>NZ_VIWP01000040.1 GCF_007829835.1 Neorhizobium alkalisoli | reverse complement strand
TGAACTGCCCCCCATTTCGACCGGACAGTCGGCATAAGCAGAAAGGCTCAAGCACAGGCTTGAGGATAGGCTTATGTCTAACGAGTATCGACACGTTGAACTGCTGACGGGTGATGTTCGCCGCAGGCGATGGACAACCGAGCAAAAGCTGACAATCATTGAGCAGAGTTTCGAACCAGGCGAGACGGTATCGTCCACCGCTCGCTGCCATGGCGTCGCGCCCAATCTGCTTTATCGGTGGCGCAGGCTCTTGAGCGAGGGAGGTGCTGCAGCCGTGGATTCTGACGAGCCCGTTGTCGGCAATTCGGAAGTGAAGAAGCTGGAAGATCGCGTCCGCGAGTTGGAGCGCATGCTCGGCCGTAAGACGATGGAGGTGGAGATCCTTCGCGAAGCTCTTTCCAAAGCGGACTCAAAAAAACGGATATCGCGGCCGATCTTGTTGCCGAAGGACGGTTCGCGATGAAGACCGTCGCGGACACGCTGGGTGTCTCCCGTTCCAATCTCGTCGAACGGCTGAAAGGCAGATCGAAGCCGCGTGGAGCATACCATAAGGTCGGGGATGCAGAGCTTCTGCCCGCCATCCGCAGGCTGGTGGATCAAAGGCCAACCTATGGCTATCGGCGGATCGCCGCGCTCCTCAATCGCGAAAGGCGAGCCGCCGATAAGCCTGTCGTCAACGCCAAACGGGTCCATCGCATCATGGGCAACCACGCCATGCTGCTGGAGAAGCATACGGCCGTTCGCAAGGGCCGCCTCCACGACGGCAAGGTCATGGTCATGCGCTCCAACCTGCGCTGGTGCTCCGATGGTCTGGAGTTCACCTGCTGGGATGGGGAGGTCGTTCGCCTCGCTTTCATCATTGACGCCTTCGACCGCGAGATCATCGCCTGGACAGCGGTCGCCAATGCCGGAATATCCGGCTCGGATGTCCGCGACATGATGCTGGAGGCGGTCGAGAAACGCTTCCATGCAACCCGAGCCCCGCATGCTATCGAGCATCTCTCGGACAACGGTTCGGCTTATACAGCACGGGAGACCAGGCTATTTGCCCAGGCGCTCAATCT
>NZ_VIWP01000039.1 GCF_007829835.1 Neorhizobium alkalisoli | reverse complement strand
AGGACCTTGACCACTACGACCAGCACAAACGATACCTAAAGGCGGGTCACTTCTCGGTGGAAACGCCGGGTCAGCTCTCAGTGGAAATCAACAGCCTTGCTCAAGGCTCGTCACCAGCGGGAGATCGAACGGCTTGTTTGGAAGTCATTATGAACGGTGGAGAGCGGGGTAGTCGCCCTCCCCCTTTGCACAAAACTTCAGCTTGCGGCATGATCGCTCGGATGAGATCAGCATACCGCTCGGCGGGACCGTCATACTCGAAAGGTTTAAAGTCTGCGCGCTCGAAAAGCCCAGGCCTGTTGCTGCCTCGGAGGCGGCTACCACGTCCTCGAAGCTCGAGAGGAACCGGGCCGGTTATGCTGATCGTAAAGGATTCGCTGAGCGCCGCCGCCCGGCATGCCTAGGTGAACGTGGCGGTGAGCCCGGCGTCGCGGCCGAAGCCATCGATCACTAAAGGGCCACATTCCGACGCTCGAAATCCCGCTTTCGACCCAATAGGTCCGAGATGATCCCTCGTGTTCGAGCTTGAAGGATCCGCAGTGGGTGATCGGCTCGGGGATGCGGTCATCTTCTAAACAAAAAACGCCTCCAGTGGTAGATGATCTGCGTTATCCCGTGTCGTTTCGCCGACTCAAACACATTCAAGCCTCCGAGGACATTGATGTGGGCACCCTGCCGGGGGTCACGCATGCAGAAAGGCGTCTGGACGTCGGCGAGATAGATTGTGCGGAGGCAGCCGGCAGGCGCCTCGACCAGGCGCGACAGCACTCGAAGCGGTTGTCACAAGCACCATCAGAGGACTGGAGAAAAAGATCAACCATTCGAACAAGTAATCCTCCCTGTGGTTGAAAGACTGCTCCTATCTCAATAATCGGATCGGTGTACGACAACGGGAAGCATGACCATGGTCTCGAATGCCCCGCACAAACCTTTATGATCGCCAGGTTGTTTTTGATTTCGGTGGGCAGCCGCTGCTCGATCGATTGAACTGCCCCCCATTTCGACCGGACAGTCGGCATAAGCAGAAAGGCTCAAGCACAGGCTTGAGGATAGGCTTATGTCTAACGAGTATCGACAC
>NZ_VIWP01000038.1 GCF_007829835.1 Neorhizobium alkalisoli | reverse complement strand
TGCACTGAGACCGAACCTTGGACCGCCGGAAGCTGGAGTTTTCCGGCTTTGATCACGATGGCTGGCTGGTTGTGCCACCGGGATTATGCAGGTCAATCGGGACGTTATATCCGATCGCCGAGTGAGGACGTTCCTCATTATAGTATCGACGCCAAGTCTCCAACTTTTCGCGCGAATCCGCAAGGGTCAGGAACCAATGGGCGTTCAGGCACTCCGCCCGCAGCTTGCTGTTGAAGGCCTCGATGAAGCCGTTGTCGGTCGGCTTGCCAGGCCGCGAGAAGTCCAGGGTGACGTTGTTGGCATAGGCCCACAGGTCGAGATCACGAGAGATGAACTCACTGCCGTTATCCACCCTTATCGTCTTCGGATAGCCGGTCTTCCTGCAGATGCCTTCCAGGGTCTGGACCACGTCTTCGCCTCGATAGGTGAAGCGAGCGTCGGCGGCCGGACAGTAGCGCGAGTGCGTATCGACCACGGTCAAGATGCGCAGCTTCTTGCCGGTGGCGAGCTGGTCGTGAACGAAGTCCATCGCCCAGACATCGTTCGGGCCGACAGCTTCCTGGCGGTCGTCCCGAAGCTTGGCCTTCACCCGGCGCTTGGGATGCTTGTTGCGCAGCTGAAGACCTAACTCGCTGTAAATCCTGCGTGTCTTCTTCATGTTGATCTTCCATCCATCGCGGAGCAGGTGGACATGGACACGCCGATAGCCATACCGCACGCGCGTCTCGCAAATCTCCTTGATGCGTCGTTCGAGTGGGGCCTGTCCGGTGCGGCGGGATTTGTAATGGTAGGTCGACGTGTCGAACCTCAGAACCTTGCAGGCCCGTCGGATCGAGATGCCCCAATCCACCAGCATCCCGTCTATCAGCTTGCGCTGCCTGACAGGCCTCAGAGCTTTCGGCGGATGACATCCTGGAGCATCTCGCGGTCCAGTGTCAGATCGGCAACGATTTTCTTGAGCCTGGAATTCTCATCTTCCAGAGCTTTCAATCGGCGCATCTCATCGGGCAGCAGCCCAGCGTACTTCTTGCGCCAATTGAAATAAGTTGCTTGGCTGATGCCCGCCTTGCGGCAAATCTCTGCCACCGGCACTCCGTCATCGCCCTGCTTCAGAATGAACGCTTTCTGCGCGTCCGAAAACTTCGATGCCTTCATAGCTTCCGCTCCTGTTCCCAGCCGGGAATCTAGCGCGGAAAACTCCAATTAAAAACGATCCAGTTTTTGGGGATCAGAGCAC
>NZ_VIWP01000037.1 GCF_007829835.1 Neorhizobium alkalisoli | reverse complement strand
CCGGGCTTGAGATAACGCGGCGGTTTGAGGCCCATGCCGACGCCGGGCGGTGTGCCGGTGGAGATCACATCACCCGGATGCAGCGACATGAACTGGCTGAGATAAGAAACCAGGAAGGCGACGCCATAAACCATGGTCTTCGAAGACCCGTCCTGCATCGTCTGGCCGTTTACCTTCAGCCACATGCCGAGGTTTTGCGGATCCGGAACCTCGTCCTTGGTGACCAGCCATGGTCCCATCGGCCCGAACGTGTCGCAGGACTTGCCCTTGGTCCACTGGCCCGAGCGTTCCGTCTGGAAGGCGCGTTCGGAGACATCGTTGGTGACGCAGTAACCGGCGACGTAATCGAGCGCATCCGCCTCTGAGACGTATTTCGCGGTCTTGCCGATGACGACGGCAAGCTCGACCTCCCAGTCGGTCTTTTCCGAACCGCGCGGAATGAGGACATCGTCATTCGGACCGACGATCGCAGACGAGGCCTTCATGAAGATGATCGGCTCCGGCGGCACGGTGGCACCGGTTTCGGCCGCATGGTCGGAATAGTTGAGGCCGATGCAGATGAATTTGCCAGTGCCGGCAACGCAGGGGCCGAGACGCGGATTGCCATCAACGACCGGCAGCAGGGAGAGATCGATCGCACCGAGTTTTGCCAGCGCATCCGGGGCAAGGGCCGCGCCGGAAAGATCGGCAACATGGCCCGAGAGATCACGGATCCTGCCTTCGGCATCAACAATGCCGGGCTTTTCGGTGCCGGCTGCGCCGTAACGGAGGAATTTCATCGCAAGTGTCCTTTCACATCAAATACGCATCAGATTTCGGGTCTTCGAAACCCGCTCAGATCGACCAGCCGCCATCGATGCCGACGGCCTGGCCTGTCGTGTAGGTCGCGCTGGCGAGATAGACGGCAAGGTCTGCAATCTCCTCCGGCGTGCCGAGCCGGCCCATCGGCTGGCGGGCGATGAAGGCGGCCCGGGCCTCGTCGTAATTGCCCTGCGCCCGCATGCGTTCTTCCAGCGACGGGCTTTCCACCGTGCCGGGGCAGATCGCATTGCAGCGGATGCCACGCGTCACGTAATCGGCGGCGACCGCCTTGGTCAGGCCGATCACAGCCGCCTTGGTCGTGCCATAGGCGCAGCGGTTCGGAACGCCCTTCGAGCTCGAGGCGATCGAGGCCATGTTGATGATCGTGCCGTCACCGCGCTCCAGCATGCCGGGCAGCACCGCCTTGATCGTGCGCACCATGGCGCGGACATTGAGATCGAAGGCGAAGTCGAGATCTTTTTCGGTCATCTCCAGAACCGAACCGCCATGGACGACGCCGGCGCAGTTGAACAGGATGTCGACC
>NZ_VIWP01000036.1 GCF_007829835.1 Neorhizobium alkalisoli | reverse complement strand
AGACAGACTTCGAGCAGTTGAACTCTATATCCGGCTTGGCAAGCGGCTTAACGCGACCATTCGCCAGCTGGGATATCCCACCAAAAATGCGCTGAGGGGCTGGTACCGTGTGTACCTACAGCATCTCGACCTGCGTACTCAGCCGGTAGCGCGAGCGCCAAAATATTCCGAGGCTCAGAGGAAGGCGGCACTTGAGCACTTTCGCACCCATGATCGTTGCATCTCTGCGACGATGAGGGCACTTGGCTATCCCGGACGAGGGACACTGACCGCATGGGTCCGGGAGGCACTTCCCGAGACGCGAACATCGTTGGTCGGGCGATCGTGGCACCCTGGCTATTCCGACGAGGTCCGGCAAGCGGGGGTCATCGGACTATGCAGTGGAGATGAAAGCGCTCAACAGGTCGCTGACCGGCTGGGCGTCTCGCGGCCTACATTGTACAGCTGGAAGGACCAGCTTCTCGGTCATGAGGCCCCATCATCCATGAAACGCCGCAAAGCAAACTCCAAGGTGCCTGAACGTGAGGAGCTCGAACGACAGCTTGAAGCTCTCCAGCGTGATGTTCGCCAGTTGCAACTCGAGCATGATCTCCTGAAGAAGGCCAACGAACTCATAAAAAAAGACCTGGGCGTCGATCTGCAGATCCTGAGTAATCGGGAGAAGACACAGCTGATTGACGCCCTTAAGGAAGATTATCGCTTGCCAGAACTACTCGCCCAGCTGCGAATTGCCCGAAGCTCCTATTTTTAACATCGCACGCGCATTTGTCTGGCAGACAAGTATGAGGCCGTCCGGCACAGCCTTGCGGAAATCTTTGAAGAGAACCGTCGTTGCTATGGCTATCGCAGACTACAGGCGTCGCTGGCCAGGCAGAGCGTAACAATCTCGGAAAAGGTTGTGCAGCGGTTGATGAAGCAGGAGCAGTTGATCGTCGCCAGACCGCGTCGACGGCGTTTTGGATCATATCTGGGAGAAATCAGTCCGGCACCCGAAAACCTGATCAATCGGGACCTCCATGCAGAAGCGCCGAATGTGAAATGGCTGACAGACATCACCGAGTTCCAGATCCCAGCCGGGAAGGTGTACCTTTCTCCTATCATCGACTGCTTCGACGGGATGGTCATCAGTTGGTCGATTGGAACGCAACCAGACGCGGGCCTGGTCAATACCATGCTGGACGCAGCCATCGAGACCGTGACCGACGCTGCGGAACGGCCAATCGTCCATTCCGATCGCGGAGCCCATTATCGCTGGCCGGGTTGGCTCACACGGATTAGCGATGCGAAATTGGTTCGCTCGATGTCCCGAAAGGGCTGCTCACAAGACAACGCCGCGTGCGAAGGGTTCTTCGGCCGGCTTAAAACGGAACTCTTCTATCCACGAGAGCAGCCATCGAGACCGTGACCGACGCTGCGGAACGGCCAATCGTCCATTCCGATCGCGGAGCCCATTATCGCTGGCCGGGTTGGCTCACACGGATTAGCGATGCGAAATTGGTTCGCTCGATGTCCCGAAAGGGCTGCTCACAAGACAACGCCGCGTGCGAAGGGTTCTTCGGCCGGCTTAAAACGGAACTCTTCTATCCACGAGATTGGAAGGCCATCACAATCGAACAGTTCGTCGCCGAGGTAGATGCTTATATTCGCTGGTATAACGAGAAGCGTATCAAGATATCGTTGGGATCGCTCAGCCCGGTCGAGTATCGTCAGAGCCTCGGCCTGAACTTATAAAGCAGTCCAACTTTTTATCCGC
>NZ_VIWP01000035.1 GCF_007829835.1 Neorhizobium alkalisoli | reverse complement strand
TTGCCTGCAAACCTCCTCAGAAGGGGGCGAGATCATCCCGGAATCACGGGGCGCAATCATCTCGGAACAAAGGGGCGGCTTCATCGGAATCGGCACACCTACGCTCCCGGTCGCGGGGGCATTCATGCCGAACGGATATTGCAGGGCTTCTCCGGCATCCTGCAGGTCGATGGCTACGCCGGATACAACAGGCTGATCGGGCCAGACAGGATTGGCCCAGACATTCGGCTTGCCTATTGTTGGGCGCACGCTCGTCGCAAGCTGGTGGATATCACCCGCAACAGCTCAGCACCCATTGCCGAGGACGGCGTCAAGCGGATCGGTGAACTGTATCGGATCGAGTCCGAACTGCGTGGCCTCGATCCAGAGGCTCGCCTTGCGGGGCGACAGGAGCGGTCAGCACCACTGGTCGCCGACATGCAGGCCTGGCTTGTCCATCACCGTGCCCGTGTCGCAACGAAGTCCCCGCTCGGCGAGGCTTTGGCCTACATCGCCAAATACTGGGACGGCCTGAAGCTCTTCCTGACCGACGGACGCATAGAGATCGACAACAACACCGTCGAGCGGACAATCCGGCCGATTGCTCTCAATCGGAAGAACGCGCTCTTTGCCGGGCACGATGCCGGAGCGGAGAACTGGGCGACAATCGCCTCGTTGATCGAGACGTGTAAGCTCAACGCCGTCGATCCGCTTGCCTATTTGACCGCGACCCTTACTGCTATCGTTACTGGCCACAAACAAAGCCAGATCGACGCCCTTTTGCCGTGGAACTATCTTCCCATACAATGCAGGTCACACCAATGACCGCAGTTGGCCATGAGCATTCACTCACCGTCATTCGGCTGCTGTAGGTTCGGACGCCGCACGCCCCATGCGGTGAACATGGCAACAAGCCATAGTACAAAAATAACGCCGTACCAGCGAGGAGCGGCCTGATAGAGATACGCCACCACCCCAAGAGCAATAACAGCAGCGGTTCCAACAGCAACCGCGATCAACCTTTCCTCCATGGTAGGCTCTGGCCGAGGCTGTAAATCAAAGGTCTTGGAAATCCGCGCAGCCACCCACACACCGAACTTCTTAGCCAGTTCATCGCCTTTTCGAGGTTCGCTCCCGTTGAGGCGCTTTATCAAAGCGATGATACAGAGCGCGAAAGGAACGATGTAAACGACCTCCACGGGAATGGCCGTGGTGATCAATACCGCTGGGATGACGAAAATCGAAAGGACACTCAGCAGGGCCACGCCACAGAAGAAGCGGATCATCAAGCGGCTCCAAACAAGCAAGTATCATTCGATGTTGCCCTGCTCTTCACCTTAGGTCCACCGCCTCAGTTGATCGTGGTTGATCAAAGATTACACGGCGTGTCGTGCCGTCGGCCTAACTTATATGATCGCTGTTGGAGCCATGCCGCCGCATCCGCTCTACAGCGATTGAAGTTTAATACTCCGATTGGGTATTAGCCAGCCAAGGTGGGATCAGCACATCGCTTACTTTGTACCTTCACCGAGGTTCCGTTGGTTCAATACGATGTTGTCTAAGACGTCCGCCCTCACATCGGTGATGATCAAAATCATGCCGAGTTGGCGGAGCTCTGGAAATTGCCACCAGTCGTCGCCCACACCGACCGTGCAGCGCTACCGCACCGTCAACGCCGCGGGCGCAGATCGATGACATCCAGCTCTTCAAGCGTCCGGACCACGACTTCGACCACCTCGGCATCGAAGTCATCCCTATCTGCCTCTTCGTGCGTCCCCTTGTTGAGATAGGTCCACACGAGGTTAGCTTCGGCAATTCCCAGTATTTTGCCATATGCTGTTGATTTCCACTGAGAGCTGACCCGGCGCAGCCCGATATTTCCATTGAGAATTGACCCATGTTTCAACCGTCCCTCGCATGTTTTCAGCGGG
>NZ_VIWP01000034.1 GCF_007829835.1 Neorhizobium alkalisoli | reverse complement strand
GATGCCTTCATAGCTTCCGCTCCTGTTCCCAGCCGGGAATCTAGCGCGGAAAACTCCAATTAAAAACGATCCAGTTTTTGGGGATCAGAGCACCACATTATGTGTCTGTTCGGCCCTAAGAGCTGGCGTCTCTGCTTTTATGGTTTCCAATTCAGCAACGACTTCTTTCGGCGTTGCCCCGGTCTCAACCGAGATAGCCTTCTCGTCAATTTAGCGTTTCATGTGGCGTGATCAGCTGAACAGCAATTGCCCTCGCGAATTTTTTGCGAAACTAGGTTCGGGCTTATCGATGTGAATACGCTTGTGCCAACGCGGACGCAGAGCCATGAGCTGGTCGAGGCCGATGGCTGAAGATTGATCCGCCATTCTTCAACTGAGTAGCTTTAGTGAGAACGATGCGGTCAACCGCAGCAGCGATTGTCACGCTCAACGCGAAAATGACCCGAAGCCCTTGTGACGAAGCCCACCAATCGATTGTTGCCATCGCACGTACTCCTTCGAACGAAACATACTTTTTAACATGAGTATTCCCTTAATGATGAACCCACTGACGCGGTCGCTCTCGATGTCCTGATAGTCAAAACATCGGGAGAAAGCCCGCGCGGCGCTGATGGAACTTTGATCCGTCATATGCGTTTGCAGCCGCGATACGATACTTGATCTGATTGGGGTATTGGACATGCGCAAAGTCATGAAGAACGCTATTCAGGATTATGGCGGCGCAACGGCGATCATGCTGGCGGGATTGGCGACACTTTTTGTCATTCTCTGAGCGACCGGAATCGTGACCCACATTTTTCGTCCAAAAGCGTACGCTTCTCAAATTCTCGGAACCAACATCGAAGAGCCGCGTTCCAGCCGACCCTCTCGGCGGGCGGTGACATGGGTTTCGATAAGCTTGAAGAGCTTGCAGTTTGTTACATGAGACAGTCGCAAAGCCATTCTGCTTCGATGAAGGCAGAGCAGCAGCGATCCAAGGCCTCAATCTTGAGCGCGGCAATCCCTATTACGCGGAAATCGAGACCGAAAGTCACCAATCGTGGCGAGATGGATGGATATCGGCATGCGCTGAAGGGATAATACGATGAAGTTCGAAAAAGACGTTGATCAAACAAGTCTGCAAGAGGTCATGCGTGTGACAGACTTTGCACTCAGGCATAAACTCAAAAGTGACGAGCAGCTTCGTTTAATCAAGCTTCTTGGTACATTTGCGACAAAGCAAGAATTGCTCATGAACGCACGGCTAGATTCGAAAATTAGATAAAGTTCATTTTCAAGTCCGTCCAAATATCGTATTGCCATTTAAGCCGTTGAGCGTCAGCTTTTTGTATCGTTGGGAGAGTAAGTTGGCTGTCGAGTTCGCCTATAATTTTGCGTGGTCTGATCCGGTCTATATTCGGATTGGCTATGGTGCGTCAGAAGTCGTTCAGTCCCCATCTGTCGCGATGGATTACTTGCAACATAGGTGGCCCATCGAACGTGGTGAAGCGTATCGCAAAGCGCTGCAAAGCTGCGAACTCGCCACGCGTGATCTTCTAGATATCGAGACAGCAAGGATGGATTTCATTGCGGCTGCGAAAGAAGCATTCCTTCTCTCGTGAAGAAGGCTAGAGCGGCTTCAACATCTCTTTGAGCTGATCCGGATGCTTGACCCCGAAAAGATACCAGTCCGTCAGCTCGCGGGCGAGCGGCTGTGCTTCGGGATGGCTAACCTCGATTCTCCTCTCACGGCACACGTCCTCAAGCACTGAGCGCAAAAGCCTCAGGTCTTTCGGTTCGAGTGAGTCGTTTGAAGAAAACATGTCTTGCCCCGATTTCGCCCAGACATTTTGGTTGAAACAAGGCGGGCGCGCAATTTAAACCCTTTGCAATGTCAGCAGCTGTCCAGATTCTTGGGGTTGGTGCGCTATATTGGTCTCATTATTGCAGGATTTTACGCCTTAGGTCAGCTTTGGTGTTGATTTCCACTGAGAGCTGACCCGGCGCAGCCCGATATTTCCATTGAGAATTGACCCATGTTTCAACCGTCCCTCGCATGTTTTCAGCGG
>NZ_VIWP01000033.1 GCF_007829835.1 Neorhizobium alkalisoli | reverse complement strand
TATGACTACGATCGGGCTACGCCCTCACTCCGTCACACCCCGGCGCGAGTCTCATCCTGATTGACGCTGAATCTTACCTAGATTGCCGCTATGCAACATGGTCTCGAAGCTTCGCTAGCAGCGGCTCCAGCAATGTGCTGGCCTTGCCGATCCAGTCGGCCATGGTCGAGCGGGACAGATCGACGCCTTCCCGCGCATAAATCTCGGATTGGCGATAAAGAGGCAGGTGATCGCAATATTTGGCGATCAGCACATGGGCAACCAGCCCCGGTCCCGGCTTGCCGCGTTCAATGGGCAACGACGGCATGTCGGCCTTAATCTGCGTATCGCAGCCCTTGCAGGTGAAGCGGGGCTGGACATGGCGCACGACACGGAATGAGGCCGGGACATAATCGAGAACTTCGCTGACGCTTTCGCCTGCACGGATGAAGTCGGAGCCGCCACAGACCGGGCATGCGCAAGTTGCCTGGTGCGTCACGTCATGGCGTGGCAGATGATCGGGCAATGGCTGGCGGCTCGGCTTGGCCTTTGCCGGACTGGCAGTCGACGACAATGCAGGGGCCATAGCTTCCGCCTCTGCCGCCTCGATATCTTCCAACGCCAGTTCGAGCTGTTCGATGGCGCGGTCCATCTTCTCGGAGGACGAGCCGAACCGTGCCCGCTTGAGAACTGCAAGCTGCGCCTTCAGTTTGTCGATCAGGGTGTCGCGGGATTGAAGCTTTCGAGCCTGTTCAGCCAGTTGATCGGCCTGCGCAGCGATAATGGCTCGCAATGCATCGATGTCTTCCGGCAGGTTCGAATGGTCTTCTTCCATACCAAAATCTATACCCGATTTGGCCTCAGAATACCACTTATCTGTCTGTAAAGATTGGCCTCTACTCTACGCAACCCGTGTCGGCGCAGATGTCCAGGCGGGTCGCCGCCAGTCGATACCTTCCCACAACATCGACAACTGCGCTGCCGTCAGTCGGGCCGTGCCGTCGGTCGCAGACGGCCACGGAAAGCGCCCTTTCTCCAGGACCTTGTAGTAGAGGCAAAATCCCTGGCCATCCCAGAACAGCAGCTTGATGCGATCACCACGACGCCCTCGAAACGCGAACACCGAGCCGGACGCGGGCTTCTGGCGAAGCGACGACTGCACCAGCGCCATCAGGCCATCGATCCCCTTGCGCATGTCAGTCACACCGCAGGCGAGATAGACGCGCACATTTGCGCCTGGCGCGATCATGCGTCTTCAACCGAGCGGATCAGTGCCTTCAGGACATCAGGCGCAATGTTGGCTTCCACCTTCAAGACGCGACCGCCCTTGCAACCGATCTCGATCCGTATGGGCCGTGCCGAGCGCTTTGTGGTAGGCTTGTCCACTGGTGCCGGACGCTCAGCCTCGTCGCTCGATGGCGTCGCGATCAATGCGACCGGCAGGAAAGAAACCACTGGCTCAGTCTGCTCCGCTGTGAACTTCCGCCGCCACGTGTAAATCTGCTGGGGTTTGATATCGTGCCGCCGAGCGACATCGGCGATCCTGGCATCCGGGTCCGCCGCCTGTTGTAGTATCGAAAGCTTCTCGTCGTCGGACCAATCACGCCGACGCTCGACGCCTGTCAAAATCTCCATGCGGCCCATAGTTCATCCCTGATGACGTCTCTAATGACGGAATTAGTGACGTAACTTCAGGTGTTCGCGGAAAATCTCAAAGGCAGCTTCACCGGACGCTTACATCATGCCCGAAGGGCTTGTGGATCATCGTTCCGCTGAGGCTTCACGATGCCCTTTCATCAGCATGACGATCATTAATTGATCCAATACTGTCTCAGGTCGCAACTACCTAAGAGAAGAACAGGTAGAAGGGTTATATGATCTGATAGACTGAATTGAGATGGTGAAAAAAAATGAGTAATATTTCCTTTATAGTATTAAAAGAGTTTCTTACCAAAAAAATTCCACTCTTCCTACTTGTCTTTATATCATAATTCCGACCCAACCACATTTTTGATTCAGATAATAACAATGGAAGTGGGCGACATGAGTTTACGAATGTCACACTCTCTCCCGCAGGGAGATTTTCTGAATCAAACAGAAACTACTTTAAATTAAACTTCAAAGCATCGAATATTAATTGACAGATAAGAAAATATACGTTAGAAATGACAAATCTTATTGGTAATGCGATTTCCAAGTCATGAGAAACACTAAATAAGCTTAAGGAACGAAACCACTGGAACGGTCTTCTTTCCTCGAAGATCGCAGCGGTTTAGTTCTCAAACGTCCTATGTGTTGGTTTCCACGCGGAACTGAGCCGGTGGGGGTGCGGACGAAAACTTGGACCACCAGGAGGTAGTTCATGTATTCCTACGTAGACAGACTTCGAGCAGTTGAACTCTATATCCGGCTTGGCAAGCGGCTTAACGCGACCATTCGCCAGCTGGGATATCCCACCAAAAATGCGCTGA
>NZ_VIWP01000032.1 GCF_007829835.1 Neorhizobium alkalisoli | reverse complement strand
TGTTGATTTCCACTGAGAGCTGACCCGGCGTTTCCACCGAGAAGTGACCCGCCTTTAGGTATCGTTTGTGCTGGTCGTAGTGGTCAAGGTCCTGCGTTTCTCCTTCGTTGTTTTGGGCTCATGCGCCGAGCTGTTCTTGAAGCGGAAGCTGTCATTTCCGGTTTCAAGGATGTGGCAATGATGGGTAAGCCGATCGAGCAATGCCGTGGTCATCTTGGCATCACCGAACACGCTGGCCCATTCGCTGAAGCTGAGGTTCGTCGTTATGATGACGCTGGTTCGCTCGTAGAGCTTGCTCAGCAGATGGAACAGCATCGCACCGCCTGACGCGCTGAACGGCAAGTATCCAAGCTCATCGAGGATGACGAGATCGGAGTGGACGAGGCGGTTGGCGATCTGGCCGGAGCGCCCTTGCGCCTTTTCCTGTTCCAGCGCGTTGACCAACTCGACCGTCGAGAAGAACCGGACCCGCTTATGGTGGTGCTCGATGGCCTGGACACCGATCGCCGTAGCAATGTGCGTCTTGCCCGTGCCGGGACCGCCGACCAGGACGATGTTGTTGGCGTCGTCGAGGAAGTCGCAGCGATGGAGTTGCTGCACGAGCGCCTCGTTGATCTCGCTGCTGGCGAAGTCGAAGCCATTCAGATCACGATAGGCCGGGAAGCGTGCCGTCTTGAGTTGATATGCGGTCGATCGGACCTCTCGTTCGGCCGTTTCCGCCTTGAGAAGCTGGGACAGGATTGGAATGGCAGCCTCGAACGCCGGCGATCCCTGCTCGGTCAGATCACCGACGGCGTGGGCCATTCCGTGCATCTTCAGTTGCCGCAGCATGATGACGATCGCGCCGCTTGCCGGGTTATGACGCATGGCGAACCTCCGTCTTTCTCAAGGTATCGTATCGTTCGACATTGGCCTTGGGCTCGTTGGTGAGCGTCAGGGCCTGAGGTGCGTCGAGGGTCGGCGGCGTGAAGGTTTTGCCGTCGACGAGGCGATGCAGCAGGTTCAGGACATGCGTCTTCGTCGGAACACCGGACTTCAGTGCCATGTCGACGGCCGAGAGCACTGCCTGCTCGTCGTGCTGGAGAACAAGTGCCAGGATATCGACCATCTCGCGGTCGCCACCTGGCTTCTTGAGCAGATATTGTTGCAAGGTCCGGAATGCTTCGGGAAGCTCGACGAATGGCGCACCGTTGCGAAGAGCACCTGGCTTTCGCTGCACCACCGCCAGATAATGCCGCCAGTCGTAAATGGTCTGTCCCGGCCGGTCATGGGAACGATCGATGACGCGACGGTGCTCGCAAACGATCTGACCTTCCGCCGCGACGACAACACGATCCGGGTAGACGCGAAGGCTTACCGGTCTATTGGCGAAGGATGCCGGAACGCTGTAGCGGTTGCGCTCCAGATGCACGAGGCAGGTAGGTGTGACCCGCTTCGTGTATTCGACAAACCCGTCGAACAGCCTGGAAACGGGCATGAGAGCTGGAGCCTCCTCGGCCCAGATGTCGGCGATGGTGCCACGCATTTGACCATGTGGCGTCTTGGCCCAGAACTCTTTGCTACGTTGCTCAAGCCAATCATTCAGGGCTTCCAGTGATGGAAAGCGAGGGATCGGTTGAAAGAAGCGATGACGCGCATCCTGAACGTTCTTCTCGACCTGTCCTTTCTCCCAGCCGGACGCCGGATTGCAGAACTCGGGCTCAAACACATAATGACTGGCCATCGCCATGAAGCGGACGTTGACGTCTCGCTCTTTGCCACGGCCGACCTTGTCGATCGCGGTGCGCATGTTGTCGTAGATGCCACGGCCGGGGATACCTCCGAACACGCGGAATGCATGATTGTGGGCGTCAAACAGCATCTCGTGCGTCTGCAGCAGATAAGCCCGGACGATGAAGGCCCTGGAGTAGCTCAGCTTCGTATGAGCGACTTGGAGCTTGGTGCGCTCATTACCGATGATCGCCCAATCTTCCGACCAGTCGAACTGGAAGGCTTCGCCGGGTTCGAACGCCAGTGGAACGAAGGTGCCACGGCCGGTCGTCTGCAGTTCCCGCTGTCGATCATCACGCCATTCCCGAGCAAATGCTGCCACGCGATTGTAGGACCCCTCGTAGCCGAGGCTCACCAGATCGGCGTGCAACTGCTTCATCGTCCGCTTCTGCTTGCGGCCCTTCTTGGATTCCGTCTTCAGCCAGGCAGCCAACCGATCCGCAAATGGATCAAGCTTGCTCGGCCGCTCAGGGACCTTGAACTTCGGCTCCACGCCTCCGGCACGCAGGTATTTGCGGATGGTATTCCGGGATAGGCCGGTCCTACGGCAAATCTCCCGGATCGATAGATGCTCTCGAAAATGCCAGCGTCGGATCACGCTCAGTAACGCCATGTCGATCACTCCAGAGCCCCCGCTGAAAACATGCGAGGGACGGTTGAAACATGGGTCAATTCTCAATGGAAATATCGGGCTGCGCCGGGTCAGCTCTCAGTGGAAATCAACA
>NZ_VIWP01000031.1 GCF_007829835.1 Neorhizobium alkalisoli | reverse complement strand
TGCAAATTCCGAGGCAATCCGCCCCCTGATTCCGAAATGATGTCGCCCCCTGATTCCGAGAAATAGTCGCCCCCTCGTTCCGAGATGATGCCGCCCCCTTTTGAGGCATCTTTCAAGGGTGGTCTGCAGGTGTGAAGTTTCTTCCCTCGAGGTCGAGGAGGAAGGAACGCAATGCCTGCGGAGAGAGTGGAGATGCGGCGTGTCCGCGAGATACTGAGATATCGGTTTGAGCAAGGACTTGGGCACAAGTCGATTGCGGTGCGGGTTGGGACTGCGCCGTCGACGGTGCGCGAGACGCTACGGCGTGCAGCGGTTGCTGGCCTGTCGTGGCCCCTTGGTGACGACGTCAGCGACGCAGTCCTGGAGGCGGCCCTCTACAGAGGGGCCGGGACGAAGATAGGACACCGCCGCGCGCCGGAACCAGATTGGGCGCAGGTCCACCGCGAGCTGAAGCGCAAGCATGTGACGCTGCAGATCCTATGGGACGAATACATCGGTCTTCATCCGGATGGTTATCGCTATAGTCGATACTGCGACCTTTATCGCGGCTGGGCGTTGAAGCTACCGGTCACGATGCGGCAGGATCATGCAGCCGGCGACAAGCTGTTCGTCGATTATGCCGGCGACACCGTTAGCGTCGTAGTCGACCGATTGTCTGGCATGACACGACAGGCCCACCTGTTCGTTGCGGTCATGGGTGCATCGAGCCTCTCCTACGCCCAGGCGCGCTGGAGCGAAACGCTTCCCGACTGGATTGAATGCCATATCCAGGCGCTGGAGTTCTTCGGCGGCGCGCCGGCGTTGCTTGTTCCGGACAATGCCAAGGTGGCGATCATCAAGGCGTGCCACTTCGATCCTCAGGTCAACCGGACGTATAGCGCGATGGCGGCGCATTATGGTAGCGCCGTCCTGCCGACGCGGCCGAGACGCCCTCGTGACAAGGCGAAAGTCGAGGCCGCGGTTCGTATCGTCGAACGCTGGCTGTTGGGCCGCCTTCGCCATCGCACCTTCTACAATCTCGCCGAGGTCAGCGCCGCGATCGCCGACTTGCTGCATGATCTCAACGACAGGCGGGTCCTCCGTCGGGTCGGCGTCACGCGCCGCCAATTATTCGAAGAGCTCGACCGGCCTGCTCTAAGGCCATTGCCTGTGGAACGCTATGTCTTTGCGGAATGGCGTATCCGGCGTGCTGGATTGGATTACCACGTCGAGATCGAGCGGCATTATTACTCCGTCCCTTATCGCTTCGCTCGCGAGCAAGTCGAGGCGCGCATCACCGCCAATACGATCGAGATCTTCCACAAAGGCGAACGGATAGCCGCTCATCGCCGCTCCAGTGGTAACGGCAAGCACACGACGACGCCCGATCACATGCCCTCGGCCCACCGCCGTTTTGCCGACTGGACGATCGAACGCATTCAACGCGAGGCCACGTCCATCGGGCCGGAGGTTGCGTTGCTATGCGAAAAGATCCTCGCCGACCGGCCGCACCCGGAGCAGGGCTTTCGGGCCTGCATGGGAATTATCCGTCTGAACAAGGGCTTTGGGCGCGACAGAGTGAATGCCGCTTGCAGCCGTGCGCTGGAGATTGGAGCCCGGACCTACGGTTCGGTGCGCTCCATCCTCGACAATCATCTCGATCGAGCCGCCTCCACCAATGGACCAGCCTCGCATGAGCCTATCCACCACGAAAACATCCGCGGACCTCGCTACTACCACTAAGGAGAAAGAAGAATGCTTGCTCATCCAACACTCGACAAACTCAACGCCATGGGCCTGGCCGGCATGGCAAAGGCCTTTGGGGAGCTCATCTCCAACGGTGAAGCCGAACAGCTCTCGCACGCTGAGTGGCTGGGATTGCTGCTCGAACGGGAATGGAGTTCCCGCTACGATCGCAAGCTTGCTGCCCGGCTCAGGTTCGCCAAGCTGCGCCACCAGGCGACCCCGGAAGATGTCGACTATCGCAGTGCACGCGGCCTCGATCGAGCACTCTTCATGAAGCTTCTCGGGGGCGACTGGATTAATGCTCACGACAATCTGGCAATCTGCGGCCCCTCAGGTGTCGGAAAAAGCTGGCTAGCTTGCGCACTCGGTCACAAGGCGTGCCGTGACGATCGCTCTGTTCTTTATCAGCGTGTCCCAAGGCTGTTTGCCCAGCTCGCGCTTGCTCGCGGCGACGGCAGGTATGCCCGGCTGCAACGGACACTGGGTCATGTCCAGGTCCTGATCTTGGATGATTGGGGTCTCGAACCGCTCAACGAACAGGCGCGGCACGATCTGTTGGAAATACTCGAGGACCGCTATGGCCGCCGGTCAACGATCATTACGAGCCAGCTCCCCGTATCCGCCTGGCATGGCGTCATTGGAGACCCGACCTATGCCGATGCTATCCTGGATCGCCTCGTCCACAACGCCCACCGCGTGGAGTTAAGCGGCGACAGTATGCGCCGAAACCTGCCGCGCAGCGCTTGACACCAAGCCTGAACGAACTGAAAACAATACTTGCCTGCAAACCTCCTCAGAAGGGGGCGAGATCATCCCGGAATCACGGGGCGCAATCATCTCGGAACAAAGGGGCGGCTTCATCGGAATCGGCA
>NZ_VIWP01000030.1 GCF_007829835.1 Neorhizobium alkalisoli | reverse complement strand
TGCATAGCGGCAATCTAGGTAAGATTCAGCGTCAATCAGGATGAGACTCGCGCCGGGGTGTGACGGAGTGAGGGCGTAGCCCGATCGTAGTCATACCCCGGCGTGGCGCAGATTTTCGGCGTCTCAAGATCGCGGTCGGTTCGGTACATTTGCGGTTTTCTGGATTGGAGAACCAGTTTGTGCCGGGTCGCCATGTAACCGATCATCAGATGAGACTCTTCATGAAGTATCGACAAACGCATTCCGTCGAGGTCGCCGCAGCGAAAGCGTCGATCAGCCGAGCCACGGCATACCGCCTCGATAAGGAGGTACAACTACCATCTCAGAGCAAAGCGCCGCGTGGACGCCGCCGCCCTGATCCCCTGGAGCCGATATTCGAGACTGAGGTCATCCCGCTGCTGAAGGCCGCACCAGGCATCCGTGCCGTCGCTGTCTACAACGAGATGCTTCGCCGTCATCCAGAACTCTCTGAAGGTATCCGCCGCACGCTTGAACGACGCATCCGGTCGTGGCGTGCTGTCCATGGCGAAGCGCAGGAGGTCATCTTCCGCCAGATGCACGAGCCAGGCCGACTGGGCCTTTCGGATTTTACCGACGCCAGCGGCCTTGGTGTAACGATCGCCGGCCAGCCGCTTGATCACCTGTTCTATCACTTCCGGCTTGTCTGGTCAGGCTTCGAACATGCCCATGTCATTCTCGGCGGGGAAAGCTTTGTCGCGCTAGCTGAGGGGCTTCAAAATGCCCTGTGGTCCGTGGGCGGTACGCCGCTCTATCACCGCAGCGACAGCCTGTCGGCGGCATTCCGCAACCTCGACACCGACGCCAAGGTCGATCTCACACACCGTTACGACCAGCTTTGCTCTCATTACCGGATGACCCCGACGCGCAATAACAAGGGCGTCGCGCATGAGAACGGCTCGATCGAAAGCTCCCATGGTCATCTCAAGAATGCCGTTCATGATGCCCTGCTGATGCGGGGGACCAAGGAGTTCGACGATCTCGGTTCCTACCGCGCCTTTGTCGACGAGATCGTCAGCCGTCGCAACGCCGCTCATGGCAAGCGCATTGATGCAGAGCGCTCCCATCTGCAGGCGCTGCCAGAGCGCCGGACCACGGACTTCGAAGAGATTGTCGTTACGGTGTCCCGGACGGGCGGCTTCACCTTGCGCAAGGTCTTCTACACCGTGCCATCCCGCCTGATCGGCCACAGGTTACGAGTTCGCTTGTTCGACGACCGACTGGATGTCTTTGTCGGCGGTACGCACCTGATGACGTTGCGCCGGGGACGCGGCCATGCTGACGGCCGGCATGACCAGGTCGTCAACTATCACCACGTCATCCATTCCCTGCGCAAAAAGCCGATGGCGATCCGCGGCCTGGTTTATCGCGACAAGCTCTTCCCGCGTCAGGAATACCGCAAGGCCTTCGAAGCGCTGACTGAGCAGCTTCCCGACAAGCAGGCTTGCAAGATCACCGTCGAACTCCTGGCGCTGGCGCATGACCGCGGTTGCGAGCGTGAACTTGCCGAAGAATTGGCCAGGGTCTTGGACGCCGGTGATTTACCGGATCTGGTCGCCATGCGAACACTCTTTGGCCCGGATCCAACCAAGCTACCTACCGTCCATGTGCAGCTCGCATCGCTCAACGGCTATGAGGCGCTGATCGGGACAGGAGAAGCCGCATGAAGAACGCCCACGTGATCGACGAAGCACGGCTCGGCATCATGCTCAACGAGCTTCGGCTACCGACCATCAAAACACTATGGCCGCAATTTGCCGAGCAGGCAGACCGGGAAGGATGGCCAGCAGCGCGCTTCCTGTCGGCGATTGCCGAGCACGAGCTGGCAGAGCGTGCCAATCGCAGGATTGAACGGCATCTCGCCGAAGCGCATCTGCCGCCCGGAAAGACCTTGGACAGCTTCGCCTTCGATGCTGTACCCATGATCTCAAAGGCGCAGGTCATGGCAATTACCGCCGGCGACAGTTGGCTCGCCAAAGGAGCCAACATCCTCATGTTCGGTCCGCCCGGCGGAGGAAAGAGCCATCTCGCCGCCGCTATCGGCCTGGCCCTGATCGAGAACGGATGGCGGGTCCTGTTCACCCGGACCACCGATCTCGTCCAAAAGCTACAGGTTGCGCGCCGGGAACTACAGCTCGAGTCTGCCATCGACAAACTCAACAAGTACGACCTGCTCATCCTCGATGATCTCGCCTACGTCACCAAGGACCAGGCGGAAACAAGCGTGCTCTTCGAGCTGATCTCGGCGCGATACGAGCATCGATCGATCTTGATCACTGCCAACCAGCCGTTTGGGGAGTGGAACCGGGTCTTTCCCGATCCTGCCATGACGCTCGCAGCGGTCGACAGGCTCGTGCACCATGCGACGATCTTCGAGATGAACGTCGAAAGCTATCGCCGCAGAACCGCGCTCGAGGAAAAACGCCAGCGGGGTCGACCCGCTTCGTTTGCGACAATCAGAACCTCAACGCTGTCTGTCGCGGAGCGGCAATCAGAAAACGACGAAGAACTTGTCAGCGACAATCAGCGTGATAACTTGATCCCGACCGCGACCTAAGAATCTCATCCAGATTGTCGCCCGCGTCTTATCCTGATTGCCGCGCTATA
>NZ_VIWP01000029.1 GCF_007829835.1 Neorhizobium alkalisoli | reverse complement strand
AGTCGTGATGAGCATGGTCAATGAGAACGATCAAGCCAATCGGGCTATTAGTAAGGCTAAGCTTCACACATTGCTGCGCGTCCACACGCCTCCTATCAACGTGGTCGTCTTCCACGGCCCTGATAGGGAATACTCGTTTTCAGGTTGGTTTCCCGCTTAGATGCCTTCAGCGGTTATCCATTCCATATATAGCTACCCTGCTATGCCCTTGGCAGGACAACAGGTCCACCAGAGATATGTCCATCCCGGTCCTCTCGTACTAGGGACAGATCCTGTCAATATTCCTACACCCACGGCAGATAGGGACCGAACTGTCTCACGACGTTCTGAACCCAGCTCACGTACCGCTTTAATTGGCGAACAGCCAAACCCTTGGGACCTGCTCCAGCCCCAGGATGCGATGAGCCGACATCGAGGTGCCAAACAACCCCGTCGATATGGACTCTTGGGGGTCATCAGCCTGTTATCCCCGGCGTACCTTTTATCCGTTGAGCGATGGCCCTTCCACACGGGACCACCGGATCACTATGACCGACTTTCGTCTCTGCTCGACTTGTCAGTCTCGCAGTCAGGCGGGCTTATGCCATTGCACTCGACGACCGATTTCCGACCGGTCTGAGCCCACCATCGCGCGCCTCCGTTACTCTTTCGGAGGCGACCGCCCCAGTCAAACTACCCACCATACACTGTCCCGGATCCGGATGACGGACCGCGGTTAGACATCCATGACGATAAGGGTGGTATTTCAAGGATGGCTCCACGAAGACTGGCGTCCCCGCTTCAAAGCCTACCACCTATCCTACACATGCCGACACGAATGCCAGTGTAAAGCTATAGTAAAGGTGCACGGGGTCTTTCCGTCTAACCGCAGGAACCCCGCATCTTCACGGGGAATTCAATTTCACTGAGTCTATGTTGGAGACAGCGGGGAAGTCGTTACGCCATTCGTGCAGGTCGGAACTTACCCGACAAGGAATTTCGCTACCTTAGGACCGTTATAGTTACGGCCGCCGTTTACTGGGGCTTCGATTCAAAGCTTGCACCTCTCCTCTTAACCTTCCAGCACCGGGCAGGCGTCAGACCCTATACGTCGTCTTTCGACTTCGCAGAGCCCTGTGTTTTTGATAAACAGTCGCTACCCCCTGGTCTGTGCCACCCCACAAAAGTTGCCTCAAGTGGGGTCACGCTTCTTCCGAAGTTACGCGTGCAATTTGCCGAGTTCCTTCAACATAGTTCTCTCAAGCGCCTTGGTATACTCTACCTGACCACCTGTGTCGGTTTCGGGTACGGTCTATACGGTGGAGCTATTTCCTGGAACCGCGTCCCTGCAAGATCAATCCAATAAGACCTTACAAGTTGAGCAATCCGTCACTACCACCAGGCCCACGAATATTAACGTGGTTCCCATCGACTACGCATTTCTGCCTCGCCTTAGGGGCCGGCTAACCCTGCTCAGATTAACTTTAAGCAGGAACCCTTGGTCTTTCGGCGAGAGGGTCTCTCACCCTCTTTATCGTTACTCATGTCAACATTCGCACTTCCGATACCTCCAGAGGCCCTCACGGGTCCTCCTTCACAGGCTTACGGAACGCTCCGCTACCACGTGCTTACGCACATCCTCAGCTTCGGTGCATGGCTTTAGCCCCGTTACATTTTCGGCGCAAAGACCCTTATTTAGACCAGTGAGCTGTTACGCTTTCTTTAAATGATGGCTGCTTCTAAGCCAACATCCTGGTTGTTTTGGGATCCTCACATCCTTTCCCACTTAGCCATGACTTGGGGACCTTAGCTGGAGGTCAGGGTTGTTGCCCTCTTCACGACGGACGTTAGCACCCGCCGTGTGTCTGCCGACTAGTACTCCCAGGTATTCGGAGTTTGGTTAGGATCAGTAAGACGGTGAGTCCCCATAGCCCATCCAGTGCTCTACCCCCTGGGGTATTCGGTCGACGCACTACCTAAATAGTTTTCGCGGAGAACCAGCTATTTCCGAGTTTGATTGGCCTTTCACCCCTAGCCACAAGTCATCCCAATCTATTGCAACAGATGCGGGTTCGGCCCTCCAGTTGGTGTTACCCAACCTTCAGCCTGCTCATGGCTAGATCACTCGGTTTCGGGTCTAATGCGTCGAACTGAACGCCCTGTTCAGACTCGCTTTCGCTGCGCCTACACCTACCGGCTTAAGCTTGCTCGACACACTAAGTCGTTGACCCATTATACAAAAGGTACGCAGTCAGCCTTGCGGCCTCCTACTGTTTGTAGGCATCCGGTTTCAGGTTCTATTTCACTCCCCTTGTCGGGGTGCTTTTCACCTTTCCCTCACGGTACTTGTTCGCTATCGGTCATGCACGAGTACTTAGGCTTGGAGAGTGGTCTCCCCATGTTCAGACAGGATTTCACGTGTCCCGCCCTACTCTAGGACAATCAGTGTTCTACGCCTACGGGACTATCACCCGCTACGGTCGACCTTTCCAAATCGTTCGGCTTTATTCCTGATTGCCACTGGCCTGGTCCGCGTTCGCTCGCCACTACTTGCGGAGTCTCGGTTGATGTCCTTTCCTGCAGGTACTTAGATGTTTCAGTTCCCTGCGTTCGCTTCTTACCCCTATGTATTCGAAGGTAAGATACCTTATAATCAATGCTTGGAAACCTAAGCCGTACTGTCGCACGACTTAAATTCTCCAAGCATTTAAGGTGGGTTGCCCCATTCGGAGATCCATGGATCAAAGCTCATTCGCAGCTCCCCACGGCTTTTCGCAGCGTATCACGTCCTTCTTCGCCTGTGCATGCCAAGGCATCCACCAAATGCCCTTACGACACTTAATCGTTCTCATTGCCAATGCTCATCAATTAGCTGTCGTTTCAAAGAAACGATCAGCAGTCCGGTTACCTTTTACAACCGAACCATCATGATGCCATCGACGTGTTCTCGATAGATCCGCTTTATTGGGGCCACGCCGAGCGGCCCGCTTGCGGTCTATCATAAGACCAGCTTCTCGAGATTAAATCCGGGACCGCGCGGTTAGCTATCGGTCATCAGAAAGTCGTCAGAACCAAAACCGAAGTTTTGGCAACAACGACCGACCAGAGCGACAAGCTTCCTTCCTACATCCAGTTCCTCCACCACATCCGGCCGGCTAGGCCATCCATGGTTTCACAAGAACTGGGCTCGGACATGGGACAAATCCCACACCTGGAAGCTTCCAGATCAATCTTCTCTTCACGATTTTTGCAGAACAGGCA
>NZ_VIWP01000028.1 GCF_007829835.1 Neorhizobium alkalisoli | reverse complement strand
CGTGTCGATACTCGTTAGACATAAGCCTATCCTCAAGCCTGTGCTTGAGCCTTTCTGCTTATGCCGACTGTCCGGTCGAAATGGGGGGCAGTTCACATGGTGATAGCAATTTCAGTGAAGAAATCGCCCCATCCATATAAATTGATATTGGCGTTCGCCTCTCTAAGTTGATGGACCAAACGCGTTTGAGGGAGGAAAGCCCATTTGGGCAAAGCATTCGGCGCGAAAATCATGGTGCGTCTTTCGCCGGGCCGTCCATTGCTCAGCATCGCAGAGCCGGGCTCCAAGACGATTGCCTCCTCCCTGAGCATCGCAACATACTTCTCGGAAAAACGATCGATGTCGGCTAACGCTACTGCCTCGTAGCCTCGCCGCGCCTTCGTTGTCGCTTGCGTCAACAAAGCCGCGCGATGGAGAAGACGTGCTCGCAACTCTTCCATCGCACTCGACGCGCGGCCCGCGAGAAATTGCGTGACCTCCTCGTAGGTGATGACGTGGTCGAACTTGGTCGCAAAATGGTTTGACTTTTTAGCGTAGTCATGAGGGCAAACGAGCACTGTGGACTGCCGTCGCAGCGCCTGTACTAACGAGCAACTGAGCCTCTTCGCGATATGACTCAGCCTGTTGAGGCTGCTCCGGCGTGTCGAGTTTGTTTTCGATGAGGATCACTGAGCGTCCGAATGGACCATCGACGGAAAGCGTGATGTCGATCTCGCGGCGGTTGTGAATTCTCCGCTTGCTGTGAGTAACCGAGCTTCGTTCGAAATCGTTGTCGCTGACGCGCTGAACCAACCACCTCACGAACGCTGGTGAACACTTCAGCTCCTCAATGAGTAGAAGATCGATATCGCGTTCGGTTGCGTGGGTGAGTGTCAGGATGGTGTCGTCTGCCATAGGCGCTACTCACTTGTTTTGTCTGAGCAGAAATAGCCACCAATCCGCTTCTAGCTAAACGCAATTACACACGTAATATTGACAGGCGTTAAAGACAGACGTATATGTAACATCTGTCAAGGAGGCCGCAATGTGAACCACGATATGAAAAATTTGCCCTACACCCCGCAGAACTTCAAAGACCTTGCCGATACTCCGGTCGGGAAGGAACTTTGGTCCTTCCTGACATCAGAAGGCAATCTGATACGGATGGAAACCGCCACCATGCTTGAACGGGCTGCCGTAGAGCCGCTTTCCCAAGGCCTCGTGAGCGAGTTTGGTGAAAGTGTCAGAGATGATCGCACTAAGCAAATGATTGGACATATGGCACGCCAGATTATGGATGCCATGGGGTACGAGGTTGATCGCTCCGCTCTTCGGATCACTCGCCCCAGCCTGTTCACAAGCGGCACGACATACCGAGCTAAGGGCTCAAGCGGCCGTCAGATGAAAATCACTCGCGAGCAGCGCGAAGCATGGGTCAGAAATACCAAAAACAGTCCATTCAACATGTGGCTTGATAATCAGGTCAGAGACGAAAAGGGCGTCCTGGATCTTGATAAGCTTTACGCTGTTGCGAAAAGTCATGGGCTCGATAAGCGGTATGACAGTCTCAATCCCGGCCAGCAGAGGATGAACATAGGTGTTCAGCTTCGTAAACTGGTTGACCCGTCCCTCTACGCTGATCTCGCCTAAGGAGATTACCATGTACACGGTCGAGAAACTTAAGGCGATGACGTTGGAAGAGCGTGATACCGTTTACCGTAATTGCCTACGCAATCCGGGGCCAAAGGCGGACGAAATCCTGCTTTTACTCGAAAAAACAGGAGAAAAATACATCAAGGACAAGCCTGTTGCTAATGGCGATCCCATCTATCGTGCAATTGAATTGATCATCAACAAGCCTGAGCATACCGATCTTATGCTCGATGCAACGGCTAAAAGCAGACCAGCGCTCGAGCCCATTGATCCGTTGATTGCGAATGCTCTTGGGAAGGATTACGGCGGTCACAATGAGACAACGATCCTTGCCGGATATCTGGTAGGCCAGCGGATGTATGCCCTAGGTTATGAAAAGCGCCCTGCGAAGACTTTAACAGGCTGCGTCGCTAAAACGGCCGCGACCTTTAGGAAAAAGAAAGGGGCTTGATGGCCTGCGGCAGCGTTCGCGGACGCATAGGACTTTTCTTCATGCCACTGCTTGGAAATCGCTTTGAGATTTTCGAGCGATCATCTTCCTTCGACGAAGTGACACCCTTGGGTGGTTTCAAGACACATCCGCAAGGACACGTTGAAGTGTGGGATGAATTCCGCCGCGAGCGGCAAGATCTTCGTCGCTTTCCTTACGAGTATTTCCCGAGAGGTAGAGTTAACTGGAGAGAGGACGACAATACCTACCTCTTTCTCGCGGATGCACTGGTTTTCGAGCAGGAAATGCATCAAATTCTGCTCGATGATTGGCATCTTCGGTCAGAGAAGGTCCTCTTTTTAAGAGACCCGCATTACAAATCACCACGTTTCACGCGAGCGTGGCGCGGAATGTAAGGCTATGTTTTCGAACGAAAAAGGCTTGTGAATGTTTGAACCGTGGGTAGGTGAACAATATGGACGCTCAGACCTTCTAGGCGGAAAACGCATCCTCGTTGTGGGTGAGTCACACCACTCTGCTGAGCACCCCGCTGACAGTATTGTCCCCGACATGACTCATAGCGTCATGAAGCACTACGCCTCAACACAGTCACGAGGGGAGTGGATGAGGACGCTCGATAACATTGCGTGGGCGCTATCTGGAAAGGGCCGAGCGGATCTTGCTCAGTCAACCCATCGAGGCGAAGCCGATATCTGGCAAAGTGTCGCCTTCTACAACTACATCCCCGTTGTGTTGACCGACACCGCCCGCAATGGTCGCCCGACCAATGACCATTACAAAATTGCGGTTGAGCCTTTCGAGAAGGTTCTGGCAGATCTCAAGCCGGAGGTGCTTTTGATATGCGGTTACGGGCTATTTCCTTACATCGTAAAGAACCACTGGCCGGCCGCGATTGAGAAGCCTTGGGACTTCCGCGGCGACTACGTCGATGTAGGCACCAATGGCGGCATCCGGGCGATCAGGCTGATACACCCCTCGACCGGATTTTCGCATTCGCATTGGCATAAAGTGATTACTGAGGCTGTCACGACGCAAGCATAGTCAGCGCTGCAGGGTGCTGGGGCTAGTTGCGATTAAGCCCCAGTTTGCGGCTCAGGAGCTTGTTCATCCAGAGAGCCTCGAGCGTTAATAAGTCTGCATTGGTTGCGCCACTGCCGACGGTTTCGAGGATGGATACGCGATAATCACTGGCATCGCGGCTCTTTAGCGCGCTCAATTGGTTACCTTGCTGCGGATTGCCGCGATGAGTTTCCGTCATGTTTCCTACAAAATAGGCAGGAGAGATACGGTTCGATTTCGATGAACAGCGGGACTGATCATACCGTACCTTTTAACGACTCTTTCAAGATCATCAATCAACGAACGTGAAAGCGAGCCACATCGAACCTATTCCGCCACCTATGCGATATGCCAGATCAGCATGGTGACACAGTTCATCGAAATGTCCGATCAAGTCAGGAGTAGCGGCTGGTTCGCGTGGAACAATTATGAGGCAACCAGCTCGGCGATCGGCTTCTATTTTGTCCACGGCGCGCGCGTCGCGGCATGCTAATGCCATTCGGGCGTCGAACGTCACTTGGCGAATTTTAGCGGCGGCGAAATGCTGTTTGATCTCAAAAGCCCATGACTGTTGATTTCCACTGAGAGCTGACCCGGCGTTTCCACCGAGAAGTGACCCGCCTTTAGGTATCGTTTGTGCTGGTCGTAGTGGTCAAGGTCCTG
>NZ_VIWP01000027.1 GCF_007829835.1 Neorhizobium alkalisoli | reverse complement strand
CGATGCCTTCATAGCTTCCGCTCCTGTTCCCAGCCGGGAATCTAGCGCGGAAAACTCCAATTAAAAACGATCCAGTTTTTGGGGATCAGAGCACCTTACATTGATATGGAAGGACGGTAAGCCGAAATGTGGAAATCGGTCTAGGTGCAAAATTGCTGTTGCTACAGCTGCCTCGCCATGCATTCTCGGCTGATAGCCTGAAGCATTACTTCGTGCTATTCAACATAACCCCTCAAGCACTATACAACGGCTATGATCAAAGACGTTTCCAACAATAACATTGAATATAAGCTTGGGCGGCTGTCTATCCCAGCTGATGACCTTAAAAAAACCTTGAAACCGGGAGTTTTCAAAGAATTTCGGCTACGAACAATAAGATCGAGTTCGAAAACATAGAGGATATGCGGTCGCATAAAGACCTGCTGGTAGGTGAACCTTATATCACCTGTGACAGCTTGAGGATGATGTTCAGCCGAACATCAACAACGATCAACCTCGGATACGGCGTTACACCGGTCGATCCGAGTATTGCCCGTTCTATATGTCTGCAACTCAAAGCTCATAAGAATTGGGCAGACTATGTCGTAGACAACTCGACGCCGCTTATGTTCGCAATGAATGCCATCCTGATATCGGCATACGGATTGAGCTTTCTAGCTGATAAATCCGAAAAGTTATTCAACCTTTTGACCGCATACTACCTTCTATTAGCAATATTTCTTGGCGGACTGTGGATCGTTATCATACTATGGGCTTGTTACATCGAATTCAGACGACCGTGCGTGACAAACAAAAAGTCGAAGGGCTTTATTAAACGTAACATGGAAAGCATAATCGTGGCGACGATCAGTGGAGTAATCTGTACAATTGTTGGATCATTGATAACGTACTATCTAAGCTCAGCTAAATGACGATATATACTTTCAGAAAAGGAGTATTAAACGTGAGGTACAAATGTCCCAGATACGACAGCAAATTGAGATCGTTGGTAAGATCGACGATAGCGCCTTAAAGCTCAGCAAAGAAGTTGAACAACGTCTCATACGAGAGTTCAGGTCACCTTTCCCCGGCAGGTACGAGAAGATCGACGGACATTTGATTAGGCGTTTAAACGGTCTGAGGTAGCTTTCTGAAGAGCTTGGACAACTTACCGCGCCAGCGGCTGACCACGTTTCCCGCCCGCGCCGCCGATGGCCCAAAACTCCGCAAAACGATGTAATACCATAACATCAGAACAAACGAGAAGCTAATTCAGGCTCAATTCAAAGCCCTCATTACCGTTGCGCGACTGACATCAAGCCTCTTCGCCATTGCTGAAATGGTAGCGCCTGATCCGATCTCTCGCTTGATTACCGCCACTTGTTCAGCCGTGAGGCTCTTGGGGCGACCGAACACTTTACCTTTGGCTTTCGCGGCGCTCAGTCCAGCATGGGTCCGTTCGCTAATAAGATCACGCTCAAATTGTGCGAAAGCAGTGAGCATTCTGAAAACAAGATCGCCTATTGCGCTGGTCAGTTCAAAGCCTTCCAAGGCGATGCAATGGACTTCAATGCCATTCTCCCGCAAGACTCTAACGGTCGTCTCGATATCGATAGCGTTACGACCAAGCCTGTCGAGTTTCGTCACTACGAGTCGATCACCGTGCTCCATCCTGTCCAAGAGCTTCTGAAAACCGGGACGCTGCGCAGCTGGAACTTTGCCAGAGATGTTTTCGGATACGATACGCGGCTGTTCGATGGTGAAACCCTTGCGGCTGATCTCATCGAGTTGGCTTTCAGTAGTCTGGTCAGAGCTGCTTACACGGCAGTACGCAAAAGTCCGGCTCATGGCATCATCCTGTTCAAAATCGATGTGAATTAATATGATGCGTTCAAAACCATGTCAATGAGACTTTTGAACACCATGTCTGGACATGTTCGAATACGTTCGTTTTTGAACACCAACTCCGCTTAACGTTTCATTAACCATAATCACCCACACTGTAGCTATCACGTTCACCTCGTGATGATAGGCTAGGAGGCAGGATTTCAGGGCTTCGATCCTGCCTCCGCTATCTCCTCAAGAGAGTCCACCAATCAAACAGCCATCAAAGCGCCACATCATGAGCCAAACCATCTTGATGGGTGGAACTAGACAACGCCCAATGGCGACCGCTTTTGATTTCCCTCAAGCAAAGAGGAAGCCGTCGCCAACCTGCTCTTAATCATTGTCGGTTACATGTGGCTCAACGGCAGGATAATCATCGCTGATCACTGCTGTAGACCAAAGCGCCCCGCGTTGGTCGGACAGAAGAGATAGGTTTTGGGCGGGGGCTCGAACCTATCTCTTTTTAGCTTTTGCTGATCGTACGCTAACGGACGAGTGATGGGATAACGCTATCCAGCCTATTGGTCAGCCTTGATGAAATGCATATGCTGGCTGAAGGCGTCCCCTCGCCTAGGACGACAGACGATCACTCATCACGGTTGTCGTTCGAACGGAAGCTCACCCAGCTTCTTCGAGACAGGCTTTAAGTCTCACGGATTCAAAGCCTGTCTCTTTCTAATTCCATTGACGACATGGTGGCATGGATGTCGTCAATAGTGCGGTGAGGTTTCTCCATTTCCTCACCGCTGTCGAGGCAGGCGGGAGATTCCCTCTCCATTTCGTCTGCCTCGACTAATCTGGCCGAAATTCCGGCAATAGCGACCCCGGCCACCCCGCTACCGCTTTCCCAAATATCGATATGGTCGCCCACGAAATTTGAATCGATTTTTAAAATCGCGAAATGAAAATTTACGATTGGTTGTCATTTTCAATCGAGGCTGTCTAAACAAAATCTCGTGGGGCACGAATGCACGCAAAAGACACGACCGATTACATTAATGGTGCCTTAACCAAAGGTACCGTGATACACCAATTCGCCAGCTCGCATGACTTTCGCGGAGCCACGTTGAAACAAGTAACCTTCGAGGCGGGCAAAAACAAATTATCGGTGCTGATCAAAACCGAAACTAATCTGATTACCCTCACCTACCGAGAAGCTTTTGTTCAGAATTTTCCGCTCATGAATAAGGCTTTGCGGCAGGATGGCCCCAAGTTGCTGCATCATGATTTTGATATTATCTGCGGGAAATTGCAGCACGCATTTGTTTTCGAACACGATGAATTTTCAATTGCCTTCTCCAGCTTCGATTTTGCCGCTCGACCTAGACTACCGAAATGAAATTATCGCCATGATGCTGAGGCAAATCTTCAAGCACATTACATTCATCGAAGCGTTCACCGTTGCCGTTTTGATCGCAACTCCCTTTTGGCTTCATTTTCAGATGTTTCCGGGCGAAGACAAACTTTCGCGCGTGATGGATTGGCTTTCGATCTCTGGTGTCGTTATCGGCCTGGCAGCCTATGTTATCGCGCTTAGTCGAAATATCAGGCGTGCGGTAGCGGACGAGGAAGAATAGCGCGATTCCTCTAAAACCCTTATTTTACAGGGCTTTCCGTCTCGAAAATTCATATGGATTATATTTTAGTTTCTTGAAGTGCATGGACATAGCTCACAGGAGATCTAAGCGATTTCCGCCCTTGTAACATATTGATTTTGCTTTGTTATTTTTGGCACTTTTAAAGATATTTCATAGGGATACCCAATCATGCCGTAAGCGTCCGATCAGGCCAATTCTGACGGCACTTGCAGGTTCCACGGCAGGAGTTCGTCGATCCGGTTGATGGGATGATCGGCGATGCGGGTGATGACCTCCCGCAAGTAGGCTTCCGGATCGAGGCCGTTGAGCTTTGCAGTCTCGATCAGTGACAGGATTGCAGCAGCGCGTTCGCCGCCCTTGTCTGATCCCGCAAACAGCCAGTTCTTGCGGCCGAGCGCAATCGGCCGGATCGCCCGTTCAGCCGCATTGTTGTCGATCTCGACGGTGCCGTCTTCAAGGAAGCGGCAAAGCGATTTCCAGCGGGAAAGCGCGTATCGGATCGCTTCCGCTGTCCCGGATTTTTGCGGCACGCGTTTGAGGTTATCGTCCAGCCATAGCCGCATGGCTTCGACCCTGGGACTGCTGCTATGTTGCCGTGCAGCTTTCCTCACGTCTGGCGGCTCCCCTCGAACGGCCTTCTCAATATCGTAGAGTTCGCCGATCCGCCTCAGGGCCTCCTCTGCAATCGGCGCTTTGCCCGACGTCGTCAGATCGAAGAACTTGCGTCTTGCATGCGCCCAGCAGGCGGCTTCCAGGATGGTCGGTGGGCCGCTTGGCTTGTGTGGTTCGTAGAGATCACGGAAGCCTGCATAACCGTCGGCATGCAGCACGCCGGAGAAGGTAGCGAGATGCTGCCGGGGATGCAGTCCTCTACGATCCGGACTGAAGAAGTAGCAGACTGCAGGTGGGATCGTGTCACCATAGGGACGACCGTCGCGAACATAGGTCCACAACCGCCCGGTCCTGGTCTTGCCCTTGCCTGGCTCCAGAACCGGAACGGGCGTGTCGTCACCGTGAAGTCGATGGCCAGCGAACACATGGTATAGCGCGGCAATCAGGATAAGACGCGGGCGACAATCTGGATGAGATTCTTAGGTCGCGGTCGGGATCAAGTTATCACGCTGATTGTCGCTGA
>NZ_VIWP01000026.1 GCF_007829835.1 Neorhizobium alkalisoli | reverse complement strand
CATTGAGATCGAAGGCGAAGTCGAGATCTTTTTCGGTCATCTCCAGAACCGAACCGCCATGGACGACGCCGGCGCAGTTGAACAGGATGTCGACCGGGCCGATGCGGGCGAAGAATGCCTCGACTGCTGCACTATCCAGCACGTCGAGGCGGGCCGTCTCGATGCCGGCAGAGCCGTTCAGCGTTGCCAAGGCACCATCATTGATATCGGTTGCCCAGACCCTGGCGCCGGCTGCGGCGAATGCAAGCGCACTCGCACGCCCGATACCCTGGCCCGCGGCCGTTACGACGACCGTTTTGTTCTTGAGAGAGCCTGACATGATAACTCCTTAAAAAATCCGTCAGGCGGCCTTGGGCCGACGCTCGACGACATAGATATGGTCTGCGGCGAGCACGACCTCGCCCTTCTGGTTGATGACTTCGGTCCGTTCGATGACCCGGCCGAAACCGGCCCGCTTCGGGTCATCCTCCTTGCCGGTAATGGTGACGCGCGTATGGATCGTGTCGCCGATGAAGACCGGTTTGACGAAGCGCATTCGGTCGTATCCGTAAGAAAAGGCAGCCGGATTGATGATGCTTGCCGTCAGGCCGACACCGATGGAAAACACCATCGTGCCATGGGCAATCCGCTGCCCGAATGCCTGTGTCTTCATGAATTCGGCATCCATGTGATGCGGAAAGAAATCGCCCGTATGGCCGGCATGAACGACGAAATCGGTTTCGGTGATCGTCCGTCCATAGGTCTCGCGACCGTCACCGATCTCGTATTCCTCGAAATATTTGAGCTGTTCCATAGATCGTTCCTGTCTTAAGGCCGCGCAGCAAGAGGTGTGGCCGGAGCAGCGCTTGAGGCATAGGCGGCCTCCACCAGTGCCATCGTCATCCAGGCATCCTCCACCGAGGACACGAGTTCCGCGTCCTCACCGGCAGCATGGTGCTGCAGGTTTGCCATCCGCCCGACAAAGGCATCCGGAAACCACGTGCCGTCGAGTTCGACCGGCACCCAGCCATCACCGCCCTTCGGGTAGATTTCGAGGATGTCAGGCTCACCACGAGGATAATCGAGATTGACGCCGAGCTGCAGATAGGCGGCGCCTTCCGTGCCGCAGATGCGGAACTCGCATGCCTGATGCCGCCGGCCGAACTTGTGATCATGGTTGATGGAAAGCGCGCAGCGAACCCGGTCGCCGTAATCGAGTATGGCTGTCGTGCGGGTCTGCGCCATCTTGTGGCCTGGATGACCGATCGATTTTGCATGGACCCCGACCGGGTCTCCCAGCAACTGGCGGATCACATCGAGATAATGGATCGAGTGCATGGCGATCTCGATCCGGGGCAGGCCTTCGAGAAACGACCACAATTGCCATGGCGTATCGAGCGCCAGATGAACCTCGACATCGACGACCTCGCCCAGCAACCCTTTTTTGATCGCATCCTTCAGGGCGAGCATCATCGGTGCGAAACGAAGCTGGAAATTGACCGCGGCCTTCAAATCTTTCCGCCGGCAGATCGAAAGTATCTCCGTCGCCGCGGCAAGATCCGATCCCATCGGTTTCTGGATCAGGACCGAAGCGCCATCGGGCAATGCCTCGAGAACCTTTGCGTGCGCACCCGGCGGCGTTGCGAGATCGAAGATCGCGCCTTCAACCGCTACGGCCTCCTCGACGCTGCGATAAGCCGTCACGCCCCAGCTATCGGCAAGCGCCTGCGCCTTGGCGAGATCAGGATCAAAGAGACCGGCGATCGGAAAACCACCTTTGCGATAGGCCGGATAATGTGCATCGCCGACGATCGATCCTGCACCGAAGGTGACGATGGGGCGCGGGGCTGATGGCAGCGGCCAGGATTGCGACAGGGCGGACGGGGAAAAATCAGGCATGGAAAAAGACCTCCTCCATGGTGGCCCACCATTCTCCCTCTCCGCGCGTTTCGAGCGGTTCCTGGCAGGGCATGCAGACGGACCACCATTCCTGGGTTTTTGGGTCGGCGGCCATTTTTGCCATGTCCGCCTGATAGTCCTCGCCGTGATATTCGAAGAAGGAGAACAGGAGATTCTCCGGCTCCTTGAGGAAGATCGAATAGTTCCTGATGTTGCAGGCGGAAATCATTGCCAGAACATCGGGCCAGACCGCCGCATGCAGCTGCTTGTATTCGTCGATTTTTTCGGGCCGGACGCCGATCACCATGCCGTAGCGCTGCATCTCTTCAGCCTCCCTTGCGAATTTCACGTTCGAATTCGGCGATCGACCGGGCGCCGATCGCGTCCCAATCCCAATCGATACCAAGACCTGCGCTCAATGGCGCAAGTGCCATGCCGTTTTCGATCTTCAGGCGCGAGGTGGTGATGTCGTCGAGCTGGGGGATGTATTCGACATATCTGCCGTTCTGCACGGCGCAGGTCAGGCTGACATGCAGTTCCATCAGGAAATGCGGGCAGACCGGCATGTCGAAGGCCTCGGCGGCATGCGCCACCTTGAGCCATGGCGTGATGCCGCCGATACGACCGGCATCGACCTGCACGATAGAGCAGGCGCCCTTCTGCATGTATTCGCGGAAATGGCGGATCGAATAGAGGGATTCACCGATCGCGATCGGCGTCGACGTCGAGCGGTTCAGCCGCACATGACCATCGATATCGTCGGCCGGCAGCGGCTCTTCGATCCAGCCGAGATCGAGTTCGCGCAAACGGTCCGCCCGGCGGATTGCCTCATCCACGGAGAGACCCTGATTGGCATCCGTCATAATCTCGTAGCCGTCACCGACAGCCTTTCGGACCGCCGACAGGCGCGCATAATCCTCGGAACCGTGCGGCTTGCCGATCTTCACCTTCGAACCGGTGAAACCCTTGGATTTGGCGTCGAGCGCATCCTCCACCAGTGCCTCGACCGGGATATGCAGCCAGCCGCCTTCCGTCGTGTAGAGCGGGCAGCGATCCTTGGCGCCGCCCGCCAGTTTCCACAGCGGCAGGCCCTGCTTGCGAGCCCGCAGATCCCACAGCGCGGTATCGATCGCGGCAAGCGCGATAGAGGTGATAGCGCCGATCGTCGTGGCATGGGTCGCGAATTCGAGGTCATGCCAGATCGCTTCGATCTGGTCGGCATCGCGCCCGATAAGCCGGGGGGCAAGATGGTCGGCGAGCAACCGCATGACCGAGGAACCGCCGGTGCCGATCGTATAGCTGTAGCCGGTGCCGACCGCGCCATCGCTGTCGGTGATGGTGACCAGCGGCGTTTCCTGGCTGACAAAGCTCTGGATCGCGTCCGTGCGTTCGACCTTCGGGCGAAGATCGACCATCTTGAGTTCGATACGTTCAATCCTTGCCATGTGAGCCTCTCAGGGACCTGCCGCTTTCGCGATCGAAAAGATGCGCTTGCGCAAGGTCGAAGCAGAAGGCCAGGACCTCGCCCGTGCCGAGCGGACGCGGGTTCAACATGCGCGCCACCCATTCGGCGCCGCCGAGTTCCGAAAAGACGAGCGTTTCGTTGCCGAGCGGTTCGGTCAGCAACACCCGCAGGTCCTGTTTGTGGACATCGGCTTCTGATCCGGAATGAATGCCGTGGCCGACCGGGTAAAGATCGTCTGGACGAAGACCGAATGTCACTTTCTGCCCGCTCGAAACGCGATCCCTGAACTTTTCCGGCAGGGGAAGGCGATCACCGTTTGCGAAGACGAGCATGCCGTCTGTGACCTCGGCATCCTTGAGGTTCATCGGCGGCGACCCGATGAAGCCGGCGACGAATTTCGAATTCGGACGACGGAAGACCTCCTCCGGCGTGCCGACCTGTTCGATATAGCCGTCGCGCATGATGACGATGCGATCCGCAAGCGTCATCGCCTCGACCTGGTCATGCGTGACATAGATGACCGTCGACTGGACCTTGGCATGCAGTTTCTTGATCTCGACGCGCATCTGCGTGCGCAGCTTGGCATCGAGGTTGGAAAGCGGCTCGTCGAACAGAAAGACATCCGGATCACGGACAATCGCCCGGCCCATGGCCACGCGCTGCCGCTGACCGCCGGAAAGCTGCGACGGACGACGATCGAGCAGATGGGTGAGGTCGAGCGTTGCGGCGGCCTCGTCGACCCGCGGTGCAACTTCCTCCGGCTTCATGCCAGCAATCTTCAGCGAGAAGCCCATGTTCTCGCGAACCGTCATATGCGGATAGAGCGCGTAAGACTGGAACACCATGGCGAGGTTTCGCGCACGTGGCGGCAGGTCGTTCACCACCTTGCCGCCGATCCTGAGATCTCCACCGGAGATCTGTTCGAGACCGGCGATCATCCTCAAGGTCGTGGATTTGCCGCAACCGGATGGGCCGACGAGGGCGATGAATTCACGGTCGGCGACTTCAAGATCGATGCCATGGACGACTTCGAGCGAGCCATAGCGCTTGACCAGCTTTTCGAGGGAAACGGTTGCCATGGATTATCCTTTGACTGCGCCGGAGGTGAGGCCGGATACGAGATGCTTCTGGACGATGAAGGTCAGCACGAGGGCCGGAATGATCATCACGACGGCGAGCGCACACATGCCGCGCCAATCGATGGTGAATTCCGCCGTGTAATCGAGCAGGCCGACAGGCAGGGTTTTGGAATTGACGGAACGGGTGAGCTGCGAGGCGAGCGCGAACTCGTTCCAGGATGTCAGGAAAGCAAAAATGCCGGAGGATGCTATGCCAGGTCCGGCGAGCGGAAACTCCACCTGCCAAAAGGCCTGCCAGCGGGTGCAGCCATCGATCTGGGCAGCTTCGGCGAGATCCTTCGGCACCTGCCGGAAAAATCCGTCGATCAGCCAGATGGTGAAGGGCACGTTCAGCGCCACATAGGCCATGATCAGCCCGAAATGTGTGTCGATGATGCCGAGCCGCGAATAAACGAAGAAGAGCGGCAGGGAGAGCGCGATGCCAGGAACCGTGCGGGTCAGCATCAGGCCGAGAAAGATTGCCGACTTCGCCCGGAAGCGGAACCGCGCAAAGGCGTAACCGCCGGCCATGCCGATCGCCAGTGCAATCACCGTCGAGGTGACGGAGATGATCAGCGAATTGCGGAAATATTCGATGACCGGGATGCCGCCCTGCCCGACGCCGGAAAACATCGCGACATAGGCATCGAAGGACAGATCCTGCGGCACCCAGACGGGTGGCTTCGCCATGATCTCGACCGTCGGCCGGAAGGAAGCAAGCACGATCCAGAGACCGGGCAGGCAAATGATGGTCATTGCCAGAAAAAGCGCGATCTTATGGATGATCGACAGGGTGAGCGCCGTGGCGCGGGCCTTGCTGTTCTCGTTCATCTCACCACTCCGCAGCAATCTGGGTCCGCGCAGCCGAAAGCTTGCGGAAGAAATAGGCGGTGAAGACGATCGACAGCAGGATCGCCACATAGGCCATGGCATTGGCGACACCCATGCGGGCATCGGCATAAGCCGTGCGTGAAATCAGCGTCCACAGCAGTTCCGTGCGTTTTGCCGGGCCGCCATCGGTCATGATCTTGACGATGTCATAGGCGCGCGCGACGTCCAGCGAGCGGATGGTCATGGCGATATAGGCAAAGGGCATGATGAACGGCCAGGTGACGTAGCGGAAGGTCTGCCAGGGCGTGCAGCCATCGACACGCGCCGCCTCGATCGGCTCTTTCGGCATGGCGAGCAGGCCGGCGAGGATCAGGATCGCGAAGACCGAGGTGGACGACCAGATTTCCGCAACGAGGATGGCGATGAAGGCAAGCGTGCCGTCGATCAGCCACGGGATCGCCTGGCTGGACAGACCAAGCGACTGCAGCGTGTTGTTCACGAGGCCGATATTGTCATTGAACATGAACTTGAACTGGAAGCCAACCAGGATCGGCGAGAACATCATCGGAAACATCATGATGGTGCGCAGCAGGCGCTGACCGCTCGTCGCCTTCTCGACCAGCATGGCAAGGCCGAGGCCGAGCAGCATTTCGAGATTGAGCGCGATCGTCAGAAGCAGAACCGTGCGGCCAAATGCGGCCCAGAACTCGATATCGGTCAGGATGCGCTGATAATTGCGGAAACCGATGAGCGTGTAGAGCGAAGCCGGCTGTGTCAGCCGGAATGCCGTGAAACTCGAATAGAGCGACAGGACCAGCGGCACGATGACGACCGCCGCAAGCACGACGATGGCGGGCAATAAGAGTATGAACGGCGCCGGCGGCCTCCAGCCTTTCATGTCGGCTCCTCCTGTATTCTAGAATGCGGGGAAGAAACGCCTGCCGCGACACGGCAGGGCATCCTCTTCGAAAAATGATGAGATGAAACTATTCGGTCAGGCGGCGCCGGCCGGAACCGGCGCCATCATTAGGGCTCAGAGCGCGCCCGCATCTTCCAGGATCTGCGTCGCCTTCTTGGCCGCAGTATCCAGCGCATCCTTGGACGACTTGTCTCCGAGGATGGCAGCCTGAAGTTCAGGATAGACGGCGTTGGAGATCTCGATCCAGGACGGTGTCTGCGGCACGGCGAAGGCATGCGTCGCCGCGGCCTGGAAAGCGCCCAAAACTTCCTTCTTGTACGGATCGGTTGCGGCCTGGGCGATATCCCAGTCCCAGACGGCCGTGCGGGTCGGCAGCGGGCCGGCACCGGCTTCGAGCTTCTGGCTGTCCTCGTTGGTCAGGAACCAGACAAGCGACGCGGCGGCATCCTTGTGAGCGCAGCTCTCGGTCACCGAGAAGCCGTGGAAACCGGACCAGCCGGTGCGCTTGCCGGACGAGCCGGCCGGCTGCACCTTGACGCCGACATTGCCGGCCACCTTGGAAGACTTCGGATCGTTGAAGAAGTTTGCCCATCCAGGCCAATCGAGATTGAGCGCGATCGTGCCGGAAGCAAAGCCCTGGCCGAGATCGTCCCAGAGATAGTTGGTCGTGCCGGCCGGCACAGCCTTTGCCTTGTAGAGCTTGACGAACCAGTCGAGCGCGCGCACCCCGGCATCCGAATTGAAGGCCGGCTTGCCGTCCTTGTCGAGATATTCACCGCCCTCGGCGACCAGCATCTCGTAGAAGCGGCCATTGATCGCCTCTTCCTTGCCGGCAAACTGCGTGCCGTAGAAATCCGGCGGATGTGAGAAGAAGGCGGCCTGATCGGCAACCTGCTGCCAGGTATCCGGCGGCGTCAGGTCATAACCGTACTTTTCCTTGAAGGCCTTCTTCTTGGCGTCGTCCTGATAAAGGCTCTTCTGGTAATAGAGCGCCGAAACGTCGAACTGCGCACGCGGCAGCATAACGAGCTTGCCGCCAAGCGTCGCGGCCTTGATCGTCGACGGCACGAAAGCGGCAATCTCGGTCTTCGGCAGAATCACCGCCAGATCGGTATAAATGTCCGGATATTGCGGCGCGAACGAGGAATGGTTGGATCCGACGCACCAGCTGATATTGCCGGTTGCGATATCCGACTTGATTTCCTTGTCGAGTTCGAAATGGTTCTTCTTGGAAAGAATGTTCACCTTCGCGCCGGTCGCCTTTTCCCATTCGGCGATGCGCGCATACAGGGCCTCATATTGCTGCCCACCGATAAGCTTGGCGTCGATCGTGACGCCCTTGAACGTGCCCGGAAGTTCAGCTGCCAGCGCTCCAGAGGCCAGCAGCAATGAACCGGTCACGATTCCGGCAAATAATTTCGACATTTAACCCTCCCTTGAGCCCGTACTCCCATGGGCTTCATTCATATACAAACCAATTATTCATTTTACGTCAAGCCCGAATAGGGATTTCGTGATTGCACACGCTCGCTTCTGCGCCTATGAAGGCAATCATTCACCAAAGGGGATTTGTGTGTCAGAAGAAGAAAGCGATCGCTACAGGGCGCCGGCGCTGGACAAGGGACTTGATATACTTGAACTGCTTGCCGCCGTGGATGGCGGGCTGACACAGGCGGAAATTGCCAAGCGTCTCGATCGCAGCCCCAACGAATTCTACCGCATGCTCGACCGGCTGGTGAAGCGTGGTTACGTCACCCGGCTCGATGGCGACCGGTTCTCCCTGACGCTGAAGCTGTTCGGGCTGGCCCAGCTTCACGCCCCCGTGCGGCGGCTCGTCTCCTTTGCCGTCCCGCTCATGCGCGAACTGGCCGAATCATCGAAACAGGCCAACCAGCTGGTGGTGTTCGATCGCGGCAATGCCGTGGTGATCGCCCAGCAGGAAGCGCCCGGTTACTGGGGCATATCGATCCGCGTCGGCTCCCGGATCAGCCTGTTCGACACCGGCTCCGGCCATATTCTCCTCGCCTTCCGCTCCGATCGCGAGCGCGAGCGCATGGTGGCCGAGAATGGCAGTGAAGCGTCGCGCATGACGCCCGAGTTTCTGAACCGCCTCGAACTGATCCGCTCGCGCGAATACGAGATGATGCCAAGCGCCCAGACGGCAGGCGTCATCAACCTCTCCGCACCAGTGATTGGCGCCGACGGCATGGCCATTGCAGCCCTGACGATCCCCTATATCACGCTGATCAATACCAGCGCCGCGCCGGATATTTCGGCCACGATCCAGCTGCTCGGCGAGACAACGCGAAAACTCTCCGAGATGGCCGGCGCCGGCTTTAACGAGAACGGCGGATAAATTCGTATTTGAATAAGCAATTCTTCTGTGGCAGTTTTTGGCCACGGAGGAGACCGCATGATTATCGACACTCACCTGCACCTGATCTACAGGTCCAGGCTTTCCTATCCATGGCTGTCCAGCGTGCCGCCGCTCGACGCGGATTTTACGCTTGAGCGTTACGCCGGCGAGGCACGGCGCCTCGGCATTGCCGCCGCGCTCCATATGGAGGTCGACGTCGCGGAAGGCGACATAAACCGAGAGACAGCCCTTATCAACGAACTCTCAGGCCATGAGAACAGCCTGCTCGCGGGCGCAATCGCTTCCTGCCGACCGGAATCGGCAGATTTTCCGGCATATCTCGCAGAGATTCGCAACCAGCCATTGGTTCGCGGTTTTCGGCGCGTGCTCCATGTCATGCCGGACGATCTTTCCGAAGGGGCGCTTTTCCGCGAAAACATCCGGCGCCTGTCCGGTACCGGCCTGACATTCGACCTCTGCGTCCTGCCACACCAGATCGGCAAGGCGGCCGCACTCGCCGATCTTGCATCGGACGTTTCCTTCATTCTGGACCATTGCGGCGTGCCAGACATCAAGAGCGGCGGTTTCGACGCCTGGAAAGCTCCGCTTGCCGAGATTTCCAGACGGCCCAATGTCACGGTAAAGCTTTCCGGCATTCCAGCCTATGGCGCCGAGAACTGGACGCTTGAAGACCTGAAACCCTATTTCGACCATGTCGCTGCGAGTTTTAGCTTCGACCGCATGGTATGGGGCAGCGACTGGCCCGTCTGCACCTTGGGCGGTGGCCTGTCGGCCTGGGTCGGCGCGACGCACGCGCTCTTATCCGGTGTCCCGCTCGAGCAGAAGACGCGCGTCCTGTCCGGAAATGCAAAACGCATCTGGGGAATTTCAGCTTAAAGGGCAAAAGAAAGAGGACTGCGCGGAAAACCATTTCTGCGCAGTCGACCCTCGTTAAAAACTCGCCGCAAAAAGCCGGTTCAGATCCGCAATGATCGCATCGGCGGAATGGCCATTCTTCAGCCCTTCGTTCAGCCGGTCCGAAGCCTGCTGCTGGAACCCCATACAGCCATCATGCCGTGGTCGGACCCAGGCGCCTTCGAGCGTCTCGCGGGTATCCCGATAGAAATTCGACGTTGCCTCATTGACCGCATCGTCCTCCCAAGCCGCCGCATGCCCCGGCTGACCGCCTGCGGCCGCATAAGCCCCCCGTTGCAGCGCTCCACTTGCCACCCAATAGGCGAAATCGATGGCGGCATCCGCGTGCCCGGTGAAGGCTGATACGGCGATACCCGTTCCACCCAATGCCGACCCGACCGGCCCGAGACCACCCGACACAGGAATATCGGCAAACCGGATCAGCCTCTCGCGAAAACCCGGCATCGCATAGTTGACGTAACCATAGATCAGCGGCGCACAGGCGATATTGCTGCCCGGCTCTGCCATTTTTTCGAACACGGCGATCGGATCCATGTCGAAACAGGCCGGATCGATGAGTTGCGCGATCTCGCACATCATCTCGACCATCCTGATGCCAGCTGTCGGATCAATGAGACTGCCCGGCCCATGGGTGGCACAGGCATTCCCCATATTGGCTGAGAGCGTATAGAAGGTCATCAACGAATGCGGCGCGCGCAACGGCAGAAGCACACGCCCTTCGCGCGCAAGCTCGATGACCTGAGCCCATGTCGAAACCGGTCTGGGAAGCAGATCCGGCGTATAGGCCTGGACCTGGGTGGCCGCATCGATTGGAAAAGCCCATTGCCGCCCTTGCCACAAGTAGCTTGGATAGGATGCGCCGACACTGCCGCGTTCGAGCGCCTCGCGTTCGTCCTCACGTCCCGCCACGTCCAAGGGCAGAAGGCACCCTTCCTTGGTGATCTGCCCGACATGCGGATGATCGATGACGATCAGGTCGTAGCTGCGGGCAAGTTCCTCCACCGGAAAAGATTCGAAATCCTGCAGGGAGCGTTTTTCCCAGGTGACCTCAACGCCAGTCTTCTCTTCATAGAGGCGTGACGCGGCAACCATGGGATCATATCCGCGCGGATGGCTCCAGGTCATTCCCTTCAGAACACCCTTGCTCACAGGCCGAACTCCTCGCGAATGGCATGGCTGTGTTCACCGATGCGCGGCGCGGCGCGATCGAATTTCGGCCGCTCACCATTCACCCTCAGCGGCGAGCATGTGGTCAGGATGGAGACATTGTCCTCGCGCGTAACGGTCTGCAGCATGTCGAGCGCCTTAAACCCGTCATTGTCCATCAGCTCGTTCCAGTTCAGCACCTTGGCGCACCAGATATCGGCAGGCTCGAGGATTGCCAGCCATTCATCCACCGTCCTTGTCTCGATCCGCCTGGCGATCAGCTGCTTGATATCGTCTCGCTCCACGAACCAGCTCGCGGGCTTGTCGCGATAGGGTGCGAGCTCGGGCATGTCGAGCAGGTCCGCAAGCCGCGGTATCGGCGTCATCGCCACCGCAAGATATCCGTCGAGCGCCGCATAGACGCCGTAAGGTGCAGCCAGATAGGCATGCGCACTGCGAAAGTTCGAACGCTTCGGCAGGCGCCGCCCGTCATTGAGATGGGTGGTCAGAACCTCGAACTGGAAATCGACCAGCGCTTCCAGCAAGCTGGTCTCGACATGGCTTCCCTGTCCCGTCACGCCGCGCCGCACGAGTGCCGCCAAAATGCCCTGGCAGACTGCGGCACCGGCCAGCATGTCGCCGATCGCAAGCCCGAACGGCACCGGCCCCTGGTTGTCATCACCATTCAACCACATCACGCCGGATCTCGACTGGGCCAGAAGATCCTGGCCAGGACGTTTGACCCAGGGCCCTTCCTCGCCATAGCCGCTGATCGACGCATAAACGAGGCGGGGATTGAGCTGCCTGACCGCCTCATAATCCAGACCGAGCCGCTCGATGACGCCGGGACGGAAATTCTGGATCAGCACGTCCGCCTTCAACAGCAATTTTCGAAGCGCCTGCAGATCTCCCTCATTCTTGAGATCGATCGCCAGACTTTCCTTTGCCCGGTTGATCGCATGAAAGATCGTGGAATCCCCGCCGATCTCGGTATCGCTCAGGTAAAGCCGGCGCGAGAGATCGCCGCCGTCCGGACGTTCGATCTTGATCACCCGAGCGCCCAGATCCATCAGGCGCAGCGAACAGTAGGGGCCGGAAAGAAATTGGCTCATGTCGACGACGACAAGGCCACTCAGAGGAAGATCGTTTTTCTGCGTCATTGCATTTCCCGTCACGCCGAACCCATCGGCTGGTTTCATTGTCTCTATGACGGGTGGAAATGTCAGGCAGGGTAAAGCCGTCGTTCGCAAACGACTTCCACATCCTCCCGGCTAGCCTCCTCGCCGCCGTATCGGCGACGCGGTAAAGCGCTCGCCTTATCTTCTTATGTGAAGATTATTTTCACATATGGATTATCTTTGCAAGACGGATTGATGGCATGGGTTCGAAGTGAGCAAGGATCGGATCTGCGGGAGAAATCGATCAGCCGATTGGGCGGGACATTGCGTACATTCCGATAAAGCCAACAGAGCCTGTCTTTCCGATCGCACTGGAGATTGCGGCGCCTCTTATTCGAAGCAGTGGTAGCAGGTAGCGATTGAGAAGGTCCCTATGCAAAACCTCGAATGACAGGATGTTACCTGCCGCCGGCACGTAGAACCGTTCAGGATCTTGATCGGTTTAGGGGAACCGAGGTCGCGATTGATGTAGGACCGACTGCCTGGATACGAATGACATCACTGCGTGCCACATCCTCAATCTAGGAGATAGAACTCTCAACCTTCAGACTTGCCATCGCAAAGGCCTCATTATTAGCCAGGCGGTAAGTATTTATTGACCCCGGCGCTTGCCGGAAACCACGGCTTCAGGCGCCGTAGCAGAAGTGGCGGCGCTAATTTCGTGGCATGAAGAAATCTTCATGCCCAATAATCAGTGTCTCAATGTAATTTATGGCGGAGAGAGTGACCGCCAAATTAAGATCCAGATGCGTCCACGTTCATGTAATAATGCAGTGTTATCAATAACGCGCTAACAACAATTCGTCCAATGGGTCTTTACAATCCCGCAGAAGCCAGCAAGAAATGTGGGGCGAAATGTGGGGTATTTGGCATGTCAAGGCAGCTTAAAAGCGGCAAACATCCCGAAAAGGCGTTAACCTGTTGATTTCCACTGAGAGCTGACCCGGCGCAGCCCGATATTTCCATTGAGAATTGACCCATGTTTCAACCGTCCCTCGCATGTTTTCAGCGGGG
>NZ_VIWP01000025.1 GCF_007829835.1 Neorhizobium alkalisoli | reverse complement strand
GACCTGCATAATCCCGGTGGCACAACCAGCCAGCCATCGTGATCAAAGCCGGAAAACTCCAGCTTCCGGCGGTCCAAGGTTCGGTCTCAGTGCATGAAAACCCAAGACTCTCCTGAAAATTGGAGGGACGATGGGTCTCAGGTCAGTTTCAGCTTTTGCCCGGTTCTGATGACAGCCTTCACTTCGCCAAAACCTATGAGGAATGCCGCGATGAAGCTGCCGAACTTCGCCGCGAATACAAAGCGCTTCATGCCGCCGCGCCTCCACTCGGGCCGATGAAAGTCTATCAATTTTTCATGCGTATGCCGAAAGAGGCTGACCTACTGAACGCCTTTAACCATCCCGACGAAACTGCTGAGATGCTGATAAAGCATTGTGTTATAGAGCGGCGAGAGGTCGGAGAATTTACCGACGATTAATCAAGTCAGCGGACGGTTCGAGTGCAGTTCTACACATTCGCATATCAGCCTACGCCGAACTCTGACGAGCCTTTACGCTTTGGATCGAGCCTGCAAGCCTGCCGAGAAGAAGCAAAGGCTCTGCGTTTTACTGATGCGGTATTCTACCGTGTTCTGATGCAGCTTCCTAATGGTCCAACGCTCATCGAGGCTCTGAACTCGGACCGCATTAAGTCGGTTCTGCTGAGCGCGTGCATAATCGAGATGACCGAAATCGAGAAGGTTGAGGGCAATAGCCGACACCGTCCGATAACGTACCGAAACCGATAGCGGCGGCGTGTGTTCAATATCATGTGTGTCCTCTCGTATTGGAACCATGATGTTTTACGAATTTTACGTTCTTCAATATCGACCCGGCAGCGATGACATTCTGTTTTTCAGTGAGACGTTTGAAGAATGCTTGAATGCGGCAAAGGAACATCTCTCTGCGCTGAGGGAAGGCACCGAGAGCGAAACGCCCAACATTCCTGCCATTCCCATTTTCAAATGTAAGCTTCGCCAGCCTGATGGGGCATCTGTCCTTACGTTGCTAAACTCGGTCGATGACTGCGGAAAAGCAGTCTTTATTGAACTCGTCACTGAGCGCGAATTGATAGCATTGGTGAGTGAGTGAGATATCTGGTTGACTCTGCGCTCGACCGTGAACAAAATAGGAACGTAGTCCTAATCACGGAAGTCGGTCATGATCCTCGCTCAAGCTCGCCACATCGAACAGCCTAGACATGATGACCGGGCACAACTCATTCTCGATGCCTTTGCCGGCAACGCTTTAGCCGCTTTGAATTCTGTAATCGCTGATGCAGACTGGCTTTGTCACCAGTTAGAGACAGCCACAGAAAACCAAAGCTTTGGATATGTGCGCGGGCTGAAGCCGAAGTTCGACCGAGAGGGCTAAGGCGTGGAACGCGCAACAGCGGATGTGGCGATATGCAAGTTGCTGCGTGATCTTGGCGCTCAGGTTGATGAGCCGATCAGCATCTCAAAATCGGTGAACCGCTGATTGTCAAACAGGGATATAGCGACGATGAACTTCTGAATGCGCTGCTCTATTTGCAGTCGCAGAAGGTGCTGGACATCATCGACGGCAACAGGGTTCGTCTGGCCAAGCCACTGAATAGGTGAGAGAATTTTAGCTCTCTCTGATAAAAATCCCCGCCACCTTTTTCTTGAACATTTTTTTCAATCGGGCGTTTCCCGCCAAGATATCGGTATGGGAACAGTAAACGTGTACATCATATCAGTTGTTGACGATGGTCGAGAACGTGAGATCAAATGTTCTTCTGCAATGCTGACCCCGGATGGCATCTTCATAGTCGCTGACGACCAGAACTATAGCTATCCATCATCAGCGCTACTTGGCGTTGCTGCGGTCGTTGAGAAGGATGGTGCGGCAGAAGACGATGTCGACCGGAAGCCTTGGCTGCGCATTAGGTAATAATTAGTCGCGGCCATATACACGCGCCACAGCGCTTCGATCCGGCGCGGAACCAAATCGAATTACATGCGTTTGAGCGACCGATCGGACAAAGTATCACATTGGGGTCGATGACATGCGCAGGGTCGTAAAGAACGTCGTTCAGGATTTCGGAGGGGCAACTGCGATCATGCTCGCTGGATTGGCGATGCTCTTTTTCGTGCTTTGATGCGTCGGTGAGACTGCAAAATTATTGCCGTTAGGGCGGAACCGAAATAGACGAGCTGCGTTACTTTGCACCATCTTGACGGGACGGTGATAATGGATTTTCAGGACATTGTGAAGTTAGCTGCGACCTTGCGCGAAACTGTGTCGAAACCTTTGTGCTTCGATGAAGGCAGGGCCGCGGCACTTCAGGGTATTAATTTCGCGCACGGCAATCCCTACTATGCTGATATCGAGCCAGAAAGTCACCGATCTTGGACAGATGGGTGGTTATCTGTGGAGCCTCACTTTGAAGTACGAAAAAAACGTTGAACAAGCGGGTCGAGAGGTCATTGATGTCTCTGATTACAGGATGGGACACGGAAATCCGCCAGCTACTGCAATGGGGTCAGCGTGGGTTACCCCGGTCTACGTTCGAATTGGGTACGGCGCCTCAGAGGTGGTCGCCTCCTGCGTAGTTGCGATGGACTACCTTAAGCATCGGTGGCCTCCTGAGAGAGGTGAGGCTTATCGTAGGGCATTACAAAGTTGCGAACTCGCCGAAATGGGTTTGATTGACATCGAAACAGCACGACTGGACTTCGTTGAAGCTGCAAGAGAGGCTTTCGTCCTCTCGTGATGTCAGGCCCCTAGCGGCTTTAGCATTTGCTTGAGCTGCTGGGGATGCTTTACCCCAAACAAGTACCAGTACCAGTTGGTCAATTCTCGCGCGAGAGGCTGTGCATCGGGATGGCTGACCTCAATCTCTTTCTCACGGCAAACCTCTTCAAGGACCGCGCGGAGAAACCGCAGGTCAGTTGGCTCCAACGTGTCGTAAGAAGAGAACATTTCCTGCCCCAATTTCGCCCTGACATTTTGGCGAAAGTTGGACAACTAGGCAATTGAACATCATTTGAATATCGATAGCAGATCCGGTTCTACGGGCGGGTGCGGCAGATTAGTCGCATTAGTGCAGGATTTTTCGCCTTAGATCAGCTTTGGTCTCAGTACCGGTGAAGCTGTTCAAAAGCCGAACTGCGATCTCAACCCCCTCCAGACTAATTGGATGAATCGATCGCTGCGCGCAGACTTCTTGGTAGACTGCGATGATCATGTCCAATTGCTCAGGTGTATATGAGGCCTTCATCCATTAGAATTTGCGCCTGCAAATCTGGAAATCAACCCCACGACTGCGTGATGAGAGCGGTCCCGACATAGGTCACAGCAACAATCCCGACCATCATGGTGACTGAGATCAGTGCTACCCGATACCGTTTCGTCACCGGAATGGGTTCTGGGGCAGGGGCTGGTTTGCGTGAGGCAAGATATGGCATGTCATCTCCTTATAAGTTGGAAAATGACAATTGATCATATTGGTTCCGTGGGGGACGGAGACCAGCATTGATATTGGGGATGACAGCGCCGGTCTCTAGTGAGCAGCCGATCTCTAATGAAGAAGGCCCATTGCGCTAAAGGTGGAGCGCGGCAAAATCATTGGGGAACACCGCGCTCCGAGGGGTGTCATGAAGGCGTCCACATGACAATCATAGAACTTTTGTGGCGACCATAAGTTCCCCGGCGCCGATTCCGTCTCACTGTCCTATCACGGTATGTTCCGATACGTTCATTTTTTGTGCATGTGAACAAAACAGAACCAATGCTAAAGGCACCGGTCTTGGATCGAACTTGCATGAGGCCTAATTTGGACGACGACAATATCTGGGAAAAAACGATCGGCAAGTCTTTGGCAGCGTACTTTCTGTTCGCAGTCTTAATAGCTATCTGGCGTGAGTTCGACAGCTCAACAGCGCAAGACTGGCTTGCGCTCATGGGCGTATAGTTTTGAGCAGGTGCGACGAGAGAGTACGGAGCGCGACGTTAGCTTTTGGGGAGTGACAGCCGCGCTCCGTTGGAGATTGCTGCGTACGGTGAGACACAGCGTCTGAATAATGCTGGTAAGAAGCAAATGTTCCGCTCAATGGCGACCGACAAAGCCCTTGCTCTGGTCGAACACACCGCCGGTAAATTGCGTCGGCATCCCGTCCGCATCGTGAAGACATCGCCCGAACCATCCAACATGCTTCAGTTCACCAGATTCAGTTTTTACGCGAAACTGGCTCTGTATGAACGCACCGGTCAGTATGGCTGTGTGAACCTCTTTAGCAGTGCGCTCGCGGTCACCGTCAACTATTCGATTGATGATAAACTCTATAGATAAGCCATTAGCAGCCTTATCTACCGGCAATCCGTGTATGTTGGCAAATGCACTGTCGCCAATTAGCTTGTTCGCGCACACATCGAACGCATACATACCCAGCTGCGACAGATCGGGTTGAAATATTGCTTGAATGCCCATGTGATTCTCCGCCGATATATAAAGATATAATAGCGAATACTGCCATGAGGTTGCATTAGAGAGATGTTATATGTGACTTGTTGTGGTTTATGCCTGTAAAAATGTGAACCTGACTCGCATTCATATTTTCTGCCTAAAGTTGTGGCATTTCTTTCGGAAATTTTCGGGCTGCCGACTTTTGTTCCAAACCGCATATGGGAGAAAACGCGGAACGAAGGCGAGACCGACCACGAACGCTAATATGATTAGCAATCATATCTTAAGAAAAGATCAAGCTTGCGGTTCAGACCCTAAAGCGGTGACCAGACGGAACATCGCTTTAAGCTCAGGCTCTTCGACCAGAAGGGCGGCTTCCATGGGTGTAAGCCAACGCTGCTGTCGCTGTCCTTTTTCGAGGAAGTTGGCGACCGTGGATTCAACCTTCAACAGATGGACAGAGACGAGGTAGGGAGGTTTTTGCAGGGATTTGACGTATGTGTAATACCCCAAAGGCTTTTTCTTCACGAAGCCCATGATTCCGGCTTCTTCCATGGCCTCGCGCTTGGCGCATTTATGGGCGCTCTCGTGTACTTCGACGTTTCCCTTTGGAAGGACCCACCGACCATTATCACGGCTCGTGAGCAAAAGAATCTGAAGTTGGCCATCTTCTGAGAGGCGATAACAAAGCGCAGCTGCTTGCGTACTGGCTCGACCAGATCGAATTTCCGTAATTTTTCCGGTCAATTTGGAGAGATAGCCCATACCAGCAGGATAGTTGGCTTGGCAAAATTAGATAGCAGTTGGGAAAGTTACGCACAGATTGGAGCGGATTAGGGGAAGTCGAACCCCTGTCTCTAAATTCGGAAAAATTAGCGCTTTTCCATTAAGCTAAACCCGCATACCTCTATTGGGGTGTCAATCGGCGCGGAATGTTGCCCCCTTATCGGCGTCCAATATTCACCCCCTGTAGGCCAAGTGCGGGTGATGAGTGTCTTCGGCTTTAGCTTTGAGAGCGGTTCTTGAAGCGCCAGGACTCGTTTCCGGTTTCCACGATTTCGCAGTGATGGGTCAGGCGATCGAGGAGTGCCGTCGTCATCTTGGCATCACCAAACACCGACGGCCATTCGCCGAAGGCAAGGTTCGTCGTGACGATGACCGAGGTGCGCTCGTAGAGCCTGCTGATAAGGTGGAACAGGAGCTGACCTCCAGCCTGCGCGAACGGCAGATAGCCAAGCTCATCGAGGATGATGAAGTCGAGGCGCGTGAGGTAATCGGCTATTCGACCTTGCTTGCCGTTGCGTGTTTCCGTTTCCAGGCGGTTGACCAGATCAACGACATTATAGAAGCGCCCACGCGTCCCGTTACGGATGAGCGCACGGGCAATCGCGATGGCCAGATGGGTCTTGCCTGTTCCCGTGCCACCGACGAGGACGATGTTGCGCTGGTCGGCGACGAAATTGCCGGCGGCCAGTTCCCGCACAAGGGGTTCATTGACGGGCGTGTCGGTGAAGTCAAAGTCGTGGATGTCTTTCGCCAACGGCAGCTTGGCGATACTGAGCTGGTAGCGAATGGACCGAGCCTGCTTCTCGGCGATCTCCGACTGCAGGAGGTCACCGACGATGCGCGGTGGTTCGTGTTGCCGTTTGATGCCATTGCCCATGATCTCGTCATAGGCGCTGCGCATTCCGTAGAGCTTCAGCATGCTCATCAGTTCGAGAACGTCTGTGCGTTCCATTAACTTGCCCTCCTGAGCCTATCATAACGGGCGCAGTCGGCGACCGGCTCATGGGCAAGCCGAAGCGCATCGGGGATTTGCAGAGTTACCGCCGGAGCCGGATCGCGGCTTCGCGCCAGAATATTGATGATCACCGAGGCCGAGCAGACGCCGTGCTCAAGCGCCTCCTGGCAAGCTGCCTCGACCGCAGCAAGACCATCGGCGGGCACGCATCCGAGTATGGTGACCATCTGTCGGTCACCGTCATCGACGCTCTTCAACCGCTTGCGAACCCTCTCCATCGCGGCTGGCAAAACCCATTCCCGGAAAGGAGCACCGTTGCGCAAGGCACCGGGTTTGCGAGCGAGGACAGGGATGTAATGCCAGGGATCATAGACGGTATCGCCGCGGCCAAAGCTGCGCTGATGTTCCGCGACCGTCACCCCATCCTGCTTGATGACGATCCGGTTCGCATAGGCATGAACCTCTACAGGGCGGCCGACGGCCGTCGATAGAACCGAGTATTTGTTGTTGTCGAAACGGACGGTGCACGTCTTCGACACCGAGGCGGGCACGCAGTGGAAGCCATCGAACGGCCCGGCATAACGCACAAGGCACCCACGTTCAGCCTCGAACATCTGCCAGATCGTTTGAGCCGTCTGTTCAGGGTGGCTATGGGCCTTGGCATAGGCAACGCATTTGTCGAGTAGCCAGACATTCAGTTCCTCCAGGCTTTTGACCCTCAGACGCGGCGTGAAGAAGCGCTCGCGCACGAGGCCGACCTGGTTCTCGACCTGTCCCTTCTCCCAACCGGATGCGGGCGTGCAAGCTACGGGATGGACGAGATAATGGCTGCACATCTGGAGGAAGCGGCGATTGTAGAGCCGCTCCTTGCCGATAAAGACGGCCTCGACCGCCGTCTTCATGTTGTCGTAGATGCCGCGTGTGCAGGTGCCACGGAAGAAGTCGAAGGCTTTGTCGTGCGCGTCAAACACCATCTCCTGGCTCTCGCGCATATAGGCTCGCGCGAACATCATCCGGCTGTGGCAGAGCCGGACATGCGCAACCTTCACCGTCGTCGTCACGCCCTGGATCAGAACGATCTCGTGGCTCCAATCGAACTGATAAGCCTCGCCGGGCGCATAGTAGAGCGGCACGTAGGCCTCAGCCGTCACTGCACCTCGATCCTTTGACTCCCTTCGCATAGCGCCGGATCGCATCGTAACTACCGTCGTAACCCAGCGCTCGAAGCTCTTCGTAAATCCGGATCAGAGTCAGTCGCTCACGAGATGGCTTGCCTTCGTTCGCGGCCAGGAAGTGTTCGATCTCAGCCTTCCAGGCCCCGGTCTTCGGCAGTGGCTGCCGTTCGCGCTCATAGGAAAAGTCGGTCTCATCAGATCGCAGTATCTTACGGACCGTGTTGCGGGAAACATGTAGCTCCCGGACGATCCTCTTCACCGACCAGCCCTGCACATGGAAGGCTCGACGAACACGCGCAATCGTATCCACTCGCTTCAACTCCCCCTCCATCCGCCAGCAAAAGACGGATGGTCAGACGAAACAGGTGGGGGGTCAAAATTGGACGCCGGTCACCCCGCCAGAGGGGTCAATATTCCACGCCGAAACACAGATTGCCGTTCACACGAGGCGCTGATGTTGAACCCTTTGGCGGGAGCATGCACGGCATGCTGTTCGAACCAGCTCTCAGGTCCAGCGGCCGATGTCCCGGTGCTTGCGGCAAACCTTGACGATATTACATAGGCTTGCACGAACGACGATCGAGCGGAGGATGCCGGTGGACTGATGTCGTCTCGCCCTCTTTTCGAGTCCGATCACTCATCAAGAACCTTCCTGATTTTTTCGGCCAACTGGTCTAGACTGAAAGGCTTCTGAAGAAGGTCGGTGCCGTTATCGAGGACGCCGTTGTGGACGACCGCATTGCGCGTGTAGCCGGTCGTATAGAGTACCTTCAAACCAGATATCAGGCTCAATGCAGCATCTGCAAGTTCGCGACCTGTCATGCCGGGCATCACAACGTCCGTGAAGAGCAGATCAGGTTTCAGCCCAGCGTTAATCAGCGCCATGGCCTGGGGACCGGAGCCTGCTTCTATGACCGAATAGCCCAACTCCCTCAGCGCTTCCGTCGAGAAGGTGCGAACGCGCTCATCGTCCTCCACTACGAGGACTGTTTCAGAAGCGCTGCCACGTTCGGTGCGCCTTTCACTTTCGACTGTGCCGCTTGGGCCGGCGTCACCATCGAATCGTGGAAGGTAGACTTTGACCGCCGATCCCAGACCTTCTTCCGAGTAAATCTTCACGTGCCCATTAGATTGCCGAACGAAGCCGAAGATCTGGCTAAGGCCAAGACCGGAGCCCTTGCCGACCTCTTTGGTGGTGAAGAACGGATCGAACGCTTTGGCTATAACCTCTGCGCTCATCCCCGTCCCGGTATCGGAAACAGCAACCATTACGTATTGCCCGGCAGCGATCGCATTGTCGCGCGCATATTCGTCGGAGAGATATGAATTGGCGGTCTCGACAGTAAGCTTTCCACCGGAAGGCATGGCATCACGCCCGTTTACAGCTAGGTTCAAAATGGCGTTCTCAAGCTGACTATTATCCGCGTGTATCTTCCATAATCCAGCGGCAAGGACGGTTTCGACGGACACCTGCTCACCAAGCGTCCGTGTCAGTAACTCGGACATTCCGGCAATCATACGATTTACGTCGATCACCTCTGGCTGGAGCGGTTGCCGGCGAGAAAACGCTAGTAGGCGGTGAGTAAGGGACGCAGCCCGGTTGGCGCCGTCCTTTGCCGCATCGACATATCGCGCGACATCAGTCTCGCCACGAGCCAGCCGCTTTTCCAAGAGATTGATAGAGCCCAGGATGACTGCAAGCATATTGTTGAAATCGTGTGCGATTCCACCCGTCAGTTGACCGACCGCTTCCATCTTGTGGGCTTGGCGAAGCTGATTTTGTGTCTCGACAAGCTTTGCCGTGCGCTCCTCGATTTCGCTTTCAAGGTCCTCACGTGATTTCGCCAAAATTTCGCGCGCGTCCACGATCTCTTGGATGTCTGTACAGGTTCCGAACCAACGTGTGATCTCGCCAAGCTCGTTCTTGACTGGCTGAGCCCTTCCGAGCACCCATCGATAGCCGCCACTTCGGTGTCGGAGACGATACTCGATGTGGTAGGTTTCACCGGTTGCCAGGCTATGGCGCCAAGTGGTCCACGCCCGATCCTGATCGTCCGGATGGAACATGCCGTTCCATGCTTCACCGTCCGTTGAGCCTCGCGGCACGCCCGTGAAATCATACCAGCGCTGATTATAATAGTCGTGATGCCCGTCCGGCTGTGTCGACCAAATCATCTGGTCGATGGAATTGGTGATTGCTCGGAACCGTTCTTCACTATCGCGTAATGCGGTCTCGGTCACGCGCCTGTCGGTTATATCGAACGAAACGCCCGGAAACCGTAGTGGTGTACCATCTGGCGCGCGAGTGACCCGGCCTTGGGCTGCAACCCAGCGGATGGATCCGGCGGCATTGATCAGGCGATATTCCTGCGAAAATGGAGCCCCTGTCTCCAGCGCGTCCGTGATGGCTGCCTGCAGCTTGAAAAGATCTTCGGGATGAACCAGCGTGAAGAATTCGGAAATCGGAGCGCCGCCTGCGGCTACCTGTTGATCGACTCCATAAATCTTGGCGAACCGAGCGTCGGCAAAAACTCGGTCATTTGAGATATCCCAATCCCAGGTCCCGACCGTTTGCGAAGCACCTAGCGCATATTCCAGCCGCTCTTCGCTCGCTCTGAGCGCACGCTCTGCCGATAACCGGCCGGTCGTTTCGTTGCCCTGATTAAAAACCCCGAGCACCACCCCATCTGGTCCGAAAATTGGAGCAAAGCTGTAATCCCAATGGGTGTTTTGAGTACGGCCCCCTCGGAGCATGGGAAGTATCTGGTCAACAACCCGGAAGCCCTTTCCGGACGTAACCACCGACTGGAGCTGCGGCTCAATCACCTGCCAGATATCTGACCACACTTCCGACGCGGCGCGCCCGAGTGCCCATGGATGTTTTTCCCCGGCGATAGGTGCCCAAGCGTCGTTGTAAAGAACTCGAAAATCTTTGCCCCAATAGATTGCTGAGGGAATATCCGTGTTCAGGCACAAGGCGAGTGTCGTCTCCAACGCACTTGGCCAAGTCTCAATGGGACCGATTGCTGATCCGTGCCATTGGAAGGTGCGAATACGTTCGGCCATCTCCCCGTCAATTGCCGAAAGTGTGAACATCACGTCATCAGCCAAATACTGGTCCCGTTATCGCCCGCTTAGTCGACTGGGCGCTAGATTGCTGATCTTGGCGTTTCGGATGCTAGACCATTTGTAGCAAGGCTACTGGATGAACCACACGACAGCAAGACCACATAACAGGACCGCCACTGCAGTGCCATAGCTATGCAAGACATCAAGCCAAGCTCTCTGCATCGACGACCTCATCTTCATCAGACGGCATCCAACCCAGCCGCCTGCACTTTTCAACTCCGGCACTGATTGCCAGGGCTGGCGCCTCAAAAGGCCCAATGAGATGTTCGAACTGATCGCCCTTGGCCATAAATATGCTTTTGGCGACGCTGTCATAAAAGAAGGTGACCCCGTATTTGCATAGTCTCATTTACGATTTCTTCACTTCCCAAAAATTCGCGCACTGCAATCTGATGCGCCTCAAAGAATCCATTCGCCGTGGCAGACAGACCTCCGTCACTCAAGCGAGGCACGATTTTATGCTGTTCAGCAGAGCTCCCGGTGCATGAGGCTTCGGAATGAAACTCTCCGCGAAAGCAAGCTCTTCTTGCTGAACAGACCAGTTGCCAGAAGTCAGAATGATCCTGATCGGCGGCCAGCGTTCTCGAACCAGCTTGGCAAGTTCGAGACCCTCAGCTTCCGCAAACAGGTCAATGTCCGTCAACATCACACGAATATCGGGGTATTCATCAAGAATTTCGATTGCTTTGGAAGCATTTTCGGCTTCGAAGACCTCATATCCTGCCTCTTCAAGCTCCTCGACCAGCAGGAACCTCGGGACCGGTTCGTCCTCTACGACAAGAATGGCCTCGGCTTTTGGCATAGCGGTCACGCCCATCGGTTAATCTGTACGGTATCGTACGCTCGAAACTTCCTGCGATGATATCCGTTCCCGGCGTCGTCCACTAAATTGTAGCGCGATAATAATGTTTGATCGAGGAAGACGAGGCTTCGGCCGTCCGTCCGGAAACATCTCTCAAGGCCATACCGGGGTTAAGTAACGCCGCGGACTCGGACGTACTATCGTTTACGGCCTTGGCGTGCCAACAGGTTCGATAGAACATGGCGATTGCGGGCGAATGGAACCAGATCCACGTCGCTGACGAGCCTTGCCCCGCCTTCGCGTTTTTCCAGCGTTATTTTGCGGCTGTGAAAAGCCTCAAGTTCAACCCGATGGGCCACGCTGAGGATGGTTGCGTCCGGAAGTTCGTCGATCATCATCTGCATGATCTTGTCCTGGGTTTTGTCATCCAGCGCAGACGTAGCTTCATCGAGGACGATGATATCGGGGCTGTTCAGGAGAAGACGAGCAAATGCAAGCCTCTGCTTCTCTCCACCTGAAAGTGTGTGATCCCAGGGGGCCTCGTCCTCGATCTTTTCACCAAGGTGGCCAAGTCCGACCTTATCCAAAGCTGAATGGATTTCATCCGCAGTCCAGCTGTCTGCAGACTTAGGGTAGGCCACGGCGCGACGTAAGCTTCCGGAGGGGATGTAGGGCTTCTGCGGCAGCATGAACAATTCCATATCACGGCGGAAATCGACGCTGCCGCCTCCCCAAGGCCATAGGCCTGCAATGGCGCGAACAAGCGTACTTTTGCCGGAACCGGATTCCCCCGCGACCAGAATCCGTTCGCCGGGCTCTATCCCGACCTCGGTCTCCTTGACGACAGCTGTACCGTCTCCGAGCGAAACAGACACGTCGTTGAGGCTGAGCATCGTTTCACCCTGTGTTTGGCCGCGCTTGATTCTGCCAACCGTCTCGCTCTGTTCAGCCTGCTCCAAGCCGTCGAGGGACACCATTAAGGATGCGACACGTCGTGCGCAGGCATTCCAGTCAGCAAGGCGCGGATAATTGTCGACCAGCCACCCGAAAGCGCCCTGAACGATCGTAAATGCGGATGCCGCCTGCATGACCTGACCAAGCGACATGCTGCCATCGAGGAATTTTGGCGCGCACAGAAGAACGGGCACGACCGGGGCAATGAGCATCGAACTGTGGGAGACGAGCGTCGTGCGCATATATTGACGCGCGAGCTGCCGCCACTGCTCGCGAACATTTGCAAAGGTCCTGGCCAAGTCATTGCGCTCCTCCTCCTCTTCACCGAGAAGGGCAATGCTCTCGCCATTTTCACGAACACGCGTGAGCGTATATCGGAATTCTGCTTCGACCTGGTTTTTCCGCTCCGATACTTTGACGAAATTTCGCCCGATGAAGGCAATCGAGCTGGACGTGATGATCGCGTACACGACCGCGGCGACGACCAGAAAGCCGGGGATGGTCACGTAAGAGCCAAACATGGGGAGCGTCAGGGCGCCGCCGATAGACCACAACACGACGATGAAGGTCGAGGCCGACACGAAAGCGGAGATGACGCCCGCGGTGAAATCGACGGGAGATTCGGTGGCTATCCGCATATCTTCCGAGATCCGGGCTTCCGGGTTTTGATGGTCGCCGCCAATGAGGTTGAGCTGGTAGTAGCGGCCGTTGGTGAGCCACCTGGCAATCAGTGACTTCGTCAGCCAGGAGCGCCAACGGCGCTGCATCAGCATGCGAACATAAACTTGGCTGGTGACCAGCAACACACTTCCCAACACGAGTGGCGGGAAGAGAGCGGCGAGCGAGTAGACTTGCTGTGCGTTCCGTACCTCGATCGCATCGAAAAGGCCACGGTTCCATACGTTGATGCCGTTGAACTGCCCCCCATTTCGACCGGACAGTCGGCATAAGCAGAAAGGCTCAAGCACAGGCTTGAGGATAGGCTTATGTCTAACGAGTATCGACACG
>NZ_VIWP01000024.1 GCF_007829835.1 Neorhizobium alkalisoli | reverse complement strand
TATGACTACGATCGGGCTACGCCCTCACTCCGTCACACCCCGGCGCGAGTCTCATCCTGATTGACGCTGAATCTTACCTAGATTGCCGCTATGCACAGCTCCGGATGATTGAGAACAAGGTCGGCAAAGGCCGATTGTCTGCGTCACAGGTTGCGCGCCATGCGGCCCTGGCAAAGCTCGGTCATCACATCGAGGTAGTCTCAGCCCTCAACGAGGACGATGCTGCAAGGCAGGCAGTCGCTCTTGTTCGCAAGTGGGTCTCTGCTGCTGGAGCCGAAACGGGTTCGTCAGCGGATGCTGCTCGTGAAGGTATGATCCAGCCCAGGCACTCGATCTCGCGAGACTGAGTAGCAAAGCAGCAAGATGGCAATAGCGGGGATGGCGAATAGGGCAACGCCGACAAAACGCATAACAAAACTCCAGCGATGTCCCCGTCGGCAATCTGCCATCGACTGGCTAACGCCGAGTTAATCAACGCTTCATTTTGGAGCGCACTATTCACCACCACCAGAGGAGACCAATGCGAAAGATTCAGAACCTAGGCGGGCCATTCCCAGGAAAGGGCGCCGCACCCGAAATGAACCATGACAAGCTACTACCGCGCGGCACCCGCGCCGCATTCGAGCGGCTCAACGACGCCGCTGCGATGCGTCCGCATGTGGTGAACGCTGAATCGCTGATCGCAGCGAATGACAACCGCAAGCTGGAGGATGCGGCTTGAAGTGGTCGGCCAGAGATCTGCGGCTCACTCGCGTCCAAGCCGTCTATCTCCAGCAACGGAACTCATCTGTTCACCAGGCGGTGACAGATCGCACTGAGATGATTCTCAAGTCGAGGGGGATGCTCCAGTGGAGACCGAACAAGGATGGCGAGTATTTCTTGGAGAACAGCCAAAAGGGTGAAGTGGCGCTTGAGCGCTGGAAAGGGAAGGGGATCTGATGACGTTGACCAAAGAAACACAGCATGCCGGCTTCTACCGCTCTGCCATGTGCGGCGGCATGCTGCTGCTGAGGCGCACCATGACCGTCGATCCGGACTTGGCAGTCACAAAAGAGCGTACACCGGCGGAACACCGAGCTGAGCTTACGGCATGGGGTGCCAAAGCCCATAAATACGACCATCAGATCTTCGGCCGCAAAATCGAGACAAAGAAGGCTCGGCACAGGGATCTGGCAAACCTCGGCGCGTTGATCTCGTTCCGCAACCGCCCAGATGGCGTCGCGGAAGGTGTGCCGACAGAGGATCCGGCTCCGATCCGGACCAATTGGACCCTTGTCCCGGCGAACGACAACGAACCGCTTGAGGATGGCTTTGGCAACGAGCGTGCCGTCGAGTATGAACCGAGCCTCGATATGGTTGAGCGCGAGATCACGAACCTGCAGATGGGCTACCGTGCGGAGCCGAACATTCTCGCCACTGCCGATAACGGCGATCGTTTAGCCGCACGCGAGGTTCACGGCCTGCCTTCAAGCGATGAAGTCGAATACGGCTGGTACGTTGATGACGCCGGCAAGCAGCACAAGACGATAATTCGCATCGGCAGGCTCAAGTTTAGCGACGGCAAACAGACTGAGCGCGGCCATAAATTGGTCATGGATCAGGTCGTTGAGGCGGACATCCGAATGCCGGTCGGAGCAATGCTGGGTGAGCGCGAGAAGTCGTCGCGAGATAAGGGCGGCGAGTTAGATGCTACTGGCAGCAACGCGCATTATCGGTGGATGGTCAAAGCCAAGTCGGCTCGACGCCCGAAGATGTCTCAGAAGAAACAGCGCGTAGACATCACGAAGGAGAAGGGGCGCCAGATGCTGGCCGACGCTTACGCCAACACGCCGGTCTTGCCGGAAGTAATAAAACGGGAGGCGGGCTTTCCGTACAGTCCGACCAACTTGCGACAGTTGTTCATCGGTGGCCGAAAAGGCAAGAACGGGCAAAGCGGATCGCAAGCCTGGCAGGACATATCCACCGAGAAAGAGAACCGCGAAACATTCAGTCGTGCGCTTGATGCGATGCTTGATGAGCACGTTCGGGTTCTGTCGGAAGCCGTCGGCGCGAAGAGCCTGGGAGAGTTGGGCGAAAAGCGAGGTTACAGAGGGAGGCACGCGATTGATGCGGGACGCAGACTACTGCGCGCGGCAAATGATAACTTTGACGAGGCTATGAAGCTGGCAGAATACGCAGCTGAACCCGAGGACAGGGAAGTTTCTCGCAAGTGATGCCCCTTTATAGGTGAAGGGGTCGCGCACCTAGCGCGATCCCAATTTCATCCGGGCGCACCGATGTTGCGACGGACGCTCGGCCAGCGATGAGCCGGGCGTAACTATCAACGCAGTCCGAAGAAACTCAGGACTGCAGCTACGATGACTACGGCGCCTACCAGCCAAATGATGCTGTTCATGTCATACTCCTACGTGATTGATAACGGGAGTGTGAATGCATACGAGCGCTGGTGGTTCCGATAAATTGTCAGCTACCGCCTGCCATGTCGAGCCGCACCGCGGACCATGGCGGCAATAATGAGCATCCTAGTCCTCTGTGCTTCCGATCGTGCCGGGTTTTGTACCGTCACCATGGCGAGCATATGCCTAACGTCACGAATTAACGTGAGGGCGCTGCTGACGAGCAGTGGCTGGATGCACCTAATCTCCATTGCCTGGCGCCGCCTCCTCTCGGCGACGGGCGATCCTGCGGCGGTCTCCCTTCGGGTCGAGGCCGCCGCTTTTGTTTCTAGGCTGCGATACGGCGAGCGGCTTTATCGATTGCCTTCCGGTCGGAGCCGTACTTGTCGATGATTTTGACAGCATCTTCGACAGGTATCCTGAACTTCTTGGCTAGAACCTTCGGTTCATAGGCTGGCGCTGGCGCCGAGGCGCCTTCTCGTTCTGTCATGGATTGTCTCCTTGAGATGAAGCGGCCAGACAATGGCCACGCACCGTGGCGGCCGCTCATGGCATCTATGTAGGTGCTGAAGCCACTCATCACAAGCAAATGCGCGTCTGGCCGAGTGGTTAGGCAACGGTCTCCAAAACCGTATAGGTCGGTTCGATCCCGGCGGCGCTGCGCCAGTTCCATTCGCCGGTATAGCTCAGTAGGCAGAGCGCCTCCTTTGTAACGAGGATGTCGTGGGTTCGAAACCTGCTGCCGGCACCATTTCCATCTAAGTGTAGCGCAGACTGGTAGCGCACGTGACTTGGGCTCACGGGGTCGCAGATTCGAACCCTGCCACTTAGACCATCTCATGCGGGGTAGAGCAGCATGGTAGCTCGCTTGGCTCATAACCAAGAGGTCGCTGGTTCAAGTCCAGCCCCCGCAACCAAGTCCACATGGCACCACCTCTACCAGACAGTAGCATGGAAGCGGCTCCGCGAGCATCAGCTCGCAGTCCAGCCGCTCTGCGAGTTCTGCCTGATTACCGAGGATGTTACGGCCGCCGAGGTGGTTGATCATAAGAAGCCTCACAAGGGCGACTTTGAGCTGTTTCACGATCCGCTGAACCTGCAGAGCCTTTGCGCTCACCACCACAACAGCGCGAAGCAGTTGATGGAGCGCGGCAGGAAGGTCGCGGTCATCGGGGTCGACGGGTATCCGATCGAGATCGGTTGACCTGCCGCCGAGGATGCCGCGCCGACAAGGCGGGTAGGGGGGCGGTCGAAAGTGTGGCCCGACGGCAACACGTACCGGCGGTGTCCCACAACGATAACGCTAACACAGTTTTTTGCCTCCCGCGTGCGCAAGCGCGCGAGGCGGCATGATGAGGATCCCCGACATGGCGAAGAGGAAGGCGCGCATTGACAGCGCGACCGAAGCCGTGCGCGTCATGGCGAAAGCCACCACCGAGATCCTGCCGCCGGCCAACGTGCCTCTCGACGAAGCAGACGAGCCATTCTTCCGAAACGTGGTTGCCGAGTTCGCTCGGTCGGAATGGTCCGACCATCAACTTGAGCTCGCCGCAATGCTTGCCAGGACGATGGCCGACTTGGTGCGAGAGCAAAAGCTGCTCCGAGACGAGGGTGGCATTGCCTACACCGAGAAAGGCACGCCTGTCGCCAACCCTCGGAAAACAATTGTGCAGATGCACGCCAGTTCAATCCTGTCATTCCGCCGATCACTCGCCCTTCATGCCCGCGCCGTCCAAGGCGAGGCGAGGGATGCCGCCAAGCGGCGCGAGGCTGCGAAAGATATCGAGGGTGACAATCCCCTAGAGGACGATTTGCTGGCGCGACCGGGCTGACAGGTGAATGGTCAAAAAGCCGATGACCCGCGGCGAGCGTGTGATTGCGTTTATTCAGCGCTACTGCCTCGTCCCAGAAGGGACACTGCTTGGCAAGCCGGTAAAGCTTCTGGATTTCCAGAAGCGCTTTATCCTGGCCGTCTACGACAACCCTGTCGGCACGTCGCGCGCTTACCTTTCCATCGCGCGTAAAAACGGCAAGACCGGCCTGATTGCCTGCCTACTGCTGGCTCATATTGTTGGCCCGGAGGCGTACCAGAACGGCCGCATCGTTTCCGGCGCCCGGTCTCGCAAGCAGGCCGCCGAAGTCTTCAATTACGCCTCCAAGATGGTGATGATGTCGCCGGAGCTGTCCAAGCTCGCTCGCATCGTTCCCTCCGCGAAGATGATCGTCGGCCTCGCCAAGAACGTCGAATATCAGGCTAGCTCGGCTGAGGCGAAGAGCGCGCACGGCGGCTCGCCGATCCTGGCTATCCTTGATGAGGTTGGCCAGATTAAAGGCCCGACGGATGACTTCGTTGAGGCGATCGAAACGTCGCAAGGTGCCTACGAGGGCCGGGCGATGCTGTTCGCCATCTCGACGCAGGCGGCGACCGACAACGATCTCTTCAGCCGGTGGATCGACGACGCAGAGACGTCGAAAGATCCCCGCATCGTTTCGCACATTTACACTGCGCCGGTCGAGTGCGAGCTCAATGACCGGGCAGGGTGGGCCGCGGCTAATCCAGCTCTTGGCGTCTTCCGTTCTATCAAGGACGTTGAGGACTTCTCGCAGTTGGCGATGCGCATGCCGACGAAAGAAGCCAGTTTCCGCTGGCTATTCCTTAACCAGCGTATCGACGCATCGGCGCCATTCGTTGCACCTGCTGTTTGGCGAGCATGCGATGGCACTGTCGACGAGTTTGAAGGCTTGCCGGTGTTTGGTGGGCTCGACCTGTCCGAAGTGTCTGACTTGACGGCTCTGGTGCTCATGGCGCCGAAGGAGACGGAGGCCGGCACGATATGGCACGTCAGACCGACCTTCTGGCTTCCGGGTGAAAGTCTGCGCGATAAGGCGAAAGCCGACCGCGTGCCGTACGACGTTTGGAACAAGCCAGATGCGGACGGGAAGCGCTTCCTTGAGACGACGCCGGGTCCGACGGTCGATTATGAGTTTGTCGCTTTCCACCTTTACGAGCTCTCTCAGGTGCTGGACATCCGCAAGATTGCGTTCGACCGGTACAACTGGCGCTTCCTCAAGCCATGGCTACTGAAGGTAGGCTTCACTGAAGAGCAGCTCGAGGGCGAAAACGCCATCTTCGCTCAGTTCGGTCAGGGCTTCGCGTCCATGTCGCCAGCGCTACGTGAGCTTGAGAGCATAATTCTCAACAAGAAGCTCGCACACGCCGGCCACCCGGTACTGACCATGTGCATGATGAACGCCACTGTGAAGCAGGACCCGTCCGGCAATCGCAAGCTCGACAAGCAGAAGTCGAGGGGGCGCATCGACGGCGCGGTTTCATTGACGATGGCGACGGCTATGGCGGGCACCTACGAGGGTGCGGACGACGGCAACCTCGACGACTTCGTCAACAACATGATTTCGGTCACATGGTGACCCGCAAAGGATTGCCATGGGTCTCTGGGAAAGGTGGGTTGGAAAGCCCATCAAGCTAACCGACGGCGAGTTCTGGCGTGGCTTCTTTGGCCTCGGCACGACTTCCGGCGAGAAGGTGACGATCGAGAGCGCACTGTCGCTCGATGCCGTTTGGGCTTGCGTCAACCTCGTGCAGAACGCCGCCGGCACGCTGCCGTGCATCGTCTACGGCGGAGATGGCGTAACGATCGATAAGAACTCGCCACTCTACGAAATCCTGCATGACATGCCCAATATCGACGACACCGCGCCGGAGTTCTGGTCGATGGCAGCGCTTTGCCTCATGATGGACGGCAACTTCTTCGCTGAGAAGAAGATGAACGGCGACCGCCTGGTGGCTCTGAACCCACTTCACCCTCTGAGCGTAGAGGTTTGCCGGGACAGCCGCAACACCCGATATTACGAGGTGAGCGAGGACGGCAAGAAGCGACGTATCGCTGAGGGTAAGATGTTCCACGTTCGAGGGGCGCGCCTCCCTGGGTGTGACCGCGGCATGTCGCCGATCGGCGTCGTCCGCAATACGGTTGGAAACGCTCTCTCCGGCGAGAAAGTCGCTGGCCGGATGTTCAAAAATGGCCTTCTGTCGTCGCTCATCATCAGTTCGGACCAGATCCTCAAGGCTGACCAGCGCAAGCAGATCTCAGACACGCTGACGCAGTTTGCCGGAGCCGAAAAAGCTGGCGGCGTGACGGTGCTGGAGGCGGGCTTTAAGCCCTATCCGATGTCAATCAACCCGAAGGACGCGCAGTTCTTGGAGGCTCGGCAGTATAGCGTCGAGCAGATCTGCCGCATCTTCGGCGTTCCGCCAGTGATGATCGGTCACGCAGCCAACGGTACAACGACATGGGGCAGCGGCATTGAGCAGCTGATCCTGCAGTTCACCAAGACATGCATGCGACCGATGCTGAAACGCATTGAAGCAGCCATATACCGCGACTTGCTGGACGCCAGCACCCGCAAGACGGTGAAGGTCAAGTTCAACATGGAAGAGCTGCTGCGCGGCGATAGCCAGGCGCGAGCTGAGTTCCTTTCCAAGATGGTGCAGGCCGGCATCTACCACGTCGACGAGGCTCGCGGGTACGAGGACAAAGCTCCAACGCCCGGCGGCAATCGTTCGATCGTCAATGGCACGATGACGCCGCTCGATAAGCTCGGCGAAGAGCAGGTTGCGCAGCCTACAACGCCTGCAGCGCGCGCTGCGTAAGGACAAATCATGAAGTTCGAACACCTTATCTCGGCCTTTCTGGCCGAGCCTTGGGCAATCCAGCGCGAAAAACTCGGTGTTTTGGCCGATGTACTAGTCGCGCGCGCCGAGGGCGAGAAATTCATCTCCACCGAGCTAGCGGCGTCAATTGACGATGCGCGTGCCAAGGAAATCGCCGAAACCAGCGGCAAAGTCGCGATTATCCCGGTTTTTGGCGTCTTGGCGCAGAAAATGGACCTTTTTTCGGCGATGAGCGGCGGAACGTCGTACGCCGGCATCAAAAAGGCACTCCATTCGGCGCTTGCGAACGACGATGTGAAGGCGGTTGTGCTCGACATCGATAGCCCAGGCGGCACGGTGCCCGGCACTGATGAGCTTGCGACGGAGATCAGGAAGCTTCGCGGCGGCGAGAAGCCAGTCATCGCGCAGGTGAACAGCCTTGCGGCGAGCGCAGCCTACTGGGTCGCGTCTTCGGCGGATGAAATCGTCGTCACTCCATCCGGCCGCGCTGGTTCGATCGGCGTCTACACCGCTCATGATGACGTTTCCGCTGCACTCGAGCAGCGAGGCATCAAGCGCACGTACATTTCCGCCGGCAAGCACAAGGTCGAAGGCAACGAGACCGAGCCGCTGAGCAAGGAAACGCTCGCGCATGTGCAGGACGGCATCAATCGATCCTACAACAAGTTTGTGGCGGCGGTCGCAGAAGGTCGCGGCACGACGGTCGGCAAGGTCGAAGACGGATACGGTCAGGGCAGGGTGTTCTACGCCGAGGCGCTGCTTGACCGCGGCATGGTTGACCGGATCGCCACGCTCGATGAGACACTTGAGCGCTTCGGTGCCGATACGCAGCCACCGTCGATCCGCCGCATCAAGTCGGCAAACGCTGCGCGGGCCGAATCCGCCAGCATGCTCGCAGCCAAGATGGCTGCCGGCGAACCAATCACGAAACGCGAGTTCGAAAACGGCATCAGGGGACTGATGGGTTTGACGGGCTCTGAGGCAGAGCGGGCCGCTCGGCTCTACCTCAAGGATGGTCAGGGGGCTCCTGACGTCGATGCGGATGCTGCTGCTTTGGCAGCCCTAGACCGGCTTCTAGCCGAAGCAAACACACCCCTCATCAAAATCTAAGGGAGCCACTATGGCCGACAATCAACTTGCCGAAAAGATCGGCGAACTGGGTAACTCGCTTGCCTCCATCAAGGAGCAGGTCGGCAACCTCGCCACCGACTTCACTTCCAAGCTCGCTGCCAACGGCGAAGTCTCGGCCGAACTGAAAACCGCCACCGACAAGGCACTTTCCGAGCTCGGCGCCGTCACCACCCGCCTCGGCGACCTGGAGAAGCGGGCGGCTCGCGAGAAGGAAAACGGCGTCGACGAGCAGAAGTCGCTCGGCGATCTTGTCGTCGAATCGGCTGGCTCTCATTCCTTCGATTCGTCGTATCGGGGCCTCATCAAGGTGAAGGCTGACCGAGCCGCCATCACGTCCGCGAATACGACCGTCGGTGCTGGCCGTTCGCAGGGCACTTCGCTCGTTCCGGGCGCCCGCGTTCCTGGCATCTTCGGCCTTCCGGAGCGCCAGTTGACGATCCGAGATCTGGTCATGCCTGGCCAGACGACCTCGAACTCGATCGAGTACGTCAAGGAAACCGGATTTACCAATAACGCCGCTCCAGTCGCCGAAACGACCGCGAAGCCGTATTCGGATCTGACGTTCGACATGACGTCTGCGCCGGTTCGCACGATCGCGCACCTGTTCAAGGCCTCCCGCCAGATCCTGGACGACGCTCCGGCGCTTCGTTCCTACATCGACGGTCGCGCTCGCTACGGTCTGCGCTTCGCCGAAGAGAACCAGCTGCTGAACGGCTCTGGCACCGGCCAGAACATCCACGGCCTCGTGCCGCAGGCGACTGCGTTCAATCCGGCCTTTGCTGCTGCCGACGAAACCGGCATTGACCGTCTGCGGCTCGCTGTCCTGCAGGTCGTTCTTGCCGAATATCCGGCCACCGCTTTCGTTCTGAACCCGATCGATTGGGCCAAGATCGAACTGACCAAGGATGCCGGCGGCAATTACATCATCGGCAATCCGCAGGGCTCGCTCACACCGACGCTCTGGAACCTGCCGGTCGTGTCGACGCAGGCCATGGCTGCAGGTGAGTTCCTCACCGGCGCTTTCTCCTTCGCCGCGCAGATCTTCGACCGCATGGAGATCGAGGTTCTGCTTTCCAGCGAGAACGTCGACGACTTCGAGAAGAACATGTTCACGATCCGCGCTGAAGAGCGCCTCGCGTTCGCCGTGTTCCGTCCAGAGTCCTTCGTCACCGGCGACGTCGAAGGCGCCTAACTGGTTCGGGGAGCTTCTGCTCCCCGTTCTCGCAAGGAGATCCCATGACTGATTATCTCGAGGTCAAAGCCATCCGCACCTTTGCGGTCGGCAAAGACCTGAAGACGAAAAAGAGCGACCCATTCACGGTCGAGGCCGGTGAAGCGAAGCTGCTTGAAGCCCATGGCCTGGTCACCATCGTCGGTGAAGCAGAGGCACCCGTCGTCGAAGACGTCGACCCGCCGGTCATCGCATCCGAGCGGCCGAAGCGAAAGGCTAAAGCCGATGCTGGCAACGAAGGTTCGTAAGCGCCGCACGGCCAGCTATATCGGCGCCGGCATTGTGAACGGTATCGGGTCGCCGGTAGGTTCTGCGGCCCCAGCCATCACCGGCACGGCGAAAGTTGGCCAGACGCTGACGTCCTCCACCGGCACTTGGTCTGGCTCGCCGACCTATGCCCGGCAGTGGTTCGCAGGCGGCACAGCAATCGTTGGCGCAACAGCGGCCACTTATGTTCCCATTACGGGCGACATCGGCAAGACCATCACGGTTCGCGTGACTGCGACCAATGACAAGGGCAGTGTCTCCGTTACCAGCGCGGCGACCGCGGCAGTGGTGGCGTAATGGCACTCATCGATCTCGACACACTGAAGGCGCACCTGCGCGTGCTGCATTCCGATGAAGATGCCGAGATCGAACTCTATGGCGCCGCCGCTGAAGGTATCGTCGTTGAGTATCTCGACCGCATCGTCGTCGAAGCCAGCGCCACGCTGCCCGCCGAAGGCGAGGAGGACTACGATCCCAACGCCATCAAGATCACGAAGCCCATCATCGCCGCCATCCTGCTAGTTGCAGGGGACCTCTACGAGGTTCGCGAGGCGGATCCGAAGCTGACCGGCGACGCCGTCCTGCCACGCGCAGTGCGTGCGCTTCTTGCGCCGTACCGGATCTGGCGAACGCTAACGGAGGATCGCTGCTGATGTGGGTACGCTTTACGCGTCGTCACGTCTGGCACGCCACGCCAGGCACAAGCATCGCCTACAAGCCTGACGGCGGCCCATTCAAGGACGGTCGCTACTCCGTCACGCGCGATTGCGCTTCTGATGCCGTCGCCAAGGGCGTGGCGCTCAAGGTTCCTACACCCACGAGGCCGAAATGATCTCCAGAGCACTGCGCGAGCTTCGCGCAGCCTATCAGTTTGTCTACGACGTCCGCCTGGGCGCGGATCTCGGTTATGACTGGCCATCGGCGGTCAAATTCGCTTGGTCTGTTTGGGGCTGGCAAGAGGCGCGCGCATGACCGCTGGCAAACGCCGGCAGGTACTGCTGATGCAGCGCCGCGCGACGGTCGATGACGGGTACGGCAACGAACAGGCCGGCGATTTCGAGACGGTGTTCGAGACCACTGCCGAGCTCATCCCGATGAAGGGCAGCGAGCCCGTCATTGCGGCTCGTCTGACCGGCACCCAGCCATATGTCGTCCGCATCCCGAGCTGCACAGCGGCAAGGGAAGTCGGCACGGCATGGCGCATTGTCGACAAGCGCGATCCGCGCCGGATCTTCAACATCACCTCGGTTGCCGACATGGATCAGAAGAACCGAACGATCGATATCTTGGCAACGCAGGGTGAAGCGGCATGATGTCAGCGCAATTACAGGGCCGCGAGGCCTTGATGCGTCGGCTGAACCAACTCGCTCCTAATGTCGAGAAGTACGCGGCCGATGCAAAGCTTAAAGCCGCCCATCAGTTGGCCGAAGAGGTTCGTAGCCGAGCCCCGACCGGCGCCACACTCGACTACATGGAGAGCATCGACGGCGATTTGCTGACGAGCCGACCAGCACAAGAGCAAGTCGGTACGCGCTCGACCAAGGACGTCACGGCCACCGGCCTGTTTGCGAAATTCATCTGGCGTTTCTTGGAATACGGCACTGCCCCGCACTTCACAACGAAGGGCGGTGGAACGGTCGCGGGCAAAAAGCAGGCGGTCCTCTCTCAGGCCAAGATGCATCCCGGCACACAGGCGCAGCCACATATCTTCCCGATCTATCGGGCGATGAAGCCGAAAATCCGCAAAATGATCCTCGCGGCAGTCAACAAAGCGGTGCGTGAAGCCCGCAAGGGGTAGCCCATGGCATCCGCTGAACTCGAATTGCAAGGCGCAATCAACGTCCGCCTTCGCTCTGATGTGCCTCTCACGGCGCTCATAAACAAGCGCATTTATGATCAGCCGCCGACACCCGTCAGCTACCCATATGTGACGATCGGCGAGGCGCAAACGCTTCGAGCGGACGCTCTCTGCATCTCTGGCTCGCAGGTGTTTCTGACGCTGCACGCATGGTCGCAAGCGGTTGGATTTCCAGAGGTGAAGCAGATCGCGGACGCGGTCGCCGAAGCCCTTCATCTCGCGCCAATTACGCTCGCCACTAATCGCCTGATTTCGATCTTGCATCAACGAACGCGGATATTCCGCGACGCCGACGGTCTGACCTCACACGCGGTCATTGAGTTCGTCGCCCAGACAGAGAAGCCGCTGGCTTAGGCCCGGCTACCAACCACCACCACATCGGAGACCAATATGGCAGCTGGACAGCAGCTCGGCCGTACCTTGCTGATAAAAATCGGCGATGGTGCGGACCCAGAAGTATTCACTAATCTCTGCGGCCTCAAGACGCGCAGCTTTAACATGTCGGCGACCGAGATCGACACGACCATTCCAAGCTGCACCAATCCCGGCGGCCCGGTTCAAAAAACAAGTCGACCAGGCATCTCGAACCGCACATTCACCGGATCCGGAAACTTCGTATCGAGCGCGGCATCCAAGGTTTTCATGGATCATGTCCGCGCGAGCGAACAGTTCAATGCTCAGGTCATCGTCCCCGGTGACGGCACCTATGAGGGCGCTTGGATGGTGACCGATTATTCGTTCTCCGGTGACGTCGAGCCCAACATGGAGTTCAGCGCCACGTTCGTTGCTGCTGACGTTCTCGAATTCACGGCGGAGGCATAATCCATGGCTATAGAGGAGAAGCCTTTTCCGCTGGATGTGAACGAGGCCCGCGGCGAAGTAGCGCTTTGGGTCGACGATGTACCCCTCGTGCTGGCGGCCGAGATGGGCCGGCTATCCGCCGTGTCTACCAGGCTGCAGTGCAAGTCGCTGAATGATCTGTTTCTGCGCCTTTCTGACGTGGAGGCGGCTGCTACCGTTGCCGGTATTGAGCTGCTAACCGTCAAAGGCAAACCACTTGAAGCGATCACGAAGCTCAAGCTGAAGCACTTCGGCGACTGCCGGGTGGCGTTTCTCGCGGTTCTTGCCCATCACTTTGATGGAGAAGATCCGGGAAACGTGGAAGCCGCCGACAAGGCGGCCTAAGCCGGGAAGACCCATTTCCATGGCGCCAATGGATGCGTATCGGGATCGGCGGCCTCTCATGGAGGCCCGCCGACTTCTGGGCCGCAACGATGACTGAATTCTTCGAGGCCATCAAGGGCCGCAACGAAGCTCAGGGCGCCGAGGAAGAAACCAGCGCACCAAAAGCTGACGAAATGGCGGAGCTTTTGGCCAAATATGGCTAGCAGCCGCCGGATATAAAGCCCGCCATCACGCGGGCTTTTCCTTTTCTAGGATGCGCCGCGCATGTCTGACAATATGACTGATGACCTGATCATCAGTATTTCGACCGACCAGGCTACGCTCCGTCGTAGCATCAAGCGTATCGAGCAGGATCTCGGCACTCTCGCTGGTACGGTCAAAAATCAATTCGACGGCGTCGGCAAGTCGATCGACAATTCGCTGACAACGTCGCTGCAGAGCCGCATCAATGGCATGGTCGGGATCGGCACCAGCGCCGCGAAAGAGTGGACTGGCGCCCTTGCTGATCAGGGCAAAGAGCTCGAGCGTCTTCGTGCTCGCTACTCGCCGCTGTTCAACACCATCAACAACTACAAGTCGGCGGTTTCCGACATCCGCCGCGCCCATGCGCTCGGAGCTATCTCGTCCGACGAGATGGCGAAGGCGATTGCGAAAGAGCGCCAGGCCGCGCTCGCGTCGACGGCCGCGATCAAGGGACGTAATGCTGCCCTAGCGCAGACCCCTGCCACTCGGCAAAGCGCAAACGGCGGTAACGGCTATACAGCCAACATCGCAGCTCAGTTCCAGGATATTGGGGTCACCGCAGCAATGGGCATGTCCCCGCTGCAGATCGCCCTGCAACAAGGCACGCAGCTCTCTGCGGTTCTCAATGAGATGCAAAACCCTGTTAAGGGTCTCGCTGCTGCGTTCATGTCTGTGGTGTCGCCGGTATCACTGGTAACCATCGGCGTGGTGGCAGCGGGCGCCGCAGCAATCCAGTATTTCGGCGGACTGACAAGTGATGCCACCGATGCCGGCAATGTTCTCAAGGACCATGCTGCACTCATCGCGCGCATCAAGGGGGCATACGGAGAAGCCGCTGAAGGCCTCAATGACTATGCACGCGAAAGCCCGAAGATTGTCAGGCAGGACACTGTCGACAAGATCGAGGAATATCGGAAGGCCGTCCTCGGTGTTGCAAAAGATCTTCGGGAAGGCCTGAAGCTAGATCCGCGCGATTTTGGCGGTGCCACGTTCACGATCAGTGAAGTCGTCAACGCTGTTAAGATGCTCGACGCCGGCATTAAGTCTGGCAAGCCTGACCTACAGGCGTTTGTCGAGAAGCTGATTGAGATCGAAAATCAATCTGGCACGCCCGCGAACATCCGCAAAATTCTGTCCGAGCTGCGCGAGACAGCCAAGACCGGGGTCGAAGCTCAACGCGCACTTCAGCCATTAATTAGCACCGTCGAGGGGGTGGGCGCCGCGGCGGCTGCACAAGCGAAACAGGTGGCCGCGTTCAGCAAGGCACTTGCCGAACTCGCCGACATCGCAAAGCCTGCGCTGTCGGACGCTGAGCAAGCCGGTGCTGCGTTTCAAAAGGCAATGTCGAATGCGGTAGGGTCGGAAGATAGAGCGGCGGCCGTTGCGCAATATGACGCCGCACGCAAGCGGATCGACGATCAAAACCCGACAGTCATCAATTCGGACGGCAATCGAACCGCCGTGCCGCTTCCAGGTCAGAAGCCTGTTACCCTTGGCGACAAGTCTGACGCTGAGACGAAGAAGGCTGAGACTGCCGCAGAGCGCGCCGCGAATGCATATCGTGACCTGAAAAAATCGGCCGACGATCGGATCGGCCAGATGCGTCAGGAGATCGAGCTTCTCGGTAAATTTGGCATCGAGGCCGATACAGCGCGTTTCGCGCTTGATCTCCTGCAGTCGTCCGAAGACAAAGGCCGGTCGCTTAGTCCATCGCAGCGCAAGGAAATCGAGCAGAAAATCGAGCTCTACAGGCAGTATTCTGAGCAGCTCGCTAAAACCAAGCTCGCGCAGGATCTCGCGTCTCAGATGCGTTTCAATAGCCTGCCGCAGCAAGACCAACAGGTTGTTACGACTCTTCGTCAGTATGGTTTGCCAGAGGATCTCAACAGCGAACAGGCTGGGCAGATCCGGCAGTCGCTGAAACTTGAGGAAAACCGCGAGGGACTCCGCTCATTCTTTGGCGATTTCAAGTCAGCGCTAATCAACAACGGCGGCGATATCGGCAAGGCACTGGGTGAGTCGATCCAGAATGCGCTGCTGAACTCGGCGTCGAAGCTCTGGGATAAGATTTTCGATCAGCTCATTAACAGCATCCTCGGCACACCCTCTGGTGGATCAGCCGGCGGTGGTGGGGTAGGGGCCGCTGGCGGTGTTCTGGCAAATGTCTTTGGGGCCAGCAAAGGCGGTGGAGCAGTTGATGTTGCCGGCAAGTTGCTCGGCGCCAACGAAAACACCAGCACCAGCCAGATCAATTCGTTCCTCAAGGCGGGCGGCGTCGATATTAATGCCGCTCAGACCGCATGGTGTGCAGCGTTCGTCAATTCGTCTCTCGCTCAGGTCGGCATCAAAGGCAGCGGCTCGCTGACTGCTAACTCGTTCCAGAACTGGGGATCGAAGATAGATCCTTCTCAGGTTCTGAAGGGTGATGTCCTCCTAAAAACAAGAGGCCTCGCGGCTGATCAGGCAGGCGGCCATGTCGGCCTCGCAACCGGCTCGACCCGCATGCAAAATGGCTCGCTCCAACTGCAGATGCTTTCCGGCAACTCAAGCGATGCGGTGGGCACCTCTTGGGTAAACGCCACTGAGCTTCAGGTGAAGCGAGCAACTGAGGCGGCTGGAGCGCTCGGCGACGTCGCGAAAAGTGCGACGAGCTCTGCTTCTAGCCTTGGTCAGCTTGGGTCAAGGCTATCTTCGAGCTTCTTCCCGGCTGCACCATCCGCGCCGTCAGGAGGTGGTGGATTAGGATGGCTCGGTAGCATCTTCGGAGGCGGACTCACCTCTGCTCAGATCGCGAAATACACGCCAATGGTTGGCCTGTTTGCGGACGGCGGCCCGGTCTACGGACCAGGTACCGGCACTTCCGACAGCATCCCGACGATGCTCTCGAACGAAGAGTTCGTGATTAACGCCAAACAGTCCAAGAAGCACCGCGCCCTACTGCATGCCATCAACAACGGCACGCTCGGACACATGGCGCGGGGCGGTGTCGTTGGCACCATTAGCGCACCAGTTGCGCCAGCGCTGTCCAGCCGGCGCGGATCCGCAAACGACAACCGCCAGCCTGGCGTACTCGTGGTCAGGATCGATGGTGCGAATGGCGACGACCATGTGCGTGCGATCGTCAGGCAGGGCGTCAACGAAGGTCTCGGCCAGTACAACCAGTCGCAGCAGCGATCCGGATTTGGCTCAATCCAGCAGAAGTTCACTTCAATGAAGGGCTGAAGATGGCAACGTGTCTGAACTTGCCAACCTTGGCAGCCGATTTTCTGGGGCCTCTACGTACACCAGTCGACGTAATGGGCTCCTCGCAGGATGGTGGGAGAAATGGTCTCGGTGAAAGTATCGAGATCGAGATGAGTGGGGGGGGGGCGCTGACTTGCACGTACGAAGAGTGCAAGATCCAGGAGCCGGAGCACTTTGAGTACGTCAACTGGCTTGGAGCGCGTTTGAACGGCGGCTTCCGCTTCATCAACGTTCCCATCATAACTGATTGGTGGGGGCCGTTTCCTAAAAATCGCTCCTCTATTTTCCTCCAAGACATCCCGCATTCGGATGGTTCGAGCTTTTCGGATGGGTCGGGATACAGCCAATCCAGCGCCTGGGGTGAGATTGTTGAGGCTGCGAACCTGAATGCCGGCATCATAAGGGTGCGGGTTTATGGGCTGACGAGAGCACTTCGGTGGTCTGACTGGTTCTCAATCTACCATCCGGTCTCGAAGGGCTGGCGGGCATATCGCTATTGGGATGTCCTAGACGTCACAAGCGAAACCAACCCCGTCTACACGCTGGCTATCGCGCCGCCACTACGAGAAGCAACGCCCGTCGGGACGCGTGTCGAATTTGTTCGACCTCGTTTCGCGGCCAAGTTCAAGACGGGATTCACACTGCCGTCGATTTCTGAGGCGTTCTACGCCATTCAGCAAAACATTCAGTTCTCCGAGGCTTTCTGATGTGTTGATTTCCACTGAGAGCTGACCCGGCGTTTCCACCGAGAAGTGACCCGCCTTTAGGTATCGTTTGTGCTGGTCGTAGTGGTCAAGGTCCTG
>NZ_VIWP01000023.1 GCF_007829835.1 Neorhizobium alkalisoli | reverse complement strand
TCGATGCCTTCATAGCTTCCGCTCCTGTTCCCAGCCGGGAATCTAGCGCGGAAAACTCCAATTAAAAACGATCCAGTTTTTGGGGATCAGAGCACGTGCTGATCCTGCGCGTTGCGACTGCAATGACAAATCCACGCAAAGTGCAGCCCATTCTCGCATGATCGATCTCAATGTTTCTGCTGCTTGCCCCAGATTAAGAAACCCTATCATGTCCGTCGATAAAGGAACGCTCGACAGCTTTGGTATCAAGGTCAGAAATCTGAAGTAGTTTGCCCAGCCATGTTGCCCAAGACGCGTGACCCACGGGATATTGAAATTGCTCGCCGGAATAGCGATTTTCATAGCAACCCCGGAGGCTTTGGATGTTTGATGCCCTCATCGCGCTTTGCGCAGTCGTCGCAACATTTACCTTTTGCAGATACTTTTCGGCCAAGACCCGTCGCGTCGAGAATGATATCAAGGCGGTCGTCGAGAGAAAGCTGGCGACCAGCGACTATCGCATTCAGTTGAGCCAGTTGAAGGAAGAGAACGCGGTGATGCGTAACATTCTGCTCGACCTTGTCGAGAACGAGACGTGTTCTCCGGTGGTGCGGAGCGGTTCTCAAGCCGATCTAGCGCGATTCAAGCGCACCAAGATTCAAAGATATCGCGAGATATTGGCGGAAAGTGTGCATGTCCTTCAGCAGAGTGCCTATGAGCGAACGCTGGATCCTGGCGCGAAGGCATTGTCGGTAAAATCCGACAAATTATAAGAAGTGCCCTATAGCAGGGTCATCTGGGGATCCGGGCTCTTCCTCTTCACCCACGGCTCGGTGGTGCGATCCATCACAAGAAGGTCGTCAGGAAACTTCCTCCGTTGAAACGCGACGGTATCTTCCAGATTGCCATGCAGCCATCGGTCGTACTCCTCACGGTGGAGCAGCACCGGCATCCTGTCATGCACTGGCCCGACGAAGTCGTTTGCGTCGGACATCGCTCCACTATAGACCGGTCCCCATTCATCTGACACACGCCATAGTCCTGCCCACGCGAATATCGGCTCTTCCTTGACGGAAAACCATGTCCGCGTCTTTGCCCCCTTTGGCCCCTCCGCCTCAGCAAACCCGGTCATTGGGATCAGACAGCGTGCCTTCGGATTGCGGCTTAACCCTATCCAGAAACCCTTGGTGAGATCGGCGATATTGTTTACCGGCTTTGGTTTTGCATCCGGTTTCATACCCTGGAATTTCATCGGAAATCCCCATGTCATCGAGCGAAGTTCGCGAACACCGTCATTCTCGACCACGACCATCCCCGGCGTACCCGGGTAGATTTCTTCCGGGGCGTTCGACGCCATCAGGTTTGGCACGTTGAAGTGAGCCGCCACTTCAGCTGCCGATTTGCGGACGGTATAGAGGTTGCACATGCAGGCTCCCTTCCCTTAACACGGTCATAACATAGTGCGCGAACTGCGACGGTGAATGGCCTTGTTGGGCGGTATCCCGCTCCGCCATCTGTCCCTAGTTTCCAGAGCCTCGAAGTCTTCGGATGGCCTCGGCTCACGAAATTGGAATTCGATCACGTCCTCAACCCTCCCGTGAAACCAGCGATCATACTCATCCGGCTTCAGGAGAACGGGCATACGGTCATTCAAGGGGCGAATGAGGTCATTTGCGTCACCCGTCATACCGGCAAACACAGGCCCAAACTCCCGTGTATTGCGACAGAAGCCTGCCCACGCGACAATTGGCTGGCGAATAAGAGAAAACCATGTCCGGGTCTTCGACCCCTTCTCCCCGTCGGGGTTGGCGAAATGGGTCATCGCGATCAGACATCGGTACTGGGGGTCGACGACAGTGTTCTCCCACAATCGGTTGGTGAGGTCGGCGACCAGGCCAATTCGGCTCGGCAGTTCTGCGCCTCTTCGCATTTCAGTTGTTTGGCGCGGAAAGCCCCAAGGCAAAAGCTTGAGCCGCCGGAGACCATCTTTCTCGATAACGATGAGGCCATAGGTGCCCTCAATCGTTTCCGACGGGACTTCAACCGGCGGCACGATATCGACGGCGAAATGCTCGACAATTTCCTCGAGGGATCGAGTTATAGAAAATAGGCGCGACATTTTCCGCTCCGAAGGACGCATAACTAGAGCATGAACGAACAGAGAACAACCGGGGCCCGGATTCGATCATAGGGACTGCAGGAGAGGCATTCTTTTACATTAGTATCCGGTCATACATTGGACGTAATCCAGCCTGATCGCAGACTTATGAACGATGTCACCTTCTACGCCACATCTGCACTCTGCTTCGCGTTGCTCGGATTGATTGCATATAAATTTGCGGTCTTCCTTTGATACTGTGCGGACACAGCCCGCAGTCGGTATCGCGGCAAAAATCGCGACAGACTATGTGCACATCTCAGCATTACAAATTTCTTCACCCAAGATTTCGGGACGATGATAGCTGCAAGCCGGTTTCAACTGTGCCTTATGAACGGAACATTACACAGCCTGGCGTGGTTCGCCCTTCAGAGAAACAAGAAGGAAACCTCCCCAATGTGCCGTATCCTGATCGTTGAAGACCAACCGTTGATCGCCCTTTGTCTGGAAGAAGCCGTGATCGAACTCGGCTACAAACCGGCAGGGATGGCGCCGAATAAATCGAAAGCCCTGTCTCTTGGGGCAAATGCCGATGTCGCCCTTGTCGATGTCAATCTTCTTGATGGGCCAACAGGACCAGAGATAGGGAAGAGCCTTGCCGAAAATGACGTCTCCGTCGTCTTCATGACAGCAAACCCGGAGCAGCTCGGCAGTGGTATTCCAGGGACACTCGGCGTCATTAGCAAGCCCTTGTTGGACATCGAGATGGTGCAAGCCATCCAATATGCTGTTGACCGCCATGAAAATCGGATTGCTGCCTGTCCAAAGAGGATGATCGAGTTCGCATGATCCTCGACAACTCCGCAAGCTCTCATCTTGGTTTGAGAAACTTCGTTTAGGGCTTGTAACAACTGGAACAAATTCCGTTTGTGCTCATTGCATATTGGCGTCAACGACCACAAACGGGGTTTCCCATGAAAATCGCGCTGTTTGGCCTTCTGGTGCTTGCAACTGCGTTTAGCGCACCCGTACCGGGCGTTGCCCAAACCGCCGACGATGCCGCCGCACAAGCTTGCAAATCGACGGGCTTGGTTGCCCTAAAAGAAAGGGCACCCGAGATCACCGACCTTGTCCTCGACATGGAAACCGTAGCGGTGAGCGCCGCCAATACGAAGGTCGAAGACGTGCCTGTAAAAACTGTCGTATTGGGTGAAGCCTATATCGCAAGAGCCGGCCAGACGGGAAAGCCAGATCGGTTCGTCTGCCTGCTTGGCGAAAAGGGCAAGGTATTGCTGACATTTTTCACAGCTCAATAGGAAGAACTGCCATCAACAGGCATTCATATGCGGGTTTGCCTGCGTCGACAGGGGGCTCGTAGCTCGAAGGCTGGCCTCACACGCTCTACTCGCGCTATCGTTCACCTTGAAATCGGAAAAGGGCACTTTGGGATCACACAGAGGGCTCGCTATTGGTCCACGCATCCGGCCTGAAGTCGATATGGCCTGCAACCGGAAGGATCAACTCAAGCTATTGAGAGGCGCTCAGTCGTAACGCTTTCAACCTCTCAGTTTTCTTGCGGCGGGCTTCACTTTCATGATCAGTGACCTCGAACGCATGACGGGTCGTTTCCTCCATCGCTGCGCGTTTCTTGTCGTGGCTGGTGATTTTCGGTTCATTGTCCATCATCATACCCTCCATGCACATGACGACTTAGGACGCAGCGGTCCGCCGGAAAGCGTTTGTACGATATGGTACGCAGACACCTTCACCAAAAATGGTTCAGACACGGCGGATGCGTAGGTACTAAGCTCGCATCGAGAGCGCCCGATACTCGAAGGCTCCGTGGTCAGTTGAAGGGTTCTTAAATTTGCCGGGTCGCATTTACTCCAGCCGAAGCCTTCGCGTAACGCTGCGTGATCGCGTTTAAGGCTCCTTTGAAGAACGTCCCGTTTTCACGGCGAACGATCATATTTCTCGTCAGTGACAACCATCGACCGTCATCTGAGGATGAATCCGTCGATTTCGATTTGACCCATCAGAGGACGTTCCGGGAGAAATCGAAAGAAAGTAAGTTTCACAACTCTGGCTGCGCAGGTCCGCCGCCGCACAGCCATGACGGAAGGGGCTCCGTGGAGGCGGAGCCCTTTTTCATTGAACACGATCAAAAGGCATTTTGATTGATCAGAATAATGGTTGTTCAGCTGTTGCCGCACCGACTGCTGTACCGACATACTGAGGAATTGCTGTTCGACCTTGGTTTTAAAACTGTCGGCACTTGATGAGCCGATGCCTTTGAGAGCAGCCCGGTGTACAGCATGCATCGGGTTCTTTCAGGTCGTGGAACTTTCTACGCTCAGCACAGTTCAGTAATCGCCGGATCGACGCCATCGGACGGCCCCCTATCGGAGCGCGGCACTCCCCAAGCACCGTGAGCCGCGCTCCGAGTCAACAATAAAAAATGTGATCGATTGTTATTTCCTGGGTATCGGGTGGCGGCATTCCATATGTTCTTCAAGGACGTTACCCCGTTCAGACGTTGATAGGCTAGCCAGGCGGCACCGCAGAGTGCTCATTATTCTTATCGTCATGATGTTCATCGGCGTCGGCACTGGGATCGGTGCTTGTAACGCAATCGTGGCGGTGATTTCGCAGTCCACCAACCCCGTTTCGCAAACATGAAAGGCATCGGATATCTTTGAGAATGGGCGTCATCATCGCAGTCCACGAGGACCTTTGCCAAGAGGGCGCGGTCTACTCGATAAGTCATGAAGGCTAGAGACTACCTTTACTGGCGCGCTTCACAGGCGATGAGACCTCATCAGATCCGTAACGGAAACTCGGTAGCGGGGCATACCGATCGCACGATATGACTTCATCTGGGCAGATAGCGGTTTGAATACCCGGTTCGAAAAGGCGCTAAAATGGTGGCTGGTCAAAGCATTGATAACGACGTCGAGGCCATTCATTTCGGGCAGGAACACTGTTTGACCGATGCGACGATTGAGCTGAATTTTTTTGACACGCGTTTGCATGTACTCATTCTCGTGCTGAAGACGGCTGACTGCGTTGTCGAGTTGACTTATTCCGATCCGGTCGTCGAGAACTACAACTTCTTTTGCCAATGCGTGTCAGTGAATGGTGGCAACATTGTCGATCATGAATTCGATATCTTGATGGAAAAATCGACCCATAAATTTGTGGTCGATGACGGGGACTTCTCCATCCAATTCAACACATTCAAGTACCGGCGCCGATAAATCTACTGGATCAGGTAAGGTTGTGGGCGTCTCCTCATCACCCAGCTCTCGCTCTTCGAAACTCAAGGTTCGCGTACAGCAAGAAGGGTCTGCCCATTCAGCGGGGACAAACCCTTCCTGGATTTTTACGGCTTACGATACCGAAACGAGGCGGTTCACAATCCGATCAAAGCCAGCGATTTCGCTGGCTACCCGCATAGCGCGTTCCACATCGCGCTGTGTCCTGACAGCACCTTCGAGCAAGATTTTCTCTCCGTTCACATCCACGGAAAGATCCCTCCTGTCGAAGTCTGCGAGATAGTTCAACTCCATATCAATCGCTTCCCGGTCGCAAGAAATACCGTGCTGGCACGAAAATTCGAAATTGCTCGTTGGCTGAAGGTTGCTCAAGAACATTTCGACGTCTCCTCTACATGAACGCTAAATGAACAAACCGTTGCCGGAGGTTTATGTTCCCTCGGTGTTTAGCCTCATCAAACATTTGACCGGAAAACACTGGAAAAGCAGTCGATCGTCTGCGATCCATACCACGCAAGACCTTGTTCTAACTCAAGCCGATACCGGTCAGGCGTGCGTGCATAGGACACTAGCGAGCCGCCCCGCTGCATCAATCTGGGGCATGTTCCGATTATAACAAAAGCCGAAGGCCAGAGACGAGAACACGAAGCCGGCTTTCGGTTGCGGTTTAATCTTTCAGGCACGGCATTCATTTACATCGAGCAGTGCCAGCCCAATGTGCCGACATTCTTGCAGGGGCAAAATCAAACGACGGGATCACCTGGTCGGCATTCTATTCGCGGGTATCCTAGAAAATACCGCACATGGTCCGGCAATGGCAAAACTGCGCGGCATCCAATTTGGCCGCTAGCCAAAATCGAGGCAGGGTGAGCAGAACTAAGCTTGTGAAATGCTCGCCAGAAGTGATGCAATCGAAACGGTTGCTCAACATGCCATGTCAGTGAAAGTGCGATCTACGGGTTGTCGAAGCCGTGAGCCTCTTCAACAGCCACTCCGACTGGTGCCAGCCAATTGCGAGACTTCGACGCGCCAACCGTGTTGCTGTTTGGGCGCCACAACCGCGTTCAGCGCCCACCCTTCAAGGGCGATGCGATCACGAGAAACGACCATAACGACGTCAATGTCAGCGCACGGCGGGCAACATACCGTGATGACGCGGGAGCCTGCCGAGGGCGGAGCTGGTACTCATCGCAGAGCTTGTCAAGCGTGCAGGTTTTTTCCGACACGGCGCATTCTTGCGTTTGCGGCGTACTTCCGGCCGCATCGAAAAGTTCCAGAGCTGACGCGCGCCCACTTTTTGAAATGCACGGTAGGCTTTCGCGCAGCGGTTGTTGTTCCAAAACAAATGTGGTGCAATGGTCCATATTTCTCCCTGGAGACAGCGTATGATCAGCTTAGAGCAGTTCATTGAGCGCTTGATTATCGGTCTGCGGGATGCCAGCCCGCGCGAGACAGTTGAACTGGGCGTGCTTCACGGTTTTGCCGTTGATGCCGCACAGAGCGACACCCCCAAACTCGCGGCATTTCTCAGCAGTCTGGACGGCCTGGAAGCATTCTGCGCCGAGCTGCATCGCTTACCGGCACTGATCCAGCCCGTGGGCATTTCTGGGTCCGAATGGCGGTTTGTGAGGCCGGTCATGTCGAAGTAGGCTCAACCGACTGTCACGGTGAGCCAAAAGACCGTCAAGCCGTTAGCGCCTGCAGACGCGCGATCAGGTCTTCAGGTGATGACGGCTTGTTCAGCCATTCGTGGGCCAGCAGCTCATCAGGCAAATGAGCCAAGTCTACCATCCCGGAGTAGAATAGCACGGGAACACCGCGTTCGCTTAAAGTCTTGGCGATACTTGCCGAGGTATCGGCGCCGACCCGATAGTCGAGCACAGCGGCGGAAGGCGTGGTCGCTTGCAGCCAGGCAAGCGCCTCAGGTGCATTGCCGAAAGTGACCACATCGGCGCCCGCGTCTTCCAGTGTCGTTGCCAGCTCGAGTACGATCAGGGCCTGGTCATCCACCAGCAAAATCGTTTTATCGTGGAGCATGCTTGTCCCCCATGCTTCCCGGCTCATTACGACCCGCGTTCCTATGCATTCTTTCGACATAGGTGATATGCCACCAATCTCAAGCACGCCGAGGTCGTAATCAGGATATCAAGGAGCAAAAGCACCCGAAAACGCGGGTTCGTACGATATCGTACTGATGCTCTAAGCGGCGGCAACGAATGTCCTCCAGATGCGTTGCCGCTCACCCGAGACGCCCGCATGAAGCCGACGCCTTATCCGGGAAGGAGCGCATTATGAGCATCGATCGCGACGAATGGATTAGCCAGCGCGCCTTCGCTATCTGGGAAGAACAGGGCCGACCCCATGGATTTGACGGGGAACATTGGGCTCAGGCCAATATGGAATGGGAGGAGCGTGACGGACCGCTGGAAGGCGCCAGGGTGGAATTGACGCCTGAAGGCGAAAGCTTCTCAGGCAGCACTCCGTTCAGGAGAGCCATCTAGTTTTGCCCTCCAAAGGTCGATGCAAGGTCTGGCACCTGATCTGATGCCTGCCCCACAGCGCAGGCCGGTCGGGAGGGTTGGCACTGGAAAACTCCGATCCTCTCCATCATCGCTGACAAGGGCTTTGTCTTTTAGCGTACAGACGTCTTAAGGAGGGAACGGGTAGGCAGGTCCTCCGTTGGAGCCGGTCAACGAGGAGAGCCCTATGACCAGCACCCAGCCCCGCGACCTGTTTATCACCGGCCTGCGCAATGCGCATGCTATGGAACACCAGGCGCTGTCGATCATGAAGCCGCAGCTGCACCGCATTGAGAACTATCCGGAAGTCGCCGAAAAGCTGGATCAGCATATTCGTGAAACCGAAAGCCAACTTGAGCGTCTGGAGGAGGTGCTCACCAGTCTGGCCGAGGATCGGTCGGCGCTCAAGGATATGGCGCTGTCCGTCACCGGTATGATAGCCGCGCTGGGACACAGCGCGGCCAGCGACGAGATCCTCAAGAATGCGTTTGCGAATTTCGCGTTCGAGAATTTCGAGATTGCCGCCTACAAGTCGCTGGTGACGCTCGCCGAGTACGCCGACCTGCACGCGCTGGCCGTGCCGCTCAAGGCCAACCTGGAAGAAGAGCTGGCAATGGCGAAATGGCTAGACGAAAATATGGCCGCCCTCACAACTAAGTTTGCGGCGTTGAGCCAGTACGGCGAGAACGCCAAGAAGTAACCCCTGCCCCTGCGGCTTTTGTATTTTGGATATTCTATGAAGAAGCCAACCGCCCGTGACAGATACACAGGGATCCCGGCAACGCCTGGAGCGTAGCCGGTCGCCCCCAAAGATCAGGGGGGCGGGCCTAGATTTGGTTATGTCAGCCCGCTCCCGGAGAAGTGGATGTTCGTCACTGTCAGGCTCTCTAGCTTGATATTCTGAAGAACCACCTCGTCACCATGGCCGAAATCAAACACCACGTTATCGCAGCTCTGATGGGCGTGCGCCATCGCTTTTGAATACGTATTGGCGACCGATCCTACGGCGAGTTCGAGCAGATCTTCTGAAGCGGCAAAATCGGTGACGATATCCTTGGCGTCCCCCTTCGCGAAAACAAAGGTGTCGCTACCTGATCCCCCGGTGAGCTTGTCCTTTCCGGTGCCACCTGCCAATGCGTCGTTACCGGCGCCGCCTTTGATGACATTTGCGGACGAGTTGCCGATGATGACGTCGTTGCCCCTTCCGCCGATTGCGTTTTCGATAACGGTTCCGCGCGCGAGCGAAAAGTTATTGAGGCCCCCTGCAACGCTGGAAAAGCTTTCTGCATGAAGGTCGATACGCTGGTTTGCTGTCACCCAATCGAGCTTAAGAGTGTCTCTGCCACCGGTGTCAACCAGCGTCATCATCCCACTGCCGCCGGAATACTCTGCCTTCAACGTATGGCTCGTATCACCCGCATGAATGCTTGTGCTGCCGTAGAGCTTGCGAATGGCAAGGACGTCCACCATCATTGGGGTAATGGGGGGCGCCTTGAGTGCAGTAACCCAGATATTGTCGTCCGTATTGAGATACGACATCGCGGTCAGCTGCTTCGAGTCGTTGGCAAAAAGCTGCCCGCCCGAGGGGCTGTTATCATATCGGCCCGGATGCCCAAGGCCAAGAGCGTGGCCAATTTCATGGATATAGGTCCCGAGTGTATAGGTGTTATAGCCGGCGCCATAGTCCTTGATCCAGCTGACCGGCACATTGACGTATGTGCCGGAAGCTATCCCGTTCTTGATGGATGAGGCACCGCCTTCCGCGCCGATTTCCTTATCGTCAAACTTGATCTCGGCCGAACCGCTGACAATCTTGAATTTGATTCCGGATGCTTCAGTCCAAGTTTCGAGTGCCCACTTGGCGAGCTGTCGCCCCTCTGACGTCAAACTGCCAAGGTTGACCTTCAAAGTTGCGCCGGCCCTGATATCGAACTTATAAGGCTGATCCCAAAATTTTTCGGTCATATAGGTGGCGATAGTGTCGTAACTGGCGAAGTGTGGCGCCTTGACCGTCTTCACACTGACTTTGTAGTCGCCTTGCCCGACATTATCGAGGCTACCAGCCTGGATATAATATGCGCCGGTTTTCGGCGCGATGAACCGAAAATCCGACGCTCCGTCATCGGTCTTGCCGTATTCACCGCGATCGCGCATCGAACCATAGGAATCGAACACTGCCGGAACAGCCCAGGAAGCAGATCCCTTTAAATCAATCTGATAAGCTTTCCCGGCGATAAGCTTTACCTTGATCCAGTCTGTATCGTGGTCGAGAGACCCGCTGAACGTATCACCTGCAGCTATAGCATAACTGGTCGAGGTATCCGAGGCAGCATCAGCGCCTTCTCTATAAATCGCCATTCAAGCCCCTCAGCATAAATCCCTGGCAATCATGCACGCCTCTATTGGGCTGTCATCCCCCAAATTGGTGGCATGCACCATTGCGCGGGGCGCCTGGCGGAGGTGCTGAGGTCCTCAATCCAGCCGTGTGGAGGCGCGGTGCTCACATCATTCCGAATTCCCTGCAAAAGGAGAGCCGCTCGTATGATGTCCAGCGCCCTCACCTCGATGATCCGGACGTTCGGCTAACCCCCTGCCAGCGTCTGCCGAATGATGAGGAAATGGCTTTGGCCGCGAGCCGCGATTACTGCAAAGCGACCGTTGGAGTGGTTCTGGTGGTCGGCGTCATGGCATTTGCGGCGGCATATCTGGTCAGTCTCGCTCGGGGCCATAACCTCGGCCTTTATAATGTCTTGGGGCCGGACGGTAACACCAGACGTCCCATCCCTGATATGAAGCGCGATGGTGTAATTTTTTCTTCCAACGGGGACACCGCGCTGCAAAGCAGGATTTCCGTCTGTTATCGTACAAAGCAGTTCTCAGTTTGGGTTCGATGGTCGAATCGAGGTATTCAAAAGCTTCGTACGGAGTTTTGAAATGCTTGAATTGGATGACCTGGAAGCCGAGCAGATATACTGGGCCAGGCGCAAGATGTCGACGTCTAATGATCAATCAGAAGTGGTGCAGATTTCGACCGTCTTCGGGTTGTCTCGCGACTATTGGAGCGTTGCGATGCTTGGAACCGACCAACACTACTCAGTCACCGACTTTGTATTTTTAAAGAAAATCGAGCCGGGTATTTAGGCGAAGACAGCGTCCCGTCGCTAAACCGTCGACATTAAACCTCCGTATGGGGCGAAAGAACTGAGGAGTGTGCGATTGACAGGGCTCGCCATCCCAACCACCCCGTGGTGGCGCGTCGCTCAGGTTCGAACAGGCTGTTTCTGTGAACCTTTTGATCTCAGCGATTTTCGCGCTGTCAGCGGCAGTTGGCTTTTCAAGCGGTGAACCGAATATCGATTCTGACCCCGCCGCCGTCCCAACCGAACAGCACGATATCGTTGGCTTCTTCGAACCTGAAATCGCGATACTGACGTTCCTTTCCCCGACCCGCAAAGCTGGATGGATCACCGGCTTTGTTTTGTGCCCAATTGCAGCCGTAAAGTTCGCCCTGCAAGGCGCGTGGTTGCAAGCAAGCATCTCCGCCATTCTCGTGCTGCCGCTGTCACTGCGGCGGCGAAACGTACAGCGTTCTTGCCTGAGCTGATCCAGCACCTCGGACAGGGCCGACAATCCAGCAGCACCGCCATCCTTTTTGCTCTTTCGAGGCCCATCTCCTCCTCAATCGCATCTAAACGTTGCCAGGACAGCCCAAATGACCGTCGTCGCCTCATACATCTATCGTGCCGGTAAACGTGCCGAGGAACTGCCAATCACTTCAGATCCGTTCGAAGCGGACGACGGCAACTTTGCGTGGATCGGGCTCACCGAACCGACTATTAACGAGATGGCAAGTCTTGGAAAAATGTTCGGGTTGCATCCCTTGGCAATGGAGGATGCCCTCAACGGAAAACAGGTTCCAAAGGTTGATATATATGGTGACCAGCTTTTTGTGATTGTGAAGACTGCCCATCTCGACGGTGACAAGATCGCTTATGGAGAGACCTGCGTCTTCATGGGCAAGCACCATTTGATTTCGGTACGCCAAGGATCAGCTCGGTCACACAAACAACTCCGGAAACAACTGGAACAATCGCCCAACCTACTGGAACACGGTCCTGACTACGTCCTTCATGGCATCATCGACTTCGTCGTCGATGGTTACCTGCCTATGGTCGAGACCATGGAGGATAAAGTCTTGGAGATGGAGAAACATGTCCTGACCTCCTTCCTAGACCGAAAGCAGGTCAAACATTTGTTCGGCATGAGACGCCAAGTCATCCGTTTCCACCGCGTGCTTGGACCGATGTCCGAAGTCGCTGGCAAGCTCAGTCACCTTGACTTGCCGTGTATCGACGAGAACGCAAAACCCTTCTTCAAGGACGTCCTCGACCATGTACGCAGGGCGGACGCCATGGTGGCGAGCTTGCAGGATGTGATTACCTCAGTATTTGAAGCGGCAAACCTTTTGGAGCAGCAACGTCAGGGGGCGATAACCCGTCAACTTGCGGCCTGGGCCGCGATCCTTTCCGTGCCGACCGCAATTGCAGGGGTTTACGGAATGAATTTCGAAAACATCCCCGAGCTTAAAACAGAATACGGCTACTATGTTGTGCTCGCTGTTATCGCAACCCTTTGTACAGTGCTTTATTACAGGTTCAAAAAGACGGGCTGGCTTTGATAAATTGCCGACGACGACCGGCGAGACCTCAGCATCATACCGAGGAAACGGCCTGAACGAGCCTCTCCCTTAGCCCGACCATCGTAAGCGCCTTGATCTTCTCAGCGGCGAAAAACGGTCTATCACGCTCGATCCAGATGACATCAGGCCCCTCGGTGACCCGAATGGGCTCCATGGTTGGCAGCCGCGGCCGTCTTTGGCTCCGAGAAGCCAATGCTGATGATACTGCTTTGTGTAGCTTTCAAGATTGCATCATAAGACACGAACGTCTCCTAACACCCGGTTCGATGGCTAGACCTGCATCCTCACAGGGCCTCTCGCGCTCTCCTCAAGATGTCTTTGGAAATAAAGGCGTCACGTTCGATGCCCCCGTTTGCGTAGATGTCTGTTTTCCTGCCTCTCTCGATTTGAACTTTTCGACGTCACGAAGAATCGCGAGAAAGCCCTGATCCTGATGGTAATAGTCTGGCTTATCCGGCAACTTCAGATCAAATTCGATTTCAATACGTGCGATAAGGTCCATCGCAGTCGCTGCCAATCGCGAGTACCCTTCAAGGCGTCGCTCAAAGAAACCATCGTATGCGTGCTTTGAAAGATCGAGACTGTCCAAGGCATTCTCGAAATTCGCGACGCGGTTTGAAAACCACATGACGGCCTCGCCAAGATCATCACCCAGCAAACGCCAGTCAGCATCCTTCGGCAGAGCGAGGACGGGCTCCGGTGAATGAAAAGCGAACTCGACTTCATGGTCCTGATCGAATTCGGGTGTGTCATGGACCGCCCCGTAACATGCACCAACGTAGTCATCGAGTGCCAGAAGGGTTACCATTGCAAAGTTGCGGCGATCGGAATGACCAGGTTTTGCCTTGGATCGGCCCTGCACCCACCCAGTGAATGCCTGGCTCGCGGTACCAAGAGCAAAGCCTCCAGCGCCGATCAGCGCTCCAAGTGACATGATGCCTTGAGTAGTGCCGAAGAAATCAGTCACGGATACCTCATTTGATGAACGCAAAGTCGACCGACGAAGCTCAAAGACGCGTAGGGAATCACACGTCGCAATTCAGTTTGCCTTAAAACAAGCGGTTGGAAAGTTCGGACTTACAGGACTTCAGCTGTTCCACAGGGTTGAAAACATTGTCTTCACAATCAAATGTGATGCATTGCGCCCTGCTTCAAGAGCTTCCTCTGAATGCGGGGTCTCATGTCGCTGGCGAGAAACCGCTGCGCGTAGAAAGGTTCGCCGATATTGAGCTGGTTCAGCACCGCTACAGGAAAGAGAGAGGCCGCTCTTCTGTGGTTATGGGCACCCTTGATGTCTGTTTTGCTGCCGGTTTCGACCGCTGTCGCCAAAGACGACGAGATTGAGGCTTGCAGCTATCAATCCATGGTCGATGGACGTTCGATATGCATCAGAACGCAATCCTTCAACGCCGACCTCTGCGCCGCGATGGAGACCTTGGCCAAGCGAAGTGACGTCCCGGTCCCATTCTTCGCCCGGCTGATCTGGCGTGAAAGTCTTTTTCGGCCGGAAGCTCTTAGTCCAAAGGGTGCTGAAGGTATCGCGCAATTCATGCCTGACACGGCGCGTCTTCATGGGCTTCAAAACTCGTTTCATGTCGTAGAGGCGCTTGATACCTCGGCGCGATATCTCGCCGAACTCAAGGAACGTTTTGGCAATTTTGGTCTTGCCGCTGCTGCCTACAATGCGGGCGAGAATGGTCTGCGTCGCTTTCTGTCGTCTGGTCGACTGCCGCTGGAAACGAGGGACTACGTGTTCGCCATCACCGGCCAGCAAGTGGAGACATGGAGGGATAGCCCTCCCGAAGTCGCAGCACCCGCCCTCGACGACGGAAAGTCATTCATTGACGCTTGCCGAACCCTCGCGAATACCCGACGGATGAATGAGCCCGTGTTGGTAAAGTCCGCCGATTGGGCACCATGGGGCATCCAGTTGGCCGCTCACTACAATCCCGCTGTAGCAGACCGCCTCTACACAGCCGCCATTTCCCGCCTGCCCTCACCCTTAAACGCGGAGAGAGCGCTGATCGTCAGGCAACGCGGCGGGAACTTTGGCTATCGACCCCGTTATGCCGCGAGAATCGGCAAGGAAACACGCACGGATGCGATCAAGGTCTGTGCCGCAATCAAGTCGAACGGCGTTGCCTGCACTGTGTTCAAGAACCGCTGATTGGCCGAAGGTTGAAAACTTCGTGAAGGCTCTTCTTCGTCATTACCAATGAGCACGGACGACGGCGTTCCTTTTCGGATGTTCCAACTCTTCGCTGAATTTTCAGTTGGCGTATGGCCGACAAATGACGGGACAATTCCGAGCGAACACGTTTTTGCCGATCAATTGCGACCAGTCGAGCCGAAGTGCGTAGAGTTCTTACCTGGTCCTCCTTGCGCTGACCAACGCGGAAGGATGCGATGCGATCCAGTCTTTACATCCGATTGTCGCGCGGCTGATGGGATTGCCTGCTCCGATCCCCAGATGAAGGGGTTGCGCAATTTGTGACCGAGGTCATCAGTACAATCGGCGCACTATCTTGCCGCGCAATCATCGATACTCGCGTGATTCATGGCTTTTGCGTCGAGGCAGCGACGGAGCGAGCACCGCACCTGATCACGTTCATATCCAGCGCAGAGGGGTTTGCGAGGGGTTTGCACCGCCCGCAACCTTACGCGCAGAAAAGACCAGCCGAAATGATGCGTTGGACGTCACCGGCAGTTGGTGGAAATGTGTATAGCGTTTCTGGGCGCGATAGACACCGGGGCGCGCCCTGCCAAACGACGATCAGTCTTGTTCACAGCACATTCGCTGCGCAAGTCGCCCAGATTGCACACTGACGGTCTTTCAAGCGGCTCCCAGATCACCGACGTCGTCTCAAACGCAGCAAAGACATGAATTTCCAAACTGGCCGATGTCCAGACCGACCGTGCGCCCTAACTCCGTGAGACTGCGCCGAGGCATATTCGTTTCGCCGCGCTTTTGGAAAAGGGTTTTCGACCGTGCCCAATACCTCGCCGCAGCGAACGACGCACCTCTGAGGACGATTCTGACGTGGACACGAAAGGAAATTGCATTCTCTCCTCCTTGCCTGTTGGATTTCGCGCCGTGGTCATTGGCGCAAGCGGTGGGATCGGCTCGGCAATCTGCGATGTCATTGCCGATCAGCCCCACCTTCGTGAACTTGTCCGGCTATCAAGGAGTAGTCAGGGCTTCGACCTCACCGACGAAAATTCAATTGCTGCGCATGCGTCCCACCTTCGCGCAAGGCCGATCCATCTACTGATATGCGCCACGGGTGTCCTGACAATCGGTGACAGGTCACCCGAAAAGGCCCTGAAGCACCTGGATCCAGAGATTATGGCGGCGCAGTTTGCCACAAACACCATCGGACCTGCGCTGATCGCAAAGCATTTTCTCCCCTTGCTTGATCGGCGAGAGAAGTCAACAGCAGCCTTTTTGTCCGCGCGCGTCGGCTCGATTGGTGACAATCGGCTTGGCGGCTGGATATCCTACCGCTCGTCAAAGGCGGCGCTAAATCAGGTCGTTCACACGGCCGCAATAGAGATGCAGCGAACACATCCGCAAGCGGCGGTCGTCGCGGTCCATCCTGGAACGGTCCGGACAAGATTGTCGGCGCCCTATTCATCAGGCCACCCGACGCTGAGCCCGTCCGAGGCGTCGTCATCGATCATGAAAATGCTTGGGCAGATAACGCCTGATCAAACCGGAAAGTTCTTTTCATATGACGGCCGCGAAATTGAGTGGTGAGACCGCTTTCGTTGTAAGCGGAGTGAGGTGAGCCGGTTGACAGGCTGCCAACCATCGGAAGCGTTCATGGATCTTCAGGACATCGACCTTAAAACGATGCTCGCTCAGATTGGTCGGGCATCGCCCTCCATCAGCGGCAGCACAGCTGCTCTCGTTGCCGGCCAGCTCGGCATCGCGATGGCACGCATGGCATTCGAAGTCTCGCATAAGCGCGGCTCTGACACGGAATTGGTGACCGAAAGGCTCGACTTCCTTCTCGCTCAGATCAAAAAGGCGACCGAGGACGACCGGGTGGCGTCGATGGCGCTTATCGAAGCGTATCACCAGAACTCTTCTGCGGCAGACAGAAAATCAGTGCTGATCGATGCGACCAGAGCGCCACTCGCGGCCGCGCATCTCCTGGTCGAACTCTTGGAGCTTTTGGACGGTGACGCGTCTAAGGTCGCGAGCGATGTTGCAAGTGACTTCGATGGCGGCGTCGAGCTGATCAGTGCAGCCTTTGCAGCAGTCATGATGGCGGTGGAAAGCAACCTGCGTGACGACGATGCCCAGCTCATCCGCGCACGCACACAATCCAGTCAGTCGAGCCTGTCTGTGCGGGCCGAGCGTACCATCCAACGCCTGCGGCAAGATCGGTCGAAATAGCACTTAGGCATGGTCGCGCATATTTTGTGAACGAGAAGCCAATCGCCGAGGAACTCCTGATCATGGCTGCCGTTTCGCTAGCTGTGACCTTGATTAGGAGTTCAACATGCCCGATGACGACAAATCCGTGCTGACCGCATCCGCCAATGACGTCGACGAGAGCCTTTCGACGGACGCTGTCTCATCGCTCATCCGCACCGTCGATCAACAGCGCGAGCTTGAAGAACTAAGGGCGGAAGTAATATATTTACGCAGCGCAGCCCGCGCCACGCAAACGAACCGGTCACACTCCACGACCGGGGCGGCACGCTCGATACGAGACGAGATCGAGTATCAGATCAGGCGCCGGCCTTTTAAGATGGTCGCTGTCGCCGCGGTCGTCGGATTCGTTTACGGAATAGCACGATAACAGAGCCATCAACGGAATCTGCCCGTTTGGCCATCTAGGGGATCTAATGCTTTCATTCAGCGGCCCCTGGCGGGCGTCGGGTCTGCAGTTGCTAAGGTTCAATATTTGATAAGGAGGTCTTGATGGACGAAACGCTACAGCTTTGGGATTGGCGCGAGAAAATCGCAAATCTCTACTGCCAAATACGCTCAACCTCTGATGTCTCTGCAGCCTGGCGTCTCTGGCGTGACACGCGCGCGACGATGTTTCGCGATCATCCTCAATCACCCATCGAAGCGCCCGACCGAAAAACATTTAACGGCCCTTCTACGTTTGCTTATGATCCGGCGCTGCGTCTGGCGGTAAGCCTTGATATGGTAGAACCCGAACACACGACCGTCGCGACGGGAGCAGATGGTGAGTTGTCGATGCGTTCATTTGCTCGCACAAGTGGGCTGGAAGCAAGGTTGGGCGGCGAGCTGACCCTCTACTGGATCGAAGGATACGGTGGTGGGGTGTTCCTGCCTTTCGTCGACGCGACGTCAGGTACGGAGACATATGGCGGCGGGCGATATCTCCTCGACACGATCAAGGGAGCTGATCTGGGAGTTGCCCGTCCGGGCGGTACATTGGAGCTCGATTTCAATTTTGCCTACTTTCCGTCTTGCGCGTACTCGTCACGCTACGTCTGCCCACTCGCGCCGTCCGGAAACCGATTAAAAGGCGCAGTCAAAGCTGGGGAACGACATTGAGAGAAGCCGTAAAAGAGACCACGCCCGTCACCTGGCCATAGGGGGCCAAGTCTTCGTCCCAAGCGGGCAACGGCCGCGTCAGCTGCGATGTGATAAGCCTTACGGAACGATCGCATTTGCAGCGGGTTTGGGTGGCACGTCCTCATAACCGGGAGAGCCACATGTCAAAAACCTTGGAAGAAGTATCGAAGCAGCTACAGAAAATCGATTTCTGCATGTTGAGCACCAGGGGTGAAACCGGCCCTTTCAGCACCCGTCCGATGAGCAACAATGGTGCTCTGATCCCCAAAAACTGGATCGTTTTTAATTGGAGTTTTCCGCGCTAGATTCCCGGCTGGGAACAGGAGCGGAAGCTATGAAGGCATCG
>NZ_VIWP01000022.1 GCF_007829835.1 Neorhizobium alkalisoli | reverse complement strand
TTGCCTGCAAACCTCCTCAGAAGGGGGCGAGATCATCCCGGAATCACGGGGCGCAATCATCTCGGAACAAAGGGGCGGCTTCATCGGAATCGGCATACATGAGTGACGCAAAGGAATTTTCTGTAAGCAGCAATGGTGACCGCTGGTCTCTGGAGGCAATCGACGGAGAGATGACTGTCATCCATAAGGCCAACGAACCGTCCGGCGGCCACGAGACCCGCACGGCACTTGCCGCTTTCCTTAACGAGCGAGCCGGCAAACCGGAGCACGCTGCACTCCTCCAGGTTCTCGGCCAATCTCGCGATGAAATAGACGAACAGCTGAAACCTGATGACATGGAGACGCGGTCCCTGAAGATCGCGACGGAATATCTGCGCCTGGGCGGTCGGCGACAGGCAAAGGTGGACGACAACATTGTCAGCACCAGAAGCTGGGAGGATGACCCGTCGGAGGCGGACGCGTATTGGCAGACCCACGTTGCCCCTCTGAGTGAAAGAGAGCAGCGGGACATCATGGTTCACCTGCCTTCGATCAGCGATCGATAATTCGAAAAGGTACTCGAAATGACGAAAAACAAAGATCTCGGCAGCGATGCTGCTCGGAGCAATCCTGAGACCGCCGACCAAGACCGGGAGGCGCTCAAAAAAAGCGCGGAGCGGAATATCGAGCGATCCAAAGCCGACGGAAAAGACGGTAACAGGGATAGTGTAGATGACAAGCAAGGGCAGTCGACGCCCGGGTCCGAAGCAGCTGAACCCTCCCCTGAGTGAAGCCCAGAGCCGTCGGGAAAGCTTTTCATCACCTGTCAGAGTGCAGGGCAACGTTGTTCGGCGTTAATGGTCCGATTGAACGTGCTGGCGAGTGATCCCATTCTTTACCGTACACACTTGCTTCTCGGCTCCTGTCAGTTCGGTCTGCTGGAGCCTCGCCTCAAAAATGTGGTCGCGTAGACCGCTGATTTCCCGCGCCGATTGGCGAGCGCGTTGTCAAAATGCCCGTTATGAAAGATGCGCAACGCCAGAACGCCGAGCGCTATTGGATTGCCAGAATCGCAAGAGATGCAACGAGCGCTGGTACCATCACCACAAAGCCAATCTTGAGGAAAGCCCAGGCTCCGATCGACAGCCCTTCGCGGCGGAGCGCGGTCAACCAAAGGATTGTCGCAAGCGACCCCGTGATAGACAGATTGGGACCGAGGTCAACGCCGATCAACACCGCCCCAGCTGACTTGTCGGACACATGCCCCAATTGGACAGCACTTCCCACGACAAGACCGGCGGGCAAATTGTTTACGAGATTGGAGACCAGAGCGATCACCGCCCCAGCGCTGACGGCCGTCGATGTCGGGGACGAGGCTTCACCAGCGGAAAGGTACCCCGCAAGCATGTTGATTAAACCTGTCCGGAATAGCGCCTCGACCACGACAAACAATCCAGCGACGAGCGGCAGCACACTCCACGACACGCCTTTCAAAGTTCGGTAAGGACTCTTGCGCGTCAAGAGAAGCACCGCGGTTGTCGCTACACAACCAGCGACAAATGTCGGCAAGCTGAGATCGAAGTGCAAAGCCGACGCGCCGAGCAGCACGACAGCGGTCAGGCACAAGGCTGCACCGGTCAACTTCGCGCTTGCCGAAAGGGTCGCGGTTTCAACTTCGGAAGCGACGCGGTCGGCCGCCAGTGTAGAGCGCTGAGTCCAATACAAAAACAGAAACGTGACGATGATGGCGGCCAGCGAAGGCAGGCCGAAGGTCGCCAGCCATCGCGACAGGGGTGGCATGTCCCTGCCTCCAAATATTACCAGATTTGCCGGGTTAGAAATTGGCAGAACAAAGCTCGCGGCATTGGCGATAAAAGCGCAAATGAGCAAATAGGGCACTGGCTCGCGTACCTTCGCTGCCTTGCAGGCCGCGTAAACGGCTGGCGTCAAGACCACAGCCGTCGCGTCATTCGAGAGGAACGCGGTCACGACGATGCCGACCAAATAGATCAGGATGAATAATCGTTTGGGTGAGCCCTTCGCCCACGCCGTGGTCACCGAGGCTAGCCAATCGAACAATCCCTCCTGACGCGCAAGCTCAGACAACAACATCATGCCGATCAGAAACAGGTAGACATCGATCCCTTTTGCGATCCCGGTCCAGGCATCAGTCAGGCCGATCAGCCCAAGGCCAACCAGAATCATTGCGCCGGCGACCGCCCATATTGCCTCCGGCCAGGCGAAAGGCCTGGTGATAACACCGAGTGCAGTTAGCGCGGCGATACCCCAGGTCATCGTCAGTGCAGTCATTGAGCTTCCAAACCCCGTTGCAATCGGTCGCCAACCGGTGCATCAGCGATCAGCCGGGACATCCATATCCTTGTTTCGTGAAGGCGCAATTGCGTTTCGGCCGATCACAAATACGGCGAGTGCGAGGGCCGCGATGCCGCCATGGACCCAGTACGCCAGGCCGTAGCCGCCGAAGTCCGTGAGCCAGCCGGCAACAACGTTGCTGAATGACGCCCCGATCCCTTGTACCGTCATCACGGCCGCGAGCCCACATTGAAGCGACCGGTACCTGCCATGATCCGTTCAACCGCGACCGGGGTTGCGATGCCGATCAGGCCCGCACCAATGCCATCGAGGATCTGAACCGGGAAAATCGCTGCAAACTGCGTGAAGGAGCCGGCAATCGCACCGCGGATCGGCAAGGCCATGAGCCCGATGAGAAAAATGCTTGCGAGCCCAAACCGTCGAATGAGGTACGGCGCCGCAAGTGCGACACCGATCATGGCGAGCTGCGAAACGCCTGTCGTTATAGCCGTCGTGCGAAAAGGCGTGCCCAGCTGAATTGAGAAATCCTGAGCGATAAGGCGGCTGATCGGCGCGATGCCGAAATGGAAGATCATCAGGGCGACCGCGAGCAGGATAAGCCCTTTGCTACCAACCAGAACGGAGAAACCCGATGGACCCGGAGCACAGTCGTCATTGGCGAGACCGCGTGCCACGTCGTGGTCGATCTTCTTCGGGTCGATGGCAAGTGTCGCAATCACAGCCGCGATTGCGGTCAAAACCATAAGCCCGATAATGCCGTTCAGGCCGAACACAACGGTGGCCGCATATATACCGGCAAGCGAAGCGACGTTTCCGAGATGGTTCCAGAACTCATTCCTGGACACCTGATGCGAGAAGCGCTTCTCACCGACAAGACCGAGGGTGAGGCCCATCAATGCCGGCCCAACAATAGCGCCAACGATGGCTGTCGCCGATTGGCCGCCAAATACAGACGCATTGCCAGGGCTGGCCAGGGTCCACAGTGCGGCCGCGTTGACCAGCACGACTGGGATGATGATGAGCGTCCGCTTTCTGTGGGACGCGTCGACCCACGCCCCAAACAGAGGTGTCGCGACCATGCCCAATACCCCGCCCAGCGTCGCAACGATACCCAGTGTCATGGGCGACCATCCATGTGTCGCCAGAAAGCCATCGAGAAACGGTCCGAGACCATCACGCGCGTCAGCGAGAAAGAAATTGAGGAACGCTAACGCCACGAGTGAGCGGTCAGTCAGGCCCTTTGATGAGGACGTTTGCATTCAGGCCTCTCCGTCGCATAATGCGCTGCTAGATATCAGCCGCCGGAAACGGTCGAAAAATATGAAGGTTCCAAGCCGCCGCCTCGCGCGATGAAAAGCCCGCTACAGTCACCAATTGATCTAGTACAGCTGTCTCCCCTTCCCGATCCTGAACATTGCCGTTCAGGTTGAGTTCAGCAGCTGTCCCATCGCTCCGACGGCACGAGCTCCTTCGATGACAGGCGCAATGCCCAGAGCGGACAGCGGCCGGATTTACTTGCTTTCGTCGGATCTAATATATAACTCGGAACTACTGATCGTGAGCAAAATTCCGCCATAGCGGCTGATATCGATCTCTAGCAATGTCCAAGGACACTATTTGACCTACCCGCCGGAAGTTTCGCCAACCTTCCCCAAAGACGCTTCCGATCAGTCCGCTGCTGCCGGCGATCGATTGAAGGCCCTATACCAGACCGAACTTATGGACAGCGGTCCGGAAGAGCGCTTCGATCGTTTGACGCGATTGGTGGCAACGACCCTGTCTGTGCCGGTAGCGCTCGTGTCGCTAGTCGACACCAAGCGCCAGTTTTTCAAAAGCACTTACGGTCTACCGGAGCCGTGGAAGACCGAGCGCGAAACGCCGCTCACCCATTCGTTCTGCCAGCACGTCGTTGCCAGAGCCGCTCCACTGGTCATTGATGACGCCGTGCTTGATCCCCTCGTTTGCGACAACCTTGCTATCCCGGAATTAAACGTTCGGGCTTATCTCGGCATTCCCCTGCTGACGAACGATGGCTATGTTCTGGGATCGCTATGCGCGATCGACGGTCAGCCGCGAAAGTGGACATCACGCGAGCAGGAAATCCTGGCGGATTTCGGCAAGCTCGTTGAAGAGCAGATCGCGTTGCGGGAACGGGTTGAGCAACTGGCGCGGTTCGATGAGCAGCGTTCGCTCATCCAGGGCGAACTCGCCCATCGAATCAAGAATATCTTCTCGGTGATCTCCAGTCTGCTTCTCGTCTCATCGCGAACCGAAACCGATCTCGATGGTTTCGTGCGCAGCGTGACGGGCCGAATACAAGCGCTCAGCAAGGCAAACGATTTTATCGTCAACGTAGGACCGGCAAGCGATGAGTCTGCAAGCGGTCTCGCAGGACTGATCGACGCCCTGCTCGCGCCGTTCAAACGGGACGAACGCCAAGTCGTTTTCTCCTGCCCTTCGGTGTCTGTGGGCGAGAAAACAGCTGCGGCGCTCGCACTTATCATTCATGAGCTAGCCACGAATTCCGCAAAAATGCGGTGCTCTCTCGACCGTCGATGGTCACATCGATCTTCAATGCAGATGCGAAGGTGACATGTTCAAGATCGTATGGCGAGAGGTTGGCGGGCCGCCCGTGCTCGAAACTCCGAACAGAAAAGGCTTTGGAACCCGAATGGTTGCCAGAACCGTCGAATCCCAGCTTATGGGTACGATTGAGCGATGGTTCATGCGTGATGGCCTGGTAGTCACCCTCGATATCCCGTCGGCGGTCATCGAGCGATAGACTACCGGGAAGGCGATGCTGCGAGCGAACTTGCCGGCGACGTAAACCCGCAGCTTAGGCCGCAAGCCGACTTTCTTTCATTCTGAAGGTTACCACTACACCACCATCGATCCAATCGTAGTCGATCGAACCACCGAGTTGCCCAGTAATCGTTCGTTGGACGAGTTTGCTGCCGTATCCTTCTGACGATGCCTTTTCAACCCGCTCACCGCCGTGTTCGTTCCAGACGATCTCGATATCGTCGTCTACGACGGTGCCGGAAATGTCCAGCAGGCCCGCATCATTTGAAAGGGCGCCGTACTTGAGCGAGTTCGTCGCAAGCTCATGGATGACAAGAGCGAGGCTCGTGGCAGACTTCTCCCCCAGGCCCATGCGCGGAACAGCAACGCGAATGCGGCCGGCGAAGGCGCCGACATCGTCGTACGGCGCCAGAAGCACCGTAAACAGGTCGCCCAGGAGGGCCGCACTGCCCTGCCCATCCGGAAGCGGCCGAACCAGTTCGTGGGCGCGGCCGAGCGCGGTCAGGCGCTGCGTCAGCTGCTTTGCCATTTCCTCCTTCGTCTCGGTAGCGCGTGAGGTCATGTTCGTCAGACCGGCGGCCAAGGCCAGCAAGTTCTTGACGCGGTGACTCATTTCGCCGGCGAGCAGCTCGTGACCTTCCTCCGCCTGCTTGCGGCCCGTCACGTCAAGGAAAATGCCGGTCATCTTTTTCGTCGCGGCGTCGCCTTCGTTGCCCTGCCCGCGCGCGGAAATCCATCGCACATCGGAAGCCGTGGTCAGAATACGGAAGTCGATCTCGAAAGGACCGTCGATGGCGCGGGTCGCGACGAAAGCGGCCCTCACCCTGTCCCGATCGGCGGGATGAACTTTCGCGGAGAGATGTTCGAAGGTGAGGTCCGTTTCGACGGAAACATCCCAGAGCTCGTAGGCTTTAGCATCCATCACAAAAGTGTCGTGATCGATGATCCAGGTCCAAAGCGCGACACCCGCCGACTTGATAGCTCGCCTCAGTTCGTCGGCACTCCATTCGGGCTGCGGCGTTGCTTGGCTCATGTTCGAACCTCTCTATACCAAATTCAAGAATGGCCGAATTCACAACTAGCGGGCGGCCTGAGTGTTATCAATGGCCTAAGTGGGCCCTGCTACCCACTATCCGCAGGGTGAAGCGATGAGACGCGCGGATCTCTCCTAGGCTCTTGGTCAACGAGCCATCGTACAATCTTGCGAAGAAGGCCCTCGGTCCGATTTCGTCATGCCGGAACGGCAGAGCCAAGCCCGATCTGGATGCGTGCAAGTGGTGCCGTCAGCTTCCAGACTATCCGCCCGTCCGTGAAACTCCATTTCGCTTGACCGGACAAAGCGGACGGCACCAGCCGCGATAGAACGAGAGCGCCAAAACCTTCCTCCTGTGCGAGTATCTCAGCATAAGCAACCGCGGGCTCGGACCAGAGCAGTTCGAAAGTGTCCCCGTTGTCGCCTTGCGTCAGGCCCCACGTCACGGAAATGCCGCCGATATCGGTCACGCCGAAGCGCATCGCATTCATGATCAGTTCGTGGAAGGCCATACCGAGATTGAGGACGGCATTGGCGTCGAGTATCAACTTCGGGCCGAGGGCCTGGACTGGTTGGAGAACCGCAAATGGTTGGAGTTGATGCGCGACGAGATCGGCAAGGCTGACACCGGCCCAGTCGACCTGCGACAGAAGATCGTGAGAATGAGAGAGCGCCATGACCCGTTCGCGAACCCGCTTCTCGAATTCTTCGATTGATCGAGCGCGTGTTGCGGTTTGCCTAATCACGGCGAGGACCACGGCGTATTGATTTTTGACGCGATGATTGATTTCCCGCATCAAGAGGCGAAGCCGGCGGTCGTTTTCGAGAGTTTCCGAGATATCCCTGGCAATGCTCGATGCACCGACAAGTTTGCCGGCCTGGCTCTTGATCGGAGAAATCGCGATCGAAATCGGGACCATCCGCCCGTCTCGATGGCGTCGGGTTGTCTGGAACGTCTCGATCCGTTCCCCCAGCTTCAGCCGACGTAAGATATTGATTTCTTCATCCCGTTTGTCGTCGGGTATAATCAGATAAATGGGCTGTCCGACCGCTTCGTTTTCCGCATAGCCGAACATGCGTTCGGCGGCCTTATTCCAGCTTACGATCTTGCCGGACAGATCCTTACTGATGATCGCGTCGAACGAAGACTCGACGATGGCTGCGAGGCGTTCTGCGCTGTGTTCATCCATGCCCGACTGCTCGGCTTTCACTGTGACGTTGGAGTGATTTAGGCAGGTGTCTGACAGATCAACCTCGCAGACCATAAGAAAGTTCGAGACGAGCGCGCCTGAACCGCAGACTGATGCTCCAATCAGCTTCTACCGCTGTCAGGCACGGTCATAGGTAAAGGACGTCAAGAGCGTCGTCACGAAGTTGCTGGCCCGTTCCTTGACCAGCATCTCCGTCCACTCGCTGGTCCCGCGAAGCCTCAAGTCGGTCTGGATGCTGTCGACGGCCGCTTCTTCAATCCGCTTGATATGCGCGCTGAAGGCTGCTTCTCCAGCACCATGGTACATATCCCTTATGACCATACGCAGGATCTCCTGGATCGCTATCTGCCAGGCGGTGTTGATTGCCTGCAGCTCGTTCGTGTCCGGTGCCATGAGAGGCTCCTAAGGGATGAGTAAGTTCGAGCGCAACTTTCTGTCACGCCCCGCTCTATTCCGCGGCCCATTTCCCAGCAGGTGGGCGCTTGGACCTTAGACCTGCCGGGCTTTGCGGGCGGCATAACGCCGGTCTCGCTCGGTCTTGCGAGCGGCCTCGTCTTCAACGACGCGCGAGATCCGAGCATTTTCTGCCGACTGTCGCGCCTCAATCTCGGCCACGGCTGCTGCCTCGATGGCCGCCTTTTCTTGAGCCGCAAGGGTCTCGACCCGGGTGCGTTCCTCATACTTCAGTCGTTCCCGTTCCGCACGGCGCGCCTCGCGCGCTTCAGCCAGGGACATGCGCTCGGCCTGTCTGGCGGCTTGTGACGGCTCGGCCACCGTCTTTGAAGCTCGGTAGGCCGTGAGAAGAGATGCCTTTGCCTCCGCAGCAGCGGAGCGTCGGTCGGTAAGTTCGTTGTTTCGGGCGTGTCTCAAATTTTTATCCTGATGTTGGTATTTGGGATGATCAACTGGCCTTTGATCGTTTGGTAAGCAGCGTCGATGTTGCAGACATCCTGTCGGCTTGCTCCCTGGCGAGCCGCGCTTCGCGCAGCCTCAAGGTCTTTGCACCACGTGCCTGCGCCACGGATTGAAGCTCCTCCGCCGCATTGTTCTTGGCGAAGAACTGCGTCTGGAGATCGCCGAAGGCGGTCTCGGCCTGCTGGCGAGATTTGCTATACGTCTCTGTCATTGAGTTTCCTCGATGTTGGCTATGAGGCCAAAACGAAAAAGGCCAGGCGAACTGCCTGGCCTCAAACTGATAAACGCTTCCGGCAGTGCCAGTAGATCCGTGGTCAAAGGGAAGCAGATATCGATTTAAGCGGACTGCAGATTGCAGGCCGACATTTTGCCCGACTTCATGTCGCGCTCAAGTTCGAAGCCGATCTTCTGGCCTTCGACAAGTTCGCGCATACCGGCGCGTTCGACAGCCGAGATGTGAACGAAGGCGTCAGCGCCGCCGTTGTCAGGCTGGATAAAGCCGAAGCCCTTAGTGGAATTGAACCATTTTACTGTGCCAGTGGTCATGATGAACCCTTTCAAAGCATAGAGTGAGGAACCGCGAAGCATGCGCTGCGCAGACGAAAACCGACTGTTTTTGAAAGGGAAGTTCGCTTAAAGCGCGGTGCCAATCGCGCGGTGAACAAAGCTCGGCAAGCAAAAGATCGATGTAACATGAATAGGTGAATAATCGCACCGCGTCAACGATTAGTTTTGATATACTTTGGCTTAAATCCTTGAGTTGCATTCGTTCTGACACAACCAGCCATGCTAACAAAAAGACGAGCTTGTCCGACTGCACCCCGACAAGACGTTGAGACCCCTTCCGCGGCCGCGGACCACAAGACCGGCATCCATCTTTCCGGCACGCTTGGCAATATCGACAAATCAACGTGCCCCGGAAGCAAAACTTTGCGCATCGAGATTGATCATCACGGCGACCGACAGCGCGGCGACCGTAGCGATCATGAACGCCCCGATGAAGGTAATCGTCGCTTTGATTGCGCTGATCTCCAGATCTCGCGTGAACCAGCGGATCTGCGCCTGTGCGTACCACCCCAAGGCAACTGCGACCGCGATGATGCCCGGCAGAATTCCCTTTTCTTGTGGCATGCTGAAGAAATCAATGCCGAGTACAAGGATGAACGCGAAGGGTGCTGCAACATAGCACTGGCTGAAAAACGGCGGCCGAAGCGTATCTCGGGTAATCCTGACCTGTTTCCATCGAAGCAGCGTGACCGCCATCGAAAGCGGGTAGACGCCAAAGATCACACCCCTTGCGATCAGAAGGTTTGATCCGGACCCGAGCTGTCTGGTAGCCTCGTTGGGATCAAAGACTGATGGAAGCTGCCCCGACAGGCCCTGGGAAAGCAAAAGCGTAATCAGCAGGAACAGTGGCGGGCTCAGGGTATCTTCGTATTGGTCTTCCGGCCGGTCGGCGAGTTCGGTATCGGCGTAGCGCATCATGTAGAGTGGCCGCAAGACCGAGCGCCACATGGTTATCGGATAAAACAGCAGCCAGGACACCAGCTCGTAAAGCAGTTCTTCGAGCGACTTCAGCAGTTTTATGAAGTCCAGTTCATCGCCCCGTGGCTATCATCCGCGCATTACTACTAGTACCAGCATGGGCGGCCAACGTCACGGCGCCGCAAGCAAGTCCCACTGCACGGTTGTTTTCAAGCTCGGGAGCGCTCGCCGCACCTAGACTTCTTCCTCTTCGCCGGCGCCGCTGCGTGCCAGATCACCTTCTGCAATCCGATATGCCCCGGTACTTGCTAAGGCCTTAGCGAGTTTCGCAGCGTCATAGGGTTTCGCCAGTACGATGGCACCTGTCTCACCGCGGACCGCGGACGGGTCGCCGGTGGCGAATACGATCGTCGTTGAAGGGTTCAGATCCCTGGCCTCGGCCGCCAGCTCTAATCCTGATGCGCTTGGTAGATTGAGGTCGGTCATGAGGATATCGACTGCCATTGTCTGCAGAGCCGCTCTGGCCTCCTCGGCGCTTCCGGCCTCGACGACAATCAGTCCGGCGTCCTGCAGCATCTCAGCCGTATTGATGCGGATGAGCGCATCGTCCTCGACCAGCAATACCGTCAAGCGTCCGACTTTTTCCGCGGTCGCCGGCGCTGCGCTCTCAGCGGACATCACCGTCGTGTCCAGCTTTGGCAGTGCTTCCGGTGGGAGGATCGTTGACTTTGGATTTTTACGCTGAGCTTGATTGGCCAAAACATGCCGGAATTTCCGCGCCAGGGCTTCGCGGGTATAGGGCTTCGACAACAGCTCAACGCCTGCATCCAGCCTGCCGCCGTGGACGATTGAGTTCTCTGTATAACCCGACGTGAACAGCACCGCGATATTGGGCAGCCGCTCCTTCGCCTTGCGGGCAAGTTCGGGGCTTTTGAGCGTTCCCGGCATCACGACGTCGGTGAACAGGATATCGATCGGAATGCCGCTGTCGATCACCGTCAACGCGCTCGAAGCATCGACCGCCTTCAGCGTGCGATATCCAAGGTCGCTCAGCATTGCGATGACGGTTTCGCGGACCTGTGCGTCATCCTCTACGACGAGGACAGTTTCCGTGCCTCCAACGATCGGCCCATTGTCGACGGTAACCTCGACATCTTCCGCTTGCATTGCGCGCGGCAGATAGAGCTTGATCGTCGTGCCGTGGCCGACTTCCGAGTAAATTTTCACATGGCCACCGGACTGTTTGACAAAGCCGTAAACCATCGACAGCCCAAGACCGGAGCCCTTGCCTTCCGCCTTCGTGGAAAAGAATGGCTCGAATACCTTCTCGATAATCTCGGGTGGCATGCCCGACCCGGTATCGGTTACCGCCATCATCACGTACTGGCCGGGGGTGACCTCGTCATGTGTGCGTGCATAGGCATCGTCGAGATGCGCGTTCGACAGCTCGATGGTGAGCTTGCCCCGCCCTTCCATGGCATCGCGTGCGTTGATCGCGAGGTTAAGAAGAGCATTTTCGATCTGGGTGGGATCAATAAAGGTATTCCAGAGCCCTCCTCCCACAACGGTTTCCACCTCAATGGCTTCGCCGATCGCGCGGCGGATCATTTCATCCATGTCACGGACGAAACGACTAATATTCACAACTTTGGGTTCAAGTGCCTGGCGTCGCCCGAAGGCAAGCAGTTGGCTGGCGAGTTTTGAACCTCGCGAGACGCCGGCCATGGCATTCGCGATTTTAGCCTCGGCGCGTTGGTTGCCGGCGACCTCCTTCGACAGGAGTTGCAGATTGCCGCTGACGACTTGGAGTAGGTTGTTGAAATCATGCGCAACGCCGCCGGTCAGTTTCCCGACCGTTTCCATCTTCTGAGCCTGCGCCAGCTTCACTTCGGCCTGGCGGCGCTCGGCGATTTCGGAGATCACCCGCGCTTCAAGATTTTCATTCAGCTGCTTGAGCTGCTCTTCGGCCCGCTCCCGGTGACGAACCTGGCGTGAAAGCGCTTCCGCCTGCTCGCGCAACGCGGCCTCGGCAGCTCGCTGGTGGGTGATATCGGTGTGTACTCCGACCCATTCAACGATATCGCCCTTTGAACTGATGATCGGCAAGGCACGGATAGCGAACTGGCGCCAGGCGCCATCGTGTCGGCGGACGCGGTGCTCATGCACATACATAGATTTCGCTTCGACCGCGGCGTTCCAGGTCGCGACAGAAGCTTCCATGTCATCCGGATGCACGGCCTGCGCCCAACCGAACCCTTGATATTGATCGAAAGCCTGACCGGTGAGTGCCGCCCAGCCCGGCTGTTCTCCGACCATCCTGCCATCGGCACTATTGGTCCAAAGAACACCGTGCACCGCGTTCATGGCCGTGCGAAAGCGGCTATTGCTCATTTCGAGCTCGGCTTCGCGCACAGCACGATCTTCGATATCGATGCCAAGGATGTAGACGCCCGGGACTGATCCGTCGGCTTCGACGTGCGGTACGTAACGAATTTCGAGACGACGCGGCGCACCGCCCTTCACTGGCATGTCGGCCTCGCCTATCACGACTTGACCAGCCAATGCGCGATCAATGTCGGGCCGCCGGTTTTCGTATGGCCCCTGACCGATCACTGCGGCGATGTGTTGACCCATCATGTCATCAGGCTTCATCCCGAACCACGTCTGGTAGGCGTGATTGGCGAAGCGATAAATGTGCTGACGGTCGACATATGATATCAGCATCGGCACAGCATCGGTCACCCGGCGGAGTTTGCCTTCGCTGTCCTTCACGCGCTTTTCCATCGCGACGCGGTCGCTGTTATCGACGACCGTGCACATCACGCCGCCGATTTTACCGTCGGCCTCATAAACAGGCGTGTAGAAGAGATCGAAGATAAATTCCTCGGGCCGCCCATCTCGGATGAGCGTCATGCTTTGATCGTGATAGGAACGAAGCTCACCACGAAGGCCGGCTTCAATCATTTCGCGGTTCCAGTCCCAGATTTCCGGCCAGACTTCCGCGACATTGCTGCCGAGAGCGTCAGGATGTTTTTCGCCTGCGATTTTCGCGTAAGTGTCGTTATAGACCATCACATGGCCCGGTCCCCACATCAGCACTTTCGCGACCGGCGAATTGACGATGTTGGCGACCGTCGTGCGGAGCTCGACGGACCAATCCTTCATCGGGCCGAGCGTCGTCTCTGACCAGTTCTTTTCCCGGATGATCTTTCCGCAGTCCCCCCCTCCGATCGGCCAAGTTGATGCAAATGGGATCGCGGGTTTGCCACCCTCGCGAAGCAAGCGCAGGCCCGATCTGACGACTTCGCTGGCATTGCCATAGTCGCCCGACGACAGGCATTCAGAGATGAAACTTTCAAGCTCGGGCGTGAGCGAAAAATTGCGTGTAAGACGTTTGGCCATAGGTCGCCCATCTCACGGAATTGTAAATGTGTCAACTTGTGGCACGCTGCACTTTTTCAATAGCGCTCTATCTGTCCAGAGATTGTTCGCTCGCCCAGCGGCGCCCGTACCAAGTTATAAACGCTGGGCCACCAATGGGGCGCTCATAAAAGTAACGCTACCCATAGCAACAGTGATGGTCGCCACAGGATTTTCCAGGACAGAGGCATAGCTATGTCAAATGACATACAGCTCGCGCTACATCTCGGGAGCATCCTCTTTAAAAGAAGCGAGCAGCAAATGCCACGGAGCCTGTAGTCGTGCTCGTTGTCGACGACGAGCCCCTTCTTCGGTTATCAATCTCCGCCGAGTTGGAGGATGAAGGGTTTGTTGTGTTGGAGGCAGGCTCCGCCGACGATGCGATAAGAATAATTGAACGACATCCTGAAGTTTCGCTTGTATTCACCGACGTGGATATGCCGGGCACGATGGACGGCATTCGGCTAGCCGGCTTCGTTCGAGACCGCTGGCCACCGATAAAGATCATTGTGACATCCGGTCACCGTTTCCCTGGAGCAGAGACGCTTCCAGAAGGCTCGCCCTTTAAGCCCAAGCCCTATGTATCCGATGAGGTGGTACGATGATCCGCACGATGTTGGCAGTCTGAACGTATGTGGGCACCACTGCTTTCTGCCGGACGGCGCCCAAGACATTGCCAGAAGTGACATCGCTCGATAAGGCTCCACCGAGCGTCAAAATTCCGGGAGCAAGATTCCCCCATCGACCCCGTATGCCCAGTAAGAACTACCTGCGTCTCGTGGAGCCGGCTTTCGGCACGCCACGGACAAGATAGCCTATCGATGACGAATCGGCGAAACGTCCCCGTTACTCGGCTTACATCGAGAGCACCCAAACGATGGGTTGCTCCCCAGCGTTCCGCTCAATAATGAGATCGGCGATCAAGTTCCCTTAACGCCGCCTGCACCTCGTCGATCGACACGGGACCGGGCGTTCCCGGCATGTGCCGCAGGGACGGCTGAGAATCCACCGCGTAAAGGTCGGATGCCCAAGCCGCAAGGATTACGCGACGATCATCGACCGAAAGGGACGGCGCGCCGACGACATCGATCGGTCGGCAGAGCCGAACACCGGGGACCAGAACGGCTGGTCCCATGGCCGCGGCTTGGTCGGCGGCCCGTTGTAGTTCGCTGTGCATGGCCGCCTCCTCACCGGATGTGCGGATCCCGATCTCGCCGCAGGCGAGACGCGGCGATGGCGCTCGTTTCCGGCGCCAGCAAATCGTGTTTCTCAGCGAATGCCGCAAACAGGCCACGTGCCGTCTCGGCCTCGATTTCGCCACGCAGTGCCGCACCACAAGCCTTCAATGCGACGGCGTGGGCATGGTCCCTCAACCGCACTGGCCATTCGCAAAGATGGCGATATGCATCCGTTGCGCTTCGCACCTCGGCCGGAAAGCCGAGGCCGACAAGGATGGTGACCGGTTCTCTAAACATGTCGGGTTTCATCGCTCTCTCCTTCCCAACCCGGAATGTTAACGGGCGCCACGGGAATGGCGCCCCTGACCTAGTGGATGAACTCAACGATCAAGCCGCCTTATGTGCTTCGATCTGAGCCGGAGCGGCCGGAGTTAGAGCAGGCGTGCTCTGGATCGAAATCTTCCTGGGCTTCAGGGCTTCCGGGATTTCACGAACAAGATCGATGGACAGGAGACCATTGCCCAGATCCGCGCCGTTCACCCGCACATGGTCAGCAAGCTCGAACCGGTGTTCGAACGGACGACCTGCGATGCCGCGATGCAGGTAGGCATCCGCAGGCGTCTCCTGCTTCTTGCCAGTGACAGTCAGCAGGTTGGACTGGAAAGTGATGTCAAGATCGTCCTGGGCAAACCCTGCCACTGCGATCGAGATCCGGTAGCTGTCGTCGCCTGTCTTGACGATGTCATAGGGCGGCCAATCGCTGATCGAGCGGGCGCGCTGGGCGTTTTCGAGAAGATTGAAGACCCGATCGAATCCGACGCTCGAACGGAAAAGCGGTGCGTAGTCGTAAGATGTTGCCATAGCCATATCCTCCTTGAAGCAACATGGGTACAGAAGCGCCGAAAGACGGCGCTTCCAGCAAGGCCAGCTCTATGTTCAGCAGCTGGCGAAAAACGATTTGGTTTTTGAGAGTTCTGGATTCAAGATCCGCGGCGCGAAAAATTTTGCCTCAAGTCGGCTCAGCTGCTTTCAATGTTTTCGCTCGCATTCTCGCGGGGGATTTCCGGGCCTAGACCACGGCCCGAGACCACGTCTGCCTCATCATCCTTAGTGAACAGACCGACTGATAACCCGATGGGGATACGCAGCCTTGAATTGTGCCATCATCGCGCTGGCCTGCTGGAGGACACGTTCTGTGTTTTCAGGATTATCACGAGCAGGTTCGTCGGCATCGACCCGCATCGCTTCCGCCATGCTGGCCGACATCATGGCAAAGCGACCTTCGCCATAAACCAGTGCGTCCTGCGACGCTGCTTCAAGCCATCGGGCGAAATCGACGATGATCTCTTCGCGTTCATCGATACCAGCGCTCTTGATGATATTGATATTCTCTTCCATGAAGGTGTCACTCCATACGCAATCGGCTCTCACACCGAGGTCAACGCCTCGGCGGTCGATCAGCTAGGAAGCGGAAAAATCAAACTCAAGAGTTCATTGAAGCTTGAACTCGCCCTCGACACGGCGCCATTCATTTGGACCGATCAGGCGCTGGTGTGTATAGCGGACGGAGTGCAGCGGTCCGTCGAGGCTGTCGCGCCAGAAGTCCAGAAATTTGCGCATTTCTGGAAAGTCTGGTGCGAGATCGTAGTCCTGCCAAACGTAGGTTTGCAGGACAGATTCGTAATCGGGAATGCGATATAGGATATGCGCGGTGGTGAGACCGTAGCCGTTGAGTTGACGCTCCAGATCCGACGAGAATTGCATGCTTCATCTCCGTTTCGTGACACTGCCAAAGGTGGCGTAAAATAGCGTAGGCAGCAACGATTTTTTGAACCATCAAGTCGCTTTCTTGTTCCTTTCCAGTATGTTAGCAGCCGTTAGCGTTGAGTGCTAATTTTTCTTGCCGACCCTCTTGAAATCGAAAAATCTCGAAAATAGATTTTGCACGCGAACGCTCAGACGAGGTTCGCACCCGTCCGGATTGGTCACCCGGTCCGGCAGGGATTTTGCGTCATCTTTTTTGTCCAATGGAGGAAAACATGTCGTTCCGACCACTTCACGATCGCATTCTCGTTCGCCGGGTCGAATCCCAGGAAAAGACCAAAGGCGGCATCATTATTCCGGATACCGCCAAGGAAAAGCCTTCCGAGGGCGAGGTCGTCGCCGTCGGTCCTGGCGCGCGCAACGAAGCCGGTCAGGTCCAGGCGCTCGACGTCAAGGCGGGCGACCGCATTCTGTTTGGCAAATGGTCAGGCACCGAAATCAAGATCAATGGCGAAGACCTGTTGATCATGAAGGAAAGCGACGTCCTGGGCATTATCGAAGCCCAGGCCGAGCAGAAGCAGGCTGCGTAATCACGCATTACCGCCCATCAGTCAAAAAGCTGCCTATTGAAGGAGTGAACAAATGGCTGCGAAAGAAGTCAAATTCAACACCGATGCCCGTGAACGCATGCTGCGTGGCGTCGATGTTCTCGCCAATGCGGTAAAAGTTACGCTTGGTCCCAAGGGCCGCAACGTCGTCATCGACAAGTCGTTCGGCGCGCCACGCATCACCAAGGACGGCGTCTCCGTCGCCAAGGAAATCGAACTGGAAGACAAGTTCGAGAACATGGGCGCACAGATGCTGCGCGAAGTGGCATCGAAGACCAACGATCTCGCCGGCGACGGCACCACCACGGCAACTGTGCTTGCCCAGGCAATCGTTAAGGAAGGCGCCAAGGCGGTTGCGTCGGGAATGAACCCGATGGACCTGAAGCGCGGCATCGATATCGCCGTGGATGCAGTCGTGAAAGAGCTGAAGGCGAACGCCCGCAAGATCACCAGCAATTCGGAGATTGCCCAGGTCGGAACCATATCGGCCAACGGCGACGAGGAGATCGGCAAGTATCTGGCCGAAGCGATGGAGAAGGTCGGCAACGAAGGTGTCATTACCGTCGAGGAAGCCAAAACCGCCGAGACCGAGCTGGAAGTCGTCGAAGGTATGCAGTTCGACCGGGGTTATCTGTCGCCCTACTTCGTGACCAATCAGGACAAGATGCGGGTTGAGCTCGAAGAGCCTTATATCCTCATCCATGAGAAGAAGCTCTCCAACCTTCAGTCGTTGCTGCCGGTGCTGGAAGCCGTGGTGAAGTCGGGCAAGCCTCTGCTGATCATCGCCGAGGATGTCGAAGGCGAAGCCCTCGCAACACTCGTCGTCAACAAGCTGCGTGGCGGCCTGAAGATCGCTGCTGTCAAGGCTCCGGGCTTCGGCGATCGCCGCAAGGCTATGCTCGAAGACATCGCCATCCTCACGGGTGGAACTGTCATCTCCGAAGACGTCGGTATCAAGCTGGAAAACGTCACGCTGAACATGCTCGGCCGCGCCAAGAAGGTGGCGATCGAGAAGGAGAACACGACGATCATCGACGGCGTCGGTTCCAAGGCCGAGATCGAGGGACGTGTCGCCCAGATCCGCGCACAGATCGAGGAAACCACCTCCGACTACGACCGCGAGAAGCTGCAGGAGCGGCTTGCCAAGCTCGCGGGCGGTGTCGCCGTCATCCGCGTCGGCGGCTCTACCGAAGTCGAGGTGAAAGAGAAGAAGGACCGCGTCGATGACGCACTGCATGCGACCCGTGCTGCCGTTGAGGAAGGCATCCTCCCGGGCGGCGGTGTTGCACTGCTTCGCGCCGTGAAGGCACTCAACGGTCTGCCGACTGCCAACGACGATCAGCGGGTCGGTATCGATATCGTCCGCCGAGCGATCGAGGCACCCATCCGCCAGATTGCCGAAAACGCCGGCGCCGAGGGCTCGATCGTGGTCGGAAAGCTTCGCGAAAAGACCGACCTGTCGTTCGGATGGAACGCGCAGACCGGCGAGTACGGCGATCTTTATGCCCAGGGCGTGATCGACCCGGCCAAGGTCGTTCGCACCGCCCTGCAGGATGCGGCCTCTGTTGCCGGCCTCCTGGTGACAACGGAAGCGATGATCGCCGAAACGCCGAAGAAGGACGCCGCCCCCGCCCTCCCCGCTGGCCCGGGCATGGACTTTTAAATAAGCTGTGGCCTGCCCCATTCGTGGGGTGGGCCATCTTGGGGAGATAAAGAGTGCCAGCACCGATCTCGAAAGAAGATGCGCGCTTTTGTGCGAGTGTGGTCAAGGAGGTCGCGCGCGCTCAGGGCGTCGTGCGGGATCCGGCCGCGATCGGCAGGCTGACCGCAGCGGTCGCAAAGCTTTATAACAGAGGCGTGCACGATCGCGACGAGCTCCAAGCGGCGGCCGTACGATCTATTCAGACAGAACCAGATATTCCATTGAAGCCTGACGAGAAAACGATTTGAGGTGTCTGCTCCCCGGGCATATGCACCGGAGCGAAATGAGCTAATGCCACCATCCTAAGATCTTTTCACAACGACAGATTCTGAACTTCGAAAATTGGGCACGTCGCAGACAGCCTCGATATTATTTCCATCTGGATCCAGCACAAAGGCCGCGTAATATCTATCATGGCAAGGCCTTAGGCCAGGCGCTCCGTTCGACCTGCCCCCGGCTCGTAGGGCGAGCCGGTGAAATGCGTCGACGTCATCTTGCGACCGAGCCTGAAAAGCGAGATGAATTCGAGATACGTACTCATCGGCGGCATCGACATAGATCTCGTCGATGATGAAATGATCAGCCGAATTCTGGAAAACGTCTTCTAGATGGAGCGCGTCACAGACGGCTCGATAAAACCACCGGCTCCTTTCGAGATCTGATACACGAAGATGAACATGATCAATCACGCGGCCTAAATGATACATTATCGTGCCCTGAAGCCATGGATGAGGCGTTCAGCGCGCTCATAAATCCACTATGGAAAGCCTGGGTCATGCTAAAGTTCCTTCAGGGCGGTCTGGATCGCTTTGACTGGACGGAAATGGTTGGACCGACTATCGCGAAATTTTACGATTGCTATCACATGCCAGGAGATATTGGTCGTCGTTGGAGGCCGGGTAAACAAGCTCAACGCTCGCCGGCCTTTGAAGATAGTGACAAGAGCTGGAACCGACCATCTTCAAATTCGTTTAGTGCACAAGTTCGCTGAGCAGCATCCAACTGGATAGGCTACCTTCCGCCAAGCTCAGTCTAGGAAGGCTAAACACCCGCAAGCCAATGCGGGTGTTTTTGCTTTTTTCCTGCCTCACGTGGCTCCTACCGCTCCGCGCGTTGAAAGGGAGGAGGCGTTCAAGGAAATGACGCTCGCAGGCGGGATATATTTCGCCATTGAATGCGGGAAAGAGAAAATCCTAGACGTCTGCGGCACTTGGTACGGCCGACTGAGGAAGCCGAAACTGCTGCTAAGTCGTCCTGCTCTTTCTCCAGGCGCGATTCACGCAGCCGCGGCGTTACGGGCCTAAACTAGCGATTTCAGTTCATTGACCGAGACGTCTTGGGCAACGAGCTCAATCGGGGTTCTGCAAAAAGCGATCTCCGCCTGCTCGCAGGATTTGCTGTAAGTCGATGTTGCTTCCAAAGGATATTTGGTTATGCAAAAAAGGCCAGGCGATGTGCCTGACCTTGATAAAGCAAATGCTTTCGGCAGTGCCGGTACATCCATGGTCAAAGGAAAGCATAGACCGAATTAAGCAGCCTGGAGTTGCAGGCCGAGATTTTGCCCGACTTGTTGTCGCGCTCAAGCTCCAAGCCGATCTTGTGGCCTTCAATTGCTTCGGGCATTCCAGCGCGTTCGACGGCCGAGATGTGGACGAAAGCGTCAGCGCCGCCGTTGTCGGCTGAATGAAGGGCATTTCGCATTCCCCTTCTTCCGGTATGAGACACGGGCCAAGGAAGTATTCGCTAAAGAACAGACTGAACGATCGTCCGCACTACAATCAGCCGCGCGTTAAATAACTGACCGCACGTGCAAGCGAGGCAGACGCTCTTCAATTTCAGTTGCGCAGGATGCCTGCTGACTTGGCAGCCGCTGTGAAAGCGGCAACCGCTGTGGTCGTAGATGTTGTTCCCTCCAACGCGCCGATGCAGGCGCGCCGTGCTTGCGAAAAGTCTTTTCCGCCTCTTTGTGGCCAACACGTCATCAGGCACTCGACCGCCTCTCGACTGTTACGGACCACTCGGAAGTGGTCACCACAATCAATAGTCACTTCGATTGGGCGGTCCCAGACGTCGTCAGTCACGTGCAACTCCATTTCTTTTGCGCTCGGACAATGAAATTCCGGGGACAGTGTTCCCGCGGGATACTATGGTCCGATTTCCCAGCCAGCGCATTGCCAAGGGAAAGCATGAACAATCGGGGGTGGTAGACACTTTTCTGCTCGCTCAACTGCTGGACTTTCGAGAGCAACAGCGAAACCCTGCCAGCCATGCTAGAAATGCAGATGAGTCCTTCGAGGTACTGAAGGGACAGTTCCCCATATCCATACCCGTCTTCGCTGCGACTGTGCCTGCTTTGAATGCCGAGAGCAGTTGTTTCTCGTCAAGCTTTTCGTTCTGGTCTTTTACCTCTTGGAACAAAAATTCTTTAAAAACATCATGGCACCTATCTGCGAGCACCGGTCCAAACCCTCACTGATCAAAGAAGTGGACGGAATATCGCGCTCGCGACTGAACGCTGGCTGAACATTCAGGTGTAACCTGAAGTGTCATATGGCGGCGAGTTCTTAGAACTGGACAGCTGAAGCATCCGCTAAGGCTTTTGTCGTGTTGCTAGCAGACAGCGAACTCGGCCCCGTACATTTCCTCCGACCACCCGAAAATGGCTGGTAAGTATCATCCTCAATACGATAGGAGCTGTAGCGCTCCATGCACCACTGAGCATGCGAAACGCTTCCATTTGCTGCTAATGGATCTTCTTGCTCACTTGCTGCTGTGAGGATTCCGACAGGTGGGTTGCATAGCCGTCGCGATCCCCCGCTGTAGGGTTGATAGGTATTATCGGATGGGTCGTAGGACCTATAGCGCGTGCTGCACCATTTCTGAGCCCTTGCCGCAGCTTGGACATGCAGAGGATTTACCTTTGGCGCCGCGATATTATCTTGGAACGTATCAATCTTAGTGTCATCGCTCGACGACAGGCTGGAACCCTGCGTCGTACTTGTTTCGGCAACCAAAGTGTCTTCCGAAATAGTGGCCGGCAGTCGTTCATATGCTTGTTGAAGGGGATTTACCCGCCTCACGTCAGAGCTCCAAAGGGGCTCTGACGTGAGATCGGAGAATTGATGCGGCCGGCTTGGCTCAGAAAGACTTGAGGCAAGTTTCAAACCACCAATGCCGATCGGAAAGAGGCAGGAAACGAGCACTAGACTGGTAAGCAATTGCCGCATGAGACATAAACCTAATAGTTTTTGCCTCTGGAAATACGGTAGCGTAGAGTTGGTTCCTCAGCCAAAAGTCTGAAAGTCAGGGGTGTCGGAAAATTTATGCTGCGGTGAGAGAAGTACGCCACGCGGACGATGGTGTATTCCTATCTTTGGCCGCCGAAGTAAGAGAGAGCACGATATTTGGAGCGACAGCCCACAAGGGTCTTGCTGTCGAACCAATACGAGTGCGCGACACGTTTATTACCGCCGCGCTGAGACGGACAAGCTCGGCCTCAGTTTCATTCCGTCTTGCAACCTCGGAGGCTCATCATATTATCAGCCAAGAGCCAACATTTTCTGTGACGCAATGAACCAGCATCAGCCGCTATCCGAACGCTCAGAACTCTCCGGCCGCTATACTGAAGGTGGCATAACCGTCGTCGTGGAAATCTTTCGCCCTTCAGGCAGTGACGATTGGCGGATGGAAGTGACTAGCCTGGAAGATCAGCTCACCGACTGGAATGAATCTTTCGCTTCTGCCACTGAGGCATGGGAAGAGTTCATCTACGTCGTCAATACGGAGGGACTTGCGGTCTTCCTATAAACGCTTTCAACATCACCGGAGATGCAGATTGGCGATCGACAGCGACTGCCCGTGACACAATTGAACCAGCCTCCTCCGGAAACTGGGCCGATTGAAAATCTAAGTGCCGATGCTTGATCTTACTCAACTCGCTGTCCGGGATGTCGACTGAAATTTGACGGCATCCTTACCAAACGCCTTTGCATCGTAAAGAAGCGCGTCGGCCTCCTTAAGAAGCTCAGACATATCACGCTTCTCACCCGTCCAGACTCCGCCGATGCTCGCGCGCACATCGGCGATTTCATCGGCAATTGCGATGGGTTCCCTCATCCGCGCAAGGATCCGTTCAGCTGCCGCCTCCCCCCTGGACTGATCGCCCGCGACGACCACCACAAATTCGTCCCCGCCTGTGCGTGCGACAAGATCGGTTTCTCTGACGGCGGAGGTCAAGCGCGCAGAAGTCGTTTGCAGGACAACATCCCCCATCGCATGGCCATGAGCATCGTTCACGTCCTTGAACCCATCGAGGTCGAGCGCTAGGACAGCGAAGCCATCGGCAGATTGCAAAGCCGTGAATTCAATCAACAGCCCACGCCGGTTCAGCAGCCAGTCAACGCGTCCGTCCGTGCTGTCTCCTCCAGCATCTCGATGCGGCGTCGATCTTTGGTAAAGTCGATTGCCATTCCCACGATCTTGACTGGACGACCGTCGCTGTCGCGCAAAAGCCGCCGATCACAACGCATCCAGCGTTCGCCCTGAACTGTGTCGAGACGATACTCGGCAACATTCTGATCGAGCTTTCCGGCAATCAGTGGCGTCAGATCAGCTTGGGCGCCGTCGTTCACGTTGACCTGGTTGACGTAGCGCTCAAGGTTGAGCCGCGCAGCAGTCGGCCCACCGATGAACTGAGCCAGTCGATCCGAAGTCTCGAATTTGCTTATGAGGATATCCATTTGCCAAAAGCCGCCACGGACAGCTTTAAGCGCCAGCTCAAGCTGCGCTGCCCGCTCGGCGAGCTGGCGCTCATGAGTCTTGTGGGTCGTGATGTCCTCGATCTGCAATATGAAGCGTACCACTCGACCGTCAGCATCGCGCATAGCGGCCACGTGGATCAGGACGTGGACAATCTCTCCGAAAGGCCGCAGGTAACGCTTCTCGATCGTGTAGCCGTCCCGCCTTCCCTGCAGCACCTGCTTGAATAGGATCAGGTCCGCCTCGATATCCTCTGGATGGGTGAAGTCCCTGAAATGCGCCCCGAGCACCTTCTCCAGAGGAAGCGATAAAAGCTTGGTGAAAGCCGCATTACCGCGAATGATGCGCCCCTCCAGATCGACGAGGGCGATCCCGATCGGAGCATTCTCAAAGGCAAAGTCGAAAAGCGCCAAGCGAGTTTCAGGATCATCGGCCGTGTATGGTTCCGCTACCATCTTTCCTACAAACACAAGAGCTTTACCGCGATAGGTGTGTTTTAGGGGATGGTAATCAAGGTGCCGGTTTAATCCCGACACCAAGAAGCTAAGCCGGCAACCTACATTCCGCCGATCTTAACGGAAGTGTCACGCCGGAGATGCGGTGGGGCATCTTCGAGTTCGGCAAGTTTGTCATTCTGCCTCAGAAACACTCGAAAGTTCTCGCGGACCGCGTCGATTGGCCAGCGACCGTTTGCAGCCTCTCGGCAGTAACGGATAAGCGTCTCATAGACAAGGTTGCGCTTCTCCTGCGGCCACTCGTCGAGGAAATCGAACACGTCATCCAGCCCGGTGATTTCCTGCACGAAATACCGGCGCTGCGCGTAGATTGGTTTGTCGAACAGAGCGAGTAACATTGGAACCTCCTTCTTTGCTCTGCATGAAAGGGGAAAGCCGGCCCCGATGAGGCCGGCCGAGCTACAGGTGATACGAAACATTCTAGTCGAACGTCACGCGATCATGATCTTTCCGGGTTGGCCGGCGAATACCCTCGCCGCCTGCCGAGTTCATGCTCAGGCAACCTGACGGTCAGTTTCCAAACGAAGCGGTTCGTTAGCCGGTGCAACGCCGATTTCGATCTTACGGGGCTTCATCGCTTCCGGCACCTCGCGCTTCAGAGCAATTGTCAGCAGGCCGTGCCTGAGATCAGCACCCTCTACCCTGACATGATCCGCTAGCTCGAACTTCCGCTCGAACGAACGACCAGCGATGCCGCGGTGGAGGCACTCGCCCTGGAGCTCCTCGGCTTTACCGCCTTTGATCACCAGGACGTTGCGCTCCTGGGTGATATCCAGATCGCCCTCGCCGAAGCCGGCCACGGCCATGGTGATGCGATAGTCGTCCTCGCCGGTCTTGACGATGTCGTAGGCGGGCCAGGTATCAATGGCATTCAGGCGCTGCGTATTGTTCAACAAGTTGAACACACGGTCAAAGCCAATGCTCGAGCGGTACAGCGGGGCAAAATCCAGTTCAGTTCTCATAACCATATCCTCCGTAAAGCAACATGGAAGGGAGCGGTTCATCCGCTTCCTCGGTCAACCGACCCCCTCATTGGGCCGTCGGCGCCGATCGATTTGGTTTTTCGGATTTCTCCGTTCAAGACCTCATCGGAAAATTTTTCCGGCAAATTTGACGGCTCTTGTTCGTCGCAAATCTCATCCTATTTCGATGCCCAATCCTCGACTTGGGAGCATCGAGATGGACGACTCAGCAATTCACACGTATTCAGACGCAGACTTGGAAATCTTATCGCCGGAGCAAACCACTGAAGGCGAAATGTCCATCTGCGCTTGTTGTTGTCGCCAGCGCCTACGCTCAATGATGGACGAAGATGGCTGCGGCATTTGCGATGAATGTCTAGCGCCTTGACGACCCCAGGAAAAAACCAATGCTAAACCTCCGGCGTCCGCCTGTGACCGTGGAAGAAATGAAACGGCATGGCTAGTATCGCCGATTGGCTTGAAGATCGAGTAGCTTCACCCGATTAGGTGAAATATCAACCTGGCATCAAGCCCGCCTCTTGAAAGCTGTCGATCATGGTATCGAAGAGCGAAATGTCGGAACGGCTGCGGGCCAGGAGCTGGGCTCCCGCGACAGCGGCGAAGATTGATCTCGCCTGCGCTTCGCTTCCCTTCTCATCCGTCAGGCCGGCGTCGACGAGCCGATCCGCAAGCCAGCCGATATTGACGTCGGCGAAAGTCTGGACCTGTTGGCGGACCTGCTCCGGGAGATCATCGTACTCTGCGCCGAGGAAGCTGCCGAGGCACAAGCGATTGCCATTCTCCAGCGACATCCGGAACGTCTCCGGATACTTTTTCAAAGCAGCCTTCGGATCGCCATTGGCAGCCGCGACCTCTTCAAGCCACGCCTTCGTGTCTTGCCAGTAACGCTCGGCGATCGCTGCGGCGAGATCCGCCTTGCTCGGAAAGTGGTGGTAGATGCTAGCGGCCTTGATGCCAACTTCGGCTGCGAGCTCGCGCATGTTGAGGCCACCATAACCGTGCGATTGGGCACTTAGGCGTCCGGCCGCGAGAATGGCTTCTCTTGCATTTCCGCTCATACGTATGTTCCTTCGCCTTCGTCCTCGCCTAACAAATGTTAGATAGGGGTTGACGGCAAGATTGTAAAGGGCTAGCTCTTCATTGCCTACCAACTGTTAGTTAGCGAGAACACCATGAGCAATGAACTAATCTATTCCGACGCCACAAGACTTGCCGAACTCATCCGCCGCAAGGAGATATCTCCCGTCGAGTTGGTACAGGCCCATCTCGACCGCATCGAAGCGATCGGTCCCAAGGTCAATGCGATCGTCGCGGTGGCGAAGGGGGCGCTGGAGGAAGCCCGAAGAGCGGAAGCCGCAGTCCTGGCCAGCGAAGAACTCGGTGCGCTGCATGGCGCGCCGTTCACTGTCAAGGATTCCATCGATACCGAAGGCGTGATGACGCAGCGCGGCTCGCCAATCTTCAAGGGCCGTTTGCCGGACCGCGATGCGACGAGCGTCGCGCGCCTGAAGAAGGCGGGCGGCTGTCAATTATCGCGAGGCTTTGACCCACATTTCCATTTTTCTGTGATCCACACGAACTCAAAAAAGATGTTTATGGTCAACGACGTATACCGGATTAGGTGGGACGATGCGAAACGGAAAAATGGAACAAATCCTGCTGAAACTCAACACTTCAATGCTGACTAGCCTCGCGATTGATGTCGGCGGTAGCGTCTCCCGAACCGGGCTCCATTTCCATCGCGTTGAAAGGACACGAACATACGACCATGCAACATTGAATGAAATCCAATCGTTCAACCTTTAGGCTAGGCAGTGTCCCCATAAACGGGGTTCATCTCATTGGCTGCGTGTGATTCAATCTCCTTAAAAGGAGCTTGCCATGCGCCGTCACGAATTTAGCGACGAAGAATGGGCTATCATCGCACCTCTCTTGCCGAACAATAGCCGTGGAATTGAACGCGTCGACGACCGCCGGGTGATCAACGGCATCCTGTGGCGTTTCAGGACTGGTTCATCCTGGCGAGATGTGCCGGAGCGTTATGGTCCACGTACGACGCTTTACAATCGGTTCTCCCGTTGGCGCAAGGCGGGCGTATGGGATCGTCTTCTGGACGCCGTTTCAAAGCGTTACGATGGAGACATCGTGATGATCGACAGTTCTTGTGTTCGCGTTCACCAGCATGGTGCCAACGCTAAAAAGGGGGCGCTGCCGATCCTTGCATGGGACGTTCTCGCGGCGGCCTGACGACAAAAATCCATGCTCTTGTCGATGCAGATGGATTGCCGGTTCGGCTGGAACTCACCGCCGGCCAAGCCGCCGATGCACCGATGGCTGAGAAGCTGTTGAGCGAACTACAGCCCGGCGCGACGATCCTTGCCGACAAGGCATACGACACCGACGCAATTCGTAACTTTGCCAAGCAACGCAAATGCTGGGCGAACATACCTACAAAGGCCAATCGAAAGCAGACATTCAGCTTCAGCCGCTGTGTCTACCGTCAGCGCAATCTTGTGGAACGGTTCTTCAATCGTATCAAGCAAATGCGGGGCCTTGCGACGCGATACGACCGGCGTGCAGACAACTATCTCGCCGCCCTCAAGCTCGCAGCCGCAAGGATATGGATCGCATCAGCTAATGAGTCCGCATCCTAGCAATCCTTGCCCCCGCGCCTCCAGTCCTTGGAAGAAACGGGTAAGAAGGTGTAACATCGGATTGTTGGTTTCCGCAGAAACCCAAAAGCTAATTGGTCATCGTAGTCCTGACGGACAATGCGATTGCGCCCTCACCACTGGCTAGTCGAGTGGCATCGACATTGATCCCTTCCAGCGAGCCGTTTAACCAACTATCATTTTCCGCAGCACATCTGTTTTCCAATAGAATTGGTGAGCAAGCGCGCCCAGCACGTGACCGCCAATCAGCACCCAGAGAATGACCTTCAGGATATCGGCGTGTAGATCCCCTGCACCGCCGTAGCCAAGGTAATATACGGCCATACCGGTCAAAGGCATTGCGAGCAGCAACACGTAGAGCGCGGCATGGGCAACTTTGGCAGCCGTGCGGAAAATTGCCGGCTCCTGTGGCGGGGCTGCCGCGACGCCGCGGATGAAGCGAATGATCAGCCGAAGGACGACAAGAACGAGAATGGCGATGCCGACATAGGCGTGAATATTTGCGCTCGTCACCTGATCTGCGGACGCCGCGCCGGTTCGCTTGATACTCCTGTTCCATTCACTCATGCCATCCGGAAGCAAGAGGTTGAATAAGACTAGTGCGGCGGTAAGCCAGTGCAGGATACGTTGAGGCAGGGAAAAGGACAGCGGGGCAGATCGGAACACAAGTACACCTATTCATCCGATGTGAAGGCTCTCGGACATCGCATGTGACGATCTCCGAGAGAAGGAAGTGCCAAAAGCTAGATCGGGTCACTGCGTGACCGTCAGCATGGCATGCATACCGGCTTCATAATGGCCCTTGATGTTGCACAGAAGGGCATACGATCCGGGAGCAAGCTTGGCTTTCAACTGTCCGTCCGCACCAGGTTTGAGTTCGGAAACTTCGCCCATGCTGTTAAGGGTTTTTTCATCGACGCGGTGCTTGGACTTGACCACTAAGATCGCCTGGTCGGCTGACTTCAGCTTCACGAGCACCATTTCGTGCTCTTCGCTCATCGCGTCGTTGTGGACCAGAAATGTGGTTTCACCGGCCTTTATGGTCGATTGGTCCAGCGTCAGTGTCATGGGGCCACCGCCCTCACCTCCCTCGACAACCTTGATGGTAGAGGCAGCAAACACCGGTGTGGCAATTGAGAGCACAGCAACTGCGGCAACAAACTTATGGAAGACGCGCATCGAACCCACCCTTTGATTGTCAATAATATCGAGGTTCTAGACAATGATACTGACAGTCGCCTGAACGTGCTATCGGCCAATCCCATATCGGTCGACCCATTGCTTATTAGAACGGTTCCAAGCTATCTCAGGCAACCACGCCTTTCTTTTGGTGCGTTGTCGCCTGTCTATTGAGGTAAATTTATGAGTAGTGAGCTCTCGAAAACCGACAGGGTCCAACAAGCACTCGACAATGCCTCGGAGAAGAAACGCGATAAGCTGCTGAGACATGGAACGCGTCCGCGAACTCCATCAATGCTCACCGAACCGAATAATAATGACGCCGTGAGTAAGAAAAAGCGCAGGACTGCGACATCCCCCGCTGCGTAGACATGTCGGACCACCAACGACCGAAATATTCAGAAAAGGTTGTTTTGGTATACTAGAAAGAGAATGGCGAATGTAGTGGCGCCAATTGCCGGCAGGCCAAAGGTCAGCAGCGGTGAGGTCCGGCTCCGGCGAAAGACCGCAACCCCCAGAACGCAGAGAGACCAGATGAATGTGATAATAATAAGCAGCCAGGAATAAACGAACGGTCCCAGGTCGTAGCCCCCACCGCCGATTGATGGGCCATTGTTTATATCCCATTGGGCCACGACCAGCGAGAATACGGGTATCGCGAGGATCGCAAGCCATACTGGAGTGCTCCCCGTTTCACCGGACAGGTCGGCTAGATTGATTTTGCCCTGATGAACTGCCGAGGGGAAGCCATCTTGAGCGCTGAATGTGGATG
>NZ_VIWP01000021.1 GCF_007829835.1 Neorhizobium alkalisoli | reverse complement strand
CAGCGACAATCAGCGTGATAACTTGATCCCGACCGCGACCTAAGAATCTCATCCAGATTGTCGCCCGCGTCTTATCCTGATTGCCGCGCTATAGCCCGCCTTACGCAAATTGCAGGACCAGATGCTTCGCCGCCCCGGCGGTGATCGTGAGATGGTCGACATTCTCGCTCTCGTTCTTCATCACGACGAGCAGGTCGTCGTCAGGGCTGTGGAACTGGCTCTGGATCAAGGCGTCGCGACCAAGATGCATGTGTTGAACCTGCTACATCGCCTGATAGATGGCAAGACGACTGACGACCCCGACATCGACACGCCACAGGCGCTGACCTTGCTGCGTGAACCTAAGGCCAATGTAGAACGCTACGATGGTTTGCGGGTCCGGATCGTGGGAGGTCGCCATGCGTCATGATCCTGCCAGCGCCGCCGTCGTCATCATGCTGCGTAGCCTCAAGATGTATGGCATGGCCCAAGCCGTCACGGACCTGATCGAGCAAGGAGCTCCAGCCTTCGATGCGGCCGTGCCGATCCTGTCCCAGTTGCTAAAAGCCGAGATGGCCGAGCGCGAGGTCCGCTCTATTGCCTATCATATGAAGGCTGCGCGCTTCCCTGCCTACAAGGACATCTCCGGCTACGACTTCGTCGCCAGCGAAATCAACGAGGCGACGGTGCGCCAACTGCATCGATGCGAGTTCATGGACGATGCGCATAACATTGTCCTCGTCGGCGGGCCGGGCACAGGAAAGACCCATATCGCGACTGCCCTCGGTGTTCAGGCTATCGAGCATCACCGCCGAAAAGTCCGCTTCTTCTCGACTATCGAATTGGTCAATGCGCTCGAGCAGGAGAAGGCAAAGGGCAAAGCAGGCCAGATTGCCGAGACGCTGGTCCGTCTCGATCTGCTGATCCTTGATGAACTCGGATATCTTCCGTTCAGTGCCTCAGGTGGAGCGCTGCTCTTCCACCTGCTGAGCAAGCTTTACGAGCGCACCAGCGTCGTCATCACCACAAACCTCAGCTTCAGCGAATGGGCCACGGTCTTCGGCGACGCCAAGATGACGACCGCTCTGCTCGATCGTCTCACCCACCGCTGCCACATCCTAGAAACCGGTAACGACAGCTTCCGCTTCAAGGCCAGCTCGGCCGCAGCAGCACAGAAGAGAGGAGAAAAGGCCAATCCCTTGACCAAAGCCTGATCAGAAAACCATACTCAGAAGTGGCTCACTTCTCGGTGGAAAAACCGGCTCAGTTCCGCGTGGAAACCAACACACCATGCTGAATGAAACCGCTCCCCGTGACGCCGACGCCGGTTCGTGCGATCTCGAACCCATCCACCGTCGGGGTTCCATCCAGCCACAGGGCGTTACCGACCCCAGCCTGAACGTTGTCGGCGCCGCCGGCGATAGCGGCCCTGCAATCCTCGGGCGTGTCGAGGTGGCCGTGCAGGGCAGCGATCTCTTCACCTTGGGAAAGTCCCCGGACAGTCCTCACCAGGGCGTTTCGGCAGAGCCCGGTGCGGTGCTGAACCCGCACGCCTCGTTTAAGGTGCGGACGGAAGAGGTCGGCCACAAGGCACGAGCCTCTCCATGTCGTCGTTTGTGTCCCTTCACCAAGATTGCTTGGTCCGTTCCGAGCATTGGCTTGCCGTCCTACCAATGATCGAGCTTCGGCACGGCGGCGTGTCGCTTCGACGCCGGCGGGCGTCTCTGGAAACTCGATATCAACGCTCGTCGAAAGGTATGCCGCCTTTCATCTTATCAGCGAGAGGAGCCTCAATTATCTGAACGGTGACCGCTCCCGGAGCTGCGCCGAATTCCTCGACTACCGCATCCGAAATCTTCTTCATCAATCTGACTTTTTGGTCGCGTGTTCGACCTGCCGCGCAAAACACATGAACTTCCGGCACTATGACTCTCCTATGTTGGCGACGGCACTGTAAGCAACTCGTCGGCGACGGCCAAGGCCAGCTGTTCAGTCCTACAAATGTGATGGCGTATCGTTGCCGCGATCACAGAGGGACACTCTATGGGCCAATTTCTTCACGTCAGCGCCCAGAGCACGCATGCCATTCGAGCAGAGTTACAGCGATCGAAAGCTCCAACCGCGGCGCTCGCGCGGCGATACGGCATCAACGAAAAAACGGTGAGGAAACGGCGATCTCGACCAGGCGTCGAGGATGATGCAATGGGTCCGAAGGAGCGCAGAAGTACGGTCTTGTCGGCTGTCGAAGAGGCCGGGATTGTTTCATTGCGAGCGGGCTCGGCTGCCACAAGACGACGTCTATATCGCTCTGAAAGATGTGATCCCACATTTGTCCCGTTCAAGCCTTCATCACTGTTTGCAACGCAACGATATCTCCCGCTTGCCAAAGTCGGATCGTGAAAACCCCAAGCGGTTCAAATCCTACGAGAACGGCTATTTCCATACCGATATTGCAGAGTTGCGATATGGGGCGGCAAGGCTTTCCTCTTCGTCGCAGTCGATCGCACGTCGAAGATCGTCATCGCCAGAACCTGTCGCAAGGCAACAAAGCTTAGGGCGGCCTGCTTCCTCAAGGCTTTGGTCAAGACAGTACCCTACAAAATCCACACAGTTCCCACCGATAACGGCATCCAACTCGTGCAGCATGACAGACGGACCGAACGTGGTTTCGTCGATCACATCTTCGGCGCCGTGTGCACACCTAATGCGCTGATCGGCTGGCGGCGGCGTATGAACTTCACCGGAGCCGCACAGGGAACATTTGGCGGCGGATGGCCATTTCCATATGCCGACCACTCGCGAAAGGAGATGAACATGAACAAGGACACGAAAGCGCAGCGCGCCATCGAGGAAACTGCCAAGACCCGTGCTCCTGTCGAGGATCATCCGGCTGCCGGCCCGCACGCGAAGGATCACTTGACCGACGAGAGCAAAACGCCGGGCGCAGGATCGCTTCCTGCCAAGGAAGAAGACAGCGTGTCGCCGGGCAGCGGCTGAACAGAAAAAGGGCGCTCGACCCGCTGGGGAGCGCCCAAACCATCCCAGCAACGTTTGCGGCGGAGGCCGAGGAGTGGTTGATGAGAATGTCGACCGAGTCGGGGTAGTTATGCAGGCGATACGTGAACGGAAGTGGAACGCACAGGGCGGATATCGGTCTCGATGCACAGGTTATGCACAGTGTAACCACAGCGTAAGTCGCTAATTTCATGGGCTTTTCGTTCTTGTCCCCATTGCACTCGTCGAAGGAGTTCATACCCCCCGAGACCGAATTGTGCAGGTGAGAGGTAGGATGCCGATCTCCATGAGCGCCAGGTGGCAGATCGCTCGGAGTCGTCGGGAAGCGGCCGGCGGACCTCAAAGGTGGCTTCGCGAGAATTCAGATCCGCTCGAGCGTCGTCTCGAGAACCGCGGCATTTGATAAGGTTAGCGACCGCGAAGCGTCGCGGTCGACTTCTCCAGATCTGAGCCCCGTTGACGTTCGTCCGGGCGGCCTGATCGTAACCGACAGAAAAGGCCGGGGCCAAATCGCACCGACCTTTCGTTCATCTTCCCATCCCCGCCGTTACATTCGTGGTCAAAGCCGGTAGACGACACATTGCGAGCGGCACTGTGTCAACCGCTTATCCGCAATGCCGATGGAGAACCTGTCGTGGCGCAATCTGTCGATATCAGGGCGAGGCGCCTGGGGCGTTGCGATGGCTCCGCCGCCGTTCCTTGGATTTCGCCGAACTTCTCGCAACACGCAGTTCGTCGCTCGTCGGCTGCCACCAGCCGCGGAGCCGCTCGTATTCCCCCGGCTCAGTGCGGGCCGGCCAGGTATGCACGAGTTCTTCGAGCGTCGCAGCCCGCCATCCCGCCCACACATATTCGTCGTCGGCATCCGGGTGCTGCTCGGCAATCTGGTCCGGGTCGACGAGTTCTCCCGTGATTTCGATGAAGACGATGATCCCATACGCGGCGGTGGCGACCGGCCGGTCAAGGGGCGGGAAATCGTCGCTGGGCACAGGCAGCCGCTTCTTTCGTCGCTCGGACGTGCGGCGCTTCGCCTTCGCCTCTTCCTCCGTTCCCTTGCGGGCTTCGGCGCGCTTGCGTCGTTCCTCCGGTTCCGCTCTTTTAGCGGCTTCCTCGATGACCTCCCATCGATGCTGGAGGTCGTCATACGAGGCGTATGGAACCTCCCAGACCTTGTCGTCGCCGTTCCAGCGGGCGAAGGGTATCTGCCGGAGTTCATCGACCAATATCCTTGAATACGGGGCACGGACCCGGAAGCCCGTCGGGATGACCTCAAGATAGGGAGAGAGGATCGGTTCGAATTCAAAGGCGTCGCGGCCACGTTCTTCTTCGTACGGCCTTCGCCGATCGGCTTCCGAGGCAAGCCATCTGTCGATGCGTTTCCGCGCTGTCTTGCCGGGGACGGTCCATGCCTGAAGGGTGTCCGACCAGCGGGCATTTGGGAAGACCTCCCTGAACCGGGCAACGGTCATCCGGTCGAAGGCGAAGGAAACCGTTTCCTCCGGCGGATCGGTTAGTTCGGTTTCACCGTGTTGGTCGTTGTTCATGATAGCAAAACGGCCGGGTGCTTCTCGAGTTTCGTCTACACGAGAAACTTCTGTAGGAAGTATAGCGCTTTTTGCGCGCCCGTGCTCGAAATGGTGTGTCCGACGCCCGGTTCGACATCGAGCTCGACCCTGAACCCGGCCGCACCCAACTGCGCCGCGGCGAGCGTCGAGGCCGCAGCAGGGATCGTCGTGTCAGCCTGCCCATGGACGAGCAGGATGGGCGTGCTTCTGCTCGCTGGCGAAATCGATTGAGGCGCAAGAAGTCCCGCAAAAGAAACGAGCGCGCCGACCTTCCACCGTCCAGAGGCGACGGCGTCTAGGGCGACGATGGCGCCCTGCGAGACGCCGACGAAGGCTATTTCGTCATGGCCGCCGGCAAATCCTTCGCGCTGCACGACGTCGTCCACCACTTCGTCGAAAGCTTCGCGAGCTGAACGAATCCGTACCGGGTCGAGCGGATTACCCTCGGTCGAGAACCATTGATGGCCCCGCCAGTGGTGCATGGGAGCGTCCGGCGCTGCGAACCCAGTGTTCGGCAGGCTCGCCCGCCATGACGAGGCCAGCGGCATGAGTTGAGCGCCGGAGGCTCCAATGCCGTGCAGGAAGATGACAAGGTGGTCGCGAGATGACATGACGATCCTGGCAGGTACGAATTGGCCAGACGGCGCTCGACCTCGAAAAAGGCAGCGACCGTCTCACCCGCGCGCCAGCCGTCACGCATACGCCGGCGGATGCCGCTGCGGATGCTCGCGCGATGATGGGTGGCCCACAACAAATGGGGTGGCCGCGATCGACACGCAAGGACTGCCGACCGCCCGTACGCTATCGGACGCGACCGCTCGACACGTTGAACGCTGTCCGCAATCCTTCCACATACGAGGAAAAACCCAAGGATATTTGCCATGGTAAGCAGGATCAGACGAACTCCGACCGCGCAGGAGCGCGCGGCGGCTTTCGAACACACGAATAAGATGGCCATCGAGGCCGCGGAAGAGGAGCGTCGCCACCGCGAGCAAAAGAGCGAGCGCCTCCGGAAGCTGATGTTTGCGGCGTCAAACCCGTCGTCGAAATGAACCCTCTGCGGAACTTGCTCGCATGGGGCACGTTCATCGCAGCACATTGGAGATCAATATGGATCAGATCAAATTTGAAGATGCGCCGACCGGCGCCGAAACTCGGACCGGCGTCAGCGTTCGGATTGCGCGCATAGCAAAAGGTTACAGTCTGGAAGACCTCGCGATCGCAACCGGCCTCACCGAGGCGGAGATTTTGGCGGTCGAGGATGGCTTAACTGTCGACGCCCATCACGTCCAGCGCATCGAGCACGCCCTTTCTTGAACTCAAGCGGAGAAAAATCTCATGACGAAAGTCACCTATCATGTCGGCGAACACGACGGCGGCTTCGCGTATCGGCTTGGCGACGTGTGGTCTGAATCCTTTCCCGATCACGATGCCGCGCTGGCCGCGGCCAGATCTGCGGCGGAGCGACAGCATCTTGAAGGCCGCGATGCCGAAATCTCCTTCCAGCTCGCCGACGGCCGCTGGCAGACCGAGCACGCGTCGGGCGGAGACCGCCCGGAGACTGACGTGGTAGATGACCGTGCGGAGAAGTCGCCATGACGACACTGTTGGGATCCTGCTCCTGCGGCGAGGTGAAGGTCGCAGTGCGCGGCGAGCCCTCGCGGGTCGGAATCTGCCATTGCGCGGACTGTCGTCAGGAAAGTGGTTCGGCGTTCACGTTCTTCGCTGTCTGGCCGGCCAATCGGTTCGAAACGAAAGGGGACACGCGCGAATTCGCTGGGCGGTCGTTCTGCCCGAAATGCGGGTCGCGACTTTTCTCGACCGACGGACGCGAGGCAGAGATCAAAGTGGGTATCCTGTCCGAAGCGCCGACGCGACTGATGCCGACGTACGAGCTTTGGGTAAAGCGCCGCGAAGATTGGCTTTCCCCGATCGACGGTGCCGAACAGTTCGACGAGGATCGAATCTGATCGGCTTGGAGCCGAACGTATAGGGCATCAATTAGTCCGCGTCCCGTCTTGGAAGATCGCCTAAGTTCTGAGACCACGGAAGCTCGGACGAACACCATATTTGAGATTGCGGACGGAGACGTCTTCTCTGGTTCACCGTCCCTAGCCTGATCCCGACCTGATGGGTGTCCTCATCCTGCCCGGTCGCATAGATCGGAGAGCCGCAATTTGGACAGAAGAACTGGTTGCGACGCCGGCCGTTGTCGGCGATCTTCACGTAGAGCTTCGGTTCTCCCGTGGTGATCTGAAATCGGTCCGCCCGCGCACTCACCGTCACCCGGTACGCGCTGCCTGTCAGCCGTTGACAATCCGTGCAGTGGCAGATCGAGACGTTATCAGGGTCAACTTCGGCATCGTATGTGATCTGCCCGCACTGGCAGGCGCCATCGATGTGCATATGCCTCTCCCAGGGTTCGTCACACCGACGCCATGGCCGCTTGACTGTGGGTCACACCTGCTGCCCTAGTGCGTCCAAATAATCATTAGGAACGGCGGTCGGCCTATCCTTCTGGCCGGCCTTCCGTCCCTGCATGCGGAGAGAAGCGGTCTGCATGATCTTGTCGCGGTCTATTTGAACCATCCTTGTGTAGCGTTTTAACACCGAGACAAGAAGAGAGTTCCACGCGCCAATTCCAGCTTGGAACTTTGACACCGCACGGAGGTTCTGGATGGGCAACCCGCCCAACGGAGCTCTACCCCCATGAAGAATGCAATCGCCGTCGCAGGCCTCGCCCTCCTTTTCGCCTCGCCTGTACTCGCTCAGTCGGCCGCGGAAAAGACAGGCGTCAATTCTGTGCTCGGTGTCGCCCCGAAGACCGAAGACTTTGTCGCAGAAGCGGCCACCAGCGACATGTTCGAAATCGAATCCAGCAAGCTTGCTCTCGAGCGGTCTGACGCCGCCACCAAGACCTTCGCGCAGCAGATGATCGCCGACCACGAAAAGACGACCGGCGAACTTAAAGGGCTGGTGTCGAGCGGGAAGGTGAAGGCGACCATCCCGGCTGCGATGACGTCTTCCCAGCAGGACATGCTCGACAAGCTCAAGGGACTGCAGGGGGACGACTTTACCAAGCAGTATCATTCCGATCAGCAGTCGGCCCACGAAGACGCCGTCGACCTGTTCAAGCGTTACGGAGACGGCGGCGACAATGCCGACCTGAAGGCCTGGGCGGCAGCAACGCGTCCCGCCCTTGAGCACCACCTGCAGATGGCGACCGACCTCAACAGGTGATCGACCGGTTCGACCGCAATAATTACAGGAGAAACACCGATGACATTGCAAGGTAAGACGATAGCGATTCTGATCGCGCCGCGCGGCACCGAAGAGCCTGAGTTCGTCGAGCCAAAGAAGGCGGTAGAAGACGCCGGCGCGACTGTGGTCGTTGTTGGCCTTGAGGCTGGCGAGGCTCAGGCGGTCAATCACGACCTCGATCCGGGTTCGAGTTTTTCCGTCGACAAGGCGATCGCCGATGTGTCGGCATCGGACTTTGACGGGCTGGTCATTCCAGGTGGAAGTGTCGGCGCGGACAAGCTGCGTGGTGACGAAAAGGTCGTTTCTTTCGTCCACGACTTCTTCGCCCAGGAAAAGCCGGTGGGCGTCATTTGCCACGGCCCATGGGTCCTCGTCGAGGCCAATGTCGTTAAGGGCCGCACGCTGACCTCCTATCCCACCGTGTCGACCGACATCCGCAATGCCGGCGGAACCTGGGTGGATCAGGAGGTCGTCACTGACAAGGGTCTGGTTACAAGCCGTAACCCGAATGATCTGCCCGCCTTCTGCGCGAAGATCGTCGAAGAGTTCGCCGAGGGACGGCACCCTGCGCAAGCCCGTAGCGCCTGATTGATCGCCGGACGGTTCTCATCGTCCGGCGACAAATTCGAAACGCAAAAGGAGATTGAGACGTGAACGAGTATCCCACCCCGCCATTCGAAACACCGCGCCAGCCCATGCCCGGCACGACGAACGCGATGTCGCCGCGTCCCGACCACGGCGAGGAAACATACCGCGGATCGGGTCGGCTGGCTGGCAAGAGGGCCGTGATCACGGGCGGCGACAGCGGGATCGGCCGCGCAGTGGCGATCGCCTTTGCACGGGAGGGAGCGGACGTTCTCATTTCCTATCTCGACGAAGACAGCGATGCCGAACAGACGCAGTCCTGGGTCGAGAAGGCTGGGAGAAAGGCCGTGTTGGTTCCTGGCAATATCCAAAGTGCCGATCACTGCCGCCACATCATCGACACCGCGGTAGCAGAACTGGGAGGCATCGACATTCTGGTCAACAATGCAGCACACCAGGCAAGCTTCTCCGATATCGGCGACATCAGTGACGAGGAATGGGAAATGACGTTCCAGACGAACATCCACGCGATGTTCTATCTGACGAAGGCTGCGGTCGCACATATGAAGCCAGGCGGTGCGATCATCAACACGACGTCGATCAATGCGGACAGCCCAAGCCCTCATCTGCTCGCTTATGCCACGACCAAAGGCGCAATCCAGAACTTCACCGCGGGTCTCGCACAGATGCTCGCCGATAAAGGAATTCGTGCGAATGCGGTTGCGCCTGGTCCGATCTGGACGCCGCTCATTCCGTCGACAATGCCCGACGAAAACGTCAGAAACTTCGGCAAGCAGGTCCCGATGCAACGTCCTGGGCAACCGGCCGAACTGGCGACCGCATACGTGATGCTGGCCGATCCGATGTCGAGTTACGTTTCCGGGGCGACCATCGCCGTCACTGGCGGCAAGCCCATCATCTGATGGATCGCACGTCAGCTTTGGCAGTGGAGGACGATATGAGTGATCGTAAAGAGGCGGAACACGCAAAGATCTGGCTGGAGTTCGGCGAGGCCGTCAACATGACACCGGCTGCACTCGAAAAATGGCTCCATTCCGAAGAGAGCCGCGAGAACGGCTTTCAGGAGAAAGGTGGCCGCGAGACGATCGGCCATCATTCCGGTCGCAGGATCGTCGAGATCAAGAACAAGAAGAAGGCCGAGCGGACGGACGGCGACTATGCGCACATGCAAAAGGTCATTGGCTATGTCCACCGCCATCTAGCACAAGGCGGTCCCGAGAAAGACAAGGCGCATTCTGCTTGGCGATACTCGCTCATGAACTGGGGCCACGACCCGCTGAAGAAGCACTAGGCCTTAGGATTAGCGGCACCGCCTCATATTCCGGCAGGTCGATATCATCCGCGCTTGTCGCGAACACCTTCACAGCAAGCTGCTTGACGCCGGGCGTCGACGCAACACGAAGAACGGCACGCTGGAGGGCGACGCCGAAGCGGGTCTGAGGCTGCAGCATTTTCGGTGCGATCTTCGGGACGCCCTGCCCCTTCTCTACGAACGGCCGCATAATGTTCTCGTACCGGCGGAGTGCCGTGGACAGATCGGTCGCGTGGGCAAGCTCGCCGGCAAGCACGTAAGCTCCAACGATCGCAAGCGTTGTGCCGACGCCAGCAATAGGTGTCGCGCACCACGCGGCGTCACCGGTCAGGATCACCCTGCCCTTCGACCAGCGATCCATTTTCACTTGGCGCAGGACATCGAAATAGAGATCGTCGGTCGCCTCAAGTCCCTTGAGCACGCGCCCGGCCTCCCATCCGGCATCTGTGAAGCGTTCCCGCAAGAATGCCTCCTGCTCTTCATTAGAGAGCGCCTCGTCGCCGTCCGCTTCCTTCTGCACGACAAGGATTGCACGCGTCGTTCCGCGGTTGTCCGGACGCAACCAGATGCTCCGGCCCTCGCCTGCAGTGAAGATGCGGCAGTGGTCGGTATCGCCTGAACCCTTGGGGATGGTGAAGTAGCCCATAGTCACGTCGAGCCACCGCGGCTCGTTTTCGTCTTTGAAAACCAGTTCACGGGTGGACGAGCCGACACCCTCGGCGACGATGACGTGATCGTATTCGGCTTGCTGGCCGCTGGCGAAAGTGACGGACACCTTTTGACCATCGTCAACGACGGAATTGATGCTGTCGTCGAACCGAAAATGGACGGCGTCCGCACAGGCGTCGAAAAGGATGCAAGCGAGGTCACCACGAAGGATTTCGAGCTCGGCGGTCGGTCCGTCCGATCCTGTCTCGTCGACGTCGAACTGGGCGATAGTGTCGTCATTCTCGTTGACGAAGCGGATACCGGTCTCGCCAGTGCCACTCTCGGCGACGGCGTCCTCAAGTCCCATCATCGCGAGAACCTTGCGCCCCGCTCCGCGTACATCGATGTTCTGTCCGCCGTCGCGAAACTGCGGATGCCGCTCGACGACCGTGACCTCGAAGCCTCGCCGCGACAGCCACCATGCCAGCGCGTTTCCGGCGACGCTCGCCCCGGTGATCAGGATTCGGCGAAGGGGCATCCTATCGTCAGCGTTCGTCATCGCTCATTTGCTCGATACACGCATCGCGCCCAGGTCTCCGAAGATTCGGTTGACCTTCGGAAGCTGAGCAGCGGCGATGTCGACTGAGACTTCGACCTCGCCCGCGAGTGGCGCATCATCTCGCGAGCCGTCGCCATTCGAGACATCGCCGCCGGAGACCCTCGATCCGGACGTGTTCGCGACCGTCGCCGATTGGACGAAGACGTCCGGCCTGGAAATCCCGAGTTGCTGTACGAGATGCTCGATTGCAAGGTCAGCGGCTTCCCGCGTCTCGAAATTTGCGCGGACGGTGATCGTGCTGTCATCTGCCATTATTTGTTTCCCGTGGTTTCGACCACGACGAAACGAACAGCGCGCGCAGTTGTTGCGAATTTTTTTCGACTGCTCGATATCGTTCAAGGAGACGCGGATTTCACCGTTTCGACACCCCGCGACCATTTCCATCGTGCTCCGCTCCTATTCGCCACGATAAAGAGCGCAGGTTGCTCAGCCGGATCTCATGAATCAATCTCTGAACGCGGATTCCTAAGTCATTGAAATTTGATTCGTTTCGACTCGGAACGAATCATCTTCTCGCACCTTTGAGTCGCCATCCAGATGATTCGGAGTAACGCGTATGGCAGGGCATCGTGCACAATGGAAAGGGTTCCTGAAGGTCGGGGAGGTAAGCTGCGGGGTCGCGCTCTACACGGCCGCCTCGACGTCGGACCGCATCTCCTTCAACACCATCAACATAGCGACCGGAAATCGGGTCAACCGGATCTTCGTCGACAGCGAAACCGAGGAGCCGGTGCCGAAGGAAGACCAGGTCAAGGGCTTCGAGCTTGAGAACGGACGATATGTGCTGATCAGTCCCGAAGAGATTGCCGCAGCCGTTCCCGAGAGCAACAAGACGCTCGAGATCGACGCGTTCATCCCGTGCAGCGCAGTCGACGACGTCTATTTCGACAAGCCCTACTACCTGACCCCGGACAGGACCTCCGGCGATGCGTTCGCGGTTCTTCGTGACGGCATGAAGGCCGACAAGGTCGCGGCAATCGCGCGGACGGTCCTTTTCCGCCGGATGCGAACCGTCCTCATTCGTCCGCATCACAAGGGATTGATCGCGACGACACTGCAGTACGATTACGAGGTCCGCTCTTCGAAAAAGGCATTCGAGCGCGTGCCGAAGGTCAAGATCGAAGGCGAGATGCTTGATCTCGCGAAGCACATCATCTCCACCAAGATCGGAGAGTTCGATCCTGCAAGCTTCGACGACCGGTATGAGGAGGCGCTGGCCGAGCTGGTCAAGGCGAAGGTCGAAGGCAAGTCGATCCCGAAACGGAAAAAGGTCGAGGTCTCGCAGCCGAACGATTTGCTTGCCGCGCTGCGCGAGAGCGCTGGGATCGCAAGGAAGTCCGACGACAAACCGAACCGCACTGCTGCCAATGCCAACAAGGGCACGGGCCGGCAGCGCGCAGCGCGCGGGGTGGCCGGGAAGTCCGCCGCTTCCAAGGCCGCCCCGCAGCGCAAGGCCGGATAAGGAGGACAAGACATGGCACTCCGGCCTTATTGGAAGGGCTACCTCAAGCTCTCGCTCGTCACCTGCCCGGTTGAAATGACGCCAGCGACATCGGAATCGGAAAAGGTCCGGTTCCACACCATCAACGAGAAGACGGGCAACCGGGTCATGTCCCAGTATGTCGACTCAGTCACGGGCAAGCCAGTCCGTGACGACAAGCAGGGCAAGGGATACGCCCGAGGTGAAAACGACTACGTGGTGCTGACTGAGGACGAGATCGACGCCGTCGCCCTCGATACCGTCAAGACGATCGACATCTCCCGCTTCGTGCCGGCCGACAGCATCCCATGGATCTATCTTGAAAAGCCCCACTTCTTGACGCCCGGCGACAAGGTGGGTGACGAGGCGTTCTCGGTCATCCGCGAAGCCATGAAGGCCTCCGACGTGGTCGGGGTCTCGAAGCTTGTCGTCGGCCGACGGGAACGCGCGATTGTGCTCGAGCCGCGCGACAATGGTATCGTGCTCTGGACCTTGAGATTTGGCGACGAGGTGCGGCCCGAAAACGATTACTTCGAAGATATCGACGACGAGGCTGACGACGATGCCATGCCCCTGGTGCGGAAGCTGATCAAGCAGAAGACGAAAGCCTGGTCGCCGAAAATGGTCAGCGATCCGATCCAGGAAGCGCTGCTGGCGCTTATCGACGAGAAAAAGAAGTCGCTCAAGCCTGTGAAGAAGACCAAAGCGAAGAAGGACGAGGCTGCCCCTTCCAACGTCGTGAACATCATGGACGTGTTGAGGAAGAGCCTCGAGCAGGATCAGAAAAAGAAAAAGGCAAGCTGATGGAACACCTGAGAGAATTCGAAATCTGCGAGCCGGAGCCCTTCATCTATTTCGAGAACGGCCAATTCGCTATCACAGATGGTTCGACCGTCTACCAGGTGATCGTCACCTGCGAGGCGATGAGGGCGACCGCGCCGCCGCCGGAGAAGTCGCTTCGCCGGCTGGTACGCTACCTCGGATACTATCGCCACCTGGCTGCCGCCGCGATCCGCCGTGGTGAGGACGTCGGCGAGAAAGTGTGGGTGAACGAAGCAATGGTGCGGTCGTCACCTCTTCCGCAGCTCGCCGCATCCGGCCAAAGCCGTCCTGAGCGTCGCTCGACGCCTCTCGCAGGGAAGGATACTGGACATGCCGCGCATCCTGCATGAGTACAAGGGTTATCGGAGAGCGATCTACAGCCCGAACGACCACTTCGCCGTCATCTGCCCGCCGGGAAGCAACCGGGTGATTGACCTCAAAGAGAGGCAGCCGCGGGCCACTGTCGTCGAAGGACCCCTGGTCTGCCTGGAGCGGGCGCAGGCCCTCGTTGAAGGCCTTCCTGCAGGATTTGATGGGTAACGCCACCCCCTTTGGGGACGCCTCCGGCTACGGCCATGCCCATCACGAAAGCGCCCTTCACGGTCTCGCTTTCAAGCGCGGTGCGAACCGACCGGCGTTTTCCGGAACAAGGTCGGCATCTGCGCGGTTCAAGCTCGACGCCGCACACAAGGAGAGCAGCCACATGAAGACGATGGGCATCGCATATGCCGGGACTTTGATCTCATTCCTGTTGATCGACGCCGTCTGGCTCGGTCTCGTTGCCAAAACCTTCTACCAGCGCCAGCTCGGCGACATGATGCTCCCCTCCCCGAATTTGGGCGTCGCCGCAATATTCTACCTGTTTTTCGCCATCGCAATCGTCATGCTTGCGGTTCGTGCGGGTCTCGACGCCGGCTCGATGTGGACGACCGTGGGATATGCGGCGGTTCTTGGGCTGGCAGCTTATGGCACCTACGACATGACAAACCTGGCGACGCTCAAGAACTGGCCGATCACGATGACAATCGCCGATCTGATCTGGGGCACCGTTCTCACGAGCTTAGCCGGTGCCTGCGGACACGCTGCGGCCCGGTATTTTGGCTAGAAGCATGATCTTCTTCACGGGCGACACGCATTTCGGCGATCCTCGAGTGCTTCGGATCGATCGGCGTCCATTTCCCGACATGGCGGAACACGACACGGCGCTCATCCGCAATTGGAACGAGGTCGTCGGGAAGGAGGACGACGTCTGGCATCTTGGCGACTTCATGTCCGCGAAGGCTGGCGATTGCACGGAGCTGCTCTTCACATTGCATGGCCGTAAGCATTTGATCGTTGGCAACAACGATCCGGAGACGACGACGGGTTCCGAAGCCTGGACGAGCGTCCAGCACTATATGGAACTTCGCGAGGACGGCCATCATCTTATCTTGTGCCACTACGCGTTCCGCACCTGGAACCAGATGGGCAAGGGTTCGATCAACCTTCACGGCCATTCCCACGGACGTCTCAAGCCCGTGCCCCGGCAGTTCGACGTCGGCATCGACGCTCGGGGACTTCGACCCGTCTCTCTGGCAGAAATTCTCGAGAGCAGGAAAAGCCGAAAGGCTGACACATAGAGCATTCGCCTAGGCGCCATCATATTCAAGGCGAGGAATTTCCGAGAAGGAAATGAAATTCATATATGCCGTGCTGAGCGGCTCTCCATAGTCATATTTTCTACACAACAGGAAACAGTCGAAATAAACTTGCCTCGTAATGTCTATTAAATCTGTCGAGTATTGAGACATTGACAGGAGATAGACATGTCCAAGCGCCGACAGCTTCACTTGAACGCATTTCTTCGAAACGTCGGGCAGCATGAGGCTGCATGGCGTCTTCCGGAGACACGGATCGCATCGGTCACCGACATCCAGCACTATCGAAACCTTGCGAAGATCGCCGAAAAAGGCAGGCTCGACGCCATCTTCTTCGCCGACCATCCCGTCCTCAAGGACCGCGCGCAGGACCGTCCCTGGGATTCTCTCGATCCCTTCACCCTGATTGCGGCATTGTCTGGCGTCACCGAGCGCATCGGCCTCGTGGCTACCGCGTCGACCACTTACAACGATCCTTACGGACTTGCCCGGCGCTTCGCCACGCTCGACCACGTCAGCCGTGGCCGCGCTGCCTGGAATGCGGTTACGACCGCGAACGCGGCCGCAGCCGCCAACTTCAGTCTCGGCCATCACCCGGACCCCGACGCCCGATACGAGAGGGCAGCCGAGTTTCTCGACATCGTCAACCGCCTCTGGGACAGCTGGGACGACGACGCCATCGTGGGAGACAAGGATGGTGGAACCTTCGTCGATCCAAACGGGATCCACCGTCTTGACCATCATGGAAAGCATTTCGACGTCGCGGGCCCGCTCGAGGTGCCGAGGTCGCCGCAGGGCCGTCCCGTCGTCTTCCAGGCAGGCTCTTCGGAGCCCGGCAAGGATCTGGCGGCCCGATTTGCGGAAGCGATCTTTACCGCGCAGCCCGTCCTCGACGAGGCGCAGGCATTTTATGCCGACGTGAAATCGCGGGTCCGTGCCTACGGACGCGATCCCGCAAGGGTTCATATCCTGCCGGGGCTGTCGACGTTCATCGGGGGCACTGAGGCAGAAGCGAAAGAGCTTCAGGAGACGTTTGAGAACCTGACCCTCCCGACCTATGGTCTCGCTCAACTTCAAAGGGTGACCGGGATCGATTACTCGTCGCATGATCTCGACGACGTGGTGCGTGTTCCGTCCCGCGGCGAAGTCGCAAGCGACATGAAGAGCCGCCACGATCTGGTCCACCACCTCACTTCGACGGAGACGGTCACGCTGAGGCAGCTTCTCCGCCGTCTCAGTGCTGGCCGCGGCCATCGGATCGCGACAGGCACGCCGGACCAGATAGCCGAGACCATCATCCACTGGTTCGAGAACGGCGCCGCGGACGGCTTCAACCTCATCCCGCCTGCTCTTCCGACATCTCTCGAATCGTTTGTTGAACATGTCGTTCCGATCCTCCAGAGGCGCGGGGTTTTCCGTACCGAATACGAAGGAACGACGCTCCGCGAGCATCTCGGTCTCGACCGTCCGAACGTGACGCGGGCGTCGCGCCCGTTCGTCGCCGCCGCCGAATGACGGGGGCGTTCGAATGACGCTCGTTTCCCATTTCACCCCCGCACGCGAGAATGCGAGCACGTCTGCGCAAAAGACTTCGCGAACGACGAGGCTTCTCCCCCGCCATCCTATCGCCGGACAGCGCATTCTCGGACCTGTCCTCGTCCTGGCAGCTTGGTGGATTTCCACCTCCCTTGGGTGGATATCCCCTGGAAAGCTGCCCGGACCGACCGCTGTCTACGAGGCATTCATCGGAACGCTGAGCGACGGAACGCTTGCTTCCGATCTCGGCATCTCCCTGCAGCGCACAGGTCTCGGCATCGTCATCGGCGTCGCGGCGGGATCGATCCTAGCGATCCTTGCTGGTCTTTCCCGGATCGGCGACTCCATCATCGACGGCAACGTCCAGGTGAAGCGGGCAATTCCAAACCTCGCGCTTATCCCCCTCTTCATCATCTGGCTCGGGATCGGCGAGTCGATGAAGGTCATCATCATCGCACTCGGCGTCCTGATCCCGATCTATATCAACATGCACGCGGCACTCACCAGCATCGACCGGCGCTATGTCGAGCTGGGGCAGACCGTCTCCCTGTCGAGAAGCAGGTTCCTGCGCGACATCGTCATCCCGGCCTCCCTCCCCGGCTTCTTCACTGGACTGAGGCTCGGCGTCACGGCTGCATGGACGGCACTCGTCGTCGTCGAGACGATCAACGCGACCAGCGGCGTCGGCTACATGATCACGCAGGCCCGCACCTACGGCCAGACAGAACTCGTCCTGCTCGGTCTCGTCATCTACGGCGTGCTGGGCTTCACCTCGGACGCGGTCGTCCGCGTCGTCGAACGAAAGGTTCTGTCATGGCGGTAGTCGCACGCATCAGAAATGAAGGTGCTCCACGCCGCGAGACGGTCGTCCGCGTCGAACGTCTGGTACGGCGTTTCAACGGCAACGAAGTGCTGCACGGCGTCGACTTGACGATCGGCAAAGGCGAGTTCGTCGCCCTTCTGGGCAAGAGCGGTTCCGGCAAGAGCACGATCTTGAGGGCCATCGCGGGACTGGACGAAGGCGTGGATGGATCAGGAACGATCACCGTTCCTGATCGCCGATCGGTGCTCTTCCAAGATTCGAGGCTGCTTCCGTGGAAGAGCGTCGTCGACAACGTCACGCTCGGGCTCGACGGCGCGAGACTAGACGCACTGCAAGCGCTGGAGGAGGTGGAACTCCAGCACAGGACCGACGTCTGGCCGAAGACCCTGTCCGGAGGCGAGCAGCAGCGTGTCGCCCTTGCCCGGTCCCTCGTTCGCAATCCCGATCTCATTCTTGCAGACGAGCCGTTCAGCGCGCTCGACGCCCTCACCCGCATCCGGATGCAGCGGCTGCTTCTCGATCTGGTCAGGCGTCGCCAGCCTGCCGTGCTCTTCGTCACCCATGACGTCGAGGAGGCGCTCCGGCTGGCGGACCGCGTGGTGATCATCACGAACGGGGTCGCCTCCTACGACGAGCAGGTCGGAGAGGCCAGGGCATTGCCCGCCAGGTTCGACGAACTGCGAACCCAAATTCTCGGGCACCTCGGCGTGAACGACGACCCCAACCACAGGCTTTGAAAGGCATCCCATGCGCAAGAAACACGCGGTCGCTGCCGCCGGTGCGGCAGCCCTCTTCTCCTTCTTCCTCACGAACGGTGCGTTCGCGGAAGACCCGTCCCTTCCAACGAAGGTTCCACCCGGCACAAAGATCGTGCTGGCGGACGATGCCAACAATGCGGCCAGCCTCCTGAAGCTCTCGGGGGAATACGACAAGCTCGCCGCCGACGTGAGTTTCGCCAACTTCACGAGCGGCCCGCTTCGCCTCGAGGCAATCCGCGCCGGTGCCGCTCAGATCGGCGCGGTCGGCGACGTACCGCCGATCCTCGCGCACTTCTCCGACGCGAATGTCGTCATCGTGGGTGTTGTCGTTACCGAGGGGCCGTCGACCATCGTCGCGACGGCACCGGAATCCGGTATCAAAGAGCTGAAGGACCTCAAGGGCAAGAAGGTCGGCATCAATCCGGGCACGGCGCAGCAGGCAATCATATTCCGCGATCTGAAGGCGGCTGGATTGAAGGCGGACGACATCAAGCCGATCAATCTGGGTCTCGCGGAATTCGCGGACGCGCTCCGCTCCGGCCAGATCGATGCCGCCGTTCTGAAGCAGCCTGATCGCGCACGCTATCTGAAGTCCGTCGCCGGAACTGGCGCGAAGGAACTCGACAACGGCGGCGACGCGAACAGGAACCTGAAGATCATCTACGCCAGCAAGACCGCACTGGACAACCCGGCCCAGGCCGCGGCGATCCGCGACTTTGTTGTCCACTGGTATCGGGCCTCGCTCTGGAAGAACGATCACAAGGACGTCTGGAAGGCCGGCTATCTCGTCAAGGACCAGCGCCTGAGTTCGGAGGATGCGGACGTCGTCAACGCGGCGGAAAAGCGTTCGTACATTCCGAAATGGGCGGGCGACATCATTCCCCGGCAGCAGGAGACCATCGACATCCTGCAGGCGGCAGGCAGCTTCAAGGGCAAGACCTTGAAGGCGGAAGACGAGTTCGATCCGCGCTTCGAAGGACTGGATGAAAAGAGCAAGTCGGCGGGCGAACTGCATACCGACGGCTGAATCGGTTCGCGGAGCCGTGGGCTGGCACCTTCGAAAGGCGGCGCCGCTTGGGTATTGAAGTCGAGCTCAAAGCTTGCGGCAAGATCGACATTGAACTCCGCGGTCTTGCGGAACGGAAATACGCCGAGAGGTCCGTCGATCGCTACGGCGGGCGAGTGCCATCGGTGGCTTGCCGACGGGCGTCTCCCGAGCGCAGGGACGAGGACGGTGCGGTTGAATGGCTTGCCCGTCAGATCACGTTCCACGTCTTTGATCCCAAGGTCGTGGAAGACATTCTCGACCGCGGGGATGGCTTCCTTCGGTAACCAATGGGCGGAACAAAGTACGATATTCCATAAGATAGCGTTCGTTGGATGCGTCGTATTTCTTTAAATCGCCCTGCATCCGTCCGCTCCAGCGGTCGATGAACGCGACCGTGTCGGCTGCTGCTAGATGGGCATCAAGCGAAGCCTGATCAGCCCAGCGCTCAGAGATCAAAAATAGGCCCGCCTTCGCGTCGGCAAGGGCCGCATCGTAAGAGATACTTCCTTTTCGCAAGCGCGTCTCCGCGGCAAGCAAGTCGAAATCTGCCAGGAACTGCGGCAGATCATCGGGATCGACACGCATGGAGCCTGTTATTATGAGCATGGCACTTTCTCCGGCGAGGCGCCCGACATTCGGCATAGCGAATGTCGGGCGACGATGAGGTTCAGGAGACGATCAGGGCTATTTTTCCCTGAATTCCACCCTCGGAGGCGCGCCGATGGGCAGCCGCCGCCTCGGCCAGCGGATATGTGCTGTCAATCACGACGCGGACCTCTCCGCTGTCGAGGAGGCGGCCGGCTTGCGCCAATTGCGCACCGCTGGAACGTACCTGCGTCGATGACACGACGATCTTTCGCCGGGCCGCTTCGTCGTGTCCAGCAAACTCCAGTGGGTTGACCAGGAAGAAAGCGCCCCCATCCCGGACGACGTCGAGGAAACGTTCCATGTTCGGGCCGCCGACAGCGTCGATTACTAGATCCACATCCTTCGCCATCGTTTCTGCGGCAGCCTTGGTGTAGTCGATGAACTCGTCCGCCCCAAGGCTGCGCAGAAGTGTTTCGTGCCTTCCCGAGGCGACCGCAATCACCCGTGCGCCTTTCCATTTCGCAATCTGAACCGCCAGATGCCCGACGCCACCTCCAGCGCCATTAACCAGAACCGTCTTGCCGTCGAGCGCGACTGGCACGTGCGGAAAGGATTGGAAAGGGTTCGGCGCGCCGTGACCGAGATCGACCAGAAACTGCCAGGCGGTCAGGAGCGACATCGGCGCGCCCGCCGCCTGGACATGATCGATGCTTGCAGGCTTCAAGGCGAGATCCGAGGCCGGAACGCGAACATATTCCGCATACGCGTCGCTTCCCTTCATCACGTCTTCCGGGAACCGGACCATCGCGAAGACTTCGTCACCGACGCGGAACTCCGACACGTTGCGGCCGACCGACGCAACGACGCCCGAAACGTCTGTGCCCAGGATCAGGGGAAACGCCGGCGACGGCTGCCATTCCGGCGGAAGCGCTCGGTACCCGTCCCGGAGATAGAGGTCAGGTGGGTTCAGGCTCGCGGTATGAACCTGGACGATCACGTCGTTTTCCGATGCTTCCGGTCGAGGCGCATTCTCGAATCGCAGCACGTCCGGGCTTCCGAAGTCGTGCAAGCGAACGGCTTTCATCATATCAGTCATCAGATTCTCGCTTTGAATTGAGCACGAACCAACGATACCGCGGCATCATCGAGTTGATAATTATCGCTGCATTCGCTTTAATAATGCCATGACGGAACAAATCGGACTGGATCGGCTGACCGGACTCATTGCATTCGCGCGCGCCGGATCGCTCGGGAGCTACACGGCGGCGGCTCGCTCGTTGTCCATCTCACCGTCTGCGGTCAGCAAGAGCATCCAGCGCCTTGAACGCCAGCTCGGCATTTCCCTGTTCACCCGCACGACACGTTCGCTGACCCTGACCAGCGAAGGACAGGATTTGTATGAGCGCGCATTGCGGCTCCTCAGGGACGCCGAGGAAATCGAACAGGCTGCGAAAGCAGCTCGCTGCGAGCCGGCAGGCACGTTGAAGATCGCGGCGTCTCTGCCCATAGGCCTGCATGTCATCGCCCCCCGGCTGGCGGAGTTTCGCAAGCTCCATCCGAAGGTAACTATCGATCTTCGTCTGAGCGACCAGATGGTGGATCTCATCGAGGGCGGCTTCGATCTGGCTGTCCGAATAGGAGACCTCGCGGACTCGCGTCTGCTGTCACGACGCCTTTCGCCGCACCGACTGTGCTGCTACGCGTCACCAGGCTATCTGGCCAGGCGCGACGCACCGACACATCCGGATCAACTGGAGGATCACGAGACCGTCAGTATGCGCTACCAAAACTCCGGCCAGATATTCCGGTGGCCTTTCCGAATGAGGGACAGGGATGTCGAGGTCGTGCCTTCCTCCGGAATAGTGGTCGACTCAAGCGAAGCAGTCCTTGCGATGGTCGCCGCGGGCGCTGGAATCGGGATGTCGGCCAGCTTCATGGCCGACGCCTGGGTGGCGAGCGGAGCGCTCGTTCCGGTTCTGGTGCACTACGTCGTGGAGAGGCACAATATCACTGCAGTATGGCCAGAAAGCCGGCGGTCCAATCCATCGGTGCGAGCTTTCCTCGACACGTTGACCAGAACGCAGTGAATCCGGCTATCCCCGCTCCGAAAAGCGCCGACGCCGCCCCGTCGATCGTGCCCGATTCGCCGCCTGCGAATTCATGCAACGCGCCGTAGGCCAGTCCGCCTCCCGGAAGAACGTCGTTGATTCCGGCACCCGAACGGGAGGCAGGACTTGCGCTTCGCGCTGCCGCCCTCCAAGGCGAAGATGCGGTCGTGCAGTTCGGCGCTGCCTAGCGCTCGCGCAGCCGAAAGCATTCACGAACCCTTCCGAAATCGCGATGGACAGGACGACGTCATTTCGTTGGGAAACTTGATTGTTCTCTTTCTGTTCCGTATCGTTGACGACGTCAAGACGCCCTCTTGAACAGGAATCTATTCCTGAAAATTAGTGGTTCAGAAGATTAGTGAGATGAATCAAAACCATAGCAGACCCGGCTAAGTTGGAGACGCCGCCGGGCATACTGCGTGGAATCTTGGAGAAGCGTGTGCGAAGACGAGGACCAGCGCCGGACAACTTGTCCGGTCCGAAACTGAAGGATGTCCGGCTTCCAATCATCGAGGTCGAATGCCGGCGGTGCGACCGCCGAGATAGCCTCGAACGCAAGTCTCTCGTGAAGCAGTTCGGGGCAGGAGCGAGTTTCGCAACGCTCCGGCGGCGGTTCGCGATGGGATGCGAACGAATGTGCCATCCTGACGGCGATCTTTGCGGGACGCGCTTCCCGTGTCTCGAAAATCATTCGTAGATGTAGGCTGAAAGCTCGTCCGGCGTCCCATTCGGAAATGCGCTTTTCAGATGGTCGAGAAAGGCGGAGACGCGCGCGCTGAGCAAACGCCGCGATGGATAGAGCGCCCATAGGCCGATCTCGGATCCTTGGACATCTCCCCATCTTGCGAGCTTGCCTGAGGCGATGTCGCCGCCGACGAGGGAAATGGGAAGCCGCGCTGCTCCGACCCCCATCCTGACGGCGTCGCGGACGTTCAACAGTGATGAAAGACCAAGAACGGGCTCTATGTTGATAGAGGCAAGGCCTGCATCCGTCGTCAGCGTCCACGCATTCAACGGTCCTAGTGATCCACGTACGACGACGGGGACTACGGCACCCCCCGCCGGATATTTCATTTCGGCAGGCGCGACCACGACCAGGCGGTCTCGCAGAAAGACGCGGCCGATCAGGCCGTTGTCCGGATCGGGGTTGACCCGGATGACAAGGTCATACCCCTCCTCGACCATGTCGACGGTGCGGTCCTCGGTGGTGACCTCCAACCTCACCTGCGGAAATTTCAAGGCGAATCCGGCAGCGAGCTTCCCGATAGCAGTTTGCGAAAACAACAAAGGCGCACTGATCCGTAGTCGGCCCCTGGGCTTGTCGCCTCCGGCCGCGATAGCAGTCGTGGTCTCGTCGAGTTCCGTTAGAAGCGCTCCTGCCCGCTGGTGAAGTGCACGCCCCTCCTCCGTGAGCTTGAGCGTTCTGGCACCTCGTTCGATGAGTCGCATCCCGAGGCTCGCCTCAAGTTCCGCGACCCGACGAGAGAGCGTGGCCTTCGGGCGTCCGGTCTCGCGGGCAGCTTTGCCGAAGCCGCCATGCCGGGCCACAAGCACGAAATCGGCAAGTCCGAGCAGATCCATGGGTGTTCCATTTTTGAGACGAAGTGTCTAAATTTACCGTCTATTGGATCATTAATGGTCCGGCCATATTCGGGTTGTCAACAACAATGGAGAACTCCCATGACAATCCTCGTAATCGGCGCCACCGGCCGCGTTGGACGACACGTCGTCAGACAGTTGGTTTCCCGTCAAGCCAAGGTCCGGGTTCTGACCCGCGACGCTTCCAAGACGAATTTCCCGATCGATGTCGAAATCGTTCAAGGAGAAATTCTCGACCTCGTTTCCCTGCGCAGCGCCTTTAAAGGTGTCCGCACTCTGTTTCTGCTCAATGCGGTGACAGGCGATGAATTTACGCAGGCGATCATCACTCTTAACGTTGCCCGCGAAGCCGGCGTCGAACGCGTCGTCTACCTTTCGGTCTTCGACGCCGACCGGGCCGTCAACGTCCCACACTTCGCGGTGAAGTCGGGCGCAGAACGAATGCTCAAGGCGATGGAGTTCAGCGCCACGATCCTCCGCCCAAGCTACTTCATCGACAACGAAGTTATGATCAAGGACGTCGTCATTAATCATGGCGTCTACCCGATGCCGATCGGTGGCAAGGGTGTCGCGATGGTGGATGCCCGCGATATCGCCGAGATCGCGGCGATCGAACTGATCCGCCGCGACCAGGCGTCAGGCAAGCTTCCGGTCGAAACGATCAATGTCGTTGGGCCTGAAACTCTCACCGGAGAAGGTGTCGCCGAAATCTGGTCGGACGTTCTTGGCCGACCCATCGCCTATGGCGGTGACGACCCGAGCGGGTTCGAACAGACCATGGCGACCTTTATGCCGACATGGACAGCCTACGAAATGCGACTCATGGCCGAGCGGTATGTCACTGACGGCATGATACCAGAAGGCGGAGACGTAGAGCGTCTGGAAATCATCCTGGGCCGACCTCTGCATTCCTACCGTGAAACGGCCGAATTTCTCGCAAGTTCACGCTGACCGATCATGTCCCGTTCAGCATGGCTCAAAAGATCTTGACAGGATAACCTGTGCCGGACGACCCAGAAAGGGGCCGAAAAAGTCGCTTCCACAGACTGGCGCGCTTCGTCGAATATGACCCCGACTTGGCATCCGCCGCGATCCGTCGCGGTGGACGTCGGAGAGACCCTATGAGTTGGAGGGTGACCCATCTACGTGGGCCTGCAGGGTGCCCCGATCCAGGAGCACGTCAGTGGCTCCCGGTTCATGGTCCGGATGGGACGCCTCGAAAGGCACATGCTCGGGAAGAGAAAGTGCCTGATGCGCCGTCATCAGGCCAATCGCGACACGCTCTCCGTCTGTGCCGGTGACAGATACTTCGACGATGGGTGGTCTGCTCATGATTGTCTCCGCCTGCCTGGACGCGCGGAGCGGTCCTGCTGTTAGGGCGAGTTCGCGCCGGACGGGTTGGGTGCTCGCCTGGGATTTCGTTCCCCGCAGCGAGAAATCGGAAAAACCGCTGCGTCCACCATCTCCGCCGCGTCCGATTGACACGGCGCGATCTCTGATTAAAGAACCTGCATCAGAAGGATGTGTTCCATCGCTACTGGACATTCGCAATAGATGTCACCCGGGATTTAAGACTTCGCTCGGAGCTAACCTCGGGCGGTAGGGCGTGCGGCTGCAGCCGTCTTGTCGCGAAGGGCGCCGCCGCCCGCCTTGGCGGCGTCACTCTATTGGTAGTTTAAAGCTCCACGCCAACACCCTCCAGAAAGCGATCCATCCGGTTATCGACCTCGGCCTTCGTCTCCGCCCAGGCTGGGAACGACCGCAGAAGATTGTCGTGCCAGGCCATCAGGTTCGGGAATTCCCGAAATGGGAAATTCGCGCGATCGACCTGGGAGAACGGTCCCGCGATGTCTATGTCGGCAAAGGTCAGTGCGTTCCCAACCATGAACTGCCGGTCTTCCAGGTGCTGATCCAGCACCCGCGCGGCGTAACGGATCTTACGTTCGGCGTAGGCGATAACGGCCTCGTCCTTGGGCTGGCCCATCACAGTCTTGGCCACCCGCTCGTCGAAGATCGTCGTCGTGAAAGTGCGCCACTGCTCGCCCGACCAGAACATCCACTGAAGCACCTGGAAACGTTCCTCCGGGCTTGCCCCGGCCAACGACGAACCAACCTTGTCGGCGAGGTAGAGATTGATCGCTGCTGCCTCCCATAAGATCGTGCCACCGTCCTCCAGGACGGGCGTCAGGCCATGCGGGTTAAGCCGCGCCTTGAAATCTTCGGTCTGGCTTTCGCCTTTGAAGAGATCGACCTTCACCCGTTCAAGTTCGATGCCCATGATTTTCGCGGCGGTGGTCACCCGCCGCAGGCTGCCCGAACCCGCATCGCCGTGGATCTTGATTGTCATGCTTCGTTCCTTTCGTTGCTCAACAGATTGCTGAGATCAACGACAGATGCGGCATGCCTTATCGGAATTCCATTGAGCCATTTGGCATTCCATCTATTCTCAGATCGAATGGGAGCGGGCATATCGAACTCTGACGTCGGCTTTTCTCGGAGGATATCATGGACAAACTGGACGCGATGCGGATGTTCGTGCGCGTCATCGAAAGCGGCAGCTTCTCGCAGGCGGGCCGCGATTTCGGCGTGAGCCAGCCGACGGTCAGCAAACAGATCGCGGCGCTAGAAGCGCGGCTGGGGACGAACCTGCTTGCAAGAAGTTCGCGCGCGCTCGTCGTCACGCCGGCAGGGCAGGAATACTACGAAGCGGCCGTTCGAATCCTTCAGGACATCGATCTCGTCGAAGAGCAGCTCTCCGAAGGACATTCGGCGCCGTCCGGGTTAGTGCGTGTCAGCCTGTCCCCGGCCTTCGGCCGAATGTTTGTCATCCCTCGACTGCCGGCGTTCAGGGAGCGGTTTCCGGATGTCGCTATCGAGATGGAGGTTTCCGGTCGACACGTCGACCTTATCGGAGAAGGTATCGACGTCGCGATCCGGATCGGACATCTTTCGGATTCGACGCTCATCGCCCGGCGCATCGGCGACATGCAGATGATAACCCTCGCCACTGCACGCTATCTTGCCCGGTACGGCAGCCCGCAGACACTGGACGATCTGCACACTCACCAGCGCATCGGATATGTCTATCAGGGAGACGTCGTGGATTGGGGTTTCAATGTGCGCGGACGACAGGTCACTGTCGATGGCGGAGGAGCGTTCCGCACAAACGATGCCGAGCATGTCCGCGGCGCTGTTCTCGCCGATCTCGGGATCGCCCACCATGCAAGCTGGCTGTTCGCCGACGTTCTGGCCACGAGAGAAGTCGTTCGCATTCTGGACGCCTTCGTGCCCGCCCCCTTTCCCATCAATGCAATCACCGCCGCAGGACGTCGGATGCCTGCACGAGTGCGGCAGTTCGTCGACTTTCTTGCCGATGCTGGACGAGCCGACCAACCATCTCGATCTGCCGACCATCGAATGGCTGGAAGACGAGCTGCGCCGTACCAAGAGCGCGCTTGTCATCATCTCGCACGACCGTCGTTTCCTCGAAAAGGTCTCTAACGCCACCGTCTGGCTGGATCGCGGCACATCGCGCAGGCTGGATCGCGGTTTTGGCAGTTTCGAAGCCTGGCGCGATGAGGTTCTCGAAGCTGAAGAAATCGAGCAGCACAAGCTCGGCAAGGCGATCGAGCGCGAAGAACACTGGATGCGTTACGGCGTCACCGCACGCCGCAAGCGCAATATGCGCCGCGTCGGCGAGCGGTCTGCGCGCAGGAACCGGAGCTGAAGATCATCGGAACGTGAGGAGCCTGCGCTATTGCACACGCAAGTCACGGTGGGATGCCGCTGACGTCAGTCGCCTCGGAGCGCACTACCAGATCCGGCGGTCGAGCTGGGCAGCGATCATCGGCACGGCGGCGGCGCCGGGTGCGCCAAGACGAAGGCGCCGGACCAGCTTGCCGAGAACGAATGTCGTCGCCACCGTGGCCGCGATCCTCAGCCACGGGTGGATGTCCTCATGCGGCGCCTCAGGCACATTCTCAGTCTGCTGGCGGATATTTTGGAGCTTCGCCCGAAGATCTGCGACCTCCTTTCGAAGCCATGCGATCTCACGCTTCGCGTCGCCGAGGTCGATTACTTCAAAATCATCGTCGCTGGGATCTTCGGCCGGAGCTTCTTCATCGAGTTCAGCCATATATCGATCCAATTCGGCTCGGGTACCAAAGCCCTTCATGCGAATATCGGTCATCGGGGCCATACCTCAATTTGACTTTTTCTTGTGATCACCGAGGTCGCCTTCACCAAGCTTCACGTCATGCGTAGCATCATAACGGTGATCCGCCGAGCGCGACCGGCCTACGTCGACGGGTTCCTCGAAGCGACCGCTATCATGACGACGGACACAGCGCTTGTCGGTTCCGGTATCGATGAGTTCTCGCTTAAACATTTTGGTCTCCTCTCGGTGAGAATGAGGAACGCCTAACTCGGGGGAAAGATGCAACAGGGTGCGGCATCCAAAAAAACGTGTCCCAGGCGGATGCGCTGCCGCAGATTACCCGGTCGCTAAGGCTTCTTACTGGTCGACCCGGCATCATTTGTCGTTGGCACTGGACCACCGGTGCCGCTCTGGGAGTGCGGTGTTTTATCAGTGGGTGCCATGTTACCCTGCGCTGGCGCAGGTGCAGTACTGGCAGGCGGAGCAGACTGGAGAGTTGTTCGGGTTGCTGGATCACGGGCGGAGTTATCAGTGGACTCACCCCACCATTCGGCTCCCGCCCATGCCAACACGACAAGAACCAAGCCAGAGATCAGGACAATCAAGACCGGTTTACCGGTTCGTCCCTGCCTAGCTTCTGTTGCGCGTTCAACAACGACGGGATCATCCATCTTAGCCATATCAACCGCCTCCTCCCGCGGTAGCTGGCAAACAAACTGCGGTCATGATTGTTCCATACCGGGAAGGCAGCGCGATCTGCGCCCGCTCGAACAGACGTTGCCGCCCCATGCCCGAGGCTTTGTCGCGATCTATGAACAGCCTTCGGCTCTGTAGGCCACAACCGGATCACCATCCCAAGGAACCAGACAGGTGCCCACCCCGTTTCGATCCTGTCTTCTCACGCAAGGATGGAAAATGGCCCGCGATCTTTCACTCGATATCGACCGCCTAACCGAACAACTTTCGGAGTTCAAGTCGCTCTTCACAAAGCAGGCAGCCACATCAAAAGATGAGGCCTACAGCTTTTTCGCTCCGAGGGCGCGGCAGGCAGCCCGCCTCGTGAAGCATGACAGCTATGGCATTGCGAATGCCGCACGACGCAATCCTACCGCCGCCACGGGCGCGATAATCGGCGCATTGGCGATAGGCACACTGATCGGCTTCGCGCTGTCAGCGGCCAACAGGAAGGCTGATTAAAGACAAAGGCTGGAGCCAACCAGCCCGATATTTTCCGAAGTGCCGCGGGCTGGCAAAATAGCGGCCCCGCGGCGCATAGGCATTGTTTCTTCTATCGTTATATCTTGGGTGAACCGTCAGCGCCAAAGATTTCAGAAGACACAATAGTGCGACAGAATAATGTCTCTCGAGCGGCGTCGGAGTGTGATCGCTACTGCGCCATCGTTATTCGAGAGGGCCTTAGCTCACCCATTTTGCTATGGTGTGCAGGAGCCGCAGCTAGATTGTACCACGACCCGTATTGGTCGCTGTGTCGCACAAAAGAGCGCCCTCCCCAAAAAGCAGGGAGAGCGCATGTGTGGTCCGCCTGCCACCTTGTTAGGTGATTTTCGCTGATATCGATATGGCCAGATCTGACCCTAGTGCGCATCCGCCTTGGATGACGCGTATTGGAGCCGAAGCGCTTTAAGTCGCTCGCTCTTCTGGCGCCTTGCTTCCGCTTCTTTAGATGCGGTTTCAGCGGCATAGCGAGTTGTTTCCTCCATCGCTGCCCGCTTCTTCTCAGCTGTGTTTCTGCCTATACGAATATGGGTCAATTCCACCTCCATGCCTTGAAGGTGCAGGTAGGGTGCCGCTCGTGTTCAGCAACACTTTGTACGGTAGGGTACGAACTTGGATCCGTGACGAAGGCAAACGTGACAATCGCTAGGCCCTTCCTGACGCCTCGTCATCATTGACGCGCGTGACCCGACTATCGGGGTGCATCAATGCCACGGAGAACGACGTGGTCTCCACGTTATCGGAACATTCATCTGTTTCGATAATTTCGTTTATTGCGAATATCGCCAATGTCGTCTGTTTATTGATGACCAACTGAGAGTGATTCCTATGACCATCCCCGCAACCGCGCGAGAATTGGATGGCCGCTATTCATTCACGACCAACGACACCAGCCATTTGAAGAGTTGGGCAAAGTCGCTGCCCGTCCGCGCTAGATCTTCCATCGCCACTAACGCCTGCTGATAGGCGTAGATCGCAATCAAAGTGAGCATCAGGATGACGATCCACGGCCATAGCGGCTTAACCTTCCCGCTCGCCTTTTTGTTTTGACCCAATTCCCTGTCGTCCAAAGATCACCTCACCCACCGCGCCTCAGCGTCACAAATCGCCTGTTCGGCCTAGCGCCTGCCTCTTCGTTTCCGCTTCGGAAAAGGGGAACATCCTCAGCTCGCTAGGGTTACTCCAGAGGAATAGGAGAAACCAATGTCAAATGTTACACATGTCTCGCAGGACGACGATCAGGAACGCAATAACGCCACGAGCGACACGACCTTCGGGAGGTCGGTTGAAAGCCAGGCTCAGATCAAGGCGGCGAAATTGATCGCCAGCGCAACTGATCCCGGTGAGGTACTAAACGTCTATCGGCTCATGATTGCCGCTCCGATCGATGACCCGATCTGGCAGGGGCAACTGCCAATTCCCGAGGTTACAGTCGCGGCACGGACTGCAGGTGACGCACGGATTGTTGCAGCCGGGTTGGAACTGGATACCACAGATATCGCTCGAGCGCCGGCTGACGATGTGACCACAACAAATGCGAGCGTTTTCAGAAACGAACTAGCCTACACCGTGATCGAAATCGAACGGGGGCGCTCAGGCCTGAAGCGTGGAGCCTACAAGGCGGATCAACTAATGGCGCGGTAGTGCCATCCATTAGTCCTCCAGTACAACCTAATGTTGATGATCGTCACATAACCTGTTCATGTCGGCAGCTCGGGAGGCAGTGTGACAAATTGGGCTCGCCTGTTCGCTCCGGAGCGAGCCCCTTGTCGTCTGAGCTCATTCCGGCATGCTCTCTGCCACAGAACCACGATGAGGGACGTTGCGCGGGAGCGGGATTTCGGCCGTCAAAATTGATGATTGATCAGTCCTTTGACGCTTTTGGGTTTGCGGCATGCGAAGAAGGCGGTGTCGACTGAGGGTCACTCAGTGCTCTCGCCTGCGCAAGGAGGGATCCAAGCGGACCATTTTCCCACGAGTGGTCTGACGCAGCTTCGCGAAGATCGAGCAGCGCTTTATAGCGCTAGTAGAATCGTCAGAACCGATCTCGTCAAACAAATGCTCCTGGTGGCCGATCTGCTTGAGATAGAGCCTGACGCGAGTATAAAAGAGGAACTATTCCTGCTCATGCATCGCATTGCCGATATTGATGAGAGTGAGTGTGGATTACGTGGAGGGTTTGACAGCTATGGGGCGTCTCATGCTATCGAGCCCACGTTCAATGGTACTGCGGCCCCTGTGCGATATAGACTAGTGACCAATGGTCACCGTCGTACCTGCCTGCAGCTGCGATACGCATGCTTTCCAACAGCTCCAGCGTGTCAAGCAAGTTAATGCCGTGTCGCACGCGCAGGTCGGCAACGCCGACGATGTCCAGCCTGTCTTCCACGGACACTGTGTGGAAGCGAAATGTGATGTTGAATAGCTTTTTGATCATCCCCTGCAATTTAGATCGAAGCCGCGCCGAGACAACCTCTCGGTTCGGCCTCGGCAAGATGAGCCGGTTGAGATCGCTCTCCTCGGTGCCACTGGATGGCGCAACGTTGACGAATGCCTGCCACCGTCTTTCGACTGCCGACCTCAATCCCGAATGGATATAAATCTCTCAACCTCAGATGAACGCGCCGGCGCGCCGCAGGTCTTATCCTCGCGCACCGCCTGTTTTCCAATGGTCTTCCTTTTCCAAGGGAGATATGGCAGCCGAGACTTCCATCATCTGGCGCGGTCAGTCATTCTCCGACCGTCGCATCAGCAATGTCGTCGCTAACCTCTTGAACGTGTGACCTGAGCCCCTGAACTTCCTCCAGATTTTGGTAGAGTCCGTCGTATCAATGCACTGAGACCGAACCTTGGACCGCCGGAAGCTGGAGTTTT
>NZ_VIWP01000020.1 GCF_007829835.1 Neorhizobium alkalisoli | reverse complement strand
AGTTTCTCCAGAACGAGAAGCTTCGTCGCTAGCAGCGCCGCCGCCCTCGTCAGTGAGGCGGGTTATAGATCCAACCCTACCAAGCGTCAACAGCGGAATTCGAGATTCTTCAGAAAAATGACAAGCCATTGATACAAAAAGGAAATTATGAGTTTTAGCGATTTCGCGGGCCAAAATGCCCGCTCAAGCACTATATATAATGTATCGACCCTGCCGCGGCCCGATCTGCCCCTCGTTCTTGTGCGCCAAAGGCAAACCATGCGATAGAATGGCCATTGTGACCCTGCGCCATAACGGCCGCCATTTTGAAAGTCTGCGCCTGTGACCGCCCTTCCCGTGCCCGTTCTCGAAGAAGCCTTCATTCCCGAACTGCCGCATTATTATCGCGGCAAGGTACGCGAGAATTACGATCTTGCCGATGGACGCCGCATCCTGATCTCCAGCGACCGCCTTAGCGCCTTCGACCGGATCCTGACCTCCATCCCCGACAAGGGCCGTGTGCTGACCCAGACGGCGCGCTACTGGTTCGAGGCAACGGCAGACATCTGCCCGAACCACGTGTTTGCCTATCCCGACCCGAATGTCGTCATCGGCAAGCGCCTCGACATCCTTCCGGTCGAGATCGTCGTGCGCGGTTATCTGGCCGGCACGACCGGGACCTCGCTTCTTACCCTCTATAAGAAGGGCGAGCGCAATATGTACGGCCTGACGCTGCCCGACGGCCTGCGCGACAATGAAAAGCTGCCCACGCCGGTCATCACCCCCACCAGCAAGGCTTTTGACGGTGGCCATGACGAGCCGCTGTCGCCGGCCGATATTATCGGCCAGGGCCTGCTGACACAGGAACAGTGGGAGACGCTGTCGAAATATGCGCTTGCGCTGTTTGCCCGCGGCCAGGACATGGCGGCGAAACAGGGGCTCATCCTCGTCGACACGAAATACGAATTCGGCACGGATGCCGATGGCACTATCATTCTGGCCGACGAAATCCATACGCCGGACAGCAGCCGCTACTGGATTGCCGACAGCTATGACGAAGCGTTTCGCACCGGCGGACGGCCGAAGAGCTTTGACAAGGATTTTATCCGCAGCTGGGTGGTCGAGCGTTGCGACCCCTACAAGGACGATATTCCGACGATCCCGGCCGAGCTGATCGAGGAGACGGCCGCCGTCTATCGCCGCGCCTTCGAAATGATCACCGGCACGGATTTTGTCGGCGCGACCGGTGAAGAACCGGTTCTCGCCCGCATCCGCCGCAATCTTGCGCCGTTTTTCGACGCGGCCTGAATGCAATAGTCTCCGGCCGCCGGCCCGGCGGCCCTTCATCCTGCAGGCGATCTTTCCCGGGTAACGGGACTGAAGGCGGCGACAGGCAGGATGTATATTCTGCGAAACGCAGCGAGGATATCGTGCGAAGACCGAGACGCAAGGCGGACGAAACGCGGGAAGACATCCTGACCAAGGCCGAGGCGATGCTGAGGGACAATGGCATTGCCGGTTTCTCGATCGCCGACCTCGCCGCCGCCCTCGGCATGTCGCCTGCCAATGTGTTCAAGCATTTCCATTCGAAGGCAGTGCTTGCCGACGCCATCTGCGAACGTCATGTCAGCCGCATGATCGCCCGCTTCCAGGCGGATGGAAGCGACGCCCCGGCACCGGAGCGGCTGGCGGTTGCCGTCTGCCAGCTGATGGAAGTGCATCTGGCCGATATCCGCGAAAATCCCTTCCTGTTCGAAATGCTGGTCCTGATGGCAAACAATGCCAGCCTGCCAAGCGCCCTGCGTTACAAGAGCCTGATCGAGGCCATGTTCAAGGATCTGATCCGTCACGGAATCGACGCCGGCGTCTATCGCAGCGTCGATCTCGAGAGCATGAGCAGCACGGTCGGCGCAGCTTTTGCCAGCGTCCTGCATCCCGTCTTTCTCATGCATGCCGACGAGAGCGAATTGCGCCAGCGTTGCGCCTCGCTTGCCGCACTCGTGAACGCCGCGTTACAGAGTCCCCTTGTAAAGTGACGGTTCATGACTTACGTCACTTCGGCTCGTCCGGCGATTCCCCTGTCGCCGGACGGCAGCATCCTGCTTTCCGAAAATCGGCTTCGGTTCTCGGAAAGCAGGATGCCGTGACTGAAAGATGGTAGCGCGCTGCGTGTCCGACCGGGCGCCTGGCGCGCTAGTGGCATATAAGCATTGTTACAGGTACTATTCCCGCTACCGTCTGGCAGATGCGTCGGTGCGGTGAAAGCCAACGCTGTTTCTGGATTATCCCCATGACCGTACCAAATATGGCCAGACGAAACATGACCGGATCGAACATGACCGCACGAAAACTGCTCCTTCCCCTCGCATTTTCCCTCGCGCTTGCTTCCTGCAGCGATTCCGGAAACCAGGCTGCAGGCAATGCGGCGCAGGGCGCCCAGCGTCCGCCGCAGCCGGTCAGCGTTGTCCTGATGAAAAAGTCGGAACAGCCTTTGACGACGGTTCTGTCAGGCCGGGCCGACGCATTCCGCTCTGCCGAGATCCGTCCGCGGGTCGGCGGCGTCATCAAGCAGATCCCCGTCAAGGAAGGCAGCTTCGTCAAGGAAGGCGATCTTCTCTATAAGATCGAGGACGATACCTATCAGGCCACGCTCGCGGAAGCCCAGGCGGCTCTCGACAAGGCTGAGGTCAGCGTTCCCGCGGCCGAGGCCAACATGCAGCGTTACGAGCGCCTCGCCAATAGCGGCGCGACGCAGCAGGAATATGAAAACGCCCGCACGACCCTGCTTCAGGCACAGGCTTCCGTCTCGGAAGCCAAGGCCACCGTGCAGACGGCGCAGATCAATGTCGACCTGACGGAAATACATGCGCCTTTCGACGGCGTCACATCGGCGACGAATTTCTCGATCGGCAATGTCGTGACGGCGAGCCAGACGGATTCGCTGATGACGCTGCGCCAGATCGATCCGATCTACATCCAGCTGAACGAATCGAGCGTCAATCTTCTGCGCCTGCGCGCCGCGATCGCCGCCAACAATGTCCAGCACAAGCAGCCGGCCGACGTCACCGATATCAAGCTGACGCTGGAAGACGGTACGGAATATCCCAAGGTCGGCAAGCTCGACATGTCGGAAATGGCCGTCAGCACCACGACGGGCACGATCTCCATCCGCACCCTGTTCGACAATCCCGACAATATCATCCTGCCGGGCATGTTCGTGCGTGCCACGATCACCATCGGCAAGGAAACCGGTTTTGCCATTCCGCAGCGCGCCGCCGGCCGAAATGCCAATGGCGAGCTGACGGCGAAATTCGTCAGCGCCGACAACAAGGTCGAGACCCGCACCTTCCGCGCCAGCAAGCTTTCCGGCAACAACTGGCTGGTCAATGACGGCGTTGAAGAAGGCGACAAGCTGATCGTCGACGGTTTCCAGTGGATTGCAGACAACGCCGCCGTCAACCCGATGCCGGCCGAGATCGATGCGAAGGGTTTCATTATCGACAAGTCGCAGCCCGCGAACGGCCAGGCGCCGAAATCGTGATGCGTCGGCAAACCCACGCTCAGCCTGCAAACGTGATCAGGACATAAAAAATGGCCAAGTTTTTCATCCGGCGACCGATCTTCGCCTGGGTCATCGCCATCGTCATCATGCTCGGCGGCGCACTGGCGATCAACACGCTGTCGATTTCGCAATATCCGGAAGTGGCACCACCGACCGTGCGCATCAGCGCCAGCTATACCGGCGCCAGCGCCGATACGGTGCGAAAGACGGTGACGCAGATCATCGAGGACGGCATGACCGGCCTCGACGGGCTGACCTACATGACCTCGTCTTCGACGACCGGTCAGGTTTCGGTCACGCTCACCTTCGACAACAGCGTCGATCCCGACATTGCCCAGGTCCAGGTACAGAACAAGCTGCAGCTTGTGACCTCGCAGCTGCCGTCTGTGGTCCAGAATCTCGGCATCGAGGTGACGAAGTCGACATCGAGCATCCTGCTGGTCGGCGCGCTCGTCTCGACGGACGGCAAGCGCTCGTCGGCTGATCTCGGCGACATATTTTCGACCCAGATCGAGGACCAGGTGAAGCGCCTGGAAGGTGTCGGCAGCATCAATTCCTTCGGTTCGGCCTTTGCCATGCGCATCTGGCTCGATCCGTTCAAGCTGAAGAAGTTCCAGCTGACACCGGCCGACGTCACGTCGGCGATCGAAGCCCAGAATACCCAGGTTTCGGTCGGTTCGGTCGGCGGCATGCCTTCGGTCGAGGGACAGCAGCTCAGCGTCACCATGACGGCCCAGAGCCAGCTGACCACGGTTTCGGATTTCGAACGCATCATCCTCAAGGTCAATACGAGCGGTGCCAATGTGCGCCTGAGCGACGTTGCCCGCATCGAGATCGGCCAGGAAGACTATTCCACCTCGTCGCGCTCGAACCGCCAGCCGGCCTCCGGCTTCGCGGTCAATCTTGCGACGGGTGCGAACGCGCTCGATACGGCTTCCGTCGTCAAGGGCAAGCTTGCCCAGATCGCCCCAAGCCTGCCGGCCAATGTCAAGATCATCTACCCCTATGACACGACGCCTTTCGTTTCGCTCTCGATCGAAAAGGTCATTCACACGCTGATCGAAGCGATCGTGCTCGTCTTCGTCGTGCTTCTGATCTTCCTGCAAAACCTGCGCGCCACGCTCATTCCGATGATCGCTGTGCCGGTCGTACTGCTCGGCACATTCGGCATTTTGGCGGTGACCGGATATTCGATCAACACGCTCACCATGTTCGCCATGGTTCTGGCGATCGGCCTTCTCGTCGACGACGCGATTGTCGTCGTCGAAAACGTCGAACGCATCATGGACGAGGAGCATCTGAGCCCGCTCGAAGCGACCGAAAAGTCGATGGGCGAAATCACCGGCCCGATCGTCGGCATCGCCCTTGTGCTGACCGCGGTCTTCATTCCGATGGCGTTTTTCGGCGGCTCGACGGGCATCATCTACCGTCAGTTCTCCGTCACCATCGTTTCGGCCATGCTTCTGTCGGCGCTCGTCGCGATCGTTCTGACGCCGGCGCTCTGCGCCACGATCCTGAAGCCGATCAATCATGAGAAGAAGGGTCGCGGCCTCGGTGCCTGGTTCAATCGCGGTTTCGACAGCACGACCCATGGTTATGTCGGTACCGTCGGTTATCTTCTGAAGCGGCCGGTCCGCGTCATGCTGCTGTTTTTGATCGTCATCGGCGGCTGCGCCTTCTTCTTCACCCGCCTTCCCTCGTCCTTCCTGCCGCAGGAAGACCAGGGCGCGCTGATGACCATCATCCAGCTGCCGAATGGTGCAACCTCGGCCCAGACTGCCGAAGTGATCAAGAAGGTCGAGGATTATTACCTCGACAAGGAAAAGGACGCCGTCGATTCGGTCTTTGCGGTGAACGGTTTCAGCTTCACCGGCCAGGGCCAGAACAACGCGCTCGTCTTTGCCAGCCTCAAGCCCTTCGACGAACGCACGGATACGAAACTTGCTGCCGCCTCGGTCGTGCAGCGGGCCATGGGTTATTTCTTCACGATCCGCGAAGCCCAGGTCTTCCCGCTCCTGCCGCCTGCAATCCAGGGCATGGGCACGTCGAGCGGCTTCTCCATGTATCTGGTCGATACCGGCAACCATGGTTCTGATGCGGTTGCGGCCGCATCCAAGCAGCTGATGGCGGATGCCAATGCCAGCGGCAAGATCACCGCGATGCGTGCCAACGACCGGGATGCGGAAAGCCAGGTCAAGCTGATCCTCGACCAGGAAAAGCTGAGCGCCATGGGTGTCGGCATTGCCGATGCCAACTCGATGCTGACGACCATTTTCGCCGGCAGCCGGGTCAACGACTTCACGCTCAACAACAAGATCAAGCATGTCTATGTACAGGCCGACGCGCCCTACCGCATGCAGGCCGAGGACCTGAAATACTGGAATGCCCGCAATTCCAGCAATGACATGGTGCCGTTCTCGACCTTCACGGATACGAAATGGGTGAACGGCCTGCCGTCGCTCTCCGCCTTCAACGCCGTCACCGCCTATTCGCTGGAAGGTTCGGCAGCACCGGGCGTCAGCTCCGGTGACGCGATGAACGAAGTCGAGCGGCTGGTCTCCCAGATGGACGGCGGTTACACCGTTGCCTGGCAGGGGATTTCCTATCAGGAAAGACTGTCCGGTTCGCAGGCGCCGATGCTCTATGCCCTGTCGGTCCTGATCGTCTTCCTGTGCTTGGCAGCACTCTATGAAAGCTGGTCCATTCCCTTCTCGGTCATCCTCGCGGTGCCGATCGGGGTGCTGGGCGCGCTGGCGGCGGCTCATTTCCTCGGCCAGTCCAACGACGTCTATTTCAAGGTCGGCCTGCTGACCACGATCGGTCTCGCGGCCAAGAACGCCATCCTGATTGTCGAGTTCGCGAAGGACAAACAGGCGGCGGGCATGGGCCTGATCGAGGCGGCTCTCACCGCAGCGCGGCTGCGTCTGCGGCCGATCATCATGACGTCGCTCGCCTTCATTCTCGGCGTCGTGCCGCTCGCGATCGCAACCGGTGCGGGCTCCGCAGCACAGAATGCCATCGGCATTGGGGTGCTGGGTGGTATGCTTTCTGCAACACTGCTCGGAATTTTCTTCGTTCCGTCCTTCTTTGTTGTGGTTCGCCGGTTATCAAATCGTGAAAAAAGCGAGAAGACAGAGTGAATCTGTTAACGGTTTGCCATGCCGACCCGCTGCGAAGTGAGTCGGCGTGGCCTGAGTTTTCGCTCCGCAGGACGCGGAGCCCCATCAGTAAGGGCTTTGGGACAAAGATATGAGATCCACTCGCGTAGCTGCCGCTCCCCTCCTCATGCTACTGCTGTCCGGCTGTGTGCTCGGACCTGACAATACGCCGCCGGAAATTTCTCTTCCGGCCAAATTCGCCGAAGGCTCCAAGTCCACCAATGGCGATGTCGCCCAGACCGCATGGTGGACCGCATTCTCCGACAAGCGCCTCACCGGTTATGTCGATCAGGGCCTCGGCCAGAACCTCGACGTGCTCCAGGCAATGGAGCGCATCAATCAGGCACAGGCAAACGTCGTTTCCGCCGGCGCCGGTTCGCTGCCCGCACTCGACCTGTCTTCCAGCGCGTCGCGCAGCGGCAGCAAGGATATCGGCGGCAATGCCGGTGCAGCTTCGGCAACGGATCCCCGCACCAGCGTCTCGGGCGGCCTGAGCGCATCCTGGTTCCTCGACCTGTTCGGCCTCTATCGCCGTTCCAAGGAAGCAGCGCTCGCAAACCTCGACGCTGCCTATGCCAGCGTTGACGTTGCCCGCCTGTCGCTCCTGTCGAATGTCGTCGCGGCCTATATCGACGCCCGCTATTATCAGGAACGCATCAAGATCGCGCAGGACAACCTGAAGTCCCGCCGCGAGACGCTGAACCTGACCAAGCTGCAGCTCGATGCCGGCGCTGCTTCGCGCCTCGACGTCGTTCAGGCCGAAGGTCTGGTCAACTCGACGCTCGCGACCATCCCGGGCCTCGAAACCCAGTTCCGCACTGCATCCCACCGGATTGCGACGCTTCTGGCCCTGCCGGCCGGTTCGCTCGTCACCGAAATGCAGCGCGGCGGCAACCAGCCGACTGCCCGCTTCAGCCCGAAGTCCGGTGTTCCTGCCGACCTGATCCGCAACCGTCCGGACGTTCGCGCTTCGGAACGCCAGCTCGCAGCTGCCGTCGCCAATATCGGCGTCGCAGAAGCACAGCTCTATCCGTCGATCACGCTGGGCGGCTCAATCACGCCGTCCTACGTCAAGTCGGGCAAGGCTGAAGCAGGCCTTCTGTCCTGGTCGTTCGGTCCGCAGCTCAGCCTGCCGATCTTCGATGGCGGTGCGCTCCGTGCCAACCTGTCCTCGTCGGAATCCGCTGCCCGCGAAGCCCATCTCGCCTGGAAGCAGACGGTTCTCGACGCAGTCGAGGAAGTCGAGAACGCGCTTGCCGCCGTCGCCCGCGATGGTCGCACGGTTGCTGCGCTCCGCAACACGGTCAAGTCCTACGAAGAAGCCCTGCAGCTCGCAACCGCCAGCTACCGCGACGGCGCTTCCTCGCTGCTCGACGTCCTCGACGCCCAGCGTCAGGTCTCGACCGCACAGGAAAGCCTGGCCCAGGCCGTCCAGCAGATGGCGCAGGACTATGTCTCGCTCAACGTCGCCGTCGGCGGCGGTTATGCAGTCGGCAAGCCGGCTCCGGCCAAGGTCGTGGTCGCCGCCAAGAACTGATAGCGGCACCTATTACCGACAACAAAAAACCTCCGGAGCATCGCTTCGGAGGTTTTTTCATATCTGCCTTTGGCGGGGCGTCTCGTCACAGGCGCAGAAACGACAAAGGCCCGGAAACCGATTTCGATTTCCGGGCCTTCGTTTTGGATCAGACCACCCTTTGCGCCGGCCTTGCGGCCAGGCGCATCAGGCAAAAAATCAGTTCTTGGCGCGTTCGACGTAGGAATTGTCTTCCGTCGCGATGACGACGCGGGTACCGGCATCGATATGCGGCGGGACAGCGGTGCGGATGCCGTTCGACAGCATGGCCGGCTTGTAGGACGAGGAAGCCGTCTGGCCCTTGACGACCGGTTCGGTCTCGGTGATTTCGAGAATGACGTGACGCGGCAGCTGCAGAGCAAGCGCGACGCCTTCATGCATGGACAGGATGCAGACCATGCCTTCCTGCAGATAGGCCTTCTGGTCGCCCATCGTGTCGGCATCGACGACGATCTGGTCGTAGTTTTCCGGGTTCATGAAGTGGAAGCCTTCGCCATCTTCATAGAGGAACTGGTGGTTGACGTCTTCGACGAAGGCGCGCTCGACCTGTTCCGTCGTGCGCCAGCGCTCCGACACCTTCACGCCGTCGACGATGCGGCGCATGTTGACCTGTGTGACCGGCGTGCCCTTGCCGGGGTGGAAGTTTTCCGCGGTGAGAACGACATAGAGCTTGCCATCGACATCGATGACATTGCCCTTGCGGACGGAAGAGGCGATGACCTTGACCATGATATTCCCTTGTGGTGCCGGCTTGTAACGGCCGAAAATGCGTCGTAGAGGACCGGGCGATGATCGTCCCTTGAGGGACGGAACGCCTGTTTTCCGGGCCGGACTACCTCAAAACCGTGCAAAGTGGAAGCCTTGCCCGCTGCAACAGGCAAAGAAAGCCGCAAATGACGCTGCCGCAGAATGCCAAATCGCGGGCGCCCTGGTGGAAACCCGAGACCCATGCCGACCGCCGCCCCTTCCTGATCGGCCGCAATGCCGTGCAGACGGTGCTGCGCGGCTTTTTCGGCAGCCGTGATTTCATCGAGGTGGATACGGCGACTTTGCAGATTTCTCCGGGCAATGAAACGCATCTGCACGCCTTTGCGACCGAGGCGCTGACCATCGGCGGCGAGGCAGCGCCGCTCTACCTGCACACCTCGCCGGAATTTGCCGCCAAGAAGCTGCTGGCCGCCGGCGAGCGCCGCATCTTCACTTTCGCGCATGTCTATCGCAACCGCGAGCGCGGCCCGCTGCATCATCCCGAATTCACCATGCTCGAATGGTACCGGGTCGGCGAGACATACGAGCAGCTGATGGCCGACTGCGCCGACATGCTGAAACTCGCCGCCGAAACGACCGGCACGAAGCGCTTTTCCTTCCGCGGCATGGAGATCGACCCGTTTGCCGAACCGGAACGCCTGACGCTGGCGCAAGCCTTCGACCGTTTCGCAGGCATCGACCTTTTGGCGACCATGGCCGCCGATGGCGAGACGGATCGCGATGCGCTTGCAGCCATGCTTGCCAAAAACGGCCTGCGGGTTTCGCCCGACGACAGCTGGACCGACCTGTTCAGCAAGGTGCTTGTCGAAAAGATCGAGCCGCATCTCGGCCGCGACCGGGCAACGATCCTCTGCGAATACCCGATTTCCGAGGCGGCCCTCGCCCGCCCCTCCGCCCGCGATCCGCGCGTCGCCGAGCGCTTTGAGCTTTACGCCTGCGGCGTCGAACTCGCCAATGCCTTTGGCGAGCTCACCGATGCCGGCGAACAGCGCCGCCGCTTCGAGCACGACATGGCAGAAAAGCAGCGCATCTACGGCGAGACCTATCCGATCGACGAGGATTTTCTCGACGCGCTTGAGATCATGCCGGACGCAAGCGGTGCAGCACTCGGCTTCGACCGGCTGGCCATGCTGGCAACCGGCGCAACGCGTATCGACCAGGTTCTCTGGGCACCAGTGGCGGAGACCTTTTCGTGACCGCCGCCCGCTCATTGAAAACCCCGGCCGACCTCCATTCCGCCGGCCTGATCCCCGAGGAGAGGCTTGAGGCCGTACGCGCGGTTGCCGATCGATATGCAATCGCCCTGACACCGACCGTGCTGTCGTTGATCGACCGCGCCGACCCGGCCGACCCGCTTGCTCGACAGTTCGTGCCCGATCCGGCCGAACTTTTGACCACGCCGGAAGAACGTGCCGATCCGATCGGCGACGATGCCCATAGCCCCGTCAAGGGCATCGTGCATCGTTATCCCGACCGCGTGCTTCTGAAGGCAGTGCATGTCTGCCCCGTTTATTGCCGCTTCTGTTTTCGCCGCGAAATGGTCGGACCGCAGGGCGACGGCACACTGTCCGCGGACGAGCTTTCCGCAGCATTCGATTATATCCGAGCCCATGACGAGATCTGGGAAGTCATCCTCACCGGCGGCGACCCGCTCGTGCTCTCTCCCCGCAGGCTTGGCGCGATCATGCGCGGCCTCGCCTCGATCGAGCATGTAAAGATCGTCCGCTTCCATACCCGTGTGCCTGTGGTCGATCCCGACCATATCGACGCGGCGCTGATTGCCGCCCTGAAGGAAAGCGGCAAGGTGATCTATGTGGCGCTGCATGCCAATCACGCGCGGGAACTGACCGCGGAAGCCCGCGCCGCCTGCGCAAGACTGATCGAAGCCGGCCTGCCGATGGTGAGCCAGACGGTGCTTTTGAAGGGCATCAACGACGATCCAAAAATTCTCGGCGACCTGATGAAGGCCTTTGTCGAGACGCGGATCAAACCCTATTACCTGCACCATCCCGATCTTGCCCCCGGCACCAGCCATTTCCGCATGGATATCGCGGAGGGCCAGAAGATCGTCGCGGCCTTGCGCGGCAATATTTCCGGCCTCTGCCAGCCGACCTATGTGCTCGACATTCCTGGCGGCCACGGCAAGGCGCCGATCGGTGAAAGCGCCGTGCGCGGCGATGGCGGTTGTTATTCGGTCAGCGATTTCCGCGGCAACGACCATTCCTATCCGCCCCGGTGACATGAACGCGCGGCGACAAGGCACAATACGGCCTTGGCGATCGGGAAAATTTCATTGAACGGACGGGGCGACGAAAGCTGCCTCGCAAATTCAAAAACAAATGACACCTCTCGGCGCCCCGTTCGGCGGTTTTTGCCCGCGACTTCGGTCCCTCTGCCGTGGTTCTTCCGGACGGTCTTTTTCCGCCGGTCTTTCGAAAAGTGTCGCGGACTGAAAGCCCGGCAAAACTTGTCCGTCGAACCACCCTGTGTGCCGCACAGGCACGCCCGGCGCCCTGGTCGGGCATCAAGTCATGACGGGCCGGTCCGAACCCGTCAAAACTCCCCGTCTCGCCGGAGGGAGACCATTTTCCGCGAACCCGGGATGCGAGATCCTGCGTCTCTCCCTCACACCCCGCGCCGATCCCGCCTCGCCGGCACGCCTGCCGGTGTATCCGTGACGGAACCTGATGATTATAGGCACAGGTTTTGGGGAGGGGGAAAACGCGCGGTGAAATTTTTTTGAGGTGGCGCCGTGTGGCCCCCCCTCTGCCCTGCCGGGCATCTCCCCCACGGGTGGGGAGATCCGCTGGGCGCTCTGGCATTATGCGATCTCGACAACCGAGAAGGGCGAAAGGTCGCCACAGGCAGATCTCCCCCCTTGTGGGGGAGATGCCCGGCAGGGCAGAGGGGGGCGGGCTTGCACAGGTGCCAAAATCAACATCTGTGCCTCAACCACCCCAATTCTTACCCTGATCTTCCACCCATCGATCGAATTCTAACGAATCCCGCAGCCTGATCTTCAGCATGTCCGTTACCGCTTCCTTATGCTTTCCATCCTAAACAAATGGGCAGCGATGACAGCGATACATTGATTGGGGGATGTCGAGATGAACGAGACCATTCGCGAACTTCTGGGCCGTGTCGGCGGCCTTCCGGTGGCGGTGAACGAGATTGCGGACGACGCGGATCTCTATGCAGCCGGCCTTTCCTCCTTTGCCTCCGTGCAGCTGATGCTCGGCATCGAGGAAGCATTTGATCTGGAATTTCCCGACAGCCTGCTGAACCGCAAGTCCTTCGCCAGCATTCAGGCGATCGAACAGACGCTCACCCAGATCGTCAAGACGCAGGCAGCGGCCTGAAGATGAGCGCCGCCGTCCTGGTTGCCGACCTCAAGAGCGCAGACATGACGCTTGCCGCCCGGGCAGGGCGCGTGGCGAAGGTGGCGGCGGAATTTGCAGACGCCGTTGACCGTGATGCGCGCTTCCCGCAAGAGGCGGTGGCGGTGATGCGGGAGGAGCGGCTGCTCGGCATCCAGGTGCCGGCAAGCCATGGCGGCGAAGGCGCGTCTCTGTCCGAGATTGCCGAAGTCTGCTCCATATTGGGGCAGGCCTGCTCGGCCAGCGCCATGGTTTTTGCCATGCACCAGATCAAGGTTTCGAGCCTTGTCGAGCATGGCACCGACAGCGCCTGGCACTCCGGCTTCATGCACGAACTGGCCGCCCGTCAGCTTCTGGTCGCCTCGGCGACGACGGAAGGCGGGATCGGCGGCAATATGCGCAACTCCATCTGCGCGATCGAGATCGACGGCGAGACCTGCCGGCTCACCAAGGATGCAACGGTGATTTCCTACGGCGCCCATGCCGATGCGATCATGGTCACCTCCCGTGCCCATGAGACGGCGGCACCCGGCGACCAGGTGATGACGGTCTTCAGGAAGGGCCAGTATACGCTGCAGAAGACCGTGGACTGGGACACGCTCGGCATGCGCGGCACCTGCTCCGACGGTTTTCTGTTCAAGGGCGAGGCGCCGGCCGAACAGGTCTTTCCAAAACCGTTTGCCGAGATTGCCGCACAATCCATGCTCGCCACCTCGCATCTTCTCTGGAGCGCGGTCTGGTTCGGCATTGCCGCCGACGCGGTTCTGCGCGCCCAGGCTTTCGTTCGGGCAGCCGCCCGCAAGTCGAACGGCGCGACGCCGCCCGGTGCGGCACGTCTCGCCGAGGCATCGAACATGCTGCAGATGCTGAAGGCCAATATCCAGTCCGGCCTGAAGCTTTACGAGGCTGCGAAACGCGATGCGGACCAGCTTTCGTCCATGGCGTTTTCGATTGCCATGAACAATGTGAAACTGTCCTCGTCGGAAACGATCCTGACGATCATCAACCAGGCGATGATCATCTGCGGCATCATGGGTTACAAGAACGGCACGCCCTACAGTCTCGGCCGCCACCTGCGCGACGCCCATTCCGCCCAGCTGATGATTTCAAACGACCGCATTCTCGGCAACACGTCGACCATGCTGCTCATTCAGAAGCCCGATACCAGCCTTTTCGGCTGAGACCCGATTTATAGAACCGCAAGTGATTTACCGAGGGGGTAAAGTCATGGATATGCAAGTTTCATTTCTTGATCGACTGTTCGATGCAGGCCTGCTGATCGAAACCGGTGTTGATGGCCTTTACGGCCGCAGCGGCCAGTTCGAAGACGTGATCGCAGCCTTCGAGCGGCTGATCGACCGCGTTGGTGGCGGCGATGGCGCCGAGGCGATGCGCTTTCCGCCGGGCATGAACCGCGAATTTTTCGAGACCAGCGGTTACATGAAGAGCTTTCCACAGCTCGCCGGCACCGTCCACTCCTTCTGCGGCAGCGAACTCGACCATATGAGCCTGCTGAAATGCATGGAAGTGGGCGACGACTGGACCGCCGGCCAGGAAGCGACCGATATCGTGCTGACGCCGGCTGCCTGCTACCCGCTTTACCCGACCGTCGCCCGCCGCGGCAAGATTTCGGCGAAGGGCGCGCTCTATGACCTGCAGAGCTACTGCTTCCGCCACGAACCGTCGAAGGATCCGGCCCGCCAGCAGCTTTTCCGCATGCGCGAATATGTCTGCATGGGCACGCAGCAGCATGTCACGGATTTCCGCCAGAGCTGGATGGACCGCGGCGTCGAGATGATGAAATCGGTCGGTCTCGACGTGACGATCGACATCGCAAACGACCCGTTCTTCGGCCGCGCCGGCAAGATGATGGCCAACAATCAGCGGGATCAGAACCTGAAATTCGAGCTGCTGATCCCGATCACCTCGACCGCCAATCCGACCGCCTGCATGAGCTTCAACTATCACCAGGACGCATTCGGCACCAAATGGGGCCTGAACCTGGAAGATGGCAGTGTTGCGCATACCGCCTGCGTCGGTTTCGGCCTGGAGCGTATCGCGCTGGCACTGTTCCACACCCATGGGCTCGACGTGAAGGCATGGCCGCAAGAGGTGCGCGCCACGCTTTGGGGATAATATTATGACCAAGGTTTTCGACAGGCTCGACCCGACACACTATCGTCCGCACGCCCTGCATTCGGCCGACCGCATCTGGCCGGAAACCAATTGTTATGCCGATCTGTGGATCGAGGTTTTGTCCGCAGCCGGCATGCAGCCGGAGGCGATGCTCGCCTTCACCCTGACCCAGGATTTCGAAGGCGACCAGTTCACCTTCTTCAAGGTGCCGCTGGAAGACCTCGAAGCGCTTTACGGCATTCGTGTCACGGAACTGGCGATTTTCGACGCGCCGCAGCGGCATGTTCTGGAGCAAATCGGCCGCGGCCGGCTGACGCTGCTTGAGCTCGACAGCTATTACCTGCCCGATACGCGCGGCCTGACCTACCATCAGGAACACGGCAAGACGACGGTCGCGATCAATCGCCTCGATCTCGAAAGACGGGAACTCGACTATTTCCACAATGGCGGCTTCTTCACCCTGTCGGGCAATGACCTTGTCGGTCTGCTGCAGCTGAACGGCGGCCCGGATGCGCCGCTTTTTCTGCCCTATACGGAATTTGCCAAATTCCCCGCCTCCTATCCGTCGCAGCGATCGATCCGCGAGATGGCCTGGAAACTGCTGCGGCATCATTATGCCCGCCGCCCGGAGGCCAATCCGGTGCGCGCCTTTGCCAGCGTGTTTCCTGAGCAGGCACACCGGCTGGCCGAGCGCGACTTCGCCTTCTTCCATAAATATGCGTTCAACACGCTGCGTCAGCTGGGGGCGAATTTCGAGCTTCTCGCCAGCCATCTCGCCTGGCTGAACCACGGCGCCTTCGAAGTGCCGGAGAAGAAGGCGCTAAAAATTTCCGAGACCGCCAAGTCCACCCAGTTCCTGCTGGCACGGGCGCTGGCCCGCAAGAAATTCGAACCTCTGGCGGCGGCACTCGAACCGGCGGCTGACGCCTGGGACGGGCTGATGAGCGATCTCGGCCGCACGCTCGACCAGTCACGCGAGGCCGCGTGACCGCAGACCGGTTTTTTGCGCGGCAGGTGACGGCGCTCGACCGGAGCTGGTCGCTGTGCCTGACGGAACCGGACGCTTTTGCCCTGCCACGCGATATTCCGGCCGATGCGGATCGGTTGGACGCGATCGTTCCTGGAACAGTCGCCGCAGCGCTGGAAGCTTTGGGACGATTCGACCGAAACAACCCGGAAACACTGATCGACCGTGATGCTTGGTATCAAAAATCCCTGGCGGATGAGGCACCGGGCAAGGCGATCCTGCGTTTCGAGGGTCTGGCGACGATCGCCGACGTCTATCTCGATGACAGGCTGATCCTTTCGAGCGAAAGCATGTTCGAAAGCCATGACGTGGCGATCGAGCTGACGGGCAAAGAGACGCTGTCGATCTGCTTTCGTGCCTTGAAACCGCATCTCGAAAAGACCGGCCCCCGCGCCCGCTGGCGGCCGCGGCTGATGGACAATCAGGGTCTGAGGCTCATCCGCACCACGGCGCTCGGTTTCATGCCGGGCTGGTGCCCTTCGATCCACGCCGTCGGCCCCTTTCGGCCAATTGGACTGATCCGGCCGGGCGAAAGCCGCATGTCCGGCCTTTCGATCAAAAGCACGCTGGATGGCAATCAGGGCCATCTCGCCATCGGCTTTTCATTCGAGGGGAAGGCGAAAGACCTGCGCCTCTCCTGCAATGGCCAGGAAACGGCGATCGAGGCAGGTGCGGACGGACAATATGTCGGCGAACTCCACCTGCCGGATATCGAGCCCTGGTGGCCGAACAGCCATGGCAGCCAGCCGCTTTACGACGTCACGCTGACGATCGACGGCGAGGAGTTTTGGCTAGCCCGCACCGGCTTCCGCCGGATCGAAATCGATCGTGGTCCGGACGGCAATGATTTCAGGCTGAGCGTCAACGGCGAACGCATTTTCTGCCGCGGCGCGGTCTGGACCACGGCGGATATTCTGAGCCTCCCGGGAGATCGCGAGGCTTACGAAAAATGGCTGCAGCTCGCACGCGACGCCGGCATGAACATGATCCGAATCCCGGGCATAGCCACCTATGAAAGCCCGGATTTTTTCGCGCTCTGCGATGAGCTCGGCATTCTCGTCTGGCAGGATTTTATGTTCGCCAATTTCGATTATCCGGCTGGCGACGAAAATTTCCTCACCCACGTGAAATCGGAAACCGGCCAATTTCTGGCCGCAACGCAGGCCTCTCCTTCGCTCGCGATCGTCTGCGGCGGCAGCGAGATCTGGCAGCAGGGCGCCATGCTCGGCCTGCCGGAGCGGATCTGGAAAGGCCCGTTCTGCGACGAGATCCTGGCCGGCCTGGTGGCGGAAGGCCGGCCGGATCTTGCCTATCTGCCGAACTCGCCCTGCGGCGCCGCCCTGCCCTTTTTCCCGAATGCCGGCATCGCGCATTATTACGGCGTCGGCGCCTATCGGCAGCCACTCGAGGATGCACGCCGGGCCAATGTCCGCTTTGCCGGCGAATGCCTGGCCTTTTCCAATCTTTCAGCGGACGAGACACTGGAAGGCGGCAAGGCGGGCATACCGCGTGACAGCGGCGCCGACTGGGATTTCGAGGATGTGCGCGACCATTATATCGGCACGCTCTACGGCCTCGACGCCAATGACCTTCGCAGGACCGATCTCTGCCGTTATCTCGCCTTTTCCCGCGCCGTCACCGGCGAGGTGATGGAGACGACCTATGCCGAATGGCGGCGTCCCGGCTCTAGCTGCAATGGCGCTCTGACCTTCACCTTTCAGGACGTGATGGCCGGCCCCGGCTGGGGCGTGGTCGATGTCGAAGCCAGGCCAAAACCCGCCTGGTTTGCCCTGAAACGTGCCTTCCGCCCGGTCCAGGCCGTGTTTTCCGACGAAGGCACGAACGGGCTCGATCTCCACCTGATCAACGAAACTTCTGACGATCTTCCGGCCGTCATCGAGGTCATCTGCCTTCGAGACGGCAGAATGTCGGTCGTCTCCGGACGACGAGATCTGATGCTCGCCGGACGCGGCGATCAGAGCATCGCCGTCACCGACCTGTTCGGCGCCTTTTTCGATACGACCTATGCCTATCGTTTCGGCCCGCCATCCCATGACGTGACGGTGGCGCGGCTGAGACATGCCGGGACGGGCGAGATCATTGCCGAAAGCTTCCATTTCCCGCTCGGCCGCGGAAACGCGCTGCATGCGCCGGTGCTCAAGCCGGTGCTGGGCGAAGATGAGCGCGGTTTCTGGCTGGATCTCGAAACGGATGTATTCGCGCAATCCGTGATGCTGGACGTGCCCGGTTACGAGGTCGCGGATAACGGCTTCCACCTTGCACCGGGGTCCGTGAAGCGCATTGCGCTGAGCCCCACCAAAGCCGGCGCGGGCCGGCCTTCCGGTTCGATCACCTCACTCGGCGGCGACGGCGTGATGCGTTTCTGACGCCTTGTTCTTCGGCCGCGGCACGCTGAGCGCCAGCTTGCGCAAAGTGTCGAGATAGGTTGCGCGCGCATGCTCCGGCGTCAGGTTATGATCCGAATCCGGGATGAAGGTCACCGCGACATTGCTGAACCGGCGCCTGTCGGCAGCATTGCCACCAAGGTAGAAGTTGAAATGTTTCAGGCCGATATCGCCCTCGCTATAAACAAGCGAGACCGGCACGCCACGCGCCTGCAGGCTTGCGAAGGCGCCATAAACGGCCCGGCCTTCCGGCAGGACATGGCGGAAGGCGTAGAGGACACGGCCAAGCGCATGGCTGCCGATGCCGCGAAGAATGTTGAAACCCGCCGCCGTGACATCGATCTCCAACCGCGCCAGGCGTTTCAGTGTATCGCCCTTGAGCGCGCGCTTGCCATAATCATGCAGGCTGCGTGTCGCCTTGGCGACCGCATCCTCGACCGAGCGGCCCGGGCGCCAGCGGAAGGCGAACGGGTTGACCGCGCATATGCCGGCGATCCGCTCATCGGAAAGCGCTGCACGGAAACCGAGATAGGCGCCGCTGCAACGGCCGGACACCACGACCGGACCCAGACCCTGCGCCATCAGGAAATCGATCGCGGCCGACACATCGGCATTCTGGCTGGAATGATAGAGAACTTGGCTCGGCCGTCCCGGCACGGGCGCACTGTCGCCGACACCGGCCGTATCGAACCGCAGCGAGGCAATGCCGATCCGGGCAAGCTTGCGCGCCAGGATCGCAGTGAGGCGCCCCCAGCCGGCATGCCGGTCATAGGCTGAACTCAGAAACACGACCGTGGCACCTCGGCGCTGCGTGGCAGGCTCGCAAAGCGCGCCGGACAGGTGGCCATTGATGCCGAAGCGGACCGGCGTTTCCGAAAAATCGGCAGCCTTGAGCGGCGAAAGCGCGATACGCCGCGGTGCCTTCTGGGAATTCGGCTCGACCGGCAAGGTCGAGATCCATCCGGCAAGTTCTTCCGCCACCGAAAGCGGCATCTTGGCCGTGGAAGGATTGGAGACGAGCTTTTCATAACCGTCGAAGGGAAGCTCGGCGACTTCAGCGCCAATCGTGCGCAAATGCGCCGCAAAGGCGGTATCGGCCGGCCGGTCGCGGCGACCGACAACGAGCACGCGCGGCGCCGGCAGCACATCGATCTTCATCAGGTCGATCTTGCGGACCTCATCAGCAATCGCATCCGGCATGTCGAGCGAGGCGATCGAAACACCCTTAGCTGTATCTTCCGGCCATGAAATGCCGAGATTGTTGTCCACCACTTTGGACCAGACCGAAAGCTCGCGCAGATAAAACCTGCCGGAGACGACCGGCGCCAGCAGGGTGACCGCCTCGATACCGTCGATCTCCCCGAGCGACTTCACGGTCACCGCCGAGCCGAGCCCCTGGGCGATGATGGCGATACGCTCGCAGCCGGACAGGATCTTCAGCTGCCGGGCTGCCGAAACCAGACTGTTCGACCAGTCGGCAAGACCACCGGCAAGATCACCATCAAGGGCGTCGCCGGTGCCAGGATAATCGAAACGCAGGCTTGGAATGCCGCGATCGGCAAGCGTCTCGGCAAGAATGCGCCAGAATTTGCGCGTGCAGATTTCTTCCAGTCCCCAGGGGCTGGCGAAAAGAACCGCGAGCCCGGAATGACCGGAATTGCGGCCTGCGGGCGTGAAAAGTCCGACCGTGCCGTCGAAGGTCACCGGTTCGGCGGCCGCCCGAGGCATTACATGATCGAAATCATATGCCGATAGCGGCATGTTTCGGGCATCCGTCATGGTCGAACCAGGAAGTTGGGTGTTCATCCGGCCGACAATACCTCGATGGTCACCTTCAAAGGCTTAAGGATTTGTTTGCAATTTTACTGATTGCAGCCGGAATGTTCCGAAAAGAAGCGCGACAGCGTCTGCATCTGCGGCCGATCCTCGCCATTGACGGGCTGGATGTTCAGGGGCTCCTCCGCCGGCCACCATTCTCCCGCCGCCCAGTAGGACCAGCCGAGCCAGATATCCGGGCTGCGCTCCACGACGTTCACCATGTCGGCCAGGGCGGCCTGGCATTCCGGCTTGCGCGGCACGGCGAATTCTCCAAGGAAGCCTCTCAGCCTGTGGCTTCTGAGCCAGGATGCAAACGAGCCGAGCGCCTTCACCGCATCTTCCGCGCGCGAACACTCGTCGTTCTTGCCGGAAAAATCGGTGTCGAGATACTGGTGGACCTCATAGGCATAATTGTTCTGCGGATCGGTGATATTCGCCATGACGGTGGCGTTCGGCGTGCCATATGTGCCGCCGAGCCAGCTATGGGCGCCGGTCCAGGCCGTGCCCGGGACGAGCACGAGATTGATTGCACCGGTCTGCCGGATCGCCGATATCGCGCTGTTTGCCGATGACAGCCAGTCCTGTGCGGAAATTCCGTAAGGCTCGTTCATCAGTCCGAAGACGATATCCGGACGCTGCGGAAACATCATCGCCAGCCGCCGCCAGAAATCCGCAAAGGCGCTTTGCGGCACTTCCTCGGAACCGATCAGCGTGCCGTTGTAGCGGCCATAGTTATGGGGATCGAGAATGGTCACCATGCCGCCCGCCCGGATCGCCTCGACGGCATCGGCAAGCCTCTTGGCCTCGTTCTTGTCGAAGGCGCCGTACAGTTTCGGCTGCAGCCTTTCCCAGAGGAAGGGCAGCCGCACGGTGTTGAAGCCTTTCTGCGAGAAATAACCGATCGTCTCGGCCGAGGGATAGATATAACCCTTGCCATAGGCCTCGCCGACCTCGCCGAATTCCGCTCCGGCCAGATTGATACCGCGCAGGCACGCACCGGAGGCCAGAGCCGGCTGCACCGAAGCAGTCATGCCGGCCACCGCCACGAGAGCGTGCCATCCCCTGCTTCTGCTCCGCTTCGAACCACTCTTCACCGGCTTCTCCGAATATTATCAAAATGAGTGACAGGACGTCTCTTAAGACATGGTGCGCAATGGAAGAAAGCAAGCCGCGCGAATTCTAGAAGCCATGATGTAAATTAGCAAATGATAATAAATCGTTCATCTGTGGCCAAGGCTCGGGATTGCGACGGCGATGCGCGTATGGAAGGCGCAAAGGGGACGGAATTTTTATGGGCCATCCCTAATCTTGGGGCCGACAAGATGGAACGCCCGCAGACGCAAATTTTTCCGGCATGCCATGCCGGCGGATATGGTCTGCCCGTTCCGGGCGCTATACAAGGCTGGCCGAAAGACCGGATAGGGGACCGCTGATGAAATCTTATGTACTGACCGTCACCTGCAAATCGACGCGCGGGATCGTCGCTGCGATCTCCGGCTTTCTCGCCGACAAGGGCTGCAACATCATCGACAGTTCGCAGTTCGACGACCTCGACACCGGAAAGTTTTTCATGCGCGTCTCCTTCATCTCCGAAGAAGGCGTTGCCAAGCCCGCTCTGCTCGAAGGCTTCAAGCCCGTCGCCGACACATTCGGCATGGAATGGGAAATCTTCGATTCGGAAGAGCGCGTGAAAGTTCTTCTGATGGTGTCGCGCTTCGGCCATTGCCTCAACGACCTGCTCTACCGCTGGAAGATCGGCGCTCTGCCGATCGATATCGTCGGCGTCGTGTCGAACCATTTCGATTACCAGAAGCAGGTCGTCAACAACGACATCCCCTTCCATCACATCAAGGTGACGAAGGAAAACAAGCCGCAGGCGGAAGCCCAGCTGATGGATGTGGTCGAATCGACCGGCACCGAGCTTGTCGTGCTCGCCCGCTACATGCAGGTCCTGTCCGACCAGCTGTGCCAAAAAATGTCGGGCAGGATCATCAACATCCACCACTCCTTCCTGCCGAGCTTCAAGGGCGCGAACCCCTACAAGCAAGCCTATACGCGCGGCGTGAAGCTGATTGGTGCGACGGCGCACTATGTCACCGCCGATCTCGACGAAGGTCCGATCATCGAGCAGGACACGGTTCGCATCACCCATGCCCAGTCTGCAGACGATTACGTCTCGCTCGGCCGTGACGTGGAGAGCCAGGTTCTCGCCCGCGCCATCCACGCCCATATCCATCACCGCACCTTCATCAACGGCAACCGCACCGTTGTCTTCCCGCCGTCGCCAGGCTCATACGCCTCCGAACGCATGGGTTGAAAAGGCGATCAGCGGACTATTTTTGAAAGGCCGGCGGCAGACATGTCGCCGGCCTTTTTGATTCCGATTGCGAAAAGCGCCCGCAAGGGCCTGAATTGCAGCATTGCGTTCAAGGTTGCCCAAGCCCCGAAACATGCTCCAAAACTTGACTGTCACGAAAAGTTTTTATTCGCCACCCTTGTTGGAAGAGCACCCCATCCCCATCTCCCGGCAGGTTGATGATCGGCCGGCGACGCGAATGAATTTTCACAATTCCGCCGTCTTCCTGTCATCAGTCAGAAAAAAATTCCTGATAGATGGATTTTAGTTGATCGTATTCCACGATTCACTTAATGTCCGCCTCGATTGCCGGAACCCGTCCGGCAGTCCTACGCAACCGCATTGCAGGGAGAGTGACATGTTTAAACATACGCGCGTCGCCGCCTTCGTGGGTCTTGCGTCGAAAATGATTGGCACGGATCGCTGCTCCCTTCCGTGCTGTCGAATGTAGCCCTTTCAGGCCCAATTCTCTGAAAAAATCCATTCGCCAAAAGCTGCGTTGACCGCAGCCAATGCGGGAGTCTGCCATGCAGAAGCAAGTTATCGAATTCGGCGGTGAACCCGTCGGCATAGTCATTCCGGACGAAGACAGGTTGAAGTTCATCGCCGTCAAGTTCCACGTCATCGATCTCGACGAGCAGCGTTTCAACTCTGCCGACGAGGTGCGTGTGGCCATTCGCGATCTGGTGCGCTCGCGCCATCAGGCGCCCGCAACCCACGTCTGACACCCAAAAAACCTGATTTCAGTAATCTTTTCAAAGAAGAAGCCGCCTCACGGCGGCTTTTTGCCGGTTTGTCCCGGGTCACGCCTGCGGGCGTTATCAGAACGCGGTAAAGGTCATCGTCGTCAGGGAGCGCTCGATGCCGGGAATGGCGGCGATCTTCTCGTTGACGAAACGGCCGATCTCTTCACTATCCTTGACATAGACCTTGAGCAGAAGGTCCCAGTCACCGCTGGTGGAATAGAGTTCCGACGCGAGTTCGGTCTTGTAGATGGCGTCGGCAACCTCGTAGGTCTTGCCGGGCTTGCAGCGTAGCTGAACGAAAATCGGCTTCATGAAACTCTTGGCCCCCTGGTCAGATGTCCGGATGTCGGATCGCCACGGCGATCAGGATGAAACTGCAGAACTATTGGCCGATGCACCGGCCAACCGCAAGCGATCCGCTTCAATCTCCGAAACGATCCAGTCACGAAATGCCGCAAGCGGCGGATAGCCGGCGCGATCCGGCGGATAGGCGAGGTGATATTGCCCGGTCCCCATGGCGCGCGCCGGAACCGCCTCGACAAGCCGGCCCTCGTCGAGTTCGCGGCTGACGAGGAAGCGCGGCAGGAGTGCGGCGCCAAGCCCGGCGGTTGCCGCTTCGACCATGGTCATGAACTGGTCGAACAGCATGCCGTGCAGGGCATCGAAGGCAACCCCGTTTTCCGTCAGAAACAGCTCCCAGGCATCCGGCCGGGTGTTGAGATGCAGGAGCGGTGCGTGCATCAGGTCTGCCGCCGTCCTGAGGCCGAATTTTTCGCGAAAGGCCGGGCTGCAGGCGGGCACGACATCCTCGTCCCTCAGAAAGGTCAAAGCCGCTCCCGGCCAGCGCGCCGCGCCGAAATGGATGGCGGCATCGAGCGCATCGAAGCGGAAATCGAAAGGTTCGAGCCGCGTGATCAGGTTGACCATGATCCCCGGATGCGCATCTATAAACCGCCCCAGCCGCGGCATCAGCCAGCGCGTACCGAAGAAAGGCAGGACGGCAAGATTGAGCGTGCCGCCGGAAGGATTGGCACGAAGGCTGAGCGACGCATCCGAAATCCGCCGCAGCGCCTCGCGCACCTCGCGGGCATAGGTATTGCCGGCAAGCGTCAGCCTGATCGTCTGCCGCTCGCGCAGGAACAGTGCCACGCCGAGCTGTCCCTCCAGCGCCGAGATCTGCCGGCTGACGGCGCTTTGGGTCAGGCCGAGTTCGTTTGCGGCCGCGGTGACGCTGCCGGTGCGGGCAGCCGCCTCGAAGGCCGACAGAAGCGAAAACGAGGGCAGAAAACGCCGGGGCGGCAGCATGTCATTCCTCCAGTGAATGACCTGTTGAGAACATGTCGATATTCATCGAGAAAACAGGACTGTAAAGAGGAATGACCTCTTTTGCGGACCTTTGCCTATGCTCAATAATCCCCGCTCCCACGGCCTCTGGGAAATGACCGCTCCTCCGGCTCCGGCCACGACCCCGCTGCAAGGCGCCGTGACGGCCGATGTCGTCATCGTCGGAGGCGGATATACCGGCCTTTCGGCTGCCCTTCATCTGGCGGAAGCCGGCACGAATGTCGTCCTTTTCGAAGCGACCGAGATCGGTTTCGGCGGCGCCGGCCGCAATGTCGGCCTGATCAATGCCGGCATGTGGGTCATGCCCGACGATTTTCCGAAGGAGCTCGGCGAGCATTACGGCGAACGCGCGCTCGATTTCCTCGGCAACGGCCCCTATCTCGTACGCGAGCTGATCGAAAAGCACGGCATTAAATGCGAGCTGGAAAAGAACGGCACGCTGCATCTCGCCGTTGGCCCGGAAGGGCTGAAGGAGCTTGAGGAACGCGCACGGCAATGGAACAGGCGCGGTGCACCTGTGACCATGCTCGACGCCGCCGAGACCGAACGCCGCGTCGGCTCGAATGCCTATGCCGGCGCATTGCTCGATATGCGCGCCGGAACCCTGCAGCCACTCGCCTATGCCCGCGGCCTTGCCCATGCCGCCATCAAGGCCGGCGCGAAGATTTTTACAGGCAGCGCGGTCACCGGCACTTCGGAAACGGCCGGAAAGAAGATCGTCACCACGGCGGGCGGAAAGGTCTCGGCCGACTGGATCATCGTCGCCACCGACGCCTACAGCACCGGCCCCTGGGCAAGCGTGCGCCGCGAACAGGTGCACCTGCCCTATTTCAACATCGCCACCAAACCGCTTGGCGACAATCTGCGCCGCACCGTGCTTGCCAATTCCGAAGGCTGCTGGGACACGAAGGAAATCCTCTCCTCCTTCCGGATGGATCAGGCCGGCCGCCTTGTCTTCGGCTCGGTCGGCGCCCTGCGCGGCACCGGTGTCGCGGTCCATCGCAACTGGACCCGCCGTTCGCTGAAGCGCATCTTTCCGCAGCTCGGCGATATCGAATTTGACGCCGAATGGTTCGGCAAGATCGGCATGACCGACAATGCCTTGCCGCGCTTCCACAAGTTCGGCCAGAACGTCATCGGTTTTTCCGGCTATAACGGCCGCGGCATCTCGCCGGGCACGAATTTCGGAAAAATGCTGGCCCGCCACATTCTGGGCGAGGTCACGGAAGCCGATCTGCCGCTGCCGCTGACGGGGGTGACTGAACCGGGTTTCCGGCCGCTCAAGGAGGCCTATTACGAGGCCGGCGCCCAGATCGCCCATTTCACCGGCGAGCGGTTCTGAACTGCACGGTTGTCAAACCGCTGCCGATTTGTAGATTGCCCCCTCATCCATGTTGATGGGACCCGATATCCGGAAGGACTGACATGACGCTCGCCAATCTCGACCTCGCCGCCGATGTGGACAAGATCTTTGCCGATCTCGGTGTTTCCGTCGATCGTTACAAGGGCGGCACGCTTGCCGTTCGCTCGCCGATCACAGGCACGGAAATCGGCAAGCTGCCGGAAGTGAGCGCTAGCGACGCCAAGAAGGCGATCGACGCTGCCCATGACGCCTTCCTCGAATGGCGCCTTGTGCCCGGCCCGAAGCGCGGCGAACTGATCCGCCTGCTCGGCGAGGAACTGCGCGCCAACAAGGCCGCACTCGGCCGCCTCGTCTCGATCGAAGTCGGCAAGATCACCTCTGAAGGTCTTGGCGAAGTGCAGGAAATGATCGACATCTGCGATTTCGCCGTTGGCCTCTCCCGCCAGCTTTACGGTCTCACCATCGCGACCGAACGTTCCGAACACCGGATGATGGAAACCTGGCATCCGCTCGGCGCCATCGGCATCATCTCCGCCTTCAACTTCCCGGTTGCCGTCTGGTCATGGAATGCCGCACTTGCCATCGTCTGCGGCAATTCCACCATCTGGAAGCCGTCTGAAAAGACGCCGCTGACGGCACTCGCCAGCCAGGCGATTTTTGACAAGGCGCTTGCCCGTTATATCGCCGATGGCGGCACGGCACCGAAAAACCTTTCCACCCTGCTGATCGGCGGCCGCGAGATCGGCGAAGTCCTGGTCGATCACGAAAAGGTGCCGCTGGTTTCCGCCACCGGCTCGACCGCCATGGGCCGTGCCGTCGGACCAAAACTGGCGCAGCGCTTCGCCCGCTCGATCCTCGAACTCGGCGGCAACAATGCCGCCATCGTCACCCCGACGGCCGATCTCGACCTCACCCTGCGCGGCATCGCCTTTTCGGCCATGGGCACGGCCGGCCAGCGCTGCACCTCGCTGCGCCGCATCTTCGTGCATGACAGCGTTTACGACGCGCTCGTGCCGCGCCTCGTCAAGGCCTATCAGTCGGTGACGATCGGTTCGCCGCTCGAAAACGGCAACCTGATCGGCCCGCTGATCGACAAGGCTGCCTATGACAAGATGCAGGCCGCCCTGCAGGCCGCCCAGGCGACGGGCGGCAGGGTCGTCGGCGGTGAGCGCGTCAACGAGACGGAAGCCGGCGACGCCTATTATGTCCGCCCGGCCATCGTCGAAATGCCGGCCCAGAGTGGCCCGGTCCGCGACGAAACTTTCGCGCCCATCCTCTACGTGATGAAGTATTCCGATTTCGACGAAGCGCTGAAACTGCACAATGACGTGCCGCAGGGCCTCTCCTCCTCGATCTTCACCAATGACATGCGCGAAGCGGAAACCTTCGTGTCTGCCAGCGGCTCGGATTGCGGCATCGCCAATGTCAATATCGGCCCCTCGGGCGCCGAAATCGGCGGCGCATTCGGCGGCGAAAAGGAAACCGGCGGCGGCCGCGAATCGGGTTCGGATGCGTGGAAGGCCTATATGCGCCGCGCCACCAACACGCTGAACTACGGCCGTACGCTGCCGCTCGCCCAGGGCGTCAAGTTCGACATCGAATAAGCGGCGGACACGCGAAAATGACCGCCATGCTCAACCTCCTGACCGATATCGAGGGCGTGACCATCGGCCACGCCACCGATCTCGTCCTGGGGTCGGGCGTGACGGCAATCGTCTTCGACGAGCCGGCGATTGCCTCCGGCTCGGTTCTCGGCGGCGCGCCGGGCGGACGTGATACCGCCCTGCTCGATCCGTCCATGACCGTGCAGACGGTCGATGCCTTCGTGCTGTCTGGCGGCTCTGCCTTCGGTCTCGATGCCGCCGGCGGCGTGCAGGCGGGCTTGCGCGAAATCGGCCGCGGTTTTCCGGTCGGCTCGGCAAAAGTGCCGATCGTGCCGCAGGCGATCCTGATGGATCTCCTGAACGGCGGCAACAAGGACTGGGGCCTGTTTTCCCCCTATCGCGACATGGGTTACGACGCCTTCAAGGCCGCGAAAACGGGATCATTCCCGCTCGGCACCGTTGGGGCCGGAACCGGCGCTTCGACCGCCACCGTCAAGGGCGGCCTCGGTTCCGCCAGCGCCGTCACCTCCTCCGGCCACCGGATCGCGGCGCTACTTGCGGTCAATGCCATGGGTGCAGCGACGGTCGGCGATGGCCCGCATTTCTGGTCTGCGGCATTCGAAAAGAATTCTGAATTCGGCGGCCTTGGCCTGCCGCAAGCTTTTGACGACGACCATTCCGCGCTGCGCATGAAAGGCGTAAAGCTGAAGGCAACGACAATCGGTGTCATCGTCACCGACGCGGTGCTGACCAAGGCACAGGCGCACCGCCTGTCGATCATGGCCCATGACGGCCTTGCCCGCGCCGTCCTTCCCGCGCATCTGCCCGGCGATGGCGACACGATCTTTTCCGCTGCGACCGGAAAAAGGCCGATGGAAGACATGACGGCCTTTGCCGAACTCTGCCATCTGGCGACGCTGGTGACGGCAAGGGCAGTGGCCCGTGGCGTCTACGAGGCTACCGCGCTGCCGGTGGCGAATGCGCAGCCGTCCTGGCGCGACAAGTTCGCCGGCTAAAAGGTTTTGAGCGCCGCTTCCAGCCTCGCCCGGCCATCCGCTTCCGGCAGGCCGATCCGCAGATCATCCGGACGCTCCTCGAAACGGCGAGTGAGAATGCCGTGTTCGCCGAGATGCCGGTACAATGCCTGAGCCCGCGGATCTCGCACGAGGCGGAACAGTGACGTGCCGCCAAGAACTGCAAGGCCAGCGCTTGCAAGTGCCGCATCCAGCCGAGTGGCTTCGGCCTTCAAGGTTTTACGCATGGCCTGCTGCCAAGCCGTATCGGCAAGCGCCTCGCTCGCCACATGTAAAGCGGGCCCGGAAACGGCCCATGGCCCGAGCCTTTCCTCGATCCGGGTGATGATATCCGGATGCGCCAGCGCAAAACCGAGCCGAAGGCCCGCCATGCCGTAAAACTTGCCGAAGGAGCGCAGAACGACGAGCCCGCCGGCATCGACCGCATTGGCTACGCTTTCCGCCTCCGAAACATCCATGAACGCTTCATCGACAATGAGCAGCCCACCTTTGGCCCGCATGACGTCGGCAAGCGCCAAAAGATCGGCTTTCGGCACGATGCGGCCGGTCGGGTTGTTGGGATTGACGATCACCGCAAGATCGGCGGCCGCGAGTGTTTCGAGATCATCGGTTTCGGTGACGCTGAAACCGGCCATTCGGGCAGCACGTGCATGTTCGGCATAGGTGGGGGAGAGCACTGCTGCGATACGCCGAGGTTTTGTGCTGTGGGTGCCATCGGCTCCCTCCGACGTGCGGGGTCTCTCATCCGCCTCAGGCAAAAACCCCTCCCCACCCTCCCCCCAAGGGGGAGGGCTTAACCTGGCCGACCGGCCGAGTTCCGATTGGGACGAGTGGCTGCCACGAGTCTTCTCCCCCCTTGTGGGGGAGATGGCCGGCAGGCCAGAGAGGGTCTTCGCCAGAGGTGACCACCCATCCAGCAACCCCGCCACGATCGGCAGCAGGATCTGCGTCCCCGGCCCCGCCGCCAAATGCGCTGCCGAAGGCGCGCCATAAGCATGCGCCGCAACCGCCTTCAGCCCCTCCAGCGACACCGGCTCCGGCAGGCGTGCGAAAACATTGGCCGGTATCGGCGAATATGGGTAGGAATGCGGATTGATACCGGTCGACAGGTCGATCCAGGGTTCGGGCGCCTGCGGAAACAGTTTTCGCGCCCGGCCGAGATTTCCGCCGTGCTGGATCGGACCGCCGAGCTTGTTTTCGCCAGAATCAGGGCCTGCCACAAAAATGTTCCTTCTCGCATTTGCCGCGCTGATCGTGGAGCGCGTCACCGGTTATCCCGACTGGCTTTATGCCCGTATCGGCCATCCGGTCACCTGGATCGGCTGGCTGATAACCCGGCTCGATCGCGCGTGGAACCGGGAAGGTGATGATTTTCGGACCCGCAAGCGCATGGGCGTCATGGCGCTGATCGTGCTTCTGGCTGCCGCGGTATGTGTCGCGCTCGTCATCGAGGCCGGCCTTCTGGCCGTGCCCTTGGGTTTCGTCTTGCTGGTTCTTGCCGCCGCCAGCCTGCCGGCGCAGAAAAGCCTTGAAAGCCATGTCGAGGCCGTTGCCAGAGCGCTTGAGATCGGCGGGCTGGAGGCCGGCCGCAAGGCTGTTTCGATGATCGTCGGCCGCGACCCGGAAAAGCTCGACGAGGCCGCCGTCTGCCGTGCGGCGATCGAAAGTCTCGCGGAAAACTTTTCCGATGGCGTCGTGGCCCCTGCCTTCTGGATGGGTATCGGCGGATTGGCTGGCGGAGCGGCCTACAAGGCGGCCAATACCGCTGACAGCATGATCGGTCACCGCTCGCCGCGCCACGAAGCATTTGGCTGGGCGGCGGCGCGGTTCGACGACCTCATCAACCTGCCGGCCTCGCGGCTGAGCGGCGCCCTGTTCATCACCGCCGCCTTCTTCATCGAAGGCGCTTCGCCGAAAAATGCCGTCCGCGCCGTGTTGCGGGATGCAGGACATCACCGTTCGCCGAATGCCGGCTGGCCGGAAGCGGCGATGGCCGGCGCACTCGGCATCGCCTTGGCCGGTCCGCGCAGTTATGGCGGGCAGATGATCGAGGCGCGATTCATGGGCGAAGGTGGGCGCCGGGAGCTTGGGCCACAGGACATACGCCGTGCGCTGAAACTGGCGCGGCTGGCGGATTATTTTCTGATCGGCCTTTTCGGCCTGTTGGCGCTCATCATCTGGCAAGTCTGAGCAATCCGTCGAGATCGAGATGCTGCTCCATATGGGCGGCAAGCCGATCGAGGATAGCATCGACACTCGCCTCGTAATCCAGGCCGGATGCCGTGCCGCCGAGCCTTGTCAGCCAGGCTGAGCGCTGCCGGTCGTCTGAAAACAGACCGTGCAGATAGGTGCCCCAGACCCGCCCATCCGCTGAGATCGCGCCATCCTTGCCGGCACCGATCACCGAAAAAGGACGCACGCAATCCGCCCCCTCGGTGCGGCCCACATGCATTTCATAGCCGGTCAGCGAAACACCATCAAAGCTCGTCCCGGTCACTGCTTCAAGCCGCTTGTCGTCGGTGAGGATGGTTTCCACATCGAGCAGGCCAAGCCCCGGTACGCTGCCGGGCGGTCCCTCGATGCCGTCAGGATCGGAAATTTTGCGGCCGAGCATCTGGTAACCGCCGCAAAGCCCGAGCACGCGCGCGCCCCGCCGCAGATGCGCAGCAATATCCACGTCGAATCCCGCCTCTCGAAGCGCCGCAAGATCAGAAATCGTCGCCTTGGAGCCAACCAGAAGCACGAGATCGCAATCGGCCGGAATGACCTGTCCGCGGCGGACGCGAACGAGTTCCACATCCGGCTCGGCATCGAGCGGATCGAGATCGTCGAAATTGGAAATATGCGGCAGGACCGGCACCGCAATGCGGATTTTTGCACCGTCCTTGCGTCGTGACGGCGCGTTAAGGCCAAGCGCATCTTCCGCCGGCAGCAGCGCCGCATCGGCAAAATGCGGCAGGAGCCCGATCGACCGCCAGCCGGTATGGGACGCGATCATCCGCATGCCCTCGGCAAACAGAGTTGGATCGCCGCGAAACCGGTTGACGATAAAACCCTCGATCATCGCCGCGTCTTCAGGGTCGAGCACCAGTTTCGTGCCGGCAAGGCTGGCGATGACGCCGCCACGGTCGATATCGCCGATCAGCACGACCGGCACGTCGGCGGCGCGGGCAAAGCCCATATTGGCGATGTCATTGGCGCGCAGGTTGATTTCAGACGCGCTGCCGGCACCCTCAACCAGAACGAGATCGGCCTGTCCGCGCAAAAGCTCAAAACTTTCCAGCACGCGGGCGAGCAGTTTTGGTTTCAACGCCTGATATTCGGAGGCCTTGGCATTGCCCTCGACGCGGCCCTGCACCACGACCTGCGCACCGACTTCGCTTTGGGGTTTCAGTAGAACCGGGTTCATATGCACACTGAGCGGCACGCCGGCGGCGCGCGCCTGAAGCGCCTGCGCCCGGCCGATCTCGCCGCCATCCGCCGTGACGGCGGCATTGTTCGACATGTTTTGCGGCTTGAACGGCAGGATTTTCAGGCCGCGCAGGGTGAAGGCGCGGGCGAGGCCGGCGACCAGCAGCGATTTGCCGACATCCGACCCCGTCCCCTGAAACATCAAAGCGCGGGCAGCCATGGTTTTAGAACTCGATACCGGCCTGAGCCTTTACGCCGGCCTTAAAATGGTGCTTGACCAGCGTCATCTCGGTCACCAGATCGGCCGCTTCTGTCAGTGCCGGCTTGGCATTGCGGCCGGTAACGACGACATGCAGATCCGGGCGGCGCGCCTGAAGTTCGGCCACGACCTTTTCCAGATCGAGATAATCGTAACGCAGGGCGATATTGAGCTCGTCGAGAATGACGAGGCCGATCGTTTCGTCAGCCATCAGCTCCAGCGCTTTGCCCCAGGCCCGTTCAGCGGCGGCGATATCACGCTGCAGATCCTGGGTTTCCCAGGTAAAGCCTTCGCCCATCGTGTGCCAGACGACGCGATCGCCGAAGACGGCCAATGCCGGCTGCTCACCGGTCGACCAGGCCCCCTTGATGAACTGCACGATACCGACGCGGCGATTGTTGCCGAGCATGCGCAATGCCAGGCCGAAGGCCGCCGTCGACTTGCCCTTGCCGGGGCCGGTATGGACGATGAGAAGACCCTTTTCCAGGGTCTTCTCGGCGACTTCCTTGTCCTGCACCGCCTTGCGGTTCGCCATCTTGGCTCGGTGGCGGGCAGCGGCAGCTTCGTCGATATCGCTCACTTTTTCAGTCACTCTTCCAGTTACCGGGTCGCCAGCTTCGGAGAGGTGCCGGCGGGCGCTTCCTCGCCGGTGCGCAGCCGGTTGCGGATGGTACCGCAGGCAGCACCCAGCACGGCCCAGAACACAAGGTTCGTGGCATAGACGGCGTTGACGAAACGGGCATAGAGATCCATCGGCACCGAGGTCTCATGCGAAGGTGCCAACGGCGCGCCGATCAGATGCGGGGCAACCAGAAGCACGATGGCAAGCGCCGCGAAGACGGCCGAGCGGGTATAGGCGAGCAGGCCAAGGCCGGCAGCCGTGCAGGCGGCGGTCGAGATCCACCAGATCTGGCGGGGCGCAAGTTCTGCTGCCGGCATGCCCGGCAGTTCCGGCGGCAGGCCGAGGCCGGGGGCGAGAATGACGGTGATGAAGCCGGCAATGCCGAACATCAGGCCACCACGCCAGCCGCCGAAACCACCGAGCGCTTCCGAAGCGGCGATGATGACCAGCGCAAAACCGATGGCAGAGAGCACGTCGGCAGCGGCCGTATAGATGAAACGCTCAAAACCGTCGGCCGGCTCCCAGGCTTCTTCTTCATGCTCGTGTGCGGCGGTTGCAGCGGCAGCGGGCCCAGCCGGGGCGGTGGCATCGGCAGGCGCGGTAGCATGCTCATGCGAATGGCCGCCTTCGGCCTTTTCATAAACTTCCGCCTGAAGGATCAAAGGGACGGTTGAAAAGCTCTGCATCACGGTCAGCAGCAATCCGGACAATAGTCCGGCGATCACCGCCGTGAAGACGATGTTACGAAACAACGACATTTGAAAAATTCCTCAGTGGCAGGGGAAGGCGAGCGAGTGGCGCGTGTCATGCGCGGCATTGTGGACGACATCCAGATGGGAGAAGCCGACAAAACCGACCATGAACAGGCCGAGCAGGGCCGTCATGCTGAGGGGAATGATTTTCGAAGAAGAAACGCTGACCGAAGTTGCAGCGGAATTGATAGCCATGATCTTGTCCTTTTGCCCTCCACCCGAGGGCTGTTCAAACTATTCTTGCCTCCGGCAGGTCTCCTGGCTCGCGGATCATGCGCTTGACGCCCGTCTTCCCGGATCTCTCCAGTGACTTGATGGCCATAAGGCCGATTTGGGCTTCAAACTTTCCGCTTACAGTTGCGGGGGCAGCCGCGGAATGAACGGAAAAACCGTCGCACCGCATTCCCTCCAAGGCCCTTTCGGGCACCATAGGCTGTGTCACTATAAACGAATTCGCCCTGACGGCAATCGCCCTTGCGACGCTTTGGCGCCGGTTGCGGCACATGAGGCGTCGCGCATTGACACCGGACCGCGACCGGGCGTAGTTGAAACGATACGGTCCTTTTCCGGCAACGGAAGGGCTAAGAGAGAATGCGGTGCGGGCGAGATGTGCCCAATGCCGCGGCTGCCCCCGCAACTGTAGGCGGATAGCCATCTTGCCAAACGGCCTTTACGGCCGAACGCCACTGGAGAGATCCGGGAAGGCAGGCGGATGGCGACGACCCGCGAGCCAGGAGAACTGCCGTTTGAAAATTCCAGCTGCCGGGCGGGGTGCTCCGAACAGTGTTTTCGTTGCAGAAGGTTTTGCCCTCCTGCGCCGCACCCCGATTTTGAACCCGACGGTGATGCGGCCAGACGATGAGTGACGAGCAAAAAAGCCCAATCGCTGCGGAAAGCGCCGCCGAGGACGTCGATGTGACGATCTTCGTCTGCACCAATTGCCGTGAAGCGACTGACAGCGAAGCCCGGCCGGGCATCAAGCTGATTGAGGCGCTGCGTGCGGCAACGGAAGGCAAGCCGCTTAACGTCAAACCCGTCACCTGTCTCGCCAATTGCGAAAAAAGCCCCAGTGCCGCCTTCAACCACCGTTCCGGCTGGTCCTATGTCTTCGGTCATCTGTCGCTCGACGTGGTCGACGACATCGTCACCGGCGCCATGATGCTGGCCGAGGACGAGCGTGGTTTCCTGCCGCTGCGCGGCCGCCCGATGTGCCTGCGCGGCAAGGGCATGACGGCCCGTATTCCCCCATTCCATCATCACGAGGACATGCCCCAATGAGCGTTTCTTTCGACCGCGTCCCCTGCACCGTCATCACCGGATTTCTCGGTGCCGGTAAAACGACGCTGATCCGCAACCTGATCGAGAACCTCAAGGGCAAGCGCTTAGCGATCATCGTCAACGAATTTGGCGATGTCGGCATCGATGGCGAAGTGTTGAAGGGCTGCGGCATCGAAAGCTGCCCGGAAGACAATATCATCGAGCTCGCAAACGGCTGCATCTGCTGCACGGTGGCCGACGATTTCGTGCCGGCAATCGACCAGATCCTGGCCCGCGAGCCGCGCGTCGATCACATCCTGATCGAAACCTCCGGCCTTGCTTTGCCAAAGCCACTCGTCCAGGCCTTTCAGTGGCCGGATGTTAAGGCCCGTGTCACGGTGGATGGCGTCGTTGCCGTCGTAGACGGTGTGGCGCTGGCCGAGGGCCGCGTGGCCGACGACCATGAGGCGCTTGAAGCCCAGCGCCAGATGGACAGCTCGATCGATCACGACGATCCCGTCGAGGAAGTGTTCGAAGACCAGGTCGCCTGCGCCGACATGATCGTGCTGACCAAGACCGATCTTCTCGACCAAGCCTCGCTTGCGGCCGCCAAGGGCCGCGTCCAGGCGCACCTGCCGCGCGCGGTCAAGATCGTGCCGGCCGCCAATGGCTCGGTCGATCCGGGCGTGCTGATCGGCCTTGGCCTCGCCGTCGAGGACGATATCGAGAACCGCAAGACCCATCACGACGATGAGCTCGATCACGACCACGATGATTTCGACAGCTTTGTCATCGACATCGCCGCCGTGACCGATGCAGAAGCGCTCGCCTCGCGCATTTCCGCCACGGCGGAAGCGCAGAACGTGCTGCGCATCAAGGGGTTCGTGGAAGTCGCGAACAAGCCGATGCGCCTGCAGGTTCAGGCGGTAGGATCGCGCGTGAACCACTATTTCGACCGCGCCTGGGCCCCCGGCGAAACCCGCCAGAGCCGCCTCGTCGTGATCGGCGAGAAGGGCATCGACCGCGCCGCAATCGAAAAAATGCTGGCCGCCTGACCAGGCGGCCAAAAGTCTGGAAAAAGGATGCACATACTCGCCACCACATCGTCGTCGCTCGACGACCTGATCGAACCGGTCGACCTCAACCAGTCGCCGGCCGATGTGGTGGTGCTGTCCTTTTCCGGCAGCGACCTGAACGGGATTTTGGCGGGGTGGGGTGCGGCTGAACGCGCTGAGCAGGATGCTGCTGAGACCGGCGACCAGCCCGCCCCCCTCTGCCCTGCCGGCCATCTCCCCCACAAGGGGGGAGATCCGCTAGACGCGCCGACTTTGCCCCGAACCCAACCGTCGAGATGGCCGAGCGCGAGCCACTCACCGATCTCCCCCCCTGTGGGGGAGATGCCCGGCAGGGCAGAGGGGGGTACCGCAAGCGTAAACGTCCCGGCCCTCGCCCTTACCAACCTCTCCGACCTCCGCCACCCGATGTCGATCGACCTGTGGTTGGAAAAGACGGCAGCCCATGCCAAGGTCATTCTCGTGCGCATTCTCGGCGGCTATGACCGCTGGGCCTATGGCGCCGACGAAATCTCGCGGCTGGCACGGAAAAACAATATCGCCCTCGCCATGCTGCCCGGCGAATGCAGCATGCGCGACGACCGGCTGGCCGCAGCCTCGACCGTTTCCGAAGACACGCTTTCCGCCCTGCTCGGCTGTTTTCGCGAAGGCGGGCCGGACAATATGCGGCTTCTGGCACGGCGGCTGGCCATGCTGGCAAGGGGTAGCAACGACGCCCTGCCACCGGCATCCGTCATGCCGAAAGCCGGTTTTTACCGGCCGGGCCAGGGCATCGTTCCGGCGGAAACGCTTCTGGCTGGTTTCGCAGCCGATTCACCATGCCTGCCGATCCTCTTCTACCGCTCCATGCTGCTTGCCAATGACGCAGCACCGATCGACGCCCTGTTCGAGGCGCTGGTGTCTCGCGGTTTTGCACCGCTGCCGATCTTCGTTGGCAGCCTGAAGGATGCCGAAGCGGTCACATTCGTCGAACAGGCGATTGCCGATTTCGCTCCCGCCGCGATCCTCACCACCACGGCCTTTGCCAGCGGCACAGATGAGCGTGGCGAAACGATCTTTGACCGCAGCGGCCTGCCCGTTTTCCAGATCGTTGTCGCCACGACACGGCGCGACGGCTGGACGGAAGGACGACGCGGCCTGAACCCTGCCGACCTTGCCATGCATGTCGTGCTGCCGGAACTCGACGGCCGCATCCTGGCTGGCGCGATCTCCTTCAAGGCCGGAGACAATTCCGCGCATCTGACGAACGAACCCGAGCAGGACCGGGTCGAACAGGTTGCCAATCGCATCACAGCCTTCCTGACGATGAGACAGGCCGCGCGGCCCGATCGAAAAGTCGTCATCCTGATGCCGGATTATCCGAGCGCGCCAGGTCGCACCGGCTATGCCGTCGGACTGGACGTGCCGCAAAGCGTGCTGTCCATGCTGCATGTATTTTCCATGGCCGGCTATTCCGTTTCCAACATTCCCGAAACGCCGCGGATACTTCTCGATGGTCTCGCCGAAAAATCGGCCACCTTCCCGCTCGCCGACTATCGCACTATCACGGCAGCCGAAGCCGCCTGGGGCGATCCCAGCGAAGACGAAGACCTGCAGGACGGTGCCTACCGTTTCCGTGCCAAGACATTCGGCAATGTCACGGTGGCACTCGCCCCCGATCGCGGCCGCAATGCCGATCGACGCGCCGATTACCATAGCCCGGATCTGCCGCCGCGCCACGCCCTGCTCGCCTTCGGCCAGTGGATGCGCGAAACCCTCGGCGCCCATGCCATCGTCCATGTCGGTGCCCATGGCACGCTCGAGTGGCTGCCGGGCAAGACGGTGGCCCTGTCGAAAGAGTGTTTTCCGGAACTGGTGACCGGCAGCCTGCCGGTCGTCTATCCTTTCATCGTCTCCAATCCGGGCGAGGCGGCCGTCGCCAAAAGGCGCATCTCGGCCGTCACGATCGGCCACCTGCCGCCGGTACTCGCAGGCGCGGGCCTGTCGGACGAACAGAAAAAGCTGGAACTGCTGGTCGACGAATATGCCCAGGCCGACGGTCTCGACCGCCGCCGCCGCGACCGGCTGGCAAAACTGATCGTCGAGACGGCGCGCGATACGGCACTTGCCAACGAAGCCGGCGTGTCCCGCGACGACGATCCCGATACGGCGCTCGCCCGCATCGACGCCTTTCTCTGCGATCTCAAGGATTTCGCCATCAAGGACGGCCAGCACGTCTTCGGCGGCGTCGCGGAAGGCGATGACGATCCGCTCCGCATCGCCAGCGCCGACGCCGAGACAAATGCGCTGATCGACGCACTGGACGGCAAACATGTCCGCCCCGGCCCCTCCGGCGCCCCGGCCCGCGGTCGCCGCGACGTGATGCCGACCGGCCGAAACCTTTATGCCAGCGACCCGCGCACCCTGCCGACCCCGACCGCCTTCGAACTCGGCAAACGCGCCGCCGACGAGATCTTGCGCCGTTACCTGCAGGACCACGGCGACTGGCCGAAAAGCCTCGTCTTTGATCTCTGGGGCAGCGCCTCGTTGCGCAGCGGTGGCGAGGAAGTGGCGCAGGTTCTGGCCCTGATGGGCGCAAGGCCGGTGCAGGATGCCGCGACCGGCCGCGTGACCGGCATTGAAGTTCTGACGCCCGCAAAACTCGGCCGCCCGCGCGTCGACGTGAGCCTGAGAATATCCGGCCTGTTCCGCGACATGTTCCCTTCACTGATCGCGCTTCTCGACGCCGCCATGCGGGCGATCGCGGCGCGTGAGGAAGCGCCGGGCGACAATCCGCTTGCCGAAGTGGCCGAAAAGTCCGGCACCATGCCGCCCCGCATTTTCGGCTCAGCTCCCGGCACTTACGGATCCGGCATCGAGGAAAAGCTGGCCGACGGTGGCTGGAACGAGCGCGAAGAACTCGGCCGCCTTTATCTCGATGCCACGAGCCATGCCTTTGGCGGGCCGGAGGGCGAGGCGCAGGCCGTGCCCGGATTGTTTGCCGAACAGGTCGCATCCGCCGACCTTCTCGTCCATACCGGCGACGATCCCGGCCGCGACCTGCTGGACGGTTCAGCCGACGTCGCCTTCATCGGCGGTTTTTCGGCAGCGGTCGCAGCGCTTGGCGGCAAGGCGGACGTGATCGCGCTCGACACGACCGATCCGCAGAAGCCAAAAGCCCGCTCGATCTCCGAGGCTGTCACCCGCATCGTTCGCGCGCGCGCAGTCAATCCGCGTTTCATCGCCGGCCAGATGCGCCATGGGCCGCGCGGTGCCGCCGAACTGGTGGAGACGGTGGACCGACTGATCGGTTTTGCCGAAACCACCCATGCCGTGCCGCAATCGCTGATCGACGCCACCTATGACGCCTATCTGGGCGACGAGACGGTGCGCGACTTTCTCCTGTCCCAGAACCCGGAAGGCGCCCGCTACATGGGCGAACGTTTCCGCTCGGCGCTCAACCGCGGCCTCTGGCATCCGCGCCGCAACTCTGTGGATGCCGAGTTGGGAATGCTGGCGCGAGAGGTGGCGTGATGGAAACCGTGCAGCTCGGCCAGAAACCATCGGACCCGAAACTTACTGCCCAGACGCTTGCCGAGCAGACACCGGCCAAGCAGTCGCTTGCCGATATGCGCCGCGGCGCCTGCCCCGCCCTCTCGACGCCCATGATGACCGGCGACGGATTTCTGGCCCGCGTGGCGCTGACCGATGCGATCTCGCCAAAACAGCTCGCCGAGCTCTGCCGACTTGCGATCTGGCACGGCAACGGCATGCTCGACATTTCCGCCCGCGGCAATCTGCAAATCCGCGGCCTGGGCGAGATCTCTGCCCCGAAACTCGATGCCGACGTGCGGGCGATGAACCTGCCGCTGCGCGATGGTCTCGCCGTTGAAACACCCCCGCTTGCCGGCATGGACGGGATGGAAATCGCCGATCCTCGCCCGCTAGCGCAGGCAATCCGTGACGGCGCCAGCGGCATTACTGGGCTTGCGCCAAAAATGACGGTCGTGGTCGATGGTGGCGGGCGTTTACGGCTTTCCGAGCTTCTCGCGGATATCCGGCTGATGGCCGTCAGGGCTGATGGCGAAGTGCTCTGGAAACTGCTGCTTGGCGGCAGTGAAGAGTCTGGCCGTCTTTTCAATGTTTTACGTGAAACACAGGCTGTGGCTGCAACAGTCGAAATTTTGCAACGAATGGCAGCAATGGGCAGAAGCGCCCGTGGCCGAGATCTGGCAGCCGACTTACCGCTGAGGGACGACGCCGGACCGGTGGCCAACCCACCAAGGTCATCCTCGCACTTGTCCCGAGGATCCGACCACGACGCCAAGCATGATCCGTCGCAGATGCTCGGGACAAGCCCGAGCATGACAGAGATTTTTGGGGCCGCCACGTCTCCGTTCGATCTCTTCGCACTTTCCGACGACCTGCACGCGATCGGCATCGGTCCGGCATTCGGTCAGGTGAAAGCGGAGGCGCTCGCTACCCTCTGCGAAGAGGCAGCCTGCCTCGGCATCACCCAGGTAAAACCTGCTCTCGATCATTCCTTGCTCTTCTTCGGCGCAAAAAACGCCTGCGAAGCCCTCCAAAAATTCGCTGCCGTCGCCGGCTTCATCACCCGCGCCGACGATCCGCGCGGCCATATCGCCGCCTGCCCCGGCAGCCCGGCCTGCCGATCCGCGACGATCCCCACCCATGACATTGCCGCGGAGGCCGCGCGGGATTGCGCCGACCTGTTAGACGGTTCGTTCACGCTGCACATCACCGGCTGCCACAAGGGCTGCGCCCATCCGCAGGCCTCCGCGCTTGCACTTTGCGGCACCGCCGATGGCGTTTCCTTCGTCGCGGACGGGAAAGCCTCGGATGCGCCCTTTGCTTATTCTGCTTTTGTCGATACCAACGCCACGCTTCGCCGCCTTGCCGAACTCGTGAAATCCGAACGGCGGGCGGGTGAAAATTCCGCTGCCTGCCTTGCCCGGATCGGTTCGAACCGGCTTGGCACGCAAGCGCAATCAGGCCAGATGCCAGGACGACCATGAACACTTACGACTATATCCGCGAAGGCGACGCTATCTACGAAAAGTCTTTTGCGATCATTCGCGCGGAAGCCGATCTTTCCGCCTTTTCGGAAGAACAGGCGGATATCGCCGTGCGCATGATCCATGCCTGCGGACTGGTGGAAGCGGCCGAACATTTTCGCTTTTCCGACGATTTCGTTGCCGCCGGCCGCGATGCGCTCCGCGCCGGAAAGCCGATCTATTGCGACGCCGAAATGGTGGCGCATGGCGTGACCCGCGCCCGTCTTCCGGCCGAAAACCAGGTGCTTTGCACCCTGCGCGACAGCCGCACGATCGAACTTGCAAAGACGATCGGCAATACCCGCTCCGCCGCCGCACTCGATCTCTGGGACGAGATGGAAGGCGCAGTCGTTGCCATCGGCAATGCGCCGACAGCCCTTTTCCGCCTGCTTGAAATGCTCGATGCCGGCGCGCCGCGGCCTGCCGCAATCATCGGCATGCCGGTCGGTTTCGTCGGCGCTGCCGAATCCAAGGAAGCGCTGATGGAATCCGTGCATGACATTCCATACGCCATCGTCCGTGGCCGTATGGGTGGCTCGGCGATGACCGCAGCCTGTGTCAACGCGCTTGCGAGGGCAGGGCTTTGAACGCGGCAATCCTCAAGGGAAAACTGACCGGTGTCGGCACCGGCCCCGGCGATCCGGAACTTTTGACGCTGAAAGCAGTCAGAAGCATAACCGAAGCCGACGTGATCGCCTTCTTCTGCAAGAAGGGTTCTACCGGCAATGGTCGCGCCATCGTCGAGGCGCATATCCGCCCCGGCACGCTGGAACTGCCGCTCGTCTACCCCGTGACCGTCGAGACCCATAAGGACGAGACGGAGTACAAGGCGCCGATTGCCGATTTCTTCGACAAATCGGCCGAGGATATCGCCACCCTGCTCGATGCCGGCAAGAATGTCGTCGTTTTGAGCGAGGGCGATCCGCTGTTCTACGGTTCCTACATGCACCTGCATGTGCGGCTCGAAAAGCGCTACCACGCCGAAGTCGTGGCCGGTGTCACCGCCATGTCCGGCTGTTGGTCGATGACCGGAATGCCGCTTGTACAAGGCGATGACATCTTGAGCGTTCTGCCCGGTACGCTTTCGGAAGAAAAACTGACCGAGAGGCTGCAAAATACCGATGGTGCCGTGATCATGAAGGTCGGCCGCAACCTGCCAAAAATCCGCCGCGCGCTGGCCTCGGCCGGCAAGCTTTCCGGCGCGCTGTATGTCGAGCGCGGCACGATGGCGAATGGCGCGGCCCAAAAACTGGAAGAACGCGACGAAAGTCCGGCGCCCTATTTCTCCATCGTTCTGGTGCCCGGCTGGACGACGCGCCCTGCGGAAGAATTCATCGGAGACGGAAAATGACCGGCACGCTGAGCGTGGTCGGCCTCGGCCCCGGCAGTCCGGATCAGATCACCCCGGAAGCTCTGGCCGCCGTTGCCGTGGCGACGGATTTTTTTGGCTATTTTCCCTATATCGACCGCCTGAACCTGCGGCCTGACCAGCGCCGCCACGCCTCCGACAACCGCGAGGAACTTTTTCGCGCAAGGGCGGCGCTTGAAATGGCGGCCAAGGGCGAAAAGGTCTGCGTCGTCTCAGGCGGTGATCCCGGCGTGTTTGCCATGGCCGCCGCCGTCTGCGAGGCAATCGATGACGGGCCAGCAGAATGGCGCGAGATCGAGATGTCGGTTGTCCCCGGTGTCACCGCTATGCTTGCCGTCGCCGCCAAGGCCGGCGCGCCGCTCGGCCATGATTTCTGCGCGATTTCGCTCTCCAACAACCTGAAGCCTTGGGACATCATCGAAAAGCGGCTCGTTGCGGCAGCGACGGCGGGTTTCGTGATGGCTTTCTACAATCCGATCAGCAAGGCGCGCCCGCATCAGCTTGGCGAGGCTTTTGACATCCTCCGCGCCCATCTGCCCGGCTCCGTGCCGGTCATTTTTGGCCGCGCCGCCGGTCGACCAGATGAGGCGATCCATATCGTCGAACTCGCCGACGCCAAAGGCGAGATGGCGGATATGGCCACCTGCGTGATCGTTGGCACGGCCGAAACGCGGCTGATCGAACGTAAAGACCAGCGCCCGATCGTCTATTCGCCGAGATCCTTCGGGGGCGCCGGCAAATGATCGAGAAAGGCGAGCACCGCATCGATCGTTTCGGCCGTCACGACGTCAGGCAGGACTGGTCGGCGGATCAGCACGACCGGAATGCCGAGCGCACGGGCGGCGGCAATCTTGCCATAGCTCGAGGGCCCGCCGCTGTTCTTGGCGACGATAGACTGGATGCGATGTTCGGCCAGAAGCGCCATCTCGTCGGCCTCCGCAAAGGGGCCACGCGAGGTGAGATAGGTAACATTGGGCAGGTCGAGCGGCGGATCGACGGGATCGACGCTGCGGACCAGATAATGGTGCTGCGGTGCCGCCTCGAAAGGCAGCAGCTCCTGCCGGCCAAGCGTCAGGAAAACCCGGCGCGGTTCGGTTCCGATCGCACCGAGAGCCTCCGCGACGCTGCCGGCATCACGCCAGAGATCGCCTTCCTGCCGCTCCCAGGCAGCACGCCGCAACGCGATCAGCGGCACGCCGGCAACCTCGGCAGCCTCAGCCGCATTGGCGGAAATTCTCGCAGCATAGGGATGCGTCGCGTCGATCAGCGCGGAAATACCGTTTTCCTTGAGATAGGCAGTCAGTCCCTCCGCACCGCCAAAACCGCCGATGCGCACCGGCACGGGCTGTTCGGCCGGTGCCTTGGTACGGCCGGCAAGCGACAGGACAGTATCGAATCGCGGATCGCGGGCAAGCTTCCCCGCCAGCGCCTTGGCTTCCGCAGTGCCACCCAGAATGAGTATGGAGCGTTTCAAAATGCCTCCTGAATCAGAGCGGACAGGTTTAGAGCAAAACCGTTTTCTGTCCATCGTCGGCATCGGCGAGGATGGCGTGAACGGGCTTGGCGACAACGCGCGTGCGGCCATCTCGGCGGCTTCGGTCGTGTTCGGCGGCAAGCGGCATCTGGAACTGGCGTCATCGCTGATTGCCGGCGAGGCACGCGCCTGGCCGACACCTTTCGATGCGGCGATGCGTGATGTCCTGGCCTTGCGTGGGCAAAAAGTCTGCGTGCTCGCCTCGGGCGATCCGTTCTTCTTCGGTGTCGGTGCTACCCTGTCCCGCCATCTCGGCGCCGAAGAATTTGTCACATACCCCTCCCCTTCCGCCTTTTCACTGGCGGCGTCGCGGCTTGGCTGGCCGTTGCAGGAGATCGAGACCGTTTCGCTGCATGGCCGCCCGCTCGACCTGATCCGGCCGCTGCTGCATCCGGGGCGAAAAATCATTGCGCTGACCTCGGACGAAAAAGGCCCGGCGGAACTGGCGGCGCTTCTGACGGCGACCGGCTTCGGAAAATCCCGCCTGACGGTGCTCGAAGCGCTTGGCGGGGAAGCGGAAAGGATCCGCAGCGGGACGGCTGGCGGATTCGCATTGCCTGACATCAATGTGCTGAACGTCGTTGCGATCGAGGTTGAGGCAGATATCGGCGCCCGCATCCTGCCGCGCGGTTTTGGTCTCGATGACGCGCTATTCGAGCATGACGGCCAGATCACCAAGCGCGAGATCCGCGCGTTGACGCTCTCGTCTCTCGCGCCAAGGCGTGGCGAGCTTTTGTGGGATATCGGTGCCGGTTCCGGTTCGATCGGCATCGAATGGCTGCTGGCCGATCCCTCGATGAAGGCGATCGCCATTGAGGCGCATCCCGACCGGGCAGCACGCATCCGCCGCAATGCGGGCGCTTTCGGTGTACCGGGGCTGATTCTCGTCGAAGGCGAGGCGCCGGCAGCGCTGAAAAACCTGCCGCAGCCGGATGCAATCTTCATCGGCGGCGGCGGTAGCGAGGGCGGCGTGCTGGATGCCGCGATCGCGGCGCTGAAACCGGGTGGCCGGCTGGTCGCCAATGCGGTGACGCTGGAGATGGAAGCGGTGCTGATCGCCGCACAGGCGCGGCTCGGTGGCAGCCTTTTGCGCATCGACGTTTCTCGCGCCGCGCCGATCGGCACGATGACGGGGTGGAAACCGGCCATGCCGGTCACCCAATGGACATGGATAAAACAATGAACGGGATGATTATCGCGGGGCTGGGATGCCGCAAGGGAAGTTCGGTCGACGAACTTCTTTCGGCGCTGGATGCGGCCTGTATCGAGGCAAGGATTTCGCGCGGGGACGTCGCGGCTCTTGCCACCGGCGAGATCAAACGCGAAGAGCCCGGCATGCTGGAACTGGCCAAGAAGCTCGGCATGGTCCTGCATATCGTCGGCGACGACGCACTGATGCAGGCTGAGCCACGCACGAAGACGGTATCGCGCCACAACCTGGCAAAAACGCTGTCCTCCAGCCTTTCGGAAGCTGCGGCACTGGCCGTGGCTGGAGAAACGGCCGAAATCATCGTGCCGCGGCTGATCTCCCATGGTGCGACCTGCGCGCTGGCCCAAGGAAAAGCGAATGCGAAGGAACCGGCCGGGGAGCAGGCATGACCGTCCATTTCATCGGCGCCGGCCCCGGCGCAGCCGACCTCATCACCGTTCGTGGCCGCGACATCCTCGCCCGTTCGCCGGTCTGCCTTTATGCCGGCTCGATCATGCCGAAGGAATTGCTCGACTGGTGCCCGAAGGATGCCCGTATCGTCGATACCGGTTCGCTGTCGCTGGACGATATCGAGCGTGAATATGTCGAGGCGCATAGGGCCGGCAAGGATGTGGCCCGTCTGCATTCCGGCGATCTCTCCGTCTGGAGCGCCGTTGCCGAACAGATCCGGCGGCTGGAAAAACACGGCATCGATTACACGCTGACACCGGGCGTACCCTCTTTTGCCGCCGCAGCGGCAGCGCTGAAGCGGGAACTGACCATTCCCGAAGTGGCGCAGAGCCTCGTGCTCACTCGTGTCTCTGGCCGCGCCTCTAAAATGCCCGAGGGGGAGACGCTGGAGGCGTTCGGCGCGACCGGCGCAACGCTGGCGATCCATCTCGCCATCCACGCGCTGAAAAAGATCGTCGAAGAGCTGACACCGCTTTATGGTGCCGATTGCCCGGTCGCGATCGTCGTGCGCGCTTCCTGGCCGGAAGAGCGAATTATCAAGGGCACGCTTGCCGATATCGAGGCAAAGCTCGCCGAGGAACCGGCTGAACGCACCGCGCTGATCTTCGTCGGCAAGGGGCTCGGCGCATCTGACTTCGTCGAGAGCCAGCTATACAATGCCGACTATGTACGCCGTTTTCGTCCCGGCTGGGATCAGATGGTGGGCGAGCAAGGCCGTAACGATCAGGACAAGGATTCTGAATGATCGGACGGCGTGAACCCGGTCTTTCCGACAAGCATGCCCTGCCGGTCGAAGACCAAGATTTCCAGCGCGATCTGCGGATCGGAAAGCGCCTTGGCCGCCGTCTTCCAGGCGAGCGCGGCGATGCGGTCGCCGAGCGCCAGCCCGCTTTCACCCGCCAGCTGAAAAGCCTGCGAGACGGTGTTGGCAGCGGTGATGCGGGCGACGAGATCGGCATCCGCGCCCATATCGCCGGCGACTTTTGCGAGCGCCTCGAGATCGGCAAGCCCGCGCTTGGAATGCACATCGAGCATGCCCTGGGCGAGCTTGGTCATCTTGGCGACACCACCGGCAACCGTGACTTTCGGCACCGGATGCTGGCGCAGATATTTCAGCATGCCGCCGACGAAATCGCCCATGTCGATCAGGGCGCTTTCCGGCAGGCCGTGATGCGCCTGCGCCGCCTTTTCGGACGTGTTGCCGGTGGCACCGGAGACATGGGTGAGGCCTTCGGCCCGCGCCACATCGATGCCACGCCAGATGGAATGGATCCAGGCCGAGCAGGAAAACGGAATGACGATGCCCGTCGTGCCGAGGATCGAAATGCCGCCCAGAATGCCGAGCCGGCCGTTCAGGGTTTTCTCGGCGATCTTTTCGCCATCCGCGACGGAAATCTCCACTTCGAAATCGGCATTTTCACCGGCGACTTCGGCAATCGCCTCGGCAATCATTTTTCGCGGCACCGGATTGATCGAAGGTTCGCCGGGCGGCAGGGGAAGGCCGGGCTTGGTGACCGTGCCGACGCCGCTGCCGGCCCTGAAGATGATGCCGCTGCCGGGCAGGCCATGCCGTACGGTGCTCATGATCAGTGCGCCATGGGTAACGTCGGGATCGTCGCCGGCATCCTTGACGATGCCGGCCTTGGCAAAACCGTCGCCGGCCTCTTCCAGCGCGAGCGCAAAACCGGGCCGCTGGCCACCGGGCAGCGTCACCTCGACAAGGGCCGGAAATTCGCCGGATATCAACGCAAGACAGGCCGCCTTGCTGGCCGCCGCAGCACAGGTGCCCGTGGTCCATCCACGGCGCAGGTCCTTGCTTTCTGTTTCAATGGCGGCTTCCATGGCCGTTCTATAGCCCGGCTGCCATCGGCCGGCAAAAGGTTTGCACATGCCCCTGAATGAAAGCATCGAAACCATCGTCGAAGCGCCCGAATTTGCGCCCGGCCACGTCTGGCTCGCCGGCTCCGGCCCCGGCCATCCGCGTTACCTGACGCTGGAAGTTGCCGATGCGCTGTCGAAGGCCGATGTGATCGTGCATGACGCCCTCGTGTCCGATGCCGTCCTGTCCCTGGCGAAAACCGGCGAGCTGATCTTCGTCGGCAAACGCGGCGGAAAACCCTCGATCTCTCAGGGCGAAATCACCACGAAACTGATCGAACTCGCGAAGGCCGGCAAACGCGTTCTGCGCCTGAAGGGCGGCGATCCCTTCATCTTCGGCCGTGGCGGCGAGGAGGCCGAAGCGCTTGTGAAGGAAGGCATTCCTTTCCGTGTCCTGCCCGGCATGACGTCCGCGCTCGCGGCTCTCGCCTCTGCCAATATCCCCGCCACGATGCGCGGCATCAGCCGCTCGATCACGCTCGCCACCGGCCATGCCGCCGGCACGCCCGACGATCTGGACTGGAAGGCGCTGGCGAAAACCGGCGAGCCGATTGTCGTTTACATGGGCTTGAAGACGATCGGCGCGATCACCGGCCTTTTGATGGAAGGCGGCCTTTCCCCCGAAACGCCGGTTGCCGTGCTGATGGCCGCGACCACACCCGAGGAACGTTCGCTGACCGCGACGCTGGCAACGGTCGAGGCCGAAGTCGAGCAGCAGGGTTTTGTTGCCCCGGCCCTGATCGTGATCGGAAAAATAGTCTCCATGCAGCCGATCCTATCGGGCGCCAGCCGATGACGGCCCGCGCGCTTATCATCGGCGCGCCGCGCTCCGGCTCCGGCAAGACCAGCGTCACGATCGGCCTCTTGCGGGCCTTCCAGAAGCGCGGCGTCAAGGTCCGCGGCATCAAGACCGGACCCGATTATATCGACCCCGGCTTTCACGAGGCGGCAACAAAACTTCCCGGCCTCAATCTCGACAGCTGGGCCATGGCGCCCGATCTGTTGCGGCATCTTGCGCTGGAACAGGCTGAAGATGCGGAACTGATCCTGATCGAAAGTGCCATGGGCCTTTTCGACGGTATTCCGGGTGAAAAGAACCGTTCCGGCGCGGCATCCGATCTGGCCCGGCTTTTCGGCCTGCCGGTCCTGCTCGTGCTCGATGTGTCCGGCCAGAGCCAGACGGCCGCGGCCGTCGCCTGCGGTTTCATGCACTATGATCCAGCCGTCAAAATCGCCGCCTGCATCATGAACCGCGCCGGCAGCGAGCGGCACAAGAAGCTCTCCGGCGAGGCGATCACGGCGATCGGCCTGCCCGTCGTCGGCACCGTGCTGCGCGATCCGACGCTCACCCTGCCGGAACGCCATCTCGGCCTCGTGCAGGCGAGCGAACATCCGGAAATGGATGCTCATATCGACCGGCTGGCAGGCGCCATGGAGCGCTCGCTTGATCTCGATGCGATCTTTGCCGCCGCACGCCCCTTCGACATGCCTGCCGGTTCAACAGAAAAGGCGCTATTGCCGCCGGGGCAGCGGATTGCGCTGGCCGAAGATGCGGCCTTCACCTTTCTTTACCCGCATATCAAGCGGGAATGGCGGGCAATGGGCGCGGAAATCATTCCGTTTTCGCCGCTTGCCGACGAAGCGCCGCCGGCCGATTGCGATATCTGCTGGCTGCCGGGCGGTTATCCTGAACTGCATGCCGGCCGACTCGCTTCTGCGAAGAATTTCATGACCGGCATCGCTCAATTTGCCGAGACGAAACCTGTCCATGGCGAGTGCGGCGGCTACATGGTTCTGGGCGAAACGCTCGAGGATGCAGATGGCGTGACCCATGCGATGACTGGGCTTCTGTCGCACGCCACCAGCTTTGCCAAGCGCAAGATGAATCTCGGTTATCGCCGGGTGACCTTGGTCGGCGACGGCCCGCTTGGTGCGGATGGCGAGGGCGTGCGCGGCCATGAATTCCACTATGCCAGTGTCGTTTCGAAGGGCACGGATGCGCCTTTCGCAACCATCGCCGATGGCGTCGGCAACGATCTCGGCGCGTCCGGCGGCCGGCGCGGTCCGGTCAGCGGCTCGTTCTTTCATGCGATAGCGCGCAACTAAACCTACCTGCGATGGCTGTGACCCAGCAGCAGCTACAGCTTTGAGAAGAAGCTGGACGGCGCCGTCGCATCGGTGTCAATTAATGTCGCTAAGGATGCAGCGCGGTTTTCAGATCCGCCCCTTAATCGCTGACACTTGTTTTCATTGGCGGGCCGCTCACTCAGAAGCGCTAAAATGGCCCCCTCTCGCGAAAGGATGAAGCCGGCAGCCACCGGGCCACTTCCCGAATTTGATCCGGGAGCCGTATGACCAGCGGAGAGGAAAACCGCCCATACCGCCCCGTCACGACATCGAAGCAACAAACGATAAAGGGAACAGGGGAATGAACGATTTTACGAAATATCTGGCAGGTCGCGTGACCGCAGGCGGTATGAACCGCCGCGAATTCATGGGCCGCGCCGTAGCTGCGGGCGTAACACTTACCGCCGCAAGCCAGCTTTATGCCACCAGTGCTGAAGCACAGACGCCGAAAAAGGGCGGCGCCCTGAAGCTCGGCCTCGAAGGCGGTGCCGCCACCGACAGCATCGATCCGGCCAAGGCGACCTCGCAGGTCATGTTCGTCGCCGTACGCACCTGGGGCGACACGTTGGTCGAAACCCATCCGACCACCCGCGCGCCGATCCCGTCGCTCGCCGAATCCTGGGCTCCGTCGCCGGACGCCAAGGTCTGGACCTTCAAGATCCGCAAGGGCGTCACCTTCCATAACGGCAAGGAACTGACGACCGACGACGTCGTTGCAACGCTGAAGCGCCATAGCGACGGCAAGACGGAATCCGGTGCCGCCGGCGTCATGAAGTCGATCAAGTCGATCGAAAACAAGAGCGGCGACCTGGTCGTCACGCTCGAATCCGGCAATGCCGATTTGCCCGCGATCTTCACCGACTACCATCTCGTCATTCAGCCGAACGGCGGCGTAGACAATCCGACGGCCGGCATCGGCACCGGCCCCTACAAGGTCAAGAGCTTCGAGCCGGGCGTGCGCATGACCTTCGAAAAGAACACCAGCGACTGGCGTTCCGATCGTGGTTTCGCCGATACCGTCGAACTCATCACCATGAACGACGCGACGGCCCGTATCGCAGCGCTGTCTTCCGGCCAGGTCCATTATATCAACCGCGTCGATCCGAAGACCGTGCCGCTGCTCACCCGTTCGCCGAACGTGCAGTTGCTGACCACTGCCGGCGGCGGCCATTACGTCTTCATCATGCACTGTGACAAGGCGCCGTTCGACAATAACGACCTGCGCATGGCGCTGAAATACGCGATCGACCGCGAGGAAATGGTCAAGCGCATCCTTGGCGGCTACGGCAAGGTGGGCAACGATTTCCCGATCAACGACACCTATGCTTTCTTCCCCGAGGGCATCGAGCAGCGCAAATACGATCCGGACAAGGCAAAATTCCACTACAAGAAGTCCGGGCATAGCGGTTCCGTCCTTCTGCGTACCTCGGAAGTCGCCTTCCCGGGTGCGGTCGATGCTTCCGTGCTTTTCCAGGAGAGCGCCAAGAAGGTCGGCATCAACATCGAGATCAAGCGCGAGCCGGGCGACGGCTACTGGTCGAACGTCTGGAACGTGCAGCCTTTCTCGGCCTCCTATTGGGGCAGCCGCGCGACCCAGGACCAGTTCTATTCCGGCGCTTACCTTTCTACCGCCGACTGGAACGATACCCGCTTCAAGAACGAGAAATTCGACAAGCTTCTGATCGAGGCTCGCTCGGAACTCGACCAGTCGAAGCGCAAGGACATGTATCGCGAAATGGCGATGCTGGTGCGCGACGAAGGCGGCACGATCCTGCCGATGTTCAACGATTACGTGAACGCCGCCACCAAGAAGGTGAAGGGCTACGTCAACGACATCGGTAACGACATGTCGAACGGTTACGTCGCAACCCGCATCTGGCTTGATGCCTGATAACCGCGCGGGCCTTCTGCCCAATCGATGAGCCCCGGACCGCAGGCTTGATGCCTGCGGTCCCTATCTTCGTTGCAAGAACGGGATCGCGTGCCCATGTCCAACACGTCCGAAGCCGGTCGCCAGCCCGGCCTGCGGTTCAGGGAGCGGTTTCCGCTGCTGTCTTTGATCACCGAACGCCTCGTGCTGTCGGTCATTCTGCTCTTCGCCGTTTCTGTGCTGATCTTCGGTGGTGTCGAGGCACTTCCGGGTGACTTCGCCACGACCTATCTCGGCCAGTCGGCAACGCCGCAGGCCGTCGCCAATATCCGCGCAGAACTCGGCCTCGATAAGCCGGTCGTCACCCGCTATTTCGAATGGCTTGGCGGCGCGCTACAGGGTGATTTCGGAAAGTCCTGGGCAAGCCGCAACTCGGTCTCCGAACAGGTCGGCAAGCGGCTCGGCAATTCGCTTTTCCTCGCCGGTTTTGCCGCGATCATCGCCGTTCCGCTGGCGATCTGTCTCGGCATGTTGTCCGTGCATTTCCGAAACCGGATGCCGGACAAGATCATCAACGTCGTCTCGCTGGCGGCGATCTCGCTGCCGGAATTTTTTATCGGTTACCTGCTGATCCTCTATTTCGCGGTGAATTTCGGCATCGCCACCTTCCCGGCCACCGTCTACGAGGACATGGGTTTTCTGGAACGCATCCAGACCATCGCGCTACCGACCGCAACGCTGGTTCTCGTGGTCCTTGCCCATATGATGCGCATGACGCGGGCGGCGATCCTCTCCGTCATGTCCTCGGCCTATATGGAAACGGCCGAGCTTAAAGGCCTTTCCGCCGGCCGCGCGATCATCAAGCATGCCGCCCCGAACGCGCTGGCGCCGATCATCAACGTCGTTGCCCTAAACCTCGCCTATCTCGTCGTCGGCGTCGTCGTCGTGGAAGTGGTCTTCGTTTACCCCGGCATGGGCCAGTACATGGTCGATGCCGTGACGGTGCGCGACATGCCGGTCGTCCAGGCCTGCGGATTGATCTTCGCGGCGGTCTACATCCTCCTCAACATGGTCGCCGACATCCTTGCGATCGTCGCCAACCCGAGACTGAGGCATCCGCGATGAGATTGAGAGACATCCCCATCACCGCCTGGATCGGCATTTTCGGCATCGCACTTGCCCTGTTCTGCGCCCTTTTCGCCCCGTTCATCGCGCCTTATGGCGAGACGGAGGTGGTTGGAGCCGTCTGGCAGGAAGCCGATGCGCAATTCTTCTTCGGCCTGGACAATCTCGGTCGCGACATTCTCTCGCGCCTGATTTACGGCACCCGCACGACGCTGACGGTTGCCCTTTGCGCCACCGTCATATCTTTCTCGCTCGGCATCATTTTGAGCTTCATCGCTGCCGTTTCCGGTGGTCTGATCGACGCGATCTTCTCGCGCTTCAACGACCTGATGATGTCGATCCCGACGCTGATCTTCGCGCTCGTTGTGCTCGCCGTCCTGCCGCAGCACCTGATCGTGCTGATCCTCGTCATGGCGATCCTCGATTCCACCCGCGTCTATCGCCTCGGCCGCGCCGTGGCGCTGGACGTAGCTGTGATGGAGTTCGTCGAGGCGGCAAAACTGCGCGGCGAAGGCACCGCCTGGATCATTTTTCGCGAAATCCTGCCCAACACCCTGTCGCCGCTCTTGGCCGAATTCGGCCTGCGCTTCGCCTTCGCCATCTTGTTTCTCTCGACGCTTTCCTTCCTCGGCCTCGGCATCCAGCCGCCCGCGGCCGATTGGGGCGGCATGGTCAAGGACAACAAGGACGGCATCATCTTTGGCGTGGCGGCGGCGCTCGTGCCGGGCAGCGCGATCGCCGCCCTCGCGATCTGCGTCAACCTGGTGGTCGACTGGCTGCTGAAGCGAACCTCGAGCCTCAAGGGAGGGCGCGGCGATGCCTGACACCTCATCCAGCCTTCTCTCGATCCGCAACCTGAAGATCGAGGCAACGAGTTATCCGCCCGGCGAACCACCGAAACGCATCACCATTGTCGATGGCGTCTCGCTTGATCTGCAGAAGGGCAAGGTTCTCGGCCTGATCGGCGAATCGGGCGCCGGCAAATCGACGATTGGCCTCTCCGCCCTCGCCTATGGCCGCGGCGGCGCCGAGATCACCGGCGGCGAAGTCAATCTCAACGGCACCAACATTCTGGCGCTCGGCAAGGACGGCATCCGCAAGCTGCGCGGCGCAAAAGTCTGCTACGTCGCGCAATCGGCAGCCGCCGCCTTCAACCCGGCACACAAGCTGGGCGATCAGGTGATCGAGGCTTCGGTCAAGCATGGTCTGATGAGCAAGGATGAGGCCCGCAAGCGCGCCCTTTACCTGTTCAAGGTGTTGGGCCTGCCCAATCCCGAAACCTTCGGCGACCGCTACCCGCACCAGGTCTCCGGCGGCCAGCTGCAGCGCGCCATGACGGCGATGGCGCTCTGCTCCAACCCGGAACTGATCGTCTTCGACGAGCCGACGACCGCCCTCGACGTCACCACCCAGATCGACGTTCTGGCGGCGATCAAGCACGCGATCGAGGAAACCCATACGGCGGCGCTCTACATTACCCACGACCTCGCCGTCGTGGCACAGATCTCCGACGACATCATGGTGCTGCGCCACGGAAAAATGGTCGAATACGGCTCGGTGAAACATATCATCGAGACCCCCAGCGAAGATTATACCCGCGCCCTCGTCAACGTTCGCCAGGAGATGCGGCACGAAGCGCCCGATCAGAGCAAGGCCCTGCTGAAGGTCGACAATGTCAGCGCCCAGTATTCGAACGGCTTCAAGGTCCTGCACAATGTCTCGCTGCATCTTTGCAAGGGCCAGACGCTGGCAATCGTCGGTGAATCCGGCTCAGGGAAGTCGACGCTGGCCCGCGTGATCACCGGCCTTCTGCCGCCGAGCGAGGGCCAGATCACCTTCGAGGGCAAGCCGCTGACTCCGACCCTCAAGAAGCGGTCACGCGACGAGCTGCGGCGCATCCAGCTGATCTATCAAATGGCCGATACCGCGATGAACCCGCGCCAGACGGTGCGCGACATCATCGGCCGGCCGCTGACTTTCTATTACGGCCTGCGCGGTGCGGCAAAGACCGCCCGCGTAAAAGAGCTGCTCGACCAGATCGAGATGAGCAACGGTTTTATCGATCGTTATCCGGCAGAACTGTCCGGCGGCCAGAAACAGCGTGTCGCAATCGCAAGGGCGCTTGCCGCCAAGCCGGAACTCATCCTCTGCGACGAACCGACCTCGGCGCTCGATCCGCTGGTTGCCGAGGGCATTCTGAAACTGCTGATGAAGCTGCAGGAAGAGCAGCAGCTTTCCTACGTCTTCATCACCCATGACATCGCCATCGTCCGGGCCATCGCCGATTCGGTCGCCGTCATGCATCGCGGAAAACTCGTGCGCTTCGGCGCCAAATCCCAGGCGCTGTCGCCGCCCTTCGACGACTATACCGACCTTCTCCTCAAATCCGTGCCCGAGATGGAAATCGGCTGGCTGGAAAAGGTTTTGACGACGCGACGCATGGAAAGCGCCGGAAATTGAGGCATGCCCCTCATTCGCCTGCCGACACCGTCTACCCGTACCGACGTGGAGAAGGACAAGTGCCGTGAGCTTCCAGATCCCCTCTCCCCGCCTGCGGGGAGAGGGCTAGGGTGAGGGGCAAGTGCCTCCCTGCCAAAACGCCATACTTCAGGAATTAAAAGACATGACCGATCGCGCCTTCACCGTCATCGAAAACCAGTGGATCAGGCTGAAGGACGGGACGCGGCTTGCCGCCCGGATCTGGATGCCGGAGGGGGCCGAGGCCGACCCGGTTCCCGCCGTGTTCGAATTCCTGCCCTATCGCAAGCGGGACGGAACGAGCCCGCGCGACGAATCCACCTATCCGGTCTTTGCCGCGGCCGGTATTGCCGGCGTGCGCGTCGATATCCGCGGCTCTGGTGAGTCGGATGGCGTCATCGACGGCGAATATACCGAACTTGAGCTCGCCAATGCCTGCGAACTGATCGGCTGGATCGCCGAACAGCCCTGGTCGAACGGTTCGGTCGGCATGATGGGCATTTCCTGGGGCGGCTTCAACTGCCTGCAGGTGGCAGCGCTTGCACCGCCGGCCCTGAAGGCGGTCATTTCGATCGCCTCCACCACCGACCGTTATAACGACGACATCCATTACAAGAACGGCTGCCACCTCTCGGCGCAGCTCTCCTGGGCGGCGACGATGCTCGCCTACCAGTCGCGCTCGCCCGACCCGGAGCTGGTGGGTGACCGCTGGATCGACATGTGGATGGAGCGGCTGGAAAACGAACCCTTCTTCATGGAGGAATGGCTGTCGCACCAGCGCCGCGACGACTTTTGGAAACACGGCTCGATCTGCGAGGATTATGCGGCATTCAAGATCCCCGCACTCGTCATTGCCGGCTGGGCAGACGGTTATCGCAACACGCCCTTCCTCGCCGCCGAGGGACTGGGCGAAAAGGCCAAGGCGCTGATCGGCCCCTGGGTACACAAATATCCGCATTTCGCCTGGCCGAAACCACGCGCGGATTTCCATGGCGAGGCAATCGCCTTCTGGAACCGCTGGCTGTGCGGCGAGGAAAACGGCATTGAAAACCTGCCACAGGCCCGCGCCTATATTCTCGATGGTCCGAAGCCGGCTTTGCGCCGCGACAGCGATCCGGGTTTCTGGGTATCCAAGGACCGATGGTCGGAGCCGGAAGCCGAAAGCTTTTATGTCGACCAGTTCGGTACGCTGCTCGACGGCATGCCGATCCCGCATGCGCCGCCGCATGAAATCTATCTGAAATCACCGCTCGATACCGGCACCGCCGCCGGCGAGTGGTTCACGCTGAAGCCGGATGCGGAACTGGCCGGCGACCAGCGGCTGGACGATGCCGGCTCGCTCACCTTCCAGACCCCGCCGCTTTCCGAACCAAAAACCTATCTCGGCCGCCCTTCGATCACGCTCACTCTGAAAGCCGACGCGGAACTCGCCAATCTCTGCGCCCGTATCGTTGATATCCATCCGGATGGTACGGCGACCCGCGTCTCCTTCGGTGTCATCAACCTTGCCCATCGCGACGGCAATGCCGATCCGAAGGCGCTGATACCGGGCGAGCCGGTGACCATCCGCCTCGATCTCGACGCCTGCGGTTACCGTTTTGGCGAGGGCCATCGAATCCGGCTATCCTTGTCGACTGCCTATTGGCCGATGATCCTGCCGCCGCCTTCCGATCCGGGCGTGACCATCGACATCGCCTCGCTCGGCCTGGCCATGCCGATGCTCGGATCTCACGAAAAGTTCGAGATGAAGCAGCCGGACAATCCCAATCCGCTGCCGACCTATATCGAACACGCGCCGTCCGAAACGCGCCGCACCGTCACCCGCGATCTCGCAGCCGGCCGCACGCAATACAGCGTCGTCGAGGATACAGGTCTCTTCGAACACCCAGACACGGGTCTTTCCACCCGGCAGCGCCGCGAAGAAACATGGTCGATCGATCCCAATGATCCGCTCTCCATGACCGGTACCTGCAGCTGGATCTGCGACATGCAGCGCGGCGACTGGTTCGTGCGGACCATCTCGACTGCCAACCTCGCCTGCACGGCAACGGACTGGCTGATCGACGCCAAGGTCATTGCTGAGAATGGGACGAAACAGATGTTTGAAAAGACCTTTGAAAAGGCCATTCCCCGCGATCTGATGTAATGCAGATCGCCGATCGGGCCGGCACAGGCTTGTGAGTTGACGCTGCCGGCCCGGATCTGAGACAGTTTCGGCGAACAGGAGGAGTTCGCCATGACCCGTTTTATCCATAACCATGCCCGCCTGGCACTCGCCGCCCTGGCGTTTTCCGGCCTTGCTCTAACACTCTCGGCCAGAGCGTCGCTTGCTGCCGAACCGGCCGTTACCATTCCGGCACCGGTGATGGACGAGACTGCCAAGGCGGAAACCGAAACGGCTGTTTTTGCCGGAGGCTGCTTTTGGGGCGTCCAAGGCGTCTTTCAGCATGTGAAGGGTGTGAAAAACGCCGTCTCGGGTTATTCGGGCGGGCAGAAAGAAACCGCCAATTACGAGACGGTGAGCCTCGGCAAGACCGGCCATGCCGAATCCGTCGAGGTGACCTTCGATCCGAAGGAAGTGAGTTATGGCAAGCTGCTGCAGATCTTCTTCTCGGTCGCCCATAATCCCACCCAGCTGGATTACCAGGGACCGGATCAGGGCACCCAATACCGTTCGGCGATCTTCACCGTGAACGACGAGCAGAAGAAAGTGGCCGAGGCCTATATCGCCCAGCTAGACAAGACAAAACTGTTCGGCGAACCGATCGTCACAAAAATCTCGGCAGGAGAAGGGTTTTATCCGGCCGAAAAATACCATCAGGATTTTCTGACGCTGAACCCGGATTATCCCTATATCGTCTATAACGACATGCCGAAGATCGACAATCTGAAGCAGATCTTTCCGCAGCAGTTCCAGGCCAATCCGGTGCTGGTCGGCAAGGCGAAGAGCTAAAGCAATTCCAGCAAAAGTGTGAGGCGGTTTTGCGTCTGGAATTGCACCAAAACAAACATTCTAACGCGAAGCCGCCGAAAGCGCCCTGATCGCATCGACCGCTCGCCCTGCATCTGCGGCGGGTATGAAGATATGGTCGTGATAATAGGCGGCGACGACATTGGCGCTGATGCCTTCCTGCGTCAGCGCCGCAGCGATGGCGGCCGTCATGCCGACGGCTTCCAGCGACGAATGCACCCTCATCGTGATGCAACGAAGCGGCGCGCTGGCCGCAAGCCCGGCGTCTTCTGCCGCCTGCCGCGGCAGGATCAGGGTCAGTCCCTCGGTTTCGAAAAAGAGACCGATCGGCTGCAATTTCAGATAGTTCTGCATCTCCTGCGGCGGCACCGTCGCATAAACGAACTCGCCCTCGACAAGCGCCGGATCGAGGCTTGCGATCAAGGTGGCAAGATCGGTCACTCCGCTCATCGGGATGTTCCCGCAAACCGCGCGACAGCCTCGCAAAGTGCGGCGAACCCAGCTCGCGCACCATCGCTCATATGGCGCGCCCGCAGCCAGGCATGCACCATCTGCGGCTCGTCGCGAAAAACCGCCTCGACGCCGGCATCGGCAAACTTTTCGGCATAAAGCCGACCATCGTCCCTGAGCGGATCGAAATGTGCGACGGTGATATAGGCAGGCGGCAGGCCGACAAAATCAGAGCAGAGCAGTGGATGGGCAACCGGCTCATCCGCCGGCGCCTTCAGAATATCCCGATAATAGGCGACGTCGGCCGTGGTCAGCCCCGGCGCATGCGCCATTTCCCGATAGGACCCCGATACCAGATCGCCACCGAGACCGGGATAGATCAGCACCTGTCCGACAATCCCCGTCAAACCCTCCTCACGGGCACGGATGGCAAGCCCGGCCGCCAGATTGCCACCAGCGCTGTCGCCAATGACAACGACTTGCCGGCCGTCTCCCAGAAGCTGTTTCAGCACGCCGAAACAATCATCCGTCTGCGCCGGCCAGACATGTTCGGGCGCCAGCCGGTAATCGACCGAAAAAAGCTCGGCACCGGCAAAGTCGGCAATCTCGGCACAGATCGCATGATGGCTTTCAAGCGAGCCTACGACAAACCCGCCGCCATGAAGATAAAGCAGCGTGACCTCCGTGCCGAGCTTCGCCGGCCGGTAACGACGGATCGGCACGAACAGCATCTCATCGACATATGTCAGCCCCTGCGGCAAGGGCCGATCGAAACGGGCGCAGAGCGCATCATACCAGGCCCGCTGCTGCGCGATCGAGGCATCGACCGCATCGGCAGGATAAAACCCGTCGCAGATCTTCAGGAATTCGAGAATGCCGGGCTCATCCGGAAAGGGACCGGGGGAAGCGGGCGAGTTATCCATTGCAGCGCTTTAGCTCCGTCATCGCCAAGGATAGGTTGAGCGTATGGCGCGCTTCCTCCGAGGGCAAGGTCCGAATGCGACAGCGCAGGGCCCAAGACAGCACACGCGCCCATGAGACCCGGGCCTGCACGAAGCAGGCCCATTTCGATCATGCCGCCTTCTGCTTGCGGAACAGATAGGCCTCGATCGACTGCGGCTTCATCTCGATCGAAAAACCCGGCCGTGACGGCGGCATGTAGGCGGCGTCCTTGATCACACAGGGATCGATGAAATGTTCGTGCAGATGGTCGACATATTCGATTACGCGCCCCTCCTTCGTACCGGAGATGGCGATATAGTCGATCATCGACAGGTGCTGCACATATTCGCAAAGGCCGACACCGCCGGCATGCGGCCATACTGCCTTGCCGAATTTCGCAGCGATCAGCAGCACGGCGAGAACCTCGTTCAGCCCGCCCATGCGGCAGGCATCGATCTGCACGATATCGATCGCGCCTTCAGCGATGAACTGCTTGAACATGATGCGGTTCTGGCACATTTCGCCGGTCGCCACCTTTACCGGCGCGACCGCCTCGCGGATCTTCTTGTGGCCGGCCACGTCGTCAGGGCTTGTCGGCTCCTCGATGAAATAGGGATTTGCAAACGAGAGGGCCTTCACCCAGTCGATCGCCTGATCGACATCCCAGACCTGATTGGCGTCGATCATCATGTAGCGATCCGGCCCGATCACCTCGCGGCAAATGGTCAGGCGGCGGATATCGTCCTCGAGATCGCGGCCGACCTTCATCTTCACATGGCTGAAACCGGCATCGACGGCCTCCTGTGCCAGACGGCGCAGCTTGTCGTCTGGGTAGCCCAGCCAGCCGGCGGAGGTCGTGTAGCAGGCATAACCCTCCTTTTCGAGAATCGCGACGCGCTCCGCCTTGCCGGCCGCCGCCTTGCGCAGGATCTCGATCGCCTCGTCGCGGGTGAGAGCATCGGTCAGGTAACGGTAATCGACGATGTCGGCGATTTCCTCCGGAGACATCGAAGAAACGAATTTCCAGACCGGCATGCCGGCTTCCTTGGCCAGCGCATCCCAGAACGCGTTGACGACGGCGCCGGTGGCAAGATGCATGGCGCCCTTGTCCGGCCCGATCCAGCGCAACTGGCTGTCGCCGGTCAGGTGCCGCCAGAATTTTCCAGGGGCGGCCCGCATTTCCGCCAGATCCCTGCCGACGACGAGGTGGCGCATCGCCTCGATCGCCATGCAGACGATTTCGTTGCCGCGGCCGATCGTAAACGTTAGGCCGTGGCCGGCAATGTCCTCGCGATCGGTTTCGAGAATGACATAGGCCGCCGAATAATCCGGATCCGGGTTCATCGCGTCGGACCCGTCCAGGCTCTGGGAGGTCGGGAAACGCATGTCGAAAACGCGAAGATTGGTGATACGGGTCATGAAGCGGCCTCGTCTGTCAAAATAGGAAAATTGCTGCTGGCTCAGTGATCGGCGAGAAAAGTCTGCTTCTGCGACCCCAGCCCCTCGATGCCGAGTTCGACGACATCGCCGGGCTTGAGATAACGCGGCGGTTTGAGGCCCATGCCGACGCCGGGCGGTGTGCCGGTGGAGATCACATCACCCGGATGCAGCGACATGAACTG
>NZ_VIWP01000019.1 GCF_007829835.1 Neorhizobium alkalisoli | reverse complement strand
CTTCTAAACAGACCAAGACTTAAAGCCCTGACCCGCGGAAAACCGCCGACCACGTTTCTCTTTCTTCTCATCTTCAATTGTCAAATAACAGACACCCAGTCTCTACAAAAAGACCAAACGTCAAATCACCCAGAGCCAAACCGTAACCCGGCCCCAATCAGCTTTTTCTGATTATTGGATGTTTCCGAAGCGACAATCGGCCCGCCGGCCGCTGCTCCGCTTCAGTGGGGCGGCTTATAAGGGCGAGGTCGCGGTAGCGTCAATGGGGAAAAGCGCGAATGCCGAGAAATAACTCGTAAAGTATTGATTTAAAATGCAAATATTGGAAATCGTATTCGCGGAACGATATTTTCCGCTCTTCGAAAAGGGTGAATTGCCGAAACTTCCATATGAGATAAAGTTCGTGCAAACTCTTCCCCGAGAGCCGTCCGACGCGGGGGAGAAATCGACTGAGCGGTGGCTGGAATGGCAGGGCTCGAACCTGCGACCGGGCGATTAACAGTCGCCTGCTCTACCAACTGAGCTACATTCCATCGCGCCTTCCTCGGCACAAATTGCTCACGCGCCAATGAGGACGCGCTGTCTATATCCACGTCCTTTGACAATCAAGCTTCGATTTTTTCACTGGGTGTGTAAGCGTGCTTCCGATGACGCTGGAACGGATCCGCGTTCAGTCCGTTTCGCTTTTGAAAAGGAGAAAACTTCTATGTACAAAATCATCTTTCCGTTGCTCGCGGCATTGTCGCTGACCGCATGCTCATCGACCGAACGTGGTGCAGGAATCGGCGCCGCCAGTGGCGCGGTGATTGGCGGCGTCGCGACCGGCAATGTCCGTGGTGCGGCCGTGGGTGCGGCAATTGGAGGTGTATCAGGCGCCCTGATCGGAAACGTGGCGGGTCAACCGGGCCGTTGCTATTATCGCGACCGGTATGGAAACAGATATGTGGACCGCTGCTGAGGATTGAACACGGCACGCTAATACGTCCCTCGCATGGGTGTGACGGCATAGAGCCGCCATACCCCAGGATGGCCGAGGGTCGCTATCCGCAACCGGCAGCCGAAGCCACCCTAGCCGTTCTTCTGCTGCGTTTCGGCCGGCATTTCGGACCTCGCAATTGAACCAGTCGCCAGCTCCGCTTTTGCCAACTGGGCCGCATGACATCGCTACGCAACCGAACGTGTGAAATTCGTGGAACTGCGCTGCGGCGGCTGCGATGCCGCTGGAAAGCCTCTCAATTCGTCAGTCGCGTCCAAGAATCCGGGCGGGCGCGTTTTCGGCCCGTAGCAAGTCAAAACGATCCTTCCGGTCTCGACCGCGAAGACCCTCGCCTTGACGCAGCCTGCTACTTTATGAGGTCCACGAGGCTTGGCAGACGAATGCCTAATCCCGCGGACCCATCTCGATCTCTTCAAAAATAACAACCATTCGTTTTACCGCTCCCCGATATCTTCTGGGCACGGTTCGGACGACTTTGAGATTGCCAGCCTCCCTGCAGGCCTGCGGTTCCACCGCCTATCCCGATGCGTCCGCCAATGAGAGCCTGAGGCCTGTGATCAGCAAGGCATTGAATACCATGCCTGCCTCTTTTAGGTGATTATCCCGCTTAGCTTGTCCGGCGCGCGTCTGATCCCAGAAACCGAAACAAATGATAGAACCTAGGATGTCGCACCGCTGTCGTTGTTTTTTATCCGTCTGACTAAGATGCAGGCTGCGAACTCCACGAGACCTACAAGGATCGCTCTACGCTGGCTGTTTACCGATCGGACTATGATGCCTCGATGGCAACAAGCCAGCCCTCTGCGGCACAATAATCTTAACGTCGATGGCCAAAGAACGCCGACAGGGCGGCGATATCAGCATCGTTGAGGTTTTTCGCCGCCGATGTCATCAAGTGCTGGGCCGTCCCACCGCCCCGCAAGCCCTGCCGGAAAAGCTCAAGCTGGCGCCGAAGATAGGCGCCGTTCTGGCCAGAGAGTTTCGGATAGGCAGGGTTTGCTTGAGTTCGATCATGACAACTGAGGCACGCCGGGATCTTGTCGGCCGAACGGCCCCTCTGGGCAAGGCGCGCGCCTGCTTCAAAGAGCTGCGGATCAAAGGCCGTGACGGTACGCGGTAACGCCTGTTGCGTAGCGTAGTAATGCACCAGATCCGGCAGAACGTCTTGCGGCAACGTCGCCACGGCGAGCTGCATGAAGCCACTCGGCCGTCTGCCAGCGTGATAATCCTTTAAAGCTTGCAGCAGATAAGCTTCCGACTGACCGACGAGGCGCGGAATGAAGCTCTCGTCGTTCAGCCTACTTTCGGCATGGCAACTTTCGCAGGTAATCGGTAGCGGGGAGACTTCCCCCGCAGTGCCAAGTCCATGCAGGCCGGATGCCTTCACGTACGCTTGCGCGTTCATATCCGGCAGCTTGCGTAGAAATGCCACCATGGACCAGACCTCGTCATCACGCGTTTGAACCGGCCAGGCCGGCATTCCGGTGAAACGCACGCCATACTTCACGATCTCGAAGAGCTGCGCGTCGGACCATTCTGGCACGACCTCTTTCAGATCCGGTGGCGGCGGCAGCATCGCCATGACCGAAGGCGGGCGCAGCTGAGCCGGCGAGCCATGACAAATAGCGCAACCAGTTTCGAAATGACCGGCCGCACCTGCAACGAGGTTAGGATCGTCGAGCGGCGGCGGGGTCCGGGACAAAGAGGCTGTGGCAATCGAATTGCGCATCATCCAGTGCAGGACCCAATCGGTGACGGCCCAGTGCCCGGTCGAGGCCTTCACGCTCATCAAACCCGACCATGCGAAAGCGAAGCCGATAATGGGAAGCAGGATCGCTGCGATGATGAGGTACTTCCAGCGGATCGTCATCGACTTTCCTCCCTGATCCGGTGGCCAACGGGCGCATTCAGCGTACCGGCAAGTAGTGCGACGCCGCCGGCGAGATAGACCACGGCCCCGATCAGGAGCATGACCACGCCGCCGGTCTGCTGGTCGGCGGCGGCGGAGATGGGAATGCCGAAACAGCTTACCTCGGCCTCGCCGTAGAGCGGACGCGGCGACAGCGCCAGAAGCGCGCCGAGCAACGTCATGTGCATAGAGGTGAACAGCAGCCCGAACACCCCGGCCAGCCGTCTCCCCTCTCGTCCGGATGCCGCGCCGCCGAAGCAGGACAGCCATAGGGTGAGCCCCGCTGCCAGAAACATCAGTTGTTCCGCAATGGCAAAAACAAGCATGTTTTCCGACACTGTCCGCATGGCGGGTATGTGCCATCCCCAGACGGCAAATAGCTCAGTGATGGAGGCGAGCAATGGCGTCAGCCAGAATCGGCCGGCTGTAAAATCCAGCTGCGTTCCCGACAGGCCGAGCGCGATCAGCGGCGCGGCGCCTGCAACAACCCCCATATGCACGACCATGTGTACGGAGAAGGATCCGCGATCGGCAAATAGCAGGATGCCAAACCAGAGAACGGCAAGCATCATCACGCCGAGTATCGGAAAGGGTCGGTTCATGGCTGACACTCGGCAATGAAGATCAACGGGATCGCCGCATAAACCACGGCCATGAAGCTCAGGCCTGAAAGAAGCAGGGTCGCGAAGCCCTGAAACAGCGCTCTGGAATCCTTGGTCGGCTCGTCATGTGGCGGATCGTCCGCTCCGAACCCCCACTGCCGCCAGGCAAGCCAGGCCGCCAACACGATCATCGCCAGAGCGGCCAGCGTCACCACGAACAGCGCGATGCGCATTGTGTCGAAATCGAAAGAAGCCGGCAGCCGCTTGGCGCAGAAAATAGCAACCGCCGCGTAGCAGATGACGAAATGCAGCGCCCAGACAACCGGCGCGGTAAACAGCGTCCACAGGGTTTCGATTTCCCGCGGGATGAAGCTCTTCATGACGCCACCATCGGGAACAGGCCGATCACGGCGAAGGTGACGATGGCGGTAAAGGCCATAAAGTGCCAGTAGAGCGTGACGTTGCGGATATCCTGATCATATTCGCCCGTCATCCGTCCGGTGAGGCTGCGGGCGAGGCAATAGAGTTGCATGATGGCACCGACGGCTCCATGCACCACGGTCCAGATCGCCGCGATCCAGACGATCGCCGGATAGACATGCTGCGTTGGATCCAGGCCATAGACATAAGGTCCCGCAAGACCCGCGCATGATGCGGCGAGGGTGACGAGAATTGCGGCGACGAGCGCGATACGGCAGCCGGTCGGGCCTTTCTCGTTGAGTGCGCGGGCCGCGATCGTCAGCGCCCACGCAAAGAGATAGAGCCCCATTGCCACCATCGGCCAGAAAAGCCCCGGCCCGGCCGCAGTGACGAAATCGCTGTGAATTGTCCAGTAGAAGAAATAGCCGAACATCAGACTGGCAAAGGCGGTGCCATCGCCGACCATGGTGATGAACATTGCCCACCAGCCGACGGATGCCGGGCCGGAAACGTATATCGGGAGCTTCAATCCGAGCCCGACATCCTCTTCTCGGTGTTCCGGGATCTGCGCCGTGCCCGTCCACAGCCAGTAGATGACGGCGGCAAGAGTCATGACGGCGCAGACGAGCGTCGCAATCCACCAGTGGAAGGTGAGCGCGATGAATACGCCGCCAAGCGCCATCGCAGCGATGATCGTGACATAGGACACGCCACCGACCCGCAGGCACTGGATCGGTTCCGCGTCGAGCACCGATGTCACCAGCGTCTCGCGCCTGCCGGATTTCGCATCCGGCAGATAGTAGCGCCCCGCCTCGATATCCGCCTGCAGGTTCTTCTGCTCCCATAGTGGATAGCGGCTTGTGATGATCGGGACCGAACGCATACCCCAATCCTCCGACGGATCGTTGGTCCATTCGAGCGTGCCGGAATTCCATGGATTGAGATTGCGCTCCAATCGCTTCGGCTTGGGCCAAAAGATGTCGACGACGAAGGTGGCGACGCCGGCCGCAAAAATGAAGGCGCCGACGGTCGAGACGAGGTTAAACCAGTCCCAGCCAAAATCCTCCGGATAGGTATAGACGCGTCGCGGCATGCCGCGAAGCCCGGCGAAGTGCATCGGGAAAAAGGCGGTATTGAACCCGACGAACATCAGCCAGAAGGCAATCTTGCCCCAGGCATCCGACAGCCTCTTACCGGTCACGAAGGGGAAATAATAATAGATACCGGCAACGATCGGGAAGAACATGCCGCCGATCAGCACGTAATGCAGGTGCGCGACGACGAAATAAGTGTCATGCGCCTGCCAGTCAAAGGGCACGAGCGCTACCATGACGCCGGTGAGACCGCCAATAGTGAAGATCGCAAGCCCGCCTGCCCCGAACAGCATTGGCACGGAAAAGATTACCCGTCCCGCCAGCATGGTGGCGATGAAGACAAAGATCTGGACCCCGGTCGGGATCGCCACCGCTTCGGAGGCAGCCGAGAAGAAGGCAAGCGAGATCTGCGGCAACCCGGTCGTGAACATATGGTGCACCCACAGTCCGAAGCTGAGAAACCCGGTACCGACCGCCGCCAGCACGATCCACGAATAACCGACGATCGGCCGCTGCGAAAATGTCGGGACGATCATCGCCATCAGTGCAATCGCCGGCAGGAAGATGATGTAGACTTCCGGGTGGCCGAAGATCCAGAACAGATGCTGCCAGAGCAGAGGATCCCCGCCCTTCGAAGCATCGAAGAACGGCCAGCCGAACATCCGCTCCATCTCGAACAGGATGTCGCCGGCGATCAGCGGCGGGAAGGCAAACAGGATCATGCCGGCAACGATCAGCAGATACCACGCGAACATCGGCATCATGTTGATGCGCATGCCGGGGGCTCGGCATTTCATGATCCCGACGATGATCTCCACGGCGGCTGCGATTGACGCGACCTCGATGAAAGAAAGGCCGAGCAGCCAGATATCCGCCCCGATGCCGGAATAGTCCTTGTCGGTGGCAAGCGGCGGATACATGAACCAGCCGGCATTCGGCGCCGCGTTGAAGAAGATCGATCCGCAGACGAAGACGCCGCCCAGCAGAAAACTCCAGAAGCCGAAGGCGGAAAGCCTTGGGAACGGTAGTTCGCGCGCTCCGAGCATCGACGGCAGCAAAAAGATCGCCACCGCCTCGAAGATCGGTACGGCAAACAGGAACATCATCACCGTGCCATGCAGAGTGAAGGCCTGATTATAGAGTTCGGGCGAAATCAGGTCATTGTTGGGCGTGGCCAGCTGGGCGCGCATCAAGAGCCCGAGCAGGCCGGCGAACAGCATGAAGGTAAAAGCCGTGACGCCGTACCAGAGTCCGATTTCGCTGTTGTTGACCGATGTCCAGTAGCGCCATCCACCGGGCGTTGCCCAGACCTTGCGGAGCCGCTCTTCCTGCGCCGCGCGTTCTTCCGCCGAGAATTCCGGGAGTTCCACCGTCATTGTAGCCCCTTCAGATAGCCCGCGATGCGGTCGGTCTCTGCAACCGGGAGCATGGCATAATGGGGCATCAGCGCACCCGGCTTGACCTTGGCCGGCTCGCGGATGAAGCGGGCGATGTTGTCGGCAGTATTGCCAAGTGAGCCTGCCCCCACCGATCCACGCGTGCCGAAAGCCGTAAGATCAGGACCGATAACGCCATGCGCATCGGTGCCCGCAATCGTGTGACAGGCGGAACAGCCGTTTTTCATGAACAGCGCATGGCCTTCCGCATCCTGTCCGCCGGTCGACTGTCGCGTCGCCAGCCACGCGTCATAGGCCGGCGGATCCATCGCCTCGACGGTGAACGCCATCATCGTATGCGACGTACCGCAGAATTCGGCGCAGACGCCGCGATAGGTGCCGGGCTTTTCCGCCAGCAGCGACAGGCGGTTGGTGCGGCCGGGGATCATATCCATCTTGCCGCCCAAAACCGGGATCCAGAAAGAATGGATGACATCGGCCGTCGTCAGCGAGAAGGTCACACGCTCGCCGACGGGAAGCCGGATCTCGTTGGCGGTTTCGAACAGCGCCGCGCCATCCTGATCGAGATAGCGCACCCGCCACCAGAACTGCTCGCCCGTTACCTCGATACGGCGCAGGCCCGGATCATCCGTGCCGAACCAGGGTCGCACATTCGGCATCAGCCAAACGGCATAGGACAGAAGCGCCGCCAGCACGACGGCCGGAAACAGCGCGCCACCCCAGAGAATGACTTTTCCAGCGACCTGTTCGGAATACGTCCGCCTTTTTCGCGCCGCGTAAAACAGGAGGCCGACGACACCCGCCCAGATCAACGCCGCGCCGATGAGCATAATGAAGAACAGCGTCGCCACATCTGCTGCCTCGCGCCCCGCCGGATCAAGCGCGGACTGTGTGCCTGAACAGGCCGTCAGCAGTAAAGAAAGGGGCAAAGAAAACAGAATGCGCGTACTGGTAAGCGGCCTGCTAATAACCGCTAGATTTTGCCCGTGAGGCCGTTCCCACCATGGCACGCCTGTCAGATGGTGCCCTGTCATTCAGACGCATATCCCCCGTTTCGCGGACAGAATGCTCCACCACAGGTTTTGTTCCTGTCAAAGCATGTCAATTCCGCGTTATATTACGCGTATAAATTGTATCCAACGGTAAGAAGGAGACGCATCGGCGTAACTGTCATTGCCAGACCGAGGTATTCTTGCAAAGCTCTGCTCCTCCTCTAACTCCCGTTGCACGCGAAAACCGGGGCCAGCCATGTCCGAAGCCATCCTGCTGACATTCAACGCCGGCTCCTCGTCGCTCAAGCTCGGCCTGTTTTTCCGCCGAGACGGGCAGGCTCGCGCCCTGGGTTGCGGCAAGATCGACTTTGGAAACGGATCTCATGGACTCCGCTTGACGATCGGAGATCAACAACACGAAGCCGATATTCAAGCCAATCATGAGACCGAATTTCCCAGCTTGATCGCGCAAACGCTGGATTATCTGACGTCCCACCTCTCCGGCGATCTGGTGGCGGCCGCCCATCGCGTCGTGCATGGTGGCTTGGAGTTTCAAGCGCCCGTGCTGCTCGATGCAGGCACGATAGAGCGGATTGAAGGATTGGTCCCGCTCGCGCCGCTGCATCAGCCGCAAGCCTTGAAGGCGATCCATGCGCTGTCCGAGCTGCGCCCGCAGCTTGCGCAGACGGCGTCCTTCGATACGGCATTCCACACGACACAAGCCGACCTCGTGCGGCGCCTCGCAATCCCCCGGCACCTGCATAATGAAGGTATTCGCCGATACGGGTTTCACGGCCTATCCTATACGTTCATTGCCGGCAAGCTGCGCAAGATCGCGCCGGACGTCGCCGGCGGCAAAGTGGTCGCTGCGCATCTCGGCAGCGGCGCCAGCCTCTGCGCCATGAGCGCGGGCAAGAGCATCGACACCAGCATGGGCTTTTCGGCGCTCGACGGTATCCCGATGGCGGCCCGCCCGGGCTGGATTGATCCGGGCGCCTTGATCCACCTGATGCGCAACGGCATGGCCGACCCAGACCGGCTGGAGCGTTTCCTGTATCACGATTGCGGCCTGCTCGGCGTCTCGGGCATCAGCGGCGATACGCGCGACCTGCTGGAAAGCCAGGCCCCGGAAGCGGCCGAGGCGGTCGATCTCTTCTGCCTGCGTATCGCCGGTGAGACGGGCCGGCTGGCGGCGACGCTCGGCGGCTTGGAAGCATTCGTCTTCACCGGCGGCGTCGGGGAAAACCAGCCGCAAATTCGCGCACGCGTCGCGGGTCGCCTCGCCTGGCTCGGCGCTGAACTGGAGGCGACACTGAACGAGCGAAACGAAACCGTCATCAGCACGCCATCGAGCCGGATCAAGCTCTTGGTCGTTCCGACCGACGAAGAACAGGTGCTCGCCGACGAGGCCATGGCGATCCTCGCCTGACACGCCCACACATCAGGAGGCCATCATGGACGCTACACGCAGCCGGATTTCCGAAGAAGAGCTTTCGCTGATCGACCGTTACTGGCGCGCGGCGAACTACCTGTCGGTCGGACAGATTTATCTCATGGACAATCCGCTGCTGCGCAAGCCGCTGAGGCCGGAGCACATCAAACCGCGCCTGCTTGGCCATTGGGGCACGACGCCAGGCCTGAATTTCATCTACGCCCATCTGAACCGCATCATCAAGGCGCGCGATGTCGATGTGGTCTACATCTGCGGTCCAGGCCACGGTGGTCCGGGCATGGTCGCCAATACTTACTTGGAAGGCACTTACAGCGAGATCTACCCGGACGTGCCGGAAAACGCGGACGGGATGCGACGACTTTTCAAGCAGTTCTCATTTCCCGGCGGCATTCCAAGTCACGCCGCGCCGGAAACGCCCGGGTCGATCAATGAGGGTGGCGAGCTTGGCTATTCGCTGGTGCATGCCTTCGGCGCCATCTTCGACAATCCGGGGCTGGTCGCAGCCTGCGTCGTCGGCGACGGCGAGGCAGAAACCGGAGCGCTTGCCACCTCCTGGCATTCGATCAAGTTCCTCAATCCGGCGCGCGACGGCGCGGTACTGCCGATACTGCATCTGAATGGCTACAAGATCGCCAACCCGACCTTGCTTGCCCGAAGCTCCGACAACGATCTGCGCCATCTGTTTTCCGGTTACGGCTATGAGCCGATCTTCATCGAAGGCAGCGACCCGCATCTCATGCACCCGCAGATGGCGGCAATCCTCGATGAGGCCTTCGACAAAATTTCTGCTATCCAGGCCGCGGCCCGCGGCCGCTCTGTTCCTTCCGGCGTCCCGCGCTGGCCAATGATTGTGCTGCGCAGCCCCAAGGGCTGGACCGGGCCGAAGGAAGTGGATGGCAAGAAGGTTGAGGGCTTCTGGCGCGCGCATCAGGTGCCGGTCTCCAACTGCCGCACCGACGAAGGCCATCGCGGCATCCTCGAGGACTGGATGCGAAGCTACGATCCGGATGATCTCTTCGACGCGGATGGCCGGCTGAAGCAGGAGCTTCGCGCGCTGGCGCCTGCCGGCGACAGGCGGATGGGTGCAACGCCTTTCGCCAATGGCGGTCGACTGCGCCAAGAACTCGTCGTTCCGCCTATCGCCGATTTCGCCGTCGAGATCGGCGAGCGCGGTTCGCAGCAGATCGGCTCTACCAGCGTGCTCGGAAACTATCTTGCCGAGGTCGTCAAGCTGAACGCCGAGGCAAGCAACTTCCGGATCTTCGGACCAGACGAGACCGACTCCAACCGGCTGGGCGCGGTCTTCGAACAGACCGATCGCGTCTGGATGCAGGGCATCGAGGCCTACGACGTCCATCTCGCCCATGATGGCCGGGTGATGGAGGTCCTGTCGGAGCATCTCTGCCAGGGCTGGCTGGAAGGCTATTTGCTGACCGGCCGGCACGGACTGCTCTCCTGCTACGAGGCCTTTATCCATATCGTCGATTCGATGTTCAATCAGCATGCCAAATGGCTGAAGGTGAGCCGGGAGCTAGAATGGCGCCAGTCGATTTCCTCGCTCAACTACCTCCTGACCTCGCATGTGTGGCGGCAGGACCATAACGGCTTTTCGCATCAGGATCCGGGCTTCGTCGATCTCGTCGCCAACAAGAAGGCCGATATCGTCCGCATCTACCTGCCGCCCGATGCCAATAGCTTGCTATGGGTCGGCGATCATTGCCTGAAGACCTATGATCGCATCAACGTCATCGTCGCCGGCAAGCAGCCGGAATCGCAATATTTGTCGATCGAGGAAGCGGTCGCCCATTGCGAGGCCGGCATTGGCATCTGGGACTGGGCAAGTTTCGAGGATGACACGATCGCGCCTGACCTCGTGATGGCCTGCGCCGGCGACGTGCCGACCATGGAGACACTGGCGGCCGTCATGATCCTGCATGAGGCGATCCCGAGCCTCAAGATCAGAACCGTCAACATCGTTGATCTCTTGGCACTGCAGGACCCCGACCAGCATCCGCATGGGTTGGACGATGCCGAGTTCGATCGCATCTTCACGCCCGACAAGCCCGTGATCTTCGCGTATCACGGCTATCCCTATCTCATTCACAGGTTGACCTACCGCCGCAGCAACCACGACAACATCCATGTCCGCGGCTTCATCGAGGAGGGCACGACGACCACTCCTTTCGACATGACGGTGATCAACGAACTCGACCGCTATCATTTGGCGCTGGAAGCGATTGCCCGCGTCAAGGGACTGGCCGAACAGGAGCCCGACCTCATCGAGCGGTTACGATCGAAGCTGGACGAGCATGCCGCCTATGTTCGCGAACATGGCGAGGACCTACCAGGCGTGCGCGACTGGCGCTGGATGCGATAGGGCTGCTGCGCGTCTAGATGATAAGCTTAAGGTCTTGAAAGGATCTGAACAGACGTTTACCTAAATATTGACTTTGATGAAGTTCATCAGAAAGGCATCAATTTATCTATACAATGACAGCGAGTAGCGGGTATGCCGTCGTTCACCAGTACGCGTGAGTGCACCGATCTCCACGAGCTGCTGAAGGTCGCGTGTCGCTGTCGCGCGGGATGTGTGTGTGATCGAGATGTAGTTTTCTGCACTGAGGCCGCCCTTGAAGCCAGCTGTGCCTTCCTTGAAGATGCGGGCGACCACCTTTTCCTGCCGCTCGTTCATCCGGTCTCGAAACCGGTCGTAGAATTTCGCTTTCTGAATGAAGAAATCCACGCGCTCAAGCGTTGCTCGTTGAGCTTCCAGGATTGTCTCTGAAAAGAAAAAGATCCAGTCGGTGATATCAAGCGTGCGCTGGTGGCGCTCAAGCTCGGAATAGTAGGCCTTCCGGTTCTTCTCGATCATGAAGGCGAGTGAAATGAGGCTTGGTTGCCCTATGTTTTGCGCCAGGGACTTCTCGGCGAGCGCACGCCCAATTCGCCCGTTACCATCCTCAAATGGATGAATGCTTTCAAAATAAAGATGACCGACTGCCGCGCGCGTTAGAGCTGGAAGCGACGTTTGGCCATCAGGCCCGGATTGATTGAACCATGTGATGAAGGTCTCCATCTCAGCTTTAACCTGGCAAGATGGGGGAGCCTCGAAATGGACTATAGGCTTATCCAAGCGACCTGACACGATCTGCATGGCGTCTTCATGCTTGCGATAATCACCGATCGTCTCAATGTATCGATTTCCGGCCATCAGCATTGAATGCCAATGGAACAATCCTTCAGGATCCAGGGGCGCATGCCAGCTTCGATAGGCATCCGCCATCATCTCCGCGATCCCGCGCTCCTGGTGGCGGATCTGCCCATCGTCAGTGCTGAGCCCGAACTGCCGGCGGAGTGATGACTGGACACTTACGCGGTCCAGAAATTCCCCCTCGATCTCTGAGGTCTTAACCGCTTCGTCGCTTAGCAACTCAATGCGAAGTTGGTTGCTGTCATCCTCGTTGAAATGCCGAACGGCACCAATGACCTCGCCGGCGGATTGCAGGAATTTCTGCTCCAACGGTATCACGCTTGCCGCGTCATACCTGAAATTTGGCCAATCGACATTCTGCCAGTTCCATTTCATGAGCTATAGCCAGCCTTTCTATAGCTCATGATTATTGCCAGGAATGAGCTATTACAAGCCTATCTATCGCTCAGAACCACCGTGTGTAGTTATCGATCCAAGCAGCGGCGGTCAAAAGACCGCCGACCTATCTTGAACATATTTTGTTAAAGCTCGCCTCGTACTTCCGCTCTCCACATCGGCACTCGCGTGACCGTGGTGACTTCGGGCATTGGGCCATCGAGGTGGCCAAGCCGATTGTGGCCGATTAGGGTTTCGAACTTACCCGAGCGGCCCGCGATGGCACTTAGGATGATGTGTGTGCGGCGGGAAATGCGCTCGGCCAGGCCATTACCAACGCAATGATGGAGGTCTTCCGCGGCTTGATGGAAGATGTTTCCGACGATCAGGCGGTAACCTGAAACGGGACGCCTCCGTCGGACGCAGTCGGTCCCGGCTTCCGCTGAGCGGCGCTATGCTAAGCCTCCTGCGGCTGCGCTCTCTCCGCCGGCTGCGTGTCGAGAATTCCCGAAACCCCGGCCGAGTGGCCGTCGCTATGCTGGTTTCTCCGATGCTCTTCACCGTTTTCCTCAAGATCCCGGCGCGGCGCCGGTTGATCCGAATGGATTATTCTGTCCGAGGCGCCGTTTTCCCGGGGAAATTGCAGGGAAGCATCAATGGGTAGTCGGATCATGATAGTAGACGATCAGTTGCTTCTATCCATGTCGTTAGAGGACGCCGCTACCTCTCTCGCACATGACGTGGTCGGCGTTGCAGCAAGCTGTGAGGAAGCCGAAAGCATCGAGGTCCCCGTAGATATCGGTCTTGTGGACGTCAATTTGCTTGATGGAGCGACCAGGCCAGAAATCGGTCGCCTTCTGGCCTCGCGCGGATGTCCCGCTCTTTTCCTGACGGCCAATCCGGAGATGGTCGTTGATGGCGTCGAGGGTACGCCCGGCATACTGTCCAAACCGGTCCAAGGTGACGCGCTGGCTGGCGTGATCGAATTTGCCGTCACGCATACAAAGGGGATCTCTGGTGATGCGCCAGGGTCCCTGCGGCATTTTCAACCCGCCTCCGTTCAATAGACGTCAGGCCCGGCGAGACGTCTGCTGATCTCAGCATTTCCACCACTGTGAAGACCATTCGGGACTATGCCGAATCCCTGCCATGGGGGCGGCCGAAGGGCCGGTTTCGATCTAAGTTCGGCTGCGGCTGACCGACACCATTCGGAAGCACGCCAATCCCGCTCTCATGCGATGGCGCCCTGGCCCAAGTCCGGATCTTCCACAATCAACCCGCAAGGGGGCCGCTAGCAAGCTGCGGCCGCTCGGGCTGGACCCTCACGGTGATCGCGCCCGTACCTGGGCCTTTCGATGAGCCATCGAGCGGGAATTGGCCCGCTCCCGAATGAAGCCTCGCCTATGTCGCACGATCTTTCCCTCGCCCAGTCCCATGCCTTCCACCTCTGCAACGATCTGATGGTTCCGGTCACCCTCTTCAAATCCGGAGGCGAATTCGGCGTCCTTCCGTCCGACGAACTCGATGACAAAGACGATCTGGAGATCGTGCACGAATTCTTCCCCTGGCCGGCTCATTGAGCCGGCATTTGCCGTTCCGGGTGCCGCTGGCGTCCTGTCGGCGGCAAGGGAAGCTTCGCCGCGGGCGGTGCAGATTTGCACCTTGCCTCCCGCGCCCTTGCCCCCTCTGTTCTTCGCGGCGGCCGGAAGTTGTCCCGCCGATGATGCGGGGAGTTAAATTGAGGGACGATCGCAGGCGATCGGAAAAATCATGAAAAGAGAAGAAATCGAGAAACTGCGCGAGACGGTGAGTTGTACTGGCGTCCTCGAACAGGCCGGATTCGCGGTCGACACGAAGGAAAGCACGCGCCGGGCGGTAAAATTCCGTAGAGGCGCGGAAATCATCATCGTAACCCATGACGGTCGTGGCTGGTTCGACCCGTTGAGCGACGACAAAGGCGACGTTTTTGCCCTCGTCTGCCAGCTTGAGCATCTGGGTTTTTCAGAGGCAGTCGGCCGTGTTGGCGATCTCATCGGATACAAGGCTGCACCCATTCTCTGGAAGAAGCCACCATCCAAGGTCGAGCCCGCAGATATTATGGCGCGATGGCAAGGTCGCCGTCTTCCGGCCACCGGGTCCGGCGCCTGGCGGTATCTTTGCTGGTCGCGTGCCGTCCCGATCTCCATTCTGCGCTTTGCAATTGTTCAAGGGATCGTCCGGGAAGGCCCGTTCGGCAGCATGTGGGCTGCGCACACCGATAGCGCTGGTCTGGTGGTCGGGTGGGAAGAGCGCGGCCCCGACTGGCGCGGTTTCTCGACGGGCGGCAGTAAAGTCCTCTTCCGGCTGGGTGCGCAAGACGCTGTCCGTCTCTGCGTGACGGAGGCCGCTATCGACGCGATGAGCCTCGCTTCGGTCGAAGACCTGCGGGACGACAGCCTTTACCTCAGTACAGGGGGTGGATGGTCGCCCAAAACCGAAGCGGCGCTGGTCGCCCTTCTCGCTCGCCCTGGCGCTGAGCTCGTATGCGCCACCGATGCCAATGACCAGGGCGATGTCTTCGCTCGTCGTCTTCAGGTTCTGGCGGTGCACCTCAATCGCCCTTGGCTGCGCCTGCGGCCGCCGGCTGACGATTGGAATGAGGTTTTGCTGGTGAGGAAAAAGGGGAAGATGAAGGCGGTTGAGGAAGGGCGGCGTGCCGCATCTCCGTCGACCGCATCAAGGGAGGCTGCGCCCGGCTGAAGCCGGCCCTTGACCCGGCCGAGCGGGATGCCGGCGGCCAAGAGGGTGTCATGAGGGACTTAAAGAAAGGTGGTGGAGCTTCCATCGCCAGGTCCCGAAACCTTGAGGGAGCCTCAGATGAACACCCCTGCCCGTACCGCCAAGATCTTCGAAGGCGTCGCAACCCGCCCGCAAATGTTCCAGCTTTTCGATCGCCATAACCAGCGCCCTGATCGATGGCAGATCGATGTTGCGCCGCTTTATAGCGGCGAATGGTTCGAGATTGACGAGACACTTTACGACTACATGCTGAATATCCTGCCGCCATTGTGGATGCGCGGTCCGATCTTCGCGCTGCGCGAATTCCTGACGGGTTCAGTCACCAGCATCTTCTCTGCGCTTCGGATCGATGGAAGGATCCGGTACTTCCACGGCTATTGCGATCTGTCTGATCCCGCCTCAGTCGAGACGACGCGGGTGGCAATACTCGAACGGGAAACGCAGCCCGTTCGCGCCATGACCCGGGAAGAGCGCCTCGAACATATCTGGAGCAGCACCGCCGACGCCTATCGAGGTTATGCCGGCAATCGCTTTCCGCCGGCGATGCAGGGCAAGCGCACCGTCATGCTGTGGAGCGGCACGAATGGCACGATCCTGAAACTGCTGGACGATCTCACCGACAACGAGATCGCCGCCAAACTGCCGGTTCACATGCGGCATCTGCCCGAGACCGCGGCCTGAACGCCGCCAAATCCCCACACCATTTCCAGCGCCGTCGACCCGCTTCTCGCGATGTTCAGCGATAGCGCATATCCGAAAAGGAATATTCCGATGAGCAATGACCCATTCACGTTCGATATGTTCGGCAGATCCGCGCTGTCGTCCGGCCTCGGGCTTGGCGTTACCGCGTTTGGGGGCTTCGAACCCATGGCGGCCAATGATGATGAGCCCGACCCCACACCGCCGCCCCTCGCCCCGGCCTTGCCGGTCGCGGTTACGCCTCCAGGCCGGAATGGCCGGCGCCAGAACTTCTACGTCGACGGCGACCGTGGCCTTGGCGCTTCCTGGAAGGATCGCGCCCGCGCCAACGTCGCAGCGATCCTCGTCGCCGACGGCATTGCCAGGCAGGAGCGGCCGGCAACACCCGAGGAGCAGGCGCGGCTGATCCGCTTCACCGGCTTCGGCGCCGGCGAGTTGGCCAATGGCATGTTCCGCCGGCCGGGCGAAATCGATTTCCGCGACGGCTGGGACGTACTCGGTTCCTCGCTCGAAACAGCAGTCTCGGAGGCCGACTATGCCTCGCTGGCCCGCTGCACCCAGTACGCCCACTTCACGCCCGAATTCATCATCCGAGCGATCTGGTCTGCGATCGAAAAGCTCGGCTGGCGTGGTGGCCGGGTGCTCGAACCCGGTATCGGCACAGGCCTTTTCCCTGCCCTGATACCGGAAATCTATCGCGGCGCCGCCTGTGTCACCGGGATCGAGCTTGATCCAGTCACGGCCCGTATCGTCGCCCTGCTGCAACCAAAGGCCCGGATCATAAATGGCGACTTCGCCCGCACCGATCTGGCGCCGATCTACGATCTCGCGATCGGGAACCCGCCCTTCTCCGATCGCACCGTCCGCTCGGACCGCGCCTACCGGGCGCTCGGCCTTCGCCTGCACGACTATTTCATCGCAAGGTCGATCGACTTGCTGAAGCCCGGTGCGCTCGCCGCCTTCGTCACCTCACACGGGACGATGGACAAGGTCGATACGACGGCGCGGGAGCATATTGCCAAATCCGCCGACCTGATCGCCGCGATACGGCTGCCCGAGGGCAGCTTTTGGCGGGACGCCGGCACGGATGTCGTCGTCGACATTCTCTTCTTCCGCAAGCGCAAGGAAGGAGAACCGAAAGGAGATCAGATGTGGCTCGATGTCGATGACGTCAGGCCGGCCGCCGACGATGAAGGTGCGATCCGTGTCAACAGGTGGTTCGCCCGGCACCCGGATTTCGTGCTCGGCACCCACGCCCTGACCTCGGGGCCGTTCGGCGAGACCTATACTTGCCGTCCCCGCGGCGGAGACGATCTCGAAACTGCTCTCGCCGCTGCTATCGATCTCCTGCCTGTCGATCTCTACGATGGCGAGCCCACGCCCATCGACATCGATCTGGAAGACGAACTCGCGGAGATCGTTGATCTCAGGCCCACGGATAGCCCGATACGCGAAGGCAGTTTTTTCATCGACCGCGCCAAGGGCCTGATGCAGATGCTGGATGGTGTGGCGGTGCCCGTGAATGTCCGGAAAGGACTTACCGGCGACGGGATTTCGGAAAAACACGCCCGGATCATTTCGAAGCTGATCCCGATCCGGGATGCCGTCCGCGAGGTGCTGAAGGCGCAGGAGACCGACCGGCCCTGGCGCGAACTTCAGGTGAGGCTGCGCATCGCCTGGTCGAGTTTTGTCCGCGATTTCGGGCCGGTCAACCACACGACCGTCTCGATCCAGGAAGACGCTGAGACCGGCGAGATCAAGGAGACCCATCGCCAGCCGAACCTTGCCTCGTTCCGGGATGACCCGGATTGCTGGCTGGTGGCGTCGATCGAGGATTACGATCTGGAGACCGACACGGCAAAGCCCGGTCCGATCTTTTCCGAACGCGTGATCGCGCCGCCGGCGGCGCCGACCATCACCTCGCCGGCCGATGCGCTCGCCGTTGTGCTGAACGAACGCGGCCATGTCGATATCGACCATATCGCCGAGCTGCTCCATAGCGATCCCGCTGATGTGGTCGACGAGCTTGCCGAGGCGATCTTCCGTGACCCGGCCGATGGATCGTGGCAGACAGCTGACGGATATCTCTCGGGTGCAGTCCGCACCAAGCTCGCCGCCGCGCAGGCGGCGGCCGACCTTGATCCGGCTTTTGAGCGCAATGTTCGCGCCCTTCAGGATGTACAGCCGGCCGATCTTCGTCCCTCCGACATTACCGCGCGTCTCGGCGCGCCATGGATACCGGCGGCCGTCGTTGTCGCCTTCGTGAAGGAGAAGATGGACGCGGATATCCGCATCCACCATATGCCGGAGCTCGGCTCCTGGACGGTGGAGGCCCGTCAACTCGGCTATAGCGCTGCCGGCACATCCGAATGGGGCACCAGTCGCCGCCATGCCGGCGATCTGCTCGCCGATGCGCTCAACAGCCGGGTCCCGCAGATCTTCGACGTGCTCAAAGACGTCGATGGTGAACGTCGCGTCTTGAACGTCGTCGATACTGAGGCGGCGCGCGACAAGCTGCAGAGGATCAAGCAGTCCTTCCAGGACTGGGTCTGGACCGATCCCGATCGCACCGACCGGCTGGCCCGCGATTACAATGACCGCTTCAACAATATCGCGCCGCGAAAATTCGACGGCTCCCATCTCAAACTTCCCGGCGCCTCTGGCGCCTTTGTTCTTTATGGGCACCAGAAACGTGGCATCTGGCGGATCATCGCCGATGGCTCGACCTATCTCGCCCATGCCGTCGGCGCCGGCAAGACGATGACGATGGCCGCCGCCATCATGGAACAGCGCCGGCTCGGCCTGATCGCCAAGGCGATGCTGGTCGTACCCGGCCATTGCCTCGCACAGGCCGCTCGCGAGTTCCTGGCGCTTTATCCAAACGCCCGCATTCTCGTCGCCGACGAGACCAATTTTACCAAGGACAAGCGTGCTCGCTTCCTCAGTCGTGCGGCGACCGCGACCTGGGATGCAATCATCATCACGCATTCAGCGTTTCGCTTCATCGCCGTGCCGTCTGCCTTCGAACAGGAGATGATCCAGGACGAGTTGCAGCTTTACGAGGACCTGCTGACCAAGGTCGACAGCGAAGATCGCGTCTCGCGCAAGCGCCTCGAGCGGCTCAAGGAAGGATTGCAGGAAAGGCTCGAAGGTCTCGCCACTCGCAAGGACGATCTTCTCACCATTTCGGAGATCGGCGTAGACCAGATCGTCGTCGACGAGGCGCAGGAATTCCGCAAGCTGTCCTTCGCAACAAACATGTCGACGCTGAAGGGCATCGATCCCAACGGTTCGCAGCGCGCGTGGGATCTCTACGTCAAATCCCGTTATATCGAAACGAAGAACCCCGGCCGGGCGCTGGTTCTCGCTTCGGGAACGCCGATCACGAACACACTCGGCGAGATGTTCTCGATCCAGCGGCTGCTCGGCCATGCCGCACTTGCTGAACGCGGGCTGCACGAGTTCGATGCCTGGGCATCCTGCTTCGGAGATACAACGACCGAACTGGAGATCCAGCCGTCCGGAAAATACAAGCCGGTGAGCCGCTTCGCCTCCTTCGTCAACGTGCCAGAGCTGATCGCCATGTTCCGGTCGTTCGCCGATGTCGTTATGCCGGACGATCTCCGGCAATATGTGAAGGTGCCGAACATCTCGACCGGGCGCCGACAGATCCTGGCGGCCAAGCCGACGGCGCTGTTCAAGACTTATCAGCAGATGCTCGACGGCCGGATCAAGGCGATCGAGAAGCGCGAGGGGCCTGCCAAGCCCGGCGACGACATCCTGCTCTCGGTCATCACCGATGGCCGCCATGCGGCGATCGACCTGCGCTTCGTTATGCCGGCAGCCGAGAACGAGGCGGATAACAAGCTCAATCTACTCGTCCGCAACGCCCATCGCATCTAGATGGAAACCGGTGAGCAGATTTATCGCCGCCCCGATGGCAAAGATTTTGATCTGCCGGGTGCCGCCCAGATGATCTTTTCCGATCTCGGCACGGTTAACGTCGAGAAGACCCGCGGCTTCTCGGCCTATCGCTTCATTCGCGATGAACTGATCCGGCTCGGCGTGCCGGCGTCACAGATTGCCTTCATGCAGGATTTTAAGAAGACCGAGGCCAAGCAGCGCCTGTTCGGTGATGTCCGCGCCGGCAAGGTCCGCTTCCTGATCGGCTCGTCCGAGACAATGGGCACCGGCGTCAATGCCCAGCTTCGGCTCAAAGCTCTCCATCATCTCGACGTTCCATGGCTGCCGTCGCAGATCGAGCAGCGCGAGGGCCGGATCGTCCGCCAGGGCAACCAGCACGACGAGGTCGATATCTTCGCCTATGCGACCGAAGGCTCGCTTGACGCCTCGATGTGGCAGAACAACGAGCGCAAGGCCCGGTTCATCGCGGCAGCGCTGTCTGGCGACACTTCGATCCGGCGGCTTGAGGACGTTGGTGAAGGTGCGGCCAACCAGTTCGCCATGGCCAAGGCTATCGCATCCGGCGATGAGAGGCTCATGCAGAAGGCAGGTCTCGAGGGCGATATCGCCCGTCTTGAGCGCCTGCGCGCTGCCCATGAAGATGACCAACATGCCGTTCGCCGGCAGATGCGCGATGCGGAACGAGAGATCGAAGTCTCGACCCGGCGCATCGGTGAAATCGGCCAAGACATCGCGCGGCTTCAGCCGACGACTGGCGATGCCTTCACGATGGTGGTGCTTGGTATGGTGCACACGGAGCGCAAGGATGCCGGTCGCGCGCTGATGAAGGAGATCCTGACGCTGCTGCAGCTGCAGCACGAGGGCGAAGTGCATCTGGCAACGATCCGCGGCTTCGATCTGGTCTTCGAGGGTGTGCGCTTTGGCAATGGTGATGGCTATGACTTCGAGACCTTGCTCCAACGCACCGGAGCGGAATACGAGATCGAGTTGGCGATCACCGTCACGCCACTCGGTGCGATCTCGCGGCTGGAGCATGGGCTCGGCGGCTTCGACGAGGAGCAGCGACAGTATCGCCGGCGGCTGGAGGAAGCCGAGCGTCGGCTGGCGTCTTATCAAACCCGCACCGGTGGCCTGTTCCAGTTTGCCACAGAACTCGATGCCAAGCGGAAGCAACTGCGTGAGGTCGAGGATGATCTGGCTGCCGAAGCGGTCGCAGAGGCCGAGGAACTGAAAGCTGCGCCTGCCGCATAGCTGCACTGCACAATAAATGGATGCGGCGTGATCAAAAAAGGATCATAACGCACTCAGCTGATGCACATGGCGACTCCCAGTCGCGCAGCAGCTGTTCCCCTCTGGAGGTTTCAGATCTCCACACTTCATGGGCCGCGGTATCCGCTGGCCCATTTTTTTTATTTTTCCGTTGGCTCATCCGGTGAGCCCGACCGGGCTCTGCCGATCTGGCTCTTCCAGCGTCCGCGCCGCTCGGCGGCCTGGAGCGCCAAAAGGTCCAGATATCGCGTGCGCATTTCCTTGAATTCGATATCCCCGTAGGTCCATTCGTCCAGCAAGGCGACGAAGGCGGGATCCTGATCGATCGGTGCGCCGCGGGCTACTGCCCGATCAATTGCGCGCTGCGCGATTGCTTTCCGGATCTCGTGATCAACGGCCATATCAGCCTCGGCTGCCGTTTGGCATAGGCCGCGACCTCTAGCAGGCACTTCCACGTGGTGCGACTTGAAATCCTTTATCCTCAACAATATCTGAGGATCAGTTCCCGATGAAACGATGTCCTGCTCGCTGCAATCGCCGCGGCGTTCGACCTTGTGCCGGGATGCAGAAAAAGGCGCTCCCCGTACGGGTTGAGCGCCTTTTTGTCTTGACGGAGACGGTCAGTTGAACGCTGCATCTTGACCGGAGCAGCAACGCCGATGAGATTTGCGCATAAAAGCATTATGGGAACACATGCCATTTTATCTTGTAACGCATACATTGCTGGTCGAAGCCGAAAACGAACATGACGCTGCTGAGACGGGAGCCGCCCAGCTCCGCTCCGGTGCGAAAATCACCGTTTCCGTGAAGTCCGATGAGACCACGATCACGCATATCACTGTCGCCGCGACGGTCGCTGAACCGCCGCCTGTCTCGTGCCCGATTGCGGAAGCCGATGATCAAGCACACGCCGTCCAACCGGAAGCTGTCGTCGCAACGCCAACTGATAGGAAGCTCATTTTGCGGCGCATGATGGCGGATGCTGTCATGCTTTTCAGGCCTCGAACTTAGTCCACTCTTTCAATCGCGGCACTTGCTGTCATCCTAGCGTATTCGAGTGTCAGCACCTCGTCCACCAGTGCTGCCGGTAGCTGCGGCGTAATGTGCCTTCTTATGTTCATACATCAGCACATCGGCACGCCTCACGACGGATTCCATCGCTTCTCCGGTCTTGCTGGTCGCGACCCCGTAAGACATGCTGAGCGGCGCGGTGGAGTAGAACTGATTATTGATGTTCAGTAGCTCCATGATCGTTTCCACCATCGCCCCAGCGGCTTTTGCGTCGGCACCTGGCAAGAGGACCGCAAACTCGTCGCCGCCAATGCGGCAGGCATGGTTCGGCGCCGATACCGCGCCGTTGAGGATTTCGCCGAAGCGGCGCAGCAGACCGTCGCCGGCATCGTGGCCGAGTTGATCATTGGCATCCTTCAAGCCGTTGAGATCGATGACGATCGCCGAAACCGGGCGTAGCGACTTCCGCTCAAGCCGGTTCATCTCATCCGCATAGAAGGCACGGTTATAGAGCTTGGTCAGAACATCGTGCTTGCCGAGATATTCGAGATAGGCTTCGGCTTTCTTGCGCGCAGTGATGTCGGCGAGTGCCACCTGAACCCGCGACCAGTCGCGCTCGTGACCGGGAAACACGGAAAAATGCAGCAGAATATGCCGCTGGGAGCCATCGAGCGCATAATTGATTACCTCACGATGGTGGAAAAGGTTGCCATTCCACAGCTCCATCAGCTGCTCGCGGAATGGCTTTTCCATATCGTCACGGAATACTTCACCGAGGCGCTGCAGGAGATCGGACCGGTCTTTTGCGCAGAACAGGTCGAGCGTCGCCTGATTGACGTCGATCACCCTGATCTCACTCATGCACTGGCGCACGAATTCCGGATGGACGTCCATGAATGTGCGGAAATCGGTGATACCGCGATCACGAATATCCTCAATCAGCACGCGGATGCGGCTGAAATCCTCGATCCACAGTGACACGGGTGAATGCTCGAAGACGCCCTCTGCCTGGCGACGTTGCTCGGCTTCGGCGCGGCGGGCATCCTCGCGGTCGGTAATGTCTTCGGTCGTCAAAAGCAGCCGGCCGAGGGTCCGTTCATGACCGGGCAGCACGGCGCCGCGCAGCTGGATATCCAGCCTCCGCCCAGCGATCGTGTAATTCACCGTCGTGCTCGAAAAGCTCTGGTCGCCATCGAACAATGCTGCAAGCTCGTTGATATGGGTGTCCAGCATGTCGTCGCGGAAGACGGAGGCAATATTGGCTGTCAGATGATCGAGGCTTTCAGCCTCGAACAATTCCAGTGTCTTGGAATTGACGTCAAGAATGCGGATGCGGGTTGAGCAGGCGATGACCCGCTCGCGATCCTCGCGCAGAAAGGCCCTGATATCGGTAACGCCATCTGCGTGCCAGACATCGAACAACGCTTTCACCCCGCTGAAATCCTCGATCCACATGGCAATCGGCGCAAGGTTGAAAAGGTCGGAATCGAAAGCTGTGATCATCAAAAACGCCTGAAGAGGAAGCTGAGCCTGCCGGAGCAACGCGGTCCGGAGAAGGTGACCTTATGTGCAAGAGGTAAACCGCTGCTTGCCGATCCGCTTTTTAAGTCAGGTGTGAAGGAGAAGGAAGAAAGAACCCGATCGCCGATCGGTCCTCCTGCCGACGCCAAAGCTCAATCGCCGCCTGCGCTATCCCGGCCGCTCGCCCTTCGCAGGGCATATGCCCCGCTCATCTGGCGCAGCAGGGATGCTCGGCCGCAGTTGCGGCAGTCTGGCCGATCGCCGGTCCGGGAGGTGTCTTCGAGAAAAATGAAGACAGGAAGGGCTGGCAAGGCGCCGGTCCGGAACTCTCCCGAAAGGATAGAACCAATGCAGATCATGAAGGTTGACCCGCGCGCTCTGAAGGAAAACCCCGACCGGATGCGTCAGTCGAAGTCGTCGCCGCAGGCAGACGCGCTGATGCTGGCAACGATCAAGGCCGTCGGTATTGTCCAGCCGCCTGTCGTCGCGCCGGAAACCGATGGTGGTAACGGCTATATCATCGATGCCGGCCATCGCCGCGTCCGGCTCGCGATTGCCGCCGGCCTCGAAGAGATCGAGATCCTTGTGGCAGACGCTGCCAACGACAATCCAGCCTCTTGGGGCGCCATGCGGTCAATGGTCGAGAACTCTGCTCGCGAACCGCTCAATCCCGTCGACCAGTGGCGCGGCATCGAACGGCTCGTTGCTCTCGGATGGACCGAGGAAGCGATCGCGGTTGCTCTCGCCCTTCCCGTCCGCCAGATCCGTAAATTACGCCTGCTCGCCAATGTCCTGCCGGCCATGCTCGAACAGATGGCGCACGGTGACATGCCGGCTGAGCAACAGCTGCGCATCATTGCGGCCGCCGGCCAGGTCGACCAAAAGGAGGTCTGGAAGGCACATAAACCGAAGAAGGGCGACACCGCGCCATGGTGGCAAATCGCAAATGCACTGACCAAGAAGCGCATGTATGCCAGGGATGCGAGCTTTGGCGACGATCTCGCTCAGGCCTATGGCATCGAATGGGTCGAGGATCTCTTCGCACCGGCTGACCAGGATGGCCGCTACACCACGAATGTCGAGGGTTTTCTGGGCGCTCAGCATGAATGGATGACCAGCAACCTGCCGAAGCGCGGCGGGATCGTCGAGGTCAACAGCTGGGGCCAGCCGGAGCTGCCGAAGAAGGCGAGCCAGGTCTATGGCAAGCCGTCGAAGTCCGACCTCACGGCGATCTATCTGGATCGCGACGGCAAGGTGCAGACAGTGCATTACCGCATGCCGGAGGCGACGAAGCCCAAGGGGATTGCTGGCGACGGACAGGTTACTGGCGGCGATGACGCCGATGCGATCGCCACGCCCAGGGCTCGGCCGGATGTGACCCAGAAGGGTCATGGCATGATCGGTGATTTCCGCACGGACGCGCTCCATGATGCGCTCGGCCGCGCGCCGATCGAGGACGACATGCTGATGGCGTTGATGGTGCTGGCCTTTGCCGGACAAAATGTCCGCGTCGACTCCGGTGCGGACGGGACGTTCTACGGCGGCAAGCGTTTCTCGCGCCATGCAGTCGGCCTGTTCGACGAGCATGGCAAGTTCGCCTTCGATCAGGATCAGCTTCGGGTCGCCGTCCGCTCCGTGCTGATCGACGTTCTCTCGTGCCGCCGCGGCATGTCGAACAGCGGCATGATCTCGCGCATCGCCGGCGATGCGATCGGCGCTGACGAATTCCTGCCGAATATGGGTTCGGAGGACTTCCTCTTGTGCCTGTCGCGTCAGGCACTGGAGGCGTCCTGCGCCGAGGCATCGGTTCAGCCGAGGCAGAAGGTTCGTGAAACCCGCGCAGCGCTCGTCGAGCACTTCGGAAACGAGCACTTTGTCCATCCCGCCGGCCGCTTCGCGCCGCCCGCCGACGAGCTGTTGGACTGGATCAGAAAAGGGGCTGTCACGGATGTTATCAACACCGGCGGGGACGAGGATAACGACGGCCACGGTGAGGACATTGTCGGGGAGCAAGAAGAGCATGCCGACGAAGACGAACATCACGACCATCCGAAGGATCGCGATGTCGATTCCGCAGACGAGCACGCTCCGGATTTCAACCGGAGGTCGGCCGCATGATCCCCGCCTTTCAATCGAATATGGCAGCACCCACCCCCGATCTTTCGGGGGTGGAGTTTTCCACCAGTGCCGATGGCTTGCCCGTCGCCCGCATCGATGACCTCGTCCTGGCCATGGTCACGTCGCCCAGCGGCTTCGCGTTTCTTGCGAGCTCCGTCTTTGTCCGTCGACCGCTCGCCGAGCTGACGCGTGCTGATTTCATCGGGCATGACGGTCGGGTCGCCGATGAGGCCGAATTCCGGGCGCGTGTTGCCGAAACGGCCGGTCACAAACGGGATCTCGCTGCGCTGAACCGCAAGCAGGCGCGCATATCGGCGAGTACGCCCTGGGGCGGATCCCAGATGGCGGTCATCTATGCCGATGGCGTCGTCTCCCATAGCTCGGCGGGCCACGGCGGCTTTCATCTCTCTGCCGATCGCAATGCCAAAATTCATCCGCTGCTAAGGAAGGATACGCCATGGTACGAGGAAGACAGCGAATGGGCGATCGTGGCGATCAGCTTTCCGGACCTGTTCACGGCTCACGAGCGCTCGACGGCGGAAAAGACCATCCGCAATACCTGGCCGGATGTCTGGGAGGCGATCCACGGCTGCGAGCTCGCCGAGGGCGAAAGCTGGGCCAGGGACCGGCAGGCGTTCGATCAGCGTCACGCGGCGGACCATATCGTCATGTCGGCGATCTTCTCCGATCAGAACCCCGGCATGACCGAGGTCGTGGCCGTTCGCGGCGGTCACCGAAGATCCGAAGACGATGAGTGCCGGTTCCTGGTGCCGAGCGACGAGTATACCAGCCGCGGTCGGTTCGGCTTCGTTATCGATCCCGCCCGACACGCTGAGTATCATGGGCCTTCCTCTTTCATCGGCTGGCGAAGCCGGGGCAATGGGTCATGACCGAGGTCTTGGCTTCAAAACCGCTGGCGCAGGCAACCGGCGCCCGGCGCGAGACCCTCGTCCCGGGCATCTCGATTGTCTGACGCGGCAGATTGTGGCGCGGGTCGGACGGCTGGCGATCACGGTGAATGTCCGGTCCCCATTTCCATCATCGGGAGCTTGCCGACCACCTGCACTTCGAACGGTAGGGCGAAGTCGACACGCTCACATGCAGGCTGGTCACGAAGGAGTCGATCATCCGTGAGATCGAGCATTCTGCAGATGCATCCGTTCTGCCTCGCGTGGGATAGGTCGGACCGGATCTTCTGCCGGATGGCTCATGATCACGACGCAGGCCACCGCCTCTGTCGGCGTGGGTGCTTGGCCATGTCGTCCCCTCGCTGGGTTTATACCTAACATCGGACCGGTGCTGGACCGCCCTTCTTGTTGTTGCGGTCTGAACCGGCGACCGGTCGTTTCAAGGCCGCTATCGCGCCGCGGGGCGGCCGCTCCAACCTCGCTGCGCAAGGACAGGCCCGCGGTCTCACCAGGTTAAAACCTGCTGGCCCGCAAACCTGCCCTGCTGGCTCAGTCGGATCGGACCTGTGAAGCCGCCCGTCCTTTGCCGGTTCTGGTTGTCCGCATCGAAGGGCAGACCGGCATTCGGCCGGAACCGCTTCGGCAGCCACGGAAGGACCAGACATGGCCAAGCCCACCACCCTTAATCGTTCCCACGGCAGACTGGCGCAATCGCGCCGCGGCACGACCCTCGAAATGGTCCGCCTCTCCTGCCCCGATGCCATCCAGGCGATGAAGATTGCCGAAAGCTTCGGCATCACGGTCGTCGACAGCGACGGCATCCGCAGCCTGCATGAGCGGCTGATCGTTGAGACCGCCGATAGCCTCTCCGAAGGCCTGGGGAACAAGGCCATGCAGATCCATCTGCAGAGGATCGTTGGAGCCTTCGTCGGATCGGCGCATGGCGCCGGGCAGTTCTACTCCCGCGCCGTCACCGAGGCCCGCGACGCAACGGCCAAGGCATCGAACGATGCCCGCGATGAGGATCTCGATGGACCCGTCGGCTACGATAGCGCCGCCCAGCGCAAGCGGGAATTCGCAGCCGACATGGGTGTCCAGTCCCACGCTCTGCGCATGGCGGCCGAGGGCGCGGTGGCGGCGTACCAACAGGTTGTTGGCGAGACCTGGAAGCCTTTCGACCGGCCGGTAGAGAACCCGGGTGCATCGCTCGACCGCAAGGCGGCCGAGGCTCAGATGGCCGCCTTCGGCTGATCGGTTCGCGGGGCGAGAGCCCCGCAAATCACTCTTCAACACAACGGCTTTTATCCGGAGCAAGCTTACCGAAGAAATGCGATATGTCTGTTTCCATCCAGCTCATTTGAATAGCGATCTCGCTCATCTTCGTCGGCACCATGTCGGTCGGCCATCTCCGAGACCTCGCTTTCCTGAAATATCGCGAAAGGATCGTGCGCGACGCAATGGTCGTCTTTACCTTCTTGATGAGCGTGTTGATCGCGATCATAAAGCCTTACCAAAACCGCCCAGCCGCCAAGGCGGCCTGGCAATTCCTGAAAGCGCTGACTGCAAAGGCTGACACCCACCGGGTCGGCCTTTTGTCGTTTCAGGTCCGATGGAGAGAGGACGGGCAGCGCCGTATTGCGGCCCGCCCCGGTCAGCGGCCTTGCCGGAGCCGGGATGCCGATTCAACGGCTTTGCCGTCCTCCACGCTGTTACGGCCGTTCCGGTGCATCAGCATCCGATCGGCCCCGGTTCTAAGCCTCCGTGACGGACCGCGAGTGGCGCAGGTCCTAAAAACGGAGAAAAGAGAAATGAGCAGGAAAGCGGAAGCGGATCGCCCCGATATCTACGCGCGGATTACCGACCGGATCGTCAAAGATCTCGAACACGGCGTGCGCCCCTGGTTGAAGCCGTGGAGTGCCGCCAGCACAAGCGGTCGCATCACCCGGCCCTTGCGCCATAATGGCCTTCCCTATTCGGGTATGAACGTGCTGCTCCTCTGGTCTGAACAGATGTCGCGTGGCTTTGCCTCGCCGACGTGGATGACCTTCAGACAGTCCCTCGAACTGGGCGCGGCTGTGCGCAAGGGCGAGACCGGCTCGACGGTGGTCTTCGCCAGCCGTTTCACCAGGTCTGAGGTGGACGGGAATGGCGGCGAGATCGATCGAGAAATTCCCTTCCTGAAAGCGTACTCTGTCTTTAACGTCGAGCAAATCGACGGATTGCCGGAGAGCTATTATGCACCGGTGGCGGAAGTGATCGATCCGGTCGAGCGGATCGAAAATGCCGATCGGTTCTTCCGAAATACCGGCGCTACGATCCGACATGGTGGCAACCAGGCCTATTATTCGCCTGTTACGGATCACATCCAGATGCCGCCCTTCAAAGCATTTCGTGATGCTGCCGGATACGCGGCCGTGCTCGCGCACGAGACAACCCACTGGACAGCCCGTGAAGACCGCGTCGGTCGGGATCTGTCCCGCTATGCGAAGGATCGTACCGATCGCGCCCGTGAAGAACTGATCGCCGAGCTCGGCAGTTGCTTCCTGTGCGCTGATCTCGGCATCGCCCCTGAACTGGAGCCGCGGCCGGATCACGCATCCTACCTGCAGTCCTGGCTATCGGTGCTTTCAGACGACCGGCGAGCGATCTTCCATGCGGCGGCGCATGCGCAGCGCGCGGTGGCGTTCCTGCATTCCCTGCAGCCGGAGGCGGATGAACTCAAGCGGGTGGCATGAGCCGGCGCGAGCAGGTTTGATCAGGTGCGGTCGTCACCGCCGGCGGCGGCCGGTCGATCAGTATTATCCTGGTCCTTGAGACCTTGGGAGATGTCGGCACCAAGTCTTCCCCAGATCGAAGGCTTTGTGGCGTCTGGCCTCGGCTTGCGGGATGGCTTTCGTTCGACGACGAATGGCTTTATCGGTTGGCGCATGCGGCTTCTGTTGTCCTCCTGGCGACGAATCGCAACCCGACGATACCGCACGAAATATTCGTGGCAATGGCCCTATCCGCGGGTATCGACAGGGATATTCCGAGCTGGACAGTTCCATGCATGGTTCAGGTTGATGCCAGTGAGCACCGGGTTCATTTGTCTGGGCCGATGCCGGCCATTGCCGTGATCCTTCAAACGAGTCCTGGAGCACCATCTGCGGGCTCGATGGGGCATGTCTGACCGGGAGGCAGCTTCGCCTCGTTCGTCTTCCCGCAACGGCAGGTGTAGGATTTCTTACCCCGTGCGGCAAGCCACCCTCCTCTCCCTCCAAGAAATCCGACCCTTGCCGCCTTCCACTTCGTTTCAGCCCTTTGGGTGCGGTCCGATCGCTCCCGGATCTTGTCGACAGCCATCGAGGCCGCAATGAAGCGGCCCGAGACAGCGAAAGGAACACGACAATGGCTATTATCGGCACCTTCACTTCCGAAAAGAACGGCTTCAGCGGCTCGATCCGCACCCTCGCTCTCAACGTCAAGGCTCACATCACGCGCGTCGATAATCCTTCCGAAAAGGGGCCGCAGTTCCGCGTCTTCGCGGGACAGGTCGAGCTTGGCGCCGCCTGGCAGAAAACCTCGGGTGAAGGCCGCGACTACATCTCGGTCAAGCTCGACGATCCGAGCTTCCCGGCTCCGATCTACGCAATGCTCACCGAGGTCGAGGGCGAAAAGGGCCTGCAGCTCATCTGGTCCCGCCCGAACCGGGACTAAGGCGGAACGGGGTCTCACCGCTGGCGAGGCCTCGATCTTTTTTGAAAAAACGTGCCGACCTGCGGTCAGTATCTCTCGAAGCGGGCAAGCATCTTGCGCAATTGCGCATTTTGCTCTCTCAGTTTTCCGGCAAGCGCGTACCGCAGCGCTGCGATCTCAATGTCAAGCCCGACCATTTCCTCGACAAGCGTCGTCGGGCTGGCGACAACCGCAGGCACCTCTTCGAATGTTGATATGACACCCGGCTCTTTCACCGCGGCGGCAGGCGGCTTCCTCTGCGCTTTCGCCGGCTTCTCAGCTGCGACCTTGCTCGCACCGCTTAGGATGGCGGCGGGGGCGGCGCCGTTGGTCGAGATTTCCTCGGGGGAGAATGATGTACCCTGGGCGGCGGTGTTGATATCGATCTCGGCCTTCGCAGTGTCTATCGTTTCTGCCTGCGGTTTCGGGCTCGCGACCGGTGCCGGAGATTCAATCTCCTCCCTTGGCTCGAGCGACGTTGTTTGCTCGGGGAGGCGTGCCTCTTCTTCGCGGGCAGGCTCATCATCGGCAGGATGATATTCGAGTGCCACAATGTGGGCGGTATCCGGACCGTCCACATCGGATATGGTTGCTTTCGGCTTACGCGACACCAGGTCAACCACAAATCTCCATGGTGTTCTCATCGCATCTTAACCTCAAGCCTGGCTGCAGCATGACACGGCAGCAAATCACACTGGCCGGGCCCGCGGCAGGGCCCGGCAATATTCACATCGTCAATTGGCGTCACCACCGCCGATGGCAACGGTATCTCGACATTTGCCCTCAGGCTTCGCCGAGGCGCTTGCGCAGATCGGCGTTTTCTGCGCGCAGCTTTTCAGAAAGCTTTTTGCGGAGCTTCTGGTTTTCTTCTTCAAGCTTGATCAGATCGGCGATGTCATCGGTGAATTCGACGGCTGCGACCGGTGCTGCTGCAACCACCTTTACGCCGGCGCTGCGCGTGGCGGCCTTTTTCGGCGTAGCGGTGCTCTTCTCGGTCTTGGCGGCGATCTGCTTGGAGCCACGCTTCGCGCGCGTTTTCTTGACCGGCGTTTCCGTCGCGACAGCAGTCACGTCGCCAGAAACGGCTTCCGGTGCAGCTTTCGGACGGCGCGGCGCACGGGTCTTCTTCGGCGCAGGGGCATTTGCCGGATTTGCGTTTGCCGCGTCGGCGGGGGTCTCGGTCATGGTTTCGTCGGCCATCAGTGTTCTCCTCTGTCAGGCGCAAGAGCATGTGTTTCGCCATTACGCGAAGTCAATCGCCACGAACAGCCATTTCCCCGGCTGGATTCGCGAAATAGCGCCATAGGGGCGTTCTTTTACGGAAAACTGTACTGAACCACTCCATGCGCGGGCTCGATGGGGCAGGTCTGGCCGAAGAGCGGCTGCGCCTCGCTCGTCTTCCCGCAACGGCGCGTCGAAACTTTCATCCCCTGCCGGAACCCACCCCGCTCGACAAGTCGAGCGGGGACCCCGGGTTGCCGTCATTCCTCGCGCAGCAGGAAAGTGTCTCCACACCGCCCTCCACATGCGTTACGGCCCAAACGCTACCCCAGGGCGCAAGCGCGATGGGGACCCCAGCTGGGTGCGGTCCGATCGTCTCCGGCCTTTGAGACTGCCATCGAGGCCGCAATGGAGCGGCCCGAGACAGCGAAAAGGAACTCAGACATGGCTACCATCGGCACTTTCACCTCCACGGAAAATGGCTTCACCGGCTCGATCCGTACCCTCGCCCTCAACGTCAAGGCCCGCATTGACCGTATCGAAAACCCTTCCGAAAAAGGTCCGAAGTTCCGCATCATGGCGGGTGCCGTCGAACTCGGCGCTGCCTGGCAGAAGCGCTCGGAACAGACTGAAAGGGACTATCTCTCGGTCAAGCTCGACGATCCGAGCTTCCCGGCTCCGATCTACGCGACGCTTTCGGAAGCCGAGGGCGAAAATGGCTATCAGCTGATCTGGTCTCGCCCGACCCGGGACTGACACATATCCGGCCCCACCCGAAAAGGATGGGGCCATCATCAAGGCGAACACCAAAGCCGGATCGGGCTTCGAGCCCGACCCGGCTTTTCTGGTGCCAAACGACAGGGAGAGGTGCTGCTCAGGAGAGCGCATTGTGCCGGTCGCGCATGCCGACCTCAAGGATGAGCGGTCCCCCCAATTTTCTCCAGACGCCTGCGGCGATTTCCGAAAATCGGCTCCCCCACTCCCCGGCGCTGCCGGTCGCATCCGCGATCCCTGACCTCGTCATCCCCTCCCGGCCGCGCTCATCGTCTTTCACACGCTTAGAGGAGATCAGGCGATGACGATCAACATTGAAATCCAGATCGAGGAACTGCGGGCCGAGCTGCGCAACGCATCTGACGCAGGAGAACGCCGTCAGATCCAGGCCGAGCTCGAACGTGCACGAACGGAGCTTGAAGCGGTGATTGCCAGGCAGGTCGAAAACACGGCTCAGGAGGCCCCGAGCTGATCGGGACCAGCCGCCGCGTGCCGATCGGCACAAGGGTCATCCTGTGCGCCGTTATGGTCAGGGAGGCAAAAGGATCCTTGCCGACGTTTTGCCGGTTCGCCAAAGACAGGTATATGCGCGCCCGCCACTTCCTCCTTCCCCTTCCCTGGTAGCGACCACCGCGGAAGCGTTTCCTCCTGAGAGAAACTTCAGGAGGCAATGAGCCTTATTGCATCAGAGCGACGAGCGATCAGCCTGGCTGCCACTGGCTGGCCATGCCCGGTAACCGCGCGCGCGCTTCTCCCGGACCAGCTCCAGGAAAAGGGCAACAGCATGCTGCTCCCGCTCGAAGTGATGGATCATCACCTGGCCCTTCGCGCCGATCCGTCCCCACCGCCGCGTCAGGCATGGCTCGCCGAACAGGTTGGGCTCGATGGACAGGCAATAGAAGCGCGCCATGTTTCGTGCGCGGTCCTGCCGCTCGAGATAGAGATGATATAGCTGCGTGATCATGGCCGAGATTCGCGCGATCGCGATCTGCCGTCCAACGAGATTTATGAATCGGTCTTCGGCGATCGATTCATTCTGGTGAACTCTTGAACGAGCATTTAGGCAAGCCGCTCTCTCGCGCGGCTCCCGTTGCCGCATCAACCGATATCCATGCCGCGGTCGTTATCCCAAGGGAACCGGCTCCGGCAGATCGATGCGGGCGGTCAAAGCTGCGGACCGGTTGCGTCGGAGTAACCTCCTGCGACAAGGCTCGTCATGTCATCGCGACGAAACCAGATGGCGCGCCCGCATCGCAATGGGGGTTTTCCCGCAGTGAAGACGATCTGTTCGTCGGTGCGCATGCGCAAAACCTCGTAGGGCTGGATAAGCGGACGCGCGGCGAGGTGTTTCGATCGTGTTCGGGACGATCCCTGTGACTGGAAACTGCGGCTTACCTGGTCGACCTCGACAGTTGTCGTGCCGCAGCGGCGCGATATGTAATCAGCTGTTTCGGGATCGTTGATGGCTGCAAACGAAATCCAGCTGGCACTTTCGAACCATTTGCTGGAAGCGTCGCGGCCGCCATAGGTCTCGCGCATCTGGCCGATCGACTGGAAGATCATGATGAGCGTGATACCGTATCTGCGGCCGGCGTCTCGTGCAGTCTCAAGGACCCGCATGTAGCCAAGTCTCGCAACCTCATCGAGAAGAAACAAGACCCGACCCTGCCCATTGCCGTTGCGATTGTAGATCGCGTTGAGGAAGGAGCCGATGATGACACGCGCCAGGCCGGCATGTGTTTCGAGCGTCTTCAGATCGATATTGATGAACACATCGACCGTGCCATCTGCGAGCGCTTCGGTTGCGAAATCCGACCCGGAGACCAGCGCACCATAGTTGTCATAGCTCAGCCAATGGGTTTCCTTGATGGCATTGGCATAGACCCCCGAAAATGTTTCCGGTGTCATGTTGACGAAAGCGGCAACGTTCTCGCGCACGAATTCGGAGGCAGAGTTGCTGTAGATTTCCTGCAGCCGGGCACGCAGCTTTGGCTCCGGTTCCGCAAGGTTGGCGCGGACCTGGCGCAAGGTCTGGACCTTCTCCAGAGTGTGACCGGAAAGGCAGACGTCGGCGATCATCGCGGTTAGAAGCTGAAGGCCGGAAGCGCGAAAGAAGTCATCACGCACCCCGGTCGCGCGGCCGCTGTCGCTGACGATCCAGGATGCAACCGCAGCAATGTCCTCCTCTTTCGTGCCGCCATGACGGCCGATCCAGTCGAGCACGTTGAAGCCGAGGTGGGGCGTTTTGGGGTCAAGCACGATGACCCTCCGCCCTGCTTTGCGACGCTGCTCCATGACGAGATGCGCCACCTCGTTCGAGGGATCGAGCACGACAAGGGAACCACCCCATTTAAGGGCCGTCGGCACGGTTACCGAAGTCGTCTTGAAGCCGCCCGAGCCGGCAAACGCAATCCCGTGCGATGACCCGAAGGATCCATCGAAACACAGGAGCGGCGCTGAACCGCCCTTGCCCCAGCTGGTTTTGTCTGTGGTACCAAACGACATGGTCGCCGGGCTGTCGCGATCGACCCGGTATCGCTCGCCGATGACAATGCCGCCTGTCTCTGGAAACAGCGCCGCCGCATCCCGCATCGCCATCCAGTCGGCCTCGCCATATAGGGCGCGCTTTCCGAAAGCGCGCTTCGGATCGCTTCCGGCAAAGGCGGCATTTCCCAAGACGGCCACGCGCAAGGCGAAAACGGTCGCAAGCGCCGCTGCGGATGCTCCGGCAATGGTCGACGGGTCGGCATAGGAGAAAAGCGTGCGACCTGCCGGCAGCTGATCCTCGAAGGACAGAAGTCGCGATCCCTCCCGAAAAACTCCGATAGCGATGATGCCGATGCCGCCTGCCACGGTACTCCATCCAGCGGCCTTGATACGGGGCGACCCTTTTGTTGCGAACAGGAATAGCGTGCCGCATGCCGATGCAAGCAGATAAGGCAGTGCCAGACCGGCGCGACCAAGCGCGAGCCTTGCACGTTCTGTCGTGCCGAAATGTGCAAGCCAGTGCTCGATGCCTGGTGTGATGAGGACAACCGTCGTCATCACGAGGGCTGGCAGGCAGATGAGGGCGATTTTCCTAATTGCCACCGACGAATGCCTTCGTGCCAATCGCAATCAGGCGGGATCGCTCCAGGTCGTCTGCCTTGATCCGTTGGCTGCCATCGATCAGTAGTCCCAGAAGCAGTGCCCTCTTCTCGTAACGAAGACCAGCCTTGACGATCAGGCCGCCGAGCGAAATCTTTTCGCGCGTGTCCTTCTTGCGCGCCTCGCTGACCGACATCTTCTGCATCCGCTCAAGCCTCCGCAGATTGGCCCGAAGCCTCCCCAGCGCCGTTCGGCGGCGTGGTCGAAGGCGAGCGGCCGTGGGCAAGCTTCGGTTCTTGGCGAAACCGGGCCGCGATATCTTCAAAGGCTGTCAGAAGGTCGGCCTCCTCGACCGCGATCTCCCCGAGACCAGCACGCAGCGCAATGCGACCGATCCGTTCAGCCTCGCGTGTTTCCGCTTGCCTGAGTTGCTCCTGCAGCCGCGCGATTTCGTCGCGAATTCTTGCCGTTGGCTTTTTCATAGACGTGATTTCCCGTTGCTGATGGCTGACGGGATCTGACATTGCCGCAGCTCTTCTCCCGCTGGAAAGGTGCAATCTTGCACCTCGCCAAGGCGTCAGCATTGGCGAATGATCCCGTCGTTCCGAAGAAGCGGATCGGAAGGGCGCAATTATACGTCGCTGACGCGACGCCCTGCTCAAGGCCCCGGTGCGACCGGCCGCTCTCGACGAACGCATTGAATTCGTTCGATCTCAGGAGCTTGTTTTCGTCGTGGCCATTCCTCATTTCTCCGTCAGCATCGTCACACGCGGTTCCGGCCGCAGTGTTGTGCTGTCTGCGGCCTACCGGCACTGCGCCAGGATGGAGTTCGAGCGGGAAGCGAGAATAATCGACTATAGCCGCAAGCACGGTCTGCTCCACGAGGAGTTCGCCATACCGGAAGACGCACCCGACTGGCTGCGGACAATGATTGCAGATCGATCCGTCTCCGGCGCTTCGGAAGCCTTCTGGAACAGGGTTGAAGCCTTCGAAAAGCGAAGCGACGCGCAGCTCGCCAAGGATGTGACCATCGCCCTGCCCGTCGAGCTTGCCCCTGATCAGAACATCGCACTCGTTCGAGATTTCGTGACGCGTCACATCACGTCCAGGGGCATGGTCGCCGACTGGGTGTTTCATGATGCTCCGGGCAATCCGCATATTCATCTGATGACGACCTTGCGGCCCATGACGGATGACGGATTCGGTGCCAAGAAGGTTGCGGCCTCGGGGCCTGACGGCAATCCGCTTCGCAATGATGCGGGCAAGAAGGTCTACCAGCTTTGGGCGGGAAGTGCTGATGATTTCAACGCCTTTCGCGAGGGCTGGTTCGCCGCCCAGAACCGGCATCTTGCGCTCGCCGGCCTCGACATCCAGATCGATGGACGCTCCTACGAGAAGCAGGGTATCGCGCTGACGCCAACCATTCATCTCGGCGTCGGGACGAAAGCGATGACGAGGAAGGAGGCTGGCCAAAATCATGGAGCAGAGGAGAAACTCGCGCTTGCACGACTGAACCTGCAGGAAGAGCGTCGCGCCGAGAACGCCCGTCGGATACAGCGCCGCCCGGAGATCGTCCTCGACCTGATCATGCGCGAGAGAAGCGTGTTCGACGAACGCGATATCGCCAAGATCCTCTATCGCCATATCGACGATGCAGCTCTCTTCCAGTCCCTCCTGGCGCGGATTCTGCAAAGCCCGCAGACGGTCCGGCTCGATCGCGAGCGGATGGATCTGGTGACGGGCAAGCGGGTGCCCGCGAAATATACCACGCGGGAGATGATCCAGCTCGAAGCCGGGATGGCCAACCGGGCGATCTGGCTTTCCGGGCTCAGATCGCATGGCGTCCGGGATGCTGTGGTGACAACTGTCTTTGCGAGGCACAAGCGCCTTTCGGACGAACAGAGGACGGCGATCGAACACGTTACCGGGCCGGGGCGGATCGCAGCCGTGATCGGCCGCGCCGGGGCCGGGAAGACGACCATGATGAAGGCGGCGCGCGAAGTCTGGGAGGCGGCCGGTTATCGTGTCGTCGGCGGCGCGCTTGCCGGAAAGGCCTCCGAAGGCCTCGAGAAGGAAGCCGGCATAACTTCGCGCACACTTTCGTCATGGGAGTTGCAATGGAACAAGGGCCGTCATCAGCTCAATGACAGATGCATATTCGTGCTCGACGAGGCCGGTATGGTCTCGTCTCGGCAGATGGCGCTCCTCGTCAAAGCGGTGACCACGCAAGGTGCCAAGCTCGTATTGATCGGCGATCCGCAACAGCTGCAGCCGATCGAGGCCGGAGCAGCCTTCCGCGCAATTTCCGATCGCATAGGCTATGCAGAACTGGAGACGATCTATCGCCAGCGCGCGCAATGGATGCGCGATGCATCGCTCGATTTGGCCCGCGGCAGGATCGACGAGGCGCTGACCGCCTATCGCGCGAAGGGCCGGCTGATGGGCTCCAAGTTCAAGGACGGCGCCATCACCAATCTGATCGCCGACTGGAACCGTGATTACGATCAGACCAGAACCTCTCTCATTCTCGCACATCTTCGCCGCGATGTTCGCAGGCTCAACGAACTTGCCCGCGAAAAGCTGGTTGAACGCAAGATCGTCGAGCCAGGGCACGCGTTCAGGACGGAAGACGGCGTCAGGATGTTTGCTGCCGGTGACCAGATTGTTTTCCTGAAGAACGAAGGCGCGCTCGGCGTCAAGAACGGCATGCTGGCAAGGGTCGTGGCAGCGTCGCCCGGCCGGCTGCTGGCCGAGGTCGGCGAGGATCATCATCGTCGTCGGGTGGATGTCGAGCAGCGCTTCTACAACAATATCGATCATGGCTATGCGACAACGGTGCACAAGAGCCAGGGGGCGACCGTCGACCGGGTCAAGGTGCTTGCATCGCTCTCGCTCGACCGGCACCTCACCTATGTGGCGATGACGCGTCACCGCGAGGATCTGACCCTCTATTACGGCTGCCGATCCTTCGAAAAAGCCGGTGGTCTGATCCCGGTCCTGTCGCGCGCCAATGCGAAGGAAACCACGCTCGATTATACCGGCGGACGCTTTTATGCACAGGCGCTTCGTTTCGCCGAGGCCCGTGGTCAACCTGGTCAACGTCGCCCGCACGATCTCGCAGGACCGGCTCCAATGGACCGTCCGCCAGGCGTCGAAACTTGCCGCGCTCGGCATGCGCCTTGGCGCGATTGCGCGCAGGCTCGGACTTGGCGGGGCGACATCGAGCCCTTTGAAAACATCTGCGCTCAAGGAGGCAAAGCCCATGGTCTCAGGCACCACAACTTTCCTCAGTTCGATCGATCAGGTGGTCGAGGACATGCTTTCGGCAGATCCTGGGTTGAAGGCCAGCTGGCAAGCGCTTTCCACGCGCTTCCATCATGTCTATGCGGATCCGCAGGCCGCCTTCAAGGCTATCGACCTCGATGCCATGCTCTTGGACGAGGCGGTCACAACGGCAAGGATCGCGATGATCGCGGAGCGCCCTGAAAGCTTCGGCGCGTTGAAGGGGAAGACCGGGCTGTTCGCCGGCAGCGCCGAGAAGCAAGCGCGCGATACTGCACTTGTCAACGCGCCGGCCCTTGCCCGCGATCTGCAGGGTTTCATTGCGGGGCGCGCGGAAGCGGCTAGCCGCTATGAGGACGAGGAACGCGCGGTCCGCACCAAGCTCTCGCTCGATATACCCGCGCTCTCCGCATCGGCAATGCAGGTGCTCGGGCGCGTGCGCGACGCGATCGATCGAAACGATATCCCGGCCGGTCTCGAATCTGCCTTGGCGGACAGACAGGTGAAGGCTGAGCTCGAAGGTTTTGCCAAGGTCGTGTCTGAACGCTTCGGAGAAAGGACCTTCCTGCCGCCTGCGGCAAAGACCGCGGAGGGGAAGGCATTCGAGGCAGCGTCCGCGGGCATGCAGCCGGCGCAGAGACAACAGCTGCGGTCGGCTTGGGACGTGATCCGGACGGCTCAGCAATTGGCCGCGCATGAACAGACAGCTGTGGCGCTGAAACGGGCGGAAGCCATGCGGCAGAACCAGATGAAAGGCCTGTCGCTGAAATGAGGTCCCATATCTTCTCCACTCCTGCCGTTGCACGCCAAAGACGCCCGGCTCTCGCCCTTATCGCAACCTCGACCGGCGCTGCCCTGGTGGTGATCATCAGCGGTACTATTGGCGGCCTGCGGATCAACACCACACCCAGCGAACCGCTCGGACTGTGGCGTGTCGCGCCCCTCGACCGTCCGGTTCAGGTCGGCGATCTGGTGTTCGTCTGCCCGCCACAGACCGATGCCATTTCGGAAGGGGTCAAGCGAGGCTACCTGCGTTCGGGACTTTGCCCGGGCGGCTTTGGTCCCCTGATCAAGACGGCGGCGGCGGTTGCCGGTCAGCGCATCGATGTCGCCGACGCCATTGCGATCGATGGGCGCCAGATAGCGAACTCCGACCTCGTGGCTCAGGACGGCCTGGGGCGGCGGCTGCGCCCTTATTCAGGAGGAACGATTCCCGCCGGCTTCCTGTTCCTCCACTCGCCATTTCCCGGATCCTGGGACTCGCGATACTTCGGGCCGGTCCCTGCCTCCGGTGTCCTCGGCCTTGCAAAGCAGGTGCTCACCTATGCGCCTTGATTGGCTCCAACCCTTTTCCCTCACTCTGGCGTCTGCGGCGACGGGCTACATCGCTTGGATCGGACATGTGCTGACGCTTCCCGCAGCAATCGCATTTCCCGCGCTCTGGTCGCTCGCGCGCAGTCGCCGCACCGCTGGTCTCGTTTCGGCGGTCTATTTTCTGGCGGCGTCGCGGGGTCTCCCGCAAGGCGTGGCTGCCTTCTATCGATCGGACATCTGGCCGGGTCTGATCTTGTGGATCGTCGCGTCAAGCGGCCTCGTTATTATCCACGCCGTCCTGTGGTCGCGCGGTTCAGGGGGGTGGAAAGCCCTGCGATATACGATCGCGATGATCCTCATGGCGGTCCCACCTTTTGGCATTGTCGGCTGGGCGCATCCGGTCACGGCGGCTGGCGTAGTTTTCCCTGGATGGGGTTGGGCCGGACTGGCGGCAGTGACAGCCGGTCTCGCGATCTTGACGACACGATACCGACCGGCTGCTGCCGTGACCCTCGCGGGTTTCTGGCTCTGGTCCGCCGCATTCTGGACAGGTCCGCAAATAGGGTGGCAGTGGCAGGGCGTCGATCTGCAACTCGGAGATAGTTTGGGTCGCGATACCAGTCTTTCCCGGCATAGTGATCTTGTTGCAACATTGCGGTCGGAGCGTCGTCCCGACACCGCCTACATGCTCCTGCCTGAAAGCGCTCTCGGTTTTTGGACGCAATCGGTCGAACGGTTTTGGCAGCGGCAACTCGCCGGTGGTGATCTGAGCGTCATCGCCGGGGCGGCTGTCGTTGATCAGGATGGATATGACAACGTTCTGGTTCGTGTCTCGGCCAGCGATAGTGAGATCCTATATCGGGAGCGCATGCCAGTGCCCGGCTCGATGTGGCAGCCATGGTTGCCTTTGCTTGGAAGGAGCGGAGGTGCGGCGGCGCACTTCTTCGCCAATCCGATCGTATCCGTCGGGAACCAGCGCCTGGCGCCGCTCATCTGCTACGAGCAGTTGATCGTCTGGCCGGTCCTGCAATCGCTTTTTTACGATCCCGATCTCATCGTCGCAGTCGGTAACGGCTGGTGGACAAAAGAAACCACTATCGTCGAGGTTCAGCGTGTGAGCACGCAGGCCTGGGCGCGGCTATTCGGTAAACCGCTCGTCATGTCCTTCAACATCTGACCTGGAGAAATGCCATGGATGCTGCCCTGATTGCGAAATGTGCAGATCCGGATCTTGGGCCGGCTATTGTCAAACAATTCCTTGCGGCGGCCGGATCCGACGATCCGCTTGCAATCACCGTGAAGCAGGCCGGCCGGTTGGTGCTCGTCCCCCATAGTCGAGCCCCTCGCGAGGCAATCGATGTGGTTCGATCGCATGTCGGCCGCGCCGTGGTTCGGGTAGGCCTGACCCAGTTTCCGGTCGGTATTGGTGTCTCCGATGCGTCCCGGCTGCAGGCAACGATGTTTGACCCTTGCGAGAATTTGCGAACCGGTACCGCCATGTTCGCGAAAGTCGCGCGGATCGTCACCCGATGGTATGGAAGTCCGACAGATCGTGACCTGTTGCCACAAATGCTTGAGGACGCAATCCGTGCCTGGAAGTCGGGATACTTCGAAACGACCAATATATTCCGCGCCGAAGATCCCGGTGGGCCGACCTTCATTGCGGCAAGACCGGACGAACCAGAACAGGCCGGAGCCCCACCATCTCATGCGGCGAACGAGGGTGGCGGCACCGGCGAGGTAAAGGATCCGGTCAAGCCCGATGAGGGAGGCATCCGCATCGATCTTTCGCGTATAGATGGCCGGAAATGACGGAGGTCGGCGGTCAGGAAGGCCAATCCGATGCTTCGCCGAACAGGGAAGCGCTGCGGGCCAAAATGAAAGCCTCTGAATCACCGGCTTGATTGTGGCCGGGTTTTTTCGAACCGGTCGAACAGCTCTTCATCTGTTCTCGCCAGCTGGTTTTCAGCTTCTGTGATAAAATTCGTTTTCAGATCCCGGTGGAAAGGCAAAGCCCAGAAGAGCCGGCCGACAAACACACCCGGGCCGCGCCCTTCGTCGAGGAATGACAGTACGATGGCGGGAATAAGGAAGAACGAAAGCAGGGTCAGCGTTCCGCCTATACCGCCAATGCGCGCGATGATCGACGATCCGATCATTCCCCAGAAAAGAACCTGTATCACGATCAGGCCGGTGATGATCGGCCAGACGATACGCGCGCCGTAAAACTTTTGGGCGAGGCGCTGCACCGTCCAATTATCACGCTTGCGCCTCTTGTATTTTTCAAATCGTGGGGTCGCCGCAATCGACATTGTGCCTGTCCTCGTTTACGCGCCGAAGCCTGCATACCGGGTACGAAACCATATCACGGTTTGGCCCTGCGGCCAGCACGAAGCCTGTCATAATTGAACTTTTCGATGCAAATCCGATGGCGATACATGGTGTACGACCTGCGCCATTTACTCTCGTCCCGGCTTTGTGCCCTGCCTAATCTCCTGGCCGGGTATCAGAACTGGGAGTAGACGGGACGATCTCTTTTGCCTACCGATGGAGCCATGAAGTCGTCACTCGATCATATCCCGCCGCAGAAACAGCGCGAGCTTTCCCGCGCGCTGCATATCCTGCATGAGGAGTTCGAGGATGCGCTGAAGGAAGGATCGGCCGAGTTCAAGAAGCGTGGCCGGATCCTGAAGGTCATCCTGTTCGGCTCCTATGCCAAGGGCGGCTGGGTCGACGAGCCCTTCACCATGAAGGGCTATCGTTCGGACTTCGATCTCCTGATCATCGTCAACAACCGCAAGCTCTGCGACTTTGCAGAATATTGGTACAAGGCGGCCGACCGGCTGATCCGCGATCCGGCCATCCAGACGCCGGTCAGCTTCATCGTGCATTCGCGGCGGGAGGTGAACGGGTTCCTCAAGGAGGGGCAGTATTTCTTCTCCGACATCCGCAAGGAAGGCATCGTTCTCTATGAGCTCGACGACGAGCCCCTGCCCGAACCGGAACCCCTCACCCCTGCCGACCGACTGCGCGTGGCGAATAATTACTTCGAGGAGCGCTTTTCTCTCGCGCAGTCGTTTTTGAAGGTCGCCAAGTTTTGTATCCAAGAGCGGGATCTTAAGGTTGCTGCCTTTGAACTTCACCAAGCTTTAGAGCAGGCTTATTCCTGCGTTCTCCTGACGCTGACGAACTATTCTCCTCCGGCCCATAACATCAAATTCCTGCGCTCGCTTGCCGAGGAACAGGATCGCCGGCTGGCGGACGCCTTTCCGCGCGACCAGCATCAGGACCGTGCCTGGTTCAACACGCTGAACGAGGCCTATGTGAAGGCGCGCTATTCACGGCATTACGAAATCGGCGAGGAAGCACTGGTCTGGCTCGGCGATCGCACGGCAGCCCTGCTCGACATCGTCAGGGCGGTCTGTGGTGAACATCTCGAAGCGTTGGATGAAGCTGCACGATAGAGTTGGCTAGAGCGCGCCGCGCTGTGGCAGATATGGCGACAACGCCAATTGCGGTCGTGAATACAAGGTTTTGCCGATCGGTTCCTTTGCGGCAATGCGCGGCTCGCTAGTTTGGAGCCTGAGTTGACCTGATTTTGTCACGACGCTCCGTAGCAATCGATGCCTTTATACTAAGCGCTTTTGCGAGCAGGTCGGTGGCGCTGTGGGTGCCTCCCATTGCTGGGACGGAGAACACTCGCAGTAGTCCGAACTCACAGCGAGATTTATTGTCGCCGGGTCCTCGAAAGCACCCTCCAAAGGGCAGAGGAAACCAACTCAGCGGGGTGGCATCCGCATAAAGCAGGTTCGTAGTCAGGCCAGTCGTAGAAGTCACTGTGATCGTTTGCTTATTGGTCATAAGCAGGAAGCTGTCGTCAACGACAGGAGGATTTGCTGTCACGGTGACCATCCTGCCCTGTGGTGACTGTGGTTGCTGGTATGTACACATGTTCTGGACCAAAGGACTGTGCTTTCGGCTATGGTCCAGGTAGCCGAAGATGCGGCGATTTCCTTTCCCAGCCGCCTGATCTCGCCATAACTGTTTGCATAATGGATCAACGCCGACACGTAACGCGGTGATTTGCTTTTCACGGGTGGAGAGGTCTTGGGTGAAGACAACTGGAATGTCGTAGTTCGCCACGAGGGACCGTGGGGCCGGAGCAATATTTGCCTGCGTTTTGATGAGTAGCGAATCTGTAGCCGGGGAAAAGGGAATTAATTTCGTTGCGTTGTATTGCTCAACCGCTTGTTCAAATTGAGAAAGCTGCAGATTGCTGATGCCTGCAATAACAATATTACCACCAAAATAGAGCACTACTGGCAGTAACCACCCCATGCTAACCCGGCCTGTTAAGGCCTCCACAGCCATAAAAACAAACCCGGCATTGATGGTGACGAGCGGCCACATTGACGCAAGCAAAATCATCAGGACGCCGTCAGGGCCAGGTATATTTTGGAGCCCGTAAACAACGGCCGTAAACACAAATAGCCAAAGCGATTGAGGCATTTCATCCTCCCTTAAGTCGGCACAACATCTCCTATTCCAGTGATTGATGCGTTAAAATCCTGCGGCGAATTGCCCGGGTAGACCGTCGCGTGGGTCGTCTGGAAGCTGATGAAGGCGCGACCTGAATTTGAAGGCACGAGGCTTAATGGCGGCTTAGGGCCGAAGGCCGTCTTCCGCATCGCGCCACAAGCGGTCATCGCGGAGATTTGGCAAACATCTTTTCCAAGTTTGTTTTGAAGGAGCCGCCGCTCTTTGGCGCCGAACGCGAGCAAGCTTCAAAGCTGATCCACACGCCATGGGTCTATCAGGATGACTCCAGCTCCCTGGAAGTCCTGAATATTGCGCGTCACGACCGTCAGCCCATGCACCAGCGCAGTGGCCGCGATGATGGCATCGGCCTCATTCCGGCGATCCGGTATGTGTAAATGCGCGCACCGCGTGGCGATCGCATCATCGATGGAGATTATCCGCTCAGCAAATTCCGGGCGAAGATGGCCATCCATCCACGTGCGCAAGCGCGCTCCCTGCGCAACGTCACGACGCTGAATGCTCAGTATCCCGCGCTCAAGCTCCAAAATCGTAATGGCGGACAAAAAAAGGTCACGGGAATCCCGCGCTCCAATCCAGGCCGTCACATTCGGATCGGCTTTACCGTCACCAACTTTGCGCAACTCGGAAATGACGTTTGTGTCGAGCAGGTACTTCAAGAAAGATCGACCTCTCGCGTCGAAATCACCGATCGAGGTGGATCAAAATCGATGCCGGACAATCCAGGCATAGAAAGGGCTTCGATCAGGTTGCGGCGTTTGCCGGTCAGGCGCTCAAACTGCTCGTATGTCATCAATACATGAGACGGACGGCCGCGATCTGTAATGACGACAGGTCCGTCCTCAGCGGCTTTTTTTGCCTTGCTGACATCGTGGTTCAATTCACGACTTGTCAGGCTGGTCATGCCCATAGGCGCCTCCATGTAGGAACGTACCTACATATAGCGCTTGACGCCTTGCATGACAATCTCTCGCCGTTAAGCATCAAGCTCTGAAACGATCGAAGGCCGTCAGAACCTTGGTCGGCGGATCCGCCTCCGGATACCGATAGATTTCGCAGCGAAGATAATGCAACTCGGCATGAAGGTGAGTCTCGTCCACTTCGATCCACCAGGATTTCGGCCGGCCTTCGCTTCCATCCGACCAACGGTAGCCGCGCGCCTTCAGGTGGTCCTTGAGGTCATAGGGACTGTTTTCGGCGAAGATCCGAACTCGATTGCGTGTGCTTGCCCGATAGAGTTCACAGAACGGGCTGTCGAGCTCGGCGCCACCCTCCCGGTCGAGCACTTCAAGCAGGGCAAAGCAGTCGTCGACGGCACGGTGACCATCATGAAAAAAACCTGCCTGGCCAATGAGATATCCGAGCTTGGTTCCTTCAAAGCCGCGAGATGACCAATCGACTTCCGAATTGGAACAGGCCCAGGCTTTGTCCGAAAACATTGGCGAAAGCATCTCGCAGAACGGGCGGTCGAAGCCCGCATTGTGGGCGATGATCAGATCGGCCGGTCCGACCAGCGACCGCAACGCCCTCATATCGATCACCTGACCAGCCACCATCTCGTTGGTAATGCCCGTCAGCTTGGTGATCTCCTCGGGGATTGCGGTCTCCGGTTGCTGCAAGCCAGCATAGACCGCAGTGATATCTCCGATCTTGCCCGCCTCGCTGAATGTGAACGCGATCGCCCCGATCTCTATGATCTCGTGCTTGCGATAGTGCAGACCCGTCGTCTCCGTATCGAGAATAACTCCGCGCAGCTGAAACTCGGGGCGAATAACAGAGGCAACGTCTCGACGTTCCAGCTTGCGAAGGATCCGGTATCGTCCGGTGGCGGCCAACCAGGCCGCCATATCGTCCTCGCTCAAGGATGTTGCAGGCTTGGCCGGACGCTGTAAAGGCACGGATTTCGTCGCCGCCGGCGATATGCCATTCGAGAACATATCGAACTGTGCGGCCATGCCTGGGTTTTTGGAATGCGTCATAGTTGGGACGTAGCACGTGCCGAGGTTGTCGTCATGAGCAATTCAGCGTGCTGCCCTGAGCCGATTTCCTTCCCACGAAGGGCGTTGGATCTGCGATCGGGCGGTCGGCCCTGGACGATCCTGATCAACAATTTTTCTAAAAGTTTGGCGGTCCTTGCGTTGGGTGCAGCGGACTAGCGTCTGCGCGGAGGGGGATCACCGGAGCACGCAAACGGCGTATCAAAGCTGCGGCTTGAAACTGCTCCACAACAGGCAATCTGCCCTATACCCAAGCTCTCTGCGCTGAAGTGATCAATGACGGAAGACCGCAAGCGCCAGTCTGTTCCGGGAGTGCAAGATTTCGCCCTGTGGTCGTGAAGATTGGTGGTATGCAATTTAGTTTATTGACGGTACAAGTGGCTCTCGGTTTTGGATATGTCGCTTTAGATTGCAATTTTTAAGGCTCGTGTTGCTGCTGCGGGCGATCCTCTGTTCCGCAGGCCTATTTTCAGATTTGCCAGTTAGCGCGCCGGCCGCAGCCGGATTTGTATCGTGAGGTCATGATGCAGAAATTGGTCGAGAAACTTCTGGATATCAGCGCGATCACCCATAATGAGGTGGCGCTGAAATCAGCTCTCGCGGATCTGGCGGGGCGGTTTGATTTCGACGGCTATGGTTATGCCAATCTCAGGCCAGGCGAATTTTACGCCGTCTCCAATTTGAATGCCGAATGGCAGCAGCGCTATGCGAATATCGACCTGAGACGTCGCGACCCCAGGGTGCAGCAGGCCCGAAGGTCGGGACAGGCATTCGCATGGGCTGCCGAAAGCGGTCAGGATGCGCGCTCCCGGGACGGGCGAAAATTCTATGCCGAAGCTGCGGAGTTCGGGATCCGGTCCGGCATCACCGTTCCGGTCGCCATCTCCAATGGCGCGATCTCCATGCTCACCTTCGCATCATCCAGGTCGTCGCTGAAGCGGGAATGGAAGATCGATGCAGTTGCAGCCGCCTCCGCGGTAGGGCAGTTGCATGCCCATATCGAGCATCTGCGTGTGAAGCCGTCCGTCGAGGCGCTTGCCTACCTGACCCCAAAAGAGGCGACCTATGCGCGATGGCTGGCGCTCGGCAAAACCGTCGAGGATGCCGCCGACATCGAACAGGTGAAATATAACACGGTCCGTATCGCGCTTGCCGAGGTCAGGCGGCGCTATGATCTTTGCAACAATACGCAGCTCGTCGCGTTTGCAATCCGACGGGGCATGATCTGAGCCGTCTTCAGGTCATACGCTGGGCGTCCGCCCGAGAATCTTCAGAAGCGTCGTCAATGCAGACATCTGCGCGTGCATGTCGATGGTCGCCTTCAGATAGGCAAGATGGTCTTCTCCGGCCGCCTGCCTTCCCATTTTTACATCGTCGGGAAGATCATTGAACAGAGTTTCGGCCCTCTCGACCAGGTCGCGATGTTTTCTGACCGCATCCGAGGCAAGGCGCTCTATGACCGGTTCGGACACGCCGTTCAGAAGTCCGATCAGTGGTCGGAGGTCGACATGTATCCCCTCGCCATTTCCCACCTGGGTCATGGATATTTCTCCCCAAACGCGCGGCGAGCCACGCCAGTTCTTTCTCCCGGAAGGCCGGGAGGCGACAAGACGAACAAGTCATCGGACATAGACCATTTTGATGACGGAACCTAGACATGTGCGGACACTACCTCAATCCATGGTCGAACCGGTCGCGCTCACCTCTACAAAGGTCGATACAGACGATGTGGTACACCAACGCCGGCAATTACTCATGGTCGTGTGATGATCGAGCTCGGCGATCTGCCTTCAAGGGATGCCACAATCCTTGTCGAACTACTGCGAATATTGCATCACGGCCGCGTTTATATTTCTAAGCTTCCAAATAACACGAATCTCGCTCGTTTCAGGAAGAAACCCATTCTGCGCGCCAACCACCCACTGCGCCTGATCGAGGGAAATCTGATGCGCCGTTGATGCGGGAGGCTTGCGCACTCCAAAACCTTATGCTCGTCGAGGGCTAGTCCCGGGCACGACTAGAGAAGATTGTGCTTTGCGGCGATCGTCGACGCCTGAATCAGGTTGACCGCATCCAGTCTTGTCCTTGCCTCATCCAGATGAAAACGCACCGACAGGGTCGAAATATCGAGGATCTCGGCGATTTCATCCATCGTCTTTCCCTCCGAGGACCATTTCAGGCACAGGGCCTGCCGCGGTGTCAGTTTCGGGATCGCCGTCATGGTCGGGGTCGCACGCACGAAGGCAAATTGGGCGTGAACCAGGGCGGCCGCAGCGGATGCACGAACGGGATCGCTTGTGTCCACATCGACCGCCGGCTGACCGGAGGCGAAGGTCAGAAGGGCGATCTTTCCATAACCTGCCGGGACCGGGATGGAGACGCCGGATGTTATGCCAAAACTCATGGCTTCGTGGAGAAACTGTGCCTTCGGCCGCGACGCATTTTTTTCAAGCTCGGGAAGAGACCAGGTATAGAGCCGGCTTTTCGTCCTTGCGTGCTTGATGACCGGATCGATCTGGAAATAGGACCGCCTGAGATAGAGATCCTGCCACTCTTTCGGGTATGAGGACACGGCATAGCTTCGCGTGCCGGCCAAAAGAAGATAGACGAAATGGTCAAAACCCCAGCTTCTCGCTGTCTTTTTCAGGATGTTCTGAAGATCGGTTTCAGCCGTTGTCACCGAGACCGCCTCGATCAGGCCGTTCAATCTTTTCGATTTCATCGCCCAAGTCCTCCACAGTGTCCGGATCCAGCTCCCGATGGAATGGCGGCACCTTATGCTCGGCATATGTGATAATCTATCGGTTAAATTGAGGGTTTTTTGCAATGTGGGACGGTAAGCGGCGGATGCGGGCGTGATATCCGTCCGATGGTTAGGCGGCTTGTCGGGAGAGGCCAGCTACGGTATCGATTTGACACAGTGTCATATCTGGCACTTCTAAATTCGCGCGATGGTTGCTATAGCAAAACTTGTCAGCGTGGTTCTGTGGCCTGCACTGGCGGAAAATTCATTCGGACGGCCGTGACGGATTTCGCGCGATGGATATCATCCCTGACAAGGCAGCTGAAACCTATGCGCGTCTGAAGGCCGCCCTTCTGCGCGCCAATGTTCCATCCGGCACATTCCTCAATATCAAGACGATCGCGGGTCAGATGAAGGTTAGCCCAACCCCGGTACGCGAGGCCTTGATCCGATTGGCGGATGACGAACTCATCGGTTTTGCCGCAAACCGCGGTTATTATATCAAGCATGTGCATCTGGATGATCTGAAGGCCGAATATGAAATGGCCTATATGGTCACCCGTTATGCGGTCGAAAAAAGTTCGACGGACTTCGGCAATATTCGACAGGGCTCGAAAACCGGCATGCCGGGTTCCGGTGATCGCGGCTTGAACATGCCCGGCAGCGAGGCCGAGATTGAGACAATGGCTGCCTATCTGGAAGATCTCTATCAGCAGCTCGCCATGCTTTCGGGAAACGCAAGAATGGTCCGGGCTGTCCGTCTGTTTATCGACCGGACTGCGCAAATCCGGCGGCTCGGTCTGATGATCGAACCGAAATTTATCACCTACCTTTTGCAGATGAAGGTTCTGGAAACGCGCCTTCTGGCCGGCGATCGCGAGGAAGCCCTTCGCCTTCTGGAAGACCAATATCATGCCAAGGAAATCGTTTTGGGCAATGTCGTTCGCGAGCTGGGGATCCGAAGCCGCGTGACGGAGGCCGATCTCTCAGGCCTTTTCGGCTGACAATACAGCTGGCCCATCGCGCTGGTGTCGACGGCGCCATGTCGACACCAGACAGACTGGCATTCCTTTGCCGCTGACGATCTCAAGATGGGATTGATTGTGCCGGGTCGTCTGGCGGAGGCAATATAGAGTCTGGATAAACAAGATATAAAATCGAATTCTTGCCTTTTCGCTGTGGCGGCGCTGAAACTGGAGTGCCGCCCATACCCATGTGCCAATCGGAATGGGCGGCTGAAAGCTTCTTTTCTCGCAAATCTGCTGCAGGGTGCGTGTCATGGATATCAGGTCGCCTGTGATCCCGGATGTGACTGGTCGGTTGGCGGACTATGTCTGCGCGATCGACGGCAAGGCGCTTCCGGCTCCGGTCAGGGATGCGGTCAAGCTTCTGTTGCTCGACAATGTCGGATGTGCGATTGCCGGCGCGCGGACAAAACCGGCAATCGCATTTCGAAACTGCCTTGCTCAATTCGCATCGGATGGTTCGCGAGGCTCGACAGTGCTCGGGCATGGCAGGCTTGCCCCCGCGCCGGCCGCAGGCGCAAACGCCTATGCTGCCTCCGTCTTGAGTTTTGACGACAGCATCGTGCGCCTCGGGCATCCGGGGACGGCAACGATCCCGGCAGCACTGGCCGCGGCCGAGGCCATGGATTGCGATGGACGTGATCTGATCGCGGCTCTCGTTGCCGGCTATGAGGTCATGCTGCGGATCGGAGAGGCAATCCGTCCCTCCCCGGCGAGCGCGCAACAGGTCCAGGGCCTTGCGACCTGGCAGATATTCGGGGCCGCATCGGCACTGGGACGCCTTTATGGGTTTGAGCCGGCGCAGGTTGCAAATCTCTTCGGTATCACCGCCCAGATGGCACCGGTTCCGTTCCTGGGAAAGTTTTATGATGGGCCGAAGGCATGGCTGAAAAACAATTATGGATGGTCGGCGATCGGCGCGGTTCTCGCTGCCGACCTGAACGCCGGTGGTTTTGTCGGCAATCGCGACATATTCGACGGCGATAACGGCTTCTGGGCCATGGCAGGGTCGGATCGGCAAGATGCCAATGCAATGACGGCGGGTCTGGGCGAGGACTATCGCCTGCTGCAGGTTGGTTTCAAGCCCTATGGCTGCTGCCGGTGGGTCCATTCCGCGCTCGACATCGTCAGGGACTTGCGGTCGCAGAACGCCGGCAAAGAGCCGACCTGCATCGAGATCGAGACGATCAGTGCAGTCGTCGAGGATTTCGCCGGTCCGCTGCCCCAGTCGATCTTCGATGCGCAGTTTCACCTGCCATATCTCGTCGCACTGGAGATGCACGGCAAGTCGTCGGCCTTCGGATTGCGGGACGAGGATCTCGAGGATGGCGTGCTCCATGACTGCGCATCGCGGGTCTCTTTGAGTGTGCTGGCCGGAGCCGATGAAAAATTTCTCGGACAGTCTCTGCTGCCGGCGCGGCTCACCTTGAGCTTTGCTGACGGCGAATCCGTTTCCGCCTATGCAGAAGTGCCGAAGGGGGCGCCCGGCGGTCCGCAATTCGGCTCTTTCGAAATCATCGACAAGTTCATGCACCTTTGCGAGCCGTCGATCGGAAAGGGGGCTGCAGGACGGCTTCGCGACGCCATCCTGGATATCGAGGAAAGACCCGTCGCCAAGGTCCTGGCGGACGCCATCGCCGTTTGAAAACGAGAGGTTAACCGAGCCGACCGCCGCCGACACGAAGATTGGCGCCGGCGACATAACTTGCCTTGTCGGACAGCAGCCATTCGATAGCTTCGGCTATTTCGGAAGGGTCGGCGCCGCGCCCGATCGGGATCGTATCTGCAATCGCTGCCATCCGATCCGTGTCCGCCATCCCGGTGAAGGTCGCGCCGGGGCTGACGGCATTGACGCGAATGCCGTCAGCGGCGATCTCCTGCGCCAGCGCCATCGTGAAACTGTTGATGGCGCCTTTCGAGGCGGCATAGGCGACCTGGCTGCTGCGACGGCCGTTCTCATCGCAATTCAATGCGAATGGCGTCAACGCGCCCCCCGTGTTCGAGAGCCCCGATGACAGATTGACGATCGCTCCGCCTTCACCACCATGAAAGGTCGACATCCGCCGTATTGCTTCGCGCGAGCACAAAAACGTGCCAATCACATTCACCCTGAAGACCTCTTCGACTCCAGCAGGATCGAGGGTCTCGAACCGCGCTCGCGGCCCGGCAATCCCGGCGCTGTTCACCAGCCCTGAAACGGGTCCAAGGCAAGCGTCGATCGTTTCGAACATCCGCAGCACATCGGTGCGGTCGGAGACATCGGCCTCTACGGCGACCGCGCGGCCCCCCTCCTGCCTGATCTTGGCAACCAGTCGCTCCGCCATGTCCATACCGGTGCGATAATGAACGGCAACAGACCAGCCGCGCTGTGCCAGCAGCCGACATGTCGCCGCACCGATCCCAGAGCTTCCTCCCGTGACCAAGGCGATCTTCGCCATGGTATTTTCCTCCCGTTCAATCCTGGCCGCCGTCATCCGGATGCGGCCGGTCCTTCAACGCGTATGTGTTTCGTTGCCGAACGTGGCGCCTAAATACCGTTCGAAGAAGAGCTTGCGCTCTCCGCCATGATCCCTTTCGTCGACGAACTGAAATCCGAGTTTCAGGATCGCGCGAATGCCCGGCGCATTCTTCGGCATCACGACGGCGACAAGCTTCGATAGGCGAAGGACATCAAAGGCGTGGCGGATAATCGTGTGACCGGCCTCGACAGCGATCCCGCGTCCCGACATGGTCGACAGGACACAATGTCCGAATTCGATATCCTGGCCATTGTTAAACCGACGCAAGCCAGCCCTGCCGGCGAGGACCAGGCCTTCGGGCTTTCGCTCGAAGACCATCCAGAAGCCGAAACCATCCCGGCGCCAGCCTTCAAGATAGGTGTCGAGCCTGTCCCTGGTGTCTTTGATCGATGGTGGGCAATCTCTGAAAAGGCTTGAGACAATCCGCGGGTCGGTATGCAGTCTGTGGAGGTCGCTCTCATGCTCCCGGTTGATGGGGATCAGGTCCAGCCGGGCTGAGCTGAGCGAAGTGAAACTCATCTCGTTTCCTCCTGAGGCACGCTGGCATGGGGGAGCAACCGGATTGTCGTGAAGGCTCCAATCAGAAGCAGGATCGCGCCCGTGACGATTGCCGTTCGTTGGCCGAACTGTTCCGCGATACTGCCCCATCCGCTCCCGCCGACGGTCATGCCAAGGGAGAAGGCGACGAGATAGACCGTGACGGCCTGTGCCCTGTCGGCGGAAGGCGCGATTTGGCGCGCGACGATGCCAAAGATCGTCACGCCGATGAACCAGCAACTGCCGATCCAGAGACAGGCAAGGCATGCAGGCGCAACCGTGCTTGCCTGGTCGAGCAAAAGGCCGCCCACGGACAGCCCGACCAGTGCTGATCGCAGCAGGCTGCGCGCGTGAAAATGGCGAAGCAGGGCGGGAATGAAATGTGCGATCAGCAGCGACCCAAGGCCAAGCGAGCTCGTCAGCAGGCCGAAGGTGATCGGCATTCCGTCAAGTCTCGTGCGGGAGATCGTCGGCAGGAGCGCCCAGATCACCGAGCCGAGACATGCATAAAGGAGACTGCAAAGCGAGAGCAGTTGCAGATTGCGCGATTGCAGGATGTATGAAGCCGCCTCGCGAAAGGCCTGGACGGTTCGCCGACCAGGTGTCCACGTTTCCGCCGGACGGGGAAGTTTGACGAGAAGAATTGCTGTCAAGGCAAACAGACCAGCGACCAGTGACAAGGTTGCAATCGGGCCTGCTGCCATCATGACGAGGCCGCCAATGGCCGGTCCGCAAAGGCGAGACAGATTGTAGATCGTCAGAAACAGTGTCACGGCCTGGCCCGTATGTCGCGTATGCGCAAGGTCAGGCGCAAAAACCTGCCAAACGCTCGCCGTGGATGCGGCATTCGCCCCAAACAGGAAGATCAGGGTGATGACGACACCCGTTTCTCTTTGATCGCTCTGGCAGAAGAGCAGAAAAGTCACCAGCAGAACGAGGTAGGAGAGGTGCATAGCGAGCAGCAGCCCGCGCCTGTCATAGGCCCTGGAAAGAACGCCGCAGGGAATTGCAAGCACCATCAGGCAGGCATAGGCCGCCGATTGTGCCAGGGCAATCAGGTCGGCCCTGGCGGTCAGCGTCGTGAGCACCCAGATTGCTGAAAATTCGACAATGAAGCTTCCCGTAAACGACAGGCAGGCGACAATGGCCGCGAGACGAAACAGGGGAGAGGAAAGCGGAGCCCAGAGGCTTGCGTTTCCGGCAAGGGAAGTCGGTTCCACGTCCTGCATCCGCCAGTTCCTCTCTAGAATTCCTTTGGCGCGCGTTTCTCGGGCCCGCGTGGTCGCCGACTGGTCGGGATCCTCCTGCCACGCTTCGTTACTTGCGTATTTTTGACCTGATCGGCGCGAAGGCATTCGCCAGTGCTTCGATTTCTGCGCGGCTATGTGTGGCGGTCGGGCAGATGCGCAGAGCCGCCCGTCCCTGAGCGACGGTCGGGAAGAACACGGCCGAGGTGTAGAAGCCGGCCTCAAGCAAGGTTCGCGCGGCCTCTATTGCGGTTTGCTCGTCGCCCATTTCGATCGTGCGAATTGGAAATGGCTGGCCGGCGTAAGAAGTCGGAAACAGCCGGTCGACCTCTTCGGTGCGTTCCCGAAGCGCCGATTGCAGGTTCTGAAGTTCGGGTGTCCTGTGCAATTTCGCCGAAGCGAGTGCTGCTCCGACGCCTGCGAGATTGACCGGAACCGAAAATGCCTGGGCGAGACTAAAACGCCGCAGAAGCCTCTCCTGGGCCTCGTTTCCTACCATCAGCAATCCACCTGATGCCCCGAAACCCTTGCCGAGTGAGGCGGCAATGATCGTCCTGTCGCCAAGAGGCTGTCCTATATGCGAGCGCGCGTAGCCCTCACCGTTCTTCCCGAAGAGCGAGACGCCATGTGCGTCGTCGATATAAAGAAACAGGCCGTGGCGCTCCTGCAGTTGAAGCAGAGCCGTCATGGGGGCAGCACCTCCCATGGAATAGAGGCCGTCGCAGATGTAGACGACGCTCCGGTTGCTTCGGCAAATGTCCTCAAGTGCGGCGACGTCGTTATGCGCGATCGTTGCAACCGCGGTCTCGGCTGCAAGGGTCGCTTTGTGCGCGGCAAGGGTAGCATGCGCGAACCGGTCGAACACGACCAAAGGTTTTTCACCGCCGGTGAGATGGCCGGATGCCAGAAGCGGTAGCGCGCTCATATTGGCTGCAAGGACAGTGGAATAGGTGACGACACGGCTGGCGAAAAGATCAGAGAGTTCTTCTTCGAGTTCGCCCAGCAATGCAAAATTCAGGCGTGTGCGGGCGCAAGACCAGTGGAGTGATCCGTAGCTGCTCAGTGCCTCGATGGCGCCGGCGATCAGATGTGGATGATTGTCGAGGCCAAGATAGGAACATCGGACGAAATCGACGACTTTCCTCGAGCCGGCCCCGTCGACAATTTCGACGAGCCGGCGTTCCAGTGAGCGCGCGCTCAGGCCCATGATGCCGGCGCGGAAGCTCAGATCGAAGTTCGGCGCAGCACGCTCGATCATTGCTTTCGTGTTGCGGTGATGTCCCGTTTTTTGCGTCGTAGCCGCTGCTATTTCCATCTCGGCCTCCGCTTGGTGGATGGCCGTGATATAGCATCGATTTTTTCAATCGGCGGTTATATTTAATTTATACTTATGCTTTATAAATATAAATATAGAATAAATATTTTACTCATGGAATTCGGCGGGGGATCTGTTGAAATCCAAATTTCGGATTCCCGTTTTCTGCGACGATCTGTAGCCGGTGGCACAGGAGCCTGGCGGCGGCCCGGATCCCGCGCCTCCGTGATGCGGGATCGGCCTCACGCTCGATCACAGCCGGCCCGATCTGAGCTCCGGCCGGCTGTGTTCTCCGCAATATCAGCCAGCCTTGGCGGGCCCATGCAGCGGCCCCTTACTTGCCCCCCGCGCGACCGCCCTTCCCCCTGATGGACGCGCGCACTCAGGCAGATTGCGCAAAGGCTGGCCTTGCCGTGGACGTCTCTTCTTTCGGAAGTGCCAGCTTCAGGCCCTGAAAGGATAGCGAGTTTTCGACGGCCCGGGCCACGATCAGGGCCAGATGATCGGCCTTGTGTCGCGTGACGATCTGCAGGCCGACGGGCAGGCCGCGGCCGTCGAGGCCGCATGGCACGGTGACGGCAGGATGATGGGTGTAGTTGAACGGGTAAAGGAACCCATTGAAGAGGCAGTAGACCCGGTCTTCCAGCTCATGGGCGTCCTCGCATGTGCGGGGATTGTTGCTCTCCGCCTCAAATGGCGAGACCGGCGAGGTCGGCGTGACGAGAATGTCAAAGGACTGGAAGAATTCGGCCATCTGTTCAATCCATGATGCGCGCGCGTATCCGGCGCGAAGAAGATCGTAGGCGCTCAGACCCTCGCCCCGATGCGCATTGGCGACAAGCGTCGCATCCATCAAGTCGAGCTCGTCCTCCCCACGACCATGTATCTTCGGGACCTGATAGGCGGAATTCAGCGTCTTATAGGCCTCGAACGTGTCGCGAATGGGTGACGAAACGTGTTTCACCAGGGCCCCCGCATCGGCGAGGCGGTTGACCGCCGATCTCACCGTTGCCTCGATGTCCTTGTCGACGGGAAAGCTGTCGCCCAGCGTGTCACAATAGCCGATCCGCATTCCTTTGACGCCCGCATTAAGGCCCTGGAGATAGTCTCTGTCATCAAACGGAAGCGCGGTGACGTCCCGGTGGTCAGGCCGAGTTATCACGTTCATGACCAGTGCCGTTTCGGCGACGCTTCGTGTCAGTGGCCCGAAATGTGCGCAGGCGATCAGTGATTCCTGCGGATAGCGGGGAACACGGCCATAGGTCGCCTTCATTCCGACCAGGCCGCAAAACGACGCGGGAAGACGGATGGAGCCGCCTCCGTCTCCTCCCATATTGATCGTGCCCATGCCTGCGGCAGCAGCGATCGCGGCACCACCGCTGCTGCCGCCAGGCGTAAGGTCCGGGTTCCAGGGATTGCGGCTGATGCCGGTCAGCGGACTGTCCGTCACGCATTTCCACCCCTGTTCGCACAGGTTGGTCTTGCCGAGAAAAACCGCGCCATGGTCGCGAAGCCGGGCGACATGCGGCGAGTCCAGGGGTTCGATATCGGCTGTACGGGTCAGGCGCGATCCGTGCAGCGTCGACCAGCCTTTCACGTGATGACTGTCCTTGATCGAGGTCGGGACGCCGTCCAGCAACCCGAGCGGCTGCGCTCGCATCCATCGGGCTTCCGACGATCGGGCCGCCTGCAGCGCGCCCTCATGGTCGACCATCCTGTAGGCGTTGTATCGGGGATTGAACATATCGATACGCTGCAGGACGGATTGAACCACCTCGACGGGCGACACCGTCTTCAAGCGATAAAGCCGGGTGAGTTCATGGGCGGGCATATAGGCGAGCTCTTGTGTCATGACCAAGTCCATTGGATTTTGAAGGAAACTCTGTCTTGCCGATATCTTGCGTCGGCAAGGCCGACGATCGAGGGTGATCGCGGTCCGCCCGACACGCCAGATTTGAAGCGCAGGTTTGAAAGGCGGAGACTGTAGGAGGCCGCTACTGCGTGAGGAACCGCGCATAACGCAGCTGGATGTCCTTGAGGTTCGCGCCCACCCAGGCGGAATCGACGGTGATCTGCCCGGGCAGGTTCTGCGCCGAGGCGTAATATTCCTGCTGGTCTTCCGGCGTGAGCAGCGTGATGAGGTCCTTGTTCGCTGTCCCGTAAAAAAACGCCTTGTAGAAGTCGAGATGCGCGTCCGGACGGGTCATCCAGAAATCCAGAAACGTGTAGGCCGCTTGTGGATGCGGTGCGTTCTTGGCCAGACCCCAGCCGACGGGAGAAACCAGCGCCTGATTCCAGACGACCTTTACAGGCGATCCTTCCGCACTCAGTGCCTGCGCCCTGCCATTGCTCATGATGCTCATGACGCATTCCCCATCGCGCAGCAATTGCTGGCTTTGCGAATAGCTCGTCCAGTAGGCTGCGACATGGGGTTTAAGCTCTTCCAGCTTCCTGATCGCACGATCATAGTCGATCGGATAGAGATCTGCCGGTTTGACGCCATCCGCAAGCAGGGCTGCAAGCAGCGGGATGTGGTTGTCGGTCGTGCCACCGATCAGGCACCGGTCGCCGGGGAAACGTTTGACGTCCCAGAAGTCGACCCAGCTTTTGGGACCTCCCGAGGGAAACGCCTGCGCATCATAGGCGATGAGATTTGCCCCGATCGTACGCAGCAGGCTCTTGTCACTGCAGGCGCCGGGAACGCCGAACGTGCCGGCGTTCGGGATCTTGGTGCAGTCGATCGCCTGATAGACGTCGGCATCGCCAATCGAGGAATCGCCCGTCGTGGTCAGGATGTCGTATTCGACATTGCCGGCGCTCAGCATTGCCCGCATCTTGCCGTTCATCTCGAGCGTCGTCGCTTCGACGAACTTGATGTTTATTCCGGTCTTTGCGGTGAACGGGTCGAAAAAGTCCCGCTTCAGAGCCTGATAGAAAGCGCCGCCGGTTGCCGCGATCACCAGATCCTCCGCCTGCGCGGTGGCGGAAAACAGAAGAGTGGTCATGGTCGTGCAGATAAGGAATGCATGTCTGATGCCATAGTTCATGGTCGTTCCCTTCTTGGAGATTGTATCTTGTCTGTCGGGTGCACATCACCGACCGGGCAATGCGCCCTGGCCCTTGCGAAGCAGGGTGGTTAGGCCCAGCACGCCAAGCGAAAGCATCATGAGGATCGTCGAAATCGCCGCCACATTCGGCTCCACGCTGGTGGCGATGTTTTGGAACATCACGCGCGGCAGGGTCGATTGGCTGACGCTGGACAGGAAATAGCTGATGACGGGTTCGTCGAAGGAGATAATGAAGGAAAAGATTGCTCCGCTCGCAATGCCCGGCCTGATAATCGGCAGGGTTACCCGGAGAAATGCCGTCCACCGGCTGGCGCCAAGGTTCATCGCCGCCAGTTCGAGGCCGGGATCGAACCTGTTGAGCGATGCAGAGACCGTCAGCAGGACGAAGGGAATGCATAGAAGCGAATGGGAAAGCACGAAGGCTACTCTTGTGCCGATCATCCCGAAGCGGCTGAACGTGAAATAAAGTGCGATCGCAAGGACGATGTTCGGGGCGATGATCGGCGAGATGATCAGCGTCCTGACGATCTTTTTGCCTCTGAAGCTTCCGCGAACGATTGCAATCGCCGTCGAAGTCCCGACCACCGTCGACACAAGTGCCGTCATGACCGCGATCTGTGCGCTCAGAAGGGTTGGTTCCGTCCAGGTGTCGTCGGTCATCACCTGCAGATACCATTTGAAGGTGAAGCCCTGTGGTGGAAACGAGAGGTAGCTGCTGTCCGAGAAGCTCATCGGGACGACGAGGACGATTGGAACCACAAGGAAGGCCACGATCAGCCAGGCGAATGCTGAAAATGCGATTGTCATGACCATGTTCGGGGCCAAGCGGGGCATGCGGTATCCGGTCATCGGGAGCCTCCTTCGCCATTTTCCGACAGGAAACGGCCACCGAGCAAAAGAACGACCAGGGCTGCAAGGAAAAGCACCACCGACATCGCTGCCGCCAGCCCCCAGTTGCCGCCATAGGAAACCTGCTGTCCGATCAGCATCGCCGCTGTGATGGAGCGCGGTCCGCCAACCAGTTGTGGCGTGATGTAAAAGCCCAAAGCCATGACGAAGACCAGGACGGCGCCGGAGAATGCGCCGGGCAGGCTCAGTGGAAAGGTAATCCGGCGGAACGCCGTGATCCGCCCGGCGCCCAGGCTCTCCGCCGCGCTCGCCAGTTCCTTCGGGATGGCGTTGAGGCTGGCACAAAGCGGGAGAATCATCAGCGGCAGCAGGACATGGGTCGTCGCCAGGATGACGGCCCCATCCGTGAACATCAGTCGCGTCGAAGGCCCGATCAGGCCGATCTCGCGCAGTGCCGTCGTGACGATGCCGTTGCGCGACAAAAGCACGACCCATGCATAGCTGCGCACAAGAACACTGATCCAGAGCGGAAGAAGGACGCAAATCGACAGGATTGCAAGCCAGAGGCCGCGGGCCTTGGCCATCATCATCGCAATCGGGTAACCGAGGACAAGCGTCAATCCGGTCACCAGCGCGCTTGTCCAGACGGTTCGCCAGATGATCTTGAGATAGAGGTCTTCGCCGAATAGCGTCGCATAGTGCCTAAGGCTGAATTGCGGGTCGAAAAGGCTGAGTTTCGCCAGCCCGAGAACGGGAGCCAGGAATAGGCATAGCAGCAGCAACAGCGCCGGGGCGAGCAGAAGCCAGCTCAGTCCGGGTGACAGGTCGCGTTCCGTCGCATCGAGCTGAAGCTTTTCGCGGACGCGGTCAAACAAGGTCGTTGTCATCGTGCCGATCCCCGCATTTCGGCCGAATTGAAGATCAGGGCGTCGTCGGGCGACCACGAGAGTGCAACGGTTTCGCCGACAAGAAACGGAGTGTTGATTTCCACTGAGAGCTGACCCGGCGTTTCCACCGAGAAGTGACCCGCCTTTAGGTATCGTTTGTGCTGGTCGTAGTGGTCAAGGTCCTGC
>NZ_VIWP01000018.1 GCF_007829835.1 Neorhizobium alkalisoli | reverse complement strand
CCCGCTGAAAACATGCGAGGGACGGTTGAAACATGGGTCAATTCTCAATGGAAATATCGGGCTGCGCCGGGTCAGCTCTCAGTGGAAATCAACACGACACGAGGGTAGAACGCACGATCAGATATGTTGATGCGTTCAATCTCGAATTCCGACAGGTATTCCTCGGGTTGTTTGGCGAGCCAGGCAACAAGGGTGTCGGGAAGATCCGAGATTTCGATGCTTGGAATATTTGACAGCATCGCAGGACCGTTGATCCCTCGTTGGTAGGGCGTCCCCTTGCCGGCGACGTCCGAGGCTTCGAAAATAACGATTGCCAATGGGGACTTGGCCTTTATGAGATCTTGCAGGGCATACAAGGCTGTCGGGCCCGACCCGACGATGGCGACGCGTTTACGCATTTAGGGGCCCCAGCAGCGCGGGACGCACTGCGCAACCTCCTAACGGTAATGACAACAGCCTGTTCCAGGCATCGTCGGTCCATCGGTTTCAATTTAAGGGCGGCCACTTGATTAAGATCGAACGTGAAAGGCTAGATGGTCTCGTCTTCCACCTCCGATCTTTGACAACGTAGCGATCGCTAACCAATTTTAATTCAGTCTATAGGGAACAGTTTCCCTTTCCGCCCATTCACGACGCGAATTCTTGTGAGGGCACCATGACCATATCCGCTGAAACCTTCTTTAAGCCTGAGCGCGTGTCTGCTGAAGACAAGCTCGCGCTGACCACGCTGACTGCCAAAAATATTCTTGCCAGAGAAGCCGCCGAGCGCGCTGAAAAGAACGAGCGGCTGCGAGCGCTGCGTTTGGCCCAGCCGCAGGTGATGTAACGAAAACGAGAGCGCCGCTAAACCTGCGGAACTTAACGATGATCACGCCATTATGAACCGGGCGATATCAAAGGATCTAGAAAAATGCGCGCACTCAACCTCGTTACCCTGCTTCTGATCATTGTCGGCGGTATCAACTGGCTGCTCGTCGGCATTGCCGACTTCGACCTTGTTGCCGCTCTGTTTGGCGGCCAGCAGGCTGTTCTTTCGAAGATCGTTTACGTCCTGGTTGGCCTGTCGGCCCTTTACCAGCTCGTACCGTTCTCCAAGGCCCTTTCCATCGGCGAGCCGATGGCTGAAGGCCGCGTCGTTCGCTAACGGCGCAAACCGCTTCGCCCCCAACTGGTCATGGACTCCAGGCGGAGGTTGGCAGAAAGGGTCGGGGTATCACCTCGGCCCTTTTCGATTCAAAAGAGGATTATACGATGACGCAGAAGACGCTTGTGGAGGTTTCAGTGCCTCAAGCCGACGGCAGCACTCTCCCGTACGGTATCATGAACGCAGACCAGGCGGCGAAGCTCTGTGATGAGACATTCCAGAAAGATGTTGCCCATGAGCCTTTGGCTGCTGATGGGCCGCCAAACCAACTGCCCGTCGAAGCGATCTAAAAAATCGCCCACGCGACTTACTTCCAGAGATCTTTTTGCGGTTTCGCGCGTTTTACTCTCGCCGCATGTTTCTAGCGTAGGAGAGAACGCAATGGACCACGATAAAGCAGCTTGCAACGAATGTGCATTTTTCGAAGACCATGGCACCGAGCGCCAACATACCGATGATGGCGGTCTCTGTCGTTTCAACCCTCCGGTCACGCAGCCTGACGCTAACGAGCGCGGCTTGTGGCCTGTGGTCGCCACCAACGACTGGTGCGGACATTTTGCGCCCGAACATCGGGCATGAAGAGAAAGGGCGGCTGTTGGAAAATCTGAAGCCCTGTCAAAAAGTTCTGATTGTTGAAGATCAGTATCTCATTGCAATGATGATCGAGGATGCCGTGATATCGGCCGGCTTCGACGTTTGCGGTATGGCTGCATGCCGGCAAGACGCGGTAGACCTATTCGATGAGACCGATATCGCTCTCGTTGACGTTAACCTGCGCGACAGCAAGACCGGTCCGGACATCGGCGCCGAACTGGCGGCAGCCGGCAAGACCGTGATCTTTATGACAGGCAACCCGGAATAGGTTGCTAACGGTGTGTCAGGCGCTTTGGGCGTCATCTCCAAGCGGGTTCTCGACGCTGAACTTGCCGAGCTTGTTTCCTATGCCGCCGCGTACTGCGCTGGCGTCGATCACAATGCTCGCCCTCCCCGAAATCTCTTTGGGCCAGCTGTCTCGAAACAGCAAAACTCGGCAGGAGTGCGACCCCACGTCCCCGATCCGCGAGAGCGAGAATGTGATCCATGATGGTCGCGGAAATTGTCGTTGGAACTGTAACGTAGGCTTCAAACGTTACGTAACAACGGATCGCGCGTTCCAAATGAGAATTTTCATTTGCGACGGTTATCGATTGCTGAACATAGATCGTCCGGCATGCCGGATGGTTGTAGAAACTTGCAAAGCACTGCCATACTGCGCTTTCTTCACCGCAATCGCAGTCAGCGATCCGGACCGAACGAATCGGGCCGCGAGAGGTCACGTGGTCGGGAAAGACTTCTGAGCGCGAGAAACGCCTGATATGATCACTGTAGGCCTCGCTAAAGGCTGTTTTTGGATTCTCTCTGCAGCTCGGCCGGTTCGACATCTCATTCTTCGCGAACGACTTTATATCGGGATATGGCTGTGGGCTGTTGAGTGCCTGTCACAAGAGACTCGTGAGCATCGTCGCTCTCGAAACGAACATTTGGGGGGCCGTGCCTAAACTATCCCAACATCTGCCTGATCGTTTCGACGATCTGCTCTTCCCGATAGGGTTTGACGAAGAACACTGTTTCGGCAGGAATCCGGTCGCCAGGGTCTTCGATATGTCCCGAAACCACGATCACCTTGATCGGCGGCCACCTGTCGCGAATAATGGCCGCAAGGCGCATCCCATCGACGCCGCGCGGCATATCGACGTCAGTGAACACAATGCGGATATCGTTGCGTTCCTCCAAAATAGCCACGGCTTCTGCCGCGGCTACCGCATCATATCCTGCCGCTTCGACGAGGTCGACCGCAGCCAGACGCAACAGCGGCTCGTCTTCAACTACCAGGATGATTGCAACGTTTTTCGTGAGGTCAGTCATCATCATGATTGCCTCAGCTGCGAAACCAATGCCTGCATCGTCACTCGCAATCCATCCGGATCGTAATTGATCTCTGCGCCGCCTGTTCCCATCAATCCAAGTCGTATAAGTTTTGAGCCAAAACCTTTACCCGAAGGAGCCACGACCGAGGGGCCATTATGCTCGTTCCAGTCGAGAACAAGCGCCGTGTCTCCGTTGCCCTCCTGCGTTGTCCAGCGAACCGTAACCGTGCCCGTATCGTTCGACCATGCGCCATATTTCAGGGCGTTGGTGCCGAGTTCATGCATCAAAAGAGCCAGCGAAAGAGCCGAGCGCGGTCCTAGCTCCAGGTCTGGACCTGACATCGAGTAACGCTCGGGCAATGACAGCTGACGCAGGACGGAATCAATGACGGCCACCATACGCGCGGAAGACCAATCCTGCCCGAGCAGAACCTCGTGCGCTTTGGAGAGCGCGTGGAGACGGTTGGTAAATGCCTCGACTGGCCCTCGATCTGTCACTGGCCGCAAGGTCTGCGTCGCAATCGCCTGGACCATAGCCATCGTGTTCTTCAGGCGATGACTGATTTCGTGGTTCAGAACTTGCTGTTCCTGTTCGGCGCGGATCCTGGAGATGGCTTCACGCGTGCGATCGGCGATCGTGCGCACGAAATCGCGCTCTTCCGTCGTGAAGTCATGGGGCCTGTCGTAATGAACGTACATCACTCCAACAAACGCACCGTGCTCGATGATCGGGACATTGACGAGAACCGATATTCCGATCGAACGAAACAGCGCTGCCGAGTCTGACGTCCGGGGATCTTTCGCCACGTCTGGGATAATAACCGTCTCGCCGCGCTTGAGATCCTCGATGTACGACCCGTAGTTTCGAAACTGGTGTAGGCCAGCGACGGAAGAGACTCCTTCTGCTCGCCAGTCTGGCAGCATTTCAACGGTCTCGGCAATGGGATCCACAACGCCGTAGCCTGCTCTTGTGGCGCCTGCCAGATTGCGCGCCATGATCTCGGCTGCGGCAAATGCCACATCAGTGACACCGTGCAGCTCGCGGATTTTGTCGCCCAGCTCCAGAAGTGACAGCTGCCGGTCTTCCGCAACTTTTTGTCTCGTCGCATTCCGCGCGACCTTGATAAACCCTGAAATCGATGAAGCACCGCGGCTTGGAAGCGGGCGAAGGGTTCCGTCGAGAAACACCTTAGATCCGTCCGCTGTCTGGTGCCATCGCCTATCGACCGCTACGCCTTCTGTCGCGGCTTTACGCACTTCCAAAGCCGGAATGTCTGCCGCTCGATCCTCCTCCGTAAAGATCTCCGCGAATGGCCGGCCGATCATCTCCGCTTCTGACCAACCAAACGTCTCCTGCGCCCCCCGTCATGGTACCTCGGAGCGGGCCTGAGTTTCGCAGTGTTCGGTCGTGAGCGGAAAGCATGCTTTCAGCACGGATCGCCCCAGCTTCGCGCAAGCCCGGGAAGCGACAGATGTCCCGCAACCGGAGATGGAGATTCCATGCGAGTAGGATCAGCTTCAGACATCTACCAACTTTTCGTACCCAAAGCGAAAATCAAAGACAACGCCGAGGCACCCGAAGAGCGACCAGCGCCGACAATCAGCAGCTCTGGCAGCGGCTTCGGAAACAACGAGATCGCAGCCGCGTTCCTCGCCCGGCTCGCCAAAAGCAACTTCGAACGTGACGATACGAATGGCGATGGTTTCGTCGACCAGAAAGAGTACATCGACGCCAAGACACAGGTCAGATCCGACGGCTATCAGGCAAGCGCGTCCGACGTTCAGAAAACGTGGAGCGAACTGGACAAGGACGGAAAGGGCCGTCTCAACGAGCAGGAGTACGCCGAGGGGTTCTCATCGATGTTCCAGGTCAAAGCCGGGACCTTCAATAAACCGCTTAGATAGGCGCTAATCACGCTGCACCGATATCGGGACGGAATCGATTGTCCCGATATCGTCACCGGGTCATGCCATTTGAATGGCATTCTCTCGTACGCTTTCGACCGCTACCTTCCAGCTCACCAATGAGGAAGCAGGATATGAGTGATCGAAAGAAAATCTTCGTTACCGGAGCATCGTCCGGCGTCGGGAAGGCCATTTGCCAGCTTTTCCTGAAAAAGGGCTGGCAGGTCATCGCGACCTTGAGAATCCCGGAGACGTACGGAGAGGCGGAGACCGCGGACCTCTCGATCCTACCTCTCGATGTCACCGACAAGCACTCGATCGAACGGGCGCTCGCAATCGCTTACGAGCGTCATGGCGCTATCGATGTTGTCGTAAACAACGCCGGGTTCGGCGAGTTCGGAGTTTTCGAAGGGATCGAAGACGATCGCATCAGGGCCAATTTCGAGGTGAACGTCTTCGGCGTCATGAACGTCATACGTGCCGTTCTCCCGCGCATGCGGGACGTGGGCCGCGGCACGATCGTCAATATCAGCTCCGGCGGCGGGATCATCGGGCTTCCCGCGACTTCGATCTACCTTTCGACAAAGTTCGCGCTCGAGGGCTTCACGGAGTCGATCTGGTACGAGCTTGACGGATTGGGCATCGGCATCAAGCTCATCGAGCCAGGTGGGATCGAGACCCCGTTTCTCCAGAAGATCGCCGGGCAAGCCACGGTCAACATACCTCCCCATGACTACGCGGAGTTTCAGCTGAAAATCCGTCGACGCATGGACGAGTTGTCCTGGGAGCGATCCACGGCCTTAGAGATCGCCGATGTCGTCTGGGAGGCGTCAACCGACGGCAAGAAACAGCTGCGCTACTTCCATGGACCGGGTATCCAGCATCTCGTCCACTCGCGCCGCACTGCCGGAGAGCCTGCTTACGAGAAGCTGATACGGGCGGAATTCGGTTTCGCTTGATCGAGGAGGGCACTCAAGGCGTGGTCCCATGGGTGTGTCGTCTCACAAAATCGACGAACGCCTTCAACCCCGCCGAGAGATCGCTTCTCATCGGATAGTAAAGCTGTAGGCCGGGGAACGGAGGCGTCCATTCCTCCAGCAGTCTGCAAAGTCGTCCGTCCGCCACGTGCTTTCTGACGAGAGGATAGCCCGTATAGGCAATCCCATGATCTCCGAGCGCCGCTTCTATGGCCAGCGCATAGGAGTTGACTGTGAGGCGGCCGGGTACCTGCACCGAGAACGCACCGTTTAACCCGGAAAACTCCCACGCGTACATCGCGCCACCCGGCATCCTGAGGCGTATGCAGTCATGTCTCGAAAGATCGTGAGGGCTGGAGGGACGCGCCAAGCGGTCCAGATATTTCGGAGACGCGACGACCGCCATCTCGTATCGGTCCGAGCCGATCTTCACGCCGATCATGTCACGGGGGACCGCTTCGGCGAACCGTATTCCAGCGTCGAAACCCTCCGCTACGATATCGACGAACTTGCCGTCGGCAACGATGTCGAGGGACATTTCGGGGTGGGCGGCCAGGAACGCCAGGAACATCGGCCGCATCAACTGAAGAGCCATCCCTTCACTCGTACTGATGCGGAGCGTTCCCCTCGGCGTCGAGCGGAAGCGGTTCAATCGGTCGATCGCTCCGTCGATCGTGCCAACGGCACCATGTATCTCCGACAGAAAGGCCTCGCCCTCATCCGTGAGGAACACGCTTCGCGTAGTCCGCCTGAACAGACGCACCCCGAGATCAGCCTCGAGCCTGGCCACGGCGCGACTGAGCGCCGATCGGGAGATGTCGAGCTGGGCAGCCGCGACGCGAAAATTACGGCTCGCACTCAGCGCGATAACGCACCGGAGCGACTGTAGGTCGAGGTCCCTCATGCACTTTCAGACAGGTCTGTCGAAACGGCGCTGATCTCGCTCGAGCGCGGCACCTGGCCGTCGAAGCTCTGACCGCCGCCATAAGGTGGGCATTGGACGAGGTCCATGTAGAAAACCCGTTCCTCATGAGGAAGCTTTGCCAGCGTCTCGTCGAACATCTCTTCGGCTTCCGCTGGGTTCAGCATCCGTCTGAGCGTTGTGGCGGCTCGTAACTCGTGAAGCGAATTTCCGCTGTCGCGGGCCGTCTCGTAAGCCTTTCTGAGGTCCGCGTTGCCCTCGGCGATGTGCCCTTCGAGGGGGCCTGAAATCAGTAACGTGCCCCTTATTCGCAGGAGATCGGACATCTGGAATATCTCTCCGCCAGTCCGCGCGGTGCTGATCGCGGTCTCGATGTGCCGCGTTGCGTGCGATACTTCCCCGAGGGCGGCATATGCTTCTGCTAAGGCAGCATAAAAGCTCACCAGCATATGATCGTGGTTTCGGGATGTCATGACGTCGATCGCGCTTACCAGCATCGTCACGCCTTCCGCCGCAGAGCCCTGGTGCACGCGGATTTCCCCGCGAAGCCCTTTGCTGACCGCATGGAACGCGGCAAGGGAATGTCGTTCAGAAACTTCGGCCAACCTTTCGATCATGCCGTTGGCGACCGCCAGATCGCCTTTCCAGATGGCATTTGAAGCGGCGTATGCGAGAGCGATGCAAAGCGGAATGGGATGGCTGTAAGCGGCGGCGCTGTCGATCGCGTCGCGAGCGGTGATTTCCGACCGCCTGCCGTCGCCCTGGAAGAGCTGTACGCGCGCGAGCTGGACCTTTGCCCGAATGAATTGGGTGAACACCACGAGTGTCAGATCGAGATCGACTGAGCCGCCGACCGGACATGATTCTTCGAGGACCCCGCGGGCAGCGATGAAGTCACCGTTGTAGGCATGGCAGATGCCCTTCATCCAGAGCACAAGCCGCCTGGCGACGACGTCGGACGATCCCATGCATGCTGTCTCGGCGGCATCGACTATGCGCGCGCCGGCGTAGCAGTTTCCCGCCCGCATGAGGAAAATGTTGAAGCCCGCGATGATTTCGAGCCTGAGCCTCAGATTGCCGAGGTTGTCTGCGATGTCCAGGGCGCGTTCGAACGAAGCCGTGACGATATCCCGCGCCTCTCTGACGATGATTCCCGAAACCGCACGCGCCTGATGCAGCAGAGCCTCCGCGACCTCGTCGATTATCACCGAAGGAAGCGACGAGAGCGCCCGATCGCTCCACCTGAAACATTCCTCGAGAAGGGATAGCTCCAGGAACAGCGGGGACGAATAGGCGACGAGTTGGGCTCCGAGCTCCGGGTCACCAGACTCGCTGTAACACCAATCGATCGCGCTTCTGACGTTCGCCAACGCCTCGGGAAAGGTTTTCGATAGACCGCTCAGATGAAACGGGTCCGCCTTTCGGGCATGGGCCCTGAGTAGATCGAGGAAATACTCCGCATGGGCGCGCGCCACGCGCTCTACCTCCGGCGCGTCGCAGTGTAGCTTGTCGAGCGCGTATGCTTTCGTCGTTTCCGCCAGCCTGTATCTCAGCGCGCCGTTTGCGCTCAGGACACGGGAGATCAGCGATTTGTCCGCCAGCGAGTCGAGCACGTCGTCGGTCTCGATCCGAGATATTTTCGACGCCGCCTCGGCGGTGAACGGCCCGCTCAGCCATCCGGCTCTCCGCAGGACCAGCTTTTCGTCCGGTGACAGGAGGTTATAGCTCCAATCATGCAGGGCCAGCACGGTCTGGTGACGTGGAAGCGCGGTCCGACGGCCGCCCCAATGGATTCCAAACCTCTGCTGGAGCAACTCGAGTGTCCGGGAAAGGCCGTGAGACGCGGCGCGCGCCGCCGTCAGCTCAAGGGCGAGAGCCATCCCGTCGAGCCTGCGGCATATCTCCGCTGCAAGATCGATTTCACCTCGCCCGAGCTCGGTCGCGCCACCTGCCGCCGCCATCCGGTCGAGAAACAACTGTACCGCCGGAAAACGGCGGCTGTCATCGCCGACCACGTCAGGGGCTGGCGTCCTCAAAGGAGCGATCTTGTAGACTTGCTCGCCTTCGACCCGCAGCGCTTCGCGACTGGTCGCGAGGATGCAAAGCTCCGGGCAGTAACGGTGCGCCCGTTCCGCCAACGCGGCCGCGGCTTCGATGACATGCTCGCAGTTGTCGAGGAGAAGGAGGATTCTTTTCTCCTTGAGGAAATTGCAGACCACGGCAACGGCCGCCTGCGCGGGAGCTGCGACGCCGAGATGGGAGGCGACGGTTGTCGCGACCAAGGCTCCATCCGTCACCGGAGCGAGATCGACAAAAAGAACACCGTCCCGGAAACCATCCGACATCTTGTGAGCCGCGGCGATCGCGAGCGTGGTCTTGCCCATTCCACCCGCGCCGAGAACGGTGACGAACCGATGGGATACGAGACGCTCGCAAGTTTCTTCCAATGCCGCCTCCCGCCCGATCATTCTGAAGAGCGGCGGGGGAAGGTGATTTTCGTTTTTCGCTATCGGTGCCGCAACTGTGTCACTTCGTGCGATGTCGCTCTCGATTTCCGCCGAAAGCATGTAGCCGCGACCGGACACGTTGCTGATAAACGCCGCGCCGCTATCATTCGTCCCGAGCGATTTCCGCAGTGCCGAGATATGCACCCGCAGGCTCACCTCGTCGACGACGGTATCCGGCCAGGCTCTGGCGGTCAGATCGCGCTTGGAGACAACAGTACCGCCGTTTTCCACGAGAACCGACAGAAGGTCGAACGCACGGCTTCCGATCGACACTGGAACGCCGTCGCGTTCCAGTCGTCGTTCTATCGGCAGAAGCCTGAACGACCCGAACCTGTAGGACATTCGCGATCTCCCGCAGCAGCCGGGTTTCCCGGCGGAGGCGACCGATTCTTACAGGTTGGACGCGGCCGCTGTTGAACACTGCGGCCTCTGGATTCCCGAGGGCGCTTTGCCAAGATACGCCCCCGCGCGACGTTGCGCGATGCAAACCAAAGTATGCATAGCAATACGCGTCTAGTTGAGGGCCGTAATCTTTCGCCGCTCTGTCGATTCAGCGAATGTCTGCTGAAGGATGTCGTACTTCCTGACAAGGTCCGGCAATGCGCGCGAGTTCATTTTCCGCATTACCCTCCCGCGATGAACCTTGACCATGATCTCGCTGATACCGAGGTCATAAGCGATAATCTTGTTCATCAGGCCGCTCGTGACGGCTTCGAAAACCTGGCGTTCCCGGGGGGTGAGGCTGACTGCGCAGGACCTGATCGACTGGCGGGCGATGAAGGCGCTCCGTTCCCGATGGTCCAGCTCGAACGCCGCTGCGACGGCCCGAAGCAAGGCGTGCTTGTCAATCGGCTTGAGCAGGAAGTCCACCGCACCGGATTTCATCGCTTCGACGCTGGCGCGAACATCGTCCACCTGACTGACATAGATGACGGGGAGGGGAGCGCCGGGCTGGTCCCGGATCATACCGCAATCCATGCTGCCCTGATCCGCGCTGATCACGACGCACCCGGCGCGGGGCCCATCTGAAACGGAAGCGAATTCTTCGCTATCGTCATATTCAGCCACGTCGTAGCCGTTGTCACGAAGCAAGCGGGCCACTGCGGCGCGGCTTGCGAGGTCGCTTTCGACCAGATGGACAGTCTGCTGCGGTGCGGGCGACTGGCTGGCCATATGGATGTCGGTGCTGAGTTGCATGTCTGAATCTCCTCGCTGTTGACCACATCACTTTCGGCGAGAGAGTTCGTGTCGGCGAGTTTAGAGACGTTGGAATGCGAAAAGGTATGTTGGAGGCCTGAAGTTTTGTTGGAGTGCGGAAACAAACTGAAACCGCAAAACGCGCCTTATCCCTGATCTTTCGATATAGCCGAGGTAAATCAGTCATATAACGAAACTTAACGAGCATTAACTGCGTTGGATCGACGGAGCTGGAGTATTCCTCAGGGCATAGAAGCCCGGAGACAGATCGATGGCCTACCGACAACCACAAAACTTACAGGTCATCCGCCCGGTGCAGGTACTGCCGGAGACGATCGACGATTTCTTTACCGCCCTGAACGACGAAGATCTCGCCGGAGTTGTCAGGGGCTTCGCCAGTGATGCGGTCATCAACGACCAGATGCAGGAACTGTCCGGGATCGAAGAGATCATCGGCTGGGCCGAACAGGACATCATCGGCTTTCATGTTCGTGCGGCGATCCTGGATACCCGACTCCGGCCCTCCGGTGCGATCGTTTCGGCGAAAATCACGGGCGATTTCAATGCCCCCGGCCTGCCCGAACCGCTGATCATGCTCTTTTACTTCGTGCTCAGCGACAACCTCATCGATCAACTCATTATCCTGAGGAGCGGCGTGTGATCCGCCGGACCTACGGCATTTTGCGAGATGCCCACCAAGACACAATCATCAGTCACAGGAGTATTTAAAATGTCCGAATTCTCGAAAGTGGTCGTGCTCGGCGGAAGCGGCATGATCGGAGCGAGGGTTGTCGAAAGTCTGAAGGGTCTCGACGTCGAGGTCGTCGCGGCTTCCCGCCGAACCGGAGTCAACACGACCACCGGGGAGGGGCTCCTGCAGGCCATCTCCGGGGCGGACGTCGTCGTCGATGCGTCGGATGTCCACTCGTTCGACGAGGAGACGCTTCGGGACTTTTTCGTCGTTTCGGGAAGGAACGTCGCGAAGGCGGAGATGGAGGCGGGCGTCAAGCACCATGTGACGTTGTCGATCGTGGGAGTAGATCATCTGCCCGGCAACCCATACTACGCCGCCAAGGCGCGCCAGGAGCAGGTGGCCCAATCTTCCGGGACCCCTTTCACGATCGTCAGGTCCACCCAGTTTTTCGAGTTCCTGCCCACCATTTCCGGGGGGTTCGCAAAGCAGAACTCGGTAAATCCCCCCGACGCGCTTCTGCAGCCTATCGCCGCCGACGATGTGGGAAGTATTCTGGCCGAGATCGCATTGGAAAAGCCGAGAAATGCGGTGGTTCAGATCGCGGGCCCCGAGCGCGACGCCATCGCGCACTGGCTGCGCAGGGCGTTTTCCGTCACGAACGACACGAGGGTAGTCGCCGCCGACAAGACGGCGACCTGGTTCGGGGCACCCTTGGAACAGGAATCCCTGGTTCCGGCCCATCCGGATCGCATGGGGACAATGTTTTTCGACCCGTGGTGCACGAGCCAGTCGGCTCGCCTGGCGCTTAGTGGCAATCGCTATGCCACCGCCTCGGCGGAGTTGGAGCGGCAGATCAAAGTCTGACGCCACCGCGCATCACACTCGGGTCCCAATCAAATCCGCCCGGCGGTCCGGCCGCTATCGAGCCGAGCGGCATCGTGTTGCCGCTCAACCACACGATCGCCGTCGACGGACCGTCTCGGCGAGGTTCCGTACACGCGCTTGAAGGCGGCTCCGAAAGCCGCCTCCGAGCCGTAGCCCACGTCGTTGGCGACCTGCGCGATCGTTGCGATCCGATCTCTGAGCGCTTCGCGGGCCAGCGTCATGCGCCACCGCGTAAGGTACTCCAGCGGAGGTTCTCCGACGACCCGCGCGAAGCGTACGGCGAACTGCGATCTCGAGAGACCGCTTGTCGAGGCCAAGTCGCCGACACGCCAATGTCTTCCGGGTGCGGCATGCATGGCCGAGAGCGCTTTGACGATTTGAGGATCGGAAAGGGCGGCAATCCAACCGACAGCCTGGCCGTCATTGGCGTGGCTCCGGATCATCTCCACGAAGATCATATGCATGATCTCTTCACATATGATCTCGGCCCCGGGGCGTGCCTCGGTCAATTCGGCTTCCAGCCGCAGCAGCAGCCCCCTTATCCATACGGCGGTCGCAGTTCTGGCCCTCAACAGGAGAACCGCTGGAAGGGACGTGGTGAGGAACTCCATGTTCCTGTCCGATGTCATCCTGCCGCCGACGAATGTCACCGATGGCCCGACGCCATTGTCGAGTTGCGCGAAGCCGGCGGTGGCGTCGGCAAATACCCGTTCCGCGGATAGCACCCTACTCGAACGGTCGTTGCCAACGGTGAAGGGCGTGGCCCTTGTCAGCAGGAAGCAGTCCCCGCTTTGAAGATTGTAGCTTTCATGCCCATCCACATCGAGGAAGCATGCGCCTTCCGTGACCGCGTTGAATTTCATGCCGTCGTGCATTTCGACGCGGACAGCAAAGCGTCCTTTCGCGCGGAGACCTGTCGACAAAACTCCACGCGCGCGGGTCAGCCGCAAGATGTCTGAAAAGGGATCGGACGACATTCCGGACGTTCGCTACAGATTACAGGAGTATTGAATATAGTTTGTCTTGTCTCGATTTGCCATATCAGATGGCAGACGAAAGCGAGGCAATCATGGAAAACAACGCTCAAACACCACTCGGAACCGAATGGGGTCCGGCTGCTACCGCTCAGTTGGTGGCCGATGGGATCGACTTGCAAGGCAAGGTCGTCCTCGTCACGGGCGGCGCGTCAGGGCTCGGTCTCGAAACGACGCGGGTTCTCGTGTCCAAAGGGGCCGAAGTGGTTGTCCCCGCGAGGCGCGTGGCGGAAGCCGAAAGCGCGCTCAAGGGCATCCCCAGGACAGAAGTCCATGAGATGGAACTCACGGACAGCATGTCCGTGGAGCGCTTCGTGACGCGATTTCTGGAAACGGGCCGCCCCATCCATCGCCTGATACTGAGCGCGGGCGTGATGGCGACGCCGCTCTTTCGCGACGAGGACGGCAACGAAGGCCAGTTCGCCACCAACCATCTCGGCCATTTCAGGCTCGCGACGCTCTTATGGCCAGCGCTCAAGGCCGCGAGGGGTGCGCGGATCGTTGTCCTGTCGTCCCGAGGACACCTGATCGACGGTGTTCATTTCGACGACTTGCGGTTCGAAAAGCGGCCATACGACAAGTGGCAAGCTTACGGACAGTCGAAAACCGCAAACGCGCTTTTCGCCGTCGCCGCCGACGCTCGAGGGAGAACTCACGGCATCAGGGCGTTTTCAGTGCATCCCGGCTCGATCGTCGGGCCGCTGGCCCGCCATCTGTCGCCTCAAGAGATCGACGGGTTCGGCGCGCTTGACCAGAATGGGCAGCCCATCATCGACCCTGGGGCGGATATGAAGAATTTCGCCCAGGGCGCTGCGACAACCGTCTGGTGTGCGACCTCGCCGCTACTCGATGGCCTGGGAGGCGTCTATTGTGAGAACAGCGACATCGCGGCGATCGAAGCGACCGAGCGCAGAGGCGTGCGTCCGTATGCCATCGACCCCGAAGCTGCCGAGCGGCTATGGCGGGTGAGTGTGGAACTAACGGGAGGCGATATCGGATAGGGTCACGGCGGACGAACGGTCCACCACGATCACGCCTTGGGCCCCACCGCCCGAGGCGGCTTTTTCAATTTTTCGGGTAGCTGCTGGTGACACCGACAGCGAACCGGATGCAACCTTGCGACCGGATATCTTTGGCTGGAGGCTTGTGAAGTCCTCCGCCAGATATACCCGCGTCTGTTGCGGCTTATCCGTAGCGCCGATGTAAACCGTCGCCGAAGCGAGCCCCGCCATCGTCAAGATAACGGTGAAGTAGACGGAAGCCGGAATGAGTGGGGCAGAAGGTCTCTGCTCCGGATAGTTCGAGCGCATGTCTTTACACTCCCGAAGACGTGGGTGTTGCTAACGGAGAACAGATTTCGAGTGAGGTGCGCGGGCTCGGAGGCAAGTCGCCCCGGAGCCGTTCGCGGCTCAGTACTGAGGCCGCGCCGCTGCCATGTCAGTATTGCGGGATCGAGGATCGCTTCGCGCAAGCAGTGCCAGTTGATCCCACATGCGTGCTGCACTCACCGCGACCATCAGGCGCGCGATATCCTTGGGCGTGAAGAAATCCCGGATCGCGTCATAAGCCTGATCCGGAATGCCGTTGGCGGTCTGCATCAGAAGCTCCGTGAACTCCAGTACGGCCCGCTCTACAGGATTGTAGATCGACGCCCTTCGCCACTGCGAAGTCATTGAAAGCCAAGGTTCGGCTTTGCCGAGCATTCGGGCCTTCTGGACGTGGAAATCGATGGAGCTTTCACAACCGTCAATGTGCGCAACTCGAATGCCGATCAGCGCGATGAGTCGTTCATCCACGCCGGATTCGATCACGAATCCGTCTACCAGGCGCAAAGTGAGAAGGCTGTCTCGGCAGTCACCGATGTCAAAACGTGGCCGCATCCTGCAATCTCCGGTCAAGGCCCGATCAGCGGCTTGGCGTCGTGATCGTTGGTCAATGCTCCAGATATGAAAGAAACGCGTTTCGCGCGTAATTATACGCTCGTATGCGATACGCTGCGCTGTGCTGGTGATCGACGGGCATGAAGATGGCCCGAACCCGGCTCAAGCGCACGATGCGTCTCGGCCAATGCTGGGTTGTCGTAGGCCGTGGCTTCGCGGAAAGTCGCTGTATGCTTCTATGGCGCTTTACAGAATCGAACTCGCTCAAAGACGGGCAGCCGCTTACGGTCGATATCCTCACGGGTCGGCATACCGACCGCGTGCCGGACCCACCGATCGAAGGCGGGCAGCGCGTGGCCAACGCAGTTCGACAGATTAAATTCTGCGTAAATCTCGCTGCATCGCATCAGTCGTCGCCGACACCGTAATGCATAATGATCTGTTTTTCGTCGTAGAGATTATCCTTCACCATTGCCACAATGATGGCAAATACGGCAAAGCACAGATCCACGTCGGTCTGGGTAATCGGGTGCGTTTTCGTGTTGTGTGCGATAGCATTTCGGAGCTTCTCACATTTGTCGAAGCCGTTTTTAACGTCTCCCCACATCTTCACTTTGTCGAGGCCGCCAATAGGCGGCGGCATGTTACCCTTAACTACCGCCTGCAGTTTTTCTATCAGTCTTATATCAGGCTTAGTGCGCTTGTTCTCTGGCAGCCCCGAGTTGAGCTTCTCCCGCTCCGCCTCAATGAAGCTGTCGATTGCCGAAAAGTATGAGAAAAACGCTTGCTTGAGTTTTCCCTCCTCCTCGAACGCAAAACCTTCGGCGATCGCTTCGGCCGCATATCCGATAAGCCGGCTGTCTCCCGAGTAGGAGCACATGGTGAAATTGAAGCGCACCTCCATATTCATTTCCATGGAAGTTCCGGACAGGCTTCCTCTCACCAATGCTCGGCACCCAAAACGGTCTGCCATTTGAAGTTCCAAGGCAAGCCTCCCTGTGCTTTCAGACGTTGCCTTGGGCAGCTCATATTCGGGATCATCATGTGGGTCATCTTCGACAAAGAATCCGTAGTCGTCTAGGATCAGCTTGTGGATGAAAATCGCTTCGTTCGAGAGATCAAATTCGTGCCAGACTGGGTAGTCCTTATCGCTTCCACCGTCGTACGGAATGAAATCGAAGTCAGGGAGGAGTTCAGTGGTCCTGTAGACGGGCTTGAACTCGGTGGCTTCTAATTTGAGGCAGACATAGAGCTTTCCTTCGCTCAGCGCCTTCGTGAGTTTACTCATGAGATTGACCTCAAATATTGTATATTACTCATCGCGATATGCCGCCAGGAGACCGGTCGCGCCCAGCTGCTCCCATCGAAAACAGGAAAACGCGAAGCCTTGGGCGAAAAGCCTGGCCGGACCCTAAATGTTGACACGCGTCAGCTTGTCGGGATTTTTGACGATATAGATCGCGAAAATCCTGCCATCGCGAATATCCAAAGCCGTAGTTTGCAATACGCCATTCGTGTCGAGGCTCACATATCCCGTCAGGCCATCGATGGTGACGGTTCGGAGGAAAGTCGGTGAAAGCACGGCCTTTTTCCGAGCGGAAACAAAGAGGCGCAGTGCGCGCTCCAAGCCGTAGATAACGCCCCGGAACGCGCGAACCTTTCCGCCGCCGTCGGTGTGTATCTCAACGTCGCGCGTCAGCAATTCCGAAAGCGCCGCGACGTCACCGTCGCGCGACGCAGCAAAGAAGGCGCGTGCGATTTCATCTGCCTCAGCTGCCCCGATATTGTATCGTGGACGTGCGTTTTGAACATTCTTACGCGCCCGGGAAGCAAGTTGTCGAACAGCGGTCGGATCACGCTCGAGCACAACCGCCACCTCTGTCAGCGCCACGTCGAATACGTCATGAAGCAGGAAAGCAGCCCTCTCGAGCGGTGAAAGTCGCTCCAACGCCAGCATCAGCGTAACAGTGACATCGTCGGGAACGACCTCGTACGTGTCGGCGGTTTCAATCAGCGGCTCTGGCAACCATGGACCGACATAGACCTCGCGACGCACTCGCGCTGACCTCATTCGATCGAGGCATAACCGCGTGACAATACGGGTGAGGTAGGCAGTCGGGGTGCGAATGTCGTCGTCGGCGCGTGCCCAACGGAGCCATGCGTCCTGCAGGACATCTTCCGCCTCGGTGACCGATCCCAGCATACGGTACCCGAGGCGCAGCAAGCGTTTTCGCTGCAGCGTAAATTCATTCAGTTTCCAATCCTCAAGCGGCACCGAGGAGCTTTCTTCAAGCGATGTCGTCAGCACACGACTGTTTTGAACCTGGTTCGTCTCGCTATCGCCGTAGTGCCACATATCGCGTTCCTTGGACTCAACTTCCCTGATGCTGAAGCGACCATTCTGCGCGAGCGACATCAAGTTCAGAAAATAAATAACGTCGACATGTCACACCTTCAATCGTCGTCTCGTCAGTGGACCAGTGCCGACTATCGGCGCAGTACAAGGAGATCATCATGAACCAGACCACACGCCTCAACTGGCACGAAATAGCTCCCGCTGGAGCCAAAGCGCTTTTCGGGGTCCATCATTACGTTTCACACAACACGAATCTTCCCGAGGAACTTATCCACCTGGTGTTCCTGCGTGTCTCCCAGATAAACGGCTGCGCGCATTGCATCGACCTGCACACCCGCGACCTTCTCAAGACTATGGCCGCTGACAAGGTCGCTCTGGTCCCGGTGTGGGAGGAGGTGCCGCACCTTTTTCCCGACAACTACCGCGCGGCGCTGGCCTGGGCCGAAGAGGTCACACTTGTCAGCGAGACGCATGCTTCCGATGAAGCCTACGCCGCCGTCTCAGCGGTATTCGAACCCAAAGATCTGGTCGATCTCACGATCGCGATCGCAGCTATGAACGCTTTCAACCGGCTCGGCGCTCCATTCCGGCTGCCGGTAAAGGCGCAGCCCTGAAGAGGCACGCGCGCGCCGTCGCCTAACCGCGGCGGCGCTTTTCGCGGCTTCACCTCATCGGCATCCAGAAAAACTAATCCGCAGTCTGAACGCGGAACAATGATCATTTTGAACCCGGGGCCTGTCGATACCGAAATTCTGGCAAAGCTGGGAGTAAGTGAACGGAAACGGCCCGCTTTCCTGGAGGCAATGGCCAACACGATCCCTGTCGGACGGCTCGGCCAGCCGATGGAAATCGCCAATGTGGCAATCTTCCTGGTCTTCCCGGAAGCGAGTTTGCGAACGGCGTCGATCTCCATGTCGACGGCGGAATGAGCATCGCCCGATAGCCTTTCGCCAGGGGCGAACCTAAACGCTCGTATATATCGACTGGCCGCCAAGTAGCCTTATCATCTGGACATCACATAACGGCGGACCCGGGACGATGGCGTCGCGACCGCCGTTCCGCCCTCCAATGAAAAGCGACGAGGCAGCTCCATGACGGCGATATCCTATCGGGACTACGCGTTCGACCTTTACGGCAGAATCCAGCAGCTGCGTCGCTCGACAGATACAGTAGCCTCGATCGAGATCGCGGTCTGCCGTAACTCGTTCTGTTACAAGAGCGCCGAAACGATCGGAGCTTCATGCAGCCGCCAGTTCTCGTACGGTCCGCTCAGCTCGAAGACCGAACTCGAGCCGGATCTCGGGGGTGAGACCACCCGTGAAATCGAAGCTTTTTTCGCGTTACCGGAAATCTACGCCTATTCGGACGCGGCGCTGAGTGCCGACCGGTCGCCTCTGGCAAGGGCGCATTGGGATGGCACCGTGGCTCTTGTCGAAGTCCAATACCAAACATCTCTGACGACCTGGCACCAGAGGATGCTTTTCATCGGCTTTTCCGATCCGATCCATGCGGATTTCACGGTCGGGATCGACGACGACTTGTTCGTAAACGGCCAGAACAAGGGCACGCAGCTCTTCGAGTGGAGAGCGGAGAAACCTACGTGCGAAAAGGTCCCGGATGTAGGCGCAGCGCTTTCCTCCGTGTCACAGGTCGAGGTATCTCCATCGTTCCGTCAACGTCTTTCCGGCCTCGTTCAAGGGAGATGGCTGGGCCATCCGCGCCAGCGACGTGGCGTTGGAGCGTCGATTGCCCCGCCCAAGTCCACGGCAATAGCAACCACTGTTCCAGCTCGCTGAGCTACCCGTCCAGTCGCCAGATCAGGCGTTCAAACCGCACCGCCATCGCGTTTCGATAGAGGCGGCTGATCTTTGCCCGTTTTCACCTTGATTCGCTTCCCAACGGGCGTCCAGCCGACTTCATCGAGCGCGGAGCCCAGGGATTTTCCCTGGGTCGCAGCCTCTCCGGCGGCACTTCCCTCGGGTGTTTCTCTCGTCATGCCTTGCTGGCCTCGCAGGACGTTCGACAAAGAAGAGGCGATTTTTGAAGCGATCGCAAGGGATATCGTCACACGACTGCGCCGCACCTAAGCCTTTCGCGGATATCCGTGCCACGCTCCGGAATAGCCGAAACAACCCCAACCGATGTATATCTTCACGTTGGGGCAGGGGACGCTAAAATCCATTCACAGTAGAGACAGCAGCGAGCCTTGACCGCAATACGACGACGGGTGACGGCCAAACCAGCTACGTTGCGAACTCAGCCTCTATCGGGCGAACAGTGGGGTACACGCCGCGCAGCGGCCGACCCAGAACGTCCCAAATCACCACCGCGATACAGCGGCCACTCAAACGACGTTCGAAGTCACTTCGCGCGAGGTTCGACTATGTCCAAAAATATCGGGTTCATCCTGATCGCAGCCAGCTTCACGGCGCTCTCTGTGGTCGGAGGCAAAGCGGAGCCCGAGCCGCCTCCGATCGTGGTGCGGGCGGTTACGGTCCGCCCGGCTTCGACGGTCGAGGCCACCTACCTGACAGGGGAGGTTCGTGCCCGCGTTCAGAGCGATCTTTCATTTCGCGTGAACGGGAGGATTGTCGAACGACACGTTGACGTCGGAGACCGGGTGAGGGCGGGCGACCTCCTCGCTAGGTTGGATGCCGAAGAGCAGAAAGCGGACATCAACGTCGCGCGTGCCAATCTCGAGTCGGCAGAGGCGCAACTGAAATTGGCCGACCTCGCTTTCGAAAGGCAGCGTAACCTCAGCAAGACGAGCGTAACGACCCAGGCGGCGATCGATCAGGCGCAAGAGGACCTCGCGACATCCAGGGAGAATGTCGCCGCCGCCACGGCGCAACTGGATAACGCCCGTCAGCTATTCGGATACACTGAGCTGACAGCCGATGCCGATGGCATCATCACGGCCAGGAACGCCGAGGTCGGACAAATCGCGAAAGCGGCCCAACCCATTTTCACGCTGGCGCGGAACGGCCAGCGTGACGGCGTCTTCGATGTCCAGGAGGCTTTGTACCTCCGCTATCCCCCGGCAGATCGGCTCGCCCTCAGTCTGATATCCGACCCGACACGCGAGATCACAGGAACGGTCCGCGAGATTTCGCCGACCATCGACGGCTTGACCGGAACGATCAAGGTCAAGGTCAACATGGGCGAGGAGCAGAACTGGCCGCTCGGCGCGCCGATCGTCGGTGCGTTCGAATCTCCACAACGGTCGACGATCGAGGTCCCGTGGTCGGCCCTCACGGTTGTCGGCGACGCTCCGGCGGTCTGGACCGTGGACCCGGGCACGCAAACCGTTTCACTCCGGAAGATCACGATCGGCAAACACAGGACGTCCTCTGTCGAAGTCGCCGACGGCATATCCGTCGGCGACGCTGTGATCGTCGAAGGCGGGAAGTTTCTTTCCCCTGGCCGGGCGGTCCTGGTCAAACCCGAGTAAGAGAGATGAGAATCAAGAAAACCGTCACCCTGCTGGCGGTCCTCACCCTTGCCGGGTGTTCGGACCAAGGGCAGGAAAAGAAGACAAGCGGTCCCAGACCCATCATTTCGGCAGTCGTCGGTATCGGCCGAAGCGCCGGGGGATATCCGGGAGTGGTAGAGGCCCGCGTCTCCTCCGATCTAGGGTTCAGGATACTCGGCAACGTCAACTCCCGGCCGGTCGAAGTCGGTGATTTCGTGACCCGCGGTCAGGTCCTGGCCACCCTTGAATCTTCCTCGCAATCGCTCGAGGTGAGCGCCGCAGAGGCCGATCTTCGAAACGCGGAGGCCAGAATGGCCAACGCTCAGGTTACGAGGAACAGGCAGCGGACACTTGCGGACGCCGGGCTCGGGATCACCGCCATATTCGAACAGGCCGAGCAGGCGTTGAAGTCTGCGCAAGCCAATGTCGGCAAAGCGGAAGCCATCCTTGCAAAAGCGCGGGAACAACTCGACTACACGACGTTACGGGCGCAATTCGACGGTATCGTCACGAGGACGTCCGCCGAGGTAGGGCAGACCGCCGACGCCGGAGCGCCCGTCGTCACGGTCGCCCAACCGGACGAGCGCGAGGTCGTGATCGACGTTCCCGACGAGGTGTACGGCGGGCTGAGGATCGGGACCCCTTTTGTCCTGAGGCTGCAGCTTGACGATCAGATGGCGGTGCGCGGTGTAGTCCGGGAACTCGCGCCGTCGGCCGACCCGCTCACCAGAACCCGCCGCGTGCGCATCACCCTTTTGTCGCCGGGCAACGGTTTCCGCATCGGTGCGGTCGCGACGGCCTATCTAGCACCATCGGACAGTACCCCGTTTACGGTGCCTCGACGGGCCGTCGTAACGGGGGACGGCGTCTTCGTGTGGATCGTGGACAAGGACAGGAGAACCGTCACGAAACGAGTGATCGAGGTAGACGAGGCCAGTCTTTCCACAGACGAGGTGACAGTACTGAAGGGTCTCGACGACGGAGAGCGGGTCGTCTTGGCCGGAGTAAACAGACTGGCGGAAGGCCAGGCCATCCGACTTTCCAAGAGGAGCGAGCTATGAAGTCGTTCAACCTATCCGACTGGGCGTTGGAGCACAGATCGCTCGTCTGGTATTTCATGATCGTATTCGTGATCGCGGGCGCGTTCTCCTACATCAAGCTCGGGAGAGAGGAGGATCCCTCCTTCACGATCAAGACCATGATCATACAAGCGGAATGGCCGGGCGCATCCGCCGACGAAATGGCCAGGCAAGTCACCGACAGAATCGAGAAGAAGCTAGAGGAACTCCCGGCACTCGACTTCACGCGCAGCATGACGGTATCCGGCAGGACGACCATTTTCCTGGACATCCTCCCGTCGACAAAAGCGAGCGAGGTCGAGAAGAACTGGATCCTCGTCAGGAATATGATCAGCGACATCCAGGCGACCCTTCCCGCCGGAGTGCGGGGTCCGTTCTTCAACGACAGGTTCGGCGATGTTTTCGGCAACATCTACGCTTTCACGTCAGATGGCGTGACCCAGCGCGAGATGCGTGACCTCGTCGAGAACGCCCGAGCCCAGGTTCTCACGGTGCCGAACGTCGGCAAGGTGGAGATACTCGGGGCTCAGGACGAAGTGGTGTACCTCGAGTTCTCCACCCGTAAGCTGTCGGCGCTAGGCGTGGATCGTCAGACCGTGATCGAGACGCTTCAGGCGCAGAACGCGCTGACGCACTCGGGCGTCATCGAGTCCGGGGCCGAAAGGATTGCCCTCAGGGTCAGCGGATCGTTTGAATCCGAGAAGAGCCTCGGTGCAATCAACCTTCGGATCGGGGACCGCTTTTTTCCGTTGAGCGAGATCGCCACGATCCGACGAGCCTATGCCGACCCTCCCGCCACACTGTTCCGTTACAACGGCGAGCCCGCTCTCGGATTGGCAATCGGCATGCGTACGGGAGCCAACCTGCTGGAGTTTGGCGAGGCGCTCAAGCACAAGGTTTCGCAGATAGAGGCGAACATGCCCGTGGGCGCGGACGTCCATCTGGTTTCCGACCAGCCTGCCGTCGTCGAAGAAGCCGTGTCCGGTTTCACCAGGGCCCTGTTCGAGGCGGTGGTGATCGTTCTTTTTATCAGCTTCATAAGCCTCGGCGTGCGCGCGGGCCTCGTGGTGGCCGTGTCTATCCCGCTCGTGTTGGCGATAACTTTCGTTTTCATGGAATACACGGGCATCTCGATGCAGCGTATTTCACTCGGCGCGCTCATCATCGCCCTCGGACTTCTTGTTGACGATGCCATGATCGCCGTCGAAATGATGGTCGCCAGGCTGGAGGCGGGCGACAACATCAGGAAGGCGGCGACCCACGTGTACACGACAACGGCGTTCCCGATGCTGACCGGGACGCTGGTGACGGTGGCGGGCTTCATCCCTATCGGCCTCAACAGCAGCGCCGCCGGGGAGTTCACGTTCACGCTGTTCGTCGTTATCGCGGTATCGCTCGTCGTGTCGTGGATCGTCGCTGTCCTTTTCACTCCACTTCTCGGGGTGACCCTGCTTCCCAAGACGATGGCAAGCCACAAGGCGCGAAAGGGAATAGCCGCACGAGTTTTCTCGCGGGTACTTTCCGCAGCCGTCCGGTGGAGATGCGTGACGATCGCCCTTACCGTCGGTGCTTTCGGACTGTCCATCGCCGGGATGAGCCTCGTCCAGCAGCAGTTCTTTCCGAACTCCGATCGCCATGAACTGATCGTGGACTGGAATCTGCCTCACAACACCTCGTTCGCGGAGATCAATCGTCAGATGCAGAAGTTCGAGAAGGACACCCTCTCGGGCAACGAAGACGTCGCTCACTGGTCGACCTACGTCGGCACGGGAGCTCCCCGCTTCATCCTGGCGTTCGACGTCCAGACGCCGGACACCTCGTTCGGACAGACGGTAATCGTCTCCAAGTCCCTCGAGGCGCGCGACAGGTTGCGCCCCAAGTTGCAGCAGTATCTCAAGGACATGTTTCCCGGCACCGATGCCTACGTAAAACTCCTCGATATCGGGCCGCCAATCGGAAAACCGATCCACTACCGGGTCAGCGGGCCCGATATCGACGAGTTGAGATCACTTGGTCAGGAGTTGCTCGGCCTGGTCAGCAGGCATCCGCTGCTCCACAACACGATTCTCGACTGGAACGAGCCCGAGCGCGTCGTCAAGATCGACGTTCTCCAGGACAAGGCCCGCCAGCTCGGCGTCACGTCCCAGGAAATCGCGACCACCCTCGATACGGTTGTCGAAGGCGCGCCGGTCACGCAGATCAGGGACGACATCTACCTGATCAACGTTGTCGGCCGGGCAAACGCCGCGGAACGGGGTTCGCTCGAAACGCTAAGCAACGTGCTCGTTCCCGCGTCCAACGGCAAAGCGGTTCCCCTTTCGGCAGTTGCCACGCTGCGGTATGAACTCGAGCCGCCGAAAATATGGCGGCGGGACCGTACTCCGACCATCACGGTCAAGGCCGCGGTTTCCGGGCCGACCCAGCCGGACACCATCGTCAAACAGCTTGGACCCGAGATCCAGAAGTTTTCGGAGAGCCTCCCACCCGGGTATTCCCTCGCGGTCGGCGGGACGGTCGAAGAAAGCGCGAAGTCGCAGGGGCCGATCGCGGCGGTCGTTCCGCTGATGCTCTTCATCATGGCGACGGTTCTCATGATCCAGCTTCAAAGCTTCAATCGGCTCTTTCTGGTCTTTGCCGTCGCGCCACTCGCCCTCATTGGCGTTGTGGCGGCGCTAGTCCTCAGCCATGCCCCGTTGGGGTTCGTGGCCATCCTCGGAATCCTCGCCCTGGCAGGAATCCTAATCCGAAATTCGGTGATCCTGGTCGTTCAGATCGAAGAGCTGAAAGCCGAAGGCACGCCAGCCTGGCAAGCAGTGATCGAGGCGACCGAACATCGCATGCGGCCGATCATGTTGACGGCCGCGGCCGCGACGCTGGCGCTCATACCGATCTCGCGTGAAGTCTTCTGGGGACCCATGGCCTACGCGATGATGGGCGGCATTGTCGTCGGCACGGTCCTGACGCTGATTTTCCTACCTGCGCTGTATGTCACCTGGTTCCGGATCAAGCCGGAGGCGGTCGAGACAGGCGGACCCGAGCAGATCATCGACCAGGGAAACCCGGTGGACGAGGCGGCGTGACCGCGCCGGCGCGTCGGCGGAAGTACGCATCCGGATAGAAAAGACACCCCGCTGGCAGCGTTCGCCGTCGGGGTGTTTTGCTTTAGATCGGTGTAATCGGTCTTCAGCTTCGTGCGGACAGTCTAGCGACCACACGTTCCAGGCCAGCAGCACCTCCGAGAGCCCAAGCCTCGATGGCGGAGACATCCAGACCTAGCTTTTTTGCCGCCGCTGCAAACTCCTCGACGTCGGTGCGGTTGAGCTTCGCGATATGGGCCGCGATTTGCGGCGTCACCTTTGTGCCGAGGGCGTCGAGGATGAAGCTTCCGCCGCTGCTGTGGGAAAAGGCCGTCTGCAAGCTTGCCGGGGACACGCCGAACGCGTCGGCGATCGAGAAAACCTCGACGACGTTCCGCAGGTTCGAGACGGTGAGAGCGTTGTTGCAGAGCTTGCTGGCTTGCCCGGTTCCCGCTCCACCCATGTGAACGACGTGCGTGCTATGGGTGGAAAGGATTGCGCCGCACTTTTCCAGAGTGGCGGCATCCGTCCCCACGAAGCAGGTGAGCGTCCTTGCGACCGCTCCGGGCCGTCCTCCGCTGACCGGGGCATCAACGAAGCGGATGTCCTTTGCTTTGCAGGCTTCCTCGAAGGCCCTCGCTTCACCTGGGTCCCCGGTGGCATGGTTTATAAGGATCGCGCCGGAGGGCAGGGCGTCAAGCACTCCGCCTAGCAACAATTGAAGCAGGTCGTGGTCGGAGCGTAGGCAGACGCAGAGCACGTCCACCGCCGTCGCCAGTTCGACCGCCGATTCATGCCGCGTGAAGGAACTGCCCTCCAGACTCTCGTAGGAGGAATCTCGCCTAGCCCAGACGTGCAGGTTGAATTTTTCGGAGATGGCGACCGCCATCGGCGCGCCCTGGTCGCCGATGCCGATGAAGCCGACGTTCACGGGGCCGCTCATCCCTTCACGCCCAGCATGGTTTCTGCCATGCCCCACAGACGTTCGGCGTTGCCTTCGTCGATCGCGTAGCGCGCGACCCCCTTGAACGGACCGTTGCCGCGCTCTCCGACGACCGGAGCTTTCTGGCAGTCGTCATAGTATTCGCCGGATCGGCCTTCGACGAGAGGCGAGGCGGCCAGCAGCACCGTGGTGGACGCACCCTGTTCGGTAGTCTTGCGCAGGTGTTCCGGAGTGCGGAGACCACCCGTATGTTTTTGCAGATTGGTCGCGATCGCTCCCGGATTTAGGGCGTTCGACGTAATGCCATCGCTTGCCCATTTCCGTGTGATCCCCACGGACATCAGGATGCAGGCTGTCTTCGACTGGCCATAGCCGAGCAGGGGATCGTACGGAATGAAGCGGAAATCCGGATCGTCCCAGAAAACGGGCGCGAACAGGCTGCCAACCGATGCGACCGAGATCACGCGCGCTCCGTTCGCTTTCGCCAGATAAGGTCGCAGGCCGAGGGCGAGAGCGAAGTGGCCAAGGTAGTTGGTCGCGAACTGCATCTCGCGCCCTTCGGGCGTGCGCTGCAGTTCGGGGATGGCCATAACGCCAGCGTTGTTGACCAGGACGTCGAGCTTGTTATCCCAACCGTCTACGAAGGCGCGCACGGACGACAAGTCCGCGACATCGAGCTGACGAACGCTCACGCTCCCCTTTGTGATCTCCGACGCGATCCTGTCGGCAACGGCGCGGGCATCGTCCGGACGACGGGCGGCGATCGTCACGGAAGCGCCGGCGGCCGCAAGGGCCCTGGTGGTCTCGAGACCGATGCCGCCCGCACCTCCGGTGACGATGATGTTCTTTCCGGAAAGGTCTACACCCTCCAGCACTTCGCTTGCGGTCGAAGCGAACCCGAACGGGATGTCTGCGCTCATAGTCATTCTCCTTTGAATTGATCTCTTGTCGTAGAGATACACCTGTGGCATTCGTGAACTAGATGGCTAGAGATGTACGTATTGATGAGATATTCCGTACAGTCAGTTCGCTTCCGCCTGGCGAACTGGCGGCTTTTCTGGCTGTCGCCGAGCACGGTGGATTCAGGGCCGCCGCCCGCACGCTTGATCAGAGCGCTTCCGCACTGAGCCACTCGGTGGCAGGTCTCGAGAAGCGTCTCAAGGTGAAGCTTTTCCACCGATCCACCCGCAATGTGTCCTTGACTGACTCCGGTCGCAGGTTCGCCTCGAGACTTGTGCCTGCGATCAGCGAGATCGGGCTGGCGGTCGAAGAAATCGAAGACATGAATGCCGCGCCCGCCGGGCTTCTGCGGATCAATTCCGATGCAAACGCGGCCGAGCAGGTGCTCATACCGCTCCTGACGAAGTTCATGGCGACCCAGCCAGCCATGCGGTTCGAGATCGTGTCCGATACAAGATTGGTCGATATCGCCGAAGGCGGATTCGACTGCGGTATCAGGCTCGCCGAGCTTGTGCCCGACGAAATGGTCGCGATCCCGATCGGCCCGGATCAGCAGCACATCGTGGTTGCGTCTCCCGGCTATCTCGACAATGCGCCCGAGCTAGTGCAGCCCTCCGATGTCGCGCTTCACAAGTGTGTCCAACTGCGTATGTCGGGCGGTTCTATCTATCGATGGGAATTCCAGAGACGGGGCGAGACACTCGCCGTCGAGACCTCCGGCAATCTCGTCGTCGATCATTCGCGGCTTCTCCTTGCGGCGGCGCGTGAAGGATATGGCTTGGCCTATGTCACGAGGTGGATGGCCAGCGAAGGCCTGCGGGACGGCTCGCTCCGCCAGGTGCTCGCTGACTGGACCCCGACCTATCCGGGGCTATGTCTTTACTATCCGCGCCACCGCCACATCGGGGCCGGGATGCGTGCCTTTCTCGCGTACCTCCGCGCGATACGTTGAATTCTCGAGACGGCGCGGACATATCGCGGCCTGCCGTTCAGATACGGAAGCCGCACATGGCCAGCATGATGACCACCGACAGAAGCCCGCCGCCCGACGCGCCAACCCACCATATTCGGTTTGCCATTCGTGTCTCCGTTCCGTGGGCGAGCATGACCACCCTCAGGCCGGAGAACAGATGTCCGATGACGAGAAACACCGCGAGAGCATAGTGGGGAATAAGGCGCGCACTCCACCAGTCGTGGATGAGGCCGTTCGGAGAGCCGGTCGCGAAATCCCATCCCGTCGGAATGCCGAAGTAGGCTCGCGCGAGGACAAACACCGCGTTCATGTGGCCCAGTATGTATATGACCAGGAAGACGCCGGACGCGACCTGGAACGTCTTGTAGAAATCGAGCTTGTGGGAACTCCACCGCCACGCCAGAACGGAACCCGAAACCGTCTGGAAGAGCATCGCGGCGACAAGGATCGGCTCTCCGATCGGCGATCTGTAGACCTTCCGGCCGACTTCCATCACCGCCGCATGGGCGTCCGGGCCGACGAGCGCGAACAGATGGTTCCCAAGGTGGAAAGCGATGTATGACAGAACCACGATCGCGGAGACGCCGTGCGCCACGCGGAGCCATGGGATCGGGCGGGCCGGGGCCTTTATGGCGGCACCTCCATCCCGGGGGACGGCCGCGAGCCAGAGGATGCCAAGACACCATACCACAACCCAGGTCACCTGATCGGGTACGGGACTTGAGACCAGAATCTGGAGGACGCCGACCATGCAGTACATGGTGGGCGCTGCCACTACGGCGTAGGCAATGCGCCGTGCGCGGGTTTCGAAAGCCGGAGAGGCCGGGACGCCAAGACCACGGAGGGCAAAGACAAACCCGATCAGGGGAACCGAGAGCATGAGGCCAAGCATGATCGCCGCGACGATGCCGCCGCCGAGAGATACCCGATTTCCCGCCTCGCCGACGGCGTAGTGGAAGACGTCGACGAAGCCGGGATAGACAAGCGTGTAGATCACGGGGGTGGCTGCCCACAGAAGCGGGCGGTTCCGTGTATCCGGCACTGCCGGGGTGCCAGGGAGTCTTTCGGAGTATGTCATCGGGATGCTCCTGGATTTCACAATCGCGTTTGAGCGCTGAAGTGCTCGATCGATACGAAACTGCCACAAGTCCTCGAGACGGTTAGCGTATACGTTGGTTTGCTTCCACGAGGATGGCGAAGACAACAAGAGCGCTTCCGCCTCGCGTCATGTTGTTTCCCGAAGGTGACCGCGCGTAACCCTTTGCCCGTGTCACTGGGCTTGCCGGAGCCCTTGGAAGACGGCCGCCGCCGCCCACGCAAACGTTTGTATATCTCCAACGCGGAGGGATGGCCCCTTAGTCTCATTGGACGTCCCGCAACATGCGGTTCAGAAGCCCAAGGAGACATCCATGTTCAAGAAAGCAGTCCTGACAGCACTTTTCGCGTTGGCGACCATCTATCCCGCCAGCGCGGCAGACGGGTCGAAGAACGCGAAGATAACGCTGGTCTTCAACCACGAACTTCCGAATGTCCCCGGCAAGAGCATGCGCGGGGTTCTGGTCGAATACGGCCCCGGCGGCTATTCGCCCGCACACACGCACGCCAAGAGCTCCTTCATCTACGCGACGGTTCTGGAAGGTGAGATCAAGAGCAAGGTCGGTGACGGCCCGGAGAAAATCTTCAAGGCCGGAGAGAACTTCGTCGAAAATCCCGGCGACCATCACGGTGTCAGCGCCAACGGAAGCGAGACAAAACCTGCCAAGCTTCTGGCCGTCTTCGTCGTCGACACGAAAGAGACCGAGTTGACGATTCCCGACAAAAAGTAAGCCGCCTGCATGAGAGCGGGCCGGGGCACCGAGCCCCGGCCGAGGACAATTCGAGGGCTCGTGATGTCACAGATTATCACCGCGGCTGATATCGCAGATGCCGCCGAAACAATCCGAGGCGTTGCCGTACGGACGCCGCTTCTGGAGTTCATGCCTCTGAACGCTGCCGTCAAACGGCGAGTGCTGGTGAAGTTCGAAGGCGCGCAGCACACAGGGTCGTTCAAGTTCCGCGGAGCCTACAATCGGCTTTCCAGGATCGAGGAGACGCGACGTGGTGCTGGCGTCGTTGCGTGGTCGTCGGGCAATCACGCCCAGGGCGTCGCCGCCGCCGCCCGGATGCTGAAAATGAGGGCGACCATAGTGATGCCCTCCGACGCGCCCGCGGTGAAGCTGGCGAACACCAGGGCACTCGGTGCCGAAATCGTGAGCTACGATCGTCAGTCCGAGTCCCGCGAGGAGATCGCGACGGCGATTGCCAGGAACCGCGGTGCCGTCCTGGTTCCGTCCTTCGACGATCCGTTCATCATGGCGGGGCAGGGTACCGTCGGCCTCGAGATCATGCAGCAGTCACGCGAAATCGGCTTGGACATCGAGAGCGTACTGGTGTGCTGCGGCGGTGGAGGCCTGGTTTCCGGCGTTGCGACGGCGGTCAAGGACCTGGACAGCGGAGTATCGATCTACTCGGTCGAACCGGAAGGCTTTGACGACACGGCGCGTTCGCTCGTCACGGGAAAGCGCGAGTCGGTGAAAACCGGATTCCAGTCGATATGCGATGCGCTTCTCGCCCCGATGCCGGGGGAGATCACCTTCCCGGTCAACAGACATCTGCTGTCCGGCGGCCTCGTCGTCAGCGACGCCCAAGTCAAGGAAGCGATGAGATTCGCGTTTGAGAAGTTGAAGCTCGTCGTGGAGCCGGGCGGTGCGGTGGCACTTGCCGCGGCTCTGAACGGCCTCGCTCCGGTCTCCGAAGGGCCTTTGGCGATCGTCGTCTCCGGCAGCAACGTCGACCCGGAGATGTACGCCGCGATCATAGCTCAAGCGATATAATAGGTTTTCCCTATAATCTACTGCAGAAGTTTGGGAAATCGGCTCTTCGCGATGAAGTGCCGCTCGCTCCTTCGCCCGATCCCTTTGCATACAGGTGTATATCTTGGTGCAAGCCGTGGGACGGGCGAAAATCTACATCGCCGTTCGTCGAGCAATAAGTCTCGTTTTGGGAAAGTAGTCGTCCGCCCATAGCGGTTACGAACACAGTGAAGGAGCATTTCAATGAAATTTGTCATAGTAGGCGGAACAGGGTTCATCGGCTCGAGGGTCGTCGCGAAGCTCGTAGCCGCCGGGCATGAGGTGGTAGCGGCCGCGCCGAGCAACGGCATCAACACCGTCACCGGGGAAGGTCTGGACGAAGCGATGGCAGGAGCGCATGCCGTGCTTGACGTAACCAACTCGCCAACGTTCGATCCGCAGGGCGTTCTGGACTTCTTCCACAAGTCCACTTCCAACCAGCTCGCGGCCGAAAAAGAAGCCCATGTGCGCCATCACGTGGTGCTCTCGATCGTTGGGATGGAGAAGCTTCCCGACAACGCCTACCTCAAGGGCAAGGCAGTGCAGGAGAATCTCGTCGAGGGGTCCGGGGTGCCGTTTACAATCATCCGTGCCACGCAGTTCATGGAGTACCTGGGCACCATTGCCGATCAAGGCGGCAAAGACGGCGAGAGCCATATTTCGACCGGGAACGTCCAGGTCATCGCGGCATCCGATCTCGTGGACGCTATCGTCGACGTGCTGACGGGCGACGCCGCCAACGGGGTGATCCAGATCGCTGGACCGGAACGCGAGCCGATGAGCGATGTCGTCGCTCGCTATCTCAAGGCGAAAGGCGATACCAGAAAGGTCGTAGCGGACGCGGATGCAATTTATTTCGGCTCGCGTCTCGAAACCAATACTCTCGTCCCCGAAGGCAAAGCCCGTCTCGGCCACACGACCCTTAGCGAGTGGATCGCCAATGGCGTCTGAGCAGACTGCATAAGTCGGGGTCCCTCGAAATCTACTGGAATCTAGGAGGGCGATCTGCGGATACGCCCTCCAGGATGGTCCGCTTGAGACCCGCATTCGCGACCGGGTAGCGCAGAGTGCAGGGCACAGGCTTTACGGTCGCCGTTGAAGGCAAGCGACGGTTGCCGCCGTGGCTTGCACGACATCGATAATTCGATGCCTTCTGATACACGATGACGGGCCGCTGCGTTCAGCTCAGCTGCCCTGGCCTTTGTTCTCGGCTGAAAGTCTCAAATCCTTGATGGTGACTTCACGCATCACCTTCCGCCAAGCTTCGTCAGCGCGCATCATCACTTGGTTGAGCGGGCAATCGGGACCTTCGTCAGACCGCTCATTTGACCGACGCCCGAGACCGGTCCCCGTGAACAGCGGCGCGCGTCCTTCGATTGCCTCCACGATGTCCAGGACATTGATATCGGAATCAGGTCTTGCCAGCCGATAGCCGCCGGTCGGCCCCATCGCCTTATCCAGCAAACGCGCCCGCGATAGGGCCTGCATCGCCTTGGACAAATATTCTTTCGGCAGGCCGTAGAGCTCCGCAAGCTCCCTGGTGGAAAGAAATTCGCTGCGAGGCAACGCCGCGAGGGTGACGCAGCAATGTATCGTCCATTCCACCTGCCTTCCAAGCTGCATTTTCAAAGCCCGAGCGCCGCGATAAGGTTTTCGCCAACACAATAACGGGCTCTGCTCCGTGCAACGAAGGTGTACGGAGGTTGACCTTGACACGCTGTCCTTGACCTTCCTTGGGTAGGCGACGATCGGACGGAGGGAAAGTTGGCAGAGGAAACGACCAAATCCAGGGTGTCTGTGGAGGAGATCTCCAAACTGGTGAATTCGATGCCTGGCCTCGGGTGGGCGGCCTGGCCCGATGGAGAGTTCGTCTGTCATAGTAGGACAATGGAGGAGCATGTCGGCGTGTCGACCTCGGAGCTTGCATCCAGGCAGCCGAACGGTGACTTCGCCTGGAAAGACACGCTGCACCCGGAGGATTACGAGCGCCTGTCGCAGAGCTGGATGGAAGCCGTTCGGAGCCAGCGCACGTACGATGTCTCGCACCGGGTAAAAACGGCCAATGGCGAATTCCGTTGGCTAAGGTCGACGGCCAAGGCGCAGCTGGACGATTCCGGCAACGTCTTGTTCTGGCTCGGAACGTCGATCGACATCCACGACGCGGTAATGGCGATGGAAGCATCGTTCGAGCGCGAGAAGGGAATGCGCGCACTCATCGATACCGTTCCGGCCCCTATCTGGTCCACGGATGCAAAAGGAGAGCCCACCGCCATCAATCGCGCTCTGGCCGACCAGACCGGAATTTCGATCAGGGATCTGGACCGTGGCGACAGGACAGTCCTCGCGGAAGCGATATTCCAAGCCATCCATCCCGATGATCGCGCGATGGTTCAGGATGCGTTGATGAGGTCGTTTTCGTCCGGCGATGGCTTCAAGCTGAAATATCGTCAGAGGCGAGCCGATGGACGGTACGGTTGGATCAGTGGCGAAGCCCAGCCTTTGCGCGACGATGAGGGAGAGATCACAAGATGGTTCGGCGTGTGCCACGACATCGACGAGGAAGTCGCCACGCAGCTCGTTCTGGCTGAGCGCGAAGCGCGTCTCGCACTTATCGTGAATACGATGCCGGGGCTCGTTTGGGCTTCCAGCGCCGAGGGTATGCCGACCTATTTCAGCAAGCGACTGCAAGAATGGGCTGGGATCGATATCGGCGATCTTGTGCGGGCGGGGCAAGACCTGCTCAGTTCGGCGGTTGAACTAACTGTCCACGAAGAAGATCGTGCCGACGTGGAGGCAACCATGCGACGCAGTTACAGGACCGGGGAGCCGTGGCACCATCGGTTTCGGCAGCGTCATGCCGATGGGGCCTGGCGATGGGTAGAGGCTCGGATGGAGCCGCTTAGGGACGAGGACGGTGCGATCATCGAGTGGTACGGTCTCGAACTAGACGTAGACAACGAGGTGAGAAGCCAGGAATCGCTCCGGATCGCGCAGGAAAGGCTCACGCGTGCGGCGCAGTACGCGGGCATGGCCGAACTTTCGGCTTCCATCGCGCACGAAGTCAGCCAGCCTCTCGCCGCCGTCGTCGTAGGCTCGGATGCCTGCCGACGGTGGCTCGAGATGAGCCCGCCGAACATCGAACGGGCAATACTCAGCTCCGAAAACGTCGTCAGGGACGCGAACATCGCTTCTGAGGTCGTAAGACGTATCAGGGCGCTGTTCCAGCACAAGTCCGAATCCCGGGAGATAGTCGATATCAACGATCTGATCCTAAGGGTGCAGGACCTTATCGGCGAGGAGATGACAGCCTCCGGCATCCGTCTGAACCTCGATCTCGACGGCGCGATGCCATCGGTCAGGATCGATAGCGTGCAAATCCAGCAGGTTCTCGTCAACCTGGTCCGGAACGCCGCGGAAGCGGTCGCGCAGCATGGTGGCCCATCCCGGAGCGTCGCCGTGCGAGCTGCGGTGGTCCGGCAGGACATCGTTGTGAAGGTTACGGACAGCGGTGGCGGCATCGAGGACCTGGAAAGGATTTTCACACCGTTCTTCTCCACGAAGGACAACGGCATGGGGATGGGACTTGCTATCTGCCAGTCGATAGTAAGCTCTCATGGCGGAAAGCTTTGGGCGGAAAACACAGGTGAGGGAGCACGTCTCAGCTTTTCCCTTCCGATCGGCGAAGCTCTCCATTCAAATTGACCATCAAGGCTGTCGGCAGTGCCGCCATCGACGGCCATCCATCCATGAGAACAACCGGGAACCCGCTGCAGGCGCATACTAGAGTATACGAGAATTCTGCATCGCCGGATGGCAAACTCCGGTAGAACGTTGCGATGACCCGTTTTGCCATGACCGAAACCGCCCTGATCGAAAGGCTCCGATCGTTGAAATCGAAACCGGAGATGACGATCAATCTCGTAGATATCTTCGGACCGCTCGCGGCCTTGAATTTCTCTCAGGATGAGGCGGGCGCGGTCCTGCGAGCTCTCGAGCAGGATGGGATCATCTCGTTCACGACAGGCAATCGCATTCGGATTAACAAGCCGCTCCCGGCATGAAGCTACAAGACTGCTCGAAGAAGGACGCCACGTGATGGAGCGGATCGAAGCGATCTCGACAGATAGCGCGCCGAAACCCGCTGGGCACTATTCACAGGCGACAGCTTGGAATGACATGGTGTTCGTGTCCGGGCAACTGGGTGTCAAGCCTGACGGAACACATACGGCGGACGAGCCTTTCGAAACCCAGGTGCGGCAGGCGCTCGCCAATGTCCTAGCTGTCGTCGATTCGGCAGGCAGCGGGCCCGACCGTATCCTCCGCGTCACAGCCTATGTGGTCGGCGTCGAAAACTGGGGGAACTTCAATACGATTTTCGCCGAGGTATTCGGGAATGCCCGCCCCGCCCGGACCGTCGTCCCGGTCACCGATCTGCATCACGGCTACGAAATCGAGATCGATGCCATCGCTATCCGCGGGCGGTGAACTCGGCTATCCGGCAGTCTTGACATGGTAAGTGCGGTGTCCTCCTGTGTTCCTTCGTCAGGACGGCGGAGGGATTTGGGGTGATTTCGTCGAAGATCTCGATCGAAGAGATCAGAGCGTTGGTGGATACGATTCCCGGGCTGGGCTGGGCGGCGTGGCCCAACGGGGATTTCATTTGCCAGAGCGTATCGATGGAGGCCTACACCGGGTTTCCAAGTTCCAAGTTCGTAACGCGCGACGTCCAGAGCGGCGAGTTCGCTTGGAGTGCGTTGCTTCATAGCGATGACTATGGTCGCCTCGAAGCAGCTTGGTTGGGTGCTGTCGCTAGCCGAGGAACTTTCGATGTCGCACATCGGGTTCGCACGGCGGCGGGCATCTTTCGATGGCTTCGGACGACTGCGCGACCGCAGATCGATGCGGCGGGCGAGATCGTATTCTGGCTTGGAACGTGTCTGGATATCCATGACACCATATTGGAAGTCGAAGCGTCCCGCGAGCGCGAGCGGGCCCTCCAGAAATTTATCGACGCCGTCCCGGTGCCGATCTGGTCGGCGGATAGTCTCGGAAAGCCCACGTATTTCAACGAGGCCCTTAAATCCCAGGTCGGGATATCCGATGCAAATGCAATCGAGCAATTCTCGCTCGACGGGGTTCTGTCGCGGGTGATCCACCCCGACGATCTGGCGAGCGTTGCAAGCAACCTCAAGGCCGCGTTCGCTGGCGAGGCCCATTTCAAACAGAAGTACAGACAGGTCCGAGCCGACGGTCGATACCGATGGACGAAAGGCGAAGCGAACGCGCTGCGCGATGACGATGGCACCGTTAAGCGTTGGCTCGGTGTCGCGCAGGACATCGATGACGAGGTATCGGCGCAGGTCGCGATCGCTGAACGTGAAGCAAGGCTCGCGCTGATAGTCGAGACAATGCCGGGATTGCTCTGGGTATCGTCTCCGGATGGCCAGCCTACCTATTTCAGTCGGCAGCTCGAGGAGTGGTCCGGTATCACCGTCGATCAACTCGCCGGGGGCGGGCGCGAAGCCGATGCTCTATCGGCGATAATCGAAGCGACCATCCATCCGGATCACAAGGAGGATGTGGAGACGACGATCCGCGAAAGCTTCCGGTCCGGCGAGCCATGGTTCAGGCGGTTCCGCCAACGGCGTTTCGATGGCAATTGGCGTTGGCTCGAAGCGCGAATGGAGCCGCTCCGGGACGACAGCGGGAAGGTCATTCAATGGTACGGTCTGCAGGTGGATATCGAAAACGAATTTCTCGCTCAGGAATCGTTGAGGGTCTCTCAGGACAAACTGGCCAAGGCGTCCAGGTATGCGGGAATGGCAGAGCTTTCCGCCTCGATCGCGCATGAACTCAGCCAACCTCTAGCGGCAGTGATCATGAGCGCCGACGCGTGCAGGCGTTGGCTCGAGATGGCGTCGCCAAACATCGAGCGCGCGAAGCAGAGCGCCGACTGTGTCGTCAGGGACGCCAACATCGCCACCGAAGTCGTGAAGCGTATCCGGGCACTGTTCCAGCACAAGTCGGAAGGACGGGAGAGAGTCGATATCAACCTGCTCATTCAAGGCGTGAAGGATATGATGTCGGAGGAATTGGCATCGAATGGCGTTCGCCTGGAATTAAAGCTCGAAAGATCACTCGATCCGATTTCCATCGATGTCATTCAAATACAGCAGGTACTCGTGAACCTCCTGCATAACGCCAGCGAGGCCATGGCGGTGGCGACGGGCCGCGAGCGCATGATAACGGTGAAGACGCTCGCGTCCGACCTCGGGGCAGTCGTCGAGATCTCGGACACCGGAAGCGGAATCGAGGATATCGACCGAATTTTCATGCCGTTCTTCACGACGAAAGAGAGCGGGATGGGCATGGGGCTCTCGATTTGCGAGTCCATCGTGACTTCGCACGGTGGAAGGATCTGGGCTGAAAACACGGACGGAGGCGCTCGTATAAGCTTTACGATCCGGTCCACCTCAGAAGCGTTTTCTACGCTGACCCCAGAAGAAGCCGGAGTTCAGGTCTCCGCCTGACAAGGTCGCCAACCGTGTACTTGTCGAACACGGCGGCGAATGCTGCCGACGCCTCCGCAAGGATAGGGGGCAGGCCGCAGGCGGGGGCGACGGGACATGCGGCGCATTCCACGAGTTCATCCAGCCTCTCGGTGTGGCGTAGTACAGAACCGAGATTGATCTCGTCCGGTTGACGGGCCAACCTGATTCCCCCGTTTCGACCCCTCACGGATTCAATGAAACCTGCGGCCGACAGGTCCTGGACGACCTTCTTGAGGTGGTCCTGGGAGATGTCGAAGGTGCGGGCGATCTCGGGGATCGAGCCGAGCTCTCCGTCCGATGTACCAAGGTGTATCAAGACCCGGATGCCGTAGTCCGTGTATTTGGTCAGTCTCATGAAAACCTGCGTCAAAACGCCCATGCCAAAAAGGTGCATTTTAATAGCACCTTTTTGCGGAACGTAATAGGTGTATCTCAAATACCTATTTAGGAGTCGGCAATGTCGGTAGAGCTTACTGAAACGGACATTTCGCGGATACTGGCGAGATTCTACGACCGCGTGAGGGCAGACGAGGACCTCGGCCCGGTTTTCGCGGTGGTCGAGGACTGGGACGAACATCTGACGAGGCTCTCGGAGTTCTGGTCGTCGCTAATGCTCGCCACCGGGCGCTACAAGGGCAATCCGTTGTCGATGCATCTTGCCCATGCCGAAAAGTTCCGGCCGTCGATGTTCATCAAGTGGCTGGAGCTCTGGCGTGAGACGACCGAGGAGCTCGCTGCGCCGGAGATAGCGTTCGAGATGCAGGCGAGAGCGAAAAGGATCGCTTCTCGTTTTTCGATCATGATCTGCGGCGAGGAGCTTCCCGCATCGGTGACAGACGAGCCGAGGCCGCTCGCGCCCACGCCCTACAAAATCTCGGCTCTTTTCGACGAGCAAAGCTTGCCGCGCGCGCTTCTCGCCGATCACGCTCTCAAATCCGGGACATGGGGCGTGGTCCGCGTCGAAGAGGGCGCGGTCCATTACCTCGAGCCCGGTGTTTCCGAGCCCCGGATACTCCAACCCGGCATGCCGGGTGTCATCCCTCCCGAAACAAGCCACAGCCTGGAGCTCGTGGGAGCGGTGAAGCTGCGCGTCGAGTTTTACGACCGCTACCCGCTCGGCACCTATCAAAACTGACCCAAGAAGGAATTGAGATCATGCCACGTCAGCTGTCCGCAGAAATCATAGAACTCCTGAAGGCGAGTGTTCCGGCCCTTGAGGCCCATGGTAGCAACATCACAAAGGCCATGTACGCGCGGCTTTTCAAGGACGAGCACATCCGGAACCTGTTCAACCACGCCAACCAGGGCGAGGGTGGTTCACAGGTTCACGCGCTGGCCGCAGCGATCCTCGGCTACGCCCGTAACATCGAGAACCTCAGCGCGCTGGGTCCGGTCGTCGAGCGTATCGCACACAAGCATATCGGCTACCACATCCTGCCGGAGCACTATCCCTACGTCGCCGAAGCCCTGCTGGCGGCGATCAAGGACATTCTCGGAGATGCGGCAACCCCTGCCGTTCTGACCGCCTGGGGCGAGGCTTACTGGTTTCTTGCCGATATCCTCAAGGGCCGCGAGAGCGATTTGCGGTCCGATATCGAGAACCGGAACGGCGGCTGGAACGGGTGGCGGAACTTCACGGTCGTCTCGAAGACAAAGGAAAGCGACGTCGTCACGTCCTTCGTGCTGAAGCCTTCCGACGGCGGTCGGGTCATCCGGCACAGGCCTGGCCAATACCTGACCTTCCGATTGCCTCTGGAGAACGGAACGGTCGCCAAGCGGAACTACTCCATCTCATGCGGTCCGAACGACGAATTCTATCGCATCTCGGTGAAGCGCGAGACCTCCGGACAGGGCGGCTCGATCTACCTGCACGACCGCACGGATATTGGTTCGGTGATCGACGCCACGCCTCCGGCGGGGGACTTCTTTCTCCCGGAAGAACCAAAGGCTCCGGTCGTATTGTTGTCCGGCGGGGTAGGGCTGACACCCATGGTCAGCATGCTCGAGGCGATCGCTCGCGACTATCCGGACCTGGAAGCACACTTCATCCATGGCGCGTTGAACAGCGCTACCCATGCGATGGACAAACATGTCAGGACCCTCGCCGCCGCCCGCTCCCGCGTGAACGTGAAAACCTTCTACAGCGAGCCGTCCAGCCAAGACGCAGTCGGGCTCTCCCATGACTATGACGGGTTCATCACCGTCGACTGGCTGCGCTCCGCGACACCCTTCGAAACCTCCGAGTTCTACCTTTGCGGACCCAAGCCGTTCCTTCGGGCGCTGGTTCCCGCTTTGGCGAGAGCAGGTGTGCCGGGAGAGCGTGTTCACTACGAATTCTTCGGCCCGGCGGACGAGCTCCTCGCCGCCTGATCGATCCATCAAACCGCCATTCCGAGAAGGCGACTTCCATGCAAAGCCGTATTCAGCCGATGCTGTGGGCGTGGCCCGCAGCGGCCGCCATCGTGTTCCACCCCCTGTCGGCCCAAGCCCACGTCAAGTGGTTCGCCCCGTATATCGTGGGCGCGCCTCCAGCGCCGATCGAGAACACCCTACAGGACACCTGGTTCTGGGTCGGCATATGTCTTGTCCTAGTGTTCTTCGTCCTGACACGTCTGGTGGAGGTTAGCTCGTTCGGCGCGAAAGCCATCGGAGCGCTCAATTGGGCGACCGACCCGCTCTGGGCGCGCCAGGACGACTACATCCGTTCGATTATCGCCGCGTTTTTCGTCGCGATCTTTGCCGTCGGCGGCGTGTATCTGACGCCTGACCTCAAGACACCCGCCGAATGGGTTTCCTGGCTTCAGCTCGTGATTGCCTGCTGCATATTTTCGCGTCGGACAATGCCGATCGCCGGGCTTGGTATCATAGCCCTTTGGATATTCGCACTGAGAGACTACGAGCTATTCCATCTTTTCGACTACCTCGCGCTCGGCCTCGGCGTGGCGGGATACCTGCTCCTCGAGCCGCTCAAGAACGAGGAACTGAGGGGACGCCGTTTCGAGGCGCTCCGGTGGGGACTGGCGATCGCCCTTATGTGGTCGAGCCTCGAGAAGTTCGCGTTCCCGAGCTGGTTTTACCCGCTCGTCGTCGAGAAGCCGTTTCTCACTTTCGGAATGCACAGGGACGTGTTCATACCGATGGCAGGCGTCACCGAGTTCACTCTCGGGTTCGGCCTTCTGTGGACGCCCCTGATTCGCAGGCTGTCGGCTATCGCCCTCCTCGTCATCTTCACGGCCGCCGTATGGCCTTTCGGCCGGGTCGACCTCATCGGGCACGGCCTGATCATGGCGATCCTCATCGCGGTTGCGGCTGATCACCGTACGGGTGTCGATCTCATGACGGCGCTCAAGCGGCGTCTGGTGAACATTCCCATCGGACTCTCGACCGCTCTCGTCGTTTTCTGCACGGCCTACTGGGGATTACACGTCGCTTTCTACGGCATGGATGGACAGCTGCCCGCCACCGATATCCCGAGGACGACACATAGCTACAGCGTGGAACATCCGCACGGCCCCGGCGGGCCCGACGACGTCCCCGCCAGCCAGCACTCCCATCCGTAACGGCTCAGGCGGGAAGCGCGTACCCAGGAAGCGGCTGCGCGGCATCCCGATGTATATCTTGCCGGAGTTAGCGTGCGGCGTGATTTTCTGAAGGCAAACCGCGGGCAGGCCGTAGCTGGAGCCGCCCCTCTACTGGCCAACAAATTCAAGGAGAATGAAGATGAAAATCGTAGTTGTAGGCGGCACGGGCCTTATCGGCAGCAAGCTCGCTAGCTTACTGTCGGCGCGGTTTCTCGAAGTCGTGGTCGCATCGCCAAGCACCGGCGTAAACAGCCGTACAGGCGAGGGACTGGACGCCGCGCTGCAGGGGGCCAATGTCGTCGTGGACGTCACGAACGCGCCTTCTTTCGATCCGGGCGAAGTCCTGGATTTCTTCAAGACGTCGACCAGAAACCTGCTCGCCGCCGAGAAGAAGGCCGGAGTGCAGCACCACGTGCTACTCTCTATCGTCGGCACCGATGGTCTTCCGGGGAACGGTTACTTCCTCGCCAAGGCAGCACAGGAGGCTTTGATCGAAGGTTCTGGCGTTCCCTACACCATCGTCCGCGCGACCCAGTTCATGGAATTCATGGCAACGATCGCGGATGCAGGAACGACAGACGGCGAGGCGCGCCTTTCGACAGCGAACTTCCAGCCGATCGCCGCGGATGACCTGGCAGGCTTCCTCGTCGACACCGTCGGCAAAGCGCCCGCCAACGGTATTGTCGATGTCGCCGGACCGGAAAAAGGCCGGATGTGCGACATCATCGGTCGATACCTCCGGTCCGTCGGCGATTCCCGCAAGGTCACACCGGATTCCAGCGCAGGCTATTTCGGCTGCGCCTTGGAGGAGAACTCGCTCGTCCCCGTTGGCCAGACGCGCCTCGGCTCCACTGGTATCGAGCAATGGGCGAATTCAGCCACGGCCGCCTAGATCTCGTTGCCTACCCGACCGTGACACCTACGCCGGGTGACGCGGTCGGACTGCGCAAATCCACCATGGGTCGCGGCTCTATCCCCGACGACATCTGCGGGAACAACCATCATGCCGATGTTGTCGGAGTTCGTAATCCAGGTCGGTCTGCTTCTGGCGGTCTCGGTCCCGCTTAGAGTGCTGCTGCGCCACCAGACCAGGGCAAAGCTGATCCTCGATGCCGTCGTCTTCGTCGCCCTATCAGGCCTGTTCTTTTCGAGAGGTATCGAGCCCTATAGGCCCGGAGCCGTCGGAGGCATAGACGCGGTCAGCGTGGCGATCGCCAAGGCGGCATGGTGGATAAGCATCTCGCTTCTCCTGGTGACGGTAGTCCGGAAATTCCTCGTCTTCAATCGACGGCCTCGCGAAGGCAGACTGGTCAGGGACCTACTCTCCGGCGTCATCTACATCGGCACCGCCTTATCCATAGTCGCATATGTCTTCAACGTTCCGGTGGGAACGTTGATCGCCACGTCCGGCGTCTTCGCGATCGTACTCGGCCTCGCGCTGCAGAGTACCCTCAACGACGTGTTCAGCGGCATCGCCCTGAACCTCAACCGCCCATACGCGGTCGGTGATTGGATCGTTCTGGACGACAATCTCCAAGGAAGGGTGATCGAAACGAACTGGCGTTCGACACATCTCCTCAACGGCACGAACGACATCGTGATCCTGCCGAACAGCATTCTGGCGAAAGCGAGACTCACGAACTACAGCAGCCCGGACGAGAGCCACGGCATTGTGGTGACCGTGCGCTTTCATCCGACGGAAAGGCCCGAGGTGATCGGTGAGACCATGAAGACGGCGCTACTCGGGTGCACGAATATTGTCCGCTCGCCGTCTCCGAGCGTCGCGATCACCGCCCTGGAAGGCGACGGCGTCACGATAGATCTTGTCAGTCGGGTGAGGGACGTTGGCAAGGTCTCCGACGCTCGCAACGAGATATACGATCTGGTCTATCGTCACGCGCGCTCCGCAAACCTGGTGCTGAGCTCGTCAACACAATGGACGGGGCCGCTCCCTTACTGGGAACAGGCTTCGCGTGGCCATGGCGCGATCGACTGTCTTTCGTCCATTCCCCTGTTTCATTCGCTCAGAGAAGACGAGCGAGCGTCCTTGGGCGCTGCGATGAAGCAGGTCGCGTTCCCGAAGGGGGCCGTGATCGCACGGCAGGGAACCTCCTTGACCTCGCTCCTGCTCATCCAGAAGGGTGTCGTTATCGTCGAGAGAGAGGAAAACGGCCGCCACACGGAACTCACGAGACTTTCCCCCGGAGATTTTTTCGGAGAACGGGGTGTCTTGATGGGGTCGCTAGAGGCTGGTGAAATCCGTTCGTTGACCCCGGTCACCGCATACGAAATCAAGAAGGATGCCCTCGCTCCGTTTCTCGGGCAACGCCCGGAAATCGCCGAGGAGCTCGGGTTCGTTCTCGCGCATCGGCTCGAGAAGGAAAAGCATCTCCTCGACCAGCCGGGAATGGAAAACAGCACCTCGATCACCCTGTCGGGGAAGATACGCAGCCTGTTCGGTCTGTAGCACAGTCCGGCATGGTGGCTGCTCGCTCCGAAATCGGCTTCGCCACGCCACCATGCCCTTGAACAGTGGATCGACGTCAAGCCGCCGCCGGGACCGTCCGATGGTCGATCGGGTGCTGCAGACGCAAGGCGAGCGCCATGCGGTTCCAGACGTTGATCGTGCTGATGGCGGTTGTCAGCCTGGCAATCTCGGCTTCGCCGAAATGCTTCCTCAACTGCTCGTAGTCGGCGTCGGGAACGCCCGTAACTGAGACATTCGTCAAGCTTTCCGCCCAGTTCAGCACCGCGCGTTCCTTCTCGTCATAGAGAGCGGATTCCTTCCAGACCGCGATCAGGGCAATCCATTGGTCCGAGAACCCGGCTTTCCTCGCTTCCTTGGTATGCATGTCCACGCAGTAGGCGCAGCCATTGATCTGTGACGTACGGATCTTCACGAGATCGATGTAGCGTTTGTCGATGCCGGACTTCTGGACGTACATCTCCAGTCCCATGATCGCCTTGAAGCTGTCGGGCTCGACAGCGTTGATATCGAAACGGGGTTGCATCTTATCACTCCCAGCTTTGGGTTTTCGTCGATCGGGAATTCGTCGACGAAAGGACGCTAAGGCGGGAGCTGGCAGCGAGGAAGATATACGGGAGTATCCGTCATGAACGGACGAAGCCCACAAAGGGGGCGACTTTCAATGGGGGAATGCGACGCGTCGCTTGTAGCCTGACGCCCAATCGCTTCCGTTTCCCGCCACGGGCCACACGGCATACGGATGTATAACTCCCGTGGCTCCCGATACTGCGTCACCTTCGACGCGCTGAGTTTGGCTCTGCCTTTGAGGCGAGCGGACCAAGGCTCGTCAATACCGGATCATGGAGAGACAAATGACGGAGAAAGAAACCTCACGGGGCACGGGCCCCTTGAGACGCGAGGTGTTGGCGCTTGGCCTTGGAGCGAGCGTCGCAACTATAATCCCCAACATCGCGATGGCCGCCGCCACGCAGAAAACCACCGAAAGGAAACAAGACATGGGCTTTGTTAAGACGAAAGACGGCGCGGAAATCTTCTACAAGGACTGGGGTCACGGTCAGCCGATCGTGTTCCATCACGGATGGCCGCTGAGCAGCGACGACTGGGATGCCCAGTTGATGTTCTTTCTGGAAAAGGGCTTTCGCGTCGTCGCCCATGACAGGCGTGGCCACGGCCGCTCGAGCCAGGTCGCCGAGGGTCACGACATGGACCACTACGCGTCGGACGCCGCAGTCGTCGCCGAACATCTCGATCTCCGCAACGCGGTCCACATCGGCCACTCGACGGGGGGTGGTGAAGCCGCGAGGTACGTCGCCAAGCACGGCAAGGGCCGTGTCGCCAAGCTCGTTCTCGTCGGCGCGGTTCCGCCGATCATGGTCAAGACCGCCGCGAACCCCGGAGGTCTGCCGATCGAGGTGTTCGACGATTTCCGCAAGAACCTCGTCGCCAACCGCGCCCAGTTCTTCCTCGATATCCCTTCTGGCCCTTTCTACGGCTTCAATCGGCCGGACGCCAAGGTTTCCCAGGGCGTCATCCAGAATTGGTGGCGACAGGCCATGGTCGGAGGCGCGAAGGCGCACTACGACAGCATCAAGGCGTTCTCCGAGACGGATTTCACGGAAGACCTCAAGTCGATCACGGTCCCCACGCTCATCCTGCATGGTTCGGACGACCAGATCGTGCCGATCGATGACTCCGCCAAGCTCGCCATCAAGCTGCTGAAAAACGGAACCCTGAAAATCTACGACGGCTACCCGCACGGCATGTGCACGACCCACGCCGACGTCATCAACCCGGACCTCCTGGCGTTCGTCCAAGCCGCCGGCTGATCCAAGCGGGGCAGGCTGCGAAGCCTGCCCCGTTGTCAAAGATTGATTCTGCACACTCGAGGCGTCCACACAGCTCTCACGGATTATCTCGGCTGTCGGCCCTGAGCGGTCACCCGGAATTGCTATGCATAGTAGTCGATCGCGGTCTGCACCATGTGACCGATACAGATGATCCGCCACCCCGTAGATGAGGAAGCTTACCCGATCGTGAGCTTTTTCAACGGAGGATATAGGACAGAGATTGGGGCTGCGCAGCCCGTTCAATCGTCAAGGACACCGGCAAGCGATCCTGCCTGAAGGTGACTGACCAGAGTAGAGTGAAAGACCTGTCCGTTATTCGAGTATTGCGCACGCTTGTGTCGCAACGTTGTCCACAAAATCTTACTGAACCGCCATGGTTGTGTTATCTCTCTCTCCCTATCCTGCTTTGATTTGGGTCCAGATGACGAGCATTCTCTATCCATCGCAATTTCTTCAGGTACGTGTTCAAAAACTCGCAGGAAACCCCGAATATGTGACTTTGTGCGCCGGGTATGAGGGGAAAAAGTGGCGCTCACCTCAGATGGCTGAAGATTTGATGAGTTGGGTCCCCTATGCGGCCCTTAGTCAAGAAGATCAATTGGCCTTCGGGTTGCACAATTATCGCACTTTTATTCAGAGGGCGGCCTATCACATATACGCCAAAAAGGACGAGACACGTGGAGAGGTCGGAGAACTCCTTCTTCATCAAGCGTGCGTCCAGTACCACAACGCAACACCAGTGGTTTGTAAACTGATCTTAAAAACGTCGCCGAACGATGTTGTAAAAGGCTATGACGGCGTCTATGTCGTCGCAAACCAGGACGACATAGAGATTTGGCTTGGCGAAGCAAAGTTCTACAAAGACGCCAAATCGGCGGTAGCCGCAGCGGTAAAGTCTATTAAGGATCACTTCCTGCCCGCGTTCATAAATGCTGAAAAAGCTATGATTGTTGGCCACATAACCAAAGACACGCCTTACTACGATCAGCTGGTGCACCTGTTTCTAAATCAAACGTCCGCAGATAAACTTTTCTCAAAAGCCGTCTTTCCCGTTTTAGTAACGTACGAATCTGAGTCGATTGCCGGGCATATTTCGGTCTGTAGTGAGCTTGAGGAGGCTCTCAAAGAGGAAGCAGAAGACATTTCCTCAAAATTCGGCGAATTGATAAAGCAATACGGTCTTAAATTGCAATTAATCCTCATTCCTCTGCTGAGCAAGGAAGAATTATTACACCAATTTGATACCCGCCTCGAGGCCCATATTGTTAAGCCCTGACGAACTGCTGAGTGAGCTTGCGAGTAACGTCACCCCCTCGGTGATCTTTGAGTGTGTGTCCGTAATCGGCGCACGAATAGCAGAATTCGGCAGAAACGACTTTATCGCACAAGAGTTGACGATCAGGATGGTGGCAGCGCTGTCTGAAGGGCGAGTCCCAGAGTCCGTGGCCGCTGTCGTATATCAGGCCGTCGAACTGGCCGGCTTGTTTCCCTACATCTCGGATACGTCGCCCATGCACTCCATTGGGCAGCTCGTCCACGATTCACATCGAGTCCAGCCGATCAGGCCTTTTGTCTTCCATTCAGAGCAGATGGCGATTTTCCTCGCTCTCCTTGATGGAGACAACGTCATATTGAGCGCTCCAACAAGCTTCGGGAAATCTGCGATTGTGGATTACTTCATCATGGAGCGTTAGCCTAAAACGACAGTTATCATTGTGCCAACCATTGCTCTGATGGATGAAACCCGGAGGCGACTCGCCCGCAACTTGGGTGAGACCCATCAAATCATCTTCCATAAGGATGACGCCCGTATCGGGGAACATGCGATATACGTTATGACGCAGGAGCGCGTGCTAGACCGTACAGACATCAAAAAAGTCGATTTTCTGTTTGTCGACGAGTTCTACAAGCTCGACCCCAGTCGAGATGACTCTCGTTATCAAATGCTCAATATTGCACTCTACAAGCTCGCCAAGATATCGCGGCAGGTGTTTATGGCAGGGCCGCACATCTCCGGGATACGTTTTGGGCAAGAGTGGCAGGGCAAGTTTACTTTTGTACAGACGAATTTTCGTACTGTCGCGGTTGACATAATAGATCGGTCGACCACATCCAACCGACTTCAGACATTTCTAGGAGATTACCTTGAGAACAAGGCAAATCTCTCGATTGCCTTCACCGCGTCACCTGGCAGCGCGCGTTCGTTGGCTGAGGAGATTATCGTTGAGGACCCCGTAGAAGGTTCGAGCGCAGCCAAAGACTTGGCCGATTGGCTAGGTCAAAACTATAGCCCAGAATGGGGGTTGGTCAAAGCTCTTCGACATGGTGTTGGCCTTCATCACGGGCGGCTCCCCCGCGCCGTGGCACAACGCATTATCGACCTGTTCGAATCTTCAGATTTAAAAATTCTCGTATGTACCTCGACCCTAATTGAAGGCGTCAACACGTCTGCGGCGATCATCTATGTGTACGACAAGAAGATCAACACACAGGACTTTGACTTCTTTTCGTTCGCAAATATTCGTGGCCGGGCCGGTCGAATGATGCGTCACTTCGTTGGAAAGGTCTACCTGTACCACGAGCCGCCTGAGGAGGTCTCAACCGTGGTCGATGTCCCAATATCCTCCGATCCCGCCAACGCTGCGGAACCCATCCTTTTTGCCGTGGACGAACGCGACATTGAGCAAGAAGGTCTTGATCGGCGTGACAAAATTACAGCGACAACGGGGCTATCGCGCGCAACAATTGAGCGCTTCGGGTCATTCGGGGTCCAGAATCTCAGTGAGCTCCGTGCCGAAATCCAGCAAATCTTAGCGACCCGACCGAGCTTCCTCCTATGGAGCGGATTGCCTGACAGAGAGCGTCGAGATTGCATGTTTGACCTGATTTTCAGGTTCCTCATCCAACCGAATCGGCTGCGTGTGGGCGCACGAAGTGGAAGGCAATTGTCGTTTTACGTCGACAGGCTGAGGGTTTCAAAAACGCTGAGGAGCTTTCTCTCCTTTCTGGTAAAAAGGTCTCGTTCCTCGGATTCGGCAGCGGATGTGGTGGAAATTGGATTCGAGTTTTTTCGCGGTTGTGATTTTACAGTTCCTACCGCTGTAATGGCGTGCCAATCGGTTTTGAACGACCTTCTGGAAGATCGATCCGTCGATTGGAGCTTCTATGCCACGGCTATCGAGAATTGCTTCCGGCCGAGCTGGGTGAAGGCCTTGGACGAGAGGGGAATACCATTTCCCTTTGCCGAGAAACTCATACCGCTCGTGCCTTCGGGCGCTTCGATGAACGAGGTATTGCGCGTTGTTGCAGAGGTCCGAGACGGTGTGAGGGCACTGAGTCTTGATCCTGTAGAGCAGCGGCTCATAGCGAATTTTTCCTAGAGCACGTCCGCTCTACGCGGGGTCATATCCAGGCTTGTTTGATGGGTGATTGTCGGTGCTAAGGCGCTTGAGTTGGCAAGGTTACGGTGGCGCTAATGAATGTCTCCTGTTGGCGAGAAGCGGAAAAAGCTACCTGACCTATCCCGCCGTATAGGTCGACCACGGCTACTGGCGCGGTAGCGACGCGGGAACATTTTACGTAGCCTGTCACCCACAATGCCAGCCAGTGCATCGATGAAAGGACCGCGGCGCGCGAGCGCGGTTTTCACCAACCGACGTGGGAATAGGTAGCGACCGTGGACTTTGCCCCGCACACCGAACGGACGTTTGAAAAGGGTTCTCAAGAGCAGAGGCTACAGGAGCTCGAGGTGAGCGGCGGGCAGGCCGCGCGTCTCAGGCTTCTTGGGCGCATGACAAGCTCCTTCGTTCTCGACACCCGGCAACCTCTGGCGGTAATCGTGACGGATTGCGGTACCGCCCAGAGGCTCCTGGTTTCGGGACGCGATACGACCGAGCAAATGGAAGTCCTGCTTTCGCGCATTGTCCAATGTGCCCGCTGGGCGGATGAAGTAATCGGCTTCGCGGATCGCATGATCGCCAGGCGAATTTCGACTCTGGCGCTGGTGGATATCAACTCGCTGGCAAAAAGCGCCGTCCAGTTCAGCCAGTGCGAAAGCTTCTCCAGGGCGGTGACCCTGCATCTTGCCCAGTCTCCCGGTCGCGCGTTGGTACTTGGCGACGAGCTCCAGCTTCTCCAGGTCGTGGTCACCCTTTTAGTGAGCACCCTACAGCAACAACCCGCACGGAAAACGGAAAGGCATGCGGTTCATTTGTGCATCGCCGACATCGGAGACGAGATCGTCCTCGACATAGGAACACCCCTGACATCGGGGAACGGGAAGCTCGAAGACCAACGGAAGCGGACCACTAAAGCCGATTCCGACGTCGATATATGCCGATCCATCGTCGAAGCCCATCAGGGTGCGCTCGAATGTCGTCGCGGTCGGTCGGGCGTCATGTTTCGCATGAGGTTGCCGCGCGTTTCCGATCGGCTGGAGCGAAGCCATAGCCACTCTCAACCGTCATCACTTAAAGACAGTTAGGCAAAGCCACGGACGGACCTCGCCGTCATCAATGAAAAGGAGTTTAGCCGTGTCATCTCAACCGGAGAAAGACGTGATTCGACAGAGGGTTTACGTCATTGACGACGAGCCAAATCTTCGCGCATCACTGCTCAACTTTTTCGAGTCGGTACAGATCGAGGCAGTTGGCTTCGGTAGTGCTGAAGAGTTTCTGTCCGAGGCTGACGGGGAGAGCGCCGGGTGTATCCTTCTCGACATCCAAATGCCCGGCATGACAGGGCTCGAACTTCAGGCAGAGCTCTCGCATCGCGGCAATCCGATGCCGATCATTTTCATCACCGGAAACGGCAGCGTATCCGTGAGTGTTTCAGCGATGAAGGCTGGCGCTTTCGACTTCCTGCTGAAGCCGTTCAACTCTCAGGCCGTCGTCGATGCGATAACAAGGGCGATGGAGGCCGACAGGCAGGCAAGAGCCAAGAGAGCGGAGGCGGACAAATTAATGCAGCGATTTTGCAGACTGACCCCGCGTGAAACGGAAGTCTGGGAATACGTTTCCCAAGGTCTCATGAACAAGCAGATCGCGTTCGAGATGAGCATCAGCGAGATCATGGTGAAGCTGCATCGTGGACGCATGATGAAAAAGATGCATGCGAAGTCTGTCGTAGACGTCGTGCGGATGTTCGACAGGCTATCGGTACATGGCGGTCAATCGACCGCTTTAAACTCCTAGAGCGTCGATTGGGATCTTGCGCGCAATTCCACCGCCTGCCGTCTCCATTCACTTGGCGGCACGCCTTCCAGGCGGCGAAACAGGCGACAGAAGTGCGCATGGTCCGATAGTCCACATTGTTCGGCGACGGACGATAGCGGGCAGTTCGAGTTCGCCATGAGGGCCTTTGCCTTTGCCATGCGCTCCCCCATCACGAAGCTGGACGGCGAAACCCCGAACGCGATCATGAAGCACCTACCGAAATGCCCGACACTGATTTTGGCTTGAGACGCAAGATCGCGGACCTTTATGGAGCCAGCGATATTCTCAGACACAAAGGTGCGGACGCGGCGACACTGCCAATCGGTCAGCCCACTCCTTCCGCGAGCGGAGTTCCTGATCGGAAACAAGCGATCGGGTGTCGAAACGCTTACCGCGCCGAGACGCGCAACGTGCTCCAAGGTCAACGCCCGCCTCCAATCTCGCTTCGCGTCAGAGTGTCATCGACACGACCTTGAAAATGCCGCTTCGGGATTGAACTTGATACGTATCTAAAAGTCGCGCCTTCCTATCCCGGCGTATAGGTTTGCTCGCCGCACCTCACTCGATCGATATCCGTGGATCGGCGATCCTCTGCGTGGTCTCGACAATCATCCCGACGAGGACATAGAGCCCTCCGAGAACCAGAGCGACGCCAAGGATGGCCGGGAGGTCCGAGTAGGCCAGCGATTGGACCATGTACATGCCGAGTCCGGGCCAGGCGAAGATGCGTTCGACGACCAGCATGTTACCGAACAACAGGCGAGCCTGGAGGCCGCTCATCGTAAGCGCCGCATTTGCTGCATTACGGAGACCGTGGCGTGCGGCGACCCATACCAAGCTTAGGCCCTTGCCACGCGCGGTCCGGATGTATCCGTGCTTCATGACGTCATGCAACGAGCTTGACAGGACCTGCCCGACCGCGACCGCGACGGGTAGCGCGAGAACCGAAGCGGGCAGGAGAAGATGAGCGGCCGCGTCGATGAAAAGGCGTAGGTTGCCGAAGATCGCCGTGTCCACAAGAAGGAGGCCTGTCGGACCGGAAAACCCCCTGACACCGAGGCGGCCGGAACCCGGCAGCCATCCAAGCTTATACCAGACGACCAGGACCAGCATCAGGCCAGTCAGGAACACTGGCAAGGACCCGAGCCCTACGAGTGCAAGACGCAGCATGCGCAACGATGGATAGGTGGCTTGGATGACCGCCACCGTGACGGCCACCGAACTGCCGAGCAGCAGAGCGACAACCGCAAGTTCGATCGACGCGGGCAGGTGCTTCCGAATATCGTTGACCACTGGCTGCCTTGTGCGGACCGAGACGCCGAGGTCACCATGTGCGACACGGGTGACAAAGTGTCGGTACCGCGTGATGACGTCTTCATCCAGGCCCATCTGCGCGCGTAAGGCCTCTATCGTGGCGGGCGGTGCCGTCGGTCCCGCGATGAGGCGGGCCGGATCGGCTGGCACGACGCTCTGAAGGCAGAAGACAAAGAACGTCATCGCCATCAGTGTCAGAATGCCGCCCGCGATTTTGCGTCCGAGATATCGCATGCTCTACCGCCCTCTGAGTGCATGGCGGACCCCGTCGGCAAAAAGGTTCGCCAAGAAACAGATAAGGAATATCGCCACTGACGGGAGTATCGGGAGCCACCAGAACATCGTCAGGCTGTCGAGAGAGCGCGAAACCAAGGCTCCGAGCTCCGGAGCGGGGTCAGGCTGTCCCAAGCCGAGGAACGACATCAACGACAAGGTCATGACGACGTTGGAGACATCCACGCCGGCTGCCACGATTAGTGCCGGGACGACGCCGGGCAGGGCGTACCTGAAAACCAGCCTCGATCGCGAAGCGCCCGATACCCTTGCCCCAAGGTAATGAGGGGAGGCCAAGATACGTCGGACTTCATCGCGTGCGATCAAGGCGTACCAAGGCCACCAGCAGACTGCGATCGCGATCACTGAATTCTCGACACCGGGGCCGAGCACCGCCGCGAACGCGATGGCGAAAAGCATCGACGGCACCATCAGGAAGACGTCGGTTACCCTCCGGAGAACCGCGTCGAGCCATCCTCCGGCAAAACCGGATACCAACCCGATCGCCGTTCCGACGAGGAAGCTTGCCCCGATGATCGCCATCCCGGGCAGCCAGGTGAACCTTATGCCGAGTATGACCCGTGAAAAAAGGTCCCGTCCGATTTCGTCCGTACCGAAGGGGTGCATGATCGACGGAGGGAGCAATGCCGGACCCACCCGCAATTGCGGGTCGTATGGCATGAAGAGCTGCGGGAACGCTGCTGTGGCCGTGATCAGCAGAAGGCCGAAAAGGCCGATGATGCCGGGAACATCTATCCTGCGGACAGACCCGCCGTTGCTCGAAGCTTCCGGTCTTCGTCCAAGCGCCCTCAACATAGTCGGGCGTCCCTGCCGGATGGATCACAACGGTCGTCCCGCGAGGAGATCGACATGTCTGCGAGTTCGTGCAGCTTTCCATTGTGAAGGCGATAGATCCTGTCCGCGGCGATCCTGGCAGCGGGGAGGTCGTGCGTCGCGATAACTATCGCGGTGCCATAGATGCGGCGGATGCGGCCGAGTAGGTTCAGCATCGACGCCGCGAGCGACGTGTCCAGCGCGCTGATGGGTTCGTCACACAGAAGGAGCCGGGGGGAAACCGCAATCGCTCTGGCGATCGCGGCTCGCTGGCATTGACCGACAGATAGCTCTGAAGGCAAGGCATCGGCAAGCGAGCGCTCGAGATCGACGAAATCCATCAATTCCGCCAGGCGCTTATCACGAGGCACCTTTGCCACCTTCGCGGAACGCAACCCTTCGACGATCTGTTCGCCGATAGGGACCCAAGGCGTCAGGAAAGATTTAGGGTCCTGGAAGACCAGTTGAGGGCGGCCGCCGTCGGACCCGACCGTTCCGCGGTCGTGTTCAAGGAGCCCAGCGGCGATCTTGAGGAGGGTGGATTTACCGATACCGCTCTCGCCTATCAGCGCCACACACTCTCCGGCCTCCACGGTGAGGTCGATCTCGGCCAGGACATCGCGAGAGGTAACCCGAAAGAGGCTTCTCGTACGAAAGGCCTTCGAAACCCGGCGCATGTCCAACACGACTTCCTCTTGATTCGGGGAGAACGGGGGCCAAGGGACGCTTTGCTGAACGATGCTTTCGGATTGCGGGTTTTCGATAACTCGTTCGCCTCGGACGAGGGTCGGCAACTGCGCGGATTTGTCGACGGCTCCATCATACCGGATCGCGAGGAGCCCAACACTGTAAGGGTGGCGGGGACGGGCGAAAATCTCCGAGGTCGGCCCGACCTCGACGATCCGCCCGTCCTCGAGGATTGCCGTGCGATCCGCTATCTCCGCTACTGCGAGATCGTGCGTACTGAGCAAGACGGCCGCTCCGTGTGCTGCCAAATTCCGCAGCAACGCGGTGACCTTTTGTTTGTTATCGAGGTCGAGACCTGTCGTGGGTTCGTCAGCCACGATCAGCGGCACGGGTATGGCTGTCGCCATAGCGATCAGAACACGCTGCCTCTCTCCTCCGGAAAGCCGATGCGGAAGGCTGCCCATGACGCGTTCCGTGTCACCGATCCCCGCCCACCGCAGCCGCTCGATCGCTGTGAGTTCCCCGCAGACCTCCGCCATCTGCGCTCGAACGCTCATTGTCGGGTTCAGCGCGTCGAAGGGGTCTTGGGGGATGATCCGCACCAGGCTCTTCCGGGCAGCTCTAAGCCTGGGCTCGCCCGCACCGACCAATTCCTCGCCGACGACACGGATAGAGCCACTGATCCGAGGCTGGCTGTCGCGCGGCAAAAGACCATGGATGACGTGAGCAAGGGTCGACTTTCCAGAACCGCTTCGACCCACAAGCGCGGTTATCTGCCCGGCGCGAACCTCTAGCTCCAGCCCTTTGAGCACGTCGTTCCTCTGTCCTCCGCGCAACATCGAAACGTGCAAGCCACGGATTTCGAGCGTGGCAAAGGGCGGAGTACGGGTTTCGACCAGCTCTCCCACCCCGACGCTCATCGGCGGACGCTCTCGTAGTCTATGTTTCCCGGGGGATACACGGGTCTCAAGCCGAAATCGCGGATGTCGTTGGCATGGACCACGACATCCTGCATTTCGACCAGCGGTATGGCGATCCCGGCGTCGAAGATCATCTGTCCGGCTTGTTCGTAGAGTTCGTTCCGTCGAGCGTCGCTCCCCAGACTGCCCGCCTCCTCGATGAGGCGGTCGGCTTGGCCGATCGAACGTCCGAAGAAGTTGACCGGAGCGTCCTTCGTGAAAAACGCCTTTGCCTGGTTTTCCGGGTGAGCCGCATCCGGGCCTGCAATCGTAAGGAGTAGGTCCGGTGGCGACGTCGCCTCCTTCAAGTTGAAGGCGGCTCCCGGCGGCAACGCGTAGGACGTCGCCTTGACGCCGATGGATGCCAGCTGCGCGATCAGGAGGCCCGAGATTTTCTGATAGCCAGGTGAGGCGCTGTGCTGGCCGATGACGAGACTGACAGGACCGCGGCGTGCGACTATCGCCTTGGCGCGCTCCATGTCGACAGGGAAGACGAGCGGTCTGCCGGGATCGAGCACCACGCGGGGATAGACCGACCTGGCCACCGTCGCATACTGGCCGAACGCGTCTTCCGCCCAAAGAGCCGGATTGATGGCAGTCAACACCGCCTGCCTGATTTCCGGATCATCGAGGGGCGAGCCGGGTTTCGCGAACAGGGTGTAGAGGCTTACGCTCGGGGCCGCCGAGACCGCGAGATCGGATGGAATGCCGCCGAGCTGCGCGATAGGATACCCCGTCGGCACGGCGTCGATGTCTCCAGCTCTCAACTGCAAAATCTGCTGGCCAATGTCCGGGACGACCGGAATCTGCACTTCCGGGAAAAACGCTTTCTGTCCCCAGTACTCGTCATTCCTCTTGAGAACATAGCGGTCGCCGCGACTGAATTCCGCCAATGCATAAGGGCCTGTTCCATCGGCGTGCTCACCGAGCCATCCGGTGGCTCTGTCTCCTTTATCGTGTTCGGCTAGCGCTCGCGGGCTGATCACCTTTGGGCCCCAAGGGCTTGCGAGGCTGTCGATGAAAGACGGTTGCGCGCGCCTGAGGACGATCTTGAGGGTCAGTCTGTCCACTGGTTCGAGTTTTTCGACGTTGGAGAGGAAGTACGACAGAGCCAGCTTGCCGTCCTTCCTTCGGTCGAAGGAAGCAACGACGTCAGACGCACTCATCTCGGTGCCGTCGTGGAACTTTACGCCGTCAACCAACCTGAAAACATATTCGCGACCGTCGTCGGAGACTTCCCAGGAATGTGCCAGTCGGCCGACGACCTTTACGGTGCCCGGCTCGTATTGAACCAGACCCTCGTAGACGTTGTTGATCGCGCTCATGGCACCGATTTCAAATCCGTTGTCCGGATCGAACGTGGCGATGTCCGTTAGAAGCGGAACCCGGAGGACCTCCTGCGCGGCCACGGGTTGCACAATGAGGGCCGCCGCGAAAACACACGCGATCGTACGACTGACAGCAAAGGCAAATCCGCCCGGCAACATGTTGGCATCCTGGTATTAACTCTACCCGACTCCGGCGGACTAGCCGCACAGTGAAATCCTAGCATCCGGAATCGCGCCGTAACCAGTTCCGACAACCAAGGGAGCTTGTACGAATCGCGCCAAAAATCACGTCGCACGCAGCCGATGTCATTGCCCGATTCCGCGGGCAGCCGAGTGTTGAGCTCGTCGGTCCATCCGGACCTCGGATCCGGGCGGGTGGGGCAGGGTTCCAAAACGACGCTTCTCTTGTTAACATCCGTATCCGATAGGATCGCGTGGGCGCGCGCCGCTTTTGAGGGGATGACCATGGAGGGGGCTGCAGCGCGGCCGTCGGAGCTGCCGATCGTGACGCTGGTCGACGACGATGCGCGCGTGCGGGAGGCGATGGAGAATCTCCTCTGCTCAGTCGGCATCGACACCGTATCCTTTGCGTCCGCACGCGAGGTGATCGAGGCCACCTTGCCGGATCGGCCGGGATGCTTCGTGCTGGACGTCCGTATGCCGGGATTGAGCGGGCTGGACCTACAAGATCATCTCCTGAAACAAGGCAACCACACCCCGGTCATATTTCTCACGGCCCACGGCGACATCGCCATGAGCGTCGAGGCCATGAAGGCCGGAGCTAAGGACTTTCTTACGAAGCCCGTGCGGGATCAAACTTTTCTGGATGCCGTCTCGAGGGCCATCAGCGCCGATCTCGAACGGCGCGAAGCTCAAACGAACTCTCAAAAGCATATCGCGCTCTATCAAGGCCTCACCGCCCGCGAACGTCAGGTGTTACGCTTCGTCGTCGAAGGGAGCCTGAACAAGCAGATCGGTTTCGAGCTGGGCATTTCGGAGGTCACGGTGAAGCTGCACCGCAGCAACATGATGAAGAAGATGCAGGTGACGACATTCAACCAGCTCTTCACCGCCTGGCAGGCGCTGCCTTCCCATATACGAGAGAACGTCGAATAGCCGGGTCGACCGTGCCTCTTACCTGTCCTACGAGATAGGTTTCGACCACCGAACCATGGGTATAGGTTGAACTCGGTCATGAACGACCCGCTACCGTAGCCCGGCGCGTCCTGTCATCATCCTTGGAAGGCGTGATGGATTTCCAGACATCACAGCAGCGCCGCTTGTTTGCTTTCGCGGCGAGTGCTATCGGCGCTGGAGTTGCCGTCCTCTTGAACGAGCCTGTCGGCCTCCTGATTGCCGTCGCTTTCGCAACGATATGCTTCGGCTGCAGGTGGGGTGTCGCTACGGCCATCGTCATGAGCGCAGCAGCCGCCGCGCTTATCTGGGCGGAAGGCGATCTTGCCAGCTTGAGCATCAGGGGCTGGTCCGCGTACGCGATAAGCGCATTCGGCATCTGGGCAGTCATCACCTCCTATCGGACGATATCGTTCTACGACCAGGTCTATAAGGCGGTCCGCCCGACGTTGGAGGATATCCCCGGACTTGGATGGTCGGCCTATCCCGACGGCCGCATGAGGTTCGTGAATCCGGCCGCCACGGAGTTTGTCGGGATCACCCCGGAGGAAATGAAGGAGAGAATGGAAGGGACCGACACCGCCTGGTGGACACCCTTCATTCATCCCGATGACCGGGAAAGAAGCTTGGCGCTCTGGCGCAACAGTCTTACGACGGGTGAACCCCTTATCGACGAGCAACGCGTACGCCGCTTCGACGGGACCTACAGATGGTTCCGGGATTCCGCCATCGCCTCTCGGGACGAAAAAGGGGACATCACCGCCTGGTACGGTTCCACGGTCGACATCACCGACCAAAAGAACGCCGAGGCGGCGTTGAAAGCCAGCGAGCAGCAGCTTCGCGAGCTTATCAACACTGTCCCCGCACTCATCTGGCGCGCGGGTCCGGACGGAAAGACGACCTACGTCAATGACCAGTTGATCGAATGGTTTGGTCTATCGACAGGGGAAAGGGATGTCGACGGGCTAGAGAGCCTGCTCATGGATGCGGTTCATCCCGAGGAACGGCAGGACGTGAGGGCGACTGTAAATCGGCTTTTCGCCACGCGAAGGTCATTCTCCCTCAAGTACCGCCACAGGCGTTCAGATGGCTTCTTCCGTTGGACGAATGCCACCGTTCAGCCTCTTCTCGACACCGACGGTTCGATCGTCCAGTGGTACGGCGTTTTCCTCGACATCAACGACGAAATCGAGGCTCTGAACGCATTGCGCAGAAGCGAGACGGAAACTCGCCTCATAGTGGATACCGTGCCGTCGTTGATCTGGCTCATGTCCACCGAAGGATTCGTCTACCACTTCAATGACCGAATGGTCGAATGGACCGGGATCGAGCCGGGGAAGAACCCGAGCGATCCGTCTGCACCGCAACCAACCTATTCGGAGCTGATACACCCGCATGACAGCGAGCGTATTGCCGCGGAGTTCAAGAAGGCGTTCGAAACTGGCACCGCCCTGCATACGAAAGGGCGATTGCTCAGGAAGGACGGGCAGTTCCGCTGGCTCGACTCGCGCGTCGAGCCGCTTCGGGACGAAGCTGGCAACATAATCCGGTGGTACGGTGTTTCGATCGATATCGAGGACGAGGTCAGAGCGCAGGCCGCTTTGCGCGAAAGCGAACGTTACCTTCAGCACATGATCGATACCGTGCCCGTGGGGATCGTCCTTTCCGACAACAGCGGAACGCCTGTCTACGTCAACAAAAGGCTGGTCGACAACAACGGCTTGAACGTCTCTCGTGAAAGCGAAGGCTCTCGGCTCGACATCAGTCCGGCGGTGGAAGACCTCATCCATCCCGACGACAGAGAAACAGTCGAGAACCGCTGGGCGCAGGCGCGCGGGAAGGGAAAGCCCTACGCGATGCGTTACAGACAACGCAGAGCGGACGGCGTCTATCGCTGGATAGAGGACAGAAGCGAGCCTTTCCGGGATGACGGTGGCAAAATCCTGCAATGGTACGGCGTCAACTTGGACATCGACGACGAGGTGAAAGCGCAGGAAGCCCTCCGGATCGCCGACGAGCGTTTGGCCAAAGCCGCGAGAACCGTGAGCCTATCGGAGCTTTCGATTTCGATCGCACATGATCTGAACCAGCCCCTGCAGGGCGTCGTCTCGAACGTAACCGCCTTCAAGAACTGGCTGGGGGCCACGCCGCCAAACCTTGAGCGGGCGACACGCACCGCTGAGTGGATCGTGCGGGACGTGGAGGCGGCGGCAGAAGTAGTCAGCCGTATCCGAACCATTTTCTCGCAGACAGAGCATAAGCGCGAGGCGGTTTCGCTGAGAGCAGTGATCGAGGACGTGAAGAGTTCGCTGGCCGACAAGTTGATCGCGGGGAAAATCAAGGTCCACGTCGATCTTGACGGTGACCTGCCCGACACTCAGGCAGACCGCGTGCAAATCGAGCAGGTGGTTCTGAATCTACTGAAGAACAGTGTCGAGGCCTTCGATGGAACCCGGTCACGCAGTCGGTCAATCGAGGTACGTGCGAGGAAGGTGAACGGTGAGGTTGTGGAAGTCTCCGTCGGTGACAACGGCCCCGGTCTGACCGACCCGGAAAAGGTGTTCGAAGCTTTCTACACGACCAAAAGCGATGCGCTCGGGATCGGTCTTGCCATCTGCCGATCTATCGTTGAAGCCCATGGCGGTCAGCTCAGTGCAAGCAACCGTGGAAGGGGTGGGGCCTTGGTGACTTTCACGCTTCCGACCAATGGAAGGGCGCGCATCGACGCGGCAGGAAGCGCTGTCGTTGATATCGAAGCTTTGAATAGGGGCGAATTGCAATAGCCGTTAGGTGGATCCGGCTGGACGGCCGGGTCCCACAACCTAGTTCAGTGACTTGACTGCCGGACACGGTCCACCAGCTTGAGCGAACGGTCAGACTGCACGACGTATGTTTCGGAATAGCGAGTGCCATCAGAATAGAAGTCATGATTGAACTGGCTGCCGACGGGGGCCTTCTTGAGGCGTGTGGCAGGCTGCCCCTCGTACGTTATGCTACCCGGAATGGGTTCGATGGCCATGGCCGGAACCGCGAGGAGCGCCGAGAGCGCGAGTACAGCCGAATACGATAGCTTTATCATCTCATTCTCCGTGAGGGGAAGTCGTTTCCCTTGTTGCGGGGCGAAAATGAAGGTGATCGCTGGCGGTTTACAGTTGTACGAAAGGGTACCCTTGCTCGCCGGCGGTTCTACGTGTGCTTCCCCTCTTGGTAGTTTGCTCCAAGACCTCGCGGGAGCGGGTGTTCTCATCGCTGCGACAATAAGCACGTCTCTCGCAAGCCGAAAATGTCGTATGTGCCTTGCGTCCATACAACCAGAAAGAATTGGTCAATGACAAACGATTGGGTAGACTGGTTTCCGATCGTCTTCTTCCCGCTAAAGGTTCTCGTGCTGGGCGTCGGCATGTTTTTCGCGATCAAGTGGCATCGCGATCAGGCCAAGAAAAGCGACGATAGCAGAGGACTGTAACGGCGCGTCGCGTCGCCGCTTTCAGTCACTAGGGCGAAGGTGTGACGTTCCCCTGGATGTCTTCCGCGCAGGCGGGCGAGCCGCCAATTCCCCCGAGGAGGCGGAATCCGAGGAAATTCGATGTATGCTGCGGCCTGAGCGATAAGCGGTATCTGAAACTTGCGGCTATCCCTACCGAAAACCAAACGGAGGTATATATAACGGCGCTCCTGCAATGCGTGGTATTGCGACGACCGGAGAGCTTTAGATCTCAACCATCGCGTTTTCGTGCAGATCGAAACGTCCCGATTTGCCGTCACGCGTTGCAAGAACCGATTTTTGACGCGTTTTTCTGAAATCCCGTTGCGGAAAGTGACAAGTTTCAAAAATGGCTGGCTCGCAAACCGCACATATCGCGATCATCGAAGACGACGTTCACCTACGGAATTCGATCAAGGACTTTCTCGATACCGCCGGATACACGAGCGAACTTTTCGGCTCAGCGGACTTCTTCCTGGACAGTGACCGCTACCGATCGTTCCGCTGCGTTCTCGCCGACGTACGGATGCCGGGGACTTCGGGCATCGAGATGCTCAGATTGCTGAAGTCTCGGGAAGATTGCCCTCCGATCCTGATCATGACTTCCTACTCGGACAATCAAATGCAGGCGATGGCCCTGAAACACGGCGCGTCAGGCTTCCTAGCCAAGCCGATCGATACTTCACTGCTTCTCCAATTGATCCATGACGCCATCGGTAGCGACGCTTCCCGGGGCTGATCATCCACGGCGCTTCCGTTTAGTGCCGAGACCCCGGTACCCAAACGTATAGCTGTCGATCCACGCCGACTTCTCCAGAATGTGATCAACGTCATTTCGATGAGGAGAATTTCGATGGCAGAGTCTTCAGTCATAGCTTCGCCCGACGTCATAAGGCTGCCACAGCCGGATCGGGAAGCGAAGCCCTCTCCGGCATCGGAGACGGGCAACCTTCCTGTAGAGCCCACTTCAGGTGCTCGTGGATTGATGCGACGCCTCATGCTCGGCGGGTCGATCCTCCTTGCCGCAGCCTATGGCACATACCAGGGATTCCAGTACTACACCCTTGGCCGTTTCATTATCACGACTGACGACGCGTATCTCAAGGCAGACTTCACGTCGGTCGCGCCGAAGGTCTCCGGATATATCAGCGAGGTCCTCGTGACCGACAACGAACACGTGAAGGCCGGGCAGGTCGTCGCGCGGATCGACGATCGCGACTTCCAGTCCGCGCTGTCGCAGGCTCGCGGTGATCTCGCAGCCGCCGAGGCGGCCATCGCAAACATCGATGCGCAGATCGTGCTCCAGAATGCGCTGATCGATCAGGCGAAAGCGGGGCTTGCCTCTTCGGAAGCCAATCTCGCCTTTGCGTCATCCGATGCCAAAAGGTCCGAGTATCTCTACACAAGCGGGTCCGGGACGCTCTCGCGAGCCGAGCAAACACAGTCGGTGAGCGATCAGGCCAGGGCGGCGGTGGACAACAGCAAGGCGGCCGTCGTGGCAGCGGAAAACAAGCTTCCCCTCCTTGACACCCAACGCAACCAGGCCATCGCCCAGAGGGACCGCGCAAAGGCCGGAGTAAATCAAGCCGAGCTCAACCTGTCCTACACCAACATCGTATCGGCGATCGACGGAACGGTCGGCGCGCGTACCATACGTCTGGGGCAACTCGTAAGCGCCGGCACACAGCTCATGGCGGTCGTGCCTCTCAACGCCGTCTACGTCGTGGGCAATTTCAAGGAGACACAGCTGACCGACGTCGTGCCGGGGCAGCGGGTGGCGGTCAAGGTGGACAGTTTTCCGGATGCGACCATTGACGGGCACGTCGATAGCGTTTCACCGGGAAGCGGACTCGAGTTTTCGCTGTTGCCCGCCGACAACGCCACGGGCAACTTCACGAAAATCGTCCAGCGAATCCCCGTGAAAATCGTCATCGATAGCAAGGAGTATGTCGGCCGTCTGCGATCCGGTATGTCGGTGGTTCCGAGTATCGACACGAGAGGTGGGCGCTCGACGCCATAAGGAAGGGTCGACAATCCTCAGTCTTGCCAACGTCGTTGTACATAGCGGTGACGCGAGGTATTTTTCCTGAAAACCGGGACCAACACACCCACAGCCAATTTCGGCGACGAAAAGCATAGCCGGGGTGATTTGCTGGCTACCGACATAAGTTCAGTTCGAATCCTGAGATGTACCGTTGCGATCCCCTGAAAATCATATATTTTGTCGTGCTCGAGACCGATGACCCTGTTGAGACCACAGGCTTGCAAGGTTTCTCTCGCAGTTGGCCCCACCTTCACTGGGCATTCCCGGTGCTGGCCAAACTACCCTCGGACGTTTCCGAGCGAGCCTTCAAAATCGATGACATCATCGCCCAGCGGATGGGCGGCATGAGGCACTTGGAATGGCATCCAGCCAGCATCAATTCCCTCGAAACACTTGATCCGCATCTGGTAGGGCCGTTCATCGTGTGCTTTTCGGGCGAGCCACAGGGGGGGGCGGATAAAAAGTTGGACTGCTTTATAAGTTCAGGCCGAGGCTCTGACGATACTCGACCGGGCTGAGCGATCCCAACGATATCTTGATACGCTTC
>NZ_VIWP01000017.1 GCF_007829835.1 Neorhizobium alkalisoli | reverse complement strand
TGACCTGCATAATCCCGGTGGCACAACCAGCCAGCCATCGTGATCAAAGCCGGAAAACTCCAGCTTCCGGCGGTCCAAGGTTCGGTCTCAGTGCATTGATACGACGGACTCTACCAAAATCTGGAGGAAGTTCAGGGGCTCAGGTCACCTTTTTCGGCCGGACGTCCGCAAAGCCTATTCTGACCTGCTCGAACAAGGATGGACGGACGCCATTCGTCACCTTCATCCAACTAAGCGCGTCTACACGTTCTGGAAATATTGGCGGAACAGCTTTGAACGCGATGCCGGACTGCGTATTGATCATTTCCTCCTGTCGCCTGCCATAAAGCCCTGGCTGAGGTCTGCCCGTGTCCGATGGAAACCACGCAGTTGGCCAAATACAAGCGACCATGCGCCCATGCTGATGGAGCTGGAAATCCCAAACCAGAATGATTGAATGAGCGCTGACCCGATCACAGAGGGAGGCTGAACGAGGCCATGTCGATGCTGATATCCATGACAGCCCTTTTTTCAGCAGCGCTCGCTCTGCTCAACCCTAGCCGCGCGTCGGCTGCAAGCGCCCTGGTCCTCAACGGCGTAGCCTCTATTTATGGTTGGTGGGAATTTTTCGCATAGAGGGAAGGCGGCATTGGCTATCGCGACAACGCGCCGGGATTTCGACAAAAGCAAGTTTTTCGCAGGGATTGCGCGCGGTATCGCCGGTGCCCTCCTCTTCGCTCTGCCCATGCTCATGACAATGGAGATGTGGGAATTGGGCGTTTACATGGACCGCAGCCGTCTCCTGCTCCTGCTTCTCGTCAACATCCCTCTGTTGATAATCCTCTCTGACAGGGTCGGTTTCGAAGAGACGTCGACGTGGCGGCAAGCTATCCGCGATGCAAGCATTGCCTACGCCTTGGGTATCGTATCCAGCACACTCATCCTGGTCGCGATGGGGGTCATCAAGCAGGACCAGTCAGCGCACGAAATTATCGGTATGATCGCGCTCCAGGCCGTCCCTGCGAGTATCGGTGCGATGTTGGGTCGAAGCCAGCTCGGCGGGCAGTCGGATGATGATGACGACAAAGATGACGATGATGACGACCCTGTCCATGAACGTGAGACAAGTTACGCCGGGGAGCTGTTCTTGATGGCGGTCGGTGCTCTGTTCCTCAACCTCAACGTCGCGCCCACAGAGGAAATGATCCTGCTTTCATACAAAATGACACCTTGGCACGCCCTGATCATCATCGCCGCATCGCTGGCTGTGATGCACAGCTTCGTTTATGCCTTGTCTTTCAAGGGGAGCCATGATCTCGCTGAGGGTACACCGAGTTGGCATGCCTTCGTCCGCTTCACCCTGCCCGGTTATTTGATCGCCGGTTTGATCAGCGCCTATTGCCTATGGACGTTCCACAGGACCGATGACATCGGCTCGACCCAAATTCTGATGGCAGTTGTCATTCTGAGTTTCCCCGGTGCCATCGGCGCGGCGGCAGCTCGACTGATCCTGTGAGGCGCAATGACCAAAGTTTCCAACGATAAAAACATCGAAAACAGCGACCCACACTGGATCGAATGGATCACAGGTGCGGTCTCAGCGGGCATCGTTCTCGCCGTCATTGTCTGGATTGGAAAGGACGGGTTCGTTGACCAAGATGCGTCGCCGAACCTTGAAGGGATCGTTTTGCAGACGGAAGAGCGCAGTGATGGCTTTCAGGTGTTGTTTGAAATCAAGAATGGCTCCAGCGCGACTGCTTCTCAGGTGAAAGTTCGAGGCGAGATGATAGAGAAGCAGTCGGTGCTGGAGAGCGTCGAGACGGTGTTGGACTATGTCCCGGGGCACTCAAAAGCTGCTGGGGGCCTGATATTCCAACAGAACCCGGATGGGAAACAGGTGACGGTCAGAGCGACGGCTTTCGACGAGCCCTAGTCAGGCCATCATTGTGTCGAGCCTCTCCATCACAGCACCCAATCCCGGAAATCTGACGAAGCTCGTCCGAGCTCTCGATTGGGTTCGGGTCACACTGGTAAGACAAGGTTGCATTGACTTTTTTGCTCTCAGCAAAAGAGCTCCCCTACGGTTAGCCATGCAGTTACGAGCCGGGCCGAGCGATCATTCCGAAGCGCATCTTAACCAACAATATATCAGAAACGGCCTCCCATTGTTGACTATTGTTAAGTGAACGCTAATGTTCAGTCGAGTGTTTTGCGTTCGAAGGACGACCTGCAATGGTAACGATTGATTGGTGGGCATCGCCCAGAGGTTTGCGCGTGATATTCGTGTCGAGCGCAGCAATCGCCTCCGTAATTGACTATATTCTCCTGACGAACCTGCTTACCTAAAACCGATATCGTTCGCGGGCCTTGGCGGCTCGATTTTTTGACCACTCTCGCTTTAAAATTTCGATGCTGACAAGGCGATCTGAGGGGATATGAAATCGTCACGGTAATCCGAAGTAGCCGGCACATCACGGGAAATTCAGTTCCTGACAGACGACCAGCCCTTTGATCATGACGATGACTCAGTTATGGTAAGTTTAGACGAACCACTCGTTCAGAGGCGATCCTGTTGCCACTCACGGCCGGATCGTCTCGCTCTTTGGAAGTACCCCCGGTTCATCTGTCGATGATCGCTTCCTTTGATCAAGGCAGGCTGAATCATTACGAACAGCCTGCCTCTCGTCATGACTGCGACCGTACGCTATCGAACATTGAATGTTCGCCCGTTGATCCGTAAATTCTTTACGGCAATGTTTATCGACATGGGCGTTGCCGACAGCGCTGATTGTTCTCCATTAGCATCAGCCTCAGGCAGACGAGTGTTGACACAACACAACGCTCGTCTGCCTCGATCAGCCAGGCTGATCCCCCAGATGCCAATCCCGGTCACAACGTGCATCCCGAATGGGTTCGCCTTTAATACTTGCACCGATTTCGAATTTTCAGACACCTCCACCCGAAATTTAAGAGGTTAGGAGTACCTGCGTCAATTTTGAGTACGGCAGGCAAGGCTATAGTCATGGGAAAACCTATCGAAACGAACGAGGATCTATACTTCAGGTCGTTGCTTCCGTTAAAAATTCTCACATTACCCGCCCTCGTCGGGCCAAGGGAGGCATTGGCTTCCCTTAGACCTGCCAAATAACAGACACATTGCTCACGGATTGTTTCGATGTGTAAACGTTGGGAGAAAATTCGATGTCAAATGAATGGTCTGAGCCAGTCCGCCTGAATGACGATGGTCTCATTATCACGATTACGACGACCGCGCAGGCGCGAACATTCCTTCAACACGTGAAACAGAGCACACGATGGAGGGAAGCACATGCCAAGTGCTCTGCTGCGGCTGCCGGCCATCTTGATCACGACGAAGCACGACGGGCTTTTGTGCAAGCAGCACACTGACACCTCCGAGCATTTGCGAGCGCTGCAAACAAAAAGCGGAAATGGATCAATCGTCGGTAGACAACACCGGTATAAGAGTCGAACGCACCAGAGATCACCCGCCCTGCCTCGCTTCATCGGCGCGGCTTTCCCGACGGGAGTTCAGTGAGGCAGCGCGGGTGCGCAGGCCTCGGGGCTAATCAGGTCCTGTGCGAAACGGACGAAGCAGAGCTTGGGACGTTGCGACCGCCCACATAGGCCCACCGGGACCCATCTCGCAAAATAAGGATCGGCCTCAGCTATGGCGATGCCGTTCACTCCTATGTCCATTCAACTTGCCCAGGGCAAGAATCTTGTAATGGTACCGAGAGATTGGTTGCGCGGTTCATGCGGCGTCGCACTTCTCCAATGTACGGTTTGTTCGTGACCCTGCCGTCTGAATGCGCCAGCCGCAGCATGACGATCGATATGGGGCGGATCCCGAACTGCAGCATTTCCGAGACGGTGCTTTCACCTCGATAAATGGCTGTTCCTCTAGCGCGCTCGAAAGGAGAAACCATGTCGCACGCCTATCTTTCTGATGGCCCCGCCGACGCCATCATCACGATAGTTCTTGCCCACGGTGCCGGCGGTCCCATGGACACGCCCTGGATGGAGGAAATGTCGGCCAAGCTGGTCCACCACGGACTTCGCGTCGTGCGTTTCGAATTCGACTACATGCGCCAGCGCCGCTCCGGCGGAAAGCGTGCTCCCCCACCGCGTGCAGATCGCCTGACGCTGGAGTACCTCGCCTTTATGGATGAGCTCGCACCTATCGGCAGCGTGATCATCGGCGGCAAGTCGATGGGTGGCCGGGTCGCCAGCATGATCGCCGACGAGCTATTCGGCGCCGGGCGCATTTCCGGTCTTCTATGTCTCGGATACCCGTTCCATCCGATCGGGAAACCTGAACAGCTTCGCACCACCCATCTTTCCGATATGACGACTTCGACTTTGATCTGTCAGGGAACGCGAGATGCGTTCGGATCCCAAGAGGAGGCGGCACGTTACGAACTGTCGAAAGAAATCGAGCTCTTCTGGTTGGAGGACGGCGATCATGATTTCAAACCACGTAAAGGTGTCTCGGGTCAAACAGCGGATCAGCATCTGTCGTCAGTCGCCTTACGCGTCGCGATGTGGAGTAAAAAGCTGTCCCAGGCGGCACCCTAGAGATGCACGGAGCCTCCACGAAGAATCCCCCGTTCGCAAGACCGGGGCGCAGCTGTCGGCAAATCGAACTTACGGGTTGTGGCTAGGTTCGACCCGGCTCCCTAGATATCCAGCATGATGGTATTTCTCGATTTCGAAGCGTCCTCGCTTAGCAAGCACAGCTATCCGATCGAGATCGCATGGGTTTTTGAGGATGGCCGTTCGCGTTCGATGCTCATAAAGCCCAAACCTGGCTGGAGCGACTGGGCTGAAGGTGCAGAGCGTGTGCATGGCATATCGCGAGCCTTGCTGGAGGCGGATGGCATCGCCATCGACCAGATTGTCATGGAAATGCTGGAGGAGCTTTCCGGCAACGACCTGCTCGCAAGCTCGCCATCCTGGGACGGAAAGTGGCTCAGCGTTCTGCTTCGTGCCGGCGGCGTTCCCCGTCATGCACTGAGATTGAGAAAATCGGACGATGCTTTCGTGGAAGCTGCCGCGCAGATTCTCTCTGGATACGGAGCCGAAATTGATATCGCTGGGCTTGTCGAGCAGGTCATCAGCTCTTCAGAACCGGCGGCCCCGGTCCATCGTGCGCTTCCGGATGCCATACTGGAGTTGGAACGCCTGCACCTCGTGCGGCAGGCCGCCCAAGCACGTCTCGCTTCGTTGACGACCCGCTAGGCCTTAGACCGCCTTCCGTTTGCCTCGTGTCACGCCGTGCATGGAGCCCCCTCTAACCGATCATAGGCGAGAACGACAATTCGACCGTTTAATCGCGGGATAGCCGAATTAGGAAACCGACGGGCCTGTCAGGCAGGTGACGACAGCACACGAACCGGACGTCCATCCAACCAGGCGATCAAGTTTGCGACCGTGTCCCGGTAAAAGATCCGATAGGATTGTTCGGTTACGAACCCTATATGCGGGGTCGCGATCACATTCGGCAGCGATCGAAAGCGGTGATCCGATGGAAGTGGCTCGACATCGAATACATCCAGCGCGGCGCCCGCTAAGGCTTGCGCTTCGAGCGCAGCAATCAACGCCGCTTCGTCGACGAGCGGACCTCGGGAGGTATTCACGAGCCAGGCCGTCGACTTCATCATTGCCAATTCCCGCCGGCCGATGAGGCCTTTCGTCCGCTCGGACAAAACGAGATGCAGTGTCACCCAGTCGGCGTTGCGAAGAAGCGTCTCTTTTTCAACCCGCCTGACGCCCGCGGCCTGTGCCACGTCTTCGGTCAGGTTCTGGCTCCATGCGATCACATCCATGCCGAAGGCATGGCCAACCTTTGCGATCTGCCGGCCGATCCTGCCCAGGCCGATGATGCCAAGCGTGCTTCCGGAAAGATCGCGTCCGACCGTGGTCTGCCAGCCGCCATTGTCAAAGGAGGTCACTTCAGTCGGAATGTGGCGCGCGGCAGCAAGGATGAGCGCCCACGTAAGCTCCGGAGCACCCGAGCCGTTCGCACCCGTTGCCGACACCGTGATGCCGAGGTCATGCGCCGCCGAAAGGTCGATCGAGGCGTTGCGCGCTCCGGTCGTGGCGATAAAGCGCAGGTTCGGCAGGCGTTCGAGAATCCGTCTGGGCAGTGGCGTCCGTTCGCGCATGACGCAGATGGCGTCGAACGGCAGGAGGCGGGCGATCAGGCGCTCCTCGTCATCGACATGGTCGTTGAAGACCGTGATTTCCGCACGGCCATTCAATCGCACCCAGTCTGCGCTCTCCAGTGCGACGTTCTGATAATCATCGAGAACTGCAATCTTCTTCATGCTGGAACCTTTTGTCAGACGACGCCATCGACCTTGACGATGAGCTTGCCGAAATTTTTGCCATTCAGCATACCGATAAACGCCTCCGGGGCGCTCTCCAGTCCATCGACGATGTCCTCGCGGTACCTGATCTCGCCTGCCGCGACCCGTGGGCCGATTTCGTCGAGAAAGTCGTTGAAATGGTCGGCTGCAAATTCGCTCTGGATGAACCCTCGAACAAGAAGGCTCCGTCTCAGAATGGCGGACATCATCGCCGGAAGGCGGTCGGCGTCCGAAGTGTCATGACCATTGTATTGCGCCACGAGGCCGCAGACGGGAACACGCGCAAACTGGTTCAGGAGCGGAAACACCGCGTCCCAGACATGGCCTCCGACATTTTCGAAATAAATATCGATCCCATTCGGCGCGGCGGCATGCAGATCGCTGGCGAAATCCCTCGAGCGATGATCGACCACGGCGTCGAAGCCGAGTTCGTCCTTGACGAAGGCACATTTATCCGGCCCCCCGGCAATCCCGACGGCCCTCGCCCCGACAAGCTTTGCCAGCTGTCCGACCATCGAACCGACCGGTCCAGAGGCCGCTGCGACCGCGACCGTCTCACCTTTCTTGGGTTTGCCGATGAACTTGAGACCGCTCCATGCCGTGAAACCCGGCATGCCAAGTACGCCGACCGCGGTCGTGATCGGTGCGCCATGCGTCTCAACCTTCCGCATCATGTCGCCACTGATGACTGCGCCTGTACACCATCCCGTTCGCCCGCGGACGATATCGCCCGGCGCAAAATCATTATGCCTTGACCTGACCACCTCGCAGATCGTTTCGCCTTCCATGATGCCGTCGACCGGTACCGGCGCAGCGTAGGACTTGGCCTCGCTCATGCGTCCGCGCATATAGGGGTCGAGCGAAAGATAAAGGACACGGACTGTGACATCACCCTCCTCTGCCTCTTGCAGCTCGACATCCTCAATCCGGAAATTTTCAGGCGTTGGTTCTGCCAGCGGCCGGCTTGCCAGCACGATGCGTTTGATCGTCGTCATAAGGGGCGGTCCTCATTCGTTGTTTACAGATATGGCTAGACCCGAAGAAATTCGAGTGGCGCTCTCGAAGTGACGAAATGAAAAGTGCGTACCCGGATAGAACAAAATCCTGGATGAGATCAGCAATAATTTCCCCCAAAATCGCGGATGAGAGAAAACCCCTGCTTCTCCGTCACCTGTTCGACTGCGATGGAACGCCCACTCGAATCGCATCCGAGAAACCTTCCGCCAATCCAAATTCCCCTGCGCGGGCATCAATGTGAGCGGCCTCCCGCAAACGCGACATCGGCAGACCGGTATCCAGCACGCCTCGCGCATAGACGTAATTTGGAACATAGCCATTGACGTAGAGCCGCCAATCGAAAGGGATCACATCCCCAAGCGCCCGCATCATCGACACGACGGCTGTCGTGCAGTTGGTCGTAATCGAATTATACCACCGCGGCGCGGCAGCAAGTTCGTTTGCGTCCTGCACATAGGCCAGCAACAGATCTCTGCCCACGGGAGGCGGCAAATTGGTGCGGAACAGCTGAACATCCTCTCCTCTGATATTCGACCGGACACCAATCACGTCTCGTTCTTCAGCCGCGATGATCACCAAGGGGTTGCTCTTGAAGAGATCGGCAATCGGGGAAAAAGCGCCTCCCCGACGACGACGCACTTCCACTGACCAGGCCAGATATTGACCATCTTTGAAACCGAAGCTCAAAATCATGTGGGCGATGTAAGGGCCGGACCAGTAGGACATGAACAGATCGACCGAAGCGAGCTGCCCCAAGTCGTATTCGCGCGTCTTCCATCCTTCCGTGAAGTCCGTATTGGAACGCCATTCGAAATCCCGGACGCCGTCAAGCGTCAGCCGATCGCCGTCGATACGGCCGGTGACCTGCCTGGCAACGTCGGGCGACCAATCCGCAGTCGCGGGGGGCGCCAGCGTTGACCACCACACGACGACCGAGGCGATGGCCACAGCAAGGACCAGTGCCGCAACATATGAGCGCCGGCGTAAGGTTATCGTCAGACAAGCCAGGCAAAGGGCCGCATAGGCAACGCAGATGAATAGCTTGCCCGGATCGAACAGTGGCAAGCGATACCAAAGCGCCAAGGTCGCCCATAGGCCCGCGAGCAAGGCTGAGGCTGCCGAGGAAACGACAATCAGAGTTCTGGCAATATGTCGCACTGGTGCGGCTCGTCTCTTTCCTGGATGTCGTGCCCGGTGGTGGTGCCGCGCCACCGTGAGTGACATCGGCTTCGCGGGTTAGATCTAAACCGATTGGCGGCTTGCCCGCCCTTGTTGCGCCTGTCCTTATTGCGTCAGTGCCGCACCTGTCAGGCGGAAAGGCGAGGAAATGACATCGCCTACCCCGTTGAGGACGAGTGCTCCTGCACCCGCCACCGGTCCGGACTGGTTTTTATTCGCCCTCTGGAGCTGAGGGTATGCCGCTGCAAAGGATACGAAACGATCATGGTTCGTGCCGGTGATCGATTTGAGGGACGAGATGTCGATAATCTGCAGGTTGTCACTCTGTGCAAGTTCCTGCACCCTTGGATCGTTTACGTCGAGAGCGCCGGCCGCGGTTGAACCGCTCAGGCGTTGGGAAAAAGCAAGCACTTTGTCGTCCTTCGCCGCCAGCACCACGACTGGCTTCTTCATCCGGCCGATTGTCCTGATGTCTCGTTGAAAAAGGTCGATATCGATGTCAGGCGCTGCCAGCACAACCTGCTCGATCATGTCGAGCTCGCGTTGCCTGCCGGCGATCTTGAGCTGCCTGAGCGTCTCAAGCGTCAGCAAACCGCCCATGCTGTGCGCCAGGACTGTCGTCTTCACCCCACCGCGACCAAGCGCATCAAGGACTGACGCCAGATCATCGCGGGCAAAAGCGACCGCATCGCGATCCGCCACATAGCCTACGAGATCGCCCTGCGAAGGCCAGTCGAAAAGGATTGACGTCTGCGACTGACCGGCGTCGACGCTCATCTGCACCAGCCTATAGAGAGCTTCCTGATATGTGTAATTGTATCCATGGATGAACATTCCCACCCCTGGTGCAACCGGGGATCGGGGTCCTATCTGCTGCGCCAGCTGGACAAACTCGCCGCTTGTCAAATCTCTGCTTCTGATGACGGCAAACGACTTCGAGGCGTCTGGCTTGTCGGTCGGCCACTCGATGTCTGTCGGCTTGTGAGTGGGGGGCACAGAAACTGTCACCAGACGATAATGCAGGCGCGCCGATTTTCCGGCCGAGAATCCGAGACCTTTCGGATCAGGATCCCGGTCGGTGGCAACAAGAACCGTGATCTCCTTTGCTCCTTTGGCGGGAGCGACAACAAGGAGCGTCCCGGGCCCAGGCCGGGCACAGCCTGTGACCAGGCATGCGACAAACAGGAAGGCGAGTATGCGACACATCAGATCACCGGAGTGGTAGCGCGAAATGAGCTTCGACAGGGCAGCTCGTGACGCTCAATTAGGGGCCGTGACCTAAACGTGGATATGCTTCGGCATCAAAACATCTCGAACTCGCCAAAAACGATGTCGGGCGTGTCCGTATTGCTACAGCGATTTTCGATGGAGGATTGACGGCGTTTCTCGAACCGGTATTCGATGAGGCATGAACAGATTTTCAGAGACCGAAACCGTCGTTCTTGAGCGCCTTCATGCCCTCAAGGCAGCGCCAGAGATGTCGATCAATCTTCTCGACATCAGCACGCCGATGCATGCCGCGGGATTCAGCCATGATGAGATCATGGCGGTGATCGGCGCGTTCGAACAGGAAAAACTCCTCGCTTGCGTACCAGGCAATCGGTTGCTCATCCTGAAAGAGATCCCGGTCTGAAGGCCAATCCCCTCGAGTTTCGTTGATGCGCGCTCAAGATCTTGTGCCGGCAGAAAAGCATTATGCGTTTCGTTAAAAGGCCGTAGCCCCGTTTCCGAACCTGGCATCCTGTCTCAAATGGGCGCATTCAGCGACTTCGACTTAGCCGGCCAGTCGTCGTCCCTCGAGCGACGTCATCTCGTCCAGCATCGCCGAGATCGCGTCCATTCCATAAGGCTTGGGGATGAAAACTGCCTCGCCCGGCAATTCGTCGGGACGCGGCCGATGCCTGCCAGAGGCAATGATGACCGGCACGTCCATACGCTGGTCCGAGATCATGCGAGCGAGATCAAAGCCGCTCAAGCCACCTGGCATGTCAACGTCTGTTATCACGGCGTCGATCTTCCGCTGGCCAAGAACTGCGATCGCTTCCAGGACGTTTCCCGCCTCGACGATCTCATAACCCTCATCTTCCAGGGTGTCGGCGAGCACCATCCGGATGAGCAATTCATCTTCGACAATCAGAACTGTACGCTGGTACATGGCAGTCTCCGCTCCGTGTTCACGAGTTGAACTCGCTCGTCCAGAATTTGATCGCCCCTCGGGTAAGAGTATTTGCCGACATATTTAATAAAATACGAATAGACCGATGTCCTTCAGTTGGACGGGTGGACGAAACGGATATCTGAAGATCGAGTCTCGAACCGGCCGAGTGCGAGACGAGCCGGGATCCGATCCGGAGGGATTGTCTGGTGCGCGGGACTGAGTTTGATGCTGCGCCCTGGCGTCCCATCGCCCTGCACCACGAGCACTTACAGGAAGAGTGGTCAGGATCGCGAAGGATCTGGTTCGCCTTTTGAGGGGATTTGGCTGGCAAAGCTCCCCAAGGGTTGGGGACTTGCATGCCCATAATGATTGTAGTGACGGGTTTTTGTCGAAGGCGGGCGTTTGGAGGAACTTCTGCTGGCTTCGGAGCTTTAGATCTCTCCCACCAGCAAGGAAGAGCCCCATGCCGACCAATCCGCCAGTCCTTTACACCCCGCAGGTCGAAAGTTTCGAAAATGACGAGCAGGAGACGATCTGCGAACTGAACGAGACGTTCGATATCATTCTCAACAAGACGGCAAAGGACTATGGCCACGCGGTGCGTTCGGTCCATGCGAAGGCGCATGGCATTCTTGAGGGCACGATGACTGTCAAAGGCGGGCTGCCGCCGGAACTTGCGCAAGGCCTCTTTGCGAACCCCGGCACCTACAAGATCTATATGCGCATCTCGACGAATGCCGGCGACATCCTTCCGGATGCGATCTCACTCCCCCGCGGTATCGCGCTCAAGGTCGTCGACGTGCCAGGCGAACGTCTACCGGACGCGGCCGGCACCACCCAGGACTTCGTGATGGTCAACGGCCCGGTTTTCCAGGCAAAGAACGCAAAGAAATTCTTGGGTAGCCTCAAGATGCTTGCCAAGACGACCGGCCGTATGGAAAGCACCAAGGAAGTCCTGTCCAGTGTGCTTCAGGGCGTGAACACGGCGCTCGAAGCCGTTGGGGTGTCGAGTTCAACCGTGCAAGCCATGGGAGGCGCTCCCGATTCCGATCCGCTCGGCGAGACCTATTACAGTGTGACGCCGTTCAGGTATGGCGACTATATCGCCAAGTTCAGCATCCGACCCGTCTCGAAGGACCTGACTGAATTGACGGGTAAGGAAATCGACACGAAGGATCAGCCGGACGCGATCCGCGCGACAGTGCAGGCAGAGATGCAGCACCTGACCGGCGAATGGGAATTCTGCGTTCAGCTCTGTCGTGATCTCGACAAACAGCCGGTCGAGGATCCCACCGCGCAGTGGAAGGAAGAGGATGCGCCTTTCGTCGCGGTCGCCACGCTGCGGGCGGAACCCCAGGACAGCTGGTCGGAGGAGAATGTGCAGAAGGTTGATGAAGAGATGCGTTTCAGCATCTGGACCGGACTTGCTGCCCACAAGCCCCTGGGCAACATCAACCGCGCCCGCAAAGCGACCTACGAACATTCATCCAGTTTCCGCGCGGGCTTCAACAGGTGTCCGATCCACGAACCGGCCGCCTGACAACCGGCCGACCATGAACAGCGGCGCGCCAGGTGCGCCGCATGCTTCTTTGACGGAAAAATATTGAGGGCGAAGACCATGGCCGACCAAATCCCGAACCCAGAAGCCGAGGGTCCGTCCGGTGGCTGGGGATCACTGAAGGGCATTGCCAGTATCTACGGTGAAAGCTGGCCGACGCCTGCGGCTCTCGAGACGCTTTCTCGACAGAACAAGCCCGGCGGTTTCATGTGCGTGTCCTGCGCATGGCCGAAACCCGTCAACTATCATCCCTTCGAGTTTTGCGAGAATGGCGCCAAGGCCACCCTGTGGGACCTGACATCGCATCGCTGCACGCCGGATTTCTGGAACGGTCACACCGTGTCGGAACTTCGAGATTGGAAGGACCACGACCTGGAAAAGACCGGGCGGCTGACGCATCCGCTTCTCTATAATGCAGGCACCGACCGATATGTCGAGGTGACCTGGGATGAGGCCTTCGAGGGGATTGCCAAGGTTCTGAACAGCCTCGAAAAGGAGAGTGTCGTCTTCTACTCGTCCGGCCATGCTGGTCTCGAAGCGTCCTATCTCTACGCCCTGCTCGCCCGGCTCTTTGGTAATAACAACCTGCCGCAGAGTTCAAACATGTGTCACGAAACGACGTCTGTCGGCCTCATGAAGGTCATCGGCTCCCCGGTCGGCACCGTTGTCTGGGAGGACCTCGAAAAGGCCGACGCCTTCTTCTTCTTTGGGCAAAATCCCGGATCGAACAGCCCGCGCTTTCTTCACCCTTTGCAAGAGGCAAAGAAACGCGGTGCAAGGGTCGTAACCTTCAATCCCATCCTCGAACAAGGCCTGATATCCTTCGTCAATCCGCAAAATCCCATCGATATGCTGACGGGACGAGAGACGCAGATTTCAGACCAGTATCATCAGGTGAAGGCCGGCGGAGACATCGCGGCGATCCTCGGCATCTGCAAACATGTGATCGAGGTTGACGATCTGGCGATCGTCGAAGGGCGCGAGCGCGTTCTCGACGTCGCCTTCATCGAAGAACACACGACCGGCTTTGATACGTTCATCGATATGGTGCGGGCTACAGCATGGTCCGCTATCGAGCATGAGAGTGGCCTGTCGGAAGCGGACCTTCGGCGGTCCGGCGACGTTTATATCGGCGCGAAGAATGTCATCGGTGTCTACGGCATGGGCCTTACCCAGCATAGCCAGGGCGCTTTGAATGTGGCCATGGTGGTCAATCTCCTCATGCTGCGCGGCAATATCGGGCGTGAGGGAGCAGGCTGTTGTCCGGTACGCGGTCACTCGAACGTTCAGGGGCAGCGCACGGTCGGCATCGCAGAAAAGACCAAGCTCATCCCGATGGAGAAGCTGACCGAACTGTTCGACTTCGACCCGCCAACGAAGGACGGAACGACAATCGTCGATGCGGTCAAGGGACTGATGGATGGAAGCATCAAGGCCTTTATCAGCCTCGGCGGCAATCTCTTGCGGGCCGTTCCCGACCAGAAGGAGATGGAGCGGGTCTGGGCCGCGCAGGATCTTGCGGTGATGGTCTCCACGAAGCTCAACCGCAGCCATTTGTTTCCGGCAAGGACCGCCTATATCCTTCCTTGCCTGTCGCGGGCCGAGATCGACACTCAAGCGACCGGCAATCAGTCGGTGACGACGGAGGACAGCTTCTCGCATATCAGCGGAAGCGTCGGAAGGCGAACCCCGGCATCGAAGGCGTTGAAGAGCGAGCTTGCAATCGTCGCGGGCATCGCCAAGGCGACGCTGGCCCCTTCTCCGAAGCTGAAATGGGACGAATGGACCGGCGATTATGGTCTCGTCCGCGAGCTGATCGAATACAGCTACCCGAAGGACTTCAAGGACTACAATGCCCGCCTATTCCAGCCGGGCGGCTTCTACCGTGGCAACAGTGCACACGAGCGTGTCTGGAAGACGCCAGAGCATAAGGCCGTGTTCACGACGCCAGATCGGCTCAATTCGCTCTCCTTCGCAGATGCGGATGGTCGCTTCAGGTTGATGACGATCCGCTCCAACGACCAGTTCAACACGACGATCTATGGTTATTCCGATCGATTTCGCGGTATCGAAGGTACACGTGATGTCGTGCTGATGTGCGAGGCCGACATCCTCGCTGCTGGCCTCGTGGAGGGCGACAGCGTCACGCTGGTCAGCGATTTCGAGGATGGTACGCGTCGTGAACTCGCCGGCCTGACGGTGAGACGGCACGCACTTCCGAGCGGCACGATCGCCGGCTACTACCCTGAATGCAACATACTGAACGCTATTGACCATCATGACGAACTGTCCAAAACGCCCGCCTGCAAAGCTATCCCGGTTCGGCTTGAAGCGGCGGGCGCTTCAGAAAGCAGGGCGGGGTGAACAGCTACGTCATCACCCTTTTCATCTTTGGTGTGGTCGTCCTGCTGACAGCCTGGTTGCCGATGGCACTGCGGCGGCTGCCGCTTTCACTGCCGATCTGTTGCGTTGGCATCGGCATGCTGTTGGCATGGTCGCCCTTTACACCCCTGCCCCACATGAATCCTCTCCAGAATGGTGGAATCGCCGAGCACCTGACGGAGTTCGTCGTCATTGTGGCGTTGATGGGCGCTGGCCTCAAGATCGATCGGCCGTTGGGGTTGCGGCAATGGGCAACGACCTGGCGTCTGCTTGGGATTGCCATGCCGATATCCATCGGCATCATCGCCTTGCTCGGCTGGAGCCTTCTTGGTCTGGGCGCTGCTTCAGCCCTTCTTCTGGGGGCAGCCCTTGCGCCAACCGATCCGGTGCTTGCTTCCGACATCCAGGTCGGCCCGCCACAAACAGGAGAGGAAGATGACATCCGCTTCGCTCTGACGTCAGAGGCTGGCCTCAACGACGGCCTCAGCTTTCCGTTCGTCCTGGCAGCAATTGCGATTGCCAACAAGGGTAACGATATTTCAGGCTGGATTGGACACTGGTTTTTCGTCGACGTGGCATGGAAACTGGTGGCAGGCGTCGGGATGGGATGGATTGTCGGTCAGATACTGGGCTATCTGACGTTCAAGGTTCCGCAGGTCGGCCGTATCGCCCGCACGGGAGACGGGCTGGCGGCGCTTGGTTTCACCTGCATCGCCTATGGGGCGACTGAACTCGTCCATGGGTACGGCTTCGTGGCTGTGTTCGTCACGGCCCTGACATTACGCAGCGTCGAGCGGGAAAGCGCCTATCACGGGCAGCTTCATGACTTTGGAGAGCAGATCGAGCGGCTGTTGACCATGGTTCTGCTTGTCTGCTTCGGATCTGTCCTTGCGGAAGGTACATTGCTTGCCCATGCCGATTGGCGCATCATTGCCGTGGCGATCATCGTGCTTGCCATTATCCGTCCACTTGCCGCCTGGACGAGTCTCATCGGCTGTCCTCGCCCGCAGGCGGAAAAGATCATCGTATCGGTCTTCGGCATTCGCGGTATCGGTTCCATCTACTATCTCGCCTACGCCTCCACTCGGGCAACCTTCGAGTCAGCCGAGGTCGTCTGGTCAACCGTGTTCATCATCATCCTGATGTCCATCATTCTGCATGGTATTGCGGTCACGCCGGTCATGCGATGGATCGACCGTGAGCGCGATGTCGATGCCACACGACCCCGCGTTGCAGCACGTCGATAGATCAAACCTCCCGCTTTCCGGATATGCCCCCTCGGCACTGGCTTTTCGAGGTCGAGATTGCATATCATCGGTTTTCCCGAGCTTCCGATATTGGTCGGCTTGCTTGGGCGATCAAAGGGAAAACGGATGCGGACGAGGACAGCAACCATGGCAGACGCGCTTGCAATGAGCGCAATGCTCGATCAGCTGGTCATGGCCGGAAGACGGACGGCTCGATCCGATGCTTTGTTCGTCAAGGACCACTATATCGACCACCCGGCCGGGATCTTATGCACTCTTGCCGAAGATGACGCAGGACGCCTGCTGGGCTTTCAATCACTGATCCGGTCGACAGAAGGCAATCCTTATGGGACCCCAACCGGCTGGGGAATAATCGGAACCCATGTATCGCCAAATGCTGCGCGATCGGGCATTGGGACAGGGCTGTTTGAGGTGACCCGCCGCGCTGCGCTCGATGCGGGCCTCGCGAAAATCGAGGCCTATATCGCAACCGACAACGCCGTCGCTCTCGCATATTACGAAAAAATGGGTTTCAAAACCTATCGGCGGACCGAGACCTCCGAGTGCAAGTGCTGGTCGGCGGGCGACGCCACCGGTGCGTAACAAGCCGCATCAGGTTTTCACATCTGGTCCGCAGGCCGATCCAGCATCCGGCCCGTAGCCCCCACATCCCCGGTAGGCGTAAAAAAGCCCCGCAGAGACTGCGAGGCGTATTTCTGGCTGCAACCGGAGCAGATCAAAGACGATACTGATCGCGTTCTGCAGCGATCTGTTCAGCGGTGTAAGGATCTGCCGTTTCGTCGAAACGGGTCCAGCCCTGTTCGGCATAGCTGGCACGACGGGCCGTGATGTCGACACGCGGCGAATTGCTGAGGATTGTTTCGGCAGATGCAAGATGGTCCTCTTCGACGCGCGCCGTCACGACAGAGCCGCCACGGCGAATGCTTTCCGCGTAGAAATTCGCGTCTTCCTCGGGCACGCCGGATTCGACCATAGCGCCAACGATCCCGCCGACCGCACCACCTGCAACCGCGCCCGCAACTGCACCAGCCGCCGTGGCGGCAAGCCAGCCGGCAGCGACAACCGGGCCAACGCCCGGAATGGCGAGCATGCCGAGTCCGGCAAGCAGGCCGCCTGCGCCGCCGGCAAGAGCGCCGATACCGGCGCCGGTACCGGCGCCTTCGCCTGCCCGGTTCCCCTGCCCTTCGACGTCCACATCACCATTCGCCTTGTTGGTAACGATGCTGATATCGTCAGACGACACGCCCGCGTCTTCAAGAGCTTTCACGGCCCTCTTCGCATCGTCGTAGCTGTCATAAAGTCCTGTGATCGTGGTCTTCATGGGAATTCCTCCGTTATCGTTTTTATATGTGTTACTTGGCAAGCGTCACATTACCCTGGAAGTCGAGGGAAACGTCGCCGGGCTTGCCATCCTTGGAAGCGGTGGCGCGCCACACGCCCTGATCGTCGAGCTTCAATCCGGCCACGTCCTTGTAGCCTGCCTCTTCGATGCGGGATTTCGCCTGAGCTTCGGTGAAACTGTTCTTGCCCGCCACCGGCGCCCCGGGATTGTGCTCGGTGTTGACCGCAGGCGTGGTCTGGGATGTGCTCGGAGTTCCGCTCTGGGCAAATGCTGCCGACGCGGCGAGGAACAGTCCGGCGGAAAGGATTGCTATTTTCTTCATTGGTGTTTCCTCCTGTTGGGTGAAACGGAAACACGCGGAAAACCTAGAAGTTCCAATGATTTATTTATGAGGGGCCGTGTTGCAATGCCCGCCTTTTGCACTATGGTGGCGACGTGCCATAGTCCGGAAGGTCGAAATCGTCACCACCAGATACGAACAGCTTGGTGGCAAGCTGTTTGATGCCGGGCGTATCGACGACGCGCAAAACTGCGCGCTGCACGGCGCCCCCCAGCATCGTCTGCGACTGCGTCACCGGCAAGCGGTGCGTCTTCGCGAATGATATCGTGATGCGCGGTGTCGTCACCCTAGGCTTTTGAGCCAGTCGTGTTCTCAAATTCGACCGAACGGATGAAAACGTCTGGCCTCGAAATCTTGAGCTGCTTCACGAGATGCTCGACCGCGAGGTCTGCTGCTTCACGCGTTTCGAAATTGGCGCGGATCGTGATGGTGCTGCCTGCCATAAATGGATCTCCTGCATGTGCGATCAGACCGAAACTCGCAACGCGTGCCATCGTTGCGTTTTTTTGGCTTTCGTTCTAGCCGGGCAGACGTTGCGGGAGGCTCCGTCTGCCAAATTTCGGTTCAACGCCTCCAAATCTTTGGAATTTGATTCGCTTCGAGCCGGAACGAATCGCCGCGCCGGATCTTGAATCGTGTCTCAGGGATCGGGAGGAAGCTGATGGCAGCGCATCGTGCACAGTGGAAAGGCGTCCTGAAGGTGGGCGAAGTGAGCTGCGGCGTAGCACTCCATACCGCTGCCTCGACCTCGGACCGGATCTCGTTCAACCTCATCAACACCGCGTCGGGCAATCGCCTAAACCGGGTCTTCATCGACAGCGAGACAGAAAAGCCCGTTGAGAGAGAAGAGCAGGTGAAGGGCTTCGAGCTCGAGAACGGCCACTATCTGTTGATCGATCCGGAAGAGATTGCAGCCACCATTCCAGAGAGTGACAAGACCCTGGACATCGATGCTTTCATCTCCTGCAGCAGCATAGACGACGTCTATTTCGACAAGCCGTACTACCTTATTCCGGACGAGGTATCGGACGAGACCTTCGCTCTCCTTCGTGAAGCCATGACGAAAGACAAAGTCGCCGCCATTGCCCATGCCGTCCTGTTTCGCCGTATGCGAACCGTCCTCATTCGCCCGCATGACAAGGGCATGATCGCCACGACGCTGCAATATGATTACGAGGTCCGGTCCGCAGAAAAGGCGTTCAAACGCGTGCCGAAGATGAAAATCGAAGGCGAGATGCTCGATCTTGCCAGGCACATCATCGCCACCAAGATGGGCAAATTCGATCCCGCCACCTTCGACGACCGTTATGAGGACGCGTTGGCCGATCTCGTGAAGGCGAAGATTGAGGGGAGAGCGGTCCCGAAACGCAAGAAGGTGACCGTGTCCAAACCGAACGACCTGCTGGCGGCTCTTCGCGAAAGCGCCGGAATGGCAAAGAAATCCGAAGGGAAAAACAAGCCGGCTGCAGCCAATACCGACACGGAAAATGGCAAGCAGTCCGGCACGCGCAAAACGGCTGCGAAGTCCGCCGCATCGAAGCCCGCTCAGCAGCGCAAGGCCGGATAAGGAGACGCGACAATGGCAATCGGTCCGTACTGGAAAGGCTATCTGAAAATGTCGCTCGTCACATGCCCCGTCGAGATGATGTCGGCGACGTCCGAAAGCGAGAAGGTCAGGTTCCACACGATCAACAAGGAAACCGGCAACCGTGTTATGTCGCAATATGTCGACTCGGTCACGGGCAAGCCGGTCCCGGATTCAAAACAGGGCAAAGGCTATGCACGCGGCGAAAACGATTTCGTCGCGCTGACCGAAGATGAGATCGACGCGGTTGCGCTCGATACCGTCAAGACGATTGATATCGGCCAGTTCGTGCCCGCGGATTCTATCCCCTGGATCTATCTCGAGAAACCGCACTACCTCGTGCCGGGCAACAAGGTCGGCGACGAGGCGTTCTCGGTGATGAGAGAGGCAATGAAGGCATCCGACGTTGTCGGTGTCGCAAAGCTCGTGATCGGCCGTCGAGAGCGCGCGGTTGTCCTGAAGCCACGGGACAATGGCATTATCCTCTGGACCTTGAGGTTCGGCGACGAGGTGCGGCCGCAAGACGAATATTTCAGTGAGATCGATGACAAGGTGGAAGAAGATGCCCTTCCAGCCGTGCGCAAGCTCATCAAGCAGAAGACAAAAACATGGTCACCAGAAATGGTGAGCGACCCCATCCAGGAAGCGCTGCTCGGGCTCATCGATGAAAAGAAAAACTCGATGAAACGCGGAAAGAAGCCAAAGTCGAAAAAGGACGAGGCTGCGCCCGCTTCGAACGTCGTCAATATCATGGATGCTCTGAGGAAAAGCCTCGAGCGGGATCAGGGTAAAAAGAAGGCGAGCTGAGGGTGGTCCTCGGTGGTCCTTGAGCTCTGCAGTGCGGACCTGTTTGGCGTCATCCCAGCTTCCGAATTGCCGCCGCAAGCGGACGCGCCGAACTGCCATAGTCCTTCCAGGCGCCGCTTTTTTTGATGAGTGCTGGCACGGTCTGCACCGTAAACCGCATGGGATCGAGCCCGGCCTTCACCTGTGTCCAGGTCAACGGCATGGAGACGGGTGCTCCGGGGCGCGCCCGCGGTGAAAGCGGGGCGACGGCCGTCGCCTTCCGGTCATTGCGCAGGTAGTCGAGAAAGATGCGGCCGTTTCGAAGCTTCTTCGCCATTTTGATAAGATAGAGGTCCGGTTTTTCCTCAGCCATCTGCTCGCAGACGCGCCGCGCAAAATCCTTCGCCTCCTCCCATCCGGGCGACTTTCCGCGCCCGGTCTTGAGGGGCACGACGACATGCAGTCCCTTGCCGCCGGTCGTCTTGCAAAATCCGACCAGTCCGAGCCCATCAAGCCTGTCGCGAAGGTTGCGGGCAGTGTCGATGACCGTAGTGAAATCGACGTCTGGCCCCGGATCGAGGTCGAAGACCAATCGACCCGGTATTTCGGGTTGCTCCGGCTCGCAGTTCCACGGATGGAGTTCAAGCGCACCCGCCTGGGCAAGGGCAACCAGTCCCTCGATACGATCTGCCTGTAGATAGGGTTTACTGTCTCCCGAGATCTCCACGAGTTCGAGGAGATTGGAGGTGCCAGGCATGGCATGGCGCTGGAAGAACTGCTCGTGACCGACGCCGTCCGGCGCCCTGACGACGGAACAGGGCCTGCCGCGGACATGCTCGATCAACCACCCGCCGACCGCTTGGAAATAGAGCGCGAGATCCTCCTTGGTGACGGGAGGATCGGTATCGTTCCATAGGACCTTATCCGGGTGAGAGATCAGGACGCCCATGACCTCAGCCTTCGCATTCTTTCGAGATGCCTTTGCTTTAGACACCCGGTTCAACTCCGACCTCGCGCTTTCCTTCGCGTCCGGCCTATCCTGATCGGGAGGCACAGGACGCTCCGTCGTCACGTCTTCCGCGGGCTTGTCTTCTCGCAGCCCCTTGAAGGCGCCCTGGCGAACCTGTCCATCTGCGGTCCAGCCCGCGAACTCGATCTCCGCCACCAGTTCAGGCTCGACCCAATGGATATCAGGAGTCTTTTTTGGCGCCCCAATGCCGGTAAACGGACTGTTTGCGCGCGCCAATGGTTCGAGTTTTCCCGTCAGCATTGCTGCCTTGTCAGCACCGAAACCGGTCCCGACCCGTCCGACATAGATGAAGTGACCATCGCGGTAGACGCCCGCCAGAAGCGACCGGAACCTGCCCTGATTGGTAGCATATCCGCCAATGACAACTTCATGGCCCGCACGGCATTTCGACTTCACCCAGCTATCGCTGCGTCCCGATTGATAGGGGGCATTTGCCTTCTTCGAAACGATGCCTTCAAGCGAGAGCCGGCAGGCGGATCGCAGGACCGCATCGCCTCCTGTTTCGAAATGATCGACATATCGGATGCTTTTCCCCGCTTCGGCAACTTGAAGAAGGCTCTCCAGTCTGGATTTCCGCTCAGTCAGCGGCTGCTTGCGAATGTCCTCCCCATCGTGGAAAAGCAAATCGAAAGCGAAGAAAACAAGGCTTTCCGTCTTGCCCTCCGACAAAGCGGCCTGGAGGCTCGCAAAGTCAGGTGCGCCGTTTTCGTCGAGCGCGCAGATCTCGCCGTCGATGATGGCATCTGGCAAGTGGCTGGCATCAGCTGCAATCTTCTTGAAGCGCTTCGTCCAGTCCAGGCCCTTGCGCGTCAGCAGGCGGATCCTGCCATCTTCGCAATGCATCTCGATCCGGTATCCGTCAAACTTGATCTCGTGCAGCCATCCGCGACCAAGCGGCGGGCGGTCCTGTGACTTGCAGAGCTGGGGCGGGATGAATTTTGGCATTGCGCCCTTCCCTTGCCGCGGGCTTTCGGCGGCTGTCTTCCGCTTTGTGGCCTGGCGTGCCTCCGCTGCCAGTCCATCGCTGCTATCCCACACGGCGTCGGCGGCAATGGCAGGTTCGCTCAGCATGAAGGGTCTTGGTCTGCGCCCCTTTCCGGACGCGATCGCCGGCATGTCGCGGCCCGAGGCCACGGATGTCGTCTCGCGTTTCAGGATCGCGTCACCCTTCTCGCCCATGGCATGCTCGTCATGGTGCTTGATCAGCAGCCAGTTTGTCCGTTTGCCGCCGTCTCGATCCGTCTTCATCCGTACCAGGACGAAGCTTCCCTTCAGGCGACTGCCGTCGAGGGTGAACTTCAGGTCGCCTTTCTTCAGCGCGTGTTCCGGAGAGAGAGCGCCTTCCGGCTCCCAGTAACCACGGTCCCAGAGCATGACGGTTCCACCGCCATATTCACCCTTTGGGATCGTGCCTTCAAAATCGCCGTAATCCAGAGGATGATCCTCGACCTCCACCGCGAGACGCTTATCGGCCGGGTCAAGCGAGGGTCCGCGGGTTACCGCCCAGGACTTGAACACACCGTCGAGTTCCAGCCGGAGATCATAATGCAGCCGTGTGGCGTCGTGTTTCTGGATCACGTATCGCAAGCGCTTCGAAGGCTGGATGGTCACAGCGCCTGATGGTTCTGTCGTCTTCCTGAAGTCGCGCTTGCCTCTATAGGTCGAAAGCTTTTCCGTCATGGCGCTGCTCAGGGACCGATGTCGAGGATGTCGTCCCGCAGCCCAGTGCGCGAGCGTTTGAATGCGCTCAGGAGCCCAGCCACAGTTTTCTTGCGTCCGAACTCGTCGATGACCGGCACGGGATCGGTCGCCATCGCTTCCAGAACCTCTGGAGCCGCACCATGGGCGGCGGCGTCGATAATGGCCTCGCGGGTTTCGATTTCTGCTCTCAGTCGAAGATAGAGGGCGTGGATGAGCGCTTCGTCGATTTCGAGCGCATTCTTCAACCGGTCGATTTCCGTCGTATGAGCATCCATGACACCATAAACCCTCTTGGGCGGGCGAAGTTCCGTCGGCCCGGGATTCCGGCCTGCCGATCGGTCTACGATCGAGGTTGACCGTCTTTCCTCCTGCCCCATCTCCGGTAGAATGGAGAGGAGAAGGCCTATGACCCGCGTGCTGCTCATCGGTATCCATCCCGATGCCGTCGACATAACCGATCCGTCCCTGCCTCGCGGGATCACCCACGAGAAGATCGCAGCCGGCATCGAACAGACGATGGCTGACATGCGCAGCCGAGGATGGGAAGCGGGCTTCTGCTCGCTCCGTCCGGAGACCGCGCAGGCCGATGTTGTTGCTTCGCTTGCGAGTGCGTGGGACTGTATCGTGATCGGCGGTGGGATCCGCATTCCCCCACCAAACCTGATACTCTTTGAGATGATCCTGAACACGATCATTCGCACGGCCCCAGGAACGCCTGTCGCGTTCAACACCAGCCCGGAAAACAGTGCCGACGCCGCTGCTCGCTGGCTCCGGTAATCCAGTCGATGGGTCCATTCGAAACGCTCGCACAATTCGTTTATGACTGCGTGAACCGGAGCAGAGCCCGACCGGCGCTTCGAATCTGGATCGAGCGCATTGCGATCGTGATCATAACCGCCCTCGTCGTGATGGCATTCTTTCGCCCATTCGGTTGAGCCTATGCATCGCTCGCGCCAGAAAATGCGCGGAATGGAACGAAAACCCTGGAAATACCGTTGCTTTGACGAACAATCATCTGGTGTCGTTTATGTCCACGGTCGCAAAATTCGCTTCAATCGCTTTCTTCGGCTCGGTTTTCCTGGGATCTTTCCAGGCACCAGCCTACGCTTTGCGGATGCCGGAGGAGGCCGGGACACAGGCGAGCCGACAGCAAGCTGTTTCAGCTTATGCCGGAGACGTCCAGGAGGCGACAGCCACTGAGGCATCGGTCCTTACACCGGATGAGGTTAGGCACATCAAATGGTGCGCGGCCCGCTACACAATGAAATACGATGCCGTCAGCGACACCTATGCTGGAGCCGGCGGCGGGCGGCTTCGGTGCATGTCGCCTCGTTGATCAGCGGCGCCGCTGCAAAGTCATTTCGTACCTTCGTACTTTTGCAGGCCTCATCGTTTGTTTCACGCCGGTAGGTGGAGCAGAATGCTCCTGAGACGCGTTGAAGAGGATCGTGGAACATCCCATCTAAAACGCATGCCGAACAAACAAAAAACAGAGATAGAGCTTCTGAAAACATGGGCGCTCCCAACGGCAGCGACGCTGGGCTCAGCCGTGCGTGCGAAAGGCATTCTGCAGGAAATTCAGGCGCGGCTCTCCGCGTCATCGAAAAAGTCCGTCATCCTCGAAGGCACAGAGGTTACGCTGGTCATGCCTGCAAGGGAGAAGGCCGCCTTCAATGCCGCCGCGGCCGTCATCGCCAGAACGGTGGCGGAGGCCGACACCCTTCCGGTGATCCCGCGCGAAATTCAGGATATCCTCACCATCAAGACCAGTGAACGGCATCGTTGGCTTGCCGACGGGCGTCTGCCCAGTGCCGGAACGAGGACTGTTCGTCTGGCCGGGCGCGCCCGGAAAATCACATTTCATGTCTTTGATCCGAAGGTCGTTGAGGACCTGCTTGATCGCGGAGCCGTGGACGAGTGGCGAGAAGAGGATGCGGAGGCCAAAGCCGAAAAACGGCGTCGGGCCGCCTATCAGGCGAAGCTGACGCGATCCTTGAAAAAAGCAGGCAAGCAAAAGAAGGCCGCTCGAGAGAAAACCGAGGACCCGGACGCAAAGCTTGCTGGTTGGGATGCGTTCGATCTCGACGGGCTGCTGCGATAATGAAAGCCTGATGACGGTTTTGAAGAACGACACGAGGGATGCCTGAAGCGGAACGTACCGGACGGGCGCAGTCGGTCCCGGCTTCTGCTGCCGCGGCGCTTTGCTAAGCCTCCTGCGGCTGCGGCCAATCCGACCGGAACGTGTCGAGAATTCCCGAAATCACGCCCTTGCGGTCGCCTCTATGCTGATTTCTCCGATGCTCTTCATCGTTTTTGCTTGCGAGCATTTGTCTCCCCACCGACAATTTCCCGAAGATATGATGGGGTGGGACTGACGGGTCGGGCTTTTTCGACCGCTCCGCGTTGTGCACCATAAATCCAGATGTCAGCGGTAAATCGCTTCAAGGGTGGCGATGCGACATCGTCTTTTCATCCGTTCGCGTTCATCCCTCCCAAATTCGAGAGAGCGTATTGTCGTACGCAATTTCGGCCGCTTGCCTTTGCTTCGTACAGGGCGTGATCGGCCTGCTGGACGAGCTCAGCCTCGAGATCGAAGTCAGCCGTGGAGGTGGCGACACCGACGCTGACAGTCACAATGGCATCTGGGGCAACGGGATGCAAAACCCCAAGAGAACGCACATTCGCAATAAGGAGCGTCGCCATTGCCATAGCTTGTCCTGCGCCGACACCCGGCAAAATGACCGCTAGCTCCTCGCCGCCGTAGCGTGCTGTTGTTGCATTCGGCATGGAGGAAAATACGTCGCAAACCGTCTGGGCAATCGCCCGCAGGCAGTTATCGCCTGCCCGGTGTCCGTAGGCGTCGTTGAACGACTTGAAGAAGTCGACGTCGATCATCAGCAGGCTCACTTGAAGGTTGCCTCTTCCCGCCTGTTCACCTGCAAGCTTGAGCTGCTCTTCGAACAGTCGCCGGTTTGCAAGGCCCGTCAAGGGATCCGTGGTAGCCAGTTTCGAAAGCTGTTCGTTGAGCACCGTAAGTTGGGCATCATGCTCGATTTTCGTCGTCACGTCGCAATAGAGCACGGCAGTTCCATGATCGTCGGTCGGGCGCTGGCGGGCCGAGATCCAGCGACCATCACCAAGGCGAAACAGGCGGTCAGCAGGCTTTCCCAGATCTCCCACGATCCTTTTCGCAACCGCATGACGTTCCTCTTCCGGCGCCGCCTCCTCACCACGTTCCCAGGCGGTCATCAGGATGGAAATCAGCGGAGTTCCGTGAACGCGGACATCTGCTGTCGCTGGAAATATCTCGTGGTAGCGACTGTTGTGGAAGGCGAGCCGACCCTCTTTGTCATAGATCGCCAGCCCATCGGCCATGTTCTCGACGGCATCTGTAAGTCGACGCTGCGCCAGATTGAGGTCGCGTTCAAGGCGGTACTCATGGATCAGCGCGGCGCCGGCGAGAATGGTCGTCAGCGCAATGACCAAGGCAAGTGGACCGCTTGTCTCGCTGGTGATCTTGGCCCACATCACCATCGGAAAGCGATAATAAAAGCCCGCGACCCCGCTTAACGCAGCCATGGGTGCCAGGAGCAGCAGGGCCCGGAATTTTGCGATATCACGTCGGAAGAGATATCTGATCCCGAGGCCGCCAAGCGTTGCGGCAAGGATGATCGGAATTGCCGTCTCGATACCTTGGCCGCCGAGGGAGAGCCGCTTGACGAGGGAAACGACCAAGGGAAGTGCCGCACCCCATGGGCCGCCAAAATATCCGGCAATCGCAAGCAGCGTGTAACGTGAATCGAGAAAGACACCCGGTATGAACTCGAACGGGAAGCTCATTGTGGCGAAGACGCCAGCAGCCATGAGTAGGCCAAATGCTGCCTTTTGAAATCGCGCGCTGAAGCGATCCACAGACTTTCGCGCAAGTGCCCAGATGACCGTCGTTATTGCGACGATTGCAAGGTTTGGAAGAAGTTGAGCCCACAAGTTCATACGATTATCCGCCTCTTCCCGAGTTTTTGCATGAATGCGTAAAAGTATTGGTAAAGGTGAGGGAAAAATTGGAATCACGGCTTCTTGCGTTACGTGGTTAGCGCCGATTTCAGTCGCGTCTATTTCGGCGCTGGTGGGGGCCCTGTATTTCCCTGGTTCTTGGTTTTGCCCGTCAACGTCGACTAAAAGGTTGGCGCGCGACTGCCAGCCCGCCAGCTTCGCGGTTCGTTCGGGCCATAGGCAAGCCGGTCCACACGAATTCTTCTGGACGTCATTGCGCCTGTGATGTGCGTTCTATTGCTTGCGATCGTGCTGGCAGTCAGGCCGCGCTCGATGTTCTGCCGCCGTAGCGCTCGGGATCTGGTGGAATTGGCCGGAGGAAGGTAAAGTGAGAAGAAAATCCCGTTTGCGCATCAAGACGCTTCGGCGGCTCGCTCGGCTCGGTTCTTATCACTCAGGAATGTCAAAGCCTGCCCCCTTCACGAGGCTCTAAGGTGGACGGGTCCGATGAGCGCCTTTGTCAATGGAGGGGGTTATCGTCATGCGCTGCCTTTATTGCGTAAGGCTGCAGCACCGAGGTCCGTGCTCGACGGGCGAGAGAATGCGTGATTGACTCACTATCTCGTTGCGTTTTCTATTGACCCAAAACAATACATGTTTACATTACCGTAATACTTCCTTTTAGAAGTGTGCCTAGCCCTCAAGACCCGGCCCTCAGCCGGGTTTTGTTGTTTTGCGATCCCGTTCGGTCTCGTGCGGCGCTCCAGCCATCGGGAACGTATCAGGCCAGATTGATGAGAATCTATATTGCGACAATAAGCATCGTTTTGCGCGGAAAGCCTAACATATAGTCTTTTGATGATTTTTTATACACTTCGATGTGGGCGGATTAAAGCATGCCTCTGTAATTCTGCGACGGACATATGTGTTTAATTTCCAAATAAAGATCTCATGACCGAATAAAAATTCAAATTTTCAGCGTTTTTATCGACGGCAATTGCCTATCGTCAATTATGTAGGCTTGCCTATTCTGGACTCCTCTTCCTCTTCATGCATATTTACCTTTTGCTAATCATGGCTATGGAGAGGGACTTCCAGATGAAGCTTAAATATCTTGCGCTGGCCGTAGCGATGGCGTTCTCGACGCCCGCGCTCGCAGCGTGACAGCTTTGCCCGCTCGGTTTGAAGCCAGACCTGCAGATCATCGACGAGCGGCAGACTTTCGTTGTGACGACGTTCCAGGCGTTGATCGGCGTCAAACCCGTTGATCTCCCGCTCGATATCAAACAGGTCATCGATCCGTTTGACGGCTTCGAGCGCCATAGGCGAGATCGGAGCGGCGTTCATTCCACGCTTGGCGTTTGCGGCGATGTCGGCGAGCAGGAAAAATTTGCGCCGCGAGTGTGCCCAACAAAACGCCTGCCTTAGCGGATTTGGATCGCGATCAGCCTTGAACAGCGGATTATAGCCGCCATAAGCGTCCGCCTGCAGAATGCCGGTGAAGGTCTTCAAGTGGCGCTCTGGATGCTCCTGCCGTCGATCTCGCGAGGCATAGTAAATTGCGGCCGGCGGTGAGGTGCCTGCGAAGGGCCGATCGTCCCGGACATAGGTCCAGATGCGGCCCGTATCGGTCTTTCCCTTCGCCAGTCCTCTGCTGTCGATGCCCAAGCGGCAATTTCGCTGTTCAAAGAGTGCTGGTCTGGCCGCGCTGACGTAACCGCTTGCGTTCCTGCTCCTGCTCGTGGACCAGCCGAAGATAGCGGCTTCGCAATTCTCCAGTCTCCATTTCGCCTGCTATCCATTGCTCGACCCATTCCAAAAAGAGCGGGTCGTCTTCGAATTTCAGGCCGGCATTTGATGCCTTGGTGCGGATGCGGTCAAAAATGGCACGGCGATCATCGGCAGTATGGCTCATGGCCGCGTGATATAGCTTATTCGCTCTCGATTGCTTATCCAGACATCGCCTTCAACAGACTTTTTCCGTCGGAAGTGAGGAGGCTTAGTCATCGCGCTATTTCAGGCGGCGCGAATATCTCAGCGATGCTGTCGCGCCAAAAAAGGCCCGATCGGTTTTCAAAAGTTCACGCGACTGCCCCGTCGAAAGCCGCTGATAACCCATCCAGGTCGGCCTTTGCTCCGGGCGAAAGGCGTAGCTCTTAGCTAACCGCGCTGCCCAACACGCGCTGACGAACCATTGCGGCACCTGAAAAGCTATGCCGGCGCGTTTCGAAGTGTCAGCAGCACTGGAGTAAAGCAAGATCTTTGTTCCATTGCCCGGTCGCAGGCCTGTCCCTAGGCCATCGCCGGCTGCGGCTTCTTTAGGCGTTGAACCATGGCCGAGTGCTGCGCCAGAAGGTAGGCTGGAATATCGCCGCCGCACGCGCTTTCCAGGACCTCAATACGATAACCGGCGGCGACGGCTTGCGCTCGGATGATGCCTCCCAACATCGCAAATTCGGCCGCGTCACTGCTTTCCAGTTCATTGAAACGGTGTTCGTAGATCCGGTCTTCCAGCCAATCGTCGATAATCATCATGGTCGCTCTCTCCTGTCTGGACCACTTAATGTCTGGAGAGCGAACTGGTTGCAAAGGGAATAAAATAGACCGGTTTTCGTGCCGATCTCTCGCTTGACGATCTCGGTTCCTGGCCAAGGCCGCAGACCACCTACGTCACCCAAGAAGCGACCACGACGAACCAGGAACAAGGATTGGTCAGCACGGGCTCTCATGGACGCGCATGCCTGGCATCTGTTTCATTCAGCGATGGATCGCTTTTCGCATGTGCCAACGTCCTCATGCTTTTTCTATCGTGGACAAAGCTCGGGCAGCGATCTCTCCAGGCAACCAAACGGGGTCGGGCGATTTTCACCGCCGACCCCGTCTTACTCATCTGATGCCAGAAACACGCCCCTGCGACCTAAGGTGTATCACACCTTAATTATAGGGCGAGTTGCACTGCGCCCGCACGCCGGCGCGCGGCACGTATGTGTTGTCGGAAGCGCGATAGGTCCGATAATGCGACGAACACCAGCTGACATGCGAGCCACCGGATGCACGCGGCTGGCTGGCAAGAGCCCCGCCGATGATCGCGCCGGCAGCCAGCCCGCCGAGGACGGCGCCTGCGCGCGAGCCGTGATGATGGCGGCCGTTATAATAACGTCCATGACGTCCGTCGTGACGTCTCCAGTTACGATGGTTGCCATTCCAGTGACGTCGCTCACGACGGTCGTTGCGAAACTGCACCTGTTCGACATTGGACACGTGGGGTGTCGATATGCTGGAAATCGGCATTGCCGATGCGCCAGTGAAGGATGTCAACGCCACAACAGCAGAGATCGAAAGCGCGCAAAGCGCTTTTGTAAGCCGGATCATAAAATTCTCCTTTTGTAATAAGCCATAAACACTTGAAACAGCTCGAGGTTCCAGCCTGCAACACTCGTGATCGAGAGATGCGAGGGCTCAGGCAACAGTGATAGCGATGGTAGGTCGTCAGCCAGGCCGCCCCGTTGCGATATGAAAACCAACGCAAACGATCACGGTATGCCTGCATCAATCCAAGAATTGATCTTTTACCTGATTTTGGAGCCCAGCCGGGCATTCATCAGCAACTCCTGCCGTGTCGCAAATGACCCGAGCAGCGTGATCAATCGCAGCTGTTCGTCGCTCTTCAGCTTGTTCTTCAGTGCGAAATCTGTGACGCGGACGACTTCCCGAAGCCCGTGCTGATCGGCGGCTTTTTCGTATTTCATCGGGCCACCGACCTGAAGCCGGCATTCCAGGCCTCGTGCGCGAACGCATTGTCACCGAATTTATAGGGGTTTTCGGACGCTTTCCGCCGGCCTTTCAGGGCGCTTAAATGGCCTTCATTGAAATAAATTGGATTGTGAGGAAAGAGGCGGCTGCTGTCCGCATGTTGCAACGTTTCGTCTGTCATCAATACCCCATCGATCTTGCGGGGCTTAAACTCTCGGAACGCTTTTGAGTTCCGGGGGCGTGACAGCTAAAAATGACAAAGGTCAAATAGGGCATCGCGGTGCCGGATGACGTTGGCTACCGTCTTAGGTCACTCGATCCCACACTCGCTGCGATCTGTCATCTCTCGAGGCGAAATGACCGCGTTCGGTCATCCCATGAACCTTCCGGATGTTGGCTCCGTCATTGCGACAACAGACGACACCTCGAACGCCGGTGGAAATCGAAATGCCCTCCACTGTCGAGCGGAGGGCATTCCGGTCAAGCAGAAAGGTCAGCAGCCGCTGGCGCTGCCCGATTTGCCGGCGCTGGCATCGGCGCCATTCGTCGTCGTGCCGGCGGTTGGTGAGGCCGCCGATCCATTGCCCGTCGAGCAAGCCGGATCGGACTTGTTGCTGGAGCCGGTTGCATTGGAGGAGCCGCCATTGGCATTGCCCGAATTGCCGGAAGAAGCGCCGCCAGTATTCGACGTTCCGTTACCGGCAGAGGAACTTCCGCTCGACGACCCGGAATCGCCGGAGCTATTTCCGCCGGCGGAACCACCGGTCTGGGCGAGAGCGCTTGTTGCCATGCCGATCGTCAGCAGGCCGACCGCGAGTAATTTCTTCATTTTGGATGTTTCCTTTTTCTCCCTACAGAAAAGCAAACAAAGCTGAAGAGAAAAAGTTCGATAAAAATCACGGCGGGGGTTCTGTTGTGATGCGTGGCTCCTCGCAACCGAACAGTTCACCCAAGCGCATCTGTCGTGACAAACCGGAGTGATCTGCGCCGCAGACGTCAGCGACGCTGCGAAACATGATAGATGCCGCATATACCATGATCAGATGTCCACCAATGTCGGGCTGTCGGCAGATCCGCTTATCTGGCTTTGAGTAAAGGTCTTTTCGCGTCAGGCCTTCGCGATCCCGAAACCCGCAATTGCGAAATAAATCGCAAACATGATGATCGCAAAACAGGCAAGGGCAATCACAAATCCCTTGCCCATCTGAGCTCTTTTGCGTTTCTCGCTCGGGCGGTCACGTTGCGGGCTAACCCCGATTGGATTGTTGTCGGTCATTTTGGTCCTCCATGTCAGGAGGATTAACCGGTGATCGTCGTCGAAGTTCCTCCAGGTATCACGCATGCGTCAAACGAACCCAGTTTTATTTCGGGAAAAGCGTGTTTGCGCAGGGCTTTGATTGCTTCTTTTGGACAGCCTGCGTTATGCACCCGATTGCAGACTCCTGTCCTTATCGTCGCGGTCCTTGCCGAGAAGGTCAGCCTCTCACCCAGCAAATGGCGGCGAAGCAAGGCCGCCGCCATCACGTATTCCCGAACGTCGATAAGGAGCGTGACCGTTTACATCTGCACCTTGGCACTGTCGCCCATATCCGGGCGCGAGCTGCTCACTGCGGCTGCCGCCATCTTGATATAGCTGATCACCGTACCGGGACTGTCCCAGTATTCTGCAAACGAAGGCGTGATCTTCAAGACACGGATGGAGGGGTCGTCGGCACTGTCCCACCACGCCTTGGCTGGCGTTGCCCATAACTCTTTGATCTTCTCGCGATCATTGAGGATCTCCGCCGTGCCCGAAAGCGAGACATATTTCTGGCCCCTGGAATCTGCGAATGCCAGGCAGACTTCCGGTCGCCTGGCAATCTCCTCGTCCTTGTGGCTTGCGACATCGGTCAGAAAATAGACCGCATTTTCTATGCGTTCTGCATAAGCCGACATCGGTCTTGCCCGCAGGTCGTCGCCTGACTGTGTGGTCAACATGCAAAATCCGATCTTGTCGACCAGTTCCCACACCTTGGTGATATCGTCTTCGCTGTCTGCCATTTTTAAACTCCTCGGGTTTGCGCCGAGTGAACGAGAAAGAACTGGCATCGTTCCGCACTCTGGCCGTCCGGAACCTGATGATCTGCCCGGAGTTGTTGAGCCGTGCGGCAAAGCCGGAAAACGCGCGGAGACAAATATGAAGAGCAAGGATCTTGGCGACACCAACCCCTGGAGCGAGCGAAACTGGATCTTGGTTCTCGACGAAGGCGAAGACGCTTTCGATGCGATTTCGCGGTTTGCGGAAGAAAAGCAGATCAGCGGTGCGTCGCTGACAGCGATCGGCGCCTTCAGTACAGCGACGCTGGGTTTCTTCGATTTCGCGACGAAAAAATACAAGGAGATACCGGTCGACCGGCAGACCGAGGTGCTGAGCGCGATCGGCGACGTGGCGACGGGAGATGATGGGAAGGCCAGCCTTCATATGCATGTCGTCCTTGGGCTTGAGGATGGTTCGACCAGGGGTGGGCACTTCATGAAAGGCACTGTTCATCCGACGCTGGAAGTTATCATTCGTGAAAGCGCGGTCGGTTTCCGCCGCCGCAAGCGCGACGATCTTGGCATCGCCCTGATCGATCTTTGATACGGCTGCCTGGATGAAAATTGCCACGTATAACGTCAACGGCGTTCGAGGCCGGCTCGACATTCTTCTGCGGTGGCTGAAGGACGACAGACCGGATGTCGTTTGCCTGCAGGAACTGAAGACAGAGGCTTTTCCGAAAAAGGAGATCGAACGCGCGGGTTATGGCTGCGTCTGGCAGGGGCAGAAATCCTGGAACGGCGTCGCGCTCCTGACCCGCGGGATGGAGCCAATCCTGACACGGACAGGCTTGCCGGGAAACCCGGACGACAGCGATTCCCGATATATCGAAGCGGTTGCCGACGGAATACTTGTCGGCTGCCTTTATCTCCCAAACGGCAATCCCGCACCCGGCCCGAAATTCGACAGCAAACTTTCCTGGTTTCATCGCCTTCAGAACTATTCAGCTGAACTGCTCGCGCTGGACATCCCGGTCGTCCTCGCAGGGGACTATAACGTGATCCCGACCGAGACGGACGTCTACAAACCCGAACGATGGCAGGGCGACGCTTTGTTCCGGCCGGAGGTCCGGACAGCCTATGCCGAGCTTGTTGCGCAAGGATGGACGGACGCCGTGCGTCATCTGCATCCCGACGAGCGCATCTACACATTCTGGAAATACTGGAGGAGTTCGTTCGAGCGCGATGCTGGTCTTCGCATCGACCATTTGCTGGTTTCTCCTACTGTCTCTCCCTGGTTGCGATCTGCCACCGTGCGGCGAAAGCCGCGCAGTTGGGGCCATACGAGTGATCATGCTCCGGTCATGATCGATATCGAGGTTCCGTCCATGGTCGACTGATCACTTGCTGGAGACAGTGGATGTCGGATTCTATCACTCGGTCTCGAACCCTGTGGTCGCGGATTTGATTTTACCGGCCGAAAGACGCGCCCAATCTTTGCACGAATCAGCCCATCCAGATTGCAGATCTTCCTTGCGCGCCCCCACTTCACGAGCGTTGCAAACCGGCCCAAACTCGACCGGGCTGCCTAATCGCCCAAAAGTCGGCGCGACGTCTCATGCTGCCCATCCGGGAACCCATCCACTAGCGCCAGCGCATCTGTGGACGCGCAGGGGAGCGATTTTCCTTCTTCAGCTGATCGTGGTCGAACCTCGGAGCCCTCGAGAGGTCATCCTTGGTGGTATCGACATAGGCTTTCGAGTTGCCATTATCATCGGCCAATTGGAGTAAAGCCGGGCAATGACGCCATAGCTTGTGCCAACGCCGAGAGAGCGGCCAACGCTTACAGTGTCGCCGAAGACAGACTTTCCGTTACCGACGGCGATATCGGAAATCTGAGCGATATCGTCGTTCTGCGTATTGTCGATATTGACCTAGACGAGTCTCGAAGCGACGAGGTCGGTATCCTTGATCTCCACATCTTTGAGAGGCGTCGTCGCCGCTTTGCCCATGGAAATACCCGGCCCGACGATCGTCGCGTCTGCGCCGGTTACGGAACCCTGCGGCGCAGTCGATATGGGCTGTTGAGAAATAGCGACGCCTGTGAGATGAACCAGCGAAACTGCAGCAGCGATAAATTTCGTCGTGGAGACCTTCTGATAGACGTATGACCACGGCATGTTCGTGAGCCTCGGTAACGGCTTGATCTTCCAGAATTTTTTGTGTCGGACACAAAAAAGGCGGCCGTTGCGCCGCCCTTTTCGCAATGACGTCGACAGCATCAATCCAGAAGTTCAGCCGGGACTTTGCCGCCATTTTCGGAGAGCTTTTTCAACAGCGCCCTGTGCAGCCATGTGTTCATGGCAGCGGAACCATCCTTGTCGCCGGTATAGCCGAGTTCCTCGGCGAGTTCCTTCCGCTCCGCCAGGCTCGCATCCATGCCCAAGGCCTTCATCAGGTCGACAATCGAGTGTTTCCAGTCCAGTTTCTGCCCACTACGCTTGACCGCGGCGTCCAGGCTTGACGCCACATCAACCGGCGAAGTCGTTGTCGGTGTGCCGGCTGCCGATGACGCGGCCCGGTCGGTGCCTCCAACCGGCGGAGCTGTTGTGGCAGCCGGTTCCGGCATGGAGGCCGGAGCGGGTGATGGTTCAGTCGCTGAGGGAGAGGCCGGCGCGGCATGCGCCTCACCGCCGAAGATTGCGTCTTTGATTTTGCTGAAAATGCTCATGGTCTGGTTCCTCGTTTGATAACACCGGGTACCAACACTTTGAGATGCTTGTCTGTTCCGGCCCGGCTCGGCGAAACCGGTCCTGCCCGGGGCGAGGCGACAAGCGATATTAATTCCGCTAGGATTGCGACCAATGTTTTGTACGGTTTCGTACGAACGCCTTCCCGCCGTTGCTGCGCTTGCCCCTGGCCCTTACGATCGATGGGAACCCAGGAGAGACCGCCGAGGAGAGATCGCCCAGAAGGGAACGCCCAGGAGGGAAGGAATGAGTGAGCGCCCTATCTACACCACCGAGCAGCTCAATCGGCTTGCGACGGCCTGGCGCTTGGTGTGTTTCCAGCGGAATGTCAAACGCGACAGCAAGCAAGCCGAGATGTTCGCCACCATTCTTGTGACCGAGTTTTCCGGTGATGAGAGCGAACAGGCTATGGTGAAGAGATTTACGCATTAAGTTCCAGGGGAAGGCGGCCGGGACATGCTCATGCTGTTTCGGCCGCTTCGTCTGGAACTTTTCAGGGATGCGCGGGTTACTCATGTGTCGCGAGGGTTGCCCCCGTCCCCCCACAAGAGTTCCCCCACTCTTCTCCCTCGCGACGTTTCCCACGCGCTTGATATGAAACATCTGAAACCTGCCACGATTTGAGGGATATCTTGATCGTTGCGGACGACGGGTACTGACAGGACATGCCGCCTTCACTCGAGGCAGAAACCGACCCTGCTTCGGGCGAAGACTTTCATGGTCGGGTTGCGTGGGACGTAACGAAGCGAGCAACCCCTTGTTGTCGGTTGCCACGATACAGGACTACGCGTTGCCGATACCATTTCCACAAGACCGGGAAGTCACTCGGTCGATGGCCGAACAGGCCCGACGCGGCCGGTTGGATCACGCCGAGGGTTGAAAGCGCTTTTCTCTAATGTCCAATAAGAACAATGGTTTACATCGGTGGTCAGCTGACCACCGAAAAAATCGGAAACCGCCGGCCCGTGCAAAAACATGCTCGCCTTTGCTGGCGACGAGCACGGCGGTCATCCCGTCTCGGTCGCCGTATACGCCCTGGCCTTCAGCAACGCTGATCACCGGCAAGCGCTGGGCATGCCAAGCGGTGGTCTCGTTCAGGGGTCAACAGTCCGCCGATTGAACGATGCAATTTTATCGGGGCGCCGAATCCGACAATGTCCATCGGTGCGATCGGCACACCGCACTGATGGCCGATCACGGACCGCGTCACTCGCGCGGGTTATTACGCCACCGCCTGACGCTTGGGCAGGCGCCAGTTCGGTCGGGGGAAATGGCAGGTATAACCGTCGGGATAACGTTCCAGATAATCCTGATGTTCGGGCTCGGCGTCCCAGAAATCGCCGGCAGCCGTCACCTCGGTTACAACCTTGCCCGGCCAGAGACCCGAGGCATCCACATCTGCAATGGTGTCCTCCGCTAACCGTTTCTGGTCCTCGCTGGTATAGTAGATTGCCGAACGATAGCTCGGGCCGAGATCGTTGCCCTGACGGTTTACAGTGCTCGGATCGTGAATCTGGAAGAAAAATTCCAGGAGATCGCGGTAAGCAATTTTCGCTGGATCAAAGATGATCTCGATCGCTTCTGCGTGACTTCCATGGTTGCGATAGGTGGCATTCGCCACATCACCGCCAGTATAGCCAACCTTCGTGCCGACAACACCCGGCATGCGCCGGATCAGATCCTGCATGCCCCAGAAACAACCGCCTGCCAGAACTGCGCGCTCGGTCTTCATGGAAAAACTCCCTTTCTCATGGTCATAGCAATATGGGTATCGGGATCGCTGACGACAAATGCTTGCGCCTACGGACCAACCCAATCATTTCGCCAATCATTGCGATTGTCGGATTTTCTGACACCTCTGTAAAAGCGAGGAAGGGAACCAAATCCTGCCCCTGGGGTTGAACGCGATCATAGGCTCTTGATCCCGGAGCGTACCCATGACCGTTTTCTCTTCTTCCCAGAACGACGCGGCGGCCTATCCCCTTCAATCGTTGTTCATCCCCTTTCCCTTCGTGTGCTTCACGCTCGCTTTCCTGACGGACATCGCCTTCTGGCAAAGCGCCAATATTATGTGGCAGAACTTTTCCGCCTGGCTCCTGTTCGCTGGGCTTGTATTCGGGGCAATCGGATTGATTGCCGCACTCCTGGATCTTGTTCGGCCCCGGACACGACCGCTGCGTCCGGCATTCCCGTCGGCACTGCTGTTTTTGGTCATTTTGGTAACCGCATTGGCCAATAGCCTCGTTCATGCGGGTGATGGATGGACGGCTGTGGTGCCTTACGGTCTCGCACTTTCTGCAATAACCTTCATCCTTTCCGTTTTCACCGTAGCGATTTCTGCCCGCAGATACGCTCGCCTCGCCTGGAGGGTCTGATGAAAACATTCCCCATTTTCGGTATCGCCGTTCTGTCGGCATCAATCGGCTCGGGCCTACAAGCGCAGGCGCAGACCGGCGACTTCGATCCGTCGCAGCAAGTCGGGCCCAATCCGGTGCTGCCGGATCCGGCGCCGCCACTCCTGCCCGATCTCAAGGTTGCAAAGGTGATTGGCTGGAAAGATGGCGAGCTCCCGCAGGTTCCAGACGGGCTCGCCGTTTCCGCTTATGCGAAAGATCTTGCGAACCCGCGAACGGTTCATACCCTGCCGAATGGCGACGTTCTCGTCGTGCAGTCACGTGGGCCTGCACCCGAGCCCACATCGCGTCCGAAGGATCTTATCCGTGGATGGATCATGTCGATTGCTCATGGCGATGGGAACAGTAAACCGAAGGAGAGCAACAAGATCACAATCCTGCGCGACAAGAACCGGGACGGCAAGGTTGATGAGCAGCATGATCTGCTCGACAAGCTTGACTCTCCTTTCGGTGTCGCCTGGATAGACAATACGCTTTATGTCGCTTCGACATCTGCGATCCTCGCCTATCCTTATCAGCTCGGGCAAAACGAGATCACTGGGCAGCCAAAGGTGCTGACGCCTTTGCCCGGCGGCCCGATCGACCATCACTGGACAAAGGACCTGGCCCTCAGCCCGGATGGAAAGCTGCTCTACGTGTCGGTCGGCTCGAATTCGAACATCACGGAAAACGGTCTCGAGGCCGAGAAGGGGCGGGCCGCGATATGGCAGGTCGACCGGATGACGGGAGCGGCCCGGGTATTCGCCTCCGGCCTGCGCAACCCGAACGGTCTGGCTTTTAACCCCGAAACAGGCGACCTTTGGGCTGTGGTCAACGAACGTGACGAGCTCGGTCCCAATCTCGTGCCCGACTATATGACGTCGATAAAGGAGGGCGCATTTTACGGATGGCCGTGGAGCTATTACGGTGACCATGTCGATGTCCGTGTTCATCCGCCACGCCCCGACATGGTCGCGCGGGCGATCCCGCCCGATTATGCACTGTCCAGCCATGTTGCCGCGCTCGGCCTGATATTCTCGAAAAACTCGGCCATGCCCACACCTTACGCGAACGGCGCCTTCATTGGAGAGCATGGAAGCTGGAACCGTAAGAGTTTCAACGGTTATAAAGTCGTCTATGTGCCGTTCGAAAACGGAAAGCCTTCAGGCAAGGCACAGGACGTTGTGACGGGCTTCCTTCAAGGAGATCAGGCCCGCGGCAGGCCGGTTGGCGTTGGCATGGATGGGACCGGAGCACTGCTTGTCGCAGACGATGCCGGGAACATGGTTTGGCGTGTCGCTCCTGCCGATGGCAAGGTGACACCAGAGCCGGTTGGAACAGATCAGATCTCTGTTGGAAACCAGGCCGCGAATGATGCGAAGACGGGCCGGGTATTGGCTAGGGGTGATAATGTCGACACGGCCGGCACAAAGGCGACACTGGCCATGACACCATCAGTCTCTGCAGATGAGCGGCTGAAAGGCCAGGAACCGCTTTCCGGGACGCCACCGAGATTGCAGCCGTCACAAACCGAAATCGCGCCAGCCACCAATCCTTGAGGGGTCGGGCGTCGCTGCTTCCTAACACTGCTTAGCCACAGACCAAACGTTGCGACGTCTGGTCTGCGGAACCTATTTTTTGTTTGCCTCACCGTGAAAAGCCATTCCGGCCTATTCCCTTTTGGCCGCGCTGATCTCTTTGAGGGATTGAAGGAGGCGACTTTATCACGCGCCTGCTGACACAAAAGAAAGCGCGGGGGCCAAAGTTCGGCCCCCGCGCTTCTGATTGACCAGGGTTACTGTCAGCCTCTCAAGGCTTCCTCGTCGCGCTGACGACCACCGAGAGCACCCGCGACCGATGCAATGAACGCACCGACAAGAAGGGAAAGGGAGCCTAGGATAGCGGTGGTCGCTGCGGATTTCCTGGCCGCATCGGCCTTCTGCTGGGCAGCAAGCTTTGCATCATCGACTGCCTTGAGAACTTCATCGACGCGTGCCTTGGCCTGTTCCGGCGTCAGACCGGCCCGAGATGCCACCAAGGCATTGAGGTAGGTTCGATCTTCGTCGGAAAGGCTTCCCTTGGCAGCCGCATTGACGAGAATTCTCGAGACTTCCGCGGTGGCAGCTGCGTCACTTGCCTGCGCTTTTGCACGAAGGTCCTGGGGACGTAGCAGCGCATCCGTGAAGTACGCTGTCGGTCCGGTAGCCGTCCCACCATCTGCATTCGTCGCAGCAGCCCCAGCAACAGCAGCTGTCGAGGCCGTCGACGCCAGCGCCTGAACGCCGCCGCCGAGGAGTGAGGTGAAGGCCGAGCCAGCAAGGCCTGCAATGACCACCGTGGCAAGAGCCCAGCTCAGAAAGCCATGAGCGGTATCGCGGAAGAAGTCCTCATCCGAATGGACGCCTGCCCATTTGGTGCGAAGCCGACCGCTCAGGTAACCGCCAAGGGCCGATGACAGCCATTGGACCACGACGAACCAGATTGCCGCCGTAACGCTGACGGCCGTGAACGAGGCGCCTTCACCACCCCAGGGCGACACCATGGTCAGACCAAGGCCGGAGCCCAGCAAGAGCAGGATGATGGTCACACCGGAAGCCGCTATCGCGCCTCCGATGACCGGTCCCCATGCCAAGGCCGGCGCGGAAGACTCAACTCCGACGTCGGAGACGCCTGTGTTATAGAGCGACATGGTATCCTCCTATCGCAGGAACAGAACGAGAAGGATAACGATCGGTAGCGGAATACCGAGCATCCAGAGTAATAGCCCACGACCCATGATGTGACCTCCTGATTTTCTTGGCAAAAACACGCCTCTGTGAAGGTACGAGAAACAAAGTTGATGGCTCTCGGTTCCATAGGTCACGGCAAAAATATGGCATGCGTCAGTGCGGGCTCGGCAGTCTCAAAAATTTGCAGTAAATTGTCGGCCTTGGAGATGTGTGCTGCCTGGCCTCTCGGCCAAGTGGAAGCATGTGCATGCCCGCTGGAATGACCACGGCTTATGTCTTCGCTCGCTCCCGACGCAATCAGCATGAACAAACCTGTCGAGACAGATTGCACAAGATGCCCAAACCGGTCCGATAATCCTAAAACAGCATAGGCGCGGAGCCGCAGCCTGTATGGCACTGCGCTGCCATGCGTGACTGAGGACCGCGGTCAGCTCACCTCGCCCAAATTGCCGCTGTGACTTAAAATCAAAGCTCAGGAGTGCCTGTGCGTAGGCAATCACCTCAAATTCAGCGATCACCCTTAGAAACATTTGCCAAGCCCGGGAGTTAACGACGCTGAGGCGGAGTGCAGAAAAGCTCGTCCTCGAGCTCTCCGGAGACACGGAGCCGTGCGATGAGCCCGGCAAGAGGAGTAATCGTGATGAATATCGAAACAGACGCCTTCAAGCTCGCCCAGGAATATCTCGCACTTGGCGGCAAACGCCTGTCCAAGATCGATGATAACATCGTCAGCACGCGACAGTGGGACGACGAGCCCCGCGAGGCGAAAAGGTTCTGGGACGAGCACGTCTCCACTCTGCCGGAAAAGAAAAGGATCGAGGTGGAAACCCATCTTCCATCCATCAACGACCGATAGGAAAGATCTCCCTGGTGGGAGACGCAAAGAGCGGTACTACCGTCCTCGACACCCGGTCACGACATCAAGATGCGCCATCGTCATTTTCAGAATTCAGGTCCTCTGGACGGATACCCTCGTCCTTGATCAAAGACGCGGCACTGTCCGTCGCTCAAATTCAACCGCTGTGATCTGCCGACCATGTCTGGGAATATTCGGAGGAGCGCTGCGCAGCCTTGGCTTCGCGCCAATGCCGTGCATGCCGGCCTTCCGGGCGTCCTTCGTCCTCTAATCGGCACATGCATCCTCGCGAATTTTATCCTGACCCGACATTTTGGCTCCGTTGATCATGTTGCTGCGGCCAGCCCTGACCTCTGACGGAAACGCAAACGCCCTGCGCAACGCGGAATTCCTCTGCGACGAGGCAAATAGCTTCGCCGACACGCGCCCTATGGAATTGGCCGGCAGTTCAAGCCCGATTTCTATTGGTCACAAGACTTGAATGAACCTCCAGTATCGCGAACCGTTTTCTCGCAAAGGAGATCGAAGACAATGGCTGATGATAACCAGATCGACTACTCGCCTGCGGATCTATGTGAGCGCTATGCCCTCGAGCTTGGAGAAGCTCAGAGGCTGATTACGAGCTTCGGTGGCAACCGAGGAGAACTCGACTTGCTGCTCGGGGCTCACGACAGGGTAGTGTCACTCATGCACGCCGGCTCCTGATCGCATGATCTTTTCAATCACGGCTGTACCTAGACGAATGTGGGTGGCCATATCCGCTGATGTGACCCGAGAAAATGTGTCCCGCTATGACACAGTTGCATAGCACTCCGCTAATATAAGATGTTCTTCATATGAATGACGTGCTGTATAGGTGACTGCTCCCACCCATACAGGAAATTGCAGTGTTCCCAGGAATGTCAGCAGATGAAGGCACGCGTCTCTTCGAACGAATCGGCGCGACCGCGATAGCAAACCAGGCCATATTGAAGTGCACTGTCGCGGGTGTCCCTCTGACCGTCGACAATGTCATTCTGTTCGTCGGTGATTTTGTCGATCCCGAACAGCCGGCTACGTTGGGGCTCATCGAACGCATCAACAGCGCAATCGAAGAGGTTATTGACTGTCGAGGTCTGATTTCTCGCCTTTCCTCCATCGCGCCTGATGCGGCCAATGACGACTAGCGCTGCCCGGAATCCTGGCTGCTCCCGATCGGAATGGCGGATGGATGGATGCCGACCGATCTTTGTCGACCCAATCCGGGTATTTTCGAGCGCATCGGCGCTCTCGAACCAATGTCTGCCCAGCGCGCTGCAGCCGCGTGCAGTCTGGTGCGCACGGCGTCAATATCCTCAACTTAAGAATTGAAAACATTAGTAATATAGTATAATAATTAGAGCATTATGATCACCACCAGATATCTTCCTTCTTGCGATCAAGGCTGACCAATGAACAATCTCGATTTCGATGCCGCGGCGGATCTCGTCGGCTTGCTGGCGCATGATCGCCGGCTCATTGTTCTCCAGCTCCTGATGCAGCGAGAGTGGGACGTCAACAGCTTGGCAAAAGCAGTCGATCTGAGCCAGTCGGCGCTGTCGCAGCATCTCAAGAAGATGCGCGACCTGAACGTCGTGAAGGTGCGTCGTGACAGGCAGACCTCGTTTTATTCCTGTGAAGACCCGGGCGTTGCAAAGGTGCTTTCGGTCCTTGAGGATATATTCCTTGATGACGAGACATTGACGTCTGCGGCCTGATATTCTCGCCGGAGGGTCGTCCAGGCTTTCGGTTGCATCAGGGTCTGTCGCTGACATCTCGTGAACGGCTTTTTTCATCGCTTGGTTTGAAGCTGGTCATGATCCGCAAAGTTGCGAATGTCGCAATCGAGAGAACAATTGCGGTATCATAAGCGCCAAGCCCGACTGCAGCCCCGATGGCGCCAGTCGCCCAGATGCTTGCCGCGGTTGCCGTGCCGCGCGTGCTCATTTTGCCGACGAGAATTGCGCCGCCTCCGATAAAACCGACACCGTTTATCAGGCCTTCGACAACCCGGGCGGTCGCCTCCGCATTCCCCTGTGTCACGGTTTCCGCCGCCTGTATGAAGCCACAGGCGGCAATTGCCACCAACGGAAATGTCCGAAGTCCGGCGCTCCGCTCGTTGTTCTCGCGATCCCAGCCGATCGGCAACGCGAGCAGATAGGAGATCAGCAATGCTGCGAAATGAGGAAAAATGTTAAAGTCGATACCCGTCGATGCCAGCCAGCCGATCACGTGCGCTCCTTTTCAAGGTCATGACGCGATAGATGGAGAGGAACACGAGTACGGCAAGGCGACGATCCAAGCACGCACGACTGACCTGCGGGAAGGGCAGACATACGGACGGCAGCGGGGCTTTTTTCGCCGAAGCGAAGGCGGTTGCGCTGCAACCGCCTTCCGATGCTCATGCGACTTCCGGCAGGCCACCGATTACCTTGTCCAGGGTGATCGGATAATGCCGAACCCGGACGCCGGTCGCATTGTAGATCGCGTTGGCGATCGCCGCCGAGACGCCACACAAACCGAGCTCGCCAATGCCCTTGGCCTTCATCGGTGATGACATCGGATCGGTCTCATCCATGAAGATCACGTCCTGATGCGGGATATCGGCATGAACAGGCACTTCGTAACCCGCCAGATCATGATTGACGAAGAAGCCGTGGCGCGTATCGACGGCTAATTCTTCCGACAATGCGAGCCCGGCGCCCATCGTCATCGCACCGATGACCTGGCTGCGGGCCGTGATCGGGTTGATGATCCGGCCGGCCGCACAGACGGCGAGCATCCGGCGGATGCGCGTCTCGCCCGTTGCAGCATCGACTCCCACTTCCACGAAATGGCCGCTGAATGTCGATTGCTGATGCGTGTCGGTGAGATCGCCCCATTCCATCGTGTCTTCGCCAACCAGGCCATCGGAGCCGGCCGCTTCCGCCAACGCGACAGATCGGTTGCCCGATCGCACCTGCCCGTTTTCAAAGACGACGTCGTTGGAATTGAAGCCGAGTTTCTTTGCCACGGCCTCACGCAGCTTGATGCAGGCCGCGTAGACGCCGGACGTTGCCGAATTGGCACCAAACTGACCGCCCGAGCCGGCCGAGACGGGAAAGCGCGAATCGCCGAGATGCACCCCGACCTTTTCGACGGTAACGCCCATCATTTCGGCGGCGGTCTGAGCAATGATTGTGTAGCTCCCCGTCCCGATATCCGTCATGTCGGTTTCGACGGTGACGACACCATCGCCTGCCAGTCGAACCCGTGCCCCGGACGGCATCACGAGATTGTTGCGGAAACCTGCCGCGACACCCAGGCCGACCAGCCAGTTGCCCTCACGTCGTAAGCCCGGTTGCTTTCGCTCGCTCCACCCGAAGCGCTCTGCGCCGAGTTTGAGGCAACCAATAAGATTGCGATGCGAGAACGGACGCTCCGGATTTTCCGGATCAACCTGGGTATCGTTGACGATGCGGAATTCGATCGGATCGATGCCGAGCTTTTCGGCCATTTCATCAATGGCGATCTCCAGCGCCATCAGGCCTGGCGCCTCGCCCGGCGCCCGCATCGCATTGCCTTCCGGTAGATTGAGCTCGGCCAATCTCATCGCCGTCATGCGGTTTTCGCCGGCATAGAGAAGCCGCGTCTGCATTGCGGCAGTCTCCAGCCCGCCCCCCGGCAAGTCACCCGACCAGCTTTCATGCCCAATCGCCGTGATTTTACCATCCCTTTGGGCGCCGATGCGGATGCGCTGGATCGTTGCCGGCCGATGCGTCGTGTTGTTGGCAATGAAAGGCCGTGGCAAGGCGACCTTGACCGGCCGTCCGGCAGCCTTTGCTGCGAGCGCCGCCAGGACCGCGTCCGATCGGAGAAACAGTTTTCCGCCAAAGCCGCCGCCGATGAAGGGTGACATGAGATGGATCTTTTCCTTTTCCATGCCCAATGTCGCGGCAAGGTCCGAGCGCCACCAATCGATCATCTGGCTGGAGGTCCAGACAGTCAGCTCGTCATCATCCCAGGCGGCGATCGATGCATGCGGTTCCATCATCGCATGCGACTGGTCCGGCGTCGTGTAGGTTCCGTCAAACGAGACGGCTGCCGATTTGAATGCACCATCGAAGTCGCCGACAGCACTGTCCGGCGGAGCGCCACCGGCGTCTTTCGGCTTGACCGCGCTTCCCTTGGCTGCGGCCAGATCGAAGGCTGCGCTCTCTTCCTGATAGTCTACCTGGATCAGGCTCGCGGCAGCACGCGCCTGTTCAAAGGTTTCAGCCACGACGACAGCGATCGCCTGATGGTAATGCTCTATCTTGTCACCGCCGAAAAGCTTGGCCGTATTGAGCTTTCCCTTGCCAAGGTCGCCAACGGAGAGCGTCGTGACAACGGACAAGACCCCGGGGGATTTTTGGACTGCGGCCACATCCATCGATTTGATCCGGCCCTTGGCAATCGCCGAGCCAAGCGGATAGCCATAGGCATAACGCATGTTCGGGTCATGCCATTCATAGGCATACATGGCCCGTCCGGTCGTCTTCAGTTCCCCATCGATACGGTGGATCGGCTGGCCGACGACCTTGAGGTTGTCGATGGGATTGGTTTTGGCTGGTGTCTCGAACTTCATGGCTCAACCCCTTGCTTCGAGGATCACGGCGCCGAGCGTGCGCTCGACGAGATCGACCTTGAACTTGTTCTGCTCTGTCGTGCGGGCATCGGCGAGAAGCGCCGCACTTGCAGCCTTCGCTCCTTTCGGCAATTCGGCGTCCGCCGCATCGAGACGCCATGGCTTATGTGCCACGCCTCCCACGGAAATCCGCCCTGTGCCATCGGGTTGAATCACGGCGCCGATAGAAACCAGCGCGAAGGCATAAGAGGCGCGGTCACGGACTTTCCGATAGATATGCCTGCCACCGATCGGTGGCGGCAGGACCACAGCTGTGATGAACTCGCCCGACTTGAGCTCGGTTTCGATATGGGGTGTGTCGCCTGGCAGCCGATGAAAATCCGCCATCCCAATCGACCGCCTGGTTCCGTCCGGCTTGACGGTTTCGACCGCAGCGTCGAGCGCCCGCATGGCGACCGCCATATCGCTTGGATGGGTAGCAATGCAGGCATCACTGACACCGACGACGCCGAGTTGGCGGCTGATACCACCCAATGCGGAACATCCGCTTCCCGGCCGCCGCTTGTTGCAGGGCTGATTGGTATCATAGAAATAAGGACAGCGTGTTCGCTGCATCAGATTCCCTGCTGTGGTGGCCTTGTTGCGAAGCTGGCCCGAGGCGCCGGCGACCAAGGCCCGCGACAGCACACCATAGTCGCGGCGGATTGTTTCATGTGCAGCAAGGTCTGTGTTTCTAACGAGGGCGCCGATACGCAGCCCCCCTTCGGGCGTCGCTTCGATCCTGTCGAGGCCAAGGCCGTTGACGTCGATCAGGTGGCTCGGTGTCTCGATCTCCAGTTTCATCAGATCGAGAAGGTTTGTACCACCGGCGATGAATTTTGCTTCGGGATTTGACGCTGCGGCGCCTGCCGCGGCTTCGACCGAGGCGGCACGCTCATAGGTGAAGGCTCTCATGCGCGTGCCCCCGCAGCTTCGACAATTGCCTCGACAATGTTCGAATAGGCGCCGCAACGACAGATATTGCCGCTCATGCGCTCACGGATTTCCGCTTGCGAAATCGTTGCCTGTTCGGTGAGGCTGCCTGTGACGTGGCTCGGGATGTTTGCTCTGATCTCCTCCAGCACCGCCACGGAGGAACAGATTTGCCCGGGGGTACAGTATCCACATTGGAAGCCGTCATGCTTGACGAATGCCGCCTGCATCGGATGCAGGTTCCCGGGTTGTCCAAGCCCCTCGATCGTCGTGACCTCGTCGCCATCGTGCATGACGGCCAATGTCAGGCACGAATTGATGCGCCGGCCATCGACCATCACCGTACAGGCGCCGCACTGGCCATGATCGCAGCCCTTCTTCGTCCCGGTCAGATGGAGATGCTCGCGAAGCGCGTCGAGGAGCGTGGTTCGGTTGTCGATATCGAGGTCACGGCTTTCGCCGTTGACCTTCAAGGAAATCGTAGAAGTGTAATGCATTGATCTATCCGCAAACTGTGCTGCCGCAACACCAGGCGCGGCTCCTGTCATGGCAACTGTCGCGGCAGACGAGATAAGCAAGTCCCGCCTGGAGATTTCGGGCTGGTTCGTGGACGGCATCTTCTTCTCCGTATCCTGATGATAAGGCGTTGATGCATCCCGGCGCAGAGCCGGCATACCGAAGAAACCGAGTTAGAGCAGCGTGGACATTCGATTAGGGTGGCACCATTCATAGGTGCTATCGTTTCAAATCATGAATTCGGCATATACGCGCTCTCGTAAAGGCGCACCGATATTCTCAATGAAGCGCGCAGACCCAGCTGCAATTTCTAGCGCACGGGCATTCTCGTCGACCTGCCATCCTTTGCCAATGCCGGACTATCCCGCTTGCGCGGAACGTCAGGGTTTGGGACCCGGGGACGCTGCGCAATGTCGGCGTGAGAATGATGAGCTTCTGCGGGCGGCCTTACGAGTGGAAAGTGTGGAACCTTGTTGCGGGAGAGGATGTTGACTGTTCAAACCAGGGAGGCAGACATGTTGGAATTTCTACCAATGATCGGATTGGCGTTGGTTCTGGTCATCGCAATAGGATCGCTTGGCGTCTGGGTTCTGACGCATCGTGGAAGACCTTCAACGGATCAGCGACCACCTGAACAGCCGACCCGCGAATGGCTCAAGCGCGAAGCGGAAAACGGCAAGAAGTTTCGGGCATCGCGCCGTGCTCCCTGAATGGCTCTCATCCTGAGAGGCGGTCTGCGATTTACCTCGCAGGATAAGCCTTTTGGAAGACGGAGATACGAGCGTCTGCAGGATTGCCCGGAAATCGACAAGGCTTTTTAACCTTCCGCTTCTTCACAGCGTTTGCGCCGAATATCCCAGGCAGGGGATGCCAGGAGTGTATGTCCGATGGTTCAAGACGGTCTATTGCGGCCCGGTGTTGCTGCCGGGGCGTCCTCACCAGATACGAGATGGTGGCATTCCGCCGTCATTTATCAGGTTTATCCGCGCAGCTTCCATGATTCAAACGGTGACGGAATAGGCGACATTCCGGGCATCACGTCCAAACTCGACTATCTCAAGCAGCTTGGGATCGACGTGATCTGGCTGTCCCCAATCTGCAGATCCCCGATGGACGACAACGGCTACGACATATCGGACTATCAGGACGTTGCGCCCGAATTCGGCACGTTAGACGATTTCGACCGGCTTGTTTCTGATGCGAAGGACAGGGGGATCGGCATCATGCTCGATCTCGTTGTCAATCACACGTCCGACGAACATCCCTGGTTCGTCCAATCCCGCAGCGGTTCCAACAATCAGTTCCGGGATTTCTATATCTGGCGCAGGCCGGCGCCGGATGGCGGTCCTCCCAACGGCCTGCAGTCCTCTTTCGGCGGTTCGGCATGGACCTTCGATGAGGTTACCCAGGAATATTACCTGCATCTGTTTTCGCAACGCCAGCCGGATCTCAATTGGGAAAACCCGAAAGTTCGCGCGGAAATCTACAGGATGATGAACTGGTGGCTGGCGCGCGGGATCGTCGGTTTTCGAATGGACGTGATCGATTATATCGGCAAACAGGTCGATCAGGAAATCGTCACCGACGGTCCCCATCTTCACGAGTATCTGCAGGAAATGAGCGCCAACACCTTCGGCCAGCGCGATATCGTAACCGTCGGCGAGGCCTGGAGTGCCACGCCTGCGTCTGCCCTGCTCTATTCCGGTCACGATCGCCGAGAGCTTTCGATGGTTTTCCAGTTCGAGCATGTGACCCGTCAATGGGACGACGTCTTCGGCAAATGGCGGCCCAAGCCTTTCGATCTGGTCGAACTGAAGGCAGTGTTCGGAAAATGGCAGCTTGCCTTGGCCCATGATGGCTGGAACTCGCTGTTCTGGGGCAATCACGATCTTCCCCGCGCGGTCTCGCGTTATGGCGACGCGAAAGGTTACCGCGTCCAATCGGCCAAGATGCTTGCGACTGTTCTTCATCTCCTCAAGGGCACGCCCTTCATTTACCAGGGCGAAGAGATCGGCATGACCAACATTCCGTTCTCATCCATCGAACAATATCGGGATATCGAGACGCTCAACATGCATCGCCTGCATCTTCAAGCGGGGCATTCTTCTGAAGAGTTTATTCAGGGCGCAAATCAGAGCGGCCGCGACAATGCCCGCACCCCGATGCAATGGACCGCGGGACCGCATGGCGGGTTTTCGACCGCGGTGCCGTGGATCGAGGTGAACGAGAATTTCGAGACCATCAATGCCGAAAATGCCATGAAAGACGATGGCTCTATCTGGAACCACTATCGGACGCTGATCGATCTGCGGAAAAGACACGCGGTGATCGTCTATGGCGACTATCAATCCTGGTTCGATCAGCATCCGGATGTCTATGTCTACGTCCGAACCTTAGGCAGAGAACGCATTGTCGTCGTGGCAAGTTTCAGTTCGCAGGAAATCACGCTCGACCTTCCCGCCGAACTTGCCCTCAACGGTATCGCACTGGTGTCGAATTATGCTCCGGTCGAAACAGTGGAGCGACATATGACGCTGAAACCCTTCGAGGCTTTTGCCGTGCTGGTAACGGATGGCCCGACGTCTCGCTCGTAAAGTCTCGGTACACGCCGGCGTCAAACCTCGCTGCGTTTCAAAAGATAGTCGAGCCCCCCTGCCCGGTACCAGCGATAGCCGTAGGGCTCGAGAACCATATGATGCAGGCCGCCCTCATCGGCTCGACTGTCGCTGCCATCCGCAATGTCGATCAGCAAATGTCCGTCATCGCCAATGCCCGCGTCAAAGGTGATTTCGACCGGTTTGTCGTGGAAATTATGGATGATGATCACCGCATTGTTGCGCCAGTCATATCGCATCACAAGAACGCCTTGATCTCCACAATCCAGAACTTCGAAAGCCCCCCAACCAATCTCCGGCGCCTCCTTGCGCATGCGGATCATTCGCTCCGTCCAGTTCAGCATGGATTGAGGATCGCGCCGCTGGAAGGCGACATTGACATGCTCGAAGCCGTAGGGGCCCTTCTCGATCACCGGCAGGACCGGCTTGTCACCTTTGGTAAATCCGCCCTGCGGCTCATCCGACCATTGCATCGGCGTGCGTGCACAATTGCGCTCGGGTAGCGAAAGATCGTCACCCATACCGATCTCGTCTCCATAACGAAGAACCGGTGTTCCGGGCAGGGAATACATCAGACTGTAGGCGAGCTTCAGGCGCCGTTCATCGCCACCCAGCATCGGCGCGAGCCTCCGACGGATGCCACGATCGTAGAGCTGCATTGTCTTGTCCGGTGCGAAGGCATCGAAAACCTGCTGCCGCTGCTTTTCGTTGAGCCTTCCGAGGTCAAGTTCGTCGTGATTGCGCAGGAAAACGCCCCATTGCCCGGTATGCGGACGCTCCCGCGTATCTTGCATTGCCTTTGCCAACGGCCGCGTATCGGCACTCGCCATCGCGTAAAACAGCGACTGATTGACGTGGAAGTTGAACATCATCTGCATGCGCTCGCCGTCGTCACCGAAATATTGCAGGTTCTGTTTTGGCACGACATTGGCTTCAGCGAGGATGATGCTGTCACCCTTTCGCCATTGCAGGAACTCGCGAAAGGTCCTGAGCATGTCGAACTGCTCTTTCGGCACCTTCACGTCGGCCCCCTTTTCGGCGATGACGAAAGGCACCGCATCCATCCGGAAGCCTGAAACGCCGAGCTGCAACCAGAACCCCATGATTTTCAGGATCTCTGCCTGAACATGGGGGTTTTCTGTGTTGAGGTCCGGCTGAAAATCGTAGAAGCGGTGGAAATAATATTCCCCCGATTGCCGATCCCGTGTCCAGGTCGTCTTCTGGACACCCGGAAAGACCATGCCTTCATCCGCATTGGCAGGCTTTTTGTCGGACCATACATACCAGTCGCGATAGCGCGAATTCTTGTCTGAGCAAGCCTGCTTGAACCAGGGATGCTGGTCGGACGTATGATTGACCACCAGGTCGATCAGAACACGAATCCCGCGCTGTTTTGCGCCATGGGTGAATTCGACAAAATCACCAAGTGTCCCATAACGCGGATCGACATTGTAATAATCGGACACGTCATAACCGTCATCACGACCGGGCGAGGTCTGGAACGGCATCAACCAGATCGCATTGATCCCGAGCCCGGCAAGATAATCGAGCCTTCGCTGCAGGCCCTGAAAGTCTCCGACCCCATCGCCGTTCGAATCCATGAACGTTTCAACCGAAAGGCAATAGACGACGGCGTTCTTATACCAAAGGTCATTGATCAAGGCAGGGCTCCTGCTTGGTTTCCAAGCATGGCCAAGTGTGGGATCGGGAGAAAGGTTCCCAACGAACGTGCAAATTAGCGCGACCCCCTCGCCACCTTTTTGGTGCGCGCATTTTCGGTATTTGCAATATTTTCCGGAATGAAGCCGCCAAGGTGCAGATAACCGGAATCCTCCCTGATCGGCTCGATGGACTGGCCGATCGGGCGCCAGATGTGACGGCAGGACGTCACGCGTTGCTTGGAAGTTTGCAGAAAAAGCGCGCCATGTGCGGCGCGCTTCTCCACCTTGTCGAATTGCGAACGCTCAGTTCAGCGTATAGGCAATCACGGAATCGCCAGGCGTCGTGCCGAGCGATCCATGGCCACCGGCAGCGACGACGATGTATTGCTTGCCGTCCTTGCCGCGATAGGTCATCGGCGTTGCCTGGCCACCGGCCGGAAGCGCCATCTTCCAAAGCACTTCACCGGTCTGCATGTCATAGCCGCGGATCGCGTCGTCAAGGGCAGCAGCCGTAAACGCCACGCCGCCGGCGGTCGTCAGCGTGCCACCATGGGCGAGCATGCCCATTTCGAACGGGATCGGGAACTTCACGCCGGCAAATTTCTGGCCGGCGACGGTTCCGTTGCGGTATTTCCAGGCGGTCTTGCCGGTCGTCAGGTCGACGCCGACGCGAACACCCCAGGCAGGTGCATTGCACGGTGCAGCGAGTGCAGAGCGGAAATGCTGGATCGACACGGCATAGGGACCGCCGAGGTTTTCGTTGCCGGGCTTGGATTCGCCGCCCGAATTGTCCCCGCCGAACACGCGCTTGTTGAGGTCGCCTGCCGGACGCGGGTAGAGCTGGTAGAGATAAGCCAGATATTGCGGTGTGCCGATCAGCCACTTGTTGACCGGATCGACCGCGATCGAACCCCAGTTGAACACGCCGATATTGCCCGGCCATACGAGCGAGCCGGTGGTGGTCGGCGGCGTCCAGGGGTTTCCGTCGTAACGATACTGATTATAGGTCGTGCGGCACGCCATCTGGTCGAACGGCGTCGCACCCCACATGTCGGCTTCGCGCAGCGCCGCCGGCGTGAAGTTGAGCGACGACATCGGCTGCGTCGGCGACAGCTTTTCGCCGGCAATGTCGGTATTGGTCTTCACCGGCACCTCACTGATCGGCAGGATCGGCTGGCCGTTGGTCCGGTCAAGAACCCACAGATTGCCGATCTTGGTCGGGATGATGATTGCCGGCGTATCGACGCCGTTTTTCGGCAGGTTCAAAAGAACCGGCTGCGAAGGGTTGTCGCGGTCCCAGAGATCGTGATGCGAGGTCTGGAATTTCCACTTCAGATGGCCAGTCCTCAGGTCGAGAGCGACGAGCGCATCGACAAAGGCCTCCTGCTCGGGCGTGCGCGAAATACCAACCTGGTCAGGTGAGGCGTTGCCAAACGGGATATAGGCGAGACCAAGCTTCTCATCGGCGGCAAACTGCGTCCAGGCGACGACCGAGTTCGGCTCGTAATGCTGGCCGGGGGCAAGCGGTGCCGTGTCGTTCGGCTTGCTGGCGTCGAACTTCCAGACGATCTTGCCGGTCCGCACGTCAAACGCCCGGATGACGCCCGACGGATTGTTTTCATAGTAATTGTCGGCAATCGCGCTGCCGAGGATGATGAGATCCTTGGTCACCAGCGGCGCGGATGTCTGCTGGTAGGTGGCGCGGTTGGTATCGATCATGCCTTCCATCAGGTCGACATAACCGTCGGTACCGAATGTCTTGCATAGGGCGCCGGTATCGGCGTTAAGCGCGAACAGGCGAGCATCAACCGTCGAGGCAAGAATGCGGCGCGGGCACTCGGCAACCGCTGCAGCTTCTGCTGCCTGCTGATCGGGCGTGCTGTCGGCAGGCGCGGCATAGGCCGTCGAATCATTCCACGACACGCCACGGCATGTCTGGTGCTGATAGAACGGATCGCGTTTCATCATCGGATCGAACGACCAGCGGACCTTGCCGGTTTCCGGCTCGAGCGACTGGATGACATTGTGCGGCGTGCAGAAATAGAGACCGCCATCAACTTTGATCGGCGTCGCCTCGAACGTGTATTCGGACGAATCCTGATCGGCCTTGCGCAGGTCGCCGGTATGATGTTCCCAGGCGACCTTGAGGCCCTTGACGTTGGCGACATTAACGTCCGTCAGGGCCGAGTAACGCTGGCCGAGATTGGTACCGCCATAGGCGGTCCAGTCGTCGGTAGGATAAGGCGTGCCGCTCGGATCGGTCGCGGCATCCGCGGAAGCCGTCTTGGCCAGTTTGCCGGTGATCGACAACGGATCGTAGAACCAGGCGATGATGCCGAGAACTGCGATAACAGCGACAACGGCACGAAGGGCAAAGACGCCATTGCCGAGGCCCGGCGCCCAAAGCTTATTCGGTCGGTCACGCAGGCTGTTGGTGACGAAGGGCAGGCTGAGCAGCAGGCCGAGGAAGATGACCAGAGCGCCGCGCGGAATCCACTGCCACTTGTCGAACCCGACTTCGTAGAGCGTCCATATGAATGTGACGGCAAGCGTTAAAGAATAAACCAATAGACCAGTCTGGCGCCGCCCAATCAGCAGCCCGCCAGAAACCAAGAGGCCGAGCCCCATAAAAACATAAAATGGAGAACCACCAGCCTGAGCCAGCTTTACTCCATACCAGAGAATAGCCAGACCAAGCAGAGCGGTGATAAACCCTCCGATACGAGACATCATAACGATGTCCTCCTTCTTCCGTGGTTGAAGATGTCGAACGTCCCAGAATAGGGTGTGACAGGAGGCCGCGGCCCCGATATCCGGCCTATTCCTGATAAATCTTGAGTTCCACAATCCAGAAGTTGTTTTATGACCCCGTGATCTATGTATTTCACGCCACCGATGCACAGAAGATCGGCTTTCAAAAGGGAACCAAGCACCCTTGAGGATTGCGCGACGGCATCCTTGATTTAGGTTGGTTGCTTGAGCCGCAAGACCGTCGATTCTACCGCGTCACGAATGACTGCGGCAATCTGCTGCGGCTGGGAAAGCAGGGATAGATGGCTCGCATCAAGCTCTGTGATCTTTGCGTCCAAGCGACTGGCAAGCTCTCTCTGCAATTCGACACTGACGACACGATCGCTCGTCGATACCACATACCAGTTTGGCTTTGCCCTCCAGGCTGCCTTGGTGATCTTGTCACCGAATGTCCCCTTTGCCAGAGGTGTCTGGACGACAGACAAGACCCTGTTTTCCTTCTCAGGGAGATCCTGGCCTACATCGTTGATCCAGCCGTCGACACCCATTCGCAGGAAGCCGTCACCATCATCGACGATGTGAGACAATCCGGGTGGCGGTGTGTAGGAAGCGACGAGGTCCCCGACCGACTGACCTTGCGATGGCGGCAAGGCTGCAACGAAAACCAGCGCCTTCACCTTTGGGTCGTTCCCGGCCTCTGTGATCACGGCGCCACCCCAGCTATGACCAACAAGAACGATGGGGCCCTCGATCCCATTCAGAATGCGCCGGGTCGCGGCAACATCATGCGAAAGAGACGTTGTCGGGTTTTGAACCGCAACGACTGGGATATCGTTGTCAAGGAGAAACGGGATGACCCGCCGCCAACTCGAACCATCCGCCCAAGCACCATGGACGAGCACGACTGTGGGTTTTGCAACAACTGAACTGGTCATCGAGGTCATCTCCATCAAGCGCTTTGAGTGACGCGACGATGAAATGGTACCGATGGCAGGTCTTGGCGGATCTGCTGTAGACTTGTCGTTTCAGACTTTTCCGTCGTGACTGGTCACGGAAAATGCGCCGCGGAAAATCGCTGCACCACACCAATATTACATATTTCCCGCTCTCGAGCCGCGTTTTGTCCAAAGCAGCGACCGATCTTACAATCGAGAGCCATCAGCATCTCCTAAATATGGCTCACTGCAGTCGAGCAGATGCCAAGCCAGCCGGGAGGGCCGCACATGAAGAACGATCTCGAATTTCCTATTCCGCGCCGCCACGCGCTGATCGGAGGCGCTGCGCTCTTCGCCGTTATGGCGCTGCCAGGTTCCGCTTTATCTCAAACCAACTCGAAAACCGCGAAAGGAAACGTTCGGATGACCGAGAGCTTCGTCAAGACCAAGGACGGCGTAGAGATCTTCTTCAAGGACTGGGGTCCGAAGGATGCGCAGCCGATCATGTTCCACCACGGCTGGCCGTTGTCTTCGGACGATTGGGACGCACAGATGCTGTTCTTCCTGGCAAACGGCTATCGTGTCATCGCCCATGACCGCCGTGGCCATGGGCGCTCCCAGCAGGTCAGCGACGGTCATGACATGGACCATTACGCTGCCGACGCATCTGCCGTTGTCGAACATCTGAACCTGAAGAATGCCGTCCATATCGGCCACTCGACCGGCGGCGGCGAAGTCGCCCGTTATGTCGCAAAGTTCGGCCAGCCGCAGGGCCGCGTCGCCAAGGCGGTTCTCGTTTCAGCCGTTCCGCCACTGATGCTGAAGACGGCTTCCAATCCCGGCGGTCTGCCGATGGAAGTCTTTGACGGCATCCGCCAGGGCGTCGCCGCAAACCGCGCGCAGCTGTTCATCGATTTCCCGGCAGGTCCGTTCTACGGCTTCAACCGCCCGGACGCGAAAGTTTATCCCGGCGTGATTCAGAATTGGTGGCGGCAGGGCATGATGGGCAGCGCCAAGGCCCATTATGACGGCATCAAAGCCTTCTCCGAAACCGACCAGACGGAAGACCTGAAGAAGATCACCGTTCCGGTTCTGGTCATGCATGGCGACGACGACCAGGTCGTGCCGATCGACGATGCAGGCCGTCTGTCCGTCAAGCTCGTCAAGAACGGTACGCTCAAGGTCTATCCGGGTTACCCGCACGGCATGCTGACTACGCATGCGGATGTCATCAACCCCGACCTTCTCGCCTTCATCAAATCGTAGTCCAATCAAGGCTTGCCGCTTTCACCCGAGCGGCAAGCCGACTGATTTTCGCACCCTACATCGAGCCGAAAGCCGGAAAAATATGCATGGGTAGCCTCATGTCATACGCAACCGGCGGAGTGCAGTATCAAGCAATAGCAAGGATTTTACGATGGTTGGTCGTTCAAGCGTGATATTCGGCAGTTTGGGCATTGCCACATTGATGGCGATTTTTGCACCCGCGGCGAATGCTGCTGCTCCGATGGCTGGCGGCCAGGCGCCAGGATTTTACCGGATGATGCTGGGGCGTTTCGAGGTCACATCCCTGTCGGATGGGACGCATCCTTTCCCGGTTCACACCGTCCTGACGAAGAACAGGGATGAGGCAGGCAGCCAGTTCGTGCCACTGGACCAGGTTGCGCCGGGTGAGGCCGATGCCCTTCTGGCAGAAAGCCGGCTAACCGTTCCGGTGGAAGGCTCTATCAACGCCTTTCTCATCAACACAGGATCCAAACTCGTCCTGATCGATGCGGGCGCCGGAACGCTTTACGGCGATTGCTGCGGCAAGCTCATCGACAATCTTCGCGCTGCCGGATATGCGCCCGAACAAGTCGACGATATCTATCTGACGCACCTGCACGCCGATCACGTTGGTGGCATTGCGCCCGGCGGAAAGATGGCTTTTTCCAATGCGACCATCCATGTCAGTGACGCAGATGCCAGCTATTGGCTGGATCCCGAGCAGGAAAAGAAGGCGCCTAAACTGTTGACCTCAATGTTCGAGGGCGACAAGGCCTCGGTGAAGCCCTATGTGGAGGCTGGCCGTTTCAAGCCGTTCAAAAGCGGTGAGCAGCTCGTCGCGGGCATCACGGCAATTCCCGGTGCAGGACACACGCCCGGTCATAGTTTCTACATGGTCGAGAGCGACGGGCAGCGGCTTCTCTTATGGGGAGATGTCGTGCACGTTGCGCCGGTACAGTTTGCCGATCCCGATGTGACACTGGCCTATGACAGCGACCCTGGCATGGCGAAAAAGGAACGGATAGAGGTATTTTCCAAGGCGGCCACCGAGAACTACTGGATTGGAGCCGCGCACATTTCTTTCCCTGGAATTGGCCATGTCTCGGCGCGCGATGGTCATTTCCAATGGGTTCCGACGAATTACGACGCCCAACCGACGAGCCCAAAATAATAGCAATCGGTTCGGCGGCGAAGCTCGGTGCGACGTCGACAATGTCCGACCTCATCTTCGCCCGCGCCATGACCAGGCGCGGGCATTTCCGTTGGTACAAATCACGCCAACTGTCATGCCCGAATCCGAGAGCATATTTTTATACTGCCGACCATTATCCGTACGTATATTCCCTTAGGTCTGATGGGTGCCAAACTGGGCTGGATGAACGATATGTGGTCAGATCCAATCCCTGCATGATCCAACTCCAAGAAAAGATCAAAGGAGATGGGCATGGCAAGCAGCACGGTAGTTTCATCGGTCGAGGCATTCGAATTCGACCTCACCTCCTCATCTTGTGAGATCTCTCGTTTGCTCATGAGCGCCATTGATTGTGTCGACTATGATCGGATGGTGGCGGTCGACTTTATCAGAAAGGCGTCGCTATTGCTGAAGGCGATGGCAGGACGTGAGAGAGGTGCCAGCAAGCAGGGCGGGCTCGCGCCTTGGCAGATAAAGCGCGTTGAGCAGATGATCGATATCCGAGACGATTTCTCTGGACGAGCTGGCCCGGACGATCAGGCTGAGCACGAGTTATTTTTCAACCGCCTTCAAGGTCAGCTTCGGAATGTCCCCTCATAACTATATCCTTTCTCGGCGTATCGGGCACGCGAAGCTCCGTATGATAGAGAGCGATGCCCCCTTGTGTGAGATTGCGCTCGATTGCGGCTTGGCCGACCAGGCCCATCTCTGCCGAGTATTCCGACGCATCACCGGGACGACCCCGAGTTCATGGCGGCGTCTTGCAGCACATCCTGATGCGAGCGATGCGGCTTCACTGCGCAGCGCCGCCTGATATGTCAGCCTGGCCGAACCGCCGGGACCACGCAAATCAAATGCCGGAGCATGCTGGATATTCTGGCTGAGCAGCCCCCCCGAGGATATGAAATGACACGGAAAGTGTTTGGCCAGAAGGCCAGCTTTATCACCGCCGCAGGCGTCGTGGCGCATACGATCTGGACCAGTGCCGCTCCGGCACTGACCTACCCGCTTTATGCGCAGAGCTGGCAGCTGACGACATTCGAGACGACGGCGATTTTCGCCATCTATCCGGTTTTCGTCGTTTCCATGCTCGTCGTGTTCGGCAACATATCCGACTATATCGGGCGCCGCGAGGCTATGCTGATCGGCCTGTTTGCCTCGATGCTGGGGAGCGCCCTGTTCGCCGTAGCGCCCGATGTGACCTGGGTCTTTATCGGCCGCGCTTTGATGGGGATCGGCGTCGGCATCTCCGCAGGCCCATCAGCTGCAGCCGTTGTCGAATTCAGCGCCGCCGGCCGGGCCAATCAGGCCGGGGGAGTGTTGGCTGGAGCTCAGGCATTTGGGATGGCAGGAGCGGCCCTGGTTGGCGGTGCGCTGATCGAATATGCTCCATTGCCGACACGCTTGAATTTCATCGTTCTGACGGCACTGCTTGTTGTTCTAACGATCGCAACTTGGTTCTTGCCAAACCGATCGGCATCCCGCCCCGCTGGTGCCTGGCGTCCTAAAGTTCCGTCGCTGCCAAATGGGCTTCTTCCGACATTTGCCGCCGCAACCGCCAGCGTGACGGCGTCTTACGTGCTTGGCGCAATGACCCTGTCTTTGGGCGCCCAGGTTGCCAAGGAAATCGTCGCCTCGTCGAATTCGCTCGTCAACGGCGGCACGATCGCCCTCTTCGCACTCTTTTCAGGGCTGGCAGCGATTCTGGCAAGAAGCCAGCCTCCCAATCGGGTGATGCTTGCCGGCGCCGGCAGCGCGATCGTTTCGTCTGCATTGCTTGCCGTCGCGGCATCATGGCATTCGCTGCCTCTCTATACCGTGGCACAAATCTTTAGCGGTGTGGCCTATAGCCTGCTTCTGTTATCGGGACTGTCACTCATCAACGCTGCGGCACCGGTGACCCATCGCGGTGCCACACTCTCTGCGCTGTTTCTCGTCGCCTATCTTGCCCAGGCGGTCGCCGCCCTGTCTCTCGGCAGGGTCGCCACTTCGATCACTCTTGCCACGGCTGTGGATGTCGGCGCCGGTGTCGTCGTGACCCTGGCAATTCTAGCTCTCATTCTTGATGCCATCCGGAAAACGGCCCATGTGAGAAAGACAGGGAACAAAAGCCGCTGACGCAACACAAACGGCTATCCACTCAACCAGCCATACGTATGGATGATTGAAGTAGGCCTGTTTGTTCTGCAGTCTGTCTGCACGGCATCGGTTCACGATGCAGCGAGGAATGCTCGGGCAATGGTTGAGAAGTGCCTCATTGGAATTGTTGATGACGATATCGACCTGCCGATCGCGTTGAGCAGCCTTTTGCGTTCGCTCGGCTACCGTTCCGAGTGCTTTTCCTCAGCGGCCACGCTCCTCAGCCGGGGGAGCCTTCAGGATTTCTGCTGCATTATAAGCGATGTGCATATGCCGGCCATGACGGGTCTCGAACTTTCCAGACGTCTTGGGGACATTGAAGCAGGCATTCCGATCATCCTGATGACAGGAAGGATGGAAACCGGTCTTGAGGAAAAGGCCTATGCCAGCGGCGCTAAAGCCTTCCTGACGAAGCCCTTCGATTTTGAAAAGCTTTCGGCAACGCTCGAAGAAGCCTTGGTCAGGTAAGCTCGAGCACCATGCATCTTTTAGCCAACCGGCAACAACAACTCACGCTTCGGCCATGAATAACGGTCTCCTCATTGCGTGATCGCCTCCGTCTCCCTTTGCGAAAGGCGGAGCCGGAAACTGAAGCGCGCGCCAAGATGAGGGGACGATTGCAGCTCGATCGTGCTGTCATGGGCTTCGATGATCGACCGGCAGATGGCAAGCCCCATTCCCACCCCTGTTGCCTTGGTTGTATAAAAGCTTTGAAACAGTTTCTCGCGAACGGAAGGATCGACGCCTGGACCGCTATCTTCAACTTCGATGACGGCATTCAGGGATTTTTCTATCCAGGTTCTGATCAAAAGGGTCCGGTTCCACGCTTGGCCATCGGACATTGCCTGAGCGGCATTCAATGCAAGATTGACCAGAACCTGTAGGATTTGGGTGCGATCAGCCAGCACGTCGGGCATGTCTGGCGCCAATTCGAGACGCAGCGTTACCTGGCGCCTGGCAAGTTCAGGCCGCAGGATGATCACAGCTTCTTCAATCAAAGTGTCAAGGGAAATAGGTCCCTGCTCCGGCTTGCCGTGACGGGCGAGACCACGCATGGCCGAAATGATATCCGCAGCGCGCTTGCCGTTGCTGACGATGCGCTGAAGGATTGCTCCGACCTCGGCAAGATCGGGTTCTTCCCGGTTCAGCCATCGCAGTCCGGCCTCAGCATTGGTGACGATCGAGCCGAGTGGCTGATTGACCTCATGACCGATCGATGCCGTCATCTCACCAAGCAGCGTGATACGGGCAGCATGCGCCAACTCGCTCTGCAAGTTTTCGCGCACCTCTTCACTCATCATGCGCGCACTGAAATTCGCCAGGCCGACGCAGATCTCCTTTCCCGCTTCATCCTGCGGGTTCTTCCAGATATTAAAAAGAAGGTGCATTTCGCTACCGCTCGGCGAACGAACCTGCGCCTCAAACGCGATCTGATCGGAACTGCGGAAAAACCTGATCATTCCATCAACAAATGCCCGACGGCTTTCCTCGTGGAGAGCCGGGCCAAGCGACGAATGCGTGTCTTCCATACCCCCAAGCAGTTCGCGCGCAACCTGGTTGGCATATGCGACCGGTGTGGAATTATAGAGGGCGCATACCGTGTTCTGATCCATTTTGCGGACATCTGGAAGCGCCCCTGCCGCTCCCAGTTCGTCAATCATCGCCTTTGTCCGATCAGCATTCAAAACCACGATGCCAAATGGCATCGCGGCATAGGCCGGATCAAAGCGCGCAGAAGGATTATCTTTTTGCATCACTGCCGAAGGAAGCTGAGAATATCGCTGTTCAACCTGTCCTTATGCGTGAAAAGCAAGCCATGCGGCGCATTCTCATAGACTTTCAGGACCGCGCCCGGCAGCAATTCCGCCGCCTGCTTGGCGGTGGCCTTGAACGGAACGAAGGCATCGTCCTCGCCGTGGATGATCATTACAGGAATGTTGAGGCCGCGGATATCCGGCCGATAGTCGGTCATCGCGCATGCGGTGACGGCGTCATGCGACGCCTTGAGAGAAGATTGCATTGCAATCTGATGCAGCTGGATCAAGCTTCCTTCGCTCACGGCCGCACCCTCGCGGTCCGCTCCGAAAAATAACCGCGCAAATCCGCGAATGAACTCAGCACGGTCTGCTTTCAGACCGGCTCGGACCCCGTCGAAAACAGCCTCCGGCACCCCATTCGGATAATCCTCACTCCAACCGAGCTTCGGGGTTGTTGCGCCGATCAGAATGACGCGGCTGACACGCCCCGTGCCATGCCGGCCAATATACCTGGCTATTTCGCCGCCACCCATTGCGTAACCGACGAGTGTGACGTCCTGCAGGTCCAGCGTTTCGATCAGCTCGGAAAGGTCGTCCGAAAACGTATCATGATCATAACCATGCCAAGGCTGGTCTGACCGCCCAAAACCCCGCCGATCGTGGGCAATCACCCGGTACCCTTCTTCGGCCAGATACATCATCTGGTTTTCCCACATGTCGGAGCTGAGTGGCCAACCGTGGCTGAAAACAATCGCCGGCCCGGTACCCCAATCTTTGTAATAAAGGCGCGTGTCATCCCTTAGTGTCAGTATAGGCATCGCAACCTCATTATCAGGCAATTTTCATCAAAGCGAAACGCTAGCATCGATGCGCTAACGGAGCTATGGCGATTTCTTGCATAGCAATAATTAAGTCGAGAAAAGCTTCTCTTCGTTCAACTCTCAATACTTTTGTTCAAAATCACGCTGAGGTTTCGCGAGCACATAAGGCTCTTCCTGTTTTGACCGGCCGCGCGATTGTCACAGGTGGTCAACAATGAAATTTTTTGTACGGGTCTTGGAACCAGATTGATCGTCGCGCGTTTGTGGGCTCGACGAAATCTAAGTCTCGAACGAATGGCATGCGTGAATGTTGCAGCTCGGCCCGGCATACGGGAGAATTTCCCGTCAGCCATCCCGGCCGCCTGCGGCCGCAACACATTGTGCAACGGTCTCAAGCCAGCGCCCCTGTGCAGATGTCTGCATCTGTGGATTTCCGGTCGGAAACGCCATAGAAGTCGCAAACAGCTCAGCGCGCTGCCGTGACAGGGCAGCGTTAGGCGAGCTGGCGACGTCTCCTCACCAAATTCCTTCTAATCTTTCGGTACGTTCACGATGAAATCTGCTGTTCTCGCGCCTTCCCGGCGAACGATTGGCCTCGACCCGGCCGTGGCTTTAAGCCTTTTGGGCGCGCTGGCATTTTTCGTCATAAGCGCAGCGGTTTCCTGGTACAATGTTCAGACATTGCGTTCCAACAACGAACGTGTGGTGCACAGCCATGAAGTGATCGTCGCTCTTTCCGATCTATTGTCCAATATCCAGGATGCGGAGACCGGCCAGCGTGGCTTTCTGCTGACCAATAGCGAGCGATATCTCGAACCTTACAATGCGGCAGTCAGTGCCATTCCGCGACGGATCGAAACCATCGCCGGCATGATCAGTGACAACCTTTCCCAGCAACAGCGGCTGGCAAATCTCAAAGCCCGCGTCGATGGAAAGCTGGCCGAACTCCGCGAAACGATCGAGCTGCGCAGAACACAAGGCGCAGACGCGGCACTCGCTATTGTCAATTCAGACCGCGGCAAGGTCGAGATGGATGCCGTGCGATCATTGTTGACCGCAATGCGGCAGGAAGAAACCCGCCTGCGGATGCAGCGCCTCGCAGAGATGGACAATGCCTACACGACCGCATTCGCGAGCAGTATTCTTGCCGGCCTGCTCGGCATCCTGCTGACGTTGGCGATCGGTGTTCTGATGCGACAGGCAACGCTTGCCCGGCGCAAGCAGGACTGGCTGCAATCCGGCGAAATGGGGCTTAACGGCGCTGTTACCGGCGACAAACGGACCGAAGAGCTCGGTGACAGCATTCTGCAATTTCTTGCCGGATATACCGGCGCGGTTGCCGGTGCAATTTTCGTCAAGGACGAAGACGATTTCCTGCGCGCCGCCACCTATGGCGTTCCCGACGGTGCAAGCGTGCCGGATCGCTTCAAACCAAGGGAGGGCCTTCTGGGTCAGGCGGTAACCGGCGCAAAACCGATCCTCGTGGATGGCGTTCCGGATGGGTACCTGGCATTCGGCTCCGCGCTCGGCCGCGACAAGCCGCGACATCTGATGATCTCGCCCGGAAGCGTCGACGGTGCGGTAAATTCGGTTATCGAACTTGGCTTCCTGCATTCGATCGACGCAACGGTCATGATCCTTCTCGAGCAGGCCTCGACCTCGATCGCGACTGCCATTCGCTCTGCAAAATACCGAAGCGACCTTCAGAACCTGCTGCGCGAGACGCAGCGACAATCCGAGGAACTGCAAGTTCAAGGCGAGGAATTGCGCGTTTCCAACGAGGAACTTGAAGAACAGGGCCGAGCGCTCAAGGAATCGCAGGCGCGCCTTGAGCAGCAGCAGGTCGAACTTGAACAGACCAATTCGCAACTCGAAGAGCAAGCCCAGCAGCTGGAAGGCCAACGAGACGATCTCGAACGCGTCAATGCCTCCGTGCAGCTCAAGGCCCGTGAACTGGAACAGGCCAGCCAATATAAGTCCGACTTTCTTGCCAACATGTCACACGAGTTGCGCACGCCGCTCAATTCGTCGCTTATTCTGGCCAAGCTTCTCGCCGACAATCCGGACGACAATCTCACTGCCGAGCAGGTCAAATATGCCCAGACGATCCAGTCTTCCGGCAATGATCTCCTCAATTTGATCAACGATATTCTCGACCTGTCGAAGATCGAGGCCGGTCATGTCGACATTCGGCCGGAACAGGTTTCTCTCGAGAGACTGGTGAGTGGCCTCAAACAACTCTTCGATCCCATCTCGAAATCAAAAGGCCTCGGCTTCGAGATCGACATCGCACCCGAGGTGCCGGCCATTATCGAGACGGATCCGCAACGCCTCGAACAGGTTCTAAAGAACCTCCTGTCGAACGCCTTTAAGTTCACCGAGAAAGGCAAGATTACCCTAAGCCTGCGCAGCACTGGCGACGGGCAGCTCGCGCTGGCGGTAACGGACACGGGCATCGGCATTGCGGAGGACCAGCAACGCAGCATTTTCGAAGCCTTCCATCAGGCCGATAGCACGATCAGCCGCCGCTTCGGGGGAACCGGCCTCGGACTTTCCATCTCCAGGGAGCTCATACGCTTGCTCGGCGGTGCAATACATCTGACGAGCCGGCACAATCACGGCAGCACCTTCACGGTCATCGTTCCTGTCTCCTACGATCCTTCGAGGGTCGTTTCGCGTGACATTCGACTGGCAAACACCGTGGCGGTACCACAGCCGATCGTCGAGGAGGTGCGATCGCCCCAACCCGAGCGCCATCGGATCGTCGAGGACGACCGGGCATTGCCGGATGACGGCAAACGCAGCCTGCTGGTGATTGAGGATGACGACACGTTTTCCGCAATTCTTCGCGACCTTGCACGGGAAATGGGCTTCCGGGCCCTCGTCGCCGGAACGGCGCATCACGCGCTGGAGCTTGCCAAGCAACACATGCCGAGCGCCATTGTTCTCGATATAGGATTGCCGGATCAGTCAGGGCTTTCCGTGCTCGACAGGCTAAAGACCGACGTGCGTACCCGCCACATCCCGATCCACATCGTTTCCGCGGACGATTATGCCGAGACCGCGCTTTCGCTCGGCGCGGTTGGCTACATGATGAAGCCTGTGCAGCGTGAGCAGCTCGTCGAGGTCCTGCAGAAGCTGGAAGCGAAGCTCACACAGGGTGTTCGTCGCGTCCTGATCGTCGAGGACAATGAAATCCAGCGCGAAGCAGTCGCGAAACTGCTGACATCGCATGACGTGGAAACGGTGAGCGCCGGTACGGCCGCCGAGTGCCTCTCGCTTCTGAAACAACAGACCTTCGATTGCATGGTGCTCGACCTGACGCTGCCAGACGCGACAGGCTATTCGCTTCTCGAAACGATCAGCGCCGATGACAGCCATTCGTTCCCACCCGTTATCATATACACGGGCCGTGTCCTGTCGGCGGACGAGGAGCAGCGGCTGCGCCGTTTCTCGAAGTCGATCATCATCAAGGGCGCCAAGTCACCGGAAAGGCTGCTCGACGAAGTGTCGCTTTTCCTGCATCAGGTAGTCGCCGATCTGCCGGATGAGCAGCAGAAGATGATCCGCAAGGCACGCAACAGGGACGCACTGCTGGAAGGTCGTCGAATCCTGATCGTCGAGGACGACGTACGCAACGTCTACGCCTTGACGAACATCCTCGAGCCGCGCGGCGCTGTCATCGAGATCGCGCGCAACGGTCAGGAAGCGCTCGACAAACTTGCGCAGTCCCGCAGCGACGCTGCAAAGACGATAGACCTCGTTTTGATGGACGTGATGATGCCGGTCATGGACGGATTGACGGCAACACGCACGATCCGACGCGACCCCGACTGGAAAAAACTGCCGATCATCACATTGACAGCCAAGGCCATGCCCGATGATCAGCAGCGCTGCATCGAGGCCGGTGCCAACGACTACATGGCAAAACCTCTCGACGTCGAGAAACTGCTGTCGCTGGTCCGAGTATGGATACCGCGATGATCGAGACATTCGAAAAGATCGAGGATATCGAGATCCGGCTGCTGCTGGAGGCGCTTTACGTCCGCTATCACTACGATTTCCGCAACTATGCGATGGGATCGATCAAACGGCGCCTACGTCAGGCACGCGAACAGATGGGTTTTGCGACGATCTCGGCGTTGCAGGAACGCGTTCTGCACGACGAGACCATGTTGCCCCGGCTGCTCGACTATCTCACGGTCCAGGTGAGCGAGATGTTTCGCGATCCGAGCTATTTTCGTGCCATCCGCGAAAAAGTCGTACCACATCTGAAAACCTACCCGTCTCTCAAGGTCTGGATCGCGGGCTGCAGCTGCGGCGAGGAGGTCTATTCTCTCGCAATCCTGTTTCGCGAGGAAGGGTTGGAAGATCGGACGATTTTTTATGCCACCGATATCAACCAGGATGCTCTGCGCGCCGCCGAAGCCGGTGTCTACGATCTCGATCGCATTCAGCTTTTTACAGAAAATCACCGCAAGTCTGGCGGCAAGTCATCACTATCCGATTATTATCACGCCAGTTATGGCCGTGTCTCATTCGACCGGTCGCTGCGGGAGCGTGTCGTCTTTTCCGACCATAGTCTCGTCACCGACGCAGTATTCGGCGAAATGCACCTGATTTCCTGCCGCAACGTCATGATCTATTTCGACAGACCCCTGCAGGACCGCGCAGTTGGCCTGTTCAGCGATTCACTGGCGCGCAAAGGCTTTTTTGGTATCGGCTCGAAGGAAAGCCTGCGCTTTTCCGCCCATGCCGAGGAATTCAAGGAATTCGTCCGCGAGGAAAAAATCTATCAGAGGCTCGGCAAATGACCCCCGCTTCCCCGCGAGCCATCGTGATCGGAGCCTCCGCAGGTGCGTTGGAAGCGCTCTCTGTCATCCTCCCGTCATTGCCGCATGATTTCCGCTCGCCGATCATTATCGTCGTGCATATCCCACCCGACAAGCGTAGCGTTCTGGCAGAACTTTTCCGCGCCAAATGCAAAATCCAGGTCATCGAGGTCGAAGACAAGGAGCCGTTGCGTCCGGCGACTGCTTATTTTGCGCCGCCCGATTACCACCTGCTGATCGAGGACAGGGAAACCCTGGGGCTCACCTGCGAGGAGCCCGTCCTGTTTTCCAGGCCGTCGATCGATGTGATGTTCGAGAGTGCTGCCGACATCTATGGTCGCGATGTCACGGCTGTTCTTTTGACCGGTGCCAATCAGGATGGCGCCAAGGGTCTTCTCGCGATTGCGGAGGCGGGCGGAGAGGTGATCTTGCAAGACCCTGGCGGAGCCTTTGCTGCCGCGATGCCCGAAGCGGGGCTTAAACTTTGCCCCGATGCAACCGTCATGTCGCTCGATGGCATATCCGAACATTTGAGGAGGATCGGCTGAAATGGGCCAGGTTTCGTTTCTTTTGGTCGACGACCTTGAAGAAAATCTCATCTCGCTCGAAGCCTTGCTTCGCCGTGAGGGTCTCAATCTGCTCAAGGCCCGGTCAGGAGACCAGGCGTTGGAACTGCTTTTGCAGCATGACGTTGCGCTCGCCCTGATCGACGTGCAGATGCCGGGGCTGAACGGTTTCGAGCTGGCAGAACTGATGCGCGGCAATGAGCGTACGCGCCGCGTGCCAATCATCTTCGTAACCGCGGGCAACACGACGGATAGCCGGTGGCGGTTTCAGGGTTACGAGGCCGGCGCCGTCGATTTCATTCAAAAACCTATCGAGGCAGACGTTTTACGCAGCAAGGCGGAAGTGTTTTTCGAGCTTTACCGCCAGCGGCAACAGATCGCGGCGCAGCGAGATGAGCTGCAGCTTCAGGCAGAGGCGCTTCGTGATGCCGATCGTCGCAAGGACGAGTTTCTCGCAACGCTTGCGCATGAGTTGCGCACGCCTCTCGCTCCGCTGCGAAATGGCCTGGATATACTCCAGCGCAATCCGAATAGTGAAAATGCCGGTGACCTTCGCAACATGATGGATCGGCAATTGGTCCATCTGGTTCGATTGATCGACGACCTTCTCGACGTTTCACGGGTCAGCAAGGGCAAGATCGAGCTCAGGAAGGAGATTTTGAGGATCGACGAGATCATCAGGTCGGCAGCGGAATCGAGCCGCCCGTTGATAGACGGAGGCAATCACAGGCTGACGATCGACATGCCCGCCGATGTTCTTTGGGTCGAAGGTGACCAGGTTCGCCTGTCCCAGGCGCTCTCCAACCTTTTGAACAATGCCGCGAAATATACGCCGGCCGGTGGGCAAATCGGGCTCTTTGCGAAATCGGATGGGCATCACGTCGTCATTCGTGTCACGGACAACGGGGTTGGTATTCCGGAAGGAATGCAAGCCGAAGTGTTCCAACTTTTCTCACAGATCGACGATCACAAACAACGTTCCCAAGGTGGCCTGGGTATCGGGCTCGCTCTCGTCAGACAGCTTGTCGAAATGCATGGCGGTTCTGTTGACGCCTACAGCGCCGGACCTGGGACCGGAAGCCGGTTCACGATCAGGCTTCCCCTGGCGGCTGCCCCACCGGTGTCAGACACAGTGGCACCTCAAAGACTGGAAGTCCCGAACAACCGCTCGCTGCGGGTGCTCGTGGTTGATGACAACCCGATCATTGCCGACACGCTGGGCATGATGCTTGAGGATATCGGGCACGAGTTCGAGGCGGTGCACGATGGTCGAATGGCTTTGGACGCCGCACGACATTATCATCCCGATGTCATCCTCCTCGATATCGGCCTGCCTGGTATGAATGGTTATGAAGTGTGCAAGGCAATTCGCGGCGAGGCCGAATTTCAGGATACGCCGATCATCGCCCAGACCGGCTGGGGCCAGGATCGCGACAAGGAACTGGCAACCGAGGCAGGGTTTAATTTTCATCTGACCAAGCCGGTCCCGCTCGAGCAGCTGCAAAAGGTATTCGCGACCCTTTCGCCTTGAGTTAAAGAACGATCGGCAGCGCAACGCCGATATGGCGTTGCAGGCGCCGTCGCAAAAAGCGCCTTCTTATGGGCACGGCGAGAGGGGCGCGACCGCTTTCGGATCGGCCAGCTGCACATAAATGGAAGCCAGCTCGGCAGGTTTGCTAGGAAGCCCCATCGGCGTGTCACCGCCGAAACCTTCAAGCTTTTCCATTGTGGCGCCGCCTGCGATCTGTAGAGTCGTCCAGACCGGACCGGGCGCGACCCCGTTGGCGCGGCTGCCCCTGGGACCAAGCTGCTTGGCCATCGACTTGGTGTCTTCTGCCAATTTGGTTCAGCCCCTCAACGCGATCGAGACATGCGCTTCGGACTTTCGACCACGCGGGCCGTTTGAGATGAAAATTGCTATTTACAAACAATCGGATTGTATAATAGCTGTTCTTGCCCGGACGCATCCGCTCCTCCCCGGAAAGGATGACGCACGGCGCGGAAGGGCGATAACCACACGCTCTTGATGTGGAACCTCCAGTCTCCATGTCGGCCGCCCAGCCAGATCTATGGGCGGCCCCCATGCCTTGCCTCTGAAAGGCTCGGGGCAGAAATCACGACATGTGCGCCCTGACCATTATACATACATTCGGATTGTGCGTAAAAAGCAACATGTCGCAGCCAAATGCCGAGCGGCCGCCTCGTTTTCGACTGTTTTCGATTTTGCTTCGGAACGAGACGCAATAGGTCTTTTGCAGGAGCGCGGCCACGAGGCCTCATCCTGATTCTAGGGGTATCCCGTGGCTGCGCTAAGTGCGGAAACGGGTTGTGGACATGAATTGGAGATCACGAATGAACATTAAGAGCCTCCTTCTTGGCTCGGCTGCGGCTCTCGCAGCTGTTTCCGGCGCTCAGGCTGCTGACGCAATCGTCGCTGCTGAGCCGGAACCGATGGAATACGTTCGCGTCTGTGACGCGTTCGGCACCGGCTACTTCTACATCCCGGGCACCGAAACCTGCCTGAAGGTTGGCGGCCGCGTTCGGTTCGACGCTCAGTATGGCAATGTTTATGCCAATAATGCGGACGGCACCTATACCAACACCCGCGCTGAACTGTACCTTTCGTCGGCTTCCGACACCGAATTCGGTGCTCTGAAGACCAACATCACGGCACGTTTCGACTACAACCCGCGTTACGACGTATCGACGCTCGATGGCAACAACACCCGTACGCGTCTGATGGTTGCGACCATCGAACTCGGTGGCTTCACCGTCGGTCTGCAGGATTCGCTCTATGAATCCTTCATCAACTACGCTGGTAACGTCATCAACGACGACGTCGTCAACTACGGCCCGTCGGAAGTTAACCAGATCGCTTACACCTACAAGGCTGGCAACGGCTTCTCGGCTTTCGTAGCTGTTGAAGACGACGGCCAGATCGAAAGCGACGGCGGCAAGGCCAGCGATTGGCCGAACGTAGCCGGCGGTGTTAAGTTCGACAACGGCACCTTCCTCGCTGGCGTAACCGCTGGTTACGACGAATCGGCTGAAGAAGGCGCCATCAAGGCTCGCCTTCAGGGCAAGTTCGGCGCGTTCTCGGCCTTCGTCATGGGCGGCTGGAACACCGACGGCGACACGTCCAACTCCTACGCTCCGTCTTCGAACGGCATCGGTTGGGGTGACTGGGCTCTGTGGGGCGGCGCTGGCTACAAGTTCTCGGACAAGGTTGCTGCCAACTTCCAGGTTGCCTACACCGACAACAAGACCCTCGCAGTTACCGGCAACGTCCAGTGGACCCCGGTTTCTGGCTTCCTGATCCAGCCGGAAGTTTCCTACACGAGCTGGGATCACGCCGGTCTGGATGACGACGCCTGGGAAGGCATCGTTCGCTTCCAGCGCACGTTCTAATCCTGACCCAAGGATTTGCGGAAGGGCCCGGCGCAAGCCGGGCCTTTTCTCCGTCGAGGAATCAAATCGAACTGAAGGGCACTCAGATCACGATGGGTTCACCGGATTTGTCAGCAGATCTGGCTTCGTCCGCCAGGAGCTGAGAAGCGCATCAATGACTTCGGTCCCATGGGAAACGAGATCAAGGTCGCTCTCGATATAGGCCCAGTCCTGCACGAGGCCACGCATCGTGGCGTTCAGCGCCGAAGACGCCGAAGATGGCGTCCAGGGCGGCCGAAGTTCCCCGCCGACAGCTGCGTCGATGATACGGGCGAACGACCTGCACATGTCCGACTGAAAGCAGGTGTTCTGCTGTTCCCCAGATAGGTTCAGTTCAAGCAGAAGCATCACCCGCAACATGCCGCGCTTGTGGACATTTCCACCCAACTCACTGAACAGGCAAATCACCGCCTCTCTCAACAGATCAAGCGTCGGCTGGACCGTGCCTTGATCGATCCGGTCAGCCAAGGCCACGAATTCCGCTCGGGTCTGCTCACGAATGGCAAAGAGAAGGCCGATCTTGTTCTTGAAATGCCAGGCCACGGCGCCGCGCGTCACGTTACTTGCGGCCGCAATGTCATCGAGTGTCACGGCTTCATATCCGTTTTCGATAAACAGGCGCTCGGCGGATTGCAGGATCTCGGCGCGCGTTTTGGCCGCCTCTTCCTTCGTTCTTCTCATTCTATTCCCCTTTTTCGCGGAGGATAGCGGAACAAAACGAAGCTGGAAATGGTGCTGTCACAGATCGAACAACTCAGGGCTACTCCGTCGGTTGATCAGTGCAGTGCAAAGTGAACGCGTTTCTCATCTCGTCTGCTCAACGCAAGAGTCGAACCCCGTCCGAGGTCAGCAGGTAGATGCGGAGATTGGCGACGCAATATCCGCATTTGTGCGGCGATTACGCGTGTTGTTCTTTGCACGAAGTCTCGTCTTTTGAGCCATTTCCAGAAACGCCGGTTCGCTGATGCGAATGGCATCTCTTTGAGGACTGATGGACGGCATTGTCAGCGACCGTCAAAATGCGGTGGGTGGAAATTTCTGCCGGGTTTACCGTCGCGCATTTTATGATCTCTGAAGGGATCATAAAATGCGAAAGCCAAATCTTCCGGCAGCTGACCAAGCCGTTTGTCGGCCGCCGGTCCTTATTCAATCCGCAGCACAGATTTCAGGGGCAGCCTCTCGACGATGGTTCCCGTATCGTCGGTGATCTCGAAGACCTGGCCATCGATCACCTCGCCCTGCCTCACTTTCACAGCCAGGATCTCGCGAGCTGCCACCACCGCCTCCTCGTGGGCTGCCTGCTGGTCCGAGCACTCCGTGCCGTCCGGATCCTCCTGATATCGTGCCCCGTCCCGAATGTGGAAATAGAACCGCGTCATCTTTCACTCCTGGCTTATTCTTCCCCTAAGTCCGGTGATGCAGGATCGTTCCGAAAGACATGAAGTTGATTGATGGTGTGAACCAAACGGGCGTTCACCCATTAGCCTTGAAGCCGAGGACAAAGGACCATTTGGATGCATGTTGCGCCCCCGACCGATAACAAGCTTCTCGCAATCCTTGCGGCTGAAAATCTCGCGCAGGTGATTCCGCAGCTGGAGCATATTGATTTGCCACGCGGCATCTGGCTTGGCGAATATGGCAAACCGATCGAGCACGTTTACTTTCTGACCGACGGCATCGGTTCAGCATTGCTGACCTCGCCGGAAGGTCACAAGGCCGAAGCGGGCGTCTTTGGATGCGACGGCTACATACCCTCGTCCGCCGTCTCCGGGGTCGAATACAATATCTATGACATCAGGATGCAGATTGAAGGCAGCGGATATAGGGTGCCTTACGAACAGTTCCGGCAGCTGATGGAATCGTCGCGCGGCTTTTCCAAAGTGATGATCCGCGCCATTGAGGCCTTTTCGGTCCAGCTGGGCTATACCGCTCTATCGAACGCGGTTCACGATACCAATGTACGTTTGGCGCGCTGGTTGCTGATGTGCCACGATCGCGTCAAAGGCGATGAACTTCCCCTCACCCACGACTTCATCGCGATGATGCTCGCGGTGCGGCGGCCCAGTGTGACCACGGCGCTGCACGTGCTTGAAGGAAACAGGTTCATCTATGCCGAGCGAGGGCGGATCACGATGCGTGATCGGGAGGCGCTGGAAGAGTTTGCCAGCGATGCCTATGGGCGGCCTGAGGCAGAGTGGCGCCGCCTTATGGCCGATTTCTCAGGCAAGGAGCTTCAGATTTCGAAGGGTTGAGCCGTTGTGGGGTGCGTCCTAGACCTCGTCGGTTCGGGATCGTCGGTCTTGATGGGACGCTCAGCCCGATTGGGCAATCGGGACGGATCATGATATCGCCTCCGAATACGCTACAGGTGGAGGGCTGCCGGACATCGTCGATCTCATAAAGCTTGTAAATGTCCACGTCGCCGACCAGACACATTGTGCGCCATGACGTGATCTGCCGGTAGCGCCTTGGCTTCAGTAAATTCCGGCGCGCGACGGTTATGATCCGTGCGTGCGGAAGGGTGCAAGCCACCATAGAGATCTCGCCGCGACATGGCGGAGCCGGTCTATGTTTCCAGCCGCGATCGTGCACTAGCTGTCAAGGCGGCGGCTCAGTTCGAAACGGGCACGGTTGACGCGGCTCTTGATTGTGCCGATAGGACAATGGCAGCGATCAGCAGCGTCCTCGTAGCTGATCCCCTCGATTGCTATCATGTGCAGCGCTTGGCGATAGAGCGGCGTTAAGGCCAAAAAAGCCCGTTCGAGTTCCTGGGCTCTCCATGCCCATTCCTGTCCGGCGGCAACAGGCATCATAACCATCATCTCGTCGCTGATACCGACATGCTCGCGGCGACTTTTGGCATAACGCGTGTAATACGTGTTGCGCATGATGGTGAACAGCCAGCTTTTAAGGCGTGTCCCTTCTTCGGACCTGTCGAGATTGGAAATGCCTTGATCAAGGTGTCCTGCACCAGATCGTCGCTATCATAGCGCGACTTGTAGAACCGCCGCGCGAAATGATGAAGGGCAGGAATATATGCCAGCAGCTCGGCCTCTACAGCCGGTTTGGTCGTGTGCATCGTGGTTCTCCTGCTTTGGCAACACAATGGGTGGAACTGCCAGCAGTTCCCCGGATTTCGCGTTTCCAAGAGGAGGGTACGGTAACGCACCAAGACCGGCCTTTGTCACAAAGCGTACCAACCTACAGGACGGGGAACCGCACTCTACAGCTTTCGTTATGCGGCCAGACGAAACGCCACACAGGAGTAAGTTATGGCTGAGAAAACCCTCAATGACCTCTTTCTGGATACGCTCAAGGACATTTACTTCGCCGAAAAGCAGGTGCTGAAGGCCCTGCCGAAGATGGCGCGCGCCGCCCAGTCCGAGGAGGGCAAGCAGGCCTTCCTGACCCATCGTGACCAGACGGAGGGTCAGATCGAACGTCTGCAGCAGGTTTTCGAGCTCATCGGCAAGCCCGCGCGGGGCAAGACCTGTGAAGCAATCCAGGGCATTATTGCCGAAGCTGAAGAGATCATGGATGAATTCAAGGGCACCGTCGCGCTTGATGCCGGTCTCATCTCGTCCGCACAGGCGGTCGAGCATTACGAGATCGCGCGCTACGGCACCTTGAAGAGCTGGGCCAAACAGCTGGGCCTCACCGAAGCCGCAGAGCTTTTCGACGCGACATTGCAGGAAGAGCTCGAGACAGATCAGCTGCTCACCAAGCTCGGCGAAAGCTCGGCCAATCCCAAGGGCTCCAAGAAAGCCGCGTAATCATTTCTTCAAGAGCGATCCAGGCCGCCACCTCTTTGATGGTGGCCTCTTTCAAATTTGAGATAGACTGTTCTGCATCTCCAATTCATCGTGCACTTGACGGGCATCTCCGACGATATCAACGCATGAATCGAGATGCTCTTCCCAAACACGATACGAGATTGCCTACGGACGTCGGCGGCTCGTCAGTAACCGGTCATCTCCAGATATCCTACTCCAGCCGTCGTCCCTTGGAAAGAAAGCGGCCCTTCCCAGTAGGGCGTCGATGTCTTCATCCAGGCTTGATCGTTGAGTGGCTTTGTCCTGACATCCAGTCCCTTGTCCGGGATCCTTACCCTCCATTCGACGGGGATTGACTTACCCTCGACATGCGCCTCGCGCAGGGGTTCCAAGATGACATCTTTCGACGGCAGGGGCGTGGATTTGCCGTCTGCGGAAATCCAGTTGGCGGAGATGAAATCGCCAGCGCCATCGCGCAGTCGGAACGCCATGACCTTTTCGCCGGATGCAAGATGCAGCGAAAACCAGTCCCAGCCGACCTGGCTTGCGGCAAGCGGTTGGGATGACCATTCCCGATCGAGCCAGGCTTTGCCGGTGACCTTAATCTGACTCCCGTCGAGCGTGACCGTGCCATGCACCTCGTAGAACGGCTGCGAATAATAATAACTGGCCTGTCCTTGAGCCGACTTGACCGAATAGCCACGGTCGCCCTGCAGAACCAGCGGCCCCTGCGCGTCGAGCATGATCTCGTAATCGAAATTCTCGCCGCTGGCACGAAGTTCGATTTCATCCAGCTGGTCACCACTGGCGCCGGAAACAGCTTTCATCTGCCAATCGTCGATCCAGGCTTCGAACGGATCGATGATGACACCTGCCTGGCCTACCCCACCTCGGCCGAGCCGTTCCGCGACATAGTGCCGGTCGGCGGTCGTCACGGCAGCGTGCCCGATCCAGATCTGCGGATTGGACCAGTTCCGGCCTTCACCCGGTGCCAGCGCGGAACGAAACAGCGTCCACTGCACCCCGAGCGGGCGGCCATCCGCCGTCTGAAGGTTTGCAGTGACATACCACCATTCGATCCGGAAATCGTCGTGCGGACCGTGGTCCAGCGGGAAGACTAACTCGCGTCCTCGTTCCGGGACGGAAAAATTCTGCGCGTCGGAGCCCAGACCAGCAAAACCCTGGGCATGGGCGCGTCCTGGATCGCCGGCGGCCAGCAATGCCAGGACAATGGCGATGACCTTTCTAACGCTCATTGGCGAAAACCCTCAAGAGGTCGGCGGGATTGACGATTGCGAGCCGGCGCACGGGAATGAAAACCGATGCGAGCGCAGCAAGCAGCGCAACCGCGGCAAGCCGCAACCAGTCGGCGGGAAAGATCATCATGGGAAGTCTCCAGCCGAAAGCCTCGACATTGACGATCGCCAACAACACCCAGGCAAGCGCCAACCCAACAGGGATCGCAACCAGAAATGTCGCCAGCCAGAGTGCCAGCGTCCGCACCACCTCCAGAACCGCCAGGTCGCGGCGCCGCACGCCCATGGCCCAGACCGGCGCCAGTTGCGGCAGGCGGGAGCCGGAAAGGGTCAAGAGACTGGTAAACATTGCAAAACCCGCTACGGCGAGGGTGAGCACGTTGAGCGCGCCCGTGACGGCGAACGTCTGTTCGAAAACCGCCTGCGACCGCCGCTTGAGCGAAGCCTGCTCGATGATGTTGCTGTCGGGTAATCCGAACGCCTCGGCGATCTCGCGTTTCAGTGCGGGCGCAGCCGAGGGATCGACACGAATGCCGTAGCGAAGCTTGGCAATCGTGGGGTAGCGTCGCACCAGTGCATCCAGCCCGACGATCACCTGACCCTTCGGATTGCCGTAATCGGAATAAACGCCAGCGACCTTGACTGCCCATCCTTCCGGCAGAGTGATCGTCTGCCCGGTCCGGATATGTCGGCTGCGCCAAAGCTGCTCGTTGACCAGAGCGCCCTCACCCTTTTCGACCTGACCCCATACATCCGGCGTGCCCATGAGAAGCGGCCAGTGATCCCGGTATGTCCGATCGTCAGCGACGCCGAAGATCTGCATCTGCTCACCGAGGACCTTGCCCTCCGTATTCCAGATCGGCAGGACGGCGTTTGAATGCTGTGGAAGCCATTCCCGCAGGCGCGCCGCCTCGGCCTCGCTGCGCGCTGTGATATAAAGCTCGGCCGCCAGGCGCTGATCAAGCCAGCCGAGAAAGGTCAGGCGAAAGCTGGATACCATGGTCCCGACGCCGACGTTTGCCGCCAGGGCCAGCAGGAGCGCCATCAGCGCCAATGACAGGCCGGGCAATTGCAGCCGCGTATCGGCCCAGAACCACACGGTCATAGCCTTGCGCGACCGGCTTTCAGCAAGCTGTAGCGCGCCCGACAAAAAGGCGGGAAGCAGCAGCGCGGCGCCAAGCAACAAGGAACCCAGAACGGCAAATCCGGACAACAGGCCGGAGCCGCCGAATGCAAGAGCAGCCGCGACCATGAGCAGGGCCACGCCCAGCAGCGATTGAAGCCGCAATGCCATCGCGGATGCGCGAGCCCAGGCCCGCGGTTGAGCGGCGGCAAGGATCGGCATATGCCGAACCTGCCACAGGCTCTGGACGGACGATAGCATCGTGCCGGCCAGTGCCATGGCCATCCCCGCCAGCCACCATTCAGGGCGCAGGGACAGGCTGCCGGGCACGCTCGCACCATAAAGGCCTGAGAGTGTCGCGGCGACGCCAGGCAGCAGTGCCGAAGCAAGAAAATAACCGATCACCACGCCGAAAAGGCCAGCGATGAAGGCAAAAAGCAAGGTCTCGGCGATCAGCATGGCCGTCAAAGATCGCAGCGAAATACCGACAGATCGGAGCGTCCTGAACGTCGCGCGGCGCTGCTCGAAGGAAAGGCCGGTTGCCGAATAGACGATGAACAGGCCGACCACGAAGGCAAGAAAACCGAAGGCCGTCAGGTTGAGATGAAAGCTGTCGGTGAGCCGGGCCATGTCCGGTCTGTCGCCCGCCGATTGCAACGCAAGTTCGGGAGCGACGTCTGCAAGCGCCGGCAAACCCGGTCGCTGGGAGGGCCCGATGACGATCCTGCTCAATGCTCCCCCTTTCTCAAGGAGCCGGTCGGCGACGCTGATATCGGTAAAGGCCGCGTCGTCGGGAATATCGCCGGAAACCTTCACCGGCACCGACGTCAGGTCCTTCAGACGTGCGGCGGTCGCCGGTGAAACGACAAGCAGTCCTTGGCCGCCGATGAAGGTCACCACATCGGGCGAACTGGACATGGCGATAGCTCTCCCTTCGGTGGGCATTGTCAGCGGATCGATACCGATCAGCCTGATCCGCGCCGGTCCGAAACGATAGTCGCCTTCAATGACCGGCGATACGTTCCAGCCGGCGCGTCGGAGCTTGGCGAAAACGGTGATCGGGATGGGGTTTCCGTCTCTGGCCAGAAGTTGCGCAAGACCGTTCTGCTCCAGGATCGAGGCCGCCCGCGTGTAACTTGCTCTCGCTTCGGCATTGATCGCCTGGACACCCGACCAGAGCGCAGTGGCAAGCGCGATGCCGAGGATCAGGGTGGCGAGTTGCAGCGGCCTGTGCCGCCAATGGGATAGAAGCGCCGCAAAGGCCACCCGGTTCACGCAACAATCCTTCCGCCACGCAGCAAGACCTTGCGGTCCAGCTTGTCCGCCAGCCGCGTCGAATGCGTCACCAGAAGAAGGGCGCAGCCGGCGTTTTGGGTCAGTGACAGCATCAGGTCGAGGACGGCATCTGCGGTCGTTTCGTCGAGATTGCCTGTCGGCTCGTCGGCCAGAACGAGCGGCGGACGCGCTGCCAGCGTTCGGCCGATGGCAACCCGTTGCTGCTGTCCACCCGAAAGCTGTTCCGGATAACGCCTCAGCAATGGTTCAAGGCCGAGCCGGTCGATCAGTTCGCGCTCCCATTCGAGGTCGAAACGATCGGCAAGCCTGGCGTGAAACGAGATATTCGCAGCCACATCGAGCGAAGGTATGAGGTTGAACTGCTGAAAGACAAGCCCAACCTCGCTTCGGCGGTAACGGGCGCGACCATTGTCGTCCAGTGTTCCAACGTCACGACCATTCATGAAGATCGCCCCCGTATCGGGGCGGTCCAGGCCACCGGCCAGGTGAAGGAGGGTACTCTTTCCGCTTCCGGATTCACCCGTGAGCGCAACACTTTCCGCCGGCATCAGGTCGAGATCCACCCCTTTCAGGACCTGAACAGGACCTTCCGCGGACTGGTAGGACTTTGTGATCTTGGAAAGAGACAGAAGCATCGCTGTTTTTGTCGCATCGCGCCGCTGCCTATTCAAGCCACAGTACTTCAAGGAGAAACAGGGCGCAGTTTCAAACCCGATCGAAAGCTGTTATGTTCTTGTTTCGTTTCCACCGCCGTCTGGCGATGGTTTTAGGTTTTCTGCGGTGAATGACATGATCCCAGCCTCGGTCCGCAAGATTATCCATGTCGATATGGATGCTTTTTATGCTTCCGTCGAGCAGCGCGACAACCCGGAACTGCGCGGCAAGCCGGTCGCGGTCGGAGGAGAAGGACCGCGAGGGGTGTTGACCACGGCCAGCTACGAGGCCCGGAAGTTCGGGATACATTCTGCAATGCCGTCGGTGACAGCCGCCCGCAAATGTCCCGATCTGATCTTCGTGCGGCCGCGCTTTGATGTCTATAAGGCAGTCTCGCAGCAAATTCGCGAGATCTTCGCCGAATATGCGACATTGATCGAGCCACTATCCCTCGACGAGGCCTATCTCGACGTGACCGAGAATTTGAAAGGCATGGAGATCGCAACCGAGATTGCGCTCGAGATCCGGGCGAGGATCAAGAGTGTGACGGGGCTCAACGCTTCAGCCGGCATTTCCTACAACAAGTTTCTCGCCAAGATGGCGAGCGACTTGAACAAGCCCAATGGTCAGGCGGTGATTACGCCGAAACACGGCCCGGCCTTTGTCGAGGCGTTGCCCGTCAAGAAGTTCCATGGCGTCGGGCCGGCAACCGCCGAGCGGATGAAGAGGCACGGGATCGAAACCGGGGCCGATCTCAAGTCCAGATCGCTGCAATTCCTGACCGAACATTTCGGGAAATCGGGGCCTTATTTCTACGGAATTGCCCGTGGTATCGATGAGCGCCAGGTGAGAGCAGACCGGATCCGCAAATCGGTGGGCGCCGAAGATACATATATGAGGGACATTGATGACCTTCAGCTTGCAACGGCGGAGCTGCGGCCACTTGCTGAAAAGGTTTGGCGACATTGCACGACCCATGGCATCAGCGGCAAGACTGTCACCGTCAAGGTGAAGTATTCGGACTTTACCCAGGCGACCCGAAGCCGTACCGGCGTACAGCCGTGTTCCGGCGTGTCCGACATCCTTGACGCCGCCGACGCACTTCTCGCAACCGTCTATCCGTTCAAGCGGCCGGTCCGGTTGCTTGGCGTAACGTTATCCTCTTTGAGCAATGCCGGCGCTGAAATCGACGAGGAACAACCTCAGCTCGGTTTCGATTTATGACCCCATGATACCCGAGAAAAATGCTGACCGTGCCTTTGGCCGGGTTCGCGTCATCGACCTGGAAACTGCCGGCAATGCAGCAACCGATGTTTGCGAGATCGGCTGGCAGGATGTGATCCTTGGACCGGATGGGCACTGGGATGTCAACGACGAACGCGGTGCGCTGTTCGTCAATCCGGGCCGATCGATCTCGCCCGAGACGATGGCCATACATCACATTCTGGATGAACAGGTTTCAGAAGCTCCCTATTGGAAAGACATCGCGCCGACGGTCTTGCAACCCTTCGGCAGGATCGACGCCCTTGCGGCTCACCGTGCGGCTTTCGAGCAACGATATTGCACGCCCCGACTGACAGGTGGCCTGTCCTGGATCTGTACGTGGAAATGTGCCTTGCGGATCTGGCCGGACTTGCCACGCTTTTCCAACCAGATGCTGCGCTACCAGCGCATGCCAGACGGGCTCATCCATGAAATCGGCCTGCCGGCGCACCGGGCCATGCCGGACGCTTATGTCACGGCCCATCATCTGCGCGATCTTTTGAACGCGGCATCGCTTGAACAGCTTCTATCGTGGAGCGCCGAGCCCGGTCTCCTGCCCCGTGTACCATCCGGACCGGATCGAGGAAAAAGCTGGCATCGCCTGAGCACGGAGCGGTTGACTGAATTTCTTGCGGACCGGGATATCGATATCCGTTACAGCGCTCAAACCGCACTGGACAAGCGAAGCGGCGTGCACCCGCAAGAGGCTGTAGCGCCGAGGCAAGGGACTTTGTTGTAAACCACGGCCCTCATTGATCATGGTTGCATGCACGCTCTGCCTTGACGGTTTCATCATGCGAACCATCTCGTTATCATGCCGATATGGAACAGCAATCAACAGGCCGACCGAACAACGCTCCGGGAGGGTGTTCGCAGCCTCGAACGGTCGACCAGTCGCAAAGCCTTCCTGACCCAGACAGTCTTCGCGATCATCGATCTTGCAATTCTCGCATTCTTTCTGGCGGGGCCTTACTTCCGATCCAGCCCGTCTTATCTCATCATCGACTATACGATTGCCGTCTGGATCGCCTTCGAGCTTGCCATTCGCGCCATGGCAGCACCATCATTGCGCAGCTGGATCACAAGGGTGATGACCTGGCTCGACATCTTCCTGCTCGTGACCCTTCTTTTTCCCGAGGTTTTGTTCAATTTCGCCTTCCTGCGCGTGATGCGACTTTGGGCCATCGGCCAGAGCCCGCTCTTACGGGAAGGATTGCGGCGAGCAGGCTGTGTCGCCTACCTCGATGTCGTCCGCGCCGTGTTGAACTTCCTCGTTTTCCTTTTCCTCGTCACCGGCTTCGTCTACACGACCTTTTTTTACAGCCGCCCCGGCATCGAAGGTTTCGTCGATGCGCTTTACTTTACGGTCGCGACCGTCACGACGACCGGGTTCGGGGACATCACCCTCCCCGGCACGATCGGCAAGCTGACCTCAGTCATTACGATGATCATCGGTATTTCGCTGTTCGTGCGCCTGGCTCAGTCGATTGTGCGCCCCAATAAGGTGACGTTCCCCTGTCATCGATGCGGGTTGCAAAGGCATGATGCCGACGCCGTGCATTGCAAGGCTTGTGGCGAGGTCCTGAATATTCCCGATGATGGGGCGTAGGACCCGAGACGAAGAGCGATGGCTCACGGTCTGGGCGGACAGGATTGGCCCGGTGACGCCGCCACTACGGGTTCTTGATCCCGCGCGAGATTGAACTTACGGGAAGCGCAGTTGACCTGACCTCGATGGGGCACTCCAGGCACCTGGCTGAAAAATCCAATAGCGCCATCAGCTCTTGTTTAAAAAAGGCGAGTCTCGTTTAAATAACCGTCGCGCTCAGTTAAGCGCACTTAATTAACGACGCAAAAATTCAGCGCATAAACGGAGACTCAAAGGATGCCGGCCGTGCGACAATGGGCGTCCACCGCGCGCTCTTCATGTCCTTAGGAAAGGCGTTCCTATTCCTGCTCGCCCTTAGAATTGATCCAAGGAGGGACGGAATGCGCATGGCAAAGCGGCTTTTGAACGTAGCTTTGCACAGCAGGTACTGTGAAGTGCTCTACACGTTCCGTTCCGGCAATCTGGCTCGATATCACCGTTCATCAGGTCGTCGAACCGGCGGGCTCAGGTCCCGCACCAGCTGTTGCAGGCTTCGCTGATCCACCGTTCTCGTCTTGTCGTAGATCGCGCCCAGCTGCGATTTCACCGTTCCATCCGCAACGCCCTGCGCCGCGGCAATTTCGGCGCGGCTGAGGCCTTCGGAAACATAACCGACAACCCGCCGTTCGGCCGGGGTCAGCGCAAACAGCGCCGCCACAGCCTCGACTGCGGATTGAATGACTGTGCCGGCGGCGGCAACGAAGATCGCGGCAGCGGCGCGGCTTTCATAACCGCCGCTGCCATTTCGCCGCTTCAGCGGTAGGACATGGGCAACGGCCGGTCTTTCGCTGGAGCCGAGCGGCACGTCGATACCTGCGGCGCCGATCCTGATCTCGTCGCGGGCGCCAAGCGTCACGGCATTGGTCAGCGCATTACCGGCATAATCATGAATGCAGGAAAGTTTTCCGGCGATTGCCCGCACTACTTTCTGCTCCCGCAGCCGCGCTTCGGCCGCCTCGTTGGCAAAAAGGATCGCCATGTCGTCGGCGACGATAAACACCGCATGCTCCAGCGCGTGGATGACGTCGCGCAGGATGGCGCTTTCGGCGCGCTCCATCTCCAGCATGTCATGGATGGTGACAGCGCGGCGAATATGCGGTCCGAGCAGTCCGACCGTGTTGAATATGCGCGGATCCGATGGCTGGTAGCGGACGGAGATATTGATCGTGCCGACGCGGAACGGACGTTTGAGGATCGCCATGTCGATCGAGTTCTGGACGCCGTATCGCGTGTGAAAATTGCGATAGAGGTCGCCGTTCTTCCAGACGGCCTCGCCATCGGCGCCGTAAAGCTGGAACATGCGCTCCAGCGTATCCGGTTCGTCGATCTCCATACGATGCAGGAGATGGAAGAAGGGCACATCCTTGGCATGTTGCATCAGGGTGCGGATGGCGTCTGGATCGTCGCAGGCGATCTGGGCAAGGCTTGCCGAACGGGTGCGTGTGTCGAAAACGGCAATCGTCGTCAGAAAACCGTTCACCTGCCGGTTGATCAGCGACAGGGCAGTCGGCCACGACGCCTCGCTGGCGACGCAATCGTAAATTGCCCCGATCATCTCAGACAATTGCCGGTCCATGTCCATGATCCTGCCTCAGCCGTTCAGGCGCGGTCAATCGCTGCCGTCAAAAATGCTGATACAGGATCGGAAAATTGTCTCATCCCCCGTGCGGGAGATGTGTGGTCGTTGGCTTGGCGTCAAAAACGCCGCTGCCGGGACAAGGGCTCCGGCGGACTACAGCAAAGAGGATGAACGATAATGACACTGATAAAAGCGTCACTCGCGACGCTTCTCATTCTAGGTGTATTGCCGGGTTTGGCGGCCGCGGGCGGCGGCACGTTGCCGGAAAAGGTGCGGATGGCAAACAGCCGGTTCAAGGACGTCAATGCGGCCGTGAAGGAAGGTTATGCGCCGATCCCGTGCACGAGCGGTATCGATGGCGGCGCGATGGGCATCCATTACGTCAATCCCGAGCTGATCAAGGACGAGGCCATTGATCTCGCGCGGCCGGAAGCCGTCATGTACGAGCCTGACGACAGCGGCAAGATGAAGCTGGTGGCAGTGGAGTATATCACCACCAAAGGGCCGGCGAACCTTGAAGGTCAGCTTTTCAGCCTGACCGGCGCGCCCAACCGCTATGGGCTGCCGGCCTTCTACGAATTGCATGTCTGGGCCTGGAAAGACAATCCGAAAGGGCCGTTTGCCGACATGAACCCCACTGTGAGTTGCCGGCATGCACATGCGCAAGTCGAGACCCCGTCGCAAGATCGGCTGCAGAAGCAGGCCCGTCTGACCACCATCGTCAGCCACGCCCAGTAAGGGCGTGCACCACACCACACCTAAATGAAAGGAGAACCGACATGCCTCAATTCGTCGTCGAACGAAACATTCCAGGCCTTGGCAAGATGGACAAGGAAACCCTCAAGGCGATTTCTGCCAAGTCGAACGCCGTCGTCGCCGGTCTCGGCGAACCCTATAGCTGGATCACCAGCTATGTGACGGGCGACAAGATGTATTGCGTCCACGAGGCCGAAAGCGCCGAAACGGTCTACCGCCACGCCAGGGAGGGCGGCTTCCCGGCGGACCGCGTGACGGAGATCACCACGCTGATTGGCCCGCATACGGGCCGTTGAGCGTGATCACGGCGGTGTGGGAGAACCCACGCCGCCGTGTGCTCGCCGACATCCCCTGCCGCCGCACTGTCGGGTCCTGCTCAAACCATTCCGATTTGGCATCAATGCTGCGACATCGTCCAGTCTGGAGCAAAGTCAGACAACCAGAATCTGGCGAGGATGCACCTGATGCTCCCACAAAATTGGACCCGATTGTCTGGTGTCGCGAGCATGGAATCTGCCGCAGGGCTTTTCCCTTTCGGCTTCAGGCTGTCGCGGGAGGCGCATCGGGGGTTAACTCCTGCTCCAGCTCTTCCTCGAGTTTTTCAAGCGACTTGCCACGCGTCTCCGGTACGAAGCGAACGACAAACAGCAGCGAGAGCATGTTGATGACGCAGAAGATGTAGAAAGTCGAATTGCCGACCGATGCCATTATCACGGGGAAGAGGAACGCGACGGCTGCATTGAACAGCCACTGCGCTGACACGGCAATACCGACGATCATGCCGCGAAGCCGTTGCGGGAAGAGTTCCGACATCATCAGCCAATATGTCGTCGACACCATGCTCTGGAAACAGAAAAGAAATGCCAGGATGATCGCCAGCGCCGTGTA
>NZ_VIWP01000016.1 GCF_007829835.1 Neorhizobium alkalisoli | reverse complement strand
TACACGGCGCTGGCGATCATCCTGGCATTTCTTTTCTGTTTCCAGAGCATGGTGTCGACGACATATTGGCTGATGATGTCGGAACTCTTCCCGCAGCGGCTTCGCGGCATGATCGTCGGTATTGCCGTGTCACTGCAATGGCTGTTCAACGCGACCGTCGCGTTCCTCTTCCCCGTGATAATGGCATCGGTCGGCAATTCGACTTTCTACATCTTCTGCTGCATCAACATTCTCTCGCTTCTGTTTGTCGTTCGCTTCGTGCCGGAGACGCGTGGCAAGTCGCTTGAGAAACTCGAGGAAGAGCTGGAGCAGGAACTCTCGCCCGATGCTGCCGCTGTTGCGGCCTGAGTTGCTGACACGCAAAAAATCAGAAGGGCCTGCAGCACGCTTTTCCGCAGGCCTACGGCATCAGTTAGCCTTGACGACGTTTCAGGTGGTTGAATGTCATGTCGGATGAAAACCTGCCCGATTTCCATCCGGAACCACGCCATCCCGCATGCCGATAACAGAGCACACTTTAAATTTGCTCGATCGGCATGACAAAGAGTTCCGCAACGTTGACATGCGCCGGTGCCTGAGTGGCGAAGAGAAGTGCATCGGCAATGTCTTCCGGATCGAGGAACCTGATGGAGGTGCGGTGATCGTCGAGCAGTTTCCGCTTTTCTGGATCGGTCGTCTGTTCCGGGAGTTCGGTCATCACCCCGCCCGGCTGAATACAGGTGACGCGAATATTGTGTTTCTTGCTGATCTCCATCCGCAAACCCTCGCTGAAGGCTGTAACCGCGAATTTGGTGGCGGAATATACGGTGAAGCCGGGACCAAACACCTTCCGCCCCGCAATCGAAGACGTGTTGAAGATGTGGCCGGAGTGCTGGCGTATCATATGCGGCAACACTGCCGCCGTCGTGTTCAGCACGCCCTTGATATTGATGTCGACCATCGCATTCCATTCGTCCGTCTTGAACCGGTCGATTTCCGAGACAGGCATGACGCCGGCATTGTTGAAGAGGATATCGATCGAGCCGTAGCTGCCGATCAACGTCTCCATACCGCGCTCGATTGCGGTCGGGTCTGTGACATCCATTTCAAGGACGACAGCGTCTCCGCCCTTTCCGGCGATCTCGGCTCTCAAGGCGTAGAGGCGATCGGCGCGGCGCGCCGCGATCCCGACCTTGACGCCAGCGGCGGCGAGTTTGAGAGCGGTGGCGGCACCGATGCCGCTCGATGCGCCCGTGATTAGGGCGACTTTTCCATTGATGTTCATTGTCGTTCTCTCTTTGGTTTGCTCAAGCCTGGTCCGTCGGACGCAAGACGATTTCGTTGATGGCAACACGACGCGGATTGGTCACGATGAAAGCCACCGCCTCCGCGATGTCTTGCGGATGCATCTGCTCGACCTCGCCGAACATGCTGGCGAAGCCTTCCCTTTGCCCGGCCTTCTGGTCGAACAGCTCGGTTGCTGTCGCGCCGGGCTCGATGACCGAGAAGCGGACCGAGCGCCTGGTGAACTCCTGTCGCCACGCTTCGGTGGCGGCGGTCACCGCAAACTTGGTTGCATTGTAGATCGCCACCTGAGGCGCTGCGAAGCGGCCTGCGACCGAGGAGATGTTGACGACATCGGCGACATTGCGTGGGCTGCTGGCGACAGCATCGATAAGGTGTGGAAGTGCCGCCTTGGTGACATAGATCAGGCCGCGCAGGTTGATGTCGATCATCCGGTCCCATTCGCTAAGGGGGCTTTCGATCGATGGGCCATTGAGCATCAGGCCCGCGGCATTGATCAGCGTGTCCAGTCGGCCAAGCTCGGAGGTAATCCGGGTAACGACAGCTATAGCCTCGTCGGACGAGGTGATATCGGCTGCGATCGGCAGCACAATGCCGCCGTTCCGCCGAATTTCAGCTGCGAGCGCCTCGAGTCGATCGGCGCGGCGCGCCACGATCGCGACGACCGCACCTGATTGTGCAAGCCTGAGCGCTGCAGCCCGACCGATACCGCTGGACGCTCCGGTGACAAGCGCAACTGTGTTTTCGAGCCTCTCAAACATGAGTTTCTCTCCTTCTCGCATGTGTTCGCAAAGGACAGGCAAGATATTGTGACCCATTCGGTCGCGTCGAGCTGGCCTGACATGGTTGGGTTGTATCGTTCGATGGGGAGATATCGTTAGCCCAATGCTTCCGAGTTTTTGCCTGATCGTCTGGGACGAGAAAAATCCGCAAGCACTCGTCTCTCGTGTTCGCTATGCTCGAAACTGAACGGAGATCCCGAAGAATGCTGTTTCGACTGAATGAAGCGGATCAGTTGCGGCGCGCGGAAACTGTCCAGATGCGTGCCGTGCTTGGAGCAAACATTGCCCGATTTCTCGGCGACCGGAATGATCTGGAAACGGCGATCCCCGGACTGGACTTGGTCCGGCGGACCTCTGTCACACCTCCCGACTCCTATCTCTATGAACCGAGCCTTGCGATGATCGTGCAGGGAGGGAAGCGGGTCGTACTTGGCGATGCTACCTATCTTTACGACGAATCCCGATTTCTGCTGACGGCCGTCAATCTGCCCACGATCACACAGGTTCTCAAGGCTACTCCCGAAGAGCCGTATATTTCGGTCGTATTGAAACTCGATCTCACCGCGGCCAAGCAGATGATTACCGACATCGATCTCGGCGATCAGGACGCTGCCGCAGATGGTGCGGGAATGGCGACTGGACCGGCAACCGTCGCCCTTCTTGGCACTCTCACGCGTCTGATCGATCTTCTCGACGCGCCGACCGACATTCCGATTTTGAGCGGCCTTATTCAACGCGAACTCCTTTACCGGGTGCTTGTTAGCCCAGCCGGTGCGCGCCTGCGTCAGATCGTACGCCTTGGTACCCAGGGCAATCGTGTGGCTCGCTCGATCGACTGGCTGCGCCACAATTATATCCGTCCGCTACGTGTTGCGGACATGGCAGCAATCTCCGGAATGGGCGTATCCACACTTCACCATCATTTTCGGCTATTGACGGCAATGAGCCCGCTCCAGTTCCAGAAGCATCTGCGTCTGCATGAAGCGCGACGCCTTATGCTGAGCGAGGACCTTGACGCGGGCAGCGCTGCACTGAGGGTGGGATATGAGAGCGCAACGCAGTTCAGTCGCGAATATCGCCGTCTGTTTGGTGCTCCGCCAATGCGCGATGTGAAGGCGCTCCGGTTGACCAATGCAGCCGAGCTTGCAGCCTCTAAGCAGACGGCTGTCCGGTTATAGGCAAAAACTGGTCGAATCCCTTGACAATGGCGTGCGTCTAGAAAGCGTCGAGGCCCTGGTGACATCGGCCGCCTTTATCCAAAATCCATCTTGTGCCCGGCAAATGATGACCGGCATGAGGGCGGCCATAGCGCTATCAAGGCAATTTCAGGATCTGGCAGCCGAGTGGTCTGAATCTCCGATTATAAGGGATTGAAATCCTCGCGCTGGGTCGAGTAGCCTTCCGTCATGAACGTAAGACAGCTCGAAGCCTTCAAGAGCATCATGGAACTGGGGAGCTTTACGCGGGCTGCGGAAAAGCTGAATCTGACCCAGCCGGCAGTAAGCAAGCTGATCGTTCTCCTTGAGCGGAAATGCGGCTTCAAACTTTTCATCCGCCAGCAGAACGGCGTCGTGCCGACGGTGGAAGGCGAGATGCTTTATGCCGAGGTGGAGCGTGTGTTCCTCGGGCTTGAATCTGTCTCTGCGCGCGCTGAGGCCATACGCAAATTCGATTACGGCAAGATCGATATCGTCACCTTTCCCTCGTTCGGAACACGGGTTTTGCCATCGATCCTTGCCGAATTCATCAAGGATCGCCAGCTCACCATCAACCTCTCCAGCCGTAATTCTCGACTGCTGGTCGATCGTATTGCGACGCAAGGCGTCGATGTCGGTTTCGGCATGGCGAGGTCCGAACGGCCGGGCGTGATATCCGAGCTTTTGTGTTCGATGCAGGCCGTGTGCGTTCTTCATCCCGATCATCCGCTTGCTGGGCGTAGCTTCATCTCGGCGCCGGATCTGGAGGGGGAGCGTTTTATCTCGTTGGCCGACGAGGATGGTGTTCAGATCGATATCGACAGGGTGTTTGCCGAACGCGGGATCAGGCGCGACATCGTGCTGAAATCGCAGCTGACCGAGGCCGTCTGCTCCTTCGTGGCAGAGGGGCTCGGCATAGCGATCGTCGACCCCTTGAGCACGGTCGGCTTTGGGCGCCATGAACTCGCCGTCAAGCGCTTCGAGCCTCAGATCCGCCAGGACATATGGGTTATGACGCCAAGCTTCCGCCAGACATCACTGACGACCCAATCCCTTGTCAAACATGTCAGAAAAGCACTTGCGATCAGATTGGACGAGATCACCAGCAGCCTTGTTTGAAGGAGCTTCGGCGCTCTTCATCTGGGCGTCGGCATGACGGGAAGTTATGCCTGACCAGCCATAAGCAATTGGCCGCCAAAACCTTCCGAACGCTATTCTCATGCCTGTGATGACGCAGGCCGTTCAAGCCGGCGCATCCATTCGCAAACGGCGTGGGGATAGGCGATTTATGGGTGAAGCAGGTTCGATTACAGTTCTGACACCGACGGGAACGCTCGGATATGGGTTCGGCGCGGAGGCGCTCTCGCGCGGCATGACGCTTGGTCCGGCCGTCATTGCGGTCGATGCCGGCTCTACCGATCCCGGGCCGTCCTATCTCGGCTCCAGCAAGCCGCTCGTGTCTGACTACAGCATTCGCCGGGAGCTGAGGGATCTGATTTCGGCAGGCCACAAGGCCGGCATTCCGGTGATCGTCGGTAGCGCCGGCGGTGCCGGTACGGGAGCTCAGGTCGATCGGACCACGGCACTGGTGCGCAGCATCGCCGCCGAACTGGGTATCCACCTGCGGCTCGCCTGGATCTATGCAGATATCCCGATCGAACGTGCGAAGGCTGCCGTCGCGAAAGGCGAGGTTCTCGATTTCGAAGCCGGCGAACCTTTGACTGAAACGATCCTCGATCAGACCTGCAGCCTCGTGGCGCAGATGGGGCACGAGCCGATCTGCGCGGCCCTGGAAGGCGGCGCCGATGTCATCATTGCCGGGCGCGCCTGCGACGATTCCGTCATCGCCTCCTTCCCGATCTGGAGAGGTGCGGATCCGGCGCTTGCCATCCATATGGGCAAGATCCTCGAATGCGGCGCCTTCTCGGCGGAACCCTTTGCCATGGATGTGATGCTCGGCACGATCGGCACCGACCATTTCATTCTCGAACCGGGCAGCATCGACCGTCGCGCGTCGGTCAAGTCGGTGGCCGCCCACTCCCTCTACGAGCGGGAAAACCCGTTTTTCCAGGGTGGTCCCGGTCATGCGATGGATCTGTCCGATTGCCGTTTCGAACAGCTCAATGAGCGGCAGGTGAAAGTGACCGGCGCGAGGATTTCGGAAACGGAAGATTATTACATCAAGCTCGAAGGCGCCCGCCTTGCCGGTTATCGGTCGATCTGCATTGCCGGCCTGCGCTGCCCGACTTTGTCGGGAGCGATCGATGGCCTGCTGGCAGAGGCGAAGGCTAAAGCGATCGCCTATTTTGCGCCGGAAGAGGTTGCGATCAATTTCCATCTCTACGGTCGCAACGGCGTCATGAAGGAGCTGGAGACCGAAAGCCCGTCAGGCCATGAACTGGGTCTCGTGATCGACGTCGTTGCCGATCGGCAGGATCTCGCCCATGCCGTCTGCCACCAGATCAGCGGTGGCCTGCTGCATTGGCATTATCCCGGCATCGTCAACCCATCGGGCAATCTGGCCTTTCCCTATTCGCCTTCCGATCTCGATCTCGGGCCGCATTACGAGTTCAGCGCCTATCACCTGATGAAGGTGACAACGCCGACCGAGCTGTTTCCCGTTCACTTCGAGGATCTTTGAAATGGCACACCGCCCCCTGCACCAGCTGGCCGATATCGTGCGCAGCAAAAATGCCGGCCCGTACCGGATAACCTTCGACGTGATCTTCACGGACAGGGCGCGCTACGAACATGTGCGTGACAGCGGTGCAATCACACCGGAAAGCGTGGCATCCGCCTATGGTCTGCCGCTTTCGCAGATCTCGTCCTTTTTCCATATCGACCAGGCGATGGCGATCAAGGTGACGATCATCCGGCCACGCGCGCAAGGCAGCGGCGGTGATGGTGACATGTATGGTTGCCAGCATCATGTGCCGCTGATGAAGATCGCAGTCCCCGAGGACGCCTGACAGGTGCCAGCCTGCTGTGATGGACAGGGCGGCCGGATTGCGCGGCACCGACCGGATATGGCCGGTGCCGCGTCTGGGTCCAGGCCCGCCACATCGTTATTTCAGGGCAGGAAGGATGGTGTCCGGGGTTTTCATCTTGAACAGGGCCGGGATCGGCGCACCGCTTTTTATCTCTCTGACCCAGGCCTCTTCTTTGGCGAGGTGTGCCTGAGCGGCGGCCAGCACCGTGCCTGCCATTTCGAGCGGCACCACGACGACGCCGTCATCATCCCCGAGCACGATATCGCCGGACCTGACCGGCACGCCGCCGACTGCCGCCGGGCCGTCCATCACGCCGCCAAATCCCTGATGCGGTCCCTTGGGCGTCGCGGCACTGCAATACATCGCAAAGCCTGCTTCACGCATTTCGGTAATGTCGCGGATCGCCCCGTGAACCACGGCGCCGCCGAGCCTCCGGTAAACCGCCTCTGCCGTCATGATGCCGCCCCAGACCGCGATTTCCACTGCCCCGCCGGCATCGACGACGATGACCTCGCCGGCACGCGCCTCGCTGATCATGATGCAGATCGGCCAGCAATCGCCGACCATCGTGGTCACCGTCCGCGCCTGCCCGCAGATCGGCTTGCCCGGTGAAATCGGCTTGATGGAGGAGGTCATCACCTGGGTGCGGTTCATGCAGTCGGAGGCGACAGCGGGCGGGATCTTTCGCCAGGCATTGAGTTCCGCATCGGTGAGAATGCGATAATCGACCTCGTATTGTTGCAGCGCCATCGAAGCGTCTCCGGGTTCAGGCGGCCTTGGAATTCCAGCCGGGATTGACGTTGTTGCGAAGGGTTCCCTCGACGAGATAGTCCATCAGGATCTCTGCGGAGAAAGTGCGCATGTCCTCGTAAGCGGACTCGGAATAGAAGGCGGCATGCGGTGTCAGGATCAGCCGGCCTGCCAGCCAGTCGGCATTCGTGCGCCAGGCTTCCACCAGCTTCGGCCTGGAAACCGGTGGTTCCTGCGGCAAAACATCGAGCCCGGCTGCGGTCAGATGGCCGCTATAAAGCGCGTCATACAAAGCATCGATATCGACCAGCCCGCCACGGGCGATATTGATGAGGATCGAGCCCTTTTTCATCGTCGCGAATTCGGCTGCGCCCATCATCCTGCGGGTCGCATCCGAGAGCGGCACATGCAGGCTGACGACGTCCGACCTTTCGAGCAGCGCCTTCAGGCTGCGGACCCGCTCGAAACCAAGGCTGAGATCGTGACCCTCGGGGAGATAGGGGTCGAAATAGACGATGTTCATGTCGAAGGCGGCGGCGCGACGGGCGATCGCCGTGCCGATCCGGCCCATGCCGATCGCGCCGAAAGTTGTCTTGCGCAGCCGCCGCACCGTCGGCACATCCTCGGCGACGAAGCCGGTGACGGGATCAGCCTTCATCCTGGCCTCATAGGTGCCGAGGCCGCGGACGATATAGAGCATCATTGCCAATGCATGGTCCGCCACTTCGGTCGTGCCATAATTCGGCACGTTGGCGACAGGAATACCGCGCGCCCTGCAGGCGGCCGTATCGACATTGTCGAAGCCGACGCCGACCCTCACGATCAGGCGGCACTTGTGCAGTTTCGCAACGGCATCGGCATTCAGGCGCATGCGGTGCCAGATCAGAACCGCGTCGCAATCGTTCCAGACCGCGTCCGGAATGGCGTTCGGGTCGAGCTCGTCATAGACGAGATACTCGATGGCATCGCCCGAGACGCTGCGCTCGATATCGAGATCGCGCATATGGGCGTCGGGCACGAGAACCTTGAATGGCATTTCGATCATTCCTGTTGGCTGAAGGGGTCAGAGAACCTTGTCGAGAAAATCCTTGAGGCGCGGGTCCGAAGGGGATTTGAACAGCGTGGCCGGAGGCCCGTGCTCGACGATGACGCCGCGATCGGTGAAAAACACCTCGTCGGCCACTTCTTCGGCGAAGCGCATTTCATGGGTCACCAGCACGCAGGTCATGCCGTCGCGGGCAAGGTCGCGCACGACGCCCAAGACCTCGCTCACCATTTCCGGATCAAGTGCTGCGGTCACCTCGTCGAACAGGATGACGCGTGGTTCCATGGCAAGCGCGCGGGCGATCGCGACGCGTTGCTGCTGGCCGCCGGAAAGCTCGCCCGGATAGGCATTTTCCTTGCCCGTCAGCCGCACCTTGGCAAGCAGGGCAGCTGCGCGATCGCGGACCTTTCTCGGATCCTCACCCAGCACCTGGATCGGCGCCATGGTGAGGTTCTGCATGACGGTGCGGTGTGGAAAAAGATTGTATTGCTGAAACACCATCGACACCTGATGGCGCAGCGGAATGAGCGCCTTGTCCGATTTCAGCGTTTCGACCGCGAAATCGCCGACCCGGATCGTGCCGCTATTGATCGGGATTAGACCGTTGATGCAGCGCAGGACCGTCGATTTTCCCGAACCGGACGGGCCGATGATGCAGACGACCGAGCCGTCATTGACCGAGAGCGAGATCCCTTTCAACACTTCGTATGTGCCGAAGGACTTTCGTACGTCGCGCATCTCGATGAGAGGTCTGGAGCCGGAGAGTGTCATGGCGATACGGTTCCGATGCGCCGTTCAAGCCAGCGCGTTAGAATTGCGATTGGGAAAGCGAACAGGAAGAACAGGAAAAGGATGTAGATGTAGATCGCCGAGGCGGTCGAACTGCCGGCCGTCTCGATGATCGTGCGGCCGACGAACAGCACGTCGGAGGCGCCGGTGACGACGACGAGGCTCGTGCCGATGAAGAGCATGGCGTAGATCGTCATGAGATTGGGGATCATCAGCGGCAGGGCCTGCGGCAGGACGATGTATCGCAGAATTTGCAGCCGCCGATAACCGAGCGAGCGGGCCGATTCCCATTGTCCGGTCGGGATCGCCTCGATCCCGCCGCGAAAGATCTCGGCAATATTGGCGGCAACCGGCAGCGACAGGCCGGCAATCGACTTGACCACCGGCGAGATGGTGATCCAGACGCCAAAAATCTTCATTTCGAACGGCAGAAGATAGAGCATGGCGTAAAGCACGACGAGCCAGGGCGAGTTGCGCAGCACGTTCATCACAAAGCCCGAAAGAAGCCGCGTCGGCCAGAATTCGGCGATCAGGCCGATACCGAGGATGATGCCGAGTGCGCCGGCAATCGCCATGGCCGCAAGGCTCATCCCGATATTGGCGATGAAGCCGCCCTGCAGGCTGGAAAAATCCGGCGAGCCGGTGAGCAGCATCGGCGTGCGGTCTGCGATGAAGGCAAGCGTCGCGCCGGTGCGGTCTCCGTAGATCATCGCAAGCAGGCCGATGAGGCAGAGAGGAACGCCGATAATGCCGAGCGCGAATGTGCGAAATTCACTGTTCATGGCCGGTCCACCCCGTAGCCGGGAATGCGGAAGAGGATTGTGATGCGGCGCAGGATCCAGACCGCCAGGCTGGCGATGACGACGTAGAGAAGCCAGATCAGCAGCATGACCTCCAGATTGCGGAACGTCTCGACCATGATCTGGGTCGCGCCGTACATGATGTCGGCGACGGCAACGAGGGCTGCCTGCGACGAGGTCTTGATCAGGCTGACGACATTGTTGGTCATGGCCGGCATGGACAATCTGAGCCCGATCGGCAGTTCGACATGACGGAAAGTCTGGAAACGCGTGTAACCGAGTGACCGGGCGCCTTCGACCGTCTGTGCTGGAACGGCGATCAGGCCGGAGCGTATGATCTCGACGGCCAGCGCGCCGTTATAGAGCCCGAGCGACAGGACGGCGCAGGTGAAGCCCGAAAAGAGCGGTATGCTGCGCCCGGTCGCCGGATCTGTCAGGGACAGGCCGAGGCTGGAGAGCATGAAATAGAGGAAGAAGAGCTGCACCAGCGGCGGTGTGTTGCGAAACAACTCGACCAGGATCGTGGTGATCGTTCCGAGCACGGGCGTGCGAAAATGCAGGAAGATCGCGCCGATAATGCCGAAGACCATCATCAGGAGAATGCCGAGGAGGCTCATCAGCAGGGTCGTGCCGATGCCTGTCAGCAGCCAGCGCTGATAGAGGCTGTCACTGAGCCAGCTGAAATCGAGGCTCATGCCGAAGCCTCCTGGTTGTCTGCGACCATCTCGACGTCGCGCAGGCCCTCGAGACCGCTGATGCCGAGCAGGGCCATGTTCATGCCGATCTCATGAGAGAGGAGGCTGATTGCATGTGCGACGCCGTCTCTGCCGGCCATTGCGGCGGCAAACAGCATCGGGCGCCCGACAAAGACGAAATCGGCACCCACTTTAAGGGCTTTCAGGACGTCCGATCCGCGCCGGATGCCGCCGTCATACATCACCTTCAGCGAAAGGCCCTTGGCGGTGATCTGTTCGAGCGAAGCAAGCGCGCTGACGGCGCAATCGATCTGCCGCCCGCCATGATTGGAGACGATGATGCCATCGATTCCGGCCTTTTCCGCAAGATCCGCATCCTGCGCGCTCATTACGCCCTTGATGACGAGATTGCCTTTCCACCGCTTGCGGACCATTTTGACATGCCGCCAGGAAAACGCATCGCGCCGGCCGATATCGCGGATGAGCGTGGAGGATAAGACCGGCGGGCCCGCCGAGGCATCCATGTTTTCGAACCGGAAATGGAAACCGGCCATGCGGTTGCGCAGCAGAACCTGCCGGACCCAGGAGGGGCGGCTGATGCCTTGCCATGCAAGCCTGAGATCGGTCTTGCGGATCGGCGACACGAAACCGTGGCGCGCCGCTCTTTCGTGCAATGGATGCACGGCCGTATCCGCGGTCAGGACCAGTGTCCGGAAGCCGGCCGCCTCGACCCGGTCGATCAGTCCGTCAATCCGGCTTTCTTCGCCGGGCAGATAAGCCTGGAACCAGCTCGAAGGGGCCGCGGCCGCAACCTCTTCCATCGCCGTCAGCGAGGCGCCGCTGAGGATGAAGGGCAAGCCCGCCTCTGCTGCCGACTGGGCCAGCACGATGTCGCCATCCGGGGCGATCATCCGGCTGAACCCCATCGGCGCGATGCCAAAGGGATGCGGATGCTCGACGCCGAACAATGTGGTGGAGGTCGAGCGCCCGGAGACGTCGACAAGCACCCGGGGAAAGAAGGCGCGCTCGCGAAAAGCGCGCAGATTTCGTGTGTAGACGGCCGCGTCTTCCGAAGCCCCCGCCACGTAGTGAAACAGGGCAGGGGGCAGGAAGCGCTCGGTCTCGGCCTCGAAATCGTTGAGGTTCGCGACCCGGCGCGACAGATGGTTTCGGGCCGGAGGCCTGATCTTGAGAGCGTACATAAATGCGTTCCGATGAGGATGTGAGGCGCGGCGCGCCTTACATCTTCGCCTTGGCTTCTTCCGCACGCTTCACGACATAGTCGCTCTTGCCGAGATGATAGCTCTCTTCGCCCTTGACCATGATCCCGGCCGCCTCGGCCTTGATAATGGCCTTGTTGACCGCTGCCGTGAACGCCGGCTCGCCCTTGCGCAGGCCGCCTGCAATCGGCACGTAATCGATCGTGTCGAGGGCGATCTTGTACTTTTCCTTCCAGCCCGGTTCGGTGACCTTCATGTTGAGGTTCGGGCCGTCATAGGCGATGGCGTCGCAGCGGCCGGTCTCGAAGGCATTGTAGATCTCGGAGGTTCCGGTGAAGAGGACGAGATCGGCCCCGAATTTTTCGGTGAGCATCCGGTTGTAGAGATTGCCCTGGCTACCGCAGATTTTTTTGCCGCGAATATCGTCCCACTTGGCGTATGTCGCATCCTTCGGGGCAAGCAGGACCATGCCGGCCATCATGTAGTAATATTCGGTGAAATCGATCACCTTGCGGCGCTCTTCATTGACGCCGAGCGTCGCGAAAATCACGTCGATACGGCCGGCATTGAGGAACTCGATGCGGTTCGACGCGACGACCGGGACAAATTCGATAGCATCTTCCGAGCCGAAAAGATCCTTGGCCACGGCACGGGCGAGATCTACCTCGAAGCCGACATTCTTGCCCTTTTCGTCGATGTAACCGAAGGGGACATAATCGTTGCGGATGCCGACGATAAGCTTGCCGCGATCCTTGACGCGCTCAAGCTGGTCGGCATGGGCGGCAGGCATGGCGAGAAATGAGCCTGCGACGCAGAACAGTGCAGCCGAGCACAGTTTTGAAAGCTTGGAGGTCAGCGGGCGGCGATCTGCGGAATTTCCTTTTCTGGCACTCTGCAAAGACATTCTGTTCCCCTTGTTGGTGTGTCGTTTGCATGCTCAGGCCTGCCTTTGGCCGGTCCTGATGGGTATGGAGGATGACGGGTCTGGCATAATAATCAAATAGATTATATTCTTCATAGAATAAGCAGAACTTATGATGGGTGGCTGTTGAATATTCGGCAGATTGAAGCTTTCCAGGCGGTGATGGCGGCGGGCAGCGTGACGCGGGCTGGCGAGCGTCTGAGCATTTCGCAACCGGCTGTCAGCCAACTGATCGCGCAGTTCGAGCGGCATTGCGGCTTTAAGCTTTTCGAAAGGCAAGGGAGCAAGATCCTGCCGACGCGAGAGGCGGAAGTTCTTTACGGCGAGGTTCAGCGCATGTTTGTCGGCGTTGCACAGATCGACCGCGTGGCTTCCGCGCTGCGCGAGCAGAGCTGGGGCGCGATGTGCGTTGCGGGTTTTCCCGCAATCACGCGGCGGATGATCCCCGATATGATCTGCAAGTTCAGCGCTACTCGTCCGGATGCGCATTTCCGGGTTGAAAGCCTGCGGTCGCGTATCGTCATCGATGCGGTCGCAACCCAGCATGCCGATATCGGCTTCAGTGTCATTCCCGGCGATCGCAGCGAAGTGGAAAGCGTGCTCCTGCACCGGCTGCCGGCCTATTGCATCCTTCACGAGCGGCATCCGCTGGCGGAGCGCGAGACAATTCATGCCGCAGATCTTGCCAACGAATTTTTCGTGTCACTGGGGCCACAAGATTCGTCGCGCAACAAGATCGACCGGATTTTCGACGACCTGAACATTCCTCGTCGGCTTCGTATCGAAGCGGGCGAATCGGAAACGACGTTTTCGTTTGTCGCTGCCGAGATGGGCGTGGCTGTGGTGGACCCGATCAGCGTGCACAATAACCAGTATAGCGAGGTTGTTGTGCGACGGTTCGAGCCGATTGTCGAATTCGAGATCTGGCTGATCCGGCCAAAGGCGCGCCGCCCTCTTAATCTGATAGAAGCTTTCGTGAAGCATGCCCTTGATTATCTGGCGGATTATTCTGCCCCTTAAGGCAATCTTTTGAAGCGCGGCGGCGTTATAGATTTGTGACCGTTTGTTGACTGACGCCCCTCAGGAAGGTTCAAGCGAACCCAGATTGCCAGCGTCCCCGATATTGCCAATATCAGCGATGTCCACCTTTCAGGTATCCGATGTAAATGCATACGACAATGAAATGATGAGTACAATAACTGCGCGCCAGAAGCGGAGAACTAATATATTTTAGCAGTTTATGTAATCGGAAACAGTGCCGAAGGTTCGCCTCCCCTCAAGACCCTTCGAAATGTTTCGCCTGCTATCTCCCGAAGCGGACCTGCGCTCGAACGTCGAAGCTTTAGGCTGGCCGAACTTCGGCGAGGCGTCTGACCGCGTATTCGTTCTTCCAACAGACGGCGGCTTACCAGCCAGCGGATGCTTGCGCGGCGATGTCATAGGCACCGTCGTCTAGGCTCGCTGTATTTCCGGGCAAGACGAGATCATGATCGGGAATATCGATATGGGCCTCGTCCCAGTCGATCAAAGCGACACAATCTGCAGTCATACGAATATTTCCCGGATTGTTGGGGTTGCCGTGAACTAAGCATATCTGGCGCCCGGCGAGCCACGCCCAAGCCGCGCGGCATCGAAGCACGCCCTCTGGCGGCATTTTAGTAAGATCAATCCTCGTTCCGGTTTCGACATGTAGGGGATCGATCGATGATTTCCAGCCCGGACGCTGTGGCTGGCCTACGGTCAAGTTATGTAGCCTGCGTAAGGTCTCGGCCACCTCAGTCCAGCCGGAAGCCGTCTGGGGCGGTCTGCCCTCCATGTATTTCATCACCACCAGCCGTTCTACGAACAGGCGACCATTGGTTGTCGGGATCGGCACCAGACGGCCATGCCACTGCGATCAAGATGTTGAAGCAACGCGGCTTCCCATGCGAGGTCGGCCTCGCTTCGGACACCGAGACGAGCGACTGCAATCTCGCCGCGGATGCGCAAACTCCACACGTCATTTGCAGATCTGCCCTTGAGACGCTCGAGGCGAACTGCGTCTTTCCCTCAATAGCCGGCGCGTATCCCATTCTCATCATCAAATTGGCAAGAGGCATAGCCAAGATTCACGATAATGAAATGTCCACAATTGACGCGAAGCGGCCAATAAAAAGGAAGCTGCGTCCGCTTCAGTGGCATCAAGTCAATAGGGTTAGCTTGTGTTGTACCGAGAGACGTTGGTTCGATTCCTCTCAATACCCGGAAAATTTGTGAGTCTCCCTGTGTTCAGCTCCCCCGAAACCAGTAATTCCCTCAAAATAGAGAAAATTATCATCGGCGACAATAAGTCCTCGCAAAGCTGATCATAAGTTGAAGGTCGCCGCTTCAAGTCAGGTCACATCAAAAACATTGTTCGCGAATGAACTTAGAATTCAATGAACACGAAGCCCAACAATTTTTTCTGGTGTTCAAAACTTCAAGCTGGCAGATGTTTTATAGTCATTGCTTAACTGTGATTGACTGCTAAACGGCATAGAAATTCACTGATTGCAGAATTTCCACTTTTCATGTGAGCTTCAAATGCTACCATAGGTTTATTTTCGTTGGTTCAACGGTTAATCGCATATGCCATTATTTAGATATCTATCTGATGATGCCTTCCTGATATTTTCACGCAAGCATCGCTACCTTTATGAGGCGGCATTGCTCGAAGCCTATGACCGCTTCTTTGCCAGCGGCGCAGTCTTTCCTATGCCGCAGGAATTGGTGCATGCGATCTACGATGTCATAGCCTCTCGACCAGAGCTTCTGGCCGATGCGGATGATCCCGTCGAAGGACTGCCGGAGGTAGTGTCGAAGGGGCGTCGCCGGCTGAAATTCGCGGGGAACGGCGACGAAGCTGGAGATAGAGCGCTCAAGGCAGCGCAGCAGGTCTATCAAGGTCTGGTGCGTACGGGCTGGCTGGAAGAAGAGGAATACGGCCTCAAGGTGACGGTTGACATGCCGATGGGCGCGCTGCTGGTGGTTCAGCGCCTCTCAAGCCTGAAGTCGGATGTCTCGCAGCGGTTCGGCGGGCTGGTGGTACATATCAAGGCCAGTCTTGAACTTGTCGAAAAACTATCGACGGAAAACCGCGACAAGTCGCGCTCGAATGCGGCGCATGCGCTTCGCGAGGCGCGTGTTCAGGCAGGTCAGTTCGTCAAGACACTGCGGGCCATCCTGTCGGATCTGCGGCGTATCCGCAAGTCGCTGATCGAATCAGAAGATCTTCGCCAGAAGATGGAGACCTATTTCGAGGACTTTATTGGCGAGTTGATTCTGAAGGACTTTCAGGCGATCCTTACCTTCAACCATCCCTATCGTTTCCGCGATCAGATCGTCACCACCGCACGGCGTATCTCCTATTCTGCGGAGCTTTTGCCGATCATCGCCGAGGGATATGTCGAAATCGGCATCGCACCGGATATTCAGCAGGCGCGGGACGAGGCGGTCAGCGACCTGCTGGCGATCGAGACGACCTTTGATACTATCGGTGACATGTTCGAGCGCATCGCCCAGTTTCGGCGAGCGCTGGAGACGCGGTTGCGTAACACCGTCAAATATGCCGAGCAGGGCGAACGTGGCTTGTCGTCGCGGGCGCGTGGTCTTGTAGGGCGTCTCGAAGCGTTGTTGGCCGCCAATCCCGGTAGATATGCCGAGCCGACCGTTCCGGCTTCCATTGAACCGATTTTTGTGCCGTGGTCTCAAAGTCAACTGGCGCGGCAGCGCCAAGCCAGATTGCCGATTTCAACCAGACCGCTGGCACTGCGGCCATATGATCCGGTTTATGCCTTTCGCAAGCGCATGCGCGCCGACTATCTCGAGCGCATTTCGCCGTCGCCCGAGCGAGTCCGGCAATTTCTGGCCCGCATCCTGGCGCCTGACCATACGGTTGAGGCGCGGTTCATCGCGCTTGAGACTGTAGATGACTTTCTCGCCTTCAATGCGGCGCGCCGTTACGCACTCACCGGAGAGATACCAAGTCCCGTCTCCGGGCAATTCGAACTCGAGTACCTGCCGGACAGCGAACCGCATGACTGCGAATGGCTTCGCTGCAGCAATTTCTCCATTCGCCGGCTTGGCGATCCGCACCATCGAGAGTTCCGGCATGTTGAGTGAATTCGAGCAGATCGAAGCGAGTTATGGTGTCGAGAAAGCGGCAGACTTGCGAAAGGCGTGCCGCTATCTGTTGCGGCACCAGTTCGCCTATTCCGGTGACCGCGGCGTCGCCACGATCTACAATACCCTGACCGACAACCGCTTTCGGCGCATCGCCGACGATTTCTTCGGCAGTATCGGCTATCGTGTCCAACGAAATGCGGACGAGCAGTGGGTCGGTATCCTGTTCGATGACGACGATATCTCGTCCATTCCTAAAATGCGCATTGACGAGACCATCGTCGTACTCGTGCTGGGCGGTCACTGGCAGGAGGATGCCGATGTGGGCAATCTGGTGGATCGGGCGGTTGCAGTGACCACGGTCAATGTTCTGCATGATCGCTATAGGGACATGCTGCAAGGTGGTGCGAAGGCGATGCTTGCGGCCTCCCGTTTTCTCGATCTGCTGAAGGACGTCGCCGCCCGCAATCTTATCTGGATCGGTGAGTTCGATCACGAAGCACAAGACCGCGAGGTTGAAATACGGCCTATGATCAAGTTCATCAGCGGCGCCGATGCCCTTGCTCGCCTCGAAACCTATGTGAAAAGCGAGGAGCAGGGGGCGCGCGCGGCCGCGGCGACCACCATCCTCCATCCCGTCGCCAGCGGGGACCAGCTGACATGATGGAACTGCGACGACTAACACTGGTCAATTGGCATTTGTTCGATGTGGAAGACATCGAGGTCCAAGGCAATTTTGGCATTCTCGGAGAAAACCGCTCCGGAAAGTCGACGATCCTGGATATGGTGCAAGTGGTTTTGTCGGGGGCAAGCCGGCAATATCTGCGGTTGAATGCCGTCGCCGGGGATGGCGGCAAGGGACGCTCTGCATCGAAACGCACGGTTCTGAGCTATTGCCTTGGAACGCTGGGCGATGGCGATGTTCGGCGTCCAGAAACGCTCACCTATATTGCCCTCGGTTTCGAGGATAAGCAGGGCACGAGGCCCCCGGTGACGATCGGCCTGGCGATCGAGGCGCGGCAGTCGGAAGCCTCGGAGACCATCCTTGGGCGCTTTGTGTGTATCGGCAGGTTGATGACGAGTGCCGATTTTACCGATAAGCGGGCCGATGGCACTTATGCCGCCCATTGGGATGACGTCAAGGTGCGCGCGATTGCGGCGGTCGGGCCTGCCAACTTCATCAATCATCGCGACAAGGCGATCGACTTTGTCCGCGAATATATGCGGCAGCTCGTTCCCAGTATGCCGAATGCCGAACAAAGCGCGACTTCGCTGCTGAAGGCCATCGTCAACGCGATGACCCTCAACCAGGGACATTCGGCCACGGAATTCGTCCGCCGCTTCATCCTTGAGGAAAATCCGATCAAGATCGGCGAGTTGCGCAGTTCGATCGAGACCTACCGCGGCGTCAGCGCGACCATAGTCACCCTGCGCGAGAAACTCGAAGCGCTCAAGGAGATCAGGGTCCAGGTTTCGGCCTTCGAGGAAAGTCTGCACCAGAAGGACCTGGCCGAGTGGTTGGCGCGCCGCGCACGTTGGCTGGCATCGCGTGCAGACAACCGGGCGATCAAGCAGGAGATCGCCGACGCACGTCGCTTTATCGATGCGGAGCGCGAGGATCGGGAAATCGCAGAGGAGGGGATCAAGGACGCGAAGCAGGAGATCCTGCGCCTGACAAAGGCGATTGCGGCACATGCCGCCAGATCGGGTCGGGATCAATGGCTGGAAACCTTTAAAAGCCTCACAGCCGAGCATGACCGATTGGCCAGAGAGATCGATCGGCGCCGCAGGACTGCTGCCGATCTCGTAGGCCTGATCGCGGGACTGGACGACGCAGATCTTGTGAAGGCCTATTGCAGGCAGGTCGCGTTGCACGATTTCGACCGGACCGGGCTTCGAGATGCCGAGCGTGCATTGAGGGCGACGGCTCTCGATATCACCGCAAAAATCGAGACACGCCGTCGCGCCGTCGCCGCGCAGATAGTGCCGCTGGAGAAGGAGATCGCTGATCTGCAAAAGGCATTGGAGCAGTCGCATCAACCCGGCTCCTCCGCCTATCTCTCGGATGTGACCAAGGCCCTCGTACGCCGGCTTGAAAGCCGAGGCATGGATGCCAGGCCGCTATGCGATCTGCTCGAGATCGTGGATCCGCAGTGGATCAATGCTGCAGAAGCACTGCTTGGCCGCGACCGGGAAGCCGTGTTTGTCGAACATCATCATATTCAGGATGCGACGGCGGTATTTCGCGATGGGCGCCGGGAGTTTATCGGGGCGTCACTGGTCAGCCTCAACAAGCTTGCCGAATTTCGTGAGGCGCCTCTGGCTGGAACATTTCCAACTCTGTTCAGAACGGAAGACCTGGATGCTCGCGCGTTTCTGCAACGTCGATACGGCAATGTCCGGCTTGCTCTCACGCTCGATCATTTTAATCTTCCTGGCCGTGCGCTGATGCAGGACGGCCTTTACGATGACGGGCTTGTGCGCAGCCATCGGTCGGTCAATCCGCGTGACCACAAGATCGGCAAATCCGCGCAGGCCGATCATCTGCGCAATCTGCGTGAGGATTTTATCGCCAAGGGCGAGAGCCTGTCCGAATTGCAGGGTAAGGATCGCCTCTTGGGACGTGTCGTCGCGGCGCTGCATTCAGTGGCGGGATCGGATGCCGACTTGCTTGCGGATATGCTGGACGGCATCAATGATTGCCGAATGCGAAAGGCGGAGGCGCAGATGCGGATCGATGCCATTGATGCCGCCGGTGATGACGGTCTGCGGGATCGGCTTGCCGCGCAGGAGGGCTTTCTTGGGCGCAAGGAAGCGGAACTGCGTGCCATCGAGGAACGTGTCAGGAAATATCATATCGATGCGCAGGCGGGAGAACGTAGCCTCTATAGTGGTGAGGGTACTGACGGCTCTACCGCAAACCTGAAAATTGCTCGATCCAAGTATCGGGAGTTCCGCAAACAGTACAACTACCCTGAGGGTGCTGCGGCCTATCGCGAAAGATTGTCTCGGTTGAGACGCTCTCAATCTGCGTCCCCCTTATCGAAGGTGCAATTGGCGCGCTCGGAGGCTGTTGCGCATCGTAAGTTGGGCCATCAATCGACAGACGCTGCGGCGCGGGCGGCGGAGCGAAACCGTATCGCCGAGCTGGAAACTCGCCAAGCGCTGCATGTCTATTTCAACAATGCGAAGTTCGGCGTGAGCTCGCAGGTCGGTCCCCAGAGTCCATTGATCACCGACATCAAGCCATGGATGAACCAGCTGATCGAAGACATTGAGGGCAATGAGCTGCGGCGTTACGAGGAAAAGGCCCGCGAGGCCTCGGAGCGCGCCTCCGTGTTGTTTCGCGGAGAGTTCGTGAATGCCCTAAATACACGAGTCTCAAAGATGGAGCGCGATATCGAGGCGCTCAATCGCAGCTTGAAGGGGCACCCGTTTCATCACGAGATCTACGCTTTTCACCGGACTGCAGAAGCCGAGTTCCAGCCTATCCTGAAGATTATCGAGATCAGTCGGATTTCTGACGACGCACTAGATGCCCTGTTCAAGCCTGACGTGCCTGACGACTTTCCGCACAAGGATACGATCAGCGCCGTCGAGCAGTTGCTGGAAGACCCGGACAAGGATGTTTCGCAATTCGAGGATTACCGAAATTTCTATACGTTTGAGATCCACATGGAGGATATTCGCACGAAGGCCAGAACGCGCTGGGAAACGCGACGCAATACAGGGTCAGGTGCCGAGCAGCAGGTGCCACTCTCTGTCGCCATCGGCGCCTCACTGGCGGCAGTATATGGCAGTTCCGACGCTCATTCCGGCCCTAGAGGCATGTCGCCGGCACTGTTCGACGAGGCGTTTTCGAAGATGGACGGTAAGAACCAACGCGCTATGATGTCGTTTTATGCCGATCTCGGCCTGCAGGTGGTCATTGCCGCACCACTGGAGAAGAAGGTGGCCATCAGCGGTTACATGCATACTCTGGTCGAGATCGACCGCATCGGCGAACAATCGTCTGCGGATACGGTCTACATCCGCCAGCGTGCGCGTGATGAGCTTCTGGCCATGAATCCGGAGACTCTGAGCGACGCCGAGATCATCGCACGCATGGCGGCCGAATAGCGTCGTGGTTCGCAAATTCGACAGTGCCGATGGTTTGCTTCACGATTTGCTCGATCGCTTTGAAGCGGGGGCCGCACAGCCGGTCGGTTATCCGGATCATGCCGCGTTTCCAAGTGTCACGGCAGGTGATGCGTTTGCGAGATCGATCGCTGCGGCCGAGAATGCAGGGTGCATCCACCGTGTTTACGGCAGCGGGCGCAGACGCGCGGAGCTCAAATTCGTCAGGCTTGTCGATGCCGGATCGCTGTACCAGTATCTTGGCCGGACGCCGGCTCGTGAGGCGGCCACAGGAGCCGGCGAGGCAATGCTGCAAGGGCTCGATCTGCACCCAAAGCTGCACGAGGCGGCTTTGTCGGCGATCGATGCATGGTCGCGTAACAAAACCTGGGCATACATGGGTGCCGATAATGCTGCATCCATGCGCGACGCCATCATTCTGGCACAGGCCATATTGGATGGGTCCCATCATGGGCTTGATTACCGCACATTCTCGCGTCGGACTGTTGCAAACAGCAAGGCACTGGAAAAGCTGGAAGGCGCGGTGCTGCGGCTGATCGGGGCCGTTATCGATATCCCGCCTTCGAACAATGCCCGCGCGGCTTTGGCAGCTCTTGGCTTGGAACGTTTTGGTCCGCCGCTGCTGCTGTCCGGTGCTTTTCTGCTCGATCAACAGCTCGTTTCGTCGTCGCTATCATATCTGGGTATTCCGCCAACTGAGATGATGCGGATAAGCTTCGCCATGTCCCCTGCCTATGTGCTGACGATCGAGAATTTTGCCAGCTTCAATCGGCACGTGATGGAAGTCGATCAGCATCGGATCGGCCTCACGCTCTATGTCGGCGGCTACCCTTCGCTTGCAACCCAAAAAGCGCTCTCTGAACTTGCTTCCATTCTGCCCGAGACTACGCCATTTTTCCATTGGTCAGACATCGATCCTGACGGCACCTGGATCTTTCGGACGATCGAACGCGCTTTGGGTCGGACCTTGCACCCGCATCTCATGTCGCGCCAGCTCGCAGAGGAGTTTGGCGAGGCACCGGTCGGGATTTTCAGGATGCGGCAGAACGAGACGTCTCGTTCCTTGATATCCGATCTTGTCGATTATTTTGCCGAGCCGGGAGCCAAGGTTATGGAGCAAGAGCAGATCGACCCCCAAATTCCGGAATGGTTCAGGTCGGATTGATGCGTTACTCTGAGAAGAAAAGATCCGACCACGTCGCTTAATTGATGATGAAACAGTTCCAGCTCAGGACGCAATAGACAAGTCTCCATGTCATCAGGCCCCCGCAACCAATTCTTTCTCTCGGAATACCGGAATAAACGAAAACAAAAGCAGCGCTAGATGCATGGTAACGTTAACGACCAAGCTCATCTCGCAGCATCCGCACGATCGGCATCGGACGGCGCCTGCTCTGTTCGCCGATGTTGTGGCGGGCCATGAAAAGAAGCCTGCGGATGGCGGTCTGATTATCGGCTAGATTGAATTTCTTCCGCAATTTCAAAATCTTGTCCTTGAAATTTCTGCCGGCATTTTGATCTCGGCGACGAATGGTAGGCGGTGCAATTATCGAAAGCCGTTCTCGCGACGCCAAGCAGCCGGAGTTTGGCCGGTTCGTTTCTTAAATGCCCGTATCAGATGCATGGCGTCACTGAAGCCTGTCGCTTCTGCAATAAGGTCGAGTGGAGCATCTGATTTGAGAAGATGTTCCTGGGCCATTTTGATTTTCTCCTCGAGCTGCCATTGGTACGGAGATATGCCGGTCGACGCTTTAAAGGCTCGGCAAAAGTGCCATTGCGACTGACCCAGCAGCGCAGCGAGTTCAGCAAGTTCGATCGATTGAGGAAGCCTGCTCAGCATGTAGTCCTTGACCCGGCGAACCTGCCAAGGGGCAAGTTTCATAGATTGTCGCTCGGTCAAAGGTATCGCGCTCAGCAAAGCCAGCACGCCCGCCACCAGGCTGTCGCCCAACAGGGAGTATGATCCTCCGGCATCGGGAATATCGAGGAGCATTTTTACCAGGGAGAGGATACGCGGATCGTTGAAGCGCAATCGAGGCTGTTCGAAGATGGCAGGTCGAAAGTCACCTTGCAGCCGCGCCTCCAGAATGGGGAGGTCGAATACGATCATGGCGTATCTGGCATAGTGAAGCTGACTTGAGTATCCCCACCATGGTAGCCCCCGCGATATTACCGCCATATGATTGGTGCTGTGCTCAACCGGGTTGGCTTTGTCTGGCTTCAGACGGCATTCCGTCGTGCTTCCGACCTCTGCCAAACTGACGGTAAATCGCGTTTCGTTTGCATGCGGCATCGGGTGTAGAACGCGGCCGGCGGCATGTTCATGAATGTCTTCGACAATAGCGCCATTCCAGATCCGGCTTCTCCTCTCGATACTCAGTACGTTCTCGGGGAGGTCATTCTCAAAGATCGTCGTCATATCGGCACCGGTGGCGCTTGGTGGACCGGCCGGAGACCGCGATAGGGCAACGGCTCAACGCTCCGAACAACGACGAACACCAAGAGAAGGCAGAACCGAAATGCGACTTACCGTCCATGCAGAAGACTCCTCGCAATAATGCTGCGCTGGATCTCCGAGCTGCCTTCGTAGATCCGCAATATGCGAAGATCTCTGACATATCTCTCAAGCGGATAGTCTCGGGTGTAACCATTGCCGCCGTGAATCTGGAGAGCCTTGTCGGCAATGCGCGCCGCGGCTTCCGTCGAAAACAGCTTCGCCATTGCAGCTTCGGTCGAGTATCGTCGGCCGGTGCCCCGCATCTTCGCCGCGTTCAGGCCGAGCGCACGCGCGGCCGAAAGGTCGACGGCGCAGTCGGCAAGCATCCACTGTAGACCTTGAAAATCCGAAATGGGATGTCCGCTGACCTTGCGCTCCTTTGAATAGGCGAGTGCAGCCTCGAGTGCTGCCGAAGCTATACCCGTTGCCTGCGCGGCCACTTCGATGCGACCGTTATCGAGAGCACTCAGTGCAGTTCGAAATCCCGAGCCTTCCGTCCCCAAAAGGCTTGATGATGGAACGACACAATCGAGCGTAACAGTGAAGACGTGGCCGCCTCTGAGGCCCATGGTCCGCTCTGGCAGGCCGAATTCAATTCCCGGAATGTCTTTCGGTTCGACCAGAAAGGCGCTGATGCCCCGTGCTGCCAGTTCGGGAGAGGTTTTCGCGTAGACAATGATGAAGTCCGCGTAAGCTGCATTGGAAATGAAGCACTTGGTGCCACGGATGTGATATCCAAGCTCGGACTTCACCGCCCTCGTACTCATATCGACCGGGTTGGAACCCGCCTGAGGTTCCGTGAGAGCAAATGCGCCCAGCATTTCGCCGGCCGTGGCGAGTGGCAGGATCCGCGCTTTCTGATCCTCGTTGCCGCCGATCTCTATCGAATCCGTTGCGAGAAAATGGGCGGTCAGCATGGACGCCGTCGAGCCGCAGGCTCCGGCAATCAGCTCGACCGCTTCATAAAGGGCGACACCGCTCAGGCCCAGGCCGCCGTGGTCGGGCGAGATGTTCAATCCCATCAGTCCCAGGGCGGCCATGCTCGCCAGGTGGCGCGTGGCGGTCTCCTCGTTGGCGTCGAGAATAGGCGCGTAGGGCAACAGTTCCTGTTTGGCGAAACGCTCGATCTGGTCGAGTATCAATCTTTCTTCTTCGTTCAGATCGCTCATGGACGTGCTGCCTCGATCAGTTCGCGTATTTCATCATTGTGTTCATTCAGCTCCGGAGCTGCCCTGCGTCCTCCTCGTTGGTCACCAATGAAATGTGCCGGCTGTTCCGGCAGGGGAAGCTCGCCTCCATCTCTCGTTGTTGCATTTGAATACAGGCTTCGATGATGGGTCTGCGACGACATCCACGCCTGCCGCGCGGACACGATCTCTGAGCTGGGAACGCCGACATCGGCCAGCATCTTGACGGCATCGGCTGCGGTCAGATCCCGTGCCCACGCGATGATTGCTTCGGCCAGGGCCGGCTCGTTTTCTCGCCGCCCGGCATCCGTTGCGAACCTCGGATCGTCGATGAAATCCTGGCAGCCAATGACCTCGCAGAAAGCTTTGAAAAGCCGATCGTTCAGCACCGCGACGGCAAAAAAGCTGTCCCCTGCGGGATAAACACCAAAGGGCGCCGACAGGGGATGCTTGTTGCCGGTGCGCGCCGGATCGCCATTGGCGAGAAGAACCCGCGCAGCGGCTGTCGGCATCATTGCCAGCAACGAGTCGAAAAGAGAGACGTCGATCGTCCGGCCTCTTCCGGTCCTTTCTCTTTCGAAGAGCGCGACCATGATCGCCCAACTGGAAAACAGACCTGCCGCGACGTCTCCAAACGATTCGCCGATCATCGTCGGGTCGCCGGTCTCGCTGCCAGTGAGTTCCATAAGCCCCGTCATGGCTTGGACGATAATGTCGTATGCGGGGCGCATGGCATTCGGCCCCGTCTGTCCGAAGCCGGATATGGACGCGAAAACGAGCCTGTCACTGTCTGCGCGCAAAACCTCCGGCCCGAGGCCCAGCTTGGCCATGACGCCAGGGCGGAAATTTTCGACCACCACATCGGATCGGCTTATCAAGGCACGAAGCGCTTTGATCTCGTCCGGATTTTTGAGATCCATGGCAATGGATTTCTTGCCACGATTGACGCCTTCGAAAAGTGCGCTTTTGCCGTTGAAGAAGGGCCCGATGTGCCGATAGTCGTCGCCCTCGATGCTTTCGATCTTGATGACCTCTGCGCCCATGTCCGCCAGGAGTGCCGTGCAGTAAGGACCGGCAAGGACTCGGGTAAAATCGATGACCCTTATCCCGCTTAATGGTCTTTTGGTCGACGGCATGGTCCGCTCCTGTTGAGCTTCCAGCCTATTCAATTTTGGGATATAGGTAGAAATATAGATTGATGATATGAGATATTGAGTTTGCCTGTACCCTTTAACCTCAGACAGGTGGGATACGCTCTCGCCGTCGCCGACAAAGGCTCGACCGCCGCGGCCGCCAGGGCGCTCAATGTGTCGCAGCCATCGGTCTCTCAGGCAGTCACGCAACTGGAGGCGCATTTCGGGCAAGCGCTTTTCCGACGGACGTCAGGTCACGGCTTGCAGGTCACCCCGTTCGGACGCTCGAAAATCCCCGAATTTCGGCGGCTGCTGGATCAGGCGGAGTGGGTTTTCTCTGCAAGGCCCGCCGATATGGTTGCCCACAAACTGACGCTCGGCGTGTTTTCCACCGTCGGGCCGCGTTATGTCCCGAGGCTTGTTCGTCTGTTTGCGGAACGCTTTCCTGGCAGTCGCGTGGAGTTGGTCGAGGACGACCTTCGCGGCCTCGTCGAGGGACTGACGTCAGGTAGAATTGACCTCGCGGTCATGTATGATGTCGGGCTTCCGGCCGGGCTGCATCTCACCAGCCTCAAGGAGGTTCGCCCCTATGCACTTGTGCATGAAGGACATCCTCTCGCCGACAATAAGACGGTGTTCGTGCGGGACCTGCTGCAAGATCCCCTCATTCTCATAAGCCTGCCGCATAGCAGGGGCTTCTTTCTCTCGATCGCCCAAAGCCAGGGATTGCCGGTGACGATCGCTCTGGAGACGAAGTCGATCGAGATGGTTCGGTCGATGGTTGCCAACAAGCTGGGTTTCAGCCTGCTCGCCACGGACATCGCACATGACGCGACCTACGATGGGCAAGGTGTCCGGCGTCTTGAAATTTCTGACGACATTCCACCGCACAAGATCGTTCTCGCAGCGTCGGCATCTTTGCCATTGACAGAAGCCTCCAAGGCTTTCCGCGACTTGACACTCGAAACGTTCGAGGTGGAATTTTGAGCTCGCAAGGCGTTGAGCCCTCAGATCTGCGAGCGGATGTCGTCGGCGATAGGATGTAGGTCCTCGGAGTTAATGCCGCCGACGAGGCTGTACCCCAATCCCTGCTTGGCCCAGCTCCAGCCATGAATATCGTGCTGATCGCTTGGTACCATCGCTCTGTCGGAATCGACTTGCATACGCCTGGTCAGCAGCACGATACGGCTACCCTTATCGTTGTCATACATAAGCATGAGGCCCGATCCGTAGGGCGTTGGAACCACGCGCCCCCCCATCAGCCGATAGCCGGACTTGCTCAGATCCGGGATCACGGCTTCGCCGCCGATGGTTGCCGAGGCAAGGACTTTCAGATCATCACTGCCATCGGCTCGCACTTCGACCGGTCGCACACGATCGGGTGCAAACGCACTGTAGCTGGCCGATGCTTCCTGCGCTAAGGCTGCGACGCCTTCGGTCGGCGGCATGTTATAGCCTTTCAGCAGCCAGCCGCCCGAAGCCCCGATCGCGAGAAGGATAACGGCTGCGGCGGCCATCCGCGCAACCGGCCGTCTTTTGGGCAGTTGCTGTTTTTCGATGATATTTGCAAGGTTCAGACGGCTCGGTATCGGCTCGGCAGCGACCGGTGCCAGGGCTGATCTCAGCGCTGCGGTATGTTGCCTGTAGGCCGCGACACGCTTGGCCGCGTCATCGTCAGTTTCGAGGAAGGCTGCCACTTCAAGGTGGCGTTCGGCATCGAGCGCTCTGTCCACGAAGGCCTGTAGGTCATCTTCGCTGATCGGTCTCTTCGTCATTTGACCCTCCGGATAAATGGGCCTTTGGCCTTGGTGTCTGCTGGACTGGTTTCAAGGATCTGCTTCAGTTGCTCGCGTGCGCGGGACAAGCGGGACATAACGGTTCCGACCGGCACGTCGAGGACGGTTGCCGCTTCGGCATAACTCAAATCCTCGACGGCAACCAAGAGCAGGATGCTGCGATAGTCCGGCGGCAAACGGTCGATCGCCGCAAGGACATCCTGACCGAACAAGGTCCTGTCCTGCCCGGCATCCACGGCCGCCGTCGCCTCCGGCATCGTCTCAAGCGTGACGAGGTCGGCGCGCCTGGCGTCCTGGCGTATCCTGTTGACCGCAAGATTGTGCAGGATTGCAAACACCCAGGAGCGGGCATTGTCATCGCGTCGGCGGCTCCAGTTCATGACCACCCGCTCGAGGCAATCCTGAACGATGTCGTCCGCCGTCTCCTTATCCCTGACCAGGCCACGGGCGTAACGCCTCAGCGCCGGGATCATAGGCTCTACCTGGAAAAGCAGGTCATCCATGGTGCAAATCCTTCAGGACGGATGGCCCGCAGTCAAGCTGCGGGCCATCCTTTCACATCAATCGGCCTGGACCTGCAGCACCTCGCCTGGCTTGCCGTCGTGCGAGGCGGCGATAACCAGATAACGGCGCTCGTCCTTGTGCCTGGATTCGACGATCTGGCGGATCGGGCCGACCGCATTGACGATCGCCGAACCGGCAGGGTTGGTCATGAAGTTCGAAAGGCCTTGAAGCGGTCCGCTTCCATCGGCCTTGTCGGACAGCGCAAGCACATACATCGTCTTCGGCTCAAGACCCGTGGCAGAAGCCTGCAGGACCTGCGTCAGACCCTGATCGAACAGCGTGACGCTTGTCGGGCTCTTCTTTTCCTTGTCACCCTTTGCAGACAGTTTCAGATGCGCGGCTTCGCCTGCTGTGCCAAGCGGCTGCAGGTTCTGTAATCCGTCACCTTCCGGAACGGCGTTCGGCACGTAATTGACGGCCTGTGCCGCCTGGCCGATCGGGATCGTCGCGATGACCTTGTTGGTCAAGGTGTCGATCGCGGCCATGGCATCGGCGTTTTCAAGGCCGACATAGACGCGGGTACCGTCACCCGACGGCCAGATCCCATGCGGCAGGTTGCCGACCGGGATCGTCGCGACCTGCTCAAAATTGTCGGTACGGAACACCTTTACCTCGTTCAGACCGCCGACCGTGACATAGGCGAAGCTGCCATTCTTGTTGGTAACGAGATTGACGTGGTTGGTGATCGGGCCGGTATCGATGGTCTTGATGACGTCGAAGGGCGGTTTGGCATTAAAGACCTGCACCTTGCCGGTGTCCTTCAGCGTGAACCAGACCTGATTGCCATCGGGTGAAGCGGCAATGTTCGGGCAGAACGGGCTTGCCTGTTTGACATGGCCGACGATCTGCTTGTTCGAGAGGTCGACGACGACGGTTTCCGGATTGAACGATGAGCAGATATAGCCGTACTTGCCGTCAGGCGAGAAGATCTGCATGCCGGGGCCGGCCGGGACCTTGATCTGCGCCGTCTCTTCAAAGGTCTTGGCATCGATGACGGAGATATAATCCTCGCCGCGCACCGTCACCCAGATTTCCTTGCCGTCCGGCGTGTAGAAGGCTTCATGCGGCGAGCGGCCGACATAGGTCGTGTGCTTGACGGTGTTGGTGGCCGTGTCGATGAAGGTGACGGAGTTGGAGCCGATCGAGACGACGGCGATCGTCTTCTTGTCCGGCGAGAAGCCCATGCCGTGGACGAGGACCTGGCCCTTGTAGAGCGGCGAGAGGTTGCCGGGCTGGGGATCACCGAGCTTGATGACGCCGAGCAGCTTGTTGGTCGCGGGATCGGTTACGGAAACGGTATTGGAGAACTGCTCGGCGGCATAGACCCGGTCCTTACTGCTGAACGGGATATCCGGGTCGGATGCGGCAAACGGAGCCTGTCCTGCGAAGGCGGAAAAAGGCAAAAGGATACTGCCCGCCAGCAAGCTGGCGGCAAAGGATGTCCGGATGTTCATGGTGAAAGACCTTTGACTTACATCTTCATGTTTGGATCCATGGCCTGGCTGGGCTTGGATCGGGCGGGGGTGTTCTCCGGGGCGACCTGGGTCGGGGCGGCGCCGGATGGGGGAAGCGGATCACCGATCGCAAGCTTCATGGCTGCGATCTCCTGCTGCTGATCCACGATGATCTCCTGCGCGATGCGCTTGAGCTGTTCGTTCTTGCCGTATTTGAGGACGGCAAGCGCCATGTCGATGGCGCCCTGATGGTGCGGGGTCATCATCGCCACGAAGTCACGATCGACATCGCCGGTTGGCTCAACCTCCATGTCCGCCATCATCTTGTTCATGGCCGCATCATTTTCGGCCAGGTAGGCGGCCTCGGGGCCAGCGTCTTTTGCCGATGCGGCCGCATGAACGTGCTGCGCCGGATCATGGGCGAAGGCGGTGCAGGCGCCAGTAACTGCCAGTATCGAGGCGGCAAGAACGAGCGATTTTCGGTTTGACCAGATCGTCATTGGGTTCTTCCTTCTGCTTTCAGATGGGTAGACAACCGGGTGAGGCATCTATTCCAACGATGTGCGATTTATTTTCAGCTCGGGTCTTCGAGCCCGAAGGTGGCGACGAGTGCAAAGGCGCAAAGCCCGAGCGCGATCTCGCAGGCGGCGCCAGCCATCAGGGCTCTCCGCGCGAAACGGGGATCTGTGGGACATCGGGGGACGATGACGTAGCGGTCAACGACAGCGATGGCGCACATGGCGCCAACCACCGCGACCTTCAGCAGAAGATACCGCTGATACGTGACATGCCACTCAAATTGCAAATGCCCGACGATGACCCAGATGTTGACGATGCCGGTCAAGAGGACGAGGCCAACTGCGACGTGGCCGCCGCGGGAGAAAAGGCGCATCGCCGATATGGCCGCTGTTCTGAGCTGCGGAGATCGCGACAGATGTACCAGTGCGATGAAGGGCAAGAGCGCGCCCACCCAGGCGGCCGCCGACAATATATGGACGGCGGCGATGCCGATATGCGCGATTCCGGCAAGGTCCAGTCCTTCGGCCAAATGTCCGGTCGTCGGCACTTCCGCCAGCGCAAGGCCGGCGAGGCCGACACCAAGCTTTTCCCGCCCGGTGGCGAAGGCACCCACCATTGCGATGCAGATCACGGCTTGAGCGGTGGCGGAAATCCCGGCATGCGTCTGAGATGCCACGCTCCAAAGCAGCTCGGGCTGCAGGGCCGCCTGCCACCCGAGGCCGAATTCAGCCGTCTCGAAGGGTATGGTTGCGAGCGCCGACGTCGTTGCCAGCGTGACGGCGATCTGAATGGGGCGGCGCAGAACCGCCACTAGCGGTTTCTGGAGTTCCTCGCCGGCAATCAGCGCAAACCCACCGGCGCCCCAGATCAGCGACAGGCCCGCATCTCTCGCCATACGTTCGACGATAAGGGCAGCATGCGGCGTCACGACATCACCTCGAAGCTCGTGGTGCCGGACGTGCGATGGCCATCGACCGCAAGCACGCTCCATTCCACTGTGTAGTGGCCCGCAGGCAATGTCATCAACGGCGAGGCGGTCAGGTGCTCTCCGGCTTCAAGCGTCTCCGATCCGAGCGGCACCTCGCGGCCATCGGCAGACCGAAGAACCAGATGCGAGAATGCCGGTTCGACCGGTTCGGACACTTCGATCGCGATCTTGGCTGGCGAGACATTCAGGCGCGCGCCGTCCGCCGGCGTGGAGGTCTTCAGATGCGCGTGAGCGGATGCGGCGCTGGCGATAGTAATCGACAGAAGCAGCGATAGGGCAGGCACGAGGATTTGGCGTCGCAAGGCAGTCTTCCCTTTTCAAGTTGTTCGACTGTGACGGTAGACACCGGAGGCCGGCGCCTATTCCCCGATGGATGAAATTTCTGCCGATCGGTCAGCAGGCAGGTGATCCGGATGACCGGATCACCTTTTCACCATGCATTGCGTGAGGCGCTTTGCGGATGTGAGGAATTGCGCAAATTGTATCTTATTGCTCACATCCGGCAGGCGCTGGGACTTCGCCAATAGGATTGTCCAAATGGTCACGAAGCCTCGTGCTTTTCCGTGCGCCGATCTTCAACAGGATTGGCCTTACGGGCGCGCCGCCATGCTCCCGGCGTGTCGGCGACGAGATCCAGTGGTAAATTGGGGGGCGAATTATTCCACGCAGCGGGGCGCCGGAGACTACATCGTGGCGAAAGCCCTGCGCAGCTCTTCCGTAAAGATCTGCGGTTGCTCGAAGGCGGCGAAATGGCCGCCATGGGCTGCCTCGCCCCAATAAGTGAGCTTCGAATACATGCGATCGCCCCAGATTTTCAGCGGGCGGAACAGTTCGCCCGGAAAGACGCTGACGCCGACCGGAATATCCAGTTTCTGCGGGGTGAAGGTCGTCTCGAAACTTTCCCAGTAGAGCCGGGCGGAGGAAGCCGCGGTTTCCGTCAGCCAGTAAAGGGTGATGTCGTCCAGCATCTGGTCGTAGCCCAGCGCCTTTTCCGGATGATGGTCGGAATCGGTCCAGTTGCCGAATTTCTCGTAGATCCAGCTTGCTTGCCCGATCGGGGAGTCGGTGAGCGCGTAACCTATCGTCTGCGGCCGTGTCGTCTGGAGCTTGGCATAACCGGCTTCGTGGGTGCCGTATGCGATCAGTTGCGCAATCGACGCCTGCTCTTCGGCGGTCGGTGTGCCTTCGATCGGCGGTGGAAAGAGGATCGGAAGGTTGAGGTGGATGCCCTTCAGGCCGGGCACGTGCTGCTTGGCCATCCAGGTCGTGACACCGGCGCCGTAATCGCCGCCCTGTGCATAATATTCCGTATATCCCAAACGCTGCATCAGCACGGCCCACGCTTTTGCGATACGCGGCAGGCCCCAGCCGGTCTTCGTCGGTTTGTCGGAAAAACCGAAGCCGGGCAGGGAGGGAATGACCACATGGAACGCATCCTCTGCCTTTCCACCATGGGCGGTCGGGTTGGTCAGCGGGTCGATGACGTTGAGAAACTCGATGACGGATCCCGGCCAGCCATGGGTGAGGATCAGCGGCCGTGCGCCATCATGCTTCGACTTCACATGGATGAAGTGGATGCCGAGGCCATCGATCTCGGTGCGGAACTGCGGATAGGCATTGAGGCGTTTCTCGATCCGCCGCATGTCGTACTTGTCCCGCCAATAGGTGAGAAGCAATTCGACGGAGTGCAGCGGCGCACCCTGCGACCAGTCATCGACCGTCTCTTTTTCGGGAAGCCGGGCCATCTTCAGGCGGGTCCTGAGGTCGTCGATCGCGACAGCCGGGATCTTTACCTTGAACGGTGTGACAGCTTCGGTGGCTACGGGTATCGCCAGACTTGCTGGCGCAGCGGCAGCCGGTTCGACGGCGGCGATGACGGGAAGGGCAGCGGCAGCCGTCAGCAGAAATCGGCGAGACGGGTCGAAGCCGGCGGATGAGGTCTTGCTTGTCGGGGTCATTGATGTTGTCCGGGGTGGGAGAAATCCATTCGATGAGGGGAAAATAATTCCCCTCTCGGACTGTCAGAAGTCGCCACGATTAGACGTACTATCCATTGAGGTGGATAATCCCGGCCATCATGCAGGATCCGGCACCATCAGATCAGCGAGGCGCCGAGATTGCCGAGCACGCCGAGCTGCCCCAGAATGATCGTTGCGGCAGTATAGCAGTGGAAAGATGTCACCTTGCCGTCCTTCAGATGGAAGACGTCGCAGCATGGCGCATGCATCTCACGTCCGGTCGGCCCGATCGTGCCGGCGGGAAGGGCGAGCGGTCCGGTCTGGGTGCCGTTGAGCGTCAGCTCGACGATGACAACATCGCCCATGACGTAGAAATTACCGAGTTCGCGGTGCATGTCGTGAAAGGCTTTCGCATAGATCTCGACCGTATTGCCGATTTCCCGGCCGTAATATTTGGCACCTGCCGAAACGTCCCAGAAATATCCGCCCTCGGCAAAAAGCGCGACGAACGCGTCGACATCCTTCACCTCGGCGGTGCGGTAGAGTTCGCGGATCACGGCCTCGTTGCTGGTCATTTTAAGTTTCCTCTTGGTGGTGGTTTGGATCGGGTTCAGCGGATCGAACGGAATGCCTTGCGCATCTCTTCCGAGAAAAGCGCCGGCTGCTCGAAGGCGGCGAAATGGCCGCCCTTGTCGACCTCATTCCAGTAGAAGAGGTTCGGCCAATGTGCCTCAGCCCATGCCTTCGGGGCCCGGTAGATCTCCTTGGGGAAAATGGTCGCGGCCATCGGCAGCTCTATACGGCCGGCATCGAAGCCGCCGCCATTACGGGCGTTCTCCCAGTAGATGCGTGCAGAGGACGCTGCGGTGCCGGTGAACCAGTAGAGCGCGATGTCGTCCAGCATCTCGTCGGTCGTCAGCGCATCCTCCGGCTCGCCCTTGTTATCGGTCCAGGCCTGGAATTTCTCGTAGATCCAGGTGGCCTGGCCGACGGGCGAATCCTCGAGCGCATAGCCGATCGTCTGCGGCCGGGTCGCCTGTTCCTTGAAATAGCCGAACTGGTCGCTTGCGAATTTCATCGCGGCGTCCATGGCAGCCTTTTCCTCCGGCGTCGGGTTGTCCGGGAATTTTTCGGGGAAGACGAGCGGCCAGTTGACATGCGCGGCAACCAAGCCTTCGGGGCGGACATGGCCGAGCGCGTGTGTGACGCCCGAACCCCAGTCGCCGCCTTGTGCCACCCACCTGGTATAGCCGAGGCGCTTCATCAGCACGCCCCAGGCGTTGGCGGTGCGCACCACGGTCCAGCCGACCTCGCTCGGTTTGTCGGAAAAGCCGAAACCGGGTTGCGAGGGGATGACGACATGGAAGGCATCTTCCGCCTTGCCGCCATGGGCGGTGGGATCGGTCAGCGGCCCGATCACCTTCAGGAATTCGACGACGGAGCCCGGCCATCCATGGGTAAGGATGATCGGCAGGGCGTTTTCGTGCTTCGACTTCACATGGATGAAGTGAATCCCGAGACCATCGATTTTCGTGCGGAACTGAGGATAGGCGTTGATCTGCCGCTCGAACCGGCGCCAGTCGTATTTATTCCGCCAGTAGGAGACGAGCGCCTTGGCCTTTGCCAGAGGTACACCCTGAGACCAGTCCTCGATGGTCTCCTTTTCGGGCCATCTTGTGGCTCCAAGCCGGCGCTTCAGATCGTCGATCGCAGCCTGCGGGATGGAGACCTTGAAGGGCGTCAGGCCATCATTTGCCGGCGGCAATGAAAACGGTGCGGTTTTTGCGTCTGCCGAGGAGGCTATAGCCAAGGCGGCGGGCGCGGCGACTGCGAGCTTCAGGAGATGTCGGCGGTTTGACTTTGGGGTGTCATCGGTCATGGGAGGATCCTGGGATGAGGTTGAGCGAGTGAAGAAGCCGGTGAGGGAGGCCGGCGAAAGTCGGAGCAAGGCAATGTCATATCGCTCTTGTGCCTGCGGCTCGGGTTCGACTGCCGATGCGGAGCGCGATCCCGACGATGAGGCCGCAGGCGAGATTGAGGATGGCGCCGCTGCCGAAAGCCATGGTCACGCCAAACCCATCGGCCACCCGGCCGCCGAGATAGGAGCCGGCTGCCAGCGAGATCTGGAAAACGGTGACGATCAGCGCGGAACTGGCTTCGAACCGTTCCGGATCGGCGGCGTAGGTCCAGAGCTGGATGCAGACCGGTACGGCGCCGAAGGCTGCACCCCAAAGGGCGACCCAGAGGATTTCGAGCGGCAGGTTTTGCGTGGATGCAGCCGTTGCCGCGATGGCAATCGTCATGACAAGCGCCAGTCCGAAAAATCCGACCTGGGGTCTGCTGCGGCCGAACAGTTCGCCCAGATAGGTTCCGGCAACGCCTGCCAGACCGTAGACGGCCAAGACCCATCCCAGCATTGAAGGCGTAACGCCGGCATCCGTCACCAGATGCGGCTCAAGATAGGTATAGGCGGCAAAATGTCCGGCTGCCGCGAGCGCCACCGCGATAAAAGCGAGCGCAAGCCTGCGATTGGTCGCCGCTGCGAAAAGCCCTCGCACCGTATGAGCGGTGGCGATCGCGATCCGCGGCAGGAGGAGCGCCTGGGCGATCATCACTGCAAGCCCCAGCCCTGCGACAGACCCGAACGCCAGCCGCCAGCCGAAGAGACCGTCGAGCGTCGAGCCGATCGGAACACCGACCACGGTGCCGATGGAAATACCGGCCATGATGATCGTCGTGGCACGGCTGCCATGGCGTTGTTCGACGAGCTTGCGGCCGACCGCGGCGGCAAAGGTCCAGAACCCGCCGACGCTGACGCCGAGGATCGCCCTGGCGATCAGGGCGATCGGGAATGACGATGCGGTCGCCATCAGGGCGTTGGAGAAGACGACGAGACAGGTGAAGGCGAGAAGGAGAAGACGCCGGTCGATCGCCCGCGCGGCGATCGTGCACACCGGTGCGGCGATTGCTGCCATCATGCCGGGGATCGTCACCAATATACCGGCCTCACCCGCCGGCACGTCGAATGCGCCGGCGATATGCGACAACAGGCCGATCGGCAGGAATTCGCTTGTTACGATGACGAAAGTGCCGATCGCGACCGAAAGGACCGCGGCCCATGACGATCGCGGGCGATCGGAGATCTCTGTCATACCGGGCTCCGTGCAGATGGAAGGGGCCGTCCCCGGCGCGACGAGGTGCCGGGGACAGCGGTCAAGGCCTAAAGGCTGGCGGCGCGGTCAGGCCTTGACGAAGGCGAGCAGGTCCGGATTGATGACATCGGCATGGGTCGTCAGCATGCCGTGTGGATAGCCCTTGTAGACCTTGAGCGTGCCGTTCTTCAGAAGCTTGACCGAAAGCTCGCCGGAATCGGCAATCGGCACCACCTGATCGTCATCGCCATGCATGACGAGAGTCGGCACGGTGATCTTCTTAAGGTCTTCCGTCTGGTCGGTTTCGGAAAAGGCCTTGATGCCCTCGTAATGGGCCTTGACGCTGCCCATCATGCCCTGGCGCCACCAGTTGCTGATCACGCCGGGATAGACTTTCGCGCCATCGCGGTTGAAGCCGTAGAAGGGGCCGGTCGGCACGTCGAGGAAAAACTGCGCGCGGTTGGCGGCGAGCGCCGAGCGGAAACCGTCGAACACTTCAATCGGCGTGCCACCGGGGTTCGATGCCGTCTTGACCATCAGCGGTGGAACGGCGGAAACGAGCACGGCCTTGGCGACGCGGCCCTGCGGCTGGCCGTATTTCGCGACATAGCGGGCGACTTCACCGCCGCCGGTCGAATGGCCGATATGGACGGCATTCTTCAGGTTCAGATGCTCGGCGACAGCCGAGGCGTCGGCGGCATAATGGTCCATGTCGTGACCTTCGGAGACCTGTTGCGAGCGACCGTGGCCGCGGCGGTCATGGGCAACGACACGGTAACCGTGCTGCACGAAGAACAGCATCTGCGCGTCCCAATCGTCCGACGACAGTGGCCAGCCGTGATGGAAGACGATCGGTTGGGCATCCTTCGGACCCCAGTCCTTGAAGAAGATTTCGACGCCGTCCTTGGTTTTAACGAAGCTCTCGGTCATGGGGTGTTTTCCGTTCATGCTGTGGGAGGAGGATTTGCTGGCTGCGAGGCTCGGCACCGCCGAAAGCGACACGGTCGCCACCAATGCGGCGCCGGTCAGCAGGGCGTCACGCCGGGTGATGGGCAGGGTCTTGTCGTCGGGAGTGGTCACGATCCGAATATCCGAATGAAAGAGGATGCTTGAGAACGGCGGCCAACCTATGCGGCGTGATGGGGCACGGCGATGCGCGTTCTTGCGCAAGCTGTACGTTCTTGCTCCAAAATTCGGGTCGATCCATTTCTCCGGTTTACGCGGGCCACGTGAGGCTTCACCTCTGGGTTTAAGGCAGCAGGCCGGTATCGGGAGGGCTCATGAGCGGCGAGGAGCTGCACGAGAATGTCGTGCGCGTAGAGCGGCGTTTTCAGTCCTGGAATGGCGTGACGATCGTCGATGTGCATGAATACACGAAGGGCGAAGTCCTCCATCCTCTGCTCAATGAAGGAGAGACGGGCATCGCCCTGGCGCTTGACGAAGTCGGTGGCGTCACCGAACCGCGCCTGAAACCTGGCGAAGCCTGCTTGCTCGATCACAAGCCCAATCACATGACGCTGGTGCCGCGCGGCATGCCCCTCTGGGGCCATGCGACCAAGGAATTGCAATATAGCCGGTACGCCCTGCTTCTTTTCGACCTCGGCACGCTCGAACAGCGTTTCAAGGATGATTTTCAGGCCAAATTCTTCGAGACCCCAAGGCTCAGGTTCACCCATCGCCGGATACATGAGCTGGTGCGAATTCTGATCGGCCTCTCCGATGATGACCAGTCCATGACCCTGCTGGGAGACAGTCTGACATCGGCAGTCTTCGCCTTGCTTTCGAGCGAAGGCACGGAACCGATCGGATCAGGGCTCTCCGATCGGGCCTTGTCGCTGGTTGTCAGCTATATACAGGATCAGCTTCCAAAGCAGATCGAGCTATGCGAGCTGGCTGGTCTTGCGGGCATGTCGCAGTGGCATTTCTCGCGCATGTTCAAGGCCTCGACCGGATTGTCGCCCTATCAATGGCAGCTCGATGCGCGATTGAAGAAGGCCCGGCACCTTTTGCTGAGCACCGACGAACCGGTCGAGAGCATTGCGGCCTCGGCCGGATTTTCCGATTCCATGCATCTCTCTCGCCAATTCAGGCTGAAGTTCGGCATGCCGCCCGGCATCTGGCGGAAGACGCATCGCTCCTGACCGGTCAATGACACGGCTGCCCCGGCTGGATTTTGTCTTCAGATTTGAACGTTCTTACGCAAATCGCGCCGCAGCAACTTCCCGTCCATTGTTTGAACGATGCGGGCCATTAGGGTGTTGTCTCGATATGACTTCACCACCCCAAGGCCACCCGCCTTCCTCAAACGTCGAGTATGATCGGCATGCCCGTAATTTTCGAAAGCGATCTGCCAGAAAACGTCATCAGCATCGAGCGGCGATCGCAGACCTGGAACGGGGTCACGGTGGAGGACGTCCACGAACACGCCAATGGCGGCGTCCTGCATTCCCTGCTTTACGAGAATGACACGCGCTTTACCGTGAACCTGGAAGAGGTGGGCGGGCTGACCGAACCGCGGCTGAAGCAGAACCAGGCCTGCGCGCGCGAGCATGCTGCCAATCACATGGCGCTCATTCCGTGCGGCATGCATCTGTGGGGCTTTGCGCAGGATCTGCGTTATTGCCGATATGGAATTCTGATCTTCGACATTCCACGGCTGCGCGAACGTTTCGAAGAGGATTTTATGGTCCAACCATTCGAGGAACCGCAGTTGCGGTTCACCGATCATCGCGTTCTGGCACTGGTCAGGATGCTGATCGACATCCCGATGGATGACAGCGCCTCGACATTGCTGGGCGACAGCCTGACGGCGGGGGTCTTCGCGCTTCTTTCGGCACCGCGAAAGCAGGTCGAGGAAGGCGGAAGGCTGGCGCCCTGGCAGGTCAAACGCGTCACGGAATACATGCGAGACCAGCTTCCGCGACAGATCGAACTCAAGGAACTCGCCAGCCTGATCGGGCAATCGCAATGGCATTTCTGCCGGGCATTCAAGGCATCGACGGGTGTTTCACCCTACCAGTGGCAGCTTGAGGAGAGGGTCAAACTCGTCCAGCGGCTGCTTCTCGATTCGCAAACTCCACTCGAAACGATCGCGGAAGCCACCGGTTTCAACGATTCCATGCATCTGATCCGCACCTTCAAGAAGCGATCGGGGCAGACGCCTGGCGCATGGCGTCGCGACAACGCCATGCGGTGATGTCGCGACGTCTCGAGCGAAAATCTCTCAGGAGACCCGACCGCGCGGATCGTCGATATGCTGTTTGGCGACGTCGTAACGAACGCCCTGCCGATCAAGAATGCGGACATTCTTCACCACATGCGCGAGCGCCTTCAGGAAGGTTGCTGAATTCTCGTGCTCATCATAGGCCTTCTCATCGGAATAGCCCTCGACGAGATGAAAGGTATTCGGATCGGTGAGATCCTGGGCAAAGGCATAGAAGATGCAGCCCTTGATCTTTGCGGCGGCCTCCATATCCGGGATGACGGCGTCGATGAACGTCTGACGGTCATCGGGATGGACCCGGTAATAAGCGCTGACGACGACGCCGGTCGGAAGGGTCTTGTCGTGATCGGCCATGATGGTGTCTCCTCTTGAATTTGTTGTGAATCTCTTGGTGAATTTCGGCCGCGGACACCGCGGCCGATGATCGAAGGTAACCGCCGGTGATGACCTGCGACGATGGAAATTCCTGCCCGCGATTGCAGCTTCTTGCGCCAAATTGCAGAGCACCTGTGATGCCATCGGTAGATGGTGAGGCGACGGGCTGTGATCCCTTTCGCGATCGCTCATGATGCTGGTGATACGGGAGGATGCCGGGCGAGCCATGCGCCAACCGGCCTTTGACAGGATGCTATCGTGTCGCCAGCAGCACTGTGCCGGTCTTGCCCGTGGTCTTCACGCGCGCCGCAGCCTGCGCCACTTCGGACAGATCGTAGATCCTCTCGATGGGGAAGAGTTCCGGCTTGCCAGCCGCCAATCCGAGAGCCAATTGCAGATCCGCCTTCCTGATCTCGGCAGGCAGTCCTGCCCAGCGTCCGACGGTGACGCCGGATAAGCGAATGTCGCGCGTCGAGAAATAAAGAGCCGGGACCGTGATGGGCTGGCCGGACAGATCGCCATAGGAAATGAGATGGCCGCCCTGCGAAAGCAATCCCACGACACGGCTGGCGATCTCGCCCCCGACCGGATCGAGCACGACCCTGATCGGTCGGCCATCGGCTGCAACAGAGACCCTGTCCGCCCAGTCGACGCTCTCGGTGGACAATACCGGCAAGTCCGGAAAGACGACGTTGAGTTCGTTGACGCCGGCCTCGCGCCGAACGATGGCAATCACGTCATATCCGCGCTCGATGAGCAGCCCGATTGTCAGGCGGGCGACTGCGGACCCTGCAGCCGTCAAGACAACCACGTCATGACCGGGTCTTGCGCCGGAAGCCTCAACTGCGCGTAAGAGCAAGGCTGTTGTCAGTGGGTTGACGTGAAGCTGGGCGGCCGCCTCGTCCGTGACAGTGTTGGGGATCACTGTGACGTACTCAGCAGGCACGATCGCCTTCTCGCTCCAGGCGCCGCGGCCGGGAAAGAACGCTACACGCTCTCCGGCTGCAAGGTCTACGCCTGCGCCCGCCTCTTCGACAATACCATAACCCTCGAAGCCCACCGGCACGCCGTCTTTGGGAACGACAGCACCGGGTTGATATCGCCCGGCGATACCCAGCAGGTCTCCATGGTGAACAGGACGAAGAAGGACACGGATCAGAACGTCTCCCTTGCCCGGCCGGCCGGGTTCGGGACGCTCGATCGCCTGAAGCACATCTTCGGGCTTTCCGTGCTTGAAACAGACGGCGGCGCGCATTTTCGGATCTCCTTGATTGGACTTTGTTGGGGGCGGTGCCGGGCCGCCCCCGGCATCGTCAGATCTGGGCCTTGCCGCCATCGACGAAGAGTTCGGCGCCGTTGACGAAGCTCGACTCCTCGGTTGCCAGGAAAAGAACGGCCTTGCCGATTTCTTCCGGCTCGCCGACGCGGCCGAGCGGAACGGTCGATGCGAGATAGTCGAGGAGGCCCTGCTGCTGTACCTTGTCATCGCCAGCCAGCTCGACCAGGCCCGCCGTATGGATCGGGCCGGGCGAGACGACGTTGACGCGGATGCCGGTGCCCTTGAGATCGAGGATCCAAGACCGTGCCAGATTGCGCACCGCAGCCTTGGAGGCGGAGTAGATGCTGAAATTGGCGTTGCCTTCGATGCCTGTCACCGAGCTCGTCAGGATGACGGAGGAGCCTTGGCCCAGCAGGGGCAGCGCCTTCTGGACGGTGAAGACGACCGCCTTGACGTTACGGTCGAACGTGTCATCGAAATGCTCTTCGGTGATCTGACCGAGGGGAAGCATTGCGCCGCCGCCGGCGTTGACGAAGAGGACGTCGAGACGGCCCTGTTCCGATTTCACCTTTGCAAAGAGGTTGTCGAGGTCTTCGTTCCTGGCCGAGTCGGCCTGGACACCGACGGCGCCGTGGCCGATCTCGGCAACAGCCTTGTCGAGTACATCCTTGCGGCGGCCGGTGATATAGACCTTGGCGCCTTCGGAAGCGAAGAGCTTTGCCGTTGCAAGGCCGATGCCGCTGGTGGCGCCGGTCACGAGTGCGATCTTGTTTGCCAGTCTGTTGGTCATGGAAATCTCCTTGTTCTTGCGCATGCGAAAGGGCTCAGCCCCACGCGCATGGGCTGTTGATCATGTCGAAACTGTTCGGTGTGGGTGGCGATGGCGGCTGTCTCAGCCGCTTCGTCGCCGTCCGATGAGATGAAGTTAGGTCTTCAGCGTCCGGGCGAGAAGTTGCCCGGCGTGGAGAGATTATCCATCAGGGTGGATGATGAATGGGAATGGCCTTCGGGACGGCGCGCATCGCAGGCCGCGAAAAGTTGCGTGGCCCATTCCGTGAAGGCACGCAGTCTGGGGTTCGGGAACCGGTCTGCAGGATAGACGAGATGCAGGACGTGATGATCCGGCTTCCAGTCCGTCAGCAGTTCGACCAGCGTCCCGTCGGCGAAATGCGGTCTTGCCAGATAGCCGAAACTCTGCCCGATACCCAGCCCCGACAGGAGTGCGGTCAGATGTGCCGTGCTCTCGTTGACCGAGATACCGTCGACCGGCTGGACTTCCAGCCGCTCGGCGCCGCGAACGAAGCGCAACGGGAAACGCTTGCCCGAGGTGGCCGAGAAATAGCTGACAACCTGGTGGCCGGCGATCTCGTCCGGATGCCGCGGCGGGCTCCGACCCTCCAGATAGGCGGGGGCGGCGCAGACGACGTAATCTAGCTCGCAAAGGCGGCGCGCCTTCAGCGAGGAATCGGCCAGCGCCCCGCCGCGAATGACGCAGTCTATTCCTTCGCCGATCAGATCGGCCGCCCTGTCGTTGACGCCGAGAAGCAATTCTATCTCGGGATAGCGGGTTCGGAAATCATCGAACGCCGGGATGAGGATCCTGTTCGCCAAAACCGAGCCGATATCGACACGCAGGCGGCCCTTTGGCGTGGCACGCGCACCTTTGACCGTGCTGTCCATCTCGTCGAGATCGGCCAGCAGATGCAGCGCCCGCTCATGATAGGCCACGCCTTCGTTCGTCATCGTCACCGATCGTGTCGTCCGCTCGACCAGCTTGGTGCCGAGATGCGCCTCCAGATCCTGGATCAATTTGCTGACCGATGAGCGCGGAAGGTTCATGGTGTCCGCTGCCTTGGCGAATGATCCTGCTTCGGCCACTCGAACGAATGTGCGTATGGCGAGAAGCTGGTCCAAATGCAGAAACCTATTCGTCATTGTCTTGAACGAAGAGATACAGGATACTTAATCCGGTGCCCATGCAGGTTCCTGTGCAGAACTGCATCTTTTTGCTACGCCGTTCGCGAGATGAGCCGCATGCAATTTTTTCGTAGTCGGGCGAGGCCCACGGTCGGTTATTAGAACTCCGGTATTTGCAGCGAGATGTACTTGAACGGGTCGGCGGTTCGTTATGGTTTAAGACCCGGAAAATTCGCAAGTCTCCCTGCGTTCAGGCCCCCGCAACCAAAAATAACTTCCCGGAATGAGCAAAAACACACCGCGCCAGAAACTATAATGCTCTCGTCGGAATATCAGCCACGACAAGACATAATAGCCAAGTTCGCCCTAAGGCTTTCTGCTCTCGTCTGCGGGTGATATCAGCACGAGCCAGTCCGAGAAAACAGCCGAGGTATCAACCCGCTCCCTGCCTTGCAGCTGCGACGCTGCAGCTGGCGAAGTTCTTCACGTCTTTTCGGATGAGGGGCCAGTCGACAAAACTCGTCTCTGCAAAGGTTCCTTCGAGCGTTATGCCGCTTTCGTCCAGTGTGAAGGTGCATTGCGGGAATGTCCCATTGCCGGAGCATTGCACCAATTCATCAATCAATCCGTCACGAATGGCGACGAAACTCTTTTTAGAACGATCGATGGATCTGGGTTGCGGGGAAACGACGAGCGAGAGACCGTCGTGGGAGGAAGGGGCTAATCGAATATCAGGGACATCATCGAGCCTTGTGGTATTGCCGCTTGTGATGTTGAGCATGCGTATTGCATGTTCCGCGATTGGAGCGCGCGACCGAAAATGGAAGCGGATCGACGGTTGCCGCTTGTTCAGTGGGATCCACTTTCCGTCCGCGCCCTTACTGTCTTCCGGCGGCACAGGGCGGGCGCCCTCTACATACATTTTGAAACTGATCCAGGACACCTTCTCGTCGCTTTTCGGAGAGCGTGGTGGATAGGGATCTCTGTAGACGGCAGGATAGAGAACGCGAGTATCGTTGAAAGGGATGGTGCGAGAGCTCGCATCGCGGCGGGGCTCAGTTATGACGGCCCCGATCATTGGTCCTGTCTGGCGGAACGGATCGCAGGCCGGAATGGCCGGAAGTGAATCCGCTGTCGGCAAGGCTGCATAGAGTGCCCTCGACTCCCACTGCCGATAGACGCCATAAGCTGCTGTGCCGGCCGGTAGGGCTGAAAGACCCGTAAGGATGACGAGTATCCCCTTGCCGCTTCTGGCACCCCATCGCAGTCTCAGTAGAGCGGCACGGGTTGTGACCCCTGAAACGGCTCCCGCAGCGAAGAGGAGTATCGGGAAGGAGAAGATGAAGACGACCAGGCCTCCACCGCTGCCGGCCCAAAACAGGAGGCCGACGACTATTCCAAGGCAGATCAGGAAACGAATGCCCAATCCTATCCAGGCATGCGCGGATACAGTGCCAACGAAGCCAACGCCGTATGTCAGGATGATCGTTGAGAAGATTAGCCAGTTGTGACCCATTAGAATGAACTTAGTCCACAGCGCTTTTTAAAATCACGTGAATCCAATTGTTCCAAATTTACGGGCTTGCTGACAGCGATGCCAACGGCCAATGGAACGACAAGCAATTGTGATAATAGTATTATCTGTCCTCATCGCCAGGAACGGGATCGCTGCGTCAGCTTTCGGCGTATTGCCGATCTCCAGCAGCCCTTCGACGAGAGAATATTTCCGTTAGACATATGAGTTCGCTGTTCGCTTCACTCCATATTCGGCCAGGACCAAACCATCATAGAGCTGTTTGACGACAGCACGCCTCATCCTGATTGCGAGACTGTCGTGGAAGATTTCGAGCGCTCTTTCTGTTTCTGACGCTGTTAACCATCCTTCGTTGAGACGCCAGCGCCGGAAAAAGAGCCAGTCGAGCTCACTGGATCGATTTGACTCAACATCCCATCGAGCATTTTCGACTGCGTAGCGCCCAGGCTTTTGGTTCGGAACCTGTGTTACGCCAATGAAGCGGTGACAAGGAACGCAGCACCGCGATGCGGAGCGTCTAGCAAGGCGATGGTCGCTCCGTGAGAGCTCAGCATCGAGCGAGCGATCTCAAGCCCCATGCCGGTGCCTCCTTCCTGGCGTCGGGGGGAGAAAAACGGCTGGAACACCAGGTTGCGGTTCGCTTCAGAAATTCCATTGCCGTTGTCACTCACCAAGATGTTCATCGAGCGCCCATCGACTGTGGCTGCAACGTCGAGATGTGTCGCGCCATTCTGGAATGCATTTTCCGCAAGATTGCTGAAGACCACAATGGCAGCCTCGCTCGAGAGCGCGAAGCGTACCGCGGATTGCCCGGAAGCCGTGACGCTCTGCTTTGGAAAACGGTCCTTGAGGACGTTGCAAATGTCATCTGCGCAAGTGCGGTCTGTTGGGAGCGGTGTTTCTGCCTGGGCAAGTTCCCTCAGTCTTGCCAATAACAGCTCCAGCCGCTTGGCATCGGCGATGATGTTCTCAAGAAACCGCAGACGCTCTGCGTCGGTCATGGGTTGCTCGGTGATATCCTCGCGCAAGAGTTCGGCGGCCCCGCGGATCGAGGTCAATGGCGACTTGAGCTCATGGGAGACATGTCCGGCAAATGAACGCACGTATTCGTCGCGATCGACCAGTTTGCCGGCAAGATTTAAAAAACTCTGTGACAAGGTCGCGATTTCACGCGTGCCATAGCTGTCAAGTGGCTGGATGGCGGCGCGGCCGCCTTGGCTGATTTCATTTGTCCTTCCAATCAGCGCATTGATAGGGCCGGCGATATTGCGATTGAGCACATAGGCGACCGCCAGAGTGACGAGAAACACGCCAAGGAGGGGAGCGGCCCCAGCGGATGTCGTCAAGGATGTATTGTCGGTCGCCCGAAACCAGACAAAGCTGACGATCGGTAACATCATAATCGACAGCAAGACGGAATAGACGATCAGCGCGATCGGTGGCCGCCATTTCGTTTTTACCTTTGGGGCCGGCATATCAGGTCCCTCGCTCATGGTTGGCGCGCAGCTTGAATCCGACACCATGTACTGTGGTGATCAGTCCATCAGCACCGATCGTGGCGAATTTTGCCCTGATATTGCGGATGTGGCTGTCGATCGTGCGGTCGGCGACATAGGTCCCTGGACCGTAGGCCGCCACCATCAACTGCTCGCGGCTGAACACCATTTCGGGGCGCGCCATCAGTGTTTCGATAATTGCGAATTCGAGGCTTGTTGGCGTCACGGGGGTGTCGCCAAAGGTTACCGTCCTGCCAGCTCGATCGAGGCGCAGATCACCCACAGCAATAGTCTCTTCGCGTCCCTCGCTGCCGCCAGAGGTGCCGGTCCGTTTGAGGATGGTTTTGACTCGGGCAACCAGTTCGCGGGGACTGAAGGGTTTTGTGACATAGTCGTCGCCGCCGATCTCGAGACCCAGTATCCGATCGATTTCTTCGTCCCGTGCAGAAAGAAAGAGGATCGGAACCGAGGAGGTCTTGCGGATCTGCCGGCACACTTCGAGGCCATCCATGTCCGGCATTTCGATATCGAGAACGATGAGGTCGATCCTTTTCGCGCGGTAGGTCATCATCGCCTGAATACCATTTCCAGCCGTGGCTGTGGTCATGTCTGCGCGCTCCAATGCAAAACAGATCACGTCACGAATGTTTGGCTCGTCATCGACGACAAGGATGCAGGGCGCCATTCGATCTCCCGTAAATTCCATGCCGCAGTAGATATCGCGGTTTCATTGCTTGATCAAAGCAGTCGATTGCAGATAGGTTTCCATTCTCTGTTTCCGATAGGTCCAACTGCGCCAGTCCCGGGACCGAGCGGCAAATTCGCTGACCAGCTTCAGCCTCCCGTATTCCGCCATCTGATGCTCTGAACTATTGGCCGGAACATTGGCCATGTAGAGATCCAGTGCTGGAATGGCTGATGCGCCAAGGGAGGTGAGATAATGGAGGTCCAGTGGCTCGCCCTGATGACCTGGACGCATACTGTTCTCGACATTGAAACGGGCAATGAAGCCGGAAAAGTCAATGAATGCTACGAGATAAAGAACGGTCGACAGGGTGGCAAGGTTCATGGCGATCAGCCATTGATTGGAGCGCCGCAGCATTATTCTTAAAAGAATGAGGACAAGACCCGCGGCGACGAGACCCATCCAGATGCCTGCTGCAAGCCTGAGCCCCGTCAACGAATAGGCTTCTATATAAAGGTCGAGCCGGAGGATGGAGGACAGGCAGAGGAGAACGTTTTGAAGGATCCAGGCGACGACGAGGATCCGGATCCGCCGGCTGCGATCTCCGGGGCCATCGCGACGCATCGACATCAACACAAAGGCAGCGGCAAGCAAAGCCGTTGCGACCAGCGGATAGGCGCCGCGATGGGCATATTCGGCGTGGCTCATCCCAGCCGGCAGGGTGACGCCTCCCCAGAGATATATGAGATCCAGGATGGTCTGCAGCGCAAAAAGCAGATTGAAGATGGAAAGGCACCGAACGAGCATCGAATGATCGAGAAAGCTGTCGATATCACTCTCGGATCCGGCATTCCGGGAAATGCAAAGCTTGGATTTGCGGATAAGGCATGGCCGCATCAGCGCCCAGATGCCGGCTGCGGCGATCAGCCAGAACGCGATTCGACCGATATCCAGGAGATTTCGGAGGGCGCTGAGATCGATATTGTGCAAGCCCATCTCGATCAACGGATTGGCGGTGCTGAAGAGAAAAAGAAAGACGACCCCCATGCCCAGTGGAAATATCCAGCCGGCGAGGGATCTTTGCGTCACGCCGAAAATCGAGCGGCCGGAACGGGACGCGAGATATCGCCTGCAGCTCTGGGGCAGCCTCAGGAATATGGCCGGCATGAAGCGTAAGAGTGCGAATGGAACTGCGCTTGGATTTTTGGGGAGCAGCCGCGCATGAGCAAGGGTATTGAGGACGACGACCATCATTGAGACGACGAAGCCAGCCAATGTCGGCGCTTCCAGCAATGGCGCGGCTGCGAGTGCCGAGATGCCAAAACAAGTCGCGACGTAGGGCAGGCGAGGCGGCTTGCGACCTGCGATCAGGACAGCAGCAGTGAGTAAAATCGACAGGATAAAGAGGTTGAGGCCGGGTGCTTGCTTGAAAATCAAAAAATCCGTAACCGCGATCATCGCGAGGAGGAGATATATCCGCGTTTTGTGACGACGTGAGCGGTTTGCAACGGGTCTTTCGGCCGTGGTCAATTGCATGCCGCAACCTCCTGGCGATGTGGCTTGAAAGCCACCAGATCGACGAGGCGGATTGGCGGCGGCGCATTGCAATCGGAAGCAACATCTTCCTCCAGCCACCAACTATCTCTGAGGAGACGGTAAGGCAGTCGGGGAAGGGCGAGGCAGTCTGGGATGAGATGCTTTTTCATGCCGACAGAATGCCGCTGGCATTTGCAGATTCTGTGCAGACCATGAGGAGCTATTCAGGATTATCGCCCGCCAAAACAAAGCGTCGGTGATCGACCCAGCTCGTCGTATCAGGCATTTAGCAAAGCGGCATTTCGCCTTGTCGAAATAACTGACCTTTAGAAACAGCACCGGCTTAAAATTACCGTGCTATCAGAACAGGCGAGCGAATAGATGCGGCCCGTAGGCGTGTATGTCACGGCCTACCTTCATGGCAAATTTCAACAAGCTTCATCGCGGCCTTGCTTGCATGGCGTTCCTTGTGCTTGAGCAGGCGAAATTCGCGGGCAGGCCCTTGCAAATCGACTTCGCATAGCCGGCCGCTGCTAAAATATTGTTCTGCTGCCAGTCTCGATACTGCCGCTGCGCAACAGCCCCCGAGAAGGGCGCTCAGAATTGCTTCATTGGAGGGCAGGACGAGGACGACGTCGAGCGTGGCGGGGTCGATGCCAATAAGCGTCAGGGTTTCCTCGAATACGGAGCGCGTACCGGACCCGACTTCGCGCATCACCCATCTGGCATGCCGTATGTCTTCAGGCGAGAGCAAGGCTTTTCCCGCCCAGGGATGCGAGGGCCCGACGACGACGACGAGTTCGTCATGGGCGACGACCGAGGCTGCGAGTGCCGGCTCGTCAAGCTCTCCCTCGACAAAGCCCAGATCGGCCTCGCCACTGATGACCGCATCCGCCACCGTGCGCGTGTTTCCGATGGTCAGGGTCAGCTCTATGCCGGGATAGGCGCTGTGAAACTGCATCAACCTTTGCGGCAGCCAGTAGCTTGCGATCGTCTGGCTGGCGAAAACGCTGAGCGAGCCGCGCTGCATGCCGCCGAGTTCACTGAGCACGAGTTCAACGGCACGCGAGCGCGCCAGAAGCTTGCGGGCTTCATCAAGGAATATCCGCCCGGCATCGGTCAGCTCGATACGCCTGCCGATCCGATGGAACAGTTCGACGCCGTAATGCTGTTCGATATTGCGGATCGTCGCACTCACAGCCGACGGCGTCAGGTTGATCGACGCGGCGGCCCGAGTCAGGTGTTCGCGTTCGGCGACTGCGACGAAAATGGCGAGCTGTTCGAATGTCATGGGAATTTGTTCTGTTTTTCCGAATGAAACGTAGAAGAATATTCGATGGAAGTCGATTTGATTAGTTGGAAAATCTGTCGTGAAAACACGATCACGACAGGTCCATCATGCCTCTTTCCCAAGCCCGCCGGATTATGCCGGGTCTCGCCATTTGTCTTCTGGTCGCCGGCGCGGCCTATGTGGTGGAGCGCATCCAGCATACGCTGCTGGGAAGTGGTTTTCTGGAAGCTCTGGTCTTTGCCATCATCATCGGCATCATTGTCCGCACCGTTTTTTCCGATAGGGCATCGTGGAAGCCGGGCATCAGTTTCAGCTCCAAGACCCTGCTCGAAATCGCTATCGTTCTGCTTGGGGCATCGATCAGTATCGCGACGATCATGAATGCCGGGGCGATCCTGATCATTTCCGTGGTCGCTATCGTGATACTGTCGATCTATGGGAGCTTTGCGATATCCCGCCTGCTCGGACTGCCGTCCCGGCTTGCAGTGTTGATTGCCTGCGGTAACTCCATTTGCGGCAATTCGGCGATCGTTGCGGTCGCCCCCATTATCGAAGCGGATTCCGACGAGGTTGCTTCGGCGCTCGCCTTCACGGCCGTTCTCGGCATCGCGGCGGTCCTTCTTCTTCCGCTCCTCTATTTTTATGCCGGGCTTGGCGCTGCGCAATACGGCGCACTTGCCGGACTGACGGTCTATGCCGTTCCGCAGGTGCTTGCCGCTGCCGCGCCGGCGGGCCTGGTCGCGGTGCAGACCGGAACGATCATCAAGCTTCTTCGCGTCCTGATGCTTGGACCGGTCATCTTCACGCTGGGTATTCTGCGTGGACGAGAGGCGCGGCGGGCGGGCAAGAAGCTTTCCATTTTCAGTCTCGTCCCGTGGTTCATCATCGGCTTCGTACTCGTCGTGATCATCAGATCCTGCGGTTTTATACCGCCGGATGCCGTCCAGGCCCTGCTCACGGCATCCAGCGCACTGACCGTTGTCGCTATGGCCGGGCTCGGGCTTTCGGTGAATGTTCGCACCGTCGCCAGTGCCGGCGGGCGGGTCATCCTCGCATCGTCGATCTCGCTGCTCCTGCTGGTGGTCGTCAGCTATTTTGTGGTGATTTCGGCACTTCACACCTGAGTGTCTCGGCACGGGGATCGACCTATCGGAACGGCTGCCCATTGTAACGGTCCTGCTCCTTCGAGCGGGACCGTTACACCGCGGTCACAATATCAGATCGTGTTGATGCCCTTAAACAGCGCGGCATGCGCGCTTTCCGCCCGGTAGAAGACGGGCGGATGACCGAGTGGGGCGTCGATTTCCACAGTCTCGCCGCCGCCATAGGCGCGGCCGGTCCAGACATGGATCCAGTTGTCGCCCTTCGGCAGATAGACCTCGCGCCGTGTCTGCGCGGCCTGCCAGACCGGTGCCACGAGCATGTCAGCGCCATAAAGGTAGCTGTCCTGGATCGTGTATGTGGCGCGGTCATCCTGATATTGCAGGAAAAGCGGCCGCTGCACTGGCAGGCCGGTCGAAGCCGCCGCTTCAGACAGGGTTTTCAGATAGGGTGCCAGATGCACGTAGATCCGGGTCATGCGCGCAAAATGCTCAAGGACCTCGGCTTCCTGATCGATCTGCAGGTTGTCGCGGGGCCGGTTGCCCTCATGGCTGCGCATGACCGGCGTAAACGCCGCCATTTCGGCCCAGCGCATCAGGAGTTCCGGCGTGCGGACATTGCCGAACAGGCTCGTATAACCGCCGATATCCGAATGGTGATAGGCGTTGCCGACAAGGCCCGACGACAACGCGCCGCAGATGACCGTCACCAGACCGTCGTGGCGGGAAAAATCAACCGACTGGTCTCCGCCCCAAAGAAGCGGGCAATGCTTCTGGACCCCGGTAAAGCCCGCGCGCATGAAGAACAGGGCATCGCCCGACTTGCCGCGTCCCGCGACTGCCTTGGCATTGACTTCTGCCCAGAGCGTCGGCCACTGGTTGTGCATCAGCTTGGCATCGACGCTGTTGGCGAGATGCACGTCGATCGGCAGGTATTCACCGAAGTCGGCCATCCATCCGGACAGGCCATAATCCAGCATCCGCTTGCCGATGATCTCCTCGGCAAACCATTCGGATGCGGCCGGGTTGGTGAAGTCGATGACGCCGCAGTCGAACTCGCCGAAATCCACCAGCGCTGTCCGGCCCTCGCCGTCGGTCGCGAAATAGCCCTCGGCCTCGGCGATCTTGAACAGGGGGCCATCGACACAGAGGTAGGGGTTCACATAGCCCAGGAAGCGGATGCCGTCGTCGTTCAATTCGGCAATCTTCTGCCGCAGGCCAGGATAACGGGCCTCGTTCGCCTGCCAGTCCCAGAACAGCCGGGCACCGAAGGACGTATTGCGCAATCCGACCCAATCCTCGCACCAGAGGCCCGAAATCCGCACGCCGGCCTCGCGATAGACCGCGAGCCGCGAAAACGAATTTTCTCCGTCCTTCAGGCCGATGATGGCGCCGTTATAGATCCATTCGGGCAGCGGCGGCTGGCGACCGAAGCGCGTCGAAAGCGCGGTCACGATTTCGGCAAAGCTGTCGGCGGCAAATAACTCGATCTGGTCCGGAATCGCCCAGATCTCGATTTCATGGAAATCATTATTGCGGAAATCGAATACCGAATAAGCCGTCGTCTCGACATGCAGCGCATAACGCTGCGAGGAGAGATAGGTCGGTTGTGGGTAATTGGTGTTGAAATAGTCGCCGCCCGCACGGGCCTTGTTCGCCTGGAAGGTGATTTCGCTTGTCGGATCGCGGCCGACACCCGGCTCGGAGGTCCATAGGGGAAAGCGGCGGCCGCGCATGTCGAAATAGGACATCTGCTCGCCACCACCCCAGACGGTTTCGTCCGCGATGGCGGGAATGCGCAGCCAGAGTCGGTTGATCGAGGCATCCAGGGCCTCGAACCTGAGGCCGTTTCCATCGACCGTCAGCGCCAGCCGCGGCGCCTGGCCAGGATGATCCGACAGGAGGATACGGTCGCCGACGACCTCGGCATGGGTCAGCGGGATACGCTCGACCACATAATCCTCGATGTCGAAATTGCCGCGATACATGTCCATGCGCTCCTTGCCTTTTCCGGCAAAGATACAGGGGGCTTCCGGCCTGTGAGAGAGCAAGGCACGGCCGTCCAGCGTCAGGTCGAACCCTGGCTTCGTTTCAACGAGATTCACGTATTTCACCCTTTTATGCCGCCCGCCGTCAGGCCCGAGACAACGCGTTCCTGGAAGATGACGATCAGGATTGCGACCGGCACGATCCCGACCACAAGTGCTGCCGATATGACAGGCCATGGGAACGCGAATTCACCCTGGTAAAGCTGGATGCCGACCGGAAGCGTTCGCAAAGACGGGTTGGAATTGAACGACAACGCGAGCAGGAATTCGTCCCATGCGTTGACGAAGGCAAGAATGCCCGCCGTGAAGACGCCCGGCGCGCAAAGCGGCACGACCACCTTGAACAGCGCTCCGATACGGGTGCAGCCGTCGATCATCGCAGCATTTTCGAGGTCGCGCGGGATCGCCTCGAAAAACGAGATCAGCATCAATGTGCAGATCGGCAGAGACAGGACGGTGTAGGGAAGCACGAGCGCGACCCATGTGTTGAGGAAACCGAGCGACCGCATGATCTCGAACAGCGGCACCAGCAATGTCACCAGCGGAAATGTGGAGACGGCGACGATGACCGACAGGATGAGGCCCCGGAACCGCAGCTCGAGCCTTGCCAGCGCATAGGCGGCCAGCACCGAAACGAACAGCGTCAACGCCGTCGACAAAAGCGCCACCATGAAACTGTTGAACAGGAACAGGTGAAGCGGCTGGTCGGAAAAGGCGCGCATGTAATTGGCAAACGTCGGCTCATGCGGAAACCAGGAAATCGGTGTTCTGGTCAGTTCGCTTTCCGTCTTCAGCGACGTGAACAGGATCCAGAGCGCCGGAAACATGCCGTTGACGAGCAGGATTGCCGCAGCGATCAGCCGCAGCGGCTTGCCGCTCAGAAAGGAGACGGGACTACGACTGGTGACGGCTGTCATGGCTTAGTCCTTTGCCCGAATGATGCGGAGATAGACGGCGGTGACGGCCATCGACAGGGCGAACATGACGACGGCGAGCGCCGAGCCGTAACCCAGATCGAGGAAGGACACCGTGTTCTGGTGAATGTACATGGCAAGCGTCGCGGTCGATGTTCCCGGCCCGCCCGCCGTCATCATGAAGGGAATGTCGAAGGTCTGCAGGGCGGTGATTGTCCGGAAAATCAGCGCCACGACGATTGACGGCTTGAGCAGCGGAAGGGTGATTTCGAAGAACTGCCTTATGCGGCCCGCGCCATCGACATCCGCTGCCTCATAGAGCGAGCGCGGGATGGTTTGCAGGCCGGCCAGGATCATCAGTGCCATGAAGGACGACGTTTTCCAGATGATCGTCAGGCAGATCGCCGCAAACGCCCAGTTGGGCGAATTGAACCAGATAATGCCCTCGAAGCCGAGTCGAACGAGCACATCGTTGACGACGCCATATTGCGAATGGAAGAACCATGCGAAGATCAGGCCGGCGAAAGACAATGGCAGCGCCCACGGAATGAGCAGCGAAAGCCTGACGGGCCATTGGGTGGCAAAAGGAAGATTGGCGAGAAGCGCCAGCGCCATACCCACGATCAGCGCGCCGGGAACCGTGATGATCGTGATGAGCACCGTATTCCAGAGCGTTTCCCAGAACACCGGATCGTCGATCATAAGGGCGAAGTTTTCCAGCCCGATGAACTCCGCCGGCAGGCCTGATGTCAGCGACAGGCTGAAGAAGCTCGTATAGATCAGCCGTGCTACGGGATAGACGATGATCAGCGACAAAAGAAGCGCGGCCGGAGCCAGGAGCAGGACGGCGAGGGCGCGATCGCTGAGATCGAGCCATTTGGTCCATTTCGGCAGATGCGTTTCGTCTCTTTCGGAGATCGGCATGGTCATGATGCTCACAATGGGTGCTCCGGATCCTGGATGTATAATGGCTCAGGGCTCTCGCCCTGTCCCGCGCCACGGCCGAAGCGATCGGGCGCGGGATTAGGTCCTAGATGGGCGCTCGGCTTACCTGAGAATGCGCTTCAGGCGGGCCTCGATCTGGGTTGCGCCCTCTTCAGGGGAGGTGACGCCGGCCAGAACCGCGTTGACCGTGGTGCGGATCGTCTCGCTCACCTCGTTATAGCGCGGGGTGACGGGGCGGGCCTTTGCCGTCTCGACGACCGGAAGCGCATTGGCGAACCAGGGCGCGGCCTTGACCACGTCCGCGTCGGTGTAGAGGTCGGCATAGGTCGGCAGCAGGGCGCCGTTGACCGCCATGTATTTCGACACTTCAGGGCTCGAAATATAGCCGACGAACTTCTTGGCTTCTTCCTGATGCTTGGAATAAGCCGATACGCCGAATTCCCAGCCGCCAAGGCAAGTTGCCTGATCACCACCGGCAACGGCCGGCAGCCGGGCTACATCAACCTTGCCGACAACTGCGGAATCCTTGCCCTGGAAGCTTGACCAGCCATAGGACCAGTTGATGGCGAATACGACGTTGCCTGCCTGGAACTCCTTGCGGGTATCATCCGTCGCCACTTCCGAAATGTTCTTCTTGGCAACGCCGTTATCGACGAAGCTCTTCCACAGCGAAAGCGATTTGACGGCTGCTGCGTGGTCGAAATTCAGCTTGCCGTTTTCGACCAGGGTCTTGCCCTGGCTCCAGTAGGGCAGAAGGAAGGTGCAGACGGCGCCTTCGATCGCCTTGCCCTGGAAGGACAGGCCCTGCAGATCCGGCCGGCCTTCTCCCTCGGTGATCTTCTTGGCCGCTGCGGCCAGTTCATCCCAGGTCTTTGGTGGCTGGACACCGTATTTGTCGAGCAGGTCCTTGCGATAATAGAGGAACATGGCATCGGCGAAGGCCGGCACTGCGACCACCTTCTTGTCGACGGTATTGGCCTCGGTATAGGTCGGCAGAAACTTTTCGATATCCTTGGCCTGGAACTCGCTCGTCCATCCGGCGGCCGCATATTGCGCCGGCCGGATCACGTCGAGCATCAGGACGTCGAGCGTCGTATCCTTGGCCGACATGACGGTGTTGAGATATTGCGCCTGCGCTTCCGACGTATTGCCGCCGGGCTCGATCGTGATCTTCACGCCCGGTGTGCGGGCCTCGTATTGGTCGAAAGTCTTGCGCCAGACTTCCGGATGATGCTGGCTCGAGACGAAGATCTTCAGCTCCGTGTCGGCGGCATGAGCCGGGATCGAAAAACCGAGAATGCTGGCGCATAGCGCCAAGCCCTTGAGTGACTTGCTGTTCATAATAACCCTCCCTGTTGTTATAAAGTCTGCGCGGCCTGGTCCTCCGCCGCGCCTAGAGTTCATGCGACCGCCTTTTGCGATGCCGCGTCGAACAGATGTACCTTGGATGGATCGACGCCGAGCTTCAGGTCCTCGCCGGGACGCAAGCGGATATCCGGCGGCATGCGGGCCGTGAGCACTTCCTGGCCCATCGCAAAATGTACCAGCGTATCGGAGCCAAGCGGCTCGACCACCTGGACCTTGACCGAAATCTGGATGTCGGACGCGGTTGCCGGGACAAAGTGCTCCGGCCGGATACCGACCATCATTTCGCGGCCTTCCATCGCGGCAGAGTGGCCGGATTTCAGGGCGCCGGCCGGCAGGAAATTGCCGTCACGGAACACCAGCCGCTCGCCGCTGATCGAGGCGCCGGCGAAGTTCATGGCCGGCGAGCCGACAAAACCTCCCACGAAGACGCTGTGCGGACGGTTGTAGACATCGTCGGGCGTGCCGACCTGTTCGATCTCGCCGCCACGCAGAATGACGATCCGGTCCGCAAGCGTCATCGCTTCCACCTGGTCGTGGGTCACGTAGACGATGGTCGTGCCGATCTGCTGATGCAGGCGCTTGATCTCGGTGCGGACCTGCCCACGCAGCTTCGCATCCAGATTGGAAAGCGGTTCGTCGAACAGGAAAACCTGCGGGCGCCGCACGATTGCGCGGCCCATGGCGACACGCTGGCGCTGGCCGCCTGACAGCTGGCCCGGCCGCCGGTCGAGCAGATGAGAGATTCCAAGGATCTCTGCTGCCTCGTCGATCCGCTTCTTCGCCTCGGTCCCGGCAATGCCGCGCACCTTCAGGCTGAAGCCCATGTTCTCGCGGACCGTCTTGTGCGGATAGAGCGCATAGTCCTGAAACACCATGGCGATGTCGCGTTCGCGCGGCGGCAGTCTGTTGACGACGCGGTCGCCGATCAGGATTTCGCCGCCGCTGATGTTTTCGAGGCCGGCAATCATGCGAAGGGTCGTTGACTTGCCACACCCTGAAGGCCCCACGAGAACCACGAACTCGCCATCCGCGATCTCAAGGTCGATGCCCTTGACGATACGCAGTGCTCCATAGCTCTTGTCGAGCTTTTTCAGACTAACTGAAGCCATCGATGTCTCCCAAACCCAGCGCAACATCGCACCGAGCTTCCTCATGGTTCAAAGCATACGCACCGATTGATAGAAATCAATAGTGTATCAATTCTATTTATCTTTTTTGAAATTTAAATTTTTGCATTGAATTTGTTGTATAAAAACATAATTCTTTTAATTTTGCGAAATTTCCCGTGTAGCCGGTCGGACTTGACGTCGTGTATCAGCCTAGCGAAGGCGGCTGACATATCGTGCCACGGAATGGTCGTACCAGGTATGAGAAACCTCTGCGGTCTTGCCGTCATGGGCATGACTGACGCGCAATACATGGGGGAGAATTGTGCCGGGTTTCGGGCCGAATGTCTCTGGCGCCCATTCCGGCACGCGGCCGAGGTCGATATGGTCTTCCGCCTTGGCGATCCAGAGGCCAAGCCGCGTCCGATAGTAGAGATACAGCGATTCCGACAGATCTTCCCTGGCGATGGTTTCGACATAGGAACCGTCCAGCCAGATTTCCTCGATCGCGGCGATCTTGCCGGCAATGCGGCGCAGCCGGCGAATGCGGTGACCTTCCTGCGATGCGCCAAAGGGCGGCAGGTCATCCGGCTTGGGATAACGGCCGACTTCCAGGATCTGTGCCGTCGGCAATCCGCCGCCGGTGATCAGTTCCAGCCTGAACATCGCGTAGACACTTTGCGGATCGGTCATGGCGCGGATGTAATTGCCCGAGCCCTGCACCCGTTCCAGCAGTCCGCGCGTCTGCAGTTCTGCCAGTGTCTTGCGTAGCGTTCCGACCGCGATCCCGAGATCGGCAGCCATATCGCGTTCCGGCGGCAGTTTCTCGCCGTCGATCAGGCGACCGGCCGAAATATCGCGCACCAGCGTCTCCGCAATCTGGAGATACATGGGCAGACTTCCGCGAGAACTCTTCATTTGCAGGGCCTTTATGAGAGAGGCGTAAAAAATTGATACATCATTGATTTACTGTATTCCGGGTGATAGTTAAATAGGCAAATGGCTGGTGAGGAGGAATTTTATGACCGTTGTGCCTGTGACCTCTGGAGATCTCGATGCTGCCGAGGTGTCGTGGTTTTCTGCGCTGTGTTCTGACGATTATGCTTATCTCGGCGTCCCGGACGGGTCGTTGCGCTCAAGCTGGGATCATTGCTCCGATATCGTGCGCAAGAGCGAGGGGCTCGGTTTTCGCAACATCCTGTGCCCGTCCTCCTACCAGGTGGGGCAGGATACGCTGAGCTTCGTCGCCGGCTGCGCGCCGATAACCGAGAAGATCAATTTTCTGGCGGCAATCCGCTGCGGCGAGATGCAGCCGATCATGCTTGCCCGCACCGTCGCGACGCTTGATCACATGCTCAAGGGCCGTCTCACGCTCAACGTCATCAGTTCCGATTTTCCGGGCGAAGTCGCCGACAGCGCCTACCGATATCGCCGCAGCCATGAGGTGGTCGAGATCCTGCGTCAGGCCTGGACCCGCGATACGATCGATCACGATGGCGAAATCTATCAGTTCAAGGGCGTCTCGACCGAGCCGGCGCGACCTTACCAGCAGAATGGCGGGCCGCTGCTTTATTTCGGTGGCTATTCTCCGGACGCGCTGGAATTGTGCGGTGCCCAGTGCGATGTCTATCTGATGTGGCCGGAAACCAAGGATCAGCTCGCCGAGCGCATGCGCGCCGTACATGCCCGCGCCGAAGCGCATGGTCGCACGCTCGATTACGGTCTGCGCATCCACATGATCGTTCGCGATACGGAGGCCGAAGCGCAGGAATATGCCCAGCATCTGGTTTCCAAGCTCGACGACGAATACGGTCAGCTGATCCGCAATCGCGCCCATGACAGCATATCGCTGGGTGTCGCGCATCAGGCCCGGGCCCGTGAACTCGCCGACAAGTTCGGGTATATCGAGCCGAATATCTGGACCGGCGTCGGCCGCGCCCGTTCGGGCTGCGGCGCGGCTCTGGTCGGGTCGACCGACCAGGTTCTGAGCGCGATCGAAGAATACCAGAAGATGGGCATTCGCGCCTTCATCTTCTCCGGTTATCCGCATCTCGACGAGGCGGAGCATTTCGGCACCAAGGTTCTGCCGCAGATCAAGACCTGCTCCCTGCCGCATGCGCATGGACGTGTACCGGCAACGCCGCCCGCCACACCTCTTGCAAATGGAGAGCGCCACTAATGGATCGCATTGAAATCACCCCGGAACTGTCCTTCAGCCGGATCGTCTACGGCATGTGGCGTGTCGGCGATGACAAGGATACGTCTGCCCGCCACGTGCAGGCCAAGATCGAGGCCTGCCTTGCACAGGGCATCACAACCATCGATCAGGCCGACATCTATGGCGGCTACACGGCGGAGGCGGTTCTGGGCGCTGCCCTGCGCGAAACGCCGTCGCTGCGCGACAAGGTCGAGATCGTCACGAAATGCGGCATCGTTGCCCCGGCTGGCCGGCATGCGGCAGCGCGCGTCAAGCATTATGATACCACGGCCGAGCACATCAATGCTTCGGTCGAGGCATCGCTCAGGGATATGGCGACCGACCGGATCGACCTGCTTCTCATTCATCGGCCCGATCCAATGATGGACGCGGACGAGACCGGCGCAGCGCTGGATGCGCTGGTGGAATCGGGCAAGGTGCGCAGCGTCGGCGTATCGAATTTCCGGCCTTGGGATTTCTCGCTGCTGCAGTCGCGCATGGAATCGGTGCTCGTCACCAACCAGATTGAACTCAGCCTTGCCGCGACTTCGGCTTTCACCAATGGTGACCTTGCCTACCTCCAGGAACGCGACATGCCAGTCATGGCCTGGTCGCCGCTCGGCGGTGGTTCGCTGATGACCAAGAGCGGTCCGCTCGCGGACGTGATGGCGCGGATCGCCGCAGAGCAGGGTGTCGATGTGGCAGCCGTCGCTGTCGCATGGCTGCTCGCGCACCCGGCAAAAATCCTGCCCGTGCTCGGCACCAACAATCTCCAGCGCATTGCTTCGATTTCGGATGCGAGCCGGGTCGTTCTCGACCGGCAGACGTGGTTCGAACTCTATACCCATGCCATCGGCCACGAGGTACCGTGATGATTGCTCCTGATGTCGCAGATCTTCGCCAGGAACACCAGTTCGTTCCCGATGCCGCAAGCGCACGCAGCTTTCGCAATGCGCTCGGCAATTTTCCGACTGGCGTGACGGTCGTCACCGCCGATACGCCAAACGGCCCGCTCGGCATGACCGTCAACAGCTTTTCCTCCGTCTCTCTCGATCCGCCGCTCGTCCTGTGGTCCCCGGCAAAGACTTCGTCGCGCCATGACTTCTTTGCCGGCGCGACGCATTTTGCCATCCATGTCCTCGGCGCCGATCAGGGTGCGCTCAGCGGCCGCTTCACGCGCGGCGGGCTTGGTTTCGAAGAGCTCGGCTGGGAGAAAAATCCGGAAGGCGTCCCGATCATTCCCGGTACGCTCAGCCGTTTCGAATGCGCGCAGGCCTCCATCTACGACGCGGGCGACCATTCCATCATCGTCGGCCGCGTCCTGCGGGCAGCCCATCGGGACGGCGAGCCGCTGTGCTTCGCGCGCGGAGCCTTCGGCCGATTTGCCGCCGCGTCCTGAAGCCAAAGCGTTACCGAACCTGCCTTTTCCGATCCAGATCGGGGACATCGGCGGAAGCAATGCGCGCTTCGCCATCCTGAACGATGCCGCTTACGAGGAGCGTGCTGTCTTAAGCGTCGAGACGTATGCCTGTTCGCCATTTGAGGGAGCAGACGAAAGCGCAATCCTGCCTCGCCTCGTGCAAAAACCTCGCTCCGCAATACTGGCGCATGCGGAGCCCATCGATAAGGAGGAGATCCGGGTGACAGGTAGGCTGCTGGTTCGATTCCGATCGAGACGTTAATGTCGACCGTTGGTCCCGAAGCTGAAGCTGGCAAGCTCGACGCCGCGCTCGTCATTAAGCCTGATCGAAGCGGCAGGTTGGAACCCATGTTTTGAAGTGAACAGTAAAAACGCCAGCTTTACGGCCTGGCATGCCGTTTCCGTATCCACTTCTTCGATATTGCTGTCTGCAAGTACCCGTTTGCGTGCATCACGAATGATGAATCGGTATTTCTTCATACGCCGTTTCCACAAGGTTTCAGGCAGTTTATCGCGCGCGATGTGATTGATGCTGAAGTTCGTTGCCAAACGGCTCGTCAGGCAGCGGACCTCAGTGTCAGCAATTCCCGGTCGGTCGGCCGATCAAGAGTTCGATCTGCTCTTTCGGAAGGTTCGGAATTTCGCTTTCGAGGAGAGTAAGCAGCGCTGCCCTGGCAGCCTCGAGATAGATCGCGGCATTTGCTGCGCCGATCTCGGAGGCGACGTTTGCCGCGTAACCCGCCATACGGATCAGGGCAGCAATCTCCTCCTGCCGATCGATACCTTCAATTTCCATCTCACGCATTTGCTGTCCCACTTCGTATGTCTTGAGATGCTAAGGTGACATAGACTGGTGGTAGCTGCGCGTTGCAAATCCGTTGCACACGCTTCGACTGTGTCTTTATGGTCCGCACACTTGCGGTCACTGACCGTAGAGTTCTCGCCACAGAGGGGTGCTGTTGAACGTCCAGCTTGGCCGGGAAGACGGTGGGGGAGCGGACCTGATTGTATCGATCAGCAGCAGCGCATCACAGCGTTTCTGGTCTGTCCATGCAATGCGCAGCCAAGCACGCATATCTGCGGCTGACACCCCGGCAACGCTTGCTATACGTTGCCAAGTCCTGTCCTTAAAGAAGATTGACCGCGCGGCATCGGAGAGAGCAAGCGCGGTTGAAGGGTCGATCACGTCTCGTTGCAGTGCTGTCTCCAAAGTCGCATCCACATTGACGATCGGTACGGAAATGGGCGGATATCCCAATTCCGATGGCCCATAAAGCAGAGCCACATCTGCATCATCGTCGCGTCTGCCGTGGAGATAGTCTTCGAAAATGCGCCCCAGACCGACCATCCCGAACGGATGGCATTCGGCCGCTCTGAGCGCACCCATGCTGGCTGCGCCAAACACGCTTACTCCCATCGACAGCGCGAATATCAATTCCTTGTGCCAGACAGGCGCCACATGTTCGAACTGGCCGTCGATCAGACCAATTGCAGTGGCGCCTTCGGCAAGACATTTCATGACGTCGCCCTGGCATGCAGGTGGGCGAACAATCAGATCACCACGTGCCAGGTCGGGTGCATCGGCAAGGCTCGGTCCAACAAAAACGACCTTCATGACAAGGCTTTCGACAGGGCTCGCGCGCCATAGGGGTTTCTTCGATCACCTTCAGGTTTTTCGAGCTGCGGCGCCAGCACCTTGACGACAGAGACCGGTAGCCAGTCCGGTGTCAGATCAACGGCATAAAGGCGTGTAATCCCGGATGCTGCCAGGGATTTTACCAGGTTCTCCAAGGCTTGTTTCGAAGATTCGGCCGACAACCCTTTTGCGTAGCGCCGACCAGAGGCAAAGGGTGCGTTGAAAGCAGCGAGATGATCCGGATCTGCCAACTTCGCAAAAATGCCCGGGACCAGATCGTCGCGGGCGCCGGCAATAAAGGTCATGCGCGACTGTACGGCTTCAGCGATTGCGCGATATACGGCTTGCGAAAGGGCGAGCGCCGCGCCGGCGCCAAAAGTGACGTCGACATGCCGGGGCGCTTTCTCCTGCCCCGCAGGCCGCAGCAATGCCGCGGCACAGGGAATGGCCAGATCGGTCGTGATGTCGAAGATTGCGATGTCGAAGCCGGCGCGATGCAGGGCATCAAGCATCCCGGCGACAGCGTCATCGGAGATATCACGCGGGTCTATCCTGCGTGACAGTCGCTGCGGCATGCCTTCGATATTCCACAACGTGGTCGCATCGCGCTCAATCCGCTCAAGCAGACCATGCAAGGTCGCCTCGTGCCAGTCGTTGCCCGAGGCCAAGCCGTCTGACGAGAGCCAGAAACGCGGTGAGAGCCCGGTGCGATCAAGATGGACCGCATCGTATGGCACCCATACCTGTCCGTCGTCGCCGAGATCGCGAGCCGTGGTCCAGACCAGCGTTTCGTCATCTTCGATCGGCTGCGCGCCGCTCGCGAGCAGATCATTCAGACAATCGTAGCGTTGTCCCATGCTCTGTAATGCGGAGGCGCTGAATTTGCTTTGGATGCAGGTGGGGACGGTCGCGACGGCACGCTCTACCGCCTCCATGACCGCCGACGTCCGTGCCGTGTCGTCGTCCGCTCCTTTGCCCTGGGCAATGACGATTGCCTTGGCATTCGGATTATAGGCGCACCAGACGGGGATACCGATCCGGTCGAGACCGGTCTGACGGGCCACGCGTGTTATGCCAAGACGCGACAGATGGGGCGAGACATTGTCAAATGTCTCGCCGGGGGGGCATTTCCGCAAAGTCGTGTTCACACGAGGACTTCAGCCTTCGAGCAGGCCGGATGCTGCCGGAACTGCAGAATGTATGGCGATTGCAAGGTCAACGCCTTTCGTCACCGCAGCGCCGTCAGCGGCACTGAACTCTGCGGCCTGATGGATATTGCCGGACAGAGGCTCGGTGTAGAGGACAGCCGACCCTTTTTCGAGGTCGACAAACCAGAGGTCGTCGTCACCGGTCAGTTTTACGAGAATGCTTGTCATAATGGAGTTCCTTCTAAAAACCGGCCTTCCTGAGGCCTTCGCGATAGAGTTCGATCTGCCATTTCTCCTTCAGCGGAACCATCGACAGCCAGCGTTCAAGATCGAAACCAGGGTTTTCGCTCAAAACGCGCAGTCGTGAATTTTTCGCCTTAGGCGTGTCTCCTAGCAGAGACCAGCACGCGGCAGCAAGCCTGCTGGCCGGACGACTGTCATCCATCCGGTCCAGATATGCCAGCGCTCTTTGATATTCGCCAAGGAAGAAACTTGCCCCGGCTGCAGTCCAGAAATACGTGTCGGGTGCAATCGGATTGAGCGCGAGCGCAGCCATGGCTTTTCCAAGCGCTTCCTTTGGCTTGCCGGCGTGGTTGAGGCTGTCCGCATGGCTACTGAGTACGTCAGCATAATGCGGGCTCGCCTGCTCTGCCTCAGCCAAAGCAGAAAGGCTATCGTCGATCTTGCCCATATAGAGCTGCGTGACGCCGAGTTCCTTGAAGCCGCCAGCAAAACGTGAATCTTCGCTGATCGCTTTTAATGCAGTCCTCTCGGCTCGAGCCAGCAGCTCTCCATCGCCTTGCGCCGTCAAGACCCATTCCAGGGTCAAGGTGCGGGACACGCCGGCAAGAGCCGCCGCGAAGCCTCGATCATGCTCAAGTGCCTCGGTAAACAGCCGCCTTGCCTTTCGCACATTCGGAAGCGTCGTGTGGGAAAGGCTGCGCAGGCCACCAAGGTAGGAAAGATAAGCCCGAGGTTTTTGCCGGAAATCGGTATCGAGAGGGGCAAGCATCCCGACCTTCTGGATGATTGAAGACTGGATTGCCTCGGCCATGGCATTTCGCCCGGCGACGATCTTTTCTTCTTCCAGCTGAAATCGCTTGGCCCACACGATCTCGTCTCTAGGCATGAAGATAAGCTGCACGAAGAGACTGTCGCCGCTCATCTTGGTATCAAGAGCGTAGATCACATCGTGCTGTTCCAAAAGCGCCGCCTTGTTATCGGCATTCCGGATCTTGGCGGCGGTATAGGGGGCGACGACCGAGACGGTTCTGTCGACGCACAGGCTGATCGTCAGATCTTCGATCAGCGCGTTGGCGACCGATCCGCTTTTGTCCACCGTTTCCAGCGGCTCTGGCGGCAAGAGAGCTATTCTTGGAGGTGCCTGTCTTGGCAGCGCCTGCCCTGGCTGTTCTAGGCTTATTGAGGAGGCAAAGCGGTCTGCCTCGCGAGGTCTCGGCCAGACATTCCCGGTGTGAGATCCCATGCCTTGGAACGAGCCTTGCGCCAACGCCAATCGCACGTCTTCGTCATTGGGGTCCCATTCCAGCAATAGCACCGCAGCGCGCTTGATTTCGGCGCGTGCGCCCGCGACATCCGTAGCCTTATTGCGGAGAAATTCGCAGCGCAGTTCCTGAGCCAGCCTGGCACGCATGTCGCGCACCCATTGACCGATGGCATCACGTCTGTCGCCATAGGCGGGAAAGAATTTCCTGGAAACCGCGTCGTTGAGAGCCCGAAGCCGGGCTATGCCGGCTGGTTGCGTGATAATTTCCAAATCACAGGAAACAGCTTCAACATTCAATGCCACCGCTGACGACTGATCGATCAGAAGCGGAACCCCGTGCGCCGCCGCGACGGTGTTCGTGCGAAGCAGGGTAGACCGGAGGTTCGTCAATGCTGCGTCCGGGTTACCGGGCCACAGAAGCTGTGCCAAATCTCTGCGAGCGACCGAACGCCCGGCATCGAACAGATACGCACACATCACAAGTGAGAGCGCCGGCACTCGAATCGAGTTCTCATTCCCATCACTTAGGTCGCCACCGCCTAGTGTGGTCAGGACGTAACGCATGTCGTTACAGGTCTTTATGAGCAGCGCCTTCGGAAGCAGGGCTTTCGGCACCGCCTTGGATGGAGCGTACCAATGCCAGGATTTTTTGGCGCACATGCGGATCGTCGATGGCCGAGAATGCTGTGGCCAGCGAAATCATCTCACGTGATGAGAAGAGACCGCCGACGACGGGTGTTTCGTCGTGACTTTCCACCGAGTCCGGGCTTCCCTCGAAAAAGAAAGATACCGGCACGTCCAGCACGAATGCAATACGCTGGAGGCGACTGGCGCCGACCCTGTTCGCACCCTTCTCGTATTTCTGGACCTGCTGAAATGTAATTCCGAGTTTATCGGCCAGAGCCGATTGGCTCATCGAAACCATAACGCGACGCTGGCGTATCCGGGAGCCAACATATGTATCGATAGCATCGGGGATTTTGGACAACCGAGACATCCTCTGCTGTAGAAGAATATTATAATTACTCAATATTGAAGGTCTTACAACTCCGTTTGTAATCTACAAGAATCTCCTGTCTGCTGTGGATTGCAAATTTGTCGGGCTTGTTCCTGTCTGCCGCCGGAACATCGCAATAAACGCCGAGGAACTGCCATATCCCAGTTTTCTTGCGATCGATTGTACCGACTTGCCGTCTTCAAGCAGTGACAGTGACGCGACCAGTTTGAGCCGTTGTCGCCACTCATTGAACGATATGCCAAGCTGGCCCTGAAAGCGACGAGACAGGGTCTTTTCCGTGGTTTGCAGTGATCTTGCCCATTCGGCAAGCGAGCGACGATCACTTGGATCGGCCTGCAATGCGTCGATTACCGGCTGCAGCAGATCGTCGTCCGCGACCGGCAAAAAGCTTTCCCGCCGTGCTGCTTGCATCAGCTGATCGACCAGCACGAGTGCCAGGCGCCGGTCCATTTCCGTTTCGGGTACCGTGATGCGGCGCCCGGCGAAATCGGCAAGGATTACCTTGATCAACGGGCTGAGCGCCAGCGTACATGCCGTTTCCGGCATGCCGGCGCAAAGCGCGCGATCGATATAGATCGAGACGAATTTGACGTTTTCTCGGTTGTGGCAGGCATGCAGCGCATTGGCCGGGATCCATGTCGCGTAATGGGGCGGGCAAAGAAAGCGCCGGCCTTCCACCCGCGCTTCCATGACGCCGGTAAACGCACAGAAAGGCTTCTGCCTTCGGGCACATCGTTATCAAGCTCAGCGGAAATCATTTGCGCTTTGGCCATTGTGCAGAATGTACAAGTCTCGGTGGGCTCAGCCTTCCACAGAAGAGGCCAATTCGCTTGATACGTTAAAAGATCGGTGCGGTTTCGCTGCGGCCTTTTTGTTGCAAGCCTTGGCATTGCCCCCGCGACGCAGATGAATCTCGGCGGCATTATTCCGTTTTCACGTGCTGTTAGGTGTTTGATCTCGCGCAGTTTCGATACTGCGGGTCGGAGATTGGAATCTCGCCAAGACCTTCAACCTACGTCGTCTGGCCCTTCCGGTATCCGCACTGAATTTCCACCTGGTGCGGGACCTCTTTTTCTCCCGCTTCCATTTTGCGGATCAAATTGACGATCTCTGTTGCATAGGCTTCATGGTCGAGCTGGATCGTGCTCAGCTGATAGGCTGACCAAAAAGCCATCTCCAAGCCATCATGGCCGATGACTGCAACGTCGTCGGGAATGCGTCGGCCCGATTGCCGCACCGCGTCGATGGCGGCGAAGGCCATTTCGTCGTTGGCCGATATGACCGCATCGATTGACGGCCGCTGCTGAAGCGCCACTTCTATCTCCCGCAATGCCGGATTGTAGCGGTAATCGCCATGGGCTTCCCCGATGAAAGTCAATCCATGTCGCGAAAGCGACGTTCGGAACAACTCTTTCCGCCTGGCATTCATCGCGCTCGATAGCGCGCCGTTCAGCCACAGGATGTTGCGCCGTCCGGAGGATGCCAGATCGGCTGCAGCTGCATCGATCGCAGCGCTTGGGTCGATCCTGAGCGTGATGTGGTCGCCGTCGAGATGCGGCTGGTTTCTCACCAGGATCAGCCGCGACGTACCGAAGAAACGCTTGACCTCCTCATTCGGCATCGCATCGGCATAGACGATCGCGTAACTGGCGCGATAGGACGCGGCGCGGCCGACGAATTCGCTGGCATTGGCGCTGTCCTGGCAATTGACCAGAAGCGTGGTCAGGCCGATCGCCTGCAATTCCCGGGTCAGGTGGCGGATCTGGTCGTATTCGTAATGCGACAGCGATGCCGCGACGATCGCGACGAGGTCCGAGCGAGAGCGCTTCAGTGCCGCGGCCATCGAGTTCGGCACATAACCATGCTCGCGCGCCAATTGCTGGATCTTCTCGCGCGTCTCGGCACGGATCGAGGCCGAAGGATCGAAGGCGCGTGAAACAGTGATGTGCGATACGCCTGCCAGTTTCGCCAGTTCCATTGCCGTAATGCTGCGTGCCATGATCGTTCCCTTTTTTAGCGCATGTTTACCTGAACATTTCTCGTCATGAAAGTTTTAAGATGGCTTGATACACGGCCATCGTGATGATGTTCACGCTAACAATTGCGGTCCGGAAACGGCGCAAATCTGTAATTGAGAGAAGAGCCGATGTTGAAGAATGCGTTGCGCGCGGGTGCTGCTACCCTGGTGATTTTGATGGCGGGCGGCGCCATGGCGAGCGATCTGAAGGTAGCGGTCCAGGCCGTTCCTGCCAGCATCGATCCTGCCAGCGAAAACTCGAATGTCAGCCTGCGGGTCATCTATTCCGTTTATGACACGCTGGTCAAAACCGACTTCCGCGACGGCGGCAAGCTCAAGCCGGCACTGGCGACATCCTGGACCATCATCGATGCCAAGACCGTCGAGTTCAAGCTGCGCCCGAATGTCAAGTTCCACAATGGCGAAACGCTGAGCGCCGACGATATCGTCGCGACCTTCTCGCCGGTACGCATCGGTCTCGATCCCAATATCCCGGTCGAATCCAAGGCCTTCCTTGGCGGCATCGATCATGTCGAGATCGTCGATCCGCTGACGGTGCGCATTCACATGAAGAAGAACGATGCGATCATCCTGCAGCGTTTCGCCAATTTCCCGTCGCAGATCATCTCGGCCGCAGCACTGAAGAGCTCCGCCAGCTATCAGGACTTTGCCGCCAAGGCGATCGGAACCGGTCCCTACAAGCTGAAGTCCTTCAAGCCCGGCGACAAGGTCGTGCTGGAAAAGTTCGAGGGCTATTGGGGTGAACCGAAGGCCGCGGCTGATGAAGTGACGTTCAGCGTCGTGCCGGAACTGTCGACCCGCGTTGCCGGTCTCGTCTCCGGCCAGTTCGATCTGATCACCGAAGTCGGCCCCGACGATATCAAGCAGATCGATGCCGGCAAGAACACCAAGGTCGTCGGCGGTCCGATCCTCAATATTCTCGGCCTGTTCTACGACAGCACCAACGACGTTCTGGCCGATCCGCGCATCCGCGAGGCGCTCAACCTGTCGATCGACCGCGTCAAGCTGGTCAACAGCTTCTATGGCGGCCGCACCGAGGTTCCGCATGGCTGGCAGATGCCGAGCTTCGGCGACATGTATCTGGCTGACCGCCCTCTGCCCGAATACAATCTTCAGAAGGCGAAAGCCCTGCTGAAGGAAGCCGGCTATAACGGTGCCGAGATCGTCTATCGCACCCGCAACTATTACACCAAGCAGATCGAGACCGCGCAGATCCTGCAGTCGATGTGGAAGGCCGCCGGCCTCAATATCAAGCTTGAGATCAAGGAAAACGGCGCGCAGGTATTTGCCGATGACGATCGTCGTATGATCGTCGATGGCTCCTTCTCCGCTTATTATCCGGATCCGCTCGGCCAGTTCTGGCGCCGTTTCGGTCAGGACACGACCTATGCCACCGGCAAATACTGGAAGGTCGATCCGGATATGGTTGCCATGGGCGATGAACTGGCGACGTCGATCGACACGGCCCGCCGTCGCGAAATCTTCGGCAAGATGCTCGACAAGTTCGACAAGGAGCCGAATGGCGCCGTCCTTTACGATCTCGCCGCCTTCATGGGCGAGCGCAGCGATCGGGTCTCGTTGAAGGTTCTGCCCAACGAATATCTGGATCTCACCACCGACGGCCTAAGCTTCAAGTAGGATGTCGAGCCATACTGACATGATCCATCCCCTGCTGACTGTGCAGGGGATGGATATCGCCTTTACCGAGCGCGTCTGCGCCGATATCGGCTTTGAGCTCCATCGTGGTGAGTGGCTTGGCCTGGTCGGCGAGAGCGGCTCGGGAAAGAGCCTGACCTGTCGCGGGCTGATCGGGCTCCTGCCCGAAGGGGCGCAGGTCACGGGACAGATGACTTATGGCGACAGGGTCTTCGACCTGAGCAATCCGCAAGCGCCTGCCCGGCTGCGCGGCGTCGAAATCGCGATGATCTTCCAGGATCCGATGAGTGCGCTCGATCCTCTGATGACGGTCGAGGGCCATCTCAAACTGCGCGGACGCGCCGATGGCGCCGATCTTCTGCGCCAGGTCGGTCTGCCGGACGGCGAAAACCTGCTGAAAAGCTTTCCGCATCAGCTGTCGGGCGGGCAGTGCCAGCGCGTGGCGCTTGCCTGTGCGCTTGCCCGTCACCCGAAAATCCTGATCGCCGACGAGCCGACGACGGCGCTCGATGTCACGGTCCAGGCCGGCATCCTGCGCAAATTGCGCCAGCTGACCGACAAGCAGGGAATGAGCGTGCTTTTCGTGACGCATGATCTCGGAGTCGTCTCCGAGCATTGCGACCGCGTCATGGTAATGAATGCCGGGCGGATCGTCGAACGCGGCACGGCGCAGGATGTGCTGCGGGCACCCAAGGCCGGTTATACGCAGAACCTTTTGCGCGCCATTCCGACGCCCGCCACCCGTGGTCGCCGGCTGATGTCGGCAACACCGAGCGAGGGGGAGATGTCTGCTGCATCGCTCCGGCAGCCAGCTGAGGTCGCGCTGTCACTGAAGCATATTCGCGTCACCTATCAGCGGCCGAACGGTCAGCGCGTCAATGCCGTCGATGGCGTTTCCTTGTCGTTGCGTTCCGGCGAAATTCTCGGTCTTGTCGGTGAAAGCGGTTCCGGCAAGAGCACTGTCGCCAAGACGGCGGTCGGGCTCGTCCATGCCGATGGCGGATCGGTTGAACTTGCCGGCAGGCCGGTCGACTGGCACCGCCCGCAGGCCGAATGGCGACGCGCCGTACAGTATATCTTCCAGGATCCGCTGGGTGCGATGGACCCTTTGAGCCGTATCCTCGACCAGGTGCGGACACCGCTCGACATTCACGATATCGGCCAGCGCAGGGACCGGGCCGTAATGGCCGGGAAACGTCTGGCGGAGGCGCGGCTCGATCCGGCGCTGCATCGAAAGAAGCCGCGGATGCTGTCGGGTGGACAGCGCCAGCGCGCCACCATTGCAAGGGCATTGGCCCTGTCGCCCAAGGTGCTGATCTGCGACGAGAGCGTTTCGGCGCTCGATGTCTCGGTGCGCGCTCATATCCTCGATCTGCTGATGGATCTGCGTGCGCAAACCGGCGTTGCCATCCTGTTCATCAGCCATGATCTTTCCGTCATCCATCATCTCTGCGACCGGGTTGCCGTCATGCGCGGCGGCAGGATCGTCGAAGAAGGCGATACGGCCGAGGTTTTTGCCACTCCGCAGCATGATTATACCCGCGCTTTGCTGGCGGCGATCCCGAAAATGCCGGAACGGGACATCGGTACTCTACTCCAGGGAGAGTCCGCATGAACTGGATCTTGTTGCGCACGGGGCGCGCGCTGCTGACGCTGCTGCTGCTGATCGGCTTCAGCTTCTTCGTCCTGTCGATCAGCGGCGATCCTGCCCTGTCCCATCTCAGCGCCGATGTGGATGCCTCCGCGATTGACGCCTTCCGGCGCAAATGGGGACTTGATCTGCCGCTCTGGCAGCAATTCTTCATCTATGTCCGCGGGCTTTTCCACGGCGATTTCGGCATGAGCTATGCCACCGGCCGGCCAGCGCTGGAACAGATCATGGCCGGAATGCCCGTGACCGTATCACTGATGTTGCCGACCATCTTCGCTGCCATCGGTTTGGGCCTGCCTCTGGGCGCCTTCGCCGCGATGCGTCGCGGCAGCACTGCCGATCGCCTGACCATCACGCTGTCCGTGCTGGCGCTCGCCGTGCCGAACTTCCTGCTCGGGCTGATGCTTATGTATGTTTTTTCCGTCCATCTCGGCTGGATCGAGCCCAGCGGCATTGTCGACTGGCGCTCCTATCTGATGCCGGTTGCGACGATGGCATTGCCGATGGCGGCGATATTTGCCCGCTTCACCCGTTCGGCCATGCTGGAAATCCTGTCCCATCCGATGCTCGATACGGCACGTGCCGGCGGGTTGCAGCCGGGACGCATCAAACGGGCCCATGTGCTGCCGAATATTGCCGTGCCGCTGGTCACCATCACGGCGCTCGAATTCGGGCACCTGTTCACGGCGGCGGTCGTTGCCGAGAGTGTCTTCGGCTGGCCGGGAACCGGCCGGCTGCTGATCGACAGCGTCGCCAGCCGGGATTTTGCCGTTGTCCAGGCAATCCTGCTTCTGACCGGCACGACCATGATCCTTGCCAATCTCCTGGCGGACATCGCCTACGGCGCGATCGATCCGCGCGTTCGCGACCAGCGCCGCCGGAGGGTAAAAGCATGAAACATATGCCTCCTCTCATCCGCATCAGCTTCGGCGCGGTCATCCTCCTCGCATTCTGTGCCGTGTTCGCCGGCGTGCTTGCGCCTTATCCGACGGATGAACTGGACCTCCTCAACCGTTTTGCACCGCCGGTCTTCATCGGCGGCTCGGCAGACCACCTGCTAGGCACCGACAGTCTGGGGCGCGATCTTTTGTCCATGGTCCTGCGCGGCATCCAGGTATCTCTGACGGTCGCTGTGATCGGCACGATCGGCGGCGCCATTCTCGGCACGACGCTCGGCCTTCTCTCTGCCTGGTTCGAAGGCTGGGTGGAGGCGGTCATCGGTATCATGATCGATTTCCAGGCGACCATTCCCAATCTCATTCTGGCATTGGCTCTGCTGACGATCCTGCCACAGGCGAACCTTCTCGTGTTCATTCTGGTTATGACGGTCTATGGCTGGGAGCGCTATGCGCGCCTTGCCCGGGCGCTTTGCCTGCAGGCCAAGGGGCAGGCCTATGTTCAGGCCCAGCAGGTTCTGGGCGCATCGGCTGCCCGTATCGTCCTGCGCACCATCCTGCCGAATTTCATGGCGGTGATCGTGGTCAACATGTCGATCAACTTTCCCTCGACCATCCTTCTCGAAACCACGCTGAGCTTCCTCGGCATCGGTATTCAGCCGCCGGATACGTCTCTGGGCGTGCTGATCGGGCAGGGGCGCGAGCAGCTCTACAACGCGCCGTGGACCGTCCTTGTGCCCGGCGCCGTCATCCTTGTGGCCACGATTGCGATCTCGCTGATCGGTGATTGGGCCCGCGACCGCATTGAAATGGAGTGACCTATGTATTCCGACCGTCTTCTCAAGCTCGTTGTGATGAGCGACCTTCACCTCCTGCCCGAGGGACAGCTGAAGAACAGCCTCGATACGGCTGAGCGGCTGGAGCGCGCTTTCGCCGATGTCATGGCCTATCATGCAGACGCAGACCTCGTCGTTTTCGCGGGCGATATCGCCGACAAGGCGGATGTCGAAGCCTATCAGGCCTTTGAGGTGGCGCGGGCAAAGCTGCCGCTGCGGCAGCGGGTGATGCTCGGCAATCACGACAATCGCAATGTCTATCTTCAGCATGCCGTCGATCCGATGGTTGACGAGCACGGCTTCATCGAAGGCGTGGCTGATATCAAGGGCCACAGGATCGTCATGCTCGACACGTCCGAGCCGGGAATGCAGAGCCGTCTGTGTGAAAAACGGCTCGATTGGCTCGCCGCCCGGCTCGACGAGGCGCGCGCAGCCGGCCTCAAGGTCATCCTGCTGCTGCATCACAACCCGGTCGCCCTGCAGATGCCGGTCGATACCTACCGTCTCGGCGAGCCGCAGAAGCTGCTCGACGTCTTGAAGCGCAGCGGCGCCGAGATTATCCAGATCCTGGCCGGCCATTGCCATATCCAGACCGCCGGAAGCTGGGGCGGCTACCCTTGCGCAACAATTGTCGGCAATGCCCATCGCGCCGGCCAGTTTCTGCGCCCGCGGCTTGGGCAGCAGCCCTGCTACGAGGGGCCCGCACAATATGCGGCGATCCTGTCGGATGGCCTGAATTGCGCGCTACATTTCCACAATTACGTCGAGTTCGATCCGGAAATTCCGGCGAGCTATTTTCCGCGCAAGCTCGACCAGCCCTACGAAAAGGTGGATTGATCGAAACTGTAGCGCTTCATTCAGCCGAGCTGGTCTTTCACCAATTTTGTTCCTTCGACCAGAGCACGGATCTTGCCGTAGGCGACCGCGCGCGGCAGGAACCACATGCCGCAATCCGTGCAGGGATGCAGGCGTTCGGCTGGGACGACCTCTAATGCGGCGCGCAGGCGCGTCGCCACGTGCTCGGCAGTCTCGATTTCGCGGCTGCCGAGATTGACGAGGCCGATCAGCACATGCTTGTCGCCGGTATGTTTGAGGAGTTCGGGGCCGTGCCCGGGCTGTTCGTATTCGAGGCTCATGCCCTGGACCGGTGACGCGGCGATGATTTCGGCGACCTCGTGATAGGTCGGATTGGCCGTCTTGGATTCTGCATAAAGCGAATAGCCATAGCAGGCATGCACGATGACCGGCGTCGACAGGCCTTCGACAAGGCGGGTCAGCAATTCGACGCCGAATTCCCTGGCGCGTGAGAGCTTGAAATGGAAGGCCGGTTCATCGATCTGGATGACGGCGGGCCCGAGTTTTTCGAGCGCCAGCATTTCCTTGTTGATCGCACCTGCAAGCGCCATCGCCGCATCGCGCGGATTTCCGTAATGATGGTCGGCCAGCCGGTCGAGCAGGGTGAGCGGGCCAACGACATTGACCTTCACCGGCCGGCGGGCATGCGCGACGAGAAATTCGAGATCTTTCGCGGCGCTCGATCGCACCCACTCGATCGGCCCGACAATCTTCGGATTGAGCTGAAAATGCTCCATCATCTCGGCGACCTCGGCATTGCGCTTGCGGGTCTCGACTTCGGAGACATAGGCCTGCTTTTCCGCGTCCATCATGTCGATGCCGGAAAGGCTGGCGAGAAAATGCCGGTCATAGGCGACGCGCTGCGCCTCGCCATCGGTGACGATGTCCAGCCCGGCGCGTTCCTGTTCGTAGATGGCGAGAAGCGCTGCGTCCTGTTTTGCCTCCTCCAGCACGTCTGCCTCCGGCCGCCACCAGCTGCCGTCGAGATGGTGGATGCGTTCATGGCGGCCAAGCCAATGCGGCTTGGCATAGGAGCCGACGATCTGGGTGGAGAGCGGGCGAAGCATGGTTTTGTCCTTTGAAAGCGGTTTGAGGGACCGCCGCGGCGTGCGGCGGCCCGTTGCGGCGTCGACTACTTCGCGGCCGGCATCAGGGCGCGGACCTGGGTCGTCATGTCCTTCAGCGCCTGTTCCGGGGTGACGTTCTGCTGCAGGAGACGGTCGACATTGTCGCGGATCGTGCGGACGATCTTGACGCTGTTGTCGCCGGGGAAAACCACCCAGGGCATGCCCTTCGGCACCTGGGCGACATCGGGCGCGCGCAGCGGGTTCTTGTCGAAGAAGGCTTTGACGGACGGAATGTTATAGGCGGCCGTGTTGACCGGCGGATAGCCCTTGCCGTCGACGAGGATGGCCTGACCCTTCGGGCCGGTCGCGAAGCGGATGAAGTCGAAGGCGATCTTCTGCTTCTCGGCATCCTTGGAGAGGATGACCGCTGCCGCACCGCCGACCGGCGTGCCCTTCGATTTTGCCGGATCGATGGCCGGGAAAACGCCGGTGCAGAATTCGAAATCCTTGGCCACTTGGCCGCTCAGCAGCGACAGATATTCGGCGGCGTTGACGAACATGCCGACGCGACCGGCGGCAAAGCTCTGCGGTGCCGACGTATAGGTCTGCTGCTGCATGCCGCTCGCCTTCACGAAGGCATCGATCGCCTGCATGACCTTGAGGCCGGTCTCGTTGTCGAAGCCGATATCCTTGCCGTCCTTGGACAGGATGCCGCCACCGGCGCTGTAGACGAGCGACTGGAACTGCCAGTCGTCATTGGTGGTGATCATGCCGCCCCAGATCTGCGGATCGAGCGCGTGGATGCGGGCGGCGAGATCCGTATAACCCTTCCAGTCGGTCGGCAGGTTCTTGCAGTCACCGCCGGCCTTGCGGACGAGTTCGCCATTGGCGATCAGGATCGGTGTGCCGGTGAGGAAAGGCAGGCCGTAGACATCGCCATTGACCTTCACGAGGTTCATCGCGGCCGGGATATAACCCTGCGCCTCGAATTCCGGCTGGCCTTCGTTGAGTTTGGAAAGATTGGCGACGAGGCCGCGCTTCACCAGATCCGGATATTGGTTGTAGCTGGAAAAATGCACGTCCGGCAGCTGGTTGACCATCGACTGGCGGATGATCGCCTCCTGGCCTTCCTCGTAATTGTTGCTCGGCACGCGCAGCTTGATGCTGACATCGGGATGGTCGGCCATGAAGGCATCGGCGATGCCCTGATAGACTTTCGTACGGCCGCCGAATGCGTAATCGACGACGATCTCGGTCTTGGCGAAGGCGGATGCAACGCCGCCGGCAAGGGTAAGGGCAAAGGCTGTGATGAGTGTGAGGGAAGTGCGCGACATGGCTCAAGTCCTGGGTTCGAGGGCTTATCGGATGCTGGTAAGGCCGCGCACGAAGGTTTTTTGCGCGGCAAGGAAGGCGATGATGAGAGGGGCGCTGATCACGGTCGCGGCGGCCATCAGCGCACCGAAATCCGAACCGCTTTCCTGATTGCGAAAGAAGACGACGCCGAGCGGCGGGGTCGCCATTTCGGGATCGGTGACGACGACGAGCGGCCAGTAGAGATCATTCCAGTGGGCGACCATGGAGAAGACGGCAAAGGCGCCGATCGCCGGCCGGGCAGACGGCAGAACGATGCGCCAGGCGATCTCGAACTCACCGAATTTGTCGAGCCGCGCCGCTTCCACCACTTCCTGCGGAAACTGCAGGAAATGCTGGCGCAGCAGAAAGATGGCGAAGGCCGAGATGATGAAGGGCAGGACGAGGCTCGCATAGCTGTCGAGCAGGCCCGCGCGGGCAAAACCGAGATAGAGAAACAGTGACGGCACCTGGATCGGCACGAGCAAGCTCACCAGGATCAGCGCGAAGAACAGGCCGCGGCCGCGAAACGGGATTTTGGCGAGCGCATAGGCGGCCGGCACGGCGATCAGGATCTGCAGGATGACGATCGCGCCGCAGACGACGATGCCGTTCAGGAGGAAACGCAGCATCGGCGTGTCGGAGAAGACGCGACCATAGTTTTCCGCACCGCCCCATTCCCGCGGAAGGATGTGCAGGCCAAGGCGGAAGATTTCCTGTGGCGGTTTCAGCGATGTCAGCTCCATCCAGAGAAAGGGCGTGAGCATGATGACCGCGCCGGCCATGAGGACGGCATGGGCGGTGACGCTAGCAATGATGCTCGAGAGTCTGCGTCCTCTCATCGGCTCGCCTCCCGTCCGCCACCGAAGCGGGCCTGGACCAGTGCGATGAGCGCCGTAACGACCAGGAAAACGACGATCAGTGCCGCGGCATAACCGATGTTGAAATACTGGAACGCCTGCACGTAGATCGAATAGAGAAGGACTTCCGTCGCGCCTTCCGGCCGCCCCTGGGTGATGACGGCGGCGACTTCGAAGACCCGGACGGCGCGGATCATGGTGATGATCGCGACGAAAAACGTCGTCGGGCCGAGCATCGGCCAGGTCACCATGCGAAACCGGTCCCAGCCGCTTTCGCCGCCATCGACGGCGCAGGCGTCGTAGAGATCGCGCGGGATGGCGGCAAGGCCCGCCATGAACAGTACCATGTTGAAACCGGTCAGTTCCCATATGCCGATCGCCGCCATGGAAAACAGCGCCGTCTGCGCATTGCCGAAGAAGTTGATGCCGGGCAGGCCGAGGGCGAAAAGGATCTGGTTGAACAGGCCGACCGACGGGTTCATCAGGAATTCCCAGACGATCGCCATGGCGATGAAGGTCGAGGCGACGGGCAGGAAATAGGCGACCCGGTAGAAGGGACGCAGCCAGCCGCGGCCTTCGATCAGAAGGGCGGCGCCAAGCCCGAGACCAACCGACCCCGGCACGACGATCAGCGTGTAAAGCGCGGTGTTCCCGACGCTCTGCCAGAAACGCGGGTCGTTCCAGAGCGTCCCGTAATTGTCGAGACCGGCAAAGCCGATCGTTTGCGTGCCGAGCCGATAGTCGGTCAGCGAAAAGCCGGCCGTGGCCAGAACAGGCAGGACGACGAGCAGGACAAGCAGCAGGATGGCGGGGCTGGCAAGCACCAGCCCGATCCGGGCCTCGGCGCGCTTCTGGGCGGAGAGAGCCGTCACGATGCGGTCTCCGTCTGTGCAGGGGTGCGTAGGCGTTTGCCGGTTGTCTCGTCAAAGACAAGAAGCTTTTTCGAGTCGAGCTTCAGGCCGACGCTGTCGCCGAGGCGGCGGTGTATTGCGGTCTCGTGGCTTTCCCGGATGATGACGGGCTCTTCGCTGCCGGGCAGGGCAAGGTGGATCAGAATATCCGAGCCGAGATTTTCGATATGGCTGATGGTCCCGACCAATTGCGCCGTATCGGCATTGCAAAGTCCTGCATCATGCGGCCGGAAGGCGAGCTGGACCTTGCCGTGAGCGGGAGGCGCGATATCGAGATCGAATGCGCGACCAAGCAACACCGCACGGCCGGAGCCATCGATTTCGCCGGCCAGAACATTGATCCTTGGGCTGCCGATGAAGCGGGCCACGCGCAGGTCGGCTGGGTCGTGATAGACGTCGGATGGTGCGCCGATCTGCAGGACCTGTCCTTCCATGATGATCGCGATGCGGTCGGACATGGTCATCGCCTCGGCCTGATCGTGGGTGACGTAGAGGAAGGTCGCGCCGAGGCGTCGGTGAAGGGCGGAGATTTCGGCCCGCACCGTGTCGCGCAGCTTGGCGTCGAGATTGGAGAGCGGCTCGTCCATCAGGAAGGCTTTGGGGTGGCGAACGATGGCGCGCCCGAGGGCGACCCGCTGCCGCTGGCCACCGGAGAGCTGAGCCGGCTTTCGCTGCAGCAGTCCGGAAATGCCGAGCATGGTGGCGGTAGCCTCGATCTCCCGGCGGAATTCCGCTTCTTTGCGGCGTGCCTTCGGAAGAAGCCGCGCAAGCCCGAAGCCACGCTGAAACTGCGTCAGCGACCGTTGCCGCAGCGGCGCTGCCATATTGTCGTAGACGGAGAGATGCGGATAGAGCGCGTAGGACTGGAAGACCATGGCGACATCCCGTCGCCCGGGCCGCTCTGCATCGACGGAACGGCCGCCGATTTCGACCGAGCCATGGTCCTGCTCCTCAAGGCCGGCGATGATCCGCAGCAGGGTGGACTTGCCGCAGCCGGACGGGCCGACCAGCGACAGGAATTCACCATCGCGGATGTCGAGCGACACGTCGCGCAGGATCGGCTGGCCCGAAAATGCCTTGCTGATGTCGCTGACCGTGATGGATGCCATGTCGCGTAAGCCCGAAACCTGCCTTGGAACCGGCGCGACCTTAGGCAGGCCGAAATCGTCAAGACAGAGCCACTGCCAGCGGCTCCACCCAGCCACTTGTCACAATTCGGTCGTGCAGCGGCGTGGCGGCAAGACCGGTTTCGATGAGGTCAGAGCGTGTCGCTGCCGTGGGTGCCGATCGCCTGTCCTTCCGCGTCGAAGAACAGGATGTCTTCGGGCCGGATGGCAAGTTTCACCGTGTCGCCGGTGTTTGAATTTTCCGTCGTCCAGACAAGCTCGTCCGTCAGATATCGTCCCGCCAGAGCGGAAAGTCTTGTCATGTCGGCGCAGGCTGTATCCGTACGGAAATAGACGTTCTGCGTATTGCCGACGATCTCCCGGCTGCTGACCGCACCGTGAAGGACAAGATGGTCGCCGTAGTGGTCATCTGCTGCTCGAAGCAGTTCGGGCCGCAGTCCAAGATAGACTTGTTCGCGGCCGGCGAGCGCGGTGCGGCATTCGCCGGGCAGATCACTAAACGGCAGCGATGCCTGTCCGACATCGATCCTGCCATTGATGACACGGCCGGCGAGAAAATTGGGTGGAGCAGCGCCCAGAAACGCGGCGGCGAATATATTGGCCGGGCGTGCATAGATTTCCTGTGGTGGACCTATCTGTTGCACCTCTCCATCGCGCAGGATCACCACGCGATCGGCCAGGGTCTGCGCCTCGACCTGATCGTGGGTGACATAGATCATCGTCGTGCCGAGCCGCCGCTGCAGGTCACGGATCTCGCCGCGCACATGGGTGCGAAGCGCTGCATCGAGATTGGAGAGCGGTTCGTCCAGCAGGAAGAGATCGGGTTCGCGGATGATCGCCCGGCCCATCGCGACGCGCTGTTTCTGGCCACCGGACAGTTGTGACGGCCGTCGATCCAGCAATTCCTCCAGCCGCAATTGCCGCGCGACCATGGCGACCTTTTCGGTAATCGCGGGCATGCGTAGCTTCTGGCGGCGCAGCGGATAGGCGAGGTTTTCGCGCACGGTCAGGTGCGGGTAGAGTGCATAGTTCTGGAACACCATGGCGATCTTGCGTTGGCGGGGCTCGGCATCGGTAATGTCGCGATCGCCGAGCAGGATCTGGCCGTCATCGAGCTTTTCCAGCCCTGCGATCAGCTTCAGCAATGTGGACTTGCCACAACCCGAAGGCCCGACCAGAACGATCAGCTCGCCGCTCTGGGCGACGAGGTCGAAGGGTTTTAGGACCGTGGTGCCTTTGGTATAACTTTTGGTGACGGAGCGGAGGACGAGCTTGTGCATGGCGATCATTTTCCGCCTGTTGTTGCTTGGCTGGACGTCAGGAAGCGCTGAAGAAGGGCAAAAACGATGAAAGCCGGCACGATGGTGAGGATGGCGGCGGCAAAGACAAGCGCGTAATCGGTCGAGCGCAAGGGGTCGATCAGGCCGGCGATCGCCACCTGGGCAAGCTGGCCATCATCGCGGCGCATGGCGGTGAGCGGCCAGAGATACCATTCCCAGACAAAGACGAAATGCATCAGCCAGCAGGCGATCACAGCGCCGCGGATATTGGGCAGGATCGCGGTTCGCAGCACTTCCCAGAGACCGGCGCCGTCGAGCGAGGCGGCATGATCGAGTTCACGCGGCACTTCCTCGATCGCCTGGCGGATTAGATAGACGCCGACCGGCGAGAAGATGAAGGGCAGGGCAAGGCCCCAAAAACTGTCGATCAGGCCGAGATCGCGGATGACGAAGAAGAGCGGCGGCAGGATGACGTCGACGGGGATGAACAGCGTGAACAGCATCAGAAGGAAAAGCGCCTCGCGGCCGCGGAACCGAAAGCGCGACAGCGCGTAGCCGGCAAGCAGGCTGGAAACCGCGGTTCCCGTCGCCATGACGAAACCAAGCAGAACGGTGTTGAAAAGCTGCATCGGCAGGCGCGGCAGGGCAATGGCGCGGCGATAGGCGTCGAGCGTTGGCTCGGATGGCAGAAAAGTCCAGAACGACAGGCTGCCGGCATGCCGATACATCTCGCTATTGTCGCGAAACGACGCCGCGAGCGCGAGCAGGATCGGCGCGACGAAGATTGCCGCGAGGAGGAACCGGAGTGTGAGGCTGGAAAAGCGGTTCATTCATAGGTCCATTTCACGGCAAGCCAGCGCAATTCGAGTGCAATGACGACGATCAGGCCGACCAGAAGGAGAAGCGACATGGAGCTGGCGGTGCCGAGATCGAAATAGCTGAAGGCGGTTTCGTAGATCTGGAAACTGGCAAGGTCTGTGGCGCCCGTCGGGCCGCCCTTGGTCAGCATCAGGACCGGAACCAGGATCTGGAAGGAGGCGAGCGTGGCGAGCACGACGGCGAACTGAAAGCTTCTGGCGAGAAGCGGCAGGGTGATGGTGAAGAACAGGGCGAGCGGACCCGCCCCGTCAAGTCTTGCGGCGGCTGCGATCTGTGGCGGGATGGCGGAAAGCCCGGCGAGGAAGACCAGCATGGTAACGCCGACATCACGCCAGACCGAAAGCCCGAGCACGAGCAGCTGGGCCGGCGCTTCCGTCGAAAGCCAGGCGACGCGCGGCAGGCCGATGCCGGAAAGGATGGCGTTGATCGCGCCGACATTGGCATCGAACAGATAGGCGAAGACGAAGGTCGTGACCGGCAAGCCGAAAAACATCGGTGAGATGACCATGGCTCGCACCAGGGCATTGCCGCCGGTATTGGCCCGCAGCATCAGCGCTGCCGCAAGGCCGAGCGCCAGCTGTACGGGCACCTTGACGATTGCTGCGGCGAGGCTGAGCCACAGCCCCCACTGGAAGCGGCTGTCGGACAGCGCGAAGCCAAAATTGTCGAAGCCCGCCGTGTCGATCCGCTGACCGCCGGGATCGAACGTGCCGGTGCTGGTATGGATCGCCTCGGCGATCGGCCAGAGCTTGAACAGGCAGAGCATGACGAGGGCGGGGCAGAGAAAGACAAGCGCCGGCCCCCAGCCTTCGAGAAAGGCCGCGGACCGGTTTCGCCTGGAAATGTCCCGCCCTGAAGCGGCTGTGGGATGCGGCATGCGATCGCGATGTCCTTCAGGCGTAGCGCCGCAACTGAGCGTCGATGCGCCGCGCGGCATCGTCGGCAAGCGCCTTCACGTCGCCGCCGCTGACGATATCGGCTTCGAGCCGGCTCCACATCGTGTCGAGTTCGGAAAAGCCTGGAACCTTGGGGCGCGGCACCGACCATTCGGTGATGCTGTCGATGAACAGCGCCATCGGCTTCGTCTTGAATTCCGGCCGGTCGGCGACCATCGACTTGCGGATCGGCGGCGAGGTCCAGCCGCGAGCGACGACGTCATTGCCTTCGGGCGAGCCCATGAATTTCACGAAGAGTTTCGCATCGCCCATCTTTGCCGTCTGGCGATTGACAAGCCAGGCGAAGGAGCCGGTATGGATGATCGGCGTCTTGATAAAGGGAACCGGGGCTGTGGCGAGATCGATATCCGGCCGGGCCTTTTTGATCGGCGCCAGATAGAGCGGCACGCCGCAGAAAAAGGCGACCTGATCATTGTAGAACATGTCCTTCTGCGTCGAGACCGGCGCAATCGCGTGCTTGTGGTGAATGTCCTGGATGAGCTGCAGGCCCTGCAGCGCTTCCGCGGAATTCAGGTAGCCGCTGCTCTTCAGCCCGTCGTCGCTGACCATCTTCCAGGCATTCGAGCCCTTCCCGCCGGCGCTGCGTGGAAAGATGCCGGAGAAGAACAGGCCGGTATTGCCCATGTTCGGATAAAGCGCGAAGAACTGCTCATTGCCGCGGCGCTTGCGCTCGCCCGCCTGGATCTCCTTGAAGACGCGCAGCCATTCGTCCCATGTCCAGGCATCGGCCAGGGTTTCCGGCAGCTTTATGCCGTAGCGGTCGGTCAGCTGGCGGTCGTAATAAAGCGCCTGGCCGTTCTCGTTGGTGGAAGGCCCATAGAATTCGCCATCGATCTCGCTGCCGAGCCTGACCGTCGGGAAGAAATCCTCGAGATCCTCCTTGCTGAACATGTCGGTGACCGGTTCGATCAGGCCGAGCTTCTTGTAGGTGATGACATTGGGCGCGTTGGCGAGAAAAACATCCGGTCCGGCACCACCTTGATTGGCGGAACGGACGGCACGATCGAGATCACCGAAAGGCACCTTGCGGAATTTCAGCGTGCCGCCGCCGACCGCGCTCCATTTTGCCTGGACGCTTGCCATCATATTGTCGACGAAAGCGCCGCCATCCCAGATCAGCAGTTCCAGTGGCTCGCCCTTCAGGCCGGCATAGGGATTGCTCTGCGCAAAAGCCGGCGAAAGGCCGCCAAGGGCCGCTGCAGCGACGCCTGCGGAAAGGCCTTTCAGGAGATCGCGGCGGTTCGGTTCGGCATGGAGTGCGGATCTGGTCATCGGTCTCGTCCCTTGTGATCGTCACCTGAGGTCGTCGGATCGGTCTGGCGGTGTCAGCGGATTGCGTATTCGGGAATGTCGAGCCCGAGCTCGCGGCGCACGATATTCGTGCCTTTGACGAGAGCCTCGATCTTGCCGCGGGCGACGGCGCGGGGCAGGAACCACATGCCGCAATCCGTCGAGGGATGCAGCCGCTCCGGCGGCACGACCTTCAGTGCCGCGCGCAGGCGCTCGGCAATATGCTCGGGCGTCTCGATCTCATGGGTGCCCATACCGATCAGGCCGAGATGAACATGCTTGTCGCCGGCCTCCTTCAGCAGATCGGGTGTATGGCCGGGCTGTTCGTATTCGATGCTCATCGCCTGGATCGGCGTCTCCGACAGGAGGCGCAGCACTTCGGGATAAGATGGATTGATGGTCTTGGAGGTCGAATATTTCGCATAGCCGTAACAGACATGCAGGACGACCGGGGTCATTACCCCTTCGAGCAGGCGTTCGATCACTGCCTTGCCGATTTCGCGCGAGCGGCTGAGCTTGAAATGCAAGGCGGGGTCGGCGACCATCAACAGGTCCGTGCCCTCTGCCTCCAGTTCCTTCAGCTCGCGGTTCAAAACGCCGGCAAGCGCCATGATACCGTCCTCGGGGCGCTCGTAATGGTCATCGGCCAGGCGGTCATAAAGCGTCATCGGGCCGACGATCGGAGCTTTTACACGCCGGCGCGCGTACTTTTTGAGGAAACGCAGTTCGTCGATCGCGGGAGAGGAAACCCATTCCAGCGGGCCGGTGATCGTCGGCGACAGGCGGAAATTCTGCCAGAGATCACCGAGATCAGTGCGGGCGGTCTTGCTCTTGAGTTCGCTGGTGAATTCCTTGTCGCGGATGGTCTCAAGGCTGATGCCGCCGATCCCGGTGACAAAATGCCGGTCGTAATGCTGGCGGCGGATCTCGCCGTCGGTGACGACATCGAGGCCGGCGCGCTCCTGTTCGGCGATCGCCAGAAGCACGGCATCGTCCATCGCATCCGCCAGCACGCCGGGCTCCGGCCGCCACCAGCTGCCGTCATGGTGATGCTCGTGCCCGTGCCGCACCAGCCATTGCGGCTTAACGTAGCTTCCAACGATCTGTGTCGAGAGCGGCTGCATGTCTTGTCCTGTGTCGTGTGAGAGGTCCGCCATCGCCGTTCTAAAACCGGCGCACCATTCCCCGACAGGGCCACTTTTCGGCCGTCACCCGGCCAATTGTCACAAAACCTCCGTGCAGCCGCCATTATGTGACAATTGGCATGGCCGCATGATCGAAGTGGCCCTTCGGACATGCGTCGCCGCGGCGCTAATGTCTTGGCCGGAACGTGGTTCAGGAGATGCGGATGACCAGGATTGCTTTCATCGCCGATATTCATCACGGGCGGGACGTGATGACGAAAAAGAGCTCGCTCGGCCTGCCCCTGCTTGCACGGTTCGCCGATTTCGTGCGCGAAAACCAGCCCGATATCGTCATCGATCTCGGTGACCGTATTTCCGATGAAAACCGAGAGCGCGACCTCGTTCTGGAGCGCGAAGTGGCCGAAGGTTTCAAGGCGATCGACGTGCCGGTCTTTCATCTCAACGGTAATCACGATCGCGATTTCCTCGGCGTTTCGGACAATGAGGAAATCTTGGGCCAAAGCCTCGGCCATCAGGTCGTCGATCTCGGCGAATGGCAGGTGATCCTGTGGCGGGCCGATACCCATATCCACCGGCTCGAGAGCCATTCGACCTTCCGGCTTGCCGAGGGCGATCTCGACTGGCTGGCGAACCAATTGAAGGATCTCGCCAAGCCGACGGTGATCGCGACGCATGTGCCGCTTGGCGGCCAGTCGCAGACCAGCAATTATTATTTCGACAACAATCCCGGCATTGCCGCCTATCCGGAAACGCCCGAGATCCAGGCCGTGCTGCGCACAGCCAAAATGCCGCTCATCTGCATTTCCGGCCATGTGCACTGGAATACGGTCACCTTTGTCGACGGCGTTCCGCATGTGACGCTGCAGTCGCTGACCGAAACCTTCACCACCGTGCCAGAAGCCGCCGAAGCCTGGGGCGTGCTGGAACTGGGCGACATGCTGCGCTGGTCGGCCTTCGGCCGCCAGCGTTTCGGTTTCGAGATCGATGCGGCCTCGACGGCCCAGCGCTGGCCGCAGCCGCATGGCAATTTTCACGAGATGCGCAAGAAGGCCATGGCGGCCGCAGCCGTGTCATGATTTCAGGATGTCGGCGAGGTCGCGCATGCCCTTGATCGTGGTGAACTCGCCGGCATAGGCAAAGCCGAGCAAAAGCGCGCGGCGCTGCGGGTCGGCAAACCATGCCGAGATATTGCGCGGCTCCAGTCCGCGCGCCGCTGCCTGCCGCAGCAGGCGCTCCACATCGGTTCCACCCGGCAAAGTCAGCATATGGCCGAGGCCGCCCGGTTCCGGCGACAGGATGACGCCTTCCGGCATGGCCGCCGGCCAGGAGCCCATCAGCGACTGCTGGCGCACCGAAAGCACGGCGCGCATCCGGTCGATATAGCGGTCGAGATGTCCCTCGCGCATGAACTGTTCCAGCATATATTGCTCGATCAGCGGCGGCCGGAAATCCATGGCCGCACGGGTTGCGACCAGTCGCTCGATCATCGCGGGCTCGGCGACGATATAACCGATCCGCAGAGAGCGGAACATCGTCCAGCTCCAGGTGGAAAGGTAGATCGTGTGGTCGCGGCTCGCCTCGTCGGCAAAGATCGGCGCGCGCGGCTCGGGCAGAAGCGCCGTATTGTCCATTTCCACGATATGCGCGCCGTTTATCTCGACGCGCCGCCGGATGTCCTTCTCCCGGTCGCTGCTCAGCATCACGCCGGAGGGGAATTGCCGGACGGGCGACAGGTGAACCAACCGGAATCGCTCAGGCGCCGCGTCGATCCGCAGGCCTTCATCGTCAACGGCAAGCGGCATCACATTGGCTCCGGCAAGGGTCAATGTCGTGCGCACCCGCATTTCTGCCGGGTCTTCCATCAGCGCAATATCGCCGCTGCGCAGCAGCGTCCGCGCGACGAGGTCGAGCCCTTGCGTCATGCCGGAGGTGATGACGATCTGGTCGGGATCGCAGACAAGCCCGCGCCGCCGTTTCAGATAGGTGGCGATCTGCGCCCTGAGCGGCGCAAAGCCGGATGGATCGCCTTCGCTCAGCAGTTCACGGACCCGCGCCGCCTGCTCCGTGCCGATCTTTTGCCAGACATCAAACGGGAAATAATCGAGAGTTGGCCCCCAGGATAAGGCATTGACGACGGTACGTGCCGCTGCCGGTAGTTCTGCAATGGGGGCGACATCCTTGGAAAGACTGCGGCGTTGTTCGAGATAACGGACCGAATTGACGAACGTGCCCGAGCCAGTAACGCCGATGATCAGGCCTTCGGCCATCAGCATGTCGAAGGCATCCGAAACCGTGCTGCGAGAAACGCCGAGTTCCAGGGCGAGTTGGCGCGTCGAGGGCAGGCGTTGCCCCGGTCCGTACGAGCCATTTAAGATGCGCGCCTCGATGGACCTGCAAATCTGTTCGGCAAGAGGCCGGGCGGTTCCACGATCGACCTGAAACGACATCTAGTGCCCCTTCGCAATAGTCAGCGGTTCGCACACTGAGGACGATGGCGTGACTTAGTGAAGGCGTGTTTCAGGAGGATGACAGCGCCGATAAACTGATTGCGTAGCTTGTGTTGTTTACATGGAGCATGCCGAAGCATCATCATGATGCATCAGGAGGTGCGACATCCCACTTGTGTATCAAGTGCCAGCCTAAACAGTTACATGGCTAGGATGCTGCGCGAGCGATGGTTCACATTCCTTCAAAAGCGGAGAAATCTGCAGGCCTCGATCCGTTTAGGCCTCCCCAACCAACAATCTAAGCGCAAAACAGGAATATGAAATTAGACAATGGCGCCAAAGCTACTGCCCGTCTTTTAGTTTACACCGGCGAGATAGGCCGGGAAGATTTCATTCGCCGTCAAAGGAGCCAAAACGACATTCCCCGGTTCAGCCGGAAGGATCCAGCGAATTTCCTCGATTTCGGCGGCCGGCGCGATCGGCCGATCGTCGAGATCGATGCGAAACACATCGGCCACGACCTTGTGTCCCGGCTCGTTTGCGGCGGGTGCTTCGAACTGTCCCATGGCAATGAATGCATCGACGGGAACGGTCAGCGTCAGCTCCTCGTAGAGTTCTCGGGCGAGGGCGGCCTCGGCCGTCTCGCCGGGCTCGATCTTTCCGCCGGCCTGCATAAAGGCGGTGGTTCCGCGCTTGCGAACGACAAGCGCCAGCCCGTCCGGGCGAAGAATGAGGGCGGCAACGATAGGGATGGTCTTTTCCATGAAGGCGATCAAGATCGGATTCGCCAGGACGCGGCAATCGAAATGAGGTGCATGAGGCGATTGGCATAGCAGCCTCGACAAACTAGATAGGCTGGAGGCCCATAGCGGAGGAGCAAGCATGTTTGAGGCATCGACGATCGACACTGCAGACAAGGTGGAGTTTCACCGGCAGCTGGCCCAGCAGGCGGAAGGCCTTTTTGACGGCGAAACGGACATGATCGCCAATGCGGCCAATCTGTCAGCCTTGATCTATCAAATGATGCCGGACCTGAACTGGGCGGGCCTTTATCTCCTGAAAGGCGAGCAACTTGTCTTAGGACCGTTCCAAGGAAAGCCCGCCTGCGTTCGCATTCCGGTCGGCCGTGGTGTGTGCGGCACGGCCGTTGAGCGCAAGGCCTCGATCCTGGTCGAGGATGTCCATGCCTTTCCCGGCCATATTGCCTGTGATGCAGCCTCTCGTTCGGAGCTGGTGGTCCCAATCTTCCGTCACGGCGAGGTGATTGGCGTTATCGACCTCGACAGCCCCCGGCCGTCACGTTTCGATATGGACGATCAGGCCGGGATTGAGCGGCTCGCGGAAATTTTCGCCGCATCCTTCTGACCGTCATCGGATGCCTGTAGGAACGTGCCGTCAGCGATGGGTAGGCCTGTCCCTTTGATGCGTTTGCTGTCAACGCGGTGCCGGATGCGACGCCTGAAAATCCTGCGCCTCTGCGGCCAGCCACCTGCAAAACAGGCTGGCTTTCTGGTTTCGCCGTGCCCGCCTGAGAGCCACGTAATGGTGGCCGCTGTCGACGAATCCGAAGGGGGCCACCAACCGGCCCGCTTTGATGTCATCAACGACATAAGGCCATGGTGCCGCACTCACGCCCAGCCCGCCCTTGGCGGCCTCGAGCATGAAATAGAAGTGCTCGTAGTCGACCTTTGGCCCCGAGGAAAACGGCCACCGCGAACGGGAAAGCCAATCGTTCCACGCCTCCGGTCGCGTTCGGGTGTGCAGGGTGGGGAGGCCGTCGACCCGTCCGCCTCGCTCGTCGGACAGGCTGGTGGCAAGGACCGGGCCGATCTGTTCCGGAAACAACGGTATGATCTCGGCGCCGGTGGGCCAGGGAGGGTCGCCGACGCGGATCGCCACATCAAAGCCATCGCGCCCGAAATCCACTGGCTTTGACGATGCCGTCAACCGTACCTCGATCTCGGGGTGGTCATGCTGGAAGCGGTAAAGGCGCGGAATAAGCCAGCGCATCGTGAATGTTCCGGGGCAGGAGACATCAAGCGGCCCCTCGGTCGTATCGGCGACGGCCCGCACCGATGCATCGATCTGGTCAAATGCCGTCCCGAGACCGGCAAGCAATGTGGTTCCGGCTTCCGTCAACCGGAGCCTGTTCTTCGGACCTTCGAACAAGGGCACACCCAGCAAAGCTTCCAGATGCTGGATCTGGCGGCTCACCGCACTGTGGGTGACGTTGAGTTCGCCTGCCGCAAGCGTCATGCGGCCGTGACGGCCGGCTGCCTCGAAGGCGCGCAAGGCGTTCAGTGATGGGATCTGTCTTGCCATGTGAGAATTCCGAACAATGAGTGTTCGATCATATCGTTTTTCATGCCGCACCAAAATAGTTCTTATCGAGGTCGAGCGAGCGGAACGTGTCATTCATGAACATGGCATGGGTCTGTGATCTATTGATGAAATGCACAGAGGTAGCAAAGCGATGAGCGAGAGACATACGGACGGCAGTGCCGGCGACGCGAACTATGGCCTTATCGGGCTAGGATACACGAACTATCGTCAGCCCGATCCGCATATCGCCGATTTCATTCGCCGGTCGCTGGGTGATGCAAGGACGGTGCTGAATGTCGGGGCAGGGGCCGGCTCCTACGAACCGGTCGATCGTGAGGTGACGGCTGTCGAACCGTCGGCCTCCATGCGTGCGCAACGCCCGGCCCATCTTCCCGTGGCCATCGACGCAGTTGCGGAAAAGCTTCCCTTTCCAGACCAGAGCTTTGATGCGAGCATGGCGACCTTCTCGGTTCATCAATGGTCGGATCTCGAAGCCGGGCTTGCCGAGATGCGCCGTGTTACCCGCGGACCTGTCGTCATCCTGTCCTGCGATCCCGATGCACTCTCCCTCTGCTGGCTCAATGAATATGCGCCGCAGATGATTGCGGTCGAAGCGCGCCGCTATCCATCGATGGGCGCAATCAGCAACGCGCTTGGCGGGCAGGTGTCTATTCTCTCCGTACCGATACCGCTGCAATGTATCGACGGTTTTGGCGAAGCCTATTATGGCCGCCCGGAACGCATCCTGGAACCCGGTGCCCGGCTTGCAAATTCGGCATGGAGCTTTGTCGATGCAAGCGTCGGTGAGCGGTTCGTCGCCGAGCTCGGACGGGACCTGGCTGACGGTACCTGGGACGCCCGATACGGTTTCCTGCGCACGCAGCCTTTTTTCGAGGGCTCCTTGCGCCTGATTGTGGCGCAGCCGGAGAGCCAGTCATGAAAGAGGAATTGCGGAAACTGCCATCACTTCCCGGTCCCTTGCCAGTTTTCGACACGGAGGTTTTGCCGGATGATCCCAATGAATTGTTCGTCTCATGGTTACGGGACGCAATTGATTCAGGGATCCGTGAACCGCATGCGATGGTTGTTTCAACGGTGGGTGAGGATGGTGCGCCTGATGCCCGCGTGCTCATCCTGAAGAATGTCGACGCACGCGGCTGGCACTTTGCGACAGTGGATGCAGGACCGAAGGGCAGGCAGATTGCGCAAAACCCGAATGTCGCTCTGACCTTTTATTGGTCTCCACTCGGAAGACAGGTGCGTATCCGCGGGGTAGCGGCGAAGGCGGATCGAGGTGAGCGTGATGCCGACTTTCTCGCTCGCTCTATCGATGCCCGCGCCAATGTCTTGGTCGGACGACAAAGCCAACCGCTCACTTCAGTCAAGGATCTCGACGGGGCGCTCGCCGAGCAGGCGCTCCGGATTGCCGAGCAGCCTGATATGATCGCCGATCATTGGTCGCTCTTCGTTGTCGCCGCGCATGCGGTCGAGTTCTGGCAAGGCGCGGAAGACAGGCGCCATTCCCGCGTCTCCTATACATTGCGGCAGGATGTATGGTCGCATACGCGCCTTTGGCCATGAACTTGCCTGGTTGCCGAAGACTATCCCGCTATAATGGGTGATCATGAACCAGATACCCCTCATATCCAATGCGTGTAATAACCTCATCGAGGCGTTTTACGGCCGGTGGCAGGTGACGCGATCGATCCATGATCGGCTGGGCCTTGGACGAATAACATTCGAAGGTGAGGCGGTGATTGGCCCAGATCATTTTGAAGAGCATGGCGAAACGCTGATCAACGGCCACAGATCTCGAAGCCGCCGCGCCTACAAAATCAGCTTAGCAGATGCGGAGGTCATCGTTCAGTTTCCGGATGGTCGAGAGTTCATTCGCCTTGGTGCGAGCCCATTGCAGCGAGTCCGGCACCTTTGCGGTGAAGACGATTATCAGGGACGGTTGCTGTTCAGCTCGCACGCCTTCTGGATGGAAAGCTGGGACGTGGTTGGACCGAGAAAGAGTTACCGCAGCATCGCTCGATATCGCCGAGACTAGGCGAGGTAGCTGATAAAGCCCATAGCCGTCCAGTCCTATCGGCCTGCCATTTCGCCCTCAAGTTCCACGCCCAGGTGCTCGCGCAGCTTCGTGCCTGTGTACTCGGTGCGGAAAATTCCGCGCCGCTGGAGTTCCGGCACGACACGGCCGGTGAAATCCTCCACGCCCGTTGGAAAATGCGTCGGCACTGCAAGGAACCCGTCGCATGCGTCTGCCTCCAGCCATGCCTGCATTGTATCTGCAATGGATTGCGGTGCGCCGACCATTTTCAGGTAACTGCCCTCGGCAAAATAGCGCGCGGTTTCGAGGATCGAGAACCCGTTCCGGCGGGCAACGGACATGATCGCCGCGCGATGGGATTTGCCGGCATTCGATTCCGGCAGATCCGGCATGGGGCCATGGAGATCATGCTGGCGGAAGTCGAACCCGCCCGAGAGCGGGATCAGGTTGCTGATCGCCATGTCCTCAGGGATCAGATCCATCATCTGGCGCGCGAGCGCACGCGCGTCATCATCCGTGTCGCCGACGATCGGAGTCATGCCGACAAGGATCTTGATCTTGTCCGGGCTGCGACCGAACTCGACGGCGCGGCGGCGAATGTCGTCTCGGAATGCGCGCGCCTTCGCCATATCCGACTGCAGGGTGAAGACGACGTCGGCGGTTCGAGCGGCAAGCACACGTCCGGGTTCGGATGAACCCGCCTGGAAGATGACCGGTCGCCCCTGTGGACTGCGCCCGGTAGTCAGCGGGCCGCGTACTTTGAAATGTTTGCCGTCATGCTGCAGAAACCGCATCTTGGAAACGTCAAAATAGACACCGCTCTCCTTGTCGCGGACAATCGCATCGGCGTGCCATCCGTCCCACAGGCCCGTCACGACATCGACGAACTCGCTTGCCCGCTCATAACGGTCGGCATGCTGAAGATGCGTATCCAGGCCGAAATTCTGGGCCTCATCTTCGTTGAAGGACGTCACGAGGTTCCAGCCGACCCGGCCCTTGCTGATGAAATCGATCGATGAGAACCGCCGGGCAAGGTTATAGGGCTCGTTGAAGGTCGCGGTGGAGGTGGCGGCAAGACCGAGGTGCGTGGTTGCCATGGCCAGTGCCGGTAGCACGACCATCGGGTCGAAGTGGATGGAGCGCGGGTTGGCCGCGCCGTAGCTGTCGCCGTTGAGAATATCGTTGCTGCGGCGGACTGCGGCCTGATCCTCGAAGAAGATTGCATCGAGCTTGGCCGTCTCGGCCAGCTGCGCTGCGCGAACGAGATGGTCGATACCGAGATCGATCTCCGGGATCGCATTCGGCAGCCGCCATGCACCGAGGTGGTAGCCGGGAAAGAGGAACATGGCCAGTCGAAGCTGCTTTTGAGACATATCCGGTTCCTCGCTTGCACATTGATCGAGAGCACCGTGTGGTTACGGCGATCCTCGTCCCGGAATGCATCAATGCAGATCACTAGCGTGAACTTCAAACATCAATAATTGGATGGATGATTGCAAAAAATGCAACACCCCACGGGGCGAGCCTATAGCCGCATGTTGATTTGAGGACGGTCGCCGGCAGACGGCATTCCCGGTTACGCCTTCACATAGACCCAGGCTTTTGCACCGGACCTGAGCCTGGCCTCGATCCTCTTATAGTCGGAAACCTCATAGGCATCGGCGGCGGCCAGCTCGTCGCTGGTGATTTTGAAAACCTTGCCGGTCACTGCGTCATCATTGTTCGAGGACGGCATCACAATCGGATGAAATCGTTCGCCGCTTCTTTCAAGAACATCAGGGTCGGTAATCTCAACCAGCTCTCTGCGGAAGCTATAGCGCGGCAATCAGGATAAGACGCGGGCGACAATCTGGATGAGATTCTTAGGTCGCGGTCGGGATCAAGTTATCACGCTGATTGTCGCTGAC
>NZ_VIWP01000015.1 GCF_007829835.1 Neorhizobium alkalisoli | reverse complement strand
CCCCGCTGAAAACATGCGAGGGACGGTTGAAACATGGGTCAATTCTCAATGGAAATATCGGGCTGCGCCGGGTCAGCTCTCAGTGGAAATCAACACCTCTGACGCCAACAAGCCGGTATCGATCGCACAGCAAGCTGCGCTCGATGTCGTATCAACCCGCGCGCTGCAGGGCCTGCTGTCCGAAGATGTTTCTTATGCCATCATAGATCAGGCCACCGGCAAGCCGTTGCTGACGGTGGACTTCGATGGCAAAGCACGCTTGTTCCGGTCCAATGAAACACCGTTGCTCGATGACACCTTTTCGCATGTCATCGGTGGCGAAGCTGGCACGGTGGGCATTGGTTTCCGGTACGACGGTGGTGTAGAGGTTGCTGGCCAGACTTATGGCGCTCTTATGCATTCCGACTATAAGTCCGTCAGGACTGATTATGCGGGCAAGGTCATTTCCGCTATCGACTATGACGACGTCGACGTCGTGGTCACGCGCTACACGGTTTGGGTGAAGGACGGAAACGCCTATCTCTGGTCGCTGGCGACCAGCAAAACGGCCAAAATCACCAACTCCGGCAATATTGCCCATGCGAGTTTGGCCGGCGGACTGCTTCGGCTGGTCAAGGATGACGGCACGACCGTCGAAGCGCCAACGACAGGCTCTGCCGACACGATCTCCGCAACCGTGACCCGACTTCTACATGTGCCCTCATCTGGACAGTCCAATGCCGTCGGCTCTGCCAATGCGACGGTTCTGACGACCACACCGCCGCGCCCCGGTCGCGCGCTCATGTATGGCATCGGCCCGCGCGTGCTCGGCAACGATCAGAATGCCCCGTACTTCCGACCCATCCCGCGGTACTTCCTCAATGACATCGTGGATGCGCAGGAGCTTCGTTCGGGCACTGCCGGCGAAACGCACATGTCATCCTCTCTCTATCAGCTGACCGGGGTTCGCCCGAATACGGACGCGGCTATTGGCGCTCTCTACGGCATTGGCAGTGAAAGCTATGCCAACCTCAAGAAGGGCACGGAAGCCTGGAATAATCTGGTGATGGGCTGCTGGCGGGCTCGCTTTAAGGCGGCTTTGATGGGGCTGGATTTCCAGATCCCGGCGATGTGTTGGGATCAGGGCGAGGCGAACGGCGGGGGAGCGGCTGGCGCCTATCTCGCTGCCCTCCAAGAACTGCAAGTCGACATTACTGACCTTGTCAATCAGATGAACGGTCTGCCGGCAAGCGGTCAGGTGCCGTTGATTTATTCGCAGCTCTCGTCCTTCGCGTTCTACGGCTACGCTCCGAACGTGCCGCTTGATCAGCTCGCCGCCCATGTCGCCAACCCAACGAAATGCGTGCTGATCGGCCCGAAATATCAGTACACGTATGCCGCGGACGCGGTTCATATCGATGCGAATGCCCAGCATCTGCAGGGTGCCCTGATGGGTCGGGCGATCAGCCAGCTGATGGCCGGTAATTCGCCCAAGCCACTCTATGCTCTTTCCGCTGTGAGAACCGGCAACCAGGTCTTGGTGACCTATAACGTGCCCTCTGGCTCCCTCACGTTCGACACTACCGCGGTCACTGACCCTGGCAACTACGGTTTTAAGTGGTCGGACGCCGGAAACGGCAACACAGTGACCATCAACACCGTTTCGATCGCGTCTGCAACGACACTCCTCATCACTCTCTCAGCAGTCCCGACGGGAACCGACCAGGCTATCCGGGTTGCTCTCGATGCGGCCAATGGTGCGATCTCTGGCCGGACATCCGGCGCCCGCTGCTGCCTTCGCGACTCGTCACCCGATACCGATCGTCTCGGACAGAAAATGTATAACTGGGCGTGCCACCAGCGCATCGCCGTCACCCTGTAAGGAAGAAAGCAATGGTAGGACAGCTTATCAGCGTCAACGCAGGCCCGGTATTCAACGGCAATGGCCTGCCGCCAATCACCCAGGATGCAGTCGATATGGCGGCGGCACAGATGCCAAGCCTCGAGCACTACATGGATCCGGAGAAGCTCAAGGCCAAAGGCGAGATCAGCCGATCGAAGGGTGATGGCCGTCTCATCACCTTCACATCAACGTCGGCGATGACGATCGGGACGGTGGCTGGCAAATACAATGGGCGGAATGTGCTCAAGTCGCCCGGCAACACGCTCGGCCTTGATATCGGCCCCGGTGGTCTGGCTGTTTCGCCGAGCTTCACCTTTGTCATTGCCTGCGACCTTGCCGCGGCCATGCGATCGGGTACTACGGATGGATATCTGCTTGCGGCATATAACCCGACTGTGGCGGGGTTCATGCAGGTGGTTCGGTTCTTCGGGAACGCCGGCAAGGGTTTGCTTTTCACTGCTCGCAGCTCCGGCGGCGGGGGCAGCGCCAGCCTTGATTTGGCCAGCGTTCCGGCAGCAGACACGCCTTTCGTACTTGCCGTATCTTACGATGCTGCGACGACGCAGATCCGCGCCTACATCAATACGACAACTGCCGCGATCGCATCGGCGGACGCCAATGTTGCTCCCACACCAGATAAGTTGACCAAGCTGCAGATCGGTTATCCAATTGGGAACCCCGCAACTGCCTGGGTCGGCAACATCGGTAAGGTGCTGGCTTTCTCTCGGAGCTTCCACAAGACGGCCGTTGATCTGGCGCTTCTTGAGAACCTTATGATCAGCATGCGGACGCATTACGGCATCATCTGACCATCGGCCGATACTAAACACCGAGCATTGGAAATCTCCATGACCTCCACGCTGATTGGCGCGGTGCGGAAACGCATCGTGCCGAATGCATGGGGCGTGCTCACGCGCGCCTTCTCCATGCATCTCGTTTACGCCGCCGCCTTCTTACAGATCCTCGCGAACGCCGTGCCCTACATGGCCGGCGCAGTGCCCTGGTGGATCCCGGTGGTAATCCTCGTGGCCGCACCGATGGCCCGCATCATCTCTCAGGGAGGCCTCGATGCCGATAAACAAGATCCTGCCGTCTAAGCGGGCGCAGGCCATGGTGGGCGGCATCGTAGCAGCTGCCGTCGCTGGTCTCGTTGCCATCTTCCCAGGTCAACCGGCAGTGCATGACGACACGGCGCTGGCGATCAAGATCCTGCAGCCGTGGGAAGGACGGTCGCTCGTCGCATACCTGGACACTTTACCCACGAAGCCAGTCTATACCATCTGCGACGGTGATACAGACAATGTCCGCAAGGGCATGGTCGAAACGCATGCGGGCTGCGACGCCAGGACCGCAGGCAAGCTCGAGCGTGACTACCGGCCGCATCTCGTGAAGTGCGTGGCCAACTGGGACAAGGCTCCACTCAGCTGGCGCGGTTCTATGCTGACGCTGTCTTGGAACGTTGGAGTCGGCGCAACCTGTAACTCGACTGCGGTCAAGCTCGCGAAGTTGGGTCGTTATCGGGAAAGCTGCGAAGCCGCCACGGCATTCAATAAGGCCGGCGGACGAATTCTAAAGGGCCTCGTCAATCGCCGCGAGATGGGTGACGCCACCCGCGTGGGCGAGGGAGAGGTCTGCGTGTCGGGACTTACCCCATGATTGCGGTCTTAACCAGCAAGGTCGGCGGCTACTTGCTTGCTGGCATTGCCGCCATCCTTCTGGCGTGGTGGGCATACAGCCACGTCTATGACACCGGTTACTCTGCGGCCAAGACACACTACGCCGCCGTCATCGCGCAAATGAAGGCTGACGCCGAAACAGCGAAGGCCGACGAGATCGAGCGTCAGGACACCGTGAATGACGCCGCCAAGGCCAGCGAAGTCCGGCGCATCGCCGCCATGCAGGCTGCCAACGAGCAGCTCCAATCCAAAATCGAGGAGCTCGAGCGTGAAGCCGATGAAGATCCTGATGCTGCTAAGCCTGTGCTTGGTGCTGCCAGCGTGCGCCGTGTCAATTCCATCCGATAAGCTGGCCGTCGCATCGCCGCGGCCGCAGCTGGCACAGCCGGATAGTGCGCTGACCAGTGATTGCCCGCGGCCGGTTGACACTGGTTACGCGCCGCTGTCCCAGGCTCGCACCGAGAAGCTCTGGATCAATGACCGCAAGGCTCTGATCGAATGCGGGGCAGGGAGGGCGGCTCTGCGGGACTTTTATCGCGAACGAGACGCTGGTTTGACGGGAGCGGCCAAATGACTGGCGCCGAAATCATGGCCGTCGGCGGCTTCTTCGTCATGCTGTTCGGCTTCATTTTTGGCCTCTGGAAGTACGTCGACAGCAAGATCGGAGCCGCTCGCAAGGATGGTGCCGATGCTGCCGGAGCCGCAACCGCACTCGCCAGCCTTGCTCGTGAAGAGCTTGCTGCTCACCGGTTGCACGTCGCCGAAACCTACATCACCAAGGCCGGCATGCGCGAAACGACTGAACAGATCATGGAGGCGATCAGCGGGGTGAAGCAGGCCGTAGACCACATGACTGTCCGCGTCGATCGCATTGTCGAAAGCCAGCCTCGCCGGACTATTCGGAGCGGCTGATGGCAGCATTGAGGACGCGCGAGGCCAGGACCACTACCGCAGAGCTGCGGATAGGCCAGGTGATCTTTGGATGTAAGTGAATGGATCAAAGCAAGAGCAAGTACCAATGCGTAATTGGCTCTGGCGGACGTTGCACATGACGATCTCTAGCTGACAGCCTCGCGACATAAGCCGATAATCACAGACAGACGGCTTGGATAGGTTCTGACATCGACAGGGTAGGCTGACCGGGAATTTACTAGGTGGAAATAATTTGCGGCCTGATCTAAAAAGAGCCATTCTTTCTATCCATTTGAGGCTCGAAAGATGAACGAAATGCGTACTAAAGCGTTATGCTGTCCTTAACGGAAAACGTGTATGGTGCTCTTGACGCAATCTCGTCTCCCGAATAGACCAAGAATAGAAAGGGATTCCAATGTCCGATGGCAAGTATTCATCAGTGTTCGAACGTGAGGCCGCACGTGCTGCGCAGCTCTACGGCCCGAAGACAGAGGGTCGGATATTGAACACGAGCTTCATCAAAGAAGAAGACGTTCGCGAAACATCCCACGGCCATGGAAGCTCACCGGGGGAAAAAGTTGAGCGATACAGAAAAGTCAGAACAGATTTCTATCGAGACATTTCCTCGAGGTAATGCTGTCCCCAAGCAGTCGCCTATTTTTTGGGCGGAGAATAAAGACCGTTTTCTCCGCCAACTTATGATACGCGATATAGAGAGCTTAACAGGTAGACCTCTCGGCGTATACTACGCGCAAAGGTCGATGCAGTCAGGGATCACAACAAGCGATGTGGATCGACTGCACGAGTTAGTTTCTGACATCGATCATGCACCGTTTGATTTGATTGTCGAGACGCAAGGAGGCGAGACGGACGCCGCCGAAGCTATGATCTCTGTATTGTTGGCCGCAAAGCATCCGTTTAGGGCAATCGTTCCTAATCGGGCAAAGAGCAATGGTACTCTAATTTGCCTTGCGTCAGAAGCCATCGTGATGGGGCCGCCGTCTGAGCTCGGCCCTATAGAGCCATTGTTAGACGGAAAAATTCCTGTAACAGCGATTATTGGCAAGTCAATTCCTGGTGGCGAGGGCGACGATCCGGAAAGCGCATTCAACATCAACAAGTTTCATGCGGTACATGCGTTACGTCAGACAGAATCGGTAGGCAGATACGCTTTGAAGCAGGGCATGCTCAAGGACAGTGCTGGCGACATCGATGAAGCAATAAAGAATTTATGCGGACGACATAAGTTTCCCTCTCATGGCTCTGTCATCGATGCAACGCAAGCCGAGGAGATTGGACTAAAAATAGTGAGGCTTTCGTCTGATGATGACCTGTGGCAGCGTATATGGCTACTGTATTGCATGCTAATGCATGACACTAAGCTCAGAAATATCCGTAAGGTCTTCGAGAGCAAGAAGGTTTCGTTATCAGTTTTGTGGGAGTGATTATGTCTGAGGAAATTAGTAAATACTTAGTGATGCCGCTTTCTGATTTGGAAAGCGCTATGCTGGGTGGTTATAGGTCAAACGACCCCGTCAAATACTTGGGTCAGGACGGAAATTCGCCTAACGACAGCGGCAGGAGTCTCTTAGATCGTACTTTGCAGGCGGTTAGTGCCGCGCTCACTGCGAATGCTGGAGCCGCGCGCCAGAAGCTGTGCGTAGAGCTTGAGTATTGCGGGAACCGAAATCATAATTCCGTGGAATTGGTTACCCAACTCGCCGACGCAGCTTTTATGTATGCGATTGTTTTGCCATTCCCTCCGTTCACTGTCGCTGTTTATGTGATTCGGCGAGGACTGTTGGATCGATTCTGCGCCTGCGGAAATTAGAAATACGTCACCTATCAAAACTGGTTCGGCGAGGCGCTCCGAATCACGAATCAGACCTCAAAGCCAGCGTCGCCCCATCATTGGGTAGTGGGCCGATCCTTATAGCGCAGCACCACCCACCACCCACCGCTCCATCATCGCCTCAGATCGCCCCATGCTGGCGATCAAGGGTTCCAAGATTGATTTGCGGGAGGGAGCTTTCCCGCGAATACATGGTCAGGATCTCGGCGCCAACGATAGGCCGGATCGATGCACGCGGCGGATTGTGGCATTGAGGATGCGCAGGGCTTCGGCCATGTGCTCTTCGGCTTCGGCGCGTTCTTCAAGGGCAGAGAGTTCGATATCCATCCGGGGATTATTGCGGGAGTCGTAAGGCGGCGCCATACCCACCGCCCCATCATCGAAGGCCGGCCCGATAATGGATCGCGCCGACCGAAGTCGGCTCAAACACGATGGTTGCGCAGCACTCTTTCAAGCATCAATCCTACCAGTAGAAGGCAAATGCTGCACATGACCATGTAAGACATCGAGAATAGGTGTGTTGGGTACGTTGAATAGAATCCGATCCTAAACAGCGCGACGAAGTGCATCATCGGGTTCCATACGATAATTTCTTTCACGATGGGTGGCATGTATTCGGGAATAAAAAACACCGCACTTGTGAAAATCTGAATCCGCGCAAACGCTGACCAAACCATCTTGTAGAGGGGGAAAACGTGAATGATGAACGAGTTTGCGATCCCGATACCGAAAGAAAATATAGTGAGGAAGGTTATCGCTTCCACGACGGCAAGCGGGTTCACCGGGATTGCATATCTCGAAAGACCAACGGCATAGATGCCAGCAAAAAAGCCCGAGAATAGCAAGATATACGAGATAACTTCCACCGTGGCCCGTGCCAATGCATAATCTAGAGCTTCAACAGTAGGGATGTTCGTCACTGCCTTTGAAGCTTCGATACCGCCGGCCGCTCGTATGCTTATGGTGCGGAAGAACAGAACTGGCAGGATGCCTGTAGCGATGAATACGAGGAGACTATCGCCGATCAAAAGTTTGCGGTGCAGGAACGTGAAGATGATCCAGTGGCCAACGATGAAAAACAGGGCTTCAAGCAGATCGAAAAGCTGATTGAAAGCATACTTACTGTTGCGAAGCCTGACTTCACGGAGGGTCAACGCGATCACGACGCGGATCTGGCGGCTCAACCCGATAAAGAAGAATTCCATCTATGATATCCCACTACGGAGTTGGCCTATAGCTCGGCCGCTAGGTTGATTTTATGTCAGCATCATGGCCAGATGGACGTCTTGCCGGATGTCATCTAGCCCGACGCTATTGCCAGCGCGACCAAAAGCCCGAAGGGGATGTAGATCCACCGCATGCAAACTTTGTAAACGTCTTTGAGCTCTTGAGGACAAGCGGGATGCCCAGTCTGAACAAAGGGAAACCCGATGCCAACCCTTTCAAAATAGGGCCTCTTAGCCCCCACCTTATTGATGACCCTCTCGATCATGTACCAGTTGAACGCCGAAGCGACGAGCCAAGCAACAAGCAGCAACATGTAAAAAGTTGGATCGATATGAAAACCAAACAATGGGATGCTCCTGCCTACATCGGCGATTGTATCTCGAATATTAGCCGCAACGCAACTCGCCAAACTGCGACGGGGTGAGGCGTTAGATTTGATGAAGCAGGCAATAATTTGATAAAGCTCGGTAGCAACTGGCAAGCGGTGTGGGATTGGCTCGGCGCTAGAAAACAGCAGAACGGGATCAACACGGCGGCGGCGCAGGTGAAGGCCGGCAATCTAAGGGGAGCAATCAAAACTTTCGAGGACATGCTGCCTCGCTTGAAAGACCGCACGACGCGCGCTGTTGTATTGCAGCGGCTGATTAAAGTGCGGCTGCAATTTGCTCATCGCCTTACGAAAGCGGAAAAAACAAAGGCTGCACAAAGGGAATATCGGTCGACTATGCGACTGCTTGGACACGAAGTGACGAGCGGATCCCTTTCGGCCGGGAGAGCGATAGCCTTGATTGGCTTCACTCTAGAACGTTTGGCGCGTCACAATCAGACAAAATGGATATCTGAACTGCGAGGTAAGCATCCAGCCATAAGTAGGCAGCCTGTGTCGCCTGCTGAGCAACTCGAAAAGATGGTTGTGGCTGACACTTTATCGTCCTCAGCCGCTCAACAGCTAGTTGCCGATATTGCTCCAGAGTCAGCTCCCATGGCCTGGTGGATGACAATGCATGATCTGCTTTATAGGCGAGGGCTCGTTCGGGCAGCGATCGCCACCAAGCAGGCTGCAGCCCGATCCTACCTAGCAGACGGCTACCCCCAGCCGGACAAAGCTATGCAGATCGCCGCAGCCATTTTCCTCGACGACCGGAATAGGATCGAAGAGATGATCAACGCGATTTCGGATCACCGACTAAAACGCGATGGATGGCTTTCTCTTGGCGAACTCGACCGTGCTCGGAGCCTTCATGCCGCCATGTTGTCTCCATCAGACCGGCGATTTGCTCGGTGGCTTGACGGAAAGTCCGTCGCGGTTGTTGGGCCGGCACGCAATTCTCTAGGCAATGGTGAGTTCATCGACACCCACGACCGGGTTGTGCGAACGAACTTCATTGCTAACGACGCATTTCGAGCGGCGGGTTCGATGATCGGGACACGTACCGATGCGGCTTACTACAACAGCATCTTCTTACAAAGGCAGCCTCAGGCGGTCGTCGGAACTATGAGGAATGAGCGTGTCGACTTCACCATGCTCAGGACGCCTTTAGAGCGAATCCGGATCGGCTGGCAGACGAGAGGACGGCGAACCCGGACCTATTATTTCACACCATCTGTCTTTATGGCGCGCGGTTATGCGATGCGGCATATCCTCCAGGATCTTGCGTTGACGCCATCTGGATCGATCACCTGTTTCGGCTCAGATTTCTTCCTAGGTGCGAATAGTCACTTCGAAGGCTATGCCACATGGCGGCACGCATTTGAGCATGCTGAAAGCTATATCGTTCACGACCCTCTCGATTGCTGGCGGTTTATGAAGATTCTGTTCGATAGCGGATTGGTCAAGGCGGACGCCGTTCTCGACCAGATTCTCAGACTCAATGAGGATGATTTCATCCTTGCACTCGAGCGGCGTTTCCATGGAAGGTCCGTCGGCGCGTGAAAGCTACGGACGGCAAGAAGTGCTAACAAATCCGTTCTGCATTCCAGAGATTTTACAAGATGTGGGAGTAGGTTGTTGCGCAACTACATTGGCCACAGACAATGTTTTGTCGCCATTGCCAGCCTTTATCCGCGCGTCAACCTCCGCTTTCTTTCTAGCGAGCATGCGGTCATTGGCTGCTCGGTCAAACGTATAGCAGTCCCACATTTTGGGGTCGTCTAGTGTCGCGGTGGGAGAGTTGCAGCGACGAACTGCGTCGGGCGTAGAAGACTCACATCCCGCCAAAATACCGAAGAGGACGCCCACAGCAGCCACGGCAACGACTTTGTGCATTGTCAGCCTCTCCATGATTTTAAGCCTAGCGGAGTTTTCGACGCCGTAGGCATGACAGTCATATGGACAAGGTGTTGACGAATGTCGAGGTTGCCGGGTGAGCTGCCGCCTCTCAAGCTGTATGGACGATGGCAAGAGAAGCCCATTGGGCTATGATTGCCGCCCCCATCGTCACACCAGAAGCCTTAGCAACTGACTGGGTTTTTGCACGCCATGCTGAAAATAATGAAGGATCGTGGCCGCCATATCTTCGGCTTCCTGCGACATTTTTTCGAGCGACTTCATCTTGCACACCTGGTCGAAGACTTCCTGGAGCATAGCCAGATCGTCGGATGTTAAGGGCGGCAGGTGGTGAAGGTGTTCTTGCAGCATGAGACGCCGGCTCCAAATAATGGCGGCGCGGAGCTGAAGTCCCAGTGGGCGAAAAGTTAGGGGTTTGCTCCACCCCCGCGCCAAACAAAATATTTGTTAATGGGGCGGCTGGTGTCAACCCACCGCCTCTCCATCAAAAGAGGCCCCGTTGCCGAGGCCTCTTCTGTCCATGGCTGGTGGGCGGCGGACCTGCGCAGCCAGAGATATAAATGGAAAAAGGGCTCGCTCCGGAGCGAACAGGCGAGCCCCATATGCCACACGGCCTCCCCAGCTGTCTGACACAAGCAGCATTGGGCACGAAGGTTAATAATTCGGATTCCGTCGACGATATTTCGCAATATTCGATATGATGAAATAAAATTCGTGATAGTTTTACAGGCTGCAAAGTTTGCAGCTAATCCTGCAAATTAATATTCGCACATTTAATAACAGCGTTGGAGTATCAATTTCTTCAGGGACTCCTTCTGCTCTTTTGATACGAACCGAGGCGGTGCGCTATGTATAAAACAGATATTCGCTGCTGCAGGTTCATCAATATTGGCTTCTCTCAGAACCGTGTCACGCACTGGCGAGCTATCGCAACTGTCGCCTCGAGAGAATGCCCTGCTGTAAACCACATATTTGGCGTGTGCCTCGGTTATCTTTTGTGCCTCTTTGATGAATGTTCCGAAATCTCCGTTATTATCTGGCAACGTCTTCGTTGCAAAAGTTGAGAAATGCACCACAACAACTTGCGTGCTGGGAGGGACTAAGCCGGCTGCCCGTGCTGGGGATATGTTTTGCTCGATTGGAAGGATGCTAATATTTACAGATTCCCGTTGCAGAGCTAAATTGATCTCACGGATAGTGCTGTTTTCGAAACGTTTTGCGTCAATCAATGTAACGTCACAGCCATAAGCGCAGTCTGAGCATGCAATTGTTGCTATGATCGTCGTAATTTTTAGCATTATTACCTCGCGGAGATTGTGAATGTTGCGTATCGCCTCCAATGCTAACCGGATACAGTCACTATACTCTGAACTTTGCATTCTACAAGACTATGCGGTACGCTCTGGCATTGAGATACCCGAAGAAATGATCCTAGAGATTCAAAGTGTTGAGGCGAGCCAAGAAAATATTTCTGCTATTTTGCTTCTCTTGATGAAACTGACGCAACTCACGAAACCGGTAACAGTCCTGAACGCTCCCGTTGCAAGCCGCATGCAAGAGGACAGTGCCCGTCAGCATCTTTGGTGGTGTGGACTGTTTTTTTCAGCCTGATAGTCGCCGGAACAGCGATCAGTTTGTGGGTTGGAAGCCTTATGACGAGCGTCGGAAAGTGTGGATCACTGTGCGAGTCGTCTTTCTCGTTTGCGATCTTCCTCTATGGATCGAGCCTCGGAGCGCTCGGTGCTGTTTCTTATCAGCTATTTGGGGTTGGCCGGATCATAATTGATGAAAAGTTGTCACCGACCGATGTCTACGGCTCATATTCTAGGATACTGCTCGGCGCGATTTTCGGGCTGCTTTTTGCGATTGTTTTTTCGCGGGTCGCGTTGATTCAGACTTTCACATTCGATTCCGACGACGCCAATTATGCTACGGCCCAACAGTATCTTTTCTTCATGCTTCCATTCCTAGCCGGATACAGTAGCACGCTTGTAACCGGGCTGCTCAACAAGCTAGTAGAAGCGGTTTCTATAGCGCTTCGCCTAGAAACAAAGTAACTCTATTCATATCAAGTAGTGTAGTGGAGCAGTGGCTGGATCGCGGCGGATATTCGGCGCTAGCGTTCATCTTAGGCCGTGTTGCGGCGGATAGGACACGACCTATCGGTCACGCTTCCCGTGCTACAGATCACCCATCATCGCGTGCCCGCGAGCACAACAGCCAGCCACTTATCAATCTCCTGCATGATAACCCGCCGTCCTGAGTGCGACCTAAGAATGTCTATCCGCCGCTCATCGATTTCTCGGGCGTCCTCGACCGTGGGCCAAATACCTATAGCATTTTCGATGGCGACAGCGGTCCGAACCGGCAAGCCATTAGGCACCGGCCGACCATCTTGCAGCCTGATTATTTGGGCGTTCTCGCGGGCGATAGCGCGGATTCTCTCGGGCCGAAGATTGTATTGTTCGGCTAGATCCCCAGTCGAAACACCATCCAGCATGGCGATGGCGATATTGTAGTCTCTGTCGGGATCTTTGCTCATCAGCAGAAATTAGAGAAGCCAATCCAGATCATCAATCGCATTTTTAACTCTGACGCTGCTACCTATGTGCGATACCGTACAGCGCGTCGCCTCGCTCATTCCGCGCCTCGAAACATTGAGCGCCTCCTAAGCCAGATCTGGCCATATCCGCATCCCGGCAAATCACCTAAGCCGGTAGATGGCGGACCACAAATGCGCTCTCCCTGTTATGGAGAGGGCGCTTTTTTCATTTTGCAATCATCTCGGCAATTTCAGCCGCCTCCCTGCGTGCAGTGTTAGGCTTGTGCGGATAGTGACCCCAGCACCACCAGCGGGGGATTTCCCGGCCCTTCGCGAAACCGAACCCGCCCCATTGCCCGCATCCTTCGACTTCGCACCAATGGTTTATGAGCCGATGATTAGCGTCTCTAGCGGACCGGCCTTCATCACTCACTGCTTCACCTCAATCAAAATGTTTGCCGTTAGAAGGCAAGGGAAACAAGCCTCGCACCCGTCGGTGCCTCGACGGTCGCAGCCAATTGCCAGGATGCGCCGCAGCTCGACGAATGCGATTGCCGCCCCAAACTTCTTGACCAGCGCCTTTCGGTCGTAGATCCCATGCCGGTCGCAGCGTCGGCAGGACATATCGATCTGCTCACCACGAAAATCTTTGAGAGTAGGCAGGCTCACCGGACCATTCTCCGTTGTTCATATGCAGTTCGTACAGACGACAGCTGCCCGCGTTCATCACATGCGCCGACTTCCACATCGAAGCTCTCGCCGGCGCGTGATCGGAGAAGCTCAACCAGCCACCGAGGCCGGCCAACACCCTCCACGGGGAGCGGCTCAGAGGGGAGGGAACTTACTCTCCACCGTGTCACAGACGCTGTGGGGTGTCCTAAATCCGTGGCCTCGGTCTGCCTCCGCCATCGCCTGATAATAAGCCCCATTGCTCCGCCCTGTTCGGCAGCCAGCTGAAACCGCCTACTTGCAACCATAGGCAGGCGGACTAGCTCAGCGATCGCCACCCCAACACCACGGTACCGCAGCGCCTCCTCCATGCTTTCCAGGATGCTTGTCTCATCACCGCACTCGACGAATATGACGCGGTTGAGGTCAAGGCCGACTTGCTGAAGTGCTGGGGCAAATAGATCCGTGCGAGTGATGCACCAGATGACTGGCCCGGACGCGCGTGCAGCTATCCCTGCGGCGAAGAGCGCTGCGGCTGCCCCATCAACTGCGCCAGATCCACCGCCGGCAACCTCGTGGGTCGCACCAAACGCAAGCCCTCCGCCAGGAATTCTATCGTCCATCTCGCTCATACCGAAGGGCAGATACGATCGATGACGCGTGGAGAGGCCACCGATCTGGTCAATCCGATCCTGCAGGTCGGCAACAAGTTGCTGGCTGACCGTAACCGGCACCATGGATCTCCACTAATTTTGGAAGTAGGCGGTGTTGCTGTGGCCGTGCCCAGTTAAAGGCGCGCCCATGAGAAGTGCCCGCCTAAACAAGGCCTCATCGAGGTCGCTGAGGTCATCGAGGTCGATCCAGCCATAAGAGAAAAAAGGCGTCGTCTCCAAACCGGATATTCCACTTCGCCAGAGAACCTGAGCGCCGCCGAGCTGCCGGCAGTATGCGATTTCCACCCAAGAGGACGTCGGAATCTCGTGGTCGTCTGGCGGAAAAACCAAGGACTCGAAAAACTCGAATTCGTAGAAATCAAGCCTGTCTGAAAGTTCGGCCAGCAAGCGCTCATCCGGCTGACCACCCAAGGGGACGATGTCCCCGATATGGAAAGTCGATACCGAAAGATCCTCCGACACGACGCTGCCTCCCTAATGTCAGGCCGCGATGTCTGCGAGGCTCACGGTCTCGCCGTGCTGCGAAAGCAAGCGTGGCGCGGTCATGTCGCCCGATTCCTCATCAACCATCACAGCGTAGGCTGACACGCCGACGACGCGGCCTGCCATCGCAGCTGCCAGCTTTTCGGCGGCGGCAGCATTCGAGGCTTGCCTCATCTCGCCGGGCACGATGTGGCCGCGGTTCTTTTTGAACTGAAGAACGATGAACTTCTCTGCAGTCGCCATGATGCGCTCCATTCGATGTTCTCTTTACGTTCTCATTGGTGGCGCCCTGAGTCAAGCAAGGGGATCAAAACGTTCGCGCGGAGGCGGTTACGCCAAGGCCAAGACCATGCCGGAAGTAGCTGTAGCGGCGGCCTTCGTGGCGAAGATGGTCGTGGTATGGCCTTATGAGAGATCCGCCCTACGTCGATAGTGTCAATCAAACGGAGCTATGGGCATGAAGAAAACTTTCGTTACAGTCGTCGCACTTGTCCTTACCACCAGCGCGCTCGCGTCGTGTGGCAATACGATCCGTGGCATGGGACAGGACACGGCGAATACCGTGGATGCTACCCAGAGTGCCGGAAAGAAGGTCAACAACGCGGCCAAATACTAAGGCACGGAACCGGCCGGCCTCCCATCCGTTGAATTCTCACTCGTATAAAAAAGGGAGGAAGTATCATGGACTGGAATCGCGTCGAAGGTAACTGGAAGCAGATGAAGGGCAAGGTCAAGGAACAGTGGGGCAAACTCACTGACGACGACCTTGATGTCATCGCTGGGAAGCGTGACCAGCTTGAAGGAAAGATCCAGGAGCGCTACGGCCACGCAAAGGATCAGACCAAAAAGGATGTCGACGACTGGTACGGTCGCCAGACTTGGTAAAAACAATGGACCCCGCTTAGGCGGGGTTTTTTGTTGCTATTAATTCAACCTGGATTCGGAACAATTCCCTGGGTCTTGCCGTTCATCACCGCCACGAAATGTTCGCGGCAACAATGACATACGAGGAAATACCCATGAAGAAGATTTTCGCCACTGCCATCGCAATCGCAAGCCTCTCGGGCGTTGCCTACGCTCAGACGGCCGCCGCTCCCGCTGCATCCGCGCCGGCTGCCGCTGGTTCCGATGCCACGATTGTCGGCCCTGGCATTACCATGGGTACGGCTGCGACCATGCCGCTCAAGTACGTCGAGATCAAGGGTACTGACATCGTTACGTCCAAGCTGGTCGGTGTCGATATCTACAACAAGGCGAACGAAGAAATCGGCGAAATTTCCGATGTCGTGATCGGCAACGGCAAGTCGGTCATCGGTATCGTGGCTAGCGTCGGTGGCTTCCTTGGTATGGGCACCAGCTATGTCGTTCTGGATCCGGCCTCCGTTGCGCTCAACAACGATAACGGCACCTGGAAGGCTTACGTCGACACGAACAAGGACGACCTCTCGAAGGCTCCGAAGCTGGACTACGACAAGTTCAAGAAGTGATTTGGGTTCGCCGGCTACCACGGATGTAATGGGGCTGGCAGTCCTAACACGAGGTCGGTGCGAGAAATCGTGCCGGCCTTTCCAGTAGATGAACCGAGGTTTGCCGGATGATGATAATTGACGACTGGCTTGAAGACCGGATTTATGAGCACCGCTTCCTTGATGTCATCCCCGATGACGTCACAGAGTTCGCCATGCTTGCTGGAATCCTTCGTGCTCGAGCTGTTTCGGAAGGCTATCGTATTGAGCTGCTCGAAGATGCCTGCGGCGGCGATGTTACAGCTTACCTGATGGCGCAACATGCTGTCGTAGCGGGACAGCGCCCTCAGTCGATGTCTGCGCCGCAAGTGCTTTGATCAAGCGCTATCGGGAAATTCGGCTGAAGCCGTCAGTCAGTTAGGTATTTTTTCGCCCATAATATATCTCGAGCCGCTCCGCCTCATCCCTGCCAACGTCGGTAACCATCCACGTCTCGTCACCTTGCTCGTCTTTTTTTCCAGGCTTTAACGCACCCTTCTCGACCAGAACTCGCATTGTGTGAACACTGGCATTTGGTATCGCTAAATGCGAACTGACATCGGGATGTGAAGCCATGAATATCAGCGCGTTCTGGCAGCGGCCGTCCAGTTCGAGCTGTGGCTTCTTACTGTCGCGGCGCCGTGATTTCTTCCATTCGCTCCAATCCTCTTCCCCGTCGGGTGCGGTCGCGGCGAAGCCCGCTGTTATGCCGAAATACCCGTCATAGAATTTCTTCACCAGCGGCACGGGTCTACCGGCGTGCAGTGGGTCGATGCGAGGAAAACCCTTTCGCTCGAGTTGAGGGATGACGGTCTTTACCCACATCGACGCACGTTCCTTGCCGACGATGGCGACGGCAATTTCGCGGTCGGTAGCGAACACCGGGAGTTTGTCGAGGGGATCGGTCATAATGAGTACTGAAATGTCGCTGACGAAAATTAGGGTGTCCTTAAGCTCTCCCCCGGAGGGGATGCGCTTGCGCTGATGATGCTTAATGGGTAATTTGTCCGCGGGCGTGATAACCCGGACCAGTGATGAGCGAGTAAGCGTTGGCGCGCTGACCCGCAACATAGACGACCTAAGTCTTGGCGGACTTGGTGCGTAGGAGGTGCGCCTTGGCGGGCGCCCTAACTTGGCCATCATTATGGCCGGGGGAAGGCGCTATGTCCAGAGGCTAGTCCTTAAAAACGTCTTGCTCGTCTCACTGGCGAGTTATCACCCCCCGGCTGCCCGTCCGCTACGGGTGCGGGCCGTGATAAGCCCTTTCCAGTGAGCACCAAACCCATGACCATCACTTCGAATATCATTCCTGACTTCGCCCAGGCCGAAATCTTCGCTGCCGATCCGCCGATGAGCGCGGAGGAGATCAAGCACAGATTTTGCCCGACGAACGCATATGCCGAATGGCTCTGGAACGAACTTAAATTCCTCAATCGGGAAATGGGTTACGATTCGACTATCGGGCTATACTCCCCTATGGGCACGATAGGCGGCGATTTCCACTTCCCGCGCGACCATCGCGACTGGTCGGACGTACCTCCACCCTCAACGCGCGCTGAGACGATACTGCGCGTGCTTGGCATCATCCCGCAGGAAGACATCGCAACAGCCGCCTGATTCTTCGCTGGCGCCGGTGCTCGCCGCCGGCAGAGAGGGCCGCCCGGTCGAAAGGCTGGGCTGCTCTTAAAAATTCGATTTTTATTTCGGCGACGTCGGCATGTTGGCTCGAAAGAATGACACAGCAAACTCGATCCATTCTCCACCAGGCAACTTAACAAGAATCGGAATGCTCATCGCTGCTGTTCCCAAGAAGGTGGCCACGATTGCCGCAGCGATTGCTTTACGGGCCATCGATGCCGTCTCCTGCCTGACGAGTAGTGCTTCACGGCATATCGCGGACCAACAATTTTCCAGCGTGCGCGCTAGCGATAGGGCATCTCTGAGATCAGGCTCTTCAGTTTCTGTTGCCCAATTTGACACCGTGGAGAGAGCGTCACTTACTTCTCGACTGACAACCTCAGATTTTCGGAGCTCTTCTCCAAGATCGCGGGCGTTCTGGGCAAGGGTCTTTACCGAAGCCCCATCCACATTAGCCGCAGCTGCTTGCTCAGAAAATACCCGCCATTCCTCGAACTGAGCCAGCGCATTGAATACGCCATGGATATGGGCGACGAGTAGACCAGCTTGCGACGCTGAAAGCTCATCCGACGCCGCAGCAATCATCCTGCTGCACGTCGAAGCCCTCATCCCAATCAATACTACGCCCTTGCGGTCGACCATCGCTTGAAGAAGACGCGTGAAGGCCTCTCGTAGTCTGGGGGACGTATTGCTGGCGGCGAGATCGCCATCGACAAAGTGTGCCTGATCAATTGCAGCCTCCAATGCTGCCTCCGCAATGCGCGCTTCGCTGTCATGAGGACGAAGAGCGTCATCAACAACCTTAAACACGCCGTCCTCGAAAACGAACTTGAATGCGGCTGACTTTTGGCCTGGCAGCGTTTCGAGGACATCTTCCGGCTCAAGTTGGTTGAGCCCAATTCGCATCCCAGCCGTCAAATTATTAAGGCTTGCCTGCTCGTCTGTAAGATCCCGCAGCAGCACGGCGAGCGTAGACGACGGATGAATGTTCTCTAGATCGCTGGATGCAGCAGATCGTAATCGATCTATTTGGTGCTCGATGTCATTGACCGCCGAGATCCTGAGGGCATCCGGCTTGCTCAAATGCCTTCTCAACGCGGTCTTGAGCTCGAATATTTTGGCAGCCGTCAGCGGAGCGTCATCCAGTCCTCCTTTCGGGAACCGTGCCTCTACAGCCGTTAAGCGCTTCAAGAGAAGGTCGAGAAGATTCCTTAGCTTTTCCGCTCTCATAAGATTCCGTGACCGTGGCGGGTGTTCACCCGATCTTAAGATAGTGAGCTGGTCAACGCCAGCGCGCACGATCCAGCTAAGCATGGAGCAAGAGCGAATCTACCGCTTTTTCAAAGAAAGCGCGAAACTGAAAGCGGGAAGGGAATGTGGCGAACGCTACGACTTGAGGGGCTGAAATGTAGCGTTCCGCCTAGTCGCATGCGCCAATCATGTGCCGTAAAAGCCCGTCATGCGCCAGAAAATGCCGTAAGCTCAGGCATTGCTTGCCACAATTTACGCGTATTACATCGTTGATTTTGCTGGTAAATTTTGGTGAGAGCGATGGGGCTCGAACCCATGACCTACTGATTAAAAGTCAGTTGCTCTACCAGCTGAGCTACGCTCTCCCGCGAGGCGCATCTGCGCTTCCTCGAAAGTGCGCGGAACATAGGCAGGTGACCCCGCGCGGTCAACCCGAAAAAACAGCAAATTTTACAGCAAAATGCGGTTTTCCCTGCCTGTTTGTCATCCAGCCTGCCGACTTGTCGCCAAGTGCCCAAAAGGTGACTGGCATAAATACCTTGGGATCATTAGGTGAGAGGATAAGTGGCGGGTGGTTCGGACCCGCCCGTCGGAGCCGTATAGACGTGTCCATCGCCGAAATATCCCTGTTGAGCGCGCTTCTCGCCGGAGCGCTATCCTTTCTCTCCCCTTGTGTGCTTCCGCTCGTTCCGCCTTATCTCTGTTATATGGCGGGGGTTTCAGTCGAGCAGTTTCGCGGTGGCACCGCGACGGTGCGTCAGGATTCGGAAACGCGGCGTGCGGTGATTCTCTCGGCACTGTTCTTCACGCTCGGCTTTTCCACGGTGTTCGTTGCGCTCGGTGCCGGCGCCTCGACGATCGGCGTTCTTCTGCGTCAGCATCTCGATCTTCTTTCCAAGATCGGCGGGTTGATCATTATCGTCATGGGGTTGAATTTTCTCGGCGTGTTCCGGATCGGGCTGCTTGCCCGCGAGGCGCGGTTCCAGGGTGGCGGCAAGCCGGCGACGCTTTCCGGCGCCTATGTCATGGGGCTTGCTTTCGCCTTCGGCTGGACGCCCTGCATTGGCCCGGTTCTCGGCGCCATCCTCGGCGTCGCCGCGTCGCGTGATACGGTGGGTGAGGGCGCCATGCTGCTCGCCATCTATTCGCTCGGGCTTGCCGTGCCCTTCTGGATCGCGGCCGGATTTTCCGGCGCCTTCATGCGTTTTCTTGGCCGTTTCCGCAGACATCTGGGGCTGATCGAGAAACTGATGGGCGTCTTCCTGATTCTCACCGGCCTCGCCTTCATCTTCGGCTTCGTCAGCTCGATGGCGATCTGGTTCCAACAGACGTTTCCGATCCTGTCGCAGATCGGCTGAAGACGTGTTGCTTCTATATTTGGAGGTCAATTATGGAACGTTTCGACCGCAAAGCGCCACTTCCTGCCGAAATGCAGGGTGAGTGGGCGGACGTGGAAGAGCCCGCTTCCAGGTTGATCATTCAAGGCGGTGAGGTCATCTGTTTCGGAGAAACAGTCGTCTATGATTACAAGCTGGTCGATACAGTGGATGGTGCGCTGACCGTCAGTTTGAGGATAGAAGATGAGACGGCCGAGGATGCCTTCCAGCGCGACAACATCACCGAGTTGGTGATCACGCCTGAAGGCGATTTTCATGCCTACAACGTCAAGTTTTCCAGCGAGTTCAAGCGCTCTGACGGTTAGAGGGTGGCAGTCGCTGCCGCCTTCGACGCCCGTTTCATGGCTTGCCGCTTAACGCCGCACTTCTTTCCTGAATGGCCTCGGCCTCAGGGTTTCCGCAAGCGCGCGCAGTCCGCGCCCGGGCTCGATTCCTTCCCGCATCAGCAGGTTTCTGATCGGCGAGGCGTTTTTGAGCACATGCAGGCCGCCGGCGCGCAGCATCTGCATCGGCAAAAAGTCCGACAGGAGAGAACGGTTGAGCAGATCGACGCCGAATGTGCGGCTCATGATGTCGGGGCGGCGGCGGCGGTTGAAATGTTCGCCGATATCGGCCGCAATCGGTCGGCCTGTCGCGGTCGCAAGAAGGTCGCTCAGCGTGATGATGTCGCGCAGGGAAAGGTTCAGGCCCTGTGCGCCGATCGGCGGGAAAGCGTGCGCCGCTTCGCCAACCAGTGCCAGCCGTCCTTTGCCAAAACGGTCGGCCATCAGGCTGGACAACGGCCAGACCTGCGGATCGGCATCCACCGTCACCTTGCCGAGCATGGATTGCATCCGCTCCTCGACGAGGCGCGAAAGCTCTGTCCGGTCCAGTTCGAAAAGACGTTGCGCCTCCTCGGGTCGCACGACCCAGACAAGGCTGGAGCGCATGCCGCGCAGCGGCACCTGGGTGAACGGGCCGGTCTCTGTATGGAATTCAGTCGAGACACTCCCATGCGGGACGGTGTGGCTGAAATTGAGGACGAGCGCCGACTGCGGATAGGACCAGCGCCGGGCGCTGATGCCCGCCGCCTCCCGCGCCGGAGATTTGCGGCCGTCTGCCCCGACGACCAGATCGACTGTCAGTGCCTGACCATCAGCGAGCGTGATGCCAGCGCGCTCCTGTGAAAAATCATAGCTTTCCACCGTTGCCGAAAAGCGCGTGACATTCGGTTCGTCCGCTACAGCCTTGTCGAGGACAGTGAGAAGGTCGCGGTTCAGCATATTGTAGCCAAAGGCCGAAAGTCCGACATCTGAGGCGCGGAACTGGGTGGTAGGCGCGCGCAGAAGCCGCTCGGTTCCATCAATGATCTGCATGGTCGCAAGCGGTGAGGCGGTCGGCGAAAGTTTTTCCCACAGGCCGAGACGGTCCAGAAAACGGATCGAATGGTCCATCAGCGCGGTCGTGCGGTCATCGTCGCCGCTCGCAGGCGGTGCAATGAGAGCGACCTTGCGTCCGGCCCGGCCAAGCGCCAGCGCCGCGATCGATCCGGCAAGGCCGGCGCCGACGACAGCGATTTCGAACTCCTGCATGGCCATCTCCTCATGCTCGATGCTTTTGCGATCTATCTAGACCCTGTGCGCCCAGAATTCCACTGTCATGCCGCCGCATGGCAATTCAGGCATTGATATGGCGCATACTATTTTACCGCGGTTTTTAGACCTCTAAATCAGCAGCTTCTACGCAATGCGGTTGCAAAGCGGCTGGATTGGCCGCATATCTCGCGGGCAGAATGAGGGGCGGGATTAACGCGTGATCAGGCGAGTTTTTAATTATCGTAAAGTGCCTTATGCCGAAATCCGGGCCTTTTCCGTTCATCTGCTGACGGCCTCTGGTTCCTTCCTGGCCTTTCTCGGTGTCGTCGCCGCAGCCGAGCATCGTTTCATCGACATGTTCTGGTGGCTCGGGCTGGCGCTCCTGGTCGACGGCATCGATGGTCCGATTGCGCGAAAAGTGCGCGTCAAGGAAGTTTTGCCGAACTGGTCGGGTGATACGCTCGACAACATCATCGACTATGTCACCTATGTTCTTCTGCCGGCTTTTGCGCTTTATCAGAGCGGCATGATCGGCGAGCCCTGGTCATTCGTGGCGGCCGGCGCCATCGTCGTGTCGAGCGCAATCTATTATGCCGATACCGGAATGAAGACGGACGAATATTTCTTCTCCGGTTTTCCCGTCGTCTGGAACATGGTCGTCTTCACCCTCTTCGTGATCGATGCGAGTGCCACGACGGCGATGATCGTCGTCTCGGTCTCCGTTGTCCTGACTTTCCTGCCGATCAATTTCCTGCATCCGGTGCGGGTGAAACGGCTGCGGCCGCTCAATCTTGCGGTTTGCCTGATCTGGTGCGCGCTGGGCGGTTATTCGCTGCTGCTGCATTTCGAAAGCCCGGCCTGGGTCGTTTACGGCGTGGTCGCGAGCGGCATCTATCTCTATTGCATCGGCGGCCTGCTGCAATTTTTCCCTGACCTTGGGAAATCGTGACGCTTTTTTCACGAAGCCGCCTGGGCCTATTGTGCAAGGCAACAAAAACGGTATCAATATCAAGTGAATATCCGGAATGGATGGCCGGCTATCACACCTATTGTACGACTGATCGTGACACCCCCATAAAAGAATGGGTGCGCGGAAAACGAGGGGGCTCTGTGACATTATCCGAAGGCGGATCCGTCGTGTCGCTTCTGGCGGTCCGCAGCCTGACCAAGCTTTTCGGCGATTTTGCCGCCTGCAACGGTATCGATCTCGATATCGCGCCGGGCGAGATCCATGCGCTTCTCGGCGAGAATGGTGCGGGCAAGTCGACGCTGGTCAAGATGCTCTTCGGTGTGCTGCAGCCCAGTGCCGGCCAGATCCTCTGGAATGGTGCGCCGGTAACCGTCGGTTCGCCCGGCGAAGCCCGCACGCTCGGCGTCGGCATGGTGTTCCAGCATTTTTCGCTGTTCGAGGCGCTGACGGTCGCCGAAAATATAGCCCTGTCGCTCGATCCGAAAATTTCGCTCGCGCGGATTTCGGAGGAAGCAGCCGCTCTCTCAAAGGCCTATGGCCTGCCGCTGGATCCGAAGGCGCATGTCGCCGATCTTTCGGTCGGCGAAAGGCAACGCATCGAGATTGTCCGTGCGCTTCTGCAGAACCCGAAGCTGATCATCCTCGACGAGCCGACATCGGTGCTGACACCGCAGGAGGCCGACCGGCTTTTCGAGACGCTGTTCAAGCTGAAGGCGGAAGGGCGTTCGGTCCTCTATATTAGCCACAGGCTCGAGGAAGTGCGCCGTATCTGCGATCGCGCCACCGTGTTGCGCCACGGCAAGGTGACCGGCGCCTGTGATCCGAAACAGGAAACGCCGGCCTCGCTCGCCCGCATGATGGTCGGCTCCGACGTGGCCGAGGTCCATCGCGATCAGGGCGCAAAACTCGGTGATGTCCAGGTCGAGGTCTCGAACCTGTCTGTGCCATCCCGCACGCCCTTTGCCATGTCGCTGAAGGATATTTCGCTCAAGGTCCGCGCCGGTGAGGTTCTGGCGATTGCCGGGGTTGCCGGAAATGGCCAGGGCGAACTTTTTGACGCGCTATCCGGTGAATATCCGGTTGCCGAAGATGGTGCGATCCGCATCCGCGGCAAGGCGGTTGGAAAGACGGGGATCAACGGACGCCGCCTGCTTGGCGCCGGTTTCGTGCCGGAAGAACGCCATGGCCATGCGGCCGTCTCTGCCATGCCGCTATCGGACAATCTTCTTCTGGCGCGCAGTCGTTCGGACCGGAAGGCGTTTCTTTCCGCCGGTTTTGCCTCGGTCATCCGCCGCGATGCGATCGCCTCTGCGACGAAGCGGATATGCGAGGTCATGGATGTCCGCAAGAGCGGCGAGGATCCGTTGGCCGGTTCGCTCTCCGGCGGTAACCTGCAGAAATTCATCGTCGGCCGCGAGCTCGATCGCCAGCCTTCGGTTCTCGTCGTCAACCAGCCGACCTGGGGTGTCGATGCCGGTGCCGCAAGCCGCATCCGCCAGGCGCTAATCGATCTAGCCAAAGCGGGTTCCGCCGTCATCGTCATCAGCCAGGATCTCGACGAGATCTTTGAAGTCGCCACCAATATTGCGGTAATTTCCGAAGGCAGGCTTTCCGAGCCGCATCCGGCCGGCACGCTGACGCTGGAACGCATCGGTCTTCTGATGGGCGGCATTCACGAAAGCCATTCGATATCACAGACGGCGGCTTCCGCATCGGAGGTCAGCCATGCGCATTGAGCTCCAGCGCCGCCCGAAAGTCTCAAAGCTGTTTTCGGTCCTGTCGCCGCTGATGGCGCTGGTCCTGACCCTGATTGCCGGCGTCATCATGTTCGGCCTGATGGGCATCGATCCGATCAAGGCGATGGACGTCTATTTCGTCGAGCCCCTCACAGACATCTGGTCGCTGCACGAGCTCGCGGTGAAGGCCGCACCGCTGATCCTGATCGGTGTCGGTCTTTCGATCTGTTATCGCTCCAACAACTGGAATATCGGCGCCGAAGGCCAGTTTACGATCGGTGCGATCACCGGTTCCATCCTGCCGGTCCTTTATCCGAACTGGCATTCCTGGGCGATCCTGCCGCTGATGATGGTCATGGGGGCGGTCGGCGGCGCGCTTTATGCCGCGATCCCGGCGCTTCTCAAGGCGCGCTTCAATACCAACGAAATCCTCACCAGCCTTATGCTGGTCTATATCGCCGGCCTGTTTCTCGACTGGCTGGTGCGCGGGCCGTGGCGTGACCCGAAGGGCTATAATTTTCCCGTCACCACGAGTTTCCAGCCCGAGGCCGTCCTGCCGGAAATCATTTCTTCCGGCCGTGCCCATTGGGGTTTTGTCTTCGCGATCGTGGCTGCCGTGGCGCTCTGGTTCATGATGCGCTTCATGCTGAAAGGTTTTGAAGTCTCGGTGCTTGGCCAGTCGGAACGGGCAGGGCGCTTTGCCGGCTTTTCCGGCCGCCGGATGATCTGGTTTGCCATGCTTCTGTCCGGCGCTCTCGCGGGCCTCGCCGGCATATCGGAAGTTTCGGGCTCGATCGGCCATTTGCAGCCGTCCATTTCGCCCGGTTACGGTTTTACCGCGATCATCGTTGCCTTCCTCGGTCGCCTCAATCCGCTCGGCATCATCGCCTCGGGCCTCGTTCTGGCGCTGACCTATCTTGGTGGCGAGGCGGCGCAGCTTTCGATCGGCATTTCCGACAAGGTGAGCCGTGTCTTCCAGGGCCTGCTGCTTTTCTTCGTTCTCTCCTGCGATACCCTGATCCATTACCGCATCCGCCTGATCTTTTCGGGCCGGCCGACGACGGAAGGAAAGAGCTGATGTTTGAAGCAATCCTTCTCACCGTCATCACCGCCGCAACTCCGCTTGTCGTCGCAGCACTCGGCGAACTCGTCACCGAACGTGCAGGCGTGCTCAATCTCGGCGTCGAGGGCATGATGATCATGGGCGCGGTCTGCGCCTTCGCAGCGGCCCAGCTTACGGGATCGCCCTATATCGGTATCGTTGCGGGTATTGCCGGCGGCGCGCTGTTCTCGCTGCTTTTCGGCTTCCTGACGCTGACGCTCGTCACCAACCAGGTCGCGACCGGCCTCGCGCTCACCATTCTCGGCCTCGGTCTTTCCGGCCAGCTCGGCGAAGCCTTTGTCGGCAAGCCCGGTATCAAGCTGCCGCAGATCGTCTTTCCCTATCTGTCGGAAATCCCATTTTTCGGCCGCGTCCTGTTTTCCCAGGATCTGATCTTCTATCTGTCGATCGCGCTCATCATCGGCATCAACTGGTTCCTGTTCAAAAGCCGGACGGGCCTGAAGATCCGGGCGATCGGTGACAATCATGGCTCGGCTCATGCGCTCGGCATCAATGTCATCCGCACCCGTTATCTGGCGGTGATGTTCGGCGGCGCCTGCGCGGGGCTGGCCGGCGCACAGCTGTCGCTCGTCTACACGCCGCAATGGGTGGAGAACATGTCGGCCGGCCGCGGCTGGATCGCGCTGGCGCTGGTGGTCTTTGCATCGTGGCGACCATGGCGGGTTCTCGCCGGCGGCTACCTGTTCGGCGCCGTCACGATCGGCCAGCTGCATGCCCAGGCCTTTGGTATCGGTGTACCGTCGCAATTCCTGTCCGCACTTCCTTATGCGGCTACTATTGTCGTGCTGATCATCATCTCGCATAATCGTCGCACGACGCTCATCAATACGCCGGCTTCGCTCGGGAAACCTTTTGTCCCCGACCGGTGACCGCGGTAAAAAACGAAATGTCTTCAAGCCAATAGAGGTTGTGAAATGAAGAAACTGATCATCGCTTTAACCGCTACGGCCGCCGTCCTCGGCGGTTTTTCGAGCGGCGCCCAGGCCCAGGAAAAGAAGAAGGTATGCTTCATCTATGTCGGTTCCCGCACCGATGGCGGATGGACACAGGCGCATGAGCTGGGCCGTCAGGCGCTCGACAAGGCGCTTGGTGACAAGGTCGAGACACCTTTCCTTGAAAACGTGCCGGAAGGTCCGGATGCCGAGCGCGCCATCGAGCGCATGGCTCGCTCCGGCTGCTCGATTGTCTTCACCACCTCCTTCGGCTTTATGGACGCGACCCTGAAGGTTGCCGCCAAGTTCCCGGATGTGAAGTTCGAACACGCCACCGGCTTCAAGGCTGCTCCGAACGTCGCGACCTATAACTCGCGCTTCTATGAAGGCCGCTACATCGCTGGCCAGATCGCCGGCAAGATGTCGAAGAAGGGCCTCGCAGGCTACATCGCCTCCTTCCCGATTCCGGAAGTCGTCATGGGCATCAACGCCTTCGAACTCGGCGCGAAGTCGGTCAACCCGAACTTCAAGATGAAGGTCGTTTGGGCCAACACCTGGTTCGACCCGGGCAAGGAAGCCGACGCTGCCAAGGCGCTGATCGACCAGGGCGTTGATATCCTCACCCAGCACACCGACACGACCGCTCCGATGCAGGTCGCTGCCGAGCGCGGCATCTACGCCTTCGGCCAGGCCTCCGACATGATCGCAGCCGGTCCGAAGACCCAGCTGACCGCGATCGTTGATACCTGGGGCGCCTATTACATCAAGCGCACCAAGGCCCTGCTCGACGGCACCTGGAAGTCTGAACAGATCTGGGACGGCCTGAAGGACGGCATTCTCACCATGGCGCCCTACACCAACATGCCGGACGACGTGAAGGCGATGGCGGAAGAGACCGAAGCCAAGATCAAGTCGGGCGAACTGCATCCGTTCACCGGCCCGATCAACAAGCAGGACGGTACGCCGTGGTTGAAGGCTGGCGAAAAGGCCGACGACGGCACGCTGCTCGGCATGAACTTCTACGTCGAAGGCGTAGACGACAAGCTGCCGCAGTAAGGAGCGGTCGGGCGAAGCCCGAGCAATCGATCCAGTGAATCGATTGCAGTGACGAACGCCCCGAGCAAAGGCGAGGGGCTGGCAATTTAAACAAAAGGGCGCTTTCGGGCGCCCTTTTTGTTGCAGCCATTTAGAAGGCGTTTATCGCGCTTCAATCATGTTCCTGCTATGAAACCGCGATTGCCGATAGGGAGATTATCCATGAGCCGTTCCTGCCTTGCCGTCATCCTCGCCGCTGGCGACAGCACGCGCATGAAATCCTCCATGTCGAAGGTTTTGCATCCGGTCGCCTCTCGCCCGATGATCGCTCATGTCATGGCGGCTGTCGCGTCTGCCGGGATGACCGATGCCGCGCTGGTCGTTGGCCGCGATGCCGAGCGTGTCGCCAAGGCAGGTTCGATCGATGGCATCTCCGTCCAGGCTTTCACCCAGACCGAAAGGCTCGGCACCGGTCATGCCGTGCTTGCGGCGCGCGAGGCGATCGCAAAGGGATATGACGACATCCTCGTCGCTTACGGCGATGTGCCTCTGATCACCGCGACGCCCTTTGCCGCGGCGCGTGAAAAGCTGGCCGAAGGCGCCGATATCGTCGTCATCGGTTTTCATACTGCCAATCCGACCGGTTACGGCCGCCTTCTGGTGAAAGACGGCGAGCTCGTCGCGATCCGTGAGGAGAAGGATGCGACCGACGAGGAGCGCAAGGTCACCTGGTGCAATAGCGGCCTGATGGCGATCAATGGTGCCAAGGCCCTGTCGCTGCTCGACAGCATCGGCAACAACAATGCCAAGGGTGAATATTACCTGACCGATCTCGTCGAAATCGCCCGTGCGGCCGGCGGCAAGGTCGTGGCCGTCGATGCGCCGGAAGAAGAGCTGACCGGCTGCAACAACCGCGCCGAACTCGCCTATATCGAATCCCTCTGGCAAAAGCGCCGCCGCCACGAATTGATGATTTCTGGCGTCTCGATGATCGCGCCGGAAACCGTGTTTCTCGCCTATGATACGGAAATCGGCCAGGACGCGCTGATCGAGCCGAATGTCGTCTTTGGCCCCGGCGCGAAGATCGACAGCGGCGCTGTCATCCACGCCTTTTCCCATATCGAAGGCGCACATGTCGCGGCAGGCGCAAGTGTTGGGCCTTTCGCGCGGCTGCGCCCCGGCGCGGATCTTTCGGAAGGCTCGAAAGTCGGCAATTTCTGCGAAGTGAAGAATGCCAAGGTGGGCGAGGGCGCCAAGGTCAATCACCTGACCTATGTCGGCGACGCCGTTGTCGGCGCCCATGCCAATCTCGGTGCCGGCACGATCACCTGCAATTATGACGGCGTGAACAAGCATGAGACCCGCATCGGCGAGAATGCTTTTGTCGGCTCCAATTCCTCCCTCGTGGCGCCGGTCTCGATCGGCGATGGCGCTTATATCGCATCCGGTAGCGTCATCACCGAGGACGTTCCGGCCAATGCGCTCGCCTTTGGCCGGGCGAGGCAGGAAACCAAGCCGGACCGCGCCGCGGTGATTCGCGAACGCGCGCTCGCCTTGAAGAAAAGTCGCCAAAAAAGCTGACGAGACGACTTCTCACGGAAATGTGAGGTGAGGCTCGGATGGAGCCTGTAGCCCGGTGCGCGTGATCGCACCGGCTTTGCAACGCTGCTTTGAAATCCGGTTTTGCCGCTGATTTATTCGCATATGCGTAACATATGGCGATTTGCCGCACTGTTCCGGCGCCCCGCTGCTCCCTTGCTTGCGTCTTAAAATATGACTAGAAGAGTCATATTATTTGCCAATACCCCATAAAATCAGGGGGAGAATCGTTGACTTCATGGTTTTTTGACGGCAATTCCGAGGCAAGCTTGCGGCGAACCCATGTCAAGTGTGCAAATTCGCGCAGCTGTCGCTGCCCGTTCCGGGACGCGGCTTCCCTTTAATTTTAATGGAGAATTTCCGTGGCGGAGCTCACATCCCACAAGCCGTTCAGATGGCTTGTGATTGCACTCGCCGTCGTCCTTGCTCTCTTCGGAGCGGCCTTTGTGGCCGGGGGCGGTTATTTGATCACGCTTGGCGGGTCCTGGTATTATCTGATCGCCGGTATCGCGCTTCTGGTTTCAGCCCTGCTTCTGTTGCGCGGCAAGGCATCCGGCCTCGTCCTCTTCCTGCTGATCGGTCTCGCGACGGCGGTCTGGGGCGTTTATGAAGTCGGCTTCGCCTTCTGGGGCCTCGTTCCCCGTCTGGCACCCTTCGTCGTGATCGGCATTCTTGCCGCACTTCTTCTGCCGGCCATGGCCGGCAAGGGCGCAAAGCTTCCGGGCTTCGGCATTGCCGTCATTCTCGTTGCCATTGTTGCCTATGGCGCATGGGGCGCCTTCCAGCCGCAGGGCGTTCTTCGTCCGCAGGCGCCGGTTGCCGCACGGGATGGCGCAAAGCCGTCCGAACAGGGCACCAATTGGCAGTATTACGGTTATAGCGGCGCCGGCACGCGCTTTGCCCCCTATAACCAGATCACCGCCGCGAACGTCTCCAATCTCGAGGTCGCCTGGACCTTCCGCACCGGTGAAGAACCGGTCAAGGGATCGGAATTCCAGAACACCCCGACCCAGATCGGCGACAATGTCTATGTCTGCACGCCGCTCAACAAGGTGATCTCGCTCGATGCGACGACGGGCCAGGAAAAGTGGCGTTTCGACCCGAAGTCGAAGAGCAACACGTTCTGGAACCGTTGCCGCGGCGTCGGTTATTATGAAAGTGCTGCCGTGCCGGAAGGCCAGCAGTGCCACGCACGCATCATCCTGACGACGATCGACGCGCAGATGATCGCGCTCGACGCCAATACGGGCGAAACCTGCGGCCAGTTCGGGACCAATGGTGCAGCCAACCTGAAGGCCGGTCTGGGCGATGTTCCGGACACCTATTACTTCCCGACTTCGATGCCGACTGTGACCAATGGTCTGGTCATCATCGGCGGCTGGGTGCGTGACGGCCGCGAAACCAACGAACCGTCCGGCGTTATCCGCGCTTACAGCTCTGAAAACGGCGAACTGGTCTGGGCATGGGATCTCGGCAACCCGAATATCACCAAGCTGCCGCCGGAAGGCGAAAGCTATACGCGCGGCACGCCGAATATGTGGTCGACGCCCGCCTTCGACGCCAAGCTCGGCCTGATCTATCTGCCGATCGGCAACGGTACGCCCGACTTCTGGAGCGCGCACCGCAATGAGGCGACCAACAAGTATGGCGCTTCGCTCGTCGCTCTCGACATCGCGACCGGCCGCGAGCGCTGGCACTTCCAGTTCGTCCATCACGACGTGTGGGACTATGATACCGCTTCGCAGCCGGCTCTGTACGACATGGCCGACGGCACGCCGGTCGTTGTCCAGACGACGAAGCAGGGCGATATCTACGTTCTCGACCGCCGCGACGGCAAACCCGTCAAGAAGGTCGAAGAGCGTCCGGTCACCCAGACGCATCAGGAAGGCGACGTCATCTCGGCGACCCAGCCTTTCTCGGTGGACATGCCGCATCTCGGCGGCGAAATGCTGACCGAGGCCGACATGTGGGGTGCAACCCCGTTCGACCAGCTGGCATGCCGTATCGCCTTCAAGAAGCTTCGTTATGAAGGCCAGTACACGCCGATGATCCAGGGTGCGCGCACGCTGATCTATCCTGGCTTCTACGGTGGCATGAACTGGGGTTCGATGGCGATCGACGAAAGCCGCGGACTTGGCATCATCAACGACATCCGCATGCCGCAGCTCGCAGAACTGATCCTGCGCGAACAGGCAACGCCGGAAATGTCGGCCAATATGAGCCATGACGCTGGCGTTCACCCGCAGGCCGGCACGCCGTTTGCGGCTCTGCGCGGCGGCTTCTACTCGCCGCTCGGCGTTCCTTGCCACATGCCTCCGTGGGGCACGCTCTCGGCCGTCGATCTGGAAAGCGGCAAGCTCGTCTGGCAGCGCCCGCTCGGCTCCGTCGAAGACAGCGTCCTGCCGAACGGCCTCAAGGTTCCGCTCGGCATGCAGATCGGCATGCCGACGCTCGGTGGTCCGTTGACGACCGCCGGTGGCCTGACCTTCTATGCCGGCACGCAGGATTTCTACCTGCGCGCCATCGACACCGCGACCGGTGACGAAGTGTGGAAGGGCCGCATGCCTATCGGCGCCCAGGCGACGCCGATGACCTATATGGGCAAGGACGGCAGCCAGTACGTGCTGATCGCTGCCGGCGGCGCCCGCCAGAGCCCGCAGCGCGGCGATTACGTGGTCGCCTACCGTCTGCGCAAGTAACGGCAGGACGTCACTCAGGGGTGACAATAAAGCCTGATAAGCAGGGGGAGGCGGAGCGATCCGCCTCCCTTTTTCGTGTCGGAAATTCCACGAAAACGGTCGGCGTCAAGGAATTAAGAATTTCGCGTTACGATCCGATATCGAAAGTGACCGCGCGGATGATTGCGCGGTGAGCGCGTTCCGATAGGAATTCGCGCGGAATGAAAATTTGGAGAGATCTTTATGTGCGGGATTGTCGGGATTGTCGGTAATGAACCGGTGGCGGCGCGTCTGGTCGATGCGCTGAGGCGGCTCGAATATCGCGGTTACGATTCGGCCGGTGTCGCGACCATCCACGAGGGCCGCCTCGACCGCCGCCGCGCGGAAGGCAAGCTCTATAATCTCGAAAAGAAGCTCGACGAAGCATCCCTTCCGGGCACGATCGGCATCGCCCATACCCGCTGGGCCACCCATGGCGTGCCGAACGAGGCCAATGCCCATCCGCATTTCGTCGAAGGCGTTGCCGTCGTCCACAACGGTATCATCGAGAACTTTTCCGAGCTGAAGGACGAACTGCTTGCGGAAGGCGCCGTCTTCAGCAGCCAGACGGATACGGAAGTCGTCGCCCATCTTCTCGCAAAATACACCCGCCAGGGCCTCGATCACCGCGCGGCCATGCTCGCCACGCTCAACCGCGTCTCCGGCGCCTATGCGCTGGTCGTGATGTTCGAGGACGATCCCGGCACGATCTTCTCCGCCCGTTTTGGGCCGCCGCTCGCGATCGGCCATGGCCGTGGCGAGATGTTCCTGGGCTCCGACGCGATTGCGCTGTCGCCCTTTACCAACGAGATCACCTATCTCGTCGATGGCGACTGCGCGATCATCACGCACAGGGGCGCCGAGATCATCGATTATGATGGCAAGCCGGTAAAGCGGAAGAGCCAGATTTCCCAGGCCGCCGCCTTCATGGTCGACAAGGGCAACCATCGCCATTTCATGGAGAAGGAAATCTACGAGCAGCCGGAGATCATCTCCCATGCGCTCAGCCATTATATCGATTTCGCCTCCCATACGGTGAAGGCGCAGGACACGCCGATCGATTTTGCAAAGATCACCGGCCTGGCGATTTCCGCCTGCGGCACCGCCTATCTCTCAGGCCTCGTCGGCAAATACTGGTTCGAGCGTTATGCGCGCCTGCCGGTCGAGATCGATGTCGCTTCGGAATTCCGCTACCGCGAACTGCCGCTGTCGCCGACCCAGGCCGCGCTCTTCATCTCCCAGTCCGGCGAAACCGCCGATACGCTTGCCTCGCTGCGTTATTGCAAGGACGAGGGCCTGAAGATCGGTGCCGTGGTCAATGTCCGGGAATCGACGATTGCCCGGGAATCGGATGCGATCTTCCCGATCCTTGCCGGCCCGGAAATCGGCGTCGCATCGACAAAGGCCTTCACCTGCCAGCTCGCCGTTCTCGCCGCACTGTCGATCGGTGCAGGTCGCGCTCGCGGTACGGTCACTGCCGGTGATGAAAAGGCCATGGTCAAACATCTCTCGGAAATGCCGCGTATCATGAGCCGGGTGTTGAACGACATCCAGCCGCAAATCGAAGCTTTGTCGCGCGACTTGTCTCGCTTCAAGGACGTGCTTTACCTCGGCCGTGGCACGAGCTTCCCGCTCGCCATGGAAGGCGCGCTAAAACTCAAGGAAATCTCCTATATCCACGCAGAAGGTTATGCCGCCGGCGAGCTGAAGCATGGTCCGATTGCGCTGATCGACGAACATATGCCGGTCATCGTCATTGCCCCGCATGACCGCTTCTTCGAAAAGACCGTGTCGAACATGCAGGAAGTGGCGGCCCGCGGCGGCAAGATCATCTTCATCACCGATGAAAAGGGCGCGGCCGCCTCGAAACTGCCGACCATGGCGACGATCGTGCTGCCGAATGTCGACGAGATCATTTCGCCGATGATCTTCTCCTTGCCGATCCAGCTGCTCGCCTATCATACGGCAGTCTTCATGGGCACCGACGTCGACCAGCCGCGCAATCTGGCCAAATCCGTCACTGTCGAGTGATACGCATCGCTTTTTCTTGCATCGCAGCAAGGCATCCGGCATTGTCGCGTGGTTAACGCGGCAATGCATCGATGAATTTAAGGAAAGCGCATGAGCGATAGTCCGGAGCGAATATCGCTGGCAGGCCGACTCCGGAACAATTTCCTCACCGGGCTGATCATCTGTGCGCCTCTGGCGATCACTGTCTGGCTGACCTTCACTTTCATCGACTGGGCCGACAGCTGGGTGACGCCCTACATTCCCCAGCGTTACGATCCGCAATATTATTTCAACATCACCATTCCCGGCACGGGTCTGGTGGTCGCGGTCCTGTTCATCACCATTATCGGCTTTCTCGGTAAGAACCTGATCGGCCGCTCGATCGTCAATTTCGGCGAGTCGATCCTGCATCGCATGCCGCTGATCCGCACGATCTACCGCAGCGTCAAGCAGATCCTCGAAACGGTTTTGAAGGAACAGTCCACCTCCTTCAAGAAATGCGGCCTGATCGAGTTTCCAAGCCCCGGCATGTGGGCGCTGGTCTTCATCTCGGGTGATGCGTCCGGCGAGATTGCCGTGAAGCTCAATCAGGACGGTGAGGAAATGGTCGGTGTCTTCATGCCGCCGACGCCGGTGCCGACCGCAGGCTTTCTGATGTTCGTGCCGAAGAGCAAGATCGTCATGCTCGACATGACGCCGGAAGAGGGCGCCAAGCTGCTGATTTCCGGCGGCCTGATCGCTCCCGAATATGCGCCAAAACCCGCGCCGGTTCCAGTTCTGCCAGCGCCTGACAATCTGTCTGCCAGCAAATAGCAGCTGTTCATTCGGGCCATCGACGAAGGTCGCAACCCTCTCCGCCTTCATCCTCGGGCTTGTCCCCAGGATCTGCAAGTGCCTGATATTGCTGGCGTGACTAGATCCTCGCGACAAGCGCGAGGATGACGAAATCGACCGTCAACAGGTTTGCCATTAAGCTCGTTACCCTGCTCTCAGGAACCGGATCGCCTCGTCACGGCGATGCAGGTATAGGAGTACCCGCATGCTCTCACCGCGCTCGCTGGTAAGATCGGGATCCCGATCGAGTAGATAGGCCGCATCCTTGCGGGCGATCTCGAGCAGGTCGGCATGCGCCTCGAGGCTGGCGATCCGAAAGCCCGGCGTGCCGGACTGGCGGGTGCCCAGAAGCTCGCCTTCCCCGCGCAGTTTCAGATCTTCTTCGGCGATCAGAAAACCGTCCTCGCTGTCACGCAGGATGGAGAGCCGCGCATGGCCGGTTTCGCTGAGCGGTCCCTTGTAGAGAAGGATGCAGGTCGAGGCCTCGTCGCCACGTCCCACACGGCCGCGCAGCTGGTGCAGCTGTGCAAGCCCGAAGCGTTCGGCATGTTCGATCACCATGATCGTCGCATCCGGCACATCGACGCCGACCTCGACGACGGTCGTTGCGACCAGCAGCCGGATCTCGCCATTCTTGAAGGCGGTCATGACCGCATCCTTTTCCGGCCCGCTCATCCGCCCATGCACAAGCCCGACATTTTTCGCGCCGAGTTCGCGGGCGAGAACCGCGTGACGCTCCTCCGCCGACATCAGTTCGGACACATCCGACTCCTCGACCAGCGGGCAGATCCAATAGGCCTTTTTGCCCTCGGCCACGGCGCCTTTCAGGCGGGCAACGATATCGCCGATCCGCTCGGTCGGGATCGTCACCGTCTGGATCGGCTTGCGACCGGCCGGCTTCTCCGTGAGTTTCGAGACATCCATGTCACCGAAGGCGGCGAGAACCAGCGTGCGCGGGATCGGCGTCGCCGTCATCACCAGCATATGCGGGGAAATGCCCTTGGCGGTAAGCCTCAGTCTTTGGTGCACGCCGAACCGGTGCTGTTCATCGACGACTGCCAGCATGAGGTTGTTGTAGTTGACGGCATCCTGGAACAGCGCATGGGTGCCGATGATGATCTGCGCCTCACCGGACGCAATCCGCTCGACGATCTGGTCGCGCTCCTTGCCCTTGGTGCGGCCGGTGAGGATATCGACATTGACGCCGGCGGCACCCGCCAGTTTCGAGATCGTCGCAAAATGCTGGCGTGCCAGAATTTCGGTCGGCGCCATCAGCACCGCCTGGCCGCCGGCCTCAATCGCAGCTGCCATGGAAAGAAGCGCAACCAGCGTCTTACCGGCCCCGACATCGCCCTGCAGTAGCCGCAACATCCGGTCCTCGCCGGCCATGTCCTTCAGGATGTCATCGACGGCGCTGCGCTGGCTCGGCGTCAGCGAGAAGGGCAAGGCGGCGGTGATCTTTGCCGCAAGCTCACCCTTCACCCGGATCGGCTGCCCCGGCACTTTTCGAACCTTCTGGCGCACCAGCGATAAAGAAACCTGACCGGCCAGAAACTCGTCATAGGCAAGCCTTCGCCGCGCCGGTGCCTTCGGATCGAGATCGGCCGCGTCACGCGGATCATGCAGCTGGCGAAAGGCTTCCGAAACGGAAGGAAAGCCCTGACGCTGCGTCAGGGCCATATCCGCCCATTCGGGAAATTCCGGAATACGCGCCAGCGTCCCATCGATCGTCCGGCGAAGAACCTTTGGCGAAAGCCCGGCGGTGAGCGGATAGACCGGCTCGACCAAAGGCAGGTTTTCCGCCTCCGAGACTTTTACCATGAAATCGGGATGCACCATCGAGGCGCGGCCGTTGAACCAGTCGACCTTGCCGCTGACCATGACCATCTCGTCGATCGGCAGCGATTTGTTCAGCCAGTCGCCCTTGGCGCGGAAGAAGGTCAGTGCCAGTTCGCCTGTGTCATCCACCAGAAACACCCGGTAGGGCATGTTGGAGCCGCGCGGCGGCGGCTGGTGGCGATCGACACGTCCCTCGATGGTGACAATCACGCCCTGCGGTGCCAGCGCAATGCCCGGCCGGTTGCGCCGGTCGATGATCGAGAAGGGCGCGTGGAAGAGCAGATCGAGGACACGGCAGTCATCGGCATCCTCGCGTCCGGTGACGCGGGCAAGGAGGTCTGCGAGTTTCGGGCCGACACCGGCAAGCGAGGCGACGGTGGAAAACAGCGGATCGAGGAGGGCAGGGCGCATGCGGCGCAAGTTGCGATAAGTTTTGCCCATTTGGCAAGGTGACGCGGGCCGAAAACAATCCTATATGAACCGCAAAACAGGGACTTCGATATGACTGGAATTTGCTCGTGACGGGCCTGGCGCGCACCAGCGCGGATCTCGACCCGCGCCGCCGGCGCATTCTCTATCGCTGCTGGCATCGCGGCATTCGCGAGATGGATCTCGTCTTCGGTTCTTTTGCCGAGGCGGAGATCGCAGCACTTTCGGATGTCGAGCTCGACGAGTTCGAACTGATCATGGGCGAGGACGACCATGACCTGCATGCCTGGATTACCGGCGCACAGGCGCTTCCGGCCGATCGCGACACGCCGCTCTTTGCCCGTGTTGCCGCCTACAAGCCGGATTTCTCGCCGGTGACGGAAGAGTCGCTAGCTGAAAAGCTCGGGAGCACGAAATGATTTCCGGCTTCGACGCCAAGAAGATTGCAGCGGCCGCAACGCCGCTGATCGTCGGCAATGTGCCGCCGGGCATGGAGCCGCTGGTTCTGGCCGAACTGGCGCGGACGGGGCAGGCGGTCGCCTATGTCATGTCCGATGGCCACCGCATGGCCGATGTCGAGCAGATGCTGTCCTTCGTGGCGCCGGAAATTCCCGTCCTGACCTTGCCGGCCTGGGACTGTCTGCCTTATGACCGCGTCTCGCCCAGTGCCGATGTCTCCGCCCGGAGACTGGCCGCCCTTTCGGGCCTGATCTCCTATGCCAAGAAGCCGCATGCGGCGATCGTGCTCGTCACGGTCAACGCCATGCTGCAGAAGATCGCGCCGTCCGAGATCATCGAAAGCCTCGCCTTTTCTGCCAAGCCCGGCAACCAGATCCGCATGGACGATATTGCCGCCCGGCTGGAGCGCAACGGTTTCGACCGTGTCTCGACCGTGCGTGAAGTCGGCGAATTTGCCGTCCGCGGCGGCATTCTCGATGTTTTCGTGCCCGGCACCGAAGAGCCGGTTCGCCTCGACTTCTTTGGCGATACGCTGGAAAGCATCCGCTCTTTCGATCCGGCAAGCCAGCGCACCACCGGCCAGGCGCGTTCGCTCGACCTGAACCCGATGAGCGAAGTGACGCTGACGCCCGATACGATCAGCCGTTTCCGCAAGAATTACCTGTCGCTGTTCGGCGCTGCCACCCGCGACGACGCGCTTTATCAAGCCGTGTCCGAAGGCCGCCGTTATGCCGGCATGGAACATTGGCTGCCGCTCTTCTACGACACGCTGGAAACCGCCTTCGATTATCTCGACGGCTTTCGCATCGTCACCGACCACACGGTGCGCGAGGCGGCCAACGAGCGCTCGAAACTGGTCATCGACTATTACGAGGCACGCCGCGATCAGGCGAGCCAGGGCAAGGGCGCTGCCGCACAGGCCACACCCTACAAGCCGGTCTCGCCGGGCCAGCTCTATCTCGACGGCAAGGCATTCGCCTCGGCTCTCGACGAGCGCAATGCGCTGCGCCTGACGCCATTCAACGAAATGGATGCCGAAGGTCGCCGCGTGGTGACGCTCGACGCCCATGCCGGCCCGCGCTGGGCGAAAAGCCAGGCCGAAGCGCAATCGGAAACCCGCAGCGAGAACGAGGACCGCGTCAACGTCTTCGACCTCGTCGTCAAACATATCGCCGACAAGCGCGCCGAGGGTTCGAAAGTGCTTGTCACCGGCTGGTCCGCCGGTTCGCTCGACCGGTTGCTGCAGGTGCTGGACGAGCGCGGCCTGAAACGCATCCGCCAGATCGAAAAGCTGGCCGATCTCGACAAATTGGAAAAAGGCGAGGCGGCCTCCGGCGTGCTCAGCCTTGAAGCTGGCTTCGAGACTGGCAATATCGTCGTCATCGGCGAACAGGATATTTTGGGCGACCGGATGGTCCGCCGCGGCAAGCGCCGCAAGCGTGGGGCGGATTTCCTCACCGAAGTCGCCGGCCTCGATGAAGGCTCGCTCGTTGTCCATGCCGAACACGGTATCGGCAAGTTCGTCGGCCTCATCACAATCGAGGCGGCCGGCGCACCGCGCGCGTGCCTCGAACTGCATTATGCCGATCAGGCAAAACTCTTCCTGCCGGTCGAAAACATCGACCTCCTGTCGCGCTACGGCTCGGATGCGGCGGAAGCACAGCTGGACCGTCTCGGTGGCGGCGCATGGCAGGCCCGCAAGGCGAAGCTGAAAAAGCGCCTGCTCGATATGGCGGGCGACCTTATCCGCATCGCCGCCACCCGCATGGTGCGCAAGGCGCCGGTTCTTGCCACGCCGGAAGGCCTTTACGACGAGTTCGCCGCACGTTTCCCCTATGACGAGACCGAGGATCAGGAAAACGCCATCGAGGCCGTGCGCGACGATCTCGCCGCCGGCCGGCCGATGGATCGCCTTGTCTGCGGTGACGTCGGTTTCGGCAAGACGGAAGTGGCGCTCCGCGCCGCCTTCTTTGCGGCAATGAACGGCGCCCAGGTGGCAGTCGTCGTGCCGACGACGCTGCTGGCGCGCCAGCATTTCAAGACGTTTTCGGAACGTTTCCGCGGCCTGCCGATCAGGATCGCCCAGGCCTCGCGCCTCGTCACCGCCAAGGAACTGGCGCAGACGAAAAAGGATCTCGCCGATGGCAAGGTCGATATCGTTGTCGGCACCCATGCGCTGCTTGGCACCGGCATCCAGTTCGCCAACCTCTCGCTTCTCATCATCGACGAAGAGCAGCATTTTGGCGTCAAGCACAAGGAGCGGCTGAAGGATCTGAAAACGGACGTCCACGTCCTGACGCTCTCGGCAACGCCGATCCCGCGCACGTTGCAGCTTGCCATGACGGGCGTTCGCGAACTGTCGCTGATCACCACGCCGCCGGTGGACCGCATGGCGGTCCGCACCTTCATCTCGCCGTTTGATCCGCTCGTCATCCGCGAGACGCTGATGCGCGAGCATTATCGCGGCGGCCAGAGTTTTTACGTCTGCCCGCGTCTGGCCGACCTGCCGGAAATCCAGGCTTTCCTGCAGTCGGATGTGCCGGAACTCAAGGTCGCCGTCGCGCACGGCCAGATGGCGGCCGGCGATCTGGAAGACATCATGAATGCCTTCTACGACGGCAAATACGATGTGCTTCTGTCGACGACCATCGTCGAATCCGGTCTCGACGTGCCGACGGCCAATACGCTGATCGTGCACCGGGCCGACATGTTCGGCCTCGCTCAGCTTTACCAGCTGCGCGGCCGTGTCGGCCGTTCCAAGGTGCGCGCCTTCGCGCTCTTCACCCTGCCAGTGAACAAGGTGCTGACCCAGATGGCCGATCGCCGCCTCAAGGTCCTGCAGTCGCTCGATACGCTCGGCGCCGGTTTCCAGCTGGCAAGCCACGATCTCGATATCCGTGGCGCCGGCAATCTGCTCGGTGAGGAACAGTCGGGCCATATCAAGGAAGTTGGTTTCGAGCTTTACCAGCAGATGCTGGAAGAGGCGGTGGCCGAGGTGAAGGGCGATGACGAGGTGGTCGATACCGGCTGGTCGCCGCAGATCTCGGTCGGCATCACCACGATGATCCCGGAAAACTACGTGCCGGACCTGCATCTGCGCATGGGCCTCTATCGCCGTCTCGGCGAGGTCACGGAACTCTCGGAAATCGACGGTTTTGGTGCGGAAATGGTCGACCGTTTTGGCCCGATGCCGCAGGAAGTCCAGAACCTCCTCAAGGTCGTTTATATCAAGTCGCTCTGCCGCAAGGCGAATGTCGAGAAGGTGGATGCCGGTCCGAAGGGCGTCGTCATCGTCTTCCGCGACAAGCAGTTCCCCAATCCGGCAAACCTCGTTCAGTATATCGCCAAGCAGGGTTCGCTCGCCAAGATCAGGCCCGACCAGAGCATTTTCCTCAACCGCGACCTGCCGACGCCGATGAAACGTCTGACGGCTGCAGCGCAGATCATGACGCAGTTCGCGGAATTGGCGAAGAGCTGAGGCGACGGACCCGTCTGCAAGACAAAGAAAAGGCCGGTGAGCGATGCTCTCCGGCCTTTGTCTTTTGCAGCGTGTTCTGATGAACTCAGCGTTTGTCGTCTGCTTCCGGCGCGATCATCGCAGCGCCCTGAGCATTGGGAGCGACCGCCGGCGGGAGCGGGGTGCCGCGGACCTTTTCGCGGCGGAGCGTCAACAGACCGGAGCCGCAGATCAGCACGATGCCGACGACCATCGGCAGATCGATATGATCCCCGAAGACCAGGTAACCGAACAGGACGGCCCAGAGCATCTGGCTATACTGGATCGGCCCGATGGCGGTCGCAGGCACATAGGCTGCCGCATACATCAGGAAGACGGCGGCGACGGCTGCAAATATGCCGTAACCCGCGACATAGAGCCATTGCGTTGCACTCGGAACCGTCATGTCCGGTATGGCAAGCAGGCCGCAGACCAGCACCGTGCCCAGCATGCCGGCGCCATAAAGCGAGATGTTCTTTTCGGAAGGTCCCATGGCGCGGAAAACGACGATCGAGATGGCGCCGCTCAATCCGCCGAACACGGCGCCGACATGGCCGATCGACAGTTCGCGAAATCCGGGCCTGAGCACGATGAGAACGCCGATAAAGCCGATGACCACCGCGCTCCAGCGATTGATGCCGACCTTTTCCTTCAAAAACACCACCGACATGATGGTGACGAAGCAGGGCAGAAGGAAGATCAGCGCAAAAGCTTCCGCCATCGACAAATGGGTGAAGGCGGTGACGCTGCCGATCGTACCAAAAGCCTGCGAGGCAAAGCGCAGCAGCCAGAGCGGCCGGTTGGTCGTGGCGAAGACGTCGGTCCAGCGATCACCAGACTTCATCAGGAATGGCAGGCCGATCAGGCCGAAGACGGCGCCGAGAGAAGCCGCCTGATAGGCGCTCATCGTGCCGTGAAGGAGTTTGACGCTGGCATCGCTCCACGCATAGGCCGCGAAGGCTGCAAGGGCGAGGATAAGCCCTTTGACGGTCTGGTCTTTTTGCACTGTCTGGGCTTTCGAAAGAATTAGAGCATCGCCTTGCGGGCTTCGGTCTTCAACTTGGCAATGTCACGGAAGGCACCGGCAAGAACGTCCGGCGTCTGGGCGCCGCTGACGGCGTATTGGCCGTCGATGATGAAGAATGGAACGCCGCTGACGCCCATTTTCTGCGCCGCCTCGATTTCGGCGACGACCGTGTCCTTGTCGGCCTCCGAGGCCAGCAGGTTCTCGATCACCTTGCGGTCCAGCCCGGCCTTTTCCGCAATCTCGGCCAGCACGGCATGATCACCGACATTGCGGCCTTCCTCGAAATTCGCCTTGAACAGGCCGGTTGCGACCCGGTCCTGGATCTCCTTGCTTTCCATCATCGCCCAGTGCAGCAGCCGGTGCGCATCGAGCGTGTTGGGGCCGATCTTAATGGCGGCGAAATCGAAATTGATGCCGACTTCCTTGCCGAAGGCGGTCAGTCGTTCATGCGCCTGTCGAACGGCATCGGCACCGCCGAGCTTGTCGGCCAGGTATTTGTGGTGATCGACGCCTTCCGGCGGAATGTCCGGGTTGAGCCGGTAGGGGCGCCAGTTGATCTCCACGCCGACCTCATCCTGTACTTCGGCAATGGCAAGCTCGAGCCGGGCCTTGCCGAGGTAACACCATGGGCAGACGACATCGGAAATGAGGTCGATTGTGAGCCGTTCCATGGCGGCACCTTTCCTGTCTGATCTTTTTGAGGCGGGTGGAATTCTATTGCGCCCGCTCGTCCCACCAGGTGTTGAGCTGGTAGCCATAAAGCGGCAGTTTCTTCGGATAACCTATATGCTTGCGCCGCGCCACCCACTGATCCGCGACATGATAAAGCGGCACGAGATAGTGACCCGAAACCAGCAGACTGTCATAGGCGCGCACTGCGGCCTGAAAGTCTTCTTCCGAGCGGGCGCTTTGCATCGCGGCAATCATCCGGTCGAGATCGGGATCGGCGGTTCCGGCAAAGTTGAAGCTGCCCTGGGTATCTCGTGACGAAGATCCCCAGCGCCCCACCTGCTCGATGCCGGGCGACAGGGAGGAGGGGTAGGATTTGACGATCATGTCATAGTCGAAACTGCCGGAGCGCGACTGGTACTGCGAATCGTCGACAGTGCGGATCGACATTTCGACGCCGATCAGCCTCAGGGTCCGCTGATATGCGATCGCCAGCTTCTCCTGGTCCTGCGTCTGCGTCATCACCTCGAAGGAAAGCTGCCGGCCGGCCTTGTTGACCATCTTGCCGTTGCGGATCCTGTATCCGCCCTTGGCGAGCAGATCGACGGCGCGGCGTAAGATCTGCCGGTCGGCGCCGGATGCATCGGTTTTTGGCACCTGGTAGGTTCCGGCCAGGATTTCCGGCTCGACGCGATCCTTCGCAGACCCCAGAAGCGCCAGCTCCCGCGTATCGGCGGGATGACCGAGGAAGGTCAGCGGCGAGTTCTGCCAAAAGCTTTGCGTGCGGGTATAGGCGTTTTCGAACAGGTTCTTGTTGGCCCATTCGAAATCGAAGGCAAGCGAGAGACCAGCCCTCACATTGACATCGGCGAAGATCGGCCGGCGGATGTTGAAGACAAAACCGAGCATGCCGGTCGGCAATTGCGACTGAAATGTCTCTTTGACCGCATCGCCATTGGCAAGCGCCGGGAAATCATAGGCGCGATCCCAATGGGTTGGGCTGCCGTCCGGATAGATGTCGATCGCGCCCTTCTTGAAGGCTTCGAACAGCGTGTTGTCCTGCAGGAAATATTCGACACTGATCTCGTCGTAATTGTCGAAGCCGACTTTTGCGGGAATGTCCTTGCCCCAGTAGTCGGGATTGCGCTGATAGACGATCCGCTCGCCCGGCGACACGGACTTGATGAGATAGGGGCCGGAGCCGATCGGCGGCTTAAGGGTCGATTGGTCGAAGGTTGCAGCATCAATCGCATGTTTCGGCAGGATCGGCGTCGAGGCGGCGATGATCAGCGGAAATTCGCGGTCGGCCTTCTCGTTGAAGGTGAAGCGAATGCCGTTTTCGCCGACCTTTTCCATCGACTTGACGGGATCGAGCCGCTTCGAGAATGGTACGCGTCCCTTGTCACGCAGGATCTCGAAGGAGAAGATCACGTCCTCCGGCGTCACCTTCTGCCCATCGGACCATTTCGCCTTCGGGTTGAGGTTAAACTGGATATAGGTCCGGTTCTCGTCCCATTCGACACTTTCGGCCAGGAGGCCATAAAGCGTGAACGGCTCATCTGACGAGCGCACCATCAGCGATTCGTAGATGAAATTGCCAAAGCCCGGATCCCAAATGCCGCGCGCCGTTGTGCGGATGCTTTTCAGGTTGAACGGATTGAGGCTGTCATAGGTGCCGACGACGCCATAATGGACGCTGCCACCTTTTTTCACCTGCGGATTGACGTAAGGGAAGTTCTTGTAGTCCGCGGGAAGGTCCGGCTCACCATGCATGGCGATGCCGTGCAGCGGCTCGGCGATGACCGGCGTGGTCATCAGCGCGGTAGCCATTCCTGCTGTGACCATGACCATGTTCGTCATGAGCAACGTGGTCGCGAGAGAAAGCATACGCCGCATGACACCGTCCTGAACAACAACTCGACTGATTCGGATGGAAAATAGCCCATCACCCCCGGCTCACCAACCGTTCCAGGGCAAAGCAACGGTGGCATGAGTTAAGGCATTGTCAAAAAATACGAAAAGAAAGGCTGGATATCGACGGCTCGGCGATGTAACAGAAGTGCGAACAGGCGGGTCATTCAATTGCCTCATTTGAACGACAGTTCACGGGGCAGTAGGACACGCCGGGGCGTGCTTGGCGTAAGGCCGCACCCCGACGGATTTCAGGAGACGGATTTCGTTATGAAGCTTAAGGCAACCCAAGTCATGCGGACGGCAATGTCTGCACTCGCACTTTCCTTCGGCGCGAGCGCGCTGCCGCTTTCCGCAATGGCGCAGGAAGCTGCACCGGCCCAGGGCGCTCCGGGTGCTCCGCCGCTCGGTTGGTTCAAGACCTGCACCAAGCAGGACGATGCCGACCTCTGCGTCGTCCAGAACGTCATTCTCGCGCAGAACGGCCAGCTGATCACTGCCGTTGGCCTGATCAGCGTCGAAGGCAAGGTCAACCGCAAGCTGCTGCAGGTTTCGGTTCCGACCGCCCGCATGGTTCAGCCGGGCATCGTCATGCAGATCGACGGCGGCAAGGGCCAGAAGCTCGATTACGCCATCTGCCTGCCGGACAAGTGCACCGCCGAAGTGCCGCTGACCGACGCGATGATCGCGAGCCTCAAGAAGGGCACGGACGTGGTCTTCACATCGATCAACTTCCGCCGCGCTCCGAACCCGATCAAGGTTTCGCTGAGTGGCTTCACCGGCGCCTATGACGGCGCGGCAATCTCCCAGTCGCAGCTTGCCGAAAGCCAGCGCAGCCTGGAAGAAGGCATGCAGAAGAAGGCCGAGGAAGCCCGCAAGAAGCTTGAAGAAGCGCAGAACGCTGCCAAGCAGGGCCAGTAAGCCTCGTCTTTCACAGTTCAAGAAAAAGCCCGGTTCATCGAACCGGGCTTTTTTGTTTGCATACATTTTTGGAAAGATCCGCGAGCCTCAATGGGCGAGCATGACCTTGGGCTTCAGGTGTCCGCTCGGGCCGCGGTCAAAGATCTGGTAGACCTGCGGATTGCGCAGCGGCTGGCCGCTTTCGTCATGCACCAGGTTCTGCTCCGAGACATAGGCCACATATTCGGTTTCGTCGTTTTCGGCCAGAATATGGTAGAAAGGCTGGTCCCTGTTCGGGCGGATCTCTGCCGGAATGGCGTTCCACCATTCCTCCGTATTGGAAAATTCCGGATCAACGTCGAAGACTACGCCTCTGAAGGGGAAAACCTTGTGGCGTACGACTTCTCCGATCGTGAATTTGGCATTCCTCTGTTTCATGGTGCGACATCCTTTCGCAGTCCAATGTGGGAATAAAATTCTCCGGCATCAAGTCACTAATGCATCTGTTCAGGTATCGTTCCTTTTAAGCTTAAGGTTTTGCTGCATTCCGGCCACGCGCGGTGGCGAGAATGACGCCGCCAAGCACGAGCACCACGCCGGTCGCGTGATAGGTCTCGAAACTTTCACCAAGGAACAGAACCGCCATGACGATCGAAAGCGGCGGCATCAGATAAAGCGTCACGCCGGCAGTCGCAGGTCCGAAGACGCGCACCGTGTGCTGGAAGCAGTAGAAGGCGGCGAGCGACGCGAAGACCACCATGCCGGCGATCTTCCACCAGTCGGCGGCGGAATCGGGCACCGCACCGCCATGGGTGAACTCGTAAGCTGCTGGCGGCAGCAGAACGAGAGCGCCGGAAAGCGCGATCAAACCGAACAGGCTGAGCGGTTTCAGCGCCTTCAGGGCGGGCTGCCGCAACAGGATCGAATAGATCGCAAAGGCAATCGCGGCAGCCAGAATCCCGAGATCGCCGATATTGAAATTCAGGTGCAGCAGCGCTGCCGGATCGCCGCGCAGGACGATGACCACGACACCGACAAAGGCGATCGCCATGCCGATCAGTTCGCGGCCGCCGATCGGGCGCCCTGAAAACAGGAACTGGAAAACGATGATGAACAGCGACGAGGTCGTATAGATCAGCGTGCCGTTGGAGGCGGTGGTGAAATTCAGCGCCCAATAGACGACACCGCCGCAAACGCCCATGCCGAGAAAGCCCAGCACCAGCCAGAGCCCGAAATGTCGGCGCAGCAGGGTGAGCGAGGCGTGCCGGTCGGCATAGATGAAGGGCAGCATGACCAGCGTCGAGCCTAACCAGCGCAGGAAGGCCGTGATGAACGGCGCCACGTCGCCGATAATGCCGCGGCCGAAGATGATGTTACTGGAAAAGAACAGCGGAACGAGAAGGAAGATCAGCCAGTCGGTCGGCCCCGCCGAAGTCTGGGTCGAGGTTGGCTTGGAGGTATCGGCCATGAAGCACCGGAAGAGAAAGCCGGGGCAGGGTGGCCGGCATGATCTGAAAACGGAAACGGCGGGATTTCCCCCGCCGTCTCTGGTTTGAATGATGTGACCGTCAGGCCGAGTAATACATATCGAACTCGACCGGATGCGGCGTCATTTCGAAGCGCATGACTTCCGCCATCTTCAGTTCGATATAGGCGTCGATCTGGTCGTCGTCGAAGACGCCGCCGGCGGTCAGGAACTTGCGATCCTTGTCGAGAGCGTCGAGGGCTTCGCGCAGCGAGCCGCAGACGGTCGGGATCTTTTTCAGTTCCTTCGGCGGCAGGTCGTACAGATCCTTGTCCATGGCTTTGCCGGGATGGATCTTGTTCTTGATGCCGTCGAGGCCGGCCATCAGCATGGCGGCGAAACCGAGATAGGGGTTCTGAGCCGGATCCGGGAAACGGACTTCGACGCGCTTTGCCTTCGGGCTGGAGCCGAACGGAATGCGGCACGACGCGGAACGGTTGCGGGCCGAATAGGCAAGCAGAACCGGTGCTTCATAGCCCGGGACGAGACGCTTGTAGGAGTTCGTCGTCGGGTTGGTGAAGGCGTTGATTGCCTTGGCATGCTTGATGATGCCGCCGATGTAATAGAGGCAGCTTTCCGACAGGCCGGCATATTCGTCGCCGGCAAAGGTCGGACGGCCGTCCTTCCAGATCGACTGGTGCACGTGCATGCCCGAGCCGTTATCGCCGAAAACCGGCTTCGGCATGAAGGTTGCCGTCTTGCCATAGGCATTGGCGACCTGGTGCACGACATATTTGTAGATCTGCATCTTGTCGGCATTACGCACCAGCGTGTCGAACTTGACGCCGAGCTCGTGCTGGGCGGATGCGACTTCATGGTGATGCTTTTCGACCACGACGCCCATTTCGGCGAGCACGGTCAGCATTTCGGAGCGCATGTCCTGCAGGCTGTCGACCGGCGGTACCGGGAAATAGCCGCCCTTGACGCGCGGACGGTGGCCGAGGTTACCGGTCTCGTAATCGGTGTCGTCGTTCGACGGCAGTTCGGAACTGTCGAGCTTGAAGCCGGTATTGTAGGGATCGGCCTTGTACTTGACGTCGTCGAAGACAAAGAATTCCGGTTCCGGGCCGACGAAAACGGTATCGCCGATGCCGGATGCCTTCAGATAGGCTTCGGCCTTCTTGGCCGTGCCGCGCGGATCGCGGTTATAGGCTTCGCCCGAAATCGGGTCGAGAATGTCGCAGACGATGACCATGGTCGACTGGGCAAAGAACGGGTCCATGTGCACCGTTGCCGCGTCGGGCATCAGCACCATGTCGGACTCGTTGATGGCCTTCCAGCCGCCGATGGACGAGCCGTCGAACATGACGCCATCGGCGAACATGTCTTCGTCGACAGCCGCAACGTCCATGGTGACGTGCTGCAGCTTGCCGCGCGGGTCCGTAAAGCGAAGGTCAACGAACTTGACGTCGTTTTCCTTGATTTGTTTCATGATTTCGCTTGCGCTCGTCATATGAACCTTCCTCGATGTTAGATGACGATAGGACCCGGGCGTTCAGCCCCGGTCAGATTGCATCGATCCCCGTCTCTCCCGTACGGATGCGGATCACTTCCTCCACATTGGACACGAATATCTTGCCGTCTCCGATCCGTCCAGTCTGTGCCGCATTGCGGATGGCTTCGATGACGGCTTCCGCATTTTCGTCGGCAAGCACGACTTCGACCTTCACCTTCGGCAGGAAGTCGACGACATATTCAGCGCCCCGATAAAGCTCGGTATGGCCCTTCTGGCGGCCAAAACCCTTGGCCTCGGTAACCGTAATACCCTGAAGACCGACTTCCTGAAGGGCTTCCTTCACTTCGTCGAGCTTGAAAGGCTTGATGATCGCTTCGATCTTTTTCATGAGAAACAAACTCTCCGCTTCTCCCCTTAGTCGGGCTTTTGCCCGACCGCCCATTTCGATGCAGATATCGTGCCAAACTCTTGAGACGCTTTCAAAAAAATAATGCCGGTTTGAGCGAAATCTTCTCAGTTTCCTGCGAATTGAGGGTGAAATCGGAGTTGTCGGACAGCTTTTTTGTGCATTGCGAAGTGATTTTGATCAATTTCGGAGCAAATTCGGGAATCAGGTGAGCACTTTAAGGATTGCTTTATAAGGTTATTTTGAGTGCAAATGCATAAATAATAACCACAATATCCGGCTTGTTTTGGCGCCTGTTTTTCGTTCAATGGGCTGATGGAAACAAAGCGCGATCACCTTCTGCTCACTCCCGAAGAAATGACGGCTGTCGATGCGGCCGCCACCGACTACGGTCTCGACAGCTTTGCGCTGATGCTACGGGCGGGTGGCGCGGTCGCGGCCTCGGCGCTCAGATATTTTCCCGGCGCGTTGCGTTTCGTCGTTCTCTGTGGGCCGGGCAATAATGGCGGGGATGGGTACGTTGCGGCTTCTGTGCTTCGGGAGGCGGGAGCTGCCTGTGCCGTCTATTCCCTGACGGACGTATCCCGGCTACGCGGTGACGCCGCACGGGCGCAGGCAGCCTATACAGGCGAGATCGAGCCCCTCGGGCATTATCGTCCGCAGGCGGGAGATGTGGTCATCGATGCCCTTTTCGGCGCCGGTCTTTCCAGGAATGTGCCCGAAGTCGTCAAGGCCATCATCGGGCAGATTGCCGAAGCGAAACTTCCGGTGCTGGCGGTCGATCTTCCATCGGGTCTCTGCGGTCGACGTGGCACGCCGCTCGGCGCTGCCTTCCGCGCCGAAAGAACCATCACCTTCATGGCGCGCAAACCAGGCCATCTGTTGATGCCGGGCAGGGAGCTTTGCGGCGAGACCGAGGTTTTCGACATCGGCATTCCCATGCGGCTCGTCAGAAGCAAGGCGGGGTGTACCGCCGAAAACGCGCCGGAATTCTGGCTCGGCGCCTTTCCCTCGATTGCTGCAGAGACCCATAAATACTGGCGTGGCCACCTCGCCGTATTTTCCGGCCCCGGCACGAAGACCGGTGCAGCCCGCCTTGCAGCGCTTGCCGGGTTGAAGCGGGGTGCCGGTCTGGTGACCGTCGCTGCTCCTGCCGATGCAATCGCCGTCAATGCCGCATCCCTGACTGCGATCATGCTGCATGGAATTGATACGGTGGGCGATCTGAAAGCCTGGCTCGACAGCGCCAAGATCTCAGCCTTCGTGCTCGGCCCCGGATTCGGGATTGGTGAAAAGGCGAGGGATTTTGTGATGGCGCTGAAGGACCGGCCGCTGGTCCTCGATGCGGATGGCATCACATCCTTCAAGGATGATCGCAATACCCTTTTCGAAGCATTTTCTGACGGCGAGACACGGCTGGTCCTGACCCCGCATGAAGGCGAATTCGGCCGGCTGTTTCCCGATATCGCCGCAGACCCGGATCTCGGCAAGGTCGAGAAGGCGATCAGGGCCGCGGGCCGCGCGCATGCCGCGATCGTCTATAAGGGTGCCGATACCGTTGTTGCCGCGCCGGATGGTCGCGCGCTGATCAACACCAACGGGCCGCCCTGGCTTGCCACCGCCGGTTCGGGCGATGTTCTTGCCGGCATGATCGGCGCATTGATGGCACAGGGGATGCCTGCCTTCGAGGCAGCGGCGGCGGGCGTCTATCTGCATGGCGAGGCCGGAAAGCGCGCCGGCAGCGATCTGACCGCCGAGGATCTGGCGATCCATGCCGGTGTATCGCTCGAAGGATAAGGTCAGTGGCTCTTCTGCCAGCGCTTGATCACACGATCACGCTTTATCCGCGATAGTCGGCGGAGCCAGAACAGCCCATCGAGCTGGTCGATCTCGTGCTGCAGGCAGACGGCATGAAAACCGGTAAAATCATCCTCGTGCACGCCGCCCGAAAGATCCTGCCAGCGCATGCGGATCTTTGCCGGACGTTCTATCTCCTCGGTCGCGCCCGGCATGGAAACACTGCCTTCGGTATGAATGATCGTCTGGGTGCCGGTCTCGACGATTTCCGGATTGACGTAGAAGAGAGGCCCTGCGCTGGCCGACAGTTCCAGCACGACGAGGCGGGTGTAGACGCCGACATGGGCAGCGGTAATGCCGACGCCCGGAGCGGCGCGCATGGTCTCCAGAAGATCGTCTGCGAGGCCGCGCAACGCGTCGTCAAAACGCTCCACGGCCTTGCAGGGCTGTGAAAGACCGGGATCCGGGTAGCGCAGTATTTTCAGAACGGCCATGGCATATCCTTTCTCGCACTTTCGCCGATCTGGTGCTCGCGGCAGCGCGCCGCAGCCGATGGGCTGGACCCTCGCTAGCATTTGCTCTAGCTGGACGTAAGGCGGCAAGAGCGAAGAGTTTGCTGCGGGCTATCCGGTTGTTGACATTCGGCTTTCGCCCGCCATTCTCGTGAGGATCAAGTGCAAGTGGCGAGGGCGGCATGAGCGATATCGGCGAAGACATCCGCAACCGCCCCCGGACAGACGAGACCGTCCACGATATCTATACCGAGGACGGTGCGGTTCGGCCCCGCTTTCTTGCCATGGTCGGCGCGGCGATCGCCGACCGCGACGTGCTTTTCCTGCGCCAGCATGTGGCGAAACTGCACGAATCGGAACTCGGCGACCTGCTCGAATCGATCCTGCCCGACCAGCGTCAGGCGCTGGTGCGATTGCTCGGCAAGGATTTCGACCTGACCGCCTTGACCGAGGTGGACGAGGCGATCCGTCTCGAAATCGTCGATCAGATGCCGAACGAGCAGATCGCCGCGGCGATCGGTGAACTCGATTCGGACGATGCGGTCTACATTCTCGAAGACCTCGACCACGAGGACCGAGAAGAGATCCTCGCAAAGCTGCCCTTTACCGAGCGGGTGCGGTTGCGCCGGGCGCTCGATTATCCGGAAAGCTCGGCCGGCCGCCGCATGCAGACCGAGTTCGTCGCGGTGCCGCCATTCTGGACGGTCGGGCAGACGATCGACTATATGCGCGAAGACGAGGAACTGCCGGAAAGCTTTACCCAGATCTTCGTTATCGACCCGACCTTCAAGCTGCTCGGCGTCGTCGATCTCGACAAGATCCTGCGCACCCAGCGGCTGGTGAAAATCGAGACGATCGCGCGGGAAACCAACCACCCCATTCCCGCCGACATGGACCAGGAAGAGGCCGCCCAGCTCTTCGAACAATATGACCTTCTGTCCGCTGCGGTTGTCGATGACAATGGCCGCCTCGTCGGCGTTCTCACCATCGATGACGTCGTCGACGTCATCCAGGAAGAGGCCGAAGAAGACTTTATGCGCATGAGCGGCGTCGGCGACGAAGAACTGTCCGACAGCGTCGTCGATACGTCTCGTTCCCGCGTGCCGTGGCTGCTGGTCAACCTGCTCACGGCCTTCATGTCTGCCTCGGTCATTTCGTTGTTCGAGGCGACGATCGAACAGGTCGTTGCTCTCGCCATCCTGATGCCGATCGTGGCCGGCATGGGCGGCAATGCCGGCTCCCAGACCATGACGGTGACGGTGCGGGCGCTTGCGACCCGCAATCTCGATATCCACAATGCCTGGCGCGTGGCACGACGTGAAGTCGGCGTCGGCCTGATCAACGGTGCTGTCATCGGCACGCTGGTCGGAACCGTCGCAGGTATCTGGTTCGGCGACCCGCATATCGGCGGCCTGATTGCGACCGCGATGGTGATCAACATGTTTGCGGCCGCAATGGCCGGCATCATGATCCCGCTTCTGCTCGACCGTGCAGGGGCGGACCCTGCCGTTTCGTCGGCGGTCTTCGTGACGGCGATCACCGATACGACCGGCTTTTTCTCGTTCCTGGGGCTGGCGACCTGGTGGTTTGCCATCAGTTGATGGAGACGGGCTTCGGCAAAAATTGACTGTTACGTAAAAGTCAATTATTTTTGACCGATGTATCAGGATCTCGCCGTGAACAAATATTATAGCATTACAGAACTGACGCGGGAATTCGGCGTCTCGACCCGCACGCTTCGCTTCTATGAGGACGAAGGCCTTATCCACCCGGAGCGGCGTGGCCGCACCCGGCTGTTTAGAGCGACTGACCGCCGTCTCATTCAGGAAATTCTCCGGGGCCGCCGTATCGGCTTCACCATCGCCGAGATCCGCGAGATCATCCAGATCTACAAGGAACCGCCTGGCGAGATGGGCCAGCTGAAGCTTCTGATGAAGCGCGTCGATGAAAAGCGTGACGAGCTGCGCCAGAAGCGCAAGGATATCGACGAGACCCTGGCCGAGCTCGGCAATGTCGAAGAGGCATGCCTCACGCGCCTCGCCGAAATCGGTGTCGGCACCTAAGCTGCCGACAAACCGTCAGCGCAAACCGCTATAACAAACCGTCACGGCTTGGGCTTTTCTGCCGCCATCGAACATTCATTGGCAATTGTCTGGATGCGGTCGTCCTGTGGTGCAACCGTACCGTTCTGCAAAGGCGTCATCAGGTTTTCGGCGATCAGACGGTCGGCTGTGCAGCCGCAGAAACTGGTGCAGAGCTTTGCATCGGCGGTACGCTGACAGCTCATTTCGCAGCTCAGCACGTAACCGCGCCGCGGGTCCGGCGGCGGCGCCGGATGAACCAGCGAAAACAGGTAGACGAGGCCGATCAGCACCGGCTGATGCACGAGATAGATGACGAGGCTGTGCCGGCCCGCCTTAGAGAGAATATTGCCCTTGGTCTGGATCCGGGCAAGGCCATGCAGCCACTGCCGATCGACCGCAAGCCTTGCCAGAGCGATGCCGGCTAGCGGGGCTGCGATCCAGGGAAACAGCGGCACGTAGTCGTTGGAGCGCGGTGGCATTTCGGCAAAGCCGATCCAGCTCAGCCATCGCGTATCGAACGTGGCAAGATCGAGCACGCCCGGCATCCAGAAATAGTCGAACAGCAGGCCGATCACGACCAGAACTGCGATCGCGGCCGTGAGCAGCGCCGGCATGCCGATAAAGGCAAGGCCGATCAGGCTGGAGATGGCAATGTTGTGCAGGATGCCGAAATAGATCCACTCGTCGGCAAACAGGAAATACGTGCCGACGCTGACCACGATAGCGGCTGCGGCTATGACGGCGAACCGTTTCCAGAAGGGGCGCCAGCGGATGTCGGGCGTATTGGCGAGGACAAGGGAAACACCCGCCAGAAACAGGAAAGAGCTGGCGATACAGCGGGCATAGATGCGGAAAAACCCCTGCGTCGCAGTGCCGGGATCGACATAACCGAAGAATTCGAGATCCCAGGTGAAATGGTAGGTCGCCATGGCGATGAGTGCCACGCCGCGCAGGGTATCGATGAGCGTGATACGTGGCACGCGGCGGGCGGAGTTGTCGCTTTCGGCGAAAGTCACGTTTTTCTTTCCTAACTCAGTCGATATCCATCAGCGCCAGCCGCGCCTCAGAGAAATATTGCCGGCGTGTCAAAACGAAGACGACGAAGGCAGTCGTCGCCATGAAAAAGTAGGGGCCTGCAAACCAGCCGAGATATCCGATCGACAGGAAAAGCGCGCGCAGCCCGGCATTGAAGTTTTTCGCCGCGATCGTGTTCATCCGCACGACCTGGTCCGCAGCCCGTTCGGCCTCTGCCCTGTCGGCATTGACGTCGTGCATCATCGGCAGGGCGCCGAACAGGATCGTGCAGTAGTTGAACAGGCGATAGGACCAGCCGAATTTGAAGAAGGCGTAACCGAACACGAAGGTGAGACCCGCGACCTTCAGCTCGAAGGCGGTGCGGCCGCTATAGGCAACGAAGGGCAGGTTGGTGAAGACGGCCTCCACCTTTTCGGTCGCGCCGAGCAGGGCGAAACAGCCGCCGATCGCAAGCACGGAGGTCGAGGCGAAAAATGCGGTTCCGTTCTGCAGGCCGGCCATGATCTGGGTGTCGATCATCTTCAGGTCACGGCGCAGCGAATTGTAGATCCAGCGCTTGCGGCGCTCCGCCATGGCGCGGTTGAGGCTGAGGCGCGGAAAGAGCCGGCTTCCGGCTCCGGCTGTCAGCCAGCTGTAAAGCGTCCAGAGGACGGCAAAGAATGCAAGCGCGATATAGTCTGCGATCGTCATGGGCCTCACCGGGACTCAAGAAGGTTTGCCATCTATCCAGCCTTCGTCATGCTTTTTTTCAGGCCTAGGGGCAAGGGGCGAGCTGTGGTAGACGCAGCCGGCGACGCCTATATTCGTCCCATGTCGCGCTGGTCAAACCGGATGTCGGGCCGCCGCCTGATATGCGGAGCGGTTTGGCTTAGCATTTCATCATCCAACACTCCGCCGCGTGGGTTTTCATGTTTCTGTCCGTCTTCGACGTTTTCAAGATCGGTATCGGTCCTTCAAGTTCCCACACGATGGGACCTATGTCGGCTGCCAACCGCTTCCTTGCGCTCATTCTCTCCAACGAATGGCCGCGACCGGCCGGCGCGCATGTGGATGGGCTGAAGGTCAGCCTGCACGGCTCGCTCGCCTTTACCGGCATCGGCCATGGAACGGGCAGGGCGGTCATCCTCGGCCTGATGGGCGAGGAGCCTGCGCATGTCGATCCCGACCGGATGGATGCGATTATCGAAGTGGTCGAGGCGAGCGGCAAGGTAACGCCGCCCGGCCATCCGGCCTATGAATTCCAACCGAAGACGGACCTGATCTTCGACAAGAAGCAGCCGCTTCCGGGCCATGCCAACGGAATGAGCTTTTCCGCCTATGATCGCGATGGCCGGCTGCTTTTGAAGCGGATCTATTATTCGATCGGCGGCGGTTTCGTGGTGACCGATACCGAGCTCGAGGCGATGCGCGGTTCGCAGAAGGCGGCTGCCGGCGATTCGCGAGTGCCCTATCCATTTTCTTCAGCCAAGCAGATGCTGGACATGTCGCACGGCTCGGGGCTGACGATCGCTCAGATGAAGCGCGCCAATGAGCTGACGAAAATGAGCGCCGGCGAGCTGGACGACGGTCTCGACCGGATCTGGGACGCGATGAAGAGCTGTATCGATCGCGGCCTCAAGGTCGATGGAATCATGCCGGGCGGGCTGAAGGTCCGCCGCCGTGCAAGGGCGATCCACGACAAGCTGAACGAGGAATGGCGCTCCAACCGCATGAACCCGCTTCTCGCCAATGACTGGCTGAGCGTCTATGCGATGGCCGTCAATGAAGAGAATGCCGGCGGTGGCCGGGTGGTAACGGCGCCGACCAACGGAGCGGCTGGCGTCATTCCGGCGACGATCCGTTATTACCTGCATTTCCACGAGGATGCGACGACCGAGGATACCCGCAACTTTCTGCTGACGGCGGCGGCTGTCGGCGGCATAATCAAGCACAATGCCTCGATCTCGGGCGCCGAAGTCGGCTGTCAGGGCGAGGTCGGGTCGGCGGCTGCGATGGCGGCTGCGGGCCTGGCCGCCGTCATGGGAGGTTCGCCGGAGCAGATCGAGAACGCCGCCGAAATCGCGCTGGAGCATCATCTCGGCATGACCTGCGATCCGGTCGCCGGCCTTGTTCAGGTGCCCTGCATCGAGCGCAATGCGCTGGGTGCGGTCAAGGCCGTGACGGCTGCCTCATTGGCGCTCAAGGGCGACGGTACCCATTTCGTGCCGCTCGACGCCTGTATCGAGACCATGCGCCAGACCGGCAATGACATGAGCGAGAAATACAAGGAAACCTCGACCGGCGGTCTTGCCGTCAATGTCGTGGAATGTTGACTGGGGTCGTCGAGTGTTGATCGGGTTATCAACCGCCGCGTAACAGCGGCAGCTTGACCGGAAACACGGATAGGTCTTTGAAGGGACCATGGCTCTACATCTTGTCAAACTTTGCGTCGGCGCCGATTCGATCGAGGATCTGAGGGAATGGGTGGCGGAACGGTCGTTCAACGCCATCGCCGCCGGTCTCGAGCCGCACAGCATCCATACGACGCGCATGGTGCCCAAGCGGGTCGAAGAACTGCTTGAGGATGGATCGCTCTATTGGGTGATCAAAGGGCAGGTGTCCGCGCGCCAAAAGCTTCTTGGTCTTCGCACGGTGACGGGCGGTGATGGCATTCAGCGCTGTGAGCTGATGCTTGGCCCGGAAGTCATCGAAACCGCGCCTCAGCCGAAACGGCCGTTCCAGGGCTGGCGCTACCTTTCCGGCGACGATGCGCCGCCGGATCTTGGAAAGCTCGGCGAAGACGTGGCTAAGCTGCCGGAAGATCTTCGCCGCGAGCTCGCTGAGCTCGGTCTGCTCTGATATTCAGCGCAGCTTGATGCGGACAGGCGCACGTCCCGAACGCATGGTGACGTGAAGGTGGATCTCCGCCTGCGGCTGGCCCTGGCGCCAGGCGCGGGCGCCATGGCTCAGAAGCATCGAGACGAGATCCTTCGTCTTTTCCTTGGAACGGCTAAGCCCCATTCCCGCCAATCTCATCGCAGCCTCGTGCAGCGGATTGAGCGCGACACCGCGGGCCTTGAATTTGGGAACAGCGCCAAAGGCGAAGTCCGCATTGTTTTCGTTTACTGCCATAGGAAACCCCGTTTACGCATTACAGTCGAGATTCCACCGCGCCGCGAACGGCGCGGGTACTTTTAAGTTAGGCCGAAAGGCCACCGCTGCTTACTGCAGCGATGCCCAGCAGCTGATGCCCTTCTTCTTCAAGACGTTGCAGGCATCGACAGCCTGCTTCTGGTCGCCGAAGCCACCGAAGCGAGCGCGATAGATCTGGCCGCCATTGCTGTTGAAGGCGATCGTGAAGGGTTTGGCGGAACGCAATACCTTGCCGCCTTTATCCTGCGCATCCTGCAGGAGTTCGTAGGCCATCTTCTCGTTGGGAGAAGCGCCGATCTGAATGACCCAGCCCTCGGCCAACTGCGCGGACGGCCGTGCCGGTTCGCGGGTCGAGGCGGTCGTAACCTCATCCACCTGGACCTTTGCGAGATCCGAGCGTTCACCGGCACCCGGGCGCTTCGGAACATATTCCGGGGCAGGGGTCGGGATCGCAGCCGGAGGCGCGGTCATGGCAGAGTTCAATGCATCCGAAGCAACGCGCTTCTGGGAGGATTCGCCCATATAGGCGGTCGCAACAGGCGCTGCCGGCTCGTTATAACGGGCACCAGGCGTCGGAACGCTGTTCGGGAGATCGAAGGCGGCCGTCTGGCGTGCATCCGATGCGGCAGCGGCGACACGCGGCAGCGAAGACACCGGAGCAGTCGGCGTCGGGACCGGAGCAGAAGGAGCCTGGGAAATCAGATTGCTGTCACCGCCGCGGGACGAAGCCTTGGGCAGATATTCGGCAACCAGCTTGCGCATCGTCGCATCACGGGCAGCGCTGGAGCGACCGCCGAGGATGACGGCAACGATCGAGCGTCCGTCGAGCTGAGCCGAGGTCGCGAGGTTGCTGCCTGCTGCCCGGGTATAACCGGTCTTGATGCCATCGACGCCCTTAACGGTACCGACGAGGCGATTGTGGTTGCCGATGACCTGGCGACCATAGGTAAAGCTGCGCAGCGAGAAATAGCCGTAATACTGCGGAAAATGCTGGCGAAGGGCCATGCCGAGGCGCGCCTGATCGCGAGCCGTCGTCATCTGCGCCGTGTTGGGCAGGCCGTTGGCATTGCGATAGGTGGTGCGCGTCATGCCGAGCGCACGGGCCTTGTTGGTCATCATCTGCGCGAAGCGATCTTCGGAGCCGCCGACGAATTCGCCGAGAGCCGTCGCCATATCGTTGGCCGAGCGGGTGACGAGGGCGCGGATAGCCTGATCGACGGTGATCGAGCCGCCGGGGCGGACGCCAAGCTTGGACGGCGGTTCGGAAGCGGCGTGAGCGGAGACCGGAACAGCTGTGTCGAGGCTGATGCGACGGGCTTCCAGCGCTTCGAACGTCAGATAGAGGGTCATCATCTTGGTCAACGATGCGGGGTAACGAAGACCATCCGGATCTTCGCTGTAAAGAACCTTGCCGGTCTTTGCGTCAACGACGATGCCTGCAAATTTCGGATCGGCATGAGCTGCCGAGGCAAAACTCGAAGCCGCCAAAACGATCGTAAAAATGTAACCGAGAACTCGCCCCGGGCGTGCCACGCGACCCTTGGGAAGGGTTGTGGAAAACATGCTCTTCGACACTGCCGCACTCATCGCTTGCATGGAGTTTTTTATTTGTTTCCGGACGCAGCCCCCGCTTACGACCGTTGCGGGCACTCTAGGAGAACAGCGTTACCAAGAGGTTTATGATGAATGACCGCTTTCCCCGATCTGCCGCATTTTATCCATTGCCGCCAAGGGATTCGGGGTGATTCAGCCGCGTCCGTCGACCAGGCGCTTTTCGACAAATGCACGAACTGCCGAGTCGATCTGGCGCCAATCACGCAGCAACCCGCTGGAGAATCGGTAGAGAATCGTAAGGTCCTGGCCGACTCGGATATCGCGCTGGCAATCGCCATTGGTAGGCTTCTCGCCCTGCATCGGCAGAAGGCAGCGCACGGCATAGGGTTCCTGCGATCCCTGCTGTGCCGTCAGCACGACTTCTTCGCCGTAACCGCTATCGGCGCGCATCCGATGAAGCGTCAGGCCGAAAGGTGCCTTTTCCGGCGGGCCGTCGAACAGCCGCGTATAGATCGGCTCGACCCGGCCGGACATGTCGCGCGACATGATGCTTTGCGAAAGCTGCAGGAAAATCAAAGAAGCGGGCTGTGAAATGTCGTCGAATCGCGAGCGAAGCGAGGCGCTGTAACCTTCGAGTTCGGGCCAGGCGAGATAGAGGTCGACATGTTCAACGACGCCATCATGCCGCTGGTCGCGAAAGCGAATCGTGTTGGCGGCAAGCTTCAGCCGGTCCTGGCCAACCGTCACCAGAAAATCCTGGCGGCTTTCCGTATGGCCACCAAGGGCCATCCTTTCGCCAAGCCAGCGGCTTCCAAGGCTGATGCCCAGCGTCAGCAGCGCCAGCGCCGCAATGGCAAATGTCAGCTTCCACAGGATGCAATTCGAAAGGAGCGGCGACTCGTCCGAGCCGTCTGGGGCAATATCCGAATGTGCCATGGCTGCTCTCCGAAACCGGCCGATACCCTGTTGTCGCGGAAAGGGACATGAAACAGCCCGCCCGGCATCTCCATCTTTGATTAATCATGGTTAATGCGGACTTAATAATCGGAATGCCGGAAACGAAAAAGCCGCGCTTCCGGAGAGGCGCGGCCTTGAAGATATCGATATCGGGGAAGCGTTACTGGGTGACGCTGCCGACGGCGGTGGCGCGACCATCCTGAAGCTTGACCCAGCGGGCCGGATCGTCGTTCGACTGACGCTTCAGGTAGGTATATTCGGTATCGGTCCAGAGCATGACCTTGTTGCGCATGTTGTCGAGGATGAAATCGCCACGATCGGTGCGTACGGTCAGCACGGCATGACCTTCGCCGCTCGGCTGCAGCACGACGGTGATCAGCAGGTCGGACGGAGAAAAGCCCTTCTGCATGAGCATCTTGCGCTTCAGGAGAACAAAGTCCTCGCAGTCGCCGACGGTGCGGGGATAGGCCCAGCGCTCTTCGACGCCGTAGATCTCCTGGTCGGTCATCGGCGTGATCGAGGTGTTGACCGTGTAATTGACGTCGAGAAGCTGGCGCCAGTTATCCTCGGTAAGCGTCAGCGGGCCGGCGTCCTTGTAGGTCGCAGCGCATTCGCTCTGATAGGTCTTGCAGAATTCGTAATGGCCGATCGGCTGGTTGGCGCGGCCGATGACCTGCATCGCTCCTGCCGGTGCGGCGAGCGACGGCATGGCGAAAAATGTGATGATTCCAAATGCTGCGACTGCGATTGCGAGAGCTTTGCGACAATTCATTTTTTTGTCTCCCCGTTGTGGGACAGACAATGTCAGACAGCTTTTTAGCGACCGCAAAATATCGCAGTAAAATCAGATGCTTATTATATTCAAATTTTACGCAATCGGGTTTGGAAACGTAAAGACTAAAGGCGGAGCAGGGGCTTTGGCGGGTGGCTGCAATTTGAATAAAATGCTTCGAAAACTTGATTTTTCGGCCGCTAGGCAACTGATTTTATTTGGCATCGAAACGCCATCTCAGCCGGAATTTCGACAGATGGGCGTGAATTTCAGGTCGGTAAGCCGCTGATGAACGAGGCTGAAGGCTGGTTGTCCTGCAGCGGAAATTGCCGTTTCAGGTGTGCCGGCACGCAAAAAACGACGCGAAAAAAATCTCGAAAAGGCACAAAAAAATTGCCGCGGATGTCTTTTTCCCGGAATCGAGCCTGAAATGCCCGTCAGTGAATGCCCTGCCGGCGCCCAGAACGGCACAGTCTTTAACGGCAATGGCGTTGACTGCGGAAGTTTTGGCTTTGCGGTTATGGTCGATCGCAGCTGCGCGACCGCCGATAGTGTGCCGATACGGCACCCATTTCCTGAAAGGCGGAAATTATTCGATCTTAGAGGAACTCAGTCAGTGTTTCGCGCGACTGGACTGAATTGAACTCGATGGCGACGCCTTCGAGGAAATGGCGCACCACGCGGCCACGCATATTGCCAAGGCGTACGGCTGTGCCGAGTGCCGGGCGAATCTCCAGATCGACTGCTGCGCCGGAGAGCGAAAGGTCCATGATCCGGCACGGATAACGGCGACCGTCATCGAGCGTGATCTCGCTACGGGTATTGCGCGGTGCGAGACGGTCGTGGCGACGGTCTTCCGGCAGGCCGAGTTCGTGCTTGTTGGCAATCCAGGTCAGCTGGGCGGCGAGCTTTTCACGCTTGCGATCCGTCGCGTTGATGGAGATGGCAAAGCCCTCATCCGTCAATTCGACGACATTGCCTTCGATACGGCCCATGTGATCGAGATAGGCGATGATCCGTTCGCCGGCGCGCGGACGTGCAGCACAGGTAAAGCTGACATCGCCCGGCGACATGTCGATCACCGAGCACGGATATTCCTGGTGGTCGGCCAGCATCAGGCGTCCTGCAACATTGACGGCAACGCGCTGGAATGCGCGCGGCTGCGGAGCTGCGGTCGGGGCTTTTTGCTGAGCCGGCTGGAATGAGTGCATGATGGGCGCTTTTTCGGGTGAATTCTGATTGATACTAGGCTTCTATCGTTAACATAAGGTTCCACTGCGTTCTGGCGCGGTAACGAAGAGATCATAACCGCCTCCACGCTCCTGAGCTCGCTTTTCATCACAACGCCCCTCCTGTATGGCTGTCGGGCATTAGCGAAAGGGAGCATGCATGAACGACAGGCCGGACGCGGAGGATGCAGGCGAGGACGTGTTGCAGGAAGAGGCGCAGTCGCAGCCGGTGTTCAATCTGCCGCGCAGCCTCGTGGTGACGATCGTGCTTCTGGCTGTGATCTACGCCGTTGATGCCTATCTTCTCAGCGAGGACATGCAGACCTCGGTGATGATCTGGTTCGCCTTCACGCCGCTGCGTTACATCTATCCGCTGACACTGGAAGATCCCGCCTGGCTCTGGACGCCGGTCACCTATTCGCTGCTTCATGGCAATATTCAGCATATCGGCTTCAACGCACTCTGGCTCACCGCTTTCGGCGCGCCTGTTGTGCGACGGATAGGTACGCTGCGCTACATCCTGTTCTGGATCCTTTCGGCCGCCGCCGCCGCATTTTTCCACGCCATGCTCAACTGGGGAAGTGCCACGCTTCTGATCGGCGCATCGGGCGTCGTCTCGGCGCTGATGGGCGCGGCCTGCCGTTTCGCCTTTCCGCCACGCGGCGGTTATGACCGCACCTACGGTCATCTTTATCCGCGTCAGTCGATCTTCGGCGTATTCCGCAACCGGACAGTCGTGATCTTCACGCTGATGTGGCTGCTCGGCAATGTGCTGATCGCTGTCGGCTTGCCGCTGATGGGCGGAGATATCGGCGAGATCGCCTGGGATGCTCATATCGGCGGATTCCTATTCGGATTCCTGCTCTTTCAGCTGTTCGACCCCCTGCCGAAGGTCATACCGTCGCAGCATATCCTCGATGCTTGATCTCGGTAGGCACCCGATCTAGACTTCCCGAATAAGTCGGAAAGACCCGGAGGAGGGGTTCTCTGGGTCGTTTTGAATGAGGAGAGGACCATGCCAGTTACCGTCAAGAACATGCTCGAGCTCAAGGGTCGGGACGTCGTTACAGTCGATCCGGACAAGACGGTGCTGGAAGTCGCCAGCATTCTCAATGAAAAGAAGATCGGTGCCGTGGTGATCACCGGCATGGAAGATCGTATTTCCGGCATTTTTACAGAGCGCGACTTCGTCCGCGCCATTGCCTTGAACGGCGTTGCTGTCCTCGGTCAAGCCGTCAAGACGGTCATGACCACTTCCGTGCAGCGCGGCAAGGAAGACCAGACAGCAGATGACCTGATGGGCATCATGACCGCCGGCCGTTTCCGTCACCTTCCGGTCGAGAAAGATGGAAAGCTCTGTGGGATCATCTCGATCGGTGACGTCGTCAAGGCGCGCATCCGCGAAGTCGAGACCGAGGCTGAGCATATCAAGGCCTATATCGCGGGCTGATCTTTTCGGGCGGACAATGTCCGCCCATCTTCACAAAGTGAAAGCCTAGCGGGCGAACACTTCCTGCATGCGCTTCAGCGCGGCAATCTGCGCCATCGTCTCTTCGTAACCGCGATCGATCGCTTCGCCGGCACGATGGAATTCGGAAAGTCCGATATCGCTCAGGCGCGGATGCAGGGCGAGATCCGGCGGATCGCCGGCAAGGCGTGCGCGTGAAATACGTTCCTGGATGATGTTGAAGGACTGGACCATCGTCCTTGTCACGCCGACGCGCGGATCGGCGCGTTCGGTGCTGATATCGTCCAGCGTTTCGACGGCAGCGGTATGCTTGACCACGGCAGAGCGGCCGAAGACGTCGTAGTTCAGGTTGACGGCAACGACGAGCGGTTGCTCATAGGCACGGCAGACGGATGTCGGCACCGGATTGACGAGCGCGCCGTCGACGAGCGTGCGGTTGTTGCATTTCACCGGCTCGAAAATCCCCGGCAGCGCATAGGATGCGCGCAGGCCATTGATCAGCGAGCCGCCTGAGATCCAGACTTCGTGGCCGGTATTCAGCTCCGTCGCGACAGCAACAAAAGGCCGGCCGAGATCCTCGATCGACATATTCTCGAGATGTTCCTGCATGCGCTTCGTCAAACGCATGCCGCCAAGCAGGCCACTGCCGCCGATGGTGAGATCAAGCAGGGCGGCCATGCGGCGCATGGTCAGCGATCTGGCAAAATTTTCGAGTTCATCGAGCTTGCCGGCGAGATAACAGCCACCCACCAGGGCACCGATCGACGTGCCGGCAATCATGCCGACTTCGATGCCGGCTTCGTCGAGCGCGCGCAACACGCCGATATGCGCCCAGCCACGTGCGGCGCCGCCACCAAGAGCAAGGGAAAGCTTGGCTTTCGGCGGTTTGGCAACCGGTGCCGGAGGGAGAGGGGTCAATGTTTGCGCGCCACCGGTATCCATCGATGCGGTCTGTCGCTCGTTACGCCCCCAACTCCAATTCAGCATCGAATAAACCTCCAAGCCGGAATACAGCCCGTATCCGGCAATTAACGCACTGGCAGGTTGCGAAATCGTTTATGCGGAGGGTGCGTGTCACAAAATGGAGCAGTTGCTCTATTTCTCGGCTTTTCCGGAATAGACGTCTTCCGGATCAAAATGACGCGTAGAACCGTCTATTTCAAGGAGGATTCTATCGTCAACTTTTCTTACCGTACGATAGAAACAGGACCGTCGGCCGGTATGGCAGGCGGCGTCATGGCCTGCCATGGAGACCTTCAGCCAGACAACGTCCTGATCACAGTCGGTGCGCAGCTCGTGTACCGTCTGCAGATTTCCGGAGCTTTCGCCCTTCTTCCAGAGGGCGGCACGGGAGCGGCTGTAATAATGGGCGATGCCGGTCTCGACCGTCAGCGCCAGCGCTTCTTCATTCATATGCGCGACCATCAGCAATTCGCCATCGCGAATGTCTGTCACCACGGCGGTGACAAGGCCATTGGCGTCGAAGCGCGGCGTGAAATCGCCATCGCCCTCGAGCACAGCCTTGTCCTTCGAAGGCTCGGAGAAGGTCGTCATGTCGATGATGCCTTGAGACTGATCAGGGATTGCGGGCAAGCGTGAAGAAGCGGGCCTGCTCGGCTGCATTCGCCTTGAACTCGCCGGTGAAGGTCGTCGTCAGAGTATGCGAACCCTGCTTCTGGACGCCGCGCATTTCCATGCACATATGGCGTGCCTCGATCATCACGGCGACGCCGCGCGGCTTCAGCGTTTCGTCGATTGCGCTCGCGATCTGGGCCGTCAGGTTTTCCTGGGTCTGCAGACGGCGGCCGAACACCTCGACGACGCGGGCGATCTTCGACAGGCCGAGAACGCGGCCCTGCGGCAGGTAGGCGACATGCGCCTTGCCGATGATCGGCAGCATGTGGTGTTCGCAATGCGAGAAGAACGGAATATCACGGACGAGGACGATATCGTCATAACCCGATACTTCTTCGAACGTGCGGCCGAGAATTTCCTCGGTCGTCTCCGCGTAACCGCCGAACAGTTCGCGATAGGCATTGGCGACGCGCTTGGGTGTATCCAGCAAGCCTTCGCGTTCCGGATCATCACCCGTCCAGCGGAGGAGAACGCGAACCGCCTCTTCGACTTCCTGTTGCGTCGGCTGCGGCTGCTTCTGGCTCGAGGCCGGAAAATTCTTCACTATGGCATCCATTCAACGACTCCCGATGCGATTCAAGGTCGCATCCGACTGACTTTACTCTGCACACGGCGTACATATCTGTACGCTGCGGCCACCGTCATGCGGCTTATCGATCCGCAAAGGCTGATTTACAAGAGATCCTATTCCCATTTCGGTAGGATTTCGTGAAAACGCCGTTTCTTGATGACCGCGATTGCCGACCACATATAATGGCTGGATCGATTTTCTGGTAGACCGTCCCGCGAGACGATCTGTTCAATATTGCATCAAAGGGCGGATTGGTTCCCTATGGACGACATCTATAATAGCAAGATCCTCGAATTCGCAGGAAATATCGGTCGTGCCGGCAAGCTCGCCGATGCAGATGCCGTGTCCGAAAAACATTCAAAACTCTGCGGCTCGAAGGTAAAGATATACCTCAAGCTGGAAGATGGCGTGGTCACCGACTTCTCCCATGAGGTGCGGGCCTGCGCGCTCGGACAGGCATCATCCTCGATCATGGCCCGGCATGTCGTCGGCGCGACCGTCGGCGAATTGCGGCAGGCGCGGGCGGACATGCTCGCCATGCTGAAAGACGGCGGCGAGGGGCCGGAAGGCCGTTTCGAGGAGATGCGCTATCTGAAGCCAGTCAAGGACTACAAGGCCCGCCACGCATCGACCATGCTCACCTTCGATGCAGTGGTCGACGCGATCGACCAGATCGAGGCCGGCGGTGCCGGCGCGTCCGAAGCCCAGACGGCGGCCGTCTGAGATCATGTGCGGCGCTCCCGACTGCGGGCATGAAGGCCACAAGAAATCGCCGTCACGGTCGCGCAACTGGTCCGGTCCGTTTGCAAAGACGCCCGGGCGGCTTCTCGGCATGGGGCTGATCCGCGTCTACCAGCTGACGCTGTCCGGCTTCATCGGCAATTCCTGCCGCCATATCCCGACCTGTTCGGAATATGGTTATGAGGCGATCGCCCGGCACGGGTTCTGGCCGGGCGGCTGGATGACGCTCTTCAGGGTCGTGCGTTGCGGACCGGGCGGCACTGGCGGGCTTGATCCCGTGCAGGAAGTTCTGGAGAGCCGCCAGCACTGGTGGATGCCATGGCGGTACTGGCGCAAGCACCGGAAGACGGCTTCCTGACCCGTACTATCCTTGGTGCGTCAAGCTTTACTAGAAGCCGGAAAAGCATTATCACGCGCCCGTTCGACGCCGGATGATTTCCGGCCATTTGCCACCACCCGCATTCGTTGGCGGGACTGGACAGGAGAAAGTCATGTCTCAATCCGTTTCCCTTACATTTCCCGATGGCTCGCTGCGCGTTTTCGACGCCGGCACGACCGGCCGTGATGTCGCCGAGTCGATTTCCAAGTCGCTGGTCAAGAAGGCCGTCGCCGTTGCCATCAATGGCACCGTGCAGGATCTTTCCGATCCCGTCACCGACGGTTCGATCGAGATCATCACCCGTGCCGACCCGCGCGCGCTGGAACTGATCCGCCACGATGCGGCCCACGTCATGGCGGAAGCCGTGCAGGATCTGTGGCCCGGCACGCAGGTGACGATCGGCCCCGTCATCGAGAACGGTTTTTATTACGACTTCAAGCGCGTCCACCCGGACAGTCGCGAAGACTGGCCTTTCACGCCCGAAGACCTGCCGAAGATCGAAGCGAAGATGAAGGAAATCATCGCTCGCAATGAGCCCTTCACCAAGGAAATCTGGTCGCGCGAAAAGGCACGCAACACGTTTGCCGACATGGGCGAGGCCTATAAGGTCGAGCTCGTCGACGCGATCCCGGAAGACCAGGATCTGAAGATCTATCGCCAGGGGAAGTGGTTCGACCTCTGCCGTGGTCCGCACATGGCCTCGACGGGCCAGATCGGCACTGCCTTCAAACTGATGAAGGTGGCCGGCGCCTATTGGCGTGGCGACAGCAACAATCCGATGCTGACCCGCATCTACGCAACTGCCTGGGCAAGCCAGGAAGAGCTCGACAGCTACCTCCATATCCTGGCGGAAGCCGAAAAGCGCGACCACCGCAAGCTCGGCCGCGAAATGGACCTGTTCCATTTCCAGGAAGAAGGTCCGGGCGTCGTGTTCTGGCATGGCAAAGGCTGGCGCATGTTCCAGACCCTGACGTCCTATATGCGCCGCCGCCTGGCCGGCACGTACGAGGAAGTCAACGCGCCGCAGGTGCTCGACGCTTCGCTTTGGGAAACGTCCGGTCACTGGGGCTGGTACCAGGAAAACATGTTCGCGGTGAAGTCTGCCTATGCGTTCACGCATGAGGACGACAAGGAAGCTGATAACCGCGTCTTCGCGCTGAAGCCGATGAACTGCCCGGGTCACGTGCAGATCTTCAAGCATGGCCTGAAGTCCTATCGCGAACTGCCGATCCGTCTCGCGGAATTCGGCCTTGTGCACCGTTACGAAGCCTCGGGCGCTCTTCACGGCCTGATGCGCGTGCGCGGCTTCACGCAGGACGATGCCCACGTCTTCTGCACGGACGAGCAGATGGCGGCCGAGTGCCTGCGTATCAACGACCTGATCCTGTCGGTCTACGAAGACTTCGGCTTCCAGGAAGTCGTCGTCAAGCTGTCGACCCGTCCGGACAAGCGCGTTGGCACGGATGCCCTCTGGGATCGCGCCGAAAGCGTGATGATGGATGTGCTGAAGACGATCGAGGAACAGTCGGGCGGCCGCATAAAGACCGGCATTCTGCCGGGCGAGGGCGCTTTCTATGGTCCGAAGTTCGAATACACGCTGAAGGACGCGATTGGTCGCGAATGGCAGTGCGGCACGACGCAGGTCGACTTCAACCTGCCGGAACGTTTTGGCGCCTTCTATATCGACCACAATTCGGAAAAGCAGCAGCCGGTGATGATCCACCGCGCCATCTGCGGTTCGATGGAGCGTTTCCTCGGCATCCTGATCGAGAACTTTGCCGGCCATATGCCGCTCTGGTTCGCGCCGACCCAGGTCGTCGTGGCAACGATCACTTCGGATGCCGACGATTACGGCCGTGAAGTTGCTGAAGCTCTGCGCGATGCCGGTCTCAACGTCGAGACCGACTTCCGCAACGAGAAGATCAACTACAAGGTCCGCGAACACTCGGTCACGAAGGTTCCGGTCATCATCGTCTGCGGCAAGAAGGAAGCCGAAGAGCGTTCGGTCAACATCCGCCGCCTCGGCTCGCAGGCCCAGACCGCGATGAGCTTGGACGAGGCGATCGCGAGCCTGACGGACGAAGCGACGCCGCCGGATGTCAAGCGCCGCAAGGCTGCCAAAAAGGCAGCCTAGATTTTGGTGTGAAGAGACAGCGCCCGACACGGACTGTGACGGGCGCTGTCAGAAATCTGCAATAAACTTGCAATAATGCCTTTTCACCAATTTGGGCGGAATGTTCCGCGGAGATCGACTTGCGCTTCAAGGAACTTTCCTACGCGAATGAAAAGGACCCGCGCCTGAAGCGCTGGTTCATTCGTTCTATCGAAGGCCTCTCTGGCCGTGACCGTTACGCCCGTCTCTACGACATCTGGCGCACCGATATTGCCGGCAAGAGCGACCGTGTCTTCGGCAAGATGCTCGATCTGATCGACGTCAGCCTCGACGTGCAAGGCAGCTGGCCGCCGCCGGACATGCCGGATCGGCCGCTCGTCATCGTCGCCAACCATCCGTTCGGCATCGGCGACGGCATTGCCGTCCTGGCGCTTGCCGAACAGCTCGGCCGGCCTTTCCGCGTGCTGATCAACAACGAACTTCTGAAGGTGCCGGAAATGGCGCCCTATTCTCTGCCCGTCTCCTTCGAGGAGACCAAGGAGGCGGTGCTGATCAACATGCAGACCCGCCACGAGGCGCTCCGGCTGCTGCAGGAAGGCACGACGATCATCATCTTCCCGGCCGGCGGCGTTGCCACGGCACGCAAGGGTTTTGGCCCGGTCGAAGACCTGCCGTGGAAAATCTTTCCGGCAAAGCTCATCCAGTCGGCCAAGGCGAATGTCGTGCCGATCTATTTTGCGGGCCAGAACGGCCGGCTCTTCCATATCGCCAGCCGGATTTCGCTGACGCTGCGGCTTTCGCTGCTGATCCGTGAATTCAAGCGGCTATCTGGCACCTCGATCAAGGCGCAGGTCGGCGGCATGATGACCTGGGAAGACATGTCGAAGGTTGCGGATCGCAAGGACCTTCTGGCTATGCTCTACGAGGCGGTCTTTGCCATGCGTCCGATGACCGCCCGCAAGGTGCGGCGTCTGCAGAAGGCCTGACGCCACATAGCGCCGGAACTTCGGCGCCCGCTCAGAAACGAAAGCGTCAGTCCTGCGGAGCGAGATTGGCGCTGGTCGTCGGCGCCGCATCGCGCATCAACACCTCGACATCGGCATTGCGGCCGGCTTTGACGGTGAATTCGCGCTGGTAGATCTTGTCCTTGTTACGGGCAACCGCGAGATAGCCGCCTTCGGTCAGGACCATCTGCGGAAAGGCGCTGACGCTTTCATTGACCACGTCGCCCGCAGCCGTCAGCACCGACCATGCGGTATCGGCGATCGCTTCGCCACCCGGCTGTGACACGAGCTTGAGATTGACCTGTGCGGCGCGGTGCTGGAGTACCGCCTGCGTCAGCTTGCCGGCCTCGACCTGGATATCGGCGCGCACCACGGCGTTCACATCACCGTAATCGGAAACGATGTGGTATGTGCCTGCCGCAAGCCTGACGATCGTGTTCGGCTTCACATCCGACATGACCAGAGCCCGGTCGCCGTTCTCGCGCACTTCCGAGGAGTAAACGGCAAAGCTCAGCTGATTCGGCGGGATGCGCTGGTCGGCACCGGCAACCGCATTGAGGATGAAGCCGCCGGCATCGAGAACGAGTGTTTGTTTTTCCACCTGGCCCAAGGTTGGCACAGTCAGTTTCTTGGTAACGCCGGCGCGGCCAAAGGCGACGTTGACGAAATAATCACCCGGCGCCAGCTGGAAGGCAGCTGAACCACCATCGGAACTCGCAACGAGCGGCAGCTTGCCGTCAACGCCGGCAAGTGGGCTGAAAACCCGCCAGGCGAGCCCTTCCTGCATCGCTTCTCCGCCCGCCGTCAGCTTCGCTTCGAAACGCACATCCTTCGCGGTGCTGACCGGCGATTCGCCGACCGTCGCGGAAAACGCGTTGAGCTTGGGCATCTTCGTCGTGCTGTCGAGCTGGTGAAAGCTCTTGAACGCATCTTCCTGCGCATGACCCGCCGTCGTCCCGGCAAGCGTGATCAGGCAGGCGAGAAGACCGCGGAAAAGAAAGGCAGTGCCTGGCATGAGATGCAAACCGTTGACTCTTGTTTTGCGAACGGCCACTTGAAGACCGCTGCTTGGGCATTTTCAAGACCTTCCAACCATCTAGCCGCGAATGGAAGCTTTAGCCATGGAAAATAACGTCACGCTCTCCGATTACCTGAAGGACAGGCATTCCACGCCGGTCGCACAGATCAAGGACCCGGGCCCGTCCCAGTCTGAACTGGAAGCCATCCTCACCTCATCGGTGCGTGTTCCCGACCACGGCAAGATCGCGCCCTGGCGGCTTGTTGTCTATCGGGGTGATGTCAGAAAAACACTCGGCGAGCAGTTCCTGAAACTGTCGCTCGAAAGCAACCCCGACATGACCGAAACTGCCCGCGAGGTGGAACTCGGCCGCTTCACCCGCGCGCCTCTCGTCGTCGCCGTCATCAGCACGGCAGCACCGCATGCAAAAATCCCGGAATGGGAGCAGGTTCTGTCTGCTGGCGCCGTTTGCCTCAACATGATCATGGCCGCCAATGCTCAGGGCTATGTCGCCAACTGGCGCACCGAATGGATCGCCTATGACGAACGCGTCTTCCCGGCACTCGGTATCAAGCCGGGCGAAAAGGTTGCAGGCTTCGTCCATATCGGCTCCAGCGATTTCCCGACGCCGGACCGGCCGCGTCCGCAGCTTGCCGACGTCGTCACCTATGCAGGCGAGGAGCAAGCCTGATGTTCTACCGGACGGACGACAATGCCCATGGCATGCGCCACGACCCTTTCAAGGCGATCGTGGCGCCGCGTCCGATCGGCTGGATAGGCACGAAGGGGCGGGACTGCTCGCTGAACCTCTCGCCCTATTCCTTCTTCAACATTGTTTCGGATGAGCCCAAGCTGGTGATGTTTTCATCGTCCGGCCGCAAGGACAGCCTGCGCAACGTGGAGGAGACGGGTGTCTTCACCGCGAGTCTTGTCAGCCGTGACCTCGCCGACAAGATGAACGCCTCATCAGCTTCGGTCGAATATGGCGTCAACGAATTCGAGCTTGCCGGGCTCACACCTGCCATGGGGCAGATCGTCGATGCACCTTACGTCGAGGAAGCCTATACAGCGCTCGAATGCAGGCTGACGGAGGTCATTCAGCCGAAGGGCATCGATGGCGGGCTTTCGACATCCTTCATGGTATTCGGTGAAGTCGTTGGCATTCATATTCGGGAAGACATCATCCGTAACGGACGAGTCGACATGTCGCTCGCAGCCCCGATCGGGCGCATGGGATATCGCGACTATGCGGATGCCGGGCTCGGGATGTTCGAACTGACGCGGCCGAAATAAATCGGTCCGGTCATCAGAAAATGACGTTGGCGATCTCGGTTTGCTCGAGGTCGCGGACAAACATGCCGCTAAAACCGTTTTCACGCGCGGCGATGCATTGCGCTTGAAAATCCTCGGGCCGGGCAGGGCGCCCGGTGCCGATCGCGACTATTCCCGCCGCTTTTGCACCAAGAGCAATCTGCGCCCGTGCAAAGCTGACAGTTTCCGACTCAGCCGAAAACGCTGTTTCCTCAAGATCGAGACCGACGGCACGAAGGCGGCGGCTCCATTGGTGCATGTTTCTGGCCTGCAGCACTCCGCCCGCATTGAGGAGCGCCGCAATGCCAGTGCTGCCGTCGGCCAGGCCGAGTCGCGCTTCTTCGAGCCGCAGCAGCATGTCCAGCCGCTGGATATCGGCACACCCTTCCGTTCCGGACAGAACCACCATCGTTGCCCGCAGCCGCAATGCAGCGACCAGCGACTCTTCCATTCGGGGAGAGGCAATTGGCGGCAACAGGGCGGCGAGACCAATTGGTTCCTTGGCGAGCGACTCGGCCGACTCAGCTTGGACGGCAATCATTTCGGAAAAACGGATAATATCGATGACCAGCCAGTCGGCGGCTGCTGCTGGAATCATGTCCGGAATGGCTCCAGGGAGGAGGAAGGAGCGCATCATCATGTCACCGGGCCTGGTTAGCAAACATGGTGAACCAATCTTAAACTTTTTACCCCTAGCGTGACCTTGAGCGGTTCCAGGGGGAATTGCGGTGTATTACCGAGGCGCGTCGTGATCGTACAGGCATTTCTTCGTTGGGCGGAGACAGCAAAAGTGGCTGATCGCGCCAAGGCGGCCGATGCTCTGGCCAGAGCCTATCTGCAGTCGCAGATGGGAGGCGAAGAACGCAAGGCAGCCGGTCTGGCGATGACCTACCTTCTCGACGATCCGTCGCCGCGGGTAAGGCTGGCGCTGGCAGAGGCCGTCTGCACGTCGCCGGACGCGCCGCGGGCCATAGTCATGACCCTTGCCGAAGACCAGCCCGAAGTCGCCTGCACGATCATCGCCTGCTCGCCGGTTTTGAGCGAATCGGATCTGGTCGATCTTGCCGGCCGCGGCGACGAGGTGACACGAGGTCTGATTGCCTCGCGACCCGGCGTAACACGTGGTGTGGCCGCCGCCATCGCTGAAATCGGTGACGAAACCGAAATCGTCCTTCTGCTCGAAAACCCGACTGCCGATATTACCCGCTCGTCGCTTCGCCGGATGGCCGAACGATTCGGCCGGCAGATGACGATCCGCAATCTTCTGCTCGAGCGCGAAACCCTTCCGGCCGACGCGCGCCACATGCTGGTGCGCCATGTCGCCGACGCCATCCTCTCAAGCGGGCTGGTTCGTTCGGCGATCGGCGGCGGCAGGCTCGACCATATGGGCCGCGAGGCGGAGGAGGCTGCGACCGTGGCGATTGCCAGCGACGCCGGTGCCGACGAAATTCCGTCGCTGGTCGAACATCTGCGCATCACAGGCCGCCTGACGCCAGCCTTTCTCATCCATGCGCTCTGCGCCGGCAAGGCGGACTTCGTCTCCTGCGCCGTTTCCAGCCTTTCCGGGCTTGGAGAGCGGCGTGTGCGGCCGATCCTCGCCACCGGGCGTGAACATGCCGTCCGCGCCCTTTTCCTGTCCTGCGGGCTTAGCCGAGAGATTGCCCTGGTCTTCGTCGAGGCGGTGTTTCTCTGGCGCGATGCCACGGCCGACAGAAGTGCCGGCGACATCTGCGCCATGCTGATCGAGCGTTTCTCAAGAAAGGCGCAGGAAAGCGCATCCATCGCCGAGATGATGGACATGATCGAGAAACTGAACCGGCTGGAAATCAGGGCCCGTGCTCGCGCCTATGCCAGCGACGTCTGCCTGGCCGCCTGAGGCCGTCAGTTCGAGACGCGCCGGGCGACCCAGGAATAACCGTCCTCAACCAGCCGTACGGGCTTGTTCATCAGGGTTTTGACCCCTTCCGTCGTCGGCAGGACATTGCGGACGCGCTGGATTGCCCTGCCTGCCAGCGTTTCCTTCTCGGCCTGACTGACTTCCTGTCCGTCCGCAGGCGTCGGCACCGGGGCAGGAGCCTGTTCCGATGCGGGTGCCTGAGCGGTCTTTTCGGTCGTCTCGGACGGATTGCCGGCAATCGTTTCCGGATTCTGGCAGACGGCGATGATCACCGGATAGGGCTGGTTCGCATAGGAAGGCAGCTGCTTTTCCGAGACCGAATCGCACATCGCGATCGTCGGCCAGCGCTGGTTGACGGTGGCGATGTAGTGGCAATCCGTTCCGCTGTCATTGCAGCCGAGAATGGTCATGATGATCAGCGCGGAATTCATGCATTTCTCCTTGAACCTGTTCAGGCCTTAGAGATGGCAATCGTGACGCGACGAAGGCATGTTATCCACGGCGCTGCGATTTCTCGCGGCAGCGTGTTTCAGGGATTGGAGGCTTTCCGGACATAGGGCAGCTCGGAGCCGGGCTGTGGCGGCGGCTGAATGGTCTGGCTGGGGTCGCCATCCTGCTGCACGGTTTCAGCCATTTTGACCTCGCGGATCCATTCGCGCCAGATCGAGACGATCAGCGCCATCAGCACCGGGCCAATGAAAAGCCCGAGGAAGCCCATCGTCTTGACCCCGCCGACAAGGCCGAAGAAGGTCGGAAGGAAGGGAAGCTTTATCGGGCCGCCGACGAGGCGCGGCCGCACTGTCTTGTCGACGATGAAAAGTTCGACCGTACCCCATGTCAGCAGGGCAATACCGGCAACATAGGAGCCGTTGGCAACCAGATAGACCGATACCAGCGTGAACGACAGCGGCGCGCCGCCAGGGATCAGCGCCATCACGCCGGTAATGACACCGAGCGTAACAGGCGAGGGGACGCCGGCGATCCAGTAGGCAATACCGAGTACGATGCCTTCGCCGATGGCAATCAGCGTCATGCCGGTGACCGTCGAACTGATCGTTGCCGGCACGACGCGCGAGATGCGTTCCCAGCGGGTCGGCAGTATACGTTCGCCGAGCAGGTCCAGCTGCGTGGTGAATGCAGCGCCGTCGCGGTAGACGAAGAACAGCGCGATCAGCATGAACAGCATGGTGAGGAGAACGTGGAATGCGCCATCCCCAGCAGCGATCACGGCACGATAGATATTGCCGATATTGGCGCCGCTGACGAGCTGAACAAGTTCGCCGATCGAACCGGGAGACCCGACATGGCGCGCCCACTGCACGCCCAGCCACTCACCGGCCCACGGAAGAGCGGTTATCCAGGCCGGTGGCGGTGCGCCAAAACGGTTGACCTCGGCTGCCCAGATGATCCACTGGCGGACTTCACCGATCGTATAGCTGATGGCAATGCCGATCGGCACGATCAGGAAGATCAGGATGAAGATGATCGCGAGCGTCGCGCCGATCGTCGTATTGCCACCGGTGCGGTACAGCAGTTTCTTGTAAAGCGGCCAGCTTGCAAAGCCGATCACCAGCGCTGCGAGGACCGGGACGAGAAAACCGTGGAAGAAATAGATGGCCGCCGCGGCCACAAGGACCAGCAGCCAGCGTGCGGCGGAAATCGGCGGAATGAGAGCGATCCTGCTCGGCGCCACCGGCCCAAGCCAGCGCGGCTCTTTTTTTCCGTCACGATCGCTATTGATACTCACGTCTGCTGCCGCTCCCAATCTTTGTCGTCCAGATATGGTATATCGATCCCATGGCTGCAAGCATAATAGCAGTCGGCTAAACGGCCCGTTACTTGTCTGCCCTACAAGCTGGATACGATAGAAATATGAAACTCCCTATTTCTATCTGCGTTGCGCAAACGCCTCTCGACAAAAATTCACCTTTCTTGACGGGCCTTATTTCGTTAGAGGTCAATTGAATGAACAGGTTCGCGCCTATCTTTGTTGAAGTGCGCAACCCGAAGGATCCAAGTGATGCCCAATGCGGATGCGGTCGATCTCACCAATTGCGACCGTGAACCCATCCATATTCCCGGAAGTATCCAGCCGCATGGGTGCCTGGTCGTCTGCGACCTTGCAGGCGCCGTCATTCTGCACCATTCCGCCAATACCGCCTCGATGCTTGGTTTCGATAGAGAAATCAACGGCGGACGGCTTGAGGATCTCGTCGGCGGCGAGGCGGCCCATTCTTTGCGCAACGCTCTGGCGACTTCGGACGATCCGGCACGGCCGGCATTGCGCCACGCGCTGCAGGTCTCTTCGGGCAAGGCTTTCGATATCGCCATCCATCGCTACGATGACAAGGTGATCATCGAATTCGAGCCGGCTTCGACGGAAGCCGATCAGCCGCTCGAAGTGGCGCGCATGCTGATCAGCCGTATCCGCAACATGAACAGCATCGATCGGCTGATCGAAAATGCGGCCCGGCTGATGTTCGCCATGCTCGGTTATGACCGGATCATGATCTACCGTTTCGAGCAGGAAGGGTCGGGCAAGGTCATCAGCGAATACAAGCGCCGGGATCTCGAAAGCTTCAAGGGCCAGTATTTCCCGGCGGCCGACATTCCGAAACAGGCGCGTGCGCTCTACGTTAAAAACACGATCCGCGTGATTTCGAATGTGGACAATGAGCGCGTCGCCCTCGCTCCGCAGCTCGGTGAGAATGGCAGGCCCGTCGATCTCTCCTTCGCGCATCTGCGCAGCGTCTCGCCGGTCCATTGCGAATATCTGCGCAACATGGGCGTCGCAGCCTCGATGTCGGTCTCGATCATCGTGGATGGCGAATTATGGGGGCTGATCGCCTGCCACCATTATTCGCCCAAGGCACTTTCGATGCCGCAGCGCGTCGCGGCGGAAACCTTTGGGGAATTCTTCTCGCTGCATCTGAGCGCGCTGAAGCAGCGGCAGCTCGTCGAGGCATCGAGCCAGGCACGTCGCTCGCTTGACCGTTTCCTGCAGGTGGCCTCGAGCCATAGCGATATCAGCAGCCTGCTTCGCAATTCGCTCCAGGATTTTGGCGGTATGCTGCCCTGTGATGGCGTCGGGCTCTGGCTCGATGGCGTATGGGCGGGCGAGGGAACAGTGCCGCCACAATATCTCGCAGGCGAGCTGGCGGAACTCGTCGGCGGCGTTGCAAGCGGACGGGTCTGGTCCACAGCTGAATTGTCCCGGTCGCTTCCGCAGTCCGGCATATCGCCCGACGATGCCTGCGGCGTGCTCGCCATACCGCTTTCACAGCGGCCGAGGGATTATCTTTTCTTTTTCCGCCGCGAAATGGTTCAGACCCTCGAATGGGCCGGGAACCCTGACAAGCAGTATCAGATCGGCCCGCTCGGTGATCGCCTGACCCCGCGCAAGAGTTTTGCGATCTGGAAGGAGCTTGTGCGGCTGAAGGCACAGCCATGGACCGATAGCGATCTGGAAATCGCCGACGCAATCCGCGCCATGCTGGTGGAAATCGTCCTACACCATAACGAACTGCTCGCGGACGAGCGGGGCAAGGCAGATGTCCGCCAGCGGATGCTGAACGAGGAGCTGAACCACCGGGTCAAGAACATCCTGTCGGTGATCAAGGCACTCGTTGGACACCCGGTCGACGATTCGCGTCCGATTTCCGATTATGTCGGCTCGCTCAAGGGCCGCATCCAGGCTCTTGCCTTTGCTCATGACCAGGTCGTGCGCAGCGGCGAGGGCGGTATTCTATCCGACCTTCTGGAAGCGGAACTGCGTCCTTATATGGAAGGATCGCGGACGATCGCCTTGAACGGTCCGCGCATCTGGCTCGACAGCCGTGCCTTTTCGGTAATGGCGCTGGTCCTGCACGAAATGTCGACCAATGCCGCCAAATATGGCGCGTTGTCCGCCGCTGACGGCCGGCTGGAAATCGAATGGCAGCGGCTCGGCAATGGCGATTGCGACCTGTTGTGGACGGAGACTGGCGGACCGACAACGCGTCCTCCGACACGCGCCGGTTTCGGCAGCGTCCTGATCGGGCGCAGCATTCCCTTCGAACTCGACGGGACTGCGTCGGTTGAGTACCCGCCGGAAGGTGTCAGGGCATCCTTCCTGATCCCGACCCGCCACATTCAGGCGGAAGAGGATCCATCGCAATCCAGCGAGAACCCTCTCTCGGGCGCTGCCGCAAATCGTCACGACGAGGCGCAAAAGCTTTCGGAACTGGAAATCCTGCTGGTCGAAGACCAGATGCTGATCGCCGCGGATGTGGAAGCCATGCTTGCGGACGAGGGCATCCAGAAGGTCGTCACCTCGCCATCGGTATCGGATGCTCTTCGACGCCTGAAGGATTTCACGCCGGATGTGGCGATCCTCGACGTCAATCTCGGTTCCAGCACATCCCTGCCGATTGCCGAGGAACTGCAGCGCCGCGATGTGCCGTTCATCTTTGCGACCGGATACAGCGACCGCTCGGTTATCCCGGCGACCTTTTCCGCACCCGTCGTGCGCAAGCCTTATGAAGTGACGGCGATCATCGGTGCCGTGAACAAGGTTCTGTCGCGACCCTGAAACTCAGGGTCGCATTACCCCTGAATTTCGAGGGGTCAGATATCCAGATTTTCTGCGAAGGCCGCACGATCCTGGATGAAGCGGAAGCGGGCTTCCGGCTTGGTGCCCATCAAATTGTCGACGGCTTCGCGGGTACCCTCGAAATCGACCTCGTCGATCAGCACGCGCAGTAGCGTGCGATGCGCAGGATCCATCGTGGTTTCCTTGAGCTGCGCCGGCATCATTTCGCCAAGGCCTTTGAAGCGGCCGACTTCGACCTTCTTGCCCTTGAACACCGTTTCCATCAGTTCAGCACGATGTGCATCGTCACGCGCATAGACCGACTTGGCACCCTGGCGCAGTACGTAGAGCGGCGGCACGGCGAGATAGAGATGGCTGCCGCGGATGAGCTCCGGCATTTCCTGATAGAAGAAGGTGATCAGCAGTGAAGCGATGTGCGCGCCGTCGACGTCGGCATCGGTCATGATGATGACGCGCTCGTAGCGGAGATCCTCTTCACGGTACTTGGTGCGGGTGCCGCAGCCGAGCGCCTGGACGAGATCGGTGATCTGCTGGTTGGCAGACAGCTTTTCACGGCTTGCCGAACCGACGTTCAAAATCTTGCCGCGCAGCGGAAGGATCGCCTGATTGGCGCGGTTGCGCCCCTGTTTTGCAGAGCCACCTGCCGAATCACCTTCGACGATGAAGAGTTCGGCGCCTTCGGCCGTGTTCTGCGAGCAGTCCGCCAGCTTGCCGGGCAGGCGCAGCTTACGCACGGCCGTCTTGCGGTTGACTTCCTTTTCCTTGCGGCGGCGAAGGCGCTCTTCGGCGCGCTCGATCACCCATTCGAGAAGCTTGGCCGCTTCCGCCGGATTGCCGGCGAGATAGTGGTCGAACGGATCGCGCAGCACGTTTTCGACGATGCGCTGGGCTTCGACGGTGGCCAGCTTGTCCTTCGTCTGGCCGACGAATTCCGGTTCGCGGATGAAGACCGAGAGCATGCCGACGGCCGAGATCATCACGTCGTCGGTGGTGATGTCCTTGGCGCGCTTGTTCTGCGTCAGTTCGGCGTAATTCTTGAGGCCCTTGGTCAGTGCGATGCGCAGACCCGCTTCATGCGTGCCGCCTTCGGGGGTCGGGATCGTGTTGCAATAGGAATGCAGCTGCGGATCGCCACCATACCAGGTGATCGCCCATTCCATGGCGCCATGACCACCGGTCTTTTCCGTGCGGCCGGCGAAGATCTCGCGGGTGACGGTAAAATCCTTGCCGAGCGTGGCAGCAAGATAATCCTTAAGACCGCCGGGGAAATGGAAGACCGCCTTTTCGGGGATTTCACCGCCCGGCTGAACAACGCCCGGATCGCAGCTCCAGCGGATTTCGACGCCGCCGAACAGATAGGCTTTCGACCGGGCCATGCGGAAGATGCGGCCGGCATCAAATTTGGCGTGGTCGCCAAAGATCTGCGGGTCGGGATGGAAACGGACCTTGGTACCACGGCGATTGTGGACGTCGCCGAGTTCTTCCAATCCACCCAGCGGAAGCCCGCGCGAAAACCGCTGGCGATAAAGCTTCTTGTTGCGGGCGACTTCCACTTCGAGGATGTCGGACAGGGCGTTGACAACCGAAATGCCGACGCCGTGCAGACCGCCGGAGGTCTCGTATGCCTTGCCGTCGAACTTGCCGCCGGCATGCAGCTTGGTCATGATCACTTCGAGCGTCGACCTGCCCGGAACCTGCGGGTGGTTTTCCACCGGAATACCGCGGCCGTTATCGGTCACGGAAAGAACGCCTTCCGCATCCAGATGCACTTCGATGAAGTTGGCGTGACCGGCCACCGCTTCGTCCATCGAGTTGTCGATGACTTCGGCGAACAGGTGATGCAACGCCTTCTCGTCGGTGCCGCCGATATACATGCCGGGACGCATGCGCACCGGCTCGAGTCCTTCGAGAACGCGGATCGAGGACGCACCGTAATCGTCACCGCCAGCCTGGGGCTGCGGGACGGGACGCGGCGTCGACGGCTCGGCCTTTACGGTTTCCGGAACGGTCGTCTTGGTCGTGGCATCATCCTGAGCCGCCCGTGTTACTTCGGGCTGCCCGGCGAAAAGGTCGTTATTGTCATCCATCGGCGGCGTCGGTACTACCTGTCGGGGTGCGGTGGGAGAAGCCATACCCATCTCGTGCTGTTTCGAATCACGCGCAATTCTGCCAAAAAACCGGCATTTTCGCGATACTCTCTGGAAACGGTTGTTATTCAGCAATGCTTGGCGGGTCGAGCAATGGCAAGCATCTGGACCTTAGGAAACAAATGAAATCTCGCATGTCCACAGTTCATTTCGTTTTCGCCGTGGCGCTTGCCACCGTTTTCTCCGTCATCGGCAGCCCTGCCACAGCGCAGGAAGGTCCGCTGAAACCGTTCAAGGACGAGCTGTTTTCCAAGCAGACGATTTTGGAAAAGGCCGATAACGGCGATTACGAAATCGTCGATTATCAGGAAATGCGCGATATCAACGGCCGCGACCGCGAGCCCGAAATGCATGTCCGCTCGCAATATATCGACACGGCCGTCCGCAGCGTCCAGGAGGATCAGGCGCTCGTCTTCGGCGACCGCAAGCTGAATGTCACCAGGGTGGGACAGGCTGAAGGCGAGGCTTTTGTCGTGATCTTCATCCATGGCCGCGGCGGCGACCGGCGGCTCGGTGTCGACGACCAAAAGTTCGGCGGCAATTTCAACCGGCTGAAAAACCTCGTCGTGCGCAATGGCGGCACCTATTATTCAGTCAGCGTTCCCGCTTTCGACGACAAGGGCGCCGCCGACGTGGGCGCGCTGATCCGCTACGCATTCGAACAGGCGGCGGGCCGGCCGGTCATCCTTGCCTGCGCCTCGATGGGCGGCATTCTCTGCCAGCATATTACCCGGGACAAGGAGACCGTCCGTTATATGGCCGGCATGGTCCTGCTTGGCGGACCTCCCGATCCCGGCCTGCCGACGACGCCTTTCGTGAAGCTCGGATTGCCGATCTATTTTGCGCACGGCAGCGCCGACAAGGTCTATGCGGCACAGGATCAGATCGATATCTACCGGAAATTGCATTTGGCCAAATACCCGGTTCGCTTCACATTGTTCGCGACGGGCAGCCATGGAACACCGATCCGGATGGTCGATTGGCGTAAAGTGCTCAATTTTGTGCTTGTTGCCCACAGATAACGAAGATACGGCCAATTCAGCCGCCGTGGCCGCTCTAAACGATTGAATCGCGAGCTGGTTCATCCGAGCTGTGTTTTTCGCCGCCAATTGCGCCTCCCGGCATTTCCGAGGTTGGAAGCAAGGCCTTGAAATAAGATCATTTTTCAGCATACGAAGGGAGGCGTGGCGCGCCGGAAGGTGCTGACTTGCACGCGGAGGTGGCGGCTGCAGCGACGTGGCCGGAAACTGGAGAGGAAAAATCAGCCGATGACGCCCGATGTGCGCCCCCTGATTGCCGGTAACTGGAAGATGAACGGTACCCGTGACGCCCTGAGTGAAATCAAGGCGATGGCTGATGGCATCCTGCATAGCGACCTGGTGGATCACGTCGATGCGCTGATCTGCCCGCCTTCGACCCTGCTTTACGTCGCGACCGCAATCTGCACCGACAGCCCGCTGATGGTCGGCGCACAGGATTGCCATCAGAAGCAATCCGGATCCCATACCGGTGACATCTCGGCCGAGATGATCGCCGACTGCTTCGGCACCCATGTCATTCTCGGCCATTCAGAGCGCCGCACCGACCATGGCGAGAGCGATCATCTGGTCCGCCTGAAGGTCGAGGCCGCGCATGAGGCTGGCCTCACCGCAATCGTCTGCGTCGGCGAAACCGCCAACCAGCGTGATGCCTACGAGACGCTCGACGTGCTGATGCGCCAGTTGATGGGCTCCATTCCCGAAAGCGCGACGGCAGACAATACCGTGGTCGCCTATGAGCCGCTCTGGGCGATCGGAACCGGCCTTACGCCGACCACGGGCGATATCGGCGTCGCCCATGCCTTCATGCGCGACGAGCTGAAGCGGCGCCTTGGGCGTGAGGAGGGGGGCGCCATGCGGCTTCTTTATGGTGGTTCCGTCAAGCCGGAGAACGCCTTGGCCCTGATGAGTGTCGACAATGTCGATGGTGCCCTGATCGGCGGCGCGAGCTTGAAAGCGAGCGAGTTCCTCGCCATCTATTCGGTCTATGAGCAGCTGGCAGCAGCAAGCCTGCAGGGATAGGTCCACGAAAGGGCTTGGAAAGCGGGCGGGCGTCATGTAAAGAGCCGCCGAACCTATTAAAGTTGTGTCCGTATAGGGCAGGGATAATCATTTCATGCAGACCGTCCTGATCGTCATTCATCTCATGATCGTGCTGGCGCTTGTCGGCGTCGTGCTGATCCAGCGCTCCGAAGGTGGTGGCCTTGGTATCGGCGGCGGTTCCGGCTTCATGTCGGCACGCGGCACGGCCAATGCGCTGACACGGACGACCGCGATCCTCGCTGCCCTGTTCTTCGTGACCTCGCTGGCGCTCGGCATTCTCGCCCGCTTCGAATCGCGTCCGACGGACATTCTGAACCGCATTCCGCAGAGCCAGCAGGGCAGTGGCAACGGCATCCTGAACCAGCTCGGCCCGGCACCGGCTGCGCCTCCGGCCAGCAACGGCGTTCCGTCCGAAGGCGCTGCGACACCGGCTCCGGCTGCACCTGCCGCAGGGGCAGCTCCCGCTACGGGCGCTGCGCCGGCTCAGCCCGCGACGCCGGCACAACCCGCAACACCTGCTCCGGCAGGCGGCGTTCCGACCGGCAACTAAGGGTCGGAAAAAGACTTCAAGCTCCGGCAGGCCAAAAGCCTGCCGGTTTTCTTTTGTGAAGATTCCACAGGGGATTTGTCGATCACGACAATTTCTGCTGGCGGAATCGTGAATGAGAAGGTATCCGGTGACTCCCATGGCGCGATATGTATTCATCACAGGCGGCGTGGTTTCCTCCCTCGGGAAAGGAATTGCGGCCGCAGCACTTGGAGCATTGCTGCAAGCCCGGGGATACCGGGTGCGGCTCAGGAAACTCGATCCTTATCTGAACGTCGATCCCGGCACGATGAGCCCGACCCAGCACGGGGAAGTGTTCGTCACCGACGACGGCGCAGAGACCGATCTCGATCTGGGGCATTACGAACGCTTCACCAGCCGTTCTGCCACCAAGACCGACAACATCACCACCGGTCGGATCTACAAGAACATCATCGACAAGGAACGCCGCGGCGACTATCTCGGCGCGACCGTTCAGGTCATTCCGCATGTCACCAACGAGATCAAGGATTTCGTCATCGAAGGCAATGACGACTATGATTTCGTCATCTGCGAAATCGGCGGCACGGTCGGCGATATCGAGGCGATGCCGTTCATGGAAGCGATCCGCCAGCTCGGCAACGATCTGCCGCGCGGCACTGCGATCTATGTCCACCTGACGCTGATGCCGTATATTCCGGCAGCCGGCGAACTGAAGACCAAGCCGACCCAGCATTCCGTCAAGGAACTGCAGGCACTCGGTATTCACCCCGACATCCTGCTAGTGCGTGCAGACCGCGAGATCCCGGAAGCCGAACGCCGCAAGCTTTCGCTGTTCTGCAACGTCCGTCCTTCCGCGGTCATCCAGGCGCTCGACGTCGCCAACATCTATGACGTGCCGATCGCCTATCACAGGGAAGGCCTCGATTCGGAAGTTCTGGCCGCCTTCGGCATCGAGCCGGCACCAAAGCCGCGTCTCGACCAGTGGGAAGAGGTCTGCAACCGTATCCGTACGCCGGAAGGCGAGGTCACGATCGCGATCGTCGGCAAATATACCGGCCTCAAGGATGCCTATAAGTCTCTGATCGAGGCGCTGCATCACGGCGGTATCGCCAACCACGTCAAGGTCAAGCTCGAGTGGATCGAGTCGGAAATCTTCGAAAAGGAAGATCCGGCGCCTTACCTCGAAAAGGTCAACGGTATCCTGGTGCCGGGCGGCTTTGGCGAGCGTGGTTCGGAAGGCAAGATCAAGGCGGCGCAGTTCGCACGCGAACGCAACGTTCCCTATTTCGGCATCTGCTTCGGTATGCAGATGGCGGTCGTGGAAGCGGCCCGCAATCTCGCCGGCATCGAAAAGGCATCCTCTACCGAATTCGGCCCGACCAGCGAACCTGTGGTCGGCCTGATGACGGAATGGGTCAAGGGCAATGCGCTCGAAAAGCGCGCGGCAGCCGGCGATCTCGGCGGCACGATGCGCCTCGGCGCCTATGCTGCGAACCTGAAGAAGGACACGCGGATTGCGGAGATCTACGGATCGACCGACATTTCCGAACGTCACCGTCACCGCTACGAGGTGAATGTCGACTACAAGGAACGGCTGGAAAGCTGTGGCCTCGTTTTCTCCGGCATGTCGCCGGATGGCGTTCTGCCGGAAACGGTCGAATATCCGGATCATCCGTGGTTCATCGGCGTTCAGTACCATCCGGAACTGAAGAGCCGTCCGCTCGATCCGCATCCGCTGTTCGCCAGCTTCATCGAAGCCGCACTGGAGCAGAACCGGCTCGTATAATCCGATCAAAAAACCCGGCCTCGGCCGGGTTTTTCTTTGGCTGTGTTTTTGAATTCAGGCCGCCTGTGGCAACGGTCCGACATAGACCGAACGCGGCCGGATCAGCCGGCCTTCCAGCGCCTGTTCGCGGGCATGGGCAATCCAGCCGACCATGCGGCCGATCGCAAACACGCCGGTAAAGGCTTCTCTCGAAAAGCCGAGTGCATCGAGAAGCAGGGCCGTATAAAATTCCACATTGACGTCGAGCGGTCGGTCGGGCTTGCGTTCCTTCAGGATCGCGAGCGCTGCCGCCTCCACGGCCTGCGCGAGATCGAGCCGCTCCGCATTCACCTGTCCGGCTGCGACCAGCGGCTTGAGCGCGCCCTTGAGGGCATCGGCGCGCGGATCACGGACACGATAGACGCGATGGCCGAAACCCATCAGTCTTTCACGCCGGTCGAGCGCTGCGCCGATCCAGGTCTTGGCATTGTCCGGCGTGCCGATGGCGTCGAGCATGTCGAGCACAGGTCCCGGCGCGCCGCCATGCAGAGGCCCCTTGAGGGCGCTAACAGCGGCAAGCGCCGACGAGGTGAGGCCGGCACCCGTGGACGCAACCACGCGTGCGGTGAAGGTCGAGGCGTTCAGGCCGTGGTCGGAGATCGTCACCAGATAGGCATCGAGCGCCGCTACCTGCTGCTGGCTCGGCACGTTGCCGGTCAGCATGGCCAGAATGTCGGCCGACTGGCTGAGCGATGCATTTGGCGCGATGGGTGCCTCGTGTTTCTGCAGCCTGAGCAGAGCGGGCAGGAAGACCGCAGGAGCGGCGATCAGGTGGAGCGCGGTATCGAGGTCATCGCCATCCGGCAGGCGGGCGATTAGGGCGCGCATCGCCTCCACAGGCGGCAGGGCGGCGAGGTCCGGATCGATCGCAGCGAAATGCGCAAAGACAGTTATCCGCGCATGGCCCAGTCGTATCCGAAGCTCAGCGGAATCGATACGTTGCGGGAAAAACCCGTCGAGGAGGAGGGCGGCGACATCCTCATAGGTCTCGGTCGCCACGAGATGGTCGAGCGACAGGCCGCGAATGATCAGCCGCCCGCCTTCGCCATCCACATCGGAAAGTTTTGTCTCGGCGGCGACGACGTCTTCAAGTCCGTTTTTCATGGGTGTTTCTCCTTTACCGGCGAAAGGATCGAACCTAGATAGATTGACGTCAATCTTGATAAATACGATCAATATGCAAACGCTCTGGATCACCGCCGAAGAGGCGCTCGCCCTGCTCGGCACCAAGCCGCAGACCCTCTACGCCAATGTCAGCCGTGGCCGCATCCGGGCGAAACCGGACCCGGCGGATCCGCGCCGCAGCCTCTATCAGCTCGTCGATGTGAAACGGATGGCCGAACGCCATTCCGGCCGCCGGCAGGCAAAGGAAGTGGCGGCCGAGGCGATCCGTTGGGGCGATCCCGTTCTGCCGACAGGGATTTCGGCTATCACCAACCAGAGACTTTTCTATCGCGGCCAGGATGTCGTCGTGTTGGCTGAGCAGCATACCCTTGAACAGGTTGCCGGTATTCTCTGGAATATCGATGACGGCGGTATCAAAATACCCGCTGGCGGCGAGAATGGCGGTCCGCGCGTCGCGGCTGCGCTTGTCGCGCTCGCTTCCCGTGTCATGACGGATCTTCCGGCACTGGGACGCCACCCGGCAGCACTTCGCAGCGAGGCTGCTGACGTGCTAGCGACGGTTGCATCAGCCCTCGTGCCATCATCACAGGTATTGCCCCTGCACGAGCGGCTTGCGCACGGCTGGCAGAGGCCGGAGGCAGCGGAACCGATCCGAAAGGCGCTGGTGCTGGCCGCCGAACACGAGCTCAACGTCTCGGCCTTCGCAGCGCGCGTCACGGCCTCGTCCGGAGCAGCACTCTCGGCGGCAACCCTGTCCGGTCTCGCAACGCTGACCGGACCGCGACATGGCGGCGCCTGGATGAGCGTCACGGCATTGGTGGAGAAGGCAGCAACTATCGGCGCACGGGAGGCGATCCGCAGCACCTTGTCGTCGCTTGGCCTTGTGCGTGCCTTCGGCCATGGCCACCGGCTCTATCCGGATGGTGATCCGCGTGCGAAAGCCATCATGGAAAGCTTTGAAGCGCCAGCGATTTACGCCGAGCTTGCAAAGGTCGGCGAAGATCTGCTTGGCGAACCGATCAATATCGATTTCGCGCTGGCCGCGCTCGCAGACAGTTTTCGACTGCCGGATGATGCACCGCTGGTGATCTTTGCGCTGGCAAGAACGGTCGGCTGGCTTGCCCATGCGATGGAACAGGTGGAGAGCGGCCAGATGATCCGGCCGCGCGCCCGCTATGACGGCATTGTCGCTTAGCGATCAGCGAAGCTTCTTATAGGCGGCAAGCGCCCGGTCGCGGGCAAAGCCATGGTCTATGATCGGCTTCGGATAGGTCTTGCCGAGTTCGATCCCGGCCTTTTCCAGAACATGCGCCGGCGCCTCGAAGGGGCGGTGGATATATTTGCGCTCCAGCCTTGCCAGCTCCGGCACGTATTCGCGGACATAATCGCCATCGGGATCGAATTTTTCGCCCTGCAGCAGCGGATTGAAGATGCGGAAGAAGGGCGAGGCATCCGCTCCTGAGCCGGCAACCCATTGCCAGTTGGCCGGGTTGCTCGCCGGATCCGCATCGACCAGCGTGTCGCGAAACCATTTTTCGCCGTGACGCCAGTCGATCATCAAATCCTTGATCAGGAAGGATGCGGTGATCATCCGCACGCGATTGTGCATGAAGCCGGATTTCCAGAGCTGCCGCATGCCGGCATCGACGATCGGATAACCGGTCATGCCCTTCGTCCAGGCCAGAAATTCCTTTTCGTCGAACTCCCATTCGAACGGATCGAACTTGTCGTCCCAATTGTCCTCGGAGAGTTTTGGGAATTCGATCAGCAGGCTGTAGCAAAAATCCCGCCAGGCGAGTTCGCGTCGAAAATGCCCGACATCCTCGGCAGCTTTCTGTGGCTGGCCTCTCGTGGCATGCCAGATGCGGGCAGGGGAGATCTCACCGAAGGCGAGGTGCGGCGAGAGCGAAGAAGTGGCATCGGTCGCCGGAAAATCGCGGCCGCGCTTGTAGTCGTGCAGCTCGCGGTCGATGATGTCCGAAAGTTTTTCCTGCGCACCGGCCTCGCCGGGTGTCCACGTCTTTGCGAAATCGATCGCCCAGTTCGGTTTCGTCGGCAGCAGGTTCCAGCCATCAAGGCTTTCGGACCGCGGAAAATGCTCCGGCGCCGGAATGCTTTCGGGTGCGTCGATGGGCTCTGCCGGTTCGCCGAGTTTCTGCATGGCGTTCCAGAAAGGCGTGAAAACCTTGAAGGGATTGCCGGAGCCGGTACGGATCGATTTCGGATCGTGCAGCAGCTGGCCATGGAAGGCGCGGATGGCAATGCCGTTTTCTTTCAGGGCGATGGCAATGTCGCGGTCGATCAGCGTCCGCTCATAGGCGCGGTTGACGAAGACGGTTTTGGCACCGGTCTTTTCCGCCAGCTCGACCAGAACGTCTTCGGCCTTGCCCGTGACGAGCACAAGGTCACCTCCCAGTGACTTGAGGTCGGCCTTCAGGCCGGCAAGAGCATGATGCAGCCACCAGAGCTGGGCACCGCCGAGCGGGCCGACATCCGGCATGTCCGGTTCGCGGATATAGACAGGAATGACCGGGCCGCCGGCATCGATCGCGGCATGCAGGGCCGCATTGTCATCGAGGCGGAGATCCTTGCGGAACCAGAGGAGAACGGGAGAGGCGGGCTTGGTGTCGTCTGAATTGTTCTTGGTCTTATGCGGGGGCACGCTCTTCTCCGTTTATTCCCCCTTGGGGGCATTTGAGCCCCATCTCCGCCGCGAGTGGATCACGGCCAGGGGCGGATCAGCAATATAGGGCACGCGGCCCCTTCCTCCAGTTCCGGCGCATGCGGCGCGCGAACAATCAGGCCGTCGGCATGAGAAAAGATCTTCATCATCGACGAATCCTGTTTGCCGAAGGCATCGGCGACGATCTTGCCATCGGCATCCCGCGACAGCGTTGCGCGCAGATAGTCCTGGCGCTGGTCGTTGGCGCCAAGTCTGCGGGCGGTGACACCCTTGATCTCGCGATCTTTCTCCGGAAGATGCGCCAGCTTGCGCAGCAGCGGCTCGAGGAAAAGCATGCCGGTGACCATGCTGGCAACCGGGTTTCCGGGCAGGCCGAGAACCTGCATATTCCCGAGACGGCCGACCATCAGCGGCTTGCCGGGCCGCATGGCGATGCGCCAGAAATCGAGTTCCATGCCGACCGATTTCAAGGCGCCCTGGACGAGATCGTGATCACCGACCGAGGCGCCACCTAGCGTGACGAGAACATCGGCGCCGGCAAGCCTGGCGGTCGTGATCGCTGCCTTGATCTTTTCCGGATCGTCGCGGACGATGCCGAGATCGAGAAGCTCGGCACCGTTTTCCCGAACCAGCGCGGCCACGCCGAACGTGCTCGAGGCGATGATCTGCGCAAGACCCGGTTCGGCACCCGGCGGCACAAGCTCGTCACCGGTCGCCAGCACGGCAACCACCGGCTTGCGATAGACGGTGAGCAAAGCATGGTTCATCGCAGCGGCGACAGTCAGATGCGAAAAATCGATCAGCGTGCCGGATTTGAGGACGGTCTCGCCCTCGGCAAAATCCTGACCACGCGGCCGAACATGCCGTCCCTTGACGACTTCGAACTTCGTCCGGATGCGATTGCCATCCAGCTTTTCGGCGTCTTCCTGGATAAGGATCGAATCCGCGCCTTGCGGTACCGGGGCACCGGTAAAGATCCGGATGGCCTGGCCGGCTTCCAGTTTTCCGTCGAAGGCATGACCAGCGGCGGCGCTGCCCACGACGGTCAGTTCCGATCCGATCGCGGGCGCATCGGCGGCGGCAAGCGCGTAACCGTCCATGGCAGACGCATCGAAGGGCGGCTGGGTCATTTTCGCATGCAGGTCGAGCCCGAGGACACGGCCGGCGGCCTGCGCCAGCGGCACTTTTTCGACCTGCCGGATCGGTGCTGCGTGGCCGAGCAGGCTCGCCTTCGCGTCGGACACGGGAAGCAGCGACATTTTTGCGTCTCCTTAAGGTTCCGCCCGATAGGTGCCGGATTTGCCGCCGGTCTTTTCGACGAGCCGGACGCCGCCGATCTCCATGCCCTTGTCGGCCGCCTTCGCCATGTCGTAGATCGTCAGGCAGGCAACCGAGACGGCGGTCAGTGCTTCCATCTCAACACCGGTCTTGCCGGTCAGTTTTGCCGTGGCGTTGACGCGCAGGCCGGGAAGTGTTTCGTCTTCAGTAATCTCGACCGAAACCTTGGTCAGCATCAGCGGGTGACAGAGCGGGATGAGGTCGCTGGTCTTCTTGGCGGCCATGATGCCTGCAAGCCGCGCGGTACCCAAAACGTCACCCTTGACGGCATTGCCGTCGCGGATGAGGCCAAGCGTCTCCGGCTTCATGCGGACGAAACCTTCGGCGGTCGCGGAGCGGGCGGTTTCCGCCTTGTCGCCGACATCGACCATATGGGCTTCGCCGGCGGCGTCAATATGGGTGAGGCCTGCCATTACTCGGCAGCCAGCGTCGCTGCATTGCCGGTCAGAAGCGTGCGTGTGGCGGCTGCCACATCCTGCTGGCGCATCAGGCTCTCGCCGACCAGGAACGTGTTGATACCGACCTTGGCGAGGCGCTCGCAATCGGCATGGGTGAAGATGCCGCTTTCGCCGACCAGCAGCCGGTCATCCGATACCATCGATGCAAGCCTTTCGCTGACGGCGAGATCGAGTTCGAAGGTTCGCAGATTGCGGTTGTTGACGCCGACCAGCGGCGAAGAGAGTTTTAGCGCCCGCTCCATTTCCGCTTCATCATGCACTTCGAGAAGCGCATCCATGCCGAGTTCGGCAGCGCTTTCCCAGAGTGCCAGCGCCTCGTCGTCGGAAAGGGCGGCCATGATGATCAGGATGCAGTCGGCACCCCAGGCGCGCGCCTCATGGACCTGATAGGTCTCGAACATGAAATCCTTGCGCAAAGCCGGCAGCGCGCAGGCCGCCTTGGCGGCGACCAAAAATTCCGGCGCGCCCTGGAAGCTCGGCTGATCGGTCAGCACGGACAGGCAGGTGGCGCCGCCTGCCTCGTAAGCGGCGGCAAGTGCCGGCGGATCGAAATCCGGGCGGATCAGGCCTTTTGACGGGCTCGCCTTCTTGATCTCGGCAATCAGGCCGAAACCGCCGGATTTCTGTTTTGCATCAAGAGCGCGATAAAAACCGCGCGGCGCGGCCTGGTCAGCGATACGGGCCTTCAGCTCGGCAAGAGGCACAGCCGACTTGGCGGCTTCGATTTCCTGGCGCTTGTACGCCTCGATCTTCTTCAGGATATCCGCCATAACCTTACTCCTTGTCGTTCGAGACCGCGATCAGGCGATCGAGCGCCGCCGCCGCATCGCCGCTATCGAGCGAATGGGACGCACGCTTCATGCCGTCGGCGATCGTTTCCGCCTTGCCGGAAATCACCAGAGCGGCTGCCGCATTGCAGAGAGATATGTCGCGATAGGCGTTTTTTGCACCCCCAAGCACCGCACGAAGGGCTGCAGCATTGGTGATGCCATCGCCGCCCTTGAGGTCATCGAGCTTTGCAACGGATACGCCGAAATCGGCCGGCGTCAGTTCGAAGGAGCGGATCTTGCCGTCTTCGAGCGCCGTGACATGGGTCACGCCCGTCGTGGTGATCTCGTCGAGGCCTTCGCCATGCACGACCCAGACCGTTTCCGAGCCAAGATCGCGCAACACTTCCGCCAGAGGACCGAGCCATTTTGGCGCGAAAACGCCGAGCAGCTGGCGCTTGGCGCCTGCCGGGTTGGACAGCGGGCCGAGGAGGTTGAAGATCGTGCGCGTACCAAGCTCGACCCGGCTCGGACCGACATGGCGCATGGCTGCATGGTGCATGGAGGCAAACATGAAGCCGATACCGGCCTCACTGATGCAGCGGGCGATCTTTGCTGGACCGATTTCCAGATCGACGCCGAGCGCCGAGAGCGCATCGGCTGTTCCGGATTTCGAGCTCTGGGCGCGGTTGCCGTGCTTGGCGACGGAGACACCGGCGCCGGCAACGATCAGCGAGGCGAGGGTGGAGATGTTGTAGGTCCCGACCCCGTCGCCGCCCGTGCCGACGATATCGACGGCATCGGCAGGCGCTTCGACGCGCAGCATCTTGGAGCGCATGGTGGCGACGGCGCCGGTGATTTCGGCCACCGTCTCGCCGCGCACCCTAAGGGCCATCAGGAAGCCGCCGATCTGCGAAGGCGTGGCTTCGCCGGACATCAGGATCTCGAAGGCCTCGCGGGCTTCCGCGAAGCTCAAGGCGTCACCGGCAGCGACCTTGGCAATCAGTGGCTTCAATTCGGGCATCTCAGCCTCACATCTGCTCTGCGCTGGACTGGGTCACGGCGTTGCGGTTGATCGATACGCCATAGCTCTGCTTCAGGCTGTTGACCATCTGGTCGAGCATGTCGTCGCCGGCGGCATCAGCCATGCGCTGCAGCTGCTGGTCGCCGGCAAGCGCGTCGGAGGTTGCCTGCTCGACGGCCGTCACCTTCATCAGCAGCCGGCTTTCGCCATCAGCGCCGAGCGCCGTTGCAGTCAGGTTGACAGGGCCTGCAAAGGCAGCCGAAATCGCCTCGTTGCCGAAGATCGCGTCTTCGCCATTGCGACGCAGGCCGTTCTTCGTTTCGACGGCGAGACCGAGTTCGGTGCCAAGCGCTGCAAGCGTCTCGCCCTTGTCGAGCTGTGCCTTCAGTTCGGTGGCCTTGGCGTTGAGAGCAGCACGCTGCTGTTCCGCAGTCCAGTCGGCAACGACCTTGTCATGCACTTCCAGCATCGTGCGGTCATGTTCGGGCGTGACGTTCTTGACGTCGAACCAGACATAACCGTCATTGCCGATCGGCAGCGCCAGGGCGTCAGCACCCGGTTCGGTCTTGAAAACCTCGGAAAGAAGCTGTCCGGAGACAGGCAGGTCGGCAACACGCTTTTCCTGCTGGTCGATACCGGAGGCGTCGGCGGTGACCGTCACGACCTTGAGGTTCAGCTGCTTGGCGGCGTCCTCGAGCGAGGTACCACCAGAACGCAGATCCTCGAAATGGTCGTGGGCGCTATTCAGTTCCTGCGAGGCGGAAGCGACGGCCATGTTCTGGCGCAGATCGTTCTTGACCTCGTCGAAGGAACGGACCGTTTCCGGGCGGACATTGGAAACGCGCAGGATGACCGGACCGAACGTGCCCTGGACGACCGGCGTCACGCCACCATTGGCGCCGAGCTTGAAGGCTGCTTCGCCAAGGGCGGCATCCGGTACGGCATCCTTGGTGAACTCGCCAAGCTTGATATCGGCAGGCTTCTTGCCCTGATCGGTCGCGACCTGATCGAACGTGGTCGTGCCGGCACGCAGCTGTGCGGAGGCAGCGTCGGCCATTTCCTTGTTCGGGAAGGTCAGCTGCTCGATCGTGCGGGTTTCGCTCGTTTTGTAGCTGTCCTTGCGCTTTTCGTATTCGGCGCGCACCTGATCGTCGGTGATCGAGCCGGCATCAGCGATATCGGTCGGCTGCAGCTTCACATAGGCAAAGGTGCGGTATTCCGGTGCACGGTAACGGCTCTTTGCCGTCTCGAACCATTTTGCGAGCACGTCTTCAGCCGGAGCCTTGACGGGATCGATATTGGCATTCGACAGAAGCAGGTATTCGACCGTGCGGCTTTCGTCGCGATACTGCTTCAGCGCATCGATCAGAACCTGCGGCGGCTTGAAGCCGTCGGAGACCGATTCCACCACCTGGCTGCGGACGGCTACCTTGCTGCGCTCACTGATGTAATCGTCTTCACGCAGGCCGGCATTGCGCAGGCGCGAGCTGAACAGGTTGCGGTCGAACCGGCCGCTCGTGTCCTTGAAGGCCGGATCGTCGGCAATCAGCTTGGCGAGCTTGTCCTGGGACAGGCCGAGATTCATGTCGTCCGACAGCTGATCAAGGGCTGCACCAGCTGCAAGCTGGGCAAAAACCTCGTTCTCGACACCGAAGGCACGTGCCTGGTCAGGCGTCAGCGGTGCGCCGAACTGGCGGCCGAGATTGGCGACCTGGCGCTGGTAGGCAAGACGGAATTCCTCGGCGGAAATTTCCTGATTTCCGACAGTCATGACGGTCGTCGAGCCTGGGGTTATCAGCGATTGCGACACGCCCCATATCGCAAAGGATGCGACCAGCAGGAGCAGCAGGGCTTTCGCCACCCAGGAACGGGCCGCGTTTCTAAGGAAATCCATCATCGATCTACGTACCTACGAACAATCCATGGCGCCGACGCGGCGCTTTGAGCGATGTCTCTAAAACAATCCGCGCCGGAAATGAAGGGATCGCGGCGGAAAAGCAACACGCCGTTTATAAGGCCGGAAACCCGGCATTCGGCATCAATGCTTGCAGCCTCAAAATCATCCCTTCGTGAAGATGAAGAAGGCGCCGACAGCGATGAAGCCGAAACCGACCAGCTGTTTCCAGTGAAACGCTTCGCCGAGATAAAACACCGAGAAGATCACGAACACCGAAAGCGTGATGATCTCCTGGATGGTCTTCAGCTGCGCGGCGTTGAAATAGCCGTAGCCCATCCGGTTGGCCGGAACCTGGGCACAGTATTCGAAAAGCGCGATACCCCAGCTGACGAGGATGACGATATAAAGCGGCTTGTTCTCGAACTTGAGATGGCCGTACCAGGCGAATGTCATGAAGATGTTGGAGAGAATAAGCAGGCCGATCGTCATAAGCGGCGTCGCGAAAGCACCCATAGAGGCAGATCCATTCTGGCGTTGATGCAGCGGGGATCTGAGCGGTAACGGATCAGCTCGCGATGAGCAACAGGACATAGGCGATGACGGTGGCGACAAGGCCCCGGAACGCGAAGCCGACGAACTTGTATTTCTGCCGGGCAATCAGCGACAGCACATCTGCATTGTCGAGATACTGGTTGAAGAGATAACCGACATCGCTCTTGCGGGCCGCCTGTTCGAAAATCGGCCGGTGCATCGGCCATGTGCCCCAGAACAGGGATGTGGACTTGTCGGCACGGCGCGGCAGAACGACGAGAATGGCGCAGAGGATGGAAAAGACCGAGGTGATCGCAAGAGCAGCGGAGAACAGCGCCGCGAAAAAGGATCCATCCGTATAGCGCGCGAAGCTGAATACGCCTTTTCCTTCCGCGGAAGAAACGAGGAAAGCCAGCATGAAGGTGAAGATGTAGGCGGCTTTCTGGTCGGAGATCTTGATCTGGTCGTAGTAGATATCATTCACCTTGCGGATGTGATTGATGTACTCCTCGGTGATCTCTCCGGTTGCCATTTCCATTTCAAGCAACTCGGTCGGGGCACTGTCAAAATCGCTCACGTGGTGATCTCTCCGTTTTATTCTCTGTTACTCTGTTAATGCAGGCTTGTTGGAAAGCAAACGTTCCAAGATGCTAATGCTTGACACTTACGGCGTTTATGAACAGTTGTGATTTCCATGGTGGGGAAATTTCGACGGACCTGGATCGCAGCCGCGATGCTGCCCGGATTTGCTTGTGGCTACTCGCTTCAGGCAATGGCGGAGCCGTTGGCGCGCACCCAGCCGGCGGCAGGCGCGGTGATCGCGCGAAAAGCCGGGGAAGAAGTTCGCTTCATCGATGTTTCCGACTGGCGTTTCGTCGATCTCAAGCAGGATCTTGTTGCGGGAGACATCCTGCGCACCAATGAGACGGGCCAGCTTGCCGTTCTGTTTTCCGACCGCACGCAGGTGAGGCTCGGCCGTAATTCGACACTCGTCGTCAAGCAGATTACCGAAGGCACCAGCAGCGACACGGTCCTGCAATTGCAGACCGGGACGATCTGGGCGCGCGCCGAACGTGGCGGCACCGGCGTCAAGGTCGAGACGGCAGCTGCGGCGGCTGCCATCCGCGGCACCGACTGGACGATGACGGTCAATGGCGCCAACACCTCGCTCACCGTGCTCGAAGGCAAGGTGCAGCTCAGCAATCCGCAAGGATCCGTCGATGTGGCGCAGGGCGAGGGCGCCGTCGCCTCGATCGGCCAGGCGCCACGCAAGGTGGTAATCGTCGATTCTGACGATCGTGAGCAGATGCTCTATTACATGCCGGCCCGCGGCGCGTTCAACTTCATGCCGGCCTCGACGCTCCCTGTCGCAGACATGCGGCGCGAGGCCGATCGTGTTGCGAGACTTCCGGAAACCAGTCGCAGCGCCGATGATATTTTGACGCTCGCCGAGACCCAGCTCTCGCTCGATGGACGGGAGGCTGCGCAGGCGACGATCAGGTCGCTTTCCGCAAGACGGCTTTCGGGAGCGCAACAGGCGCGTGTCGACCTGATGCTGGCGATCTTCGCCGCTGCGGAAGGTCGTTATGACGAAGCGGACAGGCTGTTTTCCAAGGCGTCTGCGCATCTTGATGCCAAGCGGGGCAACGTTGCCGTCTATGGACGTTATTACGCCCGTTCACTCGGCAACCCGAAGCGGGTGGAACCTGCGCCGACCAACGTCAGCGGCCCCTACGGCGCGCTGCTGAAAGCCTATACGGCAGGGTTTCTCAAGGATATTTCGGCAGCGATCGCCGTCATCAAAGAGGCTGAAAAACAATATCCGAACGACCCGACACTGCCTGCCTACCGGTCGCAATACGCGATCCTGCTGAATGACCGCGAACAGGTCGAAGAGGCGCTGGGTCGCGCGCTTTCACTGGATCCGAATGAGCCGACCGCGCTTGAAGCGCGCGCAAATTACCGCTCCGATTTCAAGGGCGACCTCACCGGCGCGCTGGCAGACCTGATGGCGGCAACGAAGGTTGCGCCGGGTTCGACGACGCTCTGGAATGCGATCGGCAATGTCCAGGCCGAGCGCGGCGATGATCAGGCTGCCGAAAAGGCGTTTCGAAAATCCATTGCGCTCGATCCGAATGATCCTGTTGCCTATTCCAACCTCGCCAACCTCTACCTCAATCAATACCGGGTGAAGGAAGCGAGAGCGCTGATCGACCAGGCGCTGAAGATCGATCCGAGTTTTGATCTCGGCCTTGTCGATCGCGGTCGTTATCACCTGCAGACCGGCGAGGTCGGCAAGGGCATAGACGACATGCTCGCCGGAACGGTCGCGAACCCTGCCTATTCCCAAGGCCAGACCCTTCTTGCGATCGCGCATTACGAGAATGGCGACAAGGTGGCCGGTGGCCAGGCGCTCGACAATGCTGATCGGCTCGACAACAACGATCCGGCAATTTCCTCCTTCCGCACCGCGCTGGCCATCGACGAATACGATGCGGAAGGCGCCATGCGGAATGCCCGCGAATATCTGAAACGCTCGCGAGCAAAGGGCGGGGATTACGCCTCTCTCGGCGCCAGCCAGGATGCCGGTTCTACATTGAACAGCGCCTTCCGGCTGCAGGGACTGGATGCCTGGGGTCAGTATTACGGCGACGTCGTGTTCGATCCGTTTTCGGGCGCCGGTTATATCGACCAGACATTGCGCGGCAGCGTCAATCCGCTTGCCAACTCGTATGATTATGGCGGGGACATCATCAACAACACCGCCAACAGCTCGACCTTCTCGTCGCTTATCCAGGGATTGATGCTCGAGCCGCACATGATCGCCGGCCGGTCGCGTTCTGCCAACCTTGCGCAGAGGCCGTTTCTCGAAGGCTCGATCGGCGGCGGCTTCACGGCCACACAGAAGGATACCGGCTGGATCGGTTCGGTCGAATTGCAGTCCTTTTCCAACGAACCTTTTCCGGTCAGCACCTATCTCAATTTCGACTGGAGCAGGATCAAGGACACGACCCGCGAGGTTGATGACGGTGTGAACACTTACGGCCTGCCGAACGAAATCGAGGCCTTGAGCGGTACCGGTTATCTGACGGCCTCGCTGACGCCGGACGATCGGCTGGTGGCCTACTTTTCACGTTTCGATAACCGCAACAGTCTCGACTTTCTCTATGCGCCACCGACGCTGACCTATCCCTACACGGTCGACACGACCTTTACGACAGCCGGACTGGGGCTCAGCCACACAATCGGTTACCACAACATCGTCAATGCCGCGCTGTTCTATACGGCGACGGATTCGGATGTCGACGACAGCTTTACTTTCGTCAATCCGCTTGTGGTTCCCTATCCGGTCTTCAATGGCAATTACGTCAAGCAGCGCAACTATATCGCCGCTGTCAGCCATTCCTACGGCGTGGATGACCTGACGCTGCGTTACGGTGCCGAAGGCGGCCTTATCGACATAAAGAACCGGACGTTGGTCTATGCGCTCGGTGTCCCGCTTTCGGAGGCGTCTTCCAGCGCCCAAATTGGCTACGGCCGCCTGTATGGCGATGTTCTCTACGAGATCAGCGATACGCTGAAGGCAGAGGCTGCCGTTCACGGGGTTCTGCTGCAGGGCGGCGCGGCCGATGTACGCCGCATCGAGCCACGCATCGGCCTTGCCTGGGCGCCGGCCGAAGGGCACTGGCTGCGAGCCGGTTACATGCGCCAGGGCATCGACCTCGGCACGCCGACCCTGTCGCCGATCGGCATTGTCGGAATGCAGCCGAATGCCTTTGGCAGCGGCATCAACGGCTATGTCGACACGTTTGCGACCCGTTGGGACGCCGAATGGAATACCTGGCTTTTCACTGCCGTCGATTATCAGCACCAGATCATCCGCGACCTGTCGATTGCCGACGTGCAGACGCAGGATGAATACGATTACGCCAAGGCGACTATAGATCGCGTCTCCGGCACGGCCAATATCGCACTCGGCCATGGTTTCGGATTGGCGACAACCTATGCCTATGCCGACACGCGCCACGACAGGCAGGGCCTGACGGATGCGGGCGATCCGGTCGGCTCCGAACTGCCCTTCATCGCCCGGCATTCCGGCCAGGTGGCAGTGACATGGGTGAACGAGGCCAATGTGAAGGCGACGCTTGCCGCCAACTATATCGGCACTCGCCAGGGTGACGATACGGCAGAACGGATCGGTGCCGTCTGGACGCTCGATGCGCACCTCACCTGGGAGCCGTTCGACAAGCGCTTCGAGCTGGAAGCCGCGGCCTATAACCTGACCGACGAGGATTTTCAGGTCGCGTCCGGCGCCAATGGCTGGGGCAGGATATTCACCGGCACGCTCAAAGTGCGTTTCTGATGCAGAGTTCTATGACAGGCATTCGTTCCGTTTCCGGAAAGCTTGCACGCCGCAGCGTGCAGGTCTCCATTCTCGCCATGGTCGTCTTCGTTGCGATGACCTTGATCGCCCGGCTTCCGCTCTGGCCGCTGATCGATAACCGCGCTTTCGATTATCTCTCCACCCTGTCGCCGCCGCCACTGCCGAAGGATGGGCCGATCATCGTTGCGATCGACGAGCCGTCGCTTGCGGAAATCAAGGCACAATGGCCCTGGCCGCGCAGCCTGCATGCCAAACTGATCGAATCACTCAGGGCCGCAGGCGCAAAAGCGATCGGGCTCGACATCATCTTTTCCGAACCATCAACGCAGGCCGAAGACACGGCGCTTGCCGCAGCACTCGGACCCGATGTCGTGCTTGCCGGCGACGAGACCCTGGTGACCTCGCCACAGGCCGACCAGTTCGTCCAGGTCATGCCGCTGCAGATCTTTACCGATCGCGGCGCCATGCCCGGCATTGCCTCGGTCGGCCTTGGTCGCGACGGTGTGTTGCGAAACGTGCCGCCTTACGACGACGGATTTGCCGCCACGATCGCAACGACGGCGGGCATCGCCGTGCAGATGCCGGAGGAGGGCAGCCTCATCCAGACTTTTGGCGGAGCGCGAACCTACCAGACGGTATCTTATTACCAGGCTCTCGATCCTCAACAATTCCTGCCACAGGACTTCTTCAAGGATCGCATCGTCATCATCGGCCTCAGCCTGCAGAATGCGCCATCGATTGCCGGCGGCGGGGCTGATGCCTATGCGACCTCCTACACGGTCCATACCGGCAGGCTGACCGCCGGTGCCGAGATCCAGGCAACGATTCTCGACAACCTGCGGCTCGAAATGTCGATCCGGCCGGCGGATGGCCTGGTGCGCCAGGTCGTCCTTGTGGTGACGGTTCTGCTTGGCGCGGCACTTGTCTGGCGCAAAACCGGCTGGATCACTTTTCTCGGTGTCGCTGCGGCTGTACTCGTGCTTTTTGCAGCGAGCTTTGCGGCATTGCGTCTCGACAATCTGTTTGCCTCGCCGATTGCCCCGTCACTCGCCTTCGTTCTTGTCGCCGGGGTGCAAACGGCCTTTGATTACGCCCAGGAACGCCGCAGCCGGCGGCAGATCACGCGGGCGTTTTCGCAATATCTCGCCCCGGCCCTGGTGGAGCAGTTGGCCAAGGATCCGGCCAGGCTGAAACTCGGCGGCGAAAAACGCGTTCTCTCCATCCTGTTCTGTGATGTGCGAGGGTTTACGACGATTGCCGAACAGCTGAAGGACGATCCGCAACAGCTGACCGGCCTGATCAACCGGCTGCTGACGCCGCTTTCCGATATCGTTCTGTCCCATGGCGGAACGATCGACAAATATATCGGTGACTGCCTGATGGCCTTCTGGAACGCACCGATCGACGACCCGGATCATGCGGTCCATGCCGTTTCCGCAGCATTGGCCATGCTCGAATCAATGCAAGGGCTGAACGAGGAGCTGGAGGCGGAGGCTGCAGCCGAAGGCCGGCCGCATTATCCGCTCAAGATCGGTATCGGCATCAATACCGGGGAATGCGTCGTCGGCAATATGGGTTCGACCCAGCGCTTGGACTATTCGGCGCTCGGCGATGCCGTCAATCTGGCGGCAAGGCTCGAAGGCACCTCGAAAAATTACGGTATCTCGCTGCTTCTGGGGGAGGGCACGGCCTCAGCCATCGGCTCCGATTTCGGTGTGTTCGAACTCGACAGGATCACCGTAAAAGGCCGCACCCAGCAATCGCCGGTCTTTACCGCCACACGCGCCTCGTCAGCAAACCTTGCGCAGGCGCATGCAGAATTCCTGAGAGCACGTTATGCAGGCGATGTCACCGCCCAGAGGCAGCTTGCGCCAAGCCTGCAGCAGGGAAATCCCGACCTGTCTGCCTATTACGGACAGGCATTTATCGACAATTAGGAGTGGCTGCTGCTGGTTGGCGGAGAGTGATCAATGAAGCGTACCCGGGGCGCCGTCTTCTTCCATGATGCGCAGCGCTTCGTAGAGCGCCTCGACGAGAATATCCGTCAGCTTGTCGCCGTCATTCTCCTGGAGGAAAAGACCGATGGCCTGCTCGGAAGGCTGGCTTGCATGTTCAATTTCGTTCGACATTCATGTCCCCTTAAGTGCCGTGATTGATTCCGACAAAAGCAGGTTATGAACCGGTGCTTGCGCGGAACTGGCGTTCGGGAAGGCTGCAGATACAGCCAGCTGCGGCGACGATCCCATCCATCAGGCGCGAATGAAAAGCGCGCCGACGAGAAGGCCGATCACCGTGCATTGCATGAGATACATGGGCCATTCCGAAGACATACGCTTTCTCCCTGATTGAACACGGGTCAATGTTCGGCACGCCTTTGCGTTCCTTTGTCCGTCTCGTTTTGGCACAATGAACCAAATCCCGGCTTTCTGATGATTCCGGTTCGATTTCCAAGGGCCAGAACGCATGCCGGCCTGTTGACGTGCCGGTTCCTGCGGCTATAAAGCCTCGACATAAGGAAGAGTGTCCGAGTGGTTTAAGGAACCGGTCTTGAAAACCGGCGTGCGGGAGACCGTACCGTGGGTTCGAATCCCACCTCTTCCGCCATGTTTTTCGCAAATTTCTCAATAAAATCAGATAGTTACAACGAATGTAAGCTGCGTACTGCTACATCGTTGCTACATCTTTGCGCGAAAAAGATCACAGCTTTAAGCCAGATCAATCTTAAATTTAAATCCCACAATTCTCTGAATGATTATAATAACAATAGATATTTCAGATGCTTACTGCGATATCTATTGACGAATAGCAGCATATACAGCTATATATCTCCCTGTGCATTTCTGTTTATCCGAAGTGCAATTTATCCAGATAAATCAATCAATATCTTTTTATAGCTGGCCGGTCCCAAGGATGGCCTGTGAATGGATTTTAAAATGAGACTTAAGCGATGCCACTCCCAACCTATATTATCGAACGTAAGCAGATTTATTATTTCCGCATCGCCGTTCCGAAATCGCAAATTCCAAAGTTCGGAAAACGCCAAATCTGGCAGTCGCTAAGAACCACGGATAAGAAAACGGCGGTTAAAAACGCTGCGCCGCTAATTTCAAAATACGCGGCTATTTTCGCGGATCAGCCCGCTTTCGATCAGGATTTAGCTAAGCAGGTTTTGGCGATTAGCCACGCCTACGGCTTCACTTACCGACAAGACTCCGAGATCGCGAAAGCGACGAACGAAGAAGCTGTTCTTCAGATAGGACCGGCCTTGAGGGCTCTAGAGAAGAACCTTCAGCCGAGCGAAGTCGAGGTTGATGCATTCGGCGGCGCTGTCAAACCTGCTGCCCTGACGATGATGGACGCTCTTCAGCGCTACAAGCTCTACTGCGAAGACAAGTTCATGGAATATTCGGACGAGCGTGAACGCGACAAACGATGGAGGCCATTCCAGCAAGCCGCCAAAGCTTTCACGGAAGTCCTAAAGGATGTCGATATTTTCAGCCTGAAACCTATCGATTGCATCAAATTCCGCACCGCTCTTATCGCTCAGGTCAAGGAAGGCAAGTTGAAGCCCGAAACCGCGCAAAAGAAGATCATGTGGTTGAGGCTCATCCACACAAAAATCTTGGAAATTGAGAGGCCGGAACTTCTGCCATCACCTTGGGATCGCCTGAGCAGGATCAACGGGAACGCCGGCGAGAAAGGTAAGCGTCCCTCGTTTAGCGAGGAAGAGATCACAAAGGTACGAACGATGCTTTTGGACAGCGATGCCAGCAAGCAGGTAATCGCTTTGAACCTCATCTCGATGAATACGGGTGCGACGTGCAAGGAACTAACGCACCTGCATAAGGACGACATCTTTTTGGATGCACCAATCCCCTACATCTCTATCAGGCCGAACGCCAATCGATCCCGCGTGAAGAAAAATGGATCGCGTATTCGAGACATCCCATTGGTCGGGCATGCTTTGACGGAAATGAAGAAATTTCCGAATGGTTTTAGTGAGTTCTGCAAAAACAACGGAAGCGAGGAATTATCGAGAATTTCGAATGAGTTGATTAAGGGGGCAGCTAAGGACCGAACATTCTATAGCTATCGACACACCATTGCTGACAGGCTCCGCAGATCGGGATGCCAAGACACCCTCAAAAATTCGATTATGGGGCATGCTTCAAAAGGTATGGAGATGCACTATGGCGAGGGCTACACGCTGGAAAACAAGCTTGAAGCTCTGAAAAAAGCTTTGCCGGAAGGATCATAAGCGACCGGCGAAGGACGTTATCACCAACTAGAGACATATGACTCAGGCGAACAACTTACATCATGAAAACGGTCATATTCCGCAAATTAGGAATATGAAATGCAAGGTTTTACGTACGACGAAATCATCAGCGACATCGAGAAGAGGGACAAATTTTTTGAACTCTATGACAGGCTGATTGGGCTGCTCAAAGCAAATGGACGCGGAAAGTCCGCTTTGATCCATGCGAAAAAAAGAAAAGAAATCTGGGAGGAAATTACTCTTCTGGATTGATCAACAGGGGCGGCTTGCGTGCGGCCCCTTTTCATTTTCATCGTCCTCGGCTGCGAGGATGACCATCAACAGTGCAACTATGCCAGCGGCCCCAATGGCTAATGCAGCGAGCGGGCTGAACAACCAAAGCAGGCCTAGTGATATGAGGCAGTTGCCGATTAAAAAGTTAGCCAAATAAATCTCCTTCTATTACCAGTATTTATTTCTCGGACATTTTCCATCGTAAATTCGAAAACTACTAAATAAGAATGGGAGTTAAAAATAAACATAAACAGAAGGAAAGGTAATTTTTATGGCAATTGATATCAACACTATTACAGACGCGGAACTGAAGACGTTCTCTCACCCAGATAATCCTGAGCGCAGGTCGCTTTATATTGCCTTCCACAATATGAGGCAGCGTTGTCGCAACCCGAACCATCCTGCCTTCCACCATTACGGCGGGAGGCGGAATTGAGTGCAAAATCAAAACCCTTCGCGAGTTTCTAATCGCGGTTGGTCCGAAGCCGTCGCCTGAATTAACGCTCGACCGAATTGACGTTGATGGCCATTACGAGGCCGGAAATCTCAGGTGGGTTCCGTGGAGCCTTCAGCTCTCAAACCGACGCCCGTATAAACACAAAGGCAAGTACAAGCGTAATCGCAAAAGGAAGGCTATTTAGATTTAACTTGCCACCGCTGTAGGGTTGCCGCGCAAGGGTAGTGTCGGAGACTGCCCACAACTCGTGTTAGCCGCGTCCATTTTTTACCTCAATTCATTTTATAAGGAGGGGCGCGGCTGACCTGTGCGGGGGAGGGTTGTGTAGCGATGCGACCCTCCCTCTCTACGACAGAGCCGACCAGAACGCGACTAGGTAGGCTAGAATTACCGCAGCGGCGATGATCATCACGAAGGTTGCAAGAAAATCCTTCATCGCCGCAATCTATCATGACCATTAGTCAAATTAAATGTACGCGCAGCAATGATGGTTAATAACCGGAACGGCTCATTCGGCTTTGATTTACGAACGAACCGCTCCTTGCCCGCGCAAGCCATGGGGCGCGTTCTGCATATCTCGTTTTAAAGCGGATGGAAAACTTTAAAGCGAAGGGAGAGCCGGTTTCCAGCTCAACTCTCCCCCCGCAACTGCCAAACACTTCTCCCAAAGAGATGGCGGACCCAGATATATGTCGTCCAAGCATCAGTGCAAGTGCAGCTCAGTGATTGCGGAAGAGCGAGATGATCGCCAGAGCATCCGCACTCGGAAAAGTATCGTCTCGCTTGCTCAAAACGATGCGCTCAGATGACCGAGTAAGCGCAAATTCATTTTCCAAAAACAAAAGCTGCACAAGCCGTTTGTCTTGTTGCCGTTGCGATGTCGATTTGGATGTCATGTGCGAGTCCATCTCAAAATAGCCAGATAAGCGCCTACACCCCAAAAACTGAAGTATTAGTCTCGCTGGTTTCGTCAAGATTGGTGCGCATGAAAAAAACCGCGCTTGTCGGCGCGGGTAAGTTTGCTTGCTTCCATGGGTTCAGGAGAGCTGAACCCAATGAGAAGATGCAAGATTCTGGGCGGTCTGACAATGACAAAGCCCGCACTAGTGGAAGCGCGGGCTAAGTTATGCTCATAGGAAGAAATCGTCGGCATACATCTTGTGCTTGCCGTCCAGAACGATCTCGAAATCGGCTTTTTTATCGCCGTTCAAATCGCCGTAGATGTGCGTATCGCCGTCCTTCTCATATTTGTAGTTCAATTCGCCCTTTTTGCCGTCAAAGCCTTTTATGCCGAGCCATTTGAACGGTTGATCACCGAAGTAGTCTGAGCGAGCATCGATAGCGCGAAGGTCGATCACATCGCGGGTACCGCCGTTCGGCTCATGATCCCAATCCATGATTAGATCATGAGCGCCAATGGCACTCTCTTTGACCGATTTGTAGAGGAAGGTGTCCGATCCTTCGCCGCCGTATAGTTTGTCTTGTCCGTTCCCGCCGTAAATTACATCGTCGCCCTGATAGCCGAAAACCTTGTCGTTTCCAGCGCCAGCGATGATTTTGTCCTTTGCGCCAGTGCCTGCGATGGTTTCGGACTTTCCGGTGCCACGGATTTCTTCGATGACGTCGGTCAGAGCGAGGGAGCTTGAAGCTGTCGCGGTCGTTCCATTCGAGAGGGTTGCAGTCACAGTGAAGTTCACCGACTGGTACTCAGGATGGTCCCAATATTTTTCGTAATCCAAGTCGGCCTTGAGAAGAACCTTCGTGCCGACAACTTCAAACAAATCGCCTGCGTAATCCTCCCACCCAGTGATGCCACCGTAATCGACGTGCTGGAATGACTCGATGGTGATCGAACTAATGGATACTCCAATGTCCGCGACAGAAATTACGGCAACTTCTTTGCCAATGTTCGCGTCTTCACGAATGGATTCTATAAGATTTGTGACCACGATATTAGACATAGGCGCTCTCCCTAAAGCATATGATGCCCAAATCTGCACCTTCCGGCTGTATTAATCAACTTTCTTGATCGTCTTTTAACGCAAGGAGATTTTTGACCTCGTAAAGAAGCTATGGTAGCCAAGAAAAAGCCCGCACTAATGAAAGCGCGGGCTAAGTCTGGTCAACCAACCGGGGGAACCGGTTCCTTAGCATACGATACAATCTCCGTGTTGCAAGCCGCGTCTTAAGCGCGTTCGGCTTTCAGAGCGGCTAGCTCAGCTTTGACCATTTCCAGTTCGGCAACGACTTCCTTAAGCGTTGCGACCGTGGCGACCGAGATTGCTTTCTCGTCAATATAAAGTAGTTCGTCAGGATCATCGGGGTTAATCGGCTGAACGGCGATTGGAAGAGCCTCGCGGACTTCCTGCGAGATCCAGCCAAGTTCGACCTTGTCGATACCGATACGCTTGTACCAACGAGGGCGCAGCGCCATGAGCTGATCGCGGCCAATATCGGTGGCATCCACAATGTCATATTTCGTGCGACGATCTGATAGGTTTTCGTAGGTACCACCAGAACGAATCTGAGCCGCGTTGCTTCCGTTAGAGTTCTGAAAGCGCACGATAGGATCACCACCACCGCGAATTACAGTGTACTGACCATTGCCGGCGAAGAAGAAACGGATGTAGCCTTCGTTGTCGGTGAGGTTGGTGTTTGTCAAGCGCTGCATAAAGTAGGCATTGCTGAGACCGCCAAGGGTATTTGCGTTACCAGCACCATTGGCGTAATTCACCGAGAAGTTGGACGGATTGTAGACGTACATATTGCCTGCGTCGTTACCGCCCCACAGCCATGTTGGTTGACCGCCTTGACCGGCCCAATTGAAGTTCGTGTAACCAGAGCCATTAAGCAGCAATCTGTTAGCATTGGTTGCGGTTGTAGCTGTTGCGGCATTGCCACCAGCATTACCCGTAATGTTGATCGAATAAGTGCCACCGCTGTTCGTGACGACTGTGGTTCCATTGTGCTGGAGAGAACCGGCTTGGAAATTTACGAGATCATTCGTTTTATTGTAGTACCATGGTGACTTGTTGCCAGCGGGGTAATACAGACCAGCCTGACTGGAATTACCATAGAGATAGCCGCCGAAGTCACCGAAAGAAATCTGACGTTCGGCACCCGCCGCCAAAGCAATGTTACCGGTCGCGCTAATGCCGCCCGTGGAGATCAGTCCCGCACCAGTCACGCTACCCGTGGAAGAAATTGCCGTCGATGAGGTCAGGCCCGCTGTGTTGATCGAACCCGCAATAGTCATATTATTGGCTGAGACTGTAACGGTGTTCGCGGCCCCTACCTGAAGAACAGCATTGTTGCCGGAAACGCTTAATCTAGCGGTCGTAGGAGCTGCCGTGTTTGCCGTATTGGTAAGCAGAAGTGACGGAGCTGCATCGGTGACGGCGAGAACACCCGTAAATTTCGGGTTGTGTTTCTCGTTGGATATCAGGCGGAAATTGGTGCCGTCATAGACGATTTCGAGAACGTCGCCAGTCTTGATCTGACCCGCTGAAAGGGCTTCGCCACGTTGAGAAACAATGGCCTTAGCACCGGAGAGAATTTATGTTGATGGTTGCCGCGCCGGTATTATCCGCGTGAGCGATAAAACGGTAAATAATGCCTTTGTCGTAGGCCGAAGGACCTTGCACGAATGTTAGGAGGTAGGCGTTCGCTGTTCCCGTTGTCGTATAGATCGGGTTGGATTGAACATAAAAACGCTTCATCGCTCCACGAATGGCGCGGATGATAGGACCGCACAGAACTAGGGCTGTAGCCTCCTTGCACTCCGGTTCGGGGATGGTGCGCTGTTGTTAGCATCCTGCTCAGCGAAATCTGAACTTATTAAATCTGACATGGGGCTTTCTGCCTTCTTGTTAATCGTCTGTAATATTTAGGTTTTAGCGGTCTTCGTCGCTGTATTTCAGGTCTCTCAGGTAATCGTCAATCGCAGCAGCCAACGCATTGTCGCGGGTATTTTTGCCGAATTCATAGAGCTTTTTGATATGGCCTTTAACGCCACCCTTGGTCATCTCAGCCTTTGGAAGGCCGACAAGCCAATTGACGGTTTCAGGTGAGGTCATCAGCTTCGCACGGCTGGACTGCGACAAGCGGGAGGCACCAAACTTCGCAACACCTTTCCCAGCACCGAGCAAAGCACCCGAAATAGGATCGCCGGTTACAGCGCCACCCAAGAACGAAATAATCGCATTTTCCTTGGACAGAGGATTCAATGACTCCTTGATCGCCTGATGATTTGACGTATTCGAGTGATTTGCACCCTTGGAATATTTTCCAAAGTTGTCGGCAATTCTCGCTAATCGGTCGAGATCATTTTTGAATTGGGCATTTGGAGTTCCGTCGAAGATTGCGCCCTTTGCTTCCGGGCTAAGCTTATTCCAAGACCTCATGAATTGGGCGGGATTGAAGGCGTCATCAGAACCACGACCAAGCCTGTCGATTACACCAGCTGTGACACCATTCCATGCGGCCTGACCGCCATCGGACTTCAGCATCGTGCGGCGAACAGAGGCGATACGATTGCCGCCATTCTTGGCACCGGACATGGACCAATTCAAAATATCGTCGGTGTTCTTTTTCAGAATGGTGTCGGCTTCCGAACCTTTGCCGAAACCCGTCACAGGATCGATGTAGCCTTTAAAATGGTCGTTGGCGGTCTTGAATGAGCTGAGCGCATCGTCGCCAGAAGCTACGGCGGTCTTTTCCATGTCACTGGTCAGAGACGCGTAAAGACCGTCCAAATGGTTTTTGAGAACGCGGTCTTCCGCATCAGCGGCAAGCTGACCAACGTGAGTACGAGCGGCTTTCAAAGCATCGAAAGACATTCCCTTTTGAGCATCTGTGACGATAGATTTTGCGATGTTCAGAACGGAATCTGTCTGTGATCCTTTGGTCAACTTATCGAATTCACCCATCCCGGCACGATTGGCTTGAAGGTCGGAGAGGAATGTCGAAGTCGCATCAACGCGGGCAGGGCTGGTGATCTTTTTTCCAGCTTCGGAATAAAGTTCGTCGGCCTTCGCAAGCTGAGCCTGTTTTGCAGCCTGAGCCTGCTTCTGGAGAGCTTCCCCGGCTTCGCTGATCGATAATGGTTTATCGGAAATGCCTGAAACAATACGACCGAATTCATCACCCTGAGCGGTGAACGCCTGTGCAACGCGTTTGTCGATCTCATTGCCGGATCGGGTAGGGATCAAAGCATGTTCGAGAAGGGATGACTTATTCTGACCGTTGATCATGCCTGCGGTTGGTTCGACTCCGATAGCCTGCCAATCTGCGAGACGTTCAGCAGCTTTTGCGGGATCATCGGCAGCACCGCCAATCGCACGACCAACCCAAGCCTGTTTTCCTGCCTGAAGGCCTTTCGCAGCAAGACGCCCGACACCTTCGCCAGCGGCATTTACGCCGAATGAAACCAAGGCATCACCAAGCTGTTCGCCGGTCGTGCGGGAATCCTTATTGTCGAATAACCAATTCAATCCGCGCTGCGTGGCTTCCTTGGTAGCGGTTCCGAGAAGACCAGCACCGGTCATCGCGCCTGCAACACCGCCAGCTGTAGAACCGACAACCGGAACCGTCGAACCGAGAGCCGCACCGCCGACACCACCCATAACACCACCGGCAAAGCCACCAAGTCCTTCGGCGATCTCAGGCGCTACGCTGACGATATCTCCCAGAGAAGGAAAATACGACTCGTCATTGTAGAGCCTCACCTTTCCGCTTCTCGTCTGTGTAGATGAAGTTGTCTTCGCCATACGGCTTCGCATCTGGGTAAGTTTTGCGAAGGGCCGCTAAACGATCTTCCGGCTTGTCGAGCGCACCCACTTGAAGGCGGATGTAGTTCGGAGCGTCAGCGGATGTGTCGAGATCAAGCGGATTGGGGCCAGGTTCTTCAAAAATTTTGGCGGCGATTGCATCAGACTCCATGGCCCTCTTGCGCCAATCTGATGGAAGCACCGTGTCCTTTTCGATAATTTTCGTCTTCCAGTCGCTCATACGAAGTATCCTCCTAGGCCGGATATCCCGCCCTTTTTCTTTTTTCTTTCGGCGGCGAAGTCCAAGAACGTAAGCTCTACCGGCTGATCATTCCTGCCTGCCTGCGCTCGTGCCGCACCGCGTGCTATCTGGCTATTTATCGAGTCCGTGTCGGCTGAAAGAGCCTTGGCGAAATCACCAATCCCCGCAAAACCTTTGGCCAGCTTGTCGGTGTCTGCACCAAGGATTGAGCCGGGAACTTGCACGTCATTGCCCGTTAGCTTGTTGAAAGCCTGAACAAGAATGCCGTTGTGGCTCTTTTCGTCCGGTGCAGGAGGTGTCGCCGTAGGACCGGCAGAAGCTTGGGCGGAGTTATAAAGAGGATTGGTCGAAGGTGCTGACGCGCTTTCAGTCTTTGCGGCAACCATCTGCGGATCTGTGGCATCGGTCGTGTTATAATACGCGTTCTTCAGCCAAGCCGGTGCATTGTCACCTTTGCCACCAGCGCCCCACACGCCGGGATTGCCTCCGCCGATGTGCATGGAGCCCTGCTGCATGTAACCGTCACCGTGCGCCAAAACCTGTTATTCCGGCCTGCTTTCCACGGCTAACAATGTCCTGAAAGATTGGAAGATCGTCAGGGTTGCCCCAATCCAGCCTACGGCCATCCTTGTAGAAAAACACATCGCCTGCGCCGCCATGATCATGACGATGGGAACCCGTGCGATTGGGACCTTCAGCATCCTGACCACCGGAGAATACCTCAGCCGTAATCCCCATATCCTGAAGATATTGAAGGCGTTTTATAAGGTCGTCAGATAGCGGCTGATTTCTGGTGGCACCGCTGATTACGATATTGGATGTAGCTGGCCATTACTTCTTCATCCTCACTGTATCTTCATCTGAAAATCGATAAGGGGTACCGGAAGGAAGGGCGTTGTAATCCGCTTCCGAGCTGACTACCGCAACGCGGCTGGTCTTTGGGGAAACCCCGTTATCCTGTTTGTCACTTGTTGGAGACTTTGAGGAAGAGCCTGATTTTCCAGCCTTGTCGGATGCTGTCTTATAATCTCGGAAAGCGGTGAAAGGATCGGGGAGGGCGGCAATCTGAGCGTCACCATCCTGCCAAGTTATCTCTTTCCTCATGACTTTGTTGGCAATTTCGGCGGCTTTTATCTTGTTCGAGCCAATGGCGTTCATCGTGGCACCGATCAATTCATTGCCTTGAGGCGTGTTTCCAAGTGATGGAATTGATTTCAGAAATTGCGCCGCATCGAAGTCGGATGTTGCACCAGAACCCGGAACGCGAAGAGATGGCGCGGTACGGGATACGAGTGAATCGAAGGCTTGGATTTCATCGAGGCCGTCAACGTCTACTCCAAGTCCCTTTGCCCAAGGACCAAGGGAAGCTTTGACCTGAGCCCATTTGCCTGTCCCGATGGTTTTACCAAGTTCAGTAAGGGTCTTGACGTTGCCGACAAGCTGCTGAGCTTCAGGACCCTGTTTAGCCAACTCGTCAAAGCGGGTCGCAGCGAGTTCACTGGCTTTCTTGCCGAAACTATCGTCAGGATTCGCGACACCAGCTTTCTTCTGAGCGGTCTGGTAATCGACGAAGCCCGGATCGGTTTTGCCGTACTCAAAATTTTTGATATCGCCAGTTTTTTCTTGGTTGGCCCCTACTGCCTTGCCGAGACCCTTTGCCTTTTCAGTGTCGAACAAGGACTCCCCGTAGCCGGGAGCAAGCTTGAAACCGCCGTCTGAACCGAGAACCATGCCGTTATCGGCTGCGTGCTGCTGAAGCTTTTGAAGCTGTTCCTGCGTCTTGCGAGCGCCTTCCTCATCACCGTTGAGAAGCTGGACCTGCATAAGTTCGGCAAGGGCTTCAGGACTATAGCCGCCCTGACCGGGTGAGCCGTATTTAGCGAAGAATGCTTTAGCGCGGTTCTGGCCATCGGCAATGGATTGCATCTTAAATTGATTTGTGGCGTTCGTCGCGCGTGTCTTGGCAAGATCATTGTCGGCAAGTTCGGCGTCGGAATATCCTTTTACGCCACCAGCTAGACCTTGACCGAGAACGGAAAGCAGATTGGTAGGTTTGCCGACTGAAGGGCCACCAGCCGCCATGGCGGAAGCGCCGCCCATAATGAGAGCGCGGGCTAATTGGGAACGCTTTTCGTCATCTTCCGGCAAAAACTGCGAAAGGAAATTATCAGACTTCTGCGGTGATAGAACGGCCTGAAGATCATTGTTGGCGCTCTTGCGAGTTAAGAAATCAAAGACACCCATTACGCGGCCTCCTTCATGAAGGCTTCGACATCGATGAGCTTGCGGCCCTCGACTTCGACAACCGCACCGGTCTTTTCCTCGACCTCCTGAGCTACCGGGCCGATCCAAATATTTGCATCTTCGTCGTCCTTGTACGTGAATTCGTAAATGCAGATTTTCTCGCCGTTGATGAGAGGCATGAAACCGACAAGGCGATGGAGAATCTTTTCGCGGATATCGCACAGGGCGAATAGGCCCGCGAGAGATGAGAGACCACCAAGAATCTGGCCAGTGGTGTTGGAATAGACCGGCTGAGTGGTGCTCTGATAACCGCCACCATTAAGGAGATTGGTGAAGTTCGCGATATTCTGAAGCGGCTGCTGCTGTGCCTGATTCCAAGCGTCAACCTTGGACTGAAGAACGGTCGAATTGTATTGGTCTTTCTGCTGACCAACACCCGCCAAGGCCTGCGCAGGATTATAGAGATTCTGGTAGGTTGAACCGGCCATACCGGCAGCATTCAGCTTCTGAGTGTTCAGCGCGTTATCTGCTGAAATCTGAGAATTCGCCGCATTCAGCATGTTGCTGATATTATTTTGATAGTTGTTCGACAGCAGGTTCGCGCCCTGAAGCTGATAGTCGCGGTTGGCGTTGAATTGCTGGTTGGCTGAGTTTGCAGCGTTCAAGCGCTGTGTCTGCTGAGCATCCGAAAGGTTGCCATATAGAGACGTGCCAGCCTGACGAAGCTGCTGCTGTTGCGCATTGGTTGAGGCAAGAGCCTGATTGGCGTTTAACTGGTTCTGCTGATCTTGATTGTAGAAATTGCCGTACTGCTGAGCGGCATTCTGCTGAGAAGCCACGTCCTGATTATATTGGTTGCCGTATAGATCAGTTGCAACCTTCGCCATTTCATTGGCGGCTGCGGTCTGAGCGTTGTTGACCTGAGACGCGAACGCACCTGAGCCCATTCGGCCAAGCGAAGCCGCCTGAGAGTTAATCGCAGGATTGGTGATGTTCTGAAGCTTTTGGGCAATGGCATCCTGAGAATTCGACACCATCTGATCAAGGTACGGATTCTTACCGGATGTTCGCGCCGGATGCCGTCTGCTTCAGATAATCCATCGCAGGGTTATTGGTGGAAGCGAGATTATTGGCCTGAGCCGCCTGAAGACCACCAGCTGCATTGGTGTAGCTGCCATAGCCAGACGCCTGCGAAAGGGCAGGATTGCTGTAGTTTTGGTTATAAACTCCCGGCGCACGACCAGACTGACCGGAAGCGATCATGGCTGCGATAGCATCGGTCGGATTAGTGGAATTCTGGATTGATGAGAGCGTATTCGCTGCCTGTCCATTCACACTTGAGTTGAGGACTGAGTTTACGCCATTCGTTGCATTGGTGAGAACTGAAGACGCGTTTGGATCACGCGCGATCTTTTCGACCATCTGCTGAGCTTGCAGCGTATCTTTAGAACGACCGGGCTACTGTTGGACCTTGCCAAGCCTGAGGCGCACCCTTGTCTAGAAGGTCCGCGAAGTCCTTATAATTTTCCAAGAGGTAAGGCTTAGCGCCATCCCACGGCTCGACCTTTGTAGTCGTCTCTTTTGGTGTTGAGGGCATTAGATAAGCTCCTTGATCAATTCGTTGTCATGCTTTGTGAAGCCGTATTTTGAAATTAGAAATCGGTGCCATTCTTTGCGTGGCTGACCCGAAATATAGCTGAAACCAAGATATCGAAGCGCTTCGGATAGCCCACCGTAAGCCGTCATAATTTCGCGAAGGGAACCGTTCTCGACACCACCAATTACAAGAATATTCGCGCACCTTCGGTTCTCTTTTTCGCAGAATTGGACAACACACGCGGCGTTATCGGTCGTAATCAAATGCCATTCATTTGCGCGAAGTTTGGCGACTAAATCAGCTTCTTTGATAAGACCGGGATTGTGTGCGAGAGCGCTTAATAGCCACTCACGAACCCTGCGATATTCTTTTTTGCTATATCCGAATCTTCATAGGAAAAACACGTAGTCGAATGTGCGAATGGTCGTCGCGCTGGCATGCGTGATGATAAACGAACCGTTCGTGATGGTGGAAATGTAAGCGCCTGATGTTACTGCATTGGCATTGCGAGGCTGTAGAAAAACCTTGCTTTGAGCTGTGATTTTGGGATTGGCGAGTGTGGTTGTGGTCGTAGAATTGGCGAGCGAAATTGAGCCGGTGTTCTCAAATTGACCGGATAACCTGATTTAAAAGACTGGCAATCTGCCTGCTATCGGTGTGATTATATACGCGTTCCATGATCGAATTCCTTTACTCGTATTTAGGATTATCTGCGTCCTGAGACGCGGCCATCGATCTGAAGAGCATAAGCTTTCTTCCAATCGCCTGACACATTGAGGCGGAAGCGCTGATAACGGCTCTGTTCACGGAAATAGGCAAACCCGGTCTCAGGATGCGTTTCCTTGAGGGCTGACCAGTCGAGATTGGTATTTTGAAGCTTTCTTGTACCGACTTGAATACGTCCAACGGCATCGCCTTCGAACAGGGGTCTTGCTGCATCGACACGGGCAATATCGGCTTGGTTTTCGTTTGGAAAGATTTTGGAAAGCTGGAATTCCGGGGTCTCGATACTGAGTTCCATGGTCTTGCCGCCAAAGGAATAGACTTGGCCTGTCTCGCTCATACCCCAAAGCATGGCCTGACCACCTGACCAGATAGGGTCGTCGAAGGATGCCGGAACAGCATCAAGGGTGCCGAACTCGTCTAGCTGATCGATTGTCCACGGCAAGGAAACGGAATTGAATATGAAGTGGGTCGTGGCATCCGCTGTGGTCCATTCTCCGCGTATGGTAATTGAAAATCAGCATCATATCCGGCTTACCGGTCACGCTGCTTTTCGAAACGTATTGCCAGTAAACGAGGGTTTCGCGAGGATCGGCGGCGACTGTCATGAGGTGGGCCTGATTTAGATCAGCGTTATCCAAGAACCATCGATCGACCTTTCCCATACCGATTGGCTGAAGCTGTCCACCCTGAAGAACGTAAAAGCCATCATCTGACAGGAAGAAGGTTTTACCCTCGACCGTGATGATGGATTGCGAAACTGAACAACCCTTGCCGGTCACCCTATCCGTGAACTGGAAGACGTAGGGCGCGCCGATATAGGTCATTTGCACGATGCCGCGCTGAAGGAGGATGTAGCAGGAGTCATCCGTAACGATGCCGCTGAATTGCGCCATAGCCATGGATATCCTGAAAGTCTGCCTGAGTTGCTGCTGAAAACGTCCAGTCTGCGGGAGCTTCCAAACCGGACCATCTGACGCGATATGGAACCGCGCCGTCTAACGCGTCATACGTGTTTCCGAGTATCACGAAACCTTTGTGCGTGTTTATGTGACGGCCCTTCACCAGCGTCGTGAGGTCGGCAAACTTTAGGTCGGTGTTCATGTCGATGTATTGCGGTTCGTTCGAATAGTTGGTGCCGATCTGCAGAGAGCCGAATTCAACGAATTTCCAGCGTTCGGTTCCCGTGGTCGTGTATCCTGCGGTTCGGCTGATATTCGTCCATTCGCGATCAGCGGGGGCAAGCTTGTATAGGGCTGATGCCGCTGCGCCATAAACCTTTGCATTGCCGAACCTGTCCTGCCCCACCGCTGAAGCCATTGGACGGGATGCCATGACCGTATCTGAATAAAGGGAAGCGGCCTTAAGCGGATAGAACGTCACGCCACCCTGTGAGGAGCTTCCCCCAGCAGACGCATTATGCGCGCGGACTAAGCCGGGATTGTTGAGTGCAGGAAGGTCAGGCGTAAAGCTTGTGAAGGGGATATCTATCACCATCTGGTGACACCCATGATGATCGGCCCTGTAATGCGTCCCTTGCGGTCATCTTCGCCAACAATCGAGAGAGCTTCCTTTAAAGCCGCATCCTCTATCTGGACCCCTTCGGCATCGGTCTGCCAACGGTGGAATTCCTTTAGGATCGCGGACACGTAGACGTTCGGGAAACGATCAAAGAGCCAATTGGTCTGGTCTGTGGTGAGATCGGGGAAAGCAGCTGAATAAAGCATTGCAACTTCTGCATCAGGCTCGCCAAGGAACGTCAGGCTATCACCCGCACGATAGTAGCCGCACCTCATCACAGGCTAGAACCGCGTTCATCGGAGATACCGGCTTATAGGTCTTGCTACCAGTGATGAGGCGCATTTCTCGGAAATCATCGGGGAGGGGCGCGACACCATCGGCAATAGACAAAGTCACGGTCTTCTCAGATAGGTAGTGCCTCACGATGGTTCTAAGGTAGCTTTCCGCACGGCGGATGAAGCTTTCAATCGGTGCGTCGGTTCGGATCGTGTAGCTTTCAATGGTCGATAGAAGCTCTTCGTAGCTCATCAGAGGCTCCAATCATTCGTGCGGAATTTTGAAAAGTCCCTGTCATTTAAGCGTCTGCGAAGGGCTTCAGGATCATCGGTAATGCCCTGTCTCTTCCAATCGAAGTATAGACCGATAGGAATTCCCGCGACTTTGACGATATCGCCATGCTTGCCAGTTTGATTGAATTCGGCAGATTCATTCGAATTTGAATCGAGGAGGGCTTGAACGGATTTCCATTCTGTTGTGACAATCATTTTGTCACCGATCACGGGTGAGATAGACGGTATATTCCGGCGTATCTTCCCAAACGATTGTCCCATGTTGGACCAAGTCAGCTACCGATAAATCTTCCAAATCATCACCTATTTTTATTGATATTTATAGATTTCGAGACATAGAAGAAGGGGCCGGAAAGGCCCCTAGTTTTATCCTGAATTTCTCGATTGTTAGCCGTTCAGGTCAGCGATCTTGGCGTTACCGGCCTCGTTCTTGGATTCAAGAGACGTTTCTGTAACAAGTAGGAATTTCTCAGAGTCGCCAGTTTTTCCTAGTGCCTGCTTCTCATACTTTCTGAGAGTTGCGATTGCCCATAATTCCGGGTCGTATGCAATTACAGTTGAGCTTGTCACGTTCCTATGAGCCGTAATTGATACGGTTCCGAAGTCGCTGACGTACAAATCGACACTCTGATGGACAGTCTTGTCCTTGGCGTTCTGCTGCTTTGTACCGCCGCCAACGAAAGATGAAATCTTGGTCTTCAAAGTTCCATTTGCGAGAACTTCCTTTGGCGAACCACCTGCATTCCAAATTGACTGCAATGCCGTCACGAACATAGTCTCGGTTAGTGCGCGTTGGGTGCCAGCAGTTGGCGCATTCACAACACCAGAGGCATAGCCAGTGCTTGCACCGTTGGCGCCATGGAAGGCATTGGTGGAAATCCAAGCTTCAGCACCGCCAAGTTTACGGGCACCTGTTGCAACAGATGCGTTTGGAGAAACATAGGCAGCTTCTTGGTCGCGCTTGAGTTCGAGGCCCTTCTTCGTAATCTGGCGGGCTAATTCGTTCTTATAGCCAGCCGTGTTAACGGCATTCAGAGTACCGGCTCACGTTGATCGGTTTGACGAATATCTGGCAATAATTTGACAGACGGGTGGGACCATTCTGAGATGCGTCACCAGCATCTGCGCCTTCAACGGCGGCATTATCTTTATTAGCTGGCGCTAGGTCATCTTTAAGAAATTCTGTTTTTACAGCGGTAGCATCGGTCTTAGCAATGGAAGACATGAATGGGGTCTCAGTTGGGCTGAGCATGCTGATGATGTCTGAGAGGGATTCTCTGACGTTCGTTACGTCTGTGGTCTTTAATGTGGGCATTGGTGCCTTCTCCTTATTATAGTAGCTGTTTGATGAGCGCTGCCGCGTCTGTGACGCTGCGCGTGTTGTTGAACTTTTCGAAATTCTGCTTGGCATAGTCTGTCGTTTGGCGAGATGGCTGCTTTTGCGACAGGACAGGCTTCTGGTTCATTTTCTCAACGACTGCCGGAATGGTCTTCTGAGCCTTTTGGGCCTGAACATTCTGGTATAAAACGTCGATAATCCTGAAATCCGAGATGCCTTGAATTTCTTCCTTCGAAAATCCCGTATCAATAAGATATTGGGTGATTTCCGAAAACACTTCTTCCGACTTTCCAGATTCCTTCAAATCAGGATATTTCTGGTAGAACTTGGCGCTGGATTCTTGAATTGCGAGCTTATGCTGTTCTGCTTCGTATTCGGCTTGCTTAGCTTTGATATGCTGCTCAGCTTCATACATCTGCCTGACCGCGTTCTCACGCTTCTCCCACGTCGCTTTCTGTCGGACGTATTCAGCTGGATCGTTTTCCGCGAGGTAATCGAAATCAGGATATTCCATCTGCTGAAACTCTCTGGAAACTTGCTGCTTAAGCGTTTCAAGGCTTTGCAGTGCTTCTGATCGTAGAGAATTTATATCGCGTTGGTTCTCCTGAAATACACGGCGCTGTTCGGCAATCTCCTGCGTCTTACGCGTGTAATCCTGCTGTCTCAGAAATGCGGCTTCTCAAATCGGTTAGCGAAATCTGTTCGCCATCGATATCGAAAAACTGTTCTTCTGGTGTCTCAGTGACCTCTTCGGCTACTGGTTCTTCAACATGCTCTTCAGTTTGCTCTGTGTCAGAGTCATCAAAGATGTCTAATTGGCTGATTAGATCAGCGGCGGAATTTGTGTCTAGTGCAGTTCCCTCATTCGGGATTGTTGCTTCATCTTCCATTTTTAAAACCTTTTAAATTCAGTTACTTTTATTTAGCGATTTTCGTTTTTGGAAATTTCGAAAATGGCGAGTTCTTTATATTTTTCGAGACGCTGTTGAATGAGCTTGAAACCGTGAGAAAGTGCGTGGGTATTGTTTAGCTCTTCGGTAGCGCCTAGCTTGGTGTTTCTGAAAGCTTCGAAAATATCAGCCTCAATCGCTTCCATCATCATTTTGAAATCTTCGTTTTCCTGAAGGCGTCTGGCCGCATTTGCTTTGTCTAGAGAATTCATTCGGCGTATCCTTCAGGGTAAATTGGCAATGCTTGGACGACTTCGACAGCCTGATGTTCAATTGGCTTGGCGTATTTCAGTTCAAGCTCGATGCGTTTTAGATCGAATTCCTGCTGTAATTCCACACGTTTCAAATCGAGTTCTGCGGTAATCTTCTGCATCTGGAATTGTCTGTCCGCTTCATCAGATTGCGCCTTTAGAGAGGCCTTCAGCTTCTCGATTTCAACGATTGAAGCGTTCGGGTCCACTGGCGGCGGAGGCGGAGGAGGTGGCGGCAGGGTTGCAGGATCGGCAAAGAACAGGCTCGTATTTTTAAAGCCTGCGGTTTCGGCCAGTCGGGAAAGCGTCTCATAGATATGCTGCTGCTGCACAAATGGCATTCCGGCCTGCATAGCCTGCATCTGCTGAGCGAGGAGGTTGGTGAGAGATGCTGTGGACTGATCACGGCTCATGACAGAAAACGCGACACTGGTCGCTGCGTCCAGTTCAGGCGAAAATTCGTCAATCGGGATCGCATTATTTGTTAGACGCATTAGGAAGGCCTGAGCCTCCTCCGGCTTCTCGATTAGAAGGGATACTATTATTTTGGTCAGATACTTATAGCCCGACTCAGCGTAGTGACGGCTAATAGATTCAACCAGAAGCTGAGATGCGTTGGTCCTTTGGTTTGCTGCTGTCGCAGTCACATCCTGAAGGTCTCCGCGCCGAAATGCTGGCCATGGATGGTCCAACGCCGGTCGTGAAATCCAGCCCCTGCGAAAAGTTCTGGATGATCGGCAGGGCTGCGCTACCAGCGAACGGTGGTGCTGAGTAGGAAATGCCGCCTGTCGGGTCTTCAGAGCGAATAACTGCGCCGTGGATGGACGTTAAGCAAATCGTCAAGATTCACCAGCGAAGGATTCGCGATTTTGAGCGGATGGACCGCAAAATGGAGCGAATCCAGCATGGCGCGGTTCATGCGGGTTATAAGTGTGTGGTCATCACCAATCTTATCTGGCAGCCCAAGACCGGAAAAGCGTGTCGGCAATTGGGAACGGACACAGGGCCGCGTACGGCGGATATTTGCTCGTTTCCTCGTGATCGAGTAGCACCGGGCTGTTGAGATCACCGGCAAGCGTTAAACGGTAGTGACGCGGCTTCTTATCAATCTTCAGTTTAGAATAAACCTGATAGACTTCAACGTCATCGCCTGAAATGCCTTGCTTGCTATCTAGGTCCCTTGTTCGTTCCATGGCTAGGCCGCTCCGATTTATCGGAAGCTAGTGGTATTGCGTTCACCTTCTCAGCGTCGTAGCCCATATCGATAAGAGCTTGGCGGGATACATATTTGCGGTGTCCCTGTAGTTTGGCCTCTATGCCGCCTGTTTCGCTTGAAAAGCGAGCATCTTTCGAAACCACAAAATCTTCGGGCGGAACGCTGAGAATATTGAATACGGGATTTTTTCGCACCGTTCTGATCTTGAGATCACGAAGCTCAACACCGGGTAGGGCAGGGTGACTATAAGGCTTTGACGCCGACTCAATAATGATCTGTCCGGCCTCTTCCTGCTGATTGAGCGCAATGAGCTGTTCGTTTGGGACGCCTTTAACAACACGTGGAAGTGACTCTTCGATCTCAGTGGAAAATTCGGCAGTCACCACCCCTAAGCCAGAGATTATGGAGTTTTGGAACCACGGGTGAAGATATGAAAGATGGCTATTTTTTACGCGCATGATCCAATTGACGGCGGTTGTCTGCTGTTTAGCCAGCGCTGAGTCTTCAGGTCCAATTCCTGTAAATTCCACGACAGATTGAGGCGCTTCAAAAATTCGTATAAGTTGAGCTAAAAGCCAATCCGTTCTCGATTGCACTTCGCTTGAGACATATTTCGATCTGCCCTTTAACTTGTCATCTCCGGCTAGCAGATCGCGCTTGTACATCTTAAGTCCGCTGTTCCTGCTTATTCGCAATATTGGAATTGCTGAAATTCACAGCTTCCTTTAGCCTTGGCCCAATAATTTTCAGAATTTCGTCAGTCATTTGAATCCCATTATTTTTGAGTATTTAGGCTTATTCAAAGCTCTGAATTGCCGCGTAATTGATTGGCTTAGACCACGAATACTTCGAAGCGAATTGAGAGCGGGAAGGGCTGAAAGAAATCGCCAAGGCGTCTGCAAAGTCGGGCGAACGTCCAAGTTTTTTCTTCAGCGACTTCTTATCCTCAATTTTGATTTTGCCGAGTATCATCTGAATACGAGGCGGATGCCAGTTCCTCAATCAGCTTGTTGTGGTTCGGGATCGATACGTTTTCTGTCGCAAACCACGCAGCCATCTCGCCGCCATATCAAATCGCGAGTGCGGTGATATCGTTCAGGTTGGCGCTGTGGACTGGCTGCGAATATACACGCATGTACAGGTAGTCCGAAATCGCGAAGGGTTGAGGCTACCCCATGACCAAGGCCGGTCGCGTCTACGGCGATGACGGACGGTCTGAGGTTCTTTGGCGTAGACTGATAAAGATCGCGGATTTTGTAGGATAGCTGAGTGCTATCCAAGCCATGGTACTCGTAGAGGTCCAGGATTGTATTATCGTGGCGGATGCAGAGAACTGACGCGTCACCACGAAAAGCAGGGTCTACGCCCCAAACAGGCGCGACGTTGGGTGCAGGTTCGACATCATCATTCTTTATCGCCAGTTCGATCAATTCGCGGCTGATCAATCCTGAGGCATCCTGCAACGGGAAGTCGCCGCAGCACCATCACCCTGTAGTCCCTGCTTAAAGGCCCGCCGAAATTCTTGGCGAGCTGTTCAAAACCTTCAGCGTTGTAATTTGGGCTGTCAAAGAGAGTACCGTGTATCTGCGTCCACTGTGGCGCGATATCAGGGTCTCGATGGGATGCCCAGAAATATCCGCGCGGTGCGCGAAGGATTGGATATAAGGGCTATGCGACCATCGGGGTCCGAGAGCGCGTTCAAAATAGCGCCGCTTGTAGATTTCGTCCTCGATTCCGAGAGGCTTCGTCTATCAACCAATGATTGTGGATTGCGTGCACGCCGTCTTAGGTTGTCTGGACGGTCGCCGGGAGGCCAAGCGGTATTCGCCATAGCAATCAGCCGGATTTATCTTGCGACTGACACGTGTCGCGGAAACTTCAAAAGCATCCTTGAATATTGGGTTCATTTTGCCGTGAAGCTGCTGAATCTGACGCCAGACACCAGATTTGATCTGCGGTTCGGAGGGTCCAACAATCGTTACAATAACATTGTCGTAGCATATAAGAGAATGGAAGAATATCACGGCCTCAATGAAGCTCTTTCCAAGGGACGTGCCGCCGCGAAATGTGACGGTTCTCTTCGTTCGCCACGCTTCAGCAAACTCACCGCTGCTTGGCGGTCAATTCAGCACCGGAATACCTGCTTGGCGAAAATAGCTATATCGCTTCGAAAAAGGTCGATGAGTTTCTTAAGGTCTGAGAGGTCTTTGTTTTCCATCGGGTATTTAGACGAAATCCGATCTCAAAAGACTGACCAGACTTCAATGAACGTCACGTGAGAAATCACGTGTCCGTTTCTTCAGGTTTACGTCTACGGACTGATAATCAAGCGCAAGCTCACCAGCGAGGGCAACTTGAAGCGCGTCCTTATCAGCAAAAACAGGGCCATTTTCTAATGCCGAGTGTGGTGTTTTGCTCCCATCCTCGTTGGTCAATTCCAAGAGAGTGAACTGGTCAGAGTACGCATGTGGATGGCTAATCAGTGCGGTGAACGACATCTGAGTCATATTCAATACTCGCAGCTAGAGGTCTATCTCTCTACAACGCTTATGACGGGATTTGGGTCCCTTACGGTTTTACGGCTTAGGTCCGAGAAGGCGAAGAACAAACGCTCTCAGATCGTTGCGAAATTTGCCGGGATCATTTCGATAGGCCTTAAAATAGTTGATCGCCGCTTCGCAGAGATACATTCCGTATCAATCCGAGACCGAAACTTAGGCCGGTTTGCTGTAGCGGGATCGAGCCCCAGATAAAGGCCAATCACAGGAGTTAGGAAAGCTGCGACGTTTGCACCTGTGAATCCTGAAGCCAATCTCTCCCAAATATTCCCAGACTTAGTGATGATTGCTCTGGTAACGCCGTCCGAAGGAAGCCCCCAATTATATGGGCGGGCGAGATGCCGTGAGCTGCGAGCCAAGCACCGATGGCGATGCAGACGATTGCGATCCAATCAAACATTGTCTTCGATCTCTACGGCTACGAGATCAATCGTCTTAGAATTTTCCAATCGGTCCATATTCACGGACGCCAACATGTTCGCAATCGTGTGTGAATGATTGACGTTGATTTCCTGTTGCGTAGGAGCCTTGGCCATCGACATTTCACCGAGCCATGCAGCCGCCTTGATACGCTCTTTCACAGGCTGAGATTCATCGTTCATCACACCGTACATGAATTCCGCAACGTCCAGACTCTTGCCAGAAATCCATTCCTTGGTTTCTTTGGGAGTGGCGATGCGACCACCGGTCTTTTCCTTACCGCTTCTTGAACCCGATATTGCGCAGATGCTCTTTCCATTCTGGGGAGCTTCGCCAAGCTCTTTCTTCCTCAGACATCTTACGGCGGCGTGGTCTGCCACGCTTCTGCGGCGGATCGGGAAGGGGAGCGTCAAGCGGATCGAAATCAGTCATTCGTTTCTCTCCCTCCAAAGATTTTAAGAAACTGGATTCCGTCATCCTCATAGGTGAAGTCTACGACGAAATGCGTTTCTTGAATGTCGAGACCGAAATCGTCCGAAATCAATTCTCGGATGCGATTGCCAAATTTACCCTCAACCCATTGGTCAAACGAATTGTCCTCCTTGGCCTGTGTGATGTCGGAAGCGTATCCGATTGGGTAGATTAAATTGAATTTTCATGTTGCATTTTCCAAATTTATTTCGTTTTTCATATTTAGCTGAATGGCGGCTTTGAAAGGGAATGAACATGGCGGATTTCTTCGAACTGGCAAGCGCTTATGAGCGTACCGAAAACATTCCTCTGAACACTTTTACATCGGCTTTGAAGCGGCAAATTGAGGCCGTAAATTCCGGTAATTTGACCTCACGCTCTTGGGCGAAAGAGGATGGAAGCGGTTTCACAGTAAAGCTTGGAAAGCTCGATAAGAGCTACGACATTCCAGACCGCGGTAAGGTTCTCGAATTCCTGCATTCGGCTTTGAATGCGGCACAGAGCAACGCCGAATTCCAGAAGATGGTTGAAGACGCTTACGCCGTACCTGTTGAAGAGCCTGTTAAAGGGAAACGCGGACGGAAGCCTAAGGCTGCTTAACTCGACTACGCGCCAAGGTTCAAGCTAAGATGGCTTCCCACAACCTTCTGATCAATCTGTTCGGCTGGCGGCATCGCGAAAACGTCAAGCCCAATGAAAACTTTCTGACCGAAGCGTTCGTTCATGTTCTTCGGATGAACGGCGCTTTTCGGGTACAGTTTCTAGCGGATCTTGTAGGAAATGACGTTGATCCTGACGTTGAGATTCAGACCCGCTCTTCTTATTCATCGCAATCGGGAACGACCATATACCCCGACATTGAGATAAGTGGCGCTGTAGCTGGAAATCCATTTGTGCTTCTGATCGAGGTCAAATGGGGTTCTGGCTATGATGCCGGGCAGGTTTCGAAATACCGTCACGCTTTAAACGAAGCACATGGCGGCGGATATGTCGCGTTTCTCTGTGCTTCGCGTAAGGACTTCGACCGGGCCTTTGGAGTGCTCCCCGTTTCACCGGACAGGTCGGCTAGATTGATTTTGCCCTGATGAACTGCCGAGGGGAAGCCATCTTGAGCGCTGAATGTGGATG
>NZ_VIWP01000014.1 GCF_007829835.1 Neorhizobium alkalisoli | reverse complement strand
TGACTACGATCGGGCTACGCCCTCACTCCGTCACACCCCGGCGCGAGTCTCATCCTGATTGACGCTGAATCTTACCTAGATTGCCGCTATGCAGGAAGCCGAGAATCGCATCATCGGTGCCTTCCAGCAGTCGCCCGAAGGATGCCTTCTGTACCTCGGGATACTGGAGTGTCCCGTAAGAAAAGAGCAGAACGTGATCGGTCAAGGCACGTCTCCTTCAGCAATCGATTGATGGGGCGGTCCGTTCTGGATTGTTTCGGCCTGCCGCAATTGTCGCTCTATGTGATCGAGCGAAAGCTGCGCTGCCTGCGAAAGCTGTCTGGCGCGGTTGACGCAGACAGCCAGAACCATCGGGCGAATGACGGGATCGCTGATCCGCGTGAAACTCAAAAGGCCAGCCCGAACTTCTTCCATAACATCGAGCGAGGTCAGCACGCCGACCCCTGATCCCTCGACCACTAGCGACTTGATCATCTGGATATTGTCCGACGATGTTACCGGCTTCAGCGTAATTCCCGTTGCCGCGCAAAGCGCCTTCACCTGTTCGCAAAGCGCCAGCGGCTCAGTCGGAGCGACGATCGGATAATCGAGGCAGGTCGAAAAACGGGTTTCCTCGAGGGTGTCGAGCGGATGGCCGTTAGGAGCAATGAAGCCGAGGCCGATATCGATAAAGGAACGTATGCTCAGATCTCGGGTGGATTGGGGATTGATAACAAGCCCGAAATCGACTTCGCCACGGTCGATCGCCTCGCCGATATTGACATTGTCGAGAACGCTGATGTCGAAGGTGATGCCCGGATAGTCGCGGCGCATGGCGGTAATCGCCCGCGGGATAAAACCTTTGCTCAGGGCATCGACGACGGCAAGGCGAACATGACCCCGGCGAAGTCCGACCAGATCATCGATCTGGCTGGTCATCCGATCGTAATCCTTGGTCCAGCTGCGCACGGATGCCAGCAGCAACTCGCCAGCGGCGGTCAGGCGCAAACCGCTCGGCAGGCGCTCGAACAACGGAACGCCCAGCACCTCCTCTGCCGTCAGTAGCTGCCTGTCGATCGCCGATGGCGAAACATGAATGGCCTCGGCGGCCTTGCGAATGGAGCCGTGTTTACTCACCTCGATGAAATAGCGAGTAAAACGAGAAAAAGCCAACGCCTGCATGCCGATAACCCGCCTTACACCACAGCTCATGATCCGGTCGTATCAAGCGACCATATTTTCAATTGCTTAGCAAATTTGGGGCGTGGGACGGTGGTGCGGCTCCGTTAAAGAGCAAGACAAATTGCGGTCTGCCCCACCTCTCTTTGGACCAATTTCCAGAAAGTCTGCTAGGGCCATAGTGCATCCCTAGCGGGTCCAATAGGGAACTGAAGCGCGGAAACGAAAGCGACGACACAATTAGGCCGGACGGTATCGCCGGTGCTTCGAGCGGCTAAAGCTCTATCTTGATCGCGATCCGTGCAATGGTCCGGCCTTCGATGTCATCGACCTCGATAGATGTGTCCGGGATGACGGCCTGGCTGAAGGTAAACATTGCCAAAGCCATCGCGGCTGCCTTGCACGCGGTTCGGGCATCGACCTCTTCAATCTGATCTTCAGCTAAAACGCGCCTGAACCGATCCCGTACCTTGAATGTAAAACGCTCCATGTCTAACTTCCAAGTTTAGAAATTTAATTTATAAGAATATCATTATATATTTGGGTTGTGCGACGCTGTCCATGTTGCAAATCACTGCTTCGGCCGGCGGGGAGTTATTATAAATTCTGCGGGGTTAGGGCTGCAGTTCACTATGGGCGAGCAGCTTTCGTCGAAAGGCAAGGAAGTTCATTTCAAAGTCGGAATACCCCAAGCGTAATTTCAGCCGGTGATGCACCTATAGCTACGGGTGCGAACGTGGCTGAGAGATCGATGCCGAGCCGGTGTTTTACGGATCAGACTTTGCACTCGAACTGCAGTTGCCAACCATGCTCCATGCCATGGATCAGCAGCGTCCGGGCTATTTCGAGCTGATTCGCAAGGAATTCAGCATCTCACATGACTGAAATAAAGGCTTTAAGAGAGGTCTGCCTATGGCATCCACCAAGCCTCGCTTATGGTGTCGAACCAAGCGCGCTCCTGGAGTTGGTCACTTGGAAAAGCGACCATCAGCCGAATGGGATATTGACAATGCAGGCTTCGGGCAGGCGAGAGAAGGGGGCTCACGTTGGGTGCATCATCGTCGGCTCAGGCCCGAAGCCTTGATATTATGGGTACCAATTGGTACCCATAATATCAAGCTGCTTTTGTGCCGTTCAGGTAGACCGTGATGCATCTTTCAAGATGGCGCCGACGTTCGGCATGGTCGGGAAATTCGTGCTTGGGACGTCCCATGGCGCCGAACATCATGTCCATCAGGATGCGAGCATGGCTGAGCGGGTTGTCGATGACGAGCCGGCCTCGGGTGTCCTGCTGCTTGAGCCAGTCGGCGAGCATCTGCCGTGATCGATCTATGCCTTCGCGCCGGAGGATTTCGGCAATCTCGGGAAACTGTCCTCCCTCGCGCATGACGATATGCACGAAAGCCTGACGTTCGGCATCCTGTTCCTCGGTGATGTCGATCATGAAGATCGTCTGCAGAACCGAGGCAGGGTCGTCATCCTCGGCATCCGGCCGCGGAAGTGCCAGCATCATCTGGCGGTGCGCCGCCACGACCGCCAGGAACAGGTCCGATTTCGAAGGAAACAGTCGGTAGAGCGTCTGCTTGGAGATCTTGCAGCGCATCGCCACGATATCCGTGGTCGTGCCGGAAAAGCTCAGCTCGACAAATGTTCTGCGAGCGACGTCAATGATTTGAGAACGGCGTCCTTCGTCGGATACCGTTTTGGGGCGACCCCGCGGCCGTTTGACGGGGGGCCGCGAAGTGTCCGTCGCGTCAGTACTCATGCGCCCTTCATAACATCAGGCTGGCAATTTGCCAGCCTCAATGGCGCAACCGAAGGGTGAGCGAGGCCGTAATTGATCTCAGACGATCGCGCTGCGGTCGCCGAATTCGCTGTTTGCGTCGAAGTTCTTCGTACCGATCCGGTCGCTTTCGCCGGAAAACTTTGCCGGCTCGTCTTCGCTCTTGGCGGAAGCCGTATCGTTGCTGCCGGAAGATGCCTTTTCCGCAGCTTCTGCCTTGGCGATCTTGGCTTCCAGCGTTGATATGGCCTGTTCGATCGTTGCCTTTTCGGTTTCGTCGTCCGTCTCGGCAAGTGCTGCCTGCTTTTCCGCAAGCTGCGCCTCAAGAGACGCCAGATCACTGGACGAGCTTGAAGACGATGACGATGTAGAGCTGAGCAAGGTGGATGCGGAACTGGAGACTGCCGAGACCATGATTTTTCTTTCCGATTGGCGATGTTGGGAAAAGTCTACAATGCCAAAAGTTAACGCCTCGAAAATATCGGTACGAGTCCGTACTAATATTTCAAGCCAGTGCCGCCACCGGGTCCAGACGCGAGGCGTTGCGGGCCGGCAGATAACCGAATGCGATACCGATAAGGCAGGCGGAGGCCACTGCGGCCACGATCGGCGTGGCGGTGAAGACAAGCCCGAAACTTGAGCCGAACAGGCTGAATATCCCACCGAAAAGAAGCGCCAGCGCCACGCCCAGCACGCCGCCGATCAGGCAGACGAGGACCGCCTCTATCAGGAATTGCTGCAGGATATCCTGCCTGCGGGCACCCACAGCCATTCGCACACCGATTTCGCCAATCCGTTCCGATACCGAGACCAGCATGATGTTCATCACGCCGATCCCGCCAACGATCAGGGATATCACGGCAATCGCGCCGACCAGCAGCGTCATGGTCTGGGTCGTGCTGGTGATCGTCTGCCGGATGTCGTCCGTGTTGAGAACAAAGAAATCCTTGGTGCCGTGCCGACCTGTCAGAAAGGCGGTTACCGCCTGTTCGGCGACGCTCGTCTGCGCGTCGTCGCTGATCTTCAGCGTGAGGCTGCGCAGCGACATGTCGCCGGTCACACGGGCCTGGACACTGGTATAGGGCAGATAGATGGAAAGATTGTCGCTGGAGCCGAAACCGCCCTGCTGCGAGGAAATCACGCCGATGATACGGCACGGCACGCTGCCGACGAAGATGACACGGCCTATCGCCTGATCGGCATCGCCACCGAACAGGGTTTTTGCGGTGTTCTCGTCGATGACGGCATCCTGGTCCATGGCCACAATGCTGGCTGTGTCAAAGAAGCGGCCGGCCAGGAGTTTCGAACCCTTGACGTCGAAATAGCCACTGCCGACGCCGTTCACCAGTGCGTTTGCTTCCGTGGCGCCGAACCGCGCGGTGGCACTGGTGGAGACTGTCGGCGTCACCGCCGCGACATAGGGAAGTTTTGCGAGGGCATCGGCGTCCGAAACGACCAGCGTTTTCACCCGGCCGGATCGCATGTCGCCAAAACCCTCGCCCGGAAAGATTTCCAGCGTATTCGTGCCGAGACTGCTGATATTGGCAAGCACCTGTCTCTGGCTGCCAGTGCCGAGCGCCACGACGGAAATGACCGATGCGATGCCGATGATGATGCCGAGCATCGTCAGGAAGCTGCGCATGCGATGCGCCTGCAATGCCTTGCATGCCATCAGGAAGGCTTCGCGAAAGCGATCGATGCCGGCGCCCATCCGGTTTTTCGCCGAAGGTGCCTGAGGCGCTTCCTGTTTCTCGCGGATACCGGCATCGGCACGCTGGGTGTCGGAGACGATCTCGCCGTCGGATATCTCGATGATCCGCCCGGCCCGCGCGGCCACGTTGGCATCGTGAGTCACGATGATGATCGTATGGCCTTCCGCATGCAGTTCGTCGAGGATGCGCAGCACCTCTTCGCCGCTTGCCTTGTCCAGTGCGCCGGTCGGCTCGTCGGCAAGGATCACATCGGCATCGTTCATCAGCGCGCGGGCGATCGACACGCGCTGTTGCTGGCCGCCGGAGAGATGGCCGGGCCTGTGATCGATGCGTTCAGCCATGCCGAGACGTCCGAGCAGCGAGGCGGCGCGCAGGCGGCGCTGGCCGCGATCGAGGCCGGCATAAACCGCCGGTATCTCGACATTCGCCAGCGCCGAGATCTCTTCGAGAAGGTGGTATCGCTGGAAAATGAAGCCGAAATGCTCGCGCCGGAGCGCCGAGAGCGCGTCATTGTCGAGAGCCGCGGTCTCCTGCCCGGAAATCCTGTAGGTTCCCGAGGTCGGACGATCGAGCAGGCCCAGAATGTTCATCAGCGTCGATTTGCCGGAGCCGGATGCGCCGATGATGGCGACCATCTCTCCCGTCTCGATCGTCAGGTCGATGTCCTTCAGGACCGTGATCGTGCCGTCGCCAGAGGCATAGTCCCGCCTCAGCCCCTTCAGTGAAATCAGAGGTTCGTGCATGGCTCGAGCTCCCGGCTCAGAACATCGGCGGCGGGCCGCCCGGGCCGCGCTTGCTGGAACTGGTCGATGCGGTCGTGGCGGAGGCCTCGCCGATGACCACACGTTCGCCTTCGGAAAGGCCGGATATCACTTCGGCGGTGATCTTGTTGTTGAGGCCGATCTCGACCTTGCGCGTCTCGACCACGCCATCCTTTTCCACCCGAACCCGGGAAGCGCCGGTCGCTGCCGTTTCCGGCAATGCGGAGGAGGGTATGGTCAGCACGTTCTTCGCCGAACCGAGGATGATGCTGACCTCGGCCGACATGTAGGTGCGGAAATGACCGTCGCCGTTTTCCACGTCGAAGACCCCGATATAGTAGATTGCAGAGGAGGAGGTCGATGACGAGGAGCTCGAAGACCCTGAGCTCGATGTTGCGACGCTGCTGTCGTCGATGATCGATTCCGGTGCCGGTTCGATCGCCGTCAGGGTTGCATCATAGGTCTTCGTCCTGTCGCCGATAACGTTGAAGCGGACCTTCTGTCCGGCGCTCACCTTGGTGATGTCGGCCTCGGAAATTTCGGCGCGGACGGTCATCTTGCTGAGATCGCCGAGAACGACGATGGTCGGCGCCGACTGGGTGGCGTTGACGGTGCGGCCTTCCTGGTTGACGATCGCAAGCACCGTGCCGTCCATCGGAGCGCTGATGCGCGTATAACCCACGTCTGCTTGCGCGGTTTCGACAGCCACCTTCGCTGCGGTGATCTGCGCGTCGAGCGACTGGATCTGCGCGGCAACCACCTTCACCTCCGCTTCGGCCGATTGCAGATCCGCCTTCGATCCTGCCTGTTTCATATAGATGGCCTGCTGGCGCTCCAGGGTCAGCGTTGCATTCTCCATCTCGGCGACACGTTCGGCGCGCTGCGCCTCGACATTGGCGAGCGATGCCTGCGCGGTTTTCAAGGCATTGTCCTGCGTCGTGGAATCGATCTCGGCGATGAGATCCCGGGTCTTGACCGTGTCGCCGACAGCAACCTTCAGCGAAACGATGCGGCCCGAGGCCTGCGATCCTACCGCGACCAGCCTGGAGGGCTTGAGCGAACCCGTTGCCAAGACTGAAGATTCGATATCCGATCGGGAAACAGGTGTCGTGATGACCTTCGCATCGGAGCCGGACGACGAGATCGCGAACGAGACGCCGCCAGCGATGATACCGGCTGCCAGAATAAGGATAGGCAGGGCTTTTTTGAGGTGCATTGGCTTTGAATAATTATTGGAACTTATGGGTACCAATAATTGTCTTGCACGAGCAGTGTCAATTCGCGCTGAATTAAAAGATGGACAGGTTCGTGGGGAAACGTGCCAAGTTTAGTCCTTGGCCAGCATGGAGGAGTTATCGGCTAATCGGGCGAGACCTGACCGTGTTCCGTTGGCGCTTGATGCCAACCTTTCGACAGGAAACATTGTCACTCTTTACCCGGTGGCAGGCCCATCTCGATCAGGACGCGATTGATCCGGCGGCGCAGGTCCCGATAGACAGGGCTTGAATTCCGTGAGGGCAGGGAGATGTTGCTGGCGGTCGAGTCCGGGCGCAGTGCAAGGGCCTGTTTCAAGGCCTCTTGCGCATTGTCATCGGGTCTCAGCCTTTGATAAACGTCGGCGAAACATTCAAAATCCGAAGACATTGGATATGGCTGCCACGAGCTTGTGCCCCGGAAGCTTGCCGCGACGAAGTCAGGATGCATGCGGCCACGGATGGTCTCAGCTTGAGACTGTCGGAAGCTTGGCATGGCCGGTTAACTGCTATCCGTCGTAGCGAAAGCTGGATTTCTGACTGGAGCCGAAGGAACTAGGCAAGTGAATTGCCGTTCGTCGCGGTGTAGACCGCATATAGAGATCGGCTTGCGGTTATAAACAGGCGGTTTTTGCGTGGCCCGCCGAAGGTCAGGTTGGCGACCGTCTGGGGAACGAGGATTTTTCCAAGCAGCTTTCCCTCCGGGCCGAAACAATGCACGCCGTCTCCCGCACTCGTCCAGATATTGCCATGCACATCGATACGAAACCCGTCCGGCAGGCCATTGTCGATATTGCAGAACACGCGGCCATTGCCGAGGCTGCGTCCATCGATGATATCGAAGGCGCGGATATGGCGGGGTGCGTTTACATCGTGGCTCGACGATGAATCGGCAACATAAAGAATGCTTTCGTCGGGCGAGAAGGCGAGGCCGTTCGGCTGGCCGAAATCGGTGACAACGGCGTCAAGCTGACCGGTCGCGGGGTCGAGCCGATAGACGTTGCGTGTCGCTTGCTCAGGCTCGGCGCGGTACCCTTCGTAATCGGACATGATGCCGTAGGTCGGGTCGGTAAACCAGACGCTGCCGTCGGAGCGGACAACCACGTCATTGGGCGAGTTCAGGCGTTTTCCCTCAAAGCTGCTGGCGAGAACGGTGATCGAACCATCGATTTCCGTGCGTGTGACACGACGGCTGCCATGTTCGCAGGAAACCAGCCGGCCCTGGCGATCGCGGGTATTGCCATTGGTAAAGTTGGAGGGCGAACGGAAGACCGAAACCGTATCGTCCGCCCAGCGCAACATGCGCTCGTTCGGAATATCGCTCCAGACAAGGCAGTTGAGATCGGCAAACCAGACCGGTCCCTCTGCCCAGCGGCAGCCGGAATAAAGCTCTTCCAGCTCGGAACTCGGCACGATCAGATGGCGGAAGCGGTCGTCGTGGATCTCATAGACGGAAGGTGTCTGCGGCATGGGATTATGTCCGTTATCGAAGGGATTGTCTGCCGCCGGCAAGCAGAATGACGGCGATGATGATGAGGCCGGTGAGGATGAGGCGGAAACCGGCGCCGAAGCCGTATGTGTTCAGCATCGATACGACGAGGAACATGAAGAGCGACGCACCCCATATGCCGGGAATGTTGGAATTGCCGCCTGCGACCGCCGTGCCGCCAATCACGACGACGGCAATCGACATCAGCAGGTATTCCGAGCCCATGTTGAGCGCCGCGCCGCCGGAAAAGCTCGCAAGCAGGTAACCGCAGACGGAAGCGAGGACGGCGCAGAGCATGTAGGTGACAAGGCGCGTGCCATCGACCGGAATGCCGGCCATGCGGGCGGCAAAGGTGCTCTGGCCGATTGCCGATATCCAGCGGCCATAGATCGATTTTTCCAGCATCAGCCATGCGAGACCGGAGAGCACGAGCGCGACCAGTGCCACATTGGGAATGCCGAACAGGCCCGATGTTGCAAACTCCGCCAGGGTTTCCGGCGGCTTGATGCGCAGGCCGCGATTGCTCCAGATTGCCACGGACTGGACGATGAAACTCATCGACAAGGTTGCGATGATCGGCGGAATCCGCAGGAGCTTGATGAGGATATAATTGCCGATCCCGATGATCAGGCCGATGGCGATCGAGGCGAGCAGCCCGACAAGGATCATGCCGTCCTGCACATCCATCAGCTTCAGCGCCAGCGTACCGGAAAGTGTCATGGTGGCGGGCACAGATAGATCGATATTGCCCGGCCCGAGCGTGATGACGAACATCTGGCCGATGCCGACTATGACGGAGAAGGCTGCGAAGGTGAGCGCTGCCTGGGAAAGGCCGAACGAGCTTGCACCGCCGGTGAAGAGCACGGTGGTAATCCACACGATGATCGTCGCGGCAAAGGACCAGATCCAGGGCTTTTCGACGAATTGACGGCGCAGGTTCATTGGCTTTTCTCCCGCTTTTCGAGGCGGTTCAGGGCAAGCCGGAGTGCCAGCACGACGATCAGGATCGCGCCTTGAGCGCCGATCTGCCAGTCGGGCGAGATGCGCATGAAGGACAGGAAGGAGCCGGCAAGTGTCAGTGTCAGAGCGCCGATCACGGCGCCGATCGGCGAAACCTTGCCGCCCACGAATTCGCCGCCCCCGAGGATGACGCCGGCAATCGAAAGCAGCGTATAGCGCAATGCGATATTGGCATCGGCGGAGGTGGTAAGCCCGACAAGGGCGATGCCGGAAAGGATGGCGAAAAAGCCCGCCAGAGCGTAGGTCGCGGCGCGCAAGCCCAGCACCGACCAGCCGGCCCGCTCGACCGAACGATTGTTGCCGCCGACACCACGCATCAAAACGCCGAAGGAAGAGCGCATGACGATGTAATGGGTCACAGCCGCAATGACGATGCTTGCGACGATCGCCATCGGAACGAGAGGCGGTTTGGCAGTCATGACCCATCGCGCCCATGTCGGCGCCGTGCCGCCGGGCGAGGGCAGGATAAGGACGGCAAGCCCGCCCCAGACGAAGCTCATGCCGAGTGTCACGACGATCGAGGGCAGTTCGCGCATATGGATGACGACGCCGATCGCCGCATAGGCAAGGATCGCGCCGATGAAGATCAGAACGCCAAGCACGGGCGATGTCTGAAGCACGGTTGCGGCGACGCAGGCGCAGAAGCTGACGAATGTGCCCATCGACAGGTCGAGATCGTTGACGGACATGATCAGCATCTGCGCGATCGTCGCAAGCGCGATCGGCACCGCCAGATTGAAGAGGAGATTGAGCCCCGTATAGCTCATGGCGCGCGGCTGCATGTAGAAGACTGCTGCGAGCAGCAGGGCAAGCGACGCCGCTGGAATGATCAGGCGGATGGTGCCGGAAGATATCTTCATGCTGCCGCTCCTTCGCTGAACGAGGCGGCCAGCACGTTCTTTTCGGTAATGTCCTCACCCACCAGTTCCGCCACGATTGCGCCTTCACGGAAGACATAGACGCGGTCGCACAGGCGGATTTCGTCCATCTCGGTCGAGTACCAGATGAAGGTCCGGCCGCTTGCGGCTTCGGAGCGCAGGATCTCGTAGACTTCCTGCTTGGTGCCGATATCGACGCCGCGCATCGGATCGTCCATCAGGACGATGCTGGCAGTGGTGGCGAGTGCACGGGCAAAAAGCACTTTCTGCTGGTTGCCGCCTGAAAGCGACAGGATGCGGTTGCCCATATCCGGCGTGCGGATCTCGATGCGCTTTTTCCAGCTTTCTCCGAGTGCCTGTTCCCGTCCGTCATCGATCATCTTTCGCGACGAAAGCTGGCCGAGCGAGGCGATGGAGAGGTTTTTGAGAATGCTCCAGAGCGGAAATGTGCCGTTCAGGCTGCGGTCACCGGCAACGAAGGCGATTTCCTTGGCCGCGGTCGGCCACCAATTGCTGTTTCGACCCAGATAAAGATCGAGCAGCGCCTCGGTCTGGCCATGTCCACCCAGTCCTGCAAGCCCGATCAGCTCACCGCGATGGGCTTCGAAGGCAAGGCCATGCCCGCGACGCGGCGGCATGGAAAGCGCCGGTGTTCCGGTCTTGCGGGTCGTCTTGCGGGAAAACTCCTGTTCACGCACCACATTGCCCATCGCTTCCACGAGGCTGTGGGTGTTGAAATCACCGGCAGCCCGATCGGCAACCACGCGACCGTCCTTCATCACCACGATACGGCTGGAGGTGGACAGGATTTCTCCCAGAATATGCGAAATCAGCAGAACCGAGCCGCCTTCGGTTACGAATTTTCGAATATAGGCCATCAGCTGGGCTGCAAGGCCTGCATCGAGCGAGGAGGTCGGCTCGTCCAGGATGACGAGCTTCGGCTTTTTGTCCGTGCCGGCAAAGCTGATGGCGATCTCGACCATCTGTCGTTCAGCGATGGAGAGATCGTCGATCGTGCTGTCGCAATCGATCGCATGGCCGGGAAAGATCTCCTGAAGCTGTGTCTTGACGAGCGACAATGCGCGGCTGCGCCAGTTCCAACCCTTCAGGTCTGCATGCATGATCCGGGCGTTTTCATTCACCGTCAGGTTGGGACAAAGCGACAGCTCCTGAAAGACGCAGCGCACGCCGTTGGCGCGGGCAGCTGAGATGCCGCGTTCGTCACGGCCGCCATAGGTGAGCGAGCCTTCATGCGGCGTCAGTCCGCCGTTGATGACGTTGACGATGGTCGATTTGCCGGCACCGTTATGACCGACGAGACCGACGCATTCGCCGGCATGGATGACAAGATCGGCGCCATCGAGCGCCTTGACTGCGCCGAATGTTATCCTGACGCCGCGCGCAGCGACGACTTCTTCTCGCTTCAAGATTTGCGTCATCGGGACCGTTATAGATTGCCTGCCTGAAATCATGGCTCCGGATCGTGGCGGGGCGCGAAGGGATTAGTTACGCTCCGCCACGCGGGAGGTGCCGTCGTGTGCGCATGCCTTTCGGCATGAGGTTACTTGGCGGCGGAAATCACCTTCTGGGCGTCTTCGAGCGAATATTCGACATTCGCCACGCCACCCTTCTGGGTGTTCTTCAGGTTCTCCTCGAGATTGTCCTGGTCGATCCGCAGGAAGGGAACGACGAGGTCCTTCTTGACGTCCTTGCCATCGAGGATCTGCTGGGCGACCCAGAAGGCGAGCGTCGAGACGCCGGGCGCGATCGACACGGACATGGTCTCGTATTTGTCCTTGTCCTTCTGTTGCTTCCACCAGACGAGCTCGTCCTCACGGTTGCCCATGACGATGGTCGGCGTCGGACGCTTGGCCGCGGCAAAGGCCTGGGCTGCACCATAACCGTCGCCGCCCTGGGTCACCACGGCTGCGATTTCCGGCAGGCTTGGCAGGATGCCGGCGACGGCGCGCTGGGCGACGTCCTGTGCCCAGTCGCCGTTGACGGAACCGACAACCTTGAACTGCGGGTATTTCGCAACGCCTGCCTGGATGCCGGCATGGATCTGGTCATCGACGGAAACGCCAGCAAGGCCACGGATTTCCAGGAGATTGCCACCCTTCGGCAGTTTCTTGGAAAGATATTCGATCTGGCTTTCGCCCATTGCCTTGAAGTCGACGGCGATGCGCCATGCGCAGGGTTCGGTCACGATGCCGTCAAAAGAGACAACGGTGATGCCGGCATCGCAGGCTTCCTTGATCGCGCCGTTCAGCGCAGTCGGCGAAGCGGCATTGATGACGATTGCATCATAACCCTGCAGGATCATGTTCTGGATCTGGGCGGCCTGTTCGGTCGCCTGGTTTTCAGCCGTCGTGAACGGATCGGCGGCGGCTACGATCTTCTTGGAGACCGTGTCCTTGGTAATCTTGTCCCAGCTGGTCAGCATCGCCTGACGCCAGGAATTGCCGGCATAGTTGTTGGACAGCGCGATCTTCTTCGATGCGGTATCGGCAAGTGCAGTGCCGCCAAGGCACGCGACGGCAACGGATGCCGCGAGCATCATTCTGATAGTCATTGGTTTCCTCCCAAAAATCTCCCTTTACCTCCGGGCCGCTCCTCAACGGTGATCTGGAGATAATGATTGCCCTGAGCCCCTCTTGCTCAGTAAATCGAGAATGGAGGAGAATTTTTACCTTGTACAGGCGCATACGAGCACGCCCTTTGCGGGCGTCCGTCTAAGATCTGCGGGTTCCCGCAAGACAAGCTTCAAAAGCTGGCGCTTAAATGGGGGAAGACCTGGGAGGAGGTCCAGACATGCTCGATCTGGCGCGTGATTCGCTGTTCGACCGCTATCTCGGTATTTCGAGACTGTTGGCCGGCCAGCTGGATTTCAACTCGATCATCAAGGCCGTGGCGGACGAGATCAGCCACATCATTCCGCACGACCATCTCGATGTCTGCATCAAGATGGTGCATGGCAAATATCATATCGCTTACGAAAGCGGGCTCGAAACGGCCTGGAGCAAACAGCCACCGGCTCTTTTGAGCGGCAGTCCGATCCGTACGCTTCTGGCCGGCGAGGTCGATTATCTGCTGGCGGCGGATGCCTGCAGCGATCCGCGCTTTCATTTCGACGGCGCATTTTCCAGCCCTATCATCGAACTCTCCCTGCGCAGCCGCCTGCACGTTCCATTGAAGGCGCAAGGCGACGTGATCGGTGCGTTGAGTTGTTCGTCGCGGCAACACGGTTGCTATGACATGGAGGATGTCGAGAAGGCGCGCGCTGTGGCCGATCTTCTGGCACCTTATTTCTTTGCCCTCAGGGCTGCGGAACAGGCAAAGCATTCTGCGGTGATCGAGACGGAGGCACGGGCGCGCGAAGAGGGGTTGCGCCTCGGTGCGTTGAAATTGACGGAGGCGCTGGAAGCCGAGCGCCAGCGCATCGGCATGGATCTGCACGACCAAACGTTGGCCGACCTGACACGCCTGACCCGCCGGATTGAACGGCTGACCGATCAAGACACAATCCAAGGCGATGCGTTGGAACCGTTTTGCCGAGCCTTGCAGCAATGCATGCACGACCTGCGTCAGATAATCGAGGAGGCGAAACCCACGGTGCTGCAGCTTTTCGGCGTGGCCGAAGCGATCGAAAATCATTTAGAGCGCTCAGTGCGCGAAGGTGGGCTGTCGCTGCGCTGGCGGGTGGTGGATTTCGCAGGCGAGACGCTTGCCGATCTCGATCGAACCGTTGCGACTGCGCTGTTCCGTATCATTCAGGAGGCGGTCAATAACGCCATCCGCCACGGGCAACCGGATATGGTGACAGTGACGTTAAAGGCCGACGAAAACGCGGTCTCCTTCGAAGTCAGCGATGATGGAGGCGGGTTGGTGTCGTCCAATGATCTATCAGGCCGCGGCATCGACAATATGAAGACTCGGGCAAGGCTGATCTCTGCGCGATTGGAGATCGCGGCAAATCCCGGCGGCCAGGGAACAATGGTGAAGGTAACGCTACCATTGAAACATGCTTTGAAGACGGAGGCCGCGAAATGAGAGTGCTGATCGTCGAGGACGATGCGCTGCATCGCTCTTATCTGAATGAAGCGGTGCGTTCGGCCCTCCCTGAATGCGATGATGTCATGGAGAGCGAAGACGGCCGGCTGGGTGAGATCGAGGCGCGAAAGTCGCGTGCCGAATTCGTGGTGATGGACTTACAGATGAGAGAGCGGAACGGCATAGAGGCCGCCCGCACCATCTGGCGGGAAAGACCGGATACAAAAATACTATTCTGGTCCAACTATTCCGACGAGGCCTATGTGCGGGGTGTTTCGCGTATCGTTCCGGAAGGCGCGACGTATGGGTATGTGCTCAAATCCACATCTGAAGAACGACTGAAACTCGCTTTGCGCAGTGTCTTTCTGGAGTCGCAATGCGTGATCGACCGCGAGGTCCGCGGCATCCAGCAGAAAGGCATGGGGTCAGCGCACGGGCTGACCGATGGCGAGTACGAGATCCTGGTCGATGTTGCGCTTGGTCTTACGGATAAGACGATTGCAAACCGGAAAAAGCTGTCGCTTCGTACCGTGCAGAACCGCCTCCAGCAGCTCTATGAAAAACTCGACATCTACAAGGAAACCGGCGACGACGAGAGCCGGTACAATCTTCGCACCCGCGCAGTCGCTGTCGCCTTGATGCGGCGCCTGCTCAATGCAAGTGCTGTAGAGCGAGCCGAACGCGAGCTGCAAAATGATTGGACGAGCCAGGAATTTCAGGGTCCGTAATCAATCTGTCAAAAGCTGAAACGCTCCAAGGGGAGGGACCGTTTCGACCACAGTACAAGGGGAAAGGCGCGTTTTCCCGCGCCTTTCCCGTATCCGCATATGCTCACATCAGCGCGCCGATCTGCCACGGAACGAATTCGTTGCGGCCGTAACCGAGCGCTTCGGATTTCGACGGTTTTCCCGACGAGACGGCGAGGATGGTTTCAAAGATCTCGCGGCCCTTTTCCTCCAGCGTCACGCCATCGATGATGTCGCCGCAATTGATGTCCATGTCCTCGGTCATCTGGGCGTAAAGCTGGCTGTTGGTCGCGAGCTTGATCGAGGGCACCGGCTTGCAGCCATAGGCGGAGCCGCGACCGGTGGTGAAACAGAGAACATTGGCGCCGCCCGCCACCTGACCGGTTGCCGCCACTGGATCGTAGCCGGGCGTGTCCATATAGACAAAGCCCTTGCGGTCGATACGTTCGGCATAACGGTAGACGCCGCGCAAGGTGGAATTGCCGCCCTTGGCGACGGCGCCCAGCGATTTTTCGAGAATGGTGGTCAGTCCGCCCGCCTTGTTGCCGGGCGACGGGTTGTTGTTCATCTCGCCACCGTTGCGCTGCGTATATTCTTCCCACCAGTGGATCAGATCGACGATCTTCTGGCCGACTTCGATGCTTTCCGCCCTGCGCGTCAGAAGGTGTTCGGCGCCATAGATTTCCGGCGTCTCGGACAGGATCGCGGTGCCGCCTTGGCGTACGAGCATGTCGGCGGCCACGCCGAGCGCCGGGTTGGCAGTGAGGCCCGAATAACCGTCCGAACCGCCGCATTGCAGCGCAAGCGTCAGTTCGGACGCTGAAATCGGCTCACGGATAGAGCGGGCGACGAAGGGCAGCATTTCCTTGATGCGGGCAACGCCGGCCTCGACGGCCTTACGGGTGCCACCGATCTCCTGGATCGTCAGCGACTGGAAGTGATCGCCCTCAGCAATCTTGTACGTGTCCTTCATCCGCGGGATCTGAAAAACCTCGCAGCCGAGGCCAATCAACAGGGTGGCGGCGAAATTCGGGTGGCTGGCGTAACCCCATTGGGTGCGCGAGAGCACATCGAAGGCCTCACCCTTACCGGCCATGCCGCAGCCCTGGCCATGCGGAAGGGGAACAACGCCGTCGATGCCTGGATAGTCGTTGAGAATGCCCGAGCGGTTGATCTCGTCGGCGACATAATCGACGACGGTGGCGGAACAGTTCACGGAAGACAGGATGCCGATATAATTGCGCGTGCCGGCGCGACCGTCTGCACGGCGAAAACCGTCGAAGAAGGCGGGCGTCTCGTTCGGCAGAAGCGCATCGGGAGGGCCGGCTTCGGACGCAAAGGCGTAGTCGCGTTCGAAATCCTCGCCCATGGTGACGTTCTTTTCGTGTACCCAGTCGCCGGGCTGGATGTCGCTCGAGGCAAAGCCGATCACCTGGCCGAACTTGCGGATCGGCTCGCCTTTGGCGATGACGCGGCTTGCGACCTTGTGGCCGCGCGGCACGCGGGTGGCGGTGACGATATCGTTCTCCACCGCACTGCCCGTCGGCAGGTCTGCGATTGCGACGACTATATTGTCCAATGTGTTCAGGCGAAGTGTTTTCTTCACTGTCATGGTCATATCTCCAAAATCGCCTTGATGACGCCGGCCTCCGGGCGAACCCATTGCGGGAAAAGTTCGACACCGTCTTCGAGGCGGCCGCGATGGGTGTTGAGTGCACGGGTCGGGACGCGGCCGGCCTCGATCTGCCGCACGACCTCTGCAAAATCATCGGGCTGGGCATTGCGGCTGGCGATCAGCGTCGCCTCGCGCTTGTGGAATTCCGGGTCGGAGAAGGTGATGTCCTGCCGAACCACGGAGAGAAGAACGTAACGCGCGCCATGGGCAAGGAAGTTGAAGCCGCGCTGCATCGGGATGGCATTGCCGGTCGCATCGACGACAACATCGTACCAGTCGTCGCCCGTCTGGCGCGCGGCCTCGGCTTCGGCCTGATCATTGGCAAAAATGGTCGTATCGGCACCGAGCCGGTCGACGGCGAAGGCAAGCCGGTCTTCGCGCGTATCCATGACGGTCACATGCGCGCCGCGGGCCTTGGCAAAAATGATCGCCGACATGCCGATCGGACCTGAGCCGGTGACCAGAACGCGATCCTCGGCGGCAATATTGCCGCGCTTCACACCATGCGCGCCGATCGCCAGAAACTCGATCATCGCGGCGTCTTCGAGCGGAATATTGCCGGTCGGCACGACGTTCTTTTCGGGCACGGAAACATATTCCGCCATGCCGCCATCACAATGGACGCCGAGTACCTGAATGTTGCGGCAGGCGTTGGTCAGTCCGCGCCGGCAGGCCTGGCAGGTGCCGCAGGAAAGATAAGGCACGATATAGACCGGATCGCCCTTTTTGAGCGCGCTTCCGGTCGGCGCCTGCTCGACGGTGCCTGAAAGCTCGTGTCCCATCACCCGCGGATATTCGAGAAACGGATGCTTGCCGGCAAAGATATGAAAATCGGTGCCGCAGATGCCGACATGGCGGATACGGACCAGAACCTCGCCTTCGGCCCGGACCGGTTCCGGGCGCGAGACGACCGTCAGGCGGCCCGGTTCGTTGCAAAGAAGCGCCTTCATCAAATTCTCCCATTGCCGGCCGGGGCACCGGCTTTCGGCAACCATTGTTGCAGCTCGTTATTGACGCGATCGCGCCAGGCCCTGGCGGCAATCAGTTCGGCCGGAAACAGGCCTTCGATGGCAAAGAAGCTGGCCGAAGCATCAGCCGGATCGATCTGCCGCGCCGCTTCCAGCAGTTCCGGCTTGCGCGGATCGTCGCAATCCATCCTCGTCACCAGGGCCGCCATCCATAGTGCGACGACATGGGCGAATTCCTCGGCATTGCCGCCTTTCGCCAACGTTTCGACTGCTGGCGAAAAGATCCGCTGCGGCAGTTTCTGGCTACTATCCATGGCGATCTGGATCGTTTTATGGGCAATCCGCGGATTGGCGAAACGTTCGATCAGCTGGCGTTTGTAGTGTGCTAGATCGATGCCCTGCACCGGATCGAGCGTCTTTTCCGCCGCCAGCATATGCCGCTCGACCTCGGCGACCAGAGCCGGCACTGTCATGACGTCGCGAACGTATTCGAGACCATTCAACAGCCCGAGATGGGCGATCAGCGTATGGGAGCCATTGAGAAGCCGAAGCTTCATCTTCTCATAGGGCTCGACATTTTTGGCAAATACCGCGCCGCCCGCCTCCCATGCCGGACGGCCGGAGACGAAATCGTCCTCGATCACCCATTGCATGAAAGGCTCGGTCTCGATCGCCAGCGCATCCTCGACACCGAGCAGGTCTTTCGCCGTCTGCCGGGTTTTTTCGGTTGCTGCGGGGACGATGCGGTCCACCATGCTGCAGGGGAAGGCACCGTTTTCGGCGATCCAGCGAACAAGCTCGGGATCGCGCCGCTCGGCCATTTCAAGCACGAGACGGCGCAGCACGCGGCCGTTTGCGGGAAGGTTGTCGCAGCTCAGCACGGTATAGGGGGAAACGCCACGCGCATGCCGCAACGCCAGACCTTCGACGATGAAACCGACAGCACCGGTCGGTGCCTGCGGGTTGAGGAGGTCGGCGGCGATGGCCGGGTGGGCGGTGTCGAGACCGCCGGTCGAAGGGTTGAGGCCATAAGCCTTTTCCGAGACCGTCAGCGTGACGATTTTGATCTGCGGATCGGCGAGATAGGCGAGAACCTGCTCACGGTTTTCGGCAGCGCAGATCCAGTCGATCGTGACGCCGATCACCTCGGCTCTGTCTTCGGCGATTTCGCCGACAATGACGGAATAAAGCCCGTCCTGGGCTGCGAGCGCCTTGACCGGATCGGGCGAGCGCAGATTGACGGCGACGATGCCCCAATCGCCGAATTTTTCTGCAAGGGCGCGCTGGGTATAGACGGCCTGATGGGCGCGATGGAAGGCGCCGAGGCCGAAATGCACGATGCCAGGGCCGAGCTTTTCGCGGTCATAGGCAGGGGTGGCGACCGTTTCGGGCAGGTGCGTATGGGAGGAAAGACGCTGGGTCATCCGTTCAGCCCGAAGCTGGGATGGAGAAGGGTGCGCTCGATGCCGCGCAGTTCCGCCAGCCCCTTGAGGCGGCCGATCGCCGGATAACCGGGCTGCGCGCCACGCGTCAGGTCGTCGAGGATTTCCTGGCCATGGTCGGGGCGCATGGCGATGCGGTGATCTTCGCGGCCCTCGTCGCGGCGGCGCTTCTCTTCCTTCAGAAGGGCTGCAAGTACGGCAACCATGTCCGTGCCGCCTTCCAGATGTTCGTCCTCGAAGAAGGAGCAGGGCAGGCTGTCGGTATCGCGGGTGACATTGCGCAGATGGACGAAGTGGATGCGGTCGGCAAACCGTTCGGCGATCTTCGGCAGGTCGTTGTCGGCACGGGCGCCGAGCGAGCCGGTGCAGAGTGTCACGCCATTGGCGCGGCTATCGACCTTGGAAAGCATGTGCGCGTAATCGGCTTCGGTCGAAAGAATGCGCGGCAGGCCGAGCAGGGGCCAGGGCGGATCGTCGCCATGAGCGCAGATATTGATGCCGACCTCTTCGGCGACCGGCACGACTTCGGACAGGAAATCGACGAGATTGGCCTGCAGCCGCGTCCGGTCTGTGCCCTCATAGGAACGCAGTTTTTCCAGGAGCTGCGGGAGCGTGTAACCATCCGCAGAACCGGGAAGACCGGCGCCGATATTGCGGCCGAGCGCGGCGATCTTGGCATCCGGCATGCTCGAAAAACGCCGGGCGGCACCTTCGATCAGGTCGTGCGGATAATCATTGGCGGCGTTCGGGCGCTGCAGGATATGAATATCGAAGGCGACGAAATCAATGAGGTCGAAGCGCATGGCTTTAGCGCCATGCCGGGTTTCCCAGCGCAGATCGGTGCGCGTCCAGTCGAGAACCGGCATGAAATTGTAGCAGACGGTCTTGATGCCGCAGCTCGACAGGCGGCGCAGGGTTTCCTGCCAGGCGGCCACATGATCCCGCCAGTTGCCCGTCTGGGTCTTGATGTTTTCCGAAACCGGCACGCTTTCGACGACATCCCAGTAAAGCCCGCCGGCCTTGATTTCGTCCTGCCGCTTGCGGATTTCGTCCAGCGGCCAGACGTCTCCGGTCGGGACATGATGCAGCGCGCTGACGATCCCTTCGGCGCCGGCTTGGGCTGCGTCGCGCACGGTCACCTTGTCGACCGGGCCGAACCACCGCCATGTATGTTTCATAAAGACTCTCCAATCCTGTCAGTTCGTATCGCCGAAGGTGATCTGCACCTTGCAGGCAAGCGACCGGTCTCCGGCCTGCTCGAAGGCTTCGACGGCCTGGTCGAGCGGAAATTCGTGCGAAATGATCGGCCGCACATCGATTTTGCGGCGCGAGATGAGATCGACGGCGATGGCGAATTCGGCGTGGAAACGTTGCGAACCGCGCCAGGTGATTTCCTTGCCGACCAGTGCATTGAGCGGAAAGCTCATGTCGCCTGTGACGCCGACCTGAATGATCGTGCCGCGCGGACGGACCGTGGCGAAGGCCGAACGCAAGGCCGGTGCCGCGGCAGAGCAATCGAAGACCACATCGAAATAGCCCTTGCCGGCCTCGTATCGGGCAAGGCTGGCGGCGTCGGTTGCAACATTGATGGTCGCAGCGGCGCCCATGGCCGGTGCCCGCGCGAGGGCCGCATCGGCAAGATCGGTGGCGACGATTTCGGCGGCGCCTGCGTGTTTTGCGGCGGCAATGGTCAGAAGGCCGATCGGGCCGGTGCCGGTGACCAGCACTTTTGCGCCGGTCAGGTCGCCTGCCTGCGAAACGGCATGCAGGCAGACGGCGAGCGGTTCAGAGCAGGCGGCTTCCGCCGGGCTGATATTCTCGCCGACGGCAAAGCACTGGATGGCGGGCACGGTCAGCCAGTCGCGGAACATGCCCTGTTCGTGCGGCAGGCGCATGGCGCTGCCCATGAAGCGCATGTTGAGGCAATGGATCGGCTGGCCGATGCTGCAATATTCGCAGGTTCCGCACGGCTGGGACGGGTTGATGGCGACGAGCGCGCCGGGTGTGAGCCCTGTTACATCAGGACCGACAGCCTCGACAAAACCGGAAGCCTCATGGCCGGAGATGATCGGTTCGCGAACCCGCACCGGGCCAAAACCGCCATCCTGATAATAATGCAGGTCGGAGCCGCATATCCCGCCGGCGGCCATGCGCAAAAGCACTTCGCCAGAGCCAGGTGGTGGGCAATCCTGTGTCTCGATCCGCAAATCCTGCTTTGCGTGTAGGCGGACGATCCGGGTCAGCATGGTTCGAACTTTCCATATGTTTGAAAAGGCCGCGCGAAAAAGTCTCGCGCGGCCGGATTGCGATTAGCGGATCAGGCCCATTTCCATCGGCAGCCAGAGCGTGATCATCGGGATGAAGGTGATCAGGATGAGGGCGACGAAGAGCGGCACCAGCCAGGGCAGGATGGCGATCGTCGTCCGTTCGACCGAAAGCTTTGCGACGCGCGAAAGTACGAACAGCACCATGCCGAGCGGTGGATGCAGAAGCCCGATCATCAGGTTCAGCGTCATGATCAGGCCGAAATGCACCGGATCGATATGGAACTGCAGCACCAGCGGCAGCAGGATCGGCACGAGGATGGTGATCGCCGCGATCGTGTCGAGGAAGCAGCCGACGAACAGCATCAGCAGATTGACCAGGATGAGGAAAACCCACTTGCTGTCGGTGATCGACAGGATCGCCGTCGAGAGCAGCTGCGCCGTCTGGCTGACCGTCAGGAGCCAGGCGAAGACTGAGGCCGAAGCAACGATGAAGAGCACTGAAGCGGTAGTTTCCACCGTGTCGAGCGTCGCTTTCGCCAGCGTCTTGAAGGTCATGGTGCGGTAGCGCACGAGGCCAAGAAACAGCGACCAGAGCACGGCTGCGACCGCCGCTTCCGTCGGTGTGAACCAGCCCATCGTCATGCCGCCGATCAGGATGACCGGTGTCATCAGCGCCATCACGGCCGAGAAGTTGAAATACCAGTCGCAGGCTAGCAGAACCGCAAGCCCGATCAGGATTGCAAAATTCAGGGACAGACCGAGCAGCATCAGAAGATAGATGCCGAGCGGCACCATCATCACCACGATGACTTCCAGCGAGGCGCCAAAAATCATCTTGAGGCTGAACGGCGTGTCGGAACCCCAGCGCTTCACCCAGGCGAAGACGGCAACCGTGATCATCATCAGGACCGTCATGACGACGCCCGGAAGGATGCCGGCCATGAACAGCGCGCCGATCGAGACATTGGCCATCATGCCGTAGATGACGAAGGGTAGGGATGGTGGGAAAATGGGCCCGAGCGTTGCGGAAGCGGCAGTGACGCCGACGGCCGCTTCGATCGGATAACCGTGATCCTTCATCGCCTTGATCTCGATCGTGCCGATGCCGGCGGCATCGGCAAGGGCCGTGCCGGACATGCCGGAAAACACGACCGAACCGATGATGTTGACCTGCGCTAGGCCGCCCTTCATCCAACCGACAAGGGCGACGGCGAAGGAATAGATGCGGCCTGTGACGCCGGCAATGTTCATCAGGTTGCCGGCCAGAATGAAGAAGGGCACGGCGAGAAGCGGAAAACTCTCGACGCCGGCGATCAGGCGCTGCGCGACGATAATGTCGGGGGCTACGCCGTAAAAGACGATGTAGAGGACGGAGGACGTGGCCATGGAAATGGCGACGGGCAGGCCGATGACCATCAGGCCGAGAAAGGAACCGATCAGAAGCAGCATGATTTAATCCCCGGCGCTCTGGAATTCTTCCGGCCGTTCGAGCACGGAATAACCCCGCCGCATGTTGGCGACGAAAACCTGAATGGACCGCAGGAACATCAGGACGAAGGCGATCAGCACAGAATAGAAAACGATGCTGCGCGGCAGATCGACCGTGACCATTTCTTCGCCGGAGACGATGTCCATGTAACGCCACATCAGCCAGGACCCGTAGGCAAAGAAGGCGATGCGGATAAGATCGACGAGCGTCGCCATGACGCGCGTCACCCTGGCCGGCAGATAATGGTAAAGCACATCCACCTGGATATGGCGCGACGTGCGCACGCACATGACGGCACCGAGAAAGACGACGCCGATCAGGCAGTTGACGGCGATCTCTTCCGTCCAGGCATAGCTGTTGTTGAGAATGTAGCGGGTGAAGAACTGCAGGAAGACACAGCCCGTCATCAGCCAGAACAGGGCGACGGTGATCCAGTCTTCGAAGGCGTAGACCGAAAGATCCACGTCGGCGGGGGCTTCATCGAATGTGTGGGCAAGTTCTTCCGGCGTCACCGGTGTATGGGCTTCCTGTGCAGTGGACATGGGCGTTCCCGTCTTGAGAGCTGGGTGGGGCGCGGCCCTTCGGCCACGCCCTGCGGGTATCAGGCGTGCCGCGTCACTTGATGGCGCGGATCGCTTCCCAGTCGGCCTTTTCGTAACCGAAGTCCTCGAACTTGACCTTTTCCAGCACGTTCTTCTCGAAGTCGGCCTTGTCGATCTCGGCGACGTTGACGCCCTTCTTCTTGAACTCGTCGACCAGCGCCTTTTCGCGATCTTCGATGATCTTCGTGGTTCGGGCTGCAGCTTCCTGCATCACGTCGCGGAAGATCTGCTTGTCCTCGTCGGACAGGCTCGCCCAGCGGCTCTTGGAAACGACCGTGTTCAGGTGGTCGACGATATGTGCGGTCAGAACGATGTTCTTCTGCACTTCGAAGAATTTCTTCGCCTCGATCGTCGTCAGCGGGTTTTCCTGGGCATCGACGGTGCCGTTCTGCAGGGCGAGATAGACTTCCGCGAATGCGATCGGCGTCGTGTTGGCGCCGCAGGCGCGCGGCATGGCGAGATAGGCCGGTACGTCCGGAACGCGCATCTTCACGCCATTGAGGTCCGAGCATTTCGTGATCGGCTTGTTCGACGTTGTCTGGCGGGTGCCGTAATAGCTGACCGCGGTGATGACGTTGCCGGTCTTGTCCTCATACCCCTTGGCGAGGCGCTTGAAGACGTCGCTCTTGGTATAGGCAATCAGGTGTTCCGGATTACGGAAGATATAGGGGAAATAGGTAACGCCGATCGGCTTGAAGTCGCGGGCCGCGAAGCTTGAGCCGGAAATGATGATATCGACCGTGCCGAGTTTCAGGCCCTGGTTGATATCGGCTTCCTTGCCAAGCTGCGAGGCAGGAAACACGTCGATCTTGTAGCGGCCATTGGTGCGCTTGGCGATCTCCTGAGCGGCCCAGAGAGATTCCGTGTGGAACGGCTCGGATGTCTCATAGACATGCGCCCATTTCAGGGTGGTTTCCGCATGTGCGGCAAGGGCGGTGACCATGCTGATGGCCGCTGCGCCCAAGAGTGCTGTCAATCTGAACTTCATATTCTCCTCCCGAAAGAATGTCAGATGATGGGTCTTAACCCTCGGCCCGGCGGGCCTTGGGCTCAGTCTTCTCTTGTCGGCTCCTCCCCGAAGCTTTCCGAGAATCTCTGCTGCGACTGCGTCAGGTGATGACGCATCGCCTCGCGGGCGCCGGCCGGGTCTCCAGTCCGGATGGCGTCGCGAATGGCCTTGTGTTCCTCGACGGCGAGCCGCCAGGTGTGTGGTCCTTCGAAATGGCTGGCGAGCTTTTCGAAATAGGGCGACATGCGGCTGTCGTAGATGATGCCTGTGAAGCGGTTGAGCGCGCCGTTGCCGATCATGTCGGTGATCGCCGTGTGAAAGGCGCGGTCCCAGAATAGCGCCTGGGACGCGTCCTCGACCGAGGCTTCCATCCGCTCCAGCGTCTCGTTGAGACGGGCAATTCCATCCGGCGTGATCCGCCTTGCTGCCTCTTCGGCAATCGCGCCTTCGATCAGGCAGCGCGCCTGCAGGATTTCGAAGGGGCTTTCGCTGTCGTCATGGGGCAGCACCTTTGCCGGAAACGCGGGTTTGCCGGTGACATAAACGCCGGATCCGACGCGGATCTGGATACGTCCTTCGACTTCCAGAACGATGAGCGCTTCTCGTACCGTCGGTCGTGACACGCCGAAGCGTTCGGCGAGTTCCCGTTCACTGGGAAGCCGCTCACCGACGGCAATGCCGCCAGCGTCGATAAGCGCACGTATTTCTTCCGCGACCTGCCGGTAAAGGCGGCGCGGTTCCAGTGCCACGAACATGAAATCCTCCCCGCGCCAGTTTCCCTCCCAGACGCGAATGTTGTCAGGTTGTCTTACCAATTTTGGTAAGTCAAGGGTTAATTTCCTGAGCAAGCGGCGGCAATTGCAAATCGTAGGTTGCGGCGAGTTCTGCGAAGGCTGACAAGGTGACGGGATCGACCACGACGCCCAACTCTTCACGCTTTGCAGCAACCTGCCATTCCCGGTCGCCAGGCGCCATGACCTTGCAGCCTTCGCGCGGCTGCGAGGTCCGCAGTACTTCGAGATACCGGTTCATGCCGGCATCGAAAGTCGACCGATCGCCGAATGCTTCCGGCGCGATTGCCAGAACGAAGGCGCCGAGACCGCGCGGCGTGGAAAAGTCCTTGCCCATCATCGGGGCGAGATCGAAGCTCAGCCGCATGCCGGTCAGGACCGCACTCAGGATTTCCGAAAGGCCGGCAAGCCCGGCGCCCTTGAAACCGAATTCTGCCCCAAGCGGCGCCAGCATCTCGGCAATCGTTGCATCATTCGTATTGTGGCCGCTCGCATCGGAGGCGACGGCGTCGGGCAGGGGCGCACCGGTGCTGCGGTAGAGCATCACCCGATTGAACGGAATTGCGCTGGTCGCCATGTCGAGCAGCCAGGGGTTCTGGCCGGGAACGGGCACGGCGGCCGCGATCGGATTGGTGCCGTGAAACCGGGTTGCGCCGTCATGCAGGCGCACAAAGCTGTCGGAATTGCAGAAGGCGAGGCCGATCATGCCCCGCCGTGCGGCTTCGATGGCAAAGGCACCGGCCGGGCCGAAATGCGACGTGTTGCGGATGCCGACAGCACCGATGCCGAACTTTCCTGCAAGCATGATGGCGCGGTCCATGGCGGTGTAGGCGCCGAGCGCGCCTTGCGCATTGTCGGCATCAAGCGTCTCGACGGCACCGAAGCCGTGGACTTTGGCCAGTTTCGGTGCCTTGTTCAGCCTTCCGCCCTCCAGTGCCCGGACATAATGCGGCAACAGCCGGATGCCGTGGCTGTCCACGCCATGGCGGGTGCCATGCATCATCGCCCGCGTCGTTGCATCCGCGGTCGCGTCATCCGCACCGCAGGCCTTCAACACGTTTCGGCAGAAGGCGTCCAGTCCGGCAAGCGCGACGCTGGTATTCGTGGCCAATTCCGACATTCTCCTCCCCAGGCGCTATAATGTCTTGTGTGCACACTAGACATTATCCTTGAGGAGTGCAATCCATGGGGAGAGGAGATTTTTCGAATTGTCGTCACCGGAGCCCAGGGACCAGGCCATGAATTCCCCGACACCGCGAGCCGTCGGCCTGTCGCCAAAACTCTACCGACGCGCTTTCGAGGTTCTGGCGGAGGAGATCGTTTCGGGTGCGGTGTCGGCCGGCACGCATCTGGCTGAAACCGCCATCGCCCAGCGTTTCGGCATCAGCCGTGCTCCGGCACGCCAGGCTTTGTCCGAGCTTGAGCGGGAAGGTTTTGTTCGCAAATCGCAGACGCGGGGATATGAGGTCCTGCCACTGTCGGGCCGTCCTCCCGAGCCGGATCATCAGCCCCCCAGTATTTCCGCCTTGGCAGCCGACCGGATCCAGTTCCAGCCGAGCTGGGAGCTGATCTATGGGGAAATCGAGATCGAACTCGTTTCGCGTACCTCGCTGGCGAGCTGGCGCATCAACGAGGCGGCGCTGGCCAAGGCCTATCATGTCAGCCGCACCGTGGCGCGCGATGTCGTGGCGCGGTTGCAGCAGCGTGGCATCGTGCGCAAGGACGACAGCGGCCGATGGTATGCGCCGGCGCTGACCGAAAAACATATCGGCGAGCTCTACGAGCTGCGCTGGGCGCTGGAACCGCTGGCGCTGGAAAAGGCGTTTCCGCGCCTGCCGCCCGATCTGCTCGGTCGTCTGCTTCAAAATGTCGAGGCATCGATGGTCTCAGGTGCCGAAATCGATGCGGGTCGCCTGGATGCGCTCGAACAGGAACTGCATGTCGAACTGCTCGGCCATTGCGATCATCAGGCCCTGATGCAGGCAATCAGCCTGCCGCAGGCGCTGCTGGTGGCGCATCATTTTCTCTATCAGGGCACGTCGGAACTGTTCGAGACGGAGCCGTTTCTGCCCGAACATCTCGACGTGCTGCAGCGCTTGTCGAGCGGTGACGTCACGTCCGCCAAGACGGCGCTCGTGCGGCATCTGCAGGTCTCGCGCGAACGGGCGATGCTGCGCATCCGCGCCGTCGCCAGCACCATGTCGCCGCGGGATCTGCCTTATCTGGAACGTCTGGATCCGATCAGGCCCGACTGAATTTTTGGAAAAATGGGGAGGAGCCCAGCCATGAAAATCAAATCCGTCGAACCCTTCATCCTGCATTTGCCGCTGACCTCGGATTCCATTTCGGATTCGACCCACAGCATCACCCATTGGGGCGTGGTCGGCACGATCATCACCACGACGGATGGCCTGAAGGGTTACGGCTTCACCGGCACGCATTCGCATCTCGCCTCCGACCGGCTGATCACAGTCTGTATCCGCGATTGTTATGCGGAGCTCCTGATCGGCGAGGACGCTTCGGATCATGCGCGGCTCTGGACAAAACTCGCCCGCCATCCGGCCCTGCAATGGGTCGGGCGCGCCGGCATTACCCAGCTTGCGCTTGCCGCAGTCGATGTGGCGCTATGGGATCTCGCCGCCAAGAGGGCGGGCGTGCCGCTCTGGGCGCATCTCGGCGGTGCCCGGACGGACAGGCTCGAAGCCTATAATACCGATATCGGCTGGCTCTCCTTTTCACTCGATGCGCTGCTCGCCGGCTCGGTCAAGGCTGTCGAAGAGGACGGCTTTACCCGGCTCAAGATCAAGGTCGGCCATGACGATCCGAATGCCGATGTGCGGCGGCTGGAAGCGGTGCGCAAAAGGCTGGGCGCCGATGTCAGGATCGCCATCGACGGCAATGGCAAATGGGACCTGCCGACCTGCCAGCGTTTTTGCGAACGCGCCCGAGATCTCGATATCTACTGGTTCGAGGAGCCGCTCTGGTACGACGATGTCGGCAGCCATGCGACGCTTGCCCGCAGCACGTCGATGCCGATCGCGCTCGGCGAACAGCTTTACAGCGTCGACGCGTTTCGCGCGTTCATCTCGGCCGGTGCCGTTCATTATGTCCAACCCGATGTCACCCGCCTTGGCGGCGTGACCGAATATATTCAGGTGGCTGATCTGGCGCTGGCGCACCGGCTACCGGTCGTGCCGCATGCCGGCGAGATGAGCCAAGTGCATGTGCAGCTGAGCTACTGGCATCCGGCTTCGACCATTCTGGAATATATTCCCTGGATCAAGGACCATTTCGAGGAGCCCGCCAATGTTGAAGGCGGCGTGTTTCGGCGACCGCAGCAGCCGGGCGCCAGCACGACGATCCTGTCGAAGAGCTTTGAGCGTTACAGCAAAAGCCTGAGCTGACGGTACGGAAAGGGCGAGGCCGCTCGCGTTAGCTATGAGGGCGGCAGTCCATTCTCGGATATCGGGATTGCTTAAGTCGCGCCAACTCATTGGAGTGGGTGATATCGAGTGACGCTTAGTTCGGTTGCCACTAAGGGGTGAGAGATCTGCAAGCCCATATGCATTTAGGCTTCCGCAAGCAAAACTCCGAATGAAGATCATCAAAAGATCTGCCGCTCATCGGCATGAAGAGCCAATTGGCGGGGTCGGAGGAAGATGTTATCGCCTCCTCATGTCTCGCCGTCGAATGCTGGTACTGCTCGCTTCCACCGATCAACCAGCAAATGCTCGCGCAATTACCGACATGTTGAAATCCACAAACGAAAGGGGGTCGTCGAGCTTTTCACCGATCGTCGAAAGCACGGCCGGGGTGCTGCCCGCGTTTCGGATGGCATCTTGCAGATCGTCACCAGGGTCGGCGTCAAGCAGGACGACTTTGACGTCGTGATCACGCAGCCAGGCTACGAGCTTGCCACAACGCTCCGGCGTCCACTCGTTCGGTGCGGCAGTGATGGAGCCGAGAAGCTCGATCGAAAGGTCTTGGGCGAGGTACTGGAAATGCGGTGACAGCGCGAGTGCCGTCAGATTGTCGGCTCCTGCCAAAGCCAGCTCGATATCCGCCCTGATCGCGAAAAGCCGCTGCTTCAGGGTGGCGCAATTGCTTGTGATGCTGGCCGCCGCAGATGGAACGAGCCGGCACAGATCGGCTGCAATTATGTCAGCCATCCGACCCATCACGGTCGGCGACAGCCATGGCGCCATGGCTTCGCCGGATGGGGACATCGGCGTCAGCATCAGCGCATCGTAAATTACCCGGTCGTCGGTCGGGTCCGCGATTGCGATGCCGGGAAGGCGTCCGTCGATTGGTCTTGCGGCATCGATTTCGATCAGCCTTATATTGGCGCGGCGCGCATGCGGATAGAGTGGATCTTCTGGCCAGAAGGACCGGAAGGTGATGACGGCATCGGCATCCGCGGCAGCGCTCTCCAGTGCCGCTTTGCCGCGCCCCGCCAGGAAGGATGCGAGGCGGCTTGCCGGAAGGCGCTCCGGCTGTACTGTCTTCGTGACGATCAGGCTGCCCTTGGCAAGGGTCGCGGCAAGCGCGAAAGCGGCGGGATGGGCGGTCAGGATGGTCACCGGCATGTCGGCGGAGCCGCCCTGTTTCACCTGGGCGAAAACCTTGCCTGCCGGTATCGCGAATGCAGCCGCGATCACGAGGCGGCGCTTCAGGTACGGGCTCACTGGCTTTCTCCTCTCATGGACGGGATCAGCGTGCGCAGCACGGCGCAGGCGATGAACAGGCACCCGGCCGCAAGGATGATGGCGGCGCCCGAGGGAACCGGCAGATCCGTTTCCATCGGCACGAGGATGCCGGCGATCGTCGCGACAAGGGCAAAGCCTGTGGAGAGCGCCACAAATCCTTTGAGCGATTTCGAGACGATGCGCGCACCTGCAGCCGGAATGACCAGCAATGCTCCGACCAGGACGGCGCCGATGATCTTGACGCAGGCGACCGTGACGATCGTCACCAGAATGACGAAGGCATAGTCGAGAACCTTCACTGGAATGCCGCGCACCGATGCAAGCATCGGGTTGAAGCTCGCCAGCATGAACCGGTTGAAGAAGACCGCAGTCATGGTCACGACGATGAGGCCGATGATTGCCAGGATGGTGATATCCGTGCCGGATACGGTCAGGATCGAACCGAACAGGACGTTTTCGAGAATGTGGACATTGATGCGGCCGGCCAGCACCAGAAGCACGCTTGCACCGAGCGCCAGCGACATGGAGAGGAAGACGCCGATCAGCGTATCGGGCGAAAGGCCGGTTCGGTGCCGCAGATAGTTGAGCGCGAAGCCGAAGATCAGGCAATAGCCGAACAGCGAGCCGTAGGGACTGGTATAGGGCTCGCCTGCAAGAATGCCGATCGCAACCCCGGTCAGGGCCGCGTGTCCGACCGCTTCGGAGAAGAAGGCATGTCGCTTGACGACGACTAGCGTGCCCAGGAAACCGAGCATCGGGCCGGCGATCAGACCGGCCAGAAGCGCATTGACGGCAAATCCATAGCCCAGCGACGGAGGCAGATATCCGCCTGCCGCCAGCGCCTGCAGCCATTGGCGGAAAGCTTCGAAGCCGCCGGTCATGACAGCGCGCCCGCACGATGCGAAAATAGGTTCAGGACCTGCTCCGAAGTGAGAACATGGTCAGGGGAACCGCCGAAAAGCACGGTACGGCTGAGGCCCGTAACCTCGTCTGCGAGGCGGCGCACGGCATCGAGATCGTGTTCCACCCAAAAGATGGTCACCCCCTTTCGCCGCAGATCCAGAATGACCTGTTCGAAAACGGCGGCTCCTTCGCGGTCGAGCGCAGCCATCGGTTCGTCGAGCACGACCAGGTCGGGCGCGGGCATCAGCGCCTGCGCCAGCATCACGCGCTGGCGCTCGCCACCTGAAAGCGCGCCCATGCGCCGATAGGCCCGGTCCTGCATGCCTACTTGCGCCAGGGCGCCGAGAATGACCTGCTTCGTCGATGCCTTCGGAGACAGGAAGGCCGGTCGGCTTGTGACGATCGCCGCCATGAAGTCCATCACCGTCATCGGCAGGCCACGATCGAAATCGAGCGCCTGCGGCACATATCCGACGATGCCCGCCTTTGCCGGCCACTCAATCCCGATCCTGCCGCCATGCGGTGCCCGGCCGAGCAGGCAGCGGATAAGCGACGATTTTCCGCCGCCGTTCGGGCCGATCAGCCCATGGATGCGACCGGCCTGCACCCGCAGGCTGACGTCGGACAGAATGGTCGTTCGTCCAAGCGTCAGGGATACGTCTTCGAAAAGGATAGCGGGGCCGCGCGGCGCCATTTCGGTCATCGGACCACTCCGTCCTGTTGGCCGCTCTGCTCCCGGATCGCCCTGACGACGGTTGCGAAATTCCGGGCGATCTCCACTTCGAATTTCTCCGGCGTGTATTCGCCATAGATGATGTGAGAAAGCGGATAGAGCCGGATGCCGGTCTCGCGCTCGATCGTCTCGACATAGGGCGCCGGGAAATCCAGCTCGGAAAAGATGACTTTGACATCGAGCGCCTTGATCGCGTCGATCGTCTTGGCGAGCTGCGACGGGCTGGGTTCGATACCATGCGCCGGCTCCACTACCGCCGTGACGTCCAGTCCGAATTCCCGCAGGAGATAGTCGTAGGCACCATGGATCGTCGCCACCCGAAAGCTGTTGCCGGGCATGGTCTTCAGCTCGGACAAGGCGGCGGCCTTGATCTTGCGAAGCCGTTGCGCGTAGGCGCGGGCGTTTTTCGTATAGGTCGCCGCATTGTCTGGATCGAGCCCGGCGAGTTCGTGCGCAATAGTCTGGATCTGCTGGATTGCGCCGGTGATCGAAAGGAAGGTGTGCGAATTCACCACCTGGCCCGCCACCATGCGGCTGTTGCCCATGCGGCTCGATGCGCCTCCGACCGCGGCAAGCAAGGGGACATCCCTGTTCGCCTCGATCGTCGGCATTAAAGGCCTGTCGGAGGCCGCGATCATCCGCTCGGCGAAATCGTCATGGCCGATGCCGTTCAGGACAACCACATCCAGCGTGCCGAGACGGCGGATGTCCTCGGCACGCGGTTCATAGGCATGCGGATTGAACCCGGCCGGGATGAGCGGGACGACGTCCGCCGCGTCCCCGACGATATTGGAGACGAAGGAATAGTAGGGATGCAGTGTCACGCCGATCTGCAGCCTCCTTTCGGCGGCAACGACAAGTCGTGAAAAGAGGGGAAGAACGGCGGAGACGGCGACAAAGGACCGTCGCGAAAGACTGTATCTCATGGACGGAGATCCCGCGTGACGGAGGCATCGTATCGGATGGTGATCTCCTTCCAACCGGAGGAGATGAGTGCCTCATCGGTAAGACGGGCGACGGTGGCGGTTGTCGAGCGTTTCAGCCAGACGGAGATCCCAGCCTTCCGTGTAGTCTCGCCATCCGCCGCGATCCGCAGCAGCATGGACCCGGCAAGCTCGGGCGAGGCGGATCGGCCAAGCCAGCCGGTGAAGCCGTCGCTGCCCTCTATCGTCACCCAGGCATGGCCGCCGCGCGCGCCGGTCGTCGCATCCTTGAGGAAGGGCGCCAGTGCTTCTGCGGCCAGAGCTTCCGCTGTCGGTACTTCCCCGCCCTGCAAGGCAACGGCAATATCGTCGGCGGCAATCCTGAGATCGGCATTGATGCCCTGTTCGGCGGCGGTCAGGTCCATGCGCGCGTCGATCTGCCAGTTCGCGAGCGCCGTCTGCACGGCAGGTGCGGTACGAAGGGCAACGATCACGGTGGAGGTGATGAGAATGGCGCCGCAGAGGATGAGAACGAGAACCGTCTCGGCTCCGGCACCGGCCGGCCGCACCAGGCGGGTTTGCGGGGCCTCCCTCATTTCTCCACCCCGTCGATATCGTGCCAGTCTATCTCCACGACATGGCCGGGGCCGGCGTCGAAAAGGATATAGAATTCCCCGTCCGGTCTTTTGAAGCTGACCTTCGAATCCGCACCGAACTTGCCCGGGATCAAGACCTCTTCGTCATAGGAAATGACATCGAGCTTGACGCCCTCGGCGCCGGTACCGTCGGAAAACCCGCCAGTACAGGTGATGCTGCCATCCCGAAGCGCACAGGTGCAGAACGGATAATGCGCCAGCGCCGGGGCCGTCATCGCCAGTGTCGCCAGAACTGCCATGAGCGCGGTTTTGAGCTTCGCCTTCATCGCGTGCCTTTCTGTTTTGCAAGCCATGCTTCCGTCACCGGCGATGCCTCGGAGAGGGCAATCGATGCCTGATGCACGGAACCGTCCCAACCCTCCATGGTCAGCCACAAGCGCTCGCCGGGCTCGGTCCGCTGCGGAATGGGGAGATCGACAAGCTGGCGATAGGGCGGACCATAAAAAATCGCCCCCGCGGCCCTCAGCGTGCGCGGCTTGCCAACGCGCATATAGCTCGCCTTGACATGGGTAGCGCTCTCGGGCTCAAGGCCCAGCGCAAAGCTCTTGATATGTCCGGCAAGGCCCTGATCGAGCGGCTCCTCCACGCTGAATTCCGCAAGCTGCGCTTTCCAGGGCCCGATCGTGATCTCGCCGAGCTTCCTTTCGCCCAGGCCGCCCGTGCCGGAAAACAGTGCCACCTGTCGAAAATAGTTCGGCACCAGCAATGCCGGCATCAGCAGCAGCAAAATGGAAAGGTGGAAGGGCCAGCGGCGCTTGCCGCCCGGCAGGCCGGCATGTGGATTGGGCTTGATGCGCGCCTCCGTCATTGCCCATCCTCCAGGGCGGCGGTTGAGGTGCGGACTTCACGGATATCGCGGATCAGCGATTTGGTGGCCTGCGCGGTGCGCTTGGTCCAGACCATCATGCCGGAAAAGACCAGCGCGCTGAGCAGCAAACCGAACAGGAAATAGAGCAGTTTCAGCCATATGCCGGCAAAGTCGCCGGTGTGCAGAGGCCGCATGCTTTCCGTCACCAGTTCGACGACGGAGCGATCGGAAACGCGCCGCGTCGACTCGACCTTGCCATTATAGGGATTGACGTTGGCCGTCTCGAAGATCAGCGGGTAATTGCCGCGGCCGCCGACCACGATGTGGTTATAGGCATTGACCGGCATCTGCACATAGGCGGGATCGAGGTCGGGGAATTCCTGGTGCACAAGGCTGGCCGCCTTGTCGAGCGAGATCCATGGAACCGTCGTGCCGGTACCCGATGGCACGTCTTCGCGGGCGATGGTCTGCGGTATGCCGACGGTCGAAACGGTAATATTGTTATAGGTCAGGATATGCTGGATCAGAAACCAGCCGGCCGTCGTCGCCATGATGGCGATGAAGGGCAGGGACCAGATGCCGGCAAGCCGATGGAAATCACCCCAGAAGATGCGCGCGCCGCTGCGCAACCGTAAGCGTGGATGAAGATAGGCCCGCCAGAACTTCTTGTAGACGAGGATGCCGGTTACCAGAGAGCCAAGCATGGGGATGGAGAGCGACGAGACGAGAAACCATCCCCAGCTGGTCAGGCCGTTGAACGGCACCAGCAGCCAGCCGTGCAAAGCGCGCATGAAAAAACGGAAATCATAGGTCTGGCCGGTGCCCTGGATGGCACCTGTATAGGGATTGACGTAAAGCGTGCTGCTCTGGCCATCGCGTGCCGTGACGAAGACTTCCAGCGCGTAGATCGTCTTCACCGGCCGTGAGATGAAATCCACCTTCACGCCGGGATCCGCCTTTTCAACCGCAGACAGGACCGCGTCGTAACCCAGAGGCGGCGCTTCTGCCGAAGGGCGGTTCGCGCGGATTTCCGGTTTCAGCACCCAGAGGATTTCCTGGCTGACGGTGGCGATCGTTCCGGTCAGACAGATGAAAAAGACAAGCGCCCAGAGCGGCAGCGCCAGCCAGCTGTGGATGATCAGCCACAGCCGCGCCGTCGTCTTTTTCTTCTTCACGGGTCTGGCGCTGATGGCGTCCATCCTCATTCCAGTATTCGGATCACAGGCGGTGAGCTGAGACCGCGATCCTCTTCGAGCGTCTTCATGATATCGGCACCCGGCACCGCAATGCGGCACCGGGTGCCATTGGCGATCGGCGGCCTCGTCTCAAGGAAAGCCGGCTCTCACCATTTGTAGTTCAGCGTGGCGAGAACCATGCGCCGCTGGCCGTAGGTGCACATGGTGTCGCCATCGCACTGGCTGACATATTCCTTGTCGAACAGGTTCGTGGCATTGAGCGCGAAGGTGGCGCCGGCAAGCTCGCTCGAAAGGTGTTCGAGGTCGAACTTGACCCTCGCATCGAACAGCGCGACGCCGGGTATGTGGAGCGTGTTCGTGCTGTCGGTGGAGGAGCCGACATAACGTGCGCCGGCACCGAGCGTCAGGCCTTCCAGCACGCCGCCGTCAAAGCTGTAATCGCCCCAGAGCGATGCCTGATGATTGGGTGTCGAGAAGAGTTCGCGACCGACCTCGTCCGGGTTGGCGCTCTTGGTGATCTCGTGATCAAGATAGGAATAAGTGGCGATAAGGTCGAAGTTGGAGGTGATTTCGGACTTGGCCTCGATCTGGATGCCCTTTACGCGGGCTTCGCCGATCTGCCGCTGCAGGAAGGCCGCATCGGTGGTGATGCGGTTCGTCTGGGTCAGGTCGAAGGCCGAAAGCGTGATGAGCGTATTGCTGCCCGGCGGCTGGTATTTTACGCCTATCTCATACTGCTTGCCCTTGCTTGGCTTGAAGGCACCGCCCGTGACCGCATCCACGCCGGTCTCCGGCTGGAACGAGGTCGCATAGCTTGCATAGGGCGCAATGCCATTGTCGAAAAGATAGCTGAGGCCGACACGTCCGGTAAAAGCATGGTCGTGCTGTTCCGTCCGACTTGCCGCGCCGAAACTTGTCGCCGCATTGTCGAGGTCGTTCCAGGCCCGGTCATACCGCCCGCCAAAGGTGGCGATCCACTGGCCGAACTTGATCTGGTCCTGAGCATAGATGCCGACCTGATCGAGCCTGCCTTCGTAATCTGTCAGCGAGAAGTCATTGGTGGTGATCGGGCCGGAATTGTAGACCGGATCGAAGACATCGAGCGAAGGCGCCGAGCCACCGGTGAAGAGATAGTCGGAGGTCTCGTGGCGGTAATCGACGCCGACGACCGCATCGTGATCCAGCGGGCCGCTGTCTATATCTAGCTTGACCTGATTGTCGACCGTGAATGTGTTCACATCGTTGTCGACGCGGATGCCCATCCGGTCGATCATACCGGTGCCACTGAGGTAGGAACGCCCCGTCACTGCTCCGCGCGTGTAGGAATCCGAACTGTTGAAACGCATGCTCTGCTTCACGGCAACAGTGTCGTTGAAGCGGTGCTGCAACTCGTAGCCGATCGAGGCCTGATCGCGGTCCAGTTTGTCGAAATCCGGTTCGCCGAGATAGGTGTCCGTCGCGATTTTCCGGCCGTTGAAATCATGAAGCGATCCGACCGCCGGCATATAGTTGAAGAACGGCCATACGCCGCGATCGCGCTGATACATGCCGAGGATCGTAAACGACGTGTCCTCGTCGGGTTTCCAGGTGAAGGCGGGAGCGATGTAGGCGCGGTCATCCTTGGCGAAATCGACCTGCGTGCCGGAGCTGCGACCAAGCCCGGTGATCCGGTAGAGGAACTGGCCATCGTCGTCGATCGGGCCGCCGAAATCGAAGGCGGTCTGTATGCGGCCGTAGCTGCCCGCCTGGACCTGGACTTCACGGATCTGTTCCTCGGTCGGCCGCTTCGTCACCATGTTGATAATGCCGCCCGGTCCGGCCTGCCCGTAAAGTCCGGACGAGGGCCCCTGCAGCACTTCAAGACGTTCCAGCGCCCAGGGATCGACCACGCCGCTCGCCGTGCCGTCGATATTGCCGCCGGGAAGTTTCAAGCCGTCGAGATAGAGGTCCGAGCGGAAACCGCGAACTTGGGTATAGGCGTCAAAGGGAGAGCTTGCGCCATAACCTTCGGAGCGGACGCCGGGTGTATAACGCAGGGCTTCGCTTATGCTCTGCGAGCTTTGGGCCTTGATCTGCTCTGCGGTGACGACATTGATCGTTTGCGGGATCTCGATAATCGGCGCATCCGTCTTGGAGCCGGTTCCGCTTCGTGTCGCGACAAGACCGTCTACCGGACCAAAGGCGTTTTCCCTGTTCGCTTCGAGGACGATCGGCGCAAGAGTGGTCGCGCCTGTGCCACCAGCGTCACCGGCGGCGGCATCAAGGATCGTCACGGTACTGGCATTGGTAAAGCTGTAGCGAAGGCCGGAGCCGTTCAACAGTCTTGAGATGGCCTGTTCGGTGGACATGGAGCCGGAAACGGTCGGCGCCGTTGCGCCTGCAGCGATCGACGTCCGATAGGCGATCTGAACGCCGGATTGGTCGGCAAGCTGACGCAGGGCGCGATTGAGCGGCTGGCTCGGGATCTCGAATGTGTGGGCTGCGGCCTGTGCCATGGCCGAGGTTGAGGCCATCAGGGCGGGAAGACCACCCAGGCAAAGCACGGTGCCGACCGCTATCGTGTTCAACAGCCTTGCGCTTGCCCGTCGCAGAACGCGCCGCTTTGCCCCATCCATCATGAAACTCAACCCCTCTAGAAGAAAGGCCCCCCACGGGCCTCAGATCGGGGATCCGGCATTGCTGTCCGACCCCTTCATCGACTTGACGCGTGAAGGGACGGTTTGCCTAAAGACGTGACGGGAATTTTTTCAGAAAATTCGGAGCGTCAGGTGAGGATGATCAGCACGCCCGGAATCCGTCGTGCCGTCAGCCCTTGGGTCTTTGCCAGCGCCTGGACGGCATCATAGGCATTACGGGTCGAGAAGATTGCGCTGACTGGGATATCCGGCCGGACGAGTGGTCCGAGAACGATGTGTTCCGGAACGTAGCGGCCGACCTCGGCCATGGCCGATGAAAATGCGCGGCCCTCGAAAATGAGGCGGCCGCTTCGCCAGGCCATGACGAGATCGGTATCGACAGCAAGAGCCGTCTCCGGTCTTTCGCCGGCCCTGTAACTTGTCTGCTGATTGGCGGTGAGGCGAACCTCGCCGGGCGCTCTGTCGTAGAGAGCCGTCGGCGCGACCTGGCCGGCGACCCGAACGTCTCCCTGCTCCACCGTTACCGTCGCGACATCCTCGACAGATCTTACCGAAAATCGTGTGACCTGTGCATCGCTGTTGCCGCCGAGCGCGGAAACCCGGAAAAGCGAGGTCGAACCGGGGCGAACGCTGAACCCGGCTTCCCCTTTCAGCAAGGTGACGAGGCGGAGCTGGGGTGTAAAGTCCACGGCGATTGCGCTGTCCGTGTTGAGGGTAGCGACAGAGCCATCCGGCAGGGCGATCTCGGCCTGTTCACCGACCGCGGTCTCGAAGTCGGCGGACCACCAGTCACGCAATCGGGGCAGGGAAACCGCGGCAATGGCCGTGGCTGCGATGGCGCCGCCACCGGCCATGAAGGCGCGGCGGCGCATGCCATGGGGAGCGGGTACGGGTGAACCGGCAAGAGGATATGAGCCGCCGGCTTCGCTATCGATGCTCTGAAGCTGTTGCCAGAAGATCTTTTCCCGCTCGAAAGCGAGCCGGTGCTGTGGCGAGAGATCACGCCACGCCTTGAAACGTTGCAGTGCTGCGTCACTGACATTGCCGGATGTCAGCCGCACGATCCAGTCACGCGCATCGAGAGCGATGCGACGCTCGAGGTCTGCGGTTTTCTCGGGCTCATCCATGGGTCAGGGCAGTGTCGGTTCGAATGGCAATCCACCCTGTCTGGAGTGGTTCTACATTATAGACGCGCGAGAGCGTCATTTGCCAAAGGAAACTCTCGGAAAAAATCAGTCGGCGATCTCATCACGCAACGTGGCCAAGCGCTCGAGCGCGCGACGGATATGATAATAGACCGTCTCGTCACTGACACCGAGCATCTCGGCAATGCGCCGGTGAGATATGCCCTCTATGCGGTTCATCAGAAAGATGCGCCGCGTCTTTTCCGAGAGGTCATCGAGCGCGGCGTGAACGGTCTTCAGATTTTCGCGGCCGATCATCAGGCGTTCCGGCGAGATCTCGTCGCTCGTCTCCCATATCAATTCGGAGATTTCGAGATCGATCTCTGCGCGGCGCCGTTCCTTGCGCATGTGGCCCGCAATGGTCGTATTGGCAACGTGGGTCAGGAAGCCGGCCGGATTTTCGATCCGCTCGCCCATCGGTGAATTCTCAAGCCTCAGCCAGACGTCCTGGATGAGATCCTCGGAAAGCGCATGCGATCCGGTTCGCATGCGTGCGACCCGCTCCATGCGTGGCCGCATCCTGACGAAGACACCGATCAATTCTGCAAGCTTCAGCTTGTTCACGGCAGTCACGATCGTTGGTCGTCGCGCTTTGTCCAAAGCACGCTTTAGGCAAAGCGACGAACGTAAGGACCCCAAAATTATTCAATGACAAGGTTTCATCCGAACGTTTTGTATTCAACAAAACTTGCGGAATAAACTCATGTTTATTGAGAATTCTGTTAGATCCTCCAAGCCTTCAAGCCTAGCTGGTCATGCGCAGGATTGTCACATTTCTTGATGTTATTGTGAGACAGTTGCGCTTCTGCAACATCGGCCACCATCCGGTCATACGCGCGCCAAAGGTCGAGCGTATTGCGCGCAAGAAGTCCGTTTTTGCATTCGTCAGCTGAGGTCGAAAAGGAGCGCAGAACATTCTGCCCTGCGCTCCTTTAAACTGATGGCTGATCGATCCGCCCTTACCAGCGATATTTTACTGACACCGTGATGTTGCGGCCCTGGCCGAGGTAGCAGGCGCCTTCATTGCAGATGCCGCTGCGATCATCGGCTATGTTGCGAACATTCAGCGCGGCGACGAGGCCATCATATTTGGCGTCGACGGCGCCGAAGTCATATCCAAGCGCAGCATCGAAATAGACATGCGCACTGTTCTTGTCGGTATTGGCCGTGCTTGTGTAGTTCGAGCTGGCATAACGCAGGCCTGCACCGGCCGACAGACCTGGCAGGGCACTGCCGTCCAGTAACGTGTAATTTGCCCAGAGGCTGGCGACATGGGCGGGCGTGACGGCTGTCATGTTGCCGACGTCCTCGCCGCCCGTAATCTCCGAATGCGTATAGGTATAGGCAGCCACGAGGTTCAGGCTCTCGGATATTTCCGCGCGAGCTTCCAGCTCGAAGCCGTTATTGGTGACCTCGCCAAGCGACCGGTATGTGGTCTGTGTCGGGTCTGACGGATCGAGGACGGGCTTGTTCTTTTCGACGATGTGATAGGCGGCTGCAGACAGGAATATGTCCGAGCCGGGAGGCTGGTATTTGACGCCGGCTTCGATCTGGGAGCCTCGAGCAGGATCGAGGATCTCGTTGGTCGCTGAACGGTTTGTCACCGGCTCGAAAGAGGTCGCATAGCTGAGATAGGGCGAGATGCCATTGTCGAAGGCATAGAGCGCACTCGCCTGATAGCTGAAGGCGCCGGTGGCGAGATGATCGTCGATCGGCTCGCTTTCGCTCTGACCCCCATTGCTCTGCTGGACCCAGGTCTGTCGGCCGCCAAGCGTGAAGTTCCAGTTGTCGAGCTCGATCTGGTCGATACCGTAGACGCCCGTCTGCTGCAGGCGTGCCTTCTGCCGGTAATTGTCATAACCGGCGGTCGCGCCGGAAATGCCGTAGCGGGGATTGGAGATGTCGAGATCAAAGGCAGGATCGACGTCGCCATAACCGTAGCGGAAGGTCGAGCCAGCTTTTGTATAGTCGATGCCGGTCAGAAGCTTGTGCGACAGTGCTCCCGTGTCGAAGGTCCATTCCAGCTGGTTATCGACCTGGAAAACATTCATGTTTTCGCGAAACGCGAACGGGTAACGATGTGCGACGGTTCCCGACCAGTCATAGACTTCAAGATAGCGCGCCTGCAGGCCGAGATGGGAATAGCGCAGGTTCTGTCGGAAGGTTAGCAGATCATTGAACTCGTGTTCGACCTGATAACCGATCTGCTGCTGGCTGGTCCTCTGATAATCGTATTTCGGGTCGCTGGCCCGCAGATCATGCACCTTGCCGCTTTCGTCGACGATTGCGCTGACAGAGCCATCGGTCTCGATCTTCTGCGCCAGGCCATAGAACGTCACTTTGGTCTGATTGGTGGGCTGCCAGGTCAGCGAGGGCTGAACGAGGTAGCTGTCATCCTCGATGTCGAAATTGGTTTCGCCATTACGTGCCAGACCGACAACCCGGTAGGACAGGTCGCTGTCTTCGCCGACCGTATCGCCGATGTCGAAGGCGACCTGTTTGCGGTCCTTGGTGCCGTAAAGCGTTTCGACTTCGCGGATGCGGCTGCCATCGGCAACCTTGGAGACCTTGTTGACAATGCCGGCCGGCGTGCCGGCACCATAAAGCACCGAGACCGGTCCCTTGACGACCTCGACGCGTTCCAGCGAATAGGGTTCGGTCCGGAACATCGAGAAATTCATATAGGGCTGCTGCAGCCCATCCTTGTAGTCGCTCGTATAGGTCGCCTCGTAGCCACGGATATGCAGTTCGTCGAAACGCGGGTCAAAGCCGCTCTGGCTCGTTGTCACGCCCGCCGAATAACCGACCGCCTCCAGAATGGTCTGGGCCTGCCGCTGTTCGAGTTCCTTCTTCGTCACAACCGAAACCGAGCGGGCGGTCTTGACGAGCGGCGTGTCGAGTTTGGTGGCAGCGCTGCTGGCCTGCGCGGCGATCGTTTCATTGTCGCTCGCTCCCGAGGCGGAGCCCAGCACGATCGGTTTCAATTCGGTAGCATCGTCGCCGACCGCACCCGCAGCCTGCCCTGCCGGTGCCGATATTGCGACGGTCGTGGCGCTAGCGAATGAAAATTGCAGGCCCGATCCGGCGAGGATGGTCGATAGCGCCTGCCGGGGCGTTGCCTTGCCGGAAAAGCCGGCGGAATTCCTTCCCGCCGCGATCGAAGCAAGATAGGTGACCTGCAGGCCGGCCTGGCGCCCGAACACCGTCAGGGCGCTGCTCAGAGGCCCTGCCGGGATGGAAAAATTCGCCATCATTTCAGATTGCGCGACGGCTTCCCGATGCATTGCGGCGAGGCTGATGCCGACGGTTGTCGTCATCAAAGCCGCCGTTATCAATGCCTTGCCCGTCTTTCCCAAAGTCCGGCCGCCCATCCTGTTCGTCATGCTTCCTGCCACTCCAATTCCGCGTGTTCTTCGGGGGAGCGGAAATGCCTGGAAACCGGCTACCGTCATCCCTTCTACTGTTACAATCGGGATCAGAGGATTTTCACCGTCTGGACGTTTTTTTCTCAGATCGGCGAAACCAACGTGATGAGGGGTGTGATCTGGCGCAAGCGGGCGCCTGTCGGATGGACCGCGGCCTGCAGGGCACCACGCGGATCGCTGAGGTCGAACACGCCGCTGACACGTTGCCGTCCGATCGACGGATCGGCAATGATGATGCGGCCGGACATCCAGCGGCCAATGCGGGCGGTCAAAGCGTAGACCGTCTCTCTTTCGGCAATGATGATCTTGTTGCGCCAAGACGCGATCTGTCCCGCCTCACGCTGACCGCGGTCGATCATGCCGGAGGATGGATCGATCGTGGCCCATTCCTCGGCCGCCAGTGATACGATCGGCTTTGCAGCCAAATCCGCTCCGCCCACATCGACGAGGCCGTGGTCGACGCTGACCGACAGGACATCGGCATCATTCGACATGTCGAATGATGCCTCGGTGGCGACCGCGTGCAAATGTCCACTGCGAACCGAAAACGGTCGGGCGGGATCGCGCGAGACCTCGAAAAAGGACATGCCGGCCAAAAGTTCGAGGCTGCGATGTTCTTTGGAAAAGTTGAGCGCAATGGCACTTTGTGGGCCAAGCGTCGCCGTGCTGCCGTCCGGTAGTGCAAGCTGCCTTATCTCGGCCTGGGTCGTGACATAATCGGCGCGTGCACGCAGCAGCAGGCCCGGCCCGAAGGAATAGGCGGCAGCGCCGGCGCCCAAAAGGGAAATCCCGCCAAATACCAGGGTCCGCCGCGTTGATACCAGGCTGTCGCGACGTTCGAGCCTGCGTTTTTCGGCAAGGATCTTGCCGGAGGCGCCATACACGGTCGCAACGCCCGACCAGGCCTCTTCGTGATCCCGGCTGCGCAAACGCCATGCGCGGATCATCTCGCTGGTCACCGGATTTTCCGGATCGTTCTGATACCGAATGATCAGATCGATCGCCTCATCGAGAAGGCGAGCATGATCTGGCGTCGTTTCGTTCATGTTCATTGTTCCAGGATATCGCGCACTCGGCTTTTTTACCCGTGATGCCGATCGAGCAGCAGATATTTTCACACCGGGATCGGACGTTTCAAGGCTTCTCGACCTGGCCGACCAGATGACGATAGGCATCGCGAATGAGGCACCAGGCGCGGGTGGTGGAAATGCCGAGTTCCTGGGCGATTTCGGCGGTCGTCCTTTCACCCAGCCTGTGCATTTCGAAAGCCTGGCGGGTTCGTTCCGGCAGGGCGCCAAGGGCCTCATAGGTCTGCGCGAGGCACTGTCTCGAATAAACGATCCGCTCCGGCGACGGCGCGGGATCGACGATTTCGACCGTGTCGATCTCGACTGTCTCGATCAGCGCCTCGCGCCGCCGATGATTGATGCCGAGATTGCGTGCCGCCTGATAAAGATAGGCTTTCGGATTGTGGTTCTGCCCCGACCCCGTCGGCTGTTTGGCAATGACGCGCACAAACGCATCCTGTGTCAGATCCGAGGCGACATCCTCCTTGAAGCCACGGCGCTTAAGGGAATTCGCGATCCCTCTGGCATGGCAGCGGAAGAGATGGTTGATGTCCCAGGTCATCGGCCGATTTTCGTCCGCTCAAAAAACTGCAGGCAATCTGCAAGCGGTCGATTGCGAGCAACGCGATCGGCAAGGCCGGCGGTCAAAGCTTCGACCTTAAGTTTGGGGAACGTTGCGGCGGGCTGTGGCACGATGGGCGTCCGATCCATTTATCACGGCGGCGCCTATGTCGTCGCGTCATAACTTGTCTGCAATATTCATGTTATCTAGCATGTCTTACAGGTGAACGTGAACCGGTTTTGGATCGCTCGGAGAAGGAAGGCGGCAGGGCGATCGCTATTTGCGGATCATGTTGCAAGGTCGCAACGGCATGTGACCTGCTGCCCGTTCTTTAGCCGAACTGCGAACGCCCGGAGGAGTTGCGGGCCTTTTGAGATTAACGGCCAATGTGCGTGCCTGAATCGTCTGGCGGTAGTCCGTTACGATCAGGAGCAAGCCGCCTTGCAGGACTTTAAGCCTCAACGATCCGCAGCCGGTTTGCCACCAGGCCCTACGTTGGCAGCCAAAGTTATCTCGGCCCTGATGGCATTGCTGAAATAGCGTCCGAGCCAGGAGCGCGGCATGTAGCGCATCACGAGATTGCGCAGTTTGAAAGCGAACGCGTTCTCGGGAATGAAGACGGCAGCCATCTTGCGGCTGCGCGACTGCAGCCGGGTTATGATTGGCCTGAGCAACCGCTCGTGATGGGCAAGTGCTGTGCCGATATCGCCGGCTTGGCGCAGGGCCTCGCCGAGCATTTCGGCTGAGGCAAGGGCCATGCCGGCGCCCTGACCCGAAACAAGCGTCAGGCAGTGCGCGGCATCACCGATCAGCAGAACCCGTCCCTTCGACCATTTCGGCAGGTCTATCATTGTCAGGCTGTCGATCAGGACCGGGCTGTCTTCGCGTCGCGTCTGTTCCAGAAGTTGACGGACCTGCGGGTGGCTGTTGACGCTAACGGTCTGCAGCAGATCGATCCTGTCCTGCCGCTGTTCCAGCCCCGGGCGTGTCTCGCGCCATACATGCATGGCCGCCAGACGGCCATCGTGCAGCGCATAATATTCGGCCAGATGGCCCGGCTCCGCGTAAGAGACGAAATCGGTGTCGAATTGTTTTGGCGCGCCGACATCGTAGACCGAGAAATAATAGCCGAGCGGTCGAAGACAGTTGTCATCGGGTCCGAACAGCTTTTGCCGCAGGCTCGAGCGAAAACCATCGGCGCCGATCACGAGATCCGCCACGATCGTCTCGCCGGTGGAGAGGGTGACATCGACCCTATCTTCCGTCGCGGTGAAACCGGCGATCGTCTCGCCGAAGCGGATCGTCGCGGTCGCCGGCAATATTTCGGCAAGCGCCCGGACAAGATCGGTGCGGCGCACGGCAAGATAGGGAAGGTCACGAATGAAATCCCGGTAGCGGAGACGCAGCAACTCGCGACCCTTGCTGTCCTTGTAAACGTTTTCGTCTATGCGGAACGCGCCGGCTTCCAGACGCTCATGCAATCCCATCCTGCGGGCCGTCTCGAAGCCGAGACCGGACAGGCCGAGCATGTATCCGTTTTCCCTGAGGCTATGGGCGCGTTCGATGATCACGCTGCGCCAGCCGGCCTTGTCCAGCCACCATGCAGCAGCCAGACCCGCCACACCGGCACCGGCAATGACTGCAAGAGGTTTGGTCATGGGCGGGATCCTTTCGCCAGGCGATTTTCGAAGACGAGAAGCAAGGGCGGGGCGACAACCGAGAGGATTGCGGCCAGGCCGAAGGTGCCGGCATAGCCCGTGCGGGCTGCCAGTAGACCGGCTGTCATGCCGCATAGAGCCGCGATAATCGCGCTGGCGCACTGGAACAGGGTGAAGTCAACGCCGGGCTGGGACGGCGAAGTAAGGCCCATGAGGCGGGCATAGCTGGTGACGAATGTCGCTGCCATCATCGCGCTTTCGATCACGAACAGCGCGGTGAGAAGCGGCAGGTTATCGGCTCCGGTAATGATGGCGACTGCCAGAAGCGACAGAGTCACCACATGGGCAAGGGCTACCGCAAACATGGCTCGCCGAGGTCCCAGCCGGTGGGCCAGCAGCCCGCCGAGGGCCGTTCCGGCAAGTCCCGCTGCGACGCCCCCGATACCGTTCAGGAGGCCCAGCGTTGCAAGCGGCAAACCGGCATCGACGAGAAATGGGCCCGCCAGTGCCTGAGCCATGCGGCCGCCCATTTCAAGCGCGATCGTCATGGCAATGCCGATTTGCACGTCTCGTCGCCGTAACCCGTTTGCAAGGCTTGGCATCGAGGACCGGGGAAACGGTTCGCCTTTCGGTTCGCGTATCGTTGCCATCGGTATCGAAAAGACCGCCACCAGTGCCGCCAGCATGAACGAGGCCGCCATCCAGCCAAAGGCGGAATAGGCAGCAACGAAAAGCCCGCTGCCGAAGATCATGCCAAGATACCCGCCGCCCACCTGCGCGACATTACCGAGGCCGCGGCGGCTTTCGGAAAACTGCTCGATCACGAAGGCATCACAGACGATATCGACGGTGGCGGAGGCGATCGCCATCAGGATCAGCAAGGCAAGAAGTGTCGTAAAACCGGCCCCTTCATCCAGGCTGAAGAGGACGAGGGCGACAACCACGACGGCCTCGCCGACCAGAACCAGCCGGCGTGACCGGCGATGGCCGTCCGGGCGCAGCCGCAGCCGTTCGACGGGCGCTGCCCAGAGAAATTTAAGCGCCCAGACGAGCATGGCGAGCGAGACCAGCCCGATCCGGTCGAGTGAAACGTTTTCTGCCCGCAAGATGGCCGGCATGCCGAGAAAGGTCAGCCCTCCGACAAGGCTCTGGGCGGTATAGACTCCCCCGGCCGCGGCAAGGAGCCGAGGCAGGGGGAGGGGCGATGATGGCACCTGAGCGAGAGGCAGTGCGACAGGCGCCGAAGGGGACGAGAGCATTGGGTGTCAAAACTCCTTACGGAGCGTCAGGCCGAAGGTACGGCCCTTGCCAAGCGTGCCGAGCTCCGACGTGCCGTTGATATAACCCGATGTCTTGTAGGACTTGTCGGCGATGTTCTGGACATAGAGCCTGGCGGAAAAGCCGTCGGCCTTGGCAAAGTCGAGGCTGGCGTCGAATGTGGCAAAACCCGACTGGCTTGCGGCATTCGCCTCGTCGAAATAGGTCTTTGAGAATGCATTGACCGCCGCATTGGCCGTCAGCGTGCCATCGAACAGATTTTCGGTCAGCAGATAGCCGAGGTTCAGATGGGCAGAGACATCGGGCGCATAGGGCAGGCGATTGCCGTTATAGGATGTGCCGGTATAGGGATCGGTGGAATTGGTGAATTCCGAGCGGCCGTAGGCAGCATTGCCGCTCAGCGTCAGCCGGTCTGTCGCCCGCCATGTAGCTTCCAGCTCGATGCCGGTGCTGGTCGCCTCGCCGGCATTGCGGAGAAACTGCTGGCCGATCATGCCGACATAGATCTGCTTGTCCGACGAGCGGATATGGTAGACCGAAGTCGACAGATCCAGTGCCCCGTCGAAGAGGGTCGATTTCACGCCCATCTCGAAATTCCAGGCGCTTTCGGGATCATAGGAAGCGGAATCCACCGAGGACGAGATGCTGTGGTTGAAGCCACCCGGCTTGTAACCACGCGATATGACGCCGAACAGACGCATGTCCGGCGTCAGCTGATAGCCGATCGCCCATTTCGGCTGGATGCTGGTAAAGTCGGCCTTGCGCTCGAAATCGAAGCCCATTCCCATGCCGTAACTGTCGGCGCGGTAGGCATCGATGCTAGAATGGTCGTAAGTTGCGCGCAGGCCGCCTGTGAGATCAAGCCGGTCGGTGGCATGCCAGGTCAGTTCGCCGAACGCGGCGGCGCTGTCGGTGACGACATTATTGGTGGAGGCGCCGTAATAGGGGGCGACGGCACTCTTCCAGCCATCGAAATCATTGTGGCTGTACCAGAGGCCGGCCACGCCGCTGAACATGTCGCCGTCATAGCTCAGGCGCAATTCCTGCGAAATCGTCTCGTCATTCTGCGGCCAGGAATAACGGGAGCCGGCGCCGGCCGAGAAGTCACGCAGGACATCGCTTTTCTGATAGCTGGTGATGCTGGAGAGCGTGTATTCGCCGAAGCGATAATTCAGCTGACCCGAAATGCTGGTCACATCCCGTTCGAGCCTTGGAATGTCGCCATAGATGCTGCTGCGATAGATGCGATCATCGACATCGGCATTGAAGGAATAGAGTTCTTCGCGGGACAGCAGCTTTTCTTTCGAATAGCTGATCGCGGCGTCGAAATCGCCGCCTGTCGGGGCGTATCGCAGAGTGGCCCGGCCGTATCCGTTATTGGACGTGTTGATATCGTCCCGGCCGGTCGAGGCGTCGTCGATATCGCCGGAGAAATGCTGGAAACTGGCGGCATAATCGAAATAAAGCGTGTCCGGAACGACCACGGCGGTTCCGCCGATCTCCACTGATGGCTCGCTATCGGAGATATTGGTCTGGACGTAGAAGCGATTGGCGTCCTTCTTCTTAGTGATGATGTTGATGACGCCGCCATAGGCGTTTGCACCGTAGAGCGTGCCCTGCGGGCCGCGCAGCAATTCGACGCGCTCTACATCCGTCAGCATCTGGGAAAATGTCGAAGGCAATTGGGGGACGCCATCGACATAGACCTGAACCGTCGGATTGAAATAGTCCGGAGAGGACATGCCGCGCACGGTGACATTGGAATAAACGCGGTTGCCGCGATTGCCCATGCTGACACCGGGAAAGACCTTCTGCAGATCCTCGACGGTGCGGATACCGCGCGCATCCAGTTCCTCGCGGGTTACGACGGAGACGGAGGCATCCACCTTGCCGATTTCCTGATCGCGCTTGCCTGCGGTGATAACAATTGGCTGCAGTTCTGTCGCATCATCACCGTCCTGGGCCCAGGCGCCTGGAACGCCGATCGTCCAGATGCATGCCGATGCCGCCAGTGCCATCTTCCTGCCGCGCGCCATATCGATCCTCTCACATTGCTGAAATAAAACTTGAGCTTTCTATTCCAGTTTATTATCGAGCGGGCTAACGTTTTTCGGACCGGGATTGACGGAAACCGGACTAAAATCATGCGCGAGAGACCGAATTGATGAACCTGCCCGAGACCTCCCAGCATGAAGAGCGTGGTGGCGGCATGCCGCAGCCCGGACAGACATGGCGGGAGACGGTCGATTCGGAGATCGACCAGCTCGGCTGGCGCGATGCGACCCGGGTCGAACAGCCGGGAGATGATGTTTCAATCTACATGATCGACACCATGCCTCTTGAGGATCAGGTGTTTCATCCGGAGGGACCGGCCACCTTCTCTCTGTCGATATTCATCGATGGCTCCGGCACGCTATCGGTGGATGGCGCAAAACCTTTTCCGGTGCAGCCGGCAACTGCGGTCTTCTTTGCCTGCGACCGTGTCACGCGTGGTGAAAATCACATTCGTGCCGGCCAAAGGCTTTGCGTGATCGATATTCGTGTGGAGCGGCCCCTGCTTGAAAAGCTGGGAGGCATATCGCTTTCGCGACTTGGCGGGGCCGTGATCACCGAACACAGCCTGCCGGATCAGGACGTTTTTCTGATCGGGTTCAAGGCGCCACCGGAACTCATCGCTGTCGCCCGCAGCCTGCTGCAATGCAGTTTCGCCGAGGGAATGGCGCGGCGGGCCTATCTCTACAGCAAGGCAATTGAAGCCTTGGGGATCGGGCTGGACGCGGTGATCAAGCAGGCGGACGGCAAACCTTTGAAGCCCCTCAACGAAGAGGAGTTGCGGCGACTCAACCGGGCCATTGCATTGATAGAAAATCAATATAGTTCCGACTGGACCATTCCCCGCCTGTCCCGTGAGGTCGGATTGAACGAGCGCCGGCTGAAGGAAGGGTTTCGGATGGCGATCGGCAATACGGTGCACGGTTACCTTCGCTCAACCCGGATCAATGCGGCAGCGACGCTCCTGGCATCCGGTTCCAGCGTGACGGATGCCGCCTACACGGTGGGCTTCGAAAATCTCAGCCATTTCAGCAAGGCTTTTCGCGAGGAAAAAGGCGTTTTGCCAAGCCAGTACCGCGGCTAGCTGGCTTTCGTCTTTTGCCGAGATCGGGATTATCGCTGGTCCCACCGGTGATCATTCGATCAGCTGTTGTATCGCACGCCTCAACGGCTGATATAGGCTTGTGGTTGGAGTGCATGCGGGAGATGGGCATGGAGGGGTGTTGTTCGGGGATGGCGCGAACCGGGCAGGGGCAGGCAGCGGCTGAAACTGCAGGTTCCAAGATCCAGGGTCAGGCGGCTGAGACGATTGCGGTCAAGGGCGGCGAGAGTTTTGTCGGTACCGACGATCCGGTGATTTCCGGTGATGGCGAAGGGCCAGCGCGGAAGGTCCTGCTGCAGGATTTTCATCTTGAGGTCGAGACGGTGACGGTTCGCCGCTTCGCCGAATTTGTTGACGCTACGGGGCATGTGACGGAGTCGGAACGGTTCGGCATGTCCGCGGTGTTTGCGCCTCTCTTGAAAGATCAGGGCATGGTGACCGGTGGTGTCGTCAACACGCCCTGGTGGACCCGGATCGACGGCGCGAGCTGGAAACATCCGGAAGGGCCGGGCAGCTCGATTGAGGAGCGACTGGACCATCCTGTAACGCAGGTGTCATGGAACGACGCCACGGCTTTTGCCGCCTGGGTCGGCGGGCGGCTGCCGACGGAGGCGGAATGGGAACATGCGGCGCGGGGCGGCAACCGGTGCCGCCGCTTTCCGTGGGGCGATGACGAACCGACAGACGAAAACATCTTCTGCAATATCTGGCAGGGCGAGTTTCCGCGCCATAACACGCTGGCGGATGGTTATTTCGGCACGGCGCCGGCGCGCAGTTTTCAGCCGACCGAGACCGGTTTCTATAATCTCGCCGGTAATGTCTGGGAATGGAGCGGCGATGCCTTCAAGGTGCGCTCGCTTTCCAAAGCGGCAAAGCTGCGCAATGAGCAGGCGAAGAAATCGGCCGACAAGGTTTTGAAGGGCGGCTCGTTTCTCTGCCACAAGAGCTATTGCTACCGGTATCGGATCGCCGCCCGTATGGGCCTTTCCGCCGACAGCGCCGGCAGCAATACCGGTTTTCGCGTTGCCTATGATCGCCTGCCGTCCTGAGCGACGAATCCTACCAGGGCAGGATCTGGCCATTGTAGTTGTAGAACGTGCCCGTCTGGTGCGGGCCGGAATGGTCGATCACCTCGCGCATGCGCATCACGCTCTCGGAGAAAGTTAGGCCACGGCCGCCGGTCGCCGCGACATTGCCGGGATGGATGCCGAGCACGCAGATCTGTTGCGGTCCGAGATCGATGGCGAGGCTTTTCATCACCATATTGAGGCCGGCCTTGGTAGAGCGATAGCCATAGGATCGGCCGGTATTGTTGAGGGAAATCGAGCCCATGCGGCTGGTGATGAAAGCGATCACCTTCTGCTCGCTCTTTTCCACATGCGCGGCAAAGGCCTTCGAGATGATGAAGGGGGCGATCAGGTTGACCTCCAGCATTTGCCGCCAGAGCGTCAGGTCCGTTTCGCCAAGAGGCGGGTGCGGACCCGGAATGCCGGCATTGTTGATGAGGATGTCGATTGCGACGCCGTCCAGCCGGGCTGCAAGTTTCGCGACGGCGCTTTCATCGGTAACGTCGAGCTTGACCGCCTCGATATCGGTTTGGCCAGCATGGCGTGCCTTGAACGCATCGGGGTCGAGACAGGTGGCGATCACCCGGTTTCCGTCGGCTGCATATTGAAGCGCGAATTCCTCGCCGAGGCCGCGGTCGCAGCCGGTGATCAGGATGGTCGCCATCGGTTCTCCCCTTGTCCGCAGGCAAAGCCGGCATCGTGTGGGGTGCAGGCTTTCCTTTTCGTGCTACAGATTTTCTGCGGTCGGGCATAGCACAGAGTGTTAGGGCCGGAGCGGTCGGGGAGGCCGCCGCGGCAGGCAGATAGCATGCAGGCATCAAATGGAGGAATACGTGTCAGAGCAGACGAAAAAGCCGAACATCATCTTCGTCATCACGGATCAGCAGCGGTTCGACACGATCGCAGCCGGCGGTTTTCCCTATATGAAGACGCCCAATCTCGACCGGATGGTGAAGGAAGGCACCTATTTCCGCCAAACCTATGTCACGTCACCCTCCTGCGCACCCTCGCGGGCCAGCCTGTTTACCGGTGTCTATCCGCATACGAACGGTGTTTTCCGCAATGACGAACCCTGGGCTTTCAGCTGGGTGCAGCTGATGGCCGATGCCGGATATCGCTGTGTCAATGTCGGCAAGATGCACACATCGCCCTTCGAGGATTCCTTCGGGTTTCACGAGCGGCATGTGGTGGAGAACAAGGATCGCGCCACGGCGCGCCTGCCTTTCTTTCTCGACCAGTGGGACAAGGCGATCTGGACACGCGGTTTCGAAAAGCCGAGTCGGGTCACTTATCGCCGGCGGGAAGATTACCGCTCTTCGCTCGGCGCCTTCGTCTGGAACCTGCCGGAAGATCTGCATTCCGACAATTTCGTCTCGGCGCTCGCGCAGATGTGGCTTGATGCCTATACCGGCAATGAACCCTTCTTCCTGCAGATCGGCATTCCCGGCCCGCACCCGCCCTATGATCCGACCCAGGATTATCTGGACATGTATGCCGACGCCGACCTGCCGGAACCGATCCTCAGCGCCGAGGATATCGCCGCCCAGCCGGCAGCCCTGAAAGTGCTGCGCGATCAGCATCTCTCTGTCGATCACGATGCGGTCGTGCATCTGCCCGATCCGACAAGTGACCAGACGCGCCGTCAGCGACAGCATTATTTCGCCAATGTTTCCATGATCGACACCCAGATGGGCAAGCTTATCGAGGCGGTCGAGCGACGCGGCGTGCTCGACGATACGATCATCATTTTTACCTCCGACCATGGCGACAGCCTGAACGATCACGGCCATAGCCAGAAATGGTCGATGTACGAGCACAGTGTGCGTGTGCCGGCGATCGTCTGGGCGCCAGGCAAAGTGGCGGAAGGCAGGGTTGTGGACGACCTCGTGTCGCTGTTCGATTTCGCGCCGACCATTCTGGAGATGGCGAGTGTGCCAGTTCCGGACTGGATGGAAGCGCAGTCGCTGATGCCCTATCTGCGCGGAGAGGAATGCGAGCCGCGAAATTACGTCTTTTCCGAACATGCGGGCGACCGGATTTTCAGCGGCACGAAATTCATGACGATGATCCGCAGCGCCCGCTACAAGCTCGTGCATTTCGTTGACAGCAACGAAGGGCAGCTGTTCGATATGCAGGCCGATCCGACGGAGGTGAACAATCTCTGGTCTGATCCGGCGCATCAGGCGGTGAAACAGGAACTGATCAACGCGATCCTGGCATGGCGAATCGAAAGCTCGCTGAAAACGCAGGGCTGGACGCTGGCAAGCGTCAGGCTCGGCGCCAATTCCAGCCGGACGCCGGAAAGCAGGTCGCGGCAGGGCGGGGCTTAAGCGGCAGGGGCACTAATCCTTCCGCCGCGTGCTGTCGCGAAACATCAGCTGCCAATCCACCACCGTCGTCTGCGGTTCACCGCCATTGATGCGGGCGACAATGGCGTCGGCGGTCAGCCGGCCGATCTTTTCACGGTCGGGGCGGATGGTGGTGAGCGAGGGGGTGACACAGGCGGCGGCCTCGTTGTCGCCGAAGGCGATCACGCCGATATCCTCGGGCACGCGCTTGCCGCGCTTTTTCAGGGCGCGCAGAACGCCGAAAGCGACGACGTCGCTGTTGCAGACGATGGCGCCGATCTCGCTATGGGTTTCGAGCAGTTCCCCGGCAAGCCTTTCACCGAGATCGGGACTTCCGCCCTGCGGTTCGGTGCGCTTGGCAATCGCCGCGATGCCGGCCCTGGCAGCCTCTGCCTCGAGGCCGAGAAGGCGTTTTTGCGCGCGTCGGTCGTTTTCCCGCAGGCTGCCGACGAAGGCGAGCTTTTTGTAGCCCTGGTCGATCAGGTGGCGCGCCTGGGCGGCGCCGACGGCCTGATGGTCGAAGCCGATTGCGGTATCGATCACGTTGCCGCCGGTATCCCACATTTCGATGATCGGGATGCCGGAAGCTTTCAACAGCTCAACCACTTTGGGCGGATGATCGATGCCGATGATCGCCACGGCCGCCGGGCGCCAGCTGAGGATCGAGCGGACCAGCTTGATCTCCTGATCGGGATTATAGCGAGTGTTGGCGAGCATGACCTGCAGGTCGCGTTCGAGCAGGGCAGATTGCAGCGTGTCGATAATGCTGGCGAATTCTGAATAATAGAGCGAGGTGACGACGACGCCGACAATGTCCGTGCGCATGCCAGAAAGGCCACCCGCCAGCCGGTTCGGCACGTAGTTCAGTTCGTCCATCGCCACATTGATGCGCTTGCGCAGTTCGGCGCGCACCGTGTTCGGCGCCCGCAAGGCGCGCGACACCGTATTGACGGAAACGCCGACTTTTTCGGCGATGGAAGCAAGTGTCGGAACGCTGCGGACATCTTTTCCATCCAGCTCCTTCGTTTCGTCAATGTGCTTGCCATCCATGTCGATCGTCATAGGTCTTACCTGCAGGCCATGTTCTGAGAACGAGAAAAGTGATCGTTGCGTTAACGATAACTTTGTGCCATCAATTGTGAGGAGAGGCAAGCAAAAGGCGGGAGAGAGGGTCCTTTTGCATGGTCGAGTGACCGTCGCACGCACGTTTCGGCGTGCCGGGAGGAGCAGGATTTATGGCTGACAGGCCGAACATCATTTTGATCATGACTGACCAGCAGCGCTACGATTCCATCGCGGCGCTCGGTTATCCTTATGCCCATACACCGAATATCGATGCGATGATCGAAAAGGGCGTGGCGCTCACCAATTGCCATATCACCGCGCCAAGCTGCGTGCCGTCGCGCGCCAGCCTGTTCACCGGCTATTATCCGCATACGACCGGCGTGCTCGCCAATGGCCAGAAATGGCAGCATACCTGGGTCGAGAGCCTGCGTGACGCCGGTTATCGCTGCGTCAATGTCGGCAAGATGCACACCATTCCCTATAATTCCGACAGCGGTTTCCATGAACGCTACGTGGTGGAAAACAAGGACCGCTACATGGAAGGGCGCTGGTACTTTGACGAATGGGACAAGGCGCTGGCCGCCAATGGCCTCGTCAAGCAGCAGCGCGAATTTTATCGCGAGCGCGCCGATTATCGCGACAGGCTCGGCTGTTTCGATTGGGAATTGCCGGAGGCGCTGCATTCCGACGCTTTTGTCGGCAATATGGCGAAGTGGTGGGTGGAAACCTATCCGCCAACCGAACCGCTTTTCCTGCAGGTCGGGTTCCCCGGTCCGCACCCGCCCTTCGATCCGCCGGCGCGCTACACGGAGCGTTACCTGAAGCGCAACGATCTGCCGCTGCCGAAGCCGACGAGGGAAGAACTGGACAGCCTGCATCAGGAGTTGAAGGACAAGCGCCAGCACGATGTCGAGGTCGATCACGATTCCGTCGTCTGGAGCCTCGATCCGACGGCAGACCAGATGCAGCGGCTCTGGGCGCATTATCTCGGCAACGTGACGCTGATCGACGAGAAGGTTGGCGAGCTGCTCGCCTCGCTGAAGGAGCGCGGTTATCTGGAGGATGCGATCGTCATCTTCACGTCAGACCATGGCGAATGCCTTGGCGAACATGGGCTGATCCAGAAATGGTCGATGTATGACATCGTCACCCGCGTCCCGACGGTGATCTGGTCTACAGCCGGCAGGTTCGAAGGTGGCCGGACGGTGGACGGGTTGTGCCAGCTCTTCGATCTCGGCCCGACAATTCTGGATTATGCCGGCATCACGCCGCCGAAGACATTCGAGGCAAAGAGCCTTCGCCCAGCCTTGGAGGGCAAGGACTGGACGCCACGGACGCATGTTTTCTGCGAGCAGATCGGCGATGTGGCAATGGCCGGCGGTGTGGAATTCATGACCGGCGTGCGCAGTGACAAATGGAAGCTTGTACATTTCAAGGGGTCTGATGACGGTCAGCTCTTCGATCTGGAAAACGATCCGAGTGAGGTGAAGAACCTCTGGAGCGATCCCGTCCACGAGGATCGCAAGCGCGAACTTCTCGATGTCATGCGCGACTGGCTGATCGAATCCAATTTCAAGACGCGGGATGTCATGGCGTCGATGCGCTGAACCCATCGAATACACTGGCCGAATGCTCGGGGAGGAGTGATCTTGGCAGTCATGGAAAGCGAAAATACACCCGAAAGTGCGAAGGGCTTGCCGATGCTCTCACGCCCGTTCGGCATGCTGGCGATCAATATCGTCGCTGTCGTCGTCGGTATTCTCCTCTGGGGACTGGTGACATCCTTTGGCGTGGTCGGGCTGCCAACGCCGCTTGCTGTCGCCAAACAGGCGGTGATCCAGGCCGAGAACGGGCTTTTGTGGTCGGATGCGCTGGCAAGCCTTGGCCGCGTCTTCACCGGTTTTGCGCTCGGCATCCTCGTTGCCATTCCGGTCGGTTTCCTGATGGGCTGGTACAAGATCGCCCGTGCGATCATCGAGCCCTATGTGCAGTTCTTTCGCACCATTCCGCCGCTTGCCATCATTCCGCTGGCGATCGTGACGATGGGTATCGACGAGATGCCTAAGATCTTCGTCATCTTCCTCGCATCGTTTCTCTCGTCTGTCGTTGCCACCTATCAGGGCGTCATCAGCGTCGATCGGACGATGATCAACGCCGCCCGTGTGCTCGGCGCCAATGACTTCACCATTTTTCGCCGTGTCATCGTGCCGGCCTCTCTGCCCTATATCATGGTTGGCGTGCGGATCGGCCTCGGTTCGTCCTGGTCGACCGTCGTTGCGGCCGAACTCATCGCGGCGCAATCCGGTCTCGGTTTCCGCATGCAGCAGGCGCAGCTTTATTACGACCTTGCGACCATTTTCGTCAGCCTCATCTCGATCGGTATTCTGGGCCTGATCATGGACCGGATCGTCATGGCGATCGATGGCGTGCTCACCGCCTGGCAGGAGAAGTTATGACCCCGAAGATCTCGTTCAAGAACGTCCGCAAGACCTTCGACATCGCCGGCAAGACGGCCTTCACTGCGCTTGAAGGCCTCAATCTGGACATCGAGGATGGTGAGTTCATCACGGTCGTCGGCCCTTCCGGCTGCGGCAAGTCGACCGCGATGAACATTGCCGCCGGCCTGACCATGCCGACATCCGGCCAGGTCCTGGTTGACAATGCGCCCGTGAAAGGGCCGGGGCCGGAGCGCGGCGTCATTTTTCAGCAATATGCGCTTTTTCCCTGGCTGACGGTGCGGGAAAACGTCGAGTTCGGTCTGCAGATCGCGGGCAAGCCGAAGGATGAGCGTCGGCGGATCGCCGATCACTTCATCGAGCTCGTCGGCCTCTCAGACTTTGCCAATTCGCTGCCGAAGACTCTGTCGGGCGGCATGAAGCAGCGCTGCGCGATCGCGCGTGCCTATGCGGTCAATCCGAAAATCCTGCTCATGGATGAGCCTTTCGGAGCATTGGATGCTTTGACCCGTGTGCAGCTTCAGGATCAGTTGCTCGCCATGTGGAGCAAGGAGCGGCGCACGGTGATGTTCATCACCCATGACGTGGACGAGGCGGTCTATCTGGCAAGCCGTGTCGTGGTCATGGCGGCGCGGCCGGGCCGGCTGCATAAGATCGTCAATGTCGATCTGCCTTATCCTCGCACCGAGGACATGCGGCTTTCGGCGGAATTTTCGGAATTGCGCAATGAGGTCTGGCGGTCGGTCTATCACCCGGCCGCTGCCGCCTGAGCCTTGCGAAAGAAATGCATCAGCCCGTCAAAGGAGGAATGACTATGCTGACGAGACGACATCTTATGGTGACCAGCGCTGCTCTTGCCGGCGCAAGCGCGTTTTCGATCGGCGGCAAGGCCCGCGCCCAGTCCGCCGACATGAGCATCGGCTATATTGCCGATTTCCCGAATGCCAGCGTGCTTGCCATCGCCAAGGAGCAAAAGCTCTGGGAAGCGGAAGGCATCGAGCCATCCGTCAAAGTCTTCACCAATGGTCCGATCCAGATCCAGGCGATGGGGGCGGGCAGCCTCAATTTCGGCACGATCGGCCCCGGCGCGCTCTGGCTGCCGGCCAGCGGCCGCGCCAAGGTGGTCGGCGTCAACGATATCGGCTTTTCCGACCGGGTGATCGCGCAGGCCGGCATCGCCTCGATGGCTGATCTCAAGGGCAAGAAGGTCGGCGTGCCGCAGGGCACGTCCGGCGACATGATCCTGCGCATGGCACTGACCAAGGCCGGCATGACGATCAACGATATCCAGATGGTGCCGATGGATCCGTCCACTGTCGTTGCCGCCTTCACTTCGAAACAGATCGAGGCGGCCGGCATCTGGTATCCGCTGATCGATACGATCAAGCCGCGGGTGCCGGATATGAAGGAATTGGCATCCAACCAGGACTTCTATCCGCAGACCTCGTTCATCAACACGTTCGTGGCCCGCAACGAAATCGTCGAGCAGAATCCGGATCTCGTCAAAAAATTCCTGCGGGTGATGAAGAAGGCGATGGATTACCGCGTTGCCAATCTCGATCACTCGATCGAGATTACCACGGCCTTCCTGAATGCGCCGAAGGAAGCCACCGAAAAGGTCGCCCGCAGCCGCAAGATGCTGACCTCGAAGGAACTCGACGCCTTTACCAAGGACGGCACGGTCAACAAATGGCTGACCGATTTCAACAAGATGTTCCAGGAATTCGGCACGGTGAAGGATCCGCTGGCACCTGAAAAATTCTATACCGGAGACCTCTTCACCAGCGCCTGACCCAGCTGGGCCAACTCTAGAAACATCCAAAGCGATGACAGCAATGGCCGGGGCCGCGGGTTTCCGGTCATTGTTGTTTTACGGCGTGAAGCGTCGAAGCTGTCGTCAATGCCGCCTATCCGGTGACTGCATTACCGAGGTGGATGCCATCAAAGCTTTCAGGCAGCGCGATCGAATAGATTGCGAATGGCGTTTTTTCCGTGCCGCCAGGTTCGCGCGGCTTGCGGGGAACATAAAGATGCCGATCCGCCGAGATGAAGGCGCCGTCAGGTCGAACGAAGTCGGGATCGGAAGTCAGTATGGTTTTCTTGCCTGAAGGCGCGATCACCGTGATCCTGCCGGTCTTGGTTTCGCATGCGTAGAAATTGCCGTACGTATCCATGGCGCAGCCGCTGGAAAACTCGATGTCGGCGACTTTTTCGATGTGTTTCTCAAGTACGTCGTCACTCAAGGTCTGATCGTTGAGATGATCTGTCTGGATCCTGTAGAGCGGCCCGGTCGGCGCCGCCCAGAAAAGCCATTGGCCGTCCTGGCTGATCTCGATCAGATCGGCATTCGGCGGCGTGAAAGGCTTTTCCTTACCGTCCGGCTGCAGTGCCAGCGTCATGGATACGCTTTTGGCCATCATCGACGGGCGGCCCGACAAGCGCCTTGTCGTCTGGCCGGTTTCCAGATCGTGGATGATCAGTGCACCGAGCCCGGATTCCGTCACATACATTTTTGACCCGTGGAAGCGCAGGTCGTTCATCTTCGCACCGGCCGGCAGGATATTCTCATCAAAGCGAAGAATTTTAAGGATCGCACCGGTCTCGGCAGACAGCTGGACGATCTTCTGCGCGCCGGTTTGCGGAATGGAATATTGCGTGTCGAAGGCATCTGCACTTAGCGATCCCTGATCCACGACCCAGACGGTATCGTCCGCGAAAATATGCACGGAGTTCAGATAGACGAAGGCGTCGCGTCCATCTGCCCCCGGTTTCCATTCGTTCCAAGCATTGCCCGGAAAAGGATGCATTTGTCCGGTGTCGTCGCGACGGACGAGAGCCGGCGTGTCTTCCGCTGGCGTGTAGCGCGGGCAACCCAGGAACATGACATTGTTGCTGGTCAGTGCCACCTGATTGGCCATCCAGGGAGATCGCGTCGCGACGGTAAGCTTGAGCGGCGCTTCCGCTTTCGAAACCGTTGCAAATGTGCCTGAAAAAGCGAGCGCGCCTGCCCCCACGATCACCGAGCGTCGTGTTGCATCCATTTTTTCGTCTTCCCTTGTTCGTGAAACGGTAGCGCTTATTGCGCTGCGCCTTTTCCGGCGCCGCGATAGCGGGAGAGCCAGTGGGCATAGGGCGCCGGAAGCGTCCAGGCCGGGCGTTCTTCATTCAGGGCCAGCGCGATCTGATAGGGATAATGGGGGTCGGCAAGCATGGCGCGGCCGATCATAACGATATCCATCTGCTCGCTTGCCACCGCTGTTTCGATGTCTGTAGGCGCATCGATGCACCAAGCAGAAGCGACCGGCATGCCTGTTTCCCTGCGCACCCGGGCAACCGTCGGCACGAGGAACGACGGCCCCCAGGGAACCTTCGCTTCCACGGTGGAAAAGCCCATGCTGACATTCATCAGGTCTAGACCGCCATCACGCAGGATCTTCGTCAAGGCGATGGCTTCTCCAAGCGTCTCCTCGTCGCGCCCGTCGAACTCGATCACACCGAAACGCGCCGTCAGGGGCAGGTTTTCCGGCCAGACCTTACGCACTGCCTCGAAAGTTTCGATGAGGAAGCGGTTGCGGCCGGCTGAGTCACCGCCATAGGCGTCGGTGCGTGTGTTGGCGTGGACGGAAAAGAAGCTCTGCGCGAGATAACCATGCGCGAAATGCAGTTCGAGCCATTCGAACCCTGCCTCAAGCGCGCGCTTTGCAGCGCTTACGAAATCCGCCTTGACGCGCTCGATGTCGGCAATCGTCATTTCCCGCGGCAGCTTGGAAAGGCCGCCGCCGAAGGCAATCGCCGAGGGCGAGATCGTTTCCCAGCCGCGCGGATCGTGATCGGCAATGTGATCATCGCCTTCCCACGGCAGGTTGGCGCTTGCCTTGCGTCCTGCATGGCCGATCTGGATGCCGGGAACGGCGCCGGCCGCCTTGATGGAAGCGGCAATGCGCGCCATACCTTCGGTCTGCTCGTCCTTCCAGAGGCCGGTGCAGCCGGGCGTGATGCGGCCCTCAGGCGAAACACCAGTCGCCTCGACAATGACGAGACCGGCACCACCGCGCGCAAGCCCCGCATAATGGGCCCAGTGCCATTCGTTGGTAAAGCCATCTCTGGCGCTGTATTGGCACATGGGCGGCACGGCGATCCGGTTACGAAGGGTGACACCCTTGAGCGTGAAGGGCTGAAAAGCTGCAGACATCTGAAGTCCTCGGATTTGTCTTCAATTCACCTTGATCAACGGCTTGCCGCTGAAGGTGCGGTTCTTCAATTCGGTCAGAACCTCCGGCAACATCGAAAAGTCGCGGATCAGGAGTGGCTCCGGCTGAAGTCGGTTTTCGGCAATCTGTTTCATGATCGCCTTGCCGGCTTCGACCAGTCGCGCCCATGCGTCGCTGCGACCAAAGACGTGCATGGCGCCAAGTGCTACCTCGTGAACGGAAAGGCAGCGGCCGAAGGGTTTGCAGGGCCAATCGGTGAGGCGATCCTGGATGCAGACGATATGACCGTTTGCCTCCAGCACCGGTGCAAGCATTGCCGCATGCGCGCCACCAACGGTATCGATGACGGCGAAAAACCGATCGAGAAGATTACTTGGCAGCTCGTCATCCGATGCGACGGGCCCGGCAACCAGATCGCGAACGCCATAGCGCTTCAGGCGATCCCAATGCCGTCTGTTGCATATCGCCGTCACTGAAAATTCCCGCTGCAAGGCAAGCTGGACGAGATAGTTTCCGACCGCACCGCCAGCGCCGCTGACAAGAAGCTTTGCGCCCGGCCGGGTCGGCAGCTTTTCAAGAGCCAGCCAGGCCGTCAGCGCGGGGCAGGGCATGCTGGCGGCAAGCGGCAGTCCGAGCCCGTCCGGCACCTGCATCAACGCATGCGCTGCGATTGGCGTATAGTCGGCAAAGCTTCCCTGCGCATACAGGCTCTGGTGATAGACGACCCGTTTTCCAAGCCAAGGCTTCAGGCTGTCATCCTCGACAGCCGCCACCGTGCCGGCGCCATCGACACCCGGCACATGTCCTTGTGACCACGACGGCGGGCTGGCGAGTACCTTCCAGTCGACCGGATTGAGCGCAATGATCTCGTTGCGCACGAGAACCTCGCCGACCGCGAGTGTCGGGACGGCGATGCTGGAGAGTTTGAGGCCGGCAGGCGTGTCCTTGCCCTGCCAGGTCCATGCCCGCTGCATGGCGGATTGTGCTGTCAGACCGTGCGTCATCTCAGTTATAGGCGCCGGCCGAATAGGTCAGTTCGTAGGAATGGGAATAGAGCTCGAAGACGATGCCGAATGGGTCCTCGACATAGACCATGCGATACGGCTTCTTCCCCGGAAAATATTCGCGCACCGGCATGCGCTGCTTGCCGCCGGCAGCGACGATTTTCGCAAGCAGGCCCTCGACGTCCGGATCCTGGATGGCGAAATGGAACATGCCCGTCTGGCGGAAGGGAAGGTTGTTGTCCGGCGCGTGATTGCCGGCGAATTCGAAGAGCTCGATGCCGATCCTGTCAGCCGTCGCAAGATGCGCGATGCGGAACTTGCCCCAGCCCGGGCCGAAGACGTCACTGCACATCACGCCTATATCTGTTTCGTCCTGCTCGATCAGGGTGGGCGGCATGATGACGTAAAAGCCGAGCACATCGCGATAGAACGCGACCGCCTTGTCGAGATCGGGCACCGAAAGACCGATGTGCGAAAAGCTGCGGGGTGAAGTCTTGTGTGTTGGCTGGCTCAAGGGAGGATCTCCGGCAATCATCGTGATCCTTGCTAGCGGATATGCGCTGACATAAAAAATTATGATATGAATGCATGATGATTACGAAATGGAATGATCCATGTTGAATGCCCAATGGCTGGAGACCTTCGTCACCCTCTGTGAGGAAGGTCATTTCACGCGTGCTGCGGCGCGGCTCAACATGACCCAGCCGGGTGTGTCGCAGCAGCTGAAAAAGCTCGAAGACCAGATAGGCCAGCCGTTGATCACTCGCGATGGCAAGGGTTTTACCCTGACGCCTGCAGGCGAGGCCGTGCGCGATCACGGCAGGCGAAGATGCGAGGAGGAGCGCCGCTTGCGCGAGGCATTCGATGGCGATGACGCAGGCAAAGGCCCGGTCTCGCTCGCATGCTCCGGCAGTCTTGCCATGCTCATCTACCCACGGGTGCTGGATTTGATGCAGCAATCCGAGGGCCTGAACGTGAAGCTCGAAGCAGCTCCGCAGGCAAGCGTGCTGGAAGGCGTCTTGTCTGGGCTTTATGATATCGGCATTGCCGATCACAAGCCGACCCATCCACGTCTGGATGGGGATCTCATCGGCTCCGACGAGCTTTGCCTCCTCGTGCCGATCGGTGAACCGTCGGCGCCCGGTTATGCCGATCTGGAGCGGCTTGGCTTCATCGCCCATCCGGACGGTTTTGCCTATGCCGACGAACTGCTTTCGGCAAATTTTGCCGATGCCTATCCGGGCCTGGAACGGTTACGTATCCGCAGCTTCATCAACCAGATCGGCCAGATCCCGGAGCCGGTCGCGCGCGGTATTGGCTATACGATCCTGCCGCGCAGCGGCGTGAACACCTATCCGCGGCGCGAGGCACTTGCCTGCGTAAAACTTGCCCATCCCGTCCATCATGAGCTCTGGCTGGTGCGCCGCCGCGGCAAGGTTCTTGCGGCGCGTACAAGGCACCTCATGGCGGCGGTGATCGAGACGGTCGGGGAGCTGGCGCAGCTTTCCTGATATGTAGGCGGTATCGGTAGGTCATCTCTCGGATGTTTAGTTTTGTCGGCTGCTGCAACGACCGTTTGCGGTGCGGACAAGCTCAATGAGCCCATCACCAGCGCATTTTGTGTGTGAGGGCGCTTTGTTGTTGGCACTTACACGAATTGCCTTAACCGATATCCTCCAATCAAGCGACCGCTGGAAGTAATGACTGCAGCATTGCGTCGATATCGATATGCGCCTTCCGATGGGTGCCTTCTTCACGCCGGATCGCTTCGATACTCTCCAAAATCTCCGCCCGAGGCTGGTTCGCAGCCCAATGAAGCGGGCCACCTTTCAGGGAAGGGAAGCCGAACCCGTTTACAAGGGCAAGGTCGATATCCGAGGAGCGCTCGGCGATACCGCTCGCCAGCACCTCGGCCGCCGAATAGACGATTGCAGCCATCAGCCGGGACTGGATTTCAGCGGTGGAAAAGGAGCGGCGGACGATGCGCTTCCGGGCGGAAGCCTCTTCTATGATCGCGTTTACGGCCGGATCCGGCTCCCCACCCGGCGCGTTTTGGTAATTATACCAACCCTTGCCGGTCTTGCGGCCGAAACGCCCGGCTTCGCAGAGCCTGTCGGCGATGTCGACGTAACGTTCGCGCGGATTGCGGGTCGGCGCCAGCCGCTTTCGTGTTGCCCAGGCGATATCGAGACCTGCGAGATCGAAGACGGCGAAGGGGCCCATCGCCATGCCGAATTCGCGCATCGCGCGATCGATCTCTTCCGGATAGGCGCCGTCTTCGATCAGGAATTCGCATTGTTGCCGGTAGGCGCTAAAGATGCGGTTTCCGATGAAACCTTCCGCCACCTGCGCCGGTACAGCAATCTTGCCGAGCTTTTTGGCAACCGCCATCAGCGTCGCGATCGTCTCCGGCGAACTCGATTTCGTCCAGATCACTTCCACGAGCCGCATGACATTAGCCGGATTGAAGAAATGCAGGCCGGCGACACGTTCGGGCCGCGCGGTGACGGAGGCGATCTCGTTGATGTCGAGATAGGACGTGTTGCTGGCAAGGATGGCATCCGGCGCAATGTCGGCAAGCCTCGCGAAAACCGACTTTTTCGCATCCATGTTTTCCGTGATTGCCTCGACGATGAGATCACAGGGCGCCAATCCATCGATATCGCTCGCGCTGACGCGTTCGGTAATGTCGCCTTCCGATGCCAGACGGCCACTGTCGACCAGAGCGCGGACGTCCTTGCGGAAAAGGTCCATGGCCGGTCCAAGAAGCTCGCGGCTCGCTTCTGCCGCGATCACGGAAAAGCCGCGAGAGGCAAAGGCGAGGGCGATGCCGCGTCCCATCGGGCCAAAGCCGACGATCCCGACGGTCCGGACCGGGCGCGGCTTCACATCCGAATAGGCCTTGGACACCACTCTCTCCGCAAAGAACAGATGCCGCAGCGCTTTCGACTGTTCGCCGACGCGGGTTTCCAGCGAGGCTGCGCGCTCCTGAGCGAGCGCCTCGTCGATCGGAAGCTGGTCTGCACTCTTGATGATGTCGATGGCGGCTGCGGCGGCTTTCGAGCCGCGTGCTTTTTTCAAGGCGTCGGCGGTCGCCTCCTGTATCTCTTCCTCGCTGGACCGGATCACGCCTCTGTCCCGGATCGGTGCCTTGCTTGCTTCGGGAAGGATTGCGATTGCCGCCGAAACGACGTCACCCTCGACCAGCTCATCGATCATGCCGAGCGATTTCGCCTCCTCTGCCTTTACCCTGCGCGCCGAGGTGATGAGCGTGATCGCCTTGGCAATACCGACGAGCCGCGGCAGGCGCTGGGTGCCGCCGGCGCCGGGCACCAGCCCGAGCGAAACTTCGGGCAGGCCGACGACGCTTCGTTTGGTGGCGATCCGCATGTCGCAGCCGAGCGCCAGTTCGTAGCCACCACCAAGTGCTGCGCCGTCGATCGCCGCAATGACCGGATGCGGGAATGCTTCGATCGCCGCGATGACATCGGGAAGGTGAGGGGCAACCGGGGGAGCGTCGAATTCCCTGATGTCGGATCCGGCGACAAAATTCTCGTTCGCACCGGTCAGGACGACACCGGCAATATTCTTGTGGCCGCGCAATCGTTCAAAAGCATGCAGCAGATCCGAACGCATCTGATGTGAACCGGCATTGACGGGCGGATGATCGATCACGACGATCGCGATCGTCCTGCCGTCAGCGGCCTCCCGCATTTCGATCCGTGCCGTCTGCAAGCTCTGCGACATGATTTCCTCCCACGTCCTGTCCGCAAGCGTCCGCGCGAATGCACGGAGCTACGATCACGACGGCCTATCGGAAGGACGGGGGCGGAAAAAGAAAGCGGCGGGAAAAGCTTCTTTCCGAAAACTGCAAAGCCGGACAGCTGTCAGGCGATGCGTTCGCGGCAGGTTGTGACAAGGAAATCGATGAAGACCCGGACTTTTGCCGACATGTAACGGCTTGGCTGATAGACGGCATAGACCCCGTTCTCGAAGGCCGCGTAACTGACGCGAAAATCCGGAAGAAGCTGGACAAGCAGCCCTTTCTCCAGATCGTCCTTCACGGACCAGTCCGGCATCAGGGCTATGCCGGCATTTGCAAGCGCCATCTGCCGCAAGGCGGGGCCATAATCGGACTGGAAATTACCCTCGACCGGGATTTCCGTGATCATGTCCTCGGAATCGGCGAAACGCCAGACCGTGCGGCCCATGTTGAGGCGGTAAGTGAGGCAATTATGCGCCGCAAGGTCGTTCGGCGTGTGCAGCGGCGGCGCGTGTTCGAGATAACCGGGCGAGGCGCAGAGAACCCGTTCGCTTCCCCAGAGTTTCTTGGCAATGAGTGACGAATCCTGCAGTTTTCCGATGCGGATATCGACATCGATATTCTGCTCGACCAGATCGATCACCTGGTTGGAAAGCATCAGGTCGACTTTGATCTCCGGGTATATTTTCAAGAATTCCGGCATGATGGCGATCAGGTGCTGCGTGCCGAACAGAAGCCGAGAATGGACCCGCAGGGTGCCTTTCGGCGACCCCTGCAGCTGCGATACGCTCTGTTCGGCCTCTTCCAGCTGATGCAGGATCTGCTCGGCATGCTGGAAATAGAGTTCTCCGGCTTCGGTCAGCGTCAGCTTCCGGCTGCTGCGGTTGAGCAGCCGGCTGCCGATGCGGTCTTCCAGCGAGGTGACGTGCCGCGATACGGATGCGGGCGACATGCCGATCTGCCGGCCTGCGGCCGAAAGGCTGCCGCTGCGCACGGTAATGGCAAAAACGCGAAGTGCGCGAAGACTGTCCATTGAGTTTCTCCTCCCTCACTGGCGACTGCGAAGCAGCCATGATCTTTGCAGAATATGCAAAGCAGACTGAGGCATTTGTAAAGCCCAAACCGGCGCAATCTTTCAAAGATTGCAAAACTGCCTCTCGCTTGATGGATGTTCTGGGGCCTCCGCCGCGGTGTTACGACACTGCCTGTTCAAATCCGCGCGCTCTTACCGGCAGGCGCTACTGGCGGCTGTCCCCTCGCAGATATTAGGAAACGAAACGTGCAAACTGTTCTACAAGGCGTCCGTGTTCTCGATTTTTCGAGGATTTTTGCCGGTCCGGCGGCAACCCAGATCCTTGGCGATCTCGGTGCCGATATCATCAAGGTTGAGGATATCGGCCATGGTGACGATGCAAGAACATTCGGCGTCACCGAAGAGGGCATGGCGAATTTCGGCGCAAGCCCTTCCTTTCTGGCGCTCAACCGGAACAAGCGCAGCATCGTGATGGATCTTCGGCGCCAGTCGGCCCGCGATCTCGCCATCGAGATGGCAAAACAATGCGATGTGCTGGTGCATAATTTTCGCCCTGGCGCGATGGCGAAATTCGGGCTCGATTACGAGACCTTGCATGCCATCAATCCGCGTCTGGTCTATTGCGAATTCTCGGCCTACGGCCCGACGGGGCCACTCTCCCATCTCGGCGCGAACGATATCGCGTTGCAGGCCCATAGCGGCCTGATGAGCCTGACCGGCGAGGCCGATCGGCCGCCGGTGCGGGCCGGCTCGGCGATCATCGACCTGCATGCAAGCCTCGGCCTCGTTTCAGGCATTCTTGCGGCCCTGCTGCATCGGGAAAAGAGCGGTGAAGGGCAGCTTGTGGAGACCTCGCTTCTGTTAAGCGGCGCGCATCTGCTCAATTATTTCTACACCGAATACTGGCTGGATGGCACGATTCGCGGACGAATGGGGACGGCGAACCATTTGAGCGTCCCCAATCAGGCATTTCCGGCAACCGATGGAACGGTCATCATCATCGCACCGGCGGATGACATGTGGCGGCGTTGCGCCCATGCGCTCAATCCGGAAAGCCTGGATCTGCCGATCTTCAACACGGCCTTCGATCGTCGCCAGAACCGTGATGCGCTGATCTCCGCGCTGACCAGTGTGACCGAGACGATGAGCTGTGCCGAACTCGTCAAACGTCTCGGCGATGCCAAGGTCAATGTCTCCAAGGTCAACGATATCGGCGAAGCGGCAGACGACGCGCAGCTTGCCGCGATCGGCGGCGTGGTCGAGCAACGCATGGGCGATCATGTGCTGAAATCGGTCAACATGCCTTTCAGCATGAGCGAGACGCCGGCTATTGCGACACGGATCCCGCCCGTCTGCGGTGAGCATACGGAAGAGCTTCTGGCGGAATTCGGGCTCGATGCCGACAGGATCAAGGCCCTGTGGGATGAAGGCGCGCTTGGCCCGTCCCGGTAAAACTGATACGGGGAGATGCTGAGAGAGGGGCTCGCCTGGCGAGCCCCTCTTGTGCATCAGACGGTTGCGACCGGCGTTGCCGGCGAGCCGACGGCGCCCGGCAAGCGAAGCGGCGGTGCCGTTAGCAGAAAACGTGAGCGCCCGCGCTCGCGCAGCCAGTCGGCCAGCGGCGAAAGAAGCCAGAATTCTCCGAGATAGACGCCGAGCTTGAACAGGCAGACCTCGTGCAGCGGCAGCGCCGTGAATCGATCGGCGGTGCTTGCCTTTGCCGGCGTCGCTTCGACGGCGATGTTGTCGGCAATCAGGGCAACGAGGCCCGTCTCCTCGATCCAGCGGTGAATGCGTTCATCGCGCCCGTCCAGGGCTGCGAAGGAGGATCGAAGTTTCTTGGCATCCGGCTGCCGGTTCATCGACAGGAGCATCTCGTCGAAACCGGTGCGGAAGCAGACGAAATCACCTTTTTCGATGACAACCTTGTCGGCCTCGAGCACACGCATCAGCTGATCGTAATTCACATAGACGCGTTCCTCGCCGAAATGCGCCTTGAAATCGATCATCACACCGCGCCCCTGCACGGAGGTCTCGGCCATCTTTTCTATTCCGAGGGCACGGGCGCCGCTCGGGGCGCCGCTGTCACCGCCAGTCTGGTGGTCGGCGGGGCCGGAAATATGCGTGCCACCGCGAAAGCCGTTGTAATAGACGAGCTCGGCCACGCCATCGCCGTCGGCATCGAATTCCTGGCCGATATGGGCAAGGCTGTCCCATTGCGTCGAATATTGCAGCGTCAGCAGGACCTGGTCGTCGCAGAGCACGTCGAGATGGTGCGGGTTGTTGCAGGAATAGGGGAAGTTCATGTTCGGTCGGCCCTGATCCATCACGGGCTGCACTTCCGGCGGTTTGCGGCTTGCGTTGATGGCGGTACCACCGGGAAAGTCGAGCGGCAGGCTCAGGCAGAAGCTGCGGCCTTCCCGAACCTCCCGGACGGCTGCCAGAACCTTGTCGGGGGTCACGAGATTGAGCCTGCCAATCTGATCGTCCGGTCCGAAATCACCCCAGTTCGAACCCTCCGGGCGGTTTTTCCATCTCGGCATGTCGTTCAACGCAAAGTTCCTTTCTTCAAAACGCGACTTGTTCCTGCCGGTGAAACGGCGAAGTCTTTCATCGGAAGCGGTCGATGGGCCTGTCGGAGGAGGCGGGGCCAGACAGAAGCCACGCAAGGTTTCCGACGCCGACACAATAGATAAAAAACCGGGAGGGATCACATGCGCCACTTGCACACGTCTTTTGCAGCTTTTGCGCTCTTCAGCGCAACGGCAATGTCCACGCCATCGGCCAGTGCTGCCGAGCTGGTGATCGGTGAATTGCACCCGATCACCGGTCAGGCGTCCTATTACGGCATTCCGATGAGCCGTGGCATGCAGCTTGCGATCAAGCAGATCAACGACCAGGGCGGCCTGAAGATCGGTGATGAAACCTACCAGGTAAGGCTCGAAACCGGTGATGACCAGGCGACCGGCGTGGCCGGTGTCGCCGCGACGCGAAAACTGATCGCTAACAGCGTGAAATACATCATCGGCCCGCAGTCGAGCCCGGTCGCATCCGCCGTTGCGCCGATCATGAAATCGGCTGATGTCGTGCAGATCATCGACGGTTCGACCGCCGAAAACATCGTCAACAACGTCAATACGTTCCGCACGACGGTGACAGCCGGCACCTATGACGACGCCGTCGTAAAAATTGCCGATATCAGGAAGTCGCAGACGATCGCCTTCCTGACCAACCGGCTCGCCGCCGGTTTCATGGTGACGGAAAAGGATCTTGTCGCCAAGCTGGAGAAAGGCAGCCACAAGGTCGTCAGCCAGTCCTATTTCAAGGTTGGTGATACCGATTTCTCCGCCCAGATCACCCAGATCATGCAGTTGAAGCCCGACGCCCTGTTCCTGCGGGATGCGCCGGTCGAGGATGCCCTGATCACCAAGCAGGCCCGCCAGCTCGGTTACAAGGGTGACATCGTCTGGGAGGTCAATGCGCCGGCGACGACGGTGGTGAAGAACATCACCGACGAGGATATGAACGGCGTTTATAATGGCATTCCGCCGAAGACCGACTATTTCGTGGACCGGAAAACGCCCGCGGCGATGGCCTTGCGTGAAGCCTACAAGGCGATGTTCAACGCCGATCTCGGCGAGAACTCGGCGATCAGCTATGACAGCGCCAATCTTCTGTTCGTTGCCTTGCAGAAGGCAAAAAGCACCGATCCCAAGGCGGTGGCGGAAGCGCTGAAGACCGTCAAGGTCAGCGAAATCCCGCGCCTCGTGACGGAATTCGTGCCGCAGAAGGATGGGCTCCTGTTCGAGGAAGGGCAAGCCAAGTTGCCGACGCTGGCGCAGGTCTGGAAAGACGGCGCCTGGCATCTGGTCAACTGATCTCTCCGGCGGGAAGCGCCGCCAAATTTACCCAGACACAATCGGAAGCATCTCATGTCATCTGCCATGACGAACGAACGCCTCGCGCGTCTGTATGACCGTATCGAAATCCAGGAACTGCTCTACCGTTATGCGCGGGGCGTCGATCGAAAGGACTGGGACGCCGTACGGGCGGTCTATCATCCGGACGCATTCGACGACCACGGCAATTACAAGGGCGATATCGACGGCTTCATCGCCAGCCTGCAGCAGCGGCATGCCCATATCGAACAATCGATGCATGTGATCGCCAATTGCATCATCGAATTTGATACGCCCGACAGCGCGCTGGTGGAGAGCTATTTCATCACCTATCAGCGCGTCCTGCCGAGCGCCGGCGATGCGCGGGCGAATTATTTTCTGCGCGAACCGCTGGCGGATGACGAGGCCGTTCAAGGTCAGGCGATCGGGCGCTATGCGGACCGGGTAACGCGGCGCGATGGTGTATGGCGCATCGAAAAACGCGCCGTCATCTACGAAGTCTATCGCGGCATGCCGACGATACCGGGCGGCAGGCTTCGCGATAACTGGACGATCTCGTCTCGTGATGGCCGCGATCCGCTCGAACTTCTGCGCATCGAACTCGGGCTGGGAGAGGCAAGATGACAGCCGTGAAAGAGCGCAGGCCGGTTGCCGTCGTGACAGGCGGTGCCAAGGGCATCGGTGCCGCGATCTGCGATGCGCTGATTGCAGACGGCTATTGGGTTGCAGCGGTCGACATTGCAACAACTGCAAAGCAGGATCATCTCGAAGGTTATGTCGCGGATATTTCCGATCTTGCGGCGCTGATCGCGACACTGGAGAAAATCGAGGCGGAACATGGCCTTGTGCGGGTGCTCGTCAACAATGCTGGCATCCTTTCCTCCAAGACGCTGTTTGAACTGACGCCCGAGACATTCGACAGGACGGTGGCGATCAACCTGCGGCCGGTCATCTTTGCCAGCCAGCATGTGGCACGGCGGCTGATTGCCGAGGACCGCCCCGGTTCGATCGTCAACGTGGCGTCTTCCGCCGGCCGCTTCGGTTCGATCTGGCCGGACTATGGAACCTCCAAGGCCGGCGTCATCGGTGCAACGCTGAGCCTTGCCAAGGCATTGGCGGACAAGCAGATCCGGGTCAATGCCGTTGCTCCCGGCCAGGTGGTGACGGACATGAATGCCGAGATGAGTCCGGAACAGCGGGCGATCAATTCGGCCCGCATCGGCATGAAGCGCCCGGCCGACCCGAGCGAGATCGCCGATGTCGTTGCATTTCTTGCCGGTGATCGTGCGAGTTTCGTCACCGGTTCCGTCGTTGATGCGAATGGCGGCCGGTTCTGAACAGATCCGAAACCTATCTTTTTGTTTTTTGCAAAGGTGCATTGGCCCAAGACAGGATAGCTATGGTCCTGAAGACGGGCCAACATGATTTGGCCATTGCATGAGGAGGATGAAATGCGTCTGGCTGGCATGACAGCGATCGTTACCGGTGCGGCAAGCGGTTTGGGAGAAGCAACCGTTCGCCGTTTTCACAAGGAAGGGGCACGCGTCATCGTTGCCGATATCGACCTTGCGAAAGCCGAAAAGGTTGCGGCGGATCTTGATGTGGACGGCAAGACCGCAAAGGCGCTGGCCTGTGATATCTCGAAAAGCGAGGAATGCGAGACGCTGATCGACGAGGCGGAAGCCTTTTTCGGCGGCCCGGTCGATATCTTCCATGCCAATGCGGGCGTTGCATTCAGCGGCAATCTTCTCGAAATCGCGCCTGAAAAGATCGAAAGGGCGATCCAGATCAACCTGATCGGTGCGATCTTTTCGGCCCAGGCGGCGCTTCGAAGCCTCAGCAGAAGCGAAAAGCCGGCGCTGCTGTTCACCAGCTCGCTGCAAGCCGTGCTCGGTCGCCCGGGGCGCAGCGCCTATACCGCGACGAAACATGCGATCACCGGTCTTGTGAAAAGCCTGTCGCTGGAGTTCGGGCCTGCGGGCGTGCGCGTCAACGCGCTTGCGCCTGTCGGCATCGACACGCCGCTGCTGCGCGACCAGCTTTCGCGCACCACGGACAATGTCGACGCGCGCATAGCCGCGATGGCGGACAATCTTCCCCTGCGCCGCATGCCGACGCCACAGGACTTTACCGATTCGGCAGTCTTCCTCGTATCGCAGGAAGCGCGCTGCATTACCGGACAGACGCTCGTTCTGGATTGCGGCGCATCCGCCGGGATCGCGGAGCCGAGGACACGCTAACAAGACAGGCCTGATTACCCGAACTATTTCCTGGAGGAGGAAAACATGAAAATGATGAAGACCCTGCTGACGGCAGCGACATTCCTGTCTGCCAGCGCCGTTGGCAGCTTTGCCGAAAACCTGACCCTGGGCGAGCTGCATCCGGTGACCGGCCCGGCCTCGTTCTACGGTCTAGTCATGAGCCAGACCCTGAAGCTGCGCGCCGAGCAGACGAACGAGAAGGGCGGTCTCGACGTCGGCGGAACGAAATACACGCTTTCGATTGCGACCGGCGACGACCAGGCCCAGGCGACCAAGGGCGTCGCGGCCCTGCGCAAGCTGATGACGGATGATGTGCATTTCATATTCGGCCCGCTCGCCAGCGCCGTCGCGCCTGCGGTCAAGCCGATCATCGACAAGCAGACCGACCTCCTGCAGATCATCGACGGGTCGATCGCCGATGGCGTCGTCAACGGCAAGAACAGTTTTCGCGTTCAGGCCAGCGCCGATACCTACAACAATGCGGTTCTCAACTATCTGACCGAAAACAAGGTCAAGAGCGTTGCCGTCATGACCGATCGCAGCCATCAGGGCTTCGTCATGTCCGAAAAGCGCATGGGTGAATCCATCGAAAAGGCGGGCGTGAAGGTCACGGGTCTTGAACATTTCCAGATCGGCGACACCGATTTCTCGGCACAGCTGACCAATCTGCGGGCCTCCATGCCGGATGCGCTGGTTCTGCGCGGTTATCCGGGCGAGGGCGCGCTGATCACCAAACAGGCCGAAGCCCTCGGCTTCAAGGGCCAGATCGTCTGGGAAATGGGCGCGCCGCCTTCGACGGTGATGAAGAATATTCCGTCGGCGCAGATGGACGGCGTGACGAACTGCATCCCGCGCATGATGGCCGATTATGTCCGGCTCAATGTTCCGAATGCCTTGAAGCTGCAGGAAGAGTTCAAGAAGAAGTACGGCGAGGATCCGGGTGAAAACGCCTCCTTCAGCAATGACGCCTTTTGGATCCTGACGACGGCCATGCAGAAGGCCGGCAGCATCAAGGCACCCGATGTCGCCAAGGCCCTGACGGAGATGAAGGTGACGGATGTCCCCAACCTCATCATCCAGTACCAGCCTTATGAAAACGGTCTCCTCTTCAAGGATGGCCAGGCAAACCCGCCCAGCGCCTGCCAGGTGTGGAAGGGTGAAAGCTGGCAGAACCCGCCCGGCGACAAAATCGAAATGACCACGAAGAACTGAGAAAATGCTCGAACTTCTTCCACAGCAACTGGTCAACGGCCTTGCGCTTGGCAGCAGCTATGCTCTCATCGCGCTCGGCCTGACCCTCGTCTTCGGGGTCTTGCAGATCCCGAACTTTCCCCATGGCGAGCTGTATATGCTCGGTGCGAGCTTCACCTATGTGCTCGTGGCCTATGGCATGAATTTCTGGGTGGCGGTTCCGATCGCCAGCCTTGCCGTCGTAATCGTCGGCATCTTGCTCGATCAGGTCGGTTACCGGCGGATCGATACCGGCGGCAATCTCAGTCTGATGATCTCGGCGCTCGCCATGTCGACCGTCCTGCAGCAGGTCGCGACCCTGATCTGGGGTGCCGAGCCGCATACGACCCTGTCGCCGCTTCCCGGCGTTTTGCGCACCGCCTATTTCAGCATCGGTTATTACCAGATGCTGATCTTCGCGGCGACGATCGCCTGCTGGCTTTTCGTCTGGGTGGTGCTGCACCGCTCGCGCCTTGGCCTCGCCATCCGCGCCATGTCGCAGAACAAGATGGCGGCGCAGCTGATGGGCATCGACCTGATCTGGATCCGCATCGCCACCTTTGCGATCGGCGCATTGATCGGCGGTTTTGCCGGCTCGCTGCTCGGCGCAAGTTTTCCGATCTATCCGACCATGGGTCTTAACCCGGTACTGAAAGCCTTTGTCATTCTCGTCATCGGCGGTGTCGGCAACCTCTGGGGCGCGATTGTCGGCGGCTTCGTACTCGGCATTCTCGAAATCCTCGTCTCGGCCTATATTTCGAGCCAGCTGCAGGATATCGGCACGTTCGCGGTTCTCGTCATCGTTCTTATCGTTCGGCCCAACGGTCTGTTCGGACGCGCGGAGGTTCTGCGATGAAACAGGAAATCACCTTCCGCTGGGTCATTCCGGCCATCGTCGTGCTGCTCGCCGTCATCGGCATTCCCTTCGCCAACGACTATCTGCTCTATGTCGCGACAATCATCGTGCTGATGTCCATCCTGGCCGTCTCCTATGACGTGCTGCTCGGCCTCACTGGTTATCTCTCGCTGGCGCATGGTTTTCTCTACGGTGTCGGCGCGTATACGACGGCCTATCTGACGACAAATTCAGGCTGGGGTTATTGGCCGGCTTTGGTTGCCAGCGCCGTGATCAGCGGCGTGATGGGAACGGTCATAGCCCTGGTCGCCTTCCGCACGCGTGGCATCTATTTTGCCGTGTTGACGCTCGGTATCGGCCTTGTCGGTTACCAGCTCTTTCTCGTGCTGGAACCGATCACGGGCGGCGTCGGCGGCTTCATCGGCATTCCGGGCCTGCCTTCGCTGCCGGGTTTCGCGGATGCGCCACAGCGCAACAATCTCGTCATCGCGCTCCTCGTGCTGGCCGTCGCTTACGGTGCCTCGATGCTCTTCCTCAGAAGCTCGATCGGTGCCGCATGCCTTGCCGTGCGGGAGGATGTCGTCCTGGCACAGTCGCTCGGCATTCGGATCGGCATGGCGCGCCTTTGCGCCTTCAGCTTCAGCGCCGTTTTTGCCGGCGCGGCGGGATCGCTGTTTGCCGCCATTTCGAACTTCGTCGGTCCTGACGATTTCTCGGTCATGGCAACAGGGTTCCAGACGGTCGTGTATGTCGTGGTTGGCGGCATGGGAACGCTCTGGGGGCCGGTGCTTGGTGCCGTCCTCATCGTCGCTCTTCCCGAAATCCTGCGCGGTGCAAGCACCTATGCCGTGTTCATCTACGGTCTGATCCTGCTCTTCTTCATTCTCTTCGCACCGAAGGGAATAGCCGGCTTCCTGCTGGCTGCCGCCAAACGGATGAGCCGGTCAGGACGCGTCGTGATATCAAAGGAGGCCGAAGCGCGATGAGCCTTCTTTCCATAAATGCGATTACCCAACGTTTTGGCGGGATCACCGCCTTGAGTGACATCACCATGTCGGTCGAGGAAGGTACGATCCATGGCCTGATCGGGCCGAACGGTGCGGGAAAGACCACGCTCATCAACATCCTCTCCGGACTGGTCAAGCCGAGCGAAGGATCGATGGAATTCAATGGTCGTCAGAACGGGCCCTGGCCGATGGCAAGCGCCGTGCAATATGGCATTGTCCGCACTTTTCAGCAGACCCGTGTCTTCATGGGACTGACGGCACGCGAAAACCTGCGCATTGCCCATGTGGCCGGTGCTGGCGATGCCAATGCCGACGATCTGATCGAGGCGCTGGCGCTTGGCGATGTGCTCGACCGCGTCGCTGGCGAACTTCCCTACGCGGTACTGCGCCGTCTGTCGTTGGCGCTTGCGCTCGGCTTGCGGCCAAAACTCCTGCTTCTGGACGAGCCGGCCGTTGGTCTGGCACCCGACGAGATTACGAAAATGGCGGAGGTCATCCGGCATTTCCATGGCCAGGGGCTGACCGTGCTGCTCGTCGAGCACAATATGCGGTTTTTGATGGAGCTTGCCTCGCGCGTCAGCGTCTTCGTGCAGGGACGTTTGCTGTTCGAGGGAACACCGGCCGAATGCCAGAACAATCCGACCGTGATCGACGCCTATCTCGGCAGGGGACTGAAACATGTTGAGCATTGAAAATCTGGCCGCCGGTTACGATCGGCTGGAAGTGCTGCACGATATCAGCATCAAGGTCGAGGAAGCGGGTTCCGTCGTCGTGCTGGGGCCGAACGGCGCCGGCAAATCGACCCTTTGCCGCGCCATTTCAGGCCTTCTGCCCTGCCGACACGGGAAAATTGTCTTCGACGGCAAGGACATGACGGGTGCGAGCCCGGCGGACCGCGTGCGCGCCGGCATCGTGCAAGTGCCCGAGGGGCGGCAGGTCTTTCCGGACATGACCGTGCTGGAAAATCTCAGGCTCGGCAGCTGGATCCATGGCGAGCCGAAAGGCCCGGATCTGCAGAAGGCCTTCGATCTCTTTCCGCGGTTGGCGGAGCGCAGGAACCAGAATGCCGGCCTGATGTCCGGCGGCGAGCAGCAGCTTCTGGCTCTTGCGCGTGCGATGATGGCCCGTCCCTCGCTCCTCCTTCTGGACGAGCCGACGCAGGGCCTGTCGCCTGTCGCCATCGAACAGGTCGCGACGGCACTGATCTCGATCCGGGCACAGGGCGTCAGTATTCTTCTCGTGGAGCAGAACCTTTCGCTCGCGGAAGCGGTCGGTGAAAGGGCCTATGTGCTTGAGACCGGACGTTGCGCGCTCGAAGGACCGGCTGCCGAACTGCTGTCGTCCGATGCCGTCGCCGCGAGTTATCTGGGGCACTGAGGCTGCGATCTGCCTCAAACGCGACAACCAAAAAAGCCCGGCTCCCTTTTCAAGGAGCCGGGCTTTTCATTGCCATGAAGGCGTCAGTTCGGAACGACGACCGTTGCTTCGCCAACGGTCACCGGGTCGCCATTGCCATTCGAGCACCAGACTTCGAGCTTGTAGGCGGTCTTGCCGTCTGCCTTCTCGGCGGAAGTTACGCGGGCATGTGACGTGAGCTTGTCGTCTTCGTAGACCGGCTTGATATAGCGGGTGCGAAGAGAACCGCCGCGGGCGACATGGTCGCCAAAGGTATCGATCAGCAGGCCCATGATCCAGTTCGTGGAAACCATGCCATCGGCGATGATGCCGGGCAAGCCCTGGGAACGGGCATAGTCGTCATCATCGTGGATCGTCGGTTCCTGGCGCTCGATGCGGCCGGTATCGAGTGCGACGGTCGGCTGGGCATCGACATACCAGCGCATTCTTTCGCGCGTCATCATGCGCATCCGGCTGGTAAATTCCTGCCCCGGTTCGAAGCTTTTGGTCGTGTCAGCCATTGGCGCGATTTCCTTCCTTCTCTTCACCCTTGTAGGAAAGGATGACCGTATCGCGGTAGGAGACGAGCAGGGCATTGGTCTCCGCCAGGCGCATTTCGATCTCCATATGCACATAGTCGCGGCCGCGCTTCAGATAACGCGACGAAACACGGCCTTCGATCTTCAGTCTGGCCTCTGCCGGAACCGGCGCATGTATGGTCGCGTCATATTCGACATGCACGCGCGCATGCGGTCCGGTGCCTGCCGGGCAGGCATGTTTGTAGAGACGCAGCTTGTCGAGATGCACCATGGTGGGCGGCGCGATCTGCCCGTTCTTATGCTGAAAGCAGTCCTCGTGCAGCTCAACAGCATGGGCATATTCGCGTATGACGAAACGGCTGATCGTATATTCGACGGGGCCCAAGACATCCCCCTCGTCGAGATCGCTGACATATCTTCCGGTGGTCACGGAAATCCTCCTTGTTTTGCGATATGTCTGGATAGCAGCTGACCGCCGACCGATAAGCCGCGGGAATTGAACATCACCTTTGCCGGTTGCGGAAAGCCAGGGCGGAGAACCATCAACGTTTTGCAGTTGGCGCAAACAAGCTTCTCCATCGGCGTATGTGTCGGCTCGCCGAAAGCTCCTCTATCGTCCGCTCAGAATTGAGGAGGACATCTGATGGAATTTGAAACCTTGACCCTGAAGGTGGAGCGCAACATTGCGACCGTGACCTTCGATCGTCCGCCGGTCAACGCGCAGAACCGGCTGAGCCGGGAAGAGTTCATCCGCGTCTTCGACCATGTCAGCGATCGCGAGGATGTGCGCGCCGTCATCCTGACCGGCGCCGGCAAGGTGTTTTCAGCGGGCGCCGACGTGAAGGAACGCGTGGATCTGGTGCATGAACCCGGCGACTATATCCGCCACAACCGCCTGACGCGGGAATTCTTCTATGCCGTCAGCGATTGCGAAAAACCCGTCATCGCCGCCGTGAACGGTCCGGCGATCGGCGCGGGTTTTGCGCTCATGCTCTCCTGCGACATCATGCTTGCATCGGAGGATGCCTATTTCGTCATGCCGGAACTCGATGTCGGTCTGGCCGGTGGGGCACGCTTCCTGATGGAGCATTTCGGTCGCTCCAAGGCGCGCACCATGTATTTTACCGGGCGCAAGCTCCCAGCCTCCGAACTCTACCGCCTTGGCGTGATCGAAGCCTGTGTATCGAAGGACCGTCTCATGGCCGAGGCGATGCAGATTGCCGAGGAGATTGCGGCCAAGAGCCCGATTGCGGTCAAGCGCGTCAAACACGCCTTCAACACGGTCGCGGACATGCCGGTGCGGGACGGATATCGTTTCGAGCAGACGGTCACTGTTGGACTGTCCACGACGGAAGATGCCCGCGAGGCGCAGCGCGCCTTCGTCGAAAAGCGCAAGCCGAATTTTACCGGGCGCTGAGCAAAAAAACTCTCGCCAGCCGGGTGGTCCGCAAGGGTTGCGGATGCTCCATTTTGATGAATGCGGCAAGTCGGACGTGATGGAAGAAGAATTCGATTATATCGTCGTGGGCGCCGGCACTGCAGGCTGCATCCTCGCCAATCGTCTGTCGGAAAACCCGGCAAACCGCGTGCTCGTTCTCGAAGCCGGCGGCAAGGACAACTGGATCTGGTTCCACATCCCTGTCGGCTATCTTTTCGCCATCGGCAATCCCCGTTCGGACTGGATGTTCAGGACGGTGGACGAGCCCGGCCTGAACGGTCGCAGCCTCGCCTATCCGCGCGGAAAAGTCATCGGCGGCTCATCGGCCATCAATGCGATGATTTCGATGCGTGGCCAGGTCCAGGATTACGATCACTGGCGCCAGCTGGGTCTCGATGGCTGGGGTTGGAGCGATGTCCTTCCCGTCTTTCGAAAGCTGGAGGATCACTTTCTCGGCGATACGGAGCTCCACGGTGCCGGCGGCGGCTGGCGGATCGAGGAGCCGCGCATCTCATGGCCGATCCTGGATGCCGTGCGGGATGCGGCGGAAGAGATGGGTATCCACAAGATCGCCGACTTCAATATCGGCAATAACGAGGGAAGCGGCTATTTCCACGTCAACCAGAAGCGCGGCCGCCGCTGGTCCTCGGCCAGAGGTTTTTTGAAGCCTGCCTTGCACCGGAAGAATCTGGAACTGCGCACCAATCTGCAGGTCGACAAGGTGATCCTCAAGGATGGCCGGGCGCAGGGCATATCCTGCCTGCTGGACGGCAAGTCGGTGACGATCAGGGCGCGCCGCGAAGTCGTGCTCTCGGCGGGCGCCATCGGCAGCGTTCAGGTTCTCCATCGCTCCGGCATCGGTCCCGGGGAGTGGCTGCAGGATGCGGGGATCGAGGTTCTGGCGGATCGGCCGGGCATCGGCCGCAATCTCCAGGATCATCTCCAGCAGCGAATGATCTACACGATCGACGGCGCAAGGACGCTCAACGAGACCTATTACAACCTGTTTCGCCGCGGCATGATGGGTGTGGATTATGCCCTGTGCCGCAGAGGCCCGCTGACCATGGCGCCGTCACAGCTCGGGATTTTCACTCGGTCTGATCCTCATCAGGAGCGCGCCAACCTCCAATTCCACGTCCAGCCGCTCTCGCTCGATAAGTTCGGCGATCCGTTGCATCGCTTTCCGGCGATCACGGTCAGCGCCTGCAATCTGCGGCCTGAATCGCGTGGTTATGTCCGGCTGAAATCGCGGGACATGCATGAAAAGCCGGTCATCGCTCCCTGTTATCTCGACACGGATGCGGACAGGCAGGTCGCAGCCGATGCGATCCGAGTGACCAGGCGGCTGATGCAGCAGGCCGCGCTTTCGGCCTACACACCGAATGAAATCGTTCCGGGCAGCACGGTTGGTGACGACGAGGCATCGCTGTCACGTGCCGCCGGCGATATCGGCACGACGATATTCCATCCGGTCGGCACGGCGAAAATGGGCCTTGCAGGCGACAGAATGGCTGTCGTCGACAATGAATTGCGCATATTCGGCATTGACGGCCTCCGGGTTATCGATGCTTCGGTCATGCCGTCGATCACCTCCGGCAATACCAACACGCCCACTGCGATGATCGCCATGAAGGGGGCGGAGATGATGCTGCGGAAGTGATTGGCACGATGGAGACGCGTTCGGCATAGTTTCGCCAAATCAGCTTTCGGGCTCTTAGATCCGGCCTTACGCCTATTCAGAGTTTGCTGATCGCCTGCCGACACCGCCACATTCCTCATTCTAGGTACTGTTGCACAACGCCGGATACGGCCCACCAATCTGAGGCATCAAAGGATGCGTTCGGCGGGCGATTGCAGTCCGCTCGTTTCGTTATTTCTTCTTCTCTTGGTCGCGATGCCACTTGATGGCGAAAAACATGCCAACGCCCAACACGATGGCCTTGAGAGGAAAGAAGACTAAAGGAAACCAATCTACCCAATCGTTCATTTTGAATATTCCAGGCTATTGTTTGACACTATCCGTCGCGCGAAGCGCGACCGCAAAACCGCTGCTTCTGCAGCTTCATTTTTTCTTCACGTCATTGACGAAGCTCACTTCGATCAAAAAAATCCCGCCATGCGGCGTAAGCAGATTTGCCCAATGGTTCCGGACAGCTTGTCTAGACGATCGCCCGGGCAAGCGTTGCCGGCTGGGCGACAAGGCTGGCAAGCTGGTTCAACCCGTCCTCGAGTTCACTGCGGTCGGACGCGACTCCAAGGGAAATTCTGACCGCTTCTGTCGTAAATTTCCCGACGGCAAAGGCAGAGCTTGGAACGATGAGTACGCCCCTGCGCAGCGCAGCCTCGACCAGATCGTCAGCACGCTGGCCGCTGGGCAACCGAAGCCACAAGTGGTGGCCAGACATGTTGGCGGAACGATCGAAGGTGCTGAGCAGCGACGATGCAAGCATCTGCCGCGCCCGCGCCTCGCGTCTGATGGCCGCTGTTATTGCCGCCAGTGTCCCATCCATGATCCAGCTGCTTGCGAGTGCTGACATAAGCGGAGGCGCCATCAGCATCATGGCTCTGGTAACGGATGCGAGTTGCAGGGCATCCGCTGCCTTGGGCACGAGGATATAGGCCACCCGCAAGGCCGGCGTCGCACACTTGGAAAGTGTCGAAATATGCCAGGTTGCCTCCGGCATGAGATCCGCAAAGGCGCGGCCCGGCGCCTCAAGCAGGAGACCGTAAGGATCATCTTCCACGATCGCTACGCCGTAGCGCCGCGCAATTTCCACAAGAGCCGCACGTCGCGGTTCGGGCATGGTCGTAGCCGTCGGGTTGTCGATATTTGGAATGACGTACAGAAGCTTTGGTGGCCTGATCCGGCAGCTGCGCTCGAAATCGTCGGGTAGCAATCCCTCATCATCCATGGCGATCGGATCAATCTCCACGCGCATTTGAGCCGCGACGGCCTTCAGGCCGGGATAGGTAAATTCGCCGGCGGCAATGACGTCACCCCGAGACAGCAAAAGTTCACAAATGGAAAAAAGCGCGCTCTGGGCACCAGCCGCAACAACGATACGATCGAAATCTGCATTCTCGATCCGTTGCTTGAGCCACTGGGTCGCCGCCTGCCTGTCCGGTTCTGCACCCGCACTATCCTGGTAATGCAGGTTCATCAGCCCCTTGCCGTTGGCAAGCACTGCGGCAATCCCTTTTGGCAGCAATTGCTGAAAATCGACGCTGGCCGGTTGGCATGGAATGTTCATGCTGAGATCTAGTGCTGCAGGACGAATCTTCGAGCTGCGTGCGCTCGAATAATCCCTCACAAAAGTACCCCTGCCGATCTGCGCTTCAATAAGTCCGCGGCGGTGAGCTTCATTGAAGCCCCTTGTCACCGTTGTCAGGTCAACGCCAAGCGCCTCGGCAATGGAACGCTGCGGTGGCAAACGGTCGCCCGCAGCAATGATACCCGTCTGGATGTCCTGTTCCAGAGCATCCGCCAAGCCGATGTATTTCAGACGGCCGCCGCCGATAATGCGCGCTTTCCACATAAGCCCAACCAATAGTGTATGGATTTATATCCATACACTTTCATATCATCCATACATTCATTCATGAAGGGCAATTTGGCTTGCGGGCGAAATGTCGCAGACATCCAAGATTCGAGGTTGAGATCTGGGCGTTTCTGAATCGATGCCGTGGAATATGTCGATGCATGATCGACGAGGTCATTCTACTTAATTAGTCAGTCTATGAAAAATTACGTCCAGGCCTATCTCGCAGCATCCGCACGATCGCCGAAAAATCTTCCAAGCCATGACCATTATTTTCAAATTCGGCATATAGATCCGACGCCAAAGCCCCAATCGGCGTTACGGCGCCGGACTGCCTTGCCGCGTCCTGAGAAAGTTTCAAATCCTTCGACATCAGCGCCGCTGCGAAGCCGGGGCGGTAGTCATTGTTGGCGGGGGAGGTTGGGACCGGGCCGGGGACCGGGCAATAGGTGGTGAGCGACCAGCATTGGCCCGACGAGGTCGAGGCAACGTCGTAAAGGGCCTGGTGCGACAGGCCGAGCTTTTCGGCGAGCACGAAGGCTTCGCTGACGCCGATCATCGAAATGCCGAGGATCATGTTGTTGCAGATCTTCGCGGCTTGGCCGGCACCATCGGCGCCGCAATGGACGATCTTCCTGCCCATCGCTTCGAGGATCGGCTGTCCCGCGGCAAAAGCCTCGTCCGATCCGCCGACCATGAAGGTCAACGTGGCGGCGGCAGCACCCGTCGTGCCGCCGGAGACAGGGGCGTCCAGCGAAGGGCAATCGCCGCGGGCCGCGAGGCCATGGGCCTGTCTGGCGCTTTCGACATCAATGGTCGAGCAGTCGATCAGCAATGTGCCGGGAGATACGAGCCCGGCAAGGGCAGTCCAGACGGAGGCGACATGTTCTCCTTTCGGCAGCATGGTGATTACGCAAGCCTTATCATGTACCGCGGCCGCAAGTGTCGCCGCAGGAGTAACGCCGGTCTCGGCTGCGGCCTTTACCGACTCCTCCGATAGATCGAAGCCGCTCACCTGATGGCCGGCTTTGACGAGATTGGCGGCCATCGGCCCGCCCATGTTTCCAAGCCCGATAAAAGCGATCCTGGTCATCTCGTTTTTCCTTCCTGTCATTAGCGGTTGTCGGCGAGGATCATTTCGGCCGCCTTTTCGGCGATCATGATCGTCGGCGAATTGGTGTTGCCGGAGGTGATGTTCGGCATGATCGAGGCATCGGCGATGCGCAGTTTTCCGAGCGCCCGTAGCTTTAGCCGCGGATCGACGACACTGTCGGGGTCGGCCCCCATGCGGGCCGTGCCGACCGGATGAAAGATCGTCGTGCCGATCTCGCCAGCTGCTCTTTCGAGATCTGCATCGGTCTCATAGGCCGGGCCGGGCTTGTATTCCTCCGGGTGATAGCGCGCAAAGGCCGGCTGGCGGACGATTTGACGGGTGAGCCTGATCGAGCGTACCGCCACGTCGCGATCGGCGGCCGAGGAAAGATAGTTCGGGCGAATTGCGGGGGCTGCGGCGAAATCCGGTCCTTTCAGGTGCACTGAGCCGCGGCTTTCCGGGCGCAGATTGCAGACGCTTGCCGTCATGGCCGGGAAGGAATGGACCGGCTCGCCGAACCTGTCGAGAGAGACGGGCTGGACGTGATATTCGAGATCGGCGGTTTCCTTGTCGGCGCCGGAGCGGGTGAAAATGCCGAGCTGGCTTGGCGCCATCGACATCGGGCCTGAGCGTTTCAGGGCATATTCGAGCCCGATCGCCGCCTTGCCGAGCAGGCGGGAGGCCTTTTCGTTCAAGGTCGGCACGCCGGTCACCTTGTAAACGAGGCGTAGTTGCAGATGATCCTGCAGGTTTTCGCCAACGGCCTTTACCTCCTTCACCACATCGATACCGGCGTCCGACAGCACGTCACCGCGGCCGATGCCCGACAGCTCGAGAACATGCGGTGTGCCGATCGCGCCGGCGGAGAGGACCGTTTCGCGTCGAGCATGGGCGGTTTTTGCCACGCCGTCATGCTGGAATTCGACGCCCTTCACCTCACCGCCCTCAACGATCAGCCGGCGGACATGGGCCTTGGTAAGGACGTTCAGATTGGGGCGCTTCATTGCAGGGCGCAAGAACGCTTTCGAGGTGTTCCAGCGGATGCCGGAGCGCTGGTTGACGTCGAAATAACCGGAGCCTTCATTGTCGCCGCGGTTGAAATCCGGTGTGACGGGGATGCCGGCCTCTTCCGCGGCTTTCTGGAAGGCGTCGAGCACGGCCCAGCGGACGCGGGATTTTTCCACCCGCCATTCGCCGCCTTCGCCATGCATCTCGTCGGCGCCCTTGTAAAAATCCTGGCTCTTGCGGAAGAGCGGCAGAACGTCGTCCCAGCCCCAGCCGGTGCAGCCCATCTGCCGCCAGAGATCGTAATCTCGCGCCTGGCCGCGCATGTAGATCATGCCGTTTATCGAGGAGCAGCCGCCGAGTAGTTTTCCGCGCGGGTAGGAGAGGGAGCGGCCGTTGAGGCCTGCTTCGTTTTCCGTTGTAAAACACCAGTCGGTGCGCGGGTTGTTGATGCAATAGAGATAACCGACGGGGATATGCACCCAGTGGTAATTGTCATTGCCGCCGGCTTCCAGCAGCAGGACACGGTTGCGGGCGTCGGCCGAGAGGCGGTTGGCCAGCACGCAGCCGGCGCTGCCGGCACCGATGATGATATAGTCATAGGTTTCCATGATTTCAGCCGATCAGCGCCGATGCTCGAAACCAAGTTTGCGGCCGAGGCGCGAGGCGTAGAATTCGCCGATGATGCCGCGCCGGAAGAGCAGAACGCAGATCATGAAGACCACGCCGGTGATTATCGTCACCGGGAATTGCGAGGTCGCTAGATAGTTCTGCAAGGTCACGACAAGCCCAGCGCCGAAGATCGGGCCGATCAGCGTGCCGATGCCGCCGAGCAAGGTCATCAGGATCACCTCGCCAGACATCTGCCAGCCGACATCGGTCAGCGTCGCGAACTGGAAGACCAGCGCCTTAGTGCCGCCGGCAAGTCCTGCCAAGGCCGCCGACATGACGAAGGCGCCGAGCTTGTAGCGGGCAACGGAATAGCCGAGCGAAATGGCGCGCTGCTCGTTCTCGCGGATCGATTTCAGGATCATGCCGAAAGGCGAGTTGATGAAACGCCAGATGACGATCATGCCGATCAGGAACACGCCGAGCACGAAGTAATACATGTTGGTCGTGTTCGCGAGATCGATGAAACCGAAGAGATGGCCGCGGGGTACGGACTGGATGCCGTCCTCGCCATGGGTGAACGATGCCTGCAGGCAGAAGAAGAAGAACATCTGCGACAGTGCGAGCGTGATCATTGCGAAATAAATGCCCTGCCGGCGGATGGCGAAGAAGCCCATGATCAGGCCGAGGAAGGCCGCTCCCGCGGCTCCCACCAGAATGCCGATCTCAGGGGGAAAACCCCATTCCTTAACCACATGCGCTGTGAAATAGGCTGCGCCACCGAAAAAGGTCGCGTGGCCGAAGGAGAGGAGGCCGGTATAACCGAGCAGAAGATTGAAGGCGCAGGCAAAGAGGGCGAAGCACAGAAGCTTCATCAGGAAGATCGGATAGAGGAAAGCCGGCGCGATCAGCAACAGCAGAAGGCCGATCACAAGGAAGGCCGCATAGGTTTTCGATGCGGTCGCCGACCGTTCGGTGCGGCCGCTCGCGGTAGAGGTGGCGGAGGAATTGTGGATCACGTCGCTCATTTTGCCACCTCGCTTAAACGTCCCGGCCGAAAAGTCCGGCCGGGCGGATGAGAAGCACGATCGCCATGATCACGAAGATGACGATGTTGGAGGCTTCCGGGTAAAAGACCTTGGTCATGCCTTCGGCAATGCCCAGCATGTAGCCGGTGACGATCGCCCCCATGATCGAGCCCATGCCGCCGACCACGACGACCGCGAAAACGACGATGATGATGTTGGAGCCCATCAGCGGCGAGACCTGATAGACGGGGGCAGCCAGCACACCGGCGAAGGCCGCAAGGCCGGCGCCGAGTGCGTAGGTGAGCGTCAGGAGAACCGGCACGTTGACACCGAAGGCCTGAACCAGCGTGGCGTTTTCGGTCGCGGCGCGCAGATAGGCGCCGAGTTTGGTCTTTTCGATCAGAAGCCAGGTGCCGATACAGGCAATCAGCGACACGATCACGACCCAGCCGCGATAGATCGGCAGGAACATGAAGCCGAGATTGGTGGCGCCGGTCAGCTGCTGCGGCGGCGCATAGGGCTGGCCGGAGGAGCCGTAGAGATAGCGGAACGTGCCTTCGATGGTGAGCGCCAGGCCGAAGGTGAAGAGCAGGCCGTAAAGGTGGTCGAGCTTATAGAGCCGCGACAGGAGAAAACGTTCTGTGACGGCGCCGAACAGGCCGACCACGATCGGCGCCAGAAACAGCGCGAACCAGTAGTTGATGCCGAAATATTGCAGCATCAGCATCGCGACGAAGGCACCGAGCATATATTGCGCGCCATGGGCGAAGTTGATGACGCGCAGCAGGCCGAAGATGACGGCGAGGCCGAGGCTGAGCAGCGCGTAGAAGGAGCCGTTGATCAGGCCGATCAGCAGCTGGCCGAGAAAGGCCTGAAGCGGGATGCCGAAGATCATCGTCATGGGGTGAGGCTCCTTGGCAGAGACGCAAGATGGTATGATTTGCCCCTCATCCGGCTGCCGCCACCTTCTCCCCGCGTGCGGGGAGAAGGGCATCTGCCGCACTCTTTTGCCTCAAGCGAGGCACGTCCCCTCTCCCCGCTTGCGGGGAGAGGGTTAGGGTGAGGGGCAAAGACCGCACCCGTCAGCGTGGAATTGATGGCTGCAATCGATCCTGAAATCCTGCCCATCATCACACCCCCAGAACCTTATGCAGCGTGTCCATGCGCTCCGGCAGTTCGCCGACCGGGAAGTCTGCGACCATCTTGCCGTGGTCCATCAGGTAAAAACGATCGGCGATGCGGCTGGCGAAGCGAAAGTTCTGCTCGACCATCAGCACCGTCATGCCGCGTTCCTTCAGCGTCTTTAAGATTTCGCCGATGCGCTGAACGATGACGGGGGCGAGCCCCTCGGTTGGTTCATCGAGGATCAGCAGTTTGACGCCGGTGCGCAGGATGCGGGCGATGGCCAGCATCTGCTGTTCGCCGCCGGACAGTTTTGTGCCGGGGCTGCCGCGGCGCTCATAGAGGTTCGGGAAAAGCTCGTAGATCTCGGCAACCGGCATGCCACCCTCGGCCACGACCGGCGGCAGCATCAGGTTTTCCTCGACCGTCAGGGTCGAAAAGATGCCGCGCTCTTCCGGTACGAAGCCGAGGCCCACATGGGCGGTGCGATGCAGCGGCACGCCTGCCATGTCACGGCCGTTGAAACGGATTTCGCCCTTGCGCTCGCGGATGATGCCCATGATTGTGCGCAGCGTCGTCGTCTTGCCGACGCCATTGCGGCCGAGAATGGTGATCGTTTCGCCTTCACGCACGGTCATGTCGACGCCGTGCAGTATATGGCTTTCGCCATACCAGGCATTGAGATTGGAAACCTGCAGCAGGGGTGCGGCCATTCAAGCGTCCTCCGTGCCCATATAGGCGAGCCGCACGCGCTCATCCTGTGCGACCGTCGCATAATCTCCCTCGGCCAGGATCTCGCCGCGCTGCAGAACTGTGACCTGGTGGCAGATGTCGGAGACGACCGAGAGATTGTGTTCCACCATCAGCACCGCGCGGGTCTTTGCGACATCGCGGATGATGTTGGAAACGGTGCCGATATCCTCCTGTCCCATGCCGGCCATCGGTTCGTCGAGCAGAAGTACCTTTGGATCGAGCGCCAGCGTCGTTGCGATTTCCAGCACGCGTTTGCGGCCGTAGGAAAGGTCGGCTGCGATTGCATTGCGCTCGCGTTTAAGGCCGACCGTCTCGATCAGCTCGTCGGCCTGCTCGTTCAGCCGGTCGAGCGAGGACATGGGCAGCCAGAACTGGGTCGAAAGCCCGCCCGGCCGCTGCAGCGCGACACGGACATTGTCGAGCACCGAGAGATAGGGAAAGACTGCCGAGATCTGGAAAGAACGGACGAGGCCCATGCGCGCCACCTTGTCGGCCGGCGTTTTGGTAATATCCGTCCCGAGCAAGGTAATAGAACCCGCAGTCGGCTGCAGGAATTTGGTGAGGAGATTGAACACCGTGGTCTTGCCGGCACCGTTCGGGCCGATCAGTGCATGAACACGGGCATGCCTGATATCGAGATCGACATTGTTGACAGCCGCGAAGGCGCCAAAGCTTTTGGAGAGACCGCGGGCGGACAAGACCACCCGCGGCTCCTCGTGCAGTTCCTTTGCAAGGACTGCCATTATTTCACCAGCGGGCAGCCGGCCTTGGCCGGATCGAGATAGGCTTCCTTGCCGGGAATGGTGGCAAGCACGTTGTAATAGTCCCAGGGTTCCTTGCTTTCGCTCGGCTTCTTCACTTGCAGAAGATACATGTCGTGGATCATCCTTCCATTGGCGCCGACGGTGCCGCCGCGGCCGAAAAAGTCATCGACCGGCATTTCGTGCAGCGCCTTGGCGACCGCATCGCTGTCGTCGCTGCCGGCCTTCTGAACGGCTTTCAGATATTGAGTTACGGCGGAATAGGTGCCGGCATGAATCATGTTCGGCATCTTCTTGGTGCGGGCGAAGAATTTCTTGCCGAACTCTCGGCTCTTGTCGTCGAGGTTCCAGTAATAGCCTTCGGTCAAGGTCAGGCCTTGGGCTGCTTCAAGCCCGAGACCGTTGACTTCGGCCAGCGTGAAGAGCAGCGCCGCCAGCTTCTGGCCGCCCTGGACGATGCCGAATTCGGCCGCCTGCTTGATCGAATTGGCGGTGTCGAGGCCGGCATTGGCAAGGCCGATCACCTTGGCGCCGGAAGACTGTGCCTGCAGCAGGAAGGACGAAAAGTCCTGGCTGGAGAGCGGGTGGCGCACCGAGCCTAACACTTTGCCGCCATTGGCCTTGACGTAGTCGCCAGTCTGCTGTTCCAGCGAATAACCGAAGGCATAGTCGGCGGTCAGGAAGAACCAGCTGTCGCCGCCCTGCTTGACGAGCGCCCCGCCGGTGCCGACAGCCAGCGCATGGGTGTCATAGGCCCAGTGGAAGCCGTAGGGCGTGCAGGCCTTGCCGGTCAGGTCGGTCGTTGCCGCACCGGTATTGATGGTGATCTTCTTCTTTTCACCCGACAGCGCCTGGACGGCGAGGCCGACGGATGAGGTGGTCAGGTCCATGATCGCATCGACCTGCTGGGTGTCATACCACTGGCGGGCAATGTTGGAGGCGACGTCCGGCTTGTTCTGATGGTCGGCGTCAACGATCTCGACCGGTACGCCCAGCACCTTGCCGCCAAAATCCTCGACCGCCATCTTGGCGGCCTCGACCGACGACTTGCCGCCGAAATCGGCGTAGACGCCGGATTGATCGTTCAGAATGCCGATCTTTACTTTGCCGTCAGATGCACTTTGAGCAAATGCAGTGCCACTCGCCAGCAAGACTGCCAGCGACGTCAGAAACGTCTTTCGCATAAGATCTCCTCCCAGAGATGACTGAATGCCCTAACGGGCGCGAAGTCTGTTCAAAATTGGCAGGCTGCCCTCCTCAAAGCAGCCTTTCCAGCCCGCATGGTTCAGTAAAACGGCCGTTGACGCAAGAAGCGCCGCATTGTTAATTGCAAACAGCATCTGTTCATTTTTGAACAGAAACACAGGATTGGGCGGCGCGACGGCATGACCAGCAATCCCGGTTTCGGCCATCCCGGTTTTACCTGGGACGACCTGCAATATTTCCTGGCGGTCGCCCGCACCGGCCAGCTTTCGGTCGCCGCCCGGCACCTGCGCACCAGCCATGCCACCGTCTCGCGCCGTATCGACCGGCTGGAATTCGCGCTCAAGGTCAAGCTGTTCGAGCGCAATCCGCGCGGTTACGTGCTGACCGTCATCGGCCAGCGGTTCATCGACGCTGCCGAACGGATGGAAAGCGAGGCCGACCGCCTGCAGATGGATATCGCCTCGGGCAATGCCGCCCATCAGGGCGTCGTCCGGCTCAGTGCGCCGGAAGGCATCGCCAACTTCTTCCTCGCGCACCAGATCGGTGATTTCACCATCCAGCATCCCAACCTGTCGCTGGAACTGGTGACGATCCAGCAGATCATGTCGCTGTCGCGCAAGGAGGCCGATATCGCCATCTCGCTCGATCCGCCTAAGGGCGGGCCTTACGAGATCGAGAAGATCACCGATTACCGGCTCAATATCTATGGCACGCGGGCTTACCTGGCGGTTAGCCCGGCGGTGAGGAAGCGGGACGACCTGCTCCTCCATCCGTTCATCGGTTATATCCAGGACATGATTTTTGCGCCGGGGCTCGACTATCTCGGCGATGTGCATCCGGGCATAAAACCGCGGTTCCAGAGTTCCAGCATTTCGGCGCAGCTGACGGCGACTTTGCAGGGGCAGGGGCTCTGCATCCTGCCGCATTTCATTGCTCGCCGTCAGCCTGAGCTTGAGGTCGTGCTTGCCAAAGATGTGCAGCTGACCCGGCATTATTTCCTTGTCCGCCACCGCGACATGAGCCGGGTTCCGCGCGTGCGCGCGGTCGCCGACTACATTGCCGCGGTCGTGGACGACAACCGGGATGCGTTTCTGGGAAGCTGACCTCCTCATCCGGCTTTACTTCTTCACAAGAGAGCAGGTGGATTTCGACAGCGGCTGAAACGCCTTGTCACCCGGCACCGTGGCGAGAAGCTTGTAATAATCCCAGGGCGCCTTGGATTCCGACGGCTTCTTCACCTCGAACAGATACATGTCATGCATCATGCGGCCATCTTCGCGGATCTTGCCGTTGTGATAAAAGACGTCGTTGACCGGCAGTTCGCGCATTTTTGCGGCCACCTTTTCCGTGTCGTCGGTGCCGGCTTCCTTGACCGCCTTCAGGTAATGCAGGACGGAGGAATAGGTGCCGGTCTGCAGCATGTTCGGCATGGCCTTGCGCTCGGCGAAGAAACGCTTCGACCATTCGCGGGTCTTTTCGTCGAGATCCCAGTAGCTTGCTTCGACGATCGTCAGCCCCTGTGCCTCTTCGAGCCCGAGGCCGTGGATGTCGTTGATGAAGCCGCCGAGCGTCGCGAGCTTCTGGCCGGCCTGGGTGAGACCGAACTGGGCCGCCTGCTTGACGGAATTAATCGTGTCGGAGCCGGCATTGGCAAGCGCCACTACGCTGGCACCCGAGCCTTGCGCGGTCAGCAGTGCCGAGGCGAAATCGGTCGTGCCGATCGGCAGGCGGGTACTGCCGAGAACCTTGCCGCCGCGGGCTTGAACAAGATCGCCGGTTTCCTTTTCCAGCCCGTGGCCAAAGGCATAATCGGCGGTGACGAAATACCATTTGTCGAGGCCCTTATCGACCAGCGCCTGGCCGGTCGTGTGGGCGATCGCATAGGTATCGTAGGCCCAGTGCATGACATAGGGGCCGCAGACTTCGTTTGTGATGCGCAGCGAGCCGGGGGAGCTCAGCACAATCAGCTTGTTCTTCTGCTTGGCGACCTCGAGTGCCGCCAGTGCCGGCGAGGACGAAGCGACGTCGAGAATGGCATCGACCTTTTCCTCGTCGAACCATTTGCGGGCGATGGCGCCGCCGATATCGGCCTTGTTCTGGTGGTCGGCGGAAACGATCTCGATCTTCTTGCCGAGAACCGTGCCGCCAAATTCCTCCACGGCCATCTTGGCGGCGGTGACCGCGCCGGGGCCGGTAATGTCGGCATATACGCCGCTCATGTCCTCGATCAGGCCGATGCGGACGACATCGTCGCTGATCTTTGCATCTTCCGCGAATGTCGCGGATGAAGCGATGAGTCCGGCCAGGAAGACCGCACTGCCAAGAAGTTTGTTCCGAATTTTGCTGCGCATGCTGTTCCTCCCTTTGGTGTTGCTGTCGTCAGCCGGACACACGCCTCCCGTCGCCGGCCTGGATTTCCGTATTCCCCTGCCGAAGACCGGCTGCAAACTCCTCCGCCTGCAGCAGTCGTTCGATATCGATGCCGGTCGAAAACCCCTTCTCCTCAAGGTGTTTTACAAGCGGCAAGGTGCTGAGATTTCCGGCCGCGCCCGGCGCATATGGGCAGCCGCCGAGGCCGCTGATCGCGCTGTCGAAGACGCGGATGCCGTGGCCGAGCGCGACATCGACATTGTCGAGCGCATGGCCGAACGTATCGTGGAAATGGCAGGCCAGCTTTTCGGCCGTAAGGCTCGCCTTGACGGCCGAAAGCATGGCGTCGACGCTCTCAGGCGTCGCCCGGCCGATCGTGTCGGCAAGCGAAATCTCGACACAGCCGAGATCGGCCAGCGCATTTGCGACCCCGGTCGCCGCCTGCGGTCTGATCGGCCCCTCATAGGGGCATTCGACCGTGCACGAGACGTAGCCACGCAACCTGATGCCGTGCTCGCGGGCAAGCGCGGCCACCGGCTCGAACCGCTCCAGGCTTTCGGCGATGGAGCAGTTGATATTCTTTTCAGCGAATGTTTCGGAGGCGCTGGTAAAGATCGCCAGTTCCTCGACGCCGATCGCAATCGCCGCAAGCGCGCCGCGTTCGTTCGGCACGAGGACCGAGCGGATCAGCCCGTCCGCTGCCGGCGTCCGGCGCAGGATTTCCTCGTGATCGGCCATCTGCGGCACCCATTTCGGGGAAACGAAGGCGGTGATCTCCAGCCGCGGCAGGCGGGCGCCCTTGAGGAGCTCGATCAACGCCAGTTTTTCTTCCGTGGGGACAATGCGTTTTTCGTTCTGCAGCCCGTCGCGCGGGCCGACTTCGACGATCGTCACATCGGGGAAGGGGCGGAAAGTCACTTCGCTTTTCCCCGTTCGGCAAAGGCGGCGAGGCCGCGTCTTGCATCTTCGCTGGTAAAGGTGCGCTGGCCGAGAGCCGCTTCCTGATGAAAGGCCTCCTTCAGCGGCAGGTGCTGCAGCGTCAGCGCTGCTTCCTTGATCGTTTGCACCGCGCTCGGGCTGAGTTTCGCGATGCGGGCGGCGATCTCCTGCGCTGTAGGCTCGACTTCTTCTGCTTCGACCACGCGATTGACGACGCCACGGGCGAGCATGTCGGCTGCCGTAAAACGCGCGGTGGTCAGCATGATCTCCATCGCATGGGCATAACCGATCTGCCGCACCAGCCGCACCAGCGTGCCACCGGCCGGCACGAAACCGTGGCCCGCCTCCGGCAGCTGAAACTGCGCGTCCTTCGCTGCAATGCGGATATCGGTCGCCAGCATGATCTCGAAACCACCGCCGATGCACAGGCCTCGGATGGCGCCGATGACGGGCTTATAAAAGCCCTCGACCTTCAGATGTGCCGGATCCCAGTGAGAAATGTCAAAACGGCCTTCGGCCAGCGCCGGAATGGATTCGGTGAGATCCGCGCCGACGCAGAAGGCGCGGTCGCCGGCACCGGCCAGCACGACGGCATGCACGCCATCATCTTCATTTGCCTCGGCAAAGGCGCGACCGAGATCGTCGTACATGGCAAGCGACAGCGCATTCAGCTTGTCCGGCCGGTTGAGGCGGATGGTCGCGACGGTGCCGTCCTTATGGTAATCGATCGCCATCAGATCGCTCCCGCCGACTTGAGCTTTTCGAGTTCATGCGCGTCGATGCCGACGAGCTTTTCGAAGACGAGCGCATTGTGTTCGCCGGGGGCTGGCGCCTTTTCATGCGGCACCTGTTCCTGTCCCGACAGCTTGATCGGAGAGCCGAACATGCCGATCAGTTTGCCGGCGATCGGCACGTTGACGATCATGTTGCGGGCGGCGATATGCGGGTCCTCGACCACTTCGGCAATCGTCTTGATCGCGCTGAGCGGCACCTTGTCGCCGGCCATGTCTTCGAGTTCGGCCTTTGTATAGGCGGAGAACCAGCGTTCGAGCAGCGGGGTTACCCTGGTCTGGGCGGTGACGGGGTCGAAGCGCTTTTCCATCGTGTCGATGGCCGGGTCCTTCGCCATGTCGGGCTCGCCGAACATCGCGCAGGTGATCGCCCAGAATTTGTCGGTGTAACCGCCGAAAAAGACGTAACCGTCCTTGCAGGGAAACTGGCCATAGGGCCGCACGAAAGGATGGTCGTTGCCGAGCGGGGCTGCGACTTCCTTCTGGGCGGTGTAGCGCACGACGGCGTTTTCGGTGAGCGTCAGTACCGAATCCTGCTGCGAAACGTCGACCACCTGGCCCTTGCCGGTGCGTTCGGCCTCGCGCAGCGCTGCGACCGTGCCGATCGCTGCATAAAGCGAGGCAGCGAGATCGCCGATGATCGTGCCGACCCTGACCGGCGGCCGGTCGGGATAACCGTTCATCGACCAGAGGCCGCCCGCCGCCTGGCCGGTATTGTCATAGGCCGGCTTCGAGGCATTCGGGCCGGTGCGGCCAAAGCCGCTGATCGCGGTATAGACCAGTTTCGGATTGATCTCGCGCAGCGCCTCATAACCGAGGCCGAGCTTTTCCATCGTGCCGGGGCGGAAATTCTCGACGAGAATATCCACCTTGGCGACCAGCTTGTGCAGCAGCGCCTTCCCCTCCGGTGTCTTGAGGTTGAGGGTGACGGCCAGCTTGTTGCGATTAAACTGGGCGAAAAATGCGCTGAGCTGCTCTTCGTCCGAATTGACGAAGGGCGGGAAGGTGCGGGCGTAATCCGGCTCGTCGGGATGTTCGACCTTGATGACGGTGGCGCCGAGATCGGCCATCATCATCGAGCAGAATGGTCCGGCCACCACGCGCGTGATGTCGAGAATTTTGACGCCCGAAAGCGGGCCGGGCCGGCTCGCGGGCCAGTTGCTGAATTCGTTCAAATCTACCATCTGCTCCTCCCAGAATGTGGGTCTGCTGAACTATCTCTTTGATAAAGCAGTAAATCCCGCAGATGAAAAGCTATCCCTGGCGCCGCGCGGAACACGGCGCCGTGACCTAGTCGAGCTTCACGCCTTGCCGGCGCGCATCGTCTCCAGCAGTTCCTTGGCCCGATCCACGCGAACATCATGATGGGCGGCGAGTTCGGCCGCGACCGTCTCGATCTCGTCACCGACCGCGCCGGCAACGATTGCGATATTGCGGGCATGCAGCGCCATGTGGCCGCGCTGAATGCCTTCGGTCGCGAGCGCCCGCAGTGCCGCCATGTTCTGTGCCAGGCCAACAGCGGTGGTGACCTCGGCCAGTTCCTGCGCCGAGGTGACGCCGAGGATTTTCAAGGCTGCCTGAGCCGCCGGATGGGTCTTTGTCGCACCGCCAACGAGGCCGAGCGCCATCGGCAGCTCCAGCGTGCCGACCAGATGGCCGCTCGTGTCGATTTCCCATTTCGTCAGCGAGGTATAACGGCCGTTGCGGGCCGCCCAGGCATGTGCGCCGGCCTCGATTGCGCGCCAGTCATTGCCGGTGGCGACGACGACCGGGTCGATGCCGTTCATGATGCCTTTGTTGTGCGTGGCGGCACGGTAGGGATCGACAATCGCGAAGGCGCAGGCCTCGACGATGCCGCGGGCGATCCTCTCGCCCTCGTATTCCGAGGTCTTCAGCGTTTCCGGCGACAATCGCACCATGGCGCGCGCGAGGCGAAGATCGGCAAAATTAGAGAGGATGCGCAGGCGCACCACGCCACCCGTGATTTTTTCGATGAGAGGCGCCACCGTTTCGGCCATGGTGTTGACCGTATTGGCGCCCATCGCATCGCGCACATCGACGATCAGATGGGCGATCATCATCGGCCCGATCGGCGTGTCGTCGAAGACATGCACCTCGACATCCTTGCAGCCGCCGCCGAGCCCGATCAGTACCTTGTCCTTGGCATTGGCGGCCGCGATGATCGCGTCACGTTCGGCAAGGATACGGGCGCGGGCACCATGTGGATCGGTGATATTAAGCACCTGGATCTGTGCCCGCATGACCGGGCCGGTGCTGGAGGTGATGAAGCCGCCGCCCACGCGGGCAAGCCGCGCCATATAGGAGGCAGCGGCGACGACCGAAGGTTCCTCGACGGCCATCGGCACGAGGTAATCCTTGCCGTTGACCGTGAAATTGGTGGCGATGCCGATCGGCAGTTCGAACGTGCCGATGACGTTCTCGATCATGCCGTTTGCAAGTGTCAGCGGCAGTCCGCCACGTTCGAAAACCTGCCGATCGGCATCACCGAGGGCCGTGGCTTCGGCAACACGCGCCAGACGCTCGACCGGCGCCAGATTGCGCAGGTTCTCCAGACGGGAATTGACGGAGCGCGCTCCGTTTTCCTGATTTGCGGCCAAGAATGCCTCCCATGAATTCTTCCTCTTGCGCAGTGATCCGCATTTTTGATACTGATTAACAGGTACAGATTTGAAAAATTGTCACCAAACTGTACCCATTATGGAGGCGTGGTTGGCGGGGACAGAAGACAATCTCAGGCGATCCGGCACCTTGGTGGAAAAGCTGACGGCCCGATTTTGCGAGGAAATCCTGCGCGGCGAACCGCCTGCGGGAACCCGGCTGATGTCGATCCGCAAGGCCGCCGAGCTGCACGGCGTTTCCAAGAATACGATCATCGAGGTCTATGACCGGCTGGTGGCGTCCGGTTATGCCGCGTCTCGGCCGGGCGCGGGTTTCGAAGTGCGCCTGCCCGCCGATGCCGACCGCAGCGTACGGCCGCGGCATGTGGCCGAGGCGGTCGATATCGCCTCGCTTCTGAGTGCCCAGCTCGAGGAGAATTTTGAAATCCGCGTCGGTGATGGCCGGCCACCGCCATCTTGGACGGAAGAATCGGAGATCAAGCGCCATCTCGGTTTTTTCGGCCGCGATTACACGGTCGGCACGGATGCCTATGGCTCGGCGCTGGGGTTTCCGGCTCTGAGGGCCGCGATCGCAAGGCGCCTTGCGGCCCAGCATCTGAAGGCATCGGAAGAGGAAATCCTGCTGACCTTCGGCGCAAACCACGCGCTCGACCTGATTGTCCGAGCATTTCTCTCACCCGGCGATATCGTTTTGGTCGACGAACCGGGTTATTATCCGCTGTTTGCCAAGCTGAAACTGGCGCAGGTGCGTGTGCTCGGTGTTCGCCGCACACCGGAAGGACCTGACGTCGACGATTTCATCGCAAAGGCTTCCGCGGAGCGGCCGCGGCTGTTCTTCACCCAGTCGATCGGTCACAACCCGACTGGCAGCTCGACCAGCCTGCCGGTGGCACATGCGCTTCTGAACGCCGCTGCCGTCCACAATGTGACGATCGTCGAGGATGATCCGTTCACCGATCTGGCGCCGAGCGTACCGAGCCGGCTGGTGACGCTCGACCAGCTCAATCGCGTCATGTCGGTTGGCACATTTTCGAAAACGCTCTCGGCCAGTCTGCGCGCCGGCTACATCGTCGGCAACAGGCAGCAGATCGGCGCGCTGGCCGAATTGAAGATGCTGACGACCGTCAACAGTTCGGGCCATGTGGAGCGGCTGATCCACCGGCTTCTGGTGGAAGGGCATTACGACCGACATCTCAAGCGGCTGTCCAACCGGATCGACGGCGCGGCCGCCCGGGTTCTGCAGACGCTGAGACACGAGGGATATGACGTGTTTGCCGGCAATGGCGGCGGTTATTACCTCTACCTGCTTATGCCGCCGAAGATCGGCGATATCGAGATCGCCCGGCGCGGGGCCCAGGAAAGCATTTTTATCGCTCCGGGAAGCGTGTTCTGCCTAGACAAGGGCAATCCCGCCGCATCGGGCATCAGGCTCAACGTGGCGCGTGCCGACGATGCGCGCTTCTACAGCTTCCTTGCCCGCAACCTCAGCTAGGAGCGAAGCATGCCGCAATCACAAACATGGCTCATCCTGCAGGTTGCGAGAGGCTTTTCTGCTGGCGTGCTGACCATGTTCGGGAAACTGGCAGAGGGGAAAGCCAATGGATAGGATAGAGCAGATTGTAAAGCTTTCAGCCGTTTCGGCGCGGCCGATGCTCCGCAGCCTGAACGAATTGCACAGTTCGGAAGATCCGGTTTTCGCGCATGAGGCACATTTTCCGGCCAGCCGGCAGGGTAAGATGCACAGCCATGCCCGTGCCCAGCTGGTCTGTGCCACGACAACGGTTGTCGAAGTCGTGACCCGGGATCGGCGCTGGACCTTGCAGCCTGGACATGCCGCCTGGTTGCCCAGCGGGATCGGCCACAGCGTTGCGGCGCTGGAGGACGCGGTGTTTCGCTCGCTCTATATCCGTTCCGATATCGCCAGCCGGTTTTCAAGGCAGGCGGCGGCGTTCGATCTCTCCCCGCTGCTGGCCGGGATCCTGCCGCGGCTATTGGAGATCTATGATGGCAGCGGCGACCGCTGTATCTATCCGCATCTTGCAGCACTGACATTCGACGAGATTGCGCGGGCGGAACCATTGCGAGACATCGTCTCTCCGCGGGTGCCGGCCCCCAGGGATCGGCGCCTGAAACTCATCTGCGACGCGCTTGCCGAGCAGCCTGCCGATCGACGGACGCTGGAAGAATGGGGCAAGGCGGCCGGTGCCAGCGGCCGCACGCTGGAGCGGCTGTTTCGCGAGGAAACAGGCATGAACTTCAACGCCTGGCGACAGGCCTGCCGGATTGCCGCCGCCATTCCGAGGCTCGAACGGGGAACGCCGGTGCAACTGGTCGCCTGGGAGGTTGGATACGACAGCCCAAGCGCCTTCGCCGCCATCTTCCGCCGCGTAACGGGCATGAACCCTACCGGCGTCACCTCGCGACATTGAGGCTGAAGGCAGGATCTCCGTTCCACTATGCGCTCTTGTAGCCGATATTTCTGTAAGAACCTGCGGAGATGGTCAGTGTGAAAAGCACAAGTCCGAGCATGGTCAGGCACATTCCGGCCAAGACGGCAGAGAGCAATCCAAGACCATGCGCGATAGTCAGGCCTCCGGCCCAGGCGCCGATGGCGTTTGCGACATTTAATGCCGCCAGGTTCATGGCCCCCATGAGGCTTGGAGCTTCCGGAGCAAGTCCGGTCAGTCGTACCTGAATGGTGGGAATGGCGGTCATCATCGTTGCGCCGATGCCGAATAGTCCGATCATGAGAACGAAGACATTGGTGCCGAATGCGGCGACGATTGCAAGGACGATGATTGCGCTTCCAAATCCGACAATAATCCCCCGCGAAGGATGGGCATCGGCGATGCGTCCGCCGACGATATTACCGGCCGTCATGCCAAGGCCGAACAGCGCCAGTGCGATTGGGATCCAGTTCTCGGCAATGGCAGCCACTTCGGTGACGAACGGGCCGATGAACGTGTAGACTGCGAAGATGCTTGCAACTCCCAGCGCTGCCACGAGCATCATCACCCAGACGGCCGGTTTCTTCAGCGATGCGAGTTCCTGTATCACCGGGCCGCCATCGAGGGCATTGGTTTTCGGCACCCAGAGCCACAGCGCGATGCAGGCGAGGAAGCCCAGTGCCGCCACGGCAAGATAGGTGTTTCGCCATCCCAGATTCTGGCCGAGAAAGGTCGCGAGGGGTGATCCGAAAATTGTGGCGACAGTCAATCCGCCCATGACGATCGCAAAGGCCTTGCCGCCATGCCCGGGGCCGACGATATAGCTCGCGACCACCGCCCCAGCGCCAAAATAGGCACCCTGCGGCATGCCGCTGATAAAGCGGGCGATGGCGAACATTCCGAGATTGGCCGCGAAGGCGGACAGGATGTTGCCGCAGACGAAGAGCGCCATCAGCAGCAGGAGCAGCGTCCGACGGTTCAGGCGAGCGGCCGCGATCGTGACCAGTGGTGCGCCGATCACGACGCCGAATGCATAGGCGGTGATGGCGTTGGTTGCCGTCGGGATGTCGATGCCGAGGCTGGCCGAAAACAGCTGCAGAATGCCCATGCTGGCAAATTCGGAAGTGCCGATGCAAAAGCTTCCCAGTGCAAGCGAGAAGAGGGTAAAGGCGCGATGAGAGCGTTCGACGGGGTTCGTGCAATGGATTTCGACGGCGGCGCATTGAGCCTCGAAAGCTTTGTTCAGCATGTCCTCACTCCATCTTGCGACATTGAGTTCCTGTCTGCTTGTCAGAAAATGCCCGTGAACCGCCAGCACGCCGCTGTCCGGACTCGACTCCGCACACTGACGAGCAACGCTAGTCCTTCGAGAAGGCGGTGCGTGTTAAACCTTGCTAAAAATCGCGAAGGGCTGTGGCCCGAGTTTCGGCTGACCTAAGGCCGACGCATATCGAGGATCTCGGGACCAGCAAGATCAGCCGTAATCTCGAGGCCGGATAATCTGCCCGGTTTTGCATGGACGGCGTCCGGGATTGATTGCGCATACACGACAATATCGACCTTGCCGAAAGCGGCGGTCGCCGTCTTGAACAGCGCCTCCACATGGGCCGGATTGTTGATATCTGCCAGCAGCGCCATGGCGCATCCCCCCTGTGCCTCGATTTCGGCCACGACCTCGTTTGCGCAGGAACGCTTGCGATCGAAGGGGATGAAGGGAACAACGATATTGAGATCATGCTGCGTGCCGAGACGTCTGGCGATCTCCGCTCCGCGGCCGCAATCCCCACCAAAGACGACCGCTGTCCTGCGCGGTCGTCCTGATCTTGTGAAAGGCTCCATGAGGTCCAACCTTCCGCTCGACGCGATCTATTGCGCGGCCTTGATGATCAGCGCCGCGACCTCGTTGGGATAGGTCAACATCGCCACGTGACCCGACGGGACCTCGATTGAGTCCGCCTTGGCGTTCTTTACCTGGTCCTTCTGCAGGGCCGGCGGAATGATATTGTCTTCGGTCGCGACAACCATGAACGAAGGTTTGTCGTGCCAGGCCGCATGGCTGACGGGCGTCGCCGGCGCGCTGGCATGGAAGCCGCCCTGCACGACGGCGATGACCCTCTTTTCTTCCGGCGTCAGGCCAGCTGCGAAATATTTGTCGATGCCTTCGTCACTGATCTTCAGAAATCCGTCCTCATCCTTGATGAAGGAATCGCGCCCTTTGGGCTGCGGGTATTTGGATGTGATGTCGATTGCGGATTGCCCCTTGTCCGGCGCGTAGGCGGCGACATAGACGAGCGATTTGACCTTGTCATCGGTTCCGGCTTCGGTGATTACCACGCCGCCCCAGGAATGGCCGACGAGGACGACAGGCCCCTCGGCATCTTTTATCGCCCGCTTGGTAAAGGCCACATCGCCGGCCAATGACTCGGTCGGGTTCTGCACGGCAACCACATGAAGTCCGGCATTTTCCAGCAAGGGTATGACCTTGTGCCAGGAGGTGCCGTCCGCAAAGGCGCCGTGAACAAGCACCGCCGTCTTCGCCTTGAGCTCGGCGGCCAAGGAGACGGTAGTGCTGCTGGCCAGCAGCAGGAGAGTGGCGGCGGTCATTCCAATCGTTCGCAACATGGGATGCTCCTTCATCGATCAAAGATGGCGATGTCACCATGATGATCCCCCGGCCGTCCGGGTGCGAATTAATTGGCGTTAAATGCGGTGATTAGATTGTAGCAACCGGACGGCTGAAGCTAATTCAGTGCAGGTTTCAGGGCCGTTTCGACGGATTGCTTGCGCCGTTCAGGTCGGTTGCGAAGAGATCGCGATGTCTGCTTGGTTGCGAGCGCATATATTGCGGGGGAACTTTCACCCTGCCTCCAAGATGCGCTGCGGCATGCCATGGCCAGTTGGGATCATACAGGATAGTGCGCGCCAGTGCGATCATGTCGGCATCACCGGTGCTGATGATCGCCTCTGCCTGGTCAAATCCGGTGATCAGCCCGACTGCCACGACCGGAATCGTCACTGCCTGCTTTACCGATCGCGCGAATGGAACCTGATAACCCGGGCGAGCGGCAATTCTCTGCGCGGGATGCAATCCTCCGCTCGTCACATGCAGGGCATCGCAGCCGCGATCCTGGAGTTTCACGGCAAATTCCTGGGATTGTTCGATATCCCAGCCTCCCGCAACCCAGTCCGTGGCGGACAGGCGCACGGACACCGGCACCTTGCCCGGCACCGCTTCGCGAACAGCATCGAAGACTTCCAGCGGAAACCGCATTCGGTTGGCGAGCGAGCCGCCATATTCGTCGGTTCTGTGGTTGCTCAAGGGCGAGAGGAACTGGTGCAGAAGATATCCGTGCGCGGCGTGGATCTGGATCAGGTCTATGCCGAGCTTGACGGCGCGCACTGCCGCCGAAACGAACCCCTGTCGCACGCGTGAGAGGCCATCCCTGTCGAGTGCCCGCGGTTCAGACTGGCCATCCGCATAGGGCAGCGGCGAAGGGGCAAATGTTGGCCAGCCGAGGCCATCCGTCGGGGCAAATTGCCTGCCGCCTTTCCAGGGCACTTCGGTGGATGCCTTTCGCCCCGCATGGCTCAGCTGGATGCCGATCGGAATATCGGTCCAGCGACGGATGCTCTCAAGAACGAGGCCCATTGCCGTATACGTCTGCTCGTTCCAAAGGCCCAGATCCGCATAGGTTATCCGCCCTTCCGGAACAACAGCCGTTGCCTCTATGGTCAGGAGCGCGGCGCCGGACAAGGCCAGCTTGCCGAGATGGATCAGATGCCAGTCGCTCATGCAGCCTTCCTCGGCCGAATATTGGCACATAGGGGCAATCACGATGCGATTTGAAAGGTTAAGGTCGCGGACCGTAATTGGTTCGAAGAGAGCGGCTGTCGACATCGTCTGACCTCCCGACACGCCCCAGCGCAATGCATGAGGCTCCGATTTCGATGATCGTTAATCGTCGGCCCGCCACGAACCGGTGGCGATGCTGTTATTCGTTGTTGTTCGATGCAATCGGCACGTCAGCGATCGATCGGAAGCGGAGCCGCGGCGGAAACCAGCTTTTCCGCCCTTAACTCCCTCCAGAAGTCATCGGGGATGGGGGCGGCGAGGGCCTCGTGATCACCCTTGATCCGGTCCGGCCGGCTTGCACCTGGAATGACAGCGGCGGTTGCCGGATGGGCCAGCACGAATTGCAACGCTGCTGCCTTTATCGGCACATCATATCTGGCGGCGAGATTCTTGATCTTGTCGACCTTGGCGATGATTTCCGGCGAAGCGTCGGCATATTCGAACGTCTGGCCGCCGGCGAGAATTCCCGAGCTGTAAGGCCCTCCGATGACAAGATCGACGCCCTTTTCCTGTGCCATCGGCATCAGGCGCTGCAAGGCCAGTTCGTGATCGAGCAATGAGTAGCGGCCGGCGAGAAGCGTTCCATCGGGACGCACGTCGGAGAGGCCAAGAAGCAGTTCCACCGCCTCGACGCGATTGACGCCGATGCCCCAACCCTTGATCACGCCCTGATCGCGAAGCGCGTCAAGCGCCGGCATAGCCCCTTTGTGTGCGGTCTCGAACATGTCGATCCAGGCGTCACCGTGAAAATCCGCGGCAATGTCATGGATCCAGACGAAGTCGATGCGGTCGAGGCCCATTCTCTTGAGGCTATCTTCGATCGACCGTTTCGCGCCGTCGGCCGTATAGTCATGGACCACCCGGTTCTTGCGGCCGTACTGGAACAGGGTGCCCTTCTCTCCGAATTCCTGCGGGCCATCGAGGATTTCATCCAGGATGATCCGGCCGACCTTGGTGCTGAGCACATATTCATCCCGCGGATGTTTCACGAGCTCCTTGCCGAGGCGGATTTCGGCCAAACCAGCTCCATAGAAAGGGGCTGTATCGAAAAGTCTCGTGCCTGCGTCCCAGGCCGCCGCAGCAGTTTCCGCGGCTTCTTCTTCCGGGATATTGCGGAACATGTTTCCCAAAGGCGCAGTCCCGAAGCCAAGAGGACCATTCAACAGAGCTTCCCTGACCTTCATGGCGAAATCTTTCCTATGCACATGGACGATGACGGAAAATGACCGGCGAGACCGAAGTCCGGAGGCGTCTCGGGCGGTATGGCAACGCCTCCGGCAACCCGTTGGCGCGTCGAGGCGATCTGCCTCAACGCTTGGCGACCTTTCGATCCAGAAAACTGCGAATGAGCGGGGCCATTGTGTCGAGCTTGTCTTCGAGCGCGAAGTGACCGGTATCCAGCAGGTGCAGCTCCGCATTCGGTAGATCGCGAAGATAGGGATGCGCGCCCTCTGCCGGAAAGATCTTGTCATTCTTGCCCCAGACGATCAGCGTCGGCGGCTTGCGGTCGCGGAAGAACTGCTGAAACTGGGGATAAAGAGGGACATTCGTCCGGTAGTCGTAAAAGAGATCCATCTGGATGTCGCTATTGCCAGGGCGATCAAGCAAGGCCTGATCCTGGACCCAGTTGTCTGGGCTGATGCGCGTGAGATCCTTGACGCCGTCCGTGTACTGGAACTTGGTAATTTCTGGTGTCACGAGGTTGAGCAGCGCGTTGCGATGTTCGCTCGAACCATCGGCCCAGTAAGCCTTGATCGGATCCCAGAATTCGCGAAGCCCTTCCTCATAGGCATTGCCGTTCTGGATGATCAGGCCGGTCACGCGTTCCGGATGCTTCAGTGCCAGCCGGTATCCGACGGGTGCGCCGTAATCCATCACATACATCGCGTAGCGGCGTGAGCCGATCTTGCCGAGCAGCCCATCGACCAGTTCGGCATATCGGGCGAATGTATAATCGAATTTCGTGTGATCCGGTGCATCGCTCTGCCCGAAACCCGGATAGTCAGGCGCGATCACTCTGTACTTGTCTGCAAGCAGGGGCATGAGTTGGCGAAACATATGGGATGACGTCGGAAAGCCATGCAGGAGAAGCAGAACCGGTCCATTGGCCGGGCCGGCTTCCCGATAGAACACTTTCACTCCGTCGACATCGACAGTCTTGTAGCTGACGACAACGACCGGGAGCTTTGCAACGGATGTATGTGTCTTTGCAGCCATCGCAGGCGGCACGGCTGCCCAGGCCATTGAAGTTGCAAGCAGAAGGGAAGCGAGAAGGCGTCGCATTGGCTGTCTCTCCGGGTGTCAGGCGGAAGGTCGTCCGTCCGTTTCGATCGGGAAAATTCTGCATGACGCGGAGAGGCGGGACGAGTTAATCCTCGCTAATTCCCGGGAAATATACCGACACTTCGATGCAGCCGCCGGACGCAATGACCTCGGGTTGTCTGGGGGCGCTTGTCCTAAGGCTGAGCGACGTCAACGCTCTTGACCACGATTGGCATACGGACGGCAAGATCGCCTATTGCAGAGAGGTAGCGCTGATAATGCGGACTTGTCCGATGCGCCGCAGCCGCATCAACATCCCGGTAAAGTTCGTCGAGGACGAAGCGGCTGGGATTGTCAGCTTCCTGCCAGAGATCGTAACGCAGATTTCCTTCTTCGGCGCGGGAAGGCTCTGCCATGCTCCGCAGAAGTGCCTCCAGATCCGCAGCCTTGCCTTCAAGGGCCGTCAGAATTGCGAATACTTTGACAGGTCCGGTCATTTCTCTTTCTCCAGATTTCGCGCTGCCATGGGTGAAGAAAGTCTATAGCGCGTGCTTTGATCTTGCGCGTTAAATCGCATCTAAACGCGTGAAGCTTATTTGCGCTGGCCCTTTTGCCCGTGAACGCGGCACTCGGAAATCTGGCCGCGATCGCGTCCCCGAAATATTTACCGCATTTAACCAGCCGGTCCTGACAGTTTTCTGTAGTATTTATTTGTACAGCAACGAACGCAGAGACGACCCGTCCCAGCGTTTCCAGCGAAGGTCAAAGACGATGGGCGGCATCAGGAGAAGTGGCGTCTTTGCTTTTGGATCCTATCGCCTTCATCCAATCGCAAGGACTCTGACGAGGAATGACCAGATTGTTGCGGTTGGAAGCCGCGCGTTCGACATGCTCGTAGCTCTTGTCGAACGCCAGGGTGAAGTGCTTTCCCGCCGCGAACTGATGGCGCTTGCCTGGCCTGGTCTTAATGTCGAAGATTCGAATGTACGCGTCCAGATGGCGCATCTGCGCCGCGAGTTACGGGATGGCGAGAATGACGAACGATACATTGTGAGCGTTGCTGGGCGCGGGTATTGTTTCGTCGCCGATGCCGAGTGGCAGGATCTGGCCCAGACGATCGAGCCGGATTCGAGCGCCTTCGTTTTTCAGGGTAATAACCCGAGCAAGGGCAGTCTGCCGGCGAGGCTGGACGATGCGTTCGGCCGGGAAGAGAATCTGGCATCTCTCCTGCAAATGGTCGAGGACCGTCGCTTCGTTACTGTCATCGGTGCGGGCGGAGTGGGCAAGACCACGCTGGTCATCCTAGCCGCACATGCGCTGGAGAATTTCGAGACGATTGCCTTCGTCGATCTCAGTTCGGCCGATGATGGTGCAACGGTCCTCGAAGAAATCGCGGCACGTCTCGGCCTGTCGGCCGAACAGAATGCGCTGAATACGGTGCTTGCCTTTCTCTCGCACCACCGAAGCCTGCTCATTCTCGACAACTGCGAACATGTCATCGATGACGCCGCAGACGTTATCGGGAAAATCCTGAGGCAGACATCGGCGGTTCATGTGCTAGCCACGAGCCGGGAGGCGTTCCGCCTTCCAGGAGAGGCCGTTTATATTCTCCGGCCTTTGGGCGTGCCGCCACAGACGGGAAGGCTTACAGCCAGGCAGGCAATGGTATGGCCTTCCGTGCAGTTGTTCATGCAGCGCTCCATGGATGGAGGGTGTCATCATCCGCTTGATGACGATCGGGCTTCGATCGTCGCGGCAATATGCCGTCGGCTGGATGGCAATCCGCTGGCGATCGAGCTTGCTGCCAGCCGTATCGGTTCCTACGGCCTCGATCGTGTTCTGGAGCTGCTGGATAATCAGCTCGCCCTGTCCTGGCGCGGAAGCCGTTATGCCCATCCCCGCCACCGGACCGTCCAGGCCATGCTGGACTGGAGTTATGGAGGATTGTCGGAAATGGACCGCATGGCGTTGCGCCGGCTTTCCATCTTCTCGGGCGAATTTTCCATCACCGCGGCTCTCGCCGTGCTGGGAGGAGACGATGCGGAGGATGGTGAAATCGTCGGGGCGATCGGCAATCTCGTGGACAAGTCTCTCCTCGTCCTGCAGCCAGGCGTCGGGCCGGCCCAGCTCAGACTGTCCGGAATGACCCGCACCTATGCGGCCATCAAGCTCGCCGAATGCGGAGAGCATTCGCTCATGCACCAGAGGCTTGTCGCACTGGAGCTTTTGCCCGAAGTCAAATGCAGGCCGGACCGCCCCCTGGTTTTTGCAAGTCAGACGGTTGCTGATTCATAGGTGATCACGCCACTGGGCATTGGCTCAATCCAGGGGCAAATTCGCTCCTGGATTCGGTCCTTTTGACGCCTGTTTTTACGGCATTGTGCCTCTCGCTTAGCCAAGCAGATCCGCAGAATGAGCATTGCCGTTTCGGCAACGCGAAATGCGAAATTTTGTTCTTTATGCGAACGCCAAACTCGCCCATCATCCCTTCCATCGGACCATGAAAGTGCGCGGATCGCAAAGCGCCGAACGCCGATAGGGGACATTGCCATGACGTCTTTCACCACAAATCGTCGGAAATTCTTGACCAATGCCGCCATTCTCGGTGGCGTCGCCGCAACGCAGAACTTCATCGGCATCCGTGCCGGCCATGCAAGTGATGAAGCCGAGGTGCGCATGCAGCTCGGCTGGCTCGCCTCCAACGGCGTGATTGGCGAAGTCGCCGCCATGAAAAAGGGATTTTTCAAGGAGCAGGGCGTCACGCTGACCATCGTCCCGGGCGGACCGAATGTCGATGGTGTCGCCGGTGTCGCAGCCGGGCAGTCGACCATCGGCCAGCTCTCCTCGAGCCCGTCGATCATGCTGGCGCGTTCCGCCGGCGTTCCGGTCAAGGCTTTCCTCGCGGGCTACCGCAAGCATCCTTTCACCTATTTCTCGAAACAGGCCAAGCCGATCAAGACGCCGCAGGACATGATCGGCAAGACGATCGCGACGCCGCCGACCTCCGTCGTTCTTCTCAAGGCTCTCCTGGCAAAGAACGGCATTGCCGAAAGCCAGGTGAAGATCGTCAACATGGGATCCGACATGAACCAGCTGCTCACCGGCCAGGCCGATGCGGTGTCGGGCTGGGTGACCAACACCAATGCGCTTGCGGTGCTCGGTGACGATCGCGTCGACATGATGCTCTGGGATGCCGGCCTGCAGCTTTACGCCAATGTCTATTACACGACCGATCAGCAGCTCGATAAGCACAGCGATGTGCTGGTTCGCTTCACCACGGCTGCCGCCAAGGGCTGGGGTTACGTTCGCGACAATCCCGAAGAAGCGGTCGATATGCTTGTCGAAGCCTATCCCAATCTGGACAAGGCAAGCGAACTCAAGGCCGTGCGTTCGGTCATCGATTTCTCCTTCGGCGACAGCACCAAGGAAACCGGCTGGGGCGCGATGAGCAAGGAAAACTGGGCCGCGCAGATCAAGGCCTATGCCGATCTCAAGCAGTTTGCCGGAACGGTGCCGACGGTTGATGACGTCGCCACCATGTCCATCCTCGAGGCAACCGCGGCAATCCGCAAACAGGTCGGGTGAGCGTGATGATGGGAGCCGCATCCGCCAAACGGCCCGCCTCTCTGCCAGACGGTTCGGGTCTGGCGGTTGCGGTCAGCCATCTCGATATCCGCTTCGGCGGCAAGGGTAACGAGTTTACCGCCCTTTCGGATGTCACAGTCGATATTCCGGAAGGGGCCTTCGTCACCATGCTCGGACCATCGGGCTGTGGCAAGTCAACCCTTCTGCGCTGCGTCGCCGATCTCGTCCATATCAGTGGTGGCTCGGTCTCGGTTCTCGGGCGCGGGCCGCAGCAGGCTCGAGAGGCACGCGATTTTGCCTTCGTTTTCCAGGATGCGACCCTTCTTCCCTGGCGCAGCGTCATCGACAATGTGCGCCTGCCGCTAGAAGTCGGGAAACACGACAAGTCCTCCTATGCCGACCCTTACAAGCTGCTTGAAATGGTCGGCCTCAAGGGACGCGAAAACGCCCTGCCGCATGAGCTTTCCGGCGGCATGCGTCAGCGCGTGGCAATTGCGCGTGCGCTGGTCACCCGGCCGCGCATTCTTCTGATGGACGAGCCCTTTGGCGCACTGGACGAAATTACCCGCGACAAGCTGAACGAGGAGCTTTTGCGGCTGTGGCAGGAAACGGGAACGACGATCCTGTTCGTCACCCATTCCATTCCGGAAGCGGCTTTCCTCGGCCAGTACGTCCTGATGCTGCAGGCCCATCCCGGCCGCGTGAAGGAATTCATGAAGGTGGACCTTCCTTATCCGCGTTCGCTTGCGATGCGCGATACGGTGGAATTCATCAAGGTCACGGCGCATTTGCGCTCGCTCCTGGAGGAATGCCTATGAGCGATGTGATACAGACAGGGCGGCGCGACATGGGTTCCGTCCCGCGCAAGATCGCGCTGATCGATGCAACGGTGGGCGTGTTTTCAAGGAATATTCCGGCGATTGCCGCGGCAGTCGGATGTATCCTTCTCTGGCAGCTGGTTGTCTGGATCTTCAAGATCCCGACCTTCATGGCTCCGAGCCCGATCGACGTGGTCTTCGCCCTCCGGGACAATGCCGCGACCCTGATGCGCAACTTTCTGCCGACGTTGCTGGAAGCCGTGCTCGGCTTCATCTTCGGCAATCTCGTTGCCATCCTGCTCGCCATCTGGTTCGTGCACAGCAAGGTCGCCGAAAAGGCGTTTTATCCGATCGCGGTGTTCGTCAAGGCGATCCCGATCATCGCGCTTGCGCCGATCCTGGTGCTGATCTTCGGCAACGGGATAACGCCCAAAATCATCATCGCCGGCCTGATCTGTTTCTTCCCGACCCTGGTCAACATGGTGCAGGGGCTGCGCTCCGCACCGCCGGCCATGCTGGACCTGATGCGGGTTCTCTCTGCAAGCCAGTCGGAAATCCTCTGGAAAGTGCGCATTCCGAGTTCCCTGCCGTTCCTGTTCGCGGCGCTGAAGATTGCCGCCACCAGCAGCGTCATGGGTGCGATCGTTGCGGAATGGATCGGATCGAGTTTTGGGCTCGGCGCCCTCATCATCGAGGCGACCTACAATTTCCGCTCGCCGCTTCTCTACGCAACCGTGGTGATCGCCGCGCTGCTGGCGGTGGTGCTGTTCTTCATCGTTTCGGTCGTCGAAACCAAGGTCGTGCGCTGGAAACCCGCGGGGCAACATTAGCGCATACGCAAAACAAGGATCTGAAACGCGACGCGCTTCAGGCAAAAACCGTAGACATCAAGGGGAGACAAATGACCCAGGTTATTCATCAGCCTGCGCGGGAGATCCGTGTCGTCGATCGTTCGGACGTGATCGTCGTCGGTGGAGGTCCAGCCGGCATCTCGGCGGCGGTTTCGGCAGCCCGCAATGGCGCCAGCGTGACGCTGCTCGAGCGCTATCCCTATGTCGGCGGCCTTGCGAGCGGCGGCATGGTGTTGGTGCTCGACGACATGATCAACCAGCTGGAGATCACCGTCCGCGGCATCTGCATGGAAATGATCGAGCGGATGAAGCGCTGGGACCTGTGCGTCACGCCGACCGATCGCGATCAGCTGATCGAGTTCCGCGAGACGCCTGAAGCCTGGCAGCGCTGGGCGCGCTGGGGTCTCTTCGATTTCCACACGCAGTCGATGCCGCACCCGATCTGCTTTTCGGCCGCCTTCGATCCCGACGGTTTCAAGCGCGCCGCCTATGACATGATCGGCGAGAGCCGCGTCAAGCTGAGGACGCATAGCTGGTTTTCCTCCGCGATCGTCGAGGATGGCGCGATCAAGGGGGTCATCTGCCAGACAAAGGACGGCATGCAGGCCATCATGGGCGATGTTGTCATCGACACGACTGGCGATCTGGACGTGGCTGCAAGTGCCGGCGCATCGCATATCGAATCCAATTTCATCCTGACGACGGTTTCGCGCTGGGGCGGCGTTGATACGGAGGCTGCCGAGCGTTTCGAGCAGCAGGAGCCGGAAGCGTTCAAGCGCCTCGATCACGAAGCCAAGCGGCTGATCGGCGGATGCTGGTCTTTCTGGTGGTTGAAAACCCCGCTTCCGGGCGTCGTATGGCTTAACTGCCCGCATATGCCGAAGCTGAGCGGTCTCAAGGTGGAGGATCTGACGGAAGCCGAAATCGAAGGCCGCCGGCGCATTGCCAGCCTGCTCGATTTCGCCCGAGAAAAGCTGCCGGGTTTCGAAAACGCCTATGTCGTCGACTTCGCGCCGCAGACCGGCGTGCGCCAGACCCGCCAGCTGGAAGGCGAGTATGTGGTGATGAAGGACGACGTGATGGGGCGGCGCCACTTCGCCGACACCGTCTGCCGCGGCCGCGATTATTATACGCCCTATCGCTCGATGCTGCCCAAGGAGGTCGATCAGCTGATCGTCGCCGGACGGCATTATTCGGCAACTCCGCAGGCGCAAAAATCCAGCCGTGAAATCCCGCCCTGCATGGCGATGGGCGAGGCCGCTGGCGTGGCGGCAACGATTGCCCTCAATGCGGGCGTCTCGGTCAAAAAAGCCGATATCAAGGCAATTCAGAAACAGATGCGTGCGCAGGGCGCCGATCCGGGCGACGTGCCCTCAGAAAATGCGACCTATCTGGAGGCAGCGGAATGACCAAACTACCCCTCGACGGCATTCGGGTTATCGATTTCACCCAGGTGATGCTCGGGCCGTCCTGCACCCAGGTTCTGGCCGATTACGGTGCCGAAGTCATCAAGGTCGAGAAGGTCAAGACCGGCGACCTGTCGCGCTGGTCGCTGGGGGCAGACCCGGATGGCCTGAACAACCCGGTTTTCTGCTCTCTCAACCGCAACAAGAAGAGCCTTGCACTGGACCTCAAGCAGGGTGAGGCGAGGGACACTGTTGCGGCGCTGCTGGAAACGGCCGATGTCGTCGTCAACAATTTCCGCCCCGGCGTCATGGAGCGGATGGGCTTCGGTTATGAGGATTTGAAGAAGATCAACAAGCGGCTGATCTATGCGGTCGGCACCGGTTTTGGCCTGACCGGCCCCTATCAGCACAAGGGTGGGCAGGATATTCTGGCCCAGGCACTGACCGGCGTGATGCTGCGTAAGTCCGACGAGACGCACCCGACCTCGATCTATGCCACGCCGCTGGCCGACTATACGGCCGGCATGCATCTGGTTCAGGGCGTGCTGCTTGCTCTCCTGCAACGTGACAAGACGGGCGAGGGGCAGCAGGTCTCCGTCAGCCTTTACAGCTCCATGCTCGCCATGCAGATGCAAGAAGGCACGACGCATCTGATGCGGCAGAAGAACCTCAACTGGGGTGCCTTCCCGCTCACCGGGGTTTTCCAGACGACGGATGGCGCCATCGTCATGGTGGGCGCTTTCAAGGTCAATCCGTTGCAGGATATCTGCCAGGCACTGGAGATCGAGGATCTGTCGCAATATCCGCATTACAAGGATTTCGACGCTCAGATGGCGCGGCGCCCCGAATTGCAGGCAGTCTTCCGCGAGAACTTTGCCAAAAACAGCACGGCCCACTGGCTGGAACGGCTCGAAGGCGTCGATATCCTCTGCGCGCCGGTTCGCTCCATGGCCGAGGCTCTTCGGGATGAGCAGACGATCATCAACCGAATGATCCTCGAGGCGGGTGAAACGCAGGCGGGGCCTGTCCGGTTGATCGGTTCGCCAATCGATATGTCTGCCGCACCGGTTGCGGTGCGCATCTCGCCGCCAAAACTCGGGCAGCACAATGACGAGATCCTCGGCTCACTCGGCAAGCTGCATGGAGATGCCGCATGAGCGTTGAGTTCTCGGTTGCCGATCGCGTTGCCCGCGTGACGATCAACCGTCCGGAGCGCATGAATGCCGTCGATGCGGCCACCGAAAACCGGCTTGAGGAAATCTGGGTCGAAATCGAAGGCCGTGACGATATCAGTTGCGTCGTGCTGACCGGTGCCGGCGAGAAGGCTTTTTCGGCCGGTGCCGACATGAAGGGCGGCAGTGGCAAGTCGGGGCTGGATTATTGGGCCGAGGGGCGCAGCAACGGTTTTGGTGGGCTTGCCTTCCGGTCGTCGCTGACAGTTCCGGTCGTCGCCCGCGTCAATGGTTATGCGCTGGGTGGCGGGTTTGAAATGGTCCTCGGCTGCGACATCGTGATTGCTGCCGAGCATGCCCGTTTCGGTCTGCCCGAGGCACGTGTCGGGCGCCTGCCGCTCGATGGCGGCATGGTGCTTCTGCAGCGCAAGATCCCCTTCAATCAAGCCATGGGCATGATGCTGACCGGCCGGCAGGTTGGAGCGGCGAAGATGGCGGAATATGGCATCGTCAACGAAGTCGTGCCGCAGGACGAGCTGGATGCTGCCGTGGATCGCTGGGTGGCGGATATCGTTGCCTGTGCGCCGCTGTCGCTGCGAGCAATCAAGCAGACCGTCCAGCGCACGGCGCATCTCAACCCTTCGGAAGCACAGGCGCTGCGCACATCTGCACTCATCAAGGCATTGAACAGCGAGGATTCTCTCGAAGGTGTCGCCGCCTTCGTCGAGAAGCGTGCACCGGTTTGGCGCGGCAGATAGGCATGGTATAGCTGCCGGGTCAGCGAGGGCTCTTCCATGCATGCCAGCATTCTCAGATACTTCACGGAGGTCGCCCGCTCCGGGTCGATCCGCAGGGCGTCCGAGGAGCTGCATGTCGCGACATCGGCCGTCAGCCGCCAGATCAAGAAGCTCGAGGACGAGCTGGGCACGCCGCTCTTCGACCGTTTTCCGGATGGATTGCGGCTGACATCGGCCGGCGAGATCGTGCTGCGCCACGCAACCGAGACGCTGCAGGATTTCGAGGTGATGAAATCCAATCTCGGCGATCTTCAGGGCAAGAATACCGGCCGGGTGCATATCGCCGCGCTCGACAGCATGCTCGTCACCTTTCTTCCCGATTTCATCAAACGCTTCCACAAACTGCATCCGGCCGTGGATTTTCGCGTGCGGGCCGGGGCCTATAACAATATTTTCCATTTCATGGCCGGTGGCGACATCGATATCGGCATCACATTCGATCTTGCGACCCCGCCCGACCTGAGGCTCGCAGGCTCGATCAAGACGGCCTTCATGGCCATGGTTGCACCGTCGCACCCTTTGGCCCGCTCGAAATACGTGACGCTTCCCGAATGCGCGCAATACAAGCTGCTGCTGGCGCTGGATAGCGAAGTCGTCAGTTCGGCGATCGCCGTCGAGCTTGGGGCACTCAACAGGGTCGGGCGGACGCTCGTTGCGTCCAACAATCCAATCTTGCTCAAGCCACTGATCATGTCGGGCGACGGAATCGGCTTCTTCACGCCTGTGGGATTGTGGCCGGAAATCCAGTCCGGGGAAATCGTCGCCATCCCGATCCGCGACTTCAAGCTCAGCACAGTCGACATCGGCGTTTTCGTGCCACGAGACAGGCATCTCACCCATGCCAGCCAGGCTGTGGTCGAATTGCTGGTGACCGAAATGCGCAAACTCGGCGAAAACCTGAAGGCTATCGTCAACCGATGAGACAGGCATGACAGACATCCGTCTATTGAACCGCCCCGGTCATATGCCGGCCGCACGTTTTGGCGCGCCGACGGATTTGCCGCCGCAATTCCAAGCGATGGCCGCAAAGCCGGGCGATATGATCCTGCCATCGCCCGTCAATGCCCATGACCATGGATACGGGATCCGCACGCTCGATTGCGGCATCGTCGACGATGCGCTGGAAACGTGGATCCCAGGCATGCGCCTTCGGCCGCGAACCGACGCCTATCTCGAAGCGCTCGTCGCATTCGGGCGTCTGGCGAAGACCGGTACCGGCGCCACCATGCATTGCCACAACTCGCTCAATATCGAGCGTCTTGTCGATGAAGCGCAGGCGGTGATGCGGGCGGCGGCCGATATCGGCATCCGTCTGGCCCTGTCCTGTCCGCTCCTCAATTTTGACCCATGGGCCTATGACGGCGGCCCTGAAAGACTGAAGCCTTTCCTGACGGAGGAGCAGTGGGCGCTTCTGTCGCCGGGTATCCCGGCCTATGCGCCCGTTTCCGTGCAGGTTGAAGCGGTGGAGGCTGTGGCTGCGGCAAACAACAGCCCGCTCGTCGATGTGCAATATGGTCCGGTCGGACCGCAATGGTGTTCCGATGCATTGCTGGAGGCGATTGCAGAAGCCTCCGCGGCCTCGGGCCGGCGCATCCATATGCATCTTCTGGAAAGCCCGAGGCAGCGCCAATGGCTGGACCGCCGCTTTCGCCAAGGTGTGGTGCGCTATCTCGACGAAATCGGATTTCTCTCGCCAAGGCTGGCAGTCGCCCATGGCGTCCAACTGCGGCCTGACGAATGCGAGTTGCTTGCGGAGCGCGGCGTGCAGATCGTCAGCAACCCGGCGGCAAACCTGCGCCTGCGTTCCGGCGTGGCGCCGCTTCCGGCCATCGTGGAGCGCGGCCCGGATTTCGCGATCGGGCTTGATGGCAGCGGTTTCGACGATGACCAGGATCTCTGGCGTGAAATGCGGCTTCTCTATCTGCTGCAGGGCGAGCGGGGGCTGACGCGCAGGGTCACGGCCGCAAAAGTCTTCGACGCCGCAATCCGGACCGGCGCTCGTGTCGTCAATGCGCCGACCGGAGAGGATTTTGTCCTCGTCGACTATCAGGCCCTGATCGCAGATGCCCTTTTCGACGATGTCGATGAGGCTGAAGTGCTTCTCACCCGCATGGACAGCCGACACCCGAAGGTGCTTTTCGTTGCCGGACGTGAGGTGCTGCGGGATGGTCAGTTGACGGGCATCGATTTCGACGCCGCCCGGCAGGAACTGCTTGCTCAGGCTCGGGCCGATCTTCCGAGGCTAAGGACGCAACGCGAGCACGCACGCCTGCTTTCCGGGGCGTCGCGGAACTATTACGCCGGCTGGGAAATATAGGTTTCGGTCGAGACATGTGGCCCGGTATCGGTTTCAGGCCACCTTTTCATAGGTGGCCACGAAAGGGTGATCCTTGTCGGACACCCATTTCTCATCACGACCGCCGGGCGATCCCCAACCGGTTACCTCATCGCCGAAAAACACGCGATTGATCGCCACGAAAGCCTGGCTGGCTGGGGTAATTTCCTCATCCCAGACGACGGCATCGACAGGACAGACGGACAGACAGAGACCGCAATTGATGCACTCATCGGGATGAATGTAGAACATCCGCCCCCCTTCATAGATGCAGTCTACGGGGCAGGCGACGGTGCAGGACCCATCCTTAATGTCGATGCACGGTTCGGTGATGACGTAGGCCAAGGAAGACGGGTCTCGCGTTCGAATTGCCGAAAAGCCTAGCCGCGTGAGGCGATGCCGAAAAGTGCTGATTTTAGGCGGCTGACTTCTCGAAATTCGAACGCTATTTTTGATATTGCCGGTCCACTTGATAGTGGCCGACCACTGTGGGCAAACGTGAACTGCGCCCCGTACGGCACTGGGTTTACGGAGCGCAGCTTGCCTTTGGGATCAATTCGCCGGCGGAACCGATGCAGGCAGTTCCGGGTGACGTGCGGCGATGGCGCTATAGGCATCAAAGACCGCCCGAGCGCCACCAGACCCGACCTCATCGGTTACCGCCTCGAAGATCCGGTGCTTGACGTAGAAGCGCCATGTGATCGGCAGTGTCAGAAGTATGGTGGTCAAGGCATCGTAGCGCTCACCGGTCCAGACGGCCTCATATTTCTCGCGATCTTTGCCGAATTCGAAGCGTTTCGATTCGATACCGAAGCGAGCGCGCGCGAGTTCGGTTGCCGCGACATCGAGGTTGCCCTCGGCCGATACGATCACCCCGTAGTCATGGGCTGCGCCATTGCGGCTGATGAAGCCGGCATGCAGGTCCGACAGAACCGATTGCACGGGGCGTTCGGCCGGATTTCCGTAGCCGCCGCCGCCAGGTCCCGTAATACGGATGACGTCGCCGGGATTGCAGCGGACCACGTCGATATTGCCCAGGTCCTGGCGTCGCGCGTCATCAGGGTTGCGGAAGAAGGACGAAGTCATGCCCGCCTTGCCGCCAAGGACACCCCAGGATGCAAAGCGCGTGCGATTGCGGTTGCGCGCGGTGACGACGGAATTGGGTGAAAACACCTGGAATTCCATGAGCATCGCAGTGCCGCCACGATATTTGCCGGCGCCACCAGAATCCGGCACCAGGCCATACCGCTCGATATGGATCGGCACCTCGACTTCGTTGATCTCGACCGGTGTATTGCGCAGGAAGGAGCGGTTGCCGCCCGAACCTTCGACGCCGTCACGCTGCGGGCTACCGCCGCCGCCGCCGCTAACCGGGCCGATTGACGCCATGATCTGCCGACCACTGCGGTCGATCGTCTTGACGTTGAGCAGCGATGCCGCGCCGCCAGGAGAGGCTGCCAGACGATCCGGCAATGCCTGCTGGAAGGCGCCAAGCAGCGCCAGCTGGGAAACGGCGACGACAAGGCTGCGCATGCCGACTGCGGCCGGTGCAACCGCATTCATCACCGTCCCTTCCGGCAGGATAGCATGCACCATCCGCGTCGTGCCGGCATTGAGCACCAGATGCGGATCGAGCGTCGAAAGCACGAGCACGACCGCAATCGTCACGAGGGCATGCCGCGGATTGCCGCCCGTCGGCATGTTGAGTGAAGAACCGAGCTGAGGGTCCGATCCCGTGAAGTCAAGCGTGAGCTCGGTTCCCTTGACCGTCAGCGTGACAGCCACGCGGCATGGAACGCCGCCGTCACTGTCTTCATCCGCATAGTCGGCGAAGAAATATTCGCCGTCCGGAATGGTAGAGACGATCTTGCGCGCCTGCGCCTCGGCATAATCGAGCAATTCGCTCTGGCAGGCCATGATCACGTCGATGCCGAACCGCTTGATCATCTCGCGAACCTTGGCCTCACCGGTATTGAGGCAGGCGATCTGTGCGTTGAGATCACCCCAGTTCTGTTCCGGCATGCGGACATTGGTGTCGATGATGCGGAGGAGATTCTGGTCGAATTCGCCATTCTGCCAGACCTTCATCGGCGGAATGCGAATGCCTTCCTGATGGACCTCAACGAGCGAACGGGAAAGCGAGGCGGGTACGGCGCCACCGACATCGGTGTTGTGGACGTGGCAGGCCACGAAACAGACGAGTTCTCCATTGTGGAAGACCGGCTTCCAAGCATGGACATCCGGCGCATGAGTGGCGACGTGACCGGAATAAGGATCCGATGTCAGGTAGATCGCACCTTCCTCGTAATGGTCGATCATACGCAGAGCCGGACCATAATCGAGATTGGTGAACCAGGTGGCGCCAAGCCCTTTTGGTGACGCGAAAGTCTCGCCCTGAACGGTCACGAGCTGCGTCGTAAAATCTTCGGTCTCCTTGACGAAGCTCGAATGGGCGGTGCGCATGAGTGTGTGCGCCATCGCTTCCGTCGTGGCCGAGCAGTAGTCGGCCAGGACCTGAAGCATTGCCCGGTTAATTGTTGTCTTCTGCAGCATCGGAGCTTTCCTTCTTGATGCGAAGATGGCCGAAAGCATCGACCCTGACTGTGTGGTGCTCGGGAACGAAGGTCGTCGTGTCATCCTGGGCGATGACCGCCGGGCCGTCGAAGGACTGGCCGGCGAGCAGGTCTTTTCGGGCGTAGAGCTGGACAGGGATCCATCGTCCCGAAATCCAGCAGCGGATTTCCTTCAACGGTATCGGTGTGCCCGACCCGGTGTCGATATGCGGCAATTCCGGCTTCGGCGTACGTCCCGCCATGACGAGGCGCAGGTTGACCATCTGCACCGGTGCCTCGCGCTGGGCATGGCCATAGACCTTCTCATGGGCGTCGTGGAACGCCTTTTCCAAGGCGGCTACATCACCGGCCCAGACTGCCGCTCCAGGCAACACCGTTTCGATATCGTGGGATTGTCCGCGATATCGCATGTCCGCCGAATAGGTCACCTGGCCTTCGCCGTCATAACCCTGGTCATCGCGCAGCCAGTTTTCGCCGGCGGCCTTCAGCTCGGTGAAGACCTGCTGGATTTTCGGGATTTCCGATTTGGCGAGATCGACAAAGACGGTCCGGATGAAATCGTTCTTCAGGTCCGCGACCAGTCCGCCAAGAGCGGCGAGAACGCCGGGCGTGGTTGGAACCACCGTTTCGGGCATGGACATTTCCTCGGCGACAAGGCAACCCATCATCGGACCGGCGCCACCGAAAGGCATCATTGCCGTTGTGCGGGGATCGACGCCGAAGCGGGTGACGAGGCCGGTGATCTTGGCGTACATGCCCGAAACGGCCACCTTGATGATGGCTTCGGCGGTTTCCTCGATCGTCTGCCCCGTCCGCCCTGTCAGGGTGGCGACGGCACGCCGCGCGGCCTCGACATCGACCTTCACAGCATTATAACCGAGATCAGCCTGGCCGATGATGCCGCAGACGGCGAAGGCATCGGTGATCGTCGGCTTTTGGCCGCCGCGGCCGTAACAGGCAGGTCCCGGGGTCGAGCCGGCGCTTTCCGGGCCAATTTTCAAAACACCATATTCGTCCACCCAGGCGACCGATCCGCCCCCTTCACCGATCGAGGTGACGGAGATCGACGGAACGTGGATCTGGTGTTCGCCGATATACTCGCCCATGCCGTATTGCGGCTCGCCATCGACGATCAGGGCTACGTCTGCCGATGTGCCGCCGACATCAAGGCTCATGCATTCACGCAATTCGCAGGCCTTGGCGACAAAGCCAGCACCAATCACACCGGAGGCCGTTCCCGACAGGATCATCTGGACGCAATCGGTCTTGCCCTGTTCGGCGCTCATGACGCCACCATTCGATTTCGTGAGCCTGGCCTCCGCCGGAACGCCTAAACCCTTCAGGGCGTTCTGGAGCGAACCGAGATAGTGTGCGATGCGGGGCTGCACATATCCACCGATGACGGCCGTCGTGGTGCGTTCGTATTCGCGGATGATCGGCCAGACTTCGGCGCTCGTGAAGACCGGAATGCCGGGGGCAAGACCTGCGACGAGGCGCTTGGCTTCCAGTTCGTGTTCCGCGTTGCGATAGGCATGCAGCAGGGCGATGACGATACCTTCAGCTCCCGCAGCCAGTGCCGCACGTGTCGCGATCGCCACGCTTTCAGGATCGAGCCCTCGCATCACGGAGCCGTCGGCACGAAGCCGTTCCGAGAGACCCCAAACCATATCCCGCGTTACCAGCGGGTCTGGGCGTCGCGACAAAAGATCGAACATGGCCGGCAGTTTAAGGCGTCCGAGCTCGAGAACGTCGCTGAAGTTTTCAGTGGTAAACAGCGCGAGCTTGACGCCCTTGCGCTGAATGACGGTGTTGACGCCGACGGTTGTGCCATGGGTGAAGTAGGTGACCTGATCAGGGCTGATGCCGTAACGCTCACCGGCAAGCCTGATGCCGGCAGCGATTTCCGCGCCCGGCTCGTCAGGTCTCGAAAAGACCTTCAATGCCCTCAAGGTTCTCGTGTCTTCGTCGAGGATGGCGAAATCCGTGAAGGATCCGCCAATGTCGACGCCTATTCGCTGGCCCATTTCCTGTCTCCGCATGACCTGTGTCAGCATTTGATAGGACAGGCGGAGCGGAACGGCTTCTCATAACAGGTATTCGCGGGTGTTTAGATATCCGTGGGTACCATCAGGCTCTGATCGTCCGAGAAACGCTGGTACACGGCCCTGATTTCATTGCGAAAGCTGCGGATCATCGGGCTCAGGCCACGGCTGCGGGCACCGGCGAGGGGGGTTACCAGGCATATCGTTCGCTCAATGCCGGGATTGGTCACGACACTGCTCTGCATGGTCGAATAATCGACGGCAAAATGCGGAATGAGGCCATAACCGAAACCCGCCGAAATCAGCTGCGTCATCGCCGTGAGGCTGTCGGACTCGGCCGTGATGTTGATGCGGACGTTCTGATCATGGGCAATATGTTCCACCTCGCGGCGGGTCGAATGGTTTCGGGTCTGGAGAACGATCGGATAGTTCGCCAGTTCCGAAAACGGGATTTCGCGCGGAAGGCGCGGCGCGCTGCGGGCGGCGGCGAGATGCAGGCGGTGGGTCACAACCGGCTCGGGATTAAAGCGTTTGATGGCGGGGCTGTCATTGGTGATGGCAAGATCGAGCCGGCCGTCGTTCAGCCATTCCGCCAGATGGCCGGTTGCTCCCTCGGAAATCTGCATCCGCGTGCCGGGGAAATCTTCGCGCAGCCTTGCCATCATGGGCACGGACAGAAGTTTTGCCGTCGACGGAAGAAACCCGACCCTGACCTCGCGCGCCACCATGCCCTTGTTGGTTTCAAGGGTTGAGCGGAGATCGATCAAGGCGGAGCTGACCGACTGCGCGGCCTCAAGCACGAGCTTTCCATCTTCCGTCAGACTGACCCCGCGGCCGTCGCGATGAAAGACCGAGACCCCGAGCTCCGTTTCCATTTCCCGAATGGCGCGGCTGAGAGCCGACTGGGTGACACCAAGAACGACGGCCGCATTCGAGAGGCTTCCGTGTTCAGCGATCTTTATGAGATATTGGCAGGATGCGAGATTCATGGAGGACGAACCCTTCGACTGGGAATTGCTTTGCCGGCTCTTCATACGAATAGCGCAAAAGATCGCGCGGCTGGAAGAGATAGGTGTCCGCGCACCGAAGCATTCATGATTCCACAAACGTGAACGAGATGCCCTTCGCAGGAAGGACATCTCGTTGCAATTCGGCGGCAGGAGACCTGCGGATGGGATGTCAGAATTTCATCACGGCACGGCCGACGATATCGCCGGTTCGCAACAGATCCAGCTGTTCGTTGACCTCCTCGAATGCGAAAGTCTTGATCGTATGGCGGACTTTGCCATGGGCCGCGAGCGCCATCACCTCCATCAGATCGGTGTTGTTGCCCCAGAATGATCCGTGGAACGTCTGCTCGCGGGAAACTCGGGGAAACAGCGGAATGTCGATCTGATCACCTACCAGCCCGACATCGGTATAGTGCCCGCTGATCGACAGGAGGGAAAATGCCAGCTGCATCATCTCGGGAGCGCCGGCGCAGTCGATGATTGCGTCGAGATCACCACGTCCCGTCAGTTTCGACAGTTCCTTGGCGATATCCTCGGAGGACTTGCCCTTGATCGGGACGATGTAATCGGCGCCATATTCCTTGGCGACTTCAAGCTTTTCGGCACTTCTGGCGAAAGCAATGACCGTGGCGCCGGCGCCGAGCAATTTTGCGTATTGTACGGCGTAACCGCCAAGCCCGCCGATGCCGAAGACGCCGATGATGCGGTCAGGGCCGAGAGCGCCCGCGTCGCGAAGCTTCTTCACACCGCGATAGGTGGTCAGGCCGGCATCGGTAAGGGGAGCGAGTTCCTCGAACTTCAGGCTCTTGTCCACCTTGATCAGATAACGTGCCGGTACCGGAATGAATTCGGCGAAACCACCGACGGGACCAAATCCCGGCCAGCGGACATTGGCGCAAATCTGCGTATTCCCCATCTGGCAATGGCGGCAGGTGCCGTCGCCCCATCCCGGCGCGACGACCACATGGTCGCCTTCCTTGAAACCGGATGAGGAGGGGACCAGATCGCCGATCGTATGGATTATACCTGCGATTTCGTGGCCCACCGTGATCGGCCGCGGGATATCCGCATATTTCTGGAAATATTTGTCGACCAGCTGGACATCCGAACGGCACATCCCGCATGCCTTGACGTTGACGAGGATCTCGTCGGGCTGGAGATCCGGAACCGGAATATCCTCAAGGACAAGCGGTTTGAAATACTCATGCAGGCGTGCGGCTTTCATGGGATGTTCCTTTCCGTGCTCTGGGGTAAAACATAAGAGGGCGATTAGCCGTCCATTGCTGATATCGCCGCCTGAGCGACGCTGATGTCCTGCTCGATCGTTCCGGCGCTCGCCCCGACGGCACCGATGACGCGACCGTCGCGAATGACCGGAAGGCCTCCGCCGAAGATGACGACATTGCCTTCATTGCTTTGTTCGATGCCGAACAGCGGTTGGGCGGGCTGGGCGAGGGAGCCGAGATAGTAGGTCGTCTTGTCAAACAGTCTCGCCGTTACGGCCTTCTTGATCGCCAGATCGATACTGCCGATCAACCCGTCGTCCTGGCGCAGGAATGCGATCAGATGCGCTCCTGCATCAACGATGGCGATGTTGTAGGGCACAGACAGGCTGGTCGCCTTTGCCTCTGCACCGGCCAGCATCTTCTTGGCGTCGTCCAGGGTCAGTGTTGTCATCGATTTCGGCATGCCCGGCCTCGCTCTCTGCCCTCTCTGAAACACTGGCCAAAAGGTGATTGCTTTCCAGTACCCATCTTCAGGCGCAGGAAAACTGTAGCCGCTTGCGCGCCTGACGTTTGTTAAGACAGGTTAAAGGTCGCGAAATCCGGAATTCTGAGGTGAAGTCGCTGAAGAGCTTGGCGACGGGACATGGTGCCCGCAGGCACCATGTCTTTTGATCAGCCCTCGATGCCGATCTTTTCACGCAGGCTCAGCCACCAGCCATAGCTTGGCGGCCAGAGCGACCATTGCGGGTCCACGCCGAGTTGTTGTGCGGCATGCAGGCCCCAGTGGGGATCGGTCAGAAACTCCCGGCCGACGGCTATCAGGTCCGCCTGTCCTCCACGCAGGATAGCCTCTGCCTGCGGCCCGTCGAGGATCACACCGACAGCCATGGTCGGTATCGGTGCCTCACGACGAATCTGCTCCGAATAGGGCACCTGATGTCCGCGAGTGAGTTTGCGGCGCTGCCTGGCATAATCCATCAGCGAATTTTCGGCCCGAATGCCGCCGGAAGAGCAATCGATCAGATCGACCCCGCGTCTGCTCAGTTCCCGCGCCAGAAGCACGCTGTCTTCGATCGTCCAGCCATCTTCCCGCGTGTCGAGATCCTTGCGCCAGTCGACACAGGAAATGCGGAAGAAGATGGGTTTTCCGCTTGGCCAGTTGGCGCGAAGTACCTCGGCGATTTCAAGGACGATGCGCATCCGCCCGGCGAGATCGCCGCCATATTCGTCCGTGCGGGTGTTGGCGACTGGCGAGAGGAAGGAATGCAGCAGATAGCCGTGCGCGGCATGAACGTCGAGCACGTCGAAGCCTGCCCTGTTGCAGCGGCGTGCTGCTGCGCCATAGGCCTCAACCAGTTTCGCGATCTCGTCCGGCGTCAGTGCCCGGGGCTGATGCCAACCTGTCACGGAGCGCCCGTCACAGGAGCTGACCGGCTGCCAGGGCGCTTCGCCCATAGCCGCTTCCTTGTCACCGAGCGGCCCCAACCCTTCCCATGGTCTCTGGCGGGCCGATTTGGGGCCGGCATGGTGCAGCTGGCAGGCTGCGAGCGTGCCGTTGGCATGAAGGAAATCTACCAGCCTCTTCAGCGGCTCGATCTGGTCGTCGTTCCAGATACCGCAGTCACCATAGGTATTACGGCCGACCGGATCGACGATCAGGCCCTCGGTCATGACAGTGCCGGCGCCACCGATTGCAAAACGGGCGAGATGCTGGAAGTGCCAGTCGGTGAATTTGCCGTCCGGCGTCGTCTTGTACATCTGCATGGGTGCAAGCACGATGCGGTTGGGAAAGATGACGTCGCGCAGCTTGAAAGGGCTGAACAGCATCGAGAAATCGGCAGGCGAATGGGCCGCCGCTTTTGCGTCGGGAAAATCGTTCACGGGAATATCTCCTTGATCCCTGTTATTCAGCCGCGATGGAGGATCGGCCGGGTTCCAGATCGGGTAGATCCGGGAATTCCGCGGTGATTCTGCGATAAGCTGCATGGATGTCTGCTGCGCCGTCACCGGTGACCGGCTCCGTCTTGCCGATGGCTGCAAAAATGCGGTGTTTGACGAAATATCGCCAAGTGACGGGAAGCGCCGCCAGAATGGCGGTCAGCGCCTGATAGCGCTCACGCGTCCAGACCTTTTCGTAGCCTACCCGGTAAGGTCCATGACCGAATTCGGCCGGCTGCGCTTCAGCCGCCATGGCTGCCCGGAGCGCTGTCGTCGCGGGCTCGTCGAGCCTGCCATCGGGTCCAAGCGCGATACCATAACGCTCCCGCGCATGGGCGGCGGAAACGAAGCCGCGACGGATGTCGAACAACACATCGTCAACCGCACGTTCATGTGGCGGGCCGTAACCTCCGGCGCCGGGGCCCTGGATCAGGATCACGTCGCCGGGATCGCAATGCACGATATCCATTGAGCCAAGCTCGATCGCTTTGTCGGTGCCCGGGTTCCTGATGAAGCGGGAAACGGCGCCTGCCTGTCCTCCTTTCAGACCCCAGGCAGAGAAGTTGGAACGGTCGCGATTTCGGGCCGTCACCATCGATTGGGGTGCGAAAAGCTGGAACTGCATTTCAAGCGCCAGCCCGCCGCGATATCGGCCGGGGCCGCCCGAGTCCTTCACCAGGCCATAACGGTGGATGGAGATCGGTACCTCCGCCTCGTTGATTTCGACCGGCGTGTTCTTGAGGAACGACATGTTCGCGCCGCAGCCCTCGACGCCGTCTGCTTTGGGGCCGCCGCCCGCGCCACCGCCAACAGGGCCGATCGACGCCATGACCGGCCGGCCGCTACGGGTCGAAGTCTTGACGTTCATGATCGAAAGGCCGCTGCCCGGGGAGGCCGGCATCCGATCCGGCACGACCCGGCAGAAAGCGCCGATGACGGAAGTCTGGGCGAGATTGCACATCAGGCTGCGCATGCCGACGGCGGCCGGGCTGGTGGCATTGACCACCGTTCCTTCCGGCAGGATTGCCCTCACGGGGCGCACCAGACCGGAATTGAGTAGGATAGTCGGATCGAGGCAATAGAGCGCGTACATGACACCCACCATGGCAAGCGCATGTCGCTCATTGCCGCCAGTCGGCATGTTGAGCGACGAGACCAGCTGCGGGTCCGAGCCGGTGAAATCCACGGTGAGGCTGTCCCCATGGATCTTCAGGGTCACGGCCATCCGCACGGGATAACCGCCCGTCTGGTCCTCGTCGGCATAGTCGGCGAAAAAATATTCGCCATCCGGTAGCTCGGAAATGACGCGGCGCGCCTGCGCTTCCGAATAATCGAGAAGCTGCCCGAGACCGGCGCGAAAACCTTCCTTACCGAAGCGGCGGATGATGTCGTGGACTTTTGCTTCACCGACCGCGACACAGGCGATCTGGGCATTGAGATCGCCCCAGTTCTGTTCCGGCAGCCGGACATTGGTGCTGATGATATCGATCAGGTCCTGATTGATCTTGCCGTCGCGCATCAGTCGCATCGGAGGAATACGGATACCTTCCTGATGCACTTCCGTCAGAGTACGCGACAGCGACGCCGGCACGGCGCCTCCGACATCGGTGTTGTGGATGTGGTTACCGACGAAACACATGAGCTCGCCCTTCCAGAAGACGGGTTTCCACATGTGCAGATCCGGTGCATGCGTCGCCACGAAACCGGAATAGGGGTCGGAGCAGACGCAGATGTCGCCTTCCTGATAATCGAAGCGCCCCAGAACGCCGCTATAGTCCAAACCCGTATACCAGGTCGCGCCAAAGGTGCGTGGCGAAGCGACCGTCAGACCTTCCGGGCTGAGCACCTGGCAGGAGAAATCCTCCGTCTCCTTGACGAAGGTCGAGTGGGCGGTGCGCATCAGCGTCCAGCCCATGCTTTCTGCTGCGGCTGCGCAATAGTTGGCAAGCACGCGCAGAGAAGTTGCGTTGTCGATCGTCATGCTTCTGCCTCCTCGAAGATACGAATATTGGCGAATTCATCGATCACGGCCGAAAAGCCGGGAAGGAGCACGGTTGTCGTGTCCGACTGCGTGACGATGGCCGGCCCCTTGAGGGAGTGCCCGGATTTGAGATTGGCGCGTTGGTAGATGTCGGCGGTGATCCAGGCGCCGCCTAGATAGACTTCGACCTGACGTTCCGGCTCTGCGACGGCAGATACGAAAGGAAAGCGCGGCATTTCCGGCTTTTCGACCGTGCCAACCACGATCAGCCGAAGGCTGATGATCTGTACGGCCGCTGCCGGGTCGGAATGCCCGTAGACGCGAGCGTGTTCGGCATGAAATGTGTCAGCAAGCTGCCGTGCGACATCTGTCTCGCCAGTCAGGACCGAGGGATCGAATACCGTATCTATCTCGAAACTCTGACCTCGGTAGCGCATCTCCGCGGAATAGGTGAAGAGCGGCTCGCCTTGGTAGCCCTGGTCGACGAAAAGCCATTGTTCGGCGGCGGTGCGCAGTTCCGCAAACGCTTCACGAACCAGCGGTACAGCTTCCGCCGAAAGGTCGCTGTAGATCGTCTTGATGAAATCGTTCTTCAGGTCGGCAATCAGTCCACCGAGCGCGGAGAGAACGCCGGGCGTGGGCGGAACGACGACTTCCCTGGAGTGGATTTCGCGTGCCAGGTGGCAGGCATTCATCGGGCCGGCGCCGCCAAAGGCGAGCAGCGAGAACTCCCGCGGGTCGATACCGAAACGGGAAACCAGCGCCGAGACATCGGTATACATGCCGGACACGGCAATATCGATGATCGCTTCCGCCGTCTGTTCCACGGAACGGTTCAGTTTCCTTGCAAGGGTATCGACGGCATCGATGGCCTTCTGCCGATCGACGGTGACGGAATTGTAGCCGAGGTCGCCGTGGCCGATCAGATTCAGAACCACGAATGCATCGGTAATGGTGGGCTGCGTGCCGCCACGTCCGTAACAGGCAGGGCCAGGGCGAGAGCCGGCGCTTTCGGGACCAACGCGCAAGACATTCTGGTTGTCGACCCAGGCGATCGAGCCGCCGCCCTCTCCGATCGATGCGACCGAAACGGAAGGGATGAAGATCTGGAAATCACCGATCTGCTCGCCGACGCCATATTGCGGCTGGCCATCGATGATGATCGCGACGTCTGCCGACGTGCCACCGATGTCGAGGCTCATGCATTTGTCGATGCCCGCGACTTCGGCAACATAGGCTGCTCCGATCACGCCTGCTGCCGTGCCGGACAGGATCATCTGCACGCATTCGCGTTTGCCCTGTTCGGCAGTCATGATGCCGCCATTCGACTTGGTGAGATGAGGTTCGGCCGCAACGCCGACCGATTTGAGGGCCTCCTGCAGCGAGGAGAGGTAATGCGAAACGCGTGGCTGGACATAACCGCCGATGACGGCGGTTATGGTGCGCTCGTATTCGCGAATGATCGGCCAGGTCGTCGAGGAAAGAAATACGGGAAGGTCGCGAGCATGGGCGGCGATGATTTCTTCCGCGCGGCGCTCGTGGGCCGTATTGCGATAGGCGTGAAGGAAGGAGACGACGATGCCGTCCACGCCTTCTGCCTGAGCCGCGGCGAGTGCTGTGATCAGAGCCTCTTCGTCCAGAGGCTGCCGCTCTGAGCCATCGAAATTCAGACGTCCCGGCACGCCCCAGACGAGATCGCGGGTGATCAGCGGGGCAGGGCGCCTCGACAGGAGATTGTACATGTCCGGGATCTTCAGCCGTGCGATCTCGAGCACGTCGCTAAAACCTTCGGTCGTGAAAAGCGCAAGCTTGAGCCCACGCCGCTGGATGACGGTGTTGATCCCGACCGTCGTGCCATGGGTGAAATAGGCGATCTCGTCAGGCGTGATGCCATAACGCTCGCCGGCCTCCCTGATGCCGTTGAGGATCTCGCTCCCCGGCTGGTCCGGCCGTGAAAACACCTTGAGCGATTTCAGGGACTTTGTCGTTTCGTCGAACAGGGCGAAGTCGGTGAAGGACCCGCCGATATCGACACCAACACGATATGTCATGATAGATTCTCCGGGCATAGAGAGACCGCAGGACGGTTGTCCTCTGGCATTTTCGGGATGTACGACGCCTCGCGTCGGAAAATGCGTTTCCCGACGAACCAGCCATCTGCAATGGTACGAGAAAGTGCAGGCCATTCGGCCCGATCGATCGGGCCGGACGTCTTGGCGCCCGCCCGGAGGGCTTATCGCCCGATCTGCTTGTTCCAGGCCTCGACCAGGGAATCGCGAACCTTGTTGATCTCGCGGTATGGCGGAATGCTGAGATCGGCATATTTGGTGATCATCGGTGCCACGGCCGGATCGAATTTCGCCTTAAGGTTGGCGATGCCGTAGCGGGTCTTGCTGGCAAAGCAGCCCTGGCCTTCCGCACCGAGGGCGATGTCCACGAATTTCCAGCCGAGAACGCTGCTGTTCTTGACCTTCTGGATCCAGGTCAGAGCCGCCGGGCCGCCAGGCTTCGGGGTCACATATTTGAAGTCGGGATGATTGCCTTCGACAATGAAAGCCCAGGACCGGCCATCCCAGTACATGGCGCTATCGATTTCGCCGGAAGCGAGCGCATTCAGCACCTGGTTCGGATCGCTCCAGAACTCGAGATCGCCGCCTTTCATCATGCTCTTGACGCGGTCGAGACCCGGCTGCGCATTCTTTTCGTCACCGCCGCTTGTCTTGGCGATGTTCCAGAGGCTTGAGCTCAGCGCGCTCGGATAGCTGATGCTGGGTATGGAGGCCGTGAAATCACCGTTCTCCGCACCCTTGAGAAAGTCTTCCCATGTATTGATCGGCGTCTTGACGGTCTTGCTGTTATAGATGACGCCCATGGCGCCATAATCGAAGACGACGCCATAGCCTTCCCCAAAGGCTACGAGGTCGGGATTGAGGTCCGGAAGAACCGAAACCTTGTCCTTGGTGAAGGCGTCGGCAAGGCCCTTGTCGATCATTTCATAGGCCTGCTCCGTCGGCGGGAAAATGATGTCGAGCGGAGGCTTGGAAGGGTTTGCCGCGATCTGGTTCAGCCACTGGATCGGTGCTCCAAGCACGACCTCGACTGTCTTTCCGGTCTCTTTTTCAAAGGGCTCGATCACGCATGTGCGGAGCGATTTTTCCCAAAGTCCGCCGAACGCTCCGACGGTCAGGTCGGCACTTGATGCCGATGTTGCAGCTGTCGTCGCGCCCAGCAGAACCGCAAGCGACTTTATCCATGTAGCCTTGCTCATTATCCGTTCCCTCAATTGTTGTTTGGGTGATCCAAGGGCTCGCAACGCTCAAATCCCGGCGAGCAGGCAAAGGCTATGTTTCGCTATAGCATAATTCCACGCATAACTGATTTCACTTGCCCGCACCCCGAGACGCGGCGACGGTATCAGTCAGGAAGACGGTTGATAGCCGGGAAGAAATGCTCCCGACATCCGGGGGCGCTGGAAAATGCGCCGCGGAGTGGGGCTGCTTAACGATCATCAGCTGCGGCATGTTCATCTGCCGTCAGTCCGAAACGAAGCCGGGACGTTAAGGTTTGCCGCTTTGACCGCTCAGCATATTGAAACCAGTAGCATCCCCGAATGCGCGAGGCGAAGGATGATGAACGCGACAGGTGAGCAGCTGGAGCCGGATGCGCCGGAGGCGGGGCGCGGCGGCAGGCCGGACGCTGTTCACGCCAGTCCGCTGGGCGGCATGATCAGGCGGCTGCGGAAGGAAAAGAGCCTTTCGCTGAAGCAGCTCTCACTGCGGTCCGGAATTTCTATCGGAATGTTGAGCCAGGTGGAGCGCGATGTTTCGAACCCGTCCGTGAGGGTTCTCTCGGCCATCTGCCAGGCGCTTGATGCGCCGCTCAGCGTTTTCTTCGAGCCGGTGGCCGCTGGCGCAGAGGAGCTGGATTTCGTCCGTCGGGCCGAGCAGCGTCCGGTGCTGCAGCTGGGATATCTCAACAAGGAGCTTCTTTCCGCAAAGAGCGCCCATAATCTTCAGCTGATGATCCTGCATGTCGATCGCGGCGGCTCATCCGGGGAAGGGCTCCTGTCCTATCCGGCCGAAAAGGGCGGGATGGTGCTGAAAGGAGAAATCGTGCTGCAGGTCGGCGGCCGGGAGGCGCATCTTCGCGCTGGCGACAGCTTTGCCTTCGGTGCCTCGGTGCCGCACGCTTTCCGCCATACCGGCGAAGAGCCGGCCGAGGTCTTCTGGATCATCGCGCCGATATCGATCGACAAACAATTATAATAATTCGGAGAACAGCCATGAATGCATCAGTTCCGCTTTCGCTGGAGAACGTCACCAAACGTTATGGGCAGACCCTTGCGTTAAAGCCGACGTCGCTGCATGTCGCGCCCGGCGAAATGCTTGCCCTTCTCGGCCCATCCGGCTGCGGCAAGACGACAACTCTGCGCATCATCGCCGGTTTCAGCATGCCGAATACCGGCAGCGTCCTGATCGGTGGCGTGGATGTGACCGAGTTGCCGCCGAACAGGCGTGGCCTCGGCATGGTTTTTCAAAATTACAGCCTCTTTCCGCATATGACGGTAGGTCAGAACGTCGCCTATGGCCTGAAGACCCGGGGAATGCCGGCTGCCGAACGCACGAAGAAAGTGCGGGCAATGCTCGATCTCGTCAGGCTTTCGAATTTCGAAGATCGTTCTATCCACCAGATGTCGGGTGGCCAGCAGCAGCGTGTCGCGCTGGCGCGCTCGCTGGTGACGGACCCGAAGGTCCTGCTGCTCGACGAGCCCCTCGGGGCTCTCGACCGGAACCTGCGTGAAAGCATGCAGTTCGAACTCAGGGCGATCCAGCGTCGGCTGGGTATTACCTCGATCATCGTCACCCATGATCAGGAAGAAGCGCTGACGATGTCCGACCGCATTGCCGTCATGGCGGAAGGCGAGATCGTCCAGGTCGGAACCCCGATCGATATCTATGAACGTCCCCAGAGCCAGTTCGTGTCCGAATTCCTCGGCACTGCCAATATCTTTGACGGGACATTGGCTGGTCCTGCGGAAGCTGGGATGTGGAATGTGCGGCTCACTCTGCCGAATGCGCCGGTCGTCAAGGTTGCCGGGCCGCCGAGCCTGCGTGGTTCGAGTGCGATCCGTGTGGCCGTCCGGCCTGAACGGCTGGCGATCTCGCCCGAATCCACCCAGCTGCGCGCCAATGTCCGCGGCATCGTGTTTCGTGGCAGTTATTATGCCTACGAACTCGACCTGCCGGGACTGGAAAAGCCCATCTATGTCTATAGCGGCGAGAAGACGGTCGCTGCGAATGACGGAACGATCGGGCTTGGATGGCCGGACGAATACGCCATCATGCTCAGCGATGGAGGTGTCCGGTGAGCCAGCCAGCCGCACTTCCGATCGCCGAGGCGGGCGAAGCGACGCTTCGCAGCAGAAGCGGGCGCCCGTTTCAGATTTCCTCTGGCCTCTGGGCTCTGCCGGCCCTCATTTTCCTGATGGCCTTCTTCATCATCCCGCTGGCAGCCAATATTGCCCGCAGCCTGCCTGCCGAGGACATGTTCCGTTTCTATGCGGTGCTCTTCACCGATCCCTATTATCTTGGTGTCGTCTGGCAGACGGTAAAAGTCTCGGCAATCACGACCGTCGCATGCCTGCTGATCGGATATCCGGTCTCCTATTTCATGGTGCGTTTTGCGGGCCGATGGAATTCGCTGATCGTTTTCCTGCTGATCGCTCCGCTGTTGACCTCCATCATCATGAGAACCTTTGGCTGGACCGTTCTTTTCGCACGCAAGGGGCTCGTCAACACCATGCTTCTCGGCGCCGATCTGATCGAGAAGCCGGAGAATATGGTCAATACGGAGATGATGGTCTATGTCGGCCTCATCCATGTGCTGGTGCCCTTCATGGTGCTTTCGATTACCTCGGTTCTGCAGGGCGTCAACCCGAGCCTCGAAGAGTCGGCGCAGATCCTCGGTGCCAGCAAGCTCCGCACTTTCCTCACAGTGACCTTCCCGTTGAGCATTGACGGGATTGCAACGGGCTGCATCCTCGTTTTCGTCCTTACCAATGGAAGCTTCCTGACCATGCTTCTATTGGGGGGCGGGAAGGTCACCACGCTTTCGCTGTTGATCTATCAGCAGTTCACCCTGACGCAGAACATCGGTTTTGCCGCCGCCATGGGTAATGTCCTCCTGCTCTTTGCGCTGATTGGCATGACCATCCAGCTCCGCTTCCTTCGTCGAAAGGGTGTGAAATGACTACCATCGTCACCACTCCGCAAGTGATCGAACGTCGGCAAAAAGGCCCCGGCTGGGGGCAAGTTCTGCTTGCGGCCTATGTCCTTCTGTTCTTCGCCTTCCTGCTGCTGCCGATCGCGATCGTGGTTCTGGTTTCCTTCTCGTCATCCAGTTTCATCGTGTTTCCGATGCCCGGATTCAGTACGCAATGGTATTACCGGATCGTCGAATATCGTCCGTTTATGCAGTCGCTGCTGGTGAGCGTCGAAATTGCGCTTCTGTCGGCGCTGGCGGGGACCGTGCTCGGTGTTCCGGCCGCGATCTGGGCCGTTCGCGCCAATACCAATGCCGCGCAGGTTTTTACCAATGTCATGCTTGCACCGATCTCGGTCCCGGCGATCCTGCTTGGTTTCTCGCTGCTCTATATGCTGTCGGCACTGACGCTGGGCGTGTCATTCCTGTCTTTGCTGATCACCCATACGGTCGTCGCCATCCCCTATATTTCCCGCACGGTGCTCGCCGTCTATCGCGGCATTCCGGCCGACTACGAGGAAGCGGCAGCGGTACTCGGGGCTTCGAGGGCACAGATCTTCTTCCAGATCACTATGCCTCTGATTAAGCCCGGGATCTTTGCCGGGGCGCTGTTCTCGGTTCTGATTTCCCTCGACAACCTGCCTCTTTCTTTCTTCTTTGGCGGGGCCAGTAGCAGCAGCCTGCCGGTCGTCATGCTGAGCTACATGCAAAATCAGTTCGACCCGTCGATCGCAGCCATTGCTACCGTTCAGATGCTGATTGCTATCGTTGCGCTCGGCATCGTCAACGCGATCTATGGTGTCGACAAGCTCACCGCTGCCTAGAATTCGGGGCGAAAGGCTGCGGATTATTCCTGGAAAAGAGGATGATCCGCGGCCTTTTCGATTCATGGGATGTCCCCAATGCGGCACAAGCCATGTCGCGTTGACGACGGACAAGCCGGCAGAATAGCGTCAATCTCGAAAAATTGTGCTGAACGATTTGCTGGCTGACGGTGTCAATGTCGAAGATCAATGCGAAAAGAACGGATGCCGCAAAGCCGACGGCGCGATTGCGGATCGGCTTCGTGCTTTCGAGAAATTTCACCCTGTCGGCCTTCGGGCTTTTCGTCGATACGCTGAGGCTTGCAGGCGACGAACTCGACCGTTCCGGGCGTGTACATGCGGACTGGCATGTGCTTGGCAGCACCAGGCATCTGGTTCGCTCCAGCTGCGGTGTCAGTGTTGCTCCCACATCCGATTTTCTGGAGCCGCGGGAATTCGACTATATCGTCGTGGTCGGTGGTCTTCTGTCGACTGACAATCCTGTTGATGACGAGACGGCGCGTTATTTGCGCGAGGCCGCCGGCAAGGATGTGCCGCTGATTGGTCTCTGTACCGGCACCTTCGTGCTGGCGGAGGCGGGATTGATGGCAAAACACCGGGCCTGCGTCAGCTGGCTTCATTACAAGGCATATCGCGACAGGTTTCCGGATAATCCGGTCCGGTCTGACCGTCTCTTCGATTTCGGCCAGGGCCGCGGCTCGTGTGTCGGCGGTGCGAGTTCGGCGGATATGGCAGCCTTTCTGGTGCGGCGGCATATCGACAGTGCAGCAGAGCGCAATGCTCTCGACGTGCTGCAGATCGACCGGGCGCGGCGTGGCACGGATCAGCAGTCCAGGCAACCGCTTGCGGAAAGCACGGAAGGTGTCGCCTCGAATATCGATCCGCGGCTGCGCGCAGCGCTGCTGATCATGGAGCAGGATCTGGAAACGCCTGTTGCGATCGAGTCTCTGGCATCAAGAACCGGTGTCTCGCGAAGACAGCTGGAACGCATGTTCCACAGGGACCTCGGCATCACGCCGGCAGAGGCCTATACGAAGATCAGGATGAAGAAGGCGCAGGCGCTTCTCACCAATTCGCGCGCCTCTCTGATCGAAGTGGCGCTGGAGATCGGTCTCAACAGCGCCCCGCATCTGTCGCGCACGTTCAAGCGGGCTTATGGCGTGACGCCCTCGCAATACAGACGAACTCGCTGGACGGCCTGACAAATCCCTTCGCATCAGCGCCCTAGCGGAACACTGAAAATCGCTGCCGGTGATCGAAAGCGGCGTCGCGTACCATATTCCATTCCAAAGGCCTTTCGAAACGGGTCAGGATGGGGAATGGTAGGCGGTGATGGATGAGGTGTTCCATCGGGACTGAAAAAGGGAGAAGAGATGACAGGTAAGCTGGGAGGCAAAACGGTCGTCGTGACGGCTGCTGGCCAGGGTATCGGGCGTGCAAGCGCACTTGCATTCGCCGCAGCCGGTGCCAAGGTCTGGGCGACCGATATCAATGACGGTGCTTTGGCAACGTTGAGCGGCGCGACCGGCATCGAGACGGCACGCCTCGACGTGCTGGATGGTACAGCGGTCGAGACGTTCTTCGCCCGTATCGGCCAGGTCGACATCCTGTTCAACTGCGCCGGCGTCGTCCATGGCGGTTCGGTTCTGGAGATGACCGAAAAAGATCTCGACTTCGCCTTCGATCTCAATG
>NZ_VIWP01000013.1 GCF_007829835.1 Neorhizobium alkalisoli | reverse complement strand
CAGTTTCTCCAGAACGAGAAGCTTCGTCGCTAGCAGCGCCGCCGCCCTCGTCAGTGAGGCGGGTTATAGATCCAACCCTACCAAGCGTCAACAGCGATTTTTAAAAAAATGTCATTTTTCTTCAGAGCCCTCACAATGCGTCATTCTCCGTATAGAATTTAGGCGCAGATGAATAAAAAGGCATGACTTCTCAACCGAATAGCGCTTTCAACAGAGGAACGGCGATTACCGGATGAAAGCCCTTTTGCGACCTAACCTTTCTGGAGTTTCGGATGCTTGTACTGGATCATGAACAGACGCGCGACGCCCTGCCTTTCGAGGCCCTGATCGATACGATCGCCGACCTGTTTGCGGGAGATTGCGTGGTCCCGGTGCGTCATCATCATGACATGGCGGTGCCCGGAGAGGCGGATGCCGTAATGCTTCTGATGCCGGCCTGGGTGCCAGGCACCTATAGCGGCGTGAAGATCCTCAATCTGTTCCCTGACAATCATACGCGAAGCCTGCCGACGATCATGGGCAATTATCTCCTGTCTTCCGGCAAGACCGGTGAGATGCTGGCACTTGTCGAAGGAGGCGAACTGACGGCGCGCCGGACCGCAGCCACATCCGCGCTCGCCGCAAGATATCTCGCGCGCGAAGATGCAAAGACCATGCTGATGGTCGGGACTGGTCGGTTGTCGCTCAATCTATGCCAGGCGCATGCGGTTACACGGCCGCTGGAGCGCTTTATGATATGGGGGCGTAATCATAAGAAGGCTGAAGAGACAGCTGCGGAGGCGCGGGCGCTCGGTCTCAACGCCGTGGCTATCAGCGATCTCGCCAGTGCGACGGGTGAAGCAGACATCATTTCCTGCGCCACGCTTTCGCGCGAACCGCTGATCCAGGGCGAATGGCTGCGGCCCGGCACTCATCTCGATCTTGTCGGCGCTTTCAAGCCCGAAATGCGCGAAAGCGACGACGAGGCCGCTCGCCGATCGGCGATCTTTGTCGATACGCGCGAGGGCGCGATGAAGGAAGGCGGCGATATCGTTCAACCGATCCGGAGCGGTGTCATTCAGAAAAGCGATATCCGGGCGGAAATGGTGGATCTGATCAAGGGCACACATCCGGGGCGCAAGGACCCGCAGGAGATTACCCTTTTCAAATCGGTTGGCGCCGCAGTCGAGGATCTTGCCGGGGCCATCCTCGCCTACCGCCATGCGACAGGACAGGCCAAGGGAAAATGACAAGTGCCACGCATGGTGCAGGGTCGATCTCGGGACGGTTGCCCCGGCTCCCGGTCTCCGAGGTTCTCGGTGATATCGCTGCAGCGTTCAGCTCGGGGGTGCGGGCCGTCCTGTCGGCGCCACCGGGCGCCGGCAAGACGACCCTCGTGCCTCTGGCACTTCTCGACGAGCCATGGTGCAGCGGCAAGATCATTCTGCTCGAACCGCGGCGGCTAGCTGCACGCGCAGCTGCCAGTCGCATGGCAACGCTGATCGGCGAACCGGTGGGCGAGCGGGTTGGGTACCGGATGCGGCTCGACAACAGAGTGTCGGCACGGACGCGGATCGAAGTGGTGACGGAAGGCGTGTTTGCCCGGATGATTCTGGAGGATCCCGAACTTTCCGGGATCTCCTGCGTCATCTTCGACGAATTCCATGAACGTTCGCTCGATGCGGATTTCGGCCTGGCGCTCGCACTCGACGTGCAGTCGGCGCTTCGCGACGACCTGCGGCTTCTCGTGATGTCGGCGACACTGGATGTCGAGAGGATCGCCAGTCTTCTCGGCAATCCACCCGTGATTATCAGTGAAGGTCGCAGCTTTCCGATCGACATTCGTTATGCCGACCGACCCGCCGGGAGCAGGATCGAGGACGTCGTCGCACGCTCGATCATCCAGGCGCATGACACGGAAACGGGATCCATCCTCGCCTTTCTGCCCGGCCAGGCGGAAATAAAACGAACTGTCGAGAGACTTGAGGGGCAGCTGGGGGCGGAGACCGATATCGTACCGCTCTATGGCAATCTTTCACAGAAGGAGCAGGACCTGGCGATCCGGCCTGCGCCATCCGGCCGCCGCAAGGTGGTGCTTGCGACATCGATCGCCGAAACCTCGATCACCATCGACGGGGTGCGGATCGTGATCGATAGCGGGCTGCAGCGATTGCCCGTGTTCGAGCCATCAACTGGCATTACCCGGCTTGAGACGCAACGCGCCTCGCGCGCTTCTGCCGACCAGCGCGCAGGGCGTGCAGGGCGAACGGAGCCTGGGATCGCCATTCGGCTGTGGCATGCCGGGCAAATGGCGGCACTTCCCGCCTTTACGCCGCCGCAGATTCTTTCGAGCGATCTGTCGGGCCTTGTTCTCGATCTGGCCCATTGGGGTGTTCAGGATCCGGCAACACTTGCCTTTCTGGATCAGCCGCCCAGAGCGGCATTTATCGAGGCAAAGGCTCTTCTTATCAGACTTGGCGCGCTGGATGCCGGCGGCGGCCTGACCGATATGGGACGCCAAATGCGTGAAATGGCGCTGCCACCGCGCTTGTCGGCAATGGTGATCGCAGCGCATGGACGGGGATTTGCAAAGCAAGCCTCGCTTCTCGCGGTGCTTCTGACGGAGCAAGGTCTTGGTGGCAGCGACATTGACCTCGACGAAAGACTGCGGCGATTTCGCAATGAGCGCGGCGAACGGCCGGAGGCGGCTCGCAAGCTGGCCGAGCGGATGATTGCGGATCTGCCGAAGACCGCACAATCCAACGAAACCATTCCGGCAGGGCATCTTCTGCTGCACGCCTATCCGGACCGGGTCGCGCTGCAGCGGGGTGGGCGTGGGCGGTTCGTCATGGCGAATGGCCGCGGTGCGGAATTGCCGGAGACCGAACGTCTTGCTGCTGCACAGATGCTGGTGATTGCCGACCTGACCGGTCGCGCTGCGCAGGCGCGCATTCTTTCTGCAGCCGAAACGAGCCGGGCCGATGTGGAGGACGAGCTTGCTGATCTGATCGAGCGTAAGGACGAGTGTTTCTTCGACCGAAACAGCGGGCAGGTGCGCGCCCGTCAGGTCGTCCGGCTCGGCGCGATCCTATTCGACGAAAAGCCGCTGCCACGGCCGCGCGGCGAACAGGCAATTGCGGCTTTGGCCGATGGTGTCAGAGAGATCGGTATAGATGCCCTGCCCTTTTCGAAGGACGGGTTGCAGCTTCGCCAGCGGATGGGCTTTCTCCATCGGACGATCGGTGATCCCTGGCCTGATGTCAGCGACGACGCTCTGCTGGCGCGTCTTGATGACTGGTTCATTCCCTTGCAGCAGGGCGTGACCGGGATAGACAGCATCAATCCGGGAAAACTTTCGGAAGGTTTGCGGCTGCTCGTTCCTTATGAGGTGGTGCGGGATCTGGACAGGCTGGCACCAACGCATTTCGAAGCGCCGACCGGGCAGCGTCACCCGATCCAGTATGATGGCGACGAGCCGCTTCTAACCATCCGGGTTCAGGAATTGTTCGGATTGAAGATACATCCTTCGATCGGCGGCGGACGGCTGCCGCTGGTGCTGGAACTGACATCGCCAGCGCATCGGCCGATCCAGACAACGCGCGATCTGCCCGGTTTCTGGTCGGGATCGTGGAAGGATGTGCGGGCCGACATGCGCGGCCGCTATCCGAAGCATCCCTGGCCCGAAGATCCGGCCGAAGCGCTGCCGACCACCCGTGCCAAACCGCGCGGGACGTGACAGTATGCCGCCTGCGCGCAATCGGCGCGGGAGGATAAGGAGACGGGACAGGAAAGACCGGACGATGTACAGGCGATCGACATGCCCAATAGCGTGAACAAGGAAAAGGCCAGCGCCCTGCTGCCGGATCCACCCTCCGTGCATACCAGCCGGCGGATGCGGCTGCAGACCCTCGTGCGGCTGCGCTGGCTTGCCGTTGCGGGCCAGACCGCAACGGTTCTGGCCGTTGCCTTCGTGCTGGGTTTCCCGCTTCCCATCATGGAAGCGGCCATATTGATCGCTGCGCTTGCCGTTGCCAATCTCACGCTGTCTGCCTGGTTTACGCCGACCCACAGGCTCGGCCCGGGCTCGGCGACCGCGCTTCTCGGTTTCGACCTGCTGCAGCTGGCCTCGCTCCTCTTCATTACCGGCGGCCTTGCCAATCCGTTTGCGCCACTGATCTGCGTGCCGGTCATCATTTCCTTTGCGTCACAGCCGCTGCGGCATTCGATCCTGCTCATCATCTTCGCGCTGATCTCGACGACAGCTCTGGCGTTTTCGCCCTATGATATCCCGTGGTATCCCGGCGAAATGCTGCAGGTTCCGCCTGTGATGCAGATGGGGGTCTGGTGCGCCATCGCTTCCATGATGATGTTTGCGGCATTTTACGCCTATCGTGTCTCGCATGAAGCGAGCCAGCTTGCGGACGCGCTGGCCGCGACCGAACTCGTGCTCGAGCGCGAAAAGCATCTTTCCCAGCTGGATGGCCTGGCGGCGGCAGCGGCGCATGAGCTCGGGACGCCGCTTGCGACGATCAGCGTCGTCGCCAAGGAGATGGAGCGGGACCTGCAGCCGGACGACCGGTTCCGGGAAGACGTGATGCTGCTGCGCAGCCAGAGCGAGCGCTGCCGTGACATCCTTCGGCGCCTGACGTCCCTGTCGGCCGACGGCGAAGAACATATGCGGCGGCTACCGCTCTCCTCCCTGATCGAGGAGGTCATTGCCCCGTACCGCCAGTTCGGGATTGGCATCGAGATCGTTGAAAACAGCAACCGCGCGACGGAGCCTGTCGGAAACCGCAATGCTGGCATTCTATACGGACTCGGCAATCTCATTGAAAATGCTGTAGACTATGCCGCGAAAGGCGTAACGGTCACGACAAGCCATAACGCCGATCATGTCAGTATAAAGATCGAGGATGACGGACCGGGTTATGCTCCGGATATTCTGACCCGGATCGGAGAGCCCTACATGACCACCAGGTCGCGCGAAAGCGAAAGTGCCGGCGGGCTGGGTCTTGGACTGTTCATTGCCAAGACCCTGCTGGAACGCTCCGGCGCAACGCTTAAGTTCGGCAACCGTGATGATGGCAAGCCCGGTGCGCGCATCAATATCGAATGGCCCCGTCCGATCATGGACAGGCCGAAGATTGACTGATCCGCGGCACATCGCCGTGGCCAAAGACCAGGAGACGTGGGTGTCGTGCCCGCGGAGACGCTAGATGGAAATACAATCCGAACTGCCCCCGGAACCGATGTACGTGGACCTTGGCCCGACGCCCTATCTGCTGCTCGTCGATGACGACGGCCCTTTCCTGCGGCGTCTTGCACGCGCCATGGAAAGCCGCGGTTTCATCGTCGATATCGCCGAGACGGTTGCCGAAGGCATTGCCAAGGCCGAAGCGCAGCCGCCGAAATATGCGGTCGTGGACTTAAGACTTGGTGATGGTAACGGGCTCGACGTGATCGAGGCGATCCGCAGCAAGGGCGGCGAAGAAACGAAGATCGTGGTGCTGACCGGTTATGGCAATATCGCCACCGCCGTGACGGCAGTTAAGCTCGGCGCACTCGACTACCTCGCCAAGCCTGCCGATGCAGACGATGTCTTCAATGCGCTGACGCAGCGGCCAGGCGAGCGCGCCGACGTTCCGGAAAAGCCGATGTCGGCGGATCGTGTTCGCTGGGAGCACATCCAGCGGGTCTATGAAATGTGCGAGCGGAACGTGTCGGAAACGGCAAGGCGGCTCAACATGCACCGCCGTACGCTGCAGCGCATTCTTGCAAAGCGCGCGCCGAAGTAATTTCGGCGCCGCTGAGGCACAGTTTCAAAGATCGTCGAAATTCTTGCCTGTCGCCCATTCGGCCATCATCAGGCGATGGGCTGCTGCGCGCGCGAATGCGAGCGTGACGGACTTGCGCGCTGCTGGCGCCAACCGATGTTCAGGTGCCGGCCTTATCATATGCGCGCCGTAGCCGTCTGCCAGGATCAGCCCGCATTCCTCGGGGAAGATATCGAGCGGCACATCCCTATGCGTGGCGAATAAAAGCCGGTCGCAATAGGCTCGGTAGTCCAGCCATTTCCGGTCGACCCGAAAATCCTCGATCGACGTCTTGATCTCTATGATCCAGATCTCTCCCTTTTCCGACAGGGTAACCAGATCTGCCCGGCGTCCATTCGACAGGACAAGTTCGGGCAGGACGACATGGCGCAAGTCGTGCAGAAGGATCTGGCTGCCCTTGCGCACCATCATGGCCCGTGCCGATTGGCGGCCATCGATCAGAGGGTTGTTGCCGGAAAGATTGAGTATGGTCATCGCTACCTGCCGACGTTGCCGAGAATGTTGCAAAAAGGCAATGGCGTTTTCGAATTGTGATGGCGCCTAAGCTTGGTGCAGCGCAGCGGCTTGCCAAGTGCAGACATATGGAAAATAACCTTTCCAAAGGCGCTGTCGCGCTCGTTTTAATCGATTCGTTCATCAAGAGACATCCATGCGCTTCCGCAACAGCATGCTCGCACTCGGCCTGTTGGCAACCGCTGCCCTGGCCGGCTGCTCCACCACGTCCGAAACCGCTCAGACCAGTGCTCCGACGCGTGTCGAGACCGCGCAGATCTTTACCGATTCCTACGGCTCGGTAACGGATGCAGGCTACACCCTGCCGGCGATCCCGATCAGCCGCGTCAAGCAGGAGTTCGTCCGTCAGATCGTCAATTACGACACGACGGAAAAGCCGGGCACGATCATCGTCAACACCCGCGAACGGCACCTCTATTACATCCTGCCGAACGGTCGTGCGATGCGTTATGGTATCGGCGTCGGCAAGGAAGGCTTCGCCTGGTCGGGTACGGCCTATGTTGCCTGGAAGCAGGAATGGCCGACCTGGCATCCGCCGAAGGAAATGGCTGCCCGCAAGCCTGACATCGCCAAGTATGTCGAGAACGGCATGGGGCCGGGCCTCTCCAACCCACTCGGTGCACGCGCCATGTATCTCTTCAACGAGAAGGGCCAGGACACGCTGTTCCGCCTGCACGGCACGCCGGAATGGGCCTCGATCGGCACCGCCGCTTCTTCGGGCTGCATCCGCCTGATGAACCAGGACGTGATCGACCTCTACAGCCGCGTTCGTCCGGGTCATGCCACCAAGGTCATCGTCGTCCAGTAAGACGAATTGCCTCTGGAATTCAAAAAGCCGCCAGGATTTCTCCCGGCGGCTTTTTTGTTGGCGGATTGTCTGCTTGAGCAGATTGTCGCCGCGATCAGATCGCGGCTTTCTGCTTGAACTCCAGCCGTCTGCGGTGAAGCACCGGCTCGGTATAGCCATTGGGCTGCTCGCGACCTTTCAGAACGAGATCAAGGGCTGCCTGGAAGGCAATGGAGCCGTCAAAATCTGTCGCCATCGGACGATAGAGCGGATCGCCGGCATTCTGACCGTCAACGACCGCTGCCATGCGCCGCATCGTCTCGACGATCTGTTGCTCGCCGACGATCTTGTGATGCAGCCAGTTGGTCATATGCTGGGCGGAGATGCGCAGCGTGGCGCGGTCTTCCATCAGGCCGACATTGTTGATGTCCGGCACCTTGGAGCAGCCGACGCCCTGATCGATCCAGCGCACGACATAACCGAGAATACCCTGCGCATTGTTGTCGAGTTCGCGCTGGATTTCTTCCGGCGTCCAGTTCGGCTTCGATGCCACGGGCACGGAGAGGATATCGGAAAGCTTCGCCCGCGGGCGGCTCTTCAGCTGCTGCTGGACGGAGGCGACATCCACCTTGTGATAATGTGTGGCGTGCAGGGTTGCAGCGGTCGGTGAAGGCACCCAGGCGGTGTTGGCGCCGGCTTTCGGGTGCGCGATCTTCTGCTCGAGCATCGCCGCCATCAGGTCCGGCATTGCCCACATGCCCTTGCCGATCTGCGCGTGACCCGACAGGCCGCAGGAAAGCCCGATATCGACGTTCCAGTTTTCATAGGCACCGATCCAGGCAGCCTGCTTCATATCCCCCTTGCGGATCATCGGGCCGGCTTCCATCGAGGTATGGATCTCGTCGCCGGTGCGATCGAGGAAGCCGGTATTGATGAACACGACCCGATCCTTGGCGGCCCTGATCGCTTCCTTGAGGTTGATCGTGGTGCGACGCTCTTCATCCATGATCCCGATCTTGACCGTGTTCGGCTCAAGACCCAGCGCCTGTTCGACGCGTGAAAAGATTTCGGCGGCAAATGCCACCTCTTCGGGGCCGTGCATCTTCGGCTTGACGACATAGACGGAGCCGGCGCGGGAGTTCTGGCGAAGGCCGCCAGCCTTGCCGCCGCGAGCGATGTCATGCATGGCGATCAGCACGGTGACCATCGCATCCATGATACCTTCCGGCACTTCTCTCCCATCGGAGTCGAGAATTGCGGGATTGGTCATCAGGTGGCCGACATTGCGCACCAGCATGAGGGAGCGGGACTTTACCTCGAAATCACCGCCATCCGGCGCCTTGTAGACGACATCGGGATTAAGCCGGCGGGTAAAGGTTGTCCCCCCTTTGGCCACTTCTTCGGCAAGGTCACCCTTCATCAGGCCAAGCCAGTTGCGATAAACGACAACCTTGTCATCGGCATCGACCGCAGCGATCGAATCCTCGCAATCCATGATCGCCGTGATCGCCGATTCCAGGCGGATGTCGGAGATATTGGCCGAATCCGCCTTGCCGATTTCCGTCGTTGCGTCGATCAGCAATTCGACATGCAGCCCATTCTTTTTCAGAAGGATGTGGGTCGGCGAGGCCACCTCACCACGATAGCCGGCGAATTGCGAAGGATCAGAGAGGCCGCTGATTTCGCCACCGACCATGGTTACCAGCAGGCCGCCGGCTTCAACCTTGAAGCCCGCGACATCCGTCCAGCTGCCACCGGCAAGCGGCGTGGACTGATCGAGGAAAGCGCGTGCCCAGGCGACAACCTTACCGCCGCGAACGGGATTGTAACCCCTGCCCTTTTCGGCACCATCCGTTTCCGGAATGGCATCCGTTCCGTAAAGCGCGTCATAAAGCGAACCCCAGCGCGCATTGGCAGCATTCAGGGCGTAACGAGCATTCATGACCGGCACGACCAGCTGCGGGCCGGCGATCTCGGCGATTTCAGGATCGACATTTTCGGTCGAGACCGCAAAATCCGGTCCTTCCGGGAGCAGATATCCAATGTCACGCAGGAAGGCCTGATAGGCATCGAGATCAACAGGAGCGCCATTCTTGCGATACCAGTCGTCGAGCTTTTCCCGAAAGGCGTCGCGCTTGCTCAGCAGCTGCCGGTTCTTCGGCGCAAGGTCTTCGACGATCCTGGCAAATGCACTGAAAAAATGCTCTGCATCGACGCCGGTGCCGGGCAATGCCTCCTTCACCAGAAAATCGTGAAGCCCGAGATCGAGCGAAAGACCGTTTTTCTGAAGACGGGCCATGCCGCAGTTCCTTCCCTATGACTATTTCCTTGCTTTGCCAGATTGCCCGGGCGGCACTCTCTGTCAATCCGACGAAAGCAAAAGCCCTTGGCCGAGATTACCGCATGGCGATTCTTGGCCGACCGGTTGCGTTGGCAAAAATGCGCGCTTCGACGAGTTTTCGCGCGCCTTCGATTTCCGGCGCATCGAGTTCCTCATGTAGAGAAAGGACGATTTCGTCGGCGCCTTCGGCCCTGGCCTTTTCGATCACCACCAACCGAGCCCGTTCCCTCGCCATTTCCAGTGCCCGGTCTTCGCCAATCACGGCGAAAATCTCTCCGCCACCCATGACGACAAAGCGGCCCTCCTCCGGCGAAGTGACCGTCACCACCGCCGTGGCACGCACCTGGCCGACAACGGCGCCGATCGCATTTGCGACATCGGCATCCTCGGGAATGACCGATTCGGTTCCAAGGGCTGCTGCGATGGCCGGGTAATAGACGGGCGCCGATGCGCCAAGCCCGATCAGTGGCCGATCGAGACCGACCGAAAACCGGACGATCCCGGGTAAGCGGCGCAGCACGTGATCCACGACCGGCGACGTGGCAGGGTCGATCGTATCTGCGCCGTCTTCCATGAGGCAGGTTTTCAGGATGGCTTCGGCGGACTGACGTGTCAGGCGCGAGACAATCTTTTCCGCCAGCGCTTCGGCAGAGGCAGCGATCGGCCGCCCTGATCCATCCTTGCGCCGCGCAGCAATCTCCAGCCCGAGCCTTGCGGCATCTGCGCTCCACTGGCTCTGCCGGCCAAGGACATGCAGTGCATCGGAAGGAGTGATGCCGCAGATATGGACGAGGCCATAGGAAACGAGACGATCAAGAACCGCTTTCTGCGAATTCATGATGAGCAGGTCATTCAGCGGAACGGGCTTGTCGCCAAGCCGGGCGTAAACTGCGCGCTCCTGATCCTGCAGGGTTTCGGAAAGAGTTGCCGGCAAACCGGTTCGCAACGCAAATCGTCCATCGTGACGTCCGGGATGGCTCGCCCGCAGCTGCCTTTCCAGCACCGGGATAACAGTCTCCTCATGGGCAAAGGCGCTGAGGCTCAGCGGCAGGATCCGCCGCGGCCCGAGGCTGTACCGAGCTTCAAGACCGCGGTCATCGATATGGACCTCCGAATCGCCGCCGAGGCCATAGGTGCGTAGCGCAACGGCCTCGACCATGGTTCGATAGCCGCCAACATGCGCACCTTCTTCGGCAAGTTTCGGACGCCCGTCATTCAGCACCGCGACATCGGTCGTTGTGCCGCCGATATCCGAGACGACCGCCGAGTCCAGGCCCGTCAGATACCGGGCGCCGACAAGGCTGGCAGCCGGACCGGACAGGATGGTCTCGATCGGCCGAAGCCGCGCCTCGGACGCAGAAATCAATGCTCCATCGCCACGAACGACCATCAGCGGCGCGGCGATGCAGCAATCCGAAAGAAAAACCTCGGCGGATGAAATGAGCCGGTCGATGATCGACACCAGCCGGGCATTGAGCAAGGTCGTCAGCGCCCGGCGCGGGCCGCCGAGCCTGGACGACAATTCGTGGCTGCAGGTGACCGGCAAATGGGAGAGTTCGCGAATTTTATCCCGCACCCGAATTTCGTGAGCCGGATTCCTCACAGCAAAATAACCTGCGACGGCAAAGGATGAAACCGCCGACGCCAGCTGCGGCAGCCTCTGTTCCAGCGCTTCCATATTGAGCGGCGTCTCATTACCGTGAACATCGTGGCCGCCAGGAAGATGGATCACCGGATCCGCGCCAAGTGCCTCGGAAAGTCCACCGCGGGTGAGATCATCAGGTCCGAAGCCGATCATCACCAGAGCAGCGCGACCTCCCTGCCCTTCGACGAGAGCGTTGGTCGCAAGCGTCGTGGACAAGGAAACGAGCGCAATCTTGCCCGGCTCCACACCGCTTTGCGCAAGCACGGATTTGACGGCGCCGCCAATGCCAAGGGCCAGATCATGCCGGGTGGTGAGCGACTTTGCTTTCGCCACGACGCCCTCGTTCTCGCGAAAGAGAACGGCGTCGGTATATGTGCCCCCGGTGTCGATCCCGAGAAAAAGTGGAGAGGCCAAGTGGACGAACCTTCGATTGAAGACCCATCAATAGCGCATGCGGCGGCAAGATCAATTCGCCAAAGGCGACACCGGTCAGGACTGAAGGCGCCGCGCGCTGACCCGCATCGGCATCCCATCCCTGGGCTGGGTCGTCAGCTTCTGCACCGGCCAGACATCCATCTGCGGCGTCACGTCAAAACGATAACGCCGCATCATCACGGCAAGCGCGATGACGGCCTCCTGCATGGCAAATGTAGCACCGATGCAGGTACGCGGACCGGCACCAAACGGCAGATACTGGAAACGATTGATCGCGCCGCGGTTCTCCGGCAGAAAACGCTCCGGCATGAATGCGGCCGGCTTTTCCCAGTAGAGCGAATGCCGGTGCAGCGTCCATGGCATGACGAGAACAGTCACGCCCTTGTCGATAAAGACCTCACGGCCATCGGGGCTTGCCCAGTGATCGTCCTCGATCGCCTCGCGATTGATCGAAGGGGCTGGCGGATAGAGCCTGAGCGCCTCCTCGAAAGCGGCCCGCACCCAGGGCATGAGATCGAGCCACTCGACCGGTTCGGCGTCGCTCGCCAGAACCGCGTCGATCTCCTTCTCCATCTGATCACGCACATGCGGAGACTGGGCGACGCAATAAAGCGTCCAGGCAAGCGCTCGCGCCGTCGTTTCATGGCCGGCACCGATGAAGGTCAGAATATTGTCCTCGATCTCAGCCATTGAGAGGCCGCCCGGACCTTCAAGCTGCAGGAGCAGCGTCAGAAAATCCTGCGGCACATCGGCCGGATGCTCGCGCATGCGCGTCTGCCGCTGAAGCATGGTGTCGGAAACGATGCCGCGGAATTTCTCCATGACCCGCCTGCCACCGATCCGGGTCAGCCGCGGCACCCAGGGCGGAGCGCGCAGCATGTCCATCGGATCGATACGGCCCATGCGGTGCAGGAGATCATCGACATCCTGCGAGACCGATTCCTTGTCGCCGGCGATCTCGCCGGAAAACAGGGTTTCGGAGAGAAGCGCATAAGTAAGGTCCGTCATATCGACGGAAACATCGTGGACCGCGCCTTCCGCGCTACCCGCCGCATATTTTTCGACGAACTCTTCCGATTTCGCCAACATCTGGCCTGCAAAGCCTTTTGCATGCCTTGGCGTGAAGACCGGTGCCATCGCCTTGCGGGAGCGTTTCCAGACCTCGCCTTCGGCTGTCAGAAGGCCATCACGAAGGATCGGGCGCAGCACCAGCTGGCGGATTTCCGACATTTCGTAATTGGCGACATTCTCCACCAGGATATGGCGGATGAGGCCCGGATCGTTGACGATCAGGGTGCGTTCCTTGAAGAACTTCGTCTCGATCCAGGGAAGCGTGAATGACCCCTCGCCCCAGAGCTCGAGCGGGTTTCGCAACGCCTTGCGAATGACGCCCAGCTTGGACAGCGGGCGGGTGTGGGGTATTGGTGCGGGCGGAACGAAAGGTTCGGGGCGCATGTCCATCAGACAGCTTCCTCTGTTTCGGCGTTCCGTCAGATATCGGCGCTCAGAGAAGCGATTTCAACTCGGCGAGCTTATCGTTGACGAGCCAGCCGTAATAATTCTCTTCCGGCATGGCACCCGCACCCCGCGCAGCAAGGGCTGCGGCACGTTCGGCCGAGCCGCCGGTATTGTAAAGCGTCGAGGTGATGCCGGGATTGCGGGAGATATCGACATGGGCGATCGACTTGTAGTCGTCGATCGAACGGCGGATGGTCGCCGCCATATAGGCCAGCGACTTGTCCGGGTCCATGATCGCATCATAGACGTCGGAAGCCTTGTTCTCGTCCAGCTTCGGATAACCTGAGGTTTTCGCGACCATGTCGGAGAACATCAAAGCCGTCAGCGGGTTGAGCTGACCAAGGCCAAAGGTCTGACCGGCGTAAAAGGGCTGGAAGAAGACGGCGCTGAACCGATTGTCCGGAAAAGACGTGCCATCCACCTTGCGACCACGAAAACTCTTTTCCCAGACCGCCTCGCGGCAGGTCCAGAGACTGTAGGAATCGTCATTCGGATCGCATTTGGAGAATTCCGGCCGCGCGACGAACGTCTTGATGGTTTCGTCGCCATAACCGAAACGGAAGCTGTTGCCCGCATAGGCCGCCGCCTTGATGTAATAGGTCTGGAGGCTGTCATAGGCATCGACATTATAGGTATGCTCGCCGACGACCGCACCGATGATATGGATCGGATCGATATTATAGGCGGAGGCCGTCGACTTGATTTTCGACACCAGCGCCCTGTCTTTGGCGAGCAGGTCGCGGATCTTTTCATACTTGTCGTCGAATGTCGTCCTGCCGGCGCGTGTCCGCCGCACCGAAGCACCCGGAACCTTCGGCTGCACCGTGTTACGGTTGCCTTCGGGAACGACCGTAATGCTGGCCGCGAAGGTCGAAGACGATGCCGCCCAGGCGACGGTGAACAGCAATGCGAGCAGGAAGCGTTTCAAATTTCGTGTCCCAGGACGTTGCCTATGGTGGCTGCCGCCACAAGCTTAAGCGATCCGGATCACGCAATAGCGGCTGGGCGAGAGCGCGTCACCCATACAAGAACACACGCCACCGTGTCGAGACTGCAGCGTTCAAAATAGCGTCAAGCATAAGATAAGGCAGCCGGAGATGTCCGGCTGCCTTACTTCAAAGCTTAGAGAATATACCTCGACAGGTCCGTATCGGCAGCAAGATCGCCGACATGGATGCGGACATATTCGGCATCGATCGTCACCGAAGTACCGCCCTTGTCAGGCGCGGCAAACGAAATCTCGTCGAGAACCCGTTCCATCACCGTCTGCAGGCGGCGGGCGCCGATATTCTCAACCGAGGAATTCAGATGCACGGCGACATCGGCCAGCGCATCGAGTGCATCCTCGGTGAAGTCGAGCGTCAGGTCTTCGGTACCCATCAACGCCTTGTACTGGCGAATGAGGCTTGCTTCGGTTTCCGTCAGAATGCGGCGGAAATCTTCCTTGGTGAGCGGCTTCAGCTCGACGCGGATCGGCAGGCGGCCCTGCAGTTCCGGCAGGAGATCCGAAGGTTTCGCCACATGGAAGGCGCCGGACGCGATGAACAGGACGTGGTCCGTCTTCACCGGTCCGTATTTGGTCGATACGGTCGTGCCTTCGACGAGCGGCAGAAGATCGCGCTGCACACCCTCGCGGGAAACACCGGCGCCCATGACGCCGTCGCGGGCGGCGATCTTGTCGATCTCGTCGAGGAAGACGATGCCGTCATTCTCGACCGAACGGACAGCCTCGCGCTGGATGACCTCGTTGTCGATCAGCTTGTCGGATTCGTCACGGATCAGCTCCGCATAGGATTTCGAAACCGTCGTGCGGACCTTTTTCGTGCGGCCGCCCATGGCCTTGCCGAACATATCCGACAGGTTCAGCACGCCGATATTGGCGCCCGGCATTCCAGGGATTTCGAAGCCAGGCATGCCGGAGCCGGCATCGGCGACTTCGATCTCGATTTCCTTGTCGTCGAGTTCGCCATCGCGCAGCTTCTTGCGGAAACTTTCGCGGGTGGCAGGCGAGGCGGTCGATCCGACCAGCGCATCGAGGACGCGTTCCTCGGCGCTCATATGCGCCTTGGCCTGGACTTCGGCGCGCTTCTTTTCGCGCACCAGGCCGATGCCGACCTCGACGAGGTCACGGATGATCTGTTCGACATCGCGGCCGACATAACCGACCTCGGTGAATTTCGTGGCTTCAACCTTGATGAAGGGCGCGCCGGCGAGCTTGGCGAGGCGACGGGAGATTTCCGTCTTGCCGACGCCGGTCGGGCCGATCATCAGAATGTTCTTCGGCATGACTTCGTCGCGCAGGCTCTCGTCGAGCTGCTGACGGCGCCAGCGGTTGCGCAATGCGATCGCAACGGCGCGTTTTGCCTCGTGCTGGCCGATAATGTAGCGGTCGAGCTCCGAGACGATTTCTCTGGGTGAAAAGGTCGTCATGTTATCCTCTCGGCTTTCCTTGAGCGACCAGCCTTTGAAGCGGCCTGGTCGCAGGACCCTTGTTTCGGAATGCGATTACCCGGCGTCGAGCGTTTCGACGATGAGATTGTGGTTGGTGTAGACGCAGATATCGGCGGCGATATCGAGCGCCTTGCGGGCGACATCCTCGGCGGACTTGTCGCTATCCATCAGGGCACGCGCGGCTGCAAAAGCGTAATTGCCGCCGGAGCCGATGGCGATCGCGCCATGTTCGGGTTCCAGCACATCACCATTGCCGGTGATGGCGAGCGTCGTCGTCTTGTCGGCGACCAGCATCATGGCTTCGAGATTGCGCAGATACTTGTCGGTGCGCCAGTCCTTGGCGAGTTCGACGGCGGCGCGCATCAGCTGGCCGGGATATTGTTCGAGCTTCTTTTCGAGGCGGTCGAGAAGCGTGAAGGCATCCGCCGTGGCACCGGCGAAACCGGCGATCACCTCGCCCTTGCCGATGCGGCGCACTTTGCGCGCGTTGCCCTTCATCACCGTCTGGCCAAGCGAGACCTGACCGTCACCGGCCATGACCACCTTGCCGCCCTTTCTGACTGTAATAATCGTTGTCATTCATTCACCTTTTGGCATTCACCTTTTTGCCCACTCTCGCAGGCTTTCCGATTGCGAGCCGCGACACCTTTTGCGGCAGCTCCGTTGGCACCTATGTAAGTTCGCCTTTGCCGAATACAATCTCGCGCAGAGGTTCAACAACACGGCCCTGCTTTCGCTGGATATTTGCACAACCGCCTGATAAGGAGCGCCGAGAAGAGCATTGGAGCAGACCCTGATGGGCGAGACTGTTGCGCGCACGGGAAGCATTTCCCGCAAGACAAACGAGACCTCGGTCTCGGTTTCCGTCAATCTCGACGGCACCGGTACCGCGAAGATTTCGACGGGCGTCGGTTTCTTCGACCATATGCTCGACCAGCTGTCGCGACATTCGCTCATCGACATGGAGATCGAGGTCAAGGGCGACCTGCATATCGACGACCATCACACGGTTGAAGACACCGGCATCGCGATCGGCCAGGCGATTTCCAAGGCACTCGGCGACCGGCGCGGCATTACCCGCTATGCCTCGCTCGACCTCGCCATGGACGAGACGATGACCAAGGCCGCGATCGACGTTTCTGGCCGTCCGTTCCTCGTCTGGAACGTCGCGTTTTCGGCACCGAAGATCGGCACGTTCGATACGGAACTGGTGCGGGAATTCTTTCAGGCGCTGGCGCAGAATGCCGGGATCACCCTGCATATCCTGAACCATTACGGCGCCAACAACCATCATATCGCCGAGACCTGCTTCAAGGCCGTTGCTCGCGTTCTGCGCACGGCAACCGAAATCGATCCGCGGCAGGCCAATCGCGTTCCTTCCACGAAGGGCATGCTGGTCTGACGCTTCCAGGAGACACTCCTTGAGAAGCTATCTCGTTCTGACACCGCCGAATTCTCGGACACGTACGCCCGGCGAAAACCATGGCTCCACCGTCATCGTGGCGGATGGATTTTCCTGGATCGCTTTTCTCGTGCCCTGGGCCTGGCTTCTCTGGAACCGGCTCTGGCTTGCGGGGCTTGTCGTGCTTGCCGTCCAGATTGGCAGCGGCGTTCTGGCTGCCATGCCCGGTTTCGAGATTGCCGGTTCGCTGCTCGGTTTTGCGGTGAGCCTGCTCGCCGGGCTCGAAGGCCGCAACTATTACGCCAACTCCCTGAAGCGCCGCGGTTTCACGCTCGAAACCGTGGTTTTCGCGCAGGATATCACCACCGCCGAGGCCATCTATTTCTCGAGCCTGCCGCAGCCGGAGAACCGGCAGATGCCGATCTCGTCCGACTGGGCGAAACAGGCGAAACCATCTGGCGGCTGGCAGAATGCCGGTCTCGGCCTTTTTGATCACGGAGCACGCTGATGCGCGTTGCAATCATCGACTATGGGTCGGGCAATCTGCGCTCGGCCACCAAGGCTTTCGAGCGCGCCGCGCGGGAAGCCGGTATCGACGCCACGATTGATCTGACCGACAAGGCCGAAGCCGTCGCCACGGCTGACCGCGTCGTGCTGCCGGGCGTCGGCGCCTATGCCGACTGCCGCGCCGGCCTCGACGCCGTGCCGGGCATGCGCGAGGCGCTGATCGACGTCGTCGAAAACAAGGGGCGTCCCTTTCTCGGCATCTGCGTCGGCATGCAGTTGATGTCGTCGCGTGGTCTGGAAAAGACCACGACGGAAGGTTTTGGCTGGATTTCCGGCGATGTCGTTGAAATGACGCCCTCCGATCCCGCTCTGAAAATCCCGCAGATCGGCTGGAATACACTGCAGCTCAATAGCCAACACCCGCTGTTCGACGGCATTCCGACCGGGCCGGATGGGTTGCATGCCTATTTCGTGCATTCCTACCATCTGGCAGCCGCCAATCCCGAGGAAGTCATCGCCACGACTGAATACGGTGGCGCGATGACCGCCTTTGTCGGTCGCGACAACATGGCCGGCTCGCAATTCCATCCGGAAAAGAGCCAGACGCTCGGCCTCGCCCTGATTTCCAACTTCCTCAAGTGGAAGCCCTGACATGATCCTTTTTCCCGCAATCGACCTGAAAGACGGCCAGTGCGTGCGCCTGAAGCTCGGCGATATGGACCAGGCAACCGTCTACAATCCCGACCCCGGCGCCCAGGCAAAAGCCTTCGAGGACCAGGGGTTTGAATGGCTGCATGTGGTTGACCTGAACGGCGCCTTTGCCGGCGAAAGCGTCAATGGCGCTGCTGTCGATGCCATCCTGAAGGCGACGAAGAACCCGGTGCAGCTCGGCGGCGGTATCCGCACGCTCGATCATATCGAGAACTGGCTTTCCCGCGGGCTGGCACGTGTCATCCTCGGCACCGTTGCTGTGCGTGATCCGGCGCTCGTGATTGAGGCCTGCAAAGAGTTTCCGGGCAAGGTTGCCGTCGGCATCGACGCCAAGGGCGGCAAGGTTGCTGTCGAGGGCTGGGCGGAAGCATCCGAGCTCGGCGTGATCGAGCTTGCGAAGAAATTCGAAGGCGCCGGCATTTCGGCGATCATCTATACCGATATCGACCGGGACGGCATTCTGGCCGGTATCAACTGGGCCTCGACGCTGGAGCTTGCCGATGCCGTTTCCATTCCGGTGATTGCGTCGGGCGGGCTTGCCTCGCTCGACGATATCAGCCGCATGCTGGAGCCGGATGCCGCAAGGCTGGAAGGCGCGATTTCTGGCCGTGCGCTTTATGACGGGCGGATCGACCCGGCGGCGGCTCTGGCGCTGATCCGTAGCGCGAAAGGACGTGCCGCATGACCCTCAAGGCCCGCGTGATCCCCTGCCTCGATGTCAAGGACGGCCGTGTCGTCAAGGGCGTCAACTTCGTCGATCTGATCGATGCCGGTGACCCGGTCGAGGCTGCAAAAGCCTATGATGCCGCCGGTGCCGACGAACTCTGCTTTCTCGATATCACGGCCTCGTCCGACAATCGTGAAACGATCTTCGATGTCGTTGCCCGCACGGCCGAGCATTGCTTCATGCCGCTGACGGTCGGCGGCGGCGTGCGTGCCGTGGCCGACATCCGCAAGCTGCTGTTGGCCGGTGCCGACAAGGTTTCGATCAACTCGGCGGCCGTGAACAATCCGGATTTCGTCGCAGAAGCCGCGGACAAGTTCGGCAACCAGTGCATCGTCGTATCGATCGACGCCAAAAAAGTGTCCGGCACCGGCGAGACGGATCGCTGGGAGATCTTTACCCATGGCGGGCGCAATGCGACCGGCATTAACGCCGTCGAATTTGCGCAGAAAATGGTCGAGCGCGGTGCAGGCGAACTGCTCGTCACCTCTATGGACCGCGACGGCACCAAGATTGGTTATGACCTCGGACTGACAAGCGCGATTGCCGACAGCGTGCGGGTGCCGGTCATTGCGTCCGGCGGCGTCGGCAATCTCGACGACCTGGTCGCGGGCATCCAGAAGGGGCATGCAACTGCGGTTCTTGCAGCCTCGATTTTCCACTTCGGCACCTATTCCGTGGGTGAGGCGAAGCGCTATATGGCCGAGCATGGCATTGCCATGCGGCTCGACTGACTTTTGGGAATGGAGGAGGCAGGTTTGAGCACCTTTACGCTGAACGACCTGGAGAAGATCGTTGCCTTGCGCGCCAAGGCTTCGCCGGAGGAATCCTGGACGGCAAAGCTTGTTGCTGCCGGGCAGACGAAGGCGGCAAAGAAGCTGGGTGAGGAAGCGGTCGAGACCGTGATCGCAGCCGTGGCGCAGGAGCGGAAAGACCTCGTATCCGAAAGCGCCGACCTGATCTATCACCTGATGGTCGTATTGAATATCGCCGACATCCCGTTGCAGGATGTGCTCGACGAACTTGCGCGACGGACCGGACAATCCGGTCTTCAGGAAAAGGCGAGCCGGCCGCAATCATGAATATCGCATCGAAGCCCGAAAATACTCCGGATGCCGCGATGACAACGGATTTCTATTCACCCTATCACCACTTCAGTGCCGACGAATGGGCAAAATTCCGCGCCGATACGCCACTGACACTGACGGCCGACGAAGTTTCACGGCTGCGCTCGCTAGATGATCCGATCAATCTTGACGAGGTGCGGCGGATTTATCTGTCGCTGTCGCGACTTCTGTCGACGCATGTCGAGGCATCGCAGCTGCTCTACCAGCAGCGCAATCGTTTCCTCAGCCTGTCCAACGTGACGAAGACGCCCTTTATTATCGGCATTGCCGGTTCGGTAGCGGTCGGCAAATCGACGACCGCGCGTATCCTGAAGGAACTGCTCGCTCGCTGGCCGGCAAGCCCGAAGGTCGATCTCATCACCACGGACGGCTTTCTTTATCCGAATGCGGTGCTGAACCGCGAAAGCCTGATGGAACGCAAGGGTTTTCCGGAAAGCTACGACATCGGCGCCATCCTGCGGTTTCTCTCGGCGATCAAGGCCGGGGAGCCGAATGTGAGGGCGCCCCGTTATTCGCACCTGACCTATGACGTCCTGCCGGACGAATTCACGCTGGTCGACAGGCCGGATATCCTGATCTTCGAGGGCATCAACGTGCTGCAGTCGCGGGCTCTGCCTGCCGATGGCAAGATCGTGCCGATCGTTTCGGACTTCTTCGATTTCTCGATCTATATCGATGCGGACGAAGACCAGATCCACAGCTGGTATGTGCAGCGTTTCATGAAGCTCAGGGAAACCGCGTTTCGCGATCCGACCTCGTTCTTCAAGAAATATGCGGCGATCGATGCGGACGCAGCCCGCGCGGTGGCGGAAGGGCTCTGGGAAAACATCAATCTCAAGAATCTGCGCCAGAACATCCTGCCGACCCGGCCAAGGGCGGACCTGATCCTGCGCAAGGGCCGCGATCACTTCATCGAGACGGTATCGCTTCGAAAACTGTAGGCGATGCACCGCCTGATATCGATGCAGACAGTCGGCTGTTGACCCGGCGGAGCGTCAGATTGATGCGTCCGCCGTTTTTCAGCAGTGTCGAGGTTGCCGGGTAGATGCGGTCGACGCCGTGAAACGCCAGTCTCCCCTCCCCGCCCAGGATGACGATATCGCCGCTCGACAGTTTGAATGATCCGGTCGAATCGTTGCGGCTGAGGCCGCCGACGCGAAAGAGGCAGGTATTCCCGAGCGAGATGGAGAGGACGGGGGCCAAAAGCTCGTTCTCGTCCTTGTCCTGGTGCAGGCCCATCTTTGCCTCGTCGGAATAGAAGTTGACGAGGCAGGCTTCCGGCTCTTTCGGATAATCGCAGAGCTCACGCCACAGATCGAGCAGCACTGGCGGGATTGGAGGCCAGGGATTGCCGGTCAGCGGATGGGTGGGCTGGTAGCGATAACCGCGCTCCTTGTCGGTGACCCAGCCGAGCGAACCGCAATTGGTCATTCTGACTGACATCGGCTTGCCGGTGCCGGGCATGGCGGGAACGTAAAGCGGCGCTTCAGCCACGACCTGACGAATGAGTTCCACCAGGTTTTCTTGGGCCTGCCGATCCAGAAAACCCGGCAGATGTTTTATGCCGTTCGGCAAGGTCGCCATGCGGTTCTCCTACCCGATCTTCGAAAATCACTCGCCCGAGGGGCGGCCGCGCATCTTCTTGATGTCGGAGCGGCCGGATTTCGCCTTCAGCCGCCGTTCCACCGAACCCTTGGTCGGCTTGGTCGCCTTGCGTGGCGGCGGCGGTGGTTTGGCGGCCTCCAGAATCAGTTCCTTCAACCGCTCGCGCGCCTCTTCGCGGTTTCGCTCCTGGCTTCGCGACCGGCTGGCCTCGATCATCAGCACGCCATCTTTCGACACACGCTTGCCGGCAAGTTTCAGAGCGTTCGTCTTGACTCGCTCGGGAAGCGACGGGGAATTGGCTATATCGAAGAAAAGCTGGACCGCGGTCGAGACCTTGTTGACGTTCTGACCACCCGGCCCGCCGGCTAGCACGAACTGCTCCGTGAGTTCCCACCCGGCAATCGTGATGCGGCTGTTGATTTCAAGCGGGTTGCTGGCCATGGCTCCGTTCTTTCTTGGGCCGCATCATTCCCACAAAGCCCGCAAAAAGAAAACCACCGGCCCGGAGCAATTCCGGGTCGATGGTTTCACGTGAATCCTTGCAAATCTGATGCTTATTCGGCCGCGACCAGGAGAGCCGGAGCGGCATCCCTCACCTTGCTGTCGACGTGATCCTCGAACTTTTCGAAGTTGCGGATGAACATCGACACCAGCTTTGCAGCCTGTGCGTCATAGGCGAGGCCATCGGCCCAGGTCGAACGCGGATCGAGGATCGCCGTTTCGACGCCTTCGACGGCGACCGGCACCGCGAAGCCGAAATTGGCATCGGTGCGGAACTCGGCGCTCTTGAGACTGCCGTTCAGGGCAGAGGCCAGAAGCGCGCGGGTTGCCTTGATCGGCATGCGGCGGCCGGTGCCATAGGCGCCGCCGGTCCAGCCGGTGTTGACCAGCCAGCAATCGACGCCGTGGCTTGCGATCAGATCCTTGAGCAGGTTGCCGTATTCGGCCGGATGGCGCGGCATGAAAGGTGCACCGAAGCAGGTCGAGAAGGTTGCTTCCGGTTCCGTCACGCCCTTTTCCGTACCGGCGACCTTGGCCGTGTAACCGGACAGGAAGTGGTACATGGCCTGTTCCGGCGTCAGCTTGGCGATCGGCGGCATGACGCCGAAAGCGTCGGCGGTCAGCATGATGATCGTCTTCGGATGCGGCGCGAGGCCGGTTGCCGAGGCATTCGGGATGAAGTGCAGCGGATAGGCACTGCGGGTGTTTTCCGTCAGCGAATTATCGTCGAAATCAGGGACGCGATTCTCGTCGAGTACGACGTTTTCGAGCACGGTGCCGAAACGACGGGTCGCGGCATAGATTTCAGGCTCGGCTTCAGCCGAGAGCTTGATTGCCTTGGCGTAGCAGCCGCCTTCGAAATTGAAGATGCCGTTCTTGCCCCAGCCATGCTCGTCATCGCCGATCAGCGTGCGGGTCGGATCGGCAGACAGCGTCGTCTTGCCGGTGCCCGACAGGCCGAAGAAAACGGCGGTATCGCCATCCTTGCCGACATTGGCCGAGCAGTGCATCGGCATGACGCCCTTTTCCGGCAGGAGATAGTTGAGAACGGTGAAGACCGACTTCTTGTTCTCGCCGGCATAGGAGGTGCCGCCGATCAGGACGAGACCCTTGGCGAGATCGCAGGCGATCACAGTTTCGGTGCGGCAGCCGTGGCGAGCCGGATCGGCCTTGAAGCTCGGCAGGTTGATGATGGTCAGCTTCTGCTGGAACCCTTCGAGCCTATCGCGGTTCGGGCGGATGAGAAGGTTGCGGATGAAGAGTGCATGCCAGGCGAATTCTGTGATGACGCGCGTCGGCAGGGCATTTTCCGCGTCGGCACCGCCGATGAGATCCTGCACGTAAAGCGTCTTGCCGGCTGCGTGGGCCAGCATATCCTTATGGAGAATTGCGAAATGCTCCGGCGACAGGGGCTTGTTGTTGTCCCACCAGATCCGGCTCTCGGTTTCCGCGTCACGGACGACGAACTTGTCCTTCGGCGAACGGCCGGTGTGCTGGCCGGTGATGGCGCGCAGGGCACCGTCAGCCGTCAAGTCAGCTTCACCAAGACGAATCGCGTCTTCGTAGAGTTCGACCTCGGAAAAATTGTAATTAACGCGCGACAGATTATCGAAACCGATTGCCGCGAGCCCATTGGACGGGTTGTGAAGTCCGAACTCTTCCATGCGCGTCTTTCTCCTGCCTGGAATTGGAAAGTGACGTGAAGTTAGAGACAGATTTTTAAAAGGGCAAGTGCGACATCCTGAATAGTGCAGTAATATCAATCATTTAATCGATTTAAAAAAATTTATTCCTATTTGAATCGGTTTACGGCACCATTTCATGCTGCGGATTCGAGGGTCCAGACGGGCATTATGCGGCCCATCTTATCGCCTCTTGGTAACGCGCCCCTTTAACATTGCCACAATTTGTTCCACCTTTATACTCAAGTAGTGCGTCGACTTATGGCAGGTCCGGGGTGGGGAATATCCAGGAGATGCGCATATATGGTGATGGAGACGGAGAGAATGCAGACAATCGCGCTCGTAGATGACGACCGCAATATCCTGGCTTCGGTGTCGATTGCGCTGGAAGCGGAAGGATACAAGGTCGAAACCTATACGGACGGCGCCTCCGCGCTCGACGGACTGGTGGCTCGCCCGCCGCATCTGGCAATCTTCGATATCAAGATGCCGCGCATGGACGGCATGGAGCTTCTGCGCCGCCTGCGCCAGAAATCAGATCTGCCGGTGATCTTCCTCACCTCCAAGGATGAGGAAATCGACGAATTGTTCGGTCTCAAGATGGGCGCCGACGATTTCATCACGAAACCGTTCTCGCAGCGCCTGCTGGTCGAGCGCGTCCGCGCCATCTTGCGCCGTGCTGGAGCTCGCGATGCCCAGCCCGGCGCCAAGCCGACGCCCGAGCAGCAGGCAGCCCGCACGCTTGAACGCGGTCAGCTGCTGATGGACCAGGAACGCCATACCTGCACCTGGAAGAGCGAACCGGTGACTCTGACCGTCACCGAATTCCTCATCCTGCATTCGCTGGCGCAGCGCCCTGGCGTCGTCAAAAGCCGCGACGCGCTGATGGATGCCGCCTATGACGAACAGGTCTATGTGGACGACCGGACGATCGACAGCCACATCAAGCGGCTGCGCAAGAAGTTCAAGATGGTTGACACGGATTTCGACATGATCGAAACGCTCTACGGTGTCGGCTATCGCTTCCGCGAAGCCGCCTGAGCGCTCAACGCCCAAGATCGCCTTGCCAAAGGTTAACTTGAGGCCATGTCGGCATCGGCGTTAAGCTGGCCGCGTGGAAGGACTGCACGTGGCAGATCAATTGCTTGATAGCCGGATGACGGCCACGAACGAGACGCGCCGCGGCCAGCGGCGCCTCTGGTCGCGGCCGTTCACGCTGATCCGCCGCGTCTTCGGCCATGCCGTATTTTCCAGCCTGACGCGACGCATCCTGTTCTTCAACATTGCCGCAACCGTCGTTCTGGTCGCCGGCATTCTCTACCTGAACCAGTTCCGCGAAGGCCTGATCGATGCGCGCGTCGAAAGCCTTCTGACACAGGGCGAAATCATTTCCGGCGCGATTTCGGCCTCCGCATCGGTCGACACGAACTCGATCACCATCGATCCGCAGAAACTTCTGGAACTGCAGGCCGGCCAGAGCATCACGCCGGTGCCGAATGACGAGGATCTCGATTTCCCGATCGACCCGGAGCGCGTCGCGCCGGTTCTGCGTAGGCTGATATCGCCGACCCGCACCCGCGCCCGGCTGTTCGATGCCGACGCCAATCTTCTGCTTGATTCGCGCCACCTCTATTCCCGCGGCCAAGTGCTGCGTTACGACCTGCCACCGGTCGAGGACCAGTCGCAGACCTGGAGCGAATGGATGGCCGGGCTTTTCAACCGGCTGCTGCAGCCCGGCAATCTGCCGACCTACAAGGAAGCGCCGGGCGGTGACGGCTCGATTTATCCGGAAGTGATGAATGCGCTGACCGGCGTGCGCGGTGCGGTCGTGCGTATTACCGATCGCGGCGAGCTGATCGTTTCGGTGGCGGTGCCCGTGCAGCGTTTCCGTGCTGTGCTCGGCGTGCTGCTTCTTTCGACCCAGGCAGGCGATATCGACAAGATCGTCCATGCCGAGCGACTGGCGATCATGCGCGTCTTCGGGGTCGCAACGCTGGTCAATATTCTTCTCTCCCTGCTCCTGTCGTCGACGATCGCAAATCCGCTGCGCAGGCTTTCGGCAGCGGCAATCCGTGTCCGGCGTGGTGCCAAGCAGCGCGAGGAGATCCCGGATTTCGCCTATCGCCAGGATGAGATCGGTAATCTTTCAATCGCGCTGCGCGACATGACGAATGCGCTTTATGACAGGATCGATGCGATCGAGAGTTTTGCGGCCGATGTCAGCCATGAGCTGAAAAACCCGCTGACTTCGCTCAGAAGCGCCGTCGAAACGCTGCCGCTCGCCAAATCCGAGACATCGAAACAGCGACTGACGGAAATCATCTTCCATGACGTGCGCCGGCTCGACCGCCTGATCAGTGATATTTCCGATGCGTCGCGCCTCGATGCCGAGCTTGCCCGCACGGATTCGTCACCGGTCGACATGGAAACGCTGCTCGGCAATCTGGTCGACATATCGCGGCAGATCCGCACCGGGCGCAAACCGGTCGAAATCGATCTCAAGGTGGACGCCAAGGGCGGCGACAAGGCGAGCTATGTGGTCAACGGTCACGACCTGAGGCTCGGCCAGATCATCACAAACCTGATCGAAAATGCCCGTTCCTTCGTGCCAGAAAAAGGCGGTCGGATCGCAATGCGGCTTTCGCGCGCCAAAGATCGCGTGCGGGTTGTCGTTGAGGATAATGGCCCGGGTATCCAGGCCGAGGACATCAACCGCATTTTTGAGCGCTTTTACACCGACCGCCCCGACGGCGAGAGCTTTGGACAGAATTCCGGCCTCGGCCTTTCGATCAGCCGCCAGATCGCCGAGGCGCATGGCGGTTCGCTGAAAGCCGAAAACCTCGAAGATCCGAAGACCGGTGAGTTGAAGGGCGCGCGCTTCATCCTCTCGCTGCCAGCGGGCGAGGCTCAATGAGCGAGGCCCAGCCGGTAAACCTGCATGGCACGGCAGTCATCATCGGCACGCGCGGCATTCTTTTTACCGGCCCCTCCGGCAGCGGCAAATCCGCGATGGCCTTTCTCTGCATGACGGAAGCAAGGCGACAAGGCGCTTATGCCGCCCTTGTTGCCGATGATCAGGTTTTCGTTTCCCGCCTCGAAAACAGCGTTATTGCCGAAAGACCGGCCTCAATCGCGGGGCTCATGGAAATCCGTGGCAGCGGTATCGTCACAGTGGAAAGCGTGGAAAAAGCCGTGATTGATCTGGTCGTGCGAATGGTCTCATTTCCTTCAGACGATCGCCTTCCACCGAATGACGAGAGGTTTTCCATTGCTGATCTGGGTGATCTTCCCATGATCCGGCTGCGTGGCGACACAGCCGCGCCGCTGGCCGCAATCGCTGCACTTTTCCCCGAATTTCGGGGCGAACTTCCCTTCTGAACGGCGCCTCAGACTTTGGTCGACATATTTTTGACTTGCACTTGGGCACGACTTGGCGAAGATGGCTTCCCACCGCTGGACCGCTTTGTTGCGATGCGATAAGGCCGGGAGGTTCCATAGCAGGGGGCAGTTTTATGATCGGAATTGTGCTTGTCACTCATGGCAAGCTGGCTGAGGAATTTCGACATGCAGTCGAGCATGTCGTGGGACCTCAGAAATTCATCGAAACCGTTTGTATCGGCCCCGAAGACGATATGGACCAGAGACGGCAGGATATTGTTGACGCCGTCGCAAGCGCAGATGACGGCCACGGCGTGATCATCCTGACCGACATGTTCGGCGGAACGCCCTCCAATCTATCCATCTCCGTGATGGATAGCGGCAAGACGGAGGTGATCGCCGGCATGAACCTGCCGATGCTGATCAAGCTTGCAGGCGTGCGCGGCGACAACAACATGGACCGTGCGCTTGCCGAGGCATCCGAAGCCGGCCGCAAATATATCAATGTCGCAAGCCGCGTCCTCAGCGGCAAGTAAAGAGCGTCTCCCGCATGTCTTCACACCCTCCCCGCGAATTCCTCATCGTCAACAAGCGCGGCCTTCATGCGCGTGCATCGGCCAAGTTCGTGCAGATGGTGGAGAGTTTCGACGCGCAGGTGACGGTCGCGCGGGAAGGCACGAAAGTCGGCGGCAATTCGATCATGGGCCTGATGATGCTGGCAGCCAGCACCGGCTGCTCGATTGAAGTCTCTGCAACGGGGCCACAGGCCGCAGAAGCGCTTGATGCCCTTGAGCGCCTGGTCGCCGACAAGTTCGGCGAAGAAGCGTAAACTTCCCTTTCCTATAGATATAAAGATATAAAGACTTCTTTATGTCCCGGTTGTCAGCGGGCGGCAAGCCTGCTAAACCGCTCCCGAGATTTTTGCGGCGCATCATCCGGTTCCATGAGCCGGCCTGTGCGCTGCCGAGTGCAACCATCACGTGGAGAGCTTTATGAGCACTGAAAAAGACTACGTCGTCGCGGATATCAACCTTGCCGCTTTCGGCCGCAAGGAGCTCGACATTGCCGAAACCGAAATGCCGGGCCTGATGTCCTGCCGCGAAGAATTCGGTACCTCGAAGCCGCTCAAGGGCGCCCGCATCACCGGTTCGCTGCACATGACGATCCAGACGGCGGTTCTCATCGAGACCCTGAAGGAACTCGGTGCCGAAATCCGTTGGGCTTCCTGCAACATCTTCTCGACCCAGGACCACGCCGCAGCAGCAATCGCAGCAGCCGGCATCCCGGTCTTCGCCGTCAAGGGCGAAACGCTGACCGAATACTGGGAATATACCGACAAGATCTTCCAGTGGGCCGATGGCGGCTTCTCCAACATGATCCTCGATGATGGCGGCGACGCTACCATGTACATCCTGCTCGGTGCCCGCGCCGAAGCTGGCGAAGACGTTCTGTCGAACCCGGGCTCGGAAGAAGAAGAAATCCTGTTCGCGCAGATCAAGAAGCGCCTCAAGGCTTCGCCGGGCTGGTTCACCAAGCAGCGCGATGCGATCAAGGGCGTTACCGAAGAAACCACGACCGGCGTTCACCGCCTCTACGAACTGTCCAAGAAGGGCCTGCTGCCCTTCCCGGCCATCAACGTCAACGATTCGGTCACCAAGTCGAAGTTCGACAACAAGTATGGCTGCAAGGAATCGCTGGTTGACGGCATCCGCCGCGGCACCGACGTGATGATGGCCGGCAAGGTTGCCGTCGTCTGCGGTTACGGCGACGTCGGCAAGGGTTCGGCTGCTTCGCTTCAGGGCGCCGGCGCCCGCGTCAAGGTCACGGAAGTCGACCCGATCTGCGCATTGCAGGCTGCCATGGACGGTTTTGAAGTCGTCACGCTCGAAGACGTCGTTTCTTCGGCCGACATCTTCATCACCACGACCGGCAACAAGGACGTCATCCGCATCGAGCACATGCGCGAGATGAAGGACATGGCGATCGTCGGCAATATCGGCCATTTCGACAACGAAATTCAGGTCGCTGCGCTGAAGAACCTCAAGTGGACCAACGTCAAGCCGCAGGTCGACATGATCGAGTTCCCGAAGGGCAACCGCATGATCCTTCTTTCGGAAGGCCGCCTGCTCAACCTCGGCAACGCCACCGGTCACCCGTCCTTCGTCATGTCCGCCTCGTTCACCAACCAGACGCTGGCTCAGATCGAGCTCTTCACCAAGCCGGGCGAGTACAAGAACGACGTCTACATCCTGCCGAAGCACCTCGATGAGAAGGTTGCCCGCCTGCATCTCGCCAAGCTCGGCGTGAAGCTGACGGAACTCTCCACGGAGCAGGCTGCCTATATCGGCGTACCGGCCCAGGGCCCGTTCAAGGCTGAACACTACCGCTACTAATCGGTAGCCAGACAATCCACAAGATATGGTGGCCGCGACCTTGACAGAAGGTCGCGGCTTCTTTTTTGCCCGAATGCCTTCCCGCCGATTCCCTTAGCCAGTATTGTTTTGGCACACGATTCGTATCGAACTCCTGCAGCCTGTTCGGCTTCGGGCAAGGTGCGAAATGGTATGTCTTGTCGATGAGCGGCAATTGGACGGAGACAGACCCGGTCATGTCGGTAAAAATAATGAGCCTGTTCAAGCAGGCCGATCCCGTTTGCGTTGGAGCGACAAGCTCCGGCTCTGATATTCCTGCTTTGGCGGCAGCGGATAGGCGATCGAAGAAGAAATTTGGCGGGTTCACGAGGCTTGCCACGACGTTTTTGTCGGGAACCGTGCTTTCGGGCGTGGCAGATTCGGCATGGGCGCAGGGACCTGCCAGTGCTGCGGCCCGGCTGTTTTCCTCCTCGGAAGTCATTCTCGCCTCGGTGATCGTCGGCGCACTCGGCGCGGCATTGCTGGCGGCCGTCTGGCTTGTCCGGCAGCGTGGCAATATGGAAGCCGAAAGCCTCGAGATGCGCAGCGCGCTTTCCGACGCGCAGCAGCGGATCTCCAAATACGAAGCCCTGATCGCCGACAAGAACCGGCGGATCGTCGTCTGGGAAAGTGGCCCGTCTAAACCGGAATTCCTCGGTCATCTGCCGGCGGAAACCGGCGCACCGCAGGAAGATCGCGATTTCCTCGCTTTCGGACGTTGGATGCGCGCCAATTCCGCGAGCGATCTCGAAAAGGCGATCGAAACCCTGCGCGGCGAAGCGCGCAGCTTCGACCTCGTGGTCGAAACGAATCGCGACGAAATCCTCGAAGTTCAGGGCCGGGTTTCCGGAGGCAAGGCGTTCGTGCGCTTCATCGCGCTCAATAACCTGCGTGCCGAGCTTGCCGAGTTGAAGATCGAGCGCGAGCGGCTGACCGGTTCGATCTCGCTGTTCCATTCGCTTCTCGATGCGATCGAACAGCCTGTCTGGCGCCGCAATGCGCAGGGCAAGATCACCTGGGTCAACCATGCCTATAGTGACGCGGTCGATGCACCGACGCCTGTGCATGCGATCGAGGAAGGCCGCGAGTTTCTAGGCACGATCGCCCGTGAAAAGATTCGTGCCACAGCAACCCCGACCTCGCCTTTCCATGATCGTGTCTCCACCGTTGTCGGTGGCAACAGGACGATGTTCGACGTCGTCGATGTTACGGTGCTGAACGGCTCTGCCGGCATGGCGATCGACGTCTCCGAGGCCGAGACCGTTCGCGAGGAGCTGAAGCGGACGCTGAAGAGCCATGCGGAAACTCTCGACCATCTGGCATCGCCGGTTGCGATTTTCGACGGTGAACACCGGCTGCAATTCTACAATCAGGCCTTCGTCCAGATGTGGGATCTCGACCTCCCCTTCCTCGAATCCCGCCCAGGTAATTCGGAAGTGCTCGACAAGCTGCGCTCCGAAGGAAAGCTGCCCGAGCAGCTGAACTGGCGCAGCTGGAAGGAAGGCGCGCTTTCGGTCTATCAGTCGCTCGATACGAAAACTGATCTCTGGCACCTGCCGAACGGCCAGACACTTCGCGTCATCGCGACCGCGCATCCGCGCGGCGGCGCGACCTGGGTTTTTGAAAACCTGACCGAGCAGGTCGATCTGGAAACGCGTTACAACACGCTGGTCCAGGTTCAGGGCGAAACGATCGACCATCTTTCGGAAGGCGTCGCGGTTTTCGGACCAGATGGCAGGATCCGTCTTTCCAATCCGGCTTTCCGAGCGCTTTGGGGCATTACCGCCGACGAGGCCAAGCCTGGCACGCATATCAAGGCGATCGAAGCCGCCTGCGGCCCCTCCTATGACAAGCCTGATGGCTGGAAGCGATTCGGCCAGATCCTGACCGCATTCGACGACGAGCGCCCGTCGCTCCAGGGAACATTCGAACTCTATTCCGGCCTGATCCTGGATTATGCCGCGACCCCGTTGCCGAATGCCCAGACGATGTTCACTTTCGTCGACATGACGGCCAGTGCCCGCGCGGAACGGGCGCTCAAGGAAAAGAACGAGGCGCTGCAGAAGGCCGACGAGATCAAGAATGATTTCGTCCAGCACGTTTCGTATGAGCTGCGTTCACCGCTGACCAATATCATCGGTTTTACCGATCTTCTAAAGACGCCGGGCATCGGCGAGCTCAACGAGCGGCAGTCGGAATATATCGACCACATCTCGACCTCGTCTTCGGTGCTGCTGACCATCGTCAACGACATTCTCGATCTTGCGACCGTGGATGCCGGCATCATGCAGCTCAACTATTCGGAAATCGCCGTCGACGACCTGCTCGATGACGTCGCGATGCAGATCGCCGACCGCCTGCATGAAAACAACATCACACTCGAGATCACGGCGCCGGCCGGCCTGGGGACGATCGTCGCCGACGAACAGCGGCTGAAGCAGATCCTGATGAAGCTTCTGACCAACGCCACCAATTTCTCGCCGGAAGGCGCTGCCATCACCCTCAATTGCTGGCGCGACATCGATGACGTGTTCTTTTCCGTCAGTGACAAGGGCCCGGGCATTCCGCCGGAAATGCTGAAGATGGTTTTCGACCGGTTCAAGGCGCAGGCCAAGGGCGGCAAGCGCAGCGGCGCCGGGCTTGGACTTTCGATCGTCGAAAGCTTCGTCAACCTGCACCATGGCGACGTTTCGATCGACAGCCGTGCCGGCCAGGGCACGACGGTGACCTGCCGCATCCCGGCTGGTTCGAGGATGCACTCGGTCGCCGCTGAATGACGTCGGATCCGGTTGTCGCACAATCTGTCACGATCGAACTTGCCGATGAGCGCCAGACGATAGAATTCGGCGAGGATCTGGCCCTTGCGCTCAAGATCGGAGACTGCCTGGCGCTTTCAGGCGATCTCGGCGCCGGAAAGTCGACGCTTGCCCGCGCTCTTCTGCGGGCACTCGCCGAAGACGACGATCTGGAAGTACCGAGCCCGACCTTCACGCTGGTTCAGACCTATGATCTCCGGATCGCGGCCGCACATTTCGATCTTTACCGGCTTTCCGACAGTTCCGAACTCGATGAACTCGGCTTCGACGAAGCGCTCTCCAACGGCATCTGCCTCGTTGAATGGCCTGAAATGGCGGACGGATTGCTGCCGGCAAATACGATCTGGCTGAAGCTTGAGCATCACGATCGCGGCCGCCGCGCAACGATCACGGCTGGAGCGACGGAACTTGCCCGGATCCGGCGCGTCCTCGCCATTCGCCACTTTCTCGAAGCAAGCGGTCATGCTGGCGCTCGCCGGCGCTTTCTCACCGGCGATGCTTCTATGCGCGCCTATGAAAAAGTAACGACCGAAACGGGCGAAAGCCTGATCCTGATGGATTGGCCAAAGCGTCCCGAGGGGCCACCGGTACTGGACGGCAAGCCCTATCCGAAGGTCGCCCATATCGCCGAGGATGCCTATCCCTTTGTCGCGATCGCGAACTATTTACGTGAAATAGGGCTTGTTGCGCCCGAAATCCTCAATGTCGATTACGAGCAGGGCATCCTGCTTATCGAAGACCTCGGAAGCGAGGGCGTGCTCGACGAAAACGGCGCGCCGATCGCCGATCGCTATCGCGAAAGCGTCGTCTGTCTCGCCTTTCTGCACGGCCACCCGATGCGGCAGGACCTTCTGTTGCCAGACGGGCATCTGCATCACATTCCGGATTTCGACCCTACCGCGATGAAGATGGAAGCCCGGCTGCTGCTCGACTGGTATCTGCCGGCGCAGACCGGCAGTCCCGCCAGCGCGGAACGGCGCGATGCCTATCTTGGCATCTGGGACGATCTGATCAAGCAATTGCGCGATGCCGAGAAAAACCTGCTTCTGCGCGATTTCCATTCTCCCAACATCATCTGGCGGCCGGAACAGTCGGGCGTTCGGCGCGTCGGCCTCATCGATTTCCAGGATGCGATGATCGGCCCGACCGCCTATGACCTCGCTTCGATCATGCAGGATGCGCGGGTCGATGTGCCAAAAGCTCTCTCGGACCAGATGATGGTCGACTATGTCGCCCTTCGCCGCTCGCTCGGCAGTTTCGACGAAGCGGGTTTTCAGAAAGCCTGGGCAATCATGGCTGCACAGCGCAATTGCAAACTTGCCGGCCTGTGGGTGCGTTTGAAGCAGCGCGACGGCAAGCCTGGCTATATGAAGCATATGCCGCGCACGCTGCGCTATCTTTCCACAGCCCTTCGACACGAAGCGCTCACCCCCTTGCGCGAATGGTGCCATGGGGCTGGAATAGAGCTTCCCGAATCATAAACACGGTTTCATTCGACAATGACCCAGCCAAGGACCAGCCGGGCCGGCATCAAGCAGGCAATGGTGCTTGCCGCAGGGCTCGGCACACGGCTTCGCCCGATCACCAACAGGATGCCGAAACCACTGGTACCCGTGGCAGGCAAGGCGATGATCGATTACGGGCTCGATGCCCTGGCGGATGCCGGCGTCACGCGGGCCGTCGTCAACGTCCACCATTTTCCCGAGATGATGGAGGCACATCTTGCCGGCTACTCGCACCTCGACATTCTGATATCCGACGAGCGCGCGGAGCTGATGAATTCCGGCGGCGGCCTCAAGAAAGGCCTCGCGCTGCTGGAACCTGGCACCGTCTATGTGATGAATGCCGACCTTTTCTGGGTCGGTGAAAATCCGGGTGAAGCCGGCAATCTGGAACGCCTAGCCGGATTCTTCGATCCGGAAACGATGGACATGGCCCTTCTCTGCGTGCCGCTGGAGCGCACGACGGGACACAATGGCAAGAAGGATTTTCAGCTCGATCCGGATGGCGGGCTTTCCCGGTATCAGGATGGTGGCGACAATCCGGTCGTCTATGCCGGCGCGATTGTCATGAACTCGGCGCTGCTGGATGACGCCCCCGAAAATGCCTTCAATCTCAACATCTATTTCGACAAGGCGATCGCAGCCGGCCGGCTCTTTGGCCTGATGATGGATGGGGAATGGATCACGGTTGGAACGCCGGAAGCGCTTCCGGCCGCAGAGGCCGTGATTGCCCGCGTGACGGAAAAGGCGTGATGCCGATGGCCGCCCCCCGGCGAAATCGCGTGCTGACCATTCCGGCGGGCGCGCCTTTCCTGAAAACGCTGGCGCGCGCGCTGTGCGATGGAAAGCTGGACGAGACTTTTCGTTACGACCCCGCCGATCCCCTGTCGCTTGCTGATGTGACGATCTTCGTGCCGACCCGGCGTTCGGCACGCGTGTTGCGCTCGGAATTCGTCGATCTTCTCGGCGGCCGGTCCGCGATCCTACCCGTTATCAGGCCACTCGGCGAGACCGATGACGACAGCGGCTATTTCGATATCGTGGCACCCGAGGAAATGGATCTGGCGCTGCCGATCGGCGGAACGGCTCGGCTTCTCGAGCTCGGACGTCTGATCCTTGCCTGGCGAAACCAGCTTCCGAAAGTCGTCCTCGACATTCATTCAGAATCCCCTCTTGTCGCACCTGCCAGCCCCGCAGACGCCATCTGGCTGGCGCGGGCGCTGGCGGAACTGATCGATGCCATGGAAACCGAAGATCGGGACTGGGCTGATCTCAAGGGATTGCAGGGTGGCGAGCATGCGCTGTGGTGGCAGCTGACCGCGGAATTCCTGTCGATCGCAAGCGCTTTCTGGCCGGCGCGGCTGGAGGAATTGCGCCGTTCTTCGCCGGCAAAGCACCGGGCTGCCATCCTGACTGGCGAGGCCCGCCGGATTGCGCTGAGAGATCATAAGGGGCCGATGATCGTTGCGGGATCGACAGGCTCGGTGCCGGCGGCAGCCGAGCTGATCGCTGCCATCTCGCGTCTGCCAAACGGCACGATCGTGCTTCCGGGTCTGGACACGGTGATGCCGCCGGAGCAATGGGCGATGGTTGGTGCGGAGGATTTTGGAGGCAGGGCCGATCCCGCCAGCCGCAGCCATCCGCAATTCGGCCTTTCGCGCCTGCTTCGCAAACTCGGCGTGGAACGGGACGAAGTCGAGGTCATCGGCGATGTCGATGATGATCTTGCTTTCCGGGCCGCCGTCATATCGCAAGCTCTCGTGCCTGCCGAAGCGACGGATCTATGGAATCGCTGGCGTCAGACCGGAGCGGCGAGCGACCATCTCGCCCGCGCTTTCGCCGACGTCTCCCTGATCGAAGCCGCCAATGAGCGCGAGGAAGCGGTGGCAATCGCGATCGCCTTGCGACTGGCGCTGGAGAAGCCCGGCAGAAACGGTGGCGAGGCAATCGCAGCGCTCATCACGCCCGATCGGGCGCTCGGCCGGCGGGTGGCGAGTGAGCTTGCGCGCTTCGGCATCCTGGCCGACGATTCGGCCGGCTCGCCGCTTTCGGGAACACCGCAGGGAACGCTTGCGCAATTGCTGCTCGAAGCGACATTGCGGCCGGGTGATCCGGTCGCGATCGTCGGCCTCTTGAAACACCCTCTCCTGCGGCTCGGAATGCCGGCGGATGAATTGCGATATGCCGTTGAAGCACTAGAACTGCTGGCGCTGCGTGGCGGCATCGGCGAGATGGATGTTTCGACGCTAGCCCCTCTTCTCGACGCGCAGATATTGGCGCAAAAAGATGACAGACACCCGCCGCATTGGCGCAGTGCACTCGATGACGCGGCAGTAGGCGCCGCCCGAGACCTGGCGCAGCGGTTGGCGAAAGCCATGGAGCCGCTCGCAGGCGCTTTCGTTCGCCGTCGGCCGGATGGGCGCGGGCTGACCGCCAAGCTGAAACTTTCCGACTGGGCCGAAAGAACCGGCAAGGCGCTCGAGGCGCTTGCCGTCGATGAAATCGGCAATCTTGCCGCGCTCTGGTCAGGCGAGGCCGGGGAAAAGCTGGCTGCCCTGCTTTCGGAAGTGATCGAGACGGATGGCCAGATGGAGGCGGATGGCCCGCAATGGATCGATATCGTCATGGCGCTGACGACTGGTGAAGCGGTCAAGCCGCGATCGCTGGCAAATCCGCGGGTCTTCATCTTCGGCACGCTCGAAGCCCGGCTGCAGAGCGTCGACACGATGATCCTCGGCGGATTGAACGAGGGATCCTGGCCCGGCCAGACGGTGAACAATCCATTCCTGTCACGCACCATGAAGACGGATATGGGTCTTGAGCCGCCAGAACGGCGGATCGGCCAGCTGGCGCATGATTTCGAAATGGCCTGCGGCACGAGGCAGCTGATCCTGTCGCGCTCATTGAGGCAGGGTTCCACCCCGACGGTCGCATCGCGCTGGCTGCAACGGCTTCTGGCGCTTGGCGGGGAGGTTTTTGGCTCCCAATTAAGGACGCGCGGCGCGCAATACCGCGCTTGGGCGACGGCGATCGATACCGGCGAGAGCCAGCCGGGTGCCGGCCGGCCGGCGCCGAAACCACCGGCCGATCTGCAGCCGAAGAGCTATTCCTTCAGTGAAGTGGGCCGGCTTCGCCGTGATCCCTATTCCGTCTATGCCCGCCGCATTCTGAAGCTCGATCCCCTCGCCCCATTCAACGAGGATCCGGGCGCTTCGGAGCGCGGCACGCTCTATCACGCGATCATCGAACACTATACGCGGGAAGGCCACAAGCCGGGTACACCTATAGCCAAAGAGGCGATGCAGAGGATCGCGACCGAGCTTTTCGACGCCGAGCGCCTGCCGCCGCATATAGACCGGGTCTGGCGCCCCCGCTTCATGGAAGTCGCCCGCGCATTCCTCGACTGGGAAAAGGAACGGGCGCACGATATCCGCGAAACGCTGACGGAAGCCGGAGCCGGGTTCGAAGTGCCGGCCGCCGGCATCCGCGTCACCGGCATTGCCGACCGGATCGATATCAAGGGATCCGGCGAGGCGGATATCGTCGATTACAAGACGGGGCTCAGCCCGTCCGTTTCGCAGGCAAGGTCGTTGCTCGACCCGCAGCTTGCCCTAGAAGCCGCAGCGCTGCAGGCAGGCGCCTTCAAAAAGGCAGGCCAGCGGCCGGCCGACAAGCTCCTTTACGTGCGGCTTCGGCCCGGTGACCGTTTTCGCGAGGACAAGGTCAATAACGAAGGCGGCTCGGCCAATGCAAAGCGCCCGCCGAAATCGGCGATGGATCTGGCCGAGGAAGCGCTGGACCAGCTCACCCGTTTCGTCGTGACCCTGCGCAATGGCGAAGTGGGCTTTGCATCGCGGCTCGTGCCGATGATGCAGAGCGATTTCGGCGGCGAATACGATCATCTCGCGCGCGTCGCCGAATGGTCGACGGCCGATGATGACGGAGAGGCGGAAACCGATGACTGAGATGCTTCCGCCGGACCTGCCCGAGGGCGACGATCCCGTTCGCTGGATCGACTGGACGACGTTGCAGCAATCGCTTGCCTCCGATCCGGCAAGTTCCGCCTGGGTTTCCGCCAATGCCGGTTCGGGCAAGACGCATGTGCTGACCCAGCGGGTCATCCGCCTGCTTCTTGCCGGTTGCCGGCCATCGGCCATCCTCTGCCTCACCTATACGAAGGCTGCGGCCTCGGAAATGTCGAACCGCGTGTTCCAGCGCCTGTCGGAATGGACGGTTCTTTCGGATGAGGACCTACGCAAGAGGATCGCGGCGATCGAAGGTGCTGAGCCGGATTCGTTCAAGCTTGCCGAGGCGCGCCGCCTCTTTGCCAAGGCGCTGGAGACGCCGGGCGGGTTGAAGATCCAGACCATCCATGCCTTTTGCGAGGCGCTGCTGCACCAGTTTCCGCTGGAAGCGAATGTCGCGGGACACTTTTCCGTGCTCGATGACCGCGCCGCCTCAGCCTTGCTTGCCGAGGCGCGACGTTCCCTGCTGACGGCGGCATCGGCCGAGGAGGATCCCGAACTCGCGGAAGCTTTCGCCCATGTTCTCGATCTCGGCGACGAATTCGGTCTCGAGACGCTTCTCGGCGATATCATCTCCAACCGGACCGCAATCCGCCGATTCATTGCAAAAGCCGAGCGCCAAGACGGTATAAGCGCCGAGCTGAAGCGCGCCTACGGTATCGATGCAACCGATACGGAAGAGAGCGTGGCGGCCAGCTACTGGCCCCTGCCCGTTCTTTCGGGACTGACGCTCGATCTCTATCTCGCCCTCGCCGATCAGAAGGGCGGCTCCAAGGTGACGGATGTCGCCTATGGCCTGCGGACGGTGGCGAAGGAGCCGGATGCTTTCAAACGCGCCCAACTGCTCGACCAGATTTTTCTGACTCGCGAAGGAAAGCCCAAGGCGGACAGTTCGCTGGTGGCCAAGGCCATGCTGACGGCAGCACCTGAACTCGGCCCGGCAATCGACGCCGCGCGCACTCATGTCGTCGCTAACCGCGACCGATTGAGGCTGCTGCGGATGTTCGGTGCGACGAGGGCAGCACTGACGCTCGCGCAGCGACTGACCGACGACTATGAGGACCTGAAGAAACAGCGCAGCCTGCTCGATTTCGAGGACCTGATCGCCCGTACCGCCGACCTTTTGACACGGGATGATGTGGGCGCGTGGGTCCATTACAAGCTGGATCAGGGTATCGACCATATTCTCGTCGATGAGGCGCAGGATACGAGCCCCATCCAGTGGGCGGTTATCAAATCGCTGGCGGAAGACTTTTACTCGGGCTCCAGCGCCCGCGACACGCGCCGGACGATCTTTGCTGTCGGTGACGAAAAGCAGTCGATCTATTCCTTCCAGGGCGCGCGGCCCGAGCGCTTCGAAGAGGAGCGCAGGACGACCGAGCGGCAGGTTCTGGCCAGTGCCCAGAATTTCAACCGCGTCAGGCTGCCCCTGTCATTCCGCTCGACCGCGGATGTTCTGTCGGCTGTCGACCAGGTGTTTTCACTCGATAGCAATGTCCGCGGCGTCAGCAGCGAGCCGGTGCAGCATCGCTCCAACCGTATCGGCCATCCGGGTGTCGTCGATCTCTGGGACGTGATCGTGCCTGAAGTCGCCGAACAGGAGGAAGACTGGACGGCTCCCTTCGATTCGACGCCGGACAAGGCACCGTCCGCCATTCTGGCAAGCCGGATCGCGCACAGGATCGGTGAGATGGTCGGGCGGGAGAGGATTGTCGAGAAAGGCCCGAACGGTGTTGAGGCACGGCTGATCGAGCCGGGCGACATTCTTGTTCTGGTGCGCAAGCGCGATGCCTTCGTCAATGCTTTGACGCGCGCTCTGAAGCGCCGTGGCAATATTCCGGTCGCCGGTGCCGACCGGTTGCGGCTGACCAGCCATATCGCCGTGCAGGATCTTCTTGCTCTTGGTCGCTTTCTGCTTCTGCCGCAAGACGACCTTTCTCTCGCAGCCCTCCTCAAGAGCCCTCTCTTCAACCTCTCCGAAGAGGACGTTTTCGAGGCGACCGCTTTGCGTGCGGAAAAGTCCAGCACCTGGGTGCACCTCAGCAATCTGGCCGAGGAACAACCTCTCCGGTTCCGGGAAGTGGCAGACAGGCTGAACCACCTGCTTACGCTTTCGCGGCAGGTGAGCCCCTACGAGCTTTTTGCGAGGCTTCTCGGCCAGTATGGCGGGCGCCGAAAATTCCTCGGCCGGCTCGGCACGGAGGCGGGCGATATTCTCGACGAATTTCTGACCTTCGCGCTGGACCATGAGACAAGCGGCCTGCCGGGTCTGCAGGCCTTCGTCTCGACGCTGGAGCTCGAATCACCGGAGGTGAAACGCGAGCAGGACGGCGGCCGCAACGAAGTGCGGATCATGACCGTGCATGCGTCCAAGGGTCTGGAAGCGCCGATCGTGTTTCTGGTCGACAGCGGCTCGAAGGCCTTCATCTCCTCGCATGTCTCCAAATTCCGGCTGATCAGGATCGGCGAGGAAGACGTGCCCGCCTGGGTGCCCGGCAAGATGACCGGCAATGCACTGACGGCAGCGGACGAGGCGCGCATCAAGGTTTCGACGGAAGAGGAATACCGGCGGCTTCTCTATGTCGGCATGACGCGTGCTGCCGACCGGCTGATCATTTGCGGTTATCGCGGCAAGATCGACAACCCCGATACCTGGCAATCGATGATCGCCAGCGCCCTTGCCGGTGACGATCAGCATTGCAGTGCCGCCTCGTTCACGGGCCCGGACGGTGAATGGACCGGCCTGCAATGGCGGCTGCCGACCGCCGACCGCAAGGTGCCGGAAGCCGGACATGAAGTGGGTGAGGCCGTGTCGAAAGACACTGCGCTGCCGTCTGCCCTTTCACGACCGTTGCCGCCGCAAAAAATCCTGCCAAGGCCGCTCAGCCCCTCTGGCGCCGGCACGATGATCGACGATGAGGCGGACGACCTGATCGTCACCTCGCCGCTGTTTGGCGAAAAGGAAAAAGGCGGGCTGGCGCTGCAGAAGGGAAAGCTGGTGCACCGGCTGCTGCAGGTCCTGACGGAACTGCCGGCATCGGACCGGCGTGGTGCCGCGCAGCGCTATGCCGACCGAGCCGCTCGCTTCTGGCCGGCGTCCGAAAGAGCTGTTCTCGTCGACAGCGTCATGTCGGTACTTGGCCATCCTGGGCTTGAGGCCATCTTCTCACAGCGCAGCCAGTCGGAAGTCTCGATCATGGGGACGCTGGCGCTGGAGGGTCGTGACTATGCGATATCCGGCCGTGTGGACCGGCTGGTCGAGGATCAGGACCGCGTCACGGTGATGGACTACAAGACCAACCGCATCCCGCCGAAGGATGCGGAATCCGTGCCGCTTACCCATCGCGCCCAGCTCGCCATCTATCGAGAAATCCTTAAGCCGCTCTACCCGGCAAAAGCGATCGATTGCGTGCTCGTTTACACCGAGACGGCCGAGGTGATCACTTTGCCACCGGAGCTTTTGGCCCGCTCCCTTGCCGAACTCAAAACAAAGTGAGATAGCGGTCATTGAAAACCGCGGGCTCAACGCTCACATTTGGTTCAACACAGAATCGCGAAGGAGAGCCTCATGGCTACCGTGAAAGTCGATACCAACAATTTCCAGGCTGAAGTGCTGAACTCCGCCGAGCCTGTCGTCGTGGATTTCTGGGCTGAATGGTGCGGCCCGTGCAAAATGATCGCGCCGAGCCTTGAGGAAATCGCAACCGAAATGGCCGGCAAGGTCAAGGTCGCCAAGCTGAACATTGACGAAAACCCGGAACTGGCTGCCCAGTTCGGCGTTCGCTCGATCCCGACGCTTGCCATGTTCAAGGGTGGCGAAGTTGCTGACATCAAGGTTGGCGCCGCTCCGAAGACCGCCCTCTCCGCCTGGATTTCCAGCGCCGCCTGATTTCAGGTATCTTGATATTTACAAAAAAGCCCGGCTCATCGCGAGCCGGGCTTTTTTGTTTGCTGCTGTCATGATCTCAGCCGGGCGGCGTGCCGTTATCCGCAAGGACGTTGCCGGCGAAATAGAGCGAGCCGCCGATCAGGATACGGGGCGGCGATGCACCGGGCAGCTGACGGCGGGTGATTTCCTCCAGGGCTTCGGCAGCAGAGCCTGCCGGTTCTGCCACGAGTCCAGCGTCGAAGGCTGCATTGGCCAGAACCACCGGGTCCAGACCCGCCTCGGTATCGCGGATGCGAACCGTAAAAACATGTTCGGCGATATCGGCAAAGGCCCGGAAATAACCGACCGGATCCTTGGTGTTGATCATGCCGGTGATCAGATAGAGCGGCCGCGGCTGGCGCTCCTCGAAGGCGGCCATGGCTTCCGCGATCACCTCGCCACCGGCCGGGTTATGGCCCCCATCGAGCCAGATCTCTGATCCCTTTGGTGCGTAATCAAGCAGCTTGCCTTCGGCGAGCTTTTGCAGGCGGGCGGGCCATTCGACATTCGCCATCGCCTTTTCCATAATCGCTTCGGTGACGGTAAAGCCCGCAGCCTTGACCGCGCGAATGGCGGCGGCGGCATTGGCATATTGATGGCGGCCAGGCAGGCGCGGCAGCGGCAGATCGGCAAGGCCGAATTCGTCCTGATAGATCAGCCGGCCAAATTCTTCATGGGCTGAAAAATCCTGACCGTAGACCGCGGTCGGACAGTTGAGACGCTCGGACGTCGAAATCAGCACTTCGCGCGCGGCTTCGAATTCCTGCTGGCCGATGACCACAGGCCGGCCGCGCTTCATGATGCCGGCCTTTTCGGCGGCGATCAGCTCTACACGGTCGCCGAGATAGGCCTGGTGATCAAGCGAGATCGGCATGATCACGGAAACAGCGGGGTCGGTGATGACATTGGTCGCATCGAAACGGCCGCCGAGGCCGACTTCGAGGATGACGGCATCGGCCGGCTGTTCGGAGAACAGGAGGAATGTTGCAGCGGTCAGGATCTCGAAAACGGTGATCATCTGGCCGGCATTGGCGTCCGCGATGCGGCGCAGGGCATCGGCGAGAAGCGCATCGTCGACCAGCTGGCCACGACCGCCCTTGACCCCGATACGATAACGCTCGTGCCAATGCACGAGATGCGGCGAGGTGTGGACATGCACCGCATGGCCGCCCGCCTCCAGCAATGCCCGGCAGAACGCGGTGCAGGACCCCTTGCCGTTGGTGCCTGCTACATGGATGACAGGCGGCAGCTTTTTCTGCGGATTACCGAGAACTTCAAGAAGGCGCGAGATGCGGTCGAGCGACAGGTCGAAACCCTTCGGATGAAGGGTCATCAACCTGTTGATTTCCTGCTCGGCAGCGCTCACCAATGGCTCGTTCATCGTCATGGCGATGCTCCGACGTCGATATTTCCGCTCAGGCGCCGACTGCTGCCGGTGCCGCAAGCGCCTGCTGAACCGGCTGGCGGGTCAGCATCTTCAGGATCCTGGCAAGGGTCGACGGAATGTCGTGGCGCTTGACCACCATGTCGACCATGCCGTGTTCCAACAGGTATTCGGCCGTCTGAAAGCCTTCTGGAAGCTTTTCGCGCAGGGTCTGCTCGATGACGCGCTTGCCGGCAAAGCCGATTTCGGCACCGGGCTCGGCAATATGGACATCACCCAGCATGGCATAGGATGCGGTGACACCGCCGGTGGTCGGGTTCGTCAGGACGACGATATAGGGAAGACCGGCTTCCTTCAGCATGTCCACGGCAACCGTGGTACGCGGCAGCTGCATCAGCGACAGGATGCCTTCCTGCATACGGGCGCCGCCCGAGGCCGGGAAGATGACCAGCGGGCATTTTTCGGCAAGCGCCCTCTCGCAGGCCTTTACGATCGCCTCGCCTGCGGCCATGCCGAGCGAGCCACCGATGAAGTTGAACTCATGCACGACGGCAACGAGCTTCAGGCCCTGAACCTGGCCGAGACCGGCGAGGATCGTGTCCTCCTGCTCCGTCTTGACGCGGCTGTCCTTCAGGCGGTCGGCATAACGCTTGCTGTCACGGAATTTCAGCGGATCCTGCGCCACCTTGGGCTGCGGCAGTGCTTCGTAGACGCCGCCATCGAAGAGATCCGTCAGACGCGCCTTTGCAGGCATCTTCATGTGGAAGCCCGAGGCGGGAATGACCCACTTGTTATCCTCGAGGTCCTTGTGGAAGACCATTTCACCCGTTTCCGGGCACTTGATCCAGAGGTTTTCCGGAACTTCGCGGCGGCCCAACATGGAGTTGATGCGCGGGCGCACGTAATTGGTGATCCAGTTCACTTGGGATACTCCGAGTTCTTCTTGTGTGGCTCTATGTGGGCCAATTATTCGGCGGCAACAAGGCGGGCAGCGCGCACGCCGGTCGCCAGACCCTTGACCAGGGTCGCGACCGAGGCGACCGTGTCAGGGCCGGCTGCGCCTTCGCTGGTCAGGCTGCCTGCAACCTGGGCGACGATGGCCGTGCCGACAACGACGCCGTCCGCGGAAGCGCCGATCGCCTTTGCATGCTCAGCGGTCTTGACGCCAAAGCCGACGCAGACCGGCAGATCCGTATGGCCCTTGATGCGGGCAACGGCGCCGGACACCAGCGACGGATCGGGAAGTGCCGAACCGGTGATGCCGTTCATCGAGACGTAATAGACGAAACCGGACGTGTTCTTCAGAACGGTCGGCAGGCGCTTGTCATCGGTGGTCGGGGTGGCGAGGCGGATGAAGTTGACGCCCTTTTCGAGGGCCGGAATGCAGAGTTCGTCATCCATTTCCGGCGGAAGATCGACAACGATCAGGCCGTCGATACCGGCTGCCAGCGCATCGTCGAGGAACTTTTCGACGCCATAGACATAGATCGGGTTGTAATAACCCATCATGACGATTGGCGTATCCTGATCGACCTTGCGGAATTCCCGGGCCAGATCGATCGTCTTTGCCAGCGTCTGGCCGCCCTTCAGCGCGCGCTGACCGGCCAGCTGAATGGTCGGGCCATCGGCCATCGGATCGGAAAAGGGCATGCCGAGTTCGATGATGTCGGAACCGGCTTCCGGCAGGGCCTTCATGATGCCGAGCGAAGTCGCGAAATCCGGATCGCCACCCATGAAATAGGTGACCAGCGCCGGACGGCCTTCAGCCTTCAGTTTCGCAAAACGTGCGTCCATACGAGCGGTCATGATCAGAGCCCCATTCCAAGAATCTTGCCGACAGTGAAGATGTCCTTGTCGCCGCGGCCGGAGAGGTTCATCACGATGATCTGGTCCTTGCGCATTTTCGGCGCCCGCTTGATCACTTCCGCGACCGCGTGGCTCGGCTCCAGCGCCGGGATAATGCCTTCGAGCTTGGTCAGAAGCTGGAAAGCTTCCAGCGCTTCATTGTCCATGATCGGAACGTATTCGGCGCGGCCGATATCGTTCAGCCAGCTGTGTTCCGGGCCGATGCCGGGATAATCCAGACCGGCAGAGATCGAATGGCCTTCGAGAATCTGGCCGTCGTTATCCTGCAGGAGATAGGTGCGGTTGCCATGCAGAACGCCCGGCGAGCCGGCAGTGATCGAAGCGCAATGTTCGACGCCATCGAGACCGCGACCACCTGCTTCGACACCGACGATCTGCACGCCTTCGTCATCCAGGAAAGGATGGAAGATGCCGATTGCGTTCGAACCGCCGCCAACGGCTGCAATCACCATATCCGGCAGACGACCTTCGGCCGCGAGGGTCTGTTCGCGCGTTTCCTTGCCGATCACCGACTGGAAATCACGCACCAGTTCAGGATAGGGATGCGGGCCAGCGGCGGTGCCGATCAGGTAATAGGTATCGTCGACATTGGTGACCCAGTCACGCAATGCCTCGTTCATGGCGTCCTTGAGCGTACCCTGGCCGGCCGTGACCGGCCTGACTTCCGCGCCCAGAAGCTTCATGCGGAAAACGTTCGGCGCCTGACGCTCGACGTCGGTCGCACCCATGTAGACGACGCAGGGGAAACCGAAGCGTGCAGCAACCGTTGCCGAGGCAACGCCGTGCTGGCCAGCGCCGGTTTCGGCGATGATGCGGGTCTTGCCCATGCGCTTGGCGAGAAGAATCTGGCCGATGCAGTTGTTGATCTTGTGCGAGCCGGTGTGGTTCAGCTCTTCGCGCTTGAAATAGATCTTTGCGCCGCCCAGATGCTCGGTCAGGCGCTCCGCATAATAAAGCGGGCTCGGACGACCGATATAATGCGTACCGAGATCGGCCAGTTCCTTCTGGAAGGCCGGATCGTTCTTCGCCTTTTCCCACTCGCCCTGCAGATCCAGGATCAGCGGCATCAGCGTTTCGGCAACGAAGCGGCCGCCGAATATGCCGAAACGGCCATCTTCATCGGGGCCGGAGCGGAACGAGTTTGGCTTTGGCGTCTGGTTCACTTTCAACTCCTCACGCGGTCTTGCGTACCGCAGCCGGCACGGCGTCAAAGAACGCATCGATCATTCCGATGTCTTTCTGGCCCGGAGCGCTTTCCACTCCAGACGAGACATCTACACCCGAGGCCCGCGTCGAGGCGAGCGCAAGAGCGACATTGTCCTTGTTCAGGCCTCCCGAAAGCATGTAATCGACGCTTCCGTCAAGCGAAGCCATAAGGTTCCAGTCGAAGGAAACGCCATTTCCACCCGGCAGATCCGAGCCTTTCGGGGCTTTTGCGTCAAACAGGAAGCGGTCGGCGACACCGATATAGGCATCCACACGCTCAAGATCGGCAGCGTCACTGATCGACATGGCCTTGATGACCGGAAGACCGTAAAGCGCCTTTACATGCAAGACCCGCTCGGGGCTCTCGTGACCGTGCAGCTGAAGCATGTCTGGCCGGAGCATGGAGACGATATCGTCGAGTTCCTCGTCATCGGCATCGACCGTGACGGCGACGATCCTCACGCGGCCGCGCACGCGATCCGCGAGTTCGGCAGCGTCTTCAGGAGCGATATTTCGAGGGCTCTTCGGAAAAAAGATGAATCCGATATGGGTCGCGCCGCGAGCGGCCGCGCGATCGATGGCTTCGGCTGTCTTCAATCCGCAGATCTTGATGTCAGGCTTCATAGCGGCGAAGTGCCACGAAATCGCGCCGGAGTCGAGGTAAATTCCCCCGCAGTTGCGGGACTTGTGTCGATCAAGGCGCGATCGAAACATGGGATTTGGCAGGCGCGCCGGCAAACGCACGAATCACATTCGCACGCCTGTGCAGTTTCCAATTGATTTTTGCACGCATAACGATATGTTTCATTACTACACAATCCTTTTGCGGCGGTCTTTTGGAAGGAAATTCCCGGCAGAACAAGGCTTTTCGCCAAAGAATTGATTCTGCCTGTGGATTGAGGTAGAGATTTCCGCACCGGCACGATTTTAGAAATGTTTTCGCGGGGGATCTATGGCGGCGATTGATGCAAGCGTTCTTCGCGGAGCGATGTGCCTTTCGGCTGTGCTGCTGCTTTCGGCATGCACCTCTTCCCAGACAGCCTCCTCGCTCGACAACAAAAGCGTCTCGAAAAAGATCGCCCAGGTACCGGCCGGGCCGCAGAAACAAGTTTACACCTATACAAACGCCGACAGGGAATGCCTGAAGCGCGCGATGTATTTCGAATCCAAGCGCGGCAGCGAAAATGGATTCATGGCCGTCGGCAGCGTCATCATGAACAGAATGACGTCGGGGCTTTATCCCGAAACGATCTGTGGCGTGGTGAAGCAGGAAAAGCAGTTCGCACCCGGCGTGTTGAGCCGCAAGATGGATGAGGACACGGCGCCCGATCTGAACGACGCGGCAGACGCAGTCCTCAAGGGCAAGCGGCATCCGGACGTCAAGGAAGCGATGTTCTTCCACACGGCCGGCCTGCGCTTCCCCTACAAGAACATGCATTACGTCGCCAATGCCGGCGGCAATGTGTTTTACGAAAAGCGCGATGAAGACGGCAATCTTCAGACGCCGGAGCCGAAGGCGCCGGAAACCTACGTGATGGTCGCCGAAGGCACGATCGTGCCGACCCCGGAGGCAGCCAGCATGCTGGCAAATGGTGCTCCGATGTCTGCACCTTCAGCCGTGCAGATTGCCGAGGCATCTACGCCTGCCATGCAGGATAGTTTTGACCAGGGCGCGCCGGCGGCGCGTGCAGTGCTTGTTTCGGCCAATGCCCAGACGATTACGGCACCGGTGTTCAACATCGAGAACACGCCGCTGCCGAGCGCGATGCAAGCCTATCAGGCGCAGACGAGTGCTGGTGTCGGCGAGGATAATGCCAGCGCAGCGATCCTCTCGATCGAGGCCCCGGCCGGGAACGTTCCCGTTCCGAAGCGCCGGCCGGCCGCTGGCATCAAGACCGATGGCTCTGCGGACATGGTCATGGCCTCCCCTCAGGCCCGAGCCTGGACGATCCGCACCAGCACGCCGTAAGGCCAAAAATCCAGATCAGCTGAAATCTAGAGCGTGAAGCTGCGAACCGTGCTGCTTCAACCACTTGCGCGCTTCTTCCATTCGGGGGCAGAGTTCGTGGCAGAGCGCCCAGAATTTCGGTCCGTGATTCATTTCCCGCAGATGCGCGACTTCATGGGCTGCGAGATAATCGATCACGACGGGCGGCGCCATGACGATGCGCCAGGAAAAACTCAAGTTTCCATCCCAGGAGCAGGATCCCCAACGACTGCGGGTATCCTTCATGCTCACCGACTGGATGGGCTTGCGCACCGCAGCCGCATGTCGCGCCGCCAGAAGCTCAAGATCCCGCCGTGCTTCCTTCTTCAGGAATGCCGAGATCCTTCGCCCCAGGTGGTCCTCCATGCCGCTCACCCGCAAGACGGGTTTGCCATCAACGACGACGGCTTCCGTCAGACCTCGCAGGGACCCGGTATGCTCAATCCGGTGCGAAACGCCGCGAAGTGAGACCGAACCGCCGGGCCTGATCGGATTATCCGTGCTGAATTTCGAAAGCCTCGTCGCCAGCCAGCCCTGATGCCGATCCAGAAAATCCTCGATTTCATATTCTCGAAGACCAACAGGAATGGTCAGTGCCAAGGCTTTTCCGCCCGGCTCTATCCGTAGCGTGATCCTCGTCGCACGACGATTCTCTCTGACTGTCAGGGGAAGCATTCTGTCACCGACAGCAAGCGCTCGCTTGGTGGTTTCCAGCGGTCTCGTATTCTTGCGGACTGGCTTCTTCAAAAGCGCGAACATGAAATCCTTCTAGCCGATTCGTGATGATTGACGCCGCATAAAAATGCCGGCGCCATGGAGGCGCCGGCGGATATCGGAGATGAGAGCTTGATCTGTCGATCAGAGATCAACAACCGGATTGTCGTCCGCCGGACGCGACTTGCGATCCCGCATGAAACGATCGAATTCGTCCTGATCCTTGGCGCGGCGCAATTCGCGTACGTAGGAATCGAATTCCTCACGCATCGCGTCAAGCTTGCGGCGCTCCTCGTCGAGCCGGCTCAGCTCGGCTTCACGCCAATCGTCGAAGGCGACGTTGCCGGTCGAGAAATGGCGGCGGTAATTCTGGCCGGCGCGGCGGCAGCCGGCAAACCAACGGTCGGCGCGATCATTGGCGTCGCGCTTGAAGCCGCGCAGCCGATCCCCGAAAATAATGTAAGCAAGCATGGCAAGGCCAAGGGGCCAGAACACCACGAAACCGAGCACCATCAGCGCGATGGTAGCCGGCGTCCATTCCGGACGAATCAAAGCAGACTGGTTCATAGGTCACACCCTACAGTTCAAGCGGATTGGCCCATACCAATCCGACGGAATCGATGTGGTGAGCCTTAAATCCTGCTTCAAGAACGGCCCGGATTAAATTACAGAACCTTCTGAAATACCTGCTTAAAATTGCAAAACCCTATGGTTTCAGCTCGATTTCGGCGCCTTTGCAGCACGTTTGGTGGGCTTTGGCGCACTCGCTGCCTCGCCGTGCCTGCGCGTAAACTCTATGATGCGGGGAGCGATATCCCGGCGAAAACGCGAACCGTTGAAGACACCGTAATGGCCAACATCCGGCTGCATGTAGTGAAGCCGCATGTTGTCGGGAATATTTGGACAGATCGTATGCGCCGCATTCGTCTGGCCGAGGCCGGAGATGTCGTCGTTCTCTCCCTCGACCGTCATCAACGCCACATTGCGAATGGCCTTGGTGTCGACCGGCATGTCGCGATGCATCATCTCGCCCTTTGGCAGCGAGTGACGGATGAAGACGGTATCGACGGTCTGGAGGTAGAATTCTTCCGTGAGGTCCATCACCGCCAGATATTCGTCGTAGAAGTCGCGGTGCTTCTCGGCGGACTCACCGTCATTCTTGACGAGGTGCTCGAAGAAATCGTTATGGGCCGTCATGTGTCGATCCAGGTTCATCGACATGAAGCCCGAAAGCTGCAGGAAGCCCGGATAGACCGGACGCATGAAACCAGGCTGCGGAAACGGCACCGGCATGATGACGTTGTCCTTGAACCATTCCAGCGGATGCTCTTCTGCCAGCTTGTTGACCGCGGTCGGATTTATGCGGGTATCGATCGGCCCGCCCATCAGGATCATCGATGCGGGCAGAGCCGGATCCTTACGGGCTTCCATGACTGCAACGGCGGCCAGGACCGGAACGGAGGGCTGGCAGACGCCGACCACATGTGTGCCGGGGCCGATGTGATGCAGCATTTCGATGACGTATTCGATGTAGTCGTCGAGATCGAAAGTCCCATCGGTGACGGGCACCATGCGAGCGTCGATCCAGTCGGTAATGTAGATATCCGCATTCGGGAGCAGTGCTTCGACTGTGCCTCGCAGTAGCGTCGCATAATGGCCCGACATCGGTGCGACGAGCAGGATCTTCTGGTCCTTCGGACGGCTTTCCGGCAGATCTCGGCGAAAATGCAGGAGATCACAGAATGGTTTCGACCAAACGATCTCCTCGGTAATCTTGACCGGCTTGCCGTCAATCACTGTTTCCGGCAGGCCGAATTCTGGCTTGGCGTAACGTCGCGTGGCGCGTTCAAACACTTCGAGGCTCGCGGAAATCGTTCGGCCAAGCGTCGTCTGCGAGAAGGGATTGAGCGGATTGTTCGACATGAAGCGCATTGCATCTGCCGCCGCCCGCAGGGGAGCCAGCGCTGCGTGGTTCATCTCGTAGAACTGATAGAACATCGAGGTTCTGCCCTTCGTCGTCCCGGTCAATATGCGGGAAATCTGTCAAGCCGACCGGCCCAACATGTCAGAACGAGGAGGCTAGCACTTTCTTGTGCAGTTGCAACATAAGATGCCGGTTGGATGGGCAAGGATGAGGCAGTTGCCATTGCCATAGATGTGAGCGGATACTTCCGCTGCGGCTCTTGGCTCCAAGTTAGCCGACTTAAAAAAGTGTTTCACGTGAATCCAAATCCACAGACAAGATTCACGTGAAACCGCTTTGTGCTTGCGCTTTTAAATATCCAGGTTGGCAACGCTCAAGGCGTTGTCCTGGATGAATTCGCGGCGGGGCTCGACTTCATCGCCCATCAGGCGCGAGAAGAGTCCGTCAGCATCGGTCGCGTCGTTGACCTTGACCTGGAGAAGCGAGCGGACGTTCGGATCGAGCGTCGTTTCCCAGAGCTGTTCGGCATTCATCTCGCCAAGACCCTTATAGCGCTGCATCGAGAGACCCTTGCGGCCAGAAGCGAAGATGGCTTCCAGAAGCGCGCGCGGACCGGAAATATCCTGCTGGCCTTCCTTGCGAGCGAGAACCGGCGACGTGCTGTAGATTTCCTGCAAGCGCGATGACATCTGGTCGATGTGACGAGCGTCAGCCGAACCGATCAGCGCAACATCGAGTGCTGCCGTTTCGCGCACGCCACGAACCATGCGTTCAAAGCGAAGACCACCCTCACCCGTGACATGACCCGACCAACCACGTTCGGTATCTTCAGAAATCATGTCGAGACGGCGGGCAACTTCATCGGCAGTCTGCTGCGCACGCTCACGATTGTCCGTCAGTTCCGGATTGAGCGCACCGGCGATCGCCGCCTGTTCAACGATCGAACGATCGTAACGGGAATGAAGGCCATCGAGCAGCGAGCGAATACGCAGGGCATCGGTCACGACTTCGCGCAAATCGGCTCCGGCGCGGACTTCACCACTGCCGAGCTGAAGCGTTGCTTCGTCGAGACCCATGTTGATCAGGTATTCCTCGAAGGCTTTTTCGTCCTTCAGGTACTGGATCGACTTGCCACGCGTCACCTTATAGAGCGGCGGCTGTGCGATATAGATATGGCCGCGTTCGATCAGGTCCGGCATCTGGCGGAAGAAGAAGGTCAGAAGCAGGGTGCGGATATGGGCGCCGTCGACGTCAGCGTCCGTCATGATGATGATCTTGTGGTAACGCAGCTTGTCGACGTTGAACTCGTCCTTGCCGATCGACGTGCCGAGTGCCGTGATCAGCGTGCCGATTTCCTGGCTCGACAGCATCTTGTCGAACCGCGCACGCTCGACGTTCAGGATCTTGCCGCGCAGCGGAAGGATCGCCTGGTTGTCACGCGAACGGCCCTGCTTGGCAGAACCACCTGCCGAGTCCCCTTCCACGAGAAAAAGTTCGGACTTGGACGGGTCGCGTTCGGAGCAATCGGCAAGCTTGCCTGGCAGCGAGGCGATGTCGAGAACGCCCTTGCGGCGGGTCAGTTCGCGGGCCTTGCGGGCAGCTTCGCGGGCGACGGCTGCCTCGACGACCTTGCCGACCAGAACCTTGGCATCAGCCGGATGTTCTTCCAACCAGGAGCTCAGGGCTTCGTTGACGAGGTTTTCGACGACCGGACGCACTTCGGAAGAGACCAGCTTGTCCTTCGTCTGCGACGAGAATTTTGGATCCGGTACCTTCACGGAGAGAACGGCGGTCAGACCTTCGCGGCAATCATCACCGGTCAGCGAAACCTTTTCCTTCTTAGTGATACCGGAGGTATCGGCATAGGAGGTGATCTGGCGCGTCAGGGCGGCGCGGAAGCCGGCCATATGCGTGCCGCCGTCGCGCTGCGGAATGTTGTTGGTGAAGCAGAGCACGTTCTCGTGGTAGCTGTCGTTCCACCACATCGCGACTTCAATCGAAATCCCGTCCTTTTCGCCCTTGATGGCGACCGGCTTTTCGACAAGCGCTTTCTTGGAACGATCGAGATATTTGACGAAGGCTTCGAGACCACCGTCATAGAGCAGCTCTTCTTCTCTGATATCCGACTTGCGCTTGTCCGTGAGCCGGATTCGGACGCCGGAATTCAGGAAGGCGAGTTCGCGGAGACGATGCTCCAGCGTGTTGTAATCGTATTCCGTCATGGTGAAGGTTGCGGGGCTCGCGAGGAAGGTGACCTCCGTGCCCGAACGGCCTTCATATTCGCCAATCACCTTCAGCGGCGCGTCAGCGACACCGTGGGTGAAGGAAATTTCATGGACCTTGCCATTACGGCGGATGCGCAGCTTCAGCCAGACGGAGAGCGCGTTGACGACAGAAACACCAACGCCGTGCAGACCACCGGAAACCTTGTAGGAGTTCTGGTCGAACTTACCGCCGGCATGCAGCTGGGTCATGATGACTTCGGCAGCGGAGACACCCTCCCCCGAGTGGATGTCGGTTGGAATGCCGCGGCCGTTATCGGTAACGGTTACCGAGCCATCCGCATTCAGCGTCACCGTCACCAAGTCGGCATGACCAGCCAGTGCTTCGTCAATCGCGTTGTCGACGACTTCGTAGACCATGTGGTGAAGACCGGAGCCGTCGTCGGTGTCGCCGATATACATGCCGGGGCGCTTACGCACCGCGTCAAGCCCCTTCAGGACCTTGATCGAATCGGCACCGTATTCGGCACTCGCGCCGTTATCGCTCACGGGTGTATCGCTCATTCAGTTTCTTCCAGTTGGTTGTAGACCGGCGACGAATCACCGGTGTTCAGGCTCTGAATATAGGGAATCCAGCCTTGGTTCTAAAGGTTGGGGATGTCCAAAACGCCATGAAAGCCGTGGATGCACGCAGATTTAAACGCGTCTCAGCCCTCTTCAAGCAATCTCTGCATCTCATCTAGCACAGCGGGCGGCAAAGTGCGAATCTTCGCGGCCAAGCGATTGGCAAAGGCCGTATAGGCGGGCGGCAGGCCGCTGGTATCCAGCATGACTTTCGGAGCCGAACTTTCGGCCACCCGGAACAATTCTTCCGCCTCATCCCAGATGATATTGAAATAGCCGGCAATGCGCTGCAACAGCTCGAAGGTCGGTCGCCCGCGCCGACCATGTTCCAAAGCGGAGAGATAGGCGGGCGTGACACCGATGGCTTCCGCCAGTGCCCGCTGCGTGACGCCCTTGCGGCTGCGCAATTGCCGCAAAGCCTCTCCGAACGGCGTCGTCATGCGCCCGGCCGTCCGCGCGACAGGCGAACATACATGGCGCCGTCACCGCCATGATGACGTGCGGCCCATTCATAGGACGAGATCAGGAAACGGAATTCCGCCTTGGAGAACCAGAGCGGCACCGCGCGACGCAAGGCGCCTTCGCTGCCCATAGAACTTCCTTTGCCGGTGATCACCAGAACATGGCGCAGGCCACGATCATGCGCGCGCAGGAGAAACTCCAGGAGCAGATCATGGGCCTCATCCTGATAGAGGCCATGCAGATCCAGCCGCGCCTCGATCGGCAGGCGGCCCTTGGCGAGCTTGCGTTGCGTGGGCTTTTCAAGCGGGTGGTGGCGGCCTGCCGGGCGTTTCAAGTTCGCGGCCGGCGCTTCCACAATCGCCTGCAATTCTACTGTCTTGGTGTCCTGCCGAACGACGGCCGCCTGCTCTTCGATGGCAAGCTTTGCCGCCATCTCTTCCTCGGAGGCCAAGATTTCCTTCAACCGGCCAGGAAGAGCTCGGGCAGATTTCGCGACCTTGCCCCAGAGCATGCGCTCGTCATTGCTGAGCTTTCGGTCCTTCATCCGTCATACCTGCTCGCCGCGGCTTTCGGGATGAGGATATAGAAGTCTGCATCATTGCGCACCGTGCCAGCCATTTCACCCGCCGAAAAACCGGAACCGGTAAAGATGTCGCCCCGCGCAGGACCGATGATTGCCGAGCCTGTGTCCAGCGCCAACATCAGTCGCGAAAAGGATTTTCCATCATCCAGATGACGCAGCGACTGCGAATGGATGAAGAAAGGAAATCCGAATGTGTGGATGGTGCGATCGACGGCCAGGGACCGGCCGGCGATGAGCGGCACTTTTGCAGCGGCGACTGGCCCAAGCGCCGGATCACTGACATCGGCCTCGCGGAAGAAGATATAGGAACGATTGTGCCAGAGCACCTCGTCCACCTGATCAGGATGTCCGGCGAGCCAGGCACGAATGCTCTGCATCGAAATTTCAGCCCGGTCGATCTCGCCGCGATCGATCAGCAGCTTGCCGACGGGCGAGAAGGGATGGCCCGCCTTTGCGGCATAGGTGATGCGGCGAACGCGACCATCGGGATAGATGAGGCGGGCAGCGCCCTGAACATGCGTGAAGAAGACATCGACTTTCGAGCGGGCCCAGGCAATTTCAAGCCCCTGCCCTTCGAGAAAACCGCGATCGATTTCGCCTCGGTCGGGATAAGCAACGATCCCGCCCGCCGTCTGACGTGCGAACGCATACCCCGCATCCATGCCGGCCGGCCGGTTTTGATCGTCTATATCGACGAGGTCAGCCGGGCGATTGTAGAAGGGATAAAGCCACTCGCCGCCAGGCGTATCGGAGACTTCGACTTCCGGCTCATAGAACGCCGTCACGAAACCCGGTTTTTCGTCGCGCTTGTGAATTGCGAAAGGCACGCATTCGGTTTCGAAAAACTGGCGCATCATCGCCGGATCGGCTGACTGCAGTTCTGCAGCCTTCTCCAGCAGGGGTAAAAGATCAGCCGTCGTCAGGCCCAGAGCGCCGGCCTTGTAGGGTTTGGTGCCGGTCACATGTCGAAGGCATGCACGCATGCCTTCGAGCAATGTTGTCGGATCATCGTCCTGCCATCCAGGAAGATCTGAAAACGGCACAGGCCGCAGATGACAGTCGGCTAAGTTCGAGATCATTGTTCGGATTCGGTAGCGATCAATTTCCAGTTCGGATCGCGCGAGCGGATGTCACGGGCAAAGGTCCAGATGTCGATGACCTCGGCAACGTTTTCCTGATCGCCATCGATCAGCGTACCGGCCTTGTCCAATGTCGCGGAGATCAGCTGGCTGACAATCCGCACCGTAACCTGCGCTTCGCTATCCTTGACCAGCGCCTGGGTAATGTCAGCCTTATCGATGCCAACGAAGGTGGATTTCACCACCTCGCCCCTCGCCTCGCGTTCTGCGATCGCTGCTTCGAAACCGTCATAGACTTCCTTCGACAGAAGACCTTTCAAGGTCTTCCGATCGCCATCGGCAAAAGCCATGACGATCATCTCGTAAGCCATCTTCACGCCGTTGATGAATTCCTTCGGCCGGAAAGAGGCGTCAGCCTTCAGAAGCGCACGCAGCGATTCGTTGAGGGGCGTTTCCGGCTTGGCAAGGCTGTCGACTTCGGCAAGGCGCTGATCGTCATCGGCCGCATCACGACGCGGCAAGGTCACAACCTTGCTATCGTCCGCGCCGGGAGCCTTGATAGCTTCACGCGGGCTCGACAAATCCGCCGGCGGCTTCTCGTTTCCTGTCCGACGACCGAGCACGCTGCGCAATTGCAGGAAGATCAGGACCGCCGCGACAAGGAAAAAAAGTGTAATGAAGTCGTTCGAACCCATATTATCCCGCAATCGCCGTTTGAAAGTCTCAGTGCAGCTTTTCATATAGTCTGCATCCTGCCATCTTCAAATAGCAGTAGCACTTCACGAATTCGATCCCTCGTCCATAGATACAGGCAATCTCATGCGTTTCCCTCTCCTGTCGCTTCTGGTTCTGGCTTGGCCTTTGGCCGAGATCGCCGGATTCGTTGTCGTCGGGCGGGCCGTCGGCCTCTGGGCGACACTTGGGCTGGTGATCGGAACTGCTGTCATCGGCAGTCTGCTGATCCGCGGTCAGGGCATCAGCCTGCTGCGCAAACTTTCGAGCGAGGGCCGGGAAGGACGCATGCCTGCGCGCGGCGTGATCGACGAGGCGATGAAGGTCATTGCCGGCTTCCTGCTTTTCCTGCCGGGTTTCGTGACAGATATCATCGGCCTTGCGCTGCTCGTACCGTTCATCCGGAACCTTATCTGGTCGTTGGTCGGCCGGCGTATCGTGATCGTCAATCCGCAGGGGCCTGCAAGCAATTACAGGCGCGATGACGGGCCTTTTACGCGTGACCCGAACGGGCCGGTGGTCGATCTCGACGCCGATGATTTCAAGCGCGATCCAGACTCGTCTTCTCCCTGGTCGCAGAACCGCCGCATCGACCAATGACGGTTGCCGGGCCGGCCACAGGGTTGTAACGCCAAAAGCGAAATGTTAGACGGCCTCAATGCTTTCAAGCCTCGAGGAAACCCCAATGGCAGACGACAACACGCAGTCCCCCTCGCTCAACATCCTGGCCCAGTACACCAAGGACCTTTCCTTCGAGAATCCTGGCGCGCCGCGTTCGCTGCAGGCCCGCGACAAGGCACCGGCCATCAACATCAGTGTCAATGTAAACGCCAATCCGTTGTCGGACAGCGATTTCGACGTCGTTCTGTCGCTGAATGCCGAAGCGCGTGAAGACGACAAGGTCGTCTTTGCAGCCGAACTGGTTTACGGCGGCGTCTTCCGCATCACCGGCTTTCCGCAGGAACACATGCTGCCGCTGCTCTTCATCGAGTGCCCGCGCCTGCTGTTCCCCTTCGCACGCCAGATCATCGCAGACGTCACCCGCAACGGCGGTTTCCCGCCGCTCATGGTCGACCCGATCGATTTCGGCCAGATGTTTTCCCAGCGTATGGCAGAAGAGCAGGCTCGTTCGCAGGTCAACGCGCTCAACAGCTAAGCTGCGGCAATCGCTACAAACAGAAAAGCCCAGCATGTCGCTGGGCTTTTTCGTATCCGGGATTTGCCGATATTAATCGGCGTCGCGATATTTGAGCCAGATCGCCTTGTCCTTGAGTGACGCGATCATCGAGGCATGCGCGGCAGCTTCCGCTTCGCTCAATCGCGAGGGCAGAGCATTCGGTCTCGCCGCAATTTCACCAACGACAACTTCTTCGACTTCGACAGGTCCACTTTTCGCCTGTTCGGAACCGACCAGACCAAGAGCAGCCTGCCGGCCGCCATTCATCTCGATATAGACTTCGGCGAGAAGTTCGGAGTCGAGAAGTGCGCCGTGTTTTGTACGGTGTGTATTATCGATCCCGTATCGACGGCAAAGCGCGTCGAGCGAGTTCGGCCCCATTGGATGTTTGCGGCGGGCAAGTGCCAGAGTGTCGATAACCTGATCCTGCGGGATAGGCGGGAGGCCAATACGCTCGAGCTCGGCGTTTATGAACCCCATATCGAAGTTGGCATTATGTGCGACCCATTTCGCGCCCTCGAAAAATTCAAGGATTTGCTGCGCGACATCGGCAAAAGGCGGCTTGTCCTTCAGGAACTCATCGGTGATGCCATGGACTGCCAAGGCGTCCGGGTGAACCTTCTTGTCGCCGGGACTGATATAGATGTGCAGCGTATTGCCGGTCGGGAAATGGTTGAATAGTTCGACGCCGCCGATTTCGATAATGCGATCGGACTTGTTCTCAAGACCTGTCGTTTCCGTATCGAAGATAATCTCACGCATTTTTCCGCTCGCTCATTTTTCCGGCCCGCAAGGAGGCAATGATACCGGCCACCCTCGATCGTGCAGATTCTAGTCCCAAGCCCGTATCGATCAAGAAGTCGGCTCTTTTGCGTTTCTCACCGTCCGGTATTTGTCGCGACAGAATCAATGCCAGTTTTTCTTCCGACATGCCTGGACGCGCAAGGACGCGGGCTTTTTGGATCTGCGGATCACAGGTCACAACGACGGTGACATCAACCCTGCCCTCTGCGCCCACTTCAAACAGAAGCGGGATATCGAGCAAGACAATATCAGCACCATTGATCCGGTGTTTTTCGAGAAACTGCTTCTCGCGAGATTTTACGAGCGGGTGGACGATCGATTCCAGGAGTTGGAATTTTTCGGGTGCCGCAGCCAGCTGGCGGGAAAGCTCCGCCCGGTCAATCGCGCCATCTTTCTCCGTGCCGGGAAAAGAGGTCGAAACAGGACGAACAGCGTCAGACCTGTAGAGTTCATGGACGACGGCGTCGGAATCATTCACGGGAATACCTTCCTCGACAAACATTTTCGCCGTGGTCGATTTTCCCATACCGATGGAGCCGGTCAATCCGATGACGATCAAGGATGGGCCTCCAGATCCGCAATCACCAAATCACGAAGCGCCTGATCAACAACAGGCCGCTGGCCGAACCACTTTTCAAAACCGGGGACGGCCTGGTGCAGGAGCATGCCAAGTCCATCGACAATTCTGAAACCTTGGGCTTCGGCTTCTGCAAGCAGCGGCGTCTTCAAAGGCGCATAGACGATATCAGTGACAACAGCGTCCGGCGCCAGTGGCGAAAAATCGATCGCCAGCGTTTCACCGCCGTCCATGCCAAGCGATGTCGTGTTAACGAAAAGGCCCGCTCCCGCCATGGCCTGAGACAGGTTGCTCAGACCTGATGGCTTGACCGTTTCACCGAAAACGCGGGCGAGTTCCTCGGCGCGAGATACAGTCCGGTTGATCACGTGAATCTCTTCAAAGCCGCGATCACGAAGTGCCTGAATAACGGCGCGGCTCGCACCGCCGGCGCCAAGGACAACCGCACGCCGTGCGTCATCCCAACCTGGTCCTCGTTCATCGAGATTGGCTTTGAAGCCATAGCCGTCTGTGTTGGTGGCGTGAATGAGACCATCCTCTACCCACAACGTATTCGCCGCGCCCAATTCGCGGCTCAACGTATCGGGCCGGTCGGCCAAAGCAAAGGCGGCTTCCTTGTGAGGTATGGTGACATTGCCACCGATATAGCCGGAGCGGCCGTCCCGGAGCATGTCCAGGAACGTCGAGAAGTCAGCCTCTGGAACAGCCTCCCTTTGATACTGCCCGGAAATTCCGAGCTGTTTCAGCCAATGGTTATGGATCAGGGGCGAGCGTGAGTGCTTGATCGGCCAGCCGGTTACGAAAGCATTAACCAAAGATGTTTCACGTGAATCACGCATCGATCGCACCCAGTTCACGCAGCTTGTCGAGGAGGGGCAGCATGGGCAGGCCCAGAATGGTGAAGTAGTCACCCTCTATCCTGGAGAAGAGCTGGATGCCCTCCCCTTCCAGCTGATAGGCGCCAACGCTCCCAAACACCTTGTCACCGACGCGTTCCAGATATTTGGAAATGAACTCGTCGCCGAGAGTGCGCACAGTCAGGTCCGCGTGCGAAACATGTTCCCAAATGATTTTCCCGGCTGTTGCGATGGCGATGCCGCTGTTCAGCCTGTGCGTCTGGCCGGAAAGAGACAAGAGATTTTCGCGCGCTTCATCGAGTGAGCCGGGTTTGTGATAGACCCGGTCACCGAGAGACATCGTCTGATCCGAGCCGATTACCAGGGCCTCCGGCGCTTCAGCGCTGACGAAAAGCGCCTTTTCGCGCGCGAGTACTCGCGCAACATCTGCTGGTCTGTGACCCACCAGTTCCGCTTCGATTCGGCGTTCATCAATCGCCGCCGGCCGGCTTTCGAATTGGAGGCCGGCATTTTCCATGAGCATCCGCCGGAATGGGCTTGATGAGGCAAGTATGAGGCTCATTCGCAATGCCGTTTCCTGTTGTTAAGGTGGCACCGCTTAACGCAGCTTGGGGCGCAGCGCAACGATCGCCGCTGCCGTCTCCTCTATCGACCGGCGCGTCACATCTATTATAGGCCAGCCGTGTCGCGTGCAGAGAGCTCGCGCATATTTCAGCTCCTCATTGATGGTTGCCCGGTTGGTATACTGGCTTCGGTCGAAACTCTGCGAAGTGCCCAACTCGCGGTTTTCGCGGACCTGTGAAATCCGGTCGGTCGTCGCCACCAGGCCAACGATCAGGGGACGTGTTGCCCTGTGAAGCGCCTCGGGCAGTTCGATACCTGGAACGATCGGAATGTTGGCGGTCTTGATACCGCGATTGGCGAGATAGATGCTGGTGGGAGTTTTTGACGTTCGGCTGATGCCGATGATGACGACATCGGCCTGATCATAATCCTCGGCCATCTGACCGTCATCGTGATCCATGGTGAAGTTCAGCGCTTCTATGCGGGCAAAATACTCCGCATTCAATGCGTGCTGGGCACCCACCTTCCATCGCAGTGGCGCACCGAGATAGGTCTGGAAGACAGCAAGAACCGGTTCGAGAACATTGACGCACGGGACCCCGATCTCCCTGCAGCGCGTATCCAGCCAGCGCGCAAGTTCCTGATCCACGATCGTGTAGAGAACAATGCCCGGTTCCCGATCAACGGCATCAAGCACGGATAGCAGCTGCTTGCGATTCCGAACCAGGGGATAGACGTGTTCGATCGACATCGAGTTCTGAAATTGCGCAGCAGCAGCGCGACCGGCTGAGATCAGAGTCTCGCCCGTTGAGTCAGATATGAGATGCAGATGAAAGAAATTTTTGCGGTTCTCCACGCTAATCTCGGGCCTCTGTTGACAACTTGGGACAATCGGCAGCCTTGCCGCTCAGCCTGCCCAGGCCTGAGGAAAACATGCGTTTTTTCCACAATTGGCGCCGCGATGGATCGTGATCGAGGCTACATGTGGGTTATGTGGACAAGAGCAATGAGCCTTGAAAGGATTCACACTATATCCACAATCGAGTTCGTTTTCGAGAGAAACTAAGCCACTGGAATCGTGGATTCAATCGGCACAATCCACAGAAGGCATATCTGCCTCTGGCTACATATCCGGATTCCTGTTCAAGGCCACGTGAATCCGGCTTGAGCTGTGGTTTGACTTTAATCCTTGCTACTCACCGACTCTAAGAAATAGAAACCCTTTTAAATTATCTTTTCTTTTTTGGGAGAACCCATTGACCGGCCCCACCCGGAAGATCGTCGAAGTGCTCGACGGAAAAACTTTGACACCACCTCCGATCTGGCTCATGAGACAGGCAGGACGTTATCTGCCGGAGTACCGCAAGACCCGCGCAGACGCGGGCAGCTTTCTCGATCTCTGTTATAATCCGGAGCTTGCTGTCGAAGTGACGCTGCAGCCGATCAGGCGCTACGGCTTCGATGCAGCGATCCTGTTCTCCGACATTCTCGTGATACCCGATGCGTTGAAGCGGAACGTCCGTTTTGTGCAGGGAGAGGGTCCACAGATGGATCCGATCGATGAAGCTGGGATAGCTGCTCTCGTCACCGACAATGTGCTGTCTCATCTAGCCCCCGTTATCGAAACCGTTCGCAGACTTCGCCGGGAGCTGCCTGCAGAAACGACGCTGCTCGGTTTTTGCGGGGCGCCTTGGACGGTCGCGACCTATATGATCGCCGGACACGGGACACCGGACCAGGCCCCGGCGAGGCTTTTCGCCTACCGTTATCGCGAGGCTTTTGAGCGCCTGCTGGCTCTGCTCGCGGAGATTTCCGCGGAATATCTCATCGCACAGATCGACGCCGGCGCCGATGCAGTTCAGATCTTCGATTCCTGGGCCGGTGTTCTCGGTGAAGATGAATTCGAGGCCTTTGCGGCAAAGCCGGTCGCTCGGATGATCGAGATCGTCAGGCGTGAGCGTCCACGTGCAAAAGTTATCGCATTCGCCAAGGGCGCTGGTATGAACCTGAAGAATTATCGTTCAAGGGTGAAGGCCGATGCGATTGGCCTCGACTGGTCGGTGCCGCTTGATTTTGCCGTCGAGCTTCAGAAGGAAGGCCCGGTCCAGGGTAACCTTGATCCGATGAGAGTCGTCGCTGGCGGCCAGGCTCTTGAGGTCGGCGTGGATCGCATTCTGCAAAAATTGGGTAACGGCCCGCTGATATTCAATCTGGGACACGGCATTACGCCGGAAGCAGACCCGGCCAACGTTGCCACGCTCGTGGAGCGGGTCAGGAATATTCATCGATGACCGTAAATCGAAGCGAAAAACCTGGCCCTTCCGGGAGCGTAACCGCGGCAAGAGCTGGCGCTGCGCTGATCGTTTTTATCGGAATTCTGGCTCTTGTTCGCTGGTTGCAGCCGGATGAATTCGGGCTTTACGTCAAGGCCTTTCACGTGATCGCGGTGATCTCGTGGATGGCCGGGCTGCTTTATCTGCCCCGACTTTTCATCTACCACAACGATGCCGAGCCCGGTTCCGCGCAGTCTGAAACGTTCAAGATGATGGAACGGCGTCTCCTGAAGATCATCATGAACCCGGCGATGATGATCACCTGGGTCTTGGGACTTTATCTCGCCTGGGATCTTTATGATTTTCAGGGCGGATGGCTCCACGCGAAAATCCTGCTAGTCATCCTTCTGACCCTCGTTCACATGTTCTTCAGCGCCGCGGTTCGCAATTTCGCGATCGACGGACCGCGAAAATCCTCTCGCTACTGGAGATTGTTGAACGAGATACCGACGCTTCTGATGGTCGGTATCGTGCTTCTGGTGATCGTGAAGCCTTTTTGAAACGTGATCCGGCAGTTTTTCTTGCTGCTGCGACAAGCTAGCTCTTGCAGGCGGGGTCGTGAATCGCTATTTTCGCCGCCATCTCATCTCGTGGCATGTGTTTAGTTTCCGTCGCCCCCGGATCATCTTCCGCGGTTCGACATTCCAGCGACACGCCTCCTTCCCCTGAAATTCTCTCAACGTGGTCCCTTCATGGCTGAAATGAAGCTTCAAGAACTTAAAGGCAAATCTCCCACCGATTTGCTGACCTTCGCCGAATCTCTGGAGGTCGAGAACGCCAGCACGATGCGTAAGCAGGAGCTGATGTTCGCGATCTTGAAGATGCTGGCGAGCCAGGACGTCGAGATTATCGGCGAAGGCGTGGTCGAAGTTCTGCAGGACGGCTTCGGGTTCCTGCGCTCGGCGAATGCGAACTATTTGCCGGGCCCGGATGATATCTACATTTCGCCTTCGCAGATCCGCCGCTTCTCGCTGAAGACCGGTGATACTGTCGAAGGTCCGATCCGTGGTCCCAAGGAAGGCGAGCGCTACTTTGCCCTTCTTAAGGTCAACACGATCAATTTCGACGATCCGGAAAAGATCCGTCACAAAGTTCACTTCGACAACCTGACGCCGCTCTATCCGAACGAGCGCTTCAAGATGGAACTCGAAGTTCCGACTTCGAAGGACCTGTCGGCACGTGTCATTGATCTCGTAGCACCGCTCGGCAAGGGCCAGCGCGGCCTGATCGTTGCACCGCCGAGAACCGGTAAGACCGTTCTCCTGCAGAACATCGCCCATTCGATCACGGCCAATCATCCGGAATGCTATCTGATCGTTCTCCTGATCGATGAGCGGCCTGAAGAAGTGACTGACATGCAGCGCTCCGTGCGTGGTGAGGTTGTTTCATCGACCTTTGACGAACCGGCGGTCCGTCACGTCCAGGTGGCAGAAATGGTCATCGAGAAGGCAAAGCGTCTCGTCGAGCACGGTCGCGACGTTGTCATTCTGCTGGATTCGATCACCAGGCTTGGTCGTGCCTACAACACCGTTGTGCCGTCCTCGGGTAAGGTTCTCACCGGTGGTGTGGATGCCAACGCCCTGCAGCGGCCGAAGCGTTTCTTCGGTGCAGCCCGTAACATTGAAGAAGGCGGCTCTCTGACGATCATTGCGACGGCTCTGATCGATACCGGCAGCCGTATGGACGAAGTCATCTTCGAAGAATTCAAGGGTACCGGTAACTCGGAAATCGTTCTCGACCGCAAGGTGGCGGATAAGCGCATCTTCCCGGCGATGGATATTCTCAAGTCCGGCACGCGTAAGGAAGACCTCCTCGTGCCTCGCCAGGATCTCCAGAAGATCTTTGTCCTGCGCCGTATCCTTGCGCCGATGGGCACGACCGATGCGATCGAGTTCCTCATGGACAAGCTCAAGCAGACGAAGAGCAACAGCGACTTCTTCGATTCCATGAACACCTAATTATTAGCCGGATTCTTTGGGCGACTTGGCTTTTGTCCATGGTTGCCCGGAGATCCGGTTTTAGAGATTGGATATGGACGAAACGATCTTTGCCCTTTCCAGCGGTTTACCGCCTGCAGGGGTCGCCGTCATTCGGATAAGCGGTGTGAAGGCATTTGAGGCGATATCGTCTCTTGCCGGGGCATTGCCCACGCCTCGTGTAGCCTCTCTGAGATCGATTCGGGATCGTAATGGTCTGATTATCGACCAGGCGCTTCTCCTGACCTTTCCTGCACCCAATTCGTTTACTGGCGAGGATTGCGCCGAGCTTCACGTCCATGGAAGCCGAGCCGTTGTTGCGGCGGTTTATGCGGCGCTCGGTACTATGCCAGGGCTGAGGCTGGCTGAGGCTGGCGAGTTCTCAAGACGGGCTTTTGAGAATGGCAGAATGGATCTCGTTGAGGCGGAAGGGCTTGCTGACCTGATTGCTGCCGAGACCGAGATGCAGAGGCGGCTTGCCGTTGAACAAAGCTTTGGCGGACAATCAACTCTTTACACATCCTGGGCCGAACGGCTGACCACGGCGCGGGCCCTGATCGAGGCGGAGCTTGATTTCGCCGATGAGGAGGATGTTCCTGGATCGGTATCGGATCTTGTCTGGGCCGATATGGCGGCGCTGCAGCGCGAAATCGATGAGCATGCTCGCGCCGCGGATGGTGGCGAGATCATTCGCGATGGTTTCAAGATTGTTATCGGCGGGCCGCCGAACGCAGGAAAATCCAGCCTGCTCAACTGCCTTGCCAGCAGGGATGTAGCCATCGTTACCGATATTGCAGGCACGACGCGGGACGTCTTGAGCGTGGATCTGGATATTGACGGATATCTTGTGCGCTTCTTCGACACTGCCGGCCTGCATGACAGCACGGATGTGGTGGAACGCGAAGGAATTCGCCGAGCAGCGATCGCTGCGGAACAGGCAGATTTGATTCTTGAGCTGCAGGATATCGATTCTCTGCCGAAACGAATCGAATGGCCTACCCAGACACCGGTAGTACGGGTCGGCACGAAGTCTGATTTGAATGGCAACAGCGAGCAATTTGATCTTTGCATTTCGACGAAGACGCGCGAGGGTTTGGAAGAGCTGCGCCGTCTGATCGCTCAGCGAGTGAGCAGTTCCTGGTCGGGTGTGGCTGTTCCGAATCGCCGGAGACAGCTGGATCTCATCAAGGAGACTTCCAATTTCATCGCGGAAGCGCTAAGAGGCGGTCCATTGGATCTCCGTGCAGAAAGCCTGCGATCTGCGGCATCCGCGCTTGGGCGGATCACTGGGCGCGTCGATGTCGAGCAATTGCTGGACGTCATCTTTTCCCAATTCTGCATCGGCAAATGATTCACGTGAAACATTCGGTTTGATGGGCGTGATGGTTGATAGCAATTTCGACGTTATCGTGATCGGTGGCGGGCATGCTGGATGCGAGGCTGCCAGTGCGGCTGCGCGCATGGGCGCCAGGACAGCGCTGGTGACCCATAGTCGAGAGACAATTGGTGTCATGTCCTGCAATCCGGCGATCGGCGGGCTGGGAAAGGGACATCTTGTTCGCGAGATCGACGCGATGGATGGCCTGATGGGCCGAGTTGCTGATGCTGCTGGAATTCAATTCCGCCTTCTCAACCGGAAGAAGGGTCCCGCAGTCCGCGGTCCTCGTACGCAGGCCGACCGTAAGCTCTATCGTATGGCGATGCAGAGCGAGATCTTTTCCCATGATAATCTGACGGTTATCGAAGGCGATGTCTTTGATATCGACATCCGAGATAATCATGTTGCTGGCGTCATCCTAAAAGATGAACGTCGATTCGGATGCGCAACGGTCGTTTTGACGAGCGGGACTTTCATGAGGGGTCTCATCCACATCGGTGATCAAAAGACGCCGGCCGGCCGTATGGGCGAAGCCCCTTCATTGGGTTTGTCGCAGACACTTGGCAGACTTGGCTTTAAACTGGGTCGCCTCAAGACCGGGACGCCGGCGCGCCTTGATGGAAAGACGATTGACCGGTCTAGCCTCGGCAGCCAGGAAGCGGACGAAACACCGGTTCCTTTCTCGTTTATGACAGATACCATTTCAAACCCTCAGATCAGCTGTGGCGTGACCCGAACCACGGAAGCGACCCACAAGATCATTTCCGACAATATCCATTTGTCGGCGATGTATTCCGGTCAAATCGAAGGCGTGGGTCCGCGGTACTGTCCTTCAATCGAAGACAAGATCGTTCGCTTTGGCGAGCGCGACGGACATCAGATCTTTTTGGAGCCAGAAGGGCTGGACGACGATACGGTTTATCCAAATGGGATATCGACGTCTTTGCCGCAATCGGTTCAGGAAGCTTTCATTCGCACTATTCCTGGCCTTGAGCGCGTTCGGATCATTCAGCCGGGCTATGCCATTGAATATGATCATGTTGATCCTCGAGAGCTGACGGCTAACCTGGAAGTTAAGCTGCAGCCGGGCCTGTTTCTGGCCGGGCAGATCAACGGAACGACGGGATATGAAGAAGCCGCCGCTCAAGGGCTTATCGCCGGACTGGCTGCCGCGATCTCTGCAGGCGGTGGCGAAGCGAAGCCGCTGAGCCGAGCCGAATCCTATATCGGTGTGATGATAGACGATCTGACATCGAAGGGAATTACCGAGCCTTACCGGATGTTCACATCCAGGGCAGAATACCGGCTCTCCTTGCGAGCAGACAATGCCGACTTGCGACTGACTAATCTTGCCGAGAGTATCGGCTGTATTGGCCCGCAGCGCGCTGAGCGCTTTCGCGCATATCTGGCTGAGTTATCAGCCGGCCGCGAATTGCTCAAGTCGTTGACCATTACACCAAAGCAGGCCGCGGCTTATGGTGTCACCTTGAATCAGGATGGTCAGCGTCGCAGTGCATATGAGCTTTTGTCATATCCAGAACAGTCCATGACATCCCTCAATCGAATTTGGCCTGAACTCGAGGAACTTGGTTCGAAGGTGGCAGAAGCCTTGGAGATCGAAGCGACCTATGCCGTTTACGTCGATCGGCAGGCTGCAGATATCAATGCTACATTGCGTGACGAAGCTCGAACAATTCCTTCGGATTTTGACTATAGCGACGTGTCCGGCCTATCGAACGAACTGCGCTTGAAGCTAACTCGCGGAAGACCAGGAAATATTGCCCAGGCAGCCAAGGTTGATGGCATGACGCCTGCTGCCCTTGCGCTCCTACTGGCGATCGTCAAGAAAAATGCTGCGACCACTGGTCGCGCGAAACGAGTCTCATAATGCTCCTGAACGGTAGAAGTGTTTCACGTGAAACGCAGGAAAGGCTGGAGCATTTTGCAGTGCTCTTCAGCAAATGGGCTAAACGCATAAATCTCGTTGCGCCCTCCACGCTTGATGAACTTTGGCAGCGCCATATTGCAGACAGCGCTCAGATTTTTCAGGTGGCGCCGGGAGCAGCGACCTGGGTCGATTTGGGATCCGGAGGCGGATTTCCCGGCGTTATCACAGCAATCTTTCTTGCAGAACTTCAGGATGGCTGGATCCATCTCATCGAGAGCAATCAGAAAAAATCGGCTTTTCTCCGCGTTGCGTTGAGCGAGACGGGAGCAAGAGGGTCTGTACATAGCGTTCGCGCGGAATCGGCAACTTGCGTCACCTCCGAATGCGATCGCATCTCGGCACGAGCCCTCGCCGACCTTGATACGCTGCTCTCCTATTCGTCCCCCTGGATGATCGAGAAAAAAACAACGGCATTTTTTCATAAAGGCCGGGATTATCGTCGCGAGCTCACCGAAGCCCATGGTCGCTGGGACTTCGATCTGATAGAACATGCTAGCGCTGTCGAGAAGGACTCAGTCATTCTTGAAATCAGCAATCTTCGGCACAAAGCTCTTTAAATTCGGGTGCGGCATGTTCGAAAAGAACCGAATTATCACGATCGCCAATCAAAAAGGCGGCGTCGGAAAGACTACAACGGCAATTAATCTGGCGACCGCACTTGCTGCGATCGGAGAGCGTGTGCTGATCGTTGACCTGGATCCTCAAGGCAACGCAAGCACGGGCCTTGGAATTGATCGTAAGGATCGCAAGCTGTCTTCCTACGACGTTCTGGTCGGCGAGGCCGATATCGGTCAGGCTGTTGTTGAGACGGCGGTGCCTAATCTCTTCATTATCCCATCGACGATGGATCTTCTCGGCTTCGAGATGGAGATTTCGCAGGCCTCCGATCGGGCATTTAGGTTGCGTCGCGCACTTGCGAGCGATGATGCCCTCTCCTTCTCCTATATCCTTGTCGATTGCCCGCCTTCGTTCAATCTTCTGACAATGAATGCTATGGCTGCGGCCCACTCTGTGCTTGTACCTTTGCAGTGCGAATTTTTCGCTCTGGAAGGCTTGAGTCAGTTGCTTGAAACTGTGGATCAGGTTCGCCAGACAGTTAACCCGTCTCTGGATATCCAGGGTATCGTCTTGACGATGTTTGACGCCCGTAACAATCTTGCTCAGCAGGTTGTGAGTGATGTCCGCACCTATCTTGGCGATAAGGTTTATCACACCTTGATCCCGCGCAATGTCAGGGTTTCCGAGGCTCCGTCTTATGGTAAGCCGGCTATCCTTTATGATCTGAAATGCGCAGGCAGCCAGGCTTATCTGCAGCTGGCTTCCGAGGTTATCCAGCGCGAGCGCCGCCGCAAGGCCGCCTGACGCGCTTTGAATTTGGTTTTATACGACAGGTGACACGGATGAGCGACGATCCCTCCAAGCGGCGGCTGGGCCGTGGTCTTGCGGCCCTTATTGGCGAAATGGATCAGCCGGTTCCAGCTGCCGGGCAGAAGAATATCAGCCCTGACCGGATGGCGCCGATCGAACACGTCACGCGCAACCCCAAGAACCCGCGCCGCCATTTTGACGATAGCGAGCTGCAGGACCTGTCGAGCTCCATTCGCCAACACGGTATCGTTCAGCCGGTCGTCGTGCGCCCGCGGGGAACCGGTTTCGAAATCATTGCCGGTGAGCGTCGCTGGCGTGCTGCCCAGCTGGCTGGCCTTACCGAGATTCCGGTTATCGTTCGCGATGTCGATGACCGTACGGCTCTCGAAATTGCGATCGTCGAAAACGTCCAGCGTTCGGACCTCAACCCTCTGGAAGAAGCTTTGGGTTATGATCAGCTGATCGCGGAACATGGTTATACCCAGAACGACCTGGGTGAGATCATCGGCAAGAGCCGGAGCCATGTTGCAAACAGCCTGCGACTGCTGAAACTGCCTGATCCCGTTCGCGACATGCTTTCTGCCGGGACGTTGTCGGCCGGCCACGCCCGAGCCCTGGTAACAACGTCCGATCCGACAAGCCTCGCCAAGACAATTGTGGCAAAGGGCATGTCCGTGCGGGACGCTGAGCGCCTTGCCCAGAACGATATCAAAGCCCAGAGCGACCAGAACGCGCCGCAAAAGATCGTCGAGAAGGATTCTGATACTCTCGCTCTGGAGCGGACTTTGTCCGATTCACTCGGGCTTGAAGTGAAGATCAATCACAAGGGCGGCAGCGGCCAGGTTCGCATCAACTACCGCAGTCTTGAGCAGCTCGAAGAGATCTGCCGTTTGCTGGAAAGGCGGGCGTAATCGCCCTGCCCTTTCGGGTTTTGCGCCGTAATGATCGATATGTCGTTCAGCGTCCGGACTGAATGGCCGTCGCCATCAACGTCTGGAATGCGATGCTCGGTTCCACGCTCTGTCTCTGGCGAGAGAGCAATACGGCGGCCTGGAGCCGTTCCGTCTCGCGGGCAAGTGCTGGTGCGGACCACGTTCTCAATGCCTTTTCGACGATCGGCTTTCGCTTGAAGTGAATATGCCGGCCGAGCGTCATCATAACCTGACCGGCCTGCTGCCGCTTGTCATCCATCTCGGCTTTCATGAGATCGAGCAGCTGAAACTGTCGTAGGCACGACTGCAAAACAAGAAAAACCGGTGTCTTGGATATCAGAATTTTCTGAACCGCCCGCTGCAGGCCCGGCAAATCACCGCTGAGGATCGCGTCGACTGCTTCATCGGCCGAAACGCCGCTGGCATCGCCGATGATCTCATCGACATTCTCTTCCGTGACAACAGATTGCCCACGGCAATAAAGGGCGAGTTTGCGGACTTCGTTTCTGGACGCGAGACGGTCACCGCCCAGCAATTCAAGCAGGCGCTGGCGGGCCGCGGGATCGATCTGGAGACCTTCGCCAAGCAATTCGGCATCGATCAGCGCGTTAAGGGCACGCCCATCGTCCGCGTAACACGGAATGATCGCCACCGACTTAGCCGGCTCTGCAATCTTACGCAGCCCGCTTCCTTTTTTCAGATCACCAGCTTCAACGATGAGAATATTGGCGGCCGGCGCATCCTCTGCGATGACTTGTAGCGCGTCGAGCAACGGCTTTTCATTCATCGCATTGCGAAGCCAGATAAGCTTGGCGCCACCAAACAGGCCGATCGAATTGACCTCATCGACAAGACGGCCCGGGTCTCCCTGAAGATCCGAGATATCGAGTTTAAGCAGTGCGAAAGGATCATCCTGTGCCACTCCGGACTTCTGTGCGATCGCTGAAGCCCTCTCCGATACGAGCCCTCGGTCCGGCCCATAGATGACATAGGTCTTGTAAAGGCCGGAGGTCTTTTCGAGAAAACGTTCGAATTCGTGGGATTTTATTTCTGCCATGCTGTCTGCGATTGCGGCTCTTTGGAAAGTGCGATGGCCACATCGCCCCTGACAAATTCGGCGGCTTCGCGAGCAGCACGGTTTTCGGCATCACGAATGGCGCGCAGCTTTGCAAAGCTCTGGCCGGGCACGTCGATCAGCGAGACAACCTGACGGGTAGCCGACTTCAGCACTTGACCGTCCTTAACACGGGTCAGGCTATAGGTGACGTCAATCTGGACGCGACCTGCCACCGGAACGTTTCGCACCGAAACGGTGTCATCATTCTGGTCATTCGTCAGGTCGAGAATACTGGATGCCGTGCTTTTGGCGGAAAGCTTGACCTCATATTCCGGGTGCGCCGTTTCACCGGCGCCTCCGGAGGTCAGGAATACCAGGTTGTTGCGCACGACCTGTTCGACCCGGTTCTTCGGGTCGGCGAAGCCAACATTGTTCAACCGCTGGCCAATACCGGAAGCCTCCGAATAAAGAGGACGAACCTGGCATGAGGCCAGCAAGGTGAGAGCGGTGATGCCAACAGCAGTCGCGAAACGGCGAAGAAGGAGATCAGACGACAATGTTCACAATCCTCTGCGGCACAACGATAAGCTTCTTCACCGGGCGTCCATCAAGAGCCGCCTTGACCACGTCCAGTGCCAGGACCGCAGCCTCGACAGCAGTTTGATCCGCGTCGCGCGCGATTGTCAATTCACCGCGCTTCTTGCCATTGATTTGGATCGGCAAAGTGATTTCGTTCTCGACAACCAGTGCCTCGTCATAGACAGGCCAGCCGGATTCCGAGACCATCTGGTTGTTACCCAGCACGGTCCAGCATTCTTCGGCCAGATGTGGCGTCATCGGCGCGACGATCTGGATGAGGATCTCGGCAGCGTTCCGAACCGCTGCCCAATAGGCAGCATCGCCCTTGCCGGCTGCAACATCCGCGAGCGGCGCTGCAAGCGCGTTTACCAGCTCATAGATGCGTGCCACGGCCTTGTTGAAGGAAAGCTTGTCCAGATCACCCTGAACTGCCTTCAGCGTCCTGTGGGCCAGCTGTGAGATCGCAAGAGCATCTCCATCCTTTGCAGGTGCCGGTTCAACGGTAGAGAGGTTCTCTGCCGCCTCAGAAATCAGTCTCCACAAGCGCTGGGTGAAACGATGCGCGCCTTCGACGCCTGCCTCAGACCAGATGACGTCACGGTCCGGCGGGGAGTCGGACAGAACGAAGAAGCGTGCCGTATCAGCGCCATAGGAAGCGATGATATCGTCCGGATCGACGACGTTCTTCTTCGACTTCGACATCTTTTCGATCGAGCCGATCGTGACTTCTTCGCCGCTCTTCAGGAGCGTCGCGCGGCGCTTGCCGTCGATCTCTTCGATGCTGATGTCGGCCGGCGACACCCATTCGCCATTCTGGCCCGAGGAGCCGAGACGGTAGGTTTCATGGACGACCATGCCCTGCGTGAAGAGGCCCTTGAAGGGTTCCTTGACGTCGACATGGCCTGTTTCGCGCATGGCGCGGGTGAAGAAGCGGGAATAGAGCAGGTGCAGGATCGCATGCTCGATACCGCCGATATACTGGTCGACAGGCAGCCAGCGGTTGGCGACGGCCGGATCGGTCGGCTGCTTTTCCCAAGGTGCGGTGAAGCGAGTAAAATACCAGCTAGAATCGACGAACGTATCCATCGTATCCGTTTCGCGACGGGCATCCTTGCCGCAATGCGGGCAGGACACATGGCGCCAGGTCGGATGACGATCCAGCGGGTTGCCTGGCTGGTCGAAGGTTACATCGTCTGGCAGCTGGACCGGCAGATCCTGTTTCGGAACCGGAACGACACCGCAATCGTCGCAATGGATGACCGGGATCGGGCAACCCCAGTAACGCTGGCGCGAAATACCCCAGTCGCGCAGGCGGAAGTTCACCTTGCGCTCGCCCTGGGCCTGGTTGCCAAGGACCTGTTCGGACAGCTTTTCGGCAACGATCTGGAAGGCTTCGTCGGTGGTCTTGCCATCGAGGAAGCGCGAATTGATCATCACGCCGTCGTCGACGTAAGCGGTATCGCCGACTGCGAAAGTGGCAGCATCGCCATCCTTCGGCATGACGACCGGCACAACCGGCAGGCCATACTTGCGTGCGAAATCCAGGTCGCGCTGGTCGCCGGCCGGGCAGCCGAAAATGGCACCCGTGCCGTACTCCATCAGCACGAAGTTTGCGACATAGACCGGCAGTTCCCAGGAAGGATCGAGTGGATGCTTGACGCGGATGCCGGTATCGATGCCCTTCTTCTCGGCCGTTTCCAGCGCAGCCAGCGAAGTTCCCTGCCGGCGGCATTCTTCGGCAAAGGCTTCGATAGCCGGATTCTTTTCCGCTGCAGCCTTGGCTAGCGGGTGGTCGGCGGCGATGGCCAGGAAGGAGGCGCCGAACAGCGTGTCCGGACGGGTCGTGTAAACCGTGACTTCGCTTTCGCCGGCAGGCGCCGTCGAAGATACGATTTCCCAGCGGATCGCCATGCCTTCGGAACGGCCGATCCAGTTCTTCTGCATCAGGCGGACCTTTTCAGGCCACTGGTCGAGGTGATCGAGTTCGTCCAGCAGATCCTGGCTGAAGTCGGTGATCTTGAAGAACCACTGGACCAGTTCGCGCTGCTCGACCAGGGCGCCGGAACGCCAGCCGCGGCCGTCGATGACCTGCTCGTTGGCCAGAACCGTCTGGTCGACCGGATCCCAGTTGACCTTGGACTGCTTGCGATAGACCAGGCCCTTTTCCATCATGTCGAGGAAAAGGTGCTGCTGCTGCTGATAATATTCGACATCGCAGGTGGCGAATTCGCGCGACCAGTCCAGCGACAGGCCCATGGCCTTCAGCTGCTTCTTCATCGATTCGATGTTCTGGTAGGTCCAGGTCTTGGGATGAACCTTGTTGTCGCGTGCGGCGTTTTCCGCCGGCATGCCGAAGGCGTCCCAGCCCATCGGGTGAAGGACGTTGAAGCCGCGGGCGCGCTTGTAGCGGGCAACAACGTCGCCCATGGCATAGTTGCGCACATGGCCCATATGGATGCGGCCCGACGGATAGGGGAACATCTCCAGGACGTAATATTTCTCGCGCTGGTCGGCATTGTCGGTTTCAAAAACCTTTGCCTCGTTCCACTTCTGCTGCCAACGGGGTTCGGCATCGCGCGGATTGTAACGTTCAGTCGCCATTTCGATGATATTCCGGGAAAATAAAGATCAGGAGTTGGGGGTGACCTTCACCATGAAAGCCGCCAAGCGTCAAGTTTTTAGGGGCTTTCAGCTGGCGGCAAAGTTTCGGGAGAACCGCCCTTGGCAAGGCCTGATATGGGGGGTAATCGCTTCAATCGCAAGAAACGGAAAGGTTTGGTCATGACTGTCGAAGAGCGGCTCGCGGATGTGAAGGCGAAAATTGCGAAGGCGGAACGTCTCGGCGGGCGGTCTGCAGGCGCGGTGACGCTGGTTGCCGTCTCGAAAACCTTCGAAGCAGACGATATCCGTCCCGTGATCGCCGCCGGGCAGCGCGTCTTTGGCGAGAACCGCGTGCAGGAAAGCCAGGGCAAATGGCCCGAACTCAAGGCGGAAGCGCCCGGCATAGAGTTGCACCTGATTGGCCCTCTCCAGTCCAACAAGGCTGCCGATGCGATCGCTTTGTTCGATGTCATCGAAACGGTGGACCGGGAAAAGATTGCCCGAGCACTTTCGGATGAAATGAAGAAGCAGGGCAAGGCGCCGAAGCTTTATGTTCAGGTGAATACCGGACTTGAAGAACAGAAGGCCGGTATTGCACCGAAGAAGACTGTTGCTTTCGTCAGGCTTTGCCGTGAAGAGCTCGGCCTTTCGATCGAGGGGCTGATGTGCATTCCGCCGGCTGAGGAAAATCCTGGTCCGCATTTCGCGCTTCTGGCGAAGCTTGCCAAGGAATGCGGCGTCGAAAAGCTGTCCATGGGCATGTCCGGCGATTTCGAGACGGCCGTCGAGTTCGGCGCGACGAGCGTGCGCGTCGGCTCGGCGATTTTCGGCGCGCGCTGAGGCCCAAAACTTTCGTCGGGCTTCCCGATCCCCTCCCCGCTGCCTAGATTGCCTGTCCAGGCAGTGCAATGTAACGGGAGGTGCAGATGCAGAGCCGCTATTTCGACGTCTACGCGGCGTGGCAGAAAGACCCGCAGGCATTCTGGGCCAAGGCCGCCGAAGCCATCGACTGGTTTCGGCAGCCTGATAGCGTATTCGACGCCAGTCAGGGGGTCTATGGACGCTGGTTTGTCGGCGGCGAGACCAATACCTGCTACAATTGCCTGGATCGGCATGTGGCCGCCGGTCTCGGCAACAGGCCTGCCTTCATTCACGATAGCGCAATGACCGGCATGGTCCGGACTTTCACCTATGCTGAGACGCTGGCGGAAGTGAAAGCCATCGCGGCGGTGATGCTAGATCTCGGTGTAGCGAGCGGCGATCGGGTTCTCATCTATATGCCGATGGTGCCCGAGGCGATTTTTTCCATGCTCGCCTGCGCGCGCATAGGCGCCGTGCATTCGGTCGTGTTTGGTGGCTTTTCAGCGCAGGAACTTGCTGCGCGGATGAATGATTCGGAAGCGAAACTGATTATCTCTGCCAGCTGCGGCCTCGAACCCGGGCGTACCGTCGCCTACAAGCCACTGCTCGACCAGGCCATTGAGCTTGCACGCGCAAAACCGCAACATTGCCTCATCCTGCAGAGAGAACAGCTGCAGGCAGAGCTTCGCCCGGAGCGTGGTGAACTGGATTTAGCCGAAACGGTGGACGCGAAGCGGGGCGAAGAGATCGAATGCGTGCCGGTCAAGGCCACGGACCCACTCTATATTCTCTACACATCCGGTACGACCGGTCAGCCGAAAGGCATCGTCCGTGACAATGGCGGGCATATGGTAGCGCTCCATTGGAGCATGGAAAACATATTTGGCGTCAAGCCGGGCGAAGTTTTCTGGACGGCATCGGATATCGGCTGGGTGGTCGGTCATTCCTATATCGTCTATGCGCCGCTGTTGGCCGGCAATACGAGTGTGATCTTCGAAGGCAAGCCGGTTGGAACGCCCGATGCCGGTACGTTCTGGCGGGTCGTCAGCCAGCATGACGTCAAGGTGCTTTTCACGGCTCCGACCGCATTCCGCGCCATTCGCCGCGATGATCCAGATGGCGCGCTGGTCGAGAATTATGATCTGCTCGGGCTGCGTGTCCTGTTTCTTGCCGGTGAACGGGCGGATACGGAAACATTAAAATGGGCGGAGCAGAAGCTGAAGGTTCCGGCGATCGATCACTGGTGGCAGACGGAGACCGGCTGGCCGATCGCAGCCAATACGCTTGGCCTGGGCCTGATGCCCTTCCGTTACGGCTCGCCGACACGACCAATGCCGGGTTATGCCGTGGAGGTGCTGGACGATGCCGGCCATGCCGTGCCGGCCGGAACACTCGGCAATCTCGTTATCAAGCTGCCTCTTCCACCCGGTTGCCTTGTGACCTTCTGGCAGGCAGATGAACGCTTTCGCGAGGCCTGCCTTGTCGAGTTTCCCGGCTATTACAAGACGGCCGATGCCGGAATCATCGACGAGGACGGTTATATCTTCGTGATGGCGCGGACCGACGATATCATCAATTGTGCCGGGCATCGGCTTTCCACGGGCAGTATGGAAGAAGTCTGTGCGCGGCATCCGGATGTTGCAGAATGTGCGGTGATCGGCGTCAAGGATGCCGTGAAGGGTCAGATCCCTTGCGGCTTCCTCGTCCTGAAAAACAATGTTTCACGGGAAACAGAAATGATCGGCAAGGAGGTCTCGGCTCTGGTCCGGAGCGAGATCGGCCCCGTTGCCGCGTTCAAGACTGTCATCATCGTGCCAAAACTGCCGAAGACGCGGTCCGGCAAGATTTTGCGTGGCACGATGCAGAAGATCGCCGACGACCTGCCCTGGAAAATGCCGGCAACAATCGAAGATCCATCAACGCTCGAGGTGATCGAAACGCTCTTGCGGAAAAGCGGTTATGCGCAATCCGCCCTGCCCTGAGGTGCTGAAGGATCAGTCCTTGGCAACCATGGCGGCGCGCAGCGCATCGTTGATCCGGTCCTGCCAGCCCGGGCCGTCTTCCTGGAAATAGGCAAGGACGTCGCCATCCAAGCGGATAGAGACCGTTTCACGGCTCTGCGGGACGATCGGCCGTTCCACAGCCGGCGCCGGCTTCTTGGCGGCTGGCTTGAACAGCGCCTCGGCTGCATCCATCGGGTTGACTGGTCGTCTCGGTGTCGAAGCCATGATTCTCTCTCCCAGATGATTATCGGCTTAATAAAAAAGGCGAGGCGCAATCCCTATGGATCGATACGCCTCGCCTTGAATGACTATACGATGTCACCCGTTTCCGGGAGACATACCTCAGAAATTGTCGTCGTCGTCCTCGTCGCGGCGGGTCGACTTGAGGGAGGAAAGCTTTGCGAAAACGGCGTCCGCATCGATTTCCTTCTCTTCCTCGCGCTCGGAGCGGAAGCCGCCGAAACCGAGGTTTTCCGTTTCGGAAGCCGGCTGCAGCGAAGCGCCGAGTTCGGCAGCGGTCGGCAGCGGACGGCCCTTCGAAGCCTTTTCGACTTCAAGGTCGAGATCGATCTGGCTGCAGAGGCCGAGCGTGACCGGATCCATCGGCGTCAGGTTGGCGGCGTTCCAGTGGGTGCGCTCGCGGATCTGCTCGATCGTCGACTTCGTCGTACCGACGAGGCGGGAAACCTGGGCGTCCTTGAGTTCCGGATGATTGCGAACCAGCCAGAGAATGGCGTTCGGGCGATCCTGGCGCTTGGAGACCGGCGTGTAACGCGGGCCGCGGCGCTTGGACTCCGGAACGCGAACCTTCGGCTCCAGAAGCTTCAGTTTGTAGTTGATATCCTTTTCACCGCGCTCGATTTCGTCGCGCGAAAGCTGGCCGGTGGCAATCGGATCGAGGCCCTTGATGCCCTGCGCTGCTTCGCCGTCGGCAATCGCTTTCACCTCAAGCGGGTGCAGCTTGCAGAACTGCGCGATCTGGTCGAACGAGAGCGCGGTATTGTCGACGAGCCATACAGCCGTCGCCTTTGGCATGAGCAATTGTTGGGCCATGGATATAGTTCCTCTGTCCGTCCGCGCCGGTGTCGCGGGCCGTGGGTATCAACCACAATTTCCGGGAATTTACCGCCGTATAATCGAAATGGGTCAGAATTGCAAATCTTTAGACAACTTGTCCTTTGTCTAATTGCCGACCCCGCCCCACCTGTTATGAATGCGCATAATGGTCGGGAGGAGCGATCCTTTCCGTGCCGACAGTCAGGGAGGAATGCATGTCTGAAAAACTTTATCCGGTTCCGAAAGCCGTCAAGGCTAAAGCGCTCATCGACCAGGCGAAATACGAGAAATGGTACGAGGAGAGCATCGAGAACCCGGACAAGTTCTGGGGCAAGCACGGCAAGCGGATCGACTGGTTCAAGCCCTATACCAAGGTCAAGAACACGTCCTTCAAGGGCAAGGTCTCGATCAAGTGGTTCGAGGACGGTCTGACCAATGTCTCTTACAATTGCATCGACCGTCACTTGAAGACCCATGGTGAGCGCACTGCGATCATCTGGGAGGGCGACAACCCCTATATCGACAAGAAGATCACCTATAACCAGCTCTACGATCAGGTCTGCCGCATGGCGAACGTGCTGAAGAAGCACGGCGTCAAGAAGGGTGACCGGGTAACGATCTACATGCCGATGATCCCGGAGGCGGCCTATGCGATGCTTGCCTGCGCCCGTATCGGCGCCGTGCATTCGGTCGTGTTTGGCGGCTTTTCGCCGGAAGCGCTGGCCGGCCGCATCATCGACTGCCAGTCCACCTTCGTGATCACCTGTGACGAAGGCGTGCGCGGCGGAAAGCCTGTGCCACTCAAGGAAAATACCGATACGGCGATCCGCATCGCGGCCAAGCAATATGTCACGGTCAACAAGGTGCTTGTCGTGCGCCGCACCGGCGGCAAGACCAATTGGGCACCGGGCCGCGACCTCTGGTATCACCAGGAAATCGCCACCGTGAAAGGCCATTGCGAGCCGGCCAAGATGAAGGCGGAAGATCCGCTTTTCATCCTCTACACGTCGGGCTCCACCGGCAAGCCGAAGGGCGTGCTGCACACGACGGGTGGTTATCTCGTTTATGCGGCGATGACTCATGAATACACGTTCGATTATCACGATGGCGACATCTACTGGTGCACGGCTGATGTCGGCTGGGTCACCGGCCATTCCTATCTCGTCTACGGGCCGCTGGCGAACTGCGCCACGACGCTGATGTTCGAAGGCGTGCCGAACTTCCCGGATCAGGGCCGGTTCTGGGAAATCGTCGACAAGCACAAGGTCAATATCTTCTACACGGCGCCGACGGCGATCCGCTCGCTGATGGGTGCCGGCGACGAGTTCGTCACCCGCTCATCGCGTGAAAGCCTGCGCCTGCTCGGCACGGTCGGCGAGCCGATCAATCCGGAAGCCTGGGAATGGTATTACAACGTCGTCGGCGACAAGCGTTCGCCGATCGTCGATACCTGGTGGCAGACGGAAACCGGTGGCCACATGATCACCCCCCTGCCCGGTGCAACCGATCTGAAACCCGGCTCGGCGACAAAGCCCTTCTTCGGTGTTCAGCCGCAGCTGGTCGATAACGAAGGCAAGGTGCTGGAAGGTGCAGCCGACGGCAATCTCTGCATCATCGATTCCTGGCCGGGCCAGATGCGCAGCGTCTATGGCGACCATGAGCGGTTCATCCAGACGTATTTCTCGACCTACAAGGGCAAATATTTCACGGGTGATGGCTGCCGCCGCGACGAGGATGGTTATTACTGGATCACCGGCCGCGTCGATGACGTCCTGAATGTTTCCGGCCACCGGCTTGGCACGGCGGAAGTGGAATCGGCGCTCGTCTCGCACAATCTCGTCTCGGAAGCCGCAGTCGTCGGTTACCCGCACAACATCAAGGGCCAGGGCATTTATTGCTACGTCACCCTGATGGCCGGCAATGAAGGTACGGATGAGCTTCGCCAGCAGCTGGTCAAGCATGTCCGCCAGGAAATCGGCCCGATCGCCGCACCGGACAAGATCCAGTTCGCGCCGGGCCTGCCGAAGACCCGCTCCGGCAAGATTATGCGCCGTATCCTGCGCAAGATCGCCGAAGATGATTTTGGCGCACTCGGGGATACGTCGACGCTGGCCGATCCGGCCGTGGTCGATGACCTGATCGCCAACCGGCAGAACAAGACGGACGCCTGACCGGCATCTGTCCTGCCGATTGCCGGCAAATTCTCGATCAGGAAATCTGGGCGGCGGTATCCGCCGCCCTATAACAACCCATGACAGCAATCGGGAAGGTGATTGATGAAAGGGTTGTGGCGCATGGGTCTTGTTTCGGCATTCATTTCGCTTTTCGCCGGCCAGGCTCTTTCGGATACGGCAAAAGGTATCGTCGCCTACCGCAAGGGCGATTATCCGACAGCGGTCAGCGAGCTCGAAAAAGCAGCTGCCGCCGGTGATGCGCAGGCTTTCTTCAACCTTGGCGTTCTTCATGCCGAGGGCAAGGCTGGTCCGCGCGACATGGCCAAGGCGGTCAACTACTATCGCAAGGGAGCAGATGGCGGCAGCGTGCTGGCCGCCTACAATCTGGCTCAGGCCTATCGCAAGGGCGATGGCGTGACGCAAAATTATGCCGATGCGGCCAGATGGTACGAATTCGCCGCCAAACACGGCGACTTTCGTGCCGGCAACGAGCTTGGCCTGCTTTATGTCGAAGGCAAAGGCGTGAAGGCCGACCCCGTAGAGGGCTTTGCGTGGATCTATCCCTCCACGCACGCAACGATCATGGACGATTCCGCCATGGCAAACGCGATGCAGCTGGCGTCCATGATGAATTCGGACCAGGTGCAGGAGGCCCAGAAGCGCGGCCGCTCTTATTACGAGACATATTTCGAACCGAACATGGATACGGTCGAGGCCATTCTGAAAAGCCGCGGCAAATAAGCCGGCTACCGGCTGCAGATCTCTGCCGGCTTGCGGCCGCCGTCATAAGGGCGTGCCATGCCCGAAGCGAGAAGATTGTTTCCGACGCTGCTTCCGTCCGGCAACAGGATATCTGCAACGATCCTGCCGAAATATTTGTCGCCGGAAATATGGGTCAGCTGGATCATCGGGGACTCGGCCGTCATGATTTCAAGCGCCTGACGCGCATCGAGCGCAATATTGCGAAGATCGCTGCATTTTGAATGCAGTTCAGCGGCATCGATACCACGAATGCGGACATAGACCTCGACGCGCTGCTGCGGCCAAGGCCGTGCCTCGACAAGCAAGGTATCGCCGTCGATCACGCGCTTTATCTCGGCTGTCACCGGCCCGGCAATCTCCTCCCGCGCTAAAGCCCCGCAGCCTGAAGCTGCAAAAAGGACAAGAGATATGGCAAGGAGCTTTGGCATGAAAGGAATAAATTCCGATCATCCATCAAAGTCAATAGGAATTTTATCTTAGAAATCGATCGCGCGGCCGTTGATTTCCCAGTCGCCGAAACGGGCCGGATCGGCGCCGCCGCGGCCGCCGTATTCTTCCGGCAGGTCCGGTTTTTCCGCTGCTTGCCGCCGTTCCTCGGCTTCCTGCAGGGCGCGCTGTGCTGCCGGTGAAAGCGGCTTTTTTGCCGCGCCAGCTTCGTTCAGCGCTTCGGAATTGTCGTTGTCGGCCGTCTGCATTGTCGGTTCACCGGTTATTTCATTGAAAACTGCAGTTGCATTGACCACATCTTAAGCCACTCGCAGCCAAGGGAAAACCCTGCAAAAGCTGCTTTGCGAATTGGCAACGGAGAGATGACGATGAATATCATGCGCACCGCCATGCTTCTGGCCTTCATGACGGCGCTTTTCATGGGTGTCGGTTTCCTGATCGGCGGCAAGAGCGGGATGATGATCGCGCTGCTTATCGCGGCGGGCATGAACCTGTTTTCCTACTGGAATTCGGACAAGATGGTGCTGTCCGCCTATCGTGCCCAGGAAGTCGATGAGCGCAGCGCCCCGGAATTTTATTTGATGATCCGGCAGCTGGCCGCCAATGCTGGCCTGCCCATGCCTAAGGTCTATGTTTATGACAACCCGCAGCCGAACGCTTTTGCGACCGGCCGCAATCCGGAAAATGCCGCCGTCGCTGCCTCGACCGGCCTCCTGCAGATATTGACGCATGAGGAGGTCGCCGGTGTCATGGCGCATGAGCTGGCCCACGTCCAGAACCGCGATACGCTGACCATGACGATCACCGCAACGCTTGCCGGTGCGATTTCCATGCTCGGCAATTTTGCCTTCTTCTTCGGCGGCAACCGCGAGAACAACAACAATCCGCTCGGCTTTATCGGTGTCATCGTGGCCATGATCGTAGCACCGCTTGCCGCCATGCTGGTGCAGATGGCGATCAGCCGCACGCGCGAATATTCGGCCGACCGCCGCGGTGCCGAGATCTGCGGAAACCCGATGGCGCTTGCCTCGGCGCTGGCAAAGATTGCCGGTACCGCCCATCAGGTCCCGAACTATGATGCGGAACGCAATCCGGCCACCGCGCATATGTTCATCATCAACCCGCTCTCGGGCGAACGGATGGACAACCTCTTTTCCACCCATCCGAATACGGAAAACCGGATTGCCGCCCTACAGCAGATGGCAGGTGAGTTTCGCGGCCATGCCTCGACTGCGGCGGGCAGTGCTGCTAGACCGCAGCGCAGCGCGCGCTCCGTTCCGAATACAGGCTGGGGTCGCGGCTCGAACGAACCGCGCAAGGGTCCCTGGTCTTGAACGACAAAAAGAACAACGAAAAGAAAAACGGAAAACCCTCCGAGCACCGTCGCAGGCAGGCTCCTGCCGGCGCCGAAAGAGCGCCGGCCAAGCCTGGGCTGGAAGTCCGGGCAACGGCTGCCAAGCTGCTCGCCGCGGTCATCGACAAGAAGATTTCTCTCGATGGCATGCTGGATCTGACCCATGGCAATCCGGCCTATAAGGCGCTCAACGATGCCGATCGTGGGCTTGCCCGTGCCATTCTGACGACCGCTTTGCGGCATCTGCCGCGGCTCGAAGCCGCGATCGCGTCGCTGATCGATACGCCTTTGCCGGAAGGGGCTCGCGCGCTCCAGCATGTGCTGATCGTCGCAGCGGCGCAGATCCTGCATCTCGATGTGCCGTCGCATGCGGCCGTCGATCTTGCGGTCGAGCAGGCCAATCGTGACCCGCGCAACAGGCGGTTTGCGAAACTGGTCAATGCCGTGCTGCGCCGTATGGTGCGCGAGAAAGACGAGATTCTGGCCGCGACCGCTTCGGTTTCGCCGGTGCCGGACTGGTTCCGCAAACGCCTCGCCGCCGCTTATGGCGCGGAAGAAGCGGAGCGTATCGCTGAAGCGCAGCTCGTACCGGCGGCGATCGACATGACCGTGAAATCGGATCCGAAGGCATGGGCGGAGCGCCTCGGCGGCAAAGTTCTGCCAACGGGTAGCATTCGGCTCGCTGCCTTCGAGGGTTCCGTCACCGGGCTTGAAGGTTTCGATCAGGGTGAATGGTGGATCCAGGATGCGGCCGCGGCCATTCCGGCAAAACTGTTCGGCGATATTTCCGGCAAGCGGATTGCCGATCTCTGCGCGGCGCCCGGCGGCAAGACGGCGCAGCTGATTGCAGCCGGGGCAAAAGTTACTGCCGTCGAGCAGTCTTCCAACCGTCTTGCGCGGCTGAAGGAAAATCTCGGTCGTCTCGGTCTGGAGGCCGAACTGGTCGGTGGCGATCTTTTTGATTTCCAACCCGACGAGCCGCTCGACGGCATCCTGCTTGATGCCCCCTGCTCTTCCACCGGTACAACCCGCCGGCATCCCGACGTCCTCTGGACCAAGGGGCCGGAGGATATCGGCAAGCTCGCCGTGCTGCAGGAAAGAATGCTGCGCCATGCGCTGACGCTGGTGAAGCCAGGTGGCATCGTGGTCTTTTCAAACTGCTCGCTCGATCCGATCGAAGGCGAAAAACTCGTCGCAAAGATCATCGGCGATACCAAAAATGTCAGCCGTGTGCCTGTCGATCCCAAGGACTGGCCGGGGCTCGAAAGCGCTATTACCGAACTTGGCGAATTCCGCACCACGCCGGCCATGCTGCCGGGCGACGACAAATTTGTGGGTGGAATGGACGGGTTCTTCGCAAGCGTGCTGCGTTTCGGGTAAGGCTTTCTTCACCATAACGCGACATAATTTCGTATTATCTAATTTTGGTCCGGCCGCGGGGCGGACATCTGTTCCTGCGGGGGGATTCTGGCGTGACGATGCGGCTCGCGGATCGCCGAAGGGTTTTTGCCTTCGGCTGGCGGGAGGTCTGGCGACGCTTCTGCCGGCGCTCCGCCGGCTTGCGTCTGCTTTTCAGCCCGCTGCCGGTGCCGGATCGCCTGATCGTGGCGCCGACCGATCTTCGTTCGCTTGATCCCTTCATCGCCGAGGAAATTTTTGAGGGGCGCTTTCCCCTGGCGGGGCGCATTCTCGAGACTTATGGCCAGTCTCCTTTCTCCGTCGAACTGCCTTCCAAGGCATTTGCCGAACGTCTCCACGCCTTTGCCTGGCTGCGGCATATCCGTGCCAACAAAACGGAAGAGGCCTGCGCCAATGCGCGGGAAATCGTTTCCGATTGGATGGCCGTCCATGGCCGCCGGCCGAAGGGCCTTGCCTGGGAATCGCATGTAGTCGCAGAGCGGGTGATCGCGTGGCTCTCGCATTCCACCGTCGTGCTGCAGGGTGCCGAGGCCGGTTTTTATCGCCGGTTCATGAAGAGCCTTGCCTATCAGGTCCGGTACCTGCGCAAGATCGCCGGCTGCCTGCCGAAGGACGAGACTCGGCTAAAAATCCGCATTGCGCTTGCCATGGCGTCCGTCTCGATGCCGACGCGCACCGGTTATATCCGCCGCGAAGGGGCAAGGCTTGACCGCGAGCTCGAGAGCCAGATCCTTGCAGATGGCGGCCATGTTTCCCGCAATCCGCGGGTCATGCTCGATATCCTGATGGATCTTCTGCCGCTGAGGCAGACCTATATCAATCTTGGCCATGACCTACCGCAGAAGCTGATCCCGACGATCGACCGGATCTATCCGGCATTGCGTTTCTTCCGGCATCAGGATGGCGATCTGGCGCTGTTCAACGGCGCCACGGCCACGCCGGCCAGCCTGCTGATGTCGGTGCTGCGATATGACGAGAGCGGCGGCAAACCGTCCAAGACCCTGCCCCACATGAATTACCACCGGCTTTCGGCCGATGCGACGACGTTGATCGCCGATACCGGCTATTCCTCGCCTGACGTGGCTCGCAGCGCTCATGCCGGCAGCCTTGCTTTCGAAATGTCCTCGGGACGGCATCGCTTTATCGTCAATTGCGGTGCGCCGACCTTTGCCGGTCGTGGGCATCGCAATATCGCCCGTTCCACCGCTGCGCATTCGACGCTCATTCTTGATGAAACCTCATCCTCGCGGATCCTGAAGCCGAAACTGGTCGGTTCCATTCTGCTTCCTGGCGTATCGGAAGTGGCTGTCGAACGCTGGGAGGATCCGCATGGGAACGACTGGCTGCGCGCTTCGCATGACGGTTATCTCAGGGATTACGGTTACAAGCACGAACGCGAAATCGGCCTCAATGCCGCCGGCAACAAGATCAAGGGGCATGACAAGCTGTTTGTCCCGGAAGGCCATGAAGCCGGTGACGAAACACTGACTGCCATCGTGCGTTTTCACGTTCATCCGTCGATCAAGCTTTCCAGACGCGATGCCGAGAGTGTCATGATGAGCGCCAATGACGGCGAGCGCTGGCTGTTTACCGCGCCCGGCCTGGAACTACTGATCGACGAGGACATCTTCTTCGCCGATGTGTCCGGCGCCCGGCCGAGCCAGCAGCTGGCGATCGAATTCAGCCTGCCGGGGACGACGGAAGTCCGCTGGATGCTGCGACGGGGCGAATAGGCGTTTCCTCGAGGCGGAAGCTGTGCTAACGGGCGGCCTTCCAATCCAGCGCCCGGCTCTGAGGCGCCCTGCCAGGAGATACCGATGGCTGTCGCTTCCAAAAAAATCCCCGCTCCCGATCGTGTGCGCATCCGCACAGCACTTCTTTCCGTCTCCGACAAGACCGGCATTATCGAGCTTGCCAAAGCGCTGAGCAACAAGGGCGTAAAACTGCTCTCGACCGGCGGCACCCACAAGGCGATCGCAGCTGCGGGCCTTGCCGTGACCGATGTGTCCGACGTCACAGGCTTTCCTGAGATCATGGATGGCCGCGTCAAGACGCTGCACCCGACGGTACACGGCGGTCTTCTCGCCATCCGCGACGATGCCGAACACCAGACGGCGATGAAGGAACACGGCATCGAGGGCATCGATCTTGCCGTCATCAACCTCTATCCGTTCGAGGAAGTCCGCGCCGCCGGCGGTGATTACCCGACGACGGTCGAAAACATCGATATCGGTGGCCCGGCGATGATCCGCGCCTCGGCCAAGAACCACGCTTATGTCGCGATTGTCACCGATCCTTCGGATTATGCCGAACTGGTCGCGGCGCTCGACACCAACAATGGCGAAACGGAATATGCCTTCCGCCAGAAGCTGGCCGCCAAGGCCTATGCCCGTACCGCCGCCTATGACACGGCAATCTCCAACTGGTTTGCCGAAGCGCTTAATATCGCAACGCCGCAATACCGCACCATCGGCGGCATCCTGAGGGAAGAGATGCGCTACGGCGAAAACCCGCATCAGACGGCCGGTTTCTACGTCACCGGCGAAAACCGCCCCGGCGTTGCCACTGCAACCCTGCTGCAGGGCAAGCAGCTCTCCTACAACAACATCAACGACACGGACGGTGCTTTCGAACTGATCGGCGAGTTTTCAGCTGAAAAGGGTCCGGCCTGCGCGATCATCAAGCATGCCAACCCTTGCGGCGTGGCAACCGGCCCGACGCTGAAGGATGCCTATCTGCGGGCGCTCGCCTGCGACAGCACCTCGGCCTTTGGCGGCATCATCGCGCTCAACCAGCTGCTCGATGCCGAAACCGCCGAAGAGATCGTAAAGCTGTTCACCGAAGTCATCATCGCGCCTGAAGTGACCGAGGAAGCCAAGGCTGTGATCGCCGCGAAGAAGAACCTGCGTCTTCTCGTCACCGGCGGTCTGCCCGACCCGCGGTCGCGTGGCATCACCGCAAAGACGGTTGCCGGTGGTCTGCTGGTCCAGAGCCGCGATAATGGCGTGATCGACGATATCGAACTCAAGGTCGTGACCAAGCGTGCGCCGACCGCGACCGAACTGGCCGATCTGAAATTCGCCTATACGGTTGCCAAGCACGTCAAGTCGAATGCCATCGTCTACGCCAAGGACGGCCAGACCGCGGGTATCGGTGCCGGTCAGATGAGCCGCGTTGATTCCGCTCGCATCGCTGCCATCAAGGCCGAGGATGCCGCCAAGGCCATGGGCTGGGCTCAGCCGCTCACCAAGGGTTCGGCCGTTGCTTCGGAAGCCTTCTTCCCGTTTGCGGATGGCCTGCTGTCGGCGATCGCTGCCGGCGCAACGGCCGTGGTCCAGCCGGGCGGTTCGATGCGTGATGCGGAAGTCATCGCCGCCGCCGACGAGCACAATGTCGCGATGATCTTCACCGGCATGCGGCATTTCAGGCACTAAACGACAAGTATCTGTCCGGCGGTTAGTGGCTTTGGCCGTGATCCGCCGGATAGGGTGTTTTGATCAGCAGCAACAATCCTGCGGCCAGGAAAATTGCGACCGTGGCCATGCCGATCCGGGCCGAACCGCTGGCATAGGTCGCGAGTGAAAAGGCGAGGGTGGCGAGAAAACTCGTCGCCCGCCCCGATAGGGCGTAGATCCCGAAATAGCGCCCCGATTCCTCCAGGCTGATGCTGCGGGCGAGATAGGATCGCGACGAGGCCTGAACCGGGCCGAAGGCAATGCCGATCAGCAGGCCGAACAGAATATAGGCCTTTTCGGCCGCGGTGCCGAACATCCCGCCGCTATCTTCTGTCGACAGCTGCACAAGGCCGAAGAAGACCATGCCAGGGCCGGTGGAAACGACACCAAGCGTGGCGACCAGAAGCAGGATAAGGCTCGTCATGACCACGATCTTCGAGCCGAACATCCTGTCGATCGCACCTGCCGCCCAGCAGCCGAAGATCGCCACGACGTTCAGGATGATGCCGTAGATGCCGATTTCGATCGTCACCCAACCGAACATGCCGGCTGCGAACGTGCCGCCGAGGATCACCAGCGCATTGACCCCATCCTGATAGAGCATGCGGGCGATCAGGAACCTGGTGATCCCCTTGCGGTATTTCAGTTCCCTGATTGTGCCGGCAAGTTCGCTCAGGCCAAGTTTGACTGCCTGGCCGAACGGCTTTCCTTTCGGTGCATCAGGCGTGAAGAAGAACATCGGCAGGATGAAGAGAAGGTACCAGACGGCCGAAATCGGGCCGGTGATGCGGGCGTCCTCGCCCAGATGCGGGTCGAGACCAAAGAGCGGTGGAATACCGATCAGGGTCTTGCCGCTTTGTGGATCGGCGGCAAGCAGGACGACGACCGAGATCAGCACGACCATCCCGCCGAGATAACCCAGCCCCCAGGCGATGTTGGAAATATTGCCCACATCCCGGTCACCGACGAGGCGCGGCATCATGGAATCGTTGAAGACGATCGAAAATTCCGCGGCGATCGAGGCGAGGATCATGAACAGGATCGGCCAGAAGATCGGCGAGCCGGGAGCGGCCCACCAGAGCATCATGAGGCTTGCGATCTTGATGACGGCGAAACCACCGATCCAGGGTTTGCGCGCTCCCGACTGGTCGGCGATCGATCCGAGTATGGGGGAGAATATGGCGATGATCAGCGAGGAGATCGTCGCCATATTGCTCCACGCCGCCTGGGCAGCCACGGGATCATCGGTCAGGCGCGAGACGAAATATGGGCCGAAGATGAAGGTGGTGACGACGGTGAAGAAGGGCTGCGCCGCCCAGTCGAAAAACATCCAGCCGGCGATACCGCGCCGGCTGACCCTTTGAGGCCTGTCTTCGGATGCTGAGATGGCCATGGATCCTCCGGCGCAGTTCTTTATGCCTGCTTACATCACCCGACCTTGCGCGAGATCGCCCAGCAGGCCGGCCGCAACGGTGATCTTCGGTAGGGTCAGCTCGCCGCTTTCGCCAAGGGCCACCAGTTCCGCGCCGATTCGGTTGATCCGCACCCGATCTTCGGCGTGCCAGGCTTCGACCGGCTTCTTCTCCTTTGCATGGTTGGACAGTGCGGCGATCACGATCGCCCGGCGAGCCGAGGCGATCTGTTGCAGGCTGCGCGAAAGCGCGAGGCTTTCGTAATGGTCGCTGGTGGCGATCCGTTCGCCCGACGCAATCAGCCGGTTGACGCGGAAGGTCTCGGTGACGGCGAAATAGCTTTCCGCCGCACGCGCCATCGTCGCGCCCGTCCGGTCGGCGATCAGCATGATCTCGGGCACCAGGACGATGGTCGAGAGCATGGCGATTTCCTGCGCCAGCTTCGAGGGAACGCCCTGGGCTTCGTATTCGCCCGCCTGTGCTGCGGCTTCCAGAATGCCGGCGCTGGTGACGGAGGAGCGAAGCCCCTTAATCGCCGCCTTGAAACGCTCGATCGCCTCGGTCATGGCGCCGGCGCCGCCTTCGGTCTGCAGGATCAGGCGTGTGGCTTCCGCAAAGATCTCGCTCGTCCGCGCATAGAGATCGTTCTGGATCCGGCCGGAAATCTTGCCATCCAGCGCGTCGAGATCGGCCCAGAGCCGCGGCAGTTCAAAACTGTCGCGGGCAAGGAAGGCGGCCTTGACCACATTGGCGGCCGTCGCACCGGTCATGTCGCTCATCTGTTGAATGAAGCCGGGGCCGCCGCGATTGATCGCCTCGTTGGCGAGCGCCGTGGCGATGATTTCCCGATGCAGGCGGTGGCCGGCGATATCACCCGCATACTGTTTCTGCATCTTGGCGGGGAAATAGCCCATCAGCACGGAAGCGAAATAGGGATCGTCGGGAACCGGGCTGTCGATCAGCGCGTCGAACAGGACGATTTTCGAATAGGAGAGGAGGACGCCGATTTCCGGGCGGGTCAGCGGCCGGCCTGAGGAATAACGTTCAGCCAGTTCCGCATCGTCCGGCAGGGTTTCCACCTTGCGGTTCAGCCTGCCATTGGCTTCCAGCACGGACATCAGCCGGGCCAGTTCCTCACGGTTTCCGGCGCCCTTGCGCTCGGTCAGCGAGATCGAGAGCGGCTGGAGATAGTTGTTGCGCAGCACGAGATGGCCGACATCCTCGGTCATGGATGCGAGCAGCTGGTTGCGCTTCGGCCGCGGCAGGCGGCCGTCCTGCATGGCGGGGTTGAGGGCAATCTTGATATTGACCTCGACGTCGGAGGAATTGACGCCTGCCGAGTTGTCGATCGCGTCGGAATTGCAGCGCCCGCCGGCCATCGCATAGGCGATACGGCCCTTCTGGGTGACACCGAGATTGGCGCCTTCGCCGATGACGCTGGCGCGCACTTCTGCTGCCGTGATGCGGATCGGATCATTGGCGCGGTCGCCGACTTCCATATCGGTTTCGGAGGCGGCCTTGATGTAGGTGCCGATGCCGCCGAACCAGAGAAGATCGACCGGGCTTTTGAGGATCGCGGTCAGGATCTCGAACGGCGTTGCGGTGGTCTTGTCGATGCCGATGGCCGCTGCTGCTTCCCTCGTCAGTTTTACGGATTTTTCCGAGCGCGAGATGATCATCGCGCCGTCGGACAGGGTCGACCGGTCATAATCCTGCCAGCTCGAACGGGGCAGGGCGAACATTCTTTCGCGTTCCGCGAACGAGGCTTCGATATCCGGATCCGGATCGATGAAGATATCGCGATGGTCGAAGGCTGCGATCAGCCGGATTTTTCGCGACAGCAGCATGCCATTGCCGAAAACGTCGCCCGACATGTCGCCGACACCGGCCACGGAGAATGGCGTCGTCTGGATGTCGATATCCTTCTCGCGGAAATGCCGTTTAACGGCTTCCCAGGCACCGCGGGCGGTGATGCCCATCTTCTTGTGGTCGTAACCGGCGGAACCGCCGGAAGCGAAGGCGTCATCCAACCAGAAGCCGGCTTCCTGCGCGAGGCCATTGGCGGTGTCGGAGAAGGTGGCTGTGCCCTTGTCGGCCGCGACGACGAAATAGGGGTCGTCCTCATCTATGCGCAGGGTGTTGGCCGGCGGCACGATCTCGCCGTCGACGATATTGTCGGTCACCGAAAGCAGGGTGCGGATATAGGTCTTGTAGGCATCCTTGCCGGCGTTGAAGAAGTCTTCACGAGAACCGCCGACCGGCAGCATTTTCGGGAAGAAGCCGCCCTTGGCGCCGACAGGCACGATGACGGCGTTCTTGACCTGCTGAGCCTTGACGAGGCCGAGAACTTCGGTGCGGTAATCCTCACCACGATCGGACCAGCGAATACCGCCGCGCGCCACCTTGCCGAAGCGCAGATGCACGCCTTCGACTTCGGTGCCGTAAACGAAGATTTCGCGGAAGGGGCGCGGTTCCGGCAGGCCGTCGACCAGCTTCGGATCAAGCTTGAAGGCGAGCATCCTGTGCGGCTGGCCATCTGCTGCGATCTGGAAGTAATTGGTCCGCAGCGTCGCATCGACGGCGTTTACGAAGCGGCGCAGCACGCGGTCGTCATCGAGATTGGGCACGCCCGCAAGCGCTTCTTCGATCTGCTCGTGCCGCTGCGTGAGTTTCTTGATGCGGGTCTTTTCCGCAATCTTCGGATCGAAACCTTCGATGAAGAGGTTGAGGATGGCAGCCGAGATTGCCGGATATTTGTTGAGCGTATCGGCAATATAGGCCTGCGAATAAACGATGCCGGCCTGCCGCAGATAGCGGGAATAGGCGCGCAGGACCGTAACCTGACGGGCGGTCAGGCCGGAGAGAAGCACCAGCCGGTTAAAGCTGTCATTGTCGATCAGGCCCTTGAAGGCGGAGAGAAAGGTTTCCTCCAGAAGCGGCCCTTCGCGAGAAAGATCGATCGTCCGATTGCCTTCGAGCTGAAGCTCCATGTCGTGCAGGACGACCAGCTCCTGGCTCTGCCCGACACGTAACTCGAACGTCTGCTCGCTAACGACGTGGAAGCCGAGATTCTCCAGAAGCGGAACACGTCTGGAAAGCGACAGGTGGCCGCCGCGATGGAAAATCTTCAGTGAGACGATATCGGCGGCGTCCGTCGGGCGCCGGTAGAAGAGGATGCGGATATTCTCTTCCGTCGTGCAGGCGGCGATATCCGCCAGATCCTCAAAAGTCTCTTCCGGCGAAAAGGTTTCCTGGAAGGCCTGCGATGCGGTGAGGCGCGGGCCCTGCTTGGCAAGGTTCGCAAAACGCTCTTCCCAGGGCGTGGCGATGAGGCGGATCGTCTCTTCGAGCTTTGCCTGCGGCACACGCGGCGTCTTGCCGGCCCGGCGGCCGATGATCATGTGAACGCGCGCCACACGGGCTTCGGGGAAGGCCGGGTAATAGGCGGAGACATGACCGTCATAGATGGTGGCGAGATATTCGCCGACCTTTTCGCGCACCAGCGAATTATAATCCTCGCGCGGGACATAGACGATGACCGAAACGAAGCGGTCGAAATGGTCGATACGCGGCAGAACGCGTACGCGCGGGCGCTCGTTCAGATCCATGATCTGTTCGCAGAAACGTGCGAGAAGCTCGCCGTCGATCTGGAAGAGGTCGTCGCGCGGGTAAGATTCCAGCGTGTTTTCCAGCATGCGGCCGGAATGGCTGTCCGGATCGAAGCGGAAATGCGCTTCGATCTTCGAAACCTTGGTGCGCAGGAGAGGGATATCGTGGACCGAGCCGGTATAGGCGGTTGCGGTGAAAAGGCCAACGATGCGCAGCTCGCCCACGACCTGGCCGTTCTCGTCGAAGCGCTTGACGCCAATATAGTCCATATAGGCGCGGCGGTGGACGACGGATTTCACGTTCGCCTTGGTGACGATGAGGAAATCCGGTCCGTCGAGGAATTCCAGGATTTCCGGCGTCGTCATCACCGCATCCTTGCCCTGGCGCAGGACCAGAACATCGGGATCGGAAAGAATGCCGAGGCCACGGCCCTTGCCGCGCTCCACCTTCGCCTTCGCACCCTTGCCGGAATAGACGTATTCGCGCATGCCGAGGAAGATGAAATTGTCGTCGCGCAACCATTCCAGGAAGGCCTGGGCTTCCTGCCGCTCGGTCTTCTTTCGGCTTTCGGAATTGCCGAGCTGCCCGGAGGCGCCGTCCAGAACTTCAAGCATGGAAGACCAGTCTGTGATCGCCAGATGGACCTGGTCGAGAACGGCTCGGATTCGCGTAACCAGAGCTTCCGACTGTTCCTCAGACAGGAGCGGAAAATGGATCTGGATCAGGCTGACGTAATAAGCCGGGTTGCCCGGCTGCTGGTTCGAATGCAGGACGGGATCTTTGCCCGGCTCAAGAAAAAGGATCGGGTGTACCGCCATCGTCAGATCGCGATGGGCGGATGTAACTTCGCCCATAATTGAATCAAACAGGAAGGGCATGTTGCGATCGATGATCGTCAGCACCGAGACTGGCACCCCGTTCGGCGCCACGTCCGGCAACTGTTCGACATTGATGTCCGCCTTGATCCGGCTCCAGGCCGTCAGCCGCGCTGCTGCGTGCTGTGCCGAGAGGGCGAGCATTTCGGGCGTGTAGTTTTCGAGATCGTCGCTGCTGGCACGACCGAAGAGAATATATGGGTCGAGATAGGGTTTGCTGCTGTCGGCTGCGATCTTGCGCGCGCTTTCGATCTGCTTTTCCCGTTTCGGATTCTGCCTACCGGCCATTCGTCTCTCCCATCGTTTTTTCTAAATTGCGATAAATCGCGGCAGCTGTCACGCTTGCCGGCCATCAGGTCGCGTCAGCCTGTCATTCTATCGTCACGGCTTGTTGACATGTGGTCGGCAAGACCTATCAAAAGACCAAAACCAGTCGAAAGCAGTGTAAGTCATGCAGGACAAGCCCGGCGCCGTGATCGTCATTTCGAGCCATGTTGTGCGTGGTTCCGTCGGCAATCGAGCAGCGGTCTTTGCGCTCGAGACACTTGGTTTTCCTGTCTGGGCCCTGCCGACCATCGTCCTCCCCTGGCATCCTGGCCACGGTCCTTCCACCCGGATGATTTTTCCCGAATCGGATTTCGACAAGGCTATAGATGATCTCATCCGGGCGCCATGGCTCGGAGAAGTGAAGGCGGTGCTGACCGGTTATTTCGGCAATGTCGCCCAGCCACGATCGGTGGCGCGGCTCATTCGCGCGCTCAAGGAACGCAATCCGGATCTGCTTTACGTCTGCGATCCCGTCATGGGTGATTTCGGTGGTCTCTACATTCCTCAGCCGACGGCCGAAGCGATCCGCGACGAGCTTCTTCCGCTCGCGACCATTGCCACGCCGAACCGTTATGAGCTTGCCTGGCTTTCCGGAGCACCATTGGATACGAATGCAGCAATCATGGACGCGGCCGTTGCGCTCGGCCCGCCGCGCCTGCTGGTCACCTCCGCCGTTCCGATGATGGCCGGCGGCACCGGCAATCTTTATCTCAGCGGCAATCATGCACTCCTCGCCGAGCATCGGCTTGTCGACAATCCGCCGAACGGGCTTGGCGACCTTCTGTCGGCCGTTTTCACGGCGCGCATATTGTCCGGCATGGATGAGGAAAAGGCGCTGCAGCTTTCGACCGCCAGCGTCTTCGAGGTGCTGGCGCGTACGGCCAAGCGCGGCAGCGATGAACTGACGCTGGAAACCGATTCCTCCAGCCTTTCCTCGCCGATGGCTATGGTTCAGATGCGCCGGCTGGTGCATCCGCTGCAGAAACTCAAGCGTTAAAACAGATGCAGCCCGTTTCCGGGCTGCATGGATCGCTTTCAGGGAGAGCCCGCGCTGACGGACTTCTCCGATAAGGTCAGATCAAAACTCTTCCCAATCCTTCGAGGCGACAGCCGTATTGCCCATGCTGACCGGAACCGGCGCACGCCGTACCGGAGCAGGAGCGGATGGTGCCGAAGCGACCGGCCGCGGCCTTGCGACCGGTGCCGATGACCGGCCATTGCCCGAAAGTGTGAACTGGGCCAGCAGCGCGTTCAGCGATTCGGCTTCCGTCGCAAGGTTATGGCTTGCGGCATTGCTTTCTTCGACCATGGCAGCGTTCTGCTGGGTGCCCTGGTCCATGGTGTTGACCGCGGTGTTGATCTCCTGAATGCCGGTCGACTGTTCACGTGCAGCTTCGACGATTGCGCGAACGTGTCCGGCGATCTCGGTGACTTCACGGTCGATCTGGACGAGCGCGTCACCGGTTTCGTCGACGAGATCGACACCCCTGCGGACCTGCGCCTCCGACGTGTCGATCAACTGCTTGATCTCCTTGGCGGCATTGGCCGAACGCTGGGCCAGTTCGCGCACTTCCTGGGCGACGACGGCAAAACCCTTGCCGGCTTCACCGGCACGCGCCGCTTCGACACCCGCGTTCAAGGCCAGAAGATTGGTCTGGAAGGCGATATCGTCGATGACGCCGATGATATTGCCGATTTCGCCGGAGGATTTTGCAATCTCGTTCATGGCGGCGACGGCATTGCGAACTACAGTACCGGACTTTTCGGCGCCGGTACGGGTGCGTTCCACGAGAGAGCTGACTTCCTCGGCGCGCTTGGTAGAATCGCGCACCGTGGTGGTGATTTGCTCGAGGGCAGCCGCGGTTTCTTCAAGAGAAGCGGCCTGCTGTTCGGTACGGCGTGCGAGATCGTCTGCGGCGCTGCGGATTTCCGATGCGCCCGAGTTGATCACACCGGCATTTTTGCCGACTTCGCTGAGTGCTGCATGCAGTTTTTCAAGCGATGCATTGAAGCTCTGGCGCAGCTCGTCCAGATGATCGACGAAGGGGTCGGAGATGCGGTAGGAAACATCACCGTCCGACAAGCGGGAGAGGCCGAGGGCAAGCGCATCGACGGCTGCCTTCGTGTCGGCGGCGTCCTTCGCCTTGGCGGCTTCACGAGCACGGGTTTCGCGTTCCGACAGGCTGCGTCCTTCGTCAGCTTCGTTTTCGAGGCGTACGCGCTCCACGGCATTGTCGCGGAAGACGGCGACAGCCGCTGCCATCTGGCCCAGTTCGTCCTTGCGGTCGACGCCCTGGATTTCCTGGCTGGTCTCACCCGATGCCAGCGATGCCATCCGTTCCTGCAGACGATTGATCGGCAGCGTGATGCCGCGCGAGGCGACATAAAGACCAAGAAGAATGATGGCAACGAGCGCAACACCCATCAGGACGAGGCCAGTCACGATCGTGTTGTTCGTTTCGTTGCGGAGCGCCGTCGTGCCCGTCTCCAGCTGCTTGATCAGCTGATCATTGCCGCCGGCGAAAAGTGGCAGGATGGCCGTCAGCTCGTTGCCGACCTGCAGCATCAGCTTCGAGGCTTCCTCGCGCTTGCCGGCCTGTGCCAGGGCGATTACCTGCTGGGCGCGCTGGTCGAAGGCGTTGACGGCGGCGAGCATTTCGGATGCCGGCTTTGCCCGCGCATCGACAAGCTCGCCGGTCTTTGCAATGCGCTCCTTCATCAGCGCAAAGTTATCCGTGTAGATCTTCAGTGAGGCTGCGAATTCCGGAGAGCCGGGATCCTTGATCAGAACGAGACCAAGCTGAAAGCCGAGTTGCAGAAGCCCGCCGGTGGCGCGCGCGTTCAGCATGGCGGCCATGCTTTCATGCGCAAGAAAATCCGAGTAACGGTTGTCGGCGCTTTTGAACTGGGCACTGACATAGGCCAGTCCTGCAATAGAAATGATGCCCATCAGTGCGATGACGGAAACAATCTTGGTCCGTATCTTTGCATTCTGAAGAAAGTTCATTCGGGGGCTCCGGATGGTGTGTGGCAACGTCACCATCGGTCAGCGTCAATGCGCTGAAGCGGGTGACATCATCCGTTGGAGATAGCGTGAGGACATGGCAATGGAGCCCGCCGTCATAACGAGTACCTCCTCCCAAACTTGCCGACCCGCACTATCTATAAATTTAATTTACAAAATCCTTAAAATTAATGGGATTTATTCTTTTAGAAACTCTATTTCTATTCAATAATTTAAGGTTGTTCTTTTCATCTTTTGGTTGTTAATTATTTAATTGTGGCGCGGCGGGTTTTCCCGCGCAGGAACAAGGACGTTGATATTCCCCAGCCGCCGCTATAATCGTGGGCGCATGACGGATTTTCCAGACAGGCTCCTGACGGGCTATCGCAACTTCATGGACGGCCGCTATTCGGACGAGCGCGAACGTTACCGTGTCCTCGCCGAAAAAGGCCAGACGCCGCATACGCTGATCATTGCCTGTTGCGATTCCCGCGCGGCGCCGGAGACGATCTTCGACTGTGGTCCCGGCGAGCTCTTCGTGGTCCGCAATATCGCCAACATGGTGCCGCCCTACGAGCCCGACAGCCAGTTCCATGGCACATCGGCTGCGCTGGAATATGCGGTACAGGTGTTGAAGATCCACAATATCGTTGTCATGGGCCACGGGCGCTGTGGCGGCATTCAGGCGGCACTCGATCTCGATATGAAGCCGCTTTCGCCGGGTGATTTCATCGGCAAATGGATTGGTCTCGTCCGGCCCGCTGCCGAACAGATCCAGAGCAATGACCTGATGACCCAGTCCGAGCGGCAGACAGCCCTCGAGCGGGTGTCTATCCGCAATTCGATTGCCAACCTGCAGACATTCCCCTTCATCAAGGCTGTCAGCGAGAAGGGCGATCTCGCCGTTCACGGCGCCTGGTTCGATATCTCGACCGGCGAATTGTGGGTGATGAACGACAAGGGCGATTTCATTCGCCCCAGCCTCAGCGAAGAGACCGCTGCGGAAGAGCAAGCCTCCATCTGAACCGAACCGAAGTTTCAAAACAAATGGCCGCAGCGGTGGGCATCACTGCTGCGGCCATTTGTTTTTGTTTCCTATCCGGCTGGAAGGCCAGCCGGTGAAAGCGGCTTACTTGCCGTCGATCTGCTGGCCGATATAAGCGATGGCCTGCTGATAGACCGTGGCTGCGTTCCAGCCCTGGATCGCGACGAAGTTCGGCTCGCCCTGCTGATAGCCGGCACCGGCACGCCATCCGTGGCCCTTCAGGAAGTTTGCGGTGGATGCGAGTGCGTCGGCACGCGAATGAACCAGGTCGATATGACCGTCATTGTCGCCATCGGCGCCAAAGCGGACGACGTTGAATGGCAGGAACTGGGTCTGGCCGATTTCGCCATGGGCCGCGCCGCGGGCGGTCGGGCTCAGGTCGCCGCGGGCAACGAGCTGAAGGGCAGCATAAAGCTGTTCGGTGAAGTATGCGGAGCGACGGCAGTCGTAAGCAAGGGTCGTGACGGCGGACAGGGTATGCTGGTCACCGAGGAAGCTGCCGAAACCGGTTTCCATGCCCCAGATCGCGATCAGTGGGCCGGCCGGAACGCCGAATCGGCGCTCGATGCCGGCAAACAGTGCGGCATTGGAATTCTTCATGGTCTTGCCGCGCGAGATGATGGCGGCGCCACCGCGCTTCTTCATGAATTCATCGAAGGAAAGCTTGAAGCTCTTCTGACCACGGTCGGCGCTGATCGTCGGGCGGTTGTAAACGACGTTTGCGAAGGCGCGATCGATGACCGATGCGCTGATGCCGTTGGAAGGCGCGGTCTGCTTGAAGTCCTCTACCCAGCGGGCGAAACCGGAACTGTCGTTGCCGCATTGAGCTGCAAGCGCAGGCGAGGTTGCGGCCATACAGCCAATTGCGATCAATCCTGCCAGAACACTCTTCTTCATGCGGTCAAACCCGTCTCAGGACCGGGCTCGCTCGGCCGTAAGCCCCCCGGTAAAATTTGCTCAATCGGCCTTATGGCGATGGTTGCAGGCAAGTGCAACTCAAGCGTACATGAACTGTTCGTGAAGCTTGGCGCTCCCCAGCAAAAACCCCGCCATTCCTGACGGGGTTTAGGCCAACATGCTTAAGAAATCGCTTATGCGGCGGCCTTGCGCGGCTTTACCAGCCCACGGTTGACCAGAAGTTCGGCGATCTGGATGGCATTGAGTGCGGCACCCTTGCGCAGGTTGTCGGAGACGACCCAGATGTTGAGGCCGTTCTCGACCGTCGCATCTTCGCGGATACGGGAAATATAGGTTGCGTCTTCGCCGGCCGATTCGAGCGGGGTGATGTAGCCGCCGTTCTCGCGCTTGTCGATGACGAGGCAACCCGGCGCTTCACGCAGGATGTCACGGGCCTGATCGGCGGTGATCTCGTTCTCGAACTCGATATTGACCGATTCCGAATGGCCGATGAAGACCGGAACGCGCACGGCGGTGCAGGTTACCTTGATCTTCGGGTCGAGCATCTTCTTGGTTTCGGCCAGAACCTTCCACTCTTCCTTCGTATAACCGTCTTCCATGAAGACATCGATATGCGGGATGACGTTGAAGGCGATGCGCTTGGTGAACTTCTTGGCTTCGACCGGATCGGCGACGAAGACGGCGCGGGTCTGGGTGAAGAGCTCGTCCATGCCTTCCTTGCCGGCGCCCGAAACGGACTGGTAGGTCGAGACGACGACGCGCTTGATCTTGGCAAAGTCATGCAGCGGCTTCAGCGCAACGACGAGCTGGGCGGTCGAGCAATTCGGGTTTGCGATGATGTTCTTCTTGGTGAAGCCGGCAACGGCATCGGCATTCACTTCCGGCACGATCAGCGGAACTTCGGAATCGTAGCGCCAGGCGGAAGAGTTGTCGATCACGACGCAGCCCTGCGCGCCGATCTTCGGCGACCACTTCTTGGAAATATCGCCGCCAGCCGACATGAGGCAAATGTCGGTATCGGAAAAATCGTAGTTCTCGAGGTTGGAAACCTTCAGGGTCTTGTCGCCGAAGGAGACTTCGGTGCCCTGGGAGCGGGCAGAGGCCAGTGCCACGACTTCGTCTGCCGGAAAACCCCGTTCAGCGAGGATGTTCAGCATTTCCCTGCCGACATTGCCGGTTGCACCGGCGATTGCGATCTTGAAACCCATTGTCTTGCTCTCTTTTCTGTCTCTCCTCGGTTTGGTGAGGGGGAAGCCGCGGATGGTATCGCGGTGTTCCTTGTCCCCGGCCTTGCCGGGGAGAGAGCGGCGGGCCAGAGACGTCAGACGATAATTTTCGTCGTCGTTTTGGCCGTGGTTTTGGAGAAAGCGGAAAAACCTGCCCGCTGCCCGGCATGGTGTGCCGGCAGGGCGGATATAGCGATGTGATAGCCACAGGCGCGCATGGGTGTCTTTCCGTTCGCAAAGCTGTTTAGAAGATTTTTGGCGCGAGTCAAGCTGTCGCACCGGCCGCTGATCGAGGATGTGCGATCTTCGCGTGAGGCTTTGCCGACGATGAATGCCACAGGTGGCATTAGACGAAAGTCATAATCCCAAAGCATCTCTCATCGGGCGTCCCGAATTCTGTCACTCTCAGCCATTGCGCGACCAATCTTTCGGCCGGGAGGGACCGGGAGAGGAAGCGGGCAGTTTCACCTTGTTGGGAGGACGACAATGGCAAACGTCGCATCGGCGGCCGTCACAAAGGCTGGCCCCATGACGCGGGAGGAGAAGAAAGTCATCTTCGCCTCTTCGCTAGGCACCGTATTCGAATGGTATGACTTCTATCTTTATGGTTCGCTGGCGACCTATATCGGCGCCACCTATTTCACCCAGTATCCCGAAGCAACGCGCAATATCTTCACGCTTCTCGCATTCGCGGCCGGCTTTCTGGTGCGGCCGTTCGGGGCGCTTGTCTTCGGTCGACTGGGCGATCTTGTCGGACGCAAATATACGTTCCTCATCACCATTCTGATCATGGGTCTGTCGACGTTCCTCGTCGGTATCCTGCCCGGTGCCGCGACGATCGGCATTGCGGCACCGATCATCCTGATCGTGCTGCGTATTCTCCAGGGCCTGGCGCTCGGCGGCGAATATGGCGGTGCGGCCACCTATGTTGCCGAACATGCACCGCATGGCCGGCGTGGTTATTTCACGTCCTGGATCCAGACCACGGCAACGCTCGGTCTGTTCCTGTCGCTGATCGTCATCGTCTTCGTGCAATCGATCATGGGCAATGCCGCCTTTGCCGACTGGGGATGGCGCATTCCGTTCCTGGTTTCGGTCGTGCTTCTCGGCGTCTCCGTCTGGATCCGCGTGAAGATGAACGAATCGCCCGCCTTCCAGAAGATGAAGGCAGAGGGCAAGGGCTCCAAGGCGCCGCTCACCGAAGCCTTCGGCCAGTGGCGGAATGCCAAGATCGCGATCATCGCCCTGCTCGGCGCGACGATGGGCCAGGCTGTCGTCTGGTATGGCGGTCAGTTCTATGCGCTTTTCTTCCTGCAGAACGTGCTGAAGGTTGATCTGCAGTCGGCCAATATCATGGTCGCGATTGCACTCTTCCTCGGCACGCCGTTTTTCGTGATCTTCGGTTCGCTGTCGGACAAGATCGGTCGCAAGCCGATCATCATGGCCGGCCTGCTGATTGCGGCGGTCACCTATATGCCGCTGTTCAAGGCGATGACGGCAATGGCCAACCCGGCGCTTGCCGAGGCGCAGGCAACGATCAAGGCAACCGTGACGGCGGATCCGGCGGACTGCAAATTCCAGTTCAATCCGACCGGAACTTCAAAGTTCACCAATTCCTGCGACATTGCCACGTCATTCCTGACCCGCAATTCGGTGCCTTATGAAATCGTACCCGGACCTGCAGGCCAGCCGGCGACCGTCAAGATCGGCGACAAGACCGTTACCAGCTTCGATGCGATTGCAGCGGGTGCCGATGCCAAGGCCAAGCAGGGCGCGCTTGAAAAGGGCATCAATGTCGCGCTCCACGATGCCGGCTATCCCCTGAAGCGGGCCACCGTCAAAGTGCCGGATTCGAAGCTCGATGCCTTCATTGCGGCCAACCCGGAGCTCGGCCTCAATGCCGCTGCCGTTCGGAGTGGCGACAAGACGATGGTTCCGGCCGCCGACCTCGTCTCGCAGAAGCTGCTGACCTCGCAGGAAGCGACAGGCGTGACCGACATGCCGGTCTATGCCATCGCCAATGGCGGGGCCTTCAGCATGACGGCAGATCCGGCCCGGGTGAACTGGATCGGCACGATCGCCGTCCTGTTCGTCCTCGTCGTCTATGTGACGATGGTCTATGGCCCGATCGCGGCGCTGCTGGTCGAACTGTTCCCGACCCGCATTCGCTACACGGGCATGTCGCTGCCCTATCACATCGGCAATGGCTGGTTCGGTGGTCTTCTGCCGGCAACTGCCTTTGCGATGAGTGCCGCGGCCGGGAATATCTATTACGGTCTCTGGTACCCGATCGTCTTTGCGACGATCACCCTGGTGATCGGCCTGATCTTCCTGCCGGAAACGAAGGACCGGGATATCAGCGCCGATTGACGCCAATACCGGATCGCAGTCTTCCGGACTGCAGCGATCATGTCAGAGCCCGGTGCTTCAAGCGCCGGGCTTTTGCTTTTGCTCTGCACGAATGAGAGCAGGGTGCCGTTGGGAAGGCGGCCCTTCTGGTAATCTAGGTCAGGCGGCAGGAGCGAAAGCGGCACTGCACGGCGCAGAACCGGCCAGCCGTCCTGCCCCTGGGCAAAGAGCAGGCCATGGCGCGCAAAAAGGATGGCAGTGAAGAGCGAGAACCAGGCGCCGAGCGCAAGGCCGGCAATCACGTCGCTTGGATAATGTGCGCCGACGATGACCCGTGAAAACCCGAGCCAGAGACCCATGACGAGGAAGAGAAGGCGATAGGGCGGTGCTATCAGCGCCATCGCCATCATGAAGGCGCCGACGGTCGTTGCATGGCCGGAAGGAAAGCTTTCGAAACGGGAGCTGCCGGCGAGCGTCTTGAAGCCGAGAATGCCGAAATCATCGTAAAGGGTAGGGCGTGCCCGGCCGATCAGCCGCTTCAGGAGATTGGCGATGAGGCCCGAGAAGACCACGCAGACAAAGACATAAGCCGCCATATGGCCGACAAAGGCAGCCTGGAAGCGCCCTCTGAGGGTCGGCGAGAGCCGATAGGCGACAATGGCCTCGATGCAGATGACGAGCGTGGTGACGATGATCCAGCCGGAATCGCCAAAATCGGTGATCGTGCTGCCGATCGGCTTCAGCAGAAGCGCGTTCTTTCGCGCATAGGAGGCCACAGGCGCATCAAGCAGGAAGACGGCCAGGACAATGAGGTTCACCAGAACCAGTGCCCAGGGCCAGACACGACAGATCGAAAAATTCGCGGCCTTGCAACGCTTGCGTCGGCGGGTCAGCGCTTCGATCATCCTGTTCATCCATCCTCCTCACGATGCCGTGGCCGTATCCGGCTTAGCGAGGGAGTTTATCAGGGCTGGATGACAGGAAGACAAAAGGGCTCCCCGTCGGCCGGAGAGCCCTTTTGCAGGAATGATGGATCGATCAGGCGGAGAGCTTCTCGAACTCTTTCAGGATCGCGTCGCCCATTTCCGTCGTGCCGACCTGGCGGCAACCTTCTGCCATGATATCGCCGGTGCGGATGCCCTGGTCGAGGACATTGGCGATCGCCTTTTCGAGATTGTCGGCTTCGGCAATCATGTTGAAGGAATAACGCAGGCACATGGCAAAGGAGGCGATCATGGCGATCGGGTTGGCAATGCCCTTGCCGGCGATATCCGGTGCCGAACCGTGGACGGGCTCGTAGAGCGCCTTGCGCTTGCCGGTCTTGCCATCGGGCGCGCCGAGCGAAGCGGAAGGCAGCATGCCGAGCGAACCGGTCAGCATGGCTGCGACGTCCGAAAGCATGTCGCCGAACAGATTGTCCGTGACGATCACGTCGAACTGTTTTGGCGCACGTACGAGCTGCATGCCGCCGGCATCCGCCAGCATATGCTCGAGCTTGACGTCGGAATAGGAGCGCTTGTGGGTTTCGGTGACGACCTGGTTCCAGAGCACGCCGGACTTCATGACATTGCGCTTTTCCATCGAGCAGACGGTGTTCTTGCGGGTGCGCGCAAGCTCGAAGGCGACGCCGGCAATGCGCTCGATTTCATAAGTGTCGTAGATCTGTGTGTCGATACCGCGCTTCTGGCCGTTGCCGAGATCGATGATCTGTTTCGGCTCGCCGAAATAGACGCCGCCGGTCAGTTCGCGGACGATCAGAATGTCGAGGCCTTCGACCAGTTCTGGCTTCAGCGAGGAAGCGGCGGCAAGCGCCGGATAGCAGATTGCCGGGCGCAGGTTGGCGAACAGTTCCATATCCTTGCGCAGGCGCAGAAGGCCGGCTTCCGGGCGAACCTCGTACGGCACACCATCCCATTTCGGGCCGCCGACGGCGCCGAACAGGACAGCATCCGCTGCCATCGCCTTGGCCATGTCGGCGTCGGAAATCGCGACACCGTGCGCGTCGTAGGCAGAGCCGCCGACCAGGCCTTCATCAAGCTTGAAGTCTGCCTTCATGGCGCTGTTCATATAGGCGATGATCTTGCGGACTTCGCCCATGGCCTCGGGGCCGATGCCGTCGCCTGGAAGAAGGAAGAGGTTCTTTGCCATGTCGTCTTTTATCCTCGCAGTTGTCCTTGGGCTTTCGAGCCCACCGCCGCATCCGGTCCCTGCTGAAGCATGAGACCAAAAGACGGGCGGAAAATTCCCTTACTCGGCGCCGGCCCCGATACGGGCTGTCACTTCGATCTCGATCTTCATTTCCGGAGCGGCCAGGCCGCAGGTGATCATTGTCGCAGCGGGCCGGATTTCGGAAAATGCGGCGCCAAGCACTTCCACCACGGAATCGTAATCTGCGATATCGGTCAGGTAGTAACGCACGCGCAGGATATCCTGGAGACCGCTGCCGGCTTCCTTCAGCGCCTTGTCGATCGTACCGAGCGCATTGCGCGTCTGGTCGGCGACATCGTCCGGCATTTCCATTTTGGAATAGTCATAACCCGTCGTGCCCGAGACATAGACCATGTCGCGGTCGACAACGGCGCGCGAATAACCGATCCGCGCTTCGAAAGGCGACCCGGATGAGATGCGCTTGACCATAAAATGCTCCCCGATCAGAACCAGGGGCGCTCGGCGTGGTTCTTCGTCTCGAAGCTGGTGATCGCGGCATCGCTCTTCAGCGTCGAGGCAATGTCGTCAAGACCTTCGAGAAGGATGTGGCGACGGCCGGCATCGATGTCGAAATGCAGCCTGCCGCCATCCGGGCCGGTGATTTCCTGGGCTTCCAGATCGATCGACAGGATCGCGTTGGCGCCACGCTCCGCATCGTCCATCAGCTTCTCCAGATCTTCCGGAGAGACGACGATCGGCAGGATGCCGTTCTTGAAACAGTTATTGTAGAAAATGTCGGCAAAGCTCGTCGAAATCACGCAGCGGATGCCGAAGTCGAGCAGTGCCCAGGGCGCATGTTCGCGCGAGGAGCCACAGCCGAAATTGTCGCCGGCGACGATGATCTGGGCGTTGCGATAGGCGGGCTTGTTGAGGACGAAATCGGGGTTTTCCGAACCGTCTTCCTTATAACGAGCTTCCGCGAACAGGCCCTTGCCGAGGCCGGTGCGCTTGATCGTCTTCAGGTAATCCTTCGGAATAATCATGTCCGTGTCGACATTGACGACCGGAAGCGGCGCCGCGACGCCGGTGAGTTTGGTGAACTTGTCCATGATGTGCCTCCACGAAGAATTTTCGTGAAGGTGCAATAAAGCAAATTCCTGCCGATTTGAAGGGCATTTTGCCTGCGATTGGTACGCTTGGCCAAGCAGAAGCATGCCTGCCCGGACATCAGCCTTTAAAGGTCGATGATCGTACCGCGGCCATCGTTCCAGATGCGCATCGGCTGCTTGTTCGCCTTTGCACGGACGGGAACCGGTTTCAGGCGAGCCGAAACGGCGCGGCCGATCGAAAGAACCGCCAGAATTCCTGCAAATGCGACGGTCAGCGATGCTGTCAGCAAGGCTGCAACAGCCAATACTGCGATTGCCGAAACGATAATGAATAATGCACGAACGTTTTGCATGGTTGAAACCTTTCTGCATAGGCAATGTGGGTCTTGCCGAGGCCGCTTGCAAGAGGCTTTTGGTGTACCGGTATTGCCGCGACATCAAAAGATTGTCACAAGGAGTTCATGGCCGTCTTGCATGAACATCTTCCCTTTCCGGTCCGTCGTTCCGTCCTCAGCGTTCCTGCCGTCAACGTCAGGGCGCTGGAGAAGATCCCCGGTCTCGATTGCGATGCCGTGATCCTCGATCTGGAAGATTCCGTCGCACCAGAAAAGAAGCAGGAAGCACGTGACAATCTGCGCCGGGTGTTTTCCGCAAAGCCCGAAACCCACTGCGAAATGGCGATCCGCATCAATCCGCAGGGGAGCGAGTTTGTCGGTGCCGATCTCGACCTTGTCCTTGATCTCATGCCCGATGCGGTGCTTCTCCCGAAGGTCGAAGAAGCTCATGAAATAAGGGCCGTCGCAGATATCCTGTCCCGCAAGCCGTTGGACAGGAAGCCTGCCATCTGGGCGATGATCGAGACGCCGAAAGGTGTCCTCAACGCCGCTGAAATCGCCGCTGCCGGCGAGGGGATTGCCTGCCTCGTGGTCGGTCTCAACGATCTGCGCAAGGAAACCGGCGTTCTACCCCTGCCCGGACGTTCCTATTTCGTGCCCTGGCTGATGCAGGTCGTGCTCGCCGGGCGGGCGCATGGTGTCGATGTGATCGACAGCGTCTTCAACGATTTCAGGGATGCCGACGGCTTTCAGGCCGAATGCGAGCAGGGGAGAGCCATGGGCTTTTCCGGCAAGATGCTGATCCATCCCGCCCAGATCGATGCCGCCAACCGCTCCTTTGGCCCCGATCCTGCGGCGATTGCGGAAGCCGAGGCGATTGTTGCCGCCTTCTCAGTGGCAGAGGCACAGGATCTCAACGTCATCAATCTTGATGGAAAGATGGTCGAGCGGCTGCATCTCGTGGAAGCGGAAAAGCTGCTCACCCGTGCCAGACATATGACTGAAAGGAAGAACAGGCCATGAAACTCTATCGTTTTCTCACCGGTGTCGATGACTCCGCCTTCTGCCACAAGGTGACAGCTGCCCTGAACAAGGGCTGGGAGCTTTCTGGCTCGCCGACCTATGCCTTCAACGCCAAAACCGGCGAAATGCAGTGCGGCCAGGCGGTGACGAAGACTGTCGAAGGCAAGGAATATGTTCCGGAAATGAAGCTCGGCGAACAATAAGCCGTACGAACGTTTGAGCGCCCGGTGTGACCGGGCGCCTCTCAGCGCTGCGCCGCGTTTTCGGCGCTCGCCTCGATCCGTTCCATGTCGTCGTCGCTCAGGCCAAAATGATGGCCGATCTCGTGGATGAGGACATGGGTGATGATATCGCCCAGCGTTTCATCATTTTCCGCCCAGTAATCCAGGATCGGACGGCGATAGAGGCGAATGCGGTTCGGCAATTCGCCGGTCTCGACCGTGAACCTTTCGGAAATGCCGCGGCCTTCGAAAAGGCCGAGAAGGTCGAAAGGGGTCTCCAGCGCCATATCCTCGAACACGTCGTCATCGGGAAAATCCTCGATCTCGATCGTCAGGTTCGTGGTGAGCGCACGAAATTCTTCCGGCAGATGGCCATAGGCTTCGATCGCCAGGGATTCGAACGAGCTGATCGTCGGCGCATGGCGGTCCCGCCAATCGTCTGTCTGGTCAATGCGGGCCATGGGCACTCCTTCCAATCACGTTCATATAAGGCTTCAAGGATTTTTTTTCGAGAAGAGAATCATGGCTCTATCCCGGAAAGGAAAAGATTCCTGTTCTGCTGTTGTTGACTCTCTTTTAGCGGTCTGGAATCTATAGGAACATAAAGTGAACATTTGAGATCAGGAGCTGACGCCATGGCGAACCAAGCCGCGGCGCAGGAGAGGCTTGTTGCCCTGCGTGAACAGATCGCCAGACTGGAAGGCAAAACCGTGCCGGCTCTGGGCGCAGCCTTGCCTTCCGCGGCGGAATTCCGCACGGAATGGCAAAGGGACGATACCCGACAGACACGCCTTCCCCTTGATATTCCGAGGATAGACGCTCTTCTGGAAGGTGGCTTGCCGCTGGACGGGATAACCGAGATCCGCTCGAGCCGTATGGCGGATGCGGGCGCTGCGAGCGGTTTTGCCTTGTCTCTCGCGGCCTATATCAAATCACGAGGCAATGCTGCGCCCGTCCTGTGGGTCGGGGATGTGGTCTGCGCCATGGAGGCGGGCCTTCCCTATGGGGCCGGCCTAAAACAGTTCGGGTTGCAGCCGGAGGATTTTCTCTACGCGTCTCCGCGAAAGCTGGCGGATGCCCTCTGGCTTGCGGAAGCGGCGCTGGCAAGCGGTGCGCTCGCTGCCACCATTTTTGAAATTCCCGGCAATCCGAAACATTTCGGCCTGACGGAAAGCCGCCGCCTCAGCCTTCGGGCCAAGGCATCGGGCTCTCCGCTCTTTCTCCTGCGGCATGGGGGAGAGGAAGAGGCGGGCAGCGCCTGCTTCCGGTTTCTGACCGAACCGGCGCCGGCCCTCGGCCGTCGTCTTCCGGATGGCAGCATGCTTGGCGGCAGCATCGGCCATCCCGTCTTTGCGCTCACCCTCGAGAAAAGCCGAAACCCGGCCCCCTTCTCCTTTCTTCTGGAGTGGAACCCCCATGACCGTCAATTTTCCCTTGGAGATAGGGCAGCAGAGCACACCGCTCCTCGCCAGCCGAAAACGAATCCTGGCGCTCGTTTTGCCGCATCTTCAGACCGACCGGATCGCAAGGAAATTATGGGGTCCGTCCTGGCGTATGACAGGGCGTCCTGAAACCCATCCGCCGATCATCTGCATGGGTCGGCGCGAAAACGCCATCCGTCTCACCGCACTGGATGAAATGGCCGAGCGCCGTGGCCTCAAACGTGGCCAGGGACTTGCCGAAGCCCGCGCCATGTTTCCGGATCTCGATGCCATCGATGAGGACGAGGCCGCCGACCACGCGCTTCTCGAGGCGATTGCCGACTGGTGCGACCGATATACGCCGCTCGTGGCACTTGACGGTCGGGATGGCCTGTTTCTGGACATTACCGGCTGCGCCCATCTGTTCGGCGGCGAGGAAGCGCTTATCCGGGATATTCTCAAGGGCCTGTTCCAGATGGGGTTTGATGTCCGCGCCGCGATTTCGCCCTCGCCCGGCCTGTCCTGGGCGTCCTGCCGTTATGGCCGGGGCGGCGTAATCGAGGAGGAGATGGCGGAAGCGTCTCTGGCACCACTTCCGGTCAATGCGCTTCGCCTTGAGGAAAAGCTCGTCACTTCGCTCTCCAAGCTCGGCCTGAAACGGGTGGGTGACCTGATCCATCTGCCAAGGGCGCCGCTTGCGCGCCGGTTTGGCGCCCAGCTTCTGTTCAGGCTCGATCAGGCTCTGGGCAGTCATGAGGAGGCAATTTCGCCCCGGCGGCCTGTTGTGGTCCTTTCGGCGGAATGCAGGCTGGCCGAGCCGGTACAGGCGGAAGAGCATGTCCTGGAATGGACAGGGCGGATCGCCTCTTCGCTGACGGAAAGCCTCGATGCACGCGGTGTCGGCGGCCAGGTTTTCGAACTGGCGCTGTTTCGGGTCGATGGCCGGGTTTTCCGCATCACAGCCGGTGCATCAAAACCCTTGCGCGATCCGCAGCGGATCGCGGCGCTGTTTGGCGAACGTCTGACGGCGGTGCATGACGATCTGGATGCCGGTTTCGGTTTCGAACTTTTGCGCCTCAATGTGTTGCAGCACGATGTCCTGAAAACGGTCCAGAACGATTTTACCGGCGATGGAGAGCAGCAGATCTCGCTCGCCGATTTCATCGATAAGGTTTCCGCCCGTTTGGGCATGGACTGTTTGCAGGTCTTCGAATTGCGGCAAAGTCATATCCCTGAAAGAGCGGAGATGTTTTTGCCGGCGATTGCCGCTCCAAGTCCGGTGCCGGAAACTGGTGGGATCTTCAAACCCCGAGCCGACCGACCTCTGCGCCTGCTGCGCCATCCCGAGCCGGTGGATGTGTTTGCAGCGACGGTTCCCGATGGTCCGCCGCAACGTTTTCGCTGGCGGCGGGTCGTGCATGAAGTCTTTCGTGCGGAAGGCCCGGAGCGGATCTCGCCGGAATGGTGGGTGACCGAAAAGGACGCATCCGAACGCGATTATTTCAAGCTCGAAAACCGCTCAGGCCAGCGTTTCTGGATCTTTCGAAAAGGACATTACGGGCCTGATAAGGTGCCGCCGACTTGGCATGTGCATGGAGTTTTCGCATGACGAGCGGAACCGGTTTTTGTGAGATCGGGGCAAAAACCAATTTCTCCTTTCTTGAAGGTGCCGCCCGGCCAGAGGAAATGGTGTTTGCCGCCAGCGCACTCGGTCTCTCGGGTCTTGGAATTGCCGACCGAAATTCAGTTGCCGGCGTGGTCCGGGCCTTCACCAAGGCTCGCGACATGAAGGCCCGTTTTGAGCGGGCCAAGGAGATCGGTCCGGAAGCGGTCCTCAAGGAAGACCCTGAGCCCATCTTCGAGCCGGTTCGGCTGCAATATGGCGCCAGGCTCGTCTTTTCCGACGAGACGCCGGATGTGCTTGCCTATCCGCAGAACCGCAAAGGGTGGGCCAATCTCTGCCGTCTGCTGAGCCGCGGCAATCTGCGGACCGAAAAGGGTTCCTGCATCATTGAGGAATGGGATTTTTGGGAATGGTGCGACGAGATGATGCTCGCGGTCGTGCCGGATTTTTCTCAGGCTGAAGACGCGGGCTATCAGGCTCATCTGAGGAAATGCCTTGTGAAATATCGGGAGCGGTTCGGTCGAAAAATCTATCTCGCCCTCTCGCCGACCTATGACGGCCGCGATGCCTTCGTTTTCGCCACCTTTGCCCAGATTGCCGACGAATGCGATGTGCCGCTGATCGCGACCAATCTGCCGCTCTTCCATCTTTCCTATCGACGTCCCATCTCGGATGTCGTCACTGCCATTCGCGAGCATGTAACGGTGCAGGAGGCCGGCTTCCGGTTTGCGGCCAATGGCGAGCGGCACATCAAACAGGCAGCGGAGATGGCGCGCCTTTTTTCCCTCTATCCGCAGGCCGTTGCCAATACGGAGCGATTTTTCCGGAAGCTGGATTTTTCGCTCAAGGAACTCCAGCACAATTACCCGGACGAGAGTGTCGAGGGAGAAACCGTTACTCAAACGCTTGAACGGCTCACCTTGGAGGGTGCAAGGAGGCGTTATCCCGATCGTATTCCGGAAAAGGTCTCCGAGCAGATCCGTTACGAGCTCGATCTCATTGCGGACATGCAATACGAACCCTATTTTCTGACCGTCCGGCATATCGTCTGGCATGCCCGACATGTCTTGAAGATTCTATGCCAGGGTCGCGGTTCGGCTGCCAATTCCACGGTTTGCTTTTGTCTCGGCATCACCGATGTGGACCCGACCTTCACGACCTTGCTTTTCGAGCGTTTCATTTCCACTGAGCGCAATGAGCCGCCGGATATCGATGTCGATTTCGAGCACAGCCGGCGTGAAGAAGTCATCCAGTATATCTACGAGCATTACGGTTATCGTCATGCCGGCCTGACGGCAGCAGTGACGAGCTATCGGACACGTATGGCCGGACGCGAGGTCGCAAAGGCATTTGGTCTTTCGGAAGACGTGCAGGCAGCGCTGTCCAGCATGGTCTGGGGGTGGTCCGAAGACGGCATGCTGGAGCGTGATGCCAAGGCAGCCGGCCTCGATACAAAAGATCCGGTAACACTCAGGGTCATGGCGCTTGCGCAGGAGATCATGGGATTTCCGCGCCACCTTACCCAGCATGTGGGCGGGTTCCTGATCACGCGCGACCGGTTGGATGAGGTCGTCCCTATCATGAAAACGGCGATGCCCGGCCGTTACATGATCGAATGGGACAAGGACGATCTGGATACATTGGGGCTCCTGAAGATCGATGTCCTGGCGCTTGGCATGCTGACCTGCCTGAAAAAGGCGTTCGAGCTCATGGAGGTCCATTACGAACGGAAGGAGACGCTCCCCTCTCTCCTGAGAGAAAAGGGTGAGGATCAGAATGTCTATAACATGATCTGCCGTGCGGACACGATCGGGGTTTTCCAGATCGAAAGCAGGGCTCAAATGAGCATGCTGCCACGATTGCAGCCCAGAAAATTCTATGACCTCGTCGTTGAGGTAGCAATCGTGCGTCCTGGTCCCATCCAGGGCAATATGGTGCACCCCTATCTGAAGCGACGTGAGGATGATCGCCACGGCAGGCCGATAGAGTATCCGAGTCCGGAACTGAAAGAGGTTCTCAAGCGGACGCTCGGCGTTCCGCTCTTTCAGGAACAGGCGATGCAGATCGCCATTACGGCAGCCGGGTTTTCTCCTGCCAAAGCTGACATGCTCCGCCGCTCGATGGCGACATTCAAACGGTCAGGCCGTGTGGAAGGCTTCAAGAATGACATGATCAACGGCATGTTGGAAAATAGGTACTCACGTGAATTTGCGGAAAGCTGTTTCAGCCAGATCCAGGGATTTGCGGAATATGGTTTTCCGGAAAGCCATGCGGCTTCTTTCGCGCTCCTCGTCTATGCCTCGTCCTGGATCAAAACCTATTACCCGGATGTCTTCTGCGCAGCGATGCTGAATTCCCAGCCGATGGGGTTTTATGCGCCGGCGCAGCTGATCCGGGATGCGCGAGAGCATGGGGTCACGATCCTGCCGGTCGATGTCAACAGGTCGCAATGGGATTGTACACTAGAGGAAATGCCCTTCGAGCGGGTTTCGGTCGATCCTCGGCATCAGTCCATGCGCGATGTCATTCTCACCCGGCATGCGGTCCGCCTCGGTTTTCGGCAGGTCAAGGGACTTGCCGAGAAGGACATGGTCGAGAAGCTGGTGGGCAATCGTGCAGAAAAGTATCGCTCCGTCCACGACCTGTCATTGCGTTCCGGGCTCGACAGGTCGGATCTTGAACGGCTCGCCGATGCCGATGGGTTCAATTCGATCGGCCTCAATCGCCGCCAGGCGCTTTGGGCCGTCAGGGGGCTAGATGGAGGGAAGCAGGAGGAGGATAAGGCCGGCCAGCCGACCCTGTTTGCGCTGGCAAAAGATGTCGATCTGAGGCCCGAGGCAAAAGTGGCCCTTCCCACCATGCTTCCGGGCGAGGAGGTGATCGAGGATTACCGGTATCTCTCTCTTTCCCTGAAGGCGCATCCCGTCTCTTTCCTGCGTGAGAGATTTCAGAGCCTCGGGATTACCCGCAGTGTCGATCTCCTGACGGTTCCGAATGGCCAGAGGATTACGATCGGTGGGCTTGTCCTCGTCCGCCAGCGGCCTGGTTCGGCGAAGGGCGTGATCTTCATGACGCTCGAGGACGAAACAGGTGTCGCCAATGCTATCGTCTGGCCAAAAGTTTTTGAACGTTACCGCGCGGTTGTGATGGGGGCGCGGCTGGTGAAGATCCGTGGGCGCTTGCAGAGCCAGAGCGGCGTCATCCATACGGTCGTCGAGCATATCGAGGACATGACACCGATGCTGGGGCTTCTGCAGAAGGAGGCAAGGCGGTTCGGCGTTTCAGAGAGAGCGGACGAGACGCTGAAATCGAGCATCGATCACAGGCAGAAATCCCGGACGGGGAGTAACGGAGCAAGGCAAGTCCGTGATGTTACAGACCCAAAGCGGGTTCAGCCCTATGATATCGAGCCGGGTGACGTCATGCCGAAAGGCCGGAACTTTCATTGACCGGCCCCAGTCTCACGGAACGGGCTTATGTGCATCGAAAACTGATCTTGCCTATCCTTCTGATGTGAGAGCCTGGCCTCCATTGATTGGTGACCTCAGGCATGGCTTTCGGTCACTGAAATCGAGACGTTCGGGTCTGCGGATACGACAGAGCGCTGTGAAATCTGTTTTCTTTCTAAGTAGATTCTAAAAAGCTCAGCCTTGTGATCGCATTTTTCTTGACACCAACTGTCCGCTTTTGCGAAAAGGAGAGGATTGATGTCATGTTACCAGGCCGACCATAATGCTCGTCTGCAGCTGTAATTACATTACCGACAAGGAGATCCGGGACACGATCGTCCAGCTTCTTGACGAAGACTGTTGGCAGCTGATTGTTCCGTCCAAGGTCTATCATGCCATGGCGAAACGAGGCCGCTGTTGCGGCTGCTTCCCGAATGTCGTCGACCTGATTATCCGCACCACCGAAGCCTATCACGCCGAGCACCACTCGACGGAGGCTGATGTCGTTGTATATATGTCTCGCTTAAAACAGTTCCATGAGGAAAACAGGAGAGCGGACATTGAAAGGCGACTCAAAAGTCATCGAGCGGCTTAACGAGGCTTTGTTTCTCGAACTCGGCGCAGTTAACCAGTACTGGTTGCACTATCGCCTGTTGAGCGACTGGGGCTTTACCAAGCTCGCGAAAAAGGAGCGGGCCGAATCCATCGAAGAAATGCAGCATGCCGATCGCCTGATCGACCGCATCATTTTCCTCGAAGGTCACCCCAACCTGCAGACCCTTGCACCTCCGCGTATCGGTCAGAACGTCAAGGAAGTTCTAGAAGCTGATCTTGCCGGCGAATACGACGCCCGCACGGCCTACAAGGCTTCGCGCGACATCTGTCACGCGGCCGGAGACTATGTCTCCATGAAGCTCTTCGAAGCCCTTCTGATGGATGAGGAAGGTCATATCGATTTCCTCGAAACCCAGCTGGACCTCCTCGCCAAGATCGGTGAAGAGAAGTATGGCCAGCTCAACGCGGAATCCGCTGACGCTGCCGAGTAATTTTTAAAGCAAAAGCCGGCCGAAGCGAAATTTCGGCCGGCTTTTCAATATGCCTAGTCGAGAATGCAGGCTTACTTCTGCGTTTTCAGCGCGCGCTTCAAAAATATGGCCCGGCTTTGACTGGTGCGAAAAGCGAAGATCTTAAACGGCCAGCCCATGCATATTTGCCGCGCCGCTCGCCGCTTTAATGCAGCTGTAAAGTCTCGCCGTTTCATTGAATGCTCAAAGCGATTCTTCGGTTTACAGCGGTAGCCCCAAGCGGGTCGCGCCCCTTCAGCTCCGCTATCGCGCTTCAGCTTCTTTCTTCGGACGCCTTTATCCGAAAGCTCGTGCCCTCTTTCGGGAGATATTCCCCACAACGCGCTCGCCAAATGGAGCGCTTACCTAGGCTCAAGCCTCGGCCAAATGCCGGAACTCTTCTACCACCTTTTCGTAGACCGCTCTCTTGAAGGGCACGATCAGGCCGGGAAGGTCTGCCATTGGCTTCCATTCCCAGGCATCGAATTCGGCCTCGTGACCGCCAGGGGGCGGGTTGATGGCGATCTCGCTTTCGTCGCCCTCAAAGCGGAAGGCGAACCAGCGCTGGGTCTGGCCGCGATATTTGCCCCTGAGGCCAATCCCGATCATATGCGCCGGCAGATCATAATTGATCCAGTCGCTCGACTGGGCAAGCAGGGTGACCGAACGTATTCCGGTCTCTTCATAGAGTTCCCGGTAAGCTGCCGGCATCGGATCCTCACCCTTGTCGATCCCGCCCTGCGGCATCTGCCAGAGCTGCGGCGAGCCGTCATATTCCGTATTGCCGTCCTTGATGCGGCGACCGGCCCAGACAAGCCCCGATTTGTTGAGCACCATAATCCCGACGCAGGGGCGGTAAGGGAGATCTTCCGCCTTCACCGGCTTTTCGTTCTTCTTGGCCATGCCTCTACCTATCCTTCAGGGGTCGACGCTGTCGCGCGCGAGCGCGGAAATGCCGACGATTTCTATGCCGCGCTGGGTCGCTTCCTCGCTCCACTCGCGGATGGCGTCGATGCTTTCGTCGAAAGCCGATGCCACGCCGATTGCCTGACCGCGCCGTTGTGCAATCCGTTCAAGCTCGTCGAGTTTCTTCAGGATCGCATCTTTCTGTAGCTGGTCATCAAGCGTGAGGTCGCCGAAGGCATGCGGCAGCTGCAGCGCCTTGGCGACCACTGCCGTCTTCGACTGCGCCGATGTGCCGTCGTCAAGAAAAAGAAGGCCGCGTTTCGAGAGATCCTTCAGCATCGGCTCGAGCGCGCCGGCATCCGAAAGATAGCGACCTCCGAGATAATTCATAATCCCGGTATAATTGGTGATCTCGCCCATTGCCAAATGCAGCCGCGAGAGATTGTCCTTGACCGAAGACTTGATCAGCAAAGTGCCGGGGCCTGGATCGTTTGCCGGGTAATCAAAAGGCTCTAGTGGTACCTGGATCAGAAGTTCGTGGCCTGTGCGGCGAGCTTCCTGCATCCAGCGCTGAAGACTGTTGCCACTGGCCGCCATTCCGAATGTCACGGATGGGGGCAGTTGCTGTATGGCGCGCTGTGTGCCCGTCTGGCTCAGACCCAGACCACCGACGACAATCGCAATACGCGTGCCCCTGGCGCCAGACCAGGGCCTTGCATATTGATCCATCGGCCGCGTTCCGTCGGGGCCGATGATAGGCAGGCGGCCGTCCGGAGAATCTTCGAGAAGGGCCTCATTGGGCTGGGCGGCGACACGTGGATCCTGGCCGATCCGCTGTGCGTCGATGAGGATCGGGCCTTTGCCGTCGCGCTGGCGCGGCGTGTATTTTGTGACAACCGAACCGTCGTTCGTGAGTGTTCGCTCGATATTGGCGCCGGAATTCGGGTTTGATCTCGGCATGCCGCTGGGATCGTTGTGCGATGAGGTAGGTCGGTTGTCGGATGCAGTCGCCGGTGCCTGCTCCGTCTTGGCAACAGCCGCGACCTGCTTCAGCTTGTCGTCACCGCGCATCGCATAGAGCGAGAGGACAAGAACTGCGCCCACGGCCATGCAACCGAAGACGAGAGACGCAGACAGCCAGGTATTGTGGCGCCTGCCGGCCTGCCGGTCCTGTCCCAGCGGTGCGTGGAGATCACTGCCCAAGTCGCGGCCCAAGTCACTGTTTTAAAATCCGGAAACCCGATGGGAAAGGACAGCCGGACCTTTGCGGTTCGGCCGTCCTGTCTTTCTGGTCTCTTACTTCTTCACCGCAGCGGCGGCCTTGTCCGGGTTGGCCGGGAAGGACGGGTCGGTCTTGACGCCATGCAGCAGGTCCAGCGCGTAGTTGAGCTGGATATCGTCCTTCGTTTCCGGCGGGACGTAAGCTGCGGAGCCGGAGCCTTCGTCGGTCTCGGCAGCGCCTTGGATATGACCCTTCAGGCTCGATTCGCCCTCGGCCTTCACCTTGCCCTGCAGTTCCGGCGGCAGCGGCTGGTCGACCTTAATATCCGGCTGGATGCCGGTGCCCTGGATCGACTTGCCCGACGGCGTGTAATAGAGCGCCGTCGTCAGGCGCAGCGCGCCTGCTTCACCGAGCGGAATGATCGTCTGGACGGAGCCCTTGCCGAACGAGCGGGTGCCGAGAACCGTTGCACGCTTCAGATCCTGAAGGGCGCCTGCGACGATTTCCGAGGCGGAGGCCGAGCCGCCGTTGACGAGAACGATGACCGGCTTGCCGTCAGTCAGGTCGCCTGGACCAGCGTTGAAGCGGCGGGTCTCGTCGGCATTGCGGCCGCGGGTCGACACCACTTCGCCCCTTTCGAGGAAGGCATCCGAAACGTTGATCGCCTGATCGAGCAGACCGCCTGGGTTCAGACGTAGATCAAGTACGTAACCCTTGAGCTTGTCTGCCGGTACGTCGGCCTTGATCTTCTTGATCGCCTTTTCGAGGTCGTCATAGGTCTTCTCGGTAAAGGAGATGACGCGGACGTAACCGACGTCGCCGCCTTCGACACGCGACTTGACGGCGCGAACGGCGATGATGTCGCGCATGACCGTGATGTCGAGCGGCTTGTCGGCACCCTGACGGATGACGGTGAGCTTGATCGGCGTGTTGACGGCGCCGCGCATCTTTTCGACGGCATCTTCAAGCTTCAGGCCACGAACGGCCGTGCCGTCGATTTCCGAGATATAGTCGCCGGCGAGAATGCCGGCCTTGGCTGCCGGTGTGTCGTCGATCGGCGTGATGACCTTAACCAGCTCGTTTTCCATCGTCACTTCGATGCCGAGGCCACCGAACTCGCCGCGGGTCTGCGTGCGCATGTCCTCGGCGTCCTTGGCATTCATGAAGCTCGAATGCGGGTCGAGCGAGCTCAGCATGCCATTGATGGCAGCCTCAACGAGCTTTTCTTCATCCGGGGGCGTCACGTATTGTGCACGGATGCGCTCGAATACATCACCGAAAACCGACAGTTCCTTGTAGGTCGAGGGGCCGGCGGCCTGGGCCGGCACTCCGGCCGAATAGATGACGCTCATCGCGGTCGCACCGAGGAGTGCACCGACGATAACAAGAGAAGCCCTACGAATCATTGCGCGCCCTTCCAGGTTCCTTCACGGTCCACCAGGTCTTAGAATCAACCGGCGTCCCGTCTTTTCGAAATTCAATGTAAAGCGTCGGACGATCTGTTTCCAGCGCCAACGCGGTTGCACTTGCCACTCTTTTCTCACCCATCGCAGCTATCGGCTCGCCGGAGAACACGAACTTGCCCTGCCGCACATTCACAGCATCCATCCCCGCCAGAACGATGTGATATCCATCGCCTGCGTTGAGGATGACCATCTGTCCATAACTTCTGAAAGCTCCTGCGAAAACAACCAGCCCGTCCGCCGGTGCGGTTACGACCGAGCCCGGATTGGATGCGACCGTCACACCTCTGGCCGGATGCCCCGTCCCGTCAGGATCACCGAATGCACGCAATATATCTCCGGCTACGGGTAGCTCCAGCTTCTGCTTGAGGCTTGAAAACGCGTATGCGGGCGCAATGCGGTTTTTGTCAGGCACACCGCTTTGCGCGAGTTGTTGGGCCTTTTCGCGGTCGGCGTCAGATAGCTGGCGACGGCGTTCTTCCTCCGCGCGCGCTTGATCTATGCCCTGGCGAACAGAGGCAATCTGTCCTTCGAGCGACTGGATCAGGTCCTGCATCGATGTGGCGCGACCGGCCAGTTCCTGCGAGCGGGCGCGTTCGGCCTCAAGGTCCTTTTGGTTCTGTGCATTCAGCTTGTCATTTTCGGCAAGCAGAAGGTTCATCCGCCGCTCTTCCTCGATGCCGGCGGCGATCGTCTGTGTCGCGGTGTCCTTCTCCTTGGTGGCCGTGGCCTGAAGGGTCGCAAGCGACTGGAGATCCGCCACCAGCCTGTCCGCTTCTGCGCGCATTCCGGGCACGACGGCGCCGAGCAGGATGGCGCTGCGAACCGATCCGAGAGCATCTTCCGGCGTCACGAGGAGCGCCGGCGGCGGGCTTCGGCCCATACGTTCAAGCGCGGCCAGCACTTCCGCAAGAACACCGCGACGACTGCGCAAGGCGGTGCGAATGCCGTCTTCCTTCACCTTGAGCTCGGCGATCTTCTTTTCACTCGCCAGTGTCTTTGCCTGCAGATCCTTGCGGCGGGCGGCCGAATCGATCAGCGCCTGGCGAACGTCTGCGGAGGTCTTCTTGATGTCGGCGATACTGCGCTCAATCTCCGCGGTCTTCTCCGTGGAGAGGCTCATCGTCTTGCCCAGAACTTCGAGTTCCGCGCGAGTTTCATTGCGCTTCTTCTGCAGTTCGGCGGTGGGATCGACAGCGGGCGTTTCTGCAGCCGCCGCCGGTGGCGCAGGGGTTTCTGTCACCTGCGCGCGCGCCGCGCCGGGCAGTTCGGAGACGACAAGGGACGCAATGGCGACGGCCGTCGAAATCGACAGCAGCGTCGGGGCCAAGGCTATCGCTCCCTTTTTTGTCATTGGTTCTCCGAAGATCAATCGGCCGAAAAGGTAAGCTGATTTGCTCAGCCAGGCCACAAACAACATCGTGTTTGAAGGTAAACGATAGCTGAAGCTTCCAAGGATTTCCCCGGGGGATTTCCCAAGTCGCGTTTGTCGCAGCTTAAGAAGTTCAGCTTGCGTGAGCCGTGATCGACTGAGGGAGATGTCTGGCGTCAGCCGGGCTCAGACGCGGTGATAGGGGTGGCCGGAAAGAATGGTCACGGCCCGGTAAAGCTGCTCGGCGATGAGGATGCGCACGAGTTGGTGCGGCCAAGTCATGGTGCCGAGATTGATCACCATGTCTGCGCGGGCGCGAAGTTCAGGGTCGAGCCCGTCGGCGCCGCCGATCGCCAGCAGCATGTCGCGCTTTCCATTGTCGCGGTGCCGGCCGATGAAGTCCGCAAAGGCTTCGCTGTCGAGCGCCTTGCCGCGTTCGTCGAGCAGGATGAGGATGGCACCTTCCGGCAGCGCTTTTTCGAGCATGCCGCCTTCTTCGCGCTTGCGCGTCTCGGCATTGGAGGCGCGGCTCTCCTGGACCTCGACCATTTTGGCCAATTCCAGCCCTACCGCCGGGCCAGCCTTGGCAAAGCGGTCGAGATAGCGCGACGCAAGATCCTTCTCCGGGCCGGCTTTGAGCCGTCCTACGGCAAAGAGGCTGATTCGCATGTCCTGATCCGTTGGTTTGGCTACCGAAACTCGCCGAAATTCTCTCTCGGCGAAGAGCAGATGCTCATCGCCTCCAGATCAAATCCGAACCAACCCGACTTTAAAGGACGTGCCTTAAAAGCCTGTCAGTGTAGCAGTGTGCCTTCCTCGATATCCGGAGCGGCCCACATCTTCTCGATGTTGTAGAACTCGCGGACTTCGGGGCGGAACACGTGGATGATGATGTCGCCCGTGTCAATCAGCACCCAGTCACCGGTTTCGAGACCTTCGACGCGGGCCGTACCGAGGCCTTCGTCCTTCAGGTCTTTCATCAGATGGTCGGCGATCGCCATGACATGCCGGGTCGATCGCCCGGAGACCACGACCATGTAGTCGCCCAGAGCGGATTTTCCGACAATGTTGATGGAGACGATATCTTCAGCTTTGGAGTCCTCAAGGCTTGCGAGGACCAGTTCGAGAGCACGGGCGGCGGCATCGGCGCCACGTTCCAGGCTCTGCGGGAGGATGCCAGGCACCTTCCCCTTGGCGTGTACTGTTGTCAGGGTTTGTCCTTTCGTCCAGGTAACAGCAACATGCACTTCCAGCGGGTGAAATCAGAATCGCCCGCTTATGCAAAGTTGGCACCGAATGGTTAATGTTTCAAGGGTTTGTCCAAAAAGGTGATCGACTGCCGGAAAACTTCAACGAAGTGTCACATGGCCGGTCTTCACTCCGGTTGCGGGGCTTTCGTGGCGCGTATCGCCGTGGAGCTCAGGGTCGAGCGGGGGCCGTGGATGAAGGTCCATGCCGGCGCCTTCTGCTTCCATAACGTGCCGACATCGTCCTCATCCACTCGCGCGTAATCGAAGGTGCGGGCCATTTTCGATGAGAGGAAGGAGAGGGTCGCGCCCGGCCGGTCGATGACTGCGATCGGAAACGTCGTGGCGATCTCCCGCCATTTCTGCCAGAGATGGAAGGTCTGCAGACTATCGGCGCCCATGATCCAGACGAAGTGGATATGAGGATTGCGAGCCTTCACATGGGCAAGCGTATCGGCCGTGTAAGCGCCGCCGAGGGCTTTTTCGAAGGCGGTGATCTTGATGCGCGGGTCGTGGATCAGCTGCTCGCACATCGCCAGCCTGTCGCCGAGTGAGGCCAGTTCGGAGCGGCTCTTCAGTGGATTGCCGGGTGTGACCATCCACCAGAGCTGATCAAGCCCCAGCCGCCGCAGGGCGATTTCTGCAACAAGGAGATGGCCGGCATGCGGCGGGTTGAACGACCCGCCAAACAGGCCAACGGCCATGCCGCGCTCGGCATGCGGCATGGACAGATAGTGCCGATCGACTGTTTCTTCCGTCACATCATCAGCCACTGGGATTTAGGGCCGGATCTGGCCGGTGCCGTGCACGCGGTATTTGAAGGATGTCAGCTGTTCGACACCGACCGGGCCACGCGCATGCATCTTGCCGGTCGAAATGCCGATCTCGCCGCCCATGCCGAATTCGCCGCCATCGGCAAACTGGGTCGAGGCATTGTGCAACAGAATGGCCGAATCGATCTCGTTGAAGAAGCGGGTAACCACGGCAGGGTCTTCGGCGAGGACGGCTTCGGTATGGTTCGACGAATAGGTGTTGATGTGCCTGATCGCGCCGGAAATACCGTCAACGATCGCCACCGAAATGACTGCATCAAGATATTCGGTGCGCCAGTCCTCTTCGGTTGCCGGCTTGAGGCCCGGAAACACTTTCAGCACGGCTGCGGAGCCGAGAACTTCGCAGCCGGCTTCCGTCAGTGCTTCGAGGATCGGTATAAGATGGGTGCCGATCGCGGCGCTATCGACCAGCAGCGTTTCGGCCGCGCCGCAGACGCCGGTGCGGCGCATCTTTGCGTTGACGACGATCTTCCTTGCCATGTCGAGATCGGCGGACGCGTCCACATAGATATGGCACAGACCTTCCAGATGCGCGAAGACGGGCACGCGGGCCTCGTTCTGCACACGGGCAACAAGGCTCTTGCCGCCGCGCGGAACGATAACGTCGATCGCGCCACCGAGACCCGACAGCATGGCGCCGACGGCCGCACGGTCCGTGGTCGGAACGATCTGGATCGCATGTTCGGGAAGGCCAGCAGACTTGAGGCCGGCGGTGAGGCAGCGATGGATCGCCTGCGATGACTGCGCCGAATCCGAACCGCCACGCAGGATAACCGCATTGCCGGCCTTGAGGCACAGCGCGCCGGCGTCGGCCGTCACGTTCGGGCGGCTTTCATAAATCACGCCGATGACGCCGAGCGGCGTGCGCACCCGCTCGATCTTCAGCCCGTTCGGCCGTTCCCAGGCTGCTATCACTTCGCCGACCGGATCCTTGAAGGCGGCGATCTCGCGCAAGGCTTCCGCCATGCCGGTGATCGATTTTTCGGTCAGCGTCAGGCGGTCGATGAAGGAGGGCAGGAGATCCTTGCCCTCGACATTTTTCAGGTCCGCCGCGTTGGCGGCGAGGATCTCGTCCTTTGCTGCCAGGATGGCATCGGCCATGGCCTCGAGCGCCTTGTTTTTGGCCTCGGTTGAAGCCGTCGCAAGCGCGCGCCCGGCTGCTTTGGCGTTGCGGCCGATTTCGTCCATCAGGGCGGCGATGTCGTCCGCTTTTGCGACCTTATCAAGCATGGGCGGCATCCTCCTTGCGGTCTTCCTTTTTCGCGCCACGGCGCACGGCGCCGGTCATCACCAGATCGTCGCGATGAACCATGGCGGCGCGCCCGGCATAACCCAGGATCGCCTCGATCTCACTCGACTTGCGGCCGGTGATCTGGCGCGCTTCCTCGGCATCATAACTGACCAGTCCACGGGCGATTTCATGCCCGTCGGCGCCGATGATCGCCACCGTATCTCCACGATGGAAATTACCTTCGATCCTGCGCACGCCAGCAGGAAGCAGGCTCTTGCCGCTGCCGAGCGCCTTTTCGGCGCCTTCGTCGAGGAAAAGCTGGCCGGCCGGCAGCAGCTGGCCCGCAATCCATGTCTTGCGGGCGGTGACCGGCGTACCGGACGGCGAAAACCACGAGGAGCGCGTGCCCTGTTCGATGGCACGCAGCGGATGGTCGGTCTTGCCGGAGGCGATGATCATAGCGCAGCCTGCGCCAGTCGCGATCTTGCCAGCATCGATCTTCGTGCGCATGCCGCCACGCGACAGTTCCGAAGCAGCCCCGCCGGCCATGGCTTCGATCTCAGGCGTGATCGCCGGAATGATGTCGAGGAATTTCGCATCCGGATCGAGATGCGGCGGCGCCGTATAAAGCCCGTCGATATCCGAGAGGAGGACGAGAAGGTCGGCGCCAGTCATGGTGGCTACGCGCGCGGCGAGCCGGTCATTGTCGCCATAACGGATTTCGGAGGTGGCGACAGTGTCGTTTTCGTTGATGATCGGCACAGCGCCGATCTTCAGGAGCTGGTTGATCGTGGCGCGGGCGTTGAGATAACGCCGGCGCTCTTCCGTATCACCAAGGGTCAGAAGGATCTGGCCGGCGACGATATCGTCTCGCGACAGGCTTTCCGACCAGGCTCTTGCGAGAGCGATCTGGCCGACGGCCGCTGCCGCCTGGCTTTCTTCCAGCTTCAACGCGCCCGAGGGCAGGTCGAGCACGGTGCGGCCCATGGCGATAGCACCGGAGGAGACGACGAGAACCTCGATCCCGTCAGCCTTCAGCGCCGCGATATCGGCGCAGATTGCATCGAGCCAGCTGGTCTTGAGCCCCGTCTTGCGGTCGACCAGCAGAGCCGAGCCGATCTTGATGACGATACGGCGATGGCTCTTTAGCGATTTCCGCTCGGCACTCATGCCTCGTCGTCCTCGTCAAAATCCTGGATCGGCGTCGAGCGATCGGGAAGCGCCGTCTCGCCGCTGCCACTCGCCTCGATGATGACATCGCGTAGCGCTCTCAGAACATCCGTCATGCCTTCGCCGGTAATGGCGGAGATGAGGAATGCTTTCTGCCCGCTCGCCTTTTCCAGTTCCTTGGCTTTCTTCTTGCGTTCCTTCTCGTCGATCACGTCGATCTGCGAAAGGGCAACGATAACCGGCTTGTCGATCAGCCCGCCGCCATAGGCTTCGAGCTCGGTCTTGACCGTCTTGTAGGCCTTGCCGACGTTTTCTTCCATGCTGGAAACCAGGTGCAACAGCACGCGGGTTCGTTCCACATGACCGAGGAAGCGGTCACCGATGCCGACGCCTTCATGGGCGCCTTCGATCAAGCCCGGAATATCGGCCAGCACGAATTCGCGGCCATCGATCGTCGCGACGCCGAGGTTCGGGTGCAGGGTGGTGAACGGATAATTGGCGATTTTTGGCCGCGCGCGGGTGACCGCGGCGAGGAAGGTCGACTTGCCGGCATTCGGCAGGCCGACAAGGCCCGCATCGGCAATCAGCTTCAGGCGCAGCCAGATCGTCTTTTCATCACCTTCGAGGCCCGGATTGGCCCAGTTCGGCGCCTGGTTGGTCGCGGTCTTGAAATGTGCATTGCCGAAACCGCCATTGCCGCCCTTGGCAAGTCGGAACCGCTGGCCTTCCTTGGTCAGGTCGATGATGAGAGTTTCGTTGTCTTCTTCGAAAATCTGCGTGCCGACCGGGACTTTCAGCGTCACGTCGTCGCCGTTTGCGCCGGTGCGGTTGCGGCCCATGCCGTGCATGCCGACCTTGGCCTTGAAATGCTGCTGGAAACGGAAGTCGATCAGCGTGTTGAGACCGTTGACGGCCTCGACCCAGACATCGCCACCGCGACCGCCATCACCGCCATCCGGCCCGCCGAATTCGACGAACTTTTCCCGCCGGAACGAAACGGAGCCCGCGCCGCCGTCGCCGGAGCGGATATAGACTTTTGCTTCGTCGAGAAATTTCATCTTGCTACACAGGTCCTGTAGTAAAGGGCTTTCGGACTTTTCGCGAAAGCAATTTTGCGGTTTCGATAGCGTCGGTTGGATGAGAGGTCAAAGACTATCATGAAGTTCGTCAGCTATAACATTCAATATGGCATCGGCATGGATGGTCATTTCGACCCGGAGCGGATCGCCGCCGAGATCGGAAATGCCGATATCATTGCCTTGCAGGAGGTGACCCGCGGCTTCCACAAGAACGGCCATTGCGATCTCGTTGCCCGTTTCGAGGCGCTGTTGCCCGATCATTTCCACGTCTTCGGCGCGCCCTGTGACGTGCTGCTCGACATTTCTCATGACAGTGGCCGGCGTATCGAACGCCGCTTCCAGTTCGGCAATATGATCCTGTCGCGCTGGCCGATCCTGACCACAAGGCACCTTCTTCTGCCGCGCAGCCGCACGATCGGCGAACTCAACCTGCAGCGTGGGGCGCTGGAAGCGGTGATCGATGCGCCCGGCGGGGCGTTCCGGACCTATTCCGTGCATCTCGACCATGTCTCGCCGGACGAGCGGCTGGATCAGATCCGTTTCCTGAAGGATAGGGTTCTGAATTTCGTGGCGGAGGGTGGTGCGATTACCGGCACGACCGATCAGGGTTTTGCCGATCCGCCGCTGCCGGAGGATTTCGTCATGATGGGCGATTTCAACATGGAGCCGGAATCGCCCGAATATATTGCCATGGTCGGCCGCGCGGATCGTTTTTATGGCCGCGCCCTGCGAGCCAACCAGCCGGTTGATGTGCTCGGCCGCGCCGGAAAGCTGACGCTCGAAAGCTACAGCTGGGCCGAGCCGCCCGGTGATGGTCCTCAGAAGATGCATCTCGATTACTGTTTTGTGAGTGCCGGTCTGGCAGAGCGCGTCACCGACTGCTTCGTCGATCTCGATACGCTCGGTTCCGATCATTTTCCCGTTCGGGTCGAGATCGCCTGAAAAACCCGGCGGCTTGCCGCCGGGCATCTTTCTCAAATCCGCATCACGGTCGTGACGGCCGCCGAAACGCCTCCGGCTGGAGGAGGGTTTCGATATGCGGCACCATGCCGTTGCGCGCCATGCTGAAAACCTGGTTCGCATCGGTGATGCGGAAGCCGATCTTCTTCTGGACGTTGAGCGACGCAAGATTGTCGGCAAAGGCGCCCGAATGGATCTCGGTTTCCGGCATGCGCCGGAAGAACCGCTCCAGAACGGCAACCACCGCTTCCGTCATGTAGCCGCGATCCCAGTAGAACCGGTTCAGCCAGTAACCGAGATGCCATTGGCCATGCCTAAGCTCGATGCCGATCATACCAATATGGACATCATCACCGGTGGTGATCGCCAGCGTCCAGTCCGGCGTCACCCCGGATGTCTGCCGGACGAGCCAGTCCAGTGCGTCCTGCCGGTCATAGGGCTGCGGCACGCGCGCGAGCATGCGGCTGACCTTGAAGTCGGCCAGCGATTCGGCAATCGCTGCCGCATCCGAAAGCCGGTGCGGACGCAAGGTTAGCCGATCGCTGGTGATGACCGGGCAGGGACCGGGCGAGTTGCGCAGCGGAGATGTCTTGGTCAGAACAGCGGCGTTCATCTCATGTCTCCCCAGCTGCGCAATGACATCCAGGTCTTGCGGTCGAGCCGGAACCATTCGACGGGCACCATGCCGCCGGCGGCAACGCATTCGATCATGCCGGAGCCCTGGAACTGGAAACCGCATTTCTGGATGACCCGCCGCGACGCGACATTGGTGACCCTGCAGCGCGCATCGATATGATCGATATGGTTGCGGGTGCGGAAGGCCATGTCGATCAGGGCATGGGCCGCCTCGGTCGCATAACCGCGGTTCCAGTAAGGTTCGCCCAGCCAGTAGCCGATCTCGAGCGTATGCTCATCCAGCTGCGGCTCCAGCGCGCAGCAGCCCATAAAGGCGCCGTTGTCACCTTTGGTAATCGCATAGACGCATTTGCCAATCTCGCCGGCCTTCGTGCGTCGCACGAAATCGGCAGCGTCTTTTGCCGTATAAGGATGCGGCATACGCGACACCATGGTCGCGATATTCGCATTGTTGGCGAGATGGGCAAGTGCGTCAATGTCTTCTTCGTGGGGAGCCCGCAGAACCAGGCTTCTCGACAATAAGACGGGGCAATCGCTTCTCGACCGGTCGGGTCTCAACCGTTCTTCCGGCGGCCGGGATTGGCTCGCCCTCAATAATTCGCCTTGCATGTTCAGTCCTCCTGATGGGGAAAAAGAAAAAGGGAAGATGGTGGTGTCCCATCTTCCCTTTTTTCTGACTGAACCTTGCGCGTTCAACCGGGTCGATGTGACACCGGCTGCTAAAGTACGCTTACCGGCTTTATTCTGCTGCTTCGGCTTTCGGCATTACGGACACGTATACTCGGCCATTGGCCTTCGTACGGTAGTTCACATTACCGGCCGTAAGCGCAAAAATGGTGTGGTCCTTGCCGAGGCCGACATTGGCGCCCGGATGCCACTGCGTGCCACGCTGACGCAGAATGATGTTGCCCGGAACGACGACTTCGCCGCCGAACTTCTTCACGCCAAGGCGCTTGGATTCAGAATCGCGACCGTTGCGCGACGAACCGCCAGCTTTTTTATGTGCCATTGGAGTTCTCCTTTAAACCTTCGAAACCCGGATTAAGCCTGGATGTCCGTGATGCGGACGACCGTGTGATGCTGACGATGACCGCGAATTCGCTTGGAATTCTGACGGCGACGCTTCTTGAAGGAGATGACCTTCTTGCCGCGGTTATGTTCGACAACTTCAGCCTTGACGGTTGCACCAGCAACGAAGGGAGCACCGAACTTGGCATCGGCGCCAACGCCGACAACCAGGATTTCGTTGAATTCGACTACGGAACCAGCTTCGGCTTCCAGCTTTTCGATGGTGAGCACGTCGTTGGCTGCCACGCGGTACTGCTTACCGCCGGTCTTGATGACTGCGAACATTGGTTATCCTTTCATGTTCGTTTCCGGCTCTTATCCTTAAAAGGACGGCCGTCTTTTTGTCAGTCGGTCTATAGCGGGATTGCAGGCCGAAAATTTCGATCTGATCCGCCGGTGAAATCTGCCGGGAAGCACATGTCTTCAGGCAAACAAAGAGGCATGGAAAGCTTTTCCACGCCTGATCGCGTGCGGAGATACGTGAGGGATAAAAAACTGTCAAGGTAAAAGCTTACATTCTCTTGCGATTCGCCCCTTGCCAGCCCGAACTTTCGCCGCTATGAGACAGCCCGCGCTGACCAACGCAACACATCTTTAAGCGGAGAGGTGGCTGAGTGGTCGAAAGCACCGCACTCGAAATGCGGCATACGGGCAACCGTATCGTGGGTTCGAATCCCACCCTCTCCGCCACTTAACTTGATAAATACCTGAAATTTAAACATTTTGTTCGCCACCGTAGCGCTAAGCCCTCAATTTGCCCCACATCCAGCTCGATGCCTTGAGGCTTCGCTACGTGCCAGCACGAAAGTTTCTCCCGAGAGTCCCCAGTTGAAGAACTAAATACGCGGGGTTGATTCCCTTCACCCGCCCGGCCAAACGCCCTATCGCATTCGCCAGTCTTCCGATTTCTGGTCTGACACGCTGGAAGAAGAAGACTCTCCGCGAAGCGCTGAATTTCTTCAAACCAGTTCCCTATCTGCCATCAACTCAGCTTGTTTGATCACCAGTTGAGTTGCGGCTTCTTGTGCATCAGGCGGATAGCCATGTTTCGCCAGCAATCTTCTTATAGTCCGACGCATGTCGGCTCGTACGGTTTCTCGTTGGGTCCAATCAAGCGAAGCTCTTTTTTTGATGCTCTCTGCCAATTCGCGAGCTATCGTCTGAAGTTTATCATCCTTCATCAATCGACGTGCGGACTCATTGTCGGCCAAAGCCTCGTAGAACGCGATCTCATCATCAGAAAGGCCTGTTTCCTTGCCCTGAGTGATCGCCGCTGAAAGAAAACGTGCAAGGCTTACCAGCTCATCGATTACTTGAGCGGTAGTAATTGCGCGATTTGAGTAACGCGCTAGAGTCGCTTCGAGTGACTCGCGAAAACTACGCGACTGGACAAGGTTGATTTGCTCGCGGTTTTTTATCTGTTCGGCGAGCAGCTTTTTCATAGCCTCAAGTGCCAAGTTCTTCTGTGGTAACGCAGCGAGCTTGTCTAAGAAATCATCGGACAGAATCCCAATATTGGCGTCTGGGAGGCCCGAGGCCTCGAATAGGTCAATTACACCGCCTGTCGACACGGCGTCTGAAATAAGTTGTCGAACCGCAAAGCCCCCGTTAGTGCGCAAAGGCGCGTCATCGCCAAGCCTCTTTTGAATTGCTGCGCGCACTGACTGGTAAAACGCGAGGTGATCTCGAACAGCTGTGGTCTCTGGATGAGGGACCGACAAAGCAAAAGCTTTGGACGCCGCCGCGACCATGTTCATGAAGCGCCGCTTTCCATCTTCCTTTCCGAGAACATGATTGGCACCGCCAACGACGGCATCCAATCGATCAGAAGCTTTGCCGCGCCAAAGAGCTTCATAATCGAAGCCGTCAAAAAAATCTCTTAAAGCCTCGTATTGTAGCAGCATTTCAGGAACGGCTCGCTGCTGAATACTCTCCACTGGATTACCTTCGCCACCGGCTTGCGAATAGACTTGAATGGCATCCTTAAGCTGATCTGCAACTCCCAAGAAATCTACGACGACTCCTCCGGGCTTGTCACCGAAAACCCGATTAACGCGAGCAATCGCTTGCATTAGGTTATGGCCAGCAAGTGGTTTATCGAGATACATTGTGTGTAAAGGTGGGCAGTCAAAACCGGTCAGCCACATATCGCACACAATAACCATCTTGAGGTCGTCAGTACTATCTTTGAGCCTCCTCGAAAGATATTCTCTTCGCCCTTTAGTTCTCCCATGATACTTGATTCGCTGCGACGTTTCAGCGCTGGCGTTTCGTGGTATGCCAGCGTCCATAACAACCTTAATGAAGCCTTTGTCGTCGTCGTCGTCGTGCCACTCGGGACGAACGCGCACAATCTCATCATAGAGATTCATGCTGATTTCCCGGCTCATGCAGACGATCATCGCCTTGCCTTCCATCGACGAGAGGCGTTTCTCGAAATGGTTGATAATTTCCTCGGCAACCTTTTGGAGTCGTGGCGCTGCACCGGCTAGCTCTTCCAGCGGGATCGAGATATCCGGTGGAACACCCTCTCCATCCTTCTCGGCCTCAAACGCCTCATGTAACTTAAATTCAGCTTCTGCGAGGCCATTCTCGTCTGGCAAAAGCCTAATCAAGCGCATTTCGTAGTAGATCTTGACAGTCGCATTGTCTTCGACTGCCTGCTTGATGTCATATATGTCGACGTAATCACCAAACACCGCCCGTGTGATGCGGTCGCTGCTCTCTATCGGAGTTCCTGTAAAGCCTACGAATGTCGCATTTGGAAGGGCTTCGCGCATCCAGCGTGCGCCACCGGATACGAAACCGTACTGGCTCCGATGAGCTTCATCGGCGAGTACAATAATATTGTTTCGCTCACTAACTGGTGACGATCTTTCGCTAAACTTTTGGATCGTCGTGAAGATGACGCCGCCAGATGCTCGATCGAGACGCGCAATAAGATCTTCCCGATTTTCAGCTTGTTGGGGCATCTGCCGAAGGAGGTCCCGACCGCTGGCAAACGTCTCATATAACTGGCCATCAAGATCATTACGATCCGTAACGATAACTATGGTAGGATTTTGAAGATCTATATCGGTAATTAAGGCGCCAGCGAGCATCAGCATCGTCAGGCTCTTGCCTGAGCCCTGAGTGTGCCATACTACACCGCCCCGCCCGTCGCCCTCTGGTCTAAGTCCGAGTTTTGATGATCGCGTAGCAGAGCGCACCGCTCGGAATTGATGGTAACCGGCAATTTTCTTCTGAAGTGCCCCAGTCGTAGGCTCCTCGTCGTATGTAATACATTTAAGTATGTATTCCAGAATAGTGTCGCGCCGAAAGAGGTCGGTTACTGCCGATTCTAATGTGGGACGTTGAGTCTCTCCATGCCCTGAAGTCGATCGCCATGGGGTGAATCGCTCATAGGCTGAAGTTAAAGACCCTACCCGTGTTGTGTCCCCGTCACTGAGCATCAATATTTGGTTGTAGACAAAGAGCGCCGGTATGTTGTCGCGATAGTCACGAATCTGTTCGAAAGCGCGCGACAGAGTCGCGGACTTGGACGAGGGATCCTTTATCTCCAGAACCGATATCGGTAGACCGTTGATATACACAACGATGTCTGGACGTCTGACGAATTCCGGACCGTGGATTGTTAACTGGGATACTACAAGGAAGTCATTTGTGTCAGGGTCCTCGTCGTCGACTACTTTAACTTTGTCCCCTCTAATATCGCCGTCAGGTGTGCGATATTCGACGTCAACGCCTCCCGTTAATAGTCGATGAAGCCACCGATTGTTTGTGATTAAAGCTGCTTCAGGGGGACGGCATATGATAGTCGATGCCTGAACTATAGCCTCCTCAGGCACGTTAGGGTTGATACGTCGAAGAGCTGCCTTCAGCCGCGGTAGGAGTACAACGTCCTCGTACGTTGAACGCAAAGTAGGAATGTCCGCACCCGGAGAAATTTCTGCTCCCCGTTTCACGTCATAACCCAACGCCTCAAACCAACCGAGCGTTGCTTGCTCTACTACTTGCTCAAACATGACGTGTCCTCAATACTTCTAGCAGCCGCTTTCGACCTTCCAGTTGATCTTGCTTGAACTGCACAAGAGCGGTGCGATAGGCCCCGAAGTCAGTACGATATAACGCCTCACTCGGCACTAGAGGCGTCTCCAATACAGTGATCGCGTCTGCCTCGCCATCAACCCAATCGTCGAATTCTTTATGATCACCATATCGAAAACGGGCGAGGGGGTCGCGATTTGAGCTTTGAAGATGAGTCTTAAACATTAGCCCAACGACGGCGTCGGTGGCTCGCGCAAGAATCTCCGCATATCGAATATCCAGCATCGGAGCGTAAGCGTCTGCGCCGTGAGCCGCCGAACCGTGATCATTGCGAATAGCCATCACGCCATCGATGATCGAACTTACACCGCTGACAAGTCTTTCCGCGCCATCTCTCAGGCGACTGTCGACCTGACCATTGTCATGAACTCCGAGATGGAGATATTTAGTAGTCTCGGAAACCAGCTTTGGCGCCTTCCAACCGGGCTCGTGGGGCACGCCTCGGTCGGTGAGGATGGTCCTACAGGTAGTTTCTATAATCGTCCTACAAAACGAAACAACAACACCGGGCTTGTCAGGTAACGCGCTTTCCAAAGCCTCGACCTGTTCTCGGATCCTGAGAGATTCGGGATGGTTATCCATCAACTCTCGGCATGCCGAAAGTTGAAACCGTCCTAAAGCATCATCCAGCATCAGGTTCTCTCTCAGCCTTCGCGCAGGGTTTCAGCCAGAATTAGTCTTGGAGCCGCCACGGAGCGGAGAGTCTGCATTGTTTCCAGCTGCTGACGGAGCACCACCGCTTTGGCGATGAAAGGAGATACAACTTTTGCAAATGCACATTGAAATTGAGGCGGCGGTACCAATGTGGGCATTGCGCCAAGCTCGTCTCTGTTAAGTTCAGTTTGACCTGTGCTACCTCGTCCAAGCGCTTCAATGTTCGCTTCTTTTGAAGTGACCTCGAAGCCGAGGTATATGGGGTTGATCTCAGCCTTATTGGGGCGGACTACCGTCAAGTGAGTGTCAATGATAGTCGCTTCTTTAAGATCATAAATTTGCGCCGCTCGTCCGAGCGTTCCGACACCAGTTGAATTTACAATGATATCGTGCAGCTGAATCTCTCGCCCCTCGATGCCCCGAGATTGAGGGTCATGGCGTCGCGCAAGTGCGAAGTTTACTCTTTGGTTTCGGATACATTTTTGATTTAGAACGAGAACGCCTCGTTTTGTTGTGTACGCGGGTGAGATGCCGCGACGAAGCTCCGTCGATAGCGATTTGAGGCTAACCAGCCTCCAATTCTTCGGAATAGGCCCTATTTCCGAGACGTCGTAGCTATCCGACAGTTCATCAAAGAGTGCTTGCGGCATTCCCCGGAAGGACGTCGCACCTTTCTGTTTCGCTTCCAGCGGTAGGAAATCGACGAACCACGCCTTGTAAATTGTAGAGGTGATTTCACTCAGCGCACTAATAATCTCTCGCGTAAGTTGTATCTGCTGATCACACGCTCCGAGAAACGCTGAGACGCTCTCTTGCTGCCGCGCATCCAAGTCGGGCCAGCGAATGCCGCCAAGCAATCGCGCGGATACATTCGGGAATGTCGAACCAGTTGCCTGCACAAGCAAATCATCCAGTTCCTGCTCGATAACCGCCCGAAGCAGGGGCTGAAAGGCTTCGCCATTTTTATGTCTGATTGCAGCGATGCCTCGTCCTATAGCATATGCTTGATCAGCCCAGTTCATTCGGCCAGTGGTCGACCCTCTGACGCAGAACAATAAATCACCTTTCTGACAGACCCGGACGGGACTTGTCGTGAATTGAACAGGAGCCGGGTGGTCCGGTCCGAATTCAGTCGGCCCGTTGAGGAGAGGCAAGCCTTTGGCATCGGTATTGACGTCCGCCGCTTTCGGGGATTGTCCCATCAATATTTCCGCGACGTCACTTAACATCGTCAAATCCGAACCCGACAGTCGCTAGTGCGGTGTTGATAGCACCGTTAAGTTTTTCGCTTCGCAGCATTTGTTCTGACAATTCAGAAACTAACCTAGCCATCTTGTCGTTGAATAATTCGCTATCGGAGCTTTTCTTTTTGCTTCCGACAAATGTTCCCGGTGTGAGAACGTGGCCTTTCGCAGCAATTTCAGCGATAGTGGCAGCCTTAGAGAAGCCTTTTAGATCAGCGTACTGGTTGGCCCCGACCTCACCCCTCCAAGCGTGGTACGTCTGCACTATCTTTCCAATATCGGTGTCGGGCGGTGGTGGGGACTCCGAGCTGTCACGCCCGGTCAGGTACCTCAGCACCCGAGTTTCCATCGCCCCCATATCTCTTGCGTCAATAAAGAGCGTCTCTCCTCTCCGATCCCGCCCACCTTTGCCCTTGGCTAAATGCTTGCCCGTCTTGTCTCGCGTGACGAACCACAGGCAGACTGGAATACCTGTTGTGAGGAATAGCTGTGATGGTAACGCAACCACGCAGTCTACGAGATCAGCATCAATAATATTCTTTCGAATCTCGGCTTCGCTACTACTCGATGATAATGAGCCGTTCGCCATAACAAAAGCAGCGGTGCCGCCGCCTCTGCCATTGGGAGGGGCCAAATGGTGTATGAAATGCTGGATCCATGCATAGTTTGCATTGCCGACGGGTGGAACGCCGTATTTCCATCGCACGTCGTTTCTCAGCAGCTGACCTGACCAGTCGGATATATTGAAGGGAGGATTGGCGAGTATGTAGTCGACCTTAAGGTCAGGATGCAGGTCTCGCGTAAAAGAGTCTGCAGGCTGGTCGCCTAGATTGGCTTCGATGCCTCGTATAGCCAAATTCATATGCGCCAGCCGCCACGTGGTCGCATTCGATTCTTGACCGAAAACGGACAAATCCCGCTTGCTGCCCCCATGCGCTTCGGCAAACCTCTCCGACTGCACGAACATCCCGCCAGACCCGCAAGCAGGATCATACACCCTACCTTCGTAAGGCTCGATCATCTCAACCATTAGCCTCACGACTGAGCTCGGGGTGAAGAACTCACCACCGAGCTTTCCTTCGGCTGCAGCAAATTTACCTAGGAAAAACTCGTAAACTCGCCCCAATATATCCTTACGCTGCGCGTCCTTAGTTCCGATGGCGATGGAGGCAATTTGGTCAATGAGGCCACCCAATCGCTCCGACGGGATGCTCCTTCTCGCATAGTCACGAGGCAACTTACCTTTCAGCTTAGGGTTGTCTCGCTCAATAGCATACATTGCGTCGTCGATAAGCTTTCCGAGGTTTGGATGGCGGCCATTAGCCTGAAGCTCGCTCCAACGAGATTCCTGTGGCACCCAAAATACGCCCTCGGCCGTATACTCGTCACGACTTTCAAGAAGAGGCTCAATCTCGGTTCCGGATATGCCTTCATTTGTTAGTTCAGTAGCCAGTTCTGCGCGGCGTGCTTCGAAAGCATCGGAAATGTATTTTAGGAAAATCAGTCCCAAAACAACGTGCTTATAGTCAGAAGAATCGACAGTTCCTCTCAGCTTGTCGGCGGCAAGCCACAAATCCTCGGGATTGATTGAAAGCTCTTTGCTTTCCACCATCAGAGGTGGCGATTGCTCGTTCATAATTTTTTCCTTTAGACGTCGCCCGCTCGAGTTTCGTGCCGAATTCAATGGAGGATAGGCCCGAATCAACAGTTACAGAATTCTGCCGCTTCGGTCGACGCCACCCGCCCCCTTCATTTAAATTTACGGCGTATCAGGTTGCTTATGCCGCCGATTTTGTCTTCAAAATCCTGTAGACTTGCATCCGAGAGCACCCGATGCGTCTTGCTATAGCCGCGACAGTCATTTCATTGCGAAGGCTGCGGACTAACTGGTGATCGATTCGAGCCATACCACCCTTATATTTTCCTATGGACTTTGCGCGTTCGATGCCTTCCCGCTGGCGGTCCCTGATGAACCGGCGCTCCATCTGCGCCACCATGCCCAAAACGGTGAGAATGATATGCCCCATCTCACCGCGCGTTGAAACATGCGGGTCGAGGATGGTGACAAAGGCGCCGCGCTGCTGGCAGTCGTGTACGATGTTGAGCACATCGCGGGTGTCGCGGCCGAGGCGGTCAAGCCGGGTGACGACGAGCTCGTCATTTTTCCGCAAGAATTGGATGACCGTGTCGAGTTCGGCTCGCCCCGAGCGGCTAGCGCCCGATACCTTTTCTGAGCGGACGATTTCGCAGCCCTCTGCGTGAAGGCGATCGAGTTGAACGTTTAAATCCTGATCGACGGTGCTAACGCGGGCGTAACCGATGCGGGCCATGTGTAACCTCAAGCTTTAGGCTCGAGGCTACCCTGTCACAAATAGGCGAAGTCAACCCAGATGTTACGGCACAGCCCCTAACGCGCCGCGTGTCGCGTCAGGGTATACCTGCATGTTGCGACGAACTAACTAAGCCCTGCGTTAGTTAGCTCGGCCGTGATACCTCGGTGACGAGAAGGGCCCAACTACGAACGATACCCTCGTTCATAGCGAACCAATCGCGAAGGCGTTCTGTGATTTTCGCGCCCTGCAGCACTGCATCGCGCTGCTCTTCAAAAGGAAGTAGGCTATCAACTGGAGGGGTGGTAGCCACGATCATGATCCCGCTTCGACCGCCAACGCGCTTGTTCACAGTTGGGACCAGCCTATAGTTCGTGCCTTTAAGATCCGCTGCCATGGTGGAGTGCTCCCCGTTTCACCGGACAGGTCGGCTAGATTGATTTTGCCCTGATGAACTGCCGAGGGGAAGCCATCTTGAGCGCTGAATGTGGATG
>NZ_VIWP01000012.1 GCF_007829835.1 Neorhizobium alkalisoli | reverse complement strand
AACGCGTTGATGCCAGAAAACTGGGCGACGAAACCTAGGCCAATCCCGATCAGAAGAAGGTTGCGGATCCAGGGCTCGCGTAGATCGTTCCACGATGCAGGCTCCTCGTCGGCCGCCCCTTCGATCATCGCCTTCAATTCCTTGTCGCGGCTGGCCGGATCAGATCGGATTTTCATCATCACGCTGCGGGCATCGTCCTCGCGGCCTCGAAGTGCAAGCCACCGGGGTGACTCCGGCGCGAAGATCATCCCGACCCAAAGCAGAATAGCAGGTATCGCGGCGATGCCGAGCATGATGCGCCATACGCCGGGATCGTCGACAAGATGAGCAAGAATGGCGCTGGATACGTAAGCGAGCATCTGGCCGCTGACAATCATCAGCTCGCTACGGGTGACAAGCCGCGCGCGGCGTTTCGGCGGCGCGATTTCTGCAATGAAGACCGGTACGACGGTCGAAGAGCCACCAACGCCAATACCGAGTATGAAACGCGCGACGATCATGATGCCGACGTCAGGCGAGAAAGCAGTTGCAAGCGCGCCAAGGAAAAAGACGATGGCAAGCAAAAGCATTGCTGTGCGCCGCCCGTAGCGATCGGATAGTTGCCCCCCTGCAAACGAACCCAAGGCCGCCCCGACAATCAGGGATGCGGTCACGACACCTTCCGTGACAGGTGTAAGACCGAGCCCTCCTTCTTCCGGACCCTGTGTCATGAACGGCAAAGCACCGGCAATGACGCCGGTATCATAACCGAAGGCCAATGCTCCAAGTGTTGCGACACCAGTGATCATATGGAGGTAGCGGGATTGTTTAGCCGTGGATGGAGAACCGGACGAGATGTCCGGCGCAGGCATCGGGCCTGTCGTCATGGTCATGCGATATTTTCCTGATCGAGACGCGCTTTCAAATGCGCATGTGGATAGCGCTATGAAATGCTTCGCCTCGAAACGAGGTTCCCGACGTCTTCCGCGACAGATTAGCGCGCACTGTCGGCTTGGTGTCTACCAGAGACAGCAATCGACTTATTTTGGCAGCGGGCTGACCTCGATGAAGTTCGGGACCTCGCTGCACTCATGGTGTTGCTGGCTCGATGTGCGCGGGAATCGGGCAATGATAGGTCTTTCCTTCGGTACTTTCCGCCCATTCAAGCCTTGCTGCTGCCAGCAGCTCCGGTGAACTGATCAACGAAAGCCCGGTTGCGGCAAGTGTTTTTGCGGCATGAGCCATGGCCTTGTGCGCCGCCGCGCTCTTGCCCTGCGCCACGACCTGCCATGTGTGCGGATTGGTACCGATCGCCCATGCGGGCGTCCAACATTGGGCGGTTGGTGTCACCCAGCTGACATCGCCGACATCGGTCGAACCGGCACGAAAATGCGACTGGCCCTCGAAGGCGCGCAGGCCGAGGTGCAATGGCGTCGACCCATCCACCTTCGCATTGGAAAACGCGTCGCCCTTGATCTGGTAGAGGCGGATGCTGCTCTTGATCGCCTCGTCGGTAAACGTGTCCTGTATCTTCTGGGCAAAAGCCATGTCAGCCTCGTCGAACGCGATGGGCCCGAGCTCAACCATGTTTGCGTGCATGGTTGTTTCGAGCGAAATATTGGGCAGGAGGTTGGTTGCGGCAGTATCAAAGATGATCTCGACCTCCGTCTCGGTCATCATTGCGGCACCATGGGCCACCTTCTCCACCCGTTTGGCGAGATCCAGCGCCTGTGGCATTTCAGGGGCGCGGATCAGGTACAGGACTTCTGCCTTGGCCTGAACCACGTTCGCGGCCCTGCCGCCGGTATCGGTGATCGCATAATGGACGCGGCAATCCTGCGGCATGTGTTCACGCAGGAAATTCACGCCGACATTCATCAGCTCGACAGCATCAAGCGCCGAACGACCGAGATGGGCGGCATTGGACGCGTGCGCCGCGACCCCCCTGAACCTGTAGTAATATTCGATGACGGCGAGATTTTTGGTTGAACGGACACCGTTGAACGGCGCCGGATGCCAGGTGAGCGCAGTATCGACATCGTCGAAGAGACCGGCCCGCACCATGAATGTCTTGCCGGAACCGCCTTCTTCTCCGGGGCAGCCGTAATAGCGCACGGTGCCGGAGAGACCTTCCTCCTTCAGATGCTGCGCAAGCGCGATGGCCGCCATCAGCGATCCGACGCCGAGAAGATTGTGACCGCAGCCATGACCCGTACCGTCTTCGACAAGCGGGCTTGCCTCGGCAAGATTGGCCTTCTGGCTCATGTTCGCCAGCGCGTCGAACTCGCCAAGAAAGGCGATTACCGGCTTGCCGGAGCCGAATTCGCCGATGAAGGCCGTTTCCATGCCGGCCACACCGCGGCGCACGGAAAAGCCGTTGGCTTCCAGGGCCTCGGCCAGAAGTGCAGAAGAGCGGTTTTCCGCGAATTTCAGCTCGGCAAAGTCCCAGATACTGTCGCTTAACCGGGTGAAACCGGGCTTCATCTGCTCAATCCTGGCGGCAATTGCGTTGATGGCGTCGCGGTCCATGGAATTTCCTCGCATTTCAGCGCCCGTGTGCAGACGCATGTTCTCATTCAGCGACAAGGCCGTCGCTGTTGATCCTGACGATGGGTGGAAAAACCCGCGCCACTTTTCATCGACGGCGCGAGCAAAAAAGATCAGTCGACCGAAACTTCCCAAAGCCGGGCATTGGACTGCCAGACAGGCTGACCCTTCAGCGTCTTGGTCGCACCCCAGACATCGACCATGTCGTAGAGGAAGATGCCCGGCATTTCCTTCAGCATCAGCTCATGGAATTCGTCGAAAAGTTTCTGCCGCTTGGACTGATCTGCCTCGACATAAGCGGCCTTCATCAATTCGACGGCCTTCGGATCGTCCCACATCAGCGAGGCGTTCTTGTCCTTGTCGCCGACATAGAAGGAATACATCAGCGCCGGATCGAGGCGTGGCGCAACCGACTGCGAGATGACCTGATAGTTGCCGGAGCGACGGCGATCGACCTGCGTCGCATAGTCCAGGACCTCGATCTGGATGTTGAGACCGGCCTGCTGCATCATCGCCTGCGCCATGACGGCTGCAGGAAAACTCGGCACGTTGCCGCGCTTGTTGGCGATGATCGAGATCGGCTCACCCTTGTAGCCGCCGGCAGCCAGTTCCTTCTTCGCCGCCTCGATGTCATAAGGCAGGCGCTTCTTCTGGGTTTCGTCAAAATAGACGCTGTCCTGCGACACCATCGAGCCGTTGGCCTCGCCGGTGCCGTTCGAAGCGGCGGCGACAAGCTCGTCCAGATCGAGCGCCATGGCCATCGCACGGCGGATATGCGGATTGCTCAACACCTTGTCGCGCGTCTGGATATAAAAGAGGTTCTTGCCATTGTTGCGCGCCACGATGAGCTGCATTTTCGGGTTCGCCTTGATTTCCGGGATCAGGTCCGGCGAGACCTCGGCCGTGTCGAGCACGCCGGATTCAAGACCCGCCTTGATGGTCGACGGATCGGGAATGACCATGAACTTGATACCGTCGGCGAGCGGACGCTTCGAGCCGACCATGCCGTCCGGCTTGCCGTCATTCGCCGGTGAGGCGTAATCGGCGAATTTCTTCAGGTGGATATATTCGCCCTTTTTCCACTCGTCCCACATGAAGGGGCCGGTGCCGATCGGCTTCAAGAAGCTGCCGTCAGCAGCAATGCTTTCCGGCGATATCATGCCGGTATAACCACATTCGGGCCGCGACATCAGGCCAAGGAAAACGGCCGATGGCTTTTCGAGCGTGATGGTGACGGTCGAGGCATCGGTCGCCTTCACATCGGTCACGGCTGCGGCACCACCCTTGGCGAAATCGCTGAGGCAGGTCCATTTCGTGTCCGGCTTCAGGTAGCGGGTCCAGTTCCACACGACATCATCGGCCGTCAGCGGCTTGCCGTTGTGGAATTTCACATCCGCCCTGAGCTTGAATGTATAGGTCAGCCCATCGGCCGACATGTCGACGCTTTTTGCGAGCAGCGGCTTCACTTCGCCGCTGTTGTTATAGCCGACAAGGCCCTCGACGATGTGCAGGATGACGCCATCGGTATTGCCGTCGCGGTTGACGCCCGGATTGGCGCTGCGCAGGTCCGAGCTCTGGGCGACGGCAATGTCGCGCGCAACAGAGGCATTTGCCAAGGCAAGCAGGGCGGCGCCTGCGAGAAGAAGCTTTTTCACTGTTCTACCCTCTTTTTGATCGTTGATCTTTATCTGGAAAATCCGTCCCAGCAGGCGCGCGACAGCCTGCCGATGGTCTCGAGCGACATCGTGTAGCCCGGCGTGCCATCCGGCATGACCTGCGGCACGTCGTCGGTGAAAGCGGAGATAATGTAGAAAGGCGCGCCATCCCGGTAGACGATGCCGGCATTCATCCGCCCACGCTTGCCCGTGCCGCCCTTATGCGCCACGACGGTGCCGAAAGGCAGGCGCGAGGGGATGGCGTAACGGAGAATCTGGTTCTTCAAGGTCTGCAGCGCATAGGCCGCCAGCGTCTCGGAGACGCCGAGTTTTTGGCGCAGGTCCCTCGAGGTCTGGGCATCCAGGATCATCTGCAGAAGCGCCGTCTGGTCCCGCGCCGTCGTCGTCGTCACCGATTTCAGCGTGTGGTCCGGCGACAGTGCCAGCGGCGGGATGAGAAAGCGATGGTGGGTGCCGGAAAGGCCGATCGCCTTGCAATAGGTATCCACTTCTTCCAGCGTCAGCCGCTCGAACACCATCTTGGTGCAGACATTGTCGCTCAGGACCATCATGCCGGTGATTGCGTCGCGCAGCGAGATGACGATGCCCGGCGTCAAGTAGCGGAACATGCCGCTTGCCACTTCTTCGGCAAAGCGCGCCTCGTAGGTGATCGCCTCGTTGAGATCGAGGCGACCGTCCTCGACGGCCTTCAGCGCCGCCATCATGATCGACGTCTTTCGCGTGCTGGCGGACGGCGTCTCCTCGTCGGCGCCGCGTTCGATCGTTTCGCCGGTCAGAAGGTTGCGGACCGAAAACCGCGTTACGAACGGCTGTGCGTCGCAGATCTCTGCCAGCATTTCCGCAACCGGTTTGGCCTTGGACATCGTATCCATCTCAATTCTCCAGGCGCCATTTCAATGTCACTCCGCCCTTGTCGTTCTGGTCTAGGGCAGGAATGGCCGAGAGAAGCCGACGCGTATACGCCTCCTTCGGCTGGTCGAAGATCGTGTCGCGATCGCCCTCCTCGATGATCCGACCGTCCTGCATGACGACGACCCGATCGGCCACCTGTTCGACGACGCCGAGATCGTGACTGATGAACAGGCAGGAAAAACCGTAGCGTTTCTGCAAATCGGAGAAGAGGTCGAGAACCTGTGCCCGCACCGTGACGTCGAGGGCGGACACCGGCTCGTCGGCGATCAGGAAGCGGGGCCGGCGGGCGACGGCACGGGCAATCGCCACGCGCTGGCGCTGACCGCCTGAAAGTTCGTGCGGATAACGCTCAGCATAATCGGCGCCGAGCCCGACCTCTTCCAGCGTCTCCAACGCGCGCTTGCGCTTGGCGGCGGCATCGAGATCCGGCACCAGTCGCAAGGCTTCCTCGACGAGGGCAAGAATGGTCATGCGCGGATCGAGCGAGGAATAAGGATCCTGAAACACCATCTGGCAGTTCAGCCTGTAGTCGCGCCAGTCGTCGTCGCGGGCACGGCCCTGAAAGCGGATCTCGCCTTCGCTCTCCCGAACGAGACCGGCAATCGTGCGGCCAAGCGTGGTCTTGCCGGAACCCGAACCGCCGACCAGCGCCACAACCTCGCCTTCACGGATCTCGATGCTGACGCCATGCAGGGCGCGCTTCGGTTTTGCCTTGTTGAACAGCGATTTGCGGCCCGGATAATCGACGACGATATTTTGGGCCGAAACCATGGGCGCCTTTGCCGTCTCGATTGCGCGCGCCGCACCGCGAAAGGGCAGCGAGGACAGGAGCTTTTTCGTATAGGGATGTTGCGGCGCATCGAGCAGGTCCTCGGTGCGACCCTGCTCAACGATCGAGCCCTTCTCCATCACGACGATGCGGCTCGTGTAACGGGCGACCATCGGCAGGTCATGGCTGATCAGGAGCACAGCCGTGCCTTCGGCCCGAGTGAGTTCGACCATCAGCTCCATCACGTCACGCTGGATCACGGCGTCGAGCGCGGTCGTCGGTTCGTCGGCGATCAACAGCGCCGGTTTGAGCAGCATGACGGAGGCGAGCATGATGCGTTGCCGCATGCCGCCGGAAAATTCGTGCGGGTAAGCGGTCAGCGCGCCCTCGGGATCGCGGATACCGACACGCCGAAGCATGTCGAGAATGCGGGTCCGGCGCTCTTCGGACGACAGCCTGGTGTGGAGGATAAGCCCCTCTTCCAGCTGCCGGCCGATCGTCATCGACGGATTGAGCGAGGTCATCGGCTCCTGGAAGACCACGCCGATCTCGGCACCGCGCAGGCCGCGTAGCGCCCTATCCGGCATGGACATGACATCCTTGCCCTTATAGGTGACCGACCCGCCGGTGACGCGGATCGCCGGCGGCAGAAGCGAGATCAGTGCGCGGGTCGCCAGCGTCTTGCCCGAGCCGCTTTCACCGACAATCCCAAAAATCTCGCCGGGAGCGATGTCGAAGCTGATGCCCTTGACCACCTGATGGCCGGTCCTTGCGACTTCGAGCGAAAGATCGCGAACGGTGATGAGCGGTTCGATCGTCATTTCAGGCCCCTCATGCGCGGGTCGAGTTTGTCGCGGAGCGCGTCACCCAGAAGATTGATGCCAAGCAGCGTCAGCGTGATGCAGAGGCCGGGGAAAAGTCCGAGCCAGACGGCCTGCTGGATGAGTGGGCGGCCCGCCGCCAGCATATTGCCCCAGGTGGGCGCTGGTGGCGGAACACCAAGGCCGAGGAAGGACAGGGCGCTTTCCGAAAGGACGGCCCAGCCGAACATGGAGGTAGCAAGCACAGTGATCGGCGCAAGGCAATTCGGCAGGACATGCCGGAACATCGTGTAGAGCTCGCCATTGCCCATGACCCGCGAGGCCTCGATGAATTCCCGCTCGCGCAGGGAAAGGACCGCGCCGCGCACGACACGCGCCATGGAGGGCGTATAGGCAATGCCGAGCGCGAAGATGATGCCATACTGATTGGCACCGAACACCGCCAGCAGGCCAAGCGCCAGAAGAATTCCGGGAAAGGCGAGAAGCGCGTTGTTGACCGCCATGATCACGCCATCCACCCAGCCGCGGGCATAACCGCTGACGAGACCGATCAGCGTGCCGAACAGCGTGGCGAAAAACACCGTCAGGGCACCGATCCAGACGCTGGCGCGGGCGCCGATCATCAGGCGGCTCAGCACATCGCGGCCGAATTCGTCGGTTCCAAGCAGATGCTGGGCGCTCGGTGCGGCAAGACGCGCCGTGAAAGAGAGCTTCATCGGGTCGAAGGGCGTCCAGACGAGACCGATCGCAGCGGTGATGAGCAGGACCGCGACGAGAATGCCGCCGATCAGCCCGTTGAGAGCAAGTTTTTTCATTCGGCCACCACGCGCGGATCGAACAGGGGATAGAGCAGGTCGATGACGAGATTGACCACGACGTAAGAAAGCGAAACGAACAGCAGGCATCCCTGGATGACTGGGTAATCGCGTGCAAAAATGCTGTCGACCATCAGCCGGCCGAGGCCTGGAATGGTGAATACCGTCTCGATGACGGCGATACCGCCAAGCAGATTGCCGAGGATCAGGCCGATCATCGTCCAGGTCGGACCGAATGCGTTTTTGAACGTGTGACGCCAGAGGACCGCGCTTTCGGAAAGCCCCTTGGCACGCGCATGGGTGATATAGTCGAGACGCAGCACTTCCAGTGTCGAGGCGCGCGCCATGCGGATCAGCACACCCATCTCATGGATGACCAGTGTCATCACCGGCAGGACGAGATAGAGCAGGCCGCCCGCCAGATTGTCGCCGATCGAGACATAGCCGAGGACCGGCAGCCAGCCGAGCGACAGGCCGAAAAACAGGAGAAGCAGAAGGCCGAGCCAGAAGGTCGGGATCGACAGAAGCACCGTCGCCGTGCCGACGAGCGCAAGATCGGTAAAGCTGTTCTGCCTCCAGGCGGCGATAACACCGGCCGGTACCGCAATCAGGCTTGCAAGCAGAACCGCAACAACGACGATCTCGGCGCTGACAAGAAAGCGCGATGCGACCAGCGGCAGAACCGCCTCGCCATTGACGATCGACCTGCCAAAATCCCCCTGCAGCACATTGCCGGCCCAGATGACGAATTGCTGCGGCAGCGACTGGTCGAGGCCGAGCTCGGTGCGCATGGCAGCGATCTGGTCGGGCTGTGCCATGTCGCCCAGCATCAGCGCTGCGGGGTCACCGGGAATGAAGCGGATCAGCGCAAACACCGTCACGGAGACGAGCGCGATCGTCGGTAGCGCCATCAGAAGACGGCTCAGGATGAATCTCAGCATTTTATCCCCACGATTGGCGCCCGCTTTTTCCTCAGACACCATCGGTTTCGTTGAATGAGACTATGATGGCTTGACGAAAGGCGCGCAATATTATGCAGTTTCGTCATATGTCTATGCAGAGTCCGCAGTCGCGACGGGCCAGACCCGTGTCGTCACTACGAGCACTATACATCTGATATCATGAAGCTTTTTGCGAAAGCAGGATCTGCTTCTTCAACGCATCGCTGAGGCCTTGCGCGGCAATGGACAAAGGAACGCCGCTGGCACGCGCCAGACCGAATTCCTGTTTCGAACGGGGCAGGAAAGGCCGCTGCACGACCGGCAGATCGCGGTAGAGGTTGGCGTAGAAGCTGCTGATGATCGTCACGCCGAGACCATGGGCGACATAGGAACAGGCCGAGCTGTTCGTATGAGTCTCGATCTTGACCATCTGCTTGACGCCTGCCCGCCTGAACGCCTGATCCAGCGTCATGCGGTTCGGCCGCTGGCGGCCGATCAGGATCAGTGGCACATTGCGCAGATCCTTGACGGTGATTTCTTCGAGTTCAGCCAACGGGTGATCTTGTGGCACGACGCAGACGCTTTCCCCGGTCGCGACCCTGTCGATCTCTATGCCCGGCCCGCTTTCCCCCTCCATGCGCAAAAAGCCGATATCGATGACGCGTTCCTCGACCAGCCGGTTGATCGCGGTCGTCGTTTCGAAAAAGGTCTCGATGCGGACGCCGGGGAAATCATGGATGTAATCGATCAGCATGGCGGGCGCGAAATTCTCCCACATGCTGCTCGGCAGGCCGATCCGGACGATTTCCGGTCCGAGCGCTCCATTGCGCAAATCCTCGGCATGGCCGGCCATCCGCTCGACGGCGAGCAGCACGTTTTCCGCATCCCGCGCCAGAACGGCCGCTTCCGGTGTCGCGATCAGCCGTCCCCGGTCACGCACGAAAAGCGAGATCGAGAGATCGCTTTCCAGCTGCTGCAGCATGCGGCTGACGCCGGACTGGCTGAGCCCCATCGCCTTTGCGGTTGCGATGGTCGAGCCGGTGGCAAGAAGCGTGCGCAGGACTTCCAGCTGCCTGATGTTCATTGCCCCCTCGCCCCCATGTCAAATCCTGCAATCACGACCAGCCGGCGATGTTTTCGAGAAACAGCGCAGCGGTCTTCGAGAGCGGATGTTTTTCGCCACTGATCAGGCAATAGGTCACCGGCAGGTCCGGCTCAAGTGCCACGAAGCGCAGCGGCTTGTGTGCATATTCCAGGGCGATCAGCTCACCGACCAGCGCGATCCCCAATCCCTCTGCGGCCAAAGCACAGGCGCTTGCCACCGAATGGGCTTCCAGCAGGGGCCGTTGCCGGACGCCGTGCTGATAGAACAGGGCTTCGATCTGGTGGCGAACCGGCCGCTCGCGGTTGAGCACGATGAGATCGTGACCTTTCAGTTCGGCGATCGTCAGCGACTTTCGCTCCGCTAACGGATGATCTTCATGCAAGGCGCAGACGATCCGTGACGGCAAGAGCCGTTCCTGTTTCAGGCCCGGCGTAGAAAATGGCAGGCGCGCAAAACCGATATCGGCCTCGCCATCGGCCACCATTCGCTCGATCGCAAGATAGCTGCCGGACGCGAGCTCGACGCGAACCGGACCATTCGCGACCAGGAAATCCCTGATCATCTTTGGCGCACGCGTGGATGACAGGCTGCCCGGAAAGGCGATCTTCAAAAGCATGTCGCGCGACCGGCCATGCTCCAACTCGATCGCCGCCGTCTTCAAGGCACGCAGACGATCCGATATGGCACGGATTTCCGGCCCGAGCTGCAGACCTTCGCGGGTGGCGGCAAGACGGTTCTTGTCGCGCTCGAACAGCCGGACGCCGAGATAATCTTCGAGCTGTTGCAGAAGACGGCTCGCGTTGGACTGGGAAATGCCGAGCTCGAGTGCGGCCGCGACCGTCGAGCCGGTGGCGGCGATCGCGTCATAGGCCTCGATATGTTTCAGGCTTATCGCCGCGCTCGTCGCTTTCACCATGAACCATGACACCTTCGCTAGACCTACCCGCAAACCGCATAAGATTGCGGCGTGATCCGAGTTCGAACATTTTGCGCCCAAGCAATCGCAGCAAGAGACATTCGTCAATGACCGGCATCCTTCTCGATATCTCCAGCCAGCTTTTTCACCGCAGCGAGTTTTCTGCCACGGCTCTGGAACGTGCCACCGATGCCGTGATCGATACGCTGGGTTGCATGATTGCCGGAGCCGATGACGCGGGCGTCGCTGCGGTCACGACAGCGTTCCAATCGCAATCAGCCGGCGGCGGCAGCCTGCTTGTCACCGGCGGGAAGACGTCGGTTTCGATCGCCGCAATGGTCAATGGCACAGCCGCGCATGCACTCGACTTCGATGACAATTTTCATCCGGCCAGGGCGCATGCCTCAGCCGTTCTCGTTCCCGCGCTGATGGCGGTGACCAGCGCCGATAGCCCGATCAGCGGTCGCGAATTCCTGAATGCCTATCTGATTGGACTGGAGGCACAAGCAGCCGTCGGTTACGGTGTCAATCCTTCCCATTACAACAGGGGCTGGCACGGCACTTCCACCGTCGGGGCAATTGGCGCAGCAGCCGGTGTGGTACGCCTTCTGGGGGGCGGCAACGAGGAGATGGCCCAGGCCATGAGTCTTGCGATATCAATGGCAAGTGGCCCGAAAGGCCAGTTCGGAACACTCGCAAAACCGATCCATGCGGGGATTGCCGCCCGCAATGCGGTCGAAGCGGCCATGCTCGCAATGTCTGGCGCTGCCGGTCGACTCGATATTCTCGAGCGACCTCAGGGGTTCCTTGATCTTTTCGGCGGCGAGGAGGCACGCGGCTGGGCGGACTGGCGGCTTGACGAAACCTGCATCATCGAAAGCCGCGGCCTCGTCACAAAACTTCATCCCTGCTGCGCCTCTACGCATCGGGCCATCGACGCATTGCTCGACCTCGTGCACGAAAATGCGCTGAAGCCGGAAGACATCGTCGCCATAGACACGAAGGTCGGCGTTTCGGCCGTGAAGAACCTGGCCTATCTTTCCCCCGCGAATGCGATGCAGGCGCGCTTCTCTATGCAATATTGCCTGGCAGTGGCTCTGGAAAAAGGCTCGCTTTCGCTTGCAGACTTCACCGATGCTGCCCTCGACAATCCTGAGCGTGAGGCCCTCATGCAAAGGATTGGCATGCACGCCTACACGGCTGCGGAGGAGCGAGGGCACGAACGTCTCGCGCACACCGTCACGCTAACGTTGAGGAATGGCGAAGTGCTTCAAAAGGAGCGGCTGCATGCCAATGGCGCGCTAGAGATGCCGCTCAATTCGCAACAGAAGCGTATAAAATTCGCCAACTGCCTTGCGTGGGGTCGGATGACCTTTGATCAGACGCACTTTGATAGGCTTGCGGACCTTGGTCGGCAGCAATCCGTCTATGCCTTATTCAATTGGTTCCTTTCCACGACGGCATTTGATTAATCCGCTGTTGAGATTGCAGCTCTTGATATGATGCGAACGATCGCCCCTCCGCTAACGGACGAGCTAACCAGATAAAGATTTGGAATATGGGAAGGATCGCATCCGCCTTGCGAGCCGGTCCCGCCACATATGACAGCTGACCGGCCATCTGCGGCAAGCAGCGTTGATCTTGTTATCCATTTATCGAGATGTCGGGTTGCCCACCGCAAGCGTCCCGTTTCCTTTTTTGGGCAGTATCGTCAAGCTACGAGCCGTGCTCAATTTCGCGCCCGACCCGCACCGAACGTGGCCAATTCGTGCCTTACATTACGACAAATTAATTCGCCTTACCAAGATGTTGGTGGAATGGTCACCGCTGGACACGGCTGATTTACGCACCTGCTGAAACGGATATCGGCTTGCTCCACCGCATCGACACTTACTCGCCCGATTGGATATGACATGAACAGAATTGTGCTCGCAGCAATTTGCGCTACCGCGATTGGGGTGGCCGGCCAGGCATCGGCAGCCCAGCGCCATCATTCGCAACCCCACAAGGTCGTTTGCCATGTCGAGCATCACAAGGTGAAGGTCCACGGCAAGTGGGTCATCAAGCAGAACAAGGTCTGCAAATAAAATATGCGGGGGCGAGACCGCCCCCGCAGTCCCGATTTCAATCAGCCTCCCGGCCGTTCCATGCCCTCAGTTTCTCACCCCATGGCAGGCTTGCCTACGGCCTATCGCCATCATGCTGTCCAGCGCGGACTTCATTGGACGATGGCCGCCATCATATTTGCAGCACTTGGCCTTGGCTTGTACTGCTCCTACCTTGGGCATGGTTCGCCACAGCGGCAATTTCTCATGGATATTCACAAATCGCTTGGCATGACGGCTCTGGGCCTGATCGCCATCCGTATTCCTATTCGTGCATCCTCACGAGAGCCGGATTGGCGATCCCTGCCGCCTTTGAGGGAGCGGATTGCATCGAAAGCCGTTCACGTCGCCCTCTATCTTCTCATGATCGTTATGCCAGTCTCCGGGTATGTCACATCGTCGGCAGAGGGCCGAACTGTGCCATGGTTCGGGATGTTCAAATGGCCAGTCCTGCTGGGAGACGATCGGCCCTTGGGCAGAGCTGTCGGCATCATCCATCATTACGGGGCATATACGTTCTACGCGCTGCTATTTCTTCACCTTGCCGCTGTGATCTGGCACAGGATGATCAAGAAGGACGAAGTTCTGTCGCGCATGCTCTAAGACGGACTACCGGGAACGATGGCGGGAGCGCTTCTAGTGTTTCATGCGCGCGCCGCGAATTCGAGAGCCTGCATATCGGCGATATTTTCCACTTGTCGCAACAGCCCCAGCAGGTTCTTCGCCCGATCGCCAAGAGTGGCAGTCATCGTCAGGAATTTTTCGTCATATTCGGCATCCGACATCGGGTCGCTTGGTGCACCACGGAAATCACGGCGTTCATTTGAGAATTCGCGTCCGTCCTTGAGCACGACCCGCAGCTGGGTAGCCCAGGCAGAACCCGGCTTCAGGCTTTCCTCGTTGAGCGAAACCTTCACTCGCTGCGCCAACTGGACGATGCCCGCATCCTTGTGCGGGCTATCGAGAAAGGAGTTAGGATCATTGGGGTCGCGATAAGCCGCGATCCCAAGGCAGAAAGGCAAGCTGTACTGCACCGTGGTAATGTCATTTGCCTTTGTGATGTTGTGATGGCTCAGCACCTTTTCGCTGCTTGCCACATCGATCTCCGCGATATCGTCACCGCCGAAACCATGTACGGTCTTCAACTCGTCAAGTGCCCGCACAGGCGTCTGGGCTGTAATGTGGCAGGGATAACGTTTGGTGCAGATGCGCGCTGTCTCCCAGACTGTGCCCAAACCGGCAAGCAGGGCCTCCATCTTCGGATCGCGGGTAAAGGCGTCGAAGAAACCGAACTTGCCTTCAAGGACAACCTCCGGCCCCTGGAACCCACCCGCGGCTAGGCGTGCGGCAAGAACCCCGCCTTCCGACGCGCGGCCGGTATGGAGGCGCTTGACCATGCCGCCATTGCCGGCCTTGGAAAAGGCAAGCAGACCCGAACACAGGGATCCGGATATGCCGAACGCATTCGTCAACTGATCGATGTTAAGCCCGAGCAGACGCCCCGCAGCAAGCGCCGAACCGAACGGGCCGGTCAGTCCCGGCGAATGAAAACCGATCTTTTCGGCGGAGTTGTCGGCGGCAAGCCCGATGCGCGACATGACCTCCGAGGCCGCCACGAACGCCGTGATCAGATCTTTGCCGCTGGACCGCCGTTCCTCCGCCATAGCCAGAAGCGCCGGCACGATTGTTGACCCGTGATGAACGCCGGCACTCGGTTGACGTAGATTGTCCATTTCGAACGCATGGGCAAGCGTCCCGTTGGCAAGGGCTGCAAGCGGCGTACTGACCTTGAATTCCGTCCCGATGATCGTACTTGCACCGATACCGCCATACAGCGTCGCGTATTCGATGACGATACGGCTCCAGGGAAGGCTGGAGCCAAAGACCATGACGCCGATGGTATCAAGGATCGCGTTGCGCGCTGCAGCGACGATGTCGCCGGGAATGTCTTCATAACGGAGATCGCGGGAAAATTGCGCAAGTTGTCTGCTGAGTGATGACATCAGGTACTCCGAATGCCTTAAGGCGATGAACAATAATTTGTAGCGGGTTGGGCATCAGATCATGATGCTTGAACCGTATTTCTCCTGCGCAACCGTCCGAGCAGCGGCGAGACGAGGATGAGTGCCGCAAGTGCCAGGAGGATGGCCGAGATCGGTCGGTCGACTAGGATCAGCGGATCACCGTTGGACATGGTGAGCGACTGCCTGAGCGCCCGTTCCATGGCGTCGCCGAGGACGAAGCCGAGGATAAGTGGACCCGCCGGGAAACGCAGTTGCTGCATGCCGTAGCCAAGCAAACCGAAAGCGATAAGCAGGCCGATATCGAACATGCTTCCCGACGTACTGTAGGCGCCGGCGATCGACACGCCGATAATGATCGGGAAAAGCACGTAGAGCGGAATGCGCAGGATCTGGGTGAACAGGCCGACAAGCGGCAGGTTCATGATGAGAAGCACAATATTGCCGACATACATGCTGGCGACCAGACCCCAGAAGATATCCGGCTGCTCTGTCATCAGAAGCGGCCCCGGCCGCACCCCCCACAGGACGAGAGCGGACATCAGGATCGCCGTCGAAGACCCGCCCGGAATGCCGAGCGTCAGTACCGGCAGAAGCGCGCCGCCTGTATCGGCGTTGTTGGCGCCTTCCGGCGCGGCGAGCCCCTCCGGCACGCCGGTGCCGAATTTTTCTGGATGCCGCGAGACCGCCTTTTCAATCCCGTAGGAGACGAAGGAGGAAATGGTCGAGCCCGCGCCCGGCAGAACGCCGATAATAAAACCGGTGATCGATCCGTTGAAGAACGCAAAACGGCAGGCCCGCAATTCTTCGCGGCTGGGCAGCAGGTTGCGCAGTCCCTTGGGAATGGTAACCAGCCGCACCTTTTCGCGCGCCGAGATACTCATCAGGATCTCGGAGATCGCAAAGACACCGATTGCAAGCGACATGAAATCGATGCCGTCGAGCAGGGATGTCTGTCCGAAGGTGAAACGCGGTTGGGCGGTGAAGAGATCGGTGCCGATGCTGGCAAGCCACAGGCCGAGCAGCAGGGAGAGGATGGTCTTCAGGATATCGTCGCCGGCCAGCAGCACGACGAGCGCAAGCCCCATCAGCATCAGCGCAAAATATTCCGGTGAGCTGAAGGACAGCGCGAATTCTGCGATCGGCGGGGCCAGGAAGCTCAGAAGTATGACGCCGACGGTACCCGCCACGAAGGACGAGATCGCGGCGATTCCAAGCGCCTGGCCGGGACGGCCCTTGCGCGCCATTTCATAACCGTCCAGGCAGGAAATAACCGAAGAGGCCTCCCCTGGCATCTTCAGGAGGATCGACGTGGTCGAACCGCCGTATTTGGCACCATAATAGATACCGCACAGCATGATGATGCCGCCGGTCGGGTCCATGTTGTAGGTGACCGGCAGAAGGATCGCGATTGTCGCCGCTGGCCCAAGCCCGGGAATGATGCCGATGATCGTGCCGAGAAAACAACCGACAAAACACCAGAGAAGGTTTGCCGGAAGAAGGGCTACGCTGAAGCCGTGCGCGAGGCCATAGATGACATCCATGTTCATCGCCCCCCAAATATGCCGGCAGGCAAATCGATTTCCAGCAGCAACTGAAACACGACATAGATGCCCACGGTAATGCAGACGGATGCAACGGCGCTGCCGAGGAGCGGTCGGCCGAAAACGACCTTGGTCATGAACAGGCAAAGCGCAAGGAAGCCGCAAAGAAATCCAAAAGCCGACATCAGCGGAACGCTGATCGCCAGCGCCAACCAGGTGGCGAGCGCCATCGGCACCCCGCTTCCCTTTTCTTCTACATCGTCGTCATCCGCCACCGGCGAGAGTGGCGCAGGCCTGCGCATCCCACGAAGCAAGAGAAGCAACGCAACTGGGAGCATTACCAGCGAGTAGAGAAGCGGGAAAAAGCCGGGCCCTGGCCCCGCATCGCTGACGATGGTCCACGAGAGAGACATGGAAATGATATAGATGCTGAGCAGGGACAACAGCCCGCCGGAGATCACATCTCCAGGCGACATGTTTTGACTTGGCATGACGTTTCCGATCGAGATTGATTTCGCCCGGTAAAGCTCCGCCACCGAAATGGCGCGGAGCTTTACCTTTTGACTAACGCAGAACCGGGATATCCGCGGACTTCAGCGCTGCTCTCGTATTGTCGGCAACCGTGCCGAAGAATGAGGCCAGGTCATCGCCGGCGATGAAATTGGTCTGGACACGCGTATCCTCGACATACTTCTTCCAGGCGGGTGTCTCTACCGCCTTGGCGAAGAGTTTACGGTAATAGTCGGCAGCTTCCGGGGACATTTTCGGTGGCGCGACAATCCCGCGTGGCTGCAACGGTATGCGGATGTCATAACCGGCCTCGCGGACAGTCGGTACGTCCGCCGGGAAAGTCGGAACCTTCTCATCCGACACCTGGGCGAGCGCCCTGAGTTTGCCGGAACTTAGGAAGTCGCCGACCTCGGAACCGTCCATCACCAACGTATCGACATGACCGCCGAGGATTGCCGAAAGACGTTCGCCTCCACTCGGGAAGGAAACAAGTGGCCATTGTGCACCCGTGCTGGCAACCAGGATATGGCGTAGCATCGCATCGCGACCGAGCGGCGTGCCACCCGCCTGCTTCAACTTGTTCGGCTCGGCCTTGGCAGCGTCGATGAAATCCTTCAGCGACTTGAACTTGGAATCGGCGCGAACCATGATCAAGGCCGGTTCAAAGATCATGTTGGCGATCGGCGTGAGCGACTGCAGCGACGTGGTTGCATCCTTCTGCACCAGGTAATCCGTGGTCCAATTGCTGGCATAGACTCCAAGCGTGTTGTCATCGCCTTCCTTGCTGGCGAGATAATTGATGGCATTGGTGCTACCGCCACCGGTCTTGTTGACGACCACGAAGCGCGCGGTGCTGAGCTTTTCCTGCTCGATGACATTGATGACGGCGCGCGCGAATGCGTCGGCGCCGGCACCCGGTCCGGTATGGACGATGACATTGACAACATGGCGAGGTTTCCAGTCCTCGGCATGAGCCACGCCGAAGGTGGCGCATAGGGCAAACAGGGCAGACATGCCCTTCTTCAGAAGCATCATGGTGTTCCTCCCGCTGATGAGATGGTGTTCTTCTACAGAAAGCCCGCTCATGTTCCTCCACGGGGCCGGCACCGACTATGCCCGTGCACCAGGCACGGGAGAAATGAATTTATTTGCAAAATTGATGCAGATTGCGCATCAATTTTCCCCCATGAACATATCTTTTCCTGATCTCCGCAGTTTTGTCGTCCTTGCCCATAGCGGCACGTTTCACCATGCCGCGGAGTCCCTTGCCATATCCCAACCGACACTGACCCGCCGCATTCAGAAACTGGAACAAACACTCGGCGTGCAGCTTTTCGAGCGAGATACGCGCAATGTCAGACTCACGGCGGTCGGCCGTGAATTTCTTCCAAAGGCTCAGGCGCTCCTGGAGGATCTGGACGGTTCGCTTCTGTCGATTTCCAGCATGGCAGAGAAAATGGCTGGCCAGATCACTGTCGCCGCGGTGCCCACTGCTGCACAATTCTTCCTGCCGAAAACGCTGGTGCATTTCGCGCAGAAATACCCGCGCATGCGGGTCAAGATCGTTGATGAACCCGCCAATGTCGTTTTGACGAGCGTGCTTTCTGGTGACGCCGATATCGGGCTCGCCTTTGGCCGCAATCTCGGCGAAGGCATCGATTTCGACATCCTGATGGATGACCCTTATGTTATGGCCTGCCAACCGGATCATCCCCTTGCCGAAAAGGCACAGGTTACCTGGTCGGACCTTGGCCCCTACCCGTTGATCGTTGCCGGCAGCAAAAATGGCAATCGCTTCCTCATCGATCTGCATCTGCAGAACAACCGGTCACCGCGAAAGGGTGTTTACGAGGTTCAGCACCTCAGTTCGTCGCTTTCACTCGTGGAAGCGGGTCTCGGCATCAGCGTCGTCTCGACGCTGCTCATGCTGATGAACCATAATCCCAATATCGTCTTCAGACCGATCGTCAGCCCGACACTCTTTCGTGGCGTGGGCATCCTCAGGAAACGCAACGGTGCTCTGACACCCGCAGCACAGGCCTTCTATCAGTCCCTGAGAAAGGTCTGGCTGGACGGGTGATCGGGCAGAAGAGGGCCGCTCCACACCTGCGTTGCCGGGAAGGCACAACCTTATCAATACGTTTTTCCAATGCATGTTCGGCCATGAGCGGCGTTCGCAGGGCGCGAATTATTGATAGACGTTCTCGCGTTTTTCCAAGCTCAGGGCATCACCGTCTTGCCAATCCACGATGCAGGCACCCATCATCTGAAAGAGCACATGAGCTTCGTCATATCCGTTTTGTCACCGCATCAGCATGCCGTCCCGGCATATATCTCTGCGCAAGGCGCGTATTACTCCCGCAGAGCCCGTTTTATGGGGTAAGTAACCCTCCTCCAGGAAACAGCTCAGCATCGAGACAAAGTGACGGTGCCGCGGTGTTGGCCTTGAGGCCCAAATCGTTTGTCCCGACCTGAACGGATAGCCTTAGAAATCTGCTGAAATCGGCGAACGATCCATTTGAGTGGCTTTAGATTTATTTATAACGGTGTCAGTCAGTCTTTTGTACGGGTCGGTAGTCTCGAAAACGGTGCCAGGGTGAAGCAGAGTCTTTATAAACTTATTCATGACGCTTTGCGGCAGGGTATTGAGGATCAATCCATCCCGACTGGGACGGTCCTTCTGGAAGGTCCTATCGCAGAGCGGATGAGCGTCAGTCGTGCTCCGGTAAGGCAGGCTCTTGCCTTCATCGAAACCGATGGCCTTGCGCATAGATTCGATGGGCGCGGTCTCATCGTCGGACCGGTCAATACGCTACCCGATCGTGACCTGCTGGGCCAGGTGATCGGCGCAATCGCGCTGCCACAAGACCATGTCGCCTTTTCCTGGCAGACTTTTGCAGAGGATCTGGAAGCAAAGGTCGTCTACCAGGCCTTTTTCGGTTCTATGCGCATCAACGAAGTGGAGCTCGCCCGCTACTACAATGTCAGCCGCAGCACGGCGCGGGATGCGCTGATCCATCTCGAACCGCTCGGCCTCGTGGAAAAGGATGCAAGCTTCCGCTGGATGGTCGTGCCGCTGGACAAGGCTCGAATTGCCGAACTCTACCAGTTGCGCGATCTTCTGGAGCCGGTCACCCTGCGGCAGGCGGTGCCGCATGTGCCGCGCGCCACGCTCGAAAGCATGATCGAGCGGCACGAAACGGCACTGCGGCGCTATCCGGCGGTGACCGCGGGCGAACTCTATGAGCTCGAACTCGACCTGCATGTCCGTTGCCTGGAATATTCGCCGAACACGACCTTCGTGAAGGTTCTGCGCCGCACCCATTGCTTGCTGACGCTGAGCAAGCAGATCATGGGCATCCGCATCGACATGCCGGAATACGAACCGTTCATGAACGAGCATCTGCGCATTTTCCGGCGGATGCTGAACGGCGACGATACGGGCGCGGAACTTGCCCTGCGCGGCCATATCCATGCTTCGGCGATCAAGGTCGACGAGCGGGCCGCGGTGATGCGGCGCCGCTATGTCGCGACGCCGCAGCCCTTCTTTCAACCGATCACCGGCTGAACGTTCCGGACAGCACGGTCAGGTCACAGCACCGACCTGCCACGGAACGAATTCGTTATCGCCATAATCGAAATGCTCCGACAGCGTCTTCTCGCCGGAGGCGACGGCGACGATCAGGTCGAAGATCCGCTTGCCGGCGGCATCGATCGTATCGGTACCACGCGCGATATCACCGCAATTGACGTCCATGTCTTCCTGCATGTGCTCGTACATGACGGAATTGGTGGCGATCTTGATCGTCGGCGAAGGCTTCCAGCCCGAGACGGAACCGCGTCCGGTGGTGAAGCAGACGATATTGCAGCCGCCGGCCACCTGGCCGGTCACGGCGACCGGATCATAGCCGGGCGTGTCCATGAAGACGAAACCCTGTTCGGTGACAGGCTCGGCATATTCATAGACGGCGTTGAGCGGCATGGAACCGCCCTTGGCAACGGCGCCAAGCGATTTTTCCAGGATCGTCGTCAGGCCGCCTTCCTTGTTGCCATGCGACGGATTGTTGTTGAGCTCGGCATTGTTGCGGGACGTGTAGTCGCGCCACCATTCGATCCGCTGCAACAGCTTTTCCGCGACGGCCGGCGTCCTGGCGCGGCGGGTCAAGAGATGTTCGGCGCCGTAGATTTCCGGCGTCTCGGACAGCACGGTCGTCGCACCCTGGCGCACGAGCATGTCGGAGGCGACCCCAAGGGCCGGATTGGCGGTGATGCCGGAATACCCGTCCGAACCACCGCATTCCAGCGCGATCTTCAGCTTCGACAGCGGCTGCGGCGTACGCTGTGCCGCATTCACCTCCGGCAACATTTCCCGAATCATGTCGCAGGCGGCGTCGATCGTCTTGCGCGTGCCGCCCAACTGCTGGATCGTCATGGTGCGGAAGCGATTGCCCTCTTCCAACTTGTAATGTTCGAGGATTGGTCGGATCTGGTTCGTCTCGCAACCGAGGCCGATCATCAGGATGCCGCCGAAATTCGGATGCGTGGCATATCCCTTGATGACGCGCGTCAGGTATTCGTAGCCCTCGCCCTTGGTATTGATGGCGCAGCCGCCGCCATGGGTCAGCGCAACGACGCCATCGACATTGTCGAAACCGTCAAGACCGCCGAGCCGGTTGAAATGCTCGGCGATGTAGCGCGACACCGTGGCGGAACAGTTCACCGTCGAGATGATCCCGATATAGTTGCGCGTGCCGACGCCGCCGAGACCGCGGTCATAACCCATGAAGGTGAGCCGCTCGTTTTCGGGCACCAACCCAGGATCCTGGTTCTCGACGCAGAACTGATGGTCGTGATGGCTCTCGACCATCGAGAGGTTCTGCAGGTGAATATGCTGGCCAGCGGCGATGTCGCGGCTGGCGATCCCGATGACCTGGCCGAACTTGCGCACTTCCTCGCCCTCGGCAATCGCCCGCAGGGCGACCTTGTGCCCGCGCGGAATGGTTTCGGCGGCCACGACATCGGCCAGACCTGTCTGCTCGCCTGCCTTGATCGTGCGCCGCGCAACACCAACGCTGTCGGCCGGATTGAGCAGGATTGTCGGATTTTCGACTAACGACATAACGCCCTCATTAATGCCTATTGCATGCAATATACGTTAGCAGTTCCACGTCAAGGCCGATCATGCGGCCATCCGCAGGCATGGAGAGCCGGCGGAGCAGCATTTGGAGGAAAGCTGCATTGGGTTATGAGTTCGATTTCAGTTTCATTTGGGATTTCTGGCCAGATCTGGCCTGGGGCGCCCTTGAAACCGTGCTGCTGTCAGGCGCTTCCATCATCCTAGGTTTCGTTGCCGGCGCCGGCCTCGCCGTTGCCAAAGTCCACGGAAGTCGTACCGTGTCGACTTTAGCCAATATTTACGTGGAAGCGATCCGCAATACACCGCTGGTTGTCCAGGCGTTCTGGCTGTTCTTCGGCCTCGCCGCCATGGGCCTGCGCATGCCGGCCTTTTATGCGGCCATCGTCACGCTGGTGATCAACGTGTCCGCCTACACGGCCGAGATCATCCGCGCCGGAATGGAATCCATTCCGAAAGGCCAGTTCGAGGCAGCGGACTGTCTTGCGCTCAGTCGCCGGCAGGTGCTTTTCCATGTGGAATTGCCCCAAGCGGTTGAGCGTGTCTATCCCGCCCTGATCAGCCAGTCCGTGCTGATGATGCTGGCAAGCTCGATCATGTCGCAGATCTCCGTCGAGGAACTGACCGGCGCCGCCTACGGTATCCAGTCGATCACCTTCCGCGGTTTCGAGATCTACATCGTGGTCGCCGTCATCTATCTCCTGCTTTCGGTCCTGATGCGGTTTGCGATGGAGGGTATAGCGCAGCTCGCCTTCACCCGTCGCCGCCGTCTCGGCACCCCGCTCTGAGTGCCGGAGGACATCATGGGCAGCTCCGTTACAATCGCACATTACATTCTCATGCTTCAGGGCATGCTCTGGACCATCGGCCTGTCGCTAATGGGCTTTGTCGGCGGCACGATCGTTGGCCTGCCGATCGCCATCGGTCGCATCTCGCAGTCGAAAGCCCTGCGCCGCAGCCTCGGCCTCTATATTGCCCTCATCCAGGGCATTCCGCTGCCGATCCTGATGTTTCTCTGTTATTTCGGCATATCCGTCGCCGGCTTCAACGTGCCGGCGCTGGTGGCGGCCGGCATGGCGATGACCGCCTATGCCAGCGCCTATCTGGCCGAGATCTGGCGCGGCTCGCTGCAGTCTGTGCCAAAGGCGCAATGGGAAGCGGCCGAATGCCTGGCGCTGACCCGGCTGCAGCGCATGGTGCATGTCATCCTGCCGCAGGCCGTGAAGATCTCCATTCCGCCGACCATCGGCTTCCTGGTGCAGATCGTCAAAAACACCTCCTACGCGGTCGTCATCGGCTTTGCCGAACTGACCTATACCGCCCGCCTGATCAACAATTCGACGTTCAAGCCCTTCGTGGTGTTTACCGTCGCCGCGGTCCTCTATTTCGCGATCTGCTTCCCGCTGTCGCATTTTTCCCGCCGGCTTGAACGCAAGCTGAAGCGCGCCTGACAGGATGCCTGACATGACCAATATCGTCGAGTTTCACAATGTTCGTAAATCCTATGGCGCACTCGAAGTCCTGAAGGGCGTCTCGCTCTCGGTGCCGAAAGGCAGTGTCGTGGCGCTGATCGGCCGCTCCGGTTCCGGCAAGTCGACGGCGCTGCGCTGCGTCAACGGACTTGAAAGCATCCAGGGCGGCGAACTGAATGTCTGCGGGCGAAAACTGCACGAGGCCGGCGTCAAGCTTCGCGAGCTACGCAAGGATGTCGGCATCGTCTTCCAGTCCTACAACCTCTTCCCCCATAAGACGGTCGAGGAAAACATCACGCTCTCGCCGCGCCTGACGCGCGGCCTGTCCAAGGCTCAGGCGCGCGAGGTCGCGCAGCGGGTCCTGGCGCAGGTCGGTCTGTCCGAAAAGGCGGCGTCCTATCCCGAGCAGCTTTCCGGCGGCCAGCAGCAGCGCGTCGCCATCGCGCGCTCGCTCGCCATGGAGCCTGAGCTCATGTTGTTCGACGAAGTGACGTCGGCACTCGATCCGGAACTGACCGGCGAAGTGCTGAAGACCATCGAAGCGCTCGCCAAGGGCGGCATGACGATGATCCTCGTCACGCATGAAATGGCCTTCGCCAAGCGCGTCGCCAACCAGATCGTGTTCATGCATCAGGGCGTCGTCTGGGAAACCGGCGACGGCAGGATGCTGGACGCACCGCAAACGCCCGAGCTGCGCAACTTCATCGGCAACGGCCTTTAAATCCCTGATCAAATTCATTCCACGGAGGATAAGAATGAAACGCTTCATCGCTGCAACGCTTCTCGCCGCAACCAGCCTGGTCGCCACCATGGCGCATGCCGATTCCCTTGCCGACATCAAGAAGGCCGGAACGATCCGCGTCGCGATCGATCTCGGCGCACCGCCCTATGGCCAGCTCGACGAGGCCGGCAAGCCGGCCGGATCCGACGTGGAAGCAGCAAACGAACTTGCCAAGGATCTCGGCGTGAAGCTTGAAATCGTCCCGGTCAGTGGCCCCAACCGCGTGCCCTTCCTTTTGACCAACAAGGCCGACGTCGTCATGGCCTCCTTCTCGATCACCGATGAACGGAAGAAGGTCATCGATTATTCCGATCCCTATGGCGTCGTGCCGACCGTCGTCGGTGCTCCGAAGTCGCAAGCCCTTCCGGATTTCGCTTCGCTGGCTGGCAAGACGATCGCCGTGACCCGCGGCACGACCTCCGACCAGGCCCTGACCAAGGGTGCGAAGGAAGTCGGCGGCGTCAACATCGTCCGTTACGAGGATGACGCGACCACCAATACGGCCGTCGCCACCGGCCAGCAGGACCTGATCGCGGCCGCTGCTTCCGTCGTCGCCCAGGTCAACCGCGCCAACCCGTCCCGCGACCTCGAGATCAAGTTCGTGATGAGCTCGGCCCCCTATGCGATCGGTATCCGCAAGAACGAAGCCGAGCTGAAGGCCTGGCTCGACCAGTGGATCAAGAGCAAGATCGCCTCGGGCGAACTGAACACGATCTACAAGAAGCATTTCGGCATTGAGCTGCCTGCCGAATATCGCGGCAAGTAAGAAGAGATACCTCCTCCCGGATGCGGCGGCGCAACTCCCAGGCGTGCCGCATCCGGGTCATTGCCATCACGAAAGATCAGAATCCATGTTGTTGTCCCAGATCTCGGGCGCCGACGGCGCCATCATCGTCCTTGCCCGTGAAGAGGGCGAACCGGCCCGCGAAGTGCTTGGCGCGAAAAGTGTCCATGCACTTGCCCTGGAAGCCGCAAACAGCGGCCGCCGTATTGCCGACGTCATCGCCGCGCACGGGTTCGGCGCAGAACACGATCCTGCGACGCTTGCCCGCGACGGCCGGTATCTGGCGCCGATCACCCATGCGGATCCGGCGCATCTGCATCTGACCGGCACGGGCCTCACCCATCTCGGATCGGCAGCGACGCGCGACGGCATGCATGCGGAAGTCAAGAAGGTCGAGGTCGGCGCGACCGATACGATGAAGATGTTCCGTATGGGCATCGAAGGCGGCAAGCCCGAAGCCGGCAAGGTCGGCGTGCAGCCGGAATGGTTCTACAAGGGCAATGGCCACTCCCTGGCCGCACCGGGCAAGGCGTTGACCTCGCCCGCCTTTGCGCTCGACCATGGCGAGGAGCCGGAAATGGCCGGCATCTACGTCATCGATGACAAGGGCCAGGCCTTCCGCCTCGGCTTTGCCGTGTCGAACGAATTTTCCGACCATGTCACCGAGCGGCAGAATTATCTGTATCTGGCCCATTCCAAGCTGCGCCCGGCCTCGATCGGTCCGGAAATCCGCGTCGGCGCGCCGCCCGCCGATATTCGTGGCACGAGCCGTATCCTGCGCGATGGCAAGGTGCTTTGGGAAAAGCCCTTCCTTTCGGGCGAGGAGAACATGTCCCACAGCTTTGCCAATCTGGAATATCATCACTTCAAATACCGCCTGTTCCGCAGGCCGGGCGATGTGCATGTCCATATGTTCGGCACTGCGACACTGTCCTTCGGGGACGGTATCCGCGTCGAACCGGGCGACGTTTTCGAGATCGAGGCGCCGGGCTTCGGCGAGCCGCTGCGCAATGCCGTCGCCGTCGACCAGCCGGAAGCGTTCGGCGATCTCGCCGTCCGCGATCTCTGATCGGCAACACCCATCCGATCGTCCGGCCCCCTGCGGGCCGGATCATTTCCCCATGACCATTTTCAAAGACAATCTGCGAAAGCCAAAGAGATGACCGACGCTCAATTTCGACCGCACGGCCGCCACCTGATCGCTGGGGCCTGGGTCGACACGCCAGACCATTTTTCCTCGTCACCGGCGGAGGGACCGGCTTTCGAATTTTCGGCCGGCAATGCGGCGCTGGTCGATGATGCGTGCCGGGCGGCCGCGGCGGCCTTCGATGCCTATGCCTCGACATCGATCGAGAGCCGCGCCGCATTCCTGAATGCCATTGCCGACGAGATCGAAAGCCGCGCCGCGGCAATCACCTGGATCGGCAGCCGCGAGACAGGTCTTCCGCCGGGCCGCCTTGACGGCGAACGGGCGCGAACGACGGGACAGTTGCGGCTTTTTGCGCGCCATATTCTTGGCCGTACCCATCTTGACGAACGGATCGACGCGGCGCAGCCCGAGCGCTCGCCCCTGCCCCGCCCTGAATTGCGGCTGATCCAGCGGCCGATCGGCCCCGTCGCCGTGTTCGGCGCCTCGAATTTTCCACTCGCCTTTTCGACGGCGGGCGGCGACACGGCAGCGGCGCTTGCGGCCGGATGCCCGGTCGTGGTCAAGGGCCATTCCGCCCATCCCGGCACATCCGAGATCGTCGCCGAGGCCATCCTTGCCGCCCAGAAATCCGCCGGCATGCCCGACGGTGTCTTCAGCCTGATCCAGGCAGGCAGCCGCGTGGTTGGCGAGGCACTCGTGACGCATCCGGCGATCAAGGCCGTCGGCTTTACCGGCGGACTTTTCGGCGGACGCGCCTTGTTTGATCTCTGCGCCGCACGGCCCGAGCCTATTCCCTTTTTCGGCGAACTCGGCAGTGTCAATCCGATGTTCGTATTGCCGTCTGCGCTTGACGGTCGTGCGGAAGGGCTGGGCGCCGGCTGGGCCGGCTCGCTCAGCATGGGCGCCGGCCAGTTCTGCACCAATCCGGGGATTGCCTTCCTGATCGACGGCCCCGCCGCCGATCGCTTCATTGCGGCAGCCCACGCGGCCCTGGAAGCGATCGCACCGCAAACCATGCTGACCGACGGCATTGCCACCGCTTGGTCGCGGGGAACCGCACAGATGGCCGCGACACCAGGTGTCCGCACCTTGCTCAACAGTGGTGCAAGCGGCCGAAACAGCGCGCCGGCGCTTTTCGAGACGGATGCCGAAACCTTCCTTGCCACTCACCACCTGCATGAAGAGGTTTTTGGCCCGACAGCGCTGGTCGTGCGGCTTCCATCGGAGGACGCAATGCTGTCCGTCGCGCGGAATTTTTCAGGGCAGCTGACAGCAACCGTGCATATCGAAGAGGCCGACCGCGATCTGGCGACATCGCTTGCCCGCATTCTCGAGCACAAGGCGGGTAGATTGCTCGTCAACGGTTTTCCGACAGGCGTCGAGGTTTGCGATGCAATGGTGCATGGCGGCCCCTATCCGGCATCGACGAATTTCGGTGCCACGAGTGTCGGGACAATGTCGATCCGGAGATTCCTTCGTCCGGTATGCTATCAAAATGCCCCCGAATGGATGCTGCCTTGAGCAGTGGCGAAAAAGTGATGCATTTGGTCCTGAATGGAATCGAACCGTCGACACGGCGAAGGCCTAATCAATAAGGCGATTTATAGAGGGGTTCACCGATTAAGCCTTCGCTCCGGCACCGCACATATCGTTAGTTGCTCACAGCAACGACGCGTGGTTGCAGACGCCAATTTGCCAAGCCTCAAGGCAGATTCTCCCGTAGAACGATACCGATCGGCGCGGCCTCCACGCCAACCGTTGGTTCGCGGCCCTCGCGCAGGTTGTTGAAGATGCGAACGGCATTTCGCATCAGTGTCAGCGGCGTCACGTTGATGACGGCATCCAGCGTTCCCTGTACCAACAACGCACGGGTCTCCGCCGTCAGACCATGGCCGATGAAGACAACATCTTGATGGCGGTTCGCCTCCACCAGCGCCCTCGCAACACCCTCCGAGGCGCCGCCGACATTGTAGATCCCGATAATGTCCGGGTGCTGCTCGAGCAGAGCCGATGCGATCTTGTAATTGCTGTGGGCATCGTCATGCCCCTCGCGTAACCCGATGATCTCGAGTCTCGGATAGGCCTCGTTCAGGATGTGCCGGAAACCCATCTCGCGTTCCTCATGGCCGCGATAGCTGAGTGACCCCGCGAACATCACGACCTTATTGCCGGCCTGCGTCGATGTACCGACGAAGCGGCCGAGAAGCAGGCCCGCGGTCCGGCCGGCAGACCGGTTGTCCATGCCGACAAAAGCTGCCCGAGGCGCGTTGGAGATATCGGATATGAGGGTCAGCAGATGAATGCCGCGGCCCGACAGGGTCTTCACCGCCTCGCGCACAAGCGGATGCTCCAGCGCCATGAAGGCAATGCCATCCTCTGTCGCTGCAAGCTGCATCAGATGTTCGGCCAGCACGGCAGGATTGAAGCTTGCGATCGGGATAACCTGACAGCGAACATTATACTGCTCCAACTCCTCGACCGATTGCCGGATCGTGTCGGCAAGCAGCCGGAGATACTTGTTGTTGGCGACAGGCAGTACGAAGGACAGACGCATCGCCGGCGCCTGCCTGCGCATCGTTGCCGGCAGCGCAAAACCGAGCTGATCGGCCGCCAGAATGACGCGGTCGATCGTCGGCTGGCGTACGCCACCGCGCTGATTGAGGATGCGATCGACCGTGGCGGTGGAAACGCCCGCAGCCGCCGCAAGCTCAGCGATATTCACCTTGCGTCCCAATATCTCGGCGCCAGCGGGTTCAGTCGTCATCTCTCACCTCTAATTCAATCAAATTACATCAAATAATTTGATTGCTTCTGCATTTCAAGCCTGTTATTTCAATCAATAATATATCTATGTTTCACCAAATAGGCGAGGAGGCTTGCGGTGGAAAATGCGCTTGCGGGGCGGCTGCGCGGCAAAACTGCCGCAGTGTTCGGTGCCGGCTCGATTGGAGAGGGATGGGGCAATGGCAAGGCGGTTGCCGTTGCATTTGCGAGGGCGGGCGCCAAAGTCGCCGTCATCGACGTGAATGGCAATGCGGCTGCCGTCACCGAGAAGATTATCCGCGAGGAAGGTGGCACCGCTCAGGCCATGGTCGCCGATGCGACTTCGTTTTCGGACATCAAGGCATGCATCGACAAGACGCTCGACGCGTTCGGACGGATCGACATCCTGCACAACAATGTCGGCATTACATCGCAAGGCGGTCCGGTGGAGACCGAAGAGGCCACCTGGGACAAGGTCATGGCGGTCAATGTCAAGAGCATGTTCCTGACTTGCAAGGCAGTTTTGCCTGTGATGGAAGCTCAGGGAAGCGGCGCGATCGTCAATATCGGTGCTCTCGGCGGGGTTCGCTGGACCGGTTATGCCTATTGCGCCTATGCCGCCAGCAAGGGCGCCGTGAACAGCTTTACCCAGAGCATTGCCCTGCAATATGCAGCAAAGGGCATTCGCGCCAACTGCATTCTACCGGGCGTGATGGATACCCCGCATATATATAGTCAGATCTCGGGTTTTTATGCTGGCCGCGACGAGATGGTCGCCGCCCGTAACCGGCTTTCGCCGACCGGCAGCATGGGGGATGGCTGGGATGTTGCCCATGCCGCGGTCTTCCTCGCGAGCGACGAGGCGAAATATATCAATGGCGTTGAATTGCTGGTCGATGGCGGCATGCATGCAAGGTGCGGCTGATCATTGATGGTTTTTGATTGAGCTTGATGGTTTCCGCTGGAATGTGGGTAGGAGATTTCCATTCCGGCGGATCATCCAAATTGAAAATGTGATCTTTGGAGGAGGATTAAGATGACCACGTTTACCCGTCGTACGGTTTTGAAGCAGATGGCAGCCCTGCCGGTCGCCGGAATGGTGCTCGGCGCACCACATCTGGCCCTTGCAGCGACACCTGAATTCTCGTTGAAATACGCCAACAACCTGCCGCTCAGCCACCCCTTGAACATTCGTGCCGCCGAGGCTGCACAACGTGTCGCCAAGGAAAGCAATGGCCGGGTGGAAATCGCCATCTTCCCGAACAACCAGCTCGGCGGTGACACCGACATGCTCGGCCAGGTTCGCAGCGGCGGCGTCGATATGTTCACGCCCGGCACGATGGTGATTGCCACCATTGCGCCGATCAGCGCCATCACGGCGGTCGGTTTCGCCTTCAGCGACTACAGCCAGATTTGGGGCGCGGTGGACGGCAAGCTTGGCGATCATATCCGCGGCGCCTTCACGAAGATCGGCCTCCATACATTCTCGAAAATGTGGGACAACGGCTTCCGGCAGATCACCACGAGCAGCAAGCCGATCACCAATGCCGCCGATCTTTCCGGCCTGACCATCCGCGTTCCGGTCAGCGCCATGGGCGTTTCGCTGTTCAAGTCGCTCGGCGCCTCGCCGACCAGCCTGCAATTCAGCGAGGTTTATTCGGCGCTGCAGACGAAGATCGTCGAGGCACAGGAAAATCCGCTGGCCATCATGCAGACGGCCAAGCTCTACGAAGTGCAGAAATACTGCTCGAAAACCAATCACAGCTGGGACGGTTATCATTTCACCTTCAACGGCGACACTTGGAGCTCGCTGCCGGACGATCTGCAGACGATCATCGAACGCGCCTTCAACGAGGCAGGCATCCAGCAGCGCGCCGATCTCGAGAAGATCAACAAGGGCATCGAAGGCGATCTTTCCGCCAAGGGCGTGGTCTTCAACGCACCGTCCGCCGACAGTTTTCAGGAAAAGCTCCAGAAAGCCAAGTTCTACGACGAATGGAAGGGCAAGTTCGGTGACGAAGCCTGGGCTTTGCTGGAAGCCAGCGTAGGCAAGAAGCTCTGATGAGCGGCGGGGTCTTGCTTGAAGCCGGCAGTCGGCCCGCCTCGGGATGGCGGGCTGTCATCGGCCAGGTGGAACGGGGCGTCGGCGGCTGCGTGGAGATAGCAGCCGCGGCGCTTGCCTTCGGCGATATCGCTATTCTCCTGAGCGGCGTGGTTGCGCGATACATCTTTCGCGCACCCATCGTCTGGTCGGACGAGCTGGCGGGAATCTTCTTCCTGTGGCTGTCCATGCTGGGGGCCGCCGTCGCCTTGCGGCGCGGCGAGCATATGCGCATGACGGCCTTCGTCTCTTATGCAAAACCCCAGACGCGCGTGTTTCTGGAAATGGTGGCGCAGGGTGCTGCACTCGCCTTTCTCTTACTGATAGCTTACCCGGCCTATAAATATGCCGGCCGCGAGGCGATCGTTTCCACGCCGGCACTCGAGATCAGCAATGCCTGGCGTGCAGCCGCCCTGCCCGTCGGTGTCGGCCTGATGATTGTTCTTGCCGTTCTGAGGCTTGTCACGCGCGCCGATCTCACCACCGTCGCCAAGGCGGTGAGCCTGGTCGCCGTACTGTGCGTTGCTATGTGGCTCGCCAGTCCCATTCTGGTCCCGCTCGGCAAACTCAATCTCATCGTTTTCTTCGTGGTCATCGTCGGCGCAGGCGTGTTTGCCGGCGTGCCCATCGCCTTCACCTTTGCGCTGTCGACCTTCGGCTTCATGGCTCTGACCACCCGCACTCCCATGGTCGTGCTGGTCGGGCGTATGGACGAAGGCATGTCGCACATGATCCTTCTTGCCGTGCCACTATTCGTCTTTCTCGGTCTGCTGATCGAAATGACCGGCATGGCGCGCGCCATGGTGCGCTTTCTGGCCAATCTTCTCGGCCATGTGCGTGGCGGCCTCTCCTATGTGCTGATCGGTGCCATCTACCTGGTCTCCGGCATTTCAGGCTCCAAGGCCGCCGACATGGCGGCCATTGCGCCGGTCCTGTTTCCGGAAATGAAGGCACGCGGCGCCGACCAGGGCGATCTCGTTGCACTTCTCGCAACAACCGGGGCGCAGACCGAAACAGTGCCTCCATCGATTGTTCTGATTACCATTGGTTCGGTCACCGGCGTATCGATCGCGGCACTTTTCACCGGTGGCATGCTTCCCGGCCTGTTGCTAGGGCTGGCGCTTTGCCTCGTCGTCTGGTGGCGATACCGCAAGGAAGACCTCTCCGGCATCGTCCGCGCAAGCCGCAAGGAAATCTGGTGGAGCTTCCTCTATTCGCTTCCGGCTTTGGCACTTCCGATCATCGTGCGCACGGCGGTGGTCGAGGGTGTCGCGACCGCGACCGAAGTTTCGACCATCGGCATCGCCTATGCCACGATCGTCGGGATCTTCGTCTATCGCTGCTTCGACGCAAAACGGCTCATCCCGATGCTGATCGAGACCGCTGCTCTTTCCGGAGCAATCGTCTTCATCATCGGCGCGGCGACAGGCATGGCCTGGGCTCTGACCCAATCCGGCTTTGCTTCGAACCTGGCGACCTTCATCGCCAGCCTGCCCGGCGGACAGGTCACCTTCATGGCGGTGTCGATCCTCGTTTTCGTCATTCTCGGCAGCCTTCTGGAAGGCATTCCGGCGATCGTGCTGTTCGGCCCGCTGATGTTCCCGATTGCCCATCAAGTGGGGGTGCACGAGGTGCATTATGCAATCGTCGTTGTGCTTTCTATGGGTCTGGGGCTTTTCGCGCCGCCATTCGGTGTCGGTTATTACACCGCCTGCGCTATCGGCAAGGTCGATCCGAGCCTCGGGATGCGGCCAATCTGGGGCTACATGACTGCACTTGCGATCGGCATCGTCGTGATCGCCGCCTGGCCGTGGCTCTCCATCGGATTTCTCTGACATTTTACAGAACTGGATTTACGCATGAGCAGGTTTTTTGGTGAAATTCGACAGGTCGCCTATCTCGTTCCGGATATCGAGGACGCGATGCGCTACTGGACGGAAGTACTCGGCGTCGGGCCCTTCTATTACAATCCGAAGGTTCCGATCGTAAACTACACCTATCGTGGCGAGCCCCATGAGCCGCACAATTCCGTCGCACTTGCCAATGCCGGCGGGCTGCAGATCGAGCTGCTCCAGACCCGCAACGATGTCCCGTCCATGTATCGCGATTTTCAGCGTGCCGGCTTTACCGGTGTCCAGCATTTCGCTTACTGGACCGAAAATTTCGACGCCGACCTGGCACGCGCAACGCAGGAAGGTTTTGAAGTCTGCATGACCGGCGAAGTCGGCAGCAACGGGCGCTTCGTCTATTTCGAGAAGAAGACACCCGGCAACATTGTCCATCCAGGCACGGTGATCGAACTTTCTGAGGTCGCAGGCCCGAAAGGCCGACTTTTCAATCTCATCCGCGAAGCGTCCGTCGGGTGGGACGGCTCAGATCCGGTGCGGGCGTTCCCGGATCTGGGAACGCTCTGATGCAGCGGATCAAGGCGCGTTATCTCATCGAGACACCCGATGAGCCCATGCAGGTTGCCGAAGTGCTGGCCGGCGAGCAGAGCAGCGGAACGTTCGTGCGGGTTGCCAACGAGAGCGAGGATCTCAAGGCACTGACCCGCGCCACGGTGGAGGTAATCGAGGAGCTGGAACCACTGTCCGAACCGAGCCTGCCGAATGCTCTTCTGTCGCGGCAGGGGCGCGGCGGGCCGTGGCGGCGAGCACGTGTCACCGTATCCTTTCCGCCCGCCAATATCGGCCGCAACTTGCCGACGCTCGCGGCGACACTTGCTGGCAACCTTTATGATCTCGGTGGGACGACGGGCTTGCGCCTCGAGCATATCGATCTGCCGTCGGAGTTCCGCAACCGCTTCGAACGTCCCCGCCACGGCGTGCGCGGGACGCGCATGCTGACGCAGGTCGAGGGACGGCCGCTGATTGGAACGATCATCAAGCCGAATGTCGGACTGTCTGCGGAGGAGACGGGTACGCTCGTTGGTGAACTCTGTGAAGCGGGTGTGGACTTCATCAAGGACGACGAGTGCAACGCCGATTCCGAGCATGCCCCGATCGCTCAGCGCATCCCGGCCGTGATGAATCACGTCCGGCGCTGGCAGGACAAGACAGGCAAGGCGGTCATGGTCGCCTTCAACATCAGCGATGAGCACGAGGCGATGCTGAGGCATGCGGATCTCGTCGCCCGCGAAGGCGGCACCTGTGTGATGGTAAGCCTGAACTGGGCCGGGTTTTCGTCCGTGCAGGCGCTGCGACGGCACACCGACCTCGTTATCCACGGGCACCGCAATGGTTTCGGCATGATGTCCCGCCACCCAGCGCTCGGCATGGATTTCCAGCCCTATCAGACGCTGTGGAGGCTGACCGGCACCGATCACATGCATGTCCACGGTCTGGACGGCAAATTCTCGCAGCCGAATTCGGAAGTGATCGAGGGCGCGCATGACAGTCTGGCGCCGCTCGCGGATCCGGCCGATAGAGACGACATCGTCATGCCCGCCTTTTCCTCGGGCCAGTGGGCAGGCACCCTGCCCCAGACGGCGAAAGCCGTGCCGAGCGGCGACTTTCTTTTCATGTGCGGCGGCGGCATCCTCGCTCACCCTCAAGGCCCGACTGCAGGCGTAAAAAGCCTGCACGAGGCTTGGGCAGCGCTCGCGGCAGGTCAGACACTGGCCGAGGCGGCGGCAGAAGCGCCCAACCTTGCCGCGGCGCTTTCATTTTTCGGCAGGTCGAAGTGACAGGCGACAGGCAGGCGATCAAATATCTCTGGTATGGCGATGACTTTACCGGCGCCTCCGACACGCTCGCGACATTCGCCGAGGCCGGCCTGAAAGCACTGCTCTGCCTCGGGGTGCCGGATCTCGGGCGCCTCGCGGCCGTTGGACCGTTCGATGCCCTGGGTATTGCCGGCGCTGCGCGATCCATGCCGCCCGAGGCACTTCGACGGGAGGTCGATCCGGTCGGCCGGTTTGCGCAAGAGCTGCGAATTACGCTGCTGCATTACAAATGTTGCTCGACCTTCGACAGTTCTCCGACTTTCGGCAGCCTTGGCGAAGCCATCCGGACTCTTGAACACTATATGCCGAACCCACTCCGCGCCATTGTCGGCGGCCAGCCGAGCCTGGGGCGATATTGTGCTTTCGGCAACCTGTTTGCCGCCGCTGGCACTGGCGGCGAGGTTTTTCGCATCGACCGCCATCCGACCATGGCCCATCATCCGGTCACTCCGATGTCGGAGGCTGATCTGCGGCTGCATCTGTCGAAGCAGGGCGTGCCGGATATCGATCTGGTGGACTGGCGCCAACTCGATAGCGCGTCAGACGAAGCGCTCGATGCTAGGATTGCAGCGATAGAGGGCCGCGCCGTCATGTTCGATGTGCTCCAGACTGGGCATCTCCAGCGCATTGGCAGGCAACTTTGGCAGTCGGCACATTCGGCCCCGCTGCTTGCGGTCGGCGCGAGCAGCGTTGCGGAAGCTGTGATTGCGCATTGGCGCGAGATCGGGCTCTGCACCGCAGAAGTGCCTGCGCTGGAAATCGCTCCGGCGCGCGATCCGGTCTTCGTGCTCGCAGGCAGCCAATCAGCTTTGACCGCAGCCCAGGTGGAGACCGCACTCGCCGGTGGATCAAATGCACGCTACCGATCGGTGGCGCTCGATATCCCGTCGATCGTATCTGATGGCGCCGCAGTAGCCACCACCGCCGAACAGTGTGCGAGCCTGCTGCGGCAAGGCCACTCGGTCATTGCCCATACGGGCAGAATGACGGATGGCGGCCCATCGCAGCTTTCGGTCGCGCAGGCCGGAGGCCGGCTGCTTGCCGATGTATTGCGGCGTGCGCCTTTCGTTCGCAGGGCAGGTGTCGCAGGCGGCGACACGTCAAGCCTTGCCGTGGAGGCTCTCGACATCTGGGCGCTGGGTTTTGCCGGGACGCTGTCGAAAGGTGTCACGCTGACCAGGGCGAACTCCGAGGACAAGCGGATCGACGGCCTTGAGCTGATGCTGAAGGGCGGCCAGATGGGTGGTCCAGACCTGTTCGAAAGATTACTGGGTGGCGTGCGGTAAATAGCGGGACTGCTAAGGTGGCAGGATCACGACTGAAAGCGTTGGCGCGAACAGCTCGGCAAAGTGTGAGAAGAACGATGAGCAAGCATCCCCTCGTTCCGGCGATCGAGGTCATTGTCGGGGAACGCTACTGCCTGACGAAGCCACGCCAGACGGAGCGTTTCCGAAAAGGCTTTCGCTCGGGAGAGGGAGAGGCCGCCATGGTCGTCCTTCCCGGCACCCTGCTCGAAATGTGGAAGGTCCTCCAGCTGATCGTTGCAGCGGACTGCATCGTCATCCTGCAGGCGGCCAATACAGGCCTGACCGAGGGCTCCACACCGAGCGGCAGTTACGACCGCGATGTCGTCATCATTTCGACACTTCGGCTCAACCGCCTGCATGTTCTCGACCACGGGCGGCAGGTCGTCAGCCATCCGGGCGGTACGCTGTTTGAGCTTGAAAAGCTGCTGCGGCCCTATGGGCGCGAATCGCATTCGGTCATCGGCTCCTCCTGCATCGGCGCGTCGATCGTCGGCGGCGTCTGCAACAATTCCGGCGGGGCACTGGTCCGCCGCGGGCCTGTCTACACCGAGCTTGCACTTTATGCGCAAGTGACCGCGGAGGGCGAGCTGACGCTCGTCAATCATCTGGACATCGAGCTCGGCGAGACGCCGGAAGAGATACTCGGGCGGTTGGATCGGGGCGATATCGATCCCGCCAGCGTCGGGCACGGGGCCGGCCATGCTTCCAACAGTGGATATGCCGCAAGACTGCGCGCCGTCGATGCCGATACGCCGGCCCGTTACAATTCCGATCCGGTCGGTCTGTTCGAGGCCTCCGGTTCTGCCGGCAAGGTGGCCGTGTTTGCGGTAAGGCTGGATACCTTTCCGGCAGAGACGGGCGCCAAGGTCTATTACATCGGCACCAACAAGTCGTCGGTACTGACCTCCCTACGTAGACGTCTGCTGACAGAATTGCCGGAATTACCGATCAGTGGCGAATATCTCCACCGCGACTGTTTCGACCTGACGCATCGCTACGGCAAGGACGTACTGTTGATGATCCACTGGCTCGGCACCGACAGATTGCCAGCCTTTTTCGCACTCAAGGGAGCAATTGATGCGCGGCTCGAGAAAATCAGGTTTCTGCCGCGGAACCTGACAGACCGGTTCATGCAGGCGGTATCGGCTCTCTTGCCCGAGGCGCTCCCCAGACGGCTTTTGGATTTCCGCGATCGCTTCGAGCATCATCTGATTTTGAAGGTGCCTGGTTCTATGGTTGCGCAGACCGAGACGCTATTGCTGGATTGTGTCGGATCCGACGGCTGGTTTGCCTGCGACGACAAGGAAACCAAAAAGGCGATGCTGCACCGTTTCGCGGCCGCAGGCGCCGCCATCCGCTACGGCGCTGTCAGGCCTGACAGGGTGGAGGGGATCCTGTCACTCGATATCGCCCTGAAGCGTAACGACGACGACTGGTTCGAGCAGCTGCCACCCGAACTCGACACCCAGATCGGGAAGAAGATCTATTACGGCCATTTTCTATGCCATGTACTGCACCAGGACTATGCCGTAAAAAAGGGTTGCGATCCGTCTGCACTTAAGCAGGCCATGTTGAAAATTCTGGATGCACGCGGAGCAAAATACCCGGCAGAACACAATGTCGGCCACGTCTACGCGGCGGAACCTGCTCTAATGAGCCATTACGCCTCGCTCGACCCCACCAACAGCTTTAATCCCGGCATCGGGAAGATGTCGAAGTTTTCGTATTATGGCTGCTCTCGTGGCTGCAAGGAGCATAGAGACGCGCACCAAGCCTTATGATTTCAGGTCTGAAGCGTCATTGCCTTCGACATTTTGTTGCCAGAAATAGCCTTCTGGTTTTGGTGAGATCCGAATTCTTAGCAAACCTTCTGTCTTCACCAATTCCGCCGAAATCAGATACTTGATTTCAGAGCGAGAGAGCCGCCAAAGGCTCCAATATGCGCTCGTTGCTTCCCGGTTTCTGTTGGCGAAGTCAGTATCCCCTAATGAGGCAGTTTAAAAAATCCGCCGAAGAAGTCCGCAAGGGCAGAGTAGGCATCAAGAGGCAAAATGTGAGCGACATATTGGTCAGGGCGAACGATCACCATGCAGCCGCACTTCCTATCAATCCCGCGCAGATCGAAGATATCATTGCCGTTTGTGAAGTCAGGGCAGAATATCTTCTCGTAATCTCGCAATCCAAGCCTCCCTTTTGCAGGTAGCAGCAACGCCGGCATGGTCTCAATTGCCAGATCGCGATACGGCTGCTGGAATACGGCACGCAGGTCTATGACGGAATCGATGTCGCTTTGTGCCGGCGTGTATTTTCCGACGGGAGAGGCCGGCGAGGCTTGCAGGAATTCGCTCAGTGTCGCGAGCTCACCGCCAACTTGTCCGCGGTCTCCTTCGCCGGCAAAGGCGTAGATCCGCCAGCGACCATCCGCTTTCGCCGCGTGGCCGAGCTGGACCGGCTTGGCATCGCCGAGACGGATGACCGGTGCGGAGTGGAATCGCGTTCCAATCAAAAACCCTGTGGCGAGATCCTGATGTGTCGTATCGCCCGTCAGGGTCGAAGGAGCGTAACGTGTCGCCGTACCGGCCGTATAGCGCCCCGACCGAATGAAATACTCCTGAACCTCCTGGGGTTCGACGCCATCCGGATTGAAAGAGGATTTGAGCGGGGTGCTCAGCATCTTAGACCATTGCCGGTCGAAATCGATCAACTCGCGGGCGATCGACTGGCGCTCGCTGGAATAGCTGTGCAGCAGATCCGGCGACGCGCGGCCCTCGAGCACGGCCGCCAGTTTCCAGCCGAGATTGAATGCGTCCTGCATAGAAACGTTCATGCCCTGTCCGGCTTTGGGGCTGTGGGTATGGCAGGCATCACCGGCAATGAAGACATGTGGCAGGCGTGTCGCGACCTCGTCTTCCGGCACATCGTCAAACTTGTCGCAAAGGCGCTGGCCGATCTCATAGACCGACCACCAAGCGACTTCCTTGACGTCCAGCGTGTAGGGGCGAAGGATGCGCTGCGCTGATGCGATCAGGTGATCGACGGTGATATTCTTGCTGGCGACGCGCTCGTTTGCGGCAAGCTTGTCCATCTCTACATAGATGCGCACCAGATATCCGCCCTCGCGCGGGATCAGCACGATACTGCCTTCGTCGGCCGACTGGATGACACCCTTGAGGCGGATATCGGGAAAGTCGGTGACGGCAAGCACGTCCATGACGCCCCAGGCCTGATTGGCGGAATCGCCCTTCAGCTCGCGCCCGAGCGAGCGGCGCACGGTGCTGCGGGCGCCATCACAGCCGACCACGTATCGTGCACGGACCATCTCGATCTCGCCCTTGTGCCCCTCGTCTGCCCGTTCGAAACGCGCCGTGACGGGATAGGCGTTCGAAGGATCCGCATCGATCACGAGTTCGGTGAGCAGGCGTCCGTAATGCGGCTCGAGCCGGCTCGGCGAACGGCGCATGACATCGAGATAGAAATCATGGACCCGCGCCTGGTTGAGGATGACATGCGGCATCTCCGACAGCCCGTCCTCGACATCCTGGACACGACCCTGGCGAACGATATTGTTCCTGTTTACCTCGTCCGGCTTCCAGAAAGCGGTTTCATTGACCCAGTAGGATTCCTTCAGGACCTTTTCGGCGAACCCAAAAGCTTCGAACATTTCCATCGTCCGGCAGGCGACGCCATCCGCCTGACCGAGCTGCAGCGGACCCAATTTCTGGTCGACGATAACCGACCTGATCGAGGGAAAGGCGGCAAGCTGTGCGGCAAGCGTCAGGCCGGCCGGGCCGCAGCCGACGATCAGCACATCCACCTCGTCCGGCACGGACCCGCCGCAGCCGGCCAACCGTTCCTGAGATGGCTCCGAAATCGTCGGGTCGCCTGTCCGAAAACCATTCAAATGAAATTGCATCGCCATCTGCCTTCAATGGGAAAAATGACAGCAAGGTCTTGCCGCCGAAGCTCTCAGCCGCGACGAAAAGCATTGCCGGTTTTGTCTGTGGAGACCGTGGTTTGATCGGCGGCAGAAACCACCGATCAAACCCACGACCGTTCGTGTTAGGGTGCGAGCGGGCCGGTGCCGGCGACGACCAGTTTCGTCAGCTGGCCGGCATCCAGCGGCGCCGGAAGATATTTATAGGTCACTGCGTCAACCATCAGCTTGTCGAGGCCATTGACCTTGTCGGGCTGCAGGTTCTGTTTCGGATAAAATTCGTCGCGCACTTTCTTGGCGAGCGCCGCATCGGCGCCTGCCCAGGCAGCATAGGCGTCGAGAGCGGCGGGATCGGCATAAAGCCAGTCCAGCGCTTCACGATAGCCCTTCATGAAACGGCCATAGGCATCCGCTTTGCCCTCGAAGGAACGGGCATTGGCGATCATCACCCGCACAGACTGGTCGGCGAATTCCGGCACATCGCTGCCACGTGCGACGATCTTGATGCGTCCGCCATCGACATCCTTAACGCCGAAGGGTGGCGAGGCCCAGCCGACATCGATCTGGCCGGACATGACTTGAGTGAAGGTTGATGAAGGGCTGCCCGTCGCCGTCGGATTGAACTTTATCCCGAGTGTCTTCTGCAAGCCGAGCACGACGAGATTGGTCGAGGAACCGTTGGTGGAATATGCGACGGTCTTTCCGGCCGCCTCCTTGATCGTGGCGATGCCGCCATCGGTCTTGGCATACCAGTAGAGATCGTGCGCGCCGGTCATCGACGAGCCGATGATCTTCAGCGGCGCGCCCTTGGCGGCGGCGCCCATGACGCCATAGGTGCCGACGCCGATTCCGATATCGGCGCTGCCGGCAATGACCGCCTGTTGGGTCTGCCCGCCGCCTTCGGTGTAGAGCAGTTCCAGCGTCACGCCGTGCTTCTTGAAGATGCCGGCATTCTGGCCGAGTTCGCAGACGGAATTTTCCCAGTTGCCGCGCTGGCCGATGGCGAGCTTGAACGTATCCTCGGCGGCAAACAGGGATCCCGGCCTCAAGGCGAGGGCGGGCACCGTGGCGCCGATCAGGCGCAGGGCATCACGACGTTTCATTGTGCTTTCCTCCCGATTTGAATGATCTGGCCAAGCTGTTCCTCCGACAGCGGGGCAGACAGGAACTTGAACTGCACCCCGTCCGCCATCAGCTGAGGCAGGCCGCTGACGGTACCCGGATCGAGCGCCGCCTTGGTGAAGAACTCGTCGCGCGTGCGTTTCGTCGCCGCCTCGCTGATGCCGGCGAAAGCCGCAAACGTCTTGATCGCGTCAGGGCTCGAATACATCCAGTCGATCGTTTCCCTATAGGCATCGAGGAACTTGTCGATCGTCGCCTTCTTTTCGCCGAGCGTCGCCGCATGGGTGATCAGCACACGCGTCGTCTGCTGCTTGGCGGAAACGACATCGGCGCCGCGGCCAACGATCCGGATCGTCTTGTCGAGCTGGTCGAGACCGAAGGGCGCGACGGCCCAGCCGACATCGACCTGGCTGGACATGGTCTGGGTCAGCGTCGGCGCAAGGCCACCCGTCGCAGTTGGCTTGAGCTCGATCTTGTTTTCCTTCGCCATCAGCAGAAGCGGCGTATGGCTAGACGAACCCGCGGTCGAATACCCGACCGTATGTCCGGCCATGTCGGCAACCGATTTGATCGGTGACGCCATCGGCACATACCAGTAGAGCTCGCCGAAACCGGTCGCCTCACCGCCGATGATCCGCAGCGGCGCCCCCTTGGCGGCAACACCGAGCGCACCCAGCGTGCCCACCGCAACGCCGATATCGACGCTGCGCGACATGACGGCCTGCTGCGTTTCCGCACCGCCCTGCGTATAAAGGATCTGCACGTCGAGACCGTGTTTCTTGAAGATACCAGAACGGCTCGCCATTTCGGAAATAGACGTATCCCAAGCGCCGCGCTGGCCGACGGCCAGTTTCAATTCTTCTGCCTGCACCGCGCCCCCAAAGACCGATCCGGTCAATGCCAGCGCAAGTGCTGTCAGCACTACATGTTTCAGTTTCATCATCATGGTTTCCTCCCAGAACCAGCTCCGCCGAAGCGTTTTGCGATACGCTCCGCGAAAGCATTGACGACAGCGGCAAAAGTGATCGTGACGATCAACAGGGCATACATTTGCGGCATGTCGAAACGCGTATAGGCGTTGATGATCATGAACCCGATGCCCTGGTTGGAGAGCTTCGTCTCGGCCAGGAGCGTGCCGATGACGGCAACCCCGAAACCGAGCCGCACACCGTTGACCAGAGGTGCTGCCATGGCCGGCAGCTCGATCTTGAAGAACATCTGCCAGCTATTGGCCTGCAGCGACCGCCCGACACGCCGAAGCGTCGGATCGACGCCGCGCATGCCGGCCGCAACGCTGATAGCGATCGGGAAGAAACAGGAGATGGCCCCCATCGCGATCTTCGAGCCGGAATCGACCCCGAACAGCATGATCATCACCGGAAAGAGAATGATCTTCGGCGTCGGACCGAGATAACTCAGCCAGCTTTCATAGGCATCGGACAGCAGCGCCCTGCTGCCGAGGAGAAGCCCGACGACGAGGCCGGCAATGCCGCCGATCGCCAGCGCCAGGATGAGCTCGAAACCGGTCACAGCCAGATTGGCGTAAAAGGCGCCGCTGCCGAGCAGCTTGATCAGGCCACCCGCGATATTCTGCAGCGGCGGAACGACATCGCGGAAAAACAGGCCGGACAGGGCAAGGAGCTGCCATATGCCCAGAATGACGACCGCGCCGATGACACGAATGGCCGAAACGCTGAGATTAAGCCGGGCGGGAGCGGCGGTTACCCGCGTCGTTGCAGCCATTTTTCACCCCTGTCGAGAACGGCGAAGAAAAGAATGCTGACACAGACCACGAAACAGATCGCCGCATAGGTGCCGGGCAGATCGTAACGTTCGGCAAGGTCGTTAATCAGTTGGCCGAGGCCACCGAGATTGATGAGAAACTCGACCCCGACGATATTGATGAGGCAGAAGATCAGGCCGAGCCTCAGACCGACGAAGATCTGCGGTAGTGCTGCCGGCAGCAGGATCTGGCGGAATTCCTGGGCCGGTGTCAGCCGGAAACTGCGGCCGACGTCGATCAGCACACGCCGCGTCGAGGTAAACCCCTCGATCGTCTTCAGCGCCACCGGCGCGACGCCGGCGGTAAAACCGATGATGATGATCGTGAGCGAACTGCGACCGAACAGAACGAGGAACAGCGGATAGGCCAGCACCAGCGGTGCTGCGGCCATGGCCGCGAGCCAGGGCTCGAAGGCGAGCCGAAGCTTGCCGAAACGGTAGAGAAGCAATCCGACCGGAATGCCGACGATCAGGATCAGCAGGCTTGCCGCGAAGGTTTCGCCGACGGTCACGGCGAAGCGGCCGGGAACTCCTTCCTCGACGATGACCCGCCAGAAGCTTGCGGCTATATCGGACGGCAGCGGCACGACATAAGGGCTGACGATCTCCGTCATGATCAGCGCCTGCATGATCACAAGCAGGCCAGCGATCGTGCCGATGCTGAGCAGGAAGGCTGGGCTGATGATCGGAACTCGTTTCATCCCTGTCCCCGTTCGGATTCCTGCAGGCCGCGGCTCGCCTCTTCGCGTAAGTCCGCCCAGATGTCGGCAACGATCGCCCCGAATTCCGGGCTGCTGACGACATCCGAGGTGCGCGGCCTCGGCAGATCGACATTGACAATCCGCTTTATCCTGCCTGGGCGGTAGCTCATGATCAGGATGCGGTCTGAAAGCTGCACGGCCTCGGTGATCGAATGGGTGATCAGCAGTGTTGTCTGTTTCAGCTGCTGCTGGATCTGCAGCACCTTGTCGCCGAGCAGAAGACGGGTCTGTTCGTCGAGCGCCGCGAAGGGCTCGTCCATTAGCAGGATACGCGGCTTGGCCGCCAGCGTGCGGGCGATCGACACGCGTTGCCGCATGCCGCCCGAAAGCTCGGACGGCAGCCGTTTTTCGAAACCGTGCAGGCCGACCATGTCGATATAATGCGAGGCTGCGGCGTGCCGCTCGCTGCGCGAGACGCCGCGCAATTCGAGCGGGAACGCGACATTGTCGATGACATTGCGCCAGGGAAAGGTCGATTCCTCCTGAAACACGATGCCGACCGCCGGATGCGGGCCGTTGATCGTTTCGTTTTCCACCCGCACGATGCCCTGCGTCACATCGGACAGGCCGCCAATGACGTGGAACAGCGTGGATTTTCCGCAGCCAGACGGGCCGATCACCGACACGAATTCGCCGGCATCCAGCGTGAACGACACGGAGTCGACGGCGGTCAGGGCAGTCGGGCCCTCGCCGAACCGTTTCGTGACGTTCTCAACGGTCAGCGGCGGCGGGCCGGATGGGGCAGGTTTTGCGCCCGGCGCAACGGAGGTGGCGATATCTCTTTCGGCAATCATGGCTTGCCCCCATTGGACGATCGGGTCAGGGCGCTCGCCATCGCCGGCGTGTAACCGGTGATGACACGGACATCGACGACCGCGACACCCCCGGCATCAACGACAGCAATCGCTTCATTGAAGACGGCTTCCAGCTCGTCCATCGACTTGACCGGACCTAACCCCGTCGCACCCTGGGCTTCGGCGATCTTGGCGAGATCGATTTCCGGATCGGTCATGCGCATGCCGATCCATTTGTTTTCGACCGGCCTGTCGCGCAGCCGCGCCATGCGCTCCTGATGCACCTCGTCGTTGAAGAAGGACTGGTTGTTGGCGATCACGAACAGCATCGGTATCCGGTAATGCGTAGCGGTCCACAGAGCAGTGACACCCATCAGGAAATCGCCGTCACCGCAGATGGCAACCGGCAGCCGACCCGAGCCGCGAAGGGCGAGCGCTGCACCGACTGCAATGCCTGGCCCGCCACCGATCCCGCCGCCACCGTCGGAGCCCAGGAAATCGAGCGGATGCCGGAACGGCCAGGACGCACCGTCCCAGGACAAAGGCAGATGCAGCAGCGAGACAGGCCGCGCGCCGACGACCTGCCGAAGGACGGCGGCCATTTCGGGCACGGCGATCTCGCCGGATGTTTTGCTTGCCTCGGGATCCGCCACAGCCGGCAGGGTCGAGACGGTCATCTCGCCCAGTTTCGAGACCAGATCCGCGACCAGCCGATCCGGCTCGGCAGCGAGAAACAGATCCACCGGCGGCAGGCCCTGATGGTCGGCGCTCCAGCCGTTGTGCAGGACATGATCGAGCGAGACCTGTACGACCTTGGCCGCCGGCACGCCGCCGCAGGCCATGCGCAGCGTTCCGGCAAGATCGACCCAGTCGAGGCTGATGATCAGGTCCGCACCGGCGATCTCGTCCATCGCCGCGGGTAGCGGGAAGACACCGGGGCTGCCGACATGCAGCGGATGATCGGTCGGGAAAGCCGCGCCGACCTTGAGATCGGTAACGACGCGGGCATCAAACGCCTCGGCCAGCACGATGCGCTGCCGCCAGCCTTCTTCGCCACGGCCGACACGGCCCATCAGGATGACCGGTTTCTTCGCCTCCTCGAGCATGCCGAGCAGCATGTCGATCAGGCTTTCCGAGACGGTCGCGGTGACTGGCGGCATGAAACGGCCGGGCTGCAGCTCCGGCAAGACTTCGCCCAGCGGCTCTTCCTGCATACCGGCATCGAGATTGATATAGACAGGACCTTGCGGAGCCGTCTTTGCAAGCCAGGCGCCGCGCAACAGGGCTTCGCGGGCGGCAGCAGGCGATGCGGGCTGCGCATCCCATTTGACATAGGGGCGGACGATCGCGCCCTGATCCTGCGCGGTATGGATCCACTCAATCCAGGGGCGACGTTTGGCGGCATCGACGGGACCCGTCGCACCGAGCACGATCATCGGCATGCGGTCGCACCAGGCATTAAAGATCGCCATGGTCGCGTGGAACAGGCCGACATTTGAATGCACTGCCACGAGCATCGGCTTGCCGGTCACTTTGGCCCAGCCCTGGGCGATGGCGACAGCATGTTCCTCATGCAGGCAGAGCAGCATTTGCGGGCTGGCATTGCCGAGATGATTGACCAGGCTGTCATGCAGGCCGCGATAGCTGGCCCCCGGATTAAGCGCGATATAGGGAATGTCGAGCGCGCGCAGCGTCTCGGCGATCGCATCGCTGCCGAACAGCGCATTGCCCTGCGGCGGCGAAGCCTGTGGCTGTTCGATGCCGGCGATCTCGGATGTCTTGAAGCTGATATCGTTCATGGCCGGGCCACTCCCCGGTTGAGATTGATGTGGATGTTCTTTTCCTGGGTGAAGGCGATCAGCTCTTCCAGGCATTCCTCGCGCCCGATACCGGACTGCTTGAAACCGCCGAAAGGCGCGCCGAGGAAATGCTTGCTGGTATCGTTGACCCAGATGTAACCGGCCTGGACCTCGAGAGCGGTGCGGTGTGCCTTGGTCAGGTCATTGGTCCAGATTGAGCAGGTCAGGCCATATTCGACCTGATTGACCTGCTTCACCATGGCCGCCTCGTCCTTCCAGCGCAGAACGGAAAGAACAGGCCCGAAAATCTCCTCGCGGGCGATGGTCATGTCCATCGTCACATCGGCGAAAATGGTCGGTTCGACGAAATTGCCTTCGGAAAGCTCCACGCCATCGGGCCGCTTGCCGCCGCAGACGACGCGCGCGCCTTCGGACTTGGCGATATCGATATAACGCATGACCTTTTCATATTGCGCCTTGCTGGCGATGGCGCCCATGGTCGTTGCCGGATCGGTCGGAATGCCCGGCTTGAAGCGCGCGGCGCGCTCGGCGACCCTGGCCACGACGGCATCGTGGATATCGTCATGCAGGAAGGCGCGGCTGGTGGAGCCGCAGGACTGACCGCACCAGGTGAAATTCATGCCGCTGACGACGGCAGTCGCCACTTCGTCCGGATCGGCATCCGCAAAGGCGATCAGGGCGTTCTTGCCGCCGAGCTCAAGCAGAACCGGCTTGATCGTCTCGGCCGCCGATTTCATCACGGCGCGGCCGGTCGGTACACTGCCGATCAGCGCGACCATATTGACATCACCATGGCCCGAAAGTGCGGCCCCGACCTCGCGTCCGCCAGGGATGACGTTGAAGACACCGGGCGGCAGCATGCCGCCGATCAGCTCGGCCAGCCGCAGCGCCGAAAGCGGCGCCTGTTCCGGCGGCTTGATGATGACGGCATTGCCGGCCGCAAGCGGTGCCGCGGACTTGCCGGCGCAGAACATGAACGGATGGTTGAAGGGAATGATGCGAGCAACGACACCGTGCGGCTCGCGGATCGAGAAGTTCACGGCAGTCGGTCCCATCGGGATCGAATTGCCCTTCATCTCCGTCACCAGACCCGCAAAAAACTCCATCTGGGCAGCGGCGATCATCACGTCGCCCTGCATTTCAGTAAAAGGATTGCCGCCATCGGCAGCATCAAGCATGGCGAGTTCCCGGCCGTTCTTGCGCAGAACCGCGGCCATGGCCTTGAGGATTTTTCCACGTTCAAGCGGCGGCACTGCACGCCATTCCTCAAAACCCTTGCGGGCTGCCGCAACGGCGGCATCGACATCGGAGGCGTCGGCATCGGCAACGCTGGCGATGACCTTGCCGGTCGCAGGGCTCGTCACTTCGGCACGGCGTTTCTTCATTGCCTCGTGCCATTGGCCGCCATAATAGAGATCGGTCCTCGTCGGAAGGATGAGTTCGACCGTGTCGGATGGTGTTTCCACTCTCTCGTTCATCGCATATCCCTGATGTATTCGAGTGTTTAGAGCTGAGACATCAACGAGGCATCGCACGAGCCCCGGCTTCAGCTGAACCTGCTGTCAGTTGCGGCGCGACCGCGCTTGTTCCAGCCACATGTCCCATGGACGCTGGACCTGGCCTTCGACATTCCGGACGCAGGCCGCGCTTTCTTCGGGCGTCAGGAAGGTCACTTCGCCGAGCTGCATGGCCTGCAGCTGGTAACGGGCGTTGAGTTCAGCATAAACGGCACGGTAGACCACCTGCTTGACCGAATAACCGACCACGGTCGAGCCATGGCCGCGCATCAGCACGATGTCATGGCCATCAAAGTGTTTGGCCAGAGCCGCCCCCAGCATGTTGTTGCTGACGAGCAGGTCAGTCGCGTCGCCACCCGCCTCGCGGATCTCGAAGACCGGCGCGCCCTGGCCGACAAAACCGGCCATATGGAAAACCGCCTGGAGCCGCATGCCCTTGACGATGCTGAGCGGCACGATCGAATGCGAATGGCTGTGCACCACGGCAACGACATCCGGCCGCGCCTTGTAGATCTCGCCGTGGATGAAACGTTCGAGATAGACCCTGCGGCCATTGGCGTTGACCGCCTCGCCATCAAGGGTGAACTCGACGATGTCCTCCGCCGTAACGCGGCTCGGCGCCATATTGCGGGCGAGTAGAAAACGATCCGGCCGTTTGTCGTGCCGTACGCTTATATGACCGAAGGCATCAACCACGCCCTGATCGAAGAGGATCTGGTTGGCGGCGACAAGTTCTTTGATCAGTTCAGCCGAGGGTGCGGCGGAAACATCCGCCGTATCGTCGATTTCGACCGCGATGGAATCGGGATTGGTTCCTGAGCGACACATGATGGGCTCCTCCTCCCAGCAATCAGCGCATAGGACGGCGCAGGCTCGCGCCGCGAAGAACCGCGGGGCGAAATCGAAGGCCGTCTATGAATAATGTTTTTTCTGCAGCAGGTGCCGGCCTCCTCAAGCCGGCGCTCGCATCTCCCGGGTCGGACGATCAATCAACAAAGATCGACCGAGCACTGAATGACAGTATGCGGATCATTTGATCCATGTCAAACGAAATTGCGAAAAACCGGGCAATCATCGGCTTCAGAGGCATCCTGAAGATGGTGGATGGCAATTCTTAATCTCAACGATTACAATAGATTATAGAGTTTCTGAAACTCTTGGCTTTGACACGCAGAAGAACGACCGTATGCTGACAATCTGGTATGTTTGCGCTGCGGCATGCCTCGTCGAACCAGAGGGAATGAACGAATAATGTCGATGCAACACGTCTATGGAATGCCGGGCCATCTTATCCGCCGGGCACAACAGATCGCCGTATCGATTTTCCTCGAAGGAGTCGCGCCGGCCGACATCACGCCCGTGCAATATGCAGCATTGGTGGCGATCGGCGACAATCCGGGCATCGATGCAACCCGCCTTTCGGCGCTGATCGCATTCGACCGTTCGACACTCGGAAACGTGCTTGAGCGAATGGAAAGCAAAGGCCTGATCCTCAGGCTCGGCCACAAGGACGACAAGCGGGTAAAACGCGTTCACCTGTCACCGCAGGGCAAGGCATTGCTCGACGAGGTCGAACCCAAGGTTCTGCTTGCGCAAGAGCGCATACTCGAACCGTTGTCACAGGAAGAACGCGAACTTCTCATGAGCATGTTGTCGAAGCTGGTCGAGTGCAATAACGACGCCTCTCGCGTTCCGCTTAAGACTGCTGGCTAAGGGACTGCACAAGCTCGTTTTCATAATTTGGCCATTGGACCAAAGCGATAATCCTGAAGTTATAGTCAACTGTGGGCGCGATTTAATCGTAACAGCTGCATGGAACATGTGGTGTCTAAAACGTAGGTATTGAGCCATACCGAACCTGACGCCTACGCTTATTTCGTCAGGACGTTCTCATTGCATTCGATACGAGCAAGCACCTACCGGCTCGAGCGTCCGAGGACCATACTGATCGTCAACAGTTTTCGCTGACAACCACCGAAAACGGGACCGTCACCTGTACGGCATGCGGCTCAACCGGGGGATCGAGGCTCAGGCCGATCATCGCCTCGACAGCCTGTCTCGCGATTTCTCCGACGGGATGCGCCAGTATGACACTGATCACGCCGAGACTGATCAGGCTGCGGGTGTTGTCGGTCATTTCACAGCCGATAACGACAATGTCCTCGCGGCCGGCCTGCGCAAGACCATCACAGATCCCGTCTATTCCTCCGCCTGCCACAAACAGAACCGTCAGGTCGGGGACATCCTTGAGGAGAGTCAGGATGACGGTTTTTGCGATATCGTCGGACTCGTTGGTTGCGCGCGTGCCGGTCAGCCTCAGGTCGGGACAGTCCGCCCGGATAAAGCTTCGAAAACTCGCCTCATGCACCTGCTGACAGGTATAGCGCTCGGAACCGACAAGGACCGCGGCCCTGCCCGGTTTTGCCAGCCGGCTGGCAAACCAACCTGCCGTCCGCCCGAGTTGCCAGTCATTGGAGCCCACAAAACCGGCTCTGGCCGGCGACGAGATGTCGGAAATCATCGCGATGACCGGAATGCCCTTGAGAGCCAGTTCGCCAACCGCGCCGCTGACGGCCGGGTGATCGACACAGACGCATGCGATGATATCGCATTCCCGGCCGAGCTCCAGAAGCGCGCTTGCAGCCAGATCGGGATCAGTATCGTCGAGATGGCGGATGACGACATGCCCCCTCACCGCCACACTCTTTTTGACGAGCGCCACGAGTTCGGTTGCAAGCGAGCGGTAGAGATGCCGGTTGCTGCTGTTGAGAAGAAAGCCGAAGCGCCGCTCGGGCGCGCCGCCAAGCAGCCTGTTGCGGATCGTCTCGGTGCCGTAAAAACCGATCTGCTCGGCCACGGTCAGGACATGTTCCATGGTCGAAGGTTTGACAGCCCCACGGCCGCTCAGGATGCGGTCAATCGTCGAAACACTGACTTGGGATTTCTGTGCCAGATCTTCGATTGTCTTATGCCGTGACAAGGCTGCGCCCTTCGTTTCCAAACGCGGTGCGCTCCTCTTAGTCAGCGTCCTGAGCAGCGTCAATTTTCGGGCAGCCAGCCACCGGACAGATACGCATCAGGAAGGCCTTTCTATCAAAAATCCCTCATTTTGAGGGTATTCTAAGCGGCCGGACGCTTCACTTTGAGGGAATATGCAATGACGCAATTCTAGCGCCTTGCCAGTCTCCATGCGTCGAATTAGCGCATGATCGAACGATCACAGAGACACGTGCCCAACCAGATCCGACACCCCACCCGATAATCCAGCCATCACATGATCAACTCCCAACGCGCCACATCCCTGCGGCGCGAACGCTGCCGCTCGGCCATACGACCGTTGCGGCGAGAAAGGATCTACACATGAAGCGCAGAGACCTGCTTCGCTCCTTTGGGGCGGCGATGACGACCTCCGCCCTTGTTTCTCCAGCTGCAGCAGCGGAACTGAAAGGGTTCCCCGAACAGACAGCGATGTCTGCGGACCATCTGCCACGACCCGCCATGAAGGGCGGCGGTTTTCAGGTCTTCACCCAGGAAAACGACCGCAAGATACTAGCAGCCGTCTTCGATCGCCTGATCCCGAGCGACAAATTCGGCCCTTCTGCAAGCGAGGCGGGCTGTCTTGAGTTCCTCGACGACCAGTTGGCCGGCCGTTATGGCGAAGGCCGCGCGCTCTATCTGGAAGGGCCGGTCCGGCCTGAGAACGAGGAGGCGATCATGGGCTCGCCGCAATTCACCCAGACCCCGCGCCAGCGCTACGAGGATGGCCTGAAGGCGCTCGAAGCCTATGCGAAGGCGACCGACGGCGTGGCCTTCCATGCGCTTTCCCCCGGCCGGATAGACGAGATCTTGTCCGGCCTGGAAGAAGGCAAGATCGAGCTGCCGAACGGCGTGAAGGGCAAGTGGTTCTTCGAACTCATGCTGCAGAACGCCCGCGAAGGCTATCTTGCCGATCCGCTTTACGGCGGCAACCGCGACATGGCTGGCTGGAAGATGATCGGCTTCCCCGGCGCCCGATATGATTACCGTCCCTATATCGAGCGGCAAGGCGAGAACCTCAAGCTCGAACCGGTCAGCCTGATCCCCAAAGACTGATATCCCCTTAGGAGAAAAATTATGACGATTGAACGTCCGAAGGCGGATGTGGTCATCTGTGGCCTCGGCTGGGCCGGCTCGGTCATGGCCGAAGAGCTGACCCGCGCCGGCCTCAATGTGACCGCGATCGAGCGTGGCGCCTGGCGCGACACATCCACCGACTTCCCGCCGGCCGTCGACCCGGATGAGCTGCGCTGGACGACCCGGCGCGAGCTCCTGCAGCCGATGAGCGTCGAGACCACCACATTCCGCAACCGCATGGACCAGACGGCAGCGCCGGTTCGCAACTGGTCGGCCTATCAGTTCGGCTGGAATGTTGGCGGTGCTGGCACGCACTGGGCCGGCATGTCATGGCGCTTTACCCCCTGGGATTTCGAGGTCGCCACCCAGACGCGCGAGCGTTATGGCGCGGCCAAGGCGGAAGGCCTGCAACTGCAGGACTGGGGCGTCACCTATGCGGAAATGGAACCCTATTACGACCGGTTCGAGCGGATTGCCGGCACGTCCGGCATCGCCGGCAACATCAACGGCGAGATCAAGCCGGGCGGCAACCCGTTCGAAGGTCCGCGCGCCCGCGAATACCCGACACCGCCACTGAAAGACACGTTTTGGATGCGCGAGTTCCGCGAAGCCTCCGAACGCATGGGCTACCATCCGTTCACGCTGCCGGCCGGCAATATCAGCCAAGCCTATGTCAACCCGCTCGGCGTCACGATGGGGCCATGCACCTATTGTGGCTTCTGCGACTTCCACGGCTGCGGCAATTTCTCCAAATCCTCGCCGCAGGCCTGTATCCTGCCGGCGCTGATGCGTCGGCCGAACTTCACCCTTCTGACCGAGACCGAGGTACTGCATGCCGTCAAGCATGACGACGGCAAGACGGCCAAGGGCGTGAAGTTCATCACCAAGGAAGGCGAGGAAGGGTTCCAGCCGGCCGATATCGTCATCATCACCGCCTATCAGATGGACAATGTCCGCCTGATGCTTCTGTCCGGGATCGGCGAGCAGTACGACCCCGCGACCGGCAAGGGCACGGTTGGCCGCAACTACACCTACCAGACCTGCGGCACGGTCAACGCCTTCTTCTCCGACAAATACACCAACCCGTTCATCGGTGGCGGCGCCCTCGCCGTGCAGATCGACGATTTCAACGGCGACAATTTCGACCACGGCAATCTCGATTTCATCGGCGGCGCCGGGATCATGGGCTATTCCACCAATGGCCGCCCCATCCAGAACATGAACAACCTGCGCCCCGGATCGAAGCGCTGGGGCTCGGCCTGGAAGGAGGCTTATACCCGCGATTACAATCAGGGCGCCGGCATCTTCATCCAGGGCACCTCGATGCCGGTTCGCGATGCCTATCTCGACCTCGACCCGGACTATCGCGACCGCCACGGCCAGCCGCTGTTGCGGCTCACCTTCGACTGGAACCGTAACGACCAGAACATGCTCCGCTACCTGACCGACCGCTCGGTCGAGATCATGCGCGAGGCCGGCGGCGAGGATATGATCGTCGAAAACCAGGCCGAAGAGAGCTGGAACCCTTACAAGCAGCACTCGTCGCACACGATCGGCGGCGCTGTGATGGGCGCGGACCCGACCACCTCGGCTCTGAACCCGTTCCTGCAGAGCTGGGACGTTCACAATGTCTTCGTCGTCGGCGCCTCCGCATTCCCGAACAATGGCGGCTACAACCCGACCGTGACGGTGGGGGCACTCGCCGTCCGTGCCGCGCAAGCCATCCATCAGACCTATGTGAACAACCCCGGCCCGCTGGTGAAGGGATAAGATCATGGCAAACTGGAAAAAGATCGGCGCCGGTATCGCCGTCATCGCGGTCGTAGCCGCCATCGGCGCCGGTGGCTGGGCCTGGCACAGCCTCAATACGGTGGCCTCGAATGTGGCGGACGACACGACGCGCCTCGCTGACTTCAAGAGCACCGATCAGGCCGCCATCGAGCGCGGCGAATACGTCATGCGTCTGGGAGACTGCTCCGCCTGCCATACACGCGAAAACGGCAAGTTTGCCGGCGGCTACGAAATCGGCACGCCTTTCGGCACGCTCGTCAGCTCCAACATCACGCCGGATGCCGGCACAGGCATAGGCAGCATGACCGAGCGCGATTTCTTCAATGCGGTCCGCCAGGGCATCGGCCAGCACGGCATGCTCTATCCGGCCATGCCGTTCACCGCCTATCGCAAGTTCAGCGATCAGGACATGCATGACCTGTGGGCCTATATGTCCACGGTCACGCCGGTAAAGCACGATATTGACGAAAACGCCGGTATGAAGTTCCCGTACAATATCCGGCTGGCGATGGCGGGATGGGACATGCTGTTTTTCGACAATTCCGGTTTCCGCGTGGATGGCTCGAAGGACGACGCCTGGAACCGCGGCAAATATATCGTCGATGGCGGCGGTCACTGCGCGGCCTGCCATTCGCCACGCAACATGCTGGGTGCGGAAATGGGATCGGCCTATCTGCAAGGAGGTAATCTCGGTGAATGGTTCGCACCCGACCTGACCTCGAACCCGCATGCCGGCCTCGGCACCGCGTCGGCGCAGGATATCGCCAACTATCTGCAAACGGGATCGGACGGCGTTGCCGTTGCCGCCGGCCCGATGGCGGAGGCCGTCGAGCATTCGACGCAGTATTTCAGCAAGGCCGATGCGCTTGCAGTTGGCACCTACCTGAAATCCCTGCCCGCTTCCGCAACACAGCCAGGCCCGGTGCAGCCCGTTGACACGCCTGCCATGCAGAAGGTGGCGCTGGCCTATGAGGTCAACTGCTCGGCCTGCCACGGTCTTGGCGGCGAAGGGATCGAGGGCATGGTTCCGGCTTTCAAGGCCAATCATGGCCTGTTGTCGAGCGATGCAACCAACATGATCCATGCCATGCTGCAGGGCGCCCGTGCAGCCCATACCCACGATCGCCAGACGGCCGCCGGTATGCCCGCCTTCGACTGGAAGATGGACGACCGGCAGATTGCCGATCTCCTGACCTTCGTGCGTAATTCCTGGGGCAATACGGCAACGCCGGTTGCTGCAAGCGACGTCGGCCGTCTGCGAGAATTCCTCAAGGCCAGCAAGAAGATGGCGACGCCGTAATAGGCGCGATCCCCCGGCCAAGCGCCCGGGGGACCTAGACTTCACCGTGCTTGAACGCCGATTTCTGCGATTTCGCTCTTGATGGAATTCGAACCATTTCCCATGCAGTTAGCATCTACCAAACATCTGAAAACGCTCGGCCTCTTTAGGTAGGTAAATGCGCTTTGAGAAGCGCTCACAACACTTGCGGGCGAAACGAGGTGGAGTTTTGTCGCAGCTACAATATCCGTTCCGCGATCGCTCTGGCGATCGGCATGGCGCCGGTTGCCGCCGGCGAGGGTGCGTTAAGGATCATGGTGATTCCGTCCTGCGTCTTGATCAGAAAATCATCGACAAGCGTGCCGTCGGGGCGTACGGCCTGGGCGCGGTTGGCGCTACGATAGGTTGTCAGATCGGACAGCTGTATCCGCGGGCAATATTTGCGCACCGCCGCCAGATAGGTCTTGCGCGACAGCCAGCCCTTCATCTCGTCGAAAGTGGCGCGCGGATGCCGGGCAATCATCCGCCACAATCCGGGATAGGACAGCGCATCCATGGCATCGGCCGCATCGAAACCGAAATGATTGTATTTTTCGCGCGCGAGCGCCAGCACGGCGTTCGGCCCGACCGTGATCGTGCCGTCGATCATCGGCGTCAGATGCACGCCGAGAAAGGGCAGGCTCGGATCGGGAACCGGATAGATGAGATGATGCACGACCGTGTTCAGCGCGGCCGGCAAAACGAAATATTCGCCGCGGAACGGCACGATGCGGATCTCCGGATCGATGCCCGCCATGCGGGCGATGCGGTCGGAGGCCAGGCCGGCACAGGCGATCACGCAGCCGGCCTCGACCGTCTCGCCATTGACCGAGACACGGCTTGCCGGCGCGCGGCGTTCGATCGCGGTCACGGCGGCATGGAAACGGATCTCGCCGCCGGCCCGCTCCACATCCGCCAGTAATGCCCTGGTGACGCCGACATAATCGACGATGGCGGTCGCCGGAATGCGCAGCGCTGCCTTGCCGGAAACTTCAGGCTCGAGCCTGCGCAGCGCCGCACCATCCAGCGTCTCGGCGAGGACGCCGTTTTCGACCGCGCGTTCGGACAGCGCCTGCAGACGCGAGACTTCCGCGTGATTGGTTGCGACCAGAAGCTTGCCGCGGGTTTCGTAGCGGACATTGCGCGCAGCGCAGAAAGCCTGCGTCATTTCAAGCCCCTCGCGGCAGAATTGCGCCTTCAGGCTGCCGGGCTTGTAATAGACGCCGGAATGCACGACGCCGCTGTTGCGGCCCGTCTGGTGAAAGGCGGGAACCGCCTCCTTGTCGAGAAGCAGCAGGCGGCTGCCGGGCTTTCGGCGTAGGATTTCCGCGGCAAGTGCCGCGCCGACGATGCCGGCACCGATGACAATGAAATCATAAGTTCTGCTGCTCATTGCATATCCGATCCATGCAGCCGCAATGCGGCGGATCAAACGGGGTTCTGGCTGATCGAGGCACGGATGATGCGGGCGACTGCAAGCGGCGAGATCACCGGCATGGCATGGCCGCTGTCGATCACTTCGAAACGGCAATGCCGGATCTGCCGGGCCAGAAGCCGCAACTGATCGGCCGGCCGGCCGCTATCCTCGCTGCCTGCGACGATCGTCACCGGCGCGTCGATCCGGTCGAGCCGCTGCTCCAGATCCGACGAGGCCATGGCCCGCCAGACGGCCGCGTAACTGTGCGGATCGCAGGCAAGCCGCCGCAGCCTGAACTGTTCCACACGGGTCGGATCATCACGAAACCGCGTCGGAAACTGGCGCTCTTCCAGCTGCGGGAAGAAGGCACGAAGCCCATCGTGCTCGAGCGCCGCCACGCGCTCGAGCACCCCCTCGCGCCTTGTCTCGGAAACCCCGGTCGCTGGGGCGAAGGCAACGACACCCGCCACCAGATCGGCGCGGCTTGCGGCAAGATCCAGCGCCACCGCGCCGCCGACGGCGCAGCCGGCCAGCCAGACCTTTTCGCCGGGCCAGATCTTCTCGATCAGCGCTGCCGTATCCAGGGTCAGATCGGAAAAGCCGATCGCGCCGCGGATCTTTTCCGACTGGCCGAAGCCGCGCAGGTCGTGGCTGAGGATGCGGCAGTTCTCGCGCAGCAGCGGCACGACCGCGTCCCAGCTTTCCAGCGCCCCGCCCATTTCGTGCAGCAGGACCAGATGGGTCCGCCCCTCGCCGAGGCGGCGATAGCGCAGCACCGTGCCATTGACCTCGATCAAGCCGCCGTCAGCCATCGACATACTCCGTCGCCTGGAAGGAGGGCCGCGCGGCAAAGGCCGCGTGCCGGTCTGCAAGCCGCGGCCGGGCGGTCCGCCACGCGATCTCGGGCAGCCGGAAATCGAGATAGGAAAGGCCGGCGGCGAGCGTCAAATCGCCGAGATCGGCGGATCCGCCTTGCTGTGGTGCCGCCGCCGTCTCGAAGTGATTGAGCGTGCGCTCCAGCTTCCAGCGATAGCCTTCGATCCGGGCCTCGACATCGTTTTCGCGAAAACCGGGATAAAGCCGCAGCTGCATCATCGCATCGATCATAAGCTTGGCAGTGGCGACACGGGCGAGCGTCGCTTCCATCTCTGCCGAGGCCAGAGGCACAAGCCGGCCGGGCGCAAAGCGGCGGTCGAGGGCAAGGCAGATCAACGCCGATTCCGACAGTGTCTGACCGTCCTTGAAGACGATCGTCGGAATGCTCACCATCGGATTGTCGCCGGCAAGCGCCAGATTGGATTGCGGCGTCTTCTGGCTGACCGAGACCGGGCACAGAGTGACCGCATCCGCGCAGTCGAGTTCATGCAGCGCCAGCGTGACGATCCGCACATAGGGTGAGCGGGAGGACCACCAGAGACGGATCATGCGGCACCGAAAAGCCGCAGCGGCGTGTCGACGAAAACCTTGCGGCGCAGGGTCTCGTCCGGCACCCAGGCATCGAATACATCGACGAGATGGCCGACCAGCGGCGGATCGGTGCGGCGGTTGATGAAGGGCCAGTCGCTGCCGAAAATCACCCGGTCGGGGATCGTTTCGACCCAGCGGTCGTGGAAGGCCCTGACATCGGAATAGTCCGGTGCCTTGCTGGCGACCCTGAGTGTCAGTTTCACATAGACATCGTGATGCCGCGCATAATCCAGCAGCGCGCGAAACTCGCTTCCGTCGGGATCGACATCCGGCTTGACGCCGCCGAGATGGTCGATCACCACCGGCACCGACATGGTGCGGAAGATCGGCAGGTGCTCGACGATATTGGACAGTCCGTTATGGACCTGGATATGCCAGCCGAGTTCCTTCAGCCGCGGCGCCCAGCGCTGCATGACATCGAAATCGAGCGTGCCGGGCGCATCCTCCTGTTCGCGGGCCGGCGCGAAACGCACGGCGCGGACGCCGGCTGCATGCAGAGCCTGCAGCTCGGCATCGCTTGCATCGGGCGCCGGCACGGCGACGCCGATGACCCGCCCCTTTGCCTTGGAAATCGCCTCCAGCGTGCCGGAATTGTCATAGGCCGCGGACGAGGCATGCACCAGCGAGCCGTTGTCGAAACCGGCCGCGGCCCGCATCGCCTCGTAATCCTGCCAGGGGGCTTCGGGCGGCGTGTAGCGATGCCCCTTGCGGATCGGGTAGCGGTCGAACGGACCGAAGACATGGCTGTGGCAATCCCAGGCGCCCGCCGGCAGGGGCTTACCCGGTTTGCTGAGGGGACGCGGAATATAGTCGTCCTGGTTCGGCATGCTATCTTCTCCTGATGGTTTTCACCGCGACGGCAATGGGCTGCAAGGCCTTTAGCCGGCCCTGTCGATCCGCACGGCATGCTGCCTGCGGCCGTCATGGTCGACGAATTCGAGCCGCACCCGCTTTCCGATCCAGGAGCCTTCGGGTTCGTCTCCCACCAGGTTGGACATGATGATCGGCCCCTCGTCGAGCCGCACCGCAACCGAATTGTAGGGCGGCGGGAAATCGTCGAAATAGCGCTTGTGGAAGGTCACCCAGGACAGGATCGTCCCGGTCCCGGCGACCGGGACCCAGTTCGATTCCATCGACAGGCATTCGGCGCAGATCGGCCCCGGCGGATAACGGAGCGTCCGGCAATGGCTGCAGCTTTGCAGCTTCAGTTCTCCATGCTCGATTCCGTCCCACATGATGCGGTCGTCGATCGACATGACGGGTTGCGATTTGCCCATGGCTGTTACCTTCCGTAAATGATCGAGACGGCCTTGCCGGCGACGTCGGAACTGTAATGAACGAAGCGGCAGTTCTCGACCTGCCGCTCGCCGCAGGTGCCGCGGATCTGGCGCACCGCCTCGATCTGATGGCCCCAGCCCTGCATATAGCTTTCCGACAGATGGCCGCCGCTCGTATTGACCGGCAGGCGCCCGCCGAGCTTGATATTGCCGTCCTGCATGAAACGCCCGGCCTCGCCGGGAGCGCAGTATCCGTAACCTTCCAGCGCCAGCGGGATATGGCAGGAAAAGCTGTCATAGATCTGTGCCGAGGAAATATCCTCCGGACCGACCCCCGCCATGTCGAAGACCTGGGCGGCGACCTTCTGTTGTGCCGGCAGGTAATATTCGGTCAGGCGCGGTTCGAGGCTCGTTGCGCCGCGGTTAAGGTCATAGCGGCCGACGCCATGGATCATCACCGGATCCGGCCGCAGCTTGCGGGCCCGCTCGGCCGACATGATGATCAGCGCCACGCCGCCATCGTTGACGAGGCAATAGTCGAACAGATGCAGCGGCTCGCAGACGAAATCGGAGGCGAGATAATCCTCCACCGTGATCCGCTTCTGCATCACCGCCTCGGGATTGAGGCTGGCGGCCAGGCGCTGCGCAACGGCGACCTCGCCGAGCTGCGTCGACGTGAGCCCCGTTTCCTCCATGTAGCGCTGAAACATCAGGGCATATAGCGCACCCTGTGAAGTAAAGCCCCAGGGCGCGTGATAGACATAGGACAGGAAGCTCGCACCGCCGGCCGCGTTCGCGCCGCCGTAATTGGTCTTGCCGGTGCGCTGGTTGTTGCCGTAGACGAGCGCCACGACCTCAGCCAGACCGGCATGGATCGCCATCGTCGCCTGCATCACGGCCAGCATGGCATCGGCCTGGCCGCCCCAGCGCGCATCGATGCCCAGAACCTCGCCCATCCGCTCATAAGGAGTGGTCGGCCCGACGATCAGTCCGTCCACCTCATCGCGCGAAATGCCGGCATCCTTCAGGGCGCGCGTGAAGGCCAGCGATGCGAGGCCGATCGAGTCCAGCTTTCCGGCCTCGCCGGCACGATGCGCGGCATAATCCTTGCGCCAATCCGTATGGCCGATGCCGACAACCGCGGCGACATTCGAAAGTTGATTGCTCACAACGTCTTCCCATTCTCTAGACTATGCGGCCGAAAGAGCGCCGCGATGCGGTCCATGACCGACGAGTTCGGCAGATGCGACGGGGGGAGCCCATCGGCAATGCGATGATTGCTTTCCCTTTTGCCGGTCGTCAAACGACGAAAAATCATGCACTTAGTGTCCTCAGGTCATCAATTTTGCGGACGCGAAGACAAGCGGTTATCCTCCGCGATGGCGATGGCGATCGCCATCCTTTCCGGCAGTCCCTCAATGCTCGCGCCCGTCACAGGGTGCGCAGGTTTTGCGGCCTCAGCCCGCAGGCGGCTTCAGATGGGCCGAGATCAGACGTTCGTACCGGTCCTCCTCGCTGAACCGGGCCATCAGACCGTCCGGCCGCGACTGTTCCGATCCAGCCGCATCGGCAAGGCTCTGCCACGCGCCGGCCGTCGCCCGGACGATCGTGTCGTGGCCGCGCAGGCAGATGCGCACGCCGAGCGCGGCAAGATCGGCTTTTTCCAACTCGCCTTTCGCCGCCGCCAGAATGACGGGCAGGCCGGAGGCCTCGGCCGCCATCTCGACCTCGGCGATTGTGCGTGCGCGCGCCAGAAAGATCGCCTGGGCGCCGGCCGCGGCAAAGGCGGAGGTGCGATCGCGAAGATCGTCGGCCGGCCTGCCGCTTCCCGCCATTTTGGCACCGACCGTCGTGCGACCCACGACAATGAAATCCGGGTCGCTGCGGGCCGATACGGCAGCGGCGATCTTGGCCGCCGCCTCGTCTATGCCGGTGATCCGGCCTTCCGGTGCCGCGAAAGGCGCCGGCAATTCGCTGTCTTCGAGCGTCATGCCGGCGATACCGGCTGTTTCGAGTTCCTCGACGCAGCGCATGACATTCAGCGCATTGCCAAAACCGTGATCGGCATCGACCAAGAGCGGCAGGGCGCCGGTGCGGCACAGGCGCCGGCACAGTCCAGCAAATTCGGAGAGCGTCAGCAGGCCATGGTCCGGCGCGCCGAGCACGGCCAGCGCCGCGACGGAGCCGCCGAGCATGGCGAGCTCGAAACCGAGATCGGCCGCCATGCGCATCGAGAGCGGATCATAGACCGAAGCCGGGCTGACGCATTTGTCGCCGGCCAGGATTGTCCGCAGTTGTTTTCGCGCGCCGGCCGGCGTCAGGCGGGCCGGGCCCGCTTGCGGTCGGGTGCCATCGGTACGTTCACTCTGCATGCAGAGGCGCTCCCGTGCGTGCCCGCGCCTCGCCCAGCGAAACGCCCTCGGCAAGATCGATGACGTAAAAGCCGCCATCCGCGACGCCGAAAACCCCGAGATCCGTATAGATCCGCGACACGGCGCCCGGCGCCGTCAGCGGATAGGAGCAGGCTTCGACCAGCTTGCTCTCGCCGCCCTTGGCATTGTGCTGCATCAGCACCCAGATGCGTTTTGCACCGACGCTCAGATCCATCGCGCCGCCGACGGCCGGCATGAGTTCGTCGCCGCCGGTCGTCCAGTTGGCGAGATCGCCTGTCTGCGACACTTCGAACGCGCCGAGCACGCAGAGATCGATATGGCCGCCGCGGATCATCGTGAAACTGTCGGCATGGTGGAACAGCGAGGCGCCGGGCAGGAGCGTCACCGGCTTCTTGCCGGCATTGACCAGCCAAGGATCGATCTCGCCTTCCGGCGGCGTCGGGCCCATGCCCAGAATGCCGTTTTCCGAGTGAAACACGACCTCGCGCTCGTCGTTGATCATGTCGGCGACCTTGGTCGGCATGCCGACGCCGAGATTGACATACCAGCCATCCTCGATGTCGCGCGCCAGTCGTCGTGCCGGCGCTTCGCGATCCTGCGGCTGGATGATGGTTTGAACGGTCATGGATTAATCCCTCTGGTGATGGTCAGGCCAGCCGCTGGGCGGCGATCAGGCGGTCGCTGTCGGCCTTCACCTGGACGATCCGGTTGACGAAAATCCCCGGCGTGACGATCGCATTCGGATCGAGAGGGGCGTCCAAGAGTTCATGCACCTGGCAGATCGTCAGCTTCGCGGCGGTCGCCATGACCGGGTTGAAATTACGGCCGGAGCCCTGATAGCTGAGATTGCCCCAACGATCGCCGGCCCAGGCCTCGATCAGCGCCACATCGGCCGGCAACGCGCGTTCCATGACGTAACGCCGGCCGTCGAATTCGCGCGTTTCCTTGCCCTTTTCGAGCTGCGTGCCGGCGGCCGTCGCGGTGTAGAAGGCCGGAATCCCGGCGCCAGCGCAGCGGATACGCTCCGCCAACGTCCCCTGCGGCACGATCTCAAGCTCGATCTTGCCGGCCAGGTAGAGGCTCTTGAAGACTTCCGACCCCTTTGGAAACGAGCAGATGATCTTGCGCACTAGGCCGAGATCCATCAGGCGCGGAATGCCGGTCTCGCGGCTCCAGCCGGCATTGTTGGCGATCACGGTGAGGTCGCGCGGGCCGATCTCGGCCAGCGCATCGACCAGCGCATCCGGCTGGCCGACGGCGCCAAAGCCGCCGATCATCACCACGGCCCCGTCGCTTATCCCCTCAAGCGCTTCGGCCAGCGAATATTTTCTCTTGTCGATCATCTGTCCTCATCCGTCCTCATGCCGCGGCGATCAGCCCGAGTGTCTTGTCGACCGGGAAATGCAGCGCAACCGCCTGCCCCTGCTCGAACAGGGCCTCGGTCGGCTGATGCAGCTGCAGACGGCCGCCGGCAATGTCGACCGTGTAGCGCATCATCCCACCCAGATAGCTGGCGGAGACGATCGTTCCGGCAAGGCTGTTGTGGTTTTCCGGCACCGCCTGCCCCGGCCGGACAAGGCCGATGACCTCCGGCCGGATCGACACCGAAATCCGGCTGCCGGCCGGCACCGCATAGGGAAACCAGACTTTGAGCGGTGCGCCGGAATCGAGCTTTACGATCATCCGCGCATCGTCGGCGGCCGCCTCCGTCAACGTCGCCGGCAGAAGATTGGTGCCGCCCATGAAGCTCGCGACGAAGGCGTTGCGCGGCCGGTCGTAGATTTCCCGCGGCGTGCCCATCTGTTCCAGCTCGCCGGCATTGATGACGGCGATCACATCCGACATTTCCAGCGCCTCGCTCTGGTCGTGGGTGACGTAAATCGTCGTGATGCCGATCTGCTTCTGCAGCCGCTTCAGCTCGTTGCGCATCTCGTCGCGCAGCCGCGCATCGAGGTTGGAAAGCGGCTCGTCGAGCAGAAGCAGGCTCGGCTGATGGACGATGGCGCGGGCAAGCGCGACGCGCTGCTGCTGGCCGCCGGACAACTGGGTGGCGGAACGGGAGGAATAGCCTTCCAGCCCGACCGTCGCCAAAGCCGTCTCGACCATTTTGGCGATCTCCGCCTTGGCAGGTTTTGCGCCGGCGCGGACCTGCAGCGGAAAGGCGACATTGTCGAAGACCGTCATATGCGGCCAGATCGCATAGGACTGGAAGACCATGCCGATATTGCGCTTGTTGAGCGGCACGACATGATCGGCCTCGGCATTGAAGAACACCTCGTTGCCGAGTTTCAGGCTGCCCGTATCGGGATGTTCCAGCCCGGCAATGCAGCGCAGCGTCGTCGTCTTGCCGCAACCCGATGGACCGAGCAGGGTGAAGAAGGTTCCAGGCTTCAGCGAAAACGAGATCGGCCGGATGCCGCCGCCGGGAAAGGATTTGCTTTTCGGCCAATATGTCTTGCCGAGACCGCGCACTTCGAGCGTATTGTTGGGAGCGAGCATCAGAGGGCACCTTCCGAATTGTTGTCCTTGCGCGTCAGCCGGGTCATCAGCGCCGCAAGGCAGGACATGATGACCGTCCAGATGATGCCGAGCGCGGCCACTTCGCCGGCCTGGCCGTTGGTCCACTGGTCGAACATGGCGACCGCGATCGTCTTGGAATTGGCACCGGCCAGAAGCACGGCGATAGACAGTTCCTTGGCCGCCAGCAGGAAGATGAACAGCCAGCCCGCGATCAGCGCCGGCGACAGCAGCGGCAGGACGACGCGGCGAAAGATCGCCGGCTGAGTCGCGCCCGATATGCCGGCCGCCTCTTCCAGTTCACGGTGGATCTGCATCACGCCCGGCTGGGCATAGCGCATTCCATAGGGCATGTAGCGGACGACGAAGGCGATCCCGATCAAGGACAGCGACCCGTAGAGGCCGAAGGGCGTGCGCAGCGCGATCTGGATCATCGCCACGCCGAGCACGATGCCGGGCAGAACGATCGGCAGGCTCGCCAGCTGATCGAGAAGGGAGGCGCCCGGCCAGCGCCGGACGGAAAACCAGGCCGCCAGCGCCGTGATCGCGATGACGGCGGTCGCCGCAATGCCGGAGATCAGCACGGTATTCCAGGCCATGTGCAGGTAATAGCTGTCTGTCAGGGCGACGAGATAATGCTTGAGCGTCATCGTCTTCAGGCCGGCCATGCTGAACGGACGGATGAACGGGGTCAACGAATTCCACAGGATCGCCGTCATCGGAATGATCAGCACCAGCAGAAAGTTGAACCAGATCACCAGGCCGCCGAGCCAGCGATAGCGACCGAGATTGAACGGACGCGGCCGGAACCCCTTGCCGGTCACGCTGGCATAGCGGTCGGCGCTACGCGAGACACGGCCGTAGAAAACGAGAAGGATCGACACGAACAGAACCATCAGCACGGCGAAGGCGCTGGAATGGCCAAGATCGGGCGGCACCTGGGTCATGGCCAGATAGACGTCGGAGGTCAGAAGCTTAACGCCGCCTGGTGTGCCGAGAAGGACCGGCACGTCGAAGGCCTCGAGATTGCGGATGAAAATGAAGATCGCAAGACCGAGCAGCGCCGGCTTAGCGAGCGGCATGGAGACCCGCCGCACCGTATCGAAGACCGAGGCGCCGGCCATGCGGGCGGCTTCCTCCAGATCGGCATTCTGGCGCTTGAACGTGGCGCCGCAGAGAAGGAAGACGAGCGGCACCCAGAGCAGTCCCTCGACCAGGACCATGCCGGGGATCGAATAGATGTTGACCAGGGGCTGGAAACCGCCGGTGATCGACCGCCACAGGGCATTGACCGGTCCGGCCTTGCCGAGCAGGAAAGTCCAGGCCGAGACGTAAAGAATGGCCGGCGTGCCGAGCGACACGACTGTGGTGACATAGGCGAGCGGCTTGAAGGGCGCATTCGTGCGCTCCACCACCCAGGCGACGGTGGCGCCGAGCACGAGCGACAGGACCGTGGCGCAGGCTGCGAAGATCACCGAATTGGCTATGCTGATATAGAGAAGCGGATCGGCAATCAGTTGCCGGTAATTGATGAAGGACAGGCCGGCATCCGGGTTCGCATAATCCGTGAGGCTGGTCTGGACGAGCATGATCAGCGGCGGCACCACGAGGATCGCGAGCAGCAATCCGAGCAGGGCGACTGGCGCCTTCAGCACCCATCCGCGGCCGCGCCAGCTGGTGGCGCCCCGACGGCTCGGGCTTGCGGCAGGGACACCGTTTTTCGGCATATTTGTCGGCAAAGCCTGACCCGCATTCATGATGCTGCCCTTGGCCATTGGCAACCGAAAGCCTGACAGATCGACATGACATCCTCCTTCCAAGACATGGTCCATGGCATGCGCGCCGTGCCGGCGGCACGGGCATGCCGCCGGTCGACTTCGCCTGCCGTCACTTGAACAGCTCGTTATAGATTGAGACCCAGCGGTCGAAATCCTTGGCGATCAGTTGCGGCGTCAGCGTGAATGCCTTGGGGTCGGAGCCTTCCTTGCGGAACTTTGGATTGGCCGGGATATAGTTTGCCTTGGCGAGCGCCTGCTGGCCCTCGTCCGACTCGATGAAATCGATCAGCAGCTTGCCGGCATTGGGATGCGGCGCGCCCTTCAGCAGAAAGATCGGATCGATCGTATTGGTGACGGCCGGACCGAGGGCTGCCCATTTCACCGGCGCCCCCTGGGCGGCGCTGATGTCCGAATGGTGGCTGAAGGTGCAGAGCGCCAGCGGATACTCCCCCTGCATCACCTGGTCGACGACGACGCGCTGGTTGGTCGGCACGTTGACGATCTTCTGCTGCGCGAGCTTGCGCAGATAATCCATCCCCTTCTCCTCGCCCATCACGCCGAGCACGGTGCCGATGAAGCCGGGAGGTCCGCCCTGGCTCATGCTGGCGGCCCAGGCGATCTGGCCCTTCCATTTCGGATCGAGCAGATCCTCGTAGGTCTTGGGGATGTCGCCGCCCTGAACCATGTCAGTATTGTAGGCGGGAACGAGAAAGTTGACGACATGCGCCGTCCAGTAGCCATCGGTATCCTTCAGATCGGCCGGGAAGGAGGCGGCGGAATCGGGAATGAATTTTTCCAGCGCGCCCTTGGCCAGCAATTCCTGCGCCGCGCCGCCGCCATGATGGACATCGGCTTGCAGGGCGCCGGCCTTCATCTCATCGGTGATGCGCAACAGCAGTTCCGACGTCTTGCCCGTCACCGCGTCGACCTTGACGCCCGGATATTTCGCCTCGAATGCCTTGGCGAGCGGCCGCACGGCCTGATCCTGGATCAGCGACGTATACCAGACGACCTTGCCTTCCTTCTTGGCGGCATCGATCAGAGCCTGGTCAGCCGACCAGGCGGGAAGCGCTGCCGAAAGCGACAGGGCCAGTGTTAGAAGCAGTTTCCTCACGTTCTTCCTCCCTTTTGTTGCCTGTTCCGGCTCACCACCCCCGATAGACAGGCTTTCTCTTTTCGGCGAAGGCGCGCCGGCCTTCGATCCGATCCTCCGTATTGCGCAGGTTGCCGAACACCATGCGCTCCATTTCGAGCCCCTCGCTCAACGGCAGGTTCGACCCCTGATGGACAAGCGCCTTGACGGCGCGCACCGCAAGCGGCGCATTCTCCGCGATCTGCGTCGCCATGCCGAGCGCCTCCGCCATCAGATCGGCAGCATCGACGATCTTCGAGACCAGCCCCATGCGAAGCGCCTGTTCGGCATCGACCCGGCCGCCGCCGAGAAGCATGGGCATGGCATTGCTGAGGCCGACGAGGCGCGGCAGGCGCTGTGTGCCGCCGCCCCCGGGGATAGAACCGATCCTCACCTCCGAAAGGCCGAAGGTCGCATGCGATACGGCAATGCGGATATCGCAGGCCAGAGCAAGTTCGAGACCGCCAGCGACCGCGATGCCGTTGATGGCACAGATGATCGGTTGCGGGATCGCCAGAACCTTGGTGATCGTCTCCGAGGCTTCACGGGTTTTTGTTCCGCCAAAGGCCTGCTGGGCAAAAGTTTCGGCCGGCGGCATGGTCTTTTTGAGGTCGGAGCCCGTGCAGAAGGCCTTTTCGCCGGTGCCGGTCAGGATGACCACGCGGATCGCGTCGTCAGCGCCGAGATCGGCAAAGACCGTGCGAAGTTCCTCGCGCGTTTCCGGATCGATCGCGTTCAGCGCCTCCGGACGGTCGAGCCGTACGATCGCGACATGTTCAGCTTTTTCGAGATGGACTACCAAGCAATGTCTCCTCACCGACCGGCAACCCTCCTTGCCGTTCCGTGCACCCAACGTGACCTTATCGACAAGACCGGTCAAACGACGTTTTCTTCTGACCCCGTTGAATTTCGCTCCACCGAAACGCTGATCAAGGACATGCATGCCGAGAGCAGTGGGAGGCCAGCGCAGACATCGACGAAAAATGTTGCCCATCCCATGTTCTCGTGAAAGAAACTCAAGACATAAAATCAGGAACCGCTTCAAACCGGGAGATTTGAAGAGTTCTCGAATGAATTGAATGCAAGGGAGGAATTGCATGTCCTGGAAATTGCCACCGCTCAACGCGCTGCGGGTCTTTGAAGTTACCGCCCGCCATTCGAGCTTCACGCGGGCGGCCGATGAACTTTGCGTCACACCAGGCGCCGTCAGCCGGCAGATCCGGGCGCTGGAGGATTATCTCGGCAAGCCGCTCTTCGATCGCGACTATCGCGAAGTGCGCCTGAGCGATGAAAGCCGCGCCTATGCGGATGAGCTTTTCACCGCCTTCGCGCGGGTCGACCAGGCAACCAAGCGGTTTGCCGGCCAGGGCACCCAGGAGCAGTTGCGCGTGTTTGCGCCGATCACCTTCGCCTTGCGCTGGCTGATGCCGCGCATGGCCTCCTGGCATGCCCGTTTCCCCAATCAGGCGATCAAGTTGATCAACAAGGGCATGCCGCCGGTCGATTTGGAGGCGGAAGGCATCGACGTTGCCATCCGGCTTGCCGGTCCCTCCCACAATCTGAAGGGAGAGCGGATGTTCGACATCGACCTGACGCCGGTCTGCAGCCCGGCCTATCGCGACACCCACAATATCAGGAGCATTGCCGATATCGAGGGAACGACGCTGCTGCAATCGTCACAACGGCTGCAGGACTGGCAGCTCTGGTTCGAAAGTTTTCATGTCGAGCCGCCGGAAAGCCGCGAGATCCTGACCTTTGAAAGCTCTTCCATGGCCTATGAGACGGCGGCCAGCGGTTTCGGCCTTGCGATTGCGATGCGCCCGCTCGTGGAGGACGACCTGATGTCGGGAAGGCTGGTCGCGCCTTTCGAACATGTCTGTTCGGACGGCAATGCATTTCACGTCGTCTACCAGCATACGGCGCGCACCCACCCGGCCATTTCCGGCTTCGTCGAATGGGTCTGCGAGGAAGCGACCAAGCGCCGGCCGTTCTCCTCGACGGAGGCGGCCGCCTGAAGCGGCCGCGACGACCCGCTCAGATTTCGACCTCGATCAGATAGGGCGTGTTGCGCGCCAGACCGTCGCGAAACGCTTCGACGAAACCGTCCATATCGGAGACCCGGCGCCCGTCGGCGCCCATGCCGCGGGCAAGGCTCACCCAGTCGAGCGGCGGATTGCTCAGGTCCAGCATGCCGAGTGCGGTCGGACCGGGATCGGGCAGGCCGACATTGGACAATTCGTCCCGCAGGATCTTGTAGCTGCGGTTCGACCAGATGACCGTCAGGACGTTGAGGTTTTCGCGCACCTGGGTCCATAGCGCCTGCAGCGTATACATGCCGGAACCGTCCGCCTGCAGGTTGATGACCTTGCGGTCGGGGCAGGCGACGGCCGCGCCGGTCGCCAGCGGAATGCCGATGCCGATCGCGCCGCCGGGCAGATGCAGCCAGTCATGCGCCGGGGCGCCGGCCGTCTGGCGGTAGAAGCTGCGGCCGACGGTGATCGATTCATCCGCGACGATGCAGTTTTCCGGCATCAGCGCGCCGACGGCCATGGCGACCGTGTCGGGCGTGATCGGACCGGTCGGGATGTCCGGGCGCACGAGCTGCTGCAGCGGCACGGCGGCGATATCGGCACCGGTCGCCGCCGCCAGCCGGTCCAGGCATTCGGAAATGTCGTCATGCACATCGGCAAGCCGGATGATGTTGCAATCCGGATGGGTCGTGACGCTCGGCCGGTCCGGATGGGCGAAGAAGGCGACCGGGGGCTCCTCGCCGACCAGAATGAGGTTGCGGATCTCGCCGAGTTGCTTGATCTGCTGGCTGGCGGGATTGGACAGGCGCTCGACGACCGGCGTGCCGACGCCGCGCTGTAGGCGCGGATTGCGGCCGATCGAGGCAAGCCGTGCGCTGGTCGCCTGGGCGACGGCAGCGGCCTTGATCAGCGGTTCCTTCATCAGGGCACCGTTGCCGACCAGGATCATCGCCTGGCCGCGACCAAGCGCAGCGGCGGCTTCCTTCACCAGTTCGTCCGAAACCGTTCGCCGGGCCGGTGCTGCAACGGGCGATGCGACGACACCGCCCTCGCCCCAGGCGACATCGGCTGGAATGATCAGCGTCGAAACCCGGCCCTGCCCCGTCTGTGCCGCCGCAAGCGCCTCGGCTGCATCCTTCGACACCGTTTCGGCCGCGCTTGCCGTGGCGATATGCGCGGAAACGGCACCGGCGACGGCGGCGATATCCGAGGTCAGCGGGGCGTCATATTGCAGGTGATAGGTGGCGTGCTCGCCGACGAGATTAAGGACCGGGCTGTGGGCACGCCTCGCATTGTGCAGGTTGGCGCCAGCATTCATCAGGCCGGGGCCGAGATGCAGAAGCGTTGCCGCCGGCTTGCCGGTCATGCGGGCATAACCGTCTGCAGCCCCGGTCACGCCGCCTTCGAACAGGCAGAGCACGCAGCGCATGCCGGGCACGCGGTCGAGGGCCGCGACCAGATGCAGTTCGGACGTGCCGGGATTGGCAAAGCACACTTCCACCCCGGCTTCGACCAGCGTGGCAACGACAGATTCTGCACCGTTCATGATTTTCTCCTCACATCTTCCCGACCTTTGAGTAGTCGCACGCCCACAAAGGTCAAACGACAAATCTGCAAAAAACTCTTGCGGTAAAATCAGTTGACCCTCCGGGGGCATGGAGAGCTGATGCCGGCAGGGAAATGCCCGTGAAGGAGGAATGGGATGACAGCCGATACAATGCTGGCCGCCGAGGCCGCGATCATCCGGACGATGAACCGCTATTTCATCGCTCTCGACAACCGCGAATTCGAAACGATGACGGGCCTCATCACCCCGACATGCATCTGGTTTCGCGCCGGGGTCGAACTGAAAGGGCCCGAAGGCCTTCTCGGCATGACCGCAAAACGGCCGGCCAACCGCCATTCCCGGCACACGCTGACGAACCATGTCGTCGATTTCATCGATCCGGACACCGCAAAACTCACCTTCTACTGCATCGCCTGGGTGCATGTCGGCGAAACCGACGAAAAGGGCGTCTCGCCGAGCAGCGTCCCCAATACGCTCGGCGAGTGGACGGCGCGTTATGTCCGCCGCGGCGACAGCTGGCTGCTGGACGACCTGCGCTCCGTCACCGCCTTCAGGAAAGTAAGCTGAGATGCGCTTTGCCAGCTTCACCCATGACGGACGGCAGAGTTTCGGCCTTATCGACGGCGACGCGATACTCGATCTCGGCAGCCTCACCGGCTCCGGCCTGCGCCAGGCGCTCGCCGCAGGCCTCGACAATGCCCTTGCCCGCAAGGGCGAGGCGCGGCGATTGCCGCTCGACGCCCTCACGCTGCTTCCGCCGATCCCCGATCCGGCCCGGATCATCTGCGTCGGCCGCAACTATCTCGATCATCTGACCGAGGGCAAGAATGCCGACCTGCCCGCCTATCCGGGCCTGTTCCTGCGTTTTGCCTCGACGCTGACCGGCCATCGGGGGCCAATCCTGCACGGGCCGGCCTCCGACAATCTCGATTACGAGGGCGAGCTCGCCGTCATCATCGGCAAGCCGGGCCGCCATATCGCCCGCGCCGACGCGCTCGGCCATGTTGCAGGCTACAGCTGTTTTATGGATGCGACGATGCGCGATTTCCAGGCGAAATATTCGGCGACGATCGGCAAGAACTTTCCCTCGACCGGCGGTTTCGGCCCCTGGCTGACGACATCGGACGCGGTCGGTGATCCGGGCGAGGGCCTGACACTCGAAACGCGGCTGAACGGCGCCACGATGCAGTCGAGCAGCACGGCAAAAATGATCTTCGACCTGCCGACGATCATCGAATTCGTCTCTGTCTTCACGCCGCTCGAGGCCGGCGACGTCATCATCACCGGCACGCCCGAAGGCATCGGCCGGGCGCGAAAGCCGCCGGTCTGGATGCGGCCGGGCGATGTCGTCGAGGTCGAGATCGAGAAGGTCGGACTGCTCTCGAACACGGTCGTCGCCGAATAGGCAGGATGATCTGAAAACAACATGGCCGCCCCGAGAAGATCGGGGCGGCCATGTGCGTTCGGGGGAGGATTTCAAAATGTCGCGTGCGTCACGAACTTGCCGTTGAGATAGGCTTCGACCGCCTCCACCCCGCCTTCCGAGCCGTAGCCGGAATCCTTGACGCCGCCGAAAGGCGTTTCCGGCAGGGACAGACCGTGATGGTTGATCGACAGCATACCGGTCTCGATGCCGCTCGCCATGCGATGAGCCGTTTCGGACGAGCGCGTATAGCCATAGGCGGCGAGGCCGTAATCGAGCCGGTTCGCCTCCGACAGCGCCTCGTCTATCCCCTTGAAAGGCCGGATCAGCGCCATCGGGCCGAACGGTTCCTCGTTCATCGCCGCGATGGTGGTCGGAACATCGGTCAGCACGGTCGGTTCGAAGAAATTGCCGGCATTGCCGATGCGCGAACCGCCCGCGGCCAGCGTCGCGCCGCCGGCCACCGCATCGGCCACCAGCCGTTCCATCGCATCGATGCGGCGGGGATTGGCGAGCGGCCCCATCGTCGATTGCGGATCGAGACCATTGCCGACCTTTACTGCCTTGACCTGCGCCACGAACTTGTCGGTGAATTCCTCGAGCACGTCCTCCTCGACGAGAAAGCGCGTCGGTGAAATGCAGACCTGGCCGGCATTGCGGTATTTTGCACCGGCCAGCCGGGTTGCCGCCTGGTCGATATCGGCATCGCGGAAGACGAGAACCGGCGCATGGCCGCCAAGCTCGAACGTGGTGCGCTTCATATGGGCGCCGGCCAGCGCCGCCAGCTTCTTGCCGACCGGGGTCGAGCCGGTGAAGGAAACCTTGCGGATGCGCCGGTCGGCGATCAGCTGCGAGGAGATCATCGCCGGATCACCATAGAGAAGGTTGAGCGCGCCGGCGGGCAGGCCGGCATCGACGAAACAGCCGACCAGCGCCGCCACCGAATGCGGCGTCTCTTCCGACCCCTTGAGCACGACCGTGCAGCCGGCGGCAAGGCCGGCTGCGATCTTGCGGCAGGATTGCGCGACCGGGAAGTTCCACGGCGTGAAGGCGGCAACCGGGCCGACCGGTTCCTTACGGACCGTCTGGACGACCGCCGGCGTGCGGCCGGGAATATCGCGCCCATAGATCCGCCGCGCTTCCTCGGCAAAGAACTCGATCAGATTGACGGCATTGCCGAGCTCGCCCCTGGCCTCGGAAAGCGGCTTTCCCTGTTCCTGCGTCAGGATCGGCGCGATCGTCTCGATCCTCTCCTTGAGCAGGGCGGCAGCCGCCTTCAGCAGGCCGCTCCGCTCGAAGCCGGAGACTTTCGACCAGGCGGCAAAGGCGCCATGGGCGGCCGCAGCGGCGCGCTCGATATCCTCAGCCGTCGCGACGGCGGCATGGCCGAACACCTCGCCCGTCGCGGGGTTAAAAACCTCCAGCCTTTCGCCCTTGCTGCCGGCCGCCCAGCGGCCATCAATCAGGAGACGTGTATCCTGCATGGTAAAATCCTCCTCTTGTCGTCTCAAAGCAGTTCTTTGGGCAATTCCTTGACCGGCGCCGGGATGGCGCCGGCATCGGCCAGATGCGCCAGATCCCGATCCGTGAAGCCGGCAATCTCTTTGAGAACCGCAACCGTCTCGGCGCCGAAATCACCGATCTCGTCCGGGCGCGCATCCAGCCCGTCGATCACGAAGGGCGAGCCTTTCAGCGGCTGCCCGTCACTTGCGGTCGTCATCCCCGCCTGCCATTCCTGTGCCGCAAGCACCGCCTCGCCGGAAAGATTGACGGCCGCGGCAAGCCCGGCCTCTTGCAGCGACGCGGCCGCCTTTTCGGCATCCTGAGCGGCGATCCATGGCGCGATACCGCCGGATCCGGCAAGATCCTCAAGCCGCTGCCGTTCGGCCTCCGTCACCGACAGGGCGACCCAGCGCCCGTCCATGGCCTGAAAGCAATCCTGCAAAAAGAACTCCGGATCGCCATTGCCAAGCCGTGGATTGCTAGGCTGCGCATCATCAGGCAGCGTTTCGGCAAAGGCATCGCTGATCAGAAAACTCGTCAATTCGCGCTGCGACAGGTCGAGATGCAGCGCCTCGTTCCGCTCCCGGTCCTGCAAGGCGGTGCAGATCACGCCGGCGGCAAAGATCGCCACGACCTGGTCGGGATAGTTGAGATCGACGCCGCTCACCATCGGCGCCTCGCCGGCATAACCGGTCAGCCAGGCCATGCCGGCCATGCTTTCAAGCGTCGAGCCATAGGAAACGTAGAGCGCGTCCGGCCCGGTTTCGCCCTGGCTCGAAATCGAAGCGAGCACGATCTTCGGGTTTGCCGCCTTCAGCGCCGCAAAGCCGATGCCGAGATTGTCCATCACGCCGCGGCGGAAATTCTCGACTACGACATCGCAATGTTCCGCGAGTTTCAGCAGGCAGGCCCGCCCTTCCGGCGTCTTGACATTGATAGCGACGGATCGCTTGCCGCGGTTGGTAGCCCGGAAATGCGGCGAGAGCTTTTTCTTGTCCTCCTCGCGCATCGCCACCCATATGCGGAACGGATCGCGATAGGTCGGGCTTTCCACCTTGATCACCTCGGCCCCGAGATCGGCGAGGATCGCCGAGGTCGCGGCGCCGGCCGTGATGATGCCGAGATCGAGGACCCGGATACCGGCAAGCGGCTTGGCCTTGATCGTCATGCGGACCTCCCGCCCGGTTGAAAGGCCGCACCGTTCCACAGAACCGGAAGCCGCGGCATGGGACCGCTTTCCGTTTCGGCAAAAAAGCCGCGCTCGCGATATTGCGGCTCATCGAATAGTTCCTGCGGCAGCTGGACCGGCCCGAGCGGAATGCGGTTTGCGCGTGAAAAGGCGGCGATGTCACTGCGCGTCATCGTCGAGAATGCCTTTTCCGCCCGGTCGGCGATCCATTTGGCATTACGACGGCGCATACCGCGGTCCTCAAGTTCGGGCGCGTCCATCGCCGGATCGCCGATCAGCTTCTTGACGGCCGCCCAATCGCCTTCGCGATAGACGAGCGCGACCCAACCGTCCTTGCAGCGCAGCGTCTGCCATTCGGCACCCCGGCCCTTGCGGCTCGGCGCCGTGCCGTTGACATGCGCCATGACGATGTTCTTCCAGTTAAGCCAGATGGCGACGTCGAGCAGCGACACGCTCGCCTTGCCGCCGCCGCCGACCAGCAGGCCCGCCAGCGCCGTATAGGCGGACAACCCGGCCGAGAGGTCGAGCTGCGCGCCCGGCAGGCGCAGCGGTGCCCGCTCGGGATCACCGATGACATCGAGAACGCCGGCCGAGGCCATGATCGTGAAGGCGCTGGCCGGACTAGGCTCTTCCCCGGCCGGTTTCAGCGATACGGTGACGACCGCCCTGGCTGGCGACACGGCCGCGGCATTCTCCGCACCCTGCCCCACCAATACGGCATCGGTATCGACGGCCATCCCGGCAGAAGCGGACTTGCCGATCGCAAGATAGGCCGGCGCCGACCGGTAGAAGGCAGCCATGCCTTCACCGCCATGCATGACGGAGGCGCCGAAATCGGCGGCGATCCGGCCGGCCAGCGCAATCGCCCGGCACACCGAGGGCGCAACCGATGCATCCGCCCATTCCAGGATCCGGGTCTTTCGCAACGGCTGCATTCTAAAGAACCTTCCGCGCGTCCGGTCTTGTCCGGCCAGGTCTCGTCTGGGTGCAAAGAGTGTTCATGTCGCGCAAATCTCCTCCCGCGGATCGACCGCTCCTTGCACGCAAACTTCAATCGCCGGCCGCGTCTGTCAAACGAGTGAATATCAAGCCTGCGTTGATTAGATTTCGTCATGCCGCCTTTGCGCAGTCCTGCGGAGGCGCTTTGAGCTTCTCTCAACGGATCATCGAAAAAGCAGCGTTTGTGGTTTTCCTTCCGGCCTTTATCCTGCCGCTCGACTTCGCAAGACCCGTGCCGGCAAGGCGCAAGTCAGAGAAGCACGAGTTCGAAAGGATCGACCATGCCGCACTCTGCCCTTGCCTATATTGCGGGCGCCTATGAACATCCGCTGCGCAATGCGCCCGATACGTCCGTCGCGCAGCTGCATGCAGAAGTCGCCTTCGGCGCACTGGCGGATGCAGGACTGAGCAAGGACGATGTCGATGGCTTTTTCTGCGGACCGGACGCGCCGGGCACCGGGCCGCTGTCGTTGGCCGACTACATGAACCTGAAGCTGCGACATGTGGATACGACCAACACATCCGGCTCGTCCTATCTCATCCATGTCGCCCACGCCGCCCAGGCGATCGCTGCCGGAAAATGCAATGTCGCTCTGATCACGCTCGCCGGCCGGCCGCGCCAGCAGGGCAAGTCGAAGGGCGCGCTGAAGCGGGCGGACGATCCGAACCAGCCCGATTTCCAGTGGGAAAGCCCGTTTGGCATCCAGATCCTCGGCGTCTACGGCATGGTGGCGCAAAGGCACCGCAACCTCTACGGCACCACGGCCGAACAGATGGCCTGGGTCAAGGTGGCCGCCTCGCATCACGCCCAGCACAATCCGCATGCCATGCTGCGCGATGTGGTGACCGTCGAGGACGTGGTGAATTCGCCGCTCGTCGCCGATCCGCTGCACCGGCTCGACTGCTGCGTCGTCACCGATGGCGGCGGCGCGCTGATCGTCACCCGGCCGGAAATCGCCAAAAGCCTGAAACGGCCGCTGGTCAAAGTGATCGGCTGCGGCGAGGCGCCGGTCGGCCAGAATGGCGGCTACATGGAAATTACCGATACCGGTGCGCAGCGCTCCGGCGCCACCGCCTTTGCCCAGGCGGGCGTGAAGCCGGCCGATATCGGCTATGTCTCGCTCTATGACAGCTTTACCATCACCGCGATGCTGCAGATCGAGGATCTCGGCTTCTGCCCGAAAGGCGAGGTCGGCCGTTTCGTGATGGACGGCAACCTGATTTCCGGTGTCGGCAGACTGCCGTTCAACACCGATGGCGGCGGGCTCTGCAACAATCATCCGGTCAATCGCGGCGGCATGACCAAGGCGATCGAGGCGGTGCGCCAGATCCGCGGCGAGGCGCATCCGGCCGTGCAGGTGCCCGATTGCAGGCTGGCGCTCGCCAATGCGATCGGCGGCCAGCTCGGTGTCCGCCATGCCTCCTCGACCATCATTCTCGAACGGGAATAAGCTAATGACCTATCAAAACCCCGCGCCGGAGCCGAGCCCCGACAGCCTGCCCTTCTGGCAGGCCGCCAATCGCGGCGAATTCCTGATCAAGCAATGCGAGGAATGTGACCAGGCGCATTGGTATCCCCGCCCCTGCTGCCCCTTCTGCGCCAGTGCCAAAACGGTCTGGCGACAGGCAAGCGGCCGCGGAAAAATCTATTCCTACAGCTATCTGCGACGCATGGCCGAACCCTATGTGATCGCCTATGTGACGCTTGAGGAAGGCCCGACGATGATGACCAATATCGTCGATTGCGATCCGGAAGCGCTGTCGATCGGCCAGCCGGTCACGCTGGTGTTCAAGCCGTCGCAGGATGGCGAACAGGCCGTGCCCCTGTTCCGGCCGCTGGAGCCATGAGTCCGGACGGCGAGGCGATCGGCCGTTTTGCCCGTGCCCTCGCGCGTGACGGTTTTGAGGGCGAGATCGAGACGGACAGCGCCTTGCGCGCCGCCATGTCCACCGACAATTCGGTCTACCAGATCTTTCCCGATATCGTCGTCGCCCCGCAGAGCACGGCGGATGTCGTCGTCCTGATACGCGTCATCGACCGTCCGGACTTTGCCGGCCTGCCCCTGACGGCGCGCGGCGGCGGCACCGGCACGAATGGCCAGAGCCTCAACCGCGGCATCGTCATCGATTTTCGCCGGCACATGTCGCGGCTGCTGGACGTCAACGTTGCGGAGCAATGGGCCGATGTCGAGCCGGGCATGGTGCTGGACGATCTCAACGAACAGCTTCTCCCGCACGGCCTGTTCTTCGCGCCGGAAACCTCAACCTCGACCCGCTGCACCATCGGCGGCATGGTCTCGACCGACGCATCCGGCAAGGGATCACGGATCTACGGCAAGACCTCCGACAATATTTTAGGGATCGAGATCGCCAAGGCGGAGGGACTTATGTCCAGCCTGGCACCCGCGCCGGACTGGGCCGGGCCCATGCTGGCAGCGGCGGAAGCGGCCGCCCGCGAAGGGCGCGACGCCTTCATTGCGAAGACGCCGCGGCTGAACCGGCGTTTTACCGGCTATGATCTTGAGCGCGCCTGCCGCGATGACGGCAGGTTCGAATGGTGGCGCCTGTTTCTCGGTGCCGAGGGCACGCTCGGGCCGATCACGCGGATCAGGGTCAAACTCCGGCGCATCGAACCCGAAAAGCGGCTGATCGTTGCCACCTTCGCGACCTTTCGCGATGCACTCGCGGCCGCGACACCGCTTCTGCAGGACGATCCGACGGCGATCGAGGTGATGGACGAATGGGTCCAGCAGATCGCCGCGGAAGCCGGCATTCTGCGGCGCCTGCCGGACCCGCTGCGGCCGCAGGGCGATCTGCGCTGCGCCTATGTCTTTCTCGAATTCAACGGCGAGGATTGTCAGGCGCTGGACCGCAACCTGGACGCCTGCCGACACCGTCTTGCAACGCTTTCCGGCGCGGGCGCCATCCATGTGGCGCGCGACCGCGCGGACATCCGCGAACTCTGGGCGATCCGTTCCGCCGGCGTCGGCCTGCTCGGCAAGGTGGACGGGCCGGCGCGCCCCGTCGCCTTTGTCGAGGATTGCGTCGTGCCGCCGCAAAACCTACCGGATTTTCTCGACGGATTTCTGGCGGTTCTGAAAGATCACGGCCTCGGTTTCGGCATATACGGCCATGTCGATGTCGGCTGCCTGCATATCCGCCCGGCGCTCAATATCGACAGCGATGCCGATCGCGCCAAGCTGGTCTCGGTCTCCGACGCGGTCTTCGCCCTCACCCGCCGCCATGGCGGCATTTTCTGGGGCGAACACGGTAAGGGCGTGCGCGGAGCCTATGTGGCCGAATGGCTCGGCCCGCAGGCCTATGCGGCGCTTCAGGGCGTCAAGGCCGCCTTCGATCCGAAAAACCGCTTCAATCCCGGCAAGCTGGTAGGCCCCCCTGAACAGATGATGGATATTGCCGGCACGGCTTTCCGGCCGTTCAACGCCGCGCCCGGCGATCCGCTCGCGGCGGCCTTTCGCTGTAACGGCAATGCCCAGTGCCTGAGCTATGCGGCGACGACACCCATGTGCCCGTCCTTCAAGGCCTCCGGTGACCTACGGCATTCACCCAAGGGCCGCGCAGATGCGCTACGCGCCTGGAAAACGGCCCGCGAGCGCGGCACGCCGCCGGTCGACGAACGGAACCTTATGGGCGTGCTCGACACTTGTCTCGGCTGCAAGGCCTGCGCCTCGACCTGTCCGATCCAGGTCGATATTCCGCAGATGCGCTCGGCCTTCTATGCCGATTTCTACCGCCGCAACCGCCGCCCTCTGGCGGACAGGTTGACGCTGCTCGGCGAACGCCTCAGTCCCTGGCTGATCGCCTTGACACCGGTAATCCGGCCGATCTGGAGCAAGATCCGACCTATCGCGGAGCGTCTGATGAACGCAGTGGATCTTCCCGACCTGATCGCTGCCAAAATGCCGGCCGAAAACAGGATCGCGCATGCCGAACTCGGAGCCTATCCGCTTGCCAGCAACACTGTCCTTGTTTGGCAGGACTGGTTCACCGCGCTTTTCGACGAAGGGGTTCAGCGCGATACGATCGACGGATTGCGCGCCCTCGGTTACCACGCGCTTCTCGTCGACATGATACCTGCCGGCAAAGCTGCTCGGTCTCTGGGAGACAATCTCGGCTTTGACAAAATGGCTACCGTTATAACGGAGGCTCTTGAACGCGGAGCCAAGACCGGCTTGCCGATGATCGGGATAGACCCAGCATTTGTGATGACCTTGCGGCAGGAATACGCGAAGGCAGGATATCGCGTTCCCGCCGTGATGCTGCCACAGGAATTTCTGGCCCAAGAGGTTCTGCAGGGACGGGCGTTTCCGCGTGTCACAGACCCGCGGACAGCGACACTTCTGATGCATTGTACAGAGACGACAGCGCTGCCGTCTGCCGGAATGCTCTGGCGCGACGTTTTCCACGCACTTGGCGTCGATCTATCTATCCCGACAACGGGATGTTGCGGCATGGCTGGCCTATTCGGCCATCAAAAGCGGCACCAGACGGTATCGCGGCGCCTCTTCGATCTTTCTTGGAAGCCGCAGCTGGAAAAGGAAGCAGATGGCCTAAAATCGTCGACGGGATATTCTTGCAGATGCCAGACAGAAAGAATGACGGGTAACGTCATCCGCCATCCGCTGGGGCTGATTGCTGCGATGTTCCCGTAGCTTTGTCGGATTTTCGATATTCGGGTCTTGAAAAGATCTGAACCGGCAATCCCATCATTGCGAATCTACCGGTGCAAAACTGCTCAATTCTGGATGGTGGCTCCTACTGTATCGAATAACCGATACACGCTTCGCAGCGGCCTCCGGGCTAAAGTTTGGTCCCAGAGCATGCCCCCCGGAAAATTCTTGCGCCAGCTGGCCTGAAATCGGGGAGCACATAAATTTTTGCGTCAACTGCCGAGATAGCTGAGGCTCAATAGCGCCAAGCCGCAAATCTACTCGAGAGACAGGCTGTTGGTCGCTCGACGATACAACCCGTCGAAGATCGCCATGTTGACGGATGAATCGAGGTGGCTTCTGGCGAAGTCGTGGGCCTGTGTGGACATCCTATCCAGATGATCTGGATCTTTCAAAAGTGCGAGCAGGACATTATGCATTTCCTCTCCGCTTGATGCGGAAAGCAGAACCCCATTCTGTCCATCCGTGATGATTTCGGGGACGGACGATAACTGAGTGCATACCGGCACGACCCCGGCTGCCATGCCTTCGACGACAACCATCGGCATTCCCTCTCCTCGTAAAGAAGGAAGGATCATGATGTCACAGCCATTGAAGATCTTTTCCCGATCCGAAGGCGAGAAGATCCCGTGGTAAAAGACCGATGAATTATCCGCCAGCTCCTCCAACTGCGGCCTTAGATTTCCCTCGCCGTAAATGTGAAGAAAAATACCACCTGTGCCTTTGATACGGCGCCCCAGGTTGATGATTGCCGCGATCCCCTTTTCTTCCACGAGCCGCCCTGCGAAAACGACATCGATTCTGCCCGGCTTTTTCTTCGGCCGATCGAGTGCGGTAGGGACACGAGTTCCGTTATAGACGACTCGGAATTTGGACGCGCAATCCGGTCGTCTTGCAGTCAACAGACGTCTCTCGCGTTCGCTCAACGTGACAATGGTATTCGCCATGTCGAAAAGGCCGTTCTGCAGCCATGCGATCGTACCGTGCGGAATCTCTTCGATATAAGTGCCGCCATGGAGGTGGAGTATGATGGGTTTGGCGCGCAATCGGGCTGCCACGCATAAGAGCAGCTCACGCATCATCGACTTTCGGTTGAGCGCAACATTGGCGTGGAGAATATCGTAGCTGCCAAAAAGGCAAATGAAGAACGCTCCTACGGTACGGGCAACGCTATCGATCCGTGCGGGGAGAAACCTGCTCGGATTCTGCTCTGATCCCACCCGCAAGTGCCTGAAACGAAATTTTCCATCGAGCACTGCTATGAGTTCGCGCACGACGGAAGAAACACCAGACACGTTTTTCGAATGAGCCAGCGATGGCGCAGTCACCAGGACGGTCAAAGCTTTCTTCATGTTTCATTTACCTGAAATTAAATGCCGACATTCCTGTCCGAAACGAGGGAACTGCTATTAGACCGGATGTTTTGAGAAATGGTCCTTCAGCATCAGCCAGACGAAACGCGGGGCAACGATAAGATAGCGCCGCCACAATCTGCGCGGCTCGGAAAAAAGCCGGAACCCCCATTCGAGGCCTGCAACCTGCATCCAGTAGGGAGCGCGACTGACAGCTCCGGTGTGGAAGTCAAAGGCCGCACCCACGCCGATGAACGTAGCAGGCACCAGGGACTTCAGGCGCTCGATCAGATATTCCTGCTTCGGGCTGGAAATGCCGATCCAGACAACATGCGCTCCGCTCTGGCGAATTTCTTCGGCAACGACGTTCAACTCTTCGTCCGTTATCGTACGGAATGGCGGCGTCGAAGTTCCGACAATTCCAACATCTGGAAATCGCTTTTCGAATGCTAGCTTGAGACGACCCGCAACACCGGGCTTGCCGCCGTAAAAGTAGTGCTTCAGGTTCGCCCGTGCGGAATGCTTGAGGACGTAGTGCATCAGGTCAGGCCCGCATGTCCGGCTCACCGATCTGCCCAACATCCTTCCAGACCACACGAGAGGCATTCCATCCGGCGTGACCATGTCTGCCGAATTGTGGATTCTGGCAAGTTGAGGGTCATCGATCGCTTTCACAATGCCATGGACGTCGCGCACGACAACGGTTCGTCCAACCGGGTCCTTGGACCAGTGGACAAAATAGCGAAATGCCCTTTCCAGGGTCACTTCACTAATCTGCAGACCCAGAACGGAATAGTTGTCGGGGAGACCCGATTCGTGAATCGTGATCTGCTCGACTTCAGGCGAATCGGCCTGAAGAAATTGCTTCACCGACGCCGGTCGGGAATGACGAACTCGCCTGAACTTTTGCCGAAGGTCGTCAGCGATATAGGCGGCAAGGCCTCTGAGGCTCTTAGCGCCCAGAACCGATTCCAGCGCGACAGCATCCGTTGCGAATTTATTCTTGAACCTCTCCGCTCCGCAAAGAAAATCGATTACAGGGTGGCCGTGGTCGATCGACCATTTGACGTATTCTGTCATCAGGACATCGCCTGGAGATCCACGGCTAAATTTCGGATCGTAGGTCGTGACATAGACCATCATGACATCGTTCTGAACGAAATTTAGCGACGCCGCGATGATTTCCCCGTCGCATTCAAGCAGGAAGAAACGAAGGATGCCTGCGGCGGACAGCGCGTTGATGAAGGCCTCAAGTACGTGCTTGTCCTCGAACATTGCCGATTCAAGTTGCTGAGCTGCAAGGTTTCCACGCTTCAGCTCGACGAGCCGCTCAAGCGTATCCCCGAGATCCTCTGCCCTGGAAACCATGCGGAACTCGATCGTTCCCATTTCGCCGAGGATGCGAAGATGGCGACGGTATTCCTGACGGATTTTCTTCGGCTTGCTCTCGAGCCATTCCTCTCCGGTCTCCCACCGTCGCTCCACGCGATAACTGGTTTCCTGCCGATGATGTGGTTCAAGTTTGACGCCGCTTGCCGCACTGACCGAAATCAGCCGACGGGCGTTTGCATTGGGCAGCAGGCGGTTGAGAAAGGCAAGGTCGAAGCCCCGCGCCCTGCACAGCCTTCCCCATAGCTGTGCAAGAGCTGCGTCGGGGCAGTCCGTAGAGATGATAATATCACCATAGTCGGAATAAGCGCCGGCCGCCCACTCAAGGAAGCGCACACCCTTGCGCCGGGTGATTGCCAACGGAATGACAGCGACAAGCATGTCCTGCCGCCAAATGAGGCCGATCCGCAATTCGCACTGCTCGCGCTCCGCAAGCGTGTCCCACCATGCTTTGATCCAAGCATGGCTTTGAAAGATTTGACCACCGGTCTGCGTCCAGAGCTCGGTCCACTGAGGTCCAATTTCGTTGAGACGTCCAGTTGTGTTGACGACTTCCAGCTTCGTGACGTCGGCCCGATTGGGGAGAGTGTGCATGTTCATGAGTTGGGCCTGCTTTGCGTAGAAGCATTTCCAAAAAGTTTGCGGAAAAACCGCGTCATGTGTTTCCACATCTTCTTCAGCGGCAGGATCCAGAGGCCGAAGAGCGATTGGTAGTCGGCGGCATCGCGGTCCATCAGACCAAATCTGAAATCTTCATCCGGATGTGGAACAGCCTGCGTGCCGAAAATCCGGTCCCAGAATGAGAACAACAGGCCGAAATTCTTGTCGTAGTGGCGGGGATTGACGCTGTGATGGAGCTGGTGCCAATGCGGGCACAGGATCACGTGGTTAAGGGGACCAAACGAGATCTTGAGATGCGTGTGGCGCACGAAATCCATCATCAGGATATTCCGGAGGATATATACATTGATGCCGAACACGGTCAGCTCGACCAGGTTCAACGCAAAAATGCTCCATATGCCGAAGCAGATGCCGGGGATCACACCATCCCACGCACGGTTCATCAGATCATCGAGGGGATGCACGCGGTCCTTGGTGACGCCAACCATCACCTCGGCGGAATGATGAACCTTGTGCAGCTCCCACAGGAAGGGATAGCGGTGCTGGGCGACGTGATAGAGGTAGTAGGAGATGTCGTAGGCCAGCAGCATCGTGATCGTGAAGATCAGGGTCGTCACCGGCCCTGCCGGACCCTGCAAAATAGGCGTTTCGACCGGCAACAGAGCCGCGATCGCCTGGTGCGTCACATAGCCGACGCCAAACACGAACGTTACACCAGCCGGGATCAGCAGGAACGGCATGATCGCCCGTTTGGTGATCCAAAACAAGAAATCAGCCCTTGCCGACGGGTGCCAGATGATTTCGGCGGGGAAAGCGAAGTCAAAAAAGTCCCTGAGCGATCTGTGCTCGACGGTCCGCCTATAGGCCACCGCAGCACAAATAAACACGACGAGAAAAAGAACCCCCATTGCGATCAGGCTGGAGCTGGAAAGCTTGTTGGAGAGACGCGTGATCAATTCGGACAGGATGCTGTTCAATTCCGCAACTCCTGGGTTGGCGCGAAGGCGCAACTAAAGGGCTTTTATCAAGTAAAGTTACAATCAGTCGGTTATGATGGGGCGTGCAACGCCGATGTGAATTGATGTCGCGATAGCATACGACCCGTTCCGCAAAGGTTAAGGCAATCGTTAGACTTATCTTCAAATTCGGAATCTATACTATGATTCAATACATCCAAGCTTTGGCGATCAGTCGGAACGGCCGGAATCTGAAGGAAATACGTCATTTAGACGCTGCTTGCGCGCGCAATTTGTAAGCCTTTATTTACCTTCAGACGGTTCGAAACGGGAAAAAATCCAACAAATCGAGAAGGCGGACCAGGCCCTTGCGAGAAGCGGGCTCGTTTGGAGCAATAGGCGGCGCAATTATGTTTGCACGCATGTTTTTGCTTGCGGAAACTGTTTACCAATCCAAGGTCAGAGATTTCGCCCCTGGCCGGGCTTTCGATCGGCCTCAAGAAGCGCCTCGTATCGATCTCCAATCGTGCTGATATCGAAATCCCGCGCCCGCGCCCGCAGCTTCATTTCATCGACAGGACGGCCGAGCGTCGACAGGATTGCATCTGCCAGCGCAACGGGATCACCAACCGGAACGAGCGCCCCGAACTCACCGCCGGCCAGAATTTCTCGAGGACCATAGGGAGCATCTGTCGAGACCACAGGCACGCCTGCCGCCATGGCCTCGACCAGAACATTGCCGAAGCCTTCGCTGATCGACGAAGACACGACGAGATCTGCCGCAGCATAACACGCAGCCGGATCGTTTACGTATCCCGCGAACATGACACGATCCGAGATCCCGAGCGATCGGGCCTGATCGCAAAGCGCCTCTGCCAAAGGGCCGTCACCAAATATGGCCAGCCGGCAATCCATTTTGCTCAAGACGCGCCGGAAGGCCTGAAGAAGAGTGCCGTGATCCTTGACCGGAACCAGTCTGCCGAGAACTGCGACGATCGGGCCTTCTCCGAGAGTGGAAAGCGTCTCTTCCCAAGCGTATATGTCAGGGTTTCGACGCGTCTGCGGCGGAAGCGGATTGTAGATCGTCACCACTTGATCGACGTGAAAACCCTTCTCAACCAGATTGCGGCTGACACCGGAAGATACACCGATCGCCTTCGCCGTGCGCGTTATCGTGATGCGGTTGAGAACAGGAACGATATAATACGCGAGGCCTTCGGTCTTCAGCCCCATCGCGTTGTGATAGGATGGAAAGTATCGGGCGCCAGACCCCGCCAACCTCAAGGCGATGGCGATGATCAGATTGGCGAAATTCAGGGCGGAAAAAACTGCGTCGGGTTTCTGCCGACGAAAGAACCGGGCCGTTCGAAGCAGCCCCTGGATCGTTGCCATTTTGCCAAAACGGCCTTGCGACATCGGCATATCGAAGCTGACCAGATCGACATTGCGATCGATAAGCGCGGCATTCGGACCTTTCCCGTTCCAAACGAGAAGTGTGACGTCGTATCCACGCCGTGATAGCTCATTTGCCAGCAGGACAAAAACGCGTTCGGCTCCTCCACCGGAAAGGGTGGGTACGTGGAATGTCACGCGAGCACCAGGCATCATCCGCTTAGCCAGCAATATCTTGGCGTCGCAGGTCGGATACGATGCCGCGGATCACCGACAGACCCAATCCCAGCATAAAGCCAAGAATGCCGCCGACAACGAACAGCATTGCAGGGCCAGGAGGCCATGAACGTCCACTCGGTGGCACCGGCGGAGTAACCACGCGAACCGTATCGGTCGTTATCCGTTCTCTCTCCGCGATCTGTCCGACGCGTACGAGGAAACTGTCGTAAATCTGCGTCTTTGCCTGTGCATCCCGCTGGAGCTCTCGAAGCTCTACCTGCGACTGGCCGTCGCTGAAAGATGCACTTTCAAGCGCCGTCATGTTGGCAGTCACCTGTTTCAGAGCCTCATTTGCCCGATCGAGTTCCGCCTTAGCAACATTGATGGCACGTCGAAGTTCGATCCTGACCTGCTCTCGTGCCGTTGCCAGCTCGTTGCGGATCTTCGAAATGGACGGGTGACGATCACCATAGGTCGTTTCCTGCGCTCCAAGCTGCTGTTCGAGCGCGCTCGTACGCAGCTTCAGTTCCCGTAACGTGTCGGAGAATTCGGGAATGGTTGCGGTCGACGTATCATTTGCACGGGAAAGGGAATTATAATTGGTCTGGGCATTGATCACGCGGGTGCGTGCCGCCAGGATCTGCGTGTTCGTCTGCGTCATGGCCTGCGAGCTGACAAGCTGGCCGTTTTCGCCAGTTGAAAGCCCGTGGGTGCGCTTATAACTTTCCACCGCTTCGTCTGCGGCCAGCGCACTGGATTTGAGGGCTGCAAGGCGCTCGTCGAGGGCGCTCGCCGCCCTGCCGGCGGTTTGCGCTTCCGTGCCGGCAAGCTCGGCGTTGAACGACGTAACGATCGCATTTGAAATGGCGATAGCCTTATCCGCCGTCCATGCGGTAACCAGCAGCTCCGCGATGAATGTCCGACCATCCGCGTTCAGCGTGATTTTCTTTCGCAGTGATTTCAGCGCTCCCAGTTCGGCATCCGCATTTGCGCGGGCGCTGGACGGTTGCGAGCTGAACAGGCCACTCGGCGGCTGGTAGAATTCCGGATCTTGGGCAAGCTTCAAAGTCTGGACAACACGCGTCAACACGTTGCCTGATGTCATCAGTCGCGCGCGGTTGGCTATGACAAGAGCCTGGCGATCTCCTTGCTGCAAGGGTTGCGCATAGAGATCATTGTTGATGACCTGAAGATTGGCAGGCTCGATATAGACTTCCGAACTCACCGTATAACGGGGCTTGGCGAGCAGGCCGTAACATGCTGCAAGGATAGCGCAGACGATACCGACGACGATTGCCAGCTTTATTCCGTCTCGCAGCCAGACCAGGATTCGGCGCAGATCGAGTTCCAGGAATTCGCCGATACCGTCGAGGCTGACGGGGGTATCTGTTTTCGGATGGGGAGGATTGGTTTTCGAGCCGCCGGGCGTCCTGCGCAGCGTAGAATTGTCTCTTGCGATGTAGTTGAGCAATGAGGGGGCACGCGCTCCCTTTTCCATTGCATCCCGATCGCGGAAGGACATGGTGTTAACGCCTCATTTTACTTAGGTGTCTAGCTTTATCCGAACGACTGTTAACGTGGCCTTTATGGCATCCGGATTGCGAACTGAGGTTTTCGATGGACCGTGTTGGTATGACCGGCGCGCAAAGCCTAGACTATCGGCATAACGCCCTTGGGATTGTGCTGCTGATATTGACGATTTTGGCGGTGGTCGCGCGCATATTCATTTCTGCCGGAGTGCTCGATGGTTTCGTGAGCTACACGTCCGAGGGTGGGTCTTTTATTGTCAAGTTCCACCTCGCGGCTTACGCAATCGTCTCAGTTCTGATTCTGGCTTTGGTTTCGCGGCCATTTTTGCTGTCGACGGCTGATCTTTCGCTTTTCAGATCGCTTCTGAGAATTGGCGGTGCGCTGGTTTTCTTGACATTTCTGATCGTGGCGACCAGCGGCGTAAGCGCAACCGGCTTCATCATTGACACCTATCTGGTCGCAGTCCTGACCGGGCTTCTCCTTTTGACGCAGACGCCGGATGCTCGTCGCATTGTTGGCGAATGTGTCATCATCTTGATGATCACAAGCGCAATCATCGCAATAGGAGAATTGGTCAGTCAGACGCGGCTTCTGCCGTTCACAGAAGATGAGCCATTTTTCCGCCCGACAGGACTTGCCGGGCACCCTTTGGCACTGGGCGCGCATATTGCGCTGACGATCGGGTTTGTCGCGCTGACACGATGGCCGCTCTGGCTCAGAGCCATGCTTATTCTGGTGCTTTTTGTGGGGTTGGCTGCGTCGGGTGCGCGCCTTGCAACGTTGGCCGGGGCCGCGGAAATCCTACTTCTGCTTTGCCTTTCACGCTGGCAAAAATTGTCCCTGCGCCGTGAAAGGCAGGCCAAGCTGCTAATTGTCTTATGCGCAATCATTTGCGGCGCATTGCTTGTCTTCACACTCTCTTCTGCAGGTTTCCTCGGTCGCTTCAATAACTCCCTTGCGGACGATAATTCACTTGCACGCGTCAAGATCTACCAGATTTTCAACTATGTCAGCTGGCGCGATATCATGCTTGGCATGGATGCCAACACGCTGCTTCTCCTGGTCAGGACAAATCTTCAGATCTACTTTATTGAAAGCGCGCCTGTTTTTATCATTCTGACGCTAGGCCTGCCCGCTGCCGTCGCGTTTGCCATCATCATAATGATTTTCTTCGTTCGCCTCTTTAACGCGGCGTCGGTAGAAGCGCGGATTGCGATGCTCGTGCTGATCGCCGTCGACCTGTCTAATAACGGGTTCGCGACGAAGAACCCGGATGTCATCCTCTTGACGACGCTAGCCATTTCGTTCCTACCCGTTTCACCGGCGAAAGCAGGGAGGAAAACCTCTCAATCACACCAGGTGGTGTCGACGACCTCAAGGTGGTCGGTGCGGTTGAGGGTATGAATGCCGCGCCGTGCCCAGGCGGAGCCGGTGCCAATGGCTTCGACCGGTCCCAGCACGACACTGTCGTCATCGACCACGATAATCTCGCGCAAGCCTAGCCCGCCGCCATAAACCTCGCTTCCGTCTTGCACCGGAAGAAAGAAACGCCCATCATCTTCGATGATATGGCCGCCCGGCCTAGAACCAGCCTTGTCAATCAAGATCGGATTGAGTTTGTGCGGTGCCCATGGCCCCAGAAGGTCTGGAGCGCTGAAAACAACCATCGTGTCGGATTCACTCCCCTTCCCGAACCGTTCGGTCGCAAACATCCATAAACGCCCATCACGTTGCATAAACGTCGCGTCATTTATATTGTGTCCAGCAATCAACAAGGCATGACGAGCCCACCGATCAGGAAACCTCTCGGCCCGATACAACACCACTTCAAGTGCCGCTCCGGATTCCGGAACCATGAAGATCTCGCCTTTGTCCTTGAAGACATTGGGATAGGAGAGATGGTGCTGTTCTTCCAGCACCTGTCGCGGCACGCTTGCGCACCCGTCCTTTCCCACCTTACTCATCGAGATCACGCCTTTGCCGGTGGCGTAAGGGAACTCTTCGACAAAGATATACGTATCGCCCTGATGTTCGAGGACAAAAGGATCGGCGTAGAAGCGCTGACCGTCATCTGGCAACACTGAAAAGGGAGTACCGTCCAATCGGCGTGTTTCTGCAATACCCGGCCCTTCTATGAATCGCCACGCGGTCTGCCAGGCAGGCCAGCGATGGCGGCGTCCAATGAAAACTTGCAACAGACGCCGGCAAAGAGCGGTTGTGAGATGTGCGACATAAGCGCAGATGAAGCAGGTTGAAACCTTTGGCATCCGGTCGATGGAAAGCGCATCGAGCGGTCCACCACCCAGTCGGGCAATCGTGTGCATGATCAGCGATTGAACACCGACATACAGCTCATCGCGATTGACGACGAAGAACGTCTGCCGGCTTATCATTGGTGAAGCCCGTGCGACCGGCCAATCATCGAGCCAGGCGACGACCGTGGCATGGCGAGTTTTCGTTTTCACGCTGGCCAGTCCGTCGAGGATGTTGCGATGGCCATTGATCTCGACCCGCAGCACAGCCGTGTCCTCGGACCGTCTCTCTCCCGTCAGATCGACGATTAGATCGGCACGAAAGTTTTCGGGTGGAGGCATGGCAGCTGCGTTCCGGGTGATACGCAGGTAGCGTTCTTCAACGGCAAGCAGGATTTTTAGAAGATGTCTGCCCAAAGACGTCTCTTGGGCATAGGTAACATAAGCCGCGTGCCCTGAGGCATTGAGCCGGGCAACAGTTTCGCAGGCGAACTCGGCATCCCGATCGAAGGATTGGATCAGGATGTTCAACAGATGTCCCTCGGCTCAACGCGTTGCGAACGATCTGACATCCAATTTATATTTCGCAGATGAAACAGCAGCATGATCAAGAAAGCCTCTGACCGGCACCGGAAGCTGGACCTTGAAATATGTCCCCGATGTATGCTTGAGCACATCAACCGGATACCGGTCGAATAACGCACTAAGTGAGATATAGTCAGGAGGTAAACATTTCCTTGACAGTATATATCCGGTGCATAGCCTCCTTTGGGTACATAATTGCGTTTAGCGCAAGAAAGACGAACCCGGACGCGATGCTTGCTATGGCGAGTTTGATAAAGAGCGAGTCTACTTGTATCGAACCGGAGATGAGAGCCGCAGTATATCCGGTGCCGATCGCGACGACGATAGCCGAAAACATGGCGCGCCAAGGCGTCGGGATTGGCGTCATTTTCTGATTAATGATGATCGAGACGAACAGGCCGGCGCCGGCGCCAGCCGCAAGGCCGAGAGCCGCACCTATTTCTGCCATCGAGGGTATCAGCAAAAGCGATAATCCAATGCAAATCACGGAGCCGACTGCCTTGTTGATGATGAGCAAGTGCGGTCGTTTGTGAGCATGAATCATTGCTCCATAGACATAGTCGCTGAGGTTTGTAGCGATGACCGCAAATGCGATGATCGCAAATAGAAAGACTTCCGGGCCCGCATATTCGGCGGGAAGAAAGAGCCTGACGATGTCATCACTCAAGGCAACCAGAAGTGCCGCGGCGGGCAGGCTGAGCGAAATGATCAGTGCCATGGTTTGCGCAATGAAGTGACCGGCGGCCAGTGGACCTTGGTGGTCGAAGCGTGAGACTGCCTCGGGAAATGACGCTGTATTGACCGCATTTGCGATCAGCGCGATTGGCTGTCGGGCAAGTGCGTAAACGGCTGCGAAGATTGCGACAGAGGCTGCGCCATGAAATTCGTTGAGAATGACGCGCTCGCCATTGGTGAGGCCAAGGCTTACCAGTGCAACCGCAACGACTGGAAGGCCGATTGCAAAAAACTCATAATGCGTAAAGACGGATGGTCCAGCAACGACACGTCGGGCCGCCACAATGCCGGTAACAACCGCAGCCAGCAGGGTACCGGTGCTCGACGCGAGGGAAACGGCCAAGAAGGTTTCGTGCCCGGCCATCAAGATCAGAACTGGCATCACCAGTTGAAACGCAGCCCTCAGGAATTCAAGGGTAACGTAAGCCGTGTGACGCTGCTGCATCTGCAGCACAATCAAACCGAAACGCGCAACTGCACCGGCCACGAGATAGGCTGCCACCGCCAGTAGAAATTCCATCCACCGTTGTGGCACGACAATGATTGAAGCAGGGATGGCGACAACTAGCGCCAGAGCCGATGTTCCAAAGAGAATGCTGGCTGCACGCGCCAGGCTACCCCGCGTAACGTCGCCCTTGCCACCGAGCCTGAGCAGGGAAATGCGCATCCAATCTGTCACAGCTACGTCGATCATCTCTCCTACCGCGACAACCAGGGTCAGGAGGCCGTACTCCGTCTGATCGATCATCCGGGTGGCGAAGATGACGAGAAGCAGAGCGGATATGCGCGTAAAGATAATGGCAGGGGCGTAGATCAGAGTTGATCGCAGGAGCATAGCGGATCCTTGTGAGCAGGCAGTCCTGCAAATGCAGTTTCGCCCATGCCATTCGTCACCGCTATTGCTAAATTCAATCCGTTAACCGATCGGACATATTGGATAAAATGACAGTCTTTATTGCGCCAGTACGACCGTCAATCAGCCGTGCATAAGCGGACGCTTTGCCCTACCGCCAGCGCGTGTTAACCGCCCGCTCGGCTCGCTGCGACAGGGTGAAGGTCACGACCGAAACAACGGTGGCGATCACCGATGTGCCGAAGGCGCGTTCCATGTCGAAATCGCCGGCAGCTTGCCGGAACAGGTAACCCAAGCCGCTTTGGCCCATAAAATACTCCGCCAACATCGCCGACAGAACGGCGGAGGAGACGGCAAGCCGTAGCGCAATCATCCAATTCGGCACGGCGGCCGGCAGGACAAGATGGCGAAAACGCATCCGGCGCGAGGCTCCGAGAACCTCAAACAGATCCGGCGCACCCGGCGGCAGTGCACGCATTCCGGATGAGGTAAAGACGAAAGCCGGAAAGAAGGACACGATGACGACGATCGCCAGCACCGTCTTGATGTCGTAACCGAGCAGCCGCGCGATGATCGGGATCAGGGCCACGATTGGCGCGGAGGAAAAGATCATCGCCAACGGCACCAGCATTCCGGTAGCAAGCCGCGAAAACCAGCACAGGATCGCCAGCAGACTGTCGAAGGTCATGCCGAGCAGCAGGCCGGCGATGGCGAGCGCCAGGGTCTGGATGCCGTTCGCGGTATGGATGCGGGGATCGATTACCAGATCGACCAACACGTTGACGGGCTGGGGCAGGACGATTGCATTGAGCTGGCCGATCGTGACCCAGGCCTGCCAAAGCAGGAGGATGAGCAGCACGCCCCAATAGCGATTGATCCCACTCTTCAACATGGCCAGCATCAGAGGCCATTTGGTTTGAGTTATGCGGCCATGGCTGGTTCGTCCAGCATGGCGTAGTAGCGTTCTTCAGCTTCGGCTGGCGGTATGTTTCCAATTGGCTCCAGAAATCGTCGGTGGTTGAACCAGTCGACCCATTCCAAAGTGGCGAACTCCACCGCTTCGAAGTTCCTCCATGGTCCGCGCCGATGAATGACCTCGGCCTTGTAGAGACCGTTGATCGTTTCGGCGAGGGCATCGAGGACAAAGCTCGCATATGCCGTCCGGCTCGCTCGCCAGCCAACGATGCGCCGGGCAAAGACGTCGATCACAAAGGCTACGTAGACGAAACCCTGCCAGGTCGCGACATAGGTGAAGTCCGAAACCCACAGCCTGTTTGGTGCTGGGGCTTTGAACTGGCGGTTTACCCGGTCAAGCGGGCTCGGGGCTGCCTTGTCCGAGAATGTCGTGCGGACCGGCTTTCCTCGAATAATCCCCTGCAGGCTCATCGACCTCGTAAGGCGAGCGACCGTGCAGCGGGCGATGTCGTAGCCTTCTCGTTGCAACTGCCGCCAGATTTTACGCACGCCGTAGACCTGGAAGTTCTCATTGAACACCCGGCGTATCTCGATCTTCATAGCGATATCGCTGCAGGCGCGAACCGACAGGCGGTCCACATCCAAGCGCTTGGTGACGTTCTCGTAGTAGGTTGATGGGGAAATCGGCAAAAGCCTGCAGATCGGCTCGACCCCGAACATGCCACGGTGTTCGTCAATGAACGAGATCATCGTTTGAAGGGGCGGTCGAGCTCCGCCATCGCGAAATAGGCCGAGGCTTTGCGCAAAATCTCGTTGGCCTGACGAAGCTCGCGGTTCTCCCGCTCCAGAGCTTTCATCTTCTCGGCCGCGTCGCTCGGCAAGCCTGCTCGTTTGCCGCCATCGACCTCGGTCTTCTTCACCCATTCATGCAGCGTGGCCGGTGAGCAGCCAATTTTGCCCGCAATAGATGAAACGGCTGCCCACCGCGACGGGTGTTCTGCCTCGTGATCCAGCACCATACGGATGGCGCGTTGGCGCACTTCAGGTGAAAACTTGTTCGTTGTCTTGCTCATATCGGCTCCACTCTCTCAGAAGTTGGAGCCCCCGGCAAACCCGGTGCGGTTCAGAAATCGACACGTTCAATTCCACGGCTATTGTTCGGCAAAAGAGGTGCAATGACAGCCCATTCCTCGTCGCTCAATTCGTGACGACGCATGGCAATCTCCTTTCAGGAAGATTGAATCACACACCATCAATGAGATGAACTCCGCCTAGAAAAATCAGCCTCGCCGCAGTGTCATCGCAGACGTCTCATAGCAGCCGGCTATAGGGAACGAGTGTCGGAAAAGAGCGTTCCAAAACCAACGATCAAAGGAGTCGACACTATGGTAAGATCTTGGGCAGCCGTCTTGTCTGTTGTGGTGCCTTTATCTTTGTCGGGGCTCGCGAATGCCGGATCGATCAGCAATAACTCCTTCCAAAGCCCTGCTTTGAATGGCCCGCTCGCCGTCAACATCTACAAGCCGGACGGCAATGCCCCCCAGGGTGGATGGCCCGTACTTTATCTTCTGCATGGCCACGACGGAAACGAGAACAGCTGGCGCGACCTTGGCGATATTCAGGCAACACTCGATCGGCTGATTGAAAACAAGACCATTCGGCCTTTGGTGGTGGTCATGCCGGGTGTCACCAATAGCTGGTATGTGGATTCCGGTGCTGTCGGCGGTCCGGGCGACTACGAGATGGCATTGACGCGCGACCTGCGCCATCAGATCGAAAACAGCCTTCCCGTGCGCAAGGACCGCGAGGGACGTTCGATTGCAGGCCTTTCCATGGGCGGCTTCGGTGCACTGCACTTGGCTTATTCGCACAAGGATCTCTATGGCGCCGTCGCAAGCCTTTCGGGGGCAATCTGGCAGAATGTCCCCTCGTCCGATCTCGACAAGTCTCCAGCGGAGCTGAAGCTGATCGAAGACAGCGCCTTTTTCCATAAGGTTGACCGGTCCACGATTACCAGCGGCGTGGTCCTTCCGTCCACCGGCGATCATTTTTCCGGTGCGTTTGGCACGCCCTTCGACGCCCGCCTGTTCAACGAGAAGAACATCTTTACGCTGGTTTCGCAAAGCATTGCGGAAGACGAAGTCCTGCCGGCAACATTCATCACATGCGGCGATGACGACAGTTTCTTCCTCTGGCGAGGTGCTGTTGCTCTGCACGAAACCCTGCAGGCCGGCGGGCGACCATCAGAGCTGCGGATCACCGATGGCGATCATGTCTGGTCGCTTTGGAAGACTTCGATCGTGCCGGCGCTTCAGTTCATCGATGCGCAATGGGACAAGACCGAGGAGATTGCGAAAGACTGATGGCAACGGGTTCATGGAAGCTTGCAAAAGCAGGGCGAACTGCCCTAGGCCAAGCGGATCTTGATAATTATTCCCCACCAGCAAGACAGGTATAAGAGACGGCGAGACTTTCGTGCCTTTCTCCTAAGCACCGGAAATCCTGTCAGCTCTGGCGATTTAAACAGCCGCGACTTGTAGCCATCCTGGCCCAGCGATATGATAGAGGTCGATTGAAGCACTATGCCCTTGTTCCTAGTCGGGTGCACAAGAATGGCCAAGTCCTTGCGGCGGAGATGCGTGCATATCCTGGCTTTGCCGTCGTTTTTGTCTCTGTTTGACAGCGCCTCGAGCCTTGCTGCAGATCGGCAATTGGTCGTTTCAGATCCGGGCTGGATCGTGACCATTGGCGGAAGCGCCGAATATGGGCCGTCGTTCCCAGGCGCATCCAAAAATTCGTTTAGCGGAATGCCCTCCTTCGACATCCGTCGTTTCGGTGAAAAGGCGGAAAACAGCGCGCCCGACGACAATTTTGACTATGGCCTGGTGAGTATCGGAAATTTCGAAGCCGGCCCGGTCGTCGGCCTTCGCGACAGCCGATCGAGCGCCGATGACAGCCGGTTGGCGGGATTGCGCAAGATCGACTGGAGCGTCGATCTCGGCGTCTATGCCCAATACTGGCTTATACCCGACACGCTAAGGCTGAGAGGCGAGTTTCGCGAGGCGCTTTCGAACGGCAGCGGGCTGGTGGCCGATCTCGGCGCCGACTGGTTTATTCAGCCGGACGACAAGTGGACGTTTTCGATTGGCCCACGTCTCTCGTTTGCCAGCGGCGCCTATATGAAACGTTATTTCGGTGTCAGCCCGGAAGAGGCCGCCGACAACGGCCGGGTTCGCGCCTTCGGAGCAGATGGCGGCCTGAAATCGATCGGCGCGACAGTCTCGGCGTCCTACCAGATCACACCCGACTGGACCTTCGGCATCTATGACCGCTTCGACAGGCTGGTGGGTGACGCGGCCGCAAGCCCGATTGCCGCCGAGCTCGGTAGCCGAAACCAGAATGTCATCGGCATATCGCTAAGCAAGTCGTTTGCGGTCAGGTTCTGATGTCCCGTCCTTCGACAGAGGTCGAAGGGCTTGTGTCTCTGTCGGCCGGCATGGCTCCCGCGATGCACCAGACGCCTGCCAGGATAAGCGCGCTCCCCACCATCTCAAGCCAGGTGACCGGCTCGCCATAGACGAACCACGCAATGCCCATGATCAGCACATAGCTGATGGCCGAGAGCGGAAAGGCGGCGCTCAGGTCCATCTCTGCGAGCACCGTCATCCAGATGCCGAAACAGGCGATCTCGGCGGCTATCGCAAGTGCGAACCATGGCGAGGTGAAAAGTGCGTCCAGCCAGCCACCGGGTGCGCCCGCAAGAGCCGATGCGCTCTGCTTCAGGAATATCTGCTGCAGGGCATTGAGGATTGGCACAAGCAGCCAGGCCGCACGCATCGACTTCATGACGGGATGCCCTGTCCGTCATCGCCGGCAAGAAGCGGCGCGATGCGTTTCAGGAAGGCATGGACGAGGGAATTGGTGTGGCGGAAGAACATCGCGTTCGCGGTGAGCCGGCTACCGAGCCTGACCTTGTTGCCGTAATAGGCCTGACCGCTCTGATAGCGGCACAGCCCATGTTCGAGGCAATAACGCAGGTTCTCGAACCAGCTGAGATAATAGAGATTGTAGGCCCGGCCACGCTCGGCATCCATGCAGAAGAACTTGTCGACCAGCTGCCGGCGGTCGTGCAGGAGAAGGTTGAAGGCCAGCACTTCGCCATCCACCGAATAGACGGTGCAATACGCGTTTTCGGGCAGGCGTTCGAGAATGCCGGTGAAATAGGCATCCGTCAGATCCTCGAACTGCCATTCGCTCCGCTCGCGGGTCTGCCGGTAAAGCTCCATGAACCGGTCCTCCAGCGCGCCGAGTTCGGTAACCCTCTCGACCGTGACACTTTCGGCGGCCTTCAGCTTGCGCCGCATATCCTTGCGTGTGCCGGCCGAAAGCCTGCCGAGATAATCGTCTATGCTGACGAAATCGATATCGCGCCAGGCGGTCGGCATTCCGCCGGTATCGACGTAACCGCGAACCTCCAGAATTGCCGCAAACTCCGGATCAAGCGGCAGCGGCATATCCTTGAAGGCCAGAAGATTGCAGCCTTCGGCAATGGCCGCCGCCTCGAAACCGGAGATCAGCGCCGCCATCGCCGGGCCGCGCTTATCCGCTGCAAGCGAAGGATGGATACCGATCACGCCATTCTCCGTGCAAGGCGAACCCAGGCATGCAAGGCTCAGCTTCAGAAAACCGGGTGCAACGGTGCGCACGCATTCGATCACGTGATGCAGCCGGCCGCGCGGCAGCGTGGTTTCAAGCGCGTAGCGGCAGACGAAGGCCGGCATGGCAGCGACGACGGCATCGTCCTCCCGCACGACGATATAACGCCAGCTGAACCCTTCCAGACCGGCATTTTCGACGGCCATCAGATAGTCATAACCTTCCAGGCACTCGGGAAAGCAATCGTCCCAGTCGCTGCGACCGACGGCATCGAGGCTTTCATGGACGCTCACATGGAAACCGGATCGGTCGATTGCATCGCGGCGGCCGGTCGGCCGGATCTTAAGATTTTGCAGCATATTCAGCCTCAAAAAAATCGGCAGTAAACTCGGCCACCAGGTGACGCTGCCTGTCGACGTGGATCATGTGATAGCTGTCATTCAGCCAGTGGAGACGGCTGCGCCCGCCGATATGAGCGGCGATATAACGGGCGTGCGCAGGCCCGCTCAGATCATCTTCACGCGAATGGACGATCAGCGTCGGCGTTGTCATGGACGGCAGGCGCGACTTGAGCCGTCGGCCTAGCTCGTACATTTCGAAAAGCGCGGCAGCGGGAAAGCTTTCCAGCACGCCGTCGGCATCCATGCCGGCGATCAGCCGACGCATCCGCTCATCCTTGATGCCGAGCGAAGCGTTCTCGCGAAAATTGAGCCTTCCGAGAAGGGAAAGGCGCGAGAGCCACCAGAGATTGGCCGAAAGCAGAGGGTAATAGCGCGGCACTTCCCAACCGTCATAGTGAAAGCAGGGCGAGTAGATGGCCGTGGCCCGAATGGTCCCCGGCGCATCCGCAGCGGCCATCATGGCAAGCTTGCCGCCGACGCAGATGCCGGCAGCAAAGACCGTATCGACCCGGCTGGCAAAACTGGCGCGCGCCTCATGGACGCTCTCTAGCCAATCCTCCCAGCGGGTACGGCGAAGCGTGTCTGCATCCCGGCCATGGCCGGCGAGGAGCGGGGCAAAGACGCTGTATCCGCGCCGGTTGAGATGCCTTGCCACAAGCCGCATCTCGGCCGGGGCACCGGTCAGACCGTGGACGAGGAGAATGCCGCGGCCATTCGTGCCCTCCTCGAAAATGATGGGAGCGCCGTCCGTCATAACCCGCTCACTCCGACACAAACAACACCGCCTGCAACAAGGGCAATCCCCAGCATGCGGCGGGTATCAACCATCTCCCCGAAGAGAAAGGCCGCCGCGATGGCGATGCAGGCGTAACTCAGCGCCATCAGCGGGAAGGCGATCGACAATGGCAACACAGCGAGAACCGTGGTCCAGGCCAAAAGCTCGACACCCCAGAACAGGATCCCCGCCCAGGTCGCTGGCACAGCTATGAAGGATCTCCCCGGCCGGGTCGCGGCGTATTTGAAGCAGAGTTCACGGGCCGCCTCGGTCGCGATACAGAATGCGATCGTCAGGAAGGCAAGAGCATGCGAGCTCATGATAGAACCTCCGACAGGACTTCGAGCAGGGCGTGGTTGGCGGCGCTGTTGATATTGCGGGCAGCGGCCATGTCCTGCCGCCGCGATGGCTGGTCGATGATGATCTCGGCCCGCTTCAGCATCCGCGTCGCGAGCGATCCGCCGTAACGCGGCTGCGAATAGTCACCCGTGACGTCGGCGCCAATGATCCGGTGGCGGGCGCCGATCTCCCTGACGAGCCGCAGCACGTAAGGCAGGCGAAGCGCGCCCTGATCCCAGTTCGTGACCGCGTCGGCAAGCGAAAGGCAATCCTTGTCGATGGTGATGTAGACAAGCTCGGTCTTGATCCGGCTCAGGAGGAGATCAAGAAAATTCTCCTCACCGAGCATCGACATACAGGCCCAGTGAATTTCCTGACCAACCTGCGAAAAGCTCACGCCGCTGCCGAACCGTCCGCGCACGCGGCTTGGGGCATGCGCATAAGGATAGAGTTCGAGCTTGCCGCTTACCAGCATGTCCAGATTGGCGCCCTTGCGCTCCGGTGAGGTGAGATCGTCGCTGCAAACGCCGAGCGTGATCACCTTGTCGACCAGTGAATGTGCGATTGCCGCATTTACCCAGGAGCCGCAGTGAAGCCCGCCGCTGAAACGGACCCAGTCGGGATGGTTATCGATATGGATTACCGTGGCGCGCCGGTCGAAACCGGCCAGCGCCTCGGCAATGAGGAGGGCGGTGACATGATGAAAATCGCCGGACCCCATGAAGCAGAGCCTTGGCCTGGTAGAGCCTGCGGCGGGCAGGCCCGCAAGGCGTCGCGCAAGAACATCGAGACTGCCGCCTCGACTCCAGAGCCTCAGCGAGAGGCCACTGGCCTTTTCGCCGAGTTCGTGAGCGCCGGCCATCATGGCGGCGCCCACGAAATCGGGTTGCAACTCCAGCGCATCATCAAGATGCAGAAGCAGCAACTGCACCGGCCTATCTCCGCTCGGCGCGCGTCAGGAGCTGGTCGAGCAGCTCGATCGCAAGCTCGATTTCGCTATGCGAGATCATCAGGTTCGGCGCGAGCGTGATGACGTTCTTGTGGTAACCGCCGACATCGAGCACCAGACCGTAAGCCTGGCCGTCGACCATGAGATCGCCCTTCATGCCTTCGTCGGACATCCAGTCGAGCGTCGCCTTGTCGGGCGTATAGCTGTCGGACTGGCAAATCTCCATGCGCAGGGCGAGACCAAGGCCATCGACCTCACCGACGATCTTGTGCCTGGACTGAAGCTCTTTCAGACCTTCGAGGAAATGCGCACCCTTTGTCATGACGGACGTGCCAATATCCTCTTCCTCGACCATTTTCAGCGTTTCAAGCGCAACAGCCGTCCCCATCGGATTGCTTGCGAAGGTGGAATGGGTGGAGCCGGGCGGGAAGATGGTCGGATTGATCATTTCCTCGCGCGCCCAGATGCCGGAAAGCGGGTTGAGACCATTGGTGATGGCCTTGCCGAAAACGAGCACGTCGGGCTGCACGCCAAAATGTTCGATCGACCAGAGCTTGCCGGTCCGGTAGACGCCCATCTGGATTTCGTCGACGACGAGAAGGATGCCATGCTCGTCGAGAACCTTCTTCAGTTCGACGAAGAAGTTCATCGGCGGAATGACGTAACCGCCCGTGCCCTGGATCGGCTCGATATAGAAGGCGGCATATTCGGACTTGCCAGCCTTCGGATCCCAGACGCCATTATATTCGCTCTCGAACAGCCGGGCGAATTTCTGGACGCAATAATGGCCGTACTCTTCCTTCGACATGCCTTTCGGCCCGCGGAAATGATAGGGGAACTCGATGAATTGCGCGCGCTCGCCGAAATGCCCGTAGCGGCGGCGATAGCGGTAGGACGAGGTGATTGCCGTCGCGCCGAGCGTGCGGCCGTGGTAACCGCCCTCGAAGGCGAACATCAGGCTCTTGCCGCCGGTATAGTTGCGCACAAGCTTCAGGGAATCCTCAACCGCCTGCGAACCGCCGACATTGAAATGGACACGCCCCTTGCGACCGAACTTGCGCTCGGCGTCCTGCGCGATCAGTGTCGCAAGCTCGACCTTTTCACGATGCAGATATTGCGAGGCGACCTGCGGAAGCCGATCCAGCTGGCGATGCGCGGCGGCATTCAGCCGCTCGTTGCGGTAACCGAAATTGACCGCCGAATACCACATCTGCAGATCGAGAAACGGCGTGTCGCTTTCGTCGAAGAGGAACGATCCCTCACAGCCGTTGAAGAATTTCGGATGTTCCGTGTAGTGGACTGTGTCACCATGGGAGCAATAGGCAGCCTCGAGGCTGCGCAGCTCTTCTTCGGATTTCATGCGTTCGAACTGTTCTGCGATCTTTGCATGCGCGTTCATAGGGATGTCCTTTGTTATGCGGTTCTGGCCAGCCGGGAGACGGACACCCGACGGGCCGGATCGTCGAGGAGCATGGCGACGGTTCGCTGAACCTCGGCAAAACCCTCGTAGGGGATGAAGGGAATGGCCTGCTGCTGGCAGTAGGCTTCGAGTTTCGCTTTGGCGAAGACGATGGACGCCTGGTGCGAGACGCAGAAATCACTGCGCCCGTCGCCGACATAGAAATGATCTTCCGGCATCCTGACGATGCGGCATTTGCATACGCCAGCACCGGGGGGGCAGCCGGTGCTGGCGTATGGAGTATCGAGACGGTAGCGACACCCCTGGCTCGACACGGAATAGGACATGCGATTGGCGATGATCTCGAGACCGGTTATCCCATGGTTCGCAAGGACGCGGCTGATGAAGCGATCGACGCCGTCGCTGACGATGGTGATGCCGATCTCGTTGCTGCGGCAGAAATGGACAAAGTCCACGAAGCCGGCATCGATCTTCATCGTGTTCAGCAAGGCGTTGAGCTGCTGCGGCGTCGCGTCGATCAGCGGGATCTGCGCGCGCATGCATTCTGCGGCAGTGATCTCGCCCGCGGCCCACGCTTCTTCGAATTCGTGCCATTGCGGAGAGGCGAGCTGATCCAGAACCGCGTCGGTCACGTCCTCAACGGCGATTGTTCCGTCGAAATCACAAAATGCATGCATGGAATGTTCTCCGTCCTGCGGGAGAACATCTAGCTGCGTCGGCTGAGGGCAGGATTAGGCGAAGATGAAGCCAAACTGAAATCGGGCGTCAAGCGGCAGAAATTTCCAGATCGACCCTGAGACCATGACCCCATTCCGGTGTTTCCAGGCGAATCTCTATGCCGAGTCGATAGGCAATGTCCGCCACGATCGCGAGACCGAGGCCGGCTCCCTCGCTATCTGCGGCATCCAGTCGATTGAATTTCTGGAAGGCCGCGGCCCGCAGCTCCGGCGCGATTCCTGGGCCGTGATCGCTTATCGACAGCACCCAGCCTCTGGCGGACTGCGTTATTCCGATCGCGATTTCACCCGGGTCCGGCGAATACTTGATCGCATTGTCGAGAATATTGTCGATCATGATACTGAGCAATGCGCGATCCGTCATCACCAATGCTTGCCCGTTTTCCGCAAGGTCCACGCGAAAACCGCGATTCGACAACGTCGGACCGAAACCCGCCAACTCCCCCGCAACGAGATCGTTCAAGGTGATCCGCTCAAGCCTTATGGTCTGGTGCCCAATCCGTGATAGCCGCAACAGCTGCTCGATGAGATGCATGGCGCGTTCGTTGCTGGCCGTCAGGTCGGCAATCAAAGCTCTCCGCTCTTCCTCACTGTCGGATCGCTGCAGAAGCTGGAGAAGAAGCTTGGTTCCGGCCTGGGGGGTGCGCAGCTGATGCGCCGCAAGATCGGAAAACTGACGCTCTGCGGCCAGTGACCGTTCAAGCTTAAGCAGAAGGACATTGAGCGAGCCGACCAAAGGCACGAGGTCTCCCGGCAAAGCGGCGTTGGGAATGCGCGCAAGATCCTCGGGATTACGACTGCGAATCTGTAGGACAAGATGGCGTATGGCACTCAGCCCGTCACCGATCGCAAGCCAGGTGATCAGCGCGATCACAGGGATGAGGATCAGCAGCGGCAAGGAGAGATTGGTCAGGATATTGCCGACAAGGGTTTCGCGTAGTTGAATGTTCTCGGCCACCTCGACGGTGACATCCGTTTCCGGAATGGTCAGTGAATAGACCCGCCAGGACTCACCATCGAATACAACATCGCTGAAGCCGGCCTTGAACTGTTTCGAATTGGATGGAAAAGCATTGCTGCTTTCCAGTGCAAGAACATTGCCACGCCAGGCGCGATAAGAATGTGCGTCAGCGTAATCATCAGCCTCGTCGTTGATCGCCAGCTGGTTGCCCATGGTGAAATCGAGATCGGGAACCCGGATTTCCGGCCGCGGCTCGGACGTGGTCAACGGGCGCCTGAGCAGAGACCACAGGACGTTGGCGTCATTGATCAGCTGCGCGTCATAGATATTGTCGATTTCGCGGGTGGCGCTGCGGTAGGCGAAAAAGCCGATGATGGCGATCGTCACGATGATTGTCGGAAGAATCCGGAGAAAGAGCCGTTGGCTAAGCGTCATGGCGTACGGTCGACCATATATCCGACACCGCGGATCGAGCGTATAAAATCGGAACCGAGTTTCTTGCGCAGACTGTAGATCGTCACCTCGATCGTGTTGCTTTCGACCGAGGCACTAAGGTCGTAAAGCGCATATTCAATATCAGCCTTGGTGACATAGCGGCCGCTGCGCTCCATCAGCAGCCGCAGCAGATGAAATTCCTTGGCCGGCAGATGCAACTGCTGTCCCGACTTTCGGGCCACCATCGCAGAAGGATCGAGCTCGACCTCGCCGCAGCGGAGAACCGTCTCACCCCGCCCCTGCCGCCGCCGTAAAAGCGCGCGGATACGGGCCAGAAGCTCATCGAGATCAAAAGGCTTTGTCAGATAATCGTCAGCACCCTGATCGAGACCAGCGACTCGATCACGGATGCCATCCAGAGCCGTCAGCATGAGGATTGGGATATCGTTTCCCTGCTGTCGCAGCTTGCTTGCGATCTCCAGCCCCGAACCTCCCGGCAGGTTCACGTCGAGCACGATCGCGGCATAGTCGCTATCGCGCAGGGCCTCGATCGCCGAGCGCCCCTCACGGAACCAGTCGGCCCCGTAGGCATGCTTCTCGAAGGCACGTTTCAAAGACGACCCAAGTATCTTGTCGTCTTCGACAATGAGTAGCCGCATAGATTCTCTCCGGAAAATCACGTTCGCATATTTCGTTACGTAGAAAAAAGAGCGACACAATTGCGGAAAATACGTGTTCGTCATCAGATACCTGACGTAACCAAGCTTTGCTGAAGCAGCAATCACGCCTGAGGCCGGCCATTTTTTGAGGCACGAAACCATGTCCGGGGAGGCTCCGGTATGGCTCGATCACTGCAATCAGCGGTTCACCCCGGATGCGATTGAGAGGTGGGAAATCTATGGACGTTGTTCCAAATCCTCCTGTCCTGAGCGAACTATGCCTTCAATTGGCAACGGTCTCTGCCGAGAAAATGTCACCGAGCACCGCCGATGCTTCGGCCACTGCGGAGGTTTTACACGGGCGGCTCGCGCAACAGGTTCTCGGCCATAAAGGAAACAAATGCGGATACCTTAGGCGAAGGATGCCGGCTTGCCGGCCAGAGGATGTGGAAAGCACCAACATCCTTCAGATAGTCATCCAGCACGCTGACAAGCGTCCCCCGACGAAGCTGTTGCCAGATGGCGAACTGTGGCAGACAGGCAAGCCCGAAGCCCTCCTCCGCAAGATAGATCTGTGGCTCAAGCGTGCTCGCCACGGAGGCCACGGGAAGAACAAGTTCGGGATCGGTGCTCTTTGATACCAATGGCCAGAGCTCCAGTTTGCCGGTCGAGGGGTATTTATGGTGATGACAGGCATGGACCAAGAGATCGCAAGGTGCGGAAGGCACGCCGCGTGCTGCGAGATAGCCCGGTGAGCCAACGATCCGATGGGAAAAGCTGCCTGCCCGGCGCATCATCAATCGTGAATCCCGGGCTTCACCCGTCCGGATCACGGCGTCGAAACCTTCATCGATCACATCCACCAGCCGATCGGTAAAATCGAGATCAAGCTCGATCTCTGGATAGGCGCGCATGAAAGACATAACTGCGGGCATCATCAACATGCCGATCAGCGGCAGGCTGACCCGCAGTCGTCCACGCGGCGCTTCACGAATCTGCGACAGCTCCAACTCGGCGGCTTCGACTTCACTGAATATGCGCCGGCAGCGATCAAGGAACAATGATCCTTCCGCCGTCAGCGTCAACGAACGCGTGGAGCGATGGAACAGACGGACGGCAAGCCTTTGCTCCAGGCGCGCAACAGCTTTGCCGACTGCGGAAGACGAGATGCCAAGCCGGGTGGCGGCTCCGGCAAAACTGCCGGCATCCGCCGTCTGGACGAAGGCATTCAGCGCGCTGAGGTGCTCCATGCGTTAGTTCCTTTTGCGGACATAAGTGTCCGATATTATCGGAACACTGGCATTATTTTCCCGACATGGCGACCGTCATATTGTCGACCCATGACAAATGCACCCATATCCTCCAAACTCACCGCTAATCCCTCCGCGCCCAGACGCCTTCCCTTATCCGGGTTGCTTGCGCTCGCCATGGCCGGATTCATCACAATTCTCACTGAAGCCCTGCCTGCGGGCCTGTTGCCCCAGATCGGCGCAGGGCTCGCCATATCGGATGCGCTCGTCGGCCAGATGGTCGCGATCTATGCGGCCGGGTCGCTCATCGCTGCGATCCCGTTGACGGCGGCAACGCAAGGCATCCGTCGGCGACCGCTTCTGCTTGCTGCTGTCATGGGGTTCACTATCGCCAATACGGTGACGGCCATCTCCCCTTCCTATCTGGTGACTATGATCGCGCGGTTCTTTGCGGGTGTTTCGGCCGGCCTGCTTTGGGCACTGCTCGCCGGTTATGCGGCACGCATGGTGCCGGAGGCCCTCAAGGGACGCGCCATCGCCGTTGCGATGGCGGGCACGCCAATCGCTCTATCGGTCGGCATCCCGGCCGGCACTTTTCTGGGAGCGCTGATCGGCTGGCGCGCCTGTTTTGGTCTTATCAGCGGTCTGACGCTGCTGCTGATTGTCTGGGTCATGGCAAAGGTGCCGGACTTCGAAGGGCAACCAGCGGGCCATCGCCACCGGCTTGGCCAGGTCTTCGCCCTGCCCGGTGTGCGCCCGGTGCTGTTCGTCACCTTTGCCTATATCCTCGCCCACAACATTCTCTACACCTATATCGCTCCATTTCTCGCTGCGGCCGGCATGGCTGCACGTACAGATCTAGCCCTTCTGGTTTTCGGTCTGGCAGCGCTGGCGGGTATCTGGGTCGTCGGTGGGCTTATCCACCGTCGGCTGCGCGCCCTGTCGCTTGCCAGCATCGCCCTTTTTGGACTTAGCGCATTAGCGCTAGCGCTATGGGGCAGGAATCCGACCGTCATCTACAGCGCGATTGCAATCTGGGGCCTTGCCTTCGGTGGTACCGCCACGCTGTTCCAGACTGCCCTCTTGAATGCCACGGGTGATGCTGCCGATGTCGCGCAGTCGATGCTGGTCACCGCCTGGAACCTGGCAATCGCCGGCGGCGGCATCGTCGGCGGGCTTGTCCTTCAACAGACCGGAGTCGGCGGTTTTGCCCCTACGCTCCTGATCCTCCTCGTGCCGGCCTTCATCACGACCCTCTGCGCCCGCAGACATGCCTTCCCGCCGGCTACCCGTATCTGATCCAAAGGAAACTCCCGTGACATCATCCCATTCTTCGATCGTATCGCGCCTCGACGCCGTCATCGGTGGCGCGATCGCAGCCGAACGCATCGTCGGCGCCGTCGTCCTCGTCTCGCTTGGTGGCGAAACAATTTATTCAAAAGCGACAGGCTTCGACGACAGGGAAGCCGGTCTTCCGATGCGCACCGACGCAATCTTCCGGTTGGCCTCCGTCTCGAAACTTTTCACCGCCACCGCAGTCATGGCCCTGGTCGGACGCGGGCAGCTGGATCTTGATCGACCGATCACCGAATGGCTGCCGAACTTCGCCCCAACCTTCCGGGACAAGCCCGCTTTCATCACGCTGCGTCATCTGCTCAGCCACAGCGCAGGACTGAGCTACGGCTTCTTCGAGCCGGAAGGTGGGCCACTTGCGCAGGCCGGCGTATCCGACGGCATGGATCGCACGGACCTGACGCTTTCGCAGAACATCGATCGCCTTTCTGGCGTTCCACTTGTCTTCGAACCCGGATCGGCGTTCCGTTATTCGCTGGGTATCGATGTTGCGGGCGCGGTGATCGAGGCCGCAACCGGCGTCAGCCTACCGGAAGCCATGCGGGATCTCGTGACTGGACCGCTTGGCTTGCAGGACACCGGCTTCACGCTGTCCGACATATCCCGGCTCGCTGCGGCATACGCCGACGACACAGCGAAACCGCGCCGCATGCTCGAACCGGATTGCCTACCATTCCTCCCGGGAATGGCCAGCGTCACCATGGATCCGGCGCGCGTGTTCGAGCATAAGGCTTTTCCATCGGGGGGCGCCGGCATGGTGGGCACGGCATCCGAAATATTGCGGCTCATAGAGACATTGCGACAAGGCGGCGGAGAGCTGATGATTGCCAAGCACACTTCCGAAATGGCACGCGACCAGATTGCCGGGATCGAAATCGAAGGCTCGCCCGGCCTGGGTTATGGTCTCAGTTTCTCCATATTGCGTGACAGCAAGCTGGCAGGAACGGCTGAGCCGCCCGGCACCTGGCGCTGGGGCGGTGCTTACGGCCACAGCTGGTTCAGCGATCCACAGAACGGTCTGACAGCGGTCGCTCTGACAAACACGGCGTTCGAAGGGATGTCCGGCGCCGGCCGGTTCTCTGCCGATCTCAGCCGTGCAATCTACGCTGCAATCGGCAAGCCGAACTAAAAGACACTGGGGCGTTTACAGTGCTGTGGCTGGCAGCCGGGCGATCAAACGATCGCCCGGGAGGTGCCTCGGACATTCACCGGCGAACCCGCTACAGTCGTAAGCTCGACCTCGATCCGGCACGGCTCGCCCATATCCTCGCCTTGGCGGATGGTGATCAAACTACCTTCAATCGCCCCGAGATCGCGTAGCATTCCGGCGAAGGCCGCTGCGGCCGCGCCCGTTGCCGGGTCTTCGAGGACCCCACCGATCGCAAATGCATTGCGCGCATGGTAAAGCGCCCCACTCTCCCGATATACGAACGCAACCGTTCCAATACCGTGGCTTCGCATGAAGCGACGCCCGCGATCCAGATCATAGTCCATCCGGGACAGAGCAGACCGTGATCCGAGCGGAACTATCAGATGATCGACGCCGGCATTTGCCTCGCGTGGTGGAAGATCCGGATCGAGATCGCCATGGGTATAGCCGAAGAGATCGAGTGCTTCGGCCATGAGCGCCGAGTTTGCCGGAGCGCTTCGGGTTGGCGGCGAGCGCAGAACGCTTACCCACACCCCGTTCCGGTTCTCCACAGAGACCTCGATATTGTCATGCGCGAGAGCAAGCGGATAGCTGGACGGGCCGATTGTTTGGCCAAGAACCGCGCCCAGGGCTATTGTCGCATGACCGCAGAACGCTACTTCTGCCTCGGGCGAATAGTATCTGACGCGCCAAGAGCCATCGCCATTCGGGCAAGCAAAGACCGTCTCCGAATAGCCAACCTTCGCCGCAACCTGCTGCATCACTTCGGCTGATGGCAGTTGCTCGGATAGAGCGACACCGGCGGGATTCCCACCCTGCCCCCGATCTGTGAACGCCGCGATCCTGTGAATATGCATATATCACGCCTTTCATGCTTGCATCTGGCCATGCACGATAGCGGTTTGTATGGATTAAGTACTGTCCCTATAGAAACCATGACGCCAAATTGTGTTTCATTTTGAAAGCCATTTCTCCGAGGGGATGCAATGAAGAAAGTAGCGCTGGATGCGCGCGATCGCGCAATTATCGATGAACTGCTGAAGGACAGCAGGGCAAGCCAGCAAAACCTGGGAAAGCGCGCAGGCATTACAGGACCAGCGGCAAGGGAGCGAGTGAGACGGCTTGAGGACGAAGGCATCATCGAGGCCTTCACGATAGATGTGAGCGCAAAATCCCTCGGTTACGCGCTTGAAGCGATCGTTAGGATCGAGCCGCTACCCGGCAAACTTCATATTGTTGAACGCGCATTGCAGGAAACACCGGAGGTCGTTCAATGCGACACGGTTACCGGCGACGATTGCTTCATCGCGCGCATGGTGTTGCGAGACATACAGGATTTGAACAGGTTGCTAGATCCGCTTCACGACAAGGCTCGCACGAATACCAGCATCGTGAAGGGAAATCCGGTGCGCCCACGCCGGCCGCCATTTCTGAACGAGCAATAGGGATCTCATTGAAAGTCACCCACTACACCATCTAGCCTCGCTGACGGCATTGGTGCGGCACCTTGCGCATTGATGTCTGGTAACGCCCCATCTCTGTAGCGATTGCCAGCATTTTCGGTCGCTACGTTAATTACCAGTGCGATGATCGCCAACCGATCGTACCGCTGTTCAGAGCCCAAGACCGGAGATAGACTGTCAGGAGGTGACCAGGGCCGCTTCAAAGGCCGTCACATCCGGCACGAGGAGTGCCCGGGGTCTGAGGAGTTCGGCAGTGGGAGCAAGGGATCTCGTCGCAGGCTTGTCTGTTGCCGGACTGATGTTTCCCGAAGCTGTCGCCTATGCCGGTATTGCGGGGCTGGCGCCACAGCATGCACTTGCCGCTGCGATAGCCGGATGCCTTGCCTATAGCGTTTTTGGTCGCAGTCGTTTCGCGATCGTCTCGCCGACGTCATCTTCCGCTGCCATTCTTGCGGCAACGATCGCGGCCCTTCCGGGATCGGCGGCAGACAAGTTGGTCCTCGTAACGTTGATGGTTGCGATTGTCGGTCTGTTGTTCATCGCGGCGGGTATGTTGCGCCTCGGCAATCTCGCCGGCTTCATCTCGCGGCCAGTGTTGCGCGGCTTCGCCTTCGGGCTGGCGATCACAATTATTGTCAAGCAATTGCCACTGATAACCGGCATTGGTGCGCCCGGCGGAAATATAGGCGAGCAGCTCCTTGCTCTGGCTTCGACTTTTCAACAATGGCACAGCACAAGCGTCACGGTCGGATGCACAGCCCTCGTCGCCCTTCTGGCGCTACGCCGCTATCCTTTCCTGCCAGGCGCCTTTATCGTGCTCTGCGCGGGCATTGCGTTCACGAAGCTTTTCGCCCTCGAGGCCCATGGAGTGGCTCTGGTTGGCTCTATCTCCATGTCTCTGACTTGGCCTACATTTTCGAGCGTGAAATGGGCCCAGATTCGGGAGCTGCTACCCTACACATTCCCGCTGGTGCTCATTCTGTTTGCCGAATCCTGGGGTACGATACGTTCACTATCGTTGCGGCATGGCGAACCAGTGTCTGCAAATCGTGAGCTTTGCGCACTTGGTGTAGCGAACCTTGCCAGCGCCATGGTCCAGGGCATGCCGGTCGGCGCCGGGTTCTCCGCCGGTTCAGCCAGCGAGGCAGCAGGCGCCGACAGCCGATTAACAGCTGTGGTCGCGGGCCTTGGCCTGATGCTGATCATTATACTGGGTGGCGGACTGGTCGAGGCACTTCCCGAGCCCGTGCTGGCCGCGGTCGTCATCGCCGCGCTCACCCACGCGCTCGATCCTCGCCCTCTGCTCCGACTGTTCAGGCTGAAGCATGATATCGTCATCGCGCTGGCGGCGGCCTTCGGCGTGATCATCTTCGGTGTGGTCAACGGGATCGTGGTGGCTGTCGTCCTGTCGTTGGCAGCCCTGCTGCGAAAGCTCTCCACACCCTATGTGGCCGCGCTCGGCAGGGTCGGCAAGGGACATGATTTTGTCGACGTCGCGCGCCACCCCGATGCCAGCCCAATCGCCGGTGTAGCGATCTGGCGGCCGGCTCAGCCGCTATTCTTCGCCAATGCTGATGCGATCCTGACCGAAACTGCCGCACGGATCGCCAGGGCTCCCGGAGCGACATCGGTCATTGTCAGCCTGGAGGAGAGCTTCGATCTCGACAGCACCGCTCTCGATGCGCTTCTGGAATTCGACACGCTCATCCGCTCGCAAGGACGACGCCTGCAATATGCAAGGATGCATGATCGCGTTCGCGATCTGATCGGGCTTGCCGAACCCTCTGTTCTCGCCCATGTCAGTTACAGTGTCGACGACGCGGTCAATGCCTTGCTAGCCGATCAGGGAGACCAGAAATGACGACGTCCTACGAACCGCAACTACAGCCGGTCGCCATCGACGAATTGCGTCCGACCCAAATGACCGTTGGATTTCGTGAAGTTGCAAACAAACGCCTGCAATGGCGCGCGCATGCGAGCAAGAACGGTCCGGAGTTCCTCGGACGCCATATGGTCCCGGTCGTGATCGGACCGAAACAGCGACCATATCTCATCGATAACCATCACCTTGCTCGGGCACTGCAGGAGGAAGGCGTCGTGCACGTGCTGACCAGCATCGTTTTCGATCTCAGCCATCTGGAGAAGCGGGAATTCTGGACAGTCATGGATCACCGGCGCTGGATGTATCCGTTCGATGCAAAAGGCGAACGACGGTCCTGGCGTGACCTGCCGAAGGCGGTCGCGGACCTCACCGACGATGCATACCGTTCGCTCGCCGGCGCAGTGCGGCGAGCTGGCGGCTTCGCCAAGGACACGACACCGTTCAGCGAATTCATGTGGGCGGACTTCCTGCGAACCAGGGTCGATGCGAAACGGGTCGATGAGGATTTCGAAAGAGCTACACAGGATGCGCTGAAGCTTGCCCACGGGGCGGGCGCAAAGTTCCTGCCGGGCTGGTGTGGGATTGCGGACTGATCGTGCCGCACCTGCCAATATCCGAGAGTTACGGGTAGGCTAAATCTGCCCACACCCAATTTCCTCGCTTTTGAACGGATGTGAACCGCCGCAACCCTGATTTCGTTTATAACGCATTGAAATAAATTAATATTATCTAAAAACCAAGGGTACATCGAAATCTGCAATTCATAGTGCGCCGTGACGCATGGGCGGATTGTCGAGATCTTCACTTTCCCGTTGTCGCCCTGTCCTCGATTTGCAAAAACCGAACGACATAGATTAAACCCGTGGAACGCAATTCGCTCAGGCGGCCAACCGCTGGCAGATGGTCATGTTCGGCTGCCGCATCCCCATTGGCGACCTATCTAAATCAACTATGACAACTGATCTGATCACAAGCCACCCTGCACCTGCAGAAATTCGATGACGGAGGCAACGCCATCACCGCGTTTCATGTCTGAAAAGATGAAAGGGCGGTCTGCCCGCATTCGCTTGGCATCGTGCTCCATGACGTCGAGATCAGCCCCCACATGCGGGGCGAGATCCATCTTGTTGATGATCAGAAGATCGGATCGCGTGATCGCAGGACCTCCCTTACGCGGGATCTCCTCACCCTGGCAGACGGAGATGACATAGATCGTTAGGTCGGCAAGATCGGGCGAGAACGTCGCGGAAAGATTATCGCCACCCGACTCTATAAAGATAATGTCAAGCTCGGGGAAACGCCGGTTGAGGTCGGCGATAGCTTGAAGATTGAGCGATGCATCCTCGCGAATGGCAGTGTGCGGGCAGCCACCCGTCTCGACACCGACAACACGCTCGGACGGCAGTGCCTGCATGCGAACCAGAGCCTCGGCGTCCTCCTTAGTGTAAATATCGTTGGTGACGACGGCAACCGAGTATCTGTCGCGCATGGCCTTGCAGAGCTTTTCCGTCAACGCGGTTTTGCCAGAGCCGACAGGCCCACCGATGCCGACACGGAGGGGACCATTCTTCGATGACATCGGAAGCTCCCGTTCTGAAATCCGACAAGAAGGGCAGACCTCTGGTTACGCGGGAAGATGCAGAGCTGTGCCCGCCACCTTTTTTAAAGCACTGTGGACCGCCCTGTATACGGAGCAGGCTGACCAAAATGTCCATGAAATAGGCATCCCGTCCCTAATCCTGACGCACCGAAGGCGCGAACTTGACAGGGCGGCGAATGCCCAACCTATCTTCGCAGTGTTTCTCATCAAAGGAGAACGACAATGCGCAAGAACACGTGGCAGGCATGTGCTTTGGCACTCAGCCTGATATTGCCGGTATCGCTGCCTGCGCCGGCCTATGCCCTATCGATAAACATTCAGGTCGGTTCCAACCTCAATTCCGGACGCGCGATCACCTGCGGGCAGGGGCAGCGGCTTATTCAAAACCGCGGATTCCGCAATGTACGCCGCATCGACTGCAGGGGACGGGTCTTCGTATATCACGCAACCCGTGGCAATAGCCGCTTCGAGATCGGCCTTAGTTCGCGAACCGGCCGGGTTGTCGATATTCATCGATTGCGTCGCCGATAGGAGTTCTTCGAGGAATCGGGGTAAGCAGCTCCTGACAACCGAACATTCCCCCACGTGATTGAAGGAGTGACCATTTGCCGACATGCCGACATTCTCGATGAGACGGAACATGGTTGGAGGCGCTCTGCGGTTGCTGCGCTCCCTTTCGGCCGGCGGCCTCGTTCTCGGCACGATCTTTTTTGTAGCCTCGCTGACCCCGACGCTCATTCCCCGGAGCCTGCTGATGCAGGGCGGGCTGTCTGGAGGCTGTTTTGCCATCGGTTATGGCCTCGGCGTCGCCTGGCGTTGGTTATGGCGCTACATGCAACTTCGCGAACCGCGCGACCGCTATCGGAAAATCATGAAGATTGGCGCGTTCGCCATCTGCCTGCCGCTGGCAATGCTGTTTCTGTACAAAACCACCGGATGGCAAAACTCCATTCGTGAGCGGATGGATATGGAGCCCGTCGGTAGTGCCCATCCTATCGAGATCGGCGTCATCGCCCTGTTGGCGTTCATCACTCTGTTGATGCTCACCCGATTGTTCCTGGCTGTCGTCAATCTGATTTCCAGCAAGGCCGACCGCATCCTTCCGCCCCGGATTTCACGCGTAATCGGCTTTTCGCTTGGGATCGTACTGTTCTGGTCAGTCGCGAACGGCCTCCTGATCCGTTACGCGCTACATGTCCTCGATTCATCCTTTGCGGCCTTTGACGTCATGTTCGAGCCGGACCAGGATCAGCCCACATCTCCGCTCCAGCCCGGCAGCCCGGCCTCGCTTATATCCTGGGCAGAGCTCGGACGGACCGGACGCGGCTTTGTTTCGTCCGGACCGAGCGCAGACGACATCGCAAAATTCACGGGCCAGGCGGCACAGCAGCCGATACGGGTCTATGCAGGCCTGCGATCCGGCGGCAATGCAAAGGAACGCGCGAAACTGGCTTTCGAGGAACTCAAGCGCGTCGGCGGCTTTGAGCGCTCCATTCTTGTTGTCATCACCCCGACCGGAACCGGCTGGATCGATCCCGCGGCAATCGACACAATCGAGTATCTTTACCGAGGCGATGTGGCGAGCGTCGCGGTACAATATTCCTATCTTTCAAGCCCGCTTTCCCTGCTGGTCGAGCCCGACTATGGCGAGGAGGCGGCGCAGGCGCTGTTCGCGCAGATCTACCAATACTGGACAACGCTGCCCCATTCCCACCGACCCAAGCTCTATCTGCACGGGCTCAGTCTCGGCGCCTTGAATTCGGAACGCTCAGCCGAGCTTTTCGAAGTTCTCGCCGATCCGATCCAGGGCGCTTTATGGAGTGGCCCGCCTTTTGCAAGCAGGGTGTGGCGCCAGGTCACGGAAGCGCGCAATGCCGGATCGCCCGCATGGCTGCCGCAATTCCGCGATGGCTCGACATTCCGTTTCATGAACCAGAATGGCACGACAGCACTTGCTGAAGCGCCATGGGGGCCAATGCGGATCGTCTATCTGCAGCACGCCAGCGATGCGATTACGTTTTTCGATTATCGCGACCTCTATCGGCAACCCGACTGGATGGAAGCACCGCGCGGCCCGGATGTCAGCGATCAGCTGCAATGGTTTCCCATCGTGACGATGCTGCAGCTCGCGGTCGATATGATGGCGGCAAATACCACGCCGATGGGTTTTGGCCATGTTTTCGCGCCGGAACACTATTTGAGAGCCTGGCTTCTCGTGGCTGATCTTCCAGGGTGGAGCCCGCAGGAAATCACTAGGCTCGCCCATCACCTGACTGAACAGCGGTCAATAAGCAACATATCCGCCGATTAGCCCGGCAACTGCTCCGCCTGTGGCTCTTCTAGCGCACCGCAGATCTCCGCGATCCAGCGCGTCGATGAAAACTGCCCGCAGAACGTCAAGACGGTGATCATGATCGGGACGCCGATAAAGGCTCCGAAAACGCCCCAGACATAGGACCAGAAAAAAACGGAGAACAGTACGAGGACGGGAGACATTGCCAGCGCATAACCGGCAACCCGCGGTTCGATATAGCTGCCGATGATGAACTGGATGACGTTGAGGCCGGCAAAGATGAGGATGGCCGCCTCAGGTGATCCGAATTGAGCAAGGGCATAGGCACTCGGCAGAAGGGTCGCTACGAACGGTCCCATAAAGGGAATATAGTTGAGCGTGAATGCAATCACGCCCCATTCGGCAGCAAAGCGCAATCCGAAGGCGGCAGAAAGAGCCCAGACCAAGGTGCCTGTCGCAATGCTCATGATCGTTCGCACCAGCATGTAGCGTCGCAGCTTGGCCGCGGTCAGATTGCCGCCATGTATTATGGCATCGGACGTTTCGGTGGCCAGGGCCTGACGGAGGTTCACGGAAACGGCTTGGGTATCAAGCAAGCCGAGCAGGACATAGATGATCACGACGACCCAGAACGAAATCGTCGTGTTCAACCGGCTTGTCACGCCCTGCAGCATCCGGAGAAGCCAGCCGACGTTGAAATGTTCGGCCCATACGCCCGCAATGACGATGCCATGCCCTTCCAGCCATTCGGCCATTTGACCGTAAAGGGCCTGAAACCTTGCCCCGTCCGCAACAACGGAGCGGCCGATACGCCCAAATCCCCAGGCGGCGATAGATGTGAGCGCGACAAACACGCAAATGATGAGCCCAACCACCAAGGCGAGCGCCAGCAACCGAGGCAGGACGCGCTGCAGCTTGTTTTGAAACGGCCAGACGAGCGCGATGATGAAAAGCGCACCGGCAACGGGCGCGAAGACAGCTGCCGCAATCTGCAGCGCCGAGATCACCGCGATAGCTGCTATGATGAAAAACATGGCGGCTATCGCTCGGTCGTTCATGAGGACGATGCTCCTTGTGCGCCCTTCATGATTTTCACCTGCAAAGGATGGTGGCTGTCATCCATGAAACAAAGCCAGCGCTCCATCCTTTGCCAAGGATCTGTAGGCGGGATAGCATCATCCGCAAATATTGCCGAGCGGACAATGCGCTGCCTGTCCCCGGAACAGGCGCACAGTCTCTAATCGAGCATCGTGATCGAAGCTCCGTCATATCAGCGGAAATCGCTAATACGGCCAGATCATCGGGACAATGAAAACCGCCACGATGAAGAACCAGACCATTAGGGGGGTGCCAAGCTTCCAATAATCGCCGAACCGGTAGCCGCCGGGGCCCATCACCATCATGTTGGTTGTCGTGGCAATCGGTGTCATGAAGGATGCGGAACCGGCGATGCTGAGGCACATAAGGGCCGGCTGCGGCGCTATGTGCATGCCCGCCGACGCCGCTATGGCAATCGGAATGACAAGCATCGTCGTGGCGGTATTACTCATGATCTGGCCGAGAAAAGCCGCGAGCAGGAATAGGCCCGAAAGCAGTGCCGTCGGCCCGCCCGAACCGACGACCGACACGAGCTCGTCCGCCACGAATTTCGCCGCGCCGGATACCATCATTGCGGTGGAGATCGGCATCATCGCGCCGACCATGATGACCGTGGTCCAGTGAATGGAGCGGTAGGATTGCTCGACGGTGACCACCCCGCAGGACATCAGGATGCCGGCACACAGAATACCCGCCACGGCCGGCGGCACAACATTGGTCGCCAGCATGAAAACAAGGGCGATCACCGTTCCGATAGCGATCTTTGCCCCCCGCCCCATGGGCACGGCCTGCCGCCGCACGAGTTCGGGCGAATCCACGACCAGCACGTCGGGATCATCCAGGCGCAGATCGAGAGCTTCCCAGCTTCCCTCAAGAAGAATGGTGTCTCCCGCCATGAGTTCGGGCTTCGTATAGTCGATCTCGTCTCCGCCTCGCTGCACCGCCAGTACGACCAGGTCACCGCTTTCGGTCGCAAGGCCCGGATACATCGGCTGCCCGATCAGACCGGAGCGCGGCGGGATCATCACTTCGGCAAGTCCCGAGCGGCGATTGAACGCGGGATGGCCACCTGCCGCCGAGGCATCCTCGCGAATGGCCAGATGCAGCCGGCACGCCATGTCCACGACGGCTTCGGCAGTGCCCCGCACAAGCAGGTAATCCCCCGGCGTCATCGCCCGATCCCGAACAGGCAGTCCGGACGCGGAAGATTGAACGGCCATCACCTGAACGTCGTTCAAATTTCCAGACCCGATTTCATCTGCAGGCAAACCGACAAGCGGGGAGCTCTCCCGGATACGCAGACGGAACAGGCCACCCATCAGCCCGTAATGCTCGACGAGGGTCTGAGCATGCCGGCTGAAATCGGCAGGCAATCTCACATTGTTCTTCCAGGGAAGAAGGTACTTGCCCAAAACAAGAATGATCAGCACGGTGCCGGCAAAGAGCGGAATGCCGACAAGCGCAAATTCCGCAAAACCGAACCCTCTGAAGCCTGCATCGTCCAGGGCCTCTGAGACAAGGAAGTTCTTTGGGGCGCCGGTCAGAAGCAGATTGGATGCCGCATGGGCCGAATATGCGAGCGGCATCAGCAACTGCGCAGGTGATTGCCCCAGCCTGGCTGCAGCCATCACGGCAACCGGCATCAACGCCGCGACGGCACCGCTTCCACTGATGAGCGAGGTCAGGCATCCGACAGTGATCATCAGGATGAGGAGAAGCCGGATCCTGTTATCCCTGCCGGCCCAAGCTACGAGAATTTGGCCGGCCCATGTCGTCACGCCCGCTCTTTCGAGCCCGGCGCTCACAATAAAAAGGCTGGCGATAAAAAGGACTGCCTGATCGCCGAAGCCGGCAAGGGCCTGATCCAGGGTGACGAGGCCCGTGGCCCACAGCGCAAGCGCCGCTCCGCAGGCGACGACAATCACCGGCAGCCTGTTCCACGCGAACAGGGCTACTGTGGCAACGATGATGAGACCGATGCTCTGAATGGCGGTCACGTTTCATCCCTATTTCATAAGCCAGGCTCCCCCACATCGCAGCGGTATCATTCGCCTGGCCGAGATCGACCACCATTCCAAGTATAAACGACCGCCGGAGATCGGATGGTGAAGCAGCCCTCGCATGTGATCTGGGTTATGCGTTTGCCGGGGCCGCTTCGACTTCGGCCTGAGCGGCAGAAAGCGCCTCGCGCAGAACCGCATCCTTCGTCTCATCGAACGAGGTTTTTAGCAGCTCGCCACCGACGCCCCTAAGATCGGCAAGAACCTTGTCGGTCGTCATCTTGCGCACGAGAAGGAAGAGCCCCGCCGTTCCCGGCTGTAATGCACCGGCAGCATCTTTCATGAACTCGTCGTTGATCCCGACGTCGCTCAGTCCACCGCCAAGCGCGCCCGACGCTGCGCCAATTGCCGTTCCGAAAAGCGGCATCAGGAAGATCGCTCCGATCAAGGTCCCCCAGAACGCACCCGAAAGGGCGCCACGTGCCGTCAGGTTGACGAGCTGATTGAGCTTGATCTGTCCCTTTTCGTTCTTGACGACGACGACGGCATCACCGAGTTCGATGAGATATTCCCGCTGGAGCGATAATACCTTCTGACGCACCTCTTCCGCCTTCTCTTCCGTCGGGAATGCGATGAAAACCAGGTCGCTCATAATCGAGATCCTTCCAGTGAAAAGCCAATCACGCGGGATGCGCCGAACCTCACCCCCAGGTGCATGGACATTGCCGGCCACATACAGTCCGGGTCGGATGGATGTCGGCCATTCTCCTCGATGCTATCAATTGACGGCGCGGCTCGGATGAGCGGCGAATCCCAACACTGCGCTGCTTGTCCCATTATGCTCGCGAAGACGCTCGCTTGCCTTGGTCACGGCGGTCAGTGTCGCGTACCGCTCGCCGTATCGAAGATCAGAATGGGGGTGGTGACGACAAATGTCGCCGCGGCGCCCAGCGCGTCGATCGCCACCGCCGGACGTGAAACATCGGCATCGGTGATCACCTGCCCCTGCAACAACCGGTCCCCGATCAGCCGTACGGCTTCGGGGCTGGTCGCATAAAGTGCGTGATTGACCCGGTCGCCCAAACTGAGAGCACTGAGATCCAGAACCGTGATACCCTTCAGGTCGGAGAGTGCCTGCCGGTATTTTTCCTGCGAAAGGTCGATCCTGCCAAGCCGCGCACCGCCGCGCGAAATGAATTGCGAAAGCTGCAGCGCGCGATCATTTCGCGCCACAAAGATCGTTATCTTCGGGCGCCTCGGCCCCATGTCTTCGACCTGCCGACGGAAGACGCCGACGTCAAGGTCGGGCGATGCGAGAATAAGGCTGGTGACCTTGGCGGGAACCCCGCCGCGCTTCAGAGCGACCTGCCTGAGGGCTTCGACTGCAAGCCATGCCCCCATTGAATGCGCCAGCACCACGACCTCATCGATGGAGGGGCTGGCGATGGACGCCTCCAGCAGGTTTGCCAGATCGCTTCGTGAGTAGGACGCGTTGTCAAAATCGCGCTTGTAATCGAGGAACTGTCCTCGGGACGGCCAGGAAAAGAGGATCGGCACCGCTTTGGCATCGGAATCATGCACCAGCTGCGCAAAGCGGAAAACGGCCCGATCAAACGTCGTGCTATAACCGTGTACGAAAACGAAGGCGCGGCGCCTGTGCGCCCCATCGGCGCGAAAGGCGTTCGCGATGTCGTTCCGGCTGATGGACGTCACTGCCGTGGCAACGAAGTCCCGTTTCGCGTCTCCGGGCATCTGCCGCGGCAACTGTACCGTGCCGGCCTTGCGATCGCGCGGAATGGAAACGACGATCCGGCTATAGGCGACAGCATCGCCCCGATCGCCGCCGAACAGCATGCCGGGGTTGTCCACCGGCGCACGGGTTGTCGCCGCGATGAGGGCGATCCGGTCGGTATTGTCGGCAGGCGGCGCGATGCCGAGAAGTCCCGTCTGCGGCGTGGTGCAAGCTATCAGTCCAGAGTGGAAAACAACGAGCGCAAGCAGGTTTTGCCAGCGCATTTCCTTACCTCCACACGTCACGGCATCGAGCTATGTCTTCCATTGGGCGGTCAATATCAGTCTTGGGCGAATGTTATACTCGGCAGGACTTTTAGCGCGGTCAAGCCTTTGTCCAGTAGAAACAAAGGCCACCTGCAACTTCGGGACGGGGTGCCCAGTTTCGGGACTTTCAGCTCATGACTTATCCAGTCGCGGGGCTAATCTCGTACCGTCGGATCGAGATGGCCTGCCTCATGCTCGGCAATGTCAGACGCCCGATCTCGAACCGCCCTTGTCTTGAGGAACAGCAGGATTGAGCCCGGTAGCCACGATCGTCACTTCGACGTTGGCTCTTCGCGATTTCGTCGTCGTCGCCCCATTCCTCTGGTCATTCCAGAGAGCATCCGCTCGCCGGGGTCTGAATCGGCAAACTTTATCAGCGGAACCAGAGAGGAAGAGCCATGCTGCGGATAGGGAGTAAGTATCGCCACCTCGTCCACGATGCGGGTTGCGGCTGCTTGACACCGGACCTGCAGAGAGCGGCACATCGGCTGGAAGCCCTGTCCAGACGTGGCCTCCTTTCCGGGCTGGCGGCGACCGCGATAGCCGGCGCGATCCCGGCACGCGGCATCGCGCAGACGCAAGCCAAGCCGATAAAGACGCTGCTGACCAACGCGCGTCTGTTCGACAGCAAGGCTGGCACGGTCGTCGGCAATGTGCAGGTGCTGGTAATCGATCACCAGATCGCCTACGTGGACCGTACGCGGGCGCCGGCGCCAGAGGGTACGACGGTTATCGATTGCCGGGACGGGGTGATCATACCGGGCCTGATCGATGCGCATTGGCATACGATCTTCGCGGCAGTGCCGCTCAATCAGCTTCTTGGTGGAGATCCCGGCATCATTTTCGCTGCATCGACTGCAGAAGCTCAGCGCACCCTGATGCGCGGCTTCACAACCGTTCGGGACCTTGGCGGACCTGTCTTTTCATTCAAGCAGGCAATCGATGCCGGGATTGTGCCCGGACCACGGATCTATCCGTCCGGCGCCATGATCACCACATCCGGCGGACACGGAGATCTGCGTCTTCCCAACGAGATTCCAAGGGATGGCGGTAAGTTGAGCGGCAGCGAACTCATGGGTGGTGCTGCCGTCGTCGATGCGGTCGGCGACTTGCGGCTTCGGATACGCGAGCAGCTTCTGCGGGGGGCATCGCAGATCAAGATCGTCGGCAGCGGAGGCGTCTCGTCACCGCGCAGCCCACTGGATATGACGACTTTCAGCGAGGAAGACCTTCGGCATGCCGTCGGCGTCGTTGCCGACTGGAACACCTATATCGCAGTCCATGCCTACACACCGCGCGCCGTACAGCGCGCGCTGCGGGCCGGAATATCCTGCATCGAGCACGCGCATCTGATCGACGAGGAGACAGCGATCATGATCGCCGAAAAAGGTGCATGGCTCAGCACCCAGCCGTTTTTGACGATGGCGGATGCAGCATCCCAAAGCGGCGTTGGCGCAGAGCGGGCGGAGCAGATTTTCAAGGGTACCCCGGCATTGTATCAGTATGCGCGCAAGCTCGGCATCAAGACCGCCTGGGGCTCGGACGTGCTCTTTTCGCCCGAACTCGGGCCCCGGCAGAACGTCATGCTCACTCATCTCGGCAATTGGTACTCAAACGCCGAGGCCCTGCAGATGGCGACCTATGGCAACGCCCAGCTGCTTGCGCTTTCCAACCTGCGCAATCCCTATGCCGGCAAGCTCGGCGTCATCGAGAACGGCGCCCTTGCCGATCTGGTCGTCGTCAACGGCAATCCGGTCGAAAACCTCGCCCTGATCGAGGATCCACAAAAGAACTTCTCGCTGATCATGAAGGATGGTCACGTTCACAAGAACACCCTCTGATTTTCGAGATTCCGGCAGACAGCGCGCGGCATCGCTTCCCGGCTGCCGGTCAGATCGGAGGGATGGTTCATCCCGGCACAATTCCAGTTTGCGGCCTGCGAACGAGCAGGTCATGACAGGAGCCGCGAAATATCCCCTGATATACTGATAGCCGAAGCAATCGGCATTTCTGTTCGCGCGGCGAGCGCGACGCAGGTGTAGGATTTTCTTAATGATATCCGCCTGCAATCCACCTCCGCTCCATCGCCAAGGTTGCAACTGCTGAAAAAATGAGCTTCCCTCACAATTTCACCGGCGTAGTCCGGTGCCGACTACCTCATGTTTGTTTTATCTGTGAACTCAGGGAGGGATATCATGGATGCACGGGCAAGATGTGGGAAACTATCGAGCGACATAATCGTCGACGAACCGCTGCGATGCGCAATCGAATGCGATACTGATTGTGTCCGCGCGTCGGATCGTTTCGAAGTCTTCCGGAACTGGCATTCGGCGGTCATGAACGTCGAACTGAAATGCGGTGACGTCCTGAGTTTCGAAGCCAAAGAGAAGATCTGGCAGATCGGCGAAATTGCATTTGCGGCGATCGATCATTCCCCGCTGCATCTCCTGTGCTGGGAGCACAAGAAAAAGCCGGCAGTGGACAATTGGGTCGTCACCGTCAAAGCCGCCACTGCCGACGGCCCCAAAAATCCCGTTTCCAACCAGCGGCTTCGAATAGCCAATCTCGTCGTACCCGGTACCTATGAAAGCGAAGGCAGCCTGATTGCGCTTTTCCTTCCCTACGGCGCGGTGGACGCTCCGCTTCATCCCGAGATCGCTGACCATGCCGCCGAGTTTCTCGCGGACTACCTGATCCTGCTTTCGCAAAATCTTTCGCATCTGAGGCGGAGTGATGTTTTCAGAATCGGCGAAGCCACAATACACTTGGTTTCCGCGGTTCTCCTGCCGTCTCGCGAAAAGCTGGCGCAAGCGCAGGCACCCATCGATGCGGTGATAACCACCCGCGCCATTCGCGCAATCGACGCCAGACTTGCAGACGCGGATCTGAGCCCCGAGCGTCTTTGCAGGACGATAGGCGTTTCCCGCTCGCGGCTGTACCGCATTTTCGAGCCTGCCGGGGGCATTTCCAACTATATCCGCCGCAAACGCCTGCTGGAGACGCGCCGCGCATTGTCGGATAGCAACAACGTTTATTCCATCTCGCAGATCGCCGAGAAGATGGGATTTACCGATCCTTCCAATTATAGTCGCATGTTCAAGCGTGAATTCGGACTTTCGCCGAAGGAAGCGAGAATGCTGGGCTGGCAGGGAATAGTGACATCGGAAACCGTCGGTTCCGATGTCACTATCGGCACACTCAACTCGCTGCTTGTCAGCAATTCGCTTGGCTTAACGAACTTCCATTCGTGATCGCTTTCCAGCTTTCCCGTCTTCCCCTGCGCACCCGGAAACAAATGGACACCGCGCACAGGTTTGGGATCAGCTGCATATGTCCAAACGTGCGCATATCTCTATTTTTGTAGGAATACTGCAAACGCCCATCCCTTGGCAGAGTGGGCTGAACTCTCGTCTGAATTCATTTTCGGTGTGACTGGAACGGCTTCGCGCTCTCCATCTGGCTCCCTTGCGGCCGTGAGCTGATCTTCTCCTGCGATTGCTGTCCGGCCTGGAGTCTTGATCATGAATCTTGGTTTCGCATCCGCTTCTCCCCCTCATCCTGATGCTTTCCCATATCCGCGACGCCAATCCAGTCTGCGTCGGAATACGACATGTCTGCAGCCTGTTTCATCGTGCATCCAGCGATGTTTCATGTTTGCTCGAAGGATGGGGTGAGGCCATGCAGCACGACACGCGCATTGCCGAAAGAAGCGATGGCCAGGCGTTCTTGAACTGCATCGTCGACGTCGACACGTCAGAGGCGCCGCCTGCCGAACAGTTTGACCTGTACAGATCCTGGAACTCCGATCTCGGCGATGTCGCGCTGCTGTGCGAGAAGTTCCGGGCGTTCAATGCACGCCAGAAGGTATGGCGGATGGGGAACCTTGCGCTGCTGTCGCTGGATTATCCCGGCACAGGCTATCACCGGCGGTGGAGCAGCAAAAAGAACCCGGTCTTCGACCACTGGATCCTGAGTGTTCCGCTCATCGCCGGTCCAAGCGGCATAAAAAAACATTCCGGAGAATTGCGCTGGCATTGCCTTGCCGCACCCTATGAAGCTGAAGGCAAGGATGATGGTACGCTGGCCCTTATTCTGCCTCGTGACTTCGCGTTCACGCAACCATCGGAGCTTTTAATCCGGCCAGAAATGGCAAGCTTGATCGTCGATTATATCGAGCTTCTCCATCGCTCGCTTCCGTATCGAACCGAGCGGGATGCCGAGCACATCGCAACTGCGACCACCACGCTGCTTGCTGCCTGCATTACATGCTGCCGCAATAAGCTTGAAGAGGCGGAAGGGCCGATCAACGCGGTGATCATAGCACGAGCGAAAAAACATATTGCCGCACATCTCGCCGACCGCAATCTCTCACCCGACACGATCTGCCGCGATCTCAACGTGTCGCGATCCCGTCTGTACCGGATCTTCGAGGCAGCAGGCGGCATTTCGAATTATATCCGGCGCCAAAGGCTACTTCGGACGAAGGATCTGCTTTCCGACGAAACCAACAAGCGGTCCATTTCGTCGATCGCCGAGGAATGGGGCTTCATGGACCCCTCGACCTTCAGTCGCACATTCCGCCGTGAATTCGGATTGACGCCGAAGGAAGCTCGCAATGGCGGCTTGCTCCAGCTGGACAACCATATTCCGCTTTCCGGAACTGGCGACGGCAACAAACCATCCCTGCATACCATCATGGCACAAACAGCAGCAGCATACGGATTTGCCGGCAGCCTACCCTGATCGCCCCGGAGCTGGACGAAGCCTGCGTGCTGCCGTTCCAACCTTCGGGCAATGCCTATTGACGCTTTCCGGAGTACCCCAGATGGAAATTCCCAGCAGCTTTTCGATTGCTTTGATTGCCGCATTCATTGCCGCCTCGCCAGCACTGCCGGTTTCTGCGCGGGCAGACGACACGCCGAAAGTTGCGACAATGAAGGTTACGCTTGAGGATGTTTCGCCGGAATACGAGTTCGTGGGGCGCGTGGAAGCGTTGAATGCCGTCGACATTCGCTCGCGGATCGACGGCTTCATCGAGGCGCGGCTTTTCGAGGAAGGGGCGGTTGTCGAAGAAGGTCAGGAACTTTTCAGGATCGATAGCCGGGCATTCGAAATTGCGCTGTCCGACGCGAAGGCCAATCTCACACGCGCCAATGCAACCCTCCTCGATGCGGAGCGGCAGCTTGCACGCAATCAGACCTTGAACCAGAGCGTTGCCCGCGCAACGGTCGAACAGAGCGAAACCGCACGCGACACGGCCGCAGCGGGCGTTCAATCCGCTGATGCCGCCGTGCGGCAGGCCGAACTCAATCTCAGCTATAGCCATGTCACCTCTCCGTTGAAGGGACGTGTCGGAACGGCGGCGTTATCGGTCGGAAGTTTTTTCACCGCCGCATCCCCGGCTTTGACGCGCGTAGTGCAGATGGATCCGGTCCGTGTGGTGTTCTCGATCAGCGACCGCATATTGCTGGACTTGAGGAAAGCCGCAGGCGGGGCGAGCAAGGACGAGCTGGCCCGTCGATATGAAACGCGGCTGAGGCTTTCCAACGGCGAGATCTATTCGCAACATGCCCCGATCGCGTTTCTGGGAAGCGAAGTCGATGAAAGCACCGGGACCCTCGCGATCCGCTCCGTCTTTCAAAACAGCGACTTTCTGTTGATCCCCGGCCAATTCGTCACGGTGGTCGTCGCCGAAATCACCCGGCTGGAACGTCCGACCATCCCCTTGGGCGCCGTACAACAGGACCGCGCGGGAAAATACGTCATGCTCGCCACACCGGATCGGAAGGTCGAGCAGCGCCGGATCACCGTCTCCGAACAGCGAGACGGAAGCTGGATCGTGGAGCGCGGGCTGAAGGGGGGCGAAGATGTGATCGTCGAGGGGCTTCAGAACATCACGGAAGGATCGACAATCGAGATTGTCACCCCCCCTGCTCCAGCCCAGCCGTCGGTGTCGAAATGAATATTTCCGCTCCCTTCATCGGCCGTCCCCGGTTCGCGATGGTGATCGCGGTCGTCATGCTTATTGCGGGCGGCGTCTCGCTTCTGCAGATCCCGGTCGCGCAATTCCCCCAGATCACGCCGCCGGAAGTCCAGGTTTCAACCATTTATCCGGGCGCGAATGCAACGGTGATGACCGATAGCGTCGGTGCTCCGATCGAGGAGCAGGTCAACGGCGTGGAAGGCATGCTGTACATGTCCTCTTCGAGCTCCGACAACGGCACCTATTCGCTCACTGTTACGTTCGAGGCAGGGACCGATCCCGCGATTGCGCAGGTCAATGTCCAAAATCGCCTCGCGCTGGCAACGCCGCGCCTTCCCGCCGCTGTTACGCAGGCGGGCGTGACTGTCCGCAGCCGCTCGTCCAGCATGCTGCTTGGCTTGGCGATCTATTCGCCGAAGGGAACGCGCAACGACGTGTTCATCAGCAATTATGCAAACGTGAACATCCGAGATGCGCTGGCCCGCCTGCCCGGCGTCGGCGACGCGAGCGTGTTCGGGCCCACCTACAGCATGCGGATCTGGATGATGCCTGACCGGATGGAGGCACTTGGCATCACGGCTTCGGACCTGACCGCCGCAATCCAGGCGCAGAACGCCCAGGCATCCGCCGGTCAGATCGGTTCGCCGCCGGCAATGACAGGACAGCAGTTGCAGCTGACCGTAGCCGCGCGCGGGCGGCTTGCCAGTGAAGCCGAGTTCGGCGACATCATCGTTCGCAGCAACCGCGACGGCGGCATTGTCAGGCTGCGCGATGTCGCCCGTATCGAGCTCGGTGCCCAGTCCTACGACACCGCCTCGACCCTCAATGGCCGTCCGAGCGCGACGGTCGTCGTCTACCAGTCGTCCGACGCAAATGCCCTTGCCGTGTCCAATGCCGTTCTCGGTGAACTGGACAGGCTTTCCACCCAGTTCCCGGAGGACATCGCCTATACGCTCGTCTTCGACACGACCTCCTTCGTGCGGGAGACGATCCGCGAGATCTTCGTGACGCTTGCGATCACCTTCCTGCTCGTCGTCGCCGTCGTCTACGCGTTTCTCCAGGACTGGCGCGCAACTCTCATCCCGACCCTGACGATCCCCGTCTCACTGATCGGCGGATTTGCGGTCCTCTATGCACTGGGATATTCCGCCAATACGATCACGCTGTTTGCCGTCATTCTGGCGATCAGCCTCGTCGTCGACGACGCCATTATCGTCGTGGAAAATGTCCAGCGGCTGATGACCCAGCGGGCGATCGACATTCGCGCGGCAACTCTTGAGACGATGCAGCAGGTAACCGGGCCGATCGTTGCAACCACCCTGGTTCTCGCCGCACTCTTCGTCCCGGTCGCATTTCTGACGGGCATAACAGGTGAGCTCTACCGCCAGTTTGCCGTCACGATCCTTGTCACCGTCGTCTTTTCGACGATCAACGCCCTGACCCTCAGCCCTGCCTTGTGCGTGCTGATCCTGCGCCCGTCGCCGGAACGCAAGACCGGCATCTTCGGCAAGCTGAACAACGGCCTGGACGCCTCCCGCCGCTTCTACCTACATCTGTTTGCGCTATTCGCGCGGCGTCTGGTGCTGAGCGCTGTGCTTTTGGTCGCCGTCCTCGGGGGCATCTATGGCTTCTATCGCGTTCTTCCGACCGGCTTCGTGCCGGCCGAAGACCAGGGATATCTGTTCATGAACGTGCAGCTTCCGAATGCTGCCTCCCTGGAACGGACACAACAGACGATGGTGCAGGTCAGCGCGCTTCTGCAGCAGACGCCCGGGATCGCCAATACGATCGGCATTGCCGGTACCAGCATGGTCGGCGGCGGCGGCTCGAACAGCGGAATGATCATCTCGGCGCTCAAGCCCTGGGGCGAACGCGGATCGGACCAGAGTGCCTTTGCATTGATCAATCGGCTGCGTCCCCAGCTCGCGGCGATTTCGACCGCATCGATCGTGCCCTTCAATCCACCGGCAATCCCCGGTCTCGGTACCACCGGAGGCTTCGATTTCCGCCTGCAGGCGCGTGCGGGCCAGAGCCAGCAGGAGCTTGCCGAGGTCATGCGGAACCTTATTGTGCGGGCGAACCACACGCCCGGCCTTGCGGGCGTGTTCAGCACGTTTTCGGCCGATGTGCCGCAGCTCTATCTCGATATCGACCGGAAACGGGCCGAACTCTACGGTGTTTCGCCGGCCTCGATCTTCAGCACATTGCAGGCACATCTGGGATCGGCTTATGTCGATGACTTCAACATCTTCTCCAGGGTTTATCAGGTTCGCCTGCAGGACGAACCGACCTATCGCCAACGCATCGACGACATTGGGCGGCTGAGAGTAAGAAGCCAGTCCGGTGCGCTCGTGCCGCTGCAAAGCATGCTTTCGATTTCCACGATCCACGGGCCGAGTTCGGTCAATCGTTATAACCTCTTCTCGTCCGCCTCGATCAACGGCCAGGCTGCCGGCGGGACAAGTACCGGCCAGGCGCTGACGCTCATGGGCGATCTGGCCGAGGCGGCGTTGCCGGTCGGGTTCGGTTTCGAATGGACGGGACTGGCGCTGCAGGAGCAGCAGTCCGGCAACGAGACCGTGATCATCCTCATCATGGGTATCGTTTTCACCTATCTCTTTCTTGTCGCACAATATGAAAGCTGGAGCGTGCCGGTTGCCGTCATGCTGTCGGTCACCGTGGCGGTGGTCGGCGCTCTTGGCGCCCTCGTCATCGGCGGCATCGATCTTAACATCTACGCGCAGATCGGCCTGCTGCTGCTTATCGGCCTTGCGGCCAAGAATGCCATCCTGATCGTCGAATTCGCCAAGGAGCGCCGCGAGGAAGGCATGAGCATTCTCGAAGCGGCAACCGAAGGCACCTCACAGCGGTTCCGACCTGTCCTGATGACTGCGCTCGCCTCGATATTGGGCGTCGTGCCATTGGTGGTCGCGACCGGCGCGGGTGCCGGCAGTCGTCAGGCGATCGGCTCCACCGTTCTGGGTGGGCTGCTTCTCGGCACCGTCCTTGGCCTCGTGGTGATCCCCGTTCTCTACCTGATGGTACAGACCGCGCGGGAGAGCCTGAAACAGAGGTTGTTCGGCGTCAAACCCGATGCTGCGCCGGATATGTCAGGGCGATAGCCTGCGCCCGATTCCACCTCATCCACGACATTGCCTAAGCGGGCGCCAAAATCAGTGCGGCTCTTCGCTAAGGTAACGGACGCGGTTCTCTTCCGGAGTGGTGGATTCGGCCGGCGGCACCGGGACAAGTGCCTTGAAGGCCCCCTGCCCCAACAGCATGAGCCAGGTGACGAGGACGAAGGTGGAGGTCAGGACCGGCATTCCGATCGGGGTCAGGAATATGGCAACGGAGGCCCATAACCAGCTTGCGAGAACCGCGCCGAAAACGGCGTAGAGCAGACTTCGCCAGGTAAGAACCAGGAAAACGCCCCCGAGCGCCATGGCGGTCAGAGCCGAATTATACCCGAACAGGCCATCACGCACGGCCCCTTCAGGGCCACCATAAAGGGCGGCGACAAGCGTGCCCACGACCGCGCCGATAAAGGCCATCGCCGCGCCAATGCGCGAGTTCAGCCCGATCGCGATAAGAATGAGATAGCCGGAAATCCAGTTGTCCTGGAAGAAGATCTGGCCGATCGACGTCCCGATCCCCTCGGACCATGTGGTGAAGACATAGGGAACGGTATCGGAAAACTGCTCCGGCGAGATCGGCTTGGCCATCGGCCCGGCATCGATGGCATCGAATTTCAGAACGGCGAACAGAAACAGCCACCCTATCAGGACGAAGGGCATTGTCAGGGGAGCAACCTTGTGAGGTGCCAGCAAGGTTCCGATGCTTGCGGCGGCCATCGTGGTGAAAGCTGCACCACAGATGAGATAGACAAGCATTGCGACGGACGGGATCGAGCCCGCCCTAAAATCTTCGCTCGTGAAGGCAACAAGCGCCAGGCCGACCAGCGCTCCATTGAAACCATACAGGCCGTCTCGGATCATCCCTTTGTCGGCCTTGAGAATGAGGGCCGTCAACGTGCTCGAGACGACGCCGAGCAAACAGATCACGGCGTAGATCCATGAATTCCATACGAGTGCGGCGAGGATGATCAGCCCGGACAGGGGATTATTCTGGAAGACCACCTGCCCGACGCCGCGCAGCGACCACTCGACGAAGGAAAACAATGGTTGGTCAGGGAAAGGACCGAACTTCATGAGTGTCTGCTCCTTTGGCAGGCCCGGAAGCTTCAGCATTTTGACGCGGAGCCCAGGCACCTTGTGGCAAGAAAGCGGGACGCAGAGACTGCGCCCGATCCTTTCGCGACCTAGAAAAGGAAATACCGCTGCGACATCGGCAACGCCGCCGCCGGCTCGCAGGTAATGAGTTCGCCATCGACGCGCACCTTGTAATTCTGCGGATCGACTTCGAGCTTTGGTGTGCGGCTGTTGTGCACCATGTCCTTCTTGCGCACCGTGCGGGTACCGTTGACCGCCACGAGCTGCTTGGACAGCTTCAGTTTTTCGCCGATCCCGTCATCGAGCGCGGCTTTTGAAACGAAGGTGACGCCTGTCGAGCCGAGCGCCCGCCCCAGCACGCCGTACATCGGGCGGTAATGCACCGGCTGCGGCGTTGAGATCGACGCATTAGGGTCACCCATCGGAGCGATCGCAATCATGCCGCCGATCATCACCATTTGCGGCTTGATGCCGAAAAAAGCGGGCTTCCAGAGCACGAGGTCAGCGCGCTTTCCGACCTGCACGGAGCCGATCTCATGCGCAAAACCATGCGTCAGGGCAGGGTTGATCGTGTATTTCGCGACATAACGTTTGACGCGGAAATTGTCGTTGCGTTCGCTGTCTTCCTCAAGCGGACCGCGCTGAACCTTCATCTTGTGCGCCGTCTGCCAGCAGCGAAGCGTCGTTTCCCCGATGCGGCCCATCGCCTGCGAGTCCGACGACATCATCGAGAAGACGCCGAGATCATGGAGAATATCCTCCGCCGCGATCGTTTCCCGCCGGATTCGCGATTCTGCGAAAGCCACGTCCTCGGGGATCTGCGGGCTTAGGTGGTGGCAGACCATCAGCATGTCGAGATGCTCGTCCACCGTGTTGATCGTATAGGGCCTTGTCGGGTTGGTGGAGGAAGGAAGCACGTTTTCCTCACCCGCCGCCGTGATGATATCAGGCGCATGACCGCCACCAGCACCCTCGGTATGGAAGCTGTGGATCGTGCGGCCCTTCATCGCCGCAAACGTATCGCGGACAAAGCCGCTTTCGTTGAGCGTATCGCTGTGAAGCGCGACCTGAACGTCCATTTCATCCGCAACTGTCAGACAATTGTCGATCGCGGCGGGCGTCGTGCCCCAATCTTCGTGCAACTTAAGACCGACGACGCCGGCGCGAACCTGCTCCCGCAATGGATCAGGCATGCTGACATTGCCCTTGCCGAGCAGGCCGACATTGATGGGCAGCGCTTCTGCGGCCTCAAGCATCCGGTGGATCGCCCATGGGCCGGCCGTGACAGTGGTCGCGAGCGTGCCGACCGTCGGGCCGGCGCCGCCGCCGACAAGCGTCGTCGTACCGCTTGCCAGTGCTTCTTCCGCCTGCTGGGGCGCGATGAAATGGATATGGGTATCGATCCCGCCCGCGGTAAGTATGCGCCCCTCGCCGGCGATGATATCCGTCGCTCCGCCGACGATGATGGATACGCCGGGCTGGATATCGGGATTGCCCGCCTTGCCGATACCCGAAATGCGCCCGTTCTTGATCCCGACATCCGCCTTGACGATACCCCGGTGGTCAACGATGACCACATTGGTGATGACGACGTCGGCCACCTCGGCTGCCGGGCGCTGGCTCTGGCCCATACCGTCGCGGATCACCTTGCCACCGCCGAAGGTTACCTCCTCGCCGTAAGTGGTATGGTCTTCCTCGATCTCGATGACGAGTTCCGTATCGGCCAGCCTTATCCTGTCTCCCTTGGTCGGGCCGTAGAGATCGGCATAGTTCTGTCGTGTGATCGTTCCCATCCTCGCCTCCTACAGCTTGCCCATGACCTTGGCGTTGAACCCATAAACCTCACGTCCGCCGTCGAGCGCGACCAGCTCTACCGTACGTTCCTGGCCCGGCTCGAAACGGACGGCCGTTCCCGCCGGAATGTTGAGCCGGAAACCCCGTGCGGCCGCACGGTCGAAAAGGAGCGCCTCGTTCGTCTCGTAGAAATGGTAATGTGAACCAACCTGAATCGGCCGGTCGCCAGAATTTGCGACATCGACCTTGCGGGTTTGCCGGTCGGCATTGAGCGCGATGGAACCATCCTCGATAAAATATTCGCCGGGGATCATGACGGCCTCCTATGGAACCGGATTGTGGACGGTGACGAGTTTCGTGCCGTCCGGAAATGTCGCCTCGACCTGAATGTCGTGGATCATCTCGGGCACGCCCTCCATGACGTCGTCGCGGCTCAGCAATGTCGCGCCATATGACATCAGATCGGCAACAGTTCGCCCTTCACGGGCGCCCTCCAGCAAGGCCGCCGAAATATAGGCCACGACTTCGGGGTAGTTCAGCTTCAGCCCTTTTGCCATGCGGCGCTCTGCCAGCAGGGCAGCCGTGAAGATCAGGAGTTTGTCTTTTTCACGCGGTAGCAGTTCCATGGGTTTACCCTCATCGTTTTGCTGTTTCACGTTGCCCAGATGCGTGGAGCGATGGCCTTCTTCATCAGGCCGCGCTCACGCAGAATGCTCCATGCCTGCAGAAAGAGCGCCTTGCCTTGAGACATGCGTTGGCCGAGGTATCGGCAGACGATCACGCGTTCCAGTTGGGTGACCGAAAAGACGCCTCTTGCCGCCGCCCCGACATGATCGCGAATATGGTCGACGGTGTTTTCCAGCACCGGCCCCGCATAGACCATCGTTCCCATGATGGGTTGGCCAGCAAGCACGTAGGCCGCTTCCAGAACTTCGGGCGCGCGCGAAAATGCCATCTGCTCGAACCATATGGGTTCGCGGTCGCGGATGATCTCCACGCGTTGGCGAAAACGCCCGCCCGCGAACCCTTCGCCGGCTGCCGGCCGGCCGAAGCTTACGAAGTCCCAGCCGGTATAAGCCGCATCATCGTCGAGAGTGACGCATGTTGAGATGAAAGCATCCGCGCCTTCGAAAAGTATCGTTTCCTGCGGAAGATTTTCACACATGGCGCCAGCGCCGACATTGATCCGGGTGCGTTGCACGCCTGTCTCACCGTCGCTGCGATAGAATTTCGTGGCTCCGGGCGTGGTGAGAACGCTTCGCGTCAGAGGCGCGAGGTGGCAGGTGATGTCAAGCATGTCGCCGCCCGCCACGCCGCCGGGCGGATGCAGGACGTAGAGATGCGCAGAACCGTCATCCTCGGGATGGAAGGCGCGCTGTACTGCGAGCGGCCCGCAATGCCGCCGGCGCATCAGGCGCGTCTTGCCATGCGAATTCGCAAACCACAGTTCGAGCTCGGCGTGCCAGCCACCTGTCATACGCTGAATTCCTCTCTTCAGTTCCGAATGTGAGCGGTGCGTTCCATCCCGCCGTCAGTCCGTTTTCCCAAGCCTGCTCTCGCCGCGCTCGCGACGTCCCTCTTCCGAGAGGTGGTGCGAGCTCGCAGTCAATTTCATTGCGCCTGCCAGAAGCAGCGCGGATATCGGCAATACCAGCGCCTCCCAGTTCGGAGACGTCTGCATCTCTCCGACCTGGGCTGCGAAATGTACGACCAGGTAGAGGATGATCATCTGGAAGAAGAGGTTCTTCAGTTCGGCAATCGTGTCGATGATCATCCATTGTGGCAGAAGCGACCGCTGCTGTTCGGGAATATCGAGAGCAAAACCGAGCGCGATGCCACAGCCGACCACCATCAAGACGATGCCGAGCAGGATCTTGTCAGACGCGCGCAGGACGGAGACGATCACGGATGTGTCGGAGTTGAGCCGGGCCATCCAGTAGCTCTCCCAAAGCATCATGATCGCTTCCCAGAACATCAGGAAGGCGCCGACAAGCACGCCGGCTGCGGCAAGAAGAAGAACGTATCGAAGGCCGCGAAACAGCGAAATCAACTCGAAATCCTCTCTGCACCTCTATGCCGACTGGGTTTTGGTCTGCTCAAACGCGTCCGATAAAAATCATGAACGGAACAGACGGCTGTATTGGGTCTCATGCCACGCGCTGGCCATTGCCATCGCCGGTGCGGCATTGCCGATTTCGTCATCGCCTAAAGATTCGGCCTTGCAGGCTGCGCGCTCAATGACATCCGCTGCAGCGACCAGAAGGCGCTGGCCGGACGTATGGCCGAGTGGCACCAGCCGGATTGCCGCCGACACCTGCCCCTCGATCATGCTCCATATAAGTCCTCGCAGGGCGACTGGCGGCGCGATGTCCCAATGGGTTGCGGCAAGCGCAAAAGCAGCCGGATAGCTTAACCGCCTGTCCGCATAGGATCGGACCAAGGGTACATCGAGATCCCGGAGAACCTGCAGCATGGATGCCCCCATCTGCTTGTCCTCGAACTCGATTTCACGGCTTTCCCGCATTGCGGACAGCCAGGCGTCCGCCCTCAGGAAAGCTTCCCGGTCGCCAGCGCCCAATGCCTGCATCATGCGCCAGAACAGGGCCGCATCGCAGACTGCATAGCTACGCTCGACAAGCCCGAAGATCCATTCCGCCGCCGTCGCCTCGTCACGGACGGTACGGTCATGCACCGCCCATTCGAGACTGCGCGAATAGGAAAAGGCACCCACCGGCTGGCTTGGACTGACAAGCCGCAAAAGTTGTATCGGCAGGATCACGGATTTTGCTTCGGACACCACGACACCTTTCTGGAGCGATAGACCCGATGTCGGGGAGAACCGGTCATCGGACCCTGGATGCACGGAAAACCTTGTCTGCCGGCTCAGTTCGCGAGCAACAGAACTCCGCCGAGTGCCGTCGCGGCGCCGGCGATCCGTACCCCCGTCGGGCCGCGGATCACGCGTGCGGCGCCAAGACCCAAGCCGAGGCCCGCGGCATGAAGGAGCATGGTCGCGAGCGCAAAGCCCACGCCGAAGGACAGAGCGCTATCGCCGGCCATCTCCACGCCATGCGCGTGGCCATGGAAAAACGCGACCAAACCGACGATGCCAGCCGCGGCTACCACCGGCACCTGCCGGGCGATGGCGATCAAAAGTCCAAGCGCCACGACGGAGGAGAGGATCATCGGTTCGACGAACGGGACAGTCACACCGGCGAGAGCCGCGACGAAGCCGAGCATCATGACGCCGACAAAAGTCGCAGGCACGGCAACCAGGGCACGCCCGCCCAGCGTGGCCGCCCAAAGGCCGACTGCCGCCATTGCAAGCACATGATCCATGCCTGCAAACGGATGGACAAACCCGGCCATGACAGAACCATGGCCGGCATGCTCCGGATGGGCGAGTGCCGGCGTACCAATCACCAGCAATGGTGCAAAAGCCATAAGCGACAATCTTTTCATCACACACCTCCAAAGTGTCGATCGAATGAAGACCACATAGGACCTGGCAGCGGACCTGCCGCGATCCTGCGCAAAACATGCCTGCACTGACGGCTCAGAACGAGCCGAACATCGATCCCAGGACGAACACCGCCACCAGGGAAATGATCACACCGACGATCACCGTCATCACCATGTCGAAATAGCTCCCGGCATGTGTCTGCTTGCTGATCTGCAACAGCAGGAGCACCGTCCCATTATGCGGTAATGCATCGAGCGTTCCCGCGCTGATCGTCGTAAGCCGGTGCATCAACGCGGGGTCGATACCGTGCTCGGCGGCGAGACGCATATATTCGCTGCCAAGAGAATTCAGCGCGATCGCCATGCCGCCCGAGGCCGTGCCAGTCAGGCCGGCAAGCGCGTTCATCGCCACAACCAGCGAAACGAGCGGGCCGCCCGGGATCTGCAGCACGGCGTCACGGACGACATTAAAGGCCGGCATGGCCGCCACGACCGCACCGAAACCGACAAGGCTCGCGACGGTCATAATCGGCAGCACCGCCGAATTGGCCCCTGCGTCGAGGCTCTCGCGCAATTTTCCAAGCCGGCCGTAATTGACACAGATGACCGTAACAATCGCGGCCGCCAAGGCGATGAGGACAGCCCATACGCCGATCGTCGACACGATGTTGATGCCAAGCGTCGTTTCGGCTCCCGAAAAGTCGATCCTTGGCAACACCACCAGCGCCATCAGAAAGTTTACAGCGATGACGACAATCAGAGGTAGAACGGCGAACAGGAAAGACGGACCGTTGTCGCTTCGTTGGCCGTGGACGAGTTCGTTGGGGTCAAAATCGCCGGAACTCGTCGCCTGTTCGCGAACCTTTTCAGTGATGACGATGGCCTCGCCATCGCCCGTATAGCCCTCGCCTGCCGCGCGCGCCTTGGCTTCGATATGCGCCAGCCACCACATTCCGAAAGCGAAGGTGATGATCGAGGCAATGATGCCGAGACCTGGGGCGGCGAATGTCGTCGTGCCGAAATAAGGCATCGGGATCGCGTTATTGGTGGAGGGCGTCCCAGGCATTGCCGACATGGTGAAGGTGAAAGCGCCGAGCCCGATAGCGGCTGGCATCAGCCGTGCCGGAATATTCGCCGCGCGGAACATCTCCCGCGCCATTGGCACCAGTACGAAGAACGCGACGAAGACACTGACACCGCCATAAGTCACGACGGCAGAGGCAAGCACGACCGAAAGCATGGTCCGCTTGACGCCCAGCCGCTCAGTCAGAAAACGGGCGATCGAGGTGATCGAACCGCTATCGTCCATCATCTTGCCGAAGATACCGCCCAATAGGAACATCGGGAACCACTGCGCGACGAAACGTGCCGTCCCGCCCATGAAGGTTGCGGTCCAATGCGGCAGAAGCGGTTCGCCGGAAATGATGGCCACGACGAGGGCCGCCGCGGGAGCCAGGAGCAAAACGCTCCATCCGCGATAGGCGAACCACATCAGGAGACCGAGTCCAAGTAAAATGCCAAACAGCCCCATACTCGCCTCTCAGTACTCATCCTTCCAATCAATACCGCCTCGCGGCCCAGATCCGAGCGGAAACGCCCGGTGGAGGAAGAGGATTGGCGAATGGGATTAATTCCGCATCCGCTGGATATTTCATGAGCCATCGCTTGCGGTTAGTCGATCGGCCCGCGTCTAAAAGGCTGCTCACGACCCGAGAAATGGACGTCCTGCCAAATTTCGGGATTCTAAGCGCGAGCAAAGCGGGCATAGAGAGTAGAGTCCTCTAAACTCTTACTAAAGCGCGATCGGAGCGTGCTGGCCAGCCGTCATCGCGCAGAATGACCTGATGTCCCGGATTGCTTCGGGCGAGATCGACGCGGAGTACAAAAAGAAAAAGCTCCACGAGGCTTACGTCGAGGAGCTTCTACGTCGGTTTCCCGCGTGGGAGAATTTACAAGTTTCGGTGGTTGCGGGCTGGGCCACAGCGAACTTCGGCGCGCGAGCCACACAACGAACGGGTAGGTCGCGGTGCTGCTAGTATTCGCGGTACCAGTTCCTCGGCGCATTCTTGGTCGGACAACCCAACTGGCGGATCGTCGCCTCAACCCGCTTGTCGAGCTTGATATACAGCTCGACCGCCCGAATTATGCTTGCATGGGAATACATGAACTACCTCTTGGTGGTCCAAGTTTTCGTCCGCATCCCCATGTTCCTATTCGGCCAATTATTGAGAGTAGAGTACACTAAATAGCAGATCGTTGCCTGGCCCAATCTCGAAGATGGACACAAAGTCGCTGAGGCTCCAGCGCTGGAGCACTCCTCCCTGCCCATTAGCGACACTGAGGAAGGTGGTCCCCGCACCTCCGTCGCCTTCGATACCGTACACGATAACCGCGTGATTAATCTCGCCAGCGCCACTTCCATCGACCAGAGTGATCAGCGGACCGTGGGCTCGCAGCAGTGCGTCCCAGCCATTGGCAGCGATGCACTGCTGATGTTGCATCCCAAACGGGCCACGGTTTCGCCATAGGGCCAATTCGTTGTAGGACAGAGCCGAACCCGCCGCCTGGTGTGCGATAAATTCCACACCAAGGCGGTTCGCGGCTTCGGTCATGGTCCACCGGCGACCATCTTTCCAGCTGTAGACCACTGTTGTTGCCGCCAGCCAGCAGAGGTCAGCAACACCCTGGTCAACCGCTTCGATTGGTGGCGGCACGGTGTATTTCAAGTTTGGCATAGCGTCCTCCTTAATGACGGCAGCCCTGTTCTCAATTCTAGAATTTCCAAGAGGTCGGGCGCGATATGCTCAATACGATGGCCTTTGCATCGTCCGGCAGGTCTGTGATCTTGCATGCTTCTCAGCCGAAGCTGTCGGCGTAATCCGTTGAAGTGCTTTCGGATCGGCGTTCGCCGGCAAGCTTGTATTCGACCCCTTGAGCAACCCGCAGGGTGTAAAAGCAACTTATCCGGAAGCTCAGGCGCAATGTTCCGCGGGCAAGTCTGCGGCCGCGGTCTCGACACTGTCGATATCAGCTTTGACAGCTGTGGCGAGTGTTCCAACATTTGCCTCGAGGTCGGTTTGCCACCTGGCCAAATCCGCCAGTGTCGGCAGCGCATCGAAGCGCGATTTGATCGGCTTGAAATAGTCCTTGACTGAATCCGCCAACCCCAAAAGCGCGTCATCGGCCTCCGTGAATATGTCGGAGACCGCCTTTGAGATCTTGTCGAGCTCATCAACCAATTGCTGCTCGAATAGATCGAGATCAGCGGGCGGCCATTGGCCGTTGTCCAGCTTGTCCTGAAGGACACCGAGCGCAGTCGAAATACGCCGAATAATCGCACTGGCACTCTGTAGCTTTACCGCAACGGCGGAAGGGACGCCCTTCGCGTTGGTCGCTCGGTCAATTGCGTTTATAGCGCTTAGCGCCTCGACGCGCACTGAGCCAAGGAAATCGCCAAGTTGCTTTTTTGCGGCCGCGATCTCGTTTGCATTGGAAAGCTTCCATGTCTGGATTTCAAGTTTAAAGTGTACGTTTGGGATGTCGTATCGCTTAATGTCAGCACTGATTTCGGCCGAGAGAGCAATCTTATAGGCCCCGTCAGATCGCGGGATTTTCGGGTAAGCTGCGCGGCCTGTTCGCCAGCGCCCTCGCGGACGGCCTGCAGGATGTGGGGCTTGGTGACGCGGCCCAGATAGTTGCCGACGGTCGGACGCCAGCCGACATCCACCATGTCGAGGCCGGCGGCGCGAGCCAGCCGGTCGGCCTGACCGAGACGCATGTCGAGACCGTGCTGCGAGACGCCGTTACCGCTATAGGCGTTCGGCTTCTCGTAGAGCGCGTTGACACCGTAGCTGACGCAGTGCAGCGTATCGAGGCTGCTCAGGTCCTGCGAACCTTGGTTGAAGACATCATCCTGACGCCGATTGACGGGAAGATAGAGATCGACGTTCGCGGTGATCTCGCTGGTATCCTGACGATACCCGTAGAACGTAAAAAGCCCCGCGAAGGGGCTTTGTCGGGATCGTAAGTAAAGATGGTTGCGGGGGCAGGATTTGAACCTGCGGCCTTCAGGTTATGAGCCTGACGAGCTACCGGGCTGCTCCACCCCGCGTTGAGCGCAAACCTTTGG
>NZ_VIWP01000011.1:30566-155857 GCF_007829835.1 Neorhizobium alkalisoli | reverse complement strand
CATCTGGCCGCTGACAATCATCAGCTCGCTACGGGTGACAAGCCGCGCGCGGCGTTTCGGCGGCGCGATTTCTGCAATGAAGACCGGTACGACGGCCGAAGAGCCACCAACGCCAATACCGAGAACGAAACGACGATCATGATGCCGACGTCAGGCGAGAAAGCAGTTGCAAGCGCGCCAAGGAAAAAGACGATGGCAAGCAGAAGCATTGCTGTGCGCCGCCCGTAGCGATCGGATAGTTGCCCCCCTGCAAACGAACCCAACGCCGCCCCGACAATCAGGGATGCGGTCACGACACCTTCCGTGACAGGTGTAAGTCCGAGCCCTCCTTCTTCCGGCCCCTGCGTCATGAACGGCAAAGCACCGGCAATGACGCCGGTATCATAACCAAAGGCCAGTGCTCCAAGGGTTGCGACACCAGTGATCATATGGAGATAGCGGGATTGTTTTGGCGTGGATGGAGAAACGGACAAGATGTCCGGCGCAGGCATAGGGCCTGTCGTCATGGTCATGCGATATTTTCCTGATCGAGACGCGCCTTCAGACGCTCATGTGGATGGCGCTTAGAAATGCTTCGCCTCGAAACGAAGTTCCCGACGTCTTCCGCGACAGATTAGCGCGCAGTGGCGGATCGGCGTTTCTCAGAAATACGAAGCGGCTGACGGTCGAGCGAGTTGTGTCGTCGATCAGGCCGGCTCTTGCGGTTCGGAAGAAACAAAAGAGCCGGCGGCAGGAGGCGGTGCATAGGCTCTTGGAAAAGAGCGAAACAGCGACCGCTTCAAGCGCGAATGTCGCACGAGAGTTCGATGATCCGATGCGGCTGGTTTAAGGAAGGACCTTTGGATCACGGACGATATGTCCGACTTCAACCTTGCTATGGATCTACAAGGGCGACGCCCGTTTTTTCGGATTAACCGACTATTGCGCGTCACCGTCGGTCGATGCATTCGCCCATCGCCGCGATCATGCCAACGGCCTCATTTCGGCGGTCGAACGTAAAATGGGCGCACCGCGTGGCAACCGCATCATCGATGGGTAAGACATGTTGAGACAATTAAAAGCGGACACGGCCTCCACCCATCTGCGCAAGTACGCTCCCTGAATCCTATCGGCTTGAAGCGTTTAGCTTTGAAGCGATCGACGGCCGTGAGGACTTTGGTCGGCGGATCCGCCTCCGGATATCGATAGATCTCGCGCCGCAAAGATGTGGACTCGATTGCGCTGGCTTGCCCGATAGAGTTCGTAAAAGGGTCTGTCGAACTCACCGCCGCCGTGCCGGTCGAGCACTTCAAGCAAGGCAAAGCAGTCGTCAACCGCGCGGTATCCGGCTGCTGTAAACCTGCATAGACTTCTAGGAAATCTACGATCTCACCCGTCTCGCTGAATGTGAAAGCGATCGCTCCGATTTCGATGATTTCATGCTTGCGATACTGCAGACCCGTCGTCTCCGTATCAAGAATGACCCCATGCAGCGGCAACGTCCGGGTGCGCCAACTTGCGAAGGATCCGGTATCGTCCGGTAGAATCCGACAGGGCTACCGTATCCTTCTCGCTTGGGGATGTCGCTGGCTTGGTGGGGCGTTGTAAAGGCGCGGACTTGGAGGATGCCGGCGACACACCATTCGAGAACATATCGACCCGTGCAGACATGTCTGGGTTTTCGGAAGGGGTCATGAATGGGGCCTAGCATCCAGCGCCCCAATTTCCCACTGAGGATCACCTCGGCCACGAACCCCGACTAGGGGGTTGCATGCCCCGCATGGATAAGAGCCCCAACCGCGGAAGATCAATTATTGCCGCAGGTCGTCTGTCCATCCCTTTTCCCGGCACAGTGCCTCGCCTGCCGCAATCGCCGTTCGGCGATCAGGAACAGGCTTCAAAATCACGGTCTCGCCCCGAAAGCCGACCACGACTGTTTCCGTTATCGGGTAATGGATAATTCTCATCCCTGGCTCATAAGAACGAGAAGACTTCATCCCGGAAAGATTCGACATAACTCATACCCTTGCAAGGCGAACCTTGCTCGCCACACAATCAAACACACTTCGAAATCCGCCCGATAATTTCGCCATAAGATGACAGAAAGTGCAAGTATGAGCTTCTTCAGCTTCGAGGCCGGTGGTGTGCATTATCCAGCAGCAGGGTGGAGCAGATAAATCCTGAATGGATTGAAGGTTTGTACGGCCTCTTTAGGCGAGGTGGATATTCAGCTGGGCAACCGGTGGCTATGTTGACGAGATCGCGGCTGCGTTCATCGAAACCTGTCCGGCGCTATTCTCGTGACGATGGAACAAACGTGTAGCCGTAACGGTTTGCAGGCATATCTTCATCCACGATCTGCGCATGTCTAAGACTGGGCAATCCGAAAGGTACCGCCTCATGAGCCGTCACTTCAAGCAGCCCCTTTCGATCGTTTTTACATCGCTCACCCTGCTTTCAGCGGGTATTGCCAATGCCGATGAGGCTCCCTTTTTGAAATCGCTTTCCGGCGATTGGAGCGGCACGGGAACGGTCAAGGTCCGCGTCAATGCACCGGCCATCGGCGTTAAATGCCGTTTCACGTCCGATACGACTGCCGCGTCTCTTTCTCTTGATGGCAAATGCACAAGCTTTGCCATCTTCTCGCGCGCGATTTCTGCAGACCTGGAGGCAAGCGGCGACAGGTATAGCGGGTCTTATATCGGCGCTGGCACTGGAACTGCAGGGCTTGGAGGGCAACGCGCCGGCGACACGATCAATCTTGGCATCACATGGGCAAAAGAGGTGAACGGCGACAGAAAAGCGCAGATGACGATCGAAAAGGTCAGTCCAAACAGGATGCGCCTCACGACGGTCGATACCGATCCAAAAACAGGCAAGCCGGTAATCACGAGCCGCATCGACCTTCAACGGAGCTGAGAAATCCCGGCTGCCGGCGTTAAAGCGGTGACCGCTATCAATCCCTTCCGATCGAGCGTTCTCGCGCTATTTTCGAGCGCTGTGGAACGGAAAAGCAGCCATATGCGTTTGCGCGCCACTACTAAAGTCAATTTGAGGTCAGACAAATGCGCAAGACGATGATGGAAGCGCTTCATGATTATGGCGGAGCAACTGCGATTATGCTTGCGGGCCTGGCGACTTTGTATGTGATGATGTAAGCGCCTCTCAAGTGTTGACAGGCTTGCCGGCCATCAAATCCCGCTTCCCTGCCAGGCGGCCTGGTCACGGGCGATGCGATTGGCGAGTTCGCATTCGAGGAGCATGTCGGACCCAAGATCGTTGGGTTTCACTTTCGGGCGAAGTCCTTTCGACAAGGGTGGGTGACCGGAGGGGTCAGTCCAGCGAGCCCGGACCGGTCGGCAATGAATCGGGCATGGAGAGGCTTGATATCGGGAAGCTTATTGAAGGAAGCGGCACCTGTGGTGTTTCGACACGCGCCCAGGGCCTTTCGCTCATTGGCTCTACGATCGTATATCAGGTTCAACTCCGACCAATAGAACTTGGGCGGCAGCAGCGTTGGCCGATGATCCCCAGACGCCACGACAGGCCCCAATTTCAAGCCGCGACAGGAAGGGCGGCGCAATGACTACCGCCGCCGATGTCGCCATAAGCGACCTGTCCTTTTGCCCAGCGAATTCCATATGTCCGGCTATGGACAATTAGCCAGAGCTCCGCATGTGGCCGAACACGCAGGCAAAAACGACGTATCTGACCTTCCCGAATGTATTTCGAGCAAACTCTTCGATGCACCTTTCTGCCGGAATTGTGGCGCAAGTCTCCAAGCAGCCTATTGCGGCGATTGTAGACAGAAGAAGGTCGGCCGAATGGGATCGCGGCACGTGCGCGACGAGGCCTGGGAAAAGCTGCGGCTGTTCGAGTCCGACATGGCGCAATCCGCCATCAGGGTGGTGCTGCAACCGGGAAAAATTGCACGCGAATATGTGCTCGGCCGGCGCAAAAGCCATACACATCCGCTAAAGCTGCTTCTGGCGGCGATCGTTATCCTGCTTCTTGTCATCGCCCAGGTGGATTATCTCGGCACCGACGATGAAACTCTGTCGAAGGCGATCGAGCTGGTCAGGACCTATTCGAAATGGTCGTTTTCGCTCGGCATCATCGCTGTTCTGATCGCCTCCAGCCTCGTCTTCTGGCGTTGCCGGGGTTTCAATCTCGTCGAGCAGCTCGTGCTCGCGACCTATGTCCAGTTCGTCATCATCACCGCCAACATCCTGAACCTGTCGCCGCTTCTTCTCGGTTCAACACCGGAACGCGTGGCCAAGCACCGGTTTTATTCCGGCTATTACATGGACTGGGTCGAGGCCGGGATCGTGTTTTTTGCCTTCGGCCAGTTTTTCGCCATCGACTGGCGGCATCAATGGTGGCGGGCCGCACTGGGTGCCGCCGTGTTTTATGGGGCCAAGGAGGGGCTCTTCTACCTATACGCCCGTGCGGTGATCCGCATCGTGCTGGCGCAATTGTCCTGATCGGCCGCCGACGGATTTTGGCCGATCGAACGAAAAGGGAGGTTTTCGTGAAGACTGCGCTTGTTCCTGCCGGCCTTGCCGCCGGATCGCTGTTTGCCTTTCAGGCTTTTGCTGCCAGCGGCACGCATGAACCATCCCAAAGTTTCGGGCCAACGGCCTCCGACAGGGCGATCTGCAATCCGATCTTTTCGCGGCTCGAAAAGGCCGAGAGCGGCACGTTGATGGCACAGGCCGACACACAGAAACAATCGAGCGAAAAGAAGAAGGGCGAAAAGCCTGACGAGGAAAAGCTCGCGACCCAGCTCAGCGACATGCTGCAGGCGTGCTCCTATGACGGCAAGGCCCTGAAGATCGACGCCGCCGCGCTGAAAACCTCGGCCGAGGCGGAAGGGATGGCTGCGGTCAGCCGCATCATGCGGTTCACCGGCCTGCCGCAAAATTTTACCATCATGGAAAGTGACGTGCCGAATGCAGCAGCGATCATCGTGATGGGCAAGGACGGCATTCCGAAACGGGTGATCGCCTATAACCGGACCTTTATGCAGCAGGTGGCGCAGGCGACCGGTGAGGCCGGCTGGCCGGGCACATCCATCCTGGCCCACGAGATCGGCCACCATCTTTCCGGGCATACGCTTCTGCCGGGCGGCAGCCAGCCGCCAATCGAGCTGGAGGCCGACAAGTTTTCCGGCTTCGTCCTGTTCAAGATGGGGGCCAGCCTAGCAGAAGCCGAAAAGGCGATCGCGACCCTGATCCCCGAGGCCGATGGCCCGACCCATCCCGGCCGCAAGAAACGGCTGGCCGCGATCAAGGCCGGCTGGGCGCAATCCTGCGAACAGCAGCAGAAGAATTGCGGCGACGATCAGGTGATCGCAGCTGCCGAGGCCCGCAGCCCGAGCCTGCCGCCGCAGGTCGAGCCGCAATCCACGGCACCCGTGCGGGCTCCGGTCGCGACCGCCCCGTCTGCGCCAGCCTCTTCCGTACCAATGACCGGTTCTTCGGCGCCCGTCGCCGCATCGTCGGAAGCCGCTGCGGTTCCAATGCCGAAAATTCCCGGTCCGCTTGATATCGACATGCCGAGCCCTGGCGGCAGCGGCCAGGAAATCGGCCCGGCGGTGATCGACCGGATCCCGAAACTGACCGCCGATGCGACACCGTCGAAATTCGACCGGTTCGTGTATGACGAAGTCGGCGTGTTCGATCCGGACGTGCGCGAAAAGCTGCAAACGATCGCATTCCAGCTCGCGGCCGCCGCCAATGTCGAGGTGGTCACCGTCGTGGCAAAAGATCTGCAGGGGCGGGATCCGGATCAATATGCGCTGGATTTCATGCGGCAGATGCGCGTCGGCAAGCTCGATGTCGGCAATGGCGCGGTTCTGGTCGTCGCGCCGGAGGCAAAACGGGTCGGTGTGGCGCTCGGACCGGGTCTCAGAATCCTGTTCGAGAACGACGATTCACCGCGCAAGCGGCTCGCCGATTACCTGAAACTTGTCGCCGGTGGCGGGCAGCCGCAGAAGGTGAGTTCGACGATTGCCGGCGCCGCCTACCGGGTCATGCGGCAGGCGCAGGCGCTGGAATGGTATGTGCGTTACCCAAGTTTTGAAACCTATCAGGTGGCCGACCGCAAGGTCTTCGAGGAACGCAGGAAGGCAACCACGCCTTACGATCCAGCCAAGGATCCCGTGGCGAACAAGCTGCTGCGCCTCGATGCGGTGATCGTCAGCAGGGCGCCCGACGTGAGGGACCGCAAGCTGATGATCAACGAGCCGCGCTCCCGCTATGTCGGCCCGGCCATGCAGGTGCGTACGCCCGACGGCAGGGATATCGTACTTTACGTCAACCGGGCCGTGCCGGAGCTGATGCCGGTGCCGCTGGAGGAAGGAAAGCGTTATGCCTTCGTCGCTCGCGATACGATCCTTAAAACCGGCGCGCCGCAGCTGGACCTCATCAGCTATGACAGGCTCGACTGATCCGTGAAGAGACCGAATGTTCTGAACAAGGCCGGCAAGGCGGCCCGCGCGCGCGTCCTTGCCGGCATAGGCGGTTTTCTGGCCGCCGGCCTGTCGCTTGGCCTGTCGATTTTCGAGAGCCGCAATCCCGGCGAAATCGCGCACGCTCTTCCTGGAACCCGCATCAATGCCGATCGCTGGGGTGTGACCCTGCATGCAGCGACGGTCGCGACCACGATGCCAAACGGGTCGCGGTTGACACCCGGCAAGCGTGCCGTCGTCGTCAATCTGACGATAGAGAATCTCACCTCGCAAAGCAGCAACCTTTATGGCGAAGCGCTGGCGCTTGCGAACATTACCGGTGCGTCGCGTCCGCAATTCTTTCTCGACCGTGACCAGGAAATCCTCTGGGACCTGCAGCCGGCGATGCCGGAAGAGGTAAGCGCGGTCTGGGAGGTGCCCATGACCCAGGCCTTGCTGGCATCGCTCGATGTCACCGTCATTGGCGCCGTCTTCAAGCGGGCGGATAATCTCTATGCCGCACCCGGCTGGTTTACGGGCAGCGCCGTGGCGCAGGTCGACCTGCCGATTGCCGAGAATGGCACCGGGGCCATGACGCGAGACACCAGATGATCCGTTTCCTCGCCACGATCATCGGCATCCTCACTGCCGCCGCCCTTCTGCAGGTTTTCCAGGCAACGACACCGGGCTACGCGCAGTTGACCGGCCCAATCCTCACCTCCGGTGCGCAGAAGGATACCGTCTCAAGCCAAACCTTCAGCGTCAGGATCGACAAGGCCGTGCAGGCGAAGACACTCGTGCTGAAACGCTTCAGCCGCACGATCGAACGGCAGACCCAGGGCACTTGGCTGGTTGTCTCTGCCGAGCTTTGGGCATTCCAGGAGACCATGCCACTCGCCGGCGCCTCGATCCGTGGCGCGTCCGGCCGCCTCTATGTTCAGACACACCGTGCCGACGCAGCCCCGCAGCTTCTGTCTCTGAAAAAGGTGCAACCGGGCCTGCCGACCACGGGCATTCTTGTCTTTGAACTGCCGGAAGAGGAAGCGACGGACATGACACTGATCCTGTCGAAACAAGCCTCGCCGCGGCTCGAAGACGAAGTCCATGTTCATCTCGACCGCGGCATGATCGAAAGCCGCGACAAAGTGGAGCCCGGCAATGGTGGCATCTAGACGAGAGGCGGCACGCTGGTGGATGGCTCTCATCGCCCTGCCACCCCTTCTCGCGACCGCCCTTGCCGTCAACGGCTGGCGCAATATCGAAGAACTTTCGAGGCGTGGCGAATGGCAGGTTCAGCCAGTGGCTGCGGATCAGGTCTTTGCAGGCGCCGGCTGGAGGCTTGAACAGGCAAGACTGATCGGCGACGGACGGGATACGAAGCAGATCTTTCCCGGCCAGATGCGGCTTGTCATTATTCGCCTGTCCGCGGAAGCGAAGCGGGATATAGGCGAAGACTGGGGCCAATGCCAGCTACGACTGACAGATGGCAAAGGGCATGACTGGACGCCGCTTGATGTCATCCTCTCGTCCGATCTCAGCCGCGACCTCGACCCCAGGGCCGAACCACTGCCGGGCTGCAGCATCGCCTCGCTACATCCGCCAGCAAAGGGGGAAAGCATGCTGATCGAGGAGAAGTTCGTCCTGCCGGCCGATGCTGTCCCGCATCTTGCCGTGCGGCTGAGTTTTGCCTCGACGAGGCCGCATGCCATCAGCATTCCGCTTGCACTGAAATGAGCCTCAGCGGCTTAGGCCATGCCATTTCCGCCCTTGCGAAAAGCCGATCTCGAGTGCTGCGGCAAGCAGGCAGATCTTGATCGGCGTCACAAGCAGGCTGTCACCCGGATCGCTGGGATTGCCAAGAAACAGGGAAATCGCCTGGGCGATCGTCTGCCACAGCACCCATTCATGAGGGCCGATCTGCTGTGCGAGATAATACCAGAGCCACATCGAGCCCCAGTCGAGAAGCCGGTAGAGAAGGATCATCGCCACCGTCAGCCCGATTCCGGAATTGAGCGCAAGGCCGACGCCTTCTGCAAGTGCCCGATAGCGTTTTGCCGTACCCGAAAGGAAATGGGCGATGAAATCGCGCAGCGCTTTTGGAAGCGCCTGCCAGCGAGATAGCGCCCGTCCGATCCGTCCTTCAGTCACCGGCCGGTCACCGTTAATGTCATAGCCATAAACGAGTGCGGCAAGCGTCAGCCACACGGCGGGATAAAGCGCGTAGAAAAACAGGCTGATCATCGTCTGGCGCGGTGACAGCGACAGAGCATCGGCGGGCGGCGGCAGGAGGTTTGCTGCAGCGGCATCCTTCACCAGTGCAATCCCGCCGAAGAACCGGCCGAGCATGTCGGGCAGATGCGCCACGAAGGCACGGATCTCGTCCTGCCAGTCGGAGATGACATAAAGACCGATAAAGGCCCAATTGGCCTCGCAAACGACGATCAGGATCGGCCAGACGGAGGCCTTGGAGCGCTTGTGCATCCATTTCGCGAAACGCCGCACGGCCCAGGCCACGGCCACCGAGGCAAACAGCCAGGCACCAGCATTCCTGAATTCCAGCGGATTGAGGCTCTGGCCGGAAAAGGTAAGGTCGAGGGAAAGTTTCGAATAGTTACGGACCGTCTCGCCGAGAAAGCCCCAGGCCGCGTAATAGGCAAAAAAGGGCACCAGCGTCAGGGCCAGCGCCGTGATGAAGCCTGGGCCGGAACCGCCAAGCGTTCCGGTCTTTGTCTCAGCCTGCGCCGAGGCTGCGTGGAGCGCCGGTAGGCCCGGTCTCACCGTTTCCAGGAGCGCAACGATGATGACGAGCTTGAGGAGCACGACGAAGGACAAAAACGAGAGGCCGGCAAGTCCATTGACCTGGCCGATTGTAACCGCCAGTTCGTTAAGCACTCCGCCGCCGATCGCACCGATCAGCCACAGAGCCATCAGCTGCGGCCAGAAACGCGATAGCAGCCTGAAGGTCAGGAGAGGCAGGTGCACCACGGGCCGCAGCAACGGGGTGATATCTTCGGTGATCGCCGTCATGCCGGCAAGATAGTGTAATTACGGTCATCGGCAATCCAGCGTAAAGCTCGAAGTCAGATGACAGTGCAGAGGTATTGCCACATCATCTGCATCGATCCGATATCGTTCGGCCGCGTTTCGACGGGAAATGCCTGTTTCGCTTCAGACCTTGCCGAATGGTTAACAAAACCTAACTCCCCGCACTCGTGCAGTGAGGGACGCGTTATGGATGATCTGGAGTTTCGGGCAGGTTGCATCGAACAGGCCGGCGATGAAGCCGCGGTTTCTGCAGCGGTCACGGCCCTTTATGACATTGCCAGCCAGCTGCGCGAATTGGCAGACTATGCCGCAATGCTGTGCGACGAGCCGATTTTCAAACCCACATTGCATTAACATCGATCTGACCCCATCGTTCTCGGCGCAAACAAGGCCGCCGGCACTTCCGCGCCAGTTTTTTCCGCACGCGCGTTCATCCCCCTTTCTCGGCCGAGTTCTGTACGGTTTCGTACGGCGACCTCGCCGTGACATTCGACTGCGCTAAATTAAGCGGCGCAGTTCAAGGGAGGAACAAAAATGGCCGAGACAAAGTGGATGCAGCCGGTGGCGATAAAATCGCCGTTCCTTGGCGAGGTCGCGGTAACAGGGCCGTTTCATGCCCTTACAATCCTCATGGATTATTGGCCGGCCATGGCGGGAGCACATTACATGAAAGCGCGGATAGCATGCAGCGCAGCGCTTCAGGGTCGTGTGGATCCGGAACATGCCCGCATCGCGTTTCAATTGGCCGCGAAGGAAGCGGACGAAGCGACACGTGCGATGCAAGGAGCTTTCTCCGGCCGATCGGGAGCCGGATCAGCGTTGAGCTGAAGGGATAATTTCATCGCGAACACCACCATCGCCGATCGAGCTATTGGTCGCGGATGCCTGGCGCTTTTCCATCGCCGTCGTGGTCCAGGGAGCGAATAAACCCATCGTCCCGCTGATTGTGGCGTAATCTCATTGAAAATTCCGCGCCTTCACCTTCAGCGTATCGATATGCAGGTCTCTGACGAACATGTCGCGAGGGCTCGCAACCTTCTTTGGCGCGTCGCGTGGGTCAGGCCCGCCGCCATGCGCAAACTCGTCTCCCCTGCCGGTCGGCATTTTGAACGCGGCATCGCGGTCCGCCAGGCCGGATAGATCCGCGGTGAGGTCGAACAGCTGCCGCGCGATCAGATGCACGACCTCACCTTCCCGCTGAATCTTACCCTGGATTGCCATCATTGAGGAGCCGAGGACAACCCGCCGGCTTTTCTCGAACAGCTTTGGCCAGACAACGAGGTTGGCCGGACCGGTTTCATCCTCGATGGTAATGAACATCACGCCCTTGGCAGACCCCGGCTTTTGCCGGACGAGGACAAGGCCGGCAGTGAAGATCCATCGGCCGTCGCGTGCGCTCATCGCCTCGGCGCAAGTGACGATGTTGCGCGCAGCCAGATCCTGGCGCAGGAAAGCAATCGGGTGCTGCCGCAATGTAAGACCGGTATGGCCGTAATCCTCGATGACGTTGTGGCCATCCGTCATCTGCCGGAGCACGACGTCCGGCTCCTGCTGTTCGGCAATCGCCTTTGCTTCACGCTGTGCGGCCGCTGCAAACAGGGGCAGCGGTTCGTCACGCAATGCCTTGATGGCCCAAAGCGCATCGCGCCGCTCAAGTTTGAGGGATGGACGATAGGCATCGGCCTTGGCAAGCTGGACCAGCGCTTCTGTAGGCACGCCAGAGCGGCGCCACATATCATCGACCGATCCGAAGTCGCCACTGCCTCTGGCCGCAACGATGCGGGATGCATCCGCAACCGCCAATCCCTTTACACGTCTGAAGCCAAGCCGGACGGCATGACGATCGGAATTCCCGATCTGCTCCAGCGTACAATCCCATCGGGACCGGTTGATGCAGACCGGCCGCACTTCGACCCCGTGATCGCGCGCATCGCCGACGATCTGGGCCGGCGCATAGAAACCCATCGGCTGCGCGTTGATCAGGGCCGCGCAGAAGGCCTCGGGATAGTGGCATTTGATATAATTCGACGCATAGGCGATCAGCGCAAACGACGCCGCATGGCTTTCCGGAAATCCATATGAACCGAAGCCTTCAAGCTGGCTGAAGGTCTTTTCGGCAAATTCCCGCGTATAGCCGTTCCGCACCATGCCCGAGACCAGCTTGTCCTTGAACTTGCTCACGCCGCCGGTGAACTTGAACGTCGCCATTGACTTGCGCAGCTGGTCGGCCTCGCCACCGGTAAACCCGGCACAGACCATCGCCACCCGCATGGCGCTTTCCTGAAACAGCGGCACGCCCAGCGTCTTGCCGAGAACGGCCTCGAGCTCCGGCGTCGGGTAGACGACGTCCTCCTTGCCTTCGCGCCGCCGAAGATAGGGATGAACCATATCCCCCTGAATAGGTCCCGGTCGGACGATCGCCACCTGGATAACAAGGTCGTAAAACGTGCGTGGTTTGAGGCGCGGCAGCATGGCTATCTGAGCGCGGCTTTCGATCTGGAACGTGCCGAGCGTATCGGCACGCCGGATCATCGCATAGGTCGCCTGATCCTCCTGCTCGATCTTGGAAAGATCGAGATCGCGGTCCTTGTGCTTTCGGATCAGGTCGAAGGCCTTGGCCATGCAGGTGAGCATGCCGAGCGCCAGGATATCGACCTTCATGAACTTCAGAGCCTCGACGTCATCCTTGTCCCACTCGATGATCTGTCGGTCCTTCATTGCGGCGGGCTCGATCGGCACCAGATCATCGAGCCTGTCATGGGTCAGGACGAAGCCGCCCGGATGTTGGCTGAGATGCCGCGGCGCACCCATCAACTGTTGGGCAAGCTTGAGTGTCAGGACGAGACGACGGTCATCGGGATTGAGGTTGAGCTCACGGACATTGCGATCGCAGACATCCTCCGACCAAGCCCACATGCCTGAGGACAGCGCCTTGATCACATCCTCCGGCAGGCCGAGCGCCTTGCCGACATCCCGGATCGCGCCGCGGGCACGATATCGGCTGACGGTGGCGCAGAGGGCGGCCTTTTCCCGACCATAGGTCCTGTAGATCCACTGGATCACCTCTTCGCGGCGCTCGTGCTCGAAGTCGACATCGATGTCGGGCGGCTCATCACGCTCCTGGCTGACGAAGCGCTCGAAGAGGAGGTTGCCGCCCACCGGATCAATCGCGGTAACGCCAAGGATATAGCAGACAGCGCTATTGGCCGCCGAGCCGCGGCCCTGACAGAGGATGCCCTGGCTTCTTGCAAACCGGACGATCGAAAAGACAGTCAGGAAATACGGCGCGTATTTCATGACGCGGATCAGATCGAGCTCGTGGCGAACGGCTTTGAGCACGTCGGGCGGCAAGCCGTCAGGGTAGCGGTCGGGAATGCATTGCCAGACATAATGCTCAAGCGAGGCCTGGGCATCCTTCCCCGGCACAATCGCCTCCTGCGGATATTGATAGGTCAACTCTTCGAGCGAGAATGTACAGCGCCGAACAATTTCCATCGTTCGCAAGAGAGCCTCCGGATAGCGAGGAAAGAGCCGCTCCATTTCCTGCGGTGGTTTGAGATAGCGGTCGGCATGGCGCTCGCGCTCGAAACCGATCGTATCGATGGTTGTGTTGTGACGAATGCAGGTGACGATATCCTGCAACGGCCGTCGCCCCGGCTCATGGAAAAGGACGTCGTTCGTGACGACCGTCTTCACCTTGAAGCGGGCGGCGAGATGGTCGATTTCGTAGAGCCGCATCTGATCATTCGGTCGCCGGCGCAGGCAGAGCGAGACATAGGCGCGATCGCCGAAGACGCCAGCCATCTTCCGAAGCTGGACAGCGCAGGTTTCGTCCACCACGTCCGGTACGAGTATGCCGATCATGCCAGCCGAATAGGTGATCACATCATCCCAATGCAGGATGCAGTTGTTCTTGCCGCCCCGGCTTTTGCCAAGCGTGATGAGCCGGGTCAGCCGGGAGTAGGCGGTGCGATCCATCGGATAGACCAGCACCGACATGCCGTCAGCCAGATCGAGCCGACAGCCGACAACCAGCCGCAGGCCGGTTGAGCGCGATGCTTCAAGCGCCCGGACGATCCCGGCCAGAGAATTGCGGTCGACGACGCCGATCGCCTGAAGACCGAGAGCCGCCGCTGTCTCGAACAGCTCCTGCGCTGACGAGGCGCCGCGCAGGAAGGAGAAATGCGTCGTCACCTGCAGTTCGGCATAGGTCATGCAAAAATCCCATGGCAGAACCAACGATGGTCACCGGTTTCCGGATCGACGCCATCGCCTGCCCTGAACACCCACAGCCGCTCGCCGGTCTCGTCCTCGATGACGAAATAGTCCCTGACGGCGTCCATTTCGGCATCACGCTGCCACCACTCCCCAAAGATCCGCTCTGGCCCGTCGGCCCGTATCACCTTGCGGCGTTTGCCGCGCCAGGTGATGGAAGCCGGCGGATGATCGGGCATGAGCGCAATGGCGGTGATCAATTCCGGCCGCGGCAACAAGCGCACAGGCCGGCGCCAGTGACCGACCCAGGCGACCGTAATCGGCTCGGCAGCCGCCGCGATCCGTTGGACCGAGCGTTCGGGCACGTCGGATGCGACCGGCGCCATCCGATAGACCCGCTGACCTCGATTGCCGTAGATGTCGATCAGCGGGGTAACATCGGTGACGTCTTCCTCGACCAGCGACGACGCCTTCTGACGCTCCTCCAGGGGCTCGACCACAACGGCGACCAGCGTCAGTTTTTCGATCCCGAAGCCCGGTTCGATCTTTTCCGTCCGGTCACGAAACAGCTTGGTCAACCAGGCAACGTCGCGAACCGGTTTGACCGTACCGGCACGGATCGCCTGCCTTGTGCCATCAACCTTTTCGACGATGAGATCAGCGCGCCGGACACCAAGGCCAGATTTCTGCAGCTCCTCTATCAACCGGATGATGAGCCGGCCGACATATTTGTTGATCGTCTCGGCGGCCCCGATCGGTTCAGCGAAGGCACGCATAACCTCGATCAGCTCGGGGGATCGGATCGGATCAATCGGCTCTGCGGCTCGGCCGAACATCTGGTCGAGCCGGCGGCCAATCTCGGGACCGAAGCGAAGCGTCAAGGGCGCCCGCGCCGTATTGGCCAGCTCGCCGATCCTCTGGAAACCAAGGGTCCGCAGGTCGCCGATGATTTTGGGTGGAAGGCGTAGCAGCGAGATCGGAAGATTCTCGACCGCCCGAACCGTCTGACCAACCGGTACAATGACGGTCTCTCGGCTGATGGCACGTGCACAGGCATGAGCTGCCCCCCATGTGTCGGCGACGGCAACCCGTGCCGTCAGCTTCTTGGCGAGGAACTGGTTGGCAATCATCGTCACCATCGGCAGCTCGCCGCCCTGGAGGTGATCGGCGCCTTCTGTATCCATGACGATGCCGTCGATCCCGTCGACCGCGACGATCGGAGAATATTTGGTGAGCGCCCAGAGCGTAATGCGCTCCAGGGCAAGGGCATCTGCAGCTGGCTGCGCATCGACCAGCATCAATCCGCGAAACAGCGCCTGCGCTTTCGCAGCCGGCATACCGACATGGACACCAGCCTTGCGAGCAGCCACGTCGGCGGCCGACACCCAGCGTTTCGAACCGCTTTTGGCGATCACGGCAATGGCCTGTTCAGACGGAATGGCGGGATCGGCGCGACGAATACGATCCGTCGGCAGATCCGGCAGATAGATTGAGACGACCCTGGTCATCACATGCCCTCACGAGAAACTCAGCACACTCACCCGCACGCGATCGCATCAATTCCAGAAACCAGCGGGCTTGCCCCACGCCCGGAACCGGCAAGTCGTCCGATGGCATGACACTGACCCTCCAGCGCGTGGTCGAAGCCGTCGGCTGGCCAAAGTCATGGGCCTCGGTCTGGCGCCGCCATCTCCGAACAGCGAGTGCCATCGTGCCGGTCCGTTCGGCCGCCAGCTGCAGCCGGCGCGATCCGACCATCGGCAGACGCACCAGTTCGCCGACAACGGCACCGAGGCCGCCGAATGACAACCCCTCCTCCATATTGGCCAAGACCTCGTCATCCTTGTCGGACTCGACAAAGATCACCCGGTCGGGATGCAGGCCGACCTGGGCGAGTGCCGGAAAAAACAGGTCTGGACGCGTCAGGCACCAGACGATCGGGCCGTGGGTGCGCGCGGCAATGCCGGCAACACACAGTGCTGCGGCAGCTCCATCGACCGTGCCGGCGCCCCCACCTGCGAATTCGTGCAGGGCGCCATAGGTCAGACCTCCGCCCGGTAAGGCCGCATCGATCTCCGGCACGCCAAAAGCCAGACATCCGGCTTTTTTTCCCGGCAGGCCTTCCAAGGCCGAAATTCGCTCACGCAGATCGGAAATCACATCTGCAATATCCGAGGCGCGGGCAGCAGTCATTGGTCACGGCTCCCTTCGAGGTCGTGTTGATTGATCGACGTCATGTCGCGCAAGATTATTTGTTCACTATCTGTTCCGACACTCTTCCAGAGTCAAGAGCCTGCTAATGTTAGGGATATTATCCTAGGATCGACAATCCAGAGAATCGTTTAGGAATCAGGCCTCTAGGTTCGATAATTATTTTTGGCATTGCGAGCAGAGGCAAAACTTGCCGCATGAAATACGGGAACCTTCAGGCATGTCTCAAATCTTCTGAAGATATTTTCTGCTGACAGGGACTTGGGCGAGAAACATGACAACGCCGATCTCTTTCGGCTCGACCAGCGGATCGCCGTGATACGCTGGATGCCCTCCATCGGTCTGAGCTTAAGAATATTGGCCTGGATCGTGTCTGTAAAAAGCTTTGCAATTGAAAGATCTCGGTCCATGTCCCGGCCTTCGGTGAATAAAATGCAACCAAAATTGGTTCGTGACGGCACAATTGTCGTCGATTCGTTCCATTAGTTTCACCTAATGTTCTTTTATACATTAGTATTCACTAACTTATGGCGCGCATCATCAAAGGAAATTCCCTGCATTTCTGTCGGGGCCGATATCATCAATGCTTGATTTGCAAACCCATCAAACCAAATGACACGGGATGAGGCCGGCCTTTACCACGGAGCAGATCGACATCGTCTTCAGTGCATATCGAGAAGTATGCCAACAGCGCTCTATCGATCCACTAAGCCCGGAAGGGCGCGCAATTGCAGCACAGATGCTTGAGGTGTTCGATGGAACGGAAACGCTTGATGAGCTGAAGCGTAAGTTCCTGCACTGAGGCACCTAAATTTCACTTCGCGCAAATACTCTGCATCAATCCGACTGACATTGAGCCGGAGCCGCGTTCACGCCACAACGATAGAATTCTGGAAAACATCCTGGGGTCGCCGTTTGTCCTCGTTGCAGACCGGGAGCCGACTTTCCTGACGGAACGTTTCAATCAGGCTATAGGCGGCCAGATATTCGATATGCCGATCGTGACAGGCTTCCAACCATTGGTCCGATGCATGCGCGAGGGGCGGCGTCAATTACTTGACGAATGTCAGGTTTGCGTCAGGTATAAGACCTAGCTTGCTAATTTAGCGCCGGAGGAGAATGGCGCTCAGGAGGATATCAATGACATCGAATTTTCGTGGGCGGTCGCGCGTCGCCCGGCGTGGATTTTTGCCGACAATAATGCTGGCAGGCACCGCCAGCCTCTTTGCAGGAACCATGCCTGCATCTGCCGAAATCAAACGGATCGAGATCGATAGCACGGTTGCCGTTTCCAATGATCTGGATCAGGGAAACGAAGTTGGACCTTACGAATTGATCACCGGCCGCGCCTTCGGTGTGGTCGATCCCAAGGATCCGCTCAACGCCCTCATCACCGATATCCAGAACGCGCCACGCAATCCCGAAGGCCTTGTCGAATACGAAACCAAGTTCGCGCTCGCCAAACCCAAGGAGATGGACAAGGCGAGCGGCGTCCTGTGGTATGATATCGTCAATCGCAGCACCGGCACGGTGACGGCCAATCCTTATGGCCATGTGCAGCTTTTGAGTGGCTGGCAGGGTGATATCGCCCCTAACGCGACGAACTATACCGCCAAGGTTCCAGCAGCCCGCAATGCGGATGGCAGCCCGATCACCGGCAAGGTGCTCGCGCGGATCGTCGATCCGAAACCTGGTACGAACACGGCTCCGCTCGCTCTTCTCGGGCGCGCGATCCCTTACGATGCGGCGTCGCTCGATACGACCAGGGCAAAGCTGATCAAGAAAAGCGCCGAAAAGCGCAGCGGCGAACTCGGCCCGGTGGAACAGGTCGCATCAACCGACTGGGCCTTTGCCGATTGCAGCAAGTCCGAATTCCCCGGCAAGCCCGACCCGCGAAAGCTTTGCGTCAAGGCGGGTTTCGACCCGGCATTTCTTTATGAGGTTGTCTATGACGCCAAGGATCCGCTCGTGCTCGGCCTGGGACTTGCCGGCATGCGCGATCTTGCCTCCTATTTTCGTTATAGCGACGACAAGACCAATCCGGTAGCCGGCAAGATCAATCATTCGATCATCAAGGGCGTCTCGCAATCGGGCAACACGTTGAAGACGTTTCTTTTGCTCGGCTTCAACGAGGACGAAAAACACCGCATCGTCTTTGATGGCGCCAACCCGCATATCGCCGGCCGCCTGACGACGATCAATGTCCGTTTCGGCGTGCCGAGCGGCTCCGGCACGCTTTACGAGCCGGGCGGCGAAGGTGTCCTGTGGTGGAACGATTACGAGGACAAGATCCGCGGCCGCAAGCCGGAAGGTCTGCTGACCCGCTGCACGGCCAGCAAAACCTGCCCGAAGATTTTCGAAACCTTCGGAGCGGCAGAATTTAATGCCCGGCTCTTCTCGATCGCGCTGACGGGCACGGAAGGCAAGATCGATCTGCCACTGCCAGACAATGTTCGCCGCTATTATTTCCCCGGCAATACCCACGGCGGCGCCGAAACGACGACGTTCAAGCTCGCCGGTCCTGGCAGCAAGGCCTGCGTTCTTTCGGAAAACCCGAATTCCGAGATCGAGCAGATGCGCGCCCTGTCGGTTGCTCTGGTCGACTGGGTGGTGAAGGGAACCGAACCGCCGCCGAGCTCCTATCCGAAACTGTCTTCCGGCGATCTCGCCGCCAATACGGCCGAAGCCATGGGTTATCCGAAAATCCCGGGAAGCCTGATGCCTGATGGCCTTGCGGTCGGTCTGATGGATTACGACTTCGGCTCGGAGCTCAACTACAACGAATTTTCGGGCGTGTTGAACAATCAGCCGCCGGGGATCAGGCAGACGATTGCGCCCTTCATGCCGAAAGTGAACGCTGACGGCAACGAGACGTCCGGCCTCCCGTCCGTTCTGCATCAAGCACCGCTTGGTACCTATACGGGCTGGAATGCGACCAAGGCCGGCTTCTTCAAGGGCCAGCCTTGCGGCGGCGGCCTGACGGCCGGTTATGTGCCCTTCTCCGAAACACGGAAGGAACGTGAGGCGGCCGGCGATCCGCGGCCCTCGCTGGAAGAGCGGTATGGCACGGCGAGAGGCTATCAGTGCCTCGTGCAGGATCTTGCTGATCGCCAGGTCAAAGATCGCATGCTTCTGTCCGAAGACGCAGTCCGTCTCGTCAAGCTTGCCGGCAAGGTCGATTTCCTGCCTGTCGACAAGGCCGATGATGCAGCCAAGGCCAAAGCGGCGCAGCTCTGCCACCTTTAAGCCGATCAACCAGCGTTGCCGAACCCTCCCGATATAGAGGGTTCGGCTGCTCCATGCGCCGCAAAAACCGGCCGATTTTCAGCTGAAATCAAATGATGGAGGACCGTCATGAAACGGACCATTGCCTTTACCGCGGCAAGCCTCGCACTTCTGACCGTATCCGCCAGCGCACAGGATGCGGCAAAGCCGATCGTCAACGAGGGCACGCCAGCGCCCGACTGCACGCTGCATATCAATGTCGATCGCAACGGCGATCTGCCCGGCTATAAGGCAAAATGGGGAGAAAAGGAGGTCTGTATTCCTTTCACGCCGACCAATCAGCTTGTGCCCGCAGGCAGTTCCGCCGCAGAGTTCTACATCGACGAATTTTCCGATGCGCGGGTGCGAGCCAAATGGGCTCAGTGCAAGATGGATGCGGAATGCCGGGAGAAGACGCTCACAGCGGCGAAAGGGTTTGCCAAATTCGAGCCCCGCGATAACGGGACTGTGGACAAGGATGGCATGATCGACTTCGATGGCGAGGTCGACCTGTCGAAGATCCGCCGACCGTCCTATTTCGGTCAGGCGAAATATTCCGAGGCGATCGCCAAGGTCGACCCCAACGCCTATCTCGTCGAGTTTACCGCACCGCGCGACAGCTACGAGCGGGAACACCTGAAGCTTTCCGGCACGATCAAACTGCGTGGCTGGTATCTGAAGGGCACCGGCATTGCGGATGAGGCCGGCACCCGGAAACGCGCGCTCATCATTATGAACAATGGCGGCGGCAGCGAGCTTACCGCCATCGACGACCCGGCCACGCCGCCTTTCACCATCGACAAGGACAAATACACGCCGGCAAAGAGCGACAATCTGACGGAAGAACCCGGCATGCGGCACTGGCGTGGTTTTCTGAGCGATCTTAACGCCAGCGGCTTCGACGTCCTGATCACCGATCGGCGAGGCAATGGCATTTCCGGCGGTCGCAACGGCTTCAATACCGCGGAACAGGCCAACGACATGTTCCGCGAGCTTGAACAGATGGATAGCGGCAACGGTCTGCGGATCCTCGGTCCAGACGGCAAGTTGGTTACCGGCAAGGACGCCTCGAAACTGCTGCTCGATGGCCGGTCGGCACATGAGGTGCCAATCGTCATCGGTGGGTATTCGCGCGGCTCCTATGCGACCCAATGGTTCATGCACAAGAACTTCGTCGAGGATTGCAATTACGACCTCGCATCGCCGGAATGCAAACCGAAAAGGGGACTTGCCAACATAAAGGGCGCCATCCTTTACGGCCCGAATTCCGCGGCTCTGGGTTACCGCCTTGCAGGCCATGATGCGGTAGAGGGCGCCCTGCGCGTCGAATTCAACACGACCTATTATGTCGATTCCGGCGTTTTCGCCAATGTCGACAAATGGCCGGCGCTGCAGATCGTCAAGGGAACCTGGGATTATGTCGAAGGGCTTGAAGGATCGCTTGCCACGTATCAGCGGGCAAAAGGTTTGAAGGACATTTCCGTCTTCCTCGGCCCGCATATTCTGCAGACGCAGAGCCCCGACAACATGGCGTTTGCCGGTCGACGCATGGTCGCTTTCGCCACCGCCGCGGTGCTTGGCAACAAGACCGTGCCAGACAGTGCCGATCCCAAGACCCTGAAGGATCTCGTCACCTCGGTACCGCACCATTGGGAACTGTCGATGGAGAAGACACAACAGTAGCGATCTCACCCGGATGCGTGCCCATCGCGTCATGCGCCGGGCACGCATTCCATCAACTGACATCCGGATTTCAGGAGGAGAAAATGCTCGGATATCGAACTGCAATTGCCGCCCTTGCTCTCGGCAGCGCCCTGTTGGCCTCGACGGCAATGGCCGCCGACGCCAAACACGAGGAGGGAACATTGCCCTCCGGTTTCCCCTATCAGATCTCCATGCCCGGGAACTGGAACGGCATCGTCATCAGTGATCTCGATGCCGTCACCAACCTGAAGGATCCGATCCCGGTCGATCTCTTGGCCAAGGGCTACGCCTATATCGGCACCGGCCGCCATCCCGAACGTATGACGAAACACGACCCGCTGACCGAACTCGATGCCCAGGCCGCAGTCATCGATCTCTTCGCCCAGAAATTCGGCAAGGCCAAACATGTGATCCAGTATGGTTGCTCGGGCGGCGGTTATGTGACCCTCGCCATGGCGGAAAAACATCCCGACAAGATCAACGGCGCTGTTGCGTTCAATGCCCGCGGCACCGGCGGCATGGCGGTCGCCAATACCTGGCTCGACCTGCCTTTCGCTCTGAAGGCCCTGCTCGCCCCCGGTTCCGACCTGATGGTCGCGCCGGTGCCGAATTCGGCTCTGCCGGCAGCCTATGACGCCTGGAAGGCGGTGATGGACAAGGCCCAGGCCACACCGGAAGGCCGGGCACGGATTGCGCTTGCCGTCGCTGTATCGCAATGGCCGACTTGGGGTTCGATCGAAGATACACCTGCAAAACCTGCCTCGGACGATCTCGCCGCACTCGAAAAGGCGATGGTCAAATCGGCCAGCGACGGGCTTGCCAATTCGGTCAAGCGCCGCCAGCTTTATGACAACCCTGCCGGGCTCGCCTCGTGGAATTCCGGAATCGACTACAAGGCGTTTTACGAGAAGGGTGCGGATGCTCAGCAAAAGAAGATCATTGCCGAGCTCTACGAAAAGGCAGGCCTCGGCGGCAAGGACGCGATCGAAAAGGATCTGGACCAGATCGACGCCCAGCCGCGTATCGAAGGTTCCAGGGATGGCGTCAATTACTGGCTGAAACCCGGTCGGCTGATCGGCGGCGATATCAAGGTTCCGCTCCTGCACATTCACGGCCTCGGTGACGCGCTGCTGCCGCCGCATCTTTCCGAAGGTTATGCTGTCGCGGTCAAGAAGGAAGGGCACGAGGATCTTTACCGCCGCGCCTTCCTGCAGGCTTCAGGCCATTGCAAGACGGAGGTTTCCGAAGCGGAAGCCGCGATCCAGGCGATGGTCGATCGGCTCGATACCGGCAAATGGGGCGATACAAGTGCGGATGCTTTGAACGCCATGGCGAAAAAAGCAGGCACGCAGATGCCGCGTTATGTGACCTATACGTTCGAGACGCCGTTCAACCGTGCCTTTTACGCGGATAGCAAACATCCATTCTGATAAATCTGTACCCGGCATATAGCCGGGTGCATCGCTCTTGAACGGATCCGAACCCGCGACCTCGAGCGTCCCACTACCGATTGACGCTTTCACAATCGCTTGTCCGGCTGCGCGATTGAAGCATCAATGCTGCGACAACCCTTAGCGCATCAGCTTTGCAAAGCCCTTGGCCAGTATTGGGCCAGTCGGTCGGCCGGTCGGCGATCCACCGCTGTTTTCGAGAGTGATCTCGTAGAGTTGGGTTTCTTTTGGACGCGGAAGGCTGATGGACTTAAGGACTGCCGAGTGTTTTTCCTCTAGGAGGCCGAGCGACATCGGTCCCATTGTCCGCGACGGAAGCGTCCATACCTGCATGGTCTTGTCGGCCGGCACCGCGAAATCGGTAAGCAGGCGGACTTTGGCGGTTTCGTTGCCGAAATCCTCGACAATGGCCTGGACCTCGCCCGCCTCGTTCAGCAGCACGGCGACCACGACCGGTTCGACCGTTCGCATGGTGGTCCAGACGAGTGTGATCGCAAGGATCAGCGAAGCCGCAATTGCGGACAGTGCGACCACCCGCCACCCTGGCCTGATATTGTCATTGCCGGCGTGCCTTACGCTGGGTGTTTCGGGCGATCCGGATGCGGACCGGGCGTTGTTGCTACCGAGCCGTTCCTCGATCGAGGTCCAGAGCGATGCCGAAATTCGGGCAGGTTCCACAGCCATGTCGAGTGGCAGGAAGCGGTCCTGTGCTGCAGCAACGGCGTCTGCCAGGTCCTGATTGCTTTCAAGGTCCCTCGCAATCCTATCTGCAGTTGCCTCATCGAGCAGACCGAGAACGTATTCGTCGGCCAACGCCGGAAAGTCCTTGGGATCGATCGTCATGCCAGGCACTCCCGCAACGAGGACAGGCCGCGGCGTATCCAAGACTTGGCGGTGCCGAGCGGGATCTTGAGCCGGCCGGCAATTTCGCCATGGGTGAAGCCGCCAACATAGGCCATCAATATGCTCCGACGCCTGACCTCCTCCAGCCCACCCAGGCATTCGCGCAGCCGGGTGTCACGATCGAGCTTCTGCCAGGCGGCCATGATCTCGTCCATCTGCCCGGCCTCTTGCAGAGCATCCAGCCTGTCTTCGGCAACGATGTCTTCCCGCTTCCCGTCGCGCAGCATGTTCAAGGCCCGGTTCCGCACGATGGCATAAATCCATCCGCGTGCCGAACCACGGCCGGGCCGGTACTGATGGGCATGGGTCCAGATGCGAAGGAAAGCCTCCTGCACCACCTCCTCCGCAAGATCGTGCCGCCGCAGGATGCGCTGCGCGACCGCGACCAGCCGGCCTGCCTCGCTGTCATAGATCCGGCGAAGCCCGTTGCGATCACCTGTCGCGCAGGCGAGAAGAGCCGTTTCGAGATCGCTCGACAAATCTGCTGACAAGGTCGTTCCGTCCTCTCTCCCGAAATATCCGTCCGTCCGCGAATATTCCGCCTGCTTTATTGTCATGGCCCACATGCCTCGGTCCAATCCCGATCCGGTGAGCGGCTTGCCACAAGCCGCATGATGGCGACACGGCAAACCGCTTCAATAGATGCAGCGACAGAAATATTTTCGGCCGCTGCATCCAGAGACCTCTCCCGCCGTGTCTTACCATCGAGAGCGCGGACAAGACCCGCAGATGACGCTCTCGGCAAGACCAAACCCAACGGGAGAAGTTCATGACCATTGTTCGCACCGCAGCCATCGCCTCCACCATGCTCGTAGTCTCCGCCGCCGCGGCATCTGCCGCTCCGGTTCTCGGGCTCACCGGCGACAAGACGCTCATCATGTTCGACACCGAAAAGCCCGCCGTCACCAAGACCATGGATGTTACCGGTGTCGACAAGCTGGTCGGCATCGATTTCCGCCCCGGCAACAAAACGGTCATTGGCGTGACGCCCGATCATTCGATCGTCTCGATCAATCTGGAGACCGGCGCTGCCACGCAGGTCGCCAAGATGGACAAGATGCTGACCATGACGCAAGCACCTGTCGTCGTCGACTTCAACCCGATGGCAGACCGCCTCCGCTTCATGACCGGCACCACCAACCACCGCGTCCATCCCGATACCGGTGCGGTGACCGTTGACGGCACCCTCGCCTTCGAGGACGGCGACATGCACAAGGGAGAGACGCCAAACATCGTTTCCGCCGCCTATACGAACTCCATCGGCAAGCCGGAAAAGACGGCGATGTACAATATCGACGCGACCATCGGTGCGCTGGTCCAGCAGACGAAGCCGAACGACGGCACGCTCAAGGCGATCGGCAAGCTTGGCCTGAAGGAAAAGCCGGCCACTTACGCTTTCGACATCCAGGGCATGGAGGGCGGCAAGAACATGGCCTATCTGGCCGCCGGCAAGTCGCTCTATACCGTCAACCTCGAAACCGGCGCCGCCACCGAAATCGGCCCGATCACCGGGATCGACAACGAGGTGCGCGACATCGCCGTTCTTCCGGCGACGTAACCGTTAGACCGGGCCGGCCCGATTATGGGCCGGCCTTGCCGCTGCCTGCCGCGAACGGCCACGCAACCGCTCGGCCGGTGAAGAGCGCGGCCCAGACGATGACGGGCTGAAGCGGCAGGCGCACGAAGTGATAGAACCATTGCCAAAGGCTCGGGTCAGGCCCGCCAAGGCTGTCGCTGGCGTGCTTGATGTTGGCCGGGAAGACGCAGAGCGCGTAAAGCGCAAGCCCCAAACCGGCCATCCGCCGCAGGCGCGGCACCAGCAATCCTGCCGCTCCTGCGATCTCGCAGAGCCCGGTTAGCATTATGACCGCGCCCGGAAAAGGAACCCATTCCGGCGTGATGGACAGGAAGGGCTTGGGGATCAGGAGATGCAAAACACCACCGACGCCGAAAACGAAGGCGAGCAGGATCGTCAGGCGTGTACGCCAGACGTCAATCCTTTCCGTCATTCGCAATCCTTCTCTCCACGGCTCTTGCCACGGAGCGCAGATCGACATTGCGGCCGGCAACCCGCTCGATGGCCGCAACGGCGAGATCACTGGTGACATAGTCCGACTTATGGCCGAGATTGTGCACCATGATCAGCCGCGACCCCCGGATGTCTCGCGCAAGATGCCGGGCATGGATCTCCGGCGAGACGATCCCGTCGGCATCTCCGGTGATGATAACCGTCGGCGCGGAGATCGATCTGTATCGCGGACTGAATGTCTTTGCCCAGTCGCTCAGCGCACCGACCTCCTGCGCGTTGTGCCGGAACGCCCCAGGCCTCAGGGCCTGAAACGCCTTTGTCTTTTCGATGTAACCGGCAGGCACCGAATTGGGGGCAAAGACGGCTTTCGTCGCCCGGTCGATTGCGAGGACGCCAAGTGGGGCCGCAACCACTACGCTGAACAGGTCGCCGATCAATGGCGGTCGGGCCGCATCGTAGTACCATGCCACGCCGCCAGGCCACGGATAGACGGCCGGCGAAAGGAAAACCAGACCTGCCACTTTCTCCGGATGTCGGACTGCGAGCGCCGCTGCGATGGCGCCCCCGAAGGAATGCCCGACGATGATCGCCTTTTGGATATGACGCTTATCCATCAATGTCGCGATCGCATCCGCCTGGCCATCGGGCAGGATGTTTTCAGGCCCGCCTGAATCGGATTGACCATGGGCCGGACGATCGACGAAGAGAAGTTTCGCCCTGCCCTCCAGCCTTTCGCGAAACGACAGCATCGGATCGTAGAGGCTCGTGCTGGCGCCATGAATGAAGACGATGGGTGGCAGCTCCGCCTGCCGTCCAGCGTTCAGGAGTATGCTATTGAGCTTGAAGCCGCCGACATCGACAAGCTTGGGCTCCTCGCGCTGCGATGCTGCCGCGGTCCCGCAAGAGATCAGCAGCAGCAGGACTATCATGAGATGGTCGCATCGAAATCCCGATTGCAGGACGCCGGTGAAGGATCGGCGCAGCGATCGAGTATGGCGCATTCTGGACCCTCGTTTCGAACGGATGTTTGATCATCCCGTTTCATTGATACGAGCAGAGTGCGCCGCGAGTTTCACGACAGCCAAAATAAATGCCTGACGCGAAACTAAATCGCGATGGCAGCGTAGATCACCACAGCCCGACCGCTCACCACGCTTCAATATTTTCGGAATGACGAATGGCCCAAAGTTTCGCGAGGATCTCGAACCTGCTTCATGGAGAGACTGTCCCTAACCCTCGCGCGCGGGCGGCAGAGAACGTTGCCCTGATAATCCTCCTCAACAAGCCCGTTTATCCGTTCTACGTCTGGTATCTGACCGGCGAGGGCGTTGCGGCCTCGTTGTTCACACTTGTCGCCCTACCATTTTATCTGGGCGTCCTCTTTCTCGTCCGTCGTTCGGCACTGGCGGCACGCATAGGGCTGGTTCTGGTCGGAACCGGCGACACCCTGTTCGAAACGAAACTCTTTGGCACCGGCGCTGGAACGGAGCTGTTCTTCGCCGCCTGCATCATGCTCGTCGCGGTGCTGTTTGCGCTGAAGGAAGTGTGGTGGCAACGCGGCCTGGCGGCGACTGTGTTTATCGTCTTCATCTTCTCGCGCGCCTGTATCGGCCCGCCACTATGGCAATGGAGCGGTGAAGGACTTGCGCATCTCCTGAACCTCAATGCCTTCGCGGTCGCGAGCCTGATGGCCTTTATCGCCCTGCGCTTTGCCGGGATCACCCGTGACCTCGAACGGGGGCAGGCTTCGACCCGATGGTTTCCTGCCACGAGAGGACGATGACGTCGGGACCGATAGCGAGCGCCCCGTAAGCCAAGGTGTTCTCGACCCCCTCGTCCTCGCCAGCGATTACCGCGATACCGAGGCTCGCACCAGAGCCGAAGGTCAGCCGCACGGCAAACGCCTCGAAGCGAACGAACAGGGTTTCGCCTTCGTTAAACAATAGCCCTGTCATCATCTCACCTTCGTGAACAGGGATTTCCTGGAGATCACTTTGCCTGCGGTCACGAACGAGCCGTCGCCGATGTAGTGCAGGGTTTCAGGATGGGCCGGCTGTTCGGTGACATGTGCCTTCACGATCTCGAAGACGAAGAAGCTGCGGCTTTTCACGAGAGCATCGTCGTAGACCTTGCATTCGAAGGATGCGTGGCATTGAGCGATCCCAGGCGCGCCAACTTCGGCGCTCTGCGTTCTCGTCAACCCAAACTCCTCGAATTTATCCAGGTTGTCGCCGTCGCAATTGCCGATCCGCGAGACGGTGTCGATCATATCGGCTGTCGGGAGGTTTACGACACACTCGCCACTGTCGCGGATCATGCGATGGCTGTGATTGCCCGACGAGATCATCGCGCCCCACAGAGATGGCTCGAACTCGAGGATGGTGTGCCAGCCCAGCGTCATGATGTTATCCCTGCCCTGCCATCGCGAGGAAATCAGGACGACGGGGCCTGGTTCGAGATAGCGGCGGGCGGCGGAGACGGGGAAATCGGATTTCTTCTTGATCATATGAGTGAGAATGTCCGGTGGTCACCCAACGTTCCAGATAACTGCGGACTATACGTTCAGGCGGGAACTGTCGGCTTCACGCCGCCCCTTGATCATTCTCCGAATCGAGGTCTTCGGGCCTGATCCCCTCATCCTTCTCTTGAGACCGCCCAGCGTCGTAAGATGTCTGCGGTGCCCCGGAAGAGCTGTAAACCTGGCTCGCTTCACGCCAATGGCGTTCATGCTGCCCATCGGGACGACCTTCAGCTTCCCATCTGGCGTAGGCATCTTCTCTAATCCTATCTTCGTCCGACATTGCGACCTCCTTCACCTTCAAAACTCGCCCCCGAAATCTGGACTGCCACCGAAACTCCAGAGAACCGCCGCAGTTCCAACGCGAAGACCGACTGATGGCAGAAGTTTGGGGGAATTCCGGCACCCGGCTAGGAACGATAGGCTTACGGTCGGGTTAAGCCTCTTCACACAAGAGAGGAAATACCCATGGCATTCATCGAGGCGAAAGACGGCGTCCAGTTGCACGTCAAAGACCTGGGAACAGGCCATCCTGTGGTGCTGATCCACGGCTGGCCGCTGACGGGCGATATGTTCGAATACCAGACGTTGGCTCTTCTCGAAGCGGGCTACCGGGTTATCACCTACGATCGGCGTGGATTCGGTCAATCCGGACATCCCGCCGACACCTATAATTACGACGTCTTCGCAGACGATCTCGGCGCGGTGCTGGAGAGTCTCGATCTGCAGAAGGCGCATCTGGTCGGTTTCTCGATGGGTGGCGGTGAGATTGCGCGCTACCTCGCGCGCCATGGGACTGCGCGTGTTGCAAAGGCAGTGCTCGTTTCGTCCGTCGTCCCGTATCTGCTGAAAGACGTCTCCAACCCGGATGGTGTCGATTCCAGCGTCTTTGCCGACATGAAAGCGCAGGTCCGAGAGGATCGTTTCGCCTTCCTGCAGCACTTTGCGAAGACGTTCTACGGAGTGGGCCTGGTCAGCAAGCCGGTCAGCCAGGGCGTACTCGACTGGTCGTTCGTCCTTGCTGTCATGGCGAGCCCTAAAGCCACCATCGACTGCATCGATGCTTTCGGTCGCACCGATTTCCGACCCGACCTGAAAGCCTTCACCATTCCGACGCTGATCATCCACGGCACGTCGGACAAGACGGTTCCGATCGATCCATCGGGTCGCGCCGCGGCCGCAGGCATCAGCGGCGCAAAATTCATCGAATACGATGGTGAGCCTCACGGGCTGTTTGCCACGGCGCCTGAGCGTCTCAATCGCGATCTGATCGAGTTCCTCGGCTGACAGAAACCCTGATCCGCTGCCATTCTCTATGGCGGCGGGTCGATTTACCCTTCGACGTCCAATCGGATTGGAAAGACCATGACAACATCAGCCCGCAAACCGCCCGAGAAGCCGAGTGACGAAGCAGATCGGCATCAGATTGCGATGGCCAAGAAGGAAGGCGCCGCCTACCACGCCTCCCTTAAATATATGGCTGAGGAAGTAGCCGACAGTGGCGGCATGAAGCGTGCTGGCGATTATATCGTCGCCTACGCCCAGGAGCGCGCCGAGGGCATGTACATGCTAAAGGGAGAAGGCGAACTGGAATGGGACGCGCCGACCGACGAAAACTGCCATCTGGAGATTTCCGTCAGCGACGCCGGCGACCAACGTTTCATACCCTATCTGGAAATTACGGCTACATTGACGCCTGCAAACGGCAAGGCGGTAGGCCCCTTCAAGGTGCCTTTTGTGTGGCATCCTGGCCTCTACCACTACGGCACGAACATCAAGGTCCCGGGAGATGGGGACTACAAGCTCGACGTGACCATCAAGCCGCCAACATTCATGCGGCATGACGAAGTCAACGGGAAACGCTACGCGAATACCGTTGATGTCACCTTCGAAAAGGTGGCGATCAAGACCGGACAGGAATGACGCTTACCCCATTCCCTTGTCGTGGAGCTCTTTCTGCGCCTTCTCAGTTTTGGGGAGGTGCAGGCCCATGGCGTGCAGGACGCTCGGCGATTTGGTAAACTGAAGATCGCCGTATTCAACGACCTCGATACGGTTACCCCATGGATCGAGGAAATCGAGAAATTTTCCGTCCAGCAATTTCGCGCCCGCTTTCTCGGCGAGAGCGCGGACCTGGCGCCGGTCATCGACCACCAGCCCGAAATGCCGATCGCGATCCGGTTTCTGATGCCTACCACGGCTCAGCGCGATGAACTGATCGCCCATATCGATGAACGCCATCACGACACGACCCGTGTCGTCCTTGTGGCTGCCTCGAAGGTCGAACGAGAAAATACTTCCGTAGAAATGCAGCGCTTCTTCGATATCAGCGACTTCCAGCGCAACGTGGTTCAGGCCAACCAACCGTGGCTTTGTCTGCGTCATCGCCATCATGCCTTCTCGCCCGGATACTGGGATGCCTTGAGCAATTCTGCCAGATGGACGGTGTTGCGGACGAGCATATCCACGGATTTGGTCACGACGTCAGGCACCGTCTTCAAATCCACGAAGTTGGTGCTGCCCATCGCTTCTCCGACCCAGTAAGCGACCGCGTTGGCGGGGATCGTAAACCCGACATCGTTTAGGGCCTGGTAGACCTCGGCAGAGACATTGTGAGCGCCGTCCTCGTTGCCGACCACGGCGACCGCTGCGACGCGACCGTAGGACACCATTCGGCCCTGCTCGTCAGTCTCTTCCAGAAAGGCATCCATGCGCTCGAGCGCTCGTTTGGTCACCGACGATGTCTGCCCCATCCAGATAGGGCTACCTATAACCAGGATGTCAGCGCCGAGGATCGCGTCTCGGATGGCAGGCCATGCATCGCCCTCCCCTTCGTCGGACGTGACGCCCGGCAAGATATTATGGTCCGCCAAGCGAAACAGGGTCGTCTCGACCCCATAACCCTGCATACCGTCGGCTATAAGAGCAAGCATGTGATCTGTCGAAGACGGCTCACCGCCAGACGACTTAAGCGTTCCGTTCAAAGCTACCGCTTTCAGGGCCATGACGATCTCCACTCCATCATCTTGAATACGCATAGGCGCCGCCCCGCTCTAGGGCAGTCCTGTAGGCGGGTCGCGCGTGAATTTTCTGAAGCCATGCCATCGTCGCCGGGCGACCTTGGTCCAACCCTGCGCGTTTCGAAGCCGCTTCAAGTGGAAAGCTCATCATGACATCAGCCGCGCTTATGTCGTCGCCGGCAAACCACGGTCGAGACCGCAACTGGCTTTCGACAAAGTCCAGATGGACATCCAGCATCGGTCTGATCTTCTTCGCGGCCAGCTTGGGATCGGCTATTATTGAGGTGATGAACGACGAGCACTGAGGCGGCCTCCATCGACGGACGATCATGGCTGGCCGCCACCGCCCGCCGCTCCATAGACCTGTCCGTTTGCATAGCTTGCCTTGGGATCAGCAAGCTGCACGTAAATGGAGGCGAGTTCAGCCGGCTGGCCCGGGCGACCCATTGGCGTGTCACCGCCAAAACCTTGAAGCTTTTCCATCGTCGCACCACCCGAAACCTGAAGCGGCGTCCAGATCGGTCCCGGCGCGACGCCGTTCACACGGATGCCCTTCGGCCCGAGCTGTTTGGCCATGGACTTGGTGAAGTTCATGCCGGCCGCCTTGGTGATCGCGTAATCGACGAGATTGGCCGATGGATCATAGGCCTGTTCCGAGGTCGTCTGGATGATGACCGATCCCGGCTTCATGTGCTTCAGCGCCGCCTTGGTCAGCCAGAACATCGCGTAGATGTTCGTTTTCATCGTCGCGTCGAAGTCTTCCGAGCTGATATCGGTGATCGACTGCGCCTGCTGCTGCCGCCCGGCATTATTGACTAGCGTGTCGATGCCGCCCAGCGCTGCGACAGTGTCCTCGATCAGTGTCTCGCAAAAGGTCTCGTCGCGAAGATCTCCGGGAAGCGCCACGCCTTTGCGGCCTTCCTTCTCGATCAGGGCGATAACTTCCCGGGCGTCCGCCTCCTCGTCAGGGAGATAGTTGATTGCGACATCTGCACCCTCGCGCGCAAAGGCGATCGCGGCAGCACGGCCCATGCCGGAATCGCCGCCCGTGATCAATGCCTTGCGGCCCGTAAGGCGGCCCGATCCGACATAAGAGGTCTCACCGTGATCCGGCTTGGGATGCATCTGGCCAGCAAGGCCCGGGAATGGCTGGGTCTGCTTGTCAAAGGGCGGCTTCGGATAGGTCGTGGTCGGATCGACGGTCATTGCAATCTCCGGGAAGCTATTGGCATTCGAGTAGTCAAGCGAAGAGCCCGGCGCTGAGGCCGGGCTCTTGTCATCTCAGTGCTTGTGCTCAGGCATGTCCTTGAGCTGGTCCTTGGTCCAGGTCGTGACGGCATGGACGTCGCCATCCTCGTCGCGCATGAACTCAAGGTCGGACAGCGGAACAGCAACCGGCTTGGCGCCGATCCCCAGGAACCCGCCGACATCGATGATGGCCTGGCTGCCCATGCCGGAGCCATGTACGTGGTCCAGCTTGCCGACCTTGTGGTCGTCAGCCCCGTAGATGGTTGCGCCTTCCAGGATAGCCGGGGTGAGCTCGGTCTGGGTCAGACGTACGTGATTGGTGTGGTCCATGATTGTTTCCTCCGTTTTTGATTGTTGGAGATTGGCAAACAGATCCAGCCACGGATTGTTCCCTGACCGGACGATGAACGCGGTGACCGGAAATCGTCGAAGGCGGTGGCGCCATCGCGCCGCTGACGGACTTTGGAACATTGATCGGCATCGTCCCGTTTGTGACGACGGGAGGCCGTCAATTTTCCAAGGAGCATTTCATGCGGCGTTTTGTGGACAAGGTTGTCGTCGTCACCGGAGCTGGATCCGGTATCGGCAAGGCGACCGCCGAGCGGTTTCTAGACGAGGGCGCAAAGGTTGTACTTGTCGGTCGCACCAGATCAAAGCTTGAAAATGTCGCGAAATCCTATCCCGCCGACCAAGTTCTGATCATCGAAGCGGACATTTCCAATGAGGCGGCCGTCGACGGGTTGATTGGTATGGCAGCCGAAAAATTCGGCCGCATCGACACGCTCGTCAACAATGCCGGCATGGTCGCTCAAGGCGATGTCGCATCGCTCTCCACCGGCGATTGGCGCAAGGTCATGGCGGTCGATCTCGACGGTGTCTTCTTCGCCTCGCGTGCCGCCATGCCACATCTCAAGTCCTCAAGCGGTTCGATCGTCAATGTGTCTTCTGTATCCGGGACAGGCGGCGATTGGGGAATGGCGGCCTATAATGCCGCCAAGGGCGGCGTTACCAATCTGACCCGGGCTATGGCGATGGATCATGGCAAGGACGGTGTTCGCGTGAATGCCGTCTGCCCGAGCTTCACCAAGACCGGCATGACCGACGATATGACGGGCGACGACAAGCTGGTGGCCAAGTTCAATGACCGTTTTGCCCTCAACGGCCCGGGAAGAGCAGAGGACGTTGCCGCAGTGATCGCATTCCTTGCATCCGACGACGCCCGGTTCGTCACCGGCGTGAACCTGCCCGTTGATGGTGGGATGTCAGCGTCGAACGGACAGCCGCGGCAGTAAGGGGAGCGGCATGCCTGGTACTTATACATCGTTCTATGTCGTCGCCTTCAAACTCGATGACCGCGATCAGGCCGTGCAGGCTTTTCCACCTCGCTTGGCCGCCAGTGAAACCGCGGCGATCGAGGCGGCCGAAGCGCTGGCCCATGATCACGCTGGCGTGCTGGCCTGGCGTCGCGACAATGATCCCGTCGTCGGAGAGGAAGGCGACCCCGTCGTGATCTTGAGCATTGGCAGGGTCGGCGATTTTGGCTGAAGCGCATGGGCGCGCGGTAGCCAAGCGCTTAACACCATTCCCCGAGCGTGAAGAGCGTCGGATCTGGAGAGCTTGATGTTCAAAACGACGATCGATAATCCAGCGTGGTCGCAATCAACAGACGAGGAAACTATGGCAACCGGTACAGTTAAATTTTTCGCACAAGACAAAGGCTTCGGGTTCATCACGCCCGACAATGGCGGCCCGGACGTGTTCGTCCACATCTCGGCTGTCGGTTTCGGCGGTTCCCTGACGGACGGTCAAAAGGTGAGCTTCGACGTCGGACAGGATCGCAAGACCGGCAAATCGAAGGCCGAGAACGTAACCGTTCTCTAAGAGACCAACGGCCCCGGCGATCTGGCGGGGCCGTTTGACCCTGGCGCAAGCCAGGACGTTTCTGCAGCGACAGGAAGGGCGAATTGCCAACAGCGATCACCATCGACCACGAAGATCTCCGTGTTGGATCATATTATTGGGCTCGCAGCCACGGCAGCGACGAAACGGAAATTGTGCAGGTTTCCGACATTTTCGGGTCTGCAAGAGAATACTGGACTGTTGCCACAATCGGCTCAGATCAGCATCGCAACTTGAAGGAGTTTGATTTCCTCATCCGCCTGCTCAAGCCATAGGTGTGCCCTTAAGTCAGGGTCGCGCTGTGTGCCCTGATCGACCATCACCCCAGACAGTTGGACGCCGACAAGGAACGGAACAAAAATCCGATCAATGGCTTACCCGCTGATGAAAACTCTCATCACGCTCGCCGCCCTGGCCACCGCCACTCTGCTTTCAGCGCCATCGCTTGCAGCCGCTATCGATGCTGAGGCTGTGAATGCCGCACAAATCCAGAGCGTGCCTTTGGAGAAGCCACAACAGAAACCGCCGGAGCCCGATGCGGCGATCGTCAAGCTACAGGTCCTGCTCGACCGTGGCGGCGCTTCCCCCGGGGTGATCGACGGTTTTTTTTGCGATAACCTGATCAAGGCCATCGCCGGATTTGAGGCGCAGCAAAAGCTTCCCGTTGATGGCAAGCTTGACCCGGATGTGCTCGCGCGGCTGACGGATGCGGTGCCCGCCGTGCAAGCTTATGCCATCACGGCTGACGATGGCCAAGATCTCGTCGCCAGCATACCCGAGGATTATGCCAAGCAAGCGGAAATGCCCCAGCTCGGCTACACCTCGATTGCCGAGAAGCTCGCCGAGCGCTTCCACATGGATGTCAATCTCCTGAAATCCCTTAACCCGACGGCTGTCTTTGTCCCTGGCGAGACGATCGCCGTTACCATATCCGGAACTCCCAAAGCGGGCGTCGTGAAACGGATTGATGTCAACAGAAAAACTGGGCAAGTATTTGCACTTGCTGACGATGGGGCGCTGCTGAGCATTTATCCGGCAACGATCGGCAGCGAGGATACCCCCTCTCCGACGGGGCTGCACAAGGTGAAGGGCGTATCAAGGATGCCCGTCTACACATACAATCCGAAGATCAATTTTCAGCAGGGAAACAACAGGGCAAAACTTGAATTACCCGGCGGTCCGAATGGACCGGTGGGGAGCGTATGGATTGATCTCACCGAGCCGACCTACGGTATCCATGGCACGCCGGAACCGGAATTGATCGGAAAGGCGGGCTCGCATGGGTGTGTTCGCTTGACGAATTGGGACGCCGAAGAGCTCGCCGGCATGGTCAAACCGGGCGTTACGGTCGAATTTGTCGATTAGCCGACCGACCACTTGGCATTCAAAGAACTCTTGCTGTCCCCGCGACCGTGCGAAGGAGGCATTGTCTTGGCTGGTGATCTGAACGGTAGCTGACACCTTTGGAGGCTTGTGAAATCACAGGAGCGCGTCCATGCCGCCCAAGATTATTGCCCGGGAAAAAGGGAACGAGGCGGGGCGATCCGCGTTAACTCGTCGCTGACCGGGACGCTTTAAATTGCAAAACAGAATACGTCTATCCACCTGTCTTTCCGCGACATTTTTCCTTTTGATATTCTTTGGTGCCTCGAGCGCCGCTGCCGCGAGCGGGGACAAGGCAGCTGCACCATCCGAAGCCCTTTTTTTATTGCAGATCATTCTCCTCGTGGTGGCTGGTCGCCTGTTCGGCGAGTTGATGGTGCGGATCGGGCAGCCATCGATCATGGGCCAGATCCTCGGCGGCATTCTGCTTGGCCCTTCGGTTCTCGGGTTGATCTTGCCGGATTTGCAGACCGCACTGTTTCCGTCAGACGAGGCGCAGAAGAGCATGGCCAATGCGGTTGGCCAGCTCGGCATTCTGTTCCTCTTGCTGCTGGCCGGAATGGAGACCGATCTTGGCCTTGCCAAGAGGCTCCGAAAATCCGCGTCCGGCGTTTCGCTGACCGGCATCGTCATTCCCTTTGCGGCCGGCTTTGCGCTCGGTGAGTTTATCCCCGAAAGCTTCCTTCCCGACCCCGACAAACGGCTGGTAACCTCGCTATTTCTCGGAACGGCGCTCTCGATATCGTCGGTCAAGATCGTCGCATCGGTCGTGCGCGAGATGAACTTCATGCGCCGCAATGTCGGTCAGTTGATCGTCGCCTCCGCGATTATTGACGATACGATCGGGTGGGTCATCATCGCGGTCACCTTTGGACTGGCGAAGACCGGAACGGTGGATCTGTTCACGCTGGCCGAGAGCGTCATCGGAACATTGGCTTTCATGGCGTTCAGCTTCACCATCGGTCGGCGTATCGTCTTCGAAATCATCCGCTGGACAAACGACACGTTCAAAAGCGAACTGCCGGTATTGAGCGCCATTATTGCCATCATGGGCACCATGGCGATGATCACCGACGCGATCGGTGTGCATACGGTTTTGGGCGCCTTCGTCGCCGGCATTCTGGTTGGTGAGTCGCCCATCCTGACCCGCCAGATCGATCAGCAACTCAGAGCTCTGACCACGGCACTGTTCATGCCGGTCTTTTTCGGTTTGACCGGCCTGCAGACCGACCTGACCGTCCTTGCCGATCCATCGGTCGCCATCCTGACCGTAGCAGTCGTTCTCATCGCCTCGCTTGGAAAGTTTGGTGGGGCTTTTGCAGCAGCCAAGTTTGGGGGCTACTCCACGTCCGAGGCATTGGCACTCGGCTGCGGCATGAATGCGCGCGGATCGACAGAGGTGATCGTCGCCACGATCGGCCTGTCGGTCGGCGTGCTCAACGAGGAACTGTTTTCGGTCATCGTCGCCATGGCGGTTATCACCACTATGGCTATGCCTCCGACACTTCGCTGGGCCTTGGCGCGGCTGCCGCTGCGGGAAGAGGAAAAAGGACGTCTGGAGCGGGAAGCCTTCGAGGAGGACAGTTTCGTCGCCCGTTTCGAACGCGTCGTTCTCGCGGTGGACGGCTCCGCCAGCAGTCGCCTCGCCGGCTGGGTCGCGGGCCTGCTGGCATCGAGCCGCGGCATGCCGGTAACCCTGCTCGATACCGAAGGGGGGATCAAGGACGACAAGCATTCGAAGCCACGCGAAGACGAGAGCGAGGCAGCGCAGGACGGCATCGAAGACCTCGTCAAGCGACATGCCAAGGCTGTTCCCGCCGAAGAAGGTTCGAAGCCTGTTGAGGCCCACGTCACGCGCTTCGACAGGAAGGGCGCGATTGAACCGGCTTTGACGGAGCTTTCTGAGGCTGGCCATGATCTGCTACTTGCCGGCATCGAGCCGTCTACCAATGGCAACGGCGCCTTTAGCGACGCCCTACTCAAGATCACCTCGTCCTTCGCCGGCACCTCGATCATCGTCTCCGCGCGTGATCATCTCCCCTCCGAAAGCAAGCGCTTCAACGTGCTGATACCGGTCAGCGGCACAGAAAGATCGATCCGCGCAGCGGAGTTCGGAATTGCCATCTCCAAGGCAGCCGGAGCGGAATGCGCAGTGATCCTGATTGAGGAACCGCGACAGGCTTCGGCAGCGCCGCGCGTCAGCGATCAGGGGAATGGCCGCGACGAGGTATTTCGCAAGATAGATTCGATCGCCGACTATTACGATCTGAAGCCGGAGAAGATCGTCCAAAAGGGAGCCTCACCGGAGCTTGCCATTCTACGGCAGGCGCGTTCCGGAGGATACAATCTGATCGTGCTTGGCGTCAGCCGGCGCACCAGCGAGACACTGTCCTACGGCGACGTAGCCGACACTTTGGCCAACACCGCAGATCGATCGTGCATCTTCGTTGAAACCGAAATTACCGCGTCCGGTGCTGGCAAGGACTGAAACCCGCCGGTGCTTCATCACGCATCAAGGTGTTCCCTGGTCCAAGATTGGGGAGCGCTTTAACGATGCAACGGCCTCTATCGAAATTCGGAAGAAGTTCAGGACACAGCCCGCTGCAGCTACAGTCGCATTCGATCGGCCGGCAAGCCCTTTCGCGGAACGCATCCCTCGATTTGACGCCGGCACTCAACAGCACGCTTAACGTTACGCCAACCATATCGGCGATATCAGAGGCGACTTAAAGAACCTTGTAAAGACCACCCTGTAGGCTTTGACGTAAGGCAGGGAAAGCAATGCAGATCGATTTACAAACCCTCTGGTACTTAACCGTCGGAACGCTGCTGGTGTCAGCGTCGCTGCTCCTTTGGGAAAGGCAGGCACATCCAGGTCGCGCACGTGTGCTCGGTGTTCTGGCCGCGGCACTCTTCGCGTTCGTTCTCGGGTGCGTGCTTGAAATGAACCGCAGCCACTTTCCGGTCGCGCTCGGCATGGGGGCGGTCAACATCCTGATGATGTTGGGCTACCTTTTGGTCCTTAACGCCATAGCCGGCCTCAACGGTCAATGGTATTTCAGGCCGTCCGTCGCAGCGTTGAGCTTCGTAGCCATCGCCTGGACGATCGCTGGTACGCACTTCCCGGCCGCCTTCTGGAACCATGTCTCGTCTATCCCCATCGCGCTGACCTGCGGCCTGACAGCATGGATACTTCTGCGCAGCCGCACGGTCCAGCAATTGCGCTCACGTCCGATCGCAGTATCGATTTCGGCCGTCCATGCCGTGTTCTACCTTGGCCGGGCGTTCATAGCCCCTATTCTCCTCCAGTGGTACGGGCAGGATATTATCTCCATCGTCGGGAAGGCGACGATGTACGAGGCCGTCCTGTACTCGGTAGCGATGCCGATGTCCTTTCTGATGATTATTCGAGAGGAGGAAAAGCTCCGCCTGCTCCACATGTCACAAACCGATCAGTTGACTGGGCTTGCAAACCGTCACGCCTTTTTTGAGCAGGCAGATCGGATACTCAGGGAGCGGCATGGTGACCCCGTCTCCCTGCTCGCCTTCGACATCGACCACTTCAAGGCGATCAACGACCGTCATGGACATCCAACCGGAGATAAGGTTCTGCAGCTGTTCGCCGAAACCGCCCGCGAAGAAGCGGGGCCCGACGCGCTTATTGTCCGGCTGGGTGGTGAAGAATTCGCTGCGCTTCTGCCTCGCTGCGACCATTCCCAGGCTCTCCATCGCGGCTCGGCGATCGCAAGCCGGTTCGCCGAAGCAGCGGCTCGGGCAGAGGGTTTGAAAACCGCGGCTACCGTCAGCATCGGCCTTGCTGCACCGGATTGCAGCGACCTCGCCGGGATGCTTGCAAGCGCCGATGGCGCGCTCTACCGGGCGAAAGCCCTTGGGCGGAATCGCGTTGAGACCGCACGGCCAAACGAATTGCTGCTGCACCCTTCAGCCGATCCCTTGCATCATCAGATGCGGGTAGTGGCGATGGGGGCGTCCTGATTTGATGTAGCGTTTTGGACGAGAGCGCTCTTGAACGGATACGAACCGCCGACCCGTTGGCCAGATCAGTTATATTTGCTGCAATTTTCCCCTTGGAATGGCCGACTTTAGGCCGCCCGAAAGGGCCAAAACGCGTGCGGACAGCCAGAGCAAAAGCAGAGTGGTCGCCGTGATGTGATGAAGATTGAACCTATTTAATCATTTGGCTAACCACACTCAGGCCAAAAGCCTCAAACTGCCATATTCCCGGATAACCACCGACTTGATATTCTGTCCCCTATAGATTACATATATTCATGTTCACGATTAGGCGCACCCGTGATTATGCGGACTGGATCAAAACGCTAAAGGACTTTCGCGCACAAGCTCGAATTGCCGACCGCGTTGACCGTCTCGCCGCAGGAAATCCTGGGGATGTAAGGCCAGTAGGCGAAGGCGTGAGCGAACTCCGCATTAATTATGGACCTGGTTATCGGGTCTATTTCGTCCGGGACGGGTTGGTCGTCTATGTTCTTCTCTGTGTTGGTGACAAGAGTACCCAAGACAAAGACATTCGATTAGCTAAAAAACTGGCACAGCAATTGAAGGAGTAATCGTATGCCACTTGAGACATTTGAGTATGACTCCGCCGAATTCCTTGGAAGTGAGGAAGCGATTGCGGAATATCTTCTAGCTGCCAGCGAAGATGGAGACGCAAACCATATTGCTCGCGCTCTTGGTGTTGTCGCGCGCGCGCGCGGTATGTCAGATCTTTCTCGGAATACCGGACTTACACGACCTGCTCTCTACCGGGCATTAAGTGGGGATGGCAATCCAGAGTTCGGGACGATCGCAAAGGTGGCTGACGCACTTGGTTACAGGCTAAATCTTGTTTTGAAAGCCGACAGGGGATCGACCGCCGCAGTGAAGTGAACGGCATATTCGAGCATTGGCTAGATTTTTTTGCTCCGTTCCAGAGCGAGGCAGCCCATTTCTCATGGTTTAAAGCTCTTGAAAGGGTCTGAACCATCGGCATGCTAATGTTTGAAGGTATTTTCACGATGCCATTGTAAAAACTGTGGATGCGGGCGCTCGTGAATACGTGCTGGCCCGATTGCCTTTCCAGTACTGTTTATGAGGCCCCGGATACTGTCGCGGTCGTTTGCGTAGCGCGAGACAAGGATCTCAAGATCGTCCGATAAACCGATGAGACCGCGGTCGAACATCCAATGCGCCGTTCCCGACAAGGCGATGCCGTTCGACAAGATGTCCGGACCATTCGCTTCAACCGGGCGAATATGAGCAGCGTCGACTTCGGCCCGGCCTCCGCCATTGATCAGCTTCAAGCCCGTTACGGCGCATCGCTTGTCGTAGGCTTGCAAAATCAGCCGACGGAACAGGCGATCGCGAACAATACGTGACGAGAGCTGCATAACTCGCGTCCTCTCCTGCTCGAACGTAAATGGAGCCTGCACACCGTCCGAAAACCCATCCGGTTGCGACGTCACTGCCGCTTCCCCAGATCGCGGCAACTCAAGGTGATCTTCCGCCAGTCCGATCGACAGAATGCGATTGAAATCCGCTGCTGAGATCGGCCGCACCGCAGCCTGCGCACGTCCTGAAATCCGTCCTTGGTCATTCAGAACTCCGCGCTCGATCACGCCGTCTTGCCCGCTGAAGGGAACGGGGTTGACGAAATCGAGATAGCTGCCGGGCTCGATCAGAGCCAGATACATTCCGGGTGCTTTGGGATCCGGAATGATCTGTGCGACTTTGGCAACCGCGAAATATCCACGCGTCGCTGCCACTTTTCGGGGCTCGTAATAGATGATCCAGTCTCCGACGCAGGCCTGGACACGCCCAAGATACTGGCTCGGAAACTGATATTGCTCAGCCGGGCTGTCGTCATAGATCGAATCTGTGCGGTGAATGAAAACCCCGAATCCCATACTCGATCTCTACCATGGTGATTGCGATTCAAACCAGGGAGATCGGTCATTATGCATGCCCCCAAGCGCGTCGTGCTCTACGCGCGTTATTCAACAGATCAACAGAACCCTGCCTCGATCGAAACACAGGTCGATCTCGGAAAGGATTTCGTCCTTCGGCAAGGCTGGTATTTGGCCGATACTTTCGTTGATGCCGGTGTCAGCGGCTCATCATTCGAGACGAGGCCTGGCCTTCAGGCCGCGTTGGCGAAGTCAAATGCCGGCGCCTATGACGTTTTCCTCTGCCTGACCCTTGATCGCCTGTCTCGCGATCTGGAGCACAGCGCCCGTATCCTCAAGATCCTGCAATTTCATGATGTCGAGCTCTGGACAGTTCACGGTGGTGCCGCGGTGTCATCGATGGAACTGGGGCTACGGGCGGTGCTCAGTCAGGAAGTGCTGGAACAGGTTCGTTATCGGACGCGCGAGGGTATGAAGACCGTCGCCAAGCATGGCCGAGTGCCCGGGGGCATCTGTTACGGTTACAGGATAAGGCGGGAATTCGACGAAAACGGCGAGCCCGTACGCGGGCTGCGCTCCATCGACGCCGATGAGGCGGCCACCATCATCTGGATTTTCGAGCGATATGCCGAGGGCCTAAAGTCCGGTAAAAATTGCCGACGAGCTCAATGCACGCGGGGTGCCTGGTCCGCGCGGCCGACAATGGCAGGGTACCGCAATCCGCGGTCATCGTAATCGTGGCAGCGGGATTCTGAACAATCAGGCCTATATCGGGCGGATCGTCTTCAGCCGCCTTGCCTATCGGAAAAATCCCGCCACTGAACGTCGGGTGTCTCGCGAGAACGCCGCCGAGCATCATGTCGTCCAAGAGGTACCGTCGCTCCGGATTATAAACGACGGTCTCTGGCAACGCGTGAAGATGCGCCAGGAAAACTGGCGAGCAGGCTAGGACGGCTGTTTGTCATCTCGCCGCCGGCTGCTCAGTTCGCACACGTGCTGAGGATCGGTGCCATCAACCGTATATGTGTATTCATACGCTCGAGAACCTTTGCCGGAACGACGTCGCGTTCCGGCAGCGACCACCAGAATTTGTCCACGCGTTCGACCGTGTCGACCACCGCCTTGAGGACTGCGGCTTCCGGCAGTCGTGCGCGATTGGCGAAGGCTTTCCATCGCGGTACGTTCAACGCCTTGAAAGCACGCTCGCCGGCGAGCGACAGAGCCATGGCGTCCGACGGGATGTACGGGATCGTCGAGAGCACGTCATAGACAGGTGCGAAATCCGGTTTGTCGCCAGCACCTCGATAGATCAATGACCAATTTTTCAGGTGCATGTCGCCATTGCCCGTCAAGGCAGCCAGAGCCAATCGGCGGACGAACTCAAGAGCGGCGGCCGACGACACGGCAACATTCAAGGCCGCAGCGATATCATGATAGGCGGCTCCTTCATACTTCCGGGAAGGATTGACGCCGAAGACCTGGGCGAAGTCCTCGATATGGATCCGTTCACCATGGGCGCCACGATCGAAGCGTTTGACGAGCAGGACTTTGCCATCCGACAGCGTCTCGAACTCTTTCGGGATGCCTTCGAACTCCGATTGCTCGACAAGTTCCCGTTCCGGCACCTCCATGCCGATCGCTTCTGCCAAGGCAAGATTAGCATATTCGTTTTCCGACACGCCGGGAAATGAAGTGGACGGAAACTTGGCGATATACGAACCCTGCTCATCGCCAAGTGGCAGGGTCAATCCGCCGCCCTTGCCCGTATTCTTGATCACCGAGAGCTTCATCTGCACGCCGGCAAGCGAAAACCGTGCTTTCGGTTTTGGAGTAGGCATATCGTCGAGATCCGCCACCATTCCGTCGCTCGGGACGACGCGGACGGCCCCCGGCAGGTCCGCCCCGAGTGCGACAAGCAGATCGAAATCGTTTCCGGCGCGAACGCTGCCCGCGTGGTGCTTCTCCATCGCCTCGCGCAATTTGTCCTCTGGGAGAAGATTGGCAAAGAACGCCGGCAAGGCTCTTGCAACAGGCTTCGGGTCTTTGCGCAAGCCGCCGCTGGCTGCGCGAAAAGACAGGCTCACGATGGGAACTCCACCTGTCGCGCGATAGCTATCCTCGAAGCTGAATGCGTTGAAATCACCGGGCGTCCGTACGATCGTGCCGACCTTCACGTCGTTCATCAGCACGTTGAGTGACGAGATGGATCTCGGATTGGGAAAAGCCTTAGGCACCAAGATCACCGTCTGGATGTGCAACGAATGCCGGAAGATCATCGAGATCGTCGTGCGGCCGCAGCAAAGCATCGACGGCCGGCACCATCGCCTGCGGGATGAGCATCAGCTCGAGCCCGAGAGCACGGGCGATGTTGATCAAGGTCGTCGTACGCGCGGCGCTGCTTCCGGCTTCGATCTCGCGATAGCGGGGACGCGATATCCCCGCCATGTCGGCAACCTGCTCCTGGGTCAATCGCTTGACCTTGCGGGTAGCCTTCAGCAATTGGCCGATATCCAGCAGCGCATCTGACTCAGAGCGCGCCATCATCTCTATCCTTCCGGTCATCTTAGGACTGACGGCTGAACTAGCAAAATCGTCTCTTCCAGTCAAAAGGAAAGATAAATAAACGGATCATTTTGCACTATATGATCCGTTTATTTATCATTCATGACGTTTGCAGACGCCGCGCGGCGTCGCCACGTCCGCAGCGATCGAGAGATCGCGCTCCGGCTATTATGAAGCTCTGCAGTTCGTAAGGATGCTCTCGACACCACGAGCTGGATCGAATGGTTCCTGGAACGATTGGGCAATGCCGTTGGCGACGCTCTGCTAACCCTCGACAACGTCATGCTGAAGAATGATTTCTGGCAGGCGCATGCCGAACGCGATCTCAATCCGCGGCAAGCAAAGGTTCTAAACCGACTTCTGGAAGGCAGGTGCGAAGGCAAGCTCACATCGACAAAGTGGGCGAAGCTGACGAACGCCTCGCAGGATACGGCATATCGCGATATAGCTGATCTGTTGGCGAAGGGTATCTTGCGCAAAGGTGCGGCTGGTGGGCGGAGCACGGCCTACGACCTCGTTTTCGACTTCCCGACGGACCGCGCTCCTCGGTTAGAGTGATCAATCCAGTCTGCAAAAGGTCTCCTGTGAAACACACGTCTCTGAAACGCGGGAGTGTCCCGAGATTTTACGGTCGGTTCTCCTGAGCCACGAGCGGATTCCAATGCAGGCGCCAATGCCTTGTTGATACTGGCTTGGTGTTGTCGGCATGCCGGGGATGGTATATCGAAGCGGCGCGCACACAGTCCGACAGCCGATATAGAAACGCCAATCGATGGCACGCAAGCTCAGAGACGATTTCGTTTCGCAAGATGTCGAGCCGGAGCCCGTCGTCTGCTCGCTTTGCGAGCGGGTGATACCTAGCGACCAGATCGAGGACCACCATCTTGTTCCCAAGAGTAAGGGCGGCAAGATCAAGGTGCCTTTGCACCGGATATGCCATAGCCACATACACGCAGCGTTCACGGACGCCCAGTTGGCAAGGAAGTTCTCCACGATCTCAGCTATTCTTGAGGACCCCGCGATCCAGAAGTTCGTCAGTTGGGTAAAAACAAAACCACCTGGCTTCGATGATAAAGCAGAGGAGCGAGGCCGACGTAGCTGAAAATTGGCCGCGAGACTACGCCCCGATTTGCTATCCCCAATATGTGCACACGGCGCTGATTGAAGTGTTTCATCGGCAATAAAGCTCTTGCGACTCGTCCCAGATGTCGTCGATGGCGATGCCCCGAGGATAAACAGGTGTGAACGTGATGCGTGGAGATTGAGCGCTCTATTCCGTCCGGCGTAGGCCGACCTTATCTATCAAGCACGCCAACCATCCGATTGACTGTATCCCAATACTCCTTGTGCATGATCTCGGCTGCCTCTGCGATCGCCAACTTCCAGGCCGGCCCACGATCCCAGGCTTCCTCCAAGGCATCAGCAAGCGACGGCCCGTGACCTGTCACGGGCAGGGCATCGAATAGCATGCCGGCCTGCCTGAGGTCCTTGTCCCGTTTAGCCTGACCGCCAGCGTCGTTTTGGCGACGACCGGCAATGATCAGCTTATGGACTGCATATCTGCAAGGATCAGGGATGACCACCGAGATACCGGCACCATGTAGCAAGATCGAACGAACGGGATCACGGATCAAGAAATCCATGAATCTCAGCGGCTCGGCCGAAGCGCCACCGAGAGCCGACATGTTGGCCGGTGTATCCGAATATTCTTCCGCCCCCCTGTTCGTCGTCAAGAATTCGACCCGATAGCCGGTTTGGTTCCGGAAAGCATGTGATCGAGGACTACCGCTGATATGCGGCACGGGCCGAAATGTCGGATCAATCTGTTTCAAAAGATCAAGAGTTGGCGGCAGTGAATCTGCTACTTCGGCGGAGATCGCAAAATCCTGGGCAAGATCCGCATCTCCTGTCAGGATCGCAGCTGATGGCAGCCGGATGCCAAGATATGCCGAGTAGCATTGAAAGGCGACGGTGCCGACAAGAATTCCGCGCAGCCGGAAAAGACCTGCCTTGGCAAGTCCTTGTATGACATCGCCGGTGAAACGATCGGCCGCGATTAGACCTGCTTCCCGGGTCAGCGTCGAAACGAACTTGCGGCGAGCCTTATAGTCCGACTTCTCTCCCTTGAATGTCTCGACACGTTCCGCAATCAAAGGATCGTCGGCCGGGCCGACATAGCGGCGCTTCTGCCCGCCCTCACCATCGGGCTGGTCGAAATACCAGTAACGCCGCCCATCGACTGTGACGGGGACGAATCTACCCGACGGAGGGAAATCGTCTGCCCAGTCGTCATCGAATGCCCGTTGCTGAAGTTCCGCCACCATGGTCCGGAACATAAGATCAATTTGCTTGATCACTGCGACCTCTATATCGTTTTCACAAATCTAGTATAGTAGGACGTTGTTAGCAGGATGGTTGACCCTTCCACATCGCGATGTCGAACTCTGAGTATGAAGTGAGGCGATCTGTTCGGCGCAAGACAAGATGGCCATTTCGTATGCCTAGAGTAATTACACCATTTTGTCGAATCTAGTATAATCAATGAGGTGGCCGGCTTCCGGATTTGAGTGTTTAAATCGACAAAAACGCCTGCATCAATAGCCCATTTGGTCAGACGTCAGGTCTTGAACTGATACGAACCAGTGACCCTTGGTTTCGAACTACCGCGAAATCATACAATTACCGACGCACCATCTAAATGATTGGACGTGGCGACAACAAAAAAGGCCGGGGCGAAATCGCACCGACCTTCCTCATCGTCGCCTCTTTACCAATGCCAGTACATCCGTGGTCAAAGCCAGATCGCGACGAAGCATTGCGAGCGGCGAATTCATTCAGCGCTCATCAGCAATGCCGATGAAATCTTCTACGCGACCAATGTGTTCATAAGAAGTCAGCCCTGAGACCGCCGAACCTATCTGGCGCCGCATTTCGGCCACAGCCTCACCCTGCCAACGGCATGCGGAAGGTGAAGCGGGTTTCCATCTCATCCGACTTCACGACAATCGCCCCGCCATGAGCTGTGGCGATCTCCGAGGCGATAAACAGACCGAGACCCAGTCCCTGCATGCTCGGCCGCAGATCGCCGCGCCGGAAGGGCTGAAACAGTTTGGCAATCGTCTCTTCCGAAATCGGCTGCCCGCCGTTCGCGACAGACACTTCCAGCATCCTGCCATTCACGCCAGCAACAATCCTGACGGGCTCGGTCTCAACACCATGGGTGATGGCATTCGACACCAGATTGGAAAACAGCTGGGCAAGCCGCAGTCTGTCGATGGCAAGTGCTCCCGGAAGATCAAGAGAAATAGCGATTTCGCGATCGGGATGGGATAGCTGCAGCTCTTCGACAATATGGCGAAGAGTGAGGCCAAGATCGTCCTCTGCCAGATCGAGGGTGATCCCTCCGCCCATTCGCGCCCGGGCCAGGTCCATGACGTTGTCGACAAGGCCGATCATCCGCGAAATACTGGCCTTCATCAGTTTCAGGACGAGAGGGCTGCGGGCGGTCCAGCCTTCCTTCAGGAGGCGCGAGGTGCCGGCGTCGACCGCGGCAATCGGATTGCGCAGGTCATGGCCAAGAACGGCGATGAACTGCTCGCGCAGCTCGGACAGACCCTTCTCGCGTTCGAGCAGCTCTTCCGTCGCCTTGAGGCGGTCGTCCGTATAGAGGTGATGGCCAATCAGTTCAGCAAACAGTTTGAAGGTGCCAATGACCTGCGGATTATTGACCTTCGCCGGATTGGGATCGATGGCGCAGAGCGTCCCAAAAAACTGGCCGTTAGCCAGAATGATCGGCACGGAGATGTAGCTGCGCAGACCATAAATTCTCAGCGTGTGGTGGTCTCGGTAGAGAGGTTCTTCGGCGGCATCATCGAAGACGATCGGCTGACGATGGCCGCGGATTTCATCGCAGAGCGTGCTCTCGACCGGAAGCTCGTCGCCGGGCTTAAGACCAAAGCCGACATGGTCGAGCGATTGGCAGGTGATCCAGCGATCATCGGTAACCCTGGCGACAGCAGCAAAGCCCATTCCCGTCATGCGCAGGACCACATCGAGGATCGTTGGCACCGCGGCAATGCCGGCGACCCGCGCGATATCCTTGGAAAAGTCTGCCGCGCCTTCCGCACCATTCCCATCAAGCCGCATATCAGCGTTGGCGACGGTCTGGATCGCCTGGGTCTTCTCGATTGCGATGGCGGCCGCTCCCGCGAGCGTTTCCAGCACATCAACTTCCCACTCGGCCGGCGAATATGGTCTCGCCCAATAGGCCCCGATGGCGCCGATCGGATTTTCGACATGAACAGGCGCCATCGCGACGGATTTGACGAACGTGTCTCGGTAGAGCTCGTACGGGATACGGTCGTCCTTCGCTACATCCGGCACCAGCACGGTCTGCCGATGGATCATCGCCCAGCCGCTGATACAGGCCGAAGCAGGAAACTTATGGCCCTTCCATAACGGGCCGATCGCATCTTCTTCGATGTAGTGGCAGAGATCGCCGTCGCGGCGGATGATAGCAACCCCATCACAGCCGATCAGCGATCGCACAGTGGCGCGCAGCGTTCCAACTACATCTTCGAAACTCTCGGCGCGTCCCATCGCTGCAATCGCCCTGTTCAGCGTCGACAGGGGTGTCGCAATTTTCGAGGTTTCGATTTCGACGGGAGTGATTTCAATGGAGATAGACATGGATACACTCCAGCTTGGGGCAAGAGCGGATGAACTCCCAGCCGTCCGCGCCCTAACAGTCTGCGAACGGTGAGAAAGACATTAGGGCCATGCGACTTTAATGTCTATATTCGCATATTCCCATGCCGAACGGCGCGATAGATTTGAACCGATCGGAAACACCGGCCTGACAATCCTCCCGAATTAACTGCCTACAGCGATCCAACCTTTCCAAATGCCCTGCCCTTCCCATATATCAGCCACGGCTTAACATCAGGATCACAGCCAGCTTTGAACATTCAGTTTCCACCCAGTGGCTGCGCGACGATCTTTGAGGACTTCGATTGGGCGGCGTCTCCGCTCGGACTGCAATCGTCGTGGCCGCCTGAGCTCAAGACACTGACCAGCGTCATGCTCGGCTCGCTGCAGCCGATGCTGATCGTTTGGGGTCCGGAGCAGACCACGCTTTACAATGACGGCTATGCCGCGATGTGCGGCAACCGCCATCCAGCCGCTTTCGGTAAAAGTTTCCAATCCCTTTGGCATGATATTTGGGACCAGGTCGAGCCGATCATCTCGGCGGCCTATGCCGGTCAGGGTACGTCGATGGACGACATCCAGTTCACGATGCACCGCAACGGTTATCCCGAAGAAACCCATTTCGCGTTCTCCTATACGCCGGTACGCGATCCGTGGGGCTCGGTGCTGGGCATGTTCTGCGCCTGCACTGAGACAACATCAGAGGTGCGCGCCCGTCGTGTGCAGGATGACCTCAAGGAACGCTTCATGCAGGTCTTCGAGCTCAGCCAGGGCGGCATCGCCATGCTGACGAGCAAAGATCACGTCTTCGAATACGCCAATGAAGAATATTACGCGATGATCGGCGTTGGGCGTGAGATCATCGGTAAAACGGTCGCAGACGCCGTGCCCGAGGTGATCCGGCAGGGCTTCATCGGAATCCTGGACGGTGTTTTTAAGACCGGTGATCCGTTCATCGCAAAGAACCTGCCGGTCAAGCTGAACCGGGGTCCTGAGGGCGAAGAGCAGAACCGTCTCATCGATCTCGTATACCAGCCGACACGCAGCGCCGAAGGCTGCATCACGGGAATTCTCGTGCAGGCCCGCGATGTCACGGCGCTAAGGGCGGAAGAAAAGCATCGCGAGCTGCTCGCCTACGAGCTCGGCCACCGACTGAAAAACCAGCTCGCCATGGTCCAGGCAATCGCCTCGCAGACATTACGATATGCACCCGACATGCAGACCGCGCGCACGAACCTCAGCGATCGGATTGCGGTTCTAAGCCGATCGCACGATGCGATCATCGAAGGGGGAACCGGTCATTCAAGGGTCGGCGATCTCGTCGGCCAGATGACCGCCATTCATGACAATCCCGACCGTCCGCGCATTCTCGTGGCCGGCCCGAATATGACCGTAGGGTCTCGACCGGCCCTTTCGCTATCGCTGATCCTGCATGAATTGGCCACCAACGCCGTAAAATACGGTGCGCTTTCCAGTCCGGACGGCCGCGTTACGTTGACCTGGCGCGTCGGCGGCCCATACCGCGATCGCTTCAAGCTCGAGTGGAAAGAAACCGGCGGGCCACCTGTGTCGAAACCCGAAAAAGAAGGGACAGGCAGTCGCTTGATCAGAGCCGGCCTCAACGGCACAGCGGATTGTCAGTTGTCGATCGACTACGAAGCCGACGGCCTGAGATTTTCGATTTCGGCCGATCTTGCCGGTTTCCAGAAGGAGCACTGATATGGCCTTATCAACAAAGGGACCACTTCTGGTCGTCGAAGATGATGGTCTGATCCGGATGGATCTCGCCGATACCCTGCAAGACGCCGGCTACGCGGTGCTGGAAGCGGCCAATGCCGACGAGGCCTGGGCGATCCTGCTTGAAGCGGATGTCTCAGCGCTCATCACCGATATCGACATGCCGGGCTCGATGGATGGACTGGAACTGGCGCGCCGGGTTGGTGACCGCTGGCCTGATTGCCGGATCATCGTTATTTCCGGACGATACAATCCAGATGCTACGACACTTCCCGTGGATGCCACCTTCCTGATCAAACCGGTGGGTGAGACCGAGCTCTTCAAAGCCCTGGAAGCTCACGGTCTGACGGTCTGACGACCGTCAGCGCCAGAAGCGCTTTGCGTCCAGGACATCATCCAGCGCGGTTTGAGCTTGGTCGATCAGGGAGCGCTTGTCGGCGTGCAGGATCAGTTTTTCCGCATCCGGCAGATTGGTGAGCCCGTGCTTGTCCAAAACGGATGGGCCAGTAGCCAGATCGTTCAGCAGGCCGAGCTCGTCCTGCAACGCCTCCATGGCCTTCACGAAACGCTTGTATCGGCGCGCGCTTTGTTTATCGGCGTAAAGCGATCGAAAGAATTCTGCCGCGTAGCGGAGTTTTTTGGCATCCTTGCGAACTTCATGGCGATGCTCATCATCAATGCCGGCGAGATCGCGCCCATGTTTTTTCAGCTTCTTTCTGGCCCGGTCCAACACCTTTGCCGAAAACTCGGCCGCCGGGCATTCCCGGACATCGCGAGTTGCCGGATTTTTGCGATAGTTCCCGCAATGAACCCATTCGTTGAAATCGAGCATCAGGGCTCTTGCCCGCGCACTATCCAGCGCCGCCACGACCTCCTCATATGCAATCACACGGCTTTCCGCCAGGCGATCTCTAAGTTTCCCGGCTTTGGCCTTCGGCAGCAGCACGTCGATATTGCGTGCCTCGCCCAAGACCCCGGCCAGCCAGCGGAATTCACCCGATAGCCGCTTTGCCTCTTCATCGTGCAGCATCGGCTTGAAGAGGGTGATGGCCGAGCGCAGGCGCCGCAGTGCGACCCGTGCCTGGTGGAGCGATTCTGGATTGCGCCGGGCGTGGAGGATCGTTTCGTTCAACCGGAACTGCCGGAAACAGGCACTTGCAATCTCGACGAATGCGGCGGCGGCAGACGAACCTCTGTCCAGCTCGATCGGCTCTGCTTTCACCACGGTGCGGGAGGTATCCAGCAATCGAAACCCACGTTCCGCCTTTGCCAGGACACCGAACCTGACTGGCACAACCGCCTCGATCTTGCGCGCCAGGACAAAAAGATCCTCCGGCTTTCCGTCCTTGAGCTCCAGCTCAAGTTCGACAAAGGGCGTTTTTCGATCGATCGCCTCGGCGGCGCCTTCATCCAGAGCGAGCTCGATCTGCGACCCGTTCTCCTCGACCGCCCAGACACGCCGGTGGTTGATGACCTCGAATTTGGCCTCAAGCCGGGCGAGCTCATCACCGAATTCGTTGGCAAGAGGACTGGTATGTTCGATGGCCGGCTGGTCTTGCGTGACGTGCGTCTCCCATTCGTTGCGAGCAAATATGGAAGCTGAAGCCCCCGTCGCCTTGACGGTCTGGACCCGGGTCTCACCGACACGTCGGATGCGTAGTGTGAACCCGGTGGCATACAGCGCGTTATCATCAGTGTCGAAATAGGTCGAATGCTGCTCGATCGTCTCGGTCGGCTCGCCAAGAACATTTGATGCAAGCAGGCGGTCGAGATCACCCGGATCGATTTCGAGTTTCAGTTCGACTTCGGCCAAGACTGCACTCCGTAAATGTTTATCCACGCGCATGAACGCACATCGTCCCGATATAGTTCATCTTCCTGTAATGGCTATGACGGTAGCAACGCGCCCGGAAGTGATCGACATGGACAGGAAAATGCGACGCAATATCAAGGGACGAGATCTGCAGCCGGGTGGGGCGCCCGTCATCGACCAGGCAGGCGCTCTCTGTCTTCGGCTGTCGGCCACAGGTGAGCGGCAAGTTCTTCTGGTCGGCAGCAGACGCAACGGCAGATGGGGATTGCCAAAAGGCCATATCGATCCAGGTGAGACATCCCATAGCGCCGCCGCCCGTGAAGCCTTTGAGGAGGCTGGCATACGCGGCGAGATATCCGACGCCATCCTCGGCTCGTTTCTCTATTCCAAGGACAGCAGCGCCAACCGGTATAGGGTCATCGTGCATCTGGTCACCGTGAAATCCATCGAAGACGCCTATCCCGAGCACGGACTTCGCCCTCGCGCCTGGTTCACGGTCGCTGAGGCAGCTGAGGCTGCCGGCCACGAAGGCCTGCGAGATTTCCTCCGTGGACTTCCTGGTGAAATCCGCGGGATGTGAGCAATCTGGAGACGAACATCGCGCTCCAGGACTTGCCGGCCGAGAAGCGCACTCCTGCGATCCTGTCGAACCTCTGATTTAGACCAGATTGATAATGGCGAAAGCATAAATGGTCGAGACCTTCGCAAGACGCTCGCCCACAAGCTCAGCACCATACCACGCGAACAGCTCAACCTTGTGATCGAAGCAGCACTGGACGATATCGCGCGTCTTGAGCGGGAAATCGAAATCCGCATTTTGGCCATTCGCTTCGTCCCATAGGGACGATTTCAGCAGGCTTGGCAAAATTCTCCGCGAGCATCGTCGAGCCGTATTGCCAATGCACAGAAGATGAGGCAATGGCTTGCGGCAAACGCCTTTCCACGTCTTGAGGGATAACCGTGCAGATACTTGTCCGCGACAACAATGTCGATCAGGCGCTTCGCGTTCTCAAAAAGAAGCTGCAGCGAGAAGGCGTGCTTCGCGAGATGCGCCAGCGAGAGTATTACGAGAAACCCTCCGTCAAACGAGCGCGTGAAAAGGCGGAAGGTGTGCGCCGCGCGCGTAAGCTCGCCAAGAAAAAGCTCGACCGTGAAATGGGTATCGTCGCCGTCAAAACACGCCCCGCCCGGGCGAAATAAGCGACCGTTGATCGGTGCGGAGGCCACGGGAGGTGGCGGAGACCCGTCTGCGCCCTAACGATCTGCATCAGACGAGATCCGCCCCGCGGACTACGAGCGGCTATTTTAAAACGCTGAAGCTGTGATCGTCGTGAAGGGCAATCGATCCTTCATATTCCAGCGCGTGAAGAGCGTGGAGAAGCTCGTTCTTCGAAAACTTCGCCGTCATCGGCGCGTTGGCGATGGTGCGGAACTTGATCTGCGACGGTGGCCTCACCCGAAGCCTCTTCAGCATCTCGGATATAGCGTTCATAGCCTCGATATTGATTTTCACAGTTTCGGGGCCCTAGGTCACTAGGCTCTATGAGCGTTGCAGGGTCTTTTCCAGCTGCAACGCCTTGGGCCCTACCTTTGATCCGTATCAGTTTCGTGACATTCGCACCGGCAAGTAGCCGAGGCAGCCGACGGACCGCATTCGTCTGAAACAATCCCCGCTCCAATGTGTTGAATAAACTCTACCAACAGATCATGGAGTTTATGATGCCATCGATGAGAGCGGTCAGAATTCACGAGTTCGGTTCGGAAAACGTATTGCGACTCGAAAGGGTCGAACGACCAGAGCCCGGCGGCCATGAGGTGCTGATCAAGGTGATGGCTGCGAGCGTCAACCCCGTCGACTGGAAAACCCGCAAAGGGGAATATGCCATGGTCGGCGAGGATGACCTGCCACTGACGCTCGGCCGTGATCTCGCGGGCGAAGTCGCCGCTGTCGGAAATCGGGTGTCAGAGTTCAAGGTCGGCGACAGAATTTTCGCGATGCTCGATGCCAAGCACGGTGGGTACGAAGAATTCGCGTCCATCCCCGTATCCCAGCTTGTTGGTATGCCCGCCGGTTTGAGCTTCGACGAGGCTGCGGCCGTTCCGCTCGCCGGCATGACCGCATGGCAGGGGCTGTTTCAGAATGGAAATCTCAAGGCCGGCCAGCGCGTTCTGATCCATGGCGGCGGCGGCGGCGTCGGCCACTTTGCCATTCAGTTCGCCAAGGCGAAGGGTGCATGGGTGGCGACCACGGTTTCGCCCGCAGATGCGAGCCTTGCCAAGGAGCTCGGCGCCGACCAAGTCATCGACTATCATTCGGAACGGTTTGAGGAGGTCATTGACCCGGTTGATCTCGTCCTTGATCTCATCGGCGGCGAGACACAGGATCGGTCTTTCGCCATTCTGAAGGAGGGCGGTGTTATCGTTTCGACGCTTGGAGAGCCGGACAAGGCGGCGGCAGAGCGGTCGAAGGTTCGTGCAGTTGGCTTCATGGTCAATCCGAACGCAAGGCAGCTCGCCGAAATCGGTGAGCTTATCGATCAGGGCAAGGTCAACGTCGTTCTTCACAAAGTCTTTCCGCTGGAAGACGCGGCCGCAGCACAGCGTGCACTGGAGCAAGAGCATGTTCAGGGCAAGATCGTGCTCAGGGTCGCGTAACTTTCGCCGTAAATTCGGTGTTGTTGGGACTGGCGGCCTAACTTTCCCGTAAAGGCCCGCGCGCCGGCTCGGTGATGATCGTCCTGATGGGAAAGTCCAAACCAGAAAACGTCCCACTGCTCTGGAAAATCGTGTACCGGCACCGTCCTCAACTTGCGCGGGCCGATATATCGTCCCCTAGTTTCACGCGCTGCCGCTCTTCCGTAAAAAGCACATAGGGGGCGGGTCGAAAGCCCTTGTAGGCTGTTCCTGGAAGCCGCGTCGAGCGTCTACGCTCCCCCACCACGGACTCGACTGGGGCGGACTGAACAATTTTTCAGGCGGGGAAGGGTCCCCTATCGGATCCTGCGCCCTAGTTCCGTGAGACGTCTTAGATCAGCTTCATCGAGCGCTCGTCGGTAGGTCTCGCTCGCGTATTGCATCCTCGGTCCGTGTGGTGAATACAGCCGGGCTTTCTGTTCTTGAGTGCTGACCGCAATGCTGCCAAGCAAGCGGCGTATCCAGGCGTTTTGACAGGCCATAGCCGACGATTTTCCGGCCGCAAGCATCGAGAATGACGACGAGATAGCAAAAGCCGACTGCGATGCGGATGTATGTGAAGTCAGCCAACCAGAGCATATTGGGCCGAGCCGGGATCACATTGCGATAGCGGTTTAATCAGCATAGGAACCGGGAAAGATCACGTCCTGGTCGACCAGAACATTAAAGCGGTAACCCGGCCTGATCCTGATCGTCGGCTGAACACTGAGGTTTTTCGAGATGGTCTGTTCCGCCACCCGCCCGAAACCTTCGGCAAAGTTTCGCCGCGCGGCATCGGAGGCAGTATCTTGTGTGGCGAGCGTCGAACTTTCCGGCAGTGACATGTCGATCCCCGTGCCGATCAGCGCCACAAGCGCCGCCGATCCAAATGTGCGAAGATAGTGATTGTCGATCTTGTCGTTAAAGCCGCCATATCCCTCAGAGTCCGTGCCGGCCATGCCGCCGATCTGCAAGGTTGCTCCATTAGGAAAGATGATATCGGTCCATATGACGAGTGCGCGGTTCTGGCCGAACGACACCTTGCTGTCGTAACGACCGAGCAATTTCGCTCCCTGTGGAACCAGAATGAAATGGCCTGTCGCGCTGTCATAGACGTTCTGGCTGATCTGCGCAGTGATGCGCCCCGGTAGGTCGGAATTGATGCCGGTGATCAGCGTTGCGGGAATGACTGATCCGCGTTTCAGCTCAAAGCGTGATTGCAACGGAACGACACGGCCAGGCAGATAACCGAGTTCCTTGATATCAGCGTTGAAGAAGTCTTCCTTGGATGTCTGGCCGTTCTGATCGATCTGGCCTCCAGTCCCGGCCTTCAGGGCTTCGGAATAAAGATCCTGTGCATTCCGGTACTCGGCGGCATTCGTTGGAGTTTGCGTTTCGGAGTGATGCCCTTCGGCATTTGCGGAGACATTTCCGGTCTCGACCTTCAGGGGGGAGTCGAAAGCCGCTCCCTTTGCTTGAAGGCTTGCCATCCGCTGCCGCTGTTGCTCCCGAAAAATCTGCTCGCGCTGTTCGCGAAGCATTCGGGCATTCCAGTCCTCGTCCGTTTCCAGCCGTGGCTTGCGTTGATCGGCCGGCTGAAGCTTCGTCGGGCTTTCTACCGGGCGAACGGTGGCCGGCGGCTGAGATACCGGGCTCGGCTGAAACACCGGCTGCGGTACCGCCTCATCACCGATAATGCCATCCTTGATGCCCCGTTTGAGCTGATCGGCGAAAGTTGAGGCCGGTATGCCCCCACCGGCTTCGTTTGTGGACGGCTTTCCATACCGAAAGCCGCGCGAAGACAGTCCGTAGACAAGCACGGCAAGGAACAGGAGCAGGATCCCGAGCCCGAAAAAAAGCGGCACCCGATTGAGCCGTTTCATCCCTTTCCTGTCGATCGATTGATCAGGTGTACCGAGCTGCAGCGACTGAACCATGATCACCTTGCCTGTCAGTTTTTCATCAAGGAAAGCGGGCTTGCCGGCGTCGCTATGCCCTTGCTGATCGAATAAGCCCGGCCGAGCTGCATCCTGTCTGTTGAAAGCCGGGCAAGAACCTGTCCGTCGGCCGCCAGGATCGAATAGTCCATCCGGATGGGCTTATGCGCTTCTTTCATTTTTGCGCCTGCTTCACCATTGTCACCGATGACGGCATAACCCCAACCTTTGAGTGCTGCTTCCAGCGCGACAGAAAAATCGGACATGTCTCGATTTAAGCGGATCGGGACGCCTGTCGCTCCGGCCTGTTCGGCGTACCGTCCGGCCAGATCGCCGGCGATCGCGCTCGCTGCTGGCCCGCTGACGTCTGCGGGCGCTTCATTTATGGTCAGCCCATCTTCAGCGTTCTGGCATCCGGCAAGGCTCAAGCAAAGAACAATCAGAAGGAAACGACGCGACGTCATCGATCATCCTCCCCGCCGGATGGTAATCGTCTGCTGTTTCCAGCCGACGCCGGAAACCAGGATCGCCTTGTCGATATTGTAGTCGACGATCATGACGTTGTTTTTCAAGCGGTAATTGACGATCCGGTTCTGCCCTGCCGAAACGACGAACAGAACCGGCGCATCCCCTCCCGACAGGGTGCGGGGAAATTGGATATAGGTCTTTTGCCCGTCGCTATAAACTCGTCTAGGCCGCCACGGCGCGCTTCCGCTCAGCGAATAGGAAAAGGCAAGCTGCTCGGGTGGAACGCCACCGGCAGGCGCGGTCATCGTCTGGATGCGAGCATTGATATCGGAGAGCTTCGTTCCGGTGTCCTCGGGATAATCGAAACCGACACGGGCCATATATTGCGACGGATGCGATTTTAGCTGGATATGGTAGGTTCGGCGCGAGGTCGTGACGACCATCGACGTCACGAGGCCCGGTTCGGATGGCTTGACGATCAGATGAATGGCCTGGCCACTGGCCGCGCCCGATGTCGCAGGCTCTACTTTCCAGCGCACCGTATCACCGACCAGCACATCGCGGACGATCTCACCACCCTGCAGCTCGATATCACAGACCTGCAGGGGAGAGCAGACGACCGAAGGCTGCGTCTCGCCGAACAGGAATACGACCTTTCCGTCAGGGCCGCGTGTGACGAGGCCCGTTCCACCCCGCCATTTACCGGAAAGGCTGGTGCCCTTTGCCTCGTTGCCGGTCAGGCTCTGTGCGGCAGTCGACCATGTGCTGCCCACCGTCACGGCAAAACCCATGAGGCACCCGAGCGTTGCACGTCTGTATCTTGGCTCCATCGCAGATCCCTGCCCTTAAAGTTGCGCGGTCCAGTCGAAATCCGTCACATAGAGACCGATCGGATTGAGCCGGATTGTTGCTTCGTCCTGTGGTGATGTGATCGAGACGGTCGCGATCCCGCGAAAGCGGCGGGTTGCAATCTCCTTGCCCTTGCGATCGCGCTCAAATTCCGTCCAGTCGGCCTGGTAGCTCTGGCTCGATAATGCGACGATGTTGTTCACCTCGATCGCGACCGTCGCATTGACGGCCTTCTCGAAAGGCGAATTTGTGCGAAACCAGGCATTGACCTTCTGCGTCGACGGATCGCTCGCCCGCAAAAGCGCGTAGGTGCGATCGATATATTGTTTCTGGACAACGGCATCCGGCGTGATGCTGCGAAACGACGAGACGAAGTTTCCAAGTGTGGCTCGCACGACGCGCGCGTCTGCATACTCGATCTGTTGTGGAATGCCGGCAGAAACCGTGTTGCCGAGCCTGTCGACCTCGACGATATAAGGGACGAGCTTGACCTGCGTGCTGAGATAAAGCGCGTAACCAAATCCGATCACGGCCATTGCAAGACTGAGGAGGCCCGTCATTCTCCATGCGGACGCGGACTTGATATAGGAACCGTAACGTTCGGACCATTCCTGCCTCGCGGCCAGATACGGGTTTTCCGATGGGCGATGTCGTGTCATGTTCATGATCCTGTGCTTGTGTCAGGGTGCATAGGGACTCTGGGGCATTGTTCCGGGCGACGATGACCTGCCCCTCGCCTGGTCGAGCTTGGCATTGGCAAGGCCAAGAAGAGTGCCGGCATAGGCGCCGGGCGCTCCGATCGCCTTTTCCCGAGCCGCCGATCCGACAGCACTCGCGCCGGAACCGAAGCTCGCGCCCATGCCTTGCAGCAGTGACCCGGCCACGGACGCGCCGCCGGCCCGTGCCGTCTGTGTCGCCGCAAAACCTGCACCAACAGCGCCGGCCCCGAGGAATGCCGCGCCGGCGGCGAAGGACGCTGCCTGACCGCCATGGCGGATTGTCTCCATCCCACCTGAAACGGAAGCACCTTGCACCACGCCCTGGATGATGTTCGGGACGTACATCGCAATGATGAAGATGACGACTGAGATGCCCGCAATTGCGAGCGTCGAGATGAACTGGTCACTACTCGCCATCGGCGCCTGCGCGAGGCCGAGCAGAACGTTGGAGCCGATTCTCGCGATCATGACGAGCGCCATAAGCTTCATCCCTACCCCGAACGCATAGACGAGATAGCGGATCGCGAAATCCTTGGTGAACGAAGAGCCGCCAAGCCCGAGCATGATCATGCCAGCCAGCAGTCCGACATACATCTCGACCATGACCGAGACGAAAATCGCAGCGACCAGGGAAAAGCAGATGACAACGACACCCATTGCAAGGACCGCTGCGATTGCCAGGGCATTGTCCTCGAAGAGCCCGAACTTCGCCTGCTCGGACATTTGCGAGGCGACGCGGATACCGGCATCGAACACTTCTGCTGGCGAAGCCGATCCGCCCTCGGCTCCGATCTGAAACAGGCTGTCGACAATGGCCTTGGCAAAAGTGGGGCCCTGCGTCAGGGCGAAGGCGAAGAAGCCGATGAACATGATCCGGCGCACGAGTTCGGCAAACCAGCTTTCGAGCGATGCGGCCTGAATGGCAAGCCACACCGCCGCGATGCCGACCTCGATCCCTGCAAGGATCCAGAACAGTGATCTTGCCGCATTCATCACGGTATTTTCCCATCCCTTGGCGGCGCTCGAGACCTGGTTTTCCAGTTCGGTCAACACCTGGCCTTCGAGGGCAAGGGCCGGCCCTGCCATGGCGAGAAATCCCGCGCCGGCGAGAAAAAGGGCTGTCTTGCGGTTTATTGTCACCATCTCGGTCGCAGCTCCTCATCTTTTGTGATCGCCGGCATCTGTCCGGCGGTCGCGATCCCGCCTTCCTGCGCACGCGGCTGCACTTGGTGACCCGGTATTGAATTCCGGCGCCTGCCGCCCGCGAGCCTGGCAGCACGTGTTCCCGCAATGCCAGCGACCGCCATGCCAAGCGCAAAGATCCACAAGACGCGGATCACCAGCGCGGCTCCATCTTCTGGCCGGCCGGAACAGGCTGGGTATCCGCATTGAAGAAGGTTTCGCGGCGTGCCTGGGCGAGATCCTTTTGTGTCTGCTCGCTCTGTAACCAGGTTCCGATCAGTGTCGCCTGTTGTGATACGATGCCGCGCAGTTTCTGGATTTGCGCCACCTGCTGGGCCGCTATCTCGTGACCGACCTGCAGGGCTTTCATCTGGCCGTCGGCGGTTTGTGACATCGACCGGAGCTGGCTCATCGTGTCCTCTTCACTATCGAATTGCTCGGCGACGAGACTTGCGGCACGAAGTGTTCCGGCAATCGTGTCGCGGTTCGTGTCCGACCAGGATTGATAGGCTGACGAGAAGCTGGCGGCATTCGGAAGGCTGGTTTTCAGGTCTGAATAGCTCTTGAAGCGTTGCTTCAGGAGATCGTCAGCATTCCCCATCGAAAAGGCGATGCCCTGCCCCTGGTTGATGATGGTGCGTAGGCGATCGAGATCGGCCTCGACCTCACCCCAGATGTGTTTCGGAAGCCGTGCCGTGTTCTGCAGCATGTTCTGATAGATCTTCAGTTGGTTTTCAATCTGCTCCGCAAGCTGGGTGATCTGGGTGATCTGGTTGTTGATCTGCTCGCCGGATTGGCCGACCAGGGAAATGAGTTCACCATTGTTGAGGATCTGGGTCATCTCGGTCGCCCCTGTCAGGGCGCCAGAGGCAAGACCGGGCCCGGCCGAGGCGGTAAGTCCGATTAAAACAACTGCAGCGATCACCTTTCGCATTCTGACTGCGCGGATTGTTTTACGCATAATGGCCAACCCCTCTTTCTTGGAGCCATTGAACTGCCCAGTTCGCACCATAGATCGAAAAGAGCGCCCGGATGCGCGCAAGGTCCGCCTTTCCAGAGGCGCCGACGAAGGAGAGCGTGAGCGGTCCAAGCGACATATCGAAAAGCCGCCGTCCGTCGGGCGATGTCACATAATATTCGCGTTTCGGGACGGCATTGGCGACGATCTCGATCTGACGTTCGTTAAAGCCGATCCGCTCGTAGAACTCGCGCGTGCCGGTTTCACGGGCTGCGCCATTCGGCAGGCAGATCTTGGTCGGGCAAGATTCCTGCAGCACGTCGATTATACCAGAGCGTTCGGCATCGGAGATTGATTGTGTCGCCAGCACCACGGCGCAATTTGCCTTCCGCAGCACTTTCAGCCATTCACGGATCTTGTCGCGAAAAACCGGATGTCCGAGCATAAGCCAGGCTTCATCGAGAATGATGAGCGCAGGCGATCCGTCAAGCCGCTTCTCGATCCGGCGAAACAGATAGGTGAGCACCGGCACGAGATTACGCTCGCCCATGTTCATCAATTGCTCGATCTCGAAGCACTGGAAGCGTCCGAGTGTCAGCCCGTCTTCTTCCGCGTCGAGGAGCTGTCCCATCGGACCATCGACCGTATAGTGGTAAAGGGCATCCTTGATCTCACGCATCTGGACGCCGCTGACGAAGTCGGACAAGGAGCGGCCAGGGGCCGATGCCATCAGCCCGATTTGCTTCGAGACCGCGTTTCTATGATCGGGCGTGATCGTGACGCCCTGCATCGCAACGAGCGTCTCTATCCAGCTGCAGGCAAAGGCCCGGTCAGTGTCGCTGAACAGGTCCGACAGCGGGCAAAATGCAAGCTGCGGCCCCTCCCGGCTTGCCGCGCCGATCTCATAGTGGTCGCCGCCGACGCCGAGCGTCAGCGGCAGCATCGAATTTCCCTTGTCGAAGACAAACACCCGCGCATTTTCGTAGCGGCAGAACTGTGCCGCGATCAGCCCCAGCAATGTGGACTTTCCAGAACCGGTCGGACCGAAGATCAGCGTATGCCCGACATCGTCGACATGCAGGTTGAGGCGAAAAGGCGTTGAGCCCGACGCCACCTGCATAAGCGGCGGCGCGTCCTGGGCGAAGAACGGACACGGGGCAATCGGGCTTCCCGACCAGACGGAATTGAGCGGAACGAGGTCGGCGAGATTGCGTGTGTTGATCAGCGGTTCACGGACATTGCAATACCAGTTTCCCGGAAGGCTGCCGAGGAAGGCTTCAGTTGCATTGAGCGTCTCGATGCGTGCCCCGAAACCTTCCGCTTGTATGAGGCGGCGAACTGCTTCCGCCTTATCCTGCAGTACGCTGAGGCTTTTCTCGAAGAGCACGATCACAGGCGTGTAATAGCCATAGGCGACCAGCTGCGACGCGGCGGCAGCAATCGCGTCCTCGGTTTCAGCAACCATCACCATTGCATCCCGGTCAATGGAGCGGGACTGCGTCTGAAACAGCTGGTCAATGAAGGGGCGCACCTTCTGCTGCCATTTTTTGCGGGTTCGCTCCAGGCGCTGCCTGGCCTCTTCGGTATCGAGGAAGATGAAGCGCGAGGACCAGCGATAGGTCAGAGGCATCAGGTTCAGACTGTTGAGGATCCCGGGCCAGCTTTCGCCTGGGAGGCCATCGATGGCGATGACGCCGAGATGCCGATCCTCGACCCGCGGCGTCAGTCCATGCTCCAGTTCGGCTGTTGCCAACCAGTCTAGATACATCGGAATTTCCGGCAGCCGGACAGGGTGATTTTCGCCCGTGATGGCAAACCGGATGAACTGGAAAAGCTCATCGTAACGCGCAAGTCGATTGCCGCCCCGGTCGGGCACCTCGCGGGTCCGCATGCGCTGCAGGGACACGATATTAGCCAGATATTGCTCGATCTCGCGGATCGAGCGACGAAACCCGTCGAGTGTCACATCCGCATATTTCGCCGAGCGGCTTTCCGCATCCGCAAAGATGTAGCGGGCGAGGCCCGACCGCCGCCGTTCCGGTGGCCGATAGGTTAGAATGAGCGCATGCCGGCTCTCGAAATGACCTTTCTCCTGTGCGAAGTGCCGTCGACGTTCATCGTCGATCAGACGGGTCACGGCATCAGGAAAATGACTGCGTTCAGACGCCGGGTATTCCGTCGTCGGCACGCGCACAGCCTCGACCTGGATCATCCAGCCTGTGCCGAGGCGTGAAAGGACCATGTTGATCTGCCGCGACAGTTCGTTGCGTTCGAGATCTGTGGCGCTTTCAGTGTCAGGACCTGCAAAATACCATCCGGCCATCAGACTTCCGTCTTTCAGGAGAAGGATGCCGTTGTCGACCAGGCCAGCATAGGGCACGAGGTCTGCAAAGGACGGACCGGTCGATCGAAATGTGCGAAGGGCAACCATCGGCAATCCTTAATACCGGCGCCAGGGCGATGATGTCGGCAGATAGTGTATCCGGTACCGCATATGACGGGCATAGACTTGGCGCATCATGGGATCGGCCTTTGCCATGCTGCGCAACAAACCAACCAGGACGATCCAGATCGCCATGCCGATAAGTGCCGAATAGAAGGTCAGGACCACGAATATGAGGATGATGGCGCAAAGGCCGGTCAGGAGCACAAGCTCGCGATCCGCGCCAATCAGAAGGTTCGGGCGCGATAGCGCACGATGGATGCGGTTACGCTGGAGCCCGGTGTTGGGATCAGGCATGACATCCCTCCGCTCTTCCGCGCGAAACCGGCCGCAGCGTCCCTGTTCCGTCGGTGGTTGCGGCGATTCCGATCGATGCACCGGTCGATCCGAATAGACCGACGATCGTCGTTGCGCCGAGCAGGATCCCTGCGGCAAGCACGACATACATCAGGCGCCGCGCGAACTCGTTGAGCTCTCCGCCAAAGATTAGCATGCCGCCTGCAACCGCGACGGCTGCGAGCGCGATATATCCAGCAACCGGTCCGGTAATCGACTGCTGGATCTGTTCAAGCGGGCCTTCCCAGGGAAGGCTTCCACCTGAACCGGCGAGTGCTGACCCGGCAAGTGCGCAGGAAAATGCGCCAGTGAGCCCCAGACGGAGAGTGCGATCAGGCGGCATGGCTGTCCTCCTCGGTTTTAGGGTAAACTTCTGTCTGGTAACGGGAGCCGGAAAAGCCCTCGACATGCAGCACTTCGCGCACCCGCCTGCCCCGTCCGGCCCGTTCGATAGAAATCACCAGATCCACGGCTTCGCCGATCACGGCCTGCATTGGCTGCTGGCTTACTTCCGCGGTGAGCTGCTCGAGACGGCTTAGCGCCGACGTCGCGGTGTTGGCATGGATGGTCGTTACGCCGCCGGGATGCCCGGTATTCCAGGCCTTAAGCAACGTCAGTGCCGCGCCGTCGCGAACTTCACCGACAATGATCCGGTCCGGCCGAAGACGCATCGTGCTCTTCAGAAGCCTGGCCATGTCGACTGCCTCACTTGTGTGCAGGCATACAGCGTTTTCCGCCGTGCAGCGTATCTCGGATGTGTCTTCCAAAATCACCATCCTGTCTTCCGGCGCTGCGTTGACGATCTCGGCGATCACAGCATTGGCAAGGGTTGTCTTTCCCGATCCGGTACCGCCGGCGATTACGATGTTGGCGCGGTTGACGATGGCGCTGCGAATAACCCCGGCCTGCGCTGCGGTCATGATGCTTGCAGCTACATAAGCGTCGAGTGGAATGAGCTGCGACGCTCGGCGACGGATCGTAAATGCCGGTGCGTTGACGACCGGCGGCAAAAGGCCCTCGAAACGGTGGCCGCCGATCGGAAGCTCGCCCGAAATGATCGGGCGCTCGCCATCGACCTCCGCCTGAAGCGCATGGGCAACGGAGCCGATCACGGTTTCCGCGGCGGATGCCGGCATCTCGCCGGCCGGCGCAACACCATGTCCAAGCCGCTCGATGAAAATCCGGCCATCCGGATTGAGCATGATCTCGACCACATCGGGGTCGTCGAGGGCGATGCAGAGCCGCTCGCCGAGTGCGTCCTGAAGTTTGCGAACAAGCCGGGAATGCGACTGGAGCATGGACAAGATCATCTCCTCGATTGGGTATGGGAGAAGACAAACGCAGGCAGCCGTTCGAAGTCCACGTGCAAATTTGCACCTCGCGACTCGCCGGCCTTTCCGTCAGGGTCGCGACAGTTCCTGTGGCCGCCGCAAGCACACAACTATCTGCTTGTTCCGCGCGGCTGTGTTGTTAGCGGTGGTCCGCGCGGCGGAAAGAGGAGAGTTAGGTATTATGGCACGAGCCAAAAAGGACGATCGATGCAATCCACGGGCTGTTTTGACGATGGCCTAATCTGGCGAGATACATTTTTCACCAGCACGGCGCTGTGAGCCCCTGCATCGTCGGCTTTGATGGAGCCTCCATGCGTCAGTCCCACCGGTGCGATCCTTGATCCAGCCAGACCGGTTTCGGAATGGAATCAGCGATTCTCCCCCAAAACAAGGGTCCGAGGCGGATAGAATCAGAGGAGCCGCTTGGATGTGGCAACCTGCAGGAACCGATTGCTGACGTGATGCATGCCTGCAATTGCGGGATTCACAGAAGAAGACGGGAGGTTAATCCCTTGGGTGCGCGGCTGATAAGTCACGGGAAAACAACGAAAAAAAGCAAGTTATCCCCGACCCGGGAACATCATCCAGATGGCTCTGTTAAGATTTGGTTTACCAACTATCAATTGACGGAATAGGGGAATCGGATAACTGTGCAGCGACGAAAATAGAGCGACGATCATCAAAAAACCGTCGTGAGGCAAAATGACGATCAACGGACGCGTGAGCGCAACACCAGAATCCTCTGCTGACAAGATCAGCAGGCAGGCAAGCCTGCTTTCGGCGCAGCTGCAGTCGATTCGCGAGCGCATCTATGAGCCTGAAACGTCCAAGACCCTGAAGACCTTTACCTCGAAAGATGTTGCGGCGCTTCTCGGCATCGCGGAATCGACTCTTCGTCAGATGTCTCTGGATGGCGAAAGCGCCATACCGGACCGAAAGGATAACGGCCGCCGCATCTACACTCTTGAGCATATCGGCCAATTGCGTGAGCACCTGGCACGCAAACGCCCAGGCGAAGCGCTCGAGTTCCTGCCACGTCGTCGAGAGGGCGACAAGCTGCAAGTCATCGCGGTCGCCAACTTCAAGGGCGGTTCGGCGAAGACCACGACGACGGTCCACCTTGCACATTATCTGGCCATTCAAGGTCTGCGGGTCCTCGCGATCGATCTCGATCCCCAGGCCTCCTTGTCGGCGATGTTCGGTTACCAGCCCGAATTCGATGTCGACGACAATGAGACCGTTTATGCGGCCATACGTTATGACGATCGGCGCCGACCGATCCGGGAAGTCATTCGGTCCTCCTATTTCCACGGGATCGACCTGATTCCGGCCAATCTCGAATTGATGGAATACGAACACGAGACGCCACAGGCGATCGCAGAGGGCCATGGCCGCGGAGACGGGATCTTTTTCAGAAGATTGGCTGCGGTGATTTCCGAAGTGGATGCGGATTACGATGTGGTCCTCATCGATGCGCCGCCGCAGCTTGGCTACCTGACGCTCGGCGCCTTGTGTGCCGCTACCGGCCTGATGATTACCATCCACCCGGCGATGATCGACGTTGCCAGCATGAACCAGTTCCTCGCGATGATGAGCGACCTGATGCACGTGATCGAGGACCGTGGCGGCGTCCTCAACCATGACTTCATCCGCTATGTCATCACCCGCCACAACCCCAATGACGGTCCGCAGATCAATGTCGTGACCCTGTTGCGCTCGCTGTTCAAGGACGATGTTTTGGCGCCGGCTGTGGTCGAAACCACGGCGATTGCCAGCGCCGGGCTTGAAAAGAAAAGCCTTTACGAGCTGAGCCGGGGGAATGTCACGCGCGATACATTGAATCGGGCGCTGGAATCCGTCGATGCGGTCAATGCCGAGATCTTCCGACATATCAAGGAAGTGTGGGGACGATGATGGCCAATCCGCGCGAACGCAATCAGCGTATGAAGAGCCTTTTCGGCAATGTCGATCCCGAAGAGCTTGCAAAGCATTCGCCGCCGCCGGTCGCCGACCAAGACAAGAGAAGGGTTGGGTCTTCCGCCGTCAAGTCGATGGACCGCGCCTTCGTATCCATCGAGGAAGAAAACAGGCGGCTACATGACCAGCTACTGTCTTCTGAACAGATCATTGAACTCGATCCGGAAAAGATCCTGCCGTCTTTCATCAATGACCGCATTGAAATCGAGAGCGATCCGAGTTTCGAAACATTTGTCGACAGCATCCGGGAAAATGGCCAAAAGCTGCCCATCCTGGTGCGGCCGCTCGACAGCAAACCGGGTTTCTATCAGGCGGCCTACGGCCATCGGAGGCTTCGGGCCTGCCAGATCCTCAAGCGGCCAGTCAAGGCGGTCATCCGCACGCTGAGCGACGAGGAACTGGTGATCTCGCAGGGCGTCGAGAATTCGGAACGCCTGAACCTTTCGTTTATAGAGCAAGGGCTTTTCGCCCTGGCACTGAAGGATCGCGGTTATTCGCGCGAGACGATTTCTACCGCACTTGGCCGAAGGGAAAACCAAGTCTTATCCTATGTCTCGGCCTTGACGAATACGGCAATTCTCATCCCCGAACATCTCGCTCGACTGATCGGGTCCGCCCCTTCGGTCGGAAGGCCGAAATGGGAAAAGCTCGGAAGTCTGATCCGCGATCGGGAACTGACGTCGCGGCAGCAATCTCTCGTCGATGGTCTGCGCGAATCCGCGGTCTGGAACGACAGTGACAGCGATAAACGCTTTGCCATGGTCCTCAAGGCTCTGGACCAGTCGGCGAAAACAGAACCGGCAATCCTCGAAGTCCCCGTTTCCGGTGGCGCGATCATCGTTGCGAAACGAGCCGGGCCGACGACCAGGATCTCAATACCGGACAATCATCTTCCCGGGCTTTCGGAATGGCTGCTGCAACGGCTTCCCGAGCTTGTGGAGGAGTTTCAAGCGAACCAGGGAAAGGACAGCGACATGTCCTGATCGCAGAAAACGGAAAAGGGCCTACCGACTGCAATCGACAGACCCTTCATCCATGTGCCAACGGATCGAAACCGAACCGTCAACGTCAGCTGTAACAAACTGATTCTAAGACGGCCGGTGCATTTTATCAACCCTCTGTCATCCCGGAGGTGAGGTTTTTTGCGTGCGCGCTCCTGAGGCTTCCTGAAAATTTTAAAGACAGGACCTGCGCCTTTCAGGACGCAGCAGGATCGCTATGACCGAAACGGCCCATGTTTCTTCCTTCCGGCGCGTTACGCCTGGCATTGTCGCCAGCGCGCGTCTTGCCATGTCCAATGACGTACCAGATACCAGCAAGTCGGAAATGGCGCTGCTTTTGAAGCGCGCCGCTCCGATCTTCGGCATCGACGGCACAACATACCATGTGCTCGATATCCTGCTCGGATTGTCACGCGCAGAGGATTGGAAAGGCGCCGGCCATCCGATCGTGGCAATCTCCAACGCCAAGCTTGCGGAATATACGATGCGCTCCGAGCGTACCGTGATCCGTTGCCTTCGGCGTCTCGTCGAGGCTGGGATCGCATCTTACCGCGACAGTTCCAGCGGACGCCGATTCATCTATCGCGGCGAAAGCGGGGAGATAATTTCAGGCTTCGGCATCGACTTCACGCCGGCGCGCGTCAGGATCGAGGAGATCAGGCGGTCCGTTGAAGACTACCGCATCCGCTTGAACGAGGAAATGGCTGCCAAGCGCGACATTGCGCGTCAGGCTCGAGCGATCGAAGATATCTGCCTTGCCTTCCCCGAGGTCGCCGCCGATCTTCGCCCCCAGCTTCAGACGGCCCTCACGAATCCAAGTGACATCACGACCAAGGCACGTGCCATCTGTGATTTGCACAACAAGGCCGTCGAGCAGGTCAGTGACCTATATAATGCTAAGATGACATCCGAGGGTGACATGAACGTCACTTCTAATACTAATACAACCCCAGAATCTTATTCTGAAAGTAGGAAACAGCGGACCGGCTCTAATGAGCCGGACAAAGCTAGTAAAAGTGCCGGCATAGCCGGCAAATCGGCTTTTGAAAAAAAGCCTGCGGCAGCGGCCACCGTGTCGCAAGTTCAAACTGAGCCTGTCGGTGGCAAGGACCCTGATCTGATTGCTGCCGAAGTGCTTGGCTCCGTGTCGATCGGTCTTCTCCAAGCCGCCTGCCGTGAAACCCAGTCAATGACCGGAACCCATATTGACAGCTGGTCCAGCCTCGCCCGCTCCGGTGAGATCTTCAGGAGGATGATCGGTCTCTCCGAAGCCGGATGGCTTGATGGCCGCAACAAGGTTGGGATCCACGCGGCCAGCGCGATCCTTGCGACGGTTGTCGAGAAATCTATCCGTGACCCAGATCAGATTTCCAAACCCGGCGGCTATTTCCGTGCCATGATCGACCGCGCGCTCGCCGGCAAGCTCAATCTCGAACGAAGCCTGTTTGGCCTCGCAGACAGCGGTTATGGGGGGTAGTTATCTGCAACAATCATGGAGGGTTCGGCAACGAACGCGCTCGCCAGCGGCTTTGTCGGGCAAATTGGCCTTGTGGTTCGTGCGTTCTTTCTCATCTTGGACATGAAATGCGCAACGGGCAGGAAAAACGGTCGATGATCGTGATCTTAGCCTCGCTTGCCGTCATCGTATTTGCATCTTTCAAACGCCTGAGGCTAACCGGGCTGTGCCGTGAAGTACCAAACGTCGCCTCCCCGGCTTTCGTGGCGGGCCTCTGAAAAAGGAAGGCCTTACTGAGCGCAAAGGTGTCGTGCTGAGTGAAAGCGAGCCTTTCTGTGGTGTGATTGACGCGCATCCAGACTGCGGCGGCGCATTGCGAAGATGTGATCGAGCATGCGACAGGACGGTCCATCGGGCGGCACGCAGGAGGCGGATTTGAAAGAATGGGAAATCTACACCGAAAGCTAGCGGCGATTGCGATGTGGTCCACCCAACCGAAGTACGATGCTTTTTTGGGCTTCGTATACGACTGGCAGACCCTGATTTCAGACGGTATCGCGCTTCTGGCAGGTGTAGTTGTCTATGCTCAATTGGTTGTCCAGCGAAAGCAACTAGCCGAAGACCGTCGGAAGCAACTGGAGTTATCGAAGCGTCGAGAACGAGCGGCGCGAATCCGCATACCGCACGTGCTTGCCGAGTTGATGGAGTTTGTCGAGGATGGGTTTTATAGCATGGGGTGGAAGTACGCTGAGCTCCATCAAGCTCCCTATGCGGCCTGTAGAGACGTTGATGTCGGTAGCGGAGACTATCGACGATAGCAGCTATGAAACGGTTCGCGAACTTGTGAATGCGCTACAGGTATTCGAGAGTCGCCACCTTGAGAGGAAGCGGCGGTCGCACTTCCATCCGGGACTGGCAGCCGTCGATTTGGCAAGGCTGGAATTTCAGGTAGATCGCCTGTTTCCATTCGGCAGAATGTCGAGCGAGGAAGCCGTGCCATTCATGAAGCCGGACAAAGACGATATAGCGGTAGTATTCAGCAAGCATGAAATGCGGCTTTCTGGTGAGGGAAAGGCCTCTGATATTGAGGAGCGGCTGGAGCAAGCTTTACGGTTGGTGCCTGCCAAGAAGGCATGAGCCCGCGCCCAGCTTGTGTATTCCGATTGACGCAATGCCAGGAAAACCAGAGATTTTTACGAGGAGGTATTCAGACCTGTTCGTGTATTCATTTCCCCATAGGCTCTGCCGCTATGGCTGCTACCAATTCGCGTCCTGAAATGCGTAAGGCACTTTCGTTACCAGCTTTCGTCATGACTTAATGAGGGGTCGAGGCCTCGTCCGCAGCGGTGCATCCAAATGGACAGTTATCAGACTGACAGAGATACCGGAATAGCGCGGTTCTGCTTCGATTTAGTTACCTCTGCGGCAGCAGCTGGATCACCCTGCACGATCGCTGAGGCATCACCTCCGTACGTCATGACGGCGCCGGATATCTCGGAAACACGGCGGCGAACCAGAGCAAAACCAATCCCGGCATCTTCCGCGAATGCCTTCCACCCTTCCCCATCCATCTCGGCCAGGGTCGCTCGTTTCCCAATCCTCATGGCCAATTTTGCCGAAAGGTCCGGGTATGCCACTGTCGAGAGCAAGTCATACAGCGGCGCCATTCTCGGTCCCTGGTCGTCGTACAGGATTGAGTAATTCTTGCCGTGAGCATCGGCATTTCCGACAATGAGATTGAAAATTGTTGCACCCAGCAGCTTCGCGATATCCATCGCCAGCCGCGCCGACGCACGCCGCAGCAGCTCAAAGCAATCCTTGAAGGTTGGTCCGCCTTCGCTAGCACATTTGCTTTCCGGCGGTACCCCGAGCGACTGACAAAAATCCTCCTGATGGATACGGCGCATGACGCCGAGATTATCGCGCCCGCGATCATATCGCTCGACCAGACGGAATTGACGGCCCTCCACAGTCCTTGCCTCTACCGGCGCGACGTCAAGGCCAATCGCGGCGGCGAGGCTCATCATGAATGCTTCGTTTTCGGTCGTCCCTTTGAAGCACGCGATCGGCGACTTCAGGATGTGCGTGGGAGGTTGCCCCGGCAATGGAAGGGCAATCTGACCATCAATGACGACAACAGGCACCTTCGACTGCGCGCCAGCCAAGCATAGCCGCCCCCCCCTCGCCGGGGGTAGAGGCCTGTTGGGAAGGGCATCCAATATTCGAACAATCCCAGCATCATCCAGTGGTGTCGGCTGAGCCCCGGCAATCACCGTCGCATCAGCCGGCAACTCACCTTCCGGCAGCAGCTAAAGCGCGGCGGCAACGTCGCCGCCTAAACGATCGAGAAGGGCGAAGTCGCTCCCTGGCGAAACGCCCAGAGCCTGTGCCGAAACCAGGCGCTGGCTCTCTTCAGGGAGAAGCCCCCCAAAAAATGGGCGGCATTCGCGGCGAGAGAATTGTTCCGGTCGCTTCGGCAAAGAGGCGGAAACCGGCGGCGTCGTCTGATCGACAAGCCATTCGTTTGCATTTCGAAAGGCGATATCGCCGTGTCTGTCCTGGGTAAACTGGCCGACGACACGGCTACCCCACCATACGTTCAGAACCCTTGACGTCATGGCCTGCACTCACCAGGTTCCAAAATATCGACCGAACAACCGAGGGTTTGCAGAACTTGCAACACTTTTCCGATCTGCGCTGTCGGCTTGCCGGCCTCGAGATCGACGATGAACCGCAGGCCCACGCCCGCGACGCCGGCAAGCTGGTCCTGCCGCAAGTTTTGCTCCTTGCGTACTGTTCTCACCAGGGCGCCGATATCGGCAGGACTTCTGACTGGTTTTGCCATTCGAATTTCCCGAGCGGGAAAATAGCAGTACCTTACCGAACTTGTCGAGCGAAATTTCCCGATCGGGAAATTAGGCCGCGGGAATCGCCATATCACTCTCGAAAATGCCCGATCGGGAAATTTAGGCGGTAGGCGTATCGGCCTGGACGCCAGCAGATTGGGAATGACGGCCCGCTAATTGGAAGTCCCAGAGCACTCGATATGAACGCTGCGTATCTCGCGAGGCAACCACAGCATCTGCTTCCGATCCAGCTTCCGTCGATATGCAGGGTGCTTATACGACACGATTGCATCGACAAGTGCAGGCGGCTTCGACCCTGCCACGGGTAGCACCCTCCCCCACTTCATCTCCAATATGTGATCGGCCGTCATCAGCTTTTGGCGCTGCTCTGCTATGGATGTCTTGCGGCTCTCTCCCAACTTCGCGGCCGACTGCTTGGTACGGATCGACACCGTCTGGTCGCCAAGCGCATTCGCAGCCCAATTGGCGGTTTCGAATTCGGCGCGGCCGAGACCGAAAATGCGGATGGAGCGAACGACCGAGCCACTACTGTCGTGGAACCAAGAATATTTAGGCGAAAGTGACGGGCTTTATGCCCCTGCCCTGCCAGTTCATAGGGCCGTGTAAATGCCTTTGGAGAATGCCCCTCGCGGCCCCTGATCGACGGTCGGTCAGAATACTCAGCTTCTCAAACAATAAGATCCCTACGGAATGCCGCGAACTGCTCATTCGCTAAACGAGCTTCCGCCTAACCGCGGTACGACATCTCTCAATGGCGCGCATGTCTTCAAAGGTCATGTGAGGAAGATCGCAGCAGCAGTCGATCTTCGGGGTTTGCCCTCCTTCGTAACTGGCGGGAGGCTGCGTCACCTCAGTTCTCTACCTCGTTAACGTGCTTCCGGTAATAATCCGTTGGGCGGCGAACATCGGCCGCTTGAGCGGCTTTGGATTATGACGTTGGCCTCGGGGCGGTTCATTACGTCTGCCTTGAAACTGTTCGCCGACTGCGCTGTGATGTCTCCGTCGATCGTGTTCGAGGTGCTCAGCGGTGAACGACGGTGCAAACAGGTTTCGCGAGGGTTCGGGCATAGCGCTTGGAATGAAAAAGGTGGCTATGAGCTGAAAGAGGCTTGCGGCGAGCAGCCGGCTTTTCGTCGAAGAGATGTTGTAGGAAGACACCTCTGTACCAATGCGCTACGCCCCTTCGCGGACAACCCTCGTCTTGGATAGTCAACGCCGCTTTTCCGTATAATCGCATGCATTGTGTTGCACATAAATCTCGCTAACGCCCATACAGATCGGAGTCTGCGGGAGCTTCGATACAATGATGACGTCGATGCTTCTCTCGTTCCTGATCGAGGCCGCCGTCATGAAATGCGAAAGCGGCTTGGACGCGTTGATCTGACCGTTATCGTTGGCCCTTTCGTGAAGGGTGAAGAGATAACCTTTTGCAGGCTTCCCGGGACCCGCGAGCGGGCGATGGTTGTCTTAAACAGCGGCGGGGGAAATCTTCACACCGGGCGGAGATTGGGAAATCTATCAGACTACGATCCTTCGCGCAGACCGGGCCATCTGATGCTCTTTGTGCGTCTGTACGCGTCTGATATGGTCGGGCGAAACGTCTCGGTTCCTCGGCGCGGAAGATTGCTCAGACAGCTGCGTTCGGCGGGATTGTCTGCGGGATTATGCCAGCCAAGGTACCACTCACTGCACAGCCCGGCAGGTCCCTACCTTACGGTCCGATGTCAGTCGCCACTTCGTTTCATGGTGCCCCGGCGGCTGCAGATGATGTAACTGCTGCCGCATTGGCCGTGCCGGAAGAGCGTAAAGGTTGTTTCCACGCACAGGCAATCCGTGCGTTCTATATTGTGATGTCAATCCCGCTAAAGTCAAACGCACATTGCTTTCGGGAAGGTCGTGCCAGTGAGCCCCAGAACGTAGCACCCACAGCACACCATTGACGAAGGTGAGATTGTTCACTCCGGTCCGGCCGGGATCGGCAGGCTTGCCGGGCAACAGATCGCAAATCCTGCGCCACTGCTCTGATGTCAGTTCGTAGCGCTTCGGCTTCAACATGATAGGCCTTCAGATGACAATCTGCAGGCCTATGAATCACAGATTAAAAACGTTTTGGATCCTGAATGTCGATTGGACCTAGACGATTGCTGAAATTTTGCAGGAACCTCTCCAACGCGACAATTATGCGGGCAGCACGTGGCTGTCTGTCGCCATTTCTACCGTCGTGTAGTTTGCCTTGTATTGCCATCCCGGGACAACGGGCGTCTATTACCCGAGAGAGTGAGGTCGGTATTTTAGCCGGCTTTTGCCATAGTCGAAGACGTTAACTTGCTGGGTCTGGATGGAGACGTGGTAAATGTGACCCCCTGCCCGTTCAAGTGGTGATGCTTCTCAGGTTCGGAAATGCTTCGAAAGAAACTTGCGTTGCGGAGTGCCGGCTGCATGAAGTGAGGTGAGCTAGGAAGTCACAATTGTGACTTCCTGGCCGGGCGCAGCCGAAGGCGCGTGTCGGTTACGGAGACGCTGCAGGGATTAGTCAGCGATTGCTCAGCGCCGAACTGAGGTGAGCGGACTGCCGGAGCAGAAGTCACAACTGTGACTTTCCCCTCATCGCCCCGCCCCTTGATGCCAGACGCGCAGGCACTCCGACGATCAGGCTGTGGGTGGCTGAGTGCCTTGTCCGGAAAATTGAAAGGGCGGCAGAGAAGTCACAATTGTGACCCAGCCAGGGTCCGGGCGCGGAGTTGTGTGAGGGGCCGGATGACATCTGTCCGGGATCTGCAACCGCCGTTTCGCCCTAGGTCCAGGCAGCACGAGGAGCCGGGCGTATACGGGCAGATCGACAACCGGCGGAATTACGGGAGGCCTCTGATAGGTGGTCGGAGGCAGGTGGTCCCTGACGTTGGTAGCGACGCGGCTGAAGGGCACTTCGGGCGTTGCGGGCGAGCGCCGATGAAGAACAGAAAGAGTGCCGTTGATCTTGTTAAAAACAGATCATATTCGTCCACATTTTCACGATCGATCCATGCGGCCTTAATCAGCTTCCAAGTAGCTGGAGGATCAACCAGGAGATCCGTCATGCTTAGAACCCGCTGGATAGCCTCTGCGCCATAGCGACGCTCATGAAGGGCGATGTAGTTTGAAAAGTCTCTATCTCGCCAAGACTGCGCTACCCCATCTCTGCGATGGCGATACCTCGTGTTATCGGCCTTGTGATAGCCAGGTATCGTCGTGACACTGACGAGCAGAGGGCGATGGATTATTTTCCTGACCGGGCCATCTCGAAGGTGAGAAATCAGGTCAGGGTGCAATGCTGCCAGTTTGTGATGTTGCTCCGCAAGATCAGCGATCACCGGTTTCTTGCTCTTATTTTATGCCACTGCGTCCTAGAAAAAGCAGGGCACATCAACTCACCAGGGGGATACCTTCGAGATCTAACAAGCCGGGCGGAACGCGGCGAATTCTCGCTCGGGCCGGTGCTGATGGCGCTGCTTCGATCTCAAGGAAGTAATCAACGGCAATTAGCGTGAGCCTTGATACGCATGGTGACGTGCGCATCCCGAGAGTTGTCAGCCGTACAGACAGTGATATTGTGAAACAAATACAATACGATGTTCGATATGGCTCCGATAGCCTCGCCGGCTGGACATAGCGCTTTCGGGCGAATTGGACTGGGATAGCCTGCCTAGTTTAGGATACCGCAGGTCTGCAAGCATTATGGCAAATAATTTCAGACACTGTCACCACCTTCATTCCGCAGTTCTACCTTAGAGGATTCAGCGACGCTGTTATAGGCGGAAGGCGCAGGTGTTCGTGTTCGACCAGTCGACAAAGAAGTCATTCCCCACATTGGTCCGAAACATAGGGGGCTCGCCGAATTTTCTTCCGCGCGACGCACGAGATTCTCCAAGTTGGCCAGAATCGCAGTTCTAGGCCGACTGGGCCGGTATAGTGGATAAGATGTTCAAGGTGTCGGGGAGGAGGAGGTTTTGGTTGTAGCGGATCCTCTAAGCCGGGCGATCATGTTTAAGCGTACCAACCGTCCCCGCATATAATCCCGCCCAGATCTTGCGGCCTGTCGCACTGGTGCAGGCGCTCGGCACGTTCATATAGCCTTTTCGACGAAGGCAGCGGAAAGGTCGGTCGCGATCATATCAGTGTCTAGGGAAGTTCGTCCCTCGTCCGTGAGACATCCCCCCGCCCTCGTATATGCCCATTCTCATCGACGGCGTGGACCCGAGTGGCACCGGGATAACGTGCAACAGCCAATCGTGCGACACCTTCGACCAAGTCCCATGGCGCTTCTATATTGATGATGTCTTCTCGGCTCACATCAGGGGGCGAGGCGCCATCCTTAAACACGATTATCGAAAATGTCGTCATCGAGCTTGTCACTCCCTTTTACATTCGCAGTCGAGAAGGCTTACCTGGAAGCTTCACTCATCGGGACAGTCCTGATCGAACGCAAGGAAATGTCTCCTCCAGGCAGGGCTATCTCAACTCTATGCCGCGCTGCTCGAGCTTTTTGAGGATCGCGTTCGTTTCGGGATTTGCCGCGAAGCGACCAGCTCTCTTGAGAGATGGTATTTCGAGTAGGGCTTCAAGATGATCGGCAGGAACATTGATGCTTACCCATTCGAGCCTGTGCAATGGGACAAGCGTGCGAAGATCGAATCTGTCGGTCATCGCGATCACCGATACCCCTTTAAGATTGGGGCAGCGATGAAGGTCGGAGGTATCATGGATGTCGAAAGCACTTCCTCCGCCACCCCAGAAGTACCAAGCGTATGAGTATATTTCCTCGCCTCCGTCAAACTGGATCCAGTCGACAGCGGCTAACTGCTCGGCAGTCAATGGATAGCGCAAAAGATAGCCAAGCGCCTGAGGAATGAGATCATAGCCTTCGTCCTCCAAATCGACTGGTCGATCGAGGATGTGGCTCGCGAGCTGTTGCGGTGTTCCAAGGTCTAGCATCTTCGATCTAAGGAGCGCAGACATGACGACAAGTTTCAGGTTAGGGTCTGCAAAGGGTGCTCCCGGAGCGCCAGCCGCCGCGGGATAGGGCGGAGCGGTTGGTTCGACATATTCTGCGTCTGGATTGGAGATCACGATCTCCATAACCTTGTCATACGAAATCCGAGCGGACAGCTCGCCCTCGGGAAGCCGCATCGTCCCCAAGCGGGTGCCACGGCGGACTTTGCTCTCCTCGCCGATCTTCATGGCAGGGATTATCGCGAGTATGTCGTCAAGGTGTAGTCCCATGGGTACGCCCGCGACCGTCTGTTTGAACCGCGACGTGAATTCGATCATGCCGATCTTTCCGATGCGATCCAGGCGAACGTTCACTCCGTATGTGTTTTCCAGGATATCGATCACGCCTCCTTTGTGTGGTGCCGGAGCGCGCCACATCAAGCCCATTGCCTTTTCGACGTCGGCAACCGTCATCCCCGGCCGTAAAGCCGCCAACGCACTCACGTCGACCGGCTCGTTCGATTCCGCCATACCAATTCCTCCTGTTCCTATCGCGGTGCCCAGACAAGTCAGACCGATCAAAAATTCTCGCTTTCGCATTATGCACCCTGCGAGGTGTACTTGACCTAAGCCCAATATCCACGCCTTAGATGACGCTGGATCGAGACTCGTCAATCTCATAGGGCACAACGATGCGTCATCCACGCTGCGCCGTGACAATTGTGAGCGATATCGGGACGCTTCGCAGGGGGCCAGCGATGAAAGAGCCGAATAGAACCGCTTGTTGATTGCCACTGAGGCGACGTTAAGGGGCGCTATAGACCAACGGCTTTGGTCAGATTGACGCGAAAACGATCCCGCCGCCGCTGATTTCTGCGGGTCGTCTCCGCTGAAGCATGACCGATGTCTCGTCGCCGCCGGCGAGAGAGGGGAGGAAGCTAGGGCCCGACACCTCCGGCGCTTAAACATCACCCCCAGCCGCCGTGCTGAGAGACGGCGCTGAGGTCTCCTCGACGTGATTTTAGGTGTTTTGCTCGATGATTTGACCCATTTCATCTATAATGGACATAATGTCCGATAACGCAGGATTATCAAACACATAGTTCCATTACAGGAGCCGCGCCGCCCGCCCGCTGCGCCGGGTAGCGCTGTTATAATAGCTGGATGCTTGCTGAACGGACCTGTGGCGGGATTGGTCCATCGCCTCCAGCAGTGGGACGTTCCGGATTGCGGCTTCCGTGAGATAGCCGGATCTCAGTCCATGCGCCGAAAACTCCCCAGCCTCCAACCCCGCCATCTCCGCCCGCTGCTTGACGATTGCGTTCACCGACTGCGGATCGAGCGCCCGCTTCGAAACCGTACCCCAGCGCCCGATCCCCCGAAACACGCTACCGCCGTCGATCTTGGCTGCAGCGATCCAGGCATTGAGTGCGTCGACCGGCCGGCCGGTCAGATAGACGACATCATCCTGCTCGCCACTGGTCGTTTTCGTCCGGCCGAGATGAATCGCGAGAGAGGGGAGGGGAGGGCTACCAGCAACCTCGATCGGCGCCTCGATGCTCAGTTGCTCAATCCGAAGCCCGGCAATCTCACTGCGCCGGCGGCCGCCCGAGCCAAACGCGACCATCAGGATGGCACGATCCCTAGTATCGCGCAGGCTGTCGGTCGAGCAGGTTGCCAGCAGCTTTGCCAAAATATCGCCAGTCACGGCCTTGGCGCTCTTCCGCTTCCGGGTCCGCGGGACCGCGCGCACGGCGAGACGAATGGCGGATTTGAGGGGAGGGGAGGCGAAGGCGCCATCGAGGCCGCGCCATTTCGTCAGCGTCGACCAGTTCGCCAGCCGCCGACGCACCGTCGCCGGCGCGTGTGGACCAGTGGATTTCAGAAAACCTTGGGCGCGTAGATTGTCGGTGACGTCAGCCGGCATGCCGTGATCGGGATCGTTGGCGCGCTTTTCCGGATCCCACAGATGCTGCGCGACAAATTTCAAAAGCAGGGCCTCGGGCGCCGGCCAGGGCAGTGATCTTCTCGTCACCGCCAGTGCCCAGGCTTCGAGATAGGCAAGATCGGAGGTAAGGGCCCGCAGCGTGTTGGCGCCCATGCCCTCGTTGACGAGATGGCGCAGCGTTTCGATATCGGCGTCGGTCAGCAGCTCAGCGAGTTCATCTCGTCGGTCGATCGGCAGCACGGATGCGATCGTGTCGAGCTCGACGGCGCGCCGTTCCACACCGGAGAGTTTGGCCGCTTTTTTGGCGGAAACCATCAGGCTGTCTCGGCCTGTGGCCGCCAGCGCGCTATGATCTGGACGATTTCCTGCTTGTAGTCGTCCGGGTATATCAAAGTGTCATGCCGGGCCAACCAGGTGAAAATCGTCCCCATGTCCTCGCAGACATGGGGATCGAGATCGGCAAGATCGGTCAGGTTGAAGCCACCATGGACGTCGGCATTCCACCAGGCGAGAATGAAGTTCGCAACACGGCGCCCTTGGCCACTGTCTTCATGGGCGACATTGAGGAGCTTCTCCAATGCGAAACGGACGAAATCTTCCATGGAAGCGGCCTTTGCGGAGCGGGATTTGGCCCAGATTCGGTGAATTCGCGGCCTCTGTCAATCTACCATCGATAAGAGGTACCTATCGATGGTTATACTGCCAACCGAACATCATACCATGTGAGGAACTATAATATTTAAATAGAGTTCTTGTAAGAAATCATTTACCATAAATTCAATGGCTTACGATGTTTCGAAAATCAGCATCAACACCCTGATGCGGCCGGCTTTTGAGGCCGGCCTTGCCTTGACCCGTCTCGACGAGCGCGTCGCCCGCTCGCGGGTCGGCGCGGGCTTCCTCAAGCGGCAAAATTTCGCCGACGCCTGTGCCTCCCTCTGGATCGACGGCGAACTCGTCCATATCGAAGACCTCGTCCTCCACGACGCTTTGCGCGATACCCGCACCCCCACCCATGAACTCACCATCGCCCGCGACGTGCTGAGGACCCGCCGGCGCATTGCCGCGCAGTCGCGGGATTGGGCACTGTCGGCCGAGGGTATCCGGAGTTTGCGACAGACGTCAGAGATCACTCCGGTCGGCGCGGCCGAGGTGGAGACAGTCGGCGTCATTCGACCTGTCGTCGCGGTGGCGGTCGATCCGGAAGGGGAGGGGGATGATGATGACACGGATAGTATCGCCGGCGTCGACTATGCCGCAATAGACGCTTTGCTGGCCCGTTCGGAGGCGGCGATCGAGCAAGCGAAGCGGCCAGGACGCGCCGACACCCGTGAACGAGACCCGCTTGTCTATGATCTCGACTGGGACGAGGATGCCCGGCTCGACGAATGGCGTGCTGTGTTGCGGCAGACCGAACACCTGCCAGTGGTGCTGCAGGCGATTGTCGCCGTCGATTCCTGGAACGAGCTGTCCGTGCTGCAGCACGCGCCCTGGCTTGGCCGGCTGCTTGCTGCGTCCATCCTGCGCGAGGCTGGCATCACGTCAGGCTCCCATCTCACCGCCATCAATCTCGGCCTCAAAACCATTCCCGTCGATCGCCGCCGGCATCGCGACCGCGAAACCCGGCTGCTCGCCATCGCCCACGGGCTTTTGGCGGCCGCCGAGATCGGCATGAAGGAACATGACCGGCTGACGCTGGCCCGCACCCTGATGGACCGGAAGTTGGACGGACGTCGGACGTCTTCGAAGCTGCCGGAACTGGTCGAGCTGGTAATGGCCAAACCATTGGTGTCGGCCGGGATGGTTGCGAAGACGCTCGAGGTCACGCCGCAGGCGGCGCGGCGGATCGTTTTGGAACTCGGCCTCCGCGAGATGACGGGGAGGGGGAGGTTTCGGGCGTGGGGTGTATTGTGACAAGCAGATAGAGACCTGATATCGTTCGCGGGATGTCGCTGGCCTGATAGTCGGTCAACGTTCTCTGGTTTGTCATAGACCGGCAAAAATACCGGCAATATGATTGCTTGAGATGCAACCTATCGCTATGTTCTCAAAGAGAAATCTAACGGCATTAAAAGCGGCAAAATATGGTCACCTTGGCGAGCATGGAACCACTGCTTCCCGACAGCAACAAAGAGTTGGAAGACGTCGCCATCGAACTTACCTCGGCGGCCAATCGGTTCGCGGCACGACTGCACCCGATTATGCGGGCGTCGGTCGGAGACCTCGTGCGTTCGATGAACTGCTATTACTCGAATCTCATCGAGGGACACAACACGCTTCCTATCGACATCGACCGCGCAATGGCAGGAGAGTATGCGCAAGAACCAGAAAAACGGAACCTTCAGCTTGAGGCGCGTGCCCATATTGAAGTGCAACAGCTGATCGATAGCAGCGAAATGCCTTTTCCTGTTCTGTCGCTCGACGGCATCTGCTGGATACACGGAGAATTCTGCCGGCGGCTACCCGATGAGCTACTCACCGTCCGCAATCCAGACACGGGCGAAGAAATAAAAATGGTTCCCGGGCAGCTGAGAACACGGCATGTGAAGGTCGGCGAACACATTGCGCCGGAGCCTGACATGATCAGGCCGCTGATCGGGAGGTTTGTCGAGGCCTATTCATTCAAGATGCTTTCCAAGTTGCAGAAGATCATCGGGGTTGGCGCATCTCATCACCGCCTCGCGTGGATCCACCCATTCTTTGACGGCAATGGGCGTGTCTCACGGCTATTTTCTCATGCGCTTCTTCGAGATCTCGGGATCGGTTCAGAACTGTGGTCTGTGTCACGAGGGCTTGCCAGAAATGTCTCCGACTACAAGCGGTTGCTTGCCCAAGCTGATCAGCCCCGCCGCGGAGATCTCGATGGACGGGGCAACCTAACTCAAGCTGGTCTGGCCGAATTCACCGCCTTCTTTCTGACCTGCTGTCTGGACCAAGTCACATTCATGGAAAGTATTCTCAAGCCAGAGGAGCTGTTGAATCGCGTCGAAGTGTGGTGCGCCGAAGAAGTTCAAATGCAGCGGCTTTCAAAAGGCAGCTGGCCGCTGTTGCGTGAAGCTATTCTTGCAGGTGAATTCGCGCGCTCGCAGGTACAATCTCTGACAGGATATCAAGAACGGCAAGCCCGCACCGTCCTATCCGGTCTGCTGGACCGCGGTGTACTCACTTCGCCCAGCTCAAAGGGAAAAGTCCGTCTCGGTTTCCCGGTCGAAATAATCGAACGATGGCTTCCACGTCTCTACCCGGCCGTTCAATAGTCGGTCTTAACCGAAAAATTTTGCTTCAGCTTCAGGAGTGCTGAGCAGGATTGACGGTCAGAAAGGTTCTTTTACACAAAATGCTATTTTGACCTTTAAAGTGGCGGTTTGAATGCCTATTGTCTCTCAAGGGTTGTGTCGAGAGGGGCAAAGTGACGGGCAAGCTCATATTCATCGAAGGGCCGGATGGCGTAGGCAAGACAACGACCATCGATAATCTAAAGGCAAAACTGGAGCTGCGGCCCGAGCTCTACGAATTCCTTAGCTTCCCCGGTAAAGCAGTGGGAACCCTCGGGAACCTCGTCTACGAAATCCATCATGATCCCTTGAAGTTTGGCGTCTCAGAAATGTCGGGTCTTTCAAAGCAGGCTCTGCATATTGCAGCCCACCTTGACGCGATCGAGCGCATAATCGGTCCTAAGCTCGATATGGGGACGAACATCGTCTTGGATCGGTTCTGGTGGTCAACACTGGTATACGGCAGCGCGAGCGGAGCAAATCCGAATGCGCTTGTCGGATTGGTGGAGGCAGAGAAAACCCTTTGGGGCGCTAGGAAGCCTGCTTTGGCGATCTTGTTGGATCGCGACGCTCCGATCGAACGTGACGACAAGCTGTCCGAGTGGCTGAAGCTCAGAGCAGCCTATCGCGCTTTGGCCGAGAAGGAACGCCTTTCCTATCCGGTGTGCATTATCGAAAATGCCACATCACATGATGACGCAGTTTCGCAGATCCTCACGGCGATCGATCATCCCAAGGAACATTGAAAAGGGCGTGTCTGAAATTCGGACATTAATGTTTGAATTCCCGACAATTCATGTTATGTTCCGGTTTCAACGCTGCGGAGGGAGTTGCAGATGCCCATAGAACTTGATGAGCCCACAATCACTATTCCGAAATATCCGGCCGATGAAGTCCGGGAAGTCTTGACCGGCGAACTCATCACTTCGGTCAAAGATCTGTCTGACATTCAGGGTATTGTTCTGCCGACGGAGAAGAAGGAGCTTGTCGTCAAGACGCTTCACATCGATTCCCACACGCTTGTTGAAATACTCTGCTCGCTAGACCCGGTTGTTGGTTTCGAAGTCGGCCAGGAAGCGTTGAGACCTGGTGGATACGATTCTATTGAAGAGGCAGTCATCGACGTGACCGCTCGCCTCGAAAAGCTCTGGGCCGAGCACTATGCCAAGAAGGTGAAGGCATGAACTCGCCGTCGCGGCCAGGGGGCGGCGATGATGCCGAGCGGCTGGCGATGGCAGAGAAGCTGCGCCGTTGCAGGGAATATCTCGGCCTGAATCAAGACGAGGTTTCCAACCATCTCGGCATCCCTCGAAGTGCGCTGTCCAATATCGAAAACGGGCAACGAAAGGTTGACGCAATCGAGCTGCGTAAGCTTGCCGATCTCTATCGCAGGCCGGTCAGCTATTTCACCGGTGAAGTCGAGCAGGAACCGGTTCAAACCGAAGTCCAGCATCTTGCCCGCACCGCTTCCGAGCTTTCGAAAAACGATCTGCAGGAACTCAGCCAGTTCGCAGATTTTCTCAAAAGCCGATCAGCGATGAAGGAGGAGTGAAGATGACGGCGATCGAGGATGCCATCAAAAAGGCAATCGTTGCTGCGGGGAGGCTGCAGGGAGATTTGAGCATCAGAGATCGCATCGATCGATCACATGGCCAAATCGATGTGTTTGGTGTGCTCGCTCATCTGGACGTGCCCCTACTTTTTCGACCGCTCGAAGGCCTGCTTGGCGCCTTCCTGAACGAGCCTTCACCGGGCGTTCTCGTCACGACTAAGCGTCCGCTAAGCGTACAACGCTTTACTGCCGCGCATGAACTCGGCCACTATTATTTGCGGCACAAGCCCAGCCTCGATGACGAGTCCATCTTGCGCCGAAGTCCGTTCATGGCGTCGCGTAACGCGAACCTGCAGGAGGTTGAAGCAGACGCATTCGCTGCCTCATTCCTGTTGCCGCAGTGGCTAGTCGTTCGGCACTGCAAACGGCAGGGGTGGACAACAGCTGACTTTACAAGCGCGCGGATCGTCTATCAGTTGTCGCTGCGGGCTGGGACAAGTTATGCGGCAACATGCTGGACGCTTGCCCGATACAAGATGCTCTCCCGCTCCCAGGCTAAAGCGCTCAGCGAGATCGAACCGAAGACAATCAAGAAAGCAATTCTCGGTTCGGTCGAGCCGACCAACTATTACGGCGATGTCTGGGAACTAACCGAGGCCGATAGGGGAGAACTTATCCATGGTGGCCCCGGTGACCTGTTCATCCTACGCTTGGAAGAGCACGCCGGCGCCGGTTACCTCTGGCGCTTAGATGAGCTTGATGAACACGGATTTGCGCTGAGGGAAGATACGCGCGAACAATACCACGAAAGTGAACAAGCCGGCGGACCGGTGACAAGGCGGATCGTCGCGGAGTCCAAGCGGCAACAGAATGGTGCGTTGCGACTAAGTGAAGCGCGGCCATGGCAACCAAATTCGATTGCCAACCAATATGCGGTTGACCTCGACCTCTATGGACCGGAAAGCGAGGGCTTCTCGCGGGCCGAGCGCCGTTTCCGTTTGGAGGCGGCATGACGCAGCCGGTGATAAAGCATGACCTCCGTCATCTGTTTGGAGAGGTACGCGACCAAGGTCTGCGACCTACCTGTTTGGCGTTTGCGGTTAGCGACTGTCACGCGGCTCATCGTGAGGGATGGGAACCGCTCTCCGCCGAGTTCGCGTTCTATCAAGCGCAGAGACGAGCCGGACTGCCGCCGACGGCTGGTTCAGCACTGCTCCACGTTCTTGAAGCTGTCCGTGAGGATGGGCAACCGGCCGAAGCCGGCTGGCCGTACCTTGCGGATCTGCCATCGGATATCAGCAAATGGGGACCACCGTCCGTTTCGCAGAAATACTTCCGCGCTTCCGAACGCGCGGACGGCTCATTCGCTGAAATCGTTGGCTATCTGTCGATGGGCTCACCACCGGTCCTCGTTCTGACGATCGGGGAGCAGTTCTTTGTCCCGGACAAGCAAGGCGTTGTACGTGCGATCGACGGTGAAGCCGATGTGGCGCGTCATGCAGTTGTTGCCGTTGCATCCGGACAAACCGCCGATGGGAATTGGCTCCTCATACGCAATTCCTGGGGACCCACCTGGGGGATCGACGGTCATGCCTGGATTTCTGAACAATATGTTTCACGCCGATTGCACCGGCTTGCGGTACTGAAGGAGGATCTGAGTGTATCTGCCCATAAAACAGCAGCCTAGTTGCGCGTCGGCTTGGCTACTTGCCGCAAACACCGTCAACGAAGAGCCTCATCATGAGGCGCAGAACGTCATTATTGATGTTGCAGATCCGACGGCAATGACCGATGACGATCGAGAGGTCATTGCCTTGGTCGACCGGCATCTCCGCGATCACAGCAAGTATCCCGTGGAAACGGTGGCCAACACGATCTTCCCCCAGTCTCTTTTCAGCAGGCACGGTAGTCCCGCCTTCTATGACGTCTATAAAGAAAAGGTAATGCCGCGCATCGCCAAGGGCGACTGGGGTCGATATTTCGACAGGATGATATCGTTTCCACTTCAGAAAAAGGGAAAGGACATCAATCCTCTCCGTGACATCGTTGACAAAATGAAAAATCAGGTCGCCGGCGCAAGGTGCTTTCGTAACGTTTACGAACTCACAGTCTACGATCCGATCCGGGACGCCGGGCCCCTCATGAACAGGCAGTGCCTGAGCTTCCTAAGCTTCAAGCTGACCGATGGACCTGACCGAAGACTGCTGCTGACCGCAGTTTATCGCAATCACTACTACATTCAGCGCCTTCTCGGGAATCTGATCGGCCTTGGACGCCTGATGAAATTTGTCGCCAACGAGGTGGGTGTCGAAGTCGGATCCCTCACCATCGTATCCACCCATGCAGATGTTGATTGCCCGTCCAATCGACGCGAGGACGTCGACGAATTGTTGAAGGAGGCAATGGCGATCGGCAATCTAAGGCTGGTGGCTTAGAGCAAATGGAGCTGAGCGTCCCGAATGGGTTTTGCGCGAACGTGGTAAAACTCTTCGAGTCCGCCGATGAAGTCGCTTTGTCCGCCATAACTCGGATGGCGAACGGCCGTCGCTTCGAGCCCGAGATCGGCCAGGGCTGCTTGAGCATCGCGCCCGATCGCGATCAGGTGTTTTGGCTTCAGTGTAGCAATGAGCGACTGCAAGATCGGCTTGCAGGCCATTCGCTCACTGCGGGTATGGCACCTGTTTGTCATCGGTTCGCCAGGTCCGTGCGGATGAAACGGGAAAACGTTCCAGAGGAAGATCGGCTGCTCGATCGACCGCAGCATCTGCCAGACTACCGTCGCGGTGCGCTCCGCTACAGGTGGTCCCTTCGTGGCTCTTCTCAACGGCTCTGTTCCGAGAAGTTGAGCATGCCAGTCGAGGTGCGCTTCGTCGGTTAAAGCAAGACCTGTGCGCCGCCCGCCCCGATATCCGAGGTCCCGAGCGATCCAGAAAGAATGTACGCCTTTTTCGATCGCGGCATTCAATACGGCCTCGAGGTTCCTCCTGCGGACGGCCGGTGCATCATCGGCATCAAAATCCGGGCACGCGTCAGCGTACGGATTGAACGCGTTATCGAAGTGGTACGAAGCAAGTTCGTCGACAAAGGCAGCAGGTTTCATGGCGCAAGCTCCTGCACGATCATATCGCGTTTGTCCAGATCAAGGATGAGGCGTCCGCGTCGGTGCTGACGCAGGAATCGGTAGGCTGTGTTACCTTTCAGGATCGCTTCTTCCCATAGCCACAGCGGGCATCTTTCCGCCTCAAACCCCTGGACGAAGCCTCTCACAGTCTTCAGCAGATTGAAATCGACCTCATCACGTCCTTCAAAGAAGTCATGCTCCTTGGCCCTTGCGAAGACGTAAGCGGCCACGCCTTCTTCAAGGATGATCGCACGGGCCCCATCTTCTCCGTCATCAACTTTTGTTTTGCTCTTTCTTTTGAGCTTCAACAATGCGCGCGTGACTGGAGACCAGCCTAAGACTGCTGCGTAGGCATAGTGGAAAGCGTCATGAAAGCGATAGAAATCCTCCACGACACTGTTGTCGGTCAATCGATCACCGATGTTGACGCCGTTGCAGCGCTGATAAACGTACTGCTTCGTGCCTGAAAAGCGCTCGAAAATCTCAATTTCGAGCTTGCGAGGCAATTGTTCTTCCGGCGGGAACTCGAGGTCGAACAGTGGCGGCGGCGTGCGATCGGTTGGCCAACGATCTTGAGCCTTCTGAATGTTGTGGACCGCCGCCTCTCCCAAGGTGACCCCCGCCTCTGTGGCGGCATGCACCAGATTGCGGAAAATGACTCTTAGCCTGGTGCCAAGGGCGGTGGGATCAATATGCGATATCGCTTCTCCGTTGTCGTTGGCGAGATTGCCGACGGAATTCGCCAGTTTTAGGAGAGTGCGTGCAAATTCAGTTGTCGGCGCGGCCAGAGGGAGAGTTTTCTGGGGTTGCAGGTTTATGAAGAGAAGCGGCCCACCGGATCCGGTGCCAAATTCATCCGCGATGTCTTCCAGTCGAATGTCTGCGTGCGCCGCAATGACTGCAAGATACCAAAGTGCATCTCCGAATTCTTCTATCACGCCACTTTCATAGGAATCGTAGGCCTTGGAATCGCGTTGCTTCTTTTTTACCTCGCTTAGAAGGCTGCCGGTCTCTCCGAACAGTCCCAGTATCGGCAGGCTAAGATTGGCTCCCTTGATCCGCGTTCGATCTGTTTTAACGGCCAATTCCTGGTATTCGTTCAGTGATAAAGTCGATGCTTTCATCGCGAATCCCCCCTCGCAAGGAGAGATTGCCAGATGATCGCGGGGTTCGGAATCCGATTTACTGAACTTATACGTGCTGTGGCTTGTCAGCCACACGTCGCCCGGTTTAGGTTGGATCATCGTCAAAGGATTGGGGGCAATAATGGTCCAGGTAGTCTTCGTACACGGTGTTGCGAACAGGAAGAGTGATGAAGGCTTTGACGATAATGTCGTTGCCCGCGATCGCAGGTTTCAGCAAATCGCTTTCCAGTCCGAGGGAGCCAAAATCCGAAACCCATATTGGGGAGAATACGGCGCAGATCCGCAATGGAAACTGGCATCCGTGCCAAAGTTCACCGCGACCTATCAACCCCTGAATATCGGGGCTTCAGCAGGAAGTAACACGACCATTGTTGAGGCGGCAAAAAGTGACTTTCCGGCGGTGGTTGGCGCATTGTCGGTAGTGGCGCTCGCCCAGGCGAAGGCCGATCAGCTCGAAGCCGAAGAAAAATTCTGGGCCGCGGCGGCCCGGTACGCTTCGGGACAGCCTAATCCAGCTTGGCTGCCAACGGTCACGACCGATGCAGAATTCTACGAGCGATTGAGAAAAGAAGCGGAAGCCGGCGCTGCCATCCAAGGCCTTGGGATACTAGACAAGGTCAAGGCCGCCGCCGAGAAGCTCAAGGGCGGCGCCTCAAATCTGGTCAATGGTCCAATAGCCCGGGCGGGACGCGAAAAAATCACGCCAGGCCTTGCGATATTCATCGGCGACGTGTTCCGATATCTGCGCGAGGCGGATCCGCGCCAAAAAATACGTGAGGTCGTCTCGAACGACATCATCGCGGCCGCAAAAGATCTCAAGCAGGGCGAACCGCTTGTGCTGATTGGTCATAGCATGGGAGGCATCATTCTTTACGACCTTCTGTCTGATCCAGAGGCAGTCGCAGAGATGTCGGGGGCCATTGGGCGCGATCTCAAGGTCGATCTCTTCCTATCCGTCGGTTCACAAATCGCACTGTTTGAAGAGATGAAACTGTACAAGGCAAGCTCTACCGACTACTCCGCTGCGGGCAAGCGTGTTCCGTCGCCCGCGGTCGTGCAAGCCTGGTGGAACGCTTTTGATAAGATGGATGTGCTGTCGTTCGTCACCGAAACCGTGTTCGATGGCCCGAAGGATTTCTCGGTCGATACGGTCGCTGGCGTGCGTGATGCCCATGGCGCGTATTTCCTCAGCGCCATGTTCTATACGCGTCTCAACGTTCGCCTTAAAGAAGCTGGGTTGCTCAAGTGACAACAGTTTATTTGCGGCCACCTGCCGATCACCCACAGACCCACGTCTTCATTATAGGATGTGGGAGGTTTCCAAGCCTTCGCCCCGATGGCTCAGCAAATGCCGTCGCCACCACCGCCGGCGCGAGGGCGCTTGCGCGCATTCTAATCGATCAAGCAGACGCATTGGTAGCGCCACTGGGTTCGGTCGAAGTTCTGCTGTCCGATGCTACCGCTCAGCCTGGGCAAGATTTGCTGGGCATAGGCCTCCTGCAACATGATCCGCGGCCTGACGATCTAGTGTCGCCAGCAACCGAAGCCAATTACAGGACCGCCGGTGACTTATGGGTAGGCCGTTGCAGGCCCGGTGACCATATGTTCTTTTATATGGCCTCGCATGGCGTGGCCAACAGCGATGCGACTGCGGTTGGCGTGCTGGAGGATGTCAAAAGCGCCGCGCACCGTCCCTGGAGCCAATCCATCAATGTCACCCAGCTTGCGACAGCATTGCCAATCCTCGGGGCGGATGGCTGCTGGGTGTTCCTTGATGCTTGCCAAGAGGTCGTTCCCGAGATCCTGGAACAGGTCAATGGTGTGCAAAGCCAGCCTCTCATTACGTATAGCGTAACTGACTTGGCCAGGCGGCGGACAAGCTCTGTTGCATTGGCAGGTTCGCGCTTGGGAGGAACCGCGTGGGCGCCGACCGATGGCAATCCTCCGTTCTTCACGCAAGCACTGATCGAGGCGTTGCGTGGGGCTGGTGTGGAATTCTTTGCTGGTGAGGGCTGGATGGTGACCGGCTTGCAGATCCTGTTCAATCTGGATCACATCGCAAATGCGGCGCTGAACAATGCGGGTTTGCAGACAGAGTCCCTCACGCAATTCAATCGGAGAGTTAAGCTCCTCCGCGTCGCTGCACCGATGATCCCGGTGGTGGTCAGGACAGCTACGGAAAATCATATGTCCGTTGCCGTTTCTGTTACCGCTTCCGACGGCAACGGCCGGACGTACACGAAGGTTGGTAATGACCTTGCCTGGAGATTTCGCGTGGAGCCCGATCAGGCTGTCTTTACGGCGCAGGCGCAGTTTGCGGGTCCTCACCCTGTTTACCAGCCCGCTTCATTTATCGCCGCGCCGCCGGCGCAGATCGTGGAGCTGACCGAATGACCCAAGGCGAAACACATGTTGTTCGGCTAATCGGTTCAAGTCCCGTTCCTTATCGGTTTCAAATCGTGGGTCCACCGGACCGAGGTGTGTTGGCCGAGATCCTCAGCGACGCAAATGGGGAGGCGGAAGCGAGACTCGAGACGGGACGCTATGTTTGTTACGCCGAAAACCTCTCACGCGGCACAGCGGAGACAGCACAATTCGCGATCCTTGACGGCGATCCCAATGACCTGAGCGTCCGTGTTGGAAATGGGAGGCGAGGCGAGGGGCTGCTCTCGCAGAACCTTCGGCCCAGCCGAGCGACTGCCTACCGAGCACTTGGCTCCTTGAGTGGCGTAACGACAGATGATCCGGACCTTATTCCAGTCATCTCGCCCCGGTTCAACAACCTTCGCCTCCAGCTACCAATCTCCGCAACCCTAAACGATGCATTGGTCGGCACCCCGAAAAAAAGATTCTCGGTTGGTTTGTCTGTCGACACGACGCCTGGGAAACGTGGGGGATGGCGGGCTCTGAGAAGGAAACCTGATGTCCGTGTTCATTCGGATCCACAGAAACTGACATTGGAATTCAATCAGTCTATCGCTCCTGTTGGGGAAAAGGTCCGTATTAGCCTCAGCGTTGAAACCGAACGGGTCTGGCAGATTTATCTACCATTCTTCAGCAGCGGTCTGCGGGCGACGATTTGGTCCGCAGTAGCGGACTTTGGTCCAGAATTGACTCTGCAGGTGAGTGCTGTGGATCCCAGCCTCTCTCTCGTTCTCGCAAGCACCCTCGGATCCTACCCCAGTGGGATGGAGACCGTCTCGGGCTTCCGAGGTCGGGAAACGATGTTCCAGCCGCAGAAAGATCCTTGGGCAGCGATCGCTGTGGGCCTTTCTGCAGTTCGCGCCGGGGAACGCCTCGACGACGCCTTCGCCACACCTTGGCTGTGGTCGGCATTCGACAACGTTTCCGATGCGTATGTCCTTTGGGCCTGGGCAATCGCTGCGAAGGCAGAAAAGCCATCGTCGCAGATCGATGAGCGCTGCCTTCAAGCGCTCAAGAAAGCTAGAAAGCTTGGCCGCCCATACTTTTCGGCAACCGGCGAAATAATCGGCGAAATGCTGAATGCACTCGCACTTTCTTCAACGAGCGCGGACGTTCGATCTCAAGCGAAATCCGAGGCCAGGATCTGGTCAAACCGTGGCCGGGCAAAGATCAGGAACGGACCTTTCTATTCATGGGAGCGTTCTGGTGATAATCTGCGGAGTGGTATACTCCCAAGTGAAACCTATAGTGTTGTAGTATCGGGACATGTGACAACCAACCGGATCGATGTCGCTTCGTGAATGTTCGGTACGGTATCACCAGCGGCCGACACCTTCAATTTTGAGAAGATCGGCCGAGAAGCAAGCTCCGACACGAAAATCTTTATTTCCAACGCCTTAGTAATTTTTCAAGGGGGTCGACAATTCTAATCCTTTCAAGGCGTGTGTAGCGCGAAATTCTCGATACGGATGCCGAGCGGCGCGAGCCGCTGGTGCGAGGCCTTCGATAAGCCCCACACACGAACTTCGTTGAGGGTTCGACGCCAAAGACTGCCAGTGAGCAGTGACCGAGGCGCTTTTGGTCTAGGCGGGCCGCCTTTGGTTCCCGCTGAACATGCCGCCGCGATAGACGTCCGCCATAAGATCGAACGAGAACAGCACGACGTCGGCTTCAGCCAAAGCGGTAAGATGGCAATCACCCTCGGTCGTAAGGATGCTTTCGCCCTCCGAAATGACTTCGTTTCCCAAGGCCACCCTCCCGCTGTAGACGTAAAGCAGCATATTCTTTGCGAATTCGGCGGTCGGCAGCCGCAACTGAAGATTTTCACTGATGCGAGCGTCGAAGACCTCTACGTCGGATCTGACCGTCAGCGGGGCAGCCCTCGGTCCGGCGATCAGCCGCCAGTTATCGATGCTGGTCTCTTCTACAAATTCGTGGAACTGTACGATAGGCTCGAGGTCGGCTGCGCTGGGGCGCAGGAAAATCTGGAGTGCCCGCACTGGCTCCTTGCCGAGCATCAGTTCCTCATGCTGGAAAGTATGGCCGGCGTTCATCATCATGAAGTGCGTTTTGTCGAGTCTCTTCTCGTTACCCATCGTATCTCGATGAAGCATCTCGCCGCCGCGGATATAGGTCAGGATCTCGTCGTCCTTGTGCGGGTGCATACCGACGAGGTGACCCGGCTGCACCTGGGCGCGGTCGATCCTGCCAATCGGCCCGATGCCGCTATCGTCGGAAGTCAACGCCAGTCCAGGATACAGTATCTCGACCCCGAAGCCCTGCCTGAAATCGCCGCGCATCCGGCCTGAATGAATCTTGGTGATGGTCATGATTGCCTTCCTTCGATCCGGGCGCGGGCTCTGCCGCCCGCGCCGAACGCGCCTTTTGCGCGCTCAATGGTAGTTCAGGATGCCGACCAGCTTCTGACCGAGCGGACTCGTCCAGTCGACGGCGAGTTCGGAGATGATCTGGTCGACGGTGGTGATGATCGCGCCGGCCTTCTCCATGCGGCGCAGTGCGATGTCGTCGCCGTACTTGGTGTAGGAAGCGGAGGCGTCGGCGGAGACCTGAACCTCGTAGCCTTCGTCGAGCATCTGCAGAACCGGGAAGGTCACGCAGATTTCCGTTGTCACGCCGGCGACGAACAGCTTCTTGCGCCCGGTCGCCTTGACGGCTTGGTTGAAGCCGTCATGGTGCATGGCGTTGACGATGCCGGGACGCTTGACGCGGGCCTCGAACGCTTCCGGCAGGATGGCTTCCAGCTCCGGCAGCAGTGGCCCCTGGATCTGGTCTTCCATGCTGGAGGTCAGAATGGTCGGGATGTTTGCAGCCTTGGCGATACGGGCGAGCTTCAGCGCGTTCTGCTTGACAAGATTGATGTCGTGCGAGTGTGTCCAGGCCATCGTCCCGATCTGATGGTCGATCAGCAGCATGGCGGAGTTCTCGGGGGTGAATACGTCCTTATGCATTGTCGTGTTCCTTTTTCATGTCGGCGGCTGTTGGTGAAGTTCGTTGTGATCCGCTCGATGACTGGAATTTAGCGTTGCGATCGACGGTACGGTAGCTCTATGGTTGACCACTCTGTAGAACGAAAAATGGAACGCAAGAATGATCAGCTTTGAGGACATGCAGACCTTCGTCGAGGTGGCGGACGGCGGCGGGATCACGGTCGCAGCGCGACGTCTTGGGCTTCCGAAGTCGATCGTCAGCCGGCGGCTCGTCCGCCTCGAAAGCGAGCTCGGCGTCCAGCTTTTAGCGCGCACGACCAGAGGCGCGTCGCTCACAGAGGCGGGCGTCTCCTTCCGGGAGCACGCCGCGCGCATGTGCCTGGAGATGGACGTGGCCCGCGAAGAGATGCTGCCAACCGGAGAGCTGCGCGGACGGCTGCGCGTGGCGGTTCCTTCATCGTTCGGTCCCGGTCACTTCGCGCCGGCACTGGCCGAGCTCGCCCGCCGCCATCCGCTACTGCAGCTTCACGCGCATTACAGCGACCGATACGTGGACCTCGTCGCTGAAGGCTTCGACTGCGGGATCCGTGTTGGCTACCTGCAGGATTCGAACCTCACGGCGCGCAAGATCGGCGCCTTTGCGGCAGCCCTTTTTGCAAACCCGGAATATCTGCGGGTCCACGGCATTCCGAAGAAGCCGTCAGATCTTCTCGAACATCAGGCGATCCTTCAGGGCACGGAAAGCTGGAAGGTCTCGGACGGCACCAAGGCAGTTGTCGTCAACGGCCAAGGACGGTTCAAGGCGGACAGCGCTGCGGGTATCGCCGAAGGCACGGCAGCAGGGCTCGGCGTCGCGGCACTACCTGTCGTCATCGCGCAAAGCTACCTGGAAGCCGGAACCCTTGTGCCAATCATGTCGGACTATAGCCTGCCGGAAGTCGGCGTCTATATCGTGCGGCCGCCGGGATCGCACGTGTCCCGGAAAGTCAGGGTTCTGATCGACTTCTTTGTCGAGAGGTTTTCCGCGAACGCTCGCGCTACTTAACGCAAACAAGCCTCGGACTGTGAACGCCGCTTCTGGAAGGCTATGCCCCAGTCGCGCATGGCGATCAGCACGGGCGCGAGCGTCTGCCCGAAAGGCGTGAGCGAATACTCTACGCGTGGAGGAACTTCGGCGAAGACTTCGCGGTCGACGATGCCGTCGGCTTCGAGTTCGCGGAGCTGCATCGTCAGCGAACGCTGGCTCGGATCTCCGACCAGGCGGCGGAGCTCACCAAACCGGCGCGGACCGTCTAGCAGCCGGTAGATGATCATCGGCTTCCATTTTCCACCCGTGACATCGACGGTGGTTTCAACGGGGCATTTCTGGCCAGCAGTCAACGGGTTCTCCAATAGTGTACTTCCTATCCCTATAGGCAGAACTGTTGCCTACTTGCAAGTTTGTATGCGTCGCTCCTAGTTGGGGCAACTATTTTAGAGGTGCACGATGCGAGCTGCTTTTTACGATCGACAGGGGACTGCGCGGGATGTGCTGACGGTCGGAGACATACCCGATCCGCAGCCTGGCGCGGGAGACGTCCGGGTAAGGGTGGTCGCCTCCGGCATCAATCCTTCCGACATCAAGACGAGGACCGGATTTGGCGGCAAGGCGATGCCATTTCCGCGGATCGTGCCGCATCAGGACGGAGCGGGCGTCATCGATGCGGTCGGCCCCGGTGTGCCTGAGACGCGCATCGGCGAGCGGGTCTGGATCTACATGGCGCAATGGGGCAAAGCGTTCGGTACCGCAGCGGAATTCGTCGTCGTGCCTTCCGTGCAGGCGGTTACGCTGGCCGACAGCGTGTCCTTCGAGGTCGGGGCGTCGCTCGGCGTTCCGGCAATGACCGCGCATCGGTGTCTCTTCGCCGACGGGGACCTGAGGGGCAAGCGGGTTCTCGTGCAGGGAGGAGCTGGCGCCGTGGGCAATGCGGCAATCCTGCTTGCGAAATGGGCGGGAGCGTGGGTGGCGGCGACGGTGAGCCGCGAGGAGCAGGCTGAGGTCGCGCGCGCGGCGGGGGCTGACTTCGTTGTCAACAGGCACGAGGAGGATGTCGCTCAAACCGTGCGATCGGCGACCGGTGGCCACGGGGTCGATCGAATTGTCGATGTGGACATCTCCGCCAACATTGACGTGGCAGTCGCCTGTCTGGCGCGCGACGGCGTCGTCACGGCCTATTCGACGGAAACGCCGCAGGCCATGCTGACGACCCCCTTTTTCCCGGCGCTGCTGGGTGGCTTCTCGTTCCGTTTCGTCTACGTCTACTCCATGCCGGAAACCGCGATGAGGCAGGCAGCCGATGAGGTTTCGGCCTGCGGCGCCTCGGGGGCATATGCTCCACGAATTGCCAAAACATATGCCCTCGACGCCGTGGCCGAAGCACACGAATTGCAGGAGAGCGGGAAAGCTGTCGGTAAGATTCTGGTCCGATTGGGGAGCGGATGACGGGCGGAGTTCAAGCTCCGCTCGTCGTGGCTATAATCACGCAATGATAGCCTTTGGCTCCAGAAATGCCTCCAGGCCAAACACGCCGTATTCGCGACCGATGCCCGACTGCTTGAACCCGCCGAATGGAGCGAGAGGTTCATGGGGTGCACCGTTGATCACGACGCGTCCGCTGTCGAGCCGATCCGCAAGCGCCTGCATCCGGGAGGCGTCGGTGCCATGCAGATAGGCCTGCAGTCCGTAGGGAGTGTCGTTGGCGATCGACACGGCTTCGGCGTCGTCGCTGTAGGCGATAACCGACAGCACCGGCCCGAATATCTCCTCGCGCGCGATGCGCATCTGGTTGTCGACATTAGTGAATATGGTCGGCCTCGTGAACCAGCCGCGATCCAGTCCGGCCGGCCGGCCGAGCCCACCCGTCAGGAGGCTTGCACCCTCCTGCGTTCCCAGCTCGATATAGGACTGGACCCGATCGTACTGCTTACGGCTGACCATCGGCCCAATCATCGCGTCCGGATCGTCTGGCGCGCCGACCTTGAATGTTTCGATCTCCTGCTTCAGCTTGGTCAAAACGTCGTCGAGCCGATGGGCGGGAGCCAGGATGCGGGTGCCGGCGATGCAGGCCTGGCCGCTGTTGATGAACCCCATCCGCAGTACGGCGGGAATAGTTGCGTTCAGATCGGCATCGTCGAGAATGATGTTCGGTCCCTTGCCGCCAAGCTCCAGCGTCACGCGCTTGAAGGTGTCGGCACCACTTCGCAGGATTTCTCTGCCGACCGCCGTAGATCCGGTGAAGGTCACCTTCGCGATGTCCGGATGCCGGCTGAGTTCCGCGCCGACGACATTGCCGAGCCCGTTGACGATATTGAACACGCCCTTTGGCAAACCCGCTTCATGAAGGCACTCGGTGAGGATCTGCGTCTGTATAGCGCTCATCTCGCTGGGCTTGATGACGATGGTCGTGCCGGCGGCGATGGCGGTTGCGAGCTTCGAGGTGATGAAGCCGATATTGCTGTTCCACGGGGTGATGGCAGCGGCGACGCCGGAGGGCTGCATGACGACGCGGGCGCGGCCCATCTGTTGCTCGAAATCATAGTCCTTGAGGACATCCGCCATCGTCAGGAAGCTTGAAGCAGCATGCGGGATGGCGAACCGTGTGAAGGTTTGCGGAGCGCCGTATTCAAGCGCCATTGCTTCTGTCAGATCGGAGACGCGCGCGGCGACGGCTGCGTTCAAACCCTTAAGCGTCTCGATACGCTCGGCTTTTGTTGTTCGTGAGAACGCCGGGAAGGCGCGTTTCGCGGCGGCGATAGCCTCACGCGCATCTTCGAGGCCGCCAAGTCTGACCGTGCCGATCTTTTCCTCTGTCGACGGATTGTAGAGATCAGCGGTCTCCAATCCCTTCGGTGTGACGAAGCTTCCATCGATATACGCCTTGTCGATATTGAACATCTCAAACTCCTTTTGGCTGTTCCGTCATATCTGGCACTTCGACACTGTCCTGATAAGCTGGTGAAAAGCGCTCAGGCTGATAGGAGATTACGGACAATGATGCGTGGCTCGCTCGCAGAACTCGAAGCGGTTCTCGCTGTTTCATCCCAGGGCGGTTTCCGAGCCGCGGCTCGCGAGCTAGGGATGTCGTCGTCCTCGCTCAGCCAGCAGATCGCTGCGCTGGAGACGCGCATGGGCGTCAGATTGTTCAACCGGTCGACCCGGAGCGTAGTGCTGTCAGCCGCGGGGGAGCAGTTCGTCGCGAGCGTCGGTCCGGCGCTGGAGGCAATCCGCAGTGCCGTAGAACACGTTGACGAGCACCGGGCAGAAGCTACGGGAACCTTGCGCATTAACACGTCGGTGGGCGCGACCCGGATGATCCTCACTCCGCTGATCTTGGACTACATGCGGCGGAACCCGCAGATGTCGGTGGAGATCGTCACGGAAGGGGCGCTGGTCGACGTCAACGCCAAGGGCTTTGACGCCGGCATCAGGATCCGAGAGGCCGTTCCTCCCGACATGGTGGTCGTCCCGATTGGCGACAGCATCCGACCGGCCATAGTTGGGTCGTCCGATTACTTCCGCCGGCATGGAAAGCCGCAGGTCCCGGCAGATCTCGAAGACCACATGTGCATCCGTGCCCGAATGGCGAGCGGGACCATCTATCGCTGGGAGTTCGAGCGGCGAGGCGAGAGCTTTGCGCTCGACGTTCCAGGCAAGCTCGTGCTCGACGATAGCGACCTGATGCTCCGGGCTGCCTGCGACGGAGCCGGACTTGCCTATCTGAACGAATGGCAGGTCGGGGACGACGTTGCCGCCGGAAGGCTGGAGCAGGTCCTCTCAGATTGGACCCCGCCATATCCGGGACTGTGTCTCTACTATCCCGGCAGACGCAACATCCCGGCGAAGCTGCGCCGGTTTATCGACTTGATAAAGGAGCTGCGGGCAAAGGGAACGACGTAACCCGCTCTTCTGCTTGGACGAGGGCTCAACGGGATGGATGCGAAGTTCCGCCCGTCATCCTGACGCTACCGGACTATTCCGCTCAGCGTAACAGTCCAATGTCAAACATGGGTATTCAGCCGAACCATCGCGCGTTGCATCCTGCGTTCACGGATCTGGAATGGACCCGGCCTTCAATCAGGAGCGATCACATGAAACTTTATCACCATCCGCTGTCAGGTCACGCGCATCGCGCCCGGCTCTTCCTTTCGCTGATCGGGCTTCCCCACGAGCTGGTCGAGGTCGATCTGAAAGCTGGCGCGCACAAGCAGCCCGACTACCTTAAAATGAATCCCTTCGGTCAGGTCCCGGTCCTGGCGGATGGCGATGTCTTCATCTCTGATTCCAACGCGATCCTGGTTTACCTCGCCAAGAAATCGGCTGCGACGGAATGGCTTCCCGAAGATGCCAAAGGGGCCGCCGACGTTCAGCGGTGGCTTTCGGTTGCAGCCGGCGAGATTGCTTACGGTCCGGCAGCGGCGCGTCTGGTGACGGTCTTCGGCGCTAAGTTCAATCCCGAAGAGGTCATTGGCCGTGCACACACCATCCTCGGCCGGATCGAAAGCCAGCTGCACGGACGCGAATGGCTGGTGGGCAACCGCCCGACGATCGCCGACGTCGCGATCTACAGCTACGTCGCACGTGCCCCGGAGGGCAATGTCGACCTTAGCGCCTATCCCTCCGTCAACGCCTTTCTGGCTCGTGTCGAACAGCTCCCCGGTTTCGTCGACTTCGTCAAGACGCCCGTCGGTCTTGCCGCCTGAGCTTCGATAGGGCGTGCGATGCCTCGCACGCTCTTCGCCCCTTATTCTGGAGAACGCCGATGTCCATGAAGCTTTCGAAACTGCCGACTTGGCATGAAGGCGAGACCTTTATTCAGGAAAAGCTCGGCGTAAAGGAACGCATGGCCTCCGTCGGCCAGCGTGTCGTTCGCGATTTCATGCCGGACCAGCACCGGGACTTCTACGCCCAACTGCCGTTCATCGTTCTCGGGAGCGTCGATCAAGCCGGTGACGCCTGGGCGACTTTTGTCGAAGGCAATCCGGGCTTCATGTTGTCACCGTCCCCCGTCGTTTTAGATATAGCTGCGCACCGCGATCCGAGCGACCCGGCTAGTGAAGGATTGGCCGATGGCCTGCCGATTGGTCTCCTTGGCATCGAGATGCACACGCGTCGCCGCAACCGCATGAACGGTTTTGTCTCGACGATCGACGGTGGTTTTCGCGTCGATGTCGACCAGAGTTTTGGAAATTGCCCGCGCTACATTCAGCTGCGCGATTTTTCATTCGAACGCCAGCCGGGGACGTCTTTTCACGGTGCAGTCGAGGAGCTGCCGGCACTCGACGACCAGGCACGCGCGATCATTGAGGAAGCTGACGCGTTTTTCGTGGCGTCTTACGTCGATCGCGAAGACCGGCGCCAGGTGGATGTTTCCCACCGCGGCGGGAATGCCGGGTTTGTTCGTATCGGTGACGATGGCGTCCTGACGATCCCCGATTTCGACGGCAATCTCTTCTTCGCAACTCTCGGCAACATCCTACTGAACGGAAAGGCAGGACTGCTGTTCGTGGATTTCACCACCGGCGATATGCTGCAGATGACGGGGAAAGCCGAAGTCATCTTCGATTCGCCCGAGATCGCCGCCTTTCAGGGCGCGGAGCGTTTTTGGACATTCAAGCCGACACGGATCGTTCGTCGCCGTAATGCACTGGCGTTAAGATGGGGTTTTCAGAAGGACGGCTGGTCGCCGAGCTCCTTGATGACAGGCAGCTGGAGCCAAGCAGCCGACCGTCTCCGCGCCGCAGAGTTTGCTAACAGCTGGCGGCCAATGACCGTCACCGCAATTGTCGATGAAAGTGCGGCGATTAGGTCTTTCCATCTGCAGCCTGGTGATGGCGCAGGGCTGCTCCCTCACAACGCCGGTCAACATATCCCCATACGGCTAAAGCTACCCGGCGAAGAAAAGTCGATCATTCGCACTTACACACTCTCGGTCGCGCCCTCCGATGGGGTCTATCGCATCAGCGTCAAGCGAGACGGCCGGGTTTCGCAGTTCTTGCACGATACTGTTGTCGTCGGCGATGTCATCGAGGCCCGTGCGCCGGCCGGTGACTTCAAGATTGACGCACGCTCGATACGTCCGGCGGTTCTTCTGGCAGGCGGCGTCGGCATCACGCCGATGCTCGCGATGCTCCGTCATATTGTCTACGAAGGGCTGCGCAAGCAGCGTGTCCGTCCGGTCACTTTGTTCTACGCGGCTCGCTCCAAGGCTGATCGGCCGTTCGATAAAGAAATTGCCGAGCTCGTCGGAGCGACCAAGGGTGTTGTGCGCTTGGTCAGGGTCCTCGGCGACACGACGGATGCTGAAGAGGGCAGGGACTTCGATGCGGCCGGAAGGATCGATATGGCGATGCTGACGCGGTTTCTTCCCTTCAACGACTATGATTTTTATCTCTGTGGACCTCCCCAATTCACGCAAGGACTTTATGACGGGCTGCGGGCTCTTAACATTGCTGACGATCGTATCCAGGCTGAAGCTTTCGGTCCGTCGTCGCTGATCCGCACGGGGCAACCCGCACCAGCCGCGTTATCTTCCGCCGCGAAGCCTTCGGAAAAACCCGTACCCGTCGTGTTCACGAACTCCCTAAAAGAAGCAAGGTGGACACCGGGTTCCAGCACTCTGCTGGAGCTTGCAGAGGCACGCGGGCTCGAACCCGAATTCAGTTGTAGGGAGGGGAATTGCGGGACGTGTCGGACGAAGCTCGTCAAGGGCGCCGTCGCGTACGTCAAGCAACCAACGGCGAAGATCGACGCCGACGAAGTGCTCCTGTGCTGCGCTGTTCCTGCCGACCAGGAAAGCGGCCTGCAGCTCGCTGTCTAAGGGCCGATTGCTGCGTCCAGCGTAACGGTCCCTTGCTTCCTTTCGATGTTCAGCGATCGTCCCGACCGGATCATATTCAATCTCAAGAGAGCGACGTCTCTCCCAACCGAAAAAGGAGAAACACAATGTCACGCATTCCTACCCCGGCAACCATCAATGAGGCTCCAGAAGCCTCTCGTCCGATCCTCGAGACCATCCAGAAGCAGATCGGCTCCGTCCCGAACATCTTCCGTCTGGTTGCCAACAGCCCCGCCGCATTAACCGGATTGACGTCGCTCCAGGGCGCACTCGGCAAGGGCAAGCTGCCGCCGGCCACCCGCGAACGCATCGCACTCGCCATGGCTGAAGCCAACGGCTGTGACTATTGCCTGTCCGCCCACACCTTCACTGGCACGAAGTTCGCCAAGCTCGACGGGAGCGAAATCGCTGCCAACCGCAATGGCACTTCGAACGATCCCAAGGCGGCGGCCGCTGTCGAGTTCGCCAGGGCTCTGACAGTCGCTCGCGGGTCCGTCTCGTCAGCCGAAATCACCAAGGTTCGTGACGCCGGCTACAGCGATGCCGAGATTGTCGAGATCATCGCCCATGTGGCCCTCAATACCTTCACGAACTACGTGAACGAGGCCCTTGATACCGAGATCGACTTTCCCCGTATCGATCGCGCGGCTGCGTGACCAAACCCTCGAGAGCGGTGCAAGATGCGCCGTCTCTCGCCAACAAAGACAAACGCCATCTTGAGAGGAACTTGAAACATGTCCCGTCCCCCGCTTCCCCCATTCACCAGAGAGACTGCCATCGAGAAGGTCCGTCTTGCAGAGGATGGCTGGAATAGCCGCGATGCCGGCAAGGTGGCACTTGCCTATACGCTCGATACGCGCTGGCGTAACCGCGCCGAGTTCGCGAAGAATCGCGCCGAAGCTGAAGCATTCCTAACCCGCAAGTGGAACAGGGAGCTCGACTATCGCCTGATCAAGGAACTCTGGGCCTTCACCGACAATCGCATCGCTGTCCGATATGCCTATGAGTATCGCGACGACAGCGGTCAGTGGTTCCGCGCCTATGGCAACGAGAACTGGGAATTTGCCGAAGACGGCCTGATGCGGGAACGGCATGCCAGCATCAACGAGCACCCGATCGCTGAAGCGGATCGCAAGTTTCGTTGGCCGCTGGGGCGCCGGCCGGACGACCATCCTGGCCTGAGTGATTTCGGCTTTTAGACGGCTGATCAAGGAGATGGGAAAATGGCTAGCTCGTCGATTGATCCGCGGGTAAGGCTTTCAATAGAGCTGGCTCTCACGGGAACCAACGCGAGCAATACACTGCTTGCGAAACAAGAAGAAGCCGGTCGTGCACTTGGTATGACCGGCGCCGAAATGGACATGGCGCGTCGGGGCTCAAGCTTCGACTTCGAGACGTCGATCGCAATATCCCTTGCATTGAACGCTTGTCAGGAAACGCACCAGCGCGCACTGCGCGCCGGTCTTTCCGAGGAAGCCTCTGCGGAAATAGAGCGCATCTCGCAGGCTTGCCGTTCGCCAATCATGATCCTCTGTTAGAGGCTCTTGAGGCTTCTGTTCCGAGCCCTTAGGGTCTTGGAAACGCAAGTGCTTTGGGGGGGATGGATGGATCGCTGGCAGGCAATGAGGATCTTTGTGAAGGTCGCGGAAACTGAAAGTTTCGCGGATACCGCGCGCCAGATGTTCATGAGCGCACCGGCTGTCACGCGTGCGGTTTCGTCACTCGAAGACCTGATTGGAGCGCGCCTCTTGGTGCGGACCACCCGCTCGGTGAAGATGACCGAAGCGGGGGTTCGCTATTTTGAAGACTGTCGCCGGATCCTTGCCGATATTGCTGAAGCAGAGGCGGCTGCCGGCGGTTCCTACGCGACGCCGACGGGAACCCTGTCCATAACCGCGTCCGCGCTGTTCGGGCAGATGTACGTTCTTCCGGTCGTGACGGATTACCTTGATACCTATCCCACGATGAAAGCGAAGACGCTGTTCATCGACCGACCAGTTAATATCGTAGAGGAAGGGATCGACGTTGCCGTGCGTATCGGCCATCTCCCCGACTCTAATCTCTCTGCTGTGAAAGTCGGGACGGTCCGTCGCGTCATGTGTGGTTCTCCCAAGTATTTTGAGCGCTTTGGTGTTCCAAAATCGCCAGCCGATCTCAAAGACCACCGTATCGCGGCTTCCACGGCAGCCTGGGCTTCACCAGAGTGGAAGTTTGGCGACGATCTGCGAGTATCCGTGGATGCGGCTTTACAATGCAACACCAACGAAGCAGCGATCCAGTCGGCACGCGAGGGGTGGGGTCTGACAAGAGTGCTCAACTACCAGATCGGCCCAGCTCTCGTTGCTGGAGAGCTGCAGATCATCCTCAGCGAATTCGAGGAACCGCCTTTGCCCATACACATCCTCCATCCGGAGGGTCGGCACGCTCCAGCAAAGGTGCGCGCCTTCGTCGATATGGCTGCGGCAAGGCTGCGCGAGAACCGCCTTCTCAACTAGCCCCTCGATATCACCGAGCTAGGCCTAAGCTTTTGGAGCGAACTGCGTTCGCTCCCCCGTCTCGTTGGGTGGCACCGCCGCTCGGGTAGACAATTATCCCTGTTTCTGAACGCGATGGTCACACCGTAAGTCGATCCCCTGAGCTACGATCCTGCGGACAGCTTACCACGCCGACGCCACCGTAGCGGCTCATCCAAATGGTCGCTGTTTTTACTGTATTCATATCACCAGACGCAATAATCCCTTGTCGAATACGAACATTCTCCTTCCGGGCTGAAAGAGCGATGTTGGCTCCAGGCAACAAGCCGCCCACAACCGTTCCTGAGGAGAAACACCATGTCCCGTACTCTTGCCGCTGTACTTTTCGCATCCGCCAGCATCTTTATTACCACGCCCGCAAACGTAGTCTTCGCCGAAACGCCGGCGATCGCCCAGCAGGCATCTGCTACGATTCACTATCGCTCCACGAAAATCGACGGCGTCAACGTCTTCTATCGCGAAGCTGGACCGGCCGACGGTCCGGTCGTCGTCCTGCTTCACGGCTTCCCGACATCGTCACACATGTTCCGCAACCTGATCCCGCTGCTCGCTGACCGTTACCGCGTCATCGCCCCTGATTATCCGGGCTTCGGTCAGAGCGATGCCCCCGATCACACCAAATTCGAGTATTCCTTCGGCCACTATGCCGATATCGTCGACACGTTGCTGACCAAACTCGGTGCTGCCAAATATTCGATGTATCTCATGGATTATGGCGCACCCATTGGCTACCGGCTAGCGCTCAAGCACCCGGATCGCGTCACCGGAATGATCGTCCAGAACGGCAATGCATATGACGAAGGCATCCGGGATTTCTGGAACCCGATCCGCGCCTATTGGAAGTCGGGGGCAACCAAGGACCGGGAAGCGCTCTCGGTGCTCGTCGCACCCGAGACGACCAAGTTCCAGTATACCGATGGCGTCAAGGATCTGACGCGCATCAGCCCCGACAACTGGGTGCACGACCAGGCGCTGCTCGACCGGCCGGGGAACAAGGATATCCAGCTCGATCTGTTCTACGATTACCGCACCAACCTACCGCTCTATCCGCAGTTCCAGGCATTCTTCCGCGACCGGAAGCCCCCGACGCTGATCGTCTGGGGCAAGAACGACAAGATCTTCCCAGAAGAGGGCGCGCATCCCTATCTTCGCGATCTTCCCGATGCAGAGTTCCATCTCCTTGATACAGGCCACTTTGCGCTTGAAGACAAGCTGGACGAGATGGCTCCGCTGATCAGGAGTTTCCTCGATCGCAAGATCGCCAAATGAAAGCGGAGTGAGGCTTCCGCACCGGCTGAAAAAGGTTCAGGAAGCCTCCTCCAAGCCTCTCTTTGTGGGCCAGCCATTTACTCCGATCGCCTGCCGCATCTCTCCTCCCGCGGCAGGCATTTTTAGATGGAAATGTTGGTCATCATTACCGTCGGCTCTCGTTTGGCAATCGCAGGCACACGTCGGCGGTTCGAGTCCCTTCAAGAGCTCGTATCGCGCAGCAGGAGACGGGTCCCGACTTCGACGATGGACCTGATCGCGGGGAGCAATTCTTTTCCCAATTCAGACAACTCATATTCCACTGTCGGCGGGGATGTCGGCATCACTGTGCGCGTGAGGACGCCGCGCTGTTCCAGATCCCGCAGCCTGCTCGTCATGACCTTCGCCGAAATAAATGGACTATCCCGGCGCAATTCCGAGAACCGGCGTGGGCCTTCGCTCAGAGACCAGAGTACCTCCGGCGTCCAGCAACCGCCGAGCAGATCCATGCACTTCGACATTGGACAGCCGGGGAGCGCCGTCGCTTTCTTCCGCAATTTGAGAACCATCACGCTTCCTCGGTCGGCAGTTTCCAGTTGGTTACCTGAAAGTGGATGTTACCACAAGATACGTGGTTTCCATTGGTAACGATGGTCGATATTCAGAGGATCTTCCTTCCCAACCAAGAAAAGGACTGGCCTATGTACGCAGTAACTGGAGCAACAGGACAACTCGGCCGCCTCGTGATCGAGGCGTTGTTGAAGACCATTCCGGCAGACCGGATCGTCGCAGCTGTGCGAGACCCGGAAAAGGGTAAGGATCTCGCCCAGCACGGCGTGATCGTGCGTGAAGCTGACTATAGCCGCCCCGAGACGCTCGGCCCAGCGTTTGCCGGAGTCGAGAAGCTGCTGCTGATTTCCTCGACCGAGGTCGTTGGCCGCCTGCCGCGTCATCGGGCTGTGATCGACGCGGCCACGCAGGCGGGCGTTTCGCTGATCGCCTACACAAGCATGCTTCATGCTGGCACCTCGCCAGCGATGCTTGCGGACGAGCATCGCCAGACGGAGGAGGTGATCGCCGCTTCCGGCCTGCCTGCTGTTATCTTGCGAAACGGCTGGTATACAGAGAACCATCTGATGGCGTTTCCCATGGCGCTTGAGTACGGCGCCTTCGTCGGCGCCGCAAAAGACGGCCGTTTCTCGTCCGCAGCACGGCAGGATTACGCCGAGGCTGCAGCCATGGTGTTGGCGAGCGAAGGTCACGCCGGAAAGACGTATGAGCTTGCAGCCGACCAGGCCTACTCCCTTGCCGAGCTGGCCGCAGAAGTCTCGCGACAGTCGGGCAAGAGTGTCGTTTACAACGATCTTTCCGAGGCCGCTTATCGCGAAGTGCTGACAAGCGCCGGGTTGCCGTCCGATCTCGCGGGCCTTCTCGCGGACGCCGACGTTGCGGCGTCATGCGGGGCGCTGTTCGACGACAGCGGCGCCCTCGGTCGGCTGATTGGTCGTCCGACCACGCTCTTGCAGAGCATGGTCGCTGCAGCCTTTCGAGACTGAGCCAGCGCCGCGACGACAGTTACATTGCCACCTTATGCCGACGCTCTGTATTTGGGGCTTCGCACCCGCCCTAAGTGGTAAGTGGCGGGTGCTCTGCTCGATCTGGAAACACCCAGAACCTGGTGGTAGGTTGTCGGTGAAAGGAGCTCTACCAATGCTCCAGCATCGTCTTCTGGAATTGGAATATCGCTACCCCACGATCTATCGCGCCCTCGTTGTTGCCGGATGCATCGGGATGGCCGCTGCGGTACGCGCGCTAATCGATCCTGTCGTCGCAGGCGTGCCATTCATCACCTTCTTTCCGGCAGTGGCCGTGACCGCCTATCTTGCCGGTTTGCGTGCCGGCGCGATCACGATGATCGCCGGCGGACTGCTCGCCCTATACTTCTGGGTTCCGCCTTTCGGATCGTTTGCTTTAGAGCTTTCATCCCTGGTCACCGTCGCCGTCTATGTGCTGCTGTCCGGCTTGATCCTCGCCCTCATTCACCGCCTGCGGACCGCTCTTGCAAGAGCGAACGCCGCGGAAAGAAGGTCGAGCCTCTATGCCCGAGAAATGGTCCATCGAACATCGAACCTGGTGAGCCTCGTTCAGGCAGTGGCGAGCATGACCTTTAAGAACGACGGATGTCCAGAGGAACAGCGGCGGCTGTTCAACGAAAGGCTTGTAGCGCTCGGAAAGGCCCTCGCTTCGCCGATGAGCGACGCGGGAGCACAGGATGTCTATGAGCTGCTGAGGGCGGTGCTTCTGCCATTCGGGGATCACATCCACATAAGCGGACGTCCCGCCGCGGTGACGGGGGAGACTGCAGCCAGCCTGGCGCTGATCTACCACGAACTGGCGACCAATGCCGTAAAATACGGCGCGCTGAGCGTCGAAGGCGGGAAGGTTAATCTCGTCGGGACGATCGAAGGCGAAGACCTTTTGCTCGAATGGCGAGAGACTGGAGGCCCGGCGGTCGATCCTAGCCCCGAGCGTCGCGGCTTCGGAAGCCGGCTCCTGACACGCTCATTGTCACGCGAGGCGGGAGCCGTTGAGGTAACGTTCGAACCACGGGGGCTGGTCGCTAGTGTAACGATCGAGGCTGCGCGGCTTGTGCAGGCAGAACCGTCGGGAGCCGCTGACCGTACCCAGGTTGCCCGGCCGATCGCTGCTCAGCAGCGATAATCCTCCAGGCGCGGCGCATCGCCCGGTTTACCGGACCTAATCCATTCGACCTTGCCCTGCAGAAAATTCAAGGCCGCATCCAGCGCCTCCTTGCGTAGCCGGAGCCTTTCGATCTGGGTCTGCAAGACGGCGACCGTCCGCTCCGGGGAATGCTCGCCCGCCTGGTATTCTTCGTTGAGCGCGAGGATTTCTCCAAGCGTATAACCGAGCGTTTGCTGAAGCTTGATCATCCGGGCGGCCGTCACATCCTGCAAGCTGAAGACTTGATGGGGGTTCGATCCGCCCTTGAGGCCACGGTCAGGCTTTAAAAGCCCTTTGGCAACTTTGCTGGCGGCTCCTGCTCTTTTGGCCGGATTTCCTGATAACCTGGCCTAATCTCTGGATTTGACACACGAGCAACCTGCTATTTCCAGGGTCGCGTCCCGATGGCCGGTGGGCGCGCAGTGGAAGCTTAGATTGATCCGATCGCAGGAGCTGTAGCAATGCACGCAGGAAGACAAATTCCCCAGGTCATCTTCAAGACGCGCTTCCGCGACGATAAGGTCGAAGGTCCTAATCCCTTCCGCTGGCAGGATATGACGACCGCCGATTATTACGCCGGAAAACGCGTGATCGTCTTTTCGTTGCCCGGCGCGTTCACGCCGACGTGCTCAACCTATCAGCTTCCCGATTTCGAAAAGCTAGCTCCCCAGTTTAAGGGTCTGGGAATCGAGGAGATCTACTGCGTTTCGGTGAACGACGCCTTCGTAATGAACGCCTGGGGCAAGTCTCAGAACCTTTTGAATATAAAGCTCATCCCGGACGGCTCCGCGGAATTTACCCGCAAGATGGGCATGCTTGTCGCCAAAGATAATCTCGGCTTCGGGATGCGGTCGTGGCGCTATGCGGCGACTGTCAATGATTGTATTGTAGAGGAATGGTTCGAAGAGGACGGATATTGCGACAACTGCGCAGAGGATCCGTACGGGGTATCTGACCCTAACAATATTCTTTCGAATTTGAAGACGAAAGTCGCCGCCTGAGCAGACTCTATTGCGAGTTGAGCATCGGTTCGCATCGTGATCATTTACCGAAAAGGCTTGTCATGGAATACAGACGCTTCGGCCGCTCTGGCCTTCGAGTACCCGCCCTCAGCTTCGGAACAGCAACGTTTGGAGGAGGGAACGATTTTTTCAAAGCGTGGGGATCAACAGACAGCAACGGTGCGGCGCGGCTTATTGACGTTTGTCTCGATCATGGCGTCTCTTTATTTGACAGCGCCGATGCCTATTCCGGCGGACTGGCCGAGACGATTCTGGGCGAGGCCATCAAGGGGAAGCGGGACCGCGTACTCATCTCGACCAAGGCGACCTTCCGAGTAGGTGACGGGCCGAACGATTACGGGTCCTGAGGCAGCATCTCTTGGATGCCGTCGATGGCGCTCTGAAAAGGCTCGGGACGGACTATATCGACCTGTTCCAACTTCACGGCCAGGACTATAATACGCCGTTGGACGAAACTCTCTCGACCCTTGACCAGCTCGTGAGGTCGGGAAAAATCCGATACACGGGCTGCTCGAATTTCTCCGGCTGGCACCTGATGAGATCGCTCTCTGTGTCTGACCGATACGGTTACCCGCGTCACGTCTCGCATCAGGTCTACTATTCGCTCCTCAATCGCGATTACGAGTGGGATCTCATGCCGTTGGGGCAAGTTGAAGGTGTCGGCTCGATGATCTGGTCACCGCTCGGATGGGGCAAGCTGACAGGTAAAATCCGGCGCGACCGCCCGGCGCAGCCTGGAACCAGAGCATTCGAGATCGCCGGGGCGGGCCCGAGATATGAAGACGCGCATCTTTTTCGGATCATCGACGCCCTTGATGAGATCTCTGAAAAGACCGGAAAGACCATTCCACAGGTCGCTCTGAACTGGCTCCTGCAAAAGCCGTCCGTCGCGAATGTGATTATTGGAGCCCGCTCGGAAGGGCAGCTCATCGAAAACATCGGCGCTGTTGACTGGAGCCTGACGGCAGAGCAGGTCGCCAAGCTCGACACAGCCAGCGATCTGCCTCCGGCCTATCCCGTCTGGCATCAGCGAAACTTCCCCGAACTCAAGGAATTTTAGGCTTATTGTGCGCCTTTCGGGTGATCTTCAACAGTGAAACGGGGCGCCCGCTTCGGCAACAGCCAAACACTTCAGTACTCGTAGATCTGCTTGAGTGCGAGAATGCGCAGAGCTTCCGCCGCAACACTTCGCTTGGAAAGCAAATGACGCGCGAGGTCAACGGCGTTTTCTTCGCTCTCGACAACATGCTGCGACACGCCGAACATTCGCTTCGATCCACTAACCCGTCGTTCAAGATCAGCTCTCAGCCTCCTATCAGGTTCGATGCTGATGACGCCCTTGCAGTAGAGCGAAAGCCCAGGCTTATTCTCCTTCATCCAGATGACGCGCCGGGCCCAATCCTCTCGACTCTCGGGGCGTTCACAGCTGGGAATCAGGATGACGAATGGTGCCCTCTTCGCCAGGAGGCTTTCCATCTCGAGCGTCCAGCGCTCGGCATATCCTCCCTGCGCCAGTTCTGTCGCGAACACTATTATGGGGAAGGTAGAAACGCGGTGAAGGACAAATGGGGCTCTGATGACTTCCTCCCCATCGATACCTTCCATGAGAGTGGGTACCATCTTGCGTGTCATTTGCGTCCCATCCTCGATCATGACCTATTCGATCGAACAGCTGCCGTCGGCGCTTATTCGATAGATTCGCGTCTCACGCCCTTTTCCAAGGTCTCTCTGCAAGGACGACTACCAAATTTGCTGATGTTCGGATTTCGTGATATGGCCATACAATAACGATTATCGGCCAATTTGCCCTCGGTGAGTTCGCGGGGTCTGGAATGCTTCTGTTCAACCGCATTGAGGATTTCCAAGGCGCGGATTCCCTCGCAAGGGACATCTCGGCTGTCGCCTTTGACCTTGATACGGACGTGCTCGAACAGGCTCCGCATTCGCATCGAAAGGCGCAGCTTCTCTATACCACCAAAGGCGTCGTCACTGTGCACGCCGCGCATGGTTTGTGGGTCGCACCTCCCAACTGCGCTGTCTGGGTGCCGGGAGGCGTGACGCATTCCTCGAGTGGTGTCGGCAAACTTGAGATCCGATGCCTTTTCATCGAGCCGGCCAGCGCGCCTGACATGCCGGCGGATTGCTGCATCATCTCGGTGCCACCGCTGCTGCGGGAGATGTTTGCTCGCTTCGAGAAAATGCCGCCGCTCTATCCGCTCGGTGCAAGCCGGGAAAATCGCTTTATCCAGGTCATGGTTGACGAGCTGACCCATGCTCGACGCGAACCACTCTACCTGCCGATGCCGAAGGTTCTGCGTCTGAGGAAACTCGCGGACCTGATCGCGCTTGACCCGTCTCTTCGATCCACAATCGAAGATTGGAGCGAGCGGATCGGAGCAAGCCCCAGGACCCTCACGAGGCGCTTCAAAGAAGAGACAGGCCTCTCGTTTGGCAAATGGCGTCGACAGCTCCAGCTGTCACTTGCACTCCAGTGGCTTGCCGAGGGTCAATCAGTCACCAACATCGCGATTGATCTTGGCTACGAGAACACCAGCGCGTTCATTACGATGTTCAAGCAAGCGCTCGGACAGACACCAGCGCGCTATTTTGCGGACTGAACAGGTTTCAGCCGATAGCTGCAAGTAGTTCCGACTTCTGCGCTGATGAAAGCTCCGGCAAAGAGGCCGCGCGCATGTTGTCTCTCATATGCTCTGAACTTGACGTAGCCGGAATGGCGCAGGTTACAGCCGGATGCGATATGACGTACCGAAGTGCAAGCTGAGGCCAAGTCTGTGTTCCGAGTTCTCGGGCGAAATCGGGAAGCGGCATTCGGGCGAGGCGGCGGATCAGCGAACCTTCGCCGAATGGGCGGTTGACCAGCACTGCGACGCCCAGATCCTTCGCGGCGGGTAGCAGCCGCTTTTCGGCAGCGCGGTCGGCCACTGAGTAGTTGAGCTGGACGAAATCGAATTCGCCTGTCCGGATGGCCGCTTCGAGATCCGAATGTGCGCTGTCGGTGTAGTGCGTCACGCCAAGATACCTGATCCGGCCTTGCGCCTTCCATTCCTTCAGTGTCGGTAGATGAACCTGCCAGTCGAGAAGATTGTGCACCTGCATGAGGTCAATGATATCGGTTTTGAGAAGTTCAAAGGAGCGGCTCATCTGGTCGATCCCAGACTCCTTTCCGCGCGTCCATACCTTGGTCGCCAGGAAGGTCTTACCGCGCAGCCCGCTTCGGGACAAGATTTCGCCGGTCACCCGCTCGGCCTGGCCGTACATCGGTGAGCTGTCGATCAGCTTTCCGCCTCCTTCCACCAAGGCGCCGATGACGGAGGAGGGGCCTTCAAGCTCGTTCGGGGATGAACCGACGTCGAAGGTCTGCCAGGTTCCGCAGCCGACCAGGGGAATGCTCTCCCCTGATGACGGGATGATGCGCTCGATCAATCGGTTAACGGATGCGCTTCCGGTCATGGTTCACTCCTGTGTCCCTGTTTTGAAGATGTGGCGGTCGCGACACCGGTTGCAAGGATGGTTGCGGCAAGGCAGGTCGCGACGAAGCCGAGCAAGCAGACGCCTGTCCATCCCGCAGCCGACCATGCATAGCCGCCTGCGAGCGCACCGATTGCACCGCCGCCGAAAGTCGAGACCATGTAGAGGGTGTTCAGCCGTCCGCGGATCTCTGGCGCGATGGCGAAGATGCGCGTCTGGTTGGCGACCTGTCCGCTCTGAAGGCCGAAGTCGAGAAGGTTTACCACGATGACGAGTGCGATCAACGAATGGGCTCCAATCGTGATAGCGATGGCGAAACAGATGAGCACGGATGCGAAGCCAAGAACATTGACGCGCGCCGGACCCCATCTGTCGGAAAGCCGTCCGGCCATCGGCGCCAGAAGTGCTCCGGGCGCTCCCCAGAGACCGAACAGGCCGGCCGCCGCAGGGCCGAGGCTAAATTCCGGGGTAGCCAGATGGAACGCCATGGTTGCCCAGAAGGCGGAAAATGCGCCAAACACGAGGAAGTTCATGGCCATGGAGAGGATGAGATCTCGATGCTTGAGAAGCGGCGGAAGGGAAGCGAGCAGCTTGAAATAGCCAATCGAGGTCGCGTGCTCGGACTTTTTCGGCATAAAGGCCGGAACGAGAAAGAAGACGACGACGGAGAGGACGGACGCTAGCCCGTATGAGGCGCGCCAGGAGCCACCATAGCCGGCCACCAGCCCCGAAATCGTTCTGGACAGCAGAATTCCCATGATGAGACCTGTCGCAAGCGAGCCGACTGCGCGCCCCCGATGCTCTGGAGCGACAAGCGAGGTGGCAAGTGGAATGAGCACCTGCGGAACGACGGTCACGAATGCAAGGAATATGCTCGCGGCAAGAAGGACAGGGATTGCCGGGGCGAGACAGGCCATGAGCAGGCCGACAGCGGCGAGCGCGGACATCCATCTGACTAGGCTGCGGGGCTCCGCCATGTCCGAGAGAGGGACGAGCAGAAGAATGCCGAGAGCATAGCCGACCTGCGTCATCACGGCGACGAGGGATGCTATACTCTCAGGAACACCAAAGTCTTTGGCGATTGCTCCCAGCAGCGGCTGGCACAGATAGATGTTTCCCACCATAACGCCGCAGGCAACGGCCATAACGGGGATTGTCCCGCGACGAATTTGAGTTGGGTCTGCCGACTGCTTTTCCATGTTCTGCTCGTCCAATTCAGGTGTCGGTTCAGGCGGGCTTGCCGTCAAGCTTATCGAAGGCGGTCTTTGCTGCTTCGAGTGCTGCAAGCGCGGTCGGCATCCCGGCTGCGAACGAAAGCTGGACAAAGACCTCGACGATTTCTTCGCGCGTGGCGCCCGCAGCAAGGGCCGCAGGGATGTGCATTCCAACAGCGCCAAGACCGGTCGAGCCGAGCGTCGCGCAAGATGCGAGGATCACGAGCTCGCGTGTTTTCAGATCAAGGCCGGGGCGATTGTAGGCATTGCCGAATTCCGCCTCGACGATGAAGTCGCCGAGGCCGGGCGCCATGCCGTTAACGGTCTGGATGAAGCCTTCCGCTTCGGAGCCAAAGGTTTTCGCAAACGTCTTCTTGCCTAGTTCAAGCGTAGTGGCAGACATGTTCAATCCTTATGTGGTTTGAAGTGCTAGGTGAGGCCAGTTACTTTCCGGGTGTCAGCACTTCGACGACACTCGATCGGTTTCCGCCGGGAGCGGGGCTTCCGACGATTGTGAAGATTTTTCCGTCATGCACGACTGCGCCAAAGCCATGACGATCTGTGGGGAGGGGAGAAAACGCACGCCACGAATTCTTGGGTAAGTCGTAGGCCTCGACCTCGTTGAAGACTTTGCCTGAGCCTTCGCCACCCATGACAAACGCTTCATGCCCGAGGACTGCAGACGCGCTCCCGCTCCGTGCTGTCGGCAGCGGCTTGCCGGACGTCCAGGAATTGCTCTTAGGGTCGTAGATCTGGTTCACATCCAGATTGCTTCCGGGACTGCCGTTGATCCTGCCACCGACGGCCACGAGCTTGCCATCGAGCGCGACGACCGAGAGATGATCCCGCTTGGTAGGCGGCGGGGCGGCCTCAGTCCAGGACTTTGCCTCGGGATCATAGACAAGGTGAAAGGGAATGTTGCCGCGACCGGACTTGCTGCCGCCCACGACATGGATCTTTCCGTCGAGGACTGCGGCGCCTGCGGCGGCAACAGCTGTCGGCATCTTGCCGAGTTCGCTCCACGTGTCGGACGCTGTGTTGTAGGCCCACACATTATTCGTGGCCTTCCATCCGTCCACATAGCCACCGATAACGTAGATCGTCCTACCGATTGAGACGGCTGCCGTGTGATGGACTGCATACGGGAAGGGAGCGCCCTTGCTCCATGTATCCTTCGCAAGATCATAGATCAGCAAATCCGTCGCGCCGTTGTAGTCGCCGACAACGTAGGCTTTTCCGTCTACCTGCGCGACACTAACCTCAGAACGTTCCGCTGGTGCGCTGCTTGCTCCCGCCCAGGCGCCGACTTCGTGTGCGAGCGATGAGGATGCAATGGAAGCCCCTAACGCTGCGGTCACAAAGGCTTTCGTCAGATTGTGCATGAATCGTCTCCTTTGAGGCTGACCGGACGCGCAGGCGGTGCGGATCCGTACACGCCTGCGCACCTGGTTATCAGGGCTGCGATGGCGCCAAGTGCTCGACAAACCAGGTGCGAGCGGCTTCGGTGGCTTCTTTAAGGGTTTCGGGCTTGTCGTAGGCGTCGTAATGAAGCCCCTTGATCGCTATCAGCTTTTTCGGCCCGCCTGCACGATCAAAGGCGTCTTTTGTGTAGTCGATCGCCACCGTCTTGTCGGGATCGGCCATTATGATGAGAAGCGGGGTGGGCGCCACGGCCTCGATGTAGTCGCCCGGAGCAGTCTGCACCGCCTCCTGCAACGAGCTGATGGTCACCGCGTTGTGAAACTGTGGGTGCTCCGCTCCATTGTGAGTGGCCCACTCGTACGACTCCGGCCCGAATACCGATTGCGCATCCGCCGTATCGGCAAGTTTCATGGTTGCAGGCGGCTCGCCACGGAAGCGACGGCCATATTCCGATGCAATGGCATCATCGATGATCTTGCGCTGCTCGGGCGGAGCGGAGAAACGGATCTGGCGGTAGAGGTCCGTCGCCGGAACCTGGGCCACGAGAACCTTCACCCGGCGATCAAAGGCTGCGACCTGGATCGACTGTCCGCCGCTGAAGGAGGTGCCCCACAAACCAATGCGCGCGGCGTCGACGTCGTCCCGGCTCTCGAGGTAAGTGAGCGCATTCCGGAGATCCTGCCGTTGCGCGTCGGGAAGCACCTGCTGTCTTGGCTCGCCTTCGCTGTCGCCGAGAAAGCGGAAGTCGATAGCAAGTGCCAGGATTCCAGAGCTTGCCAAAGCCGTCGCCACTTCTGGGATGTTGCGCATGCCGCGTACAGCGCCAAAGCCGTGGGAGAGGAGCACGGCCGGAAACGGACCCTCTCCATCCGGGCGGTAGACGGTGCCGGCACAATTCAAACCTTCGCTTGGGAATTTGATTTCTTCTGTATGCATGTTGGTATCCTTTGTGTTTCGCGCAGCCCGCCCGCTGCTGTTATCGCCCCCCATAGAAATTAGATGCCCAGCGCGGCCAGCCCGGCGCGTGCCACCTGTTCGTCCTGCGTCGACAGACCACCGGAAACGCCGATGCCACCAAGGCATTCACCGTTTCTCAGGGCCGGAATGCCGCCCTGCAGGGGAAGGCGGTCACCGAGTGCGAGCATCGTCAGACGATCTCGCTCCATCTCCTCGACCTCGGCCGACGGGCTGCGGTTCATTGCCGCCGTTTCCGCCTTTCGCAGCGCAACTCCGGCCGTGTCATAGGTGGCGTCGTTGAAGCGGACGACGCTCAACAGCCGGCCGCCATCATCGACAACTGCGACGCTCATCTTCCAGCCGTTCTGCTCGGCTTCAGACTTGCAGGCCTCGGTGATTTTCGCGGCGTCCTGTGCGGTCAGCACGGTCTTCGTCTTCATGACGGTTGTCCTTCTCGGTTCCTCGATGAGATTTTTGTCTGGTCAGCCGAAGGCTGGCATGCCGGTGTCAGGAGCTCATGTACCAGCCACCGTTGACGTTAATCGTCTGTCCCGTCATGTAGCCATTTTGGGCAAGGTTGACAGCAAGCGACGCCACCTCGTCGGTCCGACCGAAGCGGCCGATCGGGATAAGGGTTGGCTTGATTGCGGCGTTGTTCTTGATCATATCCGTCTCGATCAATGCAGGTGCAAGAACGTTTGCGGTCACGCCTTCCTTGGCGAGCGCGCTGGCATAATAGTGTGCGAGGCCGATCAGGCCCGCCTTGCTCGCTGCGTAGTGCGGACCAATTACTCCGCCGATCTGGGCTGCAACCGACGAGACGTAGATCAGTCGGCCCCATTTGCGTTCGCGCATGCCGGGAAGGATCGACTGGCTGATGTGAAAGGCCGCGGAGAGGTTGATGCGCAGCGACCTGTCCCAATCGTCAGCCGTGATGGTATCGATTGGTTTTGCGGGATTGATTCCCGCATTGCTAACGAACACGTCGACTGGACCGAGCTGTGAAGCTGCCGCACCGCTAAGCGCGGCTGCCTGATTTTGATCGTCGAGATCCGCGCCCAGAGCAACCGCGCGACGGCCCCTATTAGTAATCTCTCTAACGAGTTCGTCAGCCGATGCAGAATCTGAGTTGAAGTGCACAGCGATATCGCAACCCGCGTCGGCAAGACCGAGCGCAATCTCGCGACCGATTCCGCGTGATCCTCCAGTGATCAATGCGACTTTCGAGGACAACGAATCCATGGAGGGCTCCTGACTTGAATGGAATTGTATGTTAATGAGCATCAATGCACTCATGAGTGCAGACATATACTGCACTCATGAGTGCAGGCAAGGGGGCACCTCGATTTTGTCAAATCGGGCGAGTTGGGATATCGAAGGCGCACCTGAAATTCTGAGAGGTTTGATTTCGCCAATGTCCGCCGCCGAAAAGAAAGATTCTATCTTCGAGGAGATCGCCAATGCCCGGCCGGTTCAGAGTACGCGCGACGTCATCCTCATGACTGCGAGCCGCGTCTTCATCGAGCATGGATACGAGAACGCGAGCATGGATTTGGTTGCCAAGGAGGCGGGGACGGCAAGGCGGACGCTGTACAATCAGTTTCCTGACGGCAAGGAAGCACTTTTCCGCGCTGTCGTTGAGCGCATGTGGCGCGCATTTCCTGCAATGGATATTGGTGACGATGCCGAAGCTCTTGCGGACCCAGAGGTTGGCCTGCGCCGCATTGGACAAGCCGTGTCGTCGTTTTGGGGGCCGCCGCTGGCTGTCGCTTTCCTTCGTATGGTCATCGCCGACGGCCGCCGTTTCCCGGATCTCATCAAAAGCTTTTTCGAAATGGGAAAAACACCCGCAGTCACTTCCGTGCGGAATTATATCGGCGAAATGGCTCGCCGCGGCCTCCTGCGGATCGACAATGTCGACCTCGCCTCGAAGCAGTTTCTTGGCCTGATCGACGAAGCGGTCCTTTGGGTTCGCCTCATGGGCGACGACCGGGCACTCACGGCCGGGGAGATCGAAGAGATCATCGAGAGTGGCGTCGCTATGTTCCTCAGGTTCTATCGGCCTGCTTGAGCGACCAGGTAGTCGATGAGGGCCCGAACGCGCGCCGGGAGATGTCGCTGTTCGGGATAGACTAGGAAGAACTCGAATTCCTCGGAGGCGGTCCACTCCGGAAAGAGTTCCACAAGCCGTCCTGACTCCAGTTCTGCCTGACCATAGTAAGAGGGAACCTGGGCGATCCCGCAGCGTTCGATGGCGCTGGACACAAGAAGGGTTCCGCTGTTTGTGTTGACTCGCCCCTCTGGCTTTAAGACCCTTATCTCGCCTTTGCGGGAAAAGACCCAGTCGCGACCACCCAAGGACATGCAAGATGACGGATGAAGGTCGCCTGGATCCTCTATCGCGTCGGGCACGTGGCCAGGCGCCGCGAGCGTACGCAGCCTGAAGCCAGCATGCTTGCGAGCGATAAGAGTGGATTGCGCCAGTGGCCCGGCTCGCACGGCGAGATCGAAGTTTTCCTCGATCATCGCGACGTTTCTGCTCGTCATCTCGAGATCTATCGAAACCCCCGGGTGGTCAGCACAGAAGCGCGCAAGCTGCGGTGTCAGCACGGTCTCGGCGTAATGGCCGCCCATCGAAATACGAATGCGGCCCGAGATAGCCGTCGCCGCGCGCGCGATGTCACGGGCTTCGTCATAGGCTTCAAGAATGCTCGAGCATCGCGAGAAGAACTGCTGCCCCTGATCGGTCAAAATGCTCGACCGTGTGCTTCGTGTGATGAGCTGCACGCCGAGATCGGCTTCAAGCTTCGCAACTGTCCTGCTGATATGCGCAACCGAGACGCCGAGGGCACGCGCAGCGCCGGAAAAGGATCCAGTCTTCGCGGAAGCAACGAATTCTGAGATGCCCGGGAGGTAGGCTATCTTTTCCATATGGTAAAGGTCCTTCACAATAGGCAATCTACTCTAACATTGAGGGAAAGCATAGATTTTGCTTCTGTTCAATGGAGTAGCCAATGCCAGCCGCCATCTATGCATTTAGCCTATGCGCCTTCGCATTGGGCTTCGTCGAATTCGTCGCAATCGGGTTGGCGCCTCCGATGGCGGCAGGCCTGGGATATCCGGTGGCCGATCTGGGGCAGGTCGTCACTGCCTATGCCCTTGGTGTCGCCGTCGGCGCTCCCCTCGTCACGTCACTTGCAAGTTCATGGAGCCGAAAGCCACTGCTCATGGCGTCGATGCTACTCTTTGTTGCCGGAAACCTCTTGATCGCTGTGTCATCGAGCTTCGTGACAATCATCGCGGCCCGCTTCATCAGTGGTCTCTCGCATGGCACGTTCCTGGCCGTTGCATCATCGGTGGCGGCTGCCCTCGTCGCCAAGGATCGCAGCGGCAGTGCAATCGCATTCGTCTTCATGGGGTTGACAATTGCTCTTGTGACGGGTGTGCCAGCAGGAACCTATCTCGGTTCGGTCTGGAGCTGGCGAGCTGTCTTTGCCTGCGTTGCCGCATGTGCCTTCGTGGCCGCGGTCGCGATGTGGGTGCTCGTGCCTCGTGGCACGGGAGACAGTTCTTCGCCGGAAGCCACGAATGCTCTGAAGGGCCTTTTTGATCCATCTCTATTGGGTGCCGCGGGCATAACGGTTCTGGCCTATGGCGGAGCGTTTACCTTCTACACTTACGTCGCAACATTGCTCGAAGAGGTTTCGGGGCTCGATGTCGCTTCGATTAGCACTGTATTCCTGCTCTACGGCCTTGCGGCTGCGGTTGGAAACATTGTCGGCGGCAAGTTCGCTGATAAGGTCGGTCCTTCCAAGGCTTCCGCCTGGGTGGTGGCGGGACTTGTTGTTCTGCTTCTCGGCATTGCCGCTTGGTCATCGAACGCGCTGCCAACCGCGGTCTTGGTCGTTCTGCTCGGTTTTGCAATGTTTGCGGCAGTTCCCATCCTCCAGGCAAAGATACTGCAGGTGGCGGCAGATCGACCAGGCAGCATCCGAGCGGCCGCCTCTGGCATGAACATCGCAGGGTTCAATCTCGGCATCACGTTCGGCTCACTTACAGGTCACGCCACCATCACAGTTGCCGGTGTGGCGGCGACACCTCTCGTCGGCGCTTTTGTCTGTCTCGCTGGCTTCATCGCGATCGTCGCGCCTCGCAAGAGGGCAGCGGCGGATCAATTCCATTGTTGAAAGGAGAAATCAAATGGATCTCGAAAACAAACACGTCGTCATTGTCGGCGGCGGTTCCGGCATGGGCCTTGGCCTTGCCAAGGCAGCTCTTGATCGCGGTGCAAAAGTCACCATCGCCGGACGGTCGCAGGATCGGCTCGACAAGGCAAACGAGACTTTGGGCAATCGCGCCGTGACGGCGTCCTTGGACGCAGGCGATGCGGATTCTGCGAAAAACGCCTACGCCTCAATGGGCTCGATTGACCATCTCGTTACGACAGCCGCGGCACTTACCTATGCGCCGATCGCGGACATTGCTCTTGAAGACGTGCAACAGATGCTCGCCGGCAAATTCTGGGGCCCGTTCTTCGCCGCTCGGTTTGCTGGTGCGACGATCAGGGAAGGCGGATCAATCACATTCTTTTCCGGTCTTGCGGCCTATCGTCCGGGTCCCGGCACGGCTGTTGTCGCGGCCGTGAACGCAGGCCTCGAAGGTCTCGCAAAGGCACTTGCCGTTGAGCTCGCACCCCTACGCGTGAATGTGCTATCGCCAGGTGTCGTGGAAACTCCCGGCTGGGACTTCATGCCGGAGGCCGACCGCAGGGCCTTTTTCGAAGGGCAAACCAAGTCGCTTCCGTCACGCTACGTGGGCACTCCTGCCGACGTTGCCGAAGCCGCGCTTAGCCTTATGACGAACCGGTATGTGACGGGCACTGTCCTTCATGTGGATGGCGGCGGGCGTCTGGCATAACAGAGTGTCTGGGGCGGCCGTTTAGGCCGCCCTTTGCGGACAGGATGCGAAACAGCAGGGCTTACTATGAGCTTGAGCGATAGCGGGTTTACCATTTGGTGACGCTTCGAGGCGGACGCGGCTTTAGACTTCTCCCAGATCAATCGATATTGCAGGCTTCGATCGCCCTTGACTGCACTGCACAGTGCATGGCAGTTCTAGCCTCTGAATGAGGTTGCGCGGGACGGTCCGAAAAGCGGCGTCGGTCAAGGTAGGGACTGCAAAATGGCGAATTGGTTTATTACCGGAGTATCGAGGGGGTTGGGCCTTGCACTCGCTGAGGCCGTTCTCGATGCAGGCGATAGCGTTATTGGCACCACGCGCAGCGGCGGCACACCGGAAACTTTACGGGGCAGAGCAATCGAGATCCATGCATTAGATATGGTTGATGTCGATCGTACGAAAGAAGTTGTCGAGAAAGTTTTTTCGGAAGGAACGCGTGTTGATTTCCTTGTCAACAACGCCGGTTACGGCCTTCTTGGTTCGGTTGAATCTTCAACAGATGCTGAATTGGAACATCTGTTTGACGTTGATGTGTTCGCGCCGATCCGAATTGTGCGAACCGCACTCCCTTACTTGCGAGCTCAGGGCGCGAGCCACATAGTAAACATCACGTCAGTGGCGGGTAGGGCGCCGGGTGTGGGCACCGCACTTTATGCGTCAGCGAAACATGCGCTTGAAGGTTTCTCTGTGGCACTCGCCGCTGAAGTCAAGCACCTTGGCATCGGCGTTACGGCAATAGCACCGGGTCAGTTTCGGACTGATTTCCTGTCCACCGGTTCTGCTCGTTTCAGCGCGACAGCCGACGATGCATACCGGTTAACAGTGGGAGCTGCACTCGACACCCTCGGAAAAGCCAACCATCAACAACTAGGGGACCCGAAAGCGGCTGCCCGGGTCATCCTCGACACTCTAAAGTCGGACAATCCCCCACTTCAGCTTGTGCTCGGTTCGGATGCGTTGCGCCGGATTCGCGGAAGGATCAAAGAGACGCTTGGTGAACTTGAGGCTTGGGAAGCGGTGAGCATCAAGACTGACTATGTACAGTAGGGGATCGTCAGCTTCCATCAAAAGGGTAAAAAGGTTCCATAAATAGGCTTTATGCCTCAACTCGTTGATTTCCTCGAAGCAGTGACTTGTTTGTTAAGGGTCGCTGGTTCAAATCGGATCAAGAGCGACGGCAGTGACATCATCGTTTTTTTACGTTGATTAAACTGCGAATTTCCGACAACTCGTGCGATACCACTCTTCGATTGCTTCCGAGGGCTGAGGTTTTCCGAACAGATAACCTTGCCCGATCTCACACCCCATCGCAGTAAGCAGCTGCCGCTCGGTTTCCGTCTCAACTCCCTCTGCAACTACGTCCAGCTGCAAGCTTTCGGCAAGAGCATTCACCGTCTGGACGATCGCCAGGCTTTGGGGGTCGCTCGACATCTTGCGGACGAAAGACTGATCAATCTTGAGCTTGTCGAGCGGGAAACCGGCAAGGTAACTCAATGAGGAATAGCCTGTCCCGAAATCGTCGAGCGCGATCGCGATCCCCATTTCCCGCAGCTGTTCAAGAGCTTTGCAAACGGGTCCACTTAGTTCGACGAAGGCCGACTCGGTGATCTCGAGGTGAAGTCGTTTCGGAGGGAGGCCAGACAGCGCCAGAGCATGTTTGACATCGGCGACCACATCGCCCCGGACCAGCTGGATGGGGGCGACATTCACGGCTACCGTGATTTCGTCGGGCCAATCGGCAGCCTGATGGCAGGCTTCGGTCAGGGCCCACCGTCCGAGCTCACAGATGAAACCGTTCGCTTCGGCAACAGGTATGAAGGCGGCGGGCGACACCAGGCCAAATTTGCCATTCTCCCACCGAAGTAGCGCCTCAGCGCCGGCCAGCTTTCCCGTCCGGAGATCAACCTGTGGCTGATATTGTAAGAAGAACTCGCCTTTTTGTAGCCCTCCGCGCATAGCGTGTTCGAGTTCACGTGAATGACGCTGGCGCTTCGCCGCTGCCGGGTCATAAGCCTTCCAGCCGCCGCCAGCGATCGCCTTCGCTTCATCAAGCGCATGTTCAGCGTGTTCGACCCAGGCACCGGGATCTCCGTCAGGCTGCGTTACGGTGCATATCCCGATGCGTGCGCTGACCTGCACCATGCTGCCTGCCAGGTCGAACGGCAGGTCAAAAAGGGAGAGGATGGCCTTCGCGGCCTCGTCCTGGGTTTGAATAACATCGACCTGGACGACCACGGTAAATACGTCAGCTCCTAGCCTCGCGGCGCAGACAATCAGATCGCTCTGCTGCAATCGACAGGCAATGCTTCGCAGGAGGTCGTCGCCGACGTTGCGTCCCATGGTCGTGTTGAGAACGCTGAAACGGTGCAGCCCAATGGTTAGCAGATGGGCCTTAGCAAGTTGGTTACCAAGGTGCTCGATAAATCCACCGCGGTTTAGAAGCCCGGTAAGGGCATCATGCTTTGCCAGATATTGGAGCCGTTCTTCGTAGTCGCGGCGTGCTGTCATGTCCCGGATAATCAGACTGCCTACGAAACGCGCTCGATTTGCTTCTCCATCCTGATTAGGCCGCTCAACAGGTGAGATTGTGACAGTCGCTTCAAGGTGCTTCACGGCTCCGTTGCGGTTAAGCTGGAATTGGCTTGTGCTGCTATGAACAGTCTCGTTCGCCTCCGCATGATCCGCTGCAAGCTTGACGATAATATCGTGAAGTTGTCGCGGTATGATTTGCGACAACGGCCCGCTGGGCGCCGAGTCCTCACAGAGCATCAACATCGATCTCGTCGACTTGCTCTCCTCGAAGATCATCAGATCATGATCGAAAGCCACGACGGCATCCGTGCTGTCGGTGACGATCTTCCGAAGAAGGCGGCGCAAATTGCGCTGCTCCGCATTAGCAAGATCCGCGATGAAGCGACTGAAGTCCACCTTTTCGGTGAGTGTGAGGACGACACCAAGCGCTACCACCATCCAGCAATTAGCCGTGTGGATGACCACAGCATGTTGTACCTGAAGATAAAGGGCAATAGCTTCGCCGCTGCCGATGACAAGTAGCGCCACAGCGAACGAGACATACGACCGTGCCGTACGAAGTCCGAGGGCAACGGCAATGACGATCGCTGCAAATCCGAGCTCCCATGGACGTTGGTCATGTTCTTGCAGATCCCTATGCTGCGACAGGGTCTCTGCAGCGAGGATGTGCAACATCGAGCCCGTTAGCTGGCCGTAAATCGCTACCGGGAAAATATCCTTTAATTCCGTCGCATAGGCACCAATGACAATCGAGCGACCCTTTAGGCTATCCAGGTCGAAGTCAGGGCTTAGAAACTTTGCCAGTGATATGATCGGCACGGACGATGGCGTGATCGAGTAATCGATAAGCCGCGTTCCGGCATTGGCGTCCGATCGACCGAGGACCGCGGCAACCGATTGCGTCGGCCCATCCTTCGTCACGTCTCCCAGCGAAAAATGGCGAATGCTTCCATCTTCGTCGAGGACGACGTTAGCCGAGGCGAGCCACGCATTCTCAGCTAGTATCGGGATTGGCCGTGTCGATAGGGCGGACGTCTGATCGCCTGCGATCAGGTGTTGCTTGAAAACCGGGAGGATAACTCCGCCACCGGCATCCCCTAACGCTTGAGCAAGACGGCGATCAGCATCAGGGTTCGAAGGCGTGCTGAAATCTATGTCGAAGAAGATGTCGGCCGCGTTCGCCCGTACCAATCTGTCGATAATGCTCGCGTAAATCGTTCGGGGCCATGGCCAAGTCCCGACTGCATCGAGAGTTTGCTTGTCAATCGCAAGATAAACGATCTTGCCGGACGCTTCGCGCGGCGCCGCCGAAAAACGCCAATCCAGAAGAGCCTTGTCGAGGGCCTTGCCGATCGGAAATGCATAGCCAGCAAGTGAAAACGACACGATGGCGCCGATCATCAGCAGGCGAACGACCCTGGATGTGACGGAATTGGCAAATTCGTTGAAGGCGATCGGTGCCTTCATCGACCCTTCCCTATGCTGTTTTCGCGCCCCCCTGCCGCAGTGCGCTGTCCGCCTCCGCTCTTTTCGCTCTTGCCGTCGCCCTTACCGGGCCTATCGCCATCGGGCTTGCCAGGCTTGTCGCCATCGGGCTTGCCAGGCTTGTCGCCATCGGGCTTGCCAGGCTTGTCGCCATCGGGCTTGCCGGGCTTGT
>NZ_VIWP01000011.1:0-30469 GCF_007829835.1 Neorhizobium alkalisoli | reverse complement strand
TCGGGCTTGCCAGGCTTGTCGCCATCGGGCTTGCCGGGCTTGTCGCCATCGGGCTTGCCAGGCTTGTCGCCATCGGGCTTGCCAGGCTTGTCGCCACCCGGCTTGCCGGGCTTGTCACCATCGGGCTTGTCGCCACCGGGCTTGCCGGGCTTGTCGCCATCGGGCTTGCCAGGCTTGTCGCCATCGGGCTTACCGGGCTTATCGCTGTTGGGTTTGTCGGACTTATTTCCATCAGGTTTATCGGAACCGTCCCTGCCGTCAGATCCGCTGCCGCTAGCTCGAGTCCCGCCGTCCGACTGAGACTTGCCAGCTTCACTTCTTGAGACACCAGTATCAGCCTTGGAAGCTCTTGACGACGTGGGACCAGTCGTTGCTGCATCAGCTGGAGCGGTCTTGGTTGATGGTGGCGCAGCGGTCGGTGTCGCATTTATAGCCTGTACTTTTGCTGCTGTTGGCGGAGTGGAGGTAATTGTCGGCGAGGACACTTTGCCTGCTACACTCATACCTCGGGTGCTGCTCACAGATGCGCTCTGGCCGGGGCCAACATCAGCGCGTTGACCACTTTTGAAAGAACTTACTTGGACCAAGCCACGATTGACCGAAACCTCAGCCGCTTCTTTGGTTACAGAGACTGTAAATTTGGTGCCCTTCACCACGGCGGCGAAATAAGGTGTTTGAACCGTGGTATGCGGATGGTCTCGCCTCTCGATTTCGAGATCAAGCGTACCCGTCTGCTGGACGATTTCGGTTTTCGTATCTGTCGTGCCTTTAGTGAACAGGCCGGCCAGCGTGTCTGGCTGGAATGTCAAGCTTTCGACGCCGCGCACGAGCTGGATGCGGCCTCGCGATCCCGTAGAGACCCAAGCCGTGTTGGGAATGATGTCGCCGACACGCACCGGCAGCCATTTCTGCTTGTTGAGGGTGTAGTTTACCGGCTGACTAACCTTTGCGACTGTCCAGTCGTCTTGGCCGGCCCATGCGGCAGCCGTCATGAAAACGCTTGCGAGAAGCGCACAAAAAACGCGATACATAAATGCCCCCAACTTTCAGGGCAACTAGAGCATCAAGTCCTTAAGTTCCTTTGAATCATTTTAAACTTTGGAGGAGACGCAGAACTTGGTCTGATACCGTACCAGCGAAAAGCCTGAAGGATGGTAGACTGGCGGCATAAGTCAGCGCGACGAGATCCGAGTTTCTCTTCAGAGCTTCGACCTTTTGATGAATGTCAGCTGCTTCAGCTTCGCGAGTGAGCCGAATAAAACTCCGCGTTGCTCTTCGCGACCGCGACCTGGCTGTCGGATCGGGCGCTCGCTTGCGTTACAGGGTAGGTAGCCAGCGAATTCAAGATCACCATTGAGATCGAGCATGGCTGCGAGGGCCTGACGCGCGGCGTATGCGAAGGGGACGTGTCGCTGTACGCCATTCGGCCGCTCCAGGCGGATCGCGCGGTGGAAGCCCCACCGGCGGCGGGCAAGCCTGCTTACGGCAGCACCAAGTAGCTAGTTTCTAGTGAGATCAAAGTCTTTGCCGGCCAAGTCGGTCATCAGGCGGCGCCACTCGGGTTCAGGCCGCCCGTGAGCATCGCTGGCAAAGTCTTCCAACGCCGGCCGATCGCGCATGGTGATCCGGCCACGCTCGGCATAAATGAACCGATTGCCTTCCAGCACATGCAGGGCCGTGGTGACACTGGGCCGCCGCACCGCCAGCATCATGGCAATGAAGTCGTGGGTAAGGGGGATTTCATCGCCGCTGACGCGGTCGTGGCACATCAGAAGCCAGCGGGCCAGGAGGACATTGGTGTCATGAACGGCATTCGACAGGGCGGTATAGCCCAATTGGATCGAAAATGCCTCGATCGCGCGGATCATCACCTTCGAGAGCTCTCGCGAGGTTTCCATCAGCTGGCGGAAACGTTCGTAGGGAAGGCGAAAAGCCGCCCCCGCGATCTGCACACTGATGTCGTAGATGTTGTACTCGATCCCCGAAACCGCAGAGGAGGGGATGTAGCCAACGTGGCCGAAAACGCCAGCCTCAGCATTATGGCCTTCCGGCGACGTCAGCAGGACCGACCCTATTCCGTCGGTGAGAAAATAGACATGCTCGTCGGCTTCCCGTACTTGCCAAGCCAGGTGCCGCGCGGCAGCTCGACCCATTCCAGCTGGGGCATAACCTCGTCGAGGTTGTCGGCCGCCAGAACAGCGAGCAGCTTGTTGTCTGTCAGGGAGGTGTCAACAGGCATAAGACGTTCCTTTTTAGAATCGCATCACAGGCAATGGATGAAAAGCTCCTAGGTTCAAAAGCATCCGCGTAAGCCGGAGGAGATGTCTTACGGAACGAACCGGCGCCATCCGACTTAGGAGAAAACAGCCAGGAGTTGGATATCACGCGGTACTATTTTCATATGAGAGACGGGCAGCGCTATCAGGAGGACCCGGAGGGTACAGAGTGCGCCGATCCGCAGGCCGCCCATGACGAGGCTGTCGCCGCCGCCCGGGAGATCCTGGCCCTAAAGGTGCGAAATGGCGAACTCGGCCAGGTCTTTGAAATTACCGACGAAGCCGGCACCATCGTGGAAAGACTGCCACTCAAATCCGTTCTGAATATGGAGCGACGGCCAAACGCCGCAAAATGCCCGGCGACTAGGGTTGCAAAGCTCAATCTGAGGAAAACGCCCTTACAAATCGCCACTCTGACCCGTCAACACTGACAGGCTGTATGATCTCTGGCAGGCGGTGCTGCTCGGCGCAGAACGCCTCCAGGCCGTCGAGGCTGCTGAGAAACGCGGCGAGCTTTGGCGTATCGCTCTGTGCCGCATCAACGGCAAATCCGTGAAGCACACCCAACTCGACGGTGTCGCGAGGACTGATGTCCCGCAAACCGGTAATCACTCGCTCGATGAACTGCTCCGGGCTGGTCATGCGCAGTTTCCTCGGACGAAAGTGCCACATTGCAACACGTTTATTCTGGAACAGCAACCAGGCGCGGGGATGCGGTTAGGGCTATTTCTGCTATTCTGCAGCCGCTCGGTTCGCCGACCTGCCGGACCAGATTTCACCGGCAGGCGTCAGCTTTGCGCCGGAGCCGGGCTTTTGCCGCGTCGCGTCAACCCATTCGGCGGTCGCCTGCGCCCAATGCTGGCTGTCGAGGCCGTGCGGATAGCCCTGTTCCACCCACAGGGCGTAAGCGCGCTCTCTGATCCACTCGTTACGTTCGATGTCCATGAATGATCCTCCCGTACATACCCGTCGATCACGGGCATCCTCAGAACGCGCAAAGCAACAGTTCGTTGCCGGAATGGCGGCTGGCGGAACATTTTGGCAAGGTTGGGATTTGAGGGCAAACGCAAGGAGGAGCGATGTCTAAGGAAATCTACACTCTCGAAGAGCTATGCGACAGCTATCAGCTCTCGTCGGCTGAAAGCGCGCGTATTCTCCAATTATGCGGCCCGGCACGGGCTGACATCGATATCTTCATGGCTGTTTCGCGCAACCGCAGCTCCCTCGAAAGCTGGGCGCTGAACCCTACTGCGGAGCGCGGTCGCCAGTTGCGCTAGGCTGCCGGCCTGTACGAAACCGTACAATCGCTGGATTGTCGGCTCTGGCGACGCTTTCAGCCGCCGTTCTCCGCAATGCCACCCACGCGTGATTGCGATCGCCTCCACATCCCCTATGTCATGTCAACACGCATGAATGCGCGTCATCATCGAGCCGTAGAGCACGGGACCTCGGCATGCTTCAAGGCAAACACATCATGTTGGTCGATAGGTCCTTATCGCGCTTGAACTGGAAATGACGCTGGAGGACGCCGGTGCAACCGTCTCCAGTTTCGTCAAGGCGGCCGACGCGATGACGTGGCTCGATACCTTTACACCGTCTGCAGGCGTCCTGGATTACCGGGTGGGTGTGGATAAGTCGGATGACATAGCGCACACGCTACGCGCACGGGGAGTGCCGGTTGTGTTTTACTCTGGTCTGACCGACCGGCCCGATGTTCCCGAAGAGCTGCAGGGCTGTACCTGGCTCACCAAGCCGTCGTCTCCGGACGAGCTGGTGGATTTGTTGCACAAGCTCCTAGCCTGATGATCTGCCCAGGCTTTAACCTGCAACTTTAGCCTTCGCCCTGGAAGGTGCGGCAGCTTGCTCGGTCCAGGCAATGGCCTCGAGGGCACTCAAGACCGTCAGGACTGCGGCCGATCGACAGGAATAATAGGTGTGCTGCGAGTCGCGCCGGGTTTTCACCGAACCAGCGCGTCGAAGCTTTGCCAGGTGCTGGGACAAGGCAGACTGGCTGAGGCCGATCTGCTCCGCCAGTACGCCCACCGCAATCTCCTGCCTGGCGATGAGGCTCAACACCTGCAGCCGCCTGGGATTGCTCATGGCGGTCAGCAGTGTGGAGGCCCTCTTCATCGTAGCCTCATCAGGAATGGATTTCAGTATGTGGCGCTCCGGTGACAGCCGACAGCCGCCGCGCGATTTTCGCTGAACATGCGCCCTTGGAACGACGAGGGCAAGAAACGTTCCGCCTGGCTTACCATTGGCGATTGAGGCCTCGATGTGGCCAGCCGCTCGACGTTAGCTTTCTCTCGCTGAGCCGTGCTGCTGGTCACAACCTGCCGACCACGCACGATATTCAGCCGCATGCGCTTCGTCCCACTCAGCACTTGCCTGATACCAGTGCTCATCCTGCAGCCCGTCGGGCCGGCCCGACTGTTCCCAGATTTGATAAGACCGCGCGTTGATCCAGCGGATCCGATCCTTAGCGCCCATGAATCTATCCTCTGGCCCGTTGCCTCTTGGTGGGGCCAACAACAAAAAGGCCCGCTCGCGGCGGGCCTTGATTGGGATCAAAAAGTCTTCAGTGACTGTTCTTGTGGCTCTGCTGGCCGGCTTTCACATGCTGCTCATGCGAGCCGCCCTGCTTGCCCTGTGCCGAGTCTTTTCCGGCTGCAGCTTTCGACGCCTGAACACCCTTGTCGGTCCGGCTGGCGCTGTCCTGGTTCTTGTGGCTCTGCTGACCAGCCTTAACATGCTGCTCGTGGTTTCCGCCCTGATTGGCCATGACATTTCCTCCTAAAGTTGGGATTGGGTCAGTGACGACCTGTCCCCCTAACCAGACAGACCAGAAGCTGTTCCCTAAGTTTTTACGATTCAGTGGAGTTTCCTCGCACAAGATATCCAGCCGCAAATGCCAGGGCGCCGACCACTAGCACCAGCCCCACGGTGGCTTTGGGATAATCTCGGCTGGCGGCTAAAGCCATTTCCGCATCATTCTGCCAACGCTGATAAGGGGTAGGCCGAACGCCCGATCATCGGGCTGACGGCGCTGAAAATCGTACATGCGGCTCTCCTTGTTCGGGAGAATTATTTGAAAATGGAATCTGCCACTTATCTTGTCGAGTAAAACCAGCAGCCTCTCCGCATGACCGATGATTTTCAACGCCCCGCCAAAACGGCGGCGCTCGCAAATTCGTGCGACTTTCTGCGAATTTGAAATTGACGACGACCTCAAGGATCAGCTTCAGCAGGTTGCAACGTTTGTCGCGACGAGATCTGGTACTCAACAGCGCACCGTCTACGGCGATACCTACCGACAATGACAAAATGTACGCTGTTAGGCAGCAAAGCACTATGCTGCCGTTATAAAGCGTTTCCCTTCGGCGGTTAAAACAAGCTGAGGCGTGCCATTAAACGCGACCTCTCTAACGAACGAACGCCGCTCCAAATCGGCGATAGTCGACGCAGCAAATCTCTTGTTTCCGACAAGCCAGACCCGGCCCGATCGCCGTTGATAACGATACCGCGATATGGCGGACAGTGTGTCGATTGATGTTTTCGAAAGCTGTTTTCCATCTGCAGCCATCACGACGGCTCCGAGCGAATGTTCTTCTTATGTTCAAATAATGGGGCTCTGGAGTGTTTTCAAGACCGATTGATTTGCTCTCTATTGAGTACCTGCGTTGGCGCTTGTCACGGATGCTTTGCAATGTATCTAGATATCGTGCAGCCGATATATCGGAACACAAAGCGCCCTCAAATCAAGATGACGAAGAGCCTCAGGAACGGCCGCATTTTCTTGGATTACTTGCGAAACGACCGGACGTCGACGGCTGTGGCGCCATTGTCACCGCGAGCCCGGCCAGGGGCGACCGTTTCCATGCCGGTCACTTGGACTCAGGTAAAGAAGGGGCTTGATCCGAAACGCTTCACGATCCGAACAGTGCCTGGGCTTTTGAAGGACAGCACTGCTTGGCAGGATTATTGCGACGGGCAGCGGTCGCTTGAGCAAGCAATCAAGCGGCTCAACAAGGTAATGAGGCGGGCAGCTTGACCTCTATACACTGGTTTGTCGTTTGCGAGCAATTTTCACTCGAACAAAATACCGGTATTTGCGTTTTGCAAGCGAACATTCTCTCGGAAGGGCGTTCCATGGGAAAGAAGTTGAATTCTGTCTATGGCATGATGATCTCGGGTATTTTGGAAGGGTTGTCAGGCTCAGCGCTGTACGAGTATGTGACCGAAAACTGCCAGGATGCATCTGAAAAACGCATCTGCCGTGCGTCATTGCTGGCGTTGGCCGACCCTCGGGTCGAGGACAGGAATATTCCAGAACATATCTACCAACTGGCGGTCAGCGCTCGTTTCCGTGCGATGACTCGCCAAGCTTAACCTCAAACTGATGACGCGGAGCCACACACCGAAATCGCTTCATACGAATCTGGCTGTGTTCTTCGCCAGTTCGAGGTTGAGATCCGGCGATCCATCTGTCCTCCAAACGTGTCCCCGCTCTTCCGAGGCAGACCTTGGCCGCATCGACGTCAGACCTGGCGCTTTAAGTCTCTCCTCATCGTCCTTCGCTGAGCTCACCCCGCGACGGGCTCGCTGCCATCAAATCCTTAACTAGGTCTTAGCGTTCATCGTTTGGCAACCCTGGGTTGATTGTACGCCGAAGTCACCCTTGAAGAACGATGTAGCTACCTTCAAGGGTAAGGTGGGGGTGGCACCGATGATTTGCTATTTTTCATCACCTAGTCGGGGAGCCCATCTTTCGACGATGGGATAGCGGGTGAGCCCAGCTGGACGTGACGAGCGCGTTCTTCGGCAAAGCGATCCAGCGCGACAATCATTTCGTCAGCGGTGCGAGAGCCAGTGTTGAACGCTCGCAGTAGATACGCACCTGCATCTTCGCCGAGTTCGCTTTTCGGATCGATAGAATTGGCTGCACACCAATCGAGGTGCGCATTCTTGAAGGCGTTAAGCTGGGTTTCGTCGAACCCGCCTGAAGTGGTCATAATCGTCTCCAAAATCGAGTTGATGAATCCGCTTACCGGCCTGCGGTTACGCTGGCTGCCCGCTTAATGTCAGCGAGGTTAGGCCCTTTCACGGTCCGGTATCTCGCTGCGATCAAATTGTAGGCCCCAAAGGCTGCTAGGCCGACTGCGATGATCAGGTATATTGCTCGTCCGAACGGAAGCTGCCTCAACCAATCGAGCGCGTCGGCAATCCCCCCCGCCTGGTCTGGATCGACCTTGAAACCCGCATAGGTAAACAACATGCCGGTGACCGCAAATACGACGCCCCTAGCGATCAGCCCATACACGCAAATGTACGTTAGAGCGCCGGTGCGGTCCGGAATGTGTATATACTTTTCGAATTTACGGGTGACGCCTTTGGCGCTTGTGACGATGCCGCCTACAATGAAGCCGACGCCTATCGCAATTGCGATGTACGATCCGTACGGCTGGGACATGACCCATTCCGCCAGACTTTTTTCTCCCGTGCCCCCGTCGTCGCTGCTGGCGCTCAACGCGTGTCCGATGGCGTAGCCCGCTAAACCCAAATATGTCACCGCGCTAACGAAAAGCGAAGCCCTGATTGCCAGTGCTTTTGTATCAGAGCCTTGCCCGTCTGCGTCGGTGATGGATTGGGCAAGCCTCCACGCGACGAAACCTAAAAGTCCGAGACCAATCAAACCTACCCAAATCCTGCCAAGAGGCTGGTCGAGCAATGCCGATATGGCAGACTTCGTTTCTGGTCTACCGCCTGCGATCCCGGAAAATAGTGCCAGCGACGCTACAAGGAGAAACACGATACCCCTTGCGGCGTAGCCAAACTTCGCCAAAAGTTCGAAACGAATGGTGCGGGGCATGCATGTCTCCTGGGTTCCTGCGTCACAACGCACCGACATGCTTCTTGTTGCGAAGCCATTCCATTTATAGCTTTCCGCTCCGTTCGTCCCGATTGTTCTATGAAGCATCCAAGGCGCGAGTCATGGAAATTAGGCCATTCTGATCGAGCTTCGTGAACGGAGGCTTGTGATCGCATCCAATCTTAAACGGATTGCTGAGGAACCTAAGCAGGTTAAGTGAGTTGTCCCTCGCTTCATCATGAGGGACGACATGACAGAAACCATGATGGTTTTGCTGATCTGCTTCGCTTCGGTTTGCGCTGGGGTGAGCTTGATTGTATTCGGATTGCGCTGACTCGTAATCGTTAGCGTTTCAACGAATCGAGATATTTAAGTTTGTGCTGATGGTCGCGTTCCTCACAAAGCCGCGTGCACACCTGAGAACGCGCCGACTATAACGTAACCAGGTAGGCTTACTTCCGCTACCGGAGATAGTCGATAACCGGAACAGCTCATCCGGCTTTGATATACAAATGAACCGTTTTGTGCCCTTGCAAGCCATGGGGCGCGTGATACGTACCTCATTTCAAAGCCTAAGGAAAGCGACGGGAGAGCCGGTACTCTGCCGACGCACTGCCAAAGACCCCTCCCAATGTGACGGCACACTCGGTCTATCGCGTCCCCGTGAACATAGACAGTACTATTGTGACCATTTATAATCCCTGTGCGCCTCAGTTCGGGGACAAGCGACTGAGCCGTGAGGGGAGGGTTGTATCGGAAGTCCAACCCTCCCAACGCCCCGGCAAGCAAAAAAAGCCCGTGCTCGTAGGCGCGGGCTAGGTGCTTTGGTTCCACAGGGTTCAGGAGAGTGAACCCGCTGACAACATGCAAGATTCACGTCCGGATGACAACAAAAAAGCCCGCAACGATGAAGCGCGGGCTGAAGTTGAGCATATCAACTACCGGGGGAACCGGTTCCTTAGGTTACTATACAATTAGGGCGATTCAAGCCGCTTTCTTTCGCGCCCGTTTCGCATTCAGAGCCGCCAATTTAGCCTTCACAGGTTCAAGCCCAACAACGACTTCCTGAAGCGTGACAACGGTAGCTACCGAGATCGCCTTCTCATCAATGTATAGCAGCTCATCTGGGTCAGATCCGTTTTTCAGAGACAAAGCCCGCTCATGCGGGCTTTGTTATCATTCACCTAAAACGAAGCCCCGTCCGGCGCCGTCGCTGTAGTGGCGCCACCGCCAAGTTGGGCCGCCTAAAGCACGGTAACGTTTTCGGCCTTAGCCTTACCGGTCCGGCGATCCTGGCCAACTTGGTAAGAGACCTTCTGTCCCTCTTTCAAGGGCTCGCCAAAGGCGAGGGAGGTGACATGTACGAATACGTCAATGCCACCGTCGTCCGGGGCAATGAAGCCGAAACCTTTGTCTTGATTGAAAAATTTTACTGTACCTGTTGCCACGTGCGATCTCCAGACTGTGGGGTGTTCATTGCGCGGGAACATAGCGACCGGCCGCTGAAACGCACTGCTTCACGTTATCAGGCGTTACCCTGGTATTCGCGCGCATAAAGCTCGCCTCCGCTTGTGCGACGCGTTGGAGCATGACACCCTGTCATCCACTGTTTATCAATGCTCTGTCGGTCGGTGAACACCGTCAGACGGGTATGCCATGAAAGCTTTCCTCAATGCCTTAAGCATTGCTGGGATGGTTGGGTTCGTGGCCTCGGTCTTATAGTGGCGCTATTTCTTTGCCCAAGTCATATTGGTCCTTGATACGAGGTCAGGCCCGCCGATCGAATGCTTGTACATCGTCGGCGGAGCTTGCCGTATGGTGATAGAGAACAGCGAGGTGGGTATGACAGCTTATGACGCCTGTTTGTTCTGGGCTTCCGACTGAAGACGGCGCGGAAATGGAACAACAAGGATATGTCCGTATGCCTAGGCGGGCAGGGGGTGCCTGAAGTCTGATGTGCAAGCTTTTGCGAAATGACTTCACCCGAACGCGGTTCGCACTGTCATAGCACGCCATCTGTACTTGCAAACTGATCGACCAAATCGGAATTTGTGATCGCCGCTCGTCCAGCACATCGGATCGTCGATCTCGATTGACATGGAAATGCCTTGGTGACTGGCACGGGCCATTTCAATGTGTGATTAGCAGTGCTCACCGCGCGAGATCTCAGCAAGTATTTCAAGAACACGTCTAACGATTTCATGCTTACAAGAATAAAAGACGAACTGTCCGCTTCGACGCACATCCACGAGACGTGCATCTCGAAGTTTCCGCAAATGCTGTGACATTGCGGACTGTGCGATGTCTATCTGTTTGCTCAACTCGCCGACATCAATCTCGCGATCCACGAGGATTTTGAGTACCTTCAAACGAACTTCGTTTGACATCACGTCGAGTAAACGAGCGGCGTCAGTAATGTTGAAAGTGTAATGGCGTGTCATGGGGCACCTGAATACGCGGCATTTTCACGTTTGGGCCTCTGGAACAAACTCAACTCATAAAGTTGCGGCTGCTCGGAGGTTTTGCCGCGGTAGGTCAAGGAGGTGGAGATGAGATCATCGGTCGACTGCATTCCACCGAACTTGTATCCACTATGAGGAAAACCAGGAGCCTCTGACCTGCCGTTAACCGAAGCGGTTCGCGTTATTTGATGCAGAGGAAAGGGATGCTTGAGTTCGGCATCGTCGTTGGCAACTCACCATGTGGCGGACACGGACGGCAACACACGATGACTAATCCGGCTTGCACGCTTTCAGGTTGAACGATCCTGCGGCGCTGCAGGATCGTTCAACGTCCCAACGCAGAGGGTGATGAGCAACAGCAGAGGTTATGACCAACCGCCGATCTTCGGGTTGCTTCGGTGATGCGAACTGCAGGATGACGGTAGGGAATGCTTCGAGGCAGCTGATGTAAGCCTAAGCTTCATTTGGTGCTCTAAAGCATCGGTTCCGTGCCCGCCCGAATTTCTCTACCATCACGTCGAAGGTGCATAGCTCTTCGCGGTGGCTCCGATAGACATCCTCAATGTCGAAGGGCATGGCGGTATTGCGGTCGGCAACAGCGGAGACCTTCGAGGGCGCGATGAATAGAGATACCGCGTCAGGAGCGACGAACCGACGGATCACCCAGGGGCAGGCAATCCGGTCAATTTTTGGTCGAGACCGGGTCGCCCAGGTTGTGCGCCCAGCAGCGTGCCTCGTTGGCAACGCGTCCGCAGGAACGGTCAGTCCACCTGAGGCGCGCCAGGCTTCGAAGCCGCCTTCCAGCGTCTCGGATGGATGACCGGCTGCTCGTAAGAAGGCAGCGACGCCCTGGCTAAGGTTTTCGCCTTTCTGGCAGACGACGATGGTGGGCTGACCAATCGATCACGCCCATTCGTGGTCATCAATGGCCACGCGCCGGACTGCGCCGGGAATAAGCCACCTGTCGCTGTGGAAGTCCGATGAGTGCGGACGTCAACGAAACTTGGCACATTGGGCGATTCAATGAGGCGATTGAACTTTAGGGGTGAAAATCTCCGGAAATGACGGCATAACGCGTCCTCCGTTAGAAATAGAAATGGACGCGAAACTTCAGCATGCCACCTTGTGGGTGATGGCGACCCCCATGAGGTTTGGTTTGCAGGACGTCACTTTATCGACACGACGCCCATCTGCTTGAGCAAAGTCAGATTGTCGTCGATGTGCCATTTGTCGGTTACCCTTGGCGAAAGCCGGCATGGTCGGCCGTCTCAGCATCTCGGCCGACGGTCATCGCGCTGCTAGGAATAAGATGGACGAGTGGCTCGTCGCCAGGACAGAGCCAGTAGCCAGGGAAGTTGAAGTTCGGTCGCAAGCCCACCGTCAGTACAACAAGGTCCTGAAGAAACTGCCGAGTTCCTTCGAGATCCCGGTTCTCAGCGTCACATGATCAAGCCACATGGCGTCACGCGATTACACCACCGCCGTCGACACGCACGGTCGAGCCCGTGGCAAAGGGTGTCGTTATTAGGAAGAGAACGGCGTTGGCAATGTCGGAGGGCTGGCCGACGGTCTTGGCGGGCAGACCGCCGGCCACGCGCTCAAACATCGCGTTGCAGCTCGCCTCGTCCATCTTGGCCCAGAGCGGCGTATCGATCAGACCTGGAGATACGGCACTGACCCGAATGGGAGACAGCTCCAGCACGACCCCGGGCAAGAGACTCCAATGGTTCGTTGATCGCGCCTTGCAAAAGCGACGAGGCCGATGGGCGCTCGCTCAGGAACCCGTAAATAAAGGTCAGCGTGCCGCGATCCGCTATCCGGGCCGCTTTCGCGATCCGGTAGGCGCCCCAGAACTTGCTCTCCATCGCTTTCTTGGCGTCTTCTAGCGGGAGCTTTCGAACCGGACCACTCGGCTTCTGCGCGGCGGAGACGACGATATGATCCCATGCGTCATGGGATCCGTAGAAGGTTTCGATCGCAGGGCATCGCCGTAGTCAAGTAAGGCTGTAGCCTTTGAGGGGTCGACCGACGCTGCGGCTTTCGCGAGCTTGTCTGGTGACGGCGATGCGATTGTGACTGCAGCGCCTGCAGCATGCGCCTGCTGGGCGACTGCAAGCCTGATGCCAGAGCTTGGCCATGCTGAAGCCGGCATGAATGTGAGGGTGGTGGCAGTACGAAGCTGTCTTCTCATAATCGTTTCGACCTGATTGTTCGATAGGCGCTTTTTGAAATCAGCAATGGAAAGCGGTCAGGCAGGTATTATTCCGCGATCGAAGCTTCGGTCGGAAGCATCCGGGACCAAAGGCCCAGGCAGTCAAGAGGAGGAAAAAATTCCTTCCGACCAAAGCCCTATGGCAGCTCGGATTAAAGGCCCGTCCAGGAACATAACCGGCTTCTTCCCGTTCTCTAGGCGGAACGTCGAAGTGATCAAAGGGAGAACGATCATGTCCATGAAAAACATTGTCATTGCCGCTGGTGTTGTCCTTGCAGCTGGTAGCGCATTTGCCCAGCAATCGACTGTCAATGGCGCGGCAGGAGGCGCCGTAACCGGCGCCATTGTTGGCGGCCCGGTCGGCGCGGCAGTGGGCGGCGTTGTCGGCGCTGTAGCAGGCACAGCAATCGATCCGCCGCCGGAGCGAGTTGTGACCTACGTCCGGGAAGCTCCGATGCCGTCGGATGCTGTCGTTGTTCAAGAGAATGTCGTCGTAGGCGAGGCTTTGCCTTCGACAGTGGTGATCAAGCAGGTTCCGGAAAATCCGAAATATAGCTACGCCATTGTCAACAAGCAGCGGGTCATCGTCGAGCCGTCCTCCCGTAAGGTCATTCAGGTGATCAACTGATTGACCTGACGCAATGACAGCAATCAGGCCAGGGCAGAGCAATTTGCCCTGGCCATTTCATCGGTGGCCATGCACCACCGCTCCAAGCTGCCGGTACGACGTTGGTCGTGTGCTGTGGGGACCATGGTTGGGATCGTTTGATTTCGATCATTGCGTCAGACGCAGACCAGAGACGCTTGCTGCGGATTGGACGAACAACTTTACCATCGCCGCTTGCATGTCATCGTCCGGGCCAACCTCAAAAAACAGGCCAGTAGACGCACATTCCTTAAGGGCTGTGGCTATCCTGTCGGCAAATACTTTCTTGATCAGTCCATCCCATGTGCCGTCACCATCGAGTGGCGTATAGGTCGTGTAGAGAAAGGCAAGCTTGATGTTTCGATCCTTCAATGCCTTGCAGGATTTCGTGTCGATTGGCTCAAGACAGCGGCCCTTGTTGCCTTCCCAGCTGCCGCCGCAATTACCACCGGGTTTCAGGCTGTCGGCAACTCCATCGGTGACGAAATAAACGATTTTGGCAGGAGAGCCAGCAGTATCGCCCGAGCCTCCATTGCCGCTTATCTCCTTACCAATTGCGGCAAGTGAGGTATCGAAACTAGTGAGCGCGTTGTCGTTGAACCAATCATGATCCGTCGTCATTAGCTGAACGTTTGCCGCAGCCTTGGAAGCGCTTGTCATGTCGAGTGTCAGGCCACTGATCTTGTCTATACGGTAGCCCGGTTCGAGCGCATATTTACCAAACGAATAAGCTGCGACGCGATATTGGTTGGCGCTGTTCGCCATTTCGCTCTTCACCTTGTTGATCAGCGCTTCCGCAGCCTTAGCAACGACGTCCGTGCGCAGCGTCACACCATTTTGGCGGGCGACGATATAGGTGCTGTTGGCATCTTCTTTGAACGATCCGTTGTTGGTATAATAGCCGATATGACAGGCGAAGGCGCAGTTGTTGCTCGTGAGACTCTTCAGCCTCGACATCTCCTTCGTCGTGGCAGCGATTCCCATGGATGGGGTGTTGTCGAGGAGCATGTAGAAATCGGTGTAGGTTTTCGCTTCACCGCCGGCTTTAGCGGTGGCACTGCCCGAAATCGGCACGAAATCGCTGCCGAGAATCCGCATGAACGTAGTCGGAACCATCGCGTTGAAACTTGAAACCGAGGTGATCAAACCGCTTTTTCGCGTGACCTGCATCGTCACCTTGAGATCAATATCGGCGAACGTCGCGCCGGCACTCCCGCGATACTGAGCGGTAAAAAGCTTTACGCCGTCTGCTTCGGCAACGTCTATCGGTCCATCGGTGGTCGTTGCCTGGATCGATTTGTAATAAGGCGAACCTTCGGAAATTGCGCCGAGCGCTGCCGCGTCGGCTATCCCCATAAGTTGGGTGCGCAGGCTATATGCCTGGCTGTAATCAAGTATCATCCCGATAGCGCCAATCAACGGGACGAGCAAGATCGCGGTCAACAGCCCGAAATTGCCGGACTCGTCAAACCAAACCCTCTTTAGCGACTGCATGTGCCCCCAGTCTCTGCTCTGAGAATATTCATAACAAGACTATCGCAGGCAGAAGTGAAAGGGGCTTTAAATCATTTCCCTTTCAGCTTCAATTTGCCGAAGGTGCGGCACTCGTTTTCCTCTCGAGGGGTTAAGGTGCCAAGCATTCGTCACAAATGCCGCAGCCGTCTTCGTCCATGGCGGAGTTGGGACGCTGGCGACAGCAGCAGAGGCAAATGGCCATCTTGTGTTCAGTGTTATGCGCCGGAGGCAAAATCTCAACGTCGGCGTCAGAAAACATCTCGGTCATTCCATCATCCATCCCGATGCTCCCAAAGCGAAGATCGCGACTCGAGATAGGACCGGATTTCCAGCGAACAAGATGATTTCAGATGAGCTGGAAAAATTTCGAGCGGGGTCTTGAACGACAAAATCTCAAAAACCAAATCGGTCAACGCCGACGGCCCAACGAGGGGGTCGGCTGACCGAGGAGGCGGATTTCCCCGCTTTCTTCCATGTTGCTTTACGGAGGATATGGTTATGAGAACTGAACTTGATTTTGCCCCGCTCTATCGTTCGAGCATCGGCTTCGACCGCGTGTTCAATCTGCTCAGCAATACGCAGCGTCTCAACGCAATAGAGGCCTGGCCGGCCTATGACATCGTCAAGACCGGCGATGACGACTATCGCATCACGATGGCGGTGGCAGGCTTTGGCGAAGGCGATCTCGATATCACTCAGGAGCGCAATGTCCTGGTGATCAAAGGCGGGAAGGCTGAAGAGCTGCAGGGCGAATATCTCCACCGCGGCATCGGCGGTCGTTCCTTTGAGCGCAAGTTTGAGCTTGCAGATCATGTGAGGGTGGAAAGGGCCGATCTGAAAAATGGCCTGCTGACAATTGCTCTGAAGCGCGAGGTGCCCGAAGCCATGAAGCCGCGCAAGATCGAAATTGGCGTCGCTCCGGCCACCAGCGAGCCGCTCCGGCTCGAAACCGACCGTAAGGTCGCCTGACCCGAAGGCCCAGGAAGAACCATTGATTGCTATCAGCCGGCCCGATCCAGGGCCGGCCTCAGTCACTAGTAAGCATCGAGCGAACGAAGGAGGGTGCCATGTTGCTCGCTCAATTTGACAAGCCCGTCTACGCACAGCGCCGGTATTTCGTGCAGGAGATCACCGGACTGGATGACGTGTTCGATTTTCTTGACGAGTGGCCCAAGGAGAAGCGCAATCTCGCTTACGAGACCCTTGTTCGATACTGTCGTGAGGCGGCGAACGGTCATTGGCCGATCGACGCGGTCCGAGAGAATTTTCGAATTTTTCTGAAGCAGAACGGCAAGCTTGCCGAGCTGGAAGACGTCCCGCCTCATCTACGGTGTGATACGAGCGCGAAGATCGGCGGGGCGTAACAGCCAGAAAAGCTGCGACAGTTTCAAAGCTAGCGGCCGGCGTAGATCCGGTGCATTGTCTCTGCAGCGGCCTGTTCAACTGGAATTTCGAAGAAAATCTCCGGGTTGCTCGCCAACGCCTGAAACGTTCGCTCGATCAAGTTATCTTTCTCGGGGCCAGCGAGATGATAGCGTGCCGCATAGCGGCCCAGCAGCGTCCTCAGTATGCGCATGTCGCTCGTGGAAAGACCCCGGCTCTTGTTATCCATGTCTTCCTCCCTGATCTTACCGGTCTCGAAGGTCGATCCTTATTGGGGCCTTCGATTATTCCGATAAGGCCCACGATAATTTCGGAGGTGTCTGACATCAAGGATCCGGGCAAATGCAGCCTGCCGTTGGGCGAGAAAGGTGACCGGCACCTTGATTATCCTCCCCTAAAACACACCTATCGCCGTGAAGCTCTTGTCTTTGGAGGAAAGATGGTAGCGGAACCGTATACGGCCGACGACCCCGAAACCCGCCTAGCGTTGTTCGACTTTGCCTTCGAGAATGCTCCGATCGGGATCGCTCTGGTCGATCTTGAGGGACGCATCATTCGTGGCAATGCTGCCTTTGCCAAGCTGCTGTCGCTTCCGCTCGAAAAGGTGCTGGGAACGCATTTCAGGGACTTTACCCATCCAGAGGATATCGAGGCGGACCTGATCCTATTCAAGCAAGTCCTGCAGGGAAGGCGGGACGGCTACACGATCGAAAAGCGTTACCTACGCCCATTTGGCGAGATCGTTCACGTGCTTATCCACGTCGCCGCGATGCGCGATGCTGCGGGCAAGGTCGTGCGCTTCATATCGCAGATCGAGGATATCACCCGCCACAAGGAGCATGAGCGTCAGCTTGCCGAGCGAGCAGCGCAGCTCGAGTTGGCGCTTGAAGCCGTCCGTGGTGGCTTCTGGCAGATGGACATCCTGACAGGCAAGTTTGAGACCTCGGATCGACTGGCTCAGTTCATCGGAGGCCCCACGGCGGCGAGGCTCGATCTCGAACGCTACGTCAACAGGGTCAACGTAAACGACGGCGCCCAAGCCGATCTCACACCGCTGATCGCCGGTGAGCTCGATCAGAATGTTGCCGAATATCGTCTCGACACCGTTCACGGGGAACGCTGGATGCGTTGTGATCGGCGGCTTTTGCGTGACAGCGACGGCCATCCGATCAAGATTGTCGGGATGGCAATCGATTTTACCGAGGAACGACGCCGGATCGAGATGCTGGAGGAGACGGCGCGTACCGACGTGTTGACTGGATTGCTGAACCGGCGTGGGCTGTCGATGGAATTCGCGGCATTACGGTCCGCTGACGGTTTTGCCATCCTTGCACTCGACCTCGATGGCTTCAAGGAGGTCAACGATGCTCATGGCCACGCGATGGGAGACGTCGTCCTGCAAACCACAGCCGCGCGCCTGACCTCAGCCGTCAGAGACAGCGATCTTGTGGCACGCACGGGCGGGGATGAATTCGTGGTAGTCGTCGCGGGCGACCAGTCCACAGGCGAAGCGGCTGCTGAGCGGATACTCGCACGGATGAGGGAGCCTATCCCAATTTCCAATGAGATCGCCGACGTTCGCACCAGCATTGGCGGCATCTGGACGGGCGAAAAGCGTGATGTTTCCGAGCTATTGAATGAGGCCGACGCGCTTCTCTACAATGCGAAGGCTGCCGGTAAGGACGCCGTCAGGTTTAGTCGGTATCCGGGGTAGTGGCTTCGGAGGCGACGGGTTCCAATGCGCCGGCGGCAGACTTGGATCGCTGGGTTCGACGTATCGCGAGGTCATTGTATCGAGATCTGAGTTCAGACATGTCATACTCACCGCTGATCCACAGCTCTACCCAAGCTAGCAACTCTGGGTCATCGTCGATAGGCGTGCCCCGGGACATCGCCTTGGTGCGAACCTGATCGAAAATCATTCGCCGTCTGTCGCTGTCGATCGCCAATCTGCTTATCCTCGATGACGTCGGGAGGCGCTAAAGGAAAACTGCGATCCCCTCCGTATTGACGACATAGATGAACTCTTCCCATGCCTCATGAGCTGACGCGAAGGGTTCATTCCAGTCAGTGAGCTGGTCTTCTAGGCTTGTCACTTCCATCCGCCAATCGTCTCCGCCTGAAGGGCGGAAGATTTCCACAAAGACAGTGATGCCGTTCTCGGTGTAGCGGCCAGAAAGTTCGGATCGTTCGGATAGGGGCTGATGTGTGTTCATTGTTTATCACTGGACGTATATAGCGATGCTTTGGTTGGCCAGGAGACCGGCTTTGCGAAATCACGCGACTATTTCATAGATCTTGACGGTTTCGACTTCTTCGCGGGGCCGATACCTAACTCCCTGTTCAGCTTTTTCTGAGCGAGTTTGCGGGCACGGCGAATGCCTTCTGCCTTTTCTCGTGCGCGCTTTTCGGCGGGCTTCTCGAAGTGCTCGCGCAAGCGCATTTCCCGGACGATGCCCTCCTGCTGCAGCTTCTTCTTGAGGACGCGCAGGGCTTGGTCGACGTTATTGTCTCGGACGAGGATAAGCACAGTGGCTCCTGTATGGTGGAAATCGGCGGGACAATCGATAAACGCATGTACGCGCGAATTGCAATGGTCGATCCCTGGACGAAATGTACTTCCGCGGAGCTTCGGCTTAATTGCCAGTATGAGGAGTGAACTTTTCGCCGAATGAAAAACCTTTTCGAAATTAGCCAACCAAATGACGGGTCAGTGGTTCGCATCGGCTCAAGAGCTTAATGAATGGACGGCGCTCGCGGCTGATCAATTTCGCCAGCCGTCGTATGAAAGGCACCGTGATTCCGAGATGCATCGTGGCCCATTCGTCATAAGGAAGTTTCGCCTTCTTCTCTTTGGTCGTGCCGCTTGATCAGCGGCATAGAGAAAACGCGTGAGATCGTGTAGGTATTGCAAATCATCGCATATCGACAGTCGTTGGTGTCGCATTCCGCAAGCTTTCCGAATTGACCAATGAAACAGCCTAAGCGCAATTTTGTCATCGAGTACAAATCTGGCCGCCGTAGGTCGGTGAACGCCCAATCCAGCTCGATTTGGGGGAATCTTGATCTCAAGTCCGTTGCTCAAGCGGTTGAGACGGACATGCCAAAACCAGTTATTGGGATTGACGGCGCCGTTGATAGCCCTTCAAGCCGTTCGGCACGGGACATCGTCGCGGAGGCCAATGCACCGCCGAGTGTTGCCTCGCCAGCGGATGGTGACGATGCCGTCGCAGGTGTCGCTCCAGGGACTCTTGTGGAGAATGATGCACTGGTGGATAGCGAAGAGACGATAGTCGCAAACGACGCGATAGGTTCGGCCGAGGGTGACGCAACGGGAGAGGCAGCTAGATCGGAGCCGGGCGGCTCCGAACGTATACGCCGCCGTGTTCGGAAAACGAATGCCAGAAGAGAGCGTCAACCGGTCAAGCCAAAGTCGGCAAGGACGAAGCTTGTATCAATGTCTGAAGCCGATAAGGAGTTGGCGGATCTCTTTCAGCTTGAGGAAGAGAACCGCCAGTTGAGACGCTTGTTGGTCGTGAAATTGCGCAAAGATAATGACTGGCTGCGTGATCGGCTTCGAAGTGCTTGATCCGCGGCAGTGCCGTGTCCGATTATTTCGCGTCGAACCTGGCTAGCATCTTTCGCAGTTGCGCGTTTTGCTCGGAAAGCTTTCTCACCAGCTGGCGCCGTAAGGAATCGATCTCCGCATCGAGATCGGCCATTTCGTGCATGAGCGATTTCGGGACGGCAGACGCGTTGTCCTCCGTTTGGCTCGACGGTGTCGGTTGCTGCACAAAAGCTCGGGTCGTTTTCCGGCGCTTGAGCTGTGGCATATCCACCGGCTCGGCCAAAGCGTCTACGATCGGTGTTTCTTCTTGCGCAGCGACGATTTCCGTAATCTCAGCTGTTGCATCTATGGCTGCTGAATCTTTGGCATCCGCGGAGATAGCAGAAACTTCATCCACCGCGGGTGCAGATGCCTCATCGGAAATCTGAACATGCTCAAGGCTGGCACTGTTGTTCCGTCGAGCCGCATCGAGCCGTTCTTCCGCAGCGATCTCAACAGGCTGCTCAGCAGACTGCACCTCGATCTCTGGATGTGCATCTGTTTTTTCCGGTTGATGTTCGAGAGCAATGGGTTCACCGGCAGCTTCTGGATGCTCCTCCCGAGTATCCACCTTCGGTTTACGCGACACCAGGTCAGCAACAAATCTCCACGGTGTTCTCATCGCATTCGCCCTCGGCATGGCGACAGAATACTGCCGCAGTCATTCAGATAGGACAGGCCCACGCGGGCCTATCTATTTCGCGGATCGGTCGACAGCGTCGAGCGTCAAGCTTTGCCGAGGCGCTTGCGCAGATCGGCATTCTCAGAGCGCAGCTTGTCGGAAAGCTCCTTACGCAACTGCTTGTTCTCTTCCTCGAGCTTGATGAGGTCGGCGATGTCATCGATTGGGGCAACAGGAGCCGGGGCAGCTGCCCTTGCAGGCGGCGTGCGTGTGGCGACTTTCTTCGGTTCGACAGCAGCTTTCTCGGCCTTGACCGGAGCAATCTTCGAACCGCGTTTTGCGCGCGTCTTCTTGACTGGTTGTTTGGCAGGTGACGCGGTGACGTCAGAGGTAGCGATCTTGGCGGCAGCCTTTGGAGCGCGAGGCTTGCGTGTCTTCTTTTCAGCAGGTGCGACGGCCAGCGCTTCGGTCGTGGCATTGGTCTCAGTCATTGTCTCATCGGCCATCCGGGTTCTCCTCTGTAAGGCGTGAAAGCATGCGTTCGGCCGTTACGTGAAGTCAATCCGCAGGTATACCCATCGACCGGAAATAAGCCCGTAAATTGGGCGAAGCTCGAAGGTTTTGGAATTTGCCGATCCGCTTTCGCCAAAAAGAATAACAGTCTTTGCACAAAGACTTTATTCCGACGCTCGCTAAGCGGCAGACAGCGCTTGAACTCTGATCCCAGAGAAACCATTTCATCGCCGATTTCCTTGCCATGGAGGTATGAGTGACAAGATTTGAAGAGCTGCAGCCCGAGCAACACGTGTTTGAAGCCGATGTCAGTCGGCTGTTGCACATGATGGTGCATTCGGTTTACTCCGACAAAGATGTGTTCCTCCGGGAATTGATCTCGAACGCGGCGGATGCCTGCGAAAAGCTGCGGTATGAGTCGATTTCCAAGCCGCAACTCTCCTCCGATGCAGCCCAGCCGGGAATCCTCGTGTCGCTCAATGAAGAGTCGCAGACGCTCGTTATCGAGGACAACGGCATCGGCATGAACCGCGACGAGATGATCGACGCGCTCGGCACGATCGCGCGCTCCGGGACAAAGGCGTTTATGGAGCGGCTTGAGGCTTCCAAGGCTGGCGAGAAGGCCGAATTGATCGGCCAGTTCGGAGTCGGCTTTTACTCCTCGTTCATGGTCGCCGATAGGGTCGACGTGATTTCCCGCCGTGCTGGTGACGACGAAGCTTGGAAATGGTCGTCCGACGGCAAGGGAAGTTATGACATTGTCGCTGTCGATCTTGGCGCGGCGCCAGCGAGGGGCACGCGTGTCGTGCTGCATCTCATGGACGATGCAAAGAAATACGCCAGCAAATGGACGGTCGAGAAGATCATTCGCGATCAATCCGGCCACGTGCCTGTTCCTATACGTCTCGTAGAAAAAGAGGGCGCGGAGCCGTCACAGGTGTCCGATGGTGCAGCGCTCTGGCTGAAGCAGAAGAGCGAGATATCCAAGCAGGACTACGACGACTTCTATCGAAGTGTCTCAGGCCAGTACGATGAGCCGTTGGCTAACGTGCATTTCCGCGCTGAGGGACGCCATGAGTATACGACACTTGCATTCATACCGGGCTCTCAACCATTCGACCTGTTCGACCCGGACCGACAGGGTCGGATGAAGCTATACGTGAAGCGCGTCTTCATAACCGACGAAGCCGAGTTACTGCCGCGTTACCTGCGGTTCGTGCGTGGCATCGTCGACACCCCGGATCTGCCACTCAACATTTCCCGTGAGATGATCCAGGAAAGTCCCGTGCTTGCCGCCATCAAAAAGGGCGTAACGAGCCGGATACTGTCCGCTCTGGAGAAGATGGCCGAAGGAGAAGCCGAGACGTTTTCCAAGGTATGGGACCTGTTCGGACCCATTCTCAAGGAAGGTATTTACGACGACTTCGAACGTCGCTCGCAGCTACTGAAGCTTGCCCGCTTCCGTAGTACCGTGTCCGATGGGGCAACTCGGAGCCTTGCCGACTATCTGGCCGGAATGAGGGAAGGGCAGTCGGCGATCTATTACATAAGCGGCTCCAGTCTGGACCAGCTGAGATCGTCGCCGCAACTCGAAGGTTTTCGAGCCAAAGGGATAGAGGTACTTCTGCTGACCGACGGCGTAGACAGTTTCTGGCCGACCAACGCCCCAGATTTCGAGGGCAAGCCTTTTAAATCGGTTACTCAGGGCCTCGCCGATCTTAACGCTGTGACCGGCGAGGGCGGCGCCGATGAGGGTGACCGGCAAGCTTCTCCTGAAGTTACAGCGTTCATCGATTTCGCTCGAAGCGCCCTTGGTGAGGAAATCGGTGACGTGCGGGTTTCCGATCGGTTGACTGAAAGCGCGGTCTGCCTTGTCGCGTCGGAACATGGCCCCGATCGCCAGCTCGAAAAGCTCCTCCAAGGGGCGGGGCGGTTACAGACCGCATCGAAGCCAATCCTGGAGATCAACGCGCACAACGAGCGTGTTAAGGCCATAGCATCGATCTACGATCTAGCGTTTCGCGAGGATGCGGCGTGGCTGTTGCTTGACGAAGCACGCATTCTTGACGGGGACAAACCAGCCAATCCGCGGGCTTTTGCCGACCGACAGGCCAGGCTGTTTGCCCTGGCCATCGGGCACGGCAAGTGAAAGGTCCTGGCGAGGTGGTCTTCTGCTGCCTCGCTACAAAGCCTCAGAACAGGAGGCCAATCAAATCGATCGATGAATGTTTCGCATTCTCTGGGAATGGACAGCGCTTCTCAGCTAATGATCTCAGGTTATCGCTAGCCGCAGTCGTTACGGCCCACTAAGCTTCTGTTATATAAAGGATCTTTGAAATTTTAAGTAGGTTTAGACTTTGCGGGTCGAAGGTTCGGCTCCCATCAAGGCGAAAGATAACAAGTCCGGCTTCAAAGAAGGAATTCGAGGGCGGCTGAAGCCGCCCTGCCATAGCTATACCTGTGCTTTCCCGCCATCGGCAAAGATCTCGGCGCCATTGACGAAGCTCGATTCATCCGTCGCAAGGAATAGCGAACTTTGAGATCTCTTCGGGTTGACCGAGATGGCCAAGGGGAACGGTCGAGGCGAGATAGTCCGGAAGGCCCTGTTGCTGCGCCGTAAGCCTCCGGTGAGGACCGCAGATCATGCCGCTTGAGCGCTGACGGTCGGCGGTATCCAATTCCACGGAAGCAGTTGCTCCAGCTTAGTAATCGGTGTGTCCGCGATGCGGGCAAGAACATCGGCAAGCCACGCCTGGGGATCGATGTCGTTGAGCTTTGCCGTCATGATCAATGTGGCCATGAAGGCGGAACGATCTGCGCCGCGGTCTTATCCGGCGAAGAGCCATGACTTCCTGCCGAGTGCGAAGCCTCTGAGCGCTCGCTCGGCGGCGTTGTTCGTCAGGCAAATCCGGCCGTCGTCCAGGAATGATGTGAAGCCGTCCCATCGCTTGAGCATGTAGTCGATCGCCTCGGCGACCGGAGAACTGCGTGAGAGTTTTGCTCGCTCGGTTTGAAGCCAGGAGTGCAAATCGTCGACAAGCGGCAGGCTTTCCGCCTGGCGACGATCCAGACGCTGCTCGGCGGCAAGACCGTTGATCTCCCGTTCGATTTCGAACAGGGCGTCGATCCGTTTGACGGCTTCGAGCGCCATAGGTGAGATCGGCGCGGCGTTCTTTCCACGCTTGGCGTTTGCGGCAATGTCGGCGAGCACGAAGAACTTGCGACGCGAGTGTGCCCAACAAAACGCCTGCCTTAGCGGTTTTGGATCGCGATCAACCTTGAACAGCGGATTGTAGCCGCCATAGGCGTCCGCCTGCAGAATGCCGGTGAAGGTCTTCAGGTGGCGCTCCGGATGCTCTTGCCGTCGGTCGCGCGAGGCATAGTAGAGGGCTGCCGGCGGTGAGAGCCCGCCGAACGGTCGATCATCCCGAACATAGGTCCAGATGCGGCCCGTATCGGTCTTTCCCTTGGCCAGGATCGGCACGGTCGTGTCGTCGCCGTGCAGACGTTCGCAGCCAATGACAGGAGATGAATTTTCTAAAGACCCTGTGATATATGTAGCTATTGCGCCAATTTGTGTCAATCGATGTAGCAATGTCTGTAGCTAAGTCTATCGCTTGAGGACGATCTTGGAATATTAATCCATACTGTGCAACTGTTATTTTAATCTTTGATGGGTGTCATCCAGCAACCTTGCGTACCGCGTAAAGGGTTCTCCTTGAAGTTTCCCAAATTCGTAAATTCGAGAAACACTAAATAAGAATGGAAGTTAAAAACAAAGAACAACAGAAAAGAAGGAGATTTTCATGGCTATCGATATCAACACTATTTCAGACGCAGAATTAAAAACGTTTTCACACCTAGATAATCCAGAGCGCAGGTCGCTTTATATTGCCTACCACAACATGAGGCAGCGTTGTCGCAACCCGAACCATCCAGCATTTCATCATTACGGGGGAAGGCGGAATCGAATGCAAGTTCAAGACGCTACGCGAGTTCTTGATCGCGGTTGGTCCGAAGCCTTCGCCGGAACTGACGCTCGACCGAATTGATGTGAACGGTAACTACGAGCCGGGGAATGTCCGCTGGATTCCGTGGTCGCAGCAGCTCTCTAACCGACGCCCCTATAAACATAAAGGCAAGTACAAGCGTAATCGCAAGAGGAAGACGAGCCAAGTCTGACCGGCAGAGCTGTGGTCGGGAGGACCGGTTTGGGGCAGTCCTCCCTATCAAAATCTGCATCTCACCTCAGACTATGATGCATATTGCTTAAATTTTTAGAGGTGGCCGCGCAAGGGTAGGAACATAAACCCTCCACAACAGTTCGTTCATGTAGCATTCATGTTTCGAAGGAGTGACGACTATGTTCTTGAGCAGCCTTCAGCCCACGTTGAGCAATTTCGACTTTTCTTGCCAGCACGGCATCTCGTGTGATCGTGAAGCCGTTGAAATGGAGCTGAGCTATCTTGCTGACTTCGATAGGCGGAACATGTCGGTCGAAACACGTGACGATCAAATCCTCTTGGAAGGCGTCGTGAAGAACGCTGCTGAAGTCGAACGGGTTATCAGAGTTGCGCGGGAGATCGTGGGATATGACCGCGTAATTTCCCGCTTGATCGCCAACTCGGCAAACTGATCACCCGGAACTTTGTAGAACCGTATCTGTTGTCCTTCGAACTTTGGAGGACAACATAATGGCCGACAACACCCCAATTGGCGTTTCACCGAGACGCGATCCACCTGCCGAAAAACGTAAGCGAGCGCAGATGGGTAAGGGCTTCATAATCGCCCTCGCAATTTTCGCGATCGTCATGTTCGGCATCTATTTTGCGATTGCCGGTTTTGGTATCGCAAACGCTTAATGAGAAAGGGACCGTTCCATGAGGTGGCGCGGTCCCTTCTTTTTTGCTCTGCAAGCCATCGAGCAGCAACAGAATACCACGTGTTGGTCGGATTGCTACCTCTCGATCAGCACTGATTGCTCTGTGTGCGATTCCGTACAATCGGTTGTTGTTTTCCGCACCTTACCTAATTCGTTGGGATAGGAGAAATCGTCACGCCCCGATCAAGCACATTCACTTCAACCGATATTAAGCGAGCAAAGTTCGATGAGACCACCCGCTTCGCTATGGAAGACCAGAAGAAGAAACTAGATGACGCTCGTCTGAAGACTGAAACGGCTTAAAGCGTTGCGCGTTGAGCGCGAGAACGCAAAAATCTGATAAAAAGCTGTGCGAGCTAGGTCTGCCTAACTCTCACCTAACATGCGCCATATGGACATTCCCCGCTGCGGCTCGTCTTGGGGAATTGGGACTGAGCTGCGCGGGGAGGGTTGTGTGCGAGGCGACCCTCCCTTTTTCGAGCGCATTATTTGCCTCAAATTTAATCGAACCTTTTGCCGGATGTTTTGTTTTCTCAACGTAGGGCGAAAAAAGGAAACATCCAAAATGATGAAGCTTCTCACGGTTGGCGTTCTGACTATTGGCATGGCAACGAGCGCATTTGCTCAGAGCGGCGGCGCAGCTGGCGGCAACAGCTCTGGCGATTCCGGCTCTTCAAGCGGCAGCTCGTCTGCTGGTAACGGCACATCCGGTACGGGTGGTTCTTCCACCGGCAACTCTGGCGGAGCATCAAGCGGTACGGACGGTGGTTCGTCTACCGGCAATTCCGGTGGCGCGTCTACGGGCAGCTCTGGTGCAGCTTCCGATCCGGCATGCTCGACCGACAAGGGTTCTGCCGCAACTCCATCCGCAAACACGACAACGAATGGTGCGGATGCAAGTGCAGGCAAGTCCGGTAGCGCAAGCGGCTGCTAAAAATGCGAAGGGAGAGCTGGGCTTTGAATTCAGCTCTCCCCTGCAACTGCCACACAACTCTCAAATTGGAGGCAGTATGAAATTTATGTCGTCCAAGCACCAGTGCAAGTGTAGCTCAGTGGTTGCGGAAGAGCGAGATAATGGCCATGGAATCCGCACTCGGAAAAGTATCGTCTCGCTTGCTCAAAACGATGCGCTCAGATGACTGAGTAGGCGCAAATTCATTTTCGAGAAAAAGAAGCTGAACAAGGCGCTTATCTTGTTGCCGCTGCGATATCGACTTGGATGTCATGATCGGTTCCATCTTAACATTGCCAGACAGTGCCTACATCCCCGGTAAACTGAGATATAAGCGCAGCTTTCTTCGTCAAGATTGGCGCACATGAAAAAACCCACGCTCTGAAGGCGTGGGTAAGTTTGTTTGGTTTCCACAGGGTTCAGGAGAGTGAACCCACTGACATCATGCAAAATTCGCGTCGGTCTGACAACAAAAAACCCGCGCTTTTTTAGGGCGCGGGCTAAGGTCTGAGAGTCGGACTCTGAGGGAATCCGATGGAGAAGTTAGGCGCTTGTCGGTTTGTTTCAAGCCACGCGTTCGGCCTTAAGAGCCGCTAGCTCGGCTTTGACAGCTTCCAATTCGGCAACCACCTCCTTCAGCGTGGCGACGGTCGCAACCGAAATAGCCTTTTCATCGATGTAAAGCAGCTCATCAGGATCATCGGGATTGATTGGCTGAACTGCGATTGGAAGAGCTTCGCGAACCTCTTGCGAGATCCAGCCTAGTTCGACCTTATCGATGCCAATACGTTTGTACCAACGTGGGCGAAGAGCCATGAGCTGATCGCGCCCAATATCGCTGGCATCCACGATGTCATATTTCGTGCGACGATCTGAGAGGTTTTCGTAGGTACCGCCAGCACGGACCTGTGCTGCTACGGTGCCGTTGCCGTTCATGAAGCGTACGATAGGGTCACCAGAGCTGCGAATTGTCGTGGGACCGCTACCAGCGTTGAAGTAGAATCGAAGACCGCCTTCGTTGTCCGTTAGCCAAGTGTTCACGAGACGCTGCATGAAGTAGGCGTTGCTCAGACCACCTAGAGTGTTGGCATTACCCGCACCATTGGCGTAATTCACCGAAAAGTTGGACGGATTGTAGACGTACATATTGCCTGCGTCATTGCCGCCCCAGAGCCATGTAGGCTGACCACCCTGACCGCTCCAATTGAAGTTCGTGTATCCAGAACCGTTGAGCAGCAATCTGTTTGCATTGGTTGCGGTTGTAGCCGTCGAAGCGTTGCCGCCAGCATTCCCCGTGATGTTGATTGAATAAGTGCCGCCACTGTTCGTGACGACGGTCGTTCCATTATGCTGAAGACTGCCGGTTTGAAAGTTTACAACATCATTGGTCTTATTATAGTACCATGGTGACTTGTTAGCGGCGGGGTAATACAGACCCGTTTGGGTGGAATTACCGTAAAGATACGTACCGGCATCACCGAACGAAATCTGACGCTCGCCCCCCGTTGCCAAGGCAATGTTCCCGGTCGCGCTTATGCCACCGGTGGAGATTAGCCCAGCACCCGTGATGCTTCCCGTTGAAGATATTGCCGTCGATGAGGTCAGGCCAGCCGTATTGATTGAACCCGCAATAGTCATATTATTGGCGGAGACCGTAACAGTGTTTGCCGCCCCTATTTGAAGAACGGCGCTATTGCCGGAAACGCTCAATCGAGCTGTCGTGGGTGATGCCGTGTTCGCCGTATTCGTCAGAAGAACTGAGGGAGCTGCGTCGGTGACCGCGAGAACGCCCGTAAATTTTGGGTTGTGCTTTTCGTTGCTGATTAAGCGGAAATTCGTGGCATCGTAGCAGATTTCTAAGACATCGCCGGTCTTGATCTGACCTGCTGAAAGCGCTTCGCCACGTTGGGAAACAATGGCCTTAGCACCTAGGGAATTTATGTTGATGGTCGATGCGCCGGTATTATCGGCATGAGCTATAAAGCGGTATATGATTCCGCTTGTCGTATGCGGCTGGACCTTGAATGAAGGTCAGGACATAGGCGTTGGCTGTTCCCGTTGTCGTATAGATCGGGTTTGCAGCGACATAGGCTCTCTTCATCGCGCCGCGAATGGCACGAACGATCGGTGCAACCTGTGAAGGGCTGTAGCCACCTTGCACCCCGTTAGGAGAGGGATTTGTGTTGTTGGCGTCCTGTTCCTGCCAGTCGGATGAAATGAGATCGGTCATGGGCTTTCTGCCTTCTTGTTATCGTTCAGATATTTAGGTTTTAGCGGTCTTCGTCGCTGTACTTCAGGTCTCTCAGGTAATCGTCAATCGCAGCAGCCAACGCATTGTGGCGGGTGTTTTTGCCGAATTCGTAAAGCTTCTTGATATGGCCTTTAACACCGCCCTTGGTCATCTCAGCTTTCGGGAGACCGACTAGCCAATTCACCGTTTCGGGGATGTCATGAGCTTCGCACGGCTGGACTGTGACAAGCGGGAGGCGCCAAACTTCGCAACACCTTTACCTGCACCGAGCAAAGCCCCAGAAATAGGATCGCCGGTCACCGCGCCACCCAAGAACGAGATGATCGCATTCTCTTTCGAAAGCGGATTGAGAGACTCTTTGATCGCCTGATGATTGGTGGTGTTCGAATGGTTCGCGCCCTTGGAGTATTTGCCGAAATTATCTGCAATTCTTGCTAGACGGTCGAGATCGGTTTTGAACTGAGCGTTGGGAGTACCGTCGAAGATTGCGCCTTTGGCTTCAGGTGAAAGCTTATTCCAAGACCTCATGAACTGGCCGGGATTGAAGGCGTCATCAGAGCCACGGCCAAGCCTGTCGATAAACCCAGCTGTGACACCATTCCAAGCGTCCTGACCACCATCAGCCTTCAGCATCGTACGACGAACAGATGCGATACGGTTACCGGCCATTCTTCGCCCCTGACATCGACCAATTTAGAATATCATCGGTGTTTTTCTTGAGGATCGAGTCCGCTTCCGAACCTTTGCCAAAGCCCGTGACAGGATCGATGTAGCCTTTAAAATGGTCGTTGGCGGTCTTGAATGAGCTGAGCGCATCGTCACCAGAAGCTACGGCGGTCTTTTCCATATCGGATGTTAGCGACGCATAAAGTCCGTCCAGATGGTTTTTTAGAACGCGGTCTTCGGCATCAGCGGCAAGCTGACCAACATGGGTGCGAGCGGCTTTCAGGCTATCGAACGTCATTCCTTTCTGAGCATCCGTGACAATGGACTTAGCGATGTTCAGGACGGAATCCGTTTGCGAACCCTTGGTGAGCTTATCAAATTCACCCATCCCGGCACGGTTGGCTTGAAGGTCGGAGAGGAATGTTGAGGTGGCATCGACGCGGGCAGGGGATGTGATCTTCTTACCGGCTTCTGTTGGTTTCCACGCAGAACTGAGCCGGTTAGGCGCATAAGGGGGTGCGGATAAAAAGTTGGACTGCTTTATAAGTTCAGGCCGAGGCTCTGACGATACTCGACCGGGCTGAGCGATCCCAACGATATCTTGATACGCTTC
>NZ_VIWP01000010.1 GCF_007829835.1 Neorhizobium alkalisoli | reverse complement strand
TGACCTGCATAATCCCGGTGGCACAACCAGCCAGCCATCGTGATCAAAGCCGGAAAACTCCAGCTTCCGGCGGTCCAAGGTTCGGTCTCAGTGCAGTGGCTTGAAACAAACAAGGTCTGTCTTATTTCGGGATTGGGTGTCCCCTCTCCGGAACCCCCTAGGCATTCCCAATTCAGCTCGCGCCCTTAAAGCGCGAGCTTTTTTTGTTGGCGACGCTAACCATCTTGCGAAGAGATTATATTCAATGCCACCCGCAAAGGATACAATCAGCGGGCAGCAGCATCATTATGGTCGTGGCTGGAGCAGTCGTTGCCGCCTACTTATTCGCGTTCGTATCTGCCTTGACGTAATCGTCCCCGCTCACGTTCCTGCTCACCAAGCAGTCGAATATAGCGCGAACGTAACTCTGCACTCGGCATAGCGCCATCGATCCATCTCTCTACCCACTCTAGAAAGAGTGGGTCTTCCTCAAAGCCGAAGCCATAGGCCAGATACTTCTCACGAATGCGGTTAAACAGGGCGCGGCGGTGTTCGGGAGACTGATTCATGTCCTGCGATATAGCTGGCGCAGACGAGTCGCACGAGACCCACGCATTCATGGATAGAAATTATGAGACGGTTGCACCAATGACTTTCGGTTGCTACCTAAATCCTTGCCGTCACTCCCAAAGTGGTATGGCCGTCGCAGGGGAGAGCTGAAATCAAAGCCGGTTCTCCCCTCTTCGCCAAGCCCCCGTCGCGCGGGTCTATGCGGCTTCCACTCTCCAGATCCAAGATAGCGATCCAACAAACGTATGGTATTGGTATTCTATCGCCGCTCGATGGCTTGCAGAGCAAAAAAGGGACCGCGCCACCTCAATGGAACGGTCCTTTTTTTGATCAGGCATTTGCGATCCCGAAACCAGCAATCGCCAAATAGATGCCGAACATGATGATCGCGAAAATTGCGAGGGCGATGATGAAGCCCTTACCCATCTGCGCTCGCTTACGTTTTTCGGCAGGTGGATCGCGTCTTGGCGAAACGCCGATGGGTGTATTGTCGGTCATTGTATGGTCCTCCAGAATTCGATGGACAACAGATGGAGTTCCGCAAAGTTCCGGGTAGACAGTTTGTCGAAGTAGCGATCGAGCGGGAAATCACCCGGTAATAACCCACGATGTTTCGTGCCACCTTGATAGCGCAAATGCCGATACAAAGACTGGATTTACCCGCGTCCCAGTCATCCAAAACTGCCACGATCGCCGCTCCGATGGCGGAGGCGGGCGACCGCCGGACACTGGGAGACTGAGAAGCACATGTTGCAATGACCGAGCAATCCTTGAACCATTGGGCACAACGCCAACGCGCGACTTCGCAAGTTGACCGGTTGAGTGACTAGACTTGCCAACGCTGGGCGGCTTTACGGCACATACCATGTTCACATTGGGCCGGAATCCAACAACCTTCTCGTCAAGCTCTTGAACAGATTGGAACCGTCTACCATGCGTTGCCCTGCTATGATGTCACCGCCGTTGTCGCCAACATCAGCGCTGCGGGGACGGCGCAGCGACGCGCCATCTAGGCGAAATGCCCGTCATTGTGAGTAATGCCCTTCCAGGGCGATGTCCGCGTTCGCCAGTAGACCGGAAGCCCAGTTTTTGTAGCAGATTCCAGGACGCTGCGTTTTCCAATCTACATTCAGCAATGATTTCCAGCCCGTCGTACAATCGCGTCAGCTCAGCTATCACTGCAGAAGTCGCCTCATGCGCGTACCCTAGTCCCTGAAAGCGGGTGCCAACCCAGTAGCCAATCTCGAGACGATCTTGCTTGCGCAGATGGATTCCGACGGTTCCGACCAAATCCTCACCGAGCCATGCACCGAGAAAACAGTTGTTCTCGTCTTGGGTGCGAAGGAGATGCAGCGCGTCAAGCTCGGTGAATGGTGTCGGAAGAAACTCGACGACATCTGTGATCGAAGGATCGTCAGTCAGCCGTTGAAACGCACTGACATCACCGTCGAGTAGCGGGGTGATCTTTAGACGAGCTGTCGAGATCAGAGGGAAATCTGAAAGAGACTTTATCATGGTCATAAACCGCCATTCGCGGAAAATGCTTCAACCGGGTCGCAGGAAGATCAAGACGCCCCCGCGAACTGCTCTGGATTGCCGATTGTTTGCTAATCCAGTCGACGCGCTACTTATTCCCCTACCGCGCCACCGACATATCGTCACGTAAACCCGACGACCGCGTGGGGGATATAGTTACTTTCAAGGGCGTCGATTTCGGCGGTGCTGAGACTGACGGCAAGCGCAGCGACAGCATCATCCAGATGCTGCAACTTGGTTGCGCCGATGATGGGCGCCGTGATTTCTGATTTCGCCAGAACCCATGCGAGTGCGATCTGCGCTCTGGAAATTCCTCTCTCCTGGGCAATCGACGCAACTGTCGCCACCACCCGTCTGTCGGCCTCCTCGGTGGTCTGAGTATAAAGGCCTTTGCCAATCTCATCGGTTTCGGATCGATTGCTCTGCTCGCTCCAGTCGCGGGTCAGACGACCACGTGCAAGGGGGCTCCACGGTATGACACCAATACCTTCTGCGTTGCAGAGCGGCAGCATTTCCCTCTCCTCCTCGCGGTAGAGTAGGTTCACATGGTTCTGCATGGAGACGAACCTTGTCCATCCGTTCGCCTTCGATACCACCAGCATTTTTGAGAATTGCCACGCGTACATGGACGACGCACCGAGGTAACGGGCTTTGCCGGCTTTGACGACGTCATGCAATGCTTCCAGCGTTTCCTCGATCGGCGTGTGATGGTCAAACCGGTGGATCTGGTAGAGGTCGACATAGTCGGTCCCCAACCGCTTCAGGCTGGCGTCGATCTCTGAAAGAATGGCTTTGCGGGATAAGCCGGCACCATTTGGTCCGGGCTTCATCCGGCCGTTGACCTTCGTGGCGATGACAATGTCGTCTCTTGCAGAATAGTCTCTGATCGCGCGACCGAGAATTTCCTCGCTCGTCCCATCGGAATAGACATTGGCGGTATCGAAGAAGTTGATCCCCAATTCGATCGCTTTGCGGAGGAATGGGCGACTTTCATCTTCCGTCAGTGTCCATGGATGACTTCCCCGATCGGGCTCGCCATAGCTCATGCACCCAAGGCAGAGCCGGGAAACCTCAAGGCCGGTATTTCCAAGGCGCGTGTATTCCATGACGATCTCCATTCTGCGGCGAAAACGTATGTATCGGGGTCCTTGCAGGCGGCGGGCTGCCCCACATCCAGCTCAAGCGCTTATGCCGCCATCGACGAGAATGCCCGAGCCTGTGATATAACTGGCGCCCGGTCCGGCGAGGAAGGCGACGGCCTCGGCGACCTCTCGAGTGCGACCGTAGCGGGCAATCGACAGGCTCGGCAGGATAGCAGGAGCCAAGGCGCCGTTGGCCGGGTTCATGTCGGTGTCGATCGGGCCAGGCCGGACCAGATTGACGGTTATCTCCCGCGAACCCAGCTCGCGCGCGAGACCACGTGTGAAGCTTTCCAGGGCGGACTTCGTCGCTGCATAGACCGCAATCCCGGCGAATGGGACAGCCAGGCCTGCATTGCTGCCGGTACTGATGATGCGGCCTCCATCCGGGAGGTGTTTGAGTGCCGCCTGCGTCATCAAGAAGACGCCGCGAACATTGACGTCCAGCTGTAGTTGAATCTCCTCCAGCGGCTGGGTGGCAAAGTCGCCGGCGAACAGTATGCCGGCATTGTTGACCAAAATGTCGAGGCCGCCGAGGTCAGCGACAGTCCGGTCGACAGTGGCCCCCGCGGTCTCGGCGCTCGCGGCGTCGGCCTGGATGGCGACAGCTTTGCGGCCCATCGCGCGGATCTCTGCGGCGAGTGCTTCGGCCTTTTCTGCCGACTTCTCATAGGTGATCGCGACATCGGCGCCATCCTCGGCCAGCTTCAACGCGATGGCCGCACCGATACCGCGTGCTGCACCGGTCACGAGTGCTCGCTTCCCAGCAAGAGGAAGGTTGGGGGTGATGTCCATGGACGGTTACCTCGAAATGTTGGGTTTGAAACTGTGGGGAGATGATTGTGTGCTGATGGCAGGCGAGCCATAGGGAGCGGTCTTGCCCTCAACGGCACTGCCGAGGAGCGAAGCCGCCGAGTTGTGCGCTCATCGGACGACCTCTTTCTTCGGTCCGAGGTCGGCAGAAAGCCAACCTGCAATGAGAAGACAAAGACCGATCGCGACTGCTGCAACGCTGTAGGCGTGGCCGATGGATCGCACATCGGTCGATGAGCCCAGGATCGAAAAGAACAATCCGCCGATCAGAGCTGTCGCTAAAGCGCCGCCAATCTGAAGCATGGAATTGACCAGGCCGGACGCCAAACCGGACTGCGTTGGATCAACCCGCTGGACGACTGTCCTCACGAGATTTGGAAGCGCTATTCCTTGTCCTGCACCAACGATGAACAATGCAACGAAGAGGAATTCCGGCGCCCCGAACGAGATAAGAGCTGCCGTGCCGAACAATCCGGCCGCTTCCAGGGACATGCCCGCGGCAGTGGAATATCGACCGAAAAGGCGGAAAATGTGCCCACTCGCGAATGGTCCCAAGATGAAGCCGACCGCCGCCGGAAGGATTGCAAGTCCGGCCTCGAATGGTGTGCGACCAAGGCCGCCCTGTTGATAGACCGAAAATGTCAGCCAGAAGGCAGCAAAGGCATAGAAGAACAATGCTGCGAGCAGCCCACGCTTCAATCCCGGAACCCGAAGAAGGCGTGGTGCGAGGATCGGATCTCTTCCAGTCGCCTCCACCTTCTGCTCGTAATGCCAAAACAGGAATAGAAGCGGAAGCGAAGCGGCAAGCATCAGGAGTGACCAGATTGGCCAGCCATGCTCACGGCCCTCGATGAGCGGCCAGATCAGTGCACAAAGCGCGAGTGCAATCAGCACTGCTCCGCCAAGATCCAGTTTGCTTGCATTCTCAGATCGCGTCTCGCGCAGGACCATCACCGCGGACGGCGCAGCTACTGCGATCACCGGAAGGTTGATGAGGAAGATGGCCCGCCATCCCAGCCCAACAATATCGAGAGCAATCAGAGCGCCACCGAGGAACAGCCCCGCCATCGATGCGATGCCGAATGTCAGCGCGTAGAAGCTGAGAGCCTTTGATTTCTCGTGCTCGGGAAAGATTGCGTTGATGGAGGCCAAAGCCTGCGGCGCCATGATCGCTGCAGCAAACCCCTGAAGGATCCGGCCGAAAACCAGTGCCGCGGGTGACCAGGCAAAGCCGCATAAAGCGGAGGCGGCTGCGAACGCGCCCATCCCTGCCAGGAAGACATTCCGGCGACCATACAAATCACCGAGCCTTCCACCAGTGATCAGCATGACGGCATAGGTGGTGGCGTAGGCTGAGATGATCAGTTGCATGGTCGATACGGAGGCGTGGAAATCCTCACGGATCGAGGGCAGCGCCACGTTGACGATGAAGAAATCCAGAGGCGGCAGAAACGCCCCAGTCAACAGGATCACCAGTGCGGTCCATCTGCGCGGATCAGTGGCTTGCTCAAGATTACGGACATGTTCCAAAACTCTCTCCATGTCGATTGGCAAAGCCAATCAATCGGCTCGTACAAATGCGTTATTTCGGAACCATTTGGTTCCTAATTGAAGTCAGCCAAGCGGTTTCAATGCGAAGTCGACCATCGCCCTGGTGGCGTCGCGATCCGCTCCCGCCTTCCCCAGAACTCTCATTCCTTGGATCTGGCAGACGAGGAACCTCGCCAGCGTTCGCTCGTCTAGTTCAGCGTCAATCTCACCGAACGCTTGAGCTCGGATGATCGCGGCCGCGTACAAATCCTGCAGTCGCCGAAACAGGCGCCCAATTCGAGCGGAAACCTCTTCGTCCGCAGGAAGCATTTCGACCGCAGACAACACGACAAAGCATCCACGCAGCCCGACCGTGCCGGAGGACTCTTCAACTTGCCGCGAAAACGCTTCTTTGATTGCGGCTTTAGGGGACTGGTTGGAATGCAGGATTTCCCCGGTTTTGCGAATGGCATCTTCAATGTAGACATCGAGCGCACGGAGATAGACACCCCGCTTGTCCACAAACGCCTTGTAGAAGCTGCCCCTCGATAGCTCCATGCCTTCGAGCAGGTCGGGCAAAGACGCGTCGTGATAGCCACGATCCCAGAAGACACCCATTGCCTTGCGAACTGCGTCATCGAGTTCGAATTCGCGTGGGCGTCCGGCGGACGGAGATGTCTGAGTGTGCTTAACCATGAAAGAAATATGGAACCATTCAGTTCCTATTGCAAGCGGTATTTCCTGACGCTAGCTAGATGGTCTTGATTTTATGGCGTCGCCCCACAACCGGGCCGCCTGTCTCCAGCAAGAAAAGTGCAGAACGATGGATCGAGAAGTCATTATCCCGGACGAAATGCGCGAGATCGTCGCCCGCGCAGGATATGCCCCGGCGGTCAAGGTCGGCGATACGATTTATGTCGTCGGGCAAGTCGGCCGCACCAGGGACCTGCAGGTGATCGACGACCCACAAGAGCAGTTCCGCGCCATGTGGGAAAACCTCCGCATCGTACTCGAGGCCGCAAACTGCACCTTCGACGACGTGGTGGAGATGACCAGCTATCATGTGGAGATGTCGAAGCACATGGATACCTTCCGGTCGGCGAAAAACGAAGTTTTTCCGAAAGGAATATACGCATGGACTCGCATCGGCGTATCCGAACTCGCACATCCTGGCTTACTGGCCGAGGTGAAATGTGTCGCCGTGAAGCGATAGCAGTTAGGGTCACACCGCTCGGCGAGCGGGGCGAGAGCTATACTAGCTGGAATGGGGCCCCCAAAAGCTCTTGAACAGAACGAACCACCGACATCAGCGATATCTGGCTAAGTGCCACTAAATTCTGCGATCAAATTCTGACTGTCGTTCGTAACAAACGATGGGCGCGCGCGTTCTTCAGTCGCACTGGAGAACAAACTATGCAATCCGTAAGGTCTGCCGATAACGTCAAGACTACGTCGACAACGGAACTCGCGCCCGAACGGGCATTCTGGCCGAAAACTCTGATCACACCACCAGTTGCACCTACAGCGCTTTGGACCATCGAACGGGGCATGTCGCCTGTTATCGCAACTGCGATCCATGAGGGACACTCTACACGACTGAACCTACAGCCTTTATTCGGCTTGGATGATCACGACCGGTTACGGGAGGAGGATCCCTACACCGAGTTCACCATTCGCGATGTTCCCAATCGCATCGTCTTTCATCGCTCGCGTTTCGAAGTGGACATCAATCGCAATCGCGAGGGCGCCATATATCTGACGCCAGAACAGGCATGGGGTTTGAATGTGTGGGCAGGAGCACTTGCGGACGACGAGATAGAAGCCTCCCTACGTACCCATGACGCCTATTACAATATGCTGCTGGCTTTCCTGAAGGGTATCGAGCGCCAGTTCGGCCGGTTTGTCGCTCTCGACATCCACAGCTACAATCATCGCCGTGACGGGCCAACCGCTCGACCTACACCGCCGGAGCAGGCACCGGACATCAATATAGGCACATCCTCAATGGACCGCGGGCGCTGGGCGACGGTCGTCGATGCACTCATCGCCCATTTCCGATCGCATACGATCAATGGCAGCCCGCTGGACGTACGCGAAAACGTCGCCTTCCAGGGCAAGGGCGAACAGACGCGGTTCATCCACGAACATTTTCCCAAAACGGGCTGCGCAATCGCGGTCGAATTCAAGAAGTTTTTCATGGATGAATGGACGGGTGAACCGGATACCGATGTCCTCGACCAGCTTCGCCAGATCGTTGCAACAGCCGTCCCGATACTCGAGAAGACACTCGCGAGCCAGCCATGACCCACGCCTCGTCGGAAACTCGCAGCAGTGACGACAGCTGGCTCGACGAGATCGTATCGTGCCTTGCCGATGGCAAGTCGATCCGGCGCGACCTGCCCGGCGGAGGGCGGCTGCATATCGACCGGCCGCTTCCCTTCCTTTGCGTCCATATCGCCGCGGACGGGGCAGAACCGGCAGCGCGTGACATCGCGCAGGCAAATGCGTCCTATCTCATTGCTCCGCATGCGGCGTCCGCGATCATGGTGATCGAGGCGATCGAGGCTCCGCTGCGCAAACAGTTCGGCGCATTCATCCTGTTCGACATCGGCGAGTTGAAGCAGGATCGGTTTCTGACCGACGATGCGCCTTTCCTGCCTCCATTCGAGATTGCCATATGGGCGAGCGCCGACATGGCGGAGGCGGCTGAAATCTTCTCCGCCGCGATAAGCGACAGCGAGGCAAGGTTTCGAACGCCGCGAGTCGAACGCGCGGAAGCGCCTCCGGCGCGCGAAGATAAGGCGTTGGGGCGTGACATCGGCTGTTCGACACTTGCCGTCAGGTTTGCCCCCGTCTACCGGCAACCCGGCAGCGACCAGATTTATCCGGAACTTCACGACCAATTGGTATCGGTCCTGTTCGACGCGGGTCTGCGAGCCATCGCGCGTTTCGTCGAAGCTGGAAAAATCCTCCAGCCGAAGACGCATCGGGCACTCGGACGCAGAGCCTTCGTGGATGCGGTCTCGCGTGTCGACCGAAGCATTGACGAGGTGGCCTCGACATTCGATTTCCTGCTGGCTGTGACGCCCATCAATGCCGAGTCGGCTTTCGAAGCCTTCAAGCAAGAGGGCCATCAACCCGTCTTTCTGTACCGTCCTCTCGCCCTGCAGGTCGAGGCGGCAAAACGGAAGCTCTTTTCGATTTCCTTCGACCATCTCGAAGACCCGGTCCTGCACCAGCTTTATCGCGAAAAACAACAGGAACTTGATCTTCAGCTCTCGCTCCTTTCCTCCCGCCAGAAACCGCAGTTTGTCGAATTCGGACGGGCGCTGTACGGCCCGGTGGAGCCCCTTCTGCTGCGCGAGGCGCAGATCATTCTGTCGCAGCTTACCAATACGGAACCGAGCGGCGATGACGATGGGGGGGCACAGGACCGGATGGCCGACTGCTTTCAGGTGGAACGACGTGCTCGCACGATGATTTCCGCCTATCATCGCCGGCTGAAGGAGTTCGACGTCTCCGTCGAGCTTCGCGACGATCTGCCGTCCGGCCTCATCGTATCTGGCCATCGGCTGTTGATCGCGCGCAGCACCGTGATGGACCTGGCCCGGGTCGAGCCGCTGCTGTCGCATGAGATCGGTGTCCACCTGCTGACCTATTTCAACGGATCGGCTCAGGGCCTGCGGCTGTTTCGCTCCGGCCTTGCGGGATATGAGGGCATGCAAGAAGGTCTGGCCGTTTTCGCCGAATACCTGTCGGGCGGCATGACGCCGGCACGCTTGAGGCTGATTGCCGGACGGGTGGTCGGATGTGCGTCCATGCTGGACGGAGCAACCTTTTCCGAGACCTATTCTCTTCTTGTCGAGAAGCATAATTTTACGCCGCCGGCCGCGTTCAATCTCGTTCTGCGGCTTTATCGCGGCGGCGGGCTGGCGAAGGATGCGATCTATCTGCGCGGACTGCTTGCACTGCTCGATCACCTGCGCACCGGTGGAGCACTCGAACCCTTCTGGATGGGCAAGATAGCCGCCTCGCATTTCGGTGTGATGCAGGAGTTGGCAGAGCGCGGCCTGCTGCGCCTACCGGCGGTTCGTCCCCTCTTTCTCGAAACCGAAGACGGTCGCACCCGACTGGCACGCGCCAGAGACGGCATGCGTCCTCTCGACATGATTCAACGACAGGAGACGTGATGCGGATTGCATTTTTTGTGAACGCGATTGCCGATGAGGCCGCATTCTATACGACGACCGCGCTTGCGCTTGCCGCAATCGCCCGCGGCCACGAGGTTTGCTACCTGACACCCGGCGATTTCGTGTTGCGCCCCGATGATAGTCTGATGGTGCGCGCGACCACTGTCAAAAAAGGCAAGACCAGGAAGCCTGATGCATTCATAGAAGCGTTGCAGGGCGAGCAGGCTGAGACCCAGACGATGCCAATCGAGGAGATTGACGTCCTGTTCCTGCGGAATGACCCCTCGCAGGATGCCGATGAGCGGCCTTGGGCGGCCCATGCCGGCATCATCTTCGGTCGTCTGGCGGCCGAACGCGGCGTGCTGACGCTCAATGACCCTGACGGCCTCGCCCGCGCGCAAAATAAGCTCTATTTCCAAGGCTTCCCTGAGGCCATTCGCCCAACGACCCTTATCTCGAAAAGCATCGAGGAGATCCGCGCCTTTATCGACGAGCAGAAACAGGGTGCCATCCTCAAGCCGCTGCAAGGTTCCGGCGGAAAAAACGTCTTCAAGATCGCTTCCAGCAAGGAAGCCAATCTCAACCAGATATTCGAGGCCGTCAGCGGTGAGGGATACCTGATCGCGCAAGGCTATCTTCCCGACGCGACCGCCGGCGACATTCGTCTTTTCCTTATGAACGGTCGCCCGCTGCAGCGGGACGGCGCCTACGCGGCGATGCGTCGTGTTCCGGCGAAGGGCGAGGTGCGCTCCAACATGCATGCTGCTGGCACTGCGGCAACAGCCGAGATCACACCCGAAATTCTTGCAGTGGCGGAGATGGTTCGCCCTAAACTGATCGAAGATGGCATGTTTCTGGTCGGGCTAGACATCGTTGGTGACAAGATCCTCGAGATCAACGTCTTCACGCCGGGCGGCCTTCCGGATATTGCCGAGCTTCACGGCGTGGACCTTTCGGTCGACGTCATCCTTGCGCTGGAACAGAAGGTCGAAATCCGGAAAAATTACGCGGGTCAGATCAATAATCGTGCTCTCGCCACGCTGTAAGGTGCCTGATATCCTTCGTAGATCGATCACTGCGGTCTTGATGGGAATCGAACCGTTGCGCGCACCCAGGACCAACTAAGCATCTAATTGCGTACGAGTAACTACCGACTGTGATTTGAATTGCGCCGAGCAACCAGCCTCCTTTTCATTCGCGGTTTCGAGAGTGAGCAATTACTACGACCAAGCCTTGTAATCGAATATATTAGCACGACCTATAGTGCAGCGACGGCTTGTCTTCAGGGCGCTGTCGCCAAGGGCGCAAATCCTTGCCCCAAGTAAAGGAGGACAGCATGTCTTCCAATCCACCCACAGCAGCGCAGATCGACAACGACGGCTTCAAGCTGATCCGGCACGTCTTGAGGACCGCCGGTCTTCGTGGCGTCGAAACCGATGCGAGTTCGAATATGAAGCGCGAAGCACTGATCTTTCTCACCTCCGAGTTTCGCGATGGGGTCAGGACCAAAGCCAGCCTATTGGACGCGCTCACTCGGCGCAGCCTGTCTTCAACGGTCGGCGCCCGGTTCGGCCGTTTTTCGAAAGAAGATGCCATCGACCGGTGGCGGGACGAAGGTGGGCGTTGATGGGTATCAGTTTTCCGAATGACGCTCGAAGTTTCGATGACAAGAACCGCTGTGTTCGATTTAGCGGGTACGACGGGATGTTCGAGGTCAAATTCTATCTCGCGACCGACGTACTCGCCTGTAGGAAAGCGCACAGATACGCCAGCGAGAGCGACTACCTGACCTCGTTCGATGCGTTACGACCGAGAATTATAAAAGTGGCCACAAATGCTTACTTGAAAGCGCAATCAAGTTCTATCTCCCTGAGTTTGCAGGATTTCAGTTGAGCAGACTATCTTCTTAAAGGATATGATCATGCACCAGCCAACCATTCCAGGAACAAGCTCACCCGGCACAGCGAAATTGGTTCTGGTCAGCGACTTCGCAAGACGGTTTCGGCTTGATCGGGTCGAGGAGAACAGATTACGGAAGCTTCTCGGACCAATCGCCAGAGAGACAGATCTTCTCAGAAACGCAGGCCGATAGGCGCGGATTTTGAAGGATTGGTTCGCCGTTACACGACGGATCGCATTTTCACTTTGACAGCCGCGAGTGCGATGACCTTGCAGGACTTCGTGATTCTGACAGCGCATCGGGCTGGAAATAGCTCCCAAAACCGGGCGCCTTGCAAATCATGAAGGCGCGATGCGGATCACGGCTTCACTAGACAGTTCCCTCTCAAAAAAACGGATCTCAGCCATGAAGACCACTATAAAAACGGTCACCATCGAGCGACCGTTCCAACTGCCTCGGATGGCCGAACCACATCCGCCAGGGACGTTCGAGCTCCAAATCGACGAGGAACCTCTCGATGTGGTGTGGGAAGCCTATCACCGAACGATGACGCTGTTCCTGACCTCGGATGGCCTGACCGAGGCATGGCCGGTGTCTGAAGAAGAACTCGACAAGGCGATGGCGTCGTATTGATTCTGACCATCTCTTTTGGCCGTCTCACACAAGAGCCTGCGCCACCGATAAAGCAGATTGGGCGCGACGCCATGGCGGCGAGCAGCGGAAGATACCGTCTCGCCTGGTTCGAAACTCTGCTCAATGATCGTCAGCTTTTGCTCGGTTGTCCACCGCCTGCGGCGGACATCACCCGTCAGTAATTCGACGTGTCGATACTCGTTAGACATAAGCCTGTTCTCAAGCCTGTGCTTGAGCCTTTCTGCTTATGCCGACTGTCCGGTCGAAAGTGGGGGCACTTCACGCTGGCAGTCATTTTCTTAAACTCGTCGCGAATGAGTTAAGCGCAACAGATAATGATCTGCCGTGCGAGTTTAGTGTCGTTGGGCGGCCACAACATTAAGCCGCAATGTCTCTTCAGCTCATGACGCCGCGCCGATGCGGCTGTGTCATTGGCGCGTTCGCCGACATTCGTGGCACTCAATCATTCTCAGAAATAATTCCGTTTAAGAGGCAAGCCTTGTGAGGCTTGAAGTGTTCTTTTGAATTCATCACACCGAAATTCCCGCCCATCGACAATCGGGCCTGCAAAGGCTCGCCTGACCGCAACCGAAACTCCTAACTGGCAGAGCCTGACCAAGCGATATGAGCAATACCTCGCTCTGGCGCGGGAAACTGCCCAGGCGGGAGACAGAATCGAGGCGGAGAACCTCTATCAGCATGCAGAACACTTCTATCGGACGGCAGCCCTCCAGAAAGCGCGCAAGCAACAATTAACATGAAGTCAGTTGAAACCGGCCGCAGGACTTTCAAGAAAAAGCTTGGCTACAGATCCTCACGAGATATCGCAATCCGTATGCTGGCAACGGCATACACGAGGTAACTGGCACAGCTACCCTTTCGTCAGCCCCTGGACGCTGGCTTAGCTGACGGTTGATTTCGTCTTCTGGTGGGGCATGACTTTGATCATTCCGGCGGCGGGGCTTCTGCTTCGGCTACTCATGATCCAACTGCGACCACTGCGCCTTGTTCGACCGCCGGCGCGTCAATGATTGAACAGGCTAAGTGCTCGGTATCGCCACTCTCACGCCTTATGACTCCGTTGAGAGTCAAGGATGTTTATGGTGGCCAGAAACGCAAATATTAGGCTGCAAAGGCAGGTATTTCAGCGCACAAGCCTAGTCAAAACCGCCTGTCGCTCCATGTACTGTTTACGCTGTTCTTGTGCATTAGCAACGCCCTCGTGAGCGGATGCTGGCGGTCCTACGAAATATCTTGCTGGACTGGTGCTTAGCACAACAGAGAACAATCCAATGCGTATAGCGCAAGTCGCACCACTAGCGGAAGCAGTTCCGCCCAAACTCTATGGCGGCACCGAGCGCGTCGTCTCCTGGCTCACGGAAGAACTTGTCGAGCAGGGTCACGATGTTACATTGTTTGCCAGCGCAGACTCAGAAACCTCTGCTGAACTCGTGCGGGCCGTGCCTCAGGGCTTGCGCCTGGCGGGCATACGGGATCACACCGCAAGTCTCCTCGTGATGCTGGAAGAGGTTCGCCGCCGGGCTTCGTCATTCGACGTCATCCACTTCCATGTCGATCTGCTTCAGTTTCCCAGCTTTCGAGATTCTTCGACACGGTGTTTGACGACGTTACACGGGAGGCTTGATCTGCCGGATTTTCATCCGGTCTACCGCGCTTTTCCGGAGATGCCGCTGGTCTCCATCTCCAATGATCAGCGTTTGCCGCTGCCAAACGCAAACTGGCTTGCCACCATTCAGCATGGACTTCCACAAGGACCTGCGCCGAAAAATATGCCAAAGCGTGATTATCTCGCCTTTCTGGGCCGAGTAGCGCCTGAGAAACGGCCGGACCGCGCAATCGAGATTGCAAAGCGAACCGGAATTCCGCTGAAGATTGCTGCAAAGGTCGATCCAACGGACCAAGACTACTTCGATCACGTCATTCGTCCGCAGCTCGACCACCCGCTGATCGAGTTCATCGGCGAGATCGGCGATCATGAGAAACGTGATTTCCTAGGAAACGCCATTGCCCTTCTCTTCCCAATTGATTGGCCTGAGCCATTCGGCTTGGTCATGATCGAGGCAATGAGAGAAGGCACGCCGACCATCGCTTGGCGGCGAGGGTCAGTTCCAGAGGTTATGGATGAGGGTTTGACTGGGTTTATCGTCGAAACGATCGAAGAAGCTGTCACAGCAGTTCATATGTCCATAACTCTTGACCGGATGGCGGTGCGGAAGCGGTTTGAACAGCGGTTCACATCTACCCGGATGGCATCGAACTACGTCGCCGAATACGAACGCCTGTCGAAACCGTCGCCAACAATGTTTCCAAATCACCGTCCACCTGAATATGGTCTTTCGACACCCGTAGGGCCACTGACTGCCGCGACAAATCCTTCCGCTGGCGCTAGCCTGGCTTCTATTTACCGGTCCGTCTCATGACGATGGATAGTGAAGCATCGAAGAATTTAGCGGAGGAGCTCGACACCGCTCGGTACGATCTTGTCGTGGAAACCTCTCTTGTCGGTGAGTCGCTCCAAAACCTGAAGGATGGGGACAGCTTTGTCGTCTTGAATAGCCACGGAGATATTGGCAGCACAAACACCGCAGAAGGCCTATTCTATCGGGATACGAGATTTCTCTCGAAATTAGAGCTTCGCTTTCAGGGGCGTAAGCTTTTGCTGCTCAATTCGTCCAGTTATGATGACAAGGCGGCGCTCTCCGTTGATCTTACAAACCCCGAGATCCAAGATGATTTGGGGACGCTTCCCCGAGAAACGATATTCCTGCAACGCACAAAATTCCTGTTCAAAGGCGTCTTTTACGAGCGGCTCAGCCTACGGAACTTCACGACCTCCGATCGCAAGTTAACGATTGATTATAGATTCGGTGCTGACTTCCGCGACTTGTTCGAAGTCCGCGGCCTAAACCGGGAGAAGCGGGGACGCGAGACGTCCCGCATAAGTGCGCCTGACAGAGTTGAGTTTCTGTACATGGGCCTTGATGGCGTGGAACGGCAAACCTCGATTGCCTTCGCGCCGGTTCCGAAATTCCTTGAGGCAAACCGGGCAACTTTTGAGCTCGCACTAAGACCGGGCGGGAAGACTTCAATATTTTTGACGGTTGCCTGCAAAGAAGGGGAACAGGCGCGTGTGCTGGATTTCTTCCGCGCCTACCGTGCGAGCCGTCGCGCCAGGCGCACCCAAACACGAGATATTGCGACCGTGGAGAGTTCAAGCGAGCTCTTCAACGAGGTCGCATGTCGTGCAACCTCTGACGTCTATATGCTGATCACCTCAACCCCATTCGGCTCCTATCCATATGCGGGGGTTCCCTGGTTCAGCACGATTTTTGGACGCGACGGAATTCTCACTGCAATGTTCATGCTGTGGATGGACCCCTCAATTGCGCGGGGCGTCCTGCGCACCCTAACTTCGATGCAGGCCAGTGAAGTCGACCCCTCATCGGATGCGCAGCCGGGCAAGATCCTTCACGAGATGCGCCGTGGCGAGATGGCTAATCTTGGCGAGGTTCCATTCGGTCGCTACTACGGAAGTGTCGATTCAACGCCTCTTTTTGTAATGCTTGCGGGGATGTATCTGGATGCCACGGGCGATTTGGAGACCGTAATCGAGTTGTGGCCCAACATCTGCGCTGCGTTGCGTTGGATGGACGACTATGGCGACCGTGACGGCGACGGTTATGTTGAATATCAAGCCGAGAGCAACGGTAGCCTCAAGAATCAAGGCTGGAAGGACTCCCACGACTCAATCTTCCACGAAGATGGTACCGACGCAGTTGGATCAATCGCTTTATGCGAGGTTCAGGGCTATGTATTCGCAGCCAAGCGGTTTGCAGCTCAGATGGCTGCACGGCTCGGGCACCACGATATGGCTACCGAACTAAAAGAAGCAGCTGAAAAACTGCGTATCCGTTTCGAAGCTGACTTCTGGGACGAGGACCTTGGGACTTACGTTATGGCGCTTGACGGGATGAAACGGCCCTGTCGCGTGCGAAGCTCTAACGCCGGACATGCACTGTTTTCCGGGATCGCTTCGCTCGATCATGCCAAACGGGTGGCGGCAACACTTTTGAGCAGGGATGGATTTAGCGGTTGGGGGATCCGGACGATTGCTCAGGGTGAAGCTCGATATAATCCTATGTCATACCATAACGGGTCCATATGGCCGCATGACAATGCCGCGATCGCAATCGGCTTTGCGCAATACGACCTTAAAGAGGAGGCGGCGCGCGTGTTCGAAGGTCTTTTTGACGCCGCCAAAGGGCAGGAGATGCGGCGTCTGCCTGAGTTATTTTGTGGCTTTATCCGGAAACCAGGTCGAGGTCCGACGCCGTATCCGGTTGCCTGCTCTCCGCAGGCATGGGCCGCTTCAGCCACCTTCGGAATTCTGGGGGCGTGTCTTGGTCTCGAGCAGGCTCACAGTGAGAATGAAATCCGCTTCCGTAAACCGACCATGCCACGATTCTTGGATGAGATTGTCCTGCGGAACGTTCAGATCGGCTCCTCTTCAGCCGATTTTCGAATGCACCGGTACGGAAACGACGTGGCAACGAATGTTCTGGATCGAAGGGGAGATGCCCAGATCCACATCGTTAAGTAGCGCGTTGGTGGTGGCATACTCTGGATCGTATTTCCGGTCAGTGTGGTGCTGCCATCAAATGTAGCGACAAGCCTACAATCCTGATCGTGGTAGAGCGATAAAAGCTGCCCCCTCCGTGAGGGGGCGGGCAGCCCTTTGCGCAGACAATGCTGCAGGCTCTGGTCGCGACGGCAAGCACAATTCCCGGTTTATTTCGGAACGAAACTGCTCGGCATAGGTTAGATGCTCACGGGTCTGTGAATACGGATCCGATACGAGAGGAAACTTCAGTGAAAAACATAATTCTTGCCGCGGCGCTCATCAGCGCGTCCGCTTTATCTGCGCATTCCCAGACGACACCGTCCGCTAACTCCAGCGGTGACACCCCGGCCGTAGCAACGCCCGATACCAAGAATGCGACCGCACCCGTCGAGGGCGCCAATAGCTTCACCCAAGATCAGGCGAAATCTCGCATTGAGAAGGCAGGCTTCTCCGACGTCAAGAACCTGATGAAGGACGACAAGGGCATCTGGATGGCCACCGGCATGAAGGACGGAAAGTCCGTCAACGTCGCGCTCGACTACCAGGGCAACGTCGTTGCCAAATAATTCAACACATTCAATAGGAGATTTTGATCATGAAAACTGTAACAGGACTCTTCGATGACTATTCCGACGCTAGTGCCGCTGTCAGCGCGCTGGAATCCGCCGGCGTGCCATCCAAGGATATCAGCATTGTTTCCAACAATGTCGACAACCGCCATGCGGACACTTCGAACGCGGCAGAAAGTGCCGGCACGGGCGCTGGTATCGGCGCAGCCGTCGGCGGTGCGGGCGGTCTGCTGACAGGTCTCGGCCTGATGGCCATTCCCGGTGTAGGCCCCGTTGTGGCGGCAGGTTGGTTGGCGGCAACCGCCGCGAGCGCTGTCGCGGGTGCGGTTGCCGGAGGTGCGACGGGCGGTATCATCGGCGCCATGACGAACTCGGGCGTGTCTGAAGAGGATGCGCATGTCTACGCCGAAGGTGTTCGCCGCGGCGGTTCGCTGGTAACCGCAAAGGTGGACGATGCACTCGCTCCCGACGCCGAGGTAATCCTAGAGCGGTCGAACTGGGTTGATCCGGCTGAGCGCCGCGCGTCCTATAAAGAGCACGGCTGGACCCGGTTTGACGATACGCTCGATCCTTACAAAGCCGACGAAGTCGAAGAGGAACGCGGTCGTTACCGCAACGCTGCACTCTGATCCAGATCGCGCCCCTTACGGGCGCGACATCTAGCATTCGTATAGATTTTCAACCTAAGGATACTCAAATGGCTACCGAAAAGACATTGAACGACCTCTTCCTTGATACGCTCAAGGACATCTATTTCGCCGAGAAGCAGATCCTGAAGGCTCTGCCTAAGATGGCGCGAGCCGCTCAGTCGGAAGAAGGCAAGGCCGGTTTCCTTACGCACCGCGACGAAACCCAGGGGCAGATCGAACGTCTCGAGCAGATCTTTGAACTCATTGGCAAGCCGGCCCGCGGCAAGACCTGCGAAGCCATCCAGGGCATCCTCGCTGAAGGCGAAGAGATCATGGAAGAATACAAGGGCACAGCGGCGCTCGATGCCGGCCTCATCTCTTCGGCTCAGGCCGTCGAGCACTACGAGATCGCTCGCTACGGCACTCTGAAATCCTGGGCCAAGCAGCTCGGCATGAAGGAGGCTGTCACCTTGCTGGACGCAACACTGCAGGAAGAGATCGCCACTGACCAGAAGCTGACGGTCCTCGGTGAAGGGAAAGCCAATGCCAAGCGCGAAGCTCGTCCAGCGCCAAACCTGCGCTGAAGAAGGCCAGCTAAACTCCCTCCGCAAATGATCAGGCCGCTTTGCGAGGCGGCCTTTTTTGCTTTCGAAGTCGCCGTTTACCCCCTATCCGGGAGCTTGACCCATGGCCAAAAAACCAGCGACTGCGTCGGCAGAGCCGAAGCTTGTCACCCCGGCTATCCGCGATCAGACACGGAAACGTGGTGCGGGTGCCGGCTCAGACTACGTCCGAGCCAACCTCGTCGTTTTGCTCTAGAACCGCTGTGAACCGACGACCCGGCTGTTGCAAGTATTACCCAGCAGGCGGTTCTGAAGCAGCCATGCGTCCATCGCGGGAACGAGCTCCGTGGGGGTGGTCTCCGACATCTTCAATTACATGCCAAGCCAGTGAGCTTTATTGCGAGATGACTTTTGATCTAGAATTTGGCTTTCAATATTCCGCATCGAAGCGGGTACCGCCGTCTTTACTGTCGAATCGGGCTGGGAACGTTCTCATAACCGCGGCGGAAAGACGGCAAAGCTATTGGTCCGATTTCGGACGGAAGCCCGTTTCCGGCACGTCATACAAGTCTCAGCTTTTTTTAGCCTAGCACCTGCGGCGCAATATTAGCATTCACAAATACTCGCGTGAGTTGTTGCGAATGGACAGAGAACAAGAAACAAACAAACGGTGGATTAGGTGTTGTGCGATGTGCTTAACGTCGATTAATCCACGCCGGGCAACCTAGATCACCAACGTGCCGCCTGAACCAAATTTATTCTTTTGGCCGTCACCCTTCAATGTCCGTTATCGGACATTGAAGGGTTAGACCTTGCGTGCCTTTCTCTTCAGTGGACATACATCCGCCACGCTGGGAGCAAACGATGCGAGATCGTTCGTAACTGCGTGGCGCGAACGGCTAGGAGATTATCATTGCTCTTGCCCTCACTGAGGTTGAGAGAATGACCATCGTCCCACAATTAATAGTCCGGAACAGACTTCTTTCCTCACTCGAGCCGCATGATTTTGCTCGGCTGGCACCGCACTTGGAAGCAGTGGAGTTGCCAAGGCTCTATGAACTGTCATCTCCTGGGAAGATCACTAATTACTGCTATTTTCTCGATACCGGCATAGGTTCGATCGTTGCTGAAACGAGTGGTGGGCACAAAGCCGAGATAGGTATTTTCGGGCACGAAGGAATGTCACCGACCTCTATCGTGATGCAAGTGCCCACGACACCCTTCGCAGCATTCATACAGGTTTCGGGACGCGGCTACAGGATACAAAGCATCCAGCTGTCGCACGCAATCGAGGAGAGTTTCAATCTTCGCTCTTTACTGCTGCGATTTGCCCAAGTTATGTCTGTCCAGACATCCTATACGGCCCTCTCTAACGCCACTGACAACATCGAGCAGCGTCTCGCCCGCTGGCTCCTGATGTGTGACGACAGATCAAACGGAGAGACGATCGATCTGACCCACGCGTTTCTCTCAGTTATGCTTGCGGTGCGCAGACAAAGTATCACTACATCGCTCCATGTCTTGGAAGGGAAACATCTCATATCATCGGGACGAAATCGTATAAGGGTCCGCGATCGAAAGGGCTTGGAAGGCTTCGCCAGCGGCACGTATGGTCCTGCTGAGGACGAATATCGTAAGCTGATAGGTTCATTCGGCAATTAGAAAGATTTGCCGCAGGCATGAGTATGAACAAGACCTATGGCTCCAAATTCGCAAATGTCCGGTACCGGACAAATATAATAGACGTTTCTAATTCTATGACGTATAAGAACTGGATCGTCAGCAAGTCGTTTCAACAGGGCGCTGGCGGCTGAGAGCAACGCTCCCGCCTGCGAAAAACTGGCGGTCCTATGTCATCCAACATAACGAACACCCAATCCGCCTTGATATACCTTATGGTCCAGCTGCGCGGGCTAAAGCGGAACCCGAAAACTGAGAATTCAATACCGGCTCCCGATAAAATTCTTTAGCTTCGGCAATGGGCGAGGTTGTTGCGATATCCTTCTCGTTGACATGGACAAGGCCAGTCTATGTAGGCGAAGCGGATTTGCTTGACACCACAATCACTGGCCCAGCCGACGCGCTCCGATGGATGAACAATCACTTCAAATACAAGCACGGGCCAGCTCACTGGCGCGCACGTACTCTTTGTCACCACGCGCTTTTGAAGCAAGTAGACGTTGAATTCGCACGCCAGCCATTCCTGGACGCTTGGCTCGAAGAAAGTAACTTCTAAAGATTGGAAGTGACCAACACGCCCATTTGAATGTGCCGGATCAGCACCCTTGAGACAGATTTGGTTTAATTGAGAAGAGAGGATCGGCCGTATAGAACAGCGCGATGACGATGACCGCCCCGAGATCGTCGATGATCGCGAGCGCCGAACAGCGAAAGCACACCGAGCGCGAAAGCGATGTCGGTTGCCGTCGGGATGGCCCAGCCGCGCAGTGCCGAGGGATCGTTCCAATTGAAGGAGACGAAGGACAGTGCCGGAAACAGCATGCCACCGGCCGCCGCTGCGCCGGGAAGGATGCTCCGGCTCCAGATGGACAGCTGGCCGTCCAGCATCTCGCGCTTGATCTCGAGGCCGACGAGCAGGAAGAAGACGGCCATCAGCGCGTCGTTGATCCAGTGCTGCAGGCTCAAAGGACCGATATAGACATGCAGGGCAGAAAATAGCTGTCCGCCAGGGCGGAGTTCGCCGTGATGATCGCCAGAACGGCAACCACCATCAGAATGATGCCACCGGACGCCTCGGCATCGAGAAAGTGGCGGAAAGTGGATTGAATGCGGCCCTTGGTCACTGTCGAAGACATGGCTTCGCGCTCCCTGGTTGGAAGGTTGATCGAAGTCTCCGTGGATCTCGGGGGAACCCGTAGCACCGCAGCACGCGCTGCGTAGGAAATTAGGGCAACTTATTTCCGCGCGCCAGTGTTTTGGTGCCCACTCACGAGATTTTCAGTCCTTGCAACACGGCCTGTCTCTTTTTGTCGAAAGCCCGGCAACCATGCGTGTTGCTTGTCCTTGGCGCGGCTATTGTCTTGAGGCACGCTCGGACCCCTTTGTGAGCACACAGTCGCGTCTGCACAAACAGTACCGCCTTGTTTCCGCACATGCCGCGCTCTAAGTATTTCACAATGTCCGGAGGAAATATGGATCAGATACTCAGCAGTAAGGCCGAAACCGGTGTCTTGGGTCTGGACGATATTCTATCAGGCGGTCTTACCCGCAGGCATGTTTTCCTCCTCGAAGGCTCCCCCGGCACAGGCAAGACAACGGTTGCCCTGCAATTCCTTCTCGAAGGCGCAAAGCTCGGCGAACGTTGTCTTTACATCAGTCTCTCGGAGTCTGACGAAGAGCTGCGTGACTGCGCGCGATCGCATGGGATGGTGATCGGTGACGGAATCGAAATCTTTGAACTCGTTCCTCCCGAAAGCCTCCTCGATGCGGATCAGCAGCAAAGCCTGCTTTATTCGTCCGACCTTGAACTCGGGGAAACGACAAAACTGATTTTCGAGGCGTTCGAACGGGTCAGGCCTCAGCGCGTTGTCATCGACAGTCTGTCGGAAATCCGGCTTCTGGCCCAGAGTTCATTGCGTTATCGCCGTCAGATCCTCGCCCTGAAACATTTCTTTTCGCGATCGGACGCGACTGTCCTTCTGCTCGACGACATGACGTCGGAGAATTTCGACAAGACGGTGCATAGCGTCGTCCATGGTGTCATACATCTTGAACAGCTTGCGCCAGACTACGGCTCCGAGCGTCGCAGGCTGCGGGTGATCAAGTATCGCGGCCAATCGTTCCGCGGCGGTTATCATGACTTCATCATTAGGACCGGTGGCGTAGCGGTATTCCCGCGCCTACGCGCAATCGAGCACAAGACGGGTTTCGAGCGCACCTCTCTCTCCAGCGGCCTGCCGGAATTCGATGGGTTGTTGGGTGGCGGGATCGAACGCGGTTCGAGCACATTGCTCATCGGCCCTGCAGGTACGGGCAAAAGCCTTTTCGCTCTGCAGTTCGTCAATGCGGCCGTTGCACGTGGAGAAAAGGCTGCGGCTTTTATCTTCGATGAGGAGCTTGGGCTACTTTTCTCACGCACCAAATCGATGGGCATCGATCTGGAGAAGTTGCGGGATGACGGACACATCCACATCGAACAATTGGACGCAGCAGAACTGTCACCGGGCGAGTTTGCCCAGCGCGTTCGAGACCGCGTCGCGAGCTTCGATGCGAAAACCGTCATCATCGACAGCGTAAACGGCTATCAGGCAGCCATGCCGGAAGAAAACGCGCTTATCCTGCACATGCACGAGCTGCTGCAATATCTAAATCGGCAAGGAGCAAACACCTTCCTGACCGTTGCCCAGCACGGTCTGGTCGGCGACATGAAGTCGCCAGTTGATGTCACCTATCTTGCCGACAGCGTCATCCTGCTGCGTTACTTCGAAGCGCTGGGAAAGGTGCGGCGGGCCGTGTCCGTGATCAAAAAGCGGACCGGTCCCCACGAAGATACTATCCGGGAGTTCAGGATCTCGAATAAGGGGCTAACCTTGGGCGAGCCGCTTTCCGGCTTTCAGGGCGTATTGCGCGGCGTACCCAGTTTCATCGGCGACCAGCAGCCCCTCCTCCCGATGACCGACAAGGACGGCGATCATTCCTAACAGCGACGCAAGCGGCCTGATCTACGCTCCAATCGGTCGCGATGCGCAAATTGCAGCGTCACTTTTGAAAGAGGCCGGTATCAATTCCAAGGCCGCAACGGATATCTCATCGTTTGTTGGCAGTTTGGGCGATGGGATTGCCTTTGCTGTCGTGACGGAGGAAGCGTTCCGATCGGCCGACTTGCGGGCGATATCAACTTGGATCGAGGCACAGCCCAGTTGGTCGGATCTGCCTTTCATTATCCTGACGAACCGCGGCGGTGGTCCTGAACGCAATCCGGCCGCTGCACGCTTGTCTGAAGTGCTGGGCAATGTGAGTTTTGTGGAGCGGCCGTTTCACGCGACGACATTTATCAGCGTGGCTCGCTCGGCAATGCGGGGTAGACGTCGCCAGTTTGACGCACGGGCCAGGATAGAAGATCTCGATGAAGGCGAGCGTCGTCTCCAGACGGCTCTCAGCGCAGGCCGGCTTGGTGCTTGGGAACTTGATCTCGCATCGCTTGAGCTCACCACGTCAAATACCTGCAAGGCGATATTCGGACGCGCTCCGGATGAGCCCTTCTCCTATGAGGATCTGTTGTCGACGGTGCACCCGGAGGACAAGCAGCGCATGCAAACTGCTGTGCAGGCGACCGTCGAAACCGGCGTCGATTATGCAATAGAGTATAGAACGCTCTGGAAAGACGGATCTGTTCACTGGGCCGAGATCCGCGCGCAGCTTTACAGGGACAGATCCTGCAAGGCGATCAAGCTGGTCGGTGTGTCTGCCGACATTACGGCCCGCCTGGACGCTGAAGAACAGCAGCGACGGCTGAATGAGATCCTGGAACAGCGCGTTGCGGAGCGAACGCGCGAACTCGAGCAGGCTCATGCCGTGGTCTTGGAAGAGGTAAGCCAGCGAGAGCGTGCCGAACAGCAATTGCGCCAGAGCCAGAAGATGGAGGCCATCGGGCAGCTCACCGGTGGCGTGGCGCATGACTTCAATAACCTGCTAATGGCGGTGCTCGGCAATCTCGAACTCTTGCGCAAACATGTGGGGGATGATGCCAAGGCGATTCGGTTGATTGATGGCGCGCAGCAAGGCGCAAAACGTGGAGCCTCCCTCACACAGCGACTTCTCGCCTTTTCGCGCAGACAGGATCTTCGCATCGACCCTGTGGATATGCGGGCGCTTTTGAGCGGGATGGAAGATTTGTTGAGGCGCTCAGTCGGCTCAACGATCGTGATCGAGACAAATATTCCCGACAGCTTACCGCTCGTGTCCGCCGATGCCAATCAGGTGGAACTGGCCCTACTCAATCTCGCGGTCAATGCACGCGACGCAATGCCAGATGGCGGCGCGATCCATATTGAACTCCAAGAGGCGGAGCAGACCGCGCAACTGGGCGAACTGGCAGCCGGTCGCTACGTCATTCTCTCTGTTGCCGACCAGGGCCTCGGCATGGACAAGGAAACGCTGCAGAAAGCGATTGAACCTTTCTTTTCCACCAAGGAACTCGGCAAGGGAACTGGCTTGGGCCTGTCCATGATCCATGGACTGGCATCCCAGCTAAACGGCGAACTCAAGCTGACAAGTGAGGTCGGCAAGGGAACGACGGCCGAGCTGTGGATCCCTGTCTCGACGACGGTTGTCGCAGCGGACCTTCCACCGAATGAAATAGCTGCGGCGCCACCAACGAAATTGCTCGGCCCTAAACGGATCCTTCTTGTCGACGACGACATGCTGATCGCAATGAGCTCAGCCGACATGCTGATCGATCTCGGTCACGAGGTCGTTGAAGCACATTCGGGTTCCGAGGCTCTGGAATGTTTTGGTGACGGATCGGACTTCGATCTGGTCATCACCGACTATTCCATGCCGGGCATGAACGGCGGCGAGCTGGCGCGGCGCGTACGCGAGATTTCCCCCGGCATGCCAATACTCATTGCTTCTGGCTATGCGGAACTTCCAGCTGGGCTTGATCTGAACGTCGCAAGACTTGGGAAACCTTACACTCAGGAGCAGTTGCAGCTGGAGATTGGCAGACTGTCACGCACTCTCTAGGCGCGTTTTACATCTCAGCGAACGAGCGTCGTGCAAAAGATCGGTGTGCGATATCCCAACAGGGGAACAAGCCTTCGTTGAGCAAGTTACCTCATTCTACCTTTCGGTATAAACCCGAGGCACCGTTCGCTCAGGTGCAATCATCCCGGAGCGACGGAGCATTCCTTTGCCAAAACCAATAATTCTTGTTGTTGAAGACGACCCACTGTTGAGAATGGCAGCCGTCGATATGGTGGAAGGTGCAGGTTTCGCGGCAATCGAAGCTGCCAACTCTGCCGAGGCGATTGAGATCCTGGAAAATCGGCTCGATATCCGCGTCGTTTTCACCGATATCGACATGCCACCAGGGATTGATGGCATAAGGCTCGCGGCGCTGATCAGAGATCGCTGGCCGCCGGTCAAGCTCATTATTACGTCCGGGCACAGGATACCGCCCTCTGGCTCACTCCCGAGCGACAGTATGTTTTATTCCAAGCCCTATCCGGAAAATGAGGTTGTCGCGACAATGCGGCGAATGGCAGCCTAGGTTGCCAGATCCTTCATTATAGCTCTTGAACCTCTTGAAAGAATGCCCAAATCCCTCGCCGCATAGCAGGTGAGGAGATCATGCGCGCATTTTTCGAAACCACGTTCGGCCCAACCGAGCTGTCAATCGTAGAGGCGGTGTTCAAGCAGTGGCTGTCCGAAGGCGGTACAACGAGAGACGCGCCGGAGGCCGAGTTGGCAGCAGCGATCGTGATCAATCTCTTCCGGGAAGGTCATAATACAGGCGAGGCTCTGAGAGCTGCAGTTGTTGAGCATAAGGGCCTTGCAGATCTCAAGGCGGTCGCAAGCTTTGATGACATGCAGTCCTCTTCCCTGGCGAGGTGAAACGCCATCCTCAAAAGGGCATGGAGAACGTAAAGCAGGTCTCGGCATCGTCGGAGCGAACGCTGATCATTCCCTTATGGGCCTTGGCAATCTCGAAGGCTATGTAGAGGCCGAGACCAAGGCCCTGCATGCTAGGGCGCAGATCGCCGCGACGGAATGGCTGAAACAAGCGTTCCCGCACTTCAGAGGGAATAGGCGTACCACCGTTGCTGACTGAAATTTCAAGCAGACCATTTCGTACGGTCCCCAAAATCCGGATGGGCTCTGCTTCGCTCCCATGCGTCACAGCATTGGCGACGAGATTCGAAAACATCTGAGCCAACCGAAGCCCGTCGACCTTGAGCGGCCGTAACAGGTCGAAATCAGCGACGATGGAGCGATCAGGATGGGCCAGCCGGATCTCGTCCACCACATGGCCAAGTGTAACCGATAGATCGTGCTCAGCCACCTCGAGCGAAATGCCGCCTCCCATTCTCGCCCTGGCAAAATCCATCACGTTGTCGACCAGCCCGATCATGCGCGAGATGCTGGATTTCATCAGCTTGAGAACCAGCGGGCTGCGTTCCGTCCAGCCCTCCTTCAAGAGCCGTGAGGTACCGGCGTCGATGGCGGCGATCGGATTGCGCAGGTCGTGTCCCAGAACGGCGATAAACTGTTCCCGCAGTTCGGAAACTTCCTTCTCGCGCTCAAGCGCGCCATTTGCCGCCTTAAGCCGATCATCGGCATCAAGATGCTGCCCGATCAACTCGGCGAACAGCTTGAACGAGTTGATCACCTGCGGATTGTTTATTTTCGCAGGGTTCGGATCGATTGCACAAAGTGTTCCAAAGAACTGTCCGTTGGCCAAAATGATCGGGATTGAAATGTAACTGCGCAGGCCGTAGATGCGAGGTGTATGGTGGTCACGATACTGGGGATCTGCAGTGGCATCGTCGAACACGATTGGCTGCCTATGGCCGCGGATCTCATCGCAGAGCGTGCTCTCTACGGGAAGCTCGTCGCCTGGCTTCAGCCCGAAGCCAACATGATCGAGAGACTTGCACGTAATCCAGCGATCCTCTGTCACACGCGCAACCGCAGCAAAGCCCATGCCGGTCATCTGCAGCACAACATCGAGTATAGTCGGCACTGCCGCAATTCCCTGGACCCGCTCCACGTCACGGGCAAGGCTCTCATCGATGAGGACCTTTGTCGAGGCCGAGGTTGCAATGGTTTCGGCAAGTTCCCGAACTGCTTTGGTCTTCTCCATGGCGGTGGCTGCCGCGCCCGCGAGGGCTTCCAGAATATCCAATTCAAATTGAGCAGGGGTGTAGCTTCGCGACCAATAGGCACCGATCGCTCCGATAGGGTCATCGACTCGAACTGGGGCCACGGCCGCCGCCTTGACGAACGTCTTGGCGTAGAGCTCATGCGGAATACGATCGTCTTCCGACACATCGGGAATGACCACGGTCCGCCGATTAAGCATGGCCCAACCACTGACACAGGCAGACGCTGGAAATTTCTCGCCCTTCCAAAGCGGGCCGATCGCGTCTTCCTCGACATAGTGGCACAGGTCGCCCTCTCGCCGAATGATCGAGATCCCTTCACAACCGATCAGTGTTCTTGCCGTAACACGAAGGGTTTCCACAATCTCGTCCTCGCTCTCAGCGCGTCCGAGCTTGGCGATCGCCTTCGTTAGGCTTGCAAGTGGGGTGGAGTAGAAAGCCGCGTCGGATTGGGGTATCGCATCGGATGACATGGACATGGTAGACTCCTGCTAGGGGCAAGAGCGGAACATCTCCCAGCCGCTCGCGCCCTGTACGCATGCGAACGATGCTACTTCATTAAAACAATTCCCTCGGAGTGTCCATATTTTGGCACTACGATCGAACTCGCGGAGGAACGGCAAAACGAGCGTACGTTCACCGGATTATCCGTATCTGAAAATCCTTATTGCTCGACGGCCCGCTCTGCCGCTGCTCTGTTCCCCGCCGTTGCTTGAACGTTTGCGCGAATGCTGTCTTAGTCTGGCATCTGCGGGGCCATTCGAAACCGCTCACAGGAAGCGGCGATCGACTTCGTGACTGATCATCGGGATCGCAACGGCTGTTGCCGTCGGCAGCTCGAGTGCCCCGATCCACTGTCCCAACGTAAAGTTCGCGGCAATTCTCAGCAAAGCGGGTCTTTTCTCAGGCGTGAACTCGACACCCGACTGACTATGGATCTCGTTCTTACGGATCTTGAAGGGACTAGAACCGCTGACCAGTAGGTCCGTGAACGCGATGTGATTGGTTTCACTCCGAAATCTGCCAAACACGATATTCCCCTTGCGCTTAAGGACGGTCGGCACTCTCTCACAACTTTCGCCACGGCGCGTAATGCCTCAGGTTGTGGCTCCTACTGTTTTCTGACCTTAGGGGGCACCCAGCTACCATCGACGATTTCGGTCTTCGGCCAATAGGCCCGAAGGTAGAGAGAGAAATCCCCCAAAGGCACTGGAAGCCAATTTGTCTCGAGATCATTTCCGGGGGACATCGGCTGGGCGTAAATCGTCAGCGACCCATCTGCATCGAACTTGAGCGTCTTGTTCTTCGTGCCCAACGAATATCGCCCGAGCGCATTCGGTGAAAAGAAGTGCTGCGCGTCGTAAACCGTGAGCGACCAGAAGCCATCGACCGGCGGTGTATTGCCCTTTGGGAATGTGACCCTATAGCTGCTCGCTCCGTTCAGCCGTCCACCATCCGCGTCGAGATCCTGATAGAAGTATTTCGTTTCGTTCGATGCGTTGACGAGAATGTTGGATTTCGCGACCGCCGTGCGGGTGAAATAATCGGTCCCGAAGTCGCCGTTGTTGTTCGTGGTCGACCAGTGACCGTCAAGCTGCACACCCCAATTCCGAAATTGCAGCAAGGGCTCGACCAATTCGGCTTCGGCCTTCCGGGCTTCATCCGTCATAGCTTCCATCAGTGCCGGATTTCGGCCTGCCGCCGCGATCACCGCGCGTATCTGGGCGTATCTGGCCTCCTCGCCGGGCATTGGCGGCGCGTCCGCCATCACGGCCGGCAATTGTTTGACAAACGTCTCAGGGAACACCCATTTCGTTTCTGCAGCACCGCCTTCTGCGGCAGGTGATCCCAGGGTCGGCAACACACGCCAATCATGCTCCTTGAACTTCCCGTCAAACTGCCCGAGCGGATACATGTCGATCTTCGAGATCACCTCCTGGATCGCCTCGCGGTCTGACGCGGTGTCGTCCATGAAGACCCGCGGAACGATGAAGGCAGTGTTCGTCCTTGCGCGAAATACCTTGGTAATCCCCTTCGGCACGTCACCCTTCCATTCAGGCCCGACGAGCAGATAGAACCCTGGCCTCGATCCGTACATGGCGCCGATTTGCGCAAAACTGTCCGTGCGCATATCTACGACCTGATAGACCCAGAAACGATCACCGAAGTCGGGCACCTGCACCACGACCGGCGTCTGTTCGAGAGCTGCAACGCCCGCGCCATAAACGACATCCTGGTTGGGGCAGGCGACCCAGCGCTGGTCGGCCTTCACATAATCGGCCAACATCGCCATCGCGTTTATCGGCGCGAAGGGTAGCACGCCGTTCATCAGCCCAATCTTCGGGGATTGCTGGAAGGCCAGCCGGCGATTGTAGATGTTGACCATCGGCCATGCCCAGAAATACGCATCTCGCGCCACCGAGCGGCCGTATTGTTCGGTGATCTTCGTGGCAGCATCCGGAGATGGCGGCATCTGCGACTGCCAGACGGGTGACAATGGAAGCGGATCGGCTAGGCAAGCCGGCGGCAGCGTTACGAGGGCCGCAACGGAGAGGCAAAGGATTGATAGATCGAGCTTCATCGGTTCCTCCCGTGATCAGATAATGCAATGCCTTCGCCTCGGCATTGCGATGCGTCCGGCTTTGTCGCGGCGTGCGAATTTCAATTCAGCTTGACGAGCGCCGGCGGCCAGTACGTACCGTTGGCGACACCGTCGAGTGGCCCGTAGAAGCGAAAGGTCAGCCGGAACTTCTGGCCTTTCGGGATCGGCAGCCAGTTTCCATCGGGGGCTTCCGCGGGTTTCTCATTTGCGAAATAGAGGGTCAGTGAACCGTCGGGGCCATATTGGGGGTTCGTCTGTTCGTTGAGCAGAAACCTGTTGATCGGGTTTGCCAGAACACGGAAGCGGACATTATCGACGGCGATCACCGACCAGAAATATTTCGCGAAGCGTGATGGGAGTGCGTCCTTCGGAAAGGTCATCTTGTAGGCATGATCCCCGGTCAGGTCGTCCCCGCGATCGTCCTTGCCCCCGCGATAATACAGCACCTCCGGCTTGACGTTCGCCCAGATGCCGCCGTTGTTGACCAGCGTTCGCGCGGTGTAGTCCAGGCCGTATTCGCCGACGACACCGGGTCTTGCCCAGCCGTTCCGGATCACGCCATGCCCGATCGTCAGGCCCGCCTTGGCGATCTCAGGAAATGCGTGCTGTTTGATGATGGCGTCGATCCGCCCGCGCTCCTTCGTGTCGTCCCTGATGGCGGCTGCGACTGCGCGGGCGTCCTGCTGCAATTGCTCCAGCCCGGGATTGAGATCCGGCTCGCTATCGAGTGCCGCCGCTGTTGCGTCGAACGCGTCGACACCGGGCAAATGCTCCAGTTCGAAGATCGGAGTCTTCGGAATGTCGGGCAGTATCGGGCTTCCCGTCGTGTGCAGCGTGAATTGGTGCTGCAGCTCGACGGCGCGGTCCGGGTCATTGCCCAGGGCCACGCGCGCGAGGATGCGCGCGTGCTTGACGGGGAGATCGATACGCATCACGCCAGCAGGCAGATCGACCGTCGCGCCGCGCAGACAGGCCGCGAACTCACCCGACCGTCTGTTCGGAAACAAGCGCTCGTTGATATTGGCAAGCGTCTCGCCCCATCCGTTGAGGAATTGCACCGTGTAATATCTGTCTTCGATACTGGGGACCGTGACGATCGTGCAGCTCGTTTCATCAACGGCAACCCAGGCTTCGGAATAGGCGACGTCGAGATTGGGGTTCGGCCAGTCGACCGCGCCCGGCTTGCGATGAACCAGCTCGTTCCATTTGAAGCCCTCCTGGAAGTCGAGCTGCTGCTGACGCGTGATGAGCAATCGACCGAGGAGATAGATATACGACTGTGCTACCTGGTCGTCGGTCAAGATCGCGGCCTCCGCGCGGACACTCGGCAGAGTCACAAAGCACAGTACGGCGATCAGACCTTTGGACATTCCGTTCATCGTGCGGCTCCTTCCTTCTGGTCGACACATCCCGGGACCAGCGTGTGGGCCACGACCGTAAAATGGAAGTACGCAACGGTTACACCGGGGTAAACCGAATGGTCGGAGCGCTTGGGGCGATCTTGCTGCTCTAGTAACAAGGCCGATGAGTTTTCAACGCCGATTGTAACCGTTGCGTACTTCCCAGGCGGAGCCACCTCCGTAGGGTGTCGTCAACGTCTTCGACATTGGATGCTCAAATGTCACTTGCGAGCAAACTGCTGCCTGTCTTCTTCTGCACCGCCCTTTCGGCCTGCGGCCATCCCACTGGCGTCATGCAGCCAGTGACGCTTGCGATAGCAAAGCCGCAAACAGCGCATGTCGACATGCTTGTGGCCACGACGCGTCAACCGTCCGGAGATCCCAGAACGCTGTTCAATGGTGAACGCAGTCCAAAGCCGTTCATGACGGAAGTTTCGGTTTCCATCCCGGCAAAGCGACCCGAGGGCACGGTGCAATGGCCGAAACGAATGCCTCCCGATCCCGCCACCGACTTTGCTGTCACGCGTGTTCGGCAGATCGACAGCATACCGGAAGGTCGGGCCTGGTTTCGTCAGCACATCGAAGGCGGCCATGCATTGGTTTTCATCCACGGTTTCAACAACACCTACGAGGATTCCGTCTTCCGGTTGGCTCAGATCGTTCATGATTCAAAAATGCGGGCGACGCCGATCCTGTTTACGTGGCCATCGCGGGCGAGCCTGTTTGGCTACGAATACGATAAGGAAAGCACAAATTACTCGCGAACGGCGCTCGAACAGTCGCTTCGGCTGTTGGCAAAGGATCCCAATGTAAAGGACATCACGGTGCTCGCACATTCGATGGGCACCTGGCTTGCCATGGAGGCGCTAAGGCAAATGGGTATCCGTGACGGTCATGTCGACGCCAAGATCAACAACGTCATCCTCGCCTCGCCAGACATAGATATTCAGGTCTTTGCCAAGCAGTATGCGGAGATGGGGGCGCCAAAGCCGAAGTTCACGATATTCATGTCGCAGGACGATAGGGCTCTGGCGGCTTCGAGCTTCATTACAGGCAGGGTCGCGCGCCTCGGCGGTATTGATCCGACGATCGAGCCCTATCGCTCACGGTTGGAGAGAGCCGGGATCACGGCCATCGATCTTACGAAGGTGAAGACCGATGACAACCTTCACCACGGCAAGTTCGCGCAAAGCCCGGAGATCGTACAGCTCATCGGCCAACGGTTGATGACGGGCCAGCCTTTGACGGATTCCAACGTCACATTGGGAGAAGGCGTTACCGCGGTGGTTGGGGGGACGGTCCGCACACTGGGCACCGTTACGGCCGCCGCTGTAGCCGCTCCCGCGACCGTGATTGAAAACAGGCCGCGTCCGCACCCAGCGGACGTCAGCGAAACCCTGACGAGCGGCCAGATCCCCCAGCCACTTGCGCCATAGCCATCAGTACGCCGCAACGCGTCGGCCGCTGATGTTACCCCGCCGTAACCGTTGCGTACTTCAATTTACCCCCGATGTTTCCGAAGGTTCGCCTCTATAGCCGCCTTCGGCACAACCAGGGAGAACGCGAATGGCAAACGAACTCTGCACCGGCAGGAGGACACGATGACGAGCTTCCCGAAACATTACCTTGGAGCGGGCGCGGCATTCGCGCTTGCCCTGACCTCGACTTGCCTCCTGCCTATTGGCGCACTGGCTCAGACGGCAACCGCACCAGCCACCGCGCCCTCCGCAACTACGAGCGCGAAACCGAACATTCTGGTGATCTTCGGCGACGATGTCGGGCAGACGAACATCAGCGCCTATTCTTTCGGCGTTGTCGGCTACAAGACGCCGAACATCGACAGCATCGCCAAGGCCGGCATGATGTTCACCGACTACTATGCCGAAAACTCCTGCACGGCGGGCCGCTCGACCTTCATCACAGGACAGACCTGCTTGCGTACCGGGCTCTGCAAGGTCGGGGCGCCCGGCGCTCCGGTTGGCCTGCAGCCAGGGGACATGACCATTGCCCAGGCGCTGAAGCCGCTCGGTTACACAACCGGCCAGTTCGGCAAGAACCATCTGGGCGACCGCGACGAATATCTGCCGACGAACCATGGCTTCGATGAGTTCTTCGGCAACCTTTACCATCTCAATGCCGAAGAGGAGCCTGAAGCCCCCTACTGGCCAAAGGACGACCAGCAGTTCCTTAAGGCCTACAATCCGCGTGGCGTCGTCAAAGCGTCCGCCGATGGCAAGGTGGAAGATACCGGCCCCCTGACGAAGAAACGTATGGAGACAATAGACGACGAAACGACCGCCGCGGCCATCGACTTCATCGGCCGGCAGGCCAAGGCGGGAAGGCCATTCTTCACTTGGATGAACACCACACGCATGCATGCGTTTACCCATGTGCGGGAAACCATGCGCGGCCAGAGCGGCATGGTCGGTAACGAATATGCTGACGGGATGATCGAGCACGACGGCGATGTGGGTAAGCTTCTCAAAGCTCTCGACGAACTAGGCATCGCGGACAATACCATCGTGGTTTACACGACTGACAACGGTCCGAACCAGTGGTCGTGGCCGGATTCCGCGACGACACCGTTCCGCAGCGAGAAGGACACCAACTGGGAGGGTGCTTTCCGTGTGCCGGCTATGGTCAAATGGCCCGGCCATATTGCAGCCGGGCAAGTCTCAAACCAAATGTTCTCCGGCCTCGACTGGTTCCCAACCCTGCTCGCTGCCGCAGGCGATCCCGACGTTAAGACAAGGCTGCTGAATGGATGGCAGCCGTCAGGTAGTAGCACCACGTTCAAGAACCATCTCGATGGCTACAATCAGCTCGGCTATATCACCGGCAAGACAGACAAAAGCGCCCGTCCCGATTTTTACTACTTTGATGACGACGGAGATCTCGTCGCTATTCGGTATGACGATTGGAAGGTCGTATTCAAGGAACAGCCAGCCCCCGGCGGTTTCGCGGTCTGGCAGACGCCACTGACGACTTGGCGCATCCCGAAACTTTTTAACCTGCGCATGGATCCCTATGAGCGCGCTGACATCGTCTCGGACCAGTACAACGACTTTCTGGCGAGAAACGACTACCTTCTCGTCAAAGGACAACTTCGGGCAGCAGGGTTCCTCGAAACGTTCGTCAAATATCCGCCAAGCCAAAGGGTCGCCAGCTTCAACATCGAGGGCGTACGCGCCGAGGTGGACAAGGCGATCGACCAGTCCTTCAAAGACCGAGGCATCGAGAAATAGCCTCTCAGGCGGGACGCGCGCTGCCACCGTGGCGCGCGTCCGACACCCATCTTGTGAGGCATCCATGACAGCGCGCGACGACATCCTTGATCTCGGTCAACGCATCGGCCAATCGATCATCGGCCAGGACACGATGGTCGAACGCCTTCTGCTGGGACTGCTATCCAACGGCCACCTGCTCGTTGAAGGGCTTCCAGGTCTCGCGAAAACCCGGGCAATCAAGAGCCTCGCAAAAAACTTGGACTCCGAACTCTCTCGCGTCCAGTTCACACCGGACCTGTTGCCCGCAGACATCACCGGCTCGGAGATCTACTTCTCAGAAGGCGGCAAGGGCGAGTTCAAGTTCCAGCATGGGCCGATCTTCGCCAATCTGATACTCGCCGACGAGATCAACCGCGCGCCCGCCAAGGTGCAGTCTGCGCTACTCGAAGCCATGGAGGAGCGTCAGGTCACCGTCGGCGGCAAAAGCTACCCGCTGCCACCGTTGTTCATGGTCATGGCGACCCAGAACCCGATCGAACAGGAAGGCACCTATCCTCTTCCAGAAGCGCAGCTCGACCGTTTTCTGATGCATGTCGAGGTCGGTTATCCGGACGAGGCGTCGGAAGTGGCGATCATGCGTCTCAACCGCGATGAGGAGAATGAAGCCCATGGCGACTCGAAACCGGCGACCCAACATAAGCTGAACCCGCAATCCGTGTTCGACGCCCGCAAGGAAATCGGCAGCGTCACCGTGTCCGATCCGGTCGAGAAATACATGGTGGCCCTCGTCTTCGCCACCCGGTACCCGGACCGCTACGACAAAGACCTTGCGAAGCTGCTGCAGGTGGGTGTCAGCCCGCGCGGCGTGATCGGTCTCGACAAGGTATCGCGTTCCTATGCATGGCTGAAGGGCCGCGACTACGTGACACCGGACGACGTCAAGGCGATCGTCAACGACGTCTTCCGTCACAGACTGATCCTCTCCTACGAAGCTCATGCATCGAACACAACGCCCGACAAGGTGATCGACCGGATCACCGAGCTCGTCGCCGTGTCGTGAGGGAGGAAGGATGGTCGCGACCGGAAGCACCGAAGGCGTCTATATCTCGACCCAGCAGCTTGTCGCGCTTGAGGAGCGGGCGCGCGATCTGGCATTCGTCCAAAAGGCGCGCAGCCATCAGCAGCTTGCCGGACGGATGAACTCGTCGATGCGCGGTCGCGGGCTGACATTCGAAGAGCTACGCGACTACCTTCCCGGCGATGACATCCGATCGATCGACTGGCGGGTTACCGCTCGCACGACCAGACCGGTCGTCCGTGTCTATTCCGAAGAGAAGGAACGACCGGCGCTAATCGTCGTCGAACAGCGCATCAACATGTTTTTCGGAAGCAGGCGGTCCATGAAATCCGTGACGGCGGCGGAAGCGGCGATGCTGTGCGCCTGGCGCATCCTCGGTTCCGGCGACCGGGTCGGGGGTTTCGTCTTCGGCGACGTCGGGATCGACGAGGTGAAACCACACCGCAGCCGCAACGCTGTGATCGCATTTGCGAACCGTATCGCCGTCATGAACGCCGCCTTGAAGGCGGACACGACATCCGTCCCGAGTTCGGGGCAGCTCGACGCCGTACTCGAAAACGTCGCCACCCTCGCCCGTCACGACCATCTCATCGTCGTGGTCTCGGATTTCGAAGGTCATACCGGGCGCACCCGCGATCTGCTTCTCCGGCTTTCGTCCGGCAACGATGTGATCTGCATTCTCGTCTACGATCCTTTCCTGCTCGAGCTGCCGACATCTGGCGATCTGATCGTCAGCGGCGGCGCATTGCAGGCCGAGCTTGCGCTCCGGCAGACAGGCGTCCGCACCTCGATCGATACATTCGCCCGCGATCGTGGCCGCGAGCTGCGCGCATGGCAGAGCGAGTTAGGACTTGCGATGCTGCCGGTCTCGGCTGCGGAAGAGACGGCGCCACAGCTGCGCCGGCTTCTCGATCAGTCCGCGTGGCGGCAGAGGAAGCGCTGATGGATGAGACCGCACCTGCCCTCGATCCCATGGCCGAAACCGCGCTGCGCTCGATGAAGGACATCGTCCTGCCGTCGGCCATTTCTTGGTGGCCCCAGACGTGGGGATGGGCGGCGATGGCGGGATTGATTGCGGCGGCGCTGCTTGCATGGTTCATCGTCGCGTTTCAGCGATATCGCCGCAACGCCTATCGGCGCGAGGCAATTCGGCTGCTCGATGGAATCGAGGAGAGGCTCCGGCCACATGCGACCCGGCAGGCCGCCATCCACGAGGTCGGGCTGTTGCTCAAGCAGGTCGCGATCGCCGCCTGGGGCCGCGATGCAGTGGGGCAGCTTGCCGGCAAGGACTGGGCCCGGTTTCTGGCAGAGCATGGTGAGTCCAACGAGAGGCACCTCCTCGGCAAGGTGGTCGACGACTTCGAATACCGCAATCCAGCGGTCCTGAATCGGCTGCCCGGCAATCTCGGCGTTGAACTTGCCGCCGACGCGCGACGATGGATCGAGAACCATCATGTATGAGCTCGCAATTCCCTGGCTCCTGTTTGCGCTTCCGATACCGGTTTTGGTGTGGTGGCTTCTACCGCCCCACCGCGAAACGTCGGCCTCGATCCGCCTGCCCTTCTTCGACAAGGTGGCGGAAGCCGCCGGCGTGACGCCGACCGAGGGCTCGGTGGTGGCACGCCGATCGTTGTTGCAGGCGGTCGTTGAGGGACTGGCGTGGGTTCTGGTCGTCGCTGCATTGGCGCGACCCCAATTTGTCGAGCCGCCAGTCGAGAAGACCGAGCCGCAGCGCGACATTCTTCTGGCGCTTGACCTCTCGCAGTCGATGGACACGAAGGACTTTCGCGCGCCTGACGGATCGGTTTCGGCCCGCGTCGATACTGTCCGCACCGTCGTTTCCGACTTTGTCGTAAAGCGGTCGGGCGATCGTATCGGGCTGGTGGCCTTCGGCGACGCGCCCTACCCGCTCGCTCCCTTCACCATGGATCACGCACTCGTCCGAACGATGATCGACGGGCTTCTACCGGGGATGGCCGGCCCCCGCACGGCAGTTGGCGACACGCTCGGACTTGCCATCCGCATGTTCGAAAGGACGACGGTTCCGCAGAAAGTGGTCATCCTGCTGACGGACGGCAACGACACGGCAAGCCGGATGCCACCGCTCAAGGCAGCCGACATCGCCAGGTCGAAGGGCGTCATCGTCCATGCGGTTGGGATTGGCGATCCCAAGGCGACAGGCGAGGAAAAGCTCGACACGGAAACGCTGCAGGCAATCGCTACCAAGACGGGCGGCCGCTATTTTTTCGGCGGCGATGCCACGCAGCTCGCAGGGATATACGACGTTCTCGACCAGATTACACCAAAGGATCAGAAGACGATCTCGTGGCGTCCGCGGGTGGAACTGTTTCAGTGGCCGCTTGGGGCTGCCGCAACGCTTCTGGCCGGGTGGTATCTCGCATCCGGATTGACCGGTCTCGTTCATGCAAGGAAGGCGGCCTCATGATCGCCGAGTTCCATTTCCTTCGACCCTGGTGGCTTCTCGCACAACTCGTACCGCCGCTCGTCGTCTGGCTGGCCCTGCGCGCTGGCGACCTGCAAGGCCGTTGGAAAGGTCTGATCGCCCCGCATCTGCTGCAGAACCTGATCATCGAGCCGGATGCGAAAAACCATGCCCGACCTTCGTGGCTGCTGGCGGTCGTCATTGCGCTCGCCGTGCTTGGCGCAGCCGGACCAACGTGGCGGCGAGAGCCTCCGCCTTTCGTGTCGGACACGGCCTCGCTGGTGATCGCCGTCGATCTGTCGCCGAGCATGGACGACAGGGACGTAAGCCCGAGCCGGATCGAGCGCGCAAAGCTGAAGATCCGGGATGTTCTTGCCGCGCGCAGAGGAGCACGCACCGCGATCGTCGCCTATTCCGGCACGGCGCATCTGGTCGTGCCGCTGACCGAGGACAACGAACTGATCCAATCTTATACCGATGCGCTTGCGACGCGGATCATGCCCAAGCCCGGAAAGGACACGGCGGCGGCGGTACTGCTGGCGCATACGCTGATGTCGGCGGATGGAATGCCAGGCACGATCCTGCTGATCACCGACGGCGTCGAGGCGACGGCGGCGCAGGCCCTGAACCGAAACGTGGTCATCCTTGGCATTGGCACAGCGGAGGGCGGCGTCGACCTGGGCGGTCTTAAACACATCGCCGCGTCCGCGGGTTCTCCGGTGGCAAGTATCACCGATGACGACGCGGATGTCCGCTGGGTGGGGCGTCAGGTGCGCACCAACTTCGCCGCCGCCTCGGCGGCGACCGGCGACCGCTGGCGCGACGCCGGCTGGTATCTGCTGTTCCCGCTGGTCATCGCCTTCGCCCTGACCTTTCGACGGGGATGGATTGTCAGGGTGTCGGGCTTGATGATCGTGGCAAAGCTTATCGCTCCTGTCCCGGCAGATGCCGCCGGCTTCATGGACTTGTGGCTGACGCAGGACCAGCAGGGCCGACTCGCTTTCGAGCGTGGCGACTTCACTGCCGCCGCGATCTTGTTCACCGATCCGATGTGGAAGGGCACTGCCCTTTATCGGGCAGGTCGTTTCAAGGAGGCGGCTCAGTCCTTCGCACCCCTGACAACGCCGGACGCGAGGTTCAATCGGGGAAACGCTTTGCTTCGGCTGGGAAGCTACGAGGAGGCGGTTGCCGCATACAGACAAGCCTTGCAGCGAAGGAAGGATTGGCCGGAAGCCGAGGCAAACCTCGCAATCGCCGAACGGTTGTTGAAACTGCAACAGGACGACGATCAGCCACAGGATCCAAACGAAAAGCCGGACGACCTCAAAGTCGATGACAAGGGCAAAAAGGGCAAGGCAGGCAAGGTCGACGTCGCCGAGCAACCCTCCGAGCTCTGGATGAGGAATATAGTGGTCAGTCCAGCGGATCTCATGGCTCGAAAATTCGCCATCGAGGCGGAAAGAAATCAGCGATGAAGCGGCTGATCATCCTCGCAGTGATGGTCGCTTCGCCAGCAATAGCTGCGAAACCGTATGCGCGCCTGACCATCGATGGCGCCGACCAGATCGTCCCCGGCCAGGAGGTCCATGTCATTGTCGAGGTGTTGGCGCCGGACTTTTTTACGTTACCCCCACAGTTTCCCCTATTCGACGTGCCCGGCGCGATGGTGACCCTCCCGGCTGAGCGTACACAGAACATGGTGCAGACGATCGACGGACAGCAGTATGCCGGCATAAGGCGCACCTATGCCGTCGTCCCGGAACAGCCAGGGTCATTCAGCATACCAAGCATTGCGATATCGTTGGGCTGGTCTGTCGAAGGCAAGCCCACGACAGGTGAGGTCGTAACGGAGCCAGTCAGTTTCGACGTCGTCGAGGGGACGGGCTCGGCCTTTGCCGCCAAACGAGTGGAGATCACACAGTCCTTTGATCGCGATCCGTCGAAACTCAAGGCTGGCGACGCGCTTGTTCGCACCATCGTCGTGAGCGCCCAAGAGACGCAAGGGATCACGATCCCGGCCGCCGATATCGGCACTACACCGGGACTTCGCCAATACGTCAAACCGTCGAAGGTCGAGGATGCCGTTCCGTTTGGTCGTGGTGATACCGTTTCGCGTCGAACAGAGGCCATCGTCTATACCACAGACAAGGAAGGCAGCTTCACGATCCCGGCAGTCTCGTACTCATGGTTCGACACCGACTCTCACCAGGATCAATCATCTCCGCTCCCTTCGATCCGTGTTTTAGTCGCCGCAGCCGCGCCAGAAGCAGGCATTGCGATTGACGACTTGCCAACCGGCACGGACGATACGCGCGCACGCCGCGAAACGATGACGGGTATCTTGCTTGCGCTGGTGGCAGCAATAATTGTGTGGTTCGGTCGGCGCGCACCATCGCGTGCGGTTAGCTGCTGGCATGCGTTCACGGAGAGACGGCGGCACTCCCGTCGATACCGACTTCGTCGCCTCCGCAAAACAATCATGAAGGCTGCCCCTACGGACGTGTATGCGGCACTGCATGTCTGGGCGCGCGCAGAAGGATATCGAACCCTTCATGATTGGCTTGCCGGTCTCCGCCCAGAGGTCGTCCTTCAGGTCGGGACCATCGAGCGGGGACTGTTCAGCGACGGCAAACCTGATTTCGACAGGAAAAAACTTGCATCGATGCTCGACGATCGTTTGCACGCTGCACCGGCGACGAAATCAGCGTTACCGCCTCTCAATCCTGGTCAGGCCGCCGATGTTACGTTGATGTAACCGTTGCGTACTCACGCCGTGGCGGCATGCCCGTCATCCTCCGGCCTATAACCGGGAGACGGCGATGGCACTGGCATTCGACACTGCGACCGCAGCAGTTGATCTTGTCTGGATCGACGGTGGTACTTTCATCATGGGTTCCAACGAGCACTATCCGGAGGAGACTCCAGCACATCCGGTCGCGGTCGACGGCTTCTGGATCGAGCGCACGCCGGTGACCAACAGACAGTTTATGGCGTTCGTCAAGGCGACCGGGCATGTGACGTTAGCGGAAAAGGTACCGGATCGGGCTGACTATCCGGGCGCCAGGCCAGACATGCTGCGCGCTGGGTCGCTCGTCTTCACCATGCCGAAAACAATAAACGGGCCCGATATCTCCCAATGGTGGACATTCAAGTTCGGCGCGACCTGGCGGCGGCCTCTCGGCGGACTGAGCGACCTGCGCGGTAAACTCGACCATCCCGTGGTGCATGTCGCCTTTTCCGATGCTCGGGCTTATGCCGAGTGGGCCGGGCTAGACTTGCCAACAGAGGCGGAGTGGGAATTTGCCGCTCGCGCTGGCATGGACGCCGAATACGCATGGGGCGACGATTTCATGCCCGACGGAAAAGCCATGGCCAACACCTGGCAAGGCGTCTTCCCCACCACCAGCACAAAGCCGAAGAATGGTGAGCGGACAACACCTGTCGGCATGTTCCCTGCCAACGGCTTCGGCCTGCATGACATGATCGGCAATGTCTGGGAGTGGACGCAGGACTATTGGTCAACGCAGCACCCTGCCCCCGCCAGACATTCCTGCTGTATTCCGAGCAATCCTCGCGGAGGCGAACCTGAAGCGAGCCTCGATCCTCGGCAACCGACGATCAGGATCGCCCGCAGGGTGCTGAAAGGCGGTTCCCACCTTTGCGCCCCCAATTATTGCCGTCGTTACCGCCCTGCCGCGCGTCATGCGGAGCCGGAAGACACGTCTACCAGCCATGTCGGATTTCGCTGCGTCAAGCGCATTCAATGAACGGAGAAAATCAATGATGATGTTCCGCCCGATCTTCGCATCACTGTTCGGGGCCACACTTTTTGTGGCAACCGTACTTCCCGCCATTGCCCAGGAGACCCTGCCGTCGTGGTCCGACGGAGCCGCAAAAACGCGGATCCTCGATTTCGTCAAGGCAACGACGACAGAGGGCGGTGAAGGCTTCGTCGCGCCGCAAGACAGGATCGCCGTTTTCGACAATGACGGCACGCTATGGCCGGAGCAACCGTATTACGTTCAGCTTGGTTTCATTCTCGACCGCGTCAAGACACTCGCCCCACAACATCCGGAATGGAAGACAAAGGAACCCTTCAAGAGCATTCTCGCAGGCGATTTGAAGGGGATTGCGAGAGGCGGGGAGAAAGGCATTGTCGACCTCGTCATGTCGACCCACGCAGGCATGACAAGCGACCAGTTTGCAAAGATCGTCACGGACTGGTTTGCGACGGCAAAACATCCCAAGACCGGCAAACCCTTCGACGAGATGGGCTATCTTCCCATGCGCGAGCTTCTCGACTATCTGCGTGACAATGGCTTCAAGACATACATCGTCTCTGGCGGCGGCGTAGAGTTCATGCGACCAATCACCGAGAAGGCCTACGGCATTCCTCCAGAACAAGTGGTCGGCAGCACGATCCTGACAGAATATGCCATCGTCGGCGATGTCCCGGTTTTGCGACGCTTGCCGAAGATTGATTTCGTCGACGACGGCCCCGGCAAGCCTTCGGGTATCAACAAGTTCATCGGCCGCAAGCCGATCTTCGTCGCCGGCAATTCCGACGGCGACGCGGAGATGCTTCGCTGGGTGACGGCGGCGAAGGGACCCGGTTTTGCAATGATCGTTCATCATACGGATGCCGAACGGGAATATGCCTACGATCGCGAGTCGGCATTCGGCAAGCTCGACAGGGCGCTCAACGAGGCCGAACGTCGGAACTGGCTGGTGGTCGACATGAAGGCTGATTGGAAGACGATCTACGCGTCCGAGCATTAGCTCGCTGCAGAAAATCAAAATGCAGGACGGCCTCGCTCTTCTCAGCGAGGCCGTTCCCGGATCAGCCTTTATTGCGCCGCGATATTGGTCGGCTTTGTAATTGAAAGAGGGATCGACACCGTCAGGAACACCGAATCCCCCCGCGCCCGGTTCTCCGTTCCGAACTCGTGGAAATATTTGATACGGGTCGCGACCGGCGTCTCGCCCATCTTGAAATTCCAGCCGATCGTCGCTCCGATGGCAAACGCCCTGCCCTTGAAATCGCCGAGCGTTGCGCCGTCGCCACTGTCTCCCGTCACCTGTTGGTAGGCGTAACCAACAAGGCCGGCGTCGAACTGTTCATTAAAATGCTGGACGGCCGCCCATTCGAAGTGAAGTTCGTTACCGGTCCGATAGTCGGTAGACGGGTTTTCGGCATTGAACGTCATGCCGATGACGCCGGACAGGTCGAAGCCGACCGTCGGATCGAGCCAGGTCGCGCCTGCATAAACGTCCGCACCCCAGTGGTGAAATGCGATGTTGGAAATCTCTCCTTCCTGATAGTCGCCGATCGGAATGTTAATGAGCGTCCCGACCTGCCAGTGGAAATTTCCGGCCTCCCACCCAAGGATGCCACCGACCAGCGGGTCGCCGATCGTGAAGACGGTATCCTTGACGTTGCCACCCAGAACTCCGCCGCCCGGACCAGTCAGTGTCAGGTCGGCCGATGTCCCCATCCAGCCGAAGGGAATGGTGGCGGACAGGCCAACATGGGCACCCATCACCTCTTCGGGCAACACCCAAAGAAAGGTCGGCGCATCCAGCACCGCATCGCCGTCCACGCCCACCGCGACCTGACCACCACGGGGCAGCGAACGACCGCCACCCAGGTTACCGCTATAGATATAGAGGTCATTTTGGAAATAGACCCCTGGCGGGGGCGTGATGGCCGCGGCAGGGCCTTTGCCACCGAGCAGATAGAAGCCTGCGCCATTCTCGGCAGCACATGCCAGACCTGGCGAGAAGAGAGCCGCTCCTGAAATGAGAGCTGCGTAGCGTGTGGTTCTTGAGATCATCCCAGCTTTCCCGTCGCTTCTGCTGGCGGTCGGCATATCTTTGCCGCTTTGCCTGTCGTGCCAATCGCTCGACCATGGCAGACGAGCCAATCGTCGCAAGTACGCAACGGTTACAACGGATGTAACACCGTCTAATCGGTGGCCAGCGCCAGTTTGCTTTCGGTCACCTCGGCCTTTCCGAGCCCCTTCTCGAGACCAGCGATCACATCGTCCGGATATCTGCGACGCTCCATCGATGTCCGCATCGCAGTCTTGTAGTCCGGCATCGCTTGCCTGAGGAATGCCAGGCTTCTCGCTGCATCTGGCGACGCCATCTCACCAAGCGATGCCGCTCTGATCGCCCGGACCACGAAGTCGCTGCAATTGATCTGTTCGGAGACAAGCGATGCGTTCGACCAGTCTTCCCTACCGTATGCATCGAGCGCCAGAACGATGCGCGCATCGCGCGGGACTGCCTCAACGTCGTTGGATGCCTCCTCGGCAAGCGTGACGGCCGCCTTCTGAAAGCCCGAGCTGTAGAGAACGCCTGCGAGTTTGGCGAGCACGTCTGGATTGTTCGGGTTGATAGCAAGTGCCTTGTTGCCGGCTGCAATCGCAGTTTCGGTTTTCCCGGCATAGAAATGCGCCATCATCAGTGCCACGTACGCTCTGTCTGAACGGGGATCGACCGACACGGCCCTGTTCGCCAGCGTCGTTGCATAGTCGAAATCTGTACTCTCAGGATCAGCACCGGTGCGTGCAACGAGCACGCGCGAAAGAACAGCCATCGCATCGGCATTGTTCGGTTGTGCGACCAGCGTGCGTTGGAGGCACGGTTCACTTGCGGCGATGCCCTGTCGACCGCCTTCGTCGAGAGCGATTTCGCCCCTCAGGATACAAGCGTTGCCCAACGACCGGGATGAGGTATCCGCGTGGGCTTCCAGATTACTGATAATGCCGCGGGTGCTGGCAAAGCGCTTGGCGAGTGCTGAAACGAGTTCATCTCTGACAGCGACCTCGCTGCGGCCATCGATCTGAACTTTGTCGATCCCGGACTTGAGGATGGTGCGATCGCGGCCATCGACGACCTGCCACCAGATCGTGCGGTTGTCGTCATCGGCGTAATATTTCATTTGAATTTCGTAGGACGTCTCGATCCTCCCTGCACGCGGTCCCACCTGCTTGGCCGAGATGTCGAGGGTCCGGAACTGTGAAAGCGCCGCAACCAAATATTTGAGGGTGCTATCGGCTTCCGCCGCCTTTCCATCATCAGCCGAACTCATTGACACAGAAACCGACGGTCGAGAGGTGGTGGCAGGAGCGTTTTTGAAAATCAGGGCGCCTGCCGATCCTGCTGCCACCAGAATGACGAGCGCAGCACCGATCTTCAGGGAATGACGACCTCTGGAAGCCGGTGCTCTTTCACTGGTTTCGAAAGCACTCCGAGCGGCCGGTTCAGCAATCTCACCTGTTTCCTGTTTTCGCAGGTCATCGCATGAGGCTGAAATGGCCGCCGAGCGGGTGAAAACTGCCAGATATCGCCCGACCGGAAGCTGGACTATGACCTCAAGGGTTGCGCCATAAGCGTCATAGTAGTTGGCAAGCGCGCTACGCAAGCGGCTTATCTCGATGCGCACGATCGGGTCGGAGCCTGTGTCAAAGCGCTCGGAGCGGTTGAGCACATCGAGTGCTATGGCATATGCCTTGACGCCAGTCTGTTCGCCTTCAAAGCATTTTTCGGCGATATATCTGAGAATGCGTTTTGCACGGTCCGTCGCATGAAACCGGGCGTCTCCAAGCAGACGTTCGAGCTCGCCCCGGGCCTCGTCGAGGCCGACTTCAGTTCGTGCGGCATCATACTCACTTGCCGTCATCGCCCCTCTCCTCCGCCCGAATTGATACAAGGCAAAGTAGAACAGCTCCTTTTATCGCGCCGATGACAAGCGGTTGCAATCGAAATCGCTAATAAAGCTGAAATAATGTCACATTGCGGTACTCTGTTGCCTACATGCGTTCCGTTTCATCACATGTGATCGAGACAATACCGAATGACGTCCGTCTCGATTTCCTGGCAGATCGTGCGGTACTCCATCAACTCGCCGGTTTCGGCACTGTCTCGTTCGAGGCGCTCCAACATATCGGTTGCCGCATCGTAGGCTTCGAACAGATGATTGAGGGATGACGGCTTTGCCGCGATTGTCTGAAGTCGTCCACGCACGCTCGGCAACTTGACAAGAAGTTTCAGCAACCCTCGCTGAGAGGCGCCGTTCGATGACGAGTTCCCGTGATGCCCACCACTCATTGAAGTATGCGACCTCCTGGCGCGCTAAGACGACCAGACGCTAGCAAGTCTCGGCCAAAGCGGAAGTACGCAACAGTAACAGGCGAGCCTCGTCGCTCCTGACTGTAACGTCGGAATTTACTGTTGCGTACTCACGGGTATCCCTTCCGTCGTGGTGTCTTGCTCGACAGGACAGGAGATCACAATGAGAGCCACGACAGCTACCCTTGCGGCAGGCGCCACGGTCCTTCTGGCAAACCTTGCATCGGCACAGGAACATCAGGATATCAACGAGGCCAATAACCCGCTCACGCCGAAGATCACGATCAATTTCCAGGACTATTTCATCCCCAGTTTCAAGGACACACCGGGCGATCCGCACGCAAACCAGTTTCTGCTTCGCGGCTTGGTCCCATCGGACTTCGGCGGTGTGCCGCAACTCCTGCGTTTCACATTACCAATCGCCACATCTCCGGATGTCCCGACAGGTTATATCACGGGGCTTGGTGACCTGACGCTGATGGACATTTTTATCCTGCCAAAGCAGGGGGATGTCACGTTCGGGGTGGGGCCACTTGTGGTGCTACCCACGGCAACGGACTCATCGCTCGGCAGTGGAAAATGGCAGGCGGGTGCGGCGGGTATCGTGGTCGCACCGCAGGACTGGGGCCTTTTGGCAGGTCTCGTGACTTACCAGGCATCCTTCGCGGGGGCCAACAGCCGCGAGGACGTGAACCTCTTCACCTTTCAGCCGATCGCCAATGTCAACCTGGCCGATGGATGGTATCTACGCTCATCGGCGACCTGGAATTTCGATCTTCAAAGCGGTGATGCCTATATCCCGGTGGGTCTTGGTGTCGGCAAGGTGTTCAAGCTCGACAAGGGTGTCACGATGAACGCCTTCATCGAACCGCAATATACCGTCTGGAACGAAGGTAGTGCCCCTCGGTGGCAAATCTTCGCCGGATTGAACTTCCAGTTTCCCGTCGGGCAGCAAGGCAAATGAAGTGTTGTCTGCTTCTCTTGACACTGGCCGTCACGCCAGCCTTCGCGCAAGAACCAGTTCGGACGGATGAACCGCTGAATGTGGCACAATTCCTCAAACTCCTACGCGATCCCGGTGTCCAGAGATGGCTTTCGGATTCCGAAAGCCATGCAGCTGAAACTATACAACCGAGCCGCAGTCTGACGAATTGGGAAGCGGCCCGGCGGGCCGAAATCGAGAACGCCATTTCCGCTATGCCGCGGATTCCTGCCGAGCTGGCGTCGACGGCAACCCGCGTCAGGGCCGACGCGCTGTCCCATGGTTATGCCCCGGTCCTACCCATGATGGCGGGCATCGCCCTGTTCGGGATGATCGCGGAATATCTGGTTCAATGGCGGTCAAAGGGCGACGGAGCGCTGGACCAGATACTTCCGATCGGTGTTTTTGCGGCGGCTATGGCTGTCATCCTTCTGGCGATCCCTTGGCCATCACTCGGCCGGATCGTCATGTGGTCTTATCTCTCAGCCTTCGTTGCCTATCGCCTTTCCGCGACAGCGATCGGAATTCTTGTCAAAGACAGATCGATCCGGCGACGAGCTGAGCTCTTCCTCGCCGTCGTGCTTTTTGCGATCGCATCCGATTTCGCCGGGCGCGCATTGGGCGTCGATGCGCCAGTTCAGGATGCCATTTCCTATCTCTGGTCGATGGCACTGCTTTGTCTTGCCGCCGAGGCCCCGTGGGCAACATGGCCGGCGCGGCTCGCAATCCGACTGGCGCTGTCGCTTTGCCTGGTGTTCATCTGGCTGGCCTGGTGCCTCGGCCTCACCGGCATCTTCTGGCTGGGCGTTTACGCTGTCGTGCTTCCACCCACTTTGCGGCTGATCAGCCATCGGTTCGCAGCCGCGCGACCCGGATGGCAAGAAGATGATCTGCGACGGGTGCTCCTCACCCGCGGCATCCGGGCGTTGATTATCGCAGTAGCAGTCGGATGGCTGGCATTTTCCTGGCATGCGGATGCAGACGCGCTAATTCATCAAAATCCCATCGTCGCTGCCCTGCTCTACGGAATGCTCAAGAGCGTCATCATCCTTCTCCTCGCCGATCTGCTCTGGAATCTGGCGAGGACGGCGATCGCCGCGCGGCTTACACCTTCCGAGACTGCCGAGGGCCATGGATCCGACCCAAAAATGATGTCGACCAGGCTGCACACGCTGCTGCCAATATTCAAAAACCTCTTGGCGGTCGTCGTGATCGTTGTGACCGCCCTCACCGTGCTTGCGGAGCTCGGGGTAGAAATAGGTCCGCTTATCGCGGGCGCCGGCATATTCGGAGTCGCTCTCGGGTTTGGATCGCAGACACTGGTAAAGGACGTGATTGGCGGTGTCTTCTACATGCTGGACGATGCGTTCCGCGTTGGCGAATACATCCAGGCGAAGAACTACAAGGGCACAGTCGAGGGTTTCAGCCTTCGCTCCGTCCGGTTACGTCATCATCGAGGTCCGGTCTTCACCGTGCCGTTCGGCGAGCTCGGCGCGGTCGAGAACATGAGCCGGGATTGGGGCGTGGTAAAATTTCGGATTTCGGTCCGCTACGAAACCGATGTCGAAAAGGCCCGCAAGCTGACCAAGAAGATTGGTGCCGATCTCCTGAAAGACCCGGAGCTTGGGGCCCTGTTTATCGACCCATTGAAGATGAAGGGCATTGAGGAGTTCGGCGATTACGGCATGATCTTAAGCTTCGGCATGACGCTTCGTCCCTCGCCTATGCAATCGTTCATTCGAAGGCGGGCCAATCTTCTGCTGCGAGAGGCGTTCATAGAAAATGACATCGCGTTCGCGACCCCAAGCGTCCAGGTGGACGGAGACGACCGGTCAAACAACGCGATGGCAGCGTCCACTTCCCACATCCAGGCGCGTAGGTCGAGAACATCGGCCGAAGGCGAGGCAGGCGCCTAACAGGCGATCGCGAAATTAACGTCCCTTGTTACTGTTGCGTACTCACCGGCCGTTTCATCCATGCCTAGCCTGCAGTTTGCCTGCATGCAGCAGGAGGAAAGGTAGGCAACAGATGATTTCCTTGAAAGCCGACCGTCTTGCCGCCACGACTGCGACTTTCCTGTTGCTGGTCGCAGGTGCCATGGCAAAAGACCCGCCCCCCGAACCGCGGATAGAGCCAGCGTCGGTCGAAGCGCTGAAAAGCATGGGTAAGCACCTGCAGGAGCTGAAGACCTTTTCGCTGCGCGCGACGACCACGACCGAAGTCGTGCTCGACAATGATCAGAAACTGGAGATCGGTGGCACGGCAACCTACGAGGTCCGACGTCCAGATCGACTGCGGATCGATTTGGCCACAGACAGCGTCCATGGTGAGCTCGTCTATGATGGCAAGACCATAGTTTACGCGTCGCCTGACCAAAACGTTTACGCACAAGTGCCAGCACCGCCGACAATCAAAGACACGCTTTCGGAGGCTGCCCAGAAGTACAATCTGGCATTTCCCTTGGCTGACCTGTTTTCGTGGGGCACTGACGACGCGCCTCTCGATTTGATCAAGGAAGGCTTTCTGGTCGGTCACGCCTTCGTAAACGGGAAAGAGGCTGAACATTGGGCATACCGCGGCGTCGACCAGGATGCCGAGGTCTGGATTGCCACCGAAGGCGTGCCGCTTCCCTTAAAAATCTCGCTCGTCGATAAGGATGATCTCACACGCCCCAGGATCACATCTGTTCTCGAGTGGACGGAAAACGCGACCATTGGCGAAGACGTTTTCTCCTTCAAGCCGGCTGACGGAGCCTCGAAGATCAAGTTTCTGGCAGAAGGAGCGGCAAAATGATCAAGCCCGGCTTCTTTGTTTCGACTCTCATTGCCACCGCACTTATAGTTCCCCAGATCGCGGAAGCCCGCGGAGGTTTCCACGGCGCACGGATGCCTCGGATGAATTTCGGGGGCGGTGGAATGCATGCCGGCGTCCATCCGGGCGGCGGATCGTTCAGAGGGTTCAACGCTCCCTCCCACTATGGCCCGAGGTTTCATCCGGCAGTCGCCCCGCATCCTGCACCACCGCGACCCGTGCCGCGGCCAGGCCCCGGACCACACCCATCGGGACATCATCCACATCCTCCGACCCCTGGCCCACATCCCGGTCCTGGGCCTCATCCACCTGGACCCGGCCCCCATCCGCCAGGTCCTGGTCCGCATCCGCCGGGCCCACCGCCTCCGCCACCTCCGCTTCCGGGGCCATACTGGCCCGGCTACTGGGGGCCCGCCGCTGTTTGGGGCGCGGCGACGGTAGTCGCAGTCGGAACGGTTATAGCGACGCTCCCACCCGAATGCGTCACGGTGGTCGTCAACGGCGTCTCATATCGCGAGTGCGGTGGGAACTGGTTTGAACCCCGCTATGACGGGCACGCTGTGGTTTACATTGCGGTCGCAAATCCGAAGTAGGTGAAGTAGCGGCGGGCAGACGTCCGCCGCTACTTCCGACCTGGATTTCAACTTGTCTTGCTCTTGAGAGGATTCGAACCGGCGCTCCGCTTAATAAGCAGAATTCTTCGATTTTTCCGCGACTTAGTCCCTTTGCCTATATCGAGCTTTCGCGTAGACATGTCGCAATAGAAACACTCCCGTCGGCCGAACACGAGTCTCTGCTGTGGGGCCGATTAAGATCCGTCCTACTTTGCACGAATTAGCTGACGGCTGTCGTATTCGAGATAAAGGAGCCAATGTTCAAGGTCGAATGCCGGACATGCGGACGGTCAGACGCGCTCGAGCGGAAGGTCCTTGTCCGCAAGCATGGCGCCGGGATGACTTTCGCACGGTTGCGGCGGATGGCTGCCATGGGGTGCGATCGCCTGATCAGCGCCGATGGCGATCAATGTCACACGTGCTTTCCCTGCCTCAAATCGCCAGTGCTTTCACCCGATTCCGATTTACGAGTCGGTTTATCAGCGGATTAAAGCATCTGCCGGCTTGCCATGACGCTTATACGCGCCAGATCCCATCCGATGTAAGGAGTATTCGGATGGCCGACGTCAACGACTGGCTGGATGATCTCATCCAGGAGATCATCAACTCTCCGGGATTTCATGAGAACAAGGCGGAGTTTCGCGATCAGGCAAAAATCCTGATCGTGAGCGGCGAGGCTCAAGGTTTTACGGTCGCCCAAATCAAGGAAGCTTGCGGAGGAGATGTCGAACGATATCTGCTTGATCAGCAAAATGCGATGACCGACGTCGAGCTCCAGCGGAAGATCGACGAGGACCCTTGAGATGCGAAACCAACACCTACGGGGAGATGGTTATCAGTATGCCTAAAGGAGAGCAGTGATGGTCAAACGACTAGGTGGATGCCTCTGCGGCAAGGTGACATACAGTGTGGAGGGTATGCCGATCCGTGTCGGAATCTGCCATTGCACTGACTGCCGGCAGGAAAGCGGTTCGGCATTCACCTATTTCGGCATCTGGCCCGCTTCCGCATTTGAGACGTCCTCCGGTGAGACCCATCAATACGCGGGGCGCCAATACTGCCGATCCTGTGGGTCTCGGCTGTTTGCCTGTGATGCCGAGGAAGCCGAAATCAAGCTTGGAAGCCTGCAGGATGCGCCAACCGGTCTCGCGCCCACCTACGAGCTTTGGATCAAGCGCCGTGAGCCATGGCTGCCTGCACTGCCGGGCGCTGAACAATTCGACGAAGACCGAACACAGGGAGGAAACTAAATGGAAAACGCATCAAAAGAACTCGCCGATGAGTACAGGCGCCTTGGCGGGCGCCGTGTCGCGGTGATTGACGACAACATTGGGTCCTCGCGCGACTGGGACGGGGATCCCCCTGAAGCCGAAGCATTCTGGAACGCAAAAATTGCCTCATTGTCCGACCGGGACCGGCGAGATGTCGAGACTTTTCTACCATCTTTGAACGACGAAAGTGATGAGCCGGCGAACTAGGGCACACGTTCCATGGATGTCAAACCTTTCACTTTTGATGCCAGCGAATGGGTTCCGAACAACCCGGAGCTTCCAGTCCTTATCTATAACGCCCCTATCCCTGATGGTGGCTTCGAACGCCTGTTTGCAAGACATGGATGGACGGGCATCTGGACGAACGGCGTGTTCACCTACCAGCATTACCATTCGGGTGCCCACGAGGTGCTGGGTGTCGCCTCCGGCACCGCGACCTTACTTATCGGCGGCCCCGGCGGCCGTGAGTTTGCCGTGAAGGCAGGCTCCTGCCTCATCCTGCCCGCGGGAACGGGCCATCAAAACCTCGGATCATCCGCCGATTTTCAAGTCGTGGGCGCCTATCCACCCCGTCAACACGCCGATATCCTAACGTCGGCAGCGACCCAGGAAACGGTTGCCAGGATCAAAGGCCTGCGCCTGCCTGACACTGATCCTGTCCAGGGGCCATCCGGATCTCTCACCAAACTGTGGCGTGAATCGACGACGGCATGATCAAGCGACAGCTTTTGTCAGCTTCTCCAGCCGCTTGATGGCCTGGGCCAGCGGCCTTTGCCCGTCGCAATAATCCTGCCAGGCCGCGGTCTTTTTCAAAAGGTCAGGCACGGTCCTCACCGTAAACCGCTTTGGGTCGAGGTCGGCTCTGACCTGCGTCCATGTCAGCGGCATGGAGACTGTCGCACCAGGGCGAGCCCGCGGTGACAAGGGGGCTACGGCAGTCGCCATGCGATCGTTGCGCAGATAGTCGAGGAAGATTCGCCCCTTGCGCTGGTTTTTGGCCATCTTGATCAGAAAGCGTTCCGGGTTGTCGAGAGCCATCTGCTCGCAGACGTCATGGGCAAAGCCTTTCGCCTCGTCCCAGCTTATTTTCTTGCCCTTCGGCACCGCCAAGGGCGTGACGACATGCAGGCCCTTGCCGCCCGTCGTCTTGCAGAAGCTGACGAGGCCAAGGTCCTCGAGGCGATCACGGATTTCCCGCGCCGCTTCGACGACGGTAGAAAAGCCGACGTCTGGACCGGGATCGAGATCGAAGACCAACCGTCCGGGGACTTCCGGCTGGTTGGGCTCACAGTTCCATGGATGAAGTTCGACGCCGCCGATCTGGGCGATGGCCGCCAGCCCCTCCACCCTGTCGATCTGCAGGTAAGGCTTCTTGTCGCCGAACACGGTAACGAGTTCGAGCAGGTTCGACGTCCCCGGCATGGCATGGCGCTGGAAAAACTGCTCACCACCAATCCCATCCGGCGTGCGGATAATCGAACAGGGCCGACCTTTGATGTGGTCGATCAACCAAGCGCCCACAGCCTCATGATAGTGCGCAAGATCTAGCTTGGTGACCGGCTGGTTGTCGCCGGCATCCGGCCAAAGCGGCTTATCAGGGTTGGAGATCATCACGCCCATCACGTCCACCTTCGTTCCTTTGCGCAATCGCTTCGGGGCCGGCTTGGCGGTTTCCGGATCTGGCACCTCGTTTTCGACCGGAGATGCCGGTGTCTCGGCCTCGACCTCGCCGGCCGGCTTCTCTTCCCGCAAGCCTTCGAAGGCTGCCTGCCTGACCTGACCATCGGCGGTCCAGCCGGCGAACTCGATTTCTGCGACGAGTTCCGGCTTGAGCCAGACGATGTCGGTCGATCCCTCTGGCGCACCGATGCCCGTGAATGGCGATTTCGAGGCCTCAACCTTCTTCAGCTTCGGCAACAATGTCTCCAGGACCTTTGCACCATACCCCGTACCGACCCGGCCGACATAGACGAAATGATTGCCGCGGTTGACGCCGACAAGCAGCGAGCGGAACCGGCCGTTGGTCTTGGCATAGGCGCCGATTACGACTTCATGTCCGGTACGGCATTTCGACTTAGCCCAGGTCTGCGAGCGGCCAGATCGATACGGCGCCTTGCCCTGTTTCGACACGATGCCTTCCAGTGACAGACGGCAGGCGGACTTCAGCACCGCATCGCCGCCGGTCTCGAAATGCTCGACGAATCGAAGGAGCGGGTCATCGCCGGCATCTGAGAGCAGTGTCGCCAATTTGTCCTTTCGCTCGGTGAGCTCCAATTCGCGCAGATCCTCATCGCCGGCAAACAGGAGATCGAAAGCGAAGTAAACCAAAGCGTCCGTCTTGCCTTCCGATAGTGCCGCCTGAAGAGCGGCAAAATCGGGTGCGCCGTTTTCGTCCAGCGCGCAGATCTCCCCGTCGATAATGCAATCGGGAAGAGAAGACGCTGCCGAGGCAATAGCCGGCCATTTTTTCGTCCAGTCTAGACCCTTCCTGGTCTTCAGCGTGACCTCGCTGTTTTCCACCCGCATCTGGATCCGGTAGCCGTCGAATTTGATCTCATGGATCCAGCCTTTGCCGGAGGGTGGGCGATCCAGCGTCTCGCAAAGCTGGGGCGCAATGAAGTCCGGCATGGCCGATGAAGGGCGTTCGCCCGCGGTCGGTTGCTTGGATGCTTTTGGCTTAATGTTACGGCCCGCCTTGCGCTCCTCGGCCGCCAGACCCTGGCTGCTGTCCCAGACGGCGTCCGCTTCGACCACGGCCTCGCTCAACATGAAGGGTTTCGGCTTGCGTCCCTTGCCAGATGCGATCGCATCCATCGTGCGGCCGACGCAACGGACGTCACGGTTTGTTCCAGGACGGCCGCGCCGTCCTCGTCGACGGAGAATTCGTCGTGATGCTTGATCAGCAGCCAGTTGGTGCGCTTGCCGCCGTCCCGGTCGTGGCGCATGCGAACCAGCACGAAACCACCATGCAGGCGGTCTCCTTCCAGCGTGAACTTGAAGTCGCCCTTGGCGAGTGCGTCTTCCGGTGAGCTGCTGCCTCCCGGCTCCCAGTAGCCGCGATCCCACAGCATCACCGTACCGCCACCATACTCGCCTTTCGGAATCGTGCCTTCGAAATCGCCGTAGTCGAGCGGGTGATCCTCGACCTCGACGGCCAGCCGCTTGTCGCCGGGATCGAGGGATGGTCCTCTGGTCACCGCCCAAGATTTGAACACACCATCGAGCTCGAGGCGAAGATCGTAATGCAGCCGAGTGGCGTCATGCTTCTGGATCACGAACCGCCGACGGTTCGATGATCTGACTTCAACTTCTCCGCTTGGTTCTGCGGTCTTCTTGAAGTCGCGCTTGGCACGGTACGTCGAGAGGTTATCGGCCATTGGTTCGCTGATCCTTGAGCTCAAACGAGTGGGGCCGGCATTATGCCGGCCCCAAAAACTATTCAGCGTTCGGACACGCGGATCGCCCCGGCATCGCCGAGACTGCGTTGAACAGCCGCTATCTGGTTGGCGGAGATATCGCCCGACACCTCGATCTCTCCCTCGTGCGCGCCATCATCCCGCGAGCCATCCTCGTGCGACGCGTCGCCACCGGAAGGCTTAGAACCCGTTGTGTTTCGATCCGTGGCAGACTGGATGAAGATGTCTGGGCGCGAGATGCCGTGTTGCTGCACCAGATGCTCGACGGCAAGGTCTGCCGCCTCGCGCGCGTCAAACGTAGCGCGGATGGTGGTGGTACTATCGTCGGCCATGAGGCTCTCTCCTGTTTCCTTAAGATCACAGCTACAAACGCGGGGAAGCGCGGCTGGTTTCGTTGACCGACGATGATTGAAACAAACGGAACCTTACGCCTCAGCAATTGTTCGTGGATGGAACCCAGGAGGAACATCAATGACCCCGCCGAAATCCCCAGCAGTCGAAGCTCTTGAACAAGAACAAGCTCACCAATCTCAGGACGCTCAATCCGAACTCGACGCCGGTCTGAAAGGCTCGTTCCCAGCTTCCGACCCAGTCTCAGCGACAACGACGTCCATTCCTATCGGGACCGCGCCCGCTTTTTCGCCGGATGACAACAGGTCGGACGCGCCGCTCGTCGATGAAGCTCTCGCGTCGACGAAGGAATCGGTAGAGATTGATGAGCCATCAGCATTTTCTTCCCAGGAAGAGCTCGAAGCTCTGAAGGCAGAGGTAGCCCGCCTGCGGGAGAGCGCCAGCGAGATCGGGGCGGCAACAGTGCGTGTTGCGAAGGCGCAAGCCTCTGACCTTATCGCAGACATAGAAAAGCGGGTCCGCAGCAAGCCACTGTCAGCGGTCGGTATAGCAGCCATCATTGGGTTCGTCTGGGGCATGACGCGTTGATGGCCGACCAGCTTCCGAGTTGAGATCGTTCAAGCATGCCCACCAAACGCAACCGACTGCCGCCTTTCAGCAACAATCAAAAAGGAGAGAGACATGGCCAAACCAGAAGACGACGCAAAAGGTCAATATGCCCCGTCCCAGGCAGATTTACATGCCAACGGCGTTCACAGTGCAAAGCCTACTGTAATTACCGGATCGGAGGATGCGACGGAAAATAAGATTCCGCCCGGTCAAAAAGGACCCAAAAAGGATTGGGACATCAATTTTGATCCCGCTGAAAACACTGAAGCAAGCAACCGTTAGGACCTTAAAGGCCAACAGCTTTATCTGAAAAAGGAAACGACTATGACCGAAGATAAGACGGATCCAACAAGCGACGCCGCCCGCAGCGACCCCGCGGTGGCGGACAAGGAACGCGAGAAGCTCAGAAAAGCGGCTGAAGACGGGCTGCGTGACTCGAAGGGCAAGCTTCCGAAGGACGAGGTTTGAGCCTTTTGCGAATGGTAGCCTTCGCTGCTTGTTGGACGTGGAGCGCCACAACACCCTCCGACGAGCAAGGCTTTGGTACGACATCGTACCGTTGATACAGCCTCCGGAACAATGCGGGCGAGATCATGTTATCGCCCCGCACACGACAGGGCAAAAACTGCCCCGCTTTCTATCAGCTCAGGAGAACGATCATGGCAGAGAAGACACTGGACGACCTGTTTCTCGATACGCTCAAGGACATCTACTTTGCGGAGAAGCAAATCCTGAAAGCATTGCCGAAAATGGCTCGCGCCTCACAGTCCGAGGAAGGCAAGGCCGGTTTTCTGAAGCACAAGGAACAGACGGAAGGCCAGCTCGAACGCCTCCAGCAGGTGTTCGAGCTGATCGGTAAGCCGGCGCGCGGCAAGACCTGTGAAGCCATCCAGGGCATTATTGCAGAAGCCGAAGAGATCATGGATGAGTTCAAGGGATCGGCTGCCTTGGACGCCGGCCTGATTTCATCCGCGCAGGCCGTCGAACACTACGAGATTGCCCGCTACGGGACGTTGAAAAGCTGGGCAAAGCAGCTCGGGATCGCTGAAGCGGCCGAACTGCTCGATGCCACCTTGCAGGAGGAGCTTGAGACCGATCAGCTACTGACTCAGCTCGGCGAAGCATCTGCCAACCCCAAGGGTTCGAAGAAGGCTGCTTGAAGCAAACGGCGTCGCGCGATTTCGCGTGGCGCTGCTAAAAACAAACAGGGAGGAAAACATGGAAGCGGAACGCGACGACTGGGTTGCCCAAAGGGCATACGAACTGTGGGAACAGGCCGGACATCCGAATGGTCAGGACCACGATCATTGGGTGCAGGCAAGTGCCGAGTGGGAAGACAATCGTGCGACCTCATCGAAGGCTTCCTGGGATGACGAGGCTGAGTAAGGTTACCGATAGTCACGTACGACAGCACTTCGATGTGAAATGGGCTTTCTGAGGTGATACTCGGAAAGCCCATTTTCTTGGGCGTACGATTGATCGATCGTCGAAGGCGAAAGCTTCGAATTTTTGGTAAAGAAAAGCCCGCCGAAACGGGCTTCATTGCTGCGATTTTTTGAGATGCTCAGCGAGACTTTTTGTAGAGCTTTTCGGCAATCTCGAACATCTCTTCAGGCGCATAGTCTGGCGTGAAAGCTGATGGAACGCCGACCAGTTGCTGGATCTTGCCACCATCTGGCATTCCGTCGACGACCTCGAGTTCGCCTGGAGGATCGCCCGGCAGCGCGACCTCGTCGTTGCTCCAGATGCCAGCAATCTCCTTATAATCGTTCGGGCTCCAGGTGTAGAGGCGCCGATGCGAACCTTCGTCGAGATATTTCTGGCACTCGGGAATATTGGCAAGCGGGATATTGGGAGTGGGCAGAAATTTCTTCACATCAACGCCGGTAATTTTCTCCAGTGCCAAGGCATAGGCGTGCGCGTGTACCGAGCCGCGAACCAGAAGATAGCCGCAAACCTCGCGACCAGTTGGATCGGTGACTGTCTCATAGACCCGCAGCTTGTGAAGCCGGGCCCCGCATTCGAGGTGGAAGTTATGCAGGAGATCAAGAACAACGTTGCCGGTCGTAGTGATGAAGTCATTATTCCAGGACTGGCCATTGCTGTTGATCGGCATTGCGCCGCCGCCTCCTGAGAGGAAGCTTGCAGCCAAGCGGATATCCGCCATGTCCTTGAACGGAGCCCCGGAAATGTCTCCGCCGTCGCCTTCGTCGCCGTCGGGGATGTCTGGACCATTGTTCAGCATCGCCACGCCGTTGCTGACGAGCTCGACATGGCCAAGCTCTTCTGCCGTGATACTGGCTACGAGGCTATAAAACGGCTTAAGCTTCGATTTTGAGCGGAAATTGAACGACTGGAACATGTAGTTCCCCAGCGTCGACATTTCCCCGTATTTGCCGCCAAGCAATTCCTGAAGAGCGGCTGCAGCATTTGGATCCGCCGCTTTCGGTGCGGGCAGCTCCGCCTGGAGCTGGTCTACTCTCATGAACATGAGGGTTCCTTTCGGTTGGAGACAGGTGCCCAACCTCAAGGCATCACGATAGTTCCTCAGGTTTTACAACCGTGCGGTATCGTACCGGGCGTCGCGCGTCATTCGATACGCATGACATCCTTGAACCGTACGACGTCCGCAACTGCGCCATCTTCACCCGTCAGCTCGAATGCCTGACCATCCACGACGTCGCCCCGCAAGATGCGGTGCGAGAGAAGTTCACGCGCAGAATTGATGGCTTCCGTCCGTGCCGCTTCGAGGTTTTCGAATTCGGCGCCCTCGGGATCCAGTGTCAGATTTTGTCCGTCGCGGATGTGAAAATAGTATTTCGGCATGCGAGTGCTCCTGATTTCGAGCCACCAACTTTGGAAACAGCCACAAGTTTCCGCAGCTGCGACAATTTTTGCGACAAGGCGAACTGGATCTCGCCCTCATTCGCGTTATGTCGGTCGAACATTCGACGAGCGAACAGTTCAGTCAGGAACCGCATATGTCGTGGACCAGTAATCGACTGCTTTCAATGCTTCCACAGCCTGACGCAGCCCTGCTGCGTGAAAGACTGGAACCTATCAGCCTAACCCAGGGGGAAGTGCTTTTCCGGTCCAACGAAAAAATCAGCTACGTCTTCTTCTTTGAGGGAGGCCTTTCCTCGGAAATCGCCGGAAGCGATGAGACAAAGAAAATCGAAGTCGGATGCATTGGTTACGAGGGGTTTTCGGCGGTGCCCGCCGTTCTGGGGGTCGATACCAGCCCGCACTACGCGTTCATGCAATGCGCGGGCCCCGCATTGCGCATCAGTGTAAAAGAGCTGCGCACGGTAATGGACGAAAGTCGCCCCGTCCGGGACCTCCTTCTGAAATACGCGCATGTCTTTTTGATCCAGATCGCCGCCACGGCTCTGGCCGACGGACGCTACGATATCGAGCAACGGCTGGCGAGGTGGGTCCTCATGAGCCAGGACAGGATCGGCGACAAACTCCCACTGACGCACGACTTCCTGGCCCTGATGCTCGGCGTCCGTCGGTCGAGCGTGACCGATGCGTTGCATCGATTGGAAGGTACGTTGGCAATCAAGGCGGAGCGCAGCTTGATTTCGGTGAGGGATCGCCGAGCCCTCAAGGATATAGCAGGCGCATCCTATGGCCTTCCCGAACGAGAGTACGAACGGCACCTCGGGCGAGATTGGCGCATGCCGTAACAACCTCGGTCAGTCCGCATGCCCCATGGAAATCGCAAGCTGGTGGCGAGCGCGGTTGACCCTACTTTTTATAGTTCCGATAGCGCAGCCCAATTGCGTGGCTGCATCCTCGTAGCTAAGCGCATCGATCAGCACCATCACCAAGGCATCAGATTGGTTCCTCGGAAGCTTGGATATCGCTTGTTCCAATTCATGGCCCCGAAGGCTCCATTCCTGCGTCGGCTGGGTAACCATCCTACCGCTCGCATCATCGTCGATCCCAACCATCTCACGTTTTGAGCTTGCAAATTTTGTGCAAAAGCGGTTGCGCATAATCGTGAACATCCACGACCGGAGCTTGGTGCCAGCACGGAATTTGTCTGAGTTTGCCAAGGCCCTCATCAGCGTATCCTGGACCAGATCCTCCGCATCAGGACCGTTTTGGTGAAAACGGCGCGCGAAAGCCCGCAGGGCCGGCACTTCATCAAGCATATCAGCGTGCGAGAAACCTGAAGATGATACAACGGCCATGGCGCTCTCCCTTTGTAAGCCACAACAGTCGGCGACTGCGGTGCGTTCCGGACCCCGCCCGCATGGTACGATGCCGTACGGTCACAGAATGAGGATGAGGATGAGGATGAGGATGAGGATGAGGCAAGCGCATCACAGTTTCCTGTCCAAAAAACAGTCCATTGCGCGATGGAACTTCTTAACTCGGCGGTTGTTCTGGCGGTCCCACGAACCGGAGTTTAATCCATGATCAAGACCAGCCTCATCGCCGCAAGCTTCACAATGCTTCTGGCATCCTCCGTCATGGCGCAGACCGCCGCTGAAAAGAGCGGCGTAAACTCCGTTCTCGGCGTCGCGCCAAAGACGGAAGATTTTGTCGCCGAAGCTGCCACCAGTGACATGTTCGAAATCGAGTCCAGCAAGCTCGCCATCGAGCGCGCCGATCCTGCGACGAAGACATTCGCGCAGCAGATGGTGGCTGACCACACCAAGACATCCGACGAACTCAAGGCGCTTGTCGCTTCAGGCAAGGTGAAGGCTGCCGTCCCTGCCGCCATGACCTCGTCGCAGCAGAGCATGCTCGACAAGCTGAAAAGCCTGCAGGGCGACGACTTCACGAAGCAGTATCATTCTGATCAGGAAGACGTTCACGAGGATGCTGTCGACTTGTTCAAACGATATGGTGAGGAGGGCGAGAACGCCGAACTAAAGGCGTGGGCAGGCACAACGCGACCAGCGCTGGAACACCATCTTATGATGGCAAAGGACCTCAATAAATAGTCGTCGACGCATTGTGGACGCGGCCCCGCCGAACCGGTGCGTGCCGCGTCACGACTGGCCAATGTGGATGACACGCATTGCAGCTGTTGCCAACCTGACTATGCCGCATAATTGTCGATGACGAAGACTTGCCCCGACAGCGGAAATTCCTGACGCTGTTGATCATCCAGACCATCATAAGCCGTGGTGATGAACAGTGCGTTTCCACTCAGCACGCAGCTCGTCGGAGTTGGCACCAGCAGATCGATCCGCTGAAGCGACTCACCACGCGGCGAGAACGCGTCTAGACAGGAACTCCCGAACAAAGCCGCAATGACATTACCATCACGGTCGATGCATAAGCCAGCGCCTCCGGGAGATAGTTGATGACGACGTCGGCGCCTTCGCGAGCATAGGCAATGCCTGCCGCACATCCGACCCCGGAATCGCCGCCTGTGGCGAGCGCCTTGCGGCCTTGAGCCGACCGAAGCCTTTGTAGCTGGTTTCACTGTGATCCGGGACTGGCTGCATCTTGCTGGCAAGACCGGGAACGGGTTGGGGCTGCTTTGGGAATTCGGGCTGAGGATACTGCGTCAGGGGATTTTACATGTCGAACTGGTTGGCTGAAGCCATTCTTGACATTTCCTTTTTTGGATTGAGCAATGACGAAAGCCCCAGGGACTGGGGAAGTTCCGAACTTAATCAGGATGCGAATGTTGATCGCGGAACCGTTACCCAACCAGCCGGTTAAGCCTTCATCATTCAACCGGAGGAAGATCATGACCGAGGAACAACGTCGCCCCACCCCGCCTTATCCCGAGCAACATCAGGACCCACCCGGTAAGACCCGCGACATGCAGCCGCTCCCGGATCACGGCGAGAAATCGTATCGCGGCGATGGAAAGCTGCAAGGCAAGGTCGCTCTGATCACCGGCTCGGACTCTGGTATTGGCAAAGCCGTCGCAATCGCATTCGCCCGAGAGGGCGCTGACATCCTGATCTCCTATCTTAACGAAGACGAGGACGCAGCCGATACCGCCAAGTGGGTGGAGGAAGCAGGTCGAAAGGCAGTTGTCGTTCCGGGCGACATCACATCGGAGGCGCATTGCCAAACGCTGGTGGCACGTGCGGTGGGTGAACTTGGGCGTCTCGACATCCTGGTCAACAATGCCGCCTTTCAGCGAACCTACGGCGACATCGCGGATATCGCCGCTGAAGAGTGGGACAAGACATTCCGCACCAATATCTATGCGCCGTTCTTCCTGTCTAAGGCGGCCGCCCCGCACATGAAGCCTGGAAGTTCGATTATCAACACGACGTCGATCCAGTCGCGGCAACCGTCGCCCCAGCTCCTGGCCTATGCCTCCACCAAGGGGGCGGTTTCAAACTTCACGGCAGGCCTGGCCGAAATGCTGGCCGAGCGAGGCATTCGCGTGAATGCCGTGGCTCCTGGCCCGATCTGGACGCCGCTCATTCCGTCGACCATGCCGGCGGAAAAGGCCGCCAAGTTTGGCCAACAGACCTTGCTCGGGCGCGCCGGCCAACCTGCTGAGCTTGCGGGAGCATATGTTCTTCTCGCCTCCGAACTCGCGAGTTATATGACCGGAGCTGTCATCCCGGTGACCGGTGGCGAGATCATGATATAGCCGACCCATCGTCGGATAGCATGAGCTGATCCCGGCGATCACCCAAAGCCGGGATCGGTTGAAATTTGTCGGCAAACCTTGGAACGGAAACTCGGCGGTGCAGGATTTGGGGTGTTCACTCGACCAGCAACACCATAGCTGAATCGCCTCATTCCGTTTTTGGCCCATTCCGGCGACGGGGCAGTAGGTTAGGCTTCGCCTGAATGGGACCGCCAAGAGCTTTTACGTCTGCTAAGAACTCACATCTTTTGGGGTCACGATGCGAGGATCTCCGCAATGACGGCGCGATACCCAGGAAGCGCGAGCTCCATATTGCTGATGTCGTGAGCGGTGAACCAGCCCAGCTCGGAATGCTCGCTTCCTAGAAGTTGAGCGCGTTGTCCGTTCCAGCTGCGTATCGTGTAGATGTAAAATGGCTGCTTCCGATGGTCGTCGTGATCTTCGAGAAGTGTCGCCTCCAAGCTGAAGGCAAGTGGCGTCAGGCCGACTTCTTCCTGACACTCACGCACGAGTGCCACGTCGAGCTCCTCGCCTTTTTCGACGTGCCCCCCGACCAGATCCCACAGATGCGGGGACCATTTTCGATGCGGCGCGCGCCTGACGAGCAAGATTTTCTCACCCTCGATGAATGCGGCACAGACGATTTGTTTCATGGGTCATTCCTTACTCATGTCAAGCGATGGGCTGCCAAACCAAACGATAGGCAACCTTCTCTTCCCAAGACGGTTCCTACGGATCACGTGGAATGGGAGAAAAACTGCATGTTTGTGAGGGGATGCTGTCAGATCTCGCTTCGCTCGCCACAGACCGGGCTCGTTTCATGATCGCTGGAATTGAAGACAAGGCCGCCGGCCGGGTCACCGCGCTCTGGCGCTACCCCGTCAGCTCGGTCGGAGGCGAACGCCTCAATATTGCTGAAATCGACAAATTCGGAGTCCTGGGCGATCGCCTTTACGGTCTGTTCGATTCAGCGACGGGTCAAGTGGCGGCTCCAGAAAAAGAGACCCGTTGGCGCCCTGCACTTTTTTTATCGTCGCGCATCGGCAGCATCGGACAGGTGGACCTCCGCTTCCCGGGAGGGGGTTGGATCAGCGTTTCGGACACCAGTGTCACTGAGAGACTGACAGCGCATTTTGGTTTCGACGTTGGCATCGGCCGTTATGGCGATCATTCTGCAGGATCAGCGACAAAAGTTTCGCCGCGATATGTTGCAAGTCCACTTCACATCGTAACGACTGGATCAATCAGAGCTCTTGAGCAACTGACGGGAGAAAGCGCGCCGGATCCCCGGCGATTCCGCCCAAACATCCTCATTGAAACGTCCGGCGAAACCTTCCCCGAGAAGCAGTGGCTGGGACGAAGGCTACAGGTCGGGAGTGTCCATTCGCGGGTCGTGGAAGAGACGAAGCGCTGCGGCATGACGTTGATCGCCCAACCGGGCGTCGAGGAAAAGCCTGAGATCCTCCGCGGCATCCTTCGCCACAACCGACGCAATCTCGGTGTCTATTGCGACATCGAAATGCCGGGCGTGGTTCGTATTGGTGATGGAGCTTATTTGACGAGTTGAAGCCTGTTTTCGGCGGTGACGTTGTCGATTATGGCTCTCGAGACGATCCCACCGATTTCTTCAGCACTGGTGATGCCCTGAACGAAAGGCAGTTTGTGCAGCAGGAACGAAATGGCCGCACAATAAAGCTTGTTCGACAAATTGTCCTGAAAGATAGGCCTGAATGCCGCGTCAAGCTCTATTCCTCCAGTCTCAACCGTAACATCCGGCGAGCCCTCCTCTTGGACGGGCCGGGCTTCGACGGTTTGCGCCTTCCGAACGACGCCCTGCTTCTGAAGTGACGGGAAGGGGATATCGTCTGCCGACATCGAATGCTGCCCCGTCGCGTCGATGAAAGCCGCGTAAGCAACGGTCTTGCCGTCGACCGCAACGGCCGCGCCCCGTTCGACCCTGTCCGTATCGATCTGGTAGTCATTGCCCAAGGCCATAACATCGAGCTTGCCTGCTCGAAGCAGGGCCAGCAGGCGCTTGATCGACTCGTGTGGGACGGTCGCATAATCATCGACGAAAACCGTCTTGAAATGCTTGTGGAAGCGCTTGAGGTCCTCGTCGTCCAACTGTGGTATGATCCGCGCAATAACCTCATGCATCCTCAAGATCGCATAGCGCCATTGGACTGTATAGCGGTTCGCCTTGTTCTGCTCGGCCTCTGCCAAGTTGCGCGCCGCCCAGCTGAATGGACCTGAGTGTTCGCGCGCGGCAAAATATGCAGGCGCCAGGGTCTCAACTGTCAGCGCAGACAGACCGATCGACGCCGCATAGTCAGGGTCGCTGGCGGCGAGTTCCTGCCTGAACAGTTCGAACACGTCGTCCAGTAGGTCATGCCGGCCGGTCGCCAACAGACCGTCGATTGCTTCGGTCGTGCAGAAGATGGGCGCAATGTAGGGGATCTCGCAGTAGAAATCGGCTTCCGGAAGAATGCCCTTGCGCGACATCATCGTCACATGAAAGTCGTCGCTATCTGGCTTCGGCTGGTACTCGATCTGTCCGGTGGCATCGTGATAAAATGCGCCGTTGGCCGTCGCTACAGTGATCAAGGCGTCGATCCCACTGAGAGACGTGCCCAAAATCCCGACCGAACGGTTCGTGATTCGCTTCAACTCGGGCGCCGGCCAAGGCGAGATGTAATAACCAGGCTTTTTCTCGATGTTTTGCGGCCAGTCATGTCCGGTCGCCATGACGACGTGGTCAAAGCCAAACGTCGAGCTTGTGTCATCGGGACGCTGAACGGAGATCTGGATACCGTCCTGACGCAACGCAATGTCAGCGACCCGGTGTCGCGCCTTGATGTCGATGACATGCCCTCGCGACTGCCCCAGTCGGACCAGTTGCAAAAATTGAGACTGAAGATATTCGCCGAGAACGACCCGAGGATAGAACTCCCGCTCCTGAATGGCGGTGCGCTCGATCCGAAGCCGCTGCAGTTGCGTGTCGCTTTGGCGATGCAGCCATTCAACGAGCTTCTCGCAAATCGGCGGAAGCTCGATGCTCGCGATGTTGGAGAGCATTGCCCGATCATTGATGTCTGGATGGTAAGGCGTGCCTTTGCCGGGATCCGATTCCGCCTCGAAGATTGTGATCGCCAACGGGACTTCTGACGCAACCAACCCCTTCAAGGTGTAAATTCCCGTGGGGCCAGTGCCGATGACGGCGACCTTTGTGTCCATTCGAATAGAGATCCTTGAGAAAACTGGCCTCGGTTGATCCGAACGCCACTGATGCGGATCGCAGATAACGAATGGCGAACCCGTTTGATCCAGTCGCAGTGTCTCTGTCGCCAATCGTACACAGCCGGCGATTGCCGGGTCGGAGACGGAACGATTAATGGTTACGCGGGTTAGGCTCTCACGGATCTGTGAATAAGGATCCGAACGGAGAAAATCCCAAATGAAAAAGATCATCTTCGCCGCGGCGCTCATCGGCGCGTCCGCGCTCCCGGCGCTGGCCCAGACAACGGCTCCTGGACCGACTGCCGACGGCAATACCCCTGCTGTGGCGACGCCCGATACAAAAAATCCGACTGCACCCGTTGAAGGCGCCAATAGCTTCACGGAGAACCAGGCCAAGGATCGGATCGAGAAGGCCGGTTTTACCGGGGTCAAGGATTTGAAGAAGGATGACAAGGGCATCTGGATGGCGTCCGGCATGAAGGATGGCAAGCCCGTCATGATCGCCCTCGACTACCAGGGCAACGTCGTCGCCAAGTAATTTCACATCCTTCAAGGAGAGTACGATCATGAAAACCGTCACCGGACTATTCGACGATTACACCGACGCCAGCACTGCAGTCGGTGCGCTTGAATCCGCGGGTGTCCCGTCGAAAGACATCAGCCTCGTCTCGAACAATGCCGACAAACGTCACGGCGAGCAATCCAATGCCGGTGAAGATGCTGGTAAGGGTGCTGGCATCGGCGCTGTCGTCGGTGGTGCCGGCGGCCTCCTGACCGGCCTTGGTCTGATGGCCATTCCAGGCGTCGGCCCTGTCGTTGCAGCCGGCTGGCTCGCGGCAACCGCCGCTGGTGCTGTCGCCGGGGCCGTCGCAGGTGGCGCCGCTGGCGGCCTGATCGGTGCCATGACCAGCTCCGGCGTCTCAGAAGATGATGCCCACGTCTATGCCGAAGGCGTTCGTCGGGGCGGAACGCTCGTGACTGCCAAGGTCGAAGAGACGCTGGTGCCAGAGGCCGAGGCAATCCTCAAGCGTTCGAACTGGGTCGACCCTGCCGAGCGGCGTGTCGCTTATAACGAGCAGGGTTGGACCAGGTTCGACGACACGCTGGAGCCATACGCTCCCGAACAGGTCGAACAGGAACGCGATCGCTATCGCCGCCCTGGCCTGTAAGGGACCTGCCCGCGCGTCCTGCTCAGGACGCGCGGCTACTTGCGATATACCGCGGCCACCGGACGCTGGCCATTTGGAGGAAACCTCATCATGGCCAAAGACATCAAGAAGCTCGACGAGCTGTTTCACGACACGCTGAGGGCCGTCTATTTCGCGGAAGGCAAAATCGTCGACACCCTCCCGAAAATGGAAAAGGCCGCCAAGAGCAAGGAGCTCAAAGCCGCCTTCGTCAAGCATCTGGCTGAGACCAAAGTTCATGTCGAGCGGTTGGAGGAAGTGTTCAAGATCATCGGCGCCAAGCCCGAGAAGAAGACTTGCGACGCTATCCTCGGAATCACCGATAAGGGCGACGAGATCATGAAGGAATACGAAGGCTCGCCTGCCCTCGACGCCGGCCTTCTTGCTGCAGCCCAGGCTGTCGAACACTACGAGATGTCGCGCTACGGCACTCTCAGGACGTGGGCGCTCGAGCTCGGAATGACGGATGCGGCAAAGCTGCTGCAGACGACGCTGGACGAAGAACAGGCAACCGATATTGCTCTCACGTCCATTGCGACGTCCGTCGTCAACCAGAAGGCCGAGTGAGGTTGTAAGATGCTTCGCTGACCACGTTTCCGTTCAGATGAGCAACCCGCTCATTCTGTAGTTCTTCACACGCGGTCGCATATCCTCAGCTTTAGACCATAAAAAACCCGCCACGAACCTGCGGCGGGTTTTAAAGTGTCAATCAATCTTATGACTTACCGACAGCGCTCTTCACTGCATCCTTGACGTGGCCTTTTGCCTGCTGGGCATCACCCTTGGCTTCCTGGGCCGCACCCTTTGCTTGCGTCTCGTGGCTACCGGTCGCTTTGCCGACGCCCTGCTTTGCCTTACCGGCGAGCTCGTTGGCCTTGCCGGAAACTTTGTCTGCTGTGCTACCCATGATGAATTCTCCCATGCGAAGCGGGATCGCTTCGTCACATGTCCAACAGATGCGGGAGCCTTTCGTTCCCTGCGACCGGAACGCAATCGCCATTCGCGTATTATGCCGGCTCGAGACGGGACCTGCGACAGGAAGGCGACAGATGACGATCAGATACACGCTTGGCTGCGACTTGTCCTACGAGGTTAAAAGCCCGACAGTCTTCATCTTTAACGTCGAGGTCGCACGGCTTGCTCGCCACCATGATCTAACCGAACGGCTGCTGATCTCGCCTGACCATCAGCACCGCAGCTATACCGTGCCAGATATCCGCAACAGGTATTTCAGCATCGACGCTCAACGTGGCCCGCTGAACATCCGATATGAAGCGGAGGTCACGCTTGACGTCTTTCGGGCAGATCCCGACAGCATCCAGGAAACGCCGCTTAATCAACTCCCCCTCGACATCATGCCCTTCCTCCTACCCTCGCGGTTCGTGCCTTCGGACCGGCTGGCTCCCTTCGCTGTCAAGGAATTCGGTGATCGGCCATCAGGCCATAACGGTGTCACTGCGATTTGCAACTGGATCTATGACAATATCGACTACCAGCGCGGCTCCTCCAACGAACAGACTACTGCAACGGAGAGCCTGATCAAGCGAGCAGGTGTTTGCCGAGACTTCTCTCACATCGGAATAGCATTTTGCCGCGCGCTCAATATTCCTGCGCGTTTTGTGTCCTGTTACGCCTATGGGCTTGAGCCAAGAGATTTCCTTGCCGTATTCGAGGCTTATCTCGACGGGCGGTGGTGGTTGTTTGACGCAACCCGGCAAGCCAATCTTGACGGCCTGGTTCGGATTGGCGTTGGCCGCGACGCCGCTGAGATCGCCTTCGCATCGCCGTTCGGACAGGTTGAGTTTGGGGATGTCAAGATTACCATCGAACACGCTGACGGGTCTCCCGAGTTACCAGGAAGAACGACTGATGCTATTTCCACTGAGGAACCTGCGCCGAACGCCGGCGCGGCGTGATTTCAATGAACCCGGCCGGGGTATGCGGAACAGACCGGACCTGCACGCCGCCACCGCGTGGCGGTCTTGCCTCTAAGCAAGCAAAGGTCGCGCGTGAGCATACAGAGCAAGTCAACGGAACGATTGCTGCGACAGCGGGTTTGAGTGGCACGTCCTCGTAACCGGGAGAGCCACATGTCGAAAACCTTGGAAGAAGCGTCTAAACAGCTGCAGAAAATCGATTTCTGCATGTTGAGCACCAGTGGTGAATCCGGTCCTTTCAGCACACGTCCCATGAGCAATAATGGGGACGTCGAATACGACGGTGACTGCTACTTTTTTTCGTATGAAAACACCCGCAAGGTGAGCGACATCGAGCAAGACGCCCGCGTCGGCCTCACCTTCACCGCGCCGCCGAGCCTGCTCGGCAAACCAGGTGTATTCCTGGCGGTACAAGGTACTGCCAGCCTGATCCGTGACAAGTCCCAGTTCGAGGCTCACTGGGTCAAAGATCTGGATCGCTGGTTTCCCGAAGGGATCGATACGCCCGGCATCGTTCTGATCAAGGTATCGGCCAGCGAAATCCAATACTGGGATGGCGAAGACAATGGGCGCATCCCGCTCGCGAGCCGCAACGCTCATTGAGCGCGCGATCGCGAGCGCCAGACGTCGGCAGAGCCCTTCGACACGGTCGATATTTTTAACCGGATGGATGATTATGAACTTGAAGCACACGCGCATCCTGCATGAGGGCGCCGGCCACTGGGTGGTGGATTTCGTCGGAGACGACGGCGAAGCGGTATCGGTCAAGGTGAGCGACGATAAATTGTCGGACGAGGCCGAGATCGTTGAGCACGCCAAGCGTATCATGGTCGAACTGACTGGGTACGGCACCAGAGGCGGCCGACCGAGGCTGAACGAATATGACGCGGTGAGTAACGGCGATCTCGCCGCGGACGACGTTTCGCCCCAGCTCAAACACTGAGGCGGCGTGCTCTTTCGTGAAAATCGCCACCTATAACGTTAATGCCATCAACGGTCGTCTTGAAATCTAGCTGCGCTGGCTTCAGGAAGACAGACCGGACGTGGTCTGTCTTCAGGAGCTGAAATCAACGTCCTTTCCGGAGAAAGAAATATCCCAAGCTGGATACGGGGCTATTTGGCAAGGTCAGAAATCTTGGAATGGTGTTGCTATCCTTGCCAGAGGTCGAGAACCAGTCGAAACGCGACGTGGCCTTCCCGGTGATCCTGAAGACCAGCAAAGTCGATACATTGAGGCGGCCGTCGATGGCATATTGGTGGGGTGCCTTTACCTGCCAAACGGTAACCCCGCACCTGGGCCGAAGTTCGACTACAAACGGCGCTGGTTTGTTCGGCTCCAGGCATATGCCGCCGAGGTTCTGGATTTAGGGGTACCTGCGATAATGGCGGGCGACTTCAATGTGATGCCAACGACGCTGGACGTCTATAAGCCAGAGAGGTGGATCGACGACGCCCTTTTCCGGCCGGAAGTCCGCAAAGCCTATTCGGATTTGCTTGAACAAGGCTGGAGGGACGCCATCCGCCACCTGCATCCAGACGAGCGGATCTACACGTTCTGGAAATACTGGCGAAACAGCTTCGAACGCGATGCCGGACTGCGTATCGATCATTTCCTCTTGTTGCCTGCCGTAAAGCCTTGGCTGAGGTCCGCCTCTGTCCGACGGACACCACGCAGCTGGCCAAGTACGAGCGACCACGCGCCCGTGATGATCGAGCTGGAAATCCCAAGCGAGGCTAATTGAATGAGTGTTGACCGGATCACAGAGGAACGTTGAACAAGGCCATGTCGATGCTGATGTCCATGACAGCACTTTTTTCAGCAGCGCTTGCTCTGCTCAACCCAACTCGACCGTCGGCGGCAAGCGCCCTGGCCCTCAATGGCGTAGCCTCTTTTTATGGTTGGTGGGAATTTTTCGGATAGAGGGCACGCGGCATTGACTATCGCGACGACACGCCGGGATTTCGACAAACGCAAGTTCTTCGCAGGGATTGCACGCGGTATTGCAGGCGCCCTTCTCTTCGCTCTGCCCATGCTTATGACCATGGAGATGTGGGAACTGGGCGTTTACATGGACCGCAGCCGTCTCTTTCTACTGCTTCTGGCTAACATCCCTCTTCTGATCATCCTTTCCGACAGGGTTGGGTTCGAAGAGACGTCGACATGGCGGCAGGCGATCCGGGACGCAAGCATCGCCTATGCTCTTGGTATCGTTTCCAGCGCACCGATCCTGGTCGCGATGGGTGTGATCAAATACGACCAATCACCACATGAGATCATCGGAATGATCGCTCTCCAGGCTATTCCCGCGAGTATTGGTGCCATGCTGGGTCGAAGCCAACTTGGCGGACAATCCAATGAGGATGATAATGAAAAGGACAGTGGCGGCGACGATGGCAACCCTGTTCAGGAGCGGGAAACCAGCTACGCCGGTGAGCTGTTCTTGATGGCGGTCGGTGCCCTGTTCCTCAACCTCAACGTCGCACCCACCGAAGAAATGATTCTGCTTTCGTACAAAATGACCCCGTGGCACGCCCTCGCCATCATCGCCGCGTCGCTGATCGTGATGCACGGTTTTGTCTACGCATTGTCTTTCAAAGGCAGCCATGACCTCGCGGAGGGCACTCCAAGCTGGCATGCTTTCGTCCGCTTCACCCTGCCCGGATATTTGATCGCCGGTTTGATCAGCAGCTATTGCCTATGGACGTTTCACCGCATCGACGACGTCGGTTCGACACAAATCCTGATGACTGTTGTCATTCTGAGCTTCCCGGGCGCCATCGGCGCGGCGGCAGCTCGACTGATCCTGTGAGGCGCGATGACAAAAGTTTCCAACCACAGAAACATCGAAACCAGCGACCCTCACTGGATTGAATGGATAATAGGGGCTATCTCAGCGGTCATCGTTCTTGCCGTGATTGTTTGGATCGGAAAGGACGGGATCGCCGACCACGATGCCTCGCCGGACCTTGAAGGGATCGTTCTGCAGACTGAAGAGCGGAGCGATGGCTTTCAGGTAATTTTCGAAATCAGAAACATCGCCAGAGCAACCGCATCGCAGGTAAAAGTTCGAGGCGAGATCAAAGACGAAGCCTTGGTGCTGGAGAGTGTCGAGACGGTGTTGGATTATGTTCCTGGCCACTCGAAGGCTGCTGGAGGCCTGATATTCCAACAGAACCCGGCCGGGAAACAGCTGACTGTCAGAGCGACGGCTTTCGATGAGCCGTAGTCGAGCGTCGCGCGCAAGATCTTGCCGGCCACCAGTGCATCAACATCCACGTACTAGGACGCGGCCTCATTAGCTGAGGCAATCCATATCCTGGTCGCTGCAAGCTTGAGGTCGGCGAGATAGTTGTCGGCACGTCGGTCGTATCGCGTCGCGAGGCCCCGCATCTGCTTGATACGGTTGAAGAACCGTTCGACGAGATTGCGCTGACGGTAGACCCAGCGGCTGAAGCTGAATGTCTGCTTTCGATTGGCCTTTGTAGGGATGTTCGCCCAGCATTTGCGTTGCTTGGCAAAGTTACGAACTGCGTCGGTGTCGTATGCCTTGTCGGCAAGGATCGTCGCGCCGGGCTGTAGTTCGCTCAACAGCTTCTCAGCCATCGGTGCATCGGCGGCTTGGCCGGCGGTGAGTTCCAGCCGAACCGGCAATCCATCTGCATCGACAAGAGCATGGATTTTTGTCGTCAGGCCGCCGCGAGAACGTCCCATGCAAGGATCGGCAAAGCCCCCTTTTTAGCGTTGGCACCATGCTGGTGAACGCGAACACAAGAACTATCGATTATCACGATGTCTCCATCGTAACGCTTTGAAACGGCGTCCAGAAGGCGATCCCAGACGCCCGCCTTGCGCCAACGGGAAAACCGATTGTAAAGCGTCGTACGTGGACCATAACGCTCCGGCACATCTCGCCAGGACGAACCAGTCCTGAAACGCCACAGGATGCCGTTGATCACCCGGCGGTCGTCGACGCGTTCAATTCCACGGCTATTGTTCGGCAAGAGAGGTGCGATGATAGCCCATTCTTCGTCGCTCAATTCGTGACGGCGCATGGCAAACTCCTTTCAAGGAGATTGAATCACACGCAGACAATGAGATGAACCCTGTTTATGGGGACACTGCCTAACACCCCAGGCATCAATGCATCAATTGAGTGGGCTGCCGTGCCGCCCTTTGCATGTGATGAAGCGTATCAATCTATGCTGCGTTTCTTCCAACGCCCGTCAATCCTTAAAACACTCATATTGCATATGCGCATGATAGCTGCCACTCTCCGCGTGTTACCGCTGGGTCAGCGGCTGTTCGCGAGATCGCATTTCTCGTTCGCACCCACGTATATCCCGCAGATCTGCCTACCCCGTCCTGGGGATGGAGTTCGTGCGCCTGGAGATACTTATGCCTACAGTTCCGGCTCACGAGGGATTCTTGGCGGAAGCCTCTAATCTCCTTGCAGCAATGGCCAATGCCAAACGAATGCTTATTCTTGAGATCATCAGCCGGGAAGAGATTTCGGTTGGCTCGCTCGCCGTCATGGCCGGCCTCAGTCAGTCCGCTCTCTCCCAGCACCTTGGCAAGCTTAGGAGCGCAAAACTGGTGCAGACCAGGCGAGATGCACAAACAGTCTTTTACAAATGCGATTCAGATGAAGTCAGACGGATGTTGCACGCTCTGTCCGAAATATTTGGCACAGCACCATCTCAGGATCCAACGCACAGTCTTCCCGATAACAGGGCCGTCCGAGAAACTGTCCTTGCATAGATGTCGCGGACGCACACCATTGATCGACAGTTTAGAATGGAGGATGGCATGCGTATCATAGCGATCGAATTTACGGCACGGTGGCAGTCACCGGTCTATGTTGGCGACGGGCCGCTTTTGTCCAAATCAATTTCAGGGCCTGCGGATGCGCTGCGACACATGAAGCGCCTAACCCATCGGTCTGGCCCGATCTACTGGCGAGCGGTCGACCTTTGTCAACACGCTCTCACGAATGGAGTTCACCCGGAAATTTCCCGACCGCACTTTATAGCCGCATGTGCCGACGACGACGCAAGACGGGCAGACGACGAGTTAATCGCAAGCGGCGAATTCATTTAGCGCTTGTCACCAATCCCGATAACATGGCGTATGCAACCAATGCATCCATACGACGGTCGCTCATTCAATCACTGACTTTATCTGAGATGTCCCGTGTTGCGGTCGTTCAGGGCCTCCCGGTCCCGAAGGCATGCGAAAGGTAAAGCGGGTTTCGACCTCGTCCGAATTCACCTCAATCTTCCCGCCATGAGCGGTTGCAATCTCAGAGGCGATAAACAGGCCGAGCCCCAGGCCCTGCATGCTCGGCCTCAGATCACCACGCCGAAATGGTTGGAAAAGTCGCGCAATCGTCTCTTCCGAAATCGGCTGACCGCCGTTGGCAACCGACACTTCCAGCACTCCGCCATTCAGGCCGGCGACGATCCTGACGGGCTCAGTTTCGACGCCATGGGTGATGGCATTCGACACCAGGTTGGAAAACAGCTGAGCAAGACGCAGCTTGTCGACGGCAAGTGCTGGCGGGAGATCGAGAGAAACAGCGATTTCCCGATCCGGATGAGCCAGCTGCAGTTCCTCGACGACATGGCGCAGGGTGAGGCCAAGATCGTCCTCCGCCAGATCGAGGGTAATCCCTCCACCCATCCGCGCTCTCGCCAGATCCATAACGTTGTCGACAAGCCCGATCATCCGCGAGATGCTAGCCCTTCATCAGTTTCAGGACGAGCGGGCTGCGGGCGGTCCAGCCTTCCTTCAGGAGGCGCGAGGTGCCGGCATCGATCGCGGCAATCGGATTGCGCAGGTCATGGCCAAGAACGGCGATGAATTGCTCGCGCAGCTCGGACAGGCCCTTCTCGCGTTGGAGCAGCGCTTCCGTCACCTTGAGGCGCTCGTCTGAATAAAGGTGGTGGCCGATCAGCTCGGCAAATAGCTTGAAGGTGCCGATCACCTGCGGGTTGTTGACCTTGGCCGGATGGGGATCGATGGCGCAGAGCGTCCCGAAAAACTGGCCGTTGGCCAGGATGATCGGAACGGAGATATAGCTCCGAAGACCGTAGATCTGCGGCGTATGGTGGTCGCAGTAGAGCGGCTCCTCGGCGGCATCATCGAAGACAATCGGCTGGCGATGGCCGCGGATTTCGTCGCAGAGCGTGCTTTGGACCGGCAGCTCGTCGCCGGGCTTGAGGCCAAAGCCGACATGGTCGAGAGACTGACAGGTTATCCAGCGATCGTCGGTGACCCTGGCGACGGCAGCAAAGCCCATTCCCGTCATGCGAAGAACGACATCGAGGATCGTCGGGACCGCGGCGATACCGGCGACGCATGCAATATCCTTGGAAAAATCTTCCGTGCTTTCCTCATTATCCACGACAGAGGGGTTGCTGGAGCTGGCGACGGTCTGGACTGCCCGGGTCTTTTCGATCGCGATGGCGGCTGCGCCCGCAAGCGTTTCCAGCACATCGACTTCCCAGTCGGCTGGCGAATACGGCCTTGACCAATAGACTCCGATAGCGCCGATCGGATTTTCGAGACGCACTGGCGCCATCGCGAAGGATTTGACGAAGGTACCCGCATAGAGCTCGTAGGGAATTCGATCGTCCTTTGTCACGTCAGGAACAATGACCGTTTGCCGATGGATCATCGCCCAGCCGCTGATACAGGCTGAAACGGGAAACTTATGGCCCTTCCACAAAGGTCCAATCGCATCTTCCTCGATGTAGTGGCAGAAATCGCCGTCGCGGCGGATAATGGCAATGCCGTCGCATCCGATCAGCGATCGCGCGGTCGCGCGCAGCGTTTCAACGACGTCTTCAAAGCTCTCGGCACGACCCATAGCCGCAATCGCCTTGTTCAGCGTCGATAGCGGTGTCGCGATTTTCGAGGTTTCGATTTCGACGGGAGTGATTTCAATGGAGACAGACACGGATTCACTCCTGCTTGGGGCAAGAGCGGATCATCTCCCAGCCGTCCGCGCCCTATCAGTCTGCGAACGATAGAATAACTCTAAAGTGCCAGAGGCAAATTGTCCATCTTCGCATATACCCGGCCTCACTGGCGCGATCAGTCAGCTCCAGCTTGAATTCACCTTGCAACCGAAAGAGCCAAGCTTATCTTTCGCTACAGACAAACAGCTTCAGTGACACGATGAACCCGCGTCAGCCGCTATCCGAACGTTCCGAACTCTCTGGCCGTTATACCGACAATGGGATCACGGTCCTTGTGGAAATCTTCCGCCCTTCAGGCGGAGATGATTGGCGGATGGAAGTGACAAGCCTAGAAGACCAGCTCACCGACTGGAATGAACCCTTTGCGTCAGCTCATGAGGCATGGGAAGAGTTCATCTATGTCGTCAATACGGAGGGGATCGCAGTTTTCCTTTAGCGCCCCCGACTTATCGAGGAACTTGGATTGGCGATCGACAGCGACAGACGGCGAGTGATTTTCGATCAGGTTCGCAGCAAGGCGATGTCGCGGGGCACGCCTATCGACGATGACCCAGAGTTCCTGGCTTGGGTCGAGCTGTGGATCAGCGGCGAGTATGAGATGTCCGATCTCAGGTCTCGATACAATGATCTCGCGGCACGTCGAACCCCGCGATCAAAGTCTGTCGCTGGTGCTTTGGGTTCCGCCTCCTCCGAAGCCACTACGCGGGATGCCGACTGAACCTGACCGCATCCATTTCAGCAGTTTTCACTTCGTGATGTGGCCCCTCCAGATCTTGAAGACCGCATGTGCACATCTGCGATGACGGCTATCATTTGCGCCCAATGGCATGCTGCTATTGCGCAGGCTCCTTGATCTCAGACGCTGTCGAAATTATCTCGGGCCTCATCGGAATAATCGAAGGCGCTGGTATGGGCGACCTCCGAGACCGGTAAGATCAGGGAGGAAAACATGAAAAGAGGGAGCCGGGGTCTTTCCACGAGCGACATGCGCATACTGAGAACGCTGCTGGGCCGCTACGCGGCGCGCTACCATCTCGCAGGGCCAGAGAAAGACGACTTGATCGAGCGAACGTTTCAGGCGTTGGCAAGCAACCCGGAGATTTTCTTCGAAATCCCTGTTGAACAGGCCGCCGCAGAGACAATGCACAGGATCTACGCCGGCCACTAGCTTTGAAACTGTCGCAGCTTTTCTGGCTGTTACGCCCCGCCGATCTTCGCGCTCGTATCACGACGTAGATGAGGCGGGACTTCTTCCAGCTCGGCGAGCTTGTTGTTCTGCTTCAGAAAAATTCGAAAGTTCTCTCGGACTGCGTCGATCGGCCAATGACCGTTCGCCGCCTCACGGCAATATCGGACAAGGGTCTCGTAAGCGAGATTGCGCTTCTCCTTGGGCCACTCGTCAAGGAAATCGAATACGTCATCCAGTCCGGTGATCTCCTGCACGAAATACCGGCGCTGTGCGTAGACGGGCTTGTCAAATTGAGCGAGCAACATGGCAACCTCCTTCGTTTGCTCGATACCGACTGATAACTGAAGCCGGCCCCAGATCGGGCCGGCTGATAGCAAGCGCTAATTCTTCTTGGGTGTTCGGGTCAGGCGACCTTGCGGTCAGCTTCGAGCCGGAGCGGCTCGCCGGCGGCTGAAGCGACGCCGATTTCGATCTTGCGCGGCTTCATGGCTTCGGGCACCTCGCGCTTCAAGGCAATCGTCAGCAGGCCGTTCTTCAGATCGGCACCTTCCACCCTCACATGATCGGCAAGCTCAAACTTGCGCTCAAAGGAACGACCAGCGATGCCGCGGTGGAGATATTCGCCCTGCAGCGCTTCGGCCTTCCCGCCTTTGATCACCAGGACATTGCGCTCCTGAGTGATATCGAGATCGCCTTCGCCAAAACCTGCCACGGCCATCGTGATGCGATAGTCGTTTTCACCGATCTTGACGATGTCATAGGCCGGCCAGGTCTCGATTGCGTTGAGACGCTGCGTATTGCTGAGCAGATTGAACACGCGGTCGAAGCCGATGCTCGAGCGATAGAGCGATAGAGCGATAGAGCGATAGAGCGATAGAGCGATAGAGCGATAGAGCGATAGAGCGATAGAGCGGGGCAAAATCAAGTTCAGTTCTCATAACCATATCCTCCGTAAAGCAACATGGAAGGAAGCGGGGGAAATCCGCCACCTCGGTAAGCCGACCCCCTCATTGGGCCGTCGGCGTTGCCCGATTTGGTTTTTGAGATTTTGTCGTTCAAGACCTCGGTCGAAAATTTTTTCGGCTCCCCAGAGTCATCTTGTTTGTCTGAAATATGGTCCTATTTCGAGTCGCGATTTCGCTCTGGAAGCATTGGGATGCATGATGGAATGACTGTAAGGTTTTCGGAAGCCGACATTGAGATTTTGCCTCCGGACTACATCGATCAAAAAGAGTCTGCCATTTGCGTTTGCTGCTGTCGCCAGCGTCCTAACTCCGCCATGGATGAAGACGGCTGCGGCATTCGCGACGAATGCCTGGCGCCTTGACCCTGCGAGCAAGACTAAAGCGACATTTGTCGCGGCAAATCGGTGATTGGCAAAAAAATGGAAGGAAAAGTGGCAGGGATTTCCGGCTGGCTGGAAGATCGTGGAGCTGGGTAGCCAAAACTCGGAGGTTGGAGGTTAATACATGCTTTCATGGAAAGCACTCAGTGACCTGTAGCTACGTTATGTTCTGAAAAGTAGCCGCTCTCGATCGCGGGCCGCCCCGGCCGTAGCAGCGCGGGCGACCTTATGTCCCAAGTCATCTGAAATCCGTCCGCGCCACTCATCACTCGTGCTACCTCTTCACCATCTACTTCAAGTGAGCAACCGCTGACTTGAACCAACGCTACCGATTAACGTCACCGGCCCGACACCCTCATCGCCCCAAGATAACCCATGCTGCGCTGAATAGCGGCCAACCGGTCTGCGGCAATTTCAACCGAGATCTCAATATCACCTGCGAGCGGTGCATCCGTTCGTACATGTCCAGACGATGAAACGTCTCCTCCCGATGGGGCCGAGCCAGCCGAGTTTTCATCATGCGCCGCCTGAACGAAAATATCAGCTCTGGGAATGCCATGCTTCTGGGCCAGATGCTCGATAGCGAGATCTGCTGCCTCGTGCGTTTCAAATATTGCGCGGACCGTGGTGGTGCTATTGTCGGACATAGTTTTACTCACTTGTGATGGAAAAGGGTTAACTAGCAACACGAATATTTGTTTCAGTGAGTGGCAGAGAGAATGCCTTCGCGGCTTACTCCCGAAGGAGACCGGCACTTCTGGCGGCAACTCTGAAAGCCGCCGCGGCGCTGTCTCCTGGAATGACACCCGACACTGCTTTGAGGCAGGCTTTTTTGGCCTTGCTGGCATCCGGGCCACCTTTTGGGAAGTCTGTTGCCAAGGAAGCAACCGCCTCTCGGCTATTCCTGACGCATTTCAAACCGCCGGCTGCGCCGGTTGCGATCTCGACAGGGTATTCCCAAAGTTCAGTCATCGATCTTCCAATGCAAAGGTTTGTTAACAGCGAGCAATCGGTCGATCGCAGGGACAGGCCCATCAGTAACCCGAGTGGTCATCGGATTGTTCCCATCTCATTCTCGCTCTCGGAGCACTTAAAGGGCACGCCCAGGACTAACTGCGTCTCCGGCGTTCAGGCAGAACGTCGGCCAACATTTGCATCTTCAGCCAAGACAAGGCTCGCTGGCGGGGTACCGTTATCGTCCCCCTGAATGATTGCCGAGACATAGACCAGCGCATTCTTCATGCCGTTCATCGAGTAGGGCTTTTCGATTGCACCGAGCGCGCCGGCAAAATCCTGCGGGATCCGCTTGATGTTTCCGCTGACGAAGACATAGGGGATGCCGGCAGCCGCCAGCTCGCGCCCGACATCGATCCCGGTCGGGCCGTCCATGAGATGGATGTCGACAAACGCAAAGTCCGGCTTTGAAGCACCGATTTGCTCGCGTGCCTGGGTGCTGCTCATGGCAACACCTGTGACCTGATGGCCCGCCATCTCCACTTCGCTTTCAAGCTCCATGGCGAGTAGCATTTCATCTTCGACGATCATGACTTTCAATGCGTATTCTCCTGATGGTCGCCGACAAGCAGCACCACATCGACGACCGTCTTTCGGCCGTGCTGTTTCCGTTCGATTTCGGCGCCCAGCTGCAAGGCCGACGCTTCAAGCAACATTTTTCCGAGTTGGGCGCTCTCGCTATCCGGCTCGACGGGTTCCGACGTGTCTTCGACACGGATCAGGAAGTGACCGTTCAGGCGCCGCACGACAACATGGATGTCGCCGCCGCCATCGCTCAATCCGCGGCGAACGGCGTCGCCGACCAGCTCGTTGACGATCAAGGACAGCGGCGTCGCTTTGACGGCCGGCACGAGCAGCGGGGAGAGATCCAGAGACAGGCGAATGTCCTTGCGGCCGGTGGCATCGACCAGATCGGTCACCAGCTCGCGGGTGAATTCCGACATATCGAATTTCGAGACGTCGTCGAGCGTGAACAGCTTGCGCTGCACCGTGCTCAGAGCCTCAATCCTGTTGAGGACCGACATGAGTGTGTTCCTCTGCCGATCGTCTTTGGTAATCCGCGCCTGCATTTTGACGATCGAGGCCATCGTCAAGAGGTTGTTCTTCACCCGATGATCGACCTCGTGGACGAGCAGTGTGCGGGCATCCAGCGCGGCACGAAGGTTGGCGGTATGCTTTGCGACCTCGGCCTCGGCCTCATGGCGGGCCGCAGCAAGGTCCGCTTCCCGGCTCTTGACGGTGGTAAAATCAAGCTGGGAGGCAAAGAAATAGATGATCTTGTCCGCTTCGTCCCGTACGGGGCTGATGAAAACGGCATTCCAGAACGTGCTGCCGTCCTTGCGGTAGTTCAGAATGTCGACAGCCACATCCCGCCCTGCCGCGATGCTGTCGCGGATTTTGGCGACGGTCTCCCGGTCCGTCTCAGGCCCCTGCAGAAAGCGACAGTTCCGGCCGATGATCTCCTCGTCGCTGTAACCGGTCAGCTTTCTGAATGCCTCGTTGCAAAAGATGATGGGATTATCGGCTTGGCTGGGATCCGTGACGATCATCGGCATGCGCGTGGCCTTGAACGCCGCCGCAAACGGGTCTTCGCTGACATGCCCGGCGACCAGGCGATCTCCGGCGCTGCGAGCGTCACGTCGATTTTGATCCTTTTCCTGCATTGTGATCCTGATTGATTTAAGCCACGACAGAAGTCGCGGCGGATGAATTCGTTCCTGTCGGTTATCTCGTGACGTGCGGTAGAAGGACGGCCTCGATTTCGCAGACGACGCCGGCAGCGTCATAGACGATTGTCGACGTTCCGTTGAGCTCCGCCGCCAGCAAACGCTCCACCAGTCGAGATACGAAGCCCTTCTTGGTCGGGATATCCACATTCGGTCCGTGGCTCTCCTGCCACCGGAGACTGAGAGCCGAGGTTTCAGAGTTGAAGGTCCAGACGATCGACACTCGTCCGGTTGGAACGGACAGCGCTCCGTATTTGGCGGCGTTCGTTCCAAGTTCATGCAGGGCGAGCGACAATGTCGCAACCGCCTTTTGAGGCAGGAGAACGGATGGACCAGAAATGGTAAACCGCTCCGGAGGGTAAGGCGCAGCGGCCTGTTCGACCACGGCCGTGAGGTCTGCGCTTTGCCAGTCGCCTTCAGCAAGCAAGTCATGCGCGTGGGCCATTGCCGAGAGGCGCGCTTCGAACGCGGCGACCGCATCTTGTGTATCAGTCGCCTTTGCGAAGGTCTGACGCGCAATGGCCATCACCGTCGCGAAGACGTTCTTCACCCGGTGATGCAACTCCCCGATCAAAACCGCCTGAAGACGGTCCGCTTCTTTTTTCGAAGAGATATCATGCGCTGTTTTCGAGGCGCCGATGATTTTGCCAGCCCGGTCATAGACCGGTGAGACGCTCAGCAAAATGTCAACGAGACGGCCGTCCTTGCGGCGACGCCTTGTTTCATAGGCCTCAATCACGGAACCGGCTTTGATCTGCTCGAGCAAGGCCGGCTCTTCGTCACGCCTGTCTTTTGGAACCAGGACGAGGACAGACTGACCGACGATCTCCTCAGCCGTGTAGCCATATAGCTGTTCGGCACCACCGTTCCAGGCCGTAATCGTCATGTCCAAGTCGATCGCAAGAATCGCATCGTTGGAGGATGCAATGATGGAGGCCAGGCGCCGCTCGGTTTCCTGAGCCTGCTTGCGCTCAGTGATCTCGACCGAGATGACCGCAACCTGATGGATTTTCCCCTGATCATTCCGCAAAGCGGAGACCGTATTGTTCACCCAGACGAGGCTACCGTCTTGGCGAACATAGCGCTTCTCCATGTCGAAGCTTTCGCCGGTCGCGGCCAGCCGGCTGAACAGGCGGGTCTGCTCGGGCACGTCATCGGCATAGGTTATGTCGGCGATGTTTTTCCCGAGAAGTTCACCCTCGTCGTAGCCGACGATCTCGCAGAACCTTCGGTTGACGTGCAGAATTTTGCCTTCCAGGCTACCCTGACCAATACCGGCTGCCGATTGGGAGATGACCGCTCGAAGCCGTTCCTCGCTTGCCTGCAATGCCTGATCGGCGCGGATGCGATCGGTCGTTTCGTTGACGATGCAAAAGACGCCTCGAACTGCGCCATATTCGTCTCGAATGGCTGAATAGGAAATATCGAAATAGACGGTTTCCGGGTAGCCGTACCGCTCGATATAGAAGGGACGATCTTTTGCCGCCACCGTCTCGCCGGTTTCCATCACCCTGCGCAGGAGCGGCTCGAGATCATCCCAGAGTTCGGCCCAGTTCTCTCGCGCCGGTCGGCCGAACGCCTTTGGGTGCCGTTGGCCGATCGTCGGCGCGTAGGGTTCGTTGTAGAGCGCGACCAGGTCTGGTCCCCAGATCACGATCTGGGCCATTGCCGGCAGCATGATATCGACGGCGGATCTGAGACAAAGGGGCCATGTCGACGGCGGGCCGAGGATGGAATCGTCCCAATCTCCGCCTTCCATCATCCGGCAAATCGCGTCCTGCCCCCAGAACTTTGTCCCTCCTTCGTCCTGCATCGGCGCCCATTCTACTGCTTATTGCGACGTCGCAAACATCGTTCCCATTGTTCCGGCTCAAACTTATAGCAGAAGCGGGCTTCAACAAGGCCTTTTCGCAATGAAATCAGCTTCGAAGCTGCCGGAAGTGACGATCAGACTGGTCTGGAGCCAGCCTCTATGGCCTTGACCGCATCATAGTGCTTTCCCAAATGGACGCTCCTGCAGCACTGTCAATGTTCAGCAATCGATAACCGTCTCGCGTGAAACATCCACGTTTATCGGACCGAACCGTTGTTGGGTAACTTCCAACGCTTACCTTGTGGCCAACTCGTATTGGTAGGCCACCATGAACGTCGCAACGTCGTTTCCGCACATAACCGAAGCCCATTCAGCTGGCATACCCAGTGCTGAGCAGATTCTGGAGTCCTTGCCGCGCTCAGTCTTGGTCGTCGGCTCTGAAGGGGTCGTGACATATGCGAATAGGGCCAGCATGGTATCATTGGCAGCGGTCGTGGGGAGCGAAATGCGCGACCTTTTTCCTGGATGCGTGTTGAGCCTTGCAACTATGACCGGCGCCCCCTCCTGTCTCCTGATATCCAGGGACGGCGAGAAGTTCGATGCCGGCATCGCAGTACTGGGTGCAGGACAGTTCCTCATCGATTTGCGGCCCTCCCTAGATGCACGAACCGCCGACATGCAAGGTGATCTGGATGAACTGACCGGGCTTACCAAGCGCAACGGCTTGCTGAAGCATCTATCTTCGGCGTTATGTAGCGGACCGGCGTCCTCGATCGCAGTTCACTGCCTCGATCTCGATCGTTTCAAGATGATCAACGACACGCTCGGACATGCGGTCGGCGACCTTCTTTTGAAGAAGGTTGCAGACCGGCTCACAGCTGCCTGCCACAAGGATGACATTGTCGCTCGTCTTGGTGGGGATGAATTTGTCGTCCTGCAGCGGAACGTCGAGGAGGGAACAGCAGAGACGTTGGCTTCTCGTATTGTCGACCTCATCGGCCGCACCTATGTCATCCATGGTCACACCATCAATATCGGCGCCAGCGTCGGCGTAGCGATCGGGGCAAATGCGCTTCAGGATTGCGATCTCCTTCGCAACGGTGACCTCGCATTGTATGAGGCGAAGAAAGCCGGAAGAGGCCGTTACCGCATGTTCGAGAGCGGCATGGACGCGCTTCTCTTCGCGCGCCGCGAGATGGAAATCGATCTGCGCCGTGCGCTGGCCTTGAAGCAGTTCAAGCTGAACTACCAGCCGTTTATCAATGTCACCACCAATAGAGTAGACGGGTTTGAGGCGCTCCTGCGCTGGGAGCATCCGGTCAAGGGCAATATCCCGCCTCTCTCGTTCATCTCACTTGCCGAGGAGAATGGCCTGATCGTGAAGATCGGCGAGTGGGTAATGAGAACCGCATGTATCGAAGCCATGTCATGGCCAGGAGAGATGATCGTGGCCGTCAACGTTTCGCCGCTGCAGTTCAAAGCCGACACATTGCTCGACACGGTGGCCACCGCGCTCAAAAGGTCAGGACTGCCAGCCCACCGGCTGGAAATCGAGATCACCGAAGGCGCGCTTCTCGACGATACCGACAACGTCATTCAGACGCTCAATTCCCTGCGCGCGCTCGGCGTCAAGATCTCGATGGACGACTTTGGCACCGGCTATTCGTCACTAAGCTATCTGCAGAAGTTTCCCTTTAACAAGATCAAGATCGACCGGTCCTTCGTTGCCGGCGACGACGCAGATAGTGAGGCGATTCTGCGCTCCATCGCTAGTCTCGGCACCAGCCTCGGTATGGCCATCACAGCCGAGGGCGTCGAAACTGCCGAGCAATTGGCTCGGATCCGCGGAGAGCGTTGCACCCACGTCCAGGGATACTTTACCGGCCGGCCGATGGGCACGGATCAAATTCCCGTTTTTTTGGCGCGAAACGATTTGGACGAAAGGATTTAACCATGGCTGCCAGCATGTATCGGCTCGTTTATTACAGCCGAAACCATATCGCTCACGACCAAGCGCTCTTCGCCTCTAACATACAGAAAATCCTCGAAAAGAGCCGGATAAACAACCAACGCGACGAGATTACCGGTGCACTCCTGTTCAACGCCGGGTGCTTTGCCCAAGTGCTGGAAGGCCCCCTCGATAAAGTCGAGGCAGCCTTTGAGCGCATCCAGCAGGACGAACGCCACGGAGATGTGTCGCTGCTTGCGCTGGACCCGATCAGTCGCCGGTCTTTCCCGAATTGGGCAATGGGCTTCATCGGCACATCGGACATTCAAGCCAAGCGCTTTGCCGGCATCGGCGCCTCAACTGGTTTTGACCCTTCCCGCCTGAGTGGCGACGAAATCCATGCCCTGCTGAGAGACCTCGCGATCGAGGAGGAGGCCGCCTGACTCGATCGCAACAGACGATGGAGCTATCGGGCGCTCGATGGGATCGAACCTGCGGCCCGTCGCCAGTTCCCAGATGCTTCTTCCTTCCTCGGCGGTGAATATTCAGCAAACGTCGTCGTCATCTGCGTCACCCGCTGTGATCGCCGTCGGCGAAGCAGCCTGCAGGATTGTCGCGGGACATTGCCGATCAGACGCTTGACAGGACCGGCCGGGTTCGACTTTCAGAATCGCCTTCGATATCGTCTTGTCGGTGTCTCTGGCGCTGGTGACGCTTTCGACGAATGGAAGCTTGCGCAGCAGCAAGGCAATCGAGCCGCACTAGAGTTTGGGCGACAGATCGCTTTCGAAGACGGGTCCGAACCGGTCGTCGAGATCGCCGCCGCCGTGTGAAACCCCTTTAAGTCGAGACGCCTGATAGACGTCTCTCAGAATACGTTGAATGCGGCTTAAGTTCAGTCGCCGTCTCAGTAAACTTAATCTTCTAACAGAGCTGGACAAATAAACTGCAGGGACGGCAGATCCCGCGAAACCAAACCTTCTCATGTCCGTTAAATGGCGCCACATCAACGAGGTTTGCCATGACGCAACGTACGCTCCTGCAATTCTTCCACTGGTATACGCAAGATGGAGGCGGGTTGTGGAAGGAAGTCGCGGAGAAGGCGGAGAGCCTGGCTGCCATGGGCATCACGGATGTATGGTTGCCCCCGGCTTATAAAGGTTCTGCCGGCGGGTTTTCAGTCGGGTACGACACTTACGATCTCTTTGATCTCGGCGAGTTCGAGCAAAAGGGTACTGTCGCGACCAAGTATGGCGAAAAGGCTGCGCTCGAAAACGCCTGCCGGATTCTCAACGAAAACAGCATCGGTGTGATCCACGACGTCGTGTTCAATCACAAGATGGGGGCAGACGAGAAGGAAACGGTCCATGTCAGGCGGGTCAATCCAGACGATCGCACCCAGATCGAGGACGAGGCGTTCGAGGCGCTGGCCTACACCCGCTTCACCTTCCCCGGCCGCGGCGGCACACACTCACAATTCGTCTGGGATCAGAAATGCTTCAGCGGTGTCGATGTCATCGAAAACCCTGACAAAAGCGGCGTCTTCCGGCTGGTCAACGAATATGGCGAAGGCGAGTGGAATGACGAGGTCGACGACGAGCTCGGCAATTTCGATTACCTGATGGGTGCCGATGTCGAGTTTCGCAACAAGGCCGTTTACGAAGAACTGAAATACTGGGGGCAATGGCTGTCCGAGCAGGTCCGTGTCGATGGCTTCCGCCTCGACGCCGCCAAGCACATTCCGGCCTGGTTCTTCCGCGACTGGGTCGGCCATATGCGCCAGACCATCAAGGAGGACTTGTTCGTGGTCGCCGAATACTGGCACCCAGACATGGGAACGCTCAAGAGCTATCTCGATCTCGTCGATCACCAATTGACCGTGTTCGATGTGGCCCTGCACCACCGTTTCCATGAGGCATCGAAGGCTGGCGGCGATTTTGACATGCGGACGATCTTCGACGGATCACTCGTTTCCGTGCATCCCGATCATGCTGTGACGATCGTCGACAACCACGACACTCAGCCGCTCCAATCGCTCGAGGCCTCCGTCGACCCGTGGTTCAAGCCACTGGCCTATGCGCTGATCCTGCTGCGCGAACAGGGCGTGCCTTGCGTCTTCTATCCGGACCTTTATGGCGCGAGCTATACGGACGACAAGGACGGCGACCATCGCGCGGTCGACATGCCTGCGATCGAATGCCTACCGAAACTAGTCGAGGCGCGCAGGCGCTTCGCGAACGGTCCACAGACGGATTACTTCGATCACCCCTCCTGCATTGCATTCGTGCGACATGGAACGGCCGACATGCTCGGCTGCGTCACCGTCATGTCCAATGGTGATGCGGGCGAAAAATCCGTCGATCTCGGCATGGAGGTAGCAGGCGTAAGCTTCCGGGACTACCTCGGCCACCGCGATGAAAAGATCGTCGTAGGCGATCATGGCAAGGCAAATTTCCCGGTTCACCGTGGTAGTGTCAGCGTATGGGTTCGCGCCGATGTTGAGTAGGAGATGAGAGCACTGTGCGGGAGTGGAGCATGACTGAAACGCAGCTCGATGATCTGAACGGAAACACACTCGACCAGCTGGCGCTTGGGCATGGTATCGATCTGAAACGTCCGACGCCTGGCGGAGAGGCGGTGGAGATCTCGGACGACACCAAGCGAAGGCTTCTTCATGCGCTGAATGCGGCGCTGACCGACGATCATACTGCCGACTCCGGTGGCCAGAATGCCGGACCGCATGTCCTCGAAACTGCGGCTGCATGCTTTGTACCCGATTTCTTGTCCGGGGAGCGTGTCTGGGGCCTGAGCCTCCAGCTTTACGAGCTGCGCTCCGAGCGGAACTGGGGGATCGGTGATTTCGAAGACTTGCGGGTCATGATCGATCTGGTCGCCTCGCTAGGTGGCGACTTCATCGGGCTGAACCCGCTGCACGCTCCCTTTCTTGCGGATGCCGGTCGATGCAGCCCGTATGAACCTTCCAGCCGGCTGTTCCTCAACCCGCTCTATATCGCTGTCGACAAGGTGCCTGGCTTCCAATCGGATACCGAACAACAAACTACGATCAATACACAGCGGGCCACCGATCTCGTCGCATACGAGGCCGTGGCAGATGTGAAGCTCTCCGCCTTACGATCGATATGGGCGCAGTGGACGACCACGGATGCAGCCGATGATGCACATGCGGACTTCGAAGCCTTTGTCAGTGACGGCGGCGAGGCTCTTCGACGTCACGCCCTATTCGAAACCCTGTCGGCGCATATGGCACAGAGCGGCTTTGCGGCTGGCTGGCACTCCTGGCCGGATGAGTTTCAGTATCCTGACACGCCAGCGGTTGTTTCATTTGCCGCCGCGCATGGCGATGAAATCCGCTTTCATCTCTGGCTGCAGTGGATCACCCACAGACAGCTTTCGGACGCTGCGGCATATGCCAACACTTGCGGCCTGCGGATCGGACTTTACCTCGATCTTGCCGTCGGCGAGGCTCTCGACGGCTCCGCGACGTGGAGTGAACGCGATAACTACCTGACGGATGCGACAATTGGCAGCCCGCCCGACCCGTTCGCCCCGGAAGGTCAGGACTGGCATCTTGCGGGGTTTCAGCCGTCACGGATCGCCTCTGGTGAGGCTCCGCCATTCGAGCGAATGGTGACCGCGGCCATGCAGTATGCCGGCGCCATCCGGATCGACCACGCGGCAGCGCTTCGTAGACTGTTCCTCGTACCGATCGACAAGACGCCATCTGACGGTGCCTATGTGAGCTATCCGCAGGAAGACCTGATACGGATCCTAACAGATACGTCCGGGCGGCATAGTTGCCTCGTCATCGGCGAGGATCTGGGATTACTCCCCGACGGACTTCAGGACGATCTGACCGCCGCCAGCATCCTGTCTTACCGCATCCTCTCCTATGAGCGCGATGACGAAGGCTTCAAACCCGCCACCGAATATCCGGCTCTCGCACTGGCCTGTATATCGACGCATGACCATCAGACGCTGGCGGGATGGTGGCGCGGTGCTGATATCGATCTTCGGGCCGAACACGGCATTGTTTCACCAGACCTGACACGACAGCATGAGGCCGCGCGCAAGCAGGAACGGCGACAACTGATCCATGCGGTTGGCATTCCTGATGCAGGCGATCTGGTCGAGAGCTTGCCGCAATCCACCCTGAGAGACCTAACCATCCGAGCGCACCGATTTATCGCCGGCACGCCGAGCATACTGGTCGTTGCCCGTCTGGCAGACCTGACGGATGAAAAGCGACCGACTAACGTTCCAGGCACCAGCAGCAGCTATCCTAATTGGCAACCCAAACTTTCGGTGGCGATCGAGACGCTGTCCGACGTGCCTCTGGTCAAGCCGGTAGCCGACGCAATTAACGAGGGACGGTGGTCAAGCCAGCCTGGCCGTGGCCCGAATTCAGACTATAAAGACGAGAAACGCTCCCCGGAGACACTCGGCACCTCCAGGCAGGCCGCGACCAAAGAAGTAGACAAGACAGATGCCCAGAAACTCGATGCAATCGTCGAGAAATATGCCGACAAAATACCGAAACCACTTGGCCGCTTTCTCCAGTGGATGAGAAAGCCAGAACTGCGATGGCTCCGTCTGATCGTGGGTGTCCTGTTCGTCATATTCGGGTTAATCGGGTTTCTGCCGATTCTGGGTTTCTGGATGGTGCCGTTGGGATTGATTATACTCGCACAGGACAGCAAATGGCTGCAGCGCCCGACACTGAAAGCGATTACCTGGCTAGAAGGAAAACTGCGAAGATAGTTTACCAGCGGCAATGATTAGGGCCGTTGCGACGATTTACAGCTGAAGGGATTCTACGAGGCTTTCGACATTCAAGCGCCTTTTGCAGGTCACCTGTAACTGTCGCTCTCAAGAGATTAAGCGAACAGTTCAGCACGAATGGAACACCCTGATCGAGAAGCCGTTTCTCCAAGCTGGTAAAGTCGCCGGCGAGAGAATGGCGGGTTCATGTGAGCGTCGTTGAGTCCAGAGATGAAAATGCTTCCCCACTTCCTGCTCCGGCCGATAACACCGAAGTCTCCAAGCCTCCGCCGGGTGTCATCGCGACCAGGCTGGCTGCAGCTTTAAAATGCTCCGAGCGCCCCCTGTGCTATGTGGAAAGTAGCGAAGGCGCGGCTGCGAGGATTGCTGAGGCTCTCAGAGCGCTGCTCCCTGAGATCGAGATAATCGTTTTTCCGCCTTGGGACTGCCTGCCCTACGACCGCGTGCCACCATCGCCCCATTGCATGGGCCTGCGAATGGATGCATTACGTATCTGGAGCACGCCGAGCAACGGGCCGCGGCTATTTTTGACCTCGTTGGACGCAACACTTCAACGCGTTCCGCCAGCGACCGTCATCTCGAAAAGCCTTATCGAGTTCGAGGTAGGAAAGCCGTTCGATCGTGATGCGTTTTCCGACTTCGTCCAGCGGACCGGCTATCAGGCAGAAGGCGTCGCCGATGATCCCGGTGAGCTGGCGATTAGAGAAGCCGTGATCGATATCTACCCTGCTGGCGCACCGGGTCCAATGCGGATTGTTCTTTCGGAAGACGAGACAGTTAAGGAACTCAGAGGTTTCGACCGATCAACGCAACGGACAGAAAGTTATCTCGACCAAGTGACGTTCGGTCCGGCATCCGAAGCCATTTATACTGAAGGCATTACATACGACCATGGTCCCGCGTTGGAGACGATGGAGCAACTGCTGCTGCGCCTTTATCAACACATGCCAACGGTATTTGACATACTCGGCGATACCAAAGTCCTTCTGGCGCCCGGCGCGACCGAGCGTATGGAACGCTACCTCGAGATTATCGAAGATGCTCGCCAATCCCGCGAGGAGTTCGACGATAAGGAGCCCCCTTCCTGCCGTTCTCTATATCTGGATAGAGCGGAGTGGGAGCGGCTCTCCAGCAGAGTTTGCACAGATGTACTGGATCCCGAACAGGGAAATAGCTTCCCACTACAGATATCACGCGGAGACCAACGCAAAGCCCTGATCGAATTCGTGCAGGATCATCAGCGCAAAGGGATGAAAGTTGTCATCACTGGAAATGGAAAAACCGCCGAAGCGATTTGTCGGCGCCTGGCAAAGGCAGACGGGAAAGTGCTGAGGTCAGTCGATACATGGGAGGCGGTATTGGAGGCAGAGCCTGGCACCCTTCTAAGGTTGGCCTGCGATCTGGAGCAAGGGTTTATCGACGTTCGACAGAATGTCGTCGTGATGGCCGCAACCGATAGACCGGGCAGGATTGGAAAATCGAGTACAATACTGGCGGAGGCAGAGCTTCAAATAGGGGATGTGGTCGTTCACGAAGATCATGGCGTGGGCGTATTGAAAGATCTAGAAGCCATCACCGTTGACGACGTCTTAAGGGACGCCGCTCGCCTGGAATATCGCGATGGCGGTTCTCTTCTTGTGCCGATGGAAGAATTTGGAAAGCTCTGGCGTTATGGCTCCGAGCCCGAAGCAATCACTCTCGATCGTCTTCACACCGATGCCTGGCAGAAAAAACGCGACAAAATCACAGCGGACGTTCAATCCACCGCGCGTCATTTTATGAAGGTCGCGAAACAGAGGGAGGCTGAGCAAGCAGAGAAATTCGTACCGCCACGTGCCGAATTTTCTGCCTTCGCCCGGCGATTTCCGTTTTCCGAAACTCCAGATCAGGCGGATGCCATCCAATCTGTTCTCTCCGACCTCAGCTCCGGACGCCCCCTGAACCGTCTCGTCTGCGGAGATGTCGGCTTCGGCAAGACCGAAGTCGCCTTACGCGCCGCAGCAGCTGTAGCGCTTGCCGGTGGGCAGGTGGCTCTCATCGCACCAACCACAGTGCTTGCTCGACAACACTTTTCGACCTTTAAGCACCGGTTCATGGGAACCGGTATCTCCGTCGGCATGCTATCTCGCCTCCTGAAGCCAAGTGCGGCGAAAAAAACGAAAATTGCGCTCGCCGAGGGCGAGCTCGATATCATTATCGCAACCCAATCAATCCTTTCAAAAGACGTTCGTTTCGACCGGCTTTCGTTGCTGATAGTGGACGAGGAGCACCGGTTTGGTCTGAAGGAGAAGCGGGCGATGGCTACTCTCGCGCCGTTTCTTCACCGGCTTTCCATGTCGGCCACACCAATCCCGCGGACATTGCAATCGGCGATGGTGGGCGTTCAGGAGGTCAGCCTGCTGGCCACGCCACCGTCCAGGCGGCGGCCCGTCCGCACGTCACTTTCGCCACTCGACCCGGCGTCCTTGCGGAGCGGGCTAATGCGGGAATACCGGCGTCGAGGCCAGAGCTTTATCGTAGTCCCGCGTATCGGGGACATAGAAAAAGTTGGTGCACTGCTACATAAGATCGTTCCGGAGCTTTCGGTCAGGGTCGCGCACGGCGAGATGCAGGCAGCTGATATTGATGAAGCGATCGTTCGCTTTGCACAAGGAGATGGCGACATCCTACTCGCCACAAATATCATTGAGAATGGCCTCGATGTCCCGCGCGCAAACACGATGTTTGTCTGGCACGCTGATCGATTCGGCCTAGCTCAGCTCCACCAGTTGCGCGGACGCGTCGGGCGCGGAACGGTCCAAGGTATTGTTACTCTTTTGACCGAACATGGCGCTGAGCTCGCTGAGGACACGCGCATACGGCTTTCTACCCTGGTCGAAAACGACCGACTCGGGTCGGGCCTCGCAATCAGCCTCCAAGATCTCGATCTGCGCGGAGGCGGCGATATCGCTGGCGAGGACCAGGCGGGCCATATGAAGGCGATCGGTACCGGGCTCTATCAAAAGCTGCTCGCAGGCGCCGTAGCAAGACTTCGCAGGCAACCATTAGGCGTGCAACAGCGCGCGGTAGTTAATCTAGGAGAAGTCGGGACAATACCGTCAAAATATGTGTCGGATCCAGCTGTCAGACTCAATCTTTACGCCAAACTGTTGCGGTCATCCATGGTCAATGAACTGAACGATCTGGAAGACGAGTTCGAGGACAGGTTCGGCGACCCGCCGCACGATACACTGCGTCTTTTGAGAACGTCCAAACTACAGCTCATCGCGGGACAGTTGGGTGTTGCCAAGCTTGAAGCCGGGCCGAAAGCACTTGCAATCACGCTGACTGAGAACACGTCATCGGAGGTTTTGGCAGCATCGAAGAAGGCCGGGGCGGTTCTGCGGGAAGACCGGCTGATATTCGAGGCCTCAAGTCTCGCCGGCGAGGATCCGTCCCATTTCTTCCACCGGGTTCTGTCGGCAGCCGTCGGATAAAGATGTTTGTGAGGGAGGGCGAAAGCCACGTAACTGGATTAAGCAGATCGGTTGTCTTGATGGGATTCGAACCAGCACCTCCCGGTACAACACAGGCTAACCTATTGACTTAATAAGACTGAAGCGGAGGCACCGCTTATGCGCCGCGAAAGGCTTTCACTTTTAAGGGCATGATCTTGCTGCGGGACCGCTGCCCGCCAAAAAGCGGGCAGCGCCAATTGACTGATCAGCGCAGACCCTCAGTGGTCGGAATCGACGATCACTTCCTCGCCGAAAGCGCCGTTCTTGGGCATCGGCTTATAGGTTGTATTGGATGCTCGCAGGACTCGGATCGGACGGGCGCCGACTTCAATTGCTTGCTTCATATCGCCATCCGCATCGCCATAGTAAATCTTGACGCCCTTGTCCTTAAGGAAGGTGGTCTTGGTCGAATCTCCAGCCGTGAAGACGACCGGGTTGATCTTCTCCATGCTGAAATCGCGCTTGATCGTCTCTGTCACACGCTCGCCCTCGCTCTGTGTCCGGCCCGTGATGAAGTAGATCGTATCACCACGTTTCGAATGCATGGCGATCAGCTTGGCAGCGACATCCTTCGGGATCGAATAATTGATGTCGCAGTTCTTGTTGATATCGTCCCAGAAGGCCTGGTTCTTCAGATAGTCAAATTTTCCAGGGGAATATTTCTGCTGGCCGTAGAAGAAACACGGGCTGGAAAACAAAACCGTATCGTCAATGTCGAAGCCGACGGTCATAGGCGGCTTGCCTTCCAGGGACTTCTCGATCTGGCCGACGTCAACCCAGTGAATTGGATCGTGATGTGCCAACTGGTCTGTGGTTGCACCGCTGAAAGAGGCGTCGTCCGCGTAGGCAGGCGTAACGGCAAGTGCTGCCAGAAGAGCGAGATTGCGGGTCAGGAAAGTCATCCGTTGTCTCCGTTCGATGATATCGACAACGTCGTCTTGCTACTCTGGAAAAGCAGTGTCAATTGCACGGCAACTGCCGCGCCAAGGTTAAATTGGAGCGCCAACCTGCCTCGACTTCTTTCCACAAGAGGTGACACACACAAGTGTCCGGTCGGTTGACCGCCACGCTCTGTGCGGCCTAAAACCTCGACATGGACAGCAAGGCCCCTTTCAGAAACATGCGAAAGCCACAGATCCGCTTGCTTGCCGGCCTGATCGCAGCAATCGGCCTCGCCAGCTCGATGACCGCTGCCAATGCGCTGGACAACGATCGGCTGAACAGCCAATTGATGAAGCTGGATCCCGAGACAAGGCTCGAACAGACGTGTGATACCGAGGTTATGTTCCGGATCAATCGCGAGCACCCGAAGTTCCGCGTAGACAAGGTCATCGCCTACGCCTACGGCGACACTGCCAGCAGTGGAAACTCGTTCAGTGCCCCTGGAGCAGTGCTCCGCAGTCGTGGACAATGGTATCGGCTGAAATACATTTGCAAGACTGGGCCCCGGCATCTGGACGCGCATCAGCTCGAATACGAGATCGGTCCGGTGATCCCACGGTCGAAGTGGCGGAAGCACTATCTCTACGACTAATCTGTCAATGATACTGCAAATGTATCGCATGCGGTCGTTCGTCGGCCCTCAACCTATCTCGTCGAAATACCCCGCATAACATTTAGCTGGCTTACAAATAAATGAAGCGTTTCATGTTGACACGCTGCTGTTTTATGACAGTTTTATGACAGTTCGTGCCTAACAAATTCAGATGCTTAATGGTGAGGCATGTTAAGATCGCTGGACAATTCGGCGAGCTTGAAACGTGGCAACTTTGCTCAGCATTGGAAGGAAGGCAATGAACTTCATCATTGGCATCGTCGGATTGGCGGGCCATATCGCGTTGCTTCTGTGGGGAACGCGCATGGTGCAAACAGGGATCCAGCGCGCCTTTGGGCCGAGCCTGCGCACTTTCCTCGGACGCACGCTCAGTAACCGCTTCAAGGCTTTCGTTGCGGGACTTGGAGTGACCGCGATCCTGCAGAGCAGCACTGCGACGGGTCTGATGGCATCCGGCTTTGCTGCAGGCGGGCTGGTCGGCCTCATGCCCGCGCTGTCCGTGATGCTGGGAGCAAACGTCGGCACGACCCTCATTGTCCAGGTCCTCGCGTTTGACGTTGCAGCTCTCTATCCGGCTCTCATCCTGGCCGGCTTCATCATGTTCAAACGCAACGGCAATCCCCAGATTCACGATCTTGGCCGGGTTGTGATCGGGCTGGGTTTTATGCTCCTCGCGCTCCATCAGCTTCTCGGCATGATGACGCAATACGAAGGATCAGCTGCGCTTTCGTTTATCCTGAAGAGCATTGCTGCAGCGCCTATACTCAGTGTCCTCCTTGCCGCAGCACTGACGTGGGCGGCGCATTCCAGCGTCGCGATCGTGCTGCTGATCATGTCGCTGGCGACCAAAGGCCTCATTGATCCTTACCAGGCTTTTGCGCTGGTCTTGGGGGCAAACCTCGGCACCGCCATCAACCCGGTCGTGGAAGGCAATTCCGACGGTGATCTCGCGTCCAGGCGATTGCCGTTTGGAAACCTGCTGACCAGGGTTGTCGGGGTGATCGCAGCGCTTGCGGCACTCGGCCCACTGACAGAGATCATGGGCATATTGGATGATGATGCATCACGCAGCGTCGCCAATTTCCACACCGTCTTCAATCTCGTGCTTGCACTTCTGTTCATGCCGCTTCTTCAACCTTACGCAGACTTTCTGGTGAAAATGCTGCCCCAGAAGATCAATGACGCAGACCCGTCGCGGCCGCGTTACCTCGACGCCGGCGCGAAGGAGACACCCGTTGTAGCGCTAGGTGCGGCCTCACGAGAGGCACTGCGCCTGACCGACGTGCTTAAAGAGATGATCACAGGGGCGAAAGCTGCTGTCTCGTCAACGGATCGGCGGGCGCTCGCAGAGCTGAGGAAGAAAGATAATATTCTCGATAGTCTGAACACCGCGATCAAGACATACCTGACCTCGATCGATCCGGATGAGCTGGGCGAGGCCGACCGTGTTCGCATGGACGAGATCCTGCTTTTCTCGATGAATCTGGAACAAGCGGGGGACGTGCTTGATCAGAACCTTCTGCCCCATCTTGCCAAACGCGTGCGCCGCGGTCTCACCTTTTCGAAACTCGGACAGGAAGAGCTTTGTCTGCTTTTCGATCGGCTGGTGAGCAACCTTGATACCGCCGCTGCCCTGTTCATGTCGCAGGATGAGCGCCTGGCACGCTCGCTCGCTGACGAAAAGGTATTCTTCCGCAGGGTGGAGCGCGAAACCACAGCCGCGCATTTCGACAGATTGCGAAAGGGCGGGCTGGACACGATGGAGACCAGCTCTCTTCATCTCGACCTCATCCGTGACATGAAATCGATCAACTCGCATTTGATTGCCGCAACAGCGTATCCAGTGCTCGAAAAGCAAGGGGAGCTTCTTCAGAGCCGCCTTTCATCAATAGAGCCGGCCATCCAATGACAGCAGCCAGCGACAAACGACCGAGATCGGTCCTTTGCAAATGACCAAAGAGCCGAACGTTCTACTCGAATTGAGCGATGCCGAGATCGAAGATGTCATGGCGGCTGTCCAACTCTGGTGCAGACGCTTTGGCGTAGCAATGGCGAGCGATCGTGGGCAGGAAGCGATGCGGCGCGCAACCGTGCATCGGAAGGACGCGAACCTTACAGTTCGACAGCTTCTGAGATTGTTGATGCAGGAACTTTGATGAGCGCTGCGGCAGAGTTCTGGTCGCCTCCGCCCGCTATGATAACTCGAAATGGAAACCCGCTGCTGCGGTTGGGCACTATGGTGTGATTTCCACTGCGTCGAAACAGGGAAAGAGAAAATCCGCAGCGCGCCTAATCCTTATCAAGGCGAAGGTTGGATCGTCGACTCGCGAGTAAACGAGGCTTCATCGATTGAATTTCGCCAGCCACACTCTTTGCGGAATCGCGTTCCAGAATACCCGTCTAACCGTCTGTGACATCAAACCTGAACAACTGGAGACAAATCTGCTCCTCAAACCATCATCCCGTTGACATGCCAACGGCCTCTCAGTTCCCTCTCGACGATCTTCTTCAACCCAACAAAATCCAAAACCCAAAGATAAGTGGGCAACCACTTCTCTATCGTCACAATCTCTTAAAAACATCCTCAACCGCCCCCCCGACGCTTCCGATTCATTCCACCCTGCCATGCCCACAGATTTCATCTCCGCGCTTACGCGGTTGGAAATTGTCTCGCAGCACATCACCAAAGTCCGAATTATTCTATGCCCCCCGAACGGTACCCCTCCAGACAAGATCGGCATGCAATCGAACTCCCGTCGACATCTCACCCTCTGGCGCATCCTCCATCAGCCACTTGATCGCTTTTTCAGCGATTTCGGTTACGGGCTGCGAAAAGGTCGTCAACTCGTAGGACGACCATGCGGCTTGCTCTATGTCATCAAAGCCGGCCACACAGAGCTCGTCTGGAATCGCAATCCGGAATTGATGACGTGCTGCATCCATGAACCCACAGGCGATGAGATCCGTCGCACAAAAAACGGCATCCGGCCGATCGGGCAGCGTTAGCAAGCGCTGCGCCAGAACGCGGCCAGCCTCATAGCCTGTCTGTCCATATCTCTTCACGACAACGTCCAAGCCCAGGCGCTTTGCCGCCATCTGGAACCCACGCTCGCGGCCCATAAGGCTGGGCGTGCCTGCTTCGGAGTTCGCGAACGCCAGCCTCTTGCATCCTGCTCGGACAAAAGCAGTAGCTATACGTGCACCACATTCCTCGTCATCGAGATTGATGCGTAAGGGACCCGGCTGATCGTCATCTCGATTGATGAGAACAAGCCTTTGGCCACTGCGCAGGCATAACTGCACAATCGATTTGTCCGGCATGCCGGACATGATGATCGAGGCATCTGCCCTATAGCGGATAGCCTGCTGGAGCGCGCGATCGACGCTCCCATCTGTCCGGTCTGTATTGATAAGCATCGCAACCTTGCCGGCACTCTGCAACTGCTGTGTGAGCGCGCGCAAAAGGACCGACCGATATGGGGTCGCGACTTCCGAAACCACGAGACACACGATACCCGTCTCATTTCTCATCAACCCCCGGGCGAGGTGGTTTACGTGGTAACCGAGTTCCTCGGCGGCAGCGAGAATCCGCCTCCTCGTTTCCGCGGACACGCTTGCGCCGGGCGTGAAAGCTCGAGAGACCGCGGAACGCGACACCCCAGCTTTCTCCGCGACTTCCTGCGCGCTCACAAATTCTTTCGGCATTCAAGGCTCCAAAATATTGCACAAGACATGCACCGGATTGCAAACATGTGCAACAGCGCAGAACGCTTAGAAGCCTCACAAACGCAGCATTCTTTATTGACACGAAATAGATCACGTGACAGCTTTGCACACGCTTGCAAAAGCGTGCGACGTGGAGGCGTCGCTCAAAAGGAGGAAAATATGCGTATCACGACATTGGCCGCGGCAGTCTTTGCCGGGGGGGTATCTCTTATTGCCTTTTCCGCACATGCGGCAGACGATCTCAACATGATTTGCTCGGCAGACCCTGAGGTCTGCGACGTCATGAAAAACCTGTTCGAGAAGCAGACCAATATTCAAGTGAACATGGTGCGCCTGTCGGCTGGCGAGACCTATGCCAAGATCCGCGCGGAGGCACGCAATCCAAAGACGGATATCTGGTGGGCCGGAACGGGTGATCCGCATCTTCAGGCAGCGGCCGAAGGCCTGACACAGGAATATAAGTCGCCGCTATTCGACCAGCTGCAGGACTGGGCGAAAAAGCAGGCCGAGAGCGCCAAGTTCCGCACTGTCGGCGTTTACGCCGGCGCGCTGGGCTGGGGTTACAATACCGATCTGCTGAGCAAGAAGGGCCTGAAGGAGCCGAAATGCTGGGCTGATCTTCTCGATCCCGCTTACAAGGGGGAGATTCAGATCGCCAATCCCAACTCTTCGGGCACGTCCTACAACACGCTTGCAACGCTCGTTCAGATCATGGGCGAGGACAAGGCTTTCGAATATCTCGGCAAACTCAACGCCAACATTTCGCAATATACCAAATCCGGTTCAGCGCCCGTGAAAGCCGCCGCGCGCGGTGAAGCGACGATCGGTATCGTCTTCATGCACGACGCTGTCGCCCAGACGGTCGAAGGATTTCCGATCAAGTCCGTCGCTCCTTGCGAGGGCACCGGGTACGAGATCGGTTCGATGTCAATCATCAAGGGCGCCAAGAACCTGGAAAATGCCAAGAAATGGTATGATTGGGCTCTGAGTGCCGAGGCGCAGTCCCATATGAAGGACGGAAAGTCCTATCAGCTGCCGTCCAACAAATCGGCTGCAGTGCCGAAAGAAGCACCCAAGTTTGAGGATATCAAACTCATCGACTACGACTTTGCGAAATACGGTGACCCAACCGTCCGCAAGTCGCTCCTGTCGAGATGGGACAAGGAGATCGGCGCCAAGGCGAACTGACCTTCCCGCCCTCGGCTGCCCGATCCGCGTGAGAAGCTTCTCCGGGTCGGGCGGTCCCGATCGATCGCAACACCGGAAAGATTGCCATGACCCATATCGCCCGAAAGGTGCATAGGAGGCAGGATATTGCCTTCATCGCCGGGCTCGCTGCCCTTGTAGCCTTGCCATGGTACCGAATCGAGGGTGGATTTTACGGCTTCGGGTGGCTTTCAGGCTTTCTGAATGATGCAGCAGATGCGCCGCTTGCCCTTGAAGTCTTCGCATTCGACCGGGTATGGCTGGCAGTCCCTGCCCTCCTGCTTTTGGCAGCGGGTGCGACACGGTTCTTGACCGCGCCGGAAAGCCGCGGATCCGCGTTATCTTGTGTCAGTGCGGCGGGCGTCGTTTTCCTGGTTCTCCAGGGCTTGGCGATCAATTTTTCGGGCTGGAGCTGGTCGTTCCTTGAGATGTTCTTCGGTCCGCTCGCTGATGGACAACCATCCTTGGGCGCCGGCGGCGTCTCGATGGGCATCGTTTTCGTCCTGATGTTTGCCTTCGGCCTTGCCGAGCGGGGCGTCATGAAAGGCGACGCATTCGTCATTGGCGCAATCTCGATACTGATCGTTCTGGTATCGATCTTCGTTTTCTACCCCGTCGGCAGCATGTTTGTTGCCGCCTTCCAGTCGATCGACGGCTCCTTCGATGCGAGCGGCTTCACGTCCAATATCCAGGATCCGTCGATATGGAGCCTTGATTGCCTTATCGGCGGCAACCGATGTGGTGTTGGCTGGCGTACGTTCTGGCTTGCCATTATGACGGCCAGCGGCTCGACATTGCTCGGCCTCTGCTTTGCACTGGTGGCGACACGCACGAATTTTCCCTTCAAGAAGGGCCTTCGCCTCCTGACCATCCTGCCTATCATCACGCCACCTTTTGTCATCGGCCTAGCGCTCATCCTGCTCTTCGGTCGGTCCGGCGTGGTCACCCAATGGTTAGCGACGCTTTCTGGCGCCGAACCGAGCCGGTGGCTCTACGGCCTGACCGGCATCTGGATCGCACAAGTCCTGTCGTTCACCCCGATTTCCTTCCTCGTCCTGATCGGTGTCGTCGAGGGCGTCAGTCCATCGATGGAAGAGGCTTCGCAAACGCTCCGCGCCAATCGCTGGCGGACCTTCTGGCGGGTCTCCCTGCCGCTGATGACGCCGGGCCTTGCAAACGCCTTCCTGATCGGCTTCATCGAAAGCATGGCGGATTTCGGTAATCCGATGGTGCTTGGGGGCAGCAACGGCGTCCTCTCAACCGAGATCTTCTTCGCCGTGGTCGGATCGCAGAATGATCCATCGCGCGCAGCGGTTCTGGCGATGATCCTCCTTGTTTTCACGATGGCGGCCTTTATCGCGCAGCGCTTCTGGCTGTCGGGCAAAAATTTCGCCACGGTGACAGGCAAGGGCGATTCCGGCGCTCATGCCGCCCTGCCCCGCGGCCTGTCGGTCGCCGTTCACGCGCTCGTACTTCCTTGGATCGCCTTCACGCTCGTCATTTACGGCATGATCCTGTTCGGTGGCTTCGTCCGCACCTGGGGGCTGGATAACAGCCTGACCATTGATCACTATGTCAGGGCCTTCTCGGTCGGCCTGCGCAATGATGGTGCGATTGAGTGGTCCGGTGTTGCCTGGAACTCTTTCTGGACGACGATGGAGATCGCGTTGATCTCTGCTCCGTTGACGGCAGCAGTCGGCCTTCTCACTGCCTATATCATCGTTCGCCAGAAGTTTGCCGGCCGTAACATATTCGAATTCGCACTGATGTTGAGTTTTGCGATACCAGGAACGGTGATCGGCATCAGCTACATCATGGCCTTCAACCTGCCGCCACTTGAAATGACGGGGACGGCGCTGATCCTCGTCGCCTGCTTCGTCTTCCGCAACATGCCTGTGGGCGTACGCGGCGGTGTTGCGGCCATGAGCCAGCTCGACAAGAGCCTCGACGAAGCATCGCTGACCCTGAGGGCAAATAGCTTCCGAACGATCCGGAAGGTCATCCTGCCCCTGTTGAGACCGGCAATCACCGCCGCGCTGGTCTATTCCTTCGTGCGGGCGATCACCTCAATCAGCGCCGTGATCTTTCTTGTCAGTGCGCAATACAACATGTCGACCGCCTTCATCGTTGGACTGGTGGAGAACGGTCAATATGGCGTTGCCATTGCCTATTCCTCCGCGCTGATCGTCGTAATGCTGACGGTCATCGCCGGCTTCCAGCTGCTTGTTGGAGAGCGCCGTCTGCGGCGCGAAAACCGGGTTGCAACGATCGCACCCGCGGCTACGGCAACAACGCCCATCGCTCAGGAGAAAGCAGCATGATCAATCCCGGCTCCGTGGTCTTCGAGAATGTCCGCAAGTCATTTGGCGCCTTCACGGCCGTTCCCGACCTTTCATTGAGGATAGAGCCCGGTACGCTCGTCACCCTGCTCGGCCCTTCCGGTTGCGGCAAGACAACGACGCTGCGTATGCTAGCGGGCCTCGAACATCCGACTTCCGGCCGCATCCTGATCGGCAACAAGGATGTCACCATGCTGCCCGCCAACGAGCGCGATGTCTCGATGGTATTTCAGAGCTACGCGCTGTTTCCGCACATGACCTCCCTCGACAATGTCGCCTATGGCCTGGAGTCATCCGGCTTGAAGCGTGGGGAGGCGCGCGAGCGAGCGGAAGAAGGTCTGAAACTTGTGGGGCTCGGCGGGATGGGACACAGGCTGCCTGCCGAGCTTTCCGGCGGCCAGCAGCAGCGTGTCGCGGTCGCACGCGCACTTGTTCTCGAACCACAAGTGCTTCTGCTCGACGAGCCGCTCTCCAATCTTGATGCCCGATTGCGCCGGCGCGTGAGGACCGAAATCCGCGAACTGCAGCAAAGACTGGGCTTCACCGCGGTCTACGTGACCCATGACCAGGACGAGGCGCTTGCCGTGTCCGACCAGATCATCGTCATGAAGGACGGCGGGATTGCGCAACAAGGCGCCCCGCGGGACCTTTACGACGCGCCAGCCTCCGCCTTTATTGCCGACTTCATGGGTGAGGCCAATGTGGTCGATTGCAATGTGCTGTCGGTGGACGCCGGACAGGCCCTGATCGACATTGCGGGCCTTCGTCACCGCCTACCCGCCGGTAAGGCGGCGCAAGGTGCGGCACAGCTTGCAATCCGACCCAACGCAATCGACCTTTCTCCTGATGGCGCGACGACCGGCTTTTCCGGCAACATCATTCACTCCGCATACCTTGGGGATCATGTCGAATACGAAGTGGACACAGGATCGACGAAACTCTTCGTCGTTGATGCATCCGCCGATGAACCGCTTCCGGTATCGACAAGGGTCCGGATCGGACTTCGCGATCGCGGGATCGCCATCATTGGCTAATCCGCTTCGCCCTTTTGAAAAGCCAAACATGCAAAGGATTTTTTGATGAGTTCCCCATCGAACGCCGGCCTTGAAGAGAGGTTCCGGCTGGCTCAGGTCGTTGCCAAGGAAGCAGGCGACCTCGCTCTCCATTATTTCAATGAGCGTGATAAGCTGGTCATTGAAACCAAACGTGATCCACAGGATGTCGTTTCCATCGCGGACCGCGAAGTGGAGGAATTGATCCGCTCGCGATTTGCCGATGCCTTTTCGGGGGACGGCGTCCTGGGCGAAGAATATGGACTGCAGGGCGGCACCTCCGGCTTTACCTGGGTCGTCGACCCGATCGACGGCACCAGTCCCTTTGTCAACGGCATGCCAAACTGGTGCGTCTCGATCGGCCTCCTTTACGCAGGAAGCCCTGTCGTTGGCGTGATCTACGCGCCGTGTTTTGGCGAGACGTATGCCGCGATGGCAGGAGCCGGAGCCAGCTTGAACGGCAAGCCTTTAAGGCTGGCGGCCGACAAGACCATCCGCAATGCTGTCACAGGGATCGGTGCCAACAGCCACGTCACGCCAGCGTTCGTCGCGAAAATGGTCGAAAGCCTTCTGGAGGCTGGCGGCAACTTCATTCGCAATGGCTCAGGCGCGCTGATGCTGGCCTATGTCGCGGCCGGCCGTCTCGTGGGTTACTACGAGCCCTATATGCACGCCTGGGACTGCCTCGCGGGCTACTGCCTCGTGAAGGAAGCCGGTGGCTGGTATCATCCGTTCCCCACCGAGGGAGAGCGGCTGACGAAGGGCTCGCCGGTGATTGCTGGCGGTCCGGGCGCGCACGACGACCTTATGCGCATTGCCGGTGTTGACGCCACAACAGCCCAACACGCATAGTCACGATATGGTGCTGCTTTCATCCGCAAGGTGAAGGCAGCCCACACGGGATTGGAGGATCCCGTCAGCCTTTGTCGGCTTCATTGGAAAGGGAGGAAGATCCATGAGAACAAGTATTGCAGCAGCAGTCATCGCAACCGGCATGTCGACAATGATGGCCTCGACGGCCATGGCGGCGACCGAGATCCAGTGGTGGCACGCCATGACCGGTGCCAACAACGAGGTCGTCGATCAACTCGCCAAGGAATTCAACGACAGCCAGGGCGATTACAAGATCGTGCCGGTCTTCAAGGGCACCTATCCGGAAACGCTGAATGCCGGCATTGCAGCCTTCCGCGCCAAGCAGCCGCCGGCCATCATTCAGGTCTTCGATGCTGGCAGCGGCGTGATGATGGGCGCACAGGGCGCGATCGTGCCGGTGGCCGACGTGCTGACCAAGGGCGGCTACAAATTCGACAAGTCGGCATATCTGCCCGGCATCGTCGCCTATTATTCCAAGCCCGATGGGACGATGCTCTCCTTCCCCTACAATTCGTCGTCGCCGATCCTCTATTACAACAAGGACATCTTCCAGAAGGCCGGGCTCGATGCCACCAAGCCGCCGAAGACATGGCCGGAACTTTTCGACGCTGCCCGCAAGATCAAGACGAGCGGGGCAGCATCGTGTGGCTTCACCTCGACATGGCTCACATGGATCCAGACAGAAAACCTTGCCGCCTGGAATAATGTTTCGTATGGCAGCAACGAGAACGGCCTGGGCGGGACAGACGTCAAGCTGGCGTTCAATTCCGACTTCTTCGTCAAACACTTCCAGTCAATCGCCGATCTCGCCAAAGACGGCACGTTCCGCTATGGGGGCCGCACATCGGAAGCAAAACAGCTCTTCACATCCGGTGAATGCGGTATCCTGACGGAATCGTCCGGCGGACTTGGCGACATCATCAAGTCGGGCATGAATTACGGGATCGGCCAGCTCCCCTATTATGAAGGCGACGGCCGGCCGCAGAACACTATTCCCGGTGGTGCCAGCCTCTGGGTCTTTGCTGGCAAGAGCGATGCGGAATACAAGGGAACGGCTGCCTTCTTCCATTTCCTGTCGCAGACGAAGATCCAGGCCCGCCTGCATCAAGTTTCGGGCTACCTGCCCGTCACTCTCGCCGCCTATGACGAAACCAAGACGTCCGGCTTCTACGAGAAGAATCCCGGTCGCGAGACGCCGATCCAGCAGATGATGGGCAAGGCACCGACGCCGAATTCCAAGGGTGTGAGGCTTGTCAACCTGCCGCAGGTTCGCGACATCATGAACGAAGAGTTCGAAGCCATGCTTGCCGGCAAGCAGGATGCCAAGACGGCGCTGAACAAGGCGGTCGAGCGCGGCAATGCGGCAATCCAGAAAGCCATCGGCAAGTGACCTTCAAGTGACGCGAACCGGCTCCCGAGACGCGATTTTCGGGAGCCGCCCTTCCCGCTGCCTGGAGGAGCCTCATGCAGAACGTCATTTTCCCGAACAGGATATTGCCCTATTTCCTGGTTGCCCCGCAGATCGTCCTGACGCTAATCTTTTTCTTCTGGCCGGCAAGCCAAGCGCTTTACCAGTCGATGATGCGCGAGGATCCGTTCGGACTCCAGAGCGGTTTTGTCGGGCTGGCGAATTTTACCGCCATCCTGTCCGATGAAACTTATCTGTCATCGCTCAAGACGACGGTGATCTTCAGCATCGCCACCGCCTTTCTGGCCATGGCCGTGGCGCTTCTGCTTGCGACGGCGGCCGATCTCGTCGTGCGCGGCAAGGGCTTCTATCGCACCATGCTGATTATTCCCTATGCCGTCGCACCCGCACTTGCGGGCATGCTGTGGCTGTTCATGTTCAATCCCGCCATGGGCACGCTTGCCTATCTGCTGCGACGAAACGGCGTGCCCTGGGATCCGCTTCTCAACGGCGATCAGGCCATGGTTCTCGTGGTGATCGCTGCCGCGTGGAAGCAGATCAGCTACAATTTCCTGTTCTTCGTCGCGGGCCTGCAGGCGATCCCGAAATCGCTGCTTGAGGCGGCCGCCATCGACGGCGCACGCGGCAGCCGCCGTTTCTGGACAATCGTCTTCCCGCTTCTGGCCCCGACGACCTTCTTTCTCCTCGTGGTCAACACCGTCTACGCCTTCTTCGACACGTTCGGCATCATCCATGCCGTCACCGGCGGCGGACCGGCCAAGGCGACGGAAACGCTGGTCTACAAGGTTTACAACGACGGGTTCGTCAATCTCGACCTAGGCTCATCTGCGGCCCAATCCGTGGTGTTGATGGTGATCGTTATTGCGCTCACCGCCTTCCAGTTCCGCTTCGTCGAGCGGCGTGTCCATTATGCGTGAGGTCGCACCATGATCGAAAACCGCCCCCTTGCACGGATCATGGCGCATCTGATGCTCATCATCGGCATCATCATCGTCGCCTTTCCGATCTACTACACATTCGTCGCGTCGACCGCGACGTCGTCCGCCATCCTGCGCCCACCGCTCCCCCTCCTCCCCGCCGGCCATCTGGTGGAAAACTACACGGAATCGATCAGCGGCGGCGTCGAAAGGGTTGTCGGCGTCAGCCTCGAACGGCTGCTCTTCAACAGCTTCGTCGTCGCCATGACGATTGCGATCGGCAAGATCGTCATCTCCTTCCTGTCGGCCTTCGCGATCGTCTTCTTCCGGTTTCCGTTTCGAAACCTGTTCTTCTGGATGATCTTCGTCACGCTGATGCTGCCGGTCGAGGTCCGCATCCTGCCGACCTACAAGGTGATCGTCGATCTCGGCCTTCTCAACACCTATGCGGGCCTCACCCTGCCGCTGATGGCGTCGGCGACCGCGACCTTCCTGTTTCGCCAGTTCTTTCTGACGATACCGGGCGAAATGGTCGAGGCCGCACGGATCGACAATGCCGGGCCCTTCCGCTTCATGCGCGACATTCTCCTGCCGCTGTCGCTGACGAATATCGCGGCCCTGTTCGTCATCCTCTTCATTTACGGCTGGACGCAATATCTCTGGCCGCTTCTCGTCACCGACAAGGCCGAGATGAACACGATCATCATCGGCCTGCGCCGGATGGTCGATTTCGCGGATGCGTCGACGCCATGGAATTACGTCATGGTCACTGCAATTCTCGCCATCATCCCGCCCGTCGTTGTCGTGGTCCTGATGCAGCGCTGGTTCGTCAAAGGTTTGGTGGAGACTGAAAAGTAATGGCACAGATTAATTTGAACGATGTCCGCAAGACTTACGGCGGCGCAATCGAAGCAATCAAGGGGGTCGACCTCAGCATTGCCGACGGCGAGATGATCGTACTGGTCGGCCCGTCCGGCTGCGGCAAGTCCACGCTTTTAAGAATGGTGGCCGGCCTCGAAAGCATCACTTCCGGCGAGGTTTCGATCGGTGGAAGGCGTGTCAACGAGCTGGAACCGGCCGAGCGAGATATCGCCATGGTCTTTCAGAACTATGCGCTTTATCCGCATATGACGGTCCGCCAGAACCTCGCCTACGGTCTGAAGAACCGCGGCACGCCGAAGGACGAGATCGACCGACGCATTACCGAAGCGGCAAAGGCTCTGGAGATCGAGCAATTTCTCGACCGCAAGCCGCGCCAGCTCTCCGGTGGTCAACGGCAGCGCGTCGCCATGGGCCGGGCGATCGTGCGAAAACCAGCCGTCTTCTTGTTTGATGAACCACTGTCCAACCTCGATGCCAAGCTGCGTGTGCAGATGCGCGTCGAGATCAGGCGCCTGCAACGGTCGCTTGCAACGACCAGCATTTATGTCACTCATGACCAGATGGAGGCGATGACGCTGGCTGATCGGCTCGTGGTCCTGAACGGCGGGCGGATCGAGCAGGTGGGAACCCCAATCGAGCTCTACGAGCGGCCGGCAACGACATTCGTTGCAACATTCATTGGCTCGCCCTCCATGAACCTTATCGAACGCAATGATCTCGGTTCGATAAATGCAGCAGGTGCGAACATCACCACGGACGTGAAAACGATCGGGATTAGGCCGGAGGACCTCGTCCTCGGTGATCATCCGTCTCGCACTTTTGCCATCCGCCTCACGGTGGCAGCTGTCGAACTCGTCGGTGCGGAGAGCTATGTCCACGCAACAACCGCTGCCGGGCAGCCGGTGGTCTTCCGCGTGCCCGGGCGCACGCAAATAGCGATCGGCGAGATGGTTGGCGTATCAGCTGATAAGAGAAATCTGCATTTCTTCAATCGGGAGGGCCAAAGGGTCGGCAACTAGGCCCACCTTTGCTCGACGTGGCCGTAACAGCGCCGATCCGCGTCACCGCGGTCGAAAATTGACGAGAAGCGACTTTAGGTCGATTTCCCGTACGCGCCTCGCGGCCTCATCGGGGCTGACCCAAGCCTGGGCTCTCTGTCCGCGCTCTTTGAACTTGGCCTCGAGCCCTTCGACCTCAATCTGGAACATTTCGACGATGCAGGGAACGACCGTTTCACTGTCCAGCTCCTTCAGATACGTGTAGCACCCGATCGATCTCTTTCTTGCCTTGCCTCGCACGCCTGCTTCTTCCCATGCTTCGATGGTTGCAGCCTCATGCGGCTTCTTTCCTTTCATTGGCCAGCCTTTTGGCAATACCCAGCGACCGCTGTCGCGTGATGTAATAACCAGGATCTCGATCCGACCGCCTTCGCCTAGCCGAAAGCACAAGGCCCCATACTGTTTGCGAAATGCTCCACTGAACAATTTGTCAGGGGTCATCGCCAGGTCACGCAACAGCTGCTGTGGCTTTGCCACCGCCGCCTTTTTATCTGGCTTCCTGAGCTTCATCTTGTCGAGCGTGCCAAATTTCATGCTGATGCTCAATCCGTATCGATTGTCTCGAGCAATGAAGGAACAACAAACTTACAGAGCGCTTCGTATCGACCAGGCATCGATAGGTACGGGAATCGGAACGCTGTCCTGGAATACGATGGAGAAAAAACCTTTCGGAAGAAGCTGGAGTTGACCGCAGTCCGGTCGAGGCGCCTTCCTCATGGTCGATCCAGTGATCGTATCCATCAACGCATCAGATGTGCGACCGCCGGCGCGGCGACGAACCGCCATCTGCGCAACGGCCCCGCCATGACATTGAGGTAATACATTTCAAAACCATGCGGCGCGCCGCAGGGGTGATGCCCGCGCGGCACGCAGACGACATCGCCGTCATGCACCGCCATCGTTTCGTTGAGCTGAAGATCGTCCGTATAGACCCGCTGTATGCCGAACCCGTCAGCCGGATTGATCCGGTGATAATAGGTTTCTTCCAGATAGGTGACGCGCGGGAAATCGTCTTCGTCATGCCGATGGCTCGGATAGCTCGACCAGTGCCCGGCCGGCGTGAACACTTCCGTCACCAGGAGGCTGTCGCAATAATCCTCGTTCTCCATCGCGATATTGTTGATGTAGCGGGTGTTGCTGCCCTCACCCCGCTGGGTCAGGGCTATGCCATCCGGGCCGATACGGCGCGCCGCGTGCCCACCCTTGCCGGGTGCCGTGCAAACTGCGATGACGCAATCGGTTTCGGCTGTTGCCGTCCATTCGCTGCCATTCGGCAGGTAGAGGCAATGCGGCGGCGACCTTTCAAAGACGCTCATCCTTTCACCGAGCACGCCCCAGTCCTTGCCAGCACCTTTCATCGCGGCCTTGCCCTCGACCATGACGAGGATCACTTCCCGCTCGCCGGTCGCCTCGGCCACCGTCTCGCCGGCCCGTAGGCGGTAGAGCGAGAAGCCAACATGACGCCAGCCGGCAAGCGCCGGCGTGATCTCGTGAACCTTGCCATGCGTACCGAAAGGCCGATGGAGAAGATGCGACATGACGAACTCCTGCTCTTGTCAGACGAGATTGAGGCTTGCGGCTTCGGCCTTGAGCGTCTTCAGGCCAAGCGACTGGTATTGGAACGGATTGCGGACATCCGGGTCCTGCTCGGCCTCGATGACGATCCACCCGTCGTAGCCGGCACGCTTGAGGATGCCGAGCAGCGGCGCGAAATCGACACCACCTTCCTCATCCCCGGGCACGGTGAACACGCCGGCCCGCACGCCATCCATGAAGGAAAGTCCCTCCTGGCGGACTTGCCGCATGATGGTGGGGCGGACGTTCTTGGCATGGAAATGGCTGACCCGGTCGATATGGCGTGCAAGCACCGAGATCGGATCGCGGCCATCGCCGCCGAAATAGCAATGACCTGCATCAAAGAGCAGACGTGTCTCAGGACCGGTCGCCGCCATGAATGCGTCGAGCTCTTCCGGCGTTTCGACGACCGTGCCCATGTGATGATGATAGACGAGCTTGATGCCCTGGCTTGCGGTGAAGGCTGCAAGCTCTTCCACCTTTGCGCCGAACGCCTTCATTTCCTCGGTAGACAGAACAGGGCTCTCCGATAGCGGCACCTGTAACCCCTGCACGCTATTCGAAGTTTCGCAGGCGATGCAGACCGTGCAGCCATTGTGTTTGAGCTTGTCGAGATGCGGCTGGATCGCCTTTTTCTCCTCCTCGACAGACTGCGACAGGAGATTGAGCGAGAACCAGCCGGAAACGAAGGCGAGGCCATATCCCCCGAGTAGATCTTTCAGAGCCTGTGGATCATCCGGCCAGCGATGGCCGTTCTCGATACCGTCGAAACCGATCTCGCTTGCCTCGCGCAGGATCTGCTCGGTCGGGATGTTGGCGCCAAGGCTCTGGTCGTCGTCATTGGCCCAGGCGATAGGATTGGTGCCGTAGCGGATCATGTCTTTTCCTCAATTGACGGTATTCTGCTTTTCGGCGCTTTCGAGATAGCGCGCGTAAGCCTGTTTCAGCTTTTCGGTATCTCCGACCTCCGGCACGGCAACGTCCCACCAGTGGCCGGCATCGCCGAAGCCCGGACCATCGGTCGGATCTGTATCGATCACGATGACGGTCGGGATATCACGCGATCGGGCCTTCTCGATCTGCCGTTCGAGATCGGCGATATCACTTGCCTTCACCGAGACGGCTCCGAGCGCTGCGGCATGCGCGACGAAATCGATCTGCGGCTGCTGTTCGACGTTGCAATCCTGATAGAGATTGTTGAACGCCTCCCCGCCGGTGCCGCGCTGCAGGCGGTTGATGCAACCATAGCCCCGGTTATCGGTCAGAACGACGGTAAAGGGCACCTTGCGCATGACCGCGGTTGCAAGCTCGGAATTGGCCATCATGTAGGAGCCGTCACCGACGAAGCAGATGACCTCACGCTCCGGTCGCGCCAGCTTCAACCCCATCGCTCCGGCGATCTCGTAACCCATGCAGGAAAAGCCGTATTCCATGTGATAGCCGCCCTGGCTCGGTTGCCAGAGAAGTTTCAGCGCGCCGGGCATCGTGCCCGCCGCGCACATGGCTATCGCGCTCTCGCCGGTTGCCCGCTGCACGGCGCCGATGACCTGTGCATCGCTTGGCAGACCGGCCTTTTCGGGCGCTGCGCAATGCTTGTCCACGGCAGCAAGCCACGCTGCTCGCGCCTCCGCATCAGGAGCAGGCGCGCGGAAATCGCCGAGCTTTTCGCCCAATGCAGTGAGCGCAGCCTTGGCGTCTGCGGCGAGACCGGTCGCGCCATGCTTGTCGGCGTCATAGGCCTGCACATTGATCGACACGAGCCGACGTCCCTTCGCTTCAAAGAGCGACCACGAGCCGGTGGTGAAATCCTGAAAGCGTGTACCGAGGCCGATCACCAGATCGGCCTTGCGGGCAAGCGCATTGGCGGCCGCCGAACCGTCCACCCCGGCTGCACCGAAATTCATCGCATGGCTCTGTGCCAGTGCCGATTTGCCGGCCTGTGTCTCGATGACGGGAATGGCGTGACGGATGGCGAATTCTGCGAGATCCGCCTCGGCCCCGCTATAGATCACCCCGCCACCGGCAACGATGACAGGATTTTTCGCTGCACGGATGAGAACCACGACCTCGTCGAGATCGCGGGCGTCCGGCTCCGGGCGGCGGATGCGCCAGACTTTCGGCTCGAAAAAGGCTTCCGGCCAGTCATAGGCTTCGGCCTGCACGTCCTGGCAGAAGGAGAGCGTGACCGGCCCGCAATTGGCGGGATCCGTCATGACGCGCAGCGCCCGTGGCAATGCCGTCAGAAGCTGTTCCGGCCGCGTGATACGATCGAAATAGCGGCTGACCGGGCGAAAACAGTCATTGGCCGAGACCGTGCCGTCGTCGAAATCCTCGATCTGCTGCAATACCGGATCGGGCCGACGATTGGCAAAGACGTCGCCGGGAATGAGAAGTACCGGCAGACGGTTGACATGCGCAAGCGCTGCCGCCGTCACCATATTGGTGGCGCCCGGCCCGATCGATGACGTGACGGCCTGTACCCGCCGGCGCTTCATCGCCTTGGCATAGGCAATCGCGGCATGCGCCATGGTCTGTTCGTTCTGGCCCCGCCAAGTGGGCAGGCTGTTTCCCGCCTTCTGCAAAGCCTCACCAAGACCCGCCACATTGCCATGACCGAAGATCGCCCAGACGCCATCGACGAAACGCTCGCCCTCTTCGGTCATCTGCGCCGACAGCCACTTCACCATGGCCTGCGCCGCCGTCAGTCTTATCGAAGTCATACTGCCTGCTCCCGTGCCTTGTCTCTCGTCGCGTCCCAGATCTCGCAAAGGCGCTGGTAGCGCGCGGCCATATCCTCCACTGCCTGCGCATCCGTCATCTCACCGGTCAGCCAGCGCCGTGCAGCATTGCCGAAGATCGTACGCCCGACGGCAAAGCCCTTGACCAGACCGAAGCCGGCAGCGACCTCGAAACTGGCCGAAAGCTCTACCTCCGGCGCTTCGAGCCCGAGCACGACGATGCCGCGCGTATGCCGGTCATGCGCCTCGATCGCCGCGATCGCATTGGCCCAGGCGGCTTCCGTCTTCATCGGTTCCAGCTTCCACCAGTCGGGATAGATGCCGGCGGCGTAGAACTGCCCAATCAGGGTTGCGACCGTCCGGTCGTCCGTGGGAGCGACTTTTGAGGGAATGATTTCGAGGAGGAATTCCAGCCTGTTGCGACGGGCGGCCTCGAAGAGCCGCCTGACGGTGGCCTCCTGCCCTGCCCGCGTTGCCGCCTCATCATCGGGGTGGCAGAAGCAGAGAACCTTGACGACATCCTCGCGCGCCCATTCCGAGAGCGTTCCGCAATCACTGCCGAGTTCCGGCTCCAGTTCCAGAGGCCGCGAACCTGGCCATTCGGCCGGACGGCCGATCCACAGACCCGACCCGGAAGCACGGTGCAGGGCGGAACGGCCGATGCGGTTGTCGCAGAGAATGCCGTAGCCGGACCGGCCTGCCTGAACGCTGACCGCCGCCTGAAGGCACAATTCCTTGAAGGCCGCGCCCTTCTTCAGCGAATAACCGGCCATCGCCTCCAGTTGCGCCCGATGGTCGAAGGCAAAGACCCGCATTGTCGACCAGTCGCCATCGACGCGGGTGTGGCGCGTGGTCGACCAGTGGAGCTGTTCCAGATCCGGGTCGTTGCGCAGATCCGGCCGGACAACGCCGCGCTTGAGGAAAAACTGCAGCTCCTCGAATGTTGGATAGGCCGGCGTGCAACCGTGACGGCTGACGGCGAAGGCGCCGCAGGCATTGGCGAACTTTAGCGAAGTCGGCCAGTCCTCACCGGTCATCCAGCCGCGCAGAAGGCCGGAGAAGAAGCCGTCACCGGCACCGAGCACGTTAAAAACCTCAATGGGAAATCCTTGTCCCGACTGCCCCTTGTCGAGACTGTCGGGGATTTCGCCTTCAAAAGCGGTCGCCCCCATCGGTCCGCGCTTGCAGACGAGCGTGGCACTGCTCACCGCCCGCACGGCGCGGAGCGCCTCCAGCGTATCGGTCGAGCCGCCGGCAATGTGAAACTCTTCCTCCGTCCCGACGATCAGGTCGAACAGGTGGAGCGTCGCCTTGAGCTTGGTCGTCACTCTGGCGCTTTCGACAAACCGGCTTTCGCCGTCGCCATGACCGGCGACACCCCACAGGTTCGGGCGGTAGTCAACGTCCAGCGCCGTGCGAAGCCCATGCTTGCGGGCGAGCGTCAGTGCCTTGAGAACCGCGGCCTCGGTTTTCGTGTTGCTCAGATGTGTGCCGGTGACGACGACGGCGCGGGCGGACGCGATGAACCCCTCGTCGATATCATCCTCGCAGAGCGCCATGTCGGCGCAGTTTTCTCGATAGAAGATCAGTGGGAACTGCGTGTCGTCGCGAATGCCGAGGATGACGAGGGCCGTCAGGCGCTCGGGATCGATCTTCACGCCCTCCGTCGAGACACCCTCGCGCTTCAGCTGCTCAAGGATGAAACGCCCCATATGCTCGTTGCCGACGCGGCTGATCAATGCAGTCTTGAGGCCGAGGCGAGCACTACCGCAGGCGATATTGGTCGGAGAGCCACCAATATACTTTTCGAACGAGCCCATGTCTTCCAGACGCCCGCCAACCTGTGCGCCATAAAGATCGACACCAGCGCGGCCGATGGTGATGACATCGAGTGCCTTCATGAATGTGCTCCTTATGATGTGGCTGCTGGTCTCGGTGAACGAGCAGCAGTGGTTCTTATCAACAGCACCACCTTCGCTCGCCGTATCAGACCTCCAGCAAGACGCTCTTTCCGGATCGTGCCGACTCCGTTGCAGCTTCTGCAAGAACCAGTGCCGCGACACCGTCTTCCAACGTCACCGGCACTTCAGCGCCATCGAGCACCGAGGCGACGAAAGCATCCCATTCCGCCGCATAGGCGCGCATGTAGCGCTCAAGGAAGAACAGTTCCGGCTTCGCACTGACGACACCTTTGCTGGTCGATTTGGAAACCGTATTTTCAAGGACGTTGCCGGCCGAGAGCAGGCCTTCCGAGCCAAGCAGCTCGACGCGCTGGTCATAGCCATAAACGGCGCGGCGGCTGTTCTTGATGACCGCAATGCGTCCATCCGCATAGGTTAGCGTCACGACAGCAGTATCGACGTCGCCAGCCTTGCCGATTTCCGGATCGACGATCGACGTGCCGGCTGCATGAACTTTCTGCGGTGCGGCACCCATCAGGAAATTCGCCATGTCGAAATCATGGATCATCATGTCGCGGAACAGGCCGCCGGAGACTTTCACATAGGAAACCGGCGGCGGCGCGGGATCGAATGAGGTGATCGACAGAAGCTCGGGCTTGCCGACCTCGCCAGCCTTCAACGAAGCCTTGATGGCGGCGAAATTCGGATCGAAACGGCGGTTGAAACCGATCATCACCGGAATGCCGGTCTTTGAAGCGGCAGAGAGGCACCGCTGCGCACGCTCCAGCGACAGATCGACAGGCTTCTCGCAGAGAACACGCTTGCCGGCAGCTGTCGCTCTTTCGATCAGATCGGAATGAGTATCCGTCGATGTGGCGATCAGCACGGCATCGATCGATGCGTCACTGAGGATCGCCTCCGAGGTCGAGGCTTTGGCGCCATGCGCGCTGGCAAGCGATTGCACTGCATCTTCGTTCACATCCGAAACGGCAACCAGCTGGCTGCGGGCGTGAGCGGCGATATTGATAGCATGCACGCGACCGATCCGGCCGGCGCCGAGCAATCCGACTTTCAACACTTGTATCCTCCCATTGGGCAGGTCCCGACCGCCCTCAACCGGAAGATCGCAAGTTTTGCTCACGCGAGCAAGAGGCTTTGCTCTCGTGAGCAAATTAAATTTCAAGCGGCTTGAAAATGCGCTATGAATTATGAGCGGACCGGTCCAAGAAGGTTCGGGAGATCGCAATGCCGGATGAAAAGAGACCTTCCTTCGCGGGAAACATCACAGCAGACGACGTGGCCGCCGAGGCGGGCGTCTCGCGCTGGACAGTCAACCGGGCATTTCGCAAGGAAGCTTCGATCTCACCCAAGAGCCTTGAGAAGGTGCGCATTGCCGCCGAGCGTCTCGGCTACGTGCCGGACCTGCGTGCTGCCAGCCTCGCCTCCGACCGGACGAACCTCGTCGCATTGCTGATCGATGATTTTGCCAATCCCCATAAGCTGGTGATGATGGAGCGGCTGACCCGCATTTTGCGGCGCGAGGGCTGGGACACCCTGCTTGTCAACACGCTCGGCCGTGACGATGCCGGGCATGCGCTTATGAGTGCCAGCCAGCGCCGCGTTGATGCCGTTATCCTGATCGGCATCCAGTTCGATGACGACGTGCTCGATGCGGCCCTTCACGCACGCCGGTTCCGCAAGCTGATCATCTTTGCACGCACATCCCGCAATCCGAACACGATTTCGATTGCCGTAGACGATGTCAGTGCGATGACGGAGATCGCCAACTACGTGCATGAACGTGGCTATCGGCGACCCTTGTTCCTGGCCGGCCCGCGTACGTCTTCGGCACATCTATTACGTAAGGAGACCTTCGTCGATTACTGGCGCGAGCATTTCGGGAGCGAGCCGGAAACCGTTCCGGTAGCGGCCTATGATCCAGCACTCTCCGCTGCCGTCGTCGAGGAGACGCTGGCCAAACGTAACCGTGACGACTTCCCCGATATCCTTGTCTGTGAAAACGATGCCATTGCAATCGGGGCGATTGATGTAATACGCCACAAGCTCAAGCTCCGTATCCCGGAAGATATCGCTGTCACAGGGTTTGACGATGTACCGGAGGCGGAAAGTGCCAATTATCGGCTGACGACCTATCGCCAGCCTCTAACCGATATGGCGGAATATCTGGTCGAGGTTTTGGGTAGTTCGGAAGACCGAGACTTCGACAGAATGTTTTCCGGTAGGCTTACTGTCCGCGAGAGCGCATGATCGTAAATTGTGAACCGCTGCCCAAAGAAAGTCATCGGGTCCAGCCCCGTTCGAGACTTTGAACGGATATACGCCGAAAACGACCCTCGCACGAAGCGCGATTGCTGCCCTTAGGAAGAGGAATTTAGCTCGGTGATATCGCTGGAATACGGACACAGGATAACGGTCGGCGTATTGCGCAATGAGTTCAACCCTCATCGATTTTGACCTGGCATGCGAGCACGGTGGGCGTTCCAGTAGGATTTCTTTGCCGAGAATGATGCCCCCTAAAGGGCCACCTGACGTTTTCCGTCGCTCGCACGAGCGCGCTGCCCGGCTTTGCAAGCACGACCGATAGCTTCACTCCGATAATATGGCAGCGAGTTCATCAAGAACGCTGCATCCGGCGTTTCGTAGGGTTGAGCATTCTCACGACCCTTTCTGGCAGATCGCAAACCTAGATTCGCTCGCGTGATCACATCATTTCGCCTGAAATTTTTCTGGCAGCTATCGGCAATGTCGCTGAACCCCGCAGAGAAGGAGCGAGAGCAAGAAGCTCCTGAGCCTCATCCAAGGAGGAGGCCTGATGGTGTGCTATCAGATCGCGACTGGCCACCATGTCAGGCACCTGGATGACTTTCAACATGCCTGCGGCAAGAGCCGCTCTCACGCCGAGATCACTGTCGTCAAGAGCGACGCAATCCGATGGATGCAACCCTAGCCGATTGGCCGCCTCGATATAAACATCCGGTGCAGGCTTCGCGCGGGAAACCAGGTCCGCTCCCACGACTGCGTTGAAGCGGTGAAGGAGGCCTGCGTGTCGTAATTTCCATTCCGCGCGAGCGGTAAAGCTATTGGTTGCGACAGCGCGAGGAAATTTCTTTTCGTCCAAGGCGTCAAGGAATGCGTGAACGCCCGGGCGAAGAGGAATCTCGTCCTGCATCCGATCATTCATCGCCGCGTTCCAGGCCTTGTTGAGCTCGACCTCGTCGATCTCTGCGCCGACCTCCAGGCTAATGAGCCGGGCGCACTCGGCTCTGTCGACGCCAACAAGACTATAAAAAAAGGTTGCGGGGAGATTATACCCGAAAGCAGTTACGACAGCTGGTCCTACCTCGAACTGGAGACGCTCAGTGTCAAGCAGCAGACCGTCGAGGTCCAGAATTACGCCGGTAAACTGCAACGTCATCTTTGAACCCTTGATTGCCTCGGAGCGCAGGTATCAAATGGACACGATGGTGTCGATAGCCGAATGGCATCTGCCTTAGGAGATCGGGATGCTGGCAGAGGTCTGTTGAAAATGAAGGTTGGCAGAGAGTTTATGATGACAAAGACCGATGTCGCCGCGCCGGCGATCGCGCCGGAAGACGACGGTCAAGCAAGCCACCTAAAAGGTTCGGTGATACCGACCATTTCCCTACAGGCGACAGATGGAACATCCGTCTATCTTCAGGCGCCCGGGCTGACGGTCGTTTATGCGTATCCACGCACCAGTCCCCCCGATGGACAGGCACTCGATGGATGGGATGCTATCCCCGGCGCGAGAGGCTGCACACCACAATCATGTGCCTTTCGAGATCATTTTCGCCATCTCCAGAATCTCGGGGTGCATCGGGTTTTCGGTCTTTCAACCCAAGTGACCGACTACCAGATTGAGGTCGCCTCCAGGCTCCATCTTCCATTTCCACTGCTGTCTGACCACACGCTCGCATTTTCGTCGGCTATGAGATTGCCCAGGTTCAATGCCGATGGGCTGACGCTGCTGAAACGAATGACAATGATCATCGAGGATGGCCGCATCGAGCATGTCTTTTATCCGGTTTTCCCTCCGGAGAGAAATGTGGACGATGTCATCAGATGGCTTGCAAAAAGACCTCGTCCAGCAAACTTCGAAAACGGGTGATCATAGAGCTAGTCATCCTGCCAAGTTGGCGCTTTACTTGCAATTTCTGCCCACTTTGCAGTCGGCACTCATTTTGAACCGGCTTCCGTCGTAATTCCGGCGCGCACAGGCCAAACTGAGACGATGCTTGCAACGCTCGTGTATCGTCGCCTCGGTCGCACACTGGTTCTCATGCGAAGCGCTGCGCTACGAAGTCAGATCACCCGCAAATTCATAAGTCTCGGCGTTTTGCCTGCCGCACAGGTGATAGGCCTCGACCTTCTCAAGCAACGCGTCGCGGTGATCACCACGGCTACCGGCGTTTCGAAGGAATCCAGGCCAGCAGATCTGCTCAAAGCTTTTCGTATTTCAGCAACCTGAGACGCGCGCCTTTCGGCGGGCTTCAAAACGCCCGCCATCAAGTGCTACAGCATGACAGGCAGGCAATCACAACCAGTCACGCAAGACATCCTTGCGTATCTTTCCCGTGGTGCCGAGAGGAAATTCAGGAATAACGCGTATCTCGGGAACCTTGTAGGTCGCGATGCGCTGCCTGCACCAGTCGGCCATGCTGGCTGGTGAAACGGCCTCAGCATTTTTTTTCAATTCAACGAATGCGACCGGGCGTTCGCCGCACTGCTCATCGCGCCGTGGCACGACGGCGACGGCGAAGACGGCCGGGTGCGTGACCAGAACTGCCTCGATCTCGGCCGGAGCCACGCTCATACCATTCACCTTGATGAGATCCTTCTTTCGCCCGAGATAATGGATGAATCCGTTTTCATCGATCTGGCCGATATCACCCGAATGAAGCCAGCCGTCGCGCAAGGCTTCCCGCGTCGCCTCGGGCGCATTCAGGTAACCATCGAAAACGGCCGGTGAGCGGCAACAGATCTCTCCTTCGCTGCCCGGCGGCAGCAATTCGCCGGTTTCGAAACTGCATATCTTGAAGTCCGTGCCGGGAGACGGAACGCCGACAAAGGTGGGGCGCGACCGCAGATCGAAGTCGTCGTCCTGAAATCCGATTGTCACCGTATTGGCGGTGTGCGTTTCGGTCATGCCCCAGGCGGATTCGCAAAGAACCGCATCAGGATAGTGCGCCGTCCAGAGTTGCCTGATCTCAAGGCCGAGTTTTTTCACGAAGGACACGCAGCGGATCAGTTTGAGACATGAAAGGTCGAACTCGGCGAACCGCGGATGGTTCATGACTTCGACGAGATTGTCGACCAGCATTGTCGTGGCGCCGACGCGCTGCGTGGAAACCGCCATCATGAAGGCAAGCGGGTCCCAGCGCGATAACAGCACCAGCGTCGTGCCGGAAAAGATCTGGTAGACCAGTCCGTGGTTTTGGCCGGCGATCCAGAATTGCGGGAAGAAATTCAGCGTCGTCTCGCTAAAACTCTCCGCCCGGAGATGATTGGCGGCCGCGGTATAAAGCATATGGCCCTGCGTGTGCCGGCAGCCCTTCGGATAGGACGTCGTGCCGCTTGTGTAGTTGACCGGGGCAAGCCGGCCAAGATCGGCTGCCCGAGCCGGGATATCGGGGCGCGGCGTCATGGCGATCGCTTCGAAAAAGTCCATCACCGCACCGTAGAAGCTTCCTCCGCTGCCACCATAGGCGGCAGCGGCAATGCGGGGTCGGCTGGAACTGCATCCGAAATGCGGGTGCGAATGAACAGCGACAGGTTGGTGTTCTCGCATGCCTCCACAGTCGGCATGAGCGACTGCAAGGCGATAACCGCCCGCGCACCACAATCGCGGAGCTGGTGTTCGAGTTCGGCGCGTTTCGCCAGCGGGCTCATCGGGCAGTGCACGGCGCCGATCCGCAGGACCGCCAGGAAGGCGATCGTGAACTGCGGACAATTGGGCAGAAACAATGCGACCCGGTCGCCGGCTACGATCCCTTCGGCGAGAAGGCGGCACGCCAGCCTTTCACTGAGATCGAAAAGCTCGGCATAACTGAAGGCGCGGCCATAAAACCAGATTGCCGTCTGCTGCGGCTTCAGACGCGCCCATTCGGCCAGCCGCTGCGGCAGGTCGAGGCCCGGCATCGGATCCTGGGGCGTATCGTACAACGTCTTCGGCCAGTTCTTACGCCAAAGACCGCGAAGCATTGCCAGATAGGCTTTTTCGGACATCGCTTCGCCGGCACCGGCCTGGTTTATCGCCTCGCTGTTAAGCGCCATGGCTCCCATGCCTTTCTCTGTAAGACGTCATGCGTAAACCGATCGCCGGATCGTCACGGCCTGGAGGCGACGCATACCGAGCCGGTTCAGATAGGCGGCATGGTCGTCGAGTGACCGAACCTCGTGATGCAGCCATGTGCGAAAGCCATCCGCCGTCCCGCTCATCGCCTCCGCATAGCTGCCGATCACGTGATTGTCGGTATCGTAGCGGTTCTCGCAGGCCAGCGGATAGGCACCGTAAGGCGCCTCGACGACGCAATCCACTTCGGTCGCCGCCAGGACCATGTTGCGCGGCGCCTTGGCGATGGCCTGTGGGCTGACGATCTGTTCGACGGATACGATGACATGCCGCGAGGCACGCGCCAAAGCCAGATCGCGGGCGAAATCCGCGTGCGCTTCAAGATCCATCTGCACATTGCCATGGATATCCGCAGCATGGGCATGGATGAGTGCGACGTCCGGCTCCAGCCGCCTGACCGCTGTCACCGGCCCCTGCCCCTGCACGGCAATATCTTCGATAGCGAAAACACCATCCTGCGGAAGCTCGCCTGGATCGAGCCTCACCAGGGCGAAAGGCAGGCCTGCCGCGCCCGCCTCGAACCGGGCCAGAGCCGCCACCTTCTCGCCGTCATGGAAGCGTTGGCCGCCGGCGTCGCAAACAAGAAACCCGGCGCGGCAATGGCAGCGCAACGTTTCGCCGATATGGGCTTCTACTGGTTTGCCTATCCAGAGGAAGAACTGAAAGCCAGCACCTATAGCCTCCCAAAAAGTGGGTAAGAAAAACAGCTCCCGGTGGATAACGAGAAGAATTAATCGTGCCACTTGGTGTATGGCCTCAAGCAGCGAGCGAGAGACGCGAAGGATGAGGTAAAATTGCTAGCTCTTAATGGAATTTAGAACCCTTGTTACACGACCTGGAATTTCAGAAATCCGGCACCTAAGAGGCTTTCAACGGGTTCCAGGTAGATAACTGACAACACGTTGAGCGATTATTGTCATTTAATCGTAAAGCCGACGCGTGGAACTGCTTGTTATTTTTGAAATTCCGGGTGTTCGAAGGCCAGGACAGGCGTGGCTTGTTTGAGCTCCAGCCTGCGGATTCCCACGATGCATGTCTGGGCGCTACAGCCCTGCGAGAGGGAGGACGCAGGAACATCGAGCGTAACGGCATTTGGATTGCCATGCCGTTCAATACCCGCGTCATAATCCATGTCGAACCATGCCCCGGTCGAAAGCCGCAGCACGCCGGGCATGATCGCATCTGAGACGACGGCAGCCGAGATCAGACGGCCACGATCATTGAACACCTCGACCAGATCGCCGTCACCGATGTCACGCGCGGCAGCATCGGCGGAATTGATATGGATCGGTTCGCGGCCGGCAACCTTGCCTTCCCTGCTGTGGGGGCTGGCGTCAAGCTGGCTGTGCAGGCGGCGCACGGGCTGGTCCGAGATCATGTGCAATTGCTGTTTCGCACGCGATGCCGCACCAAGCCATTCAGCCGGCTCGAGCCAGGTCGGATGACCGGCGCAATCGGGAAGGCCAAGGTTCGCAATGGTTTCGGAGAAGATCTCGATCCGTCCCGACGGGGTAGATAGGGGATGCTTGGCTGGCGCGCGGCGAAAGTCGTCGAGCATGATTACCGGCTTCGCTTCTTGCCCGAGATCGAACAAGCCCTGCTGCCAGAAATCGTCGAAATCCGGCATCTGAATGTCCATTGCTCCGGCGTTTTCGCGCGAGACGTCATAGAGACGGCGCAGCCATCCCTCCTCGTCGAGCCCTTCGGAGAAGTCGATATCCATGCGTTTGGCGAGCGCATTGAAGATATCGAAATCATTTCTGGATTGACCGAAGGGCTCTTCCACCTTCTTCATCGCGACGACGAAATCCTCGCCGCTAGCGGCGGCTATGTCGTTGCGCTCCAGCGATGTCGTGACCGGCAGCACGATATCGGCAAGCTTGGCGGTGGGCGTCCAATAGGGTTCGTTGACGATGATCGTCTCGGGCTTCTTCCAGGCCTGGAGCAGCCGGTTGAGATCCTGATGGTGATGAAACGGATTGCCGCCGGCCCAGTAGACAAGCCGGATATCGGGGTAAATGTAGGATTTGCCGTTATAGGTGAATTGGCTGCCGGGATTGAGCAGCATATCAGCAATGCGCGCGACCGGAATGAAGGTCTTCAGCGGGTTCAGCCCCTGCGGAAAGTCCCCGAACTTGAAGCGAACATTGTCGTTGCCGACGGAGTTCATGGCGCCATAGCCGACGCCGAAGCCGCCACCGGATAGACCGATCTGGCCGAGCATGGCTGCGAGCGTGATCAGCATCCAGAACGGCTGCTCGCCATGCACCGCGCGCTGCAACGACCATGAAATATTGAGCATGGTTCGGTGCGATGCCATCTCCCGCGCCAGTGCCTCTATCCGTTCCGCCGGGACGCCGCAGATTTCAGATGCCCAGGCGGGTGTCTTGGTGATGCCATCGGTGACACCGGTCAGATAATCGGCAAAGCGTTCATAGCCGATGCAGTGGCTGCGCAGGAAGTCGAAGTCGGCAAGCGCGTTGACATGCAGGACATAAGCGATCGCCAGCATCATCGCAGTGTCCGTGTTGGGCCGGATCGCCAGCCACTCGCTGTCCACGGGCATGTTGTCGCCCACGGGACTGATATTGACGAAACGCGTACCCGCCTTAGCCATGCTGCGCATGCCGGCAAGGACCCGATGGCGGCCCGGACCGCCCTGCGATATCTGGGCGTTCTTCACCGGTATGCCGCCGAAGGTGACGAAGAGCTCGGTATTTTCGGCCATCACGTCCCAGGACGTATGCTGATTGAGCAGAGGGCTTAATCCCGCAATGACATGCGGCAGGATGACCTTGCCCGCTCCCAAGCTGTAACTGTCGACATGGCTGACATAGCCGCCGATCAGGTTGAGAAACCGGTGGACTTGACTTTGCGCATGGTGAAACCGTCCGGCACTGGCCCAACCATAGCAGCCGCCGAAGATCGCTTCATTGCCGAAAGTCGTCGTGACGCGCTGGAATTCCTTGGCAAGGAGATCGAGCGCGACATCCCATTCCACCTCGACGAACGGCTCGCGACCGCGCAGATGCGGATTGGATCCGGGGCCGTTCTCCAGCCAGCTCTTGCGGATCGCCGGCCGGGCAATCCGCACCTTTTTCAGGGCTTTGGACGCCATATGCAGCCCGATCGGCGACGGATCGAGATCCTCCGACGCAGCCTTGATGCTCAGGCCGCCAGCTGGTTCGGACGTGACTTCGTAGACGCCCCAATGGGCGGCTGTGCGGATCTTGGTATTTTTCGTGACGACCGGCAACGTCATTTCACGGCCATCGGCTGTTCTTCGCGCCGTTTGAGCGCCTCGATGACGATCCGCGCACCATCGTCTATCGCATGTTCGATAGCCGTTCGCGCGGCCGCGGCCTGCTTTTGCTGCAGCGCCTGCATCAGACCGTTATAGTTCTGGTGATCCCCTGAGCCCGTTTGGGCTTCCGGAAAGAGATAATTGAAGCCCGGACCGGCCTTCAACCACAGCATCTCGATCACCCCAAGAAGGGTCGGCATGCGGGCCGCGGAATAGAGCACGAAGCGGAATTCCTTGTTCAGGGTCAGCGCCAGATGCTGGTCCTTGGCGGCCTTGGCCACAAGGTACTTCTTCAGCAGCACCTGCATTTCCGCGATCTCGTCGGCACCGATCTGCTGCGCGGCATTATAGGCCGCCAGTCCCTCCACCGCCTTGCGGATTTCGGCGATCTCGAAATATTGCGCCACCGTCATCGTCGGCACGCGAAACGATTGCGCCGGCTCGGCGGTCAGAACGCCGGACGCAGCGAAGCGGACCAGCGCCTCGCGCACGGGCGTAATGCTCATGCCGAGGGAATCGGCCAGATCTTTCGTGACCAGACGCGTGCCGGGCTCCAGCCGACCTTCGATCAGCGCGGCGCGGATCTCGTCCTCCACATGGGTAACCAGGCTCTTTCTAGGAGCCGCATTGAACAAAGCCGTACTCACCTGACCCTCGCCCTTGGAAAAAATGCTCGTTTTTTATCACGGATTCGAAATTGCCTATATCTTGCCCACACAGAATATATCATATATCTTCACATCATTCACAAGCCTTTTGCGTATCCGGCACGAGGACCGTGACAAGGAATAACAAATACCAACTCCAGAGGAAGTGAAGGCCCCATGAAAAAACTTGCTGCTTTAGCCCTTGCGGCATCCATGCTCCTGCCCGTCACCACGGCGATTGCCAATGCAGCCGATCTCGTGGTCGGACGCGGCGCCTCCACCACCGCCATGGATCCCGGCTTCCTCAAGGAAAGCGCGACCATCGTCGACAATATTTTCGACACGCTCGTCATGCGCGACAAGGACATGAAGCTCGTTGCAGGCCTTGCGACCTCCTGGACCGCGATCGACGACACGACCTGGGAATTCAAGCTGCGTCCCGGCGTCAAGTTCCACAATGGCGAGCCGATGGATGCCGAAGCCGTCAAGTTCACCATCGACCGTGTCCTCGATCCGGCGGCCAAGTCGCCGACCGTATCCTATATCCGCACGATCGACAGTGTCTCGATCGTCGACCCGATGACCGTCCGCATCAAGACCAAGGGCGCCGATCCGCTTCTGCCGACCCGCATGAGCCGTTATCCCGCCTATATCGTCCCGCCGAAATACGTGAAGGAAGTCGGCAATGACGTCTTCGCCCGCAAGCCGGTCGGCACGGGTCCCTACAAGTTCGTCGAATTCGTTCCGGACCAGCATGTCATCCTGCAGGCCAACAAGGATTACTGGCGCGGTGCACCGTCGATCGACAAGGTCACCTGGCGTGCGATTCCGGACGGCACCGCCCGCATCACCGCACTTCTGACCGGCGAAGTCGACCTGATCGAAAACGTGCCCGTCGATATCGCACCGATGGTCAAGGCAAGCCCCGATGCCGATCTCGTCCAGGTCAAGAACGGCGGCCTCACCATCTATCTTGGCCTCGTCATGAGCGAAAAGCCGCTCGACAACGTCAAGGTTCGTCAGGCGCTCAACATGGCGATCGATCGTCAGTCGATCGTCACGAACATCCTGCAGGGCATGGCCTCGCCGCGCGGCACCCAGGTCGGCGCCGCCGATTTCGGCTACAAGGACATGCCGGTCACCCCGTTCGATCCGAAGAAGGCGAAGGCCCTGCTTACTGAGGCCGGCCTGCCGAACGGCTTTTCGATCAAGATGCAGTCCACCCATCGCTACATGAAGGATGGCGAAGTCGCCCAGGCGATCGCCCAGCAGTTCGGCGATATCGGCGTCAAGGTCGATCAGGAAGTTCTCGACTGGTCGGTCTATACCCAGCAGGTTCCGCGCAAGGGGCCGATCTTCATGCTCGGCTGGGGCTCGACCCAGACGCTCGATGCGGATGCCGCCGTCTACGCGATCTTCAAGACCGGCGAACCCTATTCGACGGCCTCGATCCCGGCAATGGACAAGCTGCTCGACGAAAGCCGCTCGATCGTCGATCCGGCCAAGCGCTCGGCGGTTCTCACCCAGATCCAGGATCTCGCCGCAGAACAGGTCCCAGTCATCCCGCTCTATCAGGAAGACGCGCTTTACGGTAAGGCAAAGTCGGTCACTTTCGAGGGCCGTCCGGATGCGCGTATCCCGATCTTCGACATCAAGAAGCAGTAATTCAGCATGACACGGTTCTGGAATGTCAGGGAAAACGCGGACGCAATGTTCGCCGGTTTCCTTCTGGTTGCGGTTCTGGCGCTCTGCGTCTTCGTGCCACTCCTGTGGCCGATCGATCCGGTGCGCGGCACCCTCACCGCGACATTCAAGCCACCGCTCTCCGTCATCGGCGGAGAGTTCCATCCGCTGGGAACCGACCAGCTCGGGCGGGATCTCCTCGCCCGGCTGGGGCTCGGCACGGCGATTTCGCTGTCGATCGTTCTGGCCGCTTCCGTGATCTCGGTCGTGCTCGGCACGACGCTCGGCATGATCGCCGGTTATTACCGCGGCTGGTTCGACATCATCATCATGCGCGCCGTCGATGTGCAGCTCGCCATCCCGTTCATTCTCCTCATTCTCCTGATCGTCGCCGTCATTGGCCCGAGCATGGGAAATCTGGTCGTCGTGCTCGGCGTCACCGGCTGGGCGGTGTTTGCCCGTGTCGCGCGCGCAAAGACGCTGGAAATCCGCGAGCTGGAATATATCGACGCCTCGCGCTCGATCGGCCTGTCGGACATGGTCATCATCTTTCGCCATGTCTTGCCGAACATCGTCGGCCCGATCACGGTCCTGATGACGCTCGACCTGCCGCGCCTGATCATTCTGGAAGCCTCGGTCGGCTTTCTCGGTCTCGGCGTCCAGCCACCGACCCCGACGCTCGGCAACCTGATCGGTGAAGGACGCTCCTTCATCCTGCTCGCCAACTGGCTGGTGCTTTATCCGGGCCTCGTCATCGGCGCGCTGGTGATCGGCTGCAATCTGATCGGCGACTGGCTCGTGCGGCGTGCCGACAGCAGGAACACATAACCATGAAGACCCTGAGCTTTATCACCGGACGCGCGCTGCAAGGCCTCGTCGTCATGTTCGGCGTCTCGGCCATCGTCTTCTTCGCGCTGTTTCTGACCGGCGATCCGGCTGCGATGATGATGTCGCCCGATGCCTCGCGCGAAGAACTCGAAGCCTTTCGTCAGGCGATGGGTTTCAACGATCCGATCTGGATCCAGTACGGCCGCTTTCTGGCAAGTGCTGTCACCGGCGAACTGGGAACCTCGTTGCGCTTCCAGCGCCCTGCACTCGATCTCCTGATTGAGCGCCTGCCGGCGACGGCCCTTCTCGCAATGACGGCGCTTCTCTGGAGCTCGCTTCTCGGCTTCCTGCTCGGCACGATCGCCGCGGTCCGCAAGAACAGCGCGATCGATTTCGCCATCCGCATCATCTCGCTGCTCGGCCAGGCCATTCCCGTCTTCTGGCTGGCATTGCTGCTGATCATCCTGTTCTCGCTGAAACTGCGCTGGCTGCCGTCAAGCGGCATCGGCTCGGCAGTGCATCTGATCATGCCGTCGATTGCACTGGGCGCCTATTATCTCAGCGCGATTACCCGGCTGGTGCGCGCCAGCCTGATCGAGGTCCTCGGAGAGAACTATATCCGCACCGCCCGTGCCAAAGGCATTTCCTCGTGGCGGATCATCGTCCATCACGCGCTGCGAAACGCGCTGATCCCGGTCATCACCGTACAGGGCATGTATTTCGCGTCGCTTCTCGGCGGCGCGCTGGTCACCGAGATCATTTTCGCATGGCCGGGGATCGGGCGGCTTGCCGTCGAGGCGATCCAGAACCGCGATTTTCCAGTCGTACAGGCGGTCGTCCTGTTTGCCGCGGCCGTCTTCGTCATCGTCAACTTCCTCGTCGATCTCGCCTATGTCTGGCTGAACCCGAGGATCAGGCTGTGATCTCCGACGCCATTTTCGACGCGGCTCTCGACCTGACGCGGCAATGGTGCGCCATTCCATCGGTCAAGGGCGATACACCGGAACTTCAGAAGCAGGCCGATGCCGTCATCGACTGGCTGAAAACGGAACTCGGCGCCTCGATCGTCTCCTCGGCATCGTCGCGTGGCCGCCCGCCCGTCATTCACGCCCGCCTCGATGTCGGGGCACCGGTGACGGTCATCCTCTACAATATGTATGACGTGATGCCGGCCACGCCGGATAGCTGGTCGGTTGCTCCGTTCAAGGGCGGCATCGTCGATCTCGACGGCATTGGCGAAAGCTTCGTTGCCCGCGGCGCCGAAAACAACAAGGGACCGCTCGCCGGCATGCTTTTTGCCGTCAAGGCGCTGGCGGATGCCGGCAGGCTGCGCGTCAATGTCGAGATCCTCGTCGATGGCGAGGAAGAGAGCGGCAGCGGCGCGATGCGCGACTATCTCGCCGATCCGGCCTGCACCGTTCGAAAAAGCGCATCGGCGATCTTTCCGTCCTTCTGCGAATATGGCGGCGGGCCGCCACGCGTCTATCTCGGCTTTTCAGGCATTGCCAAGGGCGAGGTCCGCGTCGATGGCGGTGCGTGGGGCGGGCCGAAGGCGGCCATTCATTCCAGCAATGCGCCATGGATCGCCAATCCCGCGAGCCGCCTGGTCGAAGCATTGTCCCTGATCGGCAAGCCGCCAACCGGCGAACTCGCGAAAATTGCGATCGACGACGAGGCGACCGGCATCGTCACCACATTGGCCGCGGCTTTCGATCCCAAGGCCGAGCTGCGCTTTCGCAAGACCGAGACTTTTTCGCTGAACGGCGATGCCCGGACCCTGCTCGAACACGTGCTGTCCACGGCGTCCTTCAACATATCGAGCCTGGAAAGCCTGCCACTCGGTTCGGACGGCGTGATCCCGCATGGCGCACGCGCCGGTTTCGAACTGCGTACGCCGCCATCCCTCGATCCTTCCGATTTTCTTGCAGAATACCGTAAAGCGCTGGACGCCGCGCCCGGCGCGGTTCTGAACGTCGCGGACAGCTATCCGGGCTTTCGTTTTGCCGCGAGCGCGCCCGGCGTTTCGGCTCTGCTGAAAAGCTACGAGACCACCGCCAAAACCGTGCCGCAGATCTGGCCGTGGGCGATCGGGGCAGCGCCAGCTTATGCCTTTGCGCCTCATGCGGAATCCTTTCTGCTCGCCGGTGCCGGCCGTGGCGGCAATGCGCATGGGATCGACGAATTCATGACGCTCGAAGGGTTCCGCCGCTTCATCCAGTCGATCGCGACATGGCTCGACCTCATGGGCAGCGAGGGTAGTGCGGCATGACCACGATCCGCCACCTTTCCCGCACCGACGCGATCGAGGCCGGCGCTCTTGACTGGACGGCCGCCGTCGAGGACGTGCACGCGACAATCCGGCTCCTGCGCGATGGCCGGGCAGGCATGGTCGCCGAAAGCGTCATGCCGCTTGGCATGGATCCCCGCAACAAGGCCTATGGCCTGCCGGCCTTTGTCGGCGGCGATTATGATGCGGCGGGCCTGAAGTGGACCGTGCACCGCGCCGAACCGATCGGCGACCTGCCGAGTATCAGCAGCACGACCATCATCAACCGCCTTGCCGATGGCGCGCCTGTCGGCAGCGTCGAAAGCGCCCTTCTCACCCGCATGCGGACCGCCGCCGTCTCCGCAGCGGCGATACGCGCGCTGAAAGCCGGCGGAATCAGATCGGTTGCCCTTCTCGGTGCCGGCCAGCATGCGCAGTCGCATCTCGACATGCTGCTGGCGCTGTTTCCGGAGATCGAGGCGATCCATCTCTGGAACCGCACGCGTGCCCATCTCGATACGTTGATAGAACAGGCCGCCGCCACAGCGGCGGCAACGCGGCTGGTGCCGCATGCCAATCTGGCCGATGCGATCGCGAACGTCGATGTCGTCATCTGCTGCACTTCGGCGCCCCAGCCATTCATCGACGCCTCGGTGGTGAGGCCCGGCAGGCTGATCATGCAGATCGGCTTTCACGAAGTCATGTTCGAGACGATCGCGGCGACAGATATCGTCACCGTCGATCTCTGGGGCGATTTCGCGAACAAGAGCGCCAAGAGCCTATTCCAGATGTATCGCGCCGGGCAGTTTTCGGCCGAGCGTGTGGCGGCGGACCTTCCAGCCATCCTTCTGGATGGCTGGAAGCCACAGGCCGACGCGTCGCTCTACTTCTCGAGTTTCGGGCTCAACGTCTTCGATATCGCCTTTGCCGCCCGCATTCTGCGCAGCGCCGCGGCGATGTATATCGGCACGCTGCTGCCTTCAATCTGATCCATAAAGACGAAGACAAGGAACCGGCCATGATCATCACCGCCGCCGAACTCATCCGCACGCTGCCGGAAGGCAGGCTCGTTCCGGTCGATGTCCGCCCCGAAGCAGTCTGGCGCGAAGCAACCATTCCGGGCGCGATCAGTCTCAACGTCTATGACTACTTCATTCCGGAAAGCGACGAGGCTGGAATTGCCGGCATGGCTGCGGGCGCGCGCGAATCTTTCGACCGGCTAGGTCTCGGCGGCGACCGCATCCCGGTGTTCTTCGAGGAGCAGACCGGCATGATTTCACCACGCGGCCTATGGTTCTATGAGTTCGTCGGCTTGAAAGGCGGGTTGGTCCTTGATGGCGGAATTCAGGCGTGGAAGGCTGCAGGAGGTGGTACCGCGTCAGGAATTGGCCTGCCAGAAGTCATTGCACAATCGAACACCGGTGGCTTCCGGTTCGATCGTTCTCTCGTCGCCTCCACGCAAGAGGTGCTGAATCATGCGGATCACGATGCCGACGTCTTCGACGTCCGCCGGAAGGCGGAATTTGAAGGAACGTTCCTGCATCCCTGCTGCGCACGTCCGGGCCGCATTCCCCATTCGCATTTCGCATTCTACGAGGACATGCTGAAGGACGGGAAATACCGGCCTGCCGCCGAGATCCGTGAGATCGCCGAAAAGGCCGGCCTGTCGCCGGATCGCGAAATCATTACCTATTGCCACCGCGGCGCTCGCGCCGCGACCGCGCTTTATGGCCTGAAGCTTGCTGGCTACGACAAGGTGAAGATCTATGTCGGATCCTGGCATGAATGGGCGGGCAATGCCGCCCTGCCGCTGGAGATCGGCCCGGCCGAGGAAGTCTAAAGCCAGCTCTGGATTTCGATCGGGCTTCCGTCGCTGAAGCGTGAGAAACGGAACGGGGCCGGATCGACGCAAGGGGTGCTGCCGGTGGCGATCTCAGACAGCAATCGTCCCGCCCCCGGACCAATGCCGAAACCATGGCCCGAAAAGCCGGTGCCGATCACAAGGCCCGGCAGCGCCTCGACTTTCGAGATGACCGGGATCACATCCGGCGTGGTATCGATCATGCCGCCCCATTTCTGTACGATCGGCACGTCGCGGAAAGCCGGAATGCCGGCTCGCATATAGGCCTCGACACCGGCCAGCAGCTCCGCATCCTGCGTCGGATCGAGAACCCGGATGGTTTCGTAAATGCTTTTCTCATCGAACGGCCGATGCCTGTATGCGACCAGTTCGTCGAAAAACGGCTTGCCGAAACGCAGCTTCAGCGATTTCCGCTCCAGCCGGAAGGCCGGCATGAACTCCCGGAAGAAACGAAAGCTGTTCGGCACGATATCGACGAGGCTGGTGGCCGAGGACGCGACGGTATAACCGCCATCAAGCCGCTTGCGGATGGAGAAATCCGAAAAGCCCATTGCGGGTTCGATACTGGTCTCGAGCGGTGCCGTGCGCATCACCGAGGAGAGCACTCTGAGTTGCGGCAGACGCACGCCATGGCGCGAGAGCAAATGCGACGACCAGGCACCGCCGGCGACGATCACCGTCGAGGCCTTCATCCGGCCGTTCTCGGTCACCACGCCGGCAACCTTGCCCGCCTCGATATCGAGACCACGTACGGCGCATTGCTGAAAGAGGAAGGCGCCCGCCGCTTGTGCCGCGGATGCGATGGCAGGGGCTGCGAGCTGTGGCTCCGCGCCGGCATCTTCCGGCACGTACATACCGCCGAACACCATACGGTTGAGGCCCTGCACGAAACCGGCGACCTGCGAAGGGTCGAGGCTTCGGGCATCGATGCCGAATTCGCGCGCTGCAGCCGCCCAGCGCCGGTGGCGATCGCGTGCTTCGGGCGTTTTTGCCGCGTAAAGAATACCGCGCCGGCGATATCCGACATCGAAACCGGTTTCCTGGCGCAGCGTGTCCCATATGGCATGGGATTGCAGCATCAACGGCAGTTCGCGCAGATCGCGACCCGCAAGCCGGACCCAGCCCCAGTTGCGGCCGGATTGCTCGCCGCCGATCTCGCCCTTTTCGAGAAGTGCGACGCGGATGCCTTGCCGGGCCAGGAAGAAGGCGGTGGAAACGCCGATAATGCCGCCGCCGACGATCGCCACATCGACGCTTTTGGGAAGTTTTGGCGAATTCGCGACCGCCGTGATCGCCGGGCCGCGATGAATGAGGGGGGCGTTCATGTCAGTAGCAGTCTTCCACGCTGAAATGCACAGGAATTTCGGCAATGCTCGCCGTCTTGGGAAGTTCGAGAACCATATGCACGATCCGGGCAATATCTTCCGGCTGGGTCAATTCCGCGCTGTCGCGATTGGCGAGCGCATTTCCCATATCGGTTGCGACAAAGCTCGGGCAGATGACCGTCGAACGAACGCCACTGTCCTTGCCGCATTGGCGAAGGCCATGACCTAGAGCAACCACCGCAAATTTCGACATGGCATAAAGACCCGAGCCCGCCGATTTGACCCGCTTGCCGGAAAGCGACGCGACGGTCACGACACGGCCTGCGGCCGCCTTTTCCAGATGCGGCCATGCGAGTTGGGAAAGGCGCATCGGCGATTTGACGTTGACGTTGAAGATCATGTCGAAATCCGCGTCTTCCGCCTCCAGCACGGTTTTCGGGATCATCATGCCCGCATTGTGCACCAGCCCGTCCAGCCGGCCGAAATGGGCGATCGTCTGGTAGACCCAGCTCCGTTCGCTTGCCGGATCGAGCGCATCGAAACGGCAGACCAAGGCGTTCGGATTTCCGACGAACGTCGATGTTTCAGGCGTCCGAACACCGAGGCTGACGGCCCAGCCTTCGGCCAGGAGTTTTTCCGCAATGGCGGCGCCAATGCCGCGTGAGGCACCGCTGATCATTGCAACCCGGTTCTGCATCGACACGTTCCCTGACCCCTTTCCCAAGCTTCAGGCCGCAACTGCGGCATTACCCCATTCATCGCCGAAGACCTGAACCAGGTGGCCTGGCGATACTTCGCGATACTCCCGCTTCGGCGCGACATAGGACAAGGGCCTGACGGGGCTCTTGATCTCGTCATTGCTGAGACCTCGGCGGATGCCACGGCGGGTCGGATCGGGGATCGGTACGGCCTCCAGTAGCCGTCGCGTATAGGGATGCTGCGGGTTCTCGAAAATCGACTGACGCGGGCCGATCTCGACGATCTCGCCGAGATACATGACCGCGACGCGATGGCTCATCCGCTCGACCACGGCCATGTCGTGGGAGATGAACAGATAGGCAAGGCCCATGCTTTCCTGCAGATCGAGCATCAGGTTGATCACCTGCGCCTTGATCGACACGTCGAGCGCCGACACGGCCTCGTCCGCAACGATCACCTGCGGCGCCATGGCAAGCGCGCGGGCGATGCAGATACGCTGCCGCTGGCCGCCGGAAAATTCGTGCGGGAAGCGGCTTGCCATGTCCGGCTGCAACCCGACCTTGACCATTAGCTCAGCCACCCGATCTCGAGCGTCCTTTTTGCCCGAGGCGATATTATGGGCAAGCAGCGGCTCGGCAATCGCATCGCCCACCTCGATACGCGGATTGAGCGAGGCGAACGGATCCTGAAAGATCATCTGGATATGCCGGCGCATGTCGCGCATCTGCTGGCTGGAAAGGTCGAGAAGTTCCTTGCCATCGAGCTTTACCGACCCCGAATTGGCGTCGAGCAGCCGCATGATCGTACGGCCCGTGGTCGATTTTCCGCAACCACTCTCTCCGACCAGAGCCAGCGTTTCGCCGGCCTTCAGATCGAAAGAGATATTTTCCACCGCATGAACGCGGCCGGACGTCGAGCCCAGAAAGCCGCCGCCAATATCGAAACGGGTGACGAGATCGCGGACCTGCAGGAGAGGTTCGGGCTTTATCGACACGGTGTCCTCGACCGGCGGCATGGCAACGGGCTCGCCGCTTTCGACATCGATCAGCGGGAAACGCGCGGGGCCTGCCTCACCGGTCATGGAGCCGAGTTTCGGCACGGCCGATAGCAGCGCTTTCGTATAGGCACGCTGAGGGTCGGCGAAAACCTGCTCGGTCTCTCCGCGTTCGATCGCTTCTCCCTTGTACATGACGATCGTACGGTCGGCGATCTCGGCGACGACGCCCATGTCGTGGGTGATGAAGAGGACGCCCATTCCCTCTTCTTCCTGCAACAGCTTGATCAGTTCGAGGATCTGCGCCTGGATCGTCACGTCCAAGGCCGTGGTCGGCTCGTCGGCGATCAGGAGCCGCGGACGGCAGGCGAGCGCCATGGCGATCATGATGCGCTGGCGCATGCCGCCGGACAGCTGATGCGGATATTCCTCCATGCGCTTGGCCGCCGACGGGATACGGACCTTTTCCATCAGCCCCAGCGTCTCCTTGGCGGCCGCGCCGAAGGAAAGGCCGCGATGGGCAACGAGCACTTCGGAAATCTGGTCGCCGATCGTCAGCGACGGATTGAGGCTGGTCATCGGCTCCTGAAAGATCATCGCGATCCGGTTGCCGCGGATGTCATGCATCTTCCGTTCCGGCAGCGTCAGAAGGTTTTGCCCTTCGAGCCTGACTTCGCCTTCAATGCGGCATGTATCTGGCTGGTAGAGCCGCATTACCGACATGGCCGTGACGCTTTTGCCCGATCCGCTCTCCCCGACCAGAGCGACCGTTTCACCGGCAGCAACCTCGAACGAGACATCGTGCACGACCGGCAGCCACAGGCCTTTCCTGCGGAATGATGTTTTCAAGCCGGAAACGCTGATCACGGGCTCAGCCATGTCAAATCCTTTCGGGGGTCGTCAGAAGGCGGTCGAGGACATCTCTGCCTCATTATGTTGCATGCCACAAATAAAAGCATCTTGCCAGCGCTGATATAGGATATATGATATATCCATAGTGAGCGACCAAGCCCTCCGATGCGCTGCGCTCGAAAACGAGGATCATTTCATGAAGCTTGAAGACATCCCCCGCCTCTCCCTCGGCTTCCTGCCGACACCGATCGAAAAGCTGGAGCGGCTGAGCGCGGAACTTGGCATCTCGCTCTCCGTCAAGCGCGACGATTTCACCGGCTTCGGCGGCGGTGGCAACAAGGTTCGCAAGCTTGAATATCTGATGGCAGACGCGGTGGCGCAGGGCGTCAAGGTGCTGATTACGACCGGCGGTCACCAGTCCAACCATGCCCGCATGACCGCCGCCGCGGCCCGGAAATTCGGCATGAAGCCGATCCTCGTCCTGCGCGGCAACCGCCCGGATCTCTATCAGGGCAATCTTCTGCTCGACCATCTGTTCGGCGCGGACATCGATTTCCTTGATCCGGACGCCTATTTCACCGAGATCAACCCACGCATGCAGCACCATGCGGATGAGGCAGAAGCCCGCGGCGAGAAGGCCTACATCATCCCGCTCGGCGGCGCCTCGGCACTCGGCGCCATGGGCTATGTCAATGCTGTCAAGGAACTCGCCGAGCAATATGCCGCCTCCGGCACTGCCACGCCGGATTACATCGTCGCCCCCGTCGGATCGGGCGGCACGCTGGCCGGCCTGCATGTCGGCTGCGCCATGTTCATGCCGAAGACGGAAGTGGTCGGCATCGCGGTGACCGGCAGCGCCGTCCCGTTCAGCGAGCGCATTGCCGTCATGGCAAATGCCGCGGCCGAGCTTCTCGCTTACGAGAAGCGCTGGACGGCGGACGAGATCCGCATCGAGAACGACTATATCGGTCCCGGTTATTCGATCCCGTCGGAAGACGGCAATGCGGCAATCAAGCTTGCAGGCAAGAGCGAGGGCGTGCTTCTCGATCCGGTCTATACCGGCAAGGCCTTCGCCGGCATTATCGGCTGTGTCGAAAAGGGTTCGATCGGCAAGGGAAGCTCGGTTCTCTTCATCCATTGCGGTGGATCACCGGCGCTCTACCCCTATGCCGGCCTGCTCACAAGTGATCTTTCCAACGCCACGGCGGGCTGAACCATGGTCTATCGCATCGGATGTGATGTCGGCGGCACGTTTACCGACCTTTGCCTCTTCGAAGAGGAGACTGGCAAGACCTTCTTCGTGAAGACACCGACCACGACGGGCCATCAGGCCACCGCCGTGGTGGAGGCGGCACGGACGGCGCTTGGCATGGCAGGCATTTCGCCCGGTGAACTCTCCGGCTTTGCCCACGGCACAACCGTTGCGACCAATGCGATCCTGGAGCGGCGCGGCGCACGCACCGCGCTTCTCATCACCCGCGGTTTCCGCGACGTGCTGGCGATCGGCCGCCAGACCCGCGCCCATCTCTACGATCAATATGCACGCAAGCCCGAACCGCTTGTGCCGCGCGAACTCATCTACGAGATCGGCGAAAGGCTGGGGCCGGACGGCGCCGTTACCGAAGCGCTCGACGAGGAGACGGTGCGCGTTGCCGTCGAAGCGATGCTTGCGGCCGGGATCGAGACGGTCGCGATTTCCTTCCTGCATTCCTATGCCAACGCCGCTCATGAAAAGCGCGTGGCCGAAATTGTCCGCGCCATGGCGCCGGAGCTGAAAATCTCGATTTCCTCCGACGTCCTGGCCGAGCCGGGCGAATTCGAACGCACCTCGACGACGGTCATGAACGCCTATCTCATGCCGCCGCTAAAGGATTATCTGGAGCGCATCGCCAATACGCTGATCGCCGACGGCGTCACGGCCGAGCCCGCCATCATGCAGTCTGGCGGCGGCGTCATGCCGATCGAAACGGCAAGCGGTGTCAAGGCCGTCCATACCTGTCTTTCCGGACCCGCGGCCGGCATGATCGGCGCTCGCCGTTTTGCCGAAGCGGCCGGTTACGCAAATGTCGTGACGATCGACATGGGCGGCACCAGTTTCGATGTCGGCCTGATCGAGAACGGCCATATCCTCACCCGCTATGAAAGCGAGATCGAAGGCTTTCCGCTGCGCGTGCCGATGTTCGACATCATCACGCTTGGTGCCGGCGGCGGCTCGATTGCCCATGTGGATGCCGGCGGCCTTTTGAAGGTCGGCCCGGAAAGCGCCGGTGCCCGCCCGGGCCCGGCCGCCTATGGCAAGGGCGGCGAACGCCCGACGGTGACCGATGCGAATGTCATCCTTGGACGGCTGCGGCCGGGCCGCGAGATCGGCGGCGGCATCGTCATCGACCGCGAAAAAGCGGCAAGGGCGATCGAGACGCATGTCGCAGGCCCTCTCGGCATTTCCGTCGAAGAGGCCGCAGTCGGCATCCTACAGGTCGTGAATGCGGCCATGGTGCGCGGCATGCGCCGTATCACGGTCGAGCGCGGGCTTGAGCCGCGCGATTTTGCGGTCATGGCCTTCGGTGGTGCCGGCCCGCTGCACGCGGTCGATCTCTGTGCCGAAATGGATGTCGAGACCGTCATCGTGCCGCCCTCGCCCGGCCTTCTCTGTGGCATCGGCCTTCTTCTGGCGCCCTGGAAACATGACGAGACATCGATGATCTCCGGCCTTGCGGAGACCAAGTCGGATTCCGACATCCGAATGGCGATCGAAATCCTGGGCTGCAAGGTGTTCACCCAGTCGAAGAAGGATGGCATCGACTTCAAGTCCGTGACGTTCTCGCCCGTATTGGAAATGCGCTATCGCGGCCAGGGCCACCAGCTGCCGATTGCCTGGACCGGCGATGGCCTCGAAGCGGCCGTCGAAGCCTTCCACCAGGCGCATCATCGCAGCTTCGGTTATGACCGCCGCAGCGAAAGCGTCGAGATCTGCCTGCTGCGGCTGACCGCCAGCGCGCCGCCGCCATCCGATAAATTGCCGGTTCCGGTCATCACGCCGAGCGACGACCCCGCCATCGCCCGCTCGCCGCTCTGGTTCGAAGGCGCCATGGTCGATGTGCCCGTCTATGACCGCGCCCGGCTTGCGCTCGGGACCGAGCTGACCGGACCGCTGATCGTCGAGCAGCAGGATACGACACTGATCGTCGGCGCCCAGACGCTTCTTGTCGACGAACACGGCGACCTCATCATCAGGATGCAGAAATGAAGAGCGATACCATTCTTGCCGAAGTCGTCCGCCATGGCCTTCAGGCGGTTGCCGAGGAAATGGGCGCGGCCCTGATCCGCACTGCCCATTCGATCAACATCCGCGACCGTCGTGATTTCTCCTGTGGCGTCTTTGATGCCGAAGGTCAGCTGATCGCGCAGGCCGAACATATCCCGGTCCATCTCGGCCTGATCGCCGGTGTCGTCAGCCGTACCATCGCCAATCTGGGCGAGGATATCGCGCCCGGCACGATGGTCGTCACGAACGACCCCTGGCTGACGGGCTCGCACCTTCCCGATGTCGTCGTCATCGCGCCGGTCGATGCCGAAGGCGAGCGCCTTGGTTATGTCGCCAACATGGCTCATCAGGTCGATCTCGGCGGCTTTGCGCCGGGGAGCCTTGCGCTCGGAACGGTGGACATCACCCAGGAAGGCCTGCGGGTTCCGCCGATGATCCTGGTGCGCGACGGGAAGGTCGAGCGTTCGACGCTTTCACTCTTCAAGCTTGCCAGCCGGACGCCGGACATGGTGGCCGGCGACCTGCTGGCGCAGGCGGCCGCCAACACGACCGGCGCCCGCCGGCTGGCCGCTCTTGTCGAACGAACCGGCAAGGACCGTTTCGCAGGCGCCGTCACGACCCTGCTTTCGACGACCGAAAAGCGGCTGGAAGCGGCGTTTCGGGCGCTGGAAGGCCGAAAGGGCAGCTTTTCAGACACACTCGAATGGAATGAAGACGGCAAGGATGTCGATCTGACCGTCAGCGTCGAACTGACGATTGCCGATGGCAAACTGCATGCCGATTTCGAAGGAACGTCGGGGCAGGTTGCCGGTCCGGTCAACGCGCCGGTCTTTTTGACCGCAAGCTGCGTGCTTTACGTGGTCAAGGCCATGCTCGATCCGGATATTCCGTCGAACGCCGGCCTTTTCCGCTGCATCGTGCTGGCCACGCCGGACCGCTCGATCGTCAATGCTGCAGCCCCCTCTCCCGTGGCGCTCTGCACATCGATCACCAGCCAGCGCATCACCGATGCCCTGATCGGCGCCTTCAACCAGATCCGCCCGGAAAAGCCAATCGCCGCCTCGACCGGAAGTATGAACGCCCTGATCCTCGGCGGCGCCAATCCGGCCACCGGCCGCTCCTATTCCTATGTCGAGACCTATGCCGGCGGCCAGGGCGGGCTTCCCGGAAAAGAAGGCGCAAGCGGCGTGCATTGCCATATGACCAATACCGCCAATTCGCCGGTTGAACTGATCGAGCGCGAATATCCCCTGACCGTCCTGGATTACAGCCTTGTGGATGGCAGCGGCGGAGCAGGAGAATTTGCCGGCGGCCTCGGTCTGCGCCGGACGATCCTCGTCAACGCGGATTCGGTGCTCACCGTGCATCTCGACCGCACCCGACATGAGCCTTGGGGCGTGATGGGCGGATCGCCAGCACGCGGTTCACGCATCACCGTTGCTGACAGCAATGGTGAGCGCAGCCTGCCGGGCAAGAGCACGACGCGTGTCTCAGCAGGAACCACGGTGAAAATGGAAACCGCAGGCGGCGGCGGCTGGGGTCGCCAGTAAGTATAAAACAATCTCCCGAATCTTGAGGCAGAGGGCAGTTTCAGTGAACAAGGAACACCAGTCAATTTCGCCCACTTGTTTATCGATGCTCACAATCTCGGGTTTTAACATTTAGATACCTGGGTTTGTCTTGAAAGGAGTCGAACCGCTGACGGGTCAGCGGAATAGCATAAGCGTCTGAAAAGGCACGCTTTGCGGCATAAGGACGATTTATGGAACAACAGCTACGAGGACGCCGCTTTTCTGTCCATGAGTAAGCCAAGGAACGCCCGCGATCCCAATCAAGGTCGCGACTACCATGCAGTATGCTGGCACCAACTGGTCTCCGGTGAAGGCGATCAATGCAGTCATGACGAACTGGATCGAACCTCCCAGCAGGCAAACGACGACAGCGTATGTGACGGATAGCCCCGTACTGCGCAGGCTTGCAGGAAGAGCGCCCGTGATGGCCCCGAAACTCGCCCCGCCACTGACCATGGCAAGGAAGGGAAACGCGCTGCTAAGCAGCAGGACCCCGTAGACGGAGGTGTGGGCGACGGAAAAGAGTGGATAGATCGCGAAGAGAAGTATGCCTCGTGACCAGTAAATGACGCGCCTGTATCCGAAAGCGTCTGCCAGCGCCCCTCCCGCGACCGATCCGGCGCAGATCGATAATCCCGCCACCGCTGTCGCGGCGTACGATATGGTTGGCGGCAGCGCGAACGTCTTCTGCAGATACGTGTTCATGTAAGTGCAGACGTAGATCGAGATGGTCCCGAACGCGATTTGCGAAGCGATCGCAATGAGGGTCGTCGGATATCTTGTCAGCAACTCCACGATGGTCCGTCCTCCGCTGCTACGGACCGCCTCCGCCGCTCTCGGCAGGGTTTCCGACATCGCTCTCCGCGAAAAGAGAGCAATCCAGAGCGCTATCGAACCAACGAGAAAAGGAATACGCCATCCCCATTCTTCGAGCACACCCTGGCCGAGAATAGCTCCGAGAGCCAACCCGAAGATAGCGGCGACCATGGTGGCCAGCCCCTGGCCGGCAGGCTGCCAACTCGCATAGAGGTTTCTGCGGTGCTGGGGGGCGATCTCGTAGGCATACGCGGTGGAAGGGCCTATTTCTCCGCCAAAGGCGAAACCCTGGACAAGACGTGCCAGCAATATAACAGCGGGGGCGACCCATCCGACTTGATCGTACCCCGGCATGAGCGCGATGACCGCGGTGGCCGTCGCCATGGCCCCGGCGGTCAGGATCAACGCGGCGCGCCGCCCATGCCTGTCGGCGAAAATTCCGACGATCACGCCACCGAACGGTCGGGCGACGAAACTCGCACCGAATACGGCCAGTGTTGTGAGCAGTTGCGTTTCCGGGTTGTCGCTTGGAAAGAAGGTCCGACCGATGGTCAACGCAAAGATCGCATACAGCGTGACGTCGAAGAATTCTATTCCGCTGCATAGCATAGCAGTCGCCGCGCCGCGAAATGAACGGGCATGCCTGTCGTTGTCGTTGTGCCTCTCCACGGCTTTTCCCTTCAGCGTTTCCGCGGCAGAGCATCCGATCTTTATGAGAGGCGCTAGGCAAACTTTGGTTTGCATCGATTCCGTTCGCCGCTGCGCTTAAAGTGTAGCCCCTTGACCATCCGCTTCCATCGACACGCCCCTGGCCCCGACACTGATGCTGTCGTGAGCCGAGTTCCTTGGTGGCGGACCAGAAAACGGAGAGGCCACATGATCGATGAGAAGAAGCAAAGCCCCCGCGAAGGAGATTTGACGGGAAACGAAAAGCGGCAACAGGACGACTATCTCGAAGAAGCGCTGGAGGAAACCTTTCCGGCCAGCGATCCGATCGCGCCCGGCAGCGTTCCGGAACGGTCGGTCACGCGCCCCGGAGACAAGCGTGCGTAACGTCCACAAACCAACGTATATCTGCATCGCCGAGGGGTAATCGAGTAGCTTCTACTTGTCGCCCCGATCCTCCCCCGCTCTCGACCGCGGCGACTTGCTGGGGTTGTTCCCCTCCAAGCCCGAAGCGCGGATGTCGATCCGCCTTGCCGCCCCTTAACCGGGGCGGCTTTTTTCTGGGGGACGCCTTTGCTCTTATGGTTGGCCAAGGAGGCTGTTGAACATAAGCTCGAACGCAGGGTCGCGTTAGGAGTTGATCAGACGGCGCGGTCCCACTAGGTTGCCCTAGCAGATCACCCGCAACTATTCGGAATATTTTTAATGGCTACAGGTACGGTTAAGTTCTTCAACAACGACAAGGGCTTTGGTTTCATCACGCCCGACGGCGGCGGTCAGGACGTCTTCGTTCACGTCTCATCGCTCGGAGGAGGCTCGTTGCGCGAGGGAGACAAGGTCAGGTTCGAAGTCGGCCAGGACCGGAAAACGGGCAAGTCGAAAGCGGAAAACGTCTCCGTCATCTAACGACCGAACGCGGCCGCCGCCTCAGGCTTTCGGGCCCTTCCATCGCGCGGCCGCGTCGGCGCTGTTCTCGGGAGCCGTGTTGAACGAGATCGGCGTTCCGGGAGCTAGCCGTATCACCGTGTTGATGACGGCCTCGAATAGCATGAGGTTGTCGGGCGGTATGCGAATGCCGCCACCGACGACGATACAGTCCCAAGTTTCGGCCAGCGACGCCTCGATATCGGCGACCGCGGTTTCGGGCCTCAGGTCGCAGAACGCGGCGTGCCAGCCGCGACCGCGCATGTCCGCGAGGGCTTTCTCTATCCCGTCCGCGATCTTCTCGTGCGTTATCCCCTTCGGCAGCGAGGGATCGGTGATGTTTACGGCATCTGGATGGATGCCGATGAGCAGAACTCTGGTTGCCATCGTTTCACGCTCCTTTGCGAACTAGGAACCCGCCTTTTCCAGCGGCCATACTTCCACGACGCCGTACGCCACGGCACAGGGTGTTTTCGAGACGAGTTCGGCTGCCTCCTCGATGTCGGCCGCCTCGATGATCGCAAAGCCCGCCACCGGAAGATCGGATTTCAGGTACTGGCCTTTGCTGACGTCCGGGCCACTGGCGTCGTGGTTGCGGACCTGCACGGGTTTGCCCGCGATCCCCATTTCAGCGCCACGCTCGACCAAGAGTGCGTCATGGGCGTGGGCCGCGGCTCTTTTGCCCTCATCGAGACGGTCGTAGCTTGCGCGATCCCCGTAACCGATCGTCAAGAATTTCGGCATGGTATTTCCTCCCGGCATCGATAGCCTCACGTGCCGCAAGGCGCGCCGTTCGGAGGAACACCTATTGCGGACCCGCTGTTCCTTGGTCAGCTCCATTTTCATTTCATCCGGACGGAACTAGCGTTGCGGGGTGCAAAGGGACGCTCACCCGGCGATGGTCGTCGCCCGACAGACAGTCCCCCGGTGTCCAGTGAGGCTGTCGAGCGGCCATCCCATACGGACGCGCGTGCCGCTCACGCAGAACGGGCGCGCTCCCGAGTGAGAGACGCGCCCGTTTTGAAATCTCGTCTGTGCTGACGGCCCGCTTTCTTCAGGCGGAACGCGGGAAATGCGATTCCAGGAACCAGAGCGACTTGTCCAATGTACGGGAATACGCGGTCAGGATATCGGCGCTGTTGGCATCGCCCGCCTCGTCGACCTGGTCGATGCCTTCCCGGACACTGCTCGCCACCGCGCCGTACCGATCGATCAGCGCCTTGAGGTGATCGTCTTCGGCATTGATGTCGGTGGGATACGCGGGTAGCCGGGTTGCCTCGCCGACTGCCTGCACCGTGCCGAGCGCGGTGCCTCCGAGCTGCACCACTCTCTCCGCCATCGTGTCCACATGTCCGTCGAGGTCCGTGCGGAACCCGTCGAGCATCTCGTGGATCGCGATGAAGCGCGGCCCACGCAGGTTCCAGTGGGCCTGCTTTGTGAGCAGCGCGAGATCGATGCTGTCCGCGACCAGGTGGCCGATGACGTCGATCGCGGCCTTCTTTGCATTCGTGTCCAGCGTGTTGCGGCTCTTCATGGCTTACCTCGTTCTGAAATGTTGCGTTGGCACTTATGTCGGGCGTGCCCCGCGACAAGGAGTGGTGCACAGGTAATCAAACCGGGAGGCGGCGGCATACGTATACAAAGGGCTGCTCTAGCTTTCAGGCAAACCGCGGCGGCGTGTTCTTGGCTGCATGCGTCAGGCGATTATGCCCGACGCGAGTATACCAAAGCCCACCTAGTTCCCGATCGCTGTCGGCTGTTTGATTATGGTGCGCGCAACACCTTACACCCCCGCTTGAGGGTCCATTCAGCAAAGAGGTGATTATCGCGCCCGCCACGGCAGGGCATTGTCGGCTCCCTAACGTGCACCGCGTTCTCGATCCCGAATGGTGCCGACGACGGAGCGACTGCCATGGCAGACATTTCCTTTACTTCAGCCGGAGTACCCCGCTCGGGTTCGACCGCGAGCGCCGTTTTCCTCCTTGTCGGAGCGATGACGATCGTTCTGACCGACGCCATCGCAGGAACTGCCTTGTCGATGGCACGGCTCGACATCATGGGCGGTACGCATGCATCTGCCGACGAGTTCGCCAAGCTCGACTACGGTTACACCGCCGCGAAGCTCGTTGCTTTCGTCTCAACCCCCTGGCTTGCTGGCGCGTTCAATCTCTATCGCTCCGTGATGATCGCCGGGGCGGTGATGACGGCGGCCTGTTACAGTGCCGCCTATACGGGCGACCTCAACGTCATGTTCGGCCTGAGGCTTCTTCAAGGCGCTAGCGGCGGCGTGCTTCTCGTCGGCGCGCAGTCGCTGCTCTTCCGCGTATTCCCGATGCGGCAGCAGCCGTTCGTTCAAAGCGTGTATGCGGTCGGATCGGTGGTCGCTCCGGCGACGCTTGCCCCCTACATGCAGGGATGGCTCCTCGACCAGATCGATTGGTCGGTCATCTTCCTGTGCTCGGTGCCCTTCGGTATCGCTGGCATCGTGATGCTCGCTCTCGCGCCACAGGCGGAAGAAGTGGACAGCCCGAAGATCAGGTTCGACGCGGTAGGCTTGATCCTCTTTGCCGTCGCCGCCTTCACGCTGACATTCGTTCTCAACCAGGGAAATCGCTGGGACTGGTTCGGAGACAGCACCGTCGTATGGGCCACCATTGTCGGCATGGCTGCACTCGGCATTCAGGTCGTCCGCCAGCTCTTCGCACCCGACAAGGCGACCACGTTCAATTTCGCGGTCTTCCGCAACGCCAATTTCGCGTTTGGGATCGCGGCGAGCCTCGCTGCCGGATTTGCGCTTCTCGGGAGCAGTTTCGTCATACCTTCCTTTGCTGTTTCCGTCCTCAGGATGACGCCTACCGCAGCCGGGAGCCTGCTTCTGCCCAGCACACTGATGTTCGTCGGCTCGCTTTTCCTTACGGCCTTTATGATCCAGAAGCTCAAGCTGCCGGGTGTTATCACCATACCGCTTGGCATCCTCGGCCTGATGCTGGCGATGTGGTTGTTGTCGGGCTCCAGTAGCGGCAGCGGGATTCCCGACATGACACCAGCAATCTTGATACGAGGCCTCGCGCTCGGATTCCTTTTCCTTTCGATCACGCTGGTCACGCTTCTAAGCCTCGACAAGACACTCCTGATCTATGGGGTTGCCTTGTTCAGCATAGGCCGTCAGATGGGCGGGCTCGCGGGTATTTCGTTCCTTCAGACCTTCATCGAAGACCAGACGGCACACAACAGAGCAGTGTTGGCGGCCCATATTCTCCCCGGACGCGAGGAGGTGATCGCACGCATCGGAAACCTCGGTCGACTCCTCGCCAGCCACGGGACGGAGGCCGGATTGGCCAGCAAGGAAGCGGTGGCTTTGATCGGCAAGGCCGTCGCCCTTCAATCCACGACGATAGCCTTCGATACCGCCTTCTTTGCGATCACGCTGTTTTTCTTCGGTGCGGCCCCGACCCTGATCATATGGAAAATCGTGCTCGGTCGTGTTCTCGCACCTAAGGCAGCGAAGTAAGCCCGGCGCGTTATCGTGGTATCCACCCGTATAGTAGTTGAAACTCAAGGGCCTCGGTAGATTGGCTTCATCAACCAGGGATGAGGCAAGCCAATGGAAAACAACGGGGAATTCAAGGATTATCCGATACCGTCACGCGTGACGGTGGTCATCGCCGACCCGTTTATCGAGAAGACGGAATCGCTTGCCTCGAACCTTATTGCAAGAGGCTGCCGTGTGATGAGAAGTTCGACGCTCTCCGAAGCCATGGCAGCGTGTCTTGCGGTGCAGCCATCTATCGTCGTAACGGAAATGCGGTTTCCCGACGGAACCGGACTTGAGTTCGTCAAGTGGGCTTCGTCACGGCTGCCATCCACGAAAGTCGTCATTCATAGCTGGTTTGCCGATGTGCCGATTGCGGTTGCGGCCGTGAAGGCGGGCGCTGACGATTTCGTTCCCAAACCCACCGACGACGATTTCCTGGCGAGCATCCTTTTGAACGGATCGGCGAACATCCCGCCCGATTGCAGGATCGAGGAACCGGATCGCGTGAGGCAGGAGCACATCGAGGAGGTCATGAGACGAACCAGATCGAACGTTTCTCTCGCGGCCCGACACCTGAACCTGCATCGACGCTCCCTTCAACGCATGCTCAAGCGCTATCAGCCCAGCGCCTGAGCGACCTCGGTTGGCCGTCCGAACGAGATCGGACGGTCGCACGTTCGGCGCGGGAAATCCCAGGGATTCCCCATAATTCCCCGAAGGCCGACGAGGTGTGGATTTACTCGCGGTATCGCCGCCTTCCTCGATGTTGCTGGCCATTCGAAGATCGGACCGGATTGTCATGCCGACCCGGTCCGCCGATGAGGCTCATCGCGGTGTCCGGCCCGGCGCGCCATCAATCGACGACTCCCCCCGGATACACGCGGGCCGCAATACCCCGACGCAGATGAACTGCCGTGAGCAACTCAGCCATGATGAAGCAGAGCGGACGCGAAAACCCGCCCGTCTCGTCGAACATCCGCCGATAGCTATCCCCGGAGCACAGTTCTGTCTCGATATCGAGCAGTCGGTGGAACGCGATATGCGAGAGCTTCCATCCGCCAAGAGACATCGGCACCGCAAACGCTTTGCCGGACACGGCGAAGAAGGCGGGGATAAGGTGCTCATGGACGAACAGATGCGTGCAGTTCGAAAAGTTCCCGAATTCATGGCAAGGAGGCACGGAGCCGAGAGCGATGGCCACTCTTCGGGCACCTGTGTCCGGCATGGAATGGTGCTCTGCGGTGCTGGACCAGATGTAGCCGGGCCCGATGTCGGCGAAGCACTTTATGACTTCGACGGGCTTGCGCGCGTAATGGTGAAGCAGGGTCTGCACGCTATCGAGTTCCAAGGAAGACGAGCTGCTCCCGATGACGGTGATCACATCGCATGAAGCGATGGCGTCCGCGACCTGTTTGAGGACGTCGGCCCAAACCTTTGTTTCGTATTGGTCACTTTGGCCGCAGTATCCGACAGGGAAAGGTATCGCACCCATCGATTTCAATCTCTCGGCGGGCCAATGCCGCAGCTCCGACACTGTATGCCTTGCGAAAAACATGGGCCCGGCTTCCTCGCGGGGTCCATCGAGTATGACAGGCTCGTAGATTTTTTGGTTGGGCATTCGGTCGGCGAGCAACGATGACATCTTGAGTGACCCCGTGGTGGATGGATCGCCCACGGTACCCTCCGCCTCGACGGAGGTGCAGTATACTGAAGTGTGTGTAACCGGACATCCCAGCTTCCATGTTAACGACACCGCAGCGGTAAGATGGGAGATCAAGTCAAGGTCGATGTCGGCTCGATGGACGAGCCGCGCCCCAACGAGCTCTTCAACGCTTCAGTCTGACTGTGACTATCTTGTTCTGTTCGCCGCTCCGCTCGACTTCGAGTATCCCGGATGCGTCGGCGAGATCGCTCAATCTTGCAAATCCGTAATTGCGGGCGTCGAAATCCGGAGACTGCTTGGCGAGATGGGCACCTACACGGGCTAGATTGGCACGGCCGTCTTCATCTCCCGAGGCCTCGACTGCTTTCCTCAGCATATCAAGGGCAGCCCTGTCCAGCTTGCCGCCCGCGGCAACACCTTGAGATGCGGAAGGCTTGTCGATTTCCGGCTTCGCCACGGCGACGATTTTTTTAGGCTCCGCCGGCGCTCTCCCATCGACCGGAATGGCAGACTGCGTAGCTTCAGCACCGAAACTGAGGACATCGACGTAGATGAACTTGTCGCACGCGGTAATAAACGGACGAGGTGTCTTGCGCTCGCCGAACCCGTATACAGTCACGCCCTGCTCCCTGATGCGCGACGCTAGCCTGGCAAAGTCGCTATCGCTCGAGACGATACAGAACCCGGTGAACCTTCCAGTGTACAGGAGGTCCATTGCGTCGATGATCATCGCGCCATCTGTCGCGTTTTTCCCGGTCGTATAGGCGAATTGTTGTACGGGCTGGATCGAATGCTCGAGTAAGCATTCCTTCCAGCCGCCGAGATTGGGCTTTGTCCAGTCCCCGTAGATGCGCCGGACACTAGCTGTTCCGTAATTGGCGATTTCCGCGAGTAGGCCCGAGATGATTTTGGGTGACGCGTTGTCGCCGTCAATCAAGAGCGCGAGTGTGTCTGCCGCCAAGACATGATCCTCCAAATAGGACGCGGGCCGCACTCTGCCCCTCGCCCGTAAGATAGAGGCTGCGCTGTCGCGATCGGAGCGATCTCTTCAGCATGACCGCGCGAAATACACCTCCAGGAACCATAGCGATTTATCCGGGGCACGGGAATAGGCCGTCAGGATGTCGGCGCTGTGCCGAAAATTGCCAAAGCAGCGCAATTAAACTTGGAAACGGGATCATCCGAGCGCGGCGACCTCCATGACGGCGTCCGCGAATGCTTCCGGAGCCTCCTGGGGAAGGTTATGGCCGACCCCCGTGACGACGTGATGCACCCGCTTGGCCGAGAACTTGCCCGCGCTCGCCTTGCCGTCCGTAGCCGGGATAACGCCGTCGGAATCGCCGTCGAGGGTCACGGTGGGAACGGTGATCACTGGCTGGGCCGCGAGGCGCGCCTCGAGTTCGGCGTAGTCAGGATATCCTGGCGCTCCGCCGAGACGGTGCCGATAGGAGTGGATCACGACGTCGACATAGTCCGGGTTGTCGAAGGAAGGTGCGGATCGTTCGAACACCTCTTTGCCGAACTTCCACGTCGGAGAATTGTCGTGCCACATGATTTCGGCGATATCCCTCCGGTGGGCGTCCAGCCCCGCCCTTCCTCGCTCGGTCTGGAAATAGAACTGGTACCAGAAGCCACGCTCTACCCTCGCCGGAGCGGGCAGATTCGACTTCGCGATATCTTGGATGAGGTATCCGTTGACCGATACGAGCCCGGAGCATCTTTCGGGCCAGAGCGCCGCGGCCACACATCCGGCTCTGCCGCCCCAGTCATATCCGGCAAAGATCGCCTTTCGGATACCCAAGGCATCCAGGAAATCGACGAGGTCCTGTCCGATCGCGGCCTGCTCGCCGGATCGTGGCGTCGCTGCATCGAGAAACGTGGTGGCACCATGCCCCCTGAGATGCGGTACGATGACCCGGTATCCTTCGGCGGCCAGACGTGGTCCGACATCGACATAACTCTGGATGTCGTAGGGAAAGCCGTGAAGCAATATGATCGGTTGGCCGCCGGAGGGACCCAGTTCGTGATATCCGACGTTCAGCACGCCCGCCTTGATCGACTTGAGCGTTCCGAAAGAGCCCTGGCTCATGGCGTTGCCTTCGGCTGCGGTCGCAGCGTTTGAGGGTGAAAGACGGAGCGAGGAAAAGGCGACACCAGCCGACCCTGCGATCAGGAGGCTGCGCCGACTGATCATGTCGTCGTTGACCATTGGATTTGTCCTTTTTGACTTCGGGAGGCGATGGCGACGTCCGAACGTCGCCATCGCGGCTGTCACTTATGCGCCGCCGCATCCTCGATGACCTTGGCGACGACCGCCGGATGGGACACCATGACGACATGCGAGCCGCCCTTTACGACCACCGTCTCCTTGGAACCTGCCCGTTCAGCCATCCAGGAAAGAGCTTTCGGCGGGATGTTCTTGTCCGCATCGCCGTAGACGAACCACGACGGGATGGATTTCCAGGCGGCCTTCGCGGACGGTTCGCCTAGCGCCGCTTCGGTGACTGGGCGTTGCGTGGCCGCCATGATAACGGCTTCGTCTTTCGAGACGTCGGCCGCGAACTGCTCGTGGAACTTGGACTGCTGGATGTAGAGGTCCTTCTGGCCTCCCTCGAGCTCGACGGCTTTCCCGAGGGTTCCCCCCAACGTGCTGCCGGGGAACTTGCCCGACAGCTGGGCGGCGCTCTCGCCCACCTCCGGTGCAAAGGCCGCGACAAAGACCAGGGCTTTTACGTTGCCGTCGGTCGGCACGGCGTCGTTGATGACAGAGCCGCCGTAGGAGTGGCCGACGAGGACAACGGGACCGTCGACGCCCGACACGACGCGCCTGACATAGTCGGCATCCGATTTGACGCTTCGCAAAGGATTGGCCACCGCGATGACGGGAAAGCCGTCCTTTTCCAGCTTGGCGATCACGCCGCTCCAGCTCGACGCGTCGGCAAACGCGCCGTGGACGAGAACCACCGTCGGCTTCGAGCCGCTTGCGAATACAGGCAAAGCGACGGCGGAAAGAAGCGCTGCCACGAGCGCGGTTTTGATTGCTTTCAACATTTCCAACTCCTTGGTTTGCGATTGATACGCGACCTTCAACGCGGTCAGAATCGATCGACTGTGTGGGAAAGGCGGTGGTCGCGGAGGCCACTGCCGGAGGCTGCGCCAACGCAGTCGGACGACGGTCAAGCCGACGCAGAAGCTAGCTTTTCCGGAGGAACGGGTAAGCTATACGGAGGTGTGCCAGGCCCTTGGTGCAGCGAACCGGGCCTATCGCGGGCGATAGAGTTCAGACACGCTTATGGTGAAGGGATCGCGTGATAGCTCGATACGCCGCTAAAGATTCTTCACGAGAGGCGAAGCGTCACGCCGCGAACTGCGGCAGTCGCGCAAAGCGCTCGACCAGCAGATCGATAAAGAGCCGGACCTTGCTGGGCAGGTGATTGCGGTTCGGGAAGATGGCGCTGATCGTGAATTCCACGCCCTCGTAACCCGTCATGACGGAAACGAGCCGTCCGGCCGCGATGTCCTCGACGACGACCGGGCTCGGGGCGAGAAAAATCCCCCTTCCGCGCACGGCGAGATCGCGCAGGAGATCGGCACTGCTCGAGACGACGCTGCCCCTCGCGCGTGTTTCCACGATCGAACCCTGGCGATCCACAAAGCGCCAGAGGTCGCCGAAGGCGTATAGGGCATACCTGAGGCAGTTATGATCGACGAGGTCGCCGGGTTTTTCCGGCGCTCCGTGCCGCAGGACATACTCCGGCGAACAGACCGCAAGGTGCCTCCAGGTCGCCAGCTTTCTAGCGATCAGGTTCGAGTCCGGCGTCGTCATCCTTATCGCCAGGTCGTAGCCGTCGTCGATCATGTCCACCATGCGTTCCCCGATATCCAGGCTGATCGTCACCTGCGGATAGCGCTCGACAAATTCGTCCGTGATCGCCGCCAGGCTCTGGACCATGGACGAGTTCGTATACATGCGAAGTTGCCCCCGAGGCGTCGACGACAACGCGCCGACGGCCTCGTTGGCCTCTTCGAGGTCCATCAATATGGTCGAAGAGCGGTCGTAATAGAACTTCCCCGTTTCCGTCAGGCTTACCTTCCGCGTCGTACGTTGGAGGAGCAGAACGCCGAGGCTTTCCTCGAGGGCTTTGATGTGGTTGGCGACCATTGTCGTGGACATGTTCAACTTGCGGGCGGCGGCTGAAAAACCGCCCGTCTCGACGACCCGGCCGAACACCTCCAAACTCGTCAACCTGTCCATGATCTCCGCCCATCTTAAACCGACACTTGATAATCCTTTCATATCTTCGCCGATTATCACAGCCTGAATTCGGGGGCATTCTTACGGGCAAAAGGGCGAGCGTCGGATCGCAACCCTTGAGATCGGGAGAAACAAAATGGTTGAACTGCCTCGGCCGGAAGCATTCGCAGTCGCTGGAACTCAGGAAGGACTTCGAATTGTCGGGCCATGCGAAGCAGCCGCCCCGGTTTCGTCGACATCCGCTGAGCAGCCGCCCCAGGGTGCGAAGCGCAGAAGATTCCGCTCGCTCATGCTGGCGTCCGCTGTCATTGCAGCCTTCGTCGTCGGCGGGCAGACGGGATATCGATATCTGGTCGTGGATCGCTACATCGAGACGACCGACAACGCCTATCTCAAGGCGGACTTCACCGCCGTGGCTCCCAAGGTCTCGGGATACATCCGCGAAATTCTGGTCAACGACAACGACTCGGTCAAAGCGGGACAGCTGCTGGCGCGCATCGACGACCGGGACTTCCAGATTGCGCTCTCCCAGTCCCGTGCCGACCTGGAAGCCGCCAACGCCGCCATAAGGAACGTCGATTCACAGATCAATCTGCAACGCTCTCTTGTCCAGCAGGCGGAAGCCGCATTGAACGCTTCAAAAGCCGTTTTGGTCTTTGCCGAAGCGGACGCGGAACGATGGAGCAAACTCATCACGAACGGCGCGGGTTCCCAATCACGTGCGGAGCAGACCGTCTCCGTCCGGGACCAGGCAGAAGCGGCCGTAAAGCGCGACGAGGCGAATGTCGTCGCCACCAGAGACCGGATTCCGGTGCTCGAGACGCAGAAAAGCCAGGCTACCGCTCAACGCCACAAGGTGGAGGCTCAGGTCGCGCAGGCGGAACTGAACCTGGCCTACACGCGCATCGTCTCACCTGTCGACGGTACGGTCGGCGCGCGAACGCTCAGGATCGGGCAACTCGTGAACGCCGGAACGCAGCTCATGGCAGTCGTGCCGCTTCACTCCGTCTACGTCGTCGCCAACTTCAAGGAAACCCAGCTTACGGATATCAAGGTCGGCCAGCCCGTCGTGATCAGCGTCGACAGTTTCCCCGGCATTGAGATCGGCGGCCAGGTGGAGAGCCTGTCTCCGGGTAGCGGTTCGGAGTTTTCGCTGATCCCCACCGATAACGCCACGGGCAACTTCACGAAGATCGTTCAACGTGTCCCCGTCAAGATCGCCGTGGACGCTGGCGATCTCTCGGGCAGCCTGCGGTCCGGCATGTCCGTGGTCCCGCGGATCGATACAGCGAACGGACGCTCCGCGTTCGAGGGACTCTGGCCGATGCGGGACGAATAGGTATACCTCGGTCTACATGGATCAGCGTATCAGGGCGTGTATTCTCGTTCTCGCAGATCGCGTCCATGTAGACCGCCTCTACAGAAGATGTCCCCGCTATCCTCGTCGGCAGGGACCAGCGAACGGCACGCGATAGCAGGGTCGTCCATCCGCCGGGACGGCCCTGCTCTTCCCGTTTGATAGAGAAGGCCCGCCTTCACCATGCGACTAAGGCAAACGGAGGTATAGCTTCCGTTGGAAAGTGCCCGACGCTAGCTTGAGGAGCCGCCTACGCAGGGTCTCATGTCTCACTGCTTCCGGACCGTGTCGGCGTTCAACGGCCGATGGCGCGCCCATCCGGTCACCTTGGGAGACGAAGTCAATGGTTTTCGTAGAGCAGATTCTCGACAGGGCGAGAGCCCGCCTTGTTAAAATCTCGCCTGACGCTCCGGCGCTCGACGCCGCGACGTTATTCCGGGACGGAGCCGAAATGGTGCTGGCGTGCCGCGATGACGGGCGACTTGCCGGGATAATCACGAAGAGCGATCTCATGCGCAGCTTCGTACGAAGCGGCAGGCTGGATCCGGCGGTTCCTGTCGCGTCCGTGATGCAGAAGGAGATTGTCAGCTGCGAGCCTACCGATGAGCTCGAGCAGGTCTGGCGGGTGCTCAGCCAAAACAGCTTCAGACACCTTCCGGTCGAAGATCGAAACGGATGCGCGATCGGCGTTATAAACGCCCGGGACATTCTAGGTGGCCTTTTGCGGGAGGCCGAAAGCGAGGAGGAATTGCTGAAGGAGTACGTTATGGGCGTCGGGTATCGCTGAACGAGCGCAAGGTCCGCCCCTTCAGGTCCTCGCGCTTTCCCCCATCGCGTCCGCCGCGGCCAGCAGGTCGTAACGGCGCACCAGTTCGCTCAATGTCCGGCACTCCATCTTCTTCATCATGCGGCCGCGATGCAGCTTCACCATGATCTCGCTGATCCCCAGCTCCCAGGCGATCTGCTTGTTCAGCAGGCCGTCGGTGACGAACTTGAGAACTTCACGTTCCCGGGGCGTCAGCTTTCCATAGCAGTTGTGGGCGTTGTCGAGGTTGACGCGTTCAGTCCTACGTTCGCCATCGAGATTGATGGCCTTGAGGGCTGCGGCGACAACTTTCTTGCTGTCGAAGGGCTTGAGGAAGAAGTCGGTCGCCCCGGCCTTCATCGCGTCCACCGAAATCCTGACGTCCTCGAAGCCAGTTATGAAGACGACCGGATGGCTGCAGCCCATCGCCGACAGCCTTTTCTGTAATTCGAGACCGTTGAAATCAGGCATGTTGATATCGAGAAGTATGCAACCCGGACGCCCCGGATCGAAGCCCGCGAGAAAATCGGCAGGACCGTCAAAGGCTACCGCGGGCATGTCGAAAGAGCCGAAAAGATCGATCAACGATTTGCGGACGATGTCTTCGTCGTCGACGATCGTGATCAACGGTGCGGCATTCTGCAGTTCCATCGAGTGTATCATATCAGGTCCTCCTGCGCCTTCCGTCTATTCTGCGGGTTGTCGGCTCGTCTCGGTTTCCGGTGCATTGTCCGTCTCGACAAACACGAGAGGCAGCCAAGCTTCGAATGCCGCGCCGCCCTCCGAGGTGTTCCGCGCCGAAATGACGCCGCCGTGGCTCTGGACAATGGAACGGCAAATCGACAGCCCCATGCCCATTCCCTCCTTCCTGGTCGTGAAGAAGCTCTCGAAGATTTCCGTCGCAATCCCGTCCGGGATGCCCGGTCCCGTATCGTGAACTTCGACGAAGGCTCGCTCACCGTCGCTTCGGGTGGTTACCTGCACCCGCCCGGACTGCGCATGCGTCCTCTCGATCGCCTGCATCGCGTTGACGACGAGATTGACGACAAGCTGCTGGATCTGAACCGGATCGGCCTCAACCGTCGCGATTTCCGCAGACAGATTGCTGCTGATCGTCACGGATCTGCGGGTCGCTTCCTTCTTGACGAACGTAAGCGCTCCGGCGACCAGTCGGTTGAGGTCGCACGTTTGCCTCTCGGGCGTCGCCTTGGTCGCCATGTCCTGGACACGCTTGATGACCTCGTTCGCACGACGGACGCTTTCCTCGATTCTTTCGACGAGCTCTCGTACCTTTGGCAGGTTGAGATCGTTACGCTGGAGCCAGCGTGCCGCTGTAGCGGCGTCATTGGCGACCACCGACAATGGCTGCCTGACCTCGTGGACGATCGCCCCGGAAAACTCTCCGAGAATGGACAGCTTGGAGAAGTGAGCGAATTCGGATTCCATCTTCTTGAGCTCCTTCTCGATGCGGACCTGCTCGGTCATGTCGATGATCATCAGCACCGATGTATCGAAATTGGCAGCCGCCTGCGGAAAGGAGACCATGAGAGCGGCGTCGATGGTCCTGCCGTCGAAGGTCTTGATTTTGAGCCTTTGATAATGGTTTGGCCGTCCTCGGAAGTGGGCGGACATCACGTTCGGGGACGCCTCTGGCGTTCCGGCGAAGACATAGGCGACGGGGGCCAGCAATTGAGAGATATCCGTGGCTCCGAAAAGTGTCAGCGCGACGTCATTCACCTCCCTTACGATCACGGAATTGTTGGCCTGATCGACCAGTTGCGGATTCTCGAGAAGAAACGCGTCGATATCCTCGACGCCGCTGTGCTTTAGGTTGGTGAAAGCCTCTTCCACATCGCTTGCGTCCACCTGCAGCACGGCGGCGGGCACGTTGTTGAACAGCGTCCGGTAGCGCGCTTCGCTGACCTCGAGCTCTTTGAGCCGACGGCTCATTTCCCTCAAACATGTTGGATCGAGGTCGTCATTGGGGAACGTCGTCATATTCATATCGTTCACTCCGCCCTTCACCGTCGGTGAAATCGGCACCCGAGGACCGAAACCAGCGGTGATGCTAGAAATTTAAGTAAAGAAAACAGTCCATGCGACTGGATGCGATTACGGTTGCGCTGGTGACATTCGAATAAGGAATGCTTTGCTCGCGACCCTTCAATTCGTTCTTTTTCAGGTATTATTCGGTCTCAAGTGATGCAGGTAGCAGGCATCGCGCTTCCCGACCTCCCCCATGGATCGGGGGAGCAGCCGTCGTCAGGCCTCGTCCCGGAGAACCACCAACAGCGCGATCTTCTCGAAAGAAAGCACGAAATAGAATTTATAGAGCAGCGGGTCCGGTAGCCCGCGCTTGTCGAACGTACCGTCGACGCTGCCCTTCATGATGGTGCTGCCGTAGTGTCGACGGATGGAAATCGCCTCGATCGACAGGGACACGCCCGCTACATCGGTTTTCGCCCACTCCCCGATTTCGGCGAGGCCCTGAACTTCATTCAACTGGTCGTTCACTATCGCGTCGGCGGCGAAGAGCGCCAGAAGCCGCTCGATGTCGCGCGAGTTGATCGCTTCGACAAAGTCCGTAATGACCTTGCGGTTCATCATTTCCGGGGTTGAGTGTGCGTTCATCGGTTGGCCGACCTTCCAAGAGCGGTGTATCGTCACGTGGCTGTATCTATTGGCATTTGAGGCATGCCATCGCCTCGTCTGCCGCGTTAGGCAGCTTTGCTCGACTGCTTTCCACACCTTCACTGTCGCATGGACCCTTCGGAATGGCATGTGAAACGATGTGAAAAGGCGCTCCTGAGGACAGCGGTGATTTCCCGCCTATTTAACGGCGCGACATAACGTCGGGATCGGGCGTGAAAGCGTGTACCGGGGCGAAGCGTCTCCGGGATACAAACCTAACCTACCAGCTAGGTTGGCGGAGGGTATCGGGCCTTCTATGCTGAGATTGACTCAGTGTGACGGCACCATGATTTACACGTTCGGCCCATATCGCTTCTTGGCGTCCCAGCGCTCGCTACAGCGCGACGGGGAACCGTGCGAAATCGGCAGCCGCGCGACGGACATCCTGACCCTGTTGCTGGAGCACGCCGGGGAAGTGGTTTCGAAGGACACCATCGTAAGTCACGCCTGGCCTTCGAGTTTCGTGGAAGAAAGCTCGATCAGGGTGCAGATTGCATCGCTCCGAAAGGCTCTGGACGACGGCGACCGGGAGAAGTACGTTCGCAACATACCGGGGCGAGGCTATTGTTTTATCGCTCCGGTCGAAAGGGAAGCGCCGCTAGAAGCGGTCACGCATACCTCCCTTCCCGCGACGTCCGCAACACGCCCGACCATCGATGTCCCTCCTCCGCTTAAACGGATGATTGGGCGTGACGGTGTTGTCGCGGAGCTCGTCGCCGATATCCTCGATCGTCGCTTCGTCACGGTTGTCGCATCCGGCGGCATCGGAAAGACGACCGTTGCCGTCGCGGCGGCACACCAGATGCTCGACGAATTCGAGGGCCACGTCTACTACTACGACTTGGTCGCTCTCAAGGACGCCGCGGAACTTCTGACGGGTCTGGCGAACGTTCTAGGCCTGAACACCTCCGCCCCGAATCTCCTGACATCCATCGTCGGGAACCTGGACGGTCGCCGTCTCCTGCTGGTATTGGACAACTGCGAGCACATCGTCGAAGACGTCTCGATACTGGCAGAATCACTGTTCGATGCCCTGCCGGGTCTTCATATACTCGCCACCAGCCGCGAAGCACTGCGGGTGGAAGGCGAGATAGTTCTGCACCTCCAGCCACTCGAAGCACCACCTCCCGGCGCGGCCATCTCAGCTGCGGACATCGAGCACTTTCCCGCCGTCCAGCTTTTCTTCGACAGGGCTGCCGCTGCGGGACTGAGAGGTGAACCCGGTGACGAAGACGCGAGCAAGGCCGCGCAGATATGCCATCGGCTCGACGGCATCCCATTGGCATTGGAACTGGCGGCTGGTCGCGCCGGCGCACATGGAATTTCGGGTGTCGTCCAACTGCTCGAGAACCGCTTTCGACTTCACTGGCGAGGCCGACGAGCAGCGCTTCCGCGTCATCAGACGCTGAGATCGATGTTCGACTGGAGCTACAACCTGCTTACCCGCGAGGAGCAGGCGCTTTTCCGGGCCCTGTCCGTGTTCAACGGGGGCTTCACGCCGGAGATGGCGATAGCGGTGGCTGCCTTTATGGACACCACCGAAGAAGAAGTCTTCGATCTCTGCGAGAGCCTGGCGGAAAAGTCGCTCATCTCGCTTCAGACCGGACAACAGCTTTATCGGCTCACCGAGACCGCCCGCGCCTATGCAGGGGAAGCCCTTCAGCAGCACGAGGGCGAACTCGCCCGCGCCAGCCAAGAACATGCAAGCTATTTTCTTGCCTTCACGCGGAAGCTGACCGAGTTGACCCCGCCTTTCGAGAGATGGGGCGAGCAGAACAGAACCAGCGACCTCCTTGCCAATGTCCGGTCTGCGTTGAGATGGTGCTTTTCCGAGGATGGAAATGACGATGTCGGCGTCGCGCTCATCGCGTCGTCCTGGCCGCTTTTCTACGAAATGGGGCTCCTGACGGAATGCGGGTCGTGGGCGGCGAAAGCGCTCGCGACGGCGACCGAGCTCGACCTCGCGACTGAAGCGTCTCTTTGCGAAGCCGTGGCCCTGACGGGGACGATGGCGGTACATTCCATGCTTCAGGTCAAGACGGCCTACAGTCGATGCCTGGATTTGTGCCGGGAGCTTGGAGATGTCGGGCGCGAGATGCGCACGCTAGCGGCCTATAACGTCTTCATCACCAGGATAGGAAAGTATCAAGAGGGTCTTGAGGCAGCCAGGGATTTCGAGGCTCTTTCGGCCGAGGCGAACATTCCCAAGGCCAGGCTCCTGTGCGGCTGGATGAACGGGACGACGCTTGCCTATCTCGGTTCATTAGCGCAGGCGCGCCATTACCTGGAGGCCGCCGTCCCCAGATATCCCCTCCTCGACCTTTCGTTCACAGCGATGCTACAGCTCGTAAGAGCGCGCTCGCTCTACGCCAGGACGCTTTGGATAGAGGGAGAAACGGACAGGGCCCTTCAGGAAGTCGAGCTGGCGCTGGAGGAATCTCGCACATACGGCAACGCCGTCTGCCTGGCGATCGCGCTCACGCACGGAGCGGGCGTTTTCCTTTGGTCGGGAGATCTCGACAGAGCGCAGGAACTCGCAGCGGACCTTCACAAAATCACCACCAGCAACGGACTTCCTGCCTTCGAGGCCTTGGCAATCGGCTTAAAGGGCGAAGTGGCTTTGTCGGATGGTCGGCTGGAAGAAGCCGAAGCGTTGCTTAACGAGGCTCTCGTCCGCGCCGACGCCCAAATGCATGCGAACACCGCGACCACCATCGCCGCCGCCCAGGCGGAGTGCGCATTCCGCGCGGGACGAACAAGGGAATCCCTTGATCTGATCGACCGCGCGATCGGCCGGGCGACGGAAACGGGCGAGCAGTTCCAGCTTGCCGAGCTCCTGCGGCTCAAGGCGACGTTCATCGTTCCAACGAATGCGGAATTGGCGGCCGAAACCTTTCGCATTGCGATCTCGACAGCGCGCCAGCAGGGTGCGCGTGCCTTCCAGCTCAAGGCCGCGGTCGGCTTCCGCGACGCTCTTCTACCGGGGACGGAGGATGAAGCGCATGCCGCGGTGGCCGAAGCATACCACTCCACGCGGCCGGATGATGCTTTTGAAGCGGTAGATCGGCCAAGCGTTCCGGCCGCCTGACATCATACACCGTTCTCGAACCTGTGGCTGATCTCGGCCTTGTCGACCACGTCCGCGATCAAACGGTCGCCCGGACGGATGTCGAGAAGAAAGGGATAGGTGCCGGACGTCACTATATCTCCTTTTTTCAGCCGGGAACCCTCTTCCCGCAGTCGTTCGGCGGTCCACAGCAATGCCCTAAGGGGGCGAACGAGCATGGACGTCACATCCCATGCGGTGCGGCCGTCCCTGTGCACGACAGCACGCACGTCCACATCTCCGGAAAGGTCCATGCACGGGATCGGCGTGGACTCCATTGTGATTTCCGCGTGATCGATCCGCGTCAGACGGCCTGAGCGGTGTCGGTAGCCGTTGAAGGCAACCAGGACCGGATATACGCCAGCGATGACCCTCGAAACGGACTCGGCGGTGATATCCTCGCCGACGAACGGATACTCACGCGCGATTTCGAAAGCGATGTCGATCTGGTAGCCGACGGTGTTCTCGTGAACCGACATGTCATCGTCCGAAAACCGTCTACCGCCGTCGGCCTGCATAAGCCGGGGGCATGAAGCGCCGAAATGGCGCTGGACGGGTTCGGAGAAACCGAGGACGGCATAGCCCGCCCTGCTCGCGCCGTCATGCCCGTTACCGCGTTGACCTCCAACGATTGAGCCGGGTTTCTCCGGCCTCTCGATAGTTAGGGAAGCACCGTTCGACTTGCGACGAGACCGCAACGTATGAGCGGGAAGCTCGAAGAGGCGTTGGTCACGAACACGGTTTTGAGATAGATATGCCCTGCCAATCTGGATTCCTGATGCAGTCGTCATGTTCGTCGCCCTCACTGCGATTTGGTTCGCTGAAACTGCTCGGATGCAACGCTTTGCATTCCAGCGGAACCACACTGACGTCGAACCACGGCTTACGTAACTGAACTTAGGTATGCCATCGGGGTCACGGGTGTATCCCATGCTCGTTCCATGGTGATTTTCCATGCGCGAGCGCTGAGTACACCAAAGTATGCTAGCCGGGCGGCTCTCCTGAAATTAGTCTGGCCCCGTTCGGCGACATCAGTGGCTTATCGGACTACAGCCTGTTTACGAGGGAGACGACGATGACGGCAACGCTTAACACGCATCCGCGATCATCAACCTTCGACGTGTCGGTCGTTGACGCGCTCCGGATGGTCGAGAGCTGCGCCAACGGCGATCAGGAGCTCTCTTCGCATCCGCTGTCCCATCATTCGGGACGGTTCAATTCGCCGATCTTGGAGCTGAGCCTGGTGGACCTCATCCACGACCCTTTGGTCGCCAGCCTCAACCGGGCGGACGGCGTCAGCTTCGAGACGTACATGCAGCTGCTTCTGAGCGCGGCTCGCGTCAAGGCAGAGCGCCCTCTTTGACGAATCCCTCCACGCTCCCGCGAGGATCGGCGAAGTTGAAAGCCAGATCGACGTCCAAACTGATAGAAGCGGCCCAGCTGGAACGTTATAAAGCTTCCGTCCAGGTCGGGAGATACAGTTGACCGAAATTCCGTCTGACGCGTTCTACGAGCTTCCAATCCCACTCCGCGATCAGCTCCTCGCTTTTTGGGGCAAGGCGCAAAAGGCGTTAAACAGTAGCGCGGGCTTCTCGGGTGAAATCGTCTTCCTCGATAACGGCGATAGCGTCTTTCCTCGACTGACCTGCGCTAAATTCCCGCGACGGCGCGAAGACATTTCACCAGCTGAACGGGCGGAGCGCTTCCTGCGTGAGATCAAGCTGCAGACGGCGGCGCATTACCATCCTAACGTACATTGGCCGTTTGACGTCATCTTTATCCTTGGGGTGCCAATCGCGTTTTTCCGGCGCTGGGAGGGCGATCTGTCCGATTTCATAGAGGATCCTCATTGGGGTGATCTCGGGCGATTGTCGTTGTTGATTCAGCTGTCGGCAGGTCTCGCGCACTGTCACGGTCGCGGCCTGGTTCACCAAGACCTAAAGCCGCAAAACATCTTCGTTCGAGACCTCAGGACGACCTTTTCGCTGCCACCGACGGATTTGTGGTTTCGCCTGTTGGTTTCCACGCGGAATTGAGCCGGTGGGGGTGCGGACGAAAACTTGGACCACCAGGAGGTAGTTCATGTATTCCTACGCAGACAGACTTCGAGCAGTTGAACTCTATATCCGGCTTGGCAAGCGGCTTAACGCGACCATTCGCCAGCTGGGATATCCCACCAAAAATGCGCTGA
>NZ_VIWP01000009.1 GCF_007829835.1 Neorhizobium alkalisoli | reverse complement strand
TCGATGCCTTCATAGCTTCCGCTCCTGTTCCCAGCCGGGAATCTAGCGCGGAAAACTCCAATTAAAAACGATCCAGTTTTTGGGGATCAGAGCACCGCTTCGAACCGCAACCTTTGGGATCACTTCCATTTAAGATCAGTCGGCTCGGTGCGAGACAGTAGCCTTTTGATCGAGTTATCTCCGACAAGATGATCTTCGTCGCTTAACCGTCCTGACGATGGATACCATATGGATTGCCGGTTTCGCGTTGACAACTTAGGAGGGGCTGCCTTCGAGCCTCACGAGCTTCGCTGGTTTGGGAACCCACTATCTGCCCAAGTGTCACGCGACCACTAATCGATGGGCAAACTCTAGCTCAAGAGAAAGATTTCGGACGCTTATATACTTGCTATAGATCCTGGCGCGGATGCGCGCGAGATCGCCCGCGTAGTAGACCTTGTATTGGGTCTGACGCGTGCCGGCGAAACCAATCGATCTTAGCCTAAAGGCGAGCCAAGCCTATTATTTCTACTAAAGGTTCATCTTAAACGGTAGGACAGCCACTGTCGGCTGTCGTACACTCTCCCTATTGGGAGGTTGCCCGCAAATCCTCGCGCTTCTACAGTTCATCATCGGCAACCGTTGGCGGCCGTATCCGGAGAATATTCGAGGTGCGGCGGACGATGGAAAAGACGGCATTAATTATTGGTGTGACCGGTCAGGACGGAGCATATCTCAGCGAATTACTGCTTGCTAAGGGGTATATGGTCCATGGTTTGAAGAGGCGTTCTTCTTCCTTCAATACCGGCCGTGTCGATCATCTTTATCAGGATCCGCTTGCGGATGATGTCCGTTTCAGGCTGCATTTCGGCGACCTGACGGATGCCACGAACCTGTGCCGGGTGATACAGGAAGTGCAACCGGACGAGATCTATAATCTCGGGGCACAAAGCCATGTGCAGGTCAGTTTCGAAACGCCGGAATATACGGCCAATTCCGATGCACTTGGTACACTACGATTGCTGGAAGCCCTGCGGATACTCAAGCTGGGGGATCGTTGCCGGTTCTATCAGGCATCGACCTCGGAGCTTTTTGGAGGGATGGGGGCAGTCGCCCAGCATGAGGGTACGCCCTTCTATCCTCGCAGCCCCTATGCGGCGGCGAAGCTCTATGCCTATTGGATGACGGTAAACTACCGGGAGGCCTACGGTTTCCATGCCTCGAACGGCATTCTGTTCAACCATGAAAGCCCATTGCGCGGCGAGACCTTCGTGACGCGCAAGATCACCCGCGGGGTCGCGGCAATCGAACGCGGCTTGATGCGCAAGCTTCATCTCGGCAATCTCGATGCGCGGCGAGACTGGGGGCATGCGCGGGATTACGTCGATGGCATGTGGCGAATTCTGCAGCAGGACATGCCGGACGACTACGTGCTCGCGACCGGCGAGGCCCATTCGGTGAGGGAGTTTGTCGAGCTCGCGTTCTGTGTGGTCGGCAGGACCATAGAATGGGATGGCAGGGATGCCGATGAGATCGGCTTCGATGCCAGGACCGGCGATCCCATCATCGCAATCGACCCCCGCTATTTCCGTCCGACCGAGGTGAATTTCCTGCTCGGAGATCCGGCGAAGGCCCGCAGGAAACTGAATTGGCGACATTCGACCCCGTTCAAGGATCTGGTGACGGAGATGGTGGAGAGTGACCTGCGTGTCGTCATGCGGGAGGAGGGGCGAAATGACCTGGCCGGCTAGTTCCAAAAAAGACGCGTTCGGCTTCGAGGGAAAGCGTGTGTGGGTGGCAGGCCATAACGGCATGGTCGGCTCGGCGCTGGTCCGCCGGCTGGAGTGGGAAGATTGCGAAATCCTGAAGGTTCCCAGACATGACCTTGATCTGACCCGCCAGTCCGATACCGAAGACTGGATGAATGCATTCAGGCCGGACGTCGTGCTGGTTGCCGCTGCCAAGGTGGGTGGCATTGCGGCGAATGCGGCCTATCCTGCGGATTTTCTCTATATCAATGCTCTTATCGCCATGAACATCATGAAGGCTGCCGCCGATATCGGGGTCGAAAAACTCCTATGGATGGGCTCCAGCTGCATCTACCCGAAATTCGCCGCGCAGCCGATCGATGAACGTGCCCTGCTGTCGGGTCCTCTGGAGCCGACGAATGAAGCTTATGCGATTGCCAAGATCGCGGCACTGAAACTTGCTCAGGCCTATGCGTTGCAACACGGCATGCGTTCCATCTCGGTCATGCCGACCAATCTCTACGGGCAGAACGACAATTTCGATCCGCAAGGCTCTCACGTCATTCCGGCAATGGTGCGAAAGATGCACGAGGCAAAGACGTCTGGCGCCGGTACCGTGGTCGTATGGGGAACCGGCAATCCGCTGCGGGAATTCATGCACGTGGATGATCTGGCGGATGCCTGCTGTTTCCTGATGAAAAGCCATGGGCATCTCCCGCTGACGAATGTCGGCTCCGGGCAGGAAATCTCGATCCGTGATCTTGCCTATCTGGTCGCGGATATCGTCGGTTATCGCGGCGAGATCCTGTTCGATGAAGGCAAGCCTGACGGGGCTCCGAGGAAACTGCTCAACTGCCCCCTTCTGAATGACCTCGGCTGGAAGCCGAAGGTCGATCTCAGAACCGGGATAGTTGATCTCTACGCGCGCTGGCGCGGCCTGGTCGACGAGCCTGCCTGAAGCGATTGCGATGAGCCTTTGTTGGCCCGCCGTCGGACGGTTGTGAGGGTTTTTGGTGGGAGGCGACACTTATGTTCATTTCCTTTGAAACCCATATGCGGTTTGAAAATGCATGGCTGGAGATGCGGCGCGGGACACAAGGCCCGTGTCGGCCAGTTTCGGAAACCATATCGCAACCCACAGCGAATGTGATCGGAAGCGACATTCGCAAGAAACTATCGGCTGGAGCCCCTTTGCCGGCCAACGGCATGCCTGGGAAGCCGAGACTATGAGGTTTCCGGTATCGTCCGTTTTACTGGTTCTGCTTGCGGTGGTGGCTTTCCAGTTTTCCCAATCGGTTTCAGGGGATTGGCAGACACCGGCGAACCTCTCTGTGGCGAATGCCGAGAGCAGTCCGCAGGATTTCGGACTGCCCGTTCCTTTTCCCGAACCCGCTTTGCCCGCGGATGTCGATGCCTTCAATCCTCCGGCACACGCGCTCGGGGTGACGATGCCGGCGATCGCCGAGATCTCCAGGACCGCGGACCGGAACGAGGTCATTTCGATGACCGGGATAGGCCTGGATCAGAAATCCGTATTTCAGATCTTCTCCCAGCCGGCGGATGCGCATCAGGGCAATTTGACGACCGTAAAGCCGCTTACGGCGGATAAGACCGCTGCAACCGTTCTATTGCCGACGACCTTGCCACCATGGTCCATGTACCTGATCTGGCCGCAGCGAGGTTCGCTGCAGGGGCCTGCCGTCGCCATCAATCGAACGGAAGCGTGGTGGGTCGGGCCGGAAAAGGCAGCACCCGGCACCGTCATTTCGGTTTATGGCCGCAATCTCGCGCGCTCGAATGGTACGACCCAATCCCATATCTACCTCAAGCCGGCCGGAGGCGCGGGGTGGTATCTCACTCCAAGGTCCGTCAATCCTTTCAGGGTGGAGTTCGAAATACCGGACCTGCCGTCCGCCACTTATGAAGTCTGGATACATAATGGCCATGGCGGTCGCTATGGCTGGAGCGGTCCGTTATCGCTCGATATACTTGCGCAATCCCCCTGGCATGGGCAGGACAAGCGGATCATCGATGTCAGGCATTTCGGCGCGCGCGGAGATGGCAACGCCGACGATACGCGTGCGGTCGAACAGGCGCTTGAAGCGGCTGCCACATCGGCGCCCGCCACGATCTATTTTCCAGCGGGCAAGTACCGGATCATGGCGACGCTTCACGCGCCGGCGAATGTCACCTGGGCCGGCGACGGGATGGAAGAAACCGAAATCCGTCTTGGACAGGTCATCGACAACAGCATGATCGTCAGCCCGGTCGACAATGTCGGTTTTCGTAAACTCACCCTGACCGGAGATCGCAGGTCCAGGGACAAGCCTCTCGTCAACCTTTCTTTTGCGAAGGAGATCCGGCTCGAATCCGTGCGGCTCGATGCCTGGGGTTCTCCGGCGCTTGACGCCCAGGATGTCTCGGGCCTCTTCATCGAGGCGTCAGAGCTGATCGAGAATGGATCTTTCTACGGTGCGAGTCGGCAGATCTTCATGTCTAAAAACCGATTTCGCATGACGGGATATGGCGAGTCCGTCGTCGCACTCTGGGGTGGCCGGGATTTTGCGATGATCGGCAACGAGCTCACAAATGCCGATGAAAGCCGGGACGACGGCCACGGCATTGGCCGGTTTTTTGTCGGCCAGGCGCATTTCGGCAGCATGCGGAACCTGTATTGGGAAGGAAATGTCTCGCGTAATGCCGCGCCCCATGACTGCGACAAGGTCGATTGCAACAAGGGCGAACAGATCTGTTTTGAGATCGTCGGAAGCCGGCTGAAGAACGATTTCGTCAGCGCGACTGAAGACACCGTTACCTTTCGGCTCGCAGATTGGGGACAGCCGGTGGCAAGTGGCCGCGATCTCGTCATCGTCGGCGGGCGAGGGGCCGGCCAACAACGTCACGTCGTGTCCGTCAATGGCGCCACCGCTATGTTGGAAAGCGCATGGCGGGTGATCCCGGATCGCACGAGCCGGTTCGCTCTGGCGGCGACCGCTTCGCGTGTTGCGATCTATCGCAACACGTTCGAGGGCAGGGAAAGCTACAGTCGGCACGATTCCGATTCCACCGGCATTCTGCTTTACGGCAACGTCTACGACTTGGTGGTGGACAGCAACACCATTTCCCGCATGCGTCATGGAATGATGACGGTTGCGCTCGCCTCGTCAGAAGGGTTGAGCCCGTATTTCCTGCAATATTCCAACAATCACGTCAGCCACAGCAATAGCGGCCTTTATGTCGGAACGACGTTCGCGGATTCAGGCGTGGCGGGCATCTGGGGTGGTCTGGGCAATATCTACCGCCGAAACGTGTTCGAAGATATTGCCTATATCGGCGTGGAATACGAAAGCTGGGATCATTTGGGATCCGACTATAACGGCACGGTGTTCGACGCTAACCGCTTTACCGGCCTGCGTTACGGCTTCGTCGATGGCTACAAGCTCATGTGGACGCATAACGGCAGGTTCAAGGAAGCGCCGCATGAGCGGCCCAGGCGGATCAATACCATATTGCACGACAATGAATTTGACCGCGGCTCCGCGAGTTTCGACGGCAGCGAGGGTTTTCTCAGCTTGCACGCCGACAATACCTGGGTGAACATAGGCTCCCAATGGACCGGTTTTTCGACCGGCAATGAGGGGCCGTTAACTTTGCGTGAGGTGGATTGAGGGAAGCGGGCAAAGCCCCCTCGGGTTCCGGAGATCGCAGCGAATAGGTCTTTCTGGATTGAGTATTTTCCGCTGATTGACCAGGGAGTCGCACCGGTTCAGGGTGACCACAAAAGCCATGGCAATCAGGATGTTGCTGTTCCGGTACAGAGTATAGTGGCTTGCGTCTCATACGAGGGGACTGCGCGGATTGCTTGCGGCCTTCACCAGCTGCGGGCGATCCGCCGTTCCGTGTCGGCCAGATCTCCTCGATCGGCGTTCAATCAACCGTAATCCTCGATCCGTTTACCCCAGGGTAGGCTGGAATTTTCCTGACAGACCCGGGCGCCGTTCTGCATCCTGATCGATGGGATCTGTTTCCAGACGGTTGCATCGCCAGGCGCGAACGTCGTTGCCGGTGATCCAGATGCGTCCGTCGAATGCGAACTCCCCTGCCTCGATCTTCTTCTCGGCAATCTGAGCGAAGACTTCGAGATATTGCGAAAGGCGGTCGGTGTCGCATCGAGGCGGCGACTGGATATCGGTCAAGGCATCCTGGGTGACCTGAACCGGCCGGCAGCCTTTGCCGCCGCCCATGAGGATGACTGCGTCACGGCCGATCGTGCGGTATCTTACAGGAGCAAAAGTGGATCCCATCTCCATCTCCACGAAGTTTATGGTCGATTGAAAGCCGATGCGGCTCGACGTCTTTTTGCAGTGGCCGCCGATGAAAAGTTCAGTTGGCCTTTGCGGTCCTGTTCGCGCTGCTTTCCGCAGGGCCGGATGCGATCAGGCTGACGCGAATGACGTCGCCTGCCCTGATGGGCGTCTGTTCGCCGGCGTCGGTTTCGCCATACTCGCCCGAAAGCTGCCGAACGATCGAGAATTTCGTCTGGATCATCTGCTCAAGGCTCGTCACCCGTCGTGATGTCGCGCCGATCTCAGCCATCGTCTGCAGGCTGAAGGTCATCTTCCTGCGAAGGCGAACCATATCCAGCTCGATCTCCCGCAGTTCCGTGGCGGCATCGTTGTTGCGCTTGTTTTCAAGCTCCAAGATGCGCCTCTCGACCTCGTTTTTGTTTTGCCGGGCTCTGGCAAGGAAAGAGGTGGATTCCAGCAATTGCTGGTTCATGGCCAGCAACTCTCTCTTGCGCTCTCTCAGAGCCGACTGCGAAGCCGCGCCACGCGAAACCAGCTCCTCGGAGGCATTTACGTCGAGGCCAAGCAGCTGAAACTGCTCATTACGCATGACATTGCTTTTTTGGAGCGTATCGATCTCCTGAACGAAGTTCTGTTTCTGCACCTCGAGATTGGTCCTTTCATCCTGCAGGACCGAAAGGCGCAGCTTGTAAAGGCTCTTTTCCGATTCAACGATCTTTTCGAGTGTCGTCGCATCCCGCACGAGCCCTGGGCCGTTGCTGTTGTATTCGAATGCGACGTTGTTGCGTTCCGCCTCCAGCCGCACGCGCCTGACATCCTGCGACAGAAGCTGGAGAGACATGTCCTCATATTCCTGCTGTGCCGAAATAAGCTGGATCGACGACATGTCGGTGCGCGCCGTCGGTTCCCGCAGCCCGCCGCTCAGCGCAAACAGTTCAAGCACGATCATTCCGGGGCGATATTCGTATCGTCCCGGCTTTTGCACGTCGCCGACGATGAAGATCGGCGCATATTCCTTGATGGCGACCGCCACGGACCGGTTGGGCACGTGATCGGCGAGATCACGGCTTATCTGCGCACCGATTTCATCGACCGTCTTGCCCGCGACGTCGACATTGCCGAGCAGGGGGTAGCCGATCACGCCTTCTGCGCTGACCGGGAAAAGGCCCGTCAGGCCGGCATCGCCATAAACGGTGATCATCAGCACATCTCCCGCACCGACAGTGTAGGACGGCATTTTCGATGCAGATGCGGGCATGGACGATGCGAGAAGGACAAAAGCAAGCGCAACCGCCATCGCGACACTGACAAGGGCTGAACGGCGATTTTCAATGCGGGGCATGGTCAGCTCACGCTCTGTCGGGCGAGGGAGGGATGGGGCAGGGCCGTGGATCGTCTCGCCGTGCTCTTCCTAAAGACGCGCAGCCAGTGGAAGCGATGGCGTCGCTTCTGGCGCCGCACGCCGTTGAGAACCATGCCGGTAATATGCTTTCCGGCCGTGTGCAGCTTCATGACGGCGTTCTGGATGCCGATACTATTGGCAATCTCCTGCCTGACGACAAGGACGGTCGTGTCTGAAAACGTCGCGATCCGAAGCAGGTCGAGATCGTAGGAAACCGACGGCGCATCGATCAGGACCAGCTCATATCGCTGCCTGAGCTCGGACATGAGTGTGGCAAAGCGCTTGTTACCGAGCACGAGATTCGGCGGAGATTCGTCTGCCTGCGCCACGATCACGTCCAGCGAGCAGCTTTCGTCGCGCTGGATCAGTTCGTCGAACGTAATTTCCTGGGCGATCGCCCGCGCGAGGTGCCAGGAAGACAGGACTTCGAACTCCATGCCGAGGGCAGGGTTTCTGAGATTGGCGTCGATGACGATGAGCTTGACCCCGCTCAAAGCCAAGGACCTGGCGAGGTTCGCGACCACGAACGTTTTGCCCTCCCGGTCCGTGGAAGATGTAAAAGCGATGACGCGGGCTTTGTCCTGTTCGAGTTGTATGTATGTTTGCAAGTCCGCGAAGGCGCTGTAGAAGTCTGCGGCGCCGCCGCTGAACATTTCCGGGCTGTTGCGGAATTCCGCCGCCGGAATACGCGGTATTTTTCCGATCACGGCGAGGCCGGTCTTCTGCTGGAGTGCCGTAATCGATCCTACGGAGCCATCCGTCATGTGCAGGATCAATGCTACGCCAAGTCCTGTGCCGCAGCCGAGGATGATGGCCATCAGAACCCACAGGCTTTTGTCGGGGCTGGCCGGTCTGGTGCTCGGCATGGCGCGCGAAATTATTCTCGCCTCGGCAGTCGCAATGCCGTCCTGCTCGATGGTCTGCTTGTAACGGGCAAGGTAAGTTTCGTAGATTGACCGGTTCGCCGCAGCTTCACGATCGAGCTGGGCGGACTGAACGACCGCCGTATTGGTGTCCGTTATGGCGCGTTGCACGGTATTGAAATTGGTCTCGACCTCGCGTTGCTGCTTGTCGTTCACCTCTATCTCGTTGCGCAGGCTGGCGACGATCTGTGAAATCTCCTGCCCGACCTGCCGTCTCAGGGAGGCAAGTTGCGATTGAAGTTGTGGCAGTTGCGGGTTCATGCGCGCGCCACTTTCGTCAATTTCCCCGATGGCGCGGACCACCCGTGCCTGTTCGGCACGCAGGAGCTGAATAGCCGGCGAAGACAGCACTTCGGTCAGGCCCAGGCCATCGCCGCTTCGTTGAACTTCCAGAGCTGTTGCGAGGCGGGCATTTGCGCCCGCCAGCTTGGTTTGCAACATGGTCAGTTCGGTATTCAGGCCGGACAGGCGTTGCGACAGGAGCGGAATTCCGCCGGTATCGACCAATCCGGATTTTTCGCGGAATTCCTGCGCCTGACGTTCCGATTCTTCCAGCTTCGTCCGCAGATTGACGAGGCGTTCGCCCAGCCAGTCGCTCACACGGCGCGTTGCCGTCGTCTGCAGGTCTATCTGATAGTCTATATAGGCCTCGCCGAACGCGTTGGCGACTTTTGCCGCATAAGCGGGATCACCGGCGGAATAGGCGATGTAGATCGTGTAGGAGCGACCATCGTTCATGACACGAACGTTGGTCATCAGCTCCTTTACCATTTTCGACGTCTGAGCATCGCCACGACTCAGCATCCCGGTATCGCGCGGTCGGTTGTACTTGCTTTGCGGGCCGCTGCCGGGATTGCCATTTTGCAGGCTTGCCAGGACTCGCTCCGCCATGGACTGGGAGCCGATAATGTCCAGTTCGGTGCGAAGCACAGGGCTTTCCTGCGGCAGTGGCGAAACGACGGATTCTGTCGGCAACGCCTGCAGCTTGCGCACGTCCAGCGCAAGTATTGCTTCCGACGTATACCGTGTCGGACTACGGGCGTAGCCGACAGCCGCGGTTGCGAAGCTGGCGACCATACAAAGAAGGATGGCTCTCCTCCTTTCCCGAATGATGGAAATGAGACGAGGAATACCCTCCTGCTCGCCATGTGTTGACGATGAGTGGATCATTGGAATTCCCAATAAAAGCGATGCGAAATTGCTCGAATTTCGAGGCTGACGCATGTCTTTCTCTCGAAAGAAAATTCAGGGTTCGGGAGAAAGGCATGTGTCAAAACAAGGAATGAAAGCACGGCGAGTGATCGTTGCGGATCGTGATGCAGGTCAATGGCCGCAAATCATGTCGCCCATCTTGCATGCGACCTCTGTTCGATTGGTTGCCCCGAGTTTCCGCATTATGTTGCGGACGTGCACCTTGATCGTGCTCTCGCAAAGGTTCATCTCGTTGGCGATGTCCTTGTTCGCTTTGCCGCACCGCAAGGCTTCGGCAATAGCTGACTGCCGATTGGTAAATGTCATCGAGGTCGGCCGGTTCTGCGCTGTCACGCCCAGCAGTTCCCGAAGGCCCATAAGGCTGCTTGCCGGAATAAATCGTCCCCCAGCGATCGCAAGGCTGATTGCATGGATGCAGATATCGATGCTGACCGAGCTCGGTATGTAACCTTTCACGCCCAGCGCAATGACATCGAGGACGGTATTGATGTCCTGATTGTCCGAAAGAACGACAACGGAACTGGGCGCCATGACGCTGGTCACCTCTGCAATCCTGTCTATGACCTCAGCCTTGGCGTAGTTTCCAGTGTTGAAAACCACGGCCGAAGGTATGCCAAGTACACCTGCTGCATCGCTCCATTCGTTGACATTGGAAAATGTTAGGACACGCCAGCCGACACGATGGAATTTCAGGCTATGCGCCAAGCATTCCCGCTCCAGAATTCGGCGGTCAATCAGCGCGACGTATCCCCCATCGGCGTGGAAAGGGTGGCTGATGTCAGCCATAGAACCGGCATTCTTTTCGTCAGTCATCGGCAATTCCTCCCCAGCTACAAGACAGAAACTTTCCTCAGGCCCAGTCAATTTCACGAGACTGCGGGGGCGCTTTTCGCCCGGTTCAGGCAAACATCAGCTTCCTAACCGTAAACGCCTCGGCAAAGCGGCCCGGCGCACGGCATTCCATTCCCCTTAGGCGGGCCAGCCCACGAAAGGTTTCTGCATCGAACCAGTCCTTGGAACGCTGGCTGCCGAAATGTTGCAGCAGCAGAGCGACCTTCCGGTCCAGAGCGGCCTCGCTCAGTGGCATGTAAGTATTTCGCTCCGAGAAGTCCCCGTCCCATTTTGGAATCTCGTATTCCAGGATCAGGTGGTTTCTGAACACATTGGTCGTCAATTTGTTGATTTCTTTATGATCCTGGTGGGCGTCCTCGCGGCTGTGGGTGAAGATCACATCCGGATCGATCTTCTCGCGCAATCCAAGAAGCCAAGATTTGATTTCCCGGCTTTGCGCCGGAAAGTAGCTGTCCTGGAACGAGGCGAGCTCGACCGAGTAGGACGCGGCCGCCGACAGAAAGGCATCAGCGGAATGCCTGGCTTCCGTCGCCCGCTCGTTTCCGGCGCTCAGCACGCACCAGTGGACATCAAGCAACACGCCTTCAGCCAGAAGGCTGAGGATGGTGCCGCCGGCGCCGATCTCGATGTCGTCCGAATGGGCGCCGAGGCACAGCACGGAAAGGCGATCGCCGGCAGCTGCCAAGGATATCTTCCTCATGGAAGCCTCGCCGGGGACGAGAGCCACTTTTCCGCGGCGATCGTTCTGTTCATCCAGGGCGTGTCGCCACGCTCCACCATGGCTTCGAGCGTTTGCCAGTCGCGAAGCGTATCCATCGACCGCCAGAAGCCGTCATATTTATACGCCATCAGCTTGTTCTCTGCGATCAGCCTTGCAAAGGGCTCGAGCACAAGCTCCTCGCCCTCGCGCATGTAGTCGAAAATCTCGGCGCGCATCAGGAAAAAGCCGCCATTGATGCGCATCGGCGAATTTTCGGACGACCGGAATTCCTTAACGCGCCCGTCGTCGTCGATATCGGCGAGATGATAGGTCAGTGGCGGTTTGACCGCGAGAAAGCAGGCAAGCTTGTCGCTCTGTTCAAACCGTTCGATCATGTCGTCCAGATCGACATCGGTCAGGCCGTCGCTGTAATTGGCGAGAAACATTCTTTCGCCCTTGACGTGATGGCGGACCGCCCAGAGGCGTTCGCCGATATTGCGCCAGATACCCGTATCGATCAGCGCAACGCGCCAGTCATGCGGCAATTCCTCCAGCATTTCAATCCGGCCGGAGCCGGATATGACGCAGTCGCCATAACTTTCGGGGCGGCTGTTGAGGAAGAAATCCTTGATCGCGTTTGCCTTGTATCCTAGGCACAGAACGAAATCGTCATGCCCGAAACTGGCGTAATACTGCATCACATGGCGCATGATCGGTTGGCCGCCGAGCGGGATGAGAGGCTTGGGAATGCTTTCGGAATATTCCCGGATGCGCGTGCCTCTGCCGCCACAAAACAGAACGACCTTCATAACGCACGCTCCCTTGGATCGATGATGGAAACATCCGGGATCGGGACCACGAACTTGCCGCCCCATTCGCCGATCGAACTCATCTGCTCGACGATCTCGCCCTTCAGGTTCCAGGGCAGGATCAGCACATAGTCCGGCTTGGCCCGCACGATCTCGTCGATCGGCATGATCGGGATATGCATGCCGGGCGTGAAGCGGCCGTGCTTGTAGGGATTACGATCGACGGCGAAGTCGATGAAATCGGTGCCGATGCCGCAATAGTTCAAAAGCGTATTGCCTTTGCCGGGAGCGCCATAGGCGCATATCGACTTGCGCATCTCCTTGAGGCGGATCAGGAAGGACAGAAGATTGCGCTTCGTCTGCCGGGTCGCTTCGGCAAAGGCGGTATAGGTATCGATGGAATCGAGGCCTGCCTGGCGTTCCCGCTCGAGCAGGGTATCGACCCTCGGCTCACGCTGCCACGGACCGTTTTCGTGGGTCAGATAGACCCGCAGCGAACCGCCATGGGTCGGAAGTTCCTCGACGTCGAACACCATCAACCCGTTCCGTTCCGCCATGATCTCGATGGTCAGAAGGGAGAAATAGGAGAAGTGTTCGTGATAGATCGTATCGAACTGGTTTTCCGCGATGAGCTTCTCGATATGCGGAAATTCGAGGGTGATGACACCGGCGCTTTTCAGCAGCAGCTTCATGCCGGCAACGAAATCGTTGAGGTCGGGCACCTGCGCAAGAACGTTGTTGCCGATAATCAGGTCAGCCTGCTTGCCCTCGGCGGCCATTTCGCTCGCCAATGTCGTGCAGAAGAAATCCGTAAGCGTCGGGATACCTTTCTCCACGGCCACCTTGGCGACATTGATCGCAGGCTCGATGCCGAGGATCGGAATATCCTTTTCAAGGAAATGCTGGAGGAGGTAGCCGTCATTGCTGGCGACTTCGACGACAAAGCTTTCGGATCCCAGGTTGAAGCGCTCGGCTGCCTGATCGCAATAGCGTTTGGCATGCGCAACCCAGCTGTCCGAATAGGACGAGAAATAAGCATATTCCTGGAATATGTTTTCAGGCGTGACATATTCCTGCAGCTGGACCAGAAGGCATTCGCTGCAGACGAAGGCATGAAGGGGATAATACTCCTCCACGCTGTTCACCGCCGAGGCCGGGACAAAACTTTCGCAGGGCGGCGACATGCCCAGATCGACAAAAGTATGCTGGAGCGGCTCGCTGCAAAGCCGGCAGACTGCTACATTCTGTGCATGGTTCTTCGCCAACGAAATGCTGATTTCGCCATTCATGATGCACCCCCTGATTGTAAAATTGAGTAAATGTCGCCCTTGTTGATTAGAATTCAATCTACAACGAAACCAAGGTGTTCGCGAGCCCATCATCCGCGCCGGAACCTCATCCATAAGAAGTAGAACGGGAGGTAAATACAGGATTTTGTGTGATAAATCGACATATTGGGAACAATTTCGATAGATCAAAAGCGGATATCTGCTTTCGGATGCAACCTATTAAGGTGTTTTCGATCTGGCCCATACGTCGCACAATTCCGTAGAAGGAGCCGCATCACGACGCTCCCGGGGAAGGTGGCGATGTTGTTCCAGTATACAAAGATCGATGGCCTTTGGATTGTCGATCCTGAGAGGTTTCACGATGCGCGGGGCTCGTTCGGCCGCACATTCTGTAGCGAGGAGTTTGGAGCTCTGGGACTGTCCACGCACTTCGTTCAGCACAGCTTGTCAGTGTCTCTGCTCAGGCACACTCTTCGGGGCCTTCACTTCCAGGTGCCGCCGCACCAGGAAGCGAAGCTCGTATCCTGCGTCAGGGGAGTGATATGGGATGTCGCGGTAGATTTACGTCCGGGATCCCCGACCTATCTCGAATGGGTCGGAACAACGCTCTCCGCGGACAATGGTCGGCAATTCTATATTCCGGAGGGTTTTGCGCACGGTTTCCAGTCGCTCGTCGATGACGTGGCCGTTTCATACGTGATCTCGGCTCCCTATGTGCCGAACAGCTCGTCTGGCATCCGGTACGACGATGCCGCGATCGGGATCGACTGGCCGGCGAGACCTTCCGTAATGTCCGACAAGGACATGGCGTGGCCGGCATGGCGAGGCTTAGTGGACCTAGCGGTTGAGGAAGCCGAGGTTTAGAATCAGGCGCGCTTCCTGCAACTCTGCCGCTGCTGCGGCAATCTCCTTGAACGCCAGTTTCGATCTCTCCGCAATATCGAGAAGGGACTGGCATCCGTCGGCGAGGTTGAGGACCCAGAGATAGGCCATGGTGCGCTCGCTGTTCTTCTTGTGTCCACCAATGGCGGGAAAGAGGCCATATTTGCCAAGCTGCGGTTCGCCCTTCGGCGATATATTCAGCGGCGTCCAGTTTCCCTCCAACGCATCGATCATATCCTTGATCATGCGGAAGGACGTACCAAGATGCTCGGGTCGGATGAAATCGAGATTGTCTGCCGATGTATGGTATTCCGGAAACGTGCCGAACGCGCTTCGCTGCAACAGGCCGACCGGTAGATCGAAGCCGGGCGAGCAGAACTGACGCTCGTCATATCCATAGGGGCTAAAGTCGGCGACCTTCAGACGTTGCTGATCTTCACCGCAACGCGTGCTGGCGGCAATTCGATCAATCAGGGCGCTGTGGCGGCGGCTTCGCTTGTAGTTCACATCGCCGCCGTCTCCGACGCAGGACAGGACGAGACCGTGGGCGATGCGTGAAAGCCGGTATTCGTTTCTGGACAGCCAGGCCAGCGAGCCGATCGTTCCGGGCGCGAAGATGAAGCGATAGCTATAAAAGGTTTGCGTGGACCGCATGAAGGCCGCAAGGCAGGTCAACAACGCAAGTCCCGAGCAATTGTCGTTGGCGAGCGACGGATGACAAATATGGGCGTAAAGCAGTACTTCCTTCTGGCTTGAGCCGTGATGAAGATATTCCCCATAGTGCAGGTGGCCAGGCCTCTTCTCGGTATCGATCACCACCTCGTAATCGCCCTCCGGGAGCGCCAGAAAATCCCGATAGGGCATGCAGATCCCCCAGGTATCCGTATAATATGCAGTCTTGTAGGGAATGAGGTCGGGCTGGGCTGGCAATGTATGAATATGGCCCTTGAGTTCCGCGAGCGGCATGACCCGCTGCACGGGGATGCTGTAATTCATCAGATGAAGATTGGATGTCTTGAAATCGACTATCTTCTGGCCTTGCGGATCCAGGACGTAGGCGTCGCGGACGATCCATTCGTCCGGGATCGTCCAGTCGAAAACACGCGTGCCGCTTGGAACGTCATGGCGATCGATATTGATATAATCCTTCAGAATGTCGATCGTATCGCGTACGCCTTTGCCGGTAATGCTGCGGCAAATGGGAAATATGCGGCAGGCCAGCGCATATATTGCATGCCCCATGTCGTGGGGCCGTTCGGAGATGCCGGGCGGATTGAACTGCTTTTCCAAAACGGGCATCGGCATCTCACATTCAGGCCTGGACCGGGATTGCGGAGTCACCACCGCGGAAAGCAGGGAATGGACGCCGGAGATTTTCGTCGATCTCGCGATCGCCCATCAGTTTTCGCAGCTGGCCGATCCGCTGATAATACGGACCTTCGAACTCAGCGAGGGTCAAGGCTGCACTGACATAGGCGTCGTAGAGTTGCTGCGCGCCTGCGGCCGCCGTCCATGTCGGTTTGAAAGCGGGAAGCGTTTTGTGGATCTTGCCGAAATCGACCCGGTATGAGCGCGTATCCGGGCCAGCGTCGCTGGCATATTGCAGCCGACAGCCGGGCACCGTCATCGCGACAATCTCCGCAATCTCACGGATGCGATAGTTGTGTTCGTTCTGGCCGACATTGAAAGCCTGGTTGTGCACAGCGTCCGTTGGCGCTTCGAGCGCTGCCAGAAAGGCGCGCGATATATCCTCGATATGGACGATCGGCCGCCACGGGGTGCCGTCGGACTTGAGCAGGATAAGCCCCTCCGTCACCGCCCAGGCGGTGAGGTTGTTGAGAACGATGTCGAAGCGCAGCATCGGCGATAAGCCGTAAGCTGTCGCCGGGCGTATATAGACCGGGCAGAAATTTGCATCCGCGAGGCCGGCAATTTCCCGCTCGGCAAGCACTTTCGAAATTCCATAGGCCGAGACGGGATTGAGCTCTGCGGTTTCATCGACCAGCTCTTCGCCGGATGCGCCGTAATTGCTGCAGGAGGATGCGAACAGGAAGCGTTTGACGCCGGCCGCCTTGGCTGCTGTGGCGACCCGCACACTGCCGCGATAATTGATCTCGTAGGTGATGTCGTGATTGAGATTGCTCAGCGGATCGTTCGAAAGGGCAGCGAGATGGATGACGGCATCGAAACCCTCCAGATCGGCACGCGTGATGTCGCGGACATCCTTGCAGACGCCGGGCGCCCTGGGTAACTGCCCGCCGGGAAGATAGGTGCAGCGATGATAGAACTCGCTGTCATAACCGTGGACTTCATGTCCTGCCCTGCGAAGGATGGGCACCATGACAGAGCCGATATATCCACGATGCCCCGTTACCAAGACCTTCATCGTCTTCACCCTCGGTTCGATTTCGATGGAGAAGAACCTAACATTCCGGATGCCTTTGCCGGATGCGGCAAAGCGGCGTCCGGCGGCATGCGAAATGTCTATGGCGTGGGAGCCGCTAGTTCTTTTGGATGAAGCTGGGAAAGCCCGCGGATTTGTCCTCCGGCACATGGTGAATGACTGATTGAGGCGTCGAATAATTGAAGCGGCGGAAGACGACTTCGGACGGCCTGCCCACGAGGTAGTTTTCGACGCCGTCCTCCAGTGCCCTTCGATAGATTTTCAGTGCGCCATCGACCGCATCGAGCGTCTTTGCGATATCCTCGTCCTGGTGGGTGTAGCTCACCACCATCGAGGGCGCGAGCAGGCCCCGGCGTATCGTTTCCTGAAGGAAAAGAGAGCGGAAGGCCTGTGATGGCATTCCATTTTCATCGAGTGTGAAATAGCTGAGGCAGGCGGAATGTCCCTGGACGCCGAAATGCAGCTCGACGCCGTGCGCCGCGGTGATCTGGTTAATTGAGGCCCTCAGCATATTGCCCTGGTGTGCAAGATGCGTGATGACCGGCTCGTGCTGATAGACGTGCATCGTCGCTATGGCCGCCGCCATGGCATGGGTTTCTGCGCCATGGGTGGTCGAGAGCAGGAAAACGCGCGGTTGTGCGGTCTGCTCGATGCCGCCCAATTCCATGAACTCCCGTTTTCCGGCAAGGGCCGAAATCGAGAAGCCGTTGCCGAGCGCCTTGCCGAAACAGGACAGGTCCGGGACGATATCATAGGCTTTCTGGGCGCCACCAGTATGCCACCGAAACCCCGTGATCATCTCGTCGAGGATAAACAGGGCTCCATTCTCGTGGCATAACTTGCGAAGCTTGTGGAGGAAGTGGTCTCTCGGCTTTTCACCACGCGATGGCTCAAGAATGAAAGCGGCAATCCTGCTGGGGTGGCGCTTCAGCAATGCCTTGGCGCTCTCGATATCGTTGTAGGTGAAACCCACCGTCAGGTCTTGGATCGCTTGCGGAATACCCGCATTCATCTCAGTCGTGCCGATAAACCAGTCGTCGGTCGAGAAAAAAGGGTGGTCACTGCAGCGTGCGACGAGGTCACGTCCGGTTACCGCTCTCGCAAGCCTTATAGCAGCCGAAACGGCATCCGAGCCGTTCTTGCAGAACTTGACCATTTCTGCGCCCTCGATCGTTTCGAGGAATGTCGAGGCGCAGTCCACTTCGATCCGCGAGGGCCGGACAAAATTGCAGCCGCGATCCAGCTCGGCCCTTGCCGCCGCCGTGACATGGGCATAGGCATGCCCGAGGCCCACTGCCCGGTTGCCCATTCCGTATTCGATATATTGGTTTCCATCGACATCCCAGACGTGGCAACCATAACCGCTGGCGATAAAGCCGGGCGATAGCAGGGGATACTGGTCATCGCCCTTGGCGTAGGTGTGAGCCCCGCCAGGGATGATCTGCGCCGCTCGTCGACGCAGACGGTCCGATTGTTCAAAATTCTGAATTAGATTTCCCATCGCTCAGCCTCCTGCAATCCGTTGAACGCGAGAATTGTACCGCATTGCCTCGTATGCCTTTACTCAGCCTTATGTTGCGAGCGTTTGACCGAAAGGCTTAGCTGAAATTATCCGCGCAATTGCAGGTCAAGCCTGTAACGCTTCCGACCCGGCCCTAATGACATTGGCACAAAATGCCTAGGCAATCTGACGCTGCGATGGGCAAGCCTCATTGCTTGAAAAGGTCGGACATCTTGAAGATGACCTCGGTCCGGTTTCTTGCATTCAGCTTTTTCATGATATTGCGGATATGGACCTTGACCGTGCTTTCGCGCAGGTTAAGCTCGTAGGCAATGATCTTGTTCGGCTTGCCCTGCGTCAGGGCATCGATCACGTCGGCTTCTCTCTGAGTGAATAGGGAAGCCCTTTGACGCTCCTTCTTTTCCGCCACGAGCAGAAGCTGCCGCAGATCGTTCAGGTCTTCGGCCGAGATGAACGCGCCGCCGGCCAAGGCAAGCGAAATGGCACCAACGCAAACCGTGAGCCCTACCGCAGAGGAAATGTAACCCTGTACACCCACTTCGAAGGCCCGAACTACCTGTCGGATATCGGGGTTCTCGGCAAGGATGACGACGGGCAGGTTGGGGAATTCCGAGATTAGCTTTTTCAGATCATGCATGAAAGCGTTGTCTAGGAAGTCGTTTTTCCCGATGTTGATCAAAAGACCCGAGTGTAAGAAGTCCGAGGTTTGTCGCCAGCTTTCGAAGGAGGGAAATAGTTCCACATCCATGTCCAGCCCATGCGTGATCAGGCTTTGAGCCAGGCATTCTCGATCCAGGGCGCGATCATCGATGATTGCGAGTTTGCGCAGAGACGGATCCGTGCCGACGACATCCGTCAAGCGTGAGTTGGGTATCGGAACAAGTCTGGAATAGCTATGTTCTCGACTGTAGGTGGAGATTTCAATCGACATGTCAGCCCTCTGTTCTTCGATTCGCCAAATGGCTGCATATTTCCCCTGTTTCGCCTTTTGGCGAAATAGCTTATATGACAGTCGAGTAGATGGATAAGACACCTAAATATTTTGAGGGATTGCTTTATACGAAAAAGCAATGATGTAGCCAGTAATGACGTTAAGCTTAGCATTCAGTGAATGTAACGAGATTCAGTTGCGGTCATTCATATGCCAATTCCGATAGTGAGACATTACAGCAGAGTAATACAACGGCGAAAGCGTCGGAAAATACCTAACCATTCGTATAATTAAATAACTAAGTAAGACGGCCGTTGGGTTGAAAATAGCCTTTATTAGGTAAAAACTCGCGCAAAAGTAAGCCAAATGCTGGGTTGAGCGTTCCCTGCGGGAATTGCCTACGCCTAAGGAATATATAATCAGCGGAATTTTTTCACGGTACCTTGTGACGCTATGAACCTGCGGCCGTTCGTGCAGAAAGTTTTTGCGTTCCAGGGAGCGCAATCCAGGCTGCTGCGTTTGGTTTTCTTTAGGGCTGGCATGCCTAAAAAATCAGCGTCGTGGTGGCTGAATTTCCCGATAAGCCTTAAGCTTCTACTAAATCGTTGATATCTGTCAGCAAGAGACTTAGTTACCTCAGTTCGCGGCAGTTGTTCGAGGGAAAAATTCAACTGCTCCTGCATGGCAGCGCGTTAGAACGAAACGAGCGAGGCAGGTCACTGCCGTGCTACCGAAAATGCAGCTTGCCTGGCGAAAATCCGGCACAACAGTGGCGTGAAGGCATGTCAGGTTCGAAGGTCGAATTCAAGATAGTGGGGATCGGCGCCTCTTCGGGAGGTCTCAATGCGGTCAGGGCACTGCTCAAGGCGCTGCCCGCAAAGACGGGATGCGCCTTCCTGCTGGTGCAGCATCTGGACCCTGTTCATGAAAGCATGCTGGTCGAGTTGCTTTCGGGCGACACGCATCTGACAGTGGTCCAGGCGGTCGATGGCGTCGGCATCGAGCCTGAGCATATGTACGTCATTCCACCAGGGTATTTCATGTCCGTCGAGGCGGGGAATATTCGTCTCACACATTTGCGGGAGCGTCACGGGGCGAGGCTGCCTTTTGATTTTCTGCTGAGTTCCATGGCGAAGGAATATGGCGCGCTGGCGATTTCGGTCGTTCTTTCAGGAAGCGGCGCGGACGGCTCAGGGGCGATCGGCACGATCAAGGAGACAGGTGGGCTCGTCCTGATCCAGGATCCGAATGAGGCGGAGTTCGACGGCATGCCGCGCAGTGCAATTTCGCAGGCGGTCAATTCGGATGTGCTGCCGGTCGCAAGCATTGCCGATGCGATTATCAACTACCAGCAGGAATTCGGTAGACTGCCGGCCAATCCTCGCCCGGTGGTCACGACAGCGCATCTTCCCGAAATCATCGAATTGCTGAAGAGCTCCACGCCGAATGACTTCTCTTCCTACAAGTATGGAACCCTTCAGCGTCGTATCGAAAAGCGTCTTGCCATGCTCGATATTCCGGAAGGGGAGATAGAGCAGTATATCGCCATCCTTCGGAACAGCGAGGAAGAAAGACAGAACCTCGCAAGAGATCTGCTGATCAACGTCACAGGCTTCTTTCGTGATCCGAAGGTGTTTGATTTCCTCCGCGAAAAGATCATTCCGGAAATCCTGCTCAACAAAATGCAGGGCGATACTGTCCGAATTTGGGTTGCGGGCTGCAGCACCGGCGAAGAAGCGTATTCGCTGGCCGTGCTTTTTCTGGATCGCATCAACGCCATGGGATATGGCATCAAGCTGCAGATTTTTGCGTCTGATGCCGATGCCGAAGCCGTCGCTGTTGCGAGAGAAGGTCATTATTCCCTGGCCTCAACCGATGCGATCCCTTCCGACTTGCTTCAATCGTATTTCACACGAAGCGAAACCGGCTACTCGGTCACTCCGCAGGTACGTGGGAGCGTGATATTCACGGTCCAAAACGTGCTCAGCGATCCGCCTTTTTCGCGAATTGACCTAGTGTCCTGCCGCAACCTTCTGATCTATCTTGAGACGGAAGCGCAAGCCAAGGTCCTCGCCCTTTTCAGCTTTGCCCTGCGGGAGAGCGGTATCCTGCTGATCGGACGGTCTGAAACAGTCGGCCGGATGGACGACCGGTTCAAACTCATCTCGAAATCCGAGCGTGTCTATCGCAGGGTGGGGCATCGGGGATCGGCAGAGTTCCGGTTCAATCTGGCCTCTGGCGACGCCGTCAGGCTGCCGAACACGGCAAGCAGGGTAGGTGCGGCATCGAGGCAGAATATCCTGTCCGAGCTTGTCTCTCACGCCCTGCTCGGTCGCTATGTGCCTGCCGCAATTCTCATCAACCGCCGGTACGAATATCTCTATTCGATCGGGCCGACGGAGAAGTTTCTGCAGATCGCTCCTGGTCCTGCCTCGCTCGATCTTTTCGCTATCATTCCGAAGTCGCTTCGCAACAAGATCAGGTCGGCAATCTTTCGCGCCGGTCAGGACCAGAAGACGTTTGTCGTCAACGGTGCAAAAGCCGATATCAATGGCGCCAAGCTTCAGTTCGGCATCCATGTGGAGTTGCTTTCCAACCAGGGGGAAGAGCTTTTCCTGATCTGCTTCGTGGAGGAAACCGCCGCGGGCCGCAAAATAGCGCGGCCGCGCGGAAGCCATCCCGAAGTCACGCGCGTATCCGAGCTCGAGCATGAGCTTGACGAGACACGCGCTGAGTTGGAGGGCGCCATACGCAATCTGGAGATCGCCAGCGAAGAGCAAAAGATAATCACCGCCGAAGCCCTGTCGCTCAACGAAGAATATCAGTCGACGAATGAAGAGCTCGTCACATCCAAGGAAGAACTGCAGTCGCTCAATGAGGAGCTGACCGCCCTCAACAATCAGCTCCATGAGACCTTGGAGCGCCAAAGAGCGATTTCCAACGATCTGGAAAACGTTCTCTACAGCACGGACGTGCCCACGCTGTTTCTGGATCGGGCGCTCAATATCCGCTTCTTCACACCTGCCACCCGTTTGCTTTTCAATGTCATTCCTTCGGATGTCGGCAGGCCGTTTTCGGATCTCAGCATGCTGATGGTTGACCCCGATCTGCGGTCAGACGCGGTCGCGGCGCTCAAGATGGGAGATCTGATCGACAAGGAAGTCGCTGCCCGGGACGGGCGCTGGTACATTCGCCGGATCAAGCCGTTCCGGACGGAGCAGGGGAGTACCGAAGGGGTCGTCATAACCTTTATTGACATGAGCGCTCAAAGGCAGATTTCGGAAGACCGGGAGACTGCCAAGAAGTCCGCCGAGCACGCTACCGAAGCCAAGTCGCATTTCCTGGCCGCCGCAAGCCACGATCTGCGTCAACCGCTGCAGACGCTGAAGCTTCTGCAGGGATTGCTGGAGAAAAGTGTCGAAGACGGTCAATCGCGCATATTTGTCAAGCGAATGGGAGAAACACTCGCTTCCATGTCGGGCATCCTCAACACCGTGCTCGACATCAATCAGATCGAGGCGGGGATGGTGCAGGTAAAGTCGGAAAGCTTTTCCATCGACGCTATCCTCGTGCGGCTGCTGGAGGAGTTCTCCTATCAGGCGAGCGCCAAGGGGCTTGATCTGCGCGTGCTCCGTTCCGGTCTGGCGGTCCACACCGATCCGCGACTTCTCGAGCAGATCGTTCGCAATCTCCTTTCAAATGCGCTCAAATATACGCCCACCGGAAAAATCCTCCTGGGATGCCGGCGTCGTGGCGGCAAGCTCCGGATCGAGGTCTGGGATACGGGCATAGGCATTCCCGAGAACCAGATCGCTGACGTCTTCAAAGAGTATCACCGGCTGGATGTGCCGCCGGGAAGCGGCGGACAAGGGCTTGGGCTGGGTCTATCGATCGTGAAGCGGCTCAGCGACCTGCTCGACCTCAACGTATCGGTCCGTTCGCAAGCAAGAAAAGGATCGGTATTCTCGATCGATATCGAACGCGCGGTTGCCGGCGAAGCTCTGGTCACGGTTCCGGCACCCAGCCGACAGGTCGACAATAGCAACGACGTACCTGCCGCTTCCATACTGGTCATCGAAGACGAAGACGGGATGCGAGAGCTCCTCAGGATCGGGCTTGAGCAGATCGGCCATATCGTCGTCGCTACGGGAAGTGCCGTGGGAGCGATTGAGATCATTCGTGACGCGAATTTTGTGCCCGACGTTATCCTTGCGGACTACAATCTGTCGCAGGGGTTGAGTGGACTTGAGACAATCGAGGAAATTCGCGGCATCGTCGGGCGGCAGATACCGGCGCTCATTCTGACGGGAGACATCTCAAGCAACGCGCTGCGAAAATACGCGCAGAAAAAGATCCCTCACATCAATAAGCCTGCCAAGCTTCGTGAGGTCATCGGCGCCATTCACGACCTGCTGGGCTATCGGCAGGAGACGGAAATCCGGAAGGTTGAGCCTGCTATAAAAGCTGACCCGGACTCCGGGCGCCTTATTGAAATCATCGACGACGACAAAGGCGTGAGGGACAACGTTCAAACCTTGTTCAATGGTACCGGCTGGTCCGTCGCGTCCTATATCTCGGCAGAAGATTATCTCTCACGATACAGTTCCGAGCGGCGGAGCTGCTTGCTTATAGACGCATACCTGCCGGGCATGAACGGTCTCGAATTGTTGCGCGTTCTGAGAGAACGCGGCGATGCGTATCCGATCATCGTCATTACCGGCCACAGCGATGTTGCCATGGCCGTCGAGGCCATGAAGCGTGGGGCTGTGGACTTTATCGAAAAGCCGTTTTCCGCCGAAGAAATTCATACGAGCGTGGAAAGAGCATTCGAGCTATCGAGAAACCACAACGAACAGTCCGAACAACGCGAAGCAGCGCGAGCGAAGCTTGGCCAGCTGACCCGAAGGCAGAGCCAGATTCTCGAGCGGATCGTTGCCGGTGAGCCGAACAAGATCATAGCGGCCGAAATGAAGCTCAGTCAGCGCACCGTGGAAAACCATCGGGCATCCATCATGCGCCGCACAGGATCCAGTTCCTTGTCGATGCTGCTCCGACTTGTCGCCGCGGCCGAGAAATAGCGCTCTTTCTTCGGCGCATCCATACGGCAGTACCTCAAAAGAACTAGTGACCCCGACAACCGGAACGAAGGTGCAAATAGGCTTTGCCAGGCCCATCGTTACAATACCGATCCTTGCGGTATGGGTTGTCTGGGGGGCGCTGAATGTGTGGAATCGTGGGAATTGTCGGAACCGAACCGGTGGCCGGCCGGCTTCTGGATGCCTTGAAGCGCCTGGAATACCGAGGTTACGATTCGGCAGGCATTGCCACCATCCATGAGGGTGTCATGGACCGGCGGCGTGCCGCAGGCAAGATCTGCAACCTCGAGCACTGTCTCGATGCCTCGCCGCTGAAGGGGACGACGGGCATGGGGCATACACGCTGGGCGACTCACGGCGTTCCGAACGAGACCAATGCGCATCCGCACTTCGTGGGAGCCATCAGCATCGTTCACAACGGTATCATTGAAAATTTTTCCGAGTTGCGCCGCGATCTGGTGGCGGATGGCGCATGTTTCGAGACGCAGACCGATACGGAAGTCGTTGCTCATCTGATGGCGCGCTATCGGGAAGAGGGGCTTGAGCCCAAGGCGGCAATGCTGAAGCTGGTGGGGCGGCTGAAGGGTGCCTATGCACTCGCGATCATGCTGAAGGATCATCCTGGTACGATGATGGCGGCGCGGTCCGGCCCGCCGCTGGCGGTGGGGCATGGCAAGGGCGAGATGTTCTTCGGATCGGATGCGATTGCCCTTGCGCCGTTTACCGACAAGATCACCTATCTCGACGATGGCGATTGCGCCGTCATTTCCCGCGACGGAGTTGCCATATTCGATAGGGCAGGAACGCCGGTCGACAGGCCGAGGCAGGTCGCTCAGGCGGGTGTCTCGCTCATCGACAAGGGCAACCACCGCCATTTTATGGAAAAGGAAATCTCCGAGCAGCCGGAAGCAATTTCGCACGTGCTTGATCGCTACATCGATTTCGCGTCCGGCACCGTCAGGACCGGCAACTCCGCAATCGACTTCGGCGACGTCGCCGGCCTTGCCATCTCCGCCTGCGGCACAGCCTTCCTGGCAGGTTCGATCGGCCGGTACTGGTTCGAACAGTATGCGGGTCTTCCCGTGGAAATCGACGTCGCTTCCGAATTCCGCTATCGGCAGATTCCCATGTCAAGGAAGCAGGCCGCGTTCTTCATCTCCCAGTCGGGAGAGACGGCCGATACCTTGGCCTCGCTGAACTATTGCAGGCAGAGGGGATTGAAGATCGGAGCCATCGTCAACGTCACCGATTCCACGATCGCCCGCGCGGCGGATACGGTCTTTCCGATCCTTGCCGGGCCGGAAATCGGCGTGGCCTCGACCAAGGCTTTCACCTGCCAGCTTACAGTTCTGGCATGTCTGGCAATTGCGGCAGGCAAGGCAAGGGGAACGATCGACGCGTTTCAAGAGCGGGCGCTGGTCGGTCACCTTGCCGAAATACCCAGGATCATGAGCGCGGTTCTCAACGACATCCAGGCACAGACTTTCGCGCTTGCCCGTCAGCTCACGGGCTGCAAGAGCGTTTTGTATATCGGTCGCGGCACGAGCTACCCGTTGGCCATGGAAGGGGCGCTGAAACTCAAGGAAATTTCCTATATCCATGCCGAAGGTTATGCCGCCGGCGAACTGAAGCACGGGCCGATCGCCCTGATCGACGAACATATGCCGGTCATCGTGATTGCGCCCCACGACCAGTTCTTCGATAAGACGGTTTCGAACATGCAGGAAGCTGCCGCCCGCGGTGGCCGTATAATTCTCATCACGGACGAGGCCGGCGCTAAAGCATCCCCGATCATACCCGCCGCGCAGATCGTGCTTCCGAATGTCGATGAAATCATCGCGCCGATGATCTTTGCGCTGCCTGTTCAGATGCTGGCCTATCACACCGCCGTCATCATGGGAATGGACGTGGACCAGCCGCGCAATCTCGCAAAGTCCGTTACTGTCGAATGAGAGCTGGAAGGGAGAGTGGCGGCGGATTAGCGCATACGCCGTGTCGGCAGCGTCAGGCGACGTGCGAAGAATGTGGCGATCCTGCGAAGCGTATCCGGCCTGTTGGCCAGATACGCTACGGGTGGTATCAGCGCGCTGAGCGGTGAAAGCCTGAAGGCGAGCTTGAACAGATCGATGGCTTCGCGGTTGCGGCGCAGGAGATGCGAAATGCCAGACCAATAGGCGCGATTGGCTATGCCCCGGCGCGCAAGGCGTCGCAAGGCGCCGCTTCCTTTCATCTCCCCGCCTTCATGATCAAAGAAGCTCTGGACTGCAGCCGCCGTGTGCAGGATATGCTGTATCTGGTGCGCCCAGAGTTCGGTTGAGCGGTTGGCGTCGTGCGAGCGGATGCCGGCCTGGATGCAGTCGAGTTCGCCGATCGGTCCGTGCATTGCCAGCCGAAGCCATACCTCGTAATCGTCGCTGTGAGGCAATGCGGTGCGGTAGTGGCCGACCCGTTTCTGCACGCTCGTCCTGACTACGATGGATGGCCCAGGGATCTGGAATACTCCGAGCCGGCAGAACCGTTTGATGAAGTCCCGGCTCCGATGGAGGCGAAGCGGTGGCGGATCCGGTTGCTGCGCAACGGTTGGGATCGGCGCATTGCCCTTTACCGGTACGTCACGGCCATAGGTAAAGGCGATGGATCTGTCTGCCTCCATGGCATCGGTCGCTCGTTTCAGGGCACCGGGAACGAGGAAGTCGTCTGAAAACATCAGGAGAAAATAGTCGGCTTTGGCCCAATCGATACCCTCGTTAAAAGAGGCATGTGTGCCCAGGTTCTCGCTGCGTAGGACAAGTTCCACCCTGGGGTCACGGCTAAGCGATCGGGCGATTTCGGCGCTGTCGTCGCTTGAGGCATTGTCGATGATCAGGACTCGTATGGTGACCGCTTCCTGCTCCAGTATGCTTTCGACGCATGCCCTGAGGTATCGGCCATAATTGTAGTTCGGCACCACGACATCGACACTTGCCATTGCTTCAGGCTCCAGCCGCCATGAAATGTCGGCGCAGCCTGCCGGACGCACCCTTCATGAATTGCACGATAAGGTGGATCTCCGTCAGGAAGGGATGCTTCGTGACGACGAGGCCAATCAGCCACCCCCAGCCCGCACATAGGAGCGCAAGGCCGAACTCAAGCGGGCTCATGTTCATATCCTCCACGTCCGAGATCAGCAGCACCGTGGGACCGGCCAGCGCAAACAGCGTCACGACAAGGCTGGGGTAAACGGCAGATAGGAATTCGGCGATGGTGAAATTCAGATGTTTCCTGGCAAAATATATGGCGATCAGCATCTGCAGCGGCAGGGAGATGAACTGGCTGAGTGCCATTGCCAAAACGCCATATGTGCTTGCCGTGCAAAGTGCCACGCCTGCGACGCTACGAGACAGAAGGCTCGACAGGAAGGCGTCGCGATTTTGCTGCAATGCGAGCAGAAGCGGATTGGTGACGATCACAGCAAACCAGAAGACTGCCGCCAGTGCCATCAGCCGCACCAGAAGAATTGCCTCTTCCCATTGAGATCCCAGGACCAGATGGACGATGCGGTCGGCGGTCACCGCGATCATCAGTACGCCCGGCATATAGAGCACCGACAGGTAGCTCACCGTGTTTAGATATGCCCGCTTGATATCCTTTCCTTCCCGAACGCTGGCCGCAAGCGCCGGGAAAGCCATCGCATAAAATGCCGACATGATGATCCGGTCGGGAATACCGCAGACCGTATTGGCCCGGTTGTAAAGCCCAACGGACGTCATCGATATGACCTTGCCGAGAATGAGCTGCGGAACGTTTTCGTAGATCCGGTCGATTGCCTGGGATGCGCCCTTGAAACGTCCGAATTCGTATACTGCCCTCCATGAAACAAGGCTCGGCTTGCACATCGATGAGAAGGAGAAAGGCGTGAAGAGAATAGTCAGGATCGTGACCGTCACGGCGCTTGTGAGCATGCCCCATCCATAGCTGACATAACCGAAGCCGAGCATTCCAAGGCTGATCGTAACCAGCGCCGAGATCAGTAAGGCGGCAGTCCGGATATTGGCAAGCACGCCAAACGCCATATTGCGCCTGAGGATCGCGACGATCGGCAGCGAAATGACTTCGGCGAAGGCCGACAGCATGACGAGAAACAGAAACAGTGGAAGTTCGGGTGAACCATAGAATGTCGCAATTCTTGGCGAAAGCGCGGCAAGTCCCGCAGCGATCAGAGCGGTTATCAGAAATAGAAGCGTGAAGGATGTTCGCAGATCACAGCGATCGATCTCTCTTTTCGATATCAGGAATTCGGGGGTTACGAACTCCCTGAGCGAGAGCGCGATCGCCCCCAGTCCAATACCAGTCACCGCATGCCCTATCGCATCCGGGGTCAGCAGCCTTGCCATTGTCGCGACCACTGTGACATTGATGATCAAGGCCAGATACTGCTCAATCGATGACATGACGAAGGCGCGGCGAGGAGTGGTCATGCGGTGCTCCAAAGTCCGGTTGCCAAGAGGCTACCCACTATCGTTCGGTTGGGTATTTGCGAGGCTTTGGAGCTGGTAGGGAGTGGATACGCCAAACCCCGATCGCGCCGCGGCACGCATATTTTAGAGATATTTCCTGGTAAGCAGGCGTTCACGCAGAAGCAGCTGCTGTTCGAGGAGCTGATTTTTCCAGTCTTCGTTTACCTGTCTGATCTGCGGCTGGATCGCGATGCGGTTGTCGAGCAATTCATCAAACGTTGTCTTGAGCGCATCGACCGAGAATGTTTCGATGTGGAAACAGTATCGCTCCTGGTTGAAATCCCGCATGAGATCGTCGTTTTTCCGGGCATAGCCAAGCGATATGGTCGGCCGGTCCAGTTTCAGCGAGCAGACCAGATTGTGATACCGCGAAACGATGGCGATATCGACGGTGCTCATCAGGGTCATGATGTCGTGCAACGACCCCGCCAAGCCAATTTCGACGCGTGACAAATCTTCGGCACCGAGTGTTTTCGCAAGCCGCAGGCTGACGTCGTCCATCGCGCTGCGATCGGTCGTGTCTCCCATGGCAAGCCTGACCCGAAATCCTTTTCTCACGAGCCAGCAGACGAAGGTGGAGATTTTTCCGAGGTATTCCTGATAAATCGCTTCCGATTGCGGATCGTTCGCACGCCACCCCCGATAATTCATGATGCCTACGGCGACGGACAATCCGTTGGCCACGTGCTGGTCTTTTTCGGGGTAGGGCGTTGGAAGAGAAAACGCGATGTCCGGATACCGACGATCTTTCGAAACGTCTATGCCGAGCTTTCGCATGAAATCCAGCGAGTAGTCGTCCCGGTAGGACCGGTACGAAGCCATTTTCGCCGCGGAGCGCAGAAACCAGCGGCTCAGCCGGCCTTTAATGGGGCCGGCACCAATGCTGACGAAGGCGATCCTCGTCCCGCATAATCGCGCCACAAGGCACCAGCAGAAGATGACGAAAGGCCAGCCGAATGCCCGTTCCTGAAAGTCGTCGAGAATGCCGGTCCCAGGAATGATCATCACGTCGAAACTGTTGAGCTGCATGGCGGCAATGAAGAACAATGCGAGACGGCGTGGCAGCTTGAGAAGAATCCTGTCCACCGTTCTGGCCCAGCGCGACGAAAGCGGTGGGCCTCCAACGCTCATGGTTCGTATCTTGTAGCGCGTCGCGATCAGTGCGGGATTGGAGCAGATACACACGAGTTCCGCATCGGGCTGCAATCTTCGCAGATATATCAGCATGGCTTCAAGCGAGCCGTCATTGCCGGAATTGCCGGAACCGAATTGTCCAAGCAGACTGATTTTCATCTGATTACCGTGGCCCGAGGCTGTGCCGACCGCACCGCGTAACTGATATCAAACGGGCCGGAACCGGCCACAGCGCCATTCGACGGAAGCTCTAACCCAAATGGCTAGTCGGCCTCAGGTGTCATCCCCCCGAAGGATGCAGGTGGCTCACCCAGCGCTCGACTATCGCCCGATGGCCCGGCCCTTAATATCCAGAACATGAATCCGAACAAGCGCGTTCGCGCCGGGAGAGGTTTTGAACAATGAAGCTCGCCTATTTTGTCCTTCCCCATGTCGGCGGCACCTACTCGGTTTTCAAAAGCCTGCATACCGGCCTTGCGGAATATGGGATCGATGTCCGGTGGTTCGGCATTTGCAGGGACGGTTACGAGCTTCCCGCTGCCATGCAGCAGGAAATCTCGTTTGGGCATCTGCTGAAGATACCGGGCTCGCTGACGGAACGCGGCTGCGCCCAGAGAATGGCAGATGCAATCGGATACGGCGGTTTTGATGGCGTCTTCATCAATGTCCTGGGTGACCGGATGCAGACGAACATAGCGCGCTATCTGCCCGAACATATCCTGCGCATTGTCGTCGTTCACAATATCACCCCGGGAACCTACGCTGCAGCAAGATCGATCCGTGACTATGCCCACGCCACTATCGGCGTGTCTGAGCGCTGCCGTGTCGACCTGGTCGAAGGATATGGCTTCTCGCCGGATCATACCCACGTCATCGAGAATTCGGTGAACACGAACGCATTTTCGGTGAACGATCGTGGCCGTAAACGAGACGAGCCGAAGCTGCGAGCCCTTTTCGTGGGCCGGGTGGAAGACGCGTCGAAGGGCGTGCTGTGGCTTAGGGAAATTCTTGATGCTCTCCCTGAAACGGTGACGCTGACGGTTGCCGGAAGCGGTCCCGACATAGAAAAGCTGAAACGACGGCTCACTGCCCATTGGAATCGGGTGACATATCTCGGTTCCGTATCGCCGGAACGAATTCCGGCGATCATGGCCGAGCATGACGCACTGATCATGCCGTCGCGTTACGAAGGGTTGCCCATGACCTTGATCGAGGCAATGGCCGCAGGGTGCGTTCCGGTTGTTTCCCATATCAGAGCCGTTACCGATACGGTCGTCGACCACGAAATCACCGGGTTCCTGTTTCCCGTCGGCAATTACACCGCCGCGGCAAGCGCGCTTGCTCGCCTTCATGACGACCGGGACCTCCTGGCGCGTATGTCGATTGAGGCTCGAGGCGTCGTTCCCAAACGCTACGGCGTCGAGCGAATGGCCGGTCGCTACAATGATGTGATCCGTTCGATCGCAATGACGCGGCCGAAGCTATCGCCAATGCTCGATATGGATGCATGGGCGATACCGTCCGGACTTCGCCCTGGCCTGCGGACATATCTGCCACTTCCGCTCAAGAACTGGCTGCGGGTCATGCGTGAGCGGCTGTAGTTTCATGCAACTCCTTCCCCCCGATGACAGCCGTCGCCTTCGCGATATCTTGAAGGCATGCCGGGTGACGCGTATCTGCTTGAGCCTACTTTTCTGGCTTCTCGCAGGTTGCGCATCGCTGGCGCAGGACACAGTTTTTCCCTTGAGGGCTGAAGCCCAGCGCCACTATCTGCAGGATGGTCGAGGACGGCCGTTCCTGATGACGGGTGACAGCGCATGGTCGATGATCACCGACCTGTCGCTGGCCGATGCCGATCTCTATCTCGACACGCGCAAGCGGCAGGGTTTCAATACGATCCTGGTATCGTTGATAGAGCACAAGTTCGCACGCAATGCCCCGGCAAATTTCTACCAAGAGGCCCCGTTCCTCGGTGCCGCTTTCGAACAGCCGAACGACGATTATTTCAAACGGGTGGAAATCTTCATCGAAGCGGCCGCACGCCGCAACATGCTGGTTCTTCTTTGTCCGGCCTATCTCGGCGCCGCAGCTGGAGCGGAAGGTTGGTACGGGGAAATGTCGGCTGCCGGGGATGAGAGGCTTAAAGCCTATGGGCGTTATGTTGGCCGCCGCTTTGCGCGGTTCACGAACATCATCTGGGTACAAGGCGGCGACTATGATCCTCCCGACAGGGCGCTGGTGAATGCGGTAGCCGAGGGGATAGCGGAGGAGGCTCCGGATGCGCTGCAAACCGTTCACGCCAACCGGGACACCGTCACCAACGTTTTCTGGGATAAGGCGGGATGGCTGCGCGTGGATACGGTCTACACCTATGGCGACGTGCCTGCCGCCATTTTGGCGCGGCATCGATCGGGGCCGCCCCGGCCATTCTTCCTGATAGAAAGTAAATACGAGGGTGAACACGGCGTCGGCGAAAGCGACATACGCCTTATGGCGTATGGGGCGGTTTTGTCAGGCGCAGGTGGGCAGCTGTTCGGCAATAATCCCATATGGCATTTTTCGGCCGCCGGACTGTTTGATACGTCAGCGACCTGGCAACAGGCGCTTTCCAGCCCCGGCGCGCGCAGCATGAGTGCACTTGTAAACCTGTTTTCACAGCTTGAATGGTGGAAGCTCCTACCGGATCAAGGCGTATTGCTGAAGACCGCGAAGGCTGGCAATGGTCAGGCGTTTGCGGCGCGTGATGCGGATAGAATGTTCGCGGTCGTTTATGTCCGCGACATGCCCGGTATCGCTCTCGATTTCGATTTCCTCGCCGGCGGCGACATGGAGCTTCGATGGTATGACCCATCCAACGGTTCCTTCCAGGAAGATACAGTCCGCTTCAAGGAAGCAGGCGTCCAGGCCGTCGCGGTGCCCCTCCAAGCAAACGGCTCGGGCTCCCACGACTGGGTCGGGGTTCTCACCGAGAGGCAATGATGTGGTTTGGGGGCACGATTTGCAGGACCTGCCGCGCGGTATCTTGCCCGCTTGCCTACGCTTTCCGGTTTCGGATGCGCCATAGGAATGAGGTGGGTAGATCTGCCTACCCCTTCCTTCTCACGATGGTGGAGAACGCTGCTCCATTTGCGTGCATACCCGTGACCACCGAGGTTTCCTAGGATCTTTCCGGGGCTTGAAATCGCGTCGTTGCGATCGCCGATATTTCATTCATTTGTTCAGGGGAGCGGCCATGTCCGGATTGTTCATCAATGCCATCGCGACATTCGTGTTGAGCGTTGCCTTGGTTGTCGTTCTACGACGTCTGACGATTGCCTTTCAGCTTGTCGACCGCCCCGATTCCATCCGGAAACGGCACAAGGGCGCCGTTCCTCTTTGCGGCGGTATCGCCATTTTTGCCGCGTTCATCACTGTCTCCTTCGCGACACTAAAGCCGGAGATTCTTGGGCTTAATTTCTGGCTGGCATTGCTGGTCATTCTTCTCATGGGCGTGGTCGACGATCGCCGGCCTCTTCCGGCAGCCGGGCGCCTTGTCATGCAGCTCGTGATGGCCATTGCTCTCGTCGGTGGTGCCGATATCGGATCCCTGTCCATCGGCGCATTGTTCTCCCAGAATTCCGGGCTGTTTCTTCCCCTGTTCTTCGTCATCGGCGTGCTGTTCGTGACGGGGCTCGTCAATTCGTGGAACATGCTGGACGGTGTGGATGGGCTTGCCGGCGGCACGGCCCTTGTGACGCTGGTCTGGCTGATGTTCGTCGCGAGTTTTGCGGACATGACGCGGCTTGTCGCACCGCTCGAGGCATTGGCGACATGCCTTTGCGCATTCCTGGTTTTCAATATGCGGAGCCCCTGGCGCACGCGCGCAAGCATCTTTCTGGGCGATGCAGGAAGCACCGCTCTGGGTGCGACGATCGCCTATATCATCCTTCTTCTGGCAACAGGGAGCATGGCGGTCACGTTCCCCACATTGTTGTGGGTGGTAATCCTGCCGGTCACCGATACTTTGAGCCTGATCGTTCGGCGCCTTCTGGCATCTCGAAGCCCGATGTCTGCCGATCGCTGGCATCTCCACCATCTCCTTCAGGATCATGGTTTCAGCGCTTCCGCGACAACCAATACGCTGATTGTCGTCTCCGCTATCTGCGGTGGCATCGGCTACGCCGGAATCCGGGCGAATGTTCCGGGTGAGGTTATGGCGCTTGGGTTGATGGTGCCGATCTGCCTGCATACGATCTTCGTCCTGGCGGCAACCGGCAATCTGTCGAAATCGTGGTCACGCCGGGCGCGTTTCGAACTGTTCGCAAAAGGCACGAACGTGGTGAGCCCCAGCCCGGAAACAGCCTTCACATTACCTCTGCCATCTACACTCTTAAAAGATGAGTGAAGGACCGAATGGGCAAGCGTCAAGCCGTATCCCATCCATCTGTGGAGCCAGTCATGGCGAGAAGGCGGTCCCGATTTTCGAAATGGTACAGCGTCGCCTATGTTGCGAAACGTTCATTGACGTATGCGGCTGCGGTCATCCTGACGTTTGTCGGTCTCTACGGCCTGGTACTGGTCTCGGCCGAAGCCTTTCTCGTGGAGAGGGATCTGCCGGTCAATGCGGATATCATCGTCGTGCTCGGCGGTGATGCGCGGCCTCGAGCCGGGCAGGCGGCGGCATTGTGGCGTGAAGGCAAGGCCCCAGCCGTGCTTGCCACGGGATATGGTGATTGCGATTTCGCGCGGCAGACATTGATCGCTGCGGGAGTTGACCCACAGGCCGTCATCACGGAATGCCGTTCCCAAACCACATGGGACAATGCAGCCTTTTCGCAGCCGATCCTGGCGGACAGAGGGGTCAGTCGCGCGATATTGGTGACGAGCTGGTTTCATTCCAAACGCGCCGTAAAGCGGTTTCGCTCTTTCATGCCAGGCATTCAATGGATCTCCGTGCCTGCCGAACGAAGCAAGTCATTTTGGGAGATTGCCGGGGATGCGGATGGTCCGCAGGTCGTCAAGGAATATGCCAAGTCGATTTTCTATGATCTGCGCACAAGTGTCTCCGGCCCCGGGCCAACGCTGCCCCGCGGTATTGCGATGAAAACGAGCAGGCTGCCATGAGCACGCTGCTGGTTTCCTGCCTCACGGCGTGCACGCTCTTCTTGCTGGGATGGGGGATGCTGCGGCCGGAAAGGATCTACGAGTTTCCATTTTTGACGGGCGTCATCACCTTCAGTTTCATCCTGCCTCAGGTCCCCGGTCTGGCCACAGAGAGTTTTCTGCCCGCCGGCGCCTTTGCCAGGACAGCCGTTTTTATGATGCTTTGCCTGTTCATGTGCTGGTGGGGATGGAGCGGCAAGGCGAAGCCATTTTCCTTCTTCCGCATCGACTTCGACGAGGGGCGGCTGCTGATCGTTGCGGCCGTTCTTTCGGTTGCTGGCGCCTATTTCTATTTCAAGCTGAGCCGGCTTCCGGGAGAACTCACCATCGCGGTACAGATGACCGGGGTTCCGGTCATCTACATCTTCTTCTCCCGCCTGCTGAGTTATGGGATGGCGATTGCCGCGCTGTGCATCGTACGCCGATTTTCCTGGTGGACCCTGATTATCCTCGCCTTCGATCTCGTTTTTTATCTCGACCGTATCGTCGTCACCGGCAAGCGCGCGGAGGCGATCGAGCTCATCATGATCTTCGCGCTGGCCTGGTGGTTCTACAGGCGCCGCGCGATCCCGCGCACGCTGATCATCACGGCGATCTTTCTTGGCACGTTGTCGATGAACAGCATGGGTGATTACCGTGCCATCACCAAGGCCAATTCCGCGCCGGTATGGGACGACATCAGCCGCATCGATGTTGTCGGCAATCTTTCCAAGGTGTTGAGAGATGGCGGTGACGAGATGCGCAATGCCATTCTTCGCATCAACAACACGGCGACGACGCTGCAATTCGACTACGGCAAGTTTCACTGGAATCGCCTCGTCTTCAATTTCGTCCCGGCACAGCTTGTCGGCGCCAATGTAAAACAGTCCTTCATGCTTCCCGTTCCCACGATGGCGCGGGACTACGATCCGATCGTCGGGACGACAGAGACCGGCATGGCGGACGCCTTTCAATCCTTCTGGTATCTGGGCGCCTTCAAGTTCTTCATCCTTGCCTATCTCGTTCGCCGGATCTGGGTCACCGCCAACCAGGGAGAGTTCTCGGCGCAGTTTACCTATGTGCTGTCCATCATTCCCTCGATGCACGCCATTTCCCACCAGACCGACTGGGTCCTGATGATCTGGGTGCATATGCTGATGTTTGCAGCACCGGCTCTGTTCTTTGCAGCCATTCCGGCCCGAAGCGGTGTCCGGCACCGATCAGGTCCCATCTCTCTTGCGGCAGGCGGTTAGCAATGTATTCAAGATACGACGATCCGACGTTCAGGCATTCCACGACACCGCTTCCCCGGTTCGGCGGCCCGACATTCGCCGCACGGTTTCGCATCAAGCGGTTGCTCTGGATGATTGTGTGGCGTCTTCTCGCGGCCTGGACGCCGCCGCCCTTCAGGCGCTGGCGCAATTTGCTTCTGCGGCTGTTCGGGGCAGACATCCACCTAAGCGCGACAGTACATGCCAAGGCCTTGATCTGGTGGCCGGGTCATCTTGCGATGGGGCGTTATGCGTCAATCGGGCCGGGGGTGATCTGCTACAGCGTCGACAGGATCACGATCGGTGACTTCGCCTCCGTGTCGCAACGGGCGCATCTCTGCACCGGTTCGCACGACATCCAGGACAGCGCATTTCCGCTGGTAACGAAACCGATCGTCATCGAGGCGAATGCCTGGATCGCGGCAGAAGCGTTTATCGGGCCAGGTGTCGTCGTCGGGGAGGGCGCGGTGCTGGGCGCGCGCGGCGTGACCGCGAAATCCTTGAAACCCTGGACGATCTATGTCGGCAATCCAGCCAGGGCGATAGGACCGCGCCGGCAGGAGGCTGCCGCCTCTTACGCGCTGAGGCGATAGCCGCGCAGGGTGGCATCCGCGATTGCCGGCCAGGTAAATTGCTCAAGGACCATCCTGCGTCCATTCAGGCCCATGGATCGGGCCCGCACCGCGTCGCTCAGAATGACCGCCAATGCCTTGGCGACCTCGACCGGATCGACAGGGACGATAAGGCCGGCATTCGCTTCGCCGACCTCGGGAAAGTGGCACTGGTCGGTAATGACCACGGGCGTGCCGCAGGCAAGGGCTTCCGTGATGGCCATGCTGAACCCTTCCTGCCGGCTCGGCAGGCAGAAACAGTCGGCATCGACCATCGCCTCTATCTTCAACTCACCGTAGACGGGGCCAACCAGATGAACCCTGTGGTCGATATCGAATTTCTCGACGAGAGACATGAAGTCGTCTTGAGCCCCGCCATCCGGCCCGGCCACGACCAGATCGACGTCCGGATACATCTCGCTGATCGCCGCAAAAGCCATGGCGAGAATATCCGTTCCCTTCTTGATATGCAGGCGGGAGAGAAAAAGGATGTAGCGCCTGTTCAGCGGAAGGGACATCTTCTGCTTGAAGAGCCCGCTGTCTGGAAGCGGATCGAATTCTTCGGTGAAGACGCCGTTGGGAATGACAAGCTTGGCGGATCGGAAGCGAAGTGGCTCGATCGCGGCGACCTCATCGGTATTCAGCACATGCAGGAATGCCGCATCGTCGAGCATCCGCCTGTAGCAGAGCCGCAGGGCCAGCTTCTTTTTCCAGGATTTCTGCTGCAGGCTCCAGTGGTCGAGCATTCCCGCGGGGCAGACGCAGTAGGGAATTCCGACCGATTTCGCCAGTTTCGACGCATGTACCAGAAACGGTTCCCACACGCCGTGGATATGGAGGAAGGAAGCCTGTTTCAGGACCTTGCGCAGAAGGCGGCGGCCTTTGAAGCATAAGAGCTTCTCGACCCCATCCGGCTCCGGCAGCAGATGCCACCGTATGCTGGCGAAATTGGGTATGATCGCGCCGATTTCCCGGACCTGCGCCTGTACGGCAGGGCTTCCATAACTGACAACGTGAACTTCAAGCCCCAGGCCGCATTGAGCCGCGGCAATACGCATGGCGACGGCTTGAAGGCCGCCGTTCTTGGGATCAATCGAAGCGATGACGTGAACGATTTTCATCAGCAGGCCTGCCTGTCCTGCAGAGGGGCCAGGTCTTCACGACTGTCGGATCGGTGCGGACCGGAAACCGGCAATGCTGCCAGAAGCCGCTTTCCGTAGGCGTCGACCGTAAAATCCTGGGCGCGGCGCAGGGCATTGGCCGACATCAAGGTGCGCAGGCCATCATTGGCGCCGAGTTGTTCGATGGCCAGCGCGATTGCCGGCGCATCGCAAACCGGCACGACGAAGCCCTCTATACCGTCGCGGACGACACTTCCGGTATTCTCGGTGGTGATGACCGGCAGGCCGGCGGCGAGTGCCTCGTAAACCGCGGTTGCCGATCCTTCGCAGATCGAAGGCAAAAGGAAAACGTCCGCCCAGCGGAACTCGTCGGCGACCTGCGATCTGGGTACGCTTCCCCTCAATTCCACCCATTGCGAAATCCGTTGAGCAATCTCGCCGGGTATCGCCGGCCGCCCGACCATCCGGAACCTCGCAGCGCCGCCGACAAGCCGCGCAGCCTCGGCAACATAAGGGGATCCCTTTCGAAGCCCGACCTCACCCACGGTCAGAACTCTCAATGGGCCCGGCATTCGCGGAGTCCGGTCGATCTTGAAGCTCGGATTGACGCCATAAGGCACCAGGACGCAGCGATCGGCAGCGCCACCTTCTGCAATGACGTTCTTCCGGACGAATTCCGAGGGGCAGACGATGACGTCGGCCAGTGCCCATTCGGCCTTTTCCCGGTCTGCAAATATTTCTGCGTGATGGTTATGTGGCGATGTGGCCGCCCAGTCGGGAAACCGCTCTTTCTCCCGCGCCACCAGTGTTTCGACCACATTGCGCGGCGCGATCATCTGTTCGAGGGCCGTCCACATGCCCCGCTGTTTGGCGGCCTGCATCTGTTCCAGGGCATCGCCGCTGAAGGCGTAGAGACCCGCCGCGCCATGAAATCCATTGCGGGCAACCATCTGCGAGAAAAGCGAGCCGGCCCAGATCGCGTGCGAGGTCTCCTCGATCACATTTTTCGCCTGCATGTGCCGCACCACGGAGCGCAATCCGAAGCTGGAAAAGACGGTCGTAAGATTGGTTGGAACGCCGTTGGGCCGGCGGCCGGCCAGGCGCTTGACGGGGGCCGGAAACATGGCGGTCGGGAACGACGTGACGAGCCGCGGCCATCCCTTTGTCGCGCAGATGTCGGTATAGAAATGGGCCAGTCTTCCTTCCGATGCGAAAATCCTCGGGACTGCATAGTGCATTCGGGCACCCAGCTGACTGACGACGACCTTGCCGTTCATGGTGAAATCTCCTGCGCGATGGAAGTTTTGAGCTGGTGTGCATTCTGAAGCCGCCATATCAGCGCGCACCAGGCGTCTGCCGCCTGATCGCGAGAGTATTCGGCGACCATGAGCCGCCTGGCCGCTTCACCCATTCTCGTGCAGGTGTGGGGATTGTCCCGCAACTCTTCGATGAGTGTGGCGAGGGCGCCGTCGGCGCCGATCATGATGCTTTGGCCACAGGCATGGGCGGCAAGGGCACGGGGGACTTCGCCGTCCGGATCGCCGATAAAAATGCTTGGGCGCCCGGCTGCGAGAATGCCGTAGAATTTGCTCGGGATGATGCAATGTTCGAGCTCCGGCCGGAGCGAGATGAGATGCACATCCGCCACGCACAGACTTTCTGCAAGATCCGAAACCGGCTGTAGCGGTTTAAAGATGACATTATCGAGATCTCGGCTGCGGGCGCTTTCCATGACGGCAGCATGTTGATGGCCGCCGCCGATCAGCAGAAAACGGATGTCGCTGCGATGTTTCAGTCGTTCCGCCGCGCCGATGATCGTCGAAAATTCATGAGCCCGTCCGAAGTTGCCGGAATATCCGATGACGAACGTGTCTCTCAGGCCCCATCTGGCACGTAGGCTATTGATGTCGGCTGAGACTGGGTAAATTTCCTCCGCATCCGAACAATGGTGCATGACCGCAAGCCGGTTTCGCGGCACGCCCTGATGGCGGAGATATTCCGCCATTCTGCCCGTCGGGCAGACCGTGATACCCGGAGAGCCGAGCGACCGGTCACGAAGCCTTGCCACCCATTGCCCCATCCATGGCCAACGCTTGAAGAAACCGAGCTCGATCGCCGTTTCGGGAAACAGATCCATGATCCAGTTCACCATGACGGCTTTCCTGAGCCTGATGGCGATGCTGCTGGTGACGGACAGAAGAGGGGGGTCGGTGCAGACGACAGCGATATCCGCTGCCGAAACATTGCGGAGCAGCCACAGGAACGCGAGAACGTGAAAAAGAACATAGTCGGCGCTGCGGCGGACCAGACCTCGCCGCCCGTGCCTGGCGCTCGCAAGGCGCTTCACCTGTACGCCGTTGATGGTTTCATCGGCTGACAGATAGCTGCCCGGTTGGTTGTGGATTTCGCGGCTCGCCACCGCGACGACCTGAAAACCCCGTTGCGCCAGAGAGAAGGCAATGGATGAAATGACCCGGCTCGTCGCGGACTGGTCGGGGAAGAAATAACGGTTGACCAGGACGATCTTCATCTCTTGTCCCTCCAAGCTTGGCCTGCACATGGCGTCACTCTTGGCGAGACGTCATGGGACAACAAGCTGGCTATAAGGATGAAGGCCGGGGGACAAACCCAATTCAAATCCGGCCGATCCGTTTTGGGCTCTAAATTCGGCTATCGGTATTCATTCGATTGGCGGCTGTCGGCAGATGTTTTTGGAGGCTAGCTGCCGTCATCGACATGCCCCGCATGTCAGTCAAGTTTTACAGGCTGCGCCTGTCGCGAGCCGTCGGTGGGGCCGTGGCAGCCTACGTCATCTGATGGATCCTGTCGCAAGCAATCTAAGCCTTACCGATTGACGACGATGGCAACGGATCTCACGCTAAGCAATTGGTGCTGACCTTGGATGAACATGCCAAGCTCAGCGCATCGGATCTCCTCATCACCCGACGTTGCATCTTGATTAGCCTTTTTTGTTCAGGCTGGCCTCAGCCTACAGCGCCTTCTTTTCCGCCTTTAAGCCGTCTGGTAATGGCGGCAAGAGCGCGTAGGTTGACCGGTATTGGCGTTGTCTTCCGGACTAGTCAGCGCCACCGATGGGCTTGCACGCTAGAGAGGCTGTGCGGGCCTGGCTGGTTCTTGGTCCGCTGAGCAAACTCTCTGTAACCAAAGATAATTCGATCCGCTCGCTGCCCGAAACCTTTTAGATCTCTCTGGTGCCAAGCATATCTGCGTGGCCTCACTGCTTCAATCGAGTGGTTCGATATCTCAACCCATCAGGTACGTCACTCCGTAGATGATCGCAGCCCATACCAAAAGGGAGATAGCGGTCGCTGACGTGAGACTGATTATTCGGAAGATCATGACCCAGCTTCGCTGACATCTAGCGTCGGCGCACCTTGCACCTTTGTCGTAGTCGGATCGGCAAAAAGTGTATCTGTACCGTATGGATCTATGGTGCAGGCTTCTCTCCGCTTGTTACGTCTTTTGGCGGAATTGCTTCTCTGTTGAGCTTGGCGTTCAATCGCCAAGAGGCCAGCGTCTGTGCCTCAGCCCGCAATCATGGTGGCGGGCGGCCCCTCGCGGAGACAGTGCGCGAGGGGCATTTTCATATTCGGCGGCACTTGCTTATATTTTTGTGAATGAGGTTTTCGTTGATTCATCCAAGGATCGGCCTTCGATTGCCTGAGGTGAGATTCGCGCCTTTCACCTTTGATGTAGAAGCATTGAAAATCGTGGGAGAGTGCGTTCGGTTAGGAGCTGTTTGCGCATTCATCAGCAACGTGTCTAGGCTGGGTGCAATAGAGGTAGATGGGTTCAGAGCCCATTGAAACAGCGGCCTCCCAGCGGCCGGCGGATAGAGTTGACAATTGTTTCCCGAGTTTATCTTCATCTCGTAACGGAAAGCCTAGACATATCTTTACTGGTCGTAAAATTTCGGACGCGGAATGTCGCCATCGGTCGGGGCGCATTTAAGCTCTTAGCAAAGACAGTCGCGGGAATTTTCCTAGCCATATCCCCCATATAATAAACGAAAACAGGCACATAATATCGAAGTTTTTGCGTCCGGATTTGTAGTGGCGGGTGGTGGGTTCGTACCCCTTCAATAGCAATGCGATAGGGATTGACGACATGTATCTTGGATCCAAGCAGCATAGAGCCGTATTCGCGTATTTCCTGTCTTCGAACGCGAGAATGAATTCAATGTTCATTGGCCATGGGCAGCCAATCGGCTAGAGGTGGCTTTCTTCAAGCCATGCATCAAAAAATGGCTGACGTGCGAAATCCTGATGGACTTCCTGCAGCAGTGCGCTGTGGCAGAGTGTCTGAGCGCGCCAATAAGCTGTTCCTTGCTTGAACTTAAATCGATACCGCATCCATCTGATCGCGTCGGCCGGTCCTTCAATAGTTGTATCGAGCCTCTCTGCATCACCCACATAAACAGGCCTTGCCCAGGTCAGATTAAATGATACCGAAATGATTTTCCCCATCACTCAGTTTGCCAAACAGGTCGTATTTTTAGCCGGCGCTTAAGATCGCGAAGCTTTACAAGGAGAATGGCCAACGCGGATTGGTGAATCGGAAGAATTGACATGCAGCCGCCTTTCGTGCGCAGGCGGGAGCTGTGCTCTCAGTCATTAGCGCCTACGAGTGACCGGCTAATGATGATGCAAGATACGCCAGTAGATTAGGGGAGTCTATTTTATTCGATTCTATGATTGGGTGCCTCGCAAGCCGGACCAATGGTGGCCTGCAACCTAATGTCAGCCAAAGCTTTTAGGATGGGCTGGGCCGGGTCCCGACGGACGACCAAAGGCTCGCCTGCTTAAACCACGGGTTTTCGCTTCGGTAGAGAATTGGCGTAGCCGGCTGCCTCACCGGAATATGGGAAATCATCGCCAAGTTGAACGCTGCCATCATAGACTTTGAACACAGGTCCCTCGACTTCAACGATCTTATAACCATTCACGTATTCGATCTTTGGTGTTTTCCATGCCATCTTCGGATTTCCTAATTACGCCTGAACAGGCAGCTCGTCCGTGTTCACTTCAAAATGCTTAAGTTTCGCAGGCCCGAAAGCCGTGGTTAGCGCAACATCCGTGGCGTCCCGCCCGGTTGCCATCAGGATGCGACCGATACGTGGCTTATTGTGACGGGCATCAACTGTATGCCAGCGGCCGCCCAGGTAGACTTGGAACCAGGCACTGAAATCCATCGGGTTGACATCTTTCGGCACGCCGATGTCGCCGAGATATCCCGTGCAGTACCGGGCTGGAATGTTCATGCAACGGCAAAGAGTGATGGCTAGATGTGCAAAATCCCGGCACACGCCGGTGCGATCCGTGAAACCACCGAACGCCGTCCTGAGCGGATCGGCATTCTGATAGTTGAAATTGATGCGCTGGTGCGCGAAGTCGAGGATCGATTTTACTCTTGGCCAGCCAAGTGGCGTCGTGGAAAATGTTCTCCAGGCAAAATCTGCCAGGCGGTCCGTATCGCAGTAGCGGCTACCGAGCAAAAACACGAGCACCTCGTCCGGCAGGTCCTTGATCTCATGCTGCCAAGCGTGTTCCGGAAGCGGATCCGGCAATCCGTCGTCGTAAATGTCAAACTCGGTGGAGATCGTCGTCAAACCCGCCGGAGCAACGATGCGGCTGCAGGCGTTTCCGAAGGCGTCGATATAACCCCATGCCTCGATCGGTCGATCAAAACCAATCACCTGTTCGGTGAGAAGATCAGCGCGCCGGGAAGGGTGGATGTTGAGGGCAAGCAGCATTGCCGTCTCATGCTCGCATTCGTAACCCAGGCGAAACCCGGCGCGTATCTTCATGATCTATGCCTTGTGTGGGAAACAGTCTCGCCGGAATGGCGCTGTCTCGCAACGTGTGAGTGGCACCAGGGTTCCGATCACCCATGGAGTTCGGTGCTGGTGTCGCTTGTTGTGACATTGACCTGTACCGACATGTCGTCGAAGTCGCATGCCTCACCATCATAGCTGCCGGAGAGCGGAACGGCCTGTTTTGGATCTCGCGCTACGCCCACTCTGATCAGGTCGCGATTGCCGACGATGCCATTGGTAGGGTCGAACTCTACCCAGCCGGCGCCGGGAAGATAGATCTGGCACCAGGCGTGGGTTGATCCGCCACCGAGAACGCTCGATCCATCACGGTCAGGGACGTAAATGTAGCCAGTGACAAATCGGGCTGCCAAGCCGAGAGAACGAGCCGCCTCCATCATCAAAAGCGCAAAATCGCGACACGTGCCGCGCCGAAGTTGCAGCGTCTCGAGCGGCGACTGCGTTCCATGTTCCAGGCGCCTGGCGTAGATGAAGCTCTCGTGTATCGCATAGCATAGGGTCATCAGGAGATGACCGGTTTCGGTCGGCTGCCCTATCCGAACGAACTGTCGCGTCCATTTACCGACCTCGTCGCCGGCGTCGGGGTAATGCCGATGGATCGTCCGCTCCAGGTCGAAGCCCTCGTCAGTGTCGTATGCAAAGGGATAGGTCAGCGCTTCTTCATTGATCTGCAGATCCATGGCGACCTGCTGCGTATGTTCGAGACGGATATTGGTCTCGAAACGAAGTTCGCGAGCGAAACCGGTAAAGCCGACCCGCGCGACGCAGTTTCCGAATACGTCGTGAATCCAGCGCACGTATTCCGGCTTTGGATAGATATCCAGATCGGAACTCAAAAGCGTCTGGTCGAAGCTATCCCGCGGCCGGAACATCAACCTGTGCTCTCCGAATTCGACCGGTCTGTGATATCGATAGGCAGTGATATGTCGGACGGAAAATATCGTCATCGAGTCCGCACGTGAAAACTGCGACGCAGGAAACACGCATCGCGTGTTAAACCAATATCCGTCGCTCCGTAGATAAATGAATATGCCGACCAGCGTCACGTGGCCAGTGGATGGTTTGCACGTTTCTGATTGCGTTCGTGCCTCTCGGCAAGTTTGCGCTCGCGCTGCCTCAATATCTGTCTGTCACGGACAGCTTGAAGTTTAGCAGCATCGGATCCCGGCTCGGCATCCGGTCTCCTGAACATGTTTTTCGCAATGGTCATGGCCCTGGCCATATCGGGTATCCTCGCGTTGATTGCGAATGGGCGTTTCGCTGTCAGACATTGCCAAGCCGCTAGAGCGCCCGCAAATCCAGAACGATCAAATTTTGGCGGGTCGCCTTGTAGGCTTTTTCGGCAGCCTTTTGAATGTCGGGGCGCAAAGCATCGAAGGCCTTTAGATGGTCGCCGGGGCTCGCAGTCCTATAAGGTTGGTCGCCAGCCAGCATCTCGACTGGCACAAGAAACCGGACCTCGAACATGCCATCATGACCCAAAAAGCGAATACGCCGGTTCACTTCGTCATAGCTGCGCGCCTGGTTTGGGAAAGAGAGGGCCATTAGTTAATCCTCTCGGACCACCGGTCGGGACAAATATCCTTGCAGCCGTTATCGGCTACCGCTTCAGCGGTTGCTCCACGTTCCGGAGTCTTGTCACGCCACGACACGGGACCGAGGGCGGAACCCATGCAATGCTCTGAGATGTTGGAAGACATGTCGCCCTCCTTTGTTGGGGCGAGAGCGTGGGCCCTCAGCGGCGGCGCCCTTGAAGCGAGACGCCAATATTGATCAAGATAGTGCGGCATAATTTATTTGCAAGTGCGATCTAAAATTCTGAAATCGATTGTAAAATCAGAAATGGAGGACGACAATCGAACTAATATTTCTGCAGAAAAAATATTATCACATATATTGACATTGAAATATTCAGATTGAGGCCAATGTTATCATGAAATATTTGAATTGAATTTTCGCATGAAAACATTTTACGGCTGAAATATCAGTTATTTCAGATTTCACAGACGGAAAGCGCTGCGAATTTCAGGCGAGGGATCGACGCCTCGTGTGAAAACCATTCCGATCTCGGATCACCCTGATCTTAGCGGCTCAGATCAGGAGGCACGCATGTCATTCGAACGGACAACAGCCAGGGTCATATTCAAACCTTGGGGCCGTTACGATTTAGGCCCCTGGAATGGGGATGGTTACCAAGGAGCTGTCGGCGAACTTTTGTTCGAGCGGACGGACCCCCAAACCCCAGATCCCTCATTGCTTCTCAAGCTGCTCTTCACCAGGCAGGATTTGTCGATACAGGTTCATCCCGACGATGATTGCGCCAAAAAAATGGGGATGGCCAACGGCAAGACCGAGGCGTGGTATGTCCTTGCTGCGGATGAGGATGCTCGTGTCGGGATCGGCCTTGGCAGGCCGCTGACCAAAACCGAACTCAAGAATTCTATAGCAGATGGATCGATTGCAGATCTTGTGGATTGGCGCATTGCAGGCGCGGGTGACGCCTTCTTCGTCAAGGCGGGAACAATTCATGGGATCGGTGCCGGTCTCGTCATTGCCGAAATACAGCAAAGAAGCGACACGACATTCCGCCTTTTCGACCACGGTCGTTCGCGAGACCTTCATGCCGATCAGGCGGTGGTGGTCGCCGACCTCGCGCTGACGAAACCGGACGCGATCCCGATCAACTTGACTGTCGAGCGAATAAAGCTCGTATCCTGCCCATTCTTTGTATTCGAGCGGGTTGATCTTCCCCCAAAGACGGCCTGGGAAATTCAGGTCGAATGCGAGACATGGGCACTCGTCATAGGCGGTGAGGCGACCATAGGCTTCATGCGTGCCCGTGTAGGCGACGCCTTTTACGCTGACGAAGGCAAGACTGCGGTTGCCGTCGGCGGCAACGGCGTCACGATCCTCTTGGCTTATGCTGCCAGCATTCCCTACCCCAACCTGCTGCGTGAACTCGATGATGAAGTGACAAAGCCTCGAGCTATCGATCAGGCGAAGTCGGTCGTCCTGCCATTCGGTTCAACGGAGATACGCCTGTGACCCATCCCCCAAAAATTGCCTTTATCGGTAACTCGCTGCCCCGGCGCTGCGGTATCGCGACATTCACAACGGATCTCCAGCAGGCCGTTGCAGGATCAGCCGCCAACGTTCAAACTGTCATCGTGGCGATGACCGACCACGGCCATTCCTATGAATACCCTGCAACCGTCCTGCATCAGATCTCCGATGGCAGCCTTGAAGATTACATCCACACGGCGGACATTCTGAACGCAAGTCGGTTCGATGTTGTCTGCTTGCAGCACGAGTTTGGGATATTTGGCGGTGATGCCGGAAGCCATATCCTGTCGCTTCTGTCTCGGTTGACGATGCCGGTCGTGACCACACTCCATACCGTGCTCGCAGAACCCGATGCTGTGCAACGCCGCGTCTTCTCGCGGATCATCGAAATATCGGCAAAAGTGGTGGTAATGGCGGAAAAAGGCCGGACGCTGCTGCGTCAGGTTTACGGCGTGCCAGAGAACAAGATCGAGGTGATCGCACACGGCATTCCCGACATCGCTTTCTCCTCGCCCGACGAGGCGAAGCGGAAACTCGGCTTCGAGGACCGCTCCATCATCCTGACATTCGGTCTTTTGTCGCCGAACAAAGGCATCGAGGTCATGATTGATGCAATGCCGCAGATCCTGAAGAGCCAACCCGACGCGGTCTACGTCGTTCTTGGCGCTACTCATCCCAATCTCGTCCGCAGTGAAGGCGAGGCCTATCGCGAAGCACTTGTTGCCCGCGCGCTTAGCCTGGGGATCGAAAGCAGTGTTGTGTTCCTCAATCAGTTTGTTGATCAATCAACACTGCTGAATTTCATTTCCATGTGCGACGTCTATGCCACGCCGTATTTGACCGAGGCCCAAATGACATCGGGCACGCTTGCCTACAGTTTTGGTCTTGGAAAGGCTGTCGTCTCGACACCCTACTGGCATGCAGGCGAACTTCTGGCAGAAGGGCGGGGCGTTCTCGTTCCTTTCAGCGATGCCAAGTCCATTGGAACGGAGATCGCCAACCTGCTGACCGACGACGTTCGGCGTAACGATTTGCGTAGACGCGCATATGCGGAGAGCCGATCAATGACGTGGGAGAGAACAGCGGAACGATATCTCGCGCTCTTCGACGATGCGATGCAACTTAGACCTCGTGCCAAACCGCTTGTGTCGGGCGGAGGAGTGTTGCTGCGCAGACCTTTTGCATCACCCGAGCCGCAGTTCGCGTATTTTCTGTCCATGTGCGACGACACTGGATTGTTCCAGCACGCGGTCTATTCCGTACCAGATCGCTCGCACGGGTATTGCGTTGATGACAACGCTCGCGCTCTGCTGCTGTCGGTTGCGCTGAATACGACGGGTGAAGAACGTCTGCCCGAGCCATTGGCGATGCGCTTCGCCTCCTTTGTTCAGCATGCCTGGAATCGCGACGAGAAGCATTTCCGCAATTTCATGGGTTTTGACAGGCGCTGGCTTGAAGATAAGGGGTCGGAAGACAGTCACGGCAGAACTTTGTGGGCGCTAGGAGAATGCGCGCAGAAGGATATCAGTCCTTCACGTCGGCAATGGGCTGCTGCCTTGTTTGCTGATGCCTTGCCGACCACCGAAGGCTTTCAGTCTCCGCGGGCGTGGGCTTTTACGCTGCTTGGGCTCGATGGATATTGCGCGGTGCGCGCCGATGACTTTTCCGCCAAGCGGCTCAGGCTAATTCTGGCGGCTCGCCTCCTGGACCTGCTGACGCGCGTCGAGACGCCCGACTGGATCTGGTTCGAAGAAGGGCTTTCCTACGATAATGCGCGACTGTCACAAGCATTGGTGTTGACCGGCCTCGCGACGGGTACGCCTGCCTATGTCGCGGGTGGCATCAGGAGCTTACACTGGCTGATTGCCAAGCAGACCGCCCCCCTTGGACATTTTCGGCCAATCGGGACGGATGGCTTTAGTGATAGGCGCGCGCAACCTCGCGGGTTCGACCAGCAGCCTCTTGAGGCGACAGCAACCATTGCCGCCTGTCATGCAGCATGGCGTGTCGATCGGGATCCCGAATGGAAGCGCGAAGCGGATCGCGCCTTCGCCTGGTTCCTGGGTGAAAACGATCTCTCCATACCACTCGTGGATATCGAGACAGGAAGCTGCCGAGATGGCCTTCATCCCAAGCGGGTCAATGAAAACAGGGGCGGAGAATCCGTAGTCTCCTATCTGCTCGGGCTTGTGGAGCTTCGTAAGCTTTCTCGGGCAATCGGCCAACCATCAACGTTCACACCGTTTCATGCCCTGAGTGCATAAGCGCTCCGACACATCCAGACAGATCGAGATCATCTTGTCCCAATCCACTTTTCTGAACCGCCAGGCGCTTTTCCTGCGTCCCGATCCGTCGCGGGTTGTCGTGCGCCCGTTCAAACCGGCAACAGAGCCGCGCGATCTCAATCCGACGGACAAGACACGCGCCAATCACATCGTCGATCGGGTTCTGGCGCTGGATCTGCAGACGGCCGAAAGCATGCTCGCGGATATCCTGGAAAATTTCGAAGGTCGCCACCGCAACTTGCTGGCAACATTCGAATGCCGGGCAGAGGACATGGAGGATGCGTTTACGCCGCATACGGAGTTCACCAAGGTTCAACGCCAGCTTGTCGGTGCTTACTTCCTGCATGAATATTCTTTCGAGGCTTCGGCGCTGTTCAACCCGAGCATCGTCGCGCATCCGGATCAATCGGGTGTCTCGCCCGGAAGCCGGCGCTTCATCCTGAGCCTGCGAGCCGTCGGCGAGGGACATGTCTCCTCGCTGACATTTCGAACCGGATTGATTAAAGCGGACGGAAGCGTGGAAATCGAGCCTACCGCGCGTCTTGCCTCGACACCTAAAATACAAACGCCGCGATCCGTAACCGGTGACGAGCCGGTGAAGCTGAGTTTCTCCGCTCAGCAACATATTAGTGAAAGGGTGATCTTTCCGATTACGCCTGCGCAGTCGAACGGTATCGAAGATGCACGGTTTGTGGCTTTCGAAGACAGCGGGCAAACAAAATTCTACGCCACCTATACCGCCTATAGCGGCAAGGCCATCCGCTCGGAACTGCTGGAGACCGACGATTTCATCTCGTTCCGGATGACGCCGCTTCGAGGATCAGCGGCAAGGAACAAGGGAATGGGATTGTTTCCCCGCAAGGTCGACGCCCAGTATGCGATGATCGGCCGGCAGGATAACGAAAATCTCTATCTCATCTATTCCGATGATCTCTACACCTGGGATGGAGGGCAACTCATCCTCAGTCCCAAATTTCCATGGGAATTCGTTCAAATGGGAAATTGCGGCTCGCCGATAGAGTTGGACGAGGGGTGGCTCTTGTTGACCCATGGTGTCGGTCCTGTGCGCAAATATGCGATCGGCGCAGCGCTGCTCGACAAAAGCGATCCGTCCAAGGTCCTCGCCCGCTCCAGAGAACCGCTTGTCAGGCCGGAGCCATCGGAACGGGAGGGATATGTCCCGAACGTCGTCTACACTTGCGGCGCCATGCGCCATAATGACCAGATTATCCTGCCCTACGCGGTCTGCGACACGTTCTCGAATTTCTCGACAATCAAGATCGTCGATCTTCTGCTTACCCTTGACGGTTAACGATCCACTCGCCTGAACGGAGAAGAACTCGCATGTCTTCGATTATAACGGTTGGTTTTCGTCTGGAATGGGAACACCCGGTGATCATCAGACACGACCACTATCAGGACAGGGCAATCCAGTCTCCGCGCGAAGCGTTGAAGTATCTCACTACAGGCTTCACCATCCGGAGTGGGCAACCGTATTGGAGTGCTGTGAGTGCCTGCAATGCCGCACTTCGGCATAAGGGAGATCTCGAATTGTCTCGGGAGACTTTTGTCGCTGCTTATGCAGAATATCTTGTAAAAATCTATCCGAACCGGTGAGATGTTCTGTCTAAGTGCCTTAGTTCATCTACTTTCAGTCCGAACGCATGCTGTATTATGCCTATGTGCTTTATTGTCTGGTGAAATGAGGGCCACTCCGTCGTCGGTTCGATTTCCTTCGAGAGCAAGCGGATGGAGCAAAATATAAATGCGGAAATAATTTCCGCATTCGATGAAGGGCGCGGGTTCACATCCCATCAAGACCAGAGAAATTTGCAAGTCTCGCTGCGTTCAGGCCCCCGCAACCAAAACCTACGCTACAGCTCTATCGTGCGCAAAGGATCGCCACCCGCATGGTCCGAAACCCGGCCTCGGGGAGGGGGCGGGGCGTCAGCTTAGAGCTTGACCTGCTATAGCGCGGCGCACACCTCTTCGAAAAACTCTATTTTCGTGTACTCCGGATACCCAAATATCACCTCTCACAAAGAGGCCTTGCAATACTCTTTATGAATGCGCCATTATGTGAACCATGGGTTCACTGAAAGAAGATAAGCTAAAGACAGTTCTCCAAGCCGTCCCGGCCGGCTTTGTCGTGGATGCGACATGGCTGGAAAAACACGGCGTCAGCCGGTTCCTGACCCGCAAATACATAGACAGCGGCTGGCTGGAGCGCCTTGAGCGCGGGGTTTTCCGCCGTCCGGCCCCGCAGCCGGCCCCGCTCGACTGGCGGACCTGCCTGCTTTCACTCCAGCATATCATGAACTATCCGGTCCATGCCGGTGGCAGCACCGCGCTCAGCCTGCTGGGCCACATCCATTACCTATCTCTCGGTACGTCCCGGCCCGCATGGCTCTACGGCGATACCATACCGACATGGCTGGCACGCCTTAAGCTCGACACGCCGTTAACGATGCGCAGCCTTTCCCTGTTCAGTGAAGCCGATCTCGGCCTCATCGAAAACAAGTCGGAGAGCGCGACCACGTTGCCCTGGGGCTGGGCCATGCGGATATCCTCCCCGGAACGCGCGATCCTCGAAGCCCTCGACGAACTGCCGGAACAGGAGAGCTTCCATAATCTCGATATGGTGTTCGAAGGGCTCGCCACGCTCAGCCCGCGCCGCCTCGCAGCACTCCTCAACAGCTGCCGCAAGATCAAGGTCCGCCGTCTGTTCTTCGTTTTCGCTGACCGCCACAATCATTCCTGGCGCAAACGTCTCAAGGCAGAGGACTTTGACCTCGGCACCGGCGACCGCGCGCTGGTGAAGGGCGGCCGAATACATTCCCGATACCGGATCATGGTCCCTCCGGAATTCGTACAGGCAACAGAAGAAACCGATGGCCCGTGAACCTTACGCCGCGGAGGTATCCTTGCTGGTGCGCCTCCTGCCGTTCATTGCGCAGGAGAAGGCTTTTGCCCTCAAAGGCGGTACGGCCATCAACCTGTTCTACCGCGAAATGCCGCGCCTTTCGGTCGACATCGACCTGACCTACCTGCCGGTGCGAGACCGCGCCGAGAGCCTTGCCGACATCAACGAAACGCTTGACCGGATCATGACCGCCGCCAGCCGTGGCATCGCCGACCTTGATGCCCGCCGCATCGACGGCGGCGGCGGCGGCGCAACCCGCATCCGCGCCCGCCTCCGCGGCGCCGAGGTCAAAATCGAAACTTCGCCCGTCACAAGGGGCGTCGTCCACGATCCAGAGGATCGCGCCGTATCCGCCGCCGTGGAAGATGAGTTCGGCTATGCCGCCGTGCAGGTGGTGTCTTTCGAAGACCTGTTCGGCGGGAAGCTCCATGCTGCCATGGACCGCCAGCACCCGCGCGACCTGTTCGACGTCAAGCTCCTCTATGAGAACGAAGGGCTCACCGACGAACTTTTCCGCACGTTCCTCGTCTACGTCGCCAGCTCACCGCGACCGGCGCACGAACTGCTCCGGCCGTCACGCAGCAATCTCGATGAGCCCTATGCGCGCGAATTCGTCGGCATGACGACCATCCCCGTCAAGCTCGACGACCTCATCGCCACGAGGGAACACCTGATCGCCGATATCGGTGCGCGCCTCGACGCGAATGCGCAAAGGTTCCTGATCACGCTACACGACGGCGAACCGGACTTCGAAGCCATCGGCTTGCCGCAGGCGGCAGAACTTCCCGCTGTGCGCTGGAAGCTGCTGAACCTGAAGAAGCTCGGCGCCGAGAACCCTGACAAGCACAAGGCACACGGGGACGAGCTCAACAAGCTCTTCACCTGACGGAGAACCAGATAATGAAAATGGAGCCTTCCTAGCGTTTTGATACGCCCAGCCCAATGCCTTTAGAAGCAGTGCGCGGGTTCGAAACGCTGATCTGCGAGGTTGCGGCACAGGGCAACGGCTGGAGCCTACTCGAACATTTCAAGAGCCACTTCGGCGGGTCGGGCAGCAGCTCTTCGGGGAGCTGGGCGGAGTTCGATCTGAATCGTCTCTTAGGTCACGCTGCTGAGAACGCACCGCTTTTCATCGAAGCCTTCTCCCCTCATCAAAAAAGCTCTGGCGGAACCTGAATTCGCCCGACGGTCCCAACGTCTCGTGGTGCCGACATCGAACCCTCGATGTGTTCGATGCCGGGTATATTTATTGGACGATACCGAGCCGTTTACCGACGCTCGGGGGCGTTCGAGTACCTGCTTCCTTTGTCATGCCAACGATGGCGTCTTTCCCCAGGCCGTGAATTTCGAGGCTGCCAAATTCTTGATGGACGCCGCCAAGCCACAAGCCGCAAGCGTCGGCTTCTGGATCAGGAAACGCCTCCAGAAAGAAGGTCCGCAGGGGAGGGGCATATCCGATGATTACTTCCCGGTCCGTCTGGGTTGGCACTGTCACGGTAACGTTGTGACGGCTCATATCGCGTCCTCCTTGTCATTATGCTCAAAAACTCTGAGCAGCGTTGATTGAGGAGACAAAGCGCTTCGTCCGTCCGTTGGTGGGCGAGCGAAAAATCTCTGCCGGTGAGCCCGTCTCGACCACAGAGCCAGCTTCCAAGAATACGACGCGACCGGCAATCTGCGAGGCTAGACGAAGATCGTGTGTCGCCATCACCATCGTGGTGCCGTCACGGGCCAGCCGCGCGAGGACGTCTACGACTTCAGCAGCAAGCTCCGGATCGAGAGCGGATGTCGGCTCGTCACAGAGCAGAACCTGTGGGGAGGGGGCGAGAGCCCTGGCGATGGCAACCCGCTGTTGCTGGCCCCCGGACAGGTTGGAAGGCCAAGCATCCGCCTTATGGTCCATCCCGACCTTCGTGAGTAGTTCCAGCGCGCGATCACGGGCCTTTTGCCTCGACCACTTTTGAACCACTATCAGACCCTCCATCACGTTCTCGATGGCCGTACGGTGAGGGAAAAGTTGGAAGTTCTGAAACACCATACCGGTCTGTTGGCGGATCTTCTGGATATCGCGCCAACGCGGCTTCTCGCCGGGCCGGAAGTCGATACGGTCGTTCCCGATTTGGACGGCCCCGCTGTACGGTTGTTCGAGGAGATTGACGCAGCGTAGGAGCGTGCTTTTCCCTCCGCCGGACGGTCCAACCAAAGCCGTGACCGTACCTTCTGGAAGACTGAGGGAAATGTCCTTCAGGATCACGGCGTCGCCGAAGCGCTTCTCGATGTTCTGCAAAGTGATCATCGGTTGGCCTCCAGGCTCCCACCATACCTAGAGAACCTGACCTCCATCCGAGACTGCAGCGCTGAAAGGACGGAACTCAGGATGAGATAGATGATTGCTGCCTCGATATACAAAATCAGCGGTTCGTACGTGGTAGCTACAACTCGCTGAGCTGCTTGAAACAGTTCTGGTACCGTAATCGCAGCGGCGAGGGAGGTGTCTTTGACGAGAGAGATGAATGTGTTTGAGAGAGGCGGGATCGACACTCTGGTGGCTTGGGGCAAGATGGTCTTCCGCATCGCCTGCGACCAATTCATGCCGGTCGAATAAGCAGCTTCCCATTGACCTTTCGGAACCGAAGAGATCGCAGCACGGATGATCTCAGATGTGTATGCTCCGATATTCAGCGTGAACCCTATAAGCGCGGCGGGGAAGGCATCCAGCAGAATACCCACGCTAGGGAGTCCATAAAAAATCACGAACAGCTGAACCAACAGGGGCGTGCCACGGATGATCCAAACGTAAAAACGTGCGACGGCCGCAAATGGCCAAGCGCCGAAGAGCCTCGCCACAGCCGTCAGCAGGCCGAGAACCAAACCCATGGCAAAGGACATTATCGTCAGGGGAACGGTGAACTTTACGCCCGCCCAGAGTAGAGTGGGCAGGGCGCTCATCATGACTTCAAGCCAGTGTGACACTTTGATCCTCTAAAAAGAATGCGTCCGGCGTTGGCAGCCGGACGCTTCAAAAGTCCCTTTGACAGGTCGATAGGCCTCTATTTCGAGACGTCCTGTCCGAAATATTTGTCAGAGATCGCCTTGTAGGTGCCGTCAGTCTTGATGTCGGCAAGAGCGTTATTGATCGCCGCTACCAGATCGTCATCGCCCTTGCGGACGATGATACCAGAGTAGTCAGCGTCTGCTTGCTCGGCAACAATCTTCACCGGGGCCTTCGGCTGATGCTTCTTGAAGTCTAGGAACGAGAGGCTGTCGTTGATCGTCGCTTCCGCTCGGCCTGTGAGGACAAGCTGGATCGACTGATCGAAACCGTCTGTACCAACAATCTCTGCCCCAGACGCCTCAGCGAGCTTGCCGAAATTGCTGGTAAGGGACTGCGCAGACTTTTTGCCTTTCAGATCGCTGAAGCCTTTGATGTCGGAATTCCCCTCCTTGACGATCAGGACCGCTTTTGACGCGATGTAAGGGTCGGAGAAATTGAATTTCTGTTTCCGGGCGTCGGTGATGCCGACCTGATTGATGACGGCGTCATAGCGTTTGGCGTCAAGACCGGCGATTAGGCCGTCCCATTTGCCCTCGATAAATTCGGCCTTCACGCCGAGCTTTTTGGCGACGGCTTCTCCGATTTCGACATCGAACCCGACCAGTTTGTTGCTGGAATCGTGGAAGGTGAAGGGAGCGTACGTGCCTTCGGTCCCGATTTTGAAAACGCCAGCGCTCTTGATCTGGTCAAGATTCTCGCCCGCATGAACCGGGGCAACCAAGGCCGCTTGCAAGGCACCTGCCACAACTAATAGTGAGAGCAACTTCATTTCACGTCCCTTTTGAGATCGATAGTCGACTGCTTCCTAATGCAGGATGTTGCGCGTGTTGTAAGGAGATAGCTTCGCATCAAAAAGCGGCAAGTGGGAATAATTTACTCATTTTCGGATGACGTTGGCGGCAACTAGCGTCCAGAGACACGAGTGCACCGGGTCTATACCATCTGAACCGTACCGGGTATGCCGGAGGCCATTTGGTTTGAGTTATGCGGCCTTACCCAGGTCGAGAGCATTTAGGGGGAGAGCGGGATCGCGACCGCGTCCGCCCGAATAGCTGGCAATACGCGATGTACGAAGACTACCGCGGGGCTACAGTGACATGAACCCTGCAAGACCAAGGCCGACATCATGCTCGGTGAAGCGCGAGGGCGAGGGACAGCAGGCCCATGCTCAGGAAATATAGTCCGACGACCATGGGAAGGCTCGGCACGGCTTTCACGGCTACCCGGGCGACCGCCCGGCGGCGGCGCGGATATGACGAAGTTGCGGTCATCGTTGAGCCTCCTTCGCATTGGAAACCGGGGCGCGTTGCGTTTCCCTCCGTGTCGCCTTGGGAGCGGTCCCGCGCCCGATCTGGCGCGCGGCAGGTCCCTTGTTGTCCCGCGGGATCGATCCGGTGACGGCATGTTCAGGTTTCGCCATCGGAACTGGAGCGGTTTCCGGGAACACCAGATCGGGGATCCACGTCGCGGATGCCTCTGCCGTCGGGGCGGTCGCCGCGATGAATGCTGCCACCGCGGAGATGACGAGGAGACGTCGGGTCTGCTTGCTTGTGTCGGGCATTCGCATTTCCTCTCTGTTGTGACGACGACGTCGAATTCGTCATGAGGGAAGGATAGGGAACCGAGCGACGACGCGGTATTCTATACAGGTCTCGTTCGGGTAACCCCTTGGTATGAGCTGCGTAACCCACTTCGCACCGCGTCCGTGGGATGACGGACGCCAAGGTCATTTTCCGTGCGTGTCCGCCGTCGACAGCTGCGTTAGCGCATGTGCTTTTCTCGCGCGGACGACCGGGGGGCCTACACCAACGGTGGCAGAAGGTTCATCAGCAGCACCATCACGAGGCCGACCACCGAAACGATCGACTGGATGACGGATATTGTCTTTGTGGCCTCGCCCATCGTCATGCCGAAGGACTCTTTCACCAGCCAGAACCCCGCATGGTTCGCGTAATTGAAGAAGAGCGACCCGCACCCGATCGCCAGTGCGAGGAGGGGAGTGTTGACGGGTTCCGCCATCGCAAGTGGGGCCAGGAGCCCGGCCGCGCCGACGATGCCGACAGTCGCCGAGCCGGTGGATACGGACAGCAGCATCGAGATCAGCCAGCCGAGGATCAGCGGCGAGAACGCGAACTGCTGGCTGAGGTGGACGATGGCATCACCGACTTTCGCGTCGGTGAGCACGTGCTGGAACGCGCCGCCGCCCGCTATGATCACCAGCACGTTGGCGATCGGCTTGAGGCTGGCAGACATTGCGTCTCGTAGGCTCTCAGCATCCCCCGACTTGGTGTAGACGAAAACCGACGCCGCAAACACCACGCCGAAAAGCATCGCGATCACCGGGTCGCCGACGAATGCCGCGAGGCGGGTCACGGGGGACGACGGAGGAAGGGCAAGTTCCGCGACCGCGTTGAACAGCATGAGAATGGCGGGCAGCAGGGCCACCAGAACACTCGTCCCCAGCCCCGGCCGCCACTGTCCACCGATCGGTACAGCCACTTCGGGGCGCGAGAACTGTCCGACAAGAGACGCATCCGGTTTGACAGCAAGCCGCGGGGCGATGAACGCGCCGTAAACCGGACCTCCAAGCACGATCGCCGGGATCGCCGCCACGAAACCGTAGAGCATCGTCGCCCCGACGTTCGTCTTGAGGGACGCGATCGCCGTCAGCGGACCCGGATGCGGCGGCACCATTCCGTGCATGGAAGCCAGTGCGGCGATAACCGGGACGCCGACGTAGACATAGGCCGATCCGCGTATGGCGGAGCCCTGCTCGAGCTTCCTCGCGACGGTGAACACGAGGGGAAGCAGCACGACGAGACCGACTTCGAAGAACATCGGGATGCCGACGACGAACGCGACACCCGACATTGCCCATGGCAGCATGGGGACCGACGTCCGCTTTATGATCGTGTCCGCGATGCCGTCCGTAACACCGTTCTCCGCCATGATCTTGCCGAGCATCGCGCCGAGGGCCACTACGAGCCCGACAGCGCCAAGGGTGTTGCCCGCGCCGACTTCGATCGACTTGACGACCTTGTCCACGGGCAATCCGGCAAGCAGGCCGACCAGGACCGACGTCAGTAAAAGCGCCAGCAGCGGGTGCATCCTGATGCGCGACACGATCAGCGCCACCAGAAGGACGACACCTCCGGTGGCGATGGCGAGGAGTTGTATATCGAAATCGCTCATTTCTCTTTCCTGAGACGCTTGCGGAACGGCTGACGGCCGTTCGGTATCGCGAATGGTCTGGGGAAAGACCGTGACTGAAAAGGCGATGGGTTTCTTGTACCAACGCGGCGCTCTGATTGCGCCGTCCCTCCATCGCATCCTCTCGCATTCCGTGCCCACCGAACGGATGTTTACTCACCAGCTGAGTTAAATTTTCCGCGGCGGGGTGGGAGGGCGGGATAATACAATCTAAAACGCAGCCCCCGGGCGAATTTTCCTCCGCCAAGCCGCCGAGCCTGTCGCGTCGATCACCCGCTTCGACAGCATGCTCGCGGTGGCGTGTCCAATGACATCCGAAACGGAAGGAAACACCCATGAAGGCCAGATTTTTGTTGGCTCTCGGCATTGCCGCGCTGATGAGCGGAACGGCTTTAGCCGAGACCATCCCCGGAGCAAACGAACCGATCGTCAGAGGTAACCCCGTGCAAAAGAGCTATGGCGTCTATATCGATCAGATGATCGCCGACTTCATCGAAAAGAACCAGCTCCCCGGACTGACGCTGGCCATCGTCCAGGCACCCTACATCCCGCGCTCGAGCGGCTACGGCAAGACGAGCATCGACAGGGACGAGCTGGCCTCGACAAAGACGATGTGGAATGTCGGGCCGATTACCCAGGCCTTCACCGCAGTGGCAGTCATGCAGCTCAAGGAGCAGGGCAAGCTCAACCTCGACGACAAGGTCTCGAAATATGTCGTCAACCTTCCGGCCGCCTGGAAGGACGTTACGCTGCTCGAATTGCTGCAGCACAGCTCGGGCATTCCGGACTACCGCGAGAAGCTCGACGACGCCAAGCGCTACTCGCCCAAGGAACTGGTTGCTCTGGTCGGCGACAAGCCGCTGCTCTTCGAAAGCGGCACGAATGTCCGGCAGAGCGCTACGAATTCGACACTGCTCGCCCTGGCGATCGAAAGCGCGAGTGGCATGAGCTACCACGATTTCGTCTGGAAATACCAGATCGAGGCCTCACGGCTGACAAGCACGATGTTCCCCGAAGACATGAAAACCATGGCCCGGACCGACAGGCCCGAAACCATGCCGGCGCACGATAACCAGCACTCGCACTTCAAGGCAGAGGTCGATTACATCAGCCCCGTCGAGCCTGCGACCGGTTATCGCGAGGTGGATGGGCATATGGTGCCGGTTCCGGCGGACATCTCGGAAAACCTGTTCGGATTTGGCAACATCTGGTCTTCGGCCGAGGACATCAGCAAATGGGATATCGCGCTGGCGGGCTCCGTGCTGATCAAGGACATCGCCGACCGGGACGTCATCTACATGCCGACGAAGCTCGCTAACGGCACCGTCGTTCCGGCGATGGCAGGCTGGGAATTCACCAAACATCCGGGATTTATGGAGGTGAAGGGCAACTCGCCCGGCTTCAGCTCCTACCTTAGCCGCTTCACGGCTTCCTACGAGCTGGTCTGCGTCACTCTCCTCACCGACAAGGAAGGCGTTGACCTAACGGTTCTCGCCCGGAATATCGCGGCCGCATACCGGGCCGATCTCGGACCGGCAGTCGATCCGCAGAATATCGTCGCGCAGGAAAGCAAGTTCGGCGCGGCCGAGACCGTCGCCCGGATCAAGGACGACCTGGCCTCCAAGAAGGTCCCGGTGTTCGCGACTTTCGACCATGCCGAGAACGCGACGTCCGTCGGCGAAAAGCTGCGTCCCACGACCGTGCTTGTTTTCGGCAATCCCAAGATCGGCACCAAGCTGATGCAGGCTGACCAGTCCATCGGCATCGACCTGCCGCTTCGTGTCCTGGTCTGGGAAGACGAGTACGGCCGCACGTGGGTCGGCTATCCGAACGTCGCCAACCTTGTCGACGGCTACGGCATCAAGGACCAAGCGACGGTCGGCACGATGACCAAGTTCCTCGACGGCGTGGTCGGCCGCGCCGCGAACGTCTACAGCTACTGACAGGAGACGACAGATGTTCGGACTCGATAAGCCCACCTCCCGTCGGTTCGCCCTCGGCGCGCTCGGCGCTTCCGCGGTGGCTGCCGTCACCGTGGGAGCGTCCCCGGTATCCGCGAAGGAGAAGACTGCGTACCCGGCCACCTCGCAGGGCGGCCGGAAGCTCCGGAACCTTTCGGCCAAGCTGGCAAAAGCGCCGCGCCGCCGCGACTTCACCTCCGTGCCTTTCATGGCCGACCGCAAGGATCTTTGGGATCACGAGGCGTCCGCCGTCCTTCTCGGATACGATGGTGGACCGCGGCAGGCGTGGGAGGCGTCGGAGATTTCCGCCGCCTGGCTCAACCTCATGCGGGAGTCGATGAACGGCCAGGTCTTCGCCCACGGAAACGAGGACTTCCTCGCGGTCGCGGCCGTGCACGGCACCGCGCATCACAGCCTTTTCAGCCAGACGATGTGGGACAAATACGGCCTTGCCGAGATGGCCGGTTCGAAGAGCAAACGCAACGACTTCATCGTCGGGAAATCCGGCGCGACTGAGAAGGACGACCACCAGGACGTCAACGGCTTCTACGGCCCGGCGAACAACAACATCTCATCGCTCCAGAAGCGGGGCGCAGTGTTCGTGGCCTGCCATGACTCCATCCACGCTATCGCCCGCGCGATCGCGTCCAAGGAAAGCAATTCGGGAATGCCGGCGGACGCGGTCGCCGCCGATCTGACGAACAACCTCATCCCCGGAGTGGTTCTCGTCCCCAGCGTCGTTGCATATCTCGCTGAGCTGCAGGACGCGCGGTTCACCTACGCCAAAGGCGCGTGAAAACCAGAAGTCGGTGCGGGGAGAGCGCCCCGCACCGACGAAATTGACAGCTTTTTCGTTTGTCGATCTGCTGTGGGCCGACCGCTCAGTCGCCTGGATCGCGGTCCGTCATCGCTCCGACAAAACGCACCACCGATAAATGATGGCAACTTTGTGTGTGGGATTGCATCCATTCAATCTCTGAAAGGAATCGGTCAATGACGAGCGATTGGGTAGACTGGTTCCCGATAGTCTTCTTCCCGCTGAAGATAATCGTGTTGGGCGTCGGCATGTTCTACGCCATCAAATGGCATCGCGATCAGGAAAAGAAGAAGTAGCCGCGACGCCAGCGGGCGATTCCCGGACTGCCACGGTTATCCCGACGGGAAGCTCGACGGCCAGGCCCGACAGGGTCCGCATGCCCGATATGGGTGGGATCGTGCAAGAAACTTAGTTCCGAGCACGCTGTAGTCGCATAAAATCAACGGAGCGTATGACCATGCACAGCAGACTTGAGCAACTGAACGAACAGGTCAGAGACGGCGCGGAAACCATGCCCGAGTTCGCCGATGTCACACTCGAACCTCTTCCGACGCCAAGATCGAAGCCGGACGAGCTTCTCGACGAGGCGCTGATGGAATCGTTTCCCGCCAGCGACCCGATGGCGTCGGGCCGGATGGACTGAGCCAAAGCGCGTAGCCATATCCCGGCTCACCCGCCACATTAAGGAAGGCGCTCGGGGCTTGAAGGTGCGGAACTGTCTTCTACCTCGAGCTAGGGTCCCGCTTGACGGCGAGGCTCTCCGGGGACGCGGCACGACACGCGATTTGCGCGGACATCATGCCGCGCCTCTCGGTGCTCCATTGAAGCGGTCTTGGCGGCAATCCGATTGCCTGCTCCGTCCGGCTGGTCTTCAACGGCAATCTCTCACGCAGGAGCCAAGCTTTTCATGGCAAAGCAGACTATAGCCGAAATGATCGTGGACACGCTGGAGGCCGCTGGCGTGAAACGCGTTTACGGTGTGACCGGAGACTCCCTGAACGGCTTGAGCGACGCCCTCAGACGCAAGGGAACGATAGAATGGGTCCACATGCGCCACGAGGAGGCTGCCGCCTTCGCGGCCGGTGCTGAAGCCCAGATCACCGGAGAACTGGCGGTCTGCGCGGGCAGCTGCGGCCCAGGAAACCTCCATCTCATCAACGGCCTCTACGATTGCCATCGCAGCGGGGCGAGGGTGCTCGCCATCGCCGCCCAGATTCCGAGCGTCGAGATCGGCAGCGGATATTTCCAGGAAACCCACCCCGACAAGATTTTCGCGGAATGCAGCCACTACACGGAGCTGGTCTCAACGCCGCAGGTCATGCCGCGTGTGCTTGATATCGCGATAAGGCAGGCGGTTTCCAAGCGCGGCGTTTCGGTGATCGTTATCCCTGGCGACGTCGCGATGGAAAAGGTGGACGCCGTCGCACCGGGACGCTGGGTCGTGCCGTCCGATCCGGTGGTCGTGCCGCGGGCAGACGACATCGACCAAGCGGTGTCTCTGCTCGATGCAGCGGATCGGGTGACCATCCTTGCCGGAGCGGGCTGCTCCGGCGCTCACGACCAGGTGGTCAGGCTGGCGGAAATCCTGAAAGCGCCCGTCGTTCACGCGCTCCGGGGCAAGGAGCATGTCGAATGGGACAACCCGTATGACGTCGGGATGACCGGGCTGATCGGTTTTGCTTCCGGCTACCACGCCATGAAGCAGTGCGACACGCTTCTCATGCTGGGCACGGACTTTCCATATCGGCAGTTCTATCCAAGTGATGCCAAGATCATCCAGATCGATATCGACGGCTCGAGGCTCGGGCGAAGGACGACGCTCGATCTCGGCATGACCGGAGACGTCGGTGCGACCATAGAAGCGATGATCCCCAAGCTCCGGCCCAAGGAGGACGACGATCACCTGCAGAACGCGCTGGACAACTATGCCGAAGCCCGCAAAGGGCTCGACGATCTGGCCACTGCCGGGAAACAGGGGCAGCCGATCCATCCGCAATATGTCGCCAGGCTTGTAAGCGAGATCGCCGAGGACGACGCGGTCTTCACCTGCGACGTCGGCACTCCGACAGTCTGGGCCGCGCGTTACCTCAAGATGAACGGCAAGCGACGCCTGCTCGGCTCCTTCGTCCACGGTTCGATGGCAAATGCCATGGTGCAGGCAATCGGGGCGCAAGCGGCGTTTCCAGGGCGGCAGACCATAAGCCTGTCCGGCGATGGCGGATTCGCGATGCTGATGGGGGACCTTCTCACGCTGCGCCAGCTCGATCTGCCCGTAAAGATCGTCATCATCAACAACGGCGTGCTCGGTTTCGTCGACATGGAGATGAAGGCCGCCGGGTTCCTGCCGTCTAACGTGGAGCTCAAGAACCCGAACTTTGCCGCGATGGCACAGGCGGGCGGCATCATGGGCATCAGGGTGGAACAGGGCGCGGATCTCGACCACGCGCTGAGGGACGCCTTCGCACACCCGGGGCCGGCGGTCGTCGACGTCGTGACCAACAGTGACGAACTCGCGATGCCTCCCAAGGTGACGCTCGAGCAAATCGGAGGTTTCAGCCTGTGGATGGCGAAAGCCGTCCTCAGTGGAAGAGGGGACTCAGTGCTTGATCTTGCGAAATCGAACATTCGCTGGTGATACCGGACGTGCGGAAGCCAGCCGGCGTTCGTCACGGACGTATTTCTCTTCAGGCACCTCTGGCCAGCACTGCCTTTTAACGCGGTTCACGCGTCGTGTGGTCCACCATCCGCACAGGGCCGACTGAAGCCATAACACCGTCCTCGCAGTCCGGGACATCATCGGCTTCCTGCCGGTGCGAACCTGTCCTTGCCCTGCTGGCTAAGGCACTGACGAGAGCGCTGCATCCTACAAGAAACGAGCCGCCAGTCGGGTTTTTGTCTTTCCAGCAAAGGAGAGACGACATGACCGAAGCAGCATCGAAGACGTCAACGAAATTCGCCGAACTCGAAGACCGGAAGATCGCCTACAGGCGGTTTGGCAAGGGCACGCCGCTCGTACTGAACATCCGCTTCCGCGGAACCATGGATTCCTGGGATCCGCTGTTCCTGGACGAGCTGGCAAAGAATTTCGAGGTCGTCATTTACGACTACACGGGGCTGGGAGCCTCGACCGGGAACCCGAGCTACGACCGGGCATCGCTGGTCAAGGACGCCAAGGACCTTATCGGTTTCCTCGGTTTCGATAAGGTCGTCATCGGCGGATGGTCGCTCGGCGGTGTCGTCGCCCAGAAATTCACGGCAACCCATCCGGAACTGGTCTCCCACACGGTGCTGATCGGCACGGCCCCTCCGGGCAAACCGGAAGTGAGCGGCGAGCGGCTGTTCATGGAAACGGCGATGCATCCGAACAACGGTCTGGAAGACCAGACCATCCTCTTCTTCGAGCCGGCCTCCGAAGCAAGCCGGGAAGCGGCAAAGCGCTCGCTCGAGCGCATCGAAAGCCGGAATGCCGATCGTTCCCCTCAGATTCCAGAGGCGGTCTTCATGAAGCTTCTCAGTGAGGCAAAGGACCGCTCCACGATCTATCCCGATCCGGAAGGTTCGGAAATGGCAGCTCTGGCCGCGGGTCCCAACCCGGTACTCGTCAGCGGCGATCACGACATTGCGTGCCCGATCGAAAACTGGCTCCCGCTCACGAAGATGTGGAAGTCCCTCCACCTCCTGACGGTTCCCCAGGCCGGACATGGGCCCCACCACCAGGAACCGGAATTCTGCGCGGAAACCATCACGTCCTTCGTCAAGAACGTCCGCTGACGAAAGAAGCCGCCGGGGCCAGTGCCCCGGCGGCTACTCATTTGAAATACCTCACGACCTTAAAAACCTTCGAGCACGATCTTGCCCTTGGCCGTGCCGCTTTCCAGCGTCGCGTGGGCCTTCCTGAGGTTCTCGGCGTTGATCGGCCGCAGGACTTCGGTGACAGTGGTCTTGATCGCCCCGCTGTCGATCAGTTCGGCGACCTTCGTCAGGAGCTTTCCCTGTTCTCCCATGTCGGCCGTGCCATACATCGAACGCGTAAACATGAATTCCTGGTGCACGGACACAGACTTCCGCTTGAAGCCCATAATATCGAGGCTATCCGGGTCGTCTATGAGACCGAGCCTGCCCTGCGGGGCAATCAGTTCGACGATTTCGGAAAGCTGCGACTTGGTCTCGTTCGTGGAAAACACGAACGCCGGCGCTCCGAATCCCAACGCCTTCACCTGTTCGGCCAACGGCTTCCTGTGGTCGATAACGTGGTGAGCCCCCAGCTGTTTGACCCATTCGACGGTTTCGGGCCGCGATGCGGTCGCGATGACGGTCAAGTCCGTGAGAGCGCGGGCAAGCTGGATCGTGATGGAGCCGACACCGCCCGCGCCGCCGATGACGAGAATGGCGTTGGCAGCCCCCGGCACGACCCTCCGGACGTCAAGCCGATCGAACATCATCTCCCACGCGGTGATTGCCGTGAGCGGCAACGCGGCCGCCTCGACGTCCGAGACCGTTGTCGGCTTTCTCCCGACGATGCGTTCGTCGACCAGGTGGTACTCGACGTTCGCGCCCTGCCTGACAAGCGATCCGGCATAAAACACGGCGTCCCCGACCTTGAAATCCTCCACGCCGTCCCCGACCGCCTCGATCGTTCCGGAGGCGTCCCAGCCAAGCACCTTCCATGAGCCCTCCGGTGGCGACATGCTTTTCCTGATCTTTCAGTCCACGGGGTTCGCCGAAACTGCCTCGACCTTGACGAGAATGTCTCGTCCAGTCGGTGCGGGCTTATCCAGCTCGATGTCGACTAGGGAGTCGGCACGATCCAGCGCGCCTGCCTGTTTGTATCCGATGGCCTTCATGAAGCTCTCTCTCTATTGGTCATAAGGATGCAGTTCAGACTGCGGGGCGATCGGTAGGATCAGACGGGGGGAGCGTATTGTACAAAAAGGTCCCGGAGGAACTCGACGCGATATGCGGCGGGAGCGGCACGTGACCCCGGACGCGTCCTTCGAGGCCGTATCGTACAATCTCCGCCGGCGCTTTGGCCCGACGTTGCCCAGCAGCGGACCCTACATGTCGCTTCCCTTGAGGGCAGCGGGGTCTCGCTTGCAAAAGGTCATCAAATGTCTCACGAAACCCGCAAAGGTCACGGAAAACGCATCGCCGTGGCGGGCGCTACCGGGCGAATTGGCGCGGCACTTATCGCGGGACTTGTCGACGACGACGTCGATCTGGTGCCGCTTTCCCGCAACACGTCGCGTGAACACATCCTCGGGGGACTAGCGGCGACGGTTGTCGATTTCGAAAAACCTCATACCCTGGCAAAGGCGCTCGAGGGTGCGGACAAGCTGTTCATCGCGCACGGTACCAGCGCGCGCCAAGTCGAAAACGAGATCGCCCTGATCGATGCCGCCGTCGCATCCGGGGTCTCACATATCGTGAAGGTCTCGGTCATGGGGCCGCCGCTTCGCCTGCATCCGTTCGACTGGCACCGGGAGATCGAAGCCCACCTCGCCACGTGTGACATCGGCTATACCTTGCTGCGTCCGACAACGTTCGTTGACACCCTGGCGCGTGCCTCTTCTCCGGTGGCGCAAGGTTCTTGGGGTGGGTCGGCAGGCCACGGCCGCGTCAATCTGATCGATACACGAGATGTCGCTGACGTCGCGCGGGTGGCGCTCCTGGAAAACGACGACGTCCACGCACAACGTGCCCATCACCTGTCGGGGCCGGCGGCCGTTACGATGGCCGAGGTCGCGGCCGAACTCTCGAGACAGCTCGGCCGCGAGGTCGTCTATCAACATCGTCACCCGGTCGCCCAGCGCGATCTTCTGATCGGCTCGGGCCTGACCGGGATGGTCGCCGATCTCCTCCTCGGCATTGAACTCCTTATCGAGCGGTCCGCGCAGGCGGAGACGACCGCTACGGTCACTGAACTGACCGGGAAACCTCCCCGCCCGTTTTCCTTGTGGATCAGGGAGAACATCGCGGATTTCCAGCAGCCACTCCGGAGCGTTCGATGATTGACTATCCGCCATTGCCGCCGATCAGAACTGGCCTGAGAGGCCTCTGCCCCCGTTGCGGACAGGGCCACCTGTTCGATGGATTTCTCACGCTCAAGAAGAAATGCGAGGTTTGCGACCTGGATTACTCGTTCGCGGATCCGGCTGACGGTCCCGCGTTCTTTGTCATATGCTTTACATGCGTTCCTGCCGTGGCTTTCGCATGCTGGCTGGAGGTCGAATTCAACCCTCCGATCTGGGTCCATGCGGTCTTGTCACTTCCGGTCGTACTGCTGGCCTGCATTCTGCCGCTGCGCCCCCTGAAAGGGTGGCTCGTGAACAGCCAATTTTTCTACAAGGCGGAACAGGGCCGTATCGACCGGGGATACAAGGCTGAAACACGCAAGTAACAGCGGAAAAATACCGACTTCAGCGACAGGCGAAACGCAAGGACTGCGGCCGCGATCCGTGACGTCTCGTCTAGGATGTAGGGCGAGCCGAGTTCAGGCAGCGCCGACATCGCGCCACCACCTCGCATCTGGTTCGTGAGCCTATCCGATCTTTAGAAACCCTTGACTGATTTCAGGCATATTCGCCACAGAGGCGACCTTTCGTTCACTAGATTGGTTGGAGACCACCCTAGTGAGCCGGGACGACATCACCCAGCTCCGGCCGGTCATCGACCGAAACCTCGGGCGGGCTTCTTGGAATAAACGAGCAGCCTTTCGGAAACGCCGGGATGACGCTTGACTACGCCTCCATCCACTTTTGCAACGCGCTACTCAACGCGAATTATGCCGCTATTCTCTTCTTCCTGTGGTTTCGGAGACGTGAGGACTGTCTGCTCCTCTGGGGCAGCAGTTTCCTGACACTTGCATTGTCCACGGCGATGATGTCGGTCGTAGACCACTCCCTGGCGATCGCTCTCCTGTTCGGATGCATTTCCGCCAATGTCTCCCTCCTGTGGGCGGGCACGCGAGCATTCGATGGAGGGAGACCTTTCGTCTGGGAGATGGCCGCAGTTCCGGCCAGCATTTCCGTTCTCCACGCGGCGCTGGCTGCGACGGCGTCGCTCCAGACGGCGAACGCCGTCGCAACGGCATTGCTGGCTGTCAATGTCGCATTCGCCGCCCATCATTTCTTCACCGGTCACGGTGGGCAATCCAATCCCGGTCGCCGCATCTCCGCCTGGGCTCTGTTGGCCTACCTGCCGATCTACGCGGCCTCAACTGTTCTTTCGTTGTCCGGCACCGACAACCACGCTTCCGCGATCGTCATCCTTGTCAGCGACCTCGTGCTCAACAACGCGTTCATGGTGGGGCTGGTGGCGATGATGGAGGGCAAGGCGCGACAGGCACTGACGGTTCTCGCGGACACAGACCCGCTGACCGGCGCGCTTAACCGAAGCGGTTTCTTCAAGCGTTGCGAAGAAAGATCGCCCGACGCCGTTCTCGTCGTCGACCTCGACCATTTCAAGGACGTCAACGACACATTTGGTCATGCCGCCGGAGACGCTGTTCTCAGGGCGTTCCATGAACGGATACGGACCGCGATCGGCGAAGGAGAGTACATCGGTCGGATCGGTGGCGAGGAGTCCGCCATCGTGCTGACGTCGTCAGGCTCGCTCGACGTCGGCGGGCGTGCCGAGAAAATCCGGAACCTGGTGTGCGACACACCCGTGTTTTTCGAGGGTCATTCCATCAGGGTAACCGCCAGCATCGGGGTTGCGACCGCTTCGAAGGTAGAGCCGATCGCCGAGACGCTACGCCGCGCCGACGAAGCCATGTACAGGGCAAAGAGAACCGGCCGCAATAAAGTGGCGGCTTGATTAAGGTACAGAACCTCTGTCAGCGTCCTCGACCACGCGAACGGAGAGATTCGGGTTGCAGGCCCCGGCGTTGCTGCCTACAGCACCTTGATCTCCTAGATGGTTCGCCGGGCCCCGCCTCTAACTGCAGAGGCCCGGCATTCAGCCTCAACGGGCGTTGGCGGCGTCTTCGATCACCTTGGCGACGCGGTCGGGATGGGAGACCATAACGACGTGGGACGAGCCTTCGACCTCGACGGTTTCCTTGGCGTTCGCCCGCTTGGCCATCCACTTCATGGCTTCCGGCGGAATGTTCTTGTCGGCGGAGCCGAAGATCGACCACGAAGGAATGTCCTTCCATCCGGCGTTGGTGGCGGCTTCGCCGAGGGCGACATCGGTTACAGGACGCTGCGAAGCGGCCATGGCGGCAGCTGCCTTCTCGGAAACGTCCGCGGCGAACTGCTTGTGGAACTTGTCCTGCTGGATGTAGAGGTCCTTCGTGCCGTTCTCCAACTCGACAGGCTTGTCGAGCGTCGGGGAGAGCGTGCTTCCGGGAAACTTGCCGCTGAGCTCGAGGGCGGACTCGCCGATCTCAGGAGCGAAAGCTGAGACGTAGACGAGCGACTTGATCTTTTCGCCCTTGGTCGCGGCTTCCGAGATGACCGCGCCGCCGTATGAGTGGCCGACAAGAACGACGGGCGTATCGAGGTTTGCGATGATCCGCTTGAGGTACGCGCTGTCGCCCTTGACGCTGCGCAACGGGTTGGCAACGGCCACCACCCGATATCCGTCGGCCTCGAGCTTCCCGATGACGCCAGTCCAACTGGAGGCGTCGGCGAAAGCGCCATGGACCAGCACGATGGTCGGCTTCGTGTCGGCTGCAAAGGCCGGGACACTCGCCAGCGAAGTGGCGAACAATGCGGATGCGAACAGTTTCTTGAACATGGGGGATATCCTGGTTCGATTTTCGACTGCTCGAGAAGGCACCAATTTCGTGCTTAGTTATTGTACATTCGGTCCCAAAGGCACGCAGGGATGGAATGTCGTACCGCGTTTGCGGCGGGCTGCCTCAAGCTTCCTGAGCCTCCGAGGCGAGAAATTTCAAAGCCGCCTCCGCCGTCTTCATGTCGCCTTTGACCGGAGAACAAGAAAAAAGCCCCAGTGTCCGTTCAACCCTTTCGCGGTCTGCTTCCAGAGTTTGATGGCTTCCGTGCTTCGCGAGGCTGTTGGCGCATTTGAGTTGCCATGTCAGAGCCGACTGCCCCTCGGCGATCCGGTAAGCGTCGAGAAGCAAACCCCTCCCGCTGCGATCGCCGCGGTCGAGCAGGATTTCGCCTTTTAGCCTGACTAACTCCGCCTGGCACCAACCCGCTTCGCCCGCGAGAGCCAGCTCTATCAGGTCTAACCCGGCCGGCTTTCCGGCAACCGCCACGATGTTTTCGAGACGCGGTCCGTTTCCGCCATGCCGGAGGCAAGCGATCGCGGCCTCATGATCGACGTTCCCCGCTCCGAGGGCATATTCGTACCCCTCGACCCATTCCTGCCAACGATAAAGGGAGTTCCTCGTCGAGATATCACGAAGGATGCCCAGAAAGCGGTATCCGAGCTCCAGTTCACCGAGCCCGAAGTAGATCGGGCAGGCTCCGACGGCGAGGCCAAGGCACGTCGATATCGGATGGTCAACGAGTAGTATGTCCGACGTGAGTTCATCCAGGTGTTCCAGTGACATCTCTATCTGCCCCCTGATGAAGGCCGTTTTGGCCATTACCATCAAAGACAGCGTCTTTTGACCGAAGTTCGCGCCGCTTGTCAGCGTCCCCCGGACCGCCTGACCGTTAGCCCGCAGCGCACGCGCGGCATACTCGTATGCGTCATCGTGTGCGCCTAGATAATGGCTGTTGTGGGCGAGGATGCGGTTCACCGCGGGCTCGGCGGCTTCGCCCAGATCCCGTTGCAGCTCCAAGGCGACCTGGTTCGCGTCGCGATAGCGGCCTTGGGTGGTCAAAAGCGCGCAAACACCGCTGCCCGCCCGCAGGAGCCTCGTCGCGTCATTCAACGATCGCGCCGACCGCGCCGCCAGTTCAAACTGTCGCCGGGCTTCCGCGTCACCATCGACGCTATGTACGTTGTAAGCGATCGAGCCGTATGCCGACCGTAACTGCGTTTCCAGCAAGGCGTCGGTCGACGGTTCGAGGTCAAACGAGCGCACGGCTTTCTCGATATGCCGCAATTGTTCGTTCATCAGTCCCAGTTGGGTCCAGAGCGTCACGGAGCTGGCCAAAAGCTCGTGGTAAAGGCGCGTCTGGCCTGCCTCCTCGCAGAAAGTCAGAGCGAGGCGGAGGTCATGGATCAGTATCCCGTAGCCGCTCATCCATTGCGCTGTCTGCAGCTTGTCCCATTGGAACTCGGCTTCGCGCATCCGGATGAGGAGGAGCGATGCATGGGCCAAACGTACTTCACCCTGACGTCCGGCCGCCGCCAGTTTGATCGCCGCATACTCTCTCGTGGTCTCGAGAAGACGCAAAGCTCTTCCGGATTCCGATCGCGCGAGAAGTGACTTGGACTGCAGGCCCCAAATCGCGTCTTCGGCTTCTTCCTTGCCGACAGCCATTTCACACACGGCGAGCGCGCCCTCGCGTGAAAACGAGTATGCGAAAACGGACAGGGCCTGCAGAACGGATTTTTCGTTTTCCGTGAGGAAGCCGTAGCTCCAGTCGAGTGTCGCCTGGAGGGTTTGCTGGCGACGAGGAGCCGTGCGGCGGCCCCTTCTCAGGACGGTCAACGGTTGGTCCAGCGATGCCAAAAGCTGCTCCAGTCCGAGATCGACAACGCGCGTGGCGGCGAATTCGATGGCGAGGGGAATGCCCTCCAGTTTCCTGACGATGCCCGTCACGACGTCCATCTGCTCGCGTCGCAGGGGAGTTCCCATTTCGAACGATTGCTCCATCCGGTCGATGAAGAGAGCCACGGCCGAGCGTTGCATCGCCTGTGCCGACACCTCGCCTTCCTCTGGCACATCAAGTGAACCGAGGCGTCTGATGGTTTCGGCCTGGATTGAGAGAGGTTCTCTACTGGTGGCGAGCACCTTTACATCCGGGCACGTTCGGACGATGCGCTCGATGATCTGTGCCGCCTCAGCGATCACGTGTTCGCAGTTGTCGAATACCAGCAAGACGTTCTGCCGTGCCAAGGCAGAGACGATGCCCGGCAGCGGATCTTCGCCGTAAACCGAAAGCCCGAGCAAGGAAGCGAGGGTGGGCGCGATAGCGCCCGTCGAACCGAGGGCGGCCAGATCCAGGAAATAGACGGCTTCGTGATCTTCCTTGAGCAGGTGCGCGACTTCCAGCGCGACGGTGGTCTTTCCGATCCCTCCGGTGCCTACGATCGTCATGACACGCGAATGGCGGAGCTCCAGGCACCTTGCGACGAAGCTTTCCCTTCCGATGACGCCCGTTGACTTACCCGGCAGGTTGCCTTTGTTCTGTCCCAGCGGTCGGACCGTCTCGACGGCCGGCTGGGTTACCCGCACGGTCGCCGACAGAATGTATCCGCGGCCTGCGACGCTCTGAACGAGAGAACCAGCGTCAGCGACCGCCAGCGCCTTTCTGAGCGCGACGAGATGGACTCTAAGAGAGTTTTCCGCGGAAACGCTATCGGGCCATACCGCACCAAGAATTTCGCTCGACGACACGACCTCGCCGGACCGCGAAGCCAACACGGCGAGGATGTCCATAGCCCGAGACCCGATCTTCACGGGCTCACCGCGATGCTCCAGCAGCCTGCGGGATACGTCCAGTTCGAAATCAAGAAATCGGATAGTAGACATCAGGGTGTCCCGGAACCCTCTCGAACAACCCGCAGACGAGGGGCAAGCAATCGACCGCAATTCGGCAGAATTACCTTACCGCTTCAATTTGCCCGGACATACCTAGCCATAGAGTCAGGTTGAAGAGACGTCCCGGAGCGGAATAACTGAATCAGCCAAAACGGGGGTGATACATGCGGGTCGGAAGCGCGGAGGTTTTACGGATCGAGGAGTACCATGGCCTCGGGTTTCCTCCGAAAGCGTTCCTGCCTGATTGGGATGACCAATTGGTCGAAAAGCACCTGCACTGGATGGTGCCGGACCACTACGCGCCGGATGAAGGCAGACTTGTAGGTTCGATACACAGCTGGCTGATCAAATTGCCCAACTTGACTGTCCTCGTCGATACATGCAGCGGAAACCACAAGAACCGTCCCGACAGCCCGTTCTTCGCCATGATGAATTCGAGGTATCTCGAGAATCTCGCGGCTGCCGGAGTAGACCCCGACGACATAGATTACGTGTTCTGCACGCATCTCCACATCGATCACGCAGGCTGGAACACGCGTCTCCTCAACGGACAATGGGTTCCGACATTCCGCAACTCGAAGTACGTCGTGTCCCGGACCGAGTTCGAGCGCTTGGTCGGGGAGGGATCTCCGTCGGGCGACGATCTAAATTTGATCGCAGACACGATCCAGCCGATCATCGACAGCGGACAGTGGCTGCCGATAGACGCCCCGTTTCATCTCTGTGACGAGCTTCTCATAAAAGCCAGTCCCGGCCACACGCACGGACACTGCCATCTTACCCTTTCCTCCGGTGACGGGAGAGCGGTATTCTCCGGCGACATCGTCCATCACCCGATTCAGGTCCATATTCCAAGCTGGAACTCATCGGCATGTTCGGCGACGGACGCGGCCATACCAACGCGGATCAGAATACTTGAGGAATTGAGCGAGACGGGCACCTGGCTCATGCCCGTACATTTCGCGAAACCGTTTTGCTGCAGGGTCGGAAAAGCCCAGGATCAGGGTTTTATCTGCGTCATGGAGTAGAGACATGCGCATCGGCAAAGGTCGGGCAAAAGTGTGTTCTCTTGAAAGGCAATCCGTCCGCATCCCCCTCTTTAGAGGCTTAACATTCCCGCGAAGGGATGCTCGGTTGTTCCGATCTAAGCGGCGATAAAGGACTTCATGCGAAGATATGACTCGAGACGGCTTGGTGGCTCGCGAGGGGAGCCGATTGAGTGTGGCGTCTACATGTGGGACGCGGCCGCGGACGCGTTCAGGATGGACGCGACCCTGTGTCGATACCTCGGGCTGCCCGAAGAAGTCGGCGTCGAGGGGATCGCCCTCCGCCGTGTCGTCGATCTGATCCACACGGCCGATAGTACCGAATTTTCGAACGCGATCAAAAATTCCGCGCGGACCGGATCGTCTTTCAGACAATCGTTCCGGCTAGGGGCGACGAGCGAGCGGGCGGAGAGGCTGCAAGCTATCGGCCACTCTTTCTTCGGCGCGCAACACACGCCGGGTGTTTGCACCGGGATGGTCTTCCGGACAGCCAGAGGCGCGAAGTCTGCTGAGGCAGAACTGACTGACCATTGCATCGCGGCTTACGAATTCGCACGAAAAAGCAACTCCGCCATGGTGCAGTATCTCATTTCCATGGCGCTGATCGAACTCGGTTACCAGATCGCCGGGTTCGAACCGGGAAGAGTTCAGTAGCGCAGCCTACAGTCATCGCGGACACACCGGCGCATCCGGTATGTCCGCGATGGCGTTGTGTCGTCAGCCCTTCACGAAGGCGAGGAGATCCGGATTGATGACGTCCGCGTGGGTCGTCAGCATACCGTGCGGGTAGCCCGGATATACCTTGAGGGTGCCGTTCTTGAGGAGCTTGACGGACAGGCGAGCCGCATCGTCGATCGGGACGATCTGGTCGTCGTCGCCGTGCATAACCAGCGTCGGCACGGTGATCTTCTTGAGGTCTTCGGTCTGATCGGTCTCGGAGAAAGCCTTGATGCCGTCGTAGTGGGCCTTTGCGCCGCCCATCATGCCCTGTCGCCACCAATTCTTAATGGTACCCTGGGAAATCGTGGCACCCGGGCGGTTGAAGCCGTAGAACGGGCCGGTCGGCAGGTCGAGGAAGAACTGGGCGCGGTTGGCGGCGAGAGCGTTGCGGAGGCCGTCGAAGACTTCGACCGGGAGGCCGCCGGGGTTCGTTTCGGTCTTGAGCATCAGCGGCGGAATGGCGCTGACGAGGACCGCCTTGGCGACGCGCTTCTGCGGCTCGCCGTATTTCGCGACGTAGCGCGCGACCTCACCACCACCGGTGGAATGTCCGATGTGGACAGCGTTCTTGAGGTTCAGGTGCTCGTAGACGGCGTTGGCGTCCGCAGCGTACTGCTCGATCGTGTGGCCGTCGGCGACCTGCGAGGAGCGGCCGTGACCGCGACGGTCATGGGCGACGACGCGGTAGCCTTTGGCAAGGAAGAACAGCATCTGGGTGTCCCAGTCGTCCGAAGACAGCGGCCAGCCGTGGTGGAAGACGATCGGCTGGGCGTCCTTGGGACCCCAGTCCTTGTAGTACAGCTCCACGCCTTCCTTGGTCTTCACGAATGCTTCGGTCATTTCGAATTCTCCTTTGAGATCTTCTTTGCGTTTCTGGTCGGCTGCTTCGGCTACCGGGACAAACATAGAAAAAGAGACGGCTGCCCCTGCAATGAGTGTCTGTCGGCGGGAAAGGTCGTAGGTCACAAGTCGCTCCATCGTTCGTGCCGGGTCTCGGCATGCAGCGAACTTAGGGAGGGACCCGGACGGATTATTGTAGATTCGGGTACAAACGATTCCCGCGGACAGGTCACCGACATGGCGGTCGGCGCTCGGCCGTTATTCCGTGGGCTCGATCGAATGTCTTGTCCCCGAGGAATACGGATGGGGAAAAAGGGGACTGATGTCGGCCGCTGCGATTGACGTGGACGAAGCGGAAGCGCGGTCGCTTCTTTCGTGGTTTAAGTAGCTGTGGGCGGCTACACCCATCACGACCGCGCCATAAACCGCGATGATCGGCCAAGCCTGGGGATGAGAGGCGCGATAACGGGTATCCGATTCCATTGTCCGATCTCCTTCAAGGTCGGGATTGGAATAGGACAGCAGGCCGCCGCGATCTTGTAAGATGTCGGCGCAGGCTCACGCTTGCGGATTGCCCTCCCTGAGCCTGAACTCCGGATTCCTTTCCTGTCGTAAAAACCTCTTCCTTCGTTGTGGCGTACGGCATCGCGGTCGCCCGACCACCGATATCCCCGAGGCAGGATCGTTCAATAAGGACCCGCCGGGCACAGCTAGGTTCCTCGCGGGCCAGTCAATCCGACCTCATGGCCAACAGATTTTTCAGGTCACGCCAGCCAAGGCGGGTGACCAGACTAACCGAAAAGGCATGTGTTCGTGGGAGTTGCCCCTTCTGAGCTGGCGAAAGACGAGGCACGGTCCGATGTCCAGACCGCCCGGCAGCATTTCTATCACGATGACGAAAGCTTCGACTATCCGGAGGGCCAAAGGCCCGCATTGCCGGGGTCTCCGGGGTTCCCCGACCACCCGGCCGGCCGTCGTGCCATATACGGTTTAACGGCCGTCATCATCGGGATTACCGGAGCTCTGGGAAACGCGATCGTTGCCGCCAACCTCCCCTATATCCAGGGATCGCTGGGGCTTGATCTCAGTGAGGTGGCCTGGCTCCCCGCAGCCTATTTCGTAACGAACGCGATCACTGGCTGCATTCTCGTCAAATACCGCCAGCAGTTCGGGGTAAGGTCGTTCTGCATGGTGTTCCTGGCCCTGCAGGCCGTCCTGATCACGTCGCATCTATTCGTCAATGGGTTGGCCGGAGCCATACTTGTGCGAGCGGCGAGCGGGGTATCGGCTTCAGCGCTTACCACACTCGGCGTCTTCTACATGATGCAGGCCTTTCCCGCCGCTCACAGGCTAAGGGCCGTCTGTCTCGGCGTCGGAACACCGCAGCTTTCGTTGCCTCTCGCCTGGCTCGTTCCAAAGGACTTCCTGGCCTTGGGAAACTGGAACGGGCTTTACCTCTTCGAACTGGGTCTCTCACTCGCCGCGCTTGGTATCGTCTCGATCGTTCGTCTTCCGCCCGGGGTGCGGTCGAAAGCGTTCGAACCGTTGGATGCCCTTAGCTTCAGCCTATACGCGGTCGGTTTCGTCATGTTCGGCTCGGCGATGGGCCTCGGGAGCTACCTCTGGTGGACCAACGTCGCCTGGATCGGCTGGTTCTTCGCCGCATGCCTCCCGTGCTTCGCGCTGTTTTTCTTCATCGAGGCCCGCAGGGCGAAGCCGCTCATCGACGTGAAATGGCTTTCGGCCGGGACGTTTGTCGGCTGGGCGCTGATCGCCGTCCTATGCAGGTTCGTCCAGTCCGAGCAAACGATCGGAATCCTGACGATGCTGCGCGACTTCGGCTTGACGAACGACGATACCAGACCCCTGACCGGCGCAATTTTCGTCGGTGCGGTCGTGGGCCTGGTCGCCGCGGCGCTGATCGTCGCGCCGCCGCGTCTACCGCTTATGGTTTTCGGCGCGTTGGCGCTCGTCGCCGTGGCGACCTACATCGACACCGGATCGAGCGTGTCGACCCGGGTTCCCCAGTTGCTGGTCAGCCAGCCGCTTATCGCCTTCGCTGGCACCCTCTTTATAGGTCCGGTCTTCATCTTCGGGCTCGGGCGGGTCCTGGCCGATGGCGGGGTGCGGATGACGAGCTTCATCGCGCTGTTCAACGTCACGCAGTCGGTGGGGACATTGACGGGCAACGCGTTCACCCAGACATATCTCTTCCACGCACAGCAGTATCACCTCGGAGCCTACGCCGCCCAGGCGACACGGTCCGATCCCGAAGTGGCGGCGCTTCTGTCCACCCTTGCCGCCCGATACGCTCCGGTCATCACGGATCCGGCGACGCGATCCGCCGAGGGCGTCGCGGCCCTTTCCCAACAGGTCACCCAATACGCGCGGGTCGCCGCGTACATCGACGTCTTCACGGCAATATCGCTGGCGGCATCAGCAGGCGCAGTTGCCCTGCTGGCGTTCATCGCGGTCAGCCTCTTCAAACAATATCGGAGTAAGCCATCATGAACGCGGTCTCCCCAATCATCACTGCGCAGGCCGACAGAGCAGCTGATGCGCCAACCGCGCCACCACGACAATGGCAGCCCAAGATCAGCAGCCTTCTGACAAAGGCCTTCGCGTTGTTAGTGGTAGGCGCAGGCATGGCTGCCATACTCGTGGCCTGGCAGTTGCCCCCGTTTTCGACTTCCGTCGTCAAGACCGACAACGCCTACGTGCGGGGGCGGACCACGATAATCAGCCCGCAGGTGACGGGATACATTTCCGAGATCGCCGTACGGGACTACTCGGCGATCAATCGGGGCGACGTCGTGCTTCGGATAGATGACCGGGTTTACAAGGCTCAAGTTGCGGCCGCCCGCGCAGACCTCGATATCGCAGTCTCGAATCTCGCAAACAACCAGCAAGCGATCGCCCAGAGGCGGCTCGACATCGCGACCGCGGAAGCAAAGATCTCGAGCGCGGGCGCTCAACTCGTCAAGGCTGACGCGGACTTCAAACGTGCGTCCCAGCTCGCGGACAAGGGGTCTGGCTCCATCAGTACGGAAGACGCCGCCCGGGCGGCGCTTGGTGTCGCTACGGCCGCTCTCCAAGAGGCTGACGCGGGACGGGGCAGCGCGGAACAGGCACTCAAGGCCGCCGAGGTGAACAAAGCGGCGCTCGGGGCCAACGTGGAAAGCGCGAGGGCCAGGCTCCAGCTAGCAGAAATCAACCTTGGCTACACGACCGTCACGGCACCCGAAGACGGGAGGCTAAGCGACGTAACCGCCCACTTGGGGCAATATGTCACCAACGGCAGCCAGCTCACTTTCCTCGTTCCCAAAGCCCGGTGGGTAGTCGCCAACTTCAAAGAAGCCCAGTCGGGTGCGGTCCGGCCTGGACAACGGGCGTGGTTCTTTGTCGACGCGCTGGCCGGGTCTCGCTTCGAAGGCACCGTTGAAGACATATCTCCGGCGGCCGGGTCCGAGTTTTCCGTCCTGCGCACGGACAACGCCATCGGCAACTTCACCAAGATCCCGCAACGTATCGCGGTCCGCATCAAGATCGATCCGAACCAGCCTGGAATCGAGAGGCTGGGACCGGGAATGTCCGTCGAAGCCCACGTCGATACCGCCTCTCTAAACACCGACCAAAAGAGCCATTGAGGAGACCATCATGAACGTTATGCTCAACGATCCGTCGGACCCATGGCGACGCGAAGCGCAGACTTACCCGGTCCTTCCTCAGGACACGATCGACCGGGTTCGGCCTTATGGTGAGCATCAGGTCGTGCACGAAGACAGCATCGCCTTCACACGAGGCGATCGGGCGCTGGACCTGTATTTGATTCTGAACGGCGAATTGGAGGTGCATGCCGAGCATCCAATCGAGGGACGACAGTATCTCTACAGCTATCGCGCCGGCCAGTTCAGCGGCGAGCACAACATGTTCAATGATCGCAACACTCTCCTGTCCGGCAAACTGATCGCGGGTACTCAGTTCATCCGGGTTCCCCACGACATGTTCCGCGCCCTGATAACGGGCGAGCCCGATATCGGCGAGATGATCATGCGAGCCTATATCCTGCGCAGGGCAGGACTTGTCCGCCATCTCAAGGGCGGCGGTGTACTCGTCGGCCACCGTGACAGCTCGGAACTGCTCCGCATACAGCGCTTCCTCACCCGAAACCTTTATCCCGTCGAAGTGCTGGACGTCGTGGTAGATCCGGGGGCGGCGAACGCGATGCAGGAGCTTTCCATCCCGCTTTCGGCGCTTCCGGCGCTGGTCAAGCCGGATCGGCAGGTGTTGTCGAAGCCTTCCGATGAAAGGCTCGCCGAGGAGCTGGGACTCTTCGAGCCACCGGAGGAGGGTGTCGTCTACGATGTCGCAGTCCTTGGGGCCGGCCCGTCGGGTCTCGCTTCCGCGGTCTATGCGGCCTCGGAGGGGCTGAGGACGATCGTCGTGGAAACGCTCGCGCCAGGCGGGCAGGCGGGAACGTCGTCGAAAATCGAAAACTATCTCGGGTTCCCGACCGGAATATCAGGTGAAGCCCTGGCCGGGCGGGCGCATATCCAGGCGCAGAAGTTCGGCGCGCGCATCTGCGTCTCGCGAAGCACGGTCTCGCTCGACTGCTCGAAGAAGCCGTTCGAGATCGGTCTGTCCGATGGCTGCACCGTGCGGGCGAAAGCGGTGGTCGTCGCGACGGGCGCTCGTTACAGGACACTCGATCTGCCAAATTACGAACGTTTCGAGGGGCAGGGCATCCACTATGCCGCGACCGCGATGGAGGGCAACCTTTGCTCGGCGCAGGAAGTCGTTATCGTCGGGGGTGGAAACTCGGCCGGGCAAGCGGCGGTGTTCCTGTCTCGCACCGCGAGGCACGTGAACATGGTCATGCGCAGCGGCATTTCCTCCACCATGTCGGACTATCTCGTTCAGAGAATAAGAAATTCACAACACATCACTCTCCACGAGACGTCGGACATCACCGGGCTTCACGGTGAAAACGGTCTCCAGGGCGTGAGCTGGAGCAACAGGAAAACCGGACAGTCTTTCGAGCGCCCGGCGACCAACTTGTTCGTGATGATCGGCGCATCGCCGAATACCGAGTGGCTGGCGGGATGCGTGGAACTCGATCGGAGCGGTTTCGTGGAGACCGGGTTTCCGGACGAGGGAGAACTGGCCACGCCTTCCACGCCTTTCCGCACGAGCAAGCCCGGGGTCTTTGCCGTCGGGGACGTCCGCTCGGGATCCATCAAGAGGGTCGCCTCCGCCGTGGGGGAGGGGTCGGTGGTCGTCGCCGCGATCCACCAGTTTCTAGCCAAAGCCTGGTAGATGCGCCAGGTTTCTGCAGGATGGAACCGCGAACGGCTCGTCTCAATAATATCGGGGTATCGGGCCGAGCCGGGGCGACTGATCGGGGAGCTCAACAAACTCTTCATCGATGTAGCACCAGCCCCAGCCTTCCGGCGGATCGTAGCCCTCGATCACTGCATGTCCAGTGTGGTGGAAATGCGCTGTCGCGTGCCTGCCCTGCGATTGGTCGCAGCAGCCGACGTGTCCGCATTCGCGGCACACGCGGAGATGGAACCACGTCATACCCTCCGCGAGGCACTCTTCGCATCCCAGCGTCTTGGGCCGTACGCTCCTGATCGATCGGCTATGCGTGCACATGGTGTGATCCTTCATTTTCAGCACGTGATAAGGCGGCCTTCAGGCGGCCTCGGACGCTGAGCGTGTCTCAGGGATAGAATGACGGGAATGATCTGATATAGCCGGAAAGCATGCTGGAGATCATGTAAAAGGTCGCGCCCGAGATCGCCATGAGAGCGAGGATAGGACCGACATCGGCAAGTGACGGGGTATCGTCAGCAGGGGTCGCCTCGACGGTACGGACGCGGAAAACGTTGTCGTTCGCGGCCCGCATGCGACGTGCCGCGGAACGGGATCTCATCCGTCCGAGCGGGGACTGTCTGAAAATGCAGGAGGTTTCTGAAAGCTTGAGAGCCATGTCGTTACCTGTGGGTTCGAGTTGATCGTCCCTCTTGGGTACGGATATCGCGAGGCTTTGCTGGTCTATAGTACGATCGGTCTCTCACGAGTATCCAGACGAGATACGGTCCTCGGAACACGCATAACCGATCCCGCTATCAGACGTTCAGACACCGCGGTGGGAAGAAAATGTCGAACACTATCTGCCCTCGACCGCCGCAAACGTTCCCCGCGGCAGCAGCTCTTCGTGCGCTTCCGAGACCATGCCGTGCCTGCCGTTCAGTCTGGCGATGGCACGCGTCGAATTTTTTCGGGTGTCTGAGGCTTGTTGAGAAGTGAGGTACACTTTCACCGGGCTTCCGGTTTGGAACCACAAAAGCCGATGGCTCGCGTCTGCAGGCCGTCGGCTTTGTCTTGTCGCCGCGCTCGGGGTTAGGAAAGCGAAACGTCCATCGGAATCGGATTCCTCATCGAGTTCGCCACAGGAGAGAAGTAGTTGGCCTGCCTGACGATCTCCTCCAGCTCCTCTCTCGTCGCGTCGCCTTCGAGGTCTACCGACACCCTGATAGCCTGGAAGCCCATCTGGAAGGGTTCGCGTGGCGCGCCACCAGCGCCCCAGGCTGCGGTGTTTCCGACGTCGCCTTCGATACGGAGTTCGAGGCGAGAGAGCCGGACGTTCCTGAATGTCGCAACCGCGGTGATTCCCACTGCAAGGCATCCGCCCAAGCCAGAAAGCGCTATCTCACCCGGTGCCGGCGCGGTATCTTGCCCGAACAGATGCAGGGGCTCGTCAACGACGACCGGGTCGTGATCGCCGACATAGCTCAGTGTGCGATACTGACCTTCGCAGACGGTATGTACGACGTTCGTGCCCTGTCGATCAGGATTGTCGCGTCCTCGCTTGGCGAAGGCAAGAAGCCCGTCGCGATCGATAGGGCGAAGATAGGCTGTGATCGTTGTCGGCTGTTCATCCTGTGACATGAACTTCTCCACGTTTTCTTGATTCCTACGGTCTCGGTAGCCCGGATCGAAATGTCGTGGGCAGCCGTTAGGGAAGCTCGCTCGGAGGGTGAAACGGAAGCGATCACGCTTTTCCCCGGATACCGGAAAGCGCGGTCGCTGTTCCCGTTCCATGCCGACCTACTATCGATCGCTTCCGATCCGAATGCGGCTGGTTATGACCAGAGACCGGTCGGGCTGGATCATGTACGTCTCGGTGTAGCGCTGGCCGTTGGAATAGAAGGTGTTGTCGAAAGTGCTTCCGACGGGAGCCTTCTGCAGGCGGTGGGCCGGCTGGCCACCGTACGTAACGCTACCGGGAATGGGGTCCAGAGCGAATGCGGAAGACGCGAAAAGTGCGGTCACGCCGAGTGCGGCAAGTGCGAGTTTCATTGTTTTAACCTCAGATTGACGACATGGGACCATTCCCTGTCTGAGGCGAATATGTGCGTCGTCTGACCGAGCTTATTGTAGGATAGCGCCCTTGGGGCCCCGGTCAGGCGATCGCACGATCCGACAATCCCGATCGAACGCCATGTCCAATCTTCACTGCACAGATCCGGCGATGGATGCACCGAAATTGCCGCCGGGCGGTTGGAGATAGCGAGATGAAGAGCGTGCTTCCGGATATCGGCAACATTTCCTACGTGGAAATAGACGACGTGAATGTTCGCATTGCTACGGGCGGGCGGTCCGACGGAATCCCTGTAGTCATCACCAGCCCCTGGCCCGAAAGCATTTACGCTTTTAGGGGGATTCTGGCGTCAATCGGCAGCTTGGCCCCCTATGTTGCCATCGACTTGCCGGGCTTCGGGATGTCGCAGGGACGGTCCGACCTGATGTCACCGACGGGGATGGCTCGATTTATCGCGCGGGCCGCCTGGAAACTCGGGATTACCCGGATGCACGGCGTCGGGCCCGACGTAGGCGCACTCGCGATGCTCTTCGCGGCTGCCGATCGCCCCGATCTCTTCGAAAGCCTCGTGGTCGGCAGCGGAGCCACGAAGGTCGAGTTGGCCGCCGGCGGTCTTGTCGACTTGATCGCATCTCCGCCCGGAGCGTTTGCCGATCAACAAGGCGGCGATATCGCGGTCGGCTTTGTCACCGCCTCGTCCGCAAACATGCCGCCGCCCTCGGTGATCGAAGATTACTGGCACTCGTCATCAGCCGAGAGGTTCGAGCAGGCAACCAATTTCGTCCGGTCGTATTCACACGAACTTCCTCTCCTCGATAAACTCCTAACCCGGATCGAAACGCCTGTGCTTGTGCTGGCAGGAGCTCAGGACCCGATCGTCCCTCCCGCCAACGGCGAATACCTGGTGAAGGGTATCCGACGTTGCCGACAGGTTCTCCTGGATGGCGGCCACCTGATCTGGGAAGACTCTTCGGATGGCTACGGGGCCGAAATAGCAAGCTGGATAGGCGGGGCGTACAAGAAGCTCGGTTCGATCAATAGCCGCGCCTGAAGGCTTCAAGACCGCGGGACTCGCGGCAACGCAAGACCCCACCGAACTCCTCTCAGAGTGACGAGAGAGCGCGATCCTTCAAGAACGGGTCCTCGCTCAGCGGATAGTTTCAATGCAATCGAGTCAAGCAGTCAGGCGACAAGCCCTGCTTCTTTGAAGAATGGAAAGAAAGCAGATGCGAGTTCTGGTTCTGTTTGCGCACCCGGCGCAACGGAAATCGAGTATCAACACGGCGATGGCGGCAAGCGCCACAGAGCTGGAAGGCGTGACCTTCGTCGATCTCTACGCCGAGTATCCTCGCTTTTCCATCGATGTGGATCGCGAACAGCGTCGGCTCATGGAACATGACGTTATCCTGTTCCAGTTTCCAGTGTTCTGGTATTCGACCCCCGCTCTTCTCAAGCAGTGGCAGGACCTCGTTCTCGAATATGGCTTCGCCTATGGGCCACAGGGCAAGAAGCTGGCGGGAAAGCACACGATGGCGTGCGTTACGACAGGAGGGGGCATATCGGACTACACAGAAGACGGTGGCAACCGGCGGGTCTTCGAACAGTTCCTATATCCTCTTGAACAAACTGCGACGCTCTGCGGAATGGAGTATCTTCCTCCGTTCATCCTGTATTCCGCCAATCACCTCGCGGAAGAAGCCGCGCAACTCCACATCCGATCCTACCCTCGGCTTCTGACAGCGCTGCGCGACGATAGATTCGACATCCCCGCCCTCCGCCTGCTGCCGACTTTCGGGAGCTTTAATTTACCTGATCTAGTGAGGGACTGACCTGTGGAAGGGTTGGCATTCTACGCACTGTGCTATCTCGCGGCAGCGGTTCTCGCCGTCATCGTGTCACAGCGGATCGGGCTGGGTTCCGTGGTGGGCTACATCGCCGCGGGGGTTTTGATCGGCCCTGTTTTCCAGATTTCGGTAGCGGGATCGGGTTATCTCGAACAGTTTTCGGAATTCGGCATCGTCATGATGCTGTTCCTGATTGGCCTGGAGATCGATCCCCAGATGGTCTGGCGTCTCAGGGACAAACTTCTCGGCCTCGGAGGCCTTCAGGTTGTCGCCACGATAGCGGCGGTCACCGCAGCCGGCGTCGGATTGGGTTTTAGCTGGCAGCAAAGCCTTCTTTTCGGTTTCGTCGCGGCCTTGTCCTCGACGGCAATCGTTCTCCAAACCCTCGAAGAGAAGGGCCTGCTGAGGTCCGATGGCGGGCAGGCGAGTTTCGCTGTCCTTCTTTTCCAGGACTTGGCCGTCATCCCGATGCTCGCCTGCATCCCCCTGATCGCGGGCAGTGGACTTGGATCTTCGTCCGGGCATGGCGGGGCCGCCTTTCTCGCAGAGCTTCCCGGTTGGGCCTCGGCGATCCTTACTCTTGCGGCCGTCGGCGTGGTCGTGGCCGCGGCACACTTTCTCTCGCGACCCGTATTCCGAACCATAGCGCTCCTTGGCCTTCGGGAAGTATTCACCGCTGCCGCGCTTCTGGTCGTGGTCGGCATCACCGTCCTGATGTCGGCTGTAGGCCTTTCGCCCGCGCTCGGCGCATTCCTTGGAGGCGTCGTGCTCGCGAACAGCGAGTTCAAGCACGAACTGCAGAACGATATCGAGCCCTTCAAGGGGCTTCTGCTCGGACTGTTTTTCATGACTATCGGCGCAAAGATAGACCCCGATATCCTGTTGGCTAACTGGCTGACAGTTGCTGCCGCGACGTTTTGCCTGATAATCATCAAGGCTCTCGTCCTTCTTCCGCTGGCATGGTTTTTCAATGTCCGAGGTCCCGCCGGGTGGCTTTTCACCCTTGGACTCGCCCAGGCAGGGGAATTCGGTTTCGTCCTGCTTACCATCGGCGGAGACCGCGGCTTGCTTTCGCCCCCGACCGTGTCGGTATCGGTACTGATCATCACCTTCAGTATGGTACTCACACCCCTCCTTTTCGCGCTCTCCAACAGGATCGTTGTCATGCTCGATAGGCGTGGGGGGCATCGGCGAAACGCGGACCAACCGGATCAGGGCACGATAATCCTCGCCGGAGTCGGCCGGTTTGGACAGATCGTAAACCGGATGCTTCTCGCTAACGGACACAAGCCCGTCGTCCTGGATTACAGGGCGGACGTGGTGGACAACGTCCGGAAATTCGGAGTGAAGTCGTTCTTTGGGGACGCCGGCAGGCCGGACCTCCTGGACTCGGCCGGCCTCGCACACGCGGTGCTACTTATCGTGGCCATAGACGACCCCGACAGAGCGACAGAAATCGTGTCCTACGCCCGCCGGAGTAATCCCGGCATCCAGATCATCGTTCGCGCCTACGATCGGCTCCATCACTACAAGCTTGTAGACGCGGGTGCTGATCACATTGTCCGCGAGATGTTCGATGGATCGGTGCAGGCTGCGGGCATGGCCTTGGAGGCTCTCGGCATGCATCCCTACGAGGTGGAAAAGCGGAAAACAGTATTCGTCGATCAAGACATCGCAGGGCTGGCTCGCATGGCTACCCTCGTGGAAAGCGATACGCCCGCAGTGAACAACCCCGATTTCATTGCTGGTTTCAACGATATCGGGAAAGTAATCGAAAACGCGATGATGGGGTACCGTTCCGGCTACGACGAAATGGTCACCAGAGGATGGAACGCTCCTGATGCGGCTTCCATTCACGTGCCTTCGGATACGCATCCGCGCAGAACGGCCCGAAAATCGGAATAGGCGGTTTCAGAGGTCCGTTGGTTTCGGAGCCCTACAGACATCCGAAGTCGTTCGCTTGCAGAATTGATAGGGGTCGGCGATCCATCCGACTCCTTCTAAGCCCCTAAAGCTTGGCTAGATAATGTCCCCTGCGCTATCCTTGGGTCCGTCGATGCTGTTTTCGTTACACAATGACCAAGATGGTAGTGCAATACGTTCGCGGTGTGAGTGCTCGTGTGGCAACGCCGCGACGATGCGGTGCCAGCCATCGGTCAATCGATCACCCGTAGCTAGCCCTCCTGAGCGCAAACCTCGGCCAGGAAATCGATAAATTGCCGCACCCGTGAAGACATGCGACGCCCCGCGGCGATGATTGCGCTCATCGGAAAAGGCGGTGGCGCGTACTCCTTGAGAATTTGCGCTACCTCTCCGGAGGTCAATACATCTGTAAACAGCCAGCTCGCATGATGGGCGATGCCGAGGCTTCCGAGCACCGCGCCTCTAACATGTTCGGCATCGTTCGTGCGAAATGCGCCCACGCCATCCAACGTGACCTGTCGACCGTGGAGTGTGGAATCCCACCCGACGATGTCTCCGTGGTGGAAATAGCCGATAACCTCGATAAACCGTCCATCAACTAGGAAACCTAATAGATCATTCTGTATGAATTCGAGGAGAGTTCAGGAGTAGTAGTCGAGATGCGCGCCCCGGAAGGGACGCGCATTCAAGTGGTTCAGCGCTTTATCACGCAGCTTCGATTTCCTCGGCAAGCTGCGGGCGGGCCAGAAGATCGTAGCTCGCAGCCGTGGTGACGTCAGCCTTGGGATTGTCGATCGCGCCATCGAAGCGTCCGACCACCTTGCCGCCGCTGATGAGGGCAGGGGAGTCATGGCTGATGAGAAGGAAGCGGGTGCCGGACAGTGCGCGCTTGATTGCCTTCTTTTCCTGCAGCGTGGACATCGCGTGATTGCCAGTGATTGTCGGCTCATGCGCAGCCTGATCGAGGATCGGATTGATCAGCTGATCGCCAAGGTGGTAGGCGATGTCACCTGCGATATTGGCCAAGCCTTCGTCGGTCTCGACGAGGATCGAGATGGAGCCCGGCGTATGCCCACCCGAGAGACGCACCGCAACGCCCGGAATGATTTCTTCTTCGAAGGTGCCATCGACGTCGAAAAGGCGCAACGCGCCGCGGGTATGCAACCTGTCGATAAGATGCTTCGTCTCGGTCGCGGTATACATGCCGGGACCCATCAGGCCAGAGGCCGCGAATTCGAGTTCCCGTCGGGACATCATAACGGTCGTCGACATGGGGAAGAGGTAGTCCTGACCGGAATGGTCGATATGCACGTGCGTGTGGATCACATGACGAATGTCCTTCATCTTCAGACCGTGTTGGGCGAGATGATGCTCGATCGACATTTCCTTGGTTTTCTCGTGCACCATGCCGAAAGCCGCGAACTGCTCCGCGTTTCTCGCGCCAGTGTCGATAAGGAGCGGCTCTTCACCTCCGGTGATCAGGAAACCCAGCGTCGGAACCGTTGTCAGGACGCCGGGATTGCGAAACAGCACGAGGCCGCTCGAGTCCATTGTGGTGTTGCCGTAGTTGATCGGATGAATTTTCAGGGTCATAGCAGTCTCCTTCAGTAGTGGGAGGTTATGAACCATTTGGTTCATAATGGTGATGCGCTTAACGGAAAGCCGGTTTCAGTATTTCCGATGGGACACGGCCCGGGGCCGTCACGTTCAGGCCCGTTGAGACTTTAAGGACTTGATTTGTAGAGCCGGGGTGCGAGGCAGTCTGACGACCAAGGCGATGACGATCGCGCATAGTCCGATCATGACCGGGGCACCGATAAGGGCCGCAACCGCCATGCTTACCTCGGTTGCCACCTTGCCTAATGCGACGGCCAGAAGTCCGGTAAACAGATAGGCGAACAGATAGAGCGCCGACATAACCCCACCCCGGACGTTTTCCGGAGTGACCGGGTTGATGATCGCCAGGCCGCCATAGACCATCAAAGCGTAGCCGACGCCGGAAATGGAAGTCGCGGGGATAAAGAAGACGAGCGTGTGTTGGGCAATCGCCGCCGCGAGAAAGAACATTCCGATGATCGACGCTGCCGAACCCCAGACCACGGCCTTGATACCGGTCAGCCGGCTAGCGAATAGACCTGCGATACCAAGAGAGATCGCGAAAAGTGCGAGAACTGACCCGTTGACAAAAATATTTGACGACTGAACCAGCTCCTTGGCGATCTGAGCTCCAAGTGAGGTGATGATGACCCCGTGGGTATAGGCGGTCATGACGGCGATGGAGGAAGCTATAAAGGGGGTTCGGATTTCTCGCTGGACGCCAGGAATTTTGGGATGCCAGCGGCCGGTATTTGTACGCCTGTTTTCCGGCAGAAACCAGCTGACTGCAAAAAGTCCGAGGAGTAGGACAAGAAGGACCATGAAAGTCAGGCGGCTGGGAAGCGGGGCGTATTGAACCAAGAAACCGCCCACGATAAGCGCGCAGGAGAAGCCGATGGCTTGGGCGATAATTGTGGTCGAACTGGCCTTTGTGACTCCCCCAGAGCCGGCGAATTCCTGGAGAGCAGCGGTGGAAGGCCCGGCTGAAAGTCCGACACCGATACCCATGAAAACGCGCCCGACGAAGAGCGTCGCCACATTCGGCGCGATCACGAAGAGGAACACACCGATGATGGACGATCCCAAACCGAGCAACATGGTCGTCCGTCTTCCAATAAAATCAGACAGGTCTCCGAACAGGACCAGTATCGCGACAACGACGATGGGGTAGATTGCGAAAATAGCCGTCGTCACTGTAGGCGTTAGGTTCCACTCATGAGCATACAGCGGATAGACCATCGCAGGGGCGGCGCTCGTCCAAAGGGTGTGGGCGACGACCCCCGCGGAGACCCAAAAGCTCAAAGTGGTTGAAAGACTTCTCGGCATCCCATGCACTCCTGTCTCACAGTGTTTGGCCGATAGTTTTGAACCAATTGGTTCAAAACTAATTAGCTCATCCTGCCTCGTCAAGGAGTTTTGAACCGTTTGGTTCTTTTTCTTTCGGTTTGGCAGGTCGAGCTCTATTCAGCGCAATCTGACAGGCCCATTTCGCTGACGATTGTAAAATCGAGCGATCGTCGGCTGCGGCCGGAAGTCCGGATACAGAACTGTGAGTATCGCCAGATAAGGGGGAGAGAGGGGCTCAGCGGTATTCGCTCCGAGTGCCGAAATGGGGTCGCTTTGCGTGCCGTCGAACGACAAAAGCAACGATGAACACGACACCCGCCAAGCACATTCTCGCGGGTGCAGTCCGTAAGGGCGATCTCAGCAAGAGCCGTTTGCCGGGCCTTAGCGACCGCCGGTCGCACTGCTTTGAAGTAGCCGCATAAACGCCCGGACGCGGTTCCGGTGAGCGCCGACGTCAGCTTTAAGGTTTGCGTCGATACAAATGCCCGAAAAGAAAGTCCATATAAGATCGCAGACGTCTTCCACTTGATCGTCGGGAAACACGGCTTTCACGTTGCTGCGGATACCCGCCATACGCGTTTCGTTGAAATCTGAAATCAATCGCACCGCGGCATTCGGCAGTAACGCAATGTCCCGTGTCGAGTTAACGGAAAGGCACCCGGCGTAATCCCCTGAGAAAGCCGGTGCCAACGATAGAAACTGCTCTATGTTGCCAAGGCCTAGTGGAATGTTCGCAAGGATGCGCAACGCGGGGCCGGTCTCGAGATACCGCTTTAGCGCTTCGACGAACATGTCGTCCTTGTTTTCGAACTCGGAGTAGAGGCCAGACTTGTTCACGCCGGTCGCTGCTTCAAGCTGCTGAACATTTGTTCCGGCGAGCCCAAAGCGCCAGAAAACGGGTATCGCCTTGTCGAGAACTGTTTCCCGATTGAATTTCTTTGGTCTAGCCATGTCCGCAACATAGTATTATGAACCGATTAGTTCAATACTCGTTGCGGTTGGTGCCGACAAAGGGTTGGCGGAGAGCCGGTGGAGCATCGCCACCTTGAAGGCCACGGCATGAAGCCACCGAACGTTGACACTTCAGGGCTGGCTGCCTCCGGCTGCGTCCAACGCCTCCACGGTATCGACGTCGCACATCGCCGCCGCTCCGATTTCCACTTCGATGACGGGTAACCCACTTGCAGCAATGACTTGGCGCGCGCCTCTGTCACCTTCCAAATCGCCCAGTGCACGAAACAGCTTTCTCGGAATAATTACCGGGTTCCCGTGTTCTCCATACGCAGTAGCACGCACGACAGAAAGTCCGCGGCACTTGTTGAAGGCTTCGATCATCAAGGACATGTGGCTTTCGTTGACGAGAGGCATGTCTGCTAAATGGATGAGAACTCCGTCGCAGTCGTGCGGCACCGCTTGTAGAGCCGCTCGAACCGACGAGGACATCCCCGACGCGAATGCGCTGTTGTGAACTACCGTGACGTTAAGGCCGCAAACGGCCTCTCGTATCTCATTGGCCATGTGGCCAGTTACGACGATCACCTTGGAGCCGGTGGACGCTGTCGCATGTTGCACAGACAGCCGCACCAGCGGCGCGTTTCCGAACATTGAGAGCAGTTTGTTGAATTTGCCCATTCGCGTGGAACGTCCCGCTGCGAGTATGGCTATCGCTACTTTCGAACCCATCGCCAGACCTCGACCTACGGTACCCAAACTTACAATGACATAACCCATGGCCAAAATCGCTATGGCGTAACTCAGCCGCGGCCTCGTCCAACAAAAACGCATTCCGATGAGCGACCGTCGTGACGCGCAACTGCCAACCGAGGTCTTACCGCCAAAATACCAACGCTTCCTAGATTGAGATCACTCTTTGGCCTGCTGCGTATAACCAGAAGGTATGGTCTCCGCACACGGTGGTCCGAACAGATTTCGGAGCAGCGGAAAGGCAACATCTGCTCATCGAAATTCAAATCACGGAGAGCACCGATGAACGCCTACGCACCCGCCAAGAACCTCAAGATCATCGAAGCAGCATCGCTGGCGATTGTCTCGGACATCGACCTGTCTTCCGCCGTCCCCGCCGCAGCGCAGGCTCCGATCTTGCTTCCGGATCTCTCCTCGGATGTCGTCCAGCGTGATCTTTTGCTGCCGTGGCAGCGCCGCAAGATCATGCAGTTCATCGAGGAACACCTTACGGAAACAATCAAGGTCGAGGAGCTTGCTGCCCTGACAAAACTCAGCAAGACCTATTTCTCCAGGGTCTTCAAGTCGGCGTACAAGGAAAGCCCCTACAACTATGTGCTGCGCCGCCGCATGGAGTTGGCAAAGGAACTCATCGCCGAAACGGACGCCGCGCTGAGCGAGATCGCGCTCGATTGCGGAATGGCCGACCAGGCGCACCTTTGCAAGACCTTCCGGAAGGTCTTTGGCTCGACACCGAACCAATGGCGTCGTTCTTCCCAGGCCGTTCAGCGCACGCCCGGCGCGCGGTCCCCGTCCACAACCCGCCAAGAAGCCAACACAGCACGCTTCAATTGATCTGCGACAGCCAGGAAAACCGAAATCGACAAGCTGGCGGGATCTCGGGATGGCAACCTTTCGCCGTAGCCTGGGGCCCGCCCTCCGCGAGCAGATTTCCAGTGGCCACCTGAACGCCGTCCAAAACCGTGCGGGCCGCTGAGTCGAATTCAATCAGAAAGATCCAAAGGAAAATCCATGCGCCTGACTTCCATTATCGTTTCGCTGTCAGTTATCTCAGCCCAGCCCGCCCTGGCGGCTTCAGAGCATTTCGTCGCGGGCCGTCTTGAGTGCGATCTGTCGCGTTCCGAGGGAGCGATTCTCGGCTCCAAGCAGGACGTCGCTTGTGTGTTCCATTCTTCCCAGGCATCGGCTCCTGTACGGTATACGGGTTCTATCGACAATTTCGGCGTCGACATCGGCGAAGTCGAGAAGGCCAAGTTGATCTGGGAGGTAGACGCGGTAAGCAGGCAAACCTCCTACGACCTCGAGGGCACGTATCGGGGCATCGAGGCGGCAGCGGCGTTGGGAGTTGGCGGAGGCGCGGTCATTCTGACCGGCGGGACACACGGAACCTTCTCTCTCCAGCCAGTTGCCGTCGATGGGCAGGAGGGTCTCGATTTCTCCATCGGCGTCACCCAGTTGCGCCTCAAGGCGTTGTGACACCAACGGCACCCATAACCGCGCAAAAGGCCGACAGGAAAAAACCTGCCGGCCTTTTGGCATTCACTTTGGAAACCGCTTTGTACAAGAAGCCATCACTCTGAGGTATATGGTCGAAAAATCAGCCCGGTTGCGGCCGATGTCGAGCTGAGCTCCAGATTGGCTCCGCCCGAGATCGCCGGATTACGACGCATGCCCGTACCCGTGCCAAGCTCTATGCCAATGCTATCGAGCTTGGGGCGCAATCAGGTGACCGATAGACGCCCGACAAAGGGTAGGCCTTGCTCAGGCTTCTTCGATGCACCGGATGAGGTCGTCGGCAAGTATCGGCTTCTGGAGAAGCTCACGCGCCCCTCCCGCGATGGCCCGCCGCCTGATGACTTCGTCCTTGAGCGCCGTCATCATGATGATCGGCATGTCCGGCCAGCGCTGCCTTACGATGTCCAGGAGCTCGAGCCCCGTCATCTCCGGCATGTTGATGTCGGTCAGCAGTAGGGTGACGAGGTCGATGTTGTCATAGGCGAGAAACGAACGCCCAGAGCTAAAGGGGAGGGCGTCATAGCCCATTGACTCGAGAAAGCCGGATGTGGCCTCGAGGAGCGCTTCGTCGTCGTCGACGATGGCTACTGATTTCTTGTCGCCAGACACTTGATGTTCCTTTCGCCCGACTTACGGGCTTTGACATCTAGTTAGATGGACTGGCGGGAATTTGTAATAATACGATTGTATGGGTAGCCCGACATTTGCCGCCCAGGTCGCCATGGTGCGGCGTTGATGCCGGGTATCGGCATCAGGCGAGAGAGTTGAGAACCCCGACTTTCCGTACCAGATCGGCGAGCGATGCCACGTTCATCTTCCGCATGACGTTCCCGCGATGGATTTTCACGGTCACCTCGGAAATGTCGAGGAGGTGGGCGATCTGTTTGTTCAGCAGGCCTTTGACGACGGCCTCCATCACTTCATGTTCCCGTGGAGTTAGGGAGGCGGCGGCCTTGAGCGCTTCGTTGGCGGCGCTCAGCTCAAGGCGACGGGCCCTGTCGCGCTCTATCGCGACGGAGACCGCGTCTAGCATCTCCTGATCCCTGAAAGGCTTGGACAGGAAGTCCGTCGCGCCGGCCTTCATCGCGCGCACGCTCATCGGGACATCGGCGTATCCCGTCATGAAGACGATCGGGAGCTTGTTGCCCATCCCGTTCAGCTTGGCCTGGAGGTCGAGGCCGCTCAATCCCGGGAGACGGACGTCGAGGATCAGGCAGCCGGGGCGGTCGGGCAGGGGCTCCGCGAGGAGTTCGGCAGTGGACGAGAACCCGAGCGAATCGATGCCGACCGAGCTTAGAACATCCCTTAGACCGTCGCGCATTCCGTCGTCGTCGTCGACGACGACGACTAGCGGCGCGTCCGCTTTGGTCGCGTTGGCGTCGTGCGCCCGATTACCTGCTGCTGCCGACATCGGCGTGGACCTCAAAAAGTCGATTGATCGCCGGACGCCGTCGATGCGGCGACGGAAACGGGCGCTGATTGCGCAGATAGTTACTACGCGCACGCGCAAAGCTCGACCTAGCTCTAAGGATAGGTTCTGTGCGCCGTCCGTTATTGTAGAGTCTGCTCGGTTTGGGAGGGCCAAAATCTTCACGAATTCCGGGGATATACGTCAATGAACGCCAGAGCTCAGACCGATACCTCGTATGTCGGCGACGAACCGATACCGAGCGGAATGACGTTCCGGATCCTAATGTCCAGCTTGGTCGGCACCTCCGTCGAATTCTACGACTTTTATATCTACGCCACCGCCGCCAGCCTGGTGTTCGGGCCGCTTTTCTTTCCGGCGACCGTCTCGTCGATGGAGCTGATCGGTGCCTACGCCAGTTTCGGGATCGCGTTCATTGCCCGGCCGCTCGGCGGAGCGGTTTTCGGTCACTTCGGAGATCGGGTAGGGCGCAAGGCGACCCTGGTCGCATCGTTGCTGTTAATGGGAGCATCGACAGCGGCGATCGGACTGCTTCCCACCTACGCGGTCGCGGGGTGGCTCGCCCCAGCTCTGCTGTGCCTTCTCAGGTTTGGTCAGGGGCTGGCGCTTGGCGGGGAATGGACCGGGGCGGCGCTTCTCGCTCTCGAAAACGCCCCGAAGGGTTGGCGCGCTCGCTATGCGATGTTCGCGCCCCTTGGCGCGCCGATCGGGTTCCTGTTGGCCAACAGCCTGTTCCTGGGGCTGACGCTAACGCTGTCGCCCGAGCAATTCGCCGACTGGGGATGGCGGGTGCCATTTCTCCTGAGCGCGCCCCTGGTCTGGATGGGGATCTGGATCCGCTTCAATCTCGTCGAAACACGGGACTTCCACGCAGCCATAGCCAAGTCGAAACCTTCCCGCGTACCGCTCCTCGACATCTTCCGGCTGCACATGGACCAGGTGATTTCCGGCGCGTTCGGCGTGGTCGCCTGCTTCTCTCTCTATTACGTGGTCACGGCGTTCGCCCTCGGGTATGGCACGTCGGAACTCGGCTACACCCGATCGTCGTTCCTGATGGTTGAGCTCGGCGCGATCCTCTTCATGGCCGCTGGCATCGTGGTGGCGAGCTGGCTTTCCGACAGGATCGATCCGGAGCGCATCCTGATCTTTGGGTGCATCGGCACCATCATCTCGGGTGTCGTGCTCGCGCCAATGCTGGGAAGCGGGTCACTGCTCGTCATTTTCATCTACCTGGCTTTCTCGCTCTGGGTGATGGGTTTCGTGAACGGGCCACTCGGGGCGTGGTTGCCGGGCCTTTTCCCGACCCGGGTCCGCTATTCCGGAACGTCGGTCGCCTTCAACATCGGCGGCATTATCGGGGGAGCGTTGACCCCGGTCGTGTCTCAGGCCCTCGCCCAGTACAGCGGATTGGTGGCTGTCGGCTTTTACCTCGCGATCACGGGCGGCCTCAGTCTCATCGCGTTCGACGCGAGCGCCAGACGCAAAGCGCTCGGGGCGCTCGCGCAGAGCGAGACGAGATACCGCTCCATTTTCGCCCAGAACCACGTCTCGCTGTGCGAGGTGGACCTGTCCCTCCTGTGGAAGCGGTTGGAGGCGGTGCGCGCCTATCCTCCTGCCAAGCTTCGGGCATATCTCGACTCGATGCCGGAGTTCGTCGACCAGTGCTCGAAGCTTGTGAGGTTCGTGGACGTCAACGACGCTACCGTTCTCCTTCTCGATCGGAAGAACCAGCAGGAGGTCCTTGGCTCGATAGACCGATTCCTTCCGCCGCGAAGCGAACTGGTGGAGGCCATTATTCTCGGCATGTGCTCGGGTGACGATCGGGTCGAGATGGAAGCGCGGCTTCTCAGGAGCCCCGGCAACGAAGTCATCGCGATCTTCGTCATCGCCTTTCCTGAGGACAAAGACGCCTTCGACCGTGTTGCGTGCGCGATGATCGACGTCACTCAGCGCGAGCAGGCCAAGGAAGCGCTGATGGCGGCGCAAAACGAACTCGCGAGGGTTGGCCGTGTCGCGACCGTCGGCGCGATTTCCGCGTCGATCGCGCACGAAGTGAACCAGCCGATCGGTGCTGTGGTCATGAGCGCGCAGGCCTGCATGCGGTGGCTTCAGGCGAACCCGCCGGACATCAAGGCAGCCTCGACGGCGGCGGAGCGCGCGATCAAGCACAGCATGCGGGCGAGTGAAATCATCCAGCGCACCCGCGAGCAGGTGCGGGGCAGCAGGAGACGGCTCGAAAGCGTCGATCTGAGGAACATCGTCACGGACGTCCTCGGTCTGCTTGACCGCGAACTGATGTCGGCCTCCACAAAGGTGACGACCGATTTCTCGATCGATGATCCGGTGGTGTTGGCAGATCGGGTCGAGATGCAGCAGGTGATCGCGAACCTGATCACGAATGGCCTGCACGCGATGGGCAGCGTCCCTGCCGAGCAGCGTGACCTGAGTATCTCGCTGACCGCTGCCGAACTGGATATGGCTCGGCTGCAGGTCCGTGATCGCGGTACGGGCATCGCTCCGGAGAACCTCGCAAAACTCTTTAGCCCGTTTTTCACGACCAAGAATGAAGGCATGGGTATAGGCCTGGCGATCTGCAAGACGATCGTTGAGGCGCATGGCGGATCGCTGACGGCCCGCAACCACGACGACGGTGGCGCGATTTTCGAGATCGTTCTGCCGTTGACGGCGGAAGAGGAAGTAACCTCTCCTCGTGCGGCGGTGGGCGCGTAACAGTCGCTTCGAAAGCGTCGCCGCACTACCGGACCTCGCTGCCGCGGTGTCTCATCAAGTCGTGACCCGAAGTTACAAGAATGCCCCGACCCGGAGAACTAGGGTGGGGCGCTTTCGGGGCGCTCGACGCCCCGCGTTACACATGGAGATTCCGATGAAAAAATACCTGGGCAACCTCGACTCCACAGCGTTGGCAAAGCCGCGCCGGCTTGCAGCCGTTCTCGCGGGATCGCTGAGCCTTGCCTTGGCCTGCGTCTCTCAGGCTGACGCCCAATCGGCAAAGCCGACGACCGATCTCGATGTCGCCACCGCGCACAAGATCATAACTGCCGCGCTCGCGGAAGCGCAGAAGGGACCGCCGTCGAGCGTCTTTGTCGTCGACAACTCCGGTACGGTCGTCGCCGCCGAACGCATGGACGGAGCCTTCCCGGCAAGCGCCAGGATCGCGCAGGGGAAGGCCGAGACGGCTGCCGCCTTCTGGCAGAGCACGGGCAACCTGGAAAACGCGGCGAACGGTGGCCGGCAGGCTCTGCTGTCGTCGGGTTATGTGGTTTTGCAGGGCGGTATTCCGCTCAAGATCGACGGCAAGGTCGTCGGCGCTGTCGGGGTGAGCGGTGGAAACAAGGACCAGGACGAGGCGGTAGCCAAGGCCGGAGCTGCGGCTCTCGGGAAGTAGGCTCGAAGAAACCGACACAATTAGCGGCCTAAAGCTAGCTTCAAGTATTGGAAGAGCCTTTCGAGATTGTCTTGAGGGGCTTTTCTGGCTTTGACCCACTCCATGAAGTCTGCTGTCGGCCCAAAGCGGACATGGTCCACGGTCACTCTGCCATTTTGCTGACCTGGTCGATGGAAGTGCTCGCCACGGCGGCCGTGGTGCCGGCGTTGTAATATTGGGACGGCTCTAAGGGGGTCGACATTCCGAGCCGATTAACTCTCGGCTGCCACCATTCTTCGGGCACCTTGCCCCGTGTTTGCCTTGTCCTATTTCTGCCCGAGAAAAGGGAGGAATAAATGAAGGTTTTAATTGTCGAAGACGAGTTGCTGATCGCGGTCGAGTTGGATCGCATCGTGGATGGCGCAGGTCACGAAATTGTCGGGGTCGTCGCGTCGGTGGACCAGGCTCTAGCTTATGCCGCAAATGCTGACGTCGCCCTTGTCGATCTCCGTCTGGCCGACGGCCCAAGCGGCGGGTCTCTTGCCCGACGGCTCATCGACAGGTTCGGCATCAAGGTCATTTTCGTGACCGGAAATCCCGGTGAAGTCGGTTACGGCCTCGATGGCGCAATCGACGTTGTCGCGAAGCCGTTCACGGAGGCGCGGATTCTCTCCGCGCTGGCGAAAGCCGATGAAGCGCTCGCCGGGGGTAAGCCGTCGCAGCCATCCATCAATCAGGCAAGCTCAGTTCGACTGTGACTTCTCGTTCAGCGCATCGCTCAAAGCTCTTCCCAGTGTGTCTGCCGAGACTGGCTTTCTTACAACGGGTACGTCCGAAAAACCCTGCGGGATGTTTACTCCATCGCGATAGCCGGTCGCGAACACGTAGGGAATTCCCAGACGCCCCAGTTCGCGTGCCACGTCTTCGGAGGTTGTTGTCCCCAGATTGAGGTCCAGCACGGCTACCTGCGGAGGCTTGGAGGCAATTGTCGCGAGCGCCGCATTGACGTTCGCCGAGACACTCACGTTCCTAGCTCCCAAGGTGACCAGCAGCTCCTCGGTGTCCATCGCGATCAGCGACTGATCCTCGACAAGAAGCACGTCCAGACCTTCGACGGGTATCTCGGGTGACGTCTGCCCCGGTTCCACAGCATCCTGGCTTTCGGCCACCGTCCGCAGGTGCAAAGCCGGGATGACGATCTTCGCCCTCAATCCTTGTGGCGGGTATTCAATATCGACCGTGCCGCCGAGATCGTGTTCGACCGTCTTCTCGATCAGGTTCGAACCGAACCCGCGCCTCGTGGGAGGATAGACTTCGGGGCCACCGCTCTCGATCCAGCTGACCCGGCAGTCGCCGTTCTCGGTGAACTCCCATGATATGTCGAGCCGTCCCGCCGGAACCGACAGGCTGCCGTATTTTGCAGCATTGGTCATCATTTCGTGCAGAAGCAGCGCGAACACGCCGTATGCTCGCTCGGTCAAGCCGACCGACTGCCCAGTCACAGAGACGCGGTCGGGCGTCTTGCTGAAACGATGCATTTTCGCCTCGGCATCGATCAGGCCTTTCAGTTCCCCGCCCTCTGACGCTCCGAAGGTCTGGTCGTGAGCGAACGACAACGCCCGCAGGCGACCTTCGAACGACGCGGCGTAGTCGTCCACCGTGTCGGCGTTGGCACCCGTCTGGGAAGCGATCGATTTCACGAGCGCCAGGATATTCTTGACCCGATGATTGAGTTCCGAGTTGAGAAGTCTGCGCTGCTCCTCGGTGCGTTCGCGCTGTTCCTCGGTGGCGTCGTTGTGCGAGAGCATGACGTCCCTGACATAGCCACGAACCGATTCCGCGACGGCAAGGTCGGCATCGGTCCATGGCATCGACTTATGACGGACGTCTTCACGCCACGTCTCGAAGCTCCCGCGAGGCGTCAGCCGCCCTTCGGCTTTTTCCGCCTGCTCCCGCATCTTAGGTTCGCCCGCCCACTCGATCTCGTGGGCTTCCTCGCTGCGGAAGAAAACGAGGAAGTCGGGTGCCGAAACGGAAATCGGGATCGCCAGCGCCCCCGCGACCCGCGATCCGTATTCCGTGCCGTCTCCGGTCTCGGCCATAAGGTCCTGTGTGTCCCATATCTGACGGCCGGATCTATCGGCGATCAGCGACATCAGATCCGGGATCGCCGCGTCGGACGGAGTGACACCAAATGAGAACCAGTGTCCGCGCGACCATAGTCCCGCGCCGTCGCTGGCGATCAGCGACGAAAACTCCCTCAGCCGCGCCTGCAACGTCGCTTCGACCGGATCGGTGGGATCGACGCCGGATATGATCGCTTCCAGCTTGCTCCTGGTCGCCGCCGCCGCCGCCTTCTGCTCGCGGTTCTCGATTGTGGCGACATGGAGCGAAAGGAACTGGGCGAACAGTTCGGTCGCCACCCGGAGCGGGATCGAAAGAACCTTTGGCGTATTGTGATGACAGGCAATAAGTCCCCAGAGTTCTCCGTCCACGACGATAGAGATCGACATGGACGCCGCAACGCCCATGTTGCGGAGGTATTCGCAATGGATCGGCGAAATGCTCCTCAGGTGGGCGTGGGAAAGATCGACTGGCGACTGCCCGTCGGAGAGCATCGAAACAAGCGGAACAGGTTCAAATGACGCATCCCCGATGATCCGAACCCAGTTTCGGACATAGAGCTTACGGGCCTGCACGGGGATATCGGAGACGGGAAAATGCTGTCCCAGGAAGCTGGTCAACGAAGGCTCCCTGGCCTCGGCCACGACACGGCCAGCTCCATTGTGCAGGAAGCGGTAGACCATCACTCGATCGTATCCGAGCATAGCGCGGACGAGACGGGCGACCGCTTTGAACAACGCGTCGAAATCCTTGAGGCCGTCCACTCGGCGCACCAGCGACTGTGTGAGGTGCAGCGCCACTTCGGTGTCTTCGGTGGACGCAGGAGGCTCGAATTCGAGGAACGTCCTGCCTTCGTAGCGATGTGCCGTGATGTCCGCGGCATATCGACCGTCTGCTAGCTTCGCCTTGAGAACCACGCCCGCGACCTGCCCCGATCCGACTTTCGCGATCGCGTTCGCGATGTCGTGGGCCACCGCGCCGCCGACAACATCGGAGAGTTCAGCACCGACGTAGTCCCGGTTTGTTTCCCCGAGGAACGTGTCGATGTTTTCCGAGACGAAGGAGACCAGGCCATTGTCGTTGAGGACAATCATCGCGCCGTGTGGCTGGATGCTTCCCGGAATATGGATAGGCTCGCGATCGCAGTTGGTAAGGTTGATCTGAGACCTGTCGTAACTCAACGGGCAAATCCTGGTTTTTTAAATGGTTTTAAAGGGTGTGACACGGCTGGCACGCAAGGGCAACGTAAATAGACCGCCATCAGTCGCCTACAGCCGCTCCAAGAGCGACGCGATCTGATCGGGGGCGAAAGGCTTCTGGACGACCTGTGCTTGCCGATGGCGTTCGTTCAACCCGGCCGCCCCGTATCCGCTGGCGAAAATGAACGGCACGCCGAGATCGGCGAGGCGGTCGGCGACGGGGAAGGACTGCTTGCCTGCAAGGTTTATGTCGAGGATCGCGAAATCCACGTTCTCCGCCTCGACGACTTCCAGCGCGGTCTCGAGGCGCATAGCCGGACCGACGACCTCGTGGCCGAGATCGACGATCACGTCCTCGATCAACATCGCGACCAGCATCTCGTCTTCAACGATGAGCACACGCGCCATTCAGACGCCTTCCAGTGCCGGACGGTCGTTCACCGCCTCAAGCGAGGTCGCAAAGTTGAAGGCGACGCCATCAGGTCGGTAATCGATAGTGGCGGTACCTTGGAGCTCAAGCGGAAGAACCTGCAGGAGGAGACGCGAGCCAAAACCTTTTCGATCTCCCGGAACAACCGTCGGGCCGTCTCTTTCAATCCAATCGAGCTCGAACTTGTCCCCCAAGAGCTGCCAGCTCACATCGACCGAACCGTCTGAAAAGGACAGCGCCCCATACTTTGCGGCGTTGGTAGCTAGTTCGTGCAAGGCGAGCGCAATCGACATAGCAGCATGCGGGCCGACCCGAAGATCCGGGCCATTGATGCGAATGGCCTCCCGGCTCTCGACCTGAAACGCCTCGAGCGAACTAACGACCATGGCCCGCAGCTCGGCTCCGTCCCAGTTCTCAGCGGTGAGGACGTTATGCGCCCGCGATAATGCGAGGATGCGGTTGGTAATGGCTTTCGAGGCTTCTTCCCTCGTCTGAACGCCGCGCAGGGTCTGCGTGACGATCGACTGGATCGAGGTGAGTGTATTCTTGACCCGATGGTTCAGCTCGTTGATCAGGAGCTTCTGGTGGTTCTCCGCGCGCACACGCTCGGTGACGTCAGAACCCTGCGTGAAGATGCTGACGACCGCGCCCCGCTCGTCGCGGATCGGCTGGTAGACGAAATCCACGTATCGCTCCACGAGCGGCGCGTCCTTCGTCCGGGCGAACATGACGCGCTCGGCCGCCCGCCGAACGGTCTTCCCGGTTTTGAAGACGTCGTCCATGAGATCCAGATAGCCTTGTTTCGCGATCTCCGGCATCGCGTCCACAAGTGTTTTCCCGACGACCTGTCGATCACCGACGAGTGTCTGGTACTCCGGGTTGACCATCTCGAACGTGTGTTCAGGTCCGCTTGTCATCGCCATGAAGGTCGGGGCTTGCGAGAACAGATTCTGAAGCCGCTCGTATTCCTCCCGGTTACGTCGTTCGGCCAAGACCCGCTCCGTGGTCTCGACCACGATGGCGATGACGCCCGCCGGCTTGCCTTCTTCGTCGAGGACGGGGGAATAATCGAGGTCCATCCAGACCTGTTCGGGAAACCCCTTCCGATGGAGGGTCAATTCCTGATCCCGATAGGCGAGGGTGCCTCCGGCCAAGCCGACCTTCATGACGTTATCGTTGAAATCGACGATCTCAGCCCAGCCCTCGCGGACATTGGAGCCGAACAGCGCCGGGTGCCGACTTCCCGCGAACACCGAGTAGGCGTCGTTGTAGATCATCACGCCTTCCTCGCCCCAAAGCATCACGATGGGAACAGGAGACTGGAGCAGGAGCGCGGTGCTGGTGCGAAGACACGGCGGCCATTCCTCGACGCGGCCCAGAGGCGTGGAAGACCAGTCGTAGGTCCGGATGATTTCGGCGGCCTCGCCATCTTTGCCGAGGAAACGGAACGGATCGATGTTCGGGGTATCGTTCTGCAAGATCATGGTCCGGAATGGCGGTTTGTCGGGCTGTGGGTATGTATTGCGAGGCGTCTATATAACAAGTGTCGGCCGTTGAGCGTCAAAGAACGGTAGGTGAGCGGCTTAGTTCCTTTGAACTCATGTAAGTCAGCGTCGTTTTCCATGCGTCGTCGACACCGCGAACCTTAGATAGATACACGAGCGAGCGCGTCGATAGGCAGTTTGATGACGACGTCCAGACCTTCTGGATTCCACTTGTTTGCCATCTCACCCCGCAGCCCCTGGACACTCCGCCTGACAAGCGTCGAGCCGAACCCTGATTTCGAAGGTTCACCTACCTCGGGACCGCCACGTTCGCTCCACCGGATTTCGATAGTGTCCGCACGGCGGCACGACACAGACACCCGACCGTCAACTGGCCCGAGCGCACCGTACTTGGCGGCGTTGGTCGCGAGTTCATGCAGGATCAACGCGATCGCGGTGAGATGGTCGGGCGAGACGGGAATGTCGTCGCCTCCTTCTATCGAGACGCGGTTTCCGGTTGGCCCCTGGGTGTAAGGCGCGAGAATGTCAGCCAGGACGCGATGCAGGGAGATGTCCGCGCCGCCACTGTCGATCAGGGACAGGTCGGGTTGCGCCAGCTCGTGCGCCTTGCTGAGGGCCGTGAGACGACCGCGCACAACGGCGGACAACTCCTCGGCCGTGGAGACGGATCGGGCGCTCATCATCAGGAGCGAGTTCGTCAACGCAAAGACGTTCTTCACACGGTGGTTCAGTTCCCGCAAAAGAAGCAGGCGCTGCTGCTCGGCGCGGTCGCGGGCCATTTCGTGATTATAACGCTCGATGGCGATCGCGGTCGTCCGCGTCACCATGCCGATCACCTCGATATCCCGTTCGGTCGGCTCCCTTGGTTCGCGGTAGTAGTTGGCGAAAGTACCAAGAATTCGGCCGTCCGCCGCCTTGATCGGCATAGACCAACAGGCTTTCAGCCCGTGAGCGGCCGCGAGTTCGCGGAAATCCGCCCACAGCGGATCAGTGTCTATATCTGCGACCATGACGGCCTCGCCCGACAAAGCCGCCGTGCCACACGAACCGATCCCGTGTCCGACTGGGATACCGTCAATGGCCGCATTGTATTCTGGGGCCAGGCTCGGGGCAGCGCCTTCATGCAGGGACCGACCGTCTTCCGACATTAGGAGAACCGACGCCAACAGTTCGCCTTCAGCGGGTTTCTCGACAAGAAGGATGATGTCCCTGAGAACTTCCTTGATCGGGCCGCCCAAAGCGACGCGCGCGAGGATGTCGCGCTCGGCGATGATAAGTTCTGACTGTATCGAGGGAATGTTCATGAGAGTCATCGGTTCGGCTCGCCGTTGGAGCCGGAACTCCCGACCTCTTTAACTTTCTTACATAAGCTTACGTGCCGGAAAGTCCAATCGAGCAGGCTAAAGCAGACGATATTTCAAAGGAATACCGAGTTTTCTCGTGCGAATAGTCATCTGCGGGTCTGGATAACAACCGTTCCTTGCGCGGACAGTGGTTTACGTCTTCATAAAGGGGTCGTTCGCATTTTATTAAGTTCGTTCATGAAAACTCTTCCGCAGGGGCATACCGAATTCACGGGGACAGAGTTGAGTGCGTAACCGAAGCACGGAGTCGCCAGCATGCCCGCGCAAACAGTTCTTGTCGTTGACGACGAACCTCTGATCCGCATGACCCTTGCAGACGCGCTCGTTGACGAGGGCTTCGACGTGCTCGAGGCTTCCAACGTTCTCGAGGCGGTCGCCGTTTTCGGGATGCGGCATATCGATTTCCTGGTGACGGACGTCGATATGCCCGGCGCGCTCGACGGCTTTGACTTGGTTCGATTTGTACGCGTTCACGGGAGGCATGTCGTGGTGGTGGTCACCTCGGGTGGCAGCGTCCCCGGAGAAGGAGTTCATGAACCCGACGAAACGTTCATCGCCAAGCCCTATCGGCTTAAAGGCGTGATCGACAAGCTAAAGGCGGCGGCCATGCAGCGACGCGATTTTGGCTTGGCTATGTGAGGGTATAGGTTCAAGCAAAGCCCGCTCTAGCCATCCTCGATCTGCGCAGAATGTCGGCTTTTGGCGCGAAGGGGAAGTCGGCCTTCGGCCCAAAGCAGTCATAGTGCCGACGTAAGTGAAAACGCTCTGCGCCGTTAGATATTGCGTTTCACGTTCTCCTCGCCACCGCAGAAAACGCGCGCTTTTCTGACGAAGTGGCCGTTGCTGGAGGCGGGTCTCCAAGCTCCGTTACTTTCCTACCTGTGCGTTTTCCATACAGGCTTTTGCTTGAATGGCTTCTTATCAATTACGCCTTTGACGACATTGAAGCCGTCATCTTGTAGCCTTAGGACGGCAGGAAAATCAAAGTACTTTGTATTTATATTCGCTAAGTGCCACTGGCTTTCGAGATATCCTCTGAATTCGCTCGCGCGTTTGTATCGATCTGCGATTTCAAACGAGGGAGCCAAATCCGATATTGCAGATCGGCTGGCTTCGTCAAATATCGGCGTATCGGTTGACGTCGCGTCCAAAAACGAAAACGCCCCCATCCAATGTTTTACATGGTAGATTCCGACCGAAGTTGCTCTAAAATAGAAATGATCCGGCGGCTGATTTTCGGCGACCTTGAGCTCCCTGTAATGCGCGTAAGGGGTCTCAATGAGCCGTTTCGCCGCCAGTCGCCGTAATGCATTCCGCGTCTGATCCTCAATGAAGCCATGACGCAGCATTTCTGTTACAACAAACTCACCTAATACAAATCCGTCGCTATCTTTCTCACCAATATTTGAACTCAAATAGGAGACTATAAGCGGGCAAAGAAAATTTTCTCGTGCGTCCGCTGTGGAAACGTCAAAAACATTCTGGGCAACGAGTGAAGACTGCGCATTGAAATAGGCGTACTCACCGAGCAGGGCATGCTTGGTGAATTCATGAAGAGGCACTTTATAGCTGCCTGACTCTTCTTCGATTCTTACAATTTTTTGGGAGTCGACATTGGGGCTGCCGCAGAATGAAGTGATCAACTCTATCACGGATCGGGTATTTCCAGAGCTAATGTTGCTAAGGAATTGCTGTATTGATTGATTTGACCTAACAGCGCGCAATGTCGCGTTGAGGAAAGCTACTACGCTTCCTAGTTGAAGCCTAATACCCTCTAATTTCCCGGGATTTTCTTTGCCTTCCGCCACACGAACTGCAAATGTTAGTCGGCGCTGAACGACCTCATCCGCCGGCGGTGGAGAAATTGTCAAAATTTTATTTTGATACCCGGATAGCGCGCCAGTAGTCTTCGAGTCATAAAAAGTACTCGGCCGCAGCGCTATAAAAATTAGCAAGTTCCGCCACGACGCCAACTCTTGCGAGATAAGAAAGGCTTCCTGCTGGACGGCAAGTCCTCTTTGGTCTGCATTATCCATAATAATGATAATTTGTTTTCCACGACCGCGCACGATGTGACCAAAAGCAGCCATCAGGTGATTGTCCTGCTCGGCAATTTTCGCCGACAGAAACTCAATTTTTTCTTTCTCGTATGCTATTGGATCGACGGCTTTTAATCTGCCTTTAACACTCTCGTCGAATGCTCGCAGCTCTTCATAGTAAATTCTGTCAGCGAAAGACGAAGAGTTTATATCGACGCCGTACTTTTTCTTGAGGACTGCGGGAATTTCCGAAAGCACGAACGTTTTCACGTCCTTAGAGAGGTTTGCTTTAATACCCAGGTTAATGTGAATGAAATAGGTATTAGCTTTTTCACCAACGTCCATTCGTTCGAAGAGATTTTCGAAGAACGATGTTTTTCCAACGCCGACGTCTCCCAATACCACCACAGGCCGGGAACTCGCTCGACCCAACACCGCAGTGTCATCGATGGCGCTAGGGGTGATACCATCACCGCTCACGCGCTTGTAACGGGCAGAGATAATTTGCTTACTTAGCAAGAGGTGGCGGTTATTAGCTTCTATAGGAACGTAGCAATCACGGTAAAACGCCGATTTGAGGTCCGGATTATCTTCAATCTCCTCTAACAATAGCCCTGACAGGTCCCGTAGATTTTCTTGAAATGGACTTCTGTACCGATGCTTCATTAGTTCCGGGATGACGATGGACGCCTTTTCCGGTATCCGTGGGTTACGGTGAATCGCGATATCTCTGTACGCTCGATTTTCAGAGATTCCCTCGGGCGACAGGAGGGTCCATAAAAGTGCGAAGTTCGAAAGATAGCTCTGAATTCCGTTGAACAGGAAGCATTCGCCGTCAAGCGGTGATTGACCAGGTATAATAGCTTGGAAGATTGCTAACTGAGGACCGTTGCAGACAATGGCTACTTGCGCGCCAAGTAGCGAGCAGTAGGGGATGACTTGGTGCACCGCCTCCCTAAACTCCGGAAACGCTTTCATGAGAGGGTCGAGCTTGCGCACCAAGGTAGGTTTGCCTGCTGGTAGGTCGCCAAATGCCTTAGCTTCGCGTTTCGCTTCCAGAACGGCTTTGGCTGGATGACCGAGCACGTAATCCGCCTTACCGCCGACGCCGTCCTGCACCTCTACTCGGATATTTGGCTTTTCCCAGCCCAAACACTCTATCAGGAGGCGATCAACAAACTGGAATCGGTTTTCGGCTTCATTCCAATGGGAGCTGTCAGGCGGAAATTGCGCGATAATTGTTCGGAGCCGCTCTTCACCTTCGCTTAACTCGAACGGTGCTTGCATTTGTCCCCCGGTTGCTTGGTGCATCGCATGTATCTGCTAACTTTTTCGTGCTTACTGAGCATCATTAGCGCGATGTTCAATCCATACAAGGTGCTGATTTCTTCAGCCTCTACATTATCAGCATTTTGACTTCCTTCTGACATGTCGTGTCCGCTATTGGCGCTTCAGCGTCATAACGGGCTCCGGCCCAGAGCAGACATCCCGACGGACGCTAAGTGCCTGTGGCCGCGAACTCGCGCGCGGCTCTGACGAAGGCACTGAATGCGGCGGGCGGGTTCTTTCTGCCAGGATAATATAGTGACAGCGGTGCCAGTAACGGGGTCCAGTCGTTGAGAACCGACACGAGCCTGCCCTCGGATATGTCCTCGTGTACATCCGCCTCCATCACATACCCAAGCCCGATCCCATCCTGTGCGGCAATCCGAACCAAGCTCGGCTCATCAAGGGTGATGCACCCTTGTACGTCGATTTGCACGGTGCTTCCGTCCTTCTCAAATCGCCAGCGGAACAAAGCGTTGTTCGGTAGACGCGCCCGGATACAGCGGAATCTATATAAATCGGTAGGGACGACAGGGCAGCCGTGTGTGCTGAGGAAGTCTGGTGAGGCGACGACCACGTGTCGGCGCGGCAATTCCAGCGAAATGGCGATCATGTCGCTTGGCACAAGATCTGCGGGTCTCAAACCCAGGTCGAATCCCCCGGCCACGATATCGACCAGTTTTCCCTCGGTGACCAAATCGATATGCACCTGCGGATAGCGCCGAAGAAACGGTAGCACAAGCGGGGCAAGAACCTCCCGTGCGGCCGAAGCAAAAGTGTTGATGCGTAATGTGCCCGCTGGTGTTTCCTGCAATGACTGCGCGGCCAGCATGGCATCATGGATGTCCGTCATTGCCGGACCAACCCGCTCCACAAAGCTCTTTCCGGCATCGCTGAGCGCGACGCTGCGCGTTGTGCGGTTGAAGAGGCGTATGCCGAGGCGCTGCTCCAGCTTTGCAATCGCATTACTCAGTGCCGTCGTGGACATGCCGAGCTCGAGCGCGGCAGCTCTAAAAGAGCCATTCCGGGCAACGCTGAGAACAGCATCCAAATCAGCGAAAACAGATCGCGCCATTATCCCTCTTTTCGCAATTCCTCATCCTCATTTGTCCCGCTTATCGGGTCAATTGTCCAGGCTTATCTTGATGCTCGTCGACCTGAGAAACGGTCGACGACGACAATCCACTCAGGCTCAAAGATGATTGGAGGATTGAAATGACAATCAAACTACCCAAGGCGATCGAAGCTTATTTCTATGCCGATCGAAACGGCGGCCCCGAGGCTATCGCCGCCACTTTCACCGAGACCGGCATCGTAAAAGATAAGGGCCAGACGCACCGGGGCCGCGATGCTATCCGCGATTGGATGGCTGATGAGGCCCAGCAATATAGCTACACGGTCGAGCCCTTCCTTATCATGATCGAGAACGGCACGACCCAGGTCACGGCCCACGCTTCCGGAGACTTCCCCGGAAGTCCGATCGATCTGCGCTTCTTCTTCGTTCTTGCGGGCGACAAGGTCGCGGAATTGGAGATCACCGTATGACACAGTTTCTCAACTTGCAGGGCCGTCGCGCCCTGATCACGGGCGGTACTTCGGGTGCAGGAGCCGCGACCGTGGCACTGTTCAACGAGCTTGGTGCTCGAGTGCTGACCACCGCGCGCACCAAGCCGTCGGACTTCTCCGGCGCTGCGTTCGTCCAAGCCGATCTGACCACCATGGCGGGGGTTCAAACAGTCGTCGACGCTGTGCAACAGCGACTCGGTGGACTGGATATCCTTGTCAATGTTCTCGGAGGCTCTTCAGCCCCTTCAGGCGGCTTTGCTGCGCTGACCGACGAGGAATGGGACAAGGAGTTCAACCTCAACTTCTTTCCGGCTGTCAGACTGGATCGCGCGCTCATCCCCGGCATGATTGCGCAGGGGAGCGGTGTCGTCATCCACGTCAGCTCAATCCAGAACCGCCTGCCGCTGCCGGAGGCTACGACCGGCTACGCTTCGGCCAAGGGGGCTCTCAACACCTACAGCAAAAGCATCTCGAAGGAAGTTTCTCCGAAAGGCGTGCGGGTCGTGCGCGTTTCTCCCGGCTGGATCGCCGATCCAGGGGCGAATGGTCTGGCCCTGCGCATCGCCGAGGAAGCCGGCATCAGCTACGAAGAAGCGGTGCAGTCGATCATGAACTCGCTGGGCGGCATCCCGCTGGGACGGCCGGCGAAGCCAGAAGAAGTCGCCGATCTGATCGCGTTCCTTGCCTCGGATCGAGCATCGTCCATTACCGGGACCGAGCATGTGATCGACGGAGGGGCGGTTCCCACCGCATGAACATATGATGTGCACCACGGTGCGCATCATTTCCCAAACATACGTTTCCGTCAGCACAAATATACAGGAGACAACGATGAACTCGACAAAAAGGGCGGTTCTCACCGCTATCGCTGCATCAGCTCTTTCCATTTCGACTGCCGTTCAGGCGCAGAGCCCTACCGCCTCACACCTGACTATTCCCAATGTGGTTCTCGTACATGGCGCGTTCGCCGATGGTTCCGGCTGGCGCGGCGTCTATGACAACCTGACGGCAAGGGGCTATAAAGTCACCATTGTTCAGAACCCTCTGACATCGCTGGCTGATGACGTCGCAGCTACCCGCCGCGTGCTGGACCTACAGCCCGGGCCCACAATCCTTGTCGGCCATTCATGGGGCGGAACGGTGATCACCGAAGCCGGAGTCCATCCCAAGGTCGCCGGGTTGGTCTACGTATCAGCTCTCTCGCCGGATGTCGGCGAAACGACCGCTCAGCAATATGAAGGCTTCTCGCCCACTCCCGAGTTCGTCATCGATATCCGCCATGATGGATTCGGGGTCATCAACTCCGCCAAGTTCAAGGCCGGATTCGCTCATGACACCACCGATGAAGATGCCGCCTTCATGCGGGACTCCCAGGTCCCAATCAACATGTCCGTGTTCGGGACCAGGCTGGAGAACGCTGCTTGGCGGACAAAGCCCAGCTGGGCGATAATAGCCACGGAAGACAAGGCTTTCGATTTGGAAATGCTCCGGCATATGGCGAAAAAGATCGGAGCCAAGGTGACGGAGGTCTCTGCGAGCCACGCTCTGTTCATTACGCAGCCGTCGGTCGTCTCGGATACGATTGACGCCGCTGCAAGGAGCCTCGGCGCGGCCACCGCGAATTGAATGCCGCAGAATGACGGGCACAGTTGATACTGTGCCCACCTCCGCTTCGGCCCAGGCCTGACCGCATCTGCGCCAAGACCGTCAGCGGCCCAAATCGGTCGTTCATGCGGTTCCCGAACCGTGGGATGAATATACATTTGGCCTTGACTTCAACCAGGACTGGTGTGGACTATTACATGGTAGCGCTGTGTCTTAAGCCTCCGTCTGAAGGACTCGCAGGATCATTCTCTTAAATCAAAAAAGGAGAGCATTCATGGCACTTAAACCAGGACCAAAGCCAATAGCGAAATCCACAGGGAAACCGGCAGCGCCGCCGTGATAACAAAAGCACACCAGGAAATACACCGTCCCTCAAACCTAGCAAATCCACCAAACAAGGCACATAAAAGAGGGCTCTGCTGATCTGCACTTCTGCCCCGGTATTCGATTGAACCTGCGCGAAATGCCGCGGAGACTGCTTGCCTGTCGGATGTAGGATATCAGCTTTCTCGAACTCCCTGCCGATAGCGGTTAGTCCGATAGCAGCCCCGTATCGTACGTGCGCTGCCAACAGCGAATGTCCGATCTTGGCGCACACTTGCCTTCGATGCCGTTGCAGTCCTTAGAAAGGATTGTCTTGCTCGGTCGTGACTACGAGAGAACCGATTACCTCTCATCCGTCATCCACCACCGCGGTCTCAGGCCTGTCGCCTCCAAGTGCGTGTTCGCTCCGCCAGGTGCCGTCCGCGATCTGGTAAGTGATCTCGGCGTCTCGCCCCTCGATATGCTGGCGCTGAGCCGCAGCCTTGGCCGCCTTGAGCGCCTGTTGATGGGTCGCGAATGGCTCGGACCAGACGTTGTCGAGGCGATAGGCGTAACCGCCGTCGTGTTGTCCGACGTGATAGGTGATCTTCACTGATATTTCTCCAGGAAATGCGCATGACGTGGCGCGGCTAAGCTTGTGACCATGAGCACCGCATATGCGCGCCGCCCGGTAGAGCCTCATCTAAGCCACGGCGACGCTGTCGGATTGTCCAATACGTCCGCGCCAAGCTCACCGAACGTCGAACTCCAACGCGTCCGAATGCACCGGACGGCAAAGTAGCTCTATCGCGCAGGAGACTCATTACGCCATGTACATCGAGACGGTCGAAAAATTCGCCGCAGTGGGCCAACACAAGGCCGACATGATCAAGAATCATCTGCCTGCCTTCTTTATCGGCGCGATGATGGCAGGAGCCTATATCGGCTTCGGTGACGTCATCATGTTTACGGCCGGTGCGCATGCCGATCCTTCGTGGAGCCACCTCGTGATGGGCGTCGTGTTTGCCTCCGCGTTGACTATCGTCATCTTTGCCGGATCGGAGCTCTTCACGGGAACCGCGATGTACATGGCCTTTGCCCTCTTCAAGCGCACCGCTTCGCCCACTGATGTGCTGAAGGTCTGGGTCGTCTGCTGGCTTGGAAACCTTGCGGGAGCTGCGGTTCTCGCGGCGATCATGCACGCCGCCGGCGGCGGCGTTCTTCTTGGCGACGGGAGTGCCACTTTCTACTCGATCGTCGAGGCCAAAATGAATGGCACCGCAATGGCGCTGATCGCAAAGGGGCTCCTCTGCAACTGGCTCGTATGCCTTGCGATCTGGATGTGCGGAAGGACCGAGAACGACGCTGCCAAGATTTTCCTGATCTTCTGGCCGATCGTCATTTTCATCGCGTCCGGGTTCGAGCACTCGGTGGCGAACATGTTCGCGTTCTCGATGGCACTCATGGGCGACCATCCGGCCGAGGTGACGCTGATGGGGGCGGCACACAACCTGTTATACGTGACGATCGGCAACATACTCGGTGGCTTCGTCATGCTCGGTGTCGGCTACTGGGCGCAGGAGCCCGGCTTCGGTCACGAGGCGCATTTCAGGCCAACAAGAGGAAGCGACCAGCGTTCCCGTTGAAATCGGTAACTTTGTGTGTTCGCGTAGTTGTGAGGTTGAGAACCAATACCCAAATTCAAAACCCTGGCTTTCATACCCCGGACCGAGAGAATGAATTCTAAGTATGACGGTGTCGAGGTGTTACTACCGGAGCTCTCGAAGTTCCGGGAAGGGGACATCGTGCTGACTTTTAACGCCGCGGCTACGAGCTTCAAGGGAGCGGCGATATCGAACGCGATTACGAAAGTCACTGCGGGTCGCTACAGCCACGTTCTGATCTGCTCTTCGCCGCCGACCCTTATCGAAGCTATCGACGCGGGTGTCAGTACTCTGTCGCTCGCACGTTGTTTCGCGCACTCGCGTGGAAATATCCGGGTGCTTCGACATCGGAGATCTGAAATCGCTGCAAAAGCGGCCAGCTTCGCACAACTTGATGTCGGTCAAAGCTACTCGAAGAGGAAGGCCGTGTCGGCGATCTTTCCACAAGCCACACTCGCCTCCCTTGCGGACAATGGCATTTTTTGCTCCGCTCTCGTCGCGCAAGTCTATCAGCTCGCAGGCGCGGTCGAATTCAAAAGCTTAGCTGTCGCCAAGACAACGCCAGCGACGATCGATAACCTTGAAGGGTTATCGGACGTTACTGATGAGGTGTTCCGACCGCGGCTTGCGCCACGCAATATCGAGACGATGTCAGCCCTGGACGGTGATAGATCGCCAACGATTTCCGCACGTCAAACTGCTATCACAGGGCGTTACGCTAGAGATTTATCCCCGGCAGTAAAGGCGATAATCGACGCATATCCTGAGCTTGAAATGGGATTGCCCGGAGGTCTCTTCGGGATAATTCAATTCATCATGACCGCCCTGGACCTGACGGATGAGTTTCCAGCCGAAGAACGCCAACGTTTCCTCGCTACCGTTATCGATCTGGACCACGCAGCAGCGGAGTTGATTGCAAGGGGTGAGTTGAAGGAACTTATAGACGAGATAGTGGCAGCTGATGGCCTAGATCATGCGAAACTCATCGCCGAGTCCTTTGCCGTCGTTCCTGATATCGATGTCGAATGGCTCAAAAACTATGGCATGGTTTCCGAGCGGCAGCGGAACGCTCGGGCGACGGCCCTTCAAGGCTTTGTGGAATGGGGAACCCATCGCGCGAAAAGTGTGGCTGCCTATGTCGATCTCGAGCGCGGTATGACGGAATCGTTGGAACAGCGGGTCACGGTCGTGCGAGAAGTACTCGCGCGTCTATCTTGAAATTGATCCCGCGGCCTAAGCGCTTTTACCGTTTGTCAGAGAGGCGAATTCTTCTACGGTCAAATCCGGGACGGCAATCGCTTCTGGAGAACCGGCGCGGATGTCGCCGTTCCTGATCTCGGCACCGAAATCCAGAGAAGTGAGCTGCTCGATCTCGGCCACCGTCGCCACGAATTCGGAGACCCGCGCGATCTCCTCCTCGTCGGGGTAGGCCTCCGGGACGCCCTTCGCGAGCTTCTCCAGCACTGGCTTCTGGTCGGCGAGCAGCGCGACAGATCGGAGTCTGCCACCATCCGCCCAGACCGCGATCTTCCAGAACCGCATCGGGACCTTCGAGTCATGACGATATGCGGCGTCGTACTTGTCATCGAAAACGGGGCCCGCGAAGACGCAAACCCGCTTCCTGGTCGTGACCGCGTTCCGAAGGACGTATGTTTCCAAGGCTCGCCAACGGAGCTTTCCCTTTGCTCCTGGCCTGTCGTCCGCGCTGCCTTGATTGAAAAAGCCCAGTTGGGGCGCGGCGTTGGTGTAGAAGAAAGTATCCGCCTCCGCCGCGAGAGCCTCGGCATCCGCACCCCATGCGGGATCGCCACGCATGATGATGTGGCCCTTCTGGAATATCCGGGCCGTGCGCTCGGCCATCGCGCGCGCGTATTCCTTCTTGGCCTGCGCCGAGGCGTTCTTGCCGGGGTATACGGGCTTCTCGTAGCCGGGGGCGTTCTGGTTCTCGTAGTACGGCCTCGCCATCTGCTCTTCTGCGTCGACACGCGGGTCAGGCTGGAAGGCGTCGGATGACTCTGCCCCGGCAGGCACGAGATCAAGCTGCTTGAGCGAGGGATCGTGCGTTATCTCCTTGGTCTCGCGGCTCACGGCCACCGTTCGCCCGCCATCTATGTTGCATGCGGTGAACGACGCCAGACGGCGCTCGCTGTTCATGAAGATCGAGAAATGGGTGTAGCGAAGCTCGTGCGGATCGTCTCCCGCTTGGGCCTGCTTGTTCTTGGCCAGCACGTAGGGGAGGCCGGACATGCCGGGAAGCGGAACGACAAAGCCGGGGATGAAGCCGGGTTCGTATCCGCCTCTGTCGGAAAAATCGAGCGGCGCGCGGGCGACTTTCTCGGGTCCCGGCCGTGGCGGTGACGCCGTGACGACGGGCGGAGCCGGGGGGACGTTCGGGCGTGCAGAGAAGAGCGGAGCGCGCACGCTGATCTCGATCGGAAAGACCCAGGTGAGAGAGCCGTCTTCGCCCAACCGCGCGCCCGGCGTCGCTTCGGTTGCGGCCGCATGCACGCTCTCGCTCGCGACAGCGGATACGGGCCCGGTCCTCGGAGCGCCCTTCCATATCTCCACCAGCTGGCCGAGGGGAGCCGACATAGTGCCACCTGCCGCGACTTTCAGGCCGAGGTCTTTCACGATCGCGCTGATGCGTATTCCTTCGTTTATATCGCGCCGGAGCGGTTGGCCGTTCGCGTCCGTCACCTCGAGAAACGGGCCGCCCCAGTGGTGCAGCGCGATCGCCTCCCATTCGTTGTTGCAAACCAGGGCACCGGAAGAGCCCTGGTCGGTGTCTGCCAGATAGTGGAGGACCTGGACGGTCTCGTCACGGGAGACGAGGTTGTTCTCTCGGACCACGATCTGCTTGAGGCCGCCGAGCGGATGCTGGACGATATTCGCTATTTCGCCGAGCGCGTGCTTGTCCGAGGCGTCGGACAACGGGATGTATCCGAATTCCGTTATCGCGCGGCCACCGGACAACCTGTCGCCGATCGCGATCAGCGTGTAGTCCAGCCCTTCGACCGGATCGCTGACGAACAGCTTGCCGGGGGCAAACGAGAAAGCGGTCACTGGACGCTGGCTGCCGTCGTCATCCGATTCGTAGTCGAACTGGACCTGCATACCGCTGGCCAGCGCCGCGGACTTTATAACGTGGTTGTTCGTCAGGAAGACCCCGGGGCCGACTAGAAAACCCGTTCCCTGCGCCGCTCCAGTGCCCCAGACGACCCGGCCCACGGTATCGGCGGCGCGTCGGCCGCGAGTGAGGAACTCGACCCCGGTGAAGTCGATGGTGGGACCCTGCATCGCCTCTGCGCCGCCTGCCATCCTGGCATCGTCGTCGTACCTAGCAGCGGTCTCGATGACCTTGGAGACCGCGGTGGCGTCGCGGATCGACATGCTTGTCTTGCGCGCGATCCGTTTCACCAGCCGCTCGGGACTGGTTTCCGCGCCAAGAGGGTTCCCGGCGGCGATCTGCCTTAGGGAATGCTCGATTTCACCGGAATTTCTTAGAATTCTAGCTTTGACGATCGCGTCAAGCTGCGTGTCGATAACCTCATCCACCATCTGCGCCCCCGAGCAAATAAGCGAATACTTACATCGTCCCACGACACGCGTGTGTCATGCCTACGGTACTCGCTTTTGGTGCGCGTTCAACGGCTTTTTTTCTTAGCGATACGTGACGATTCCCGAGTTGCTTTCGGAGCCAGCACTGAAATCCAGCGCTGGCTCCACGGCGCGCAGACGGCTAGCCGCCCTGCTTGAGCTGGATAAAACCGATGCCCTGTCGGGTAGGAGCCTCCTGCCTGAGCGTCTTTACCATATCCTCGTACTCGCGCTCCACTTCCGGGGTCACCGACGGACGCGTATCGTGGAACGCCCGTTCGAAGTCTTCGGCGCGCACCTCAGTCACGTCGATATTCGAACGCAATGCGAGAAGTCCGGCACGCCTCGTCAGGTCTTCGAGGTCTGCCCCGGTGAAGCGTTCGGTTCGCTCCGCGAGAGCGTCGAGGTCGACGTGCGACGCAAGGGGCATTCCCTTGGTGTGGATGCCGAGGATTTTCCGGCGTCCCTTTGCTTCCGGCACGGGAACATAGACGAGCTCGTCGAAACGGCCAGGCCTCAGGAGCGCGGGATCGAGAAGGGTCGGCCTGTTCGTCGCGGCCAGGACGACGACACCTTGAAGCTCCTCGAGCCCATCCATCTCGGCGAGAATGGTGTTCACCACGCGCTCCGTCACCGCCGGCTCGCCGAGGCCGCCTCCGCGGGCCGGGGCCAGCGAGTCGATCTCGTCGATGAAAAGGACTGTCGGGGCGACCTGACGCGCCCGCTCGAACAAACGGGATACCTGCTGTTCGGACTCGCCATACCACTTCGAAAGCAGGTCCGAGGATTTGGTGGCGATGAAGTTCGCTTCGGCTTCGCGGGCGACCGCTTTGGCCAGCAGCGTTTTCCCGGTTCCGGGCGGCCCGAACAGCAGAAAGCCCTTGGCGGGACGAATGCCGAGACGCTTGAAGGACTGGGGCGACTTGAGGGGGAGCTCGACGCCTTCTTTGAGCCGCATCTGGGCGTCGTCCAGACCTCCGATGTCGTCCCATGTGACGTTCGGAGCCTGGATCATGATCTCGCGAAGAGCCGACGGCTGGATACGCTTGAGCGCGCTGAGGAAGTCAGCCTGCCCGACACTCAGGTTCTCGAGGATTTCGGAGGGAATGCCATCCCGGAGATTGATGTCCGGCAGGATGCGCCTCAGGCAATCCATCGCGGCTTCGCGGGCGAGAGCGCCGAGGTCGGCACCGACGAAGCCATAGGTCGTCCTTGCGATCTCCTCCATGTTCACGTCTTCCGCAAGAGGCATGCCGCGGGTGTGGATGGCGAGGACCTCCTGGCGACCCTTCTGGTCCGGGACGCCGATAACGATCTCGCGGTCGAAGCGGCCGGGCCGCCTTAGGGCCTCGTCGATGGCGTCACGGCGGTTGGTCGCCCCGATGACCACGATATTCTGACGTGGCTCCAAGCCGTCCATGAGGGTGAGCAATTGGGCGACAATCCGCCGTTCGACTTCGCCGGACACGTTTTCCCGCTTGGGCGCGATCGAATCGATCTCGTCCACGAATATGATGGCGGGCGCGTTCTGCGAGGCTTCCTGGAATATCTGCCGGAGGCGTTTCTCCGATTCACCGTACTGACTGCCCATGATCTCGGGCCCGGCGATATGGTAGAAGCTTGCCTCGGTCTCGTTGGCGACGGCACGGGCCAACAGCGTCTTGCCCGTGCCCGGCGGGCCGTGGAGAAGCACGCCCTTGGGGGGATCGATACCGAGACGCTGGAACAGTTCCGGATGCCGTAGAGGCAGCTCCACCATCTCGCGTACCTGTTCGACCGCGTTGCCGAGCCCGCCGATGTCATCGTATGTGACGTCGGCGCGCCTGGCATCCTTGGGTTCCTCGAACTGTGGGCGGAGTTCGACCTCCGTCGTCTCGGTCATCTGGACGATGCCGCGCGGCTGCGTTGACACCACGACCAGACGGATTTCCTGGAGACCATAGGTCGGAAGATCAGCGAAGCCCCGCATCGCCGCGCTCATGCGGGGATCGCCCGATCGGACGCGCTGCTGGACGGAGGTGGATATGACGTCGCCGGCGACCATCGGGCGCTGGAAGAACGTTCGCCGCAACGCCTCGCCCGAACCCTGCAGCCTTAGGTTCTTGACGGCCGGGGCGAGCACGACGCGGGTCGCAGGCTTCACGTCCGCTTTCTTGACTTCGATAAAGTCACCGCTCATGGCCCCGGCATTGCCGCGCTGCAGTCCATCGAGGCGAACGATGGCAAGGCCTTCGTCTTCTTCGTAGGAGTCAATCGCGATGGCCGCCGTGTGCCGTTTGCCGACCAGCTCCACGATCTGGCCTTCAGATATGCCGAGCGAAGCCATCGTTTGGCGTGGAAACCTCGCGAGCCCGTATCCAGCGTCCTGGGTCTGCGCATTGGCGACCTGCAGCTTGAGTGTTTTGTCATCAGGTTCCAGCAAGGGACCTCTCCTTTATACTTTGATTGACTGCATGAGGTGCTGTCAGCGCTTGGCGACGGGCTTCCCGTAGAGTTCGGGCATATCGGCAATGTAGACGCGGGGTGCCGGGCTTGCCCTGAACGTCTCGCCGAAGGCGACGAGATACCCGAGCATGCCGACCATCAGGCAAAGGATGAAAAGGATCATTGGCCCTGTGCCATAGCTGACCGAGGCGGGCTGATAGCTGTCTCTCATCGATTGTCTCCCTTTCTGGAGGTGTTGATGAGTGGAAGCTAAGATCGCCGCTCGGGCCGTTCTTGTATGAAATGGCGACGTGGAGATCGGGAGGTCTCAAGAGGGCAGGATTGTCCAAAAGCCCGATGCCCGGCCTGTGAGAGGGTCGTAAGATACAATCTCGCAGCCCCTTCCGCGGACAGAGTGTCCCTCCGGAAATACCTCGAGAGACAAGGCTCCGACCATGAAACCCAACCAAGCCGCCAGATCGCGGAAGCATGTGCAGTCAGCCATCTTCGCGACGTTGGCTACACTTTATTCCGCGTCCGCGACGTTTGGGCAGGACATGTCAGCTCCGCCTCCCGTCACTGTCGCCAAGCCCGTTGTCCGTGTCGTCACGGAGCAGGACGATTTCATCGGCAGGTTCCAGGCTGTCGAGGAAGTTCTTGTCCGCGCACGGGTCGGCGGATACCTCGACAAGGTGCAGTTTACCGACGGCGCGCTCGTCAAGAGCGGGGATCCCCTGTTCGTGATCGACCAGAGGCCTTTCGAGACCGCGCTCGAGGAGGCAACCTCAGCGCTGGAGGTCGCCAAATCGACGTTGACGTACGCCGAGGCCCAGTTTCACCGCGCGGAGACCCTTTCCACCAACGGCAGCCAGTCGATTTCGATACTGGACGACCGCCGACGCGAGTGGATCTCCGCCCAGGCGAATGTCCGGGGCGCTAAGGCAAGCGTGGACCGCGCCCAACTGGACCTTGGCTACACCCAGATCACCGCGCCGCTTAGCGGACGGATCGACAGGCATATGATCTCTCCCGGAAATCTCGTCCAGGCCGACCAGACCGAACTGACGACGATCGTTTCGCTTGATCCGATCGACTTCTACTTCGACGTCGACGAGCGCAGGCTCCTATCCTACGCCGCGCTTGCCCGAGAGACAGGGAAATCCCTGCAAGAAGGCGGCGGCGGGCTCGACGTGACCGTGACGATCGCGGACGGCACATCCAAGCCGTTCTCCGGGAAGCTGAATTTCTCCGAGAACAAGGTCGATAGCCAATCCGGCACCATGCGCGTGCGCGCCCGCTTCCCGAACCCCGATCTCGTGTTGCAGCCGGGACTGTTCGGAAGGATCGAGGTAGGAGCCTCCAAGGCCTACACCGCGGTTCTCGTACCGGACGAAGCGCTCTCGGCCGACCAGAACCAGCGGGTCGTCTACATTGTCGGTGCGGATGGCTCGGTCACCGCAAAGGCCGTGCGTACTGGACCTAAGCTATACGGTTACAGGGTGATCCGCGAAGGCCTCAAGGGTGACGAAACGATTATCGTCAACGGCCTCATGCGAGCTCGTCCCGGTCAGAAGGTCACGCCCAAGATGACGGAGCTTCCGCAGGAAGCCGTAGTTCTGGGAGCGATTCAATGAGGTTCTCGCACTTTTTCATCAGACGGCCCATTTTCGCCTCCGTCCTTTCCATCGTCCTGTTGATCGTCGGCGGTATCGCCTACTTCAACCTTCCCGTCGCCCAATATCCGGAAATCGCCCCGCCTACGATCGTGGTACGCACGTCCTATCCGGGCGCAGACTCCCAGACGATCGCCGAGACGGTCGCGACCCCGATCGAGCAGGAAATCAACGGCGTCGAAGACATGCTCTACATGTCCTCGTATTCGAGCGCCGACGGCGCGATGTCGATCACCGTGACCTTCAAACTCGGCACAGACCTCGACAAGGCACAGGTCCTCGTCCAGAATCGCGTCGCGATCGCCGAGCCACGCCTTCCCGAGGACGTTCGTCGTCTCGGTGTGACGACCGTGAAGAGCTCGCCGGACATCATGATGGTCGTCCATCTGCTTTCTCCGGACAGCCGCTACGACCAGCTCTACATCTCGAACTACGGCCACAACCGCATCCGCGACCAACTTGTCAGGCTCGAAGGGGTAGGGGACGTCACTCTCTTCGGCGAACGCGAATACTCCCTCCGAATCTGGCTCGACCCAGAAAAGCTCTCCGCGTACGGGATGACGTCAGGTGACGTCGTGCAGGCGTTGCGAGATCAGAACGTTCAGGTCTCCGGCGGTTCGATCGGTAGCCCTCCGGCCGCAGGTACGAACGCGTTCGAATACACCGTGAGAACCGAAGGCCGCTTCAGCGACGCGCGCCAGTTCCGGTACGTAATCGTCAAGTCGACTGATAGCGGCCGACTCGTCCAGCTCCAGGACGTCGCCCGTATCGAACTCGGTGCCAAGAACTACGTCACGAACAGCTATCTGGATGGCACACCGGCGGTGGGAATGGGTATCTTTGCGCGCCCCGGCACGAACGCGTTGGAGGCTGCAGCTGCTGTCCGCAAAATCGTCGAAGCCGAAGCCAAGAATTTCCCGCCCGGGCTCGAGTACAAGATTGTCTACGACCCGACCAAGTTCATCTCGGAATCCATCGACGAAGTCTACAAGACCATCTTCGAAGCGGCGATACTGGTCGCCATCGTGGTACTGGTCTTCCTGCAATCCTGGCGGACGGCACTTATCCCGATCGTGGCGATCCCGGTATCGCTGATCGGCACGCTCGCGTTTCTCCTCGCGTTCGGCATATCGCTGAACATGCTTTCGCTTTTCGGGCTCGTCCTGGCTATCGGCATCGTGGTCGACGACGCCATCGTCGTGGTCGAGAATGTCGAGCGAAACCTCCGTAGCGGCATGCCCCCGAGCCAGGCCGCTCACGTAACGATGGACGAGGTCGGGACCGCCGTGGTGGCCATCTCCCTGGTGCTCATCGCGGTCTTTGTACCGACCGCCTTCATCCCCGGTATCACCGGGCAGTTTTACAGGCAGTTCGCGGTAACGATTTCCGTTGCCACCGCCATTTCGGCATTGAACTCCCTTACGCTATCTCCGGCGCTCGCCGCGATTGTCCTGAAGCCGCACGAACATTCCAAATCAGCGGGTATGTTCAGTCGGGCGGGACAGTGGGCCGCGGACAGGTTCAACGGCGGCTTCGATCGTCTCAGCGAGGGATACTCCTGGATCGTCCGCAAGATGGTTCAGACGAAAGTCGCCCTGGCATGCTCGACTTTGGTGTTTCTCGCGTTGCTGGGAGGCACGTTCTATATGACGCAGATCGTGCCACGGGGGTTCATCCCGACTATGGACCAGGAGTACGCTCTGGTTGTTGTCCAGCTTCCGGACGGAGCATCGCTCAACCGGACGGACGACGTGGTCAAACGGGCATCCGCTATCATGAACAAGATGCCGGGGATCGCCCATACCGCTTCCTTTGCCGGGTTCAGCGGGGCGACCTTCACCAACGCGTCGAACCAGGGCCTGATTTTCGCGACCTTCGACCCATTCGAGGAGCGCCTCAAGAAGGGACAGTCTGCCGAGAAGCTTATCGCCCAGCTTTATGCGAACATGCAGTCGATCGAGGAGGCCTTTATCATCGCGATCCCTCCGGCTCCGGTTCGCGGGGTAGGCAACTCGGGCGGCTTCAAGATGCAGATCAAGGACCTGAACAACTCCGACATGAAGCGTATCCTGCCACTCGCGTACGAAGTGATGGCGGCCGCGAACAAGACCAAGGGACTGACGGGTGTCTTCACGACGTTCAGCGCTTCCAGTCCTCAATATTTCCTCGATATCGACCGCGACAAGGCGCGCTCTCTGAACGTTCCGATCCCGAACATATTCGAGGCTATGTCTATCAATCTCGGCACTTCTTATGTCAATGATTTCAATGCTTACGGGCGGGTTTATCAAGTTCGCGCTCAGGCAGGGCAGAATCACCGGATGGAGAAAGACGACATTCTGGCCCTCAAGGTCAGATCGGCCACGGGCGCGCTTGTCCCGATGGGCACACTTGTAGACATCAAGGACGTATCCGGCCCGTCGCTCGTTCAACGTTACAACATGTACGTCTCCGTTCCGATCCAGGGAAGCGCCGCACCGGGCGTCGCCACGGGAAGCGCGCTGGACGCGATGGAGCAGGTCGCCGCTAAGGTCCTGCCGCCGGGGACGAGCTTCGACTGGACCGAACTGTCGTATCAGGAGCGAAACACCGGAAATACGGCAACCTACATCTTCATCCTATCGGTCGTCTTCGTATTCCTGGCGTTGGCGGCCCAGTACGAAAGCTGGACGCTGCCGCTGGCGATCATATTGATCGTACCGCTGGCAATTCTGGCGGCGCTCGTCGGCGTCCATCTCAGAGGGCTGGACAACAACATCCTCGTACAGATCGGGCTCATCGTCCTTATCGGCCTCGCCGCGAAAAACGCGATCCTTATCGTGGAATTCGCGAGACAGGCACAGGACGAGGGTGAGACCGCGGTCGAGGCGGCCATCACCGCATGCAAGCTTCGGCTACGGCCGATCCTTATGACGGCGTTCGCGTTTATCCTCGGCGTCGTTCCGCTGATGATCGCAGAGGGTCCGGGCGCAGAGCTACGGCAATCGCTTGGTACTGCCGTATTCTCCGGCATGCTGGGCGTGACGTTCTTCGGATTGTTCCTCACGCCCGTTTTCTTTGTACTTCTCCGGTCACGTTACAAGCCGCGTCCGGCTGCCGAACAGGTAGTCAAGATCGCCGCCTGATCGATGCCGAATTCAAATTGACACAAGAAACGCCGATCCTCAGGGTCGGCGTTTCTTCTTCAAGCAAATAATACAATGCGGGATCATACAAAAACCTCTTCCCGCGAAATCGAATCTTGCAAGAAAACCGGAACGATTTGAGGCCTTATACATACAGGCGAGGCAACAAGGTCGACCTCCTCCTCCCAACGACCAGCCTCTCCGCGAAGGTGCCGTCACGCCTTCCAGTCGTAGTCCATCCGCCATGGCTGCGACTTTGCGATCCCTGCTCTTGGCCGCCCCTCCCAGATAGAGCAGGGATCGCCCCCTTCGCAGCACCGCTGCAGTTGGTGGGAAAATAACGAGTGACGTTCACGAGTGCAGGATTGTGCAATCCAGCAGTGATGGAGCCGCTATCCCTGATGTCGACACCGAGACCGTATTCCAGATGACGTCCGAAACCGGGACGAAAGTCGGAAGCTCGAAGCGGCCCGGTGTCTTTTGGTTTCAAGCGCGGAAAGGCAAGGCAATGAAACGTTGGCGGAACTACATTATAGGGATCTGTTCCATCGCGGTCGCAGGTCTTGTCGGCGCGGCCGCATTCTTCTTCTGGCCCCACTCGCTTCCGCAAGTGCAGGCGAGCAAATCCCAGCCGACAGGGAGCGAGCTGATCGCCCGCGGTGAATATCTCACCGTCGCCGCGGACTGCGCGGCCTGCCATACCACCAAAAGCGGCAAACCTTTTGCCGGCGGCTTGGCTTTCAAACTCCCGTTCGGAACCATCTATTCGCCGAACATCACGCCTGACAAGACTGCCGGGATCGGCGACTGGACCGATGCCGAGTTCGTTCGGGCAATGCGATCCGGCGTCGGGAAGCATGGCGAAGACCTATATCCTGCCTTCCCCTACAGCTCCTACGCCCTTCTCTCGACGGACGACATACTTGCTATCAAGGCCTATCTGATGACGCTCGCTTCGGTAGCGGACCCCGCACCGGAGAATTCTCTTGCTTTCCCCTTTAATCAGCGACCGCTGATGAGAGGTTGGAAGTTTCTCTTCGTGCCGTGGGGCCCATTCCAGCCAGATCCCGGCAAAGACAAGCAGTGGAACGACGGCGCATATCTCGTTGAAGCGCTGGCTCACTGTGGAGAGTGCCACACCCCTCGCGGGCTCATGTTCCAGAGAAAGCAGGGAGTCGCCCTGTCCGGAGGCGACGTTGATGGCTGGAAAGCTTGGAATATCACGTCGGACAAGGACTACGGCCTCGGTAACTGGAGCGACGAGCAGATCGCGGATATGTTGACCGCCGGCCATGCGAAAGACCGTGGCGTCGCCGCTGGTCCGATGCGCGAAGCCATCGACCTCAGCCTCAGCAAGCTCCCCAAGTCCGACATCGATGCCATCGTGGCTTATCTCCGCACCGTTCCGGCCGTGTCGGGCGATGCCGATCACAAGGCAGCGCGCCGCAAGGAGGAAGAGTTGACGGCCGGCTCGACCCCGACATCCGCCAGCCTACAGGCAGGCAAGGATATTTACGCCGGGGCATGCGCCAGTTGCCACGGTTGGAATGGCGAGGGCCAGTTCAATCCCCATGCCGCTATTCTCGGCGGACACGCTCTCGCCGACCCGACGGCCAGCAACGTCGTGAGGGTCGTCCTGCAAGGATCGTCCGACCATGCTTCCGCTCCCGGGAAAACGATGCCCTCGTTCGCCAAAACCTATACCGACGCCGAGATTGCCGCACTGGCGAACTACGTGGTCGAACACTTCAGCGGACGCAAAGGGACGGTTACCGCAGAGCAGGTTTCCGAAGCGCGTTGATGCCGGCGATTGGCGAATGGGAGCCGCGAGCCTTTGCGCGGCTCACGACACAAACCCTCTGCTGAGTGGACGAGCGCGATGAAAGCACAGGATTCAATCGTTGAACACAGAGCACCCAAGGCCGAATTCGTCACTGACGCTCCGGTTGAAATACTTCGCTACGCAAGTACCTCTTTCAAAAAGGGCATACCGGTCGCGCTTGTGACACTCGTCGAAATCCGGGGAGGGGCGGCCCGGCCTCTCGGAGCACAGATGACGGTTCGCATCGACGGTCTCTATTGCGGATTCGTTTCCGGCGGATGCACGGAAGCAGCCGTCGCCGCCGAGGCTATCGAAGCCCTCAAGACAGGGCATGACCGCTACCTTCTACTGGGCGAAGGCTCGCCGTTTTTCGACATTGTGCTGCCGTGCGGCGGTGGCATCCGACTTTCGATACACGTCATCAAGGCCATCGAGCCTGTAGATGAAGTGCTTGGGCAGCTGGTCCTCCGCCGAGAAGCGAGGCTGCTCTACAGGCCGGGTGCGGAGGAGATCGCCTGTGTCGGGTCAACGCAGACGGGGTGGCAAGCTGAAGGCTTTTCGAGAGTTTACAGGCCATCGACCCGACTGTTCATTTCAGGCAACGCCTTGGAGGCGAGCGCCCTTGCCAATGTCGCCCGGGCCGTTGGATACGAGGTTGACCTGGTGGGCAGGGCCTACGACCGATATCTCTGGGATGTTTCTCCTGACAGATATTCGGCGGTAGCACTCCTCAGCCACGATCTTGCCGCCGAGCTGCCTGCACTCGATGCCGCTCTGAAATCCTCGGCGTTCTACATCGGCGCGCTGGGTAGCCGTCGCACACATGACAAGCGCAAGCAGGCGCTGAGGAACCTCGGCTACGACGACGCGGAAATCGCGCGGATCAAGGCTCCCATCGGGATGTTTGACAAGGCCAGGGACGCCGCGTCGCTCGCGGTATCGGTCATCGCAGATGTCGCCGCGCTCGCCGCCGTCGCTCACGAGGCGAGCCAAAGGCCTGTCCGCCTAGTGTGACATGCGTGCCCCTTCCCCCCGGCAGGATTATTCCGACCGTGACCTTTTGGCGAACCGTTCGGCCCCAAGGCCTGCGTCCGTTCGTGCTCAGTCCCCCGGCTTCTTTTCCAGAAGTCCGATCGCGATCGACATGAAGTCGTCCAACGACCGTCGATCGTTCATAACCTTCATTCTGAGAACTGTCCCTTCCCAGCTATTGATGAGGAAGCGCGCCATTTCTGCAGGTTCAAGACCCGATTTGATTTCGCCCAACTGCTGGCCTTCGGCAATGACCTTCGTGAGCAGGTCCGCCCAAGTCGAGAGCGAGTCTCTAAGCGCTTCCCTGAGGAGAGGCACGTTTTCCGAACTCTCCGCCGACAGGTTGCCGATCAGGCACCCTTTATCGAAGCCGTCCTTCTCGTACCTCGAGATGAAAAAACCAAAGTGGTCCTTGATCCGTGTGAGCGGGGAGAGGGCAGCATTAGACAATATTTCGCGCTTGGACGATGCGACATATGTCTCCAGCACTTCGAGAGCGAGACCTTCCTTGGTCTTGAAGTAATTGTAGAAACTGCCTTTCGGGACGCCGGCTGCATCGACGATCTGCTGGACTCCGCACGCGCTGTAGCCAAGCGCATGGAAGCGGTCCTGGGCGGCGGTGAATATCTTGTCTCTGGTCGTTACGGCCATGAGTTTCTCCTTGGGCCCCGGGATATGAACGGGGTGATACGAATTCAAGAGCGAACGGTCATCGAGTGACGAAAATAACTCGGTTGACATAATAATACGACCGGTCATATCTAATTGCAACATAAGACGACCGGTCATATTAAATGGTGACACAAACCGGAGACGCGTTGCCATGGCAGCCGATACCCAAAACAGAAATCTTACGCCGGCCTGGATAATGGCACTCGGCACTTTCGCCATCGGAACCGAAGGGTTCATGATCGTGCCGCTGCTGCCGAACATGGCTGCCGACCTGAAATTATCCATCGCGACACTGGGGACGCTCGTCACGGTGTTCACGCTTACCCTTGCGTTCAGTTCTCCAATCCTTACGACCCTGTTCGGCAGCGTGGACCGTCGACGTCTGCTGATTTCGACAATGGTGTTCTTCGCGCTTGCAAACCTGGTCGCATGGCAATCGAGCGGGTACTGGGGCATATTTGCCGCCCGGGTACTTCTGGCTATCGCGGCCGGGCTTTACACCCCCAATGCCAATGCGCTCATCGGAGTGTTGATTGCCCCCGAGAAGCGGGGCAGGGCACTTGCCATCGTCAATGGCGGCATGACCATCGCCATTGCGCTTGGGTTGCCGATCGGTTCGCTTGTAGGCAATGCGCTCGGTTGGCGCGTCACATTTCTTGGGGTTGGCATCCTCGCGGCTATAGCTGTCGTCGCGCTGATCTTTGGACTCGACCGATCGGTCGGGACGGGGATGCCGGTGCCCAGTCTTGCCGCAAGGGTCGCGGTTGCAAAGCGGCCGCCCGTACTGCTCGGTCTCGCTGTCACGCTGTTCTGGGCGATCGGAGCCTACACCGTATGGACGTACATCGCACCATACCTGACCTCAGTCGCGGATTTTGGACCGAACGGCATTAGCTTCATCGTATGCCTGTGGGGTGTCGGCTCGGCGGTAGGCGTATTCAGCGGCGGCACTCTTAGTGACAAGTTCGGCGCGCGGGCCGTGATGGGTGCAAGCCTGGTGGTACTGGCCGTAGCGTTCCTCACTCTGTCTTTCACTGCGTTCTTCCTCACTCCCTCGCAGGCCATCGTCCCGATCGTGATTTCTGTCGCCGTGTGGGGCGTGACTGTCTGGGGCTTCTTCCCGGCCCAGATATCGAACCTGATCCATGTTGGCGGGCAGGCCTCGGCTCCGGTCGTACTCTCGCTGAACGCATCGTTCATGTACGGCGGCTTCGCCATCGGAAGCGCCATCGGTTCTTTCGTCGTCGCTCACGGACAGGTCGCCGACCTCGGACTGGCTGCCGCTCTTGCTGAGGTTATCGGCGTCATCCTGCTCTACGGCTTCGCAGCCAAATCGGCATCGCGCGACACGTCGCTTGCTCGCTGAACCTCGGAAGCTTCGACAAAACCCTTCCTCCAAACCAATCAACCCCAAGGAGAATGACCATGAAACTGACCGGCAACACGATCTTCATTACAGGCGGCGGCTCCGGTATCGGACGCGGCCTGGCCGAGGCCTTCCACAAGCTCGGCAACCAGGTGATCATCTCGGGACGCCGCAAGGCGAACCTTGACGAGACCGTCAAGGCGAACCCCGGCATGGCCGCCTACGAGATGGACATCACCGATCCATCGAACATCGAAGAGGTCGCGGCAAAGATCGTCGCCGACTATCCGGCGTTGAACGTGTTGTTCAACAATGCGGGTATCATGCCCTTCGACGACGCGGCCAAGCCGATCGACGAAAAGACGATGCAGAACATCGTCACCACGAACTTCCTCGGCCCGATCCGGATGACGTCCGCCCTGATCGAGCACCTCAAGAAGCAGCCTTCGGCGGTCATCATCAACAACACCTCCGTGCTGGCCTATGTGCCGCTGGCCTACAACGCTGTCTATTCCGCGACCAAGGCGGCGCTCCATTCCTTTACGATGTCGCAGCGTTTCACGCTTCGCGACACGTCTGTGAAGGTCCATGAAATCGCTCCGCCGTGGGTCGACACGGACCTCGTCAAGAAGAGCGGCGATCCGCGCGCGATGCCGCTCGATGCCTTCGTGAAGGAGACGATGGAGAAGCTCGCGACCGACAACGAGGACATCTACGTCGACGCCATCCAGATGCTGCGCGACAATCCGGGTTCGAACGAGCACGAATTCGTCTTCCAGTTCAACGAAATCATGGTCAAGGAGCCGATTCCGGTCTGATCCGGAGCGGAACGCGCGGCGGCCGCCTTGCGGCCGCCGGACACACTGGCCCGAGAGGACTCAAGATACGACGCCCGTAACGCGGCGCTTCCAAGAGGACATACCAATGAGCTACAGACTTCTGGTCGATGGTGAACTGATTGACGGGGCAAAGAACGTCGCGGTCATCAACCCCGCGACTGCCAGGGAATTCGAGACGGCCCCGCGCGCGGACGCGGCGATCGCGCTTAGAGCGATCGCGGCAGCGAAGAAGGCATTTCCCTCGTGGGCGGCGCTGGGTTACGAGTATCGTTCCGGCTACGTTGAAGCCTTCGCCGCCGCCCTTGAAGCTCGGGCGTCCGAGTTCTCCCGCCTTCTCACCCTCGAGCAGGGGAAGCCGCTTCCGCAGGCGGAAGCCGAAATTCGCGGATCGGTCGCAGCCCTCCGGTTCTTTGCCTCTCAAGAGATCAAGCCGCGTGTCATCCGCGACAATGAACAGGAATACATCGTCGAGCAACGCTATCCGCAGGGTGTCGTTGCCGCGATAACGCCCTGGAACTTCCCGATGTCGCTCCTGATCTACAAGGTCGGCGCGGCGCTGATGACGGGCAATCCGGTTATCGCCAAGCCCGCTCCAACGACTCCGCTTACGACCCTGCTGCTGGGGGAACTGGCTGCGGCGATTTTCCCGAGCGGGGTATTCCAGACTTTAGCGGATACGAATGACCTTGGACCGCTCCTCACAAGTCATGAAGACATTGCTCATGTGAGTTTTACGGGCTCCACGCCGACAGGCAAGAAGGTCTTGGAAAGCACGGTGAGCACCCTCAAACGCTTTACGCTGGAACTGGGTGGCAACGACGCCGCCATCGTTCTCGACGACGTGGATATCGATAAGGTCGCCCCGGCGATTTTCCGGGCTGCCACGCTCAATGCCGGGCAGATCTGCTACGCCACCAAACGGGTCTACGCGCCCAGAAAGCTGATCGAACCGCTTACCGAAGCCCTGGTCGCGCTCGCGAAGGACGCCAAGGTCGGAGACGGCCTGGAGCAGGGCACCACGATTGGTCCAATTCAGAATAAGATGCAGTACGACAAGCTGCAGGGTTTCATCGAGGATTCGCGCCGCAATGGTCGTATCGTTGTCGGAGGAGACCAGATCGACGGTGACGGCTATTTCATCAGGCCGACGATCGTGCGTGACCTTGCGAACGACGCACGCCTCGTCAAGGAAGAGCAGTTTGGTCCGGTTCTTCCGATCCAGGCCTACGATGACGTGGACGGAGCGATCGCCGAGGCGAACAGTGTGGAGTTTGGTCTGGGCGGCGTAATCTGGACCGCCGATGTCGCAAGGGGCATCTCAGTCGCCTCCCAAGTCGAGAGCGGTACCGTTTGGGTGAATCAGCATATGGCGCTCCCGTATGACGTCGCATTTGGCGGCGCGAAGCAGTCCGGTATGGGCCTGCAGAACGGTATCGAGGGCATGGAAGACTTCACGCAGCGCAGAGTTGTCAATGCGCGTAAGGCGGCCTGACCGCTCTCTACGAAAGTGTTCGTTGGCAGCGACGCCGCCAACGAACACGTTATTCCCCGCGTCTGAGGTACAATGCCTTGAAGCTGTTTGCGCATCCGGGAGCCAGCTCCTTTTCAGTTCATCTTCTGCTCAGGGAAACAGAACTCCCCTTCGATCTGGAAATCGTGAACGTCACGGAAAAAACCACAGCCTTTGGTGGCGACTATCGCGAGATAAATGCGAGAGGAATGGTCCCGGCGCTGGAGCTTGAGGACGGCACGGTTCTGACCGAAAACCTCGTCATAGCGCAGTACGTGTGCGACACGGCAGGTCGCATCGATCTTATGCCGGCTCCGGGGACAAGGGAACGGTTTGAGGTGATGGAGTGGCAGAGCTTCATCGCGGCAGAATTGCATAAGGGAACGTCCCCGCTTTTCTGGCCTCTGGACGAGGACGCGAAGTCATTCGTGCGGAATAGAATTTCGTCGAAATATCGCGTTGTCGACGACGCTTTGTCGAGGAAACCGTATCTTACAGGTTCCCATTTCACCGCAGCCGATGCCTATCTCTTTCCGATCTTGAGCTGGGCCCTGTTCTTCAAGCTCGACCTGTCAGACTTTCCCAACATCAAGGATTTTCTTCGGCGGGTGGGCAAACGACCTAGTGTGCTAGCGGCTTTGGCAGCCGAGGGTCCCGGTTTGATATCGATCTTGTGCGACGAGCCGTTGGCTACGACACAACGCGGCTCGGCTCCGAGCGTAGCCCTTCAAGCATAGGCATGCTCGAAGGGCGTTGAAAGGTAAGCGCCGTCCCCCTCACACCTTGACCTCGATCATTTGCCGCTGGTCAAGAGATATCAGTGACGAATTTTTAGATCATGACATCGGCAGCCGACCCGATATTTTTGCGCAGCAGAGACGCGTCCTGTCTGGGTGGTCGTCCGAACAAACGGGAATACTCCCGGCTGAACTGAGATGCACTTTCATATCCCACCTGAAACGCCGCGTGAGCCGCGTCTGTATCGGCCGCCAGCAAGCGGCGAGCGGCGTGAAGACGAAGCGTCTTCTGGTACTGGAGTGGGCTTGTGGATGTTGCTTCCCGAAAATGCCGATTGAAGGAAGGAATGCTCATTCCTGACCGCTCGGCGACCTCTTTAATCTCTAGCGGTTGGTCGAAGTGCTGGCGTATCCACTCGATTGCCTGCCTTATTTTAGCAAGTTTTCCCTCTTCACGCCCTATCTGGCGGAGCATCGGCCCGTGCGGACTTTGCAGAAGCCGATACATTAGCTCCCGTTCGCGCGATGCTGCCAGTACGGGTATGTCCTCAGGTGTGTCGAGCAAGGCGAGGTAGTTGTCCCAGGCTTCGAGAAGCTGACGGGATGCCGTCGCGACACTAAAGGCTGAAGCGCCCCTGTTCGTTGAACCGGCGGGCGTGTCGGCAACGAGGGCGTTGAAGGCATCCTTGTCAATCGTCAGACTTGTTGCGATGTAGGGGCTGATGCGATTTCCTTCGAAGACGTAGCGTGTCGTCGGTAGTTCAACGAGCGACGCAAAACAGCTTCCGGCCTCGTAGCGAAGCATTTTCTCCCCGATCAGCATCTGCTTTGCGCCCTGCAGGACAAGACACACGCCCTGCCCACAGGTCCCTGCCGTCGGTGCTGAGCCGTCCGAGACCACCCCGATGCCAACGCGTGGAATCGCCGTCCTCATCCTGATCCCATCGGTGTGCCGCAGAACTCGGTCGCGCATCTTTTCCAGCAAGTCTTCCATGCCGTAGCTGTGACATGCCTCTCAGCGACTTGCAATGATCTGATCCGATTGGGCAAGTATAGGATCGAATTTGGCACGCGATCAGCATCGAAAACCAACATATTAGGCAAGTTGAGACGGAGCAATCGCCCCGTTTGCTTTCATGAATTGGACGATTAGATGACAAAAACGTTTGGTGCGAAATCAACCACCGACGAGGTTCTTGACGGTATCGACCTGACGGGGAAACGCTACCTCGTAACAGGTGTGTCGTCAGGTATAGGCGTGGAGACGGCCCGTGCCTTGTACGCGCATGGTGCTCAGGTGGTCGGGACGGCCCGCAATCTGGACAAGGCCCGAGCGGCAACAGACAAGGCAGGCTTCAACGTCGATCTGCTTGCGGTCGATCTGGCGGACCTGACGAGTGTCCGCGCGGCCGCTGACAAGCTTGTGGCCGACGGCATCTTATTCGATGGCGTAATCGCGAATGCGGGTGTCATGGCCACGCCTTTCGGTCACACGAAAGACGGTTTTGAAACCCAGTTCGGGACGAACCATCTGGGCCATTTCGTGTTCGTCAACCGGATCGCATCTCTGATCCGCGACGGCGGCCGCCTCGTGACGGTCTCCTCGAATGGCCACCGCTGGGCGGATGTCGATCTTGGCGACCCGAACTTCGAAAACCGAACCTACGATCCATGGGTTAGCTATGGCGGTTCGAAGACGGCCGTTATCCTCTTCGCCGTAGAGTTCGACCGCCGTCATCGTGGTCGCAGTATTCGCGCGACCTCCCTGATGCCGGGCGTGTCCCATACAAATCTAGCGCAGCATCTGTCGCAGGATGACCTTGCGGTGCTTGGAAAGAGGATCGCAACGGAACTCGCTTCGGCTGGCCAGACATTCGAGTTCAAGACGATCCCTCAGGTCGCTGCAACGTCCGTCTGGGCCGCAGTGGTTGCCGATGGCGAATCGGTCGGTGGCCATTATTGCCAGGATTGCCAGATCGCGCCAGTTGACGACGCTCCTGGAATTCGTATTGGGGTGATGTCCTATGCCCTTAATCCTGAACGCGCCAAATTACTTTGGACAAAAAGTGAGGAGCTTGTGGGAGAACGCTTCTGATAGGTGGATGGCATCGGTGAAGGTTGCTCTCGGTCGGTGCCTTCATTGCTCATGACCGAATTTGGGCGGCACGTTTTTACGTAGTCGGATGGCTCCATGGCAAGAGACCGTCAATCCGGCTTTGCTTATGACAGTTAACAATGGCGGTGAGCGTGGCGGTCAGATAGGCAAGTGGATCGACGGCGTTGAGCTTGCAGGTCTCTATGAGCGACGCGATGGTCGCCCAGTTCTCGGCACCGGTGTCGTGTCCAGCGAAAAGAGCATTCTTGCGATTGAGAGCAATCGGCCGGATGGTTCTTTCAACGGTGTTGTTGTCGATCTCTATTCGACCGTCAGTCAGGAAGGCGCGGAGTCCGTCCCAATATTTGGCGACATAGGAGAGTGCTTCGCCCAGAGGCGACTTGCCAGCGACACGGGCGCAGTGATGGACAAGCCAGGCGTGCATGTCGGCGACCAGCGGCGTCGACCGTTCCTGCCGCCCGGCAAGGCGAGCCTTTGGATCGAGGCCACGCAGTTCGGCCTCGATCCGATACAGTTCACCGATCCGTTTGACGCCTTCCTCGGCAATGGATGACGGTCCGTTACGTGTGATCTCGACCAGCTTGCGACGTGCGTGTGCCCAGCAATAGGCAAGCCGAATGTCTGCATCGTTGAAAGGACCGTAGCGGTACGTGACTTCGGTGATTCTATTCGTCGAGGAGCCCGCGCGCCATATCCATGTCCGGTATCGGGCGGCTGCACTCGAATTTTTTCAGCACAGATTCGAGATCGCTTCGGGCCGCGCGCATTTCCCGCGCTTTGGCGAGCCTGAAAAGACAGACGGCAGATCTGAGCTCCCAGAACGCCGCTCCCATTGCGCGGGAGAGCCTCACCGCCTCGTTAAGCAGTTCCGACGCCGCGGCGCGATCCCGTTTTATCAACGATACCGCCTTGAGCCTCAGCAATTCCGGTCTACACCAACCGGCGTCGCCGGCAAGCGCTCTATCCAGTGCTGCGGGAGAGGCCCTGCATCCCGCGAGTATCGTCATGTACTCCAGCCTCATGCCGACACCTTCGAAAAGAGCGCGCTGAAGCTCCGATTGAGCCACGTCGGTCTGGGTATCCTGTGGAACGATGAGGTCGTACCCATCCACCCATTCTTGCCAGCGGACCAGCATATCCTTGGCGGCTATCCGTCTCACCGCGTCAAGTCTCGATCTGGCATCGGTGATGTCTCCGGCGAGATAGGCGATCGGTACGGCACTCAGAGACAGCATCAAGCAAGTCGATATCGAGTGTCCGAGGACCTCGGACTCCGCGAGCAAGTCGCGTATGCCGAGGAAGCTCTGGTCGATTTTCCCTTCCAGGAAGTCGATCATCGTCAAGACCGATTTCGCTATCGTACCCTGATCGTAACCCGTGCCGTAGTTTTGAGTCGTACGTACCGCGCGGCTGGCTTCCATCACCGAAATCTCCGCCTGCTCGCGCGCGGCGGAGAAGTCCCCGTGAAAGAGGTAGTTATGTTCGAGCAGCCTGCTAAAGCTCAACGCTCCAGGAAATCTGGACTTCAGGTCCTTCGCGATGGCGATGGAGTCGAGATAGCTACCATTCGAGCTCGTCACGGATGCTTTGCCTCCAAACGCCCTCATAATACGGGCCGGATTGCCGAGACGCTCCGCGATGGCGATCGCACGTTCGAACTCCGCGATGGCTTCGTTATCGCTCTTGAAGCCGCGGGTGTGATATAGAGCGCTACCTCTCGCGATACGAAGTTGCAGCTCGATATCTGTACCTACGTGCTTGGTTGACGCCAGAAGCCTCAGCCCGTCCTCAATCGCTATCGACTGCTCGCTCATGGCCCCTAGCTGAACCCAAATCACATTGGAGATAGCGACAAGTTCCACCGCGAGCTCAAGGTCCCCATCAGGCGAGCGCGCCCAGTCCAGAGCTCCGCGAAGATCGTTGATCAGCGAGCCATACCGCAGAGTCCAGTCGCTGGTGGGCAGCGAACGCCAGTCGTACTCCGCTCTCAGGAGTGCTTCGCGGCAAAAACGCGCGTGTGATACGCGATAGTCCCTTTCCAACTTGCTATCAGCCAGCTTTTCGACCGCATATCCCTTGGTAGTGTCTAAAAGACGGTACCTGCCGTCGGCGCTAGACACGGCCACAAGTGACTTGAGGAGCAAGCCGTCGAAGGCGTTGTCGAAGCGTTCCCCAGATAACCATTCACGCGCAACGGCCTCCGCGCCTTGATCCGAAAAGGTTCCCGGGAAAACCGCGATGATGGCGAAAAGCTCCTTCTCGTCAGTCTCCAGGCCTTCGTAGCTCCAGTCGAGGGTCGCCCTTAGTGTCTGCTGTCGAGGGGGCGCGGTACGTCGACCCCTACGCAGGATTGAGAGCGGGTTATCGAGCGAGCCGAGAACGCTTTTCAATCCAAGGCTGCTTACTCGCGACGCCGCCAGTTCAATCGCCAGAGGTATGCCGTCAAGGCTCCGGACGATCGCAGCAGCAGCTTGCAGGCTCTCGTCGTCCTCGAAATTCTCGAGGTCGGAGGCAAGCTTCACCGACTCCACGAAAAACTCCACTGAAGGGATAGACAGAAGCTCGTTGGCAGATACCCCGAAATCGGGGATGGGCAGCGAAGGCAGCTGCCGCACGCGCTCGCCTGCCAATCTCAGCGGCTCTCGGCTCGTCGCGAGTATCGTTACACGTGCGGTCGCCTTGAGAATTTGATCGGCTTCCACCGCGACCGACTCTATTAAGTGCTCGCAGTTGTCGAAAAGGAGGAGGACATCGCTGGACTGAAGGGAATTGAGGACTGCTTGCCGATGGTCATTTGTATAGAGGATCAGACCTAGCAGCGACGCCAACGTAGGCATCAGCAAGCGACCGTCTTTTAAGACCGCAAGATCTACAAAGACAACCCGCCTTGATGACTGGACACGAGCGGCGATCTCTAGCGCAACTGCGGTTTTCCCTATCCCGCCCGCGCCCGATATCGTTAGTAGCCTTGTCGATGCAAGCGCGGTCAAGCTCGCTTCGATGAATTGCTCGCGCCCGACCAGACGGCTCGCAAATCGTGGTAGGTTGGTGTCGAGAGGGATCGCCGGCGTCACGGGCGCGGCCGAGCCGGGCGCGGAGAGCTCTATAGGCGCGACAAAGACATAGCCTCGTCCCGCGATGTTCTCAATGTATCGCTGATCGCTATATTCACCGAGTGCCTTCCTGAGAGTCATCAGATGGACGCGTAACGCGCCCTCATCGACCGTCGTCGTGGGCCAGGCAGCTCTCAGCAACTCCTCCTTGGAAACGATTTCCCCGGCCTTGCCTACAAGCGCGACCAGCAAATCCAGCGCCTTCTTCCCAAGCTGATATGGTCTGCCAGACTCCGTCAATGTCTTGTTGACGAGATCGAGTTCAAAGGTGCCGAACTTGATAAGAGCCATCGTTGAGCCGCAGATACCGCCAGAATTCATTCCTATGACGGATATCACATCTGTCGACGCTCAAAGCAACGGGTGAGAGGATCTGGTCGCTCGCACGCATGTGTTACTGGAAATCTTCACGACCAAGTCCGGGACAGCACGTGGCCTCGCGCTCGGCCGCTTCCACCTCCAACCTAGAGGCGCTCGGAACAATTTGGGTTGGTCGATGCGATCAAAGATTCAAGGCGGTCGACATAGACGCACAATCGCGCCGAGGTTTTACGGGCCGCGTCGATATCCGGCCGCTCTCTACCAATCCAGCGTAAATTGGTCTTAACGCCCAGTTTCAGCAGGTAGAGTAGTTCGGCGAGCTCCGTGGGCGATGCGGCCTTTTGGTATGGCCGGAGTTCCGAGGAGCACCCGTCGGAAGCGTGGTCGCTGCCAGTACCGGCGTGAGCATCTGAAGTCGCGTTCAAATTCGTCATCTACGCCTGCCCCCTGAAGATGCGTTGCCCGATTGTGATCTACATCCTGTATCCCGAACTACAGAGGACAATGTCCCAAAGCGACCCGTCCGCACACCCTCGAAAGAGGGGTGTCATCCAAAGGTGAGGGTGTCTGCCGTGAGCCCGCGGCCGGCCGGACGATGCAATGCCTTGAACTCGCCCGTCGGACAAATGGCTGCTCGCCCAGCAAAGTCGGAGAGATCGATAGCGGAATATTGCCTACAGCTTGTGGAATCCATGGCATTGGAGATAATCCACGACGTCGTTTTTTGTACTTCGCGGGGGCGAGTGTTGACCACTTATCTTACATGGAGGGTTTCGCCGCGGAATCTGTTCTGGGCGATAGCGATACAGCTGTTGATACTTGCGGCCCCTGCGAACCACGCGCGTGCAGAAGAACCTGTTCCGACTGCGACAGTCCTCTCAGAGCCGATCATCAGCCGGCTCGTGCCGAAAAGCGATATCCAGTTCACCAAGCTGTCATTGTCCCAGGGGCTCTCCCAGACCCGGGTGGGCCAGATCATTCAGGATGACGACGGTTATATGTGGCTCGGCGCACAGCACGGGATCAATAGGTTCGACGGGTATACCTTTCAGGTTTTCAAACACGACCGTGACGACCCGGGCAGCCTAAGCGGGGTCTACATCTATTCAACGTTCAAAGACCGCGACGGAACGATCTGGATCGGAACAGATCAACTTCTCGACGCCTTTGACCGAAAGACCGGGAAATTCAAGCACTTTGTACTTGATGGATCGACGCCGACGGTCTTGCAGATCAGCCAGGACCGCCACGGCTTTCTATGGCTCGCAACCTCGCAAGGTCTATACCGGCTCGAACCCGCAACGGGTAGCGTAAAGCGGTTCGGGCAGGTACCAGGCCGGGATGACGGCTTGAGTACCGACGACATAAAATCGACCGCCACCGACCGCGAGGGCGTCTTCTGGGTGGCTACCGGGAACGGGCTCGAGGCATTTGATCCAGACACCGGAAAGGTGAACCGCCGCATTCCGCTGCGAATCGAAGCACGAGAGTTCCAGTTTTTCGAGGATTCCAAAGGGCTTTTCTGGATTCTCTGGGGATCGGGCAGCGGGCTCGCGCTCTACGATCGCGCTCAAAACACGGTCAGGAAGATATCTTTCAGCAACACCGCCGACGGTCTTATGTCCGGCGTCTACAAGATGATAGAAACACGCAACGGGGATCTCTGGCTTGTCAGCATGGGCGCTGGCCTGTTGCGGTTCAACCGAGCCGATTTCACTTTCGACCAGTACGTAAATGATCCCACGGACCCGCAAAGCCTGTCGGAAAACAGGGTCATCGAAATCTTCGACGACCGCCAGGGCAATATTTGGACGGGGCTGCATGCCAGCCCACCGAATGTTTTTACTCCCGAGCCCCTACCGTTCCAGAAGGTCTGGCCTTACTCCGGCCACGTCAACAAGCTCGGCGAGACCTTTGTCAACGCGATCCTAGAAGATCGAAAGGGCAATGTCTGGATGGGGACCGGTGGCGCGCTGACGCGCGTCGATCCGGCCGGGCAGCTGCGAATATTCGACCTCGCGGAGAACGGCGCTTCGGTGGAAATCCTTTCGATGGTGGAGGACGATAACGGAACCCTTTGGATCGGCACCATCGGAACAGGTCTGATTTCCTTCGATCCGGAGACAGGCAAAACGCAGACGTTCAGATATGAACGCGGACGGCGTGACTGGATCAGCAGTGATGTAGTGACCCGGGTCTTCCTGGATAGGCAGCGGATCCTATGGCTCGCAACTTGGAACGGTCTCAACAGGTTGGACACGAGGACACAGACCTTCAAAACATTCAGAGCCGACACCTCTCTGAACAAGGAGCTTTTCTCGATCGACGAGGACGATCAGGACAATCTGTGGATCGGCTCCAGGGTTGGGCTCGTGAAGTTTTCGAAAGCTACGGAGGAGTTCGAGGAATTTCGTCACGACCCTTCCGATCCGACAACCATAAGCAACAACACTACCAACAATGTCTTTCGCGCGCGGGACGGCCACCTTTGGATCGCCACGCACAACGGCCTAAACGTGTTCGACCCGGCCACCCGAGCGTTCAGGGCTTATTTCGAAAAGGACGGCCTCGCCGGAAATGCCGTGAGCTGCACGCGACAGGATGCCGACGGGAATCTCTGGATCAGCACAAACCGCGGCGTTTCCAAGATGGACCCAGCCACTGGGGAGTTCCAGAATTTTACAAGCGCGGACGGGCTGCCGGGCAACGACATGGGTGGATGGCATGCCTGTAGTAGCGGCCGAAACGGCCGCATGTATTTCGCGGGTTTCCCAGGTGCCGCGGTTGTCGACCCGTCGAAAATCCGCTCAGCAGAGCCGTTGGCCAAGGTATTGTTCACGGACGTCAGAATAGAAGACAAACCGGTCCTCTATCCCCTTAAAAATGCCGACGTCGCGTATCAAATTCGCTACGATCAGAATTTCGCGGTATCCTTCTCGGCATTCGACTTCTCCAACCCGGCGGCCGTACGATACAGGTATCGGATAGCCCCAATCGAGACCGATTGGCATCTCCTGCCGGCGGCGTTGCGGACAATCAACTTTGCGACACTTCCGACAGGGACTTTCACACTTGTGGTGGAGGCGGCTACGGAAAGGGGTGGATGGGGAGGATCCGGCTCGCTGGCCATCCAGGTCTCTCCGCCGTGGTGGAGTACCTGGTGGTTCATCGCCTTGGTCTGCCTGATGTCGATTGCTGCGATCATCGCCGCCTACAAGGCGCGGATGATGCAGATAGAGATGGTCTACAACGCGCGCCTAGAGGAACGGCTTGGCGAAAGGACTCGCGTCGCCCGCGATCTTCACGACACACTCCTACAGAGCTTCCAAGGCTTGATCTATCGCCTCGAAGCAGTGAGGAACCTGCTCCCCGGCGAACCGGCGAAGGCTTCTGAAATGCTCAACGTCATTCTCCTCAAGAGTGATGACGCGATAGTCGAGGGACGAGACACGATTCAATCCCTCCGCGATCCCGCCAAGGCGACGGCAGACATCTTGACGTTAGTCGAAAACGATGCGGCCGAACTTTCGACCCTTCAGCCGGATGGATCGCATTCGTTGTTCTCATTGAAAGCGGTTGGCAAACAGCCGCGTCTTCCGGTCGAGGTGCGCGACGAGCTTCGTCAAATCTGCCGCGAGGCCTTGAGAAACGCATACTTTCATTCAGGGGCCAAGAATATCGAATGCCTCTTCAGCTTCGACGGTGCGCGGATGGAAATCGTCGTCAGCGATAACGGGAAGGGGATGCCCCCCAGATCGGATCAACAGGATTACTCAGGCCACTATGGCATCGCGGGGATTATGGAGCGCGCGTCGAACCTCGACGCTCAAGTCTCGATATTCAGCCAGGAAGGCCAAGGCACAAAGGTGACCCTGAAAATGAACACGACGGAAAGCCGCCTCCAGTCCATATCTCGCAAGCTGGTCGCACACCATGTACGTTAGGCACTTAGACCTGTATGCAGCCTCACCGGCTCCACTCTGAGGATTAAGAAAACTGTCCCGACTTCCAATCGCAATTGTCGAAGATGACCTTGCCGTGCGGCGGGCCTACGCGGATCTTTTCAGTGCATACGACTGTGAGACCGTCGTTTTCCCGACCGCGGAAGAGTTCCTGGAACACGTATCTGATCATAGGGTAGCCTGCCTAATCCTGGACCAGAGATTGCCGGGGATGAGCGGCTTGGAGCTTCAGACATTGCTGCGCGAAATGGATGTGGCGTTCAAGACCGTATTCATCACATCGCAGGATGACGACATCACCAAAGCAAAGGCTATGGAGGCCGGAGCCGCGGCGTTTTTCAGCAAGGGAAGCGACATCGACGACATAATCGCCGGCGTCATGCGCGTTGCAGGTTACGAAATCGACTGAGGCGAGCGTCCCCTTTCAGGTGACCGCCGTGTCAACTTCGCGGAGAAGCCTTGAGAGCCGCACCATCGATCAGCGGTATCGAAAATTCCGCGACCGCTCCTCCGCTGCTTCTGTTCTTTATGCTAAGCGTTCCGCCGAAGCTTTCGACTACGCTTTGACATACCGTCAGGCCGAAACCCAACCTATCGGGTTTTGTAGAGAAAAAGGGATCAAAGACGAGCGCCAGGTGCTCTTCGCTTATCCCGGGGCCGCGATCCGATATCGAAATCCTCAAATCCGTCGCAAATGGCGGACGACAGATTGCTATAGAGACGACCGGCGGCCGGTCCAGAGAGCTCCCCGCTTCGAACGCATTCAGGAGAAGGGCGCAAATAACCTGCTGCAACGCAACAGGGTCCGCTTCGATGAGCGGGAGATCGCTATCCGCAGATATTTCTACAGCGGTATGTTTCAGGCCGAGTGGATCAAGAACAAGATCGAGTGAACGCCTGGTGAGCGCCAGGATATCAACAGCCTGCTGGCTATGACGGTTGGGCCGGAGACTTTCCCGGGTCTTTGTTCCTATTTCCGTCAGACGCTGGGTGTTCCAGCGAAGCCTATCCATTAGTTTCCCGACCGCTTCCGCGCCGCCGGGTCCCATTGCGACAAGCCTACTAGCGGTCGCCAGATCGAGCGAGATCGCGGTGAGGGGTTGGCTCATTTCATGAACGAGGGAGGTGGAAAGCGCAGTCGCGCAGGCAATCCTGTTCGCCCGCGCAAGCTGCTGTCGCGCAGCACCATTTCTCTCCGCTCGCTGGCCGTCGTCTCTGGTATCGAAGAACGACGCTCTGGCGACACCGTCTTCGGTGATCCAGAGCGAGAAGGGGACTGCCCGTCTCTCTCCACGGGTATCAACGAATTCCGCAATTCCGCATGTCGCCTTCGCACGATTGAGCAGGGCGACGAGGACAGCAGTTTCCACATCGAGATTGCCAAGGCCGTCGGCACTCGCCCCCGCGGTGATCATGTCGGCAGTATTCGGATAACCGAGCGCTCTGGATGCATGCTCGCTGGCACGGTAGGCCCGCACCGCCCGCCTGGTCTCGTCAGCCAGTGAACGGTTCGTCGCGAGATAGGCGGGAACATCGACCACACCTTTCTCTCTCAGGGTGTCGGATAACAGCTGCGCGGACTTGATATCGTATTCGACCCAGATTATTTCCCGCGGCTCAAAGACGGCGTTCAGGCGCTCGTCTACCTGCGAGAGAGACTTCTCGCATTCGTCGGTAATGGTTTGCAAGTCGAACTGTAACCTCGAAATCGTCTCGCGATCTTCTACCTGGCGCTGTACGTCGATCAGGCTCCCGAACCATCTCACCACTTCTCCGGATTCGGCCGATCTCACAGATCGGCCTTGCGATTCCATCCATCGATACGAACCATCGTTCATACGCACACGCGCATGGGCCGAGTAGTTCGAGCTACCGTTGTCGACGGCGGCACGCCACGCCTGATACATCTTCGGGCGGTCATCCGGGTGGATCGGGTCAGCCCAGCTTTGGTCGCCGATCGCCGTGAGACGGGGGATGCCGAATGTCTCGGTGTATCGTTCGTTGAGAAACTCGCACCGCCCATCAGCACCGGTGCCCCAGAGCACGTGCGGTAGGGCGTCCGCGAGTTCCTGACGACTGTCGGCGGATCCATGGTTTGGTACCGGCGGAACACGCTTACGAACGCGAAGAAAGGCGATCGCCAACAAGCCAATCGCGATGCCCGCAAGAGCCGCAAGATTGTACGGTTCGCTCCAGCGGTAGGTGAGGGCGGTCGTCAACGCGTCACCATGAATCATCAGCGACAGAAAGGCCAGGATCCAGGTAGTTATGGCGAGTGACCGCGAGACACGCGACGGATCACGCAGAGCGGTCAGGCGAAGAATGGGTGAAACGATCCCGTCCGGCTCCCGCAAGCGACGGCTCTCGACGAGAATTTTGCGGGTGAACGCCATCGCTTCTTTGTAAACTCCAGCAACTGAAGCCGAGACATCGCTTCAAGGCATGCTTGCGATTTCCTCGGAGGGGTGGCGCAGGATTGTCGAGATTTCCAGGTATGTTGCTCATCGAGCGCTGAGCCGAGCTTATCTACCGGCCAGATCTCAGTGGCTTACAAAACGCAGCGCCCAAGCTCCCGCGCAACATCGCCTCCTCCGCCAACCTCGCAGGCTCCCTACCCAAGGTTTCATTCGGACTGTGAGCTAACACCGATATTTGAGGGATCGATACCTATCCATTGTGGTAGGTCATCACTTGGATGTCGCCTAAGCCGTGCCGCAACCGCGGCGCGCGAATAGGAGCGACCTGGCACGAGCCATGTCGGGTATGTCGTCACGTTGTTCAAGCGTTGCGTAGACTTCCCCCATCGAGCTTAGGGAAGACTCCATCAATTCGATCGGCACACCCTCGCTAGACACGATGTCCGACAGAATACGCATTTCCAACAGGCGGTTCCCTTGCAATCTCGAAACGCGAAGGGCATCCCCGAGACCGGACAGCAGATCGTCCATCCGTCCGGTGAGACGCCACGCGAAAACCGCCTTCTTTCTGAGGAATTCGCCTGTGTAGATGCCACATCCTGTTAGTCGGGTCAGTGCGAGCGCCCTATCCACAGCACTGGAGGCGTTGCCGAAGTCCCGCGCTTCGGCGTATGCGTCTGCAAGATAGCCGGTGTAAACAAGCTCGAGCATCCCGCTCCTCAGGCGTCGCAGCTCCGCTATGGCACCATCGAGTGCGTCCAATCCATCTTGCAAGCGGCCCTGACGCACGTGCAGAATTCCCCGGTTAGCCTCCGCAGCCCAACGGAACGGCACTATTCCGCTGCGTATCGCGGACTCCGAAAGCCGCTCGACGTAACACTCCGCTGACACAATGTCGTCCGCCCAGAACATCACAGGAACCATCCAAACCAGAGCTATCGATTCCAGGGCGGCATGCCCGGTAGACCGGGCTTCTGCCACGGTATCGGCGATGACACTCTTCGAGCGGCTGAATTCGCCTTTCATCCAGAGAAGCTGGGCTAGGACGTTTGCCGACCAGAGCCGCTGGTCGACACCCGTTCTCAGGTTCTTAATGGATCGTTCGCGCGGAATTGTCGCGAGCGCCCTTTCCGCTAGCGGAATGGCGGCATCGATGTTTCCTTCAAACGCAAACGCAGTGCCCGTCATACTGTCCGATGCGCCATTAAACGTCAGACCGCGCCTGTTCGCCAGTTCGATGGAGGCTTGCCCGATGGCTGTCATGCCGGGAACGTTGCCGCTGCGAAGATGAAACGCGAAGTGCCCTGACATCACGCGCTCTTCGATGTCCGTCTTGCCGAGTGACCGAGCAAGCTCCAGCGCCCTGCCGATCTCGCCGGATACATCGGAGAGATTTCCCGGAATGAAGAGGAGCGATAGCGACGAATTCAGGCGAAGCTCCAACTCGTCCACCGTACCCTCGCGGTTTCCCGGCAGCTGCCCTAGCGCGGTGGCCGCCCAACGCGCGCCTTCCGCGAGGAGCGCCAAATCCCAGAAAAGGGGCCCGGCCGCCAAGGTTAGCCGGATCGCGATGTCTCGGTCGCCGTCCTGGGAATAGGCCCAAGCCAGTGCCGAGCGCACGTTTTCGACGTCGCCGCGAAGGGAGACGAGGCTGTTTTCCGGCTCTTTTTGCTGATGCCCGAGCAATTCCCCAAGGAAGAACTGCGCGTGCAGTCGCCTCCGCCCATTCAGATCATCGGCGCTTTGCACCCTTTCAGCGACGTAGTCCCTCGTAGTGTTCAGCAACCTGAAACGGATGCGGTCGGAGGAGGTGTCGAGGGAAACCAGTGATTTATCAACCAGGTCGGCGATGTGGTCGGCCACGTCCATAGGCGATAGCGGGAAGAGGCCGACGACGCTCTGGGCCGCTTCAAGCGAAAAAGAGCCCGAGAAGACGCCGAGTCGGCACAGGATATCGCGCTCTGAATCCGAGAGCAGATCATAGCTCCAGTCGAGCGTTCGCCGAAGCGTCTGGTGACGGGGCATAGCCGTCCGCTTTCCTTTGTTCAGCACGTCCAGCCGACTGAAGTAAGCAGCCGTCGAATCCGTCCCGAGAGCAGCGACCCGGCTGGCCGCGAACTCGATCGCAAGCGGAAGTCCATCGAGGCTGCGGCAGATGTTGGCGATGGTTAGGGCATTTTCTTCAGATGGCTCGAAGTCGCTGTCGATGGCGCATGCCCGCTCGATGAACAGCTGAGCCGATGCGAATTGGCCGACCTCGGTCAGGCTCGAGGGTTTTTCCGGAGGTATCGCGAGCGCAGGAAGCCTGCAGATGCGCTCGCCCGATACATGCAGCGGCTCACGAGTCGTGGTGAGGATGAAGACTTCCGGAGCGGACGCGCGGATTCGCTGGACCACCCCGGCAACTTCCTGCACCACGTGTTCACAGTTATCGACCAGCAGCAGGGCGCGCTTTCCCTGAAGAACCTTTGCAATCGCTTCGAGTTCCTGCTCCTCCCGCACGGGCAATCCGAGTGAAGCTGCGAAGGCCGCGTGCACGTGCCCGCTGTCGGTCACCTGACTAAGATCGACGAACGCGGTGTAATCCTCAAACTCATCCCGAACCGTCTCCGCGATCGCCAGCGCTACCGTTGTCTTTCCAACCCCTCCCGTACCGACGATACTTACAAGATGTGTGGAACGAAGCTCCCGGACGATTCTCTCGATCTCCTCGGCCCGGCCCAGTGGGTTGACCAGCAAGGCAGGGGGTCTTGCGAAATGGCTTGACGCGTCACTCGGGTGATTTCGGCGCGCCGAACCGACATGCGTCTCCGGTATTTGCGATGCTCCGAGATCGGCTACAAACACATAGCCCTTCCCAGGCACGTTAATCACATAGCGTCCTCCTTCCCCGGCCTCGGAAAGGACTTTCCTGAGTTCAGAGATATGAACGCGTAGACTGCCTTCGTCGACGGTCTGGCCTGCCCATACCTCGAACAGGAGCTCATCTTTTGAGACAATCGAACCCGCCCTGGCGCATAGCGCCAAGAGAATATCCAGCGCCCGCCCACCCAGCCGAACGGGCTCTCCCCGCATCAGTAGCTGTCTTTCGGCGACTGACAGAACGAAAGGGCCAAAACTGTAGGTCGGCGGCCGCGCCGCGTATTCTGGGGTAGCTGAAAAATGTGCGGTATTCATCGTGCGATGTCCGAAACTGAAATATGGCAGTCCGTTTATTGCTACGGACGGAATTCCCAGCGTCGAAAGGACGCCCTTGTTTCATCGCGCTGGCGAGCGATTGAGTCTGGAGTGTCTGACAGCCGCGGTCATCAAGACGTCGGAATCCCGGCTCCGGGAGCACTGCTCCAGAAGTTCGGGTATCCGCTGCCTGTGTCCGATGTCAGCCGCACCTAGTCATTTCCGACACCAGGCAATTTAGCTGGCGTGATCGATTCAAACACCCTCGAAAGAGGGGGGACTCGAAAGAGGGGTGCAAACTTCGTCGGGTCGAGCTTCTTTATGCCCATATTTCTGGGCGCGTTGGGCCAGTACCTGCTGCCCCCGGCTTCAGCCCCCCTTTCGAGGGTGGACAACATCGGTCCGCGATCTACGATCGCCGGGTTTTCGGGACCGGACTTGTCGGCGAGCTTTACTGTCTGGCAAACCGAACCATGTCGAGATCGATGTAGTTATAGTGGACCACAGGGAGTGGTATGATGCCGTCACGGACCGAATCCAGTCTGATTGCCCGTCGCAGAGGCCGATCGGAGACCCGCCGGTCACGGTGCCTGTCCATGTGCCGCGGCAGCTGAGAGACATGGCATCACGTCCCATAAGAGTCATGACAGCCGACGATCATCTGCTCATCCGGGAAGGATTGGCGGCATTGATAGCGGCGCACCCCGATATCGAGATTGTCGGAGAAGCGGCCGATGGCGAACAGGCTATCCGGCGTTACAGCGAACTCGAGCCGGATGTCATGCTTCTCGATCTCCAATTGCCGAAGGTTCACGGCATCGATGTCCTGACGGAAATCCGCAAGGCATATCCGAATGCCCGCGTCATTATCCTGACGACCTACGACTTCGAGCAATTGGCAAGCAAGGCGATCGCCGCCGGGGCCCAAGCCTATCTTCTCAAGTCATCCGTCAGGAAGGATCTGATAAACACGATCCGATCGGTAGCGCGTGGGCGACGCCATGTCGACGCGGAGGTCGCGAATACCCTGGCGACATATGCGGACGGGGAGTCCCTCACTACCCGCGAGATATCGGTCCTCGCCCTAGTCGCGGAGGGCAATTCGAACCGGGAGATCGGCTTGGTGCTGTCGATCACCGAGGAAACCGTCAAAGGGCATGTTAAAAGCATATTGAGCAAACTTACCGCGAACGATAGGGCCCATGCCGTGGCGATCGGGCTGAAGCGAGGTATCATCAGTCTTTAAAGCCTCTGTGATTTGCGTTGCCGCATTTGGCAATCCGGCAAATCAGTTCGCGAAGTAGCGTGTTGGCGTCGTGCCCAACGCCTTCTTGAACATGACGATAAAGGCAGTTGCGGATTCATATCCGAGATCGCTCGACACTTTCTGGACCGTCGCGCCGCCTGCCAGCTCGCGCAATGCGATGACCAGGTGCAGTTGCCGCCGCCATCGGCCGAATGTCAGCCCCGTTTCTTGGACCATCAGCCGCTTCAGGGACCGCTCGCTCATGGCAACGTGTGCCGCCCAATCTACCAAGGTGCGACGGTCGCTCGGCTCCTCCATCAGGGCCGCGGTGATCGCGGCGATCTTGGGATGCCTAGACGCGGGCAAGTCCAGCCCCTGTATGGGCATTTGCGCCAATTCATCAAGTAGGACCCGGACCATGCGGCCGACATGATCGTCCGGCGCGGAATCAACCGGTTCATCCGCCAGCCGGAGTATCATCTCGCGGAGCATCGGCGACACGGACAAGGTGCAGCACTCCTTAGGCAGTGTCGCCGCGCCGGGTTGCACGAACAGATAGGATAGGCGTGCGTTCGACGTGGCCTGGTTGCTGTGGGGCACGCCGCCGGGTATCCAGACCCCGCAATCCGGCGGGACAATCCATATCCCATGCTCCGTCCTACACGTGACGGCACCGTGCAGCGCCAGGATGAGCTGCCCCTGCTCGTGCTGATGCTTTGGCACTTCCGCTTCGTAGTCACGGAAATCGAGGCGAACAGCGACGGCCGGGTGATGTGACTGGTCGGGATCGAAGTCGTCGTAGCAGGGACGCGGTAGTGATGAGGATTGGCCCGATTTGGAGATCATTTGGCATTATCTCCAAATTCGTGCGGACCGCAACAGTCTACACTCGGGTGATCAACAACCGAAAGGAGACTGTCATGCGAATTTCTGTCGTCGGCGCGACCGGGCGAATCGGCGCTAAGTTGACCCGGACCCTATTGAGCGCCGGGCATCAGGTCAGAGCATTGTCGAGAGGCGGCCCGGCGCTTGATGCACTTGTCGAGCTCGGAGCGGAGCCGTTTCTCGGGAGCTTTGACGCAGGAACGGGTGACCTCGACAAATTCTTCGAGGGTGCGGATGCTGCATTCCTGATGGTGAAGACCGATTGGAACAACATCGCGGGACACTACCCCGCCGTTGCCCAGCGCTTTGTCGCCGCGCTGGAAAAATCCACTGTCAAACTGGCCGTCAGCCTGACGGCCATGGGGTCGGACGTGAAGGGTAAGACGGGGCATTTCGAATGCTTCAACGAACTGGACGAAAAGCTCAACGAGCTCGGCACGATCGATCTGGTCCATCTGCGCGCTGCCTGGTTCATGGAAAACGTGCTGGCCTGGGTGGGCCCGATCGCCCGATACGACCGCATTGCCTGGTCCTGTAAACCTGATCTGAAAATGCCCTGGGTAGCGACCGATGACATCGCATGGCTGGCCGCTAAGCACCTGACCCAACCGACGGGCCGGCACCGCGTCGCGCTTGAAGTCGGCTCGGAAGATATCTCGATGAACGACCTGGCAGCGATCATCGGGAGGGAGATCGGCAGGCCGGTGGAGTACCGATATATCGAGACGAGCCGCAAGGACGTGGAGGCGGAATTCCTTGCGCGGTTCGGGACGCCGGAAAAATGGCAGGACGATACCCTGACTGCTGACGCCCTGAACAAGGGCGTCGTCCGGTTCCACGGGACGCAAGAGGATCGTCCAAAACTGCCCACGACGATGGAGGCGTTCATTCGCGACGTCTTAAAGCCACACTACCTGGAGGCGGTCAGGGCCGGAGACCAGCGGGAGACGTTTGCCATGTGGACGGCCAGGGACTAGCTGAGTTCATTGGACTCGTAGTCGACGCGATGATTGCGCTAGGCGCTGTATCCACCGTCCACGTTTAGAACGCTTCCGGTGATGAATGCCGCTCCTGGGCCTGCGAGAAACATTATCGCGTCGGCCACTTCAGATGGCTTGCCAAGTCTTCCGAGAGCGTTGGCATCCCTTTCGGCGGCCAGCATTTCCCTGGATAGGCCTTGATCAGCCTGGGACTCGATCGCGCCGATCTGAACCACATTCACCGTTATTCCCCGGGGACCGAGGTCATGGGCGGCTCCCCTGCAGAAAGCGGCTATCGCCGCCCGCGTGGCCGCGAAATCGGCAAGCCCCGGAGTTCCGACTCGGTCGGCGAGGCTCGAGCCGAGCGCGACCACGCGCCCTCCGTCTCTCATTGACCTGGAGGTGGCCTTGACAAGTGCGATGACGCTTCGGACATCCGTGGTCATCTGCTCGTCGAGTGCGTCCTCGTCGACATCACCGTCATCTATCTGGCCTTCCACGCGGCGGATCGTGTTGGCAACAAGTACGTCTATTCCTCCCAGGGCCGCCACTACGGAGCGCACGAGTTGGGCTGCCTCGACGCCATTCGGAGATCCCGTGATAGGAAACCAGACGACGCGCCCCCCGTAAGATCGTAGAGATTCCATGAAATGCGGAGACGGCTCGCTTTCCAGCGCGAGAGCCAAATCTGCTCCGCTTTGAGCAAGCGCCTGAACGGTTGCCACGCCGATGTCACTGCTAGCCCGCATGACGAGGGCCACCCGGGAGCCTGTGACCTGGCTCGAAGTAAGTCCTGCCGCGCTCACGGGATGCCTCATAGCTTGCTTTGACATGTGGGAACGCGAGCCGGATATGCGGCAAGGTCCTCCGACAGTCGCTATCGGCAGGACGTCAGAGAATATTGTAAAATCCGGTTCCGGTGTTTGTTAGGCATCCGGCCTTAACGCCATAACTTCTTTTTACATCCTATAACTCGATTTCACACGTCCCAACACGGCAACCTCACTGCATCCGAAGCAGCGAGGACATCGCGATGGACACCTTTCTTTCATTCAATGCCGCCCTGGATGTCGGCAACGCCTCCCAGGTCTGGCACGCCGAAATAGACTATCGGACGATCGAAGGCTGGCTCGACCGGCAGGCCATCCTCGGCAGAAGCGCCCCAGCGGCGGCTGTGGTGAAGGAGAGGGTCACCTCCGGGCTCAGCGAGTGGCAGCGGAAGAAAATCATCCGCTACATCGATGAAAACGTCGACAGCAGGCTCCGCGTCAGCGACCTCAGCGAGCAAGTCCGCCTGAGCGTGAGCAGGTTTTCCAAGGGATTCAACGTAACATTCGGACGTCCGCCGTATGACTATGTCCTCTCCCGGCGCATCGAGGCGGCGAAATACCTGATCGCATCGACCCATGAGCCTCTCAGCCAGATAGCCCATGCCTGCGGCCTCAGTGACCAGGCCCACCTTTCCAAGGTGTTCAAGCGCCTGGTCGGAACAACGCCTCTCAAGTGGCGCAAGAACGCTTCCGTGCCCAAGACCAGACAGTGGGACTACCTGACCGCAGGCACCCGTCCCGACAATGACCGCATCGTTCACGCCTCGATGGCTTTCTAAGCGGTGCTACGCGCAAGGCATCAGGCGCGGTGCTTCGATGACAGAATTTGAAAACACGTGGGTGCAGGATCGTCCAATTCTTCCGCGCTGAACACCGTCACGATGCGCGGTGACGGAATGACAGCCCGGCTAGCCGAGATGCGGCTCGCACCCCGGAAAGTCACGGAGAAGAGGCGACAATGAGAAAGCTGACCATCAACGGCCAAGTCCATGAAGTCGACATGCCTGACGACATGCCCCTCCTTTGGGTGCTGCGCGACGTTCTCGGGCTGACCGGGACGAAATACGGCTGCGGCATAGCCCAGTGCGGGGCATGCACGGTGCACCTCGGAGGCATCGCGGTCCGTTCCTGCCAAACGACAATGGATATGATCGAAGACATGCCGATCGTCACCATCGAAGGCGTCAGCAACACGCCGATCGGAGCCAAGGTCCAGGCGGCATGGCTCGACAAGGAAGTGGTGCAGTGCGGGTATTGCCAATCCGGGCAGATCATGTCGGCGACCGCTCTCCTTACGGAGAACCCGAAACCCACGGATACCGACATCGACGACGCCATGGCCGGAAACATCTGTCGCTGCGGCACATATGTCCGGATCCGCGAAGCGATCCATTCGGTCAACGTGTGAGGGCTTCGCAATGATCGAGAACCTCGTATCACGCAGGAATTTCCTCCGGGGAACTGCCCTCGCAACTGCCGGGCTGGTGCTGGCCGTCCAGCTTCCCGGAAACACCCGCCGCGCGTCCGCCGCGGTTGGCGAGCAATCGAAATTCATACCCAACGCCTTTGTCAAAATCGATGACGACGGCATCACGCTGATTATGCCGCACACGGAGGTAGGCCAGGGAATCTACACCTCGAGTGCGATGCTCATGGCCGAGGAGCTCGAGGTAGATCTCGACCAGGTGCGGGTGGAGGCAGCGCCTCCCGACCTCAAGAAATACATGGACCCCATCCTCTTCGACCAGGCGACGGGCGGTTCGACGTCCACGCAGTCGGACTGGGTGCGCCTACGAGAAGCGGGGGCGTCCGCACGGATCATGCTCGTCGGAGCCGCGGCGGCACGGTGGGGAGTTCCCGCGGACGACTGCAGGGTCGAAAAAGGCGTCATCCATCACGAGCCTTCCGGCCGCTCGCTGAGCTATCTCGAAGTCGCTGCGGACGCCGCTACGCGAGAAGTACCTAAGCAGGTCCCGCTAAAGGACCCCTCACAGTTCAGGCTTATCGGTACCAAGGCAAAGCGCCTGGACACCCCGGCCAAAGTTGACGGTTCGCTGGTATACGGGATCGACACCCGGCTTCCGGGAATGGCTTACGCGACCCTCGCCATCGCGCCCGTGAAGGGCGGGAGGATCGCGAGCATGAACGAGGCAGCCGCGCGCGCGGTGAAAGGCGTCCGCGAAGTCGTCCGGACCGACGATGCGGTGGCAGTCATCGGCGATCATATGTGGGCGGCCAAGCTCGGTGTCGATGCGCTTGAACTGACCTGGGAAAGCGGACCGAACGCGTCGGTCTCGACCCAAGCGATATTAGACGATATGCATGAGGCCTCCCTCAAGCCCGGCGTTGTCGTGAGAGACGACAACGGGGCGGCCGAAGCCATACGGAAGGCCAAGACAAAGCTCGACGCGGTCTACCGTTCGCCATTCCTGTCGCATTCCCCGCTCGAACCCATGAACTGCACGCTGCACATCGGGGAAGACCGTGCGGAGTTGTGGGTTGGAACCCAGGTTCCGGTCAGGGCACAGAAGGCGGTCGCCGAGGCGACCGGACTGCCTCCCGAGAAGGTGACCGTGAACAACCAGCTCATGGGCGGCGCTTTCGGACGGCGTCTGGATATCGACACGATTGAGCAGGCGGCAAAGCTCCTGCGCAATATCCGATATCCGGTCAAACTCGTCTGGACCCGCGAGCAGGACCTCACTCATGATTTCTTCCGACCCTATTACTACGACCGCGTGTCAGCCGGACTGGATGACGCCGGCCGCCTGGTGGGGCGTACTCACCGCGTAACAGGCTCGTCGGTCATGGCAAGATGGGCACCTCCGGCATTCGTAAACGGCATCGACCCCGATTCCCTGGATTGCGCGGCCGAGACACCGTACGACGAGAGCGCCGTTTTCGCCGATTATGTCCGCCACGAACCGGAAGGCTTGACCACGGCCTGGTGGCGTGGCGTCGGTGCAACCCACAATCTCTTCGTCATGGAGAGCTTCATCGATGAGATGGCCCACGCGACCGGGCAGGACCCCGTCGATTTCAGAAGGAAGATGTTGACCAAGAACCCCCGCGCGCTGGCCGTTCTCGAACTGGCCGCGGAGAAGGCGGGGTGGAAAGAGAAGCTTCCAAAAGGTCGCGGACGCGGCGTCAGTCTGCAGTTCGCCTTCAACACCTACCTGGCGCACATTCTCGATATCGAAGTCGTCCCCGGCAAACAGGTGAAGCTTCTGCGCTCCGTGTTGGCGGTGGACTGCGGCATCGTCATCAATCCGGACACCGTAAGGGCGCAGATGGAAGGAGGCGTACTGTTCGGGCTTGGCACCGCGATGTTCAACGAGGTGACCTTCACCGGCGGGGCCGTGGACCAGAGCAATTTCGACAACTACCGGATCCTTCGCATCAACGAAGCGCCCAAGGTCGAAGTCTACCAGGTAAAAAGCGTCGAGAAGCCCGGCGGCGTCGGGGAAGCAGGTACCGCCGCGGCGGCGGGCGCTCTAGCGAACGCGATATTCTCTGCCACGGGAAAACGCATCAGGTCGCTCCCCCTGTCGCAGGCCGCAGTGTGAAATTGCGGACTTAGACGCGAGTGGGCGGCGAACGAGACTGATGGGACGTCATATGGAACTACCGACGATGGACCGGATGACGGACGGCTTCGGCCGTCGCGTCAGCTATTTGCGTGTTTCGGTAACAGATCGGTGCGATTTCCGCTGCTCCTATTGCATGTCGGAAAGCATGTCCTTCCTGCCGAGGGACGAGCTCCTCACCCTCGGGGAACTCGAAAAGCTTTGCTCTGTCTTTATCGCCAAAGGGGTGCGAAAGCTGCGGCTGACTGGCGGCGAGCCTCTGGTGCGCAAGGGAATGATGGATCTCGTCCGGTCGCTTGGCCGAAAGATCGGATCGGGCCTCGACGAGCTGACGTTGACGACTAACGGCTCGCAACTCGCACAGCACGCGGTGCAACTGGCGGACGCCGGCGTTCGAAGGCTCAACGTGTCGCTCGACTCGCTGCAGGCCGACCAGTTCCGCAAGATAACGAAGCGAGGGGAGCTCGCAAGGGTGCTGGAGGGAATTCAGGCAGCGCTTGCCGCCGGGCTGAAAATCAAGCTGAACGTCGTGGCGATGCGTGGCGTCAACGAGCACGAGATACCCGATATCATCCGTTTCGGCCACCTCTACGGCATGGACGTCACGGTGATCGAGACGATGCCGATGGGAGATGTCGGCGAAGACAGGACCAACGTTTACCTCCCGCTTTCGGAGGTGCGCCGAACCCTTGCCGACCATTTCACGATGAGGCCTCTGGACTACCGGACTTCAGGGCCCGCGAGATATGTCGAGGTGGCGGAAACGGGTGGCAGGCTTGGCTTCATCACGCCCATGAGCCATAACTTCTGCGAAAGCTGCAATCGCGTCCGCCTTACCTGCACTGGAACGCTCTACATGTGTCTCGGGCAGGACGACGCGGTCGATCTCCGGGAGGTTTTGAGGTCTGGTGCCGACGATGTCGAGCTCGGGCGGGCGATCGACGGTGGAATCGCCCGTAAACCAAGGGGACATGACTTTGTGATCGGTAGGGGAGAGAAGCCCGCCGTCCGCCGACATATGAGCGTGACCGGGGGCTGACCACCCAACAGGATCGCCGGGCTCGGCAAATCTCCCCCGGACACGAGCCGCCCGGGACATACTAGATGCCGGGCGGTGAACGCGGCGATTATTCGGTGTGGAGGATTTCGGCCATTCGCGCGAGCAGTCCCTCGGTTCCCGCCACGCGGGTGTGCACGAGGCTGAGGCCACCGTCGAACGTCGCCGCCGCCACGACGTCCTGACCCGGTATCGAGCGAAGAGCCGGAGCCCACATTTTCTCGACGACGAGGTCGCCAAAGCTGGTCGGCATCTGCAAAACCCCGAAATTCGTCATCACGCTGTCAAATGGTCCGTGTTCGAGCACGCGCTGCCTTGTCGCTTCGTAGCTCGGATCGTCAACACAGCGCTTCGCGATATCCCCGACCATCCAGAGGGCCATCTTCCTTTGGCGAAATTTGGCGATCTGCTGATGCACCCGGCTCACATCGTCCCAGTACTCCGTCCCACCCCTCTCGAACGGAGTAATCGCGATCGACAGCGACAGGCCGACGTGCTCGGGAATTTCGAACTCTGATCTGAGGTCAATCGGGGACATTACCCGCACGGCCTCTTCCGACCATCGTTCATTCAGTGAGACAAGTGATCGCCCGAGTGCGGCCGTGATCATGGAGTTTATCGTCGTGTCACGGGACTTCGCGGTCTGGCGGAGCTTCACCAGGCAGTCCGCGGCGATTTCCAAGGAATCGACCGTCGTTCGAAGTGTAGAGGTATGGAGCGGGTCAGCGTCGAGGGCGGCAGCCCCGCAGGAAGCAGCCGAATTGCTGAAGAAGGGCGGCACCTCCAACCCTATCCTGTCCTCGAGCTTCGCGTCAGCGGCCGGGGCCGAAAGCTCCGCTCCGCTCAGGGCAGTCAGCAGTTGGCGCATTACGAAGACGGCGGCCATGCCGTCGGCGATGGCATGATTGAACGTGAGGAATAGTGTCGTCGAACCGAACCCGGCAACCATCGCGGCGCGGACAAGCGGAGCGTCGGCCGATACGAGTGGCCTGTTCATCTCGCGTTCGGCGATCCGCTCCCAAGTGGTCGCCGATGCCGCTACTGCCGTGAGGGATATCGGGCGCTCCGAAACAACGAAGCAATGCGAGCCATCCTCGCTCCACCCCAGCGAAACACCGAGGAGGACGTGCCGTTCCTGCACCTTGGCGAGCGCGGCGACGACGGCCGTTTCCGACAACGTGCCGGAAACGCGAGCGGCGATCGTGAAGTTCATCGTACCGTCTTCGCCATAGGCAGCAAATAGATGCTCAAGCGCGCCGAGCGTCCTAAGGGTTCGGGATGTGGTTGTGGACATGTCGTATCCTGTCATCTGGGTCTACATGCCCTCGCATACGCTGAGAGCTGCTGCCCATATTGAAGGATCGGGTCGCGGGAAGAGCGAGACAGTCCGCGCTTGAGGGGAACGGAACCGCTGCATTCGATCTCGCTCAAGTATCAACACTTCCCCGAAGGCAGAATCGTCCTATTCCGCACTGAAACGAGGGCATAGCCATGATGCTATCAACAGCCCATGCGGCGACCCGCGGAAATTTGGTGTCGAACATGCCTCAGCCCTATCCCATCCTCGTCGAAGCGCTGACACAGATCGCGGCTTCCAACGACAGCGACCAGATTTCCGAAATCGCCCGTAATGCAGCGCGGCGCATCCTTTCGGCCGAAGCCATCGCGCTTCTCCAATCGGAAGCCGGGATGATCGCGGACGTACAACAGCCCTCGCGGATCACGACAGCCCTTACGTATCTACCCGATCCCGCCGCAAAGTTGATCTCCGTGAGCGCCATCGGGGAAGATGTTCGTCCGGAGGACTGCGCCCTGTCGAGATTCTCCGGGAGCGTCCAGAGCCTATCAAGATCGCTCCACTCACCGATCGAGGAGGTTTTCGAATTCTCTTCCGAGGATACGTTGCCCGATACTCTCGGGGAGATCGTCGCTGCGCAGACGCTTGCGCGTGCGGCCTCGGCCGCGATCTCACGCTGCATCGATCTCGGGGAGCAGATCCAGGCAAGTGCGCTTTTGAGGCTTGAGCGCGACGAAGTACGGCACCGCCTCAAGAACGTCTACGCTTCCGCGATCGGTCTCGCCAACCTCTCCCTGCCAAGGGAACAATCGAAGGAATTCGCGCAACGCCTAAGGACATTGGCGGAGGTGCACGACTTCCTCGACAACGAAGGCAGGGATAATCCCGGTATTCCGCTGCGGGAGCTTATCGCGGGTGTCCTGTCTCCATATCACGATCCGGACAAACCGCGGATACTGGCAGATGGCCCCGAGATAGAGATCAGCTCCACGATCGCCGTGGCGTTGGGTCTTGTGGCGAACGAGCTGGCCACCAACGCGCTCAAGCATGGCTCGCTCTCCATCGGATCGGGAAAGGTTCAAATACAGTGGACCCGTCGCGATGGGGAGATCGGCCTTTGGTGGACAGAGGTCGACGGACCCGAAGTCGATTGCGACGCAACTGCGAGCCAGGGCTCGAAGTTGATGCGGATGATCGTGGAGAGCCAGTTGCGCGGAACGATGGATCACGCCGTGACGCGATCGGGCCTCAACTTCTCCCTGGTGTTCCCGATCGACTGACCGCGGCGGGGTAAGCGTGACGGAAGCCGCCCGCGGAAGTCCGGCGAGAGGCTCGATTTTACAATCGCCCGTTATCGACAGCTGCTTTTCTCCGAGGGGAGATCAATCCCCAAGGAGAAACGACAATGGCTCAAGTGGAAACCTTCGACATCCTCGTGTTCGGAGGCGGCAAGGCGGGCAAGACCCTCGCGATAGAGCAGGCCAAGGCAGGCAAGCGCGTCGCCGTGATCGAGGCGGGTCTCATCGGCGGGTCATGCATCAATATCGCCTGCATCCCGAGCAAGGCGCTGATCAGGAGCGCGGAAGTGGCACACGCTACCCGCAGAGCCTCCGAGTTCGGCACACATGCCGATAACATCCGGACCAGCCTCGATCTCGTCCGTAACCGGACGGCCAGCGTCGTGGCTGAAATGGTCGCCTTCAATCAGACAGGGTTCGACGCCAGCGGCTTCGAGCTCGTCATCGGCTGGGGGCGGTTCGTCTCGCCCAAGACGATAGCCGTGGAAACCGGAAACGGCGTCAGGACACTGACGGGCGACAAGGTGTTCATAAACCTTGGCACCACTGCCGCCGTACCGGATGTCCCCGGACTGGCGGCCGCGGACCCCATCACCCACGTCGAAGCCCTCCAGCTTGGCGACATGCCCACGCACCTGCTCGTTCTCGGCGGCGGCTATATCGGCATGGAGCTCGGCCAGGCATTCCGGCGGCTCGGCGCGGAAGTTACCATCATAGAGACGGGCGCTCGCCTCGCTCCGAGAGAGGACGAAGACGTCAGCGCCGCCTTGCTGGGAGTCCTTCAGGACGAAGGCGTCAATGTGGCTCTCAACTGCGCTGGAACGACGGTGGCCGGAAAGTCCGGACAGTCGGTGCGCATCACAACCGCCGACGGCCGGGCTTTCGAAGGGTCCCATCTGCTGGTCGCCGCGGGCCGTCGTCCGCGGACCGGGGGGATTGGCCTCGATCTGGCTGGAGTGGAGCTCGATGGGCGAGGGTTCGTGAAGGTGGATAACCTTCTCAGGACCTCGGCGCAGGACGTCTGGGCAATGGGCGAGGTCGCGGGTACGCCGATGTTCACCCACGCATCCCTCGACGACTATCGCGTTGTCTCAGGTCAACTCAAGGGTGGCCACAGAACGACGGACGGACGGATGATTCCGTACTGCGTGTTCATCGACCCCGAATTCGCGAGGGTGGGTCTAAACGAAAGCGAAGCGCGTTCCAGAAACCTCGAATATCGGGTGGCCCGGCTGCCGATGGACGTCGTCCCGAGGGCGCGCACCCTTTCGCAGCGAAAGGGCTTCATGAAGGCGCTCGTGGCAAAGGACACCGATCGTATCATCGGCTTCGGGATGCTGGGCGTCAACGCTGGCGAGGTCATGAGCGTCGTGCAGATGGCGATGCTGGGCGATCTGCCGTTTACGGTGCTGAGAGACGGAATCTTCGCCCATCCGACCATTTCGGAGGGACTGAACATGCTTTTCGCAAACGTGAAATAACGGGGATGTCCGCGGCCGCCGGCGTTTCGGCGGCCGCTACGGTAGGTCCGTTTCCTGCGGAATACCGAAGAGCCGTCTTATCCGCGTAGCCAGTGTGTCGGGATGCGTGCCATGCGATAGGGAGCTGGCGTTAGAGAGATGCTCCTCGTCCTCCATCCGCCGTGAAAGTAGGGTGCCGAGCTCCTCCGCGAGAGCCGGACGGTCACGCATGACAGCGGCGAGATCTTCCTTGGTTATCTCGTAGATCACCACAAAAGTCAGGGCAGTCGTGTCTGCCGCCTCCGCAGCATCGACCAAAACCCCCCTTTCACCGAAAAGGTCGCCCGGCGACAGACGTGCAAGCTCGACCATGTGTCCGTTCTCCAGCCGCTGCAGCGCCGCGACGCCGGTTCTCATGATCATCAGGGAGGAAAGTTTGCTCCCCTGCGAGGTGATGACCGAGCCTTTCTGGTAGGTATGGCGTGTCATACTCGACGCTAGCGCGTCTTTCTCGTCGTCTGTCAGCGTGGCGAAAAGCGGTATCGACTCCAGCAACCGCCAAGGGGTTCCGGGATGCTTGACGGACTGCGCCTCCACCGAAGCCTCGGAATGCTGGACCGTGACGTCACGTGGTGCGGCCAGTTTCAGTCCGTTGGCCCTCGCGTGGCGGTAGATCAGATCATAAAGCTCGCTTTTTGCCGCTCCGGCGGCGGAAAACCCGCGAACGCGAAAGGTCAGCTCGATTTCGACGGCGTGACTGTCGATCCCGACGACCAGCGCCGAGGGTGGCGGCGTCTTGAGAATGGCAAAGCTGCTCAGCAGGACCGTCCGCATCGTCTCCTCGATCGCGGCTGGAGTACGGGTGGGAAGGAACCGGACCGTTATCGAGACGCCATGCGTCTCTTCCGGCCGCGTCAGGTTGACGAGGCGCGCTTTTGCCAGGGTGCTGTTTGGCAGGACGACAAGGTCATCAGTGCCGTTTATCAAGTGAGTCGATCTCCAGTTGGTCTCCACCACGCGTCCCTGGAAACCTCCCTCCAAAACTATCCAATCGCCGACGGCGTAAGGGCGGCCAAGGTTCAGCGCGATGCCGGAAAAGACGTCATTGAGAGTGCTCTGCAACGCGAGACCCAAAACGATCGCGAAGGCACCGGACGTCGCGATCAGCGTGCCGACAGGCAGGCTGAAGACATTTGCGATCAAAGCCAGGCCTGCTCCGAGATAGATGACCCCAATGACCAGATCTTGGGCAAGCCGACCTTCCCGAGGCTTGTTCTCGAAAATAAGAAACAGCCGGACCGCACTTACCAGTACCACCGCTGCACCGATCCACCACACGGCTTTGAGAAACCCGGTGGTTATCCTCCGCGACAACACGTTGTCGCCGAGATCGGGAGAGTAGGGCGCGATGTCGTGCGACAGCAGAGTGGCGGTCAGGAGAGCGAAGAAACACACGCTCACAATGAACCTGATCGTCGGATTCCGTCCGAGGACGACGCGCACCCCCACGGTCACCAAGACCAGAATGGAGAACTGCAATGCTGGATTCGAAAGTACTTGATCGATCATGACATACTTCATCGGCGAGTTTGGTGGCCAGGGAAGGATGCACGGAGCTTTGGGAGGAGGATTGTCTCAAATCGCTCCCGCGGCGCTCGATTACCGCCAGCCAAGACCATGCGCCGGGTGACGGGAACCTCAGACCGAGGGCTGCAGACCGACCGAAACCGCCGTCTCAATGTTGCCCGGCTGCGGTTTCGCGGTGCCTTTCGTGTCCTGTGTTGCGGCGAGGTGATCGTGTGAGAAAGACTCGCGGAAAAACTGGATCGTGGAAGGCAGCGCGGACAGCAGGTACTCCGAACCGTGCCTTGATCCTTCGAGAAAGCTGATTTTGCATGGCACGCCGCTGTCAGTCATCGCTTCCTGCATCAAGGAAGCGCCGCGGGCAGGGATGATTTCATTCGTTGAATTGAAAAGCAGCGCCGGAGCAGCCTTCGGGGTGACCCTGCTCAAAGGGCTGGTCGAGGCGAGGAGGCTGAGGTTGTTGGCAACCATCGCCAAAATGACGCCGCGGAGGAACGGGACCTGCTCACCCGCATCTTTGATCATATCCCAACTAACTCCATGGTAGTCACGCAGATGATCGCTGTCCCCGAGCGTCGCGGAGCTATCCATGAACCCCTTGAAGTCGATCAGCGGTGACCAGGCGACGACAGGAACGCCTTGCTGCAAACCGACCTCGATCGCGACCGTACCACCAGTGCCTATGCCTAGCACCGCGATACGAGCCCGATCGAAGTCGAAATCAGACCCACGGAGCCACCGGAGCGCGGCGACCGCGTCGGTCAGCGCCCGACCGTTCGGGCCAGTTCGATCCAGGCGGTAATTCGCCGAGAGCACGAGAAATCCCGATTTGCATAGGCGCTCCGCGAGGACCGCCTCTCCGTTCTTGTCGCCCTCAAGCCATCCGCCATGCAGCAATAGGATCGCCCCAAGGGGGGCGTCCGGAACGTACGCATCGAGCATGAGAAGATCGCTGTATTCAAGATCGGCGAGTACTCGCATGGCTTTCTCCTCATCGGCAGGTTGGGCGCTCGCGGTCGTCAAGGCGGTCACGCGGCTGCGGAAACGATCACCGGAACGCTCTTGTATGACGGCGTTCCCGATAGACGGTCGTAGCGTTCGAGCGTGATGACCACGTTGAGTTCCGGGTAATAGCCAGCCACCGATCCCTTGGGGATGTTGTACTCGACCACGGTGAACTTGCTCGCCTTTCGAGGTTCGGTCGAAAGGATGGTGGTCAGGTCGATGAGGTCGCCGTCACGTAGTCCTCGGTCGGCGAGGTCTGTCTTGTTCATGAAAACGACGTCCCTTCTGCCAAAAACGCCGCGATAGCGGTCATCGAGCCCGTAGACGGTGGTATTGTACTGGTCGTGGCTACGGATGGTCGTCAGCATAAGCGCATCGCGATCACGGAGCAGGTGATCGCCATCAAGGCTGGGCGGTAGCAGGAAAGCCGCCTTTCCGCTTTCCGTCTTCCACATCCGGTAAGACGCGGGGACGTCGAGACGGAAGCCACCCTTTACGCGGACACGCCTGTTGAATTCGTGAAAGTCCGGGAACACGATCTCGATCTTGTCGCGGATACGATCGTAGTTGCCGATAAGCCCGTCCCAGTCGATCCCGTGACGCGACCCGAGCGTGGCCTTGGCGATCCCCGCGATGATCGCAGGTTCAGAGCGGAGCAGGGGACTTGGCGGGTTCAGAAACCCGCGGGACGCGTGGACCATGGACATTGAATCCTCGACGGTTACCGACTGTGGTCCCGACGCCTGGGTGTCGAGGTCAGTTCGTCCGAGACAGGGCAGAATGATCGACGTCTTGGCCAGCAGGAGGTGAGAGCGATTGAGCTTTGTCGCTATATGAACGGCCAGATCCAGCTTACGCATCGCTTGGAACGTGGCATCTGGGTCCGACATCGCGACGGCGAGGTTTCCGCCAAGGCAGACGAGAGCCTTGGATCTGCCTTCAGCTATCGCCGCGATTGTTTCGATCGCGTTGTGGCCTTTCTCGCCCGACGGCCGAAAACCGAACGCTCTCTCCATGCCGTCCAGCAATGCCGCGTTCGGAATTTCCGTGATGCCGACGGTACGGTCACCCTGCACGTTCGAATGACCGCGAAGCGGGCAGATCCCTGCGCCTTTCCGTCCCATGTTCCCGCGAAGCATCAAGAAGTTCGCGAGTTGCTGTACGTTTGCGGTTCCGTTCTCGTGTTGGGTGACGCCCATACCGTAGCAGACGATAACGTTTTTTGCCTTGATGTAGACGTCCGCGGCGCTGGAGAATGCTTCCAGGGTAAGCCCGGAAACCTGGATGATGCTTTCCCAGCTCGTAGCTTCGATATCCTGCCGCAACTCCCTAAATCCGACGGTGTGCTCGGCGATGAACAAGCGGTCGAGAACGCCTTCTCCGCCCCGTCGAATGCTGGCCGTGTCCTTCTCGAACACCATTTTCATCAGTCCGCGGAGGACGGCGATGTCACCGCCGATACGTAGCTGATGGTAGGCGGACGCAATTGGGGTCGAGGTCAGAGTGACCATTTCGACCGGGTTTTGCGGAGCGGCGAACTTTTCCAGCGCGCGCTCCCTGAGAGGATTGAAGACCACGATCGGGACGCCCCTCCGTGAAGCTTCGTGCAGCGTCGTCATCATGCGAGGGTGGTTGGTGCCCGGATTGTGGCCAAACGAGAAGATCGCATCACAGTGATCGAAATCCTCAAGCAGGACGGTTCCCTTGCCCACGCCGATCGACTTTGGCAAGCCTACGCTCGTGGCTTCGTGACACATGTTCGAGCAGTCCGGGAAGTTGTTGGTGCCGAAGGCGCGAACGAAGAGTTGATACATGAAAGCTGCTTCGTTCGAGGCACGGCCGGAGGTATAGAACTCGGCCATGTTCGGATCGGGCAGCTTGTTGAGTTCGGACGCGATGATTTGAAGCGCCTCTTCCCATTCGATGGCCTCGTAGCGGTCGCGGCTCCGATTGTAGAAAAGCGGCGTCGTCAGTCTTCCGGCGTCTTCCAGCTTGTGATCTGTCCAGGTCCAGAGTTCGTCGACGGTGTTGTTTTCGAAAAACTCCGGGCCGACCCGTCGAGCGGTTGATTCCCACGTGATGGCCTTCGCGCCGTTCTCGCAGAACTCGAACGAGGAAGTATGCTTGGGATCGGGCCATGCACAGCCGGGGCAATCGAAACCGTCCGGCTGGTTTGCCTTGAGGAGCGTCGCGGCTCCCTGAGCGACGACCTGCTGATGGGCCAGGGTCTTGGCGACGGCCCGAAGGGCTCCCCAACCGCCTGCTGGGTCGTCGTAGCGTTCAATACCTTCTGGCCGCTCTTCCTGCATGCTCGATCCTCTTTGCCGCTTGAACCGGATGCGCGCGGCGGTCGGCCGCACGCAATTGTCCGATCAGAGAAGGCCAGCGTCACGAGGAGGTATTGTAAGAAAACGCCGCCGTCGCTCGTCACCGAGCCGCGCACGGGCGCGCTCTAGGAGGTTTGCGCGACAGCGAACGGAAGGTCGAACGCAAAGCAGGCACCGCCCGCGGGAAGATTGGCGACCGTCAACTGTCCGCCCATGGCCGCCACGGCGGAGCGGCATATCTCGAGACCCATGCCGATACCGGTCGCCTTGGTCGTGAAAAAGGGCTCGAAGAGCTTCTGGATGTACTCCTCGGGGATACCCGGTCCGGTATCGCTGACCCTGACCTCGACCGCTCCGTCTTTCGCGACGAGTTCAATCGTGACACGCCGCACTCCCTGTTGACCTCGCATGGCGTCAATCGCGTTGTTCACAAGGTTGACGAAAACCTGCTGAAGCTCGACCTGATCGCCCATGATCGCCGGAACGGCTGTCGCGCATACCACCTCCAATTCGACATGCGCGCGTTTCAGATCGTGGTCGATGAGGTCGCGTGTCTCGAGAGCGAGTCGATGAAGGTCAATGGTTCCAACCGCCCGGCGTCTCCCCACGAGATTTTCACGTGTTCGCTGGACGATACCCGATATGCGCTGCGCGTTCTTCTCCATGCGCTGCAATATGCGGTCGACCCCTTCGATGTCGGGGTTTTCGCGTGCGATCATCCGGGTCCCGGTCCGCGCGTCGAACACCATGGACGTGATCGGCTGATTAAGTTCATGAGCGATCGAGGCGGAGAACGCCCCGACAGTCGCGATACGGTTCGCTCTAGCCATTTCCGCCTGGGCGGCCTGGCGCATCTGCTCGATGCGCTCCTGCTCCGAGAGGTCGAGGTGGCTTGATAGATGCAGTCCGTCGGAAAGCCTGGTCACAGTGAAGTAGACAGGAATGCGCCGCCCCGCCTTGCCAACGAGCACTGTACGACCGTCGATATGATTGACGCCGTGATAGTACATCTCGAGCTGGCGAAGGAGAACCTCCGTACCATCCTCGGCGTTCTGGGCGGGCGGGTTCGCGACAAGGTCGGCAACATTCTCGTAACCCATCAGGCGCGCCAAAGCATCGTTTACCCTGGTGGTCCGGATCGCCCCGAGAGTGCGGGCCAGTTCGTCGGGGTGAGCGGCCATGTAAGACCGCAGGTCCGTCACGCCGCTGTCCTTGATCGCGTCCAGCATTGTTTCGGCTTTGCTGAAATCCATCTCGGCAAAGGTCATGTTGCTGACGTCGAACAGCCCGGCATACCTCTGCTCCGTCAGCATGAGCTCTGAAGTCCGCTCCGCCACGCGCTGCTCGAGCGTCTCGTTGAGTTCCTTGACCTTCTGATGCGAGGTCACTTCGTCATGGATATCCGAGACGCCGCCGTAATACCTGATCTCTTCCGGGCTTTCACCGAATTGAACGGGTCGGCCAACCAGCGACATCCATCGGTATTCTCCGGTCACATGACGCAGTCGATAGGTCGCGCGTACCTCCGAACGGTCTGAGATAGCCTCTTTCCAGACCCTAGAGAATTTCTCCCGGTCTTCTGGGTGGATGTCATCCGCATAGTCTTGTCGCCCGATCGTGGCCTGGACATCCCGTCCGGTGATTTCGGTGTAGCGACGATTGAAAAAGTCGATCTTGCCGCTGTGGTCTGCACGCCACAAAATCTGCGGGACCGAGTCCGTGAAGTTCACCAGTTCCGTCCGGCTGGTCTCCAGCTCGTCCCGGACCACCTGAAGCTCTTGCTTGGCGACAACCTCGTCGTGGACGTCGGAAAGTCCGCCGAAGCGTTCCACTTGGTCCGTGAGAGGCGAGTAGGCCGGATTGTCGTAGATCTGCATCCAGCGATAGGACCCATTCGCCTGGCGAATTCTGACCTTGAGATTCGTCACGGTCCTGTTGGCGACGGCGGCGGACACGGTCTCGTTGAGAATCGGGATGTCGTCAGGGTGGACAACGTCGTTGTAGCGTTGTCCTTCCAGAACCGAGAGCCGATCCAATCCCGTTACGGCCGTCCAACTCGCGTTGAGATATTCGATCTCCCCGCGAGGGTTTGAGCGCCAGAGGACATAAGGGACCGAATTTGCAAAAAGGTCGACTTCGGCTCGACTGTGTTCGAGGTCCTGCTGTGTTGCCTCAAGCCGCTTTCTGCTGACGAGAAGAGCCGCCGTGACGCCTATCGCGATACAGGCGAAAAGGCAGCGCAAGATGCTCGCGGCCTTGGGATCATGGAGATGGACGACGACCCACGCCAGAACGGTCAGCGCCACGCAGCCCTGGGCAGCCCGCGTGACCTCTTTGCCGCTGCCTACAGCGGAAACCAGCACCAGTGCCGCGAGGTACAGGATTGCGACAGACGATTCGTATTCCGCGATGCTGTCGATCCAGAAAACCAGAGCGGCCAGCGCGGTTGCCAACATCAGGAAAACAGGTCTTCGTATCGGTTCAGTCATGCCGCCCAGGCCCTCGTACAGCCGGCCGTCCCAATGGCCGTCCCCATGAGCATGAATATCTCCTTATCAGTCCATTGTCGCTAGGCATTAAGACTCGCCGAGGCCGACGGGAGAGCATTTTTGCTTCCGTTTCGCTCAGTGCCGGCCGGCCCGTATCGCGCGCCGTGACACCGATCGGGAAACGCCCGTCCAGCCCGTTCGTCGACGCTTCTCCGCCGAGGGCGGGCGCGCTTCGGTCGGAGATGTCGGCGGGGATTTTTCGGTCTGGGCGGGACAGGTCGCGCTTCGGAGAGAACGGCGCGATTATCCAATAATTCATGTCCAATGCCCTTCAGGCTTCAGTGATCCCGGATGGCTGGCGCTACCGCTATCCAAATCCGGCAGCACCGCAAGGAGACCTCCATGGACCAGACAGTCGCATCGACGCTTCGAAAAGCTCCCCTTAAAACACCGACGGACCTCGGCCAGAACGCGCGTACCGATATCTCCGGAGCGCTTACTGCGCTCCTCGCTGACGTTCTTGTACTTTATCTCAAGACCAAGAACTTTCACTGGCATCTCTCCGGGCCGCACTTCCGCGACTTCCACCTTATGCTGGACGATCAAGCCGGTCAGTTGATCGGCATGACGGACGCGATCGCCGAGCGTGCCAGGAAGGTCGGCGGCACGACGCTGCGGTCTATCGGCCATATCGCGCGCGTTCAACGACTGCTCGACAACGACGCTGAATTCGTTACCGCCGAGGACATGCTCGCCGAACTCAAGAGCGACAATGAGCAGCTGATCGGTATAATGAGGCAGGTACACGAATTGACCTCCGAGCATGGCGACATCGCGACGACGAGCCTCCTCGAGGGCTGGGTGGACGAAGCCGAAGGCCGCGTCTGGTTCCTGTTCGAATCGAACCGCAAAAGCTGATCTTTGTGGGATCACGGCGAGAGGAGCGATGCAGCCTCGGCTACATCGCTGATGTCCTGCCGATACTCCACCGCGTCCAAGGCCTTGAGAAGCGCGCTTCTCGAGGCGCTTCTTCGATCGGGCGAGGAATGTCGGTAAAGGCTGGTCGCGCACCTCAGGGCAAAGGTACCAGCGGCCTGTCTCACGGCCAGATCGTGAGCCCTTTGCAGTAGCGCGCGTCCGTCTGTCGGCGAAGTCGGCATCGCAAGCTCCCCGCGCAGCCTAAGGACTTCGGCACCACACCAGGTACCTTCCGGTACGATGCGCTCCAGGAGTTCCGCGCTGGCGAGACGACCGCCGATGACGAGGCAGTTCTCGAAAGGCGTCCCCCCCAAACGGGACACCGTCCGGTCAAAAAGAGCCGAGTCGTTCTCCCTTGTCGCGGCGATAACATCTTCGTAGGCCTGTCCCCAGGCCCTCCATCTCAAAAGCGAGTTCCTGGTCGACGCTTCGCGGAGCATTCCGACGAGCCGTTCCCCAAGCACAGCATTGCCGATACCAAGAGCCGTCGGGCAAGCCGAGGCTGCCAGAAATAGGCATGTCGAGATGGCATGGTCTTTCTCCATCACCTCGTCCAGAGCCTCGTGGAGAGTGGTCTCCGCGGCGGAGTATCGCCCCTGTATCCAGAGCGTCTTTACGATCACGCAAAAGGCGCTGATGCGAATGTCGAAATAGCTTGAGCTATTAGCTGGGGGCTTCTGGAGTTCTCTAGGTGGAATGAGCGTGATCCGCGCGTGCTCCATCGCGTTATCGAAGTCGCCGATATAGTGGTAGTTGTGGTTCAGGAAGTGGCTTCTGGCCGGCGGAGGCATTTGGTCGAATTCTTTCTTGAAACGATGAACAAGGTCGATCGCCTTCTGATAGTGACCGTTAGCCGTATGAATCGCCGCTGCGCCGGCTATTATCCGCATCAACATTGTGATGTCCCTCGCTTCTACGGCGAGGTCCAAGGCCCGGTTGTACTGATCGATGACATCTCCATTCCGATCGAAGGTTTTCGTGTGATACAGCGCGATGCCGTACGACATGCGGAGTTTCATCTCGAGGCCCGGATCGGAAATGCCTTTGGCCTCAAATAGCTTCAGGGCCCGTTCGGATGCTGACAGCTGTTCCGACATGAGACCAAATTGGACCCAGGCGGTGTCGGATATCGCTGTAAGGGCCAGACCAAGGTCTTCGTCGCCGTCTTCGCCCAAAGCCCAAAGGAGAGCGCAACGCAAATCGTTTACGATCTCTCCGTTGTCGGCGCGCCATGTAGGCGGATCGATCTGATACCATTGCTCGTTAGCCGCACGAAGACGGCCAAGACAATATCGAGCATGCGTTAGCCTGCATGATCTGGAGAAGCGCGTTTCGGCAAGTTTTTCGCGGGCGTAGTCCCGCGTTGTCAGCAGCAGCTTAAACCTTCCCCCTCGCTGGGTGACGGCCAAGAGCGACTTGAGGAAAAGGCCATCGAACGCTTCGTGAAATGTGTCTGGATCGTCTAGTTTCCCCGAAATCGCGAGTGCTGCATCCGTGGAAAACGTCCCTGCAAACACCGAAAGCCGCAGTAGGAGCTCTTTCTCCTCATCGGACAGGGTGGAGTAGCTCCAGTCCAATGTCGCCCTCATTGTCTGCTGGCGGGGCGGCGCAGTTCTTCGGCCACGTCTCAGGAAGGAGATCGGCTCGGCGACAGAGCTATGAAGGGACGGCAAGTCCATATCGAAAAGGCGCGCGGCGGCAAGTTCGATAGCCAACGGTATCCCGTCCAAGCTGCGAACTATGTCCGCTACGAGCTGGAGGTTGCGTCTCCCGGACAAATCGAGATTGTCCCCGGCGAGAACCGCAAGCGAAGTGAATAGTTCGATAGCCGGAACGGTGCTGATATCCGAGCCGTCCTCCACCTCAGGCGGCAGCTCAAGCGGCGCGACCTGCCTGACCTTTTCCATTGAGGTCCTCAGAGGCTCCCGGGTCGTCGCGAGGATTTGGGTCGTCGGCGATTCACGAAGGATGATCTCCGCAGAGTTCGCGGCGGCATCAACTATACGTTCGCAGCCGTCCAAGAGCAGCAGCGTGGGTTTCTTCGAAAGCTCGACGACTATGCCCGGAAGGACGTCGTCTCCAAAAGTACTGAGGCCAAGTTCGGTTGCTAACGTAGACAGAAGACCCTCACCGTCGATGAGGGTAGCAAGATCTATGAAAACGACTCGCGTTTTCTCCGCTACCGCATTCGCGCAGGAAACTGCGATCGCCGTTTTCCCGATTCCCCCAGGGCCGGCGAGCGTCAGAAGACGGCTCTTGTCGAGCAGTTCGAGCGTGGATCGAATGTACTCGCTTCTGCCGATCAGCCTCTTCGGCATGCGTGGCAGGCTGCCTACCGGGTGATTGGCGATACGTGGAACGGGCTTATGGACGGCTTCCTCGCTCGAAATTTTACGAACGTCACCCGCAAACACATATCCTCGACCGGGTATTGTCTCGATAAGATGTCTCGCGTGGTCCCCGAAAGCCTTCCTGAGCGCTACCAAGTGGACCCGGAGCGCACCTTCGTCCACGATAGTCGTCGGCCACACAAGGGCGATCAACTCTTCCTTGGTCACGACGTCTCCGGCCCTGCTGACAAGAGCCGAAAGAATGTCGAACGCCCGACCGCCGAGCCGCAAAGGCAGTCCGTTTTCGGTCAGCCGCCGTTGTTCGGTATCGATTTCGTAGTCGTCGAATTGAAGATGCGACATGCCAGATGACCTCGTGGCTCAGTCGCTTGTGTCGACGGGTGAAGGGCGAGAGAGGTGTAACCTAACGGCGTTCAGGATAATCACCGAATCACCGCGCCCATTGGCCTGATCGAAGGCAATCCAGTTGATGACACCGCGACGATCCACGAGATATGTCGCAGACATCTCCGGTGAAGCCTTGTTGCGGTTGAAACCGTAAATCCTGGAAACGAGGGCCTTGGGTTCCCAATCCAGCAATACCGGATAGCCGGCCCGGAAGGTTTCGAAATGGCGTACCCGCGATTGATCTGCGCAGATTATTCCGACGAGACCCACGCCGAGTACCTCGAGTGTCGGAGCAATGGCGTTGAGGCAAGCTGACTGCTGTAGCCACGAGTGTTCTGATCCGGAATAGAAATGAAGGACGAAAGGCGCTCCGAGAAGTTGGGCAAAACCGAAACTTCCCTTATCGCCGCGCGGCAACACAAACGCAGGTGCATACTCGCCAACCGGGACGCCTGCTCCAATAAGGCAATCCGGTTTCACGGCGCTTGCATGCTCTGCGGGCAAGTCGGCAATCCCGTCGTATTCTGGAATGGCTGCCAGGTTTGCTTTCGTCATTGCTCCCTATCCCGACATACTAAGCACGGAATCCGTCCCGCTGACCGCAAAGGCGGCTGCATCACATTCCATACAAACACCATCAGAGTTGAACGCTCGGATGGAAAGGTCGTCAGCGAGCTGAGGGCCATGCTGAAGCTTCACCGAAAACGTGAGTTAACGCATGTGAAATGTTGTTAAGTTTGGGTTTTTGAAGCGGACAGTGTGATCCAAGTCGCCGTTGTGCGCCGTAGTCGCGGGGAACTTGTACGCCGAGAATAGCGTTCATGCTCGACAATACGCCCGCCGTCACCGCGCTGCGGGAACATACGCAAAAAAGGCATGCCCCGTTGGAGACATTCCCCGCAATATCGGTGATCGACGATGATCCCAGCGTCCGATCCGCAATCGACGACCTCCTGAAGAGCAGTGGATAATCTACCAAAGTGTTCGGCACTGCAGACGTCTTTCTGAGCTCCTCATCCATCTGGGACAGCGATTGCATCGTTAGTGACATGGAAATGCCCGGTACAAGCGGGGTCGAACTTCTTCGCCTCCTTCGCCTGAGAGGGATCGACACCCCGGTAGTGCTCATGTCAGCAAGAGCAGGGGTGTCGACCGCAGTTGAGGCTACAGCGTATGGAGCGTTCGCTTTCGTGGAGAAGCCGTTCTTGCCGGAGCGGTTCCTCGAAGTGGTCCATTCGGCGAGCCGGCGAGGCTCTCGGTCGCAGCGAATGCTTGGCGCGCGGGGGTGAACTATCGCATCGGCAGTTTCCCACACTTCAAAGCCGTTTGGCGAATTGCAACGTTAGTTTTCCCGGGCTAAATCTCTGTCTGGACGGCGCGGGCTCTGACAAGATCTATTCCGGCTGGGGCCGTCGAGGATAGAGGATCGCCCGGTGCAAGAGAAGTCGTCATCACAGCCGCTTATCCGCATTGTCGATGACGACAGTTCGGTGCGCGTAGCCCTTCTCGATCTGTTCCAGTCGATCGATCTCGAAGCGATCGCGTACGATTCGCCCCGGGCCTTGCTGGAAGCCGACAATCTCGACACCCCCGGCTGCATAGTGCTCGACGTCAGGTTTTCCGGTTCAAGCGGCCTGGATTTCCAATCCGATCTACAGAAGGCTGGCAACCGTATGCCCATAATCGTCGTGACGGGGCACGGGGACATTCCCATGTCCGTCAGGGCGATGAAAGCCGGAGCCATCGATTTTCTGACCAAGCCGTTCAGAGACCAGGACCTTATCGACGCCGTAACCGGCGCGATCAAGCGAGACCAAGTGATCAGGTCGCAATCTCAGACCCGGTCGGACGTCGAGCGGCTCAGGGAGACCTTGACCCCGAGGGAGGTCGAGGTGATGCATGCTGTCGTAAACGGTTACATGAACAAACAAATCGCCGGCCAGCTGGGGATCAGCATGGTCACGGTGAAACTTCACCGGTCTAACGTGATGAAGAAGATGCGCGTCCGATCTGTGGCCGACCTCGTGAAGAAAGCCGAACTTCTCGGGCAAGACCAGCCTGCGGCTCAAGGAGATAGCTAAGCCGCCTTGTTTGCCGTAAAGGGGCGCATGCTTGCGCGCGTGGACAAGGACATTGGAAAGCGCTGATGCTCATCGTCTCTTGCGGCGAACTCCATCTCCAGTGACGGCGAGAGAGTTGCCGTTGCGCCCTCGGCATGCTTTTCCAGTGCGTATTCGCGTATCAGCCTCGGCATAGCGTAGGTCCCGTCGCGCTGTTGACCTGCTATGAGCGATTTGACGACAAGGCCGTCAAATGCTTCCTCGAAGTCCGACCGTGCGAACGCGAAACCGTAATGTTCCCGCGCCGCGTCTTTTGTGAATTCGGTCTCGAACACCGAGAGCAGGCCGAGCAAAGACTGCATGTTGCCGTCGAGAAGGTTGTAGCTCCAGTCGATGTTCGCGCGCAACGTCTGTTGGCGTGGATGGGATGTCCGGTTTCCGCGACGTAGTGTTCTTAGAGGACGATCGAGGGATATCACGAGATTTTCAAGCCCGAGATCCGCGACGCGAGAGGCGGCCAACTCGATGGCCAAGGGGTTGCCGTCCGTCTTGCGGACAACTTCGGCGGCGAGTTCGATTCCTCTTGGGCCGTCTATCGCATATTCCTCCGCGACCATGGAGACGCGTTCAGCAAACAGCTCGACGGCGCTGAACGTCGCCAGATCATCGATGCGTTGCCTGGCTTCAGGGACGGCAAGTCCCCGAAGATGAAGCACGTTTTCGCCGATGATCCCGAGAGGTTCCCGGCTTGTCGCAAGGATCGTGAGATCCGGGTGTCTGTCGGCAACGGATTCGGCGACCAAGGCCACCCGATCGATGGACCAATCGCAGCCGTCGAGAACCAGCAGAACGGTTTTCCCGCCAAAGCCCTCTACGACCTTTCGCAATATATCCGACGTCAGATACCCTGCCATGAGGGCTTCAGCGATCGGAGTACAGGGCCTTGCTGCCTGATCCGCAATGTCCACGAACAGAACGCTGTCATAGGCCTCTTGAAGGAGACGGGCCATTCGGAGCGCCACGGCGGTCTTGCCTATCCCTCCCTGTCCAACGATGGTCGTGATACCCGCGCCGATCTCGTCCGCCCATTTCGCAATCAGCTTCTCGCGGCCGACAAGGCGGGCGCAGCTGTTTGGGAGGCTCTCCGTCCGCGACGCCCTTAACGCCGAGCCGACGGCTCGGTGATCGCTCAGCCTGGTGACGGGAACGGTGAAAGTGTAGCCGCGCCCGGCGACGTTCTCAACCATGCTGTAGGGATTGCCGCCGTCAAGTGCTTTGCGAAGGGATACGATGTTCACACGCAGGGAACTCTCTTCCACGTGTGTCTCGGGCCAGGCCACCTCCATGAGTTCCGCTTTCGACAGGATCTCTCCCTGCCTTGACGCCAACGCGGCCAGCAGATCGAACGCTCGGGAACCAATGCGGACGTCGCAGCCAGAGCGCTTGAGGCTTCGGGCCGGAATGTCCATTTCGAAATCGTCAAACCGCAGTATCGTCATCGTCCACCTGCGCTCGCTTCGGGATCGATCTGGGCAAAGCCGCATCAGCGATCCAAGGTAAAACCAGGGACAGCGTCCTAGAAGCGTGCCCATGCAATCGATATACGACCGGTGGATAGGAACAATTGTACTGTGGGTTGGCCCAACCTATCCCTAGAGACAGGGTAAGATCCGCAACGAGGCCGACAGACGGCAGCGCGAGCCCTTGCGGGAAGCCACGTGTGTCCGCGCTCATCTAAGGGCATTTCGTATCGAAGGGGGAGGAGGTCAAGGGCTCGTAAGAGGGGGGCGGTCGTCCACATGGACCTGGTTTTGGTAAGACCAGAAGCCCTCGCCAGGGAAATCGCTTGTCGAGATGCTTACCTTCTGGCCGGTGGGCTTAAATGTGGCAGAGGCGCTTCCCGCGCTATACTTCCCGCCTTTTGCCGCGAGCTTGAGGGCGACGTTTTCAAGTAGGTGGGCAAAGGACTGTTGATCCATGCCGTCAGCCGCGTTGACAAGGGCTATCATGCTGTCGGCGATCACCTCTTGCATTGTCAGGTCCTTGCTCATGACGGCTCCGGTTCTGGATCGACGCTCCGGGATGGCCGGCGCGGCAACGCATCGGCACGTCGGACATCTCATACCTACGATCTCGCCTCGCGAGAGTGGAATTGAGGATGCCCACCCCGGGGAGAGAACCGGGATGGGCGCGTCCTGGCGGGCTCAGGAGCCCATTGTCAGGACGACGCGGAAGCGAGGCTTGCCGTGCATCATCTTGTCGTAAGCTTCGACCGCCCGCTCCAACGGGAATTCCTCGATCATCGCAGAGATGCCGAAAAGCGAACTGAAGCGAAGCGTCGTGTCTCCGGTCGCCGGGTCGCCGGTAAGCGCGCCCTCGACCGAACGCTCCTTGAAAAAGAGGTCGCCAGACGCGAGTTCGATTGGTTCTGCCGTCGCTCCAAGGACGATCGTCTTTCCTCGAGCTTTGAGGCCCTTGATCGAGTCCGAAACGCCCTTGCCGCCAGAGGCGGTAGCCAGGACGAGGTCCGCGCCGCCGAGCCGCTGAAGCGCGTCCGCGACCGATTCGGCGGCGCTGTCGATGTAGTGGTGAGCGCCCAGTTTGGTCGCCAGCTCACCGACGGCCGGACCGCGCCCGATCGCCACGACCTCGAACCCCATGCCGCGTGCGTACTGAACGGCGAGGTGGCCGAGCCCGCCGATACCGATGACCGCAACAACGTCGCCGGCCTTAGCTCCGGAATTCCTCAGCGCGCTGAAGGTCGTCAGCCCGGCGCACAGGAGGGGAGCGGCTTCGACGTCCGTGAGATCGTCGGGAACAGACATCAGTCCCGAGGCCTTTGCGACCATCCACTCGGCATAGCCGCCGTCATGGTGGACGCCCGTGAACTCCTGGTTCCTGCAGCTCACCAAATGACCGGAGCGGCACTCGGAACAATGTCCGCAACTGCCCGCCAGGAAGCCTACGCCGACCCTCTGGCCGATGCTCCAGCCCTCGACGCCTTCGCCGAGGCTTTCGATTTTTCCGACGACCTCGTGGCCCGGGACCCGCGGCCAGCTGATCGGGAAAACGCCCTCGACGGTCGCGGCGTCTGAATGGCACACCCCGCAGGCCTCGATTTTGATGCGAACCTGACCGGGGGCAGGCGACTGCATCGGCTTCCTGGTAAATTCGAGTTTGCCAGGCGAGACGGCCTGAACGGCTAGATAGGTTTCTGTCGTGTCGGTCATCGCGCTCTCCGTGGCCCTGTGGCGATATGCTCTTTGCCTTGTCGCAGGGAGTCAGTGCCGATTATTGTAAGATTGGGGCGTACCGCCTGAAGGCGGTAGCTGATGCCGGATGGCCGCCTCGGCTTCGATTTTGCTGAGACGGCCTGGTCCTTCACGTCAGCACGATGTCCAAAAGATCGATCGAGACGACGAGGGGTTCCGACATGGCCTGCCCGTCCGGCTGTCTCGGGAAGATGCGGCGGTTCGTCGGGATCATAATCCCCTGGACTTCCGTGTAGCCGCCGATGTAGTGCGCTCCCGGAGTGCCGCCGGCGATTTCGACGTCGTAGTCGTGGCGCTTGAGCAAGCCCGCGTCATCGAAATAGATAGTCTGCACGGCGCTGTGGCTGACGATGTCGGCCGGGAACGTGATCCTGAGCCTGTGCCAGGTTTCGCCGTTCTCCTGCCAATCCGGCAGTTCCTCGGTTACGACGCCCTTGTGGCCGAGCAGAAACGGCATGTTCAAGTAGGTCCACATGGCGCAGCCGGCGAAATACGCAAGCTGAAGCTCGTTCCACGGCGTCTCAAGCGTATGCCCGGCGAATGAGGAACGTGGGTCGCGCAGCTCTTCAAGAACCTTGCCCTGGACGTTGCTGAGGGCGACCCTGCCGGGTTCGAAGCTCGATACCTTTGCCTCGGGGCCGAATGGCGAGTGCGAAGCCCACTCTCTCACGAGATCGACGGTCACGCTGGTTTCGGAAAGCGTTGTCGGCTGTCCTTTGAGGGTCCACAAGGCTCCCCCCTGAGTAAGCCGCGCCTTGAGGAGAGAGAATTTCTTCCATCTTTCGAGACCGCCGTGGGCGTCGATGATCTTGCTGACGAGCGCGTTCATTTGATAATCCTCTGAGTTGGGTGAATTAGAGTTCCAGGAAGGTCTTCACGTGCGTGACGAACCTTTCCGGCTGTTGGAAGAGCGCGCCGTGCCCTGCGTCCGGGTAAAGAACCAGGGTGGCGTCCTGCATGTTCTTGAACATCGAGTAGGCGTTGTCGGAGGGGAACATCGTGTCGTCGCTGCCATGCACGATGAGCGTGGTGGTGGGTATCGACTTGAGTGAGAGATGATCCGGGTCCATTCTCGCGCACCACTCGATGATCGCCTTGGCCTGTGGATCGCTTACGGCGTCACCCTTGTCCGGAGCCCGATCGTGCGAGCGGGTCAGTGTCCTTTCGATGAACGCCTTCCCCGCTGCCTGGCTTTTCGCGGACGGTGTGAAGAACAACGGAAGGCGCACGTCAGGGGCGTTCTGCCCGAATGCCTTGCCGGCCACCTCGAGAAGGTGTTCCTCTCCGCCGGCGGGGGCACTCCCGGCGACGACCATCCGCCCGATCGCCACCCGCCTGCGCGCAGCCATCACCTGTGCGAGGAAGCCTCCAAGCGAGAAGCCGAGGAGATCGACTTCACCGAGGCCAAGTGCCGCTATAAAGCCTTCTGCGTAGTCCGCCATTGCCTCGACGCTATCCGGCGTCACACCATCGGAGGAGCCGACGCCGGCGTTGTCGAACACAAAGACCTCGGCCACTTCGGCAAGCGCGTTCACCACGGCCGGATCCCAGGCGTCCATCGTTCCGGTGAAATGCTGCAGAAGGACCAGCTTCCGCGCAAACCGATGTCCGATCCGGCGATAGGCGAGCTGCACTCCTTTCACATCCACATATTCAGTTACGGCGGTCTCAAGGGTGGCGGTCATGACAGATCCTCGGTGGTTTTTTAGGTTAGCGATCGGAAAGTTCGAGCCGCGCCAAGACAACAAGAACAGCTGTCCGGTGAGACAGGCTTGCGGTTGCGCCGTTCGGCTGAAGGAGAGGAGGGCGTCCTGGGGGAGGGCGGCGGCTATTTCGCGGTGACTGGCTTGGCGTACATCCGACCGGAAACCAGAAGCCAAACCGTCATCACGGTCAGTCCGAGCACCAGCAGGTTCGCCAGGAAAAAGGTTATAGGTGCCACCACGGATATCGCCGCGTTATCTCCGTGCCCAAGAAGACGCACCGGAGCCGTCGCCATGGAGGTGGCCCCGAAGCTGAACGCCCAGAACCCCATCACCGCCCCGGCTTCGCGCAGCCACTGAGAAAGACGAAGGAGGACGACGAGCTGGAGAATTCCGTAGCCGATCAGGGCATGGACGAACATGTCGGGAGCGCCGCCGCTGACGGAGATATAGGCGACGGCTCCGACCGGAGCCGGGGCGAGCTGCACACCAAGCGTCGGCCGAAGCGCCGGCGGTGTCATAGGCCCCGTGAGCAGGCGATGGAGAAGAACGGACTCGATCGCAAGCCACGAGAAGATCCCGGCTCCGAAAGCCAGCTGTCCCCAGTCCTGATATCCGAGCGAAGAGGCGATGGTCGCGGTCACGAAGCTTCCGGCGACCGTCGGCAGGTAAAGCACCGCCGTCGTGGTCGCGGGGTCCCGCTCGCCGTGCCAGAGCCCACCCGTCCGCCAGACGGCAAAGATGCCAGTGAACGCGAAACCGACGATAAAAAGCGCGGCACCGGCAGTGTAGGAATAAGGCTCCGCAGCGCCGGCGATGAGCATCGTCGCGACCCCGATCAAACCGACAAAGCAGCATTGGACCGGGTGGTTGATCTCCGTGACCAGCTTATCCATGGCGAGGACCGCCTTGGCTGCGAACAGGATAACCAGGACCGCCCAGACAATGGCGGCGAGCGCCAGGATCCATTCCGAAATCCCGTTGCCGATATGCCAGGTTTGTTCAGCGGCGCGCCAGGCGTTTCCGAGACCCGCAAGTCCCAGAACCATGCCGAAATACGCCGCCGGCGTTCTGGCGGCCACACTGGCGATCCAGCCCGTGTTCAGCTCTTGTGGATTGGGTTGAAATCCCGTCGAATCGATTGCCATTTCACACCTCTCAAAGATTTAGGAGATGGCCACCGGCATCTCTGTCTCGGTGGCCGATCGATCGCGGCATGATCAGCGTACGCTTCTCTCAAGTTCCTGGAATTCGTCGTCGGAAAGCTGGATACGTGTGGCGGCGACATTCTGCTCGAGATGGCTGACCTTCGAAGTACCTGGGATCGGCAGCATGACCGGGCTTCGCTTGAGCATCCATGCCAGCGCGATCTGGCCAGCTGTCGCAGCGTGGCGCTTTGCGAGCGAGTCGAGAACCCCACCAGGACGGGCGAGGTCGCCTGCCGCCAACGGAAACCAGGGAATGAACCCGATGCCGTTGCGTTCGCAGTAGTCGAGAACGTCCTCGCTTCCACGGTCGACCAGATTGTAACGGTTCTGGACGGTGGCGACCTTGAAGTAGCGGGAGGCTGCTTCGATTTCCTCGATAGAAACCTCGCTGAGCCCCGCGTTCGCGATCACACCCTCGTCGAGCAGCTGCCTGATCGCTGCGAACTGGTCCTGCATGGGGACGCGCGGGTCGATCCGGTGGAGCTGCCAAAGCCCGATCTGTTTAACGCCCAGCTTCTTGAGGCTGCCCTTTGCGCGCTCGATCAGGTACTCGGGTCGACCGTGGGGCATCCACTGGTCCGGACCGGGGCGGCGCAGTCCCGCTTTGGTGGCGACCAGGACGTCGCTGCGGCCCGCCAACGCTTCTCCGATCAGTTCCTCGGCGACGTCCGGGCCATAAGAGTCAGCGGTGTCGATGAAGTTCACTCCCAGCTCCACAGCCCGGCGGACGGTCGCCAGGGCTTCGTCGCGGTCAGCCGGAGGACCCCAGATGCCGCGACCGGTGAGACGCATCGACCCGAAGCCCAGCCTGTTTGCGACGAAATCGCCGATTTTGAAGGTTCCGGAAAAGCTTCCAATTGTCTTGGCGTTGTCCATTTCAAACTCCCTTTCGGCGGCCGTTTTCGAAATGCCGCGTGTGTTCGTCGGCTTTCGGCCGGTCGTCAGTCTTCGTGTGGGAGCAAGTTACGACGACGAAAGTCGCCTTTATTGTATCATCGTGCACGACAGCGCCTGGCGAGCCTCTATACCTAGAGCTAGGTGGACTGGGGGTTGGCGTCTGATAAGGTCGCTCGCATGTTCGCGGTTTAGCGAGCTGGATGCCCAGGGTTCGGATTCCGGAATCGGATCCGTGCGTTCGTCTGTAATGTCGTTAGCCGCGTTGGAATATGAAGTCCGAGACGCTTTGCACCTACCCAATACCGCAAAGTCGTCGCGGCAGTTCCAAAGAGACCGTCGGAGCCACGTGATTTGCTGACGATTGCAATAGTTGAGGACGATGACGGCGTGAGGCTCGCGTATGCGGACCTGATGTCGTCGTACGGGTACGAGGTGAGAGCATTCGGGTCTGCCGAGGATTTCATTTCCTCGAGTTGCCACGACGAAGTCGAGTGCCTCATCCTGGATCAGCGGCTGCCTGGGATGAGTGGCCTGGAGCTCCAGGCTCAATTGCAGCGGCAGCGCAGTACGCTGCCGATAGTCTTTGTCACCTCGCACGACGACGACGTGACGAGAATGAAGGCGCTGGAGAACGGCGCGGTCCATTTCCTCAACAAGCCGATCGATGCCGACGAGTTGGTTAGATGCGTCACAGACGCCCATAGTCGGACACGCGAAGGCAACTAGCCCTCGACGAAAAAGGCGCTCGCCGACGTATGGGTGCGTCTTCATGCGTGCCGCCCTGGCGCGTGGCAGAGTCAGTTTCCATGCTTCCGCATTCCCAGTGTCATTCGAACCGAATTTTGCAATTATCCCAGAAGCCTACCGTCTATCCTCGCCTGGAAGCTGAAATCGTTCCGCAGGGCCGAAAGGGTAGTACAGATGTTGCTAGAAGCCACCCTCCAGAAACTCATCAAGATTGGCACTCTGACCGTCAGGTTCCCCGACGGACGTTCCCAGACTTTTGGAACGGGTCGAGAGCCTCACGCCGCCATTGTGATCCGCACCGAACGCGCCAAGCGGCGACTGCTGCTCAACCCGGCCCTCGCGCTCGGCGAGCTTTATATGGATGGGGAAATCGAACCCGGACCCCGCGGCCTTTTCCAGACGCTGGATTTTCTCGCCATGAACTCCATGGAGGGTGGCAGTCATCCGATGGACAAGCTGATGGAAAAGGTCCGCTGGTTTCGGCGTAAATTCGACCAATTGAACTACGCAGCACGCTCGAAGAGGAACGTCGCTCATCACTACGATCTCGACGGGCGGCTTTACTCGCTCATGTTGGACGAGGACCGTCAGTATTCCTGCGCCTATTTTCCGGAAGGCGACGAGACGCTGGAGGAGGCCCAACTCAAGAAGAAGAGGCATATCGCTTCCAAACTCAGGCTCGACCGACCCGGACTCGATATCCTGGATATCGGGTGCGGCTGGGGAGGGATGGCCCTCTATCTCGCCAGGGAGTTCGGTGCCCGCGTGACGGGCCTGACCCTATCCGAGGAGCAGCTCAAAGAGGCCCGGGCACGCGCCAAGGAGGCACAGCTCGAGCACATGGTCACTTTCGAGTTGATGGACTACCGAAACTGGACCAAACAGGTCGATCGCGTCGTATCCGTCGGAATGTTCGAGCACGTGGGCGTCAACCACTTCCGGACCTATTTCGACAAGATCAAGTCGATCCTAACTGACGACGGCGTTGCGCTGATCCATGCCATCGGCCGCGCGGATGGTCCCGGCAGCACTAATCCGTGGATCGCCAAGTACATCTTTCCGGGCGGATATTCCCCGGCGATCTCCGAGGTCATGTCCGTCGTCGAGAAATCGGGTCTCTGGGCCACGGATATCGAGGTGCTCCGTCTGCACTACGCCAGGACACTGGAGCAGTGGCATCATCGGTTTGCCGACAACAGGAGCAAGCTCGCCAAGCTCTATGACGAGCGTTTCTGCCGGATGTTCGAATTCTACCTCATCGGGTCAGAACTGGCGTTCCGCCGAATGGGGCATATGAACTGGCAGCTGCAGCTGACAAAGAACGTTTCCGCCCTTCCGCTAGCCCGAGACTACATGTTCGATACGGAGCGTAATTCGGCCGCAAAAAGCACCATGGCCGAGGGCCTCACAGCCGTCGGCTGGGACCGTCAGCGGGAAATGTCGTGAAAGCTGCGAGCTCCCTCGTTCGATCCTAGTGATGCGTGCTCGAGTATTTGAACACCAATTTGGCGTTTGGACTATCCAGCGTGTAACTCAGCACGTCACAGCTGCCCTTTGCCCGCACTGGCGAAGGGCCAGAGAGCACGATGTTGTTTCCGCTGAAATAGCCGACCACCTCATACGGCGCTGGGGCGCATCCCATCCGGTACGTGTAGGCAGTGCCTGAAATACGGCTTCCTTCTTCAGAGCCCTTGAAGACGACGGTTCCTTCCTGGATTCCGGACGTCAGAAGCGATGCCTTAGGCGTCGCATAGGTCGCGGTCGCCTCACCGTTCACGACGAACCAGTTGATGACCGAACCGTTATGCTCGTAAATATCCAGCTCTCCGGCGAACGCTCCACCGCATATTGCGGCGGATAGAACAAGTGACGCCAGCAATTTCGAGAACAACGAAAAATCGCGCATGATATCCATTCTTATGATGCATGTTGTCGAAGTGGCTTCAGCCCAGGAGGACGCATAAGCCATGTCACCGGTAGTCGCATTTGCCCATAAACAGCTTCACCGGGCCGCCGCTGCGATCCATCAACTGATTTCCATCCAGTTTGAAATCGATACCCTGAGCGCCACCCCACTCGTATGAGTATCCGATGCCCGATCGCCCGGCGAAAAGCGCTTCAGGAGAAACCTTTGCGACGATAGCACTCGGATATTTGTCGTTGCGACGGACTTCGACCTTCCGGCCATCTGAGAAGGAACATTGAACGATGACGGGCAGACCTGGAAACAATGTCGCCAATTCCTTCTTCGCAGCGATCTCCGCGGCTGCGGCCCTGTCCGTGACGATCGCCGACGATCTCCCGCGATAGCAGTGATAGACAGCCGCGAAATCGTATTCGTCCGACGCGGCGTCCTTACACGCTCGGTAAGCGGCTACGAGGTCCTCTTCGTCCCTCGGCGGGCGAAGCGACTGAAGCGCTAGGCGTTGCGCCGCGATGCAGTCATCCTGCCCGGGCCAATCGTCGGGGTTGCGCTGTTCGCAGAGTTTGGAAATCTGGCGATCTACGGTAGCGCGGTCCCAAGCCTTCGCATGCGTGAACGCGCAGAAGAGTAGGGTGATGGAGACAAGTATCGGCAAAGGACGCATATGATTCCGCTCGGCAAGCTGTGGGCCGAACTATGTCAGTTGCCGCCGCGGTGGCAAATGCCCGGTAGGCAGTTCCCAAAGATAACTGACATCTTTCGCTGCAGCCGCGCTGTGACGCGCGTTCTGGTCGAGACAAGCATGTACGTCGAAACGCTCTACAGCGCCGAAAGCGTGATGGTGATCCCTACGAATGCCTCCTCGGATTCCAAAGTGACAGGATGTTACAATCCTGCGGCGGCGGACGCCCCCATTCTCGTCTCCGTATCCTCGATACTTCAGTCCGCGACGTGACATCGGATCACTGGCCGACATCGATGGGTACGGTTCCCGAAATCAGTCAACACGCCCGCGCGGTCGCAACGACGAGATCGCCGCCAGGCAAACCGCCCAAAGGAAACTTCCATGACGGACAAAGTCATCCCGCTCGCATATCGCGACCCGCAGAACCCGGCACTGCCCAAGACCGACGTCGAGATCGATATCCCGCGGACCGCGCTGGTAATTACCGACCCGCAGATCGACTTCCTGAGCCCCAAGGGCGCAGGGTGGGGCGCTTTCGGCGAAAGCATCACGGAACACAATACGGTCGATAACATCGGCAAGCTCTTCGAGGCGTCGAAGAAGGCAGGCATCGAGGTGGTCATTTCGCCCCACTACTACTACCCGTTCGATCACCGCTGGGATTTCGCCGCTACTGGCGAGACGCTGATGCATAAGCTCCGGATGTTCGACCGCCGCGATCCGTTGTCGCTCGAAGGCTTCGACAATTCAGGCGCGGACTGGATGCCCGAGTACAAGCAGTACATCGAGGACGGCAAGACGATCGTGTGCTCGCCCCACAAGATCGCCGGGCCGCAGACCAATGACGTCGTCTTTCAGCTGCGCAAGAAGCGCATTGACAAGGTGATCCTGGCAGGCATGGCCGCGAATTTCTGCGTCGAGTCCCATCTCCGTGACTTTGTCGAGAAGGGTTTCGAAGTCGCTGTGGTCCGCGATGCGACGGCTGGAAGCAAGCTGCCCGAAGGCGACGCCTATCTCGCGGCGCTGGTGAACTTCCGCTGGTTCGCGAACGCGCTCTGGACAACCGAAGAGGCGGCCGACCGTCTTTCCCAGGCTTCGCTTTCCTGCCCGATGCCGATGGCGAGTTGAATTATAAAGGTCTTTCCGCCATATCCGGGACGGCTCTTCCTCAGATCACATCGATACCAGCGCCCGTCGGGAAGAGAGGGGCGCTGCTCACCTTCCAACAAACCGGGTATGTCGCAGCTGCGTGGTTCATGCACCGTGGCCGGTGATGAAGAACTCAACAACGGGCTTGATCCAGGAAAGAAACTGATACTGGGATGCAAGAAGCAATAGGGCGTCCTTGTGCTGGATGATCCAACCGACTGCCAGAAGCCCGACGCCCGCTTTCCCGGCATCCCAAATCGTGTCCCCGATCAGAGACGAGAACGAGCGCCGTGCGGTAGACGCCAGTCGCAATCCCTGCCGGCACACTTCTGAAATCGTATTGGAGATACTCTGGAAAATAGAGTGGTCGATTTTCCCACGAGCGCCGAAATCCCGCCTGTCCTCGAGCAAAAGCTCAACGGCAGTCCGGACGTCCTCCTCGAACAACGGCTCGTCGATCATGGCCCTGAAGTCACGTAAAGCAGCTGCGCTATCATCAGTAGCGGAACCCAGGTCTCCCCTCGAATATTCCGTCCAAGCATCGAAGTTCCGCAGGAAGATGTCGCATTGAAGCAGCGTGGCGACAACCTGTCGTCCCAGAAAGGCGGAGAATTCCTCGGTGGCAATATCCTTGAATGAGTTGGCAACGCTGACGTAAATTCCGAACGAAATCGGCGAAAACAGCTCACGCGCTTTCGAAATCTCGTCCAGGCACTTCCCAAACGACTTCCTTATCCGCGGATCGCAGTTCGATCGGTTGAGTTCTTCGCAGGTATCCCCGACGATTTCGCGAAGTGCGAGCATGGCCTGCTCGATATGAGCATCGTCGACTCGGGAGGATACCCTGGTCGTGGCTTTCCGGCGGATACTGGAAGGGGTCGCAATCACCTCTAGGGGAGCGACCCTCTGCATCGGTACCATCGCGAGAAGTTCCGCGATCAGACTGTTCTCCAGACGACTGGGATCGATATCGATCAGATCTTCGGTGACGTCATAGAGGCCCTCCAGGGATTTTTCGAGTTCGTCGAGAAATGGCCAGTCGAGTTCCGCGGCGTTTACCTCCGCGAATACGTCACTCAGTCTAGCGGTACAGGCTTCGATCTTCCCGAAGAAGTATTCTTTGTGGTCGGCCATCCCGGCTTGCGAAACCATTCGGTCGACGCGCGATCGCGTGCGGTCCACATCCTCGACGTAGTTCCAGAACTCGACCTCGAAAGCGTCGAAGGCGACCTCGAAGGCAGCGACGTCCTTTGCTATGTGCTTGGCGACTTCATAGTTGGCCTGGTCGTAATCGCCCTCGATGCTCGCCGCGCACCATTGCTTCAGCTCTTCGCAAAACTGGAAAACCGAGGTTTGCGCCCGTAGGAATTTCGCCAGGCGCTTTTCAACGACTTCGTAGTCAGTAGACCTGGCTATATTCACGTGCCCCACCCGCGGATATACAAGAATCTGCCCCGGAAGAGAGCCAGTTCTGATGGCCGACTACTCGCAAGGATCAAACCGCGCGTCAAGGTAGCGCCGCGACCGAGAGAACACGCCGTGCCTCTCTCGTCGTCGCGGCTCCGCAGGCATTCATTCCGCCGCGCGTTCGACCGCGAATCCGAGGACGCGGGCGACGCCCGCTCCGTACTCCGGGTCGGCTTTGGTGCAATTAACGACGTGCCGTTCCCTGACCGCCATCGACGTGCCGGCCATCGCCCGCCCGGTGTTCTCGAAGAGAACCCGCTTCTGATCAGCCGACATCGCCCTGAATAGGATGCCGGGCTGCTCGTAGTGATCCTCGTCAACGCGGTGGTCCCAGTGATCGGGGGCCCCTTCGATCGCAAGCGGCGGCTCCCTGAAGTCGGGCTGCTCAGCCCACTGGCCGGAGGAATTGGGCACATAGGAAGTGGTCGCCCCATGATTTCCGTCGACGCGCATCGCGCCATCGCGGTGATAGGAGTGGAAGGGACACTTGGGCGCGTTGACTGGGATCTGGTGGTGGTTCACGCCGAGACGGTAACGGGCGGCGTCCCCGTAGGAGAACAGTCTCGCCTGCAGCATCTTGTCCGGCGAGAACCCGATCCCCGGCACGATGTTGGCCGGGGTGAAAGAAGCCTGCTCGACCTCGGCAAAGAAGTTATCGGGATTGCGGTTCAGCTCGAAATAGCCAACCTCATGCAGCGGGTAGTCCGCGTGCGGCCAGACCTTGGTGAGGTCGAAGGGGTTGTGCCGATGCGTTGCGGCCGCTTCCTCCGTCATGACCTGTATGTACATCTTCCAACGCGGGAATTCCCCGCGCTCGATGCTCTCGAAAAGGTCGCGCTGATGGCTTTCACGATCGGCACCGATCAGGGAGGTCGCTTCTTCGTCCGACAGGTTCTCGATGGATTGCTGGGTCTTGAAGGTGAACTTCACCCAGGTGCGCTCGTTCATGGCGTTGATGAAGCTATAGGTGTGCGAGCCGAAGCCGTGCATGTGCCGGAAGCTCTTGGGGATGCCGCGCTCGGACATGACGATCGTAACCTGGTGGAGCGCCTCCGGGAGGAGCGTCCAGAAGTCCCAGTTGTTCTCGGCGCTGCGCATGCCCGTGCGCGGATCGCGCTTCACCGCGTGGTTGAGGTCGGGGAAACGGAGAGGGTCGCGGAAGAAGAAGACGGGCGTATTGTTGCCGACAAGGTCCCAGTTGCCCTGTTCGGTGTAGAACTTCATCGCGAACCCGCGGATATCGCGTTCGGCGTCGGCCGCGCCGCGTTCGCCAGCGACCGTCGAGAACCTGACGAACATAGGCGTCTGCTTGCCGATCTCGGAGAAAATTGCCGCCTTGGTATATCGGCTGATGTCATGCGTGACGGTGAAAGTCCCATGAGCCCCGGCACCCTTGGCATGCATCCGGCGTTCCGGGATGACCTCGCGGTCGAAATGGGCGAGCTTTTCGATCAGCCAGACATCCTGGAGCAGGGCAGGGCCACGTCGGCCTGCCGTCTCGATGTTGAAGTTGTCTACCACGGGCGCGCCGGCGGCGGTTGTCAGGCTTTTGTCGGTCATGGTTCTCTCCAAAGACTTGGGAAGCTGGGCTGGCGGAGCCGGATCACCGCGGCCATCGGCTGGGTATCCGGCGCTAGGGATGGTTTAAGGGGCTGAAAAACGTCGTTCTTGTACATCTCGTCACTTCCTTGCTTTCGCCCGGAACCGGAGGCCGTCGCCGCGTATTGACGCTGGGCCAACCGACGGAGTTATGAACATGGACATCCAGGAACGCCCGCTTGAGCATTGCTTCGACGAGGGGCGCGCCGCCGCGCTTGACGGGTCTGATGAAAAGGCCTGTCCCTATTCGGCCGGAACCATCGAATACGAGACGTGGATGGAAGGGTACGAGTCCGTCGTCGAAGACAACTAGACTGACGGTTGAGGGTGGCGGATGAAGGAGCAATTCAGAGCCAGCCGCTCTTCCTGAAGCGCCGATAGAGTACGGCGCACATCAGCGCGATAACGCCGAGGACCACGTAGTAGCCGTATTCGGCTTTCAACTCCGGCATGTTCCTGAAGTTCATGCCGTAGATACCCGCGATTGCCGTCGGCACAGCCAGGATGGCCGCCCAGGACGCCAGCTGCCGGGTTATCGCGCCTTGCCGCTGCTGTTCAAGGAGGCTCGACGCCTCGAAAACCGAGGTCATGATCTCCCGCAGCCCGCCCACAAGGCTCTCCACCCTTCGAACGTGATCATGGACATCGCCAAAGAACGGACGTGCGTTAACGTTGACGCATGGCAGGTCCAGGTGGGTAAGCTTTCCGACAACCTCGCCCATCGGTCCGAGAACGCGCTGGAATTTCAACACCTGGCGTCTCATGCGGAAAATCCGCCTTATCTGTTCGGGGTCGAGGAAGGAAGAAAGGATGTGTTTTTCGAGTTCAAGGACGCGATCCTCGATCGTCTCGACCATCGGGAGGTAGCCGTCCACGACGGAATCAACGATCCCGTGCAGAACGTAGTCGGGACCGTGGGCGAGAAGCTGTGGAGACCGCTCGAGGTGCTCTCTCAGCGACCGATGCGATCGCGACGGCCCGTGGCGGACCGAGACAAGATGACCCTTGCCGACGAAAACGCATATCTCGCCGTAGGCGATCCGGTCTCCCTCGAGGTGGGCTGTCTTCACCACGACGAACAGCTGGTCGCCATAGATGTCTATCTTGGGCACCTGTTTTCCGGCTAGGGCGTCCTCGATTGCCAGGGGATGAAGGCCGAACATGGCCTTGAGGGCTTCCAGTTCGCGCTCCGTGGGCGACGACAAGCCGATCCAGGCGAACTCGTTCTGCCCCGCGTCGAAGGGCTTCGCCACGAGCGGCACTTCCTCCGCACGAGTGCCGTCACGGTAAAGATAGGAGGCTACGACGGTCATGGCTATCCTCGGGGCATTGACTTGTCCGCTCGCGCAAATCAACCGCGAGGACGAACCGGAATAGCGAGGCCGGGTTCCGACGACCATCGCACGCCGGATCGTTAGGCGAGGACGGCACGGTGGTCTTTTACGATCGTGGCGTCCGTTACGGCCGCCACGTCGCCCTCCGCCGCATCGGTCCGGAACCGTTTCATACAAGACCAGCCGACCGCGATGGCCCATGGCTTGCCTATAGATCCGGCGGGCCTTTCGCCGCTGCCTGTGACTGCGATCCCGGCCGCATTTGGAGAAACAGATATGTTCGGTTTGACGGCGCTCGAGCTGGCGAGAATCCAGTTCGGGTTCACGGTATCCTTCCACATCGTATTCCCGGCAATCACCATCGGCCTCGCCAGCTATCTCGTCGTGCTGGAGGGATTGTGGCTTTTGAAGAAGGACGAGGTCTACCGCGACCTCTATCGCTTCTGGTCCGCGATCTTCGCGGTCAACTTCGCGATGGGCGTCGTGTCCGGCCTGGTGATGGCGTACGAGTTCGGCACGAACTGGAGCTTTTTCTCGGCTTTCGCCGGGCCGATCACCGGACCGCTCCTCGCGTACGAGGTGCTTACGGCGTTTTTCCTGGAGGCGGGTTTTCTCGGGGTCGCCCTTTTCGGATGGAACAAGGTCGGCCCCGGTCTGCATTTCTTCGCCACGACGATGGTCGCTCTCGGTACGCTGATTTCCGCGACATGGATTCTGGCTTCCAACAGCTGGATGCAGACCCCGTCGGGCTTCGAGATCGTCGACGGACGGGTGGTTCCGGTCGATTGGCTCAAGGTCATCTTCAATCCGTCCTTTCCCTATCGCCTTGCCCACATGACCATCGCCGCGTTTCTCAGCACCGCCCTTTTCGTGGGAGCCGCCGGAGCCTGGCATCTCCTGCGGGGAAACGACAATCCGCGCGTCAGGAAAATGTACTCGATGGCGATGTGGATGGTGCTGATCGCCGCGCCGATCCAGATCGTCGTCGGTGACGGCCACGGTCTGAACACCCTGGAACACCAACCCGCCAAGATCGCCGCGATGGAAGGACACTGGCGCAACGAGCCGGGGGCGGGTGTGCCGCTCATCCTTTTCGGAATTCCGGACATGGAGAAGGAGGAGACGAGATACGCCGTCGAAATCCCCCGTCTCGGCAGCCTGATCCTCACCCACAGGCTGAATGGACAATTCAAGGGCCTGTCTGAATTCGACGCAAGGGACAGACCGAACTCGCTTGTACTTTTCTGGTCGTTCCGGATCATGGTCGGCCTCGGCATGTTGATGCTTCTTCTTGGCGTCGTCGGCTTGGCTCTGAGGTCGAAGCGACGCTTGTTCTCCCAGCGACTGTTCCTGCGTTTCGCCACCGTCATGGGCCCGTCGGGGCTTATCGCGCTGTTGGCGGGCTGGTACACGACCGAGATCGGTCGGCAGCCATGGGTCGTCTACGGGGTGATGCGTACCGAGGACGCTGTCTCGAACCACTCGGCGCTGGCGCTTTCGGCGACCCTCGTCGTGTTTGTGGTCGTCTACTTCACGGTGTTCGGCCTCGGGATCAGCTACATGCTCAAGCTGGTGGGCAAGGGCCCGACGGAGGGGCAACACCACGACGGGCCCCCCGGAGGCAAAACCATGCGCCCGGCCAGACCGCTCTCCGCCGCGCCCGACGACGTCGACCCCATCCCCGGCTGAAAGGAAAACAAACATGGGTATCGATCTTCCGCTTATCTGGGCGGTCATCATTGGCGTCGGTCTCATGATGTATGTCGTCATGGACGGCTTCGACCTCGGCATCGGCATACTTTTCCCGTTCGTGCGTGACCGCGAGGAACGCGATACGATGGTCAACAGCGTAGCCCCCGTGTGGGACGGCAACGAGACCTGGCTCGTCCTCGGTGGTGCGGCGATGCTGGCCGCGTTTCCGGTCGCCTATTCGGTCATCCTGAGCGCTCTCTACCTGCCGCTGATCTTCATGCTCGTCGGCTTGATCTGGCGCGGTGTCGCATTCGAATTCCGCTTCAAGGCGGATGAAGGCCACAAGGCGTTCTGGGACAAGGCCTTTGCCTGGGGATCGTACATCGCGAGCTTCTGTCAGGGAACCGCACTCGGAGCGTTCATCAACGGCTTCGAAGTTGAAAACGGGGCTTACTCCGGCGGCCTGTTCGACTGGCTTACCCCGTTCAGCGTGTTCACCGGACTGGGTCTTCTCGCCGCCTACGCCCTTCTTGGCGCGACGTGGCTGGTCATGAAAACGGAAGGGAAGCTGCAGGCCGACATGAGGAGGATTGGCAAGCCGATCGCTTTCGCCCTCTTCGTCGTCATCGTCGTGGTAAGCCTATGGACGCCCCTGGCGCACGAGGCGATCGCTGAGCGCTGGTTCGCGCTGCCCAACCTCGTCTTCTTTGCTCCCGTTCCCATCCTGGTCCTGCTTTCGACGATCGCGCTTTCCAGAACCCTCGAAAGCGGGAGCCATGCCCTTCCGTTCGTGCTGACCCTGACGCTGCTTTTCCTCGGCTACACTGGGTTGGCGATCAGCATGTGGCCGAACATCGTGCCGCCGGGCATCTCGATCTGGGATGCCGCATCGCCGCCGCAGAGCCTCGGGTTCGCCCTGGTCGGAGCGCTGTTCATCATCCCGTTCATTCTCGCCTACACCACATGGTCCTATTACGTTTTCCGCGGGAAGGTGAAGGCCGGGGAGGGATACCATTGACGGGGAAGGTTTCCGGAGGGCCGTCGTTTTGGAGCCGCCTTGGCTGGCTCGTGGCGATCTGGTCCGCGAGCGTGGGCACTCTCGGTGTCGCCGCGCTGGCGTTCAGGTGGTTGATGTCGCTGGCGGGAATGACCCCATGACCCGCCTTTTCGCAAGGCGAAACGCCAAAAGGCGACTTGTTCGGAGTATTTTCATCCCGGATGCGAACAAGCACGGTTCCCAATCGCAAGCAACGGTGCCAAAACAGATATCAGCTTCGGCTTGAAAAGCACGGTCACAGAGCGCACGGATGTCATCCCAAGTCGAAACTTCCAGTCAACCGGACGATCTCAAGGCGGCGACTGCCGACGTCGCGGGTCACGGAAGTTTCCAGAAAGCGTTGGAGGCGGCCAAATCCAGCCTGGCCGCCGCCGATCTCGTCACGTCCGATCGGAATATCCAGCTCGCGTCCGCATTGGCAGAGACCAAGATCGAGAAGGCGGAAGTCTGCTGCCTCAAGATCGACTGGCATCTCCGTCGGTCCGAGGTTCCGGAGAGTGTCGCCGCTGGTCTCGAATGCCTGAGGGACTTTGGTCTCGTCATACCGCTCCGTCCCGATCAGGTCGATCTCGAGACCGCCACAATCGGCGTATGGGAACGGCTTTACGGGCGTCCGGTCGAAGAGCTTGTCCACCTCCCGATGATGGACAATCCCGAGGTCGAGGCAATTGTCAGCGTCCTGTCGGCCATGACGAACTCCGCACAGCTCACAGACGAGAGGCTGCTGGGCGTCACGCTCAGCCATTTGGTCGTTCTGACGCTGGAGCACGGGATCACCAAGGCGGCCGTTCTGGCCTTTGGCCTTTTCGGATTCTTCCTCAGCAACCATTTCGGTCGCTACCACGACGGCTTGAAATTTTGCGAAACCGCACGCGAACTCGTGGAGGTACACGGGTTCTGGGAGCACGAAGTCAAGGCGATCAGCTACATCGAACTGGTCGCCGTATGGGCCCGTCCCCTGCGTTCCGTCATCGAGCTGACCAGATCGTGCATCGCGGCGGCGGAAGGGAGCAGGGACATCCCCTATTCCTGTTACGCCCGGGTCCGCATCGTGGCGTATCGGCTTGCGCGAGGCGACAGCCTTGTCGACGTCTCGGCGGAACTCGTCGACGCCGTCGGCTTCGTCGAAAAAGCGAATTTTGCAGCGCCTCTGATGGCCCTGCACTCGCAAAGAGCGTTCGTCCGCACGATGGCGGAGGGACGCGGCGTCGGCGATATCTTCGATCGCGACGGATTCGACGCCAGCGCCTTCGAAGCGAAATTCATCCCGGAACAGACCCCGACCTACATCTGCTTCTACTGGATTCTCAAGGCTCACGCCTCCTTCGTGTACGGCGATTTCGACACGGCGGCGGACGCCGTCAGGCGTATCTCCGATCTCATCTGGGCATGCACGGGGCATCTCCAGCTCGCCGTTTATCATTTCGTCGCGGCGCTGGCGCTCGCCGCGGAATTCAAGGATGGCACCGAAGCCGAAAGGGCCGCGATCGTCGGCCATGTGGACTGGCTTGCCCGATGGGCGGACACATGCCCTGAGACGTTCCAAAGCAAGCGGCTGCTCGCCCTCGCAGAACTGGCACGGATCGACGGAGATTCTAAGCGGGCCGAACGCCTGTACGAGCAGGCGATCGACGCGGCGGCGAGGTTCGGCCTGCTCGCCGACGAGGCGCTCGCCTGTGAGGTCGCCGGACGGTTCTACCTGGCCTCCGACAGGGAGCAGTCCGCGAAATCCCATCTGTCCAGGGCAAGGGACTGCTATCGCCGTTGGGGCGCTGCAGGGAAGGTAGCGCAACTCGAGAACGCGTTTCCCGGCATTTTTATGGAAGGTGTCGAACAGCAATCGCGACAGTCGCACACTGTCGGCGAAAGCGGTCTGCTGGAGACCGTGCTGGATGTCTCCCAGACCATGTCATCTGTCATCGGCTATGGGCCGCTTGCCGAAACGATCCTCAAGACGGCGTTGGATATGTCCGGAGCGGGCAGGGCGATGCTGGTCGAGCTGGAAAACTCGCAGGCATGGATCACCGCCTCCGGAATTCGTGTGGGCGGAGAGACCGTCTATAGCACGGAGCGCAAGGCCGTCGGAGAAAGCGAGTTATCCCGAGCTGCCTTACTTCGGGTCGCCCGTACTCTTGAACCCTTTTCGGCAGAAGCGGGTACCAACGCCGGAAACACGGACGAGGGGGGCGAACCGTCCGGCGCGGAAGGGTACTTCATCCCGCTGGTCAAGAAATCCCGGCTTATCGCCGTTCTGTATCTCACGGGTTCGAGGAAGCACGAGAAACGTGGTCCGGATGACTTACCGACACTGCTCGCGATCGCGCCTCATGCCGCGATAGCCCTGGACAACGCGAAACTCTTTTCAGAACTGGAAATCGAGAAGGCCGATCTCGCTGAGCGCGAGCACGAATTCCGCATGGCGAACGACACGATGCCTTCGATGACGTGGAGCGCGGACGCGAACGGTGCCAACGAGTGGTTCAACAAGGAATGGTACGAATACACTGGGCTCACGCCCGAACAGGCCTGCAACGGCGGTTGGAAGTATGTCTTCCACCCGGATGACAGGGCGGAGTCCGCTGCGACATGGCATCGGATCGTCACCAAACGCGAAATGAGCGGGCTCGAGGCGAGGAAGCTCCGGCACGACGGCGAGTATCGCTGGTTCATCGTCCGGGCCAAGCCGCACTGCGATGCCACCGGACGCATCGTGCGATGCTACGGCACGGAAAGCGATATCGACGACCTCAAGCGGGCGGAAATCCTGCTTGCCGGGGAAAAGCGGTCTTTCGAGATGATGACCACGGACCAGCCGCTGGCGACGATACTGGATTCCCTTTGCCAGACGCTTTTCGTCCTTACCGACGCGGCTTTCGTCACTATCATGCTTCAAGACGAAGAAGGCCGCACCCTGCGGCCAGGTGGAGGATATAAGCTTCCCGACGGCTTCAGCGACGCGGTATGCGGAATTCCCGTCGGACCTGAATTTGGCTCTTGCGGTACCGCCGCCTTCAGGCAGGAGCCCGTGTGGATCGACAACGTCGACACGGATACCCGATGGGATTGCGCGCGCGACATCGTCGATCGCTTCGGGTTCAAGTCCTGCTGGTCCACTCCGATCATGTCCGGTCGGGGATCGGTGTTCGGAACGATAGCAGTTTACTCCAACAGGCCACGGTCGGCCGGGGATCGCGAGCGGCAGGCGATCGACCGCTTCACCCAACTCGCAAGCTTTGTGCTTGAACGCAAGATCGCCGAGGACGCGCTCAGGAAAAGCGAAGCCATGCTTGCCGAGGGCCAGCGTATCTCGCACACGGGGAGTTGGGCCTGGACCGTCGCGACCGACAAGCTGGAATGGTCGGAAGAACACGGCAACATCTTTGGCTACAACGTCTCCGAGGTCGGTGGAACCCTCGAAACCATGCTCGACAGAATGCTTCCCGAGGAAGCTGGCCTGGTGAGAGATGCTATGCGCAAGGCTGTCTCGGAGAAGACGGATGTCCAGTTCGAGTACCAGGCTACACTGCCCGGCGGAAACACCATCCAGCTGCTCTGCACCGGAAGGGCCTCGGTTGGCCAGTCCGGCGAGGTGACGGGCTATGTCGGAACGACCATGGACATAACCGAGCGCAAGCGGGTCGAGTCCGAACTCCTCAGGAGCGCGGCGCATCTTAGGGAAGTCCAGGCGGAACTCGAACATGTAGCTCGCGCCACCACGATGGGCGAACTCGCGGCCTCGATCGCGCACGAGGTCAACCAGCCGCTTACCGGGATCGTGGCAAGCGGTGGAGCCGCGCTACGCTGGCTCTCCAAGGCGACACCGGACGTCGTCAGGGCCAGGGACAGCCTCAAAAACGTGATTGACGACGGTAGGCGCGCCAGCGAGATCGTCACGAGGATCCGGAAGATGTTCCGCAAGGAGATGGCGACCGTCGAGCCGATCCGGATGACCGAGCTGATCGGCGACGTCATTTCCCTGACGCGCGGAGAGCTCCAGAAGACCAAGATCGCGCTCAAGCTCGACATTCCCCATGACCTTCCCGCGATTCCGGTCGATCGCGTGCAGCTTCAACAGGTCTTCGTGAACCTGATCTTGAACGCCATCGAGGCTTTGCGAGAAACGTCGGACCGCGACCGGGCGCTCACCATCGACATCGCGCTAGACGGTGAGTTCGCGACGATCGGCGTCAACGACAACGGACCAGGCATCCCCGAGGATCGCGTCGAAAGTATCTTCAGGCCATTCGAAACGAGCAAGGCAAACGGCATGGGGATGGGTCTTTCGATCTGCCGTACGATTGTGGAGAACCATGGAGGACAGATGCGGCTGGTTCACGGCAGCGCCCCCGGATGCCGTTTCGAGTTCACGTTGCCACTCGAATTGGCTATCGCCTGACCTTGGAACGTGAGGCCGAAATCACCGGCGGTTGACCGCTTAGCTATGCTGTTGCCGCTGTTGTTCGGTCCGCGGTGCTGCTGAAGCTTCCTGTAGTCGGCGGATGTGCCCATCAGGCCGACCTGCCAGTGAAAGGAATTTTGGCAGGCGTATTAGGCTTGTTCCTGAGTGAGACCGTTTCCCTTGGGCATGCCCAGAATATCGATTTCGAAACCGCCGGCCTTCTCGACGGTGTCGATGTAAAACAGGTCGTTGCCGATATGATCCAGCATCTGCTGGACGAGGTCGGGCCTCATCATCGTCGAATTTGACCAGGGGAAGTGATTGTTCGCGAGGATCATGATCCGGATGAAACGCCATTCAGGAAGGTGGAGACTACGGTCCGGATAATATTTTTAAACGTTTAGCGCGCGATGTAGACGTGGGGCGAAACCGAACGCCCGCCAAAGCGGAACCAGCCGGTCTCTGGCAAGACCAAATGCCTGTTTACAGACCGTGATCGAGTATTATTCCATTGAGTTCCATAATACAAGTTACCTGACAAATACATGTAGCCGGGTGGGTTCAAGGATGAAGTGCGACTTGCGAATGATGCCAATGGGTTGTCACTCGCAAGGAAGCTGCTATGAAACGCACCTACTCCCATATTGATCTCGATGAACGCCGCAAAATAGCCCGCTGGCGTATGGCTGGGATGACGGTCGGGGTCATCGCCGAGAAACTTGGACGTCACCGCTCGACGGTCTTTCGGGAAATCAAACGCAATACGTTTATCGATCGCGCCGTTGCCGACCTCAGCGGCTATTACTGCGTGACGGCACATGACATGGCTTGCGAACGTCGCGAGAAACTCCGGAAGCTGGCGCGCTTCTCGCATGTCAGGCAGTCCGTGATCGACCGCATCATGCATGGCTGGTCGCCGCAGCAGATTGCCGGCCGGATGCGTCTGGAACGCCATCCGATCTCGGTCAGCCACGAAACGATCTACAAGTTCGCATATTCGGCCGATGGCGATGCGATCAAACTATGGCGGCATTTGCCGGAGCATCGTGCTCGTCGCCGACCGCGACATGCAAGACGCAAGCATGGACAACGGTTTAGCCCGGAACTCAACATCCTGCGCCGCCCGGATATCGTCGCCGATCGAAAACAGTTCGGGCACTGGGAATGCGATCTGATTCAGTTCCGGAAGAAGTTCGGGAAAGCCAACGTGACATCGCTCGTTGAACGGGTCAGCCGCTTCGCAATCTTCCTGCGCAACAATGATCGACAGTCGCGACCGGTCATGGATGGCCTGGTTCGTGCTCTACAAGCCCTGCCCCATCTCGCCCGCCGATCGATTACTTTCGACCGAGGAACAGAGTTCACCGACTGGCCCTATCTGCAGGCGCATTTCGGCGCCCAGACTTGGTTCTGTGATCCACAGTCCCCGTGGCAGAAAGGCACCGTCGAAAACACCAACGGCCGCGTCCGGAAATGGCTTTCGAGAGAAGTCGATCCTTTGACCGTGACGGATGCGGACTTGGTCGAAATTTGCGGCCAGCTCAATGCTACGCCGCGCAAGTGCCTGGGCTATCGAACACCTGCAGAAGTCTTTCGCAAGAAACTGCTCGCTCAGATGCGATATGCCGGTTAGCTTCAGGCGCCTCGCAAGTCGCGCTTCGGCATGAACTCACACCGCAAAGTTAGAATGTCCTGTTTCTGCAAAGTTGGAATGTCACACTCCCCGGGTCTCAATGATGCCTGGGAGTTTGCAGATGGTGTTGGTTTCCACGCAGAACTGAGCCGGTTAGGCGCATAATTTCCATTGAGAATTGAGCCATGTGAACCTTCCCCCAACGCGGAGAGCGACGGGGGCAACGGAGTGATCCACATGGGACTTTTAAACATCATCCGTCGGATGGCACTGCGTGAGAAGCTGTCGGTGCGCGAGATCAGCCGGCGCACCGGGCTGTCACGTAACACGATCGCAAAGTATCTGAGCGCGGGTACGATCGAGCCGACGTTCACGGTACCGGAACGACCGAGCAAGCTTGATCCGTTCGCCGACAAACTCTCTGGCTGGCTGAAGACCGAGGCCGGAAGGTCACGCAAACAGCGCCGAACGCTGAAGCAACTTCATGCCGATCTGACGGCTCTGGGCTTTACCGGCTCCTATGGCCGTGTCGCCGCCTTCGCCCGTGAGTGGCGGGTTGAGCAGCAGACGGCTGGCCGCGGCATATTCGTTCCGCTGTCTTTCCTCCCAGGCGAAGCATTCCAGTTCGATTGGAGTGAGGACTATGCCGTGGTCGGCGGCGAGCGCACGAAGCTGCAGGTCGCGCACATCAAGCTATCGCACAGCCGGGCGTTTCTGGTCAGAGCCTATCTGCTACAGACACACGAGATGCTCTTCGACGCTCACTGGCACGGCTTCCGCGTATTCGGTGGCGTGCCTGGCCGCGGCATCTACGACAACATGAAGACCGCAGTTGATCGCGTGGGCCGCGGCAAGGAGCGGCAGGTCAACATCCGTTTCCTTGCAATGACGAACCACTACGTCTTCGCGCCTGAGTTTTGCAATCCCGCCGCGGGTTGGGAGAAGGGCCAAGTCGAGAAGAGCGTTCAGGATGCCCGACCACGTTTGTGGCAACAGATGCCGGACTTTCCGGATCTGGCGGCATTGAATGTCTGGCTGGAACAGCATTGCCAGGACTTGTGGCGCGACACAGCGCACGGCACCTTGCCCGGCACGATCGCGGATGCTTGGGCTGATGAGCGGGTAGCATTGATGGCGCTTCCCGCCATGTTTGACGGCTTCGTCGAGCAGAGCAAGCGCGTCTCCCCCACCTGCCTGATCACCTTCGAGCGGAACCGCTACAGCGTACCTGCGTCTTTTGCGAACCGACCCGTCAGCCTGCGGATTTATCCCGAGCGGCTGGTCGTTGTGGCAGAGGGCAATATCCTCTGCGAACATCCGCGGGTGATCGAGCGCAGTCACGACAAACCGCCGCGAACGACTTACGGCTGGCGGCATTACCTTGCGGTCATCCAACGCAAGCCCGGTGCTCTACGCAATGGCGCACCCTTCCTGGAATTGCCGCCCGCCTGCATAGCGGCAATCTAGGTAAGATTCAGCGTCAATCAGGATGAGACTCGCGCCGGGGTGTGACGGAGTGAGGGCGTAGCCCGATCGTAGTCATA
>NZ_VIWP01000008.1 GCF_007829835.1 Neorhizobium alkalisoli | reverse complement strand
GCAACCCGAGCCCCGCATGCTATCGAGCATCTCTCGGACAACGGTTCGGCTTATACAGCACGGGAGACCAGGCTATTTGCCCAGGCGCTCAATCTGACGCCCTGCTTCACGCCGGTGGCCAGCCCGCAGTCGAACGGAATGTCCGAGGCATTCGTCAAAACCCTGAAGCGGGATTACATCCGCATCTCTGCACTACCGGACGCCGAAACGGCGCTCCGGCTCATCGACGGATGGATCGAAGACTACAACGAAATCCATCCACATTCAGCGCTCAAGATGGCTTCCCCTCGGCAGTTCATCAGGGCAAAATCAATCTAGCCGACCTGTCCGGTGAAACGGGGAGCACTCCATCGATTCGCCGCCAAGCAAGTGGGCGGAGACGGTTTCGCGGACGGACGATCATACGAAGTTATGTTCATCACCCGTATGGCGTTAGAGATGGCATTCGAATGGTTTGCCGAAGATTCCGAGGGGCTTGATCCTTACGATCTAGCAGAGGGACTGGCGTGCCTCGTGGACGATCTGATGACGAGACGAGGCGAGGAAATCTGCTACTTTCAGATTAAGTCAGGTCGCGTCACTGACAGACTTGCTCTGAAGGCCGATTTCGACAATCAACAGGTTCTTGATAGGCGACAGGGCTTTGAGGCCTCGTACTTCCTCGTCGTCACGCCACGTTATGCGGAAGGTATCTCCAGATGGCTGTCAGAGCATGACGTCGAATGCAACATCGTCGAATTCCCTCCAGTCGTCGGACTAACTGCCTTACTTCCCTTAGACGGCAGTATCGAAGAGTTGATGGCATGGCTCACCGGAAGTCAGCGACGCAGTGTGTGGATCGCCCTTCATCGCAATATTATTGCGAAGTGGATTCTAAAGCGCGACTACTCCATCCATGAACTTTTCAGCGAGATCGCCGACGAGACGCGATACCAATCTCCTGCGATGCTCAATGACGATATACGGCTCCACGCGTTTTTTACGCTGCTTGAGTCCTTCGAAATCTATGCTGATGATGCCGAGGCTCACGGCGTGACTCTGAGGTCCGACGTTGGCGGCGACGACTGGTTCCGTATTGTCCCTTGCAACATCGAGATGCTCAATCAGTTCGATGGTTGGTACGACGAGCACGACGAGATCTCGACCGGTCAGCTTATGATGTGGTTCGAGCATTATCGCGAAGAGGACGAGGTCCTGTGAAATCTCACGAATTGATTCTGGCTTTGGGTGAGCTTTCCAATCCGTCCACACAGCCGGAAGAATACGCCCGAGTTGCAGCAATTTTGTCCAAGGACCTTGCCGAACAAGCCATATCCAAAGGCGCACTTACTCTTCAGGGGATCCATGCGGTCGCTGCAGTCGCAGACTATGAGCTGGTACTTGAACCTTCCATAAAGGTGCTACGTGACAACGATTATCGTGTAGTCGTTTCATGCATTTGGCCGATCTCCGACATCCTTGTCAAAGGAACGGTCGATCGCACCACAATCTCGATGTCACTGTCGGAAAAGGGAGCACACAATATGCCTCAGCTCGTGGTGATGGCGCAATCCATCGCCACCATCACGGAAATCGAAGCAATCCTTGCGCACGTGCTGTTCGATAGAGGCCCGACCACATACGAAAGTATCGTCGTGTCCAGTTTGGTGTCACACATGGATGCCGAACGACATCTCGAAGGGGTGCTGCCAGAGAACTATCGCGGAAAGTTGCGCTTGTTCGATCATCGGAAAGATCACGAACTTTCAATGGATGGTATCCTCAGTCCGGGTGTTGGGGGAAGCCCCTTGAATCGGGCGGGCTTCCGATCGTCGGCAGACTCTCGTTCATTCGTCCCTGCTGTTTTCAGGGACAAATACGACTTTACCAAAAGACCCAAACCAGGATCCACACCAAAGCCGCCTACCCCAGCCCCAATGAGGTAAGCCCGATGTGGACTGCGAGTAGCTAAACGATAAGCAAACAGAGCGGTAAGCGCTGTCACCCCGCCACCTTGACCATGTAAAGTGGTTTTCAGCACTACCGCTAAGAGAGGGATAGGTACCATTCGCCTATAGCTACTTCGCAGTGGATTGCTCTAACCGGTGGCTCACTGTCCGGACATATTGATTTTTCGTTCGGTATCACGAGTGCTAATTCAATCACGCCAGGTTCGATAGGTAATGTCGCCTGAAGCAAAAGGCGTTCTACGATATAAGGGCGTCGTCTGAAGCAGGGCAGCCTCGATTCTCGGCACTTCCCGGTTTAGCGGCTCGACCTTCTTAGGAATTGGTCGCTCGTCAGCACCTCCACCTGCACAGAGAAGCGATCTCCTAGGAGTTGTAGCGTCGCATCATGCGTCTGATCCGCCCCGCTGCAGACGGCGTCGCTGAGAAGCTTCACCGAGTAGCCCAGATCGATCGCTCCAAGTACGGCGGCTAGAACGCATACATCCGTTTCGCCGCCGGTGATGGCGAGGGTGCCGACCCCTTCCGCCTGCAGGATTCGATGCAACCGGCCGTCGACCCACGGCGAGTAGGTCATCTTGTCGAATGTCCTCGCAGGCGGGATGAAGCGCGCGAGTTCAGGTACGACCTCGACGAGCTGGCGATCCATCCGTTCGAGCGTCATCACCTCCCATTTCCTATAGTATTGCTGCCACGCACCGGTTACCTGCTCGGGAGATTCCGGCGGAACGAAGCGGGTGAAGACCGTGCGATCCGGATGCTCGCCAGCGACTTCGACGACTGCCGGCGACACGCTCGCCATCCAGGGGACCTGCCAAGGCGTCCCTTCGGCAAACATCGACTGCATGTCGATACAGAGATGGATCCATTCGGTCATGATTCACACGAAGCCAGTCATCTGGCTCTCCGCTCTGAAGGCCTGCATAGTCGTCGTTGTTCTGGTAAGAGGCGGCAGCGCCTGAGCCTTGCCGCCTCTGATGCCTCGATCAGCCATTGGGCCTGATTACGACCTTGACGCAACCGTCTTCCTTGTCGCGGAAGGTCTTATAGGCGTCCGGCCCTTCCTCGATACCGATGCGGTGGGTGATGATGAACGACGGGTCGATCTTGCCCTGCTCGATGAGGTCCATAAGTGGCTGGAGGTAACGCTGCACGTGCGTCTGGCCGGTCTTCAGGGTCAAACCCTTGCCCACAAACGCGCCGAGCGGCGCGGGAACGGCCGGGCCGACGAATACGCCCGGAAGCGAAACGACGCCGCCCGGACGGCATGCCATGATCGCCTGGCTGAGCGCGTAGGGACGTTCCGTCGACGTAATCTTGGTCTGCATCGTTTCCATGATGCCACCTGCCCCATGGCTTTCCATGCCGACTGCTTCAATGACGGCGTCCGGACCTTTGCCGCCCGTCATCTCGAGTATCTGCTGCTGGAGATCCTCGTCCGTATAGTCGAGGGTCTCGGCGCCGGATTGCTGCGCCAGTGCAAGACGTTCCGGGACCGTGTCGATCCCGATGACCCGTTCCGCACCCAGCAGAAAAGCCGACTTGATGGCGAAGAGGCCTACCGGACCGCAGCCGAACACGGCTACCGTCTGGCCCTGCTTGATGTCGCAGTTCTCCGCAGCCATGTAGCCGGTTGGGAAAATATCCGACAGGAAGAGCACCTGCTCGTCCGAAAGCCCATCGGGAACCTTGATCGGGCCGACGTCCGCATACGGCACCCGAAGGTATTGTGCCTGGCCTCCAGGGAAGCGACCGTAGAGTTCGGAATAGCCGAAGAGGCCGGCCGTGGGATACCCAACCTGCTTGGCCTGCATCGCGCCGTTCGGGTTCGATCGTTCACATAGCGAGAACTGGCCCCACTTGCATTGACGGCACTCGCCGCAGGAAATGGTGAATGGGACGACGACGCGGTCTCCGACCTTGAGTTTAGAATTGCCACGGCCGACCTCAACCACTTCCCCCATGGTTTCGTGGCCCATGACGTCGCCGGAGTGCATGCCCGGAACGAAGCCGCCGTACAGGTGGAGATCCGAGCCGCAGATCGCGCAGCTCGTCACCCTGATGATGGCGTCGCGATCATGCTGGATTATAGGATCGTCTACTTCTTCGCATCGGATGTCGCCGCTACCATGCCAGGTCAATGCTTTCATTTCGCTGTCTCCTTGAGCTGTCGTTTTGAATGGAGAGTGATCGACTAGGACTGTTGGGATGTTCTCCTTCTGATATGAACCCGACCGAACGGACCCTGCGAGGGTCACGCTCGCCGCGGCGAGGCTCTTCGCCTGATGGGAGATGATGATCGTGCGTTGATGGCGCCCCCTTGGAATTCGGGGCGGTGTTGCCCAGATCAAGGAACAGCCGGGCATGCCCATAGTTCCATGGAGCGAACCGGAGCGTACGGTTTCGGACAGGGGTATCTCTCATGCCGCACTTCGACACGCCTGACTTGCACATCACATTTTACGAGACCGGCGCACAACACGGCCATCCGGTTCTCCTGCTTCACGGGTGGCCCGACGACCCATCAACTTGGAAGGACGTTTCGACGCTCCTGCATGGTCGCGACCTTCGTCTCATCGCGCCTTACCTGCGCGGCTTCGGCGACACGATGTTCGCTAACTCCGAGGCGCTACGCACTGCGAATGGTGCGGTTCTCGCCATGGACGCTATCGCTCTGATGGACGGCCTCGGCATCGAGCGCTTTTCTGTCGTCGGTCACGATTGGGGCTCCAACATAGCCGAGGCGCTAGCCATCGGCTGGCCAGACCGCGTCAACCGGATGGCGTTGCTTTCCTCCCTTCCGCGGATGGGCGGACTAAAGACGCCCCCGTTTCGCCAAGCACAGAGGTACTGGTATCACTGGTTCATGGCCACGAAGCGCGGTTCGGAGGCGATCGCTGCGGACCCGCACGGTTTCGCACGAATACAATGGGAGAACTGGAGCCCTGACGGCTGGTTCGACGAGGCGACTTTCGAAGCTGTCGCGCGGTCCTTCGACAATCCGGACTGGATGGCGGTAACGCTCCATAGCTACCGGGTTCGTTGGGGTGAAGCCGAGCCCGATCCGCGAAGCGTTTGGCTTGAAGACCGCATCAGGGAAACGCAGTCGCTATCGCTTCCGACGATCTACTTTCAAGGAGGGGATGATGGCGTCAACCCGTCGGAGCTGTCCGAGAACCTGCACGAGAAGTTCTCAGGCTCATTCGACAGAATTCTGATCCAGAATGTCGGCCACTTTCCACAGAGGGAGGATCCGGAGACGGTCGCCCGAGAACTGGCCATATTCCTCCAGAACTAGAGCTTCTGCGAGAAAGCGGCGACGTCGCCGCTCCCCGCTCACATCCAAGGAGTCTTCAGATGCCCGGAACGTTCGTCACCGTGTACGTGCTGGCCTTCGACCTCGATGCACACGACCAGCCGGTGAGAGCTTTCGAACCCCGCGCCGCGGCGACCGAAGCGGCGGCGATCGAAGAGGCGCGCGCCTTGGCGGACAGGCACGCTGGCGTGGTCGTCTGGAAGCGTGAAGGCGACCCGGTGGTGGGCGAGGGAGGTGACCCTGAAATTGTCTTCCAGTCTGGCAAGATTGGCGACTTCGCGTGACGGTCCAATTCGGTGGACGAAGAGACGGCTGATATCGGGAATTGGGGCGGCCGACGCCTTTCTCGACAGATATCATCGCGACTACCCGTTGGTACCATAGACCAGTTGTGAGACCACAAGGCGCTCCCTTCTCGCCGCCCCCTGACAAAAACGGGTTCGAATGGTCTTGGTTCGTTAAATGCTCGGGCGACGGTCGGCTCCCGGCGCTGGAATGTCGGTGCAGCCTTCATTCTAGCGGGAAAAGCGAGAAAATCCGGAGAAAGATCTGTTGGTACGATTCCGTACGCTATCCGTTTCTTTCACCGATAGACAGTCACGCGCCGGAACTGCTCTCTCCTCTCAACGTTTAGTCGATCTCACGGATACGTGATCTGACGATTTGCCTGCGCGACTGCGCCTCGCTTCGTGCCTGAACTTGGCAGAACGTCCTCTATCGCTCACAAAGGGAGGATCTATTGAGCATCTTCGACCGTATCAAGCACGCCATCTTTGGCGAAGCCAATGCCGCGCCTGCTCCTCAGGCTTCCAACCCGTCCGCCGCGGCGACCTCGCCGGCGTCGTCATCGCCTGCATCTTCCACGCCCGCGGCGGCCCCGGCGGCAGCCCAGCCGGCGCCGTCCGCAGCCCAGCCGGCAAGTCCCAACCCGTCCCAGAATGGCAGCGCAGCCTCGGGCTCAGCATCTCCGGCTTCCGTCGATGTCGAAACGATCCTGAACGAGGCGGTGAAGAAGTCAGGCCAGAAGCTCGACTGGCGACACTCCATCGTCGACCTTATGAAGGCTCTCGGTATGGACGCAAGCCTTGAGGAGCGCAAGGAGCTTGCACAGGAGCTGGGTTATTCCGGAGACGTCCACGACAGCGCGAAGATGAACACCTTCCTTCACAAGGCGCTCATGAAGAAGCTGTCGGAAAATGGCGGAACGGTGCCGGCCGACCTGCTCGACTGATCGCAGTCATTCTCAACTTCAATTTCACGACTAACGGAGAAAAGATATGGCAACCGCCAAGACGCTCGACGACCTGTTTCTCGATACGCTCAAGGACATCTATTTCGCAGAGAAACAGATCTTGAAGGCCCTTCCGAAGATGGCCCGCGCCGCGCAGTCCGAAGAAGGCAAGTCCGGCTTCCTGCAGCACCGCGACGAGACCCAAGGCCAGATCGAACGCCTCGAGCAGGTTTTCGAACTGCTCGGGAAGCCGGCACGGGGCAAGACCTGTGAAGCGATCCAGGGCATCATCGCCGAAGGCGAAGAGATTATCGAGGAATTCAAGGAATCTCCGGCTCTCGATGCAGGCCTTATCTCCTCCGCCCAGGCGGTCGAACATTACGAAATCGCCCGCTACGGCACGCTCATCGAGTGGGCAAACCAGCTCGGCCTGAAGGACGCCGTGTCACTGCTGCAGGCGAACCTCGCCGAGGAAGAGGCCACCGACAAGAAGCTCACGCAGCTCGCCAAGGCGTCCGCAAACGCCAAGGGCAAGAGCAAGGCAGCTTAAGTCATCGCAATCTCTGAAAGGCCGTCCCTCGGGGCGGCCTTTTTGACATCCGACCACACTCATCGAGGACTACCATGGCAAAGCGTACGACACGGGCCTCCAGCTCGACCTCCTCTACCGACAACGTCACCATCCATGATCAGCAGCTTCACCGCGGCGCGGGCGGCGAGCTCCACCAGATCGCCGAGGATGGCCACGACGTGCTGACCACCTCGCAGGGTGGACCCGTCGCCGACGACCAAAACTCCCTTCGCGTTGGCGCGCGAGGTCCGCTTCTCGTCGACGATTTCCACTTCCGCGAGAAGATTTTTCACTTTGACCACGAGCGCATTCCGGAACGCGTGGTGCACGCGCGTGGCTACGCTGCCCACGGTTTCTTCGAGACGTACGAATCCTTGTCCGACGTCACGCGCGCCGACATCTTCCAGCGCGCAGGCGAGAAGACGCCCGTCTTCGTCCGCTTCTCGACAGTGGCAGGCAACAAGGGATCCGCCGACCTCGCACGCGACGTTCGCGGATTCGCCGTCAAATTCTATACTCAGGAAGGCAACTGGGACCTCGTCGGAAATAACATCCCGGTATTCTTCATCCAGGATGCGATCAAATTTCCAGATCTGATCCATGCTGCGAAGCAGGAGCCGGATCGTGCCTTTCCGCAGGCACAGACAGCTCACGACAACTTCTGGGACTTTATCAGCCTGACGCCGGAGAGCATGAACATGGTCATGTGGATCATGTCCGACCGGACCATCCCTCGTTCCTTCCGCTTCATGGAGGGCTTCGGCGTCCACACCTTCCGGTTCGTGAACGAGAAGCACGAGTCCACATTCGTCAAGTTCCACTGGAAGCCCAAGCTCGGCCTGCAGTCGGTCGCGTGGAACGAGGCCGTCAAAATCAACGGCGCCGACCCCGACTTCCATCGCCGCGATCTGTGGCAGTCGATCCAGTCCGGCAATTTTCCGGAATGGGAACTCTGCGTCCAACTCTTCGATCAGGAGTTCGCCGACAACTTTGACTTCGATGTCCTCGATCCGACAAAGATCATCCCTGAGGAAATCCTGCCTGTGAAGCCGATCGGCCGTCTCGTCCTCGACCGCATGCCGGACAACTTCTTCGCGGAGACCGAGCAGGTCGCATTCATGACGCAGAACGTACCGCCGGGCATCGACTTCAGCAACGACCCTCTTCTGCAGGGCCGGAACTTCTCCTACCTCGACACGCAGCTCAAGCGCCTTGGCGGTCCGAACTTCACGCACCTCCCGATCAACGCGCCGAAGTGTCCTTTCCACAACTTCCAACAAGATGGGCATATGGCGATGCGCAACCCAGTCGGCCGGGTGAACTACCAGCCGAATTCGTTCGGGGAAGGTCCGCGGGAGTCGCCCGCGCGAGGCTACCGCCACTTCCCGGCCGAGGAGAATGGCCAGAAGGTCCGGCTGCGTCCGGAAAGCTTCGCCGACCACTACAGCCAAGCACGTCAGTTCTTCCTTAGCCAGACGCCGCCGGAGCAGCGGCACATCGCGATGGCGCTCACCTTTGAGCTGAGCAAGGTCGAAACCTTGGCAATCCGAGAGCGGATGATCTCGCACCTGCTGAACATCGACGAGACGCTCGCCACCACGGTCGCCCAGAAGCTCGGCATCCAGACGATGCCTAAGGCCGCGGACGCGGCGATGCCGACGCGCCAGGATCTTGAGCCCTCTCCTGCCCTTAGCATTGTCGAGCGTGGACCGAAGCGTTTCGAGGGCCGCAAGCTTGGTGTGCTCGTCACCGACGGAGTCGATGCCAAGCTGCTCAAGGGGCTGAAGACGGCGATCGAGAAGGAAAAGGCTCTGGTGGAGCTGATCGCCCCGAAAGTCGGAGGTGTGACCGCCTCAGACGGATCGTGGATCGAGGCGCAGCACATGATCGACGGCGGTCCATCGGTGCTATTCGACGCCGTGGCCGTCCTCGCCTCGCCGGCCGCGATGGAGGATCTGGTGAAGGAAGCGACTGCACGAGACTTCGTGGCCGATGCATTCCAGCATTGCAAGTTCATCGGCTACGACGAGAGTGCCGTTCCGCTTCTCGCAAAGGCCGGCATTGCCGACGATCTCGATGAAGGCACCATCGTCCTCCCCGGAGAGGAAGGACTTGCCGCCTTCGCATCCGAGCTTGGTAAGCTGCGGGTCTGGGGGCGAGAGCCGGCCCTCAAGCTTGGTAAAGCGTCGCCGCCGATCAAGTGAAAAGGGGGCGCGGACAAGGGATGTCCGCGCCATCCACCCTTTAAGAGAGCACGGGAACGACGGACGCCGTTCAGTGTTGTCGTTCTTTGGAGCGCCAAAGCGCTCGAAGCGACAAACCAGGAGATCGACCAATGATGAGTGGACCTATGAAAGCGCTGCTGGGCGCGCTTGCTGTGGCAGGCTATCAGAACCGGGACAAGATCGCAGAGGTGCTGCGCGGCCTCCAGAACCGGCAACCACAAGACGCCGAGGCATCTCGCCCGAACGACAAGGCGAACGGCGGGCTGGGTGGTCTTTTCGGTGGACAAGGCGGCCTCGGAGACTTGCTCGGAGGCCTGACAACCGGCGGCATCCTAAGCGGCGGCCTCGGTGACCTCTTGAAGACGTTTCAGCAGAATGGTCACGGCGATAAGGCAGACACCTGGGTCCAGCCGGGGCCGAACGCCCCTATTGAACGGGGCCAGCTTTCCGAGGCGCTCGGTCCGGACGTCCTTGACGAGCTCACTGCGAAGACAGGACTGTCGCGCCAGGATATCCTCGAACGGCTGACGCGGGACCTGCCGAAGGCCGTGGACGACCTCACGCCGGATGGCAGGGTTCCGAGTGAAGAGGACATACTCCACTCGGCGAGCGCGCTTTCAACCGGCCGAAACGCATAAACGCTACCTTCCGAGAAGGAGAACACGATGTCCGAACAGAACAACTCGCCAGCCGTCCAGTCCATGCGGGATGAGCAAAAGCAGCAGCGCGCTACGGCAAGCGCCGATGCTTTAGACGATGGGCTGGAAGCCACTTTCCCGGCGTCCGACCCCGTGTCCGCGACGATTACCTCAATCCCAACTGGGAGTGCGGAAACCATAACAGGAGACCCGGCGGAGGGGGCCGCGGACCTTGCCGGGGATCGCGACTATCCCCTTGTTGACGACGCGCTGCAGAGCCGACCGCCTGTCAAATCCGAAATCCTCGATGGCAGCGAGGAAGTCCGTGCTCTGCGCAGGGACGTCGCCCGCCTAAGAGAAAACCTACTGGAGGTCGTAGAGGGCGGCGTAGACCTCGTGAAGGCAGAAGCCAGGTCTTCCGTTCGCGACGTTGAGGACCGCATTCGGGCACGTCCGCTGGCGGCAGTCGGTGTTGCCGCGATGCTGGGATATATCTGGGGACTTACCCGCTAAGCTTCGAAAACAGGACGAACGAGGGGTCGAGAGAGCTGTTGTGGCGGCATTACTACATGCAGTTCAACGTGATTTCCCTGCGACTTCAGAAATCGAACGATGACTATTGGAAAGGAGGATCCCATGACAAAAGCGATGACCGAGAGGAGACAGGAGACCGATCGGGTCGCCTCGGAGATCATCAAGGCTCAGGCTGCGGCGCGAGACGCGAAGACAGCGAGGCTCCGGGAGGCGCGCCGAGCGCTGCAAAAAGCCTTTGAAGCAGAATGACGGCTGCCCGATGATCGTTTCGCAGCTCTGGCGGTATCCGGTCGCCTCCATCGGCGGCTACGAAACAGGCCGTTTGGACTTCAATGAATCCGGCGTTTTCGGTGATCGCTCATCATTCCTAATCGATTTGACGACAGGTGAAACAGCCGCGCCCGAGAAATCAGCCCGCTGGCGGCAGGCACTGCAACTTTCAGCGGCATCTCGGGATGGCAGCGTATTCGTCAACGGTTCCCACTGGACTTTCGCTTTGGATGACGAGCGGCTCGACGACGCCCTTTCAGAACACTTTGGGTTCCGTTGCGGTGTGCGCTCGAGCGGTGCGTCGGTAGTTGCTCACGACGGCGAAATCGAAGTCCGTTCGCGCTACGAAATCGCCCCTCTTCACATCGTTTTCGCCGAGGAGATGCACGCTTTGCAGTCGGCTCTTCCAGACACGACCATCGACGCCCGCCGGTTCCGACCCAACGTCGTCATTGAGGGTGGCAGCCTCGAGAATATTGCCGTCGGCAGCCGGTTCGCCATTGGCGACCGGTCGATGACGATCACTGAGAAAACGAAACGGTGCGGAATGACGATGATCGCACAGGATGGACTTACCGAAGATGCCGAAATTCTTCGAACGATCGTGCGACAAAGATCGCGCTGCTTCGGCGTCTACGCCGCCGTCTCCGGGGACGGCGCAATCGCTGTCGGAGCCGAATTGACCCCATCGTGACCTGCACCAATCAACGACAGTTCTCCCGTCGCCGTCGCCGTCGCCGATCGGATGATCGCTTTCGAAACCTTGACGCCCATTTCGTGCGCACTGGTGATACCCTGTACGAATGGAAGCTTGTGAAGCAGGAACGGGACAGAGACGCAGTAGAGCCTATTGCTCACGTCGCCGGACACCCGCGGGCGAAACTCGTCGTCAATATCGATGCCACCGGTTCGCCGGACGTTGACATCGCCATCGGCGGCCACCTCGTTCGTCATCGCTTCCTGAAGTGCCCCCGGCTGCCGGAGGCTTGGAAACGGCAAGTCAGACGCGGAGAGCGCGTGCTGGCCGGTGGCGTCGATGAAAGCGGCGAACGAGATCGTGTCCTTGCCCATCTTCAGCGTTACGCCCGGCACGTTTTCTGAACGTTCAATCTCGTAGTCGTCGCCAAGCGCCAGGACATCGAGCTTTCCTGCCGCGCGGAGCGCCAGCAGGCGCTCGACCGACTCGTGGGGCACCGTTGCATAGTCGTCGACAAACACTGTCTTGAAATGCTCGTGAAAGCGCTTCAGGTCGTCCGCACTGAAATGCGGTACGGCTAGAGCGATGACCTCATGCATGCGAAGAATAGCGTAACGCCACTCGACCGTGACGCGCTGCTGCTTGTTTTGCTTAGCCTCGGAAAGGTTGCGGGCCGCCCACGCGAAAGGCTCTGCCGACACCCGCGCGGCGAAGTATCGGTCGGCGATGTCCTCAACCGTTGCCAGGGCGATGCCGGTGCGAGCGGCGTAATCCGGATCCGCGTCGGCGAGCTCGCGCTTGAAGAGTTCGAATATCTCGTCGAGCAGTCGGTCCGGTTTCTCGACGATCAAACGCTGGACTTCATCTTTGGTGCAGTAGCGCAGTGGCATGTAGGGGATAGGGCAGTAAAAGTCTGCCTCGGGTAGCAACCCCTTCCGCGACATCATTGTCATGTGAAAGGCCGCGGCATCTGGGCGGGCCTCGTATCGCAGCGTACCTGCCTCGTCGCGAAGAAACATTCCGTGCGCCGTCGAGACCGATACTACGGCGTCGATTCCGCTCAGGGAGGTTCCGAGAATGCCGACACCGACGGCGCCGATCCTCTTGATCGCGCTTGCAGGCCACGGCGAGGAGAAGTAGCCAGGTGACGTCTCGGTGTTCTCTGGCCAGTCGTGTCCGGTTGCCATTACAACGTGATCGAACTCCATGGCCCCCTCCTCGTCTCCGCAGCGGCTTTCGTATGAGAGCGTGATAGAGGAGCTGTTAAGGCGGATGTCGAGAATGCGATGGCTCGGCTTGACGTCTATCGTATGCCCCGCGGCAAGGCCTCGACTGACGAGAGCCCAGAACTGCGATGCGAAAAACTCTCCCAGGACGACGCGTGGGTAGAATTCTCTCTCGCCGATGTCGTCGACGCCAATGCCTAACTCCTGAAGACGGGTGACCGATTGAGACCGCAGCCATTGGACAAGGCTCTGTTCGATCGGTGGGAGCTCTATACTGGCGATGTTCGCAAGCATAGCGCGGTCATTCACAGCCGGGTGGTACGGCGTCCCTTTCCCCGCGTCAGGCGTCTCTTCGAAGATGGTGATAGAAAGCGGCGTGGGGGAGGTGACGAGGCCCTTTAGAGTATAGATGCCCGTTGGGCCGGATCCGATGATAGCTACACGGGTCATGATGGTCGCTCAAAATATACTGGTAATGTGGGGGGCACCGGGCGGGCTTTCTTTCGCCCAAAATCATGGGGTATTATCAGCTAGCTCCACGCGTTATTGAAACTGCCGCTTGAAAGTGGGCGACATCGTGATTCAAGGGGTGACATCCCGATCGCAGGCTCGCTGTTTCCATGACAAGGGTTCGAGATACAGATGGATAGTGACGAGCTTCTCAATGGTATTTTCGTCGCCGACCATGGTGATCATGCCCTTCCTCCCTTTCGCTTGTTCGAGTATCAAGCAATGCAGCACCCTCTCTTCTGTTCCCCTGAGGCGCACAACGTACGCTATCGGACAGAGCACAAGGAGGAATGGTCGCCGCCCACGGTGGGCGACCCTATCAGGAGAGTCTCCTGCCGCTAATCGAGGAAAGAAAAAATGCTAGCGCAGGCACCATGGCCAAGCCCCATCTCGGAGCATCAGGACAATTGAATGAAATCTCGCATCACGCTGCCAGCATCCCCTGCATGGTCCGACAGACCTTGCCGACGTCGTACGGTTTCGGGAAAAAGATCCCATCAGGAAGTTCCGCAGCGCTCGGACGCTGCTTCCCAGATACCACGATGATGCGAACCGGCGGCCAACGATCACGCACGGTCGCCGCAAGACGTAGGCCATCCATCGAACCGGGCATGTCTATATCCGTGAAAATCAGCCGAATATCCGGCATACTTTCGAGGAGCTCGAGGGCCTCGTCCGCGTTAGATGCCTCCACAGCTTCGAAACCCGCCTCTTCAACCACGTCTACGGCAAGCATTCTCACAAGTGGTTCGTCTTCCACTACTAGCACTCTATACGGCATAAATCTTCCTGCCTATCGCTCACCAGTCGCACGGCACGTAAAAGACTGATCATGGTTCCGCGCAACCGAAACTAATGTCGAAATGAAGTCCGTCCGGCCGGAAGTCGACGGTCGATCTTGGATTAAACGTCGATGGAAAGGCGCGCTCGATTAGGACGCTGCCGAACCCTTTGCTCGTCGGCGCCGTGACAGGCGGCCCGCCAGCCTCAACCCATCGGAGGTCGACTCGGCCACCGTCGGCAGCCCACGTTATGCATACTGTTCCATTGTCGACACCCAAACTTCCATACTTGATGGCGTTCGTCGCAAGTTCGTGGAGGACGAGCGACAGAGGAAGGGCCACGTCGGCAGGAAGGACGACGTCCGGGCCGTCGAAAGAAATCCGTCCAGCATCCGAGGCGTGCGCCTTCAGGGCTGCCTGCACGACGTCCTTGATTGAAGAGGCCGATCCTTCCCTTGCAAGGATTAGATCGTAGGTTCCTGCGAGTGCTGTCAGTCTTTCCGAGAAGGACCGGTATCTCTCCGGTTCGGAACGGGCGAACGTCTGGCGGGAAATCGCCTGGACAAGCGCGAATCCATTCTTGACGCGGTGGGCAAGCTCGCGGACGAGAAGCATGCGCTCCTCCTCGGAGCGCTCGGCTTCGGATCGACGGGCGTCGAGCTGGTCGAGCAGATCGTCGAGCGCGGCACCGACAGCGTGAAGTTCGTCGGAATGCTTCATCCCCGTGCGGGCTTCGGTGTTGCCGGCCTTCCAATGTCGCATGACGTCTCCGATCCGGGAGATTGGTGCGAGAATGACCCGGTTGCCAACGTAGAAGGACAACACCAGAGCGACGAGAGCGCCCCATGCGATGCCGAGCGCGTTTATGATCGTAGACCTGTTGATGGGGGCGAACGCTTCACCGGTAGAAAAGCCGGCGCTGACGTACAACGGGCTGCTCGGTAACGCGATGGGGCGGTAACCGAGCACCCGTTCCGTTCCGTCCTGGCTTCGGACTTCCACGACGCCCGGTTGCTCGGCATGGATGAGCTTGAGGAAGCCGTCAGGGATTACCGTCCCGACGAAACGTTCCGGGAGGGGCACGCGCGCGACGATCGTCCCCTCGCCGTCCGCAAGCGTCACGGCATTGCCTGGCGCGACGCCACGCTCGGTGATCCGATTCTGGAGCCAGTCGAGGCGGATGCCGCTCACCACGACAGCGACGACGGCGCCGTCCTCCACGAGTGGCATGGCCAGCGGCAGGACCGCCTCGCCGCTTAGCTTGCTCTTAGTGTAAGTACCGACGACAAACGCCTTTGTCTCGATGGCCTGATGGAAGTACTTTCGGTCGGCGAACGTGGTACCAGCCGGGATCTCCATGCTACCGCAGACAGGACTCCCGTCAGGTCGGAGCACGAAGATAGTGCGGATGTTGGGCACATTGCCCGCCAGCGAGTTCAGGGCCTCGTCGCACGTCGGGGCATCCAAATGCCGGACCGACGGCATCGACGTCACGGCGAGAAGAAGCGAACGTAGTCCTTCGACGATGCGGTCGACCTCAGAAGACGCCTGACGTGCCGCCTGCGCGGCCTGCGCGCGAACCTCCGCGCCACGCTCCTGGCGGATCGCGTATTCGCCATAGCCCAGCATCCCGACCACTGGGACAAGCGCGGCGACCGCGACCGCGACTAGCTTGAACTTCATCCGGAATCCCCTTCTCCGGCCTAGTTAGCATGATGGCTCTGGCATGAGTAGAGGGTGCAGCGCGGCCAGATCTTCGATACCATTTCTCCGGCGTATTCGTGCGCTCGAAGCGAAGATCACCACGCTAAGCTGTCCCGCCGCAGAACCGACGCTACGCTCCCAGCACACGCCGCCACTCGACGGCGGCCGCCACGACGTCCGCCGTCGGCCGGACGATATCTATCCATGTGCCGAAGGACATCAGCTCCGGGAGTCCTTCGACTTCCGCCGAATACCTGATGGCGCCGACGTTCGCCATCAGACGAGCGTCGACGACGACGGGTTCGTTGGCCTCCCCATCTGCGTCATGGCTGTCGAACACGACGAGCTGGGCGTCGTACTTCTTGCGGAGCTCGACGGTCTCCCACGCTCTGGAGGCGATGAAGACCGTCGCGCCGGCATGGGAGAGAGCTGCTTCGAGACGACGGGCGACGTCCGTCTCGTGCTGGACAATGACGACGAATCCTTCAAGAGGCGGTGCGGAGAACATCATCGGTCACCGGAGTAATACAGGGGTTTTGCCCTTAGTACGTAGCGCCGAGTCACTTCGAGATTATTAACTCGAACAGGTGCGTCGAATCCTCGGATTTCGATATGATTTTACCAATCCGCTTACCGGCCCTGAAAGATCCGATGTCGTAAGGACGTCCCGAAAGGGGACACTCCAATGGCCGACATCGACCCGAAGGCGCAGGCGCTTTCCGCCGCAATGAACCGGATCATCCAGCTTCAGGAGCAGATGACCGACAAGGTTCTGCAGATGTCCGCCGAGATCGGAAAGCTGACAGACGTCGTGCCGGCCGCCGATGTGAAAGCCTTCCTGAAGACACGCTGCAATCTCGCGGCCAGCGAGCTCTCGACCTACCTGGGATTTGCGACGACCTTGAAGGGAAGCGAGGATGTCCTTGAAAGGACTCGCGCTTCCTTTCCTGTCATCAAGGCGTTGGTTGCCGCCGACCCCGATACCCGGCGGGAAGTCCTGGAAAGGATGGAGATCGGCGCCCGGATCGACACGAAGGACATCGCCGGTATTCGGAGGCGGCTCGCTGCGGCGAAGCTGACGCCGGCCGATGCCCTGACGGCGGCGAACAGGAAGATCGTCTCGGACGCCGCAAGGAAGCACGTGAAGAATTCAATTCTGTCCTTCGAGACGAAGGTGTCGTCCTTTATAGGCGACCTGCGGCTGCATTATCGCGGGGGCAAGGAAGGACTCATCGTCGTGCAAGCGGGCCTTCGCGATCAAGCCGGGATGCTTCTTGCCGAGTTCGAATCTTTGTTCGGCGCAGAGCAGCCCGCCCTCGCCTCAGTGCGACGCATGTCTGCCCAGTACCGGATCGCGAATGCGCACCGGGTGTTGGGCGGCATTGCATCTGGAAAGATTGCCGCAATCGGGCCGATGGAGACTAGCGCGCTCCAGGCTGTCACCGGCGAAGCACGGGTGTCGTTCGATCCAAGGCCGCGCAAGGCCTATGCCGAGCTGCCGCCCCTATCTGGCGCTTGGGCTGGAACGCGCAGGCTTCGAGCACGTCGCCCTCGTCGAATTCAACAAGAACGCGGTAGCCACATTGAAGGCGAACCGGCCGAACTGGCCCGTGATCGCAGCAGACCTCCGCAAGGTGGACTTCAAGCCGTATCGGGATCAACGCATCGACCTCCTGACCGGCGGATTGCCGTGCACGCCGTTCAGCACGTCCGGCCAGAAGAAGGGCCGCCACGACGAGAACGATCTGATGATGGAAGGCGTGCGTGCGGTGCGTGAGATCGCGCCTAAGGCCTTCCTCTTCGAGAACGTCGAGGGCCTGCTGCACTCGCGGCACGCGGACTATGTGGCCTTCCTGCTGCGGCAGTTCTCGAAGGCCGGATATGCGACGGAAATCCACCGCATCGACGCGAAGGACTACGGCGTCGCGCAGAACCGCTCGCGGATCATGTTCGTCGGGATACGCAAAGACCTGGGAGATAGCTTCCGCATGCCTAGGAAGTTTCCTGAACTCACTACGAACGTGGGTGTCGTCCTCGCCGATCTGATGGGCGAAAACGGCTGGTCGGGTGCGGAGGCATGGCTGCAGTCCATGAAGGATCGCGACTATCGGGCCGATACCATTCGAAAATACCAGGGAAGCCCGCGCGACGGAGAGGCGATCCGTGCGGAAGCGCGAGGGATTCGTTACGCCCCTCCGGCGAAAGCGGCGCCGACCGACGATGAAGCATCCCACGATGGATTCGTGCCCGGTTTGACGAACCGCATGCGTGCCAGACTGCAAGGTTTCCCCGACGACTGGAGGTTCATCGGCGGCCTCGGGCCGGTGGCCGACCAGATCGGGAATGCCGTCGTGCCGGCAGTGGCGCAGGCGATGGGGCTGGCGATGCTGTCGGCGCTCAAGGGGTGGGAGATCGACTGGGAGGCGATGATGGGGGTGCCCGCTTCTCCTTCGGGAAACGAGGTGCCATCGCTTGACATCGATCGATCGCCTCCTAGACCGATCCGCGACGTAGAAAGAAAAGAGAGTACTGCATCGAATGTTTAATTTTGTCCCCCGCTTTGGTGCGCGGCTGAAGAGTTCAGAAGAGTGGTGCAGCGTGCCGCTGTCCTTGTTGCCTTCGGGATACAGGCTTCAACGTCGGATCGTCGACGGAAAACGTCTCTACCGGCTCTGCTACCCCGACGGCACGGCGAGGCCCGTCCGCGGTTCCGAGCATGCGAGGCTCCTTGTAGAGGAAGCCGTGCGAGGCGCTGAGGCAGTGCGCTATGCACGCGCGCAGCTTGGCGTGGTTCGAGACGAAAATGGAGAGCTTCTCGTTTTCGTTTTCGGGGACGAAGAAGACGACGCAAGCTACGGGACGCTCGAAGTATTAGGAGACCTTTTGCATGAAATAGACGATGACCTCGACGACAACTTCGACCTTATAGATGTGATGTCCGAAGCCGCGCTGGGACTCGCATACGACCTCAACTCCGTTGAACCATGGTCGCACTTCGACGAAGCGGGCGAGGTCGACGAAAACCGACTTGAACTGATCGAAGAAGTCGCCGAGCGGGTGACAACCTTGTCGCTTTGATGTCAGGCGGCATTTGCGAGCCGCCGGTCCCTCGCCTTCACCATGTCCAACGTTATTGCGGGTTCTCCGTCAAACTTTTTCGCGCTCAGAAGCGACTTAACCACGGGTCGCGAGTAGTCGAGCATCGCGCCGTACCCGTATTGCTCTTCGGCCTGCTTCACCTGCGAGAGGTAGCGGATCAGCTCCTCTAGGATGGAGGCGGCTGCGGGCTGGGAGCAAGCAATGATCGAAGGTTCGAAGCGTTCGATGAAGCGCTGTGCTGTCCGGGATAGCCCTGACCGGAGAGAGCTTTCGATAACCTTCAATTTCGCCTTATCGCGGCCGGAGACGCCGCGGTAATCGATTTCACGCAAATTCATCTTTTCTACCACTCCATTATGGCCTCCTATGGTCGGCGTAAGAAGTTGCCGGCGCAAATATGACATCGCGAGAGAGAGCGAAAAGCTTGGTTCAAAGGTTGCGGGTATTCGTCACGAATGGCCGAAACGCGAGTTTTCACCCTGATGACGACGTTCATTTCAGGAACCTTTTCCTGGCACTCGACCAACCCCCGGATCGCGTGACTGAAGCAGCGTCCAGCGGGAACGTCCCACTTCCGCCGAAGGATCCTGGTTGTAGACCCTCTTCAACGGGTCCCACTTCCTGATAGAGACAGTGTTCGTTTCAGGCGTGAAGAAGGCGCAATGTGTTTCGCGCGGGTAATCGGGTATCGCTGCAGGCAGACGTTTCTTTTGAGGTGGAAGATCGGGAAGCGCTCCTAGAAATTGCTCGGCCTTCGCGACTACGTCAGAAGCGATGCCGGAGCGCTCATACGCTCAATGATGGCTGGCTTGTCGACTGGTCTCGATGAATGAAGAGAAGAGATCCATCCCCGGTCCTTCTCCACTAGCCTGACCAGCTTTGAAAGCGGTATGTCCTCGATCGAGGGAGCGATGAGTTCGACCTTCCTTCCACGCGCAGTGATGGTCTTGTAAACGGCTCTCTTTTGCCAGTCCGGCGGAAGTCGCGCCGTAGTCTCATCGCATCCGTCGATGTAGAACCCATGGGTCTCGTCGAAGTTGCTCAGGTATCCAAAAAGGCGGTTTGGTATCCGCATAACAATAATAGACCTCTGAGCATTGATCCAGCGGTCACGGCACCTACTTGTTCGAGCAGCATTTCCGATAATCCGATACCCCAAATCAATCGTATACACGCCGTTAGCGGTTGCTGGCCTTCGGACGCTATGGCAGACAGCATGCCCACCCCATCGAGAAAGCAGGATGTTCGCCGTTGAGTTATGATAGGTCCAAAGTCGATCTCACCAATTGCGATCGAGAACCCATCCACATTCCGGGCAGCATCCAGCCTCACGGAGCAATGATCGTCCTGAACGAGCAAGGGATGGTCTCGTTCGTCTCCGAGAACATCAACGAGTTTCTGGGCGATACAAACCGCGAATATGTCGGGGCGGAGCTTGCCGATCTGGTCGGTTCGACCGTCGCCCATGACATAGGCAACGCCGTCGCTCGGGCCGGAGCGGGCCAGATCGCGGGCGTCGTGCTCAAGGCGAAGCTCTCGGACGGCGCGAGCGTTGCGGACATCACCGCCCACAGATACGAAGGCCGGACCTTTCTCGAGCTCGAGCGGCCCGCGTCTCCCGAAGATACGGAAGTCGCCCTTCACCTGACACAGTCGCTTATCCGCCGGGTGGACGGCTACCGGGAATTCGATCCGCTGTTCAAGTCGGTCGCGCGGCTCGTACGCGCGATGCTCGGTTATGACCGCGTGATGGTCTACAGGTTTCTGCACAACGGTGCCGGCCGGGTGATCGCGGAAGCAAAGGATCCTTCGCTCGGAAGCTTCCTCGGGCAGCACTTTCCTGTATCCGACATCCCCGTTCAGGCACGTAAGCTTTACGTCAAGAACTGGATCCGCGTGATCGGCGACGCGTCGTTCACCCCCGTGCCGCTCCTTCCGAAAATCGCTGAAGGCGATCCGGCAGTGGACCTATCGTTCGCCCATCTTCGAAGCGTCTCGCCCATCCACTGCGAGTACCTGCGAAACATGGGCGTTGCCGCCTCGATGTCGATCTCGATCGTCGTGGACGGCCAGCTCTGGGGCCTGATCGCCTGCCATCACAACACGCCGAAATGGCTTTCCATACCGCTGCGCGTGGCGACCGAGCTTTTTGCACAGTACTTCTCGCTGCATGTGGCCGCCATCGAGCATCGCGAACAGCAGGCGTCCGCCGCCGCGACACGCAGTCGTCTTGATGCCATCATCGCGGGCGTCGATCCCGCCGACCCGGTCGAAGTCACTCTTCGCAGACGGCTTCGAGCATTTTCCTCCCTGATCGCCAGCGACGGGGCGGGTCTGTGGTCGCGTGGAGAGTGGGCCGCGTACGGGGTCTCGCCGTCGGAATCCGCGATCCCCCGACTGATGGAAGTCATCGTCGAGAAGGCGGGTCGCAGCATCTGGGACACGCAGGATCTCCAGTCGGAGACGGGGAATGCCGAGGAATACGGCACGCGGGTCGCAGGCGTCCTTGCGATCCCGATCTCCGTCTCTTCGCCGGACTTCCTAGTGTTCTTCCGAAGCGAGGAGGCTCACCAAATCGAATGGGCCGGAGAGCCTCGGAAGAAGGAGGAACTCACCGAAAACGGCGTGAGACTGTCGCCGCGCGGCAGCTTCGACACCTGGAGGGAAGACGTCAGGCACAAGTCCCTCCCTTGGTCGAAAGCCGACGTCGTCGTTGCCGATTCCATCAGGGGATATGTCCGGGACGTGATGCTTTCGCACAACGACGCCACCGAGGAACAGCGCGAGCGGACTGAGAGCCAGCGCAAGCTGCTGAACTCGGAGCTGAACCACCGGGTAAAGAACATCCTTGCACTGGTGAAGTCGATTGCGACCCAGACCGGTGCAAATTCCCAGTCGGTCGACGAATACTCCAAGTCGTTCGAAGGGCGGCTCCGGGCTCTCTCCTTCGCGCATGACCAGTCCTTCGGCGGCCGCGACGGTGGCGAGCTCAAGGGCCTCATCGAAGCCGAGGCCGGTATGCATCGGTTCGCGAAACTCCCTGATCGAATTCAGATCTCGGGAAACCACATCGGGCTAACCGAACGTGCGTTCGGCGTCTTCGCCCTGCTTCTGCACGAGATGATGACCAACGCGGCGAAGTACGGCAGCCTTTCAGTCACGTCCGGCAGGCTGGAAATATCCTGGTCGATAGCCGAAAACGGCGACTGCCACCTCTCTTGGAAAGAAAGCGGCGGACCGGAAGTCGTCGCACCGACACGCCGCGGCTTCGGTTCGAATTTGATCGAGAAGACCGTTTCGCACGATCTTGGTGGAAGCATTGACATCGACTTCGCTCCCGGAGGCCTAAAGGCCCATATCACGATCCCGAGCCAACACTTGCGCGAGGTCGTCGACCTCCCACCTGTCGACCATGCCATGAACGAAGAGAGTTTCACGCCGTTGGATGGAATGAGCATCCTGCTTGTCGAGGATCAGTCGCTTATCGCGATGGATACCGAGGAGCTGCTAAGGTCGCTCGGCGCCGAGGAAGTTTCGACCGCGGCCAATGTCGGCGCGGCATTGAAACTTCTGGCCGAGGGATCACCCAACTGTGCCGTTCTCGATCTCAACCTGGGATCTTCCACTTCCGAGGATGTCGCTAGGGAGCTTGAGAAGCGCGGCATTCCATACGTATTCGCGACGGGTTATCGCGACGGCGTGCACATTCCGGCAGACTTCTCAGCCATTCCCGTGGTTAGGAAGCCCGTATCGCAGGCTGCGCTGGCGAGCGCAGTTTCGGCAGCGCTGGGCGTTGCTCGCGCGGAATCTGACGCTTAGCAACTCCCCAATCTTGCCAAGTTTTGCGGCCGCCTTACCTTCGCGGCGAGAACTGGAAACGGAAGATGCCTATGCCCAGCATGCTCGACCTCGACGACCCCTTTCGCTTCCTCGGCAACGATGGGGAGGTTGCCGGCATCATCCGGAACTACGACTGGGCCTCGACACCGCTAGGTCCGGTGGAGTCGTGGCCGCCGTCCTTGAAGACGAGCACGGCCCTCCTGCTCCAGTCGCCGGTTCCGATCGTGATGCTCTGGGGCGAAGCAGGTGTGATGATCTACAATGACGCCTACTCCGTGTTCGCGGGGCACCGGCATCCGTCGCTGTTCGGATCGAACGTGCGCGAAGGCTGGGCGGAGATCGCCGACTTCAACGACAACGTCATGAATGTCGGCCTGTCGGGCCGGACGCTCGCCTACCGCGACCAGGAGCTGACGCTCCACCGCAAAGGATACCCCGAGCAGGTCTGGATGGACCTCGACTATTCGCCGGTCCCTGACGAAGAGGGCAAGCCTGCAGGGGTGATTGCCATCGTCGTCGAGACGACTGACCGAGTTCTGGCGGAGCGAAGAAACAAGGAGGAGTTCCAGCGGCTTCAAAGTCTCTTCGAGCAGGCGCCGACATTCATGGCGATGCTCAGCGGGAAGGAGCATAGGTTCGAGCTCGTAAATCCGGGATACCGTGAGCTGATCGGCGGGCGTGACGTGGCCGGTAAGACGATCATCGAAGCACTGCCGGAGCTGACGGGTCAAGGATACTACGAGCTGCTGGACGAGGTCTTTGCAACGGGCCAGACGGTCAGACGGTTTTCCGAACGCGTCTATCTCCAGCGAGAAGTCGACGCGCCTCCAGAGGAACGCTTTGTCGACTACGTCTACCAGCCGATCCGCGACGAGACCGGAATCGTCACGCATATCTTCGTGCAAGGCTCGGACGTGACGGAGCGCGTGCGGGCGGAACAGCGTCAGAGACTGCTCATCAACGAGCTGAACCACCGCGTAAAGAACACCCTCGCCTCCATCCAGTCCATCGTGTCGCAGACACTTCGTGGGGTGCATTCCAAGGAAGAGGCATCCGCGGCGATCACCGCGCGCATACTGGCCATGTCCAGAGCGCACAACGTTCTCACCGAGGAGAACTGGGACAGCGCCGATCTGCTCACCATGGTCGAAAGTTCGATGGACGCGTTCCGCATCGAGGGTCGTGAGGCCATCAGAATCTCGGGGCCGAACATTCGTGTCGGGCCGCATGCGGCGATGTCCATCGCGCTCGCACTTCATGAGCTCGGGACGAATGCCGCCAGGTATGGCGCACTCTCCAGTCCCACGGGCATTGTCGACCTTCACTGGAACCTGGACGAAAACGAGCAGTTCGAGCTTGTGTGGTCCGAAGAAGGTGGCCCGGCGGTCTTCGAAAGCGAACGCAAGGGCTTCGGCTCTCGCCTGATCCTCCAGGTGCTTCCTCGCGAACTCCGCGGAACCGCCGAGCTGGTCCGTCGGTCCTCCGGCATTGTGTTCAAGTTGAGTACGTCCCTCGAGGCGATCAGCGACAGGCCGGTAGTCGAGGGAGTTTGAACAGAAGATGAAGCGCATACTGATCGTCGAGGACGAGATGCTTGTCGCCATGCTGATCGAAGATGCGGTCACCGACATGGGACATGAGGTCGTCGGGCCGGCGATGAGGCTGGAGACGGCACTTGAGACCGTCGCGACGGAAACCTTCGACTTCGCGATCCTGGACATCAACCTGGCGGGCAACCTGTCGTTCCCGGTGGCCGACCGCCTGGTCGAGCTAGGCATCCCCTTCGTGTTCGCGAGCGGATACGGCTCGGCAGGTCTGGCGGAACGCTATCACAATGCGCCGGTGGTGCAGAAGCCGTTCGCTCCACAGCAACTAGAGGCGGTGCTGCAGAGGCTCTTGTGAACACGTGACGTGATGGGAGACCGTTGCTCAAGGTGAAACCATAACGCCGACAAGCTTCGCGTTGCAGGCGCAGCTAGGAGGTTGAAGTTGCATGGGCTTCGCGACGGGTCCGCCGCCGTTCCCTGGATTTCGCAGAACGAATAGCGGCCCGCAGCTCTTCGATCTGCGGCTGCCACCATCCCCGAAGCCGCTCGTACTCCCCCGGCCCGGCTTTTGCCGGCCATGTTTGCACGAGTTCTTCTAAAGTGGGCGCCCGCCTTCCGGCCCAGATGTGCTCGTCGTCGGCATCCGGATGATACTCGGCTACCTCCGCGGGATCGACGAGCTCGCCAGTGATCTCCGTGATGACGACAATCCCGAAGGCAGCCGTAGCTACAGGCCTGTCCAGCGGCGGCCGGTCGTCGCTCGGGACAGGCAACCGCTTCTTCTTTCGCTCCAAAGCCCGACGCTTTGCCTTCACCTCTTCCTCGGTGCCCTTCCGCGCCTCGGCCCGTTTCCGGCGCTCCTCTGGTTCGGCTCTTTTCGCGCCCTCCTCAATGGACTCCCATCGATGCTGAAGGTCGTCATACGAGGCGTACGGAACCTCCCAGACTTTGTCGTCGCCGTTCCAGCGGGCAAAGGGTATCTGCCGGAGTTCGTCGACGACCGTTCTCGAGAACGGCGTCTTGATGCGGAAGCCAGTCGATATGACTTCGAGATACGGCGAGAGGACGGGTTCGAACTCGTAGGCGTCGCGGCCCCTCTCCTCTTCGTACGGCGCCCTACGATCGGCTTCCGAGGCCAGCCATCTGTCGATGCGACGCCGTGCTGTACTTCCGGGCACCGTCCATGCCTGAAGGGCGTCGCTCCATCGAGCGTTCGGAAAGGTCTCACGGAAGCGGGCGACGGTCATCCTGTCGAAGGCGAAGGAAATCGTCTCGTGCTGCGGCTCGTCGGTCTCGGGCTGAGGCGTCGCGGTCATGGTTCCTTACAGAGAGGCGCCCGTCACGGGATTGACGATCGGCGGCTCGCTCTCGTCCTTCTTGTCTGCCGGCTGCACCGAGGTCGGTGGCATGGATTCTTCGTCGGCCGGCGCGGGATTGGAAGGGGTCGGATGAACGTCGACCGGGCGGTGCTGTTCCGGGGTCGCATTCGTATCGTTCGTGCCCATCGGCAGGCTCCTTCTGGTGGCATGACCAGACAACGCAGCCCGCTCCGGTTGGTTCAGCACCGGACGCGTCCGGGCTCCGGCCCGCCGTCACGCAGAGGGCGCTCGACCCGTTTCCAGGGAGCGCCCTCATCCACCCGGACGACTGCGCGCGACGGAGAGGGGGTGTCGCGGCGGCGGTCGTCGATACGGGGTGTGACCGATAGATGAGAACGGCGCCGTCCGGGTGCAAGATAGCGATCCACGCGCTGAGCGGAGGGCAGCCATGCGTTGCCGAACGGCTGGTTCATCACCATATATCCGGCACCACTCACATAGATGGACATCATGGTTTCAAGGATCAGACGAACCTTGACCGTCGGCCAGCGCGCGGCCGCGGTCGAGCGCACGAACACGATCGCGCAGGAGGCGGCCGATGAAGAGCGCCGCTGCCGTGAAGAAAAGACGGAGCGCCTGCGTAAGCTGAGGCTGGCAGCAGAGACGACCTCGAAAAGATAGGTGCTCGCGGTTACGGCCGGGCGCCGCCATCAGTCACTAGCAAAACTCGAACAACGAATGGTTTTCGACATGGATCATGTTTCGAACATTGCCGCTCCCGCGTCGAAACTGCGGGAAGCGCGCCTTGCCAAGGGATACTCGCTCGAGGAGGTCGCAGTCACGACGGGGCTGACCACCGAAGAGATCGATGCTGCAGAGCGCGGCATCCCAGCTCAAGAACAACACGTGGAGCGGATCGAGCACGCTCTTCGATAAGCGTTAAACGCGTTCTAGTTCGTCCACCTACGGTCGCCTTTGCAAATTGCCGTCGGGGCGTTACACCGCGGCGGCAACTCCAGACGGAAGGCACATATGCTCGGCAGGCTTCACCTTGCCGACCGTTTCGCTTTCTGGGCCACGACGGTGAGGTTGCCGACATTATCCGGAGCTACGATTGGCTACGACGTTGCTCGGTCCCGCCGAAACCTGGCATGCGACCGAGCAACTATAGGCGGTGCTGCAACGCCTCCTCTGATCTCACGAACCGCGTGTTGGTTCGTTACGTTGCAACACTGTCGAATACGCAGAGGGCGCTCGACGTCGTCATGACGGAGCGCCCTCCTCACCGCGGGGCCGGCACCTGCGACTGTCATGTCGTAATGTCGGCCAAGCTTTTCGGTGGTTCACCCTAGATGAAACCGCGGGTCAGCGGCTTCAAGACAGGGTGTCGGCCGTTGAGCTCATCCATGCCCGATGACGCTCCTCGTCCAGGTGGGCCTTCATAAAGAAAGCCTTCGACTCCGGGATCGCGTCTTCGTGACGGGTGGCCCGCTCGTAGGCCGTGACCGTATCGTCTTCGTTCGTCTTCATCGCTTTCAGGATCGCCTTGTCGCCCATCAGGTCGGCGAGCGCGATCTTGCCCGTCGTCAGCATCTGCTTCATGTCGCCTTCCGTCGGCGCATCGATGCCGAGCTCGCGAGCCATCTCCGTCAGTGTGGCGACGTGCTGCAGGTGATCCTGCTTAAAATCCGCGATCTTCGCGCTAAGCGTCTTGTCGTCGAGCCGTTCGATGCATGAATCGTATGCAGCGATCGCGTCGTGCTCGAGATACATGAGATCCTTCACGAGCTTTTCGATGCTGCCTTCGTTGCCGACCATGGTGACCATATGGTTCTCCTCTTTGTTGACTGGGTGTCCGGCAATGCCCGAGGGCTCGGCGTTGTTCCAGTGGTGGTGCGAAGCGTACGCTACCGGACACGCGGGCGTTAAACTGCAAATGACAGGGTGGTCGATCGCCGGAAACGACGCTACTGCAAGCGCTCGTAACCCGCCGAGATAGAGCCGCAGCTCATGAATCAATCTCTGAACGCGGATTCCTAAGTCATTGAAATTTGATTCGTTTCGACTCGGAACGAATCACTCGCTCGAACCTTTGATTCGCAATCCAGGTGATTCGGAGTAGAGCGTATGGCAGGGCATCGAGCGCAATGGAAAGGCTTTCTGAAGGTAGGCGAAGTGAGCTGCGGCGTCGCGCTATACACGGCCGCGTCGACGTCGGACCGTATCGCTTTCAACACCATCAACACCGCGACAGGCAACCGGGTGAACCGCGTCTTCGTCGATAGCGAGACCGAGGAGCCGGTGCCGAAGGAGAACCAGGTCAAGGGCTTCGAGCTCGAGAACGGCCGATACGTTCTCATCAATCCAGAGGAGATCGCGGCGACCGTTCCGGAAAGCAACAAGACGCTCGAGATCGAAGCTTTCATTTCCTGCGGTGCGGTCGACGACGTCTATTTCGACAAGCCCTACTATCTTACGCCGGATAAGACCTCCGGCGATGCCTTTGCCCTGCTGCGTGACGGCATGAAGGCCGACAAGGTCGCCGCCATCGCACGGACGGTCCTGTTTCGCCGCATGCGCACGGTTCTCATCCGACCGCACGGCAAAGGGCTGATTGCGACCAACCTCCAATACGACTACGAAGTTCGATCGTCGCAGAAGGCCTTCGAAACCGTGCCTAAGATCAAAATCGAGGGCGAGATGCTCGATCTCGCGAAGCATATCATCTCCACCAAGATCGGCGAATTCGATCCGGCGACGTTCGACGACCGCTACGAAGAGGCGCTGGCCGATTTGGTAAAGGCGAAGCTCGAAGGCAAGTCCCTGCCGAAGCGGAAGAAGGTCGAGGTCTCGCAGCCTAACGATCTGCTCGCAGCCCTCCGAGAGAGCGCCGGGCTGTCGAAGAAGTCCGAAGACAAACCGAAACGCACTGCCGTCAATGCCAATGCTGGCAGTGGACGGCAGCGCGCAGCGCAGGGGGCGGCCGCGAAGTCCGCCGCTTCAAAAGCCGCCCCGCAGCGCAAGGCCGGTTGAGGAGGAACGACGATGGCACGTCCTTATTGGAAAGGCTACCTCAAGCTTTCGCTCGTCACCTGCCCGGTCGAGATGATGCCGGCGACGTCGGAATCCGAGAAGGTCCGGTTCCACACCATCAACGAGAAGACCGGCAACCGGGTCATGTCCCAGTACGTCGACTCCGTTACAGGCAAGCCTGTCCGCGACGACAAGCAGGGCAAGGGATACGCCCGTGGCGAGAGCGACTACGTGGTGCTGACTGAGGACGAGATCGATGCCGTCGCGCTAGATACCGTCAAGACTATCGACATCTCGCAGTTCGTGCCGGCGGATAGCATTCCGTGGATCTATCTCGAGAAGCCGCACTTCTTGACGCCCGGCGACAAGGTGGGTGACGAGGCGTTTTCGGTCATCCGAGAGGCGATGAAGGCCTCCGACGTGGTCGGCGTCTCCAAGCTGGTCGTCGGACGCCGGGAACGAGCGGTCGTTCTCGAACCGCGCGACAACGGTATTGTACTTTGGACCCTGCGGTTCGGAGACGAGGTGCGGCCTGAGAACGACTACTTCGAGGACATCGACGACGAGGCGGACGACGACGCCCTGCCCCTGGTGCGGAAGCTGATCAAGCAGAAGACGAAGGCCTGGTCGCCAAAGTTGGTCAGCGATCCGATTCAGGATGCGCTGCTGGCGCTGATCGACGAGAAGAAGAGGTCGCTGAAGCCCGAAAGGAAAACCAAGGCCAAGAAGGGCGATGCTGCCCCTTCCAACGTCGTGAACATCATGGACGTGCTGAGGAAGAGCCTCGAACTGGACCAAAAAAAGAAGAAGGCGAGCTGATGGGAGACCTGGGAGAATTCGAAATCTGTGAGCCGGAACCCTTCATCTACTTTGAGAACGGTCAGCTCGCCATCACGGACGGGTCGACCGTCTATCAGGTGATCGTCACCTGCGAGGCCATGCGGGCGACCGCTCCTCCGCCGGAGAAGTCGCTTCGCAGGCTGATACGGTATGCTGGATACTATCGCGATCTGGCGGCGGCAGCGATCCGCCGTGGCGAAGCTGTCGACGAGAAGGTTTGGGTAACCGAAGCGCTGGTGCAGTCGTCGCCGCCTGCGCAGCTCGCGGCATTCGGTGGAAACCGATCTGGGCGTCGTATGATGGCTCCCGCTGCCAAGGACGCCGGACATGCCCAGCATCGTGCATGAGTACAAGGGCTACCGGATAGCGATCTATAGCCCCAGCGGCCATTTCGCCGTCATCTGCCCGCCCGGAAGCAACCGCGTAATCGACTTCAAAGAACGGCAGCCGCGGGCCACTGTCGTCGAGGGCCCTCTTGTCTGTCTGGAGCGTGCACAGGCCCTCGTCGAAAGCCTTGCTGCGGAAACAATGCCCGCTCGTCTGCCTTGATCGCGCTTCGGACACTGGTAGAATTTCTCATCGCGGATGAAGCCGCACCGTGCAGGTATTCCTGTTCATTCTGAGAGCCGAAGGATCGGTGGTGCGGGCGGCGCCTTGACGATGGGCGAAGCGGCACCATTCTCCTTGTCATGAAAGCTATCGCACCTCCTCATCCCGGCATACATCCGGATCGCTTCCTCCAATGCCAGGAAGCGCTTGCCGACAGCGTGTCGGAAGTCGCACTTGCCGGGATGGCGGCCGGGTGGCGGGCCGAGGAGGTGGCAGCCGCGCTTGTAGAACTGGCGGACCACGCCATGCTCGCGGTGCTCGCAAATCGCGAGTTGGAACGCGACGTCGGCTTACTACGGAGACGTTGACGATGTGCGGTCGCTTTACGTTGGAACACGAATGGCCGGCTTTCGTCGATCTCTACGATCTTCCCTGGGATGTCGAGCGCGGGCGAAATACGGCTGCGCGGTTCAACATCGCGCCGACCCAGCCAGTGCTCATGGTGCACAACGACGGCGATGGAAAACAGATCGCCGAAGAGGCCAGGTGGTGGCTCGTTCCCTTTTGGGCAAAGGAGATGCCGAAGGCGGCAATGTTCAATGCACGCATCGAGACCGTTGATACCGCGCCCGCGTTTCGAGAAGCGTTCAAGTCGAAGAGATGCCTCATCCCCGCGTCCGCTTTCTACGAATGGACGGTCGACGCCTCCGACGGCAAGAAAAACCCGTGGCATATCCATCTTCCGGGAGACGTGCCGTTCTCGTTCGCCGGCCTATGGGCGCACAACGACAAGCTGGGCACTACGAGCTGCGCCATCGTGACGATGCCCGCGGGCGATCCGATGCAGACACTCCACGACAGACAGCCTGTCATCCTTGATCCTGAAGCCTACAAGGAATGGCTCGATGTCGGCACGGTGCCTGCGCATGCGAAGGAGCTGCTGCAGGCGAACCTTGACGATAGGTTGGAATTCCATCGCGTGTCACGTGACGTGAACTCGTCGCGGTTCGAAGGAAAGCCGCTCCCGGAGGTGAACCCGCTGTGACGGTGACGACCGATCTGGTTTCGGAGTTCGTGCGGGCCGCGAACAGCTTGCCGAAACTGCCACAGGCCGAACGGCGACGTCTTCTCGAGAGGGGCGTCACAGCTTCCGGCGCTCTTCGTGGGCTGCTGCACAAGACCGGCAAGATTGCTCCGTTCGACGGTTCGACCGAATGCGTCGTGGGCGAGATCATCCACAACATCGAAAGGATACCCGACGAGACGGTGGCGAAAGCCCTTCTGGCGCTGGCAAGCCAGATCAGGACGTTGAGAATCCTCAATCGAGAGCCGACGTAGGCTTTCGGATACTACCGGAACCCCGGCCCCGCAGATGCAAACTCTTGAGCCTGCTCGATAAGATCAGTCCAGTCTTCAGACTTTTCCGCATTTCGGATGCGATCATCGAGATCGTCAAGGTCGTCGTCATGAACGTATTCGATTAATGTGAGTACCTCGTCCGGCCATTCCCGACGAACTGCAGTTGACGACAGGCGATCGCGCATCATCTGCCCTTCCGCCATCGTCCGGAGACGGGGGAGAGCTTCGACAAGGCTTCTTCTGACTGCATTGTTCATTTGAAATCTCTCAAGAACCTCGGCAAAAACTCTCGGCTTGTTCGAAGCGGCAACGACCAAAGCGGTAAATAGGTTGTTCTGTTCCAATTCCGAGATGTCCGCCGATTTTATCATATCTTCTGCAAGATGGAACTGGCCGATATCGATGGCGTCCGGTCGCGTGAGACGCATGACGAGTCCATAGGGGCCGTCTGCTTCGAGCTGTTCGGCAGGGATCTTGTTGAGATCGAGATAAAGGTACTCGATCTCCTCGCGACGGACTTCGCCGTGCTTGTCGCCTGCAACCCCGCGCCCACTACCGGAATATACCACGACGAACTTCAAATCTTCGGAGGGAAAGTCTGGATGCTCCTCAAGATACGCCGTCTTGTAAACTTGAACCCGGATCGGCATCCCATGATTCGGCGTCGATTGGAATTCGATCCCTAACGCAAAGCCCCCTGCCGACTTGTAAATCCCATCTGAACGCAAGCCCTTCCAAGGGTTCTGTCCGTGGAAGGCATCGGATACCGCTCGCGACTGGAACTCGGTCGTGTGTGGGTCCATATCGGCCAGATCCTCCGCCTGCCACCCGAGGCGATCGGCAATCATTCCTCGAAGGAGCGGGGATCCAAGAAAAATCTTCTTATAGAACGCGTCTTGATTACCTTCCCAATCGGAAATCTCTGAAGGGTGGCGCTCTTCTTCTTTGCTTTTTCGGCTCATGCGCACTCGCAGCTCTGTTCCCGACTAGAATCGTCCCTCAGCTCGTAAGCGACAAGGGCCCGGTTCTCGGCTATCGCGTCTCTAGTGAAAATTCCGTGACTTGACCTTGAGGCTGTCGATGTGGAGGTCGGGAACGTACATGTCCCTGACCTTCACCACGGCCTTGTCCCGGTGATCTGCGCTCCCTGGCGATCCATGGGCGAACTCGTCGCCTCGGCCGGTCGGAATCTTCACCTCGAGATCGCGATCTGCCAGCGCCGAAAGGTCTCCTGAAAGGTCGTACAGTTTCCTCGCGATCAGATGGACGACGTCGCCTTCCCGTTGGATCTTCCCGTAGATGCCCATCATCGACGCGCCGAGCACGATCCTCCGCTGCTTCTCGAAGAGGGTCGGCCAGACAATGATGTTCGCCGGGCCGGTCTCGTCCTCCAGCGTTATGAACATCGTTCCCTTCGCGCTGCCCGGCTTCTGTCTCACGAGAACGAGGCCTGCGATCATGTGGAAGCGGCCATCCTTCGCGTTCATGGCGTCGGCGCACGTCACGATGCGGCGGGCCGCAAGATCCTTTCGGAGGAAGGCGATCGGATGTTGTCGGAGCGTCAGCCCTGCGTGCGCGTAGTCTTCGATGACGTTATGGCCCTCCGTCATCTGGCGAAGGACGACTTCCGGCTCCTGTTGTTCGGCGACGGCCATCTGTTCGCGTTCGGCGGCGGCTGCGAAAAGCGGCAAAGGCTCGTCCCGGAGTGCTTTTATAGCCCAGAGAGCGTCGCGTCGCTCCAGACCGAAGGCGGGCCGGAAGGCGTCGGCCTCGGCGAGTTGAGTGAGCGCTTCGGCCGGAACCTTCGATCGTCGCCATACATCGTCCACGGATTCGAACGGCCGTTCTCCTCGGGCGGCGACGATTCGGGCGGCATCGAGTGTGGCAAGTCCCGTCACCTGCCTCATGCCGAGCCGGACGGCATGCCGCTCGGTGCCGGGGATCGCTTCCAGCGTGCAGTCCCATCGCGAATGCTGGACGGAGATCGGTCGGACCTCGACGCCGTGCTGGCGCGCGTCCCATATGATCTGCGCGGGCGCATAGAAGCCCATCGGCAGGGAGTTCATCAACGCGGCCGCGAACGCCTCGGGGAAATGGCACTTGATGTAGCAGGAAGCGTAGGCGATCAAGGCGAAGGACGCCGCGTGGGACTCGGGGAATCCGTAGGACCCGAAGCCTTCGAGCTGCTTGAACGTGCGCTCGGCGAACTCCCGCGTGTATCCATTGTTTATCATTCCGTCGACGAGCTTGGCCTGGAACCGTGACACCCCGCCGGTGAACTTGAACGTCGCCATGCTCTTGCGTAGCTGGTCGGCCTCCCCTCCCGTGAACCCGGCGCAGACCATCGCGACTTTCATGGCAGACTCTTGAAAAAGCGGCACGCCCAGGGTCTTGCCGAGGACGGCCTCGAGTTCCGGCGTGGGATATTCGACAGGCTCCTTGCCCTCGCGCCTCCTCAAATACGGATGAACCATATCTCCTTGAATCGGTCCTGGTCGCACGATCGCAACCTGCACCACGAGGTCGTAGAATGTGCGCGGCTTCAGGCGTGGCAGCATCGACATCTGCGCCCGGCTCTCAACCTGGAAAGTGCCAAGAGTGTCGGCCTTGCGGATCATCGCGTAGGTGGCACTGTCCTCCTGCTTCACCTTTGCGAGGTCGAGGTCCTCGCCCTTGTGCTCGCGGATCAGATCGAATGCCTTCTGCATGCACGTCAGCATTCCGAGCGCCAGAACGTCGACCTTCATCATCTTCAAGGCTTCCACGTCGTCCTTGTCCCACTCGATGACCTGGCGGTCCTCCATGCGGGCCGGTTCGATCGGAACGAGGTCGTCGAGCCGCGAGCGCGTCAGCACGAAGCCGCCGACATGCTGCCCGAGATGCCGGGGCGCGCCCATGAGCTCGCGCGCGAGCTTCAAGGTCATCACGAGCCGATAGTCGTTAGGATTAAGGTTGAGGTCCGTTACGTTCTTCTCGGTGATTTCCTCGGACCACGACCACAGACCCGACGACAAGGCCTTCGTCACGTCCTCCGGGAGGCCCATCGCCTTGCCGACGTCGGCGATTGCCTTCTTCGCCCGATATCTCGTGACGGTGCAGACGAGCGCGGCCCTGTCGCGCCCATAGGTCTTGTAGATCCACTGGATGACCTCTTCCCGGCGTTCGTGCTCGAAATCCACGTCGATGTCCGGCGGTTCGTTACGCTCCTTTGACACGAAGCGCTCGAACAACAAATCGTTGGTCTCCGGATCAATCGAGGTCACACCAAGAATGTAGCAGATGGCCGAATTCGCCGCCGATCCCCTGCCCTGGCAGAGAATGCCTTGGGATCGCGCGAACCGGACGATGCTGAAGACCGTGAGGAAATAGGGCGCGTAGTTCATCTCCTTTATAAGATCGAGCTCGTGCCGGACAGATCGGAGGACCTTCTGCGGCAGGCCCTCGGGATATCTGTCGGGGATGCATTCGCGGACGTAGTGCTCCAGAGACTGCTGAGCGTCCATTCCCTCGACGATGGCCTCCTCCGGGTACTCGTAGGTGAGTTCCTCGAGACTGAACTTGCATTTTTCGACGATCTCCATCGTCCGTGCGAGCGCTTCTGGATAACGCGGGAACAGACGATCCATTTCTTCCGGGGGCTTGAGAAAGCGGTCGGCGAAGCGTTCCCGGTCGAAACCGACCTCGTCGATCGTCGTGCCCTCTCGGACGCAGGTGACGATGTCCTGGAGCTGCCGCCTGCCCGGCTCATGGAAGAGGACGTCGTTGGTCACGACCGTCTTCACCTTGTGCCGCACGGCCATGTTCGAAAGCTCGTGAAGCCGCATCTGGTCGTTCGGCCGACGCCGGAGACAGAGCGAGACGTAGGCGCGGTCGCCGAACACGTCCTTCATGCGCCGGAGCTGCACGGCGCAAAGGTCGTCCGGCATGTCAGGAACGAGGATGCCGATGAGCCCCTCGGCGTACAGCGGAATGTCGTCCCAGTGCAGTATGCAGTTGTTCTTACCGCCCCTGCCCTTGCCAAGCGTGATCAGGCGCGTAAGCCGGGAGTAAGCGGCCTTGTCGGTCGGATAGACCATCCTGCAGATCGAGCCGGCATCCGACGACGAGGCGCAGCCCGGTCGCGCGGGACGCTTCGAGCGCTCGAACGATCCCGGCGAGAGAGTTGCGATCGACGACGCCCAGGGCCTCGATGCCAAGTTCCTTGGCGGTCGCGAAGAGTTCGTCGGCACTGCTCGCGCCGCGAAGGAAAGAGAAATGGGTGGTGGTCTGAAGTTCGGCGTAGCGCATCAGGCGAATATCCCGTGCATGAACCATTTATGGGAGCCGGTCTCGGGATCGACGCCGTCGCCGGCACGGTAGATCCAGAACCGTTCGCCATGCTCGTTCTCGATCATGAAGTAGTCGCGGACTGCCTCCAGCTCTGCCGGACGACGCCACCACTCGCCGAAAATGCGCTCGGGGCCGTCCGCCCGGACGACCTTGTGGCGGTTCCCCCGCCACGTGACGCTTCGCGGAGGATGGTCTGGCATCAGGGCGATCGCGTCGATCACTTCGGGGTGCGGCAGAAGCCTGACCGGGCGACGCCAGTGGCCCACCCAGGTCTCCTCGATGGCTTCTGCGACGGCGGACACGCGCTGCACGCTGCGCTCCGGAACGTCGGATGCCACGGGAGCGAGGCGGTACACGCGCTGGCCACGGTTGCCGAAGATGTCGATCAAAGGGGTGACGTCGGTGACTTCCTCTTCGACGAGCGAAGATATGCGCTGTTCCTCCACGAGGGGCTCTGCCGCGGCTGCGACGAGAACCAGACGCTCGATGCCGAAACCGGGTTCGATCTTCTCGGTACGGTCTCGGAAGAGTTTGGTGAGCCAAGCGACGTCCCTCACTGGCTTGGCGGTTCCCGCCCTGATGACCTGGCGCGTGTTGTCGACCTTCTCGACGAAGAGATCGGCACGACGGACGCCGAGGCCCCGCTTCTCGAGTTCGGCGACAAGCTGGACGACCAAGCGGCCTACATACTTGTTGATCGTTTCCGCCGCTCCGATCGGTTCCTGAAAATTCCGGGAGACCTGGACGGTCTCGGCGGTGCGGATCGGGTCGATGGGTTCGGCGATCAGCCCTCGGATCTGGTCGAGCCTGCGGCCGACTTCCGGACCGAACCTGAGCGCCAGCGGCGCGCGCGGCGTGTTCGCCAGTTCGCCAATCGTCTGGAAACCCAGAACCCGGAGATCCGCGACGGTCTTTTCGGGAAGGCGAAGGAGCGAGATCGGCAGCCTCTCGACGGCGCGAAAAGTCTTGCCGGTTGGAATGATGACTGTCTCGCGCTTGATAGCCCGCGCGCAAGCGTGCGCGGCACCCCAGGTGTCTGCAACGGCGACACGGGCCGTCAGCTTCTTGGCGTGGAAGGAGTTGAAGATCTTCGTGACCATCGGCAGCTCGCCGCCCTGAAGATGGTCGGCCCCCTCCGTATCGAGAACGAGACCATCGATGCCGTCGACGGCGACGATCGGCGAATAATATTCGAGCGCCCAGAGGGCGATCATATCGAGCCGTCTGGCGTCGGCAGCGGGGTCGGCGTCGACCAGCATGAGTCCGCGGAAGAGCGCCTGCGCCTTGGCGGCCGGCATGCCAACTCTGACGCCCACCTTCTCGGCGGCGGCATCGGCGGCGGAGACCCAGCGCTTCGCGCCGCTCCGGGAGATGACGGCAATGGGCTGGTCGTCAGCTATGGACGGATCGTCGCGCCGAATTCGATCGGTCGGCAGATCCGGGAGAAATATCGATACGACCCTGGTCATCACATGCTCCTACGCAAAACTCAGCACACTCTCCCGCTTTCACTCGCATCAGCTCCAAAAACCATCGTGGCCGTCCCACGCCCGGAACCGGCAGCTCTTCGGACGGCAGGACGCTGACCCGCCATCGTGTCGTCGCCGCGGTCGGCTGGCCGAAATCGTTGGCTTCCGTCTGCCGCCGCCAGCGCCGCACTACGATGCCCATCGTTCCCGTCCGCTCGGCAGCAAGCTGCAGACGACGGGAGGCGACCATCGGCAGGCGCACAAGCTCTCCGACGACGGCGCCCAGACCGCCAAAGGACAGGGCCTCTTCCATCGACCCCAGGACGTCCTCTTCTTTCCCCGCCTCGACGAAGATCACCCGGTTCGGCTGGAGCCCGACCTGAGCGAGTGCCGGAAGGAATAGGTCCGGGCGCGTCAGGCACCAGACCACGGGACCCTTCGTCCGCGCCGCTATCCCCGCCGCGAACAGGGCGGCGGCCGCTCCATCGACGGTGCCCGATCCACCCCCGGCGAACTCGTGCAGCGCGCCGTAGGCGAGACCGCCTCCCGGAAGAGCGTCGTCGATTTCAGGCGCCCCGAACGGCAGGCACACCTTCCGCTTCGCGACGCCGCCCTCCAAGGCAGCTATGCGGTCGCGGAGATCAGCGATGGCTAGCTCGCGGGCAGCCGACATCCTTGGCGAATCCTTCCGAAATCGCGGTGAAAAAGCACGACATCATGTCGATGGAAACTTGATTGTTCTCTATCTGTTCCTTATCGTCGGCGGCGTCAAGGCACCCGGCGGACAGGAATCTGTTCCTACGAATTAGCGTTTGCGAAGATTCAGCGAACGGAATCAATTTCGTAGGTGTTCGATCTAAGTGGGCGCCGCCATTGAAAATATTTTTGTCGTCGTCGGCGCCTTGCCTGTGGATTCCGGATCGGTTAGTCAGCCCGCCGCTCGGGCATGAAGCCAACGCATCGGAGAGGTGATGGCGAGACGGAGAACGAACTTGGCGGGCGGAGACGGACCGACGCTTAAGGACATCCGGGATATGGTCATCGTACTCGAGTGCTCGTACTGCGACCGCCGCGACAGCTTCGAGCGGAAGGTTCTGGTGACGCAGTTCGGGGCTACGGCATGTCTCGCGAAGTTGCGCCGTCGACTGGCGATGGGATGCGATAGGATGGTTGGGCCGGACGGCGATCGCTGCGGAACTCGGTTTCCAGGCCTCGATCGATAGCTCTGCCGGAACAATCGGTTTCGGTGGTCGTTCGCTCCTCACAATCAAGGAGGAGCATCCAATGACCAATGTTTACAATGAAGGCGCGCCCGCGTTCGCAAGCAATCTCGCCAAGAGCACGCTGACGGCATTCTTCGACAGCCGAAGCGACGCCGAGACGGCGATCGATAAGCTCAAGGCAGCGGGGGTCGCCGACGTCCGTCTCATGCCCGGATACGAAGCCGACCGCGAAGGGTCCGCTGCCGCCCCGGAAGGTTCCGGGTTCTGGGCCGGGTTGGCCGATTGGTTCTTCCCGGATGAAGATCGCGACGTGTACGCCGAAGGTCTTCGCCGCGGCGGCTTCCTCGTCTCCGCTTCGGTGAACGACAGCAATTACGACACCGCACACGACATTCTCGACGACGAGGGTTCCATCGACATCGACGAACGGGCGGATCTATGGCGGACGGAAGGCTGGTCGACCGGCGGGTACGATCAACAGGCTGCAGCGTCCACTGAAGACGTGTTCCAGGCGGACGCGGCCGCAGGCAGCGCGACGGGCGTAGGCCGCTATAGCAGAAGTGCCAAGGCGACTTCGCCGAGAGTGCGGGGATATGATCTCGCAGGAGACGTTCCCAGCGATGTCGTCGACGACGTTCTCCCGACAGGTCATCAGCGCGACGTTTCCGAAAGTGAACGGCCTGCCGATGATCGTATGTCGCAGGGTCAGTCGATCGACGACCTGAGGCAGAGCCAGATTTTGCCGGGTAGCCGCTGACGTCAGAGACTATTGAAGCCGCGTACAGACTGCGCGGCTTCTCTCTAACTTCTAAGGCATCTGGCTTTCGTTCTCGTCCGCCGGATCGAAGTTGATGTCCCAGTCTTTGACGGGCTTCTTTCCGGGAGGCGTCTTATGTTCGGTGGCGTCTTCCGATCCGGTGATGACCGTTGGCTTGGCGCTGTGGACGCCCGTCGACTTTCGGTCGGCAATCGACTTGGCGTACTGGCCCTTGGCATCTTTTTTAACGTTCGACATCTTAATCACCTTTCTGCTTGAAGCCGCCGGCGAGCGAACTGGCTTCCGGATCGCTGTTTGTCTCGCCGTTCGCGTCCTGCGCCTGATCGGGATCGTCCTTTGCCGGTAGGTAGCCGGAAGGCGTGTTTTCCCGCGGGCCTTCCCAGCGCGGCGACTGGTCGGTAGTGCCGGGAGCACCGTCCTTCGGATTGTTCATTCCCATGGTTGAACCTCCTGTTGAATGAGAAGGTAACCTTCGAGCCCGTACCTTGTTCCTCGTGGCCCCTGCTCTGAGGATGGGAACCATATGTCATAACCGACATTCCCTTCGAAGCGCGGGCGATGTCAACCGGACGCGATGGGGAAGGCGAGCGTGGTATTTTCCCGGTTTCTCGTCTTGTCCAACGAAATGGCAGTCGAGTGCCCCACCGTCCGGTACCGCTTCCCCACGATCATTTATGGAGCCCTGATGACCGACGATCCGCAGTCAACGACGATCGCCTGGTTTAACTCGCTACCGCCGATATCCCCTGCCGAGCTGATCGGGTTGTGGCGCGGCGAAGGCATTCCCTCCGGCCATCCGCTCGACGGCGTGCTCGAAAACTTGAATTGGTTTGGGAAACGCTTCCATGCAGACCTCCGAGCAGATGCTCTTCTTTTTCAGTGGCGGCCAGGCCGCCTGGTCCCTCTCGATCCGCGACGCATTCCCATTCGGGCCGCGCTCAAGCTTGCGACCTTCGGGAAAACGCCGGTCGCCAAAAACTGGTTTTCGTACCTGCATCAAATGATCCGTGCCTCCGGCACGACCGCCTCGGTAAAGTTGCGCATGATCGACGACGGGGAGACCGCTGCGATGGTCTATGACACGAAGCCGATCGTGGATTTCTTCAGAAGGATCGGCGATGACGAGATTGCTGGAATGATGATCATCGAACAGGACCAGAGAAGATATTTCTTCCGCCTCCATCGCGTCGCGCCTCTCGCAAGCGGGGCATCAGAGTGAGCGAGAAAGTTTCTCCACTGCACACGCCAGATGGGCGATACATTGTGGTTCGCGGAAGGCTGTGGCGGACATCGAACCCGTATTTGCCGGAGGAGGAGCGTGAAAGGCTCGTATCGTTGCTCATGGCGGCGAGAAGGAGAGTACGGGCTTCCCGCGGAAACGACACCTTACTTCAAGAGGCCAGGATGGCCGTCAACGACGCGAAAGTTGGCCTCGGCGAGCGGGGCGAAGTGTGGTGGTCGGACGGAGCCCCCGATTTTAATCGACATCTTGCAAAGAACACCCCTTACGCGGAATGGTACGCCAGCGTCGAAGCCGGTGCCGCCTCGCCTCAGGATTGATGGGCCTCGGGATCTTGCACACCACCTGCCAGGTTTAAGCTGGGAAACTTTCTTTCAGCATGGTTATCAAATTCTTTGCAGGGCTAGGATTCGGGTAACCCTTTTGCAAGGAATTCTGTAACGCTCGTGCTGGCCGCTTCGGGCTTGAATATAAGCGTAAATGTCCCCCGCACATCCCTAATGTCTTGGGGGCCTTTATCTTTCGCCTCATCAAGGAGGTGGTCGAACTGATTGCGAGCCCGTAGCGACGTCCAGATAACACGTTCTCCCATCATGAAATGTCTCCTCGCCACGGTAGAATCGACTGTAACGATTTGGGCGTCCATCCAATCGTACCATTCTCCTGCCCGCGATCAACCGTCGCGGCATTAACAGGAGGTATATGCATGGCATCGAAGTACATCGTGTTAGACACATGCATCATAAGCGAGGCTCAAAAGCCCCGCCCCAGACCAGAGGTGTCAGCTTGGCTCAGGAGGCTGCCACCGTCGAAAGTTGCCATCCCATTCCAGGTAATCTTCGAGGTCTCACATGGCATCAGGCTTGTCGAGAAGGCGAACCCCGGAAAAGCCCGCCAGCTTTCTGAATGGTTCAAAGAGCTATTGGCGCACAACTTCTTCATGCCTGAACTAACGTGTGAGGTTGCAGACATCATGGCTGCGATGGCGACGACGGGTGCGCTTAGGAACTACTGGCTGGGAGCACCTGAGCATGAAAAGTCGAAACGGCTCAAGTTCGGCTCAGACCCGATCATAGCCGCAACAGCTATTGCTCACGGAATGCCGATCGCCACCGTCGACGCTCGGGACTACATGCTGATCCACCGCTACTTTCCTCTTCCGGGCCTATACGATCCCGTCGTCGGTGAATGGGTGGTGGATCCGGCGTCCGGATGGTCGTTCGAAGTGGAAGATGATCCGGAAGTAAGTGCAGTCGACCACAATCCGAACCGGATGACCGGCGGCGTGGTACGGCTTAGGGCATAAGGGAAGAAATCAGTTCGCCTAGTTGGTGAAACAGTAGCCTCCGATCCGGCGACTATCAGGCGGCAAGCTAGATGCGTGCCACAAGCCGAAGCCGGCCACTTTGCACCAGCGTGCGATTGGCGAAAAGCCGCGGAGCTGCCAGACGAGCCTCCTAAGTAGGCCTCATCGGCCTCCCCTAACTTCCGATTTACCCCATTCTTTGTCGAAACCGAAACTCGACCGTCTTATGACCTCAGCGTGAACTCGCTTATAAGAAAGTGGGCAGGGAGTGGATGATGGTTGACCTCGACGCCGAAGAACCTCGCTCGATCATCGAACCACAGCGTCCCATCGATTTTTTTAGCGAACCATTTCGGTCCGCAAAAAAACTGCTGAAAAAGATTCGTGGAGCTTCGAGGAAGACTTATCTTGAGACGGCGGCAGTTGTTGAATCCTTGGCGGAAGCGCATCCGAATCTTTCCGAAGAGGAGTTGATAGCTTGGCTCTGCTCCGAGGGTCGGCTCTCCTATCGTGAAGCAGTGGGACACGCGCGCTTTCGATCGCATATGAGCGGGTTCACCGAGCAGGTGGACAAGCTCGATTTAAACGTCGACGTCGTTCAGCACCTGCTCGTCGCCGACAAAGCGACACAAGCCGAATGCCTTCTCAGGCTCGCCCAGGGCGACACGATCGACTATCCAGCCATCAACGACATCTACAAAAGAAATCGCGCCGCAGCACGTAGCGAGGAAAGCCTGGCGAACGCGGCACGAAGCGCTGCAATGCGCCAGGCTGCCGACAGATGTCGGGTGAGGCTCGAGAGGGGTGCGGCCGAGCTCGTCGCAATGTTTGTCAAACTCCAAGCGAAGCACGCAGTCATTTACGAAAACGACTCCGACGAAAATGGAGAGAGTGGCTGGTTTGAGACGCAATACGACCTCGAGGACAAGAAATATCTCGAAGCCGTCATTGGGATTCAGGAGGCTGCGGCGACGGTGCTGCGGCATCTTGAAGCCTTGTTCGGGAGCGAGCACGCCGACCGCGCCGATATTCTGGAAATCGCCCTCAAGGACGACTTCCAGGCGTCAGTGGCGTTGAGCTGGCACGCGCTTGTAGACCTGTCTGCCGGCCGGTTCGCAGGATATGACATAGAACCTTGGTCGGATGATCCACGAAGGTTGCGACAATGCATCGAATTCCTAGCGGGCAGCGAGAGCGGCGCGGTTCCGCTTAGGACCAAGCGGAAGGTAAAGCTTCCGGTCTTGCCGTCGAAATCTCTTCGGATGATCGATATCGCGGCCGGCATTGGAGGCACTGTTCTCGGCCTGGAGAGCGCGGGATTTCATCCCGTGGCGGCGTACGAGTTCTCTCTTTCCGCTCGAAAGCTTATGGATGAGAACTACCCGGCAGTGTCACGGCCTCAGATGGATCCGCTCGTGGGCCGATATCAGTTTGCGCCCTTCACGGGAAAAAATATCGGCCTCGTAACAAGCGGGACATCGTTGAAGCACTTCTCGCTCGAACCTCGGGCGGGCCGGCTGGATCCCAGCTATGACAATTTCGGCCATGCGGTGAACGCTATACGGACGGTCAGCCCGTCCGCATTTTTCTTCGAAGTCGACCCCAGGATAAATAATCAGGAGAACTCGAAATTTCGGCGCCATGTCGAAACGATCATTGAGGAGCTTGGCTACGACATTAGATGGAGCCTCATCGCGGTGTCCCGCATCGGGCTTCCACAAATCGATCCGCGCCTGGTCATGGTGGGCATGCGCGACGGCCGCATCCGCGATCTTGAGATTCCGGTCATGATCGAGCCCGTCACAAGGACTGTCGTCGACGCCATCGGCGATCTGGTTTCCTCGCATATCATCGGGGACGACAAGGATTCAAAGCTTCGGCTAGACTGGGTCGAATCCTGGAAGGCTGCCTGCGCAGACAAGCTCGCCCCGATGATCGTGAATTGGACACCCCACGCCCCGGCATCGGACGAATGGGCGAATATCTTCAAGATCGATATCGGAAAATACACCTCTTCTCGGCCGACATCCGAAGAGATCGCGGATCCCGCGTTCCGACTTCGTTTAACCTCTGCCATGTTGGCGAGGATACAAGGCATCCCGGACGAATGGTCGGTTACCGGCGCTAACGGCGAGTGGCATCGCGACCTCATCGAGACCGCGGTGCCTCCCGTCCTGGCGAAACTCGTCGGCTTCGCAATATTTTCGGCCCTTACGGGAGAGAAAATCGATATTCAGAAGTCTATGAGCGAGCCGCTCAGGCAACCGCCGCCGCCTGTCAAAAAGGTTTGGTTCGGCAACAGGTATGCCGGCAGACGGTGGAGTGTCGAGGTTCCGGAAGACTGGTCGCCTCGTAATGGACTGAGGAGTTTCCGATACATCAGCGATGAGGCGGCACAGATTGCTGACTGGCGAGCGACGTGGAAAGGCGAAGACGATCACCCTTTGGATGCAGCGACCTCTACATACGGCAACTAACGCATTCTGTAAGGATCTCCCGGATAACGCGCGATTGCAGAGGATAGCTGGCCCATCAGGTCTCTGACATATGTCTTGCAGCGTGCGTTCTCTTCTCCATCGATCAAGAACATCACCTCTTTGCCATCGCTCGAAAAGACGAAGTCGTAGACGCGGCCGTCGTCGGTGAAGGAGAGTGTTTCGTTCCCATCATCGTCTCGCGCAAGCCCAATGGCAGAGACTTCCTCGTCATATTCATAACGGTTTCGTATCGCCCTCCACAGTTCGACAAGCGGGTAGCTGTTCGGGACTCTGGGGACATTTCGGCCGGTCGGAATGAGAGGTTCCGTGCGGAGCATTTCCGAAGCGATGAGCATGGCATCGCGCATCGAGACGTCTACGCCCCAGATGTTCGGGCCCTCGCAGTTCCAGGTAGCCCATCCGTCGTTTCCGATCTCTTGGACATGGACATCCCAGCTCGTGACCTGAGTGTCCGTCCCCCAGCTAGCCTCATCGGCTCCGGAAACTTCCTGACAGAGGAACCGAATCTCCACCGCGGAACTCCATTCCTCGGCGCCGGGGCGAACGAAGGTGATGCATTCATATTGGCGGCGCGTCAGCAACCTGCATTCGAAGCCCAGTTCTTCGAGAACCGGACGCATGGTCGCTTCCAACTCGGCTAGACGTTGCGCCATATACATTCGCTTCTTCTCCACAGCTTTTGGAGAAGAGCGTCCGCCGAGAATTCGCATACTACAAAACGGTCGGCACGGGACGTCGTTAACCATACTTAACTTGGTCGTTAAAATTTTATTGACTTCCGGTCAGGTCGGCGTCGGAATGCCGCCATTGATTTCGCTAGATGGAAAGATCCGATGCGAATTGCGCGAATAAATCACGCCCTCGGGGCGATCGGCGGACAAGCCGTATAAGCGCGCCGACGGGTCGTTGCAGCGGTCCGCCCCTCAAAACGTCTCCCCCACGCACCAGAACCGGTACGAAATAAGAACATTTTTTCGACCCCGGAATTCTGTTCTATCGCCCGCAACTCGGAAGCCACGCCTCCAATGGTCGCGTGCCGTCGGAGAAGGAATTCTGTTGCGCACCGCGAGACTTGCCAGCCGCGAAAGGCTTATCGTCAGGGCATCGAGTAAACGCAGTCGACAAGTTTGGAGTACGACACATGATTTTCCGCGTTGCAGAAACCGACGTCCACCCCGTCCTCGCCTCCTGGCTCGAGCGTCAGTATGGCGAGTCCTGCGAGGACACGACCCTCCTCATGGTTCTGGCGATCCCTCGCATCGGCGCCCCTGAGTTCGAATCCCTCACCGAGCAGTACATGGGCCTGAAAAGCCTGATCCGTAGCATCGGCACGTTCCGAAACTCAAGGCAGGTTCCTTCCTTCGAAGAGTTCGTCGATCTGCTGGTCGAATACTGGGCCGATGACGAAGTGCGTGCGGCCCACTTCAGGGAAGGACGCCTTGTTACGGAAGCGGTGGCAGCACGGATCACCGTCGCCATTGCTCTTGGGCTATACCCGGTGATCGCGCACATAGACGCCCGCGCAGCCGCATAGTCGGCGCGACCGCAACTTCAAATGACATCGGAATCAAGGAACGCTGCCATGTTGCAGATTGAGAACCCGTGCGCAGATTTTCCGGCATCCCGGCTGCGGAAAAACAGCAGGCGCCGACCGACGCCGGTAGCGAAGAGCGCTTTCTTAAATCTTTTCGCGGGACAAAGCCCGCGAAAAAGGTGCATCGCCGAAAGGCACGGGCTCGCGGTCCATATCCGCCAAGCCGACGATGCGCAGTTCGACCTGCGCAAGATCATCGAATCCATCACGTCTCATGAAGAGTCGATGGCAGCGGCCCGAATAGCCGGCGCACGCACCGCATAGGCGCCGCCTAGCCCAACAACCTGCCCTTCCCAACACCTCCTAGGAGAACTGCCGTGTCGCAGATCGAACACGCATGCCCTTCGTCGCGCCCGCTTTCCAAAACGAAACTGCTCGCGACCACCTTTTTCAATCTCCTCAATCTTTGCAAGGAAACCCTTGGCATGACCAAGACCAAGATTGCCGCCGTGCGCGTCAAGATGAACCGCGCCGGGCTGAAGCCCGACCGCATCATCCCGGAAACCACGCAGTACCTCTCCGCCGATCAGGCTCACGTCGGTCGAACGATTGCGGCAGCGAACGGCTCGCTCACCGGAGACCTCTGGATCGGCACGGCCGCATCCACCGGCACCCGCGAGCCTGACAAGAAGAACGTCATCTCGTTCCGCGGCGCCACCCAGCACCATGGTGACAACCGCAAGCTCGTGGTCGAGAGCGCATTGGAAAAGCGCGTTGCCGCGCTTCTCATGGCCCGAAACGACGTCGTCGAACTGCGAGACCAGTACCCCCACGTTTGGTGGGCGGACGCGGATGGCAAGCTTTGCGAGCATACCTTCGACTTCTGGGTAAAGCTTATCGACGGCCGCCGCATCGCGATCGCCGTAAAGCCTGCGGCTCGGGTACGCAGCTCCCGCGTCGTCCAGAAGCTCCGCCAGATTGCGGTACAGGGAATCGGCGACGCCGCGGACGAGGTCGCTCTGATTACGGACGCCTATGCGACCCATGACGCCGCGCGCAATGCCGGCTGGAAGTTGCACGCCCGCCGCATGCGCAACGAGGCGGCATACCGCGAAGCGCTTGCCCTGGTCTGCGACATGAATGGTGTCGTGCGGTTTCACGATCTCCTGAGTGGCGCCGACCATCCTGCAGCCCGACGCATCGCGATCTGGAACCTGATCGACGAGGGCTACCTCGCGCCTCTCGAGCCGGGCCGCATCACTGACCTCTCGTGGCTCCGCCGCGCAACCCAGAACTGAGGATTCCCTCCATGAACGCCCGCATCCCTCCCTCCGCCTTCGGCGCCGTCGCGCCTGCTTCGACCCGCGCCAAATTCCTGGCGCAGGCCTCTTCCTTCCGTCTCAACATCCATGGGAACACCGACATGACGATCTACGCACAGCCTGCAGTCCGGCCGACCTCCACCCCCGCCGCCCCGGCAACCTTCGTCGTTACGGACTTCCTCCACGGAGCGGGCGCCATCGCGCTGATGGATAGGTCGCGCCGTTTGAACTGCGCCGGCAAGGTCAAGGAATCAAGCCAACGCCGTGCCATCGCGCTGGCCCGCGCCTGCCGCATCTTTCTCAGCCTTGAGAGAAAGGAGGTGCAACGTCGCGGCCTCCCCGCAACGCGTAGCGAGCGCGGCATGGCGGTTCTCATGGCCGAAGTCGACGCGATCATGCGCCTGTTCTGGGCAGGCTCGACCTACCAGGCTTTGCCCGCGGCCCGAAGCTTCCGCCGCGCGCTGCGGGAATACGAGCGTGCGGTCAGCGATGCCGCCGCTCTCCTGAACCTCGTCACCGAAATCCGCTGATCCTGAAAGGAAAACAGCCATGAAGACCATCCCCTACCCCCACTTCGTGCTTCCGCCTTCGGCTCTCGTCGTCCTCGATCGGACCCGCAACTTCCGCTGCGTTCAGTCAACCGATTGCGGCCACGTTCTCGCGATGGAGGAGAACCCCAACGTGCTGGACTTCTACTCCCACCAGCAGGTGAACGAGCTCGTCATGTCCGGACGCCTTCAGATTCAGTTGCGAGGCGCCAACGAGACCGATGACGTCGTCGAAGAGACCGTGGACGAAGCCTCGGCCGAGGCGGCCTACGATCGCGCCCTTCGAGCGATCGCCGACCGGTACGTCGAGCTCCTCTACCGGCAGGCGGCCAGGGCCGCCGCAGCCAACGCTTCTGTCGCCTCCTCCGAAACCCGCTGATCTCGAAAGGAACAGCAACCATGCCCAACCTGATCGCCTCCACCCGCGTACCCACCTACGTGCCGACCTACTTCCTGTCGGCAACGGCGCGCGTCACCATCGACGGGAAGCTCCATTACAAGCCGGTGGAGTCTTCCGATATCGGCCACGTCATCGCCCCGGAATCGAACCCGGCCCGTCGCGAGTTCTTCTCGCACGTCCAGTTCTACGAGATGATGTGCACCGACCGCCTCGAGGTGGATCAAGAGTACCACTACCACGGCCGTGAAAAGACCCGCGCGCGCTTCGGCGACGCCCGCGTCACCGACCTGGCAGAAGACGCGATGGTTCGCGTGCTCGGCAACACCGAGTACTGCAAGGGGTTCCTGCGCCGCAAGGCAGCGTACGAGGCGAGTGCTGCCGAAAAGCCGAAGAAGGGCAGCCCGAAGCTCCGCCGGATCTCTCTCAGCGACGCGTGCCTCGACTGGCTGCTACCCGACCTTGAAGCGGAAATCGCAGGACAAAAGCGCGGCGGGAAAGTCACCAAGAGTGTCGCCCGTCCGTCGAACCGCCACTTTCGCCGCATCTTTAAGCGCTTCTACGAAGGGGGCTACGACCCCATGTCGCTCGCCGCGCGCACCGGCAGCAGGGTACGCATCTCCTACCATCACCCTGAAGACGTCGTCATTTGGGACGAGTTTTCAAGGAAGTACGCGCACCACCTGAAGCCGACCATGGCAAAGCTCCTGAAGGAGCTGGCTGCCGAGATTGTAAAGCTCAACCTCGATCGTGCCGAAAAGGGTCTGCGTCTGCACAAAGTCCCCGGCCGCAAGGTCTTTGAGGGCATGATCAAAAGCCTAAACGCCTTCTGGGTGTGCGCCCAGCGCGAAGGCGAGGAGGCGGCGCGCAAGAAGTACAACATCACTTTCACCGGGCTCCAGGTCGAGCGGCCCGGCGAAATGGTCCAAATGGACGAGTGGACGGTCGACCTCATCCAATGGCTCGGATGGACGGGCATGCTCGCGAGGCTGAGCGAAGACGAGATCAAGGCGATCCGCAAGGTGCGCCTACGCGTCGTCGTGGCCATCGACATCGCCACGCGCTGCATCCTCGCGATGCGTTTCACGCCGTCCGCAGCGACGGAGCAGGCAGTGATCGACAGCCTCGAGATGATGGCGACCGACAAGGCCCGTCTGGCACGCCTATGTGGTGCAACCTCCCTCTGGCCCTATCACCTCACGCCGGAGTGCATCGTGACGGACAACGGTGGCCCGTTCACCGGCATCATGGTGCGCGCCGTTATGACCGCGCTTGGATGCGACTACATGAACCCGCCCGCCGGTCTTCCGCAAATGCGCGGAGCGATCGAGTCACTCTTTCATACCTTCGCCACCCAGTTCATGGACTGGTTCGAAGGCCGGACGTTCGGGGATATCTTCGAGAAGGGAGACTACAAGGCGCACGAGCGCGTCAGTCTCGCGATCGATCAGTTGAACCTCCTGTTCGTTCAGGCGATCGTCGACATCTACCACCATCAGCCGCACTCCGGACTAGCAGGAGAGACGCCGCACAACGCCTGGATGCGCCTCTCGCGCCAGTACGGAGTGATGCCGCCTCCCCCGCGATCGGTACGTCGCCACATCTTCGGCACCACCGTTGAGCGCGACATCACGGACCAAGGCGTCTGCTTCTGGGGTATCCATTACCAGTCGAAGGAACTGCAGCAGATCCGCCTGCAGGCCAAACGCAAAGTCATGGTCCGCGTAGACCGCTTCTCGCTGGACGCCGTTAGCGTCTGGACCGGCACCGGCTGGCTCGTCGTGAAGGCGCTGGAGGCCATTCCGGAGGACCTCTCGATCTGGGAATGGGTCGGAGCCCGCCGCGAGGTGACGGTCGAGAACGCTGGCAGCACCGAGCTCAACCTCTCGACCATGCTTCAGGCCGTGAACCGCCTCCGCCTGGCAGGCGAGGCCGCGACGGCCCGCGCGAACCTCGCGACGCAGCCGATCGACGCGGAGAAGCTCAACAAGCTCCAGTTGCAGTATTTCGACGGCGTGGTTCTCCGCGACGACCTTGAGCGCCGCGACCCGACGCTGGCACCGCTCGTGTTCGCCGCCGACCCGCTGCACCACGGCATCGAAGGCGTCGATGACGACCTGCCTGCGGACGAGAACCAGCCGGCCATCATCACGATCAAGGCCGCCAAGCTTCCCGCGGCGATCAAACCCGCGACCGACATCAGCTTTTGAAGGAGACCACGATGACGAACGACAGCCACCACCAGAACACACCGATCAATGACCACAAGGACAAGACGATGCCTGCAGTGAACGACGACCGAAAAGACCATATCAGCGATACCCTGAAGGAGGCGACCGGACGGCTGGCGGCGCTGCTGGACCCGAGGGCGCGCGAGCGCGCCAGGCGCCGCGGAAGGCTCGAGGACCTCTACGTGTCCTCGCACGTCCACGCCAAGGCCGAGCTTGCGGTATCGGATCTCGTCGAGAACCTCGTAGCCTCGGAAGACGGGCAGTCGGGAAAGCGGCGCGCCCTCTTTCTAATCGGCGAATCCGGCTCCGGCAAGAGCACGGTGCTCCAGCGGACATTGCTGTCGCGACCAGAACTGCAGCCCCAGCTCGACCGCCATGGCGAGTGGAGGCGTACGATGATCCACTTCGACTGCCCTAAGCCGGTCACTGAGAAGCTTTTCGCCCGTAAGCTGATCGAGGTTGCAGGTCATCCGCTCGACACTTCGAGGATGGCTGGTTACGAGCTTTTCGAACTGGCCAAGGGCATTCTGCGCGAAAGGCAGGTGCTGCTCGTCGTGATCGACGAGGCCCAGCACCTTCTCAAGGGCAACGATCGGCAGACGATCCAGAACCTCGCCGACACGGTCAAGAGCCTGCTCCAGATCGAAGGCTGGCCGCTCCACATCGTCCTCTCGGGAGTTCCTTCGCTGGCGCAATTTCTCGAATATGAGCCTCAGCTCCGCAACCGCAGCACCGTGGTGGAGCTCGAGCCTCTCACCTTTCCTGCGGACGTCGACCGCGTCCGAGTCATCGTGCAAGGGGTCATTGAGAAGCACGCTCAGATGCGAATGGCTCCCGATCTCGCGAGCGACGATTTCGTGCAGCGCCTTATTAGCGCCGGAGAAGGTGGCTTTGGTTCCGTCATTCAGCTCGTAAGGTCGGCCTGCGAAACGGCGATCCGAGCTGATGCCCAGACCGTAGAACGCGCGCATTTCGCCGACGCCTTCGCGCTGATTTCCGGATGCAGCCCGAGCCGGAACATCTTTCTGGCCGCCGATTGGCTCCACCTCACCCCCGCCACCGCAGTCATCGAGCTGGCCGATCGGCAGGAGGCGGCGGACAACAGGCTTGAAGCACGGCGGCGGAACCGGAAGAAGAGGAGCGAGTGATGCTACTGGATGTGGAACTCCATCCGTTCGAGGACATCCTGTCTTACTTGTCGCGGGTAGCGGCGGTCAACGGCGTACCGAGCACGGCTTCCATGCTCCGGCAGATGGACACCACGCCTCACGAGGTTTGGCTGGGGAAGGAAGTCGCGACGGCCGCAGTCTGCGCGAACCTGAGCCGCCCTTTCCACCAAGTGCGGCGTGCCAGCTTCGTGCCACTACACGAAGGAGTATACTCGGTCGCGGGCAGCAGGATCCTCCACAAGGAACTGTGGACCGGCGCGCCGCGCTTCTGCCCGCTATGCATCCTTGACGATATGAAATTTGGGCGCGGGCCTGAAAGGGCCCGCTCCTTCGCGAGGCTTTCGTGGCGGCTGCGCTCGGTGGGCGCGTGTCACGTCCATTCGGTCGCGCTAATGACGTCGCGTTCGCGTGGCCTACGCCACGAGTTCTACAATGCGGTATCTTCCGATCCGACTTATGTCTGCTTCAAGGCGGAACGCCTGGAGCCGGTCAGCCTCCATGAAGCGGACCGGTATTTCGCCAGCCGTCTCGACGGTGCGACGTTGGAACATCCCTGGCTCGACGCAATCCCGTACGACGTCGCCTCCGGCGTAGCCGCGCGGATCGGGATCTTAGTCCGCCACGGAGCCAGAACACTCGTGCGCAGTCTGCCGGAAGTCGAGATGCTGGCCGCCAGGAGAGAGGGCTTCGGCGTGTTGTCCGCCGGCGCGTCCGGCTTCGAGGCCTTCTCGAGATACTGGATCCGGAAGAAGTGGAAGCGGAACACTACCAACATCGGCCGCCATCTCTTCGGCGAATTATATCAATATCTTGAGGCGAACAGCGGCGATCAGGGCACCTCGCAGGTGGCTGAGGTCTTGCGGAAGGTTGCTTCGGACGGCCTTCCCCTCGAAAGAGGGCGGAAGTTCCTAGGGACGCGAGGGAACGGTGGGGTGCAAACCATCCGCGGTGTGGTGTTGCATTACGGAATCCCGCACAAACGCGTCATGACAATTCTGCAGGAAGAGGGTGTTCTCGTCGAAAATGCGGAGCTCCACGACATTACACTCAAGTTCGACGTCTCCTCCGTAAGGTCTAGGCTTGAGGCGGAAGCCGGAGGTATCAGCTATCGAACCCTCTTGACGCGGTATAATTTGCAACTCTTCAAGGGGTCGGCTATCTTCGACGGTCGATTTTCCTGGGCGCTCCGGCCGAAAACTATAGCTCAATCCTCCCGCCGACGGACCTTCTTTAGTCATCATGCCGACGCTTTGCTAAACCACCTCACAATCGACGCGTCGGCTGGAAAGCATCCCGGACGGTGCGTTTTGACGACTGCGGCTCGCAAGGCCGAATGCTCCCTGAACGACATCCTCGTGCTTCTAATGGAGCGACGTCTTGGCCATGTCAGCTACGACCCAGACTTAAAGTTCCTTGGCATTCAAGTCTCGGTCGAGGAAGTCCGCAACAAACTCCCGATTTCCTCAGGCAACGAACCCGTTCCAAAATAGGGGCCGGACAGAAAAATACGAACGCTAGCAACCCGCCCTCGCCGGCGGGTTTTTTCGTGCCGCGATTTTAACGATACTTCATTGAGGCCGATTTAGGGACATCGTTGGTGGAACTTCACCGGCAAATAAAGGAACGGGGCACGCTACCCCATTCAACAAGATCAATGGCTTAACTGCAGACCTATAAAATTTTCGGGACAATGTTATTGGGCCGAAGCAACACCCACGGCGTGGCAACGGATCTCGAATTCAAGGACACTCGAAAGGTCCGGCTCGCGCGGTTCGTATCGGCATACGGGGCATTTCACACCGGCTTCACCGCAGCCGCAGCCATAACTGCCTGTGAAAGGCCGCCGCAGATGCGATTGGCAGACCAATCCGGTATTGTGGCAATTGTCGCAAAATCGCTTCATGGCGACCTCCCCCGTCATCTTGTGTTGAAGGCCGGACAAGCTGGATAAGAAGCGATCCTAGCTACATATTCCCGCGTCGCGCCCGTCCGGCAGCGCCCCATAACCGGCCGCCCGAACAATCGTTCCCCACATCGATTCAAAAAAATCGAACAGGGCATGGATGAGAATGCGCGGTTGATCCGTATATGCAGGTATGAGCAGCAGCAAACGCCCATTTGACGTCATCGGACAGCTTACCGCCTTGCGGCGTTATGCACGTGCGCTCGTGCGCAATCCGAATGATGCGGAAGACCTGGTGCATGATGCGCTGGTCAAGGCTTATGAAAAACGCTCGACCTTTCGCAGCGGCGCCAATCTGCGCAGCTGGCTGATGTCGATCGTCCACAACACCCATATAGACCGCCGCCGCGCCAGCCTTGCACGCCAGAAGCGCGATGAGGCTGCCGCCGAGACGGACATCTCCTATCCGGCCGGACAGGAACATTCCGTTCGGCTCGGCCAGATTCGCGAGGCTTTTATGGCATTGCCGGAAGATCAGCGGGAAGCGCTGCATCTCGTTGCGGTCGAAGACCTTTCCTATCAGGAAGCGGCCGATGCGCTCGGCATTCCGGTCGGCACGCTGATGTCACGGATTTCGCGCGCCCGCGCCCGCCTGCGCTCCTTCGAGGAAGAAGGAAAACGACCCGGCCACCTGAAACTCGTGGGAGGAAACGATGACTGAAAAAGACATGATCATCGATGCCGATCTCAACGCCTATGTCGATGGCCAGCTCGATACCGCAGCGCGCCTGAGGGTCGAGACCTATCTTGCTGACAATCCGCAGGCAGCTGCACGGGTGATGACGGATCTGAGCATGCGCACCTCGCTGAAGCTGGCAATGTCCTCGAACGAGATGCTCGGCCGCGCCGAGACGCGCGAGGCGGCAAGGCGCCTTTCCGCCAATCTCGACAGCCGCCGCAAATGGGCGGTCGTGCAGCGTATCGCGGCTGTTGCCGTGCTCGTTTCGGTGGGCTGGCTTGCCAATTCCTCGATCGGTCCGTTTGCGCCACGCGAAGTCAACGCCTCGGTGCGGACACCGCCGCTTCTCGAAGAGGCGATCCGGGCACACGAGACGGCGCTGGTGCGCCAGGGCATGCCTTCGCAGCCGCAGGTCCGCGCTTACGAACGGGAAGACATCCGCGCCGCGACCGCGATTGTCATGCCCGAACTGCCGAATGACTGGCAGGTCGATGACGTTCAGATCTTTCCGTCCGAATTCGGCCCGAGCGTCGAGGCACGGCTGCATACCGGCGAAGGCATGGTGATCTCGCTCTTTGCGGTACGCCCCGGGCATTTCGCCGTCGAGCCTGTCAAGGACATCAGCATGGCGAATGCCGAGGCCGCATGGTGGCAGATCGGTGACGTCGCTTATGCCGTCGTCTCCAGCAATGCAAAGAGCGGGCTCGCCGATGAGGCCGAGCTGCTCAAGAAGTCGCTCTACTGAACCCTTTAACCCATAATCTCAACCAAGGGACATTGAACATGTATCCGAACCAGAACCGCTTCGGCGGAATGAGCCAGGCATCTGCCGCAGCCTTCGACGAAGGTCTGCGCCAGCACATGCTGCGCATCTACAATTATATGGGCCTCGGCCTGGTCGTCACCGGCCTCGTCGCATTCATCGTCGGCTCGACGCCGGCACTCTACGTGCCGATCTTCTCGTCGCCGCTGAAGTGGGTGGTGATGCTGGCGCCGCTCGCCTTCGTCTTCTTCTTCTCGTTCAAGATGCAGACCATGTCGGCTTCCGCCGCACAGATGACCTTCTGGGCCTTCTGCGCCGTGATGGGCCTGTCGCTCGCTTCGGTCTTCCTGGTCTTCACCGGTGCCAGCATCGCCCGTACCTTCTTTATTGCAGCAACCATGTTCGGCGCCACTAGCCTCTATGGCTACGTGACCAAGCGTGACCTCGCGAAGTTCGGTTCGTTCATGGTGATGGGCCTGATCGGTGTGATGATCGCTTCGATCGTCAACATCTTCCTCGGCTCCAGCGCGCTGCAGTTCGCCATCTCGGTCATCGGCATCGTCGTCTTCGTCGGCCTGACCGCCTGGGATACGCAGAACATCAAGGAACAGTATGCCGAGAACTACGACCAGGAGACCCAGCAGAAGCTGGCCGTCTTCGGCGCCCTCTCGCTCTACCTGAACTTCGTCAACATCTTCCAGCTGCTGCTTAACTTCACCGGCGAACGCGACGAATAGTCCGAACGTCAGCAGATGCATCCCCCGTCGCCCGAGGCGGCGGGGGATATGCCATGGATATATGTGAACGCGACACTGCCTGTTTCCTGCCGCTCAAGCGAACGACTGCCGGGAAACAGCAAAGGCCCGGCATCCTCGCCCGGCTTCATCAACAGAAATTTCCGACACAATCGATCCTCTTTTACCGGCCGTTTCACGCAGAACGACAGGCCTGCCTGTGCGTGAGGGATCAAAACCGGCCAAAGGGTGTTTACCGCTACAAGCGAACCGCTTAGCTTTCTCACCCAATCCTCGGGCATCAGTTCGAGAACGGAGACCGCATGACTTCCTCGATGACCGGCACTGTCGACCAGACACCGGACGCCCGCAAACTTCTGCTCCTGGTCATAGGCTCGATCGGCGTTGTCTACGGCGATATCGGCACGAGCCCGCTTTATGCGTTCCGTGAGGCATTGCGTCCGTTTGCCGAGGATGGTCTCCACGAAACGGAGATCATCGGCCTGATTTCGCTGATGGTCTGGACGCTGACGATCATCGTCACCTTCAAATACGTTCTTTTCCTCCTGCGTGCCGATAATGACGGCGAAGGCGGCACGCTTTCGCTTCTGGCGCTGCTGATGAAGAAGACCGGCCGCTACATGCCTGTCTTGTTCTTTGCCGGACTGATCGGCGCAGCCCTTTTCATCGGCGATGCGATGATCACCCCGGCGCTTTCCGTCATGTCGGCGCTCGAAGGCCTGAAACTCGTCACGCCGGCGTTTGGGGATTACGTACTGCCGCTATCGATCGCCATCATGGTCGGCCTTTTCGCGGTACAGTCGAAAGGAACGGCGGCGGTCTCGAAATTCTTCGGACCGATTACCGTCGTCTGGTTCCTGGTCATGGCCTGGGGCGGCCTCATCCACATCGGTGACGACCTGGCGATCCTTGAAGCGCTCAATCCCTTGAATGCCCTATGGTTCATAACCCATGCAGGCACCGTGGGCTTCATCGTACTCGGCGCCGTTTTCCTGACCGTCACCGGGGCAGAAGCCCTGTATGCCGACCTCGGACATTTTGGCCGCAAACCGATCCAGATCGCCTGGTTCATCCTGGTTTTCCCGGCGCTCACCCTCAACTATCTCGGCCAGGGCGCGCTCGTACTCGATAACCCGGCCGCCGCCGACAATCCGTTCTATCTGATGTATCCGCAATGGGCGCTGCTGCCGATCGTCGTTCTTGCGACGCTCGCGACGATCATCGCCGCCCAGGCCGTCATCACGGGCGCATTTTCGCTTGCCCGTCAGGCCGTGCATCTGGGCTTCATGCCGCGTCTGATGATCCGCTTCACCTCGGAAACCAATACCGGGCAGATCTACGTTCCGGCCGTCAACGGCATCCTCTTCATCGGCGTGATCGTGCTGATTCTGTCTTTCCGCAGCTCGGAATCGCTGGCTACCGCCTATGGCATCTCGGTGACGGGGGCCATGGTCGTCACCACGCTGATGGCCTTCCAGTTCCTCCGCTCGATCTGGAACAAGTCGGTATTGGTTGCAGCCATCTTCCTGGCGCCGCTTTTCATCGTCGAAGCCGTCTTCCTCGCTGCCAATCTGCTGAAGATCCATGATGGCGGCTGGGTTCCGGTGGCACTCGCCATCGTCATCATGCTTCTGATGTGGACCTGGACGAAGGGCTCCCGCTATCTCAAGGAAAAGGCCGCCAGGAACGATATTCCGATCAAGACCTTCATCGCGATGGTCGAAAAGGAATCGGATCATTCTCCCGTCACGGTGCCGGGCACCGCTGTATTTCTCACCAGCGTACCGGACCAGACCCCTGCCGTGCTGATGCACAATATCAAGCACAACCATGTACTTCACGAGCAGAATGTCATCCTGACCGTATGGACGAAGGACAAGCCCTACGTGTCGGAGAGCGAGCGCATCGAAATCACCCGCCTGTCGAAGCGATTCCTGCGGATCGACATCACCTTCGGCTTTATGGAAGAACCGAACGTGACGAAGACGCTCGGGCTTTGCCGCAAGGCGGGCTTCAAGTTCGAGATCATGCAGACCTCCTTCTATCTCGGCCGCCGCAACCTGATCGCCACGCCGAATACAGGCCTGCCGGGCTGGCAGGAGAAGCTCTATATGGGCATGGCCGACTTCGCGATCGATCCATCCGCCTATTTCAAACTGCCGCCGAACCGGGTCGTTGAGCTCGGTGAACAGGTTGCTATCTAAGTTTACCCCGTCGTTTTAGGGGGTATCCGACAGTCGCCCACAGCAATGTTCCAACGGAGCCGCCGGCTCCGTTGACAATCGCGTCGGCCCATTTAAACCGTTGATATTGGCTGGCCGAACGGACATCGCATGGATGGAAACGGCACGACATGAGTTCGACCGATATCGAAAACTCCCCCGAAACGGAGTATGCGGTCGATCGCCAGATCGGCTTCATGCTGCGTCAGGCCTCCCAGCGACATGTCGCGATATTCACCGCAATGATCGGCGACAAGCTGACCACGACTCAGTGGGCAGCACTCATCAAACTGCGTCAGGCCGGCTCTTGCTCACAGAATCAGCTGGGTCGGGAGACCGCAATGGACGTGGCGACGATCAAGGGTGTCGTCGACCGGCTGGTCAAGCGTGACTTCATCCGCACAGAACCCGATCCGAACGACGGCCGGCGACTCGTTCTGTCTCTGACCGACCAGGGTCGAGAAGCCATAGACAGGAATATCGCAGCAGCGCTCGCCATATCCGAAAAGACGCTGCAACCGCTCACATCAGGTGAACGGATGATGCTGATCGAGCTTATCCGAAAGATCAGCTAAGCCCTGCCCGCTCTGCCTCCTTTCGATTTTTCCGCACGACAACCATAAGAAATCATTCGGCGGATTTAGCCAGCTTCGGGCAAGCCTGCTCAATCATGAATTGCTCCAGTGGACCTCAGATTCCACACCTGCACGGCACCGCCTCGGAACATTTGGTCCCGAGGTGCGCCGAACCATGAGAGGAGAAAACCTCCTCTTGGGCTTCATGGCAGGTCACCTGAATTTTGAGCGATCGGATAACATCAAAGGGTTTCGCTTTATGACTTCGACCATCCCCTCGCTGAGCATCACGCAGATCAGATCGCTGACTCCGGCATCGATTGCCGCCTGGACGACGGAAGACGTCGCCGCGCTTTCGACGGCCCAGATCAAGGCTCTGTCTTCGGTACAGGTCGCCGCACTCGAGACGGAAGACCTTGCAGCCTTCTCCTCAACCCAGATCGGCGCGATCTCTGCAGCATCGATCGTCAGCCTCAGCCTCGATCAGCTGGCGGTCCTCTCGGCCGACAAGATCGGCGGGCTCGGCACTGCGCAGGTTGCGGCCCTCAAGGCCACCCAGGTCGCGGCCTTTAACGCAAGCCAGATCGAAGCACTTAACCCGGCCCAGATGGCGGCACTCAGCTCCGCGCAGCTTGCCACCCTGACCCCTGACGAAATTGCGACGCTCGCGCCGGAAGACGTGGCTGCGATCAGCATTGCCGGCCTCGGTGGACTGACGTCCACGAACCTCGCCGCCTTGAGCGCGGAACAGGTCGCCGCGATGCGGACTGCGCAGATCGCGGCGCTGAAAACAGCCCAGATCGCCGCACTCACGGCCGAGCAGACGGAAGCGCTGACGACGGCACAGGTTGCCGCACTGTCATCCCTGCAGCTCAGGGCTCTGTCCAGCACTGCCATTGCTGCCCTGTCGCCCGACCATATCGCTGCGATCAGCGCCAAGGCCATTCCCGGCCTGACCTCGACGCAGATGACGATCCTGACGCCGGAACAGGTCGAGGCATTCTCCTCGGCGCAGGTCGCGAGCCTGACGTCGCTGCAGATCGTTGCACTTGGCACCGACGACCTCGCTGCGTTCTCGCTGGAAGACATCGCGGCGATCAACGTGACCGCCCTTGCCAAGCTTTCCACCTCCAGCATCGCATCCCTTAGCGCCGACCAGACCTCTGCACTGAAGGCGGCTCAGATTGCCGCGCTCAAGCCTGCCCAGGTCACGGCCCTGACCGACGAGCAGACTGCAGCGCTTTCGACCGCGCAGATCGCGGCCTTCACATCCGCTCAGGTCAAGGCCCTCTCGACCATCAGCGTCGCCGCGCTGACGACAGCGCAGGTCGCCGCCCTGAAGACCAATACGGTCTCGGTTCTGACCACGTCGCAGTTGCATGCGCTCTCTGCCGAGCAGATTGAGGCATTCACCTCGACGCAGGTTGCAGCACTGACGTCTGCACAGATCTCCAGCCTCTCCACGGAAGGCATTGCTGCATTCTCGACGGCTGATATCGCAGCGATCACTTCAGCGGCGATCGGCGGCCTTTCCACCGGCACCATCGCAGCGCTGACCACCGCACAGGCCGCGGCACTCAAGTCCACCCAGATCGCCATGCTGAAATCGACTCAGATCGCGTCGCTGACGGCAGAACAGGTCGGTGTTCTTTCGACCACCCAGGTCGCAGCACTGACCGCTGCGCAGATCAAGTTCCTGTCCACCGGCACCATCGGCCAGCTTTCCACCAGCCAGGTCGCCGCGCTGAGCGTCAAGGCGATCGTGGCCATGACCTCAACCCAGGTCGACAGCCTCTCGGCGGCACAGGTCGAGGCACTGACGTCTGCGCAGGTTGCAGCTCTCACGTCGGCACAACTGGCAGCACTGACTGCAGATGAACTGGCAACCTTCTCCACGGCAGATATTGCCGCGATCACGCCTGCAGCACTGGGCGGCCTTTCCACTGCCAACATCGCAGCGCTCAGCGCCGAACAGACCGCCGTTCTGAAGAGCACCCAGATCGCCGCGCTGAAGACCGGCCAGATCGCAGCCCTGACGGCAAGCCAGGTCGCTTCGCTGAGCTCGACGCAGCTCAGCGCTCTGACTGCCGCACAGGTCAAGGTTCTGTCGACCGACACGATCGGTTCTCTCACGCCGGAGCAGATCGGAAAACTCGCGACCAAGGTCGTGGCAGCGCTGACTTCGGCCCAGATCGCCAGCCTCACGCCGGACCAGGCCGAAGCGCTGACATCCGTGCAGGTCGCCAGCCTGACCTCGGTTCAGATCGCCGCGCTGAATGCCGCTGATCTTGCGACCTTTACACCTGAGGAAATCGCAGCGATCACCGCGAGCGCCGTCGCCGGCCTTTCCACCGCGAATATCGCCTCGCTCAATCTCGACCAGACCTCCGCACTGAAGACCGCCCAGATTGCAGCGCTGAAGACCACCCAGATCGGCGCCGTGACGCTGGACCAGATTTCGTCCTTCACGACAGCGCAGATCGCGGCACTGACTTCGTCGCAAATCAAGGTTCTGTCGACCGGAAGCATCGCGATCATGGCTCCGGAACAGATTGCAGCACTCAGCGCCAAGGCGGTCGCAAGCCTGACCTCCGCGCAGATCGGCGCATTCTCGACCGCTCAGGCGGAAGCGTTGACCTCGTCCCAGGTTGCAAGCCTCGGCACGACGCAGATCGCCGCCCTTAGCCCGGCCGATCTCGCGACATTCTCGACCGAAGACATTGCGGCCATCACCGCCAGCGCGATTGCGGTTCTCTCGACCGAAAATATCGCCGCGCTAAGCGCCGAGCAGGCAGCGGCACTGAAATCTGCCCAGATTACAGCGCTGAAGACCACCCAGATCGCCAGCCTGACGCCGACCCAGCTGACCTCGCTGACCACAACCCAGATCAACGCTCTGAGCTCGCTGCAGATCAAGGCGTTGTCGACGGACAGCATAGCATCTCTCACCACCGACCAGATCGCGGCACTGAGCACCAAGGCGGTCGCAAGCCTGACCTCGGCGCAGATCGATGCCCTTTCCGTCGCACAGGTCGAGGCCTTTACCTCGACCCAGATTGCAAGCCTCACCTCTTCCCAGGTTTCGGTTCTGAGCGTCGAGGATCTCGCCTCCTTCACGCAGGATGAGATCGCTGCCCTGAGTTCCGGCGCAGTCTCCGGCCTGTCCAGCGACAATATTGCCGCGCTGACGCCAGACCAGATCGCCATCCTGACCACGGGTCAGGTTGCTGCCCTGACCTCGACCCAGGTTCAGGTGCTGAATACCAACCAGATTGCCAGCCTGACCACGTCCCAGGTGGCCGCGATGACCTCGACGCAGGTCAAGGCGCTGTCGAACGAAGCGATTGCTGCTCTCTCTGCAGATCAGGTCGCGTCTCTGGGCACGAAGGCCGTCGCAAGCCTGACATCGACACAGATCGAAGCGATGTCGACCAGCCAGCTGGATGCCTTTACAACTGCGCAGGTCGCAAGCCTGACATCGGCACAGATTTCGGCGCTGACCCCGGCCGGACTTGCAGCCTTCACGGATGAAGAAATCGCAGCGATCACGGCATCCGCCATGTCGGGCCTTTCGAGCGAGACGATCGCCGCGCTGAGCCCGGACCAAACGTCTTCGCTGACGACAGCACAGGTCGCGGCACTGACCTCCATCCAGCTTTCCGCGCTGACATCGGATCAGGCCACAGCGCTGACCGTCGCGCAGATGGCAGCCCTGACATCATCGGCGATCCCTGGTCTCTCGGCTGGCAACGTGACGACGCTTTCAGGCGACCAGATCGCGGCGCTGACCTCCAAGGCCATCGCCAGCCTCACGTCTTCCCAGATCGAGGCCCTGACAAGCGACCAGATCGACAGCTTCACGACGGCACAGATTGGAGCTCTCAGCGCCACGCAGGTCGCCGCCATGGAACCTGCGGACCTGGCAACCTTCTCCGACACCGATCTTGCGGCTCTCAGCTCCTCGGGCATTACCGGTATCTCGACGGATAATATCGCGGCGCTGCGGCTTGATCAGACCTCTGGTCTGACGGCCAGCCAGATGGCTGCTCTTTCCTCCGGCCAGGTTGCCGCGCTGACAAGCGCACAGATTGCCTCGCTGACGACCACGCAGTTCGGCGCATTGAGCTCGACCCAGGTCAAGGCCCTGGCGACCGACGGCATTGCTGCCCTTTCGAACGACCAGATTGCCGGCTTGGGAACCAAGGCGGTCTCAAGCCTGACCTCCGCACAGATCGACGCGCTTTCAACGGCGCAGGTCGAGGCGCTGACATCGCTCCAGATCGCAAGTCTCGGTTCGACGCAGATCGCCGCACTTGGTGCCGCCGATCTGGCGACCTTCTCACCGGAAGAGATCGCTGCGATCACGGCTTCGGCTATTGCCGGCCTCTCGACCTCAGGCGTCGCAGCCCTGAACCCCGATCAGACCGCATCGCTGAAGACGGCGCAGATGGCTGCGCTGACCTCCAGCCAGTTTGCGGCGATGACGACGTCCCAGATCGGATCGTTGACGACGGCCCAGTTCGGCGCCCTGAGCTCGGGCGCGATCTCCGGCCTGCCGACGGGCAGCATCGCAGCCCTTTCGGCAGAGCAGGTCGCCTCGCTCACCGCCAATTCGATCGGCGGGCTCGGAACTGCCCAGATCGCAGCTCTCTCGACCGTTCAGGCCGAGGCGCTGACTTCGGGGGCAATCTCCGCGATGAGTTCGCTGCAGATCAGCGCATTCAGCTCCGCAGATCTCGCCACGTTCTCCACCGACGATATCGGCGCGATCAGCTCTGCCGCGATCTCGGGTATCTCGACCACTACGATCGGTAGCCTGAACGGTGATCAGCTCGGGGCGATCAAGACCAGCCAGATCCCTGGACTGAGCTTCAACCAGGTAAAGGCGTTGAGTTCCGGTCAGGTCGGATCACTGACCACCGACCAGGTCAGTGCACTGAATGCCCTGCAGATCGCGGCGCTCGGGACGGCGAATGTCACGTCGCTGACCACGGACCAGATCGCGGCGATGAACAACAAGGCGATTGCCGGCTTGACCACCGCGCAGATCGGCAAGCTCACGCTTCAGCAGGCCGAAGCCTTCACGCCGGCGCAGGTGGCAAGCATGAGCTCGTCGCAGATTGCGGCGCTCAGCACCGCCGAACTGTCGACCTTCTCTAACGAGGATATCGCATCGATCAGCACGGCCGGTATCGCGGGCCTGTCGACCAAGGATATCATGAGCCTCTCCAGCGATCAGTTGCACTCGATTACCGCGTCGCAGATCGATGTCATGAACTCGGATCAGATCAACGCAGTCGTATCGGCCTATCAGAATTACTGAGAACCGATTTCACAACGGAATAAGATGGAAATACGATGGCTGGCATCCTCTTCTCGATCCCCGTTCACGAACGCCCGGATATCGTTCGCGACCAGGTAGAGAACATTCACTACTTCTGCCCGGATGCCTACATCGTCATCCATGTGTCGGACCTCGCGGCGCCCCAGATCGATGAATTCAGACGCTATTGCGATCTGCCGAAGACATTCGTCAATCCGAAGTCTTACGAGACAGTGGCCGGCAAGGGCATTCTGCACACCCATGTCAGCAACTTTCATCATGCGCTGAATATGGGCTTGGATTTTGAAAAGATCGTGCTGCTTTCCTCGAACGAGATGTTCGTCAAGCATGGCGTTTCGGAGCATGTTAACCGGTATCGGCTGGGTGCTCAGACCGAGGTTTACGATCTTTCCACCGACTGGCATCTCTTCCGTACCAGCATGCTGGAAGATGAAAGAGTGAGGCGCGTCCTCGATCGACTTGGCTTCCCCGTTTTCTTCGGAGGCCAAGCGGAAGGGCAGTTCTATGATAAGACGATTTTTTCTTTGATCGCAACGCTTTATGTCGAGAACTTCGACATGGCGTCCGTCGGATTTGTCGTCGAGGAGATGCTTCCACCGACGGTCGCAGCGCGATATTGCATGACGGGGAGTACTGCGGCGCTTCCGATCACCTTGTGTGACTACTGCACCAATATCGCCATATCGCCCGAAAACATTGCCCAGATTATTGCGGGAGTGGGAACCCTTTACGGCCGTCGCATCCCGCGGACATTGCGTTCCCCACATGTCGGCGCCTCGGTTCTGCAAGACGTCTACAGCGTCAAACGTGTTCCAAGAGAAGAATGCGATCTGAGAACTTTTATTCGCGGTCTCAGAAACAATCCGGATGGAGTGGCACAGACGGCTTGACCCCTTATCAGGGTCGAGCCGCCGCACGAAATATCTGCGCTCAATGATTACCGCAGGAAGAGAACGAGAAGAATGACGATGGGCAGTGGAATGCCCAGAAGCCAGAGAATAAGACCGCGACCCATGATTACCTCCTGTCGAAGAACGTCTCTTCAACAGAACGTGAGACGGTCTCTTAAGTTCCTCGGCAGGCATGGATTTGACCGCCACTGCGTCTGCCGGGAGTGCTAATTCGTCAGACTACCATGACGGTCATTCAGCTTGCGAGCAGGGAAGCGTTCCGCGCTTCGGCCTGACCATTCGCCGCCTCGGCAATCGTTTCGTAAAGGCGGACCGCGGCTGCTAGATCATCGCTGCCCATGTCGCCGAGCACTTCGTCTCGCAACACGTTGAGAACATCCTCGGCGCGCGCAGCCAATTCCTCGCCCTGTGGCGTCAGCCAGATCCGGTTGGCGCGTCGATCGCTTTCATCGGGTCGCCGTTCTATCAGATCGCTGGCGCTCAATTCATCGAGCAGCCGCACAAGCGCATTGCTCGTATGGCCGATCGCTTCGGCCAGCTGCACCTGACGGAGTCCTCCCCCAAGCCTGCCGATCCAGATCAGAACGTCCGCCCGGGCCGCCGATATGCCCTCGGCAAGCAGCGCTCGCTCCGCCAACCGCCTCCAGAGGCTTGCCGCCTGAAGCAGTCCGCTCGTCGCCTTGCGTCTCTGTGCCTGCTGGTCGTTCATCTGATCCCTGCCATCCATACGTCCGCCTGCGACAATCGGTCTGGCAACCCTGCGGCGGAAATTTATTTATACACCTATTAGTGACTTGAGAATAGTACGCACGTGAACTATATCATTGATCTAGAGCAAGCCACGATAGAGGAATGCATGCGCTCCGGATGCCGGGCGTTTCCTTGGTCGTTCCGGGCTCGGCTTGATGCAGACTTTGCCGCCGCAGCGCCGCAGCGCTTCCGACCTTTGCCTTCGACATCATGCGACTTTTTAAAGACGGAGGCCCTGGCAACCGGGCTGTTGCGTGAAACGAATGGTAATGCTGTCGCAAATCCTCAATCCTGCCCGGGAAGATGTCGTCTTTTCATTGAAGACGTTTGCAGCCGCAGTGCTGGCACTGCTTATCTGCTACACGTTCGACCTTCAGGGGCCGCAATGGGCCTTTACCAGCGTCTATATCATCGCCAACCCGCTGGCCGGCGCTAGCGGATCCAAGGCGCTTTATCGGCTGGTCGGCACCGCTGTCGGTGGTGCAGCGACCGTCGCCTTCATTCCCAACCTCATCAATTCCGCTGAAATTCTCACCGTCACAATTTCGCTCTGGATCGGAATGTGCCTGACGCTCAGCCTGCTTGACCGCTCGCCGCGCGGCTATGCATTCATGCTTGCAGGTTATACCGCAGCACTGACGAGCTTTCCGGTGGTCGATGCGCCGGATACGGCTTTCACCTATGCTACCGCCCGCACGCTCGAGATTGGCGTGGCCATCATCTGCACGCTTCTGTTCAACACGATCTTCTTCCCGAAATCAGCCAACGGCGTCCTGACGCGCCGGGTCGATGGCTGGCTCGCCGACGTTCGCAAGCTGGCCGGCGGTGTTTTGCGCGGCGAAGATACGAGCGGCACGCTTTCTGCTTTGTCGCGCAAGCTCGCCGCCGAAGCTACGGATATCCGGCTCTTCACCACCCACGCTTTTTTCGACACCGGCGATTCGCGGCGTGCGGCCATGCTTTCGCGCGAACTGCAGCGCATGATGGTTGCGCTGCTGCCAGTCATCTCCGGCATAGACGACGTGCTTGGCGCCTTCCGCAACAGCCGCAATGGAATGCCGACCGACATCCGGCAGGTGCTGATCGACGTCGATACCTGGATGGCACAAGGCGTTGCGCTCTCCGACGAGAACCGCGACCTGCTTTGGACCCGGCTGGAAAACATTGCGCGCAATGGCGCCGCGGAAGCAAGCTGGTCGGGCATCCTGTCGCGCAATCTGGCGGTTCGACTGCAGGACCTCGTCCAGACATGGAGCGACTGCATCGATCTGAAAAACGGCATAGAGCCCAAGCGGACGCGTTCGCGCCTCCTGACGCGCCTCGGTCTCAGCGGTTCGCAGCGTCCGATGCACAAGGACTATACGATGGCGCTGTTTTCCGGGGCCACCGCCGCCCTGACAACTGCCCTCGGCTGCACCATCTGGATTTCGACGGAATGGTCTTCCGGCGCCGGCATGGTGGTGATGGGTGCGATCATGATGTGTTTCTTTGCCGCCATGGACAATGCCAAGCCGGTAATCACGACCTTCATGCTCGCAACCATCGCAACAGCTGTCGTCTGCTTCGTTATCCAGTTCGCGCTGACACCGATGATCACCAGCTTCACAGCCTTGATGGCGGTGCTTGCGATCGTCTGCATCCCTGTCGGATTGCTCGCGGCAAAACCGCAGACTTTCCTTCTCGGCATGTCGATCGGTACCAGCATGCCGAACATGCTGGGCTTGCCGGCCCGGCCGAGCTTCGACGCCGCAGCCTTCCTCAACTCGAACATCTCCACAGTCGCCGGCACGATACTGGCCCTGACCGTCACGGTTCTGGTCAAGACGATCGGCACCGAGTGGAGCGCAAGGCGCCTGTTGCGCGCCGGCTGGAGTGATGTCCGGGCCGCTGCCCGCGCCGATGCCGCCAGCGACTTTACCAGGCTCCTGCACAAGATGCTGGATCGGCTAGCCCTGCTTGCACCGCGGATCAACGCTCTGCCGAAAAGCTCCAGCGTACATGGCGAGGATATCCTCAAGGACATGCGCGCCGGCTTCAACCTGATCGAGATGCAGCGCGGCATGCAGGCCCTGAACGGGACGGAACGCGCACTCATCTCGCAGGTCGCAGCCGCAATGGCGAAATATTACGATCGCAAGATCCGCAGCAGCGACCCGGTCAGCCCCGACAGGGATCTGCTCAATGCACTCGACCAGTGCCTCGACGCCCTGATCCAGGACGGTTCACAGGCCTCGGCCGATGCTTCGAGAGCCTGCGCTGCATTACGATACAATCTTTTCCCCGATGCCGACGATTTTCAGCCTGCGCCGACGCATCAACTACAGGACCGCGCAGCATGAAACCCGAACTCGACATCTATGGCGTCTTCATTCCAACTCTCGCCCTTCTGGCTCTGGCAGCCTACCTGCTCAGCATCATCCTGCGCAGGCTGCTTGACCGGATCGGCTTCTACAAACTCGTATGGCACAGGCCGCTCTTCGATATGGCCCTTCTGGTCTCGCTACTGGCCGGACTGGTCGAGGCGGCTGACAAGGTAACACTATGAAATCTCTCTTCGCAGCTTCGGGCCGCGTGCTGGTCACGTGCGCCTTTGTCGGCGTTGCCGGCGTTCTCGGATGGCATGTCTGGGATTATTACATGAACAGCCCCTGGACCCGGGACGGAAAGCTTCAGGCCGATGTCGTCCGCCTCACCACAGATGTGTCCGGCATCGTCAGCGACGTCGAGGCCCATGACAATCAGAAGGTCAAGGCAGGCGACGTGATCTTCCGGATCGATGGCGCGCGTTTCGCGCTTGCCAAACGGCAGGCGGAAGCCGAGCTGACGAGTTCGCAGGCAGCCCTGCGGCAGGCACAGGCGGATCTGTCGCTGTATCAGCGTCTTGGCGACGGCTCCGTCACCAAGCAGAAGATCGACCAGGCACAGACTTCGGTCGATCAGGCCGAGGCGAGTTTCGAGACAGCCAAGGTCGCTCTCGATACGGCGGAACTCAATCTCGAGCGATCGACCGTCAAGGCTCCCGTCAACGGCATCATCACCAATTTCTCGCTGCAGCCCGGTGATTATATCACGGCCGGATCCGCCGTTACCGCACTGGTCGATAGCGATTCCTATTATGTCGACGGCTATTTCGAGGAAAACAAGCTCGACCGGATAAAGCCGGGCGACCAGGCACGTATCGGCCTGATGGGCACTTCGGAAATTCTGAAGGGGCATGTCGTGGGGATCGCTGCGGGGATCGTGGACCGGGAACGGTCAGAGACCACCGGCGCGCTTGCCAACGTCAATCCGACCTTTACCTGGGTCAGGCTCGCCCAGCGTGTGCCGGTTCGCATCGCACTCGACGAGATCCCGGCCGGAACCGCGCTCGTCGCGGGACGAACGGCGAGCGTCAGCATCGTCGATAGCGGCGAAGGCAAACCCTGACGAAGCCGGCAATAGATCGGCAATCCAGGACATTCATTTTAGGAGACATGCAATGGGGAGAAGCGTTGGATCGCTTCTGGTCATTCGCAGGGCGTTGAACGCATTCTGTGAAAACCATCATCTTCCGGTGGAAGACGAAACGGCCATCGAGGCCGCACAACAATTGATCGCGATGGTAAGGGCCGGTGAAAGCGGCCCGGATATGCTGCTTGCCGGAATAGAGGAATGGTTTTCGGATCGGCAAGGCACGGCTGCAGCGTTGGCACCACAGGCCGACAATTCAAATCACGCCACGGCCACCTCACAGATGAATGGCGAGGAACAGAAGAGCGCATGAAAGGATGAGCGGCCGGCAGAATCTGCCAGCCGCCGATTTGATTATCCGAAGGTGACGTTGAGGCTGATCGGAACGGAGGCAAGCGCCTTCGAAATCGGGCAACCGACCTTGGCCTTATTGGCAAGTGCGGTGAACTGCGCTTCATCCGTACCCGGAACGACGCCGTGCAGGTTGAGCTCGATCGCCGTAATGGCAAAACCGTCCTCGACCTTTTCGAGCGTGACCACAGCCTTGGTGTCGAGGCTATCGGCCTTCAGGCCGGCTTCGCCCAGAATAAGCGAGAGAGCCATGGTAAAGCAGGCCGAATGCGATGCGCCGAGCAGCTCTTCCGGGTTTGCACCGTTGACACCTTCAAAACGGGTGGCAAAGCCGTAAGGATAGGCGTTCAGAGCGCCGCTCTGGGTGGAGATTTCGCCCTTTCCGTCCTTCAGGCCGCCGGTCCAGTGTGCAGAGCCGTTCTTCTGAATTTTCATCAAATTTCTCCCTGATCTCGCTCGATTGAAACATGGCCGTCCGGGCCGCCCTTGATCGACCTCGGCGCTCCAATAGATATGGCAACCGGTGATCACGGCAAGCCGATTGATAGTCGGCGCCGGGCCGGCGTCCATAAAATGGAAGCCGAACGTTCAAATGACCACGGGCCGGCCGAAGCGGACCCTAGAGGCGGCCTGTTACGCCAATATGTAATCCGGAAATTCGGCGCTGATCAGGTCGATGATCGACAGCGTGCCGGACAGATGTTTCCTGAGCGCCGCCGTTGCATCCTCCGCCCTGCCGGATGCAATCGCTTCGACAATCGCCTCGTGATCGGTAAGCACGGTCTGCATCTTGCCGGGCATGGGCAGGTTGAGACGCCGCAGTCGGTCGAGGTTGACGCTCTGGCGCCGGACATTTGTCCAGAGCTGCGGAATACCGGTCTTTTCGTAAAGCTTCCGGTGAAATTCGCGGTCGATATTGTCGAAGACGTCGTAGGTTTCGGGAGATGCCACGAGCTTCTGCCGTGCCAGGATCTCCCGCATTTCCGCTGCCGTCTCAGCCGGCGACGTCTCTGTCAGTCGGCGGACGGCTTCGAGTTCGATCGAAAGCCGCAGGAACTGCGCCTGCCGCGCATGATCGATGTCGATCTTGGCGACGACCGTCGCATATTGCGGATAGACCTCGACGAGCCCTTCTTCCTGCAACCGCATCAGGGCATCCCGCACCGGCGTCTGGCTGACGCCGAATTCCAGCTGCAGCGAGGCACGTGACAGAACCGTGCCCGGCACCAGTTGCACCTTGAGGATTCTTTCCCGCAGGATTTCATGCACCTGTAGCGCCACTTGCCGCGAGCGATCCAGCTGCCCGCCCCTGATCATTCCACCCATTCGACTATCCATTTGCTGCCCTGCAAAACACTAAAGCACATAAATGGGGTTGATGCACTGATGTTTTAGTGCTTCAATGCATTTATCCGCTTTGGGAGTGAAGCGGGCCGGGCCGCAAGATTGGATTGCTGGCCTGCACATCCTTGGGAGGAAAACCATGCGACTGCTTATCGGCGGCGTGACCGCTATCGCCATTGCTCTGGGCCTTGCCTGTCCGAGCCAGGCACAGGAAAAGACCAATCTCTCCATCACCCGACAGCCCGGCATTCTCTATCTGGCAAGCCATGTCATGGAGACCCAGAAGCTGATCGAGAAAGAGGCCGCGAAGGAAGGCCTTGCCGGCGTCACCGTCGAATGGCGGACTTTTAGCGGCGGTGGCGCCCAGACCGACGCGCTGCTGGCCGGCAACGTCGACGTCGTCAACACGGGTACCGGCAACCTGCTTCTTCTGTGGGATCGGACGCGCGGCAAAGTGAAGGGGATCATCACCAGCTCGGCGCAGCCGGTCATCATGGTTTCCAACGATCCGCGCATCAAATCGCTGAAGGATATCCAGCCGACCGACAAGATCGCCGTGCCGACCGTCGGCGTCTCGACCCAGGCGATCCTGCTGCAGATGGCGGCCGCCAAGATGTATGGCGACGACCAGGTCAAGAAATTCGACCCGAACACCGTCCAGCTCGGCCATCCGGATGCTGTGGCTGCGATCGCCAACGCACAGCACGAGGTCAAGAACCACTTCTCCGCACCACCCTTCCAGTATGTCGAGCTGAAGCAGCCCGGCGTCCACAAGGTGACGGATTCGCGTGAAATCCTCGGCGGCGCGCTGACCCAGGCGACCTTCTTCACCACCACAACCTTTGCCGATGCCAATCCGAAACTGGTCAAGGCGCTGCGCACCGCGACCGAAGATGCCGTTGCCTTCATCAAGAAGGATCCGAAGGCCGCACTCGAAGCCTACAAGACCGTTTCCGGCGACAAGACCAGCCTCGACGACCTGATGGCGATGATGAAGGAGCCGGGCATGGACGAGTGGCGCACCGACCCGCAGGGCACGATGAAGTTTGCCGAACACCTGCACAAGATCGGCACGCTGAAAAGCATGCCGAAGGCCTGGACGGACTATTACCTGCCCGACAGCGCCTATCTCAACGGCAACTGACCGGCCGCAAGCGACCATTGCAGCGGCGAGGTCCGCCGCTGCCTTTCTTTCCAAGGAGTGAATGCCATGATGCAGGCCACTGTCGCCGCCGCCGAGCGCTTTGCGCCGGCGCCCGAAAAGGCGCCCCTTCTCTCAGTCGATCGCGTGACGCTGCGTTACAAGACGCCCAATCTCCTGATCACCGCCACCGAAGATGTCAGCTTCAACGTCCGCGAATCCGACCGCTTCGTGCTGCTCGGCCCATCCGGTTGCGGCAAGTCCACGCTCCTGAAAGCCGTTGGCGGCTACATGCCGCCCGCAGCCGGCACGATCCACATCAATGGCCGCCAGGTGAAGTGTCCCGGGCCGGACCGGATGATGGTCTTCCAGGAATTCGACCAGCTGATGCCGTGGAAAACCGTTCTGGAAAACGTGATGTTTCCGCTTCTCGTTGCCCGCAAGCTGCCGAAGGCGGAGGCCGAAGCCCGCGCCCGCGAATATATCGACAAGGTCAAGCTGACCCGCGCGGTGAACAGCTATCCGCATACCCTTTCGGGCGGCATGAAACAGCGCGTCGCGATTGCCCGCGGCATGGCCATGCAGCCGGATATCCTTTTGATGGACGAGCCCTTCGCGGCGCTTGATGCCCTCACCCGCCGGCAGATGCAGGACGAGCTGCTGCATCTCTGGGAAGACACGAAGTTCACCGTCATCTTCGTCACCCATTCGATCGCCGAGGCGATCAAGATTTCCAACCGCATCCTGCTGCTCTCGCCGCATCCGGGCCGGGTGAAGGCCGAGGTCGTCGATGTCGACAAGGTGAGCAACGAGGACGGCAGCGCCGCAGCCCTCGAGCGCGACATCCATAACCTGCTGTTCTCCAACGAACCCGGCCACAAGGAATAGAGCCATGTTGTCCCCGAACATCATTCTCGCCTCCGAGGTCGAGACCAGCAAACCCTATGATAATGTCAAGCCGGTGGAACAGAAACTCAGCGCCTTCGAAACGCTCTGGGGTATAGGCGCGCTGCGCAAGGCCCTGCTGATCCTCGTCCTGGCGATCATCTGGCAGGTCTATGCCTCCTATCTCGACAATCCGCTGCTCTTCCCGACCCTCAGCGACACATTGCAGACAATGGTCGACCGTTTTGTCGACGGCACGCTGCCGTCTCGCATCTGGACGACGCTGAAGATCCTGTTCATGGGCTATGCCGCCGGCACCGTTCTGGCCGCACTGCTCACCGTGCTTGCCATCAACACCCGCATCGGCACCGACTTCCTCGAAACGATGACGGCAATGTTCAACCCGCTGCCGGCAATCTCGCTTCTGCCGCTCGCCTTGATCTGGTTCGGGCTTGGTGCTTCCAGCCTCGTCTTCGTGCTGGTTCACTCGGTCCTCTGGGCCGTTGCACTCAACACCCATTCCGGCTTTCTCGGCGTGTCGCGCACATTGCGCATGGTCGGCGCCAATTACGGACTGACCGGTATTTCCTATGTGCTGCGCATCCTCGTACCGGCTGCGTTCCCTTCGATTCTGACCGGCTTAAAAATCGGCTGGGCCTTTGCCTGGCGCACGCTGATCGCCGCTGAACTCGTCTTCGGCGTCTCCTCCGGCCAGGGCGGTCTCGGCTGGTTCATCTTCGAGAACCGAAACTTGCTCGATATCCCGGCCGTGTTTGCCGGCTTGCTGACCGTCATCATCATCGGCCTCATCGTCGAAAACCTCGTCTTCCAGACGATCGAGCGTCACACAATCCAGAAATGGGGGATGAAGGAGTAGCCCCCGGCGCTCCTTCGGTTCCAAGAGGCCATTCCCATGACAGACAGAAAAACACCTGAAACGCTGAGAAGCGCGCGCTGGTTCGCGCCCGACGACCTGCGCTCCTTCGGCCACCGCTCGCGCATGATGCAGCTCGGTTATTCCGAAGAAGAGTTTCGCGACAAGCCGGTGATCGGTATTCTCGATACCTGGTCGGAGCTCAATACCTGCCATTCCCACTTCAAGGAACGCGTGCAGGACGTGAAGCGCGGCGTGCTGCAGGCCGGCGGCTTTCCGGTCCAGATGCCATCGCTTTCGGTCGACGAGAGTTTTACCAAGCCGACCTCCATGCTCTACCGCAACATGCTGGCGATGGAGACGGAAGAGATGATCCGCTCGCATCCGCTCGACGGCGTGGTGCTGATGGGCGGCTGCGACAAGACCACGCCCGGCCTTGTCATGGGCGCGATCTCCGCCGGCGTGCCGATGATCTACCTGCCGGCCGGCCCGATGCTGCGCGGCAATTATGCCGGAAAGATCCTCGGCTCCGGTTCAGACGCCTGGAAATACTGGGACGAGCGGCGTGCCGGCAATATCACCGATGCCGAATGGCTCGGCGTGCAGGGCGGCATCGCACGCTCGGCCGGAACCTGCATGACCATGGGCACCGCCTCGACCATGACGGCGATTGCCGATGCGATGGGCCTGACCCTGCCCGGCGCCTCTTCCATTCCCGCCGTCGATTCCAACCATCAGCGGATGGGCGCCGATTGCGGACGCCGCATCGTCGATATGGTCTGGGAAGATCTGATGCCGGATCGCATCATCACCGAAGGCGCCTGTCGGAACGCGGCGATCGTCGCGATGGCAACCGGCTGTTCCACCAATGCCGTCGTGCACCTGATCGCCATGGCCCGCCGCGCCGGTGTCAACCTGACGCTCGACGACCTCGACGAGCTGGGCCGCGTCACGCCGCTGATCGCCAATGTCCGCCCGTCCGGCAAGGATTACTTGATGGAAGACTTCTTCTACGCGGGCGGTCTTCGCGCGCTGATGAAGCAACTCGACGAAAGGCTCGACCTCTCGGCAATGACCGTCACCGGCAAAACGATGGGCGAAAACCTCGAAGGCGCGCAGGTCTATAATGACGATGTCATCCGACCGCTTTCCAATCCGGTCTATCACGAAGGATCGCTCGCCGTTCTGCGTGGCAATCTCTGCCCCGATGGCGCCGTCATCAAGCCTGCCGCGTGCGATCCGAAATACCATGTGCATCAGGGCCCGGCGTTGGTCTTCGACAGCTATCCGGAGATGAAGAAGGCGGTGGACGACGAGAATCTCGACATCACCCCCGACCACGTCATGGTGCTGCGCAATGCCGGTCCTCTCGGCGGTCCCGGCTTTCCCGAATGGGGCATGCTGCCCATCCCCAAGGCCCTGATCAAGAAGGGCCATCGCGACATGCTGCGCATCTCCGATGCGCGTATGTCCGGCACGTCCTACGGCGCCTGCGTGCTGCATGTCTCGCCGGAAAGTTATGTCGGCGGCCCGCTGGCGCTTCTGAAGACCGGCGATATCGTCCGCCTCGACCTGCCCAACCGAAGCCTCGACATGCTGGTGGACGAGGATGAACTCGCCCGCCGCAAGGCGGCATGGCAGGCGCCGGAACCTCACTTCCAGCGTGGTTACGGCTGGATGTTTTCCCGCCATGTCACGCAGGCCGACAAGGGCTGCGACTTCGATTTTCTGGAAACCGGTTTCGGCAAATCGGCCGGCGAACCGGATATCTTTTGAGAGGAATGACGATGACCGATTACGTTCTGAGCGACGAAACCCGCGCCAAGTTCAAGAAGATCTCGACCGCATCGATCGCGACCGCACTTTACAAGCGCGGCCTGCGCAACCAGTTCATCCAGGGCGTCGTGCCGGTAGCGCCGAAGGCCGAAAACATGGTCGGCCAGGCCTTTACCCTGCGCTACATCCCGGCCCGTGAGGATCGCAACCCGATCACCGTGTTCCGCAATGCCGATCATCCGCAGCGCGTCGCGATGGAAACCTGCCCGCCCGGCTGGGTTCTCGTCATGGACGCCCGCAAGGATTCGCGGGCCGCAACCGCCGGCTCGATCCTGATCACCCGGCTGGCGCTTCGTGGTGCAGCAGGCGTCGTCTCCGATGGCGGTTTTCGTGATGCTTTCGGTATCGGCGAACTCGACATGCCGGCCTATTACGCAAAATCGTCTGCCCCGACCAACCTGACCCATCACGAGGCGCTTGATATCAATGTCCCGATCGCCTGCGGTGACGCGCCGGTTTTCCCCGGCGACGTGCTGGTCGGTGACCGCGACGGCGTCATGGTCATCCCCGCACATCTCGCCGAGGAACTTGCCGACGAATGCACGGAGATGGAAAGCTACGAGGATTTCGTGCTGGATCAGGTCAAGGGCGGTGAACCGATCATCGGCCTCTATCCGCGCACCAAGGACGAATATCTGCCGAAATTCGAGGCCTGGCGGAAGAAGAACGGCCGCTGAACTCGGCTGTAAGCCTTTCCTTGCGGGATCAGCACATTACCTTGACCTGTCGCATGATTGGCCGCCTGGGTGATCATGCGACACTCTCAACGTATCATCGCAGCGTTTACATCAAGGCCGTGATAACCTAGTGACGGCGCCAACCGACGCTAAACGAGTGCGAAACCCCATGTTGATCAAGCAGAGCGACTATCACCGGATCTACCGGGTCATTCACAGCCTGCTGGTCAACGAGAATGCCGATCCGGCGACCGCGTCGATGTTCTTCAGCACGTTTGGCGCCTTCATTCTGAACCAGCATTTCAAATGCGGCGCCGTGCCGAGAGGCGGTCTTGCGGCCTATAATCTCGATGGCAAGGTCATCCTCTTCGCCGATCACCGCGAGGACGGTTATGTGACGGGCGCCGGCGAGAATTTTCATTGCTGGGTCGAGGCGCAGGGCTGGGCGATCGATTTCATGGCACCAGCCTTCCCGCAGAGCGCCAACGATCTGTCACTGCCGTCGCGGATGTTTCAGAAGCCCATGACCGAGATGGCCGCATCGATCAACGATCTCGGCCGCTCCGGTGATTTTTACTATCGCCATGAGCAGGAAGCCATGGCACGCCGCTTTGCCGACTGGCAGAAACACGCGGCGATCGGGGATCTCGCCAGCGTGGCGGCCCAATGGTTTCGCAGGTCTCCGAAACAGATGCAGACGTCGCTATCCGTAAGCCGTCGCGATGGTGCGCCAAAGGATATCCCGCTGACCGGCAACACACTCAACGGAACATGGTAACCAGCGGGCGCCTCTGACCGAGGCACCCGCCATTTCGCTTATTTCATCTCCCCGAGCTTCGTCAGCAGCGCCGCGCCCGTCTTGATGCCGGCAATGAACAGATCGAGCTTCAGGTTCTCGTTCGGCGCGTGATTGGCTTCGTCGGCATTGGCATAAGGCACGACGAAGGCCGGCTTCTTGAGGATCTTCGTGAAGACGTAATCCGGCAGAGACCCGCCGACGGTCGGGTAAAGCAGCGGCTCGACACCACGGGCCGTGACGATCGCATCGCGGATGACCTCGGCGAAGGGATTGTCCATCGGCGTCTTCGACGGCAGCATGGCGTTCAAGGGCACGAATTCCACATCCGGCGCATGCGCTTCCAAATGGGCCCGCACCTTCTCGAACACGTAATCCGGCGTCAGGCTTTCGACGAGGCGGATATCGCATTTGGCGAAGGCTTCGCAGGGCAGAACGGTCTTCTGGCCGGGCCCACCATAACCGCCATGCAGGCCGTTGATCGTCAGTGTCGGAGAAAACATCAGCCGGTCGTAATAACCGCGGTCGAGCGGCGCATCGAGCTCCTTGATGCCGAGATCGGCCTTGATCGCCTCAAGATCGAGCGGCAGTTTCGAGACCGCCTCGCGCTCCATATTGGTCGGCGGCACGACCACGTCATGCAGCCCTTCGATGGTGATCTCGCCCGCCTCGTTCTTCATCGTGCCGAGCAGATGCACGAGCTTCCAGATCGCGTTCGGCATGACGCCGCCGAAATTGCCGGAATGGGCGTCTCGCTTCGCCGTCTTGCAACGCAGCTCAAAAGACGCGACACCGCGTACGCCAAAAGTGATGATCGGCGTGTCGCTTTCATGCAGCGGGCCGTCGGAAGTGACGACCAGATCGGCATCCAGTTTGTCGGCATGTTCGGCGACGAATTCGGCGATATGCGGGCTGCCGATCTCCTCCTCGCCTTCGAGCAGGAAGATGACATTGCAGGGCAGTTCGCCGGTCACTTTCAGATGCGATTCCAGCGCCATCAGCTGGGCGAAATGCTGGCCCTTGTTGTCACCGATGCCGCGCGCATAGATGCGGCCATTGCGGATGGTCGGCTCGAAGGGCGGGCTGTCCCAGAGTTCATAGGGTTCTGGCGGCTGCACGTCATAATGGCCGTAGAGCAGCACGGTCGGCTTGCCCGGCTGTTTTTCCATGCGGCCGAGCACCATCGGGTGGTTTTTGGTCGGAATGCTGGTCGCTTCCATGCCCATGCCCTGCAGCATATCGACAAGAATGGCGGCGACTTCGGTAATGCCGTTGTTCTGGGCGCTGATCGAGGGGTGGCGGACATAATCCATCACCCGCTCGATGAAGCTTTCGCGGTTTTCCTCGATATGCGCAAAGATGCGCTCCAGGTCGGTCCCGCTCTCGGTTTGGGGCTGGGTCTGGTTATCGGTCATGTCAGGCATCCTGTTTACGGGTCAGAAGAAGCGCGCCGGAACCATGAACCGTACCGGTCCATCCGGGCGTTACCAGCGTTGTCGTATCGAGCTGCGTCAGGATCATCGGCCCGGAGAAAGTGGCGCCGGCTCCGAGCGTCGAACGATCGACGACCGGCACGCTCGCGACGCCGCTTTCGAAATGCACCGGCACATGATCGAACGGCGTCACCGACGATCCCGCTTCGAGCGCTGCCGGCGGCGGCTCGACCGTCATGCCGGCGGCTTCGATCCGCAATGTTACCAGTTCGATCGCCGTATCGAGCGTAAAGCCGTAAAGCGCCTTGTGCTCGGCGGCAAAGGCCGCCTCGACGGCTTCGCGGCTGTCGCCCCAGGTGACGGCAAGCTCGCCGCCCTGGCCATGATAGCGCAGGAGCGCCACCGTCTGGATACGCCGGTCAGCCTCGGCCACGCCTTCCGCATCGAACCATGCGGCTGCCTGTCCCTGAAGCTCGGCGATGATGCCTTCGGCAACACCCATATCGATTGCCCCGGCCTTCGGCAGGGTACGGCTGAACTCGGCCTTGAGATCGGCGGCAAGCAGGCCATCGGCGCAAAGAATGCCGGGGGCCGGTGCGATCATGACGCGAGAAATGCCGAGCAGTTCGGCCAGCGAGCAGCCATGGAGCGGACCGGCACCGCCAAAAGGCACAAGGGTGAAATCGCGCGGATCGTGGCCGCGTTCGACGGAGACGACACGCACGGCGCCGACCATGTGGTTATCGACGATTGCGAGTATGCCGCGGGCGGCCGTGGCCGTTTCCAGCCCGAGTGGTTCGGCAACCTTGTCGACGACCGTTCGGGCAGCCTCGACATCCAGCGCCATGCGACCGCCAAGCAGCTTTGACGGCAGATGGCCGAGCACGACATGGGCATCGGTAACCGTCGGGTTCTGCCCGCCGTGGCCGTAAGCGGCAGGCCCCGGACGCGCACCGGCACTCTGTGGGCCGACGGACAGGGTCGCATCGCTCACCTTGGCGATCGAACCGCCGCCGGCGCCGATCGTCACCATATCCACCATCGGCAACGGCAAAGGCCATTCGCCGACCTTGCCGTTCTGGGTGAGGCCGATCTTGCCGTCCTTGATCAGGCAGATATCGGCGCTGGTGCCGCCGATATCGACGGTGATGATATCCTTGATGCCGCAAGCCGCGGCGACCGAACGGGCGCCGACCACGCCGGCCGCCGGCCCGGAAAGCGCCGTCAGCGCCGGGGCCTGGCGAATGGTCGCCGCACCCGCGACGCCGCCATTCGACTGCATCAGCAGCAGAGGAGCCGCCACCTTTTCGTCCTCCAGCCGCTTTTCCAGCCGGCCGACATAGGTGGTGACACCGGGCATGACGGTGGCATTCAGCACGGTCGTCAGCGTGCGCTCGAATTCGCGCACGACGGGCAGAACATCGGTGGACGTCGTAACGGCAAGATCCGGCAGCTCTTCCCGCAGGATTTCCGCCGCACGCTTCTCATGCGCCGGGTTCGCGAAAGCGTGCAGCAGGCAGACGGCCACGGCCTCGACATCCATGCCGCGGATCGCTGCGGCAGCAGCGCGCACGCTCGCCTCGTCGAGTGCATCCAGCACCGCGCCACCGGCAGCGATGCGTTCATCGATCTCGATGATGCGCGAGGCCGGAACCGGGCGCTGCGGTTTCACCCAGGTATAGAGGTTCGCCTTGCGCGGAATATCCTGCCGGCCGATCGCCAGAACGTGGCGAAAGCCGCGCGTGGTGACGAGCGCGGTGCGCGCGCCCTTGTCCTCCAGGATCATGTTAGTAGCGACCGTCGTGCCATGCAGGACCTGACCGAGTGATGCCGCTTCGCGGCCCGCATCGGCCAATGCCAGCCGGATGCCGTTTAAAAAGGCTTCGGACGGGTCGGAAGGCACGCTCGGCGTCTTGGCACGCCAGACCTTGCCGGTTGCTTTATCGAGAAGCGCAACGTCGGTGAAGGTGCCGCCGATATCGACGGCGACGGAGAGAGACAGTTCAGGCGAGGACATCGACATACTCCTGACGATGGAAGGCACGGGTCTGGGGACGGGCGGCACGCAGGACGCTTGTCGCGGCCTCGTCGATGCGGTTGCCGTTAAAGGCGACGCCATAGAGGCGTTCGGCGGATTCGGCGCTGACGAAGCCGCCGAGAACGTCTTCGAAAACGGCATCGAGGCTGCGGTCGAAGGGATGGCCGTAGCCTCCACCGCCGCCGGTTTCCATGCGCAGGATATCGCCCTTCACCAGCCTGTTGCCGTCCGAGAGCGGTGCGAGCACGCGCTCATCCGACCTGCCGGGATTGATCGTGACGCGACCGGTGCCGCCCCCCATGCCACCATGAATGCCCCAGGGCGGGTTCTTGACGCTGTCGATACGCACTGCGAGCATCATGTCCTCGGCCAAAATCTCGTATTCGCGGATGATGCCGCAACCGCCGCGGAACTGGCCTGCCCCTCCGGAATCCTTGACGACACCATAGGTGCGCAACCGCACCGGATAACCGACTTCGAGGAACTCGACCGGATAGTTTTCCTGGGCAACGAAATAGACGGCATCGATACCATCGGCATTCGGACGGGCGCCGTAACCGACGCCGATACCGTCGGCCAGCAGGAAGCGCTGCATCGCGCCGGTATCGTTCCTGTAATTGCCGCGCATGATGGTGATGACATAGGCGGAATTGGCGGCCGGCGCCTTGCCGCCGGCGGAATTGACGAGGCCGTTCAGCGCCGAGATGACCCGCATCATGGTCAGACCGCGCATGCCGAGCGCGGCCGGAAAGTTCGGCTGCAGGAAGGAGCCCTGCCGCAGCTTGACATCGTCCAGCGCCTGCGGACCGCCGGCATTGCACACCTGGGCCGGATCGCCGCCGAGATAGAACAGGCCGAGTGCCATGCCCGGCACGCCGCGGTTCATCAGGAAATTGACCGGGCCGGGCGCCTGATCGTCGGATTCGGTTGCGTCGAAGACAAAACTGTCCTCGCCATCGGCGCCCTTCGCGCGGGTGAGCGAGAACCGCATCTTGAACGGGCCATTGCCATGGCCGTCCGTATCAATCGCATCGGTGAACTTGTGCGTGCCATAGTCGAAGGTCTCGGCAAGCTTGGTGCGCACCAGTTTGCGCGTGCGGGTGAGGAGCTGGGCCAGTGCGTCCTCGACAACATCCGTGCCGAACCGGTCGAGGATCTCGCCGATGCGCTTCACGCCGACATCGACGCTTGCCATCAGCGCCCGCATGTCGCCGATGCTCTGTTCGGGAAAACGCGAATTGCGATGAAAGATCGACAGCGTCGCCTCGTTGGTGACGCCCTGATCGATCAGCTTGGTGACCGGAATGATGATACCTTCCTGATAGATATCGGTGGCGGCGGGGCTGATCGAGCCCGGGTGCATGCCGCCGATATCGGCGAAATGCGCCCAGCTCATCACGAAGGCGCAGCGCTTGCCGTCCTTGAAGACGGGCGCCAGCAGAACCTGGTCGTTGGAATGGGAGACCGCGCCGCGAGAGCCGTAGCAGTCATTATACCAGTAGAGGTCGCCGGGCTTCATCGTATCGGCCGGGAATTTGTCGAAGACGGGACCGGTCATGTCGCCGAAGACCGGCACCATGGAGCCGACCGCCATGACGCCGTCGCCATCAAAAAGGGCTGTGTAAAAATCCTTCTTCTCGCGGATGAAGGCGGAGATCGCGGTGCGCTCGAGCAACGCCTCCATCTCGGACTGAGCGGCGGCGATCGCACCACGGATGATTTCGAGCGAGACGGGATCGCAAACGCTACCTTCCGGCTTTGCGGAGGCTGCAGGCCCGCTATCGCTTTCCCTGGGGCTTTCCTTGGGATTGTACATTTCTCTAATCCTCATCGAATGCACTGGATTGGTTTCAAGGAGAGGCTCACGACGGGCCTCCGGTCAGAACGACGACATTGCCAAGCCCGCCGCGTTCGACGCGCTCATGGGCCTTGGCGATTTCGGACAGCGGAAAGGTCGCCCCGATCGCCGCCTGCAGTTTTCCCGCCTCGGCAAGCTCGAAAATCATCCTTTCGCCGGCCAGCCGGTCGGCTTCGGGGATTGCAAATCCCTGGATGAAGCGCAGGTTGGCGCCCTTCGAGGCGAAGGCGTAATAGGGCAGGATGGGGGTCGGATTGCTGGTCGAGGAATAGGCGGCAACCGTGCCGTTGCGTTTTAGCACGGCGGCATCGAGTTCGAGATTGGCACCGAAATCCACCTCGACCACGCGATCGACACCCTGCCCTTCGGTAAAGTCCATGATCCGCGCCAGAACGTCTTCGCGGCGACGGTCGATCGTTGCGGTCGCGCCTGCGGCCATGGCATGCGCTGCGGCTTCCGGGCTGCCAACCGTGCCGATCACCCGCGCACCACCGGCAACCGCCATCTGAACGGCATAATGTCCGACCGCACCACCGGCGCCGCTAACAAAAACCGTCTGTCCTTCGACCGGCCCATCCGCAAAAACCGCGCGATAGGCGGTCATGGCCGGGACGCCGAGCGTGGCGCCTGCAGCATAACTCAACGCATCTGCCAGCCTAACAGCCTGACGGCTGGCAATCGCAATAAACTCGGCGGCAGTGCCGAAAGCGCGGCCAGCTTCACCATAACCGCCCTGGGCGTTCCACATCCAGACCCGCTCGCCGATCCGGCCCGGATCGACGCCCTCGCCCACCGCGACGATATCGCCTGCGCCATCCGTGTGCGGAATGGCCAGTTCGTGCTCCATGTCCATGCCGCGCCAGCCGCCGCGCCGTTTCACATCGGCGGGGTTGATGCCGGATGCCACGACCCGCACCAGCACCTCACCGAGGCCGGCGACGGGTGTCGTCACCTCACCGACGGAGAGAACCTCCGCGGCGGGACCGGTGCGTGTGTAGGTGGCGGCAAGCATTTCTTTTCCTCGCTCCGATCAGAACAGGTGGCAGGCGACACTGCGCGTACCGACCGGCCGCGGCTGCGGCACTTCGGCGGCACAGCGCTCGAACGCCTGCGGACAGCGGTCACGGAAAACACAGCCCGAAGGTGGATTGCGCGGATCCGGCGCGCCGCGCCCGATCGGCAGCGGATCATGGCTCTGGTCCGGATTGGGTACCGGCACGGCAGCGACCAGCGCCTTCGTATAGGGGTGGAGCGGTTGGTGGACGATATCCTCGGTCGGGCCATCCTCCATGATGCGGCCGAGATACATGACGATCGTCCGTTCGCAGACATAGCGGACCAGCGCGAGGTCATGGCTGATATAGATCGCGGTCAGGCCGAGCCTATCGCGCACATCACGAAACACGTTGAGCACGCCGGCGCGCACAGAAACGTCGAGCATCGATACCGGCTCGTCGGCAACGACGAATTCCGGTTGCAGGATCAGGGCGCGGGCCATGACGACGCGCTGTAGCTGGCCGCCCGAAAGCTGATGCGGATAACGGTCGAGAAACTGGGCCGGCTCCGGCAGGCGCACCAGTTCGAGCGCTGCGATGATGCGCGCCTCACGTTCGCTGCGCTTGATGCCGGCATTTTCCAGCGGTTCCGACAAAGTCTGGCGTATGGTGAAGCGCGGATTGACGGCATCGAATGGGTTCTGGAAGATCAGCTGCGCGCGGGTGCGAAATTCCTTCAGCCGCTTGCGCTGGATCTTCGTCAGTTCCTCGCCGTCGAAATGGATCGTTCCGTCAGTGGTGTCCTCGAGCTTCAAAAGCAGACGCCCCATGGACGTCTTGCCGCAGCCGGATTCGCCGAGCAGGCCGACGCTTTCGCTGCGGCGGATATCGAAGGTGACGCCATCGACAGCCTTCACCACCGTCGACTTGCCGCGCATGGCTGCAAAGGCGCCGCCGACCGCATAATGCAGCCGCGCCTCGTGGATGGAGATCAGGACTTCCGTTTTCCTCGTGGCTTTGCCCATCATCATGTTCATGCACTCGCCATCCATGTCTCGGTTCTGGCCGCATCGATGCGCAAAGCCGCACTTTCCTTTGCGCGATGACAGAGGACCGGATGGCCGGGCGCCACCTCGATGACCGGCGGTTCGGCGCCGCAGAGATCGAGCGCGAAGGGACAGCGCTGCTTGAAGCGGCAGCCGGCCGGCGGATTGGCAAGGTTGGGCGGCGCGCCCTCGATCGGCGTCAGGATGCCAGCGGCAGCACTCTGCAGATCGGGAAATGCGTTGCGCAGGCCCATGGAATAGGGATGCGACGGGGCGGTCAGGGTTGCCTGCATCGTGCCGGATTCGGCCACCTTGCCGGCATACATGACGACAGTGCGATCGCAGATATAGGCGACGACGGAGATATCGTGGGTGACGAGAATGACCGAGAGGCCCAGACGCTCCTGCAATTCCTTCAGCTGGTCGAGAATCTGCCGCTGGACGATGACATCGAGCGCCGTCACCGGCTCGTCGGCAATAATGAGTTTTGGATTGAGCGCCAAGGCCAGCGCGATCGCCACGCGCTGGCGCATGCCGCCGGAAAACTGGTGCGGGTAGTCGGTAAGCCGGCCGGGATCGATGCCGACCATTTCGAACAGCTCTTCGCACCGGGCGCGCGCCTGCCTGCGATCAAGCCCACCGCGTCGGCGCAGAACCTCGCCGAGCTGGTATTCGACCGTATAGACCGGATCGAGAGAGTTCATGGCGCTCTGCGGCACGAAGGCGATATCGCGCCAGCGCAGCGCATTCATTTCACGCTCGGGGATTTTGGCGAGATCCTTGCCGTCGAACAGAATCTGGCCGCCGGAGATCGAGGCATTGTCGGCCATAACGCGGGTCAGGGCGCGGGCGATCGTCGTCTTGCCGCAGCCGGATTCGCCGACCAGGCCGGTGATCGAGCCTTTCGGCACATCGAAGCTCGCGCCATCCACGGCATGGACGAAATTGCGCCCCACCTGATAGCTGACGCGCAAATCCCGCACAGAAAGAAGGGGATCGCGCACGGAAAGAAGCGATTCGGTCATCGGCCCAACTTCGGAAACAGGAGGTTTTCATAACCGCGGGTGATGAAGAAGCCCGCGCTGACGACGAGGATGATGCAGACGCCCGGCGGCACGAACCAGTAATAGGCCTGCTTGGCGAGCGCCTGGCTGGCAAAGGCATCCTGCAGCATGTAGCCCCAGCTGATCGAATCCGGATCGCCGAAACCGAGGAAGCTGATCGAGGCTTCGGTGAGGATCGCCCAGCCGATCGCGATCGATCCGTAGAGGAAGGACAGCGGCAGGATGTTCGGCGCGATATGGCGCAGGATGATCTTGAAATGCGACGATCCGGCAACCCGCGCGGCTTCAACATAACCACGACTACGCAATGTCAGGACCTGGCTGCGGATGACGCGGGCGGTGTCACGCCAGAGGACCAGCGCCATGGCGATCACCACGTTCCAGATCGACGGTTTCAGGAAGGCGGCGAGCACGATGACGAAAGGCAGGAAGGGAATGCCGAAGGCGATATCGGCCAATCGCATCAGCACGGTATCGACCCAGCGGCCGAAATAACCGGCAACAAGACCGATGACAGAGCCGATCAGCGCCACCATGAAAGCAGCGGTGATGCCGATCAGCAGCGCCGAGCGGCTGCCATAGACCAGCTGCGAGAACACATCCCGGCCGAGGCTGGTGGTTCCCATCACGAAACCCTCCTGCCCCGGCCGGAGGTCCGCCGCAAGATCGTAGGCCGGTGTGTAGAGGATCTCGTTCGGGTCGTGCGTTGCGATACTGTCGGCGAAGATCGCGGTGATGATAAAGACGAGATAGATGAGAAGCCCGGCAACGGCGAAAGGATCGTTGGTCGGGAGTTTCAGGGCGCGAAACATCCTGGCGAAAATGTTGGCGCGGCGCGATCTTGCCATCGTTGGAACAGCGATCTCAGGCATGGGAAATCCTTGGATCGAGGAAGGCGTAAAGCATGTCGGCGAGCAGGTTCATGAAGATCACCACGAGCGCGATCATCAGGAATGCGCCCTGCGCCAGCGGATAGTCGGAGGAGGCGACGGCATTGACCAGTTCGCGACCAAGGCCGGGCCAGGAGAAGACGGATTCGACCACGACATTGCCCTGCAGCTGATAACCGACCGCGATCGCAAACGAGGTCATGACCGGCAGGAGCGCGTTGCGGGCGGCATGGCGCACGACGACCGTCCAGTTGGACAGGCCCTTGATGCGCGCCATGGTGACAAAATCCTCCTTCATCACGTCCAGCATGTTGGAGCGCATCAGGAGAAGCGGCAGGCCCTGGCTGTAGATGGCGAGCGTCGCAGCCGGCAAAGCCAGATGCGCGAGGAAATCGCGCGACGTGTAAAGATCGAGAAAGCCGGAATATTCGGCGCCAGGATTGCGCGTGCCACCGGCCGGAAACCAGCCGAGCGAAAAGGAGAAGATGGCGAGCAGCACCATGCCGAGCCAGAATTCCGGCATGGCGCGGGTGGTCAGCACCAGCGGGATGGCGGTCTGCTCGACCCAGCTGCCGCGCCGCCAGGCGAGATAGGCACCGGCGAGAATGCCGAAGACATAGGCAACGATGAGCGAGGAAAAGGTGAGGATCAGCGTGTTCGGCAAAAGCAGCCAGATCCGGTCGCCGACCGGCTCGCGGTAGCGAAAACTCTGGCCGAGCTCACCCTGAAGCAAGTTGCCGAGATAGATCAAGTATTGCTGCCACAGCGGCTTGTCGAGACCGAACTGCGCCATCAGCTGCTGTTGCTGCTCGACGGTGAAGGTCGGGTCGATATAGGCGGCCATCGGATTGCCCGGCATCAGCCGGAACATCAGGAAAAGAATGGTCACCACCGCCCACAGGACAAGAGCAAGCTGCAGAAGCCTGCTGCCCACGGCCTTGAAATTGCTCATCTGGAAATTCCCCTTCTTGGCCCGGTCTCATATTCGCGAAACCGGTGCTCAAGCGTCAGGTCATGCAGAACGGGAAGCGGCAGCACCTGCCGCCTCCGCAAGGCATCGTCACCGCATCACTTGGCGGTAAGGCTTTCCTTGGTGTCGCCGGGATAATGCAGCTTGCCGCCTTCCAGCGTGTAACCGGCATCGGCCAGCGTCTTGGCAGCAAGTTCGCGGCCGGTCTTGAAGCCGTCGACAACGGCCTTGTCGTGCCAGTATTCAAGCGCCGGCGAGACGATCGAATTCGAGGCAACCGCAAACCCGCGATAGGCCGCCTTGACGATCAGCTGGCGATCGACCACTTCCGAAAGTGCGCGGCGGAAGGCCGGATCGTTGAACGGTGCACGACGCTCGTTGAAAGCGATATAACGGAAGCCCATGTCAACGGTGGAGACGACTTCCAGATCGCCATCCTGTTCGGCAGCTTTCTGGAGGATCTGCGGATCGCCGGTGAATTCACCCATGAAGTTGGTTTCGCCGGAGCGCAGCATGCCGAGCGAGGCCTCGGCATTCGGAACGATGCGGAGAATCCAGCGATCGATCTTCGGCGCGTTGAAGTGATCCTTGTTGGCGACCAGCGTCACGGATTCATTCTTCGCCCAGGCGGAGAACTTGAACGGGCCGGAACCGATCGGGGTCTTTTCCTGATAGCTTTCCGCCGTTTCCGGCTTGGTCGCCAGATCCTTGAGGATCGGCTCCCAGATATGCTTCGGGATCAGGTTGATCTTGGCGAGGCTCGAGGTGACGAAGGAAGCGGCCGGCTTCTTCAGCTTGAAGGTGATGACATCGCCATTGATGCTGATCGAGTCGATATTGGTGGCGAAAGGCTTGTACATCGGCGCTTCGCCGCCGACGGCAGCCTCGAAGGAGAATTTCACATCCTCCGGCGTCACCGGTTCGCCGTCATGCCATTTCATGCCCGATTTAAGCTTAACGTCGATGGTCGTGCCATCCTTCCATTCGAAGCTTTCGGCGGCCCAAGGTTTTGGCAGACCATCCGGGCCGACGCGCAGAAGGCGGTCCCAGATCAGTTCCGTCACCCAGCTGTCGACACCGCCGGAAATATAGAGCGGGTTGATCGCCCTGATATTGTCGGAGGAGCTGATGATCAGGTCCTTTTTCGCGCCGGCAGGCTCGATATTCATGAACGTCCAGGTATTGCGGATGCCGATGCCGCTCTGGTTGACGACGCTTTCCGGCTTGAAAACCGTCTTGTCGAAGGCGAAGGTCGATTTCGGATGGACCAGCATCATATAGGGCTGGTCCTTGCTCAGGATTTCCTGCGCCTTGAAGACCAGCGACTTGCGCTTGTCCTGGTCGATCTCGCCGCGCTGCGCTTCGGCCGTCGCATCGTAATCCTTGCTGAGGTAACCGGCAAAATTATAACCGTTCTCGGCAGTCGAGGAATGGAACAGATTGAAGACCAGTTCGTCCGGATCGGAACGCTCGGGACGACCCACCATCTGCCAGGCGGTCGAATCCCACTGGTCGCGCTTGTACCAGACCTCGTCGGAAAGCTGCTCGTAGGGCATGGCCTTGACCTCAACATCGAGGCCGAGCTTGCGCCATTCCTGGGCGATCAGCTGGACGGACTGGAACTCGGCCTGCTGGCCCGCCTGCGGACGGGTCAAAAGAGTGATCTTGCGGATCGGATCGCCGGCCCATGCAGGCAGGGCGACGGCAGCAAGCATCAGAGACGTCAATGCACTTCTGAAAATCGACTTCATGCTCGTTCTCCTCTGAATAGATTGACTATTCTTTATTTTTGCCAGGGGCTTTTTGCCCTCTGATTTGCAAATCCAAGACCGACCCCAAGCACTCTGTGCGTGCATTTGGATGGCCGAATTAATCCACAGATTTCATTGATGACGGCGTGCAACCAATTGCATCTCGTCCTGCAATGTTTTATTCTATGAAACATCGTTTCGCATTTGCGAAGCAGTAAAACACATTCCAAGAAGATTGCAACACGCTTAGGCAATCCAATTCGCAAGGCGAGGAGACGGTCGGTGACCGAGGAAAAAGATTATACGATCGTGGCGGTGGACCGCGCGCTGCTGCTGCTTGAGGCACTGGCAGACCAGCCCGACCAGGGTGTGACGTCATTGGCGAAGTCGCTGGGTATGACGAAATCACTCGTCTTCCGCCTGCTCCATACGCTGGAGGGGCGCGGTTTCGTCTCCCGCGATCCCGAGCGCACCGAATATTCGCTGGGGTATCGACTTGGCGTGCTGGGAGAACGACTGGGCAAGGATGGCGCATTGCTGCATGCCGCCCGCCCGGTCATGGATGCGCTGCGCGACAGCACATCGGAAAACGTCAACCTCGTGCTGCGTGAGGGTTTGAAAACCTGCGTGCTCGCAACCCGTGCCGGCCGGCATTCGATCCGGCTTTTTGCACAGGCCGGGCGCTACGGACCTCTGCATGCCGGTGGCAGTTCGCAGGTTCTGCTGGCATATGCCGGCCCCGCCATCATCGAATCCGTTCTGTCTCAAACGCTGGAAACCTTCACCGCGCATACGGTGACCGATCCCACGCGACTGATGCAGATGCTCGAACGCATCAAGACCAATGGCTACAATATCGTCCTCAACGATCTCGATGATGGCGCGTTTTCCGTGGCCGCGCCCATACTCGGCGCAGATGGCGAGATCATCGCCTCGATTTCAGTCGCCGGCGCCGTCGTGCGTTTCGACGAGGAGCGTAGGGAAACCTATCTGAAGGCGGTTCTGGAGGCGGCAGCGGAAATTTCCGAACGCATGTCCATCCACGCACCGTCTGAAAAGAACGCAGCCAAGTCAAAGGCGTGAGCCTGACCGAACCGATCTGCATTCCCTGAAGAATGGCGCCCGCCCATGTGGGCGCCAAAGCTTTTTGCGCGGCAAACAGGCGCCGCCGGCAGCCTTCCCAGATTGACCTTCTCCTCCATCCAACAATCGAACCCGCTTGCGAGGCCATAAATCCTCTGTTAGCGTCATCTCGTTTTCTGAAACGATGTTTCATCTAATAAAACAATTAGGGGAGTATTGCAGATGAACGAGATCGAATCCGCCGTTCTGGGAGCGGTGACACTCGATGAGCCCTGGTCGCTGATCGAAAGCTTTTCCACCTACAAGCGCGAACATCCGGCGGACGTGAACCGCGCCATGGACGAGATTGCCGCGCGGCTGAAGAAATACGGCATCGAAGCCACCATGCACGAGCCGAGCCTTTACCTCAGCCTGCCGATTTCGGCCCGCGTCGAGGCTGGCGGCACGACATTCCGCGCGAAGCCGCCGTCCTATGCGCTGGATGCCGTCGATGGCGTGACCGGCGAACTCGTTTATATCGCCAGCCTGCAGCCGAAGGCGATCTCGACCATGTTCGAGAAGACCGTGGACAGCACCGGCGCGCTTGCCGCCATGGTGCGCGGCAAGGTCGTGCTATCGGAAGGTTTTGCCAATCCCGGTCTCGTCTCTCAGTTCACCGAGCTTGGCGCGATCGGCGTCATCGCCATCAATCCGGGCGTCGATGTCCATTGGGGCACCTGCACGACGGTCTGGGGCACGCCCGATCTCGACGACCTGCCGCGCAAGCCGTCCATCCCTGCCGTCGCCGTCAATCGCGAGAGCGGTGATGCGCTGATCGAGCTTGCCAAGACCGGTACCCAAGTGACTGTTTTTACCGAGATGGAAGAAGGCTGGTTCTCCTCGAAACTGCCGGAAGTCTTCATCAAGGGCACGGAAGAACCCGAAAAATACATTCTCCTGCACGGCCATCTCGACAGCTGGGATGTCGGTGTCGGCGACAATGCCACCGGTGACGCGACACTTCTGGAAATCGCCCGCGTGCTCTGGGCAAACCGCGACAAGCTGAAGCGTTCGGTGCGCATCTGCTGGTGGCCGGGCCATTCGACTGGCCGTTATGCCGGCTCCACCTGGTTTTCCGACAATTTCGCGCTGGATCTCGACGAGAACTGCGTCACCTCCGTCAATTGCGACAGCCCCGGCTGCCGCTGGGCGACCGAATTCATCAACCTCTGCATGATGACGGAGACGGAAGCCTTTCTCTCCGACGTTATCGAGGAAGTGGCCGGCATGAAGGCCGAGGGCGAGCGCCCGCATCGCGCCGGCGACTATTCCTTCAACAATATCGGGCTTTCGAGCTACCTGATGCTGTCCTCGACCATGACCGGCCGCGACCGCGAGGAAAAGGGCTATTATACGGTCGGCGGCTGCGGCGGCAATATTGCCTGGCATACGGAAAACGACACGCTGGAGATTGCCGACAAGGATATCCTGCTGCGTGACATCAAGGTCTATCTGCTGGCCGTCTTGCGTAATGCCAATGCCAGAATCCTGCCCTTCGACTGGCGGGCGACGGCAGCGGAATTCCTCGAAACGATCGACGGATACCAGCAGAAGGCGGGTGCACGTTTCGATCTCGGCCTGTCGCGCAAGGCTGCGGAACAGTTGCAGGCTGCTCTAGCGGGCTTCTATTCCGGCATTGAATCCGGTGCCGTCGACGCAAAACACGCCAATCGCGTCATCCAGAAACTCGCCCGCATTCTGGTTCCCCTGAACTTTACGCGCGAGCAGCGGTTCCGGCATGACCCGGCCATCCCCATCCCGCCGCTGCCGGCCTTGTCGACCGCTGCGGATCTGGACAAGCTCGGACCAACCAAGCTGGGTTTTGCCCTGACGCAACTGACCCGCGGCCAGAACCGCGTCGTCAGCATGCTGCGCCAGGCCACGGATCTGGTCGCCAGCGCGCGCTGAGCAAAAAGACTGAAAATGCTTCGGGTTGCAGCAATGGGTGACCATAGTACTGCAGCCCGAAGCCGGATATTACGGCAGGCGCTTCAGACCTGACCGATCCCGCTCAGGCCGACCAAGGCGCCTGCACCAAGCACCCAGAGCGGATGGATTTTCGTACGGGTCAGCACCAGCGCACTCACTGCCGCAATGCCTGCCAGCACCACACCCTGAACCGAGGCCACGGTGATGACCGCCGCGCTGGCGGCAACAAGACCGGCCGTCATCGGCACGAGTCCGGCCTGCACGATCCGGCGCCATGGCTTGTCCTTGAAACGAGTCCAGAGACTGACGACGAAATAAGTGATGACCGAGGACGGGCCGAACTTGGCAATCGAGGTCACGAGCAGCCCTCCCCAGCCGGCAACATGCCAGCCGACCAGCGGCACGACCATCAGGTTCGGCCCCGGCGCAGCCTGCGCCAAGGCGAACAGGGCGCTGAATTGCTGCGCCGTCATCCAGTGATGCACATCGACGACCTGCCGGTGCATTTCCGGAAGGATCGAATTTCCGCCGCCAAAGGCAACAATCGAGAGCTGCGTGAAGATGATCGCAAGGGCAATGAGTGTCGCGGTCATCCTTCGAACCTCCATGTGACGAGAATACTGATCGTGCCAAGCACGAGCATCGTCGTGACAAGCGGCAGCCCAAGGACCGCGATGGCGAAGAAGCAGATCGCGGCGATCACCACGGCGATCGGCCGGCGCCAGAGGGGCGTCACGATCTTGATGGCCATCGAAACGAGCAGACCCGCCGCCGCGGCGGCGAGACCGGCAAACATGTGTTCGATACGCGGATCATTGCTGAACTGGTCGTAGATGACGCCGAGACCGATGACGATCGCGGTCGGCGCCACAATCAAGCCAAGCAGCGCCGAGATGGCACCCAGCACGCCATGGAATTTCGCGCCGATCGCAACCGACATGTTGATGATATTACCGCCGGGCAGGAACTGACAGAGGCCGAGCAATTCGGTGAATTCCTCACCCGTCATCCAATGACGATCCTCAACGACCATGCGCCGCGCCAGCGGCAGGACGCCACCAAACCCCATCAGTCCGAGCTGGAAAAAACCGGTGAACAGCTGCGCGACACTCGGCGGATCTCGCTCGACTATGGGCACGGGGGACATGACATTCATGGCATTCTTATCTCTGTTGATCCGGAAAACCGGACGGTCGGAAAGGCTCCGCAGCATGGCAGTTCTGTCTGAGCGGAATGGGAAGCCGTGAGCCGAAAGGCACGCATCAGCTGGTAGCAGAATCAAGCTACGCCTGTTGCCGGCAAAGGTCCAATATATGGATCATGCAATATCCATATGCTAGAGATATGCCATGATCGAACTACGCCATCTCCGTTATGCCGTCACCGTCGCCGACGAAGGCCATGTCACCCGCGCGGCGGAGCGGCTGGGCATCCAGCAGCCGCCGCTCAGCCAGCAGATCGCCAGACTGGAAACGATGATCGGCGCGCCGTTGTTCAACCGCCTTCCCCGCGGCGTCGAGCTCACCGATGCCGGGCGGATTTTCGTCGAGCGGGCCAGAGTTATTCTGGCGGATGTGGATCTCGCCGTGGAATCCGCGCGGCGGCATGCGCTGGGCGAACAGGGACGTCTCGCAATCGGTTATACGAGTTCCTCCGCGCTTCACCCGATGGTCACGTCGACCATCCGGCTTCTTGGCGAAAAATCGCCTGATGTGACGCTGACCCTCGATGAAACCAGCTCGCCGGACCTGATCGAGGGCCTGCATGCCGGTCTTCTCGATGTCGCCTTTGTCCGCTCGAAGACGCTGGAGCAGCGCGGCCTGGTGGTCTCGCGTATCCTTGACGAGGAAATGCTGGTTGCCCTGCCCGAGCGCCATCCGCTTGTCACCGCAAGCGGTGCGCCTTCAGCGCCCATCGCCCTGTCGAAACTGGCGAGCGAGGCCTTCATCCTTTACCGGCGGCGGAGTGGGCCAGGTCTTTACGACGGCATTATCGCCGCCTGTCTTGCGGCCGGTTTCAGCCCGCATATCCGGCATGAAGCGCCACGATTGCTGTCGACGCTCGGCCTCGTTGCCGCTGGGCTCGGCATTTCGATCATTCCGGCCTCGATGGCACAGCTCGGAACGAAGGGCATCGCCTATCTGCGCCTCGGCACCGATACGGATCTCGTGGCGCCGCTGCATCTGGTTCATCGTTACGGACGGCCGAGCGGTCCGCTAAAGCTGTTTCTGGAGATCGTCGGCCGCGAAAGGCTCAAGCAAAATACCAGCGGACAAAGCGGTCCTTGACGCCATCGACATGCGCCTCCATCGCCTCGCGGGCCTTGGCGGCATCGCCGGCGGCAATGGCTTCCAGGACGGCGATATGTTCGATCGCCTGGTTTTCGAAATTCTTTTCCATCCGCACGACATGGCACATGCGCGCCCGCTGGCGGATGTTCTGGACATATTGCTTGAGGATCGGCCGGCCGCTGGCATTGGCGACGAACTCGTGGAATTCATCGTCGTATTTCCAGAAGGGCTCGAGATCCATTTCCGGATTGGCCGCCACTTCGCGGCTCTTCTGCAGGATACCGTCGACGCTGTGGGGGATGTGCCGCTGGGCGGCCTGCGCCGCGGCCTCGCCTTCCAGCATGCGACGAATGATCAGGATATCCATCAGCTCCTCGATCGCCACCTGCTTGATGACGATCGTGCCATTCGACAGGCGCTCGACCAGCTCCTCCCCCACGAGACGGTTGATCGCCGCCCGCATCGGCGTGCGTGAAGCATTCAGCTGATCGGCAAGCGCGCGTTCGGTAAAGACCTCGCCGGGCTTCAGCTCCTGCGCCAGGATCAGGCTTCGGACATATTGATAGGCCTGCTCGGTGAGGCTGACAGACTTCTTGCCCGGTGCCTTCGCGATTTCGGTAACCTCATCCATATGCCGTCTCCCATAAGGCTGCAGACTGTTGTCAGAACATGCTGCAACTGTCCTTCGTTACTGCAGGTGCGAACGAAGCGCCAGCAGTCCAATCGAAATGAGCACCCTCAGAACAATTTATGCTGCGGTGCAATGAATCGCTTTACAGCACATTTTTTGCTCTATAGAAATCCCATTCGTATCCAGCTGGGATACCACAGGTATTCAATAGCAGTAAAGCGCATCCATAAACGGAGCTCCTCGTGAATTTGCATGCCCGCCCATTGTCTGCGGAAGCCTTTGTGGAGTTCGGCGAAGTCGTCGCCCACCAGGGCAATGAACGCCGCCACCGCTTTGCGCTTGCGGGCGCCGAGGATCTGAAACAGGCCTTCTGGGTCACCAGGATCGCCGAGGCGATTTCGTTTCCCTTCGAAGTTTCGCAGCTTGAGCGGCATCCCCATTCGGACCAAGCCTTCTTTCCCCTGTCGGGCCAGCGCATGCTGATCGTCGTCTGCCCCTCGCTGGCCGATGGCGGGCCGGATCTCTCTGGCGTGCGGGCTTTCGTTTCCAATCCGGGCCAGGGCGTCGTCTACCGCCGCAATGTCTGGCATTCGGGCATGTCCGTGCTCGATCTTCCGTCGGAATTCGTGGTGACGATGGCGATGGAACAGTCCGCCTCCGACACCGACATCTTCCTGCCACTCGAGCGGCCGATCCAGATCGACTTCAAGGAGGCCGTCTGATGCCGATCAAGCATCCGATCCGTGATTTCGCAGGCTACGGGCCGACGCCGCCCGATCCGAAATGGCCGAGCGGCGCAAAACTCGCGCTGAATTTCGTCATCAACATCGAGGAAGGTTCCGAAGCCTCGATCGACGATGGCGATCCGGCAACCGAAGCAGCCCTCACGGAAGGCGCCTCCGGCAACTTTCCCGGCCGCGATCTCGCCGCGGAATCGATGTTCGAATATGGCAGCCGCGTCGGTTACTGGCGGATCATCCGTCTCTTCGAAGAACGGCAGATGCCGGCGACGGCCATGGCCTGCGCCCTGGCTCTGGAACGCAATCCGGCGATTGCAGCGCATATTCGCGACAGCCAGCTCCTCGATATCTGCGCCCATGGCTGGCGCTGGGAACATCACCGCGCCCTGACGCGTGAAGAAGAACGTGACCGGATTGCCCGCACCGTTTCTTCCATTCGCGAGACGACCGGCCGCGCACCGGATGGATGGTACTGCCGTTACGGACCGAGCATGAACACCCGAGCGTTGCTCAGCGAAAACGGCAGCTTTCTCTTCGATAGCGACGCTTATAACGACGAACTGCCCTACTGGCTCGACGTCGACGGCAAGAACCATCTGGTCGTGCCCTACAGCCTGACCAACAATGACGCGAAATTCATGCGCGGCGCGATCGATAGCGGCGAGGCCTTCTTCCGCATGCTGCGCGAGAGTTTCGACATGCTGCTGGCAGAAGGCCCGGTCGCGCCGAAGATGATGTCGGTCGGCCTGCACCTGCGCATTGCCGGTCATCCGGGCCGCGCGTCGGGCCTGCAGCGCTTCCTTGATCATGTTGCCGAACACCGCGACGACGTTTGGGTCACGACCCGGTCGGAGATCGCCCGCCACTGGCATCGCCACCATCCACCTCAAGCCTAAGTCCTAAATAAGGGGAACTGAAAAATGAAAAAAATGCTTCTTTCCACCATTGCCGGCGCGCTGGCACTGACCGTTGCCTCGATGGCCCGTGCCGAAGATGCCAAGCCGCTCGTCGTTGGCTCCGACTTCGGCGTTGCACCCTGGATGGTCCGTGGCGCCAGTGGTCCGGAAGGTTTTGGTGTCGACCTGATCAACGCCATCGGCAAGAAGATCGGTCGTCCGAAGGTCGAGATCACCGACGTCAACTTCTCGGGTCTGTTCGCCGCCCTCTTCGCAAGCCGCATCGACATCACCGTCAACCCGCTCAACATCACCAAGGACCGCAGCGAAAAGATGCTTTTCGCCGAGCCGATCTTTGCGACCGGCAACGGCTTCATCGTCGCAAAAGGCACAAAAATGTCCGGCTTCGAGGATCTGAAGGGCAAGGCTGTCGCCGTCAACCGCGGCACGCTGTCCGACACCTGGGCGACCGCCAATGCCGAAAAATACGGTTTTGAAGTCCAGCGCTACGACACCTTCCCGGATTCCGTCCAGGCTGTCCTGACGCGCCGCGCATTCACCGCGCTCAACGAAATTCCGACCACGGTCTATGCCGCCAGCAAGAACCCGATGATCGAAGTCGCCTTCAAGGATTTCGACGGCCGCAAGTTCGGCTACGCCTTCCGCAACGAAGACGTCCAGCTGCGCAACCAGGTCGAAAACGCCATCGAGTGCCTGAAGCAGGAAGGCGTTCTCGCCGCCCTTTACGAGAAGTGGTACAACGAGAAGCCGGCTGCCGACAGCCCGCTGACCACCATTTATCCTGGCTACGGCGCTCCGGGCTTCACCGGTTATGACGCCACGCCGCATGAGCTGTCCTGCAAGTAAGCCTCACCTTTAGGGTAAGGACTGGCCATCGGGGCTGCTGACCTGAAGTCGGCGGCCCCTTTCCGGAGCGCGCGATGCAGAAAATTCTCGAAAACTATCTCAACTGGGACATCATCCGGGAAGCCTTTCCGGAAGTGCTGGCCGGCTTCTGGGTGACCGTCCAGGCGTCGCTGGCCGTGATCGCCATAGGCCTCATCATGGGGCTGGCGCTCGCCATTCTCCGCTGTCTGCGCAACCCCGTCATCGACGGCCTGATCACCGCCTATATCGAGATCTTTCGGACCCTGCCGCAGCTGGTTGTACTGATCTTCGTCTATTTCGGCCTTCCCTATCTCGGCCTGACATTCTCACCTTTCCTGGCAACGGTTTTCGGCCTTGCCGCCGTCCTGTCCGCCTTTGCCGCGGAAATCTTCTGGGCATCGATCATCGCGGTGCCGAAGGGACAATGGGAGGCCGCGACCGCGCTTGCCTTCAAGCCGTGGCGCACGCTCACCTACATCATCCTGCCGCAGGCCGTGCGGCTCGCGCTGCCGCTCGTCACCAACCGCTCTATCGCGATTACCAAGGGTACCGCGCTCGGTGTCGCGGTGTCGCTGCAGGAAACGTTGGGTGCCGCCCAGAGCATCATGTCGATCAAGGCAAACCCTTCGCCGCTGACGCTTGCCGCCTTCTTCTACCTCCTGTTCTTCATCCCGCTTGTGGCTTTCAGCCGCTATGTGGAACGCCGGTTCTCGCATTGAGGGGAAAACGGATATGGATCTTCTTCTTCTCAACTTCGCCAATTTCGACTCGCTCAAGCTGATCTATCCGCTGCTGCTGCAGGGGTTGCAGCTGACGCTGCTGCTGGCGATCGTCGCCCTGCCGCTGTCACTCCTCTCCGGCCTCACCGTCGCCGTGATGTACAGCTTTTCGGGCCCTGCGATCCGCCGGCTGATGATGATCGTCATCGATCTCCTGCGCGCCTTTCCGGTTCTGGTCCTGCTCGTGCTGATCTATTACAGCCTGCCGTTTTTCGGGCTGACGCTCGGCAGCTTCACGGCCGTGGTCGTGGCTCTCGTCATCAACAATACCGGCTATTTCAGCGAAATTTTTCGCGCTGGCCTCGAATCCATTCCGAAAGGCCAGCATGAGGCGGCGGCCGCACTCGGCTTTCACAAGTTCCGCGGCATGATCTACATCATCCTGCCGCAGGCTGTCCGCAAGGTCGTCGCACCGCTTGCCAGCAACTCGCTCGAACTGGTCAAGACGACCTCGATCGCCTCGCTCGTGGCGCTTCCCGAACTGCTGCGCTCAGCCCGTGTCGCCCAGGAACAGACCTATAATCCGACACCGTTGACGGCTGCTGCCGTCATCTTCTTCCTCATGCTCTGGCCGTTTTCCCACTGGGTCTCCCGCCTGGAGCGCAAAGCCATTGTCGGAAGGGCCTGAGCCTTGCGTATCCTGATCACCGGTGGAACCGGCTTCGTCGGGCTTGCGACGGCGGAAACGCTGCTCGCCGCCGGCCACGAGGTGACGCTGTTCGCCACCTCGCCCCTGCCGGACGCCTTTCGCGATGCCAAAGCTCTGGCCGGCGCAAAAATCGCTCTCGGCGATATCTGCAGCGAGGCCGATCTCGGCGCTGTCATCGCGCAAGCCCGCCCCGAGGCCGTCCTGCATCTGGCTGCCATGACGCCGGATATCGAGGCCGAACGCGAAATGGCGGCCCGCATCATCGCCGTCAATGTCGGCGGCACCGCAACGCTTCTGAAAATGCTGCGGAACGCGCCGGATCTGAAACGGGTCGTCACCACCAGCAGCGTCGCGGTCTACGGCCATGTCGATCTCGCGGATGGGCCGATTGCGGAAGAACGTGCGCCCAATCCCGCTAGCCTCTACGGCATCACCAAGGCTGCTGCGGAAAATACGGCGCAGCGGCTTGCATCGCTTTACGGCTTCGACCTGAGGATCGCACGGCTCGGGCCGCTGTTCGGCCCATGGGAATATCATACGGGTGTGCGCCCGCTCTTGAGCCCGCATGCCCAGGTTCTGGCCCAATGGCGCAAGGGTTCTGCCGCTGCGCTCGCCCGCCCGCTTCTCGGCGACTGGCTTTACAGCCGCGATGCCGCTCAAGGCCTCGCCGACCTCCTTACAGGCACGGAACTTCGGCACGCAGTTTACAATATCGGCGCCGGCGCAAGCGAGACGGTGCTCGACTGGGCCAACGGTTTTTCCGGCTCGGTCGGTGGCCATGGCGCGACGGTAGCGACCTCGGATGAGGCCCCGAATGTTACGGTGACGATGGCGCAGGACCGGGCAAGCCTCTCTATCGACCGCCTGTCCCAGGACACTGGCTACACGCCAAAATACCGCGGCGAGACTGCCGCTGCCGATTACGCCGAATGGCTCACGACCTTTGACCCGCTCCCGAAGAGGATCAGCGCATGAACACTCCCACCCTTGGGCGCACCGTGATCGAGATGCGCGCCGTGACGAAATCCTATTCGAACTTCAAGGCGCTTGCCGGCATCGATCTCGATGTCGCGCGCGGCGAGCGGATCGTCATCTGCGGCCCGTCCGGCTCCGGCAAGTCGACGCTGATCCGCTGCATAAACGGGCTCGAAACCTTTGACGGCGGCTCGATTACCGTAGACGGCATCGCGATCGGCAACAGCACCCGCAATCTCGACAAGGTGCGCCAGGAAGTCGGCATGGTCTTCCAGCATTTCAATCTCTTCCCGCATCTGACCGTGCTGCAGAACCTGATGATCGCGCCGATGAAGAACCGCGGCAAGACGCGGGCCGAGGCGGAAAAGCTGGCGCGCCATTATCTCGAGCGCGTGCGCATTTCGGATCATGCCCACAAGATGCCGTCGCAGATTTCCGGCGGCCAGCAGCAGCGCGTGGCGATTGCCCGCGCGCTCTGCATGGAACCGCAGATCATGCTGTTCGACGAGCCGACCTCGGCGCTCGATCCGGAAATGATCAAGGAAGTGCTCGACGTCATGGTCGAACTGGCGCGCGAAGGCATGACCATGGTCTGCGTCACCCATGAAATGGGCTTTGCCCGTTCGGTGGCGAGCCAGGTGATCTTCATGGACAAGGGCCAGATCGTCGAGCGCAACACGCCGGAAGAATTCTTCTCCAACCCGCAGCATGAACGCACCAAGGCCTTCCTGCAGCAGGTCATCAGACACTAGGACATGCCCATGAGACTGGCTGGCAAGACTGCGATCGTCACCGGAGCTTCCTCCGGCATCGGCCGCGCCATTTCGCTTCTCTTTGCTCAGGAAGGCGCGATCGTGATCGCCGCCGACGTGACGACCGACGTCGTCGAGGGCGGTACGCCCGTTATCGATGAGCTGAACAAGGTCAGCGACAAGGCGATCTTCGTGAAGGCCGACATTGCAAAGGCCGCCGAAGTTCAGGCGCTTTTCGACGATGTCGCAAAGCGTTACGGCCGGATCGACATTCTCGTCAACAACGCCGTCGTGCGCGGCGGATCCTCGCTCGTCGATACGGACGAGGCGGAATGGGATCGAGTGACCGACGTCAATCTGAAGGGGGCCTATCTCTGCCTGCGCGCAGCGGTCCGCCAGATGCTGACACAGAAAATCGTCGACGAAGCGCGTGGCCGCATCGTCAACATCACCTCACAGCACGGCATGATCGCGGCGCCCGGCGATTTCGCCTACGGCGTCAGCAAGGCCGGCATGGTCTACATGACCAAGCAGGTCGCCTCCGATTACGGCCATGAGAGCATCATCTGCAATGCCGTCGCACCCGGAAAGATCCTCACCGGCAAGGGCGGCCGTGCCGTCGATCCGGAAATGCTGGACTATTCCAGAAGCCGCACGCCCCTGCCCCGTCTCGGCAAGCCGATCGACGTCGCCCGCGCCGTGCTCTTCCTGGCAAGCGCCGAAGCGACCTATGTCACCGGCCACAATCTGATGGTCGATGGCGGCTGGATGGCGCGCTGAGCGCCACCAAAACCAGCCTTTGCACTATCCGCTCTGGTCGATCGTTTCGGCCAGAACTTTTCGGAACAGATCGAGAGCCTTCGGCCGCCGCGGCAGCGAGGATTGCAGGAAGACGATCTCCCGGCCATAGCGCCCATCCGGATCGATTTCCGTGACACTGAGCCCTTGCGGGCGAAATCCGGCCCAGGCCGGTACCAGCGAATTACCGATGCCGCGTTCCACAAGGATCGCGATCGCCTCCAGCCCGTCCAGATCGCAGAAGATTTCCGGCTGCAGCCCGCGTTCCTCGATGAAGCGCGCTGCCATCCTGCCGCCCCAGGATCCGGGGTCGTAACGGATATAAGGTGCCTCCGTCAGAACATCCTCTGGCTGCCGATCGCCTGCAGGCTCGGGAGAAATCAGCACGAGGCGCTCCCGCCGCAACGCCGCCGTCTTCAGGGATTTCGGCAGTGCGAAGGGCGGCTGCACGAGAATAGCGGCATCGAGTTCGCCAGCCAGAACCGCCTCGTAAAGCCCGTCCGATGCGCCGGGGCTGAGCCTCAGCCTGACATGCGGTGCAGCCTCGGCAAAGCGCTTGAGGGCGGAAGGCATCATGCCCGTCAGCGCCGTCGAGATCGCGCCGATCGACAATTCTCCGGTCAGATGCGCGGCATCGAGACCATCGCTGAGCGCCTGCGCTTCGGCGATCAGATGGCGCATGCGCGGCATCAGCGCCAGACAGGCCTCGGTCGGTTTTGCAGAATGGGCATTGCGGGTGAGAAGCGCGCTGCGGAACTGCTTTTCGAGCGTCTGGATGCGCTGGCTGATGGCGGCCGGCGTCAGGTTCTGCCGCCGCGCGGCAGCCGCGATTGAGCCTGTATCGATGACGGCCAGCAGGCTTTCGAGAAAGCGAATATCCAACAGTTTTCCTTATGCTCTGAGACAGAATAAGATAGTAAAACCATTTCATGGAAATCGCTAGAGCTGGGCTTTCGCACAAAGGATCCCCGCATGCGCTCGCTTTTCCATCTCGCCTACCACGTCACCGACCTTGATGAATCCCGCCGCTTCTACGGCGATGTCCTCGGCTGCGAGGAAGGTCGCTCGACCGATACCTGGGTCGATTTCGATTTCTTCGGCCACCAGATCTCGCTGCATCTCGGCAAGCCCTTCGAAGTGACCCGCACCGGCAAGGTCGGCGATCACATGGTGATGATGCCGCATCTCGGTGTCATCCTGCGGCTCGAAGACTGGTTTGCACTGGCCGAGCGCCTGAAGGCAGCCGGTATCGCTTTCGACATTCCGCCGGTCGTCCGTTTTGAAGGCGAGCCGGGCGAGCAGCGCACGATGTTCTTCTTCGATCCGAGCGGCAACCCGATCGAAGTCAAGGGTTTCAAGGATTTCGAAGGCGTCTTCATGAAGTAAGCCGCCAAGGCTCACTTCATGCTGCACTTTTCGCGAGGATCGGCGGCTTGGTCGTTGCCGATCCTAGTATTGCTAGCGATCAGTGCGCGTGGTGTCCGCTGATTTCGGCGCCGGCATTGGGCTTGAAGCGAAAATTCCACACAGTGGCCGTGATGGAGATGAGCGTCACCACGATCAGCGCGGCGGAAAAGTCCGTCGGCTGCGGTTCGACATTGCCGTTCATCGTCACCGATGCCTGCAAGGCAAGTGCTCCGATACAAATGCCGAGCGACAGCATCAACTGCTGGAAAGTCGTGTAGAAACTGGTGGCCGAGCTCATTCGCCCTGGTTCGATCTCGTCATAGGCGATGGTATTGTAGGCCGTGAACTGGAATGCCAGGAAGAAGGCGCTAAGGATCATGACGGCAAACATCAGCCAGTCAGGCCAATCAGGCCGGAAGGCCGCGCAGAGGCCATAACCGATCGTGCCAAGCACGCCATTCACCACAAGACTGTTGCGGAAGCCGAGATAACGATAGACCGGCTTTGCGAAAGGCCGCATCAGAAGTGCACCGACGGCCGTTGCGATGACGAGCTTTCCGGCTTGGGCGGCCGTGTAACCAAACCCGATCTGAAACAGCAATGGCAGAAGGAAGGGCTGCGCGCCTTGGGTGATACGCGTCAGCGATCCGGCAATTACCGACGTACCAAAACTCGGCACCTTCATCAGCGAGAAATCCAGGATCGGCGCCGGGTGATTACGGGCATGCCGGAGGTAGAGCAGGCCGAACAGGCAGCCGCACGCAACCAGAGAGACCGAGGTCATCCCCTGCCCTTGATGGCTCGCAAGCTCGAAACCGAACAGAAGAGCGCTGAGCGACACACCGGAAATAACAAAGCCGATCCAGTCGAACCGCTCGACGGTCGAGCCTTGAAAATTCTGGATGTAGATCGAGACGAGCAGTATGCCGACAATGCCGATCGGGACATTGATATAGAAGATCCAGCGCCAGGCGAGATAGGTGACGATCAGGCCACCCAGCGGCGGGCCGATGATCGGGCCGATCAGGGCCGGGATCAGCAGCCAGGAAATCGCGCTGACCATATCCTTTCGCGCCACGCTGCGCATCAACACCAGCCGTCCGACCGGCATCATCATCGCGCCACCGGCACCCTGAAATAGCCGCGCAACGACAAGCGCCGGAAGAGTCGGCGCCAGCGCGCAAAAAATCGAGCCGAGAATGAAGATGAAGATCGCGGCGCGAAACACCGTGCGTGACCCAAAACGGTCGGCGATCCTTCCGCTGGCGGGAATGAAGATGGCGAGGCTGAGAAGGTAGGAGGTGAGCGCAATCGACATTGCCGCGGCATCGACCCCGAAATCGCGCGCCATGGTCGGCAGCGCCGTTGCCAGCACGGTGGCATCGATATTTTCCATCAACATTGCGCTTGCAACGATCATGGCCGTGACACGGAAATTCGGTGCAGCGCGCTCAGCGGCTACAGCTTGAAAGGATTGATCCGCCATCTGGGGAAATGCTCAACGCTTATTCGACCCGGCCTGCCGGGTGCCTCGATGAAATGAGTCATTGCGGCGTATCAAACGAAACGCCGGCTGACCAGTTCGTTTTCATCGTTTCGGGTACTCTTGACCGACAAGAGGCATTCAAGCGCCGCCTGTGTCAAAAAGGTCTCCTGCCGGAAGGTCAGAGCCGCGCCTTGGTGCTGCGTGGCGTTGCGAGCAGAAGGTTGGTCTCACTCCCGGAAATCCCGGGAACCTGCCTGATCCGCCGCAACACGCCGTCGAGTTCTGTCAGAGTTCCTGCGCCGAGTTCGACGATCAGGTCCCAGCGGCCGTTGGTCGTGTGGATTTCCGAGATTTCGGGAAAATCGGCAAGCTTGTCCACCACCCTTTCGGCGGCACGTCCCTCGATCTCGATCATCATGATGCCGCGCACCGGTAGCTCCACGGCATCGGCACGCAGGATCACGGTATAACCGAGAATATGCCCCTGCCGCTCCAGCCGGTCCATACGGCTGCGGATGGTCGCGCGGGATATGTCGAGCTCGACGGCGAGATCCGTGACGCTCCTTCGCCCATTATGGCGCAGAAGCGAAATCAGCTTCAGATCGATCGCGTCCATATCGTTCATGCTGCTCATGACGTATTCTCATTCTGTCAGTTCAATTGAGCATTTTGATAAGCCAATCCAATTTATTTGGCAATTTTGATTGTTCATTCCGCCACTCCTCCATGCTCATAATCGGTCATGGAGAAAAACATGCTTTGCAAACTCATTGGTGTCCCGCTTCAGGATGGAGCGCCGCGACTTGGCTGCGAGATGGGACCGAGCGCCCTGCGGACCGCCGGGCTGGCGGACACGCTGATATCCCTTGGGCACCGGGTCGCTGATCTCGGTAATTTTACGATTACCGATGTGCCGGACGCCCGCCATGCGAACCCGGCGATCCGGCAACTGCCGGAGATCGTCGCCTGGATAAAATTGCTGCAGGAGACAGCCTATAACGCCAGCGCCGATGGCTTTCCCATCTTCATGGGCGGCGATCATGCCCTGTCCGCGGGAACGGTTGCAGGCCTCTCGCGCAGAAGCGTCGAGCTTGGCCGCCCGCTTTACGTCCTTTGGCTGGATGCACACACGGATTTCCACACGCTCGATACGACCGAAAGCGGCAATCTTCACGGCACGCCGGTCGCCTATTTCACCGGGCGTGACGGTTTTCAGAACACCTTTCCGCCGCTCACCGTTCCGGTCCCAACTTCCCGCGTCTGCATGATCGGCATCCGCAGCGTGGATCCCGAAGAACAGGCTGCCATCCGCAAGACCGAAGCAACCGTTCACGACATGCGGATGATCGATGAGCACGGCGTTGCGACTCTGCTGCGCGCCTTCCTCGATCGCGTAAAGGCCGATAACGGAATGCTGCATGTCAGCCTCGACGTCGATTTTCTCGATCCGTCCATCGCACCCGCCGTCGGCACTTCCGTTCCCGGCGGCGCAACGTTTCGCGAGGCACATCTCATCATGGAAATGCTGCATGACAGCGGGCTCGCCACCAGCCTCGACCTGGTCGAGCTCAATCCCTTTCTCGACGAACGCGGCCGCACCGCAACCCTGCTGGTCGACCTCACGGCGAGCCTGATGGGCCGCAAGGTCATGGACCGCCCGACAAGGAGTTTTTGATGTCCGTCCCCGCCAACCTCAACATCGTTCCCTTCGTCAGCGTCGACAACATGATGAAGCTCGTCCTTGCCGTTGGCGTGGAAACCTTCCTGAAGGAGCTCGCGACCTTCGTCGACGAGGATTTCCGGCGCTGGCAGAGTTTTGACAAGACCCCGCGAGTGGCCGCCCATTCGCGCGATGGCGTGATCGAGCTGATGCCGACCAGCGACGGCGCGCTCTACGGCTTTAAATATGTCAACGGCCATCCGAAGAACACGCGCACCGGCCGCCAGACCGTGACGGCCTTCGGCGTCCTGTCCGATGTCGATACGGGCTATCCGCTGCTCCTGTCGGAAATGACGATACTGACCGCGCTGCGGACCGCCGCCACGTCGGCCGTTGCCGCCCGATATCTCGCCCGCTCCGGTTCCCGCACCATGGCGATCATCGGCAACGGCGCCCAGAGTGAATTCCAGGCTCTGGCCTTCAAGGCTCTTCTCGGCGTCGATCGCCTCCGCCTCTACGACATCGATCGCTCCGCCAGCGAGCGCTGCAGCCGCAATCTCAAAAAATTCGGGTTCGAGATCACCGTCTGCAATTCCTCGCAGGAAGCCGTCGAAGGCGCCGATATCATCACCACCGTGACCGCCGACAAGCAGAATGCCGTCATTCTGTCCGACAACATGGTCGGCGCCGGCGTCCATATCAACGCGGTCGGCGGCGACTGCCCTGGCAAGACGGAGCTACAGAAGGATATCCTCGGCCGGTCCAGCGTCTTCGTCGAATACCCGCCCCAGACCCGCATCGAGGGCGAGATCCAGCAGATGCCGGCGGATTTTCCCGTCACCGAACTCTGGCAGGTCATGGAAGGCAGCGCATCCGGCCGGACAAGCGCGGAACAGATCACCCTGTTCGACAGCGTCGGTTTTGCGACGGAGGATTTTTCGGCGCTTCGTTATGTCCGTGAAAAACTGCACCAGCATGCATTTTTTGAACAGCTCGACCTGCTGGCCGATCCGGACGAGCCGCGCGACCTTTTCGGCATGCTTTTGCGCGCAGCTGGGTAAGTACCGTAGTGCCGAGCGCTCACTCCGGCAGCTGGCGGATGTGACATTCGATCAAACGGCGGAGCTCCTGGTCATCTCGGGCTTCGAGCGCATCGATCATCTGGAAATGTTCTTTCGCCGAAATATCCACACGGGCACGCGTCTTCCATTGCGAAACCGGCGCGGAGGACGTGCGCTGGCGCAATTCGGCGATGACCGTGTGAAGCTCCTGATTGCCGGCAAGATCGATAAAGGCGTAGTGGAACCTGAGATTGGACTCGTAAAGCTCCAACAGCGTGCCGGACAGCAGCAGGTCCTGAAAATCCTGCGCCAGCGCCCTCAAATTTTCGATATCCGCCGCATTGTGCCGCGAGATCAGCTTGGGAACGACACCCGTCTCCAGCATGATGCGGATCTCGGAAATATCCTGCCATTGTTTCCCGTCGGTCTGGTAGACATGGTAACCGCGATTGGGAACATGCTCGACCACGCGCTTGAGCGTCAGGCGGTCCAGCGCCCGGCGGATCTCGTTTCGCCCCTTGTCGTAGCGAGTTTCCAGATCGATCTGCTTGAGCCATGTGCCCGGCGGATAGATGCCGGCCTGGATGTCCTGCAGGATTAGCTGCGTCGCATCCGTTTCCGCACTTTCCTGGTTATCAAGCGACGTATCCGTCATGTTTCCCCGCACTGCATTTTTGCCCAATAAATAGTCATTTTATTCTGTTGCGCAATCGATAATCCGCGCCTAAGATTGGTACCAATTTTGGATAACACAGAAGATCGCAATGAAAAATACCGATGCCGTCTGGGAAATCGTCGACAACAAGGCTCCCGATTTCTGTGATCTCAGCGATCAGGTCTGGGATGCACCCGAAGTCAATTACGAGGAATATCGCTCGTCTGCCGCCCACGCCGCCCGGCTCGAGGCGGAAGGCTTTCGGATAACCCGCAATGTCGCCGGCCTGCCGACCGCAATCATGGGCGAAGCCGGCGAAGGCGGCCCGGTCATTGCCATTCTCGGCGAATACGATGCGCTTCCGGGTCTGAGCCAGGAAGCCGGCGTGGCAGAGGAACGGCCGATCGTCGAAAATGGCAACGGCCATGGCTGCGGGCACAACCTGCTCGGCGCCGGCTCGATGCTGGCGGCGGCCGCCGTCAAGGATTACCTCGCCGCCAATAACATTCCGGGCCGGATCCGCTATTACGGCTGCCCCGCCGAAGAAGGTGGCTCCTCCAAGGGCTTCATGGTCCGCGCCGGCGTGTTCGACGATGTCGACATCGCCATCTGCTGGCATCCGGCCGCCTTTGTCGGCGTCAACAATCCGATCTCGCTTGCCTGCAACGAGCTGAACTTCCATTTTTCCGGCCGGGCATCTCACGCGGCAGCAACGCCGCATCTCGGCCGCAGCGCGCTCGATGCCGTCGAACTGATGAATGTCGGCGTCAATTATCTGCGCGAGCACATGCCTTCGACCGCCCGCATTCATTATGCGATCACCGAGACCGGCGGCCATTCGCCGAATGTCGTCCAGGCCCGCGCAACCGTGCGCTACCTCATCCGCGCCCGCGAACTGCCGGATCTGATGGAACTGGTAGACCGCGTGAAGGATGTTGCGGCCGGTGCTGCCTTGATGACCGGCACGTCCGTCCGCAGCGAAGTGATCAGCGGTGACGCCAACCTCGTCGGCAACACGCCGCTGGAAGAGTTGATGCACGCCCACATCGAGCGGATCGGCCTGCCGGATTTCGACGATGCCGACCGGGCGATTGCCGCGAAATTCCAGGAGACCTTCACGCCGGCCGATATCAAGGCTTCCTTTGCCCGTTTCGGCCTGAAGCCGCGGGCCAGCGTTTCGCTCTGCGACGTGATCTTCCCGCCGAATGCGGGCGATGGCACCATCGTCGGCTCTACCGATGTTGGCACGGTCAGCTGGGTTGTACCGACCGTGCAGATGCGCGGCGCAACCTATGCGATCGGCACGCCTGGCCATTCCTGGCAGCTGGTGGCGCAGGGCAAACTTGCTGCAGCTCATAAAGGCATGACTCAGGCCGCCAAGGTCATGGCCTCGACCGCTGCCGACCTCATCGCAAGGCCGGACCTGATCGAAGCCGCCAAGGCCGATTTTGCCGAGCGCCTTGTCGATACGCCTTTCGTCAACCCGATTCCCGACGACGTCGAGCCGCCGCTTCCTGCGACGCAGCCGGAGACGTCCCATGTCGCCTGACGCTGCAATCGTCCCGGATCGCCAGCGCCTGATGGCGCATATCCGCGAATTCGCCAAACGGGTAAAACTGTCGGGTACGCCTGAGGAATTGGAAAGCTTCCGTTATCTGGAAGCCCAGATGCAGTCTTTTGGCTACAAGACACAGCTGATCTTCCACGACGCCTATATCAGCCTGCCCGGCAAGGCGAGCGTCGAGGTGGACGGCAAGCCGCTGAAGAGCATCACACATTCCATGTCGGTGCCGACGCCGGCCGAAGGTGTCACAGCACCCCTCGTTTATGTTGGCGAAGGCCATGCGGCGGATTTCGCCAAGGTCGATGTGCGCGGCAAGATCGTGCTGGTCGATGCAATCGCTTTCGAGGACGTGGCACAGCTTGCAAGCCAACATGGCGCCGTCGGCGAGCTGCATGTCACGCCGAACGAAAACCTCTATGAAATGTGCGTGTCGCCCGTCTGGGGCAGCCCGTCGCAGCATACGCGTGAAAACCTGCCGACGACGGCGATCTGCACCATTTCGCAAGCCGATGGCACACCACTGCGCGAGGCCTGCCTTGCCGGCAAGGCACCGATCGCAACGCTCGTTACCGAAGTCGATACCGGCTGGCGCAAGACGCCGATCCTGCAGGCGGATCTTGCCTATTCCGACGATCCCGATGCGCCTTTCGTGCTGTTCTCCGGCCATCATGACACCTGGCATTATGGCGTCATGGACAATGGCGGCGCCAATGCCACCATGCTGGAGGCCGCGCGCCTGCTGGCCGAGCGGAAGTCGGAATGGAAACGCTCGCTGCGGCTCTGCTTCTGGTCCGGTCATTCGCATGGCCGCTATTCCGGCTCCGCCTGGTATGCAGACGAATATTTCGACGAGCTGGAACGCCGCTGCCTTGCGCATGTGAACGTCGATTCCACCGGCGGCGAAGGCGCAAGCGTGCTGACCAATTCGTCGGTCATCGACGAGTTGCGGGCCGTTGCTGCCACGGCCATCAGGGATGTGACCGGACAGGTGCATCTCGGTCGCCGGCACGGCCGGGCTGCCGACCAATCCTTCTGGGGTGTCGGCATTCCCTCCATGTTCGGCAGCCTCAGCCATCAGCCGCCCGGGCCGGTCAAGATGCCGGTAGCGCTTGGCTGGTGGTGGCACACGCCGCATGACACGGAAGAGCATATCGACCCCGACAATCTCGCCCGCGACACCGATATCGTCCTGCGCGTCCTGCGGCAGCTTCTTTCGTCCAATGTCGTGCCGCTCGACTACACGATCTATGCCGCTTCGCTGAAAAACGAGTTGCTTGCCCTTGCCAAAACCCTGGGCGACCGGCTGGAGATCGGCTCGCTTCTATCCGCCGTCGATGAGCTTGACGCTGCCGCGCGCAGCCTCAATCAGGCTGCAAAGGCAGCCGAAGGAACTGAAGCCGTCGCCCTCGACGATCGCCTGCGCCGCGCCGCCCGCCTGCTTGTGCCGCTGAACTATACGTTCGGCGATCGCTTCCATCCCGACAGCGCCGTGCCTCATCCAGCGTGGCCATCGCTTTCCGGCCTGCGCGAACTGGCCGAACTGCCGGCCGGTGACAAGGACACGCCTTTCTTCCAGGTGCATGCCCGCCGTAGCCGCAATCTCGTTCTCTCGACACTGCGCCAGGCCCGCGAGGTTCTTGCCGGCTGAGTGAACCCAATCTGATCCAAATAAAAAAGGGAACTACCAATGAATAACAGGATGATCTTGGCTGCCGTCGCGGCAGCCCTTGTGGCCGCCGCAGCGCCCGCCGCTCAGGCCAAGGACTGGACCCATGTGAAGGTCGGCATCGAAGGCGCCTTCCCGCCGTGGAATGCACTCGATCCGCAGGGCAATCTCACCGGCCTCGACGTCGATCTGATCAAGGATCTCTGCACCCGCGCCAAAGTGGAATGCGATCTGCAGGCCGGCGAATGGTCGGCGATGATCCCCAGCCTGAATGCCGGCAAGTTCGACCTGATCATGACGCTCGGCATCAACGAAAAGCGCAAGCAGGTCGTCGATTTCACCGTGCCTTATGCCAGCGGCGTTGCAAGTTTCATCGTCGAGAAGGACGGCCCGCTCGCAAAAATGCCGATGACCGGCGAAAAGCTTGACCTGAACGACAAGGAAAAGGCCGATCCGGTCATGAAGTCGATCGGCGAGATGTTGTCCGGCAAGGCCGTTGGCGTTGTCCAGTCGACCAGCCACGAACAGCTGATCACCGCCTATTTCGGCAAGGACGTGACGCTGCGCACCTACAAGAATTCCGGCGAACGCGATCTCGACCTCAAGGCCGGCCGCATCGATGCCGGCTTCGACAGCGGCGTTTATGGCGCCACCCTGCCCTCCAAGCCGGGCAACGAGGATCTGACAATCGTCGGCCCGCAGCTGAAGGGCGCCATGCTGGCAACCGAAGTCGCGATCGGCATGCGCAAGGGCGAAACCGAGCTTAAGGAAAAGCTCGACGCCGCCATCAAGTCGGCAGCCGCCGATGGCGTGATCAAGACCCTGTCGGTCAAGTGGAGCAAGCTCGACTTGACCCCGACATTCTAAGTCGAAGCGGCGGACCCGCACGGGAGCGCCGAAAGGCCTCCCGTGCGGCCCATCGTTCTCAGGATGAGACCGGGGTTTTCGAGATGAAACCGGAACAAGAGCAAGGCGGATGACCCAGCCGACCCTATTTGACCTGATCGGAACCGGCCCCAATGGCTGGGGACCGGCATTGCTGACCGGCGCCATCATGACGGTCCTGATCGCCATCTCCGGATTTGCGATCGGCGCAGCGATTGGTGCCCTTGGCGCCTGGGCGAAGATTTCCGGCGGCCCGGTGCTGCGCGGGATCGCATCGACCTACACGACGATATTGCGCGGCATTCCCGACCTGCTCGTCATCTACCTCTTCTATTTCGGCGGCAGCAGCGTCGTCACCGCAGTCGGGCGCTGGTTCGGCGCCGAGGGCTTTATCGGCTTTCCCGGCTTCCTCGCCGGTGCGCTTGCCGTCGGCATTACCTCCGGTGCGCAGCAGACGGAAGTTTTCCGCGGCGCCTTCAAGGCGGTGCATGCCGGCGAAATCGAGGCCGCGATCGCCTGCGGCATGTCGCGCTTCCTGTGCTTCCGCCGCATCATCGCGCCGCTGACCCTGCGTCATGCGCTGCCCGGCATGGGTAATGTCTGGCAGGTAACGCTCAAGGAATCGGCGCTGGTTTCGGTGACAGGGGTTGTCGAACTCTTGCGCCAGGCCCAGATCGGCGCCGGCTCTACCGGCATGCCGTTCGATTTCTATGCGATTGCAGCCGTCATCTATCTGGCAATCTCGACCGTATCCGGCGGGCTTCTGCAGCTCGGCGAAAAGCGCGCCTCGCGCGGCGTCAGGAGAGCCTGATGGATTTTCCCTTTCTCTACGAAACCTTCCTGACGCTGATCGCGGCCCTGCCGCTGACGCTGCAGCTAGCCGCAACCGCCATCGCGTTCGGCGCCATCCTCGCACTTGGTCTGGCGCTCTGCCGCATCTCCGGCATCCTGCCGCTCGACTGGTTTGCGCGCCTCTACATCTTCATCTTCCGCGGCTCGCCGCTGCTGGTGCAGATCTTTCTGATCTATTACGGGCTTGGTCAGTTCCGCGAAGTCCGTCACAGCATGTTCTGGTTCATCCTGCGTGATCCATACTGGTGCGCGGTGATTGCCCTGATGCTGAACACGGCCGCCTATGCCGCCGAGATCATCCGCGGCGGCCTGCTTTCGGTGCCGCATGGCCAGGTTGAGGCCGCGCGATCCTGCGGCATGTCGCCCTTCATGGTTTTTCGGCGCATCACCCTGCCGCTTGCGGTCCGCCAGGCGCTGCCGGCCTATTCCAACGAGATGATCTCGATGGTGAAGGCCACATCACTCGCCTCGATCATCACCATCATGGAAGTGACCGGCGTTGCGGCAAAACTTATTTCCGAAACCTTTCGGGCGATCGAGGTCTTCGTCGTCGCGGGGTTCATCTATCTCGCGATCAACTTCGTGCTGACCCGTCTCGTCGCCTTCGTCGAATACCGACTTAGCCCCCATATGCGCCAGCCGGCGCCACTTTCGGCCGCTACCGTTGCAGGAGAAATCCGATGACCGTTTCTTCAAACTCTCCCTCCGTGCCGGCCATCGAAGTACGCGGCCTGCGCAAGAGTTTTGGCCCCGTCGAAGTGCTGAAGGGCATCGACCTGACCGCCCATGAAGGTGAAGTCCTGTCGATCCTCGGCGCATCGGGATCCGGCAAGTCGACCATGCTCCGCTGCATCAACATGCTGGAAACGCCCGATGGCGGCGATATCGTCGTTGCCGGCGAAAAGGTCGCGATGAAGCCCGGCCCGCATGGCAAGAGCCGCGTCGCCGACCGCGGCCAGGTGCAGCGCATCCGCTCCGAGCTCGGCATGGTCTTCCAGAGTTTTAATCTCTGGTCGCACAAGACGGTGATCGAAAACATTATCGAAGCGCCGATCCACGTGCAGAAGCGCTCCCGAACCGAGGCCATCGAGGAGGCCGAAGCACTGCTGGCAAAAGTCGGCATTGCCGACAAGCGCAACCATTATCCCTCGCATCTCTCCGGTGGCCAGCAGCAACGCGCGGCGATCGCCCGCGCGCTCGCCATGCGCCCCAAGGTGATGCTGTTCGACGAACCGACCTCGGCGCTTGATCCGGAACTGGTCGGCGAAGTGCTGCGCGTCATGCGCTCGCTTGCCGAGGAAGGCCGCACCATGCTCGTCGTCACCCATGAAATGGGCTTTGCGCGCGACGTCTCGAGCCGGGTCGTTTTCCTGCATCAGGGCGCGATCGAGGAACAGGGCACGCCGCAGGAAATGTTCGCCAACGCGAAATCGGAACGTTTCCGCAAGTTCATCAGCGGCTGACAACGAAATCAACAAATCCAACAAGGAGAAGGGAACTAAAATGAAGATGATCAGGATATTGGCTGCAGCGGCGCTCGCTGTTTCGGCCCTGTTTTCCTCCGCCGCAATGGCGCAGGAAAAGACCGAAATCACCATCGCCACCGAAGGCGCATTTCCGCCCTATAACCTGACCCGCGCCGATGGCACGCTGGACGGTTACGACATCGATCTGGCGCACTATCTCTGCGACCACATGAAGATCAAGTGCACGATCATCGCCCAGGCCTTCGACGGCATCATTCCGGCACTGAATGCCGGCAAGTTCGACGCCATCATGGCCGGCATGTCGGCCACCGAGAAGCGCAAGGAAGTGATCGATTTCTCGATCCCCTACGGCAATACCGGACAGGGTTTTGCCGTGCTCAAGGACAGCGATCTCGTCAAGCTGCCGTTGCAGGGTGATCTGTTCTCGCTCGGCTCGAATGAAGCCGGCGCGCGCAAGGCAATCGAAGAGATGAAGCCGATGCTTCAGGGCAAGACGATCGGCGTGCAGACTGCCTCGATCGCGGCTCGTTTCGTCGACGAATACATGAAGGGCATCGTCCAGGTCCGCGAATACAAGACGACCGAACAGCACGATCTCGATCTGCTCGCCGGCCGCATCGATCTCACCATGGCATCGATGGGTTACCTGAAGACCGCCGTCGAAAAGCCGACCAATTCCGACATGACCATCACCGGCCCGCGCTTTCAGGGCGGCTTCCTCGGCGCCGGCTCGTCGGTCGGACTGCGCAAGACCGACACGGCGCTGAGGGCCAAGTTCGATGAAGCGATCACCGCCGCCAAGGCCGATGGCACGCTGAAGAAGCTTTCGGAAAAGTGGTTCGGCTTCGACGTGACGCCGCAATAATTCCGGCCATTTCGACATGTTTTCCCGTTCGGCCGAAACCTGGCCGGGCGGGAATTCCACCTCATAGCGGCCAGAAATGGCCCTTCCATTCTTGATCGGCAGGGCAGCGGGTATAGACTGGCTCGAATTCCACGGGGAAAACGAGATGACAGTGCGCCCGCCACGGAATTTCAGTCAGGCCGGTCTCGCCGAGACCGGCTTCAACGTGCTCGAATATGAACTGATGGCGGAGCGGGCAAGCGCGCTCGGCCGCACCGGTTCGACTGCCGAAGCAGCACTTGCTGCGCTCACAAAGGGCGAGAGCAACGGGATCGGCGAGGCAGAGCATGAGAAACTCGTGCAGGCCGCGGCCGATGCCGTCTGGGCGCTGTTCATCCAGCGGGAAATCTGCGGCCTGCGCAATGGCCGCGATGTCGTTGCCCGCTACGGCATCCCGAACAAGGTGCTGGTCCGGCTGGGCGCAGCGCCGGCACCCCGCCCGCATCTTTGAAATATTGTTCCTTCTCCCCGCGCATCCTCTATGGCTTAATCCATCGGAACATAGCAGCCGAGGAGAATGGCATGGGCGAGGATCACACCCACGATGACGCGGACCATCACCATGATGCGAGCCACTGGCGCGACCATGGCGTAAAGGTCATTCCGGGCAATTCGCTGGACCCGAACACGGCCCAGACGCCGGGTATGAACCGCGCGACCGCCATCAGCAAGGCACGCGCCGGCGCCGAAAAGATCTGGGCCGGCACCGTCACGATCCATGCCAATGCCAAGACCGGCGCCCATCATCACGGCGATCTCGAAAGCATCATCTACGTGGTGAAGGGCAAGGCGCGGATGCGCTGGGGCGAAAATCTGGAATTCACTGCTGAAGCCGGCCCCGGCGACTTTATCTTCGTGCCACCCTATGTGCCGCATCAGGAAATTAATGCCAGCCGCGACGAGACGCTGGAATGTGTGCTCGTCCGCTCCGGGCAGGAGCCGGTTGTCGTCAATCTCGATATCGAACCGGTGGAAAAGCCTGAAAACGTGGCGTGGATCGACCCGATCCATCGCCAATAGGCTAGTCACCGAAAAAGGCCGCCACATCGGATGTGACGGCCTTTTAAAATTCAGGGATAGGCCGTCGAGCCGTCCGGCTTGCGCGTGACCTTGCGCTCCCAATGAACGTAGTCGTCGGTCGCGAGCACCTTCTCGTCGATCTCGATGCCCCAGCCTGGGCGATCCGGGCGCAGCTCCATATGACCATTGACCGGCATATAGGGGTCGAGCGCCCAGGGCGCATGGACATGCGGCTTGAACTCGAGAATCTGGAAATTCGGCTGCACCGCTGCGAAATGAATGTTGACCGCGGTCGCGAGCGGTCCCATCGGATTATGCGGCGCGACCGTGACGTAATGCGCTTCCGCCAGCGTTGCGATGCGGCGCATCTCGGTAACACCGCCAACGACGCATATATCCGGCTGGATGATATCGGCGCCCTGGGCCGAAAGAAGCGACAGGAATTCGAAGCGGTTATAGAGCGATTCACCCGTTGCCAGCGGCACGGTCAGCTTCGACTTCAGCTCCCGCCAGGCCGGAATATGTTCGGGCCGCAGCGGTTCCTCGTAGAAAAGCGGATCGTTCAGCGCGATTGCAGCGGCAAGCTGCACGGCCTTGTAGGGCTCGAAGATCTTCGCATGCGCGTCGAAGGCGAATTCGTAATCGGACGGGCTGATCTCGCGGATCCTGCCAAACCAGTCGCCGGTTTCTCTGACCAGCTCGCCCCAGCGGCCGGAATGCAGATCGCGGCGATAGGGGCTGAGCTTGAAGGCGGTATAGCCGTATTTCTCGTTAAGCTCGAACGTCTGGTCGAGAAGCCGTTCGGGATCCGGCGCGGAATAGACGCCGCAATAGATCCGGACGCGATCGCGCACATGGCCGCCGAGAAGCATATAGACCGGCAGCCCTGCGGCCTTGCCGGCAATATCCCACAATGCATGGTCGATCGCGGAAATCGCGGCAAGGCCGAGCGCTCCGGGAGGAAAGCGGCATTGCTGGTTGAGTTTCAGCACGAGGAATTCGACGCGACGCGGATCCTCGCCCTCGATCTGGTGGAAGAGATAATCGAGCAGCGGCGGCAACGCCCAGTCCGGGCCGTGATTATAGCACTCACCCCAGCCGGAAATGCCTTCACTCGTCTCGATCTTCAAAAGCAGCCGCGGGCGTTCGTCCACGCGCTGCATGTACGTCTTTATTCCGGTAATATGCACTTTGAAATTCTCCGGTCAGGCGGCGAGCGCTTCGGCTTTCACATGGTCGACAATGCCGCGCAGGATGCGGCGCTCGTCCTCATTCAGGGCAACGACGCCCGGAAGACGAACCGGCCCGACATCTGTGCCGAGCATGCCGAGCGCTTCCTTCACCACAGTGACATTTGCGCCATTGTTGTATTTCGTCCGCAGCGCCTCGAAGCCGGCAATGGCATCGATCAGGCCGCGGGCAGCCGCATAGTCACCGGTTTCCAGAGCCTGATGAATGGCATGCGAGCGCTCGGGGAAGACATTGACGAGGCCCGAGGTGAAACCACGCGCACCCATGGCGTAGAAAGCCGGTGCCCAGCCTTCGGCAAGTCCGCAGACCCAGATCGCGGGCGCGTCATAGGTCGAGCGGATTACTTCGGACAGCAGCATCAGGTTGGGCGACGCAAACTTGATACCGGCGATATTGGGATGCAGGGCGAGCCTGCGAAAATCGGCAACGGAAAAGCCGTCGCTGCGCACATAGGCGATGACCGGAACGGTCGAGAAATCGGCAAGATCGAGGAAATAGCCGGCCTGATAGGAGGGACCGGCAAAGGGATCCATCGGATGATGGCCCATGATCGCATCGGCACCGCTTGCAATCGCATCCTTTGCCAGCGCCTTGGCTTCGGTCAGCGAGCGGCCGACTGCGGCACTCACCAGTGCCTTGCCTGCAGCAGCTTCGATCGTGGTGTCATGCACAAGCCGCACTTCGTCCATCGTCAGGGTGAAGAATTCGCCGGTATTGCCGGCAGCCATAAGATTGTGGACCTTTGCTGCGGCGAGACGCCGGATCAGTTGACCGAGCTTTTCGACGTCGATGGACCCATCCTTCTGATAGGGCGTGACCGGGACACCCGAAATACCCTTCAGGGCCGTCCTCACGGCCTCAAGCTTGTCGCTCACGTCAGATATCCTCCTGCTTTCCGAATACGATATTGAGATAGGTATCGCCGGACCGGACCACGTGGTCTCTCATCACCCGCTCGGCGAGATCGGAATCGCCGGCGATGATGGCCTGTGCGATCGCGAGATGTTCCTCCAGCGCCTTCTGGCGTTCTGCCGGATCGAGATGAATGACGCGGCGGATGCTTGCGTCGTAAAACTGCTGCCGCTCGATCAGCTTGGCGAGATAGGTGCAACGGGAACAGTCATGGATCTGATCGTGAAACATCTCGTTCAGTTCGATCAGACGATCCGCATCCCCGGAGGCTGTCGCCTTCTTCATCAGATCGGCAACGGATTGCAGCTCCGCCTTCGCCTGCTTGCCGATGCGCTTGGCTGCGAGATGGGCGATCATCGATTCCAGTGCCGCACGCGCCAGGATCATTTCCTCCGCCCACTGGCTGCTGAAGCGAATGACGATGCCGCGCCGCGGCAGCGCTTCCACGAGACCTTCGGTTTCGAGCTGCCGCAAGGCTTCCTTGACCGGCGTCGTGCTGACGCCAAACTGTTCGGCCAACCCGCGCTCGTTCAGCTTTTCGCCCGTGGCGAAGCTGCCTGAAAGGATGGCGCTGCGCACCGTGCGGTAAACGTGATCTCGGACGGTCACCTGGAAGGCGGGATCGATTTTCGCAAATTGTGCGGCGCGGGCGGTGCTTTGATCGGTTTCGGCCATTTTTCTCGAAATTCGTTGACGACCCATTTTTTGTGTGACATCTGGTATATCAGATTTCAGCCAATTGTCGATATTTAAATTGGCGGGATCGAAAAACGAGGTTGAGGAGCCTTGGGGAGGTCATCGCCATGAAGAGATATTGCGCCACTGCGCGCAGGACCGCGCCGAAACTCGGCGCGCAGCCACGGGGAAGGCCTCGCCACTCCGGTTTTTCATCAGGAACCAAGAGCGACTTTATTCGGCCAACGCTTGTGCAGCCGACAGTCGCCGCTTTGGCGCAGGTCCGGAAAACATCGTTTCCGCTCAATCAATTTGAACATTCCTTGAAAGGTTCCGCAGATGGCAAACACTGCTTCTGAACCCGTCGGCGTGCCGCGTGCAGGCTATCAGCGGTTCATCGTTCTCGCCCTGATCACCGTCATCCTTGCCGTCAGCACAGGAGACCGGGCGACGCTTTCCGTCGCGGGACCGGGTATTTCGAAGGATCTCGGCATCAGCGCGGTCAATATGGGCTGGCTGTTCTCGGCTTTCTCCTGGAGCTATTTCATCGCCCAGGTTCCTTCGGGCTATATCGTCGATCGCACGGGCGCCAAGATGGCGATGCTGATCTCACTGGCCGGCTGGTCGATCGCGATCACGCTGGTGAGCGGCGTTAGTTACGTCGCCTTCCCGGTCGTGGCCCTTTATGCCCTGCGCTTCATTCTCGGCCTGCTGGAAGGTCCGGTTACGCCGGCTTCGGCCCGCATCATCGCCGCCTGGTTTCCCTCGGCCGAACGCGGCGTTGCCGGCGCAATCTTCAATTCGGCGCAATATCTGTCGCTGGCCGTCTTCACGCCCCTGATGGGGGCCCTGTTCCACTATCTCGGCTGGGAACATATTTTTACGGTCATGGGCGGGCTCGGCCTTGTCCTCGCAATCATCTGGGCGGCCTTCTATTACGCGCCGAGCCGCCATCCGCGGGTGACCCAAGAAGAGATCGCCTATATCAAGGCCGGCGGTGCGCTGACCGATGTCGGCGGCGAAGCGGACAAGAGCCCGGAAGCACAGCTTCCGACCCGCACGATTGCCAAACAGATCCTGACGAACCGGATGCTGGTCGGTATTTTTATCGCCCAATATTGCATTGCTACGCTCTCGACCTTCTTCATCTCCTGGTTCCCGAGCTATCTCGTGCAGGAGCGGCATTTCTCGATGCTGCAAGCTGGTTTCGTTGCATCCCTGCCCGCCATCTTCGGCTGCATCGGCGGCGTGTCGACCGGCTTCTTCTCCGACTGGCTGCTGCGCCGCAGCGGCTCGCTCAGCTTGGCTAGAAAAATCCCGATCACCATCGGCCTCGGTCTCAGCGCCTGCATCATTCTGTGCAACTACACCGAGGTGAACGCGATCGTCGTGGCGATCATGTGCGCCGCCTTCTTCGGCAAAGGCTTTGGAGCGCTCGGCTGGACAGTCGTTGCAGATACGGCACCCAAGGAAGCGATCGGCCTGACCGGAGGCCTGTTCAATGCGGCCGGCAGCGTCGGCGGCGTGATTACCCCCGTCGCGATCGGCTATATCATCGATGGTACAGGCTCATTCCACGGCGCACTGCTTTATGTCGGCTTGCATGTCATCGGGGCCGTGATCAGCTACTGGGTGATCGTCGGACCGATCGAGCGCTTCAAGATTACCGGTGCCAGGACAGACCGCGCGCCTGCGGATCTTCCCCTCTCCGCAGCGCAGGGCAGCAACCGTTAAATCTGAACGCTCCTGCGGCCGGGTTGACACTCGGCCGCAGCATTCGAAATCGCATGTCAGCCGCGCTTTGCGCAGATGCCGATAATGTCCTCGCTGCTCATCACGTCACCGAAGATGCGGTAGAAGGCGATCAGCGCGGCGTTATGGTCTTCATCGTTATGGGCGGCATTGGCGTCCGTCACCATGATCGTCTTGAAGTTCAGCATCATCGCGTCACGCGCAGAACTTTCGCAGCAGGTATTGGTAACGGTGCCGGCAATCAGGACGGTATCGTAGCCCTGAGCCCGCAAGATTTCCGGCAGCTCGGACGAGCCCTGGATGAAGGCCGAATAACGGAACTTTCGAACCCTTTCATCCTCCGGCCGCACATCGAGCTCGCCCCAGAGCGCATGCCCGACCGATCCCGCCGTCATGGCTTCGACCCGTTTGCGACCGTTTTCCGGCTTCAGATAGTCGTAGAGAACCGACCATGACGAAAAGCAGCTCTCGTCATGGGTGTTCTCGATCCAGAACACTTTTCCGCCCGCCCGACGCAGTGCCTCGGCCAGCCGGTTGATCGTCGGCACGATTCTCGGCGCCATCTCGCAGAGGGCGTGAGCGACGCCCGGCATCATGAAACCATTCTGCATGTCGATAACGACGAGCGCGGTCTTGGCCGGATCGAGATCGGCAAACGGATGCGCCGTACCCCGCCGCGCAATCACGCCGTCGATCACGGACTGGGGAATATCGAGCTTGTGCATAGAGGTGGTCCTTTTCCGTCAGCCGGACGCGCAAAAATCAGACGATAGACGCCGACATCCGCAACCCTTCGATCATCGAACTTTTCAGCACATGCGCGTGCAGTGCTTCCCGGTCGCCAGTGATCTTCTGCAGACCGGCCAGAATTTCGCGCCGGCGCTCGGGGCTTCTTTCGCGCATGCGGGCGCGATTGGCATCCGCCTGCGCGAGGATCTGGTCACGGGCAATCGGCCGGCGGCGGCGGTCATAAAGCGAAAGCCCGTCGAGATCCGCCTCGCCTTTCAAGATCGCCGACAAGGCCGCGCTGAGCTCGAAGGCGTCGTGAATGCCGCCATTGAGACCCATACCGCCCGACGGCGAATTGAGATGCGCCGCATCCCCGACCAGCAGCACACGGCCATGCACGTAATTTTCGACGATGCGCTGATGGACGCGATAGGGCCGCTTTTCGATCACCTCATAGGTTTCCGCGCGCGGGACGATCTCTTGCAGGCTGCGCTCCACCGCTTCCGGTGTCAGCTGATCCTCGATCGGCAGATCCTCCTTCGGATAGATCGAGACGCGCCAGCGCCCCGGCACTTTCAGAAGCGAAAAATTGCCATCGTCCTTCCAGCAATAGGAAACGTTCGAAATGCCTTCGAGATGCTCTTCGAAGGGAAAATGCGTCGTCACCAGAAGCGTGGTTTCCGGATAGGTCAGCCCGCCGAATTCGATGCCGAGCGTCTTTCTGACGATGCTGCGCGCACCATCGGCGCCGACCAGGAAACGAGCACGGAGCGTCCCCTCCTCACCTTCAGCCGAGCGCGTAAGCACAGTGACGCCATTCTCATCCTGCTCGAAGCCGGTGACTTCGGTACCAAAGCGCCGATCGGCTTTTTTCTCTTCTGTCAGCGCATAGGCGAGAGCGACCGAAAGTTTCCATTGCTCGCATTGTAGCCGGAAAGGATGTTTCGTGTCTTTCTCCAGAACCGACAGATCGAACACCGCCCGGTCGCCATCCGGATGCAGGCGGATCTGCCAATGCGGGCAAACCAGACCTTGGGCGACAAGCTTTTCCGAGATCCCAAGCGTCTCGAGCATGTCCAGCGTCGGCGGATGAAAGGTCGAGGCGCGCAGATCCTCTTCGATTGCCGCTTCCTTTTCGAGAACCACGACGTCGAAACCGGCACGTGTCAGCAGAAGCGACAGGCAGAGGCCAACGGGACCGCCGCCGCAGATGACGACCTCGCAATCAAACTTGTTCTTCTCGACCATGCGTCTTCCCATTCCAAATGCACGGTTCCAGACTTGACGAACCGCAATGTTGTATTATCAATAGAACAACTGAACGCGATCGATCAAGCAAGAGGTCGCGACAAAAAAACGGGAACGTAAAACGTGGCGGATGAATTCGAAGCGCGCAGGGTCGTTGTGGCCGGCGGCTGCGGCGGCATAGGCCGGGCGGTCGTCAGGGCATTGATTGCCAAGGGCGCGACCGCGATCATTCTTGATCTGGAAGCATCGATTGCCCGGCACGGCGTTCCGGAAGGGGCATTCGCCTTTCCGCTGGATGCCAGCAATGCAGGAAGTGTCGATTCGGCATTCGCAAAAGTCGTCGAACAGTTCGAGGCCATAGACGGACTGGTCAATCTCGTCGGCTTTTCGCGGGAAAGACAGCCGGTCGAACAGACGAGCGACGAGATCTGGGACGACGTCACGGCTGGCAATCTCAATTCGGCCTTCTACATCGCCCGCGCCGCTCTGCCGCTCCTGAAGAAGGGGCGCGATCCGGCGATCGTCAACACCTCCTCCGGCCTCGCGCTGAAGCCGACACCCGGTTACGGTCCCTATTCGGTTTCCAAGGCTGGCGTTCTGGCACTGACCCGGCTTCTGGCACAGGAAAACGCGCCGCTCATCCGCGCCAATGTGGTTGCGCCATCAGCCGTGGATACCGCCTTCCTGCATGGCGGCACGGGGCGTGGCGGTGATGATGGGAACGCCACCCGCATGGATGTCGACGCCTATCTGAAAACCGTACCGCTCGCGCGGCTTGCGACCGCTGACGACGTCGTCGGTCCGATCCTGTTTCTTCTCTCCTCCCAATCCGCTTACGTGACGGGCCAGACCCTGCATGTGAATGGCGGACTTCTGATGGTGTGATGCTTATGAACAGCCTGCTTCCCAACGCCTTTTCATCGGATGTAACCAGCCTGATCGGCGGCGAGATAAGGCCTGTCTCGGGGCATGAGATCCCGGTCTTTTATCCGGCCACCGGCCAGCAGATCGCCACTTTGCACGAAGCGGACGAGACGGAGATCGACCTCGCGGTAAAGGCCGCGCGCCGCGCCTTCGACAAGACCGACTGGCCGCGGCTTTCGGTCGAGAAGCGCCAGGACATCCTGCTTAAGATCCACGACACGATCGTTGCCCATGCAGATGAACTGGCGCGGCTGGAATGCCTCAATCTCGGCGTTTCCATGCGCGAACTGCGCGAACGGCACGTGAAGCGCGCCGCTTACAATTTCCGTTTTTTTGCCGAATATATCAGCCAGACCAAGGGCGACGTTTATGACCAGACGCCGGGTTACCGCTCGCTGGTCGTACGCGAACCGGTCGGCGTCGCGGCCCTGATCGCGCCCTGGAATGCGCCGACGGCGCTCGCCTCGATGAAGGTCGCGGCCTGCATCGCCTTCGGCAATACCTGCGTGCTGAAACCGTCCGAGCAGACGCCGCTGGCGCTGCGCCGCTTCGTCGAGCTTCTGCATGAGGCCGGGCTGCCGGATGGCGTCGTCAATATCGTCAACGGCCGCGGTGCGATGACCGGCGAAGCGCTGGTCAACCACCCCGGCATCGACCGCATCAGCTTTACCGGCGGAACGACCACCGGCCGCCGGATCATGTCTCAGGCCGGCCTCAGGCTCAAACCCTGCACACTCGAACTCGGCGGCAAAAGCGCCAATATCGTCTTCGCCTCGGCCGATCTCGACCGGGCGCTGGATGCGGCACTGGTCAGCATCTATTCCAACAATGGCCAGCAATGCCTGGCCGGCTCGCGCATTCTGCTGGAACGCTCGATCGCCGATGATTTCATCGGCAAATTCGTCGAGAGAGCCGGAAAGATCCGGATCGGCGATCCGATGCTGGACGAGACTGAGCTCGGACCACTGGCGTCGGCCGCTCATCGCGACCGTGTCCTCTCCTTCGCCGATATTGCCACGTCGGAAGGCGCCGAGCTGCTGATTGGCGGCAAGGCCGCCAGCCTTTCCGGCGATCTTTCCGGTGGCTATTTCATCGAGCCGACAGCCGTGCTTGCGAAATCGAATTCAGCCAAGGTCTGCCAGGACGAGATTTTTGGCCCCTTCGCAGCCTTCCTCACCTTCGACACCTATGACGAAGCGATCGGAATGGCGAACGACACCCAGTTCGGCCTCGTTTCCTATCTCTGGTCCGACCATCTGCCGACCGTGGAAGCGGCAAGCCGCGATCTGAAATCCGGCGTCGTCTGGGTCAACACGACGATGACCCGCGAGCTGCGCGCGCCCTTCGGCGGCTACAAGGATTCCGGCATCGGCCGCGAAGGCGGCCAGTCGAGCGAGCAGTTTTATGCCGAGGTAAAAACGGTCACGATACCGACCAAGCCAATTACCGTGAAGAAGATCGGGATTACCGACTGACAACCGCCAGAGAGGACTTTCCATGACAACGCGACGTTCCCTTTTGAAGCATACCGCCGCGATCGCCGCAGCCGGTCTCTTTCCCATGCCCGCCATCGTCAGGGCGCAGGCGCTGGAACAGATCAACGTCCTGACACCCTTCGCCTTCGGCGCAAGTTTTATCGAGATGATGAATGCCGTCTCGGGCGGCCACTTCGCCAAGCAGGGTCTTGAGGTCAAGCTCGAAGCCGGACGCGGCGGGGCCCAGACCCTGCAGCAACTCGTCTCCGACCAGACCCGTTTCATCCGCATCTCCTCGATCGAGCAGATCGGCGCGGTCGAAAAATCCGGCGAGGATCTCGTCTGCTTCTCGAACCTCTACCAGGCCTCGACCTTCCATCTCGTCTCGCTCAAATCCAAGCCGATCAAGTCCGCAGAAGAACTGCGCGGAAAAACCGTCGGTCTCGTTTCGGTCGGCGGGTCGACGGAAATCTTTCTCAACCTGATGCTCCACAAGGTCGGCGTTCCGCCCGCAGAGGTGAAGCGTGAAGTGACCGGCGATACGCCCGGTGCGCTCGGTATCCTGCAGCAGGGCCGCGTCGATTGCTTCATCTGCTCGATCAATGTCGTCGCCGCGCTTCGGCACATGGATGCGCCGGTGGAAATCTGGTCGACCGACCGTTATGCCCCAATGCCGAGCCAGGGCTATGTGGCAAAGCGCAGCGTCATGGAAAAGAATGCCGACCAGTTCGTGCGGATCTCCAAGGCACTGACGGCATCGGTCAACGAGATCATCACCCAGCCGACCGAGATGATCTATCAGCGCGCCGCCAAGGATTTTCAGATCCCGCGGATGGACAAGATGGACGAGCTGGTGGCGATCACCAAGGCGACGGTCGACGATCTCTGGCTGTCGCAGGGCAAGGAAAACCTGATGCGCAACGTGCCGGCGCTCTGGGCCTCCGGCGTCGAAACGCTGCGGGATTCCAAGCTGACCACCGCAACGGACCCGACGAAATTCTACACCAATACCTATATCGATCAGGCCCTGAAGGGCTGAGGAGACAATCGCCGATCTCTCAGGAGATCGGCGACCATTGTGCGACGGGACCGATGCTCTGTCGCGACACCCGCATCCGATATTCGAAGCGGTCAGGCGGATAATACCCTTCCTGATGCAGCACGGGATCGTGTTCGGCATTGAACATCAACCGGCGCATGACGATCAGCGGCGAGCCCGCCTCCACGCCGAGATATGTCGCGATCTCCGGGCCTGCAGCCGTGGCGCTCAGCACCTGGTCGGCATCATAGGCCTCGACGCCTCCCAGTTCGAGGGCGCGGATGATCGGCTCGTTGCCGACCGCATCCTGTTGCAGAAGCAGGCTGTAGCGCTCGGGCACATGCAGGACGGTGAAGGAGATCGGCATCTCTTCCATGCTGCGCAACCGGGTGATCCGCAGGCAGCGTTCGGACCTGAGCTTGCGGGCAATTGCAGGCTCGGCATCGATCATCTGCCAATCCAGCGTCACCGCGGTCGTGCGTTTCTCGAAGGACAGGAGATTGTCGAGAACGCTGGATATGTCAGCCTTTCCCGCCGCATCCTTGGCCGGATCGTCATTGGGATGGGCCGGAAATGTGCCCTTGCCATGCACGCGCCGGATCAGGCCTTCCTGCTGCAATTGCTGCAGGGTCTTGCGGATCGTCACACGGCTGACGCCGTAGCGCTTGGCAAGCATCGGCTCTGAGGGAAGCGGATGGCTGATATCGAGCGCGCTTTCCGTCAGCAGCTGGCGCAGCTGCAGATAGATCTGGTGATAGAGCGGCTGGATACGGCGCGGCCTTGAAGGCTGACGTTTCTTGCCGGGATTTTCCTCGCCCAACGCAAACCTCCCGTATTCCGTGCGATCGTTTCCGCCCTATACCATTGCAGGACCGAAGGAAAAGCAAATTCGGCGAATACGCAGCACCGATCCTCATCGTCGTCCGTCAATCGCCCTCTTCCCATCATGCATGATGTATGCAAAACAATACAAGTTAGATTTGACCGACCTTGCAGCTTCGCAGGCGGGATTTGCGAGAGGGAAAGCCATGTCCGTAGCCTATGCGCCAAAGGGTCTCGTCGGGGTCTTCACGCCGCAGGCCAATACGACCGTCGAGCCGGAAATGGCGCTGATGACGCCGCCCGGCATGGCATTTCTCAACGCCCGGATGACAAGTACCGCGGGCACGATCACGGAACGGCTGGTGGATTACATGGGCCAGTTCCCGGCCCAGCTCAGCCAGTTCGCCAATGCCCCTCTCGATGTCGTCGCGATCGCCTGCACCGGCGCCTCCTACCTGATCGGCAAGGATGCAGAGGACGTGCTTCTGAAACAGATATCCGACAAGGCGGGCGGGCCGGCCATCACGGGTGCGACTGCCTCTCTCGCCGCCCTTTCGGCGCTTGGCGCCAAGAGGATCGGCCTGGTCTCACCTTATAACTCGGCTCTCGATGCCGAAAGCGCCGGTTACTGGCGTTCGCGCGGGCTGGATGTGGTGGCGGAAGTCAGCGCCTATCGCGAAACGGAAGAATTCCACCCGATCTACAGTCTCGACGCCGCGGCAGCGGCAAAAGCGCTGAAAGAGCTGGAGGGCGAGGATCTCGATGCCGTGCTGATGCTCGGCACCGGCATGCCGACGCTGGACGCGATCGCGGCCCAGCCTTTCCTCGGCAAGGCGCCGGTTCTCTCCTGCATGCTGTGCCTCGGCTGGCATGCAGCGGCTCTGGTCGACCCGAAATTCGACGGTAAAGCAGGACTTTTGGACTGGGTCCGCGGCGGCATATGGAAGGAAGCCCTTCGCCGCAGCCGTGGTGTTGTCGCGTGAAAAGAGGCCGGCGAGAGGATTCCCCCGGCCCGCCGGCCCATCTTTACCCGACCAGATCGAGCAGCTGCGCGCGCGACATCTCTTCCAGCCGCAATTGCGGAAGAATGTCGTTCTCAGCCCTGAAATTCCGGCCGTAAAGGGCGGAAAACAGTTCCACACCACTTTCATGCAACGGCATTTTCACGCCCGCAAGCCTGCCAAGTTCGACCAACGGATACAGGCCGAACGGCACGTCTTCAGTCACGAAACGTGTATCCAGCGTCGCCGGACCTTTCACATGCGGCCGGGCCGCCGCAACCGTCTGGGCCATCTGGCCGACCGATCCGCGCTCCACGCCGAACGAATGGACATAATGGTCGAAGACGGAGCGCACCGACAGTCCGAACGAGGCGGCCAGCGCCAGACGTTCCTCGTCGAGCGCCTCCATCAGCTTGCCGGCGCCTTCGGTGATGCCGCCATAACTCGACCAGTCCTCGCCCTTTTCCATGCGGGTGAAGTTGCAGAGAGCGATCGCCATATGCGCCGGCGGATTGAGGTTGGAAAGCGCGGTCGCCATGACGCTCGGCTTCTCATCGAAAGCGACGCCGAAAACGTCCGCGCAGAGCTCGGCCGCCGCCGTGACATGGCCGGCGGGAATGCTGGCGACGTCGAGCCGCTTTCTCAGAAGCGATACGGCGACGCTGTCCGCGCCCGAAGATTTTGCCGTCACCACCGTCGTCGCCCAGGCAATGACCGGCACGTCGAGGCCCCGCGCCTTGATCGCCTGCGCCATCAGCACGGCGCTGAACGACAGCTCGGCGCTGATTATGACCGTCTGGCCATTCTTTAGATGCGGTGCGATCGCCGAAATCACCGTCGCATGGCCATTCGCCGGCACGGCGACGACAAGCAGATCGGCACCCGCCAAAGCTGCAGCGGCATCTGATGCGACCGTAACCTGAAACTCTCCCTCGCAAATCCCGGTCGCGCTCAGCACACCCCCGGACGATAACCGTCCGAGGGCTCGGCCAGAGGGAGACCAGATCGTCACCAAATGTCCGCGAGAGGACAGATAAGCCGCATAGGCTTTGCCGATCGCGCCGGCGCCGAGAACCGTGATCTTCATCAATTGATCCCCATCGCCGTCTTCAGCGCGGAAAGTTCCTGGTTGAGCGCATCCGAAAGGATCGCATCGTCCACCACGGCGGCGCGGCTTGTCAGCTTGGTTCGCACTTCAGAGATAAGGTGCTGACGCACGGCCGAAGGCTGGGCAAGCACATCCTCGGCCAGCCGGGCGCGAACCGCCATCGGCCAGATCCGGTCATAGTCGTTACGCTCGGGACCGAAGGCAAAATCAGAGAGTTCGCCGCGCAGTTCGCGCATCTCGATCCGCCGCTCTTCCGTCTCGACGACCGAGACATTGCCATTGGCGCCAAGGATGACACCGTAATCCTCTTCGGCCTTGGCGGCACTCAGCAACCCGCCACGTACGTCGTTTGCGATGACCTGCGCATCGCGCTCCAGCGGATCGCCGAAACCGCCGCCGGCCGGTGTGACGATGCTGACCACGTCGCCCTTACCCATTTTCAACACGTTGATCTTGCCGATTTCCTGTTCTCGTTCGGTGCCCGGATTGGTGGTGACGGTCGCAAGACGACCCTCTTCGCCGCCGCGCACGCCCCAGGGGCGGAAATGGAAGCGATTCATGCCGCGCACCGTCATCGTCGCCTCAAGCCCGGTGTTTTCGAGCTCCATGACAAGAGCCGAGCCGCCGCGCCATTTGCCGGCCGACTGGGTGTCAGTCAGCATATGATAGGCCTTGATATGCATGACGGTCTCGACCTCGATCACCTCGGTCGGCACGCTTTTCAGCGAGCCGAACCGGCCATCGACGCCATCGACACCGTCCACGCCGAAGCGGCCGCCGCCGCCGCCGCAGATCGGGTTGATGACCGAGACGCGGTTCTTGCCGGTGCGCTTGTCGCGCGCCGTCACGACGATGATGCCGGCCATGCCCGCGCCTGCGGCGACCAGACCTTCCGGCAGCGCCTTGTCGAGGCAGCCGATGACGGTGTCATAGACGCGCGTGCCCGAGGCGACGCGCGAGCCCATGGCGGCCGGATAATTGGCGTTGATGACCGTGCCGCGCTTCGCCTTGACCGTGATCGGCCGCAGCAGGCCGGCATTTTTCGGCGCTTCCGGATCCTTGGAGAGAAGGAAATAGACCAGCGCCTGTGCCACATATGGGTGGGTGCGCTCGCCGATGATAAAATTGTAGGCGGCCGGCACCTGCGGATCCGTGCCGGTAAAGTCGAGCTCGATACTGTCGCCCTTCACCCGCATCGTCGTCATGATATGGGTGTACTGGCCCTCCTCAAGACCTTCGAGATAGTCGCTGAACTCGTATTCACCGTCCGGAATATCGCGGATGATGGCGCGGGCCTTTACCTCGGCGAAATCGATGACCTCGTTCATACCGGTCGTGACGCTCTCCTGACCATAGCGGTCACAGAGCTGGTTGAGGCGCTTTTCCATGCGCTTCATGGCCGACAGCATGGCCTGGAAATCGCCCCACATCTCGTCGGGAATGCGGCTGTTGTCGAGGAAGACGTTCTTGATCTCCTCGTTCAGCTCGCCGGCCTTGTAGAGCTTTACGGGCCGCATGCGCAGGCCTTCCTGGAAGGATTCCGTGAAGGCCGGCGAGATCGAGCCGGGCACGCCGCCGCCGATATCCGACGCATGCACGAAGGCCCAGCCGAAGGCGATCAGCGTCTCGCCTCGGAACACCGGATAGATCATCGTCACATCCATCATGTGGGTCAGAAGACCCTCGGTGGAGAACGGGTCGTTGGTGATGATGCAATCACCCGGCTTCAGGCTGGCGACATCGATCTGCGCCAGCGTCGCCTGCAGGGGAAGGCCGATGAAGACGGTGACGCCGGTTCCGCTCGGATAAGCAAAAATATCGCCCTCGACGGTAGCCAGCGCGCATTGATAGTCCTGCACCAGCTTGACGAAGGTCGTGTGCGCCGTGCGGTGCAGAACCGTCGATCCCTCCTCAACGATGGCCGAGAAGCGGTTGTTCATGATGGCGGTACGGATCGGATCCATGATCAGAGCCTCTCGATGATGAGATCGCCGAAACGGTTGGTTTCGGCTCTGTATTGCGGGGGAACGAGGATGGTGGCATCGCCCTGTTCGACAACGGCCGGGCCATCGATCACATGACCGGCGCCAAACTTGTGGCGGTCATAGACGGATGCCTCATGCCATGCGCCGTTGATGCGGATGCGGCGGCTACCGGCAAGCGCTGCCGATGCCGGACCTTCGCCAGCCTCGATCGTGCGGGCGCTTGGACCGGCAAGATTGCCGGAAACACGGGCGCGGATTTCGAGAATTTCGACGGCGCCATGCGGATCGCAATGGCTGTAGAGCCGTTCATGCTCGGCGTGGAAAGCCTCGGCCAGACGGACGAGATCGCCGTTTTCGACCATCGCCTCATCGAGCGGGACACGCACCTGGAAAGACTGGCCCTGATACCGCATTTCGGCGAAATAGCTGAGACGGCGATCGGTGATCTTGGCGTCATCCACCTGCTTGCCGAGCCATTCATGCGCCTGACCGACGAGATCGGCGAGCGTCGCCTTGAGGCTTTCGGCATCGATCGTCCGGCCATGAACGGAGGCGACGACATCATGCACAAGGCCGGTGACGAGACCGCCCGATGCGCAGAAGACCGAGGGAGTCGGCGGCACCAGCACGCGGCCGATGCCCATTTCCTGCGCCAGAAGCGGGCCGTGCAGAGCCCCTGCCCCGCCGTAGACGACCAAAGTCACGTCTTCCGGATCGACGCCATGGCGGGCGAGATAGGGCATGACGCGGGCGACCATGTTGGAAGTCGCAACCGTGATCGCGGCCTCTGCGGCGGTGGCGGCATCGACATTCATGGCCTGCGCAACCGGCGCAATCGCCCTTTCGGCGGCTGCGACATCGAGCTTCATCTTGCCGCCGAGGAAGTTTTCGGGGTTGAGGTAGCCGCAGATCGCATAGGCATCTGAGACGGCCGGATTGGTGCCGCCATGGCCGAAGCAGGCCGGACCCGGACGGGCACCCGCCGACCGCGGGCCGACCTTCAGCACCTTGCCGTCCATGGCGATCAGCGATCCGCCGCCGGCACCGATCGCCTCGATTTCCGTGACCGGCATGGTCAGCGGAAAATCACCGACTTCGGCTTCGCTGGAAATCGTCGGGTTGGCATCGCGGATCAGCGAGACGTCGGTCGAGGTGCCGCCCATATCGAAGGTCAGGATCTGCGCATCGCCGAGACGCTGGGCCAGATCCTGCGCTGCGGTGACGCCGGAGGCGGGACCGGAGAGAAGCGTCTGCACCGGATAGGCGCGTGCCTCGGTGGCCGCCATCGCGCCGCCATTGGAGCGGGTGATGAACAGGTCGGCATTCGGCAGGCGTTCGTGCAGCCAGGCCTCGATCTCACCGATATAGCTGTTCATCGCCGGTCGGACATAAGCGTTGAGAACGGCAAGGACGGCACGTTCGTATTCGCCGATCTGCGGCCAGATTTCCGACGAGATCGAAACATCGAGCTTGCTGTTGTCACGGATGACGCGGCGGGCAAGCTCTTCATGGGCCGGATTGCGGAAGGAATGCATAAAGGCGACCGCAACGCCCTCGGCACCGGCTGCTTCCGCCTCGCGGATGGCGCGCAGGATGTCTTCTTCCTTTGCCTCGATCCGCACCGAACCATCGGCCCAAAGACGCTCGTTGATCTCGAACACGAGATGGCGTGGCACGAGAGAGGCCGGGCGCTGGTTAAAAATGTCGGTCGGCTGCTTCAGGCGCAGGCGCTGCAGGTTCAGGACATCCTTGAAGCCGGCCGTCGTGAAAAGGGCGACGGGTGCAGCCGATCGCTCGATGACGGTATTGGTGCTGACCGTCGTGCCATGAACGACGAAGACTTCGTCGACTTCGCCGACGCGTTCAAGCAGCTGGGTAAAACCGTTCTTGAACCCTTCGGCGAAATTCGGCGGCGTCGATGGCACCTTGAAGGTGATGTTGATCTCGCCGCCGTCCGGCTTCAAAGCCCAGGCCGTGAAGTCCGTGAATGTCCCGCCAATGTCGATGCCGACCCGCAGCATGATTGAAACCTTTCTTCAGGATGCAGTTCTCCGTTCGCCCGCAAGGGCGTCGAAGCGATGCTTCATTTTCGTTGGTTGCTCGTCAGTTCATTTCAGCACGAAATGTCCGGATGAGACCTCCTCCAGCTGGTTGCCCAGCGTTTCGGGTGAGTATTGATAGGCAATGCGCTTGCGCGCCCGCTCCAGCCGTGGATTGGCGATTGGAACGGCGGACAGGAGCGATTGTGTGTAGGGATGTTGCGGATCGCCGAAGATCGCGGCCGTCGGCCCGATCTCGACCAGCCGCCCCCGCAGCATGACGGCGACGCGCTGGCAGAGATAGCGCACCATCGACAGGTCATGGGCGATGAACAGGTAGGACATCTGCATTTCCTGTTGCAGGTCCTGAAACAGATTGACGATCTGCGCCTGGATCGACACGTCGAGCGCCGTGATCGGCTCGTCGGCGACGATGAATTTCGGGCCGAGCGCCAAGGCGCGGGCAATGCAGATGCGCTGCCGCTGGCCGCCGGAAAACTCGTGCGGATAACGTTCCATGAAGTCGGGGTTGAGGCCGACGCGACGGAAGAGCCCCACAACCTGCTCTCGTCGGTCGGCCTCACTATCGCCGATCCCATGAACGACCATGGGCTCGGCAACGAATTGCCCGACCCGCATGCGCGGGCTGAGGGCGGAATAAGGATCCTGAAAGACCATCTGCATCTTGCGCCGCACGTCTTTTACGCGCGATGCGGGGAGCGAGGTGACATCTTCGCCGTCAAAGGTGACCTGGCCGGCGGTCGGTGCGGTGAGGCCCATGACCATACGGCCGATCGTGCTCTTGCCGGAGCCGGATTCACCGACAAGGCCGAGCGTCTCGTTGCGGCCGACATGAAAGCCGACATTCTTCACGGCATGAAAATCGCTGGCCTTCGAAAACAGGCCGCCACGCGTGCGATAGGTCTTGGTCAGGTCGCTGACCGACAAGAGATGATCGTGACCGGCGCTCATCGGCTGCCCTCCGCATAAGGTGGAAGCTCGTACCAGGCGGCAACGACGTGGCCGGGACTGCCTTCGACGGCGCGAAGCGGCGGCATTTCGGCAAAGCAGCGCTCGGTCGCATCCGGATTGCGCGGCGCAAAGGGATCGCCGACCGGCGGCTTCGAAAGATCCGGCGGCGAGCCGGGGATCTGGTAGAGGCGCTTTTCCGCGTTCTCGTCGAGCGAGGGAACGGAATTCAAAAGGCCCCGCGTATAGGCATTGCGCGGATTATCGAAGATCGCATCGACCGGGCCACGCTCCATGACGCGGCCGCCATACATGACCTGAACCTGATCGGCGATGCCGGCCAGCACACCGAGATCATGGGTGATCCAGATCACGCTCATATCCATTTTCGCGGACAGATCACGGATGAGATCGACGATCTGTGCCTGTACCGTCACGTCGAGCGCGGTGGTCGCCTCGTCGGCGATCAAAAGCTTCGGCTGGCAGGAAATGGCGATGGCGATCATCACGCGCTGGCGCATGCCGCCGGAAAACTGGTGCGGATATTGTCTGACACGGCGCTGCGGCTCGGGAATGCCGACGAGATCGAGAAGTTCTATCGCACGCGCTTCCGCCTGCGCCTTCGAAAGCGGCTGATGGCGCATCAGCACTTCCCGCAGCTGGCGGCCGACAGTCAGGACCGGATTGAGCGCGCTCATCGGATCCTGGAACACGACACCGATATCGCGGCCGCGGATATCGCTCAGTTCCTCGTCGGACAGCGTCAGCAGATCCTTGCCGTCGAACAAAACACGGCCGGTGATCTCACGCTTGACGGTCGGCGGCAGAAGGCCGAGGGCCGCCAGAAAATGCACGCTCTTGCCGGAACCGCTTTCGCCGACGATGCCAAGCGTCTTGCCCTTTTCGAGCGTGTAGGAAACGCCGTTGACGGCATGCACGAAACCGCGGCGGGTTTCGAACCGGACGGTGAGATCGGAGATGTCGAGAAGCGTGCTCATCCCTCAACCCTCCAGATGCGGATCAAAGTAATCGCGCAGCCAGTCGCCGAGCAGATTGACGCTCAGCACGGTCAGCATGATTGCGACGCCGGGGAAAACCGACAGCCACCAGGCCGTCGACATGAAGGTGCGCCCTTCGGCGAGCATCCGCCCCCAGGCCGCATCCGGCGGCTGGATGCCGAGGCCAAGGAAGGACAAGCCGGCTTCAAGCAGGATGATACGCGCAAGTTCCAGCGTCAGCACGACGATGGCCGGCGTCATGACATTGGGCAGGACGTGATGGAAGATGATGCGCAGAGGATGCGCCGCGATGGCACGCGCGGACTGGATATATTCGCGGCTTTTCACCGCCAGCACCTGACCGCGCACCACGCGGGCATATTGCACCCAGCTGGTCAGCGCCAGAACCATGACGAGGTTGTGCAGCGCCGGCCCGAGCGAGGCGATGATGAGCAGCGCCAGAATGGTCAACGGCACGGAAAGCTGCATGTCGACGACGCGCATCAGGACACGATCGACCCAGCCGCCGAAAAATCCGGAGATCAGGCCGATCACGACGCCGAAGACGCCGCCCGTCAGGACCGAAAGTGCCGCGATCATCAGCGTCACGCGGCCGCCATAGATGATGCGGCTCAGGATATCACGGCCGAGCTGGTCGGTGCCGAGCGGATGGGCGCCAAAACCGGACAGGCTGATGGTCGGCGGCTTCAGCCGGGCGAGAAGATCGCCCTTGACCGGATCGGGCAGGCCGAGGACCGGTGCCAGCAAAGCAGCAAGCACGAAGATCGTCAAGATCACGGCGCCGGCAAGGCCTGGCTTGCTTCTGATGAGTGCGGCCAAGAAGGCGTGCAGCATGGATCTTGTCACGGTGCGGCTCTCACTCATGGCCGCCTCCATGGCTGCGGATGCGCGGATCGAGCAGGCTGTAGCCGATATCGACGAGGAGATTGATGAAGACGAAGATCGTCGTGACGAGGCAGACCGCGGCCTGCACCACCGGAAAGTCCTGGGTCTCGATCGACTGGACGATCAGACGCCCGACGCCCGGCCACGAAAACACAGTTTCCGCCACGGCAGAGCCGCCGAGCAGTTCCGCCGTCAGGATAGCCACCATGGTGACGACCGGGATCAGCGCATTGCGGCCGATATGCCAGACATAGATCGTTTTCGGCCGCAGTCCCTTGGCGCGGGCGGTGCGCACATGTTCCTCGCGCAGCACGTCGAGAATGCTGGAACGGAACAGGCGCGTGACGCTGGCGGCAACGAAAGTGCCAAGTGTCATTGCGGGAAGGACGAGATTCGAGAACGATCCGTAACCGCCAGTCGGAAGCCAGCCGAGATTGACGGCAAAAAACATGATCATCACGATGCCGAGCCAGAACATCGGCGTCGCCTGGCCGATCAGGGCGAGGAACATGACAATGTATTCGACAAATGTGTTGCGCTTGATCGCCGCCAGCAGCCCGGCAATGCCGCCGAGCACGATCCCGATGATGATCGCGCTGCCGGCAAGCATCAGGGTTGCCGGCATGCGCTCCAGAACGACCGACATGGCCGGCCGCATATACTGGTAGCTATTGCCGAAATCGCCCCTCACCGCCTGACCGAGGAAATGGACGTATTGCGTCAGGATGGGCTGATCGAGCCCAAGCTGGCTGCGCAATTCGGCCAGTGCTGCGGCAGGCGATCCGATCGGCAGAAGCAGCACTGCGGGATCGCCGAGGACACGGGTGACGACGAAAACGATCGTCACCACGCCCCAGATCGCCAGCAGGCTTTCGCCAATTCGGGTCAGGAGATAATTCGGCATTTTCCCAGTTCCGTTATCGACGCCCGCCTTACTTGGCAGGCGTCACGTCCGAGGCACGAACCCATTCGTCGCCGCGGGCCTGCCACGTGACACCCTTGGAATGGGTATAGGTGGTCGGCTGGCTGAACAGGAACAGGTCGGGCGCCTGTTCGCACATGATCTTGGTGGCGATCTTGTACTGTTCGAGGCGGGCATTGACATCCGTCGTCGAGCGGGCCTTGGCCAGCGCCGCGTCGAAATCGGCATTCTTGAAATAGGATGTCGGGTTGGACGAGTCGTAAAGGCTGAGCAGGCCGTCGGCATCGAGCGTCGGCCAGGCCTGGCCGGTCAGCGCCATGTTACCGAGATCGCCGCCGGCATATTTCTTCGCCCAGGCGCCGAATTCCATTTCGTGGATCTTCGCGTTGATACCGACTTCCGAAAGCTGCTGACCAATGATCTGCGCCAGGTCGCTTGCGGCAAGATAACGGCCAAGCGGCACTTCCAGCTCGACATCGAGCTTGCCGGAAACGCCGGCCGCCTTCAGAAGCTGCTTGGCCTTTTCCGGATCGTAAGGATAGGCCTTCAGATCCGGGTTGAAGCCGAAATATTGCGGCGAGACGAGCTGGCAGGCGCTGACCGTGCTGGCGCCGGCATAGATCGCATCGGCAATCGCCTTCTTGTCGACGGCATAGTTCAAAGCCTGGCGGACTTCGGCCTGCTTGTCGAGCGGGGCCTTCAGCGTGTTGATCTTCAGGACCATCATGCGGCTCGAGTCGATCCAGCCGGCAGCAAGGCCGTTTTCCTTGTTGAGACGGGCGACGTCGGCGACCGGAATGTCGAAGGCGAGATCGACTTCCTTGGCTTCGACGGCCGCCATGCGGGCAGCAGCTTCCGGGATGATGCGCAGCGTCACGTCGTCATAGGCGGGCTTGGCGCCGTAATAATCCTTCTTGGCCTTCAGAACGATGCGGTCACCGGGTGTCGCGCTGACGAGATCGTAAGGACCGGTGCCCATGGCTTCGAGGATCGGGTTATGGGTCTCGGTCCATTTCGGCGCGAGCAGGTAGAACATCGAAAGCTGGGCCGGTAGGGCCGGATAGGGCTTGTCGGTGATGAAGCGGATTTCGGTCGGGCTGACCACTTCGATCGACTTGATCGGATCGAACCACAGCTTGTTGCGGGCCTTGGTGTCGGGGCTTTTTACACGATCGAAGTTCCATTTGACGGCGGCGGCATCGAGGGCCTCGCCATTCGGAAACTTGATGCCTGGCTTCAGCTTGAACGACCAGGTATTGTCATCGACGGCCGCCCAGCTTTCGGCGAGATCGCCCTTCAGCTTCATGTCCGGGCCACGGGTGACGAGCGAGGAATAAAGCTCGCTGATCGTGCTCAAGTCCGTCTGTACGACCTGCGCCTGGGCCGGATCGAGCGAGTTGACGCTGGAGGACAGGCCGATCGTCAGGCTTGCGGCCTCAGCGGACGCGGAGAGGGCAACGAGCGCAACCGATGCGGCAAACGCCGTGCGCAGCATTGCCAGATGCGAGGTGGAAGATGGTCTTGCATGAAATTTCATTTTTTTGTTCCCCTGGTCAGGACAAGACGACCGTTAACGGTAGCCGCAACATTAAAAAGCATCGGCTTATGGAGCAACGCCGCCGCCTCAATACCAGTTATGCAGATTCTGGAACTGCACAAATAATCAGCATATTCAAACAAGAATTTGAAATCGCTAGGGTTTCTTCGCCGACAGGTTCGGGCTCGGCACCGCCGGCCATGCGCCGCTTTCGATCGCTATGCGGATTTCCTCCTGAATGAGGTCCGTCACCGCCTGAACCGCACGCGTATCGCGGCGGTCGCTCGGCAGTGCCAACAAGATCTGGCGCATGATCTTTGGCGTAAGCGAGGTATGCATGAAGCGGCCGGAATCCTCCGGCTTGATCGACGACAGCGGCAGCATGGAAAAACCGATACCGCTCGCCACAAGATCCTTGATGAGCTGTTGCGTATCCGCCTCTGCCCGGACACGAACGCGGATATTGGCTTTCGCAAAAGCGCTTTCCATGATCGGTCGCAGGCCATGCGGCCGGAACGGCAGGATGAAATCGGTGCCTTCCAGATCCTTCACCGCGACGGATTTCATCGCCATCAGCGAACTGTCCAGCGGACCGATGAGGCGCATTTCCTCGAAGACGAGATCAATAACGCGCAGATGCAGATCGCTGCTCGGACCATAGAGAAAGGCGATATCGATCTCGCCGCTTTGCAGCCATTCGATCATGTGGCCTGGATAACCGTCGATAATACGCAGCGAGACGTCCGAAAACTCCCGTGCGACGCGACGCGCAAGCGGGGCGGAGATCAGGTGCGCCAGCGAGGGCAGCATGCCGATCGTCACAACGCCGGAGGCGGACCGCTCCGGTGAGGAGACTTCATGGATCGCAAGCTCGATCTGGCGCACGGGGCCGGCGATCCGGTTCAAAAATTCGTCGCCCGCCTCGGTCAGCCGCATGCCGCGGCCGTGTCGCAGGAAGAGGGGACAGCCGACGGCCGTTTCGAGAAGCTGGATCTGCCGCGTCAGCGTCGATTGGCTGACCCGCAACCGATCGGCGGCCGCGCTCAGCGACTGCGTTTCGGCGACGGACATGAATACCCGCAATTGTTTCAGATCCACGAGAGCCTCGGTTCGGCAGAAATGGGATTTGGGTGGAGCTATATTAGGCCACCAGGAATTCCCATAGCATAGAAGAGGATATTTTCCCGCAGGAGCATTTTCGAACGGCGCGAAAATCGAAAAGGAGCGGGCCGGATGCCCGCTCCATTGCTTGCTCAAAAGCCCAGTCGGCGCGCGTCTTCGGCGAGGAATTGCTGGCCGGTGCGGTTTTTGACACTCGGCAGTTCCGCCACCCGAGCGCGCCAGGCACGCAGGTTTTTGAGCTCCTCTCCGACCGAGAGCCCCGCCGCTTCAGCAAAAGCCAGGCCCGCGAACACGGTAATATCCGCCATCGAGAAATAATCGACGGCAACAAACTCCCTGTTTTCGAGAACGTGATCGAAATAGCGCATGCCCGCTTCCACCGCCTGCCTGTTCCGTTCGGCCCAGTCGCTGCGTCCCTGCCATTCCGGGCTCTTATAGGCCTGCAGTGCGGCGCCGAGGCCCGGGGTTCCATGGTGAAAATAGATGCCGACGGGATCGTTGACCATGGCTTCGGCCCGCCGCTGCATCATGTGGATCAATCCCTTTTCGAGCGGCGTCCTGCCGGTAAAGATCGGATCGCCGTCGAGATTGTCGAGATATTCGGTGATCGCAGTCGCTTCGGAGATCAGCGTTCCGTCATCAAGTTCGAGAACCGGAACAACGCCGGAAGGGTTTTTGTCCAGAAAGGCCTGCTGCTTGTGTTCCGCCGCGATCAGATCGACGGGAACGAATTCAACGTCATTGTCCAATCCCTTGCCGGAAAGGACGATACGAATTCTGGCCGGGTTGGGAAAACCGGAGCGATCATACATCTTCATTTTTCTTCTCCTCAATTGCCTATCTATCGATAGGTAACCTTCTGTACCGTCGTCGCGATGCCGCCGTCAATCATTTATCTATCGATAGATAGGCAAAGTTGAAAAATTATCATGCCCGCGCTATCTATCGGTAGATAAGAGGGCGTGATGGATACCAGAGAACAGATAATGACCGTCGCTCGGGCGATGGTTCAGTCGCACGGCTATAACGCCCTGAGCTTTCGCGAGATCGCCAAGGCAATCGGCGTGAAAAGCGCAAGCATCCACTACCATTTCCCAACCAAGGGAGATCTTGGGGCGGCGCTCGCAGATCGTTATGCGCAAGAAGCGGAACAGGCGTTCGCCCGCCTTTCCCTTTCACCCCAAGACAGGGAAGCAACGATGGCTGCCTATCTGGCACCCTTTCGTGCCGCCCTCCTGAATGAAAACCGCATGTGCCTTTATGGCATTATGGTTGCCGAGCACGATGATCTGCCCGATGAAGTCAGACGTCAGGTCAACCGTTTCACCGAGGTCAATACCGACTGGCTGGAAAGAGTGACCGCAAGTTTTTATCCGAAAGTGCCCGAGGCAGAGCGGCGCGCTCGTGCACTGGCCATGTTTTCCGCGATCGAAGGCGCGCAGCTGATCGCCAGAGGACGTGCAGACATTACCGTATTCGACGCGACGATATCAGCCTATCGAAACGCGGGCCTGCTTCCCTGATACCAGGTTAGGCCGGCACCGAATGTTTTGAAACGGCATCCCGCTGATTGCCGAGCGAAACATCGACAATAGCCTGCAAAATTGCGTCCCGCGCATGGGGAGCCGTCATGTTATGTTCAGTGTCCGATATGATCCGAACAGCAGCATGGTCATAATCGACCGGTTCACGCTTTCCAAACAAGCGAGCCAGTTCATCAAGACCGGCATCGCCTTCAGCAAAAACATGGATCGACGTCACGCCGCGCTGGCTGAGCGCTTCCGCTTGTTGCCGCGCTTTCGTTCTCAACCGGTTCCGAAGAGTGAACCCCACATAACGCGCGCCGGCGATCTGCCTGATCTTGGACATGATCGACAGCACCGAAACACGCCCGAACAAGACATCCTTGAAAAGTTTTGCCGACAGGATGCGCCTGCGATAAGCGGCAATCGAGGACGTGCCGGCATTCATGATCTGCTCGAAGGTCTCTTCCGGATCGATTGCCAGCCGGACGGGATTGATGGCGACAATGCCCTGAATGCGTGGGTCGCATAAGGCGGTCTGGATCGAGGCATAACCGCCACTGCAAAGGCCGCCGACGATCATTGGCCCCAGGTTCAGGCCTTCCAAAGCCTGAACTGCCTCTAGAATGTCCTGGACTTGCGCATCGTCGTAATAGAGCGGCTTGCCGGTTGACTGGCTGTCACCGATACCACTGGTATCGATGCGGAAACTCGCAATACCCATCCTTGCCAGCGACCGTGCAAATGCCACATGCATTCGCCCCCAGCCGATGTGATAGGTGTCCCCGGAATTGACAAGAATGACGGCTGCCCGCGACGGACGCGCCACAGACCTGCAAAGAACGCCGAAAAGGCGATCATTCTGTCCAAACACCAAAGCCGACTCGCGAAAGCCCTCGCCTTCCAGGCCTTGAGCCGTCGGGGCGGCCTCAGCTCCGGATACGGCATCTCCTGGCGCAACAGTTTCCAGAAGCCAGTCACGAACCCGTTCAAAATCACGGATCGGGGCAATGGACGCCTGCTTGTAGCCGGCAAACTCGTCGTAGCCGGCATAATCAAATTCGGTGACGGCGAAACCGATCTTGCGAAGCCGGTGCGGCCAGTCAATGGCAGAACGCGTTTCTGCGCGCGCCACCGTCAGGACGGGTAGGTCATGCAGAAAATGCTCTTCACCAAGCCGTAGAGCGGCAATTTCCTGAGCCAGCGATTTTGCGATGGAGTGGCCGGCGATGTTGATGACATCGTCCGAGGATTGTTCGGCCAGCTTAAGATAGGTACCGATAAGCTTGCCCGACAGATCCAGCTCGCGCAGGCCTGTGCGGCCTTCATTCTGTGGCGCCATCAACACCATGGCAGAGGCCGACAAAGCGCACCCGAAATGGGGTGCAAGCAAACCTCCGACACCATGGCCTACAAGCACAAGTTTCTCTATCTTGTAATTGGTCTTGAGTAGATCGGCCGCCGCGACGAAAGCTTCCTTCCATTGCGAAAAGGAGACCGTGGTTTCCACATCTCCAAGACTGTCCCCCGAGCCCGGCCAATCAAAGCGCAGGCAGGTATAGCCGACATCCGCAAGCATATCCGCGAAACGGCCCCACCCCCGGCGAATCGTGAACTCTTCAAAACCCCAGGCGGGAAGCATCAGCACGCCCGTGGTACCACCACCGTCGTGAATGAAGCCGGCACACGTGCCGAAAGTTATTGGTGTGCCGAATGGGCGTCTCAAGATCTTACATCACAACTGGCCACCGCAATGGGCCGTTCAGCTTGAACTACTAATTCAAGCTGAACGTGTTGGCCACCGCTGACCTTGAAGCTTGGTAGACAAGTCGTTGCCAGACACCTCGCCGGCATCACCGCACAAGACGCGGTGACGTCAGCCAAGTGGACGCGAGCGCTTCCGTGATGTTGTCCGGATGCCCTCAGGACTGCGCGCGGCTTGAACTCGTGACGGACATGGCGTTCAGTGTCTCAAGGTCACGCTTATAGATGTCGTCGTAATACTGGATCGTGCCATCCGCCGTCGGCCATGCGGTGAAATAGGAGACGAAGACGGGGACCTGCTCGGGAACGTCCATGTCCTTCTTCTCGCCACCGGCAATCTGCTCACCCACGAAATCGACCGAAGTCTTCAGAACAGCGGCGGCCATCGCCCGCGGATTTTCCAGGCGCACGCAGCCATGGCTGAACATGCGGTCCTGGGCGGCAAATTTTCCGCGCGCCGGCGTATCGTGCATGTAGATCGCATGCGGATTGGGGAACAGGATCTTCAGCTGGCCGAGCGCGTTGTCGGGACCTGGCGGCTGGATGACGGAAATGTTCTCCAGCGGCTGGGTCCAGTCGACCTTGGCCGAGGGCATTTCCTTGCCCTTGACGGAAACCTTGTAGCCTTCCTTGTCGAGATAGGCCGGATCGCGCTTCAGCTTCGGCAGCATCTCGTTACGGATGATCGATTGCGGTACGCCCCAGTCGGGATTGAATTCGACGGTCTTGATCGACGCGTCGAAGAAATTCGTCTGGTGGTCCTGCTGGCCGATCACCGCCTTCATCGACAGCGTCATATCGCCGTTCTCATGGTAATAGGCCATATAGGCGGGCTGGTTGATGAAAACGTAGCGCTGCGGAAATTCCTTCGGCAACCAGCGCAGCTCCTCCATCGCCACGATCACCTTGTCGATCGAGGCGGCAGCGCCTGCGCCATTGCCGGAATTGCGCAGCCAGTGCAGTTCGGCGGCAAGCTGGGCGAATTTCGGATTGCTCGGCATGAAGCGGTCGAAGATCGGCATCAGATCCGGCAGGCTCGCAAGCTGGCCGATCGTCGCCTTCAGATCCACAGGCTTGCGCTTGAAATCATAATAGTTGGACAGCTGGTTGGGATCGATGCGGCCGCGGAAATTGTCCTGCAAGAACATCAGCATCTTGTTCGACAGCGAGGCTTCGAACAGCGCGAGACCGCGCACACGTTCGGCGGAACCCTGCGGCATGGACTCGTATTCGGTTCCGACGGCGTAATCGCCGGCGTTCAGACCCCAGTCTTCAGCCTGTTTCAGAAGCTTGATCGCCTGAACGGCTTTTGCATTCGGTCCCTTGCCATCGGTCCAGATAAGGGTCGCCTTGGGCTGGGCGTAATAGGCTTCGACGGCATCAGCGATATCGCTGTTCATCGTCAGCGGCAGGCTGCCCATCTCGTGCAACACCTTAGCCTGATTGGCGGCGACGGGATCGAACAGGGCTGCAAAACCGGACGGATCAGCCTTGGAAACGATATGGGCGGGGCGACGGGCCGGCGCCGGATAAGTCTTTGGCGCGGTGGCAGCCGTAGCCACGGCCGGCGTCTGAGGCGGCTGCGCCTGTGCGGCGATCGCGCTTGCCGAAAAGGCCAGCGCGCCGACCAGCGGCAAGATCACGCGAGAAGACGAACCCTTTTTCATCTCTTGTCCTGAAAAATGACGGAAAAACATATGCTCAAGCTATACCGGCGATGGAGGTTGGGATCATTGCCACAGCACCCGCTAAAAGCCCGGCAACAATCTCCCTGAAACGTGGCCGATCAATGTCACGATACTGACCTTCTGGCCATATCACGCCACATTGAAAAGCCGCTCCGCTATTATGACATACCTGCCCCGCCGCATTGCAGCAGATCAGGCTCAGAAAGCTTCATGAACATATATTCGTCAGCAGAAGCCGGCTTGTTACATCGCCCTGTCATCCGTGGTGGAATTTGTTCAAATTTCAGCGCCGCTGAGCGTCCAGATAGGCCCGCCAGCCGCCAAACGCAGTGATCTCCTCGGCCCCGTCCAGACCGGCCGTCTCGCACAAAAAGCCCTTGATCGTTTCACCGCTGGCAAGGGAAATCGTGCCAATGCCGAGCGGTGACGGGATGCCGGCCATGAAGTCACCGAAGCGAGAAAGCGGAATGGCCCATGCCTCAAGCGCAATCGGCCCGCCGCCGGCTGCGCGCACCAGGCCCGGCCGCTTAGGCGGCCCGCCGGCAAGCGCATAGAAGCGATAGTCGGGCGCCGTCTTGCCTTCGAACAGAAAACGACCGCCGAGCCGGGTGACTTCATGATTGAGCGGAAGCCCGCGCATATGCGCGCCAACAAGCGCGACCGCGATCTCGCCGCCTGCCGCAACGGATCTTGTCGCCCGCACCGGCGGGCAACTCCAGCCGACGGCGCCGAGCGGTGCGGCGGCATCCGCCTGCAGGGCAGCCGCCAGTCCCGCGATCCGGCCATCCCGCCCCGCCTGTGCCAAAAGCGTGACACTGCCCGGTCGCCCGTCGCCGCGTGCTGAAACAGGCACGGCAATGCCGCACATATCCATCAAGTTGACGAAATTGGTATAGGTACCCAGCCTCGAATTCGGGCCGATCGGATCCTCAGCCAGATCAGCGAGCGTGACAAAGCAGGGAATGCTTGGCACGCAGAGGAGATCGAGATCTGCAAGCAACGGCTCGATGGCCCGCCGCAACTCCGCCAGCCGATACATGCTCTTGAACACATCCGCCGCCGACAGGTTTTCCGCCTGCGCGATGATGCGCCGTGTGACGGGATGCATGGCGCGAGGGTTTGCCTGCATGACCCGCTCTGTCGCGACATAGCGCTCGGCAACCCAGGCGCCGGAATAGAGCAAGTCCGCGATCTGATAGAGCGGCGAAAAGTCCACCGGCACGATCCTGTGACCCATGGCTTCGAGCCTGGCGAGAGCGGCTTCGAACATGGCGGCCTGAGCTTCGTCGTCGAAGAACTGCCTGGAGGCCTGATCGGGAACGCCGACCGAAAGCCCCTGCTCTCCCGCATAGATGACGGGCGCGGGGTGCCTGCGCGAATAGGCGTCGCTGTCGTCATATGCCGCCGCGACCTGATAAACCGCGAAGGCATCTTCGGCCGTCAGCGCAAAGATCGAGATCGTATCCAGCGTCCGGCAGGCGGGAACCATGCCGGAGGCAGAGAGCGCGCCAAGACTCGGCTTAAGCCCGACAATGTTGTTGAGCGCCGCCGGAACACGGCCCGACCCTGCCGTATCCGTTCCAAGCGAAAACGGCAGGATGCCCCGTGACACGACGACGGCCGAGCCCGAACTCGAACCACCCGGCACGATATCCGGATCGAGCGCATTCCGCGGCACCGGATAGGGCGTGCGCGTGCCGACCAGCCCGGTCGCAAACTGATCGAGATTGGTTTTGCCGATCAGAAGCGCGCCCGCAGCCTTCAGCCTTGCCACGACGAAAGCATCCTTTTCGGCGATATAACCGAAATTCGGACAGGCGCAGGTGGTCGGCATGCCCGCCGCGTCGATATTGTCCTTCACCGCGAACGGAATGCCCCAGAGCGGCTTTTCCGGATCGTAGGGGCCGAGCGCGTCAGCCTCAGCAATCACCTCATCCATATCGGCAAGATGAATGAATATGCCGGGATCATCAGCTGCCGCGAGACGCCGATAGGCCTCCCGCACGACGTCTGCGGCGGCAATGCCGTTGCGATACGAGGCCCGCAGCGAGAAAAGGGTGAAGGGCAGTTCTTGCAGGTTCACGAGCGGCATCCCTGTTTCACAGGATTTCGGCGTTCACAGGATTTCGACAGGCCGCGTCCACTGGATCAGCACGACACAACCTTCTTCCGAGGTCACCGAATGAATGGTGCCTTCGGGATTTGCGACGAGCGATCCGGCCGGATAATGGCCATATTCATCGCTCTGCGATCCTTCCAGTACAAGAATGGTCTCCATGCCGACATGCCTGTGGCGCGGCACCGAGGCGCCGGGCTGATATCGCAAAAGCGCGAGTTCCGGTTCACCGGGCACAAGCCGGCAGATCTCGACACCCTCGCGAAAATATTCGAAGGCACAGTCGCGCCAGCCGCCGCCGAGAAAATAGGCCGACATCCACGGTTTAGTCATTCACTGCCCTCACGATATCATCGACCGCCGCCGCCCAACCGACGATGGCGCCCTGTGCGGTGATCATGTCGATCGCCGCCTTCTTGAATTCCGGAAAATAGCTTTCCGTCGCATCGATCGCGAGCAGGCACTCATAGCCGCGATCATTGGCCTCGCGCATCGTCGTCTGCACGCAAACCTCGGTGGTGACCCCGGCAAAAACGAGCTGCCGGACGCCCTTCTCTCGAAGAATCTCGTCGAGCGGGGTGGCGTAGAAAGCGCCTTTGCCCGGCTTGTCGAGCACGGTCTCGCCCTTGATCGGATAGAGTTCCGGAATGATGTCGGCACCGGGTTCGCCCGAGATCAGGATACGCCCCATCGCGCCCTCATCACCGATCCGCAGCGACGGATTTCCCCGCTCGCGTTTTGCAGGCGGGCAGTCGGACAGATCCGGCCGGTGGCATTCGCGCGTATGGATGACCGGCAGTCCGGCATCGCGAAAGCCTTTGATCAGCGCCGCCGTTGCCGGAATGATCGCCCGCAGCAGCGAGACGTCATTGCCGAGCGTTGCGCCAAACCCGCCCGGTTCGACGAAATCGCGCTGCATGTCGATGACGATCAGGGCCGTGGCGGGCGGATCGAGAACGAACGGGAAGGGCCTTGCCTCGACGATCGCCATCAGTGATGCCCCGCCATATGCCGGCCGATCTCGCCGATATCGGCCCCTTCGGCCGGCGTCTCATAGGCAATATGCCCGTCCGACATGACGAGGATGCGATCGGAGAGTTCCAGAATTTCGTCCAGATCCTCGCTGATCAGCAGCACCGCGGCGCCGGCATTGCGTGCTGCCATGATCCGCGCCCGGATTTCGGCCACGGCGGAAAAATCGAGGCCGAAACAGGGATTGGCGATGACGAGGAGATCGACCGCGCCGGTGAATTCGCGGGCCAGCACCGCGCGCTGCACATTGCCGCCTGAAAGGGAGGCGATCGGCGCATTGAGCGAGGCGGTTTTCACCTTGTATTCGCCGACCAGCCTGCCGGCTTCCTGCTTCATCCGGCGCCCATCGAGCCAGAACTGCGTCTTGCCGCCGAGAAAGTCGAAATCGCGAAAATAGATGTTTTCCGCCACCGTCATTTTTGGCGCGCAGGCATTCTTGAGTGGTTCTTCCGGGAGATAACGGACGTTGAAGCGACGGGCCTCCTCGCGGCTTGCACGATAGGCCGCGCCCTTGACCCGGATTGCGCCCTTTTCCAGCGGCCGCTGACCGGTCAGAAGCTCCATCAATTCCATCTGTCCATTGCCGGAAACGCCGGCAATACCGACGACTTCGCCCGACTTGACGGCAAGACCGTCGATCTCGATCGTCTTCAGGCCGGATCGGTCCGGTGCCTTGGCGCCCGCCATTTCCAGCACCGGCTTGCCGATGAAGGGAAGCCGGGCGGCGGGCCGCACCAGTTCCTTGTCGCCGATCATCATCGCCGCCATTTCGGAGGTGGAAAGGTCTGAGACCTTGCCGCCGCCGACATGTTCGCCGCGCCTCAAGACCGAAACCTCGTCGGCAAAGGCCGTGACCTCGCGGAACTTGTGGGAGATCATCAGGCATGTCAGTTCGCCCGCCTCGGTGAGCCCGCGCACCATGCCGAGCAGTTCATCGGCTTCGGCGGGTGTCAGAACCGAAGTCGGTTCATCGAGGATGAGGAAACGACGTCCGAGATAAAGCTGTTTCAGCAGTTCGAGCTTTTGCTTTTCGCCCGCGGCAAGGCGGCCGACCGGAATACCGAGCGGCACCTTGAACGGCATTTTTTCCATGAAGGCGGCAAGCCCTTCGCGCTCCGTCTTCCAGTCGATCCGCGCCGGCGCATCGGCGCGGCTGATGACGAGGTTTTCGGCGGCCGTCAGCGACGGGACCAGCGTAAAATGCTGATAGACCATGCCGAGGCCGAGTTCGTGCGCCGCCCGCGGATCGGGAATATCGACCTCCTGGCCATCGATCGATATCTGGCCGGATGTGGGCCGGTAAAAGCCCATCATGCATTTGACCAGCGTCGACTTTCCGGCACCGTTCTCGCCGAGAAGCACATGGAAAGATCCGGCGGCGATGGTGATCGAGGCGTCACGCAGCGCATAAAAGTTGGCGAAGCGCATGGTCATGCCATGGGTCGAGACGGCAAGCGCGCGATCGGGGATGCGGTTGTCTTGCGGAGGGACCTTCATGACAGCACGCTCACCAGCTTGTCGCTATCCGAGACGGAGCCGAACACACCGCCCTGCATCTTCACCATCTTGATCGCAGCCGCATGATTGCCCGGATCGGTCGCACCGCAGCAATCCTCCAGGATCACGCATTCGAAACCGCGATCATTGGCCTCGCGCATCGTCGTGTGTACGCAGACATCCGTGGTGATGCCGGTCAACACGATATTCTCGATACCACGCGTGCGCAGGACAAGTTCCAGATCGGTGGCGCAGAAGGAACCCTTGCCGGGCTTGTCGATGATGACCTCGCCGGACAGCGGCGCCAGTTCGTCGATAATCTCCCAGCCCGGCTCGCCGCGCACGAGAATACGCCCGCAGGGCCCGGCATCGCCGATACCGGCGCCGATCTGCTGCGACCGCCAGCGCTTGTTGGGCGGCAGATCGGAAAGATCGGGACGGTGTCCTTCGCGGGTGTGAATGATGGCGTAACCCTTGTCACGCATGGCGGCGAGAACCTTCTTGATCGGCTCGATCGGTGCCCTGGTGAGGCTGAGATCATAGCCCATCTTGTCGACATAACCGCCGACGCCACAAAAATCCGTCTGCATGTCGATGATGATCAGCGCCGTGTTTTCCGGGCGCAGGTCGCCATTATAGGGCCAGAGATAGGGATCGGCTTGGATGGTCGTCACGGGTCTTAAATCCTTCGTTGCAGCTGGGGCAAAGCCTGGCTTTGAAGATCAGTCGGGAAGATCACTTGGTAATGCTGAGCTCGCCGGGAGCGGCGGTGATCGCCCGCGTGGCGGAGCCGCCGGCGGAACTGGTGGCGACCAGAAGGCCGAGCGTCAGCACATAAGGCGCAGCATAGAAGAGGTAATAGCCCTGGCTGATGCCGACCGATTGCAGCGCCGGGCCGAGTGCGCCGGCTCCGCCGAACAACAGCGAGGCATAAAGGCAATTGACCGGGCTCCAGCGGGCGAAGATCACCAGCGCCACGGCCATCAGCCCCTGCCCCGATGAAATCCCCTCGTTCCAGCTGCCCGGATAATAGAGCGAAAGATAGGCCCCGCCGATGCCGGCAAGCGCGCCGCCGACGCCGGTCGACCAGAGCCGCACCCTGTTGACGTCGATGCCGAGCGCCCGCGCCGCATCGGCGCTGTCTCCTGCAACCCGGATGGTCAGGCCGATCCTTGTATTCTTCAGCATCCAGGACGCAGCGAAGGCGAGTGCGATACCGACGAGAAACAGGACGTTGACGTTGAGTGCCGCCTGAAGCTGCGGAATGTCGGACCAGAAGCCGAGCGGAATAGCCGGAAGGTCCGGCGCTACCGGCTGCACGTAAGGTTTTCCGAAAAAGAAGGCGAGGCCCGAACCGAAGATCATCAGCGCGATGCCGATGGCAATGTCGTTCACCTTCGGAAACTTGCAGATCCAGCCATGCAGCAGGCCGAAGAGAAGCCCCGCAAAGGCGGCAGCCAGCGTGCCGGCCCAGGCCGAATCCGTGTGATAGGCGACGGCATAACCGCTCATCGCGCCGAAGACGAGCGTGCCTTCCAGCCCGAGATTGATGCGGCCCGACCGTTCGGTGATGCATTCGCCAATGCTGACGAAGATGAAGGGGGTCGAGACACGGATGGCGCCGCCCAAAATGGCGAGCGGCACACCCCAGTAACCGATATCCGTCATGACCGGCCCCTTATTCTGAACAGCGTGCGAAAATCGATCTTGTCCTGCAGCGCGTCCGACAGGAGGATCGCAATGAAGATCATGCCCTCGAAGACGACGATCGTTGCATCCGGCAGGCCGAGCCGGCGCTGGACGAGACCGCTAGAGGCTTCGAAACCGGCAAACAGGATGGCTGCCGGAATGACCGCCAGCCCGTTATGCCGCGCCAGAAAGGCGATCAGGATACCGGTGTAACCATAGCCGGCCGCAAGCGAGGCATTTGCCGAACCATGCACGGCCGCGACCTCGAACATGCCCGCAAGTCCGGCAAAGACGCCGCCAAGCGCAGTGAAGCCGATCATCAGCAGGCCCGCCGGAAGCCCCTGAACCTGTGCCGCCCGGATATTGCCGCCGACGATACGGGCGGCGAAACCCCACGTGGTCCGCTCGATCAGCACCCAGCAGAGAATGCAGGCGACGATGCCGACCGCCAGTCCCCAATGGACACCGATGCCTGGAATTTCGCCAATTCTGTACGCCTCCGGAAGCGGAACGGTGGACGGCTTGTTGAGACTTGCCGGATCGCGCAGCGGCCCTTCGACCAGATGGTTCATCAGCGCAATCGCGATATAGGCGAGAAGCAGGCTGGAAATCGTCTCGTTGACACCCCGGTAATGTCTGAGCGCACCGATGCCGCCGATCCAGATCGCTCCGGTGACGGAAGCGGCGATCGCCATCGCCAGAATTCCGAGCACCCCCGGCAGGCCGGGCACCATCATGCCGACGGTACCGGCCGCAACGCCGCCGAGCACTATCGCCCCTTCCCCGCCGATCACGACGAGACCGAGACGCGCGGGAAGCGCCACGCAGAGCGCGGCCAGCAGCAGAGGTGCTGCCCGGGCCAGAGTATTGGCCCAGGAAAAGCTGGTGCCAAAACCTGCCTTGTAGACGATCATGTAGAAATCGATCGGCGACTTGCCGACCAGAAGCAGGAAGCCCGAAAAGACGATCATCCCCGCCACGACGGCCGCGAGCGGCAGGAACAGAGGCTGCAAGATTCGGCCGGCATAATCTGCGACCGAACTCTGTTTGGCGGCAAGCCCCGCCGCAAGATCCGCCTGTAGGGTCATGACAGGTCCTCCGTTGCGGGTGAAACGATCAGGAGGTCGAGCCGACGACGCCATCGACGAGGTAGTTCATGCCTTCCAGCGCGACATCCGTCTCGACGAAGGACTGGCCCTGGGTGGCAATCACATTGCCCTTGTTGTCCTTGAGCGGCCCCTTGATGACGGCATAACCGCCCTTGATGATCTCCGCCTTGACGCTTTCGAACTGTTTTCTCGCCGGTTCGCTGACGGCCGAGCCAAGCGGGCTCATCTTGATGAACCCTTCGGCAAGGCCACCGCGAACGAAATTGTTGATCGCACCGCCCTTCAATGTCGTATTGACCATGTCGGTATAGACCTTGGCCCAGTTCCATTCCGCGCCGGTCAAATATTTTGCCGGCGCAAGCGGCGCTTGGTTGGCGTGATAGCCACAGAGATACATGCCGCGGCCGGCGCCGGTCTCCATGACGACTTTCGGCCCGTCCACATGGCAGGTCACGACATCGACGCCCTGGTCGGCGAGCGCATTGGTGGCTTCCGCCTCCTTGACGGCCAGCGACCATTCGCCGGTAAAGATCACCTGGCAGGTGATGGTCGGATCGACTGAGCGGGCGCCGAGCAGGAAGGAGTTGATATTGAGCAGAACCTGCGGAATAGGCTTTGCCGCGACAAAACCGATCTTCTTCGATTTCGTCATATGGCCGGCGACCACACCGTTCAAATACTGGCCCATGCCGATATAGCCGAAATAGGAGCCGACATTTTTGGGCTTGTCGGCGGTCCAGAGACCACCGCAATGCTCGAAGCGAACCTTCGGGTTCTTTGGCGCCAGCGCCAGAATATGCGGGTCGAAATAACCGAAGGAGGTCGGGAAGAGCAGCGAGGCGCCGTCGAAATTGATCATGCTCTCCATCGTCTTCTGGACGTCGACCGTTTCCGGCACGCGCTCTTCCTCGACAACGGTGACGCCCGGGATCGCCTTCACGGCGGCGGCACCTTCCGCATGGGACTGGTTGTAACCGTAATCATCCTTCGGGCCGACATAGATGAAACCAACGGTCAGAGAGGCTGCCCGTGCGGCGCCGAACGGCAAGGCGCTGCCTGCCGCGGCAAGGCCAGCAAGACCTGCCGTCCGGGTCAGAAACTGGCGGCGATTGGGCGTCAGAAAACTGGTCATGTGGAAGCTCCCCCTGAGCGTCGAGATCTGCGTGAAAAGCGGTCTCGGGTGCGGCCGGTACGTTTCCGTTTTCTCCGCTTCATCCCGTTAGAGACAACGATAGGTGGATGAGGCCGCTTCTGTCTTGTGCTAGTTTTTCGCCAAGCTGCTGCAATTTTTGCAGCAGCCCCTCTGGAGGTTTCGATGCGTCATTTGACTTCTCTTCGTTATATCGATGCCGTGGCCAAGGCGGGCTCGATCCGTGGCGCGGCCGAAACGCTTTCCATCACATCGACCGCGCTCAACCGGCGGATCCTGGCGATCGAGGAAGAGCTCGGCGTGCCGATCTTCGAGCGACTTGCCCATGGCGTGCGGCTTTCCAGCGCCGGCGAGGTGCTGATCCATCATATCCGCCATCAGCTCTCGGACATGGAACGGGTACGCTCGCAGATCGCCGATCTTTCCGGCGTGCGGCGCGGCCATGTCTCTATCGCCTGCAGCCAGGCGCTCTTGCCGCATTTTCTGCCGACGCAGATCGCGCTTTACCGGAAGGAACATCCCGGCGTGACGTTTGGCGTCCATGTGCGCGACCGCCAGGCAGCCGAACAGGCGCTGGTCGACCATGCGGCGGATATCGCGATCGTCTTCGAACCCGTCCGGCTGGCGGATTTCATGACGGTCATCCGTGTCTCTCAGCCAGTCCATGCAATCATGGCGGCCGGGCATCCGCTGGCGGAGAAACCGGAAGTAAGGCTCAGCGAGTGCCTGCGGTATCCGATCTCCCTGCCAACCGCGCCCTATGGTGTGCGGCATTTGCTGGACATTGCCGTGCAGGGGCGGTCGATGCGGTTGGAGCCGGTCGTGCAGTCCGACAGTTTCGAGTTCCTGCGCAACCATGCGGTGGCGGAAAACATCGTCAGCTTCCAGATCCCGATCGGCCTCGGCGACCAGACGACAACGGGAGACATCGTTTCACGCCCGGTCGACAAACGCGATGTGCCATCCGGCATTCTTTACATGGGGCAGCTCAAGGGCCGCGCCCTGCCCGTGGCCGCGGCGCGTTTTTCTGCACAGCTCTCGCATGCGCTGGCAACACAGTTCGAAGTCTCCTGAAGGGCTCGCAAAGTCGTCTTTCAGTGTGCCAGCATGTCGAGCATGGCGCCGATACGCTCGAACTCCCGCAGGCTGCCGGCATTGGTCTTGCGCAGAACCATGCGGATCTGCGTGCGCACGGTCTCCAGCGACACGTCACGATCGCGTGCAACGGCTTCAGCCGTCTGCCCGCCCAGAAGCGCCATCGCCACGCCACTCTCGGCAATGCTGAGGCCGAACAGGTCGGCGAGCAGCGAGGCGCTGATGATCGTCGGGCGCGACAGTTCGTGCAGCAGGATCAGAACCGGATCGCCCTCGCCTGCAAGAACCGCCGTGGCAGAAAACTGCGTCGGCTGGGGCAGGACAAAGACAGCAAGCTGCCGCGGCCGACCGGCCGTTACGTCATCGATTTCGAAGCGCATCGCACCGCCGTTTCCGCGATAGGCTGCGTCCGATATCATCGCCCGCAGACGCATGGCCCTGCCGCGATTGTCGACGGTGAGCTTGGTCTTGCCGGTATTCGCCTCAGGCGAGAAAGAGACCGGCAGATCGCGCCGCGACAGGCGGCGTGCCGCCGCAGAATTGGCATAGAGAACGTGGCAATCCGCATCCACAACGACTGCTGCGCCAGGCAAGGCTTCGAAGGCAGCATGTCCCAGATGACCAACAAGCTCGGCTTTTTCCAGACGCTGCTGCAGCTGCATCGCCCGGCGAATATGCGGCAGAAGACGCGAAAGCGCCGACTGCTCCCGCTCGTCGAATGCCCTGCCATCACGGAAGAGGCCAATGACGGTGTGTTCGTCATCTCCGATGATACCAAGCAGCATATGTTGCTGGCCATTCGACCGCGCAAAATCCTGATAGAATTCGGAGCGGCGATAGTCGCTTTCATCCAGTAGATCTTCGACGAGCAAGGCATTGCTGGACTGGCCGCGATCCGACGCTGTGCGGGTGAGTGCAGCGCGGATCGGATCGATATGGCAATAATAGGCGGTGTACTGGGCTTCGGCCGGCTCCGATCGGTCGAACACATTGACGGACCTGCCGTCGGCCTGCCGGAACCTCAGGGAACCGTTGCTGGCACCGAGGCCGTTGAAGAGCGATCTGCCGACCGAGAGCCAATCGCCCATGCCGCCGTCATAGATGTCGCCGATTATCCTGTCGATATCCGTCAACGCACATATATCCCGAGCCTTTGGCCGGGCCTCAAATCAACGTCAATAAAAGCATTTTTAGGAACACCGGCACTTCATGCGGCCGAGGTCCCCAAAATTGCGGATGATCGTAAACCCAAGGTAAATATGATCCTGTGACATATTCCGCATCCCGCCGCTGCGCGCCGGAGCCCTGTTCAACCGCGGGTATTCCAGAAGCTGGCAGCGGGTTTTGCTTCCAGTGCGACGGTGAAATCGATCTGCGCCTGAGCGGAAACCGCCGAGGCGATCCACCACGAGAACATTTCGTCATGGCGTGGGTCGAGCCCGGCGCATGCGACGACGATACCGCCGAGAACAGCACTACCGTGAAAGACCGTATCCCCTTCAAGGATATAGGAGGGCGGCAGCTGGCCGGTCGGCACGCCGGTACGGGCCGAGATCTCTGCTTTCTTCAAGGCAATTTCCATATTCGGCCAGGGCGAAACCGAGAGATCGCCCAGCGATGTCACGAGGTAACAGCTGTCCTCGAAGGCTGCACCGCTTGTCCGCCGCCAGCCGGTAATGGCCTCGACCGCCGTGACGACGATGGCGAGATGCCGGCGCCCGGTAATGCCCGTCTCGAAAACGGCTTCAATGGCCGGGCGCACAAAGGCAAAGCTGCGTTCGACCAGTTCGGCTGACAAGACGCCACTCATTGCGCCACAGCCCCAGCGACCGGCGCCAGCCGCTTCTTGTATGAGACAGGGTCCATGTCCCTGATATCGACGCTGATACTGCCAACTTCGGGAAAAGCCGCCGCCAGATCGTCACGCACACAGATGCCGAGATGTTCCTTCTGCTCGGCAGATCTTCCCGCAAGCAGCGAAACAGTCACGTGAAGAAAGGAGCCGGTACCATCCGCCATCAGAAAATGATCGTAGGGAATAGCCCTGACCTTGATGTCGGACGACGTCATCACGCCTGAACGGGCACCGGCCGCATAGGTGACCTCCATAACCTTGGCCAGGGACAGCGTCTCCTCCATCCGGCGGGCATATTCGACGACGAAATGCGGCATTGCTGGCCCCTCAGAACAAGGAAAAATATTCGCGCTGCTCCCATTCGGAAACGGTCATGAGATAACGATCCCATTCGGCGCGCTTGATATGGCTGAGATAGGCGACGAATTCCGGGCCCAGCTTGTTCCGGTAAAATTCGCTTTTCTCGAAAAGCTCCACCGCGCCAAGCAAGCTGCGCGGCAAGGCGCTGGCATTGCTCTTGTATGGATTTTCGACCGGGGCCGGCGCTTCCAATCCACGATCGAGACCGTCGAGGCCGCTATAAATCTGAGACGCAAAGAACAGGTAGGGATTGGCGGCCGGCTCGGCGACGCGATTTTCGATACGGCTCGCCTTGTCGCCCGGCGCCATCAATCCGCGGATCATCGCACCCTTGTTGTCCTTGCCCCATTGCACACGGTCCGGAGCCATCTGATTCGGCTGATAACGCTTGTATCCGTTGACGGTCGGCGTCGTCAGAAGGCAGCTTTCCTCGGCATGGGCGAGGAGCCCGCCGATCCAGCCGCTCGCTTCTTTTGACACGGTACCGCCATCCGCCGGAATGAAGAGGTTGCGGCCTGTTGCAGTATCGACGAGCGACTGGTGCAGATGCCAGCCGCTCGGCACAGCATTGTCGACGCGCGGCCGGCACATGAATGTTGCGTGCAAGCCATGCCGGCGGCAGACCTGTTTTACCATGGTGCGGAAGGTGACCATGGCGTCGGCATGGGCGAGCGGCGAATCCGGTTCGAAGGTGAATTCGAACTGGCTGGGACCGAATTCCGCCTCCATGGAACGCACCGGCAATTGCAGCGCCTGGGCTGCGCGGCGCAAATGATCCATCACGTCTTCCAGCGCGTCGTAACGCGCATCAGTGAGGTATTGAAAGCCGTGCGAAAGGAGCGAGGTTTCCGGCACCGCAGCCGGCATTCCGCCATCTGCATGATCGAGCCGCGGATTGTCTATGCGGAAGACGTAGAACTCGACTTCCAGGCCGCAAACCAGCTGCCGACCGGTTTTCTCCAAGGCCGAAACGGCCCGCTTGAGAATGCCACGCGAACAGAACGGCATGAAAGAACCGTCCTTGTGATAGAGATCGCAGAGAATGCTCGCGCTATGCGGCGACCATGGCAGGATGCGGAACGTCGCCGGATCCGGGACGATGAGGACATCGCCGGCGCCGGTCAGCTGCCCCTCCCCGAAACCGATATCACCGGCCCAGACATCGAACACGGTGCGATGCGACGTATCCTTCAGAAGAAGGGTCGATGTCATCGCCATGCCGTTGCGGAAAACGGAGGCAAGGCTTTCCACCGTGATCGCCTTGCCGCGCGGCACGCCGTGCTGGTCTACGAAAGCTAGACGAATGGTCTCCAGTCCGGCAGCTTTCGCTTTTGCCAAAACTTCGTGAGCCATCTCGAACTGATCAGGGGACAGAAGGCGCCTGTCGGCCGTCAGGCCGTTATCAAGCGTCACCCCATGGGTGGCTGCGATCGACATGTTTTAGCCCTCGCTGGCTTCGGCCTCGCCGCCGAGCCTGTTGAGAAAGCGGCGGGTCCGCTCCTTTGTCGGAGAATCAAGCACGTCTTCCGGCCTGCCCTGCTCGACGATCTCGCCCTCGTCGAAGAACACGACCCGATCGGCCACTTCGCGCGCAAAATTCATCTCGTGGGTGACGACGATCATCGTCATGCCGGCATCGGCAAGGCTGCGCATCACCGACAGGACTTCCCCGACCAGTTCCGGATCAAGCGCCGAGGTCGGTTCGTCGAACAACATGACCCGTGGCTTGACGGCAAGGGCGCGGGCGATCGCGACGCGCTGCTGCTGCCCGCCGGAAAGATGGTGCGGCAGGTGATCGGCATGGCCAGACAATCCGACAGTGGCGAGAAGTTGCCGCGCCATCTTTTCGGCTTCGTCGCGCGGGACGCCATGGACGCGTATCGGCGCTTCCATGATGTTTTCCAGTGCCGTCAGATTGGCGAAAAGATTGAAATTCTGGAACACCATCGAGACGCCCACTTCGGCACGCGCCTGCGCCCGGCCGGATGTGGGAACCAGTTTGCCGTCCTTCTTCGCGTAACCGACATAGCGCCCACCGATGGTGATCTCGCCCTCGTCGAGGGTTTCGAGATGGTTGATCATGCGAAGGAGCGTGCTCTTGCCGGAACCGCTCGGGCCAAGCACGGCGACGACTTCACCACGATTGACCTCGAGACCGATGCCCTTGAGCACGTCGCGATCGCCATAGGACTTCCAGAGACGCCGACAGACGATCAATGGTTCCTCATCGGTGCTGCTTGGCTTCACGCTATCGGCAAGCAGCTTGCGGACGAGTTCGGAACGATCCGCCGCGCTGACGGCAGGAGCGGCAGACTTCCCGACTTTGGCCGGCGTTGCGACACTGCGCTTGGGAAGAATCTTGTCGAGGAAACCGTAACCCTTGACGCCGCCGCGACTGCGCTCCGGATCAAGCGCGTGCTCCAGATAGGCCTGGATTGCCGAGATCACGGAGGTCAGGACGAGATAGATCATCGCCGCGCCGGTAAACACGGTGAAGAATTCAAAAGTCTGGCCGACGATCTGCTGCGAGCGGAAAGTCAGCTCGCTGACGAAAATGACCGATGCCACCGACGTCATCTTGAGCATGCCGATCGCATTACCTGCCAGCGCCGGAAGGATGCTGCGCAGTGCCTGCGGCAGGACGATGCGGCGCAGGGTCGTTGCCGGGCCCATGCCGAGCGAGGATGCGGCAATGCCCTGCTGCGGATTGACCGACAGGATGCCGCCGCGGATGATTTCCGCGGCAAATGCCGCTTCGCTCAGCGAAAAGGCGATCACGGCCGTGGTGAAGCTGTCGAATTTGAGGCCGATCGCCGGCAGCGCATCAAAGATAAAGACCAGCTGCAACAACTGCGGCGTGCCGCGCATCAGCCAGATGTAGAACCAGGCGCCGGCACGGACGGCGGTCAGGCGCGACATGCGCAGAAGCGCCACGCCAAGGCCGAGGATGAATCCGAGAACGATCGAGCACGCCGTAATCTCGACCGCCAGTACTGCGCCATCCCAGAGAAAGCCGGACGTAAAATATCCGAGGACTTGCGAGAGAAAATCCACGTTTTTTCCTTCTACCGGAAAGCGGACGGCCAAAAGGCGTCCGCTCCCGTTCATCGATGGCTGCGGGAACCGGGCAAGGCTCCGGCATGTTCGAACATCATGCCGGCATGCAAGATGCCGGCCAGAATCTTATTCGGTCTTCAGCGTCGCCGGAATTTCAACGGCGGGGTCTATCCCGTAGGTCGCGAAGATTTCCTTGACTTTGCCGGAGGCCTGCAGCGCCTGGATCGCATCGGCAATTGCCGGGCCGAGCGGATTGCCGTTCTTCACCGCGCCGCCGATCTGGTAATCGCTGATGACGCTGTAACCGACGCTGTAGACGTCTGGATTGCGCTTCACCATCATGTTGATCAGCGGGAGGTCGATAACCATCGCATCCGCGCGGCCGGTGGCGATCAGCCGAAAGCCGGAAGGCGCATCGGTCGAGGTCATGACCTGGATCGTCTCCTTGCCGGAAGCCACGCATTTTTCGCCGAGCGTCTTCATCTGCCTTTCCTCGACGGTTCCAAGACCGGCCGAAACCGTCTTGCCGCAAAGGTCTGCCTCAGCCTTGATGTTCTTGGGATTGCCCTTCTGGACGATCGCACCCGAGCCGGCCTTCATGAAGGTGATGAAATCGCCCTGTTCCGCCCGCTTCGGGGTGTAGTAGAGATAAAACATCGCATCGATCTGGCCCGAAACGACGGCCGGGAAAAGGCCCGGCCATGCACCCGGCTTCAGCTCGTATTTCACGCCGAGGCAATCGAACACGGCCTTTGCCAGGTCGATGTCGGAACCACTGACCTTGGTCTTGTCCTTGTCATCGATGATGGCATAGGGCGGGATCGACGGATCGTAGCCGAAGACCACCGTCTTGCCGGCTATCGCCGGATATTTCTCCGCAACCTTGGCCGGCTCGCAGGCCGGGGCGGCAAAGGCGGCACCGGCAAGCAAGGTGCCGGCAGTGAGGATTCCGAGAAAAGTCGGGATGGCGGATGGCATCAGGTCTCTCCAGAAAAGGGGCGTCGGAAATCGATGGATTGCAGTGGATATCCGCATGTCGACAGGACGACTTCATGCGCGACCCATGGTTCCGGAACTCATAAGAAAATCCGGGAACCCTCGAAAATCAGGATATGTTTCCGATAGGAAAATTGTCAACTTTAAATTTCCTATCGGAAATAAATTTTGCTCCGCAGGATAACCACCCACTCATGCCGCCAGCACCGATGTCTGCCGCTCTTCAAGAAAAAGCAGTTCGGCGAGATTTTCCGGGCAGCTCAAGAAGGGCGAATGGGCGCTGTCGAGGACATGCACACGCTCACAAGGCGTCCTGCGGACCAGCTCCCGCTGAAATCCGGGCGTGATCGCATGGTCACGCAGACACTGGATATAGGTTCGCGGCAGCCGACCGAAACGATCATCCGTCAGCGATACACGAAAGTCGAAATGCTCCAGAGGCTGCGGCGTCAGCCGCGTCCGCGCCCATGCAACGTCCTCGTCGGAGCAATCGCTGAAGAACGTCAGCTTGAGCCACTCGTCGCGGAATCTGGCAACACCGGCAATGCCATCATCCTCGACGCCATAAGGAACACTGCCGCAATCCGACGTCGCAAAGGAGGAACAGGATTGCCCATCCTGCGGCAGGAAAGCTGCAAGATAGATCACTCTGGCGACATCATCCGGGCGGCGCTCGGAAAGTGCGGCGGCGAACATTCCACCAAGCGAATGCGCCACGACGATGATTGGCTGCGGCGCCGTTCGCACGATATCGGCCAGCAGATCGACGCTCTGCTCGGCGAGCCCCGGAGACCTGTTTTCATGGTCGGCGCCGAGCCCGGCCAGATCCGGCGTCAGCACATGATGACCCGCCTGCACGAGAATCCGCGCGAGCTTCTCCCAACACCAACCACCATGCCAGGCTCCGTGAACCAGCAGGAATGTCGTCATCTTATCCCCTCTTCCGAACGATGTCCGGGCGCTGTGACACCTCGTTGAGCGGGTGCATCTTCAGCTCTTTGGCGAGACACTAGATCGCGAAGCACCGGACAGTCAAATATTTTCACATTGGAAATTTCCTGATCGCAGTCAGCGGGAATCCACACTGAAAATGCAGATCTTTTACGCATATATCTTTGTATAAAAATGGCTTTTTAGATTTTTCCAGAATGAATTGTAAGAGCAACTATTTTTCATATAAGATATTTTCATTCGCCTTCGCGCGAAAACGCCAAACGAGACCCTGAATGTCAGTCATACTCATCGTCGGCGGAGCATCCGGCAGCGGCGGCACCCTAGCACGACACATGCGCGATAAAGGCGACAGCGTCGTGATTGCAGATCCCGCCGCTACAGAATGCATGGCAGGAGGGCCCCGTGGACGGCTTTTTGCCATGGACTGCGATCTGCTTGACCCGCAGTCTCCCGACAAGATCCTGGCATTCTGCCACCAACAGACAGGACCGCCGGACGGGCTTTTCATCAACATGAACAGAAGCTCGGAAGCGCCGCTGAACGAATGGAACGCCACGCTCTTCGATTGCGATCTTCTTGCAAACCTGACCATGCCGTTTCTTTTCGCCCGCGCCGTGGCGCTCGACATGCAAAAGCGCCGGCGCGGCGCAATCGTGCTGACCTCATCGACGGCGGGAGTGAACGGAAGCGCTGGAAAAGCGCCATTTCATGCGGCGAAAGCTGCGATGTCGGGCCTTACAAAAGCCCTTGCGGACGAATTGGGGCCCTACAATATCCGGGTCAACTGCCTGCTACCTGGCTGGATAAACAGCCCCTTCGGCCGCCCCGACAAACAAGGCATGCCGGCGATCCCACTCGGCCGCCTGGGCGAAATGGATGACGTGGCTGCGGCGGCAGCGTTCCTTTTCGCAGAGCCTTACATTCACGGCACCGATCTTGTTGTCGACGGCGGATTTACCGCTGCCGGCACGAGGCAAACACATAACAACTCAGTAACAATCTGAATTCGGAGGAAACCATGGAAGCGAAAAAGGCGGCACCAGCAGCAAGGCGAGCGGTAAAGGCAGAAAGCGGAAGCTTCTTTTCGGAGAATCAGATCGGCCTGCGACTCAAGGAAGTCCGGCAGGCGGCCGGCCTCAAGCTCAGCGATCTCAGCGGCATGACGGCGGTTTCGGTCTCCTATCTCTCAAAGATCGAAAACGGCCAGGTTTCTCCGTCCTTCGACATCATCAAACGCATCTGCGACGGCCTTCATGTCAGCCTGGAAGATTTTGTCCGACCCGGCGAAAAAAGCCAGATTTCCGGGCGGAAAACCGTCACCCGCACCAATGAAGGCGTCCATTTCACCAGCGGCCAGTATGACTACAAGGCCCATGGAACAGAACTTTCCCGCAAGGGAATGGTCCCGCTCGAAATGACCGTCAGAGCCCGTTCGCTCGACGAATTCGACCACTGGAGCCGCCATTCAGGAGAGGAATTCGTCTATGTGCTGAAAGGGGCTATCGAGATCCATACGGAACACTATGCACCGTTCCGGCTGGAAACCGGCGAAAGCGCCTATTTCGACAGCAGCATGCAGCACCTCTACATCACCGTCAGCGAAGAGGATGCGCATGTCCTTTCCGTTTCCCATGATCCGGATGCCAGCGCTGCGGAACGGATCGGCCAGTTCATGAATCCCGGCACCCGCCGCGTCGAAGGCTACTTCATCGACCCATCGCGGAAGGAAACCCAGAAAGCAAAATAATGCGGGAAAATATTTTCCTATATGAAAATATTTTCTTGATTGTCGGTCTTCGCATGGTACAACGCCTTCCAGAGAGCGCCCGACCGGACGCAGCTCCTCCTTCCCGGGTCACAGAGGGCCAATCATGAAAATCACCGCCATTGACGTCTTTCCGTTCCGACTGAAGCCGCGGCGAGATTTCAAATGGGCCGGGCTGCGCGAAGACCTTGGCGGATTCGTCGCCGTGAAAATCGAGACAGACGAAGGCCTTGTCGGTTGGGGTGAGGCAACCCCACTGCCCGACTGGGGCGGCGCTGCCGGCCGTCGCTCCGGCGAAACGCAGGCGACCGTGGTCGCCATCGTCCGCGACGTCATCGCGCCGGTCCTGATCGGCACCGACCCGACTGCAGTCACGGCCGCCCGGAAGGCTATGGACCTCGCGGTCATCGGCAACAATTATGCGAAATGCGCGATCGACATCGCGCTTCACGACATCTGGGGCAAGAGCGTCGGCCTGCCGATCTACAAGCTGCTTGGCGGCGCCATGCGCGATTCCGTCTATGTCTCCCACATGGTCGGCCTGATGGGCGATCGCGAAGCGCTTGAGGAAGCAGTCGGAGCAGCCGGCGATGGCCTGAAGGCCCTGCAGATCAAGGGCGGCGTCGATGCCGAACGCGACGTCAGACTGATCGCCGCGATCCGCCGGGAGCTCGGTTCGGATATCATGTTGCGGCTCGACGCAAACCAGGGGTACCGCGATGCGCGCAATGCGGTGACGATCATCGAGAAGCTGAAGGATGCGGGCGCAAATGCCGTCGAGCAGCCGGCTGCGAACCTCTCCTCGATGATCGAAGTCACCCGCCAGTCGCCCATTCCGGTCATGGCTGATGAATCCTGCTGGGATATCGTCGATGCCGTCGAACTGGCCGGCGTTCGCGGCACGGACTGGATCTCCATCTATCTCGCCAAGGCCGGCGGCCTCTACGGCGCCGGCAAGGTCGGGGCCGTGGCGGACGCGATGAACATCCGCTGCGACGTCAACGGCTCGATCGAATCCGCCATCGGCAACGCCGCCAACATCCATTTCGCGCTGGCTGCGCCAAGCGTCGATCTTGCCTGCGTCATTCCGATCAACGCACCGGCTGGCACCCACCCCTACAAGGTCGGCGGCAATTATTATGTCGATGATGTCGTCACCGCACCCTTCGCCGTGCGCGACGGAGCCCTCCTCCCGCTCGACAAGCCGGGTCTCGGCATCGAGATCGATGAGGAGAACCTCGCTCGTTATCGGGAACACTGATCATGGATACGGCCGCAACCTCCCTCTCCGTCGAGATCGGCGGCTACCGCGTCGCCGCGGATATCGGTGGCACCTTCACCGATATCGCCTGTCTTTCGCCGACCGGCCAGCTTGTCACTCGCAAAGTGCCCTCCACCCCGGATGACTATGCCCGCGCCATCATCGGTGCACTCGACTCTCTCGGCGCGGATCTCGGGATTACCGGCGATAGTTTCGACGAGGTCCTGCACGCATCGACGGTGGCGACCAACGCCATCCTCGAAGGCAAGGGAGCCCGCACCGCGCTGATCACCACGCGCGGTTTCAGGGATGTGCTCGAGCTGCGCCGCATCCGCGTTCCCCGCCTTTACGAACCCCTCTACGAAAAGCCCGCGCCACTGGTACCACGCCGGCTGCGCTTCGAACTCACCGAACGCCTCGATGCGACAGGCAGCGTTCTCACCCCGCTCGATCTTGCGGAAATTGAGGCCCTTGCCGAACAGATCGCCGGGCTCGATATCGAGGCGGTCGCCATCTGCTTCCTGCATGCGCATATCAACCCGCAGCACGAACAGGCCGTCGCAGACATTCTCCGCAAGCGACTGCAGAACTGCTTCATCTCCGTATCCCATGAAGTTCTGCCGGAAATCCGCGAATACGAGCGGACCTCCACGACCGTTGCCAATGCCTATATCGGGCCGGCCGTCGCGACCTATCTGCGGTCGCTCGCCGAACGCCTCAAGGAACGCGAGATCACCGGCAGGCTCCTGATGATGCAGTCGAGCGGCGGCACACTCGATATCGAAAGCGTCATCGCCAAGCCCGCGACCGTAGTCGAAAGCGGACCGGCGGCCGGTGTCGTCGGTGCGGCCCATCTCGGCGCCCGCGCCGGTTATCCCGATATCATCACCTTCGACATGGGTGGCACCACAGCCAAGGCCGCGCTGATAGAGAAGGGCCAGGTGCTGAGCACCGACGAATACGAAGTCGGCGGCGGAATCTCCCTCTCCAGCCGGCTGGTCAAGGGCGGCGGTTACGCCCTGAAATTGCCGGTCATCGACGTGTCCGAAGTCGGCGCCGGCGGCGGCAGCATTGTCCGCGTCGACGCGGCAGGCGCCCTCAAGGTCGGCCCGCACAGCGCTGGCGCGGTTCCCGGACCGGTCTGCTACGATGCCGGCGGCACGGAGCCGACGGTGACCGACGCCAATGTCGTCCTGGGTTACCTCAATCCGGATGCGCTTGCGGGCGGCGCAGTGCCGATCAATTCAGCCGCATCGCGCGCGGTCTTCGAGAGACAGGTGGCCGATGCTCTGGGCTGCGGCATGCATGATGCAGCCTTCGGCGTCCATCGGCTTGCCAATATCGCCATGATGCGGGCGGTCAAAGCCGTCTCGACCTATCGCGGTCGCGATCCGCGCGATTTCACGCTCTTCGCCTTCGGTGGCAATGGCGGCATTCACGCAGTGGCACTGGCGCGCGAACTGCAGATGAAGCGCATCGTCGTGCCGCCGGCAGCCGGTGTCTTCAGCGCGGTCGGTCTGCTGTTCGCCAATTTCGAAGTATCCCGCTCCGCCGCCTTCCTAAAGCGCGCCGGCCTCGACACTTTCTCCGCCATGATCTCAACGTTCGAAAAGCTTCAGAAGGACGTGGTCGCGGAACTCGCCGATGCGGGCGCGAAGCTGACCTGGAAAGCCGATCTTCGTTATGCCGGTCAGGCTTTCGAGCTGCCGGTGGAAGTGCCGCACGGCCTTGACGCGGAGGCGACGTTGAAAGTGATCCGCGAACGTTTCGAGGAAGAACACGTTCGCACCTATGGCCATGCCCTCACCGACGTGCCGATCAGTTTCGTGACCTTGCGCGTCGTCGGAGCGATTGCTCCGCCGCAAACCGGATCGCTTGCGCTGGACGCCGCGCCGACACCGGGCACCGGTTCTGTCCGACCGGTCTATTTCGGGTCCGAACAGGGGCTGTTCGATACACCGGTTGTCGCCCGCGCCGACCTTCAAGACACGCCCCGTCCCGGCCCTTTCATCATCGAGGAATATGAAGGGACGACTGTTGTCCCGCCGGACGCCAGTGCCTGGCGGGATCGCTACGACAATATAGTGATAGAATTCCTCACCTCGGAGGTCGCGGCATGACGAACCCGCTTGATCCGATCCTTCTCGAAGTCCTGAAAAACGGCTTTGAGGCGATTGCCGACGAAATGGCCCTGATCCTGATGCGCACCGCGCATTCGCCGATCGTGCGCGATGCAATGGACTATTCGACCGCGCTTTGCGATGCCGAAGGCCAGACCATCGCCCAAGGCCTCACCACGCCGATGCATCTCGGCAGTTTTTATGACGCGATGCGCCATTTGTCGGTCCAATATGCCGGCAACATCCATCCCGGCGACGTCTTTGTCGCCAATGACCCGTATCTCGCAAGCGGCCAGCACCTGCCGGATATCTATGTGATCGAGCCGATCTTTTCAGGCGAACGGCTCTGCGGCTGGGCGACAACGATCGCCCATCACGCGGATATCGGCGGCCTCGTGCCAGGTTCGAATTCGATCGGCGCGACGGAAATCCATCAGGAGGGCCTGCGTCTGCCATTTCTCAAGCTCGTCGACCGCGGCACTGAGAACGCGATGCTGATGGAGATCGTCGCCGCCAATGTGCGCGTGCCGGATCAGGTGATCGGCGATCTGCGTGCGCAGATGGCCGCCGCCCGCGCCGGCCGCCGCGGCCTCGAGGCGCTGCTTTCGCGTTATGGCGCCGATACCGTCGCCCGTTATGCCGATGCGCTGCAGGATTATGCCGAGACACTGGCACGGCAGGCGATTTCGGAAATCGCCGACGGCACCTATCGTTTCGTCGACCATATCGATGGCCTTGGCGAAAACCCGGAGCCGATCGAACTGCATCTGACGCTGACGATCGCTGGTTCGGAAATCACCGCCGACTGGACGGGAACTGCACGGCAGGTCAAAGGCGGCATCAATGCGCCCCTCTCCTTCTGCAAGTCGAATGTCTATGCAGCACTGCGCTCGATCATGCCCGGCGACGTGCCCAATTGCCACGGTTATACGCGCCCAATCCATGTGACGGCGCCGGCAGGAACCCTGGTCAATGCCATCTACCCAGCGCCCTGCGGAGCGCGCGGCATTACCGGATATCGCATCATCGACTGCATTTTCGGCGCGCTGGCGGAAGCCCTTCCCGAGCGAGTCTCGGCCGATGGCACGGGCGGTTCGACGCTACCGAGTTTTGGCGGCACACATGAAGGCCGCCGCTTCGTGTTTTCCGAATGTGTCATGGGCACATGGGGTGCGACATCAACCCATGACGGCCAGTCCGGCGTGCCACATATGGGCTCCAACCAGTCGAACGTGCCGATCGAGATGATCGAGGCGGACTATCCGATCCGGATCGAACGTTACGGCTTCGTCGCAGATACCGGCGGCGCCGGAACATTTCGCGGTGGTGTCGGGCTTGAGCGACAATACCGCATCCTCTCCGACGATACCTATTTCGGCGTTCGCTCGGACAAATGTTCGCATCCGCCGCACGGCCTGTTTGGTGGCGAAACGGGCAAGCCGTCGAGCAATGTCGTCAATCCGGGTGCGGGTGAGCGAATCCTGCCCTCGCTGCCGGTCCTGCCGGTGACGCTCGAAAAGGACGATGTTTACCGGCATATCATGGCCGGTGGAGGCGGATATGGGGATCCGCTTCTGCGCGATCCGCGGCGTGTTCTGGACGATGTGATCGATGGTCTCGTGACCACCAGACAAGCCCGAGAGGCCTATGGGGTGGTGATCGCGGAGGATGGCAGCATTCCGGCGATCGATCCCAATGCAACAGAGACGCTGCGCGCCACCATGAGCAGCGCCCGTAGAACCATGAACTAAGCATCGGCACAGCGGCGCAGAGAACGTCCGTATGCCGGAATTGCAAAGCCAGAACTGCAAAGAGGGGACTATGTCATCCGCAACCCGCGTCACGTCCGATCTGGACCCGTTCTCACCCGAATTCCGGGCCGATCCCTATAGCGCCTACGAAAAGCTGCGCTCGCTGGGGCCGATCGTCTGGCTTGAGAAATACGACATCTGGGCCGTATCGCATCACGAGACGATCATTCCCGTTCTCACCGACTGGGAAACCTACAGCAATGCTGGCGGCGGCGGGCTTGCCAACTATTTCAAGGAAAAGCCGTGGCGGCGCCCGAGCATCATTCTCGAGGTCGATCCGCCGGAACATCCCAAGGCGCGCGCGGCCCTGACGCGCACCCTTTCCCCGAAGACATTGCGCGCCATCCGCCCGCGCTTCGAACAGGATGCGGCGATGTTCGTCGATGCGGTGGCGGGACGCGGCGAAATCGATGCGATCCCCGAACTCGTCACGCCTTACCCGCTGAAAGTCTTTCCGGATTCGGTCGGCATGGAAGCGGACGGCCGTGAAAACCTTCTGACCTATGGCTCCATGGTTTTCGGTTCCTTCGGGCCGGTCACGCCATGGTACGAGGAGCTGATGAGCCGGGTCGGCCCGGTGCAGGACTGGATCCTTGCCCATTGCAAGCGCGAGGCGATGCTTCCGGGCGGGATCGGCGAGATGATCTATGACGCGGTCGATGCCGGAGACCTGACCGAGGAGGAAGGCGGCCTTCTCGTCCGCTCCTTCCTGTCGGCCGGCGTCGATACGACGATCGATTCCATCGGCCTGTGTCTCAGGGCGCTTGCCGAACATCCGGATCAATGGGCGCTGCTGCGCGAGGATCCGAGCCTTGCACGCGCCGCGTTCGAGGAGGCGACCCGCTACGATTCCTCCAGCCAGAGCCTGTTTCGCACCACGACGCGGGAGGTCGATTTCGCGGGAACGACGATCGGCAAGCACGAAAAAATCATGTGTTTTCTTGGGTCGGCGGGACGCGATCCGGCACGCTGGGAAAATGCCGATACGTTCGATATCCGCCGCCGCACGGTTGGCCAGATCGGTTTCGGTGTCGGAATTCACGGCTGCGTCGGGCAGATGTTCGCCCGCCTCGAGGCAGAAGTCTTCTTCCAGGCGCTCGCCGCCCGCATCGAAACGCTTGAGCCGAGCGGCCCATCGCAGCTTCGGCTCAATCCGGGCCTTAGGGGGCTAAGCTCGCTGCCGCTGGCGATCACGCCGCGCAAGCACTGAAAGGACCGGCGCCAATGCCCAAAGTCACCTTCATCGGCAGCGATGACAAGCAAACGCAGATCGAGGTTCCGGTCGGCCACAGCCTGATGGAAGCCGCCATCCATGCCAATATCAATGGCATTCTCGGCGAATGCGGCGGGTCGGCCAACTGCGCCACCTGCCATGTCTATGTCGAAAGCGGCAATCTCGATGCTCTGCCTGAAGTCGGCGTGGTGGAAGAGGAAATGCTCGACGCGACATCCAGCGAGCGGACGGAAAAAAGCCGCCTCTCCTGTCAGCTCTTCATGACCGAGGCTCTCGACGGGCTCGTCGTGCGCCTTCCGCCGACACAAGCGTAATATCAGGGGTCCCAGATGGCAGCCATTTCGCAGGCCGATTACGCAGCACAGGATGCAACGGGACTGGCTGAGCTCGTCCGGCGCGGCGAGGTCACGGCCGGCGAACTGCTGGATACGGCTGTCGAGCGTCTGGAAGCAGTCAACGGAATACTGAACGCCGTCACGGCCCTGCATCTAGACCGCGCCCGTGCGATGGTTGCGGATGCCGGAGCACGTGGCCCATTCGGCGGCGTACCCTTTCTGGTCAAGGATCTTTTCACGGACGTCGCCGGTACAGTTTCCGATAACGGCTCTGCCTTTCACTCACCCGATCCCTCATCGACCAGCTCGGCGGTCGTCGAACGTTATGAGGCCGGCGGTCTGGTGATCTTCGGCCGCACCCACAGCCCGGAATTCGGCGGCACATCGACCAGCGAAAGCAGGCGTTTCGGCATAACCCGCAACCCGTTCGATCTTTCCCGCACGGCCGGCGGCTCGAGTGGTGGGGCAGCGGCTGCCGTTGCAGCCGGCATCATTCCCGCCGCGCAGGCGACCGATGCCGGCGGCTCGATCATCATTCCCTCCTCGTGCTGCGGCCTGTTCGGCCTGAAACCCTCGCGCGGACGCGTGCCTTACGGGCCGGCGCGACTGGAAGGCGGCGCCGGGCTTGCCGCACAGCACGTCATCACCCGGACAGTTCGCGACAGCGCCGCTTTCCTCGATCTCGAAACCAGCGGCGAAATGGTTGCCAGCCTTCGGCCACCCTCACCCCGGGAAAGCTTTCTGGCCTGCCTCGATCTGCCCCTGCCGCGGCTGAGGATCGCCTTTGCTCGGCGATCCGTCGCGGGAATGGAACCGGCGCCGGACTGCCTCGCTGCCGTCGAGAAGGTAGCGGCGCTCTGCCAATCGATGGGACATCAAGTCGAGGAGATCGATCTTCCGGTCAAGGCCGAAGACTATGCCGACGCGGAGCGCGCAATCCGCCTCGCCTCGGTGACGGCGACGATCCAAGCCCTGGCGAGAACTATCGGCCGGCTGCCGACAGAAGCAGATCTCGAGCCCGCGACCTGGCTGCGCTACCAGGCCGGTCTCTCCGTGAAGGGTACTGAAGTTCTTGACGCCCGCGAGCGGATTCTGGCGATGGGATTTGCCATTCAGCGCTTCATGCAGCGATATGATGTCATTCTCTCTCCCGCCATGGCGGATCTTCCGCCACTGCCGGGGACGGTCACGCTCGATCGGACCGACGATGCGTCTGCAGCGCTGAACCGCCGTTACACGACCTATACCAGCTTCTACAATTGGACCGGCCAGCCTTCGATGACCCTGCCTTTGCATATGAGCGCGGACGGCCTACCTGTCGGTGTTCTTTTTGCAGGCCGTTATGGCGAGGAAGACCTTCTCCTGCGCCTCGCGGCAGAATTCGAAACTGCGCATCCATGGACGGGTCTCGCGCCGGAGGAAAGCTTCATGGGTAAAGTAGTGGAAACGTCAGGGAGAAACGATGGGTAGGATACTTGTAGCCGGTGGCGCAACCGGCATCGGCCGTGCAGCCGTTCTCGCCTTTGCCGAGGCGGGACATGAAATCCTGCTGGCGGACATCAACGCTTCGGAAGCCAAAGCGGTCGCCGATGCGACAACAGCCGGTCATGTTAAAGTGCTCGAAATCGACCTTCTGGAGCCCGATGCAGCGGAACGCTGTGTCAAGGCAGCCGTAGAGGCCTTTGGCGGGCTCGATACCATCTTCGTCACCGCCGCCATCCTGCAATCGGCACCGCTGGCCGAATGGACGCTCGATATGTGGGAGCGCTCGATGGCGCTCAATCTTCGACTGCCTTTCCTTCTTGCAAAGGCTGCGGCCCCGCATCTGATGCGCTCCGACAATGGCAGCATCCTCTTCACGTCATCGACCGGCGCCGTGCGCGGCCATGCCGGCATGCCGGCCTATCACGCCAGCAAGGCCGGTTTGCTCGGTCTTGCCCGTAGCCTCGCCGACGAACTCGGGCCGCACCAGGTTCGCGTCAATTGCCTCTTGCCGGGCTGGATCGAGACACCATTCAACGATCCGTTCTGGTCGCATCAGGAAAATGCCGCGACAAGCCGGGAAAAGATCGAATCCGCCATCCCGATGCGCCGACAGGGCGAACCACAGGATGTCGCCGGCGCCGTGCTGTTCCTGTCCTCACCCGCCGCCCGTTACATCACCGGCACGTCGCTGGTGGTGGATGGCGGCTATACCGCCGTCTGAAGCTGCCTGCCTGCGATACGAGGTTCCCGAATGCCTGCAATCCGCGACCCCTATTCCTCCTTCGTCCGGCCCGTACTCGAAGGCCGGCGCGGTGCGGTTTCCGCGGCGCATCCGCTGGCAGTGGCAGCAGGACAGGAAATCCTGCTCGCCGGCGGATCTGCGGTGGATGCCGTCATCGCGGCGCAGGCGGTGCTCACCGTTCTCGCGCCTGATGCCTGTGGCCTCGGCGGCGACATGCTCTGCCTCGTGCATGAACCCGGCGGCGGCGTTTTTGCGATCAATGGTGCAGGTGCTGCGCCGGCCGGATATGGCGGCGAAGCGCTGGAAGGCGCCAACAGCATCACCGTTCCCGGCATCGTCGGCGCATGGACCCTTGCAGCCAGGCGCTGGGGCAAGCTTCCGCTTGAGCGTTCACTTCAACCCGCAATCCGGCTTGCCCGAGAAGGTTTTCGCCTGACCGGCATTCTCGAAATCGCGCGGGATGCGCAACGTGACAGACTGCTTGCGGGCGGCGCCGGGGAATGGGCGCTGATGGGCCTGAAACGCGGCGATCTTTTCGTGCAGCCGCAGCTTGCGACATTGCTGGAAGCTATCGCGCGCGAAGGGGATGCCGGCTTTTACAAGGGTTACGCTGCCGAAGCTATTTCCGGCTCGATTGGCCGTCTCGGAGGCAAGCTATCCATAGACGATCTTGCGGGCCACAAAAGCACGATCCAGACGCCGATCATCACGGAGTGGCAAGGCGTAAAAATCGCGACCCAGCCGCCGATGGCGCAGGGCGTCCTGCTTAACATGGCTCTTTCGGCCATGGAGAAAGCAGCACCGGCATCCGGCCTTGCAAGCGACCATGCCGGCATAGAGCTGACCGAGGCCTCCTTTGCCTATCGCTCCCGGGTTGGAGAAGGCGAGGCCCTGCTTGCGGAAACGCTGTCCTTCGATCCGGACCGGGCGCTCAAACGCGGCGGACCACGCGCCTATCTGCACACGGCAGGCGTTGCGGCCTCGGACGAGACGGGCCTCACCGTATCCTCGCTGGTCAGCGTCTTCGATGATTTCGGCTCCTGCGTCTATGTGCCAGAATGCGGCATCACGTTGAACGACCGTGCCGCCGGATTCGGCCTTTCGCCGAATGACGCTGCGGCCGGAAAACGCCCCGTGCATACGCTGGCTCCGACGCTTGTCGTCTCCACCGAAGGGTCACTGGCTCTTGCCACCCCCGGTGCGGACGGACAGGTGCAGACCCTGCTGCAAATTCTTTCCAAGATATATGGACAGGGCGACGATATTGCCGCCGCGGTCGCCGCCCCGCGCTGGCGCAGCGAGCAGGGCAATATCCTGATCGAAAAGAGCCACCCGCATGCCGAAGGTCTGGCCGCCAAGGGCCATACGCTGCGCATCCTCGAGGATGGAGATACGCGGCTTGGCGCCGTCGTGCTCGCCGGCAGCCTGCAGGGCGCACCGATCTGTGTTTCCGACTGGCGTCGGCTGACCTGGTCAGGCGTCATCTGACGAGGCCCGAGCGGAGGCCATATTGGCAAGGATATGGATCCGTTTTTTCGTGAAAAGAAAATTTGTTTTCCTAAATGAAAATTGATGTTGACGATTTTCTTTTAGGAAAATAACGTAGTTTAGCCTTGAGAAATCAAAGAATATTCGCCGCCGGGCCGAGGCTGAGGGAGATGCAAACACGTCAGGGAAGCCGCGCTTTAAGATCATTCAGCCAGCTTTCGGAGACAGCGAATGCGTTCGACAATCTTTGCAATGACGTTGCTTACCGCAGTGCTTGGTGGCACCGCCGCGTTTGCACAATCCGCCCCTCAGTGCGAACCTGCCAAGGTCGCTGAGAAATATCCCGCCCTCGCCGGCAAGACGATCCTGATGGGCGCCGATGGCCAGACGCCGCCCTATGCCAGCCTCGACAGCAAGACGAATACCCTTGTCGGCTCGGATATCGATCTCGCCAAGGCGGTGTTCGACTGCATCGGTGTGAAATACGAGATCAAGCCGGGCGCATGGTCGGGGTTGTTTCCGGCCATCATCGCCGGCCAGATCGATCTGATGTACTACCTTTATTACAACGAGACGCGCGCCCAGAAGGGCGACTTCATCCTCTACATGAAGGCAGGCACAGGCGCTCTCACCCAGAAGGGCAATCCGAAGTCGATCAAGTCCCAGGACGATCTCTGCGGTAAGACCGTCGCGACCGGCCTCGGCTCGGTCGAGGAAGCCCAGATGAAAAAGCTCGGCGAGGAATGCGTCGCGGCCAAGAAGCCGAATGTCGAGGTCATGACCTATCCCGACCATGCCGCCGGCTTCCGCCTGATCGCCACCAGCCGCGCCGATATTATGCTGACCGATCTTGCGCTCGTCGACAAGACGGTCGCCGACAACCCGACCATCTACCAGCGCGCCTATAGCGTCGTCAGCGGCTTCAAGATCGGCATTGCCGTCAAGAAGGGCAATGATGCGCTCTCTTCCGCCCTACTTGACGGCCTGAAAGCCGTTCAGGCTGCCGGCACGGAACAGGCCATCCTGAAGAAATACGGCATCGACCCGACGCTGGAATATCCGACCGAGCTGAAGACTCAGTAAGCCAGTAGCCCCAAAATCCGGTGCGCGTCGATCACGGCGCGCACCGCGACAAGGCGGGGAACCAGCGTCTGACATCGACGGATGCAGGTTCGCCGGGATATTTTAAGGACGAGACGACATGCCTGCCAGTTCCGAAAATCCATACAAGGCCGAGGTTCTTATCATCGGCGCCGGACTTTCGGGCGCTGTCGCCGCCAGACGGCTGAGCGAAGCCGGCATGGATGTCCTCTGTCTCGAACAGGGCGACTGGCACAAGCCGGAGGATTTTCGTGGCGAGCATGATGACTGGGAACTGACGTCGTTCAAACAATGGCATCCCAATCCGAACATCCGGGGCGGCTCGGCCGATTATCCGATCGATGACAGCCGGTCGGAAATGAAGCCGATGATGTTTAACGGGGTGGGCGGCAGCACCATCCTTTACGGCGCCCAGTGGATGCGCTTCATGCCGTCCGATTTCCGGACGAAATCACTCGATGGCGTCGGTGATGACTGGCCGATCACCTATGACGAGCTCGCGCCTTATTACGACCGGATCGACCGTGATTTTTCGGTCTCCGGCGTCGCAGGCGATCCGGCCATGCCGCCGCAGCCTCCCTATCCACTTCCCGTCTTGCCGATGTCATCTGTCGGCAAGCGTGTCATGGAAGGGCACAAGGCGCTGGGCTGGCATATCTGGCAGGGATCGAATGCCATTGCCAGCCGGCCGGATGGCAATCTCTCGCCATGCCTGCAGCTCGGCGTCTGCGGCAATGGCTGTCCCGTCGGCGCAAAGGCGACCGTGGATCTCACCCATTGGCCGATCGTGCTTTCGAAGGGCGGCCGGCTTGTCACAGGCGCACGCGTCCGCTCGATCACCCACGACCGCGAAGGCAAGGCGAATGGAGCCATCTTCACATTGCCTGACGGCTCCGAACACCGGGCCATTGCCGATATCGTCATCCTTGCGGCAAATGCCGTGGGCACGGCCCGCATCCTCCTGTCGTCGCAATCGGCACTCTTTCCGGACGGTCTCGCCAACGGATCGGGCCTTGTCGGCAAAAGGCTGATGATGCACCCGTTCAGCCGCGCGATCGGTTTTTTCGACGAGCCGCTGGAAAGCTGGCAGGGCCACTGGGGACAGTCCGTCTACTCGCTCGAATTCGCCAATACGCGCGCCGATACCGGCTTCGTGCGTGGTGCAAAATGGAATCTCGGTCCTTCAGGCGGCCCGCTGGGTGCAGCCCTTTTCCCCTCACCAGAGGGGCCGATCTGGGGCGCGGCTTTGCATGAAAAAGTTCACGCCTGGCTTGGCCGAACGGCGGTCTGGGGCATTATCTGCGAAGACCTTCCGGAAGTGACGAATTTCATCGACCTTTCTCCCGACCAGAAGGATGCATCCGGAAACGCCGTTCCACGGCTGCATTATCGTCTTTCGGAAAATTCGAAGGCCATGCTCGCCTATAATCTTGAACGCGCGAAGGAATCGCTGCTGGCAGCCGGTGCCAGCAAGGCGATTTCCATCGACCTCATGCCGGATTTCGGCTGGCATCCACTCGGCACCTGTCGCATGGGCGACGCCCCGGAAAACTCAGTCGTCGACAAGTTCGGTGAGGCGCATGACGCCGGCAATCTCTTTATCATCGACGGCAGCGTTCTGGTGACCGGATCCTGCGCCAATCCTTCCGCAACGATCGCCGCACTCGCCTTGCGGACTGCCGACCATATCGTTGCAACACGGAGAGAGCGATAATGTCTGGACCGACACATTCGCTCACTCCGCAAGAAATGGCGCAGCTTGCCGAGCTCGCCGATATCATCATCCCCCGTTACCAGACCATGCCTTCCGCCAGCGATATCGATCTCGTTTCGCATCTCGCAAGGACTTTTGCCAGCCGCCCGGATCTCCTCGAAACAGTGCGTGAAACCTTGCTGCACTGTCGCGGCCATCGCGGAGAAGCAGCCCTGCTGCATCTCGCCTCCGAGCATCCGCCACATCTTTCCGCATTGTTGCAGACCGTTGCGGGGACGTATTTCATGCAGCCGGATGTCAAGCGCGCCCTTGGTTATCCGGGCCAGAAGCGCCTTCACGGATAAGACCGCTTTCTCAGATCCGGCTGGATCTTTCCGCCCCGCCCTTTCAGTCAAACTCCCGCGTAACAAAAAAGCCCCGTGCCAGAGCACGGGGCAAAGGCCGCAGATGCGGCGGGGAAAGTCAGATATCGAGCGTCGTATCGCGCTCCCAGGCAGTGAACTGGGCGCAATAATTGCTCCATTCGCCGTGCTTGAGCTTCAGGTAAGCGGCGGAAAATTCCTCGCCCATGGCGCCACGCAGTTCGGCGTCCTTTTCATATTCGCGCAGAGCGTCGAGAAGGTTGAGCGGCAGTTTTGGCGCGTCCTTGACGGTGTGGCCGTCCTTATACATGTCGATATCGTAATGCGGGCCTGGATCGGCCTTGGAGCGGACGCCGGACAGGCCGGCTGCAATAATGATCGCCTGCAGAAGATAGGGGTTCACGGCGCCATCGGGCAGTCGAAGCTCGAAACGGCCGGGGCCTGGTACGCGCACCATATGGGTGCGGTTATTACCGGTCCAGGTCACCGTATTCGGTGCCCAGGTGGCGCCGGAAATCGTGCGCGGCGCATTGATGCGCTTGTAGGAATTGACGGTCGGGTTGGTGACCGCCGCCAGAGCCGAAGCATGTTTCATGATGCCGCCGAGAAAGGTCTTGCCCTGCGCGGACAGACCGAAAGGCATCGCCTTGTCGGCAAAGGCATTGACCTTGCCATCGATATCCCAGACCGAGATATGCGCGTGGCAGCCATTGCCGGTCAGGCCCTTGAAGGGCTTTGGCATGAACGTGGCGCGCAGGCCGTGCTTCTCGGCGATCGACTTGACCATGAACTTGAAGAAGGAATGTTTGTCCGCGGTCGCGAGCGCATCGTCATATTCCCAGTTCATCTCGAACTGGCCGTTCGCGTCCTCGTGGTCGTTCTGGTAGGGCTTCCAGCCGAGTTCCAGCATGCTGTCGCAGATCTCGGCGATCACGTCATAACGGCGGAGCAGCGCCTGCTGATCGTAGCACGGCTTTTCGGCGGCATCGAATTCGTCCGAAATTTTTGAACCGTCCGGCGTGATCAGGAAAAACTCCGGCTCCACCCCGGTCTTGACCCGCAATCCCTGCCCAGCGGCTTCCGCCACCAGCTTCTTCAGGAGCACGCGCGGCGCCTGCTCGACCGGCTTGTCATCCATCACGCAATCGGCGGCAACCCAGGCAACATCCTTCTTCCATGGGAGCTGAATGGCCGAGGAAGCATCCGGAATGGCGAAGAGATCGGGATGGGCGGGCGTAAGGTCCAGCCAGGTGGCGAACCCTGCGAAACCGGCACCATCCTTCTGCATGTCGGCAATTGCCTGGGTCGGAACCAGCTTGGCGCGCTGTCCGCCAAACAGATCCGTATAACTGATCATGAAATATTTGACGCCGCGTTCCTTCGCCCACGTCTCAAGGTCGATGGTCATTTTCGTTCCCCGTTGTTTGATGCACACCGATCGGCCTTTGGCTCTATCCCGGCGGTTCAGGTCTTGCTCAGTTCGTTCTCGGTTCGCAGCGGACCTCCGTGCGAACGGAATTGGCAATGAAACATTCCTCATGCGCCAGATGATGCAGTTCTTCGATCACTGCAGCTTCCGGCGGAAGCCCTTCCCAGACGATGGCCGGACGCAAGGTGACTTCGCTGACCCACATCCTGCCAGCCGCATTCTTGCTCATCTTGCCCTCGGCAACATCCTCATAGCGCTCGACGACCAGCCCGTGCTTGGCGGCGAGATAAAGGAAGGTGAGCATGTGGCAGGACGATAGGCTGGCGATGAAGGCTTCCTCCGGGTCGACGCCCGCGGGATCGGAAAAGCGCGGCACGACATGCGGAGAGGAGGAGGCGCGAAAACTCACGCCGCCATCGAAGGACCACGAATGGCCACGGCTGTAGCGATTGTCGGTGAAGAGCTCGCCCGCCTGCCGCTGCCATAGGACCGTGGCCGTGTAGCTCGCCATCTCAGAAGCCGCCCTTTCCGGGGTACCAGCTGGTGCCGGCAAGCGGGATCTGCGCCATGGCAGCCGCTTCCATCGTCAGGGCGCAAAGATCTTCCGGCTCCAGATTGTGAAGCTTGTTCTTGCCGCAGGCGCGCGCGATCGTCTGCGCTTCCAGCGTCATGACCTTGAGGTAATTGGCAAGGCGGCGGCCAGCTGCGATCGGGTCGAGGCGGGCGGCAAGCTCCGGATCCTGGGTGGTGATACCGGCCGGATCCTTGCCTTCGTGCCAGTCGTCATAGGCGCCGGCCGTGGTGCCGAGCTTCTGGTATTCTTCTTCCCAGCGGGGATCGTTGTCGCCGATAGCAACCAGAGCTGCAGTTCCGATCGCCACCGCATCGGCGCCGAGCGCCAGTGCCTTGGCAACGTCCGCGCCGGAGCGGATGCCACCGGAAACGATCAGCTGCACCTTGCGATGCATGCCGAGATCCTGCAGCGCCTGAACGGCGGGGCGGATGCAGGCGAGCGTCGGCATGCCGACATTTTCGATGAACACGTCCTGCGTTGCCGCGGTGCCGCCCTGCATGCCGTCGAGCACGACGACATCGGCGCCGGACTTCACGGCAAGCGCCGTGTCATAATAGGGGCGTGCGCCGCCGACCTTGACGTAGATCGGCTTTTCCCAGTCGGTGATCTCGCGCAGTTCCATGATCTTGATTTCGAGATCGTCGGGGCCGGTCCAGTCGGGATGGCGGCAGGCGGAGCGCTGGTCGATGCCCTTCGGCAGGTTGCGCATATTGGCAACGCGATCGGAAATTTTTTGGCCGAGCAGCATGCCGCCGCCGCCGGGTTTGGCGCCTTGGCCGATGACGATCTCGATCGCGTCGGCGCGGCGAAGGTCCTTCGGGTTCATGCCGTAACGCGACGGAAGATACTGGTAGACGAGCGTCTGCGAATGGCCGCGCTCCTCATTGGTCATGCCGCCGTCGCCTGTCGTCGTCGAGGTGCCGGCAAGCGTTGCGCCACGACCGAGCGCTTCCTTGGCATTGCCCGAGAGGGCGCCAAAACTCATGCCGGCAATGGTGATCGGCGTCTTCAGCGTGATCGGCTTCTTGGCGAAGCGGGTTCCGAGCGTCACCGATGTATCGCATTTCTCGCGATACCCTTCGAGCGGATAACGGGAGATCGAGGCGCCGAGGAAAAGCAGGTCGTCGAAATGCGGAACCTTGCGCTTGGTGCCCGCGCCACGAATGTCATAGATGCCGGTTGCCGCCGCACGGCGGATTTCTGCCAGCGTATGATCGTCGAAGGTCGCGGACTTGCGGGGCGGCGTGAAGGGGTTGTGATAGGACATGTCTTTCCCTCGCCTCAATACGCGTCGGCGTTGTCGATGTTGAAATTGTAGAGTTTTCGGGCCGAGCCGTAGCGCTTGAATTCTTCCGGCTTCACATCCGTGACGCCGGCCTTTTCCAGAAGCTCGGCGAGTTTTTCGAGATGTTCCGGACGCATTTCCTTTTCGATGCAATCGGTGCCGAGGCTCTTCACCGAACCACGGACGAAGAGCTTGGCTTCGTAAAGCGAATCTCCCAGCGCATCGCCCGCATCGCCAAGCACGACCAGGTGGCCGGACTGGCCCATGAAGGCCGACATATGGCCGATATTGCCATAAACGACGATATCGATACCCTTCATCGAAATGCCGCAGCGCGAGGCGGCATTGCCCTTGATCACCAGTAGGCCACCATTGCCGGTGGCGCCGGCATATTGCGAGGCATCGCCTTCGATCACGACAGTGCCCGACATCATGTTTTCGGCAACACCGGGGCCGGCCGATCCATGCACGGTGACGGTGCCGCCATCGTTCATGCCGGCGCAGTAATAACCGACGGAACCCTTGATATCGACGACGACCGGGCTGTCGATGCCAACGGCGACGGCATGGCTGCCGCGCGGGTTGACGACCTCGAATGCCGTGTCGTTGGCGCCCTTGGAAAGGGCGTGGAGAGCGCTGTTCAATTCACGCAGCGGCGTGCTGGAAAGATCGAATACGGGCATTTTGAAAGCTTTCTCGATATCGGCGGCTCAGGCTGCCTTTTCGTGATCCCAGAAATAGACGGTTGCCGGTTCCGGCTCCCAGACGCGCGCGTTCTCGATGCCCGGCAGATTGACCAGCGCCCGGTATTCGGAGCCGAAGGCAACGAACTGGTCCGTCTCGGCCATGACGGCCGGCTTGCAGGCGATCGGGTCTCGCACGACGCCAAAACCGGACTTGGTGCCGACGACGAAGGTGAAGAACCCATCCAGGTCATCGAGGGCGCTGGTCAGCGCCTCGCCGAGATTCTTGCCCTTGGCCATCTCAGCAGTGAGGTAAGCGGCAGCCACTTCGGAGTCGTTCTGGGTCTCGAAGGTCATTCCCTCGCGAACCAGCTCGCGGCGCAGGTTGTTGTGATTTGAAAGCGAGCCGTTATGCACCAGGCACTGGTCGGCTCCCGTGGAAAATGGGTGGGCACCGAGCGTAGTAACAGCCGATTCCGTTGCCATGCGCGTATGCCCGATCCCGTGCGTACCGCCCATGGCGCGAACGCCGAAGCGGGCAACGACGTCTCTCGGAAGGCCGGTTTCCTTGTAGATCTCGACACTGTCGCCGGAGCCCATGACGCGTACCGAAGGGCGGATTTCGGCGAGCAGGGCGCGGACTTGCGAGAGCTTGTCCGCATCCAGTTCCACCACCGCATGCGTATCTTTGATCAGGATCTCGGCATAGATGCCGGCCTCGGCGAGATCATCGGCAAGACCATTGAAATCGAGCTTCGGCTCCGCCGACTGCAAGGTGACCTTGGCCTTTCCGGCGGTCGTCGCGCCATAGATGGCGATGCCAGCGGAATCCGGCCCGCGATCGGTCATGATGATCAGCATGTCCGAGAGCATTTCCCCAAGCTTGGGTTCGAGGCTCTTGTCTTTCAGGAATAGTCCAACAATGCCGCACATGGGCGAAATCTCCATTCGTGACTGAATGGAGAGCTAACACGCACCAGAGGCCAGATCAATCTGTAAGAATATTTTTTTCCTTTAAGGCAATTCTTGTTTAACCAATGCCGGTCAATCCGAGGAGGTGCGGCGCTGCGGATAGCTGATGATCGACAGATATTTTGCCGGCAGCTGGACGAGTTCCTCCGGCCCGTGCGGGGCGTCGGCATCGAAGAACAGGCTGTCGCCCTGCTGCATCCGATAGAGGCTCTCGGCATGGCGATAGACCACCTCGCCCTCCAGCATGTAGAGGAACTCCATGCCTTCATGTTGGAAGGTCGGAAATACGTCTGATTCCGCAGTCAGCGTGATGAGGTAGGGCTCCACGGTCACGCCGCTTGTATTGTTCTCGATATGGCCGAGCAGGCTATACTGATGCCCTGCCCGCGTGCCGCGCCGCTCGATATTGACGCCCTGACCCGACTTCACGAAAGTTGCGCTGCGCGGCTCCTCGAAACGGCGGAAGAACGAGGTCAGCGGCACGCTCAGCGCCTTGGAAAGGGACTGCAACGTCGTCAGCGATGGCGAGATATTGCCGTTCTCGATTTTCGAGAGCATGCCGACCGACATGCCTGTCGAGGCGGCGAGATCCGAAACTGTTAGTCCAAGCTGCTTGCGATAGGTGCGAACCTCGTGGCCGATCGCCATTTCCAGATTGTTGACGCGCGGCTCGCGCACCGCGTGCGGATCCTGCGAAAGGGTTGCACCCGCTTCCGTTTTCTCGTTCCGGCCCGCCATCTGTTCTCCGCATCAAGGAATTATCTTGACAGGAATAATCCGTTAATCGCGAGGAAACTTCAAACGAAAAGCGCGTGGCGTCTTGCCTGTCCCAGCCTTAAACGCGCGGGAAAAATGGCCGGCGCTGGAAAACCCGGTGGCAAAGGCAATTTCGGCGATCGAAAGCGGGCTCTGCTCGAGAAGCCGCTGCGCATGGCGGATGCGGATAGCTCGATAGGTATCAAGGAAGCCCGCACCGATCTCGGTCGTAAAAAGCCGGTCAAGGTGGCGGGCGCTGATGCCGGCAAGCTTTGCCAGCGCAGCACGTGGCACCGGCTGCTCGATCGTCGCCTCCATCTTTTCGAGAACAGTCAGCAAGGCCGGATGGTGCGTGCCAAAACGTTCGGCGGCGGAACCGCGCTGTGGCGCGCTGGACTCCCCGACGGCCGTGTGGAGATACCAGTCGCTGACGCGGCGGGCAAAATGCGTGCCCATGCGCTCGGAGATCATCGCGTGCATCATGTCGAGCGGCGCAACGCCGCCACCACAGGTAATGCGGTCACCATCGATGACGTAACGGGCATGCCACGGCAGGAGATGCGGGAAAGCCTCTCTCAGAAGCTCCGCATGCTCCCAGTGAATGGTAAAGTTGCGGTTCTCCATCAGGCCGGCCGCCGCGAGCAGGTAGGCGCCGCTCGATATGCCGCCGATCCTCACACCCTGGCGCGAGAGTTTGCGAAGCAGGCCGTAAAGCCCGTCCCTGTCTTCCCAGTCGATACGGCCGCCACCGGCGCAGACGAAGATCGTGTGGCAATTCGCCCCCTCTGCCTGCAGGCCCCGACAATCGATCGAAAGCCCGGATGAACTGGTAACCGGCTTTGCGGCGGCCGAGAGATTGACCACCTCGTAAAGCGGCAGACCCGCAATCAGGTTTGCGGCGCGCAGCGGCTCTGTGGCCGAGGCATAGGACATCAGCGCGTAATTGGGCACCAGCAGGAAACCGATACGCTGCAGGGATTTTGCTTCGGTGGATGCCATGTCCTTTTTCTATATCATTCCGTCCCTATGATGCAATCTTTGGCGAAAGATCCATAATATCGTCCTGAGCGTTACCCTCAGGACGCCATTTCATGCGCTATTCGGCACTCTCCCTGCTTCTCAACGGACTTCGCGGCAACAAGGCGTGGACGCCTGCCTGGCGGGATCCGCAGCCGAAACCGCATTACGACGTCATCATTGTCGGTGGAGGCGGACATGGCCTTGCGACGGCCTATTATCTCGCCAAGGAATTCGGCGTCACCAATGTTGCCGTTCTGGAGAAGGGCTATATCGGCTCCGGCAATGTCGGCCGCAACACGACGATCATTCGCTCAAACTATCTTCTGCCCGGCAACAACCCCTTCTACGAACTGTCGCTCAAACTCTGGGAAGGGCTGGAACAGGACTTCAACTACAATGCGATGGTGTCGCAGCGCGGCGTCCTCAACCTCTTCCATTCCGACGCCCAGCGCGACGCCTATACGCGGCGCGGCAATGCCATGCGCCTGCATGGTGTCGACGCAGATCTGCTCGATCGCGCCGCGGTTCGCGCCATGCTGCCGTTTCTCGATTTCGACAATGCCCGTTTCCCGATCCAGGGCGGCCTGATCCAGCGCCGTGGTGGAACGGTGCGGCACGATGCGGTCGCCTGGGGTTATGCCCGCGGCGCCGACATGCGCGGCGTCGATATCATCCAGAATTGCGAAGTCACCGGCATTCGCCGCGAGAATGGCCGCGTCACCGGCGTCGAGACGACCAAGGGCTTTATCGGCTGCGGCAAGCTTGGCCTTGCAGCGGCCGGCAATTCTTCGCGTGTCGCGGACATGGCCGGGCTGAAACTGCCGATCGAAAGCCACGTCCTGCAGGCTTTCGTCTCGGAAGGGTTGAAACCCTTCATCGATGGCGTCGTGACGTTCGGTGCAGGGCATTTCTATGTCTCGCAGTCTGACAAGGGCGGCCTTGTGTTCGGCGGCGATATCGATGGCTATAATTCCTATGCGCAGCGCGGCAATCTTGCGACCGTCGAACATGTGGTCGAAGCCGGCAAGGCGATGATCCCGGCTCTTTCGCGCGTCCGCGTCCTGCGCTCCTGGGGCGGCATCATGGACATGTCGATGGATGGTTCGCCGATCATCGACAGGACGCCCGTCGACAATCTCTATCTCAATGCCGGCTGGTGTTACGGCGGTTTCAAGGCGACGCCTGCATCCGGCTTCTGCTTCGCCCATCTCCTCGCAAAGGGAGAACCGCACCAGACGACACGCGAAATGCGGCTCGACCGTTTCGAGCGCGGTTACCTGATCGACGAGAAGGGCCAGGGCGCCCAACCGAACCTGCATTGATCGCCACCATTCGCCGATAGCGGCATCAAGAAAGATCTGGATATGGCAAGCCTCATCCCCTGCCCTCATTGCGGCAAACGCCCCAAGGAGGAGTTCACCGTCAAGGGAGCCGTCCTCGACCGCCCGGCGGCCGATGCGACACCGAATGCCTGGATGGATTACGTTTACCTGCGCGACAATCCGCGCGGCCGTTACGACGAATATTGGCACCACACATCGGGCTGCCGCCGCTGGCTGGTCATTACCCGCGATACCGCCACCCACGAGATCGAGGCGAGCCGCGACGCAGCGCTCGCCAGAGAATAAGGTCAGAGGATAAGCACCCATGACATCCTATCGCCTGGAAAGCGGCGGCCTGATCGACCGGCAGTCGCGCCTTTCCTTCACCTTCGACGGCAAGCGCATGCTGGGTTTTGCCGGAGACAGCCTCGCCTCGGCCCTGCTTGCCAATGGCTGCCAGCTGGTCGGGCGAAGCTTCAAGTACCATCGCCCCCGCGGCATCCTGACGGCGGGCGCCGCCGAACCGAATGCGCTGATGACGATCGGCCAGGGCGGCCGCACCGAGCCCAATACCCGCGCCACCATGCAGGAACTCTATCAGGGACTGGAAGCGGCAAGCCAGAACCGCTGGCCGTCGCTCGATTTCGATATAGGCTCGTTCAACAGCCTCCTGTCGCCCTTCCTCGGCGCGGGCTTCTACTATAAGACCTTCATGTGGCCCGCGGCATTCTGGGAAAAGGTCTACGAGCCCTTCATCCGCAAGGCGGCCGGCCTCGGCAAGGCGAGTTACGAGAAGGATCCGGATACCTATGAAAAAGCCTGGGCCCATTGTGACCTGCTCCTCATCGGCGCTGGCCCGACGGGACTTGCCGCGGCGCTGACGGCCGGACGCTCCGGCGCAAGGGTCATCCTTGTCGATGAACAATCGATGATCGGCGGCTCGCTGCTTTCCGACACCGCTCGGATCGGCGAAGCCAGCGCGACCGACTTCGTTCTAACCGCAAAGGCGGAACTGGAATCACTTTCCAACGTCACCATTCTTACCCGCACCACCGCCTTCGGCTGGTATGATGGCAATGTTTTTGGCGCCGTCGAGCGCGTTCAGAAACATGTCGCTATTCCGAATGCAAAGGCACCGGTCGAGCGACTGTGGCGCATCGTCGCCAAACAGGCCCTCCTGGCCACCGGCGCCGAAGAGCGGCCGCTTGTTTTCGGCGGCAACGATATTCCCGGCGTGATGATGGCGACCGCCATGCGCAGCTATCTCAACCGCTATGGTGTGGCGCCCGGCCGACAGGTCGCGATCTTCACCACCAATGACAGCGGTTATGCGCTGGCACTCGATCTCGAAGCCCGCGGCATCGTTCCCGTCGCGATCGTCGATAGCCGGGCAGGCGGAAATCCGGCCTATACCGGCAAGGCGAGGATCGTCAAAGGCGCTGTCGTCTCCGATGCAAAGGGCGGAAAGGCACTTTCCTCCATTGTCATCCTCAAGGACGGCCGCACGGAAAACCTGAAGGTCGACGCTCTGGCCATGTCCGGCGGTTTCAGCCCCGTCATTCACCTTGCCTGCCATCGCGGTGGCAAACCCGTCTGGTCGGACGCCGAGGCGGCATTCCTCGCGCCGCAGCAGCTGAACGGGTTACAGATCGCGGGAGCGGCCCTCAGCACCGGCAACGGAATTGCCGCATGCCTGTCTGAAGGTGCCGCCAAGGCCGCTGTACTGGTTTCGGAAATGGGTTTCGCATGCACCGCGGCAAGCTTCGGCGCGGTCGAAGGTGACATGTCGGCACGTCCGGAAAAACCGCTCTGGTCCGTTCCGGGCGTCAAAGGCAAGGCCTTTGTCGATTATCAGAACGACGTCACGCGCAAGGATCTCGGCCTCGCCGTGCGGGAAGGCTACGGCCATGTCGAGCTGGCCAAGCGTTATACGACCAGCGGCATGGCGACCGATCAGGGCAAGCTCTCCAATATCAACGCAATCGGTCTTCTTGCCGAAGCGCGTGGCATCTCGCCGGGAGACGTCGGAACGACGACGTTCCGGCCATTTTACACACCCGTCTCCTTCGGCGCGCTCGCCGGCGCCTATCATGGCACGCATTTCCAGCCGGTGCGAAAATCGCCGCTGCATGAATGGGCGAAGAAAACCGGCGCTGTGTTCGTCGAAACCGGCCTCTGGTACCGGTCATCCTGGTTTCCGCGCGACGGCGAAAGCACGTGGCGCGAGAGCGTTGACCGCGAGGTCCTGAACATCCGCAAAAATGCCGGCCTGTGCGATGTGTCCATGCTCGGCAAGATCGAGATCTGCGGCAAGGATTCGGCCGAATTCCTGAACCGCGTCTATTCCAACGCCTTCCTGAAACTGCCGGTCGGAAAGGCCCGTTATGGCCTGATGCTGCGCGAGGACGGCATGATCTATGACGACGGCACGACCAGCCGCCTGTCGGACGAACATTTCTTCATGACGACGACGACAGCCTATGCCGCCGGTGTCATGAACCATCTGGAATTCTGCGCCCAAGCGCTTTGGCCGGATCTCGATGTGCGCCTTGCATCCTCGACGGACCAATGGGCGCAGATGGCGATTGCCGGACCGAAGGCCCGCACAACCCTCGAAAAGATCGTCGAAGAGGATATTTCCAATGCGGCCTTCCCTTTCCTCGCCGCAAAGGAAGTTTCGCTCTGCGGCGGACAGTTGCATGGCCGGCTGTTCCGCATCTCGTTTTCTGGCGAGCTTGCCTTCGAACTCGCAGTTCCCGCAGGCTTTGGCGAAAGCATTGCCGATGCGCTGATGGAGGCAGGCCGGGAACATGGCATCCAGCCTTACGGTGTCGAGGCGCTCGGCGTCCTGCGCATCGAAAAGGGCCACGTCACCCATAATGAGATCAACGGCACGGTCGTGCCGGGCGATCTCGGCTTTGGCAAGATGGTGTCGCAGGCAAAACCGGATTTCATCGGCAAGGCCATGGTCGGGCGCGAGGGTCTCGTCTCCGCCGATCGCCCACAACTCGTCGGCGTCCTGCCGCTCGATCCCAAAACCTCGTTCCGCAGCGGCTCGCATATTCTGGCCAAGGGCGCTGCCGCAACGCTGGAAAACGATCAGGGTTATATCACTTCATCGGCCTATTCGCCGCATGTCGGCTCGACGATCGGGCTTGCCTTGGTGAAGAGCGGTTCGACCAGGCATGGCGAGGAAGTGCTGGTCTGGAATGGCCTGCGGGAAGAGTTTACGCCGGCCCGCCTCTGCAATCCGGTTTTCGTCGATCAAGCGAATGAGAAACTGCATGTCTGAATTTCGCATCACGCTGCGCCCCGCTCTCGGCTCGGTCACGTCGATTGTCTCCGAAAACATTGCGCTCACGCCCCTGCCGGAAGGGCATGTCGTCCATGTTCTCGGCAAGCCGGGTGACGAAGCACTTGCGAAACGCCTCGGCTCACTATCCGACGGCTCTGCGCATGCCGTTCGCGCGGCCGGTCCCGGCCAGTGGTTCATCGTCGGCAATGCCGCAAAATCCCACGCCGACATGACGGCGCTGTTCGAAGCGCTCAAACCGGATGCATACGGCGTCGATCAAAGCCAGGGTCGAGTGAGAATGCTTGCGAGCGGACCGATGGTCGAGCGCATGCTGGCCAAGGGAACGGCAGTGGATCTTTCGCTTACGCAATTCCCGCTCGGCCATTCCACGACGAGCGTGATCGGCCATATCGCTGCCCATCTTACGCGTGTCGCAGACGATGCTTTCGAGATCATGGTCCTGCGCGGATTTGCCGAAAGTCTCTGGGATGACCTCGCCCATATGAGCGCCGAATTCGCCTGACCCGGGCGGCATCAATCCCATCCATATTCAATCGCCCCGGCTCACCGCCGGTGCCGACACTCCATTTCGGGGACTGCTGATGAAATCTTATGTACTGACCGTCACCTGCAAATCGACGCGCGGGATCGTCGCTGCGATCTCCGGCTTTCTCGCCGACAAGGGCTGCAACATCATCGCTAGCTCGCAGTTCGACGACCTCGATACCGGAAAATTCTTCATGCGCGTCTCCTTCATCTCCGAAGAAGGCGTTGCCAAGCCCGCTCTGCTCGAAGGCTTCAAGCCCGTCGCCGACACGTTCGGCATGGAATGGGAAATCTTCGATTCGGAAGAGCGCGTGAAAGTGCTCCTGATGGTGTCGCGCTTCGGCCATTGCCTCAACGACCTGCTGTATCGCTGGAAGATCGGCGCCCTGCCGATCGATATCGTCGGCGTCGTCTCGAACCATTTCGATTACCAGAAGCAGGTGGTCAACAACGACATTCCCTTCCACCACATCAAGGTGACGAAGGAAAACAAGCCGCAGGCCGAAGCCCAGCTGATGGATGTGGTCGAATCGACCGGCACCGAGCTTGTCGTGCTCGCCCGCTACATGCAGGTCCTGTCCGACCAGCTGTGCCAAAAAATGTCGGGCAGGATCATCAACATCCACCACTCCTTCCTGCCGAGCTTCAAGGGCGCGAACCCCTACAAGCAAGCCTATACGCGCGGCGTGAAGCTGATTGGTGCGACGGCGCACTATGTCACCGCCGATCTCGACGAAGGTCCGATCATCGAGCAGGACACGGTTCGCATCACCCATGCCCAGTCTGCAGACGATTATGTCTCGCTCGGCCGTGACGTGGAGAGCCAGGTTCTTGCCCGCGCCATCCACGCCCATATCCATCACCGCACCTTCATCAACGGCAACCGCACCGTCGTTTTCCCGCCGTCGCCAGGATCATACGCGTCCGAACGCATGGGTTGAAAAGGTAGGCCGATGCGGTCTCAGACCCCTGAAGGCATTACGGCCGCATCGTAATCCGCAAGGACGACGTCGACTGCTGCGATGACGATCTCCTCGGCGGAGAGCGGCAGTGTTGCGGCGGGCAGGACCAGCGGCACATATTGGTGCAACAGGGTTTCGGGGATGGAAACGTTCCGCAGGGCTTCGAAAAGCCGCGCCACGGCCGCCGTCACATCCGGCCTTGCCCAATAATAGCGGATACGGTCGCTATAGCTGTAATGCCGCTGCAGGCGTAGCGACGCCTCGTCACCATGATAATGCCCCTGCCAGTCGGCGGGCTCGGCGAGCATCACCTTTTCGAGGCATTGCATCAACGGCCGGTTTCCATAGCCGGCAACCATTTCCGAAGCGATCATGTCGAGGCCGTAAATGGCTTCCCGATACGCAAAAGTCAGGCCCGGCCCGACCTTCAGGATCGGAAAACCTTCCTCGACCAGCGAGGCAAGCGCCACGAGGGATTGGTAATCGGTCGAATGCGCCTCGAACACGAATTGCGGTTCTTCGTCGAGAAGCGCCGTCAATGACTGCGAAAGCTCCGGCTCGTAGGCGACGACGTTCTCACTGCCGAACTCGACGCCCGGCTGCACGACGAAGGCAATCACCCGCGAAAAAGCCTCGTCGAGCCCCGCTTCGGCAAACACCTTGCGATGAACCTCGATGGTCGAGCGGGCCGCGGCCGGCGCAGTGGGTTCGACATGATCGAGAACATGGTCCGCACCACCCGGCACCGGCACTTCGGTCCCGAGAATATAGACGAGCGGCGCTCCCGCGATTTCCTTCGAAACACGCTCCGCCGCAAGCGCAAGCCTTGCCGCGCGATGCGCGACCACATCGTCGGCCAAGGCCACAGGTTCGCCCGCGCATCCCATCGAAGCATCGAGATGGATCTTGGTGAAGCCCGCCCTGACATAGGCCTCGACCATCGCTTCGGCCTTGGCGAGCGCAGTGTCGGCCGGCTCCTTCTTCCACGGATTGGGCCCGAGATGGTCGCCGCCGAAGATGATATTGTCCCTGGAAACACCTTCCTCGCCGGCAATCTCGCCGACGAAGGATACGAAGTCTTCCGGTGTCATGCCCGTATAACCGCCGAACTGGTTGACCTGATTGCAGGTCGCCTCGATGAGGACGGGCCGGCCGGTTGCCGCCGCACGGCGCAGTGCCGCTCTCAGGACCGTCGGATGCGCCGAGCAGACGGAGGTGATGCCATAGGTCTTGCCGGCACGTCGGGCCTTGGCGAGATCGAGCAGGATGGAAGTCATGATCAGGCTCCGGTTGGCGTATTGGCGATGAAGGTTTCAAGCTCGGCGAAGGTCGAAACGCCTTCCATCGGGCCGCGCCGCGTGACATTGCGCGCGCCGGCCGCATTGGCGAATTGCAGCGCCCTGGCCGGTTCGATGCCAAGCCGGCGGCAGGTGAGATAGGTGGCGCCGAAACAGTCTCCCGCGCCGGTCGGATCGATTTCCTCGACGATAAAACCGGGGCAATCGACACGCGCAGCACCGCGCGCAAAATAGGAGGAGCCGGCCTTGCCGTTCTTCAGCACGATCTCGCTGATGCCGAAGGCCATCAGCGCGTTGACGGCCGAAACCTCGTCATCGATGCCGGCGGCGATCAGCAGCTCCTCACCCGAAGGGAGAAGCAGATCGGTCTCGTGCAGCAGCCGGTCGATCAGGACACGGCTTTCCTCGCTGAGCAGTTCCTTGCGAACGTTCGGATCGAAGGAGACCGAACCGCCTCTTGACCGGATGCTGGCAATCGCCGTGCCGACGATCGCTTCCATGCCGGGAATGGCAAAGGCGGAGCCCATGATGTGGATATGGCCTGCCCTTTCGATCAGCGCTTCCGCCCTGTCCGTGATGCGCAGGTCACCGGCAGCGGAGCGGGCGATATTAAAGACGAAGTCACGGCCTCCATCAGCGCGGTAACGGACGAAGGCCGAGCCGGTCGGCTTGTCGTCCAGCACCGAGATCGCCGAGACATCGACGCCGTCCTTGCGAAGACGCTCGATATTCAGCCGGCCGAAATCATCATTGCCGACGCTTGCGATCATGCCCGCCGAACCGCCCATCCGCGCGACCTGATCGATGAAGATGGCCGGCGCGCCGCTCGGATAGGGCCCGATCAGCGACAGCGGTTCGAGGAACCCGTCGCCCACCGTCGTCGCCATGATCTCCACGAGAATTTCACCGATCGTTATCGTCGGTCCGCGCTCCTCGGGCGCCAGACCGCCTTCCCTGCGAATGGCCAAGTTCACTCCTCCAAAATTCGCGCAATCCGGTCGCCCGGGATTTTTCGCAAACGCTAGACCGAGCGTAAAATTTGTCAACAAAATTTACACGCGAAAACTTTTTGATGCGCAAATTTTCATCTCCGTAATTTTCAAACTTCAGCTAAATGCCTGATATACACGCAATAATTCCGGCCAATATGCAGAATTCGCGCCATTGAGACGAGAAATTGAGCGAATAGGCCGCTTGACAGCCCACAAGAAATAGCGAGATTAAATTTTACACATGCAATCTTTCACTACAAACCGTTGAGGAGGAACGGAACCATGAAAGCCATCACGAAATTCCTGCTACTGTCCGCTGCCGGCACGCTGGCACTGAGCGCTGCCGCAAAGGCAGAAGAGCTCTCCATCGCCACCGTCAACAATGGCGACATGATCATCATGCAGGCCCTGTCCAAGCAGTGGGAACAGAAGACCGGCAACAAGATCAATTGGGTGGTTCTGGAAGAGAACGTCCTGCGCGAGCGCGTCACGACCGACATCGCCACCAATGCCGGCCAATATGACGTCATGACGATCGGCGGTTACGAAGCACCGATCTGGGGCAAGTCCGGCTGGCTGGCGTCGGTCGACGATCTCGGCGCCGATTACGACTATTCCGACCTTCTCGACCCGATCAAGAAGGGCCTTTCGGTCGACGGCAAGCTGTATGCGGTGCCCTTCTATACGGAAAGCTCGTTCACCCTCTATCGCAAGGATCTGTTTGCCGCGGCCGGCCTCAAAATGCCCGACCAGCCGAGCTATACGCAGATCCGCGAATTCGCCGAAAAGCTCACCGACAAGTCCAAGCAGCAATATGGCATTTGCCTTCGCGGCAAGCCGGGCTGGGGCGAGAACATGGCCTTCCTGGGCACGATGATCAACACCTATGGCGGCCGCTGGTTCGACATGGACTGGAAGCCGCAGGTCAACAGCGAGCCGTGGAAGAAGGCGATTACCGAATATGTCGACCTGATGTCGAAGTTCGGCCCGCCCGGCGCATCCTCGAACGGTTTTAACGAAAACCAGGCGCTGTTTGCCACCGGCCATTGCGCCATGTGGATCGACGCCACCTCCGCCGCCGGCCGCGTCTATGATCCGAAGGAAAGTCAGGTTGCCGACAAGACCGCCTTTGCCCGCGCACCGGTTGCCGTAACCCCCGCCGGCTCGAGCTGGTCGTGGTCCTGGAACCTTGCCATCCCGAAGACGTCCAAGAAGATGGAAGCCGCAAAGTCGTTCCTGAAATGGGCAACCTCGAAGGAATACGTAAAACTCGTCGGCGAGACGAAGGGCTGGGTCGCAGTTCCTCCGGGTACCCGCAAGTCCACTTACGCCCTGCCTGAATACCAGAAGGCGGCACCGTTTGCCGCGACGGTTCTGGAGGCGATCATGTCGGCCGACCCGTCCAAGCCGACCAAGGATCCGGTTCCCTATACCGGCGTCCAGTTCGTCGCCATTCCGGAGTTCCAGTCGATCGGCACGGTCGTCGGTCAGCAGATCGCGGCAGCACTCGTCGGCCAGCAGTCGGTGGATCAGGCACTCGACGCCGCGCAGTCGCAGGTCGAACGCGACATGCGCCGCGCCGGTTATCCGAAGAAGTAAATCCAAGACCTGCGGCAGCCTCCGTTGCCGCAGTCTCCTCCCGGAGGGTAGCCCGGCGACCTGATTGCCGGGCTGCTCCTCTCAAACAACACAATGACTTGTTGAGGCGAATTGCCCGAGACAGCGACTTGCGCAGACGATCCGCTGAGCGCAAATATCGCGCCGGGAGAAGCCCGGCACATATGCCGCGGCGACGCTTCCAAGAACTCGAAATTCCTATGAAAATCACCGTTTGGAGATTGTGATGAGACTGAAAGACAAGGTCGCCCTGATTACCGGTGGCGCGCGCGGAATTGGCCTGGGCTTTGCCGAGGCGTTCGTTGCTGAAGGCGCAAAAGTCATCATCGCCGATATCGATATCACCCGCGCTACCAAGGCTGCAGAAGCCATCGGCCCGGCCGCCAAGGCGCTGAAGCTCGATGTGACGGATCTTTCGTCGATCGACGCCGTGGTCAAGGCTGTCGACCAGGAGTTCGGCGGCATCGACATCCTCATCAACAACGCCGCCATCTTCGACATGGCGCCGATCCAGAGCATTACCGAAGACAGCTATGACCGCGTCTTCGACATCAACCTGAAGGGCCCGCTCTTCATGATGAAGGCGGTTGCCAATGTCATGATCGAGCGCAAGCGCGGCGGCAAGATCATCAACATGGCAAGCCAGGCCGGCCGCCGTGGCGAAGCGCTCGTGACGCTTTATTGCGCCTCCAAGGCTGCGATCATCTCCGCCACCCAGTCGGCGGCTCTGGCGCTCGTCAAGCACGGCATCAATGTCAACGCGATCGCCCCCGGCGTGGTCGATGGCGAGCATTGGGATTTCGTTGACCAGAAATTTGCCGAATATGAAGGCCTGAAGCCAGGCGAAAAGAAGAAGGCCGTCGCCAAGGAAGTGCCGATCGGCCGTTTCGCGACGCCGGACGACATCAAGGGCCTCGCCGTCTTCCTCGCGTCCGCCGACAGCGATTATATCCTCGCCCAGACGTATAACGTCGACGGCGGAAACTGGATGAGCTGATCGGAATTTAGAGGAGGAGAATACCATGCAGGCCATTCGATACGCTGCCAAGGACGAAGCCGGCGTCGCCAACATCCCCGTGCCCACGCTTCTGCCGGGTCACGCCCTGATCAAGGTCAAGGCATCCGGCCTTTGCCAGACCGATATCGAAGTCCTGCATGGCCATTATGGCGACGGCCGCTTTCCGCTGGTGCCCGGGCATGAATATGCCGGCATCGTCGAGGCCGTCGCCGGTGACGTCACGGAATTTGCGCCCGGCGCCCGTGTCGCGATCAACCCCAATCTCGCTTGCGGCCATTGCCGCGCCTGCGAGAAGGGGCTCTTCAATCTCTGCGAGGATCTCGGCGCCTATGGCGTCAGCGTCGATGGCGGTTTTGCCGCCTACAGCCTCGTACGCGTCGATCATCTCCACGATATCGGCACCTTGCCTTTCGAGACGGCAGCACTGGCCGAGCCGCTCGCCTGCGTTCTGAACGGCCTCAACAATGCCGGCGTGACGAAGCCGGATGGCAGCGTCGGCAATGTGCCGGAAAGCGCAATCGTCTTCGGCGCCGGACCGATCGGCCTGCTTCTCGCCCTGTCATTGAAGGCAAGAGGCGCAGCACAGGTGCATGTCGCCGATGTCGTCCAATCCCGCCTCGACTTCGCCGAACGCCTCGGTCTGATCCCGACCGTGTCAGGCTCCTCGGAACTCGCTGCGAAGCGCAAACATTTCGACCTCGTCGCGGACGCGACCGGTATTCCGGCCGTCGTTCAGGACATGGTGAGCTACACGGCCGATGGCGGTACTGTGATGATCTTCGGCGTCTGCGCGCCGGATGCAAAAATCTCGATCGCGCCTTTCGAGATCTTCCGCCGCCAGATCAAGATCGCCGGCTCGCATTCGCTCAACAACAATATTCCACAGGCACTTGCGCTGCTTCAGGCCGATCGTGAGGGCGTGATGTCGAAACTCGTTTCGCACCGCTTGCCTATTGCCGAGATCCTGCCATTCATCACCAAGAAGTCCGTCGATCCGGCAACGATGAAAGTGCAGTTCGTCGCAGACTGAACTGAGTGCAGGAGAAAAGCGTGGCCAAGACGATCAGGACAATGGAGGAATTCTCCGAATTCGTCGGCCTGTCGCGCCCCACGGTCTCAAAATATTTTCAGGATCCCGATTCCGTCCGCCGCTCGACACGGGCGCTGATCGAGGCCGCGCTCGACAAGTCCGGCTTCCGGCCCAACATGTTCGCCGTCAATCTCAACCGGCGGCGAACGAACATTCTCGGCGTCATCGTCCCGAACTCTTCCGACCCGTTTTATATGGCGCTGACGCGGCGGATCGAGACGATCGCCAATGATGCCGGCTTTCTCGCCTTCGTCCTCTCTTCGCACGGCAAGCCGGAGATGGAAGACCGGGCGATCAATACCTGCAAGTCGATGAATGTCGCCGGCGCCATCATCGCGCCGCTCGGCGTCAAATCGCATCACGAGACCTTTGCGGAACTCGGCCGGGCCATCCCGCTGGTTTATGTGGACTCGCCGCTGGACGACAGTTCGGCCTTTGTCGGCACCGACAACCGGCAGAGTTTCAGCCTGATCGTCGACTACCTCTGCCGCTCCGGAAATCCGCCCTGCTATTTCGGCATGCCGGAGGTCAATACCAATGCCAGGACGCGCAAACAGGCCTATATTGAGGCGATGGCTGGGTTCGGCCTGCCGCCGCAGATCGTCGAACTGCCAGATGTCGCGACCTGGGATTTCGAACGGTTCGGCTTCGAGGAGACGATGCGGATCCTCAATAGCGGGCCGGGCTTTCCGACGAAAACGGTCCTCTGTGCCAATGATCGCGTCGCCTTCGGCGTCATTGCAGCCGCCTATCAGAAGGGTTTGAAAGTTGGCCACGGCGACAGTTTTGATCTGAGGGTCGCGGGCCATGACGATCATCCGCTTTCCCAATACGCCTGTCCGCCGATCACCACTGTGGCGCAGAATTATAACGAGATCGGCAAGATGGCGATCGAGCTTCTACTGCAGAAACTCGGCGGAGAACTGCCCTCGTTCATGCGCGACGAATGGGACGACCGAAAACTTCTTAAATCAGACCTGAAGCTGCGCGCCTCGGCGTGAGATCCGACACAGCGCCTAAGCGGTCAGCCGGCTTGCAAGCCTGTCGATCGCTGCATCGCTGAGACCAATAGCGCTCAGATAAGATCTGGCACCGCCATAGGTCGCGCTGATATGTGCAAGTGCCCGCAACATGCTCGCCGGCTCGGAGGCAAGAACGACATCGGCGACGGTCGGCCGGATGCCGCGCTGGAGGGCGCGTTCGCGCAATAGCGAGATCAGCGGACCGGAAATCGTCGCCGTCAGGGCATAATCCTCAATGATCGTCTTTTCCTCGACACCGGCATTGGCCAGCAACAGTGCCGAAATGATGCCGGTTCGGTCCTTGCCTGCGCTGCAATGGAAAAGCACGGCACCGTCAGGCGCATCGGCGATTTTTCCGAGCACTTCAGCAATGGCCGGCTGGCATTCGTCCAGTCCTCGGCAATAACGATGGCCCATGTCGAAACTGGAAATGGCGTCCGCCATCATTTCGAGCGGTGCCATCGCGCCGAATAGCGACGTGTTGTGGTAGCTCACCCTGTCATGGCCGGTGAAGGGATTGGCCTCTGCGGTGATTTCACTTTCGCTGCGCAGGTCGATCACCGTCGTCAGGCCCTGATCCACAAGGTTTTCGATATCCGCAGCCGTCAGGGCATGCAGGGCATCGCCGCGCAGGATGGAGCGCCAGCGCGTCGAGCCGCCATCAGCTGTGAGGTATCCTCCGAGATCGCGCACGTTATGGGCGCCGTCGAGCGCGATCAGTCGGTCAAAAGTCTGCATGTCAGCGGATTCCGGATTTCATGAAGGATTCGATCACGTGGCGCTGCAGGATCAGGTAGATGATCAGGATCGGCAGGCTGGCGAGGGCAGCGGCCGCCATCAGCGGTCCCCAGAGATTGCCTTCCTGTGTCATGAACATCTGCAGCCCGATCTGCACCACGGAATTTTCCGGCTTGCGCGACAGAAGCAGCGGCCAGAAATATTCGTTCCAGGCGGAAATGAAGGCGATGATCGAGAGCGAAGCGATTGGCGCGCCCATGTTCGGCGTGACGATCTGCCAAAGGATTTTCCAGCTTTTTGCGCCATCGATCCTCGCCGCCTCGAGAATCTCGGTCGGAAAGGAGCGCATCGCGTTATAGAGAAGCAGGATGGCGAAGGCGTGCGCGGCATTCGGCACGATCAGGCCGGTCAGCGTATCCAACAGGCCAATTCGGGACGCGAGCACGTAATTCGGGATCATCGTTACCTGAAACGGTACCAGCCAGGACAGCGCGATCAGGCCATGGATGACGCCGGACAGGCGCATGCGCCAGCGCACCAGCGCATAAGCGGCCAGCAGTCCCGTCACCACCTGCAGCGCCGCTGTCATCGCAGCGACGATCGTCGTGTTCAACAGCATCTGCAGCATCGGCACGCGAGTTAGCACGAAAACATAGTTTTCGAGCGTCGGCTCGGTCGGCCAGAGCGAGGTGGAAAAGATCTCGTTTTCGGGCCGGAGCGAGGTGACGATCATCCAGTAGATCGGGAAGATCGAAACGACCGACAGAAAAATCATCACCGCGTGCACGAAGAGTTTTCGTACGAGACCGCCTGAAGACAAGGAGACGGTATCAGTTGCCGGGGCGTGGGAGACGTCAGTTGTCATAGACCGCAAACCTTTTCGTCAGCCACATGCAGACTGCCGCGAGAACCGCAAAACCGGCAAAGGCGATCATGCCGGCCGCCGAACTCCAGCCGGCCGACATCGTCTCGAAACCGTATTCCCACAGCAGGTAGAAGATGTTGGTGGTCGATTTCAGCGGACCGCCATTGGTGAGCACGTTGATATAGGCAAAGCTCCACTGCGCCCCGAACAGGATGGTCATCATCGACAGAAGCAGGATGGTCGGCGACAACAATGGCAGGCGGATATCGCGGATGATCGCCCAGCGCGTCGCGCCATCGATCCTTGCCGCCTCGATATAGGACGGATTGATGCCGGCATTGGCGGCGGAGAACAGAAGCGTCGAAAAGCCGATCAGCTTCCAGCCGGTGATCCAGGTCAGGGTCGCCAGTGCATAGGTGGGATCGGTCAGGAAACCGATACGGCCGATACCGAGCCAGCCCAGCCCGAGCGTGACAATGCCCTGATCCTCATTGAGCAGCCAGCGCCACAGAATGGCGGCAACGACGGGGGCGACGATCATTGGCACGAAGACCAGCGCACGATAGATCATCCGCGCCCGACCGGTCAGATCCTGCGTCCAGATTGCCACGAAAAGCGGAATGACGACCGACATCGGGAAAAGCCCGATAATGTAATAGAGCGTGTTCCAGAGCGCATTGCGCATTTCCGGCAATGCCAGAAGCCGCTTGTAATTGGCGATCCCGACATAACGCTGCGGCGAAGTCGGCAGCATGTTCCATTGATAGAAGGACAGCTGGAACGCCTCGACCAGCGGAATATAGGTCCAGATCATCAGGAGGATGAGCGCCGGCGCGAGATAGAGCCAAGGCGCGATCGCGAAGGCTTCACCGCGGTATCGTGTCCTGGCGGCAGTTTTCGTGCGGCCAATCGGCCCGGCGAATTCGGCCTGAATGTCGGTCATCGGCGGTTTCCTCACATTCCTGACGACGGGCGGCAGCTGCCGCAGCCCCGCCCGCCATCTTCCCTCGTATGCTGGCGTCTTATGCCGGGGGATTGCCTTACGGCATCAGCTCCTGGCCCTGTTCCTGGGCAGCCTTCAGCGTCGCGACCGGATCGCCATTGCCGAACACGGCTTCACGAACGCTGTCCATCATCATCTTCTCGACCTGGCGGTAATTCGGGCCGGGGAAAGCGATATTGGCGGTCAGGCGGTTGAGCTGTTCCAGGTTGGCGCGGAACATCGGGTTTTCCTTGACCCAGGGACCGAGATAGTTCGGGTCATCGACGATATCGAGACGGAGCGGCAGATAGCCGATCTTGGTCGTGATGATCGTATAGGCTTCCTTGCTGGTCAGATATTTCAGCAGCTCGTAAGACGCGCGCTGCTTGGCCGGATCCTTGCTGAACACGAAGAGCGCGCTGCCCGAATTGGTCGGCGCAGTCGGCTTGTCGCCGAAGGACGGCATCGGCGCGAGGCGCAGTTCGAACTTGCCCTGGGCGGACTTCTTGATGCTGGTGAGAAGCGCCGTCGTGTAAAGGAACATGCCCATATTGCCGGCCGCGAACGTGTCCGACGCGCTGGCCGGATCGATCTTGGCATGGGCGCCGCTATCGACCATGCCGCGCAGCATCTTCGTCGCATCGGCGGCTTCGGCATTCGCATAGGTCAGCGTATTGCCGTCACGCACCTTGCCGCCATTCGACATGACGATCGACTGGTAGACGAAGGTGCCGTCGGTGGGGCCATAGGCGCCGGGAAAGAAGCCGTTCTTGCCGGTCTTTTCCTTGATCGCCTTGCCGGCGGCCGCAACGTCGTCCCAGGTTTTTGGCGGGGCGTCGGGATTGAGGCCCGCCTGCTTGAACAGGTCGGCATTGTAATAGAGGATCGGCGTCGAAAACGTGTAGGGCAGACCATAGGTCTTGCCGTCGACCTTGCCGAGCTCCAACCCTTGCGGGATCATGCCGGAAAAGTGGTCCTTCAGCTCCGCCGGGCTGACCATGTCCTCAAGCGCATTGGCGCCGAGATCGGTCGCCAGATAGATCAGGTCGCGGAAGACGAGCTGGGCAACGTCGGGCTGGCGACCGGCGACGATATCGGCCTGGACGCGCGACATGATCTCGTTCGAGGGAACGGCGATCGTTTCGACCTTGACGTTCGGGAATTTCTTCTCGAAGCCGGCGATCAGCTCCTTGGTCGCGTCAGCACCGGCGCTGGCCGAGGCGAGGTTGTAATTGTAGAAGCTGATGGTGATCGGCTTGTCGACCGTTGCCGGCATTTCGGCAAAGGCACCGAAAGGCAGGAGCGAGGCGCCGGCAAGGGCGGCGGTCAGCTTGAGCGTGGTTCTGCGCAGCATGGTGTTGATCTCCGGATCAGATTATTCGGCAGCGACGGGCATGGCCCGGGCAAGCAGCATTTCGAGCGGATAGGTGTTGAGTTCGGCGCGGTCTGACGGCAGCGGCACAAAGGCCATGGTCAGGCCCGAGGGGCGGATCGTACCGATGCCGAAGGAGGCGCCGCGCACCATGCGTAGGATATCCGTGCGCAGAATGTCGGTTGCAGCATGCTGGCCGGTGCCGACAACGACCGGAATGCCGTGCCAGACCGAAACCCGGTCATGATGGATATGGCCGCTCAGAATGCCGATAATGTTGCGGCCCTTCAAAAGCTCGCGAAAACGCTCCGATTGCGGGAAATGGATCGTCCGCCAATGGGCGACATCCGCCTCTTCGCCAAGTGCCGGCGGATGGTGGACGACGATCAGCTTCGGCAGGTCCGGATGGGTGTCGAGCGTCGTGGCGAGCCAGTCGAACTGTTCCGGCTCGATCGAGCCGCCGATAAGACCCGGCGTGGTGGAATCGATCGTGATGATATGGATGCCGTCGATCACGGTATCGTGGTCATAAGGCGCATCCGGATCGTCGGTCGCGACGCCCATGCCGTCGTAGAAGCCGGGGCGGGTATCGTGATTGCCGAGTGCGTAGATCACCGGCATGTCGAGCTTCTCTTCCATGATCGCCTTCAGCCGACGAAAGCTTTCCGCGTCACCGGCATTGGTGAGATCGCCGCTGGCGATGACGAATTGCGGCTTCGGGGTCACGGTCGCGACGAGGTCGAGCACCTGCTGCAGCGTTTCGGTCGTATCGCTGTGCAGATGGCTGTCATCGGCATTGCCGATATGCAGGTCGGTCATATGAATGAAAGTGGTTTCGCGGCGCACCGGATTGCCCTCCATGCTCGGCTGATGATGGGAAGACCGATAGAAGTGCTTTATTTCGCACGCGTGACGGATTTCGAATGCTGTTCGAAATCCCCAGGCGCCGTTTGCCTTAGCGGCGGAACATCGGCGCGATCACTTCCACCATGCGGCCGATGACGAGATCGACATTGTCGAGATCCAGCTGGTAATTGGTGAGAAGCGCCGTGCGCGGACGATTGCGCGTCACCTGCGAGCGGATGCCGAGCGCGCAGTTCAACCGCCAGCCGATATCGACTTCGTCGAGCCAGGGCGCGATGCGTTTCAGATGCGGGATGAAGGCGCGGTGATGTTCGACATCGTCGATGATGCGGCGGTAATGCGCGACATCGTCGCGATGCGATTGTGCCATCGAGGTGAAATGGGCGAGGACCGGATAGCTCGATTTCGGATCGGTTGCCCAGCGGATCGACGGGCCGACGAGTGCCGCGATCACCTCTTCGAGATCGGCAGGCGCTGGGGCGCGACGATCGACTGCCTTCTGCAACAGGCTCAACCGCTCGGCATTGAGACGACGATAGACCCGTTCAGCCACCGCCGTGATCAGTTCTTCCTGAGATCCGAAATGATAGGCGATTGCCGAAGGCGTCGCCTCCGCCTGGATGGCGATACGGCGCGTCGTCAGATCTTCCAGCGTATCCGTTTCGCAAAGCAGGGTTTCACAGGCATCCATCAACCGCTTTGCGGTGACATTTTCGCGTCCGGACATCGGCCTCTCCTTAATCTGGGGAGCATATCAGACCGATATGTAACGCCCGTGACGCGTGCTCAGATTTCCAATGCGGCGCGCGCTTTCAGCCATTGCAGAACCCGCATCTCGTCCTCGTCCATCCAGGCGAGAAGCCTTTCGCTGCGGGTTTTTCGGGCTTTCAGGATGTCCGCCAGACGCCCTGCGCGAAAATCCTCGAACACGCCCGGATGGATATAGGAGGAACGGCAGACGGCGCGCGTATTGACGAGCTTGGCAGCAACACCATCGATCGCCTCGTTGAGCTGACGGGCAATCGCTCGTTCTGACGTGGCCGCCTCCAATGGCGCAAGCGACCAGACGGCCATGCAGGTTGCGCCCCAGGTGCGGAACTGGCGGGACGAAAAATCCTCGCCGGCCGCTTCCTGAATGTAGGTGTTGACGTCATGGGACGAAATCTGCCGGCAGCCGCCTTCGTCGCAAACATATTTGAATAGCTGCTGGCCCGGCAATTCCTGCAGCTTTCGCACGACATTGGCGATGCGCCGGTCGCTATGGACAAGATTCCACTCCTTGCCGGACTTGCCCTTGAAGCGGAATTTGACGCTCGCACCGTCGATCTTCACATGCCGGTTTCTCAGCGTCGTCAGCCCATAGGAGCCGTTTTCCTCGGCATAATTGGAATTGCCGATACGGATATAGAGATTGTCGAGCATCCACACGACGGTCGCCAGCGCCTTCTCCATGGTCATGCCACGGCCGCGCAGGTCGTGATCGACCCTTTCGCGGATATCGGGAAGGCTGTGGGCAAATTCGGAGAGACGCTCGAACTTCGCCTTGCCACGTTCGGCATGCCAGTCGGGGTGATACCGGTACTGGCGCCGGCCGCGCGCATCGACGCCGATCGCCTGAAGATGCGACAGTGGGTTGCTGGAAATGATGACATCCGTATAGGCAGGTGGGATGGCAAGCGCGTTCAACCGCGTGATCTCGGCCTTGTCTACGATCCGCTGTCCGTTAGTCGAAAAATATCGAAAACTCTTGCCGCTCTTTTTCCGCGTGATGCCGCTTTCGAGGCCGGAAATATAAATGAGGCCCGAAGCAAGTTTCGCCTCTGCCAGTTCCGCCGCAAGCGGATCTTTCGCGATCATCTGGTTCATATGCCCATAACCGGGTTTGGGCAAAGCAGTTCCACCGGACAGGCAACATTGCCGATCACAAATGAAGAACCCGACAGATGTGCGACCGAAAGAAACGGCCAATAGCCCGGCGCGCCCTTGTCGGACGCGCCGGAAAATCCATCAGATATCAGCCTTGAACGTCTGCTTCTGCGACCCCAGCCCCTCGATGCCGAGTTCGACGACATCACCGGGCTTGAGATAACGCGGCGGTTTGAGGCCCATGCCGACGCCGGGCGGTGTGCCGGTGGAGATCACATCACCCGGATGCAGCGACATGAACTG
>NZ_VIWP01000007.1:264265-281819 GCF_007829835.1 Neorhizobium alkalisoli | reverse complement strand
GCAGGACCTTGACCACTACGACCAGCACAAACGATACCTAAAGGCGGGTCACTTCTCGGTGGAAACGCCGGGTCAGCTCTCAGTGGAAATCAACAGCAGTTGCGGTCCATTATGGCGCATTGCGCAGTTCAGCAGCGGAAAATTCTGCACAAAAGCATCGCGATAGGTAAGGGTGAGGATCGCAGTTCCGGTCTTTATCAGAAGCGACAATTCTTTTCTGATGGCATCGAATGTGACCTGCTTTATCAGAGCGCCGCGCAGGTCATGCGAACTGGCAAAAGCGTGTATCGCCGTGCCATTCGTAAAGGTGCCATTTATATTGGTCTGTTCGATCCTGTCTGAAGCAGCCATTCATGCACCCACGGATATCTAACACCCTCAACGTCCGACCCAACCGTAATCAAAGAGTTAAAGTCGCCCCAAGTTTTGAAAGCCCGCTTCACATTTGCAGGGACTCGACCAAGGGTTTAGCCGCATCGTTCGTATACATCTAATTTGACTAAAGGTGAATATGACTTATATTCACTTTTTTTGTTGAGGCGGAACAACTATGCACGGGAAGATCAGATTTGAAGACGATCTAGACTACAGTGAGCTATCGCCACGACTAGTCGGCGTATTGAAAAAATCGGGGTTTGAGAGGATGTCCGATCTCTACAAGATGACAGACGATCAGCTATTGCTGTTGCCGAATATCGGGCAGCATTATCTACACCAGATCAGACAAGCTGAGAAAAGAAGCTACTGAGACAGCCGAGTCACAAACTTGACTGAATGATAATGTAATTCGTGCTCATGTTTTGGCGGGAGGCCCTAGCATGCACGCAAAAATCAACTTTCTCGACAATCTTGAAACAAGTGAATTGTCACATCGGTTGATCGGCACCCTGCGCCAATCAGGAATAGCGCGCTTGTCGTATCTCTACGCCATGACCGATGAGAGAATCTTACGTATTCCTCATGTCGGTCAGTGCTCTCTTCGTGAGATCAGACGAGTTCAGCAAAACGGCTTTTGATCAGCCCGAAAAATTCAAAATCATTATAAAATTTGCGGACGACCATATCGATATTTCTTGCTGGAAAAGGGGTGAGGCAGGGTCAATCACTCCGGAAAATCGCGCCTGTTCGCCGGTCAATCCGGATTGCGTTCTATTCGATCAAGGATGCGCTTCACTGTCATCGCCTGCATGCCATGAGCCTCACCAATCTTCCGTAGGCTCAACCCCTCATCACGCCCTTGCTTCAGCTTTTGCAGCACAGCCTGTTGTTCAGCGTTCTCCACCAAGCGACCATCGACCACGTCATAGCCGAATGGCACCTTGCCGCCGCCATATATCCCCTGTGATGCGAGATGGCGCTTAACATCGCGAATACGCTCACGGATGCGTTCTCGCTCATTCTCTGCAACCGCAGACAGGATTGTGAAGACCAGCTTAGATATGCCGTTGCCGGTGACGTCGCCGCCAAGATCGATCATCACCAGCCCGGTTCCTTGGTCTTTCAGCTCTTCCAGTGTTCCAAGCGCATCGGATGCAGAGCGAAACATGCGGTCGAGCTTAGGCGTGATGATCATATCGCCCTTACCGGCAGCAGCTAACAGCCTTGCGCCTTCGGGACGATCAGCTAACGGGATAGAACCAGACACGCCAGCCTCTACAAAGATGTCGGTAACAGTCCATCCCTGCATCATAGCATAGCCAGTGATCTTAGCCTTCTGAGTGTCGAGGCTTTCACCGCTGTTTGCCTGTTCAGCCGTGCTGACACGCACGTATCCGTAGACCTTCATGACCTGATTCCGTATCTTTGCTGTAGTAATGTTACAAAATAGGCAATGTTACAGGCAAAAGCAAGTGGATTCAGGCAGGCGAGGGTGCGCTTCAGTTGCGAATGACTCGCAATAAGCAGATAATTTGTTCTGATGTTATAGTATTACATCGTTCGGCAGGAATTCCGGGCAGGGCTGGCAGCGGGCGCGGGAAATGTAGTCTACGCCAGAACTATCTCATTTTCGTGGCATAGCCCTCCTTCACGAGTATGTCTCTTCCAGAGATGTTGCTCATCTGGAAGAAAGTGCAAGTATGAAGCTGTTTGTCGCTATGAGGCGACCGATAGTATAGGAGCAGCGCCGCATGGCATGGACCTTGCGTGTCGCGTTGGTCGAACTGAAACTCAGAACTGTCTAATACGACCGTACTGGTGCGAAAAGGTGCAACGAGTTTCGGGTTCCCCATATCCTTTTGATCTAAAATCCGCTGATATTCCCTCTCGTAGTCCAAGTCGACAGTTCTGAACACATCCCAAACCAGGTGGACATCAACCGCTATTGTTGAGCCTTCGTTAGTAAGGGTCGTCTTTGTCGCCATCCCAATTTTTTTTCCGTCTTGGGCAATTTCCGCTCCCTCTATCTGGAAAACCGAGTCAACGAAAATCCAAGGCCTTTCTGCGTCTCTGGTGAATTGGTTTGCAGCGCGTGCCGCATCCGCCGCATGCTTGGCGTACAAGACTGCTCCCGCAGCCGCCAACATAGTGACAAACGATAGACCGACCTGCCACCATCCAATCAAAACCGTTTTGGAAGCCGCGTCTGCCGCCTTCCATTGTGCGCAAAGATCGCTCTTGCGGTCGTCATTTCCCGCTTCGCACCCCTCATCTTTAACAACACTGGCTTCGACAGATGCGGACTGGCGTGGTTCAGTAGCCACCGGCTGAGCTGCCACCGTACAGGCTGTCGCCGAAATGATGATCGCCGCTGCCCACAGCCAATTGATGCTTCGTAGTGCCTTCAATGTCGCCCCCGACTCTGTGCGTCAGGGCAATCTTAGCGTGTCTCCCGGTGGGATCGATACTGCAATTCTGCACCTTGTCGCCCTCTACGACGATAGCCTACAGTCCTTCCATATCAATGTGAGGATTGTCTAAAATGCAATTTCATGCCTATGCCTACCAAGTCCTGCCCGGTTCGGATGAAAGCCTTCACTTCGCTAAGACCTACGAAGAGTGCAGGGAAGAAGCTGCTGACCAGCGCCGGGAACTGAAAGAGCGAGATCCGGATTTGCCGCCGCTTGGTCCAATGAAAATCTACCAGTTCTTTATGCGTATGCCCGATGAGGCGACTTTACTGCATGCTTTGAACCATCCTGATCAGACTGCCACGATGCTTCAGAACGCATGTGTTATCGAACGACGTGAAGTCGGCACGCTGACCGAATAGGCCTATTGACTCTACCGCCTACCGTGAACAAAATAGGAACGTAGTCCTAATCACGGAAGCCAGTCATGATCCTCGCTCAAGCTCGCCAAATCGAACAGTCTAGCTATGATGACCGGGCGCAACTGGTCCTTGATGCCTTCGCTGGCAATGCTTTAGCCGCGCTGAATTCCGTAATAAAGGACGCAGACTGGCTGTGTCACCAATTAGAGACAGCTAGCGAAAACCAGAGCTTTGGCTATGTTCGTGGGTTGAAGCCGAAGTTCGAACGCGAGGACTAAACAATGGAACGCGCAACAGCAGACGTCGCTATCTGCAACTTGCTGCGTGATCTCGGTGCGAAGGTCGATGAGCCTGTTAGCATATACAAAATCGGCGAACCCCTCATCATCGACAAAGGCTATAGTGAAGACGAGCTGATTAATGCGCTGTTCTACCTGCAAAGCCAAAAGGTCATCGATCTCTTGGAAGGCAACAGGCTGCGACTATGCAAGCCGTTGTAAATTGACAGACCGCACTTCTCTACGAGTTTTGGGCGTTTATTCGCTTGATGGGCGGATATCTTGATTGCGGAATACTTGAGTGTATAAAGCCGCAAAAGCCAATAATAGGCGCGCGGGACCTATAAAAGTGTACATTGTATCAGTTTTTGACGAAGGTCGGGAACGGAACCTGAAGTGTTCGTCGTTGATGTTCACGCCCGATGGTCTTTTCATTGTTGCAGACGATCAAAACTATAGCTTTCCATCGTCGGCACTGCTCAGTGTTGCTTCAGTTGTTGAATGCGATGATCGGGCAGAGGACGACCGCAAAAGACAATCATGGCTTAAGCTCTGAGCGAAGTATCAAAAGGCGTTTTGTTCCAATAATTTAAGGGCATTTTTCACGGAACGCCTGAACCTGTCGTCTGTTGTTTACCATCGCAAACAAGCTTGGATGGACAGCATGAAGCTGACGCTCGCGGACGTTTGGGACTTTGATAACGACGTTAGATGGTATGTCGCGGAGCAAGTGAACTCTGCATATCTACTGTGCGCATTGGTCGATCATACCGCGAAGGGCGTTCAGGTGCACGACACCAATCGCATGTTCGAAAGCCAGCCAGCATTGATGAAGTTCGTAACGCGGATGTCGAGAGGCGCTGCGACTGTGCTTTGTGTAAAGTACGAAGATGGTCATGTCGCTCTGCAACGATATCACCATCGTGCTTGATGGTTCTAATGCAGGAACTTTCGCTTCATCTGTTCGACATTTTGAGAGCCGTCGAACATTGCAAACATCCGAGTTGCAATCTCCCGCCCTTTGTCGCTCAACGGATCAATCTCGCGCTGCGCACACACGTGGCGATACACTGCGAAAATCATCTCGATTTGCTTGTCGGTGACGTTGGTTTTCATTGCGCCAATATGATGTCGAGCCGAGCTGGCGACAAGTAAGCGCTACCGTACAATATGAGCTTGGTTTAGAGGCAGCTAATACAGAAGCGCGTCGGAACCCGGCTGGCTTTGGACTTCACCGGGTTCCGCTCTCAAGGTGCCAGCTCTTTGGCGCAGCTGGTCAAATAAGAACCGCTTGCTCAATGAAATGTTCCATCAGGGGAGGTCGGAGCGCGGCACAACGTGGGGGGAACACCGCGCTCCGAGGGGTGCCATAAAGGCGTCGACATGACATCTATAGAACCGGGCAGGGCTTTTGAGTTGCTGGGTCATAAGAGTGAACGTCTCAATCCCTACCGGCTCGAAGCGGTGGCGTTCCATTGGTGGATCGCAGGCTTTCGGTCGGTCAAATCAGACGTACGGCAAGATAGATAAGCGCTGTTGCTCCTAAGATTACAGCCAAGATGGTCCATCGTCCGCGATTGGGATGAGGCGGGCGTTTATGTCGGAGAATGTTCGCCGTAAAATGGTCCATGAAAAACAGCCTCAGTCCTACCGGAACGAAGCCCAGCGAAAGGGGCGGGACGCCGAGCTTCGCCCAGAATGTCGGTCGACCGACAAAGGGGAACGGCTGATGCTGATGATGGTTCCCGTCTAATGTGAATATTGCTCATAAAAATGTCTGATCATGGTTTGTACGCTGCTGTGCTCATTTCACGATAGGCACTCATATGTTGAGAACAAAGCGGGCTCGCAACTTTTGATCGATAAAAAAATGGAGACCGACATTCGAAAAGTGGGGGATGATAATGTCGGTCTCCGATGCGCCAGCTATCTTTAATGAAGACAGCCTTTTGCGCGAAACCAGCGGGTCGCTGTACGGACATTATCGACATCTGTGAAATCGCGATAGCTTCAAGATGTTGCACATCGATTAGACGAACCTAATGCATTAAAGAACATTAGGCGAAACTAATAGAACGAATCGGCTACGTTGTCAGAGTCTTGCACCATTTTTGGTCGTATTTGTTCGGTTTTTGCGGTGCACAATTTTGGCTAAGCCGTTTTGCTGGTCACACGTTGATCAATGCGCGAACGAACCACGTCCGCAACCGCAACCAATCCGATCGGCACTCATACAAAAGGGTCCGGACGTAAATCCAGACCCTTCGGTGCAAAGTTTCATTTCTTGGAGAAATACGAACAAGGCTGTTACGGACCCGGCTCGCACTTCTATTTAGCGGCTTTCGCAACCTTCTTCGCATGGTCTTGCAACGATAATTCTAAGGCTCGCGTATGCAGCTTATGCAGCCGCACCAATTTCCGTTCATATGCCGTTCTGCCGCGTCGGAAGCCGATCAACAGCAGAATGAGCATGCAGCTTATGAAGACGGGCAGTGAAATGCTGATCATACTACACGCCCCATGTTCCAGCCGACGAAATAGGTCAGGACAATCAATCCCGCCAAGCTGATCAAATCGATATCGATGGTCATGTCCTTCTCCCGTTCAGTCGAGCAGTTCGAGTGCTGCTTTCATTTCGTTTCGCGAGCTGGCGTGATCCATCGCGGCTTTCCAATAGCCGTATTGTTTGCACCAGCTTATAAGCCTCTCGTACGCGTCGAAGAATTCTTCACGAGCCTTCTTATCGTAGACGAGCATTTCAAATGTATTCTTATGAGACATTATTACTTCCAAATTTGGAAATAATGACGCGTTCATAATATAGAGGTGGCTATTCAAAGCCTCACTGTGGTCATATTTCGTATTGAGTTCATGATTATTGTTCATTTTCGTGGTCTTCCTTCTTGGAAGATGCAGCGAGCGCCTTAAGAATTGCCTCCTTCTTGTCAGTGAGTGTGTAGCCGTTTCCGGAGCGACCATAATAATGGAGATGACCTCCAAGCGAGTGACCGGACAGGGCGGCTTTGATACCGAGATCGACCTTTGCGACTTTCAACAAGTCGTCTAGGCGATGGCGAGCTGAGTAGAGCGATTTCCCCGGCGTGATGACGCTGAAGAATGGGTTCAGCTCTTTGTTGAGCTTCGATGGTCCGTTGTCGGCTTGGAACCTCTCAAAGCCGTTCGGGAAGCGCTTCATTAGAGCAATGCAGTCATCAGTCGCGATAGGCAAATCTCTGTGCCGGTCGTCGCCAGACTTCACAAACCCGCGCAACTCGTTAGGACCGATCTTGATGTACGGCGTCTTTACGGAAGTCCGAATGTCAGCGGTTGTTAGCCAGCACAGCTCCTTTGGACCGCACCCCGTAATCAAGGCGAGCCGAATGATCGCCTTAGCCTCATCGGACATCTGAAAGCCGGGAAGGGCGGCGTGAATTGCTCGAACTTCAGCCTCAGTGAATGCCTGTCGCTTGCCGCCGTCCTTGACCTTCAGTTTGATCCGAAGCCCGTCGAAGCAGGTGAAGTTCTTTTTGAACCGGCTTTTCAGTACAGGCTTGATCACCTGTCGAACGAGCGAGATCATACGATTGCCGTGCTCAGATTTGAACTTCTTGGCAATCACGACATCGTTGGTGACCGACAAAAGATAAGCTTCAGCAACATCCTCATCGATGGTCAGGATGTCGATGTCGCCCATGCGAGCAATGAAGTCTTCGATGGCGCGGTCAAACTTCTTGATCTTTTGCTTGGCGTCCCACTCGCGAAGGTGCGACGTGAACGTTGGATCAATCTCTTGGAGGACAACGAAGGCATCCTTCAACAGCATCGCAGGCGCGTCACTCACCCCCGCAAGTGCGGCGACGTCAACGGCGGTCGGTTGATGGATTTGCAGGACGACAGCCAAGCGGTCGGCAATGGTGTTGAATCTCTCTTCCAGCGTTTCAAGTTTGATCTCAGCCGAACTCTTCCGGATGATGCTGAAGCTTTCGCAGCGCTTCACTTCATCATCGAAGGTGACTGGCTTCAGACTGTCCAGTTCGCCAGACATGATCGCATCATGTTGCTTGGTCCGGACCTCAAGTCGACTGATGGCTTCACCAAGATCAGTTGTGCGAAGAGAATACCATATTTGTTTCTGGTTGTTGAACTTGTGCCTGTATCGCGCGGGAACATTACGGACGCAATAGTATTGCTCGCCGCGCTTGAACAGATATTTTGGCGTCTTTGCTTTCTGTGTCGTTGTGATCATCATAAAAATTCGCAATGCTCGATATTCGCCGGGCTAAATCGGCGCTGAACAAAATAATGGTGAAGGTTATTTTGCTTCTGTACATCGCGGCGGAGAGGATGTCAACTGTTAATCCCGTAACCCGCTGTTCCCATTGGCAAATTTGAAATCATTTGAAATTTGCGGCGGGCGATTTATACTATTTTCTACTGCGTGATGAATTAGCAGCGATCTTAGCGGACTATTGCAGCTATCATGGTTGAATGTCGCCCACTGGCTAGGGCTGGTCTGGTGAAAACCTATAGCTTTCAGTAGGATAGGTCGAAATTCCATGTCGCGCGCCTTGGTTGTCGATCAACCGGCGTGTGATCGACCGTTCCATGTCCCTGCACCTCGTCGGCGATCAGCGCATTGCGCTTGTCGAGAAACAGGATTCGAAACTGTTCGCGTGCCTCATAGGCCATCGCCGCGTGGCAATAATCGATCACCGACGACCATGATGACAGGAGTTGTTTGCCGCGCAGCTCGCTTTTCAGCATGCGTTGCCCAACGGTCGCGACCAGCTTGAGATCTAGCGCGACAGCCTCGCCGACACCCTTCACCTCCTGCAAGAGCGAAAGCGGCGCCCCGAAGACGGCGGCAAGCGAACCAAAACGCTCGATCAGTGCCTTGGCGATCGGCTTCGTGTCACGACGGGGGATGGAGCGGAAGAGGAGAAGTTCGAGCACTTCGTAATCGGCAAGCGATGCATCGCCATGATCGCGATATTTGTCGCGCAGCCTGTCGCGATGGCCGTGATAGTGCTCGGCCGGAAGCGGCATATCGGAGGCCGGCTTTCGCTCAGGCTTCGCTCGCGAAACCTGTTCTGCGAAAAAGCCGCGCTCATCGACGAAAATATCGTCCGCCGCATCCTCGACTGGTTCCAACGGATCGGACGAGGAGCGCGGCGGTCTGGTTATGGGTCAGCCCTTAAGCGGCGGCAGGCCGGGGCGGTCGAGCCCGGCGGGGGAGAGAGTGAACACCTCGCATCCCGTCGCGGTGACGCCAACGGCATGTTCGTATTGCGCCGAAAGCGAGCGGTCGCGGGTGACCGCCGTCCATCCGTCGGACAGGACTTTCACATGCGGCTTGCCGAGATTGATCATCGGCTCGATTGTGAAGATCATGCCTTCCTTCATTTCCGGGCCTTCGTCGGCGCGGCCGTAATGCAGGATGTTCGGCGAATCGTGGAAAAGGCGCCCGACGCCATGGCCGCAGAAATCGCGCACGACCGAGCAGCGCTCGGATTCCGCAAAAGTCTGGATTGCTTCTCCGATCGCGCCGGTGCGGGCGCCGGGGCGCACGGCGGCAATGCCGCGCAGCAGGCATTCATAGGTGACTTCCATCAACCGCTCGGCCGCCCGCTTGACCTGGCCGACCGGATACATGCGGCTCGAATCCCCATGCCAGCCGTCCAGAATATAGGTGACGTCGATATTGACGATATCGCCGTCACGCAGCGGCTTGTCGTCCGGCATGCCGTGGCAGACGACATGATTGATCGAGGTGCAAACGGAATATTTGTAGCCACGATAGTTCAGCGTCGCCGGAAGCGCGCCGTGATCCATGCCGAATTCGAAGACGAAGCGGTCGATCGCGCTGGTGGTGATGCCCGGCTTGACGATCGCCGCCAGCTCGTCGAGGCAGCGCGCCGTCAGAAGGCAGGCCTTGCGCATGCCGGCAAAGTCGTCCGTTGTGTTGTAGAGCCGGATAGCCCCCGTATTTTTAGGGGGCGCGGAAACGGCTTCGATGTAACTGACCATGATCTCTCTCTTGTCGGTACCCGTTCATAAAACAGCCGGCCCGGTTTCGTCTATCTCTACGAGATCCGAAGCCGCAATTTCCGTCGGTGTCACGCAGCAGCGCAGCGCATAGGCCTCGACGCCGCGTGCCTTGGCACGGTCAAATGCAAGGCCGTAAGCCGGGTCGAGATCGGCGCAGATCCGAAACCGCTCGCAGTCGTGCCGCTGGATCAGATAGATCATCACCGCCCGGTGACCTGTCTCTGCCATATCGCCCAGTTCTTCGAGATGTTTTGCGCCGCGCTTGGTAACCGTATCGGGGAATTCCGCCAGCCGGGGCTCTCGGCTGAAATGCACGTTCTTCACTTCCACATAGGCATCCGGCAGATCGCCGTCCTTCAGCAGAAAGTCGATGCGGGAATTGCGGCCGTATTTCTGTTCGCGAAGAAGGGTTTTGTAGCCGGCAAGGCTCGCAATGAGGCCGGCGCGGATCGCTTCTTCGGTCAGCCTGTTCGGCAGGCCGGTATTGACGCCGACCAGTTCGCCATCCGTCTCGATCATTTCGAACATATGGCGGTATTTGCGCGTCGGGCTGTCGTGCTGCGACACCCAGATTTTTGAGCCGGGCGTCGTCAGGCCGCGCATGGAACCGGTATTCGGGCAGAAACCGGTAAAGGGTGTGCCGTCCTCGGTTATGGCATCGAACAGAAAGCGCTTGTAACGCTGGACGAGCGTGGCCGGAACCAGCGGCGGATCGAAATGCATGGCAGGGAAAACTCTCAGATACGCGCGAGGACATAGGTGCCGGGCGCATCGGCAATCGCGTTGAGGGCTGATCCGCCGGGTTTGCGGGCGGGCACGCGTTTCGCGTCCTTCGCCTCCACCCAATGCTGCCAATGCGGCCACCAGGATCCCTTGGTCTCGACCGCCTTTTCCGCCCATGTCTCGAACGGGCCGGTCGGTTTGGCCCCGGTCCAGTACTGGTATTTTTCCTTGTCCGGCGGGTTCACCACGCCGGCAATATGGCCCGATCCCGTCAGCACGAATTCCACCTGCCCGCCGAACAGGTCCGAGCCGATGAACACCGATTTCGCCGGCGCGATATGATCTTCGCGGGTCGCCAGATTGTAGATCGGGATTTTCACGTCTTTCAGCGAAACCACCTTGTCCGCAAGCTTCATCTCGCCCTTGGAAAGCTTGTTCCCGAGATAGCAGTTGCGCAGGTAATAGGCGTGGTTGGCGGCCGCCATGCGGGTCGAATCGGAATTCCAGTAGAGAAGGTCGAAGGGCAGGGGCTCCTGTCCCCGGAGGTAATTGTTGACGACATAGGGCCAGATCAGCTCCGAGGCGCGCAGCATGTTGAAGGCGCTCGCCATTTTCGATCCGTCGAGATAACCGAAGGCGTCCATCTGCCTTTCGATCGCGGCAATCTGCTCCTCGTCGACAAATACTTTCAGGTCGCCCGCAAAGGTGAAATCCACCTGCGTCGTCAGGAACGTCGCGGACGCGATGCGGCTGTCCTTCTGCTGCGCATGGTAGGCGAGGGTCGCGGCCAGCAGCGTGCCGCCCACGCAATAACCGATCGCATTGACCTTCTTTTCGCCCGTCGCCTTTTCCACCGTGTCGAGCGCGAAATCGATCCCCTCGCGCATATAGGCTTCCCAGTCCTTCATCGCGTGCCGCGCATCCGGATTGACCCAGGAAATGACGAAAACCGTATGCCCCTGATCGACGCACCACTTGGTGAAGCTTTTCTGCGGATTGAGGTCGAGAATGTAGAACTTGTTGATCCACGGCGGCACGATGAGGAGGGGCCGCTTCAAGACGGTTTCGGTCGAGGCTTCGTATTGCAGCACTTCGCAGATCTCGCTCTGGGCGATCACCTTGCCCGGCGTCAGCGCCATGTTGCGGCCGATCGCGAACTTGCTGGCATCCGTCTGGCGCAGCCGAAGATCACCGCCGCCGGCGGCAATATCCTCCGCCAGCATCTTCATGCCGGCAACGAGATTGGCGCCGTTGGTGGCGATCGTATCGCGAAACACTTCCGGATTGGTCAGCGCAAAATTGGCCGGCGAAATCGCCGCCGTGACCTGCCGCACGTAGAAGGCCGCCTTGTGGCGTGTGTGTTCATCCAACCCTTCCGCCTGCGCCACCAGCTTTTCCGCCCAGTCGGCGGTGACGACATAAAGCTGGCGCAGGAAGGCGAAGAACGGATTTTTCGTCCAGTCCTCGTCGGAAAAACGCTTGTCCTTCGGCAGCCCGATCGGATCGGGCTCCACCGGCTCGCCGGAAAAGCGGCTCATGGAACGCATCCATATGCCCATATAGCTGGAAAACAGCAGGGTCTGGGCTTCCAGCGTCCGCTGCGGCTCGGCCAGCCAGTATTCTGTGACCTTCGAAAGCGTCTTCACCAGATCGCCGAACGGATTGACGACCGAATCGTTGATCTCGCCGCGTTCGCGGGGACCGAGCCATTCAGACGCCGCCTTGCCCATGTTCTCGATGGCGCGGGCGACATTGGCGGCCAGCGCATCGGCATCCTTGACCATATAGGCGTTGAGAGAGGCCGGGTCGAAACCGGGAAATTCAGGTCCGTTCGTCCCTTTATCCTCGGTCTTGTCCGCCACAAGCGGTCTCCCCTTTGGTTGTCTGTTGGTTACGTCTGTTTTCGTTTGTACATTGTGCCTGAAAACGAATACAAGTGCCAGCGACCGGCCCGTCAGGTGGACGACGCCGAAGACGGAAGATATGGGTTGCGGACATGGAAAAACTGAGGCATCGGATCGGCTGGCTGCCGCTTTTCGTCGGTCTGGGATCTATGCCTTTGATTGCCGGCTGCAATAGCAGCAAGACGTTTGCGCTTGATGATGGTGTTCCGAACACCCCGCCGCCGGCCGTCATTACCCAGTCCAAGACCGCGCCGCCCCCGGGCCCGCTCGTCAAGCGCGACACCGGCACCTATCCGGTTTTCGATTACACGCTGAAGGCCGCTGCCGAGCAGATCGAAGATGCTGATTATCAGAAGACCGAGCCGCGCATGGCAGCCCTTGCCCGCCAGCGCAAGACCGGTGCGATTTCCGAAGCGGAATATCAGCGCCGCGTGGCGGAATACAGAAAGCTCGCTGCCGATCACGGCACGACGGCGCTTTCCGACATTTCCAAGCAGTAACGCCCGCAGGCCGAAACGCGCCCGGGCGTGCCATGGGCGTGCAAGTTGGCTGTAATTGCACTTGCGTTTCGCCGTGTTTGGCCGCAAAGCACAAATCGCTTAATATGCGCCGCGAAGCAGCAAGAAGAGGGCTGCTTTCGTATTCACCTTGAGGATAACCATGGAAGAGTTTCATAAAGTTCGCCGTCTGCCGCCCTACGTTTTCGAACAGGTCAACCGTTTGAAAGCCAGCGCGCGAGCGGGTGGAGCGGACATTATCGATCTCGGCATGGGCAATCCGGACCTTCCGACGCCGCAGGCGATCGTCGACAAGCTCTGCGAAGTGGTCCAGGATCCGCGCACGCACCGTTATTCGTCGTCCAAGGGCATTCCCGGCCTGCGCCGCGCCCAGGCCGCCTATTATGCCCGCCGGTTCGGCGTGAAACTCAATCCTGATACCCAGGTCGTCGCGACCCTGGGTTCGAAGGAAGGTTTTGCCAATATGGCGCAGGCAATCACTGCGCCGGGCGATGTCATTCTTTGCCCGAACCCGACCTATCCAATCCACGCCTTCGGCTTCCTGATGGCGGGCGGCGTGATCCGTTCCATGTCGGTCGAGCCGGACGAGAGCTTCTTCCCGCCGCTCGAGCGCGCGGTAAAGCATTCGATCCCGAAGCCGCTGGCGCTGATCATCAACTATCCGTCCAACCCGACGGCCCATATCGCCTCGCTCGACTTCTACAAGGACGTCATCGCGTTTGCGAAGAAGCACGAGATCATCGTGCTGTCCGACCTGGCCTATTCGGAAATCTATTTCGACGACAACAACCCGCCGCCTTCGGTTCTCGAAGTGCCGGGCGCCATGGATGTGACGGTCGAGTTCACCTCGATGTCGAAGACTTTTTCCATGCCCGGCTGGCGCATGGGCTTTGCCGTCGGCAACGAACGCCTGATCGCCGCTCTGACGCGGGTCAAATCCTACCTTGATTACGGCGCTTTCACGCCGATCCAGGTTGCCGCCACCCATGCGCTGAACGGCGATGGCGCCGACATCGCGGAGGTCCGCAATGTCTACAAGCGCCGCCGCGACGTGATGGTCGATGCCTTCGGCAAGGCCGGTTTCGACGTGCCGCCGCCGCCGGCAACGATGTTCGCCTGGGCCAAGATCCCGGAAAAGTTCCGCCATCTCGGTTCGCTCGAATTCTCCAAGCTGCTGGTCGAGAAGGCTGACGTCGCGGTCGCTCCAGGCATCGGTTTTGGTGAAATGGGCGATGATTACGTCCGTCTCGCGCTCGTCGAGAACGAGCACCGTATTCGCCAGGCGGCTCGTAGCATCAAGAAATTCCTGTCGACGGCGGATGACACGATGCACAACGTCATCTCGCTCAACACCCGCCGCTGAGCGGCACGGAAACCTACGCGTATCGGCGGCCCGTCCGGGCCGCCCTTTCAGAAAACATCGGGAAGAAGAATATGGCAGACGCCCTCAAAGTCGGTATTGCGGGTCTCGGCACTGTAGGTGCCTCGCTCGTGCGGATCATCCAGACCCGTGCCGATGAACTTTCGAGAACCTGCGGCCGTGCGATCGAAATCGTGGCCGTGACGGCACGCGACCGCACCCGTGACCGCGGCATCGATCTGTCTGGCATTACCTGGTTCGACACGCCGCAGGCGCTTGCTGAAAAGGCCGATATCGACGTCTTCGTCGAGCTGATGGGCGGCGCCGAAGGTGCAGCTGCGGATTCCGTCCGCATCGCTTTGACCCGTGGTCTCCATGTGGTGACGGCCAACAAGGCGCTGCTCGCCGCTTCTGGCGTCGAGCTTGCCAAGATCGCCGAGGAAAAGGGCGTCCTCCTCAATTTCGAGGCGGCCGTTGCCGGGGGTATCCCGGTCATCAAGGCACTGCGTGAATCGCTGACGGGCAATACTGTCTCGCGCGTCTATGGCATCATGAACGGCACCTGCAATTACATCCTGACCCGGATGGAGAAGGAAGGCCTGACCTTTGCGGATTGCCTCAAGGAAGCCCAGCGCCTCGGTTATGCCGAAGCCGATCCGACCTTCGACATCGAAGGCAATGATACGGCCCACAAGCTCTCCATCCTGACGACGCTTGCCTTCGGAACCCAGATCGCGCCGGACGAGATCTATCTAGAAGGTATCAGCAATATCTCGATCGAAGATATCCATGCGGCAGCCGACCTCGGCTATCGCATCAAGCTGCTCGGCGTCGCCCAGCGCACCGAGACCGGCATCGAGCAGCGCGTTCACCCGACCATGGTGCCGCGTGACAGCGTCATTGCCCAGGTCGACGGTGTTACCAACGCGGTCGCGATCGAATCCGACATTCTCGGCGAACTCCTGATGGTCGGCCCCGGCGCCGGCGGCAATGCGACGGCGTCGTCGGTTCTCGGCGATATCGCCGATATCGCAAAAAGCCGTCCGGGTGCCCAGCAGGTTCCGGTTCTCGGCAAGCCGGCCGCGACGCTTGCGCCTTACCAGCGCGCCCAGATGCAGAGCCACGAGGGCGGTTATTTCATCCGCCTCTCCGTCGAAGACCGCACTGGCGTCTTCGCATCGATCGCCACCCGCATGGCCGAAAACGGCATCTCGCTGGAATCGATCGTGCAGCGCGCCAAGCCGGATGGTTCGGAAGGCTCCAAGACGATCATTCTCGTCACCCATGCAACGATGGAGGATTCGGTCCGCAAGGCTGTCGATGCCATCAAGGCCGAAAGTTACCTGGCCGGCGAGCCGCAGGTCATCCGCATCGAGCGTCCGCAGGCGTTCTGAGGGCTGCAACCCCACCGCCCTCATTCCTGTGACGAGCACAGGAATGAGGGCGGGTGGGCTATGCTGGCTGTTGGAACAAGAGCTCGAATCATTCCCCAACCACCCCCATCGAAAACCGATACCGATTTCCGCCGCGATGCGATAAAACGGCTGCATGATCAGCCGCCCTTCGCCAGCCACATCCCTTTCCCCGACGCCGGTCGATCCGGTGCCGCGTGCGTTTCTCAATGTCGAAAAATCGGTCAGCGGCCAGCGCTGGGTCTCCAGGCTTGACCAGGCCGGCCAGAACCGGGCGCTGGCGATCAGCCAGATCCACGGCCTCCCGGAACTTTTGGCACGCGTGCTTGCCGGCCGTGGGGTCTCTTTGGACGACGCACCGGCCTTCCTCGATCCCACCATCCGCGCCCTGATGCCGGAGCCGTTTTCGCTGACCGATTGCGAAAAGGCTGCGACGCGGATCGTCGAGGCGATCGACCGCCGCCAGAAGGTGGCGATCTTCGGCGATTACGACGTCGATGGCGCCTCGTCCTCGGCGCTCCTCTATCGCTTCCTGCGCCATTTCGGCGTGCAGTCGGAAATCTACATCCCTGACCGCATCTTTGAGGGGTATGGCCCCAACCCGAATGCCATCCGCCAACTGATCGAAAATGGCGCCGACCTGATCGTCACCGTCGACTGCGGCTCGACCAGCCACGAGGCGCTGAAGGCGGCAGAGGACGAAAAATGCGATGTCGTGGTGATCGACCACCACCAGCTCAGCCACGAACTGCCGCCCTGTCTGGCGCTGGTCAATCCCAACCGTGAGGACGACCTGTCGGGGCAGGGGCATCTTTGCGCAGCCGGTGTCGTTTTCCTCGTTCTCGTCGCTACGGCAAGGCTGCTGCGCGAAAGAAAACATCCGGCGGCGGCTTCGCTCGACCTGCTGGAGTGGCTCGATCTGGTGGCGCTTCCCACCGTCTGTGATGTCGTGCCGTTGAAGGGTCTCAACCGTGCCTACGTGGTCAAAGGCCTAAAGGCTGCCCGTCACATGGGCAATGCCGGCCTTGCCGCGCTCTTTCGCAAGGCGGGCCTAGGCGGTCCGGTCACGCCCTATCATCTCGGTTTCATGATCGGCCCGCGAATCAATGCCGGCGGACGGATAGGCGATGCGGCGCTCGGCAGCCGGCTGCTGACCATGGAAGATCCGATCGAGGCGGAAGAAATCGCCGGCAGGCTGGACGATCTGAACCGCGAGCGCCAGGCGATGGAAGCCGCCATGCTGGCCGAGGCGGAAGCCCAGGTTCTGGCCGAATATGGAGACGGCGAGGGCGCTTCCGTCATCGTCACCGCCTATGACAAATGGCACCCGGGTATTGTCGGCCTGCTGGCCGCACGCCTGAAGGAAAAGTTCAAGCGCCCGGCCTTCGCCATTTCGTTCGATCCGTCCGGCAAGGGCACTGGTTCCGGTCGCTCGATCAATGGTTTCGACATGGGCCGCATGGTGCGTGCCGCCGTAGAACAGGGCCTGCTCGTCAAGGGCGGCGGCCATGCCATGGCGGCGGGCCTGACGGTCGAAAAGGCCAATCTCGGCAAGCTGCGCGCCTTCTTCGAGGAAATGTCGGCCGAAACCGTGCCGACTCTGGTCGCCAGCCACGTCCTGAAGATCGACGGCGCACTCTCGGCATCCGGCGCGACGCTGCAGCTCTTCGACCAGCTGGAACAGGCCGGCCCTTACGGTTCGGGTCATGCGCAGCCGGTTTTCGCAATCCCCGCCCACCGTCTGCGTGACGCACGCCTTGTCGGCACGGCGCATGTCAAGATCACGCTCGAATCGGTCGATGGCTCGAAGCTTGAGGGGATCGCCTTCCGTGCCGCCGAAACACCGCTCGGAAACCTCCTCCTCAATTCCCGTGGCGCCCAGATCCACGCGGCCGGCTGCCTCAGCGCCGACCACTGGCAGGGCAACCGCCGTATGCAGTTGAGACTGCTGGATGCGGTTCTGGCGCCGTGAGAAGGCCGTCGGATAACTTGTGAGGGAAAGAGACCGGTGGCACGCCCTAGGGGAGTCGAACCCCTCTTTTCAGAATGAAAATCTGACGTCCTAACCGATAGACGAAGGGCGCGTGCGGTGAGCGCCCT
>NZ_VIWP01000007.1:0-264169 GCF_007829835.1 Neorhizobium alkalisoli | reverse complement strand
AAGACCGGTGGCACGCCCTAGGGGAGTCGAACCCCTCTTTTCAGAATGAAAATCTGACGTCCTAACCGATAGACGAAGGGCGCGTGCGGTGAGCGCTCTTATAGAGAGGTGATTTCGTTACCGCAAGCGCCAATACGCTGTTTTTTGCAAAAAAATGACAGGCGTCTTCCAGCCTGTTGAAAACCGGATTTTCTCGGCAGATCAACAGTTTACCGGGCGCCCGGATTTGTCTGTCGGGCAGGTGGTCGGCGCAAGCGGCTGTCTTGGCGTAAAGACGCTGCCGCTGGTGGCGCTGAAATTGCGGCCGGCCGGCACAGTGCCGGTCGTCTCCGGCATGGGCGAATTGGCGGTGGCCGGAGCAGGAGCCGTGGGGGCTGCCTGCGGCATGGAGGAAGGTGGTGGCGCCGTGGACGAGAAGATGCTGAAGCTTCCGGCCCTGACGCCGGTTGGCTGGGTTGCAAGCCCGGAAAGCGATTGCGCCGGCTGTGCTGGTGCAGGCGGAAAGGCGGCGGCGGAAGAGGCGGGTGCCGCTGTCTGCATCTGTTGCGCGCCCGCAGCCGTTGCTGCCGGCGTCGTGGCCTGCTGTTGCTGCTTTGCCTGTTGCTGGTGACGGCCGGAGGTCGAAACGAGCGGGTCGACATAGCGGGTGTTCGTGGTTAGGCTTTGTCGCGCCGTCAGTGCCATTCTGGGGCCCTGTACCGGCTGCGGACCTGCCGCGGCAAGTTCTGCACTGCTGGCCGGGTCTTCGGCGTCTGCCGTCTTCTTGTCCGTCATGCAGCCGCTCAAGGCGATCGCGCAGAGCCCGGTCACGACCAGTCTGGATAAGGCCAGTCCGGATAGGGGGGCACGGAAGAATACATGCGGTGCCGGCACGGCGGGCCTCTCAAAAACTCTGTCCGCGGGCATCATGCCCGCGAATCACAGTTGAAATCATCCCGCGGAAGCAGGGATAGGGCAAGCGGCGTGCCGGTTATGCTTTGTGGCCGGCTATAGGGTTACCAGCTGCCGGTATTCGGCATCGAGGCCCAGGGCTCGGCTGCGGCCAGGCTTTCGCCCTTCTGCAGGATCTCGAAGGAAATGCCGTCCGGCGAGCGGACAAAGGCCATGTGGCCGTCGCGCGGCGGCCGGTTGATGGTCACGCCGTTCTCCTGCAGGTGTTTGCAGTATGCGTAGATATCGTCGACCTCATAGGCGAGGTGGCCGAAATTACGCCCGCCGGCATAATCTTCCGTATCCCAGTTATAAGTGAGCTCCAGGCAGGGGGCGAGCACGTCCTTTGCCGCGGCAAGGTCATCGGCGGCGGCTAGGAAGACCAGCGTGAACCGTCCCTTTTCGTTGTCGATACGACGGATCTCTTTCAAGCCCATGAGCGTTGTGTAGAAATGAAGCGAGGCGTCCAGGTCCTTTACCCGGACCATCGTGTGGAGATAGCGCATTCTCGTGGCTCCGATACTGGATGAAGTCCTCGCCGATATGGCGCAGCCGCCAGCTTCGAGCAAGCCGCGCCCGATAGAAAGGATGTGATAAAGCCAAGACGGGGACTTGCGCTGGATGGTTACCGGGATGTTAATCTATCCTGCAAGAATCAGTTAACCGTCATGTCGTAACGCGTAATCGAGGGGCCGGTAAGATATGGCAGACAGGATGTCATCGAAGGGCATTGCCAATTTCGAGGAGCTCTCGGGAGAACCGGTCGAGCTGATCGAAATCACCGGCGTCGTCAAATGGTTCGACGTTGCCAAGGGTTTTGGCTTCATCGTTCCCGACAACGGCATGCAGGATGTTCTCCTGCACGTGACCTGCCTCAGGCGCGACGGCTACCAGACCATTCTCGAAGGCACACGCATCGTCGCGATGATCCAGCGGCGCGACCGCGGTTATCAGGCCTTCCGCATTCTTTCCATGGACCAGTCGACTGCCGTTCATCCGTCGCAGCTGCCGCCGGTTCGCACCCATGTGCAGGTGACGGCAACCAGCGGGCTCGAGCGCGCTCTGGTCAAATGGTTCAACCGCACCAAGGGTTTTGGCTTCCTGACCCGCGGCGAGGGGACCGAGGACATCTTTGTCCATATGGAAACGCTGCGTCGCTTTGGTCTCACCGAGCTTCGCCCTGGTCAGACGGTTCTGGTCCGCTTCGGGCCCGGCGACAAGGGCCTGATGGCAGCGGAAATCCATCCCGACAGTGCCAATCCCGTCAGCCGGTCTCACTGATGTCTCGCAATTTCTCTATTTTCTCGAAAGGCGCCCTTGCGGCGCTTTTTGTCATCTGGGCCGGTGTCGCGCTGGCACAGTCCGTGATTTTCCCCAAGGATACGCTGTCGATCCGCACCGCGGCCGGCAAGACCTATGAATTCTCTATCGAGCTTGCCTTGAGCGATGCGCAGCGCGAGCAGGGGCTGATGTACCGCAAGGAAATGGCGGCCGATCACGGCATGCTGTTCGATTTCGGCGAATCGCGCCGGGTGCAGATGTGGATGGAAAACACCGTCCTGCCGCTCGACATGGTCTTCATCTCTGGTGACGGAAAAATTTCCGCCATTCGCGAAAATGCCGTGCCTTTTTCGCGCGACATCATCGATTCGGGAGCGCCGGTCAAATTCGTGCTGGAGCTGAATGCCGGCCGTGCAAAGGCGCTCGGCCTGCGCATCGGTGACAAGGTGATCAACCAGCGGATCGGCAATTCCGGTTAAGCTTTCGTACAATGCCGCATGGTATTGTGATTAGACGAATTTTGCAGTTGCGGCATGCCGGTGAACCGTGTATCTCGCAGATCGTTAGGAACGGAGTGTAGCGCAGTCTGGTAGCGCATCTGGTTTGGGACCAGAGGGTCGGGAGTTCGAATCTCTCCACTCCGACCATAGCTTTCAGCGGCGTCGCCTCCTCAAGTGTTGGGGATGTTTCAGGCCATGGCCGCAAAGATCTATCGTCCTTCTAAAACCGCGATGCAGTCTGGCAAGGCGAAGACTCACCTCTGGGTTCTGGAATTCGACCAGGAACAGCCACGCAGCATCGATCCCATCCTCGGTTACACATCTTCCGGCGACATGAAGCAGCAGCTGCGGCTGACGTTTGAAACCCAGGAACTGGCCGAAGCCTATGCCAAGCGCGAAGGCATCGAATACCGGGTCATCCAGCCCAAGGAACCGGTTCGCCAGAACCTCTCCTACACCGACAATTTTCGCTTCAACCGCCAGCAGCCCTGGACCCACTGAAGCATATCGTGCATGACGGCGCCGCGGCACGCCCGCGACGCAAGCTTGGGCCGCCAACCGCCGGCCCCGCGCTGGCCCCTTAGCTCAACTGGATAGAGCAGCTGCCTTCTAAGCAGCAGGTCGCAGGTTCGAGTCCTGCAGGGGTCGCCACCCAACTTGTCTTTCAGTATTCGCATGATTGAAGCGCATATCGCGCTCCGAATCCTTTCATAGCGCAAGCACTGCTGCCATCAGCCAATCGTCAGCAAGGCTCCAAACTCCTTGAAGTGCAAGAAGCGCTACAGCGGCTTTCAGTAGAAGGGTCGATACAAGCGTTATTTTGGCGCGTTTGCGGTCTTGTTTCGGAAGATTGGATTCAGCCCGTTGCTGCTCCTGCTTCAGCCGGTTGCGCAGGGCGGCGCGCTCCATGATTCGCTCCTGTCTGCGTGCTTCGCGCTTTGCTTCCCGCCGCTCTTCGATCCGCAGGTTGCGCAATTGGCTATAAGACATGCCTTCGTTCTCATGCCCCTCCATGCCGAGCTTGACATCCGTCTCCAGCGCGGCCCGGAAGGTCGCCTCAAGTGTCGGCATCGGCAGGCCCGGTTTGCAGAAAAACGCCTCGAACATCTGCATGTTAAAATCAAGCACATGAATATGCGGATGGCGGCGGTCACCTTCCCACTGGTGGCTGAAGAGGCGCGTTACGGCCTCATAGCTTGGCATATAGTGGAGCCGTTGGTCCGATGAATGCACTCCGAGGAACTCATCGAGCGCCGATCTCAGCGTTGCCTTCGAGACCGCGTCCGCGGTGATGCAGGAGACGGGCCGGAAAGTCGCCGTCAGCGGCACTGGCGAAACGGAAAACAGGATATGGGCTTCCGGCCTGTATTCACGGATCAGTGCGTGGATACGGTGCAGATTGGCCAGCGTTTCGGCATGTGTTGCGACCCGAAACTTGTGGCGTGATGGGTCATATCTGTCGCGTGGCACGGCGCGCCAAAAAACTTCGCCGGTCAACTCGTCGTACCAGATTTCGGAAAGGCCTAGGGTAATGACGAAGAGCTCAGCGGCATCGAAGAGCGCCTTCGTATCACGGCGAACATCGTCGTCGTATCCGAACTCCTCGGCACGATATCCGTGCCAGAGGTCGGCGGAGGGCGTCTTGTTGAGCCAAGCCCATTCGAACTGCTGCAGGATCGCGAATGTATTGACGATGCCGTCGCCCATCTGGGTGACGTAGGCACGGTTCTCATGCTTGGTCAGGACGTTGTAACCGCGTGCATGCAGGTAGTCGCTGATATTGGCCGCAAAACAGGACCCGAACGCGACAATCGGGGTTTCCTTTGTCACGAAGCTTGATGGAGGCGCCCAACCCTTCATTACATATTTCGAAAGGAAATCAGCGTTTGAAAAGGTCTGATCCGATGGGTGGAAATTGGTGTTTTCACCCCGGAAAAAGCTACCGGACGTACGCTTGATCTCGCCGTCCTGCTCGTAGGTAATCATGCTCATTGGATGCCCCGTATTGCTGGTCATACGCTAACGGAACAGCGGGTGAGGTTCAACGCTTAAGCTGAATCGCCTTGCATTAGGCAATCACTGCATGATTGTCTGTAAAGCAGAACAGTTGGCTAAGCAGAAAATTGATGCTGGCAAGTTGCACTTAGTACATCGTCAGTGGATCAATAACCCAAAAGCTAATTGAGTGAGTTGATGTAAAATCGTCTCCGCTGATGAAGATATACTTCTTAATCCTTCCAGATGTTGCGCCATTTATCCTTGTCCGCAACCATAATAAAGGCGGTGTTGAGAAATCGCGATCAAGATCCGCGAATATCCTAATCGATAATCATGGCCAGCGCCACCAGAAGCAAGGTCGGGCCATAGATCCATCGCATGCAGGAGCGGTAAATGTGTTTCAGCTCCTTCGGGCAGGATGGATGGCGCGTGCGCACGTAAGGAAAACCGAGGCCGATTCTCTCGACATAGGCGCTGGGGGCATTGACGCCGCGAATGGCTGTTTCGATCAGGAACCAGTTATAGGCAATCGCGGCGAGCCATGCCAGGAACAGATACCCGTATATCCATTGGCCGCCCACGCTGATCATCACCTACTCCTCGTGCACCGAGCTTAACAGAGCTGGTGACCGCGCGATACTGCGATCGCGCGTCGTCTCGCGAGTGCCTTTCTGGCGGAGCTGGCTGTCCTCAGTTTACCGATCAAAGAAGTGATCGAAGATCAGCGTCGCCGGATAGGCAAAAGCGCCGCGATCGAAATATCCCTGGCGGTAGAGGCAGGCGCGCAAGGCTGCATTGTAGTGCAGGGTGGACAGGTCGAAATTGCCACGCGGTGGCGTGCGGGCTTCCGCGCCGCATTTCTGCACGGCCCGGTGATAATGCGCCAGAAGCACGGCATTGTCTTCGATCCGTGCATCGCCATAGGTCCGGTAATTTTCAGGTGATTCCGCTGCCGATATGCATGCAAGGCTCAAGGCCAGAGCCAGACCCGTCTTGACCATCATGGCGAGGTTCCGTGTTTCGGGGGTGAATTGCTCGCGCTGAACGCGAATCCCCGCCATTTGTTCCCACCGGATCGAAAGAAATGTCGAGCGGCGCCGCCAACCCGTATGTTGCAACGCGGTAACTATAGTGCCGACAGGGCTAAAACCTGCCGCAGCGCAATGCTTAATCGCATTTTCGCCCCATTCCGGATTCGGATTGGCCGCATTTTTTCGTATACTGGCAGCTGTCAGTTCCGTTGCATCACGCAGGGGAAGGCATGTGGCGAAAACGGGCAGGGCCCGAACAGACGCCTTCAACACATTGAAATGGTTTTTGCCGGTCGGCCTCCCGTCGACCGACGCCTTTGCATTGTCTTTGAGCCTTCGATTGGGGATCATATGAACAAGAGATTTTCGGCCGGCGGGGCCGTTTTGTCTTTTATGCTGATATCGGCCAGCCAAGCTTTCGCCGATGACAAACCACTCATCTGGCAGCCTCTGAAAAACTCGGACACGAGCTATGCGGTCAAGCTTGGCGTCAAGCTGCCGGTCGCAATGGAGCCGCAGGCCGGTTTCGTCCTCGGCGTCGATGCCCAGAAGAATGGCACGGTGGTGGATACGCCGGTCAAGTTCTGGAGCAGTTTCAAGGCTGAATCGATCCAGAGGCCGGCTTACGAGATGAACAGGAAGGTTGCCTTCGACCTCGACAGCCTTGCCGAAAGCGCCGGCATCAGCGTCAATTATTACGAAAAGCAGATCGTCACGCCCGCACTCGATCTGGAGCGTCAGAGCAGCTACGAACTGCGGTATGACGGCCTCTCGCAGCAATGGAGCGGTTTTGACGCAAGCCAGTCGGTCAAGTTGTCCCGCAGCAATACCGGAACGGCCGTCGTCGTGCGGGCCAATACGATCGACAATTTCAAGATCGCGGGGGCGGGACTCGGTCTCGAGCAGAAATTCGGTGATCACATCACGCTGACCGGCTCCTTCGACGGATCCACTGCCGCAACCGACCCGGTTGCCAGCATCAATGCCCGTTACGCCTTTACCTGGTAATTCAGCAAAACCGATCAACGAAAAAGGGGCGCGATGCGCCCCTTTCTGATTCTGAACTTTGCAGATTCCTAGTGAAGGATCTGGCTGAGGAAGAGCTTTGTGCGCTCGTGCTGCGGATTGTCGAAGAATTCCGCCGGCGAGTTCTGCTCGACGATCTGGCCCTGGTCCATGAAGATGACGCGGTTGGCGACCTGGCGGGCAAAGCCCATTTCATGGGTGACGCAGAGCATGGTCATGCCTTCTTCAGCAAGACCGACCATCGTATCAAGCACTTCCTTGACCATTTCCGGATCGAGGGCCGAGGTCGGTTCGTCGAACAGCATGATCTTCGGCTTCATGCAGAGCGAGCGGGCAATCGCCACACGCTGCTGCTGACCGCCCGAAAGCTGGCCCGGATACTTGTTCGCCTGTTCCGGGATCTTGACGCGCTTCAGATAGTGCATCGCGATCTCTTCGGCTTCCTTCTTCGGCATCTTGCGGACCCAGATCGGCGCCAGCGTGCAGTTTTCCAGGATCGTCAGATGCGGGAAGAGGTTGAAGTGCTGGAACACCATGCCGACTTCGCGGCGCACTTCGTCGATCTTCTTCAGGTCGTTGGTGAGTTCGATATTGTCGACGATGATCGAGCCCGACTGGTGTTCTTCCAGGCGGTTGATGCAGCGGATCATTGTCGACTTGCCGGAACCGGACGGCCCGGCGATGACGATGCGCTCGCCCTTCATCACCTTGAGGTTGATGTCGCGCAGCACGTGGAAATCACCGTACCACTTGTTCATCGCGACGATTTCGACGGCGACGTCGGTAGCGGAGACGGTCATTTTTTTGGGTTGGGCTTCAGCCATGTCTATCCCCTTGTGTTCGTTATATCCGGATTATCGCTTGTGAGCCACGTCGAGGTGCCGCTCCATGAAGGCGGAGTAGCGTGACATGCTGAAGCAGAAGATCCAGTAGATAAAGCCTGCAAATACCAGACCGGTGATCGGGGTCACGGGCGTGATCCAGGTCGTGTCGGTGAAGTTGAGGCGGATGGTGTTCAGGAAGTCGAACATGCCGATGATCGACACGAGCGACGTGTCCTTGAACATGCCGATGAAGGTATTGACGATGCCCGGAATGACCAGCTTGATCGCCTGCGGCAGGATGATCAGCCGCATCTTCTGCCAGTAGCTGAGGCCGAGCGAATCGGCGCCCTCCGACTGCCCCTTGGGGATGGCCTGAAGACCGCCGCGGATGACTTCCGCCATATAGGCGGAGGCAAACAGGGCCACGGCCACCAGCGCGCGCAAAAAGTTGTCGATCGTCCAGCCGGTCGGCAGGAAGAGCGGCAACATCACGTTTGCCATGAAGAGCACGGTGATCAGCGGCACGCCGCGCACGACCTCGATGAATGTCACCGAGAGCGTCTTGATGACGGGCATCTGCGACCGACGGCCGAGTGCGAGCAGCGTTCCGAGCGGGAACGAAACCGCGATGCCGACGAAGGACAGGATGAGCGTCACCATCAGGCCGCCCCAGCGCGGGGTTTCGACCCGTTCCAGGCCGAATGCGCCGCCATGCAGCAGGAAGAAGGCGATGATCGGGAAGACGATGAACAGCAGGATCGCGTTCAGGCCCTTGCGCGGTGACTTTGGCATCAGCAGCGGCACGAGCAGGACGACGAACATGATGAGGGTCAGGATCGGCCGCCAGCGCTCCTCGATCGGGTAGCGCCCGAAGATGAACTGGACGAAGCGATCCTTGACGAAGGCCCAGCAGGCGCCATGCCAGCCATCCGGCTGGATGCCACCCTGAACCGTCGTCGCACAGACAGAGCGGTCGGAACCGAGCCAGCTTGCCTGCACGAACAGCCAGTTGAGTGCACCCGGCAGGATGGCAATCAGCACCGCCAATGCCAGGATCGTCAGGATGACGTCCTTCGGTGTCGCGAGAAGGTTGGTCCTGATCCAGCCGGAAACGCTGCGTGCTGCGAGTGGAGCCGGCTGTTGTGGCAGCATTTCGCCACGGACATAGTTGAATTTGTTATCGCTCATGAGCTTACCTCTCCACCAATGCCATCTTGGCGTTGAACCAGTTCATGAACAGCGACGTCGCGATGCTGATGGCGAGATAGACGACCAGCCAGATGGAAATGACCTCCACGGCCTGACCTGTCTGGTTCATGGTCGTGCCACCCGTCGAGACGAGTTCCGGAAAACCGATCGCGACGCCGAGCGAAGAGTTCTTCGTTAGGTTGAGATACTGGCTCGTCAGCGGCGGAATGATGATGCGCATTGCCTGCGGCACCACGACGAGACGGGTCGTCTGCGAAGGCTGCAGGCCAAGCGCGAATGCCGCCTCGGACTGTCCCTTGTAGACGGCCTTGATACCGGCGCGGATGATTTCGGCAATGAAGGCGGCCGTATAGAACGATAGCGCCAGATAAAGCGCCACGAATTCCGGTGCGATCACCGAACCGCCGGACAGGTTGAAGCGACCTGCATTCGGGAAATCGAAGGTCAGCGGCGCGCCGAGCACGATGAAGGTAAGGATCGGCAGGCCGATAATCAGGCCGATGCCGGTCCAGACCGTATGGAACTGCTGGCCGGTGCGCATCTGCCTTTTCTTCGCCCAGCGTGCGACGACGACCGTCGCGAGGATGCCGACGAGGAACGCAACCGGGATAGCCCAGGCGCTGTCACCCCAGAGCGGTTTTGGATAGGCCAGACCGCGATTGTTGAGGAACATGCCGAAAGGTAGTTTCAGGCTGTCGCGAACCTGCGGCAGAAACGAAAGAACGCCGGAATACCAGAAGAAGATGACGAGCAGCGGCGGGATGTTGCGGAACACCTCGACATAGACCGTACACAGCTTGGCGATCAGCCAGTTCTTCGACAGGCGGCCAATGCCGACGATGAAACCGATGATGGTCGCGGTGATGACGCCGGTGAAGGCGATCAGCAGCGTGTTGAGCAGTCCGACGAAAATGGCACGGCCATAGGTCGCGTCGCTCGAATAGGGCACCATGGAAAAGCCGATATCGAAGCCCGAGCGGCCGGCGAGGAAGCCGTAGCCGGAGGCGATATTGGCACGTGCCAGGTTTGTCGCCACATTGTGGCTGATCGCCCAGACGAGCAGGACGACGATGGCGGCGGTGAGGATCTGGAAGAAGATGCTGCGCACCTTCGGGTCGTAAAGGAGGGAAGCTTTTGTCTCCCCCTTGTGGGATGACGCACCTATGGCGTGATCTGTCATGCTTGCCTTTCCCCGCGGCTTTAAGCCTTTATGGCGCCGTCCTTTTTATTTTTTTCGAACGGCTTGTTCTTATGGGTGGACTGGTGGATGGGCAGGGCGGTTTTGCCGCCCTGCCTTTTCATGACGTATGGATTAACGGATCGGCGGAGCGTACTGCAGGCCGCCCTTGCTCCACAGAGCATTGAGGCCGCGCTGGATCTTCAGCGGCGTGTTGGAGCCGATGTTGCGCTCGAAGACTTCGCCGTAATTGCCGACGCCCTTGACGATGTTGTAGGCCCATTCGTTGGTCAGGCCGAGATCGGTACCGATCTTCGTGTCCTTCTCGACGCCGAGGAAGCGGCGAACGTCCGGGTTGGTGGAGTTCTTCATCTCGTCGACATTGGCCTGGGTGATGCCGAATTCTTCGGCCTGAACCATGGCGTAGCCAGCCCAGCTGACGATGTCGAACCACTTGTCGTCGCCCTGGCGGACGGCCGGGCCAAGCGGCTCCTTGGAGATGATTTCCGGCAGAATGACGTGGTCATCCGGGTTGGACAAGCCGAGACGCAGCGAATAGAGGCCCGACTGGTCGGTCGTGTAGACGTCGCAACGGCCGGCCTGGTAGGCGGCGTTCACTTCTTCCAGCTTTTCGAAAACGACCGGCTTGTATTCAAGCTTGTTGGCCTTGAAATAGTCGGCGAGGTTGAGTTCGGTCGTGGTGCCCGACTGAACGCAGACGGCAGCGCCCGACAGCTCGAGGGCCGACTTGACGTTCAGGCTCTTCGGAACCATGAAGCCCTGGCCGTCGTAATAGTTGACGTAACGGAAGTTGAAGCCGAGCGCGGTATCGCGGCTGATCGTCCAGGTCGTGTTACGCACGAGCAGGTCGACTTCGCCCGACTGCAGCGCCGTGAAGCGGCTCTGAGCGGTGGTCGGCGTGTACTTTACCTTGGTCGCATCGCCAAAAACGGCAGCTGCTACGGCCTTGCAGTAATCAACGTCGAAGCCCTTCCAGTTACCGGAAGAATCCGGCTGTGCAAAGCCGGCAAGACCGGTGTTGACGCCGCACTGGACGAAGCCCTTCGCCTTGACATCATCAAGCGTGGCCGCAGAAGCTGCCGAGGCTGCAAAGCCCAGGACCGCTGCGCCAATCGCGGCTGACAAAAGCGTCTTTTTCATTTTCCCAACCTTTATCTGTGGTTTTGTGTGGTTTGATGACACGGGCCGCTCCCCTGTTTTTTGAATTAAGCCCGGCCTCCCGCTGCCCTCCCGGTGCGGGTCTGCCTATTCCATGCGTAAACGCCGACATGGTCAAGTCGCGCTCGCACAAATTGCGTTCAAAATGTGGTAAATTCTTCCATTCTGCTAATGTAACGGTCAGATGCATATGAAATGAGCAAAATATGATGCTTTTTTTATCGGCACGTTTGCGGGGTGGCATCGCGGATGCGGGCTTGACCAGTGCCGGGGGAGGCGGCAAGAGTTTCGCTTTCCGCAATCAACGCAGTTTCTCCGATGAAGAAAAACGATACCTTGCTCGACAGCGCCGGCCCCAACACGCGGCTTGCCCATGTCGGCAACGATCCGCACGCCTATCACGGCTTCGTCAATCCGCCTGTCGTGCATGCGTCGACTGTGCTTTTCCCGAATGCCGAGGCGATGGAAAAGCGTTCCCAGCCATATACTTATGGGACTCGTGCAACACCGACGACGGATGCGCTCTGCGCCGCTTTCGATGATCTCGAAGGTTCGGCCGGAACGATCCTTGTTCCCTCAGGGCTGGCTGCGATTTCGGTTCCGTTTCTCGCCTATCTCTCGGCCGGAGACCATGCGCTGATCGTTGATTCCGTCTACACGCCGTGCCGCAATTTCTGCAACACGATGCTGACGCGACTTGGGGTTGAGGTCGAATATTACGACCCTGAAATCGGCGCTGGCATCGAAGCGTTGATCCGCCCGAACACGAAGCTCGTGCACACGGAAGCGCCAGGCTCCAACACGTTTGAGATGCAGGATATCCGCGCGATCGCAGATGCCGCTCACAAGCATGATATCGTCGTGACTATGGACAATACCTGGGCGACGCCGCTTTATTTCCGTCCGCTCGATTTCGGTGTCGACGTCTCGATCCACGCGACGACGAAATACCCTTCCGGCCATTCCGACATCGTCATGGGCTCGGTCTCGGCCAATGCGAAACACTGGCCTAAGCTCGAAGAAGCGCGCATCACACTCGGCATTTGCGGCGCACCGGACGATGCCTACCAGATCCTGCGCGGCCTGCGCACGATGGGCATCCGTCTCGATCACCACCAGAAGAGCACGTTCGAAATTGCTCGCTGGCTCGAGACCCGCGACGAGGTTTCCCGCGTCCTTCATCCCGGCCTGCCGAGCTTCCCCGGTCACGAGATCTGGAAGCGCGACTTCAAGGGCGCGAGCGGCATCTTTTCCTTTATCCTGAAAGCGGATGCGGAAAACATGAAGGCGAGGGCGCATGCCTTCCTCGACGCGCTGACCTTCTTCGGCCTTGGTTATTCCTGGGGCGGTTACGAGAGCCTGGCGCTGCAGGTCAATCTTTCGGATCGCACGATCTGCAAGGCTCCGACCGATGGCGCTGTCATCCGTCTGCAGATCGGCCTCGAGGACGTGGCCGATCTCAAGAAGGATATCGAGGCAGGATTTGCCGCAGTCGCGGCTCTCTGACGATTTCGACTTTCGCCGGGCGGGTAATGCCGCCCGGCAGGTTCCTTCGATCAGGCTCTCTTATTCGGCGTTGAAGCCATAGAGCCAGTCGAAATCCGCCGCCAGGGATTGCGGCGGGCGAAGCGAAAGCACGAGGTCGCGTCCGAGCCTGATCGGCCCGCGTGCATGATAGGCGAAGCGGTTAAAGACACCGCGTGCCTTGACCCTCGCAACCCTTGCAGACCGTTCTTTTTCGTAGGCTGAGAGTGCCTCGGGAAGCGATGTCATCATCGCCACCCGGTTGGAGAGAATGAAGGCATCTTCGATCGCGGCAGCAGCGCCCTGCGCCGAAAACGGCGTCATTGCATGCGCCGCATCACCGATCAGCACCCTGTTCGTTCCATTGTGCCAGCGGCCTGTTGTAACCTGATAGAGCGGCCAGAAAGTCGGTCGTTCGGCTTTCTCCAGCACCGAGACGATGCGCCTGTCCCAGCGGCGAAACTGGCCGAGCAGCATGCGACGCTGGCTTTCGCTCGCCTCGGCATTCCAGGTTTCCCCGGGGCTGATGCCGGATGCGATGGCGACGATGTTGATCCCGTCGATTTCCCGCAGCGGATAGGAGACCATATGCGTCGAAGGCCCGAGAAAAGCCGTGACCTGATTGGCGGAAAGCCAGTCGGGTGCTGCATTCCGCGGAATGGTAACGCGCCAGCAGACGCTGCCGGAAAAGTCGGGCTCGGGGCTTCCGGGAATGGTCGGGCGGAGATTCGACCAGACGCCGTCGGCGCCGATGATCAGCGGATAGGCCGCTCCGGACTCATCGGTCAGGTTTTCACCGCCTTGCAGACGGATCGGGCTGTCGAGATGCACGGTGCAGAGCGGGTTTGCCATGACCGCATCGAGCAGCGCCTTTTGAAGTGTCGCGCGGTGCAGCACCCCGTAAGGCGCGCCCCAGCGGTTTCGTGCAAAACTGCCGGCGGGAACATGGGCGAGGGGGCGAAGCGAGGTTCCCGAGGCAAGCGCGATCCGCTCTGGCTCGGTCCAGACCGCTTCCAGTGCCGAAAGGACGCCGAGCTTGGCCAGAACGCGGGCGGCATTCGGCGATATCTGCAATCCGGCGCCGACTTCCGCAATCGCCGGCGCTTCCTCGAAAATGTCACAGGCAATTCCGTGACGGGCGAACGAAAGCGCTGCGGTCAGGCCGGCCATGCCGGCACCGATAATGGCTAGTTTTTCAATCGGCATGCTGCACGCCGCGTAAACGCGTTACGCCGCCTTGACGTGGAAGACGCAGCCCGGCGGATCCGTCTGTTCGGTCTTGAGGCCCGGATTGTAGCGATAGAGTGTCGAGCAATAGGAGCAGACCTTTTCCACGTCATCGCCCATGTCGATGAAGATATGCGGATGGTCGTAAGGCACCGATGCGCCGGTGCACATGAACTCCTTCACGCCGATCTGGATCGCCGGATATCCGCCGTCGTTCTGGAAGTGAGGAATGCTGTGCCCGGCCATGGGGTTCTCCAATGCTAGAAGGATGTGCCGCGGTGACGCCGGCACCTCTGATTTGCGCCGGACATTATCCCCCATTGCGCGGCTTGGGTAGAGCTTTGTGCCGTGCCGCACGCGAAAGCTTTGAGCTTGATCAAGGATGCCCGCAAATTCCGCTGACGGTCGGGGTTCAATCCTCGCTTCGGATCGCCTATGGTCGCGCGAAAAAAGGATCTGACATGAACCTCAATGCCCCGGCCTTCTCGTCCTTCACCCATGACGGGCTCAATATTGCTTATTTCGATGAGGGCAACCCGTCCGGTGATCCGGTTCTTCTGATTCACGGCTTTGCTTCGAGCGCCACAGTCAACTGGGTTCATCCCGGCTGGCTGAAGACGCTCGGTGATGCCGGCTACCGGGTCATCGCGCTGGATAATCGCGGCCATGGCGCCAGCGACAAGCCACTCGATCCGGAAGCCTATCGCCCCTGGGTCATGGCGGAGGATGCGATCGCGCTTCTCGATCACCTGCGCATTTCCGAAGCGCATCTGTTCGGTTATTCGATGGGCGCCCGCATTTCGGTCTTTGCAGCCCTTGCCCATCCCGACCGCGTCCGTTCGCTGGTGCTGGGCGGCCTCGGCATCGGCATGACGGATGGCGTCGGTGACTGGGATCCGATCGCCGATGCGCTCATGGCGCCGTCGCTCGACGATGTCACCCATGAGCGCGGCCGCATGTTCCGTGCCTTTGCCGATCAGACGAAAAGCGACAAGCCGGCGCTTGCTGCCTGTATCCGCGGATCGCGCGATCTCGTTGCCCGTAGCGACATGGGGCGTATCACGGCACCGACCCTGATCGGCGTCGGCACCAAGGACGATATTGCCGGCTCCGCCCAGGAGCTGGCCGATCTGATGCCGGATGCGCGCGCGCTCGATATCCCTGGACGAGACCATATGCTCGCCGTCGGTGACCGCGTCTTCAAGAAGGCGGTTCTCGACTTTTATGCCGAGCTTTGACCCGAAGCGCGTCGCGCAAGGCTGCAAAGCGGTTTTGCGATATCGGCATGCGATAAAAGAAGACCGCAGGTTTCCTTATTTTAACGATCAACGAAATGCGATTTCGGGGCCGTTGGTCTTCGCGTAAACTTATTCTATATACTGTGCTCCATCTGAATTCGAGGAGACGGCCATGGCCGCACGAAACGAAGTCCGCCAGAACGAACCGGTAGCGACCGTCGATCCCATCTGGGATACGCTGCAGGAGGAAGCCCGCGCCGCCGTGGATCAGGATCCGCTGCTGGCCGCCTTCCTCTATTCGACGGTGCTCAACCATCGTTCGCTTGAGGAATGTGTCGTGCATCGTCTGTGCGAACGCCTCGATCATGCGGATCTTCCGGCCGTTCTCCTGCGCCAGACATTTATGGAAATGCTCTCCGATCGTCCGGAATGGAGCGCGATCCTGCGCGTCGATATCCAGGCCTTCTACGACCGTGACCCGGCCTGCCTGCGTTTCCTCGAGCCGATCCTCTATTTCAAGGGCTTTCATGCGATCCAGACCCATCGTCTGGCGCATTGGCTTTGGCAGAAGGGCCGGCGGGATTTCGCGCTTTATCTGCAGAGCCGCTCTTCGAGCGTTTTCCAGACCGACATCAATCCGGCTGCCCGTATCGGCAAGGGTATTTTCCTCGATCACGCTACCGGCCTCGTCGTCGGCGAGACGGCGGTCATCGGTGACAATGTTTCCATCCTGCATGGCGTCACCCTCGGTGGCACCGGCAAGGAGGGCGCCGACCGCCATCCGAAGATCGGCAATGGCGTCCTGATCGGCGCCGGTGCAAAGATCCTCGGCAATATCGAGATCGGTTCTTGCTCCAGGGTCGCGGCCGGTTCGGTCGTGCTGAAGCCGGTGCCGGAATGCTCGACGGTTGCCGGCGTGCCGGCCAAGGTCGTCGGCACGGCGGGCTGTTCCGAGCCGGCGCGCCTGATGGACCAGATGCTGACATCCGATCTCTGATCGGTATGTGAAGAGGGATTAGGGTCGCCGCTGCCGATCGATATGGTGAAGATCGGTGCCGGCGGCTTTACTTTGGCCGGCATCCCGTGCCAAAAGCGCCCGCACCTTGAAAATCGCTGACGGAGAAAATCGTGAAGCCCGACGAAATCAAGAAGCTCGAAGCTTATTTCAAGCGCATTCTCAACCCGCAGCTCGTCGTCAAGGCCCGCCCGCGCAAGGACGATTCGGCCGAAGTTTATCTCGGTGACGAGTTCCTGGGCGTCGTTTATGTCGACGACGAGGACGGAGAGCGCTCCTACAACTTCTCGATGGCCATCCTGGACGTCGATCTCTGAGCTTTCAGAGGACCGGTTACGGTATCGGGCGGGCCTTCACGGCCCGCTTTTGATTCCTGGCCGCAACATTTTCATTGCCTGCAATCCTGCGCGCGAAAATTGTGCGCTGCGGTCTCTGCGCTTGACTTCCAGCGCTGGCGGCGGCCATATAAGCAGACCCGAATAAACGGAGTCCGCCTATGTTCAATTTCGATGAAATCAATCGCAGGAACAAGGATGTCGTGGACGGAATGCTGCAGGGCTATTCCGAACTCGCCAAGAGCTTTCAGGCGATCGCCACCGAGACCGGTGATTATTCCCGCAAGTCGATGAAGGATGCGACGGCATTCGTGGAGGCGGTCGGCGGCGCAAAAAGCGTCGAGGCTGTTTATGAGCTTCAGACTACCTATATGAAGTCCGCTTACGAGGAATTCGTGGCGGAGGCGGACAGGATCGGCACGCTCTATGCCGATCTCGCAAAATCGGTTTACGGTCGTTTCGACGTGTCGGTGCCCTGGGCTCCGGTCGCACGCGCCCCTGTGGCGAAAACGAAGCCGACAACAAACTAGGTTTGCGCAAGCTCCTGCGCGTAACATGATTTCCTTCGGGGCCGGTAGTCGTGCTGCTGCCGGCCTTTTCGATTCCGGAGCCTGCCCGGAGCGGCATTTTTTGCCGGTTCTTCGGGCCCTCTATCGGAATAGTGATTGCGCGTTCGCGTGAGGGGCTTAAAATCCCGTCCCAATGAACTAAGTTAGGAAGACTGATGTCCGACCGGCTGGCTCCCATTTACCACTGTCGGATGACTGAGGAATGAAAGTATGATCGCAGAGCCGATCTCGATGCAACGCGAAAAGGGTGGCGACGGAGATAACGCGGGCCGCGGAACTTCGGTGATCACCCGAACCAAACCCAAGAGCAAACGGCCCAACCTGTATCGCGTCCTCCTGCTGAATGACGATTATACCCCGATGGAGTTCGTCATCCATATTCTGGAGCGTTTCTTTCAGAAGGACAGGGAAGCAGCGACGCGCATCATGCTCCACGTGCACCATCACGGCGTGGGGGAATGCGGAATATTTACCTATGAGGTAGCGGAGACGAAAGTCTCTCAAGTCATGGACTTCGCCAGACAGCACCAGCATCCGCTACAATGTGTCATGGAAAAGAAGTGAGGAACCCGACGTGCCAACATTTTCGCCTAGTCTCGAAAAGGCGCTGCATCAGGCACTGACCTTTGCGAATGAGCGGCATCACGAATATGCCACGCTCGAACATCTGCTCCTGGCGTTGATCGACGACGCCGATGCAGCCGCGGTCATGGGCGCTTGCAACGTCAATCTCGACAACCTGCGCAAGACCGTTGCCGAATATGTCGACAACGAACTCGCCAACCTCGTCACCGGTTACGACGAGGATTCCAAGCCGACCTCCGGCTTCCAGCGCGTCATCCAGCGCGCCGTCATCCACGTCCAGTCGTCCGGCCGCGAAGAAGTGACCGGCGCCAATGTGCTCGTCGCCATTTTCGCCGAGCGCGAAAGCCATGCGGCCTTCTTCCTGCAGGAGCAGGAAATGACCCGCTACGACGCCGTCAACTACATCTCCCACGGTATCGGCAAGCGCCCGGGTGCCTCCCAGACCCGTACGCCGCGCGGTTCCGAAGAGCCGGATTCCGACGCAAAACCCTCGGCCCGTGGCGAGGACGAAGGTGCCGCCAAGAAGCCGCAGGATGCCCTCAAGGCCTATTGCGTCAACCTGAACGACAAGGCCCGCGATGGCCGGATCGATCCGCTGATCGGCCGCCATCAGGAAGTCAACCGGACGATCCAGGTCCTGTGCCGCCGCTCCAAGAACAACCCACTCTATGTGGGTGATCCCGGCGTCGGCAAGACGGCGATTGCCGAAGGTCTCGCCAAGCGGATCATCGAGGGCAAGGTGCCGGAAGCTCTGGCCGACGCCACCATCTTCTCGCTCGACATGGGCACGCTGCTGGCCGGCACCCGGTATCGCGGCGATTTCGAAGAGCGCCTGAAGCAGGTCGTCAAGGAACTGGAAGATTTTCCGGGTGCCGTCCTGTTCATCGACGAAATCCACACCGTCATCGGTGCGGGTGCGACGTCGGGTGGCGCCATGGATGCGTCGAACCTGTTGAAGCCGGCTCTGTCCTCCGGGCAGATCCGATGCATCGGCTCGACCACCTACAAGGAATATCGCCAGTTCTTCGAAAAAGACCGGGCTCTGGTCCGTCGCTTCCAGAAGATCGACGTCAACGAGCCGTCGATCGATGATGCGATCGAGATCATGAAGGGCCTGAAGCCCTATTTCGAAGAATATCACAAGCTGCGTTACACCAACGAGGCGATCAAGTCGGCCGTCGAACTGTCGGCCCGCTACATTGCCGATCGCAAGCTGCCGGACAAGGCGATCGACGTGATCGACGAGACCGGTGCGGCGCAGATGCTTCTGCCGGCCTCAAAACGCCGCAAGCTGATCACCGAGAAGGAAATCGAGGCGACGATCGCCACGATGGCCCGGATCCCGGCAAAGACCGTATCCAAGGATGACGAGATGGTTCTCGCCAACCTGGAAAAGGAACTGCGCTCGGTCGTCTACGGCCAGGATGCGGCAATCGAGGCCCTGTCGACCGCGATCAAGCTCGCCCGTGCCGGCCTGCGCGAACCGAACAAGCCGATCGGCTCCTACGTCTTCTCCGGCCCGACCGGCGTGGGCAAGACGGAAGTCGCCAAACAGCTTGCCGCGTCGCTCGGTGTGGAAATGCTGCGCTTCGACATGTCGGAATATATGGAACGCCACACGGTCTCGCGACTGCTCGGCGCCCCTCCCGGTTATGTCGGCTTCGACCAGGGCGGTCTTCTGACTGATGGCGTCGACCAGCATCCGCATTCCGTGGTCCTGCTCGACGAAATCGAGAAGGCGCATCCGGATATCTACAATATCCTGCTGCAGGTCATGGACCATGGTTCGCTGACCGACCACAACGGCAAGAAGATCGACTTCCGCAACGTCATCCTGATCATGACGACCAATGCGGGCGCATCGGAAATGGCCAAGGCCGCCATCGGCTTCGGTTCGTCCAAGCGCACCGGCGAGGATGAAGAGGCGCTGAACCGCCTGTTCACACCGGAATTCCGCAACCGTCTCGACGCGACCATTCCGTTCGCGCCGCTGCCGACGGAAGTCATCCATCAGGTCGTGCAGAAGTTCGTCATGCAGCTGGAAACCCAGCTGTCGGAACGCAATGTCACCTTCGACCTGCATCAGGACGCAATCGCCTGGCTGGCCGACAAGGGTTACGACGAGAAGATGGGCGCCCGCCCGCTGTCTCGCGTCATCCAGGAATATATCAAGAAGCCGCTCGCCAACGAGATCCTGTTTGGCAAGCTGCGCAAGGGTGGCGTCGTCAGCGTCACCGTGGGCAAGGATGCGGACGGCAAGGACAAGCTTGTCCTCGACTGCATTTCCGAAACGACGCCCGTGAAGCCGAAGCCGGAGGCCGAGGTGGAAGAGGCGGACGAAGAGGCGCAGGCCAAGGTTTCAAAGCCGAAGGCGCCGAAGAAGTCCGCGTCGAAGGGCAAGGATGGCGGCGCTGTGGCCAAGGCCAAGGTGGTGGACGAAGGCGATGTGATCGCCGAAGAGCCCGCTCCGAAGCCGTCGCGCAAGAGCGCCGTGCCGCGGGTGCCGAAGAGCAAGTAAACTTGCTCCAGAATGTCTGAAATTGGAGATGCCGGGCTTGCCCGGCATTTTCGTTTTCGTTGGCTACCAAAGCCGACTGGAAGATCAAGGAATTTGAGGTGCCAAAATGTCCAAGGAAATCAGCAAGCTTCTGAGCCATGTCCTGCGACACGCGCCTGAGAGACTGGGCATTGAGCTTGATGCCAATGGCTGGACATCCGTCGATTACCTGATTGGCAAAGCCCGGCAGCAGGGAATTGCCCTGGATCGGCCGCTTCTCGAAAATGTCGTTGCCACCAGTGACAAGAAACGTTTCACCTTGTCGGAGGATGGAACGCGCATTCGTGCTGCTCAGGGGCATTCCGTTGCCGTTGAGCTTGGTCTTGCGCCGGCTGTGCCGCCCGATGGCTTGTTTCACGGCACGGCTCGCGACAACCTCGATTCCATCCTGCGGGACGGGCTGAAGCCCGGCAGCCGGCAACATGTCCATCTTTCACATGAGGAAGATACGGCGATCAAGGTCGGTAGCCGGCACGGAAAGCCGATCGTTCTCAAGGTCGATACCGGCAAGATGCATCGCGACGGGTTCACTTTTTACCGCGCGGACAATGGGGTCTGGCTGACAGACAGCGTTCCGCCATCCTATCTCGGCCTCTGATCGATCGGATAAAATTTGGCTTCCGGGCTTGTCCCGGTATCTTCGTTTTTGGTACGCCCGATGGGACGGAATATTCTCAGGACTTCCCATGACGCCAGAAAGCCAGGAACCAAGTGAAACGCGCAGCGCGCTTTCCTGGTTTTTCACCGGCATGCGCGGCATCACCTCGCTGCCGGCGCTGATCCTGATGACGTCCTATGTCGGTTTCGCAGCCTTCGCCCTGGAGGCCGGCCTGACGCGTGGTGAGGCGGTGGCGATGACGCTCGGCGTCTGGGCTCTGCCGGCGCAGATGATCCTGGTCGGCACGATGCTCGCCAATGCCAATATCGCCGCCTCGTTTCTCGCTGTCACCCTGTCGTCGATCCGCATGATGCCGATGGTCGCCTCGATCATGCCGGAAATGCGCACGAAGAAGACGCCGTTGGCGCTTCTTCTGTTCCTCTCGCATTTCATCGCGATCACCTCCTGGGTGTTTGCCTCCACGCATCTGCGCAAGGTGCCGAAAGAACATCGCGTCGCCTATTTCGCTGGCTTCGGAATCACGCTGACCTGCACGAATGCGCTGATCGTCGGGGTGAGTTACGGCATCGTCTCGCAATTTCCGCCGGTCGTTGCCGGCGCGCTGTTCATGCTGACCCCGGTCTATTTCATCTCCTCGATCTGGGCGAGCGCCCGCCAGCCGGTGGTGCGGCTCGCCTTCGTGTTCGGCATCGTGCTCGGCCCGCTTCTGGCGCTGGTCTCGCCGCAATTCGATGTGCTTTATGCCGGCATTGGCGGCGGAACGGCCGCCTATCTGATCGATCGTTATCGCCGCAAACGCCACCGTGCGACGGAGGCTGCGTGATGCCGCAAGATTATTCGACCTATATCCTGATTGCTGTCGCCGGATTTCTGGCGACCGATCTCTGGCGCTGGCTCGGCGTCGTTGCCGGCCATCGGCTGAACGAGGAGTCCGAAGCGCTGCATTGGGTGAGGGCGGTCGCGACAGCGCTGGTCATGGCCGTCACCGCCAAGCTGATCGTCTTTCCGACCGGCACGCTTGCGCATGCGCCGCTCTGGCTGCGGCTGGGTGCCGCCGGAATCGGCTTTGCCATTTTCCTGATGACGGGCAAGAAGGTCGCCGTCGGCGTTCTGGTGCCGATCGCCATCCTGATTGCCGGCTTGCTCGTGGTCGGCATCTGAACCGCTTTCAAACGGTCTTGTTCTCAGCCGCCTGTGCAAGGATCCAGTCGCGCATCAACACCGCTTCCGGCGACAGTTTTTCGTTTTCCTGCATCCAGTAGACCTTGTCGGCATCGGTCGCCCGATCGAACAGGACGACAAGCCGCTTTTCCTCAATCTCTCTGGCGATGAGAGCGGTCGGGCAGAGCGCGACGCCATGCCCGGCGGCAAGAGAGCCCAGCAGCAGATTGAAATCGGCAAAAATCGGGCCTGCCAGCCGCTTTACGAAAAGCCCACTCTCGGTGAACCACTTTTCCCAGGCCGTTGCCGTCTCGTCATGCAGAAGGTCGGCGCCGAGCAGAGCTTCTGGCGTCGAGATCGGCCCTTTGCGTGCGAGATAGGCCGGCGAGCAGGTCGGCCGGGTTTCAGCATTCAGGATGACCTGCGCATCGCCTTCCGGCAGGTTTCCATGCTGGATTAGCAGATCGGCATTCGCTTCGGCCGGCGAACGGGCATGCCCGGCATAACTGATCGAAACGGATATCTCCGGATGCGCGGTGTAAAACCCGTCCAGACGTGGCGCCAGCCAATGCGAGACGACGGAGGGCAGGCAGGCGAGGCGCACGACCGGTCGTTTCGAATTCTCCCTGATCTTGTCTGCCGCCGCGCCGATCTGCCCGAGACCGGAGGTGACCGCCTGACCAAAATCCCGTCCGGCCGATGTCAGTTTCACGCCGCGCGCATGGCGCTCGAAAAGTGCGACGCCGAGCCAGTCTTCGAGCGCGCGCACATGCTGGCTGACGGCTGCTGCCGTCATGCCGAGTTCTACGCCGGCCTGGCGAAAATTTTCTTGTCTTGCGGCGGCTTCGAAGGCGCGCAGTCCGGCCAAGGGAAATGTCTTCATGGTTTAAGGCTAAGTCACGCTTGCCCTGAGATCAAGAAAAAGCCGGCTTGTCGGATGGCGCGCCATTGCGCAATTTGGCGACCTGTCGCCAGCCCGATTTTTTGGAAAAGCCATGCCCTTCAACACCGATACCATTGTTCCAGCCGATGCCGCCGAGCGCCGCGCCATAAAACCCGTCGTCGTTTATCCGAACGGTACGTTGCCGATGCCGGATGTGGAGAAACTGCGCAATGCGCGCGCCGACATGCAAAAGATCGACGAGATCATCGTGCCGCCGCGCGAGGGCGGCAGCTTTACGGTGCCGAAGGGCCATTTCTTCCGCATTGTCAGCGTCGAAGGTCCGCAGGTCGGCGATCTCAATCTGTGGAATGCCGCGGATCTGTCGGAGCGCTTTTTCAGCGGCAAGACGCGCGCCCTGCATGCCACCCATGTTTCGGTCGGCGACCGTCTCTGGAGCTCGCTGCCGCATCTGCGGCCGATGGCGACGATCACCGACGATACGCTGGCCTGGTATGGCTGGGACGAAGATGGCGGCGGCATTCACGATGTCATCGGCACCCGCTGCGACCCCTATACGAACAAGCTCCTGAGCGGCGGCGATTACCACCATTGCTGCCACTCGAACCTCACGCGCGCTCTGGGCGGTGCAAAAGGCATGTCGTTTGGAGAGGCGGAGCCACATGTGCACGACGTGCTGAACGTCTTCATGTGCACCGGTTTTACCCGCGACACGCATCAGTATTTCATGAAAGCGAGCCCCGTCCGGCCCGGCGATTATATCGAGTTCTTTGCCGAGATCGATCTGCTTGGTGCGCTCTCGGCTTGCCCCGGCGGCGACTGCAGCGCCACCCATTCCAGCGATACGGCCAATTGTTATCCGCTCAAGGTCGAGATTTTTAGGCCGAACGTGGCGCTCCTGGAGGACTGGCCCTTTCCGGAAAGAAATGCCTATCGCAACGCGGAATGAAATGACCGGTCGTGGCGCCGGTGTCGGCCATAAAGTCTCCATTCGGTGACTTCGTCATCCTCGGCTCTATGCCGAGGATCTGACCACGTTCAAAATTTCGATAATTCAGGTGGTTAGATGCTCGGGACAAGCCCGAGCATGACGTGTAGAGGTTTTGGGCCTCTTTCGCCGGTAAGGGTAACTGGCAATTTTCCGGTCACCGATCAGTGACCTTAGTTGCCAAGCTCGCCGATGATCTTTTCGGCATTGGCAGCCAGGATCTCGCCGTCTTCCATCTTGCCCGTATGCGGCTTCAGCGGCTGCGCCTCGTAGCGGGGAATGATGTGGAAATGCAGGTGGAAAACCGTCTGGCCGGCTGCCGCCTCGTTGAACTGGGTGATGGTGATGCCATCGGCCTCGAATGCATCCTGTGCGGCCTTGGCGAGCTTCTGGACGATCGGGATCAGTTTCGACAGCACGGCCGGATCCGCATCCAGCACATTGCGGGAGGGTATCTTCGGTATCACCAGCAGGTGACCGTTCGACTGCGGCATCACATCCATGAAGGCGAGCGTATCGGCATCTTCATAAACCCGGTGGCAGGGGATCTCGCCGCGCAGGATCTTTGCGAAGATATTGTTGTCGTCGTAGCTCATCGTGTGTCCTCTCCGAGAATGTTTTCAGTCCTGTTCCTGCTGCCGCTCGCCCTTGCGGAACGGGCTGTGCTCGGACAGGTATTCGGTCATCGCATCCACATCCTCGCGCTCCCGCTCCAGATAGTCGGCGATCGCGTTTCTGAGGCCGGGATGGGCGATGTAATGCATCGAATGGGTGGTGACGGGGAGGTAGCCGCGCGCCAGCTTGTGTTCGCCTTGTGCGCCAGCCTCGACACGGGCAAGTCCCTTCGACAGCGCAAAGTCGATCGCCTGATGATAACAGACCTCGAAATGCAGGAAGGGATGGTCCTCGATACAGCCCCAGTGGCGGCCGTAAAGCGCGTCGCCGCCGATGAAATTGATCGCGCCGGCAATGTATTTGCCCTCGCGTTTCGCCATGACCAAGAGGATGTCCTCGGGCATCCGCTCGCCGATCAGCGAATAGAATTTGCGGGTGAGGTAAGGCCGGCCCCATTTGCGGCCGCCTGTGTCCATGTAGAATTCAAAAAACTGGTCCCAGATCTCTTCGGTGAGGTCCTTGCCCGTCAGCCAGTCGATCAAGATGCCACCTTCCAGCGCCGCCCTGCGTTCCTTCTTCAGAGCCTTGCGCTTGCGGGACGCCAGTGTTTCGAGAAAGGCGTCGTGGTCCGCATAACCGTCATTGATGAAATGAAACTGCTTGTCGGTCCGGTGCAGGTAATCGGCATCCTGAAATGCCATCAGCTCGCTTTCCGGCACGAAGGTGACGTGCGCCGAGGAGATGCCGAGCTGCCGTGTCACCTCCTGGAGACCATTGGCCAGCGTCGCCTGCATGATGTCGCGATCGTAACCGGATGAGACGAGCAGCCGTGGCCCGGTTGCCGGCGTAAACGGCACCGCGCATTGCAGTTTTGGATAATAGCGCCCGCCGGCCCGTTCAAACGCGTCGGCCCAGCCGTGGTCGAAGACGTATTCGCCCTGGCTGTGGCTCTTCAGGTATCCCGGTACCGCACCGATCAACTCACCCGCCTCGTTCTCCAGAAGCAGGTGATGGCCGTGCCAGCCGGCCTTTGGCGCCGCCGAGCCCGATTCTTCCAGCGACGACAGGAAGGCGTGGCTTAGGAAAGGATTATACGGGGTCTCCGGCGTCGAAGAGGTTTTCGAGGCGCCGGCCAGCCGCGACCAGCTTTGCGGGCTGATCGCGGTGAACGACTGTTCTACTCTGAGGGTGAGATTTCCGGCCATTCTCTCTTTACGCTTAGGCTTTTTCCCGTGGGTCAAAACCTTCGAAGGTCATCTGATCTGCCTGACTATAGGTCTGTTCGACGCCCTTTTCATCCCTCACGGTCCAGGTAATGACCGGAATTCCGGCCGCTCTCTGAGCTGTGATGAAGCTGTTGGGCAGATGCGGCCAGTGATAGGAGATGAAGTCGAGACCGAGCTGCATCGCCTCGTCATGGGCAAAGAACTCTTCCGGCTTGTCACCCATCGCGGTCAGGCCGACCGGGTAGGGCGGTTTTGCCGCCGCCAGATCCTTCAGGATGTGGTGGTCGAAACTCATCAGCGCCACCTTGCCCTGATACCCTTCCAGTACATCGAGAACCGTATCGACGAACCCGTCATCGACGCCCTCGCCTTCACGACCCTTGATCTCGATCACCAGAGGCACACGTCCCTTGACGAGGTCGAGCATTTGGCTGAGCGTCGGGATCCGGTCCTTCGTGCCGCCGATCGCGAGCATACCGAGTTCGGCGGCCGTGCGTTCACGAAGATCGCCCTTGATGCCGCAGACGCGGTCGAGCGTATCGTCGTGAAAAACCATCGGCACGCTGTCGGCCGAAAGCTGCACGTCGCATTCGATGGCAAAACCCGCTTCCGCTGCCCGTTCAAAGGCCGAAAGCGTATTTTCCCAGACGGCATTGTTCAGGTCATGATAGCCGCGGTGAGCGACCGGAATTTCCTTGATCCACGCAGCAGAAGTCATGCGGAGATCTCGATAATGGCTTCGACTTCGACGGCGGCGTTGAAGGGCAGGGCGGCCATGCCGACGGCGGCGCGCGCGTGCTTGCCGGCATCGCCGAGTACGTTGGCGACGAGGTTGGATGCGCCATTGGTGACGATATGCTGTTCGTAGAAGCCGGGCGCGGAGGCGACGAAGCTGGTGAGTTTTACCACGCGGGCGATCTTCGTGAGGTCACCGCCGAGGGCGGCCTTCGCCTGGGCGAGAATGTTGATCGCGCAGAGTTCTGCGGCGCGCTGGCCGGCGGCGACGTCGACATCCTTGCCGACCAGGCCGGTCACGGCGAGTTTACCGTTCTCGCTCGGCAACTGCCCGGAAATGTAGAGCAAATTGCCGCTGATCACGTAGGGTACGTAATTTGCTGCAGGCGCTGCTGCCTCGGGCAGCGTGATGCCCAGTTCGTTAAGGCGGGTTTCGATAGGGTTCGACAATTTGGGTCTCCCGTTTTGTTGTAAAATTTTCAAAAATCCGGCATCAAGGCCTTAGCTGGGACAGATGGCGTTCTTATAACATCGCAGACTGAGTCCAACAGGAGAATATGAATGTTGCGCATGAGCCTCGGGATCTTCCTTGCCGGCTGTGTCAGCATCCCGGCAGCGGTCGCTGCGCCGGTGAGTGCGGACAATGCGGCACGTCTGCTCGTGCCACACCGTGCCGTCTACGATCTGAAGCTCAAGGATGCCTCGGATCGCTCCGGCATCGAGGGCATGTTCGGGCGCATGGTCTATGAGTTCACCGGTTCCGCCTGCACCGGTTTCACCACCAATTTCCGTCTGGTGACCAAGATCGATACCGGTGAGGACCAGCGCCTCAGCGACCAGCAGACCAATACGTTCGAGGATCTGTCGGCAAAGCAGTTCCATTTCGAAACCAAGTCCTTCACCGACGAGCAGCTGGACAAGCAGATCACCGGCGATGCCAGTATCGGTACGGGCGGGGTCAAGGTCGAGCTGTCGGGGTCGAACAAGCGCGAGGTCGATCTTCCTTCCAGCGCCTTCCCGACCGACCACATGCTGGAAGTCATCAAGAACGCCAAGGAAGGCAAGCATTTCTTCGAGGCGCGCGTCTTTGACGGTTCCGAGGATGGTGATCAGTCGCTGCTGACCACGACCGTGATCGGCAAGCCGCAGACGCCGCTGAAGGATGATGCGGATGCCGGCAATGCCGGCGAATTCGCCAAGACGCCTTACTGGCCGGTGACGATCGCCTATTTCAACGATGCTGCAGCCGGTGATCCGACCCCGGTCTACAACATGTCGTTCAAGCTCTACGAAAACGGCATCACCCGTGACCTGACCATGGATTACGGCGATTTCGTCCTGACCGGCAGCCTCACCAAGCTCGAGCTTCTCGACAAGAGCGACTGTAAATAAGGTTCTGTCCGGATAGGGCTCGGCATGCTGTTGTCTTGCTTGTGTCGTCACGAAAAACTATGGTCCGGCCGCCTGGCTTTCGGGTATCATGACGGTCCGCTTCTCGATGGGGTAAGGTTCGGTGGCTAAGGGTTTTCTCGACGTGGCTTTGGGTGTTGGGCTGGCTGTCGCCATTGCTCTTGTCGGCCTGTTGCCGAAAAGCCTTGTCGCGCAGGAATGCCGCTCCGAGCCCGCTCCGGGGATCAACTGGGGCGGCTGCGGCAAGCGCAACCTGATGCTGAGCGGCAGCGATTTCACTAATGCCAGCCTGGCCGAGGCCGATCTCAGCTTTACCGATCTGCGCGATTCGATCTTCAAGGGCGCCGATCTGGAAAAGGCGAAGCTCGCGCGTGCATGGCTCGCCGGCGTTCAGGCGGAAAAGGCGAATTTCTCGAAGATCGAGGGATATCGCGCCGACTTCCAGAAAATGCAGGCCAAAGGCGCCACATTTGCCGGTGCCGAACTGCAGCGCGCGAATTTCAGCGGCGCCGATCTGGAGGGGGTCAGTTTCGAAAAGGCCGAGCTCAGCCGTGTCAATTTCGACAAGGCGACACTGACCAAGAGCCGATTCTCCTACACGAACCTGGCGCGCGCCGATTTCACGGACGCCATCTTTGACGGCCCGCTGGATTTCTCCAGCTCCTTCCTGTTCCTGACCAAGATCCAGGGCGTCGATCTGTCCAAGGCGACGGGTCTTGACCAGCACCAGATCAACATGGCCTGCGGTGACGCCAAGACGAAACTGCCGCCGGGCCTGTCGGCTCCCTATAGCTGGCCCTGCGGCGATACCGACTGATCCCGCACCGGTCGCGCGACGTTCTTTTTGCGCCCGACACTTGCTTTTGTGACAGATCGCCTGTATGGGCACCCGCATTCCACACGTAAGGCATGGGATCGTCCGGGAGAAATCCGGCGTTTCCGCCCGGTGGCGCTTCTCGAAGAGAGGTGCTGTTAGCCTTACGGAGGTTCAACCGGAAAAGGATAACTAGGCATGGCATTGCCCGATTTTTCTATGCGCCAGCTGCTTGAAGCAGGCGTCCACTTCGGCCACCAGACTCACCGCTGGAACCCGAAGATGAAGCCGTACATCTTCGGCGATCGTAACAACATCCACATCATCGACCTGGCTCAGACCGTTCCGATGCTGTCGCGCGCCCTGCAGGTCGTGTCGGACACCGTTGCCCGTGGCGGCCGCGTTCTGTTCGTCGGCACCAAGCGCCAGGCTTCTGAACTGATCGCTGATTCGGCCAAGCGTTCGGCCCAGTACTACGTCAACTCCCGCTGGCTCGGCGGCATGATGACCAACTGGAAGACCATTTCGAACTCGATCGCCCGTCTGCGCAAGCTCGACGAGATCCTGTCTTCGGAACAGTCCGGCTACTCCAAGAAGGAGCGCCTGAACCTCGAGCGCGAACGCGAAAAGCTGGACAAGGCTCTCGGCGGTATCCGCGACATGGGCGGCACCCCGGACCTGATGTTCATCATCGATACGAACAAGGAAAAGATCGCTATCGACGAAGCAAAGCGCCTGGGCATCCCGGTCGTTGCTATCATCGACTCGAACTGCGATCCGGACCTCATCGACTACCCGATCCCGGGTAACGACGACGCTTCGCGCGCCATCGCTCTCTACTGCGACCTGATGGCTCGCGCTGCCATCGACGGCATTGCTCGTCAGCAGGGCGCTTCGGGCCGTGACCTCGGCGCTTCCTTCGAAGCTCCGGTCGAGCCGGCTCTCGAAGGCGAAGCCGAAGCTTGAGGCTTTGACGGAGCGGTTTCCGCTCCATGACTTTCGATCGGGGCCAGAGATTGAAATATCCCTGGCCTCGGCCGTTTTAAGGGCGATCCGCCGCCGTTGGCCCGAATGGCAAAGCCAGATGGCCGAACGTTGAGGCGATCGCATCCGTGATGTCTTCATCACGCTGTCACACTTCCGGGTACATTCGTCCCGACCTTGTTTCCGCCGATGTCTTTGCCGGCGGCCCGCAAATTGAACCGACAAGAGGCACATAATGGCTGAAATCACCGCTGCACTCGTTAAGGAACTGCGCGAAAAGTCCGGCGCAGGCATGATGGACTGCAAGAAGGCGCTTTCCGAAACCAACGGCGACATCGAAGCCGCGATCGACTGGCTGCGCGCTAAGGGCATCTCCAAGGCTGACAAGAAGTCTGGCCGTACCGCAGCTGAAGGCCTGATCGGCATTGCCGGCGCCGGCCACAAGGCTGTCGTTATCGAGCTGAACTCGGAAACCGACTTCGTTGCCCGTAACGATGCCTTCCAGGATCTCGTCCGCGGCGTTGCCCAGGTTGCCCTCGGCACCGACGGCACGGTTGAAGCCATCTCGGCTGCCACCTATCCGGCTTCCGGCAAGCCGGTTGTCGACACGATCAAGGACGCGATTGCCACGATCGGCGAGAACATGACCCTGCGTCGTGCCGCCAAGCTCGAAGTCGAGCACGGCGTCGTTGCCACCTACATCCACAACGCTGCCGGCGAAGGCATCGGCAAGCTCGGCGTTCTGGTCGCCCTGAAGTCTGTTGGCGACAAGGAAGTCCTGTCGTCGCTCGGCCGTCAGATCGCCATGCACGTTGCTGCAACCAACCCGCTCGCCATCCGCGCCGAAGAAGTCGATGCTGCTGTCGCCGAGCGCGAGCGCAACGTCTTCATCGAACAGGCCCGCGAATCCGGCAAGCCGGAAGCCATCATCGAAAAGATGGTCGATGGCCGTATGCGCAAGTTCTTCGAAGAAGTCGCTCTTCTGTCGCAGGCTTTCGTCATCAACCCGGACGTCACCGTTGGCCAGGCTGTCAAGGACGCTGAAAAGCTCGCTGGCGCTGCCATCGAAGTCACCGGCATGGCCCGCCTTCTCCTCGGCGATGGCGTCGAAAAGGAAGAGTCCGACTTCGCAGCTGAAGTCGCCGCTGTCGCCAAGGGCTGATAGCGCTTCTGTAAAAGCAGTCGAAAACCAGAAGGGCACCGGTGACAAGCCGGTGCCCTTCGTGTATCCGCAAGCCGTTTGATCACTGCGTACCCAGTCCCATTTTAAGGAGCCCTCCGATGACTCAGCCGGTTTACAAGCGTGTCTTGCTCAAGGCTTCCGGGGAAGCTTTGATGGGAAGCCAGGGGTTTGGCATCGACGTGACGGTCGCTGACCGCATCGCGTCCGACATTGCCGAAGCGCGCGCCATGGGCGTGGAAGTTGGTGTCGTCGTCGGCGGCGGCAACATCTTTCGCGGTGTAGCAGTCGCCTCCAAGGGTGGCGATCGCGTCACGGGCGACCACATGGGCATGCTCGGCACCGTCATCAACGCGCTGGCGCTCGCCACCTCGCTGCGCAAGCTCAGCATCGACACCGTCGTCCTGTCGGCCATTTCCATGCCGGAAATCTGCGAGAGCTTCTCGCAGCGCCAGGCACTGCACCATATGGCGCAGGGCAGGGTGGTGATCTTCGCCGGCGGCACCGGCAACCCGTTCTTCACCACCGATTCGGCCGCAGCTCTGCGCGCTGCCGAAATCGGCGCCGAGGCGATCTTCAAGGGCACCCAGGTTGACGGCATCTATTCCGCCGACCCGAAGAAGGACCCGCACGCTACCCGTTTCGACACGCTGACCCATGGCGAAGTCCTTGAAAAGGGACTGGCCGTGATGGACGTTGCCGCCGTGGCGCTCGCCCGCGAAAACTCCATTCCGATCATCGTGTTCTCGATCCACGAAAAGGGCGGCTTCGCCCAGATCTTGACCGGCGGTGGCCTCAAGACCATCGTATCTGACAACTGACGCGCGGTTCTCCGCCAATAACAATACGGGAGTACACCGGATATGCCTGGAATCGACCTTAACGACATCAAGCGCCGCATGGACGGCGCCATCAACGCCTTCAAGAGCGATATCGCGTCGCTGCGCACCGGCCGCGCCTCGGCGAACATTCTCGATCCGGTCACGGTCGACGCCTATGGTTCGCGCGTGCCGCTGAACCAGGTTGCCAACATCACCGTGCCCGAACCGCGCATGCTCGGCGTCTCGATCTGGGACAAGTCGATGGTCGGCGCCGTCGATCGCGCCATCCGCGAATCGAATCTCGGCCTGAACCCGATCGTTGACGGCCAGAACCTGCGCATTCCGCTGCCGGACCTCAACGAAGAGCGCCGCAAGTCGCTGGTCAAGATCGCCCATGACTATGCCGAAAAGGCAAAGGTCGCAGCCCGCCACGTGCGCCGCGACGGCATGGATGCACTGAAGAAGGCCGAGAAGGATGGCACGATCGGCCAGGACGACAGCCGTGCCCAATCGGAAAAAGTGCAGAAGATGACCGACGACACAATTTCCGAAGTGGACCGCTTGCTTGCGGACAAGGAAAAGGAAATCATGCAGGTCTAACCTGCGCCGCAATCCCGTGGGATTGCCGCTGCACCGTCACATATGCGGTTGCGAGAGGAATGACATCGAATATGGCGAAGCCCGATCTAGCGATCATCCCCCGGCACGTTGCGATCATCATGGATGGCAACGGACGCTGGGCTAACAAGCGCGGGCTTCCCCGGACACTTGGCCACAGCAAGGGCGTCGAAGCCGTCCGCGAGACGGTGAGGGCGGCCGGCGATGCCGGCGTCGAATACCTGACGCTGTTTGCCTTTTCGTCGGAGAACTGGAGCCGGCCGGAGACCGAGGTCAACGACCTTCTCGGCCTCCTGCGCCGCTTCATCCGCCGCGACCTTGCCGAACTGCACCGCGAAAACGTCCGCATCCGCGTGATCGGTGATCGTGAGGGCCTGAAGGGCGATATCCTGCCGCTTCTTCTGGAGGCGGAGGAAACGACCCGCGACAACACCGCGCTGACACTGGTGATCGCCTTCAATTACGGTTCGCGTGACGAGATCGTCCGCGCCGTGAAGAAGCTTGCCGTCGATGTGCAGGCCGGTTTCGTGCAGCCGGACGAGATCAATGCCGGAATGATTTCCAGCCGTCTCGACACGGCCGATATCCCGGATCCGGACCTGATCATCCGCACCAGCGGTGAGGAGCGTCTGTCGAACTTCCTTCTTTGGCAGGCCGCCTATAGCGAACTGCTGTTCATTCCGGACTACTGGCCGGATTTCGACCGCAATCTGTTCTTCGATGCCCTCAAGGTCTTCGCCTCGCGCGACCGCCGCTTCGGCGGGCTGACGAACAATCCGACGACGGCGGTCGTCGGCTGATGAGCAGGGAACTCAGGCTCCGCATTATCTCCGCCATCGTGCTTGCGGCAGTCGTCCTGACCGCCACCTGGATGGGCGGCATGGCGTTCCAGATCGTTGCGGCGATCATCGGCCTGCTCGTCTATTACGAATGGTCGACCATGACCCGGCTTGCGGAAACCCATCCGAAAGGCAATGCCTTCGCCTGGGCGATCATCGTGCTGATCGCAGCCGATCTCGTTTTCGGCGACAGCGACATGTCCGTGCCGCTGCTCTGCGGTGGTGCGCTGACGGCGGTATTGTTCACAGCGATCGGCCGCGGCAGCTGGTGGTTGCCGGGCGGGATCGTCTACGCCGGTCTGAGCGCCATATCGCTCGCCGCCATCCGTGGCGACAATCAGGCTGGCCTCGTGGCCATGCTTTTCATCTTCGCGGTCGTCTGGGCAACCGACATCCTGGCCTATTTTGTCGGCCGTGCGATCGGTGGCCCGAAGCTTGCGCCGCGCATCTCTCCCGGCAAGACATGGTCCGGCGCCATTGGCGGCACGGTTTCCGCCGTGATCGCGGGCCTTGCGCTCAGCATGGCGGTGTTTTCCGACCTGTCGATCTGGACGGCTTTCATCGCGCTCATCCTGTCGGTATCGAGCCAGACCGGCGACCTGTTCGAATCCTTCATCAAACGGCGTTTCGGCGTCAAGGATTCGAGCCATCTCATCCCCGGCCATGGCGGCGTCATGGACCGTGTCGATGGCCTCGTTTTCGCCTGTTTCGCGGCGTTTCTTCTGACCCTTGCGCATGCGGCCTCGACAAGCCATCTTGACGCAAGCGTGGCCGCCTATCTTTTCGGCCTCTGAACTGAGATGGTCCTTTGGGCCAATGGCAAAGTCGAACCGGAAAGTTAGATGGCGATCCTAGGGTTTTTCACCGGATATATCATTCCCTTCATCCTCGTCCTGTCTCTGCTCGTATTCGTGCATGAGATGGGCCATTATCTGATCGGAAGGTGGTGCGGGATCCGGGTGACTGCCTTTTCGCTCGGGTTTGGCCCCCAGCTCGTCGGCTTTACCGACAGTCATGGAACGCGCTGGAAGATTTCCGCGATCCCGCTCGGTGGTTACGTTAAGTTCTACGGTGACGAGGATGCGGCGAGCATGCCCGACGCCGACAGCGTCGCCCATATGAGCGAGGCGGAGAAGGCGACGACGCTTGCCGGCGCAAAACTGTGGAAACGTGCGGCCACGGTTGCTGCCGGTCCTATCGCCAACTTCATTCTCGCAATCGCCATTTTCGCAGTTCTTTTCACGGTTTACGGAAAAGTGATCGCCGATCCGGTGGTCGCCGAAGTGCGCCCGGATAGTGCTGCCGCAGCCGCCGGCGTCATACCCGGTGACCGCCTGGTTGCGCTCGACGGCAGCCGCGTGAAAACCTTCGATGACGTGCGCCGTTATGTCAGCGTCCGGCCGGAAACGCCGATCGTCGTGACCGTCGAACGCGACGGCAAGGACCTCGATCTGCCGATGGTGCCGAAGCGCAGCGAGATCACCGACCAGTTCGGCAACAAGGTCGAACTCGGCCTGATCGGCATCGTCACCAACGAGCAGCGTGGCAATTTCCGCGTCGAGACCTTTACGCCGCTTCAGGCGGTCGGTGAGGGCGTCAAGGAAACCGGTAATATCATCACCGGTACCTTCCGTTATATCGGCAACCTCGTGACCGGCCGCATGAAGGCAGACCAGCTCGGCGGCCCCGTGCGCGTTGCCCAGGCATCCGGCCAGATGGCAAGCCTCGGCTTCGCAGCCGTCATTCAACTGGCAGCTGTCCTGTCGGTTTCCATTGGTTTGTTGAACCTGATGCCGGTTCCGGTACTGGACGGCGGCCATCTTGTATTCTATGCGATTGAAGCGGTTCGTGGGAAGCCGTTGGGGAGTGGGGCGCAGGAGATCGCATTTCGGATCGGTCTTGCAATGGTTCTCAGCCTGATGGTTTTCGCCACGTTCAACGACATCAGTAACCTTATCGGTTAACGCCGAGAGAGGCTTGAAATAACTGTTTATTCACCATGTTTGGATTGTTGCGTGGCGATTGAGACACGCCTCAAAAGGAAGTAAACAGAAATTAACGCGATACCTTGCTTGTAGGGCAAAAGAAGGTAAAACGACACACGTGGCCGGAGTCGGGGCTTACCCGCTGAGGGACAACGGGAAAAGGTAAGAATTGAAAATGAAGGCTGGTTCAAAGTTCTTGAACGCAGTGTCGGCGGTTGCGCTGTCTGCTAGTGTTGTCGCGTCGGGCGCAGGTGTACTGGTGCTGGCTTCGGCCCCTGCTGCCGAGGCTGCGGTCATCCGCAGCGTGCAGGTCCACGGGGCCCAGCGCGCTGGTGAGGAAGCTGTTCGTTCCAACCTGACGATCCGTCCCGGGGTCTCGTTTTCGAACACCGATATCGATGAATCCGTAAAGCGCCTGTATTCCACGGGCTATTTCTCGGATGTGAAGATCAACGTTTCCGGCAGCACCCTGGTTGTCACGGTCAGCGAAAATCAGCTGATCAACCAGGTCGTGTTCAACGGCAACCGCAAGATCAAGGACGACAAGCTTCAGGCCGTCGTTCAGACCCAGCCGCTCGGCCCGTATAACCAGTCCATGGTCAATGCCGATATCGAGCGCATCAAGGATGCCTACAAGGCGATCGGCCGTAGCGACGTTCAGGTGACCACTCAGACCGCTCCCGTCGGTCAGGGTCGCGTCAACCTCGCTTTCGTCGTCAACGAAGGTGACCGCACCAAGATCGCCAACATTACGTTTGTCGGTAACAACGCCTATGGCGACGGTCGTCTGAAGTCGACGATCATCACCAAGGAAACCGGCCCGCTCTCGTTCCTGACTCGCAAGGACGTCTATAGCGAAGACAAGCTGCGCGCCGACGAAGATGCGCTGCGCCAGTTCTATTACAATCACGGCTACCCGGACTTCCGCGTCGTATCCTCGCAGGCGGTTCTCGACGAATCGACCAACGAGTACAACATCACCTTCACGATCGAAGAAGGCGCTCGTTACGACTACGGCAATATCAACGTCGAATCGACGGTTTCCGGCGTCACCAGCGAAGACCTCCAGGGTCTGGTCGAGACCAAGTCGGGTGCTGTCTATGACGCCCGCCAGATCCAGAAGACAATGGATGCGATCTCCAAGCGCGTCGCGTCGGCCGGTTATCCGTTTGCCCGCGTTACCCCGCGTGGCGACCGTAATTTCGAAAACCACACGATCGGCGTCTCCTACATGGTCGACCAGGGCGAGCGCGCCTATGTCGAGCGTATCGAGATCCGCGGCAACACCCGCACGCGTGACTACGTCATCCGTCGCGAATTCGACTTCTCCGAAGGCGATGCGTTCAACCAGTCCATGGTTGCTCGCGCCAAGAAGCGCCTCGAAGCGCTCGGCTACTTCACCTCGGTCAATATCTCGACCGCACAGGGCAGCGCTCCTGACCGCGTCGTCGTGGTTGTCGATGTCGAAGATCAGTCGACCGGTTCGTTCGGTATCGGTGCCGGTTACGCCGCTGGCGGCGACGGCTTCCTGCTCGAAGCATCCGTCGAAGAAAAGAACTTCCTCGGTCGCGGCCAGTACATCCGCGTTGCAGCCGGTGGCGGTCTGAACAATTCGCGTACCTACAACGTCTCGTTCACCGAGCCTTACTTCCTCGGCTACCGCCTTGCGGCCGGCTTCGACCTGTTCAAGAGCCAGACCTCGTCCAACGACGACTATGACTATTCCGAACAGGGCGTAACGCTGCGCGTCACGGCGCCGATCACCGAAGATCTGGCAACGACGTTCCGCTACACCTACAAGGAAATCAAGTACTCGGAAGACGGTGCCTTCGGCGACGACGGCATTCCGTTCACCGCCGACGACAACGTTTCCAACACCTATGATGCGCTGATCGACCACGGCAAGTACGTGCAGTCGTCTGTCTCCCAGACGCTCACCTACAACACGCTCGACAGCCAGACCCTGCCGCGCGAAGGCATCTATGCCTCGTTCACGCATGAGTTTGCCGGTCTCGGTGGCGACAGTGATTTCTACAAGATCACCGGCCGCGCCCGTTACTTCCAGCTTCTGTCGACCGAAGCCGACCTTATCGGTCAGCTGGCTGTCGGCGCCGGCCACGTCTTTGCGACCAACGACAACCTGAACGTCTTCGACCAGTTCACGTTCGGTGGCCGTCAGGTTCGCGGCTTCGAGAACGATGGTATCGGTCCGCGTACCCGCGATCACAGCGACTCGCTGGGTGGCACGACCTATTTCAACGTCTCGGCTGAAATGTCGATGCCGATGCCGGGCATTCCGGAAGATATCGGCCTGCGCGCCGCAGTCTTCGCCGATGCCGGTACGCTCTTCGGCAACGATGCTCTGACCCATGGCGACTCTATCGAAGGCACCGGCATGTCCTGGCGCGCTTCGGTCGGCGTCGGCGTCATGTGGGCTTCGCCCTTCGGCAACCTGCGCGTCGATTACGCCGAGCCGGTCGTCAAGGAAGACTTCGACAAGAAGCAGCAGTTCCGCTTCAGCATGGCCAACCAGTTCTGATTGTTTCCGGTCGGGTGACCGACCGGAAAACTGGCCTGGAGCTACGGTTTTATGAACCATAACGAATTTTTTCCACCCCATGATGGGATAAGCCTGCGCGAGCTGGCTGCCCATCTTGGGGCAGAACTGTTGGAAGAGGGTGCCGGCGGCAAGCTGGTACGCTCCGTTGCGCCCGTTTCCCGCGCCGCCGAGGGCGATATCTGCTATATCCTCTCGCGCCGTAACCGCGGTGAACTCGCAACCTGCAAGGCATCGGCGATCCTTTGCGATCCGGCTTTGCGCGATATCATTCCGTCGCATATCCCCGTGCTTCTGACCAAGGCGCCGCACGCTGCTTTTGCAAGGGCAGGTGCGCTTCTTCATCCGATCGCGATGCGGCCGTCTCCGGTCACGTCCTCCACCGAGATGATTTCGCCTGCGGCCTTCGTCGATCCGACGGCAAAGCTGGAGCCGGGCGTCGAAGTGGAGCCGATGGCCGTTATCGGTGCAAGGGCCGAGATCGGTGCAGGCACGCGGATCGGCGCAGGCTCCGTGATCGGCGCCGACGTCAAGATCGGCCGCGACTGTTCGATTGCCCCCGGCGCCAGCATCGTCGCGGCGCTGATCGGCAACAATGTCATCATCCACAACGGTGCGCGCATCGGCCAGGACGGTTTCGGTTTTGCGCCCGGTCCGCGCGGCATGCTGAAAATCGTTCAGATCGGCCGTGTCATCATTCAGGATAATGTCGAGATCGGCGCCAATACGACCGTCGATCGCGGCGCGATGGACGATACGGTGATCGGCGAAGGCACCAAGATCGACAATCAGGTCCAGATCGCCCACAACGTGCATATCGGCCGCCATTGCGGCATTGCCAGCGGCGCCGGCATTGCCGGTTCGACCAGAATTGGCGATGGCGTGTTGATTGGCGGCGCGTCTGGCATTAATGGACATATCGAAATCGGCGACGGCGTCCAGATTGCCGCGATGAGCGGCGTGGTTGCCAGCATTCCGGCAGGTGCGCGGTATGGCGGCATTCCGGCCCGGCCGATGAAGGATTTTTTGAAGGACATGGCAGAAACCATGTCGCGTGTTGAAGAGCGGGCGAAGCGCCGAGGAGAAAAAAATGACTGATGAGACCAAGCCGGAACTCGGTATGGCCGACATTCAGGAAATCATGAAGCTTCTGCCGCATCGTTATCCTTTCCTGCTCGTCGACAAGATCATCAATATCGATGGTGACAATTCGGCGATCGGCATCAAGAACGTCACGGCCAACGAGCCGCATTTCACGGGTCATTTCCCGGACCGTCCGATCATGCCGGGCGTGCTTCTGGTCGAAGGCATGGCCCAGACGGCCGGTGCGATCTGTGCGCGTAAGCAGGGCGAGGGCGGCAACCTCGTCTATTTCATGACGATCGACAATGCGCGCTTCCGCAAGCCTGTCGTGCCAGGCGACCGTGTTGAATATCACGTCGTCAAGCAGAAGCAGCGCGGCAGCATCTGGAAGTTCCATTGTGACGCTATGGTCGACGGAACCCTTGTCGCCGAGGCCGATATCGGCGCTATGATGCGCAAGGAAGGCGAATGAGCGTGATTGCAGCCAGCGCCCGCATTCATCCGCTGGCGGTCGTTGAAGATGGCGCCGTGATCGGCGAGAACGTGGTCGTCGGACCCTTCTCGCATGTCGGCCCGCATGTCGTCCTGAAGGACAATGTCGAGCTCGTGTCGCATGCCGTCGTTTCCGGCCGCACGGTGATCGGCAAGGGATCCCGTATTTTCCCGATGGCCGTTATCGGCGGCGTCTCGCAGAGCCTGCACGAGGCCGGCGAGGATTCGACGCTCACCGTCGGTGAAAACTGCACGATGCGCGAAGGCGTGACGATGAACACCGGCACGGTCGGTGGCGGCGGCAAGACCGTTGTCGGCGACAATTGCCTGTTCCTCGCCAATTGCCACGTGGCCCATGATTGCCAGCTCGGCAGCGGCATCGTCATGTCCAACAACGTGATGCTGGCCGGCCATGTGCATGTCGCGGATCGCGTCATTCTCGGTGGCGGCTGCGCCGTGCACCAGTTTACGCGCATCGGCCGTCAGGCCTTCGTCGGTGGCCTTTCCGCCGTCAATTATGACGTCATTCCTTATGGCATGCTGAACGGAAATCCGGGCCTGCTCGGTGGGCTCAACGTCGTCGGCATGACCCGCGCCGGCATGGAGCGCGCAACGATCCATATCGTTCGCCGTGCCTACAAGGCGATCTTTGAAGGCGAGGGCAATGTCCGCGCCAACGCCATTGCGGTTCGTGACGAATTCCTCGATTGCCCGGAAGCGATGGAGATCATCGACTTCATCGGCACCGAGAGCGATCGCGCCATTTCCTCGCCCTTCCGCAGGAAGGGATGATGACCACCGCCGGCTCACCCGGTCAAATACGGGAAGGCCGGCTGGCGATCATCGCGGGCAAGGGCTTTCTGCCGGTCTATGTTGCCGAGGCCGCAAAGGCTGCGGGCGAGGATCCTCTGATCGTCCGCCTGAACAACGAGGCCGATCACGCCTTTGCCGGCTTCGAGACCGTTGCCGCCGGCGTCGGTGACCTCGCGACCATCGAAAAGACATTTCGCACCAAGGGCATCCGCCGGGTCGTCATGTCCGGCGGCGTCGCAAGGCGTCCCGAATGGCGCGAGATCAAGCCGACCTTCCGAACCATTCTGAAAGTGCCGTCCGTCGTGCGCACCCTCCTGTCGGGCGGTGACGACACCGTTCTGCAGATGGTGATCAAGCTGATCGAGGCCATGGGCTGCCATGTTGTCGGCGCCCATGAAATCGTGCCCGGCCTGCTGGCATCGACCGGCGCGCTCGGCCGTCATACGCCCTCTGACGACGATCGCCGCGATATCGAAAAGGCAATGGCTGCCGCAAAGGCGCTTGGCGATCTAGATGTCGGCCAGGGCGCTGTCAGCGTCGGTGGGCGGGTCGTCGCGCTCGAAGGCGTCGAGGGCACGGACGGCATGCTGCAGCGCGTGGCGCAGCTGCGCGCTGAGGGCCGCATTTCGAGCCGCCGCAAGGGTGCGCTGGTAAAGCTCTGCAAGCCTCAGCAGGACGAGCGTGCCGATCTGCCGACGATCGGCCTCTCGACCGTCGCCAATGTCGTCGCTGCAGGCCTTTCGGGTGTTGCGGTCGAAGCCGGCAAGGCACTGGTGCTCGAGGAGAAGCAACTGATCGAGGCGGCGGATGCGGCCGGCATTTTCGTCTGGGGCATCGATCCCGGCCTGCATCTGGGAGAGCCATGATGGCGAGGGCGCTGAAGGTCGGCGTGATCGCCGGTGAAGTCTCTGGCGACCTTCTGGGCGGTGACCTGATCGCGGCGCTGAAATCCGCTTATCCCGGCCCGATCGAGCTGATCGGTGTCGGCGGTGATCAGCTGACCGCGCAGGGCCTGCATTCGTTGTTCGATTTTTCCGAACTGTCGATCATGGGCATTACCCAGGTTCTGGCGCGCCTGCCGGGCCTGATCCGCCGCATCAACCAGACCGCGGAGGCGATCGTTGCGGCAAGGCCGGATGTGCTGATCATCATCGACAGCCCGGATTTTACCCATCGCGTCGCGAAGAAGGTGAGGGCGAAACTGTCCGACCTGCCGGTCGTCAACTATGTCTGCCCCAGCGTCTGGGCCTGGAAGGAATACCGGGCGCAGGCCATGTTGGCTTATGTCGACCGCGTCCTCGCCGTCCTCCCCTTCGAGCCGGATGTGATGAAGAAGCTCGGCGGCCCCGAAACCTTCTATGTCGGACACCGCCTGACCGCCGATCCCGATATCCTGAAGGTCCGTGACCTGCGCGCGAAACGTCCGGCAAAGCAGAGTCATGAGGAAAAGACCCTGCTTCTCCTGCCGGGCTCCCGTTCCGCCGAGATCAAGGCGCTGCTGCCGGATTTCCGGCTGACGGTTGAGGAATTCAGTGCCCGTAACGGCGCGTGCCGCCTTCTTCTGCCGACCGTGGCGCGGCGTGAAGCGCTGGTGCGGGAACTGATCGCCGACTGGCCGATAAAGCCGCAGGTGATCGTCGGGCAGGATGACAAATGGGCAGCTTTCATCGAGGCCGATGTGGCGCTTGCCGCCTCCGGCACCGTGGTGCTGGAACTGGCGCTGGCGACCGTGCCCTGTATCTCGACCTACCGTACGGACTGGCTGATCAAGCTGATGGCCAAGCGTATCAAAATCTGGTCGGGAGCGCTTCCGAACATCATTGCCGATTACCCGGTCGTGCCCGAGCACATCAATGAAATGGTGCGGCCGGGTTATCTCTGCCGCTGGATCGAGCGCCTGTCGCACGACACGCCGCAGCGTCATTCCATGCTGTCGGGTTTCGAGGATCTCTGGCAGCGGCTGGCAACTTCTGTGCCGGCCGGCGAAGCTTCTGCCGGCATCGTGCTCGATCTTCTGGAGAAGCGGAAGGGTGCGCTCCCGCTCTCCTGAGATGATCGGCCGCGTGGCCGATCAGTTCGTTACCGTTGTACGCGCCCTGCCGAGGCTGACGGCAATCACGAAGCCCGCTGAAGCGGCAATCGCACCGACCAGAAACACGCTCTCGTAACCGGAGCGGTCTGCGAGCAGGCCGGTGATTGGTCCGGTCAGGCCATAGGCCAGATCCTGAAAGGCCGAAAAACCGCCCAGCGCCGTACCACGCGATTGCGGCTCGACCAGGCGAACGACTTCACGTCCCATGGCCGGAAACACCATCGAGCATCCGAGCCCCGTCAGGAAAGCGCCGAGGAAGGCCAGCGACGGATCGTTGGCGCTCCAGATCAGCGCCTGGCCGACAGCTTCGATGGCAAGTGATCCGATCGCAACCGGCATGCCGCCGATCTTGTCCGGCAGGCCGCCGAACAGGATGCGGACAAGGACGAAACCGCCACCGAAGGCCGAGAGGCCAAGGCCGGCATGGCTCCAGCCATGGCTCATCACATAAAGCACGAAGAAGGCGCCGATCGCGGCAAAACCGATGCCCTGGAGGCCGACGATCGTGCCATGCAGCCAGATCTTGCCGATGACGCTGAGGAAGGAAGGGCGATGCGCCGCGGGCTTGGGTTCGATACCCGGTATCCGCCAGATGGCCAGAAGCCCGAGGCAGGGAAGTACGGCGCTGACGGCCATCGTGCCGGCGAAGCCGAGCCTTTCCATCAGCAGGAGGCCGACCGGCGCACCGACGGCAAGCGCGCCATAGATCGCCGCGCCAACCAGCGCCAGAATCTTGCCGGAACGGGCAGGGCCGACAATGCCGATGCCCCAGGCGATGATGCCGACTGCGACCAGGCTTTCGCCCACGCCGATCAGCAGGCGACCGACGATCAGCACCTCATAGGCGCTGATCGGTCCGTCCGTCATCAGGCCGGCGAGGAGCGAGGCAAGCGCGCCTGCGACATAGAAGATCAGACCGCGCCGCACGGCCGGCTTGCCGCCGCGCTTGTCGGAAAAACCGCCGGCAAGGCCACGGCTGACGATGGTCGAAAAGAAGGCGCTGCCGACGGCAAGTCCCGCCCAGGCATTGCCGAAGCCGAGCGGCCCCGTCACCAGGACAGGCACGACCGGAAGCGCCATGGCGACGCAGAGATAGGAAAGAAACAGAATGCCGGCCAGGACGAGAAGACGTCCCTGTGCCGGATCGCGGGTGAATTGGAAAGCCAAGCTTTTTCTCCGGGCTGTTCCTCGGTCGCCGGACGTAAAAAAACGCACTCCGACCGTCGAGGATCGTTGAGTGCGTTGCTTGACGTTAGACGCTTACGGCCGCTGATGGGCAAGACCCTCCTATGCCCTCACGGACTGAAGGTCAACCCCGCAGGACGCTGCGGAGGCACTCCTCGTCGAAGCATAGCCGGCACAGCAATAAAAAACCCGGCCATCGCTGGCCGGGTTTTTATCTCGGGAAAGCGCTTCGATTAGCGCTTCGAAACTGGCACGTAATCGCGCTGTGCTTCGCCCGTATAGAGCTGACGCGGGCGGCCGATACGCTGCTGCGGATCTTCGATCATTTCGGCCCACTGGGCGATCCAGCCGACGGTACGTGCGAGAGCGAAGAGCACGGTGAACATGGTGGTGGGGAAGCCCATCGCCTTCAGCGTGATGCCCGAATAGAAGTCGATATTCGGGTAAAGCTTCTTCTCGATGAAGTACTCGTCCGTAAGGGCGATCTTTTCGAGTTCCATGGCGACCTGCAGAAGCGGATCGTCCTTGTGGCCGAGTTCTGCGAGCACTTCATGCGTGGTCTTCTGCATGATTTTTGCGCGCGGATCGTAGTTCTTGTAGACGCGGTGACCGAAGCCCATCAGACGGAACGGATCGTTCTTGTCCTTGGCGCGAGCGATATATTCCGGGATCTTGTCGACCGAACCGATTTCCTGAAGCATGTTCAGGGCCGCTTCGTTGGCGCCGCCGTGAGCGGGGCCCCAGAGGCAGGCAATGCCGGCTGCGATACAGGCGAACGGGTTTGCACCCGAGGAGCCTGCGAGACGAACGGTCGATGTCGATGCATTCTGCTCGTGGTCGGCATGCAGGATGAAGATACGGTCCATGGCGCGGGCCAGAACCGGGTTCACCTTGTATTCTTCACACGGTACGGCAAAGCACATGCGCAGGAAGTTCGACGCGTAGTCGAGATCGTTCTGCGGATACACGAAGGGCTGGCCGATATGGTACTTGTAGGCCATGGCGGCGAGCGTCGGCATCTTGGCGATCATGCGCAGCGAAGCGACCATGCGCTGGTGCGGATCGGTGATGTCGGTCGAGTCGTGGTAGAAGGCCGAGAGCGCACCGACGCAACCGCACATGACGGCCATCGGGTGGGCGTCGCGACGGAAGCCGGTGAAGAAGCGGCTCATCTGCTCGTGTACCATGGTGTGCATGGTCACGCGGTGGTCAAAGTCCTTCTTCTGCGCTGCGGTCGGCAGTTCGCCGTAAAGAAGCAGGTAGCAGGTTTCCAGGAAGTCACCCTGTTCGGCAAGCTGCTCGATGGGGTAACCACGATGCAGAAGAATACCGGCATCGCCATCGATGTAGGTGATCTTGGATTCGCAGGATGCCGTCGAGGTGAAGCCCGGGTCGTAAGTGAAGGCGCCGGTCTGCTTGTAAAGAGCGCCGATGTCGATGACATCCGGGCCTATCGTGCCAGACTTGACCGCCAGGTCGACTTTCTTGTCACCAAGTACGAGATTTGCGCTTATGTCCGTCATTCTGATCCTCCAACCTGTTGGCGGCATGGCGCCCCTAAAGGGCCATAAGAGTTAAGCGTCCGAAGTAGCTATATGATCCGAAAGCTGATGCCAAGCTGTCCCTGCGGCATTTTGTGCACCGCGAAAAAATAATGGGCATATGGTGACTGAAAATTGTCCAACCTGCTGTTGCAGCAGCGAATGCAAAACCGGAAATTCCAAGGCTTCTAAGGCAGTTGACGCAGTTGTGATAATCGCTCAGGTTGAGATTCGTCCATGATCGGGCGTTTCTGGAGACCGTGCCTGCATGTCGACGGAGCCGACATTTTCAGTGACGGAAAAGGCGGAAGCCGCGGCATTTGCTCGCGGGGCACGAATTGGGCTTGCGGGGGCACGCGACTCATTGGTTGATGCGGTCGAACGAGCGGATGCCGAAACCACCGAACCCGCCATCGTCAGGCCACGATTCGGCACCGGCTCTCGTTCCCCGCAATCCAACCGGCGCAATAAAGGCTGGCTCGGCCGAAGGCTGAGGCCTGATGTTCGCCGCCTGCCGGCGACGCTTCGGCTCCTTGCCGGAGAAGAGAAGGCCTATGGCCATGTCTTCCTCTTCGTGCCGGTCCTAGTCGGCACCGGCGCCATCACCTGGTTTTCCCTGCCGCGGGATCCACCTTTCTGGACGCTCGTCTTTTTCCTCGTTGTCACCAGCGTTGCGACCTGCCTGACCCGCCACCGGCATGGCGCGGCCGGTTACATCTGGTCCGCCGCCTTGCTGTTCTCGATCGGCATGATCCTCGGCCAGCTGGAAACTTGGCGGCATGCGACCGTCATCCTCGACTCTCCGGTGACAACGGAGGTCACGGGCATCATCGACCGGCGCGAAGTCGATGCGGAAGGGCGCTGGCGTTATCTTCTGCGTGTCGAGCAGACCGCTGCACCCAGGTTGGCCCGCGCGCCGGAGCGTGTATCGCTTCTGGTGCGGGGCAGGCAGGTTGCGTTCCTGGCGGGTGACCGGATCAGCGGCAAGGCGCGGCTCTCGCCACCCTCCGGCCCGGCGCTGCCCGGGCTGAACGATTTTGCCTTCTCCGCCTATTTCGATGGCATCGGTGCGATCGGTTTCTTTTATGGTACGCCAAGGCTGGAAGCTTCGGGAGCGGCCACCACCGATTGGCCAGAGGCAATCGAGAACTGGCTTTTTTCGCTCAGGAGCGAGATCGGCACGCGCATCCGCGAAACCGTGCCCGGTGATGCCGGTGCCTTTGCCGCGGCAATCGTCACCGACGAACGGCGCGCCATCTCCAAGGAAACCACCGAGGCGCTCAGACTTTCCGGCCTTGCCCATATCGTCGCGATCTCCGGCCTCAACATGGCGCTGGCGGCCGGCATCTTCTTTATCGGCCTGCGCACCTTGCTCGCACTCTTTCCTGGATTCGGTCAGGCTTTTCCGGTCAAGAAGCTGGCGGCCTTCGGTGCGCTCCTGATGGTCACCGCCTATTATCTGATCTCCGGTTTCGGTGTCTCGGCGGAGCGTGCCTATGTGATGATGACGGTCATCCTGATTGCCGTCCTGTTCGACCGGGCCTCGATCAGCCTGCGCAATGTCGCGATCTCAGCGCTGATCATTCTGGTGCTTTCCCCTTCCGAAATTCTAGGCCCGAGTTTCCAGATGTCCTTTGCCGCCACGGCCGCATTGGTTGCCGGTTATGCCGCATGGAAAAGAAAACCCGATCGCGAAAATGCCGATCCGCGTGGCCTGCGCCATCTGGTCTGGCGACCGCTTGTCGTCTCGGCGAGTTTTATCGCCGGCATTACCGCGACATCGATGATCGGCAGCACCTCCACGGCGATCTATTCCGTCGAACATTTTCATCGTCTCGCCACCTATGGCCTTGCCGCCAATCTCGCCGCCATGCCGCTCATCTCCTTCGTTGTCATGCCGGCCGCACTCGTCGGCATGCTGCTTATGCCCTTCGGCCTCGACTGGCCTTTTCTGGCGGCGATGGGCTGGGGCCTCGATCTCGTCATCACGATTGCAAAACACGTGGCGAGCTGGGGAGGGGATGTTGCGATCGGCCGCCAGCACGCCTGGTTTCTCGCGCTCGCTTCAGCCGGCTTCGTCCTCCTGACACTGCTGCGCACCCGCCTGCGGCTGGTCGGCCTGCCGCTTCTGGCTTTGGCTCTCCTGCTGAGCTGGAGCGAGCGTTCAAAGCCACTGGCGGATCTTCTGGTGTCGGAGGACGGGACGCTGGTCGCCTTGATCGAGGCGGGCTCTGTAGCCACCAATCGCAGCCGCCCGCCCAGCTTCATCTATGACCAGTGGAAACGAGCACTTGTGCTTGATGAGCAGGCAGCGTCGGTTCTCGTTCAAAGCCCTGCCGTCTTCCAGAAGAAGCCTCGGGCCGGTGATATGTCGACGGATGGCCGGCGAAAGCGCCCAGACCTGACGCCTGCGGAGATCGAAAATGCAGGCGAGGCGATTGCCACAGCGCCTGAGGGACGTTTCGACTGCATGCGAGGTTTGTGGTGCGTGACCCGATCTGCCGAAGGCATGGTCATCGCCGTTATCGAGGACGGCCGTTACGCCGGCGCCGCCTGCGATGTCGCGGGGCTAGTGATCGCTCCAACGGCACGTTTCGAAAACTGCCGATCTGGTGCCACGATACTCAACGGCGCCACGCTTCGACGAACCGGCGCCCTCGAAGTATTTTTAAATGGATCGGCACGACCCGAAAACTGGAAATTCCATGCCGCCATGGCGGAAGACGGCAAAGGCGGGATGCGCGCCTGGAATGCCCATCGCTATTACGATTGGCGACGCAAGGCTTTTAACCCCGATCTGCCCGAAGAGATCAGAGCCCGATTGCACTGATCTGGCGAAGCCGCTCCAATATCGCCAAGGCTTCCCAAGCCCTGGCACATCGTCAGTTCGAGGCGAAAGCAGCCGTAACCGCTACCGCCCCAAACCACCTCAATGATACTTGCGGATCAGCCCAACCAGCTTGCCCTGAACCTTGACCCGGTCCGGCGGAAAGATACGGGTCTCGTAAGCAGGGTTGGCGGCTTCGAGCGCGATGGATGCGCCGCGCCGACGAAAACGCTTGAGGGTCGCTTCCTCGTCATCGACGAGCGCCACGACGATATCGCCCGGATTGGCCGTGCTGCCATTCTTGATGATGACCGTGTCGCCATCGAAAATGCCGGCTTCGATCATCGAATCACCCTTGACCTCGAGCGCGTAATGTTCACCCGAGCCGAGCATTTCGACAGGCACGACAATCTCGTGCGTGTTGTTCTGGATGGCCGAGATCGGCACGCCGGCGGCGATACGACCCATGACCGGCACGCGGCCGACCTGCGAACTGTCGTCATTGGCAACCGGCTTGGCAGGTGCCGGCGGTGCGGCGACCGGCTGCGGCTTGCCGAGGCTGCCTTCGATGACGCTTGGCGAAAAACCGCGGCGCGGCTGCAGGCTTGCGACATAGGCTTCCGGCAGCTTGATCACTTCGAGCGCACGGGCGCGGTTCGGAAGCCGGCGAATGAAGCCGCGTTCCTCAAGAGCCGTGATCAGCCGATGGATACCGGATTTCGAGGCGAGATCCAGTGCATCCTTCATCTCGTCGAAGGAGGGCGGTACGCCCGACTCTTTCATCCGTTCGTGAATGAACAGAAGCAATTCCTGCTGTTTGCGTGTGAGCATACCGGCACCTTCAGAGTCGGAAACAAATACGGAACGGACACTATATGTTCCATATGTGTTCCGCAAGTCACTAAATTTTCGTGAAGCATCCATTCATTTGTTTGCATTGAGGCATATTCTTTATGCCGCAGGTACTTGCGTAGTGTGCGGCGATGCCCAATGTTCTCATCGTCGAGACTGTGGGGGTTATCGTGAGTAAAAGGCCAATCGACCATCTCGTTCTGCCTGTGGTGGAACTTGCAAAGGCGCGTGCGCGACTGACGGCGCTTGGCTTTACCGTTGCACCTGACGGCTTTCATCCTTTCGGCACTTCCAATGCCTGCGTATTTTTGGGCGATGGCACCTATCTGGAGCCGCTCGCGGTCGCCAATCGCCGTCAGGCGTCGACCACTGCCAAGCGCGGCAATGTCTTCACCGAACGCGATCTCGCCTTCCGTGGCGTACGCCGTCGCGAAGGCCTCTCCGCCGTTGTCGTTGGCACCGATGACGCGCCCGCCGATCATGCCCGCTTCGTCGAGGAAGGTCTTTCCGCCGGCGCGATGCTGGAGTTTTCCCGTCCGCTGAAAATGCCGGATGGCGCAGAAAGCGAAGGAAAATTTCGCCTCGCCTTTGCTGCCGATGCAGCCGGTGGCGATACTTTTCTGTTTGCCTGTCAGCGGCTGGCGGCCTTCCCCTCCGAGCGTGGAGATCTGGAGCGCCATGCCAATGCGGTGACGGGTCTGGCCGAGGTGGTCTTTTCCGCCGAAGAACCGGCGGCCTTCGGAAAACTGTTTTCGACCGTGCTTGAGGCCGAGGCGGAAGCTCCGACGGAGCAAGAAGCGGAAACCGGCACCCTGCGGTTTGCCGCTGCCAATGCCGAGGTGCGCATCCTTTCCAGCGCCGCGCTGTCTGCGGAATTCAATTCCGCAGCACCGGCCTTTACGCCCGGCCTGCATGCCCGCGTGGTGATTTTCAAGACCGCCGATCTTGCCGTGACAGAGATCACCCTTGCTGCTAATGACGTCGCATTCATCCGCCGGGACGGCCGCGTGCTTGTGTCCGCGGCACCGGGCCAGGGCATATTGTTCGGCTTCGAAGAATAGCGACGAGGAAGTTTGAAAATGGCAGTCTCTCCCAATCCTGAAGTAACCGTTGGCGAGGGGGAGGCGAAGGTCACTTTCTCGAACACGAAAAAGCTCTCGCTGATCGCTGGCCCCTGCCAGATGGAAAGCCGTGACCACGCCTTCATGATGGCCGGCACGCTTGTCGAACTCTGCAAGAAGCTTGGGATCGGTCTCGTCTACAAGTCGTCCTTCGACAAGGCGAACCGCACCTCGATCGCCGGCAAGCGCGGCATCGGTCTCGAAACCGCCATGGAGGTTTTCGTCGACCTGAAGAAGGAATACGGCTTCCCGGTTCTCACCGACATCCACACGGAAGAACAGTGCGGCATCGTCGCCGAAACCGTCGATATCCTGCAGATTCCGGCTTTCCTGTCGCGCCAGACCGACCTTCTCGTTGCCGCGGCCAAAACCGGCCGTGCGATCAACGTCAAGAAGGGCCAGTTCCTGGCGCCTTGGGACATGAAGAACGTCCAGGCAAAGTTCACCGAAAGCGGCAATCCGAACGTCATGCTCTGCGAGCGTGGCGCGTCTTTCGGTTACAACACGCTCGTCTCCGACATGCGCTCGCTGCCGATCATGGCTTCCTTCGGTTCGCCGGTCATTTTCGACGCCACCCATTCCGTGCAGCAGCCGGGCGGGCAGGGCGGTTCGAGCGGTGGTGACCGCACGATGGTGCCGGTTCTGGCCCGCGCAGCCGTCGCGGTTGGTGTGGCCGGTCTGTTCGTGGAAACCCATCAGGACCCGGACAATGCCCCGTCGGATGGCCCGAACATGGTGCGACTGGAGGATATGCCGGCCTTGCTCGAAAAGCTGATGGCGCTCGACGCCGTTGCAAAAGGCTGAATTTGCATAGCCGTTCAAACGACTGACACGTTTCTGCGTTAGGCGGCTATCATGTTTGCGGGATCGGCGAACGAAGCGACAGAGGATTCGCCTTGCCATTCGTTCGCATTCGATTATGAGACTTTAAATCGATTGAATTTCGATCGACCATAACCAAGCGAGGAGCGCTATGACCGCCATTACCGACATCATCGCACGAGAAATTCTCGACAGCCGCGGCAATCCGACCGTCGAAGTCGACGTTTATCTCGAAGACGGCTCGATGGGCCGTGCCGCCGTTCCGTCGGGCGCCTCCACCGGTGCGCATGAGGCGGTTGAGCTCCGCGATGGCGGCAAGCGTTACCTCGGCAAGGGTGTCGAAAAGGCCGTCGAAGCCGTCAACACCGAGATCTTTGACGCGATCGGCGGTTTTGACGCCGAAAGCCAGATCCATATCGACAAGACCATGATCGCGCTCGACGGCACGCCGAACAAGTCGCGTCTCGGCGCCAACGCCATCCTCGGCGTTTCGCTCGCCGTCGCCAAGGCTGCCGCCGATTCGGCTGGCCTGCCGCTCTACCGTTACGTCGGCGGCGCCGGCGCACACATCCTGCCGGTTCCGATGATGAACATCATCAACGGTGGCGCCCATGCCGACAATCCGATCGACTTCCAGGAATTCATGATCCTGCCGGTCGGCGCAGAAACCCTGCGCGACGCCGTCCGCATCGGTTCCGAAATCTTCCACACGCTGAAGAAGGAACTGCATGCCGGCGGTCACAACACCAATGTCGGTGACGAAGGCGGTTTTGCTCCGAACCTGAAGAGCGCCCCGGAAGCCCTCGATTTCATCATGAAGTCGATCGAAAAGGCCGGCTACACGCCGGGCGGCGACGTCTTCCTCGGCCTCGACTGCGCCTCGACCGAATTCTTCAAGGACGGCAAATACGTCATGGAAGGCGAAGGCCGCACGCTGGAGCCGGAAGCCATGGCCGAATACCTGGCGGAACTCGCTGCCAAGTACCCGATCATTTCGATTGAGGACGGCATGGCGGAAGACGACTGGGCCGGCTGGAAGTCCTTGACCGACAAGATCGGCTCCAAGGTGCAGCTGGTTGGCGACGATCTGTTCGTCACCAATTCTTCGCGCCTGCGCGACGGCATCAAGATGGGCGTTGCCAACTCCATCCTCGTCAAGGTCAACCAGATCGGCTCGCTGACGGAAACGCTCGACGCAGTCGAGACCGCCCACAAGGCAGCTTACACCGCCGTCATGTCGCACCGCTCGGGCGAAACCGAAGATTCGACGATTGCCGATCTCGCGGTTGCCACCAACTGCGGTCAGATCAAGACCGGCTCGCTGTCGCGCTCCGACCGTATGGCCAAGTACAACCAGCTGATCCGTATCGAGGAAATGCTCGGTCCGCAGGCTGCTTACGCCGGCCGCAGCATCCTCAAGGGCTGATCTTTTTCAGGCCATTTGATCAAGAGGCCCGCGCTTTTGGCGCGGGCCTTTTTCGTATGATCTTTCGCGGCGATATCCTTTGGCACGAAGCGGATCCTGCCTCTGATCGCTGCTCTCGACAACGCGCAGGCAATCTTGCCATCCCGTGTTCGCCATTGACGCGCGCATGTTTAGCGACGATAGGGTCACGCCGAAAATTGGGCCAGGCACGAGCCGGCCGACAACAGGAGTTTATCCGTGAGCGAACCGACCGTAGCAGACGCAACGAACCGCATTTATGAATCGCTCAATGCCGACAATGCCGATATCGATCTGCATATCGCCACCCTCAAGGCAGCGTTGACGCGCGAGGGCCTGAAAGAGGCGGTGTTCGATCCGGCGAAGCTGGTGCAGAACAATCGTTCCGGCAGAAAGCTGATGCAGGCGTATTTTCGCCAGCGCGGCGTAACGGTGAAATTTTCCGTGACGTAAGGCTTTCGGGCGGTCCGGATATGTCCGCCTTGGGTTGCCGCGGGATGGCTTGAACAGAGATGGCTGAGCCGGTTTTCGATCTTCGGCGCGATACCACGATCTTGCGCTGATTTTTCGTGCCGCCCTCTAGTGCTGACTGCGCAAAAACATTAGCGTCCGGCTCCTTCCATCTTTCTCATTGCTTGAGGCGCCCCATGGTCGAGCCATCTCTCTTCGCCCGTTTTGTTGCTCTCGTCGGCGGCGCTGCCGTTGCCCTTCGCCATTCCGGGGATGGCGCGCGCAAGCCGGTCTACGGCACGGCGCCGGTCATTCCGGAAGCCAAGGCCCAGGGCAAGATCCCGACGTTGAAAATGCCGACGGCCAAGGGCTGGGAAGGCAATCACAAGCCGACGGCTGCCGCCGGCCTCAAGGTCAATGCCTTCGCGAAAAACCTCCTGCATCCGCGCAACATGTATGTCCTGCCGAATGGCGACGTGCTGGTGGCCGAATCCACGAGTGAACGGGAAAAGCCGAACGGCCTGTTCGAACATGCCATGCATGCCACGATGCAGCGCGCCGGTGCCGCCGGCATCAGCGCCAACCGCGTGACGCTGCTGCGCGATGCCGATGGCGACGGTGTCGCCGAGCAGAGCTTCCCGCTGATCGAAAACGTCCGCCAGCCTTTCGGCATGGTTTTGGTTGGCGACACGCTTTATGTCGGCGCCAGCGACGCGCTTCTCGCCTATCCTTATGAGACGGGCGCCACGAAAATCAGCGTGACGGGCAAGAAGCTGATGGATCTGATCCCCGGCGGTCACTGGACGCGCAATCTGATCGCCAGCAAGGACGGCACGAAAATTTACGTCGCTGTCGGTTCGCTCAGCAATATCGGTGACGCCGGCATGGCGGCGGAAGAAAACCGCGCCTGCATCTTTGAATACGACATTGCCTCCGGCCAGTCGCGCATCTTTGCCGGCGGCCTGCGCAATCCGGTCGGCATGGCCTGGGAACCCGAGGGCGGCATGCTCTGGACGGTCGTCAACGAGCGTGACGGTCTCGGCGACGAAACGCCGCCTGACTATCTGACCTCGGTGCGCGATGGCGGCTTTTACGGCTGGCCGTTTTGCTACTGGGACCGCGTCGTGGATGACCGCGTGCCGCAGGATGCCGCCAAGGTCGCCTCGGCGCTGCAGCCCGATTATGCGCTTGGCGGACACACTGCCTCGCTCGGCCTCTGCTGGCTGCCGGAAGGCACGCTGCCAGGCTTCTCGGCCGGCATGGCGATCGGCCAGCACGGTTCCTGGAACCGCTCGAAGCTGTCCGGCTACAAGCTGGCCTTCGTCGCTTTCGAAAAGGGCAAGCCCGTCGGCATGCCGCGCGAAATCCTGACCGATTTTCTGTCGCCGGACGAAAAGCACTCTTATGGTCGCCCGGTCGGCGTGGCGCTTGCCGCCGATGGCGCGGTGCTGATGGCCGATGACGTGGGTGATATCATCTGGCGTGTTACCGGCGCCTGAGGTCGAAGATTCTCATTTGTCGCGAAGATTGAAGCCGCTCGCCCCGATGGGGCTGGCGGCTTTTTGTTTCAGACAATGCCGCCGAGGGGGCTTCGCTGGTTGCAGGCCCTCTGCCATAGCGCTGCGGTAGTGATAACCGATGATCCGGCACTGAAACTCAAAAATGAGGTAGGTGAGTATGGATTTATAAGCCTTGGGGCATATTTAGTGTCGCAGGCGCTTCTGCGGACGAAGAAAACAGAGCTTCTCCCCTAAGTTTCCAGGTCACTCATCGTCACAGCATTTGCTCGGAATACCAGAAGCTCCATGAACCGTCCCACTGTTGATCTTACCAATTGTGATCGCGAGCCGATCCATTTGCTCGGTGCCATCCAGCCAATCGGCTTTCTGCTTTCGCTCACTCTTGATTGGATCATTGCGCGGGCATCGGCCAATATCGCCGAGTTCATCAAGGTGGACGATGGCGACCTCGTGGGCCGCCCGCTTTCCGAAATTTTTCTGCCGGAAACCATCCATAGCCTGCGAAACCGGCTCGCCACACTCCGTGGTGCGAATGCCGTCGACAAGGTTTTTGATACGCCGCTGACCCCTCGCGGCCAGCCATTCGATATCGCGATCCACATTTCGAGCGGACAGATCGTTATCGAAGCCCAGCCCTCGGCCGCGAGGCACGGTGATGCGACGAGCATGGTGCGCTCGATGATCTCCAGGCTTGATGTCATGGGAGAAGCCTCCGCCTTTTATACCGAAGGCGCGCGGCAGGTGAGGGCGCTGACCGGTTTCGATCGCGTCATGGTCTATCGTTTTGCGGAAGACGGATCGGGCGAGGTGGTCGCTGAAACCTGCAAGCCCGGTATCGGCTCTTTCAAGGGGCTTCATTACCCGGCAAGCGATATTCCGGTCCAGGCGCGCGAACTCTACAAGCGCAACCTGCTGCGGGTGATTTCCGATGTCGATGCCGTACCGGTCGCCATCCTGCCGCAGCGCGACGAGAAGGGGCAGCTGCTCGATCTCTCCTATTCGATCCTGCGGTCGGTCTCGCCGATCCATATCGAATATCTGAAAAACATGGGCGTGCGCGCCTCCATGTCGATTTCGATCATCGTTGACGGCGAACTCTGGGGCCTGTTTGCCTGTCATCACTATTCGGCCAAGTCGCCGAGCTTCGAAATCCGCTCTGTCTGCGAGCTCTTTTCGCAAATGTACTCGCTGCGGCTGGAGAGCCGCGAGCGCAAGGAGGTCATGGATTACGAGCGGCGGGCGAGGGACATTTCCGACCAGCTTCTGGGCGCCGTCGCGACCAATGAAATGCTGCTCAACGATCCCGAATGGCTTGCCGGCGTCCTGACCGATGTCATCCCGGCGGAGGGCGTCGGTGTCTGGATCAACGGCAATTACGCCTTCTGGGGCATCACGCCATCCACCGAACAGTTCGCCCGCATCGTCCGGGCTCTGAACACCGCAGCCGCAACCCGCGTCTTCGCGACAGATGAAATCGCCTCATTGGTGCCCGAAGCGAAGGACTATACGGAAAGCGCGGCCGGCATGCTTGCCATCCCGATTTCCCGTTCCCCGCGCGACTATGTCATCCTGTTTCGCCGGGAACTGGTTCGCTCGGTGCGCTGGGCCGGCGATCCCCACAAGCCGGTCGAATATGGCCCGAATGGCCCGCGCCTGACCCCGCGTGAAAGTTTTGCCGAATGGCAGCAGCTCGTACAGGGGCACAGCAAGCCGTTCTCAGCACCCGAAAAGCGCGTGGCGGAAACATTGCGTGCAACGCTGATCGAAGTCGTCCTGCGGCTTGCAGGCGAGGCGAGTGCCCAGCGTGACGCTGCCAATCGCAAACAGGAAGTCCTGATCGCCGAGCTGAACCATCGGGTTCGCAATATTCTCGGCGTGATCCGCGGCCTGATCCGTCAGGCCAAGCCGTCCTCCGACAAGATCGAGGATTTTGTGGATCTGGTCGACGGGCGTATCCACGCGTTGGCGCGGGCGCATAACCAGATTACCGACGATCATTGGGGCCCGGCGCCGATCGGCGCGCTGATCGATGCCGAAGCACGCGCCTTTCTTGGCGAGGAGAACCGCGGCATCCATGTGTCTGGCGAGCCGGTCCTGCTCAATCCGCAGGCCTATTCCACCATGGCGCTTGTCGTGCACGAACTGGTCACGAATTCGACCAAGTATGGCAGCCTGTCCAGTGGTGGCCATGTCGATATTTCGTGGTCGCGTGCGGAAGACGGCGGGCTGGTTTTCGAATGGCAGGAGCGGGGCGGGCCACCGGTCGTACCGCCAAGCCGCAAGGGCTTTGGAACGACCATTATCGGCCGATCGGTTCCTTACGATCTGGGCGGCCAGGCGACCATCGACTATGCGCCCTCGGGCGTCAGGGCAAGATTCCAGATCCCGGCTCGCCATGTGTCGGAAACGGCCGGACCGCAGCCGCCGGCCCGGCTGAGGCAGCCTCGGCATTCTCCGTCCCATCCGACGAAGAAGGTGGAAAAGGAATTTCTTGCCGGCCATCGTGTGCTTCTGGTCGAGGACAGTCTGATCATCGCGCTGGACGCGGAAGATATCCTGACGCGGCTCGGAGCGGAGGTGATGACGGCATCTTCTGTCGAGAGCGGGCTGGAAATCATCGACAACAACCCGCCGACGCTTGCGGTGCTGGATATCAATCTTGGCGACCAGACAAGCTTTACGGTTGCCGACCGCCTGGCGGAAATGGGCACGCCGTTCATCTTCGCAACCGGTTATGGCGAGCAGGCGATGCTTCCTGATCACCAGCAGCACAGGACGGTGGTGCAAAAGCCTTACACGCTGGAAGGCATTGCCCGCATTCTGGAAGAGTTGATCGCGGAAGAGAACCTGCGCCGCTGAACGGTGCCGCCGGCGATCATCGCGTTTCGCCCGGCATCTTTTCGATCTTTCTGTTGGACACACTGCTCACCGTCTGCCAAAAGCGCGGCGGGGCGCGACCGCCGTTATCTTTAGAACGGGTTCGGGCGACCGATTGACGTCACGTTGCTGCCGCGAGACCACGCTGGCCGTCCCACTTATCTGCACCGGCAGACCCGGCCGATGCAGCGCCTCGAAAGCAGGCTGCTCTCTATCCTCAACGATTGCTTAAGCAAGTTCTGCGAATCTGAACGGCATTCCGGATCGAATCCGATCCGTAAAGCGTTGTCGGGCGTTGAGCAGGTATGTGGACCAAGCACCATAAAGAACGAAAAATCGGTCGTTTTATCCTTCCTGCCATCACGATCGCCTTCGTGTCCTATTTTGGCTATCATTGCGTGCATGGTGATCTTGGATTGATCGCCACGGAGGAATTCGAGCGCCAGAGGCTGGCCCGGACCGACGAGCTTGCAAAGCTTTCCGCCAAGCGCGAGGCGCTGGAGCGCCAAGTGCAGCTGATGAGCGACGGTTCGCTCGAAAAGGACATGCTCGACGAAATCGCCCGTTATCAGCTGAATGTCTCCCGTCGGGACGAGATTACCATCTTCAACAGCTACTTCTAAGTTAACCGGAATTCGGTTAATTTCATATTTTATCAATTATATCAGTGGCTTAACTTACATGTGAGCCATGCAAATATGTCATTGCTGGGGCGTGCTTTCTTGCATATGGTACGCGCCGAAGCCGGGGTGCGTCATTTTGACATGGTGGCCCCCAACTCATAAGCGCAGCACTAAAGGGAGGGATTGATGGCGCCGACCAAGACCGCGTCTGTATCCGGCCGCAAAACAGCGGCAAAGTCTGCAAACCGTAACGGCTCCAAGGCCGTTTCCAAGGAATTCACGGGCAAGAACACGCCCGACTTCGGCAAGGACGAAGATCTTCACGCTTATCGTGAGATGCTTCTGATCCGCCGTTTCGAAGAAAAGGCCGGCCAGCTTTACGGCATGGGCTTTATCGGTGGTTTCTGTCACCTGTATATCGGCCAGGAAGCTGTCGTTGTCGGCATGCAGATGGCCCAGCAGGAAGGTGATCAGGTCATCACCGCCTATCGTGACCACGGTCACATGCTGGCAACCGGCATGAGCGCCCGCGGCGTCATGGCCGAGCTGACCGGCCGTCGCGGCGGTTATTCGCGCGGCAAGGGCGGCTCGATGCACATGTTCTCCAAGGAGAAGCATTTTTACGGCGGTCACGGCATCGTCGGTGCGCAGGTATCGCTCGGCACCGGTCTCGCCTTCGCCAATGCCTACCGCAACAACGATTCTGTTTCGGTCGCATATTTCGGCGATGGCGCTGCCAACCAGGGCCAGGTCTACGAGAGCTTCAACATGGCTGCTCTCTGGAAACTGCCGATCATCTATATCGTCGAGAACAACCGTTACGCCATGGGCACCTCGACCGCCCGTGCAACGGCGCAGTCGAACTATTCGCTGCGTGGTTCCGGCTTCGGCATTCCCGGCATCCAGGTGGATGGCATGGATGTCCGCGCCGTCAAGGCTGCGGCCGACGAGGCGCTCGAGCATTGCCGTTCCGGCAAGGGCCCGATCATCCTCGAAATGCTGACCTACCGTTACCGCGGTCACTCCATGTCCGACCCGGCGAAGTATCGCTCCAAGGACGAAGTGCAGAAGATGCGTTCCGAGCACGATCCGATCGAACAGGTTCGTCTGCGCCTGCTCGAAAAGGGCTGGGCCACCGAGGACGAGCTGAAGGCGATCGACAAGGACATCCGCGACATCGTTTCGGATAGTGCCGATTTCGCCCAGGCCGATCCGGAGCCGGATGTTTCCGAGCTCTACACCGACATTCTGCTCTGATCGCGGGGAGAAAATCCTATGCCAATCGATATTCTTATGCCCGCCCTTTCCCCGACCATGGAGGAAGGCACGCTTTCCAAATGGCTGAAGAAGGAAGGCGACAAGGTCACGTCCGGCGATGTCATCGCGGAAATCGAGACCGACAAGGCGACCATGGAAGTGGAAGCCGTCGATGAAGGCGTGATCGGCAAGCTGCTGGTCGAAGCCGGCACCGAAAACGTCAAGGTCAACACCAAGATTGCCGTGCTCCTGCAGAATGGCGAAAGCGCCGATGCGATCGGTTCGGAGGCTCCGGCCGCTGCTCCGAAGGCAGAGGCTACGGCCGCCGCCGAAGAAGCAAAGCCGGCTCCGGCCGCTTCGTCTGCCGCTGCTCCGGTCCCCGCCCAGCCGAAGGTCGAAGCCGCTGCCGATCCGGATATTCCGGCCGGCACCGAAATGGTCATGACCACCGTGCGCGAAGCGCTGCGTGATGCCATGGCCGAAGAAATGCGCCGCGATGGCGATGTCTTCGTCATGGGTGAAGAAGTCGCCGAATATCAGGGCGCCTACAAGATTACCCAGGGCCTTTTGCAGGAATTCGGCGCGCGTCGCGTCATCGATACCCCGATCACCGAACACGGCTTTGCCGGCGTCGGCGTCGGTGCTGCAATGGCCGGCCTGAAGCCGATCGTCGAGTTCATGACCTTCAACTTCGCCATGCAGGCGATCGACCAGATCATCAACTCGGCTGCCAAGACGCTCTACATGTCCGGCGGCCAGATGGGCGCTCCGATCGTGTTCCGCGGCCCGAACGGTGCCGCTGCCCGCGTCGGCGCCCAGCACAGCCAGGATTACGCATCCTGGTACAGCCAGATCCCGGGCCTCAAGGTCATCATGCCGTATACGGCTGCTGACGCGAAGGGCCTGTTGAAGGCCGCTATCCGCGATCCGAACCCGATCGTTTTCCTTGAAAACGAAATCCTCTACGGCCAGTCCTTCGAAGTTCCGAAGATGGATGACTTCGTCCTGCCGATCGGCAAGGCGCGCATCCACCGCAAGGGCAAGGACGCGACCATCGTCTCCTTCGGTATCGGCATGACCTACGCGGTCAAGGCTGTTGCCGAACTGGAGAAGGAAGGCATCGATGTCGAGCTGATCGACCTTCGTACGCTGCGTCCGATGGACCTTCCGACCGTCATCGAATCGGTCAAGAAGACCGGCCGCCTCGTGACCGTCGAGGAAGGCTATCCGCAGAACTCGGTCGGCGCCGAAATCGCCACCCGCGTCATGCAGCAGGCTTTTGACTATCTCGATGCACCGGTTCTGACGATCGCCGGCAAGGACGTTCCGATGCCCTACGCCGCGAACCTCGAAAAGCTGGCTCTGCCGAATGTCGACGAAGTCGTCCAGGCGGTGAAGACCGTCTGCTACAAGTAAGGAAGGGTGATACGATGCCGATCAACATCACCATGCCTGCCCTGTCGCCGACCATGGAAGAGGGCAACCTCGCGAAATGGCTGGTCAAGGAAGGCGATACGGTCAAGTCCGGCGACGTGATCGCCGAGATCGAAACCGACAAGGCGACCATGGAAGTGGAAGCCGTCGATGAGGGCGTCGTTGCCAAGATCGTCGTGCCGGCTGGCACGGAATCGGTCAAGGTCAACGCCCTGATCGCCATCCTCGCCGCCGAAGGCGAGGATGTTTCGGCCGCAGCTGCCGGCGCCGGCTCTGCCGCTCCGGCCGCCAAGGCTGAAGCTGCTCCGGCTGAAAAGGCCGCTGAAGCTCCGAAGGCCGCCGCTCCGGTCACCGACGCTGCTCCGGCACCGTCCACCCCGGCACCGGTCGCAAAGTCCGGCGAGCGTGTTTTCGCTTCGCCGCTCGCACGCCGTCTCGCCAAGGAAGCCGGTATCGACCTTACCGCCGTCACCGGCTCCGGCCCGCATGGCCGCGTCGTCAAGGCGGATATCGAGAAGGCCGGCACGTCCGGCGCTGCCAGGGCTGCACCTTCTGCTGCCCCGGCGGCTGCAGGCGCACCGGCTCCGGCGCTCGCCAAGGGCCCGTCCGACGACAACGTGCTAAAGCTGTTTGCGGAAGGCTCCTACGAGCTGCTGCCGCATGACGGCATGCGCAAGACGATCGCCGCGCGCCTGACCGAGTCGACCCAGACCGTTCCGTCCTACACGATCTCGATGGACTGCGAACTCGATGCCATGCTGAAGCTGCGCACCGAGATCAACGCCTCGGCACCGGTGAAGAAGACGGAAAAGGGCGAAGTCCCGGCCTTCAAGCTGTCGGTCAACGACTTCATCATCAAGGCGATGGCGCTTGCGCTGCGCGATGTCCCGATGGCGAATGCCTCCTGGACCTCGACGGCCCGCGTTCTGCACAAACACGCCGATGTCGGCGTTGCCGTGTCGATCCCGGACGGCCTGATCACGCCGATCGTCCGCAAGGCAGAGACCAAGACCCTGTCGGTCATCTCCAACGAGGTGAAGGATCTTGCCAAGCGCGCCCGCGACAAGAAGCTGAAGCCGGATGAATACCAGGGCGGCACGACTTCCGTGTCCAACCTCGGCATGTTCGGTGTCTCGTCCTTCACGTCGATCGTCAACCTGCCGCAGGCCTCGATCGTCTCGATCGGCGCCGGCGTCGAGAAGCCTGTCGTCCGCGGCGGCAAGATCGAAGTCGGCACGGTGATGACGGCAACCTTCGCCTTCGACCACCGCGTCATCGACGGCGCGCTCGGCGCAGAGCTCGCATCTGCCTTCAAGCGCTACATCGAAAACCCGATGGCGATGCTGGTCTAGTCGAAATTCGGCCGCGGTGAAGATCGCGGCCGGTTCCACCTGCGGATGCGTCAGTGCGTGACATTTGCCGATCGGATCTCCATATTTGATGGATGCCGATTACGGTGGTTGGGCGTGCTGGAGGGTATTCGATGGCGAATGAACCAGTGGACATGATCATGCCGATGCTGCGCGAGATGCGCAGTGAGATGAATGAACAATTTTCGCGGATTGATCAGCGCATAGGCGATGTCGAAGATGAACTGAAAAGTGTCCGCAAAATGTTGGTTGCTGACACACTGATGTCGAAGCTCGCCACAGGCGACTTTGAAAAGCGGATTTCGACGCTGGAGACCGACGTTCAAAGGCTGATGAAGGATACCTGATCCTCTCGGAGGCGCGTCGGCAGGGAATGGATGGCATAGGGACAATATGAAAACCGTTCTCTGCTTCGGCGATTCCCTGACCTGGGGTTACGATACGGAAACGCGCGACCGTCATCCCCATGGGGATCGTTGGCCGAGCGTTCTTCAGGCCGCACTCGGCTCCGATGTCACCGTCATCGCCGAAGGGCTGAACGGCCGCACCACCGCCTATGACGATTACCTCGCGGATTGTGATCGCAACGGTGTCAAAAACCTGCCGACGGTTCTGCATACGCATATGCCGCTCGATCTCGTCATCATCATGCTGGGGTCGAACGACATGAAGCCGATGATTGCCGGCACCGCCCATGCGGCGCGGGCCGGCATGCAGCGTCTGGTCGGGCTAGTCCGTCACCACGAATATTCCTTCGACTACGATGCGCCGGATATTCTGATCGTCTCACCGCCGCCCATCTGCGAGACGGCCGATCCGGTCTTCGCGGCGGTGTTCAAGGGTGGCATCGAGGAGTCGGCCATGCTCGCTTCGCTCTATCGCGACCTTGCCGATGAACTCGGCTGCGGTTTCTTCGATGCGGGCTCCGTCGCCAAGGTCACGCCGGTCGATGGCGTGCACATGAATGCGGAAAACACCCGCGCGCTCGGACGCGGCCTCGAGCCGATCGTTCGGGTCATGCTCGGGCTCTAGATAAAAGTTTCAAGTGAGGCAGGCCGCGCTTTGCAGGCCGCCCAAAGAGAAGGCAGGAAACAATGGCTCAATCTTACGACGTCATCGTCATCGGCTCCGGTCCCGGCGGTTATATCGCCGCCATCCGCGCAGCCCAGCTCGGTCTCAAGGTCGCCTGCGTCGAGCGCGAGCATCTGGCTGGCATCTGCTCCAACTGGGGCTGCATCCCGACCAAGGCACTGCTGCGTTCCGCCGACGTGCTGCACACCGCCCAGCATGGCAAGGATTATGGCCTGACCCTGAACGGCACGATCGAGCCGGATATCAAGGCGATCGTCGCCCGTTCGCGCGGCATTGCCCAGCGCATGAACAACGGCGTCGGCTTCCTGTTCAAGAAGAACAAGGTCGATATCATCTGGGGTGAGGCAAAAATCACCAAGCCGGGCGAGATCGTCGTCGGCAAGTCGACCAAGCCGGTCGTCCAGCCGCAGGGTCCGGTGCCGAAGAACACGCTGGGCGAGGGCACCTATACCGCCAAGCACATCATCGTCGCGACCGGCGCCCGTCCGCGTGCTCTGCCGGGCCTCGAGCCGGACGGCAAGCTGATCTGGACCTATTTCGAGGCGATGAAGCCGGAAGAAATGCCAAAGTCGCTGCTGGTCATGGGCTCTGGCGCGATCGGCATCGAATTCGCCTCCTTCTACCGCACGATGGGCGTCGATGTGACGGTCGTCGAAGTCCTGTCCCAGGTCATGCCGGTGGAAGATGCCGAGATCTCGGCGCTCGCCAAGAAGCAGTTCGAGAAGCAGGGCATCAAGATCCATCTGGAAGCCAAGGTCGCCAAGGTGGAGAAGGGTGCAAACTCGATCACCGCTCATGTCGAGAAGAAGGACGGCACGGTCGAGAAGATCACTGCCGACCGGATGATCTCGGCTGTCGGCGTCGTCGCCAATATCGAGAATATCGGCCTTGAAGCAGCCGGCGTGAAGACCGAGCGCGGTTTCATTTCGATCGACGGTTACGGCAAGACCAACGTGCCCGGCATCTACGCGATCGGCGACGTTGCCGGCGGCCCGCTGCTCGCCCACAAGGCCGAGCATGAGGCCGTCATCTGCATCGAAAAGATCGCCGGCCTGCCGAACGTCCATCCGATGGACCGCAACAAGATCCCGGGCTGCACCTATTGCAACCCGCAGGTCGCATCTGTCGGTCTGACGGAAGCCAAGGCGAAGGCCGAAGGCCGCGATATCCGCGTCGGCCGTTTCCCCTTCGTCGCCAACGGCAAGGCGATTGCGCTTGGTGAAGACCAGGGCCTGGTCAAGACGATCTTCGACAAGAAGACCGGCGAACTTTTGGGCGCCCACATGGTCGGCGCGGAAGTCACCGAACTGATCCAGGGCTTTGTCGTCGCCATGAACCTGGAGACGACCGAGGAAGACCTGATGCACACCATCTTCCCGCATCCGACCATTTCGGAGACGATGAAGGAAAGCGTGCTCGACGCTTACGGACGTGCATTGAACGCGTAATCCGGGCCTTGCCCCTCACCCTAACCCTCTCCCCGCTTGCGGGGAGAGGGGACGTGCCCCACGCGACATTCAAGATCGGGGGCGAGGGTGCGGCATATCCCTTCTCCCCGTTAGAACGGGGAGAAGGTGGCGGCAGCCGGATGAGGGGCAACAGCGTTCGCTGAGCCTCTCTTGTTATTGCGGATAGTCAGGCGACTGCCCATATCCGTCAGGTGTGTTTTAGGGAGACTGACATGGGCGTGGGCTGGCTTTCAGCGATCATCATCGGCGGTCTGGCAGGCTGGCTTGCCGGCATCATGATGGATCTGCGCTTCGGCGTGTTGATGAACATCGTGATCGGCATTGTCGGCGCCGTTGTCGCCAACGCGATCTTTACCCGCGCCGGCATCTATGTCGCCAGCGGTTGGCTGGGTTACCTGGTGACGGGTTTCATCGGCTCCTGCATTTTGCTATTCGTCGCCAAACTCGTCAGGCGCTGACGATACCTGCCAGATAGGCAGCTGAGGACAGATACTTATGGTCACCATTCTCGACAGGACGACGCTCTCGGAAGATAAGCGCGTTCGCCATCCCGAAAAGGCGCATCGCCCCGACCAGGAAGTGATGCGCAAGCCGGAATGGATCCGGGTCCGCGCGCCGGTCTCCAAGGGGTACCAGGAGACGCGCTCTATCGTGAAGGAGCACAAGCTCGTCACGGTCTGCGAGGAAGCGGGCTGCCCGAATATCGGCGAGTGCTGGGACAAGAAGCACGCGACCTTCATGATCATGGGCGAGATCTGTACCCGCGCCTGCGCCTTCTGCAATGTCGCGACCGGCAAGCCGAATGCGCTCGATCTGGCCGAGCCAGAAAACGTTGCGAAGGCCGTCAAGCAGATGGGCCTGCAACACGTCGTCATCACCTCCGTCGACCGTGACGATCTGGCCGATGGCGGCGCCGAACATTTCGAAAAGGTGATCTGGGCGATCCGCGCCGCATCGCCGCTGACGACGATCGAGATCCTGACCCCCGACTTCCTGAAGAAGCCGGGCGCTCTGGAGCGCGTCGTCGCGGCCAAGCCCGACGTCTTCAATCACAATATGGAAACCGTGCCGGGCAATTATCTGACGGTGCGTCCCGGCGCCCGTTATTTCCATTCGATCCGGCTTCTGCAGCGGGTCAAGGAACTCGATCCGACCATGTTCACCAAGTCCGGCATCATGGTCGGTCTCGGCGAAGAGCGAAATGAAGTTCTGCAGCTGATGGACGACCTGCGCACGGCAGACGTCGACTTCCTGACAATCGGCCAGTATCTGCAGCCGACCAAGAAGCACCACAAGGTGGAAAAGTTCGTGACCCCGGAGGAATTCAAGTCCTACGAAACGGTCGCCTATACCAAGGGTTTCCTGATGGTGTCCTCGAGCCCGCTGACGCGGTCCTCGCACCATGCCGGCGACGATTTCGCAAGACTTCGCGCTGCACGCGAAAAGAAGCTTCTGGCCGCCGCCGAATAAGGCGGCAGCTTTTCAAGTGCCTTCGAGCGTTATTCAGCAGCCTGCAGCGGCTGATGCTTCGGCGCGTTCTTGTCCTGGCCGCGGCGCCGTTCTCTCAGCGTGAAACGGTGGCCGCGCGCCTCTGCCTTCGCCATTTCGACGAGATAGGCGAGCATCGGCAGCTCATTCATGTCGGCAAGCTGCTTGGCTGATTCCAAGAGCTTTATCATCTGTGCAAAATCGTCCATGGGATGCTTCTTTCGGGCATTACCGGCTTATGGTTGCAGAGGGTTTTCTCCTCATACGTTTCCTTGCGCCTTTGGATCATTACAACCAAATTACATTTCTGTAAGGTCCGGGCCGCGGTCCGTAAAATGAACCAAAATTCCGACTGATTTCAGATCAAGTATTTGAAAAACAAAGTAATATCGCAACTTCAGAAAAGTTCTGGTCGCAATGCTTCCAGCGCATGGGAGGTGTGCATTGCAGCAAATCAATTCGAACACGGCCGGAATGACGACAATCGGCGCCCCGGACGCGATTCGTCACATCGATATTGCCGAAGCCGCCAGGTGTATTGTGCGTGCGGACCGAATCCTTGTCGTCGGCTGCTCCGGCGGCGGCAAGTCCACGCTTTCGCAAAAGATCGCCACGCGTTTCGGCCTCGACTATATCTCGGTCGACCGCGACATTCTCTGGCTGCCCGGCTGGGTGCAGCGGGAGAGGGGCGAGCAGCGCCGCATTATCGAACGGCTTATTTCGGCCGAGCGCTGGATCATGGATGGCACCAATCCCTCGACATTCGATATCCGCGTGCCGCGCAGCGATCTGGTGATCTGGGTGCGCATGCCACGTTACGTCAATGTCTGGGGCATTCTCAGCCGCTGGATCCGGCATATTGGTCGCACGCGGCCGGAAATGGCGGCCGGTTGCCGGGAGCGGATGGATTTTGAATTCTTCCGCTTTGTCTGGACCTGGGAAAAAGCGTTTTCCGGGCGGGTGACGAATGGGCTTCTGCAACACGGGCAGGGCACGCCCGTCCTGACGCTGAAATCGCGGCGGCAGATGCGTGACCTTCTTGATCTTCTCGACGCTCGCGCTTAAGTCCCGGTCATGCCCAAGTTCGAAAATCATCGCCCCGTCAAGCACAGCGCCGAAGACATGTATGCGCTGGTCGCCGATATCGAAACCTACCCGCAATTCCTGCCGCTCTGCGAAGCCCTGACGGTCCGCTCGCGCAAGGAGAGGGATGGCAAGACGCTGCTGGTGGCGGATATGACGGTCGGCTACAAGGCGATCCGTGAGACCTTTACAACTCAGGTCCTGCTCAACCCGGCGGAACGGGCGATCGACGTCAAATATATCGAGGGCCCGTTCAAATATCTCGATAACCGTTGGCGCTTCGAGCCGAACGCGACGGGCAGCGGTTCGATGGTGAATTTCTACATCGATTACGAGTTCAAGAGCATGATCCTCGGCGCCCTGATGGGCTCGATGTTCGACCGTGCCTTCCGCATGTTCGCCGAAGCTTTTGAGGCGCGGGCGGACAAGATCTACGCCTGATCTATTTCAGGCCGTCTATTTGAGGTCTGCCGCTTCGACGAGCATCTCGAGCGCCGTGCGCACCGTGGCCAGCCGGATCCCCGTGCGGCCGATATCGCCATAGCGCATTTCCCGGTGAAGGATGAGGCCGGTGCGGCTTTGTGCCGAGATATGCACGAGCCCGACCGGCTTTTCGGTCGAGCCACCGCCGGGGCCGGCAATCCCGGTCACTGCGACCGAAACGGCTGCCTTGGAGCGGAAGAGGGCGCCATGTGCCATCTGCAGCGCCGTCTCTCTCGAAACTGCCCCAAAGGCCCGAAGCACCGTCTGTCCGACGCCCAGCATCTCCATCTTCGCAATGTTCGTATAGGTGACGAAGCCGCGATCGACGACCGCCGATGAGCCGGAGATTTCCGTCAGAGCCCCGGCGATCAGCCCGCCGGTGCAGGATTCCGCCGTAGCGACCATCAGTCCCTTTTCGGCAAAGGTCCGGATAATGTCTTGGGCCCGCTCTTCGATATCGCCGGGAAACAGGCTCATGGTTCAATCTCCACGAAAGACGACGGTTGCCGTGGCGATTGCCGCAATGCCCTCACGGCGGCCGACAAAGCCGATCTTCTCATTGGTCGTCGCCTTGACCGAGCAGCGGTCGAGCGAAATGCCGAGAATCTCCGAAAGTTTTTCGCGCATCGCCTGCCGGTGCGGGCCGACCTTCGGTGCCTCGGCGATCAGCGAAACATCGGCATTCATGATCGTGCCGCCATGTTCGCGAACGATTTTGGCAGCATGCTCGAGGAAGATTTTTGACGCGGCGCCCTTCCACTGCATGTCGGAGGGCGGAAAGTGATCGCCGATGTCTCCGGCGCCGCAGGTGGCGAGCAGCGCATCGGTGAGTGCATGCAGCGCCACGTCCGCATCGGAATGGCCGCTGAGCTTCTGGTCATGCGGAATGAAGATGCCGCACAGCGTCACGCCGTCGCCGGGCTCCAGCTGGTGCACGTCATAACCATTGCCGGTCCTGACATCCGGAAGGGTGCTTGCGGTGAGCCTTTCATCGGCCATGTCGATATCCCGTTTCACGGTCAGTTTGATATTGTCGACAGAACCCTCGACCAGATGCACGGGAAGTCCCGCCCATTCGGCGATCGAGGCGTCGTCGGTAAAGTCCTCGCGCCGCAGGGCCGCCGCCTTTTCATGGGCGGTGCGGATTTCGGACAGAAGAAAGCTCTGCGGGGTCTGGGCGGCATAAAGCCCGGCGCGCGGCACGGTCTCGTGTACCAGCCCGTCCGAGCCGCCGCGCTTCAGCGTGTCGCTGATCGGGATTGCCGGCAGGAGGCCGTCATGGCCGGCCATAAAACCTTCGGCGACGCGATCGAGCAGATCGTGCTCGACGAAGGGCCGCGCCGCATCATGGATCATCACATGCGTCGCATCGGTGCCGGAGAGCGCGCGCAGGCCTTCATAGACCGAACGCTGGCGGGTCTCTCCGCCGAAGGTGATGATGACGCGCGCCGCCTGCGGCAGATTGACCGTGGCAGCGGCATAAAGCGCCTCGTCATCGGGATGTATCACGACGACGATAGGCCCGCTTCTGTGCCAGGTCAGGAACCGTTCAAGCGTGTGGGCGATCACCGGACGCCCGCCGATCGGGCGATATTGTTTCGGGCCGTCCTCCGGCGCGCCGGCACGTTCGCCGCGACCGGCGGCAACGATGACGATGCCGATTCGGAAAGAGTCGTCGTCCATGGGCCTATCCGTTTCGCTGGGAGGATTGACAGGCCGAGAACTATAGAATGAAAAGCCTGAATTCCAGCAGGTCGCTTAAAAATAACGCAGGCATTGAATTGCTCTTGGCAAATGCGTGAGACCTGAATAAAAATAGTGCAGAAGCTTCATGTGCCCGAAAGATCATCATTTGCGTTTCCAGGATCTTGCTACACCTTTTGAGGTCGGGCCCGTCGCCATTCGCAATAGAATAGTCTTGGCGCCGATGTCCGGCGTGACCGATCTGCCGTTCCGCACGCTTGCATGGCGCCACGGTGCAGGGCTCGTCGTGACCGAGATGGTCGCAAGCCGCGAACTGGTGATGAACCGCGAAGAATCTTGGTCGCGCCTCAAGGGCACCGGCATTACGCCGCATATGGTGCAGCTCGCCGGCCGCGAGGCGCACTGGATGGCGGAAGCCGCAAAGATCGCCGAGGCCAATGGCGCCGATATCATCGACATCAATATGGGGTGTCCGGCCAAGAAGGTGACCGGCGGTTATTCCGGTTCTGCCCTGATGCGCGATCCTGACCATGCGCTATCCATGATCGAGGCGACGGTAAAGGCTGTAAAGGTGCCGGTGACGCTGAAGATGCGCCTCGGCTGGGACGAAAATTCGCTGAACGCGCCGGAAATCGCTAGCCGCGCTGAACAGGCCGGCATCCAGCTGGTCACCATCCACGGCCGCACCCGCATGCAGTTTTACGAGGGCAGGGCCGACTGGGATGCGATCCGCGCCACCCGTGACGTCGTTTCCATCCCGCTGATCGCCAATGGCGATGTCGAGACGCCGGAAGATGCCGACGAGATCCTGAAGCGCTCCGGCGCCGATGCCGTCATGGTCGGCCGTGGTGCGCAGGGCCGCCCCTGGCATGTCGGCTGGCTTGCCGGCCATGCAGCACCCGAACAGGCCGAAATTGCCGCCATCGTCATCGAACATTATGAGGCGATGCTGGAACTTTATGGTCGCGAAGCCGGCCTGCGCCATGCGCGCAAACATCTCGGCTGGTATCTCGACCGCTTCGCCGCCGGCCTCCCGCCCGAGGAAAAGGCCGCAATCATGATGTCGAAGGATTCGGCGGACGTCACGCGACGGATGACGGCCGCTCTTCTCGACCAACCGATAGACGCTCCCCGCAAGGAGGCAGCATGACCAAGACGACAACAGCCGAGAGCGCACAGGGCCAGGCGCTTGCCATGGCCGTGCTCAATGCCGTGCAGAACCCGGTGATCCTGGTGGATGCCGCCGGCAAGGTGGCCTTCGCCAATTGGGAGGCCGAATCCTTCTTCGGTGCTTCCGCCGCGCATCTGGCCAAGAGCAAGATTTCCACGCTCATCCCCTTCGGCAGCCCGCTTCTGGCGCTGATCGACCAAGTGCGCGAACGCAAGGCGCCGGTCAACGAATACCGCGTCGATCTCTCGTCGCCGCGCCTCGGGCAGGAAAAGCTGGTCGATCTCTATGTCGCGCCGGTGGCGGGCGAACACGATTCGGTCGTGGTCGTTTTTCAGGAACGCTCGATGGCCGACAAGATCGACCGCCAGCTGACTCACCGCGCCGCCGCCCGCTCGGTCACCGGCCTTGCTTCCATGCTGGCACACGAGATCAAGAACCCACTGTCGGGCATCCGCGGTGCCGCCCAGCTGCTCGAAACCGTTGTGCCCGACGATGACCGGCCGCTGACCCGCCTTATCTGCGACGAGACCGACCGGATCGTGTCGCTGGTCGATCGCATGGAAGTGTTTTCCGACGAACGCCCCGTCGACCGGGTGCCGCTCAACATCCATTCCGTGCTCGACCATGTGAAGGCCGTCGCCAAGGCTGGCTTCGCGCGCAACATCAAGATCTCGGAAATGTACGACCCGTCGCTGCCGCCGGTTTATGCCAATCGCGACCAGCTGGTGCAGGTCTTCCTCAACCTCATCAAGAATGCGGCCGAAGCGGTCGGTGACCAGCCGGATGCCGAAATCACGCTGACGACGGCCTACCGTCCGGGCATTCGCCTCTCGGTCGCCGGCACCCGCGAAAAGATCTCGCTGCCGCTGGAATTCTGCGTCATCGACAATGGTCCCGGCGTGCCGACCGACCTGTTGCCGCATCTTTTCGACCCCTTCATCACCACCAAGACCAATGGTTCCGGCCTCGGTCTTGCGCTGGTGGCAAAGATCATCGGCGCCCATGGCGGCATTATCGAATGCGATAGCCAGGCCCGCCGCACCATTTTCCGGGTCCTCATGCCCATGCACAAGGAAGAGGGCGGCGACGGCCGCGCCTTGCACACCACAGGAAGCGATAAATGACTGCCACGATCCTGGTCGCAGACGACGACGCAGCCATCCGCACGGTTCTGAACCAGGCCCTGACCCGGGCCGGTTACGATGTCCGTATCACCTCGAATGCCGCCACCCTGTGGCGCTGGATTTCCGCAGGCGAGGGCGATCTGGTCGTCACTGACGTCGTAATGCCGGATGAAAATGCCTTCGACCTTCTGCCGCGCATCAAGAAGGCCCGTCCGGACCTGCCGGTTCTGGTCATGAGCGCCCAGAACACGTTCATGACGGCGATCAAGGCTTCGGAAAAAGGCGCCTATGATTACCTGCCAAAACCGTTCGACCTGACCGAGCTGATCGCCATTATCGGCCGCGCTCTGTCCGAGCCGAAGCGCAAGCCGGCCCGTCTCGATGACGACATGCAGGACGGCATGCCGCTGGTCGGTCGCTCGGCTGCCATGCAGGAAATCTACCGCGTTCTGGCCCGTCTGATGCAGACCGACCTGACGCTGATGATCACCGGTGAATCCGGTACCGGCAAGGAACTCGTCGCCCGCGCGCTGCACGACTATGGCAAGCGCCGCAACGGTCCCTTCGTCGCCATCAACATGGCCGCCATCCCGCGTGACCTGATCGAATCCGAACTGTTCGGCCACGAAAAGGGTGCCTTTACCGGCGCCCAGAGCCGTTCCACCGGTCGTTTCGAACAGGCCGAGGGCGGCACGTTGTTCCTCGACGAAATCGGCGACATGCCGATGGATGCCCAGACCCGCCTTCTGCGCGTACTGCAGCAGGGCGAATACACGACGGTCGGCGGCCGCACGCCGATCCGCACCGACGTGCGCATCGTCGCCGCCACCAACAAGGACCTGAAACAACTCATCCATCAGGGCCTGTTCCGCGAAGACCTCTATTATCGCCTCAACGTCGTCCCGCTGCGCCTTCCGCCGCTGCGCGACCGCGCCGAGGATATTCCCGATCTCGTCCGCCATTTCATGCAGATGGCCGAGAAGGAAGGTCTCGACGGCAAGCGTTTCGACAATGAAGCGCTGGACGCGATGAAGGCCTATGCCTGGCCGGGCAACGTGCGCGAGCTCGAAAACCTCGTGCGCCGCCTGATGGCGCTTTATCCGCAGGATGTCATCACCCGCGAGATCATCGATTCGGAACTGCGTGCCGATGTGCCCGACAGCCCGATCGACAAGATGACGGCGCGCACCGGTTCGCTGACGATCGCCCAGGCGGTCGAGGAAAATATGCGGACCTACTTCGCCGGCTTCGGTGAAAACCTGCCACCGCCGGGTCTCTACGACCGGGTTCTGACGGAGATGGAATACCCGCTGATTCTCGCAGCCCTCACGGCGACTCGCGGCAACCAGATCAAGGCTGCCGACCTTCTTGGCCTCAATCGCAACACCTTGCGCAAGAAGATCCGCGAGCTCGGCGTATCGGTATACCGCAGTTCCCGGGGCGCCTGAGACGCCTTGATTTCCCTGTTTTTCGAGTATCGCCGCTGTAAAAAGCGGCGATACACTTTTGCGCGACGTGCTTTCGTGTGCGCTTGACACAGCCTCAGCCTCGTTGCATTTTCGCCACAATGCGTTGCTTAAACGACACTTAAGGTCCCTGGCTTTCCGCCACGGGGCCGGCGGATCCGACGATCGTCGGCTGCGGGGCCTCTTTTTTAAAAAGGACGATTTTTCCTTCGATCGGGTAGCAACCTGGGCGGTTGAAAGGTCTATCGTCTGATATTGGAGCGTATAGATGACGGATGGCGTAATAACGCCGGTGCCCGACAACGAACCGGTCGTGTCGGTTCAGGATCGTCGTGCGTCTTTCGCTCTGCCTGGCCTTCTTCTGGCTGGCGGCGCTCTCGTCTGTGCCACGCTGACGCTCTTCATTCTGCTCGGCGTCACGCCCATTGCCCCGACCACCAACGTTGTCATCGCTTCGGCCGTGGTCAACTCGCTGTTCATCATCGGCCTTGTCTACCTGATCGGCCGCGAGATCGGCCGGCTTCTGCGCGCGCGCAACCGTGGCCGCGCCGCAGCCCGTCTGCATGTGCGCATCGTCGTGCTGTTCTCGATCGTCGCGATCACGCCGGCCGTCCTCGTCGCCATCTTCGCCAGCCTGACGCTCAGCGTCGGTCTCGACCGCTGGTTCTCGCTGCGCACCCAGTCGATCGTCCAGTCCTCGCAGGACGTGGCGCGCGCCTATATGATGGAAAATGCCAGCTACCTGCAGGGCCAGACCGTCTCCATGTCGAACGACCTGGAGCGCAACCGGGCGATGTTCTATCTCGACCGCACCGGTTTCGTCGATCTCCTGACCCGCCAGGCCCGCGGCCGCGGGTTGCTCGGCGCCTTCCTCGTGCAGGAAGATGGCCAGGCGATCGCCCAGGCCGATATCAAGACCGAAAAGCCGCTGCCGGCAATCCCGCAGGATGCTCTGAAGACCGCGGCCTCCGGTCAGCCGACCCTGATTCCGCCCGGCGTCACCAACCTTGTCGGCGCCGTCATCAAGATCGACACCATTCCCGGCACCTTCCTCTACACGATCCGCGCCGTCGATCCGCGCGTCATGAACGCCATGCGGCTGATGGAAGAGAACACCGCCGAATACAAGGCGATGGAAGCCGGCCGCATGTCGCTGCAGCTTGCCTTCGCCGTGCTTTATCTCGGCTTCGCGCTAATCGTGCTGCTTGCCGCGATCTGGGCCGCCATCGCCGTCGCCGATCGTATCGTCCGGCCGATCCGCCTGCTGATCAGCGCTGCCGACAGCGTTGCCACCGGCAATCTCAATGTCGTCGTTCCCGTCCGTGTCGCGGATGGCGATGTCGGCAGCCTCGGGCGCACGTTCAACAAGATGATTTCGGAAATCCGCACCCAGCGCGACGAGATTCTTGAGGCGAAGGACGAAGTGGACGACCGCCGTCGCTTCATCGAAGCGGTGCTGTCCGGTGTGACGGCCGCCGTCATCGGCGTCGAGGAAGACCGTCGTATCAGCATCGTCAATCCGACCGCCGAAGCCTTCCTCGGCGTCAGCGCGGAACAGCTGATGGGCAAGAAGCTCGAAGAGGTCGCGCCCGAGATCGACCACGTCTTCACCGAAGCGACCTCGCGATCACGAGGCGATTTCCGCAAGCAGGTGAACCTGATGCGGGGCGGCAAAGAGCGAACCCTGTCGGTCCAGGTGACCCGCGAAGAACAGCGGACTGCCCATGACAGCTATGTCGTCACCCTCGACGACATTACCGACCTTGTCATCGCCCAGCGCTCGACCGCCTGGGCCGATGTGGCGCGCCGCATCGCCCACGAGATCAAGAACCCGCTGACCCCGATCCAACTCTCCGCCGAGCGCCTGAAGCGCCGTTACGGCAAGCAGATTGACGAGAGCGACCGCGCCGTCTTCGACCAGTGCACCGATACGATCGTGCGTCAGGTCGGCGATATCGGCCGCATGGTCGATGAATTCTCCTCTTTCGCCCGCATGCCGAAGCCGGCCAAGGAAAATGCCGATCTTCGCGACATCCTGCGCGACGCCATTTTCCTGCGCGAAATGGGCGAGACCCATGTGGATTTCATCCGCGAGCTCGGCGACGAGCCGCTCAAGGGCTCATTTGACAGCCGCATGCTCGGCCAGGCCTTCGGCAATCTCGTCAAGAACGCCGTCGAGGCGATCGAGGCGGTGCCGAGCGATCAGGAGCGCGATGGCCGCAAGGTCTGGGTCCGCGCCAACCGGGATCGCGCCCGCGACACGTTTGTTGTCGACATCATCGACAACGGCAACGGCCTGCCGACCGAAAACCGGCATCGCATTCTGGAACCCTATATGACGATGCGGGAAAAGGGCACTGGCCTTGGTCTCGCGATCGTCAAGAAGATCATTGAGGAACATGGCGGACAGCTCGAACTCCACGACGCTCCCGCCGATTTTGATCATGGCAAGGGCGCCATGATCCGGGTGCTGCTGCCGCATGTCGAGCAGGCGGCATCGCCCATAAATGGTAATGACAAGGAATTGGCTTATGGCGTCTGATATTCTGGTCGTCGATGACGAGGCGGATATTCGCGAAATCGTCTCCGGCATTCTCTCCGACGAGGGACATGAAACCCGCACCGCGCATGACGCCGACAGCGCGCTTGCGGCGATCTCGGATCGTGTTCCCCGGCTCGTTTTCCTCGACATCTGGATGCAGGGCTCGCGCCTTGACGGTCTGGCCCTTCTCGAAGAGATCAGGGCACGCCATCCCGACCTGCCTGTGGTGATGATCTCCGGTCACGGCAATATCGAAACCGCCGTTTCCGCCATCAAGCGTGGCGCTTTCGACTTCATCGAAAAGCCGTTCAAGGCCGACCGCCTGATCCTGATCGCCGAACGGGCGCTCGAAAATTCCAAGCTCAAGCGCGAAGTGACCGAGCTCAAGAAACGCACCGGTGACGCTGCCGAACTGGTCGGCACATCGGTTGCCGTCTCGCAGCTGCGTCAGACGATCGAAAAGGTCTCGCCGACCAATAGCCGCATCATGATCCTCGGCCCGTCGGGTTCCGGCAAGGAACTCGTCGCCCGCATGATCCACAAGAAGTCCTCGCGGGCGACGGGTCCGTTCGTGGCGCTCAACGCCGCGACGATCACGCCGGAGCGCATGGAAATCGCGCTGTTCGGCACCGAAGGCGGCCCCGGCCAGCCGCGCAAGATCGGCGCGCTTGAAGAAGCCCATCGCGGCATTCTTTATCTCGACGAAGTCGGCGAAATGCCGCGCGAGACGCAGAACAAGATTCTCCGCGTTCTCGTGGATCAGCAGTTCGAGCGTGTCGGCGGTTCCAAGCGCGTCAAGGTCGATGTCCGCATCATTTCCTCGACCGCCTACAATCTCGAAAGCTCGATTGCCGAAGGCACGTTCCGCGAAGACCTCTTTCACCGTCTCGCCGTTGTGCCGGTCAAGGTGCCGGCGCTCGCCGAACGCCGCGAGGACATTCCGTTCCTGGTCGACATGTTCATGCGCCAGGTCTCCGAACAGGCCGGTATCCGCACCCGCAAGATCGGCGATGACGCGATGGCGGTGCTGCAGGCCCATGACTGGCCGGGCAATATCCGCCAGTTGCGCAACAATATCGAGCGCCTGATGATTCTTGCCCGCACCGATGGTCCTGACGCGCCGATCTCTGCCGACATGCTGCCGACCGATCTTGGCGACATGCTGCCGAAAGTCTCGTCCAAGGGTGACGTCCACATCATGACGCTGCCGCTGCGTGAGGCTCGTGAAATGTTCGAACGCGATTATCTCGTCGCCCAGATCAACCGTTTCGGCGGCAATATTTCCCGCACCGCGGAATTCGTCGGCATGGAGCGCTCGGCCCTGCACCGCAAGCTGAAATCTCTCGGCGTCTGAGCCGGGAGACTTTTCCACAGTTTTGATTTTGCACGACTGATGTGCTGAGGGACTGCCCATGTCGAGAATTGCCTATGTGAACGGCCAGTATGTCCAGCACGCCGATGCCGCCGTTCACATCGAGGATCGCGGTTTTCAGTTTGCCGATGGCGTCTACGAGGTCTGCGAGGTCCGCGCTGGCATGATCGTCGATCTGACGCGCCACCTGAACCGGCTCGACCGTTCGCTCAGCGAATTGCGTATGGCGCAGCCGATGAGCCGCGCCGCTCTCACCCATGTCATCCGCGAAGTGCTGCGCCGCAATCATGTGAAGAACGGCATTTTCTACATGCAGGTGACCCGTGGCGCGGCCCGCCGCGACCATTTCTTCCCGGCCGAAGGAACGCCGCCGACCATCACGATCACCGCCAAGAATACCGATCCTTCCGTCGTTGCGAAAAAGTATGCGAACGGGATCAAGGTGATAACACTTCCCGAAAACCGCTGGGACCGCGTCGATATCAAGACCGTCGGCCTTCTGCCCAATGTGCTTGCCAAGCAGCAGGCGCGGGATGCCGGTGCGGCGGATGCGATTTATGTCGATCGCAACGGCATCGTCATGGAAGGCGCATCCTCGAATGTCTGGATCGTCACGCCGCAGGGCGAGCTCGTTACCCGCCCGGCCGAACACGGCATCCTGCGCGGCATTACCCGCACGACGGTGATCGATGTTGCGGCGAAACTCGGCCTCAAGGTCGTCGAGCGTGAGTTCAAGACCGAGGACATGCTGAACGCCCGCGAAGTCTTCTTCTCCTCGGCGACAGGTATCTGTGTACCGATCGTCGAGATCGACGGAAAGACCGTCGCCAACGGCCATCCGGGGACCATCTCCGCCTCGATCCGTGATGCTTTTTTCGACATTGCGGAAAAGACGGCGATTTGATAACCAGACATTTGGGGGAAGGGAAACACGAGGGCGTTTCCCGATCATCTCTATTTTTATTATGATCAGGATCCCGGTATTACCGGCAAGAAAGAAAGAAGCGGCGCCATGGCGGAACGTTCTCAGAACCTGCAGGACTTATTTCTCAATACTGTCCGCAAACAGAAGATTTCCCTGACAATATTCCTGATTAACGGGGTCAAGCTCACAGGTGTTGTCACGTCTTTCGACAATTTCTGCGTTCTCCTTCGTCGTGACGGACACTCGCAGCTCGTGTATAAGCACGCGATCTCGACCATCATGCCGGGCCAGCCGCTGCAGATGTTCGAGACCGAAGAAAACGCTGCCTAACAGGACATCGACCGATTTCTAATCGAGATACCTCGAACGAATCGCTTGTTCCGGAAACGGAAAAGCATCGTGATGACATGCGCGCCGTCGTGGTCGTGCCTGTGCTCAAGCAGGTGCGCACACGCGCCGGGCAGGGCGCTGAGCCCAACCAGGCCCCCGCGCCGCAAAGATCCAATGAAGCACGCCTGGAAGAGGCGATGGGCCTTGCCCGCGCGATTGACCTCGAGGTCGCCGAAGGGCTGATCGTGCCGGTCAACACGCCGCGCCCGGCAACGCTGATGGGATCCGGCAAGATCGATGAGATCAAGGCGCTTCTCGACGAGAGAAATGCCGGCCTCGTCATCGTCGACCATCCGCTGACGCCGGTGCAGCAGCGCAATCTCGAGAAGGAATGGAACGCCAAGGTCATCGACCGCACGGGCCTGATTCTGGAAATCTTCGGTCGCCGCGCCTCCACCAAGGAAGGCACGCTGCAGGTTGATCTCGCGCATCTCAACTACCAGAAGGGCCGTCTGGTCCGCTCCTGGACCCACCTTGAACGCCAGCGCGGTGGTGCGGGCTTCATGGGTGGTCCGGGTGAAACCCAGATCGAAGCCGACCGCCGCCTGCTGCAGGAACGCATCGTCAAGCTCGAGCGCGAGCTCGAACAGGTCGTGCGCACCCGCCAGCTGCACCGCGCCAAGCGCCGCAAGGTCCCACATCCGATCGTGGCCTTGGTCGGTTACACCAATGCTGGCAAGTCGACCCTGTTCAACCGCATCACCGGCGCCGGCGTGCTGGCCGAGGATATGCTGTTCGCAACGCTCGACCCGACGCTGCGCCGCATGAAACTGCCGCATGGCCGCACCGTCATCATGTCCGATACGGTCGGTTTCATCTCCGACCTGCCGACCCACCTCGTCGCCGCCTTCCGCGCGACGCTGGAAGAGGTTCTGGAAGCGGACCTGATCCTGCACGTGCGCGACATGTCGGACCCGGACAATGCCGCCCAGGCAAACGACGTTATCCGCATCCTGACCGATCTTGGCATCGGCGAGAAGGAAAGCGCCGAGCGCCTGATCGAGGTCTGGAACAAGATCGACCGGCTGGAGCCGGAAGCCCATGACGCGCTGTTCGAGCGCGCCCGCGACCGCACCAACATCATGGCCGTCTCGGCCATCACCGGCGAGGGCGTCGATGCGCTTCTCGCTGAAGTGTCGAAACGCCTCTCCGGCGTCCTGACCGAGGCAGAGATCACCATCCCTGCCGAAAAGCTCTCGATCCTCTCCTGGGTCTACGGCAATGCGACCGTCGACGAGCGCAAGGACAACGAGGACGGTTCGGTGACGCTGGACGTCAGGCTGTCGGAGGCGCAGGCGGCAGAGCTCGAACGCAAGCTCGGCAATGGTCCGAAGCCGGAGAAGGAAGACTGGGAGCGGTGAGGGTGCTTGGCGTCTGAGGCCGGCACTGTCTCTTCAGCTGTTCAGGGATGGCGATTGATGCGCTTTTTTACTTCCGAATGGGCGACAGGCGACGATGAAAGTGATGCTGTCGCGAACCAGCAGAACTTCCTGAATTCCCTAGATCCGGATGATCCGGTCTATTCGTTTGCAACGTCTGTAAACCTTCATGACGCCAGGCTGGATCGCGTTGTCTTTGACAGCGCGACGAGGCATTTGAAGCTCTTGCTTTTATCCGGAGACTTGCAGGTCGGTTATTGGCGTACGGAGATCAGCTACGCCGATGCCGCAGTCCAGGGACGCGATATCCTGGCCGCCGCGTTGGACACTCGTTCGGCCGAAGTCTGGTATGACGAGTTTTACCTTGCCGACAATCGAATGACGCATGCCTTCCTTCTGGTGCCGGAAAGCCTCCGCGGTTCAGTGGCTCAGGAGTTCGAGATCACCTTCACATCCTTCAGCTACACCCAGCAGCCGATAGAGGGGCGTGTCCTCGCGACAGCTGACAATATTTCGATATGGTCCTGAAGTGGTGGCGTCGGTGTGATGTAGCAGGCTTAGACAGTAGAGCCGCCTTGAATTTTCAAGAGCGTTCGAACGCCAAGGCAACCAAAATCCAGCCTGCGCATTAAGGCAGCGCAATTTCGCGCCGGATCTCGCCACATGGCTCTTTCCTCTGCCTCTTCGCCTCAGGTCGTGCGTGCTGAAAAACGCCCGCCACGCATCGTGTCCGACCGTTCTCTCGCAGCCCTTGCCGTCCTCAACTTCTTCCTCGCCGATGCCCGCGACGGTCTCGGGCCATTCCTCGACGCCTTTTTGGCCACGCGCGGCTGGTCATCCATGGCGCTCGGGCTGATTGCCACAGTCGGCGGACTAATCGGCCTTGCCGCGACGCCGCTCTGTGGGGCGCTGGTGGACGGGACACGCTGGAAGCGGGCATTGATCGCCGGTCCGGTCATTCTCGTCACAGCCGCGGCGCTGGTCACGCTGATCTATCCGACACCCGCCATCGTCTGGTTCGGCCAGATCGGCACCGCCGTCGTCGGCGCGGTGATCGGTCCGGCATTGGCGGGCCTGACGCTTGGCCTTGTCGGCGAAAAACTGTTTTCGCAGCAGATCGCCCGCAACGAGTTCTGGAACCATGGCGGCAATTTCGCCTCGCTGTTTGCCGTCTTCGTGGCGGTGTCGCTGTTCGGTCAGGCGGGCATGGTCTGGCTGATGGTGGTCACCGCCTTTGGCGCACTGGCAGCGATCGCCATGATCGATCCCGATCGCATCGACCACAAGGTCGCTCGCGGTCTTGCGGAAGACAAGGGCGAGCCGGGACCGTCGGGCTTCGACGTGCTCCTGAAAAGTCGCGGCCTGATCCTGCTTGCGATCATCCTGCTGATCTTCCATTTCGGCAATGCGCCGATGAGCCGGCTGATCGCCCAGCAATTCTCGATCGAGCTCGGCACGCCCTTCCGCACCACCGCGATCATCACCGGCATATCGCAGCTCTCCATGGTCGCGGTCGCCGTCGCGGCACCCTTCCTGATCCGCCGGTTCGGGCTGGGCGCAACACTCGCGATCGGCCTTGCAGCACTCCCCATCCGCGGCCTGATCGCCGGCACGTTCGACGGGTTCTGGATGGTCTTGCCCGTACAGATCCTCGACGGCGTCGGCGCCGGCCTGCTTGGCATCGTCACGCCGGTGGCGGTCGAGCGCATCCTGAAAGGCACCGGCCGCTTCAATGCCGGTTTTGCCGGTGTCATGACCGTGCAGGGCATTGGCGCCTCGCTGAGCAACGTCGTTGCCGGCTGGCTGGTGGGCGAGGGTGGTTACGCCCTGTCGCACATGGTGGGCGGCGGCGTGGCGCTGGTGGCGTTTGCGGTGTTCTGGATGTATCGTAAGGAGATTGCGCCGCCACAGGAGGTGGTGGGCGCCACATAGAAATTCGCGGCAGCTCGTAACCGATCGGCAGTGTCAGTCGGTCCAATCGATCATTGGGCCTAACCCGGCCCTTCGCTTTGGCTCAGGGCGTTCGACGCTCAAAACGCTCCACCGGAGCGTTTTGCCGGCCTTTGGCCGTCGCGTCTCACCCCACGAAAGCCCGTTCGATCACAAACTCACCCGGCTTGTTGTTCGCGCCTTCCGTCAGACCTGCCTTCTCCAGCAGCTCTTTCGTATCCTTCAGCATCGCCGAGGAGCCGCAGATCATGCCGCGGTCGACAGCGGGGTCGAGCTTCGGCACGCCGAGATCGGTAAACAGCTTGCCGCTCTCGATCAGGTCGGTGATGCGGCCTTTGAACTCGAAATCTTCACGCGTCACGGTCGGGTAGTGCTTGAGTTTGGCCCCGACGATCTCGTGCAAAAATTCGTGGTGGTTGATCTCGTGAACGAGGTCGAAACCGTATTTCAACTCGGCGACATCGCGGCAGGTATGGGTGAGGATGACCTCGTCGAACTTTTCATAGGTCTCGGGATCGCGGATCAGGCTGGCGAAGGGCGCAATGCCAGTGCCGGTCGAGAACATGTAGAGACGTTTGCCCGGCGTCAGCGCATCGAGCACCAGCGTGCCTGTCGGCTTCTTGCGCATCAGAACCGTATCGCCCGGCTTGATCGCCTGCAGATGCGAGGTGAGCGGGCCGTCCGGAACCTTGATCGAGAAGAATTCCAGTTCCTCGTCCCAGGCCGGGCTTGCGATCGAATAGGCACGGTAGACCGGCTTTTCGCCGACCATCAGGCCGATCATCGCAAACTCGCCGGTGCGGAATCGAAAACCGTCCGGGCGCGTCATGCGGAAGCGGAACAGGCGATCCGTATAATGCTCCACCGAAAGAACCGTCTGGGCATAAACGCCGTCCGGGATCTTTGTGGCAAATTCCTGCGATGTGGTGGGAGCGTTCATGCCTGCTCGTCGTCCTTCGTCGTCAATCTTCGCACGAGCGAAATATATCATTGCACTGCCGTTTTAAAGGCATGCTCATTCGTGTGGGCAGCTCTTCGCGGAAATATGTGCCCTGATGTCAGGTTATGACGATCGCATAGCAACATCGCGGTGCAATGGTCGCCTTTATGGAGAGCCTCAACTGAAGCCGCAATCATTGCGAGAGTAATATTTATTGCAATTCTCTAATGTCAGGATCACACTCTGTCCATCACCGGGGAGGGTGCCATGATCGGGAATGACGTCTTGATCGCATTTTATGATACGCGGGCCAATCTGGATCTGGATGCGCATTTGAGCTTCGCGGCTCAGGACTGCGTCTTTCGCATGGTCGGCACTCCGAAGCTGGGTGCCCTCACACAGACCTGGTCTGGTCTTGGCGAGATCCACGGCATAGCCCGGGAGCTCTTCGAAGCATGGGACATGAGCCAGCTCGAAATCGTCAGTATCGACCGCTGCGGCGAGACTGCCTATGTGCACCGGAAAGGCAGTGTCATATATCGTCCGGACGGTTCGGCGCTTGATACCGAACTCATCGACAAACTGACCTTTCGCGACGGCGCTGTCGTCGAATATCTGCAATTCGTCGACACATTCGCAATCGCCGATTTCATCTCCGAAAAACGTGCGACTGCGATGGTTTGAGCAGAGCCGGATGTGGGCCGAAAAATCAGCCCACCCGCCGCCAGCTGTAACCGCCAGCCTTTTCTTCCCGCACGGCGGTCGGCTGGTAGTGCTGGTTGATACCCGGCAGCCGGCCTTCGGCAAGGCGTTTCAGCGCTGTCGCATTGGTCACCGCAAAACTGTCGAACCCGCAGCGCAGCATCAGCGGCACATGGTCGATCAGCACGTCGCCGACGGCGCGCAGCTCGTTCTTGTAACCGAGCCGGTCACGCAGCAGCGAGGCATGGCTGAAACCGCGGCCATCGCTGAAGGCCGGGAATTGCACGGCCACCAGTTCGATACGGTAGAGATAGGGCTCCAGCTTGCGCACATCGTCCGCCGGCGCGACCAGCACGCCGAGGCCGACATCATTGCTGGCTTCCGCCTTCTCGATGAACTGGTCGAGCGGCAGAAGCACCTTTTGCTCGTCCGTCGCCTTCACCTCTTCGGTCTCGATCACCCAGGCATCGTTCTCGACGAAGCCGGTTTCCCTCCAGATTTTCGTCATCACGCAGCCTCCGCCTTGGCATCACCATAGAGCGCATCCTTGAACGGCTGCGGTCCGACACGGCGATAGGCCTCGAGAAAAGTTTCCGCCTTCGATGAACGCAGGCCGAGATAGGTGTCGACGATCGTCTCGATCGCATCCGTCACCTTGTTCGGCTCGAAACCGCGGCCGATGATTTCGCCGATCGAGGTGTTTTCGTCGCCGGAACCACCGAGCGTGATCTGGTAGAGTTCGGCCCCCTTCTTCTCGACGCCCAAAAGGCCGATATGGCCGACATGGTGATGGCCGCAGGCATTGATGCAGCCCGAAATCTTGATCTTCAGCTCGCCGATGTCTGCCTGCCGCTCCGGTGCACCGAAACGGGTGGAAATTTCCTGGGCTACCGGGATCGAACGGGCGTTCGCCAGGGCGCAGTAGTCCAGGCCGGGACAGGCAATGATGTCGGTGATCAGGCCGGCATTGGCCGTATGCAGGCCGTGGGCGTTCAGGGCGCGGTAAAGCGGCTCCAGGTCGGCCAGCGCCACATGCGGAAAAATGACGTTCTGCTCGTGGCTGATGCGGATCTCGTCATGACCGAATTCCTGGGCCAGGTCGGCGATCACATCCATCTGCACATCCGAAGCATCGCCCGGAATGCCGCCGATTGGTTTCAGCGAGATGGTGACCATGCCGTAATCGGGATGTTTGTTCGGCTGCACGTTCTGGTCCACCCAGCGGGCAAAGCCTTCATCGGCCTTTTTCCAACCGGCCAGCTGCGCCCAGCCTTCGGCCCGGTCGGGCAGGGCTGGCGGTGCGAAATAGGCGGTGATGGCGGCAACATCGGCTTCCGGCAGCTTCAGCTCCGAACCCTGAAGGTGCGAAAACTCTTCTTCCACCTGACGCGTCAATTCCTCGACGCCGGTCTCGTGCACGAGGATCTTGATACGCGCCTTATACTTGTTGTCGCGGCGGCCGTTCAGATTGTACACGCGCATGATCGCAGTCGTGTACGAGAGGAGATCCTCTTCCGGCAGAAAGTCCCGGATCTTCTTGGCGATCAGCGGCGTACGGCCCTGGCCACCGCCGACATAGACGGCAAAGCCGATCTGGCCTTCTTCGTTCTTCTTCAGATGCAGGCCGATGTCATGCACCTGGATGGCCGCACGGTCGCGCTCGGCGCCGGTGACGGCGATCTTGAATTTGCGCGGCAGGTAGGAGAATTCCGGATGGACGGAAGACCACTGGCGAAGGATTTCCGCATAGGGGCGGGGATCCGCCACCTCGTCTGCCGCCGCACCCGCAAAATGGTCGGCGGTGACGTTGCGAATGCAGTTGCCCGAGGTCTGAAGCGCGTGCATCTCGACGGTCGCGAGATCGGCCAGAATGTCCGGCGTATCGGAAAGTTTCGGCCAGTTGTACTGGATGTTCTGGCGGGTGGTGAAATGGCCGTAACCGCGGTCATATTTGCGGGCGATATGGGCAAGCATCCGCATCTGCGCGGAGTTCAGCGTGCCATAGGGAATGGCGACGCGCAGCATATAGGCATGCAGCTGCAGATAGACGCCGTTCATCAGGCGCAGCGGCTTGAAGGCGTCTTCCGCCAGTTCGCCGGAAAGGCGGCGTTCGACCTGGTCGCGGAACTGTTCTACGCGGCTGGAAACGAAAGCGTGGTCGAACTCGTCGTAACGATACATGTTATTCCCCGAAAATCGGTATCAGACTGCGATGAACACCGGATCGGCATGGCCATATCCGGCAGCATAATCCATGGTCGGCCCCTGGGCGCGGATCCGCTCGCGAAGACGCAGCGGCCAGAGCTTTCCGTCCGTTTCCTGCACATCGACGACGGCGACGTCGACGACCTTGTTTTCCGCAAAATCGCGCTTGCCGATCGCTTCCAGCGAGGCGGCGGCCTCCGCATGGCGGGCGACCAGCGCATCCTGCAAATTCTCTACCCACTGGCCATTGGCATCGAGCCAGACGGCAATGCCGTCGGTCAGCCGGTTTGCGGTCAAAACCTTGTCGGTCATGCTTGCACTCCAACATGTGTCGGAACGGCGTCTCGCGCGAAGGCGGAGAGCGGTTCGGATTTTTCGAAATTTGCGCCGGCGACAGCTTCGCCGATGATCACCATGACAGGCCCGTCGAGATCGTCGCGGGCTTGCAGGTCCGGCAGTTCCTTCAGGACGCCGTGAAACAGCTTTCGGTCCGCGCGGCTGGCATTCTCGATCACGGCAACCGTCGTGTCGGGAGAAAGCCCGGCCGCCATCATCCGTTCTGCGACGGAGGCAGCAACCGTGCGCCCCATATAGACGGCGATCGTGGCGCCGGAAACAGCTAGGCTTGCCCAGTCCGGCAGGACCTTTCCGGTCAGATCATGGCCAGTGGTGAAGATCAGCGACGAGGCGACACCGCGCAGCGTCAGTGGCAGGTCGAAATCGGCAGCCGCGGCAAAGGCCGAGGTGATGCCGGGCACGACCTCATAGGCGATACCCGCTTCGCGCAGCGCCGCCATCTCTTCGCCGGCACGACCATAGACCAGCGGATCGCCGCTCTTCAGCCGCACGACACGCTTGCCCTGCTTTCCGAGATCGACCAGCAGGCGGTTGATCTCGTCCTGGCTTTTGGAATGACAGTTCTTGCGCTTGCCGACCGAAAGCCGCTCGGCATCGCGGCGGCCCATATCGACGATCGCCTGGGGCACGAGCGCGTCATAAACGATCGCATCGGCTTCCATCAGCGCGCGCTGGGCGCGCAGCGTCAGCAGATCCTCGGCACCCGGACCGGCACCGACCAGCCAGATCTTGCCCTCGGCTTTGCCGGAGTTTGACAACAGGGCATTGGCCGAACGGCGGGCGGCGGCAGTGTCATTGGCATTGATCGCATCGGCGACATCGCCGGAGAAGAAGCGGCGCCAAAAGATGCGCCGCGATACGCCGCGCGGCACCAGCCGTTCGGCGGCATCGCGATAGTCGGCGGCAAGCGAGGCGAGGCGGCCGAGCGAGGGCGACAGCATCTGGTCGATGCGGGCGCGGATCATCTGGGCCAGAACCGGGCCTGCACCTTCCGTGCCGATGGCGATCGCGACCGGTGCGCGGCTGACGAGGGCGGGCGTGAAGAAATCGCAGAAATCCGGCTGGTCGACCGCATTGGCCGGGATCTTTTTTGCCCGCGCTGCGGTGACGATCAACTGGTCCTGCGCTGCATCGCCGGTGGCGGCGAAGGCGAGCACGGCGCCATCCAGCTGTTCGGCAGAAAATGGTGCGCGGACGACCTCTATGCCCTCGGCCTTGAGCCAGATGGCATAATCGGCTTCGGGACAGTCGGCAAAGGCGCGGATCACGGCATCGGTGTTGCGCAGCAGGCGGGCCTTGGCGAAGGCTTCGTCGCCATTGCCGAACACGGCGACGCTTTTGTCGCGCACGCGAAAAAAGGCCGGAAAGGCCGAGAGGCGTTCAGGATTGCCGGATATGGGATTGCTATCGCTCATTGCGCTGCAATATCGGGGATTGCAGCTGCAAAGTGAAGGAATGGATATCCGAACTGGGTGCAGGATGCGTATTTCTGTTCCGCAATCCGCCTTCGGTTGAGCAAAACCATGCGGAAGGGCGGTTTCCCCAGCTTTTCCAGAGGCTTTGGCGTTTTTGCTTCCGGCGCCGTGACGGAGGCCATAGACTTGGGCTCGACCCTTTGAACGGAAGCCCCGCCATGACCATCGCCGCCCGCCTTCTCTCCGTCATCGAAGACGATATCTTGCCGCTCACCGAACGCGGCGTCGCCGCCGGCAACAAGGTTTTTGGCGCGGCGATCTTGAAGAAATCGGACCTGTCGCTGGTCATCGCCGAGACCAATAACGAGACGGAAAATCCGCTCTGGCATGGCGAGGTCCATACCCTCAAACGCTATTACGAAAAAGCTTTAGGATATTCCACCAAGGATCTGATTTTCCTATCTACTCACGAACCATGTACCATGTGCATGTCGGCCATTACCTGGGCCGGATTCGACAATTTCTACTCCTTCTTCAGCCATGAGGATTCGCGCGATGCCTTCGCCATTCCGCATGACCTGAAGATCCTGAAGGAAGTGTTCGGGCTGGAGCCGGGCGGCTACCGCCGCCAGAACGCCTTCTGGACCTCCTACTTCATTTCCGACCTCGTCGAGACGGAGCCGGATCCGCTGCGGCAAGAGCTGAAGGCGCAGACGGCGCGCATCAAAAATACCTATCAGCGCCTCTCGCAAAACTACCAGTCCGGCAAGGGCGACAACAACATACCCCTGAACTGATTGGCGGGTACGGACTTTCCGGAGAGAATGTTTATGGAAGCTTCCAAGGATATTTCGCGCCTGATCGAGATCATGGCGGCGCTGCGCACGCCGATTACCGGCTGCCCCTGGGATCTCGAGCAGAATTTCGAGACGATCAAACCCTATACGATCGAAGAGGCCTATGAAGTGGCCGATGCGATCGAACGCAGGGACATGGATGATCTTTGCGAGGAACTGGGCGACCTTCTGCTGCAGGTGGTTTTTCACGCCCGCATGGCCGAGGAAGCGGGAGAGTTTTCCTTCGGCGATGTCGTTCAGGCGATCACCAGGAAGATGATCCGCCGCCACCCGCATGTGTTTTCCCGTTCCGATGCCGACACGCCAGGTGCGGTGAAACTGCAATGGGATGCGATCAAGCAGGAGGAGAAACGCGAGCGTGCCGAACGCCGCGCCGCCCGCGGCATGTCCGAGGATTTCAAGGCCGGTCATCTTGGCACCGTCCACCGCCACCAGCCGGCTTTGACCGAGGCGCTGAAACTGCAGGAACGCGCGGCAAAGGTCGGTTTCGACTGGTCGGAAGCCGCCCCCATCCTCGACAAGATCGAGGAAGAAGTCGGCGAATTGCGCGAGGTTCTGGCCGCCGGCCAGCCGGAAAAGGTGGCCGACGAACTCGGCGACCTGATCTTTGCCCTCGTCAATCTCGGCCGTCATGTGAAGGCCGATCCGGAACAGGCGCTGCGCGGAACAAATACGAAATTCCGTCGCCGTTTCAATCATATCGAGACGGAACTTCAAGCGAATGGCGAAGATCTTCATGCAGCCTCTCTGGAGCGCATGGAAGAGCTCTGGCAGGCGGCAAAAGCGATCGAAAGACAGCTCGGCTGATTTCCCCATGACCTCTTGTACCGGCCATCCCGCATGAAGCTCGAAACCCTCGATATCGCCATTGCCGGGGCCGGCATGGGCGGCCTTTCGCTCGGTGCCATGCTGGCGGCCCGGGGCGCCAAGGTGACCGTCTATGACCAGATGACAGCGCCGCAGCCGGTCGGTTCCGGTTTCGTGCTGCAGCCGACCGGTCAGGCCGTGCTTTCCGCCATGGGCCTGCTTGATGAGGCCGGTGCGCGCGGCGCAAAAATCTTTCGCATGCATGGGCGGCTTGCCGGGCAGAATGGTGAAGCGGGCCGCACCGTGCTGGAGATCGGTTACGGCAAGGACCGCCAGGGCCAGGACGGGCATGGCATCGCCATCCAGCGCGTCGCCCTGTTCGACATCCTGCTCAAGGCCGCAACCGATGCCGGGGTGCGGTTCGAGACCTCGTCGCGGGCGGTCGAGGTGATGCCCGGCGAGCGGCCCGTCATCTGCCTCGAGGGCGGGCGAAAAGCGCCGGCTGCTGATCTCGTCATCGATGCCATGGGTGCCGGTTCGCCGATCGGCCACGACCCGGCCAAGGAGCTCGGTTACGGCGCGCTCTGGGCGACCGTGCCCTGGCCTGTAGAGGCGCCGGCAGAAGACACATTCCACCCGAACGAGCTGGAACAGCGTTACGAGCGGGCGACGCGCATGGCGGGCGTTCTGCCGGTCGGCACGGCCGGCGAGGGCGCGGCGCCGATGGCGACCTTCTTCTGGAGTCTTCGCAACCGCGATATCGACCGCTGGCGGGCGGAGGGGCGGCAAGCCTGGATCGAGGCGGTGGCAAAACTCTGGCCGGAAGCGGCGCGGTTTGCCGAGATCGCCGAGCCGGTGCATGCCCGTTATCGCCACCACACGCGAAAACCGGTCGCCGGCCGCAATGTGCTGCGCATCGGCGATGCCTGGCACGCCACGAGTCCGCAACTCGGCCAGGGGGCGAACATGGCGCTGCTCGACGCCGCCTCGCTGGTGACGGCCCTGATGCGGTCGAAAACGCGCGAGGAGGCGATCAGGCTGCATCTGAGCCAGCGGCAGATGCATATCCGCCTCTACCAGCTGCTCAGTTTGGTGCTGACGCCCTATTACCAGTCCGACAGCCGCATTCTGCCGCTGCTGCGCGACCTGATGATCGCGCCGGTCACCCGAATGCCGGTCATACGCGGCCTCGTCAGCCGGCTTGTCACCGGCGACGTGCTCGACCCGATCGGCCGTATCGGAATTTTGCGCAGCTGAAACCGGCCATGTAGATGGCCGTTGTGCCAGAGGTGCCGCCCTTAGCGGGCCGGCATCGTGCCCGAGAGTTTGGACTGGACCAGATCGACGCTGCCGCGCACATGCACGCTGGCGGGCTGGCCGCCGGGGCCGGTCATGGCAAAGGCGATGATCGTCACGTCTGGCTCGAAAGCGATGACGTAAAGCACCTGCGCCGGGTTGACATAAACAATCTGGTTGTTGGTGTTCTTGAACCCGACCATTGCCCCATTCATCGCTGCCATGCGTCTTTCTCCCGTCATGCACTGTTGCCAGAGATATGCCATGCAGGGGTTGATGCAGGTTTAACGGATACACGCAAAGGCACCGTCGAAGAAACGCACCGCCGGACCCTCATCCGACGCCTGCCGGATACTGCCGCAGAGCGCTGCAATCCGCGCCTCCCATTCCGCCACGTCATCACCGTCCCGGTCCCGATCCGCCTCGGGCATCAAGGCCGGAACCGCGGCCGTAGCGACGGCTTTTGCCCCACGCGCGGCGGCAGAGTCCGCAATGGCCGGGCCGAAAAGGTCATTCTCCGGCAGCGCTCCTTGCGCCTCCGTGCTGCCTGCCGCCAAAATTCCGGGCTCCAAAACACCGGGCGCCAAAATCCCGGCGCCTGCGCTCTCCGGATCGGCGACGACCGCCCGGACGGTTTGGGCGGCCGGCGGGTTCTCCCGGCCGCGGCAGAAGGCGTCAAAACGTTTTTTGCGCAAGGGATCGCGGATCGTATCGCGGACGATCTCGACCGCCGCATCCTGCAATTCCTGCGACAGCGGATCGGCTGCCGCGGCAAGAAAACCCGGCCCGGCGCTGTCGGCGGCAATCTGCCGGGCGCAGTCATAAAGCGCGAGATAATCGTCCGCCATGCTCGGCGCCAGATTGGGCAGGCAGCGGGGCATGAGGATTTTTCCATAATGGAAACCGCACATGGTCTGCCGCCGACATTTTCGCAACCCGCAGACCAGGAAGGGCACGGCGAGCATCTCGGCCGTGCGGAAGGCAATCTCATAATCCATCGGCAGGGCAGGCGACTCCACCTCCGCCTCCGACACTTTTGGCGCCATTGCGAGCAGCGCGCCGCCGGGATCGGCCGCTTTCGGTTCCCCGGAATCCCCGGCCTGCATCAGGATCTGCAGGGCGGTCTCGGTCTTGACGGACATTTTTGGCACTCCCTCTGCTCTCTGGTCGGGCTGGTTTCGGCCCGATGGACCGAACGTTTTTTTCACGCACAGGTTTTCGCAGAACACATGTGTCCCTTGGCGATCTCGAAAATTTCTTGGAACGGACGGGGCGCCCAAAGCTGCCTCGTAAAGTAAAAATAGGTGACACCTCTCGGCGCCCCGTTCGGCGGTTTTTGCCCGCGACTTCGGTCCCTCTGCCGTGGTTCTTCCGGACGGTCTTTTCCGCCGGTCTTCCGAAAAGTGTCGCGGACTGAAAAGCCCGGCAAAACTTGTCCGTCGAACCACCCTGTGTGCCGCACAGGCACGCCCGGCGCCCTGGTCGGGCATCAAGAAATGACGGGCCGGTCCGAACCCGTCAAAACTCCCCGTCTCGCCGGAGGGAGACCATTTTCCGCGAACCCGGGATGTGAGATCCTGCGTCTCTCCCTCACACCCCGCGCCGATCCCGCCTCGCCGGCACGCCTGCCGGTGTATCCGTGACGGAACGAGGGCTATTGTGCGGGAGGTTTTTGGGGTGGGGGATGAAATAAATTTGAGGGATTGATTTTATTGAGGAAACGGCGCGGGGCGTTCACCTTTTTGCGCACGGGTAAAGCGATGCGACCAGAGAGTGGCCGACAGTCAAACGCTGGAGGTGATCGAAGAGTGGCAAAAAAATATTGACTTGGAAGCAGCAAGACCCACCAATCAAATACGACCGGGGTGAGGGGGTATCTCTATTGTTTTTCTTGTAAATTCATAGAATTCTTCGTGTGGTCGAGTTCTCTGCGAAATAGAAAATGCGTTGATATGGTTCGAAGTGAAAATTGCACTGTGGAGTCAGGAAATGCAGCAGCGTTTTATCCAGCTTGAGAGCGATATCGAAGGTGCACTGATGCGGTATATCGTCGATATAAGAGGTGCCAGTTCTCATATAGTTCGAAATATACGGAGCAGTAAAATATTTGAAGGCGATGGATCTTCGATATTTAGGGAAGATTCTACGCGGGATGAAACCGAAATTCGAAAATTCTCCTCTGAAGTAAGCGTTGATAAGGAGAAGATTTTATATGGTGATTGGTCGGAAATTATCGAATGCTTCCATGCAATTGGCTTGGAAATGGCTTCCGAACAGGAGCGGATGCTTTTCAAAGTGGTTGAGGATGCGACAACCCGTACGGGGAATGTCGTCAGCGCTGAGGGAAAGCCAATTTCACTCGATTTAATACTGAAGATGCTAGAAAAAGTTTGGATTGACTTTGACCGGTCTGGGCAGCCGAAATTACCGACAATCGTTGTCGGGGATGAAGTTGGTGAGCAAATTAGAAAGCTTATGAATAGTCCAGACGTAGGGAATGAGCAGAAAAAGTTCGATGACTTGATGCGGCGCAAGAAGGAGGAGTGGCTTGCAAGAGAGGCTGATAGAACACTGGTTGGATAGCATCAATGAGCGAGCCTACCAGTCTGCTTTTCTTCAAATGCTATCAGGCGAAGGGCATATTGTGGTGCATTCAACGCGTCACATGGCCATAGAGTTTGGTAAAGATGTGGTCTCAATTGATGCCGATGGCGTGCCGTGTGCTTTTCAGTTGAAGGGAAATCCACGCGGCCGTTTGACCTTAAATCAATTCCGGGAAATGAAACCACAATTGGATGAGCTTGTTGAGCAGCGCATCGTTTATCCTGGCATTCCAGATATTCCTCACAAATGTTTTATTGTAACAAACGGTGAAGTTGAAGAGGAGGTTCAGAGAGCTGTTGATGATCTGAATTTTGGATATGAAAAGCGTGGATTTCATAAAAATCAGAGGCTTAGAATAATTTCCAGAGGCATGCTTCTAGATTTTGCGATAAAGCATTCTACTTCGTTTTGGACTGATAGTTTCTCGATACATGAAAAGATAATTCGGCTTTACAATGAAGACGGTAGAAAGTCAGCTAGGCTCGATATAATATCGGAAGGGCTTGATGAGATACTAAAAATAAGCCCGGCGGATGAAGCTTTATCAAAGATAGAATTCGAACGAAGGCAAATCTCGGCATCTCTATTCGTTAGCTTCGGTATTCGAAATTACGAGAACCTACGCAATCACATCGCAGTTTCTTCTGCGTATGCCGCATTGTTTGTTGCGTTAGAATGTTCCCGTCAACGCCATTCAATTTTTAGCTCCGCGCGAGCTGATATGATTTTGTCTATCGCTAGGCAGGGATTTTTTGACTCTGCAATCGAGCTTGCCGATGAAATTGGAAAAAATATAGATCACCTACAAAATGAGCGGTCAGATGGAAAGCCAATAGATTACAATGTAATGTTTTTAACGTCTCCTCCGCTGTCGGATAACTTTCTTTGGCGCCCTCGGGCATTGATGACGTCTGCAATACTGTCTCTGATAAGTATTGAGCGCAATAATCGCGGAAATTCAGATGGAATAACTGATGATGCCGCTAAGGCTATCGAATTCATTATTAAGCCGGGATTATTCACCTGCCCGGTTTTTGGGGAGTTTTTTATTCCTCAATTACTGTGCGTGATATTTAATTTGCATAAAACAGATCCGTCAATGTTGGCGAACTTTTCCGAGCATGGACTGCTGAAATCTATTTTATCTCAAATTCTTCGAGTAGAAGGTGGCTATATAGCATCCCCGTATCACAATGCTGAGGATACTATACGGGATTTCATTGGTAACATTATTGATATCGATAAGGGGCCTGTCGGTGACGAGGTGACCGTAAATTCATCCTATTTTGCTGAGGCTCTATTTTACTGCTTTGTACGATCAAATTTGAAGAGCTATGCGAAGGATATTTGGGTAAACTTGACTAAGGTCTCTCACTTGCAATTTCTTCCCAAAAACTCATGGGATTACTTCCAGTGGAGAGCGGCCAGCGGTGACAACCAAACTAGAATATTGGAGCGGAGACGGCTTTGGTCGGATGTCCAGAAGGAAGCTTCCAATATAGATACTCCGAATATCCCGCCGAGGCTTCGTGATGACCCCGTGATGCTTCTGGCTTTTATCGTTTTTTTCCCACACCGGGGAATTCCAGAGGTCGTGAAATTTCTACATTTTTCACTTTGCGGAACTTGGTTTCTCCCAACAGAGCGGCCTCCTCGCTGAGCTATGTGTTCTCACCGCCCCGGCCGTCCGGTCTTCCCCTTCGTCCGCCGCTTCTGCTGTTTCGCATCCACGGCATCCTCGTAACTTCCGGCACCCACCTTGCCGCGCACGATCGGGCGCGGGTCGCCGCGTTCCGGCTGGCCTTCGAGCAAAGGTGAAAAGCGCTTGCCCGGTTCGGTTTCCGGCTTTTCCGGCACCTTGCCGATAACCGGTTTTTCCGTGCGGCCGACGGTCATTTCGTCCAGCGTGTTGCGGCGGAAGAGCGGGCGGGCGGTGTCGGTGCCCGGGCCCATGTCGTCGAGATCCGGTTTCTGGAAAAGCGAGGTCGGGGATGCAGCGGCGCCGGCTCCGGCTTTTTTGGCCGCCTTGCCGCCGCCTTCGACGGCGCGCGCCTCGTCGCGGGCGATCGGGTCGTCCATCGTCGCCAGTTCGGCGGCCTTGAGGCGCTTGATTTCGTCGCGCAGGCGGGCGGCCTTTTCGAAGTCGAGATCGGCTGCGGCATCGCGCATGCTTTTTTCCAGCGCGTTGAGATGGCTCTGCAGATTGTTGCCGACCAGATGGCCGCCATCCGCAAAGCCTTTTCCGCTGGCGCCGGAAATATCGGCGCGGACATGGTCGCGTTCGTAGACCGAGTCCAGAATGTCGGAAATTTTTGCCTTCACCGATTCCGGCGTGATGCCGTGTTCGGCATTATAGGCCATCTGCTTTTCGCGGCGGCGGGTGGTTTCTTCCATCGCCCGTTTCATCGAGCCGGTAATGTTGTCGGCATAAAGGATGACCTTGCCGTCGACGTTACGCGCGGCACGGCCGATGGTCTGAATAAGGGACGTCTCCGAGCGCAAAAAGCCTTCCTTGTCGGCGTCCAGAATGGCGACGAAACCGCATTCGGGAATGTCGAGGCCCTCGCGCAACAGGTTGATGCCGACCAGCACGTCGAAGGCGCCGAGGCGCAGGTCGCGGATGATTTCGATGCGTTCCAGCGTGTCGATATCCGAGTGCATGTAGCGGACGCGAACACCCTGTTCATGCAGGTATTCGGTCAGGTCCTCGGCCATGCGCTTGGTCAGCACGGTGCAGAGCGTGCGGTATCCTTTTGCCGCGGTTTCGCGGATTTCGCCTAAAACGTCGTCGACCTGGGAGCGGGCGGAACGCACTTCCACCGGCGGGTCGATCAGGCCTGTCGGGCGAATGACCTGTTCGGCAAAAACGCCGCCGGACTGTTCCATTTCCCAATTGCCGGGCGTGGCCGAAACCGCGACGGTGAGCGGGCGCATCGCATCCCATTCCTCGAAACGCAGCGGCCGGTTGTCCATGCACGACGGCAGGCGAAAACCGTATTCGGCCAGCGTTGCCTTGCGCCGAAAGTCGCCGCGATACATGCCGCCGATCTGGCTGACGGAAACGTGGCTTTCGTCGATGAAGAGCAGGGCATTGTCGGGGATATATTCGAACAAAGTCGGCGGCGGTTCGCCGGGATTGCGGCCGGTGAGATAACGCGAATAGTTTTCGATGCCGGCGCAGGAGCCGGTCGCTTCCAGCATTTCGATATCGTAGCGGGTGCGCTGTTCGAGGCGCTGGGCTTCGAGCAGGCGGCCGCCCTTTTCCAGTTCGGCCAGCCGGTGTTTCAGCTCTTCCTTGATCGATTTGATCGCGCCGTTGAGGGTGGGGCGCGGGGTGACATAGTGCGAATTGGCGTAGATTTTTACGCTTTTCAGGTCGCCGGTCTTCTGGCCGGTCAGCGGGTCGAATTCGGTGATCGCGTCGATCTCGTCGCCGAACATCGAGATACGCCATGCCGCATCTTCAAGGTGGGCCGGAAAGATCTCGATAGTATCGCCGCGAACCCGGAACGAGCCGCGGATGAAATTGATGTCCTGGCGCTTGTATTGCTGCGCCACGAGGTCGGCGAGCAGCTGGCGCTGGTCGAGCCGGTCACCCACTTCCATCTGAAACGTCATGGCCGTGTAGGTCTCGACCGAGCCGATACCATAGATGCAGGAGACGGAGGCGACGATGATGCAGTCGTCGCGTTCCAGCAGCGAGCGGGTGGCGGAGTGGCGCATCCGGTCGATCTGTTCGTTGATCGAGCTTTCCTTCTCGATGAACGTGTCGGAGCGCGGCACATAGGCTTCCGGCTGGTAATAATCGTAATAGGAAACGAAATATTCGACCGCGTTGTCCGGAAAAAAGTTCTTGAACTCGGAATAGAGCTGGGCGGCCAGCGTCTTGTTCGGCGCGAGAATGACGGCGGGGCGCTGGGTCTCCTCGATCACCTTGGCCATGGTAAAAGTCTTGCCGGAGCCGGTGACACCGAGCAGGACCTGGGAACGGTCATTGTTGTTGATGCCTTCCACGAGGTCGCGGATGGCGGTCGGCTGGTCGCCGGCGGGCTTGTATTCCGACGCCATGCGGATGGCGACGCCGCCTTCCGATTTTTCCGGCCGGGCAGGGCGGTGCGGCGTCCAGAGCTTGCCGTCCTTGAACAGCGGATTGCCACTTTCGATCAGCTTTGACAGCGCATCGACCGTGGCGGTGACGGCGCCGGTCGCCAGCGTCTCGGCCTCTTCCAGCGACACGTCGAGACCGGCGACGGGATTGAGGCCGGCCGCGGCACGGGTCTTGGGATCCGACGAGGCGCCGATCGACACGCCGCGCGCGGTCTTGCTGGCCGTCGTGTTTTTGGCCGTCTTCGGCTTCTCCTTCGCCGCCGCCTTGATCGCTTCCTCGCGGGCGGCGATCTCGATCTTCTTGCGGTGTTTGCCGGCCTTGGAGGCGATTTCGCGCTGCGTCTCGATGCCGGACGCTTCCGCCTCCGCCTCGAGCTGTTTCACCCAGTCGGAAACGCTGCCCGACAAGGGCGCGGAAAGGGGAGCGCCTTCAAACGATGCCTGGGGAGATTCTCCGAAACCGGAATGGTCTTCACGGTTTTCGGGCGCGGATTTTTTCGGAGCTTTGGCCATGCCGCGAATATGGAGAGACTCTTGGCCGATGTGAAGAGGCGGACGGGGAGAAAAGAGTACAAAAGGGAAACGATGTCGAAGGGCTTTTGTCGCCCCTCACGCCACCCTGTGCCCAACCTTCTTGCGCTTCTCCTCGATCCAGTGCGGCAATCTCTCCACCGGCATCGGGCGGCCCAAAAAATAGCCCTGGACGATGGAGCAGCCGAGGGCGGCGAGCGTTTCGGCTTCGTCCTTCGTCTCCACGCCTTCGGCGACGACGTCCATCGACAGCGCACGGCCAAGGCCGATCATCGCGCCGACGATTTCCTGGTTCTGGCGGCTGGTTTCGATGCCGGTGACGAAACGGCGGTCGAGTTTCAGCTGGTCGACCTTGAGGCCGACGAGATAGGCGAGCGAGGAATGGCCGGCGCCAAAGTCGTCGACGGCGAGCTTGTAGCCGGAGCGTTCGATCTGTTTCAGCTGCGGGCCGGAGACCAGTGCGTCGAGAATCGCCTCCTCGGTGATCTCTATCTCGAACAAGGCCGGGTCGATGCCATGCGCCCGCGTCACCCGGTTCAGCACATCGGCGACATCGTAGAGTTCGAACTCACGCGGCGAGACGTTGATCGCGACGGTGGCCTGCGGCAGGCCGAGGCCGGGCAGGTCGTTCAGCAGCCGACAGCCGGCGGCGGCGATGGTCGCGGTCAGGCGATCGGCAAGATTGGCGCTCTGGGCGGCTGCAACGATTTCCGGCGGCGAGATCGGCCCCAGCACCGGATGACGCCAGCGCACCAGCGCCTCGAAACCGACGACCGTTCCCGTCGCAAGCTGCACCTGCGGCTGGAACCAGGCTTCCAGCGCGCCGTCCAGCGCCTCGGCCAAGTCGTGTTCGATCTGGCGGCGGCGGTCCGCCTCGGCGCGAAAGGCTGGGTCGAAGGCGCGCCACTGGTCGCGGCCGCCATCCTTGGCACGGTACAGCGCCATGTCGGCGCAGATGAACAGGTCCTCGGCATTGGCGGCATGGCTCGGAAACAGGGAGATGCCGATGGAGGTACCGATCGTGACGGGATGGCCGTCGATGACGAGCGGTTGCCGGCTGCGGACCAGAATGTCCTGCGCGCTTGCCTGCGCCTGCTGCCAGACATTGTCGCCGCCGATGATAATCGCGAATTCGTCGCCGCCGAGCCTTGCGATCGTGCCGGTCTCGCCCATCGAGGCCCGCAGCCTCGCGGCGATCTCGATCAGCAGCGCATCACCGACACTGTGGCCAAACGTGTCGTTGACCGATTTGAAGCGGTCGAGGTCGAGGATCAGCAGGCCGAGCTGGCCACCCTCGGCGGTCGCTTCGGTAATGCCGTGATTGAGCGCCGCGTTGAAGGCGGCGCGATTGGCGAGCCCCGTCAGCGGATCGCTGTTCGCCATCGCCTCGAGCCGCTCATTGGCCAGCAGGATATCGCGATTGGCGCCGGAGAGCGACACGGCGAGCGCCGTCGCGGAAAGCTGCGCCTTGACGCTGCCGATCACGATGCTTTCGCTTTTCGTGCTGCTTTTGCACAGCACGATGGTGAGCGCCAGCACGTTGAGCCCGAGCAGCATTCCGCTCAGTTCGCCGGTGAGAAGAAAGGTGACGATGACCGAAACATGCACGGGCAGGGCGAAGGCGAGAGAGCTGGCGCTATGGCCGGTTCCCATCAGCACCGCGCCGGTGCCCATGCCGCACATCAGGATATAGACGCAGCCATCGAGCCCGAGCGGATGAAAATTGTCGATCGCATAGGGAAGCGCCGCCCAGACGAGGCCCGACATCAGCGCGCCGAAGGTCATCAGCTTCAGCAGCGTTTCCGGGGCGCGACTGGGCAGGTCGGAGCGCTGGATGAAATCATGGGCGAACAGCCGCAGCGCCAGCGTGCCGATCGCGGCGGCGAACCACCACAGCGCATGCAGCGTAAAACCGCGATCGATGCAGGTGACGAGCAGGGCGGAGATGGAGACGCCGGCATTGGTGGCGATCGTGCCGGGCATACGCTCCAGCATGGCAGCCGCCTGCGCTCGCCTGACATTCAGCGCAAGTGCAGTTTTCGTCGCGTCTCCGCTATCGGCTGCGCTCATCAGATTGTCCGGCCTTGTATTATCGGTATCCGGGCCGATTATGCAGCATTGCTGATAATAAAGTCTTGCCTTGCTGGAATTTTATCCTTCTGAAGCGCATATTTTTGAAATGACAAACGTCAATATGGTTGGAAATATCCTGAAGGGGTAAGTATTTGTGACTGACTGTCGGCATTTCATCGCTATCACTCGCAGGTGATTTCCAGTTTGCCGCGACCGGGGGTTTACTCTCGGACCTAGACCGGGCAAAGCCGGCATTCCAATTCGTCCCCGCGTTACAATTTATCCATGTCGCGAAACCGCCTCAATTTTCGAACGTTTCCGACACATTCCTCCTCGAATCTCATTTCAAACAACCGGGAGTGGTTTGTATGGCGCTTTCTGATCCGACATTGGCTGCGATCCGCTTCGGCTACGGCCTGCGGCCTGGCAGCGACATGCCGTCGGATCCGGATGCACTTCTGGCCCAGATCCGCCGCGGTGTCGTGGCAAAACCGCGTTTTCCCCGCGAAGGCATTTCCGGACGGCGCGAGGCGGCAACGCGAATCATCTCGCTGAGGGCCGCCGAGGCGAAGGCCGCCAAGGACGGAAAGCCGAACGAGGATATCCGCAAGCAGACCCAGCGGGATGCCCAGCGCATCTACCGGCAGGATGCGATGGCAAGGCTTGTCCAGTCGGTGCAGTCGCCGCTCGGTTTCTACGAGCGGCTCGCCACCTTCTGGACCGATCATTTTTCCACCAGCGCGCTGAAATCCCTGCCGATGCGCATGGTCGTGCCGCTTTACGAGGCGGAGGCGATCCGCCCCAATCTCGGCGGTTCCTTCTCGAAACTGCTGAAGGCGGCCGTGCTGCATCCGGCCATGCTGATCTATCTCGACCAGACGCAGAGCGTCGGGCCGGATTCGGTCGCCGGCCAGAAGGGCAGGCGCGGCCTCAACGAAAATCTCGGCCGCGAACTTCTGGAACTGCACACGCTCGGAGTCGGCAGCGGTTACAGCCAGGGCGATGTCCGGGCGGCAGCGCTGATCCTCACCGGCCTTTCCGTCGACAATCGCGGTCTCGACGTCATCTATCGGCCGCGTTTTGCCGAAGAGGGTCCGATCTCGCTGCTCGGACGTGAATATGACGACGAGGAAGGAAGCGGCCAGGATCACATGCTGATGCTGGAGGATCTGGCCAATAATCCGGCCACGATCCGCCATGTCTGCGCCAAGCTGGTGCGCCATTTCATCGCCGACGAACCGCCGCAGGACGTCACGGATGTGATGATGGCGGCCTGGACCAAGACGGGCGGCGACCTGACCGAAGTCTATCGCGCCATGCTCACCCATCCGCGTGCCTGGTCCGAACCGGGCCGCAAGATCAAGCAGCCTTTCGAATTCGTCGTTTCCGGTTTCAGGGCGCTGGACCTGCCGGACGAGAGTTTTGCGAGCATGCTCAAGGATATCGACGACAATGCCGAGGATGGCGGTCCGGTCGGCAAGGCGATTGCATTGGCCGGTGGCGAGGCCGCCAAGGAAAATGCCAAGCGCAAGGCAAACAGGGCAAAATCACTGACTTTGGGTGCGCTTCAGCGCATGGGCCAGCCGATCTGGCAGCCGCCGAGCCCGGCCGGTTTTGCCGATACCGAGGAAGCCTGGCTTTCGGCAAGCCAGCTTGCGGAACGTATTGCCTGGTCGCGCATGGTGGCCCGCGTCTTTGCCCAGAAGCTGGATCCGTCCGATTTTCTGGAGATGGCACTCGGAGATGCGGCCAGCGCCCAGACGCGAAAGATCATCAGCCAGGCGCCGAGCCGGGTGCATGGCATCACCATGGTTCTCGCCTCTGCGGAGTTCAACAGGAGATGACGATGGACCTTTTTAAAGGCATCAGCCTTGGGGGTATCGGCCAAGAGGGAGGCAGACTGTCGCGGCGCGGCTTTCTCGCCGGTGCCTGTTGCGTGGCCGCGAGCCCCGTCCTGACCCCGGTGACTTTCGCCGCCATGCCGGGCGACAACCGTTTCGTCACGATCATCCTGCGCGGTGCCATGGATGGGCTCGATCTCGTCCAGCCCTATGGTGATCCGGCCTATGCGGCGCTGCGGCCGAAACTCGGGATGACGCCGGATACGGGGCTGCTCGATCTCGACGGCTTTTACGGCCTCAATCCGGCCGCCTCGGCCTTGCTGCCACTGTTTCAGGCGGGCGAGCTTGCCTTCGTGCATGCGGTCTCGACGCCCTATCGCGACCAGCGCAGCCATTTTGACGGGCAGGACATTCTGGAAACCGGCGGCATGGCCAAGGAACAGAAGACCGGCTGGCTGAACCGCACGCTCGCCTCCATCCCGCGCTCCGACAGCCGCCGTGCCATCGATATCAATACTTCGATGGAACTGATCCTGACCGGCCCGAACAGTTCCGACAGCTGGTCGAGCCAGAGCGATCTGGCGCTCGCCGATGACGAGATCGCCTTTCTCGATCGTCTTTACGCCGGCGATCCGGCCTTTGCCAAAGTGATGGAAGAGGCGAAGCAGACGGCGCTGTCCGCAGCCGGTGCCTTTTCCGGCGACGAGAAACGCGGTGCCGGAATTGCCGACATGGCGCAACTCGCCGGCGGCATGCTGCGCAAGGATTATCGCATCGCCAGTTTCTCGATCAATGGCTGGGACACCCATGTCGGCCAGCGCAACCAGTTCGCCAAGGCGGCGGGAGAACTCGCCACCGCCATCACGACCTTGAAACAGGCGCTAGGTGATGCCTGGAAAAACACGGTCGTTCTGGCGATGACCGAATTCGGCCGCACGGCGCGTGAGAACGGCACCAATGGCACAGACCATGGCACCGGCGGACTTGCGGTTCTGGCCGGCGGCGCGGTGCCGGGTGGCAAGGTTCTTTCCCGCTGGCCGGGTCTCGCCGAGGACAAGCTGCTCGACCAGCGCGACCTGATGCCGACCGGCGATATCCGCGAGATCGCAGCCGCCATGCTCTACAAGCAGTTCAACATCAGCCCCAACACGCTGACGACAAAAGTGTTTCCGGGGCTGAGTTTTGATACGTCTTCGGTCTATCTCAAAGGTTAGTCGACGGACGTGCCGGAAAACAGGCTGTGCTCCGCCCACTGGTCTTCCGGAATTTCGGCGCCCATTTCGAATTCGAACGAGACGACCTCTTCGGTCGTCGCTGCCGTGGTGCAGGTATAGCTGATTGCATACCAGCGCTTCTTGCTGCGGATGGCGGCACCCGGCGCATCGACTGTTCGCCCGGAAAGCCTCGATTCAGCCATGGCATAGGCGACGACCGCGTCCGGCCGGTAATCCGCATTCCAGGCGCGAACCTGTTCCATCGCTTCGAGATTGCAGATCTGTTCCAGACGGTCAGCGCCCGACAATTGCTGCAGCGAGGCGCGTGCCTGCCAGCTGCGCGGATCGGCGAGCGTTTTTGCCGAAAGCAGCGTTGTCGCCTTGATGCGCCCTGCCGGAGCGGCGAGAGGTGCAATCGCCGGTTCCGGCATAGCTGCCAGCGGGGATTGAGGCGAGGGCGGAGGTGGCGCAGTGCGAGGGACGAAGTCTTCGCTCCCTGGAGCCGGTGGAGCTTGCAACGGCGAGAGCGCTGCCGATTTCGGGGCGGCACGCGTTGTCTCTTCGGCCGAAGCGTCCGGCACCTGTTCCGGCGTGACGATCTCGACGCTGATATCCTGCTCGGGGTCTGGAACTGTCTGTTTCGGGACGGGCAGGAAGAGCAGCAACAGAAGGCCGAACAGCGCATGTGCGCCGAGCGACAGGGGAAGGCTTACGATCGTGTCGGGCTCTGCCGCTGTCTATCGTCCATGGCTATGCAAAGTTGCTGCGGTCCTGCCCGGAGTCAACCTGACGGGCAATCACCTTGACAGGTGATTGCCTTGAGCTGCAGGCTTATCGGCCTTTGCGCCCCGCAACATGCCGCGCCAGCTTCGCCAATGTCTGGCCGCCATATTCGACGGCGCCAAAACCGATTGCTCCGTCTCTCTGCGCTTTCGACGGATGCATCTGACGCAGCGTCAGCACGGTCTTGCCATCACTCTGCTCGTCGAAGGTGACGAGCATGCGGAACTTGCCGGGGTCTTCGTCCTCGTCGGACCCGTGTTCGACCTCGATCAGCGCCGGGGTTTTCATGCGCAGAAAAACCATCCGGTTGGTGTAGCGGGTGCCATCGGGGGCGACCATGTCGAAGCGCCAGATACCGCCCTGTCGAAGGTCGATCTCTTTCGTTTCTATCGCAAACCCTTCCGGCCCAAACCACGCCTGGATCTGATCCGGATCCGTCCAGGCGGCATAAACGAGATCGCGCGGTGCATCGATCAGGCGGCTGAGAACGATCTCGCGATCGATCGGCCAGTCGCGCCAGGCGGAATCGGAATTTTGGATCAGGTCGCTCACGGTTCAATCCTCCCTTTTCATGCGTTGGATATGCGCTTCCATCCGGTCAAGGCGCCGTTCCCAGGTCGCGATATGCTGCCCGAGCCACGCTTCCGTCGCCTGCAACGCTTCCGGTTCGATCCGGCAGGTTCTGACGCGTCCGGTTTTTTCGGAGACGATGAGGCCGCTCTCCTCCAGCACGCGCACATGCTTGAGCAGTGATGGAAGTGCGAGTTCGAATGGTTCCGACAGTTCGCTGACGGATTTCGGCCCTTCGCACAGGCGGCTGACGATCGCCCGTCGGGTCGGATCGCCAAGGGCGGAAAAGGCGCGGTCGAGATCGGTTGAAAACTTAGCCATGTGGAAAAGTATTGACCGGCGCCCGATGCCGGTCAAGGAGAAACTTTCCCGTTTGGCTAAGTTTTGTGATCGGCGCCTGTTACAGGGAGAGGGGACAGAGCGTGATGTCTCGGGCCATCAGGGTCACTCTTCCGCCGGTACCGGCATCGGCTTGCCCTGCGCATCCATGGCGACCATGATGAACGTGCCGGCGGTGACCTTTTCCAGAATGCTGTGGCGGGAGCGCTGGGCCCAGGCTTCGACGGTGAGCGTGATCGAGGTGCGGCCGACGCGGACGATGTCGGTATAGATGCTGAGCGTATCGCCGATCTTGACCGGCAGTTCGAAGGCCATTTCCTTGACGGCCACGGTCGCAACGCGGCCACGGGCGCGCTCGCCGGCGCGGATGCCGCTTGCCAAGTCCATCTGGGCCATGACCCAGCCGCCAAAAATGTCGCCGGCGGGATTGGCGTCTGCCGGCATGGCAAGGGTGCGAAGGGTCAGTTCGCCGGTGGGTTTGCCAGAGGCATTGCTTGCCGGCTTGTCGGCGGGCTTTGTGGTGTCTGTCATGTCGTGTCCCTGATGATCGGAAAAAGGTCCTCCCGCGCGAACCTAGACACAGATCGCACGAAATCCCAGCCTGTTTTTTGGAATGGTTCTATCTGCCCATTGCATGCCGCTACCGGCAATACATCTTGGATTTCAAGTAATTCGCTGGCGCTAATGCACTCATCGGGTGCGAAAAGCATCATTTCACTACCTGGTAACCCTCTTTCATTAGAATTTGAGAGAATTTTGTTGGAGGGGAAACTATAATGAAGCGCCTGACCATATCCTGGCGACTATACAGTCTCATTCTGCTTTCGCTCGTCATTCTCGGCGGCGCACTGACCTTCAGCCTGTTCCAGAGCTATCGCTCGTCGGAACGGGAGCGCAAGGCGGGGCTGGCTCAGATGGATGACAATGCGCTTTCGATGCTGAAGCGTTATCAGGCGCTGGAAGCCTCTGGCGCGATGACGCGCGATCAGGCGCAGACCGAAGCAAAGGCCGCGATCGGCGCGATGCGCTATGCCGGCGGCTCCGGATACTTTTGGATCAACGACATGCAGCCGCGCATGATTATGCATCCGATCAAGCCGGAAATGAACGGCACCGATCTCAGCCAGAACAAGGATCCGAACGGCAAATTCCTGTTCGTCGAATTCGTCAACGTGGTGAAGGCGAGCGGCCAGGGTTTTGTCGACTATTACTGGCCGAAACCCGGTGCCGACCAGCCGGTCGAAAAATATTCGCACGTGATCGGCTTTGCCCCCTGGGGCTGGGTGGTCGGCACGGGCGTCTATACGGATGACCTGCAGGCCATGTTCCGCCAGGACGCGCTGCGTTTCGCCGGCATCTTTGCCGTCGGCGCGCTGCTTCTGGTTCTCGGCGCCTGGTTTGCGGTGAAAAGCGTCACGAAACCGCTCGACGGGGTCAAGCAGGTCCTGCAGTCGATTGCCTCCGGCCAGTCGAAAGTGGCCGTGCCCTGCACCGACGAAAAGAACGAGATCGGCGATATGGCCCGTGCACTTCTCGTGTTGCGCGATAGCGTCGAGGAACGTTCGGCCCTGCAGCGTCGCGAGGCCGACCAGCAGCGGGCGATCGCCGACGAACGTTTCGAGACGGAGCGCCTGCGTGGCGCCACCGCCGACCGCCAGTCGCGGGCGATGACCGAGCTCGGTCGTGCGCTCGAAGGTCTGGCCGATGGCGACCTGTCGGTTTCGCTTGCCGATATCGGCGAGGATTACGCCAAGATCCGCGCCGACTTCAATGCCGCAGTGGGCGCGCTCAAGAGCGCAGTCGGCGCGATTTCCGAGACCGGCTTTGTCGTGCGCGAAAGCGCAGCCGACATTTCGTCCGCCACGGGCAATCTTGCCCGCCGCACCGAACAGCAGGCGGCCGCTCTGGAGGAGACGGCGGCGGCGCTCGACGAGATCACCGCAACCGTACGCACGGCGGCCGAACGGGCGCATGAGGCGCGCGGCATGGTGAGCGAAACCAAGGCCAGCGCCAGCCGTTCCGGCGCGATCGTCCGCAATGCGATCGACGCCATGGGCCGCATCGAGGAATCCTCGAGCCGTATCAGCCAGATCCTGTCGGTCATCGACGAGATCGCCTTCCAGACCAATCTGCTTGCGCTGAATGCCGGTGTCGAGGCAGCACGTGCGGGCGAGGCGGGCAGGGGTTTTGCGGTCGTGGCGCAGGAAGTCCGCGAACTTGCCCAGCGTTCGGCAACGGCCGCCAGGGAGATCAAGGAACTGATCGGCAATTCGGCCCGCGAGGTCGAAGGCGGCGTGGCGCTGGTGCGCTCCACCGGCGATGCGCTGGTCGAGATCGCTGAGCTCGTCGAGCGGGTCAAAGCCCATGTCGAGACGATCGCAACGGCTGCCCACGAACAGTCGAACGGGCTGCAGGACATCAATTCCTCCGTCAACCAGATGGACCAGATGACCCAGCAGAATGCCGCCATGGTGGAAGAGACGACGGCCGCCAGCCAGACGCTCGCCGACCAGAGCCTGCATCTGCAGCAGCTTCTCTCGGCCTTCCGGCTCGGCGAGGGCGCAGCGTCGGACAACCGCCGCCCGTCGCATTACCGGGCCGCCTGAGCCGCAAGGCAAGCGTCGGCAACATCGACAGGGGCTCGCCGATATACTCGGCGAGCCCTTTTCTTTTCTGTCGCAGCGTCTTTTTTGTCGCAACTCTGGCGTTCTTCTGAATTTTTCAACCGTCACATAACAATCGTCATGTCGAGTTGATCGATAGGGTCTTGCCTCGTGGCGATGATTTTTACATATGACGTCGATGACGACTGATTCAAAAATTTTTGTTGGCCTCAAACCGATCCGCAGCAAGGCAAAGCCGAAGAGCAGCGAACCGATCGGTCCGAAGTGTCATTGGGATGGCTGCGACCGTGTCGGCCAGCATCGCGCACCTGTCGGCCAGGAGGCCGAAGGCCGGTTCTTCCTGTTCTGCATCGAGCATGTGAAGGCCTATAACGCGGGCTATAATTATTCGAGCGCGCTTTCGAGCCCCGAAGTTGCCCGTTACCAGAAAGAAGCCGCGACCGGTGCCCGCCGGGCGATGGGCAAGACTTTTGTGCAGCCGGAGGAGCCGCCGCTTCCCTCGACCGCCCGTTCCGGCTCGGCCAGGGTCGTCAACGCGCGCAAGTCCGCAGAGGAACGCGAGGCGAAAAAGGCCGAGCAGCAGAAGCGCAAGCTGCGCGTGCTCGAAGCCAAGGCTTTCGATGTGCTTGGCCTGTCCGAAGACGCGACGCCTGACGAGATCAGGAACCGCTACAAGGAAAGGCTGAAAATGCTGCATCCCGACGCGAATGGCGGCAGCCGTACGTCGGAAGAGCAGCTGCGCGCCTCGATCGAAGCCCACAAGATCCTCAAGCTGAACGGCTTCTGTTGATCCCGTCCATGCCGGCGCCGTGAATGGCACCCATGCCGGCATAGACGGTTTTCGCATCACCGATCCCGCCCGCGCCATTCGTGCCCGCTGCAAGCCGGGCGCGAGCTGCGGCGGCATGCGCCTGTTTCTCCCGCAATCTCCACGTGAAATCGCCTTGAAACCGCCCAGATCCGGCAAGGCTTCGTTTACCGACTCTGCCTAAACTCGCAGACTGTGTCATTTCGGCATCCCTGCGCCTTGAGCACGACTGTGTTTCGAGGCACCGAGAGAGCGGCAATTCGTATGGCGTATGCTTTTTCCTTCCGGCGGGCCGTGGCTCTGCTGATGATCTCGGCCACGATGGCAGGCTGCTCCTCGAGCGATCTGGTGCCGCCGGCGGCGATCGATTCAGGCCGGGTCGGCGCCATTCAGCCGACACGCTCGATCCCGCCCGAACCGGTGTCCCAGCCTGCCTACCAGATGAGCCCGGCGCCGGTCTCCCAGACAAGCGCCATGGATTACATGGGGAGCCCCAGCCAGCCGCGCGCCCCGATGGCGGCTTCTGCCCCCATGGCAAACGATGGCGGCCATTACCTGCGCGCACCCGATCAGGTCCAGTCGGCATCCCTCGGCGCGCCGGCACCCGCCGCCACCCGCGCCGGCCGCTTGCCGATGATCGACAGCGACGAGGCGATGCGCCAGCAGTCCCAGCCTTCGTCGAGAAATTTTCCGCGCGGCGCCGCCAACAGCATTCCCCAGAACGGCGTCAATATCGATGCCGAGCTCGGCGTCGGCCCGGATGAAAGCGACGTTACCGGTCTGGCTGAAGAGGAAGAGAGCAATATTGCCGAAGGTGTCGGTGACCAGCCCGTCGTCGATGGCATCGGCACCGACAATCCGCGCGCACTGAGAGCCCGCCGCCAGCCGATTTCCGATGACCGGGTGGTCGTGCCGCCGAAACGGCAGGGTTCCGGCATACGCGGTGACATGGCGAATGGCAGCGCCGTCTGGGGCGACAATTCCCCGGTCGTAGAACCGCGCCGCGTGCCCTCGGCAAACAGCCAGCAGGTGGCGATGTTGCGGCCGAACAATCCCGCAACGCTGGGCGGCTCGATGACCGATCAGGGCCCGATGAGCCAGCCGGACCAGCCGTGGCTGAGAAACGTCATGCCGCAATCGGAAGTCAGCTGCCGGGCGGAGCTGCGCAGCCTCGGCGTCGAGTTCAAGGACCTGCAGCGCATTTCCAACGGTCCGAGCTGCGGCATCGATTACCCGGTCAAGCTTTCCGGCCTCGGCGGCGGCATTGCCGTTTCGCCGGCCGTGACGCTCAACTGCCAGACGACGCTCGCCTTCGCCAAATGGGTGAAGAACGAGCTTAATCCTTCGGCCCGGCTGCGTTATTTCTCCGGCATCGGCCGGATCCAGCCACTCGGCGGTTATTCCTGCCGCCGCATGAACAATTCCAGCCAGCGCTACAACCCGATGTCGGAACATGCCAAGGGCAACGCCATCGATGTCGGCGCCATCGTGCTCAAGAACGGCCACGATATCGACGTGCGCAAGAAGGGCCTGTTCTCCTTCCGCGAGGGCGCGCTTCTGAAATCGGTGCGCAGCGACAGCTGCAAATATTTCTCTACCGTGCTCGGCCCCGGCAGCAATGCCGAACACTGGAACCACTTTCACTTCGACCTGCGCGACCGCAAGGGCGGAAGACGGTATTGCGACTGAGCCTTCGTCGCCGCCCTTGCGGGCGATAAGCGACTTGGGGTCACTTACAAATGAGTTTCGTTATGGGAGCTGGATATGCGCTTCGGCATGTTGTGCTGCCTTATGGTGTTCGCATTTTTCGTTCCGGTGAAGGGGTTTGCAGACGAGACGTTTCCGGTCGAGTTCGCAGTGTTGCTGACTGAGGGAGATCCGGTTTCGGGCAGCGCGACCTGTATGGTCGACAAACAATGCCAATTGCTTGATTCGAAGCTGCCGGGATTCGAGATCAGTTTGAAGGTTCATTCAGGACAAGGCGGAGTGACCGGCGAGTTGATGGTGAGCTGCGAGAAAGCCTGCTCGTTTGAAAACGAACGCCCAAAGGTCGATTTTGTTTATAAGCGGGGTGCCAGGCTTCGTTTCGGTTTTAAGAAGGGAGCCCCTGGCATTTGGGTGCCACTGGTTCTCATGCCGAAGAGCGGAATTGGCGAGATATTGCTCGTCTTCCCATAGAGCGATGATAAGCCGCGTATGCATCCCTCCAAAAGAAAAGCCGGCCCTTCGGCCGGCGAAACGGAGTGAGGGCTCACGGGGAAAGCCTGTTCTCCTGATAAATTTCGTTATGGCTTCTCACACAAGGCATGCGGCAAGCAAAACGAGGTATCAAGCAATCAAGAGGTGATCACGGCCGGTCGCTGGAAGCGGCGGCAAGGCGGCGGCCGGTGCTTGCCTGATGCTCTTGTGAACGAGCAACGTCACTGGATGATGACAAGTCGCCGTCAGTGTTCATCTTTCCCGCTTTTTGTGATTGGCGCTCAAAACCGAATGCAATATTCGTCCGCAAGGGGATGGTTTGTCGGGTGCAGATGCCTATATCTGCGGCAAATTCCGCAAAACCATTCCTTCCGTGAAGACCATCATGACACCGATCGTATCCGTCGAAAAACTGACGAAAACCTATGGCAACGGGTTCGAGGCGCTGAAGGGCGTCGATCTTGCCATTGAACAGGGCGAGATCCTCGCACTTCTGGGGCCGAATGGCGCCGGCAAGACGACGCTGATCTCGATCGTCTGCGGCATCGTCAATCCGAGCTCCGGAAAGGTTCTGGTCGGTGGCCATGACGTGGTGAAGGATTTTCGCGCCACCCGTTCCCTGATCGGCCTCGTGCCGCAGGAACTGACGACGGACATGTTCGAGACGGTCTGGAACACGGTCAGCTTTTCGCGCGGCGTTTATGGCTACAAGCCCAACCCGGCGCTGATCGAAAAGGTGCTGAAGGACCTGTCGCTCTGGTCGAAGAAGGACAACATGCTGCGCGAGCTTTCGGGCGGCATGAAGCGGCGTGTGATGATTGCCAAGGCACTCTCGCACGAGCCAAAAGTTCTGTTTCTCGACGAGCCGACGGCCGGCGTCGACGTCAACCTGCGCCGCGAGATGTGGCAGGTGGTGCGCGACCTGCGCAATACCGGTGTCACCGTCATCCTGACGACCCATTATATCGAGGAGGCGGAAGAGATCGCCGACCGGGTGGGCGTCATCAATGGCGGCAAGCTGCTGCTGCTCGAGGAAAAGACCGCGCTGATGAAAAAGCTCGGCCGCAAGCAGCTGCGCCTCGAATTGACCGAACCGCTAAAGGCGGTGCCGACGAGCCTTGCCGTCTATGACCTGACGCTGGCCGCCGACGGCCTGTCGCTGCTCCACGAATATAGGGACGGCGAGGGGCAGGATACGATCGCCTCGCTTCTGGCCGGCCTTGCAGCCGAAAACATTCATTTCCGCGATCTTTCGACCCGGCAGAGCTCGCTCGAGGACATTTTCGTGGAACTGGTAGGAGAAAAGGCATGAATTTCGAAGCGATGAAATCCATCTACGTCTTCGAGATGGCCCGCATGCGCCGCACGCTGTTGCAGAGCGTGATTTCGCCCGTCATCACCACCTCGCTCTATTTCATCGTCTTCGGCACCGCGATCGGCTCGCGCATCCAGACGATCGACGGCGTGTCCTACGGCTCGTTCATCACGCCCGGCCTGATCATGCTGACGCTGCTCACCCAGTGCATCAGCAACGGTTCGATCGGCATCTATTTCCCAAAGTTTACCGGAACGATCTACGAGATCCTGTCCGCCCCGGTGGCGATGACGGAAATCCTGGTCGGTTATGTCGGTGCTGCGGCGACCAAGGGGCTGATCATCGGCCTGATCATTCTGGCGACCGCGACCTTCTTCGTCGATATCCGCATCGCCCATCCGTTCATGATGGTGGTCTTCCTGGTGCTCACGGCCGTGACCTTCAGCCTGCTCGGCTTCATCATCGGCATCTGGGCCAAAAGTTTTGAACAGCTCAACATCATCCCGATGCTGGTCGTACCGCCTTTGACCTTCCTCGGCGGCAGCTTTTATTCGATCAGCATGCTCTCGCCCTTCTGGCAGGCGGTCAGCCATTTCAACCCGGTTCTTTATCTCGTCAGCGGTTTCCGCTGGAGCTTTTACGAGATCGCCGACGTGAACCCGTGGATGAGCCTTGCCATGATCTGCGTGTTCCTGGTGATCTGCCTGTCGCTGCTCGGCTGGATTTTTAGGACGGGGTATCGGCTGCGGAGCTGATAGCCAGGTCGACTATTGGGCGGCTGGCGGACGAGGTTGCAAACCTTTTCGCCATCATTCGCGGATTCGTCCAAAGGACGACGAAATCTTTCAAGTTCAAGATTTGCCATCAGCCGTAATCATCGTATTACAGCCCTGGTTCGGTCTCGATGGTATCTCATGAACGTATGGCGCGGATATGTTCTGGCTGGATTTTTGGTTCTGATCGCGGCCGGCGCTCATGCTGATGATCCGCCAAATTTTCCAGTCAATGTCCCCACGCATGAACTTTTCCAGCCGGAGGCCATCTTCCGCCCGGGCATGACGCCGGATCAGGTGAAAACCTTATTCGCTGGCAGAAAACCTCACTGGAAAATGCGCGAAAGTGAAGAATTCCTCCTGAGGCGCGGGTGGGAACAGTCTCTGCCGAACGAGCGATTTATCCAGGCGATCATCGCGCGAGAGGAACGGGATGACGTTGATCACAGTTACTTGCTCCGTTTCACGTCGCCTCTTGGACACTCGCAACTTTATAAAGTTACACAGAGTCTGAAGCGAAAGACCGGACAGAGCGGGTTCATGAAGCTGACGGACTGGTCGGATTTCATGCTGAAGCGGTTTGGCGCGCCGCAGCGAATGACGACCTTGGAAAGCAATATCTCGCTCATCTATTATCTTGGAACCGATCATCGCCCTTTGTCCGATGGCAAAGACCGCTGCCGTAGGGCTGGCTCTATGTATTCGGGCCTAGAGCTGAAGACCGACTCGGAGCTCGCCCAAGTGCTGTCTTATATCGATGAGACCGGTTGCCGTGAAATTCTGATTGTAAGTGCTGACAGCGGGAAGGACGGGCTTGCGGAGAGTTTGGTCGTTTCGATTGTCGATATGAAACGACAGGCGGAAGATACGAGAGCACGGTGGTGGCGGAAGCCTCCGCCAGGGCGATAGTCTTTTCGCGATGCTGGCCTAGTCCGCAATCCGAAAGAACAAATGCCGGCCGAGATTGGCATCCCGGCCGGGGTTGTTTTGAAAACTCAGCCGTTGAGTTCCGCCTTGGCCGGCTGGCGCATGCCGCCGGCAAGCATGATCCAGGCTGCGACGGCAGCCGAGAGGCCGGCAAAGCCGATGACGCCGAGCGGGCCCTGGCTGTCGACCAGCAATCCGCCGACCACCGCACCGGTCGAGATGGCGATCTGGAACGTCGTAAGCATCATCGCACCCGCACTTTCCACTTCATCCGAGGCGACGCGCATGACGCGGTTCTGGACGCTGACCGGGAAGGCACCGAAGCCAAAGCCCCAGATGACGACGGCAGCGATCGCCGCTGCCTGATGACCCGCCGTGGCAACCATGATGGCGGCCGAAAGCGCGATCAAGCCGGCTGCGAGCGTTAGCGCACCGCTGCTGGTACGGCCGGCAATGTAACCGCCGACGGCGTTGCCGACGAAACCGGCGATACCGAAGCCGAGCAGGACCAGCGAGACGGTCGAGACGTCCAGATGGATCTCACCTTCGAGATAGCTGCGGATGAAGGTGAAGCCGGCAAAATGGCCTGCGACCGCAAAGATGATGACGAGGAACACGCGGCGCAAAGCCGGGCGGCCGAGCAGCTTGAACATGGTGCCGAAGCCGGCATGGCCGGATGGCGGCATGGAGGGAACCGTCAATGCCTGTATGGCGAAGGCGAGAACGCCGAGCACCGCCGTCAGGTGGAAGGCATAACGCCAGCCAAAGGTCTCGCCGATCCAGGCGCCGAGCGGGGCGGCACAGACGGTGGCAAGCGAGACGCCGGCCATGACGATAGACATGGCCCGCGGAATGTCATTTTCCGGCACGAGGCGCATGACGAATGATGCCGACAGGGCCCAGAAGCCGCCGAGCGCCACGCCGAGCAGCAGGCGGGCGATCATCAGCGGTACAAAACCGCCGGCCGTCGCGGCGATCAGGCTGGAGACGATCAGAAGGGCGGTCAGTACGAACAGCACGATGCGGCGATTCATCTTGCGCGTGCCGACGACGATGCCGGGGCCGGCAAAGGCGGCGATGACGGCCGTTGCCGTCACCGTCTGGCCGGCAAGGCCCTGGCTGATCGAAAGATCGGAAGAGATCGGCGGCAAGAGGCTTGCAGGCAGAAACTCGGCCGTAACTAGGCCGAAGACGGTGAGCGACAGCGAGGTGATGGCAGGCCAGCCGGCCTTGGCGGGGGCCGCCACATTGGGCGACGAATTGGATCTTGAATCCATCATGGGATATTCCTTTATGCACGGTCTTGGGGAGAACCGTTGCAAAAATGGCCGAGACTCGCCGTTTTTTCTATGCTAAAAACTCCGATATGCTTGATCATTCGTCCAAATCCCCGGCCATAATGTCGCAGCCATCTGGGTATCAGGATACCGAGATGCGCGATCCCTTGAGCGAGATGCTGCGCGGTTTGCGGCTGGACGGCGTCGAATACGGCCGCTGCCGGCTGTCGGATCCCTGGGGCACGGCCTTTCCGGCGCAGGAGGCAGCACGCTTCCATTTCATCTCGTCAGGAAGCGCATGGCTGAAGACACCGGCCGGTGACTGGCTGGCGCTGCAGCCGGGTGATGCTGTTCTTCTGCCGCGCGGCGACGCCAATATCATTGCCAGCTCTCCCGACGTGACGCCGGTGCCGTTCGAACGTTTTGGCCGCAAGCAGGTCTGCGACGGATTTTACGACATGCAATGTGCCGATATCTGCGGCGACACGGTGGCGCTGACGGCCTCTATGCGCTTCAACATCGACAGGCTGCATCCGCTGCTGCAGCTCATGCCCGGCGCCATGCTGACCAGCGCGCTCGGCAAGAGCGAGCCGGCCATTCCGCATCTGCTCGAAGCCATGGCGCGCGAGGTCGATATGGACCGCGTCGGCGCCGGCGGCATTCTGGCCCGGCTGGCGGACGTGCTGACGGCAACCATCATCCGCGCCTGGGTCGAGCATGGCTGCGGCGACACGACCGGCTGGATCGCCGCCGTCCGCAACCCGGAAGTCGGCCGCGTTCTGGCCGCCATCCATCTGGAGCCGGAAAAGGACTGGCAGGTGGCCGAGCTCGCCCGCCTGATGGGCGTCTCACGCTCCGGCTTCGCCGAACGTTTCGCCCGCGTCGTCGGCGAAACTCCGGCCCGTTACGTGGCGCGCGTGCGCATGCACCAGGCGCGTTTGTGGCTGAAGGACGGAATGCGGGTGGCGACGGCCGCCGAAAAACTTGGCTATGACGCCGAGGCCTCGTTCAGCCGGGCGTTCAAACGCATTATCGGTGAGCCGCCGAGCCAGTTTCGGCGAAAGGATGGCGGGGTTGGGATGCTGGCGGCGGCGGAGTAGGGGGAATCATCGCGGCAACTATTATAACGGGTAGCATTTCCGAGTTCGCGGCTGATTGGGGAGAAGGTATGCGTTTGGAATTTATAGCGTTACTGCCTTGTGTCGCCATGATCGCCTCCGCCTTGTTGGTGCGCCGGGGCATCGCGACTTGGATGTCTTTGATCGGAGTCGGAGTGTCGCTGGCTTTCGCGATGTCAGAACTCCAACCAGGCGTCGTTCGAAGCTGTCAGATCAATGAGAGCGAGTGTGTCGGCGCAAAAGCGATATCCTATTTGGTGATAGCGCTATGGATGCCGTTCCTCATCGGGATTGTAGGCCGGGTTATCGTTGTAAACCGTGCGAAGCGTTAGCGCTGTATTGTTCGCTGAGGGCTGTTTACGGCCGTTCAGTTCCTCGCTTACGCTCACAATCTGACATGGAGATAATAACTTGGAAACGTGTAGCAAAAGCGGCCTGGCTATCATTCACGTTCGTTTACTCGATGAGCCAGTCGCCGTGTGGCGGCCTGTTCAGGCTCGAATACTGGAGGACGGATGCTTTCTCATCGTTCCTCAGCAGCTACCCGATTATGAGGTTTGGGAATTCAAGCCGGGTGCGAAGGTTACTGCGGTGCCTCATACAGACGAGAAAGGTGAGTACCTCAAAGCAACTGCTTGTACATAAGAACTCGGGCTGACAGCCCTGACGGCAGCTTTGCGCCAATAGCAGTCGTTGCGGGTTAAGGTGCGCCAAGCTAACAAGGCGTGGGCACATAACCTCAACCGTCCGCGCGCTGATAAATGGTGCAGCCGCGATTAATGCTGAAGACAGGGTAAGGCTATGTTGGAATTGAGGGCTGACATAATCGTGGCGATTTCTGCTGGCGAGACCTTCGATATTGAAATGGACGGGAGTGAAACTATTGCAAACGTGTCGTCAGATGATGCCGACATCTGGCTTCAACTCGCAATAGGGCCCAAGGGTGCCGACTGGACAGAAACTTTTTCAGTCAGGGTTGTGACCCCGAACAGAGTTCCTTTCAAAAGCGATGAGACGAGGATCATTCGTATCCATCGGTACTCGCACGATACGCTCTTAGACTATCTGCGTACCGCCGTCGCAGCTTGTGAGCGCGACACATGGGAGGGTTGCTTGGAGGCACTGCGCGTGAAGTTTCTTTGGGAGTGGGACACTCCAAATGCACGAAAGAGAAAGCGCTAACGGCTGACGCCCCCAATGACCGCAATGGGCTGTGGGTCGGTCTTCGGCTTTGCGCGAATTGCAGCCATACACTGACCCCATCTACGCATAGGCACGGACATTTAAAAGGTACTGAGATGGAGGATAACGACGCCGTCAAGCTCTTGGATATCTACATCGAGAATGCCGTTCGTATCTTCGGCGGAGGCTTTGGATGTGATCGTGCTGAGAATGAAATGTTCGCAACGGTGGATCTGCTGCGCGAGAAGGAGAGCCTCAGACCGGAATTCCTGCGGCGGGTTAGCGCTACGCTGACGAGAGCAGATGTTTGGGAGACAGGTAGTGGCGACGTACCGCTGGAGCTTGTCGAACTGGCCATCCACGAACTACGTTGGCCGGAGTTCCGTCAGTTGATCGAACTTCGCCGTTCGCTATTCCCTCTGGATACCAAGCATCTCTCCCTTGTCGGAGCCTTTGATCCGGATTGGATTGATCGCGAATATTATCAGCGTTATCGCACTCGCGACCAGGAAGCCTGACACGTTCGCTTTGAGCCTAGTGCCGTAATGACAGGATTGCTCCTCAAGCTGATAAGAGCGGCCCGATGGTATTTAGCTCAAAGGCCTTTGACGCTCGCTTTGAAATTTTCATAGAGAGACCAATCGCGATCATCGGTCGTTGTAATCGAGATCGGGTAGGTGCTGCGTTCTACCAGATGCTCTGCTTGAGTTTTCCAGGCGTCGGGGTCTTTCACATACCAATACCAATCCTTGTGGCCGTTGCCTGTTACCACAAGCATCTGTCGGCCTATTTTGTTGCGATCCAGAGGAGACAGAGCGTCTTCAAACTCGATCTGCGCCTCGTTCACTTCGCTGCTTGGCATACCTTGTGTTGTCGGCTCGTAACGCCACGATACGGTGATGAGATACGGTAATGCCCTCTTGCTGACTTCCTCCGGCACTGCCGCAATGCTGCGAAAAATCAGAGGCTTCCCATCTTCTTGGCCAGTAGCCGTAAAATAGAGGTCCTCAGCATCAGCAACCATGGAAACGGCCAGATAAGAAAACAATAATGGGACAATGAGGCGAAGAATTCTCATTCGAATATGGCCAGTGGTCATTGCAATGCGGCCAGCATAGCGAACCCTTCAATGACCGCAAAGGGCCTGTCGCCGCCATGCCGCGGAAACGTGATCGCTTATCCGGCATTGCAAATAATATCAGGCTACGCCTCGGGTCATGGTCGGTTTAGAACAGCATTGCTCCGCCTGACGAGAAGCGATATCTGCGGAATACAAGGGCCTGCATCGATCCAAGCACAATGGATGCGAGGCCGACAGCACCCAGAGTGATGGACCAATGGCCCGCAAGAACAGAGATGAACCGGATTCATGGGATGTGGCGGCGCCAGAGCCCGTGATTTGTCCGTTGTGCGAGCGTGTGATCCCGGACGATCAGCAGGACGAGCATCATCTTGTCCCCAAGAGCAAGGGCGGCAAGAAAACCGTTTGCCTGCACCGTATCTGCCACGACCAGATCCATGCGATTTTCACGGATGCCCAACTCGCCAAGAAGTTCTCGACGATCGAGGCCATTCTTGAAGACCCCGCGGTACAGACATTCGTTGCCTGGGTAAAAAGCAAACCTCCAGGCTTTTCGGATTCGGCAAAGGAGTCACGACAGTCGTCAGGGCGGGGCCGAGGGCGCAAACCGTAACAGGCAGGCGGCCGAACGCGTCAATCTCGCAGCCTGAGCTCATCCGTCTGCATCTGCAACGACCCCAGCGTCGACAGGAACGTCATGCCGAGCAGGCTTTCGTCGAGCCTGCCTTCCGTCGCCACCATGGCGCGGACATTGCGCCTGACGATCGGGCCGATCGACATTTCGGTGAGGCGTACGGGGGCGGCGGTGGCGCGGCCGTTGGCGGTCATGACGGTGACGGAATAGGTGAGCGAGGCAACGTCGAGGCCGATCGTGCGGGCGTCTTCGTAGGAGAGGACGACACTGCTCGCGCCTGTATCGACCAGCATGCGCAAGACCTTGCCTTCGACCGTCACATTGGTCTGAAAATGGTCACCGAGCGTCTTGTGGATGACGACTTCGCTTGCGCCATCGCTACCGGTGACGACGACGGCGGTGCCGGGCAGCAGGCCTGCCGTCATGCGGGCGCCAAAACGGCCAAAATCGTCGCGGTAGAGATAGGCGGCGACGAGGGCGAGGACGATGACGAGCCAGGTGGCGATCTGCCGTGCGACGGTGCCGAGATCGCCGCGGCGGCCCGAGAGAATGCCGGCGCCGAGCAGGCCGGCGATCGGCACCATATAAACGAGATGCCCAAAGCCCTCGTTGTCGAGGCCAAACGTGCGGCCGCTGTCATGGTTCATGACGAGCAGGACAAGGCCGATGCCGAGGAAGACGAGAACGACTGTCAGCGCCTTCATGCGTCGCCGGATCCGTTTGTGGCCTCTGCCGCCATCCGCCGGCGCCGCGTTTCGCGGCGGGGTTTTCGCTCGACGGTTTCGAGCCTTGCGGGCAGGATTTCCATCAGGCTGCGGCGCTCCGCATCGGAAAAATCCATCCAGCCGGCGATCTCGTCGCGCGTGCGACCGCATCCGAAACAATAGCCGGTCTTCATGTCGATCGAACAGACGAGGATGCAGGGCGAAATCATGATCGATATATCGGAATTTCAGGCGAAGAGGGCAAGGGCTGATAACAGGCCGATCTCGCAGAGTTGTTGGGTCGCGCCTATCGTATCGCCGGTATGGCCGCCGAGCTTCTTTTCCGTGAAACGGGTAAAGCCATAGGCAAGCGCCGCCGCGGCTATGAGCGAAATAAGGGGGGCGGCAAGCCCAATTGCGGGCACCAGCAGGATCAGTGCCGCAGCCGTACTGATAACAAGCGCGATCGTGCGGGCGCTCTCGTCCGGCATGCCGGCGCCGGCGGCAACACCATTGGCGCGGGCAGGGGGCAGCGCCCGCCAGTGGGCAACGAGCACGCCACGGCTGAAGGCGGCGCTTGCGAGAAGGGCGAGCGGTGCTGCGGTCGGGACGGTGCGGGCAAGGGCGGCAAGGGCTGCCGCCCGCAGGCCGAAGGAGAGGATCAGCGCCACGACGCCATAGGTGCCGATGCGGCTGTCCTTCATGATGGTGAGCGCGTGGTCGCCGTCTCGCCCACCGCCGAGACCGTCGGCGGCATCCGCCAGCCCGTCTTCGTGCAGGGCGCCGGTGACGAGTGCCATCAGCGCCAGCGCCAGCAGGGCGGCCAGCAGCGGGTCTGTCTCGCCGTTGAGGAGCAGCATCAGGAGAAGCGCCGGCAGAATACCGATCACCAGTCCTGCGACCGGAAAGGCGCGCACGGCGCGCGAAACCGTACCGTCATGGCCGCGGAAAAAACGGTCCGGCACCGGCAGCCGGCTGAGGAAGCCGACCGAGCGGGCAATGTCTGCGATGAAGTCCGTCGCGTTTGGCAGTTGTCCCTCCGTGCGGACCCGATTATGAGATGGCGCAAAGAAGCGCGATTTTTGGATGAAACACAAGGGGCGGCGATGTGTCTTCCTCTTTCGGCCAAGGTTCGCGCCGCCATGAGACGAAAAGACCGAAAGAGATCCCCATGAGCATGACGGGCCTGCCATTCGACGATTTCCGCACCCTGATCCAGAACCTTCCGGGGCCGGACGCCCGCGCGCTGGTGGATGCCCGCGAGCGTGACGCGCAGCTGACCAAGCCGCCGGGCGCGCTCGGAAGGCTCGAGGAAATCGCCTTCTGGCTCGCTGCCTGGACCGGCCGCGCGCCGGCCGTCACCCGGCCGCTGGTGGCGATCTTTGCCGGCAATCATGGTGTGACGAAACACGGAATCACGCCTTTCCCGTCATCCGTCACCCAGCAGATGGTGGAGAACTTTGCGGCCGGTGGTGCTGCGATCAACCAGATCTGTGTCACCCACGATCTCGGCCTGAAAATCTTCGATCTGGCCCTGGATTACCCGACCGGTGACATCGCGACCGAGGCGGCCCTTTCCGAGCGCGACTGCGCCGCGACCATGGCCTTCGGCATGGAAGCGATTGCCGGCGGCACGGATCTTCTCTGCATCGGCGAAATGGGCATTGGCAACACGACGATTGCCGCCGCCATCAACCTGGCGCTTTACGGCGGCGAGGCGGAAGACTGGGTCGGTCCCGGCACCGGTTCGCATGGCGAGCTGATGGCCCGCAAGGTGGCGGTGGTCAAGCAGGCCGTCGAATTCCACAAGGACCACCTGAGCGACCCGCTGGAAATCCTGCGCCGCCTCGGCGGCCGCGAGATCGCAGCGATCGCCGGCGCGATCCTCGCTGCCCGCATGGAAAAGATCCCGGTCCTGCTCGATGGTTATGTCGTGACCGCCGCAGCCTCGATCCTTAAGGCCGCCAATCCGGCTGCGATCGACCACTGCCTGATCGGCCATGTCTCCGGCGAGCCGGGCCATCTGCGCGCCATCGAAAAGCTCGGCAAGACGCCGCTTCTGGCGCTCGGCATGCGACTTGGCGAAGGCACGGGTGCAGCCCTTGCCGCCGGCATCGTCAAGTCGGCGGCCGCCTGCCATTCCGGCATGGCGACCTTCGCCCAGGCCGGCGTCTCCAACAAGACGAACTGAGGCGCGATGGAAAAGCCGGTCGGAAGCAAAAAGGGACAGGCCGCGACCCTCGGCAGGATCGTGGCTTCATTCCTCTATTCCATGCAGGGCCTGTCACGGCTCTGGCAGGAAGCGGCGTTCCGGCAGGAGGTCTATGCCTTCTTCCTCGGACTGATCCTCTTCGCCGCCGTCGGCGCCGGCTTTTTCGACTATTTCATCTACCTGATCCTGATGTTCCTGCTGTTTTCCGTCGAGGCTCTGAATACGGCGATCGAGGAACTGGTCGATCGCATCTCACCGGAAATTTCCACGGTTGGCCGGCACGCAAAGGATCTGGGGTCGTTTGCGGTGTTTTGTCTTCTGTGTGCGAACGGGTTGTTTGCGCTTTACGTGGTGGTGAAGGCGCTGTTTTTCTAAAGGTCACCCGAACTGTCGGGCATGGAATCCGGATCGCGCGCGGCATGCCGAATGCCGACAATGACGATCTCATCTGGCGCGGCCAGATAGAAAATCAGATAGGGGTAAGGCGTTACCGCGATACGCCGCATGCCGGCCGCGTCCGTCATCGTTCCGGAAAGCGGATAATCTGCCAAGTTTTTCAGAATACGCTGGATCCGGGCATTGACGTTGACGGCGCCCTGGCGCGAATGGCTCTCGGTATATTCCAGCAATTCGCGAAATTCCGAAAGCGCTTCCGGCGTGAAGCGAAGCTTCATGGCGCGTATTTCGAGAACACCGACTGCACGTCATCATCACTTGCAAATTCCCGACGTTCCGCCTGAGCGAGTGAAGTCGCAAACGATGCAGCTTCTTCCGCAGTGAGGTGATGGACGGGCTCGTTGAGGTTGAGGAGCTTCAGCATAATCTCAGCCATCTCGTCCTGCTTTTCAGCAGGCAGGGCGCTTATCGCTTCGATGGCACGGTCGAGAAGTTTCGTCATGCGTGAATTATGCGCCGTAAATCCTGTAAACGAAAGATCCGAAGAACACTCTCAGTGTTTGGGCGAAGGATTTAGCGATCACTGGAGCATCCGTTATCGCGCCGTTCGACGCTTGGCGTGAACAAATCGCAATACCAAAGCGTCATCTCCGACGATCCGGTAGAATATCACGTACGGATAAGATGAGAGCCTCAGGCGGTGGATCGATTTTTTCGTCGTCGGACGACCGGAACGCGGTTGATCGTTTAGCAGCTCAAGGGCTTCGGTAATCCGTTGCGAGAGGCTATCTGCGCCAGAGGGCGAACGGTCCCGCACATAGGACAAGGCTTCTTCGATCTGTTTGGAAAATAGCGCTGTGAAGCGAACGCTCACAGGCGATATTTTGCAAGAACGGCGCGGACTTCCTCGTCAGTCGCCAGCTCGCCTCTTTCCACCTCTGCCAGGGCTTCGTCCAGATCGGCCTCTTCCTCCGGCGTCAGTTCGTAGACGTCTTCCTCGGTCTCCTCACCCATCAGCCGCAAAAGAATGCCGCCGAGCTCGTCCTGCATCTCTGCAGGGAGTTCGCGGGCAGCTTCGAAGGCACGGGCGAGGATCTTACTCATGACCGTATTATGCGCCCGAAATCCCGCAAACGGAAGGGGCGGGCAAACTAGCCAGGTCAGCCGATAATATCGAAATCGCTTGCCTTGAGAGCCAAACCCTTGGCGAAATCGGCGAATTCTACCGGGGCGATCTTGCCGTTGCCGTCCGCATCATAAAACAGCTTGCCGGTCTTCTTGTCGTAGAGGATGCGGTCATCAGCATCATGGGCCTTTGCGCCGGTGTAAAAGGCGTCCGCGGTCAGCGCGCCAATCTTTCCAGCCTTGGTAAAGATGTCGTCGTCCAGCCAGATCTTGTCCTCGCCCGGCCTGAAGTCGGTGATGCGGTCGATATTGGCCGGCCCGAGTTTGGTGTTGAACACGAAGACATCCGCACCCGCGCCGCCCGAGAGGACGTCTTTGCCGGCCCCGCCGTAAAGCCGGTCATTGCCGGACTGGCCAAAAAGCCTGTCGTTGCCGGAACCGCCCAGCAATATGTCATTGCCGGTTCCGCCATAAAGCTTGTCATTGCCGCCGCGTCCATCGACCCGGTCGTCACCGCCAAGCGCCTTGATCGTATCGGCAAGCTGCGAGCTGCGCAGGGTGTCGGAGCCGTTCGTCGGCTGGATATAGGCCGGATCGCCGTCATAAGTGCCGATCAGCCGGTCGAGGTCGCGTTTCGGCGCGGCAAACGGGATGAAACCGTCCTTCAGCGCCAATTTATAAAATTCGTCGAGCCGGTCGCTGCCGCTGATGTAATCGACGGCGAAAACGGGCTTGCCGTTGGCAAGAAAATCCTTTTTCAGGACGTCGATCGTCTCACGGCTGGGATTGAGCGGATTGTTCTCGTCGGCATCGCCCAAATAATAGACATCCTCGACCGCAATGCCGCCAATCGCGTCGAGATAGGCCTTTTTCCGCACCGTGTCCGAACCGAGATCCTCCAGGATGAAGGCGCCGTTCTGCGGGATGACGAAAAAGTCGGGATTGGTTTCGCGGGCATGTTTCGTCAGCGCGACGATGAAATCCACCATGCGCTGCGCCGCCTGCTTAGTATTGGCCGGATCGCCTGCATGCTTGTCCTTGGCCGAGGCTTCCGCGCCCCAGAAATAATAGGCATCGACGATATCGAGATAGGCGGCATCGAACCCGGCCTTGACGATGGCATCGAGATTGCCGGTCTTCTGATCGTTGAAGATCAGTTTTTGCCAGTCGGTATCCCAGTAACGGACTTTTCGGGATTCCGGCCAGTCGGGATTAAGCGGACCCAGCCAGTCCGGTGCCTTGGCGGTGAGCGCGTCGGAAGCCTCGCCACCGCGCGTCCAGGTCTTGTTCCAGTAATCGCGGAAATCGGAAGCCTCGCCGATCGAGATATAGGAGGCGACGACCGAGCGGCCGCCCATGCCATCCTTCATGCGGGTGATCTCGCCTTCGGAAAAGCGACCCTTGTCGGTGCCGTCGCGAGAGGAGTCTATGACGAGAAGGTCGTGGGTCGCGGAGGCGAGCTGGCCGGCATCGAGCGGCTTGCCGCCCAATCCCTGAAGCTCGTAACCCCAGTTATCGACGCTGACGGTGCCGGTGGAGGTCGTGAACTTGACCATGCGGTCTCCAGAATGGCTGAGTGAACCGGCTTTTACGCAAAGCTCTTGCGGCGGCGCTCGATGGACGGCGCATCGGCGACGGCCGGCACGCTCTGCAGCACGCGGGTCGAGGGCAGGATGGCGATCGCCTCCGTGCCTTCGCGCAGTTTCGAGCGCAGGATGAACTGGCCGTCATGCTTGGCAAGGATCGCCTGGACGATCGGCAGGCCAAGCCCGGTTCCCTGTTCGGCGCTCTTGATCGCAATCGAGCCCTGGCCGAAGGCGGAGAGCACGACCGGGATTTCCTCCTCGGGAATGCCGGGGCCATTGTCCTTGATCGCCACATACTGGCCACCGCCAGCCGTCCAGCCCACCTTGACGAGGATCTCGCCGCCCTGAGGCGTGAATTTCACGGCATTCGACAGGAGGTTCAGGATCACCTGCCGCATCGATTTTTCATCGGCCCAGATCGGCGGCAGATGCCGTTCGAACTGGTCGCGGATGGTGATGTTCTTGGCCCGTGCCCGGAGCTGCACCATGCCGATGCAATCCTCGGCGACTTCCAGCAGCGAAAGCGCATCCTCGGTCAGATCATAGCGCCCGGCCTCAATACGTGACAGGTCGAGGATCTCGTTGATCAGGTTGAGAAGATGCTGGCCGGAGCGGTGGATGTCGCCGGCATATTCCTTGTAGGTCGGGTTTGCGAGCGGGCCCAGAACCTCGGAGCTCATCACTTCGGAAAAGCCGAGAATCGCGTTGAGCGGCGTGCGCAGCTCATGGCTCATCGAGGCAAGGAAACGCGACTTTGCGAGGTTCGCCTCTTCCGCCCGCCGACGCGCCTCGTCCGACATGGAATTGGCGACTTCCAGTTCGGCGATCAGATCGTCCTTTTCCGACTGGTAGGAGATCAGCGTCAGGTTGGAATGGTAGAGCCGGTCGGCGATATAATGGAAGAAGACGACGGCCATGGCGCACATGGCGGTCAGGCCGATATCCAGAACCTGGCCGGAGGTCAGCGCCAGCGACAAGAGCGCCAGTACCATCGGCATGAAGCCGTAGAGCATGCTCTGCCGCAGCATGAAATTGCTCATCGCCGTATAGGAGACGGCAAACAGCAGGACGGCACCCTTGTAGAAATAAAAGCTGTCGCCGCCGCAGGTATTGCAGCCCTGCAGCGCGAACGAGGCCCAGCCGCAGCCGACGAGGACCTGGCCGACAATGAATCGGCGCCGCCATTTGGCAATGTCGCCGGCACCGATCTCGACGCGGCTGGCCCGGCGGGCCACCAGAACGTTGACCGAATGCAGGCACAGCATCAGCAGCGCCCAGGCAAACAGATGCGCATCCGGATTGATATAGACGCCGATCGCGGTGACGAGCGTGACGACGAGAGGCGTTACCGCTGCCGCCTGAAGCACGGCGGTGACATGCATGGCCAGCATGTCGCGGTCAAAAACCTGGGAACCATTTGCGTTGGATTGCAGGCGTTCGCGGGTCGCGCGTACTGCTTTCGACACCGCCTTGTTGCGATGGCTGCGTGATCGATCAACGATATTTTTGTCGGTCGAGGTACTGACGCCGCTACTCATGGCCTGTGCACTAAAAACCCGGATGCTTGAGAGATTATGTTCCAAATCTTAAGAAGATACTGCCGGGAAAGGTTTTGTTTTCCATTTTCCCGAACTTTCCGTTTTCTATTGAGGCCTGATTGTGACGCGTTTCGTGAAGATTGGCCGGGATGCCTTGTTCCTCGGCGCATTCCTGGTTCTGGGGTCGCTGATCATCGCCAAGGTAGACCTCACCAATGAAACTGTCATCCCGGGTCCGTTTTTCGCGATCGACGGGGATACGCTGGCGGCTGGCATCGAGCGGCTGCGGCTTCTCGGCATCGATGCGCCAGAAAGCGACCAGACCTGTGGCGATGGCAAGGGCGGAGAATGGGCCTGCGGCGACGCCGCCCGCAAGGCGCTTTCGGATCTTTCGTCGGACACGCTGGCCGAATGTCGCGGCGAAGCGAGGGATCAGTACAAGCGCATTCTCGTCCATTGCCGCCGGGCAGGCGTCGATATCAATGCCGAACTGGTCAGGCGCGGCCTGGCGGTCGCCTCGGGTGGCTACAAGGCTGAGGAGACGGCGGCGCGGGGCGAAGGCCGGGGCATCTGGGCCGGACCTTTCGACATGCCGCGCACCTGGCGCAAAAGCCATCACGCAATCGAGGATGAGCCTCGCAACGAGGCAGGTTTCCTCGATCGCCTGAAGGGATTTTTCGCGTGGTGATGGCGAGTGAACGGGAGATCAGCGTGCTGGCGCGGGATATTGCCGCCTGTCGTATCTGTCGCGATCAGCCTGCGAAAGGCGAGGGTGATCGCCTGCCGCACGAGCCGCGCCCGGTCGCGGTCCTGTCCGCCACGGCGCGCATCCTGATTGCCGGTCAGGCGCCGGGCCTGCGGGTCCATGAAAGCGGACTGCCTTTCGACGATGCATCGGGAAACCGTCTTCGCGACTGGATGGGTGTGTCGCGCGAGGAGTTTTACGATGCGGACCGTTTTGCCATCGTGCCGATGGGTTTCTGTTTTCCCGGTTACGATGCCAAGGGCGGCGACCTGCCGCCGCGCCGCGAATGTGCGCCCTTCTGGCGCGCAAAAGTGCTGGCGACGATGCCGCAGATCGACACGATCCTTGCAATCGGCCAATATGCGCAAGCCTGGCATCTCGGCGCGCGCCGCAAGGCGAGCATGACCGAGACGGCGATGAACTGGCGCGACTACTTTTTCGTCAACCACGGTCCGCGTATTCTGCCGCTGCCACACCCGAGCTGGCGCAACACGGCCTGGCTGAAGAAAAATCCCTGGTTCGAAAAAGATGTGCTGCCGGTGCTCAGACAGCATGTGGATAGCTTGATCCGCGAAACAAAATTCGCTTAACTGCCAGAAAATCGGGTGTATAACGAAAAATCATTTCGAAAGGACGATTATGGACCGCCTCGACCGCAAGATTCTGCGCATTCTTCAAGAAGACTCCACGCTCGCCGTCGCAGATCTCGCCAAGAAGGTGGGTCTCTCCACGACGCCTTGCTGGCGCCGCATCCAGAAAATGGAAGAGGACGGTGTCATCCGCCGCCGCGTGGCGCTGCTCGATCCGGCCAAGGTCAACACCAAGGTCACGGTTTTCGTCTCGATCCGCACCGCCAGCCACTCGATCGAATGGCTGAAGCGTTTTTCCGAAGTCGTGGTCGATTTTCCGGAAGTGATCGAGTTCTATCGCATGAGCGGTGACGTCGATTATCTGCTGAAGGTCGTGGTGCCGGATATCGCCGCCTATGACGCCTTCTACAAGCGGCTGATCGCCAAGATCGAGATCCGCGACGTCTCCTCGGTCTTCGCCATGGAGCAGATCAAGTACACGACCGAACTGCCGCTCGATTACATGATGCTGGACAACCAGAAGTCGGGCGAGGATTGAGGCTTTTGCAATTGCGGTGGCGCGCGCTATCCGGATGCATTATTATGCGTTTTTAGAAGGGGGCGCGCCCATGGATATGCTTCTTGAAGTGCATCGAAACCTCGAAAAGCTTGCAACAATGGGTGAGCGAGAGCGCGAAGATGCGCGCTCCGACAATGTTTCATCCTTTTATGTCGATCCTGCTTTCGGGGATTATATCGTCGAGGAAAAGCCCGATGGAGTTAAGGTTCTGACGCCTTTCACTCCCTTGCCGCACGCCGACGCTGCGGAATGAATGGATCCCGACCGTCTTGTGCGATCCTGGCCGGTCCGAACGGTGCTGGAAAATCGACGATCTATAAAAACCTGGCGCTTCCGGGCGTTTTTGTGAATGCCGACGAGGTTGCAAGGGGATTGGACGCCTCCAATCCGGAAGCGAATTCTCTCAAGGCTGGGCGCCTGGTTCTGGAAACGTTGAATAGGCTGATCGCAGCTCGACAAGATTTCGTCTATGAAACGACCTTGAGCAGTCATCAGTCAGTGAACCTGCTGCGGCAGGTCGGCGAGTCCGGCTATAAGACACTGATGATCTTCGTTGCCCTCGTTTCGCCGGACCTGCATGTCCAGCGCGTAGCGCAGAGGGTTTCAAGAGGTGGTCATCATATTCCTGAGCCGGTTATCCGCAGGCGTTATGACGTCGCCTTCCAGAATTTGACCGCCTGTGTACCGTTGAGCGAAACGACGATGATATTCGACAACAGCGCTGCCGGTGCCCGGCTGCTGCTGCAAGTAAGCGGAAACACGATCACGCATCAGCATGTCGATCCGCAAAAGTCCTTCGACCGCCGCATCGCCGCCTGTGTCGCGGCCGGCCTCGACATTCCCGTCGAAGCCGTGCTTCCACCCGCGGGCTGATCGCAAAACCAGCCCACCCGCAAAAAAACTCCTACTTCCGCTCCAGTCGGGCCAGCAGCGAGGACGTGTCCCAGCGATTGCCGCCCATGGCCTGGACGTCGCCGTAAAACTGGTCGACGAGGGCGGTGAGGGGCAGTTTTGCGCCATTGCGGCGGGCCTCGGTCAGCACGATATCGAGATCCTTGCGCATCCAGTCGACGGCAAAGCCGAAATCGTATTTGCCCTCATTCATCGCCTTATGGCGGTTTTCCATCTGCCAGGAACCGGCGGCACCCTTGGAGATGACCTCGATCACCTTTTCGATGTCGAGCCCGGCCTGTTTGCCGAAATGGATCGATTCGGCGAGGCCCTGGACGACGCCGGCAATGCAGATCTGGTTCATCATCTTGGTCAGCTGGCCGGCGCCGACCGGACCCATCAGGCCGACCATGCGGGCATAAGCTTCGATCACCGGCTTCGCCTTCTCGAATACGGCTTCGTCACCACCGCACATCACGGTCAGCACACCGTTCTCCGCGCCGGCCTGGCCGCCGGAAACGGGGGCATCGATGAAGCCGACACCTTTTTCGGTCGCAGCCGCGGCGAGTTCGCGGGCGACTTCGGCGCTTGCCGTGGTGTTGTCGATCAGGATCGCACCCTTTGCCATGCCAGCCAAAGCGCCGGCCTCGCCCAATGTCACCGAGCGGAGATCATCGTCATTGCCGACGCAGGTGAAGACGAAATCGGCGCCCTTGGCTGCTTCGGCCGGGGTGGCCGCGGCCGTTCCGCCGAATTTTTCCGCCCAGGCTGCAGCCTTGGACGCGGTGCGGTTATAGACCGAAAGCTCGTGGCCGCCCTTCTGTTTCAGGTGTCCCGCCATCGGGAACCCCATCACGCCCAGACCAATGAATGCCACCTTCGCCATGCCAACCTCCGGAATTTATGCCTCTGCGAGGATTAGAACAAAGCAGGCCCACCGCCTAGTCGCGGCGTGCAAAAAAACGTTCTTTTCGCGTCGCAGCAAATTCAATGTCTTCGGGAGACGTACATTCCGGAATAATCGCATCCTGGGAATGAAATATCGCGGTGGCGGCGATTCCCGAAATGAACGAATGCCGACCGGGTCGCTCGGGTAAGGGTTGGTTCCGGCAGGGCAGGCGGCGTCAGACGGCCGACTCGCCGCCGCATTTCGGGCACACGCCCATGCCGCAGCCTTCGACATCGATGAACACGACGCCGCCATCCTCGAAGGCACGGCGAATCTGTGCAGCGGTCGCCCGATGCACGTCATGACGACAGCCTTCGAAGTCGCGGATCGTGCTTCGGGAGACCTCTGATCGGTCGGCGAGATCGCTTTGTGTCCAGTCGAGAAGCCCTCTTGCCGCGCGGCATAAAGCCGGCGTCAAAATCATTTGCCTTGCGTCTTGACCCATGTCTAGAGGATGCCCATATTGGTCAACATACGCCATATATGGCATGTTTTCAGGAGATTTCCAGAGGGGGAACGCGGATGCCGCACGAAACGCCATTGATCTCGACCATTGTCGGCGGTCTCGTGCTTGCATTCATATTCGGGGCGATCGCCAATCGTTTCCGTCTGCCGCCCCTCGTTGGTTATCTTTTTGCCGGTATTCTTGTCGGGCCGCATACGCCCGGTTTCGTTGCCGATACCAGCCTTGCGCCGGAACTTGCCGAAATCGGCGTCATCCTTCTGATGTTCGGCGTCGGCCTGCATTTCTCGCTGAAAGATCTGCTCTCGGTGCGCGGTATTGCGGTACCGGGCGCGATCGTGCAGATCGGCTTTGCGACCCTGCTCGGCTGGGGCATGGGCTGGCTGATGGGCTGGCCGCTCGGCGGCAGCCTTGTCTTCGGTCTGGCACTGTCGGTCGCCTCGACCGTCGTGCTCCTGAAGGCACTGCAGGAGCGGCGCCTCGTCGAGACCGAGCGCGGAAAAATCGCGGTCGGCTGGCTGATCGTCGAAGACCTGGCCATGGTTCTGGCGCTCGTCCTGATCCCGGCGCTGGCCTCGATCGGCGGCGGCGAATCGGCCCATCCGGATCCGCTGGCCATCGCCGTTGCCCAGATCTTCAATATCGAACTCGGCGTTGCCGGCATTATCGGCATCACGCTCCTCAAGGTCGCGGCGTTTCTGGGCGTGATGCTGGTCATCGGCCGCAGGGTCATTCCGTGGATCCTGCACCGCATCGCCCATAGCGGTTCGCGCGAACTGTTCCGGCTCGGCGTGCTTGCGATCGCGCTTGGTGTCGCCTTCGGCGCAGCAAAACTGTTCGGCGTGTCGCTGGCGCTCGGTGCCTTCTTCGCCGGCATGATCCTTTCCGAAAGCGAGCTGTCGCATCGTGCAGCCCAGGAAAGCCTGCCGCTGCGTGATGCCTTCGCGGTCCTGTTCTTCGTCTCGGTCGGCATGCTGTTCGACCCGAATATCGTCGTCAACAGCCCGCTGACGCTGCTCGCCACCGTCTTCATCATCGTCATCGGCAAGTCGATCGCCGCCTTCCTCATCGTGCTTGCCTTCGGCCACAAGGCGAGTACGGCGCTGACGATTTCGGCAAGTCTGGCGCAGATCGGCGAATTTTCCTTCATTCTCGCCGAGCTCGGTGTCGGCCTCAATCTTCTGCCGGAAGAGGGGCGTGACCTGATCCTGGCCGGCGCGATCATGTCGATCATTCTGAATCCGCTGATGTTCTATCTCTGCGACAAGATCCGCCCGCGGCTCGAAGCCAGAATTCACCGCGCACCGGTCGAGGCGCATGCTGAAGCCGTTGCGTCGGCCGAAAGCAGCGGTCCGGTCACCGAGGATGAGGCGTCTGCAAAGCTGGAAGAGCATGAGCCGGTCTTCACCAGCGCCGGCAGCGAGGGCGAGGTGGCTGCAACGCGCCTCACCGATCACGCCGTGGTCGTCGGTTACGGCCGGGTCGGCAGCATCATCGTCGCCAACCTGCGGGCATCAGGCATTCCCTTCCTCGTCATCGAGGATTCGGAAAACCGCGTGCAGGAACTTTTGAAACTCGGCATCGAGGTCATCGTCGGCAACGGCGCCTCGACCCGCGTGCTGGAACTCGCCAATCTCGGCGCGGCAAAGAGCCTTGCCGTGGCCATTCCCAACGCTTTCGAGGCGGGCAATGTCGTGATGCAGGCGCGTCAGGTCAATCCGGCGCTGCTGATCCTGTGCCGCGCCAATTCCGATGCCGAGATCGAGCATCTGGAAAAGCTCGGTGCCGACAAGACGATCATGGGCGAGCGCGAGATCGCCTATGGCATGCTCGAAAGCCTCGATCAGGTCCATTACCGCGTCGAGGAATTTTCCGAAGAGCCGGATGAGCCGCCGATCCTTCTCGGCCATGCTCCCGTGCAGTCGTCACCGGTGCATGACGAACCGGCAGCCCCATCCGATGTGGAACCGCCGGCCGAGACCCCTAAAAATTAAGGGAAAGCTGATCAGAAGGGCTTGATGACGGCAAGCCCGATGATCAGCACGGCGGAACAGAGGATGATCGGCAGGCCAGCGCGGACAAAAGCGTTCGGATCGAGCTTCGGATCGGCTTCCATCTTGCGCAATGCGGCACTCTGCATGCCATGCAGCGCGGACAGAAGAACGACGAACAGAAGCTTGCCGTGCAGCCAGCCCATGCCGGGGCCGGCAAAGCCGGTATAACCGAAGGCGAGCCACAGCCCAAAGATCCAGACGCCGGCAAGGGCGCCGGTGGTGACGGTCCGGTCGTATTTCCGCAGCGCCGTGATGACGGGCGTGCGGATCGCAGGCGGCACCATGCCGATGACGAAGGCGTTGATCAGCATGCCGCCGATGAACAGGAAATCGGAAATCAGGTGCAGCGCCTTGATGACGAAATAAAGCATGGTCGTGTCAACTCCAGATCATGACTTCGGTGAAGCCGAGTTCGGCGGAATTCTTGGGCCTTGCCCCTCACCCTAACCCTCTCCCCGTAAACGGGGCGAGGGGACTTGCCCTGCGAGGCGCTGGAGAGAGACGGTGGCGGTGCGGCATATCCCTTCTCCCCGTTCATACGGGGAGAAGGTGCCGGCAGGCGGATGAGGGGCGATCCTCTCCTCTGCCGGCGTCCGAAAATTAGCCCTTCAGCTTTGCGATGACCAGATGGCCCGGGCTCGGCTTGCCTTCCTGCATGCGCACGTTGATCTCTGTGATATCGATCACCTCGAAACCGGTTTCGGCGAGGCGGCTGCGGATATAGGCTTCCGAATGCACGAAACGCTGATGCGGGCCGACCGCGAAGGGGCGGCCGTCGCTCGCTGCCAGTTCTTCCGAGGAAAAGGCGAACAGTCCGCCCGCCACCATGTTTTCGGCAGCGCCGAAGAACAGCGGCTCAAGCGCGCCGAGATAGGGCAGGACGTCGGTGGCCGTGATCAGGTCGAAGGCGTCCTCGTCATTGTCCTCGAGAAAATCCTCGACTTCGGCGACGTAGAGCGTCTCGTAGAGATCCTTTTCATGGGCGATCTCGACCATGTTTTCGGAAAGGTCGATGCCGGTAATGTCTTCCGCGAGATCGCGCAGCGTGCCGCCGGTCAGGCCCGTGCCGCAGCCGAGGTCGAGCATGCGCTTGAACGGGCCGAGCTGCAGTTCCTGCAGGCGCTGCAGAAGAAGGGTCGGCACTTCGTAGCCGAGCTGTGCGACAAGAATGTCCTCAAAACTTTCGGCATGCTGGTCGAACAGCGTCTCGACATAGGCGTCGGGCGCCTTGGGCGGCGTCTCGCCGCGGCCCATCGAGGCGATGCGCACGGCAGCCCCGCCATGGTCTTCCGGGTCGATTTCCAGCACTTCGCGATAGGCCTCGACGGCGGCATCGATATTGCCGGCCTTTTCGAGAGCGAGCGCCCGGTTATAGGCCTCGGCCAGTGCTTCTTCGTCGATCTTGGTCATCGCCATAAATTCCTCGTGTGTCTGCGAGCGATGTAAGCCGCGGGTTGCCTTTTGGCAATCCGGCGTCAGGTCGCAGCCTTGAGGAAGACGGGGATGACGGTCAGTGCAGGATGATCTCGCCCTTCACGGCGCGCCATTCACTGGCCGAGATCAGCTTGCGGTGCACATAGCGAACCGAATGCAGCGGCCCGTCGAGCTTTTCCTGCCAGAATTTGAGAAAGCCCTTCATCTCCGGAAAGTCGGGGGCGAGATCGTAATTCTGCCAAACATAAGTCTGTAGCAGGATCGGATGGTCGGGAAGGCGATAAAAGATCTGGGCTGTGGTCAGCCCGTAGCCTTTCAGCATCATTTCCATTTCGGACATTTTCGGTTCCCACATCGTTGGTGTCGAAGTGACGTCGTTGCGTCACCCACGATGGGAACACGGCATGCTTAACGGAAGCTTGAGATTTGCCCCGTAAATGCATATCCGCTAAATTTTTCAAATACTTGGCAGCAGATGCATGGGAGTGCTGCCAGAAAACTCAGCGCTTCAGGTGGCGTGTCAGGCGGGCTTCGAGATAGGCCCAGAGATGCCGGAGCGCCTCGACCATGGCGAGGTAAAAAATCGCTGCCCAGAGATAGGTCTGATAATCGAAGGTGCGTGAGAAGGCGTAACGGGTTTCGCCCATCAGGTCATAGACGGTGATGATGGCGACGACCGCCGACCCCTTGATGAGCAGGATGATCTCGTTGCCGTAAGGGCGAAGCGCCACGATCAGCGCCTGCGGCAGTACGACTTTGCGGAAGGTGATGGCCTTGGAAAGGCCAAGCGAGGCCGCACCCTCATGCTGGCCGCGCGGCACGCTTTCGATCGCACCGCGCAAAATTTCTGCCTGATAGGCAGCGGTGTTGAGGATGAAGGAGAACAGGCCGCAATACCAGGCCTCGCGAAAAAACCACCAGAGACCGACCGCCTCGAGCTGCGGGCGAAAACCGCCGAGCCCATAATAGATCAGGAAGAGCTGGGCGAGCAGCGGCGTGCCGCGGAAGAAATAGACGTAGCCATAGGCAAAGCCGCTGATGAAGCGGTTCTTGGACATGCGTGCAAAGGCGAGCGGCAGTGACAGGATGGCACCGAAGACGACGGAGATGGAAACCAGCGTGATCGTCGTCCACAGGCCATGAAGGTAACGCGGGCCGTAGCGCAGGAATTTCGCCTCATCCCAGCCGGTGATCATCATCGACAGAAGCGCTATCGCCAGCAGCACCCATATGCCGATCAGGCCGATGCCGATGACGCGCGATGTCGTCAGCGGCCTGTGCAGGACGGCAGGGGCAGGGCGGGCCGGGATCAGTTCCTTGATATGGGCCATCAGCGTGTCCCCTGCTTGCCGGTCCAGCGCTCGATGGCGCCGATACCGATCGAGGAGACGATTGCGAGCGCCAGATAAAGCGCGCAGGCGAGGCTGTAGAACAGGAATGCATCTTTCGTGACGCGCACGGCGACACCCGTCTGGCGCAGGATATCGGCAAGCCCGATGATCGAGACATAGGACGTGTCCTTCAGGAGGATCATCCACAGATTGGCAAGGCCGGGCAGGGCGATGCGGATCAGCTGCGGCAGGATGACGAGGATCATCGTTCTGCCGCGGCGCAGGCCGAGAGCGTCGCCCGCCTCATACTGGCCCTTGGGGATGGCGCGGAAGGCCGACAGCAGCACTTCCGAGCAATAGGCCGAAAACACCACCGACAGGGCGATCATGCCGGCGACAAAGGCGTTGATTTCGATCCGTTCGTCGTACCCGAAGGAGGACAGCAGCGACTGGATGGCAATCTGCGCGCCGTAATAGATGATGAACAGGGTGAGCAGTTCCGGCATGCCGCGAAAGATCGTCGTGTAGATGCCGGAGGCGAGCCTCAGCAGCCTGTCTTCGGATTGCTGGCCGAGCGCCACGATGAAGCCGATGAGAAGCCCGACGGGCAGGGTGCAGAGGGCAACCGCGACGGTGATCTGCAGGCCGCTCGCGATCTCGTCGCCCCAGCCGGTATCGCCGCAGGCAAGCAGGGTGGAATTGCCGAACCAGGTGAAGATGCCGACGGGACCGCAGAGCGGATCGATAATATTCACTATCCAGGCCAGGGCGGAGCCCAGCGCTGAAAACAGTCCGTCCATCAAAACTTCCCCTTTATCCGGCGGCCCCGTCATATCTTGGGCCCCCTTTATCCGGCAGCATGGCCGTTTTTTCTCTTTTTCAAACAAAAATGGCGGAAGGGCAAGCCTTCCGCCACTGAGCTTTGGAGCCGGGCCGGGGATTTCCCGCCCTATCTTCGATCAATCGCCGTAGACGTTGAAATCGAAATACTTGTCCTGGATCTTCTTGTAGGTGCCGTTGGCGCGGATCGCGGCGATCGCGGTGTTCAGCTTTTCCTTCAGCGGATCGCCCTTGCGCACGGCAATGCCGGCGCCGACGCCGTTGATTTCCGGATCGGACTTCAGCGGGGTCAGGATCTTGCAGCAGGCGCCGGCATCCGACTTGACCCACTGCGACAGCACGACGATGTCGTCGATCACGGCGTCAACACGACCGTTGGAAATGTCGAGCTTGTATTCGTCGGCGGTCGGGTAGAGCTTCAGCTCGGTATCGGCCAGGTGCTTTTCGGCATAGTTGGCGTGCGTCGTCGAGCTCTGGGCACCGATCGTCTTGCCCTTCAGGCCGGCGACGTCGGTGATCTTCGAATCCTTCGGCACGGCGATGGCCGGCGGCGTGTTGTAATACTTGTTGGTGAAGTCGACGAGGGCCGAACGCTCGGGCGTGATCGACATGGACGACAGGATCATGTCGAACTTCTTGGCCTGCAGGGCCGGAATGATGCCGTCCCAGTCATTGCTGACGAAGGTGCATTCGACCTTCATCTCGGCGCAGAGCGCGCGGCCGATATCCATATCGAAGCCGAGGAACTGGCCGCTGGCATCGACATATTCGAAGGGCGGATAGGTGGAATCCGTACCGATGACGAGCTTGTCGGCGGCGCTGGCGGCACCGGCGAAAAGCGAAAGCGCTGCAACCGATGCAGCTGCAAGGATACGTGCGATAGTCATGATGATCCTCTCTGTTGGCATGCCCCGCTCGCGTGTTTCTTTTGTCTCGCTGCGGAGGCTCGGGAGCCGGTGTGTGGGAAATGGCTCCTTCGCGACTTATAGATACCGGCGCCGCTAAAATTGCAACCGCAATGTCAAAGGCGCGAAAAGACGCTCCTTTTAGGCGTTCAGCCTGGGTTCAGCCGCACGATCACAGTCTCGATGGAACAAAAAACGGCTCAGTTCGGTTGAGCCGCCGCGCCAGCCCGCTTTGTCAAAAAGCACTCTGCCATACCAAAAACACAAGTCGAGAGAAAAACGGCAGCGCAAAAGGGACGACACGCGAGAAGAGGTATTGAGCATGTCAAACAAATTCAGGTTATTCGCGAGCGTTGCAGTCCCGCTGCTGTCGCTTCCGGCGCTGATGCAGCCGGCCTTCGCCGCGCCACCGGTTTCCGGTATCGAGATTCCGGCTGCTCAAGGGAACGATGTCATTCGGGTCCAGCAGCAGATCATCCAGCCCGGCGACAATGCCGATGACAGCCAGCAGCGCCGCAAGAAGCCGCAGGAAAAGGGCGCGCAACAAGGTCAGCCCGACGAACAGCGTCCGGCCCGCCCGCAGCGCAATGCGCAGGGTGCCGATGACGGCGGTGCACAGGAACGTCCGCAGCGCCGCCCGCAATCGGCCGACCAGCAGCCGGGTGCAGAGCGCCCGCAGCGCAATCAGCCGGGCGCTGCAGGCGGCAATGATGCAGCCCCCCAGCGTCCGCAGCGCCAGCAGGCCGCTCCGGCAGATGCGCCCGATGCGACGCGTCCGGCAAAACCCCAGCGGGATGCCCAGCCACGGGATGCCCAGCCGCGCGACACCCAGCAGCGCCCGGCCGCGCCGGACCGCAGCAATACGATGGCCCCGCGCGAGGACAATAACGGCGCCTTCCGCAATGCCGGACCGGATGACGATACCGGCCAGGGCAAGCCGCCCGTAACCAACAAGGCGCCGGACAAGGCACCGGCACCGCCGAAACCTGCCGCGCAGGCCCCGGCACCGACCAAGCCCGCCGCTCCGGACAGGGCCGCGACCCCGGACAAGGCAGCCCCGCCTGCCGCCGATGCAAAGCCGCGTCCGCCGCAGGGCGCAGACGATCAGCAGCCGCCGGCCCGCCCGCCGCGCCAGCAGAACGCCACCGGCCAGCAACCGGACGCAAACGGTCGTCCGCCACGCCAGGATGCCAACGGCCAGCAGCCCGATGCGAATGGTCGTCCGCCGCGCCAGAACGCTGCCGGCCAGGAGCCGGATGCAAACGGCCGTCCGCCGCAGATGAACGGCAATGCGCCGCAGCAGCCTGACGGCACCAGCCGCCCGCCGCGTCCGCAGAGCGCCGATGGCCAGCAGACCCCACCGGCCCGTCCGCCGGCTGGCCCGGGAGACCCGCAGCAGGCCGGTGGCAACCGTCCCGCCCAGCCGCCGCGCACCCCGCAGGATGTCGATCGCGCCCGCCAGATTGCGCGGGATCCGGCAGCTGCAAGGCCCGGCGAGACCGTGGTGCTGCCCGTCGAAAACGGTGCCGCCGTGCTCGACAGCGACAAGCGCCCGACGCGTCCGCGCAACGATCCCAACGATCCGGGCCGCCCGCGCAACGATCCGCAGCGCGACCCGTCGCGTTATCAGGATCAGGCCGGCCGTCCGCTGCCGCCGCCGCGTTCGGATGCCGACGCCCAGGCCCGCAACAACGGCCCGCGCTTCAATCCGGACGATGTCCGCGCCATGAACGACGAACGTGGCCAGCGCCTCGACCGCCGTCCGCAGTTCGACCGCCCGCAGGGCTGGGACTATGACAACAACTTCCCCCGTCGCGACGATGGCCGCGTGATCATCTCGATCGACAACCAGCCGGTCGTGCGCCATGACGACAGCCGCCGTTTCTACGATGGCGATCGCCAGCCGGAATATGATCGTCTGAGCGACGACCGCGTCCGCGAAGTGATCGTCCGTCCGGACGGCACGCGGATCATCACCGTCCGCAACCGTTATGGCGAGATCATCCAGCGTTCGCGTGTCGTGCGCGGCGGCCAGGAATATGTGCTCTACTATTCACCGGAAATCGCCAACGAGACCCGTGGTCCGGATTACGTCTGGCGCGATCCGGGCGATGACCTGCCGCCGATGCGCCTCTCGGTGCCGCTCGATGACTATATTATCGACACGTCGAGGGATCCGAACCGCGATTATTACCAGTTCCTCGAACAGCCGCCGGTTGAAAATGTCGAGCGCGTCTATTCGCTGGACGAGGTGCGTTATTCGGCCCGTATCCGCGACAAGGTGCGCCGTATCGACCTCGATACGATCACCTTTGCCACGGGCAGCGCCGAGGTTCCGATGAGCCAGGCCGGTTCGCTGCGCAAGGTGGCGGATGCGATCAACAAGGTGCTGCAGAAGGATCCTTCGGAAACCTTCCTGATCGAAGGCCATACCGACGCGGTCGGCTCGGACCAGAGCAATCTCGTCCTTTCCGACCAGCGCGCCGAAAGCGTTGCCCGGGTTCTCTCGGACGCCTTCGGCATCCCGCCGGAAAACCTGACGACGCAAGGGTATGGCGAGCAGTATCTGAAGGTGCAGACCGATGGCCCGAACGCGGAAAACCGCCGCGTCACCATCCGCCGCATCACCCCGCTGGTTCGGCCGGTTGCCTCGCGCTAAGACCCGCTGATATCAAGAATGAAAGCCGCTGGAGCGATCCGGCGGCTTTTTTGTCTCTTGGCGAAATCAGGTTGTCGGAAGCCCGGTCACGTCGGCGATGAAGTCGGCAATGGCCATCGTATCGTCGAGATCGAAGACGGGCAGGTTGGTATCGTCGATCGCATGATCTGCGGCGATCGCGACGATATGCGGATCATTGGGCCAGAGCGGCTCGCGGCTGTGTGATTCCAGCCGCCGCGCCTCGATTTTTGGCACCGGCTCGCGCTTGTAACCCTCGATCAGCACCAGATCGCAAGGTGCTATCCGGGTCAGAATATCCTGCAGGCTCGGCTCCGGCGCACCACGCAGTTCATGCATGATCGCAAATCGCGTGCCGGAGACGATCGTCACCTCATGCGCGCCGGCCTGCCGGTGGCGGAAGGAATCAGCGCCGACCTTGTCGATATCGAAATCGTGGTGGGCGTGTTTGATGGTCGAGATCCTGTAGCCGCGCCGGGTGAATTCGGTGACGAGCCGCACGGCCAGCCCTGTCTTGCCGGAATTCTTCCAGCCGGAAATCCCGAAAACGCGTGGAACAGTGTCTGGAGCGGTCATTCAAGCGTCCCGATGAAGGTCTTTGCGAGCGCAAGATCCTCACGCGTGTTGATGTTCATGAACGGATCAAGCGGACCATGACCGGTTTCGATCATCGGAAATTCGACGGTCTCGACCGGATGGCGGTTGAGGAAGGCGTTTATCCGCCGGTTGTCGGGATTGGCAAGCCAGTTTTCCAGATCCTGCGCCAATGTCACCGGCCAGAGACCGAAGACCGGATGCGAGCGCCCTTCGGAGGCGGCAATCACGATAGTGCCGGGGGTGGCCTTTTCCGAAAGCCGCGCCGCAAGATCCAGCGGCAGAAAAGGGCTGTCGCAGGGGACGGTCATCAGGAACGGCGATGCGGGCTGGTTCTGCCGAAGATCCAGAAGACCGCAAAGAACACCTTCCAGCGGTCCGTTCCTGTCATCGTCGCGATCGGGGACAAGCCGCAGTCCGAATGTTTCGGGGAAATCCGCCGGTGCGTTGAGCGCGAGATCCGGAACCTGGGGGGAGAGCCGGTGAATGACATGGCCCAGGATCGTCCGGTCGCCGAGTGCCATCATCGCCTTGTTTTCACCCATGCGGCTCGACCGGCCGCCGGCAAGCACGAGGCCGGGAATTGGGGCAGGGTGGCTCACTGGCCGGTCTCCTGCGTCTGGATGGCGCCGGGCGGTGCCGTTTCGGCGCTCACGGCGTTCGCCTGCTTGCGCTTGTTCTCGCGATAGAACGTATAGAGGCCCGAGCAGATGACGATGACGGCCCCTGCCAGCATCGTGGCGCTCGGATGTTCGCCAAAGAAGAAGATCGCGATCGTCAGCTGCCAGATGAGGCTCGTATAACGAAATGGCGCAACGAAGGAGACTTCTCCGGAACGCATCGCCATGATCACCGTCTGGTAGCCGCCGAAGACCAGAAATGCGGTCACGACCAGAATGCCGAAGGTGGAGCCCGAAATCGGCTGCCAGCCGCCCATCGGCACGATCAGGACGATGCCGAGCATGGTGTTTGCGAATGCCGTCAGAAGCGTGATTTCAAGCGTCGGTATGGCAGGGTTGATACGTCGCGTGGTGAGGTCGCGTGCGGTGGTGAACATCAGCGCGATCACCGCATAGATCGCATCGGGATTAAACCCTTCCGCGCCTGGACGGATAATCAGAAGCACGCCGGCAAGGCCGACGACGATGGCCGCCCAGCGCCGCCAACCGACCGATTCACCGAAGAACACGGCGGCTCCCAGCGTCACCGCCAGCGGCAGCGCCTGGTTGATCGATCCTGCCACCGAGAAATCCAGTCGCTGCAGGGCGGTGAAGAACGAAACGGTTGCACCGAGTTCGCAGAAAGCCCTTAAGACCACGAGGCGGTCCGTAAGCGTGCGCAGCGTCAGGCGGATCTTCATCTGGCGGGTGATGGCATAGACCAGCAAGGTCGTCATAATGCCGCGCACGGCCATGATCTGGGCGATGTTGAGTTCGCCCGCGACCTGTTTCACCAGCGCGTCGTTGCAGGTGAACAGCGCCATGGCGAGTGCCATCACCAGCGCGCCGCGTGAATTTTCAGACAAAGACAAGATGATTCCCCCCGAATGAGGCCAGTTGTAGTCCAGCCGCCGCCGGCTCACCAGCCGGGAAGCCCATATCACACCCGCCGATTTTGAGGGGTAATCGCTGATAGATTGCAAAAAGCAACTTTGAAGGTTCGTGATTAACCCTTGTTCAACCGAAATTTCCGACTGTGGGGTCAATTCGTTCTCGCATGAAACGGGAACCGTGCCGATGAAACCCCGCAATGTCATCAAGACGGGGAGGCACCCGATCAAAGCGCCGAGGGGGCACATGTCTTTTATCGATCGTCTTCTTCAGGGCCGACGCATTGTCACCAAGGTCCTTCTGTTCGTCATCCCGCTCGTCTGCCTGATTGCCGGTGTCGGCTTGGCAGGCTTCTATACCGCCGAGACGCTGAACGGCCACATGACCGTGACGCGGGCGACGATCGAAAATATCGGTGATCTCGAAGATCTCCAGTCCTCGCTTCAGGGCTTTACCGAGGCGCCTGCCGACGCAACGCTGGCTGCGCTGCGCAAGAGCATCGAACAGCAGCAGGCCGGCGTCTCCCGCCTTCAGGGCCTGCTGACCACCGATGGCGATCGCGAGCGCATCGGTGTGGTTGCCGCCCTCGGTGCCAATCTTTCGAAGAACACGGATGCGCTCTGGTCGGTCGATCAGAGCCGCAAGCAGAATATTGCCGACATCAACGGCATCCTCGACGACGTGCGCAAGACGTCGGAAGGCGTTGCCAAGCAGGTGACCGTCATACAGCGGCAGTTCGATTCCAAGCAGAACTTTGCCAAGAAGCTGCTGTTCGAAGCCTTTGCCTTCAAGTCGATCGCCCGCCGTCTCGACAATCTGCGCAATGCAGTGCGCGGTGCCGAAACCGATGAGGCAACCGCCAAGGCCGCGGTGCTTTACGGCGACGCGCTGCGCGCCGAATTCGACAAGATCGACAGCCTCCTGTCCTCGTCAGGCCATGGCGTGATGCAGCCGATCATGCAGCAGGCGGATGCGTTTGTGGCGATCGCCAAGAATGATGCGCCGCTGGCTGAAAAGGTGCCGGCTCTGCGCGTCGCCGCCAGCGCCATGATGAAGCCGCAGGGTGATCTCACCACCGAAGTGACGGCGAAATCCAGCGATGCCGCCGAACGTTTCGTCGGCATGGAGACGGAAGTTTCGACGCTGCGTGACCTGCTTTCGCAGATCGACATGTCGCTGCAGCTGGCAAATGGCCTGCAGCTCGATACCGAACGTTTCCTCAGCAACCCGTCGGATACGACCCGTACCGTGGTGATGAGCGATATCAACAGCCTGCGCGCTTCGGCCGGCAAGGTGTCGAAGCTCAACGCCACCAATGCCGCCACCCGCGATTTTGGGCCGAAGGTCGAGACGCTGATGGATGCGCTGGTCAACGGCACCACCAAGACGATTGCTGTTGGCACAGACTGGACCACCGCCCGCGCCGCAGCGTCCAAGACGCTGACCGAAGGCATGGCGGGCCTGAAGAACTTCGTCGCCCAGGCGCAGGAAACCGGCAAGGAAGACAGCGAGCGTTCGGCGACCCTGTCGGTCGTCGCCATGGTGGTTGGCACGCTGATGGCGATTGCCGGTGGCCTGATGCTGGTCGAGACCCTGCGCGGCCCGCTGAAGCGCGTCACCGAGGTGATGAAGCGTCTTGCTGACGGCGATCTGGAAGTGCGGATCGAAGGCCGCGAGCGTGGCGACGAGATCGGCGACATGGTGCGCTCGGTCAGCGTTTTCCGCGATGCGGCGATCGAGAATATCCGTCTCGAACAGGAAGCGGCTTCCGCCCGCGAACTCTCCAATGCCGAAGCCGAACGCCGCGCCAGCGAAAGGGCGCGTGTTGCCGGCGAGCAGCGCCAGGCGCTGACTGCGCTGTCGGGCGTACTCGGCAAGCTTGCCGAGGGCGATCTCGAAAAGGGCATGGACGAAAACCTGCCGGACGATTTCGTCGACATGGCACGCACCTATAACCGTGCCGTTGAGGAGCTGCGGGCGACGCTTGCCGAAGTCCGCTCGGCGGCCGAAGAGATCGAAGGCGGCACCGGCAATCTCGCCGCTTCCGCCGACGATCTTGCCCGCCGCACCGAACAGCAGGCGGCAGCACTGGAAGAAAGCTCGCGTGCCCTCAAGCACCTCAACGACGTTGTCCGTTCCACCGCCGAGAGTGCGCGAAAGACGTCCGTATCGGTCAACGAGACGGAAGAATTCGCGGTCCGCTCCGGCGATGTCGTGGCCCGTGCCGTCGGCGCGATGGGCGAGATCAGCCGGTCTTCGAACAAGATCGCGACGATCATCGGCGTCATCGACGAGATCGCTTTCCAGACCAACCTTCTGGCGCTCAATGCCGGTGTCGAGGCAGCTCGTGCCGGCGAGGCGGGTCGTGGCTTTGCCGTCGTCGCCCAGGAAGTCCGCGAACTCGCCCAGCGCTGCGCAAGTGCTGCCCGCGAGATCAAGGGCCTGATCTCGGCCAGCGCATCGCAGGTCAATGATGGCGTGCATCTGGTCGAGGAAACCGGTGAAGCGCTGTCGCAGATCATCTCCCATGTCACCGATGTGAGAAAACTCGTCGCCCAGATTTCTGCCGCCACCGACGAACAGTCGACCGGTATCGGCGAAGTCGCCCATGCTGTACAGGAAGTCGAGCACATCACGCAGCGGAATGCAGCCATGGTCGAGGAGAACAATGCCGAGATCCATGGCCTGCGCCAGCGTGTTGAGGTGCTGTCGGAAAAGATCGACCGCTTCAAGACCCGCGATCCGAACATGGACGTTTCGGGCGGGCTTTACGACCGCCGCGCCGGTGGCCGCCGTTTCGACGCGGCATGATTTCACCCCTATGATGTTTTGCGTTTAGGGTGATGCGGCGGGCCGAACATGGTCCGCCGCATTGTTCGTTCTGGGCAAGCGCGAGCGGGAGATATCCGATGCTGATCATCCTCGGCGGCCTGCCGGCAAGCGGCAAGACGACGATCGCGATTGCGCTCGCAAAAAGGCTCGGCGCGGTGCATGTGCGCGTCGATACGATCGAGCAGGCCCTGCGCAGTTCCGGCATGCTGGCCAAGGACGAGGGGCCGGCCGGATATATGGCCGCCTATGGCATTGCCGGTGACAATCTTGCCGTTGGCCGCACCGTCATTGCCGATTCCGTCAATGCCTTCGAGATTACGCGCGAGGCGTGGCGTTCGGTTGCGAGGCGGGCAGGAGTGCCTGCCGTCGAGGTCGAGATTTTCTGCTCAGACAAGGCCGAACACCGTCGCCGGGCCGAAAGCCGCCCGACCGACGTGCCGGGTCTGGTCAAGCCGGATTGGGACAGGATTGCCGGCCGGACCTACGAGGATTGGGGACCGGGACCGCTGCGGCTCGATACGGCGCTGATGCCTGCGGAAGACTGTGTTCTCTGGCTGACCGAGCAAGTCACGCGCCGGTGACGTTTGGGTGTTAGCTGGCGGCACTCCGAAAACATTGCGCCTTTGCCTTTCGAGGATGGAAATTGACCGATCTCTTCCCGACCATCACCGACAGCGACCATTTTCGCAGCTGGCGAAAAGAGAGCCGGAACTGGCAGCCGATCCTTGCCGAGATCGCGGCTGCGGAAAATCTGCGCTTTGCAAACGTGCGACCGTTTTCGACCGGCACCAATCTCGTTCTCGCACTGGACGAAAATCTGATCCTGAAAATCTTTCCGCCGCTCTATCGCCGGCAGTTCGAAGTGGAACGGGCGACACTTGCGCTTCTGCAGGGGCGCCTGAGCCTGTCGACGCCCGATCTCGTTGCTGCCGGAGAAATTTTTGGATGGGGCTATATCGGCATGACGCGGGTTAAGGGCATCACCGGTTCGGAGGTCTGGCCGGTGCTTGCCGAAGACGACAAGGAGCATATTCTCGGTCAGATCGGTGAAACGATCGCCGAGGTCCAGTCCGTTCCTGTCGGACCGCTCGCGGAGGTGGGGCCAGCATGGCCGAACCTGATCTCGACCCAGATCGCTAACTGCCACCGCCGCCACGCCAGCCAGGGGCTTGGCGGAAAATTCCTCGATGATCTCGATGAGCTGGTTGCGGACGCGCCCTCGATCATCCCGCTCGATACGCCACCGGTCATACTGACGGGCGAATATATCCCTGAAAATTTCCAGCTATCGGACGAGGGCGGACGTTGGCATCTGAGCGGCCTGATCGATTTCGGTGATGTGATGACCGGCTGGAGCCAATATGACCTGCTGGGCCCGAGCGCCTTCATGACTGCGGGCCAACCACGCCGGGTGCGTCGTCTGCTGCAGGGTTTCGGGATCGACCCTGCCGATATCGACGACACATGGCGGCGCCGGCTTTTCACCATGATGCTGCTGCACCGCGCCAGCGACCTTCGCAATGTCGATGTGCCGAACTGGCAGTCAAGAGTAAGCAGGCTTGGCGATCTGGCAGGGCTGATCTGGCCGACGGAGGATTGAGGTCACCCGCCGGTGACGCTCATGTGGCGGCTGACCGCCGGGCGGTTGTGGGTGCGGTCGATGATGAAATCGTGGCCCTTCGGCTTGCGGCCGATCGCTTCATCGATCGCAGCCGATAGATAGGCGTCGTCGTCCGATGCCCGCAGCGCGGTGCGCAGGTCGGCGGCGTCGTTCTGGCCGAGGCACATATAGAGCGTGCCGGTGCAGGTCAGGCGCACGCGGTTGCAGCTCTCGCAGAAATTATGGGTCATCGGCGTGATGAAGCCGAGCCGGCCGCCGGTTTCCTTGACGGTGACATAGCGGGCAGGGCCGCCGGTGCGGTAACCGATGTCGGACAGCGTGAACTGGCTTTCGAGGTCGGCGCGCAGCTTTGACAGCGGCAGGTAACGGTCGGTGCGGTCCTCGTCGATCTCGCCCATCGGCATGGTTTCGATGACGGTCAGGTCCATGCCGCGGCCATGCGCGAAACGCAGCATGTCGGCAATCTCGAATTCGTTAAAATCCTTCAGCGCGACGGCGTTGAGCTTGATCTTCAGACCGGCCTTCTGGGCGGCATCGATGCCTTCCATCACCTTGGAGAAATCGCCCCAGCGGGTGATTTCCTTGAATTTTTGCGGATCGAGCGTGTCGAGCGACACATTGATGCGCCGGACACCGCTGTCATAAAGCTCGTCGGCATAACGGGCGAGCTGCGATCCGTTGGTGGTGATGGTCAGTTCGTCGAGCGCGCCTTGATCGATATGGCGGCCGACGGCGCGGACCAGATGCATGATATTCTTGCGCACCAGCGGCTCGCCACCCGTCAGGCGGATCTTTCGAACACCCTTCTCGATGAAGGCGGAACAGAGCCGTTCCAGTTCTTCCAGCGTCAGCAGATCCTTTTTCGGCAGGAAAGTCATGTTTTCCGCCATGCAATAGGTGCAGCGGAAGTCGCAGCGGTCCGTTACCGAGACGCGCAGATAGGTGACCGCCCGGCCAAACGGGTCGATCATCGGCGCCTTTTCGGTGGAAAGCGGTTTTGCACCGCCGATCGGCCCTGCAATAGTATTCACGTCAAGTCTCCTGACAGGCAAGGTGGGCATAGCGACGCCGGACGTCAAGTGCAAGAGCTTCACCGGGCTGGAGGCGGCCCCTGAAAGGGCCTCGCGCAAACGTGTCCGGACAATAAGGCTTGCAGAGCCGCCGGACACCTCCTAATCCTCCCGGCACGGCTCTTTGTGATTATATGCCTTTCAGGCCTGATCCCGAAGCCTTGATCTTTCCAGGAATACGAGTGAACCGAGGATGGCGACCATGAGTGACAACTGGCCGACGGAGCTGCGGGTTTCCAAGGATCGGCGCCTTCTGAGCGTGACCTTTTCCGATGGCGCGTCCTTTGCCCTTCCGGCCGAAATGATGCGGGTTCTGTCGCCGTCTGCCGAAGTGCAGGGCCACGGGCCGGGCCAGAAGGTCACCGTGCCGGGCAAGCGCGAGGTCGGCATTGTCTCGATCACGCCGGCCGGCAATTATGCCGTACGCGTCGGTTTCGATGATGGCCATGACAGCGGCATCTTCACCTGGCCTTATCTGCGCGAGCTGGGCGATGACGGCGCACGCATGTTTATGGAATACGAGCAGGAATTGGCTGAAAAGGGGTTGAGCCGCGACGCGAGCAAGCGATAAGGGCGGCGGCAAGCGCGGGCGGGCATCGTTCGCGCAGAAAGAGAGAGGGACAGGGTGTCTGCAGAAACGAATGCGAGTGATCTGGTTCAGGTCGTGGCTTTGCTCGGGGCAGGCGTCATCGCTGCACCCCTGTTCAAGAGGATCGGCCTCGGCTCGGTGCTGGGATACCTCGCCGCCGGTCTTGCCATCGGTCCTTACGGGCTGAAACTGTTTTCCGATCCGCAGGCCATCCTGCATGTCGCCGAGCTCGGCGTGGTGATGTTCCTGTTCATCATCGGTCTGGAAATGCAGCCGTCGCGGCTGTGGAATATGCGCAAGGATATTTTTGGTGTCGGCGCATTGCAGGTCGGGGCCTGTATCGTCGCCCTGATGGCGGTCGGCATCACCTTCGGTCAGTCGCCGATCGTCGCCTTTGTCGCCGGTACCGGTTTCGTGCTGACCTCGACCGCGATCGTCATGCAGATGCTTGAGGAGAGCAATCATCTCCAGACGCGAAAAGGCCAGCGGATCGTCGCGATCCTGCTGTTCGAGGATCTGGCGATCGTGCCGCTCCTTGCCATCGTCGCGCTGCTCGCCTCCAATGGCGAGACGGTCTCGCTGCTGGAAAGACTGAAATCGGTCGGCATCGGTTTTGCAGCTTTGGCCGCGCTGATCCTGGCCGGCCGTTACTTGCTCAATCCCTTCTTCCGCCTTCTGGCAAAATCCGGTGCCCGCGAAGTGATGACGGCGGCGGCTCTGCTTGTCGTATTGGGTTCGGCCCTGTTGATGGAAACAGCAGGTCTCTCCATGGCCATGGGCGCCTTCCTTGCCGGCGTGCTTCTTTCCGAATCCGCCTTTCGCCACCAGCTCGAGGCCGATATCGAGCCTTTCCGCGGCATTCTTCTCGGCCTGTTCTTCCTCGGCGTCGGCATGGCGGTCGATCTGTCGGTGATCGCCGCCAACTGGCAGCATGTGATCATTGCCGTCATCGCCTACATGATCGTCAAGGCGGCGGTGATCTACGGCATCGCGCGCGTCCTCGGTACTTCCAATGCGGAAAGCCTGGGGCGGGCGATGCTGATGGCGCAGGGCGGCGAATTCGCCTTCGTTCTTTATGCCGCAGCCACGGCCGCCGGGATTTTCGATGGCGAAACGAATGCGGTTCTGACCGCGACCATCGTGCTCTCCATGGCGATAACGCCGCTGGTCGTTGCCGTCTATGTGCGCCTTGCGCCCAAGCCGCAGGTCGATACGAGCGGACTGGCCGAGCCGGAAAGCCACGAGGAAAACGTGCTTCTGATCGGCTTCGGGCGTTTCGGTCAGATCGCCAGCCAGCCCGTCCTTGCCCGCGGTTACACCATGTCCATCGTTGACCGGGACGCCGACCTTCTGCGCGAGATCGGCAAGTTCGGCTTCAAGGTCTATTATGGCGACGGCTCGCGACCTGATATTCTTCACGCAGCCGGTGCTGCGACCGCCAAGGCGATCCTGATCTGCATCGACGACAAGGAAGCGGCGATCAAGATCGCCGAGATCGTCAGGCAGGAATTCCCGATGACCAAGGTCATGGCGCGCGCCTATGACCGTGGCCACGCGATCGACCTGTTGAAGGCTGGCGTCGATTACCAGATCCGCGAAACCTACGAATCGGCCCTGAATTTCAGTAATGAACTGCTGCAGGTTCTGGGCGAGGAAGAGGAAATGGCGGCAAACCTGATCGCCGAATTCCGCGAGAACGATCTGGAACGTTTTGCGCTCGAACAGGTCGGCGGCATCTATGCCGGTCGTTCGCTCATCAAGGGCAATGCCCAGCCCGCCGATATCGTCGCCGCCAAGACCGGTCGCGATCGCGAGCGCCGTGCGGCGGAGCAGGCGGCAGCGGCACAGGGAGCGGCCACGTGAGCCGGGATGCGATCGGAGAGCCGGGCATCGTCACCTCCGTCGAGGCGCTGAAGGCGCTTTATGGGGATGTCGGCGAAGCGTCGCTGATCAAGGTGACGAAAGTGCTGACGCCGGATTACCGGCAGATGATCGAGGCGTCGCCCTTCGTTGCACTGGCAACCGTCGGGCCCGAAGGGCTCGACTGTTCGCCGCGCGGCGATCTCGGCGGCGTCGTGCGGGTGAGGGACGAGGGCACGCTCCTCCTCCCCGACTGGCGCGGCAACAACCGCATCGATTCGCTCCTCAACATTGTCCGCGACCCGCGCGTCGCCCTGATGTTCCTCGTGCCCGGATCGACGACGACGATGCGGATCAACGGCAAGGCGGTGGTTTCTGCCGATCCGGCTTTGCTGGAGAGTTTCGAGATGGACGGCAAGCATCCGCGCAGCGTCACGGTGATTGCGATCGAGGAAGTCTATTTCCAGTGTGCCCGCGCGCTGATCCGTTCCGAATTGTGGAATCCGGATCGTTTTGCCGATCCGAAGCAGCTGCCGACGCCCGGCGCGCTGCTGAAATCCGCCAAGGCGGATTTCGACAAGGATACCTATGACCGGGAATGGGCGGGCCGCGCTGCCAAGACCATGTGGTGACAAGAAAACTGCGGTCACAAAAACGCCGCCCGGTTGAAGGGGCGGCGGCGGATGTCTGTTTCTCGGAAGACTACTTCTTGTAGATCAGCCAGCTCTTGCTGACATATTCCTTCTTCATATTGTCTTCGTAGATCACCGTGCGGTTCCGGCCGGAATTCTTGGCGTGGTAAAGCGCCGCGTCGGACTTTGCGTAAAGCTCGCCGGCATCGGCGGATTGCGCCGCCATCGAGTAACCAAGCGAGATCGTCACTGGTCCGTAATTGACTCCGGAGCGGGAATTGCGGAAGGCCCGCGTCTCCAGTGCGCGACGAACACGTTCGCAGATGATCAGCACTTCTTCCGGCGTATTGCCCTGCACGATGATGGCGAATTCCTCGCCGCCGGTGCGGGCCACGAACACTTCCTTGCGGACATTCGAGCGGATCACCGAAGCGACGGTCGCCAGGATCTTGTCACCGACCGGGTGGCCGTAATTGTCGTTGATCTTCTTGAAATTGTCGACGTCGGCAAGCACCAGCGCCGTCAGTTCCGGCGCGGCCGGATCGTCGTAGATCGCAGCCAGGCGTTCGTCGAAGGCGCGGCGGTTGGCAAGTCGCGTCAGCGAATCCGTATTGGCGATCCGCTTGTATTCGTCGAGTTCGCGGCGGACCTGGTCCATTTCCTGCGAGCGCTCGGCCATCGTGCCAACGGTCTTTTCGCCATGCGAAATCGTATCGCCCGTCGCCTCGCTGAGCAGGCTGATCGCGTTGCGGATCAGGTCGGACGAGAAGTTGCTCTTGGAGTTGATGCGCACCGCCGTCTCGCCGAGCAGGCGGCTATAGCTTTCGAGCGATGCCTGTTCCTGCTTCAAAAGCTTCAGGACGGTGTCCAGCTCGGTCAGAAGCTTGTCATGCGCCTTCTCGATCACGTTCACCTGGTCGCTGCCGAGATGGCGCGAGGCAAGCTCGTCGAGCTGTTCTTGCGAAGGACGGTTTCCAAGAGCGGCGAGTTCGCGCGACAATTCGGGATTGGACCCGACATAGGCTTCATAAAAGAGCTGATAGTTGCGCGGAATTGGCGCCGCTCCCATGGAGCGGACCGCATAGAGGATCTGAGCCATCAGATCACCTGATTGCGCCCTCGGCGCGGCTACCATCGTCATCGACGACCCCCACTAGTCCCCTTGCAACGTGTTGACTGGTTTATATGTGAGAAATATTGGAAAAGAATTAAGGCAGGTTGTATTTTGCAAAGTTCAGACGATTGTCATTCAATCTTTGCCTGAATAGTTCGCAATAAAATCCAACGGCTTGAAAGTTGGTTTTGTTGCGCGGTCATGAACCTGCAGTGGTAATAGTGAGTCGCGCAACAATTAATTCGCATATTCTAGCAAAGCGGGATGCGACCGGCAAACTGTGCTGGCCGCATCCGGCTTGATCGGTCACTTCGGGCCGATCATGTTCTCCGGCCGAACGTACTGATCGAATTCTTCATTCGTCAGATAACCGCCGCCGACGGCTTCTTCGCGCAGGGTCGTGCCGTTCTTGTGTGCCGTCTTGGCGATCTTGGCGCAGATGTCGTAGCCGAGCTTGCCGTTGAGTGCCGTCACCAGCATCAGCGAGTTCTCGACGCCCTTCTTGATATTGTCTTCGCGGGCTTCGATGCCGACGACACAATTGTCGGTGAAGGAGACGGCGGCATCACCGAGCAGCTGTACCGACTGCAGGAAGTTATAGGCCATCATCGGATTGTAGACATTGAGCTCGAAATGGCCCTGGCTGCCGGCAAAGGTCAGCGCTGCGTGGTTGCCGAAGATGTGCGCGCAGACTTGGGTCAGGGCTTCCGACTGGGTCGGGTTGACCTTGCCCGGCATGATCGACGAACCCGGCTCGTTTTCCGGCAGCGACAGTTCGCCGAGGCCGGCGCGCGGGCCGGAGCCGAGGAAGCGGATGTCGTTGGCGATCTTGAAGAGGGCTGCTGCTGCTGCGTTGATCGCGCCGTGTGCGAAGACCATCGAGTCATGCGAGGCAAGCGCCTCGAACTTGTTCGGTGCGGTGACGAAGGGCAGGCCGGTGATCTTGGAAATCTCTTCGGCAACCTTTTCGGCAAAACCGATCGGTGCGTTGAGGCCGGTACCGACGGCGGTGCCGCCCTGGGCGAGCTTCGAAAGCGCCGGCAGCGTCAGTTCGATATTGGCGATCGCCGAGGCGACCTGCGCTGCATAGCCGGAAAATTCCTGGCCGAGCGTCAGCGGCGTTGCATCCTGCGTATGGGTGCGGCCGATCTTGATGATATGCGCAAAAGCCTTGACCTTTGCTTCCAGCGCTGCGTGCAGATGCTTCAGCGAGGGCAGGAGGTGGCGAACGATCGTCTCGACGCAGGCAATGTGCATGGCCGTCGGATAAGTGTCGTTCGACGACTGGCTCATGTTGACGTGGTCGTTCGGATGAACCGGCTTCTTCGAGCCCATCACGCCGCCGAGCATTTCGATCGCGCGGTTGGAGATGACTTCATTGGCGTTCATGTTCGACTGGGTGCCGGAACCGGTCTGCCAGACGACGAGCGGAAAATGATCGTTGAGCTTGCCGTCGATGACTTCCTGCGCCGCATCGATGATCGCTTTACCGGTCGTCTTGTCGAGGCCTGCGAGATCCATGTTGGCGATCGCCGCCGCCTGCTTGACGATGCCGAGCGCGCGAACGACGGCGAGCGGCTGCTTTTCCCAGCCAATCTTGAAGTTGCCGAGCGAGCGCTGCGCCTGGGCGCCCCAATAACGGTCGGCTGCCACTTCGATCGGGCCAAACGTATCGGTTTCGGTGCGGGTCGATGCCATATCCTGCCTCTAGGTATCTGATGATCGCTGTCGGGCTGCGGATCGTCTTCAATTGGCGACGTGAGCCACGATGCGGCGCATTACTATACGATTGCTTGTCGTCTGCAAGGCGCAAAGGCCGGTTTTTCGGCACTGCAGCACGTGCCTTTTATGACACGTATCACGGAATTGTGCGGCTTTCGGTAAAGCCTTCGTTTGCTGATCTGGTTACCCGTCAGTAAAAATTTAACGAATATTTTCTTAATGTTCGCAATGCGTCCGGCGCCTTTCGAGGCTTGTGACGGACCGCTCGCCCGCTTCGGGCGTTTCTTTTCATATCGCGCGCAATCGGATAGATGGCGTGTGAATTGCTGATCCCGCTGATTTGGACGCGGATGTAATGACGGGGAAGACCTTGCCGCAGAATTACAAGACAACTTCGATTGCACTCGCCCTTGTTTCCGGGATTTCTGCATTCACGTCGATGACGGCACCTGCCAACGCACTGACCTTGATGGATATTCTGCGTGGCGGACCGGGCAACCGAGACCGCGCGTCAAATACCAGTGTGCCGGGCGTGGTCACCACGATGCCGTCGGAAAAGCAGCTGGCCGATCCCGAGCCGCTGCCGAAAGTCTCTGCGCCGAAATACTTCACCTACAAGGCCGACGACATGCGCACGGTGCGGACCGCAGGCTTTGCCGCGGCTTCCGCGACCGACGCGACGCGGCTGATCGCCGAGGCCAAGGTTGTGGCGCCGAGTGATATCGCAGCCGCGCTCGAAGCCTATTACGCAAAGAATGCCGCGCCGCTTTGGGTCGCCAATGGGGATGTCAGCGAAAAGGGCCGGGCGGTTATCGACATGCTGGCCAAGGCCGGCGATTATGGCCTCGATCCGGCCGATTACGCCGTAACGGTTCCGAGCCTGACCACCGCAAGCGTCGCCCAGCCGGCTGATGCTTCCCCGGCACCGGCCGCCGATCCGTCGGTTGCGCCGACTGCTGTCTCCGCCGACGCCACGACGCCGGCCGCCCAGCCGGCCGCAGCCGATCCGGTTGCCGCCCAGCCTGTTGCAACCGACCATGACAAGGCGCTGATGCGCTTCGAACTGGCTCTTTCGGCCAAGACGCTGATGTTCGCTCAGGATATGGTGCGCGGTCGCCTCGATCCGAACCGGATTTCCGAATATCACGACTTCAAGCGCAAGGACGCCAATCTCGCTTCCATGCTGCCGGCCTTGGCTGCCGCTCCGGATGTTGCCGCCTATTTCGCCGGCATCGAGCCGAAGGGTGTCGAATTCCAGTCGCTCAAGGCCGAACTTGCCAAGCTGCGCGCCGAAGCCACCACCGAGATTGCCGCGGTTTCGCTGCCGGACAATCTTCTCCTGAAGCCAGGCGCAAGCAGCCCGGACATGGCAAGCATCGTTGCTGCCATCCAGCAGTCCGGCTCTGAAGCCCTGAAGACCAAGCATGCCGCAACGCTTGCCGCTTATCAGCAGACGCCGGAATATTCGCCGGAACTCGTTGATCTGGTCAAATCGTTCCAGGGCGAATCCGGCCTCAAGGCTGATGGCGTCATCGGTGCTGCAACCGTCCGCAAGATGATCGGCGACCGTTCCGAGGACAAGATCCAGAAGGTCATCGTTGCCATGGAACAGGCGCGCTGGCTGCCGGGTGATCTCGGCCAGCGTTACGTCTTCATCAACCAGCCGGCCTTCCGCGTCTATTATCACGAGCATGGCGCCGAGCAGTTCTCGATGCGTGTCGTGGTCGGCGCCAAGGCGCACCAGACCTTCTTCTTCCAGGATGAGATCGAAACCGTCGAGTTCAATCCTTACTGGGGTGTTCCGCAGTCGATCATCGTCAACGAAATGCTGCCGCACCTGCGTCAGGACCCGTCCTATCTCGACCGCATGGGCTACGAAGTTGCCGTCAACGGCAAGGCCGTACCGTCCTCCAGCGTCAACTGGTACGGTTCGACCCAGAACGTTTCGGTCCGTCAGCCGCCGTCGAGCGACAATGCGCTCGGTGACCTGAAGATCCTGTTCCCGAACGCGCATGCCATCTACATGCATGACACGCCATCCAAGAGCTTCTTCCAGCGTGACATGCGTGCGCTCAGCCATGGCTGCGTGCGCCTGCAGGAGCCACGCAAGATGGCGGCCGCCGTGCTTGGCACGACCCAGCAGGATGTTGACGGCCGTATCGCCGCCGGCAAGAACGAGGCCGTCAAGGTTCCGGTGAAATTCCCGGTCTACGTCGCCTATTTTACCGCCTGGCCGAACAAGGACGGCGCGGTCGAATATTTCGACGACGTTTATGGCCGCGATGCCGCCACCTGGAAGGCTTTTCAGGCCACGACCAAGAGCCGCAGCGCCCAGATCTGAGGCGGATGAACTCCTCTGATACGAAAACGGCGGCCACTGGCCGCCGTTTTCTGTTTTGGGGAAATGTTTTGAATGTCAGCTTTGCGCGAAAAGCTTTTCGACGAGCGCCGGCGTCAATTCGTCAAAACTATCGATCACCAGCGTCGGCTCAAGCTCGGCTGCCGGAACATGCGAATAACCGAAGCTGACGGCAATCGACGGAATGCCGGCATTCTTTGCGGCAAGAATGTCGTTGATGCTGTCGCCGATCATCAAGGCCTTCGAGGCTTCGCCGCCCGCGCGTTCGATCGTACCAAGGATATGGCCGGCATCGGGTTTCCTGACGGCAAAGCTGTCGCCACCGGTAATCACCTGGAAATGCGACGTCAGTCCGAGCTGATCCATCAGCGGAAAGGCGAGCTCCTCGAGCTTGTTGGTGCAGACCGCAAGCTGGATGCCGGCGCCGGCAAGCCGTTCCAGGCAGGCGATCGTGCCGGGATAGACGGTGCTCTTGCCCGGCATATGCGCCCGGTAATGCTCCATGAAGCGATCGAACAGTTTTGCCGCTGTCTCGTCGTCGAGATGCGTCTTTCTCAGTTCGAAGGCGCGGCTGATCATCACCTTGACGCCTTGCCCGACGAGATAGGTGACGTCGTCGAACGTCACGGGCTCGAGGCCAACGGCTGAAATCGTGTGGTTCAGGCTGTCCATCAGGTCGGGCGCCGTATCGACGAGCGTGCCGTCGAGATCGAAGATTACGAGAGGGTTGGTCAAAAAGGCCTCGGTCATGTGCAGCTTCAAGATGATCCGCAATACGCAAAGCGGAGCGGAAATGCAAAGGCCGGTCGTGAAGAGCAAAACCGGGATGAGGGACTTTCGTTTGCCGGGCGAGCCGTGTAAACAGCTGACGACTTAACAGCGGGGAGCGTGTGGCGCATGGACGCCCGGGAAATGAAGGTCAAGGCGGCAGAGGCTGCACTGGCACATGTCGAAGACGGTATGCGGCTCGGTATCGGTACCGGATCGACGGCCGAGGAATTCGTTCGTCTTCTGGCCGAAAAGGTGCATGGCGGGCTTCGTATCCAGGGCGTGCCGACCTCGGAGCGCACCGCGCGGCTTTGCCTCGAACTCGGCGTTCCGCTGAAATCACTCGATGAACTGCCGGAACTCGACCTGACGATCGACGGTGCCGACGAACTGGATGCCGATCTGACCCTGGTCAAGGGCGGCGGCGGCGCACTGCTGCGCGAAAAGATCGTCGCTGCGGCATCGAGCCGGATGATCGTGATTGCGGATGCGACCAAGCTGGTCGAAACGCTCGGCGCCTTTCCGCTGCCGATCGAGATCAATCCTTTCGGTCAGACATCGACAAGGATCGCCGTCGAAAAAGCAGCATCGCGCCTTGGCCTGAGCGGCGAGATGAAGCTGCGCCGCGCCGGTGACGAACTGTTCATGACGGATGGCGGGCATTATATTCTCGACGCATCTTTTGGCCGTATTCCTGATGCAGAGGCACTGTCGGGCGAACTCAATTTTATTCCCGGCGTCGTCGAGCACGGGCTATTCATTCATATGGCGTCTTTTGCGATCATCGCCGGCGAGGCGGGTGCGCGGACGTTGAAGGCGAAATAAAACCAGGAGCAATCAACCCATGATCAAATACGCGGTTCTCGGCCGTGCTGCCATTTTCGCGAGCCTTCTGTCGGGCGTCATGACGGTTTCCATGACCGTTGCTACGCAGGCCCAGGAGATCCCCGAAGCGCATCTGACGGCAGCCCGCCAGGCGATTGCCTCCCTGAACGTCACCGATCGTTTCGACAACATTCTGCCCAACCTGGCCGAAGGCCTGAAGGGTCAGTTCATCCAGTCGTCGCCGAATTTCCAGAACCAGATTTCTGCGATCGTCGACGAGCAGGCCCTGGCGCTTGCACCGCGTCGTGCCGATCTCGAAAAGGAAGCGGCAACGATTTACGCCAAGAGCTTCTCGGCCGACGAGCTGAAGTCGATCTCGACCTTCTTCAATTCCGAAGCCGGCAAGAAGCTTCTGACCAACCAGCCGCTCGTCAATCGCGAGCTCGCCAAGGCTGCGGAAATCTGGGCAAACGGCATCCAGCGTGACCTGAGTGCCCAGAGCACGGCCAAGCTGCGCGCCGTCATCGATGCCAACCCGATCAAGGCTCCGGTCGTCGATGCTGCTCCGGCACCGGCTCCCGCGACGGCTGCAAAGCCTGCTCCGGCCAAGCCTGCACCGGCTCCGGCACCGAAGCCGTAATTTTAAAATAGCATTGTCAAAATTGGTGAAGCCCGGAGCGATCCGGGCTTTTGCTTTTTGCGGGGCGCAATCCTATATGGTGTGCGTCTCACCCCCGTCTTTCGAGATTGTCCTCCCAGACATTGTCCGATCATTTCCAGGAGCTTGCCATGACCGCTTACGACTACGACCTCTTTGTGATCGGTGGCGGTTCCGGTGGTGTCAGGGCAGGGCGCGTTGCAGCCTCGCTCGGCAAGCGCGTGGCAATTGCCGAAGAATTCCGATTCGGCGGCACCTGCGTCATCCGCGGATGCGTGCCGAAAAAGCTCTATGTCTATGCCTCGCAATTTTCCGAGCATTTCGAGGATGCCGCCGGTTTCGGCTGGACGGTCGGTGAAAGCAAGTTCGACTGGAAGGCGCTGGTCGCCGCCAAGGAGCGGGAAGTCACCCGTCTCGAAGGTCTTTATCGCCGCGGCCTTGAAAACAACGGCGCCGAGATGATCGACAGCCGTGCCGAACTCGTCGATACCCACACGATCCGCATCGTCAAGACGGGCAAGACGGTCACCGCCGACAAGATCGTGATTGCCACCGGCGGCACGCCCAATCCGCATGCGGCCCTGCCGGGCCACGAGCTTTGCATCTCCTCCAACGAGGCCTTCGATCTGCCGGAACTGCCGCGCTCGATCCTGATCGCCGGCGGCGGTTATATCGCGGTTGAATTCGCCAATATCTTCCATGGCCTCGGTGTCGAGGTGACGCTGATCTATCGCGGCAAGGAAATCCTCTCGCGCTTCGACCACGACATGCGCCAGGGCCTGCACAAGGCAATGACCGAGAAGGGCATCCGCATCCTCCTCACCGATGTCATCGAGGAAGTGACGAAGACGCCGGCCGGCGGGCTGCAGGCGCGCACCATGTGCGGCGAGACCCTGAATGTCGACACCGTCATGCTGGCGCTCGGCCGCGATCCGAACACCAAGGGTCTTGGTCTGGAGGCAGCCGGTATCGGCATGGACGAACGCGGCGCGATCCTGGTCGATGCCTATTCGCGCACCAATATCGAAAACATCTACGCGCTTGGTGATGTCACCGATCGGGTACAATTGACGCCGGTCGCGATCCATGAGGCGATGTGCTTCATCGAGACCGCCTTCAAGGGCAAGCCGACTTCGCCGGATCACGACCTGATCGCAACGGCCGTCTTCTCGCAACCCGAGATCGGTACTGTGGGGCTTAGCGAGGAAGAGGCTGCCCGGAAATACGCGGAGCTGGAAGTCTATCGCGCCGAATTCCGGCCGATGAAGGCGACCCTGTCTGGCCGTACCGAGCGGATGATCATGAAGCTCGTCGTCGATGCGGAAAGCCGCAAGGTCGTTGGCGCTCATATTCTCGGTCACGATGCGGGCGAGATGGCGCAGCTTCTCGGCATCTCGCTGAAGGCCGGTGTCACCAAGGACGATTTCGACCGCACCATGGCCGTGCATCCGACGGCAGCCGAAGAACTGGTGACGATGTACAATCCGACCTACCGGATCAGGAACGGCGAGCGGGTCTGACCCGCTCATCCGTCGCTTGGGCGTGAACGCGGATCAGCTGGTGATCCGCGGCATGCTGACGATTTTCAGGAACAGCGTCTTCATCGCATCATCGATGCCTTCCGTCGGGCTGACCTCGAAATAGAGCCCGTCCGTGGCGCATTCCTTCATTTTGCTGGCGATCGTCGGCTGGAACGGCGCGACCCAGGACTTGTAGAAATTATTGTCCAGCAGCGGCAGATAGGTCGTGTAGAGGACCGCGATCTTGATGCCGCGGTTTTTCAGGGTCGTGCAGGTCGTGGTGTCGACCGGCTCGATGCAGCGTCCATTATTTGCGCCCTTGGGGCTGGTGCAGCCGACGGGCTTATAGGCGTCGGCCACGCCATCCGCCACGAAGAAGACGATCTTCGCACGGTCGGCATTGCTAGTGCCCTTGCCCGGCGTGCCGGCGATTTCGGTATTGATGCCCTTCAGCGCGTCATCGAAACTGGTCTGCTGGTCGTTATTGTAGTTCTGGTAGGGGATGCTCATCAGCGTGATCTTGTCGGTCGCCTTGGCGACATCGCTGAGGCTGTAGCTGAGTGCCGCGACCTTGTAGAGCTTCGCATCCATGGCCGTCTGGCCGAATGTATAGGCGGCAACACGGAACTGATCCGCGGTCGTCTGGGTCGATGTCGCTGTCGCCATCAGCGCCTTGGTGGCGCTGGCGACCACGTCGATGCGCGTGGTGATGCCTTTTGCCTTGGCGACGTTGTAATAGCTGTAGGGATCGTCGACGCCGTCTGTCGAGACGATATGACAGGCAAAGGCACAATCGGCGTCGCCGCCTTTATTTGGGCCTGGACCCTGGTAGCCGTTGGCCGTCGCCTTTTTCATGTTGGCGACATCGGTCGGTGTGGCGCCGACGCCCATCGAAGGCGTGTTGTCGAGCAGCATGAAGAAGTCCTGGAAGGACGGTGTCTGGTATTGCGCGGTTGCGGTATCGGAGAGCGCGATCTGCGTCTGCCCGAGAACCTGCATGAAGGTGGTCGGCATTGCTGCATCGAAGGTGACGTGCGAGGTGATCACGCCGTTGACCTTGGCGACGGTGATATCGACATTCACCGTGACGTCGGAAAGATCGTTCGACATCTGCCCGAAGAAGATGTTGCGCGCCTCGGTCGGGTCGAGCGACACATTGCCATTGCCGCTCATGGCCATGGCCTGAGCGACGGCCTTCGATTTTTCCGAGATTGCACCGACCGCAGCCGCATCGGCCGCTGCAAAGAGCTGCGATTTGACGGTCATCGCGCGTGAAAAATCGAGCGCCATGCCGGCCGCGCCCGCAAGCGGAACCAGCAAAAGCGCTGTCATGATGCCAAAATTGCCCCTGCGATCGCCGGTAAGCCGCCGCATAATGCCCCACTCCGATAGGTATCCCCGCCGAGAACCTGTCACAGAGTCATGAAACGCGAATTAACGGGCCCGCGTAAATGCGATCGGACACCTTGCCTATACTTCCAGCGTTCTGGTGTTACTGGGCAGAATTCGATCTCTGCCATGCCTCATCCTGACGTGCCGCCACATCGGTGTATTCGACGGCATTGCAAGGCATGATTCCGTGCGATCGTCACGTCACCGAATTGACGACACTGCGTCCGGATGGGGTGAACTTGCATTTGCCGCCAAGGATCACGATTTTCGGCTCAGGTCGAATTCGACACGGATCGAAGACGGCCTGCGATCGGTGCATCTAAGCAGCTATGCAAGGACGGCCGTTCGGTCTATAAGCCCCGAAATTCTTTAAAAGTCAGGCCCGGCAGGAGATCCGAGGCAGAAACAGGTGAGCGACATGGCGCAGAATTGGACCCCTAGTAGTTGGCGGAATAAACCGATCCAGCAGGTTCCGGAATATCCGGATCAGGCTGCATTGGCAGCAACCGAAGCCCAGCTCGCTACGTTTCCGCCCCTCGTCTTCGCCGGAGAGGCCCGCAGGCTGAAGAGCCAGCTCGCGAAGGTCGCCAACGGCGATGCATTCCTTCTTCAGGGTGGCGATTGTGCCGAGAGTTTTCTCGAGCACGGCGCCGACAATATCCGCGACTTCTTCCGCGCTTTCCTGCAGATGGCCGTCGTCCTGACCTATGGCGCCCAGCTGCCGGTGGTAAAGGTCGGCCGCATTGCCGGTCAGTTCGCAAAGCCCCGTTCCTCGAATTTCGAGACGCAGGGCGATGTGACGCTGCCGTCCTACCGCGGTGACATCATCAACGGCATCGACTTCACGCCGGAATCGCGCATTCCGGCGCCGGAGCGCCAGCTTGACGCCTACCGTCAGTCGGCGGCGACGCTGAACCTTCTGCGCGCCTTCGCGATGGGCGGTTACGCCAATCTGGAAAACGTCCAGAAGTGGATGCTCGGCTTCGTCAAGGATAGCCCGCAGGGCGAGCGTTACCGCAAGCTGGCCGACCGTATCGGCGAGACGATGGATTTCATGCGGGCGATCGGCATCACTGCCGAGAACCAGCCGAGCCTGCGCGAGACGGATTTCTTCACCAGCCATGAAGCGCTGCTTCTCGGCTACGAAGAAGCGCTGACCCGCGTCGATTCGACCTCGGGCGACTGGTACGCGACGTCGGGCCACATGATCTGGATCGGCGACCGTACCCGTCAGCTCGACCATGCGCATGTGGAATATTTCCGCGGCATCAAAAACCCGATCGGTCTGAAATGCGGCCCCTCGCTGCAGCCGGACAACCTGATCGAGCTCATCGATGCGCTGAACCCGGCCAACGAGGCCGGCCGCCTGACGCTGATCTGCCGTTTCGGCTACGACAAGGTCGCAGACAGCCTGCCAAAACTCATTCGCGCCGTCGAGCGCGAGGGCAAGAAGGTTGTCTGGTCCTGTGATCCGATGCACGGCAACACGATCACGCTCAACAACTACAAGACCCGGCCGTTCGACCGGATCCTGTCGGAAGTCGAAAGCTTCTTCCAGATCCACCGTGCGGAAGGTTCTCATCCGGGCGGCATCCATATCGAGATGACCGGCAAGGACGTGACCGAATGCACCGGCGGCGCGCGCGCAGTGACGGCTGGCGATCTTCAGGATCGTTACCACACCCATTGCGACCCGCGCCTCAACGCCGACCAGGCGTTGGAACTGGCCTTCCTGCTCGCAGAGCGGATGAAGAGCGGTCGCGACGAAAAGCGGATGGTCGTCAACGGCTGATCGCCGTCGATCATTGCTGATGACAAACGAAAAGGCCGGCGGGGGGATCGCCGGCCTTTTGCGTGTTCCCGTCCAAGCTGAACCTATTGGACGAGAACCGGATTGCGGCACACTGTTCCGCCGAGCCTGACATCGGCTTCGCCGATGCGGATGCCAAGCGCCAGCAGCGTGTTGGTGAGAAGCGTATCGAGCGGTGCAGTGACCAGCGGCAGTGTCGCCTGCAGGGCGGCGGTGATCAGCTTCGGAACGCCGAGCGGGATGTTCAGGAGCTCGACCTGAAGCTCGAGATTGCCGAGCAGCGAATTGAACAGCGTCGTGATCGTGTCCTGCGTCGAGACGGAACGGACCTTGCCGCTGGTGATGTCGGATGGCGTGAAGGTCAGCCTCGACGGCTTGCTGTTCGTAGCATTGCCATAGACCAGTGCCGTGACGTCCAGGAGAGGCGAGGTCACGAGGTCCGCCTTTGTTGCCCGCGGCTTGGTGCCGAAATTTGCAAAGGCAGAGGTGTCGACATCGCCGAGCGTCAGTTCCGCGACGCCCGGTACTGCATCGATATCGACGGTCGCCGTGTTCTTGCCGGCCGAGGGGCATGTGATCGACACGAGTTTCGCCTCGGCATTGGCAATTTCCAGATAGACCGGAACGCGGACCTTGAAGCCGAGCAGGCTCAAAACACCGTCGAGCGTCACTTCCGCGGCAATGCGGGTCTGGGCGGTGCGCACGATCGTACCCGGAGCGCCGGCGGCGAGATAAGGCGTGCCGGCCGGCGGTTCGCCGATTGCGATCGTCAGCTTGGCCGAGCCGAGGCCCGGGATCGCGGTCCCGACATCGACGGCGAGCTGCTTGCCATCCTGGTTGGCGGTCGCGGCCGCCGAGACGAGGTCCATCAGATTGGTATTGATGGTCAGTCCGTCGCTTTGGCCGATCAGCTTCTTCGACAAGGGGCCTGGCGAAAGAATGTCCTGCAGTTTCAGGGTCACTTTGGTCTTGTCGACGGCCTTGCCGAGCGTGTTCAGCACGGTGGCGACCGACGGGCTGAGGCCCGTCGTCTTGGCCAATGTCGTGAACAGCTTGCCATAGGTGATGTCGGTCTTCAGCAGGTCCTCATAGGTGCCGGCCTGCAGGTTGAGATCGATCGCCAGCGCGTCGAGCGTCTTGAGGAGATCGACCTGTGTGTCGACAAGCCCCTGATAATCCATGACCTTCAGCGAGATCGTCGTGCCGAGCAGCTGGCCGAGCAGCGCGTTCAGCACGCCTTCGTTGAGGCTGGCGAGGCGCGAGCCGATCGAGAAGGAGGCGGACTTGTCGATCGACGCCGTGCCGCTGGCGGCAAGCTGCGGCGGCGCCATCATCGAACCGGAAAAATAGAGCGCACCTTTGGTATAGAGGGTGAGCCGCATCGAGTCGGAGGGCGTTGCACCCGCCACGAACCGGTTGGCCGCCGCAAGTGACGGATCGGGCGTGTAACGCCCCTTGGTCACCTCGGCATAGGTACCGTAGTTCATGAGAACGGTGTCGGGATCAAACGGCACTAGCCCCTTGGACGTCAGCAGGCCGTTTGTCGTGCGCACCGGTATGTCGCGATTGTTGAGGGTGAAGAAGTCCAGAGCGCCTTTTTCCGGATTGGAGAGATTTCCGGCGGCGGCGATGGCGGCGAGGTCGGCGGTGCTCTGCAGATCGCGCTGCTGCAGCGTCAGGCTGCCATAGTCGATGCCGAGCGCAAGCGCGCCGATCAGAAGCGGCATGCTGAGGGCGGCCGAAATGGCGATGTTCCCGGAACGGTCACGGGCAAGAAAGGGCAGGCGGCGCATGGTCAGATGCCTCCGATCCGCATCGTGGAATAACGACGGATATGGGTGTCGGGCATGGCGTAGCTGTAGAGGCTGAAGATCGGCAGGTTGCTGGCATCGTAATCGACCGAGACCGTGAACTGGTTCGGATTGGCCGGATCTGCAGCCACCTGCATGCTGAGCTTGGTCTTGTCGATCAGGACTGTGTCCATGGTCGATTTGGTGACATAGTCCTGCACGAGCTTCTTGCGCTCGGTATCGTCCAGACCTGCAACGGCCGTGCGAGCAGCATCGGCAGCAAGTTGCTGCACGGCATGTGCCGCACCGAGATAGATGCCGTAGCCGATCAGGCTGAACAGGACGAGAAACAGCAGAGGGGCGATGATCGCAAATTCCACCGCCGACCCTCCGGAGCGGCATGTGGCAACGGATGGCATCCTCATGATTTCCTCCCTCTAAATTAGTATTTACGAATATGATTGCGCGAGGGAGCTAAAAATCCTTTAAAATCGGGCTAGAGATTTTAGCGTTGTATAATATTCGTATTCCGAGCACGTCATTCGCGGCGAAGCGCTTGCGAAAAAGCCGGTGCAACCGTTGCGGTCCTGCCTGACGGAGATTAGATCTGCCCTATGGACAAGGACAGGTTTGACACGTTTCGGATCGCAGTCGCCCAGCTCAACCCCGTCATGGGGGATATTGCCGGCAATCTTCTCCTTGCGCGGCAGGCACGCCGTGAGGCAGCCGAGATGGGCGCGCATATCGTCCTTTTCACCGAACTCTTCATTTCCGGTTATCCGCCGGAAGATCTCGTGATGAAACCCGCCTTCCTGGAAGCCTGTCAGCAGGCGATCGACAGTCTTGTGGCAGAGACCGTGGATGGCGGCCCCGGCATGATCGTCGGTTTTCCCAGGCAGGACGGCGAGGGGCGTTACAATTCTATAGCCGTGCTTGATGGGGGCCGGGTCATCGCCATCAGGGACAAGGTCGATCTGCCCAATTACGGCGAGTTCGACGAGAAGCGTGTCTTCGATGCTGGTCCCATGCCCGGACCCGTCAATTTCAGGGGGGTAAGGATCGGTGTTCCGATCTGCGAGGATATCTGGGGCGATGCCGGAGTCTGCGAGACCCTAGCCGAAAGCGGCGCCGAAATTCTGCTCGTGCCGAACGGTTCGCCCTATTATCGCGGCAAGATCGATATCCGCCATCAGGTCGTGCTGCGTCAGGTGATCGAAAGTGGCCTGCCGCTTGTCTATGGCGCGCAGGTCGGCGGTCAGGACGAACTCGTCTTCGACGGTGCCAGCTTCGCATTCAATGCCGACCACAGGCTCGCCTTCCAGATGTCGGAATTCGAGCAAAGCATCCATCTCAGCGAATGGCGCAGGCAGGGTGAGACCTGGATCTGCGACACCGGCAAGGTCGATCCCGTTCCTGAAGGCGAGGAGGCGGATTATCGCGCCTGTGTGCTCGGCCTGCGCGACTATGTGGCGAAGAACGGTTTCAAGTCGGTCGTGCTCGGCCTGTCCGGTGGCATCGATTCGGCGCTCTGTGCGGCTATGGCTGTCGATGCGCTCGGGGCCGAGCGCGTGCATGCCGTGATGATGCCCTATCGATATACGTCGGACGCCTCGCTGAAGGATGCCGAAGCCTGTGCCGCGGCTCTCCATATTCGTTATGACACGGTGCCGATCGAGGCGGCCGTCGACGGCTTTCTGTCCGGCCTTTCGGGTCTGTTCGACGGCGCCGAAGAGGATGTGACCGAGGAAAACCTGCAGAGCCGCGCGCGGGGGACCATCCTAATGGCAATCTCCAACAAGTTCGGCGCCATGGTCGTGACGACCGGCAACAAGTCGGAAATGTCGGTCGGTTACGCGACGCTTTACGGCGACATGAATGGCGGCTTCAATCCGATCAAGGATCTCTACAAGGGGCAGGTCTACGCGCTGGCGCGTTGGCGCAATGCCCATCGGCCGCCAGATGTGCGTGGGCCCGCAGGCGAGGTGATTCCGGCCTCGATCATCGACAAGCCCCCCTCTGCCGAGCTGCGGCCCGGCCAGACCGACCAGCAATCTCTGCCGCCCTATGACGTCCTCGACGATATTCTCGAATGTCTCGTCGAGCGCGAGATGGGGGCTGCCGATGTCATAGCGCGCGGCCATGACGAGACGGTCGTGCACCGGATCGAGCATCTGCTCTACCTTGCCGAATACAAGCGCCGGCAATCGGCTCCCGGCGTGAAGATCACCCGCCGCAATTTCGGCCGTGATCGCCGTTACCCCATCACCAACCGGTTTCGGGACCGCTGAAGGGATTTATTGAGAGGATTTCATGGCATTGCGCAGTTCGGTCGAAATTTTCGACATCGAGACACGGACGAGCCGTGTTGTCTGGCAGACGGAAAAACTGTTTGAGGCGCCCAACTGGTCGCCCGACGGCTCCTATCTGATGCTCAACTGCGACGGGCTGATGTACCGCTTGTCACCGGCTGGTGATGCGGATCCGCATCTGGTCGATACGGGCTTTGCCAATCTCTGCAACAACGATCACGGCATCGCGCCGGATGGATCAGCGATCGCCATTTCCGACAAGGTCGAGTTCGGAAAGTCGGCAATCTACATTCTTTCGGCAAAGGGTGGGGCGCCAAAATTGGTGACGGAAAACCTGCCGTCCTACTGGCATGGCTGGTCGCCGGATGGAAAACGCTTCACCTATTGCGGCATCCGCAACGATGTCTTCGACATCTACACGATCGCCACCGATGGCAGTGACGAGACGCGTCTGACATTTGGCGAGGGCCGCAATGATGGACCCGATTATTCGCCGGATGGAAAGTGGATCTATTTCAATTCCAGCCGCAGCGGCCGCATGCAGATCTGGCGGGTTCCGGCGGGTGGCGGCACGGCCGAGCGCATCACCAATAGCCCTTACGGCGACTGGTTCCCGCATCCGTCGCCGCTCGGTGACAAGATCGTCTTCGTCTCCTACGACGGCGATGTTTTTGACCATCCGCGCGATCTGAACGTGCGGGTGCGGCTGATGGATATGGACGGCGGCAATGTCGAGACGCTGTTCGACCTGTTCGGCGGGCAGGGCACGATGAATTCGCCCAACTGGGCACCGGACGGCAAACAATTCGCCTTTGTCCGCTATTTCCCGGGTGCTTGAAGCTGTATGAAACTTGTATCCGCGAAAGCGCGGGCGCATAAGAAAATCGTCAGGTGCCCGCTCGTTGCGGGAGAATCGGGAATCCGGTGAAAACCCGGAACGTGCCCAACGCTGTAAGGCTGATGTCTGCCGCATCAAATGGCCACTGGAGCAATCCGGGAAGGTCGCGGCAGGCAGGTGAAGCCGAAGTCAGAAGACCGGCCTGGCGAGGTGGATCGATCGGCGCGGACGGCCGCTCGATGTTTGGAAGGATTTGCCGGCCAATGCCGATGGCCTTCTGCATTGTTGGGGATAGACGATGCGACCAGACATGACTGCGGTGCCGGATGTTGTGACGGACACCGCTTCGCAAGCCCTCGTTTCGGCCTGCGCCTTTTCCAAGGAAGAGCGGGACGCGGTCTACAGGGCGATCGGCACGCGGCGCGATGTGCGCGACCAGTTTCTGTCCGATCCTCTGCCGGACGATCTTGTCCAGCGGCTTCTGGGGGCCGCCCATGCCGCCCCTTCGGTCGGCTTCATGCAGCCCTGGAATTTCATTCTCGTGCGCAGCGAAGAGATGCGGCAGGCCGCCTGGCAGGCCTTTTCCCGCGCCAACGAGGAGGCCGCCAACCTGTTCGACGGAGAAAAGCGCGATCTCTACAAAAGCCTGAAGCTCGAAGGCATCCGCAAGGCGCCATTGTCGATCTGTGTCACCTGCGATCCCGACAAGGCCGGCCCCGTCGTGCTCGGCCGTACCCATAATCCGAAAATGGATTCCTTCTCGACCGTCTGCGCCATTCAAAACCTCTGGCTTGCGGCGCGTGCCGAAGGTGTCGGTGTCGGCTGGGTCAGCATTTTTCGCGACGAGGATGTTCGCGCGCTGCTTGGCATACCGGAGCGGATCGAGATCGTTGCCTGGCTCTGCCTCGGTTATGTCGACCAGCTGTACGGTGAGCCGGAACTGGCCGTCAAAGGCTGGCGGCAGCGGCTGCCGCTGGAGGATCTGGTGTTTTCGGAGCGCTGGCAGGAGCGCTGAAAGCAGTTACTGCTGCGGTTGTGCGCCCGGCGCTTTCGGATGGGCGAGATCGATGCTCTCGTCCGGCAGGAAGACCGGGCCGACGGTCCGAACCTTCTGGCCCGGATCATAGGGCCGCTCACGCGGATCGAGCGGCGGGTTGGCCGCCGTCTCCTGCGAAGGGCCGGCTGGCAGCGTCCGCAGATGGATGACACCCGATTGCGGATCGTCCTGGGTTGTTATGCCGGATTTCTGGCGGTTCGACGGTGACACGGGTTGCTGCTCATCCTCCTTGGGCAAAGCAAGCCCGCGGATCCGCAGCCGCTCCATCTCGTCGGCTTTCTTCTGCTCCTGGTAATCCGAGGGCAGACAGGCATTGGCGCGGATGGCGGCAAGGATGGCTGTCCGCTCTTCCGACGAATAGGTGAGCTGGCGGGCATTGTTGCGCTCGGCGGCGATCGATTCACGCGCGCTTTCCAGCGATTGCAGCTCCTGCCGCATGCCTTCGCACTGGCTGTTGTTTGCCGAGCCGAGCACGACGATGCTGCCGCCACCGCAGCCGGCATTGCGCATGTCGACACGCATCTTGCGAATTTCGATATTCTTCTGCGCCAGCGCCTGCACATATTCGCGCATCTGGCCGCGATTGCCGATGATGATTGGCGCGTTGTTGAGCTTGCCGAAAAGGTCGGCGCAGAGTTCCACGTCGCCGGCCGAGGCCATCGCGGGAAGAAGAGTAAGGCCGATGATCAGCAGGCCGCGATATCGCATGGCGGTTTCCGATACCGTTTGAAGGATAGCCTTAACGATAGGTCCGGCACGTTTACATCTTATGAACCGGCCCCGGTGGGGCCGGCTCGAATTCTGGTCTCGGTGTATCTCAGCCGAGCAGCGGTTCTGCCTCGGATGCTTCCACGACCGCAAGCGCTGCCATGTTGACCACGCCGCGCGAGGTGACCGACTGGCCGAGAATATGGGCTGGCAGGGCCGCACCGATCAGGATCGGGCCGACATGCAGGGCATCCATCATCGTCCGCACGAGGCCAAGCGAAATGCTGGCCGCATCGAGATTCGGGAAGACCAGCAGATTGGCTTCGCCGGACAGCGACGTGTTCGGCATGGCGCGCTTGCGCAGCTCTTCCGACAGCGCCGAACCGCCCTGCATTTCGCCATCGACTTCCAGATCCGGCGCGCGTTCGCGGATGATGCCGAGCGCTTCGCGCATCTTGGCGGCACTCTCCGAATTGCGCGAGCCGAAATTCGAGTGGCAGATCAGGGCAGCCTTCGGCGTGATGCCGAAGCGGCGAACTTCCTCTGCGGCGAGAATGGTGATCTCGGCGATCTCGGCGGCGGTCGGGTTGTAGTTGACGAACGTGTCGGCAAAGAAGATCGCACCGCGCTGCGAGATCAAGAGGCTGAGGCCGGCCAGCGTGCGGGCGCCCGGACGCAGGCCGATGATCTGGCGAACGTCGCGCAGGTGCCGGTCGTAGCGGCCTTCGACGCCGCAGATCAGCGCATCGGCTTCGCCGCGCTTGACCGACAGGGCACCAATGACGGTGTTGTTGGTACGCACGATGGTGCGCGCCGTTTCCGGGTTGACGCCCTGGCGACCGACAAGCGCGAGATAGTCATCGACATACTGGCGATAACGCGGATCGTCTTCCGGGTTGACCACTTCGAAATCGACATTCGGACGGATGCGGATGCCAAAACGCTTCAGGCGTGCCTCGATGACCGAAGGACGACCGATCAGGATCGGCCGTGCCGTCTTTTCCTCGAGCAGGATCTGGGCGGCGCGCAGCACGCGCTCGTCTTCACCTTCGGCAAAGATCACGCGGTTCTTTTCAGCATCCTTCGCCGCGGTAAAGATCGGCTTCATGACGAAGCCCGAACGCCAGACGAAACGGTTCAGCTGGTCGAGATAGGCTTCGACATCATGGATCGGGCGGGTCGCGACGCCGGTTTCCTCGGCAGCCTTGGCGACGGCCGGCGCAATGCGCAGGATCAGGCGCGGGTCGAACGGCGAGGGGATGAGATAGTTCGGTCCGAAGATCGGCGTTTCGCCGGAATAGGCGCGGGCGGCAACGTCCGACACTTCTTCGCGGGCAAGCGCTGCGATCGCATTGACCGCCGCCATCTTCATCTCTTCGTTGATCGTCGTCGCACCGCAATCGAGCGCGCCGCGGAAGATGTAGGGGAAGCAGAGGACGTTGTTGACCTGGTTCGGGAAGTCCGAACGGCCGGTGCAGATCATCGCGTCGGGACGGGCGGCGCGCGCCAGTTCCGGCATGATTTCCGGCGTTGGGTTGGCCAGCGCCATGATCAGCGGCTTTTCGGCCATGCGGACCAGAAGTTCAGGCTTCAGCACGCCCGGAGCCGAAAGGCCGAGAAACACATCGGCGTTGTCGATACTGTCAGCGAGAACCCGCTTGTCGCTCTTCTGGACATAGACGGACTTCCACTGGTCCATCAGTTCGACACGGCCTTCATAGACGAGGCCTTCGATGTCGTGGACCCAGATATTCTCCTTCTTCGCACCAAGCGAGACGAGGAGGTTGAGACAGGCAAGCGCTGCAGCACCGGCACCGGAGGTGACGATCTTGACATTCTCAATCTTTTTGCCGGCCAGTTCCAGGCCGTTCATGATCGCGGCGGCGACGATGATCGCGGTGCCGTGCTGGTCGTCATGGAAGACCGGGATGTTCATCTTTTCGCGCAGACGGCGCTCGACCTCAAAGCATTCCGGCGCCTTGATGTCTTCAAGGTTGATGCCGCCGAAGGTCGGCTCCAGCGCTGCAACGGTCGAAACCATCGCGTCGATTTCCGGCGCATCGATCTCGATGTCGAAGACGTCGATGCCGGCGAATTTCTTGAAGAGGACGGCCTTGCCTTCCATCACCGGCTTGGAGGCGAGCGGGCCGATATTGCCGAGGCCCAGCACGGCCGAACCGTTGGAGATCACGGCCACCAGATTGGCACGCGCCGTATAATCGGCGGCCATGTCCGGATTGTCACGGATCGCGAGACAGGGAGCAGCAACACCCGGCGAATAGGCAAGTGCGAGATCGCGCTGGTTGCCGAGCGGCTTCGTCGCCTGGATCTCCAGCTTGCCGGGGCGGGGATATCGGTGGAAGAACAGGGCCTGTTCGTCCAGATCGCCGGAAGTGGTATTGCTGGAGGACGGTTGCGACGGATGAGAAGTCATTTCAAACTCGGCTTGCTTGTTCCAGATGTCGTTTCTCAATACAGCAAATGACACGACGGTCCAGCCCGATATTCGCCTTCGCGGTCTTCGTTTTTGCTGCGGCCTGCGCATCTGCAACATGCGCGGGCAAGGCGCCCGCATGCGCTGCCGATCACGCGCTTGTCATCATCCTGCAACACGAGTCTGGTTTTGGAGAGGCAATTTCAAGCGGCAGCGAAAGGAAAACTTCCGTGACCGATGCAGTTGAGACGAAGCATTTCAGAACCCTGTTCATCTCGGATGTGCATCTGGGCTCCAAGGCGGCCCGGACTGATTTCCTGCTCGATTTCCTGCGCTATCACGAGGCCGACACGATGTTCCTGGTCGGTGACATCGTCGATGGCTGGCGGCTGAAGCGCAGCTGGTACTGGCCGCAGGGCTGCAACGACGTTGTCCAGAAACTTCTGCGCAAGGCGCGCAAGGGCACACGCATCGTCTATATCCCCGGCAATCACGACGAATTCCTGCGTTCATTCCCGGGCACCCATTTCGGCGGCATCGAAGTGGCCGACCGGATGATCCATGAAATGGCCGACGGCAAGAAATACCTCGTCCTGCATGGCGACGAATTCGACGTCGTGGTCCGCAATGCGCGCCTGCTCGCCTATCTCGGCGACTGGGCCTATGATGCGGCGATCGTCATCAATATCGGCCTTGCCGCGATCCGTCGCAAACTCGGCATGCCTTACTGGTCGTTTTCGGCCTGGGCAAAGCTGCAGGTCAAACACGCCGTCAACTTCATCGGCGAGTTCCAGCGCGTCGTTGCCGACGAAGCCCGCCGCAACGAAGTCGATGGCGTCATCTGCGGCCATATCCACCATGCGGTGATGGAAGACATCGAAGGCATCCATTACGTCAATACCGGCGACTGGGTCGAAAGCTGCACGGCGATCGCCGAGCATTTCGATGGCACGTTGGAGCTGATCACCTGGGGCCATGTTGCCGCGACCGCCGAAATCAAGGCGCTGCCCGCGCCGGACCGCACGATCGGCGGCATGAAGGCTGCCTGATCGTCTTCATCTCTTTTAAATTGCATCTGAGCCCGGCCTGAGTGCCGGGCTTTTTGTTTGGTTTTGCCGATTGCATTGCGCGACCCTGCAACCGCATAGGCAGACTCACATGGACGTGTTACGACCACGTCAGTTCATGCAATCTGCCGTGCTGTCGTGACCCCTGCCGCTCAGGCGCTCGCCGCCATGCCCCGCCAATTCCAGTCTCGCTGCGCGCTTGCTTATGGCGCGGCCGTCGGCGTCAACGGCATCGTTCTTCCCTATTTTCCTGTGTGGCTGAACAGCCTGTCCTTCTCGCCCTTCGAGATCGGCATCGTGCTTGCCGCCCAGATGATCCTGAGGGTGATCGCCGCTCCGCTGGCGGGCCTTCTGGCGGACCATATGCCGGAGCGAAGTTTTATTCTGATCTGGTCGGGCGGCCTGTCTCTCGCAACGGCCGTGGCTTTGTTCTGGACCAGCGGTTTCTGGGCGGTGCTGATCGTTTTTGCGCTGCAATCGGCGGCCTTTGCGCCCTATACGCCGATCGTCGAGGCGATCACGGTCACCGGTGTGCGGCGCTGGGGGCTGCAATACGGGCGAATGCGGGTCTGGGGTTCGGTCGGTTTCGTCGCCGCGACGCTCACCGTCGGCGCTCTGGTCACCGACCATGGCTCGATCGTCGTGCCGGGTGCGATATCGCTCGCCTTTGTGCTCGCCGTCATCGCCGGAGTGCTCGCGCCGAGGCTCGGCCGGATGCGGATCACTTCCGCCATCAGGCCGGTCTCGCCAAGCGCGTTGCGCCGGGTCGATCTTCATCTTCTCATGCTGGGCGCCTCTCTCGTGCAGGCGAGCCACGGCATGTATTACGCCTTCAGCACCTTGCACTGGCGGGAGGCTGGTTTTTTGGCACAATCCATCGGCTTTCTCTGGGCAGCCGGCGTGGTCGGTGAAATCACCGTCTTCTTCATGGCAGGCTGGATCTTACGGCGCATCGGCCCGTCGGCCATGATCCGGTTCGGCTGCACCGTCGCGATTGCCCGCTGGGCGCTCTTTCCGCTGGATCTGAGTTTTGCGACCTACCTTGTCCTGCAGCTCACCCACGCCTTCACCTTTGCCTTTGTGCATGTCGGTCTGCAAAGCAAGATGGTCGAGCTGGTGCGCGAGGATCAGGAAACGGCAGCCCAGGGCGCCTATGTCTTTTACAACGGCGTGCTTCTGGGGGCGGCGACTATCCTTGCCGGCGTCGTCTATCGCCATTACGGCGGCGTCGGTTTCCTGATCATGTCGCTGATCGCAGCCATCGGCCTTGCCATCATCATTCTCGCCGGCCGGTTTCAGCCCCAGAGATCAGCTTCCGGCGGATAAACCAGCGAACCTTCATATCTGAGCCCGTTTTCCCGTTCGCGCGCCAGAAGCAGCGGCCCGTCGAGATCGGCATAAGCCGCGTCTTCCGCCAGAAGCACGGCCGGTGCCATGGCAAGCGAGGTGCCGACCATACAGCCGACCATGATCGAAAAGCCGAGGCGCTGCGCTTCCTTTTTCATCGCCAGCGCTCCGGTAAGCCCGCCCGTCTTGTCGAGCTTGATGTTGACGGCGTCATAGCGGTCGGCGAGGGCAGCCAGATCACCGGTCGCATGCACGCTTTCATCGGCGCAGACGGGCACGAGCCGGCGGATTTTGGCGAGCTCGGCATCCTTGCCGGCGGGCAGCGGCTGCTCGATCAGCGCAACGCCGACCTCGGCTGCAATCTCCATGTGGCGGAGAAGATTACCCGGCGTCCATCCCTCGTTGGCATCGACGATGATTCGGGCATTCGGCGCGCCTTCTGCAACCGCGCGCATGCGGCTCTCGTCATCCTCGGTGCCGAGCTTGATCTTCAGAAGCGGCCTTGCCGCATTCTTTCTGGCTTCCTCTGCCATCGCTTCCGGCGTGCCGAGCGACAGGGTGAAGGCCGTGACAAGAGGCTTTGTGGAGGTCGCGCCGATCATCTCCGCAACGCGCTGACCGGACCGTTTCGCTTCGAGATCCCAGAGCGCGCAGTCGATCGCGTTGCGGGCCGCACCCGGCTTCATGTTCGCCTGCAGATCAAGGCGTGTGAGCCCGTTTTCGATCGCGCCGGCCATCGCCGTGATATTCGCCAGCACGCCTTCGACCGTCTCTCCATAGCGCCGATAGGGCACACATTCGCCACGCCCGGAAAACCCGTTTTCGGTCATCGTGCAGGTGATCACCTCGGCCTCAGACTTCGATCCGCGGGAGATCGTGAACAGACCGACGATCGGGAAGATTTCGATTGTTGCTTCGAGGTGACGGCTCATCGTTTTTCAGCGCTGCGTTGTGGCAAATCTGGTCGAGCTGACTATATTGCGGCTTCCCGACCTGCGATCAATCGGATCGTAATCAGAAACGACCAAGAAACTCCTGTCCCGCGGACGAAAGAATTCTGTGACGCCGAAGCCAGCCGAGATCAAAGCCGAACATGCGCCTGAAGGCGGCGGCGAGCGTTACGCCCTGTCCGGCGAATGGCGGAACCATTCGATCGGCGCGGTGCTGAAGGAATTCGAAAAGGTCGAAAAGGCCGCCAGCCACGGCAAGGTCGAAATCGATCTCTCAGGGATCGACGGCATCGACACGGCCGGCGCCTGGTTGATTCGCCGGCTCATGACCGCCAAGGGCGGGCAGGGCGGTGAAGCGACCCTGACCGGCGCTTCGCCGGCCATCCAGGAACTGATCGGCGTTCTGCCCGAGACCGCACCCGCGCCGCCGTCTCCCGGGCCGGACAACCGGCCGCTGTTCGAAAAGGTCTTCACCCCGGTCGGCAAAATCACTGTCAGCATCGGCAGCGATTTTTACGCGGCCATGCATATTCTCGGTTCGGCAGTGCGCGGCGCCCAGCTGAAGCTCGGCCACGGATCCGGTGTTTCGCCGGCTTCGGTCGTCACCCATATCGACCGCATGGGCGTGCGTGCGGTGCCGATCATCGTTCTCATGTCCTTCCTGATCGGCGCGATCATCGCCCAGCAGGGCGCTTTCCAGCTGCGGTATTTCGGCGCCGAGATCTTTGTCGTCGACCTGGTCGGCATTCTGCAATTGCGCGAGATCGGCGTGCTCCTGACGGCCATCATGATCGCCGGCCGTTCCGGCAGCGCTATCACCGCCGAAATCGGCTCAATGAAGATGCGCGAGGAGATCGACGCGCTCACCGTCATCGGCCTCAATCCGGTCGGTGTCCTGATCTTTCCGCGGCTCGTGGCGCTCACCGTGGCGCTGCCGCTTCTGACCATCCTTGCCAATTTCTCGGCGCTTTACGGCGCATCCATCGTGACCTGGACCTATTCGGGCATTACCTTCGACACCTTCCTGTCGCGCCTGCACGAAGCGATCGACCATACCTCGGTCGCGGCCGGCATGATCAAGGCACCGTTCATGGCGCTGATCATCGGCATCGTTGCGGCGGTTGAAGGCATGAAAGTCGGCGGCAGCGCGGAATCGCTCGGCCAGCACGTCACGAGCTCCGTGGTCAAATCCATCTTCGCGGTGATTGCCCTCGACGCCTTTTTCGCCGTCTTCTATTCGGCTATCGATTTCTGAGGATGGGCGATTTGGAAGAAACACAGAACACCGTATCGGAAAAGAGCCAGCCGAAGTCCCAGAAGGACCGGCAGGTGGTTCTGTCCGTGCGCGATCTGACGGTCGGTTTCGGCAACAACCTCGTTCTCGATAACCTCAATCTCGACATTTATCGCGGTGAAATCCTCGGTTTCGTCGGCGCTTCGGGCACCGGCAAGTCGGTGCTGATGCGCACGGTACTGCGGCTTCTGCCGCAGCGTTCCGGCACGATCGAAATTCTGGGCGTCGACTATGACAAAGCCGACGAGGACCAGCGCATCGCGCTCGACCAGCGACTCGGCGTTCTTTTTCAGCACGGCGCGCTGTTTTCGGCGCTGACGGTCAAGGAGAACATCCAGCTGCCGATGCGCGAATATCTCCATCTGCCGCAGTCGCTGATGGACGAGATTGCTTATGTGAAGCTTGAAATGGTCGGCCTGCCGGCGGATGCTGCGGACAAATATCCGTCCGAACTTTCGGGCGGCATGATCAAGCGCGCAGCACTCGCACGTGCGCTCGCACTCGACCCGGATCTCGTTTTTCTCGACGAGCCGACATCCGGCCTCGATCCGATCGGGGCCGCCGATTTCGACGCCCTGATCGCCAAGCTGCGCGATACGCTCGGATTGACCGTCTACATGGTCACCCACGACCTCGACAGCCTGTTTTCGGTCTGTGATCGTATTGCTGTGCTTGGGCAGAAACGGGTATTGGTGGAAGGGACTCTTGAGGATATGTTCGCCTTTGACGATCCGTGGGTTCAATCCTATTTCCGGGGCAAGCGAGCGCGTTCGGTCGTACGACATGACGACGTGCACGACAAAGACCAGCCGGCAGTGAGTAAGGACTGACGAATCTCATGGAAACAAAAGCAAATTACGCTCTCGTCGGCTTCTTCACGCTGCTTGTCATGGCTGCCGCATTCGGCTTCGTCTACTGGATGGCGGCCTCCGGCCGCGGCGGCCCGACGGCAGAGCTTGCGATTCGCATTCCCGGTTCCGCCAACGGCCTTTCGGTCGGCTCGCCGGTGCGCTTCAACGGCATCCCGGTCGGCTCCGTGCGGGGCCTCAGCATCGACCCGGATGATCCGCGTTATTCGATCGCCTTCACCGAAGTGCGCGCCGATGCGCCGGTCTATCAGTCGACCAAGTCGGTTCTCGAAGTCCAGGGCCTGACGGGCGCTGCCTATATCGAGCTTTCCGGCGGCGCCAAGGGCGAGGAAAACATCCTGAAAAAGGCGATGGAGGCGGGCAAGCCGGCCGTCCTGATCGCCGACCAGTCGAGTGTCACCAACCTGCTTGCGACCGCCGACAAGATCCTCGACAAGGCCGACAAGGCGATCGGCGACATCCAGGGATTTGTCTCCGATGCGCGTGATCCGCTGACCCAGACGATCCGCAATGTCGAGACTTTTACGGCAGCACTCAGCGCCAATTCCGGCAATATCGACCAGTTCCTCAACAGCCTCTCGACCTTGTCGAGCGCCGTCGACCGTGTCTCCGGCACGCTCAATTCGACGCTGCAGGCGGCAGAGCAGCTGGTGCGCGCCATCGACGCCGAAAAGGTCAATGCCGTCGTCTCGAATGCCGAGCGCTTGACCCGCAATGCCGCGACGGCCTCCGACAATTTCGGTCCGATCATGGACAATGTGAAGAATGCCGCGACCAATTTCCAGCAAGCGAGCGCCGAGGCGCAAGGCGTGCTGAGCCGCGCCAATACCCTGCTTTCCTCGGTTCCTCCGGACCAGATCGCCACGACGATCCGCAATATCAGCTCGGCCTCCGAAGACGCCCGCCAGACGCTCAGCTCGGCGCGTACCGTCGTCGACGATGTCGCGCACCGCACGGACGATATCAACAAGGCGATCACCGATTTCACCCAGCTGGCCGGCAAGCTCAACAACGCTTCCAGCCGCGTTGATGGCATCTTGGCCAAGGTCGACGGCTTGCTCTCGAGCGACGATTCGCAAGGCCTGTTCGTGCAGGCACGCCAGACGCTCGAATCCTTCAAGGCGGTGGCCGACAACATCAACCAGCGGATCGGACCGATCGCCGACAATCTGCAGCGTTTCTCCGCAAGCGGCCTCGGCGATATCCGTGCGCTGGTCGGCGATACACGCCAGACGGTGGAATCGCTCAACAATGCGATCAACAATTTCGACCAGAACCCGCAGCGGCTGATCTTTGGCGGCGACACGGTGAAGGAATATAACGGCAGGACGCGGCGCTAAGCGTGCAGGGAGTTCACAGGTTCATGACGGGTTCTTATCTGCGGCGCATGGCGCGCCATCCGCTGCTGCTCGCGACGCCTCTGATCGCGGCCCTGCTGACCGGCTGCGGCAGTTCGGCAAACAATGACACGTTCGACCTGTCGATGACGCCGAGCGCGACCGGCCCGGTCATGAAGAACCGCCAGATCCTCGTGCCCGTGCCGACGGCGGTCAAAATGCTCGACAGCGACCAGGTCGTGGTCCGCGTCTCGCCATCCGAGGTCCAGTATCTGGCCGATAGCCGCTGGGGTGATACGCTGCCGAAACTCGTGCAGTCCAAGCTCGTCGAGGCCTTCGAAAACACCGGCCGTCTGGGCGGCGTCGGCAAGCCGGGGCAGGGCCTTGCGATCGACTACCAGATCGTCACCGATATCCGCAGTTTCGAAGTCAGCACCGTTGGTGCACGCGTCGCAACCGTTGAGATCTCGGCAAAGCTCCTGAACGACCGCAATGGCAGCGTCCGCGCCCAGAACGTCTTCAAGGCAAGCGTGCCCGTCTCCGGCACAGAAAACCGCCGATTCATCGAAGCGCTCGACCGTGCGTTTTCGAAGGTTGGCGCCGAGATTGTCGACTGGTCGCTGAAGGCGATGTGATTTTAAGGCATGGCGGCTGGGCGCGATTGCCCTCCGCTCCTCCGGGGCACGGCCGCCGCAGAGATATGCGCCGCAAGCTCCATCGGGCCGATCTATACGCGATCGCTCTTGCGTCTCACGCCATCAAAATCAGCCAGAGAAACGCGATCAGTGCGACAAGCGCGATGAGCAGGAGCAAAACGCGCAGCTCCATCCAGAACGCAGCCTTGCGCGTGATCGGCTTGAGGCGTTTGTCATAGACCTGCCCGTAATCCAGATTGGTATATCTCGAGCCGAGTCGCCGATCAGGCATCGTTGCGCCGACCACGGCGCAAGCTCCAACAAGAATGATGACGATCAGAAGATCCATATCAGCCACCGCACCCGCGAACAGGGGCACATATCCATCAGGGACGCTGTGAACCCCTCTAAGGCCAAATCATTTGCCTTTTGACGCTATTCGTCAAGCATATGGATATCGGATCGGCCAGCTTGGGCGATAAAATGGCTAGTTCAATCTGATCGCGCGTATGTTGCGGGCAATTTCGTTCAGATGCTTGTCCCACGTGCCGCAGCAGCCGCCGAATATGTCCATATGCGGATAGCGCCGGGCCAGTTCGCCGATCTGCTGTCCAAGCTCGACCGGATTGCCGTCTTCGAGATGGCCGATTTCACACAGGTGGATCTTGTCCTGGGAACTGGCATTCGGGCGCAGGCAGCGCAGGCGCAGGATCCAGTCTCCGTCTTCGAGCGCGGGCCCGAATTCGAGCGGATGCGAACAGTTCAATCCATAGAAATCCGGCCTCGCATCGCCCGTTTCTCTATCGACGGTTTCGATTGCCTCTTTCAGGCTGGGCCCGGATTTCAGATGGTGATCGCTGTCGAGGGTAAAGGAAATATAGAGCGGCACGCCCAGTTTCGCCGCCGCTCTCGCCACGCCGATTGCTTCGGGTACGTTGTTGAAGGTCACCGCGCTCATGAAATCGACGCCGATACCCCTGAGCGTCTCGATCTGAAAAGCGTGATAGTCTTCCGCCTCGTCGGCGGTGATCGTGCGGTTGAGCGAATAGGCATCGCCGCGCGGCCCCGCCATGCCGCCGATCAGGATTTTTGAGATCTGCGTCTGATAAGGCTTGGCGACGTCACGCAGAAAATCGATCGATTGCGCCAGCGCATCCGCCAGTCCCTGCCGGGAATATCCGAGTTTTTCGCCCCAATCCGGGCTCGCGCGGTAATCAAACCCCGTCAGCATGGCCGCAAAGCCATGTTCGGCAGCGGCATCGAGTACCCGCTCGTACATCGCGCGAAGGTCCGCCATGGCGGCCGGGTTGCCGAGCAGGGGGTACATGGCAAATTCCGGCAGCTCGTGCCCGAACTTGTACATGATCTCCGTCTCCTGCCCGCCTTCGGTCAGGTAGACGACGCCATCATGCTGCTGAGGAAACGTCTGGCCCATCGTTTTCTGGCCTCCCGCTTGCCGTGAGAATAGCAGGTTTCCTCGAGCAGGAGTAGTGGGTCGAATTGCCGACCCAAGCGACTGGAGAAGCGATCTCGAAACACCTCAAAACAGAAAAGGCCGCCCTTGTGAGGCGGCCTTTGAATTTCATCCCGGTCTATCGGAACCGGCTCAGTTGAACCGGCCCGCGGCATGGGCAAGCATCGTATAAACCTTGCCGGTATCCGAAGTGAGGTAGCTCTGAGTTACCGTCTTGTCGCGGTCGGTGCGGGCGACGTCGGAGAGCAGCTTTTCGAAATCGGCGATGTAGCGGTCGACAGCGGTGCGGAATTCCGGCTCGCGGTCGTACTTGCGCTTGATCTCGTCAAAGGTCTGCTGGCCCTTCAGCGTGTAGAGGCGGCGGGTGAAGACGTCCCGCTCGCCGCGCTGATACCGGCGCCACAGATCGACCGAGGCGTCATGATCGATTGCACGGGCGATATCGACCGACAGCGAGTTCAGCGATTCGACCATATGGCGCGGGTTGCGGTTGTCGCCATTGGCGCTGCGGGCAACGGGGGCCGGTTCCGGCTGGCGTGCGGCCTGCGGCTGGCGCGGAGCAGCTGCCGTGCCTTCGTCGCGCGAGGCGCCACGCAGGAGGTCGCTGATCCAGCCGCCTTCGCCGGCGCGCTGCTGCACGTCCTGCTGGCGGGTCGGTGCATAGGTCGGAGCCTGGGCCGGCACCTGTTGAACCGGACGGTCGAGCGGCAGGCTGCCGCGCAGGGCGCTGGCACCGTAAGGATCGGGGCGCTGGGCTGCCGGGGCCTGAACCGGAGCGGGCGCCGGCTGCTGGCGAACGGGCGCCGGGGCAGGCTGCGGCTGCGGGGCCGGACGGGCAGCGACCGGTTCGGACACTTCGAGGCTTTGGGCCGAACGGCCGACGAGCTGCGAAATGTCCTGCAGGGCCTTGATCTGCTCGGAGACGGCGCGGCGCATGGCGGCCGCACTTTCCTTGGCTTCTTCCGGCAGGTCGAAGGCGCCGCGCTTCAGTTCCGAACGGGTCGCGTCCAGTTCCTGGCGGATGTCCTGTGCCGAGCGGCGGATTTCGTCCGTCGCGCCGTTGAAGCGGCCGACGGCCTCCTCGACGGAAACCTTGAGCGTGTCACGGAGCTGTTGGGCTGCACCGTTGGAACGGTTGGCGGCGTCGGAAAGCAGACGGTCGACATCGGCAAGCGAGCCGCTGATCGAGCCACGCAGGCGTTCGGAGAGATCGCGGCCGCGCTGTTCGGCATCGGTCAGCGTCGCTTCGATCGTGCGGGTTGCTTCAGCACCGGCATGACCCAGCGCTTCGCGCATCGCATGTGCCGTCAGTTCGGCGCGCTGCTGCGTCTCGCCGAGACGACGGCCGATATCGGCAAAGGATGCCTGCAGGCTTTCGCGCAGCGACGTGCCGATCTGCGACGAACGTTCTTCGGCGCGGGTAAAGGCGCCATCGACGAGATCCGTCAGGCCATTCAGCGTGGTGGCGATTTCGTCGGAACGCTTGACGAGGCCGGCAGACAGGCTGCGCAGCGCGTTCTGGCGTTCGTCCAGCGTGCTGGCGAGGTTCGACTGGGCGGCACCGAGAAGTTCGGACGCCTGGGCGAGAACCTTCGAATGCTCGTCGAAGCGGCCGACGATGGAGCCAACCTGGCTGAGCGTCTGGCCGGATACGTTGACCAGGCGATCGATATTGTTTTCGAGCAGGCGGCTGGAACCGGAGACGAGGTCTGCGGCGCTGGAAGCGGACTGTTCGAAGCGGTTTGCCGTGGCGTCCAGACGCTGATCGGCTTCGGCCAGCTGCACGGCGGCACGCTCGGCGGCGACCGTCATGTTCTGGGCTGCCTGCTGGACCAGCGATGCGATCGACGAATTGCTTTCGGCAAGGCGGTCGATCAGGCTGCCGACATTTGCCGACAGGCCCTGCTCGACGGAGCGCATCGTGCCGGCTGCATGCTCGGTCCGCTGGCTGAGTGCTGCAAGCGCGTCATTGGTGCGGGCGGAAATGGCATCGACCAGCGCGGCATTTTCGTTGCGGATGCGATCGGTCGTGTCACGGGTGGCAGCCGCGAGGCGATCGGCGCTTTCCTGTGCAGCGGCACCGATGCGCTCGGCAGCGACACGGCCGGTCTGCGCATATTCCTCGACCAGCGGGCGGGCCTTCTCGTCGATCAGCTTTGCCAGTTCGGCGGAGCGGCCGGCCAGCATCGAGTTGAGGTCACGGGCGCGGGTGTCGAGCGCGGTGCGAATTGCCTCGCCACGGGCGGCAAGCGCACGGTCGACGGCGTCGAGCGCGACATCGAGGCCGCTTGCGGTTTCAGACAGCGTGGTCTGGATCGAGGTGCCGCGCGCGTCGAGGGTCTTCTCAGCTTCGCCGAGCGCATCGGAAATCGCGCTGACCTGCTTCTTCACCAGGCTGTCGGCTTCGGCAACCTTGTTGACGATGGCGCTGCCGGCCTCGGAGAAGGCCTGTGCAACGGTTGCCGCCTGGCCGGCAAGCCGGCTCTGGGTTTCGGAAATGCGGCTGACGATGTCGTTCGAGCGCTCTTCGACCGAACGGGTGAACTCGCTGTTGCGGGTCGTCAGTTCCTGGGTGAAGTCGGCGCCGGCCTTGGCGAGGAAGGCGGCCGAACGGGTCGCTTCGCTGTCCATGCCCTGGGCTGCGGTGGAAACCGCGTCACGCAGCGAGGTGGCAAGACCGACGGCCTGGCCTTCGATCGTGCGGGTGACGTTTTCGAGACCGATATTGAGCGCGCGGTCCATCGTGCCGAGGCGCTCTTCGATCCGCGCTGTGCGGCTGTCGAGCGTTTCGGCGATCCGGTCGCTGGCATCGGCGCCGATGCGCTGCAGCTCGGCGCTGCGTTTGCTGAGCGTCTGGTTGATGCGGTCGGCTGTTTCGCCGGAGAGGCGCTCCAGTTCCGAGGTGCGTTCGCGCATCACGCCGGCAACGCGGTCGGTGGCTTCGCCGGTCACACGTTCCAGTTCGGTCGTGCGGGCGGCAAGCGCATCGGTAATGCTCTGGCCGGCGGTGTCGACCAGCTGGGTCGCCGTGCCGACTTCGTTGCGGATACGGTCCTGCAGGCCGCCGAACGTGGTTTCGATGCGGCTGCCGGCATCGTCGAGCGCTGTCGACACGCCGCCAACCGTCAGTTCGACGCGGCCGGAGAAGCTGTCTGCCGCCGTGCTGATGCTGCGGGCGGCGTCATGCAGCTGGCCGGCAATCGTGCCGACATTGTTGCGCAAGCGGGTTTCGAGGTTCTCGCCGACGCTGTCGATGACGGTGCGCAGCGAGTCCTGCTGGGTTTCGAGCGACATTTCCAGCATGCCTGCGCTGGTGGCGATCGTCGTGCCGATCGTCGTCGCCTGGTCGGAGAGCAGCGTGTTGAGTTCTTCGTTGCCGGCAGCAATCGCGCTGGAAATCAGGCCCGCACGGTCATCGAGCGTGGCGCGCATCTGCTTGTGACCGTCGTCCATCGTCTGACGGATCTGCTCATGGCCACCCTCGATCGCTTCCGACAGGTTGCGGTTGGCGGTGTAGAGCGTTTCCGCGAACTGGCCATGAGCGCCGCCGACCTTGTCGGTAATGTCGCGGCTTGCGGCATCGACGACGGTGGTGATCTGCTCGCCGGCGCTGCCAACGACGGCCGAGATCTGGCCGCTGGCATTGCCGATGACCGTTGCGATCTGTTCGCCCGCAGTGCCGAGCGTATCGGCAAGCTGCTGGTGTCCGAGGCCGATCGTTGCGGCGATGCGCTCCTGCGTCGACGAGAAGGTCTCGTCCATACGCTGCAGGCCATCGGCCATGCCGGTCTCGAAACGGCTGGTGCCGTCGCCGATCGCAGATTCGATCCGGCCGGCAGCGCCGCCGACGGCCTGTTCGAGCCGCTGGCTGCCGCCTTCGAGAATGCGGTTGAGTTCCGAGGTCTGTGCTTCCAGTGCGATATCGAGATTGAGCTGGCTGTCGGCATAGGCCGAGCGGATCGCTTCGGCGCGCGCCGTAAACGACTGTTCGATACGGTTGTCGGCATCGGCAACAGCGCCGATCAGGGCAGAGGTCTTTTCGTCCAGTGCGCCGGTGAGACGGTCTTCATGCAGCGCAAGCGAGGTTGCGATTTCCATCGACTTGTCGTCGAGGATCTCGGCCATGCGCTCGCGGTTGGAGGACAGCGTCTGGTCGAGGCCACCAACGCGGCGCTCCAGCTCTTCGCCAAGGCGGGCCTGGCTTTCGGAAAGGGTGCTGGAAATCCGGTCTTCATGCAGCGCAAGCGAGGTTGCGATTTCCATCGACTTGTCGTCGAGGATTTCGGCCATGCGCTCGCGGTTGGAGGACAGCGTCTGATCGAGGCCGCCGACGCGGCGTTCCAGCTCGTCGCCGAGGCGGATTTCGCTTTCGGACAGCGTGCGGGCAAGCGTCTCGGTCTTGTCGTCGAGAATGGCCGAGATGCGTTCCGGCGTGCCGGACATCAGGTCGCGGATCGACGCAGTGCGGGTGTCGAGGACATCGGCCATACGTTCATGGCTGCCGCTGACGGCATCGATCAGCGCGCCGGTGCGGCTGTCGAGAACTTCCGCCATGCGCTCATGGCTGCCGCTGAGGGCGCCGATGATCGCATCGGAGCGCTCGCCGACGACATCCTGGAAGCGCGACTGGCTGTCGGCGAGAGCGGCGGCAAGCGCGCTGCCGCGCTCGGCCATGACCGCATCGACCTTTTCATGGGCCGAACCGAAGCTGTCATTGATTTCGGTGGCGCGAGCGGCAAGCGCGTCGGAAAATTCGCGAGCGCGGCCTTCGAGCATGGAATCGAGCACTTCCTGGCCGGTGCCAAGCGTCGTGGCGAGCGCCAGCTGCTGGTCGGTCATCGAATTGCCGATGCGCTCGATGCTGGAGGACAAGATGCCTTCGATCGCTTCCGAACCGCCGGAAACGGTTTCGTTGATGCGGGCGAGGCTGTCCATCAGCTTGCTGTCGAGCGTGCCGGCACGCTGGTCGAAGGCGGTGGTGAACTGCGACAGGCCTTCGTCGAAGGTCGTGCTGAGCTGGCCGACCGTGGCGTTGAGGCGCTCTTCGAACAGGCCGGAGCGCAGGTCGAGATCCATGACCGCGTCGTCGGCTGCCGTCTGCAGGCTCTGGCGGAAGGAAGTACCCTTGTCGTCGAGCGTCTTGTTGAGTGCGGCGAGAGCAGCATTCAGCGTGCCGCCGAGCGTCTTTTCGCTGTCGTTCAGACCCTCGGTGATTTCGCGGGTACGGGCAAGCAGCGTTTCGTTGAGCTGGCGTGTACGGTCGGCAAGAGCCGCGTTCAGGCGCTCGGTATTGGCGTCCATCGTCGAGGCGCGGGTCTCGAACTCGCCGAGCAGTTCCTGGCCGCGTTCCGACAGCGTCGACGTCATCATGTCGAGGCGCAGGTCGAATTCGGTCGCAAGCGCGATGCCGGATGCGCTCAGCGTCTGGACGATGTTTTCGGTCTTTGCGGAGAGAAGCGAGCTCAGCGCTTCGCCGGCCGCATCCGACTTTTCCATCAGGACCGCGGCACGCGTGTCGATCATCGAGGCAAGCGCCTGACCGGTCGTGGCGAGGCGGATCGAGATTTCCTCGGTTGCCAGCGACAGGTCTTCCTTCAGCTGGTCATGGGCGCCGACGATCGAGGTGCGGATCCGTTCGGCGTGATTGACGATCGCCTCGCGTTCCGAGCCGAGTTCGTGCACCAGCCCGCGGACACGAAGTTCGTTGTCGGCATAGCTGCGCTCGAGCGCGTTCACTTCGGAATGGACGAGCGTCTCGAGTTCCGAGGCGCGCGCAATCGTGCGTTCGATGCCTTCGTTCATCGCCGAGACTTCGCGGCGCACGGCCTGACCGACGCTCATGATGCGCTCGGACGCGACCGTTTCCGGCTCGGAAAGGCGAAGGGCCACTTCCGCCATCGAGCGGGCGGCATTGCGCAGGTCCTGGGCGCGCGCCATCATGATGGCGAAGGCAAAGAATATCAGGATCGGGATCAGGATGCCGACGGCAAGCGCGACGATGCCCGGTGCTGCGAGAACGCCGGCGACCGAGTTCATCTGCCACAGCTGGCTGCCATAGATCAGCTGGCCGAGACCGAGGCCGGCAACGACCCAGAGAAGCGAAATGACCGTGGCATTGCGGATGGCGCCGCGCATCGAGCCGCCGTCAAGCGAGCGGAGCAGGGCGGTCGGATTGCGACGGCCGCTATCGTTTGCCGGTTCGAAGGCCGGAGCACGGGCGCCGGTTTCCGCAGCGCGCTGCGCGTCGGCCGGGCGAGGCTGAGACTCCTGCCGGTGCTGGTTATCCGGGCGGGCCTGATCGGGGCGGGGTGGGGCGGAACGCTGCCTGGGCGTATCGGACACGCGGGCCTCCGGGGCCTTGGCTGTTGATCGGGGGCGAGGCTGTTCTTCTTCGCTGAAGTCGATCTTCAGGGCTTCCTCGAGCGCCTGGAACGCCGTCTCGTCGATCGACTCGCTGCCTGTCTTCTTCGCCATGCGGTTACGCCTCGTTACACTCGCCTGGCGGCTCCGTTTCCGGCGCTGCCGCCTGCAGACCGAAGGGATGCTTGCCAGTCGGAACCCGAACCCCCGTCATGACGGCCGGATTTCCCAATTCATTCTCAATTTGACGGCCGTTGTTTCAAACGGATGATAATGAAAGCTTACCACCGCGTCGTCCATGGACATACATAGGCAGTCCAATGGCAGTCCGGGCCATCTTAACCGTCCTGTAGTGACACATTCACGCGTTTGGCACAATTAGCCGCCCCGTTGCGCTGCGGGAGGCGAAATCGTTGTTAACAGAATTTACACCATGCGAAAAAGCGAAACTGCTGATTTTCCTTGGCCTTAGTCGAAATTAACCATGTGTCGAAATTTGCGTCGCGATTGTGCCGGAATTTAACGGGATATCGGGCTCTGTCCCGCACGATTTGGGACAGGTCGTCGAAACAGCTCAGGAAACCTAATTGATGGCATCGGCAAGTATCGCTTTCGAGGCGCCGGATAACGCAAGTGGCGCATCCCCCTCCAAGTCCCGCCCGATCGATCTCGTGCATCTCGCAAACCAGACGATGGGCGACAAGACGCTCGAAAACGAGATCCTGCTGATGTTTTCCCGCAATGCCCGCGGCGCGCTGAACGAGATCGCCACCGGCAACGAGGCGGCAGTCGTCGCCACCGCGCATCGCCTGAAGGGGTCTGCGGCGGCCGTCGGCGCTTTCCGCGTCTTTGTCGCTGCTGAACTCGTCGAAGCCAATGGCAGCGATGCGGCCCTCAGGGCGTCGCTCGGCGCCGCCGTCGTCGAGGCGGAAAACTTCATCCTCAAGCTCTGCCGCTGATCCCGGCCGCTTTGCGCAGAGGCCGGCATGTCGCCCATGACCGGCATTGGGCGTCGTGAGACAAGCTCGCGTCGCCCGACAATGTTGACTGGTCCGGCAATTTATCGGAAGAGAACGCCTTTCTACAGCGTCCTTCTTCAACTTCCGGATCTCCCATCATGACGAAACTGACGATCGTTGCCTTCGACGGTACCCGCTTCGATATCGACGCCGACAACGGCTCCACGGTAATGGAGAATGCGGTGCGCAATTCCGTGCCCGGCATCGAAGCGGAATGCGGCGGTGCCTGTGCCTGTGCCACCTGTCATGTCTATGTCGACGAGGCCTGGACCGAAAAGGTCGGCCCGCCGGCTGCGATGGAAGAAGACATGCTCGACTTCGCGATCGATGTGAAGCCGACCTCGCGCCTTTCCTGTCAGATCAAGATCAAGGCCGATTTCGACGGCCTGGTCGTCAACGTTCCCGAACGTCAGGCCTGAGGTCTGCAAGGCGGCTCCGTTCTGTGCGGAGCGCAAAAAAAATGCCTCGCTGCGCAAAGGGAAAGCAGCGAGGCAAGGCGGGCGCACGACCGGCAGGCGAGGGAGGACCACCTGCGGCTCTAGGACGCGCCAGGAGAACTGGGGAACAGCACAAAACGCTACAGAACAGGGTTGCGGCGCCATCAGGCACGCAGGCATGTCTTCATGCGCGGCGCTTCGATGCAGCGCCTGAATTCTGAAGCCGGGATGTTGGGCTGGCGATTCTCGCCGCCGTGTTTCGGCTATGACTGTGTTTTAGCCGAAACTTGTGTATTAGACTATCGTGATAAATAACCCGTGATTGACGGGATAGGCCGCAAGTCCGGCGCAAGCTTCGCCATTTGCCTTTGCCCTGCCGAAAGGCCCGGCCTCACTTCTTCTTCTGATCCATCCGGTATTGCAGAAGCCTGGTCATGCGGGCATCGAAATTCGTTGCCTCGACCTGGTCGAACCGCAGCTGCTGGCGGTCATGGTCTTCAAGGACGGACTTGGTAGTCGCGCCCACTTCCTTTTCAAGATCGTCGCAACTGCGGCTCGAAGACAGGGCGAGAAGCTCGCGTTCGAGCTGGCGGGCGTGATTGCGCGCAATCTCCGCATGCCGCTCCTCGTGCCGCTTGATATCGGCCGACAGCGTATCCCAGATGAAGCCGAGATCGGCGCTGGCGCGGTTGCGATTGCCCCACCGCGGCAGGACGATTTTGGTGCGCAGCGTGACGCGGGCGCCGCCGATCGTGCAGCGGCCGTCACGCTCCACATAGGTTACGTCGCCGCCGAACTTGATTTCGGTCGCGCCCGGATGGCGATGGCCGGTATTGTGCGTCACCGGGCCGCGCTTCTCGAGCTCCTGGTCGAGATCCTCGGCCGTGCGCCCGCCGATGCGGAAATAGGAATAGGTTTTGGTGATCACCGGCTCTGCCAATGCCGCGCCTGGCAATACGCAAAGGACGAAAACGGCACCGAAAATCCGGCGGACCCTGCGCATCAAAAACATTCTATGGCCTGCGACGTTGAACTTGCCCGGAGCTTGGGGCATAGCCAGCCGAAGCGCAACAGAAAGGCTGCAAATTTTGCCCGACTTCCCGAAAGATGAATGGCCTGTGACATCGGCTTGCAACAGGCGCTGGAAGCTGGCGCATGGCAGGACCCTGGAACTCGGCGCGACCGGCCATATCATGGCGATCGTCAACGTCACGCCGGATAGTTTTTCCGATGGCGGCCGACACTCGGAGCGCGATGCGGCGGTGCGGCATGCGCTTGCCTGTGTCGCGGAAGGCGCGACCATTCTCGATATCGGCGGGGAATCGACGCGGCCGGGCGCTGCGGAAGTTACGCCTGCAGAAGAGCAGGACCGCGTCCTGCCGGTGATCGAAAAGCTTGCCGCCGAGACGGACGCGATCCTGTCGATCGACACCTATCGGGCTGAAACGGCAAGACTTTCCATCGCAGCCGGTGCGCATATTATCAACGATGTCCATGGCCTGCAGCGCGAACCCGAGATCGCCAATGTCGCGGCAAGGACGGCCGCCGGGCTCTGCATCATGCATACCGGTCGCGACCGCACCGACAGGCGCAAGGACATGATCGAGGACCAGGAATATTTTCTCGGAGAATCGCTGGCGATCGCCCGTGCCGCCGGCGTGGACGAGTGTACGATCGTGCTCGATCCGGGTTACGGTTTCGCCAAGTCGCGCGACGAGGATATCGAGCTGATCGCTCGAGCCGGCGAATTGCACAAGCTCGGTTTTCCGCTTCTGGTCGGGACATCGCGAAAGCGGTTCGTCGGTAGCGTGATCGAGCGGGAAAAGCCGGATGAGCGCGATATCGGCACGGCCGCTACGACCGTCATCCTGCGACTTGCCGGCGCCGATATCTTTCGCGTGCACAATGTCGCTGCCAACAGGGATGCGCTGAAGATGGCAGATGCCGTTCTTGCGGCGAGAAGAAAGAGAAGCTGATGGGCCTCTATACGATCACGCTGAAAAATTGCGCCTTCTACGCCCGCCATGGCGCTTTCGAGCCGGAAGCAGCCCTCGGCCAGCGCTTTTTCGTCGATCTCACCATGCATGTCGAAGCCGATGCAGCACTTGAAAACGACGAGGTAGAAAGCACGGTTCATTACGGGCTCGCCTATGAAATCGTCGAAAAGATTGTCACCGGCAGCCGCCGCAATCTGATCGAGACGCTGGCCAACGACATTGCCAAGGCGCTCTGTGCCTGGTCGTCGCAGATCCGCCGGGTCGAAGTCACTGTCCGCAAGCCGAGTGTGCCGATCCCGGGTATTCTCGATTACGCCGAGGTCAAGGTCGATCATGTCGCCTGAAAACCCTTGGAAGACCGCATCGATCGGGCTTGGCGGCAATATCGGCGATCCGCCGGCATCCATGGCGCGCGCGTTGAGCGAACTCGATGCGCGCAAAGACTGTCGGGTGACGGCGGTGTCGCGGCTTTATTCGACTCCGCCCTGGGGAAAGACCGATCAGGCGGATTTCTTCAATTGCTGCGCACTGGTGGAAACGTCTCTTGAGCCCGAGGCTCTGCTCGACATCTGTCTCGATATCGAGCGCGAGATGAAGCGGGTCAGGCTGGAGCGCTGGGGACCGCGTACGATCGATATCGATATCCTGACCTATGCGGACAGGGCGCAGAAGACGGAAAAGCTGGAATTGCCGCATCCGCGCATGACCGAGCGCGGGTTTGTGATGATGCCGCTGGCTGACATCGCGCCGGACATGATCGTCAACGGCAAGGCAGTGCGGGAATGGCTTGAGAATGCCGACATAGCCGGCATTTCGGTGTCCGATGCGGATCCGCTCTGGTGGCGTAACCGCTAGGTCGATTACGGCTTGATCGAGCCGACGGCGATCGTGTCGAGGTCGCGGTCGAGCGACAGGCCGATCACCGGCACCATCTGGTCTTCGACCTTGACGGAAATGGTGATGTTCATCTTGTTGTCGCCGCGCAGGCTGGCGACCATGGCGCCGTTCAGCTGGGCGCGATTGATGCCCATCACGACCTTGTCGCCGCTGACCGAGCCGGAGATGATGTCGAGACCCTTGCCGTCAGCGCCATCGAGGAACTTGCCGGTATAACCGCTGCCCTTCTGCGAGATCACGGCCGACATGGGCTGCTGGAAAACGCCGACGCGGCAGGTGCCGTCGAGCTTGATGCCGATTTCGCCATCAGTCGAGGAGCCGGTCAGGTTGCAGTTGAACTTGGTGCCCTTGTATTTGCCGGCGACGATCTCGCCCGGACCTTTCCAGACACCGGCGACCTGCTGGAAGAAGGCCTTGTCACCACGGGAAGCGGCTTCGGCTTCCGGAGCAAGGGCCGGTGCAGTCGCGGCTGCGAGGACGACAAAACCGCCGAGAAGCGAAAACAGGCGCGAATACATGGACTTTTCCCTGACAGGCAGAACATTTGGACAGCTGTCAAAATAGGTGGGAATGGTTAACGAGTGGTATCGGTCGCCTGTCTCAACCACCCGAGGACAAGGTTATGCACCGGCTTTCGGGGCGCCTGTTGCAGTAATATCGCCCATGAAATCACCGATTCCGGGCCGCTTCACGGCGCGGAATGGCAGGGGCCGGCAAAGGTCCATGGCGGCAATGCCGATTCGCGCCGTCAGCAACCCGTTGATGACGCCTTCACCGAGTCGGCTCGACAGTTTTGACGCTATCCCATGGCCGAGAACCTGCTGCGCCAGCCCGTCGCCGACCGAGATCGAACCGGTTATCGCCAGATGCGCCATAACGTCCCGCATCAGCCGCAGGAGGCCGAGCGTGCCCGGCCGGCCACCATAAAGCTCCGCCATCGCCCGGATCAGTCGTGTCACCTCGAACAGGACATAGGCGAGATCGACGACGGCGCGCGGGCTGATCGCGGTAACGATAGAGACCCGCTTGGAGGCATTGAGGATGAGGCTGCGCGCCTGCCGGTCGAGCGGTGTCAGAAGCTCGCGCTCGGCAAGATCGAGCATTTGCGGGCCGTCGATAATGTCGTCGCGCGTGTCTTCCAGCGCCTTGCGCCCCCTTGCCGTCTCCGGCCGGTGACTGACGAGTTTTGCGAGTGTTGCCGCGACGGTGCGGGCGGCGGCCGGTCGCGGTGATTGCAGCGCCTGCTCGGCTTCCGCCTTCAGCGCCTGCACGGCGGCAAGCCGCATGATGCCGACAATCTCGCGGCCGACGATGACGAGGACGGCCAGAATGCCGAGCCCGAGGGCAACGGCTGCGGCATAACCCAGCCAGTCGGCGCGGGCAAAAAGATCGCGGATGATCCGGTCGGCCCAGAGCCCGAAGGCGAGCGACAGGAACGTGCCGAAGGCGGCGGCGGCGAGGTTGCCGAACGAGAACTTTTTCCGGCGTCGTGGTTCCGCGACCGGAATGGCATCCGCGGAAAGTTCGGCCGGGGTGATAAAAGGGTCAAGCTCGTCCGGCGTCACCGTGACACCTTCATCGAAACGGCGCGGCGCACGATTGGTTGGGGCTGAGGCCGGGCGGTCGGCAGCGGCGTCGCTTTCCACGGTGAAGGAAGCGGGGCGACGGGAGGTCGCTTGCGGCTTGCTGTCCTTGTCACTGATCGGTGTCATGCCAGCCGGTCTCCGAACAGAAATTGCATGGCGCGGTCGAGCCTTATATGCGGCACCGAAAGTTTCAGGCCGCCCGTCTCGTCCAGTTCCGGAGGGCGGAAACGGACGATGTTGAGATCGGGAAGATCGGCGCCCGGTGCTTCGAGCGAACGGAACAAAGCCTCCGGGTCGGCCGGCAGGTCGCCCGGAAAGATCGCCGTCTTTCTCTTGCCGTCAAAACTTTCGCCATTGATCGTCTCACCGGCAATCGGGGTACCGACGATCACCGGCAGCACATGCCCGTCTTCGTTCACGGTTGCCTCACGGGTGGCGCGCACCGAGGCGATCGCCATCACGTCGATGCCTGCGCCGGCCATGCCGATGCGCTCGATGGCCCGGTCGACGAGGCGGCCGGTCAGTCGCTCCAGCCGGTCGTGGCTTTCATGGTGCAGATGATCGGCCTTGGTGGCGGCGACGAGAACCTTGTCGATCCGCCGTCCCAGAAGCGAGGAGAAGAAACTGTTATGGCCCGGCCGGAAACACGCGAGTACGTCGGTCAGTGCCCGTTCCAGGTCCTGCACGGCCTCCGGGCCGCGATTGATCGCCTGCAGCGCATCGACCAGCACGATCTGCCGGTCCAGCCGGGCAAAATGCTCGCGGAAGAACGGTTTTACAACGATGCTTTTGTAAGCCTCGTAACGCCGCTCCATCATCGCTCTGAGCGAGCCCTTGATCGCCTTGGTCTGCGGAATATCCGGCAGAGGCGAAAAGGTGAGGGCAGGCGAGCCTTCGAGATCGCCCGGCATCAGGAACCGGCCGGGCGGCAGGGTCGACAGCGACCGCTCATCCGCCTTGCAGGCTTTCAGATAGGCGGCAAACGCCTCGGCCAATCGTCTTGCCGTCGCTTCCTCGGCCGGTGCGTCCATGTCGACGCTTTTCGCCAGCGCCAGCCAGTCGCTCGAAAGCTCACGGCGGATGCCTGTCTGTGCAAGCTGCGCCGTGTTTCCGCTGAAGGTCGAAAAATCCTGGGCGAGGAGCGGCAGGTCGAGCAGCCATTCACCGGGATAATCGACGATATCGATCGACAGCTTTCCGCGTGAAAACATCCGGTTCCAGCCGCTGGCGCTCTGATAGTCGAGCGTGATGCGCAATTCGGAAATGGCGCGTGTGGAATCAGGCCAGATCCGGTCGCGCACCAGCGCCTGTATATGATCCTCATACTGGAAGCGGGGGATGGCGTCGTCAGGCTGCGGCTCGAGCTGCACTTTCGAAACGCGCCCTGAGCGCAGCGCCTCGAACAGCGGCAGGCGTCCACCGTTCAGAAGATTGTGGACAAGCGACGAGATGAACACCGTCTTGCCGGCCCGCGACAGGCCGGTGACGCCGAGCCGGATCGTCGGATTGACAAGAGCCGAGGCGCGGTCGGTCAGATTGTCGAGGGCGATGCGTGCATCGTCGGTGAAACTGGTAAGCGCAGGCGGCAATGACGTCTTTCCGATCCCGGGTTCTGCCTGTGGAGGCTAGCCTCCATATAGGTGCTGATCGGCGGCAACAAAGATATCGGCGGCTCAGGGCCGGATAAAATCGACCAGTTTCCACGCGCCTTGCCCGCCGGGGCCCGTGCCGGCATGGTCGAGCACGGCAAGGCCCGCCGTCGGAAAACCGCTGCCGAGCGCCTTGTTCATCTCGCCTTCGCCGATCAGGGCGGTAAGCACCTGTTCCATGGTCGGGTTGTGGCCGATCAGCATCGCCGATCCGCTGTCCTGCTGGGCTGAGAGAATGTCGAGGTAACTGGAAAGCACGCCATTATAGAGCTCGTCGACGAAAAGTGGCTCCATCTCCTCGTCGATCGCCCGGCGGATCGCCTCGGCCGTCTGGCGGCAGCGCATCGCGGTGGAGCTGATGACGATATCGGGCCGGTAATTGCGATCGGCCGCCTTGGTCGCGACGATCTCCGTTTCGGCAAAGCCTTGGGCGTCGAGCGTACGGTCGAAATCGCTCTGTCCGGGCTCCGCCCATCCCGATTTGCCATGACGCAGAAGGTAGATCCGGTGGGGCGGTGGTTGGATACTGGTCATGCCGGTACTCTTCTCCCGATGATGCCGCAGCTAGCCAGAGGATCGCCGCCACGTCAACGCGCCGCCCGCGGGAGATATCCACTACAGATCTGTCGCAAGTCTTCCGGCGATCCGCGCCCGTTGTCGATTAGGGCTTAAAAAATAGTCGTTTAGCTGATTTTTGTGACAAATTTAAAAATGCCTTAATGCTGGGCGCGAGGCTTGAATCGCAATGCTGACATGGGATATAGACCGCCGCACAGATGTTCTTCAGGAGAATCGCGTTGAGTGAGAAGATCGATCTTAGCAACTATGTGCTCTCGGAAAACGATGAGTTCATGAATGCGAACCAGAAAGCGTATTTCCGGGCGAAGCTTATTGCCTGGAAGAACGATATTCTGCGGGAAGCGCGCGAAACACTCGAGCATCTGGCCGAGGAAAGCGCCAATCATCCGGACCTTGCGGACCGGGCTTCATCCGAAACCGACCGTGCAATCGAACTGCGTGCCCGTGACCGTCAGCGCAAGCTGATCTCCAAGATCGACGCTGCTATCCAGCGCATCGATGATGGCACCTACGGTTATTGCGAGGAAACCGGCGAGCCGATCGGCCTCAAGCGCCTCGACGCCCGTCCGATCGCGACGCTGTCGATCGAAGCCCAGGAACGCCATGAACGCCGCGAAAAGGTCTACCGGGACGAATAGTCCACAGCCTTTTCATAAAAAATCCCGCACTAAAAAATTCAAGGCACGATTTTCGTGCCTTTTTTATTGGCTGTTTTCTTGTCGATTGTTCTCCGGTTCTTCTAGGGATCTTTGATGCCGATCAAAGGCAGGCCAATAAAAATGCCCGGGACAAGCCCGGGCATGATGCTGAAAACAGAGCTTCGTTCACCAGCCGATCATTTATCGCGGCTGGCCGACATTTCTCCAAAAATCCGGGCCACTTCGTCCTGAAGCGAAGGGTCGGATGTCGCGCCGGTGATCGGCGGCACGGCCGGATTGCGCGGCGGCATCTGCCGGGTCGGCCCAGCGGTCGGAGCAGGGCGTGGAGTGGCGGCCTCGCGCGCGGCAAGGTTCTGCGCCATTTCTTCTTCGAGAATCTTTTCGAAATCGCTGCCGAGACCCTTCGGCTGTCCGGCAGGCGCCGGAGCGGCGACCGGGGCGGGCGGCGTATTGATCGCGACGACCTTGGGTGGCTGTTCGGCCAGAACCCGGCCGCGCGCCGCCTCCAGCGCATTGGCTGCATCATCCATGGCTGGCGAGGGCTCCTGAACCGGTTGAGCCATTGCGGCAGGGGCCGGGCGGGACAGGTCCGCAATCGGGCGAGGGGCAGGTTCCGCCCGCACGAGGCCAGCAAGCGGCGGCGACACAGGCACGGCAACCGCGACAGGCTCGGATCGCATCGGCATGACAGTGGGAGCGACAGCGGAAACGACCGGCGGCGCGGATGGCTGCACGATCGGTTCGGCGGCTGGCCGCACCGCCTGGACCGGCAGTTCCCGAAGCGGTTCGGGCCGTACCGGCTCAGGTCTCGTCACGTCCTGCCTGGTGATCTCAGGCCTTGCGATTTCGGCTCTGGCCACGTCCGGCCTTGCAATCTCCGCCCGCGGTTCAGGCAGCGGCCGCTGGCGCGTGCGATCGGCCCCATCGGCGATGGCTGCGAGCGAGGGTTCGCTTGGCACATAACCGCCGATCGGCTGGGCGATGCCTGTCTGGCTGTCGGCCCGCTGGATGCGGCTTTCGATGACGATATCGGTCGGGCCGCCGATCATGATCAGATGTTCGACATCGTCGCGACGCACCAGGACGAGGCGGCGGCGGGTGTCGACAGCTGCGGCATCCAGCACCTGCAGGCGCGGATTGCGGTTGCGTCCGCCGCGCACGAAGGGCGAGGGGCCGCCGCGGCCGCGCAAGAGCCACAACACGCCGATCAGGCACACGAGGCCGATGCCGACGCCAACGACTGCGATAACCAGCCGGCTGCCATAGGCGCCTACGAATTCTTCGACCATGTCTTGCCACTCCTCATGCGAAAGCTTCGACCGGAAAAAGACGATTTTTTTGGTCGCGAAGCAATGTTGTTTGCGGTTGAAACCGCACTTCAGCGAAGAAAGATAGGGCACAAGTCGAGACTGTCCCGGGTTTTGTGGCCTGCCAGAGCTTTTTGCTGAACGCACAACTTGCTAAGAAAGAATCACGGGGTTTTAAGGCCGCGCGAATTTGGTGGCTGCGGCGCTCGTCGGCCGCGCCGAAATGCGAGGGATTGATGACGAGGTTGCAGCAAGGCGGCAACTACGAGACGCCACTGGTCGATCGCAGCACGCGTGGCGGAACCATCATACGGATCATCCTGCTCGCTCTGGTGCTGATCGGTGTCGCGGCCGCTTTCGTGGTTTTCAAGAACGCGCTCGACAATGAGGTCGTGCTCGGCCTGCTTGGCATTCTGGCCATGGTCGGGATCTTTTTCATCGTCTCGTCGCTGATCGGCCTTGTCGAGGTCATGCCGCAATCCAGGTCCGACGATCTGGCCCGCGCCTTTCTCGCCGGCCATCCGGACGGGATTTTGATCACCGACAAGAAGGGCCGCATCGTCTACGCCAATACGGCCTATGGCCGCATGACCGGCGCGAGCCGCAAGAGCGACGTGCAGACGATCGAGACGCTTTTGTCGAAGACCCGCGAATCGACCGAGGCGCTGTATCGGTTGACCGCCGCCCTGCGTGAGGGCAAGGAAGGGCACGAGGAATTCCGGCTTCTGCAGCCGCTCGGACGCTCCACCGGCAATGGTTCCGGCGCCCATTGGTATCGCCTCAAGGCCGGACTGGTGGCGCCCAATAGCGATCGCAAGACCCAGCTCGATATATGGCAGATCACCGACATCACCTCCGAGCGCGAGGACCAGGAGCGGTTTTTCCGCGAGCTGCAGAACGCGATCGATTACCTCGACCATGCCCCGGTCGGCTTCTTCTCGGCCGGCAAGAAGGGCGAGATCGTTTATATCAATGCGACACTGGCCGAATGGCTCGGCCTGGATCTCACGAAATTTTCGCCCGGTTCGATCGCGATTGCCGATCTTGTGGCGGGCGAGGGCATGGCGCTGATCCAGTCCGTCCAGCCGGCGCCGGGCCAGACCCGCAGCGAAACGCTCGATCTCGACCTGCGCCGCAGCAACGGCCAGAGCCTGCCTGTGCGGCTCGTCCACAATGTTGCTTCGATGCGCGACGGTGCGCCCGGCGAAAGCCGCAGTGTCGTGATCGGCCGTCCGCGCGGCGAGGATGGCGACCAGTCGGCCTCTGCCATGCGCTTCACGCGTTTCTTCAACAACACACCGATGGCAATCGCCTCGGTCAATGGCGACGGTCGCATCCTGCGCATCAACGCGCCTTTCCTGCGCCTGTTTGCCGGCGTCGTTTCGCGTGACGATGTCGAGGCCGGTGCCGCCCTCGAAACCATCGTCCACGAGGCTTCCCGCGCCCATCTCATGCAGGCGCTTGCGGCCGCAAAGGATCGCCAGGGCGATATCGCACCGATCGATTCGCGCCATCCCGGCGACGAGAGCCGCTACGTGCGTTTCTACGTCAATGCCGTGATCGACGAGAGCGACGAGGCGCCGGAAGAAGCGGCGATCGTCTACGCCGTCGAGACGACCGAGCAGAAGGCGCTCGAAACCCAGATGGCGCAGACCCAGAAGCTGAATGCCGTCGGCACGTTGGCAGGCGGCATCGCGCATGACTTCAACAACGTCCTGACCGCGATCCTTCTCTCCTCCGACCATCTTCTTCTGCAAGCGCGTCCCTCGGACGCGAGCTTCGCCGACCTGATGGAGATCAAGCGCAACGCCAACCGCGCCGCCGTGCTGGTGCGCCAGCTGCTGGCCTTCTCGCGCAAGCAGACGATGCGACCGGTCGTGCTGAATCTGACCGATGTCGTCGGCGACCTGCGCATGCTCGTCGACCGGCTGATTTCCGGCACAAACGTCAAGCTCGAGGTTGATTACGGCCGCGATCTCTGGCCGGTGCGCACCGACCTGTCGCAGTTCGAGCAGGTACTGATCAACCTCTGTGTCAACGCCCGCGATGCCATGCCCCAGGGCGGCACGATCCTGATCAAGACCCGCAATGTCACCGAGGAGGAAGCGGCCGGCTTCCACCAGGCGGATCTGCCGGCGGAAGATTTCGTCATGGTCGAGGTTGCCGACACTGGTACCGGCATTTCGCCCGAAATCATGGACAAGATTTTCGAACCCTTCTTCACCACCAAGGAAGTGGGCAAGGGGACGGGGCTTGGCCTTTCCATGGTCTATGGCATCGTCAAGCAGTCCGGCGGTTACATCTATCCCGAATCGGAACTCGGCCGCGGCACCAGCTTCCGCATGTTCCTTCCGCGCCACATTCCGGAAATTCCGGTTGTCAGCGAAACTGCGCAGATTGCGGGTACTGCCGCTCCTGTAGCGTCTGCGCCGGTCGTATCCGCACCGCCTGCAGAAGATCTCGACCTGACCGGCAAGTCGGCCGTGGTCCTTCTCGTCGAGGACGAGGAGGCGGTACGCCGCGGCGGCAAGCGCATGCTGGAAACCCGCGGCTATACCGTCCATGAGGCGGGTTCGGGCACGGAAGCGCTCGAAATCATGGAAGAACTTGGCGGTGCCGTGGATATCGTCGTCTCCGACGTCGTCATGCCGGAAATGGATGGTCCGACACTGCTGACCGAGCTGCGAAAGAACTATCCGGACCTGAAATTCATCTTCGTGTCCGGTTATGCCGAGGACGCCTTTGCCCGCAACCTGCCGGCCGATGCGAAATTCGGCTTCCTGCCAAAACCGTTCTCGTTGAAACAGCTGGCGGTCGCCGTTCGGGAAATGCTCGATTCGGAGTGATTTCCGACTTTTTATCGGATTTTTTTCACGAGGCCCGCGATTCGTCTGAAATCGCGGGTCTCCTTGTTTTCACAGCAGATTTTCCACAGAGTAGATTGCCGTGAACAAGAAAAGAACGAAATCAAAATAATGATTTCAGCTCAAGGCCTTGATCCCCTCTTGTCGAATGAGAACAAAAAGTGTACATGAGCTTTATCGGCAGCTTCATTGCCTGCGTGGCGGCAATAACCTAAAGGTGGGATCGAACATGGCACAGAATTCATTGCGGCTGGTAGAGGACAAGGGCGTGGACAAGAGCAAGGCGCTGGAAGCGGCACTTTCACAGATCGAAAGATCCTTCGGCAAGGGCTCGATCATGAAGCTCGGCGCCAACGATCAGGTGGTCGAGATCGAGACGGTTTCGACCGGCTCTCTCAGCCTCGATATCGCACTTGGCATTGGCGGTTTGCCGAAGGGGCGCATCATCGAGATCTACGGTCCGGAAAGCTCGGGTAAGACGACGCTTGCCCTGCAGACCATTGCGGAAGCCCAGAAGAAGGGCGGCATCTGCGCCTTCGTCGACGCGGAACACGCGCTGGACCCGGTCTATGCCCGCAAGCTCGGCGTTGATCTGCAGAACCTTCTGATCTCGCAGCCGGATACCGGCGAGCAGGCGCTGGAAATCACCGATACGCTGGTCCGCTCCGGCGCCGTCGACGTTCTCGTCGTCGATTCGGTTGCGGCCCTGACTCCGCGTGCGGAAATCGAAGGCGAGATGGGCGACAGCCTGCCGGGTCTTCAGGCTCGTCTGATGAGCCAGGCGCTGCGCAAGCTGACCGCGTCGATCTCCAAGTCGAACACGATGGTCATCTTCATCAACCAGATCCGCATGAAGATCGGCGTGATGTTCGGTTCGCCGGAAACGACGACCGGTGGTAACGCGCTGAAATTCTACGCTTCCGTCCGCCTCGACATCCGCCGTATCGGCCAGGTCAAGGAACGCGAAGAAGTCGTCGGCAACCAGACGCGCGTCAAGGTCGTCAAGAACAAGATGGCGCCTCCCTTCAAGCAGGTCGAATTCGACATCATGTATGGCGAAGGCGTCTCCAAGACCGGCGAACTGGTCGATCTCGGCGTCAAGGCCGGCATCGTCGAAAAGTCCGGTGCGTGGTTCTCCTATAACAGCCAGCGCCTCGGTCAGGGTCGTGAGAACGCGAAAACCTTCCTGCGTGACAATCCGGAAGTCGCTCGCGAGATCGAGACCTCACTGCGCCAGAATGCCGGCCTGATCGCTGACCGTTTCCTCCAGAATGGCGGACCGGACGCAAATGATGGCGACGACGCCGGCGACATGTAAGCCGATCGGGTTTTGAATTGAATGCCAGCGGCCCGCCGCTGCTGGCATCAGCCGGCCGCCATCGAAAGATGTGCGGCCGGTTTGTTTTTGGGCCAGCTGCTTTCGGCTCTTTGCTTTTGATTGCAGACCCGATTGGGGCCGTGCGGCTGGACAGTCGCGGATGCGGACGATACAAGCCTTCCGTCTTAGAATTAAAGCACCGCACGGGCGGTAAAAAGGGCGTAGCATGAGCGGCGTGAATGATATCCGGTCGACTTTCCTCGACTATTTCCAGAAGAACGGACACGAGGTCGTTTCCTCCAGTCCGCTCGTGCCGCGCAACGATCCGACCCTGATGTTCACCAATGCCGGCATGGTGCAGTTCAAGAACGTTTTTACGGGCCTGGAAAAGCGTCCCTATACGACCGCGACCACCTCGCAGAAATGCGTGCGCGCCGGCGGCAAGCATAACGACCTCGACAATGTCGGTTATACTGCCCGCCACCTGACCTTCTTCGAAATGCTCGGCAACTTCTCCTTCGGCGACTATTTCAAGGAAAACGCGATCGAGCTTGCCTGGAAGCTGGTGATGGAAGGTTTCGACCTGCCGAAGAACCGTCTTCTCGTCACCGTCTATTCCGAGGACGAGGAAGCCGCGACGCTGTGGAAGAAGATCGCCGGTTTCTCCGACGACAAGATCATCCGCATCCCGACTTCTGACAATTTTTGGCAGATGGGCGATACCGGCCCCTGCGGTCCTTGCTCGGAAATCTTCATCGACCAGGGCGAAAATGTCTGGGGTGGCCCTCCGGGGTCGCCGGAAGAGGATGGTGACCGCTTCCTCGAATTCTGGAACCTCGTTTTCATGCAGTTCGAACAGACAGCGCCGGGCGAACGTTCGCTCCTGCCGCGCCCGTCGATCGATACCGGCATGGGCCTCGAGCGCATGGCCTGCGTGCTGCAGGGCAAGCAGAGCGTTTTTGACACCGACCTGTTCCGCACCCTGATCGGCACGATCGAGGATGTCATGGGCGTCAAGGCGGAAGGCAGCGCCAGCCACCGCGTCATAGCCGACCATCTTCGCTCGTCGGCCTTCCTGATCGCCGATGGCGTCCTGCCGTCGAATGAAGGTCGCGGTTACGTCCTGCGCCGCATCATGCGTCGCGCCATGCGCCATGCGCAGCTGCTCGGCGCCAAAGAGCCTTTGATGTACAAGCTGCTGCCGACGCTGGTTCAGGAAATGGGCCGCGCCTATCCGGAACTGGTGCGCGCCGAAGCGCTGACCTCCGAGACCCTGAAGCTCGAGGAAACCCGTTTCCGCAAGACGCTGGAGCGCGGCCTGTCGCTTCTCTCGGATGCCACGAGCACACTCGACAAGGGCGACATGCTCGACGGCGAAACCGCCTTCAAGCTTTACGACACCTACGGTTTCCCGCTCGACCTGACGCAGGACGCGCTGCGCGCCCGCGACATCCATGTCGACATTGCCGGCTTCACCGACGCCATGGAGCGCCAGAAGGCCGAAGCCCGTTCGCACTGGGCCGGCTCCGGCGACAAGGCGACCGAGACCATCTGGTTCGAACTCAAGGAAAAGTTCGGCGCCACCGAATTTTTGGGCTACGACACCGAGACCGCCGAAGGCGTGATCCAGGCGATCGTCCGCGAGGGCAAGTCGGTCGAAACCGCCTCTGCCGGTGATGAAGTCCAGGTCGTTGTCAATCAGACGCCGTTCTACGGCGAATCCGGTGGCCAGATGGGCGATACCGGCATCATCTCGACGGATCATGCCAAGCTGCAGGTCACCGATACCCAGAAGAAGGGTGAGGGCCTGTTCGTGCACATCGCCAAGGTCGTCGAAGGCACGCTGAAGGCAGGCGAGCCGGTCGCGCTTGCTGTCGACCACGCCCGCCGTTCGCGTCTGCGTTCGAACCATTCCGCAACCCATCTCCTGCATGAAGCTCTGCGCGAAGTGCTCGGCACCCATGTGGCCCAGAAGGGTTCGCTGGTCGCGCCGGAGCGCCTGCGTTTCGACGTTTCGCATCCGAAGCCGATGACGGCCAAGGAGCTGCAGAAGGTCGAGGATATGGCCAACGCCATCATCCTGCAGAATGCCCAGGTCACCACCCGCCTGATGAGCGTCGATGACGCCATTGCCGAAGGCGCCATGGCGCTGTTCGGCGAAAAGTATGGCGATGAGGTCCGCGTCGTGTCGATGGGTCGGGGCATCGAGGGCTCTAAGGCCGGCAAGCCTTACTCCGTCGAACTCTGCGGCGGCACGCATGTCAATGCGACCGGCGATATCGGCCTCGTGCGCGTTCTCGCTGAAAGCGCTGTCGGCGCCGGTGTGCGCCGTCTCGAAGCCGTCACCGGTGAAGCGGCACGCGCATACCTCTCCGAGCAGGACGACCGTGTAAAAACGCTGGCCGGCGCGCTGAAGGTGCAGCCGGGCGACGTGATTGGTCGCGTCGAGGCGCTGATCGAAGAACGCCGCAAGCTCGAAAAGGAACTGGCCGATGCCAAGCGCAAGCTCGCTATGGGCGGCGGCGGGCAGGGCGGGTCTGCCGATGACGTCAAGGACATCGGCGGTATCAAGTTCCTCGGCAAGGCTTTGCAGGGCATCGACGCCAAGGACCTGAAGGGCCTCGCCGACGAAGGCAAGGCAAGCCTCGGCTCCGGCGTGGTCACGCTGATCGGCGTTTCTGAAGATGGCAAGGCAAGCGCCGTCGTCGCCGTCACGGCGGACCTGACGGAGCGTTTCAGCGCCGTCGACCTGGTGCGCATCGCTTCTGCCGCCCTCGGTGGCAAGGGCGGCGGTGGCCGGCCGGACATGGCCCAGGCTGGCGGCCCGGATGGTGCCAAGGCCGATGAGGCTCTGGCCGCAGTCGCCGCAGCGCTCGGCGCCTGATTGGACTAAGGAAAAGCGGGCCAGTCCCGCTTTTTCGGTTTTATGGGCCTGAATTGATCAGGCCGGATGTTTCGAGGACGTGGACGATGGGCCTGAACGCAAAGATCGAGGATGAGCTGGACGACGTGGTCGATGGCCTCGTTCCGGCGCTTTTTCGCGATGCGCCGAGCTCCGTCTCGTTCAACAAGCTGCGCAAGCGCCTGCTGCGGCAGGTGCGCCAGGCTTTTGACGATTTCGGCATGCTGAAGGATCAGAAGCGCTGGCTGGTCGGTCTCTCCGGCGGCAAGGATTCCTACTCGCTGCTGGCCGTCCTGCTTGATCTGCAATGGCGCGGGCTGCTTCCGGTCGAACTGCTCGCCTGCAATCTCGATCAGGGCCAGCCGAATTTTCCAAAACATATCCTGCCGGATTATCTCACTTCGATCGGCGTCAAGCACCGTATCGAATATCGCGACACCTATTCGATTGTGAAGGAAAAGGTGCCGCAGGGCGCGACCTATTGTTCGCTCTGTTCGCGCCTACGCCGCGGCAATCTTTATCGCGTTGCCCGCGAAGAGGGCTGTGATGCGCTGGTATTGGGGCACCACCGGGAAGATATTCTCGAAACCTTCTTCATGAACTTCTTCCACGGCGGCCGTCTCGCCGGCATGCCGGCCAAGCTTCTGAACGATGAAGGCGACCTGATGGTCCTGCGGCCGCTTGCCTATTGCGCCGAGGACGATCTGGCGAAATTTGCCGCCGCCATGGAATTCCCGATCATCCCCTGCGATCTCTGCGGCTCGCAGGACGGGTTGCAGCGCAATGCGATGAAGGCAATGCTGTCTGATATCGAGACACGAATGCCCGGCCGCAAGGACACGATGCTGCGGGCGCTCGCGCATGTGAACCCGTCGCATCTGCTCGATCCAAAGCTCTTCGATTTCTCCGGCCTCTCAGCCGAAAAGCCGCTCTGACCCAATCCCTTCCATAAAAAGAGATTTGCCATGACCCTTCCGCTCGACGTCACGAAACTTGCAGATCTGCTGAAGCTGGCCGCTAAAGAGGAAATCCTGCCGCGCTTCCGCCGGCTCGGCAGCGGTGACGTGCGTTCCAAGAGCGAGCCGTCCGACCTTGTGACGGAAGCCGACGAGGCGGCCGAACGCCTGCTGAAGCGGGAGATCGCGGCGCTTGCTCCGGATGCGCTGTTCGTCGGCGAGGAATCGGTCGCGGCCGATCCGGCCCTGCTCGGCAAGCTCGCGGATGCGGATTTCGCCGTCGTCGTTGATCCGGTCGATGGCACGTTCAATTTTGCCTCCGGCATTCCGGCCTTCGGTGTCATGGCCTCGGTCGTCTGGAAGGGCGAGGTTGTCGCCGGCATCATCTACGATCCGATGGGCGACGATTGGGTGATGGCGGAAAAAGGGTCGGGCGCTTTTCTGAAGCGCCCCGATGGCGAAGCGATCAGGCTCGCCGTGTCAACGCCGCGGCCGCTTTCCGAAATGGTCGGCATGGCTTCGCCGGGCTATTTTTATGGCGAGGAACGCGAACGTATTCTCGCCAATCTGGCCAAGGTTCGCTTTGCCGCCAACTACCGCTGCTCGGCCCATGAATACCGCACCTTTGCCGGCGGCCATGTGCAGTTCATCATGTATAACAAGCTGATGCCCTGGGACCATCTTGGCGGCACGCTGATTGGCACGGAAGCGGGCGGCTACGTGCGCCGTCTCGATGGCTCGACCTATCTGCCGCGCCACGTCGATGGCGGCCTGCTTCTGACCACCGACAGGGACAGCTGGGAGCTGCTCCGTCGCGAGATCATCGGCTGAGCCATTCGGCCGCAAACTCCTCATAAAGAAAAGGCCGGATCGCTCCGGCCTTTTTGCATTTCAGGTCATGGTATCAGGCGCTCAGATCCGCGCGTTATGCGCCTGGAACAGCTTTCCCTTTTCGGCGATCAGCACGAAGACGAGGCCGATGACCGAGACGGTGAAGAAACCGGCCACCATCGGCGTTGCGGTTCCGTTGAAAGCCTGCCCGATCGATGCACCGATCAGTGCGCCACCGACCGTGCCCATGAAGCCGAGCACCGAAGATGCCGTGCCGGCAACGTGGCCAAGCGGTTCCATGGCGAGCGAGTTGAAGTTCGAGGCAATCAGGCCGAACTGGAACATGGCAAGCGCAAAGAAGGCGAGGAACAGCAGGAACGGCATCGGCGTGGCCGAGAGGAGCTGCACCATCAGCCAGAGGAAGGTGACGGTCACGAAGCCGATCAGCGCGGCATGCGACAGCTTGCGCATGCCGAGCTTGCCGACCAGCCGCGAACTGAGGAAGGCCGAGAGCGACATGAACAAGGCCACGGCTGCGAATGCCACCGGGAACCAGTGACCGAGTTCGTAGATGCCGACATAGACCTGCTGGGCAGAGTTGATGAAGCCGAACAGCGCACCAAAGATGAACGTGCTGGCGATCGTGTAGCAGAGCGCCACGCGGTTGGTCAGGACGATGATGAAGCCACCGACGATGGACGACACGGTCAGCGGACGCACGTCGCTCGGATCAAGCGTTTCAGGCAGTTTCCGTGCAACCCAGCTGGTGACGATGATTGCCGCAATGGCGATGAAGACGAAGATCAGGTGCCAGTTGCCGAACAGAAGCACGACCTGGCCGGTTCCCGGCGCAATGACCGGCACGATCATGAACACCATCATGATCAGCGACATGACTTCCGCCATCGCACGGCCGCCAAACACGTCACGGACGATCGATACGGAAATCACGCGGGTTGCCGCCGAGCCGAGACCCTGGGCGAAGCGCAGCGCAAGCAGGCCGGCAAAGGACGGCACGAAGACGACGGCAATGGCCGAGACGATATAGATGCCAAGCCCGATCAGCAGCGGCTTGCGGCGGCCGAAACGATCGGAGATCGGACCGTAGAAAAGCTGCGCAATGCCAAAGCCGAACAGGTAGGCCGACACCACATATTGCCGGTGATTGGGGTTTTCGACGCCGAGCGATTCACCGATCTGCTGCAGACCGGGAAGCATGATGTCGATGGCGAGAGCATTGAGCGCCATCAGGGCTGCCATCATGCCGATGAATTGCGCTCTGCCCATGCCGTTAAGCTGTGCTGGCGCCGAATGTGAAGGATTTGTCACAGTGATTTCCTGAAGAATGGCAAAGGCGCCGTTGGGGCGGCGCCTTCAAATATGTCTCATGAAAAGGTCCGGCCTAAAGCCGGAAGGATCAGGCTGCGCCGCGGACGGCGATACCCTGTTCCTGCATGTGGCTCTGCAATTCGCCGGACTGGAACATTTCGCGGATGATGTCACAGCCGCCGACGAATTCGCCCTTCACGTAGAGCTGCGGGATCGTCGGCCAGTTGGAATAGTCCTTGATGCCCTGGCGGATCTCGGCGTCGGCAAGCACGTTGACGCCCTTGTAGTCGAGGCCGAGGTAGTCGAGGATCTGGACGACCTGACCCGAGAACCCACACTGCGGGAACTGCGGGGTGCCCTTCATGAAGAGAACAACGTCGTTGCTCTTGACTTCGCTATCGATGAAATCGTGAATTCCGCTCATGTTTCTTGTCCTTTCACATGCGGTTTCAAGGACCGCTGCGCTTTAACCTTAGCCCTAGATAGCAATCTGCCGTCTGGAATTCCAGCGGAATAAGCCCGTTGGATAGGCTTATTGTGACACGCAGAACGACCTGTCGCCTAACGGCGGGAGCGCTTCTGATCACGTTTCCTCTTTCCGGACCGGGTGCTTGTCCGTGACATAGGCGGCCACGCGGTGGCCGATCCCGTCTGGCGTTTGCGTTTCCGGGAGCCCTTGCGATCGAAGGCCGCCAGAACGAGGTCGCGCAAGAGATCCTGAAAGATGCCGGTGATGATCTCCTTGACGAAGCTCAGCACCGATTATTCTGCGGGTGCAGAAGTCTGCAATGCGAGTGCGTGCAATACGCCACCCATATTGCCCTTCAGGGCTTCATAGACCATCTGGTGCTGCTGCACGCGGCTCTTGCCGCGAAAGGCTTCGGCCACGACTTCCGCAGCGTAATGATCGCCGTCGCCGGCGAGGTCACGTATGGTGACCTTGGCACCCGGAATGCCGGCCTTGATCATGTCTTCGATATCGCCGGGTTTCATGGGCATGGTGTGTTCCTCGTATTTGGCCGCAGATTCGATACGGCACCGTTTCATCAAAGACTGCCCGAAACTCGGTCTCAGGTCAAAACTCAAAAGAAGTCAAAATGCAAAACGGCCCCGCACCGACAATTGCCGTTGCGGGGCCGCTTGGTTCGAATATGGGGATCAGGCCATGAAGCCCGGGAACCAGCCTTCATGTGCCTTGGTGAGATCGGCAACCGGCAGATCGATCAGGCCGTCGACAACGATCTTGTCGCCTTCGACCGTGCCGAGCGTGCGGAACGGTACGCCTGCATTTTCAGCGCCGGCCTTAACGAAGTTGGCGAGATCGGCCGGAACGGCGATGACGTAACGGGCCTGGTCTTCACCGAACAGGAGAGCATGGTCGAGACCGCGCTGTTCCTTCAGGCTGACCTTGAAACCCTTGGAGGAGGACATTGCCATTTCGGCAAGCGCCAGAACGAGGCCGCCGGACGAAATGTCGTGGCAGGCCGTGACCTGACCGTTGCGGATGATCGAGCGGACAAAATCGCCGTTACGGCGTTCCGCAACGAGATCGACTTCCGGTGCGGGACCATCGATCGTGTCGAGAATGTCGCGCAGGTAGATGGACGAGCCGAGATGGCTGCCATCCGTGCCGACCATGATCAGCACGTCGCCGTCCTTGGCAGAACCGATCTTCGCCATCTTCTTCCAGTCCGGCAGAAGGCCGACACCGGCAATCGTCGGGGTCGGGAGAATGGCGACGCCATTGGTCTCGTTATAGAGCGAGACGTTGCCGGAGACGATCGGGAAGTCGAGCGCCTTGCAGGCCTCGCCGATACCCTTGATGGCGCCGACCAGCTGGCCCATGATTTCCGGCTTTTCCGGGTTGCCGAAGTTCAGGTTGTCGGTTGCGGCCAGCGGCTCGGCGCCGGTCGCAACGATATTGCGCCAGCATTCGGCAACAGCCTGCTTGCCGCCTTCATAAGGATTGGCCTCGACATAACGCGGCGTTACGTCGGAGGAGAAGGCGAGCGCCTTGGAAGCATGGCCTTCGACACGCACGACGCCGGCGTCACCGCCCGGCAGCTGCAGCGAATTGCCCTGGATCAGCGTGTCATACTGTTCCCAGACCCAGCGACGGCTGGATTGGTTGGCGGAGCCGACCAGCTTCAGCAGCGTTGCATTGTAATCATCCGGTGCTGCGACCTGCGCGGCGGGCAGGGGCGCCCGGCCATTGCTCTCGATCCACGGGCGATCGTATTCGGGCGCCTGGTCGCCGAGATCCTTGATCGGCAGGTTCGCGACTTGCTCGCCCTGGTGCATCACGCGGAAACGCAGGTCGTCGGTGGTCTTGCCAACGATTGCGAAATCGAGGCCCCACTTGACGAAGATCGCCTTGGCGACTTCTTCCTTGGCGGGCTCGAGAACCATGAGCATGCGCTCCTGGCTTTCCGACAGCATCATTTCATAGGCTGTCATGCGCTCTTCGCGGACCGGAACCTTGTCGAGATAAAGTTCGATGCCGAGGTCGCCCTTGGCGCCCATTTCGACGGCCGAGCAGGTGAGGCCGGCGGCACCCATGTCCTGGATGGCGATGACGGCGCCGGTCTTCATCAGTTCGAGGCAGGCTTCCAGCAGGCACTTTTCGGTGAAGGGGTCGCCGACCTGAACGGTCGGGCGCTTCTCTTCGATCGACTCGTCGAATTCGGCGGACGCCATGGTCGCGCCACCGACACCGTCACGGCCGGTCTTGGCGCCGAGATAAACGACCGGCAGGCCGACGCCCTTGGCTTCCGACAGGAAAATGCCGTCCGACTTGGCAAGGCCGGCCGCAAAGGCGTTGACGAGGATATTGCCGTTATAACGCGGATCGAACTCGACTTCACCGCCGACAGTCGGCACGCCGAAGGAATTGCCGTAGCCGCCGACGCCGGCAACGACGCCGGAAACGAGGTGTTTTGTCTTCGGATGATCGGGAGCGCCGAAACGCAGGGCGTTCATGGCAGCGATCGGCCGGGCGCCCATGGTGAAGACGTCGCGCAGAATGCCGCCGACACCGGTCGCCGCACCCTGATAGGGTTCGATATAGGACGGGTGGTTGTGGCTCTCCATCTTGAAGACGACGACGTCGCCGTCATCGATATCGACGACGCCGGCATTTTCGCCCGGTCCCTGGATGACGCGCGGACCCTTGGTCGGCAGCGTGCGCAGCCACTTCTTGGAGGATTTGTAGGAGCAGTGCTCGTTCCACATGGCGGAGAAAATGCCAAGCTCCGTGAAGCTTGGCTCGCGGCCGATCAGATCGAGAATGCGCTGATACTCGTCCGGCTTCAAACCGTGCGAGGCTACGAGTTCGGGGGTGATCTGAATCGTATTGGAGATCGTCATCGCTTTTCCTGGGATGGCTGCCGTTCGGGGCTTTGCGCCTCTTTAACGCATGTGTGTTTGCAGCGCGACAGGAAAATCAGCCTGTCGCGCCGGATGGCTCTCAACTGTCCACAGCCGGACAGTCGCAGCCAATATAGTGATCAGGCGATACTGTCGTAACCGGCCGAACCGCTGTCGAGCAGGGTGCGCACCAGTTCAAGCCCCTGCCTGACTTCCTCTCGCGAACCCGGCGAGGAAATGCCGATGCGGATCCGGTGGCTGACCTTTTCGGAACGGCCCGCCTTGAACTCGTCCTCGTCATCAACCAGCACGCCATGTTCGTAGATCGCGTTCTTGAACGTGGCGGAGAGCCAGGGTTCGGGCAGCTTGATCCAGATAAAGGGAATATCCGGATGGGACCGGAAGTCATGTCCCGCCAGCATCGTCCGGGCCATTTCCTCACGTGCCGAGATTTCCGCGCGACAGCGCTCCCAGATCGCTTCGGCCTGACCGCTCAGCACGAGCCGGGCGCAGAGTTCTGCCAGAATGTAAGGTGTGCCGCCGGTGATCATCTTGTGGGCGATCCGAACCCGCTGGGCAAAATGGGGAGGGCAGGCGACCCAGCCGCCACGAACGCCAGCCGCAACCGCCTTCGACAGGCCATCGACCAGAAAGGTGCGATCCGGCGCCAGTTCGGCGATCAGCGGCACGCTCTTCTTGTCCATCGCGCCATAAAGATTGTCCTCGATCAGCCAGACGCCGTGTTTGCGGGCGATTTCGGCAATGGCCACACGCCGGTCGAGCGGCATGCTCGCGAGTGTCGGGTTCTGCGCCGAGGACATGACGAAGGCGACTTTTGGGTGCTGCTGGACGCAGGCCCGCTCAAAGTCTTCCGGCAGGATGCCGTGCTCGTCCGAATCGATCAGTGCCGTGCGCCGACCGACAAGGCCGGCTGCGCGGCTGACCTGTGAATAGGTGAGGTGCTCGAAGGCGATCCGGTCGCCGGGATTGGTCAGCGCCGTGATCACGGCCATGATGCCGGCATGGGCGCCAAGCGTCGGCACGATCGAATCCGGCGTTGGGCGCCAGTTGCCATAGGCCAGCCATTGTGCCCCGGCTTCCGACCAGTGGTCGGGAAAGCTGCGCGTGTAGCTGGAAATATCACTCGGGTGGTCGGTCATGATGCCGGTCATGATATCCGCGAGGATAGCGCCCTGGCCGATATCAGGTGCCGCCGTGCTGTCGAAGCGGATCATTCCGGGCAGGGTGCCCATCACCCGCGTGCCGGCAAGGCTTGCGGTGACACGATCATTCGACGCCTGCGGTGCAATTTCTTCGCGCGACAGGATGTAAGTGCCGCGCCCCACTTCGCCGCTGACAAGCCCGCGCTCGTGCAAAAGCGAGTAAGTCCGACTGATTGTACCGATTGTCACCCCGATGTCGAAGGCAAGATTGCGCTGCGGCGGTAGCTTTGATCCCGCCGGCAGAACGCCTTGCTGAATCGCGTCTTCCATCTGGTCGGCGAGACGGATGTAAATCGGGCCGTTGCCCTGATCGAGTTTAGGAAGCCAGTTTGTCATGGTGACAATAATCTAAATTGTCACCGTAGATGTGTCAATGTAGAGGGATTGCACCACTTAGAAAGGAAGCCGACAGGTGTAATATGCGCAAGCTCGATCAATATCTCGTAACAATCGATACAATCTACCCGGATCAATATCGGCGTGAATCGCCGGCCTGGGTGGCCAAGGATATTTTGCCGCCGGCACCGATGCCGGTTCGCCGCCAGGGACTGGCAGGTATTCTGGAGATTGTCGGCAACTGGTTGGCGCGGCGCGACGGTCGTAAAGCCCTGTTGGAGATGAGCGACGAACAGCTGCGTGATATCGGTGTCAGCCGTGTGGCTGCCCGTGGCGAGGCCGCAAAATCGCGGCTCCTGCGCTGAAACGCCAGTTCGGAGTCACTCGCATTATAAGATGAGGCTGGTTTTCAGCAGCCGGTGGAGCCGGCTGCCCAGCGCTTGACGTCCGAGTTGACGCGGCCGCCGATCGGCTCGTTCAGCATCGGACCGAAGGCGGAAAGCCGTGCCGGCCTGCCTTCGGCCTGGACAACCAGAAGCGGGCGGATGTCCGCCGATCCCTTGCGGGTCAGAAGAATGCGCGGACGATCCGAGAAGGATGTGAGTTCCGGCGCAAAGGCATAGGCCTTGAAGGCCGTATCACCCGACTTGAACCAGCAGCGATTGGCGGCAACTGCCACCTTCTCCATGACATCGAGAGCCGACTGGCTATGCGACGGTGCGGGAGCCTTGGACTGGCAGGCCGCAAGCAGCGCGCCGAGAACGATCAGGGAAACGGTCGAAATTCGGCGAGAGGTCTGCATTGCGGGCCCGGATGTGATTGCTGTGCAGTTTTGAAGATGGATGCGGCCTGATCAGGCCGCGATCACGTCGAGCGCCGAAGCGAAGATGCCACGGCCGTCATTGCCGCCATGAGCCGCTTCGATCAGGTTTTCCGGATGCGGCATCATGCCGAGAACATTGCCCTTCTCGTTGATGACGCCGGCGATGTCTTCGATCGCGCCGTTCGGGTTGGTGCCATCAGCATAACGGAAGACGACCTGGCCCTTGTCGTTCATCGATTTCAGGGTGTCCTGATCGACAAAGTAATTGCCTTCATGGTGAGCAACCGGGCAGCGGATGATCTGGCCCTTGCCGTAGGCGCGGGTGAAATCCGTTTCGGAATTTACGACTTCGAGCTTCACTTCCTTGCAGACGAATTTCAGCGAGGCGTTCATCATCAGGGCGCCCGGCAGCATGCCGGCTTCGACGAGGATCTGAAAGCCGTTGCAGACACCCAGAACCTTGACGCCCTTTTCGGCCTTGGCCTTGATCGCCTGCATGACCGGCATACGGGCGGCGATGGCACCGCAGCGCAGGTAATCACCGTAGGAGAAACCACCGGGAATGACGATCAGGTCGATATCGTCGGCGATCTCGGTTTCGGTCTGCCAGACCGTCACCGGCGCCTGGCCGGAGATCTTGGTAAGCGCTGCGATCATGTCGCGATCGCGATTGAGGCCTGGGAGCTGGACGACGGCTGACTTCATGGCTGTGGTTCAAACCTTGCTTGGGCTTCCTGGAACTCGCGCAGTTCCAGGCGGTTTTCGATACGGTCGAGGCGATTTTCAATATGCCCCAAGGAGACGCGCAGATTATTCACATCTCCCTGCAGCACATGAACCTGCCCTCGTAAGTTCAAATTGTCTGCACGCAAATCGCTGATGGCAGTATCCACCTTGTCGAAGCGTTGATGAAGCTTCTTAAGGAGTTCATACATTAAATCGCTGCTGATCTCAGCCATCACGCGCTCCGCAACCCTCAGGCGATTGCGATAGTATAGTTCTCGATCACCGTGTTTGCCAGAAGCTTCTCGCACATGGCCTTGAGTTCGGCTTCAGCCTTCGCCTTGTCGGCGCCGTCGAGTTCGAGGTCGAAAACCTTGCCCTGACGGACCTGGCCGACGCCTTCAAAACCGAGGCTGCCGAGAGCGCCTTCGATCGCCTTGCCCTGCGGGTCGAGAACGCCGTTCTTGAGCGTGACGGTCACGCGTGCCTTGATCACTTGCATTTACTCCCGAGATTACTTGACGAGAACCGGACCGGTACCGCGGATCGGCTCGTTTTCATTGATGATGCCGAGACGGCGTGCGACTTCCGAATAGGCTTCCAGAAGACCACCCATATCCTGACGGAAACGGTCCTTGTCCATCTTTTCCTTCGTCTCGATATCCCAGAGGCGGCAGCTATCTGGGGAAATCTCGTCGGCAAGGATGATGCGCATCATGTCGCCTTCGAAAAGGCGGCCGCATTCGATCTTGAAATCGACCAGCTGGATGCCGACACCGAGGAAAAGGCCGGACAGGAAATCGTTGACGCGGATGGCGAGCGCCATGACGTCGTCGAGCTCGGCCGGATTGGCCCAGCCGAAGGCCGTGATGTGCTCTTCGGAGACCATCGGATCGGCAAGCTGGTCCGACTTGTAATAAAATTCGATGATCGAGCGCGGCAGGATCGTGCCTTCCTCGATGCCGAGGCGCTGCGACAGCGAGCCGGCGGCGACGTTGCGCACGACGATCTCGAGCGGAATCATCTCCACTTCCTTGATCAGCTGTTCGCGCATGTTCAGCCGGCGGATGAAATGCGTCGGAATGCCGATCTTGTTCAGATGCGTGAAGAGGTACTCGGAAATGCGGTTGTTCAGAACGCCCTTGCCGTCGATGACCTCATGCTTCTTCTTGTTGAAGGCGGTGGCATCGTCCTTGAAGAACTGGATGAGCGTACCGGGTTCAGGGCCTTCATACAGGATCTTGGCCTTGCCTTCGTAAATACGGCGGCGACGGTTCATAGCGCGTTGTCTCATTGTTGGCGCTGTCTTCAGCGCAATGGAAGATGTTTGAAGCGGTCCCTTATCGGAAAAGATTCAGATTCACAATGCGGGCCTCCAAAAGCGTGCGTTGCCGGGTTTTTGACGATTGGCAATCAGAAATCATTCATCTTGACGTTACACGGATTCTCAAAGCTTTTCCTCTAGCAATACCGCTGTCTTCAAAGAAAGACGTAGTCAAAAACAAATAGAGGCAGGGATAATGGCCAGCACACTCCGTAACCGCGCAACCGCTCTCGAAGATAGATTCGCTTACGACCAGACCTACAGCTTCCGTGCGGAAGCCAGACGCAACAAGTTGATCGGCCTGTGGGCTGCAAGCCGCCTCGGTCTTGACGACGCTGAAGGCTTCGCGGTGCAGATGGTGCGTTCGTCTCTCGAAAACAAGTCCGGCTCGGATGTAGCCACGCAATTGCGTCATGAATTCGACACCGCAGGCGTTGCCCTGTCCAATGACGAGCTGCAGTCGAAGATGCACGACCTTCTCCGTCAGGCACTGCGCGACCTCGAACAGGCCTGAGAGCCTGGCCGGCCAGATTCCGACCGATAATTCCAGACCTGCGGCTCCTTATATGCCGCAGGTTTTTATTTGCCGCGGATCAGCCATGCCTGCCGCGCTTTGCCGTCAGGTTCTCGACGAGGTCACGCCAGCGGCCATTCGTCACGAAATGGACGACCTCATCGCAAGGTTTTGGGCGGGCGAGGGCAAAACCCTGCAGGGTGTTGCAGCCCAGTTCCCGCAAAATCCGGACATGGTCCGCAGTCTCGACGCCTTCGGCGACAACGCGGATATCGAGTGTCCGGGCGATCTCGATGATGGCGCTAACGAGCCGCCTTTGCTCCTGTGACTGCGAAATGGGGCGCACGAGTTGCCGATCGATCTTGAGCGCCGTAGGGCTCAGCCGCAACAGGCCGATGATCGAGGCATGGCCGGTGCCAAAGTCATCGATCTCGATATCGATCCCGAGCTTCTTCAGCTGTGTCAGGTTTTTCATGACGGCATCGTCACAGTCGTCGAAGAAGATCGATTCGAGCAGTTCGAACGACACCGTGCCGGGCTTGATCCTGCGTGCCTTCAGCGTCTTGACGAGATCCGCATCATGAAGTCTCCGATAGGAGACATTGACCGAGATCTTCGGGATGCCGACCGATTGTGCCTGCCATTCCCGAAAATCCGCGAGAGCAGCGTCGAGGATCAGCGTGTCGATCGTCGAAACGACGTTCAGCTCCTCCGCCAGAGGCAGGAAATGGTCGGGTGTCAGAATACCGCGCGTCGGATGATTCCAGCGCGCCAAGGTCTCGACGCCGACGATGTCGAGTGTCGAGGCGTCGAATTGCAGCTGATAGAAGGGCACGAATTCACGCCGCTCGATTGCAAGCAGGATCTCGTCGGAAACCTTTCTCGCGCTGATCATCTCGTCATGGGTTTCCGGCGAGAAAAATTCATAACGATTTCGGCCGAGATTTTTGGCGCGGTAGAGGGCGATGTCGGCATTCAGCAGCAGCTGCCGGGCATCGACGCCTTTGTCGCTCCGGCATGCGATGCCGATGCTAGCGCCGAAACGGCAGTCATGCCCTTCATAGGAGACGGGGTTGCGAAGCTCGGCGATGATGCGGTCCGCCAGGTTCGAGAGCCGGCGCGGCGAGCCCTGAAACCTTGAGAGGATAACGAATTCATCGCCGCCGATCCTGGCAACGAAATCGCCCTTGCGGATCGTGCCTTTCAGCGTTCTCGCGACATGCTTCAGGATGGCATCGCCGGCATTGTGGCCAAGCGTGTCGTTGATCTGCTTGAACCGGTCGAGGTCGATATGCAGGATCGCGACACCCTTTGCGTCACGGGCGCTCTCCATCGTCACGCGGGCGAGCATGTCGTCCAGATATCGGCGATTCGGAAGGCCGGTGAGGTAGTCGTGCATGGCATTATGCTCGATCCGGCTTCTCGCCGCCTCGAGCTCGTGGTTGCGGGCTTCTGCCAGCGTCTTTGCCCGCTGCAGTTCCTGATGTAGCGTGACGTCGCTCGTCACGTCCCAATTGGCGCCGACCATTTTCTGGTGACCGCGCTCATCCGTATAGGGCATGGTCCGGCTGCGAATGACCCGTTCCGATCCGTCCGCCAGAATGATCCGGTACTGGTCGAAGAACCGCTGGTCGTCGGAAATATTGTCGCGGACTTTTGCAAGCACCCGTTCGGTATCCTCCGGATGCAGGAATGTCTCCCAGAGCCCGCCGACCTCGATCTGCGGCTGGTCGCCGATCTGGTAGATCTCCCGCATCTGCTCGTCCCACTCGACCTTGCCCGTGTCGAAGTCGGCTTCGAAAACGCCGATGCCGGAAATGTCGAGCGCCATTTCCAGGCGCCTTGCCAGGTTGGCGGCAGCTTCCTCGGCCGCCTTGCGTTCGGTAATGTCGGTGTCCGTGCCGACCACGCGGGTTGCGACGCCATTTGCATCCCATTCGATGCAGGCGCCGCGGCACTCGATCCAGATCCAGTGGCCCTGCATATGGCGCTCACGGTATTGAAATACCGCGTAAGCCGGGTCGCCGGCATTTTGCCGCTCGATGCAGTGGATGACGTGGTCACGATCTTCCGGATGCAGAAGCTCGAGCCAGGCCTGGGTGCTGGCGGCCAGCGGATCGTCTTCCGACATGCCTCGGATTTTGCGCCAGGTCGGCGAATAGTATTTTTGGCCTGTTGCCCAGTTGTGATCCCAGACGCCGGATTCGGAGCTGATCAACGCGTTGTTCCAGCGGCTCTCCCGCTCCGAAACCTCCGAAAGTCGCTGTCTCAATCCGGTGACATCAGAAAACACGATCGTGATGGGCGGCGCTGTCTTGGTCGTGCCCGCAGCGATGAATGTCGCTGCGACCCAGCGGACGGCGCCTTTGCCCGGAACTCGGAATTCTATCGTGTTGCGATAGGCGCCGAGGCTTTTGGCGGAGAACCGCAAGGCACGATCGATCTCGATCGCGACCATCGCCCTGTCAGCCTCATGGGCGCTCGTTTCGAGGCTTATCGGTTCGGCCTGTTCGTCACCCAGCCATTCCTGTCGAAAGCTTCCGTTGGCGACAACGATGACGCCGCGCGCATCCAGTGCTGCCAGCGGAAATGGTACGGCCTCATAGACTGCGGCAAGCAGGCCGATCTCTCCGGACGGTGCGTCGAGAGAGGACGATCGAGTGGCATGATTGAGAGGCATCGATACCGAATTCTCCAGAATACCCGAAGGGGATTTTAGAGATTTCGGATTAAGTACAGCTTAAAATTGCCTTTCAAATCCATCACGTCACGGGACGTGATGGAGAAGGCTGCCGTTACGTCAGGGAAAGGTCAGAGCCGGCTCAAAAACTGGGCGAAGACCATCGTGCCTTCCGGCCATGGTCCATGGCCGGACTCGGAATTAATATGCCCGGATTCGCCCGCATCGACGATCATCGAACCCCATGCAGACGCAATTTCATCCGCGTGTTCGTAAGAGCCGAACGGATCGTTGCGACTTGCGACCGTCAGCGACGGAAAGGGCAGGGGATCGCGCGGATATGGCCCGAAAGTCATCAGGTGCTTCGGCCGTATTTCAGGATTGTCGACTTCCGGCGGTGCCACGAAAAACGCACCGGCCACCTTGTTCTTGAACAAGGGGACGGCATGCAGAACCGTCGGCACGCCGAGAGAATGGGCGACGAGCACGACAGGCTTCGTTGCTGCATTCACCTCTTCGGCGACGCGCGCGACCCAGTCTTCCTTGACCGGTTTCGACCATTCGGCCTGTTCCACGCGGCGTGCCGTTGTCAGCTTCTGCTCCCAACGGGTCTGCCAGTGATGCGGCCCGGAATTGGTATAGCCGGGCACGATCAAAATATCTGCGTCTGATGCTTTCATGCGCGCTATCTGGGTTTCCGGGCCGTCGTTATCAAGTGTTCAGGAGATCAGGCTTCGCCGAAGACGCGACGGAAGATCGTGTCGACATGCTTGGTGTGATAACCGAGATCGAACTTTTCGCGGATTTCCTCTTCGGAAAGCGCTGCACGGACTTCTTCGTCGGCCAGCAGTTCTTCGAGGAAGTCCTTGCCCTGTTCCCAGACCTTCATGGCATTGCGCTGCACGAGACGGTAGCTGTCCTCGCGCGAAACACCGGCCTGGGTGAGGGCCAGGAGAACACGCTGGCTCATGACAAGGCCTTTGAACTTGTTCATGTTCTTCAGCATGTTTTCTGGGTAGATCACCAGCTTCTCGACAACGCCGGCAAGCCGGTTCAGCGCGAAGTCGAGGGTGACCGTCGTGTCCGGGCCGATGGCGCGCTCGACGCTCGAATGGCTGATGTCGCGCTCATGCCAGAGAGCAACGTTTTCCATTGCCGGAACCACCGACATGCGCACGAGGCGCGAAAGGCCGGTCAGGTTTTCGGTCAGGACCGGATTGCGCTTGTGCGGCATGGCCGAAGAGCCCTTCTGGCCCGGCGAGAAGAATTCTTCCGCTTCCAGAACCTCGGTGCGCTGCATGTGGCGGATTTCGATCGCGACGTTTTCGATCGATGAGGCGATGACGCCGAGGATGGCGAAATACATGGCGTGACGGTCGCGCGGAATGACCTGGGTCGAGACCGGCTCGGGCTTCAGACCGAGAGCGGCGGCAACATGCTCTTCGACGCGCGGGTCGATATTGGCAAACGTGCCGACGGCGCCGGAGATCGCGCAGGTCGCGATCTCTTCACGCGCTTCCAGCAGGCGGGTCTTGTTGCGGTCCATTTCAGCATAGAAACGGGCGAAGGTGAGGCCCATCGTCGTCGGCTCGGCATGAATGCCGTGGCTGCGGCCGATACGGACCGTGTCCTTGTGTTCGAAGGCGCGTTTTTTCAGCGCTTCCAGCAGCCGGTCGAGATCGGCCAACAGGATGTCGGTGGCGCGCACGAGCTGCACGTTGAGGCAGGTGTCGAGCACGTCGGAAGAGGTCATGCCCTGGTGGACGAAACGGCTGTCCGGGCCGACGAATTCGGCCAGATGCGTCAGGAAGGCGATGACGTCATGCTTGGTGACGGCCTCGATCTCGTCGATGCGGGCGACGTCGAAAACGGCCTGTCCGCCCTTTTCCCAGATCGTCTCGGCAGCCGATTTCGGAATGACGCCGATTGCGGCCAGCGCGTCGCAGGCATGGGCTTCGATTTCGAACCAGATGCGGAACTTGGTCTCGGGCGACCAGATGGCAACCATTTCGGGCCGGGAATAACGGGGGATCATGGGTCTTCGTCTTTCTCAATCGCGTGTTGGCGTCGCTTTAGCAATTGACGAACGAAAGCTCAATCATTTGCCGTCACAGGACGCCGACGGGGTTAAATCCTTGTTCAGGCCGGAAGGGCGCAGCAGTTATGACCGGGCTGCTTCCGCGTTGGCCCGCAGCTTTTCGATGCTCTGGCGATAGGCCTCGACGGAACCGCCCTTGAAGATGGCCGAGCCAGCGACGAAGACGTTGCAGCCGGCAGCGGTCGCGGCGCCGATCGTTTCCGTCGTGATACCGCCATCGACTTCGAGTTCGATCGGTCGTGCGCCGATCAGCGCCTTGGCAGCACGGATCTTGTCATCCATCGCCGGAATGAATTTCTGGCCGCCGAAGCCGGGATTGACGCTCATGATCAGGATCAGGTCGACATCGTCGAGCACGTTTTCGATGGCCGAGAGCGGCGTTGCCGGATTGAGCGTTACGCCAACCTTCTTGCCGAGCGAGCGGATCGTCTGCAGCGAACGATGCAGATGCGGGCCGGCTTCGGCATGCACGGTAATGCTGTCGCAACCGGCCTTGGCGAAGGCTTCCAGATAGGGATCGACCGGCGCAATCATCAGGTGGCAGTCGAAGAAGGCGGTCGTATGCGGACGCAGCGACTTGATGACGTCAGGCCCGAAGGAAATGTTCGGTACGAAATGTCCGTCCATCACGTCGAGATGGATCCAGTCTGCACCCGCCTCGACGACGTCGCGGACTTCCTGTCTGAGCTTGGAAAAATCGGCGGCGAGAACGGAAGGCGCGATACGGATCGGCAGTGTCATGGGCAAAAACATCTCCGGTTGGTCCGCAGGCTCTAACATCGCCTTCGCAGGCAAACAACCGTCAAGCGGCGGTCTGGCCTATTCGGTGACGGGATGAACCTCGACAAAATCCGATCCCTGCCATTCGACGAGGTGGAAAGGGTTTTCCTTGAGTTCGTGATCCGCACCGAAGGCGATCGGGCCGATTGCCGTCGAAAACGTTCGGCCGATCATCGCATCGGCAAGCGGCCGCGTGGACGATGTCACCGCCTGGTGCGCGATTTCGGCCGCCGCATAGGCGGGCAGGGCATAACCGTCCGGCTCGGTATTGGCGGCCTTGAGAGCCGTGACAGCGGCTGTCGCCGAAGGCAAAGCTGCATAATTGGGAAGTGCGACCGAAAGAACGCCGTCGCGCAGGGAGACCGGCCGGTTCTGGGCGCGCAGCGTATCGCCGCCGATCAGCGTCAGCGGTACTTTCTCCGATGCCGCATCGCGGGCGATGATCGCGACATCATTGCGGTCGCCGCCGACGAAAACATGGGTGGCGCCCGTTTTTGCAAGACGGCGCACCAATGCCACCTGCTGCTCCTGGCCGGGACGGAACGTATCGGTGAAGACGGGGGTAATGCCGGCGGGCTCGAGCTTCTGCCGGATGGCGCTTGCGAGATCCCGCCCGTAGATCGTGCCGTCCTCCACGAAGGCTATCGGCTCGGCCTTCCAGTCGGCAAGGATTACCTGCGCCAGCTTGTCTGCTTCCGCGCCCTCGGCGGGCGCCATACGGAAAAACGGCCAGCCATTGCGCAGCGTATCTTCCATCAGGATCTTCGAGCGCACGGAAATCGAGATGGCCGGAATATTGGCGGCTTTCATCGGCGGCAATGCCGTCGTCAGGGTCTCGACGCAGAGAAAGCCGATGGCAATATCCACCTTGGCATCGACCAGAGCCTTTGCCGCCGCCGACCCACCGGTTTCGTCGCAGCTTTCATCAACCTCGACCACCTTGTCGCCCGCAGCCTGGGCTGCAAGTTTTGCGCCTGCAAAAATCTGCGCACCAAGAACCGAATAGGCGCCGGCTTTCGGTGCGACGACACCGATGGTCGCGGCTGATGCCGCCGTCCAGCTCGACAGGAGAGCGACGAAGCCGGCAATGACGAAACGATCCTGACGCATGTTTTCCTTCGGAAAGCCCTCGGTTTGACACGACATTTAGCCTGACGCGGCTGGTCGTCAAAGCGATTTGCGGATGCTCCCGGCAAAAACCATGGATCTTGCCTTCGGGAGGGCATGCTTCGTCTTGCGCATTTTGTCGCGCGGGCGCAAGTTTCGGCTTTATCCGTTCATTTGATCGTCAGCCGATCTTGCCGCCACCGCGGCGAGTGACCATGTCAAAACATCATTTACCGCACCGCGCCTGCGCTCCGCAGGATCACACAGCCGACAGGAGTGTCCTCATGACCTTGGGTGAGACCATGGATCCGTTATTGACGGCGCAGAACTGGAAGCAGGCTGGCCGCGGCGTCGCGATCGCAACCGTTGTCGAGACCTGGGGTTCTGCACCACGTCCCGCCGGCAGCCATCTCGTCATCGACGGTGACGGCAATTTCGAGGGATCCGTTTCCGGTGGTTGCGTCGAGGGCGCCGTGATTACCGAGGCACTCGATGTCATCACCTCCGGAGCGCCCAAAATGCTGGAATTCGGCGTTGCCGATGAAACGGCCTGGCGGGTCGGTCTTTCTTGTGGCGGCAAGATCCGCGTCTATGTGGAAAGGCTCGGCTGATGCTGCTCGATACGTTGGCAAGACTGAATGAGGCGCGCAGGGCCAGGCAGGCGGCTGTCGTCGTCACCCGTTTCTCGGGCGACGAGCCGGAAGTCGTTATCGAGGGCGATGAGCTCTCCGGTTCGCTCGGCGAGGAAATCGCCAAGGTTTTTCGTAGCGGCAAGGCAGCGACGGTCGAGATCGACGGCGCACCGGTTTTTCTCAACGTTCATCTCCCGCCGCCGAGGATTGTCGCGATCGGTGCCGTGCATATCACCCAGGCGCTGGCGCGTATCGCGCCCGTTATCGGTTACGATCTGACGATTATCGACCCACGCACGGCCTTTGCCACGGAAGAGCGTTTTGAAGGTGTTGAGCTGATCGCCGATTGGCCAGAGGACGTCTTGAAGGACCGCCCGTTCGATGCCTATACGGCCGTCGCAGCCGTCACCCATGATCCCAAGATCGACGATTTTCCGCTGTCGGAAGCCCTGAAGGCCGGCTGTTTTTATGTCGGCGCACTTGGCAGCCGAAAGACCCATGCAAAACGTGTCGAGAGGCTGAAGGAGATGGGCCGGACCGATGACGAGATCTGTCGCATCGCTGCGCCGATCGGGCTCGATATCGGTGCAGCCAGTCCCGCGGAAATCGCCCTCGCCACGCTGGCGGAAATCGTGCAGGCATTTCGCCGGCGCGATCTTGTCACTCTGCGGTGACGCCTTGAAATTCGGGAATTTCGACCTCGACGCGGCGGAAGGCACGGTGCTTGCCCATAGCGTCCGCATGAGGACAGGGCGCTTGTCGAAAGGACACCGGCTGTCGCAATCCGATATCGCGGCTCTTGCAGGCGAGGGGGTAACATCGGTGGCGGCCGTTCGCCTCGATCCCGGCGATCTGCTGGAGGATGAGGCTGCGTCGCGCGTCGCCGGTGCCATCGGTCCGGATCACTTGCAGTTTTCCGAGGCGACGACCGGCCGCGTCAATGTCTATGCCGGTGTCGATGGCCTGTTTGTTGCCGACAAGACGGTTGTCGATGCGCTCAACCGTGTCGATCCGGCAATCACGCTTGCCTGCCTTGCAGATCATGTTGCCGTCCGTGCAGGCGATATGGTCGCGACCATCAAGATCATCCCGCTTGCCGTTGCAGGCGAAAAGGTCGAGGCTGCACGTGCGTTGCTGGCGGGATCGGTAGCTTTCGAGGTCAAGCCGTTTCGAGCGAGAAACGTCGTTCTCATTGCCACCGAATTGCCGGCGCTCAAGGCTTCGGTCATGGATCGCACGGCAAAGCTTCTGGAGCGGCGGCTGGCATTATCCGGTAGCCGGCTAACGAAAGAAATCCGCATTCCGCATGATTCGGATTGCCTCACCGAGAGTTTACAAACACTTGGCAAGGGTCGAGATCGTGAGCCGGCAATGTATATTGTCTTTGGCGCCTCGGCTGTTGCCGATGCGGACGATGTCATTCCGGATGCGATAAGACGGGCAGGCGGCGAGGTGGAGCAGGTCGGCATGCCGGTCGATCCGGGCAATCTCATCGTGCTGGGTCGGATCGGTGATGTGCCGGTAATCGGCGCGCCGGGCTGTGCCCGCTCGCCGAAGGAAAACGGTTTCGACTGGGTCCTGCACCGCCTGATGGCCGACGAGACGCCGACGGCTTTCGATTTGACCGGCATGGGTGTCGGAGGATTGTTGATGGAAATTCCCGCAAGGCCGCTGCCGCGCGAAACCGCCGTGGAGAGAAAGGCTGCCCTGTCGGTCGGCGCATTGATGCTGGCTGCTGGCCAGGCAAGGCGGATGGGCAAGGATGGGCCGCACAAGCTGCTCGCCGAATTCGATGGTGTGCCGCTCGTTCGTCGCACCGCGCAGATGCTGCTTCGCTCGGCCGTCACGCCTGTCGTCGCGGTAACCGGCCATCGGCGGGAAGAGATCGAGGCTGCTCTCTCTGACCTCGATCTGGTGATGCGCAGCAATCCGGACTATGCGTCAGGCATGGCAAGCTCCCTGGTCACAGGTTTTTCCAGTTTAGAACTCAAGGACAGAGATGGCATCCTCGTCATGCTGGCGGATATGCCGGGCGTAACGGCGGAAAATATCGATACCCTGATCGCTGCATTCCGCGAGGCCGGTGGCAATGTTGTCGTGCGCTCGGTATCGAACGGCAAGCGTGGCAACCCGATCATTTTGCCGCGCGCGGTTTATGAGGCCGTCCGGCAGCTGGAAGGCGATGTCGGCGCGCGTGCCATCATCGAGACCTGCGGCCTGCCGGTCGTCGATATCGATATCGGTGCAGCCGCGCATCTTGATGTCGACACGCCGGAGGCTGTCATGGCGGCCGGCGGCATATTGCGGGGATAGGGGTGTCTTATGGACAATGAAGCCATTGAGGAAATGTTCGAGGGGCTCGGCCCGGTTTCCATCCGCCGCATGTTCGGCGGCAAGGGCATCTATCACCGCGGCCTGATTGTAGCGATCGACCTGCGCGACGAGATCATGCTGAAGGGCGATGCCGTCTCTGCACCCGAGCTGGAAGCGGCCGGCGCCCGACGCTGGTTCTATGAAGGCAAGAAGGGCAAACCGGTATTGATGCCCTATTGGTCTGTGCCGGAAGAGGCTTTCGACGATCCCGACGAGATGCGAAAATGGGTCAGGCTCGCTTATGAGGCGGCGCTGCGCGCAGAGGTTAAATCGGGCGCGAAAGCGTAATTGTGTCAGTTTTGCAAAATCGCAAGGCAGTACAAGATTTCGCATATTGATTGGGCAGGGATACCGGTTGTATATTTGCTGTGTATTGGGGGATGAAGGCTTGCCGGCAACGGCAGATTGACATCCAAACATATCCAAAAAATCATTTCATTAAGTCGAGCCGCTACGGGAAACCGCAGCGGCTCTTTGCTTTTGAAATCCTGGAAATAGTGGAGAAATCGCGCGATCAGCGCGTCAGATGACGGAAAGCGGTCTTTGAAAAGATCGAGAGGGGCTGCGGCAGGTCGTCAAGGTCGAACCAGCCCATGTCCGAAAGCTTGTCCGGCTCGGTCAGCTGCGGTTCGCCGCTATAGTCGCGGGTGACGTAGATCAGGGAAACCCAGTGCTGCCGGTCGGCCTCGACCATTTCCTCGGCAATGCAGAGGAAATCGATATGGCCGATCGAAAGGCCGGTCTCTTCTTCCGCCTCGCGGCGGGCAGCATCGGCGGAATGTTCGAAATGGTCGATCTTACCGCCGACGATATTCCAGTGCTCGGCTTCCGGCGCCTTCATCCGGCGGTACAGCAATACCTTGCCGTCATCGCGCAGAATGACGAGCCCTGTACCAAGGCCGGGGAAATCGATGCCGGGAAGGCCTGACAGGGTCAGGCCTTGACTGCGGTATTGGCGACGATCAGCATGAATGCCGGAATGTCATCGCCGAAGCCGACCGGGGTCGGGCCATCATCGTGATCGCGGTGGTAACGCTGGCGACGGTCGCTTCTGTCGTCGTTTGCGGGCGACGGGTTCGGCCGTGCATTGCGGTTGCCACCATTGTTCTGCGGCTTCCTGTCTGCCTTGCGTTCCGGTCTCACGTTTTCCACCCTTGTTTCGACGAAGGCCTCTTCAACGGCTTCGCTCTGATTATCTGCGATCTTCATGTCAGACTTCCGACCGGAATCACGACCGGATTCACGAGCCGAATCGCCACGATCACCGCGGCGGCCGCGGTCCCTATCACGATCACGGCCCTTGCGGCTACCGCGTTCGTTGTCATGGCTCTCCATCGGAGCGGGCAGGGCGGCAATGTCGCCGTTTTCCCACTCGATCTTCTCGTTGATCAGCTTTTCGATGGCATCGAGGAATTTCGTATCGGCGCGGGTCACGATCGTGAAGGCACGGCCCGAACGGCCGGCGCGGCCGGTACGGCCGATGCGGTGGACATAGTCTTCCGCATGGATCGGCACGTCGAAATTGAAGACGTGGCTGACATCGGGAATGTCGAGGCCGCGGGCGGCGACGTCGGATGCGACGAGCAGCTTGATATTGCCGTCCTTGAAGTTGGCAAGCATCGTCGTTCGCGAGCGCTGGTCCATGTCGCCATGCAGGGCGCCGACCGAGAAGCCGTGGCGTTCCAGCGAGCGGAACAGGTCGGCGACATCCTTCTTGCGGTTGCAGAAGATGATGGCGTTCTTGAGGTCTTCCTGCGCCTTGATGAGATCGCGCAGCACGGCGCGCTTCTCGTAATCCTTGTTGTGAGCGGCGACCAGGCGCTGCGTCACGGTCTTGGCGGTCGAGGACGGCTTTGCGACTTCGACACGTTCCGGGTTCTGCAGGAAGCGATCGGCCAGCTTCTGGATTTCCGGCGGCATGGTGGCCGAGAAGAACAGCGTCTGGCGGGTGAACGGGATCATCTTGGCGATCCGTTCGATATCCGGGATGAAGCCCATGTCCAGCATGCGGTCGGCTTCGTCGATAACGAGGATTTCCACGCCGGTCATCAGCAGCTTGCCGCGTTCGCAATGGTCGAGCAGGCGGCCGGGCGTGCAGATCAGAACGTCGGCGCCGCGCTCAAGCTTGCGGTCCTGTTCGTCGAAGGAAACGCCGCCGATTAGAAGCGCGACGTTGAGCTTGTGATTCTTGCCGTATTTCTCGAAATTCTCGGCGACCTGTGCTGCCAGCTCGCGGGTCGGCTCGAGGATGAGGGTGCGCGGCATGCGCGCACGCGCTCGGCCCTTTTCCAGGAGCGTCAGCATCGGCAACACGAAGGAGGCGGTCTTGCCCGTGCCGGTCTGCGCGATGCCGCAAATATCGCGGCGCTGCAGGGCATGCGGGATCGCTCCGGCCTGGATCGGCGTGGGAGTTGTGTAGCCGGCGTCTGTGACGGCGGAAAGGACTTTCTGGCTCAAGCCAAGATCAGCAAATGTGGTCAAAGGAAATTCAGTTTCCGTTCCATTGCGAGGAAGAAAACCGGCGCCTTGGAATGCAGGCAGACCGGCTGGCCCGCGACATAGGATTAAAACGCCGCAAAGTCAAGGAAACGGGGTGCATTGCACCGAAACTGGTGAATGAAAGTCGATCCCGGCAGGGGCAATTCTTGCATTGGCTGGAAATAAGCCTTTGCAGCGGTCAGTTGAGGTAGGTGGTAAGCTTCATGCCGGCATTGAGGAAATGGATCGGATCGACAGGTTCGCCATCGCGCCGGACCTCGTAATGCACATGCGGACCGGTGGAGCGGCCGGTCGATCCTGCACGTCCGACAACGTCGCCGGCAGCGACCGTATCGCCCACCCTGACGAGGATGCGCGACATGTGGCCGTAACGGGTGGTGATGCCCTGGCCATGGTCCACCTCGACCATGTTTCCATAGCCGGCAGCAGGCCCGGCGGCGATCACCTTGCCGGCGCCGGTGCTCTTCACGTCGTCGCCGACATCAGCCTGGAAATCGATGCCGGAATGCAGGGCAAGGCGGCCGAGAAACGGATCCATCCGGTTGCCGAACTGGCTGGTGACGCCGTGGCCGGGAATGGGGTTGGAAAACGGCAGGTCGCGCGCCGTCTCCCGCACGCTCTCAAGCCGGCTTAGTGCCGCATCGAGGTTGTTGAGGGAGTTATCGAAAGGGGCCGAAAAGAGCTGCGGCTCGACGAAGGGGCCGCCAATGCCGCCTTCCTGCATGGCAAGGGATTTGCCCTGTGAGTGCTCGGCCGAGGCGGCGGCAACATCGACGCCGGTGCGGCGCAGGATCGAGGTGATCGCATCAGCCGTCTCCGATGCGCCGGCCGTCAGATCGGTGATCTTGGCGATCTGCTGTTTCTCGATATTTTTGAGCGACAGCGTCACCTTCGAAAACACCCGGTCGGCGCGATCTGCGAGGTTTTCACGCAAGGCCGTATGGGCAAGCGAACCGATCTGCTCATTGGCTGGCGCAGATACCGAAGCCGTCGAGTTATCGATCATCTTGCCGATGGCGCCGAGGCTGTCACTGGCCGGCGCCTGTTTTCCGCCGTCGCCGATCGCGGCCGGCATCTGAGATGAGGTGAGGCCCGATTCTTCGGCCCGATTGAGTAGCGAATTCAGCTTGCCGTGCCGTGAAAACAGCGCGTCTTGCTGCTCCATCAGCTTTTCCACCTTCTGCTCGACGACCTGCTGGTCGAGAAGCTGGCGGGAGGTGATGCGATCGAGCTGGGCGCGCAGGCCGGAAATCCGGTCCTCGTATTCATGCTGCATGCGCGCCTGACGCGCCATGGTCGCGCCGATCAGATCGTCGCGGATCACGAGATAGGTGGTGGCTGCGAGGTAGCCGATAACCAGAAGGCCGATCGTGCAGAGGCCGGCTGCTGCCATCCACGGGCGGATGGACATATGGCGGATCTTGTCGCCGCTCGCGAGGATGAGCACGCTCTGTGGGGCGCGTCTGCCAAAGACGGGGCTTGCCGTTCCGTTCGCCACCTTTTGCTCCTGGAAATGCGACTCGTCGGATGCTGATATCCTGTCGGAGCAATAGAGCGCTTTATGGTTAATAACCTGTTAGCGAATAGACGTTCAGCCGCTGCTTGTGGCCGTCAATGAGCGGTAAAAGGACGGCGTCAGGCCGGCTTCGGCGCGCGCCACATCGTTGAAGGGCGGCTTCAACGAGCCGCGGAAATTGGCGCGAACAAGCTCCTGAAACGTTCTTGCCGGATCCTTGCGCTCCCGGGCGCAGAGAAAGCGGAACCATTTGGCGCCGATTGCCACATGCCCCTTTTCATCATTGTAGATGACGTCCAGTACGACTGCGCTTTCCATGTCGCCCGTCTCGCGCATCTTTGCCTGCAGGGAAGGCGTGACGTCGAGACCGCGCGCCTCGAGGATAAGCGGCACGACGGCAAGGCGGGCAGTCAGATCGTTGCGGGTGGAATGAGCGGCCTGCCAGAGGCCGTCATGGGCCGGCAGGTCGCCGTAGTCGGCGCCCAGATCTCGTAGCCTGTCGCGCACCATGCGAAAATGCTTGGCCTCCTCGAAGGCGACGGTCATCCAGCCATCGAAAAAGGAAGCCGGCACCGGTTCGGTGGCAAAGCGCGCAACGATATCGAGTGCCAGATCGACGGCATTGAGTTCGATATGGGCGATCGCGTGGAGGAGGGCAATGCGGCCGGGTTTGGTATGCAGCGACCGCTTGCCGACTGCCTTCGGCGGCACCAGTTCCGGCTTGTCCGGCCGGCCTGGGCGCAAGGGCAGGGCAGGGTCGAGCGGTGAGCGCAGCGAAAGGCGGCGCTCGAACCAGCGAGTCGCCGTCTCCTGCGCCACGGACGTTTTCACATCGAGATCGGCGGACGAGATCGCAAGCGTCGCGCCGCCTCGCAAGGATGTGATCTTCGGTCCGTCCGCCATGGTCTTCCTGCCTCTTGTTTCGCCGGCTTATTGGGAGAGGTTTCGTGCGCTTTCGAGCACGGCCTCGGCATGGCCGGCAACCTTCACCTTCGCCCAGATCTCGGCAATCTGCTCCTTCGAATCGATCAGGAACGTGCTGCGCTCAACGCCCATATAGGTCTTTCCATACATGCTCTTTTCCTTCCAGACGCCATAGGCCTGGGCAAGAGCCGTATCCTCGTCCGATCCGAGAATGATCGAAAGACTATGTTTCTGGGCGAACTTGTCATGCTTGCGGACCGGGTCGGGGGAAACGCCGATCACCACTGCACCGGCCTTCTCGAATTCCGGCAGAAGCGCCGAAAACGTCACCGCTTCCGTCGTGCAGGCCGGCGTGTCGTCCTTCGGATAGAAATAGAGGACGACGGTCTTGCCGGCAAAATCGCCGAGCTTGACCGAGCCGCCGCCGTCGCGCGGAATATCGAAACTGGGGGCAATGTCGCCGATCGCCAAATCAGTCATGGTTTTCCTTTCTTTCGCCGGTATCTTGAGAGAATGTCGACGCAATCGGTATATATTGGCGCGCGCGACGTCCAGATTGGTATGCGCATGAAAAGGATGTTCTCAGCCTGATGGCGGAAATTCGCGGCGAAAGGCTCAGATTCAGCCGAAAGGATATCGTGCCTTTGCATGATCTCCCCTCCGCGCAGGTGGAGGATCCCATCATCGTGCATTGCCCGCCACCGCGCCGCTCGCGATCGCGGCGTATCGGCAAAACCTGCGTTCTTTTCCTGATGCTGGTTCTCGCAGCGATCGGCAGCGCCGTCGTCGCCATCGAAGGCGGCATCGTCGATGGCGCGCTGTCGACGCGTGCCCAGTCCGCTCTCAATGCCGCGATCGGCCCGCGTTATGTCGCGACCGTCGGCTCGACCGTCATCCGGTTTGATTCGGGGTTTCGACTCGCGATCGAGGCACGAGACGTCGATATTATCGAGCAGGCAAGCGGCGAGCATCTGAGCCATGCCGCGGCCCTGCGCATGGCCGTCGGGCCGCTGGCGCTTCTCTCCGGCCGCGTCGAGATCAGCAATATCGAAGCGCAGGGCATCCGCCTCGACACCGCGCAATTGCCATCCGGCGATCCGATGCCGCTCTCGCAGGTCAGGGTCGATGCCGCGCCGGCCCTTTTGGAGCAGGCGTTTCAGCGTTTCGACGAAGCGCGTGGCCTGATCGAACGCACGGGAACGGCCTCGGTCAAGATCGCCGGCATCGAGATCCTTCTGCCGGCCGCCCCGGGACGCCAACCGCTGAGCCTCGTGATCAACGAGCTCGATCTTGCCAGAAGCGAAGACGGCGAGGTTGCGGTCAATGGCTCGGTCAGTCTCAATGGCAAGCGAGCGGTTCTCGCTGCCGGATCGAAGACGGTGGACGGCGTCACCAGCTCGCTGTCGGCACGGCTTTCGGGACTGGATGTCGCCACCTTCCTGCTGCAGCGCGACCCTGACGGGCAGCCGCGCGAAGGACTGGACAGTTCGCTCGACCTGCAGCTTTCGGCCGTCCGTTCCCGCGAGACCGTTAAACCCGTGATCTCGGCCGTGCTGAACCAGTCACCCGGGCGCTTCTTCTTCGATGGCATCGAACAGACGTTCAGCGGCGCCAATATCAACATCGCCTACGACTTTACCAAGAACTCGATCGAGATCCTCAAGTCCGAAGCCCGATTCGGCCCGACCATCCTGCCGCTCACCGGTGGCGTTATCGACCTCAGCCGGCTTGATGCCAATGACAAGCGTCCCGGTTTCGGCCTTGACCTCCTTGTCAGCGGCGGCACGGCGGCCGGCGCAACGAATGGCGAGCAGCCGGCCAAATTCGATCTGAAAGGCGTCGGCCGTTACCTGTCGGCCGACCGCGAACTGCAATTCGACGAAATGGCCGTATCAAGCCCGCTCGGCCGCATGGCCGGCGCGCTGAAAATCCGGTTTGGCGATCAGTCTCCGGAAATCTCCTTCGGTGCCCAGTTACCGCAAATGCAGCTGACCGGCGTCAAGCAGCTCTGGCCGTTCTGGATGGCCCGCAAGCCGCGTGACTGGGTGATGCAGAACATGTTCGGCGGCACGCTTACCAATGCAACGATCGGTGTCTTCATCCCCGCCGGACGTATGAAGGGGCCGGGCCAGCCACTCAACCTCAACAAGAACGAGTTGCGTGTCAGTTTCGATCTGGCCGACGGGCGCGTGAACCTTCCCGGCGACGTTCCGCCGCTGCGCGATGTCTTCGGTCATTTCGACCTCAAAGGCGAAGCCATGCAGGTGGATATCACCAAGGCCGGCTCCTTCTTCCCGTCAGGCCGTTCGGTTTCGGTCGATGGCGGGCGTTTTTCCATTCCCAACACCTATGCAAAACCGCTGATGGCCGAGATCGCGTTGAAGCTTAGCGGTTCGGCCGATGCCGTGACGGAACTCGCGAGTTTCCAGCCGATCAATGGCCTCAAGGGGACGGATTTCAAGCCCGCCGATTTCACCGGCAATGCGACCGTGGACGTCAAGGCACGCATGGGCCTGATCAAGGACCAGAACCCGCCGAAACCATCCTGGAATGCCCATGTGAACCTGTCCGACGTGGCGCTGGCGACACCGATGTCCGGTCGCAGGATCGCCAATGTCAACGGAACGCTCGACGTCGATCCGCAGGCGGCGCGCCTGAACGGCAAGGGCACGATCGACGATGTGCCGGCCGATATCATGCTGGTCCAGCCGGTCGATTCGGCATCGCCCGTCAAGCGTGAGCAGGTGATCAAGGCCGTGCTCAACGACGACCAGCGGGAAAAGCTGGTGCCGGGCCTGTCGGATATCGTGCAGGGCAGTGTCGGTGTCGAATTGACGAAGCTGGATGACGCACGCCAGGGTGTCAGCCTCGACCTGACCAAGTCGGCTTTGTCCATTCCGTGGATCGGCTGGACCAAGGGCAATGGCGTTCCTGCCAAGGCGCAGTTCGAGCTGACGGGCGAGGGCGAGCAGCGCACGGAGCTGCACAATTTCCAGCTGGACGGTGACGGTTTCGGCGCCAAGGGCAATGTCACCCTGTCGGGCGGTTCTCTGTCGTCGGCGGAATTCTCCAATGCCCGCCTGTCGCCCTCCGATAATTTCAGCGTGGCGATCAAGCGTTCCAAGGGCATCTATGACATCAGCATCGGTGGCGCCTCCGCGGATATAAGGCCGATCATCACTAAGCTGCGTTCAGACAGCAATTCCTCCGGTGACAAGGGCAAATCGCAGGATTCCGGCGGTGCGACGCTGCGTGCCAAGCTTGATCGTCTTGTCGGCTTCAACGACGAAAACCTGTCCAACGTGACGGCCCTGATTTCCCTGCGTGACGGCAGTTTCACCACGGCTGATCTCTCTGCCGTCAGCGGCAGTGGCCAGGCGGTCGTCAGCGAAATGAGCAAGGGCTCGACGATCTCGATCACCAGCGGCGATGCCGGTGCTTTTATCCGTTTCGCCAATCTCTACAACAATATGCGCGGCGGCCTGCTCAATCTGCGGCTCAAGGCTCAAGGGTCGGACTGGGTTGGATCGCTCGATATCCGCAGCTTCTCGCTGGTCGATGACCAGAGGCTCCAGTCCCTCGTCTCGACACCGGTCGGCAAGGAAGGCGAGAGCCTGAATGCGGCGGTGAAGAAGAATATCGACGTCAGCGCCGCAAAATTCCAGCGCGGCTTTGCTTCCATCGCCTACAAGGACGGCGCGCTTTCGGTCGGCAATGGCGTCGTGCGCGGCGAACAGATCGGCGCGACCTTCCAGGGCATGCTGCGCGATGCCCGCGGCAATATGGAAATGACCGGCACGTTCATGCCCGCCTACGGCCTCAACCGTCTCTTCGGCGAGCTACCCTTGATCGGCAACATTCTCGGAAACGGACGTGACCGCGGCCTGCTCGGCATCACGTTCAAGCTCGAAGGGTCCTTCGACAAGCCAAAGCTTTCGATTAATCCGCTGTCGCTGATCGCGCCCGGCGTCTTCCGCCAGATTTTCGAATTCCAGTAACGGAAAAGGCCGCCCGAAGGCGGCCTCTTGATCTGTTTCTCTGGTAGATTGTCCGGCTCAGGCCGGGCGCACCAGAATGTGCTTCTTCTTGCCGAGCGACAGCTTGATCACGCCATCACCGGTGACTTCGCCGGTGCCGATCAGCTTGCGCTCGTCGGAGATGGCGACGTCGTTGATGCGCACCGCGCCGCCCTGCACATGCCGGCGGGCTTCGCCGTTCGAGGCGGCAAGGCCGGCCTTGACGATCAGCGCCAGCAGGCCGATGCCCGCTTCCAGCTCTGCGGTCGGCACTTCGATCGACGGCAGGTTGTCGGCAAGCGCGCCCTCCTCGAACGTCTTGCGGGCGGTCTCCGCCGCTTCCTCGGCAGCCGTGCGGCCGTGCAGGATGGCGGTGATCTCCGTCGCGAGGATCTTCTTCACCTCGTTGATCTCAGCACCACCCAGTGCCGAAAGCCGGGCGATCTCGTCCATCGGCAGCGTGGTGTAGAGCTTCAGGAAGCGCGACACGTCTGCATCCTCGGTATTGCGCCAGTACTGCCAGAAATCATAGGCCGACAGCATGTCCGGGTTGAGCCAGACTGCGCCATTGGCCGACTTGCCCATCTTGGCGCCCGAGGACGTGGTCAGGAGCGGCGAGGTCAGTGCGTAGAGCTGCGGTGTCCCCATCCGGTGACCGAGGTCGATGCCGTTGACGATATTGCCCCACTGGTCCGAGCCGCCCATCTGCAGCCGCACGTCGTAGCGCTTGTTGAGCTCCACGAAATCGTAGGCCTGCAGGATCATGTAGTTGAATTCGAGGAAGGACAGCGACTGCTCGCGGTCGAGGCGCGTCTTGACGCTGTCGAAGGACAGCATCCGGTTGACAGAGAAATGACGGCCGACATCGCGCAGGAATTCGAGATAGTTGAGGCCGCGCAGCCAGTCGGCATTGTTGATCATCAGCGCGTCCTTCGGACCTTCGCCATAGGTCAGGTAATTGGCGAAGACGCGCTTGATGGAGGCGATATTGCTCTCGATCGTGTCGATCGTCATCAGCTGACGGGCATCGTCTTTGAAGGACGGATCGCCGACCATACCGGTGCCGCCGCCCATCAGCGAGATCGGCCGGTGACCGGTCGCCTGCATCCAGTGCAGCATCATGATCTGGATCAGGCTGCCGGCATGTAGGGAAGGGGCCGTCGGGTCATAGCCGATATAGGCGGTCACGGTTTCCTTGGCGAACAGTTCGTCGAGACCTGCCTCGTCGGAGATCTGGTGAATGAAGCCGCGCTCGTCGAGCGTGCGAAGGAAATCGGACTTGAACCTGGACATCTCTCTACTCTGTGGATGTGTTTCAGTTATGGGAGCCGGGATCTAGCACCGTTTCCGAGCGGAATCACTTCAAAAAAGCAGATGGGTTTGATGCATGCCGGCGATCATCTGTGGGGAAGCGCTGGACCCTAGCAGATCTAGCAATTATCAGGCGGCCCATAGAGGTTTAATCTTTCATTTCCGCGCGGGCTCTAATGTACGGCCTGAATAGCGACATTTCATTTCTGCATATTGATGGTTTCATGAACGGAGCGGTCTTTTTTCTGGCGGTGAATTTCATCGTCGCCATCTGTTTCAGCGCCGTGTTCGCGGTCGTCTCGACGCGCAGCCTGTCGCGCGCGGCTGCCCGCTGGTTTGCGGCCGGCTTTGGTATTGCTTCCCTGTCCGCGCTCTGCGAACTCCTGATCGCTTATGCCGATTACCAGATGGTCTGGGCGGTCGGTGCTTTTCTGACGGTTCTCGGCGGCATGTTGCTGCTGCTCGTCGGTATCTGCCGGCTTTACGGCAGGCCGATCCCCTGGCTTCTCATCGGTGGCTTTTTCCTGGCAAGCGCCATCGAGTGCATTCTGATCTATCCGCTGCAGCGTGGAACACCGCTGCAGGCCTTTGCCTATCAGACACCGTTTGCGCTGGTCATTCTGGCGAGCTCAGTGGTCGTGCTGTTCTCCGCGCGCCGATTGCCCATCGATCGCGGCCTTTTTGTCCTGCTTCTGGTGACGGGGCTGCATTTCTTCGCCAAGGCGGGTCTTGCCGTTCTGGTCGGAGCCGGCTCGATTGCGCGTGACTATGTCCATACCAATTACGCGCTGATTTCCCAGAGCGCGACGGCGGTGCTGATGGTCTCGGTTGGCCTGACGCTGCTCTCGGTCCTTGTTCTTGAGATCATGGCGGACGAGCGCAGCGCTTCGGAAATGGATGCTCTTTCAGGCATTGCCAATCGCCGTGGTTTCGAGCGGGGTGTCAAGGCGGCGATCGCGGCGGCGTCCTCCTATCCGCATGCCGTCGTTCTCTGCGATCTCGACCATTTCAAGCGTATCAACGATACCTTTGGCCATCACGGCGGCGATGCGGTGATCGAGAGTTTTGGTGCTCTCTTGCGCTCGAGCGCGCCATCAGGCGCGATCCTTGGCCGGATCGGCGGCGAGGAGTTTGCAGTCTTTCTGCCGAAAACCACGGTCGAAGTGGCAGCATTGTTTGCGCAGGCGCTGAGGGCAGGGACGATGACGATGTCCGTTGCGGGCATACCGTCCTTGAACGTCACCGGCAGCTTCGGTGTCGCGCATCTGACGGCACCGGATCAATCCGAGCAGATGTTCCGGCAGGCGGATATGGCGCTTTATGAGGCCAAGCGCAGCGGCCGCAACTGCGTGCGGCAGGCGAACCAGGATCCGCATGTCAGGCATGTCCATCTGCGGCCGATCAAGTGACCAGGCACATGCCGGAGAGCCTCCGGGATTGATGACTTTTCCGTCGCCCGGTTTGCAGCGTGTTAACCGAGCGATCAATCGCTAACGGGTTTTAATATTTTGTTCTCGCGACGGCCATAGAGTACCGCTCGCAGTCTCCCATGCCATTTAATTTATCGGGTTTATTTGATCTTCCATGTCTGCTGCCGCGTTCTTTTTGGTGGTGAACCTCTTCATCGGCCTATGTTTTAGCGCCGTATTCGCAGTTGTATCCATCTATAGCCGCTGGCGTTCGGCAGCTCTGCTTTTCTCTGCCGGCCTGTTCATCGCATCGCTGACGATGCCGGCCGAACTGGCAGTCGCCTATGCGGGCAATCCCGAGTTCTGGGCGATTATTGCCTATGACACGGTTCTCGCCGGTCTGGTTTTGCTGCACAGGGGCATTGCTCTTCTTTACGACAGACGTTTTCCAAACTGGGTGGCTGTCGCGACCTTCATCGCCGGCACGGTGATCTATCTCCTGATCCGCGATATCCCGCTATCCTGGTGGGGCTACGGTTTCCTCTATCAAGGCCCTTATGCGCTGGTAACCTTTGCCGCCGCCGCCAACGTTTTCCTGTCCGACCGCAGAACGCCGATAGACCGGGCTCTGGCCATCGTCCTTCTGTTGAGCGGCCTGCATTTCTTCGTGAAAGCTGCACTTGCCGCGGTGATGGAGCGTGGGGCATCCGCAAGCGCTTACGTCTCGACCGATTATGCCGTCATATCGCAGGGCATCACGGCCGTGCTGATCGTTTCCGTCGGTCTCATGCTGCTCGCCGTGCTGACACTGGATATCATGGCCGTCGAACGCGGGCGTGCGGAGCGCGACAGCCTTTCCGGTCTTGCCAATCGCAGAGGTTTCGAGACGGCGGTGAGGCTGGCGATCCGTAAGAGCGGCGAGCGGCAACATGCCGTCATTCTCTGCGATCTCGACCGTTTTAAGTCGATCAACGACACTTACGGCCATCATGCCGGCGATATGGTGATCACGGCCTTCGGAACGATGATTTCCGCGCAGGCCGGGGCCAATGCAATCGTCGGCCGAATTGGCGGCGAGGAATTTGCAGTATTTCTGCCCGACACGTCGCCGACGGTTGCCGTCGCGGTTGCTGAAACACTGAGGATCGGCGCGCGAAAAATGATGGTTCCTGGGCTGCCGGGCGGGTTCGTCGTCACGGCCAGTTTCGGCGTTGCCATTTTGGGGGCGAGGGGCAGTCTGGAAATCGCCCTGCGTCAGGCCGATGCGGCGCTTTATGACGCCAAGCGTGGCGGCCGGGATTGTGTGCAGCAAGCGCGTAGCGTGGCCGCCTGATCCCCGATTGATCTGACTATATTCCGGAAACGAAAACGGCCGCCCGAGAGGCGGCCGTCTGTTTTGTAGCTCTGTTGCGATCCGCTCAGCGGATGCGCTTGGCAGCCGGTTCCGGCACCAGTTCGCCGTTGAGACGGCGGTCGAGATAATCTTCGCATTCGCCGAGCAGCGTATCGACCTTGCCGTTGAAGAAATGGTTGGCCTCTTCGACGACCTTGTGGGTGATCAGAATACCCTTCTGGGTCTTCAGCTTTTCCACCAGCGCGTTGACGTCCTTCTCCGGCGAGACCTTGTCCGAATCGCCGTTGATGATCAAACCGGACGACGGGCAGGGCGCCAGGAACGAGAAGTCATAAATGTTCGGCTGCGGCGCGATCGACATGAAACCTTCGATTTCCGGGCGGCGCATCAGAAGCTGCATGCCGATCCAGGCGCCGAAGGAATAACCGGCGACCCAACAGCTCTTGGAATCCGGATGCAGGCTCTGCACCCAGTCGAGCGCGGACGCGGCATCCGACAGTTCGCCGGCGCCGTGGTCGAATTCGCCCTGGCTGCGGCCGATCGAACGGAAGTTGAAGCGGAGTGTCGTGAAACCGCGCTTCTGGAACATGTAGAAGAGCTGGTAGACGATCTGGTTGTTCATCGTGCCGCCGAACTGCGGATGCGGGTGCAGGATGATGGCGATCGGTGCGCTCTTTTCCTTGGACGGCTGGTAGCGTCCTTCCAGGCGGCCGGCTGGGCCGTTGAAAATGACTTCGGGCATCGGTACTCCGGTCAATGTGTTCAGGTTCGAAACCGGGCTGTCGAGTTTGACTTGACGAAGCCGCTCAGCTTTTCTAGAACTCAGTTTAGAACCATTCGAAACTTGGGCATGGTTTAGCATTGCCCGATGGGATGTCTCTTAAGGCAAGGCCGCCCGAAATTTCAAGAAAAATGCGGCATGGCCGGCCGCAGCAGGCAATTTGACTGCAAGTAGAAACGGAACGCGTTTAAACCATGGCGGTAAATCGCACCTATCTGGACTGGAATGCGACGGCGCCGCTTGGCGCGCCGGCGCGTGCGGCCATGATGGAAGCGCTGCTTCTGCCGGGAAATGCGTCTTCCGTGCATGGCGAGGGCAGGGCGGCCCGCACGGCCGTAGACAAGGCGCGTCGCCAGGTGGCGGCACTCGTCGGTGCCGAACCGGTGCATGTCACCTTTACCAGCGGCGCGACCGAAGCCGCCAATCATGTGCTGACACCCGAGTTCCGCATGGGCCGTGCTCCGCTGAAGGTCAGCCGTCTCTATGTTTCGGCGATCGAACATCCGTCTATCCGCGAGGGTGGTCGTTTCGATCCGGCTGACGTTACGGAAGTTGCCGTTACGTCAGATGGCGTCGTCGATCTTGCGGCGCTTGAAACAATGCTTGCCGCCCATGATCGCAGCGCCGGCATGCCGATGGTCGCCGTCATGCTCGTCAACAATGAGACAGGCATTATCCAGCCGGTCGAAGAGGCGGCAGCGCTTGTGCATGCGCATGGCGGCCTGATGGTGGTCGATGCCGTCCAGGCGGCAGACCGTGTGTCGGTCGATATCGCAGCGCTCGATGCCGATTTCCTGATCGTCTCCTCGCACAAGATCGGCGGCCCGAAGGGTGTCGGCGCGCTGGTGTCGCGCGGCGAGGTGCTGATGCCCAAACCGTTGATTCGCGGCGGTGGCCAGGAAAAGGGCCATCGTTCCGGGACCGAGAATTTTCATGCCGTCGTTGGTTTTGGTGCAGCTGCGGAAGCGGCCTTGCATGAGTTCGGTGATCGTAATGGCCGTATTGCCGCTCTTCGCGATCGTCTCGAGGTCGGCATGCGCGAACGGGCATCGGATGTGATGATCCATGGCGAAAACGTCGCGCGTGTCGCCAACACGTCCTTCTTCACTTTGCCGGGACTCAAGTCGGAGACCGGGCAGATTGCCTTCGATCTCGAAGGCGTGGCGCTGTCCTCGGGTTCTGCCTGCTCGTCCGGAAAAGTCGGCGAAAGCCATGTCCTGACGGCGATGGGCCGCGATCCAAAGCTTGGTGCGCTGCGTATATCGCTCGGACCAGAGACGACGGAAGACGACATCGACCGGGCGCTTGCCGCCTTCGGAAAAATTGCCGGTCGGCGCAAGCTGACCGGAGAGGCTGCCTGAAACAAATTTGGGCGGTTGCTAAATTGCGGAAAGCCAAAATTCCGCTTGCCAAAAGGTGGGAAAACCGCCTTCTGGCGCCTACATGGGGAGGCGAAAAGCATTTCCCCGAAATGATGACCAGAATTGCCGGAATTTGACCCGGCAAGAATTTGGAGACTGACATGCCTGCCGTTCAGGAAACGATCGATCAGGTCCGCGGGATCGACATCGACCAGTACAAATACGGTTTCGAGACTGTCATCGAAGTGGACAAGGCCCCCAAGGGTCTGTCCGAGGACATCATCCGCTTCATCTCGGCCAAGAAGAATGAGCCGGAATGGATGCTGGAATGGCGCCTCGACGCCTACAAGCGCTGGCTCACCATGGAAGAGCCGAGCTGGGCGCGCGTCGATTATCCGAAGATCGACTTCAACGACTATTATTATTACGCAGCGCCGAAGAACGTCACCGGCCCGGCTTCGCTCGACGAAGTCGATCCGGAACTGCTCAAGGTCTATGAAAAGCTCGGGATTCCGCTCAAGGAGCAGGAAATTCTCGCCGGCGTGAAGACGCCGCGCGTGGCCGTCGATGCTGTTTTCGATTCCGTCTCGGTCGTCACGACATTCAAGAAGGAACTGGAAAAGGCCGGCGTGATCTTCATGTCGATCTCGGAAGCCATTCGCGAGCATCCGGACCTGATCAAGAAATATCTCGGCTCGGTCGTGCCGACCACCGACAATTTCTACGCGACGCTGAATGCCGCCGTCTTTACCGATGGTTCCTTCGTCTTCGTGCCGAAGGGCGTTCGCTGCCCGATGGAGCTGTCGACCTATTTCCGTATCAACGAGAAGAATACGGGCCAGTTCGAGCGCACGCTGATCATCGCCGAGGAAGGCGCCTACGTTTCCTATCTCGAAGGCTGCACGGCACCGCAGCGCGACGAAAACCAGCTGCATGCGGCGGTCGTCGAGCTCGTGGCGCTGGACGATGCCGAGATCAAGTATTCGACCGTTCAGAACTGGTATCCGGGCGATGCCCAGGGCAAGGGCGGCATCTACAATTTCGTCACCAAGCGTGGCGATTGCCGTGGTGCCCGTTCCAAGATCTCCTGGACGCAGGTCGAAACCGGTTCGGCGATCACCTGGAAATACCCGTCCTGCATCCTGCGTGGCGACGATTCGCGCGGCGAGTTCTACTCGATCGCTGTCTCGAACGGTCACCAGCAGATCGATTCAGGCACGAAGATGATCCATCTCGGCAAGAACACGTCGAGCCGCATCATCTCCAAGGGAATTTCCGCCGGCAAGTCGCAGAACACCTATCGTGGTCAGGTCTCGGTCAATCGCCGTGCCGAAAATGCCCGCAACTTCACCAATTGCGACTCGCTTCTGATCGGCGACAAGTGCGGCGCCCATACGGTGCCTTACATCGACGTGAAGAACGCATCGGCGCAGATCGAGCACGAGGCCACCACCTCGAAGATCTCCGACGACCAGAAATTCTACGCCATGCAGCGCGGCATTCCGGAAGAAGAGGCGATCGCCCTGATCGTCAACGGCTTCGTCAAGGATGTCATCCAGGAACTGCCGATGGAATTTGCGGTTGAAGCGCAGAAGCTGATCAGCATCTCGCTGGAAGGTTCTGTGGGGTAACGATGAACCGAGACGAACAGTCCGATATGACTGCGGGTATGAAGGTCACAGTGTTGGCTGTCTTCGCATCTTGTATCGGACTCTTCGTCGGACTTGCAGGTCTGATAGGCGATTGGGCTTTGGCCAAATCCATTGGAGCTGTTTCACTTGCTGTTCTCGCCGCAATCATCTGGGCCTCGTCCGAGCTTGTCGGCAGCAAAATGATGGATCGCTTCCTTTACGGAAGAACAAACAAATCAAGAGATTAAAAAGATGCTTGAGATCAAGAACCTGCACGCCCGCATCGCCGAAGACGGCACCGAGATCATCCGTGGCCTGAACCTCACCGTGAAGCCGGGCGAAGTTGCGGCCATCATGGGCCCGAACGGCTCCGGCAAGTCGACGCTTTCCTACATCCTCTCCGGTCGCGAGGATTACGAAGTCACTGAAGGTGACATCCTCTATAACGGCGAAAGCATTCTGGAACTCGACCCGGCCGAGCGCGCCTCCAAGGGCATTTTCCTTGCCTTCCAGTACCCGGTCGAAATTCCGGGCGTCGCCACCATGCAGTTCCTCAAGGTCGCGATGAACGAGCAGCGCAAGGCGCGCGGCGAAGACGAGCTGACGACGCCGGACTTCATCCGCCGCGTCAAGGAAGCCGCTGGCGAGCTGAAGATCAACATGGACATGCTCAAGCGTCCGCTCAATGTCGGTTTTTCGGGCGGTGAGAAGAAGCGCGCCGAAATCCTGCAGATGGCGCTTCTCGAACCGAGCCTGTGCATTCTCGACGAGACCGATTCGGGCCTCGACATCGACGCGCTGAAGATCGTCGCCGACGGCGTCAACGCGCTGAAGTCGCCGGATCGCGCCGTCATCGTCATCACCCACTACCAGCGCCTGCTCGACTACATCGTGCCGGACACGGTTCACGTTCTCTACAAGGGCCAGATCATCCGCACCGGCGACAAGGAACTGGCGCTGGAACTGGAAGCCAACGGCTACGCCGACATCATCGGCCAGGCCGCCTGAGCGCCGAAAGGAACGTTGTCATGAACATGCAGACGACGACCCGTCTGACGGCCGCCGAGACCGCATTGGTCGAGGCTTTCACCTCGCAGATCGGCGATCTGCCGGGCAATGGCGCCGTGATCGGCACCCGCGACCGGCTGCTCGACGACCTGAAAAAGGCCGGCCTTCCGACCCGCCGCATCGAGTCCTGGCACTACACGGATCTGAAGACGCTGCTGCGCGCCATTCCGGAACAGGCGGCCTCGGCCCCGGTTCAGGCCGCTGCCGCACTCGTCGAAGGTTCGCGCGTCCTGCCGGTTCTGCAGGGTGTTGCCGCCGCTGCCGAAAACCAGGACAACCTGTCGATTGCGGTCTTCAAGGATCAGCTCGCCGATGGTTCGGCAGTTTCCGGCCTGACGGCGCTCGACCAGCACGACGCGATCGGCCGGATCAACGGCAGCTTTGTGCGCGACGGTCTGGCGCTTGCCGTGCCGGCCGGTGCCGAACTGGCAGATCCGATCGAGTTGCAGGCTTCGCATGCCGGCGGCCAGATCCATACCCGTTTCCCGGCCTCCTTCGGTGCAGGTTCGAAAGCGACCATTATCGAACGTCACCGCACGGTGACCGAAGATTCCGCCTTCGTATCCTCGATCAGCGACATCGTGCTGGAAGACGGTGCAGACATCACCTGGATCGTCCTGCAGCAGCAGGGTGCAGCCGACACCCATCTTGGCCAGGTTCGCGTCAAGCTTGGCACTGATGCAAAGCTCAGGCTGTATGTCATCAATGGCGGTGGTAAGCTGGTACGCCAGGAACTGCGCATCGACGTGGTCGGTGAAGGCGCCGAACTGACGCTGCGCGGCGTCAACCTGCTTGGTGGCGACACGCATACGGACGTGACCCTGGTTCTCGGCCATAACGTGCCGCACACCAATTCGACGGAAATCATCCGCAACGTTGTGTTCGACAAGGCAAGCGGCGTTTTCCAGGGCATGATCCGGGTTGCACCCGATGCCCAGAAGACCGACGCCAAGATGGCCTGCAACACGCTGCTGATGTCCGACGACGGCGACTTTTCGGTCAAGCCGGAGCTGGAAATCTTTGCCGATGACGTGATCTGCGGCCATGGCGCTACGGTTGCCGATATCGACCGCAACCATCTTTTCTACCTGATGGCCCGCGGCGTACCGGAAAACAAGGCGCGCGCCATGCTGGTCAACGCCTTCGTCGCTGAGATCGTCGAGGAACTCGAGGAAGAAAAGCTCGTCGAGGCTCTGGAAGACGTCATCTCGACGTGGCTCGAAAAGCACGCCTGAGTGCGCATTGAAAACAGGCCTCCAAAATCGAGGCCTGTTTTACAGCCTGTCATGAAGAGAGCCTGATATCGAAAGGGCCTGACATGGATCAGATTACCCCTGCAACTACCTATGATGTAGAAGCCATCCGGCGGGATTTCCCGATCCTGTCGACGCTGGTGCATGGCAACAAGCCGCTGGTCTATCTCGACAACGGCGCCTCGGCCCAGAAGCCGCAGGTGGTGATCGACGCGATCGCGCATGCCTACTCCAGCGAATATGCCAACGTCCATCGCGGCCTGCATTTCCTTTCCAACGCGGCAACCGACGCCTATGAGGCGGCGCGCGAAAAGGTGCGGAAATTTCTGAATGCCGGTTCGGTGGACGATATCGTCTTCACCAAAAATTCCACCGAGGCGATCAACACGGTCGCTTATGGTTGGGGCATGCCGCATATCGGCGAGGGTGACGAGATCGTCGTGACGATCATGGAGCACCATTCCAACATCGTGCCCTGGCATTTCATTCGCGAGCGGCAGGGCGCCAAGCTGACCTGGGTCCCGGTCGACGACGAAGGCGCCTTCCATCTCGAAGATTTTGAGAAGTCGCTGACGGACAAGACCAAACTCGTCGCGATCACTCATATGTCGAATGCGCTCGGGACCGTGGTCCCGGTCAAGGAAGTCTGCCGCATTGCCCATGAGCGCGGTATTCCGGTTCTGGTCGATGGCAGCCAGAGCGCCGTCCACATGCCGATCGACGTCAAGGATATCGACTGCGACTGGTTCGTCATGACCGGACACAAGCTCTATGGTCCGTCCGGCATCGGCGTTCTCTACGGCAAGCCGGAGCGGCTGAAGGAGATGCGTCCCTTCCAGGGCGGTGGCGAGATGATCATCGACGTCACCGAGGACATCGTCACCTATAACGACCCGCCGCACCGTTTCGAAGCCGGCACACCGCCGATCGTCCAGGCGATCGGTCTCGGTTACGCGCTCGACTATATGGAAAAGGTCGGCCGTGCGGCAATCGCGGCCCACGAAACGGATCTGGCGGCTTACGCCACGGAACGTCTCCGGGCGGTGAATTCGCTCAAGATCATCGGCAATGCGCCCGGCAAGGGCGGCATCTTTTCCTTCGAGCTTGCCGGCATCCATGCCCATGACGTGTCGATGGTGATTGACCGGCGCGGCGTGGCGGTGCGTGCCGGCACCCATTGCGCCATGCCGCTCTTGAAACGTTTCGGCGTGACCTCCACATGCCGCGCATCGTTCGGCATGTACAATACCCGTGCCGAAGTCGATGCGCTGGCCGATGCGCTCGATTACGCCCGCAATTTCTTTGCCTGAGGAAATATCAATGGCTATGGACGAAGAGATACCGAAATGGGATGCCCGCGAAGGGATCATCCAGTCCGCAATCCCGGCGGACGAGGTCGCGCGCCTTTCCGATGATATCATCTCCGCGCTGAAGACGGTCTACGACCCGGAAATCCCGGCCGATATCTTTGAACTCGGCCTGATCTACAAGATCGATATCGAAGACGACCGGATGGTGAAGATCGTCATGACGCTGACTGCACCCGGCTGCCCGGTCGCCGGCGAAATGCCCGGCTGGGTCGAAAATGCCGTCGGCGCCATCGAGGGCGTTTCGGGCGTCGAGGTGGAAATGACCTTCGATCCGCCGTGGACGCCGGAGCGCATGTCGGAAGAGGCGCAGGTTGCGGTCGGATGGTATTGATCGGTTTACCCGCCGGGACTACATTTAGTGCATGAAACACCGGGCCTTGAACCCGGCTGTCGAAGGAGAATGGGCCGATGGGCTTTGCAGTGATGACCATGACGGATGCCGCCGCCGAGCGGGTCAAGGCGATCGTCGCCAATTCAGGTCCGGATGCCAAGGGTATCCGCGTCGGCATCAAGAAGGGCGGCTGCGCCGGTATGGAATATACGATCGATCTCGTCACCGAGGCAAATGCCAAGGATGACAGGATCGAGCGCGATGGCGTATCGGTCTGGATCGAACCTTCGGCGGTCCTTTATCTCCTTGGTACACAGATGGATTTCGAGACGACCAAGATGCGGTCGGGCTTCATCTTCGTGAACCCCAACCAGACCTCTGCCTGCGGCTGCGGTGAGTCGGTCGAACTCAAGCCGGCGGATCTCGCCGAACTTGCCCGTCAGCGCGAGATGGAAGCACGCGCCGTCTGAGGGCGATCTTTCAGCATTGAAAAAGAAGGGCCTTCGCGGCCCTTTTTGTTTGTCCGGATTATTCGTGGCGCAGGGCTTCGATCGGGTTGAGCTGTGCGGCCCGTCTTGCCGGGAAATACCCGAACACCATGCCGATCGCCGCCGAAAAGGCGAAGGCAAGCAGGATGATTGTCGGGCTTGGGACGAAGGGCACTCCGAGCAGGGTGACGACGCCATAAGCCAGCGCCATGCCAGTCAGGATGCCGGTGACGCCGCCGAAGATCGAGAGCATCACCGCCTCGACCAGAAACTGGGTCAGCACCTGGTTTTCAAGTGCCCCGATCGCAAGCCGAATGCCGATCTCGCGGGTTCGTTCGGTCACGGAAACCAGCATGATGTTCATGATGCCGATCCCGCCGACAAGCAGGCTGACGGCAGCAACCGCTCCCAGAAGGCCTGTCAGAAGCACCGTCGTACCGGTCATCGCAGCGGCGATCTGCGACATGTCGTTGACCGAAAAATCATCCTCGCGGCCGATGGCGATTTTTCGCCTTTCGCGCAGCAGGCTTTCTACGTCGGACTGCACCTTTGCGGTCGAGACGCCATCCTGCGCCGAAAGCACGATGCTCGAAATTGTCGTCGTGCCGCCGATCCGCCGCTGGTGCAGTTTCAGCGGCATGATGACCGTATCGTCCTGATCGTCGCCCATGCCGGACTGGCCCTTGACGGCCAGAACGCCAACGACCGGGCAGGCGACATTGCTGACGCGGATATTCTGGCCGACAGGATCGGCCGTGCCGAACAGCGTCTTGCGCACCGTTTCGCCGATAATGCATGCCGCCTGGCTGCCGCGATCCTCGCTCGGCACGAAAGTGCGGCCGAGCGTCAGGGTCCAGTCCTGGGCAATCAGATAGTCGTTGGTCGTGCCGATCGCGCTGGTGGAATGGTTGGCGCCGCCAGCGATCACAGTTGCTGTTCCACGGTTGATCGGGGCGACGGCGCGCAGGCCAGAGATCTGGTCGCGGATTGCCTCGATATCCTTGTCGTTGAAGCGCTTCGCCTCGGTGCTGGCGCGACCCGGTCCCCACTGGCCCGGACGCACGAAAAGCGTGTTGGTGCCGAGCTGTGACAGCTCGGCCTTCACCTTCGCCGTCGTGCCATTGCCGACCGTCACCATGGCGATGACGGCGGCGACACCGATGACGACGCCGAGCACGGTGAGGAAGGAGCGCAGCATGTTGCGGCTGATCGCCCGCCAGGCAAGTTTCGCAGCTTCAAACAGCACGGCTCGCCTCCTTCACATTAGGCTCGTCCGAGGCAAGGTGGCCGTCGACAAAACGCATCAACCGCGTTCCGTATTCGGCAATGTCCTCTTCATGCGTGACCATGATCACGGTAATGCCGTTCTCGCGGTTGAGCCGGGTGATCAGTTCCATGATCTCGATACTCGTCTTCGTGTCGAGATTGCCGGTCGGCTCGTCGGCGAGAAGCACGGCGGGATCGGTGACGATCGCGCGGGCGATCGCCACACGCTGCTGCTGGCCGCCGGACAGTTCCTGCGTCGTATGGTTTTCGCGGCCTTTCAGTCCCACCTGCGCCAGCGCTGCGATGGCGCGTCCGCGCCGCTCCTTGTGCGGCATGCCGCGATAAACCAATGGCAGCTCGACATTTTCGGCAGCGGATGTCCGAGCGAGAAGGTTGAACCCCTGGAAAACGAAACCGAGCATGTGCCGGCGCAGAAGCGTCCTCTGGGCGCGACTAAAACTGCTCGTCGGCACGCCCTGAAAGAGATATTCGCCGGACGTGGGTTCATCGAGGCCGCCAATGATGTTCATCGCCGTCGATTTACCCGAACCGGACGGCCCCATGATCGAGACGAATTCGCCGGGCATGATCGACAGATCGATCTTGTCGAGCGCGCGGATCGTTGCTTCGCCGCGGCCGTAAAATTTCGAGACCTTGTTGAAGGCGATCAGGGGAGCGTTGGCAGCGGAGTTGAGGGGAGATTGAGGCATGGCGTCAGCCTCAGCTCGTCCGCGCCTGGGAATCGGTGATCAGCTCATCGCCTTCCTTGAGCTCGCCGGATTTTAGCACGGTTGACTGGCCGTCCGTCGGGCCAGTCTCGACACGGATCCGCTGCGGTTCGCCGTTTCTCAACACCCATACGGCCCGCTCGCTGCCGGCCTTCTGGTCTACGCCGCCTCGATTGCCGCGTGGCGGCCGCGGTGGGCCGAACAGGCGCGAGAGAACACCGCCGCGTGGGCCGGAAGCTGTCACGGGAGGCGAATAGCGCAGGGCCGCATTCGGAATGAGGATTGCGTCGGAGACCGATTGAACGGTGATGTCGGCGGTCGCCGTCATGCCCGGCCGCAGCAGAAGGTCGGCATTGTCGACGGTGAGGATCGCCTTATAGGTAACGACGTTGGAAACAGTTTCGGAAGCGAATCGTACCGTCTGGATTGCCGCAGGAAAATGCCGGTCGGGATAGGCATCGACCGAAAAGCGTGCCGGCTGACCTTCCTGCACCTGGCCGACATCCGCCTCATCCACCGAGACCTGCAACTCCATCCGCCGCAGATCGCCGGCAATGGTGAAGAGAACCGGCGCATTCAGCGAGGACGCGACCGTCGCGCCCGGATCGACATCGCGCGTCAGCACGATGCCGTCGATCGGCGAGACGATCTTCAGCTTGGAGAGATTGACCTCGGCAAGCGTCAGATTGGCTTCCGCGGATAGAACCGCCGCTTCGTTGACCTCGATCGTCGCATTGGCGGCGTCATAGGCATATTTGGCGGCATCCAGATCCTGCTGACTGGAAATCCTGTTACTGACGAGGCCGGTGAGGCGGTCGAGCGAGGTCTTTGCCGAGGCGGCCTCTGCCTCTGCCTTCAATACATTCGCCTTGGCCGATGCGAGTGTGGCGCGAGCGCTCTGGATATCCGCTTCCTGCTTGTTGGTGTCGAGTTCCGCCAACACGTCGCCCGTCTTCACCGGGCTGTTATAAGTCACGTTGACCTTGCGGACCGTGCCTGACAATTCGCTGGATATGTCCACCTGGTCGGTCGGTTGGACCGATCCGGTCGCCGTCACGATGACGGCGAGATTGCCGCGCTTGGTAGGCTGGGTCGTATAGTCGTAACGGGGGGCGGCACTGCTGAAATGCAGATAGAAGCCAATCGCCGCGGCAAGAACGACAACGGTTGCCACCGGCCAGAAAAACCTGCGTCCGCGCCGCTTCTTGCCCGATGTCGCCAGGATGGCGGCAAGGTTCGGTGAGCTGGTCTTGGATGTCGGATCGGGATTGGCGTTGACGTTCAAATCGTTCCTCGCGATGGCGCGCTGATGGGGAAATGGAAGCCGGGCTATTTCGATAAGGACCGAATCGGCCGGAAGCATGACGGAAGGCTTGTTCCTGCAATCTCAATGACATGAATTGCGGGGGCGAGAAACTTAAATGTCGGTAAGCTGATCCGACACCAGCTTCGCTTTCCAATTGCCTTTCCAGCCGTAATTCTCACCCGCGGTCATGCATCCATTGGCAATCCCGCGCGTTGTCATGGCGCAACCAGCAAGGAGAGATCCCATGATCGACACCGCACGCATCAAGGAACATGCAGAAGTCATCGGCGCCGATGGTGTCCATATCGGCACTGTCGACCGCGTTGAAGGCAGCCGTATCAAGCTGACCAAGAAGGACAGCGGCGAGGGCAGCCATGAGGGCCACCATCATTTCATTCCGCTCGAGCTCGTTGCCGAAGTTGAAGGCGGAAGGGTGCGTCTGTCCGCAGATGGTGACGTCGCAGTCACTTTCGAGGAAGAAGACAGCGGCAAGGCCGTTCACTGACGCGTTTCGGCGCAAGACTGTTTACCGGCCTTGCGGCGCGTATCCGCGAATAAACCAATGGTTTGAAGCGCGCATGTGGAAACTTGGGGTTCCGGCGCGCTTTAAATTTGCCCGCAGGGATGCATCTGCCGGTAGCCCCTATCCGCATGCGGCACATGCAATGGAAGCGTCACAGAACGGCGATTCCATTGCATGATCTTCAGGGTAATCAGATACCGCCTCTATTTGATCGTTGGCGATGCAGCGGGAACGCCAAACCGCTCCGGAAGAAATGCAGTCTCCGTTGTCGGCCCACCCAGCCTGTCCGATTTTGCGGTCGATACGGGCAGCCAATGGCTCATCACCGCAACCGTGATGAAGCCACCGGCAAAGGCGGACAGGACTGCTGTCGAAAGATTTCGGATAGTCATCGCGGTCACTCCTCTTTTCAGCCAATGGTTTTCTGAAGGAGTTTTGCCTGCGTATCACGCACCGGGGATATCGGAATGCAATGTCCGGAAACGGCTGTTGAACGCCGGTCTTCTTATCTCATTGCCGACATTTGTGCCGGAGATGCAAGTATCTCGTCTCCGCCGAGCGAGCTGTCGGAGTATTTAAAAGCCAGAATGCTCAGGACACACGCAAACAGCAGAACAAATATCATTCTCATGCTGAACTCCTTCGGCAATTCAACGAGAATAAAAAGATAAGGTTCCAGAAGTGCAGTTTTCAAGCCGATATGCGCGTAAACTTACTGCGATCGGCCTGAAATATGATGTCGGAATAAAGGTGGGTTGCCAAGGTGCCGCAAGTCGCGGGCCGCGCTTGCACATGACTGGCTGAAGAGCAGGCTGATCGCCAACCCGCGAATAGATCGCAAGATCTGCTGTCTATGCCTGCAAAAGGACGCCAGCCTCGTTTGCGGCTTCGACGAAGGCCTGACGTGCTTCCTCCGGCTTGCGTTTACCGGCATCGACAGCGGCACAGATCGCGAGTGCCCGGTCGAGACAGGTTCCGTCTTCCGTCGGCCAATCCTCGATCATCGCCCAGGCTGCACCCTGAGTCGTTTCGATCACTGTTTTTTCAGGTGGCTCGCCGATCAGGACGATGACGGGCTTTTTCCAGGGCGTGTTCATGCCGGCGGGCCGCCGCCGGTCATGGCGAAATAGACGTAGACGAGGGCAAAGGCCGCAATCACGCCGATGAGCACCAGCAAACGCTTGAGCCACATCGGTGTCTGCCGTGGCGGCTTGACCGGTTCCCGTTTCTTGAATTTGATGACGTTGTTGTTCATGCGATTATTCGTAAACACAAACGCGGACGGATGCACCACATTCGTCGCTGCAATCGGCCGATAAAGCCGCTTAATCACCAGAAATTCAAACAGGATATTGAATTGAATGGTGAGAGCGATGGGGCTCGAGCCTGTTGGCCTTTTCCCGTTGCACTAATGTATTTTGACTTGAATTATGGCCCAATGAGAGAAACATGCGCAGCGCTATTCAGGATGAGAGTCCTTTATGAAAGCTGTCACAATTGACGGCATTTGCAGATGGGCGTCGCCTCTACCGATGGGGCGCCTCCATATTCTTGCCCCGGTGCGCAATCCGCGGCTACCAAGAACACAGCGACCCGGAGCCGCTGGCGCGAACTCAAATCTAGATGCGGCTTGAGGATAAGCTTAATAGTGCGGAATGCTTAAACTACGCAGCCCAGCTGACGAGGCTATTTATTCAACGAAAATTCGATTGAGACATTGTTTATGCCAGTGCGTATTGAAAACCCGGAATATCCGAGATTGTCGCAACACCACTTTAGAAAATCTGCGAGATTTTCCTCCGTAAAGAAGCTGAAGTGAGGCCGAATGTCTTCAGCGACCATATCCTCCCGAGTACGCTTGTAGCGATTAACGTACTTGTCGTACTGCCAGGGCTGGGGGCGGGACAGGTCTGAATCCAGCAAGGAAACCCATTCGCTGAGCGTCGTGGGCTCATTGAACATGAAGTCGAAGCAACCCTTTATCGCGGGAACGATCCCGAGAACCCGACCTTTTTCGCTTAGTCGTGAGTGCCATAGGCGAAAATGGCCTAGTGGGTTCGGGAGATGCTCAACCATATGCGCAGAGAATATGAAATCCAACTCTCCCAAGTCGTCAGGTATTTCATGAGCGCTCCCCACGCGGTAAGATTTCCACAGGGTTTCCGCGTCTTGCAGGATGGGACTGTAGCCATGGTTGTATTTGAGGTAAGTTTCCTGACCATAGCGCTCCAAATATGTCACTTCCGTCGTGTCTGATTGTTTCACGCGCGGATTAGGTCCTGGCCCAATCTCTACTCCTCTGCCGGTCGCTAGGGCGTAGAATTTGTCATGCGTTATATTTTGCATCACACCAAGCGTAACAGATTGGGTGTTCGTTACGGGTGCGTCAATTACCAAGTCGTAAACATTCATCCCATCCGGCTTGTAAGGCACGAAAACGGGAACTGGTGTCCGGTTGAATGTGAAGCTCGATCGAGCTGCAATCTCTTGCGTTGATGGTAGAACGAAACTGATATCGAGGCTATCGTAGTCCGCTGTCGAAGCTCCCACCCAGCCAAGGTTGGTTTGGAAATTCCGCAGCGGATACCAATGCGATGCGCCGGGAAGTCTTATGGAGGCGCCTGGTGCTAAACTCAGCGCGTTATAGGACCCCATCTGTGGAGAAACTGTTGCAGCGCTCAGTCCTGCAATTTTCACATCCCCGGTGGTCACGTAAAATGGTTGGTCCCCATTTCGTGCCAAAAACCAAAGATTCATGGTGGCTGATCCGATTTCGCAAGGCTGATAGAGACAGGCTGCAGAGAGCGCCTGCGTTCTCCTGCCTCATATCAGCTCCACGGATTCTGGGCTAGTCTGTTGATTTCCACAGAAAGATGAACCGCTCCCGATGTTTTCGTTGAAAATTATCCTCGTTCCAATGAACGCGCCGGTTCGCCAGCAGCTCGAGAATAAGCTCTTCTAGAAATTCCACGGCGGCTAGTTATCTATTGCCTCTTCATCGCAGAGGATTTCTATTAAGCGCTCCATCTCTGCATGCCTGTCGGCTGGCGATGTCGCGGTTGACTGCTGGAATGAAGAAGAAGTCTCACCAACGGCATAATGCGAAAAAAAGACCTCCATGACATGTGCTACGCCAGATTCTTCTATCGAACGCATGTCGTTGGCAAAGTATTGCCCCCCGCATTGTGGAGAGGTTATTATTTCGAACGATGGGAAATAGTCAACAAAATCATATGTATTTCGCATCTCTTCGGCCGCAACTCTAAGGACGGATTTCGAATATACCGTAGATTGAAGCACATGTCTCTGCTCGTAAGTTGCGTTAAGCGGGACAGGAGATACCGTGAGCAATATCTTTATCTTAGGATTGACTGCTCTGATCCGGTCAATTGAGTAAGACATGTCATCGATTGTTTCTCTGACATTGAAATTCTTGAACTCGTGAATATCGGGTTCAAATACGCCTCCCGCCACGCCTGGCGCAATTGGAAAAACGGCGCCGTCTCGCTTGTCTACCCAAGCTTCTGTAAGGCCAAGGGTGAAAACGAAAACATCCGCTTGTTCTATGGCATTGCGAACGGCGACCAAGTGATGCCTGCGATCAAGGTCGAGTTCGTGGATGCTGATGAATCCGTCTGGCTCGACTTGCGGACGGAAGGGGTCAATAAAAATGCCATCCTTCTTTTGCCAATATGCGCTGATCGGAGAAAATCGATCATATGCGCGATCAATCAACTGGCGTAACTGACGCGCCGTGTAAATATTTCCGTAACGAGCGCTGAAGCTTTCGTAATTGAAGGTTGCTGCGTTAGCATCATCCCAGCTTGTAACCGAAAATATCGGGTGAATCTTTTCCGTCTGTAGGAAGTTAAAGCCGCGTTTCTTTATGTGTCTAGCAAGATGCTGGGCAAAGCAACTTCCGGCGGATACTATTTTTGTATCGATGTCTATTGTGAAGCGTGTGGATGATACAGGGTCCAGGCCATTGATGAAATTGCTTCCGAAGGATTTTTTCCAAAATTGATAATCCGGCAGCCCAATGTATGGATGTGCTTTTTTCATTTCAGGCCTCTGAGTATTTCCGCCAATTCATCAAGCATAATATTGCCATATCTGGCATTGGCGTGCCCCGGATCAGGGAAACAGTAATCTGGAGCTAGGAAGCCCTTGTCTGAGGTTGCCTCTGGCGGGAACGGAATGAAGTCAATTCCATGCTCGGCGCACGATTCTACATACATCGAGCTTTGCAGTTTCCATAATTTGAGGCGAATATTTGCTGGCGTTATGCCGGCACTTAGTGCTTCAACAAATGGGCCTGGGTACTTCCTAATATGGTCCTCGCTCTCAATCGGCGGCGGAGGTTCCAAAAGTATCATCTTTTCCCGCGTCATGGGACGCAGGATATTCAACATCCGAAGTTGTTCTCGGATACCATTTCGGAAGCTTCTGCTTATCTGCATGAATGGGATTATGCGCCTTGTTTCATCAACTCGCTCATCGAATGAAGGATAGACGAAATCAAATGGCTCAGCATGCTCGACCAAGGCCAGTGTGTTATACCAGTTCCCCCAAAGTGAAAGAACCACTAAACTTGCCTGGGTTAGCCTTTCGCGAAAAAAATCAGGATCGAATTGCTTCTGGAAGAAGCCTCCATTTTCCAGTCGCGGGTTTAGGCGGTCAATATGGAATGTGACTGGGCCTTTATAATCCGCAAGTGCCGCCCTAATGGCGTCTGTATTACTCATTCCGATTATGTAGACGTCGATTGTCATTGCTCTTCCTCTGTCGCCTCACCGGTACATCGTCAGGCTACAAGTGACAACATCTAAGCACGGATAACCACCATGTCCGCGCCCACTGTGCGGTCGAATTCGTCGCATCTTCCCGCCGGCATACTTGCCTGCCAAGCTTTATTACCTAGCTGATAATTAGGCATCTTCCGTGCGAGGAAGACTCTTCCCTACAAGGGTGAAGTAGGTTTTTCTAATAATTGGCGAGCGCCATTCTTACATTAGTTTTCACCGTGGCCGTCGCGCTTCTGGGGCTTTGCGGAAGTGCGTCTTGCTGAATGTACGGGAGCGCAGCCACGCGCTTTCTTCATAGTCTTACCTGCGCCGATTGACATTGATCGCAAGGTTGAGATGCCGCCGAAGATGCGCATTCCCAGCTCAAGGTAGCTTTCAAACAAAATGATTCAACTTGGGTTGTCACCCTGGCTGCAAAGACTGAGGTAATTATGCGCCGACGCTCGATCCAATTGCTGTCATTTGCCAAGAAGGGGGGCGACTTTCCGCTGCGCAAATGTATGGAATGGCGACGCGAGTCAAACCCTGTAATTGCGCAATACTCTTTCAAGCATCAACCCGGCCAGGAGTAGGCAGATGCTGCACGTCACCATATAGGACATCGAAAACAAGTGTGTTGGATATGTCGAGTAAAACCCAATTCTGAAAAGTGCAACGAAGTGCATCATCGGGTTCCATACAATTATGTTCTTGACAATGGGTGGCATATATTCCGGTATAAAAAATACCGCGCTGGTGAAGATCTGAATGCGCGCAAAGGCAGACCAAATCATCTTGTAAAGGGGGAAGACGTGGATGATGAATGAGTTGGCTATGCCTATGCCAAAAGAGAAAACAGTTAGAAAAAATATTGCTTCAACTACGGCGAGTGGATTTACGGGAATAGCAAATCTGGACAATCCAACAGCATAGATTCCAGCGAAAAAGGCAGAGAACAGCATTATGTAGGAAAAAACCTCTACTGTTGCTCGAGCCAAGGAATAATCAAGCGCCTCTATGGTCGGAATATTCGTCACGGATTTAGATGCTTCGATCCCGCCGGCTGCTCGAATGCTGATCGTTCGAAAGTAAAGAACTGGCAGAATGCCAGTAGCAATAAATACCAGCAGGCTATCGCCGATCAAAAGCTGGCGATGGAGAAACGTAAAGATGATCCAGTGGCCAACGATAAAAAACAAAGCTTCAAGCAAATCAAATAGTTGATTGAAGGCGAATTTACTGTTGCGCAGCCTGATCTCGCGCAGGGTTAGCGCGATTACGACGCGAATCTGGCGGTTCAATCCAATTAAAAACAATTCCATCGATGAAATTTCACTCCGGAGTCAGCCTTTGGATCGGCCCATTAGATTGAGTTTTTGTCGGCAGAATGGCCAGATAAGAAAATCTCGTTCATGGCAATTTAGCCCATTACGAGCGCCAGAGCCAGCAGAACTGCTGTTGGTGTATAGATCCCATCGCATAAGGGTCCTGTAAGCCTTTTTGAGCTTTTGCGGACGTGCAGCTTGGTCACTTTGAACAAAGGGAAGCGAAAGCCAGCCCCTCTGGAAAAAAAGTTTCAAGAGCTCGAACTTTCGCTTTCGTCCGTTAGGTCAAATACCAATTGAACGCGAGCGCGAAAGCGATGCAGCATATCGCTCCCAATTGTCTCGGCCAGTTTTACCCTCATAGGCTAATCACAAGGTGGCGGTTACGCCACCCCACATCTCATTGAATGGCAGAAACGGCACGCCCGCCTTTCGATGTGACGTCGTCATGACGTAGTGTCGCGCGATTACGCAGCGTCATGTTTATAGATGTGATAACGTGTCTGTTGATTTTACCGAATATTGAATGATTGACATCGAGCGACGTGAAACGCCAATTGCAGATTTGATAAGGTTGGCAGCGATTTGATGAAGCTTAGCGGAAACTGGCAGGCAGCATGGGACTGGTTCGTTGCCAGAAAGCAGCAGGCCGCCCTTGATGCGGCTGCTGAACAGATCAAGTCGGGCAATCTCAGGGGCGCAATCAAGATTTTAGAGGAAACGCTGCCCCGGTTGAGAGATCGCACGACGCGAGCCTTGGTTTTGCAGCGGCTGGTGAAGGTCCGCCTGCAGCTCGCCCACAGGCTGACCCGAGCGGAGAAGTCGCGTGCGGCACAACGGGAATTCCGGGCGACGATGCGATTGGTCAGCAGAGAGGTAACAAGCGGCGCATTGTCACCTGGGAAAGCCATATCCCTGATCGGATTTACGCTTGAGCGCCTGACGCATTACAAGCAGACGGCCTGGATTTCCGAATTGCGTGTAACAGCTCCTCCCGCGGCCAAACAGGCCGTTTCGGCAGCGAAGCATCTTGAGGCGATGACTCTCGCAAGTTCTCTTTCGCCTGTGTCTGCGCATCAGCTCGTGGGCGACATTGCCGCTGAGGCGATGCCGATGGCATGGTGGATGACCATGCATGATCTTCTTTACCGGCAAGGTCTGGTCCGCGCGGCTGTGGCGGCAAAACAGGCGGCCGCTAGCTCGTTTCTGGCAAAAAGCAACGCTTCGCCAAATGGAGCGATGCAGCTTGCCGCAGCGGTTTGCCTTGATGATCGAGACCGCATCGAAACGGTAATTGAAGCCGTCAACGATCCTGTGTTGAAACGTGACGGATTGCTGGCGCTTGGCGAAGTCGACCGGGCCCGCGACCTCCACGCCTCGATGCAGTCGGCATCCGATCGTCGGTTCTCACGGTGGATTGGGCGGAGATCGGTTGCCGTTGTTGGGCCAGCACGCAACAGGCTGGGTAGTGGAGAAGCGATCGACGCGCATGACCGCGTTGTGCGCACAAACTTCATCGCTAATGATGCGTTTCGCGCGGCGGGATCAATGATCGGCACACGCACTGATGCTGCATATTACAACAGCATCTTTCTGGAGAGACAGCCTGAAGCGATCGCCAGAACATTGAGAGAGGAAAACGTCGATTTTGCGATGCTACGCACGCAAATCGAGCGAATGCGTATCGCGTGGCAGACAAGGGGGCACCGCACCCGCTCTTATTATTTCTCACCCTCGATATTCATGGGACGAGGGTTTGCGATGCGCCATATCCTGCATGATCTGGCGTTGATGCCAGTTGGGCAAATTACCTGCTACGGCTCAGATTTTTTTCTCGGTGCCGATAGCCATTTCTCCGGCTATGCCGCTTGGCGGCATGCCTTCGAACATGCTGAAAGCTACATCGTTCACGATCCGCTCGATTGCTGGCGTTTTATGAAGCGCCTGCTGAATGCGGGTCTGATGAAGGCAGATGCTGTTCTCGATGAAATCCTCAATCTCGAAGAGCTGGAATTCATACTTGCTCTTGAGCGCCGGTTCGAAGGGCGCATGTTTGTCTCGTCCAGCGGTCCGTAAACAGAAACGGCTGCCATTCCCGGACAGTTTTAAATTTGGACTTTGGCGCGCAATCCCATTTTTTGCTGGCTTTGGTGCGCGAAGAAAAATAACGGCTCCGCCGCCAGCACTTCCTGCCCCGGACATAGTATAGAGCAACGGATTAATTGTCTGCCAATTGCCCGGGGAGACCCTCTGGGCGACACTGATATCTCTGCCCTGCTGGAAGGGGAAAGGTGCCGCGGATGTCGTCTGTCCTGCCGACGCCGTATAGATTCGGTAAAGGCTGTCAGGCTGGATTGGTAGGACCACGCTCATGAAGCGCCCCGTCTCTTGGATGGGCCGATGATTTCATGCGGGGAGTTTGGTCACCTGGTATCAGGGCGGTGCGGATACGAGCATGGCGGTTTAGTGCTCGACCTTTGAAAGCCTCTGCTCGAAATCGGCGAGCCTGCCTTTAAGAGATTGATTCTCTTGCTGCAGGCTCTCGATCTCTCAAGCCTGAATTTTTACCAGATCATCAACAGAGTGGAGTAGGCCGTTAATCGATCGACGCTGGTCCGATTGGCGATTTATGATTTCCGCATGGTCGTTGATCGTGTCGTTCTGTTCGTTATGCAGGCACGTGAGCCACTGGACTGCGCCATTCACGGATGATTAAAAATCGTAACGGACGCTCTGAATACAGGCGCTCGCCTGCGACGTGCCCAGAAACATTTCTAGAAAAAAGTACCCACACAGTGCCCTCTATGGTGAACGCGGCATCTCAGCGGGTTTGGAATGTCCTCGCAAGAGTGCGATTTCCGTGTGAATAAATCTAGTCGCAAAAAGTCACATGAAATCGGCTAACTAGTTGAATTTAATGGTGAGAGCGATGGGGCTCGAACCCATGACCTACTGATTAAAAGTCATTATGTCATGCCGTGTTTTGCAGGTCATGTAGAGTGTAATGTGCCGCACATGTGTCATTCTGTTTTTGCAAGCGTTGCCGCGATCTTGTCGAATGCGGACTGATGATCGTCGGACGGAAAAAGGTGACCGTAACGGTTCATAGTGATGGCATAGGATGCGTGACCGGCAAGGGTCTGAACCGCCTTTGGCTGAAGGCCTGCCTCGATCCATGTAGATACGGCATAGTGCCTAAGGGCGTGCCAACCTATCGGTTCGACATCTGCCGCAATAAATAGCGGGGTCCAGTTTCGCTTCATGTAATTGGTGTGTCGAGTGAAGCCTCCGCGAGAATCCGGGAAGACAAACCCGTCATTTTCCTTTTGCTTTGAACGATCGCGCCAGGCGGCAAGCTGTTCGACTATCGCCTTGCCGATAGGCACTGTTCGCATGCCGGCGGAGCTTTTGGTTACGTCGATGTTGCCGAAGGCATCCACTCGGCTGTCGACTGTGACTTTTCCCGCTTGCAGATCGACCCTAGACCACTTCAGTGCCCACTGTTCGGAAGCGCGGAGGCCAGTAGCTGCGGCAAACTGTATTCGAATTTTGAAATCCGGCTGAGCAGCTTTCAGGAGAGCGGCGAGATCAGCTTTAGCTGGTGGCGTCACGCGTTCGGAGTCCTCATCGCGGGTGCCGATTACCCGAATGCCCTTGGCAACGTTCATTGTTGCCATGTCGCTCTCAACTGCATGCTTTAGTATCCGTGACAATGTACCTAAAACTCTCCGAGTGGTCACAATACCGGCGCCATGCTTCCGCATGTCGTCGCGAAATTTGATCACCCTTGCTGCGGTCAAGTCGGATAGCTTGATACTACCAATCCCGCCTTTGAAGTTGATCGTGTCTTTGCGCACAATGCCAGGCCGTCGCAGCACGTATTCGTTCAGCGGGTCGATATAGTTTTCGCAGTGCTGGCGAGTTGTTCGAAGATAGGTTTCCGTCACCTTCTCTTTACGATCGGCACGTTCGGTCATGTACTCGCAGAACGCCTTGCAAGCTGCCGCGACGTCGGATTTGTCGGCTAGTGCACGATAAGTGCCCGCTCGCGTAGTGCCTTGCAACTCGCCGAGCCTAGTTTCTGCATCACGTTTGAGGCTGAACTGCTCGCGGTGCCGCTTTCCGAACCGATCGGTGAAGTCGAGTTGCCACGCCTCGTGTTTGCCGCTCGCGTTAGCCCAGCTACGCTTCTTGATTTTTGCCATGTGACCTCTTGATCGTGAGTCACATGATGGCTCCTTGGCACATGAATTTCAAGCGTGGGCGGCGGTCTACGTAACTAGCGGGATTTTTGGGGTTGTCGGGGGAATTTGCGACCACCAGCGTAATAATCACGTTGCGCATATCCAATGTGAACAGCAGCGTCGGGTCATCATTACCGCTAGAAGAGGAGAATTCATGACACTGTTAAGCGATGAGATTATCGACGGCGACCTTCTGATGGGAGCGCCAGCGATTGCCAAATTCCTCGGGGTGACCCAGCGTCAAGTCTACCGTCTGACTTATGAAAAGATAGTACCGCACTTCAAACTCGGTGGCACCGTTGCTGCTCGGCGTTCTTCTTTGTCGGCATGGATGAAGCAGGCCGAAGCGAGGGCTGCGGCATGACAGAAATGATCGACCGTGTCGCCTGTGCGCTTGCAGACAATCTCGGGGACGGGCTGGCATGGGAACACTACCGCGACCAGGCAGCTGCCGCAATTCGAGCGATGAAAAAGCCGACTGACGAAATGACAGCGACGTGCGGCAATGGCGATTGCGGTGTATGGGCGCCGGCCGCATGGCTCAACTACATCACCGCAGCTCTCGGCGACTACCCAGTCAGCGCCGCCTAACTCAACGCAATTTTGCACTCAGTAGACTCAACACCATAGCCGGACGTCGCGCCGGAAGGAGGACTTTTGCGCCCACAGATTAGCATCGGGAACGATCTCCCCATCGCCATCAAGCTACCCACCCATGAGGAATTCGACCAGAAATGGATAGGATGGCGCGTTTGGGCCGTCGACCTGCATCGCGAAACCGACGGCAACCTGCGCCTCTGCGTATTCGCCGATCATGCAAACGGAAGCAAGCAGCCGTCGACGGTCTTCGAATTCCTGCTCGGTCCACTTGGGCGGACAGCGTCGCCAAAGCTCGTAGCATTCGCGGCAGCCTGCGGGATGCGCGGATTCATCACGTCGGTCGACCAACTGGAGGGCCGCTACTTTTCAACCAGGAACAGCGGCAAGCGATCGATCGACTTCGGCCCGCTTTCAAATGCGCTGGCTGCGGCATGAAGATCGAGAACCTCCAACCCGCCGCTCACCCTGGCGGCGGGACGATGGCGCTGGTCGCCACGTTCGACCTGCAGATCACCGGTGACGTCCGAATATGTGGCATGCGCTTACTCCGCGCGCCGGATGGACGAATGCTAACCTACGCGCCAACCGCGGTGGGCGGTCGCCGATCGGTGACATTCTCGCCAGCCACGACAGCCGCAATCACTGAAGCAGCATCTCAGCAGTTCATGGAGCGCGTTACCGCCTATGTTTCCACTACCACAAACGCCGCCTAATTCTGCGCCGACCGCACAACAGACGGCCATCGCATTCGCAGAGCAGGGCTGGCCTTGCTTCCCGTGCCGCCATGAAGCCGAGGACGTTTACGACCCCCACACCGGCGAACTCGAAGAGCGTGGGCCCAAGACCCCGCTGACGGCCAATGGTGTTCATGGCGCGTACAAGAAGCCAGAGGTAGTTGAGCGCGCCTGGGGACGATACCCCAGTGCGATGATTGGCCTGCCGACCGGATCGCCGACGGGCTTCTTCGTGCTCGACATCGACGCCAAGCCGGGCGCAGCAAACGGATTCGACTGGCTCGCTGCCATGGAGGCCGAGCACGGCCCACTGCCCGAGACGGCGCGCGTCACGACGCCGAACGGCGGGATGCACGTCTACTTTAGGCACGATGATGGAGTCCGCAACCGCGGCGCTCTTGGCGCCGGGGTCGATATCCGAGGCGAGGGCGGCTACGTCATCGGCGCCGGCAGTGCTATGGGTGATGGTCGCCGCTACGACTGGGCCGACGATGTCCGCGAGATCGCAGAGGCGCCCGCGTGGTTGCTGGATCTCGTGAAGCCCAAAAAGATAGAGGCGGGCTCCACGTATTTGCCGACCGCTGCTGGGACTTACAGCGCCTACGTTGACGCCGCTGTTGAGCGAGAGCTCGCAGATCTTGCCCGCGCGCCAATGGGCAACCGCAACAACAGCTTGAACGATGCGGCATTCAACCTTGGCCAGTGGGTAGGTGGCGGTCACGTCAGCGAAAGCGATGCACGCGCCTGGCTGCAGGATGTTGCCCGTGGATGGGGACGAGATTGGGCTCGATGCGTCAAGACGATCGAGAACGGCTTGAAGGCCGGCATTCTCAGCCCCCGGCATCCGCCCGAGCCGGATTTTCAAACGGACAATACCCCACCGCTGGATCCGGAGGTCGTCAAGAGGTTCGTCGAGAACAGCCTTCGGAAGCAGGCGGAGAGGGGTATGCCGACAAATCAGCAGACCCCCACCGCGGCCAACGACAACAAGGCGGCCACACTCTCTATTCGAGAGTGGACCGTCGATCGATACGTCGGAGAAGCGCCGCCAGTAAAATGGTTAGTTGACGGGGTCATTCCTTTGGGAGTGCCTGGCATGGTGTCTGCGGCTGGTGACACTGGAAAATCATTCGCTCTTCTGGAGCTTCATCGCCGCATCGCGTTTGGCGAGAGCCTCTACAGCTCCCCCATTTTCGGAGGGAAGGTTGCTGTCGAAGGAACATCGGTGATGATCACATCTGAAGATGACGCGAACGAGGTGCACCGGCGCGTGAGCGCTTTGGATGCCAAAGGTGAGCGCTTCTCTGAACTCGGCAAGAAGATGATCGTGGTTCCGCTCCCCTCGGCGGGTGGGGCTCGGGCTTTCTGGCGGGAGGATCGAAAGCTTGGCCTCGTCGAGACGGACGAGTTCAAACGCGTATGCGAGCAGCTCGCGGACATAGACGATCTCCGACTGGTGACGTTCGATCCGCTGGCGAGTTTTGCACACCTTCCGATCAATGAGGATCCAACGGCTGGCCAGTTTGTCTGCTCGTCGTTAGCGCGCCTGGCTGCTGAGACAGAGGCAACGATCCTTACAGCCCACCACATGCGCAAGAGCTCGAAACCGATCGAGAACCTCAGTGACGCCCGCGAGGCGATACGAGGCAGCACGGCGCTCGTTGACGGCCTTCGTGTTGTTTACTCGATGTGGCCTGCAGATGAGGCCAAGGCAAAGGCAGCCTGCAAGCAGATCGGGGTGCCGTGGGAGCCAAACCGGATTGTTCTCGGCGGTATCGTCAAGGCTAACGGTCCGGCACGGCGAATCCTCAGTACGTACGCCCGAAACGAGTACGGGCTTCTTATCGATAAGACTGCCGGGGCGGGGGCGTCTGCATTCGATCAAGGCGACCTGCGCGGCGCGCTTGTCGTGGCGATTGCAGCTGCGGCTGAGGCGGGCTCGCCCTTCACGAAGACCGGAGTCAGTGGTGTGTACGAGATGCGCGAGAGATTGCCGGAGGAATTGAGAAGGCTGGCAAGAAACAAGATCGAAACACTCGCTGAACAAGCGCTGGAGAGGGGTGAGGTGGTGCGGGCAGCTGGGCGAGGAGAGAAAACAGCGAAGTGGCTGGACGTTCCGGGCGGTAATTTCGCGATTGGCCTTGGGTACTTCACGGCCGGTGCACCGAGGTGAAGGCTGGCCGCAAGCGCAATTTGCGCAGACGGGTGTCCCCAATTTTGGGGAGACCACCGATTCTAAGAGACAGGCCGGCCCTCGGCACGAATGTGTACCGGTCAAAGGCGTGGCCGCCCCAAGAACGATATCGGTATCCCGATATTGGCCCCATGAATCTCATTCCCAACAGCACTTGGGAACGGGCGTTCCCAGTGGGAATGGGAACGGAAAACGTAACTAAAACAACGAAATTACGTTCCCATTCCCAACGTTCCCAAAATCACTTGGGAACGGCTAAGTATCTGGAAACAAATGCATTCCCACGTTCCCAATTTTTCCCCTCTAAAGAGGGGGAGGCGGTGGGAACGCCATCCCCTTTGGGAGTGGGATGTAAACTGACCGGCCCAGCCGGATGAAACTCTCCAGACACGGAGACAACATGAAACCCACACAGCAGACAGTACGCATCAGAGGCGTCCGCACGATCATCCGCACTTCAGCCAAAGGCAAGGTAACGACCAAGCCCGCGCTGCCGAAGGAGTGGGAGCTTCAAGCCGCTCAGGTTCGTGCTCTGCGGGCGATGCCGGAATACGGCAAGCAGTTCCTGTTAGCCGGTGATCAGAACGCAGCCAAGCGCGGCCCGCGTGCCCAAGCCGAAGCCGTTGCGGCAGGCATGACCACCGGTGAGGCTGACATGCGGATATATCTGCCGGGCGGCCAGCTCCGTATAGCGCGGCAATCAGGATAAGACGCGGGCGACAATCTGGATGAGATTCTTAGGTCGCGGTCGGGATCAAGTTATCACGCTGATTGTCGCTGAC
>NZ_VIWP01000006.1 GCF_007829835.1 Neorhizobium alkalisoli | reverse complement strand
GATCCAACCCTACCAAGCGTCAACAGCACAGTTTCATAAAACTGCAAAAAAACGACAAATCACTGAATTCAAAAGAGAATTATCGTTTTCCACAACACGGACCACGAAAACCGGCACCAAAAGCCGGAAAACCGGGGGATCACCGCTCCTGCCCCAAATCCGCCCCGACAAATTCACATTCGCATGGAATGACCAACACAGGACGGGGTCGTTCAGCCCATATATAGCACGCGTGCACACGTGAGCATCCGGGTTTGACTCTCCTCACTGAAACGGGCACATGTTTGGCCCAAGGTCCCGCAGGCAGCATGATACCGCTGTCTACGGCAATAACGAGTATCAAGGGACTGGCTAAGACTGCATGATGACGGCCCGCAGCATGATACGCTCGCTTGGCAACGAGCCGCCGATCCTCGCCGACGGCCGTCGCGCGCCGGATCGCCGTGAGATTTCACTGCGCTGGCTGTCCGGCACGTTTCTCACCGGCATTACCTCTTCTATCCTGATGGGCGTCGCGCTGTTTGCAGCGTTGGACGGCCGCCAGCAGCTGGCAACCCCTGCAGAAGCCTCGACCTCCGCCTCGCTGATGGGCCATGACGACATGGCCTCGCGCGGAAAACGGCTGCTCGGCGGCAATATCGTCGCCATGCCGACCGACCGGAAGATCATGGAGGTTTCCACGGTCGTCCATCAGGGCAATAAGGAAGTGGTGCGCCGCCGCCCCTTCGCCCATGTGAAGATGAACCTTGCGGTCAATCACGTTGCACCGGAAGCCTATCCGAATTTCGATCCGCTCAACATCTTCGCCTCCAGCGAGACGCCGCCACCGCCGGCCAACCGCACCGGCGTCATCTACGGCTCGAATGTCGAATCCGAAGTCAGCCTGCAAACCGTTCCCTTCCCGACCAAGGGCAATACCTACGCCTATGCGACGCCGATGACCCTTGAAGAGGTCGAGGAAAACGTCCGCTCCAACGGTTCGGTCCTGACCGCCGGCAATGCCCAGCTTTCCGCCCTCTATTATGTCGATCCGCAGCGCTTCTCTTCCGATGACGACAATGTCGACATCACATCGGGCCTCGCAGCGCGTGTCGTCGAACAGAACATGTCGGTTTCGACGCCGGAACCGATCACGTCCCATACCCGCGAATATGCCGACGACATCATCCCGATCCGGCAGCCGACCTCGATCGCCACGGCAATGACTGCGGTTGGTTATCCCGACACCAAGGCCAAGGAAATTTCCGGCTACCTGTCGCAGCGCATCGGTGATAACAAGGTCGCGCCCGGCGACGTGCTGCGTATCGGCGTCATCCAGGAAGGCCAGATGGTTCTGGTCGTGCGTGCCAGCCTTTATCGCAAGGGCCAGCATCAGCTGACGGTCGCAGCCGACGACCACGGCCGCTTTATCGACGGCAGCGAGCCGCAGATGCTGGACGCCGTCGCCACCGCCTTCAGCGATCAGCCGGCCCAGGCGGTTGCGGGCCGCGAACTGCCAGACGTTTATGACGGTATCTATCGCGCAGCGCTTTCCTACGGCATGACCAAGGAAATGACGGCACTTCTGGTCAAGCTTCTTGCCAGCAATGTCGATCTGCAGGCGCAGCTCAGGCCGACGGATGCTGTCGAAGCATTCTTCTCGGTCGGCGACGAGAAGGGCAAGGCGACCAAGGACAGCGAACTCCTTTACGTCAATGCCCATTTCGGCGACACGACGACCCGCTTCTATCGTTTCCAGAATCCCGATGACGAAGACAATGTCGATTATTTCGATCAGGACGGCCGCAGCATCCGCCAGTTCCTGCTCCGCAATCCCCTGCCGAACGGTCGCATGACCTCCGGCTTCGGCATGCGCCGCCATCCGCTGCTCGGATATTCGCGCATGCATACCGGCACAGACTGGGCCGCCCCGCGCGGCACGCCAATCATCGCGGCCGGCAATGGCATTGTCGAAAAGGCCGGCTGGGATTCGGGCGGTTACGGCAACCAGACCCTGATCCGCCATGCCAATGGTTATGTTTCTTCCTATAACCACCAGAGTTCGATCGTTCCGGGTGTGCGCGAAGGCGCAAAGGTCACGCAGGGCCAGGTGATCGGTTATGTCGGCACCAGCGGTGAATCGACCGGCGCCCATCTTCATTACGAGCTGATCGTCAACGGCACCAAGGTCGACCCGATGAAGGTGCGCCTGCCGGGCGGGAAATCGCTCGATGGCAAGGCGCTTGCGCGTTTCGAAGACGAGCGCAAGCGTATCGACGCTCTCCTGAACAATCCGAAGCCGGACGAAGTGGCGAGCCGATAAACTCGGCTTCGCCCTGAAGCCGGCATCGGCTTTTCCTCCCGACGCCCTATAATTTTCCGGATCGGAAACGGATCAGGGAAATACCGCGTGACGAGCTTTGCCATCATGACCGAAGACGAGGAAGATCTCGGCTTCATCCTGTTTGCCAGCCACGAAGGCGATTGGCCGCCGCCCGGCCCTAATGATTGCGTCTTTAACGGCTTTCCCTACGATCCTTCGCTGCTTGAAACTCCGGAAGCCCGCTTCGTCGCCGATCACAAGGGTCGCGAATGGAGCGCGGATTTCACCTATACCGACGAGGAAATGACCGTGCTGATCGATATGGATACCGGCTGGACATTCGAGCTGAAAAGCAATGCCGGCGGCAATAGCTGGACAGCGCGAAAGGGCGAAGAGACGCTTTCAGGAACTGGCCAGTTTCTCTAGAGCGGACGAGCTCCCCTCCTCATGCAAAAGGCCGCCCCGAGGGACGGCCTTTCGTTTCATATCAGATTTGACGCTTATGCAGCTTCGCTGACCTCACGCCGCACCCGAAACAGCAGCCTGTCCGAACCGGATGTGACCGCGACGGTCGAACCGTCCGGGATCTGGCCGCCCAGGATCTGCTCGGCGAGCGGATCCTGAACGAACTTCTGGATCACCCGCTTCAAGGGACGGGCACCATAGACCGGATCATAGCCCTTTTCGGCCAGCCATTCGCGCGCATCCGGTGCGAGATCGAGATTGATCTTGCGTTCCGACAGCAGCTTCAGCAGGCGCTGCAGCTGGATATCGACGATCGCGCCCATTTCGTTCCGCTTCAGGCGGTGGAACAGGATGATCTCGTCGACGCGGTTCAGGAATTCCGGCCGGAACGAGGCCTTCACCACGTTCATGACCTGCTCCCGCACGCTTTCCGAATCCTCGTCCTCGCGCAAGCCGGTCAGATATTCCGCCCCGAGATTGGAGGTCATGATGATCATCGTGTTCTTGAAGTCGACGGTGCGGCCCTGTCCATCCGTCAGACGCCCGTCATCAAGCACCTGCAGGAGAACATTGAACACATCCGGATGCGCCTTCTCGATCTCGTCGAACAGCACGATCTGGTAGGGCTTGCGCCGCACGGCTTCCGTCAGCGCGCCACCTTCCTCATACCCGACATAACCCGGAGGTGCGCCGATCAGGCGGGCCACCGAATGCTTCTCCATATATTCCGACATGTCGAGCCGAACCATGGCCGTCTCGTCGTCGAACATGAAGCGGACGAGCGACTTGGTCAGTTCGGTCTTGCCGACGCCGGTCGGGCCGAGGAAGATGAACGAGCCGATCGGCCGGTTCGGATCCTGCAAGCCTGCCCGCGAACGACGCACCGCACGCGAGACCGCCTGCACCGCATCGCCCTGGCCGACGACGGACTTTGCCAACTCGTCTTCCATGCGCAGCAGCTTTTCGCGTTCGCCTTCCAGCATCTTGTCGACCGGAATGCCCGTCCAGCGGGAGACGACATGCGCGATCGCATCGGGCGTCACGACTTCCTGCACCATCGCATTGGCGGAACCATCCTTGGCTTCCGCATCCACAAGCCGCTTTTCGAGGTCGGGGATGACACCATAGGTCAGTTCGCCGGCACGCTGGAACTCGCCCCTGCGCTGGGCAATCGCCAGTTCATTGCGAGCTTCGTCGAGCTGCTTCTTCAGATCCGCGGCAAGGCCGAGTTTTTGCTTTTCCGCCTGCCAGCGGGCCGTCAGCGCATCCGCCTGTTCCTCAAGCGAGGTCACCTCGGTTTCAAGCCGCAGCAGACGATCGGCCGAAGCGACATCGGTCTCGCGCTTCAAAGCTTCCCGCTCGATCTTCAGCTGCATGATGCGGCGATCGAGTTCGTCGAGTTCTTCCGGCTTCGAATCCACCTGCATGCGAAGACGCGAGGCAGCTTCGTCCATCAGGTCGATCGCCTTGTCCGGCAGGAAGCGGTCGGTGATGTAACGGTTGGAAAGCGTCGCAGCAGCAACCAGGGCCGAATCCGAGATCCGAACCTTGTGATGCTGTTCGTATTTTTCCTTCAACCCGCGCAGGATCGAGATCGTGTCCTCGACGGTCGGCTCATCCACCATGACCGGCTGGAAACGGCGAGCGAGTGCCGGGTCCTTTTCCACATGCTTGCGGTATTCGTCGAGCGTTGTCGCGCCGACGCAATGCAGCTCGCCGCGGGCAAGCGCAGGCTTCAAGAGGTTGGACGCATCCATCGCGCCATCCGACTTACCGGCTCCGACCAGCGTGTGCATCTCGTCGATGAACAGGATGATGTCGCCGTTTTCCGACTGCACTTCGTTCAGCACGCTCTTCAGGCGTTCCTCGAACTCGCCGCGATATTTCGCGCCGGCGATCAGGGCACCCATATCGAGCGCCATCAGCTTCTTGTCTTTCAGGCTTTCCGGCACGTCGCCATTGACGATACGGATCGCCAGACCCTCGGCGATCGCCGTCTTGCCGACGCCGGGTTCACCGATCAGGACAGGATTGTTCTTGGTGCGACGCGACAGGACCTGGATCGTGCGACGGATTTCGTCGTCGCGGCCGATGACCGGGTCGAGCTTGCCTTCACGGGCTTCCGCCGTCAGGTCACGCGCATATTTCTTCAGCGCCTCAAAGCCCTGTTCGGCATTGGCGCTGTCGGCGGTGCGGCCCTTGCGGATATCGTTGATGACCTGGTTGAGGCCCTGCGCGGTAATGCCGGCCTTTCTCAAGGTCGCCGCAGTCGAGGCCGAGCTTTCGATCAGAAGCGCAAGCAGCAGGCGTTCGACGGTGACAAAGCTGTCGCCGGCCTTCTTGGCTGCGTCTTCTGCCGTCGTGAAAACCTTGGCGAGCGGCTGCGAAAGATAGACTTCGCCATTGCCGCCGGAGACCTTTGGCAGTTTCGCAAGCGCTGCGTCATTGGCGATGCGCGCTTCCTTGGCGCTGCCACCGGCACGTTCGATCAGCGAGGACGCCATGCCCTGATCGTCGTCGAGCAGAACCTTCAGCACATGTTCGGGGGTGAACTGCTGGTTGCCGGCCGAAAGCGCCTGGGTCTGCGCCGACTGGAGGAAACCGCGGACGCGTTCCGAATATTTCTCGATGTTCATGTCTTACCTCCTAGTACCGTCCTGCCCTTGATAAGGCACAGGCCGATGATTTGAGATTGAGCTCCCTCAACAGGCGAGCCCCGCCGAATAACTCGGCTTCGAGGGAGATATGGGAGCGCTTTTTGTGGTTTTAAAGGAGCATGAACAAGGTTTTGGCGCTTGGAGGAAACGACGCCTCAATCTGCGCAGCTGGGCTCCCACGATCAAGGAAGCCAATGGAGCACATGCCACCGCACGATATCCCGATCATCACTCCGTGAGCATATGATCATAAACCCGTGATCGGTCATTTTGTCGCAGTAATTGTGTCCTTATCTCGAGGATGGGAGGTTCAATCCTCATCCGCAAAGGTAACTGCAATGTCAGAAGACAAGACTGCCCAACTGGTTGGAATTTTCAAAACCCTGATCCGCGACAACGGCATGCCCCAGAATATCGCGGAAATCACAGATCCGGAATTCCTCGCCTTCGCTGAAGCCCATATCGACGAGTTCGACGAAGCCCGCGACGAATGCGAAACCGATCGCACCCTCATCTGATTTTTTCGCGCGCCGGCCCTATTTGAGCCGACGCGCCGCAATGATCTTCTTGATTTTCAGGTCCGATATTCCGGCGCTTCGCGATCCAGCACGCGGCGCAGGCTTTCGAGATGCATGCGCGCACTTTCCGGGTCGCCCTCGCGCATCTGTTTTGCCGCCTCTATGGCAATATGCTCCGGCACCGGGATCAGCTTGCGCCCGGTCGACATGGCCTTGACCTGCACTTCGGCAGCCCGTTCCAGATAATAGAGATCGTCCCAGGCTTCGGCGATATTCGGCGCGCAGACCATGACGCCGTGATTGCGCATGAAGACGATATCCTTGTCGCCGATAACGGACGCGATCCGATCGCCTTCCGTCTCGTCGAGCGCGAGCCCGTTGTAATTCTCGTCCACCGCGACGCGACCATAAAACTTAAGCGACGTCTGGCCGGCATAAACGAAGGGGTCTCCCTCGACCATGCTGAGCGCCGTCGCGTAAGGCATATGGGTATGGAAGGCAGCGCCGACCCGCGGCATGCGCTTGTGCAGCATGGCATGGATGAAGAAGGCGGTCGCTTCCGGCACACCATCGCCGAGGATGACCCTGCCCTCATAGTCACAGATCAGCAGTGAAGACGCCGTCGCCTCGGCAAAGGCAAAACCAAGCCGGTTGACGATGAAGAGATCCGGGTGTCCCGGCACGACGGCGGAAAAATGGTTGCAGATCCCCTCTTCCAGCCCGAACCGCGCCGCCATCCTGAGACAGGCGGCCAGATCGACGCGCGCCTGCCAGATTTCCGGCGTATCGAGCGGCAGGTTACGAATGACAGCCGGGCCGCCCTTCACCAGATTGAGTTCATGCGCCATCCGCGTCGTTCCCTTTTTGTCGTTTTACATCCAGCCGGCAGCTGCAAACAGCGACGGCACCTTGTCGAGCGTCGGCACCACGACATTCGGCCGGTAATCCGGCAGCGGCTTGCGGCCGGTGCCGCGATCCACCCAGACCGTACGAAAGCCCAGTTCGCGCGCCGCGGCAAGGTCCAGATGCGGACTTGCGCAGATATGCACGAGTTCGGCCGGCTCGATGCCGAGCGTGGACCAGGCATGACGGAAGATCTTTGACGACGGCTTGTAGGCTTGCGCCTGTTCGGCCGTGATCACCCGATCGATGACGCCGCCAAGCTGTGCGACATTGCCGGCAATGATGGCATCGTCGGTATTGGAGATGATTGCCAGCCGGAAACCGGCCGCCTTCAGAGTGGAAAGCGTCTCGACCACTTCCGGGAAAGGCGGCATCCGGCCGATTGAGCTGGTCATCAGATCCGCATCGGCCGGATCGAAGCTGAGCCCGAATTCCACCATCGCCAGTTCCAGCGCCTTTGCCGTTACCGCCTTGAACGTCCGATGCGGGCTTTGTTGCTCCAGCGCATGTTCATGATGATCATAGACCTTGATGAAGGCATCCCGGTCGATACCACCGCCTTTCGAAGAGAGGATCGCATCCATCGCCGCCAGAAGCCCCTCGTCCCACTGAATCAATGTGCCGTAGCAATCGAAGGTCAGCCATGTCGGCTTCTGTCCGTTCAGGCCGGTCGCATCGTTCGTCATCTTGGAATGTCTCCGCTGGTCTGTTGCTGGTTGGCATATTGACAGCGAAAGGCATCATTGAGAAATTAAATATCAAAATCCACCATATTGGAAATCCGAATGACTCTGCCGTTCGACCTCGATCTCCTGCGCACCTTTGCCGCCGTCATCGATACGGGTGGTTTTACCCGCGCGGCCGAACGGGTGCATCTCACCCAGTCGACGGTCAGCCAGCAGGTGAAAAAGCTGGAGACCACGATCGGCCACACGCTTCTGCTGCGGGAAAAATCGAGCGGCAGCATAAGGCTGACGGAAGAAGGCGAACTCCTGCTCAGCTATGCCCGACGCCTGCTGGCCGTCGCGGAAGAGGCGGTGGATGCGCTTGCCCGCAAACCGCAGCCAAAACCCGTCCGGCTCGGCGTACCGGAAGATTTTGCCGGTCGTCGGCTGATTGATCTCCTCACCGGCTTTGCCGGCGCTTCACCACAGATCCGCCTCGATACGGTAAGCGGCTGGAGCGTCGAACTGAAACGCCTGCTCGAAGCCGGCGAAATCGATCTTGCGCTGATCAAGCGTGAGCCGGGTGATGGCGCCTGCCTTGCCAGCTGGCCGGAAAAGCTCGTCTGGGTCGGCAGCCGTACCCGAAGCCATGATGCAGATCCCGGCACATCCCAAAATCCCCTGCCCCTCGCCCTCTTCCCGTCCGGCTGCATCTATCGCGACCGCGCCATCAACAGCATGGAAAAACAGGGCCGCCGCTGGCATGTCGCTTATGCCAGCCAGGGGTTGATGGGCGTTCAGGCCGCCGTCGCCTCCGGCCTCGGTATCAGCCTCCTTCCCGCAGACGCGGTTCTGCCCGAACATCTGCCGCTCGCCCCCGAGGCCGGCTTCGAACCCCAGCCGGATACGGAACTCGCCCTGGTCAAGGGTCGCCCGAAACTCTCGCCGGAATGCCGGCAGCTGGCGGATTTCCTGATCACCAGTATCGGTGGGGTGAATGCGGCCGCAAATTGCGGATAGTCAATCACATCGGCGTCATCGGCACACATTTTAACGGCCTGCTAATATAATCGCCCTTCTATGGAAGGCGGGAGAAGGCCGGGCCAGAATTGGACCGGACATCGATTTGTCAGGCATCATTTCGAAAACGACAGAAAGGCACGGGTGCGGCATGCAAGAAACCGTTCGCTTGGCATGGGTGGACGCCGCCAAAGGGATATCGATCCTGCTCGTCGTGATGATGTACGCGGCCTACAATACCGGAGAATATACGGGAGGGGTCGGCTTCCTGCATTATATCATCGGCTTTGCCACGCCATTCCGGATGCCGGAATTCTTCCTGATCTCGGGCCTGTTCCTGTCGCAGGTCATCGATCGGCCCTTCCTGCGTTTCGCCGATCGCCGGGTCGTCCACTATCTCTATTTCTACATTCTTTGGGTCGCGATCATGATCGGCCTGAAAGTCGGGATCTATGACGCTGATCCCATCGGAACGGTGAGAGGCATCGGTTTTGCGCTGATCCAGCCCTATGGCGTTCTCTGGTTCGTCTATCTGCTCGCGCTGTTCGGCCTCGTGACGAAGCTGCTTTATGATTCTGCCGTTCCCGCCTGGGTCACGCTTCCCGTGGCGATCGCATTGCAGCTCTGGTCGCCGCATTCCGAAAGCTACATCCTCACCCAGTTTGCCGCCTATTTCGTCTTCTTCTATCTCGGCTATCTGGCAGCACCCGCCGTACTGGCGCTGGTCGATCGCGCCCAGCACAATCCGGCCGCAGCGTCGATCGGGCTCGTCGTCTGGGCGCTCATAAACGGTCTTCTCGTTTTTTCGCCCGGTTATGTCGTCGAGCCGGTCGGAATGCAGATGGGGCTCGCGGCCCTTCCCGGCCTGCATTTTCTTCTGGCCGTCATCGGCACGCTGGCGCTCTGTGTCGCAGCCGGCCTTGCCGTCCAGTTCCGGTTCATGGCCTGGCTCACCTGGCTCGGCAAACATTCGCTGGTCGTCTATCTCTTCTTCACGATCCCGATGTCGCTTTCGAGGGCATTGGCGCTAAAGAGCGGCATCATCGCCGATATCGGAATTATCAGCACGTTCGTGATGGTTGCCTCGATCGCAAGCTCCGTCATTCTCTACGGATTGATCCAGCTGACCAGCATCGGAAAATTCCTCTTCGAGCGTCCACGCTGGGCGCATCTGCCCGCCAGTCGGCCGGCCGTCGGCGTTGGCCCGGCGACGGATAGACAAGCCAGCGCTGCCAAATCCTGAGCCCTATCCGATTGCCGCATCGGCAGTGCTGTGCTGATATCCCGTCAGCCAGAGGGGATAACATGCCATGATAAGACCGGCAGTCGAGGCGGACGAAAGCGATATCAGAACCTGCGCCGAAAGCGCCTATACCCGCTATATCGAAGCGATCGGAAAACGGCCGGCGCCGATGGATGCGGATTTCGCCGCCCAGATCGAGGCCGGCGAAGTCCATGTCTCGGCAGCGGATGACGGTGCCTTCCAGGGTTTTATCGTCTTCTTTCCGGAAAATGGCCGCATGTTTCTGGAAAATGTCGCGGTCATGCCGTCGGCAGCCGGCAAGGGTGTCGGCAAATCGCTGATCGGCTTTTGCGAAGACGAGGCCCGCCGTCTCGGCCTTGCGGCGGTCGAGCTCTATACCAACGAGAAGATGATCGAAAACCTGTCGATCTATCCCCGCCTTGGTTATGTCGAGACCGGCCGACGGACCGAGAACGGTTTTAACCGCGTGTTTTTCGAGAAGACGCTCGAACAACCCTGAGGTCCGATCAGGCCTCGCAGCGCTCTCCTGCGCCGGCAGTCACGACAGGCGAAAAACCTCCGGCGATATCCGCCAGCGTCACATTCGCAAATCGTTCGAGAAGCAGCTTTTCCGCATCATCGAAAACGCTCTTCAGCGTGGCATTGACGGCCTGCTCGATTGGGCATCCGGGCATGTCATAAGCGGGTCCGACCGCAAAGACGGATGGCTCACCGATCGCCCGGTGAATGTCGAGCAGCGTCAGCTCTTTCAGCGGACGCGCCAGGCTCCAGCCACCGCCATGCCCTTTTTCCGAACGGACATATCCATTCTCCCGCAGGCCGGACATGGTGCGGCGGATCACCACCGCATTGGCGTCGAGCATCTGCGCGATCATCTCCGAGGTCATCGGCCCGTCGTGCCGGCCCATATGGATCAGCACATGCAGCATGCGCGAAAGCCGGCTGTCATGCCTCATGGATCCATTCCTTCCACTCCGTCGCCTTGATGCCGCCAGCTTAACACAGGCACCAAACACATGTCACAACAAAAGTATCATGACCATTGACTCCGGCAATTCACGCCACTTATGTTGTTGCGAAAAGGAGAACCTCATGAGCGACACCATTCACGACGTCATCATCATCGGCGGCAGTTATGCGGGCCTGTCGGCGGCATTGCAGCTCGGCCGCGCGCGCCGCAAGGTGCTGATCATCGACGAGGGCAAGCGGCGAAACCGCTTCGCCAGCCATTCTCATGGTTTTCTCACCCAGGACGGCATCGACCCTGCCATCATCGCGGCGGATGCCCGCGCCCAGGTGATGGAATATCCGACAATCGACTGGCTCTCAGCCCGCGCCGATACTGCCCGACGCCTCAAGGAAACGGATCCCGCAGGCACAGCCTTCGAGGTCACCGCCGGCAAGGACACATATCGCGCGCGACGCCTGCTGCTTGCGACCGGCGTCAGGGACATTCTGCCGGCGCTCGAGGGACTGGAAGAGCGCTGGGGCAAAAGCGTCTTTCATTGCCCCTATTGCCACGGTTACGAATTAAACCGGGGCCGGATCGGCGTCATCGCCACATCGGCGCTTTCGATGCATCACGGCCTGATGCTGCCCGACTGGGGGCCAACGACATTTCTCGTCAACAATGCCTTCGTGCCGGATGCGGAACAGCTTGCGGCACTTGCCGCACGCGGCGTCACGATCGAGCATAGCCCGATCGAGGCAATAACCGACCATGCCGATATAAAACTTGCCGATGGCCGCACGCTTTCCTTTGCCGGACTTTTTGCGCTCGCTCCCTTTGAACTCGCGAGCCCGATCGCAGCGCATCTAAAACTCGACATGGAGGAAGGCCCGGTCGGCTCGGTGATCAGGACCGATCCGATGAAGGAAACCAGCATGCCCGGGGTTTTCGCATGCGGTGACGCCGCTCGCCCCATGGCCTCGGTCGCGCTTGCCGTCGGCGACGGCAACCTGGCAGGCGCCGGCCTGCATCGCTCACTGATGTTCGGCACGATCTGAAAGCTTGGAGCAACCAATAAAAAGGCCGGCTCTTCCCCACACGAAAGAACCGGCCTTTGAATGCCATGAAGCGAGGGCTGATGGCGGTATGCCGTATAGGAGGCCACCAATGCCGAGGCCAATGCTATATATGGAATGGCCTATGCGAGATTGTACTTGGGGTTGAATTGCAGGGCGGAAGGATGCTTCTGCTTCGGCTGGTTTGCGCCGATTGCGGTCATTCGCCTTTCGTGGTGAAAGAGATCAAGGGTTAGGCTGCTGGAGTGCTAGGGCCTAACACCGGTCTTGCAGCGCCCAGTCGTATCAAGGAACGGCCGCTACCGACCGGCGATGCCGAGAAGAGGATATTCCTTATGTATGGCAACGAATGGGCCGCAACAATGCAAGCAGCCGTCGCGTTGGACGCCGACCATTTCACCATCTGCCTCGGCGAACTCGAATATGACGATCCCTTCACGGCGATCATCTCTTATGACGGCCAGTTCCCGCAGCCCTGGAGCCGAACCGACGTTCGTCGCGAGATCGTCGATGTCGCCTATCTGGACATCGGTGGCTCCGAAGGCTTCGTTCCCGTTTCTCTCAGCAACGAGGGTGACGTCTATGTCGTCAGGGAGGATCGGGCCGAGTGGTCAAAGATACCGGGAGCCGGGGTGCTGAGCGCGGATGCGGAAGGTTTCGGCGCGGTGCATGCTCTCGTTGTGGATGAGGCGCGCCAGTATGTCGTTGGCAACAGCCGGCAGCTCTATCAACGCGACGGACTGGGCGACTGGCAGCGCATCTCGGCGGATACATCCCATGATGCCGGCTATGAGGCCGAACATTTCGGCAGGGCTATTGCGGTGGATGGCGGCCTGCTGATCGAAGCGTTCCAGCGGCCGGCTTCCGAGACGACGGCCGCGGATCTCGATCCGAAACGCTGGGAAAACATGACACCGGAGCAGTTCCTGGCCTTGATGGATAAAGACGAAGGGGAGCGCAGCACGCGATCGCGCCAGCAGCGGCTATACACATATCGCGATGGCAGCTTTACGGAACGTTCCGTGCCGCAGGATATCGTGATCAGCGGTCTCTATCGCGACGAGGATGGCCGCGTCTGGGTGCTCGGCGTCAACGGGCTGATCATGAGGAGCCGAAGCGATGGCAGTTTTGAAACACTTGGCCTCCATGGCGATACGGAGACCCTGTTCGCCGCTGCCCGCCGCGCTTCAACGCTCTATATGGCCACTGACAACGGCCTGCGCCGTTTCGATGGACACAAGCTTGATGTGGTGAAGCCGGTGCTGAATTCCCCGTCGATCAATCAGAATGTTCCAGTTCCCCTGAAGATTCAGGCTTTCGGCGACACGCTCGTCTATTTCGATCGCAAGCATGGGGTGGCGCGATGGAACGGCGAGCAATGGGCCTGGGTGGAGATGCCGCTGGAACTGCTAGAACGCGATTTTGGGGGAGCACCGAAAACGCCGTGACCTAAAAGAAAGGGCTCTGTGCGAATTGACCGCCATGATGATCATGAGAATGCACGATTTCACACAAATCTCGTTCTAAACCGAAATTGCGTTGATTGGTGAGTTTGGCTACCTGTTCAGCCATACTCAGCATGACTGGTTAGGGCCGATTGCGGCCGCTACCGCAACCCCTTACAATCCTACAAAGCCCCGTCCCGCATCTCCCAAATCCCACAGCCGCGTGATTTCCAACGTGAAGCGTGTAAGCTGGCAAGCTCCAACCCCCATGGAGATCCCGCCTCATGCCCCGCTTTCTTGCCGTTTATACGATGAAGCCGGAAGATCTCGCGTCCTTTCGAAACCTGCCCAAAACCGAACAGGATGCCATCGACACCGCCGGCGTCAAAGAATGGGCAGAGTGGGAAAAGAGAAATGCCGCCGTCATCCTCGATCGCGGCGGAATGGTGGGCAAGACGACGCGTGTGACCAAGGCCGGCATTGCCAGTGCCACCAATGCGATCTGTGGCTACCTGATTGTTGAGGTCGAAAGCGCTGAGGCAGCAGCTCAACTGTTCCAGGACCACCCGCATATCACCGTCTTTCCGGGCGATGGCGTGGATATCATGCCGTTTGTAACCTGACGGTCTTGAGCGGAAACCTTGCCCGCGCCTCTTCAATCGTGCTGCCGCCAACGCAGAAAGGCCGCCCCGAGGGATGGCCTTTCCTGTCTTTATCCTGAGAACGCGGGCTTATTCGCCGGCGTCTGCGAGTTCCGGCTTGGCATCGTCCCCGCCTTCATCCGCACCTTCGCCGCGGCGCGGACGGCGCGGGCGGGCGGCGGGGCTACGACGGCGGCGCGGAGCGGCTTCGCCCTGCGTCTCCTGCTCGACGGCCACTTCGGCCGGAACGCCCTCGATCACCGGCTGCGGACCGGAACCATCGTCCTGCGAAGCAACCGGGGCCGGAGCAACGGCAACCGGTGCGGCAACAACGTCTTCAGCCTGCTCGGAAGCCTGGGCCGCATTGCGGTCCTGACGATCGGGGCGATCCTGACGACGGTCACGGCGCTGATCGCGACGGTTGTTTTCACGGGCCGGCCGATCCTGAGATTGGCGATCCTGACGTTCCTGCGGCTGACCGTCCTGCTGGCCATCCTGGGCCTGCGGTTCACGGCGCTGCTGGTTGTTCTCGCGACGCTGCTGTTGCTGCGGCTGGTGGCCTTCATCGACCATTGGCTGCGGTGCGTAGCCGAGATCGTCGCCTTCGCCGCCATCCATATCGTCCTGATCGACAGAATTGCCGTCACGGTCCTGATAGTCGCCGCGATCCTGATGCTGGAACCGGTCCTGCATCTGCGCCTGAGCAGCCGCGATGATGCGGTTATAATGCTCGGCGTGCTGCAGGTAGTTCTCGGCCATCACGCGGTCGCCGGAGCTCTGGGCATCGCGGGCGAGAGTCGAATATTTCTCGGCGATATGCTGGGCCGTGCCACGGATCTTGATGTCGGGTCCGGAGCTGTCGTAGGTGCGGCTGAGCGGATTTCCGCCCTTGCGGTTGAAATTGTTATTTCCGCCGCCGCCACCGCCGCCATTGTTGTTATTGCCACGCCCTCGACCGCGCTTGTTCTGCTGTCCTGGCCTCATCTATCGTTCACCAACTCTCTTGTCTTCGCTGATAAGGGGCCACGCGGCTTGCCGGCCCAATGCCGGAGCAAGACTTCGCGTGCCGCGCACAGGTCGATCAAGGCGGCCTGCCGCATTCAAAGTCAAATTACCTGATTCACGCACCGGGAATTGCTCAACCTTCTCAGCTCCCCGAAAGAAGCAGGATCAAGGGTTGACCCGTAACCCGAACGAATCGCTGTTCATTCCCAGCCGCCCCGATGCGTGACTGCAAGCTATCCCGCTTCATTGCGGATTCCAAGCCTTTTCTTTTGCTTTGCAACATCAAAGACCTGCCCGGTCAAACACGAGAACGCGATCATTGTCACCATAGTCACGTTTTGCTTGCGTGAGCGTGTATCCCTGAGCCTCGAAGATGGACGTTACTGGCTGTTTCTGGTCGTAACCGATCTCCAGCCCAATATAACCGCCCTCTTCCAGAAACCCTTCCGCTGCCTCTGCAATCGCACGATATGCGTCAAGACCATCCTGCCCGCCATCGAGCGCCAGAAGCGGGTCGAAATCGCGAACCTCGGGTTCCAATTCTTGGATGACTTCACTTCTAATATAGGGAGGATTTGACACGATTATGTCGAAGCGCCCCTCAATTTTGTCGAACCAGCGGCTAAGCATCGGCTCAAACCGGGAACCAAGCCCCAATTCCGTTGCATTTCTTTTAGCCGTCGCCAGCGCATCCGCGGAAATATCGACACCGACACCGCTTGCCTGCGGAATTTCGCTGAGCAGGGCAAGAATAATTGCACCGGTTCCGGTGCCGAGATCGAGAATACGGAGCTTTCCCTTTTGCGCTGCGATCCGCCTTGCGGGTTCCAGCATCGCTTCGACCAGAATTTCGGTATCCGGCCGAGGCTCCAGCGTTCCCTCGGACAGGGAAAAGTCGAGCCCGTAAAATTCGCGCTTTCCTAATATGCGGTGCACCGGCTCCCGTTTCAACCGCCGCGCCACCGCGTCTTCGATCCTGGCGAGATCGCCCGCATTGAGACCCCGGTCGCCACCGGTAAAAACCTCGGTTGAGGAAAGGCCAAGAAGACCGCCGATCAGGATCCGCGCCTCGATTGCAGCGTCGCCGATGCCGGCATCGGCAAATGCCGCCCGAGCACTCGCGATGGCGGCGGCGAGCGTCGTCATCCCTGTTGCTCGCCGAGCTGGGCCAGCTGGCCGGCCTGGTAATCGGCGATCAGCGCATCCACGACTTCGTCGATCTCGCCTTCGATCATCCGGTCAAGCTTGTAGAGCGTGAGGTTGATGCGGTGGTCGGTGACGCGTCCCTGCGGAAAGTTGTAGGTGCGGATACGTTCGGAGCGGTCGCCCGAGCCGACCTGGCTCTTGCGGTCGGCAGAGCGTTCGCTGTCCGCCCGCTGCCGTTCCGCATCGAGAAGGCGCGAGCGCAAAACCTGCATCGCCTTGGCGCGGTTCTGGTGCTGCGACTTTTCCGAACTGGTGACGACAATGCCGGTCGGCAGATGGGTGATGCGCACGGCCGAGTCGGTCGTGTTGACATGCTGGCCGCCGGCGCCCGAGGAGCGCATCGTATCGATGCGAATATCTTCCGGACGGATCTCGATATCGATCTCTTCGGCTTCCGGCAGAACCGCGACGGTCGCAGCCGAGGTATGGATACGTCCCTGCGTTTCCGTATCCGGCACGCGCTGCACCCGATGCACGCCGCTTTCGAATTTCAGCTTGGAAAACACGCCGCGGCCGGTGACGGTCGCGATGATTTCCTTGTAGCCACCCGCCTCGCCTTCGCTGGAGGACAGCACTTCCACCTTCCAGCCTTTGGACGAGGCGTAACGCTCGTACATGCGAAACAGATCGCCAGCAAAAAGTGCCGCCTCGTTGCCGCCGGTGCCGGCGCGGATTTCCAGAATGGCGCTGCGCTCGTCGGCTGCATCCTTCGGCAGGAGCAGGATCTGCATGTCCTTTTCCAGCGCCTCGATGCGCTCTTCCGCATCCGGCAGCTCCATCTCGGCAAGCTCGCGCATTTCGCGATCGGTCGCCTTGTCGGAGAGCATGGCGCGCAGGTCGGCCACTTCGGCCAAAGTCTTTTCGTATTCGCGGATCTTTGCGACGACCGGCTGAAGCTCGGAATATTCAGACGCCAGTTTCACATAGACGTCGGCGGCCGGACCTTCCGACATGCGCGCTTCGATCTCGCCGAACCGGCGTTCCAGTTCGCGCATCTTTTCGACAGGAAGCTTCGCCAAGCCTTTTTACTCCGTAATTCTGGCCATGCCCTCATCCCTGTGCTCGTCACAGGGATCCAGCAGCGTCGCGTCCGCGACGCGGAAGAGTCTTTTCAGCCCAAAGACTTGGGCTGGCTAGATTCCTGTGACGAGCACAGGAATGAGGTTGGAGCGCGTCTTAGCCGTTTCCAACATCATCGGCAACCAAGCCGCCGTCAGGATCTAGACCGGAATATTGTTCGTCTCCGCGAACCTGACCAGCAGATCGCGGATCGGCTCTACCGAGCGGATATCGTCGAGCGCAGCATTCAGCTGCTCCGTGAGCAGCCCGGCATCAAGCCCAAGCAGCATCGCCTTGACAGGACCGATCGACGTCGCCGCCATCGAGACGGAACGGAAACCGACACCGATCAGCGCCATGGCCGAGAGCGGCTTGCCGGCCATCTCACCGCACAGCGTCACCGGCGTCCGGTTACGCTCACCGGCGCGAGCAATATCGCGCAGAATGCGCAGGAACGGCTTTCCGAGATTGTCGAACCGGTCGGAAACACGCGCATTGCCGCGATCGGCCGCCATCGCAAACTGGAACAGATCGTTCGAACCGACCGAGACGAAATCCACTTCCGCCATCAGCTCGTCCAGCTGCCACATCAGCGACGGCACTTCCAGCATCGCGCCGAACTGCAGCTTGCGCGGCAGCGCATGGCCGAATTTCGAAAGATACTGCACTTCCTTCTGCATCAGCTCGCGCACGGCCCGGATTTCCGAAACTTCCGTGATCATCGGCAGCATCATTTTCAGCTCGGCACCGGCCGAAGCTTTCAGGAGCGCGCGCAACTGGGTGCGCAGTAGGCCGGGCCGGTCGAGCGACAGGCGGATCGCCCGCCAGCCAAGCGCCGGGTTTTCCTCTTCCTGCGCGCGAAAATAGGAAACGACCTTGTCGCCGCCGATATCGAGGGTGCGGAACGTCACCGGCCGGCCGGCGGCCTGCTTGATGACGTTGCGGTAAAAACCTTCCTGCTCTTCCAGCTTCGGCATGGTCGAGGCGATCATAAACTGCAGCTCGGTGCGGAAAAGACCGATGCCCTCGGCACCGGATTCCGAAAGCTGCGGCAGGTCGACCAGCAGTCCGGCATTCATCTGCAGGCTGATATGCTTGCCGTCCTTGGTGACCGGATCGACCGAACGCAGAGCCTTGAACTGCTCCTGGCGCTTGGCTTTCAGCCGCACCTTTTCTTCATAGGCCTTCTGCAGATCGGCCATCGGCCGCAAATGCACCTGGCCGTCATCGCCATCGATGATGATCGGATCGCCGTTTTCGGCGAGCGCCACGACACCGGCCGCCTGCCCGACCACGGGAATGCCCATGGCGCGGGCGACGATCACCACATGGCTGGTGACGGCACCTTCTTCCAGCACGAGGCCGCGCAGGTTGATGCGCGGATAATCGAGCAGCTCCGCCGCCCCCATGGCACGCGCCAGAATGATCGCGTCATTGGGGAAATCCGCATCCGAGGCGCGGCCGGAATAACCTGTCAGCTGCCGCAGCAGGCGGTTGGCCAGATCGTCGAAATCGTGCATCCGCTCGCGCAGATAGGAATCGGTCAGGCGCATCATCCGCGCCTTGGTGTCGCTCTGCACCTTTTCGACCGCGGCTTCCGCCGTCAGACCATTGTGGATCGCCTCTTCCATGCGGCGGACCCAGCCCTGGTCATGGGCGAACATCCGGTAGGTTTCCAGCACCTCGCGATGCTCGCCCTCTTGTGAGACCTCGCGGCGCGACAGCATGTCGTCGATCGAGATTCTCAGCGAACCCAGCGCTTCCGCCAGCCGCTTGATCTCCTTGTCGGCATCGTCGTTCAGGAGATTGGTGACGACGATGCGCGGCTCGTGCAGCACGACATGGCCAAGGCCGATGCCTTCGTTATAGCCGTCCGCCTCGATCGTCACGGCGCGCGTCAGGTCCAGTTCGAGGCCCGGACGGGTAATCTTTTTGAGTTCGCCGGTGGCGATCATCTCGGCGATCACCATCGCCGTCGTCTCGAGCGCCTCGACCTCATCCTCGCGATAATTGCGGCTCGCCTTGTTCTGCACGACGAGAACACCAAGCGTACGACCGGCGCGGAGGATCGGCACGCCGAGGAAGGAGTGGTAGATCTCTTCGCCGGTTTCCGGCAGATAACGGAAGGCAGGATGCGCCTGCGCATCGGACAGATTGAGCGGCTGGGCGGAGGCGGCGATCGTACCGACCAGGCCCTGGCCCATCATCAGCTGCGAGGTGTGGACGGCCTCCTTGTTGAGGCCTTCGGTGGCGTAAAGCTCAAGCACGCCATCGGAGCGCAGGACATAGACCGAGCAGACTTCGGCCACCATATTGCTGGCGATCTGCCGGACGATCCGGTCAAGCCGTTCCTGCGGGTCGAGCGGCTCGGCCATCAACTCGCGCAGACGCTTCAAAAGAACGCGCGGACCAGCCGACAGGTCTCTCATCGGCATCACTGCTCCCGAATTAAATCATACAATCCGGAAGTTGCCGCGCTCCTTATATTAGAGCGCGACGCACCGGTTCACGATCAATTCTTATCCAGCCCGTAGGCGGAATGCAAAGTCCGAACTGCAAGTTCGGAATAAGCGCCGTCGATCAGGATCGAAATCTTGATTTCCGAGGTGGTGATCGCCTTGATGTTGATCGACTTTTCGGCAAGTGCCGTAAAAGCGTGCGCCGCGACGCCGGCATGGCTGCGCATGCCGATGCCGATCACCGACACCTTGGCGAGACCCGATTCGCTCTGCACCACGTCGAAGCCGATCTTGGCCTTGTTGTCTTCCAGAACCTTGATCGCCTTCGTGACGTCGCCCGAAGGCACGGTGAAGGTCATGTCGGTCTTCGAACCGTCTTCCGAAATGTTCTGGACGATCATGTCGACATTGATATGGGCCTCGGCCAGCGGGCCGAAGATCGCGGCCGACACGCCCGGCCGGTCGGCCAGACGCCGCAGCGAAATCTGTGCTTCATCCTTGGCATAAGCGATGCCGGTGACGACTTCCTGTTCCACGATCTCTTCCTCGTCGCAAATCAAAGTACCGGGCGGGTTCAAGAAGTCACCCATGCCCGGTGCATCGGGGTCCTCGAAACTGGAGCGCACGAAGGTCCGGACCTTGAAGACCATGGCAAGCTCGACGGAGCGCACCTGCAAGACCTTTGAGCCGAGCGAGGCCATTTCGAGCATTTCCTCGAAAGACACCTTCTTCATGCGGCGCGCGGCCGGCACGATGCGCGGATCGGTCGTGTAGACGCCGTCAACGTCGGTATAGATGTCGCAGCGGTCAGCCTTGACGGCAGCGGCGATCGCCACGGCAGACGTATCGGAACCGCCGCGGCCGAGCGTGGCGATGCGATTGTCCGGGCCAAGACCCTGGAAACCGGCGATCACTGCCACCTGACCTTCGCCCATCCGCTTGATGATATCGGAACCGTCGATTTCGAGGATACGCGCCGCGCCATGGGCGTTGTCGGTGCGGATCGGGATCTGCCAACCCTGCCACGAACGGGCATTGATGCCCATAGACTGAAGGGCAATGGCCAGAAGACCGGATGTTACCTGTTCGCCCGAAGCAACGACAGCGTCGTATTCGCGCGCATCGTAGAAGGGAGAGTCGGCGCCGTTGACCTTCGGCGTATCCTGCACCCAGCCGACCAGCTCGTTGGTCTTGCCGGACATGGCCGAAACGACGACGGCCACTTCATGGCCGGCATCCACCTCGCGTTTCACATGGCGTGCAACATTGTGGATACGGTCAAGATTGGCGACGGACGTGCCGCCGAACTTCATCACGATGCGGGCCATACGACAAAACCACTGTTTCGCCCGAGCGTTTCAGCACGCAGGGACGTCTGCTTCAAAAACCATTCTTCTCACCTGGCATATGACAGCCAGATGTCAAAGTCGTCGGTCTCTTATCGAAAAGGCTTAAGCGACGCAATGCCAGGAAGAGGCCAGAACGGTACGCCCTGACAGCTGATTTTAAACCGACACAACGCGACTTGGCAAAACGGAAAAGGGCCACCCGAAGGGCGGCCCTCTCTGTTCTTCATGTCAGGTCGATCAGTTACCGCACTGGCCGGGCAGGCATCGGCGTTCCGTATCGTTTGGCGGCGTGCCAAGGGGACGCTGCTCGCGCTGCGGACGGCCTGCATCTGGGCGGCGATCGCCTCCCTGCTCGGCACGGGGTGGCGGACGGCGGTCTCCGCCCTGTTCGGCGCGCGGCGGGGGACGACGGTCATCACCACGGCCCCTGTCCGGCGCCATGCCCGGAGGCGGGCGACGATCGTCACCACGGTCTGGGCGTGCATCGCCACGCGGCGGCGGACGACGGTCGTCATTGCGATCGCGGTTCTGCTCCCACCGGTCACGATTCTGTTCCCAGCGGTTACGATTTTGCTCCCAACGATCGCGGTTCTGTTCCCAGCGATCGCGATTGCGATCCCAGCCCGGCGGCGGGCCCGGCGGGCGGCGGTCATCCCAGCGCGGCGGCGGAGGTGGCGGCAACGGTCGATCGGCATGCCAGTCATAACGGCGCCAACGATCGCGATCGCGATAGAAGTCGCGGCCACGGTAATAACGGTCCCAATAATTATCGACTTCGAAGGTAACCGTCGGAATACCGAGGCCCTGATAATAATCGGGAGCCACATAGACGCGGTTGGACTGATAATTGGCCTGGACGTAATTGCCGGATACCCAGCCACGTCCACCAACAAAGGACACGTCGCACCAGTTGACGCTGCTCATGCAGCCATTGATCGTCACCGGCGCGCCATAGGGGATGACGGTAACCGCAGGATAGGCGGTGCTCGGACCCGAGCGCATGTTCACATTCGCCGTAGCATATCCTTGCACTGCCGCCTCGGCCATTGCAGGAGCCACAATCAGCGCACCGAATGTCAGCGCACCCATCAAAAATTTCTTCACCGGTGTTCCTCCTGGAAAACCCCGCCGACGTCCGGCTCTGCCGCGTCGCGGTTTTTCACCGCTCAATGTTCTAGACCTGCCAATTGTTCCAGTCCGTGCCTGAATAGTCCATGAATGAAACGTTGGCTGCCGTTCAGACCTTGGCGGAAACAACTGTTGCCTCGTGCCCGAATGGAATAACCTACACCTCTTGACTTACGCGTCCGATCGTCCGACTTCACGGGCGATGAACACGAGGAAGACGATGATGAGCGAAGCTGCACGGACCACGGTCGATGAAAGCCAGGTGGAATGGTTTTCGAAAATGGCCGCCGAATGGTGGAGCCCGACCGGCAAGTTCAAGCCGCTGCACAAGTTCAATCCTGTCCGCCTCAATTATATCCGCGAAAAGATCTGCGCCCATTTCGGCCGGGATCCTAAAGCGCATCTGCCGCTTTCCGGCTTGCGCATCCTCGATATCGGCTGCGGCGGCGGACTGCTTTCCGAGCCGATCGCCCGTATGGGCGCGACCGTGATCGGTGCCGATCCGTCAGAAAAGAATATCGGCATCGCCTCCACCCATGCGGTGGAAACCGGCACTAGCGTCGACTACCGGGCCGTCACCGCCGAGCAACTGGCTGAAGCCGGAGAAATGTTCGATGTCGTCCTGAACATGGAAGTCGTCGAACATGTCGCCGATGTCGAGCTGTTCATGACCACCTGCGCCTCGATGGTCAAACCCGGCGGCCTGATGTTCGTCGCCACGATCAATAGGACCCTCAAGGCCGGCGCGCTCGCCATCTTCGCTGCCGAAAACATTCTACGCTGGCTGCCCCGCGGCACCCATCAATATGAAAAGCTGGTTCGCCCGCACGAACTGGAAAAGCCGATGGTCGAAAGCGGCATGGAGATCATCCACCGCACCGGTGTCTTCTTCAACCCGCTGCAGGATCGCTGGAACCTCTCGCCCGATATGGACGTGAACTACATGCTGCTGGCGAGCCGGGCGGCTTAGCCCAGCCAAAGCGCACCATTACCGACGCGCAGATGCGCGCACGTTTCGTGCTCGCAGATTCGGTGATATGATTAGCGCGTTCGTTCCGGAGGCACCGATGACCGAGGCTGTGAAGATTACCGTAACTTTAGAGCCTGATCTCGGCGACTTCGTCCGTGACCAAGTCGAGAATGGATCTTTCGCGTCACCGAGCGACTATGTCGAAGATCTGGTCCGCCGCACCCTGGAAAGGGATCAGGCACGGAAAAAGCTTGAGGCGGAATTGCAGAAGGGCATCGATGATATCGAAGCCGGCAGGGTGATGTCTCTCGAAGAGGCATTTGACAGCGTTTACGACGAGCTCGGCTGGGATCGTCCGGTGCAATGAAAGTCATATTTACCCGGAAGGCTCGCCAAGACCTTGTGGATATAGCCCGGCATCTCGTCAAACATAACCCCAGCCGGGCAAGATCCTACATGGAAGAGCTACGAACGGCGTGCATCGAGATCGGCGAGATGCCAAATGCGTTCGAAAGGCTAGAGAAAACCGGCATTACGGAAATACGCCGAAGGACATTTCAGCCCTACCTCATCTTTTATCGACTGAGAGAAGATGAGGTTCAGCTTGTCCGCGTACTTCACGGTGCAAGGAATTATCTAAAAATTCTCGGTTAGCATTGAAGCAAACCGAACCCGTCTCAGTTCACATCGTCCGGCAGAACCGGCAGCGGCGCGATCTCGATACCTTCGTCGAGCAGGTCCTTCACTTCGCCGAGGCTCGCCTGGCCGATGATGCCGCGGGCATCGGCTTCGCCGTAATGGATCTTTCGCGCCTCTTCGGGGAAACGCTCGCCGACATCCTCGGCATTCGCCTTGATCGTCGCCACGGCTTCCTTCAGCTTCGCCGCCATTTCCTGGCGGGCAAGGTCCATCACCATCTGTTGCTTGGCTTCCTTTTTCCGCGCGGTCGAGATGGAGGGCGCCATCAGCGTTTTCGAAATCGAGGCGGAACCGCAGGTCGGACAGGTCAGAAACCCGCTCTTAACCTGCGCATCAAAATCCGCACCGGTGGAAAACCAGCCTTCGAACTGGTGCGCATGATCGCAGGAAAGCGAATACTTGATCAAGCTGCCACGCCTCCGGCCGCAACCGCCGGCACCGTGTCCAGCGCAAAATCGCGGGCATTCTTCAGATTCGGAATTTTGGCGCGGGCGGCCTTTACGGCGTCGATATCGATCTCGGCGACCAGAACGGCTTCCCCTTCACCACCGGCGGAAGCAAGCACCTTGCCCCAGGGGTCAATGATCATCGAATGGCCGAACGTGCGACGGCCGTCCTCATGGCTGCCGGCCTGTGCCGCAGCGATCAGGAAAGCACCATTTTCAATAGCACGGGCGCGCAGAAGAATTTCCCAATGCGCCTCGCCAGTCTGCACCGTGAAGGCAGCAGGCACGGTCAGGATCTCGGCACCGGCAAGCGCTTCCGCGCGAAAGAGCTGCGGGAAACGCACATCGTAGCAGATCGCGAAACCGAGCTTTGCGATCCCAATATCGGCCACCCGCGCCTCGCCGCCCGCCTCATAGGCAGAGCTCTCGCGAAAACTCTCGCCATTGTCGAGGTCGACATCGAACATATGGATCTTGTCGTAGGAGCAGATCTTTTTGCCATCAGGGCCGAAAAGCAGCGCCCGGTTGGCGATCTTGCCGTCGCCGCGACCGATCGCGGTGGAGCCGACATGCAGGAAGATGCCAAGTTCTGCGGCAAGGCCTGAAGCGGTCTTCGCGATGATGTCGTCCGCCTCGCCACGCAACATGGCCCGCAACGCAGGCCGGTCGCGCTGCATGGCACCGGTCATTTCCGGCGTTTGGATATAGGTAGCGCCCTGTGCAGCCGCGTCCCGCACCAGACGCGCCATATCGGCCGCGTTCTTCTGCGGATCGATACCGGAACACATCTGGATCGCGGCGGCCTTGAACGACATGGTCCCTACTCCCTTGAAGCGGCTTCAAGCCGCGAGCATCGCATCCAGCTTGCCGGCCCGGTCGAGCGCATGAATATCATCACATCCGCCGACATGTTCACCGTTGATGAAGATCTGCGGGAAGGTGTTGCGACCATTCGACTTGCCGACCATCTCGTCGCGCAACTCCTTGGAGAAGGTCGCGTCATGCTCGGTATAGGCAACGCCCTTGGATTCCAGAAGTGCCTTGGCACGCGAGCAGAAACCGCAATATTCGCGGGTATAGATGATGACATCGGCCATGACAGTCTCCGAAGCGCTGCCAGATAAGGGATGGGAGGAAGGCTGGAAGCGCAAGTTTTTCTGTTTTTCATATAGGCGTGGAAACGGCCATTGCAAAGGTCAAAACCGTGACATCGGCGGCACCGGCCTTGCGCAAGGCGCGGGTCGCGGCAGAAACCGTGGCCCCCGTGGTAAACACGTCATCCACCAGCACGATCCGTTTGCCGAACACGTCAGCCTCATGACCGGGTGCGATGCTGAAAGCCGCGCGAACATTTTCCGCGCGGGCACGCGCTGTCAGCCCAACCTGCCGGCGCGTATTCTTCACGCGAACGAGCGTAGCAGGAAAGAACGGCTTTTCCGCCTGCCGGGCAAGATGCCGTGCCAGTTCAGCCGACTGGTTGAACTTACGGGACAGGAACCGGCGCCGATGCAACGGCACCGGCAGGATTGCGTCACATGCCTCCACATGACCTTCCGAAGCGCGCAACATCCAGCCGGCCATCATTGCGGCGAGGTCGGTACGATCCCTATATTTCAGCGAATGAACGAGATTGCGGGCGCTGTCTTCGTAAATCGCTGCCGCCCGCAACCGGTCGAAAACCGGCGGATCGGCGATCGCCTCGGCAGACAGCATGCCGCGGCCGGGATCATAGGAGAAAGGCAGGCCCAGAACCTCGCAATAGGGCCGTTCGATAAAACGGACCTCACGCCAGCAGGCAGGGCAGAAGCCAGCGTGGCTGCCGGTCATCCGCCCGCAGCCGGGACAGGCTGGCGGATAGACGAGATTGCCGATCGCTCGCGAGCACCCCGAAGCGGACCGTGCTACTATCTGCAAAAATGGCATGGCCTGGGCCAAGGAAATGGCGAATGACATGGCTTGACATTAGTCGATGGAACGCGCCTTTGCGACCCGCGCAAATTGAGTGGTCCAGGCAGGCCAACCGATCCAAACAGACTGAGTAGACCGATATGGAAATTCTCTTCGACGACAGGCTGGTTGAGGCAAGACGGCAGAGGGCAGCGGCAAAAGGCGATCCCGGCGCGGCCTTCCTTCTCGACATAGCCGGCCGGGAACTCGCAGAAAGGCTCTCTGTTGTCGAGCGAACCTTCGAGGCGGCTGCCGAATTGCATGGCGGCACTGGCAGCGCGGCGCGCGCCGCATTTGCAACCGGCAAGATCACCTCACTCACTCGCATCGAGACAAGCACCTTGTTCGCTGAGGCTGATGATCAGTTCGTGCAGGCCGGCATCGATGACGTCCCGCTGGAGCCTGCTTCCGTCAATCTTGTGCTGTCGCCGCTTGCCCTGCACCTCGCCAACGATCTGCCGGGCACGCTCGTACGCATCCGGCGCGCGCTGAAACCGGACGGCCTGTTTCTGGGTGCCATTCCCGGCGCAGGCACACTCTCCGAGCTGCGCGACGTCCTGCTTTCGGCAGAGGCCGAATTGACCGGCGGCGCCAGCCCGCGCGTCATCCCCTTTGCAGATGTCCGTGATATCGGCGCCCTGATGCAGCGCACCGGTTTCGCGCTCCCGGTCGTCGATGCGGAAAGTTATACGGTGCGTTACGACAACCTGTTCGCGCTGATGCGCGACCTGCGCGCCATGGGCATGACCAATGCGCTTGCCGGCCGCAGCCGCGTCCCCGTATCGCGGGCATTTTTCCTGAAGGCGGCGGAAATCTATGCGGAGCGGTATGCCGATCCGGATGGGCGCATCCGCGCCACGTTCTCGATCATCTATGCGTCAGGATGGGCGCCGCATGAAAGCCAGCAGCAGCCACTGAAGCCGGGTTCGGCAAAGATGCGTCTCGCTGATGCGCTGAAGGGTGGTGTGCAGTAAAAACGGATCAGACGGCGAGCTTGCCGCTGATGAAATTGAACATGTTGACCAGCGACCCCGTGAATGCGCCGAAACCGGCGATCATGGCGAGCGAAAGCACTGCAATGATCAAGCCATATTCGACAGCCGTTGATCCCCCTTCATCGCGCAGTATCGACCGGAGGAGACGCATGGCTTGCCCTTCTACTTTATGACCGTTTCCTGATGATTGCCTAATCTATCACCCAAAGGTTAATCAGCAGTCATCACCGGAGGAATAACCTTGCACGACGCAGACTGACCCGGGGGTATCCTGGAGAATGCTGCGACGGATCGTATAGTGCTTGGTGTTCTTGTCGGACGACTTGTTGATCGAGCCCGTTGTCAGCATGTCGAAATCATCCTGAACACCGGCAAGCTTGTTGCGCTCGTCGTTGCGGCTGGCAAGCATGGGCGTGATGATCAGCGACAGTGCGATCGCTGCCGTACCGAACAGAAGTGCGATATTGAGAGCGCCTGTCCGGCCGGATCCGGATTTCGTGCGTCTGCGGCTCGGCACCGTTTTCCAGAATTCGTCATCCATGCCGTCATGCCTCGTCAAATGCAGTCGCTGGTCGGCAAAACCATGCCACAGGCGGCTGAATCAAAAGTTAACGAGACCTGAATTTTATCATACGATTTTGAACAATCCGGCCGCCGCCCCGCTGCTCAGAGCAGGTCCTGCAGGATCGGGATAAGTGGTTCATCGGCTGGCGGCATCGGGTAGTCACGCAGTGCCGAGGGCCTTACCCATTTGATCGCCTGGCCTTCCCGGCCCGTTGCCACGCCCTCGAAACGGCGGCAGACGTAGAGCGGCATCAGAAGATTAAACTTCTCGTAAGTGTGGCTAGCAAAGGTCAGCGGCGCGAGGCACGCAACCTTGGTCATGATCCCGAGCTCTTCCTCGAGTTCACGCACCAGCGCCTCTTCGGGCGTCTCGCCCGGTTCGACCTTGCCGCCGGGAAACTCCCACAGGCCGGCCAGCGACTTGCCTTCCGGCCGCTGCGCCAGAAGAATCCGACCATCGGCATCGATCAGTGCGCAGGCGGCGACGAGAAGCAGCTTTTTCTCCATAGACGTCACCCTCAGATCTGCTGCCAGTAACGGTAGTCATAGGCCTTGCGGAAACCGAACCGCTCATACATGGCAAGCGCCGGCACATTGTCGGAAAGAACCTGCAACCAGGCCGAGCTGGCGCCGCTGATCCGAGCCCACAGCAGGGCCGAGGTGAGGATTTCCGTGCCAATCCCCGTCCGACGTGCGTATTCGGCGACGTGAAACGACATGATGCCTGCAAGATCGTTATCCTGCACGCAAAGTGCCACGGCCATCGCACCCTTGCTGGGATCTTCCTTGATGAAATAGCCCGAAGACGGCCTGATGGAACTCAGGATCTCGGCAAGGGCCGGCTTGAGCGAGGCATCATACTGGCCGACCGCAATATTCGCATCGAGGAAACGACCAATATCATGGCTCGGCAGATGGCCAAGTGTTACAGGCAGAGGGAGTTCGGTCAGATTGACGGTCAGAACATCGACCCGCTCGACTACTTTCCAGCCCTGGGCCTCGAGATATTCACTCATGACAGGCGAGGCGAGCGGCGTCTCGCGGATGACCAGGGGTCTGCCGTGATCTTCGAAACGCTTGCGCGCCCGCGACAGGCGCATATCCATGTCGCGATGGTCGGACGGGTCAAGCGGCACGATACAGTTCAGCCGCTTTGACGGATGTCCGCCGGTCAGCCGCACCTGCCAGCTGCCGTCATAAACCACGGAAGAGGCAGGCCATGCCCTAAAGCCGACGGCTTCCAGCCGCCGCACCAATGGCAGGTCGTCCTCTACGGAAGGCGCAGTCATCAAGTCCATCAGCTCCGGTAATCGCCGTTGATGGCGACATATTCCTTGGTGAGATCGCAGGTCCAGACGGTTGCGGTACCGTTGCCGAGACCAAGCTCAACCTTCACCGGAATATCCTGCTTCTTCATTACGGCAGTCGCGGCGTCCTCGGAATAGGACGGATCGCGCTCGCCGTTGACGGCAACACGGACATCGCCGAACCAGATCGCCAGCCGGTCACGGTCGGCAGCTTCGCCGGCCTTGCCGACTGCCATCACGATACGGCCCCAGTTGGCGTCCTCACCGGCAGCCGCGGTCTTGACCAGCGGCGAATTGGCGATCGAAAGCGCGATCGTCTTGGCGGCCGCATCGCTCTCAGCACCGGTCACGGTAATCTCGAGCATCTTGGTAGCACCCTCGCCATCACGGGCGACCTGGATGGCAAGCGCCTTAAGGAGATCGTTCAGCGCCGCGCGGAAAGAGGCAAGCGCCGGATCGTCGGCCGTCTCGATACGCTTCTGGCCGTCAGCAGCGGCGGCGCCGGTGGCAAACAGCATCAGCGTGTCGGAGGTCGAGGTATCGCTGTCGACGGTCATTGAATTGAAGCTCGGCTCGACGCCGGCAGACAGCATAGCCTGCAGCGCGGAGGAGGAGATATCAGCATCGGTGACGACGAAGGAGAGCATGGTCGCCATATCCGGCGCGATCATGCCGGCGCCCTTGGCAATGCCGTTGATCGTGACCGTGACGCCGCCGATCTCGGCAGTGCGGGTCGCGACCTTTGGATAGGTGTCGGTAGTCATGATCGCCTTGGCGGCTTCCTGCCAGAAGTCGCCGGTTGCGGTCTTGTTCATGTCGCCGAGCACACCGGCAAATTTGGAGGCGTCGAGCGGTTCGCCGATCACGCCGGTGGAGGCGAGGTAAATTTCGTTTTCGCCGCAGCCGACTGCTTCTGCAGCAGACTTCGCGGTCAGCGCCGTCGCAGCCTTGCCCTTGATGCCGGTAAAGGCATTGGCATTGCCGGAATTGACGACCACCGCGCGGGCGACGCCATGCGGCAGGTTGGAGCGGCAGAAATCGACCGGAGCAGACGGACATTTCGACTTGGTGAAGACACCGGCAACAGCAGCCGGCTTGTCAAAGACCATCAGCAGGACGTCGGTACGACCCTTGTATTTGATACCCGCAGCCGCCGTCGCCATGCGCACACCGCGCAGGGCCGGCATTTCGGGATAGGATTTCGGAGCAAGGGGAGAGACGGAAGCTGACATCGTCGACACCTGGATAAAAGCTGAAAGATCGAGATCTTCGGGATTGAATGATTCATCCCTTGTATTTGGAGCCTCAGGCTTGAGGCGAGGATCCAAATACAAGGGATGCCAACACAACGGATGAATGAAAGCGGGGGCACGAATGCCCCCGACATATCAATGGATCAGGGCTTTGCGGCCGGAGCGGCGTCCGGCACTGCAGGCGCGTCGCCGCCTTCCTGCATCTTGCTGACGTCGTCATAACCCTTCTTCAGGGCCGGATCGAGAATGTCGACCTTCTGGTCGGCCTTCGCCTTTTCGATCAGAGCGACGTACTTGTCGCGCATGACGAGCTGCTTGACCTGGTCCTGGACCTGGTCGAAAGCCGGCGGAGCGGCATCGCGCTTGTCTTCGACCTTGATGACGTGGAAGCCGAACTGGGTCTTGACCGGGGTCTTGGTGTACTGGCCCTTGTCGAGTGCAAAAGCGGCTTCTTCGAATTCCGGAACCATGCGGCCCGGACCGAACCAACCGAGATCGCCGCCGTCGTCCTTGTTGCTGTCCTGCGAATTTTCCTTGGCGAGCTTGGCAAAGTCTTCGCCCTTGTCGAGCTTGGCGATGATCGCCTTGGCTTCGTCCTCGGTCTTGACGAGAATATGGGCAGCCTTGACTTCCTGCTGCTTCGGGATCGCTGCGATTTCCTTGTCGTAGCGAGCCTTTACCTCGGCTTCAGTCGTAGCTTCGACGACATGCTTGCGGAAGTATGCATTATGCAGTTCGCGGTCGCCGATATAGGCCATGCGCTTCTTGAAATCGTCGGTCTTGTCGACGCCTTCGGCGAGAGCACCGCCGGCAAGCAGCTTCACGTCGATCGCGCCGGACAGAGCTGCAACCTTCTTCTGTTCGTCAGGAAGCTGGGCCAGCTGCGGGTCGAGATTCTGCACCGCAAGGTCGAGTTCCGACTGATGGATTTCCAGGTTACCGACCTTCGCGACGACAGCGTCATCAGCGGAAAAGGCGGTGGACTGGCAGAGGATCGCAGCGGCAAGAGCGGCCGACGCGAGGAATTTGTGGCGCAACATCAAGTTACCTTTCGGCTAGGATACCGGTCTCGGAACGCCCGAGGCCGGCCGGAAAACCCTCAAAAACACCGGATTGTGGCCATTCTGTATCGGCCGTCACCGTTGACATAATTCGACCCCCCTCTTATCTGTCACGCAACTTCGCGTCCAGAAGAGTTTCCGGGCGCAAGCGGGTCATTTTGCCAAGTCCGGTTGCCAGATAAGACCGGCGGGCGAGACGCTCCGCATTTCGATGGAACCGACTTTAGAAAGGGCCATCCCTATGGTCAGCTTCGGCGGCATTGCCCGCAAAATCTTCGGCTCGGCAAACGAGCGCCGCGTTCGTGGCTACAAGCCGACGCTCGCCGCCATCAATGCGATCGAGGAGAAGACCAAGGCGCTGACCGACGAGCAGCTCGCCCACAAGACGGTCGAGTTCCGCGAGATGCTGGCGCAGGGCAAGACCCTGGATGATATCCTCATCCCCGCTTTTGCTGTCGTTCGCGAAGCATCCCGCCGCGTGCTCGGCATGCGCCCCTTCGACGTGCAGCTGACCGGCGGCATGATCCTGCATGACGGCTCGATCGCCGAAATGAAGACCGGCGAAGGCAAGACCCTCGTCGGCACCCTGCCCGTCTATCTGAATGCGCTGTCTGCCAAGGGCGTTCACGTCGTTACCGTCAACGACTACCTCGCCCAGCGCGACGCCGCCACCATGGCCCGCCTCTACGGCTTCCTCGGCCTGTCCACCGGCGTCATTGTCCACGGCCTGTCCGACGACGAACGCCGCGCGGCCTATGCCTGCGACATCACCTACGCGACGAATAACGAACTTGGCTTCGATTATCTGCGCGACAACATGAAATACGAGCGCAACCAGATGGTTCAGCGCGGCCACAACTATGCGATCGTCGACGAAGTGGACTCGATCCTGGTCGATGAGGCGCGCACGCCGCTGATCATTTCCGGTCCGCTCGATGACCGTTCCGACCTCTACAACACGATCGACGCTTTCATTCCGATGCTGTCCTCGGAAGATTACGAGATCGACGAAAAGCAGCGTTCGGCCAGCTTCTCCGAAGTCGGCACCGAAAAGCTCGAAAACCTGCTGCGCCAGGCCGGCCTTTTGAAGGGTGAATCGCTCTACGACGTCGAGAATGTCGCGATCGTCCACCACATCAACAACGCGCTGAAGGCCCACAAGCTGTTCAACCGCGACAAGGACTACATCGTCCGCAATGGCGAGATCGTCATCATCGACGAATTTACCGGCCGCATGATGCCGGGCCGCCGTTATTCGGAAGGCCAGCACCAGGCACTGGAAGCCAAGGAAAAGGTGCAGATCCAGCCGGAGAACCAGACGCTCTCCTCGATCACCTTCCAGAATTATTTCCGCATGTATTCCAAGCTTGCCGGCATGACCGGTACGGCCCAGACGGAAGCGGAAGAATTCGGCAACATTTACAAGCTCGAAGTCGTCGAAGTTCCGACCAACCTGCCGATCCAGCGTATCGACGAGGATGACGAGGTCTACCGGACCTTTGAAGAAAAGTTCAAGGCGATCATCGTCGAGATCAAGGACGCCGCAGAGCGCAACCAGCCGGTTCTGGTCGGCACGACCTCGATCGAAAAGTCGGAAATCCTGGCCACCATGCTGCGCCAGTCCGGTTTCGAGAATTTCAACGTTCTGAACGCTCGTTACCACGAGCAGGAAGCCTATATCGTCTCGCAGGCCGGCGTGCCGGGTGCTGTCACGATCGCCACCAACATGGCAGGCCGCGGTACCGACATCCAGCTTGGCGGCAATGTCGACATGCGTCTTGAGCGCGAGCTTGAAGGCATTGAGGACGAAAGCGAACGCGCGGCGAAGGAAGCCGCGATCCGCGCCGAGATCAAGGAACTGAAGGAAAAGGCGCTCGCCGCCGGCGGTCTCTACGTCATCGCCACCGAACGCCACGAAAGCCGCCGTATCGACAACCAGCTGCGCGGCCGTTCGGGCCGTCAGGGCGATCCGGGCCGCTCGAAATTCTATTTGTCGCTTCAGGACGACCTGATGCGCATCTTCGGCTCCGACCGTATGGACGGCATGCTGCAGAAGCTGGGCCTGAAAGAAGGCGAGGCGATCGTCCACCCATGGATCAACAAGGCGCTGGAACGCGCCCAGAAGAAGGTCGAAGCCCGCAACTTCGACATCCGCAAAAACCTTCTGAAATATGACGACGTCACCAACGACCAGCGCAAGGTGATCTTCGAACAGCGTCTCGAAGTGATGGATTCGCAGGACGTGTCCGACATGGTCGAGGACATGCGCCACGAGGTGATCGAGATCATCGTCACCAAGCATATTCCCGAACGGGCCTATGCCGAACAGTGGAATGCCGCCGGCCTGCACGAGGACGTCCAGCGCCTGCTCGACCTCGATCTGCCGATCGAGGACTGGGTCAAGGAAGACGGTATCGGCGAGACCGACATCCGCGAGCGCCTGATGACAGTCGCCGACGCATCGGCCAAGGACCGCCGCGACCGCTTCGGCGACGAGATCATGAACTATGTGGAGCGCTCGATCCTGCTCCAGACGCTCGACCATCTGTGGCGTGAGCACATCGTCAATCTCGACCATCTGCGTTCCGTCATCGGCTTCCGCGGTTATGCCCAGCGCGACCCGCTGCAGGAATACAAGGCCGAGGCTTTCGAACTCTTCCAGGCCCTGCTCGCCAATCTGCGTGAAGCCGTGACCGCCCAGATGATGCGCGTCGAACTGGTCCAGAACCCGGAACCGCCGCAGCCGCCGGCCGTCTACGAGGAACACCACATCGACGCCTCAACCGGTGAAGATCAGGTAACCGGCCGCGACGGCGAGAACTTCATCGTTGCCCCGGAGGATCGCCGTCCGGAAGACCAGTCCACCTGGGGCAAGGTCGGCCGCAACGAAGCCTGCCCATGCGGCTCGGGCAAGAAATACAAGCACTGCCACGGCGCCTTCGAACAGGCGTAAGGGTTTGTGATAGTGATGAAAAACGCCGCCTCCGGGCGGCGTTTTTGTTTGTTCGTGTATGTCCTCCCTCCAGAGTTGGCGGCGCCTAGCCCATTAGAAATTCCTAAAAATAGAACCCTCTTGGCACACCGTTTCTTAACCCTGACGTGTCACTCTGGATCCCATTGTTCCAGCGTTGTAACGAGTATTGCGTGCCCCGAATGGTGGTCATCGAAACAGCGGAAAAACTGCTTCCGCCCGGCCTGCGCACCCGGCTCGCACCGCTGACCGGGCGCATCATCAATATCCTGACTGCCGACGATGATACCGCACGCGCACAGCGCCAGGCATTGATCGCCTTTGCCGTGCGTGTCGTCAGCGCGGCCATTGCCTTCATCTCGCAGATCGTCATGGCCCGCGTCATGGGCGAATTCGATTACGGCATTTTTGCTTTCGTCTGGGTTCTGGTCATCCTTGCTGGCAATCTCTCCTGCCTCGGCTTCCACACCTCGATCATCCGCTTCCTGCACGAGCATAAAGCAAATGACGATATCGAGACGATCCGCGGGCTGAACCTCACCGTCCGGCTCATCGCGCTTGCCTCGGCCAGCACGCTTGCCGCAATCGGCCTGCTCACGCTGCATCTGCTCGGCGACCGGGTGGAACCCTATTACCTGATCCCGGCATCACTCGCCTTCTTCACCATGCCGATGATCGCGCTCGGCGACGTTCTGGACGGCACCGCCCGCTCCAACGGCTGGACGCTGATGGGCCTCAGCCCCACCTATCTGTTCCGCCCGACGCTGATCCTGATCTTCATGCTGGCCGCCGTCTGGTCCGGCGCGCCGCATACGGCCGTCACGGCAATGGAATCGGCACTCGCCGCCACCTATGTCAGCACCCTGATCCAGCTCCTGCGCGTCACTCTGCGCCTGCGCGGCAAATACGGTTCGGGTCCGCGGCGTTTCGAGGTTCTTTCCTGGTTCAAGGTCTCGCTGCCGCTCTTCCTCGTCGATGGGATCGGTTTCCTGCTGACAAATGCCGATGTCGTGGTCGTCGGTCTCTACCTACCGCCCGACCAGGTCGGCATTTACTACGCCGCGGCAAAGACCATCGTGCTGGTTCAGTTCGTCTATTTTTCCATCAAGGCGGCGGCTGCCCCGCGTTTTTCGGCGATCATGGCCGAAAAGGACATGACGGCGCTTGCGACCTTTGCCGGCCAGACGGTGCGCTGGAGTTTCTGGCCGTCGCTGGCCGTCGGGCTTGCCGCTCTGGCCGCAGGTGAACTGCTTCTGTCGCTGTTCGGTACCGCCTTCACCGCCGGTTATTGGCTGATGGCGATCCTCTTTGCCGGCATTTTGTCGAAGTCGCTGGTCGGCCCCGGTGAGGTCCTGCTCAGCATGGCGGGCAAGCAGAACCTCTGTGTGGCGCTCTATGCCGTGACGCTGGCCGCCAGCATCACCATGAACCTCACCCTCATTCCGCATTTCGGTCTGATCGGCGCTGCAACAGCGACTGCATCGGCCATGGCGATCGAAGCGATTCTGCTCCATATTACGGTGCGCCGAACGCTCGGCATTGTGCTTTTCGCCTTTGCCGATCCGATCCCGACTGCGTCTCCGAAGGCTTGAAACGACCATGGCTCTCCCTCCGATCAGCACCGAAACGGACGACGACGGCAAGCGCAACACGCCGCAGCAGCCGGTGCGGGCACGCCCGGAGCGACCAGATGCCGATACGCGCATCCCGGTCGGTCGGCAGGGTCGCGAGCTTTGCCTTTACCCGGCAGCCCTCGGTTACGAGCTTCAGGACGAACTGGAATTCCTGTCCAACCGCGCCATGGAGCCGAACATCTTCTTTTCGGCCCGCCTTCTCGCGCCCGCCATGCCGCGCATCGATGACCGGCAGGTGCGTCTGGCGCTGATCCGCGACGAAACGGAAACCCGCAGCCGCATGCGGCTTCTGATGCCCTTTACCGTCGAAAAGCCAGGCTTTTCGGTCGGCGCACCGATCATCCGTGTCTGGGCCAATCCGTTCGGCCCGCTCGGCACACCGCTGGTCGATGCCGAGGACGCAGCCGAGACGATCGACAACCTGTTCGAGGCGCTCTCGATGAGATCCGCCCGTCTGCCTTCGGTTCTGGTCATCCCCGATATCCGCCTCAACGGCCCCTTTGCACAGCTCGCAAGAGCAGTCGCGATCAACCGCGATCTGCCGCTTGCCGTCACCGACCCGTTCCAACGGCCGATGCTCGAAAGCCTGCTCGACGGCAATGCCTATATGAGCCACTCCGTGTCGCCACATCACCTGCGCGAGATGCGTCGTCAGTGGCGCAAGCTGGAGCGGACCGGCCAGGCCGTCTATTCCGTCGCCCGCCAGCCGGAAGATGTGCGCCGCCGCATGGAAGAATTTCTGGCACTCGAGGCAAGCGGCTGGAAGGGCCGCAAGCGCTCGGCGCTGACCAACGACCGCTACCGTGCCGCCTTCGCCCGCGAAGCCATTACCAATCTGGCCGAAATCGATGCGGTGAGAATTCACACGATCGACCTCGACGGAAGAGCGATCGCCTCGATCATCGTGTTCCTGATGGCCGGCGAGGCCTATACGTGGAAGACGGCCTATGACGAGAGCCTCAGCCGCTTTTCGCCCGGCAAGCTCTTGATCATGAAGCTGACCGACTGGCATCTCGACGACGCCAACATCATGCGCACCGACAGCTGCGCCGTGCCCGACCACCCGATCATGAGCCGGCTCTGGGAAGAGCGCGAAGAGATGGGTTCGCTGGTCATCGGCCTGTCGCGCAATGGCGACCGCGACGTGCGCCAGGTCGCAGCCCAGCTGCACATGTACAAGAACACCCGCAACATCGCCCGCCTGCTGCGCGAAAAGATCATGTCGATCGCCGGTCGCGGCGACTGACAGCTCAGCCTTCCACTGCAGCCTCGGCGATCGCTTTGTCCCGCAGGACACGGCGAATAAGCTTGCCGCTGGTGGTCATCGGAATCTCTTCGACGAAAGCCACTTCGCGCGGATATTCGTGCATGGACAGCCGCGACTTGACCCATTCGCGGATCTCCATCGCCAGCGCCTCGCCAGCCGCATAACCGTCGGCGAGTACGACATAGGCCTTGACGATTTCGGTGCGGACCGGATCCGGCTTGCCGACCACGCCCGCCATCCTGACAGCGGGATGACCGTTGAGGCAGTCCTCGACCTCGCTCGGACCGATCCGGTAGCCCGATGACGTGATGATATCGTCGTCGCGACCGAGAAACTCGAAATATCCCTGTCCGTCACAACGCCCAAGATCACCGGTCAGCAGCCAGTCGCCGGCAAACTTCGCCTCGGTCGCAGCCTCGTCTCGAAAATAACCGAGGAACATCACCGGATCGGGCCGGTGGATGGCGATCTGCCCGATCTGACCTGCCGACAGTTCGCGGCCCGTATCATCGACGATCCCGACACGATGGCCCGGCACCGGCAGTCCGGTCGCACCGCTGCGGGAAATGCCGAGACTGGCCGAAGAGGCAAGGACGAAATTGCATTCCGTCTGGCCGTAAAGCTCGTTGACCGTCACGCCAAAAGCCTTGGCCGCCCAGTCATAGGTTTCCCGCCCAAGTGCCTCGCCGGCCGACGTGATCGTCCGCAGTCCAAGCGCCCGCAATCGCGTATCAATTCCCTTCGCCGAACGCATCAGCCGCAAGGCCGTCGGCGGAATGAAGGCGTTGCGCACACCCATCTCCGCCATGATCCTGACCGCCATGTCCGGATCGAACTTTTGGGCCGGCGAGGAAACGACCGGAATGCCGAGCATCAGCGACGGCAGGACGACATTGAGAAGACCACCCGCCCAGGCCCAGTCGGCCGGCGTCCAGATCCGGTCGTCGTCCTGCGGCGCAAAATCATGGCCGATCTGAAATCCTGGCAAATGGCCTGCAAGCACCCGGTGCCCGTGCAAGGCGGCCTTGGGCGGCCCGGTTGTACCCGAAGTGAAGATCATCAGCGCCGGATCGTCCGGCCCCGTGGCGACGGCCTCGAAATGCGCAGGATTTTCGGCAATCAGGGCCTCCATCGATAAAATGCCGGGGCCGACCATCCTCTCATCGGCAACAATCACATGCCGCAATTCCGGCAGGCGGTCGCGTATGTCGGCAAGCCGCTCAAGCCCGAAACCGTTGGTGACGATGGCTGTGGCGTCCGACATCTTCAGCCGGTATTCCAGCGCCTCCGCCCCGAACAGCAGCGCCAACGGCAGCGCAATCGCTCCCATCTTGTAGATCGCCGCGTGCCAGATGACAGTCTCGAACCCCTGCGGCAGAAGCAGTGCCACCCGATCGCCGGCAGCAATGCCGAGCCCGCTCAACGCATGTGCGAGCGCATTCGAGCGCGCGGAAAGCTCGCCATAGGTCAGCGCAAGGTGGTCTCCGCCCGGATCGAAATGCTGGAGACAGATGCGCTGCGGCTCGATTTCCGCCCAGTCATCGCTGATGAGCGTCCCGATGTTGAAACGGGCCGGGATGTCCCAGGAAAAATCGCGGCAGAGCGCGTCATAGGAGGGGGCGAATGGAAGTTTCATGATCCGGCATGTCTTTTGTCGCGGCGCACAATGCATCCTGCCGGCCACGGAAACAACCCGGCGAAGCAACAGGCAGCACACTTCCGGTGCCACCTGCCCTGTCATCGATCATTGAGGGATAGTTCCTCTTGCGTCGTTACACAGGCGCATGTTAGAGGCCATGCACCATGATTTCCGTGCCCCGTTGGCGGAATTGGTAGACGCGCCTGACTCAAAATCAGGTTCCGAGAGGAGTGCTGGTTCGATTCCGGCACGGGGCACCACCGTTTCACTTCCACATCTCGAATTGCACGATGATTTCAGCCCGTTGAGGCTGGTTATCCCTGTACGGGCGGCAAGCTTGCGCAGGCCTCTATTGTATCGGCGGCCTCCAGGTCGAGCTGCTATCCTCGGCAACCGCAATCGGCTTGGCGCGTGTCTGCTGCACGCTGCTCATGCCGGCGCCATGGACAGCCATGGCAAGTCCGATGAACGCTGCGATCAGGCAAATTCCGATAAAGTGGTAGGGCGGGTCATTGTCCTCCGTCATCGGCATCCTCCATTCAATTAGAGGATTATGATATACGACGGCGGAATTGCCAACTTCCGTATCGATTCAGGGTAAATCCCGCCATCTCTGGCGGGATCCCGAGTTTGCAGCATGGAGGCGATCAGCCCCAATGCGAGCCTGAAGCGATCAGCTCTTCAGCGCGGTGTTGCACAGGCTCCAGTAGCCGCCGCCCTTCTGGATCCACTTCAGATCCTTCAGCGTGCCGGCATCCTTGTTCTGGTGATAGGAATCGACGCAGGTCTTGAGGCGGCCCTTTGCCGGCGTCTCGGCGGCGTATTTCTTGTCGATCGCCTTCGGGAAGCTGACGCCCTTCGGCGCGGCGATAGACGCCTTTTCAGGCTCCTTCTCGGTGGTGGCGGCGACGTCCTTGTCGTCGGCAGCATCTTCCGCGGCAGCCTCAGAGCCGCAATTCTTGGCCCGGAAGTCGTTCCACTTCATGTCCTTTGCAGAACCATCGGCCTTGGCCGCCTGATACTTGGTACTGCATTCCTTCATCGTCAGTGCCGAAGCCGGAGAGATGAATGCGACCGAAGAAAGAAGAGCAAAAGACGCAAGAAATACTAGACGGTTTGTCATTGAAACCTCCCTTGAGCATGAACGCTGCAAAGACTATCCGACCGCTCAATTTGCTTGTCAACGAACCAAAAGTGAGCGCAAACTAATTTTTTCCTGGCGAAAGTGCAGGCATGCAAAAGGCGGGGTTTCCCCCGCCTTTCCGATCCTTATGGCTGCTCGCTTCGCGCGAAGCCCGCCAGGCATTCAGCCTCAGAACTCTTCCCAGCTGTCTGCAGCAGCCGAAGGCGCGGCGGCAGCGCCACCCTTGCCGCGGAAAGCATTGGCAATCTTGCCGACCATGCTGCGAGCCGGCGACGATACGGGAGCCGCATGCGGCGCGGCACTGACCAGTGCCCGGCGGGTCGCCGGAGCGGAAGCATAGCTTACCTGGTCCGAACCGCTGCCCAGCTGGAAACCGCCGATCAGCTCACGAAGACGGCCCGCCTCATTGGCAAGCGTCGCACCGGCGGCATTGGCCTCTTCCACCATCGCCGCATTCTGCTGCGTCACCTGGTCCATCTGGTTGACCGCCGTGTTGACCTCGGAAAGGCCGACAGACTGCTCGCGCGAGGACGTGGCGATCGCATCCATGTGCTGGTTGATGGTGACGATATAGCTCTCGATCGCCTTCAGCGCTTCACCGGTATCGCTGACGAGCTTGACGCCGTTCTCGACCTCGACCGACGAATTGCGGATCAGATCCTTGATCTCCTTCGCAGCCTTTGCTGAGCGTTGGGCGAGTTCGCGCACTTCCTGTGCGACAACGGCAAAGCCCTTGCCTGCTTCACCCGCACGCGCTGCTTCGACACCCGCGTTCAGAGCCAAAAGATTGGTCTGGAAGGCGATGTCGTCAATCACACCGATAATGCTGGAAATCTGCTGCGACGACTGTTCGATCTTGCCCATAGCATCGACGGCGCTGGCAACGACCACGCCCGACTGGCGGGCACTGCCATTCGCCTGGATCGCGACGGTACGGGCCTCTTCGGCGCGCTTCGACGAATTCGAGACGTTTGCGGTGATCTCGTCGAGAGCGGCTGCCGTCTCCTCGAGCGAGGCTGCCTGCTGTTCGGTGCGCTTCGAGAGATCGTCGGCAGACTGGCTGACTTCACGCGAGCCGCTGTCGATCGAGGAGGTTGCTGTTGCGACGGCTGCCAGCGTGCCACGCAGCTGTTCGACCGTGCTGTTGAAATCCGCACGCAGGCTTTCGAAATCCGAGGCGAACGGCTTTGTCAGCTGGAAGGTCAGGTCGCCGGACGACAGGTGACGCAGGCCTTCGCCGAGGCCGGATGTCGCCTGCGCCATCGCTTCGGCGCGCTGATGTTCATGCTCGGCATTACGGCGACGTTCCTCCTCGCCAAGATGACGCTGCTCGTCGGCAAGCCGCTCGAGGCCCTGCGCCTTCAGCGCGTTGTCCTTGAATACCTGCACGGCCCCAGCCATGGCGCCGATTTCATCAGACCGGTTCTTGCCACCGACATCGACAGCAAGATCGCCGGCAGCGAGACGCGACATCGTGCGGGTCAGGCCTGCAATCGCGCCGGCAAGAGAGCGGGCGAAGAAGAGGAAGCCGACAAGCGCCAGAAGCGATACCACGATCGAAACACCGGCGGACATCCAGGTCGACTGGCGCGCCTGCGCCAGGATATCGCTCGCATCCGTGGCGATTTCGATGACGCCGAGCTTGGCCCCGCCGAAATTGTTGAAGGGAACGGCATTGACGATCATCTCGCGGCCGTCGAGCGTCGCGTTTTCCAGGATCGTCTCTCCGTCGAGAGCCGCCTTGATCTTTTCATCGGAAAGAATGCTCTGCCCGTTCTGGGTCGACGACTGTCGTTGCAGCTTGCCTTCCACCAGCACGTCGACGACGATCTCGGCACCGAGCCGGTCCGCGATCGGATTGAAGAACGCGTTGCTGAGTTCCGTGCCGACATCGACCGCGCCGATCACCTTGCCGTCCTTGAGGACGGGAACGGTTGCGCTCGTGTTGATCGCCGTGCGGCCCTGTTCGATGCCGGCGGCCAGCTTGCCGGTGTTGATCGCCGTTGCCACCGTCTGGCGGCGGCCGATGATCTTGTCGCCGAACTTGTCCGGCGCATGCGGCCGGGCGATGACAGTTCCGGTCGCATCGAGGAAGGTGAAGGTCTGCAGCGAGCCCTCTTTCGAGACGGCCGCCATGCCGGGCCCGTATCTCGCGATGATCCCGTCGCGATCGTTATTGCCGATCAGCTGGATCGTGCTCGGATCGTTAGCGACGGATGACGCAAGCGCCGCCGCCGATTTCTGGATTGCGGCCATATCCGTCTGGATGACGGCCAGATCGCTCGAGACTTTGCTTTTCAGCGCCTTGTCGTTCATGACCGATTGTCGATACCAGGCAAGGCCGCCGATCGCGGCGCTGGCAAACAGAACGGCGGCAAAGCCGTAGGCGGTCATGGTAATCCATAATGGACGCTTGATATGAAGCTCGGTCATTTCGAAAATCCCCCCGGACAGGCAAAGTGGTTTCGCCCGAAGGATCTTGGCAAAAGATCAATTTTGGATAAATTTTTCGGGATCACGAAAGGGTAAATGTCGAATTTCACTTACATTTATGCGACCCTGCCACACTCCCCTAAAAAGCGCGCAACCGGGCAATGCAGCCACAATCCGGAGACACGCGGCGCGTGATCAATTCCGCGTGCTTTCTAGCGTTTTGCCAATTCTGGCCACAGGAAGCACAAGGCATGGGCTTGCCGCAGCGCCTTTGAATGCTAGCTTGAAGCCATCGTGATATTCGATGGTGACAAATGCTTCTGACCCGCCGCCTTATGATGGGTGGTCTTGCTGCCGGCGCACTTCTGCCTCAGGCCGCGAGTGCCGCTTCCTTTCCCATTCCTGAAGTTCTGCCCTTCGAGAAGGAAGATTACGGCGAGGCGAGGCGTCATTTCACCACGCGTCTTCTGTCGAAAGGCCCCGCGCCCGAGGCATCGCCTCCGCTTGGAACACCGCCCGGCGCAAAGAAGATCACCTATCCCGGCGGGCCGGATGGGTCGATCGAGCTGATTGCCTGGATCTCGCATTACGAGCCTTCGTCGAAGCTGAAGCCGGCAGTTATCTTCCTGCATGGCGGCAATGCCACGGGCGATGGCCATTGGGAGCTGATGAAACCCTATTGGGAGGCAGGCTTCGTGGTCATGCTGCCGTCGTTCCGCGGTGAGAATGGCCAGGCCGGCAATTTCTCGGGCTTTTATGACGAGACGTCGGATGTCCTGGCGGCGGCAAATCATCTGGAAAACCTGCCGGGCATCGACAAGAACCGCTTCTTCCTCGCCGGCCACAGCAATGGCGGCACGCTCGCCCTTCTGGCCGGCATGTGCCGGAAGTTCAAGGCCGCGGCCCCGATCTCCGCAGGTGTCAATTCCTGGCGTTTCTTCGGCCGCTGGGAGCAGGATATCCGCTTCGATGCCAGCGATCCGAAGGAGTTTCTTATGCGCTCGTCGGTCTGTTTCGGCTCAAGCCTGAAATGCCCGACACTGCTTCTGCGCGGCACGGAAGAACGGCCCTTCGACCAGGATCACCAGCTGCTGATCGACCGGGTGCGGGCAGCGGGAACCTCGATCGAGGCAAAGATGCTGCCGGGAACCCATAACGGCGTCGTTCCAGGCGCCGTGCATGAAAGTATTCGTTTCTTCAACCAGTTCATGGGCTGAATGCCTGCTCTGATTGATGGCCATGAAAAAAGGCGGGGTAAAACCCCGCCTTTTCGTTTCATTCGATCCGTGATCCGTTCGCGGCTCAGCCTCAGAACTCTTCCCAGCTCTCGGCAACAGGAGCAGCAGCGGCCGCGGCTCCACCGCTTCTGCCGGTAAATGCCTTGGCAATCTTGCCGACCATGCTGCGGGCCGGTGAAGAGACCGGTTTGGTATGCGGAGCGGCATTGACCGGCGTGCGGCGTGCGGCCGGAGCCGGGGCATAACCCGCCTGAACCGAACCACCCAGCTGGAAGCCGCCGATCAGTTCGCGCAGGCGGCCCGCCTCGGTGGCAAGCGTTGCACCGGCCGCATTGGCTTCTTCCACCATGGCAGCGTTCTGCTGCGTGACCTGGTCCATCTGGTTGACGGCCGTATTGACCTCATTGAGGCCGACCGACTGCTCGCGCGAGGAGGTCGCGATCGCATCCATGTGCTGGTTGATCGTGACGATATACTCTTCGATCGTCTTCAGCGCCTTGCCCGTATCGCTCACCAGCCGGACGCCGGTCTCGACCTCGACCGACGACTTGCCGATCAGATCCTTGATCTCCTTGGCAGCCTGAGCCGAACGCTGTGCAAGTTCGCGCACTTCCTGTGCAACGACCGCAAAGCCCTTGCCGGCTTCGCCTGCACGCGCGGCTTCGACACCGGCGTTCAGGGCAAGCAGGTTGGTCTGGAAGGCGATATCATCGATGACACCGATAATGTTGCCGATCTGGTCGGAAGACTGCTCGATACGGCCCATGGCATCGACGGCATTGGCAACCACCGCACCCGACTGGCGGGCGCTGTCATTGGCCTGAATGGCGACCGCGCGGGCCTCATCGGCGCGCTTCGAGGAGTTTGCGACATTCGTCGTGATCTCGTCGAGGGCCGCTGCGGTCTCTTCGAGCGAAGCAGCCTGCTGTTCGGTGCGCTTGGAAAGATCGTCGGCCGACTGGCTGACTTCACGCGAACCGCTGTCGATCGACGACGTTGCATTGGCGACAGAAGCCAGCGTACCGCGCAGCTGTTCGACCGTGTTGTTGAAATCGGCACGCAGGCCTTCGAATTCTTCCGCAAAGGGCTTTGCCAGCTGGAATGTCAGATCGCCGGACGACAGATGCGACAGGCCCTCTGCCAGACCCGAAGTGGCTTCGGCCATGGATTCCGCGCGAATGCGATCCTGTTCGGCATTGCGGCGGCGCTGCTCTTCGGAAAGATTGCGCTGCTCGTCGGCCTGACGCTCCAGCTCGCGTGCCTTCAGGCCGTTTTGCTTGAACACTTCGACAGCCTTGGCCATCGCGCCGATTTCGTCCGGACGATTATCGCCCTCTACCTCTGCCGACAGATCACCCGAGGCAAGCTTCGACATGGTGCGGGTCAGGCGGGAAATAGCGCCGGCAAGCGCACGGGCAAAGAACAGGAAGCCGACCAGCGTCAGTGCCGAGACGATCAGCGTACCGATGATCGTGGTCCACATGGCAGAGGTCTTGGCGGCAACGATATCGGTTGCATCGGCTGCAATCTCGAATACGCCGATCTTCTCGCCGGCGAAGTTATGCAGCGGGCGGACGGTGACCATCATGTCGCGATCACCCATCTGGACCTGCTTGAGGATCGGCTTGCCTTCGAAGCCGGCCTGCATTTCCTCGGGCGTCAGCAGCGACTTGTCGCCAACCGTCGAGCTGCGCGTCGAAAGCTTGCCATCGACGACGACATCGACGGCGATTTCATCGCCGAGCTTCTTGGCGAGCGGGCCGAAATAGGCGGTGGACATCGGCACGCCGACGTCGATCGCGCCGACCACCTTGCCATTCTTGATGACCGGTGCCGTCGCATACATGCTGATATTGCCGTCCGGGCCGGGCTCGATACCGGAGGCAACCTTGCCTTCCTTGACGGCAATGCCGACGGTCTTGCGGCGGCCGAGCATGCTGCCGCCAAAGCTTTCCGGCTTGTGGATACGCGCCAGCGCATTGCCTTCGGCATCGACGACGGTGAAATAGAGAAGTCCGCCTTCCTTGGCGATCTGCGGCAGAACACCGGCATAAAGGCTGATCGCCTTGGCGCGATCATTGGCTTCGATCGCCAGCGCCATTTCCGGGTCGGCAGCCATGACCGACGCCATTGCCGCAGCCGAACGCTGGATTGCCGTCATGTCGGTCTGGATGATGGCCAGATCGCTGGTCGCCTGCTTCTGCAGGGCTTCGTCGCTGGATGCTTCCTGCGCCCGCCATGCCATGCCGCCGATCGCGACACTTGCAAAAAGGACCGCGGCAAAGCCGTAGCCGGTGATTTTGACCCATAAAGGCCGCTTGATATTCAGTTCAGTCAACTTCGCCCCCGCGATGATATGTCTCAGACAAGGGACAACTATTTTGAATACTTCTAAATTTTGGATAAATTTTTAGTGCTACTTCATTGATTCATATGAGCTTTTTAATTGCATACAGTAAGTATGCGCGCGCATGGATTGCACACATGCGTCACTTTTCGTTGCATTTGCGACGGTAACTGCCTGACTTTCCAGATAGATGGCGGGCAAAGGCAAAAAACCTGAATTTCCCTCCAGAACAAAAAAAGGCGGAGAAAAATCTCCGCCTTTTTGGATCGATCAGGGGAAGAGATCAGCCTCAGAACTCTTCCCAGTTGTCTGCAGCAGCCGACGATGCGGTTGCAGTTGCACCCTTGCCGCGGAAAGCGTCGGCGATCCTGTTGACCATATTGCGGGCCGGCGAAGACACGGGCGCCGAATGCGAACTGACGGTCGCAGGCGCACGGTGATTGGCCGACGCGACAGGAGCCGCGCCATAACCGGCCTGGCCTGAACCGCTGCCCAGCTGGAAGCCGCCGATCAGCTCACGAAGACGGCCCGCCTCATTGGCAAGCGTCGCACCAGCGGCATTGGCTTCTTCCACCATCGCCGCATTCTGCTGCGTTACCTGGTCCATCTGATTGACCGCCGTATTGACCTCGGAAAGGCCGACCGACTGTTCGCGCGAGGACGTGGCGATTGCATCCATGTGCTGGTTGATCGTGACGATATAGCTCTCGATCGCCTTCAGCGCTTCGCCCGTATCGCTGACAAGCTTGACGCCGTTCTCAACCTCGACCGACGAATTGCGGATCAGATCCTTGATCTCCTTCGCAGCCTTGGCAGAACGTTGGGCAAGTTCACGCACTTCCTGAGCGACAACGGCAAAACCCTTGCCCGCTTCACCCGCACGCGCCGCTTCGACGCCGGCGTTCAGGGCAAGCAGATTGGTCTGGAAGGCGATGTCATCGATGACACCGATAATGCTCGAAATCTGCTGCGACGACTGTTCGATCTTGCCCATTGCATCCACGGCACTGGCAACGACGACACCCGACTGGCGGGCACTGCCATTCGCCTGGATCGCGACGGTGCGGGCCTCTTCGGCGCGCTTCGACGAATTCGATACGTTTGCGGTGATCTCGTCGAGAGCAGCAGCCGTCTCCTCGAGTGAGGCTGCCTGTTGTTCAGTGCGCTTCGACAGATCGTCGGCAGACTGGCTGACTTCGCGCGAGCCACTGTCGATCGACGAGGTTGCCGTTGCGACGGCTGCCAGCGTTCCACGCAGCTGCTCGACCGTGCTGTTGAAATCCGCACGCAGGCTTTCGAAATCCGAGGCAAACGGCTTTGTCAGCTGGAAGGTCAGGTCGCCGGACGACAGATGACGCAGGCCTTCGCCGAGGCCGGATGTCGCCTGAGCCATCGCTTCCGCGCGAAGACGCGCCTCGTCCGCATTGCGGCGGCGTTGTTCTTCCGTCTGGTCGCGCTGCTCTTCGGCCTGGCGCTCCATTTCACGGGCCTTGAGACCGTTTTCCTTGAACACTTCAACGGCCCGCGCCATGCCGCCCACTTCGTCACGGCGGTCCGTGCCGGCCACATCGGTGTCGAGGTCGCCTTCCGCAAGACGCGCCATCGCAGCGCCGAGCGAACGAACCGGGTGAACCAGCCAGGCGCGGATCGCCACATAGCTGACAGCGGTAATGACGAGAAGGCCGACCAGAACGCCACCGATCGTGGCCCAGTAGACGGTCTCAGACGTCGCAGAGAGATCGGCACTACGCGCCGTCGTGCGATCGGAAAGCTCGGTCACCTTGTCGGACAGCGACTGGCCCATGCTGCGGAACAGTGGCTGGCAGGTGGTGAAGAACACCTCCATCGCATTCTTCATGTCGATATAGGTAAGCGCTTTCGAACCAAGTGCGATCGCATTGGCGCAGGACTGGTCGAGAACGGCCAGCGACTTCGCCTTCAGGTCAACGATCGAGGCATCGGCCGGAAGATCGGAGACGGCCTTGTCGATATAGGTGGAAAACAGCTGACGGCCGGAGGCGATCTCGTCGAGCGCCTTCTTTTCCTGTTCCTTGTTCGAGGTCAGGATCACGTCGGCAATGGCGCCGCGGATCGACTGGAAGGTCTGGTTGGCGCGCGACAGCGAGGTCGAGGCATCGCCCTCCGCCGTCAGCAGCGCCTTGTAGCCCCTGTCGACACTGTTGATCTGGCTGCCGGCATAAAAGGCCAGTGCCAGGGCGAACAGACCGAATGAGGCAAGCAGAATGAGAAATTTGCCGGTGATAGAAACGTTCTTCATGGAAGACCCTGACTAGAAGCGCACAGGAAAAATCGACCCACGAACGGCTGGGAACAGCATAACACGCCGCCCTCCTCCCAAAAATGACCCAAAATGATAGTGTGTCATTTGCCGCGGTTTTGTGACCATACACGGATAAGTATTACTACTGCCTAAATGGCAATCGGCCTCAGCGGCGGAAATATCGCCCGCGACTTACCAATTTCGGTCTTCTTCTTGCGACGAACGTAGAGGCTCTAATAATCCACGGCGCCAATAAAGCCGAGTTCGATGAGCTGTTGCGGTCCGGAATATCGGGCCGACATGTCTCCGTTGAAATCGAGCCCGCCGGCATTTTCGATCTCACGCATCATCGCCTGATAATGCTCCGACCCATTGTAATGCTGCTTGCCTTCCGCGGCCTCGGCGATCTTCTCCCGGTAATTGGTGAAGAACTTGAAATGCAGGAGCACGCCAAGCACATCGACGAAGTTGCGGCCATAGGGCAGCGGCCGGTGCGGGCTGCTGCCGAAATGGCAGGTCTTGTCCCAGAAGATCAGCGGATATTTCATCAGCTCATTGTCTTCGCCGAACCGGCGCTGGCGTGGACCGCCCTTGATGCTGATGCCGCGCTTGTCGATATCGAGCGTGTAACCGCTGGCATCGAAATAGGGGGAATAATGCCAGGGCATGTCGTCCGGCCCCTGATGGCTGTTGCCGGGGCCGCCATACATGTCGAGCATGGGCGCGGCGAGCCGCTTCATTCCATGCTTTTCGAGAGCTGAGATCAGAGCCGGCAGCGGCTTTTCGAAACAGCGGTCGTAGACAAGGAATTCGTCGGAATCGACATTGAGATACCAGCGTCCCAGCCCGTATTCGCGAAAAAGCGCCTCGCGCCAGTTGCGCCCGCGGCGCGCCTCGCCATATCGCAGAGGCGACGCCCAGACATCGACATCGTGCTGATTGAGCAGGTATTCGCGACTGCCATCGGAGGAAATGTCGTCGACGCAGATGAAGCGGGTGACGCCCAGTGCCCGGTAATGGCCGAGGAAATAGGGAAGAAGCAGAATGTCGTTATGGGTGATGAAGACGAGAGGCATATCGCCGGCCGAAAGCGGCGCACCGCGCTTCAGGGCATTCAGCGCGACATCCTGCCGATTGCGCCGCTCGCGGGCGGTGATCCTGTAGGTCTCGTAGCGCGTCCGCAGGCGATCGAAGGAGGCCGGCTTTTCGAGCGAAACGTCTGGCGCAAAGGGATAGTCCACGGATCAGCTTCCTCGATCTTTTAAGGCCCGGATCTGGGCGCCTCCCAGGACGCATGCGGCACCGGCGGGCTTTTCCAGTCAGGTCGTAGTCGACACCATGAAAAATGGCAACGGCGGCAATAGGACGGCACGGCTTCACGAAAAATTGCCGCTACCGCTTGCCACAGCCTGCTCTCGATCATTTACACCACCGCGGCTGTTGTTCTACGACCGTCGCCAGATAGTGAAGTTTTGATGCATGTTTTTGGAAACCGGCTCTCGCCTTCGAAAGACATGCTCACAAGGAGAAGCGCATGGCGCTGACGGACAGCATTCCCCGCACCAAGAACGGCCTCGTCTATTCGGCTGTCGTGACATTGGGCATGGCGGCAACGGTCGGCAGCGCGCTGGCCTTCGAATATCTCGGCGGCTACATGCCCTGTCATCTCTGCCTGATCGAGCGCGATCCCTATTATTACGGCGTGCCGATCGGCATTCTCGGCATCGGCGCTGCCGTCATGAGCCTTCCGCCGTGGGTGACACGCATGATCCTTGTTATCCTCGGCATCATGATGCTGATCGGTGCCGGCATCGGCATTTATCACTCCGGCGTCGAATGGGGTTTCTGGGCCGGTCCTTCCAGCTGCACCAGCGCGGGCGGCTCCGGCGCGACTAATGCCGGCGATCTTCTCTCTTCACTCAACGCCGTCCATGGCCCGCAATGTGACCAGGCGGCTCTCCGCATTCTCGGCCTGTCGCTCGCCGGCTGGAATGTCGTTGCCAGCGTCGTGCTTGCGGCCATCGCTTTCGTGGGTGCAAAAAAGGCCGCTTAACGCGGCCTTTGAAACCTGAAGCAAGCCGATCAGGGCTGCAGTTCCGTATCCCAGTAGAGATAGTCCATCCAGCTTTCATGCAGATAGTTGGGCGGAAACAGCCGGCCATTGTTGTGCAGATCCTGCACGGTCGGCTGATAAGGCTTCTGATGCGGATGCATGCCGGCCTGATGCGGCAGCTTGCTGCCCTTGCGCAGATTGCAGGGTGAGCAGGCGGCCACGACGTTTTCCCAGGTCGTCTCGCCGCCATGGGCGCGCGGGATGACGTGATCGAAGGTCAGATCATCGTGATCGCCGCAATACTGGCACTCGAACTTGTCGCGCAGGAACACGTTGAAGCGGGTAAAGGCCGGGTTGCGGGTCGGCTGGACATAGGTCTTGAGGCTGACGACGCTCGGCAGTTTCATCGTGAAGCTGGGAGAGCAGACCGAATGTTCGTATTCGGCGATGATGTTCACACGGTCAAGAAAGACCGCCTTGATCGCGTCCTGCCAGGACCATAACGACAAGGGATAGTAACTCAGCGGCCGGTAGTCAGCGTTCAGGACGAGCGCCGGCAAGGCCTGCGGGGAGACTGCAATCGTCAAGTGACGCTCCTACCCGATTCGGCATCTATCTCCTCTATATTAGGTCCGTTGTTACAGGATTGTGAAGCCCAATAAATGCAGTGGGATAATGAGATGTGGAGTCACACCAATGGCGTGACATTGCGGCGCATACGCACGGCATAATAGGCCCAGAAAAGCCGGGCCGCGACCGACCGCCAGGGGCTCCAGAGGGCGGCCATTTCCGCCAGAATCTTGCCTTGCGGGCGCGACGGCAGGGCAAATGCATCGGCAACGGCCGCCTGCAGCGCCACATCGCCGACCGGAAACATATCCGCATGGCCACCGCAGAACATCAGATAGACTTCCGCCGTCCACGGCCCGATACCGGGAAGCCCGGTCAGCAGCCGCACGGCCTCGACAGCATCCCGTTCGCCAAGGCCTTCAAGATCGAACTGCCCATCGGAAATCGTGGCAGCAAGATGGCCGAGCGTCTTCGCCTTGGCACGCGACAGGCCGAACGTGGCGATCACCTCCGGCTCAAGCGCCGCATAGGTTTCGGCGGTAACTGGCCCACTCGCAACGATCCGCCGCCAGATCGCATCGGCGCTTGCCCGAGACACCATCTGCGAGACGATGATCGAGGCAAGGCCGGCAAAACCGGGGTCGGCCAGACGCAGCGGCACCGGCCCGGCAACCTCGACGATCGCGGCGAGACGCGGATCGAGCCGTACCAGCTCCTGAAGCGCCGCCTGGATATCTTCGTCGTTGCGAATAATGCTCATCTGCCCGTATCTGCCGCTGAACGCGCCGCATGCCCATGGTGAATCGTCGGGCCGATACTTGACCCGAGGATCCGGATACAAGCAAGTGACGCCATGTCCACCCGATCCGATCGCCCCGTCTTTCGTTTTGCGCCGAGCCCGAACGGTCTCCTGCATCTCGGCCATGCGCTGTCCGCCCTTTTAAACCACGACATGGCGAAGGCGGCGGGTGGCCGGTTTCTGCTGCGGATCGAGGATATCGACGCTAACCGCTGCACGCCGGAATTCGAGGCGGCGATTTTTCGGGATCTCGGCTGGCTAGGACTGTCGTGGGAAAGTCCGGTCCGGCGACAGTCCGAGCATCTCGACACCTATGCGGCAGCACTCACCCGCCTCACCGAAATGGGCCTCGTCTATCCTGCCTTCATGACCCGTGGCGAGGTGAAGGCGAGAGTGGCCACCTTTGAGGCCGACGGTAGGGCATGGCCGCGTGATCCCGATGGCTCGCCACTCTATCCCAAGGATGATCGGCACCGAAGCGAAACCGAGCGCCACGATTTGATCGATAGCGGTCTTCGCCATGCCTATCGGCTGAACATGTCGGAAGCGCTAAAAATCATAGACAGGCCGCTGTCATGGCAGGAGACCGGCGATGGCAAAAAGGGTCCCATCGCCGCCGATCCGGCTGCCTGGGGCGATGTCATCCTGTCCCGCTCAGATGCACCATCGAGCTACCATCTGTCCGTCACCATCGATGATGCGGCGCAGGGCGTGACGCATATCGTGCGCGGGCTGGACCTCTATTCGGCAACCGCCGTGCATCGCCTTCTGCAGGAACTGCTCGGCCTGCCGGAACCCGTCTACCACCATCACCGCCTGATCCGCGACGAGGCAGGGCAAAAACTCTCCAAGAGCGAAGGCTCAACGGGGATCGCGAGCCTGCGCGACCAGGGGCTTTTGCCGGATGACCTCCGCCGACTTGTCGGACTTTGAGACTTCCGCCGATGGCGGATTGGCGGCGGCCATGCGGTTTTGCCGGCGCAGGCGGGAAAACACGGAATAGATCTTGTATTTCATCAGCGCCGCATTGAACTCGGCACCGAGCATGAAGATCACCCCGACCATATACAGAAACACCAGCACGATCATGATCGACGCAAGACCGGCATAGGTCGCGGTGTAATTGGCGAAGGTCGAGAGATAGGCCGCGAAACCGAATCCGAACAGCGTCCAGACGACGATCGTCAAAAACACGCCCGGCAGGATATCGATCAGCCGGCGTCGCCCGGCCGGCAGCCATTTGTGCGAGGCAAGCAGCCCGATCAGAAGAAGCAGGCCGGTGCCAACAAGGCCCCAGTTGGCGGCGGCATTGAGATCGCCGAGCAGCCAGGGAAACCGCGTCTCGGCAAATCGTGCCGCGACCGGCACGGCGAGAAGCAGGATGCTGATCACGGCAAAGATGATGACCGCGATGATGACATAACCGAGGCTGGCAAGACGCGTCACATACCAGGGCCGAGTTTCGGTCATGCGATAGGCGCGGTTGAGCGAAATGCGCAGCGCCTCGACGCCGTTGGAGGCGAAATAGGCGGCAGCGAGAACCGAAACGGTGAGCAGACCGCCGCGGGGAATTTCCAGCACCCGTTGGATTTCAGAGGCGATCGGCTCGGAAATATCGGCCGGCCAGGTATCGAAAAGAAGATGCACCGCAGTCGCCGAAAATCCGCCCGCCCCGAGAAAGCCGGCGAGCGCCGTGCCGAAAATCAGGAACGGGAAAAGCGCCAGAAGGCCGGAAAGCGCCACATGGCTCGCCATTGCCCAGCCGTCGTCCTCGGAAAAATGCCAGTAAGCATCCCACAGAACCTTGAAGGCCAGTCTATGCCAGCGGACGGGACGGTCTTCTTCCAACTATGCAACTCCGTTGAGGCCTGCGGCAAAATATGGGAGGAACGTGACGACTTGTACAGGGAATGAGCGGATGACTGACAGGAAAACGATTATCGTCACGGGCTGTTCCTCCGGGATCGGCGCCTATTGCGCCAGAGCCCTGAAGGCCGAAGGCTGGCGCGTCTTCGCGACCGTCCGCAGGCAATCTGACCTTGTCCCTCTGGAGGCCGACGGGATCGAGGCGATCCTGATGGATTATACGAAGCCCGAGACGATCTCCGCACTGGTGAAAACCGTGCTGGAGCGAACCGGTGGGCGTCTCGACGCGCTGTTCAACAACGGCGCCTATGGCCAGCCGGGCGCGATCGAGGATCTGACGACGGACGTGTTGCGCGTGCAGTTCGAAACCAATCTGTTCGGCTGGCATGAACTGACGCGGCAGATCATCCCGGTCATGCGCGCTCAGGGCCATGGCCGCATCGTCAATTGCTCGTCCATTCTCGGTCTCCTACCCTATCGGTATCGCGGCGCCTATACCGCCTCGAAATACGCACTCGAGGGCCTGACGGTAACGATGCGCATGGAATTGCTGGGCAGCGGCATAGGGGTCAGCCTCATCGAACCGGGCCCGATTGAAACGAAATTCACTGCCAACGCATTGGCCAAGATCAACGAGAATGTCGATCTCGAAGGTTCGGTCCATGCCCAGCAATACAAACGGCAGCTGAAGCGGCTCGATGGCCGCGGCCCGATCAGCCGCCACAAGCTCGGCCCGGAAGCCGTCCATGCCGTTCTCATCCATGCCCTGACCTCGCCAAAACCGAAACCGCATTATCTGGTGACGAAGCCCGCCAAACAGGGGGCGTTCCTGAAAAGGATATTGCCCGCGGAGCTGTTTTATAAGCTGATGCGGAAAATCGACTGACTGAAAGTCGGCTGACTGGGGGAGGTGCACCGGTCAGGAAACATGGCATTGCATGGGAGGAGATAACCAATGTCGAGCTTTACCACCGTCCTTGCCCTGATCGTCATGGGGCTCGTCGTGCTTGTGCTGATCCGCGGGCTTTTCAACATGGTCAAAGGCCAGGATGCCAATCGCTCCAACAAGCTGATGCAGATGCGCGTCCTCTTGCAGGCCGTGGCGATCGCCCTCATCATGATCACGCTCTGGCTGACCGGCGGCGGTCGCCCCAGCTGAAATGAAGATGACATGGTAAAACTCAACAAGATCTACACTCGCACCGGCGACAACGGCACGACCGCACTGGTCTCGGGCCCCCGACGGGACAAGCATGACCTGCGTGTCGAAGCCTATGGCACGATCGACGAGACGAATTCGACGATCGGCCTTGTCCGCCTGCATACGGCAGGGATGGCGGATCTCGACGCAATGCTGATGCGCATCCAGAACGACCTTTTCGATCTCGGCGCAGACTTGGCTACCCCCGATGACGGCAAGCCACTGGAATACGAGCCGTTGCGCATTGTCGAAGCGCAGACGGACAGGCTTGAGGCAGAGATCGACATGCTCAATGCCGAACTCGAACCGCTGAAATCTTTCGTCCTTCCGGGCGGATCGCCGGCGGCCGCCTATCTGCATCTGGCAAGGACGGTATCGCGCCGTGCCGAACGGCTGATGGTGGCCTTGTCGCGACAGGAAACGGTCAGCGCGGCGGCGCTGAAATATGTGAACCGGCTCTCGGATTTCCTGTTCGTTGCAGCCCGCCATGCCAATGACGGCGGCAGGGCCGATATCTTGTGGGTGCCGGGCAAGAACCGGTAGAACCGGAGCGGGAGGAAGAGAGGCCATGTTCATCCCGCTGCACGACGCCGTCGAGCTCAAGCATATCCGCGCTCAATATGTGACGATCGGCCTGATCGCCGCCAATGTGCTCGCCTGGGCTTTCACGACACTCGCAGAACCGGAAACGGCAGAAATCGCCTCACTCGGCCTCGGCTTCATACCGGCCGTGATATTTCATTATGCCGTACTGGATCCGTCATTGATCGTCGTGCCGACGGATGCGACCTTCATCACCTATGCCTTCCTGCATGTCGATTTCTGGCATCTCGCCTCGAACATGATCTTCCTCTGGGTATTCGGCGACAATGTCGAGGATGCGCTGGGGCATATGCGCTTCCTGATATTCTATCTGCTTTGTGCAGCCGCCGGCGCCTTGGTCCATGGCCTGATCGGCCCTTCGGCGGAAGGGCCATTGCTCGGCGCATCCGGTGCGGTGTCAGGCGTCGTTGCCGCCTATTTCCTTCTGCATCCGCGTGTCAGGGTGTGGGTGCTGGTTCTTTTCCGCATTCCGCTACCGCTGCCTGCCTTCATTCCGCTGACGCTCTGGATCATCCAGCAATTCGTCATGCTCTGGCTTGATTTCGGCGGCATGGTCTCCTGGGGCGCCCATGTCGGCGGCATTTTGACTGGTGCGCTGCTGGTGCTTGTCATGCGCCGCCCAGGCGTGCCGCTGTTCGATCGGGAAATCGTCACGCCCAAAGCCGTGCGGCATAAAACCGCGACGCCACAGGCAGCACCTCTGCGCGAATAGAACTATGAGAAATCCGCAATGCGGAAGGTCAAATCCACGTTGTATTCGGGGCAAAAATGCGTATCCATGTCGCCCACTGACAAATGGATAGGCTGCGGATGTCGCAATCTGCGGCCGGAGATAGTCAAGGAAGGACCCCATGAAGATCCTGGTGCCTGTTAAGCGCGTGGTCGATTATAACGTCAAGATCCGGGTAAAGCCGGATGGCAGCGGTGTCGAGCTTGCGAACGTCAAGATGTCGATGAACCCGTTCGACGAAATCTCGGTCGAAGAGGCTCTTCGTCTGAAGGAAGCGGGCAAGGCCGAGGAAGTCGTGGTCGTCTCGATCGGCCCGGCCAAGGCCGAGGAAACGCTGCGCACCGCGCTTGCCATGGGCGCCGACCGGGCGATCCTGGTCGAGACGGAAGATGCCGTCGAACCGCTCGCCGTCGCAAAGATCCTGAAGGGCGTCGTTGACGCCGAACAGCCGGGCCTGATCATCGTCGGCAAGCAGGCAATCGACGACGACTCGAACCAGACCGGCCAGATGCTGGCAGCTCTGATGGGCGCCGGCCAGGCAACCTTCGCTTCCAAGATCGAACTCGCCGATGGTTCCGCCAAGGTGACCCGCGAAGTCGATGGCGGCTCGCAGACTGTCGAGGTCAAGCTTCCGGCCGTCGTCACCACCGACCTGCGCTTGAACGAGCCGCGCTATGCTTCGCTGCCGAACATCATGAAGGCGAAGAAGAAGCCGCTCGACAAGAAGGCTCCGGCCGATTTCGGCGTCGATACCGCACCGCGCCTCAAGGTTCTGAAGACCGAGGAGCCGGGTGGCCGCAAGGCAGGCATCAAGGTCGGCAGCGTTGACGAACTGGTCGGCGCTCTGAAGACCGCTGGCATCATCTGAGACCGGAAGATTAGGAGTTTTTGACCATGACCATTCTTCTTCTGGCAGAACATGACGGCACGCACGTCTCCGACCAGACCGCCAAGGCTCTGACCGCTGCCACCCAGATCGGTGGCGACGTCCACGTGCTGGTCGCCGGTGCCGGCGCCAAGGCTGCAGCCGACGAAGCTGCAAAGCTGTCCGGCGTTTCCAAGGTCCTGCTCGCAGACGATGCCTCGCTCGCCAACGCGCTTGCCGAGCCGCTCGCAGCGCTGATCGTCTCTCTTGCCCCGTCCTATGACGTCATCATCGCAGCCGCCACGGCTTCGGCGAAGAACGTTATGCCGCGCGTGGCCGCTCTGCTCGACGTGGCGCAGGTTTCGGAAATCATCGAAGTGGTTTCCGCCGATACGTTCAAGCGCCCGATCTATGCCGGCAATGCCATCCAGACCGTCCAGGCCACCGACGCCAAGAAGGTGATCACCGTCCGCACGGCATCCTTCGCCGCTGCCGGTGAAGGCGGTTCGGCTTCGGTCGAAAGCGCTGCCGCTGCGGCAAATCCGGGCGTATCGAGCTTCGTCTCCGACGCGCTCGCCACCTCGGAACGTCCGGAACTGACCTCGGCCAAGATCATCATCTCGGGTGGCCGCGCTCTCGGTTCGTCGGAAAAGTTCCAGGAAGTCATCCTGCCGGTCGCCGACAAGCTCGGGGCAGCCGTCGGCGCCTCGCGTGCGGCCGTCGATGCCGGTTACGCCCCGAACGACTGGCAGGTCGGCCAGACCGGCAAGGTCGTCGCACCGCAGCTCTATATCGCGGTCGGCATTTCCGGCGCCATCCAGCATCTTGCCGGCATGAAGGACAGTAAGGTCATCGTCGCCATCAACAAGGACGAGGAAGCGCCGATCTTCCAGGTTGCCGATTACGGCCTCGTCGGAGATCTCTTCGATATCCTGCCGCAGCTCGAAAAGGCGCTGTAAGGAATTTGAACCTGCCGCAAGTGCGAAAAGTGCTGGCAAAAGGCAGGTTGGCGGAATAAAAATCTGCCGGGCCGCGACAAACGGCCCGGCATTTTTGTGAAAAGCGCGCGGCGGAATTGCAAAGAGCACCGCCAAGGGAGCGAGGAGATGAGTACGGTCATGAAAAATATCGGCGTCATTGGCGCAGGCCAGATGGGCTGCGGCATAGCACATGTTTCGGCGCTCGCCGGCTACAAGGTGCAGATGTACGATCTCTCGAAAGACCGGATCGAAGGTGCTCTCGCCACCATCAACGGCAACCTGGCCCGCCAGGTTGGCAACGGCAAGCTCTCTGAAAAAGAGCGTGATGCAGCACTTTCGCTGATTTCCGGCTCCTCGGATGTCAACGATCTCGCCGCCATGGACATGGTCATCGAGGCTGCGACCGAAGACGAAAGCGTAAAGCGCAAGATCTATGCGCAGGTCTGCCCGGTGCTGAAACCCGAAGCGCTTCTGGCCACCAATACATCCTCCCTGTCGATCACCCGCCTTGCCTCGACGACGGACCGCCCGGAAAAATTCATGGGCATCCACTTCATGAATCCCGTGCCTGTCATGAAGCTCGTCGAACTGGTGCGCGGCATCGCGACCGACGAACCGACCTTCAAGGCTGCCAAGGACTATGTGACGGCGCTCGAAAAGACCGCCACGGTCGCCGAGGATTTCCCGGCCTTCATCGTCAACCGCATTCTTCTGCCGATGATCAACGAGGCGATCTATACGCTGTATGAAGGCGTCGGCTCGGTCGAGGCCATCGATACGGCCATGAAGCTCGGCGCCAACCATCCGATGGGCCCGCTGCAGCTCGCCGACTTCATCGGCCTCGACACCTGTCTGTCGATCATGCAGGTCCTGCACGATGGTCTTGCGGATTCGAAATACCGCCCCTGCCCGCTTCTGGTGAAATATGTCGAAGCCGGCTGGCTCGGCCGCAAGTCGGGCCGCGGCTTCTATGACTATCGTGGCGAGACGCCGGTTCCGACCCGCTGATAGAAGCGCCGTCAGACATCCCTGCAGATATCGAGGACGGGACCCGACGAGGTCCCGTTTTTACGTCCGCTTGCCGGCACGGCTTTCCAGCATCCGCTCGAACGCCTTCTGGATACGGTTCACATGCGGGGTTTTGTATTCGAAACCCTCGTTATGCAGGTGGATCAGCATCGAGGCATTGACCTCGAAAACCACCACCCTGCCTTCGGCATCGAGCCCGCAATCGATCCCAAAATAATCGAGCCCGACTTCGCGGCGGATGGCATTGAGCGCCGCCATCGCCTTCGGACCGAAGACCGAAGCCGGCGCGTTCAGGAAGGCCGCCTCTTCCTCGCGCATCCATTCCACTTCACCCATCCGGGTAGAAGCATGATGCACTTTCCAGCCATCACCGATCGCCAGATGATAGGGCAGGATCTCGTCGCCGACAAAAAGGAAACGATATTTGCGGAAGTGGCCGTCCGCCGAACTGTAATCGACATAGCGGGTGAGATAGAGCATGTGCTCCCCGGCCTCGTCAGCAAACTGCAGAAGCGCACGTGAATTATCGACCAGTTCCATCATGTCGCCGCCATGGGTGCCGGCATGCCGGATGATCACGGGAAACGCATCGATACCGCCCGCCTCGACAAGCTGCTGCAGGCCTGCACGGTCGGTGCGCAGGGTCCGCGGCATGACCAGACCTTCGATACCGGCAAGCCGCTGCGCCATCGTCTCCCGGTCGGTGCCGACAATCCGGTGCGGATCGTTGACCACGGGCTTCTTCAGCCGATCCGTCAGCGCCATCACTTCTGAAACAATGGCCTCGCCTTCGCCTAGATCCATTTCGGAAACAAGGTTGACGACGACATCGGCCCGGGCGTCGATCATCTCGGCGTCATAACGATACCCGAGCAGGATGATGAAAACCTCCGTATCGAAGGCACCGTCCTTGATCAGGTCCTCGTAGGGCGTATTGCCGCCAAAGGGCGAAAACAGCATGACCGCCCTGAATTTTGCCGGTTGCTGCCGCGCCGGATAGGATCGGGCGGCGCCCTGATTGGCCACAGCAGTGAAGCAGAACGTCGCGGCCTGCCGGTTGCCAAGCGAAAGCTCCAGATTGCCGCACAGCATCAGCACGTCACGATCATTCGGCCGCAGCCGCAAAGCGTCCTGCGCGCAGGCGAGTGCCTGTTCCTTCTGCTTGCCCTCCTTCAGCGCCACCGCCTTGTTATAGAGGCAATGGAAATCCTGCGGCTCAAGCCGGAGCCCCATGTCATAGGCGGAGATCGCCTGCGGAATGCTGCGGAACTGCTGCAACAGATCGCCGAGCCGTGACCACGCCGTCACCTGCCCGGGCAAGGAGCGACAGGTCGCAAGCGCCGCCTCGATTGCCGCGGCAAGATCGCCCATCGCCTCGAGGAGATGGCTGCGCTTGGCAGCTGCGAGCGCGTGATTGGGATCGAGCGAAAGTGCCTTGTCGAGGCTTTCAAGCGACTCCTGCTCCCGGCCCAGTTCGGAGAGCGCCAGTCCGCGACGATACCATGCATCGGCATCCCCGGGCTTCACGGAGATGGCGCTTTCGAAAGCCTTGAATGCCGAGCCATGGGCTCCGGAATTTTCATGCGCCATGCCGAGGCCCATGATCGTGCGGAATTCACCCGGCTTCAGCAGCAGCGATGCCTCGAACCAGCCGGCCGCCTCCTTCGGCCGATCGACCTGCAGCAGAAGGAAGGCGAGCGTGTTGCAGGCCACGGCCTCCTTGCGCACAAGGTCCGCGACCGCCAGCAACTGCCGCATCGCTCCCTCATGATCGCCTGCGCCCATCAGGTCGGAGACCTTGCCGAGAATGGGGACGAGCGGAGAGACACCGGATGCGGCGCGCGGAAATGGGCTGGTCATGAAATGGATGGCCGATGCTGCAGAGTTCAAAGAGGGCCGCATTATCGGAGCCGGGGCTTAATCCGGGCTGATCAAAACCGGCCCGCGCCGGTTGCACCACAACTGTAAAATCCGCCGCGGCGCAGCATGAAACCACTCAGGGTTGCTTTTGCAATAAAAGCCGTTCGGTCTTTACAAGCCGATCGCCGCCTTGACCAGCGCCTTGGCGTCCGGGCTATCCCAGGCAGCCGGGCCGTTCATGGACGAGATCAGGCAACCTTTTCGGTCAAGGATCAAAGTCGCCGGCAGGCCGAAGGCAAGGCCTTCCTTCTTCAAAACATTGAACACGCCCATCGAACTGTCGCGGTAGAAGCCGAGATCGTCGATCTTGTAATCGGTCAGAAAATTCCTCGGCTTGTCGTCGCTGCCGGTATCGATATTGACGGCGACGACCTCGAAATCCTTGCCGCCAACTTCCTTCTGCAGCGCGTTCAGCGCCGGCATTTCCTCGCGGCAGGGGACGCACCACGTGGCCCAGAGATTGAGAAGCACCGTCTTGCCGGCAAAATCGGCGGTCTTCAGCTCCTTGCCGTCAGCACCCTTGAAGACGAGACTGATCGGCCGCGGCGGTTGGGCGGCCACCATCGCTGCAACCTGGCCCTTTGAGAATTGCGAAACCGACTTCGCCGTCTCGACAGCGCCCTCGCAGGCACCGGAAGAGCTGGAAAAGAGGCCGGCAACGCCACCATCCGCACCATTGCCAGACCCTACATTCCTCACGTATACCGCCACGGCGCCAGCAAGAATTCCTGCAACGGCGGCAATCACGATCAACTTGGCGGACGGAAGGCCGAAAGGTCTCTTGGTCGTCATCAGTCACTCCAGGGTATCAGACGCATGGCCGAAAGCACGAAGGACGCGACATCTTCCAACCAGATGTGGGGCGGGCGCTTCGCTTCCGGGCCGGACGCGATCATGGAGGAGATAAATGCCTCGATCGGTTTCGACAAGAAGCTCTACGCCCAGGATATCCGCGGCTCGATCGCCCATGCGACAATGCTGGCCGAAAAGGGCATTATTTCGGGCGAAGATAAAGAGAAGATTGTCGAGGGTCTGAACACGATCCTGTCAGAGATCGAAGCCGGCAAGTTCGAGTTCTCGCGCAAGCTCGAGGACATCCACATGAACATCGAGGCGCGGCTGGCGACCCTGATCGGCCCCGCCGCCGGACGCCTGCACACCGCCCGCTCGCGCAACGACCAGGTGGCACTCGATTTCCGCCTCTGGGTCAAGGAAGAGCTTGCCAAAACCGAGCGCATGCTGACCGACCTGATCGCCGCCTTCCTCGACCGCGCGGAAGAGCATGCCGACACCGTCATGCCCGGTTTCACCCATCTGCAGACCGCCCAGCCGGTCACCTTCGGCCATCACTGCATGGCCTATGTCGAAATGTTCGGCCGTGACCGCGCCCGCGTGCGCCATGCGATCGACCATCTCGACGAAAGCCCGATCGGCGCCGCAGCGCTGGCCGGCACGCCCTACCCGATCGACCGCCACATGACGGCAAAGGCGCTCGGTTTCCGCGAGCCGACCCGCAATTCGATCGACACTGTCTCCGACCGCGATTTCGCGCTGGAATTCCTCTCGGTCGCGGCGATCTGCGCCGTGCACCTGTCGCGCCTTGCCGAAGAGATCGTCATCTGGTCGACGCCGCAATTCGGCTTCGTGCGCCTGTCCGACGCATTCTCGACCGGCTCGTCGATCATGCCGCAGAAGAAGAACCCGGATGCCGCCGAACTGGTGCGCGCCAAGACCGGCCGTATCAACGGCTCGCTGGTGGCACTCTTGACCGTCATGAAGGGCCTGCCGCTCGCCTATTCCAAGGACATGCAGGAAGACAAGGAACAGGTTTTCGACAGCGCCGAGAACCTGGAACTGGCGATCGCCGCGATGACCGGCATGATGCGCGACATGACGATCCGCACCGACAAGATGCGTCAGGCTGCCGGCGCCGGTTTCTCGACGGCGACCGATCTTGCCGACTGGCTGGTCCGCTCCGTCGGTTTGCCGTTCCGTGATGCGCATCACGTCACTGGCCGCGTCGTGGCGTTGGCGGAAAGCAAGGGCTGCGATCTCTCCGAACTTTCGCTGGAAGACCTGCAGGCGATCAACCCCGCCATCACCGACAAGGTGTTTGACGTTCTTTCGGTCGATGCCTCGGTTGCCAGCCGCACCAGTTTCGGCGGAACGGCACCGGCAGAGGTGCGCAAGCAGATCGCATGGTGGCGCGCCCGCAACTAAGGGCGTGCAACTCATCGCGATCACGCCCCAACGAAGCATGAATGATACTGCACAAGCGTGCGGAACTTCGCTATGACAGGTTCCGCAGCCGTGCCGGAGAAAAGTGAATGTCGAAATCCTTGCTGAAAATCGCCCGCGTGACCTTGCTGATGGTTGTTGCCGGCGCTGTCGTCACCAGCTGCGGCCGAAAGGGCGACCTCGACAAGCCGAGCACGCCGCTGGAACAGCAGAACATCCGCAAGCCCGGCAATCCCGGCACGCGCAAGGCCGATCCGGTTCCGGAAAAGCCGTTCCTGCTCGACCCGCTCCTGTAATTCCCGACATATCCCAGTTTCCAGGCACAGCCGTGAACCATTTCCAATATATCGACGGCGTGCTGCACGCCGAAAACGTTGCAATCACCGATATCGCCAAGACGGTCGGCACGCCCTTCTACGTCTACTCGACCGCAACGCTGGAGCGCCATTACAAGGTGTTCGCGCAGGCATTTTCGGATGTCGATGCTATGGTCTGTTATGCGATGAAGGCCAATTCCAACCAGGCTGTGCTGAAGACGCTAGCAAAGCTTGGCGCCGGTGCCGACGTGGTCTCCGGCGGCGAATTGCGCCGCGCGCTGGCCGCCGGCATTCCGGCAAGCCGCGTCGTGTTTTCCGGCGTCGGCAAGACGGTGGCCGAGATGGATCTGGCGCTGGAAGCCGGCATCTACTGCTTCAACATCGAATCCGAGCCGGAACTGGAAGTCCTGAACCTGCGCGCCATAAAGGCGGGCAAGAAGGCCCACGTCTCCTTCCGCATCAACCCGGATGTCGATGCCGGCACCCATGCGAAGATCTCGACCGGCAAGAAGGAAAACAAGTTCGGCATCGCCTATCAAAAGGCGCGTGCGGTCTATGCCCATGCGGCGACGCTTGCCGGCATCGAAGTCACCGGCATCGACATGCATATCGGCAGCCAGATCACCGAGCTGCAGCCTTTCGAGGACGCCTTCCGCCTGCTGCGCGAACTGGTCGAGACCCTGCTTGGCGATGGCCATGCGATCTCCCATGTCGATGTCGGCGGTGGTCTCGGTATTCCCTATCGCAACGACAACAACCCGCCGCCCTCGCCCGACAATTACGCCGAGACGGTAAAGCGCCAGCTGCGCACGCTGAATTGCCGGATCGTCATGGAGCCGGGCCGCCTCATCGTCGGCAATGCCGGCATGCTGGTGACCGAGGTGATCTATGTGAAGGACGGCGGCGAAAAGGCCTTCGTCATCGTCGACGGTGCGATGAACGACCTCATCCGCCCGACACTCTATGAAGCCTACCATTCGATCCAGCCGGTCGTCATGCCCTCTGCCGATGCGCCGCGCATCAAGGGCGATGTCGTCGGCCCCGTCTGCGAGACGGGCGACTATCTGGCACTCGATCGCGAGATGGCGGAACCGAAGCCCGGCGACCTGATCGCCGTCGGTTCGGCCGGCGCTTACGGCGCCGTTCAGGCCGGAACCTACAACTCCCGCCTGCTCGTGCCGGAAGTGCTGGCCAAGGGTTCGGAATTCCATGTGATCCGCCCGCGCGGCACCTATGAAGAGCTGATCGGCCTCGATTCCGTCCCGGCCTGGCTCGGCTGAGCGGTCAACCACCGTTCACTTTTCGCGGAATTCTGGCAAAATATGGGGGCGACAAGGCCGTCGCCCTCGTCTTCGCCACAAAGACTGCTATCCTCAAAGTTCGATTTGCGCCGCCATCACCGGAGACGGACCGCATGAGCTTTTCCCGCAAAGGTGCCTTCGAGACGCATCCCTTGCTTGCACGCCGTGTCGTGTTGAACCGCAGCCTTGCCCGGATCGTGCTGTTTCTGGAACGGGTTTTGCCACGCCTTGCAGCGCCGCTCAGCGTGGTTGCACTGTTTTTCGCGGCCTCCTGGTTCGGCATTTTTCGCATCGCGCCCGAATGGCTCCGCTGGACCTTGCTCGGCGTGCTCGCAATTGGCCTCATTGCGTCCCTCCTGCCCTTGGGACGCTTGCGCTGGCCCGCGCCGGGTGAGGCTGACCGCCTTCTCGAAGAACGCAACAATCTCGAACACCAGCCCGTTGCCGTGCAGGAAGACCAGCCGGCATTCGAGACGCCCTTCTCCCGCGCGCTCTGGAAGGAACACCAGATCCGCATGGCCGAGCGTATCGCCTCGCTCGATGCCGGCCTGCCGCGCCCGGATATTGCCGGTTATGACCGCTTCGGATTGCGCGCCCTGCCGGCTTTGATCTTTGCCGTCGCACTCGGTTATTCCTTTTCGAATGGAGGCGGTTCTCCCGCAGATGCATTCCGCGCCGCACCGCCGGCCCCCAGCATCAATCCCGACCTGCGCATCGACGCCTGGCTGACGCCCCCCCCCTATACTGGCCGTGCGCCGATCTTCCTGACCGGCCGCGATATGCCGGCAGCGGCTCCCGCTGGGTCGACACAGACCGGAATGAAGAGCGCATCCGTACCGCAGAATTCCGGCCTGACCGTCCGCGTGACCGGCGGTGAAGGCGGCGAGGCAGTTGTCTTCACGCCCAAGGCAGGCGGCCAGCCGGTGACGCTGATGACCGAGGAAGCCCGCAAGGCCGCGGATGCAGCGAAACAGGAGAAAGCCGGCCAGCCTGCAGGAGCGCCCCCACCGCCGGCACCCGCGACCCAGACAGCTGCAAGCCAGACCGTGCCGCCGCGCACCTACGCCTTCAACGTTGCCGAAAGCGGCGAATTGACGGCCAACGGCCAGACCTGGGCCTTCGACGTCATTCCTGACCGGCCGCCGGAAATCTCCTTCGAAGGTCAGCCGAAACGTGCCGTCAACGGCGCGCTGGAAATCGGCTTCAAGGGCAAGGATGATTACGGGATCGTCGAAGCGCATGCGCTGATCGAACCCGCAGAGCCGCAGGATCCGGATGCCAAGCCGCTTTACCCACTGCCGGAATACCGGCTGGACATGCCGCGCCAGAACGGCCGCGAGTTCAAGGGACTGACCAGCCGCAACCTCACCGAACATCCGCTTGCCGGCAAACGCGTGAAGATCACGCTTGTTGCCAAGGATGGCGCCGGCCAGACAGGCCGCAGCCCGACCCATGAGATGATCCTGCCTGCCCGCGGCTTCTCCGAACCGCTGGCAGCCGCCGTCGCCGAACAGCGCCAGGTGTTTGCGCTCGACACGCGAAAAATGCCGCGTGCCATCGAGCTCAACGACGCGCTCGCCATCCGCCCGGACGAGACCATTCCCAATCTCAGCCAATTCCTGCTGATCCGCTCTGCCCGCGAGCGCATGAAGCTCGCCCGCACCGACGAGCAGTACAAGGACACGGCCGAATATCTTTGGGAAATCGCTCTTGGCATCGAGGATGGCGATCTTTCCCAGGCCGAAAAGCGCCTGCGCGATGCCCAGCGCAATCTATCCGAAGCGCTGCAGAACGGCGCCAACGATCAGGAGGTCGCCCGCCTGATGAAGGAACTGCGCGAGGCGATGCAGCAGTTCATGAACGAGCTTGCCCAGCGCATGCAGAACGCGCCGCAGGCCCAGAACAACATGCAGGCGCAGAACGTCATTCGTCAGCGCGACCTGCAGAACATGATGGACCAGATCGAAAATCTGGCCCGCTCCGGCAATCGCGATGCTGCCCAGCAGATGCTGCAGCAGATGCAGCGGATGATGAACAATCTGCAGGCCGGTCGCCCGCAGCGCGGCCAGCAGGGCCAGCAGCAGCAAAACAGCCAGATGCGCCAGCAGATCGACAAGCTCGGCGAGATCATGCAGGAACAGCAGAAGCTGATGGACCAGACCTTCAAGTTCGATCAGGCGCTGCGCGACCGCATGCAGCGCGGCGATCCGGACGGCCAGGATCCACAGCAGGGCCAGCAGCAGCAAGGCCAGAACCAGCAGGGCCAACAGGGTCAGCAGCAACAGCAGGGCCAGAACGGCCAGCAGGGGCAACAGGGCCAGCAAGGTCAGCAGAACACCGACCAGATGACCGCCCAGCAGCTACGTGAAGCGCTGAAGAACCTGCGCGCCCAGCAGGAAGGCCTCGGCAAGAAGCTGGAAGAGCTGCAGAAGGGTCTGAAAGGCCTCGGTATGCAGCCCGGCGAAGGTTTTGGCCAGGCACAGCGTGAAATGGGCAATGCCGGCAAGGCGCTCGGCCAGGGTCAGGGCGAACAGGCCGTCGAAGGCCAGGGCAATGCGCTGAACGCGCTGCGCCAGGGCGCCCAGAACATGATGCAGCAGATGATGCAGGCCATGCAGGGCCAGCAGGGTCAGGGACAGCCCGGCCAGGGCCAGCAGCAGGGCGAAGGTGAAGGCATGGCGCAAGGTGGCCAGAATGGCCGCGACCCGCTCGGCCGTCCGCGTTCGACCTCAGGCCCGGACTTCGGCGATCAGGTGAAGGTGCCGGATGAAATCGACGTCCAGCGCGCCCGCGAAATCCTCGACACGATCCGCGAAAAGCTCGGCAATACGCTGTCGGGCGATGCCGAACGGCAATATCTGGAACGGCTTCTGGAGATCCGCTGAGATCTTTGAAAATAGAAAACCGGCGGGAGCGGGCAGCGCTCTCGCCGGTTTTTCTTTAAGGACGAAATCGAATCAGGCGGCGCGGGGCGTCTGCGTCGCAAGCGCGCGGGCAACCGCCTTGCGGATCTCCGGCAGCGCAAACGGCTTCTGGACGACGTCGATGATCTTGCCCGACAGGTCGTCGGCGCGTTCCCGCTGTTCGGCATAACCGGTCATCAGCAGGATCTTCATGTCGGGAAACAGGGCAGAGGCCTCATGCACGAGCTCGATCCCGTCCATGACCGGCATGCGGATATCGGAAAGCAGAAGGTCGAAGGGCTGAACGTCGTCGATCAGCTTTTCCAGCCCATCGGCGCCATCGCCGGCTTCATGGGTCTCGTGGCCATCCATCCGAAGCGCGCGGGCAACGAACATGCGCAGCGTGTCTTCGTCTTCGGTGATCAGGATTCGGGCCATAGCGATCATCGCTCCGTTGATTCTTATTCAGAGCAAATCACCAGACTTTCCTTTTCGAGGAGTAAACGACGCGCCTTTGCGGCGCGCCATGGTTAACACCTTACGACTTCAGGACTGTCATTTCCCATATTGGGACAGGGTCAGCGAACGGTCAGGCGTCGCCCGTGACGACGCCGACGAAGGGCAATTCGCGGAAGGCATAGGCGACATCCATGCCGTAACCGACGACGAAATAATCAGGGCATTCGAAGCCGACGAAATCCGCTTCCAGCTCTTCCTTGCGCTTCACCTTCTTGTCGAGAAGAACGGCGAGCGAGACATGGCGCGCGCCACGCTCCATCAGCAGTTCCTTGGCGAATTTCAGGGTGCGGCCGGATTCGAGAATGTCGTCGATCAGGAGAACGTCGCGATCCTTCACATCGCTATCGATATCCTTGACGATGCGCACGCCCTGCGAGACCGTTCCGGTGCCATAGCTCGAAAGGGTGATGAACTCGACTTCCGGGGCAAGGCCGACATCGTGCATCGCGCGCAGAAGGTCTGCAGCGAAGATGAAAGAGCCCTTCAGGATGGCGATGACCAGCAGGTCCTTGGTGGGACCGGCCGCGACCTGGGCGGCGATGGCATGGTTGCGCTCGGCAATCTGCTCGGCGGTATAAAGCGGCTCGATGATCTTTCCGCGCACGACGGGCATGCGGTCACTCCTGATACGGTCAAAAAACCGCGATAGCACAATCAGGAGCGGGAGGCATCCCGTTCTGCAAAGGAGAGTTTCAAATCGGGCAGTTTCCCACCGGGATGCGGCACGCGGGCCGAGAAGCCACGGCTGTGTCCGCCTTCGATCTGCGAGGCAGGCGGGCTGATCAGCGTGCTTGCCACCAGCGCATCGCCAGACAGAAGCTCGGCGCGGATGGCCGGCATGGCATGCGTAGCACTGCCGGCATTTTCAACGATACCGTTGATCAAGAGAACCCGCATCCCGCCCGCATCCTGCGGCGTCATGCTGACATGGGTGATGTTGAGAAGCGGGCCGGCCTCAGCCTGGGCGCCCTGGCCGAAAAGGAAGGAGAAACCGCCAGCGAGAAAGAACACCAGCACGAAGACGGCAGCAACAACTGCGCAGAACAGGTCGGCCGAGAGATTTCCGAGCTTGCGCTCAACGCCCGCCACGAAGCCTGCATCCTCTGCCTGCTGCCGGACCGTCGCACCGCGGCGGTTGTCATTGTGGAAACCGGCAGCACCACGGCGGCGCTGGCCACCGACGACCGGCACGAAATGCGCATCGACGGCCTCAGCGCGACGCGGCTTGAAACCATTGCGGCGGGATTTCTGATCCGGCGGCAGAATGTCCATTTTGAAGATGGTCTTGCCGGAGCGGCTGGTGAAACTGCTCATCGAAGCCTCGCGGGGTCAGCCATCGCCTGTATGAAGGCAAGCCGGGCATTGAAACGAATCCCCCCAAGTCGTAAATTGGAATGGTTAACGCTTTGCAAATTTCGCCGGAAATCAGCCTATTTCTGCGCGGAATTTACCTTTCGTTTACGCCCGTCGTTAAGAGATGGCGGCAAGTGAATTTTGAAAGAGTCGAGGACTCGGTCGCCCGTTGATCCATTTCGAAAATGTCGGCCTGCGCTACGGAATGGGTCCGGAGATTCTCCGCGACATGACATTCGACATTCCCAAGCGCTCGTTCCAGTTCCTGACGGGACCGTCGGGCGCCGGCAAGACGACGCTCCTGCGCCTGCTTTTCATGTCCCTGCATCCGACGCGCGGCATCATCCGCATGTTCGACCGCGACCTGTCGCAGATCCCGCGCGCCGAACTGCCGATGTTGCGCCGACGGGTCGGCATCGTCTTCCAGGATTTTCGCCTGCTCGACCACCTGACGACCTATGAAAACGTCGCCCTGCCGCTGCGTGTGCGCGGCAAGGAGGAAAGCTCGTATCGCAACGACGTGATCGAGCTTCTGAAATGGGTCGGTCTCGGCGAGCGCATCAACGTGCTCCCGGCCGTGCTTTCGGGCGGAGAGAAACAGCGCGCAGCAATTGCCAGAGCGCTGATGGACCGTCCGGAAATACTGCTCGCCGACGAACCGACCGGCAATGTCGATCCGCCCATGGCAAGGCGGATCCTCAGCCTTTTCATGGAGCTGAACCGGCTCGGCACCGCCGTCGTCATCGCAACCCACGATCTGGCGCTGATGGACCAGGTGGATGCAAGGCGCATGATCCTTACCGAAGGGAGGCTCGACATCTATGAGTGAGCCGACCCGCACGAAAAAACGCAAACCCGGTAGCGCTGGCAAACAGCCTCCGACGAGTGCATCTCCGACGACGCCCAACCAGCAGACGCCGCGACGCCCGGAAATGCGGGTGCGCCCGACCGGACCGATCCTGCCGCCATCCAATATTCAGGGCAATGCGCTGATGGTGGTGATCGCCATCATGGCCTTTCTCGCCTGCCTGACGCTTGGTGCCGTCAGCATGGTCTGGGCGACGGCCGCCAGCTGGCAGAGCCAGATTTCCCGAGAAATCACCATCCAGATCAAGCCGGAAGACGGTCTGGACATGAATGCCGCGCTGAAAAAGGCGCGCGACGTGGCCATGACCTTCGTCGGTACCCGCGACGGCACGATCATGGACGACAGCGCCACAGCGCGCCTGCTCGAACCCTGGCTCGGTGCCGATCTCAATCTCGACGACCTGCCGGTGCCGCGGCTCGTCATCGTCACCATTGACGAGCGCAACCCACCCGATTTCGATTCCATGCGTGATCTTTTGAAGACGGAAGTGCCACAGGCCTTTCTCGACGACCACCGCACCTGGGTCGACCGGCTGGTCTCCATGGCCCGCACCACGGTGCTGATCGGCACCGGCGTACTGGTTCTCGTTTTCACGGCGATGATCCTGACCGTCATCTTCGCCACGCGCGGTGCGCTCTCCGGCAATCGCCACATCATCGAGGTACTGCACTTCGTCGGCGCCGAAAGTTCGTTTGCGGCACGGGAATTCCAGAAACATTTCCTGAAGATCAGCATCAAGGGCTCGGCCGCCGGCGGTGCTTTGGCAGCCGGCCTGTTTGCGATCGCCAATCTCTGGCAGTCGAACTCGCGGGCAACGCCTCAGAGCGAGCAGGCGACCGCCCTCTTCGGCTCGTTTACGATCGGCTTTACCGGTTATCTCGGCATCTTTGCGACGATGATCATCATCGCGCTGCTGACGACGCTGACGGCCCGCATTACCGTGATGCGCACGATCGACGAAATCGACTTCGTCCGCTCCGATCCGGCACGCTCCGAAGGCGCCCCCTATTCTTGATCGATGATCGGATTTGCGCGATGCGACAACGCGCAGGACTAGGCACCGCCTTAATCTGTAGTTATTGACGATTCATGACCCTCGGCGAGACCCCTCCAAGTTCCACGGAAACCCGGCCGCCGGAGCGGCCGCGGATGGCCTGGCTGTCTCGCAAAAGCCTGCTGCGACGGACTGCACGCCGGCTGCTCCTGGCAATTTTTCTGTTCTGCGCCGTGCTCGCGGGCGGCTTTTTGTGGTTCGCTGATTCGGTATCCTCGCTGAAGGCACCGGATGGCGTGAAGGCCGATGCGATCGTCGTGCTGACGGGCGGTTACCTGCGCATCGAACAGGCGCTCGGCCTGTTGCGCGATGGCGCCGGCCAGCGCCTGCTAATCTCTGGCGCCCACCCCTCTACGACGCCGACACAGATCAGGAAGGCGACCCAGGGGTCTGCGGATCTCTTCAAATGCTGCGTTGATATCGGTTACGACGCGATCGACACGATCGGCAATGCAAGCGAGATCACCCGCTGGATCCACGATCACAAATACCGGTCGGTTCTGGTCGTAACCAACAATTATCACATGCTGCGCAGCCTGCATGAATTACGGCAGGCCGATCCGGTAACGGAATTCATCGCCTATCCCGTCGTAACGGCCGACCTGACGCGGCGCGCCTGGTTTGCCGAACCCGATACGCTGAGAACCATGCTCTCGGAATATGGCAAGGTCGTGCTGGCCACGATCCGCGACATGCTCGGCATTGGCCGCGGCAGCGGTCTCAGGACCGAAGGCGACCCGACCGGCTCGACGAAGAAACCCAAGCCCTGACACTCCCATCAACGTCAGCGCTTTTTTCCGACATCGATCTCGTGTAGGCAGGCTGCGATCCGCTAAAGCGCTTTGCGCTTCAGCTCGTTCTTTGTACGCATGTCCTTACCCGAAACCGGCGACCACTTTCGGGAGACATGCTCTAGAAAGCCCGCTTCATGCTGCTCCTGCGTTCGGTTCTGTTCAACACTGCCTTCTACACAAACCTCATCGTCAGGATGATCGTGCTCTCGCCGATCTATTTCCTGATGCCGCGCAAGGCCGCCTACAGGATCCCGAAGGCCTGGGCGGCCTCCTGCAACTGGCTGATGGCAAAGATCGTCGGTGCGACCTTCGAGATCGAAGGTCTGGAAAACGTGCCGGAAGGCGGCTGCATCTTTGCACCGAAGCATCAGTCGGCCTGGGATACGGTGGCGCTTCTGCCTTACCAGCGTGACCCGGTCTATATCCTGAAGCGCGAGCTGATGTGGATCCCGCTCTTCGGCTGGTATGCCGCCAAGCAGAAGATGATCCCGGTCAATCGCGGCGCCCGCGGCAAGGTCATGGTCGAGGTGATGAAGCGCACCCGCGAAGAGATGGATGCCGGCCGCCAGCTGATCATCTATCCCGAGGGCACCCGCCGCCCGCCGGGCGCCGCCCCCGAATATCGCTACGGCATTGCCCGCATCTATCGTGATACCCAGGTTCCGGTCGTGCCGGTCGTCGCCCATTGGGGCCTGTTCTGGGGCCGCCGCAAGCTCGTCAAATATCCCGGCCATTTCAAGGTCCGCATCCTGCCGGCAATCCAGCCGGGTTTGGATCCGGATGCCTTCTACAAGCAGCTGGTCGAGACACTGGAAAAGGCGAGCGACGAACTGCTCGTCGAAACCGTCGCCGCCAACCCGCACCTGCCGCTGCCGCCCGAGGCGAAGAAGCGGCTGGCGGAATTGAAGGCTCAGACGGCGGCTTAAGCCCACAGGCAAATCGGCCCCTCACCCTAACCCTCTCCCCGCTTGCGGGGAGAGGGGACCTGCCCTGATTGAGGCAGAGAGCGTGCCGCAAGTGTCCTTCTCCCCGTCATGACGGGGAGAAGGTGCCGGCAGGCGGATGAGGGGCAAAGGCATCAAACCGAAGCCAATAGTCGCTCACCCACACCTTCAAGCCATAGATCCCGAATTCCCATCGTCTTCAAATGCGTCAGCGTATTGAAGACATAGGCATCGTTCGGCCCAGCCTGACCATGCGAACGCGCCACGATCTGCGCCGCCTCGTCGATCTCCAGCGATCCGGCATATTCCTCATGAGTACGGTCGACGATGTAGGAAACGGCCTGCACGCGGCGACCATCGGCAAGTGTCACGGGCAGAATGCGCTCCAGATAGACATCTGTGATCAATTCACGCTTGCGAAGGTAATCCAGCGCCTCGTCGCGGTCCTTTTCCCCCACCCGGAAAGCCACGCCGCGGCATGAACCGCCACGGTCGAGGCCAAGCACGAGACCCGGATTTTCCGGCGTGCCGCGATGGGCCACCGACCAGATGCAGAGCGAACGGCGGAACCCGAAGACGCGCGCATCCATTCTTGTCTCATACGCGAAACCCGGATTCCACATCAGCGATCCGTAGCCAAAGATCCAAAATTCGTCCATATCGCAGGCCAAGCCCTTTTCATTACGAAGCACCATTGGGAGAACAACATGGCAGCGTCAAGCCGCAGCGGCGTCAGCAGAAAATTGTGGCTTCTCGCCACCGCCGTGGTTCTGGCGATCTGCCTCTATACGGCAGGCTGGTTCTATGCCGCATCGCTTCTGAAGGAAAACACGCTCGCCTTTCTCGGCAGCCAGGAAAAGCGCGGCATTGCCGCCGAATGCACCGATGCCGAATATCGCGGTTATCCTTTTCGCATAGGCCTGTTCTGCTCGAAGGTCTCGGTCGACGACAAGGCCAACGGCATTTCCGGCACTTTCGGCGCCTTGCGCTCGGCAGCCCAGATCTACAATCCCGGCCATATCGTCTGGGAAATGGATGCACCGGCAGAGGTCCGCTCGAGCCGCGGCCTGACCCTCAATACCACGTGGACATCGCTGCAATCGAGCCTGATCGCCAAGCTTGGCGGCGTCGAGCGCGCCTCGCTGGTGATCGAAGGCGCCAAGACCAATGTCGTTTCCACGGCCGACAATCAGACCTTCGACGTCACCAGCAATCATGCGGAAATCCATCTGCGCCAGAACGGCGCCGATCTCGATACGGCGATCGACCTGAAGGGTGCCGCGACCACCCTGCCGGGCGTCGCGCAGTTCCTTCCGGCCCTCGACTCCAGCCTCGACCTGACGCTGATCGGCCGCGCCGGCATGATTGACGGCACGGACCCGAACGGCACGTCGCTGACCGGCACAAAGGCGGAGATGCGCCAATTCCGCGCCGATCTTGGTCAGGGCCGGGTGATGACGCTATCCGGCCCCTTCTCCTTCGATGAGAATGGCCGCATGAACGGCAAGCTGAAACTGCGCATCGAGCAGATCGATGCCTGGCGCAAGAGCCTTGGCGAAGCGTTTCCGGATTTCGCGCCGACGCTCGACACCGCATCGAAGATGCTGTCGGCGCTCGGTGGCGGCTCCAATGCCTCGATCGACCTCACCATCAGGCGCGGCAAGGTTCTGGCCGGCGGACTGATCCAGATCGGCGAGATCCCGCCGATCTGATCGGTTTACGCCTTACTTCTTCACATCCAGCGCATGGCGGCCGAAATCCGGCGCGTCGACATCCTGACCGGCCTGGATGATCGACCGGCGGACCGCCCGCGTGCGGGTGAAGAGTTCGAACAGCTTGTCGCCCTCACCCCAGCGGATCGCCCTTTGCAGATAGGCGAGGTCCTCGGAAAAACGCGCGAGCATTTCCAGGATCGCATCCTTGTTATGCAGGCAGATATCGCGCCACATGGTTGGATCGGAAGCGGCCAGACGGGTGAAATCGCGGAAGCCGGAAGCGGAATATTTGATCACTTCCGATTCCGTCACCGTCTCCAGATCGTCCGCCGTGCCGACGATATTGTAGGCGATGATATGCGGCAGGTGCGAGACGATGGCGAGCACCTTGTCGTGGTGCTGCGGATCCATGTCGTCGACACGCGAACCGAGCGCCATCCAGAAGGCCTTGAGCTTATCGAGCGCCACCGGATCGGTATCCGGCAAAGGCGTGAAAATGCACCAGCGATCACGGAACAGGCCGACAAAGCCTGCATCCGGGCCGGACTTTTCCGTTCCCGCCAGTGGGTGGCCGGGAATGAAATGCACGTTGTCGGGCATATGCGGCGCCATCTGGGCGATGACCGACGCCTTGGTGGAGCCGACATCGGTAACGATCGCGCCCGGCTTCAGGCTGCTGGCAATCTGCTTGGCAACCGCTTCCGATGCTCCGACCGGAACCGAGACGATCACCAGATCGGCACCCTTCACCGCATCGGCAGCCGACACCGTATATTCACTGCCGAGCTCGAGTTCTTTCGCCCGCTTCAAGGTCTCTTCACTGCGCGTCGAAACCACGACCTCTTTGGCGAGGCCGAGTGCCTTGACGTCACGGGCGATCGACGAGCCGATCAGACCGATACCGATCAGCGCGATCCGCTCGAAATGCGGGATGGTCATGCGGAACGTCCCATAAACTCGCCGAGCGTCTCGATGACGCCGCGGTTTGCCTCTTCCGAGCCGACCGTCATGCGAAGCGCGTTCGGCAGGCCATATCCCTTGACGGCGCGCAGGATATAACCGCGGCTGGTCAGGAAGGCATCGGCATCGGGCGCGCGCTTGCCGTCCACATCCGGAAAATGGATCAGCACGAAATTGGTGACCGACGGCGTGACCTTGAGGCCGATCGCCTCGAAAGCATGGGTCAGCTTGTCGAGCCAGAGCGTGTTGTGCTCGATCGCCTTTTCGATGAAGGCACCGTCGCGGATGGCAGCGGCACCGGCAGCGATCGCCGGCGCATTCATGTTGAACGGGCCGCGCACGCGGTTCAGCGCATCCAGAATATTGGCCGGGCCGTACATCCAGCCGATACGCAGGGCCGCAAGACCATAGACCTTGGAGAAAGTACGGCACATGACGACGTTCTTGTTGGCCGAGACCAGTTCCAGACCCGCCTCGTAATCGTTCTTGCGGACATATTCCGCATAGGCCGCGTCAAGCACGAGGATGACGCCCTTCGGCAGGCCGGCATGCAGACGGCGGATATCGGCAACCGGCACATAGGTCCCGGTCGGATTGCCCGGATTGGCGATGAAGACCATCTTGGTCTTGTCCGTCACGGCGGCGAGGATCGCGTCGACATCGACCGTGCAATCCTTTTCCGGCACTTCGATCGCCTTGGCGCCGGCGCCCATGATCTGGATCTTGTAGACGAGGAAGCCGTGCTGGGTGATGATCGCCTCATCGCCAGAGCCAAGATAGACGTGGCAGAGAAGGCCGAGCAGCTCGTCCGAACCATTGCCGCACATGATGTTGGCAACGTTCAGGCCATGCACGGAAGCGATCGCCTCGCGCAGAGCCAGTGCCTGACCATCGGGATAGAGTTCGAGATTGCCGGCCGCCTGCTTGAAGGCTTCGATCGCCTTGGGGCTCGCGCCAAGCGGCGTCTCGTTGGAGGACAGCTTGAAAACCCTGGCAACGCCGGGAGCATGTTCCTTGCCGGGCACATAGGCGGCAATATCCAGAATGCCTGGACGCGGAACGGGCTCATTCGCAACGATGCTCATCGGATCGACCTTTTCGGAATGCCTGAATGGCTTGGGTAATGCAGAGGCATTAAATCCGAAACGGGACTTTGTCGAGCGATCTCCGTTGCCTTGTCTTTTCTCGTAGCAAACCGCAGCCCCTCATCCGCCCTGCCGGGCACCTTCTCCCCGTTTTGACGGGGAGAAGGACACAAGCGGCACGCTCCTCGGCTCAAGCGGGGCACGTCCCCTCTCCCCGTCAAAACGGGGAGAGGGCTAGGGTGAGGGGCAAAACTTGAGGCAGACTGCGTTACCGCGTCCGCGTCGTCGGCACGCCCTGTGGCGCAAGCACGGGCACGAAGACACGCCGCGAGGCACGAGCAGCAACCGGTAGCCCCTGATAAAGCCGCTTCTGCGCCTCAAGCACGATGACGCCGGAAAACAGCGGCCAGAAACGGCGCCCCATCCGTTCGAAGACATGCCGCAGCCTCAGCGCAAAGCCGATCTTCGAGGGTGGGAAGAACAAAGCCTCGGCGCTGGCACCGGGCGTAAAATTCGTCTCGCGCAACAGCGAGGTCAGCTGGCCGCGCGAATAGGGCCGGCCAGAGCCAAAGGGCGTATGTTCCATCCGAGCCCAGACACCACGGCGATTGGGCACGACGATCACGAGCCGCCCGCCCGGCGCCAGAACGCGCCAGAGTTCCTTCAGCGTCTCGCGCGGGTTTTCGGCAAATTCCAGCGAATGCACCATCAGCACGCGATCGACCGAACTGTCCGGCAGCGGCAGCTCCTCGTCGAAGATCAGCGCCGTCGAGGACAATTCGCCGGCCGGCCAGTTCACCGCGCCCTGCCCTGCCGGCATGAAGGCGAAGGTGCGCTCCGTATCCTTGCGGAACCGGTCGAGATAGGGAACCGCGTAACCGAGCCCCACCAGCCGCTCTTCCGGCAGGCGGGCCCAGAGCGTCGACAGCGCCATGGTGATCGATTGCTCGGCAAAGCGCCCCAGGGGCGAGTGGTAGAATTCACGCAGATCGACGATATCGACGGACAAGTTGAAAAATGCTCGCTTGCAGTGATTGGACTTCAAGTCTCCGGTCTCTACATTGTGCCACAATTGACAATGAGCAATAGGTTGAGTGCGATGAGACCGTTGGAAATCGAAGTTTTTTCATGCCGCAGCGATAATTACGGCGTGCTCGTCCACGACCCCGAAACCGGCCTGACCGCCTCGATCGATGCGCCGGAAGAAAAGCCGATCCTTGATGCCGCCGCTCGCCGCGGCTGGAAGATCACCCATATTTTCACCACCCATCACCATACGGACCATGTGGAAGCCAACCTCGCGCTGAAGGAAAAATTCGGCTGCGAGATCATCGGCCCGGTCAACGAGGCGGTCGCCATTCCGGGCCTCGACAGGACGATGGGCGATGGCGACGAATTCCATTTCGGCGACCATCCGGTGCGGGTCATCGAAACGCCCGGCCACACGGCCGGCCATATCTGCTTCCATTTCCCGGACGACAAGATCCTGTTTTCCGCAGACACGCTGTTTGCACTCGGCTGCGGCCGTCTCTTTGAGCGCCCGGCCACCGACATGTGGCATTCGCTGCAGAAGCTTTCCGTACTGCCGGATGAGACCGCGATCTATTTCGGCCACGAATACACGCTCTCCAACGCCCGTTTCGCGCTCACCATCGATCCCGATAACGAAAATCTGCAGCGCCGCGCCGGAGAGATCGAGGCGATGCGCGCCGAGGGCAAGTTCACGATCCCGACGATGATGGGACTGGAAAAGGAAACCAACCCCTTTCTGCGCGCAGCCGATCCGTCGATCCGCCGCAACCTTCTGATGGAGGGCAAAACCAACGAGGAAGTGTTTGCCGAAATCCGCAAGCGCAAGGACAATTTTTAAGATGGCGCCGGAAGAGATCATTGCCGCGCTCGGCATGCAGCGCCATCCGGAAGGCGGCTGGTTCGTCGAGACGTTTCGCGATGGCGATGGTACCGGCCGCGGTGCCTCTACGGCGATCTATTACCTTCTGCAGTCCGGTGAGCGTTCCCACTGGCACCGGGTGCGGGATGCGGCGGAGGTCTGGCACTATTATGCCGGCGATCCACTGCTCTTGAAGATTTCCGATGGCAAAACGGTGCAGGATATCCGCCTCGGCACCGACCTTGCCGCTGGCGAGCGACCGCAGGCCGTAGTGCCGAGCGATATGTGGCAGGCGGCCGAGCCGCTCGGCGCCTTCACGCTGGTCGGTTGCACAGTGGCGCCAGGTTTCGAATTTTCGAGCTTTGAAATGGCAGAGCCCGGCTGGCAACCGGGTTAACCGCCGTATTTAACAGCCTTCACATAAAGCTGGCCCATCTTGGTCGGTATCCGCGCATAGACCGGCGCATAGACATTGGCGACCGCCGACTTGGCGAACCAGATCTCCATCTGGGTCTTCTTCAGATATTCGACATCGTAGCGACCGCGTTTGTAACCTGAGCGTGGCTGGTAACGGATGGAGCAGACGATCGCCTCGCCTTTGAACCCCTCGGTCGAAAAGGGCTGCGTGCCCATTGGGGACAGGACGAGATCGAGACGCGACTCGCCGTCGAAGACCGGCAGTCGGCTCGGGCAGACCTTGGCATCGGCGGGAAAGATCAGGCCGCTCAGGGGATCGAGCACCGAACGCAGGTCTTTCGGCGTTACCGGTATCCAGGTTTTCGGATCGCGTTTCGGCTCCGGCGTGATCGTCGTCTCGGTGACGTCACCATTCCGGTAGACGACGTCATAGACGCGGGTGCGCTTGTTCATCCGGTAGACGAGCTTGTAGCGGTCAGCCTGCAGCCGGTCGCCGCGGATCCGGCCGCTGACGCTCGTATCGGCCGAGACATGGCTGAACACATCGACAATGCCGGCCGACTTGAACGAGCCTGTGATCGTATAGCCCTCCCCCTCGAACTGGCTGGAGAAACTGGCAGTGGCGATGGGCAGGATGCCGAGCGAGATGTCGAATTCGCTGACCTGGCGATCTGCCGCCACGGCTGGCGATACTGTCGCCGATGCCAGAACGAGGGCTGCGGCAAATACGGAACGAACGCAAGAAATCATGGCCAGCCCTGGTGAGGAAGAGGAATGCGCGCCTTTTGCCTGTCATATAAACTGCCTATCATGGCAAGAAAATAGCGGCTTCGGTTGTGGTAAACCGCATATCGATTGCACGCGGCCAAGGTTTTGGCTTGACGCCACCGTCCCCACTGACTATAGAACCGCAACTTTCCAATCAGGACCAGTTGGATCGGCGCGCCGGGCATTGCCCGGATGTCCACCAATTGCAGAAGAAAACAAAGGTGTATCCCATGTCTCGTGTGTGCGAACTGACCGGCAAGGGCGTAATGACCGGCAATAACGTCAGCCATGCCAACAACAAGACCCGTCGTCGGTTCCTGCCGAACCTGTGCCAGGTCACCCTGATCTCCGACGCTCTCGGCCAGCGTTTCCGTCTGCGCGTTTCCGCGCATGCGCTTCGCTCGGTCGAACACCGCGGCGGCCTCGATGCCTTCCTCCTGAAGGCTGACGAGAACGAACTGTCGATGCGCGCCCGCCTGCTGCGTCGCCAGATCGCCAAGAAGACTGCAGAAGTCGCAGCTGCCGCTTAATCAGCGCAAGCTATATTCACCGGCTTTGAAGAGGGCTTGACGGGAAACCGGACAGGCCCTTTCTCATGGCTATATCCGCAACTGGTGGCATACCCCAGGATAAAAAAATGCAAGCGAACCGCTATACCCTTATCTATGCGCTGCTGATGGCAGCCGTTGTCGTCGCCTCCAACTTTCTCGTGCAGTTCCACCTTGAAGGAACTCTCTGGGGCATCGCTCTTGGCGATATCCTCACCTGGGGCGCTTTCACCTATCCCATCGCCTTCCTCGTGACCGACCTGACGAACCGCCAGTTCGGCCCGCAGATCGCACGCCGCGTCGTTTATGTCGGCTTCGTCGTCGGCGTTGCCCTGTCCTTCCTTCTCTCGGACGCACGTATCGCGATCGCTTCGGGAACCGCCTTCCTGATCGGCCAGCTGCTCGACATTTCCGTGTTCAACGAACTGCGCCGCAAGAGCTGGTGGAAGGCACCGCTCGCAGCCTCGCTGCTCGGCACGGTTCTGGACACCATCCTGTTCTTCTCGCTGGCCTTCGCCCCGGTCTTCGCCTTCATCGGCCCGAATATCGACTTTGCGACGGCGTCGGCCCCGATCCTCGGCGTCATGTCCGTGGAAGCCCCGCGCTGGATCTCCTGGGCGCTCGGCGATCTCGCCGTGAAGATCATCGTCGGCGTCGTGCTGCTCCTGCCCTATGGCGCGCTGATGAATGTTCTGAAGCCGATGCCGCAGGTCGCTCCGGCCCGCTAAAAAAGTCTGCCCTATGCCATCCTGCCGGCAACGACAGGATGGCGCAGCACCTCTTGTACCAGCTCTTCGACGGATTGGATGGAATCAAGTCTGAGGATCGGTGCATTCCGTTCCAATAACCATGCTTCGTGCGAGGCACGACTGCGCCGTTCCGGCCCTGCCGTATCATAACTTTCCGCCCATTCTATAAATTCGCCGCTCGCCTGAGCCATGTCGCCGCCGGGCGCGATGCGGTCTCCGTAACGCTCGACCTCACGCCGGCGGATACGCTCCATCCTGACCTGCGGATCAAGCAGCAAGAACACGATGAGATCATAGAAGGGTTCGACCGCCATTCCCCATTTCAGCGCGGAGCCAGACAGGACCCACGCCCCGTCGACCGGTGCGTGATCGACAAGCATCGCAACCCGCTCGTCCATGACCCGTGGCGTCGTATAGGGCGGATCGGTCGGCATCCAGTAGATGTCGTCGGAATCGATATGCCGGATGGCAAGCGCGGCGGAAAGCGCCCGGCCGAGCGACGTTGCGCCGGAGCCGGATGCGCCCATGACATGAATACGGACCATGATCTTCTCCTTTGCGGAGGACATAACCCGGCTCTGTGACGGCTGTCAGGTGAAGATCATTGCAGCAGCCGGAATTCCAGCATCACATTGCGCTGGAAGAAATTGCCATTGTCGTCGGAGACCAGGATCAGGTGCGGGGCGCCGTCAGTGCCTGTGACCACGTCGATCCCTTCCATATTGTCGATCTCCGCGCCCATATCCGCCTCGATCAGCATCTCGCCATCGACAACGGCACCGGGATGGATATCCGCGGCCTTGATGCGGCGCATCCGCATGCCGACGCCGCCAAGCATGCTGAAACGGCGTTCCAGCAGGATCAGGTCGCCATTCGGCAGGAAGGCGCCGTCCGTTGCATCGAATGGATCGTGGCGCACGACGGTAAAACGCCCCTTCAGGGGGCCATCGAGAATAGCGGCATAAAGATTGCCGTTCTCGTCGAGGCTGCGCTCGCCGACCACGACAATGCCACCCTTCAATGGGCTCGACTGAGGCGAGGCGACCACCGTCTCCATGCCGGCATTGCGACGGAGTTCCTTGCGGGGAATGAGGAAATCCAGCGAGCGGACGGGTGGCGACGTCTCGAAGCCGGGATCGGGATAGACATCAACGCGATGCTGCTGTTCGAAACTGACAATCGCCTGACCCTGTCGCAGCGCCAGCCCCTCTGCATCCGCCTCGGTCTTCGAACCCGGCCTACCGCCACGCAGCAGGATCGGCTCGATCGACAGATCGGACAGGCCGGAGATCCGTCCGCGCCCATCCCGCTCGATCGCGCCGGTCAGCCAGTTGCCCGTATCCAGAACGGATACGAAATGCCTGCCGTCCGGCCGGAAGCGGATGCTGGACAGCGATTGCAGCCGGCTGTCGGAGGACGAGAATTCGATGCCGCCGACAAATTCCAGCAGCCCGAAACGGTTTTCCTCGGATTTCGATTTGAATCGCTCGATCAGGCGCACCGTAACCGGCCCGGTCTGCGATGCGACAGCGCTGGAAGACCCGGCCCCGCCGAATGCAAACCAGCCGGCGATGACAGCGGCCAGAACCGTGGCGGGAAAAGCCAGTCGCCCCAATCTCAAAAGTAAGGCCTCAAGACGAAAACCTCACCCTGCCCGGCGCATGCGGCCACCGCCCCGGCGGCCCGTCGGCTGCGCCGAGGTATCGGCGAAAAGCTCGGCCAGCTGCTCGGTCATCGCACCCGCCAGCTCGTCCGCATCAACGATGGTGACGGCCTTCTGGTAATAACGGGTCACGTCATGACCGATACCGATCGCCAGAAGCTCGACCGACGAGCGGGTCTCGATCTGCTCGATGACGGCGCGCAGGTGGCGCTCAAGATAATTGCCCGGATTGACCGACAGCGTCGAATCGTCGACCGGCGCGCCATCCGAAATCATCATCAGGATCTTGCGCTGTTCGGGGCGCGCAGCAAGCCGCTGGTGCGCCCACATCAGTGCTTCACCGTCGATGTTTTCCTTGAGCAGGCCTTCGCGCATCATCAGACCGAGATTGCGGCGCGACCGGCGCCAGGGCGCATCGGCGGATTTGTAGACGATATGGCGCAGGTCATTGAGACGACCCGGCGTCGACGGCTTGCCGCTCGCCAGCCATTGCTCACGGCTCTGGCCGCCCTTCCACGCCTTTGTGGTGAAGCCGAGAATCTCGACCTTGACGCCGCAACGCTCCAGCGTGCGCGCGAGAATGTCGGCGCAGGACGCGGCAACGGTGATCGGACGTCCGCGCATCGAACCGGAATTGTCGATGACCAGCGTTACGACCGTATCGCGGAATTTCGTGTCGCGCTCCTTCTTGAAGGAAAGCGGCTGCATCGGGTCGATGATCAGGCGCACGAGACGGGCCGGATCGAGATAACCCTCTTCGAGATCGAAATCCCAGGAACGGTTCTGCTGCGCCATCAGGCGACGCTGCAGGCGGTTGGCAAGCCGGCCGACCGCGCCCTGCAGATGGGCGAGCTGCTTGTCGAGGAAAGCGCGAAGACGGTCGAGCTCGGCCTCGTCGCAGAGTTCTTCCGCGGTGATCTCCTCGTCGAACTCTTCCGTGAAGATGTGGTAATCGACCTTGTCGTTGAAATCGTCGAACGGGCTGTTCGGCCGGCGGGTTTCGCCGGGCGTTTCGGAATGGTCGTCGGCCTCGTCGGACATTTCGTCGTCCGACATTTCGGCGCCGTCCATCTCGCCTTCGTCCATCTCCTCGTCGGCGGCCTCGCTCTGTTCGGCGGGGGCGGCGTCGGAACCGGCTTCTTCCTCGACTTCCTCGTTCTCGGTTTCGCCGGACTGAGGCTGGTCTTCGTCCGTCGGATTTTCGATCTCTTCCGGCTCGTTATCGTCGCTGGCGAGATCTTCGGCCATCTGCATCGACGACAGCATGTGCCGCACGACGCGGGCAAAAGCCTGCTGGTCCTCGATGACATTTTTCAGGTTGTCGAGATCGCCGGCTGCCTTTTCCTCGATGAAGGGGCGCCAGAGATCCAGAACCTTGCCGGCGCTGGCCGGCGGCTTCTGGCCGGTCAGCTTTTCGCGCACCAGCATGGCGATCGCCTCGCCGATCGGCGCATCCTCCTGGCGCTCGACGCCGGAGAAATTCGCCTTGGCGTATTTTTCTTCCTGCATCGACGACAGGTTGGCGGCGACACCGGCCATGCGCAGGGCACCGATCGATTCGACACGCGCCTGCTCGACAACGTCGAACACGGTGCGGGCGTCGGAACCGGCCGGGGCCAGATTGGCGTGTACGCCAGTATCGTGGCAGGCGAGCCGAAGCGCCATGCTGTCGCCGAGACCACGGGTCACGGCGAGTTCATGGGCGGTCGGCCGCTTGGAGATTTCCGGCAGCCGGATACGGTCGCCGGCAAGGCCGGGACGCTCGTTGGCGAACGATACCTCGACCTCGCCATTGGCGGCGATCGAACGCACGCAGCCGGTTATTGCCCGCCGCAACGGCTCGGTATCGACCGGACCGCCGGACTTAGGCTTCGTATTGTCTCCACGCCCTGCCATGATGTCGCTCCCCTGCCCTTAAGCTCCGAGAACGATGTTGGCGGCGCTTTCCTTAAGCTCGACGCCGAAGGCGCGCTGGTACTGTTCGGCAACCAGCGTGCGTTCCAGTTCGTCGCACTTGTTGAGGAAGGTGATGCGGAAGGCGAAAGCGACATCACCGAAGATCTCGGCGTTTTCCGCCCAGGTGATGACCGTACGCGGGCTCATGACGGTCGACAGGTCGCCGTTGATGAAGGCCGAGCGGGTGAGATCGGCAACGCGCACCATCTTGGAAACCGTCTCGCGGCCTTCCTTGGTGGCGCCGAAAGACTTCACCTTGGCGGCAACGATATCGACTTCCTTCTCATGCGGCAGATAGTTCAGCGTGGTGACGATCGACCAGCGGTCCATCTGCGCCTGGTTGATCTGCTGCGTGCCGTGATAGAGGCCGGTCGTATCGCCGAGGCCGACCGTGTTGGCAGTCGCGAAAATGCGGAAGGCCGGGTGAGGGCGGATGACGCGGCTCTGGTCGAGCAGGGTCAGGCGGCCCGACGATTCCAGCACGCGCTGAATGACGAACATCACGTCCGGACGGCCGGCATCGTATTCGTCGAAGACGAGCGCGACATTGTGCTGGTAGGCCCAGGGCAGAATGCCGTCCTTGAATTCGGTAACCTGCTTGCCGTCCTTCAGAACGATCGCGTCCTTGCCGACGAGGTCGATACGGCTGACATGGCTGTCGAGGTTGATACGCACGCAAGGCCAGTTGAGGCGGGCCGCGACCTGTTCGATATGGGTCGACTTGCCGGTGCCGTGGAAGCCGGAGACCATGACGCGTCGGTTATGGGCAAAGCCTGCGAGAATGGCGAGCGTCGTGTCGCGGTCGAAGAGATAATCCGGATCGAGGTCCGGAACATAGGGGTCGCCATTGCTGTAAGCAGGAACCCTCAAATCGGTATCGATGCCAAAAACATCCCGGACGGAAACGGTGGTATCGGGAAGGTTGGAAATATCCAGATCAATCTTGCTCATCATCACTCCAAGGCGCGGGCGCCCGCCCGGCCGTCGTCCTCAATGCCATAATGGTAACGGCTTAGCAGAAACCCGCCTGCTTCAACAACTGATATGCTTGAATGACGGCGCGAAAACGTTCTTCCGAACCGCGGTCGCCGCCATTGGCGTCGGGATGGTGCTTTTTCACCAGTTCCTTGTATTTGCGCTTGATGTCGACAGCCGTGGCATTCGCGCTGAGTTCCAGCGTATCGAGAGCCTTGGCTTCCAGCGATTTCAGCTTGCGCCCGCCCGTCTCGAAACGGCCACCGCCGCCATTGGCACGGGCCTGGGAAACGAAACCGAACGGATCGCGAAAACGCTGCTGCGCATAGGCGGCACCAGCACCGGCCGCGGTTGCGCCGGAGCGCATGGTCGAATGCAGTGGCGCATCCTTGGCGGCCTTGTTGACGCCGACAGTCCAGGTCGGGCGGTGACCGGTAATCGCTTCCTTCTGATAGCGCGCAATCTCGCCATCCGACAGGCCGGAGAAATAATTATAGCCCTTGTTATATTCGCGCACGTGATCGAAGCAGAACATGAAGAACTGGCCTTCGGCATTTCGACCCACGGGCGCGCGATGGGCACCCGGCTTGTCGCAGCCGTCCCATTGGCAGGTCGGGGCCTGCGGGGGAGCTTCCTGCTCCCTTTTCCGGCGCGTCCGGATACGGTCGAAATATTTGGAATCGAGTTTCATGAGGCCCTCATTATGGGGTCCGCGGACGGGCCGAACAAGAATTGACAAAGCGGTTTCTTACTGGTTTGTGAATAGCCCCCTGCGTCGCCCCGACGCCGCTTGAAGAGGCCCAAAAAATGTCCGTCAGATCCCGCATCGAAGCCACGCTCAGCGCACATCTCGATCCGGAACATCTGGAGGTGATCGACGAAAGCCACCACCACGCCGGCCACCAGCCGGACATGACAGGCACCGGCGAAACCCATATGCGGGTTCGCATCGTTTCCAAGACATTTGCCGGAATGAGCAGGCTCGACCGCCACCGGGCCGTCAATGCGCTGCTAAAGCCGGAACTGGATGCCGGACTGCATGCACTGGCGGTGGAGGCAGCCGCTCCGGGGGAAGCGACGCGTTGGTGACTGGTCTTAGATGGGGATGATGAGACGGCAAGCCAAGTCAGCCATCTGCCGAATTGCGATGAGCCGCGGCTTTGCATGAGACGCGGATAAGACTGTAGCCGAAACAATTCAGCTGCAAAGGGCTTCCAGCACTAGATCATTTTGGAGGCGTTGCGCCGGCTATTCCGACACGCACGGCATCCGCGGTCACCATATTGTCATCACCGCCCTGGCCCTGCACCGAAACGCCGGCACCGGCCTTTAGATCATCCCTGGTAGCGGGAGAAAGAGCGACGATCGTCGTGCCATCTGGAATGCTGATCTTCCGTTGACCGCCCTGATAGGCAAGCGTCAGAACAGGACCATTCACGTCCTTGACCGCATCGGCAACTGTCGCATTCGTCATCGAGCCATTGGGACGGACACTCCAGGCCCGATCGCCTTCACCAGTACCTTTCATGGAAGCCGGGAAGATCACCACCTGGACGGCACCATTGATGCCACTCTGCGTCGGCTGGGATCCAACACCGACAAAATCGCCGGGTTTAATGTCCGCGACAGAGGCATTCTTGATGCCCATCACGTTCAGGCCAGGCTTCATCATGACCATGATCTCCTTGCCGTCGAGGCTTTTGACCATGAGCGTATCGCCATTCAGGCTTTCGATGGTTCCGCTGATGCGAACCCTGTCGGCAGCGCCGGCGCTCTGCATTATTGCCAGCATCGCAAAGGTGCCGGCGGCAAGTGACGCGGCAACCTTCAGAACGAGACTGCTATTCATGCTCTCTCTCCCTCAAGCCTCTACATGAAAAGGCGATGAGCGACAGTTGCGTCGAATTGGTGTCGCTGGCCTTGGAATATCCGCCCCTGCAGCAACCATTGCCAATCAAACAAGAGTGAAAGGCTGGAGCCGCGTACCTACTCCGCCGGCAGCGCCGTCTCGTCCACCGGCCGGATCCTCAGCCGGGTGATCCGGTTCTTCTCCCGCTTCATCACGATGAACCGCTTGCCGTGGAAGGTAAATGCCTGCCGCTCTTCCGGAATGAGCTTCGATTCGTTAATGACGAGACCAGCAATCGTGGTGGCGTCAGCATCCGGCAGATTCCAGTCAAGGGCGCGGTTGAGGTCGCGGATCGGCACCGAACCGTCAACGACAATCGAACCATCCGCCTCCTGGCGTACACCCTGGATCTCGATATCGTGCTCATCGGCAATGTCGCCGACGATCTCTTCCAGAATATCTTCCAGCGTGACGATGCCCTGGACCTCGCCATATTCGTCGACAACGACGGCGAAATGCATCTTGCGCTTCAGGAAGGCACCGAGCTGATCCTTGAGGCTGGTGCTGTCGGGCACGAACCACGGTTTCTGCGCGATTTTGACGACATCGAGCGTCTGCGGATCGATATCCGGCTCGGCTAATGCCCGCAAAATATCCTTGGCATGCACGATGCCGATGATGTTTTCCGTCGAATTGCGCCAGACGGGCATGCGCGTATAGGGGCTTTCCAGCACCGTGCGCACCACGGTTTCCGGCAGGTCGTCGGCATTGATCGCCCGCATCACCGTGCGGTGCTTCATCACGTCGGAGACTTCCAGTTCCTCGAGCTCGAACAGGCCGCTCAGCCGGTCGCGATGCTGATGGTTGAAATTCTGGTCGCGATGGATCGTGTCGAGCGCCGCATGAAGGGCGTCATGGTTCGACAAAGCCAGCGTCTCCGGCGACAGCGACGCGCCGGACATGCGAAGCAGGCTGCGGATCAGCGCGTTGATCACTCGCGAAAACAGCCCCGCCTTTGTCGTCATTTGCCCCGCTTGCCCTCAAGGAAGGAAAGAACTTCGGAAGACGGTACATCGTCGGCCACAAAAGCCTCGCCGATACCGCGGGTGAGGATGAAGGTGAGCTTGCCGCCCTTGACCTTCTTGTCCTGGGCGATCGCGTCCAGCAGCTTTTCGGTCGGCGGCATTTCGCCGGGGATCTCGTCGATCCGGGTCGGCAGACCGACGCTCTTCAGGTGCTTTTCGACCCGTACCGCATCGTCCGGGCTTGCCAGATTGAGCCGCGACGAGAACTGGTAGGCGAGAACCATGCCGATCGACACGCCCTCACCATGCACGAGACGTGCGCTGTCATACTGCGTTGCAGCTTCCAGCGCATGGCCGAATGTATGGCCAAGATTGAGCAGCGCGCGCCGACCGTTCTCGCGCTCGTCCTCGACGACGACATCCGACTTCGCCTGACAGGCGATGGCAATCGCCTCGATCCGCTCCGGCCCGCCGGCAAACATCGGCTTCCAGTTCTTTTCCAGCCAGGCGAAAAAGTCCGGCTGGTCGATCAGGCCGTATTTGGCCACTTCCGCATAACCCGCGCGGAATTCGCGCTCAGACAGCGTGTCGAGCGCCGCCGTATCAGCGAGAACCAGATCCGGCTGGTGAAACACGCCGAGCAGGTTCTTGCCATGGCGGGTATTGATGCCGGTCTTGCCCCCGACGGAGGAATCCACCTGCGCCAGAAGCGAGGTCGGGATCTGCACGAAGCGCACGCCGCGGCGCACGATACCGGCCGCAAAGCCCGCAAGATCGCCGATCACGCCGCCGCCAAGCGCAATCACGGCATCGTTGCGTTCGATGCGGGCGGCGAGCACCATGTCGGTGACGGTCGCCAAATGTTCGAGGCTCTTGGTCTTTTCGCCGGCCGGCAGGGTCAGGGAAACGGCTTCGATCCCGTCCGTCTGCAGACTGTCCATCAGCGCTTCGAGATAAAGCGGCGCGACATTCTCGTCGGTCACGATCGCGGCGCGACGGCCCTTCAGTCGCGAAGTGATCTCGCCGCCGGCGCGGCCGATCAGGCCGGGGCCGATCAGGATGTCATAGGCGCGCTCGCCGAGCGGCACATGAACCAGACGTTCGGCTTCGGAGCGCTCGGAGGACCGGGAAGATACTTTCATTTCAATTCACCTTTGCCCGCCAGATCACCTTCACCAGAAAGCCCGGCGAGTGCTTTCAACACCTCGTCGACCATGACTTCCTTGCGGACGTTTTCAGAAAGGATGGTCATGTCCGCTTCCGCATAGACCGGATAACGCTGGATCATCAGGTTTTCGAGCGTCTGTCTTGGATTTTCCGTCTTCAGCAACGGCCGATGATCGCGCCGGCTGACGCGATCCCAGAGCACGTCGAGGTCGGCCTTCAACCAGATCGAAACGCCGCCGAGCTTGATCTGGGCTCGGGTCGCCTCGTTGATGAAGGCACCGCCGCCGGTGGAAACGACACGAGGCCCCTGTTTCAAGAGCCGCTCGATCACCCGAGTCTCTAGCGCCCGGAACTCCGTTTCGCCGTAAGCGGCAAACAGTTCGGAGATCGACATGCGGGAAACCTTTTCGATTTCCGCATCGGTATCGATAAAGGGGATGGAAAGCGTCTGCGCCACGAGACGGCCGATCACCGACTTGCCGGCGCCCATCAGGCCGACAAAGATCAGGTTGCGCTTGCCCAGCGCCTGGCGCGCCTGTTCGCTGAGCGGTTGTCCTGCAAGTGATGCAACTTCGTTCATGGTGTCGTCCGTTTGAAAAACGGTATCGACAAATGCACTCGAAGCGTCAAGCCGCGGAAAGCCGAAAGTTCTTGTCGATCTATAAACATTTAACGATATATTGCGTCGCGATGATGCGGAGTTCCTGATGCCTACCCTGTTCCGGTTTCTGTTCGTTCTGGCGGTGATTGCCGGCATCGCCTACGGGAGCATGGTTGCATTGGTTGTGCTTGTCGAGCCGCGGCCGCGGGATGTGACGGTGCGCATTCCGTCCGAACGCCTCAACCCGCCTGCAGCGTCGCCGCAGAAACCCTGATCCCTGCCCGGCTCCACCGCCGTAAAATACGAAAGACAGTCGATGGCAGACCTTTCGCGCGCCCATATGGAAGCCTTCCTCGAAATGATGAGCGCCGAACGCGGTGCGGCGACCAATACCCTCTCGTCCTATGAGCGAGATCTGGACGACATGCTTTCCTTTCTCGCCAGCCGCAGCAAGACGGCGTCTTCGGCCGAAAGCGCGGATCTTTCCGCCTATCTCACGCACCTGAACCGGCAGGGATTTGCCGCCTCTTCCCAGGCGCGGCGACTGTCGGCCATGCGGCAGTTCTACAAATTCCTCTACGCCGAAAACCTGCGCGGGGACGACCCGACCTCGGTTCTAGACGCACCGAAAAAAGGCCGCCCGCTGCCCAAGATCATGAGCGAGGAAGACGTGACCCGGCTTCTGGAGCGCGCCAGTGAAGAAGCGCAGGAGCCGGGCGACGACCCCCTCGGCCCCACACGCATGCACGCGCTTCTCGAACTGCTCTATGCTACGGGCATGCGCGTCAGCGAACTCGTCTCGCTCCCCGTAAAAGTGCTGGATCAGGAGGGCCGTTTTCTGATCATCCGCGGCAAGGGCGCCAAGGAAAGGCTCGTGCCGCTGTCGCGCGCCGCAATCGCAGCGATCAAGGTTTACGGCACAGCAAGAGAGAAGGATCCGCGGGCTGCGGAAAGCAACTGGCTGTTTCCCTCCTCCGGCAAGGAAGGTTTTCTGCCGCGTCAGGTTTTTGCCCGCGACCTGAAGGGATTGGCGGCGCGGGCGGGCTTGAGAGCGACCTCAATCTCGCCGCATGTGCTGCGCCACGCCTTTGCCAGCCACCTCCTGCAGAATGGCGCGGACCTGCGCGTCGTGCAGGAACTGCTTGGCCATTCGGACATTTCGACGACACAAATCTACACACATGTGCTGGAAGAAAGGCTGAGAGAGACGGTGCAAATGCATCACCCTCTTGCAAAACAGGCCAAAAACCGGGATTAGAGGCGCCAATTGAAAAAAGGGAGCCTCGCGTTCCCCAAGTTAAAACAACCGGAAGCCGGATCTCATGCAAACTTATCTCGACTTCGAAAAGCCGATCTCGGACCTTGAGGGCAAGATTCACGAGCTGAAAAAGCTCGCGGACGAGAATGAGAGCATCGACACGACTGATGAGATCACGCGGCTTGAAGCGCGCGTGAAGGAATCGGTCAAGGAGATCTATTCCAAGCTCGGTGCCTGGGAAAAGACGCAGGTCGCGCGCCATCCGCAGCGCCCGCATTTCGTTGATTACGCAGCCCACCTCTTCACCGATTTCACGCCGCTGGCCGGCGACCGCAATTTCGGCGAGGACGCTGCCATCCAGGCTGGCCTTGCCCGTTTCAACGGCATGCCTGTGGCGCTGATCGGTCAGGAAAAGGGCCACGACACCAAGTCCCGCCTCAAGCACAACTTTGGCAGCCCGCGACCGGAAGGCTATCGCAAGGCGATCCGCATTCTTGAACTGGCCGACCGTTTCAAGCTGCCGATCATCAGCCTGATCGACACCGCAGGCGCCTATCCGGGCGTCGGCGCCGAAGAACGCGGCCAGGCGGAAGCCATCGCCCGTTCGACGGAAATGTGCCTTGCCGTCAAGGTTCCGCTGATCTCGATCGTCATCGGCGAAGGCGGCTCCGGCGGCGCGATCGCGATCGCCACCGGCAACAAGGTCTACATGCTCGAGCATTCGATCTATTCGGTCATCTCGCCGGAAGGTGCAGCCTCGATCCTGTGGCGCGATTCGACCCGCGCCCGCGAAGCGGCAACGAACATGAAGATCACCGCCGAAGACCTGAAGTCGCTCGGCATCATTGACGACATCATCGCAGAGCCGGTCGGCGGCGCCCATCGCGATCCGATGTTCGTCATCAATGCTGCCGGCAAGGTCATCGCCTCGGCGCTGGCCGAACTCGGCAAGCTTTCCGGCGAAGAAGTCCGCAACGCCCGCCGCCAGAAATTCCTCGATATCGGCCGCAATCTCTGATCTTCCAGGATCAGGCGGCCGCTCTCGTCAAATTGACAAAATCTGTCTATAGTCCGGCCGTGGGAAAACCGGGGCGGCCGGATCGGTTTGACTGGACAGGTCCGCAGAAGCGGTTAAGAAGATGTAAAGCTTACCGGCTTATTATCATGCACCTGTAACGGCAGTTATTTGCCATTCCTGATACGTGGTTTGTCTCGATGCGCTTGAAACACATCGCTTTCGCCCTTCTGGTAGCGACCGCCCTCACCGGCTGTAATGACACGCTCGATACCGCCAAGATCGATCTCTCGACCGTCAAGAACAAGGTTGAGCAGCCCCTGCCTGCGACAGTCCTTGCGGACATGCAGAAGAAGGACATGCCGCGCCAGTCGCCGATCATGATCCGCATCCTCAAGGAAGAGGGCAAGCTGGAGATCTGGAAGGCGAAGGCCGACAACCGTTTCGACGTCATCAAGAGCTATGACATCTGCGCCTGGTCCGGCAAGCTCGGCCCGAAGATCAAGGAAGGCGACCGGCAGGCTCCGGAAGGTTTTTACAATCTGACGCCGGCGCATCTCAATCCGAACTCGAAATATTACCTCGCGATCAATACCGGCTTCCCGAACCGCTATGATCAGGCGAACGGCCGTTATGGCACGAACCTGATGATCCACGGCGCCTGCTCCTCATCCGGCTGCTATTCGATGACCGACGAACAGGTTCTGGAAATCTACGCCTTTGCTCGCGACGCCTTCAAGGGCGGCCAGACCTCGGTTCAGCTCGAAGCGCTGCCCTTCCGCATGACTGCGGAAAACATGGCGCGCCATCGCGACAATCCGAATTACGATTTCTGGAAGATGCTGAAGGTCGGCTACGACAATTTCGAAGTGACCAAGCGTCCGCCGGATGTCGGTTTCTGCGAGAAGAAATACGTCTTCAACCAGCAGACCAATCCGACCGGTGGCGCCGCCGGCGCCTGCCCGTCATCCGCCACGCCGCCTGCGCTCGTCTCGGCTCTGTCTTCCTATGACAAGACCTATGACGTCGCTTACAAGTCGGCACTCGACAAGTTCGACGGCAAGGTCTGGTACGAACCGAGCGAAGCCGAGCGCAAGGCCGTCGTTGCCGGCAAGCGCAAGGGCCGCGAACTCGCCTATGCGCCGACCGGCACCTCGCTCGAAGCCGGCAAGCTGATGAGCGAAGCTGATTTCAAGTCGCTGATGGAAAAGAAGATGGCCGCCGCCAATGGTGCGCCGGCCAATACCGTGCTTGCGTCCGCAGGCCCGATGCCCGCAGGCTACGCAACGTCAGGCACGCCTCGCGCAGCGTCTGCCGCCGAGCGCATGAAGCAGGACCGCCTGCCGATGACGGCGTCCGCAACCGCCTCGATCCCGTCCTCCGCACCGGCCATCGCCGCTGCAAGCACCCCGACCATTGCCACGGCGCAGGGCAAGACCATTGCCGTGCCGGTTCCGGAACAGAATCCGCTTGCTTATGCCGCTGTACCGCAGCCGGTCTCGGAAGAAGCCAAGAAGCCGTTCTGGAAGTTCTGGGCCAAGGACTGACACGCATGTCCGCGGAGAGCTATGATCTTCGCGGGCTGAAATGCCCCCTCCCCGTCCTGAAAACCCGTCGCCGCCTGAAGGAAATGCCTTCGGGTGCAGAACTGACGGTGGAAACCACCGATCCGCTCGCCGGCATCGATATCCCGCATCTTTGCAATGAGGACGGCCATGCGCTTCTCCTGTCCGAACGGACGGAAACGGGGCATAGGTTCGTGATCCGGAAGGGTTGAGAATTTTTGGCGTGCGGGCGGCGCTTAAAGTCTTAGCGATACCGCTGCGCTTGCCCCTCATCCGGCTGCCGCCACCTTCTCCCCGCAGGCGGGGAGAAGGAATATGCCGATAGCTCTCTGTACCTCTCCCGCATTTCGTGAGCCACGTCCCCTCTCCCCGCAAGCGGGGAGAGGGTTAGGGTGAGGGGCAACTTAGCCATGATGCCGGCAGCGAGAGCGTCAAATCGCTAGATCTTCATCCCCGGCACCGAGAGCGGGTTATCCTCAAGCGCCGCCCTATCCGGCCGGTCGAGCCGCGGCTGGCCGGTAAAAGCGGCGAACAGGTCGGAGACAAAGGCCTCAGGCAGATCCTGGGTGATCAGCACCATACGGGTGCGGCGATCCGAACCTTCCGGCCATTTCGCCAGGCGCTCCGGCGGGTGAAACACGCTCTGCACACCATGCAGCACCAGCGGACGCTCCGGATTGTCGGAGAGCGCCACGATCGCCTTCATCCGCAAAAGCTTTTCGCCATGAGCCGACCGCAAAAGATCGACGAACATGTTGAGCGCCATCGGATCGATCGGCTTGTCATGGATGATCGAGAAGGAGCGTATATCTTCGCCATGGCGGTTGATATCATGGTGGTGATGGCCGCCATGTGCGTGGTGACCGTGATCATGATGGTCGTGCCCGTGATGCGCATGGTGGTCGTCATGATGATGGTGATCATGCGCATGATCGTGGTGATGGTGATGCCCGTCACCAGCCAGTTCGTCGCGTAGCCAACGGTCCACGTCGGCGATCTTCGTCGCCGGGTCATAAAGCCCGTTGACCAGGATCGCGGCAATGCCGGCCTCAGAACTATCGCCATCGACCACAGGCGCGCGTGGGTTCAGCGTGGCAAGCCGCGCCTTCAGCGCCGCAACCTGAGCCGCATCAGCCATGGACAGCTTGGAGATCACCAGCCGATCGGCAACAGCAACCTGCTTGACCGCCTCGATGTGCCGGTCGAGCGTCGAAAGACCGTTCACCGCATCGACCACGGTGACGACGCCATCAAGGACGAAATTCTGGGCAATGACAGGATTTCCCATCACCGACTGCATGACCGGCGCCGGATCGGCAAGCCCGGTCGTTTCGATCACGACCCGGTGGATCGGCTGCAGCCTTCCGGTCTGCACGCCATCCATCAGAGAGGCGAGCGTATCGATCAGCTCGCCGCGGATCGTGCAGCAGAGGCAGCCGTTCGAAAGTTCGAGCAGCGCATCGCCGGAGGATTCGACCAGCAGATTGTCGATCCCGACCTCACCGAACTCGTTGATGATGACCGCCGTATTGCTGGTCTCCGGATCCTTGAGAATGCGGTTGAGCAAAGTCGACTTGCCGGCCCCGAGAAAACCCGTGAGGATCGAGACCGGAATGCGCTTGTCCATCGAGGCCATGGGCGAAAACCCTCAGAGGCTCGGACGCGGGCTCGGCAGCGGCACATTTGCCGTCTGGCCGGGCTTCACATTGGCATTCTTGGCGCCCTTCACCGGCGGCTCGATCTCGCCGCCCGTAATCGGCATCACCGAGGTAAACTGCGGCTCATGGTCCATCTTGTGGATATAGGGCGAATGCTGGATCGTGCGGCCGGCATCGTCGCGCGTTTCGCTGCGCACTTTTGCCGCCTTCGGATTGCAGATCTCGGCGCTGACATCGTTGACTTCGGCCGTATTGCCATAGGCCGGCAGCGAGGCGAGCGGCACACCTTCGTTCGGCGAAGAGGTCAGGCCCTGCTGCAAGAGGTTCGCCGTATCGTCGGCGCGACCGGCAAGGCTGTCGGAACCGAGCACGACAGAAATCACCTGGCGATCGCCCCGCGTCGCCGAACCGATCTGGTTGAAGCCGGAGGCGCAGATGAAGCCGGTCTTCATGCCGTCAGCACCATCAAAACGGCCGATCAGCGTGTTGTAGTTGGAATATTGCTTCTTGCCCGTATCGATGCCTTCGAGCGAGAAATAACCCTGATATTCCGGGAAATCGCGCTTCAGCCGCAACGTCAGCACAGCCAGATCGCGCGCCGTCGAATATTGGCCCTTGCCGGGCAGGCCGTTCGGATTGATGTAATGAGTCGAGGTCATCCCAAGCTTCGCCGCCTCGGCATTCATCATGTTGACGAACTGCTCGATCGAGCCACCGCCGACTGTTTCGCCGACCGCAAACGCCATGTCATTGGCGGATTTGACGAGCATCATCTTCAGGGCATTGTCGAGCGTCATCGTCGTGCCGACCGAGAAGAACATCTTGCTCGGCGGCTGGTTCGCTGCCTTCTGGCTGACGGTCACCGTGCTGTTGAGATTAAGGCGACCGCTCTTCAGGGCATCGAAGGCCACGTAAGCCGTCATAAGCTTGGTCAGCGATGCCGGATACCATTTGATGAACGCGTCCTGATGGGCGATCACCCGGCCGGTCTTCACATCAACGATGATCCGCGGATTGGCGGAGGCGGCTGTTGCGGTGGCAAGCACCCCGAAAACCGTCACGGCGGAAACGAGCCGGCGAGCGGCGGCGGATCGAAGCATGGAAAGTGGCAAGACAGTCCTCGTCGGTTACGACTTAACGAGTGTGGCGCATATGCGGCCTATGTGTCCAAGCAATGGCAAAGAAGATTGATTCCGTCAATCAAGCGGGGCACACTCTTCGCCGGGAGAGCCGTCATAACCGCGTGAGTAGCAGAACAGGAAATTTTATGCCTATTTTGAACCGGGCCGCCGAACTTCAGGGCGAGGTCAGCGAGTGGCGCCGTCATCTCCATGAAAATCCCGAAATCCTTTACGCGGTCGAAAACACTGCAGCCTTTGTCGCCGAAAAACTCGAAGAATTTGGCGTGGACGAGATCGTCACCGGCATCGGCCGCACCGGCGTCGTCGGTATCATTCACGGCAAGGGTGGTGCTGGTAACGGCCGCACGATCGGCCTTCGCGCCGATATGGACGCCCTGCCGCTGACTGAGCTGACGAACAAGCCCTGGGCTTCAAAGACCGAAGGCCGCATGCATGCCTGCGGCCATGACGGCCACACCTCCATGCTGCTCGGCGCTGCCAAATATCTGGCCGAAACACGCAATTTCGACGGCACGGTCGCGCTGATCTTCCAGCCCGCCGAAGAAGGCGGCGCCGGTGCGCTCGCCATGATCGAAGACGGCATGATGGAGCGCTTCGGCATCGACGAAGTTTATGGCATGCACAATATGCCAGGCATCCCCGTCGGCCAGTTCGCCATCCGCAAGGGCGGCATCATGGCAGCACCCGACAAGTTTTCCATCACCATCAAGGGCCGCGGCGGCCACGCGGCCCAGCCGCACAAGACGATCGACCCGATCTTCATCGGCTCGCAACTGGTCGGCAGCCTGCAGGCGATCGCCGCCCGCAATGCCGATCCGGTCAATTCCGTCGTCATATCCGTCACCCGCTTCGACGCGGGCACCACCCACAACATCATCCCCGACCAGGCAACGCTGATGGGCACCGTTCGTACATTGAGCGAAGAGACACGAGACCTTGCCGAAAACCGCATCCGCCAGATCGTCGACGGCATCGTTTCTGCCCACGGCGCGGAAGCCTCAATCGACTACGAACGCAAATGCCCGGTGACCAGCAACCACGACCGCGAGACCGATCACGCAGTCCGCGTCGCCTCCGACATCGTCGGCGCGTCGAATGTCGACCCGAGCGTCGATCCCAGCATGGCCGGCGAGGATTTTGCCTTCATGCTGCAACGCCGCCCGGGCGCCTTCATCTTCATCGGCAATGGCGATACCGCACCGCTGCACAACCCGCATTACGATTTTGACGACGAGTCCCTGTCCTACGGCATGTCCTATTGGGTCAAGCTCGTGGAGCAGCGGCTGAGCGAGTAAATATCGGAAATCACGCCGGGCGGAAAAACACTTGGCTTCCCGCCCGGCCTTTTGTATGGATCACCCGAGTGGTCCCATAGCTCAGCAGGATAGAGCGCAGGATTCCTAATCCTGAGGCCGATGGTTCGAATCCATCTGGGATCACCATAAATCTCAGTTACTTAAGAATAGCGACGTTCTTGGGCATTCCACCCGCGTTCCTAAGCATCTATTTTGATGCTCTTGCCATTGCGGATTTAAGCTGGAAAACACACGTTGCAGCCTATCGTTTGCCGTCGCCAAATGATCACACGGTATGATGCGGTATCTCACGCGGCCCTTTCTCGCGGAAAAGATCGTCCCGGAGCCGCTTCACATCTGCTTTTTCCGCTTGCCCTGTTAGCTCGAACTTTTCTCCATTATCGCCTATCTCGTGCTGCCGTGGGGGAGACCCTGAAATAGATCCGCCGGCCTTTCGTTGTGGCCCGCGCTTCACATGTCGCCGCCGCAAGGAAGCCGTGCCGAACAGCCCCGCCACCAGCCACCCGGCAATAAGCCCGACCACGGCCCAGACAAAGCCGGCCATGGTGACTGGCACACCCGGATTGAAATCGCGCCAGGCATTGGTGACCAGGTCGGGATCGGGATTGCGCAGGATGACGAAGGGTTTTGCGATCGGTGGCGCCTGCTGCAGGTCACGGTTCTGCTGGTCGAGCACGGCATAACGATCGAAATTATGCTGCATGGCGCCCCCTTGGGAGCGCAAGAACTGTTCCGGAGAGGCGGCATAGAGCTCGAGCGCCTTCTGACGGTCGAGGCCGTTGCGGTTGGCTTCGTTGTCGAACCTTGTGATGACGGCCCGCAATTCGTCGAGCGCACCGCCGATCCGCTGCCGGTATTGCTGCGCGAATTCCGGCGCCTGGGAAAAGAAAATCCCGCCCAGCATTGCCATCGCCAGCGTCAGCATTCGTCCAAACATCAGCATGATGCACGTGCTCCCGTTTCAGGAGTCCAACGGACCACGCCTTCAAAAGTTGCCGTTCAGGGCTGCTCTAACGCTTCTGCGGCGCCACATGCTCCATGCGAAAACCGAGCCCCATCAGGCGGCCGGCGAGATGTGCCAGCAGCGGAAACCGCGCGATGCCGCGGATGAAGGCGGGCGGCCCCTTGCGCTTTTCCTCTTTTGCTTCGTCGCTGCGCCGGCTGCTGCGCATCATCAGCTGAAGCTTCTGTGTCGCGCGTGTCGGAAAACTGCGGCGTTTCTCGACAGCGGCGAGATCCGCATCGGTCAGCCGGTTTTCCCGCAGCGGCCTTGAGAGGATATTGGCCGCCGCCACGGCATCCTGGATCGCCAGATTGACGCCGACGCCGCCGATCGGCGACATCGCATGCGCGGCATCGCCGATGCAGATCAGTCCCGACCGCCACCATTGTTTCAGCCGGTCGATCCTGACCGTCAGCAGGCTCGTGTCGTCAAAGCTCTCGATTTCCTTCATCCGTTCCGCCGGCAGCGGCGAGACATCCGCCACCCTCTGCCTAAACGCTTCGATTCCCTGCTCGCGGATCTGCGCAAACGTCGTCCGACGCACGACATAACCGCATTGCCAGTAATCGCCACGATCGATCAGCACGAACCCCTGACGCGGTCCGGCATGGCCGATAACCTCGTTCGGATCTCCGGCCTGCTTGGAAAGCTTCATCCAGACCACTTCGCTCGGAAGGCCGAAATTCTCGATCTCCAGCCCCGCTTTCTGCCGCACGATCGAATTACGACCATCGGCACCGACGACAAGGCTGGCGCGGATAGCGATCCTGCCTTCCGGAACTTTCACCGTCAGTCCGCAGATCACACCGCGGTCCTCGATCAGGCCGATGACATCCGCCTGCATCAGCAGCCTGAAATTCGGATAAGCCTTGGCGCGCTCGCTGAGGAAATTGAGAAAATCCCATTGCGGCATGAAGGCGATGAAACGGTGTTTCACCGGCAGGCGCGAAAAATCGGCCATGGTGATCGTCCGGCCGCCCATTTCCGCCGACAGTTTTGGCGCTCGCGTATGCGGCAGTTTCAGGAATTCATCGCTCAGGCCGAGCTCGTCCATCACCTGCAGCGTCGAGGGATGGATGGTGTCGCCGCGAAAATCGCGCAGGAAATCGCCGTGTTTTTCCACGACAGTGACATCGACGCCGGCCCGCGCCAGAAGGAAACCGAGCATCAGTCCGGCCGGCCCACCACCGGCAATCACGCATTGGGTCTCGATATGATCCGTGTCCATGGTGAACCTAGAATAGTTCCAGCAAAAGTGCGTAGCGGTTTTGCGTCCGGAACTGCGTCAAATCAGAGAGATAGAGCAATTTCGCGATTCGAAGAAAAGCGGAGTTGCTCTATGTCGCGCGCGACCCGGGTGGAATCAAGCTGCATGTGGTCGCAGCCGTCGTGAATTTAAGCACGCTCTTGTGAGGCGCCGCTTTCGCTTGTAGACCAGCGGTCAGTCAGAAAACAGGAATTCCCATGGCCGATCTCGGCAACAAGCGCCGCATCACTATCCTGGGCTCCACGGGCTCGATCGGGGTCAACACGCTCGATGTCGTCAACCAGCTCGGCGGGCGCGACGCCTTCGAGGTCGCCGCAATCACGGGCAATTCCAACATCGCTCTTCTTGCCGAACAGGCAAAGGCCTGCGGTGCAGAACTTGCCGTAACGGCAGACGAAAAACACTACCCTGCCCTGAAAGACGCGCTTGTCGGCACCGGTATCGAGGTTGCGGCCGGAGCCGCGGCCCTCATCGAGGCGGGCGCCCGGCCATCGGACTGGGTCATGGCAGCCATTGTCGGTACCGCCGGCCTTGCCCCCACGCTTGCCGCGGCAAGCCGTGGCGCCGATATTGGCCTTGCCAACAAGGAATGCCTGGTTTCGGCCGGCGAGCTTTTCGTCAAGGCCGTGGCGGAAGGTGGCGGACGGCTGATCCCGGTCGATAGCGAACATAGCGCCATCTTCCAGTCGCTGGAGGATGACCAGCATCACGCGGTCGAACGCATCGTCCTCACAGCATCGGGCGGCCCCTTCCGCACCTGGACACGGGAACAGATGGCAGGCGTGACAGCCGATATCGCCCGCGCTCACCCGAACTGGTCGATGGGCCTGAAAATCTCGATCGGCAGCGCCTCGATGTTCAACAAGGCGCTGGAAATGGTCGAGGCAAAACACCTCTTCAATGTCCGGCCGGAACAGATCGAAGTCATCGTCCATCCGCAGTCCGTCATCCATTCCATGGTCGGTTATTCTGATGGCTCGGTTCTGGCGCAGCTCGGCTGCCCGGACATGCGCACCGCGATCGGTTATGCACTCACCTACCCGGACCGCCCGACGCTGAATGTCGAACGGCTGGATTTTGCCAAGCTGGCAAGGCTCGATTTCGAGGCGCCGGACGAGGTGCGCTTCCCGGCCCTGCGGCTGGCACGCATGGCCCTCGAAAGGGGCGGCGTGCAGGCCGCGGTCATGAATGCGGCCGAAGAGATTTCCTTCCACGCTTTCTGCGCCGGCCGTATCGGCTTCCTCGACATGGCCGATATCGTCGAGCGGGTGATGGAAGAGATGACAAGCCACGGTTCCGCAACCACCATGGACCAGGTGTTTGCCGCCGACGCCGAAGCGCGCCGCAGGGCCGGCGATCTCATCGCCCGCAATGAACTGGCAGCCTGACCCGACCGGAACTGCCGATAACATGACCGCGAATGGACAGTTTCCGGCACAAGCCAAGTTGCCCGTCCCGCGTCTATTGGTTATGGTCGCGCCAGGTTGAAATGGCCTCCTGGCCGACCCGGCCGGACGCGGCGATGAACATGTGAGGTAACGAAGATGGCGGCGGGTTCCAGCGGAGTTGGCGGCAGCGCGAAATGGGATGGCGCGGCACCGGGCGATGACGACGAAGACATCATCCCGCGCGACATCCGTTTCGGTATTCTGGACAACCCGACTCGTCATTGGCTGGACGGCGATTTCCACAAGACGGCCCTGATCGACGGCCTGTCGATCTTCCTGCCGGAAGGCGAGCGTTACTTCATCCGTTCCCTGAAACATTACGCCGGCAAGCTGGGCGACGCGAAGCTGAAGGCAGAGATCAACGGTTATGCCGTTCAGGAAGCCTTCCACACCCGCGAACACGAAGAATATAACCGCGCACTCGCAAAGCTCGGTTATGACGTCGAGAAGATGGAAGCGCCTGTGCTGAAGACACTGCGCAGCGACAAGATCCCGATCTTCCGCCTCGCCGTCACCTGCGCCATCGAGCATCTGACGGCGACGCTTTCGACGGTGACCCTGCGCAACCCGCAATTCCTCGAAAATGCGTCTCCCGCCTATCGCCGCCTCTGGATGTGGCATGCGCTGGAGGAACTTGAGCACAAGGCCGTAGCCCTGGATGTTCTGGCCGCCGCCACGAAGAACTATTCGCCATTCAAGCGCTACATGCTGCGGACGCTGGCGTTCAATGCCGTCTGCGTCAACTTCCTGATGATCACGCTGCGAAACCTCAAGCTTTTTGCCGAAGTGGATGGCATCAAGACGGGTCCTCGCTTCTGGCTGAAATTGCTTTGGGTGACGTTCATCGCGCCGGGCTACTGGCGTAAATGCGCGCCGCTGGTGCTGAAATATTACATGCCGGGCTTCAATCCGCTCAACAAGGATGACAATGCGCTCATCCGTAAGGGCCGCGACTGGCTTTATGCAGAATTCCTGGCGCTGAGAGCCCAGAACACGCCGCCGCAGGCCGGCTGAGGATCCTATACCCATGAGCAGCCGTCTGTTTTCGAGTGTTCTCGATATCGCCACGCCTGGAAAATTTCCCCGCGCCCAGAAATGGGTCTGGCGCCGCGTCTACAATCTCCTGTCCCTGTTCTGGAAAGATTCCGACTGGCGCTTCATGAATTACGGCTACCTGCCGGAGGGCGAGCCCTTCCCGCTGAAGGCCGAGGATGAACCGGAACGTGCCTTCATCGGCCTCTATCAGCAGGCCGTCGCGGGCTTGGCCCTCGAAGGCAAGCGCGTGCTCGAAGTCGGCTCCGGCCGCGGCGGTGGATCACGTTATATCGCCCGCTACTACGCGCCGGCCTCTGTGACCGGCATGGACTATTCCCCGGAAACGGTACGCCGCGCCCGCCACCTCAACAGCGACACGCCGACCCTGTCCTTCGAGAATGGCGATGCAGAGCGTATGCCTTTCCCGGACGGCTCCTTCGATATCGTAGTCAACATCGAATCCTCGCATTGCTACGGCGATGTGCCGGCCTTCGCCCGCGAAGTTTCGCGCGTCCTGAAGCCCGGCGGCTGGTTCACCTTTGCCGACATGCGGCCGAAGAGCCAGCTTTCCGGCCTCGACGGCCAGCTCGGCGCGCCTGGCCTGGAACTGGTCGAGAAGCGCAATATCAGCCCGCGCGTCGTTGCAGCCCTCGATGCATCCGAAGGCCGCAAGCGTGAACGCATCGGCAAAGCCTGGGCGCTGCGCCGTTTCATGAGCGAGTTTTCCGGCTCCAAGGGCTCGATGCTCTACAAGGGCCTGACCGGCGGCAGCGTCGTTTACGTCGCGCGCCGCTATCGCAAGGCCGGCTGACACCCAACGTCTCCATTAAAAAAACAAAGGCCCGAAAATCGCTGGAGATTTTCGGGCCTTTGTTTTGTCTGGAAAGTAGAGCTTGGCGAACCGCCGATCAGGCGACGTGGCGGGCCAAAGCGCAACGCGACCACAGCTGATGCAGGGAACCGACGAGATGGTCGATATCGGCATCGGTATGCAGCGGCGTCGGGGTGATGCGCAGGCGCTCGGTCTTGCGCGGCACGGTCGGGTAGTTGATCGGCTGCACATAGATATCGCAGGTGTCGAGCAGGATATCCGAGATCCACTTGCACTTCGCAGCGTCGCCAACCATGACCGGCACGATATGGCTCGGGTTGTGCATGTGCGGAATGCCGTTCTGGTCGAGCATGGTGCGCAGCTTCTTGACGCGGTCCTGATGGCGCACGCGCTCGAACGGGCTTGCCTTCAGGTGCTTGATCGAGGCGATCGCGCCGGCAGCAAGCGCCGGCGGCAGCGCCGTCGTGAAGATGAAGCCGGATGCGAAGGAACGAATGAAATCGCAAAGCGCCGTCGAGGCCGCGATATAACCGCCCATCACGCCAAACGCCTTGCCGAGCGTGCCCTCGATGATCGTCACCCGGTCCATCAGGCCTTCGCGTTCGGCAATGCCGCCACCGCGCGGACCATACATGCCAACGGCATGCACTTCATCGAGATAGGTCATCGCGCCATATTTGTCGGCGAGATCGCAGATATCCTTGATCGGTGCGATATCGCCATCCATCGAATAGACGCTTTCGAAAGCGATCAGCTTCGGCGCATTCGGATCGGCAGCCGCCAGCTTGGCTTCGAGGTCGTTGAGGTCGTTATGCTTCCAGATCACCCGCTCGCACTTGCCGTGACGGATGCCTTCGATCATCGAGGCGTGGTTCAGCGCGTCGGAGAAAATGATCAGGCCGGGGATCTTCTGGCCGAGCGTGCCGAGCGACGCCCAGTTCGACATATAGCCGGAGTTGAAGATCAGCGCCGATTCCTTGCCATGCAGATCGGCAAGTTCGCGCTCGAGAAGAACGTGGTAGTGGTTGGTGCCAGAAATATTCCGGGTGCCTCCCGCACCCGCGCCACAGTGATCGATGGCTTCGTGCATGGCGGCAACCACGGCCGGGTGCTGACCCATGCCGAGATAGTCGTTGGAACACCAGACCGTGACGTCCTTGGTGCCTTCGGGCGTGTGGCGCGTCGCTCGCGGAAAACTTCCGCGCTGCCGCTCGAGATCGGCGAACACCCGGTAACGGCCTTCACTGTGAAGACCGTCCAGTTCGCTCTTGAAAAATGCCTCGAAATCCATTTCACGCTCCAAAAACTTGCCTTGGTTTTCGAACCGGCGCTGACATTCGTCAACCCGAATCCGTCGAATAAAACCAAGCTGCGGCAAAAGGCCCTGTTTTTTGGAATTATTCCAATAAAAAGATATTAGCTACCGAAAATGTGAGAATTGATATCCGTCAATCCACGGCCGGCGTCTTGGATGAAACCACCGCTGTCGCGCCGCTTTCTGCCACCGGCAGCCTTTCCGGCTTGCGGACGAAGTCCGTAACATCGTTCACAAAACAGATGGCACTTATGGACAATTGGGTCTTCGCGACTATTGTTCTCCTCGATCAACGGGGATCGGACATTGATGTCCGACCGCACAGCACAACCAAGGAGGGATTTATGAAGAAGGCTCTGGCTCTTCTCTTGCTCGGCGCTTCGCTGGCAAGCTGCACGGCGACCGAACAGGGTGCCGGCATTGGCGCCGCATCCGGCGCGATCATTGGTGGCGCTGTGACCGGCAATGTGCGCGGTGCAGCCGTCGGCGCTGCAATCGGTGGCGTTTCGGGCGCCGTGATCGGCAATGTCGCCGAACAGCCGGGACAGTGCTACTACCGCGACCGTTACGGCCGCCGCTATATCGACGATTGCCCGCGCCGCTACTGATCATAAGGGTCGCGTTTCAGCTGTGGCCCCGGAGCAAGGTCCGGGGCTTTTTCTTTTATGAAAACATGCTGAGATAAGGAAAAGGGTACCCTGCCCGTCCTTTTGCGGTTACAGAGGTTTAGGGCCGGAGATGACCACCGGCAGCAATGAGAAGTCGATATAAGTCAGCGTATGCCAAACGACACCAACGGGCGGAAGAAGGAGTGGCCTTACCGGCATGCCGGTTCCGTGGCGGTCGTCGCGGCAGCCCTTCTGTGCTCGCCCGTACTCGTGGACAATGCATTCGCCTTCAAGCTCTTCGGCATGACGATTTTTGGCGATGACGAGGATACGGTCGAAGTCATCGATCCGGTACGCTACGAAGCGACACTCAATGCCGGTGATGCCGATGACGATCTCAAGGATCGCCTTGAGAGCGCCGCAGCCCTGATCACCGACGAAAAACAGCCGGTTTCCGGTGATCTCGGCGTCGTCATCAAGGCACGCGAGGACCGCGAAAGGCTGATCGCCGTGCTTTACGAAGAGGCGCGGTATGGCGGCACCGTGAATATTTCCGTTGCCGGCACCGATATCGACAACCTGCCGCCCAACCCGACCTTCGATCACTCCAAGCCGGTTCCGGTCACCGTCAATATCGCGCCCGGTCCCGTCTTCAAGCTCGGCGCCGTCCATTTCGAGGGCAATGCCGCCGGCAAGGATCCGGCCGCCTACGATCTGGTGACTGGCGAGACGGCTGGCTCACGGCTGATTCTGAAAGCCGGCGAAAAGCTTCTTGTCGACCTGAAGAACGAAGGCCATCCACTGGCCAAGCTGACAAAACGGCAGGTAACCGCCGATCATCGCACCGATACGGTCGATGTCGTGCTGGGCGCCGTCAGCGGACCGGTCGCATCCTTCGGACAAGTCGCAACCAAGGGATCGCGCAGTGTCGACCCCGCTTTCATCACCCGCTATTCACGCCTCGACAAGGGCGGGCGTTACTCGCCCGAACAGCTGAAGAAGGCGAATGATCGCCTGCGCGAGCTCGGCGTCTTTTCGAGCGTGACGATTCACGAGGCCGACAAGCTGGCGCCGGATGGCACGCTGCCGCTGACGATCGAAGTATCGGACGGCAAGCAGCGCTATTTCGGCTTCGGCGCCGAATTCTCATCAATCGACGGTGCAGGCCTGCAGGGTTACTGGGGCCATCGCAACCTGTTCGGCGAAGCGGAATCGCTGCGGATCGAAGGCAAGATTTCCGGCATCGGCGCGACCGACGTCAGCACATTCGACTATTCGGCCGGCATCATCTTCACCAAGCCGGGCGCGATCGTTCCGGAAGCGACCTTTGAATCACGGCTGGAAGCCAAGAGCGAGAATCCCGAGGATATCTACGAGGCCCAGTCGCTTACCTATTCCGCCGGCTTCTCCTACGAGCTCAACGATACAGACAAGCTGACGGCCGGCGGCGAGATCGCCTATATCCGCAGCGACGACGTTTTCGGCAAGAAGACCTACCTGACCTTCAGCACGCCTTTCGGCTACGAACGCGATACCCGCGACAACAAGCTCGATCCGACGGAAGGGTATCACGCCACGCTGTCGGCCAAGCCAAGCTACGAGTTCATCAGGCAGAATATTTTCTCGTCCTTCGAGGGCTCCATCTCCGGTTATCTCGGCGTTGGCTCCGAGGATCAGGTCGTCTTTGCAGGCAAGCTTGCGGCCGGCACGCTGGTCGGCGGCGGCAGTCTCGAGAACATCCCGCCGCTACGCCGTTTTTATGCCGGTGGCGGCGGATCGGTGCGCGGCTATTCCTATCGGGAAATTTCGCCTTATAACGACAATGACGAAGCGTTCGGGGGCCGATCTTATGTGCTCGCCTCTTTCGAAACGCGCGTAAAAGTGTCAGATAAAATTGGCATTGTGCCTTTTATCGATGTCGGAACGGTTTCGACCGAAATCGTGCCTGATTTTTCTGATATACGAGCCGGCGCCGGGATCGGGGTGCGCTATGCCACACCTTTCGGGCCGCTGAGACTGGATGTCGCGCTACCGCTGCGACGCTACGACGGCGGCAGCCAATATGGGATTTATGCCGGCATAGGCCAGGCGTTCTAAGGGTAAAGTATCGAGCATGATGCTGATGGTCCGCCTGTTGAGATGGGTTCTGAAAGCCGCAATCGCGGCTATCGGAATTCTTTTCGTCATGGGCATTGGCGTCGTCCTGTTCGTCGCCTTCACGCCGGTCGGTGGCAACCTTGCCGCAGAGCGGATTTCCGCGCTCGTCTCGACACCGGACCGCAAGATCACCTTCTCGCGGCCGGAGGGATTGCTGTCCGGTGACTTGCGGATCGACACACTCACCCTCTCGGACGATGCGGGCGCCTATGCCGAGATCGGCGGCATCAATGTCGAATGGTCACCCACCGCGCTGGTAAGCGGCGTCTTCCGTGCGGAAAAAATTTCCGCCGATACGGTCAACTTCATTCGCCCGCCACAGCCGCCGAAGCCGACCAAGACGCAGACAACGACGACGAAATCCGGATCGCAGCTGCCGGTCGGCATTCGCGTCGCCCAGATCGACCTTCCCGACATCAATCTCGCCCAGGCCCTGTCCGGCCGCGATTTTGCACTGTCTCTGAAAGGATCCATCGACGCCACCGGCCCGAATATTTCGCTCAATCTCGAAGCGACCCGTAAGGACGAGGCCGACGCCAAGGCGCTTGCCGATATCGTCTATGCTCCGTCTGAAAACCGTCTGACACTTAAAGCTTCGGTCGCCGAGCCGCAGGGCGGCCTGCTTGCCCGCCTTCTGCGTCTTCCCGGCGCCCCTGCCGTCAAGCTCGGGCTCGATGGCGAAGGTCCGCTTTCGAACTGGACCGGCCAGCTGGACGGCAGCGTCGGCGACACGCCGGTCATCTCCGTCACCGGCAAGCACCTTCTCGTCGCCAACGGCGTTCACAGCATCCAGATCACCGGCGGCGGCCAGCTCGCAACCCTGATGCCCCCGGCCTTCCGGGCGTTGGTAGATGGAACGACCGACATCAACATCGCCGCCACCTACGCACCTTCCGGCCGCGTGGACATCCAGAAGGGCGACCTGACCTCCGGCGCCGTCAAGGTCTCGGCCAAGGGCGCCTGGGACCCGACCGGCGACAACAGCCTGACGGTCGGTGTTGCCGGTACCAAGGGCGCCGTTCCCTTCACCTGGCCGATCAATGGCGAAGACAGCCACTTCTCCTTCGAATCGATCAATTTCACCCTGACCGGCGCTGCAGCCTCCGCCCGTTTCAACGCGACGGCCGCACTGAGCTCCGCTGAACTGCCGCAGGGCCGCTTCAAGCAGATCAGGCTGCAGGCCGAAAGCGAGGATCTCGACCTGATCCAGCGCGCCGGCAGCATCCGCAGTCGCTTGACGGTTGCCCAGCTGAAATTCACCAATGACGACCTGAACCGGCTGATCAAGGGACCGGTCACGCTCGACGCACCGCTGCGCCTTGCTCCGCCGGCAATCGGCCTCGATGCCGCCACGTTTGAAAGCGCCGGCCTGAACGGTACGATCAGCGGCGCCTATGACACATCGAAGCAGTCCGTTACCGGCAATTTCCGCCTGTCGGCCAACCCGTCCGTCATGCCGCCGACGCTCTCGGTCAAATTCGATGGCGCCATCGCCGCGGAAGGTTATATAGAAGCGTCCCCGGCCACCGACCGCATCAGCCTCGAAAACATCGTCGTCAAGTCCAGCGCGCTTGAAGCCCATGGGAATGTCCTTCTCGACAAGGGCAAGCTGAATGGCCGCCTCGCAGGTCGCGTGCCGGATATCAAGAAGTGGCTGACCGACGCCGAGGGCGCTGCGGGCTTCGACATCTCCGCCCAGGGCCCTCTCGACGCCGTTGCCGTCAAGGCAATTGTCAACTCCGCCGAAGCCCGGCTCGTTGGCCGCAAGCTTCAGGACCTGAGTTTCACGCTGACCGGCACGGCCAATTCGAGCGCGCCGCAGGGCCGCCTCGTCGCCACAGGGTCTCTGGATGGTCAGGCGATCCGCATCAATGCCGATGTCCAGTCTGCCAATGGCCAGACGACGGCGCCGGCGATCACCGCGGAAATCGGCCGCAACAAGCTGACCGGATCGCTCGCCTTCTCTCCCGAATTCATCCCCTCCGGCAAGATCGATTTCGACTTCCCCGACGTCTCGCTTCTGGCAGCCCTCGCCGCCCAGCAGGCGCAAGGCGATCTGCATGGCTCGGCCACCTTCGCCAATACCGGCGGCAAGGGTTCGGCGGTCATCAAGGCCGAGGGCTCGGCGCTCCGTCGCGGTTCCATCGAGATCCTGCAGCCGAATGTCGATCTGACCATTCCGGATCTGAAGCAGATCGCGGCGGAAGGTTCGATCAAGGCGCAGCGGCTCGCAAGCGGTGCGAACGGCCTCGACAATATCGTGCTCGGCGTCACCCATGGCGGAACGACGACTGCCTTCGACCTTGCGGCCAATTTCCAAAACGAACCGCTGAAGAGCACCGGCGCGCTACAGACCGCCGGTGGCCTGACGGTCGAGATCAACACATTCAGCGCCATCGCCCGCAACATTCCCGTCGAGCTGAAGGCACCGACCAGGATCGGCATCGCCAACGGCAATGCCCGTTTCGAAGGCCTGACCCTCGGCACCGGAGATGGCCGTGTCACCGTGGCCGGCACCGCCGGTTCGACGCTGGACCTGAATGCCACGATCAGCGCCCTGCCGGCTGCCCTGATCAACACCTTCGTCCCCGCAATCAATGCCGCAGGCACGATTTCCGGCACGATCAACGCCACCGGTGCGGTTTCCGCGCCTTCGATCCGCTATGATTTAGAATGGAGTGATGCCCAGCTTCGCCAGACGCGCGACGCCGGCATCGCTCCATTTCACCTTGCAGCTGCCGGGCGCTTCGCCGACCGTACAGTCACACTAGACAAGACGCAGCTGACGGGAAGCGGCGGCCTTGACCTCGATGCCACCGGGCGCGTGGTCCTGAATGCCGATGGTGCACCGACGCTCGACATCAATGCGAATGCCAAAGCCATCCCTGCAGCACTTGCCGATGCCTTCGCGCCGGGCCTTGGTGCAAAGGGCACGATTTCCGGAACCGTGAAGGCAACCGGCACGCCCGAGGCGCCGAGCGTCCGTTACGATCTGAAATGGGCAGATGCCGCCGTCAGCCAGACCGCGACGGCCGGCGTCACCAGCATGGATGTGACTGCCAATGGCACGTTCGCACAGCAGAAGGTGACGTTGAACATCAAGCTCTCCGGCGGTGGCGGCATTGCCCTGTCGGGCGGCGGTGCGATCTCGCTTGCCGGCGCGAAGCCGCTGGATCTGAAGTTCAACGGCAACTTCCCCTTCTCCGTTCTCGCCGGCCAGCTCGCCGCGCAGGGACTGGTGCTGGAGGGCACTGCCAATGTCGATCTCGCGATCGGCGGCACAGCGGCGGCACCTGCGATCAGCGGCACCCTGTCGTCGAGCGGCTCACGCCTGATCGACGCCCGCCACAACCTCGCCATTACCGACCTCGCGGCCAATATCGCGCTGGAAAAGAACCGGGCCGTCATCAACCGGCTGGGCGGCACGCTCGGCGGCGGCGGAAAAGTTTCCATCGATGGCAATATCGGCATCGAATCGGGCTCCGGTTTCCCGGCAGACCTGCGCATCGCCCTCGACAAGGCGAATTACGCCGATGGCAACCTGTTTGCCGTGACCGCGGACGGTGCCCTGACGATCAAGGGGCCGCTGACATCCGGTCCCGTTCTCGGCGGCCGCGTCACGTTGACCAAGGCCTCGATCACCGTGCCGGCCAAGCTTCCGACGTCGCTTGCCTCGGTCGATATCCGTCACCGCAACGCGCCGGCGGACGTGCTGAAGCAGATGGAGGAGATCCGTCCGAAGAGCGCCAGCGGCGCCAGCGATCCGATCGCGCTCGATCTGCAGATAGAGGCTCCGAACGGCATTTTCGTACGCGGACGCGGGATCGATGCCGAACTCGGCGGCGGGCTGACCATCAAGGGCAATGCGGTCGCGCCGGCTATCTCCGGTGGCTTCGACATGCGCCGTGGCCGCATCGTCATCCTTGCCAAGCGCCTCGACTTCGAGAGCGGCAAGATCACCTTCGGCGGCGGTCTGGTGCCGATCCTCGATCTCAAGGCAAACACGACCTCGTCGCAGACCACGATCACCGTCAACGTCACCGGCGTTGCCAACGATCCGGATATCACCTTCTCCTCCTCGCCGGCATTGCCGCAGGATGAGGTTCTGGCACGACTGATCTTCGGCCAGTCCATGTCGCGCCTGTCACCGCTGCAGATCGCCCAGCTCGCCGACGCCGTCAGCCAGCTTGCAGGCGGCGGCTCTTCGTCGCTGCTGGAGACCCTGCGCAGCAATCTCGGCGTCGATGATCTGGATATCAGCACCGACTCCACCGGGCAGACGACCGTCTCGGTCGGCCGCTACATCAACAACCGCACCTATTTCCAGGTCGAGCAGGGCGGCCAGAACGGCGCACAGGCAACGATCAATCTCGATGTCGGACGCGGCGTGAAACTCAAGGCCGGCGCAGGCACGACAGGCGGCACAGCCGGCGTATTCTACGAACACGAATACTGATCCTGGCAACCTTCAACTTCGGAAGGTTATCCGTGCAACGGCAGCGCTCTTACAGCGAGCGCATTAAATTAGAAGTATCTAATAATATAGATTTACAGAATTTGCATGGGTCATTTAACATTTAGAAATACATCATAAGTATTTTTCTCAACCACGAACCACCCATAGCGGGTATGGCCGCGCCATTTGCTGCGATTATGCACACAATGGTTGCATATCGCATTGTTTCTCTTGACCTATTATTAATTGGTACTGGCTATTATTAGCACAGACTTGAGGCTGTATTGCGCCAGTATATTGGGTGCAAGCACTGCTTCGGGTGGGGTACCAAGCATTAGCCGGAGCGGCAAGATGTCTATATTTTCATTCCCAGGCGCGGACGCGAGAGCGGTCATCGCGGCTGTCAGCAGATCACAAGCCATTATTGAATTCGATCCGTCGGGAACGATCCTGACCGCCAACGAAAACTTCTGCAAGGCACTCGGTTACAGCCTGTCGGAGATCGTCGGCAAGCATCATAGCATCTTTTGCGAGCCCGCTTTCGTGGCATCCCCGGAATACAAGAGTTTCTGGGCGCGTCTCGGCCGCGGCGAATATGACGACGGCACCTACAAGCGGATCGGCAAGGGTGGCACGGAAGTCTGGATCCAGGCCTCCTACAATCCGGTTATGGCCGGCGGCAAGCCCTACAAGGTCGTCAAATTTGCAACCGATATCACCGAGGCAAAACAGAAGGCTGCGGAAGACGCCGGCAAGATCAGCGCCATTTCCCGCACCCAGGCCGTCATCGAGTTCACCACCAAGGGTGACATTCTGACCGCCAACGACAATTTTCTATCCTGCCTCGGTTACACGCTGGACGAGGTCGTCGGCAAACATCACAGCATGTTCTGCGAACCGTCCTTCCGCGACAGCGGCGAATACCGGGAATTCTGGGCGAAACTCGCGTCCGGCCAGCCCATCTCCGCCGAGTTCAAGCGGATCGGCAAGGGCGGCAAGGAAGTCTGGATCCAGGCTTCCTACAATCCGATCTTCGACGCCGAAGGCCGCGTCTTCAAGGTCGTGAAGTTCGCGACCGATATCACCGAGCGCGTCCGCGCCGTCGGCGAGATTGCCGGCAGCCTGCATGCGCTGTCGGAAGGTGACCTGACGGCCCGTATCGAAAAGCCGTTCATCCCGACGCTTGAGCAGATCCGCGTCGATCTCAACGGCGCGCTGGAAAAGCTCTCGCAGGCGATGAAGGCCGTCGGCTCCAATGCCGAAGGCATTGCCAGCGGATCGGGCGAAGTGCGCCAGGCTTCGGACAGCCTCTCTGCACGTACAGAACAACAGGCAGCGGCCGTTGAAGAAACGGCAGCCGCTCTGGAAGAGATCACCCGCGCGGTCGCCGACAGCGCCAAGCGGGCCGAGGAAGCCGGCGCCCTCGTGCTGCGCACCAAGTCCGGCGCAGAACACTCAGGCAGCATCGTTCGCACCGCCGTCGGTGCCATGGGCGAGATCGCGAAATCCTCGCGCGAGATTTCCAGCATTATCGGCGTCATCGACGAGATCGCCTTCCAGACCAACCTGCTTGCCCTGAACGCCGGTGTCGAAGCCGCGCGTGCCGGTGAAGCCGGCAAGGGTTTTGCCGTTGTCGCCCAGGAAGTACGTGAACTGGCACAGCGCTCCGCGCAGGCGGCCAAGGAAATCAAGACGCTGATCAACACCTCCTCCGAACAGGTGACCCGCGGTGTCGGCCTTGTAGACGAGACCGGCAAGGCGCTGGAACAGATCCTCGTTCAGGTCGCCGAGATCGACGGCAATGTCGCCGCCATCGTCGAGGCTTCCCGCGAACAGTCGACCGGGCTGAAGGAAATCAGCAACGCCGTCAACTCGATGGACCAGAACACCCAGCAGAACGCTGCCATGGTAGAACAGACGACGGCGGCCAGCCATAGTCTTGCGCGGGAAGCCGAGATGTTAAGGGATTTGCTCGCACGGTTTAGATTTGGGCAATACTCTTCCGTTAATGTCGTACAAGTACGGCCGGATGCCCGCCCAATCGCATCGGCAGCACACAAGCACAGGGCAACAGGAACGCGCAGCGGCTCGGCCAATGCGGCTGTTGCCAAGGCACCGGACAACTGGGAAGAATTCTGATGGCTGCACCGATCAATACCAAAAGCTACAGCGGTGACACGCTGGAAATCATTGCCTTCCGGCTTCATGATCAGGAATTCTGCGTGAAGACGACGACGATCCGCGAAATCCGCGGATGGGCGCCTTCGACGCCGATCCCGCATGCACCGGCCGATGTCATCGGTGTCATGAACCTGCGTGGCTCGGTCATCCCGATCATCGACCTCGCATTCAAGCTCGGTATGAAGAGCACGGTTGCCAACGAGCGCAGCGCCATCGTCGTTGCCGAAGTCCACAACATGGTCATCGGCATGCTGGTCGACCGCGTTTCGGACATCCTGACGATTGCCGCAAGCCAGGTTCAGCCGGTTCCGGAAATTTCCGCTTCCTTCGACAAATCCTTCTCCGAAGGCATCATCGCCAATGAAAACGGCATGATCTGCTTCCTGAACCTCTCCAAGATGTTCAAGGGCACCGAAGTAGAAGAACTCGCTGCTTAAGCTGACAAATACATGAAGTTTAAAAGAGCCGCGCTGCCACCAGCGCGGCTCTTTTATTTTTTACTCGCCTGGAACATTTTCAAATTTAATAAATCTCTTTTTAATATTTGCACTCTCTAATATAAGCAGGGTTCCAGCCCACCCACCGGATGGCAGCTGAACACAGGCGGCATGCGACGAACCCGCGCCCGCCAATAGGGATGGACAATGCTGGGATTGAGCAAATCGGGCGATCTTCATCGCATATTCGATGCGATATCGCGGTCGCAGGCCATTATCGAATTCGACACGACCGGCATCATCCTCGACGCCAACGAGAATTTCTGCCAGGCGCTGGGTTATTCGCTCTCCGAGATCAAAGGCAAACATCACCGCATGTTCTGCGAGGCCGATTATGTCGCCTCGGCGGAATATCGGAACTTCTGGACCAATCTGGCGACCGGCCATTTCGACAGCGGCGAATACAAGCGCCTCACCAAGACCGGCCAGGAAATCTGGATCCAAGCATCCTACAATCCGGTCCTGCGCGGCGGAAAGCCTTACAAGGTCGTCAAATTCGCATCCGACATCACTGCCGTGAAAATGAAGGCGACGGAAGACGCCAACAAGCTTCTCGCCATCAGCCGCTCCCAGGCGATCATCGAATTCACACCGCAGGGCGAGATCCTCACCGCCAACGAGAATTTCTGCAACGGCCTCGGTTATGACCTGTCGGAGATCAAGGGTCGCCATCACCGCATGTTCTGCGAGCCGACCTACGCCGCCTCCCCCGCCTATGGCGAATTCTGGAAGAAGCTCGAAGGTGGCGAATTCGTTGCCGACGAATTCGTCCGCTTCGGCAAGGGTGGCAAGGAAATCTGGATCCAGGCCGCCTACAACCCGATCCGTGACATCAACGGCAAGGTGACCAAGGTCGTGAAATTCGCGACCGACGTGACGCCCCGCATGAGCGCCATCGGCATGCTCGGCCGCGGCCTGCGCGATCTCGCCGATGGGAAACTCGCCCAGTCGCTCGATACGACCTTCGTTCCCAGCATGGAAGCGACACGTCACGACTTCAACGCCGTTGCCGCAAAACTGCGCGATGCCATGCAGGTCGTCTCGCAGAACGCATCCGGCATCGCCGCCGCTTCGGGCGAAGTGCGCGACGCATCGCAGGAACTTGCCAAGCGCACTGAACAACAGGCCGCTGCCCTCGAACAGGCCGCAGCCGCGATCGAACAGGTGACCCGCACGGTCGGCGATTCCAGCCAGCGTGCCGAGGACGCCGGCCGCCTCGTCACCACGACGCGGGAAAATGCCGAGGAGTCCGGCCTTGTTGTCCGCGACGCGATCGGCGCCATGGACGAGATCGCCAAATCCTCGCATGAGATCACCAATATCATCAGCGTCATCGACGACATCGCCTTCCAGACCAATCTTCTGGCCCTGAATGCCGGTGTCGAGGCAGCCCGTGCCGGTGAAGCGGGCAAGGGTTTTGCGGTCGTCGCCCAGGAAGTCCGTGAACTTGCCCAGCGCTCGGCAAAGGCAGCCAAGGAAATCAAGACGCTGATCAATACCTCGAGCCATCAGGTTTCGAACGGCGTCGATCTCGTCGGCCGAACCGGCGCCTCGCTGAAAGACATGCTGACCCAGGTCGCCAGCATCCACGAAAATATCGGCGCCATCGTCGATGCCTCTCGCGAACAGACAAGCAGCCTGCGTGAGATCAGTCAGGCCGTGAACCAGATCGACCAGGCGACCCAGAAAAATGCCGCCATGGTCGAGGAAACGACGGCGGCCAGCCACTCGCTTGCCAGCGAGGCGGAAAGCCTGCGCGGCCTGATCGCCCAGTTCGATGTCGGCGCGCCGCAGCCTGGATCGTATCATCAGCCGGCCGAAAGGCCACCCGTGATGCCCCGGACCGCGCCGCTACGCATGGCCCATGCCAACCTCAAGAACGCAGCAGGCTGGGAAGATTTCTGATCCTGAATGGGCGGTGACGAAAAAGCCCGCAGTGGATGATCCGCTGCGGGCTTCTTCTGTTTGGCTCAGTTCTTCTCTTCGAAAGGCGCGGGTCTACGGCCAGCACCCTGACGCTCAAGCATCCAGCCCGGATATTCCGGCGCCAGCTTGCTGACATCGTCGAGCTTCGCCATGTCGTCGCCGTCAAGCCGGACCTTGACTGCCTTCAGGTTTTCCTCGAGCTGCTCCATCCGCTTCGCACCGATGATGACGCTGGTGACGAAGGGCTTTGCAAGAACATAGGCGAGCGCGATCTCCGCGACGCTGACATCATGCTTGGCTGCAACCTCGCGCATGGCAGCGACGCAATCCCAGGCGCGGTCCTTGTTGACCGGCGGGAAATCGAAATTCGCCCGGCGTCCCTCGCCATTGCCCGGTGCGCCGGGGCCGTATTTGCCCGACAAAAGCCCGCCAGCCAGCGGCGACCAGACCATCAGGCCGAGCTTCTCTTCCTGCATCAGCGGCACGATATCGCGCTCGAGATCACGGCCGGCAATCGAATAATAGGCCTGAACCGTCTCGAAACGGGCAAAACCCTTGCGTTCGGAAATGCCGAGCGCCTTGGCCATCCGCCAGGCAGCCCAGTTCGACAGGCCGATATACCGCACCAGTCCACGCGACACGAGGTCGTCGAGTGCACGCAATGTCTCGTCGATCGGCGTCACCGTATCAGTGCCATGGATCTGGTAGAGATCGATATGATCCATCTGCAGCCGCTCGAGGCTCTGCTCGACACTGTCCATGATATGGCCGCGCGAGGCGCCGCGATCATTCGGCTTATCGCCCATCTGGCCGAGAAATTTCGTGGCGATGATCACGTCCTTGCGGGCCACGCCAAGATTACGGATCGACTGGCCGAGAATGGCCTCGGACTTGCCGAGCGAATAGACATTGGCGGTATCGAAGAAATTGACGCCAGCCTTCAGCGAACGTTCGACGATCGCATCGGCCGCGTCTTGATCGACGCCGGCAATCTGCCCCCATTGCGAGGCGCTGTTGGCCTCACCGAAGGTCATTGTGCCGAGGCATATTTCAGAGACGAAAAGACCGGTATTGCCCAATTGATTGTAACGCATGGAAAACTCCCATCTGCGCAAAGATTTGAAGACGTCGATATTGTCATAAGGAGCGAAGGTAGAAACACGCGGGCGCGTGTCGGGCGTCGCAGGAAGGGCGCCATGGGCTCCGGATGCTAATCTAGCCCGCAAACGGTTTTCGTCAATCGGAGATGCCTCCGTTTTTGTGAAATTGAAGTCACAAAGAGAAAGGCGGCTTGCGCCGCCTTTCAAGGTCTTGATCACGGGATCTTAGCCGAACAGCACAAAACTGCTCTTCAAAGTCACCCACACACCCCAGAGAAGCGGAATACCGACGACCGCCCAGGCAAGGGCCGCCTTGGCATCGAAACCACCGGTACCGATGCCGAAGGAGCCGGTCGGGCCGGCATTGGCGGCAGCGGTCTTTGCCTGCAGCGAAGCCACTTCCGCATCCGACATGAACCATTTGTCCGAAAGCGGCCGCACCAGCGAATTGGCGATGAGACCCAACACCAGCATGCCGGCCAGAATATACATCGTGCCGGTATAGAGCGCCGGTCCCGGCGCCACACCGGCCGCGATCTGTGCCTCGCGGATATAGTTGACCACGACCGGACCAACGATACCGGCCGTCGCCCAGGCCGTCAGCAACCGTCCGTGGATGGCGCCGACGAACTGCGTCCCGAAAATATCCGCCAGATAGGCCGGAATGGTCGCGAAACCACCACCATACATGGACAGGATGATGCCGAAGGCCAGCACGAAGAGGGCCTTGCTGCCCATATCGGCAAAGGTCGGTGCCAATGCATAAAGGATGATGCCGAGCACGAAGAAGCAGTAATAGGTGTTCTTGCGGCCGATCTTGTCGGAGAGCGACGCCCAGAAGAAGCGCCCGCCGATATTGAACAGCGACAGAAGACCGGCAAAGCCTGCAGCGATCGTCGCGATCTGCGCCTTCTGGCTTGCATCCAGCTGCGCGAAACCGACGCCCGGCTGGCCGATCAGTGAGCCGGCAAAGATTTCCTGCAGCATCGGCGAGGCCATGCCGAGCACGCCGATACCGGCCGAGACGTTGAGGCACAGCACGGCCCAGATCAGCCAGAACTGCGGCGTCTTGTGCGCATCACGCAGATGCACGTGGCGATGTGTAATCATCGTCGACTTCGCCACAGGCGGTGTCCAGCCTTCTGGACGCCAGCCGGCCGGCGGGATGCGATACCCGAAGGCGCCGCCCATCATGAAGCAGAAATAGATGACGGCCATGCAGACGAAAGTCTGCCAGACGCCGACCGAGGTATCGGTCTTGAACGTGTTCATCAGAAGGTTGGCAAGCGGTGCACCGATCATCGCGCCGCCGCCAAATCCCATGATCGCCATGCCGGTCGCCATGCCGCGACGGTCGGGGAACCATTTGATCAGCGTCGAGACCGGCGAGATATAGCCGAGACCGAGGCCGACGCCGCCGATCACGCCAGCACCGATCCACATCAGCCACAGCTGATGGGTCATGACGCCGATGGCGGCAACGAGAATGCCGCCGCACCAGCAGCAGGCCGAAACGAAGCCAGCCTTGCGCGGACCAACCCGCTCCAGCCAGCCGCCCCAGATGGCTGCCGAGCAACCGAGCAGAACGAAGAACAGGGTATAGATCCAGCCGAGATCGGCAACGCGCCAGTTGCAGCTGGTGGTGAACAGAGCCGAAGCAAGATTGAGGCCGGCGCAGGACGGATCGGGCGTACCCGAAATCGCCTTGGACAGCGGCAGCCAGAAAACGCTGAAACCATAGGCCATGCCGATGCACAGATGGATGGCGAGCGCTGCCGGCGGCACGAGCCAGCGGTTAAAACCCGGTTTTGCAATAATGCGTTCACGGTCCAGAAGACCGGCATTCCCCGCGGGCCCCTCGCCCGCCACTAAAGTCGCCATATGTATCCCTCCCTCTGGAAAATGGCCTTGTTCAAGCGATGCGTCCGGTCCTCTCCTCCCGACCGCATCGCCCCATGCGATCGTCTATTGGGATGGAGGCGGCACCGAGCCAACGGCTTCCGGCCGGCGGATCAGCTTCGACGCATCGATCACCAGCGGCAATAACCCATCGCCACCCGTGTCGATATGCTCGAAAAGCTGGCGCCGCATGCGCTGCTCCCAAAACTTGTTGATATGTGTGGCAACGCCCTGAACACGCACATCTTCCGGCTGCGAAAGGAAGAACGTGGCGATCTGGTTGGCCATCCGCACCAGCTTGTCACGAACAAGCGTGGCGGGGTCATGGGCCTGGTCTTCCATCAGATCATGCGACATCGGCGACCGTCTCCATCCTGATCCGGCTGGCATGGGTAAAGACCTCGAAATCCTCGCCACGCGAAAGTGCTACCAGTGTCATGCCGGCCGCCTCGGCCGTACGGATGGCAAGCGCGGTGGGTGCGGAAATGGCAATCAGCATCGGGCTTCCGAGGATCGCGGCCTTCTGCACCATCTCGACAGAGATGCGGCTCGTGACCACGACCACGCCCTCGCGACCCTTTCGCCCGGAGCGGATCACCGCGCCGGCAAGCTTGTCGAGCGCATTGTGACGCCCGACATCTTCGCGCACGGCAATCAGGCCTTCGCCGGGGATAAAGAAACCGGCTCCATGCACGGCGCGGGTTTCCGCATGCAGCGGCTGGGCGCTGTTGAGGGCATTGCTGGCTTCAGAAATCTCCGCCGCCGAAAGCACGATCTCGACACCGGACACATCCGGCACCGGCCGCATCGCCTGCTCGATCGACTCGATGCCGCAAAGGCCACATCCGACCGGCCCCGCCATATGCCGGCGCCGGGCGCGAAGAGCATCTTCCTTGTCCTCGGCCAGCGTTACCTGCACATCGAGCCCATCGCCTTCCTGCAGGACCTCGATCGCCTCGATCTCAGCCATGGAGGTAATGAGACCTTCGGTGAGGCTGAAGCCGGTGGCAAAATCCTCAAGGTCGGCAGGCGTCCCCATCATCACGGCATGGCTGGAGCCACCATAGGAAAAGGCAATCGGCACTTCCTCGGGCACCATACGCGTGCCCGCACGGACCACGCCATTGCGGCGGATGATTTCGGAAGCTGAGGCGGTTGTCTTGATGGAATTCATGAAGGATCGGTCCGCAATATCTTTATCATTCCGCAGCCTCCAGCTTGCCGGCAATGCGGCGGGAGCGACGCGATAGCTCGTCGTAATCCTGCTGCCAACCGGTCGGGCCATTCGACGGCGAAACCTGAACTGCGGTAACTTTATACTCGGGACAATTCGTCGCCCAGTCGGAAAAGTCCGTGGTGATCACATTCGCCTGAGTGTCCGGGTGGTGGAAGGTCGTATAGACGACGCCCGGCGCCACACGATCGGTGATCAGCGACCGCAGCGTCGTATCCCCCGAACGGCTGGCAAGCTTGATCCAGTCCCCATCCCTGATGCCGCGCTGTTCGGCATCGTGCGGATGGATTTCGAGCCGGTCCTCCGCATGCCAGGCGACATTCTCGGTGCGCCGCGTCTGCGCGCCGACATTGTACTGGGAAAGGATGCGGCCGGTCGTCAGCAGCAGCGGGAAACGCGGGCCGGTGCGTTCGTCCGTCGCCACATATTCGGTGCGGATGAATTTTCCTTTGCCGCGGACAAAGCCGTCCACATGCATGATCGGCGACCCTTCCGGATGCGCCTCGTTGCAAGGCCACTGAACCGAGCCCATCTTTTCGAGATAATCATAGGAGACGAGCGCGAAACTCGGCGTCGTCGCGGCAATCTCGTCCATGATCTGCGACGGATGCGTATAGTTCCAGGAAAGCCCCATGCCTTGGGCCAGCTTCTGGGTCACTTCCCAGTCGGCATAACCGTTCTTCGGGCTCATCACCTTGCGGACACGGTTGATGCGGCGCTCGGCATTGGTGAAGGTCCCGTCCTTCTCAAGGAAGGTCGAACCGGGCAGGAAGACATGCGCGTAATTGGCCGTCTCGTTGAGGAAGAGGTCGTGGACCACGACACATTCCATGGCGGCAAGACCAGCCGAGACATGCTTGGTATCCGGGTCGGACTGCAAAATGTCCTCGCCCTGGATATAAATGCCGCGGAACGTGCCTTCGACCGCCGCATCCAGCATGTTGGGAATGCGCAGGCCCGGTTCGTTGCTGAGCGTCACGCCCCAGAGTTTTTCGAACGTATCGCGGGTCGCATCGTCGGAGACGTGGCGATAACCCGGCAGTTCGTGCGGGAAGGACCCCATGTCGCAGGAACCCTGGACATTGTTCTGGCCGCGCAGCGGGTTCACGCCGACGCCGGGCCGACCGATATTGCCGGTGACCATGGCGAGATTGGCAATCGCCATCACGGTCGTCGAACCCTGGCTGTGTTCGGTCACGCCAAGCCCGTAATAGATCGCGCCATTGCCGCCGGTCGCAAACAGCCGGGCGGCACCGCGCACCAGATCCGCCGGCACGCCGGTAAACTTCTCCACCGCTTCCGGGCTATGCGCCTCCTCCGAAACGAAAGCCGCCCAGTCCTCGAATTCCGACCAGTCGCAGCGTTCGCGAATGAACTTTTCGTCGAACAGGCCTTCCGTGACGATGACATGCGCCAGCGCCGTCATCATCGCCACATTGGTGCCGGGCAGCAGCGGCAGGTGATAGGCCGCCTCGATATGCGGCGATTTCACGAGATCGGTGCGGCGCGGATCGATGACGATCAGCTTTGCGCCCTTGCGCAGCCGCTTCTTCAGCCGCGACCCGAAGACGGGATGGCCATCCGTCGGATTGGCACCGATGACGATGACCACATCGGTATGCTCGACACTGTCAAAATTCTGCGTGCCGGCGGACGTGCCAAAGGCCTGACCGAGCCCGTAGCCGGTCGGCGAATGACAGACGCGGGCGCAGGTATCGACATTGTTGTTGCCGAAGCCGGAGCGGATCAGTTTCTGCACCAGAAACGTCTCTTCATTGGTGCAGCGCGACGAGGTGATGCCACCGATCGATTCCCGCCCATACTGGTACTGGATGCGCCGGAATTCCGAAGCGACATGGGCGAAGGCCTCCTCCCATGTCACCTCGCGCCATGGATCGGAAATCTTTTCACGTATCATCGGGTTGAGGATGCGGTCCTTGTGGCTGGCATAACCATAGGCAAACCGGCCCTTGACGCAGGAATGGCCGCGGTTTGCCTGGCCGTCCTTCCAAGGCACCATGCGCACCAGTTCCTCGCCGCGCATCTCCGCCTTGAACGAGCAGCCGACACCGCAATAGGCGCAGGTCGTCACGGCCGAATGTTCCGGCTGGCCGATCGCGATCACTGATTTTTCGGTCAGCGTCGCCGTCGGGCAGGCCTGAACGCAGGCGCCGCAGGAGACGCATTCGGAATCGAGAAAATGTTCGTGCGCACCGGGGGAAACGCGAGACCCGAAACCACGCCCTTCGATTGTCAGCGCAAACGTGCCCTGCACTTCCTCACAGGCCCGCACGCAGCGGGAGCAAACGATGCACTTCGAAGGATCATAGGTGAAATAAGGATTGCTCTCGTCCTTCGGCATCCATTTGGCGTTGATCTCACCACTGTTGCGCGCCCTGACGTGATTGTCGCCCTCATAACCGTAACGCACATCGCGAAGACCGACCGCACCTGCCATATCCTGCAATTCGCAGTCCCCATTGGCGGCGCAGGTGAGACAGTCGAGCGGGTGGTCGGAGATATAAAGCTCCATAACCCCCTTGCGAATGTCCTTCAGCCGACCGGTCTGGGTATGCACAACCATGTTCGGCGCAACCGGCGTTGTACATGAGGCCGGCGTACCGTTGCGGCCCTCGATCTCCACGAGACAGAGCCGGCAGGAACCGAAGGCATCCACCATGTCCGTGGCGCAGAGCTTTGGCACCTGAATGCCAGCCTCCATCGAGGCCCGCATGATCGACGTGCCTTCGGGAACGGTGATGGCGCGACCGTCGATGGTGAGCGTCACCTGTTTTTCGGACCGGGATGCGGGGGTGCCGTAGTCGATTTCATGAACGAGGGACATGGATCGCTCCTTCAGTAGATTTGATCTTCGAGGATGGCTTTCGCCCCTCATCCGCCCTGCCGGGCACCTTCTCCCCGTCCCAACGGGGAGAAGGACATATGCTGCTCCCTCCCCGCCCCAAGCGGGCCACGTCCCCTCTCCCCGCATGCGGGGAGAGGGCTAGGGTGAGGGGCAATGCACGATGCAGACTCATCATTCCGCAGCCTCCACCATCGGTGCCGGCGAAAAATCCTCCGGGAAATGCGTCATCGCACTCATCACGGGGTATGGTGTGAACCCACCCAATGCACAGAGCGACCCGAATTTCATCGTGTTGCAGAGATCAGCCAGCAGCGCCCGGTTCTTTTCCGGCTCGATACCCCGCGCAATCTTGTCGGCCGTCTCGACGCCGCGGGTTGAGCCGATGCGGCAAGGTGTGCACTTGCCGCAGCTTTCGATGGCACAGAATTCCATGGCGAAACGTGCCTGTTTCAGCATGTCGGCGCTATCGTCGAAAACGGTGATGCCGGCATGGCCGATCAGCCCGTCCTTCGCTGCGAAGGCCTCGTAATCGAAAGGCGTATCGAACAACGCCCGCGGAAAATAGGCGCCGAGCGGCCCGCCCACCTGCACCGCCTTGACCGGCCTGCCCGTTGCCGTGCCGCCGCCGATCTGGTCGACGATCTCACCGAGCGTCAGGCCGAACGCCGTCTCGAACAGGCCGCCATGTTTTACATTGCCGGCGATCTGGATCGGGATGGTGCCGCGCGAGCGACCCATGCCGAAATCCTTGTAGAACGCAGCCCCTCGATCCATGATGACCGGCACCGAGGCAAGCGAGATGACATTGTTGACCACCGTCGGCCGGCCCAGAAAACCTTGCAGCGCCGGCAGAGGCGGCTTGGCACGCACGATGCCGCGCTTGCCTTCCAGCGAATTCAGAAGCGAGGTCTCCTCGCCGCAGACATAGGCGCCGGCGCCGGAGCGGATTTCCATGTCGAACCGATACGCGGAACCCATCACCGACGCGCCGATCATGCCTGTCTTGGTGGCGATCTTCACGGCTTCAGTCATCGTCGCGATCGCATGCGGATATTCCGAGCGGATATAGACATAACCCTTGGTCGCACCCGTCGCGACACCGGCAATCGCCATGCCCTCGATCAGCACGAAGGGATCACCTTCCATGATCATCCGGTCGGCGAATGTGGCGCTGTCACCCTCGTCGGCATTGCAGACGATATACTTTTGAGGCCCGGCCGCCTCCATGACCGTCTTCCACTTGATGCCGGTCGGAAAGCCCGCGCCGCCGCGGCCGCGCAACCCGCTTTCGGTGACCTGCGCGACGATCTCGGCTGGCGCCATGGCGACCGCCTTTTCAAGCCCCACAAGCCCGCCATGGGCACGATAATCCTCCACCGACAGCGGATCGATAATGCCGCAGCGCGCAAAGGTCAGCCGTGTCTGCCGACTGAGGAAGGCAATCTCCTCCGTCGGCCCAAGACAGAGCGGGTGATCCCCGCCAGTTGCCAGCCCGCCGTCGAACAGGCCGGCGACATCGCCCGATTTGACCGGACCATAGGCGATCCGCCCGCGATCCGTCTCGACCTCGACCAGTGGCTCCAGCCAGACCATGCCACGCGAACCGTTGCGGATGATTTTTGCGTCGAGCCCGCGCGTTTCGATTTCACGGGCAATCGCCTGCGCCACCTTCTCGGCGCCAAGCGCAAGAGCGGCCGCATCACGCGGTACGAAGATCCTGATCGTCATCGACGGACCTCCGCAGCAATTTCGGAAATACAGAGCTCATCGACACGACCAAACACCTCGTCATCGAGCATGGCGGCCGGCGCACAGGCACAGAGGCCGAGACAATAGACCGGCTCCAGCGTCACCGCGCCATCCAGCGTCGTCTGGTGGAAATCGATACCGAGTATCTCTCGCACGCGGTCGGCAACCCGGTCGCCACCCATCGACTGACAGGCTTCGGAGCCGCAGAGTTTCAGCACGTGCCGCCCGGCCGGATGATCGCGGAATTCGTGGTAAAAGGTCACGACGCCATGCACTTCGGCGCGCGACAGGTTGAGCTCGCTGGCAATGATCGGCTTCACATCTTCCGGCACATAACCGAACTCGGCCTGGATCGCGTGCAGGATGGGCAGCATCGGCCCTTCCAGATGCTTCAGGCTGCGGATAATGCCGATCGACCGCTCGGCGACATCGCCGGCGGAAACGCGGATATTCATGCTGTCTCCTCCCGGCCAACTTTTCTCGGGTAGAGAAGGCGCCTCACCGCCATTGGCCATTTTCATCCGTCAGCGACCTCCTTCGCCGGCGAATGTTTGAAGCTTCGCATGAACTGGATGAGCGTCAATACGCCCTTTCCGTTACGCGATAGAACAAAACTATCAAGCGATACCCTTGTCCCGCAGCAACCTTGCCTCGTGTAGCAGCGCCGAAACGAGCGGCGTGAAGGGTTCGCGATGGGTCGCGACCAGCCCCACGACATGGCTCGCCTCAGGTTCGACGATCGGGATCGCCCGGATCTGATCGGAAAAACCGAATGAATGCGCAACGTTACGCGGCATGATGCTGGCCCAGCGCCCGGTTCCCACATGCGCCAGAAGCACGACCATGGAATTGGATTCCAGCATCGGCCTGATTTCGACGCCGGCTTCAGTCAGATGCTGGTTGATAATCCGGCGGTTCTGCATGTCGGGGGTCAGCAGACACAGCCGCAGATTGGCCATGTCCTTCCAGGTCACCTTTTCGCGATCAGCAAAAGGGGCACCGATTGCGGTGACCAGATTATAGCTCTCCGCATAAAGCGGCACGCTGGTCACCCGGCCAAGCGGTTCGTTGTCGAGATAGGTAATGCCGGCATCGATCTCGAAATTGTCGAGCTGCGTCAGGATCTGCAGCGAATTGCGGGAAACGACGGAAAAGGTCACATCCGGATGCCGCGCCTGAAAAGGTTCTGTCAGAAGCGGCACCATGGCGAGCGCGGTCGGCACCGCCGCAATACGGATATGGCCGGCAAGCCCCTTACGCGCCGCCCGCATCTCTTCGCGCATCGTGCGCGCATCGCCAACGATACGCTTTGCCCATTCCAGCACCCGCTGTCCTTCCGGCGTCAGGCCCAGATAACGCGAGCCGCGCACGACGAGCTGCACGCCCAGCTGTTCCTCAAGCTGCCGGATCGCCGCCGACAGTGACGGCTGGGAAATGCCGGATTCTTCCGCAGCACGGCCGAAATGGCCTTCTCGGGCCAGCGCGATGAAGAATTCCAGCTTGTCGATCAACGGCATCCTCCGGAGAAGAAAGGCAAATCAGAAAACAACGCAATGCGAATAGGCCATCTTGCAAACACGCCGCACGGCCCAAGTTATAAGGGCTACAGCAAATTCCACAGACAGGAAATTCAGTGGCGGATTTCGATCCCTTTTATTTTCTCCAAGGCGGCGGCGAAGCCGGGAAGATCATCCGCAATATCGATTGGTCGACCACGCCGCTGGGACCGATCGAACACTGGCCCGTTTCGCTGAGAACAGCCATTTCAACCATCCTCAACTCCCGCTTTCCCGCCGCTGTCGTCTGGGGACCGCAATATACGACGATCTATAACGACGCTTTCAAGCCAATCCTCGGCAACAAGCCCGAAGCCATGGGACGTAGATTCCCGGACATATGGAGCGAGGCCTGGCACGAGATCGAACCGATCGCCCAGAGCGCCTACCGTGGCGAGGCCACTTTCATCGAGGATTTCCCTCTGGAAGTCACCCGCTTCGGCAAGCCGGAAAAGGCCTTCTTCACCTTCTGCTACAGCCCGCTTCGAGACGACGAGGGCCACATTGCCGGCATGCTCGACACGGTGGTGGAGACGACGCCGAAGGTGGAGACGGAGCAGAGATCCCGCGTTCTGAATTCGGAACTGCAGCACCGCATCAAGAATACGCTGGCCCTGGTCAATTCCATCGTAAGCCAGACCCTGCGCCGCGCCCAATCCGTCGAGCAGGTCAGAGACGCGCTGATGCAGCGCCTTGGGGCCCTGGCGACCGCGCATGACATTCTGACCGGAACCGGGCAGATCCACGCGATGATCGGGGATGTGATCGATGCGGCGCTTTCTCCGCATATGACCAGCCAGGACCAGTTCATCATTGCCGGCCCCACGCTTGCGATCTCGGAAAAGGAAGCGCTCTCGCTTTCGCTCGCCATCAACGAACTGGCGACCAATTCGATCAAATATGGCGCGCTGAAGGAGGCGACAGGCCGGGTTCATATCGATTGGGATCTGCGAAACGACGCCGGCAATAGGGAATTCCGCTTCGTCTGGAAGGAAAACGGCGGTCCGCCCGTCGTCCCGCCGGAGCGCAAGGGTTTCGGCTCCATGCTGGTCGAGCGTGTCGTGCCGCATGATTTCGGTGGAACCGCCAGGCTCGCCTATGAGCCGGACGGCCTGCGCTACGAGATTACCGCCGAACGCCGGAGCGACAAGGCCTGACGCCGGCAGCTGAAGGCCAGGCGATCAGAGCCCGAGCGAGTTGGACAGATCCTTCAATAAGCGGGCGCTGCGCTGCAACGCCTCGAGTTCGCTCCCGGCCAGATCAGGCAGAAGATCGGCCGTGATGCCGCGTGCACCGATAACGCGCGGCAGCGACAGGGTGACATTGTCGATACCCGCCACATGCCCGGTCAGGGTCGAGACCGAAAGAAGCGCCCCCTCGTCCCGCGTAATGGCTTTGACGATCCGGGCTATGCCGGCACCGATACCGTAATAGGTGGCGCCCTTCCCTTCGATGATCCGGTAGGCCGCATTGCGCACGTCGTGGTCGATCGCCTGGCGAATGTCTTCGGTCACCGGCCTGCCCAGCTGCGCCGCAAAGGAGAGAAGATCGGCCGAGCCGGCCACTGCGCCCGACCAGACCAGCACTTCGCTGTCGCCATGTTCGCCGATGACGAAGGCCGGGATGGATTGCGGCGATATTTCCATATGCCGGGCAAGCAGGCTGCGGAACCGCGCCGTATCGAGGATCGTGCCCGAACCAATGATCCTCTGGGGTGGCAGGCCGCTCATGCTGACGGCGATATGGGTGATGACATCGACCGGATTGGAGGCGACTAGCAGGATAGGATCCGGCACGACAGCCAGTATTTCGCCGAGAATGCTGCGGATCACCACCGCATTGCGCTCGAGAAGCTCGATCCGCGTCTCGCCCGGACGCTGGCTGACACCGGCCGAAAGCACGATGATACCGGCATCCTTGAGATCCCTGTAGCCGCCCGCCCGCACCCGGGTTGCCGACATGAACGGCACCGCATGCGAAATATCCTCGGCCTGGGCAACGGCCAGAGCTTCGTTCTTCTCGACGAAAACGATCTCGCTGGCATAACCGGCAATCGCAAGCGCAAATCCCGCGGAACTGCCCACCATGCCGGCGCCGACAATACCTACCTTCATCAGAACCACTCCGTGAAATTGCCGAACCATAACAGTTCGGCATCACGACAGCATGGCGAAATCGGGAGCGAAACCGGATGCGCTAGATCAAGCGATCCGCGTCGCCTTCAGTCTTTCCTCATCCAGCACGACGCCGAGACCCGGCGCTTCACCGAGTTCCAGCCAGCCATCGGAATGCTTGAGCGGCGAGACCATCGGATAATCGCGGCGCGCCTCGCTCCATTCCGGATTGTCGTAAGGATATTCGAGGAAGGGCGCGTCGCCCGCACCGGCCGTCAGATGCGCATTGGCAAGCACGCCGATCCCATTCGTCCAGCTGTGCGGGGTGAAGGTCACGCCCGCCTCGCGCGCCTGATAGGCCAGCCGCCGGCAGCCGGTAATGCCGCCGACCAACGCCACATCCGGCTGGATCACGTCGAAGGCGCGTTCCTCGATGATGTCGCGGAATTCGTAAAGTTCGCGGGTCATCTCGCCACCGGCGATCCTGACCGAGGTCGCTTCCCTCAGCGCCTTCATGCCCTTTCGGTCGGAGCGGAACAGCGGTTCTTCCATCCAGTAGATGTCGAGCTTTTCCAGCTCGTTGGCCACCGTCAGCGCGTCTTTAAAAGTCCAGGGCAGCGTCGTGTCCCAGGGCATGCGCCAGCCCTGGTTACAGTCGACCATCAGCTCCAGCTTCGTGCCAACACGGGCACGGATCGCTTCCAGCGCCTTGACGTCATCGCGCCATCCCGACCGGCCGCCGGCCGACGACGAAAAGCGCACCTTCATCGCCGGAAACCCTTCGGCGATGTACCGCTCCGCCTGTTCCGCCATGGCGCCCGGATCGCGCAGCACGCCGGAAGAGGCATAGAGCCTGACCTTGTCGGCCCGGCCGCCCAGCATGCGCCAGACCGGCTCGCCGGTCACCTTGCCGGCCAGATCCCAGAGCGCCAGATCCATCGGCCAGCAGCGGCCGTAGTGGAAATTGATATGCGAGAGAACTTCGTAATGCCGCTCCAGATGCCGCGGATCGTGGCCGATGAACAGGTCCTCATGGCCTTCGAACCCCTTCATCAGATCGCCCGAACCGATGCCTTCGCGGCCCTCATCATCTTTCACACGAACAATCGTCGCATCGAAATGTTTGCGCGGCCGGCCGTCCCAGCTCGCCTTAAAGGCGGGATCGAGGGCCAAGCGGTGATGGGAAATTTCGATGGATGTGATCTTGCTCATGCTGCTTTATTCCTCTTCCCGGCTCACAACCCAAGGCACATCAGATTGTCGGTGGTTAGATCCTCGGGACAAGCCCGAGGATGACGAAAGTCGAGACCTTCCACGAGGCTAGACGCGACGTTGCAGCAGTGCGTGGCGTCTCTTTCAGACGCGATGCTGCTACACACGTCATCCTCGGGCTTGTCCCGAGGATCTAACCCCATCGCGGATGTGACTACCCGAACTGCTGCCAGATCGTCTTGTAATCGCAATATTTGTCGATCGCATGCACCGAGCGGTCGCGGCCGAAGCCGGACTGCTTGAAACCACCGAACGGTGTCGCGAAATTCGACATGTCATAGATATTGATCCACACCGTGCCGGCATGGATCTCTTCCGAAAAGCGATGAGCCCGGTCCATGTCCTTCGTGAACACGGCCCCGGCCAGACCATAGATCGTGTCATTGGCGAGCTTCAGCGCCTCTTCTTCGGTATCGAAGGGAATGGCGGCCAGAACCGGCCCAAAGATTTCCTGCCGCGCGAGGCTCATGTCGTTGGTCATATCGACGAAGACGCCCGGCGAGATGTAATAACCGCCGGTCTCGGACAGAACCTGTTCGGCGCCGAAGGCACGTCTCGCGCCTTCTTTTTCGCCGGCAGCGATCATGCCGAGAACCTTCGTCATATGCGCTTCTTCGATCAGCGCGCCGATCTGTGCCGACGGTTCGAAAGGATGGGCGAGCGCGATATCGCTTGCGGTCACAGCCTTGATCTTTTCGATCAGCTTGTCCTGAACCGAGCGCTGCACCAGAAGCCGCGTCGAGGCATGGCAGGTCTCACCGGAATTGTAGAAGCAGCCCCAGGCGGCAGCAGACGCGGCGGCATCGAGATCCGCATCCTCGAACACGACGAGCGGCGACTTGCCGCCGAGTTCCAGAGCCACGCGCTTGACGTTGGACTGCGCCGCATACCCCATGATCAGCTTGCCGACCTCGGTCGAGCCGGTAAAGGCGATCATGTCGACATCCATATGCAGCGCCAGCGGCTTGCCCGCCTCCTCGCCGTAACCGGTGACGACGTTGAAGACGCCGGCCGGAAGGCCAGCTTCGACGGCCAACGACGCCAGCCGGATCGCCGAAAGCGACGACTGTTCGGCCGGCTTCAGCACCACGGAATTGCCGGCGGCGATCGAAGGACCTAGCTTCCAGGCATCGATGATCATCGGATAGTTCCACGGCGTGATCGCGCCGATGACGCCGAGCGGCACCTTTCTGACGAGCGCACGGGCACTCGGCCCGGTCGGCGCGATCTCGTCATACATCTTGTCGATCATCTCGCCATAAAACTGGATGCCGTCGGCGCAGAGCCGCACATCGACATTCAGCGAAGCCAGAACCGGCTTGCCGACATCGAGCGTTTCCAGCATGGCGAGTTCCTCGCCATGGGCGCGGATCAGCTCCGCCCATTTCAGCATGATCTTTTTCTTTTCGAGCGGGTCCTTTTTGCGCCAGACACCGCTTTCGAAGGCGGCGCGTGCGGAAGCAACAGCCAGATCGATATCGGCGACCGTGCCGCGCGCCAGCGTGCCGCCCGGCTTGCCATCCATCGGACGGATGCGTGTAAAGGTTTCGCCGGAAACGGCAGAACGATAATCGCCGCCGATGAAATTGCGGCCTTCGAGCGTCAGCGCCGAGAGCGCGCTTTCCCAATAATCGCGGGTATAGGTCTTGGTCATCGGTATTGTCCTGATCTCAAAGGGTTTTGGACAGAGACATGATCTTTGCGGCAAAGGCATCGATATCGGCATCGTCGATGTCGCGGATCGTCGAGCGGCGCATCGGCTGGTTTTCCGGCGCGCGCATCTCGCTCGCCAGATCTTCCGCCACAAACCCATCGAAGGCCTTGGGCAGCGCCCGCTCGACACCGCAGCGATCCATCAGGTCGGACACGAAGGCCGGCAGCGCCTCCGCATCGGCAAGGCCGATCGCATGGGCGGCAGCGTTGAGATCAGCCGTATCGGCCGCCACCAGCCAGGGCAGGGCCGCCTCGAAGCCGAGCGCGGTGGCAAGCCCGTGATGAACCGGTGCAAGGCCCGCAAGCGCGTGACTGATATTGTGGGCAACGGCCGTGCCGCAATTGTCGATGGCGATGCCGGCATAACAGGAACCGAGCAAAACCTTGCCGCGCGCTTCGAGATTGCCCGGTGCCTTGACGGCAGCCTCGAGCGAACCCGCCACCAACCGCATTGCCTCATGTGCATAGAGCTTTGCCCCGGCATGGGCATTACGGTTGGTGCAGGCCTCGAAAGCGTGAATGAAGGCGTCCATGCCGCACCAGGCGGTCATGTGCGGCGGCAGCGAGATCGTCAGTTCCGGGTCGAGAATAACGAGATCCGCCTTGGTCTCCGCGCCCCAGATCCACAGCTTCTTGCCTTCCGGACCTGCAAAGATATTGGTGGCCGAGGTTTCCGAGCCGGTACCGGCGGTCGTGGGCACCATGATCTTCTTTAGCGGATTTTTGGGCAGCGGATTGGCTGCCAGCGCATAAAACATCGGATCTTCGCCGGAGGCCGCGCAGCAAGCTGCGACCTTGGCGATATCGAGCGCCGAACCGCCACCAATGCCGATGACGATATCCGCGCCCTTGGCGAGCTCACTGGCAGCCTGCAGATGCTTCAGTTTCGGCTCGCCGGAAAATTCCGAATAGAGCCGCGGCTCGATGCCCGCTTCGGCAAGCTCGCCGGCAAGGCTCTTGGCGAGACCGGAAGCCGCCAGAAAACCGTCCATGACGATCAGCGCGGCCTGCGCGCCTTCAAAGCTCTTGGCGGCGGAGGCGATCTGGCGGAACAGGCCGCTGCCGAAACGGATATCTGGAATGGAAGAAGTGGAGAATTGCACGCGACGCACCCGAGCATGGATCAAAGATGGCGCGTAATCTGCATCACAATTTCAGCTCTTCAAATCCGTCCGTTTTTCGGGCTATTTGATGATCTCAAGTCATTGAGGGTTAAATGCTCGAAAAAATCCCGCTCGAAGCTTTTCGCGTTTTCGACGCCGCCTGCCGCTTCATGAATTTTTCCCGCGCCGGCCGGGAGCTGAACATCACTCAGGCCGCCGTAAGCCGCCGCATCCAGGGGCTGGAAGATCAGCTCGGCGCAAAACTTTTCACCCGCCGCGGCCGCAACCTCGCCCTGACGCCGGACGGCGAGCGGCTGGCTCAGCGGGTCCGCGCCACGCTCGAATATCTCGAGGAAAGCCTCGAACCCTTTCGCGGTGGAGGCGGCGAGATCATCTCGATCGCCGCCAGCGGTTCGGTTTCGCATCTCTGGCTCGGCAAGCGCCTGAAGGATTTCGACAATGGCAGCCCGTCCGTCTCCGTGCGTCTGCTGACGACCGATTCTCCTTCCGAACTCGCATCGGAAGCAAACGACCTAGTCATCCTTTATGCGACCGGTGAACACCCGCGCTGGAACCTGACGCCGCTGATGAAGGAAGTGTTGGTCCCCGTCGCCTCCCCCGACTATCTCGCCCGCCACGGCATCGAAGCCGCGAAGCTGAACGCCGACGACATCGCCGGCCTCGACCTGATCGACTATGAGCGCTTTAACGCCCACTGGATCTCGTTCCGCCAATGGTTCAGCCGCGCCACCCGGCCGCCGAAGACGCGGCCAAATCCCCGCCGCTCCTTCTCAACATACTCGCTGGCGATCGACGCCGCCTTGCGGGGAGAAGGGGTCGCGCTCGGCAGTATCGGCCTGATTTCGGAACAGCTTGCCAATGGCAGCCTCGTCGAGCTCGGGACCGACCGGATCGAGACCGGTTTCGGTTATTATCTCGGCATGCCGCGTTACCGCGCGGTACCGCCGGGTGCTGCCCGTCTCCACCAGCATTTGCTCACCGGGGCTTGAACGGATCCCAAAACAAAAAGGCGGCCTCTCGGCCGCCTTCATGTCATTCCATTTCGCTCGGCTCAGCCGGGGAAACCGGCACCGTGCAGATGCGTCAGTTCCGAAAGGAACTGTTCGAGCTTGGTCTTGTGCTCGTCGTTCTGGGCGTTGTTGATCTGGTTCTGCACATGCTCGATGCGCTTCTGCAGCGTATCGGTGGTCAGTTCGGTCGCCGGAACAGCCGATTCGGCCAGCAGCGTGCAGCTCGTCGGCAGGATGTCGGCAAAGCCGCCGAAAACGACGTATTTGTTGACCTGGCCGGAAGCGAGCTTCACGGAAACCACGCCCGGCTTGATCGTCGTCATCGTCGGCGCGTGATTGACCAGAACCGTCATCTCGCCGAGCGTCGCCGGGATCACCACTTCGGAAACCTTTTCCGAAACGAGCAGGCGCTCGGGCGAAACCAGTTCAAAGGTGAAAGCTTCGGCCATGACGGTCCACTTCCTTGGGTATCTTACGCGGGCTTGCGTTTATTATGCGGAATTGGCGCGCCGGATCTTTCTCCCGCGCGCCATAGGTACGGATTGCCGAATTAAGCGGCTTCAGCCAGCTTCTTGGCCTTTTCCATCGCTTCTTCGATCGAACCGACCATGTAGAAGGCAGCTTCCGGCAGGTGGTCGTATTCGCCGTTGACCAGGCCCTTGAAGCCCTTGATCGTGTCTTCGAGAGCAACCAGCTTGCCCGGCGAACCGGTGAAGACTTCGGCGACGAAGAACGGCTGCGACAGGAAGCGCTCGATCTTGCGGGCGCGGGCAACGGTCATCTTGTCCTCTTCGGACAGTTCGTCCATGCCGAGGATGGCGATGATGTCCTGCAGGGCCTTGTAGCGCTGCAGCGTCGTCTGAACTTTACGAGCAACCTGATAGTGCTCTTCGCCGATGACCTGCGGGTCAAGCATGCGCGAGGTGGAGTCGAGCGGGTCGACGGCCGGGTAGATACCCTTTTCAGCGATCGAGCGCGACAGAACCGTCGTTGCGTCCAGGTGGGCGAACGAGGTTGCCGGTGCCGGGTCGGTCAAGTCGTCGGCGGGAACGTAAATGGCCTGAACCGAGGTGATCGAACCCTTGGTCGTGGTGGTGATGCGTTCCTGCATCTGGCCCATGTCGGTAGCGAGCGTCGGCTGATAACCAACCGCCGACGGGATACGGCCGAGCAGAGCCGACACTTCCGAACCAGCCTGGGTGAAGCGGAAGATGTTGTCGACGAAGAACAGAACGTCCTGGCCCTTGTCGCGGAAGTCTTCAGCGATCGTCAGACCGGTCAGAGCGATACGAGCGCGGGCGCCCGGCGGTTCGTTCATCTGGCCGTAAACCAGCGCAGCCTTGGAACCTTCGCCACCGCCATGCTTGTTGACGCCCGACTCGATCATTTCGTGATAGAGGTCGTTGCCTTCGCGGGTACGCTCACCGACGCCGGCGAAAACGGAGTAACCGCCGTGCGCCTTGGCGATGTTGTTGATCAGTTCCATGATCAGAACGGTCTTGCCGACGCCGGCGCCGCCGAACAGGCCGATCTTGCCGCCCTTTGCGTAAGGCGCGAGCAGGTCGACGACCTTGATGCCGGTGACGAGGATCTGGCCTTCCGTGGACTGCTCGACATAGGCCGGAGCGTCCTGGTGAATGGCGCGCTTGGTCGCGGTGACGACCGGGCCTGCTTCGTCAACCGGCTCGCCGATGACGTTCATGATACGGCCGAGCGTTTCCGGACCGACCGGAACCATGATCGGAGAACCGGTATCCACAACCTTCTGGCCGCGAACGAGACCTTCGGTCGAGTCCATGGCGATGGTACGAACCCGGTTTTCGCCGAGGTGCTGCGCGACTTCGAGAACGAGGCGGTTGCCGTTGTTTTCGGTTTCAAGCGCGTTCAAGATCGCCGGCAGTTCGCCTTCGAATGCGACGTCGACGACAGCGCCGATAACCTGGGTCACTTTGCCGAGGGACGAGCCCGTTGCGGTAGCCATGATTCTTACCCTCTTTCCTAACCTCAGAGCGCTTCCGCGCCGGAAATGATTTCAATGAGTTCCTTGGTGATCTGTGCCTGACGCTGACGGTTGTAGGAGAGCGTCAGCTTGTTGATCATGTCACCGGCATTGCGCGTCGCGTTGTCCATTGCGGACATCTGCGCGCCATAGAAGGAAGCGTTGTTTTCAAGCAGTGCACGGAAGATCTGCACCGCGATGTTCTTCGGCAGCAGGTCTTCCAGAATTTCCTGTTCGCTCGGCTCATATTCGTAGAGCGCGGCGGATGCATCTGCATTGCCGGAGGTCTCGAACTTGGCCGGAATGATCTGCTGGGCGGTCGCCACCTGCGAAATCACCGACTGGAAACGTGCGAAGAACAGCGTCGCGACATCGAATTCGCCGGCGTTGAACAGGTCGAGCACCTTGTGGGCGACTTCGTCAGCCTGGGCAAAACCGAGCTGCTTGATTTCGCGGAAGGTCACGTAATCGACGATGTTCTCGCGGAACGAACGACGCAGAACGTCATTGCCCTTGCGGCCGACGGTGAGGATCTTCACCGTCTTGCCCTGAGCGATGAGCTTCAGCGCATGATCGCGGGCGAGGCGGATGATCGAGGAGTTGAAGCCCCCCGCCAAACCGCGTTCGCCGGTCGCAACGACCAGGAGATGAACCTGGTCCTTGCCGGTGCCCGAAAGCAGGAGCGGCGCATCGACATTGCCGGCATTGGCCGCCGAAAGGCTGGCCAGTACCTTGTCCATACGTTCCGCGTAGGGGCGAGCCGCTTCGGCCGCCTCCTGCGCACGGCGCAGCTTTGCCGCGGCGACCATTTTCATCGCCTTGGTAATCTTCTGCGTCGCCTTGACGGAGGCGATCCGGCTTTTCAGATCCTTAAGTGAAGGCATCCGTTATCGGTCCTTAAGGCTAGATCCGGGCTCAGGCGAAAGACTTGGCAAACGCGTCGAGCGCTGCCTTGAGCTTTGCCTTGGTGTCGTCGGAAACCTGCTTTTCGGTGCGGATCGTGTCGAGCACGGCCTTGCCTTCCGAACGCAGGTAGGAGAGCAGGCCCTGCTCGAACTTGCCAACGTCGGCAACCGCGATCTTGTCGAGGTAGCCGTTGACGCCGGCGAAGATCACCGCAACCTGTTCTTCCGTCTTCAGCGGCGAGAACTGCGGCTGCTTCAGGAGTTCCGTCAGACGTGCACCGCGGTTCAGCAGGCGCTGCGTCGAGGCGTCGAGGTCGGAGCCGAACTGTGCGAAGGCCGCCATTTCACGATACTGGGCAAGTTCGCCCTTGATCGAGCCGGCAACCTGCTTCATCGCCTTGATCTGCGCGGCCGAGCCAACGCGGGAAACCGACAGACCGACGTTAACGGCCGGACGGATGCCCTGGTAGAACAGGTCGGTTTCGAGGAAGATCTGGCCGTCGGTGATCGAGATCACGTTGGTCGGGATGAAGGCCGAAACGTCGTTACCCTGGGTTTCGATGACCGGCAGAGCCGTCAGCGAACCGGCGCCACGCTCGTCGGAGAGCTTTGCAGCGCGCTCGAGGAGACGCGAGTGGAGATAGAAAACGTCGCCCGGATAAGCTTCGCGGCCCGGCGGGCGGCGCAGCAGGAGCGACATCTGGCGGTAGGAAACGGCCTGCTTGGAGAGGTCGTCATAAGCGATCAGGGCGTGCTGGCCGTTGTCGCGGAAATATTCGCCCATCGCGCAGCCGGCGAACGGTGCGAGATACTGCATCGGAGCCGGGTCGGAAGCCGTAGCGGCAATGATGATCGAATACTGCAGCGCGCCGCGTTCTTCGAGAACCTTGACGAACTGGGCAACGGTCGAACGCTTCTGGCCGACAGCGACGTAGACGCAGAACAGCTTGTCGCCTTCCGGACCATTGTCGTGGATCGACTTCTGGTTCAGGAACGCATCGAGAATGATGGCGGTCTTACCGGTCTGGCGGTCACCGATGACCAGCTCGCGCTGGCCGCGGCCGACCGGGATCAGGGCGTCGATGGCCTTGAGGCCGGTCGACATCGGCTCATGAACCGACTTGCGCGGAATGATGCCCGGAGCCTTGACGTCGACGCGCGAACGGCGGGTCGTATTGATCGGGCCCTTGCCGTCGATCGGGTTGCCGAGCGCGTCGACGACGCGGCCGAGCAGTTCCGGACCAACCGGAACGTCAACGATGGCGCCGGTCCGCTTGACGGTGTCGCCTTCCTTGATGTCACGGTCCGAACCGAAGATGACGACGCCGACATTGTCGGCTTCGAGGTTCAGCGCCATGCCGCGGATCCCGCCCGGGAACTCGACCATTTCGCCAGCCTGGACATTGTCGAGGCCGTAGACGCGAGCGATACCGTCGCCGACGGAAAGAACCTGGCCGACTTCCGAAACTTCGGCTTCCTGGCCGAAATTCTTGATCTGGTCCTTGAGAATTGCGGAAATTTCCGCTGCACGGATATCCATCAGCCGACCTCTTTCAATGCAAGCTTAAGGGTGGAAAGTTTGGTGCGAAGGGACGTATCGATCTGCCGCGAACCGACCTTGACGATCAGCCCGCCGAGAATTGCGGGATCAATCGTCACGGCGATCGTGACATCCTTGCCGGTCACGCCCTTCAGCGCCGACTTCAATTCAGTTTCCTGCTCTTTGGTCAGAGCATGCGCCGTGGTAACCTCGGCGGTGATTTCGCCGCGATGGTCGGCGGCAATCTGGCGGTAGGCGCGGATCATGCCAGGCACTGCGAACAGGCGGCGATTGCCAGCGACAACCTTCAGGAAATTGGCGACGAGACCGTCGATACCGGCCTTGGCTGCGACTGCCGAAACGGCATTCAGCTGCTCTTCAGCGGTAAATACAGGGCTTGCGACGAGACGACGCAGATCTTCGCTTTCGTCGAGCAGGGCCTGAAAACGGTCAAGATCGGCGCCAACCTTGTCGATAGCGCCGGATTCGAGTGCGAGCTCGAAAAGCGAGGAGGCATATCGCTCCGCGACACCGGAAATAAGCTGGGACGTGTCAGCCACGGGCACAGTTTCCCTGAATTGCCATCCAAGCGCCGCCCCTTTTATTGGAAGGAACGGCAAGGCCTTGAAATTATGTGATTTTTCCTCAGAACCTGCAGGGCTCCCACCCCACCCTTTCCGACGTTCGGGGTCCGTCTAGCATAGGATGTAGGGACTCGCAACACGCCGGTACGTGGAAAACATCGCTTAAGCGCGGCCGGAGCGCGAATTTTATACGAAAAGACGAAGGTTTTTAACCGCTTTTCGCCGCACTGCACACTGAGCAATGCTCAGAGATAGCCGAAGACATAGGCGAGCGGGCCGCCGGAAAGTGCAACTTGTAGTAGGAAAATCGCGATATTTCTCACGGTTAAGCCCCGGTCGAACGCGAAAGAGGCCAGACGCCCGATTGCAGAGCCGGCGAGCACGAGGCCGAGCATCATGTAGAACCAGTCCTGGGCAAGCAGGATCGGTGTCAGGCCAAGTGCGACATACTGTCCGCCCGCCGCACGCACCGACCCGTAACCCTCCGGACGGACTTCTCCGATCTGGAATGCGGACAGGCGCAGGCAGGGACCGGGGAAGAGAAAAATGAAGAGGCCGATTACGGCCGTCACTGCAGCGCAGATGAAAGCCAGCTGTTCACCCTGTTCGGTCGGAAAGTAGAATTCCATCGCGTCCTCATAATCTCGATTCGCCCATTTTAGCGGAAGCGGTAAACAAGTCGCAAAGAGCCGGTCACAGGAAACTTTGCGGATCGACGTCGAGCTGGATCTGCACCGAACTCTTCGGTTTTGGCCCCTGCGAGACCATGGCCCTCAAGAAGGCCTGCATGTCGGAATTGCGCCGGCCATGCACCAGCAGCCGGAAGCGATGGCGACCGCGCACGAGCGCCAGCGGCGCCTCGGCAGGCCCCAGAACCGAGATCCCCGTCACCCGAGGCGCTGCCGCACGCAGGCCACGCGCATGCGTCTCCGCCTCCGCCCTTGTATCGGCAGAAACGATCAGCGAGGCGAGCCGCCCGAAGGGCGGCAGGATCGCCTTTTCGCGCTCGGCGATCTCGCGTTCGTAAAAGGCAGTGGAATCGCCAGAAACGATAGCCTGCATGACTGGATGAAGCGGCTGAAAGGTCTGGATCAGGCCATGGCTCTTCAGGCCCGTTCGCCCGGCACGCCCGGTGACCTGGCTCAGCAGCTGAAAAGTCCGTTCCGCCGCTCTAGGATCACCGTTCGACAGGCCGAGATCAGCATCGACGATGCCGACCAGCGTCATCAGCGGAAAGTTGTGCCCCTTGGCCACCAGCTGCGTGCCGATGACGATATCGACCTCACCCTTGGCAATCGCCTCCAGCTCCAGCCGCATGCGTTTGACGCCGCCAAGCAGGTCCGACGACATGACGATCGTCCGCGCCTCGGGAAAATGCTTTTCCACCTCTTCGGCAATGCGCTCCACGCCCGGCCCGCAGGCAACGAGATGGTCGAGCGTGCCACATTCCGGGCAGGCTTCCGGTGTCGGCTGGTGATAGCCGCATTGATGGCATTGGATCTGGCTCTTGAACCGGTGTTCGACCAGCCAGCTGGAACATTGCGGGCACTGGAAGCGGTGACCGCAGACGCGGCAAAGCGTCAGCGGCGCATAACCGCGGCGATTGAGGAAAAGCAGCGCCTGCTCGCCCTTTTCGATCGCCCGTTTCATGCCGCGTAGAAGAAGCGGCGACAGGAACCCGCCACGCTCTGGCGGGTGACGGCGCATATCGACAAGATGCAGATCCGGCAAAGCCGCATCACCGAAACGGGTCGGCAGGTGGACGATGTTGTAACGCCCGGCGAGCCCGTTGACCTGGCTTTCGACCGAAGGCGTCGCCGAGACGAGCACGATGGGGAAATCACCGATCCTCGAGCGCACCACCGCCATGTCGCGGGCATTGTAGAAGACGCGGTCCTCCTGCTTGTAGGCAGGGTCATGCTCTTCGTCGACGATGATCAGCCCGAGCTCTTCAAAGGGCAGGAACAGCGCCGACCGGGCACCGGCAACCACCCTCACCTCGCCCGTTACCACGCCGCGCCAGACCTTTTCCCGCATGCGCGGCGAAAGATCGGAATGCCATTCGGCGGGCTTGGCGCCAAACCGGCTTTCGAACCGCTCGAGGAAGGCAGGTGTGAGCGCAATCTCGGGAAGCAGGATCAGAACCTGCCGCCCCTGCCGCAACGCCTCTGCGACCGCCTCGAAATAAACTTCCGTCTTGCCCGAACCGGTAACGCCATCGATCAGCGAAGCCTCGAAAGCCCCATTCTTCACCGAGCCGACAATCTCGACGGCAGCATCCTTCTGCGGCCCTTCAAGGCGCGGCTCGACATAATCCGGATCCGGCTTTGCCACGACCGGCGGCGGCGCCAAAAACACCGTGTCGAAAATGCCCTGCGCCGTCAGTCCATCGATGACGCTGAGCGATACATTGGCGGCATGCGCCAGCCCGCTGCGCGTCCAGGGCACATCCTGCTCGCCGGCAAGCTCCAGAACCTTGATACGCGCCGGGGTCAGACGCTCCGGCTGGCCTCCGAGATAACGCAGGCCCTCGACCATCGGCTCGGGCTCCAGCGCCGCCGGCGCACGGATTGCCATGCGCGCGACCAGACCCGGCGGCGACAGCGTATAGGCCGCAACCCAGTCGACGAAATCGCGCATTTCCTTGGCAAGCGGCGGGCAATCGAAGGCAATCGTGATCGGCCGCAGCTTCTTCGGATCGAGCTTGCCGTCATTCTCGCCGTCCCAGACGACACCAATGACCTGACGCGGCCCGACCGGCACCTGCACGATCGAACCCGGCACGACATGCATGCCTTCAGGCACGGCATAGCTATACGGCACCGGCACCGGCAGCGGCACGAGAACCGGCACGACGCGCGTCACCGCAGGCGCCGCAAACAGCGCGCCAAAAAGATCGGAGGAATCGGTATCCATGGCGGCGACCATGCCCAAAAGCGGAACAAAAGTGAACAGTAAAGACGGAAACTATGGTGCCCTGTCAGGCAGCCGTGGCGGCCTTCAGGCCGCCAACCCCTTGGAAACGGATATCGCCATCTTCCGCCAGACCGAACACGGTATGATGTTCCAGCGCGCGCGTCACGTCGCCGATATCGCCTTCCAAAGTATCCGGCGCAATCATATGGCCAATGGTAAAGCTGAAATGATTGCCCTTCTTGTTCAGAAGCTCGTGAAAAACGGTCATGTCGCGCAGTTCGGTCGACCATTTGGCGAGCCAGTAGAACAGGCCGGAATTGCGTGCCGTCAGATGCACCGGCAGGATAGGCAGATTGTATTTGCGCGCCAGTCCGACGGCGGAAGTCTTCCACGGTCGCTCGTTCAGGACGCCCCCCTCCCGATAGGCAATCCGGCCGGAAGGAAACAGTACCAGGACTTTGCTCTCCTCGACGCTGCTATTGGTGAGAAGCAGGGTCTCGCGGGTCTTCAGCTTGCTCTTGTGTTCCTCGCGCCACTCGACCGGAATGATCATTTCCGCGAACCGCGGATTGACGCGCACCGCATCGCGATTGGCAAATACCATCATGTCCGGCCGTGTCGATTTCAGAAGATCGAAGACTGCGACGCCATCGGCAATGCCGGTCGGATGATTGCTGACAAGGATGAAGCCGCCGCTGGCCGGAATACGCTCCTCATGACTGGCGGTGACCTTCAACTTCAAGAGGCCGCTCATATATTCGAAAGATTGGAAACCCGTCAGATGTGCCACGTCGTTGGCAAAACCGATCGCCTTGCCATAGCGCAATAAAGTATAGAGAAACGGCCGCATGACCGGCCAGAACGGGCTTTTGACGATACGCTGGCCTCGCTCGGCGATCAGCGTATCGACGATGTGGCCGGGTCGCCCCTGAGAAACTAAGGCGATCGCATCGGCGAACTGTCCGAAGGTCATCATAGAATCACGGCGCACTCTGAAAACTCCTCGAATCCCGGACCCCGACAATACAGCCCCTAAAGGTCGAACTATGGCAGAATGCCTGACGCTTAGGGATTCCGTAACGCCGTTCGTAGCAATCTGGTGCGACAAGGGACCGAATTCAACTCGCGACATTCGACGGCGAACACATTGAACGAACTGCTGATCATCGCCGCCCCCGATCTTCTTGCCGAGCGCGGCAGCTGGCTTGAAAGCCTTGCCGGCGAAAGGCGGCTTTCGCGCAATACGCTGGAAGCCTATGAGCGCGATACGCGCCAGTTCCTGACCTTCCTCACCCGCCATCTCGCCGGCCCGCCCTCGATTGCCGACATCCACACGCTGCGCCCCGCCGATCTGCGCGCCTTCCTCGCCTGGCGCCGCCGCGAGGGATCGGGCGCCCGCTCGCTCGGCCGCCACCTCGCCGGGCTACGCTCGCTTTTGCGTTATCTGGAGCGCAAGGGCCTGATCAATGCGGCAGCCGCCGGCGCCATCCGCGCGCCACGTCAGCCAAAATCCTTGCCAAAACCACTGACAGACCGTCAAGCGATCAATCTCGTCGGCAGCGACGCACAGCTTGCGGAGGAGCCCTGGATTGCTGCCCGCAACGCCGCCGTCCTGGCACTCCTCTATGGCTGCGGCCTGCGCATTTCCGAGGCGCTCGGCCTCCTGCCCCAGAATGTCGATCCCGGCACGACCGCCTTGCGCATCGCCGGCAAGGGCGGCAAGACACGCATCGTGCCGCTGCTCTCGGTCGTGCTCGATGCCGTCACGGCCTATCGGAAACTCTGCCCTTACCATCTGGCAGACAATGAACCGCTATTCCGCGGTGCCCGCGGCGGCCCGCTGCAGCCGGCCATCATCCAGCGTGAGGTGCAAAAACTGCGTGGCGCGCTCGGCCTGCCGGATACGGCGACGCCGCACGCGCTGCGCCATTCCTTCGCCACGCATCTTCTTGCCGGCGGCGGCGACCTGCGCACCATTCAGGAACTGCTCGGCCATGCTAGCCTGTCGACGACACAGGTCTATACCGGCATCGATACCGCCCGGCTTCTCGCGGTTTACGACAAGGCGCATCCCCGCGCCTGAACAAAATCTTAACCCTGTAAGTTAAGCAACTGTTACTGCCGGCAGAGCTAAAATAGCGCTGCCGCGACATGCATGGATTGATCGATGACTGCAGCTTTTACCGCTTCTGCGGGCATGTTTTTTAAACGTGCGCAAACACTGACACTCTGGCTCGCCGCCGCCGCCCCGGCAGCGCTGCTCGCGACTCTGTTCCTCGTTCTTTTCCATCTCACCGCCGCGCGCGCCGAAGAGGCTGCAGCCTGCGGCGGCCATAACCTCGTCGAAGAGATGAAGGCCAATGATCCGGCCGGTTATCAGAAACTGCTTGCCGAAGGCGCAAAGGTCCCGAACGGCAAGGGCATTTTCTGGAAGATCGAAAAGCCGGGCGTGCCGACCTCCTATCTGCTCGGCACCATGCATGTCAGCGATCCGCGCGTCCTGAAAATGCCGGATGGCGCCGATGCGGCCCGCCTTCAAGCCAACACGATCGTCGTCGAATCCGACGAAGTGCTCGACGACAAGAAGGCCATGGCCGGCATGCTGGCAAAGCCGGAACTGACCATGTTCACCGATGGCACGTCGATCGAGACCCTTCTGTCGAAGCCGGATCTGGATCTGCTGCAGGCCGGTCTGATGAAACGCGGTATTCCGCTTGCCGCAGTATCGCGGATGAAACCGTGGATGCTGATGGCCTTCGTTTCCATCCCCGCCTGCGAGACGGCCCGCAAGGCGCAGAATGCGGCCTTCCTGGACAAGCAGCTGGCCCTGGATGCCGCTGCACAAGGCAAGGCCGTCAAGGGCCTGGAAACCTTTGCCGAACAGCTCTCGACGCTCGCAGCCATCCCGATCGATCAGCACATGCAATCGCTGATCGAAACGATCAAGCTCGGGCCGAAACTCGACGACGTCTTCGAGACGATGACCGACCTCTATCTCTCCGGCGATATGGGCCTCACCGTGCCCTTCCTGAAAACCGCAGCGCCGGAAGGCGAAGATGAGGCGGCGGGTTACGGCGATTTCGAGGAGCTCGTCGTCCGCCGGCGCAATCACACCATGGCGGAACGCGCAGCACCCATCCTCGACAAGGGCGGCGCCTTCATTGCCGTCGGCGCTCTCCATCTGTCGGGTGACGAAGGACTGGTGGAGCTCTTCCGCAAGCAGGGCTTTACCGTGACCAAGGCCGACTAGGACGGGAACATCAAAGCCGGCCGAGGGCTTGCCTCGGCCGCAAATCTCGTCAATCTTCGGCCAGCGAATTTGAGATCGAAGCCATTTTTGACGGTTCCCATGTTCACTCGCCTCACGCCGCCTTTCAGCCGCAGATTTTCATTCCGACATCAGGCTAGCCGAACGCCGCTGGTGCTTGCCTTCCTCGCTCTCTTCGCCGCGCTATCAATGCCGGCCTCGGCGGCGGAAACCACGGAGCCGACCTGTCAGGGCACGGATCTTCTTGCCGCGATAAGAAAGAGCGATCCCAAGGCCTATGCGCAGATCATAGCCGAAGGCAAAAAGATCCCGAATGCGAAGGGCCTGTTCTGGAAGATCGAGAAACGCGGCCAGAAACCGTCCTGGCTGTTCGGCACGATGCATGTGTCCGATCCGCGTGTGCTGAAGATCTCGCCGGCAACCAGGCGGGCGTTTCTCGGTGCAAAGGTTCTGGTGCTGGAATCCGACCAGCTTCTGGATCTCGGCAAGGCCCGGCTGCTCGCCTTCACCAAACCCGACATGATGATGATGCCGGCCGGCAAGCGCATCGAGGATTTCCTGACGGAAGACCAGAAGCAGCTCGTCAACTCGACATTGACGGCCAAGGGCGCGCCTCTCTCAGCGGTCAACTATCTAAGGCCCTGGCTGGTCGCCAATATTGCCGGCGCATCCTGCAAATCATCCCCTGAAGCGGCAGCCAGGAAGGGCGTGGCCGTCCTCGACCAGCAGCTGGCGCTGGAAGCCGTCAAACGCAAGCTGCCGATCAAGGGTCTCGAAACGGTCGAGGAGCAATACGGGGCGATCAACAGCATGTCGCTGGAAGCCCAGATCAAGGGCCTGCTCGAAGCCATCACATCCGCAAAACAGCTGCGGGATATCGACGAGACAACGGTCGAACTTTACAAGGCCGGTGACCTGAGGCCGCTTTCACCGCTTCTGCGGCGCTTCTCGCGCGATGACAAGGCTATGCCCGCCGACGCCTATGCCGAATTCGAGAGCGTCGTGATCATCAAGCGAAACCACACAATGGCCGAAAGGGCCGCCGCCTATCTCGCCGAAGGCAATGCCTTCATCGCGGTCGGCGCCCTGCATCTGCAGGGTGAGGAAGGACTGGTGGAGCTCTTCCGCAATCAGGGTTTCAAGGTCACACGGGTGAACTGAAACCTGCAAAGGAGGCCCGCCCGATGCGCGAGGGCGAGCCATCCGGTTCTGATGTCAGAGCGATGCGACAGAGACGCTCGTTTCCGAATCCGAAAACGCGTCGAGATACTGCTTCGCGAACGACTGGATCTGTTCCAGCAGGTCGTTGAGGCTGGTCGGCAGGTCCTCGCTCGCAGTCTCCGTTGCAGCCGGGTCAGCGCCGCCAGGCGGCGGAGGCGGCGGGCCGTTGCGCATCGCCTGGAACTCGGTCTCGTCAATGCTGCCATTGCCGTCTGCATCGAGCTGCGAGAACAGGTTGGCAGACATGTCGTCCGTGACGTCATCCGGCTTGGAGGCGGCGAACTCGGAGGCGCTGACAACGCCGTCACCATCCGTATCCAGATCGGAAATCGTCGGCGGTGCCGGCCGGTCGCCATCCGATCCCGCATCCTGTGAACCGTCCGACGGCGCGCCGCCGCTCATCTGCAGAAGCAGGGACATGATCATCGAGGACAGTTTGGCGGCCGGATCGGTGCCGGCATCCGTATCGTCGCTTGTCGAAAGCAGCGAGGACGATGTCGATGCGGACGAGGAAGCGGCCGTATTGGCCGCGGCAAGTTCGTCGGCGGATACGACGCCGTCGCCATTCTTGTCGAGGCTGAGCCTGTAGGTGCTCGCGGACGAGCTTGTGAGAGAAGATATACTGGTCAATTTGGCCTCCTGAGGACCGTCTTGCCACATAGGAAAATCTGGGAACCGCCGGGCAAAGACGTCATGGCCCATGCCGCATAAACGATGCGGCAATGCTTCATGCAGGAGACGGATAATGAGGAACGACTTACGCAGGCTGTCGCGACTGGGGACTGTGCGGCGAGCGCGCCCTGAACACGCCGGGCGTTGAGCGAATCAGTACTGCTATTTGTGTTTCCGCGCAAAACTGGCGATTAAGCGGGAAAAACTCGGGGTTGACGCCATTCGAATCAACGCCTTGTTAACCTTTGGCGCCACCTTGCGACAAAAGAGGTATTCGGCCACCTTGCCCTTCGCGCGCAGGTGGTTCGCACGGATGAACACAAGGAATGGCCGAACGAATCGTTTTCGGCGTGGATCGCTTGCTGATGTTTTGGCAGAAGCTTACAAATGCTCCGGACATGGCGCGGTTTCGTGAAAAATCAGCGCCTGGGGCATCCGACAACAGGGACGGACATGCATGGCAGCCAACAGCATTGTCATTACCGGATTGCTGAAAGCCTTTCCTGAAGACCTGCCGGTCGGCACGCCGCTGGCGATAATTTCTCTCGAAAATCCTGTCGATGGCAACGTCACCTATACCGTGACCTCGCAGGTGACCGATGTGAACGGGAACTGGAAGCCTGACGACAGTTTTGCGATCAAGGGCAACCTTGTCGTCACCACCAAGCCGCTCGATTACGAGACCACGATTGCGATCGACCGTTATCTCGTCCTGCGGGTCGACGCGACGGTGAACGGCGAGACGATCATCGGAGAACCGCTCCTGCTCGAAACATTGGATGTCGTCGAAACTTTCAGGGGCACGGCGAAATTCGACCAGCTTCTCGGCACGCTCGGCATGGACAGGCTTTTTGCCGGTGCTGGAAACGATATGCTGCTCGGTTACGACGGCAACGACATCCTGCACGGCGGCATGGGCCAGGACATCCTGACCGGTGGAAGCGGTGCCGATATCTTCCTCTTCAAGTCGATCAAGGAAAGCACGGTAAAGGCTCCCGACGTCATCACAGACTGGCACCATGTCATCGGTGACCCCGTTCGCGACCTGATCGACCTGCGCACGATCGACGCCAACACCAAGACCGGCGGCAACCAGTCCTTCGACTGGATCGCCACAAAATCCTTTACCGGCCATGCCGGAGAGTTGAGATACGAAAAGCTGAAATCCGAGACCTTTGTCTATGCCGATGTGAACGGCGACAGAAAGGCCGACTTCGCCATCCATTTCGATGATGCGGTAAAACTCTACAAGGCGGATTTCCTGCTTTAGGACATCCTATCATTTGCGATGAAACGATAGATTGCTTCGAGGTCGGCATCCGCCAGGGAATGAAACCATACCTCTCTCGCCATCAACCGTCCCGCTTGCTTGCGGCGTGGAGCTGTTCAAGCCGCTCGAACACTGCATCCGCCGGAATGGCGGGGCTATCGTCGTCGAGGGCTTCCCGAACTTTTGCATCGATGCTCTGGCCCATGAGAGCTTCTTCTCGATCCAGAGCCCGAAGTGCAGCCTGCATGACATCGCTGGTGGAGTCATAAAGACCCGTATCGACGCGAGCCTTTATCTCGTCGATCATCTGCGGCGGCAAAGCGATGCTGATTTTCTCGTTCACGGCCATCCACCCAAAAAGCAAAAAGCGGCAGAGTTGAACTCTACCGCTTTTCCAGATTGAGCAAAAGGCCGGATCACATATGGATCGGCTTGGCGAAGGTCGCGAGCGCGGCTTCCTTGACGGCTTCCGACATGGTCGGGTGCGCGTGGCAGGTGCGGCCGAGGTCTTCGGAAGAACCGCCGAACTCCATCAGGACGGCAATCTCGTGGATCATCTCGCCGGCGCCGAAGCCGACGATATGGCCGCCGAGAACCTTGTCCGTTTCCTTGTCGGCAAGGATCTTGACGAAGCCTTCGGTGACGAGCATGGCGCGGGCGCGACCATTGGCCGTGAACGGGAACTTGCCGACCTTGTAGGCGATGCCTGCGGCCTTCAGTTCCTCTTCCGTCTTGCCGACAGAGGCGACTTCCGGCTGGGTGTAGACGACGCCCGGAATGACGTCATAGTTCACATGACCATGCTGGCCGGCGAGGATTTCGGCAAGTGCAACGCCTTCGTCTTCTGCCTTGTGGGCCAGCATCGGGCCCTTCACCACGTCGCCGATCGCATAGATGCCGGCGACATTGGTCTTGAAGTGGCCGTCGATTTCGACGCGGCCGCGATTGTCGAGAGCAACGCCCGCACCTTCCAGGCCGAGGCCTTCGGTATAAGGCTTGCGGCCGGTCGAGATCAGAACGACGTCGGCTTCGACCGTCACGGCATCGCCGCCCTTGACCGGCTCATAGGTGACCTTGGCGCCGGTTGCCGTCTTTTCGACGCCGGTGACCTTGGCATCGGTGCGGATATCCATGCCCTGCTTGGCCATCATCCGCTGGAACTGCTTGGAGACGTCGCCATCCATGGCGCCGAGCAGCTTGTCGAGATATTCGATGACGGTGACCTTGGCGCCGAGGCGCGACCAGACCGAACCGAGCTCCATGCCGATGACGCCACCGCCGACGACGACGAGGTTCTGCGGAACCTTGTCGAGCGCGATCGCGCCGGTCGAGGAAACAATGACCTTCTCGTCGATCGCGACATTGAGGCCCGGAATGCCGGCAACGTCGGAGCCGGTGGCGATGACGATGTTCTTCGTTTCCAGTTCCTGCACCTTGCCGTCTTCGGCGGTGACGGAAACCTTGCCGGCCGAAACGATCTTGCCGGTGCCGATGAAGCCGTCGATCTTGTTCTTCTTGAACAGGAAGGAAACGCCGTCGGTATTCGACTTAACGGTCGCGTCCTTGTGGGCCATCATCTTTTCGAGGTTGAGCTTCGGAGCCGAAACCTCGACGCCGAGCTGGTCGACGCCATGGGCGACATGGGCGAACATTTCGGACGCGTGCAGCAGCGCCTTGGACGGGATGCAGCCGATATTCAGGCAGGTACCGCCATAGGTGGCGCGCTTTTCGACGACGGCGACCTTGAGGCCGAGCTGTGCAGCCTTGATCGCGCAGACATAACCGCCGGGGCCGGAACCAATCACAACAACATCATATGCCATAGCTTCATCCTACTTTCGGGTGTTCATTTCGGTTGATCGGAGCCGCCGGGACGCTGTTTCAGCTCCGCGATGACGGCCATAAGTTGAGAGGAGCGAGGCTTGGCGTCGGTCTTGCCCTCGGCCTTCGCTTTTGCGGCATGGTCATTCATCGCCTGAGCGAATGCCGAATAGGTGTCGTTCAAGATCTCGTCATACGGGCTGAGCCTGTCATCGGCACCGGCCTTCAGCATCGCCGCAAGCGCGACCGGCCGGTCGAGCCGGATCGCTTCCAGCATGAAAGAGCCGCCGCTTTCCAGAACGTAATCCTTCGGTGCGATCCGCTTGTCGGATATATAATGCGCGAAAGCCGTTTCGTCGCCGGACTTGAGCGCCTGATAGGCCGATTTGTTGTCGTCCTGCTGCTGCGGCGTCAGCGCCGCCAGAACGGCATCCTTTTCCTTCTCGAAATCGCTGCGCCCGTCACCGTCCTCGATGACATAAAAATCGATAAAGGCAAGAGCCGGCTTGCCGCTCTCGTCGAGACCGAACAGGACCGGATAAAATCCGTCGCCCCAGCCCGCCTGGGTAATGGCGGCGGCCCCATCGCTGTCGTCCAAGGGCCGGTGAAATACATGCTCGTTACCCGCCGTGCCGGGCATTTCAGCCGACAGGACAGTGTCGTAATAGGAACCGTAACGGCTGCCGAGTTTTTCCTGTTCGGCCGCATCACGTTTTGCCTGGGCCGCAGCGAAACCCGAATTTGCAAAAGCCGCGACACCCGCATCGACCGGGATGCCGAAAAATTCGTCCTTCTTCAGCGTGCCGACATCCTGGCCCTCGATCAGCGCGAGCTCGAAGCTTTTCACCTCGGCGCCGGAGAAGCGGATGACGAGAAGGGCCGGCCTGTCATATTCACTGGCACCGCGGATGAGGGAAACCGGATAGGTCCCGGTTGGCACCGGGCGCGTGAACGGCTTCCTGTCGGGCTGCACGAGCGGATCCATCGCAACAAGCCTGCCATCGGCAAGCGGCAACTGCCCGATCGGGATCTCGACCAGGCGGCGGGATTCGAGCGACCGCGACCGATCGGTAAACACGACCAGATTGGGTGAGATCTTCGCCAGATCCAGTGCATGGGTCGGCCCACCGCCGACGAGCAAGGCCAGTGCCGCCAGCGGCGCGGCAAGATATGTCTTGCGCAGAGCAATCACAGCAAAAGCCCGATCATCATCAGAACCAGCCCGAGCACGCTCAACACCCAGACGAGCGAACGGATATAGGCGATGCCGGCAAGGTAGAGCGGGATATAGACGATCCGGGCAACCAGCCAGAGCCAGCTGCCGACAATGCCGAATCCGCTCGTATCCCCCATGAAGGCGAGGCCGAGCAGGAGGCCGATAAAGGCCGGATAGGTTTCCTGGAAGTTTTTCGAGGCACGGGCGGCACGACCCGCCCGGGCATTTGTCGGCTGCCTGTCGCCATCCCGCGGACCGGCATTCCATTCGGAGCCGAGTTCACGGGTGGCCAGCATGCCTTGCAGGAGAATATGGAAGAGCAGCAGAGCGACGCTCAAGCAAAGCAACACCACGACATGCGATGCGTTTGCCGAAGCCAGTTCCATACTGCCCTCCCTTGCGATTGCTCGCGTCGATTAGAGATCGAGAACCAGACGTTCCGGATCTTCGAGGCTTTCCTTGACGCGCACCAGGAAGGTAACGGCTTCCTTGCCGTCGACGATACGGTGGTCGTAGGACAGCGCCAGATACATCATCGGACGGATGACGACCTGACCGCCGATCGCGACCGGACGCTCCTGGATCTTGTGCATGCCGAGAATACCCGACTGCGGAGCGTTCAGGATCGGCGAGGACATCAGCGAACCGTAGACGCCACCATTGGTGATGGTGAACGTGCCGCCCTGCATGTCGGCCATCGACAGCGAACCGTCACGGGCAGCCTTGGCGAGACGGCCGAGTTCCTTTTCGACGCCGGCGATCGAACGCTCGTCCGCATCGCGGATGACCGGAACGACCAGGCCCTTGTCGGTGCCGACAGCCATGCCGACGTGGCAGTAGTTCTTGTAGATGATGTCGGTGCCGTCGATCTCGGCGTTAACGGCCGGCAGTTCCTTCAGGGCGTGCGTGACGGCCTTGGTGAAGAAGCCCATGAAGCCGAGCTTGACGCCATGCTTCTTCTCGAACACGTCCTTGTAGCGGTTACGCAGGTCCATCACGGCCGACATGTCCACCTCGTTATAGGTGGTGAGCATGGCGGCGGTGTTCTGGGCGTCCTTGAGGCGCTTGGCGATCGTCTGACGCAGGCGCGTCATCTTCACGCGTTCTTCGCGCGGTGCGTCTTCAGCAGACGAGACCGGGCGCGGAGCAGCGACAGCAACGGGTGCCGCCGGAGCGGACGTGCCCTTGGCGACGGCTGCGAGAACGTCGCCCTTCAGGACCTGGCCACGCTTGCCGGAGCCGTCAATGTCTGCAGTCGAGATATTGTTGTCGGCAGCAACCTTGGCGGCAGCCGGAGCCGGCGGCATCGAGGAGGCGGCCGCAGCGGCGGCGGCCGGTGCCGGGGCAGCAGCCGGTGCGGCTTCAGCAGGCTTGGCGGCAGGAGCGGCAGTCGCAGCGCCGGCAGCGCCTTCGGCGATCTGGCCGAGCAGCGCGCCGAGACCGACGGTCTCGCCGTTCTGAGCGACGATCTCGGTCAGGACGCCCGAAGCCGGTGCGGGAACTTCGACGGTCACCTTGTCGGTTTCCAGTTCAACCAGCGGCTCGTCGGCCTTGATCGTGTCGCCGACCTTCTTGAACCAGGTGCCGACGGTTGCCTCGCTGACGGATTCGCCGAGAGTGGGGACGCGGATTTCGGTGGCCATGATCTGTTTCCGTGTTTGTCAGATTTGTTTCGAACGGGTGAAAGGGGCGGCTGAAAATCAGCCGCCGAGCGCGTCTTCGAGGAAGGCTTCGAGCTGAGCCAGATGCTTCGACATCAGGCCGGTCGCCGGAGATGCGGCAGCCGGGCGGCCCGTGTAACGGACGCGCTGATACTTGGCATCGATATGGGCCAGCACCCATTCCAGATAGGGGTCGATGAACGACCAGGAGCCCATGTTCTTCGGCTCTTCCTGGCACCAGACCATCTCGGCATTGCGGAACCGCGACAGTTCGTTGATCAGCGCCTTGGCCGGGAACGGATAGAGCTGTTCGATGCGCAGCAGGTAGATGTCGTCGATGCCGCGCTTTTCGCGCTCTTCGAGCAGATCGTAATAGACCTTGCCGGTGCACATCACGACGCGGCGGATCTTGGCATCCTTCTGGAGCTTGATCGGACCGTCCTTGATGACTTCGGCATCGTCCCACAGCAGGCGGTGGAACGAGCTTTCGCCCGCCAGTTCCGCCAGCGAAGACGTGGCGCGCTTGTGACGCAGCAGCGACTTCGGCGTCATCAGGATCAGCGGCTTGCGGAAGTCGCGCTTCACCTGGCGGCGCAGGATGTGGAAGTAGTTGGCCGGCGTCGTGACGTTGGCAACCTGCATGTTGTCTTCGGCGCACATCTGCAGCCAGCGCTCGAGGCGGGCCGAAGAGTGTTCCGGACCCTGGCCTTCATAACCATGCGGCAGGAGGCAGACGAGACCGGACATGCGCAGCCACTTGCGTTCGCCCGACGAGATGAACTGGTCGAACACGACCTGCGCACCGTTGGCGAAGTCGCCGAACTGGGCTTCCCAAAGGGTCAGCGCATTCGGACGGGCAAGCGAATAACCGTATTCGAAACCGAGGACGGCCTCTTCGGAAAGCATCGAGTTGATGACTTCGTACTTGCCCTGGCCCGGCTGCAGGTTGGAGAGCGGGATATAACGCTCTTCGGTGTCCTGATCGTAGAGGACCGAGTGACGCTGCGAGAAGGTGCCGCGTTCGCAATCCTGGCCCGAGAGACGGATCTTCGTGCCTTCGACGGCAAGCGAACCGAAAGCCAGCGCTTCACCCATTGCCCAGTCGAGGCCTTCGCCGGTCTCGATCATCTGCGCGCGGTTTTCCATGAAGCGGCGGATCGTGCGGTGGGCGTTGAAACCTTCCGGCACGGTCGACAGCTTGCGGCCGATCTCGCGCAGTTCCTTCATCGGCATCGCGGTCTTGCCACGGCGCTGTTCGTCGGCATTATCGGCCGAACGCAGACCCGACCACTGACCGTCCAGCCAGTCGGCCTTGTTCGGCTTGTAGCTCTGGCCGGCTTCGAATTCGGTTTCCAGATGAGCGCGCCAGTCGGCCTTCATCTTGTCGAATTCGCCTTCGGTGATGTGGCCTTCGGCAATCAGGCGCGAGGCATAGATCTCGGCGACCGGCTTGTGGCCACGAATGACCTTGTACATCTTCGGCTGCGTGAACGCGGGCTCGTCGCCTTCGTTATGGCCGAAGCGGCGGTAGCAGAACATGTCGACCACGACCGGCTTGTGGAACTTCATCCGGTATTCGATGGCGACCTTGGCGGCATAGGTAACCGCTTCCGGATCGTCGCCGTTGACGTGGAAGATCGGTGCTTCGATCATCTTGGCGACGTCGGACGGATAGGGCGACGAACGCGAGAAGGCCGGATTGGTGGTGAAGCCGATCTGGTTGTTGATGATGAAGTGGAGCGTGCCGGCAACGCGGTGGCCGCGCAGACCCGACAGGCCGAGGATTTCGGCAGTCACGCCCTGGCCCGCGAAGGCAGCATCGCCGTGCAGCAGCAGCGGCAGAACCTTGGCGCGTTCCGAAAGCGGGATGATGTTGTCCTTGTCCCAGCTCTTGGTCAGCATGTCCTGCTTGGCGCGCGCCTTGCCCATGACGACCGGGTTGACGATTTCCAGGTGCGACGGGTTGGCGGTCAGCGACAGGTGAACCTTGTTGCCGTCGAACTCGCGGTCCGACGAGGCGCCGAGGTGGTACTTCACGTCGCCCGAACCTTCGACTTCGTCAGGCTTGAACGAACCGCCCTTGAACTCGTGGAACACGGCGCGGTGCGGCTTGTGCATGACGTTGGTCAGGACGTTCAGGCGGCCGCGATGGGCCATGCCGAGAACGATTTCCTGCAGGCCTTCCTGGCCGCCACGCTTGATGATCTGTTCGAGGGCCGGGATCAGCGATTCACCGCCGTCGAGGCCGAAACGCTTGGTGCCCTTGAAGCGAACATCGAGGAACTGCTCGTAGCCTTCGGCTTCGACCAGCTTCGAGAGGATCGCCTTCTTGCCTTCCGGCGTGAATTCGGGAGCCTTGTCGGCGCCTTCGATCCGTTCCTGGATCCAGGCCTTTTCTTCCGGGTTCGAGATGTGCATGAACTCGACGCCCATGGTCGAGCAATAGGTGCGCTCGAGGATGTCGATCATCTCGCGGACGGTCGCGTATTCGAGGCCGAGCACGTTGTCGATGAAGATCTTGCGGTCGTAATCGCTCTCTTCGAAGCCGTAGGACTTCGGCGACAGCTCGTTATAGTCCTCGACGGCGCTGGCAATGCCGAGCGGATCGAGCTTGGCATGCAGGTGGCCGCGCATGCGGTAGGCGCGGATCATCATGATGGCGCGCACGCTGTCGCGCGTCGCCTGCAGAACGTCCACGTCGCTGGCCGGCGTGCCGGTTGCAGCAGCAACGGCTTCAGCCTTGGCCTTGACCTTGGTCTCGATGGCCTTTTCGACCACCGGCCAGTTGCCGTCCAGCGCCGATACGAGATCGCCGGATGCGGAAAGCGGCCAGTTCTTCTTTTTCCAGGAGGCGCCCTGCGCCGCCTTCTTCACATCGTCCGGATTGTCGGCGAGCGCCTTGAAAAAGGCCTGCCACTCGGGCGAGAGCGATGCCGGATCGCTTTCGTACCGGGCATAAAGCTGCTCGATATAGGCGGCGTTGGCGCCGTCCAGGAAGGAAGTGATGAGAAACTGCTCGTTGGCTTCTTGCCGTGCCATGGTCTCTTGCGGGCGCCGCGCCCGCCTCCTGACGTAGTCGGAACCCGGACACTTTGCCCGGACCGCATTTTCTGTGTCTTGTCGTCTTCGGTCTGTCTTGTCACTTGGAGGCCTGCCGAAGCGGCCTGCACCCGCCAACAACGCGGTTGGGGCGCTACACGAAACAGGCAAGTCATGACGCGACCTGCCTGTCCGAAACTTGTGAGATCAATCGCCGCCTATCTATCGGCGGCGAGTGACCATTATGTGGCGTCAGCCCTTGAGGACTTCAACCAGCGTCTTGCCGAGGCGTGCCGGGGAAGGCGAAACCTTGATGCCGGCCGCTTCCATGGCCGAGATCTTGGATTCTGCGTCGCCCTTGCCGCCGGAAACGACTGCACCGGCATGGCCCATGGTGCGGCCCTTCGGAGCGGTACGGCCGGCGATGAAGCCCGCCATCGGCTTCTTGCGGCCCTTCTTGGCTTCGTCGATCAGGAACTGGGCTGCATCTTCTTCAGCCGAGCCGCCGATTTCGCCGATCATGATGATCGAGGTCGTGGCTTCGTCAGCCAGGAACATCTCGAGCACGTCGATGAACTCGGTACCCTTGACCGGGTCGCCGCCGATGCCGACAGCCGTCGTCTGGCCGAGGCCTTCGTTGGAGGTCTGGAACACGGCTTCGTAGGTCAGCGTGCCCGAACGGGAAACGATACCGACCGAACCCTTGCGGAAGATAGAGCCCGGCATGATGCCGATCTTGCATTCTTCCGGGGTCAGGATGCCCGGGCAATTCGGGCCGAGCAGGCGGGACTTGGACTTGTCGAGGCGAGCCTTGACGCGGACCATGTCCATGACCGGAATGCCTTCGGTGATGCAGGTGATGAACGGGATCTCGGCGTCGATCGCCTCGATGATCGCATCAGCTGCACCTGCCGGCGGAACGTAGATGACCGAAGCATCTGCACCGGTGCGTTCCTTGGCTTCAGCGACCGAAGCGAAGATCGGCAGGGTTTCGCCCTTCGAGCCGGTCCAGGTTTCGCCACCCTTCTTCGGGTGGATACCGCCGACCATCTGCGTGCCGTAATAGGCAAGCGCCTGTTCGGTGTGGAAGGTGCCGGTCTTGCCGGTCAGGCCCTGAACGAGGACCTTGGTATTCTTGTTGACGAGAATAGACATGTCTCAGGTCCTCAAATTAGGCGTTGATCGCCGCAACGATCTTCTTGGCGGCGTCGTCGAGATCGTCAGCTGCCGTGATCGCGAGACCAGATTCGTTGAGGATCTTCTTGCCGAGATCGACATTCGTGCCTTCGAGGCGAACGACGAGCGGAACCTTGAGGCCGACTTCCTTGACGGCGGCGATAACGCCTTCCGCGATGACGTCGCACTTCATGATGCCACCGAAGATGTTGACGAGGATGCCCTCGACCTTCGGGTCAGCGGTGATGATCTTGAAGGCAGCAGCGACCTTCTCCTTGCCGGCGCCACCGCCGACGTCGCAGAAGTTTGCCGGCTCCTTGCCGTACAGCTTGATGATGTCCATCGTCGCCATGGCGAGACCGGCACCATTGACCATGCAGCCGATATTGCCGTCGAGGGCAACGTAGGCGAGGTCCCACTTGGAGGCTTCGATTTCCTTGGCGTCTTCTTCGGTCTCGTCGCGCAGCGCCTTGACGTCGTCATGGCGGAACAGGGCGTTGCCGTCGAAGGACATCTTGGCGTCGAGAACGCGCAGATGGCCATTCTTCATGACGATCAGCGGATTGACTTCGAGGAGAGCCATGTCCTTTTCGCCGAAGGCCTTGTAGAGCGCCGGGAAGAGCGACTTTGCGTCTTCGGCAGCAGCACCCGACAGTTCGAGAGCCTTGGAGATCTTGGCAACGTCGTCAGCCGTGACGCCGGCAATCGGGTCGATGGCGATCGTGTGGATCTTCTCAGGCGTGTCGTGGGCAACGGCTTCGATGTCCATGCCGCCTTCGGTCGAAACGACGAAGGCAACCTGACCAACCGAACGGTCGACCAGGATCGAGCAATACAGTTCGCGCTCGATGTCGGCGCCGTCTTCGATGTAGAGACGGTTGACCTGCTTGCCGGCATCGCCCGTCTGGGCGGTTACCAGCGTATTGCCGAGCATTTCCTTGGCGTGAGCGACGACCTCTTCGATCGACTTCGCCAGGCGAACGCCGCCCTTTGCGTCCGGGCCGAGTTCCTTGAACTTGCCCTTGCCGCGACCGCCAGCATGGATCTGGCTCTTGACGACGTAGAGCGGGCCCGGCAGCGACTTTGCGGCCGCTTCGGCTTCTTCTACCTTCAAGATGGCCACACCTTCGGCGACCGGCGCACCATAGCCCTTCAGAAGAGCCTTGGCCTGATATTCGTGAATGTTCATGGGATTACCCTGTTCTGATTATTTCAGAGACAAATTACTTGAGAGCAGGCGCGATGTTGACGCAGGCTTCGCAGAGACCGGCAACAGCGCCGACGGACTTCTGGAAGGCTGCTTCTTCGTCCTTGTTGAATTCGACTTCGATGATGCGCTCGACGCCACCGGCACCGATGATCGTCGGAACGCCGACATACATGTCCTTGACGCCGTACTGACCCGAGAGATGGGCAGCGGCCGGCAGGACGCGCTTCTTGTCCTTGAGGTAGGATTCAGCCATTTCGATTGCCGAGGCAGCCGGAGCGTAATAGGCCGAACCGGTCTTCAGGAGACCGACGATCTCGGCGCCGCCGTCACGGGTGCGCTGGATGATTTCTTCGAGGCGTTCCTTGGTGACCCAGCCCATCTTGACGAGGTCGGTGAGCGGAACGCCGCCGACAGTCGAGTAACGGGCGAGCGGCACCATCGTGTCGCCATGGCCGCCGAGAACGAAGGCGGTGACGTCCTGGACGGAAACGTTGAATTCTTCCGAGAGGAAGAGACGGAAGCGAGCCGAGTCAAGCACGCCGGCCATGCCGACGACCATGTTCTTCGGCAGGCCGGAGAACTTCTGCAGAGCCCAGACCATCGCGTCGAGCGGGTTGGTGATGCAGATCACGAAAGCGTTCGGGGCATACTTCTTGATGCCGGCGCCGACCTGTTCCATGACCTTGAGGTTGATGCCGAGAAGGTCGTCGCGGCTCATGCCCGGCTTGCGGGCGACACCAGCGGTGACGATGCAGACATCGGCGCCTTCGATCGCAGCGTAATCGCTTGCACCGGAGAGCTTGGCATTGAAGCCTTCGACCGGGCCGGACTGGGCGATATCGAGGCCCTTGCCCTGCGGAATGCCATCGGCGATGTCGAACAGGACGACGTCGCCCAGTTCCTTCAGGCTGGCGAGATGCGCCAGCGTGCCACCGATCATGCCAGAACCAATAAGTGCGATCTTCTTGCGCGCCATTGAAAAGCTTCCTTTTGAGATCTTACCTGCGGCAAGTCATCGCAGGCTCGCCGTGCGACCGCACCGATAGACCCATCCGAAAAAAATGGCAACCGATTATTTTGTGACGATATTTTTCAATCGGTTAGATATTTATTTTCTTACGTAAACGTAAGAAAATGTGTCATCAAAATGTTAATTGGAGGCGCGCTTGGTCTGGTGCAGCTCGAGATAGTCCGGGCTGCGCATCTCGAAAAGACGCGAAACGGTGCGGTCGAACTCGAAACCTTCTGTCCCCTTCTTTTCGGTCAGGAGATCCTCGGGCGGCGTCGCGGCCGAGATGTAGAGGCGCACTGCATGGTCGTAGAGCGCATCGACCAGATTGATGAAGCGCTTCGTCTCGTTGCGCTTTTCGGGCCCAAGCCGCGGCACGTGATCAACGAAGACGGCATCGAACCGATCCGCGATCGCCAGATAGTCGGACGCGCCGAGTGGCTTTTCGCAGAGATCGCTGAAAGAGAAACGCGCCGTCCGTCCCGCCGCAGCCGGCACATGGATGGCGCGGCCTTTCATCGGAATATCGAGCGGCTGCGCCTTCTCGCCTTCCGTCACATGGTGCCAGGCACTTTCCATCGCAGCATCGGCGCGCGCATCGAGCGGCGTCAGGTAGACCGGCAGGCTTGCCAGTTTCTGCATGCGGTAATCGGTCGGCGAATCCAGCGTCACGACATCGACATGCTTGTTCAAAAGCGCGATGAACGGCGTGAACAGACCGCGATTGAGCCCGTCGCGGTAAAGATCGTCTGGCGCCACGTTCGACGTCGCGACCAGAATGCAGCCGAGCGAAAACAGCTCGGTGAACAGCCGCGCCAAAATCATCGCATCGGTAATGTCGGTGACGGAAAACTCGTCGAAGCACAGCAGCTCGGCTTCCGCAAACAGGGCTTTTGCCACCGGCGGCACGGGATCGGTCTCGCGCGTCTCGCCGCGCTTCAGCTTCTGCCGCTGTTCGTGGATGCGGTTGTGCACATCGGCCATGAACTCATGAAAATGCGCCCGTCGCTTTTTCTGCGAGGGCGCTTTCTTGAAGAACATGTCCATCAGCATGGTCTTGCCGCGACCGACGCTGCCATGCACGTAAAGCCCGCGGATCTCGCGCGGCTTGCCGCCGCCCTTGGCGAAAAGCCAGCCGAGAGCGCTGGTCTTCTTGGCCGGCTTCGTTTCGCGCAGGCATGTCAGGACATGATCAAGCTTGGCGGCAACGCGCATCTGCTCGGCATCGGGCGTCAGCGTCCCGGAGGCGGCAAGCGCCTTCAGCTCTTCACTGACACTCGATGTATATTCGGGAATGGGCTCCACAAGGATACCCTCAAAGGAATGGGATTAGCGGCTGAGGCTGACCGGCTGGCCGGAATTGGTCGTGCCGTCGAAACGATTGTCGGCGCTCTTGTAGACACGGCCGATCACGTCGCCGGCGCGGTTCTTGAACTGAACCATCTTGCCGTTGACTTCCCACGAACCCATGGTCGTCAGTTCGCCGGCGCAGCCGCGGGTACCACCGCGCGAGCCGGAGCCGAGATTGGTGAGCGTCAGGAACATGTCGCAGGAGGCACCGGCATTGGAAACACGCCAGTTGCCGACCATCTGTTCCTTCTTGATATCGAGCGCGCTGGCCGGAGCTGCAGCATTCGGATCGACCGCGGCCATCTGCTGATTGCCGGCAGGGGCAGTCGGGAACTGCGAAGGATCGGCGCCACCGGGCGGCGGCAGCTGTCCACCTTCCACGCCGCCAACCGGCTGGGCCTGGAGCGGTGCGGGCTGTGCAGGCAGATCGGCATAGGAGTTATTGTAGGACGTCCGCTGGCAGCCGGCGAGCGCCACTGCGAGTACAAGACCCGTCGCTACATATCTGAACTGCATCATCTAGCTCCTGCTTTCAGTCCGATCCACCAAGACTGTTCACGAATTGAGACGGAATTACCGTAAAGCGACTTGGTTAATCAAGTGATAGCGGCAGAATATGGCGTCCCTTTGAAACCCGCCAAGCCCGCTTTTGCCGGAAATAGGGCAGATCCGGCATAGAGCGGATCCCCGAAAGCTCCGGGGATCCGATAAGAAAGCCGATCCGCTTAGACGCGGCGCTCGACCATCATCTTCTTGATTTCGGCGATTGCCTTGGCCGGGTTCAGACCCTTCGGGCAGGTCTGGGCGCAGTTCATGATCGTGTGGCAGCGATAAAGCCGGAAGGGATCCTCGAGATTGTCGAGGCGTTCGCCCTTGGCTTCGTCGCGGCTGTCGATCAGCCAGCGATAGGCCTGCAGGAGGACCGCCGGACCGAGATAACGGTCGCCGTTCCACCAGTAGCTCGGACAGGAAGTCGAGCAGCAGGCGCAGAGAATGCACTCATAGAGGCCGTCGAGCTTGAGGCGATCCTCATGGCTCTGCTTCCACTCCTTCGCCGGGGTCGGCGAAACCGTCTTCAGCCAAGGCTCGATCGAGCGGTGCTGGGCGTAGAAGTTGGTCAGGTCCGGAACGAGGTCCTTCACCACCGGCATATGCGGCAACGGATAGACCTTAACGGTGCCCTTCACCTCGTCCATGCCCTTGGTGCAGGCGAGCGTGTTGGTGCCGTCGATGTTCATGGCGCAGGAGCCGCAAATGCCTTCACGGCAGGAGCGGCGCAGCGTCAGCGTCGGATCGATCTTGTTCTTGATGTAGAGCAGACCGTCGAGCACCATCGGGCCGCAATCGTCGACATCGATATAGAACGTATCAATGCTCGGATTCTTGCCGTCATCCGGGCTCCAGCGATAGATGCGGAATTCCCGGACGTTCTTGGCGCCGGCCGGCTTTGGCCAGACCTTGCCTTCGGTCATCTGAGAGTTCTTGGGGAGAGCGAGTTCAACCATGGTCCAGTTCCCTCAGATCAGTACACACGCGCCTTCGGCTCGATCTTGTAAGGATCGATGCCTTCGGCAATCAGGTCGGTATGCACCGGGCGGTAGTCGAGCTTGACGTCGCCGGCCTCGTTCACCCAGGCAAGCGTGTGCTTGCGCCAGTTGACGTCGTCGCGGCCGGCAAAGGGGCCGTCCGTATAGTCTTCGCGGGCATGTGACCCACGGCTTTCCTTGCGGGCTTCCGCGCCGTAGACGGTGGTGATCGCATTGGCCATCAGGTTATGCAGTTCCAGCGTCTCGACGAGATCCGAATTCCAGATCATCGAATGGTCGGTGACCTTGACGTCCGGAAGTTCCTTCCAGATGGCCGACAGGCGCTTGCAGCCGGATTCGAGCGATTCCTGCGTACGGAACACCGCCGCATCGTCCTGCATGGCGCGCTGCATCTTGTCGCGCAGCACGGCGGTCGGCGTCGCGCCCTTTGCGAAACGCAGACCGTCGAAACGGTCCATGATCTTGTCACAGGCAGCCGTGTTGAGCGCCGGGATCGGGCTTTCGCGGTCGATAACCTGGCCGGCGCGGATCGCGGCAGCACGGCCGAACACGACAAGGTCGATCAGCGAGTTGGAGCCGAGGCGGTTTGCCCCATGCACCGAGGCGCAACCGGCTTCGCCGACGGCCATCAGGCCCGGCAGGATGCGTTCCGGGTTGTTCGAGTCGGCATTCAGCACCTCGCCCCAGAAATTGGTCGGGATGCCGCCCATGTTGTAGTGAACGGTCGGCAGGACCGGGATCGGTTCGCGGGTCACATCGACGCCGGCAAAGATCTTTGCCGATTCCGAAATGCCGGGAAGACGTTCGTGCAGCACGGCCGGATCGAGATGGTCGAGATGCAGGAAGATGTGGTCCTTGTTCTTGCCGACGCCGCGACCCTCGCGGATTTCCAGCGTCATGCAGCGCGAGACGACGTCACGCGAGGCAAGGTCCTTGGCCGAAGGGGCATACCGTTCCATGAAGCGTTCGCCCTCGGAATTCACGAGGTAACCGCCTTCGCCGCGTGCGCCTTCGGTGATCAGACAGCCCGAACCATAGATGCCGGTCGGATGGAACTGAACGAATTCCATGTCCTGAAGCGGCATGCCGGCACGTGCGACCATGCCGCCACCGTCGCCAGTGCAGGTATGGGCCGAGGTTGCCGAGAAATAGGCGCGACCGTAACCGCCGGTCGCCAGAACCACCATCTTGGCGGCAAAGCGATGGATCGTGCCGTCATCGAGGTTCCAGGCAACGACGCCGGTGCAGCGGCCGTCATCCGACATGATCAGGTCGAGCGCGAAATATTCGATGAAGAATTCCGCGTTGTTCTTCAGCGACTGGCCATAGAGCGTGTGCAGGATGGCGTGACCGGTACGGTCGGCTGCGGCGCAGGTGCGCTGTACCGGCGGGCCGGCGCCAAAATTCTGCATGTGGCCGCCGAACGGACGCTGGTAGATTTTGCCTTCCTCGTTACGCGAGAACGGCACACCGTAGTGTTCCAGCTCATAGACGGCCTTCGGCGCTTCCATGACCATGTACTGCATGGCGTCGACATCGCCGAGCCAGTCGGAACCCTTGACGGTGTCATAGAGGTGCCACTGCCAGCTGTCCGGCGTCATGTTCTGCAGCGAGGCGGCGATGCCGCCCTGAGCCGCGACCGTATGCGAGCGAGTCGGGAAAACCTTGGTGATGCAGGCGGTCTTGAAACCCTGTTCGGCCATGCCGAGCGTGGCGCGCAGGCCAGCGCCGCCGGCGCCGACGACGATCACGTCGTAGGAATGGTCGACATAGGTATAGGCCTTGCCGTTCTGGGAAGCCCCTTGGGCGATAGGAGTGACGGATGCCATGGGATTATCCTACGAATGCGATCTTCAGAACGGCGAACAGACAGAGCCCGGCGATCAGAATCGAGAAGAATGTGTTGAGCATCACGAGCAGGATCTTCGGGATTTCGCCGTGGACGTAATCCTCGATGATGACCTGCATGCCGAGCTTCATGTGAATGATGCCGGAGATGACGACGAGGCCCATGACGACGGCGACGAAGGGGTTGGACAGAGCCTCGACCACTTCCGCGAACGGCTTGCCGGCATAGATCAGCATGAAGATGATGAAGAATATCATCAGCGGCACGTTGGCGACGGCGGTCACGCGCTGGCGCCAGAAATGTTCGGTGCCGTCCTTGGCGGAGCCCAGTCCGCGGACCTTACCGAGCGGGGTACGCATATCCATGGAAGCGGTTCCTCAGCGGATGATGAAGCCGATCACCCAGACCAGCACGGTCAGACAGAGCGATGCGACGATATTGGCGATGGCAAGCTTGGTGGAGAACTGCTTCTCGAAACCATGGCCGAGATCCCACATGAAGTGGCGGAAACCGCCGAGCATGTGGTGGATCAGTGCCCAGGTATAGCCCAGGAGCACGAGCTTGCCGATAATGCTGCCCAGCGCCCAGTTGGCCCAGTCGTAATAGGCAGGGCCGCTGGCTGCGGCAATAAGCCACCATGCCACGAGGATCGTACCGAAGTACAAAGCACCACCGGTGATACGGTGGACGATCGACATGACCATTGTGGGGATTGGTTTGTAGATTTGCAGGTGCGGCGACAAAGGCCGGTTACTTGTCACATTCGCCATCAGAACCTCGCGGCGGTCGTACGTATAATGGGCGGGTGCCCGGCAATGCACGATGCCGAGAAAATGTGCATTGCATCATTGGCGTGGTTTAATCTTCGAATTCCCCGACGACAAGAACAATTCCAAGGGTTTTGGAATTTAATCGATTGTGTCTTTCTGAAGGCTCTCGCACCCGGCCGGCCTGATGCCACCCTTGAGCGAAGCCCAAGGCACGTTAACCATAAATTACAAAGAATTCGTCGCCCTGGCGCCCAACCGGCACCATTTCGTGTTAACCACTGGTTAACCACGTTTGCCGGAGTTCGCCATGATCGCGAATCGCATGAAATCTGTCCTCGTCGCTGCGGCTATTTTCGCCGCGTTCACCGTCACCGCGGAAGCCGGCGATGGCTTTCGCCATGGTGGCCGCGGCCATAATGGCGGCCATTCGAACGGTCCTCACCGCGTCATCAGCAGCGATTTTCGCGGTGCAACATTGAGTGGCAATCACCATCGCAGCCGTTTCGTCGAAAACCGCCGTTTCGACCGGCAGGGCGATGGCCATTACGGCCGCAATGGCAGCGTCACGCGCACCGTCCGTTCCGAACAGCCTTCCGGCTTCAACGGCAACAGCCGGTCTTTCTTCCGCCAGCGCGACACCTATGTCGGCGCGCTGCAGGCCTATTCGATCCCCGGAAACGGTACCTATTTCGTCCGCGACGACGATTACTGGCCTGCACCGCAGCGCCGCGCCAATCCGATTGCGCCGAGAGCCAAGATCATCGACGTCGAACAGGCGATGGGCGGAAATGCCGTTGCCTCGGCCACCGCCTGCTCCTTCGAGGCCGGCGTCTGCGTCATCCGCGGCAACTGAGAATTTTGCGCGCATAACGGGCAAGCGGGCGGCGCAAACGGTACGTGGCGCCCGCTGAAAAAAATTTGACGCGCGTTTTCCCCCTCCCCCAAACCTGTGCCTATAATGGCCGTGTCTCCGTCGCCGGAGTGTTTCGCGAGACGTTCGCGGGCAGGCGGAGGCCGGCGCTTTCATTGGATCCGTAACGTGCGGAGAAGGTGAAAGAGGTGAAGACCAGAGCGAAGGGAGACCTGAAGCTCCGTAAAGCCTCCCCCTGGCAGCCATGCCGGGTTCGGTTGAGCCGTCCAAGTGGCAGGGTTTCCCGAAAGGAGACCGCGAACAAAGCCATGCAGCGAGGCAAGGTTTTTATCTGTAGGGGCCGGAAGCCCCGAAAAGACGCCGAAGGCCACGCACATGCGGAGCCACAGAATTACATACTAGAGAGGTTCCGCATGTGCGTGCGCTTCTCCGGAATGGCTTTTTGACATCCACGGCAGGAGACTGCGCGGGGCGATTCTCCTATATGAACCGCCAGACCGTCGTCTTCTTGACTTCACTATCCTCCAGCGCCCGCGTCACCGGCACCTGATAGACAGCAAGCTCGGTCAGCCGATCCTTCGGCAGATAGCTGCGCCCCGGATCGCCGACGAGAACCGACACGCCCTCCCTCGCAAGCCGCGAGAACCAGGGGATCAGCGCCGCCGCGAAATCGCGATCGTAAAACACGTCTCCCGCAAGGAGCACATCCGCCTCGATCGCCGTCCCGACCAGATCTTGTCGCGTGAAGCCAATCGCGACACCGTTTTCGGCGGCGTTCAGCGCCACCGCCGTCTCCGTCCAGGGATCGATATCCACGGCCAGCACATCCGCAGCCCCGGCAAGCTTTGCGGCAATCGCCACCAGACCGGAGCCGCTGGCGAAATCCAGCACCCGTTTGCCGGCAACCGTTTCCGGATGATCGAGAATATAACGGGCAAGTCCCTGACCGCCCGCCCAGGCGAAGGCCCAGAAGGGTGGCGGCAGGCCGATCTCCTCAAGATCCTCTTCGGTCTTCTTCCAGAGCTCATGCGCCTCGCTGGCAAGGTGCAGGCGCACCTCCGGCACATGCGGCGGCGCCATCAGATCCGTATTGTCGAGGATGAAGGTCCGCGGATCGGTCTTCAAATCGGGCTCAATCCGAGGATTTCGGCGGATTGTCGAGGCCGCCGAGCCGGCAGATCTCGAAATATTCCTCGTCCGTCACCGGCTGTACCGAAAGCCGCATCGAGGTGACAAGCGACATCTTTTCGAATTTCGGATTGGCCTTGATATCCTTCAACGTCACGGGCTTGGGCATGTCCATCACGGCGCGGATATCGACGCAATCCCACTTCGGATCGCCCTTGGCGGTCGAATCGGGATGCGACAGCGCGCAGACCTCGACGAGGCCGACGATCTCCAGGCCCTCGTTCGAATGGTAGAAAAAACCTTTGTCGCCGATCTTCATCGCCCGCATGTTGTTGCGGGCAAGATAGTTGCGAACACCGGTCCATTCGGTGCCCTTTTCCCCGGCAGCCTTTTGCTGCTCCCAGGACCAGGCCGAGGGTTCGGACTTATAAAGCCAGTAGGCCATGCGGGTCTTACTCCGGCTTGTTAATCGTCCAGTTCCAGGCCTTCACCTCGACCTTTTCGAACAGGCCGGCGAGGTAATAGGGATCCGCTTCGGCGAGCGTGCGGGCAGCCGCCATGTCGGTTGCTTCGACCACGACGAGGCTGCCATTCGGCTTGCCTTCGTCATCGAGGAAGGGACCGGCAAATTTCAGCGTGCCTTCGGCATTGAGCTTGTTGAGATGTTCGAGATGCGTCGGACGCGTCTCCATCCGCACGTTCAGATGGCCGGGCTTGTCGGTGCAAAGAAAGGCAAACAGCATGGGTCTCTCCTCTTAAAGCAAAATCATTCGGTGGTGATCGGCCGGGTCATCAGGCGCTCCATGGCGGCCTGGACACCGAGACTGCCGTCGATAATCGCGGCGACGGCATCGGCAATCGGCAGATCGACGGAAAACTCTTTTGCGAGCCGCGCCGCGACAGAGGCCGCAAACGCGCCTTCAACCAATGGCCCACCGGTCGAAGCCGGTTCGCCACGACCGAGCGAAATACCAAAACGCAGATTGCGCGACTGGTGGCTGGTGCCGGTCAGAACGAGATCGCCGAGACCGGACAAGCCTCGCACCGTATCCGCATTGCCGCCCATCGCCTCGACGAGCCGCGACATTTCCGCAAGCCCGCGTGAGATCAGTGCCGCTCGTGCCGATTCGCCAAGCCCGGCGCCCTCGACGATACCGCAGGCAATCGCCAGCACGTTTTTCAGCGCCCCGCCCAGCTGTACGCCGGTCCGGTCGGTGGATGCGTAAAGGCGGAACGTGCGCCCCGAAAGCGCATTGGCCAGCCGCTCGGCAACAGCCTGATCGGCAGCAGCAACCGCCATTGCAGTCGGCAGGCCGCGGGCGATATCGGCAGCAAAACCGGGACCGGAGAGAACCGCGATCGGATGCGCCGACAATTCCTTTTCCAGCACATCGGTCAAAAGCTTGCCAGATGCCCGGTCGATGCCCTTGGCGCAGGTGACGACGACGGCATCCTTCGAAAGATAGGGACCGTAATGACGCGCCGCATCGCCTTGCGCCTGCGACGGCATGACGAAGAGAACGAGGCTCGCATCGGCGACGGCATCCGGCTCGGCGGTAAATTGCAGCGCGTCCGGCAAAGGAACGCCCGGCAGCGCCGCATCATGGACGCGATCATCGCGCAGATCGTTCATCAGCGAAGGATGCCGGCCGACCAGGGTGACAGGGTGCCGCCCTTCGAGCGCCATGACGGCTGCCAGCGCCGTTCCGAAGGCTCCCGCACCGATGACGGCAATCCGCTCGCTCATGCCTTGGCTCCCCGCTTGCCGGATCCGAGCAGCGTCTTGGCATCTTTGTCGAGCGGCCAGCGCGAACGCGGCGCGACATTGAGATCATCGGCCGGAAATTCTTCGGCCAGACGTTCGAGTCCGGCCCAGGCGATCATCGCGGCATTGTCCGTGCAAAGCCGAAGCGGCGGCGCGATGAAGCGGAAACCATGCTCGATGCAGAGCGCCTGCAGCGTGCGGCGGATCTCCTGATTGGCGGCAACACCACCGGCCACGACCAGAGCCCGGTCGATATCCAGATGGGCAAATTCCTGTTTGAAGCGCTGCAGGCCGCGGCCGATCCGGTCGCGCAAGGTGCGGGAGACGGCTCGCTGGAAGGAGGCGCAGATATCGGCAACATCCTGTTCGGACAGCGGCGCGATCTCGGTCGCCGCCTGCCGCACCGCGGTCTTGAGGCCGGAAAAAGAGAAATCGAGCCGCGCTTCGCCGACCATCGGCCGCGGGAAGGAGAACCGCTCCGGATCGCCACTCTGCGCCGCCTTCTCGACGGCCGGTCCGCCCGGATAAGGCAGGCCGAGCAATTTTGCTGTCTTGTCGAAGGCTTCGCCGAGCGCATCGTCGATCGTCGTGCCCCAGCGCTCGTATTCGCCGACGCCGCGCACCAGCACGAGCTGCGTATGGCCGCCGGAGACGAGCAGCATCAGGTATGGGAAGGAAAGCCCATCCGTCATCCGCGCCGTCAGCGCATGACCTTCGAGATGGTTGATCGCAAGAAGCGGTTTGCCGGAAGCCCGCGCAATCGCCTTCGCCGTCATCAGCCCGACGATCAGGCCGCCGATCAGGCCGGGGCCGGAAGTCGCAGCAATCGCATCGATCTCGTCGAGCGACACATCGGCGCGGCGAAGCGCCTCCTCGACCAGACCGTCCAGCGCTTCCACATGGGCGCGGGCGGCAATCTCCGGCACGACGCCGCCATAGGCGCTGTGTTCGTCGAGCTGCGACAGCACGACGTCCGAGAGGATTTCGCCGCGGCCGTCCTCATGCCGTGCAACGACGGAGGCCGCCGTTTCGTCACAGCTTGTTTCGATGCCGAGGATGCGAAGAAATGACGCCATGACCTATCGTTCATTGCGAGGTGAGATAAAGAAGTTTACGAGGGCTTCCGGTAACAACGGAATGACGCGGATGCAAACAAAACCTTTCCGGATCGGCACACGGGGCAGCCCGCTGGCGCTGGCACAGGCAGCTGAAACCCGTGCGCGCCTGATGGCGGCGCATGACCTGCCCGAGGAAATGTTCGAGATCGTCATCCTCTCGACCACCGGTGACCGCATCACCGACCGGTCGTTGAGCGAGATCGGCGGCAAGGGTCTTTTCACCCTGGAACTGGAACAGCAGCTCGCCTCCGGCGAACTGGATTTCGCCGTGCATTCCTCCAAGGACATGCCGACCAAACTGCCGGACGGGCTTTACATTTCTGCCTACCTGCCGCGCGAAGATTTCCGTGATGCGCTGATCGGCAAGACGGCGCCGACGCTGATGACACTGCCGGATGGCGCTGTGGTCGGCACCGCATCGCTGCGCCGCCAGGCCCTTATCCGCCGCATTCGCCCCGATATCGAGGTGACGGTGTTCCGCGGCTCGGTCGGCACGCGCCTGCGCAAGCTGGATGAAGGCCATGTCGATGCGACCCTGCTCGCCTATGCCGGCCTGAAGCGGCTTGCCCGCGAAGAGGTGGTGACCGAGCTTCTCGACCCCGTCAATTTTCCGCCCGCACCGGCACAGGGCGCAATCTGCATCGAAAGCCGGATCGGCGATACGCGCATCGACACGCTTCTGAAACCGGTCAACGACTGTCCCACCTATGATGCGGTGACCTGCGAGCGCGCGTTTCTGACCGCGCTCGACGGCTCCTGCCGCACGCCGATCGGTGGCTACGCGCTCTGCGAGGGCGATCATCTGAAGTTTTCGGGCCTGATCCTGACGCCGGATGGCCGCAAGGAACATGCGATCGAGCTTGAAGGCAAGCGCTCGGAAGCCGAAAAGCTCGGCCTGCAGGCGGGCGAAACCGTTCGCGCCGCCGCCGGCCCCGGCTTCTTCGACGGCTGGGCTTAAAGCCATGCGGGTCGTCGTCACCCGCCCCGAACACTCGGCGGCAAGAACCGCCGATCGCCTGAAGGCGCTCGGCCACGAACCGATGCTTTTGCCGCTCACCGAAGCTGCGCATGACCATGCCGCCGTTGCAGATGGCCTCGCGAAACCACATTCGGCCCTGATCCTCACCAGCGCCGAGGCGGTCCGCGCGATTATCGGCGGAGCAGAAAGCCTGGCCGATATCGCGAGCGAGAAAGTGTACGCCGTCGGCGAAGCGACGGCGCAGGCAGCACGACAGGCCGGCTTTGCCGATATCCGCACCGGGCCCGGCACTGGCGCCGGGCTTGCCGAGATGATCGCAGCGGAAAAAAGCCATCTCGCAAAACCGCTGCTTTACCTCGCCGGCGATCCACGCTCGCCGGAGCTCGAAGACGCGCTGGAGCGCGCCGGCATCGCCATCATGACCGCCTTGATCTACCGCATGGTGCCGATCGATTATGGCATCGACACTGTTGGCAAAATCCTGCTTTCCCCGCAGGCGGATGCGGTCATGCTCTATTCGCGGAGAAATGCGGTGATTTTCTTGGAGCTTGCCGAAAAACTCGGTGCTGAAATGGCCTCCCTGAAAATCCTGTGCCTGAGCGCCAATGTCGCGGCCGCCATCCCGCCGCAGTTTCAAAATAATGTCAGGGTGGCGAAAAGCCCTGATGAGGACGGGCTTTTTGCGCTTCTTTAACCGAGTGCATGCGTCAAATTCGGCCCCTCCCCTTTTCTTCCACGCACCCACCGACTAGTTTCTCAGAGCAGATGCAAAAAGAGGTCGAGATGGTATCCGAAAAACCACCCCGCCGATCGAAGGTAGAAAAAGACCCGATCACGATCGATCTCACGCCCGAGGAGTCGCGCGTCGTTGACAGCGACGTCGTCGCAGAGCCCGTGCGCAGCAATGATTCAGACGAGCCGGTGACTGCGGCAGCACCGCGCGACGATGTGCCGGAAGCGGCAACGGCCGAGACGCCGAAAACCGAAGAAGCCAAATCATCACTGGCAGATGAGCCGGCTAAGGACGCTAATGCCGAGCCGCTCGCTGCCCAAAATACGGCAACATCCGACCAGCCGCGTTTCGACGACGAGGACGTTTCGAACCGTCCGGATACGACCGAAACCAGCCAGGCATCCTCCGCTTCGAACGCCGCTGCCCTGCATGCTGCCGCCCGCCGCAAGCAGACGAACCCGGCAACATCGACGCTGGTCGCTTCCGGCATCTTTGGCGGCATAATCGCGCTGCTTCTGGCTGGCGCCATGCAATATGCCGGCGTCCTGCCCGGCGGTTCCTCCAGTTCAGCAAGCGACACATCCGCCCTTTCGGACGAGATCGAGGCACTTCGCCAGGAAGTCCGCGCGCTTGGTACGCAGCCGGCGAATGGCGATGCAGCTCTTGCGGCCCGCGTTCAAGCACTGGAAGCCGGCGGCGGATCGAACGATCTCTCCGCACGCCTTTCGGCAATCGAAAAGCAGATCGGCGAGGTGAAGTCTGCAACGGCGGCAACCGCCTCCAACGATGCCGATCTTTCCCGCCGACTGCAGCAGGCCGAGACGAAGATGAACGACCGCGGCCCCGAGCAGCAGGTCGCTCGCGCCATCGCGGCCGCAGCGCTGAAGGCCGCGATCGATCGCGGCGGCGCCTTCGAGCCGGAATTGCAGACCTATGAGGGCCTTGCCGCCAACGATCCGGCCATTGCCGGCCTGAAACCGTTCGCGGCGAAGGGCGTGCCTTCGCGCTCCGAACTGCAGCGCGAATTCCCGCGCGTCGCCGATGCGATGATCGAGGCGGCCGTCGTGCCGGATCCGAACCAGGGAATTGCCGACCGGCTTCTCTCTTCGGCCATGTCGATCGTCAAGGTCCGCCGTGTTGGCGAGGTCGAAGGTGATACGCCCGAGGCAATCGTCGCCCGTATGGAACAGAGCCTGCAGAACGGCGATCTCGCCGGTGCGCTGCGCGAATGGCAGACCTTGCCGGAACCGGCAAAAGCCGTATCGGGCGACTATTCGAAGAAACTCGACGCACGCATGAAGGTCGAGGATCTTGTCGGCGGAACGCTGTCGCGCGCGCTTTCCGGCACGAAGGCCGGCACACAGGGTTGAGGGGCAGGAAAACAGGATGATCAGACTTTTTACCTTCCTCCTCCTCGTTCTCGCACTCGGCTGGGGTTTCGCCTGGCTCGCGGATCGCCCCGGACTGATCTCGATCACCTGGCAGGATCACCTGATCGAAACCAGCGTCATGGTCGCCGCGACGCTGGTCGTCGCCGCAATCGGCATCGTGCTGCTGATCTGGTGGGTCATTGGCGTGATCTGGACCTCGCCCTATTCGGTCCGTCGCTATTTTCGTGCCCGCAAGCGGGATCGTGGTTATCAGGCTCTGTCGACCGGCCTGATCGCCGCCGGCGCCGGCAATGCGCTGCTGGCCCGCAAGATGAGCGCCCGCACCCGCGGCCTCTTGAGCGCCGACCAGGAACCGCTGATCCATCTTCTCGAAGCGCAGAGCGCGCTGATCGAGGGCCGTTATGACGAGGCGCGTGCCAAATTCGAGGCCATGTCCGAGGATCCGGAAACCCGCGAACTCGGCCTGCGCGGCCTCTACATGGAAGCCCGCCGTCTCGGCGCCAACGAAGCCGCAAGGCAATACGCGGAAAAGGCCGTGGAACACGCGCCCTACCTGCCCTGGGCCGCCCAGGCGACGCTCGAAAGCCGCAGCCAGTCCGGTCGCTGGGACGAGGCGATCCATCTCCTGGACCAGCAGCGCGCAGCCAGCGTCATCGAGCGCGGCGAGGCGGAACGACTGAAGGCGGTTCTGTTGACCGCCAAGGCCGGAGAACGGCTGGAAGGCGACCAAAAGGGCGCTCGCGACGATGCCATGGCCGCGTTAAAGCTGTCGAAATCGCTGGTGCCTGCCGCCATCATCGCGGCAAAGGCCTATCTGCGCGAAGACAATGTTCGCAAGGCAGCCTCCGTTCTCGAAGGCGTGTGGAAGATCGAGCCGCATCCGGACATCGGCCGCGCTTACGTGCGTGCCCGCAGCGGCGACAGCACGGTCGACCGCCTGAAGCGTGCCGAAAAGCTGGAGGCCATGCGCCCCAACAACGTCGATTCCTTGCTGATCGCATCGCAGGCGGCGCTCGATGCCCGCGAATTCAAGAAGGCCCGTTCCAAGGCGGAAGCCGCCGCCCGCATGGAGAGCCGCGAAGCCATCTATCTCCTGCTTGCCGATATCGAGGAAGCGGAAACCGGCGACCAGGGACGTGTCCGCCACTGGATGGCGCAGGCGCTGCGTGCCCATCGCGATCCGGCCTGGGTTGCAGACGGCGTCGTCTCGGAAACCTGGCTGCCGCTGTCGCCGGTCACCGGCCGGCTCGACGCTTTCGAATGGAAAGTGCCTTTCGGCCAGCTGGAAGGCCCGGTCGAGGAAGGCTCGCTTGCCCGTGAACAGGCGCTCGCCACCCTGCCACCCGTTGCAGTAAAGACCGAAGTGAAGGTGGAACCGAAGAAACCGGAAGCCAAAACGGAGCCCGCTCCGGAGCCGAAAAAGGCCGTTGCCGAACCAAAAGTGGTCACGGTCACGCCGCCGGCCGAGCAGAATCCTGCTCAGGTTACCAAGCCTGCTGCGGTGCCGAAGCCGGTTCAGGTCGATGCCGCTGTTGCAGCAAAAACACCAGCGCCTGCTAATGTGCCCTCGCCTGCCACCAAAACACCACAAAACGCCGAGGAGCCTGTTCCATTTTTCGGCCGCCCACCTGATGATCCGGGTGTGAAGCAAACGGAAGCCGAAAAGTCCCCAACGAGACTGAGGCTGTTCTAAAGACGGAGAAGGCCACAAGACCCATGCTCGATCGCATTCAGGCCTTCCTCCACACACTGACTTCGCCGCATCACACGAACGAGTTCGCGCCGGATGATCCGCGCGTCGCCTTCGTCGCGCTCTGTTTCCAGGTCATGGAAGCGGATGGAAACGTCTCGCCCAAGGAACAGCAGAAATTCCGCGATCTTCTGCGCGAGCGTTACGACCTCGACGACGACGGATTGAAGGCGCTGATCAGCGCAGGCCAGCAGGCCGGCAGCGAGGCGGTTGACTATTACCGTTTCACTTCCGATCTAAGAAGACATCTGGTTCAGGAGGAGGACCGGATCGAGCTTCTCGGGATCCTGTGGGACATCGTTTATGCCGATGGCGAACGCAGCGAGATCGAGGATCACGTCATCTGGCGCATAGCCGATCTCCTGGGCGTCTCCGCCCGCGACCGGGTTCTGGCGCGCCAGCAGGCGGCCGCTCGCGTATCCGTTGATGCGGGAGGAGAGGACTAGGGATCTGTCGAAATGCTGATGCTTCCTCCGGAAAGAACCGCCAATCGGACCGAAAGACTGCCGGTCCTCGTCGTGCTTCACCAGGAACGGTCCTCGCCGGGGCGCGTGGGGCAGATGCTCCTCGACAAGGGTTTTCCCCTCGACATCCGCCGCCCGGTGCTCGGTGATCCCCTTCCCGATACGCTCGCAAACCATTCCGGCGCCGTGATCTTCGGCGGCCCGATGAGCGCCAACGACCCGGATGCTTTCGTCAAGGCCGAAATCGACTGGATCGACGTGCCTCTCAAGGAAAACAAGCCTTATCTCGGCATATGCCTTGGCGCCCAGATGCTGGTGCGCAATCTCGGCGGCACGGTTGGTGCCGACGCCAAGGGCCTGACCGAGATCGGCTAGTATCCTTTGCGCCCGACCGAACATGGCCGGCTGCTCATGCCATGGCCGAAAATGGTCTACCACTTCCACCGCGAAGGTTTTGACGTGCCGCGTGGTGTCAAACTGCTGGCGGAAGGCGACGCCTATCCGCATCAGGCGATCCGTTACGGCGACAATGCCTGGGGCGTGCAGTTCCATGCCGAGCTGACGCGGGCGATGATGCATCGCTGGGTCGTGCATGGCGCAGCGCGCTTCAGCATGCCGAACGCCCAGAAAGGCGCCCAGCATCTCGAAGGCCGGATGATTTTTGATCAGCCGCTCAAAGACTGGCTGTGGAATTTCCTCGACATCGTCTTCGATCGATGTGCGGTCGAAGAGAGGAAGGCCGCGGAGAACTGCCTGACGGCTTAAGCCCTCTCCGGCGCTTCCAGATTGTCGATCCTGCGCAATTTCGGGAAACCGAGCGACCAGATGATCGCCACCGCCAGCGTGCCGGCACCGCCGATCACCACGGCCGGCACGGCGCCGAAGATCGAAGCCATCGTGCCGGCGCGGAATTCGCCGAGCTCGTTCGAGGCGCCGACAAAGACCATGTTGACCGCATTCACCCGGCCACGCAGCTCGTCCGGCGTCCAGAGCGCGATCAGCGTCTCGCGGACATAAACGGAGATCATGTCGGCAGCGCCCATCAATGCCAGCGCCGCAATCGACAGCCAGGGTGCCGTCGAAATACCGAAGATCAGCGTCCCGACACCAAACAGCGCCACACCGATGAACATGGCGATACCGGCATTGTGGCGGATCGGATGCACGGCAAGCCAGATCGCAACCGCGATGGCACCGAAACCGGGACCGGCCCTCAGTAGGCCGAGACCCCAGGGGCCAAGCTCGAGCACATCGCGGGCAAAGATCGGCATCAGCGCCACGGCTCCGCCGAGCAGCACGGCGAAGAGATCGAGCGAGATGGCCCCGAGCACCACCTTTTCCTTCGCGATGAAATGGAAACCGGCCAGCATCTCGCCCCAGCTGACCTTGGAGGCCGGGCTGCGCTGCGCAGGCTTCGGGATCATGAAAACGAGGGCAGCGGCGATGACCAGAAGCACGAAGGCGATCGAATAGGCGAGCGTCGCGCTGACGCCATAAAGAAGACCGCCGAGCACCGGCCCGATGATCGAGGCCGTCTGCCAGGAAGAGGAATTCCAGGCGATCGCGTTCGGCAGATCCTGTTCCGGCACGAGGTTCGGCCCGAGCGACTGCACGGCCGGCCCCATGAAGGCGCGTTCGATGCCGAAGACGATGAGAATTGCAAACACCAGCCAGGGCGCAAAGGAATGCGTGACGGTAAGCCCCAGCAAGGCTGCCGAACAGGCCGCACCGACCACCATGCAGATCGCCATGATCATCCGCCGGTTATAACGGTCGGCGACCGAGCCGGTAACGAGGATCAGAAGCAGTGACGGCAGGAACTGGAAAAGCCCGATCAGGCCGAGATAGAGCGGGTTGCGCGTCTCGTCATACATCTGCCAGCCGACGGCGACGCTGATGATCTGGATCGCAAAGGCCGAGAAGAACCGGGCGAGGAAGAAGCGGGTATAGGATCGATGCCGAAAGGCGGCAAAACGGTCACCCGACACGGGCAAGGACATGGAAGCTCTTTCAGACAGGCCCGGCAGGGCATTCCACCCGTCCCATTAAACATGCTGTGACGATGGGCGGGCACGGCACTTGCCCGTTAGTTCCCCAATGTCTACATGTCTGTCAACAAAGAAATGGAGACGTGAATGCTCGCCCTGTTTCAGACCATTGACCTGGCCTTGAACCTTTACACCTGGATCCTGATCGCCAGCGCCATCTTTTCATGGCTCTACGCGTTCAATGTCATCAATTCCAGAAACCAGTTCGTCGATGCGGTGGGCCGTTTTCTCTTCAACGTGACGGAACCTGTCCTGCGGCCGATCCGCCGCATCATGCCGGATCTCGGCGGCATCGATATCTCGCCGATCATCGTCATGCTGATCATCTTCTTCCTGCGCTCGCTGCTCTGGACCAGCATCTATCCGCTGGTTGCGTGAGCGAAACGCTGGTCGCGTGAGCGAAGCCTACAGCAAGCATAAAGACCATCTGCGGCTCGTTGTCCGGCTGACGCCGAACGCGGGCCGCAATGCTGTCGAGGGTTTCGAAACCGCAGCCGATGGCGAGTGTTTTCTGAAGGCACGGGTCACCGCCGTGCCCGAAAACGGCAAGGCCAACAAGGCGCTGATCCTGCTGATATCAGAGGCGCTGCGCCTGCCCAAATCCTCGATCTCGATCTTTTCCGGCGAAACAGCGCGTAAAAAAATCCTCCGGATCGAGGGCGACCCGGAGGATTTGGAAAACAGGCTGAAAGCGAGCGTGAAAGCCTAAAAGGCTTACTTCTGCGCCTGGTAACGCTCGATGGCCTCGACGATCAGGCGCTTGGCCGTGTCGACATCCTGCCAGCCTTCGATCTTGACCCACTTGCCGGGCTCGAGATCCTTGTAGTGCTCGAAGAAGTGCTCGATCTGCTTGAGCGTGATCTCCGGCATGTCGGTGTAGTTCTTGATCTTGTCGTAACGCTGGGTCAGCTTCGGAACCGGCACGGCAATGATCTTCTCGTCCTTGCCACCGTCATCTTCCATGACCATGACGCCGATCGGGCGGACATTGATGACGCAGCCCGGAACCAACGGACGGGTGTTGCAGATCAGGACGTCGATCGGGTCGCCATCTTCCGAAAGCGTATGCGGCACGAAGCCGTAATTGCCCGGATAGGTCATCGGCGTATAGAGGAAACGGTCGACGATCAGCGCGCCAGCTTCCTTGTCCATCTCGTACTTGATCGGCTGGCCGCCGACCGGCACTTCAACGATGACGTTGACGTCTTCGGGCGGATTCTTGCCCACTGAAATTGCATCGATACGCATTTTTATCCCCGGTCAGGTTTACACGAAGTGCACCGTCGATAGCGGGAATTCCGCTGCAAGGCAACACGGCAATGGCCGGAACATAAGGCCGCAGAGGCCTAATAAGCCTGCTCAGGCACCGGGTTACCGATATTTGCCAAGCCGTGTTTCTGCTTCTGTCTCAGGACCAGACGAAACCGAGCTTCTTGAGCTGCTTGCCGCCGAAATCTTCCATGCCCTCGGCAATGTCGCGGCCCTCATGGCGGCGGAAGAAACTTGCGGCGTGTTCGCTGTCTTCCAGGCACCAGACGACCAGACCTTCACAGCCGAGCGACTTCAGCAGGCGCCGGCTTTCGCCGAACAGGCGACGACCAAGACCGATACCCTGGAATTCCGGCCGCAGGTAAATTTCGTAGACTTCGCCGTCATAGGGAAGCGCACGGGCGCGATTGAGCCCGATCGTCGCGTAACCGGCAATCGTGCCGCCGACATCGAGCACCAGAAGTGTTGCCGGGCCACGCACGGCCTTGCGCCACCAGGCTTCGCCACGACGCTCCAGCATCTGGGTCAGCGACTTGTGCGGAATGAGGCCCGCATAGGCCTGAATCCACGCCTGCCGGTGCACATCCGAAATGGATGCGGCATCTTGCGGCTCGGCTCGCCGGACATCGATAGACAGCGTCTTCATAACGTTAACTTTAAGTCCCGCCCCCGGCTCTCCACCATAGCGCGCGAGGCGCCGAGGCGGATTGCCCACAGGCTTCTCATGTGGACGATGATCGGACGTTAACGTATTTTTAACGCTCGCTACAAGTGTTGACGAAATCAAGGCACAAGAAAAAAGCCCGGCATCGCTGCCGGGCTTGGACGTCTTGCAAAAGGCTTGAAAAGATCAGGCGATCTTGGCCTTGCTGAAGCGCTTGCGGTCGTTGGCGTCGAGATAGATCTTGCGCAGGCGGATCGACTTCGGCGTCACTTCCATCAGCTCGTCGTCCTGGATCCAGGAGAGAGCGCGGTCGAGCGTCATGCGGATCGGCGGGGTCAGGCGGACGGCTTCGTCCTTGCCGGCCGAACGGATGTTCGTCAGCTGCTTGCCCTTGAGGACGTTGACTTCCAGATCGTTGTCACGACTGTGAATGCCGATGATCATGCCCATGTAAACCTTTTCGCCCGGCTCGATGATCATCGGGCCGCGGTCTTCCAGGTTGAACATGGCGTAGGCGACGGCTTCACCAGCCTGGTTGGCCAGAAGAACGCCGTTGGTACGGCCAGCGATTTCACCCTTGTAAGGCTGATAGTCGTTGAACAGGCGGTTCATGATGGCAGTGCCGCGCGTGTCGGTCAGGAGTTCCGACTGGTAGCCGATCAGGCCGCGGGTCGGAGCGAGGAACTTGAGGCGAACGCGGTTGCCGCCCGAAGGACGCAGCTCGGTCATTTCCGCCTTGCGTTCGGACATCTTCTGAACGACGACGCCGGAATGCTCTTCATCAACGTCGATGACGACTTCTTCGATCGGCTCCATGGTCTCGCCGGTCGCTTCGTCCTTGTGCATGACGACGCGCGGACGCGATACGGCAAGCTCAAAGCCTTCGCGGCGCATGGTTTCGATCAGAACGGCGAGCTGAAGTTCGCCACGGCCGGACACGTAGAACGAATCCTTGCCTTCGGCTTCTTCGATCTTCAGTGCGACGTTGCCTTCGGCTTCCTTGAACAGACGGTCACGGATGACGCGGCTGGTGACCTTGTCGCCTTCGGTGCCGGCCAACGGGCTGTCGTTGACGATGAAGGACATGGTGACGGTCGGCGGGTCGATCGGCTGGGCCTTCATCGCTTCGTTGACGGCCGGGTCACAGAACGTGTCGGCGACGGTGCCCTTGGAGAGACCAGCGATGGCGACGATGTCACCGGCAACCGCTTCTTCGATCGGCTGACGCTCGATGCCGCGGAATGCGAGGATCTTGGAGATACGGCCGGTTTCGACCGTCTTGCCGTCCTGCGACAGAACCTTAACGGCCTGGTTCGGCTTGATCGAGCCGGAAGCAACGCGGCCGGTGATGATACGGCCGAGGAAGGGGTTGGCTTCGAGAAGCGTACCGATCATGCGGAACGGACCTTCTTCGACCTTCGGCTCCGGCACGTGCTTCAGCACGAGGTCGAGCAGCGGTGCAAGGCCTTCATCCTTCGGGCCTTCCGGGTTGACGTTCATCCAGCCATCGCGACCCGAACCGTAGAGGATCGGGAAGTCGAGCTGTTCGTCGGTCGCGTCGAGGTTTGCGAACAGGTCGAAAACTTCGTTGATGACTTCTTCGTGGCGGCCGTCCGGACGGTCAATCTTGTTGATCGCGACGATCGGCTTCAGGCCGACCTTCAGCGCCTTGCCGACGACGAACTTGGTCTGCGGCATCGGGCCTTCGGAGCTATCAACGAGAACGATCGCGCCGTCCACCATCGAGAGAATACGTTCGACTTCGCCACCGAAGTCGGCGTGGCCGGGGGTGTCGACGATGTTGACGCGAACGCCCTTCCATTCAACCGAGGTCGCCTTGGCGAGAATGGTGATGCCGCGTTCCTTTTCGAGATCGTTGGAGTCCATCACGCGTTCTGCGACGCGCTGGTTCTCGCGGAACGAGCCAGACTGTTTCAGGAGTTCGTCAACGAGGGTCGTTTTCCCATGGTCAACGTGCGCGATGATCGCGATGTTGCGAAGTGCCATATTGATTGTCTCTGAAGCTGCGGCGCGACGATTGGGGTAACGCACCTTATTTCGTTGGCGGGCTCATATCCTTTTTTTCGCAATTGCGAAAGGGGAGGTCGTCATAATTGCAGTCATGCATAAAAGTGCAGGCTTATTCCGCCACCAGACCGCTGCGTCTCAGCAGCGTCAGGAGCAGAAGCGGCAGAAGTGTCGTGATGACGATGGCGATGAAGGCCATGGCCATGCCGAGCCCGATCGACCCTTGCTCGAACTGCCGCCAGATGAAGGTGGCGATCGTCTGCATGCCGACCGGCGCCACGACGACCGAGGCCACCAGTTCGCGTGAGGCAAGTGCAAAGACCAGCAGCATGGATGAGGCGAGGCTCGGAAAGACGAGCGGCAGAAGAATGCGCCGGAAGGCCGTAACCCCGGACGCACCGAAAACGCGGGCTGCGGCTTCGAGATTGTCGCCGATCTGCTGGAAGGCCGCCGTCGCATAGCGCACCGGCTGCGGCAGAAGGATGCAGCAATAGGCGAGCAGAAGAATGAAGCCGGTATTGTAAGGCGTCACCGGCAGCCAGGGCATGTTCCAGGCGAGGATGAGGCCGACGGCAACGACAATGCCGGGCAGCGCATTCGGCAGGATCGTCATCGAATCGATCGCAAGCCGGCCACGGATCTTCGTCTTGACCACGGTATAGGCGGCGGTGACGCCGATCAGGCCGGTGATGATGGCGCTGGCAATGCCGAGCGAAAAGCTGTTGCCGAGCGCAACCAGCGCATCCGCCTCGCCGCTGAAGACAAGCATGAAATTGTTGAGGCTGATATTATCGAGCGCCAACCCGCCGGAGATCGTCCGCGACAGAGCCGTCGCCAGAATGGCGAGCAGCGGCACACCGGTCGCGAGGAAGGCAACGACCGCAAAGGCTGCGAGAACAGGCAGCTGCATCGAACCGAGCGGCCTTTTGTCCTTGGCCATCGGCTTGCCGCTGACCGTCTGATAGGAGCGGCGGGCAAGGATCCAGCGCTGCAGCAGAAAAGTCGCGAGCGACATGGCGACCAGCAGGATCGACAGGATCGCAGCACCCGGAAGATCGATCGGCCAATCGGTGATGCGCAAATCGATACCGGTGACGAGAACCTGGAAACCGGCGCGGCGGCCGAGCGCTGCCGGCGTGCCGTATTCCTCGATGGCAGCGGCAAAGACCAGCATCAGGCTGGCGGCGAGGCCCGGCGCCGAAAGCGGCAGCGTGATGCGCCAAAAGGCCTTGGCCGGCGTTGCGCCAAAAACCCGGCCGACATCCGCATAACGGGCGCCAACCGCCTCGACCGTGCGGGAGACGGCGAAATAGACGACCGGAAAGGTGTTGAAGGTCATGACCAAAGTCATGCCCGGCAGCGAGAACAGGAAGGGTGCCAGATTGAAGCCCAGCAGCTGCTGCAGATAACCGCGCGGCTGCAAGGTCATGATCCAGCCGAGCGTGGCGATATAGGGCGGGATCATGAAGGGCACGAGCAGAAGCACGTCCCAGACGGAAGCAAACGGAATGCGATAGAGCGCCCGGAACACGCCGAGCGGTACGGCAACGAGGGCCGAGGCGACGACGACGCAGAAGCCGAGCAGGATCGTATTGCCGGCCATGCCGATCAGGGCGCTGTCACCCAGCGTCGTGACGAAGGAGGAGAAAGGGCCCGCAAGCGAGCCCTGTCCGAGATTGGGGAAAATGCCCTGCAGGACAACGGCGACGAAGGGAATGGCGACGACGACGATCAGTCCCGCAATCGCGAGCCAGGCCGCCGGAGCGAAACCGCCGATCGAGCTTCCCTTCGCTGCCATGATCTTACTTGCCGCCGTAGATCTTGGTGATCTCGGCCAGCGTTTCCTTGCGCTTTCCATAAACGGCGTCGGTATCGTACTTCAGGAGCTTCAGGTCGCCGATCAGCGGACGGTCAGCCGCAACGTCGGTGCGGGCCGGCATCAGCATCTGGTCGGCAACCAGCTTCTGGCCTTCGTCGGACAGCATGTAATCGATGAACTTCTTGGCATCATCCTGCTGCTTGGACCAGTTGAGGATCATGGCCGGACGCGGCGCGATAACCGTACCGGAAGCCGGGAAGATCACGTCGATGGATTCGCCCTTCTTCTTGGCAGCGAGCGTGATGTAGTCGACGGCGCCGAAGACGGCAGCCTTGGCACCCTGCAGAACCGGGTTCAGGGCATCAGCATTGGCGCCGGCAATGATCGCGCCATTGGCCTGCAGATCCTTGAACAGCTTGAACTGATCCTGGCCAGCAAGAGCGGCGGTCAGCTCGAAGGACGAACCGGACTGGGCCGGATCCGGAATGTTGACGAGGTCCTTGTATTCCGGCTTCGTCAGGTCAGCCCATTCGGACGGCTTCGGCGTGCCGCTCTTGGTGTTCCAGGCGATGCCGAGAGCCGAAATGCCCTGTGCGACGGCAGTTTCGGTCTTCAAAAAGTCCGGAACCTTGGCAGCGTTCGGGCTCGTATACTTGACCAGCCAGCCGCGCTTGGCGAAATCGGTGGCCGTATCCCAGGAAGCAGAGATCAGAACGTCGACGACCGGGTTTGCGGCTTCGGCTTCGATACGGGCCATGACCTTGCCGGTCGTTGCCTGGAAGACATTGACCTTCACGCCAGTCTGCTTGGTGAAGCCGGCCGACAGCTTGTCGATCAGGCTCTGCGGACCTGCAGTGTAAACGGTGATGTCGGCATGAGCGACGCCAGCCATCAGGGCGGCGGCAACAACGCCAAGCGTAAGGCTCTTCAGCGACTTAAGCATGTTGAGATATCTCCTGGTTAAACGAAAGAACGGTATTTCCAAAACAATGGACCTGGGTCGGATCGATCGAGAGACCGACACCCTCGCCGGCGCGCAGCTTGGCGCGGCTCAAGACCTGCAATTCGACATTCGATGGGCCGACAAGCGCGACGGTCGCCAGATGTCCGTCGCCGCGGAACTGCGAGCGCAGAACGGTAGCCGCAAGCCGGCCGGGCGCGATCTCGCCGGCTGAGATGGCCGATGTCGGAATAAGCACGCGAACGACATTGCCCGTCCGACCTTCATGCCGCAGCAGGGCAACGTCGGATCCCTTGAAGAACCAGAGGTCATCGCGACATTCGAGATCGGCGATGCCGCCGAGACGCAGGAAATCCGCGACTTCGGGCGTTGCCGGGCTGGCAATCAGCTTATCGGGAGAAGCGAGCTGTTCGATCAGCCCGCCGCGCATGACGGCGACGTCATCGGCCAGCGTCAGCGCTTCGCTATGGTCATGGGTGACGTAAATCGCGGTAAGACCGAGCGAGGTGATCAGCTCGGCCAGCTCGCCGACCATGTTTTCGCGCAATTCACGATCAAGATTGGAAAGCGGCTCATCGAACAGGATCAGCTGCGGCTCGGCAACGATGGCGCGGGCAATCGCCACGCGCTGCTGCTGGCCACCGGAAAGATCGCTCGGACGGCGATCGGCATAGGCCTGCAGGCCGACCCGCTCCAGCGCCCGCATGGTCCGCGCCTTGCGATCCGCACGACCGATGCCGCGCATTTCGAGCGGAAAGGATACATTGCCGCCGACGGTCAGATGCGGCCAGAGCGCGTAATCCTGAAAGACCATGCCGAGATTGCGCTTTTCCGGCGGCGCAAACGCGCCACTCGCGGCATCTGCCACAACCTGGCCGGCAATCGAAATCGACCCTTTTGTCGGCGCCAGAAGACCCGCGACGAGGCGCAAAAGGGTCGTCTTGCCGCAGCCGGAAGGTCCGAGCAGCGCCAGCGTCTTGCCCTTGGAGAGGGAGACATCAATGCCCTTGAGGACTGGCGTTTCGCCGTAATGCAGTTCCACCCCTGCCGTCGAGACGGCAACGTCGTTTACAGGGCGGAAAGCTGTCATGAAAAAACCGGCATCGGTTGAGGGCGATGCCGGTTCCTTATGGGGCTTAGATGACGGTCACGTTACAATTTCATGACAATCAGATGACAGTTTCGGCCATGCCGGGATTGGCATCAGGCATCGCTGCCGGCCAGCTCCTCCAGCATGGCAAGTCCCTTCTTCTTCAGCATTGCAGTCGGATCCGGCAGCTTGCCGCGGAAGGCCTTGTAGGTTTCTTCCGGATCGATCGAACCGCCGACCGAATAGATGTTGTTTTTCAGCTTGCGCGCCGTGACCGGATCGAACGCATTGCCGGTCTCTTCGAAGGCGGAGAAGGCATCGGCATCCAGCACTTCCGACCACATGTAGGAATAGTAGCCGGCCGAATAGCCATCACCGGAAAACACATGCTGGAAGTGCGGCGTCGCATGCCGCATGACGATCGAGGCTGGCATGCCAAGTTCTGCCAGAACCTCACCCTGCACCGCCATCGGATCCTCGACGGCACCGCGCGTATGAAACGCCATGTCGACCAGCGCCGAGGACGTGAATTCGACCGTATTGAAACCGGCATTGAACGTGCGCGCCGCCAGAACCTTGTCGAGCAGATCCTTTGGCATCGGTGCGCCGGTCTCATAATGCACGGCGTATTTTTCCAAAATCTCCGGGACGGTCAGCCAATGTTCGTAAAGCTGCGACGGCAGTTCGACGAAATCGCGTGCGACACCGGTACCCGAGACGGACGGATAGGTGACATCCGACAGCATACCATGCAGCGCGTGGCCGAATTCATGGAACAGGGTGCGGGCATCGTCGATCGACAGCAGCGCCGGCTTGCCCTCCGCAGGCTTTGCGAAATTGCAGACATTGTAGATGATCGGGATCTCGCCGACCGAGCCGTTCTTCAGGGTCAGCTTGTGCTGCGACTGGAAGGAGCTCATCCAGGCGCCGGAGCGTTTCGAGGACCGGGCAAAATAATCGCCGAGGAACAGCGCTTTCAGCGAACCGTCTTCGGCCCGGATCTCGAACACTCTAACGTCAGGATGATAGGCAGCCGCATCCTTGACCGGCACCGCTTTGATGCCGAACAGGCGGCCGGCGACATCGAAGCAGGCCTCGATGATCTTTTCGAGCTGGAGATAGGGCTTGAGTTCGGATTCCGAGAAGGAGAAGGTCCGCTCGCGCAGCTTCTCCGCATAATGCCGCCAGTCCCAGGGCATGACCGGATGATTCTTGCCCTCTTCCGCGATCAGCTTGCCGAGGCTTGCCTCTTCCTCCAACGCCTTGTTGCGCGCCGTCGCCCAGACCTTGCGCAGAAGGCCGTTCACCGCATCCGGCGTCTTCGCCATCGTATTGTCGAGCTTCAGCGCAGCAAAACTGTCGTAACCCAGGAGCTTCGCCTTTTCGGCCCGGAGCGCCAGCGTTTCGCGGATGATCGCGATATTGTCCCGCTCACCGCCATTTTCGCCGCGCGCCACCCAGGCCTTGAAAGCCTGTTCACGTAGATCGCGGCGGGTGGAGAACGTCAGGAACGGTTCGATAATCGAGCGCGACAGGGTGACGGCATAACCATCCGCATCGCCAGCGTCACGGGCGGCAGCAGCCATGGAGTCCTTAAGGAACCCCGGCAGGCCGTCAAGATCGGCCTCGTCCGTCAGCTTCAGCGACCAGCTTTTTTCGTCGCCGAGAACGTTCTGGCCAAACCGCGCACCAAAGCCGGCAAGCTTTTCATTGATATCTGCAAGCCGCTCCTGTTCCGCCTTCGGCAGCTTCGCACCGGCGCGGACAAAACCCTTCCAGTGGCGTTCCAGAACCCGCTCCTGCTCCACCGAAAGATCAAGCGCGCCACGCTTTTCCCAAAGCGCATCGATGCGTGCGAACAAAGCCGGGTTCATGCCGATCTTCGAATAATGGCGCGACATTTTGGGCGCGATCTCGCGTTCCAGCGCCTGGATCGTCTCGTTGGTATGGGCACCGGCCTTGCCCCAGAACAGCGCCGAAACGCGCGACAGCTCGTCGCCGGCAATTTCCAGCGCCACGACCGTATTGTCGAAAGTCGGCGCCTGCGGATTGTTGGCGATCGCATCGATCTCCGCCTCGTGGGCAACAAGCGCCGCCTCGAAGCCGGGTGCGAAGTCCTGATCGCCGACCTGGTCGAAACGCGGCAGGCCCTTGTGGCCGTCCCATTTCACCAGTGCAGGATTAACCGATAGATTTGCCATGAGAATATCCTTCAAGATTACGCATGTTCAGTTCGTGGTTGGAGCCTAACTGCTCGCCTTCCGAGTAATATCGACAAGAATTCATGCACAATAATTAACAGGTATTAACCATTTGCACGCTCACCGACTCTTCAGTATTTTCCATAGCACCCGATGATTTAGGGATGACAGCCATGGAAATTAATTCCTTGCGCTGGTCCGGCAGCTTTCTGCACCAGGATAATACCCGGCAGGTGAAGGTCGATAGACCCACACAGCAGAAATTCATGCAGGACCAGGTGATTTTTGAGGTCCCCGCTATAAGTGGGCCTTCCGTCAATTTTTCCCAGATCACCCCACGTGATCTGCGTCAGGTCGCGCTTGAAAATTATCAGGCCGGCAATATCGACCAGGACACCTATTTCACGCTTTCGGAAGATCTGCCGAGCCATGCGGTGGATCCGCTCGGCCAGGTTCTCGATCTCTCGGATGTGACGGACGAGACCGGTTTCGATTTCAAGGAATATTACAGCAATCAGCTGGAAGTTGCTTCGAACCTGGGGGACGAACGGCGCGCCAGCATTCTGCAATCCGTGCTTGCTTTCATGAAGGCCTGATCAAGCCCGCTTTTTCATTTGCCGCAATGGCGAAAGATAGTAAGGCTTCCTTATGAAGAGCGCACCCGGAAACCGGCCAGACCGAGACGTCGACATATTGGGTTTCCTGTTGGTGGATGCCGCGCGATTGCTGCGTGCCGCCTTCGAGCGACGAATTGCCCAGGCGGGGCTCGGCCTCACCCCCGGCGAAGCACGGGCCCTGATGAACATTGCCACTCTCGACGGCAGCCGCCAGCTCGATATCGCCGCACGCATGGGTGTCGAGCCGATGACGCTCTGCGGTTATCTCGACAAGCTGCAGGCAATCGGCCTGATTGACCGCCAGCAATGTGACGCCGATCGCCGCGCCAAACGGATAAGGCTGACGCCGGCATCCGCCGAACTGCTGACGGCAATCCGGCGCGAGTTCCAGGAAGTCATCGCCTGCGCCACCGAAGGCATGGACGCGGAGATGGCACATCAGCTCTGCGACGCCCTGACGATGTTCAACAACAATCTGCAGGCCCTCGATACGCCGCCTGCGTTGCAGGCCTAGAAGCATGACGGCTGACAATGTGACCGCCCAGGCACCGGCCACCATGAGCGAGCGCAGGACCGCGACACTCGGCGCGATGCTGACGGCCATCGGTCCGGTCTCGATGGCGATCTATACGCCCGCCATGCCGGAACTCGTACGCGCCTTCGGCACCACCGAGGCCGCCATCAAGCTCAGCCTCTCGCTTTATTTCGGCGGCTTTGCCCTCGCGCAACTGGCCGCCGGCCCTATTTCGGACGCCTTCGGCCGCCGTTTCGCCAGCATTTCCTTCCTGCTGATCTATGTGGCGGGTTCGCTGATGGCGACCTTCGCACCTTCAGTCGAATGGATACTTGCCGGCCGGCTGATTCAGGGCATCGGCGCATCGGTCGGCATGACCGTGGCGCGGGCTGCCGTGCGCGACCAGTTCGTCGGCGCGGAAGCCGCCCGGATCATGAACCTGATCGGCATCATTCTTGCCATCGGCCCGGCCATGGGACCAAGCCTCGGCGGCCTGTCACTATCGGTCTTCGGCTGGAAATCGATCTTCGTCCTGATGGTCCTGATCGGACTTGTCCTGCTGGCCAGCTGTTTCGTCTTCCTCAAGGAAACGACGATACCGGACCGCAGCCGCCTGAAGCCACTGACGCTGATCTCGACCTACGCGACATTGATCACCGACCTGCGCTTCCTTCTGCCGTCCATGGTGCTTGGCGGCGCGATCGGGGCGCTCTACGCGCAGGGCACGATGCTGCCTTTCGTGATGATCGGCGTCGTCGGCTTGACGCCGACCCAGTTCGGCCTCGGCATGCTGATCCAGACGGGCGCTTATCTCGGCGGATCGATCGCCCTGCGCCTCGTCTCGAAACGGTTGAGCGGTCCTGCGACCGTGATGATCGGACTGACATTCAGCGGCATAGGCGGCACGATGATGCTGCTCTCGGTCCTGCTTCTGCCGCCATCCTTCCTCTCGATCATGCTGCCGGTCGGCGTTTCGACATTCGGCATCGCCTTCATCACCCCCTATACGGTGACGGCCGGGCTTGCGCCCTTCCCCAAGATTGCCGGTTCCGCTTCGGCGCTGATGGGTTTCATCCAGATGGGCGGCGGCTTTGTCGGCGGCCTGATCGCCTCCGCCTTTGCCGCGCCGCTGACCTCCATCGGCACCATCATTCCCGCGATGGAATATCTCGCCGTCGGCAGCTACGTCGCCTATCGCATCATCAACAAGCGCCAGTAACGCAAAAGGCCCGCCACCTTCCGGAAGCGGGCCTCTTGATAGGATCGGGCAGACTGTCAGTTACTTCGACAGGTTGCGCTTGGCGAGCGTGCGCAGGCGCAGCGCATTGAGCTTGATGAAGCCGGCGGCATCCTTCTGGTCGTAGGCGCCCTGGTCGTCTTCGAAAGTGACGAGCTTGTCGGAGTAGAGCGACTTTTCGCTCTCGCGGCCGATGACCATGACATTGCCCTTGTAGAGCTTCAGCGTCACTTCGCCTTCGACATGTTCCTGGCTCTTGTCGATCAGCGCCTGCAGCATCTCGCGCTCCGGCGAGAACCAGAAGCCGTAATAGATGAGCTCCGCATAACGCGGCATGATGTCGTCCTTGAGGTGGGCGGCACCGCGGTCGAGCGTGATGCTCTCGATCGCACGGTGTGCAGCCAGCAGGATCGTGCCACCAGGGGTCTCGTAGACGCCGCGCGACTTCATGCCGACATAGCGGTTCTCGACGAGGTCGAGACGGCCGATGCCGTTGTCGCGGCCATAGTTGTTGAGCGTCGCAAGCAGGGTTGCCGGCGACATGGCGACACCGTTGATCGAGACGGCATCACCCTTGTTGAAGCCGATCTTGATCGTGGTTGCCTTATCCGGTGCGGCTTCCGGCGAAATCGTGCGCATATGCACGTATTCGGGGGCCTCGACAGCCGGATCTTCCAGAACCTTGCCCTCCGACGAGGAGTGCAGCAGGTTCGCGTCGACCGAGAACGGCGCTTCGCCCATCTTGTCCTTGGCAACCGGGATCTGGTTGGCTTCGGCAAAATTCAGGAGATCTGTGCGGCTTTTAAAGGCCCAGTCGCGCCACGGTGCGATGACCTTGATATCCGGGTTCAGCGCATAGGCCGACAGCTCGAAACGGACCTGGTCATTGCCCTTGCCGGTCGCGCCATGGGCGATCGCATCGGCGCCGGTCTTCTTGGCGATCTCGATCAGGTGCTTGGAAATCAGCGGGCGGGCGATCGACGTGCCGAGCAGGTAGACGCCTTCATAAACGGCATTGGCACGGAACATCGGGAAGACGAAATCGCGCACAAATTCTTCGCGCACATCCTCGATATAGATTTCCTTGATGCCGAGCATCTCGGCCTTCTTGCGGGCCGGCTCCAGCTCTTCACCCTGGCCGAGATCGGCGGTGAAGGTGACGACTTCAGCATTAAGCTCGGTCTGCAGCCATTTCAGGATGATCGAGGTGTCGAGACCGCCGGAATAGGCGAGAACGACTTTCTTTACGTCTTTCGGAAGTGCCATGTCGATGATGTCCGTCTGCGGGTGATGCGGCCGTAAGACCGCAAAAATCTTGGATGGCGGAACTTTTAGCGAGTTTATCTAGGCGCGCAAGGGAAACCGGGCGAACGAGATTAGAGATGGCGCCGCACATTCATGCGCTGATGCAGGATGCGGATGACAAGCAACCTTCCACCTGCATGTCTGTAGACAATCCGGTGTGAACCCGAGAGAAAGCTAAAGTAGCCTGCAGGAACTTCGCCGATCGGCTTTCCACGCCTTGAGCCATTCGCTAAGGCTTTTATCGCCGCGATCAGATCATCATAATAGCTATCGGCCTGAATGCGGGACCACGTCTTGAAAGTGTAGAGCCAGATATCTTCAAGATCTCGTCTGGCGCGCGGCGCAAGCTTATATCTATCCCGTTCAACGGACATGTTTGCGGTGCATTTCGGCCAAGAAAGCATCCGGGTCGAATGGCTCCGGCTCTCCTGAAGCCTCACCCTCCTCAATTGCGGCTCGAAGCGCCTCCGCAGTCCAATCCCCTGTGCTCTCTTCGCTCTCTTTCAGCAACCGCAACGCCGCTTCCACCACCTCGTTTGCAGAAGCGTAATATCCATCCCTGACCTGGCCTTCGACGAAGGCGGCCAGCTCCCCGTCCACGCTGATCGATGTGATTTCGCCCATCAGATTCTCCCTACGGGGTTCAGGCTGTGACGTCCCGTCATGTTGACCAAACGGTCTCATGGTAACATATCGCCCGAAACCTTTGAACAGCAGCGTCATAGAGGAGACTTCCAATGGCCATCGCTCATCCCGCTCTGAAGAAAGGCAATGTTGCCGTCATCACCGGAGCAGCCTCCGGCATCGGTCTTGCCGCCGCCAAGGAATTCGCGCGCCTCGGCATGTGTGTTGTCCTTGCCGATCTCGAAGGCGATCGGCTCTCCGAAGCAGCAAAGGAAGTGACGGCGCTTGCCGAAGGCGGCGAGCACGATGTCGCGGCAATCGGCACCGACATTTCCAAGCCCGACGAGATCGAAGCGCTCGAGCGCACCGTGATCCAGCGCTTCGGCCGCGTCCATGTGTTGATGAACAATGCCGGCATCGGTCCGGAAAGCTCGATCTTCGGCGCGCAATCCAGCTGGGACAGCACGTTTGCCGTAAACCTGCTCGGCGTCATCAACGGCACCCGCATTTTTGGCCCGGCCATGATCGCCCATGGCGAACCGGCGCTGATCATCAATACCGGCTCGAAGCAGGGCATCACCACGCCGCCGGGCAATCCCGCCTACAACGTCTCCAAGGCGGGCGTAAAAGCATTCACCGAGGCGCTGCAGCACGAATTGCGCAACACGCCGAATTGCAATGTCACGGCGCATCTCCTCATCCCCGGCTTCGTCTTCACCGGCATGACCAAGGGCGACCGCACCGAGAAGCCTGCCGGCGCCTGGACGCCGGAACAGACGGTCACCTTCATGCTGGAAAGCGCCGAGCGCGGCGATTTCTACATCCTCTGCCCCGACAATGATGTCGATCGCGCCACCGACGAGCGGCGGATGATCTGGGCGATCGGCGATGTCGTCGAAAATCGCCCGCCTTTGTCACGCTGGCATCCGGATTACGAGGAAGCCTCCAAGGCCTTCATCTCCAAGCGCTGATTGGCAAGCACTCGAAAGCCGGGTAAATGAAACCACCCATCACCCGGCTTTCGAGATTTCCATGGATTTCCTGCCCAGCCTTGCCACCCTCCTTGCCTTCACCGCCGCCGGCCTTCTTCTGGCGCTGACGCCGGGGCCGGACATGACGCTGTCGATCAGCCGCGCGCTGGCACAGGGGCCGAAGCCGGCGCTTTTCGTGGTTCTCGGCACCAGCATGGGCGTCGTCTGCCACACGCTGCTCGTCGCCTTCGGCATTTCCGCGCTGATCACCGCCTCGCCGACCGCCTTCTTCCTGCTGAAGACCGGTGGTGCAGGTTACCTTCTCTGGCTGGCGATCCAGGCCATCCGCTACGGCTCAAGCCTTTCGGTCGAGCGTGTCGAAGGCGGCAGGACGAGCGCGCTCGCCAATATCTCGACCGGCTTCTGGGTCAATCTCCTGAACCCCAAGGTCATCATCTTCTTCATGACCTTCCTGCCGCAATTCGTCACCGCCGGCGACCCGACCGTGACGCACAAGCTGATCTTCTTCGGCTTCTATTTCATCGTCATCTGCATGCCGGTGAACGTCGCGGCGATCCTCGCGGCCGATAAACTGGCCGGCTGGCTCCAAGCCAATCCGAAAGTGCTGCGCGGCATCGACTATACCTTTGCCGGCGTCTTCTCGGTTTTCGCGGCAAAGATATTCCTGACCCAAGCGAAATAAAAAAGGCCGGCAAAGCCGGCCCTTTTATCAATCATCGTCTTCGCCGTGTCCGGCGATCATCATCGCCTCGAAGGCGAGGCGCTCGGTCTTGCGCATGCGCTCCGATTCCGACTTCAGCTGGCCGCAGGCAGCGAGAATGTCGCGGCCGCGCGGGGTGCGGATCGGCGAGGCGTAACCGGCCTGATTGATGAAATCGGCAAACTTTTCGATCGTCGCCCAGTCGGAACACTGGTAGTTCGTGCCCGGCCAGGGGTTGAACGGGATGAGATTGATCTTCGCCGGCACGCCCTTCAGGAGCTGCGTCAGCGCCTTGGCATCTTCCAGACTGTCATTGACGTCCTTCAGCATCACATATTCGAAGGTGATGCGGCGGGCATTCGACAGGCCCGGATATTTGCGGCAGGCCTCGATCAGTTCCTTCAACGGATATTTCTTGTTGATCGGCACCAGCATGTCGCGCAGCTCGTCGCGCACCGCATGCAGCGAGATCGCCAGCATCACGCCGATCTCTTCGCCCGTGCGATAGATTTCCGGCACGACGCCGGAGGTCGAGAGCGTGACTCGGCGCTTGGAGAGCGACAGCCCATCGCCATCGGTCGCGACCAGCAGCGCCTGCTTGACGCTGTCGAAATTGTAGAGCGGCTCGCCCATGCCCATCATGACGATATTGGTGACCTTGCGATCGCCGGTCGGCACGAAAGCGCCCGGCGGCGTATCGACACCCGGAAAGTCACCGAGACGATCGCGCGCCAGAAGCAGCTGCGCCAGAATTTCCTCGGCCGTCAGGTTGCGCACCAGTTTCTGCGTGCCGGTGTGACAGAAGGAACAGGTGAGCGAACAGCCGACCTGGCTCGAAATGCACAGCGTGCCGCGGCCCTCTTCCGGAATATAAACCGTCTCGACCTCGACCGGACGCCCTGCCCCGCGCGGCGGAAAGCGCAAGAGCCACTTGCGGGTGCCGTCATTGGAGATCTGTTCTTCGACCACTTCCGGGCGGGCAATGGTGAAATGCGTCTTCAGCATTTCGCGCATGTCCTTCGCCACATTCGTCATCTGGTCGAAATCGGAGACGCCGCGGATATAGAGCCAGTGCCAGAGCTGGCTGACACGCATGCGCACCTGCTTTTCCGGTACGCCCTTTTCATTCAGCGCCTGCGCCATCATTTCGCGCGTCAACCCGATCAGCGACGGCTTCGTGCTGAAGAGGTCAGGATTGGCAACGAGCGGCGTCTTGATGGCGAGGGGCGCCAAAACCTCTGAGACCGACATTTCTTTTAATCCCGTTCAAAGCATGCCTTCGCCGCGCACCTTGGGAGCGGCGCCGTGCGTTGCATGTCTATCCGTGAAACCAGTAAGGCCCCGGCAGCATTCGGCTCCGGACCATTGTTGCCGCGGGCTTTATCATCAAAATGCCGCCGCGTCACTATTCTTGGTTAAACGCGAAAGGCCGGTCAGATGACCGGCCTTTACATAGCGAAAAATCAAAAAGGCTTACTTGCAGGATTCGATCTGCTTCAGCGCCGCCGATACGCCCTGCAGCGAATAGTCATAGGAGGTCTTGGTGCCGCGACCGGAAACCGCGCTGACCTTCATGCCGTGGCCGGTCTTCATGGCAGCGACGAGGGCCGGTTCTTCGGCAGCGTTCTCCACCCAGGCAGCCTTGTCCTTGGTGAACATCGTGAAGCTCTTGTTGTCGATCGTCACGGTGACCTTGGAATTGGCCTGCAGCGGATAACCGACCATGGCCTGCGGTTCGTAGGAAATGTTCTGGCCGGGACGCTGCGAGACGATGAAGAAGATATCGCCGTGATCGACGCTTGCCGGTTCCTTCGTCGTCGGAACGGACAGCACGTAGCAGACGGTGCTATTGCCCTGCTTGTAGGAATAGGCGCCCCAGGCCTTGAACTGCTGGATACGGTTAGGCGTCTGGGCCGAAGCGATGCCGGTGCTCGCCAGGGTGAGTGCCATTGCGATTGCGACTGTTCTGAACGACATGATTTCCTGCCAATTTCTCATTTCAACGGCCCGAGCGGGCAAGCCTTCGAGGCGGGCTATGGTTGGGTTCATTTTGACTTAATTCCGGTTACCAAAGCGTCAACAGCTTCGGTTGAATGGTATGTACGTATCGATTTGATCACATTTCTGTGATTGCCGATCGTCCTGCGCATGGCTAAATATCCCGTCTGAAACGTGCTTGACGGCTCTACCTGACGAAAGTCAAAGGATCTGGGCAAGAGTTTGTCCTTTTCGGAACTCGCAAGTTGACATTAGAATGCCCGTAAGAGATGCGCCTTCACAGGAAAGCTTAGCGCAGATTAGATGCAAGGTGACGAAAGAGACCACTTCGCCCGCTTGACGAAGGCAGTGGCCGAGACGCGCGATCAAGCCGCGTTCACCCTTCTTTTCGATCATTTTGCACCCCGCCTGAAATCATGGCTGACTAAACGCGGCATGAAAACCGACGAGGCGGAGGAGCTTGTACAAGAAGTGATGACCATTCTGTGGCATCGCGCCAATCTGTACGATCCTCGTCGGTCGAGCCTCTCCACCTGGCTGTTCCGCATTGCGCGAAATCGCCGCATCGATGCGCAGCGCCGCGCCAAGACCCGCACGCTGGAAGGCCGTGAGCCGCTGCTGCAGCTGATCGAGGTACCGGGCGTCGATACCCTGTTCGAAAGCGAGGAGCGCGACGCGCGGGTGCGTCAGGCGCTGTCGCAGATCCCCGACGAGCAGATGGAGCTTATTCGCGCAGCGTTTTTCTTAGGTCAGACCCATTCGGAGATTGCGGCTTCCACAGGCCTGCCGCTCGGCACGGTAAAATCACGTATCCGGCTCGCCTTCGAGCGCCTGCGCCGCGTACTCGACGAACCCGCCTCCGGCGAGTGAGCGCTGAGGTAGGAGCCCGATCAGGCCTTGTGCATATCCGCCTTGATATCGGGATGGGTGCCGAGCGCCTCATCGGCTGCATCGTAATGCCGGTCGGCAATATGGCCCTGGATCATCCGAAGCGCCGTGGCCAGAACCGCGATATCGTCCGTGTAACCGACGACCGCAAAAAAATCCGGCACGAAATCGAAGGGCAAAACGAAATAAGCGAGCGCTGCCAGAAGCAGGCCACGCACCCGCGTCGGCGTCTGGGGATCGATGGCACAATAATAGGCGGCGACCAGATCGCGGCTGAACGGGACCTGCCGCATGGCACGTTTCAGGGTCGGCCAGAATTTTGCCTTAACCTGTTTTTCGCGCCGGCCCTGGGTTTCCTCGTCGCCGGGCAGCAGGATTTCGCCGATCTTCACGTCGTCCATGTTGGTATCAGCCATGGTCACTCCACCAGAAAACTCGCTTCGCAATATGGGAATGGCAGGATGGAATTCAATTGCGGCGCAAGAATGCCTGGTCCATGGCCTGCGCCAGCTTGAAATCCCGGTCGGTCAGCCCCTTCGTCACATGCGTCGTCAGCGACACCTCGACGCGCGAATAGCTGTTGGACCAATCCGGGTGGTGATCGAGCTTTTCGGCCAGAAGTGCGCATTCCGTCATGAAGCCGAAAGCCTCGACGAAATTCCGGAAAACGAAAGTCCGCGTGATCGCCTTGCCGGACGGCGCAAGCGCCCAGCCATCAACCGTTTCGAGCGCCGCCTGCACGGCGCCCGCATCCAGCGTCTCGTAACGCATGTCAAAAACTCCGGCCAAAGCCTCAGTAGAAGCTTTTCACCGTCTCCATGTCGTCGTGAACATTGCCGAAGCTTAGCTCACGAAGCGGAAACACTTCCTCCGTCAGATAAGGCCCGCCACCGACGGATTCCTTCGAAGACAGAAGCACGAAGCGTGAAACGGTAAAAGGCGCAGTGTAGAAATTACTGCGCCCTGACAGGTAGTGTACGACATCATCGAGACGGCAGTTTTTCAGCCGCCCCAAGGTCACATGCGGCGTGAACTTCCTTGGATCGGGCGGCAGCCCGATACGCTGGCAGATCCGCTCGATTTCCCCCTGCAGCGCATACATTTCAGGATGAGGTGCAACGCTTGCATAGACCGAATGCGGCTTCTTCGAACCGAAGGAACCGATACCGGTCAGGGTTGTCTGGAATTCTGGCCGATCGATACGGTCGAGGCGATCGACGATCTCGTCGGCAGTCCGTCCATCGACATCACCGATAAAACGCAGGGTGATGTGATAATTTTCCACGTCGATCCATCGGGCCCCGGGAATTCCTCCCCGGAGAAGCGAGAGGCTCATGGCGACATTGCGTGGAATTTCGAGGGCGGTGAAAAGTCTCGGCATTGGGACCTCCTCGAATCTATTGCAGACGCTAACAGCGAATCACGCAACGAGGTTCCGTGCAAGCTGTTATTTTCCCTTATTTTCGATCGCCCCCAGGAAGGTTTCCACTGCAGGTAGGCTCTTCTCCACCATGATGCCGACACCCTTCGGATTGGGGTGCATGCCGTCTTCCAGCTGCGTGCCCGGCACGGTCGCGACGCCATCGAGGAAGAAGGGGTAGAGCGGCAGCGCATATTTGTCGGCCAGCCGCTTGTAGATCGGATTGAACTTGTCTGCGTAATCGCCGCCCATGTTCGGCGGCGCGAAGATACCGATCAGGAAGATCGGGATGTTGCGCGCCTTCAGCCGCGTGATCATCGCATCGAGGTTCTTTTCCGACTGTTCCGGCGAAATGCCGCGCAGGGCATCATTGGCGCCGAGTTCCAGAATGACGCCGGACGTGCCATCCGGCACCGACCAGTCGATCCGCGCCAGCCCGCCCGAGGTCGTATCGCCGGAAACGCCGGCATTGGTGATGGTGACGTTTTGCCCCTTCGCCTTCAGGGCCGCCTCGAGCTGTGCGGTATAGCTTTCCGTCGGCGCCAGCTGGTAACCGGCCATCAGGCTGTCGCCGAAACCGACCAGCTGAACCGGAGCCCCCTTTGGCGTCCCTTGCGCAAAAGCCTGGGTTCCAGAGAGCGCGACTGCGCTCATGACGATGAATTGAAGCAGGCTTGCTTTAAAACGCACGATCCGTCTCCTAAATTGGCCTTTACCGCAATGCGGCACGATCTGCCCGGTTCCCCAATATAGGATGCTTCGCTTTGACTAAAACCATCATCGCGTTGAGGAACGCCGATTTGACCCTCGGCAGCGCCGCAGCCTCCGTCCATGTCCTCAAAGGCATCGATCTGGATATTGCAGCAGGCGAAGCGGTCGGTATCGTCGGCCCGTCCGGCTCCGGAAAATCCACGCTTCTGATGGTTCTGGCCGGTCTCGAAAGGCTGGACAGCGGCGAGATCGTCATCAAGGACACCGCCCTGCATGATCTCTCCGAAGACAAGCTCGCCGATTTCCGCGGCCGCAATATCGGCATCGTCTTCCAGTCCTTTCACCTGATCGCCAACATGACGGCACTCGAAAACGTCGCAGTCCCGCTCGAACTCGCCAATGTGAAAAACCCTTTCGACATCGCCAGACGCGAGCTGACCGCCGTCGGCCTCGGCGAACGTCTCAGCCATTATCCCGGCCAGCTTTCCGGCGGCGAACAGCAGCGCGTGGCGATTGCCCGCGCCCTTGCCCCCTCGCCTTCCGTGCTGATCGCCGACGAACCGACCGGCAATCTCGATACCGAGACCGGCAAGCAGATCGCCGATCTTCTTTTCGCCAAACAGGCCGAACGCGGCATGACCATGCTGCTCGTCACCCATGACAACGCGCTGGCCGCCCGCTGCTCCCGCCAGATCCGCGTCCGTTCCGGCGAGATCGTCGGCGACAGCAATGAGCGCAGCGGCGCCAAGGTTGCCTCCGCATGAGCGTATCGCTGCACCGCCTGCGGATCGCTTTCCGGCTGGCCCTGCGCGAAATGCGCGGCGGGCTTGCCGGTTTCTACATTTTTCTCGCCTGTATCGCGCTCGGCACCGCGGCGATTGCCGCCGTCAATTCCGTCTCGCAGGCGATCACCGAAGCGATTGCCAGCCAGGGCCAGGAACTTCTGGCCGGCGACATCCGCTTCGAGCTCAACAATCGCGAAGCGACCGGCGCTGAACGCGCCTTCTTCGATGGTCTTGGAAAAGTCTCGGTCGCGACCGGCCTGCGCTCCATGGCCCGCAAGCCGGACGGATCGGAACAGGCGCTGGTCGAGGTGAAAGCCGTCGACGACGCCTATCCGCTCTATGGCACGCTGCGTTCCGAGCCGCAGGCACCGCTTTCCGACCTGCTAGCCAAACAGGGCGACACCTTTGGCGCGCTCGCCGCTCCGCTGCTTCTCGAACGTCTCGGCATCAAGCCGGGCGACGAACTCCTGCTCGGCAACACAAAAATCACCCTGCGCGGCACGGTCGAATCCGAACCAGACGCCCTGTCCGACGGCTTTGGTTTCGCGCCGCGGCTGATGGTCAGCCGTGATGCGCTGGTCGCATCCGGCCTGATCACGACCGGCAGCCTTGTCGAACATGCCTACAAGATCAGGCTCAACGATCCGGCCATCCGCGCCACCCTGACGGACCGCGCCAACAAGAAATTTCCGAGCGCCGGCTGGTCGGTACGGACCAGCAACAGGGCCGCGCCGTCGCTGACCGAAAATGTCCAGCGCTTCAGCCAGTTCCTGACGCTGGTCGGACTGACGGCACTGATCGTCGGCGGAGTCGGCGTCGCCAATGCCGTCCGCGCCTTTCTCGATTCCAAGCGCACGACAATCGCCACCTTCAAATGCCTGGGCGCACCGGCCTCGGTCGTGACGATGATCTACCTCTTCCAGATCACCATTCTGGCACTGATCGGCATCGCGATCGGCCTTGCCCTCGGCACGATCGCGCCGATCGCAGCCCTGCATTTCCTCGACGGCGTCCTGCCTGTGCCAAAAGGCCCGGTCTTCTATCCCGGCGCCCTCATTCTCGCAGCGCTCTTCGGCCTGCTCATCACCATTGCCTTCGCGCTTCTGCCGCTCGGCCACGCCCGACGTGTGCCGGCAACCGCGCTTTTCCGCGAACAGAGTTTTGATGCCGCCCGCTGGCCGCCTTTGCTTTACCTGCTCGGTGCAGCCGCATCGCTGGCAGCCCTTGCCGCGCTTGCCGTCTATTCGGCCGAAGACCGCTTCATTGCCTGGGTCTTTCTCGCCGCCGTCGCAGGCGCCTTCGTCCTGTTGCGCCTCGTCGCGGCCCTGATTGCGGCGATCGCCCGGCGTAGCCCGCGCGTCAATTCCCCCGCGCTGCGGCTCGCGATCGGCAATATCCACCGCCCCGGAGCGCTCACGCCTTCCGTCGTACTGTCACTCGGCCTGGGCCTCGCGCTCCTCGTGACGCTCGCTTTGATCGACGGCAACATGCGCCGCCAGCTGACCGGCAGCATCGCCGAAAAGGCACCGAACTTCTTCTTCGTCGATATCCAGGGCACGGAACGCCAAGGTTTCGTCAATATCTTGAAGCAGCAGTCCCCGCAGGGAACCATCACCCAGGTGCCGATGCTGCGCGGCCGTATCCTCGCCTTCAACGGCAAGGATGTCAGCCAGATGAACGTGCCGCAGGCCGGACGCTGGGTGCTGCGCGGCGACCGCGGCATCACCTATGAGGAAAGCCTGCCGTCGAATTCGAAACTGGTCGAAGGCGAATGGTGGAAACCGGATTATGCTGGCGAGCCGCTCGTCTCCTTCTCCGCGCAGGAGGCGAAGGAACTGGGCCTGAAGATTGGCGACACGGTTACTGTCAACGTTCTCGGCCGCAACATCACGGCAAAGATCGCCAATTTCCGGCAGGTGGAATGGCAGAACCTCTCCATCAACTTCGTCATGGTGTTTTCGCCCAACACGTTCCGCGGTGCGCCGCATGCCTGGCTGGCGACGCTGAGCGATCCTTCCGCCACGCCGCAACAGGAAGCGGCCACCCTGCGCGCCGTCAGCAATGCCTATCCGACCATCACCACCGTCCGGGTCAAGGATGCGATCGATATCGTCGACCAGTTGATCGGCCAGCTGGCGACCGCCATCCGAGCGGCTGCCGCAGTCGCCCTCATCGCCTCCGTCCTCGTCCTTTCAGGCGCACTTGCCGCCGGCAACCGGGCCCGCACCCATGATGCCGTGATCCTGAAGACGCTTGGGGGCACACGCTCCATGCTGATCCGCGCCTTCTCTTACGAATACATGATCCTCGGCGCGGCAACGGCGGTCTTTGCACTGGTCGCGGGCGGCATTTCCGCCTGGTTCATCGTCGTGAAGATCATGCATCTGCAATCGACCTTCCTGCCGGATGTGGCGATCATCACCATCGTCGCCTCGCTGGTCCTGACGGTCGGCATCGGGCTTGCGGGCACATGGCGCGTACTGGGGCAGAAGGCAGCGCCCGTGCTCCGCGAATTGTGATCGCTTAATTGGACGAATCGACGGTGCAATCACGTTGAGAAAGCCTGTGCGGCCCGCACCGCGCGGCTCACCCCTTGTATGTGTCGCGATATCGCATCATATTTCATAGCAGGCTTGCTGGAGCTCCGCAGCGGCGCCTGGGTCTGACCAAAGGGGGCCCGACACCGTATTCAATCCGGAGCTTAAAGAGGAAACAATGGCTGACTTCAATAACTATCAAAACCGAATGGCGCAGGCTCGCGCCCAGTCGGGTGCGATGATCGACGAAGGCCTTCGTGCATACATGCTCAAGGTCTATAACCTGATGGCCATCGGCCTCGCCATCACGGGCATTGCAGCATTCGGCATGTCCGCGCTTGCGACGACGACCGATGCCGCTGCAGCGGTTGCACGTCTTCCGAACGGCATCATGCTGACCAGCCTTGGCGCTGCCGTTTATGGCTCGCCGCTGCGCTGGGTCGTCATGCTCGCCCCGCTCGCCCTGGTGTTCTTCCTGAGCTACCGCGTTAACAAGATGAGCGTGAGCGCAGCACAGGGCACCTTCTGGGGTTATGCCGCGCTGATGGGTCTGTCGCTGTCGTCGATCTTCCTGGTCTATACCGCCCAGAGCATCGTCCAGACCTTCTTCATCACCGCCGCTTCCTTCGGCGCGCTGTCGCTGTACGGCTACACCACGAAGCGTAGCCTGTCGGGCATGGGTTCGTTCCTGATCATGGGCCTGTTCGGCGTCATCATCGCCTCGCTGGTCAACATCTTCCTGCAGTCGTCTGCACTCGGTTTCGCCATCTCGGTGATCGGCGTGCTGATCTTCGCAGGCCTCACCGCCTACGATACGCAGAAGATCAAGGAAATGTATTTCGAAGCCGACGACGTCGCCGTCATGGGCCGCAAGGCCATCATGGGTGCGCTGACGCTCTACCTCGACTTCATCAACCTCTTCACCTTCCTGCTGCAGTTCCTGGGCAACCGGAACAACTAAGCGGTACGACCAAGAGAATTTCAGAAAAGGCGGCTTTCTGGCCGCTTTTTTTGTTGCCGCTCTGCGGGGTCAAACATAGTCTCTGCCCATTCAAAACCGCTTGAGCCTCAGTATCCCCGCCCATGACGTTTCATCTCGAAGACGCGACTGCCGCCGACATTGCTGCCATCACCGAGATCTATCGGGACAGCGTCCTAACCGGCACCGCCAGCTACGAAATTACGCCACCTGACGAGGCGGAGATGGCCAGCCGCTTCGAAGCGATCACCGCAAAGGGTTACCCCTATATCGCCGCACGCGATGAGGACGGCGCGCTTCTCGGCTACGCCTATGCCTCGGCCTTCCGCACACGCCCGGCCTATCGCTGGCTGGTGGAGGATTCGATCTATCTCGCACCGGCAGCGCGTGGCCGCGGCGTCGGCAAGGCGCTGCTCAAGGAATTGCTGGTGCGCTGTGAGGCACTCGGCTTCCGCCAGATGGTCGCCGTCATCGGCGGCGCCAGCCCGGCCTCGGTCGGCGTGCACAAAAGCCTTGGGTTCGAGATGACCGGCACCCTGAAAGGCACCGGCTTCAAGCACGGCAAATGGCTGGATACCGTCCTGATGCAGATCGAGCTCGGAGACGGCAAGGCGACGGATCCCGACCTCAAAACCTATCCCGGCACGCTGTTCTCGGAATAAGGGCCGGCTGATCTGCTCAGTCGATCAGCTTCAGCGCCTTGTCGAACACCTTGAGAACCTGTTGCAGGTCGTGCCCGCGTTTCAGGATCATGCCGTGGGTGTTGACGACGGAAAAGGCGCCCTGCTTGGCGGCCAGTTTCGGGTTTTTCTCGACCCGGAAAAGCGGCATTTCGCCCGATCGCTTGAAGATCGAGAACACGGCCTTTTCCCGCATGTGATCGATTGCATAGTCTTTCCATTCCCCCTCGCCGACCATGCGGCCGTAGATCCAGAGAATCGCATCCAGTTCGCGGCGGTGAAACGTTACGGGAGCGGGATCGAGGTTCTTGCGATATTCGCTGAGGCTGACGACGGAGGCTGTCTCTTGCCCCCCCTGGCCCCCTTGCCCTCTTGGCAATTCAGGCTGATCGGTCATCAATGCTCCGGTCTTGTCGGCCAAAAGGCTCACATGTCAAACAGGTGACAGTCTGCCCCAGATGGCGGAAAATGCAAGCCCACCCGATGGAGGCACCCTCCCGGCAGAGGTTTTTATTCTCGCCCCATTTCGGACAAATCGGTGCCGAATTCGCATATCATCTTCGCAGCGTTGGTTGGCGCGTTTCTTGGCGCCATCAGGCCCGGTTCGGTTCGTTGACCCTTACCCCCAGCCCCCCAATGATCCTGGATCGGGCCGCCAACACGCTCTCCAAAATATGATTCGCAAACGCGTGTGGTGGCACGGCGCCGCACGCGACCCGCCGTAATCGCGCGGAAAAAAGATCAGTTGTTTTCCTTCTTGCGGCCGACCATCAGGACCGCCGCACCAAGGATAGCCGCCGGCTCGCCATTTGCTCCGGATGTCTGGACAAGAATGGCGCAGCCATCCTTCTTCGACTTGCCCATGAGCTTGCCGGGCAGTTTCAGCGTCATGCTCTGGCCGTTCCACATGCCGACCGACTGTACGTCATAGACGCTGTGCCAGTAGTTCATGCTCTTGCCGCTGTTTTCGCCCTTGGTGACCTCGATCTGCTGCTGCTTGGTGAAATAGGCAACGACAACATCGGCCTCGCGCACATCCTGAGACTGGCCGGCGCCGATCTCGATCTCGATCTCGTCACCGCGCATCGTCGCATTGACCGGAACCGTCAGGCCCTCGCCCTTGTCGCGCAGGTAATCGATCTTGGAATTGATCGTCTTCAGGTCCGTGCCCTTGGCATGGTCGCGACCGTTGATGATCACCTGCGGTGTGCAGACGCCGCTGCGGCCGAGCGTCTTGGCATAACCATATTGCCGCTCGGTATTTTCCTTCGAGCCGAGCGTATCCATCCAGCCGAGATAGTTCCAGTAATCGACATGGTAGGACAGCGCGACCAGATCGCCCTGGGCAACCAGTTCACCGAAAGCCGTATCCGCCGGCGGACAGGATGCACAGCCCTGAGAGGTGAACAGTTCCACCACGCCCTTCGGCGTCCGGGATTCGCCTGCAAGCGCGCCGGTCGCAAGCAACAGGCCTGCCATCAGGATCGCGGCGGGAAGTCGAAACGGCATGGATGGAAAACTCTCTCTGGCGGATCTCGATTGTGGATGTCTGCCCGGACGCTACTGCGCCCCGCGGCTCGAACAGCCGAAAAGTAACCATCGGCGGACGCAAACAGGAAGTCACAAGGGGGTGAATGCGAATTATGTGATCAAGCTTCACATAGGACAATCTGAACGGGTGCCGCAACAGGGATGAAAGATCGAAAGCGACTCTGCTCAACCCGAAGTTACGCCGGAGCCAACGTCATGCCCCAGGACTGCAGCCCGTAACCCTCATGAAAAATCCGCCGGAATTGCTTCCGGCGGATCTCTTTATCTTGAGTGGATTACGCAGCGAGATCGCGCAGAACGGTCTGCAGGATGCCGCCATTGTTCATGTAGATGACCTCATCCAGCGTATCGATGCGGCAAAGGATGTTGATCTCCTTCACCGTTCCGTCGCCATAGGTGATCTTGGCCACCTTCCATTCGCGCGGCTTGATATCGCCTTCCAGGCCCTCGATCGTCACGGTTTCGTCGCCCTTGAGGTCGAGCGAGGCCCAGGTCGTGCCTTCCTCGAAGACGAAGGGAACGACACCCATGCCGACAAGGTTGGAGCGGTGGATACGCTCGAACGACTGGGCGATGACCGCCTTGACGCCCAAGAGATTGGTGCCCTTGGCAGCCCAGTCACGCGACGAGCCGTTGCCATATTCGACACCGGCGAAGATGACGAGCGGCGTGCCCTCTTCCTTGTACTTCATGGCGGCGTCATAGATCGACATCTCTTCCTTCGAAGGATAGTGGATCGTATAGCCGCCTTCCTTGCCGTTCGGGCCGAGCATGTGGTTGCGGATGCGGATATTGGCGAATGTGCCACGCATCATCACTTCATGGTTACCGCGGCGCGTGCCGTACTGGTTGAAGTCGGCAACCGCAACGCCGTGCTCGGTGAGGTAGGCACCGGCCGGCGAAGCAGCCTTGATCGAACCGGCCGGAGAAATGTGGTCGGTGGTGATCTTGTCGCCGAAGAGACCGAGGACGCGGGCGCCCTTGATGTCCTTGATACCGCAGCCCTTCTTGCCCATGCCGACAAAATAGGGCGGGTTCTGGACATAGGTGGAATTGTTATCCCAGGCATAGGTCTCGCCGTCCGGAATCTGGACGGCCTGCCAGTTGGCATCGCCCTTGAACACGTCCGCGTATTTGGTTTCGAACAGTTCGCGGGTGACGTATTTCTGGATGAATTCCTGCACCTCGGCAGATGTCGGCCAGACATCCTTGAGGAAGACCGGGTTGCCGTTGCGGTCTTCGCCGAGCGGCTCCTTGGTCAGGTCCTTCTGCACCGTGCCGGCCAGCGCATAAGCGACGACGAGCGGCGGCGAAGCAAGATAGTTGGCCTGAACGTCCGGCGAGATGCGGCCTTCGAAGTTACGGTTGCCGGAAAGCACGCCCGAAACGATCAGGCCCTTGTCGTTGATCGTCTTCGAAATCGGCGCCGGCAGCGGGCCGGAATTGCCGATGCAGGTCGTGCAGCCGAAGCCGACTAAGTTGAAGCCGAGCGCGTCGAGGTCCTTCTGCAGGCCCGACTTTTCCAGATATTCGCCGACGACCTGCGATCCCGGTGCCAGCGAAGTCTTGACCCAGGGCGCCGTCTTCAGGCCCTTGGCGACCGCATTGCGGGCAAGAAGGCCGGCAGCGATCAGCACCGACGGGTTGGATGTGTTGGTGCAGGACGTGATGGCGGCAATCGCCACATCGCCATGGCCGAGATCGAAATCCGTGCCTTCGACCGCATAACGGTTATCCAGCTGGCCGGGCTTCTTGTATTCGCCCTCGAGCGATCCGGCAAAACCGGACGCGATGTTTTCGAGCGGGATGCGGCCTTCCGGACGCTTCGGGCCGGCCATGGACGGAACGACGTCGCCGAGATCAAGCTCGAGCGTGTCGGTGAAGACGAGGTTCGAACCGTCATTGTCGCGCCACATGCCCTGCGCCTTCGAATAGGCTTCGACGAGAGCGATACGCTCCTTGGTACGGCCGGACATGTTGAGATAGTTGACGGTTTCGGCATCGACCGGGAAGAAGCCGCAGGTCGCGCCATATTCCGGGCCCATATTGCCGATCGTCGCACGGTCTGCGACCGGCATATTGTCCATGCCGGGGCCGAAGAACTCGACGAATTTCGAAACCACGCCCTTCTTGCGCAGCATCTGCACGACGGTCAGAACGAGGTCGGTCGCGGTGACGCCTTCCTTGAGCTTGCCGGTCAGCTTGAAGCCGATGACTTCAGGCAGAAGCATGGAGACTGGCTGGCCGAGCATCGAGGCTTCCGCTTCGATACCGCCGACGCCCCAGCCGAGAACGCCGAGACCGTTGATCATCGTGGTGTGGCTGTCGGTACCGACGCAGGTGTCCGGATAGGCGGTGACTTCGCCGTCTTCCTCATTGGTCCAGACCGTCTGGCCGAGATATTCGAAATTCACCTGGTGACAGATGCCGGTGCCCGGAGGAACGACGCGAAAATTCTTGAACGCCTGCTGGCCCCATTTCAGGAAGCGATAACGTTCGCCATTGCGCTGATATTCGAGTTCGACATTGCGGGCAAAGGCCGTCGGCGTGCCGAATTCGTCGACGATGACCGAATGGTCGATGACGAGATCGACGGGCACGAGCGGGTTGATCTTTTCAGGATCGCCGCCGAGCGCCTTGATACCATCGCGCATCGCTGCGAGGTCGACGACGGCGGGAACGCCGGTAAAGTCCTGCATCAGCACGCGGGCCGGGCGATAGGCGATTTCCGCCTCGGTCAGGCCCTTGTTGTTAAGCCATTCTGCAACCGAAAGGATCTGCTCCTTGGTGACGGACTGGCCGTCTTCGAAGCGTAGCAGGTTTTCGAGCAGAACCTTCATCGAGAAAGGAAGGTTCGAAACGCCGGGAAGGCCGTTCGCTTCCGCCTTCGGGAGGCTGTAATAGACATAGTCCTTACCGTCCACGGTAAGGACGGAACGACATTGAAAACTGTCGAGAGATTTGGTCACGGAAAGATAACCCCGCTAAGATCAAGAGCCAACACGCGCGTGCGGACACCTATGCACTGAGATGCACTTAGGATGCGGGTGCGACCATTTCCGCTGTCCGCACGAGAAGATTTTTGTCTTCAGGTCCGGCGCAAGGTGGAAGTCACGCCGGCCGCTGGCGTGGTTGCCATGTATATAGATAGTTTCTAAGAAGCCTTCCAGATACAGACGCAGGGCGGACGAGATTTTTTTGCGTCTGCGTGACCGAAAACCTAACGAAGGCGCGCCGATGCGACTGACGGCCGAAAACTTGAGCGCCAGGCGCGGCGAAGACCTGATTTTCCGGGATGTTTCCTTTGCGCTCGAAGCCGGCGAAAGCCTTGTGCTGACCGGCCGCAACGGCTCCGGCAAATCCACCCTCCTGCGCGTCATCGCCGGCCTGCTGCGCCCCGAAAGCGGCAAGGTGACCTGGCATGCGCCGGATGCCGAAGAAGAGATGAAGGCAGCCGAAGCAAGCCATTATCTCGGCCACCGCAATGCCATGAAGACCGAGCTTTCGGTCACCGAGAACCTCTCCTTCTGGCGGGATTTTTTCAGCAGGCGGAATGACAATCGCAGCCTTTCGGTCGGCGAGGCAGCCGATGCGGTCGGCCTCGGCGGCATCGCCCATTTGCCCTTCGGCTACCTCTCCGCCGGTCAGCAGCGGCGGATGGCATTCGCCAAATTGCTGGTCTCCTGGCGCCCTGTCTGGATCCTCGACGAACCGACGGCAGCCCTCGATGTGAGCGCCGAGAGCGTGTTCACCACACTGATCAAGTCGCATCTCAAGGATGGCGGCATCGTCCTGGCAGCGACACACCAGCCGCTCGGGCTGGAAAAGGCGCGGGAATTGAAGATGACGGGATTTGCAGGGGTGATGGAGGAGGTGTGGTGAGCATGCATCTGCCCTTCCTGCCGGCTCTGCCCCTCATCCGGCCTGCCGGCCACCTTCTCCCCGTCAGGACGGGGAGAAGGATATATGCCGCGCTCTCTCCGACCCAATCGGGGCACTTCCCCTCTCCCCGTTTTTACGGGGAGAGGGCTAGGGTGAGGGGCAGCTTTGCCAACACAAAACGGAGAGCTGCCCAATGACCGCCCTCCTCCTCCGCGACATCAAACTCTCCGTCCGTGCCGGTGGCGGCGCCCTGATCGGCGTGCTGTTCTTCATCGCGGTCGTCGCCGTCATCCCTTTCGGTGTCGGCCCGGACCTGAACCTGCTTTCCCGCATCGGCCCAGCCATCGTCTGGATCGGTGCGCTTCTCTCAGCCCTGCTCGGCCTCGACCGCATGTTCCAGAACGATCGCGAAGACGGTTCGCTCGACCTGATGCTGATGCAGGAACATCCGCTTGTCCTCACCGTCCTAATCAAATGCCTTGCCCACTGGCTCGGCAATGGCCTGCCGCTGGTGATTGCCTCACCGCTGCTCGGCCTGTTCATGAACATGAATGAGGTCGCGATCGGCGCGACCATGCTGACACTGCTGGTCGGCACGCCGGCGCTCACCTTCATCGGCGCGGTTGGCGCGGCCGTCGCCGTTGCCCTGCCGCGCGGTGGGCTGCTGGTCGCGATCGTCGTTCTGCCACTTGCGATCCCGGTGCTGATCTTCGGCGTCAGCGCCGCCTATGCAGCGGTCGAGGAACCGGCTCCCTTCCTGCCGCCTTTCCTGATACTGGTGGCGATCACGATGTTTTTTGCCGTACTCGGCCCGCTCGGCGCTGCATTGGCGTTGAGAAATGCCGGCGATTGAGATTAAAGACAGGCCTAATATAGATCCTCGGCCTTGCGGCCGGAAAGTTTTGAACGAATGTCCGACAGCCTCGCCATCACCAAATTTTCAGACCTCGCCAATCCGACGCGGTTTCTAGCGCTTGTCGGCAAGGTCGTGCCCTGGCTGGCTGCGATCACCGCGATCCTGTTTGCCGTCGGCCTCTACCTCGCTTTCACCACCGAAGGTGACTACCAGCAGGGTGATACGGTCCGCATCATGTATGTCCACGTGCCGTCCGCCTGGCTGGCGATGATGTGCTACACTGTCATGGCCGTTTCGGCGATCGGCACGCTGGTCTGGCGCCACCCGCTGGCTGACGTTTCCCACAAGGCCGCAGCGCCGCTCGGCGCCGCCTTCACGCTGCTTGCCCTCGTCACCGGGTCGCTCTGGGGCAAGCCGATGTGGGGCACATGGTGGACCTGGGGCGATGCGCGCCTGACCTCGGTTTTTATCCTTTTCCTGATGTATCTTGGCCTGATCGCGCTCAACCGCGCCATCGCCGATCCGTCGCGGGCCGCCCGCGTCTCGTCGGTCCTGATCCTCGTCGGCTTCGTCAACATCCCGATCATCAAATTCTCGGTCGAATGGTGGAACACGCTGCACCAGAAGGCGAGCGTTCTGCGGCTCGACGGCCCGACCATCGATCCGGAATTTCTGCGGCCGCTTCTGGTGATGGCGATCGCGTTCACGCTTCTGTTCTTCACCCTGCATTTTCTCGCCATGCGCAACGAGATCCTTCGTCGCCGCGTGACGGCCCAGCGGCGGATGGCCGCCCGCATGGCAAGCCGCGGAGATGCCGCATGAAATACGCTTTCTACGTCTACACATCCTATGGCGTCGCGACCTTCGTCATCCTCTGTCTGATCGCCTGGGTCTGGCTCGATGGCCGTGGCCGTCGCAAGGATCTGGCCGAACTGGAAGCCTCCGGCTTCCGCCGCCGGTCTGCCCAACCGACGGTGGAGTCTCCCGCCAAGGGAGAAGGCACATGAGCACCGAAACCGGCAGCGAGAGCGCGCCCGCCCCGCGCCGTGGCCTTGCACGTTACGGCCTCGCGCTTATCCCGCTTGCGGTCTTCATCGGCTTTGCCGGTATCGCCGGAAAAATGCTCTACGATCAGGACGTCAACGGCCTGAATGCCTCGACCATTCCCTCCGCCCTTCTCGGCAAGCAGGCGCCGTCTCTGGCGCTTCCGCCGCTCGAAGGCTCGCGCACCGTCGCCCTGACGGATGCGGCGATCGCCGGCAAGCTGACGCTGGTCAACGTGTTCGCCTCCTGGTGCGTGCCCTGCCGACAGGAACACCCGATCCTGAAGGAACTTGCAAACGACAGCCGGCTCAACATCGTCGGCATCAATTACAAGGACAAGTCCGACAACGCCCTGCGTTTCCTCGGCGAGCTCGGCAATCCCTACAAGGCGATCGGCATCGATCCGAACGGCAAGTCGGCGATCGACTGGGGCGTCTATGGCATTCCGGAAAGCTATCTCGTCGGCCCGGACGGAAAAATCCTCTATAAGAAGGTCGGACCGTTCGATGCGCAAAGCCTCAGCCGCGAGCTGATGCCGGCGATCGAAAAGGCAACGGCCAAGAGCTGATCAGCACTGCCGATCAAGGCTTTGGAATGATCCTGAGCGCAGGGATGGGACCAGCCATCTCGCGCTTTCCCTCCACCACCACCTGATTGCGCCCGCCGGCCTTGGCAGCATAGAGGCTGGCATCCGCACGCCCGATCGCGTCATGCACCGAGTGATCGCCGCGGGCGACGAGCGACACGCCGAAACTTGCCGTCACCGTCTGATCGATGCCGCTCCGTGCGCCTGCATGCTGCTCGATCGTCCGGCACAGCGCCTCCGCCAGAGCCGCCGCATCGGAAAGCGCTGCGTCGGGAAGAAAGGCAATAAACTCCTCGCCGCCGAAACGGGTAATGGCCGCACCCTTGGGAAGCCCGGATCTGAGCGCCTGCGCCATCGCCACGATCACGGCATCACCGGCAGCATGCCCGAACCGGTCGTTGATCAGCTTGAAATGATCGATATCGCAGGCGAGAACGGCACCCGCGGGCGTTTCGCCCCTGCCGAAATCCGGCACTGCCCGCTCGAAACCGCGACGGTTGAGCAGGTCAGTCAGGGCATCCCGCTCGGCCGCATCACGATGCTGCAGGATGATGTCGATCATGGCCGAGCAGAGAATGGTCAGCGCCAGAATGAAACCGATGACGCTGGCGCCAGCCTGCACCACAAAGGCATATTCGGACGAGAAATAGGCATCAAGTGTCGGATAGGTGCCGGACGAGGTCAGCACCACGAAGGACGAGACGCGCACGACCGTCTCGACGAAGACCATGAACAGCATGAAGGCAAGCAGCCGGTCCATCGGATGGCGCGCCTCCCGGCGGATGGCCCAGAGCGGAAACAACAGAAGAAGCGCGAGGCAGATATCGCCGGCCGTCAGCTCACTGCGCAGATCCGGCGCGACCACGATGAAATAGGCGATCACGGCAAAGCCCGCGAGCGCCAGCAGGATCAGCGGCCAGCGCATCGCAGGCCGGCCGAAACGCGAGAGCACGGCCTGGCCATAGGAGAAAAACGAGATCAGGAAGCAAGCGTTGGAAACGAGGTTTCCAAGCACATCCGGCAGGCTTGAGAGCAGGATCGGCGTCGAGAAACCGAGTGCGGCAGCGATGTAGCCGGCACCCCACCAGCGATAGGAAATGCCGCCCCAGCGCGCTGCGACGACAAAGGTGCAGCCGAAAATGAAGAAGATGAATGGCAGCAGATAGGCAAAATTATCGGTCGATTCCATCGGGGTCTCGTAAGGAAACTGAAAAACGGCAGCCCTCGGATCGCCGGGACGATACGTCCCGGAGGGTTAAGAAACCCACGCCGCCAAATAATAAGATTTTCTAAAATAGAAGAGTCAGACGCCGCCTTGCCAGGTCTTTACCGCCTCCACAGGCCAGACGAGCATCAGTACGTTGAGCGTGAGATTGTCGCGGATCAGATAACCGGTCAGAAGCTCGAAAAAGATCGCGATGACCACCGTCAGCCAGACCGGCAGGCGCGAGGCGGCAAAAAAGCCCGCCGCCATGAAGACAGTATCCATTGCAGAATTGAGGATGCTGTCGCCGGAATAACCGAGCGCCATGGTCGCCGTGCGATAACGGTCGATAATGATCGGCGAATTTTCGAGGATCTCCCATCCTGCCTCGATCAGCACCGCCAGAGAAAGCCGCGCCGTCACCGGTGCCCGACGCAGGACGAGCCAGCCGAGACCGTAGAACAGGAAACCGTGGATGATATGAGAAGGCGTATACCAGTCCGAAATATGCTGGGAATTGCCGCTCGTATTCACCCCGCCTTCCCAGAGTTTGACGTAACCGCATTCGCAGATCGGCACCCGGCCCATCGCGTAGAGAATGGCGATCTGGGCAAGGAAGATGGCGAGCGCGACGAGAAGCCAGCGGCGGCCGGAAATGGCGGATGCGGCGGCGCTCACTTTTCCGTCTCGGAACCGGCTTCAGGCACCGTATGGCGCATGATCAGCGGCATCTGGGAGAGCGTGAACAGGATGGTGATCGGCATCGTGCCCCAGACCTTGAAATTGACCCAGACGGCATCGGAGAAATTCCGCCAGACAATCTCGTTCATCACGGCCAGCACCAGGAAGAAAATGCCCCAGCGCAGGGTGAGCTTTTTCCAGCCGGCTTCGTCGAGCTGGAAGGCGGCATTGAAGACATAGCCCAGCAGCGACTTGCCAAAGGCCAGACCGACAAGCAGCGCCACGCCGAACAGCGTGTTGACGATGGTCGGCTTCATCTTGATGAAGGTCTCGTCCTGCAGCCAGATCGACAGCGAACCGAAGATCAGCACGACGACGCCCGAGACCATCGGCATGATCGGCAGATGATGGAAGACTATTTTCGAGACGATCAGCGAAATCACGGTCGCAGCCATGAACAAAGCGGTCGCCACGAACAGCGGACCGCCGACGGCCGACAAAGCCGGCACCTTTTCCACCAGCCATTCGCCGCGCAGGTTGCCGAAGAAGAACACCAGAAGCGGCCCGAGCTCGAGCGCGAGCTTCAGCATCGGATGCTGCTTCTCTTCCTTGGTCGGCGTGACATCGCTTTCTATCGTCTGCATGGGGTCCAACAGGTCCAACTTCTATTCGGGTCTCGACGGCCGTCTCATGCGACCGTCGCGTTTCTCTGTCATCAATCTGCAATCCCGGCAATGGCCTGGGCAAAATCCTCTGCCGCAAAGGGCTCGAGATCGTCCACGCCTTCACCGACGCCGATGAAATAGACCGGCAGCTTGTGCTTGGCGGCGATGGCGACAAGAATGCCGCCGCGCGCCGTACCATCGAGCTTGGTCATGATCAGACCGCTGACGCCGGCGACATTGCGGAAGATCTCAACCTGGTTCAGCGCGTTCTGGCCCGTCGTCGCATCGAGCGTCTGCAGAACCGTATGCGGCGCATCGGGGTCGAGCTTGCCGAGCACACGGACGATCTTTTCAAGTTCGGCCATCAACTCGGCGCGGTTCTGCAACCGGCCGGCCGTATCGATGATCAGCACGTCCGACTTGTTGGCCCGCGCCTGTTCATAGGCGTCATAGGCAAGACCCGCCGCATCCGCGCCGAGCTTCGTGCCGATGAATTGCGACCCGGTGCGATCCGCCCAGATCTTCAGCTGCTCGATGGCAGCTGCGCGGAACGTATCGCCGGCGGCGAGCATGACCTTGAGGCCGGAGCCTGACAGCTTTGCCGCAAGCTTGCCGATCGTCGTCGTCTTGCCGGTGCCGTTGACACCGACGACGAGGATGACATGCGGCTTGTGATTGAGATCGAGCGCCAGCGGCTTTGCGACCGGTGTCAAAACCTTGGCAATCTCGCCGGCCATGATGCGCGAGACATCCGCGCCGGTCACATCCTTGCCGTAACGTTCGGAGGACAGCGCGCCGCTGATGCGCATCGCCGTCTCGACACCGAGATCGGCCTGAATCAGCAGGTCTTCCAGCTCCTCCAGCGTCTCGTCATCCAGCTTGCGCTTGGTGAATAGTGCCGTGATCTGGCCGGTCAGCTGCGAGGACGTGCGGGCAAGCCCCGCCTTGAGGCGCTGGAACCAGGAGAGTTTTGGCTGGGGCGCGACAGGGGCCGGAGCCGGTTCGGGCTTGGCGGTGGAGAACCCCTTGGGGAGGACGGGTTCGGATACGGCTGGAGCGGAGGGCGAGATGCCCCCCTCTGCCCTGCCGGGCATCTCCCCCACAGGGGGGGAGATCGGCTGGGAGCTTGCTCCCTGACCAACGGAAGATGCCGCATCTGCCGCACCGATATCGGATGAAGGCGAAACGGCCGCATCCGTGATCTCCCCCCTTGAGGGGGAGATGTCCGGCAGGACAGAGGGGGGTGTTTCCGCATTAGGCGAACTGACCGTCTCAGCGGCAGCCTCAGCCTCCAGCAATGACAACGGCACGACACCAAGCTCGGAGGTCTCTTCCGCACCTGGCAAGATGGCAGGCGTTTCCTCCGCGACGGCATCCGCGGACGGCCCGCCCGCCGTCTCGATCTCCACATCCGAAACCGGATCGACCGGCGAAACCGGCAGATCACCTTCAACCACGGACTTTTCAAGCGCGGCATGTTCCGCCGCCTGCGCAACCTCGTTGGTCTTTTCCTCTGCCGGCTGCTCGCCGAAGGTGAAGACGCGCTTGATGAAACTCAATGCCATGAAAAATCCGTTCCGGTCAGGCCGCCCGTTCTTGGGGCGAGGCGGTCATGACCCGCATGTCGAGATGCTTGCCACTATGTCCAGTGATCATAACGCGCTGGTGCTCACGGGGAACCAGCCCCGGCACCGCAACCAGCGAAAAGTTTTCCGTATGGGCAAAACCGTTCATCTCGACGATGACCGTCTGCTCCGTGCCGACCATGCGGTCGAGATGGGCGTGATGCAAGGCTTCGCCCCGCGCCCGAAGCCGCGCCGCGCGGTCTTTCACCAGCGCGCGATCGACCTGAGGCATGCGGGCAGCCGGCGTTCCGGGCCGCGGGCTGTAGGGAAAGACGTGCAGGAAGGAAATGCCGGCCTCTTCGGCCATCGTCGCGGCATTCTCGAACATCTCTTCCGTCTCGGTCGGGAAACCGGCGATCATATCGGCACCGAAGGCGATCTCGGGGCGCAGCCGACGCGCCTGTTCGACGAAGGCAAGCGCCTCGGCGCGGGAATGCCGCCGCTTCATGCGCTTCAGGATCATGTCGTCGCCATGCTGCAGCGACAGATGCAGATGCGGCATGAAACGCGCCTCGTCCGCAATCAGGTCCCAAAGATGCCGATCCGCCTCGATGCCGTCGATGGACGAGAGGCGCAGACGCAAAATGTCCGGCACCTGCTTCAGCAGCGTCTTGGCAAGCAGTCCGAGCGAGGGTTGGCCGGGAAGATCGGCACCATAGCTGGTGGCATCAACGCCGGTCAGGACGATTTCGCGATAACCCGCCTCTGCCAGCTTTCGCGCCTGATCGACGACGGCGCCCATCGGCACCGAGCGGGAATTGCCGCGACCGTAAGGAATGATGCAGAAAGTGCAGCGATGGTCGCAGCCGTTCTGCACCTGGATGAAGGCGCGCACATGGCCATCGATATGCTTCACCATCTGTGGCGCCGTCGCCTTGACGCTCATGATATCGTTGACGCGGAGCTTTTCTTCCGCCGATACGCCGAAATCCGGCAGTGCCCGGTAGGAGGCGCTTTTCAGCTTTTCCTCATTGCCGAGCACCATATCAACTTCCGGCATATCGGCAAAAGTCTGCTTTTCCGTCTGCGCAGCGCAGCCGGTGACGACGATGCGGGCATGCGGATTGTCGCGCCGGGCACGGCGGATCGCCTGCCGCGCCTGACGCACGGCCTCGCCGGTTACGGCGCAGGTATTGATCAGGACCGCATTGTTGAGGCCCGCCTTTTCGGCCTCGGCCCGCATCACTTCCGATTCATAGGTGTTCAGCCGACAGCCGAAGGTTATGACCTCGACGCCGCTCAACGAACCTGAGCCTCGGACTGTTCTGCATCCCGTTCAAACGTGCCGGTGACCGGATCGATCTTGCCGGACCATTCCCATTCGGCCGGACCGGTCATGACGACATGGTCGTCTTCGCGCCATTCGATGACGAGCGGCTGGCGCGTCGGGGCGGATGCAACGTCGATCGTCACATGGCGACCGGTGCGGCCGGTGCGCGCAGCGGATACACCGGCAGCGCAGGCGGCGGAACCGCAGGCCAGCGTCAGGCCGGCGCCGCGTTCCCAGGTGCGGGTGCGCAGCGAGGATTTGGAGGTAACCTGCGCCAGCGTGATATTGGCCTTTTCCGGAAACATCGGATGGTTTTCCAGCATCGGTCCAAAACGTTCGAGATCGAAATCCATCGGATCGCGGTCGATCCAGAAAACTGCATGCGGATTGCCCATCGACATGGCAGAAGGCGAATGCAGGATGGGAGCATCGATCGGGCCGATCTGCAATTCGATCCGGCTCGTATCGAAAAACTCTTCCGAAAGCGGGATCTTGTCCCAGGCGAAGACGGGCTTGCCCATGTCGACGGAAATCGTGCCGTCCTCATGCTCGCGCGCATTCAAGATGCCAGCGACAGTCTGGAAGGTAAACACCTTGCGGCCGGTTTCCGACGCCAGCGCCTGTACGACACAGCGCGTACCATTGCCGCAAGCCTGCGCCTTCGTGCCATCACAGTTCAGAATGTCGATGAAGGCATCCGTGCCGTCGAGCTTCGGATCGTGGATCGCCATGATCTGGTCGAACTGGGTCTCAGGATCACCATTGAGCGCGATCGCCGCCTGCGGCGTTACCATGTCTTTACGGCCGCGCATGTCGACGACGAGGATCTTGTTGCCAAGCCCGTTCATCTTCGCAAATTCGACCTGTTGTGACATGGCAATGATCCGTCTTTAGGCAATACGCCCCTTCTTCAAGGCGTATATGGCCGAAAGCGGCGGGAATTACCAGTGCTGCGCGACAGCGCCAATGAGAGAGCCAGCGAGAGAACTGGCTTACTCGAAAACCGCCTCGACCAGCCCATGCACGCGCCGGAATGCCGCCTTGGCACCCTCGGCCGCCTCGATTTCCTCTTCGGCAGAGAGTGGAAGCTCGTTATAGGCCGAGACGAAATTGCGCCAGTGAAGGCCGCGACCATCCGGATGACCGGCAAGATGGCGGGCGCCGAAATCATCGGACAGGCCGAGCTTGGCTGCTTCCTTGCGCAGAAAGGCGGCGCCGAGATTGGAGCCTTCGGCGACATAGACCCAGCCGAGTGCGGCAGCCGGGCTCAGGGGACCAGTGGTCGAGACAAGCTCTTCCGGCACGCCACCGAGATCGGCAACATCCTGGCGCAGCGCTTCGAGCCGGCAACGATCGGCAAGGCCCGGAAGGATGCGATTGAGCTCGGCAGAGGCGTAAAGCGGCGCGACATCGGCGTGGAAATTGTGCTGCACGTCGAGGAAAAGCGCATAACGCTCGCGGCTCGCGAAGGGCTCTGCGCGCATGATCCGCTTGTCGAGCGTGTCATGCGTGCCCGTGGTCAGCGCCTTCAGGCGCTGGATGCGGGTGGACTCTGCCGGACGCTCCAACTCGATCTGCATTTCTTTCCTCCAAAACTCATGTTTCTCGCATCAAGCAAATGATGGGTGGATTCGTCAAGCACCTATCGCGCCAATATTCATACCGGCACCTCGAATTGTTCCCCCGGCCGCATCGGCCGGAAACGCGCAGGGTCGAGACCGCGCGCATCAAGCGCGGCGACAAGCGCAATCAGCGGATCCTCGATCGCCTCGTCGGTGAGCTTGACCGTACCCCAGTGATGGCCGGCGACGAAAGCGGCATTGCTCAAGAGCATGCCTTCGACCGCTTCCTCCGGGTTCTGGTGCTGCCCTTCCATGAACCAGCGCGGCTCATAGGCCCCGAAAGGCAGGTTGGCGAGACGGAACGCGCCATGCTTTTCCTGCGCGGCCCGATAGTTCCTGCCGCCGTGAAAGCCGGTATCGCCGATGTGATAAACCTTGCCGGCCGGCGTCTCGAACACGAAGGCGGCCCAAAGCGCCATTTTTCTGTCCTTTGTGCCGCGCGCGGACCAGTGATGGCAGGGCTCGCAATGGAATGTGACATCACCGGAAACGGCAAGCGCCCCGCCCCAGTCCATCGTGCTGATCCTGGCATCACCGAGTACCGGGCGCATGATCGCATCATTTCCGAGTGGCGTGACGAAGTTTGGCTTGTGCTTAGCCTGCAGCCGTCGCAGCGTTGCGAGATCCATGTGGTCGTAGTGATTATGCGTGACGAGCACGATATCGACCGGCGGCAGGTCCTCGAACCGGATGCCGGGCGGATTGACCCGTTTCGGCCCGGCAAAAGAAAACGGGCTCGTCCTTTCGCTCCAGACCGGATCGGTCAGGATATTGAGCCCGGCCACCTGAACCAGCATCGAGGCATGCCCGACCATGGTGACGACCAGCCGCTCGCCCTTTACCCGCCTTTCCGGCGCGGCCGGTGGAAACGGACTCGGATAGGCTTTTGGCCACGGCTTGTTACCGCCGCCGAATTTCCAGCGCAGCAGATCCGTGCCACCCCGAGGTTCGATGCCACCGGGATTGAAAAAGGAGGTACCGTCAAAATGGTCGGTGACGGGGCCGGAATAGTAGGGATTGGCAGACTTACTCATGCGGTGAGAAGGATCCAGTTCAAGCGACCGCAATATCGGTCTTGGAGAAGTCGGCGCCGACGAAGAGAAGCGGTGTGTTCAGAGATTTTGCGGCGGCGTAGGTGAAGCAATCACCAAAATTGAGTTTTGCGGGATGGCCGACGAAACGACCGTAGGTGCGGGCGGCGGCGAGCGCCGCACGATGCGTACCGGCTTCAATCGCGATCTCGACTGCACCAATGCCGACCATGAAATCGTCGACGTCGCGCTGTGCTTCGACGATCAGATCCGGCGGTGTCGGGCGCTGGCTTCCATAAAGGCTGACTGCATTCTTGCGCGATATGGCGATGACCGCTTCGAAAACGGTAATGGATGAATATGAGATCGGCGTCCGGGAATTACTGATCCTCCCGATCAGGGCGCTCGCTTGGGTTTCGCCTGTCAGAATGGCAACGACCGCAGAGGCATCCAGAAACATCAATCCTCCCACATCTCGTCCATATAAGCCTTCTGATCGAATTCCACCTTAAGCGGGCCCATCCGTGCTGCCACGCGCTCCTGAATACGCCGTATGCGCTCTTCCATGGACAGTTCTTCGCCGGCCAGCTTCAGCTGGTTCTGAAGCGCCATACGCACAGCTTCGGTTTTTGTCTTGGTCTCGAACCGGCGCATCACTTCGTCGGCAAGGTCGTTGACCTCCGGATCACGAATATAAAGAGACACACGTGCCACCATCTGGTTGGACAGCTTATAGATATTCAATATAATCCGATTGCATATTCCCGCAAGCAGCGCCCCAGCGCGCCACCTTGCCTTGACTTTCCCACCCATTTCCTGTTTAAGCCCGGCAATCTGCTGACAAGTCGAGAACTTGGAGCCGCCGACCGGGGCCGATACACTGAGCCCGGAGGTCAACACCCGACAGCGCGTTGCGCCCTCGGGTGCTTTTTGGCTTTGCGCGTTTCCGGGCACCTTGTTTTTGTCGCAGAAAGACCCGACGTTCTGGGCTCCCCCAAAACGTCTAGAAGGATGAAACGATGTTCGAAAGCCTCCAGGACCGTCTTGGCTCCATCTTGAGTGGACTGACCGGCCGTGGCGCATTGAGCGAGGCGGATGTTTCCGCGGCTCTGCGCGAGGTTCGCCGTGCGCTTCTCGAAGCGGACGTGGCGCTGGAAGTCGTCCGCTCCTTCACCGACAAGGTGCGTGAAAAGGCCGTTGGCGCCGAAGTCCTGAAGTCGATCAAGCCCGGCCAGATGGTCGTCAAGATCGTCCATGACGAACTGATCGAGATGCTGGGTGCCGAAGGCGTCTCCATCGATCTGCGCGCCGCAGCGCCCGTCGTCATCATGATGGTCGGTCTGCAGGGTTCCGGTAAGACGACGACGACCGGCAAGATCGCCAAGCGGCTCACCGACCGCGAAAAGAAAAAGGTGCTGATGGCGTCGCTCGATACGCGCCGCCCGGCAGCCCAGGAACAGTTGCGCCAGCTCGGCGTCCAGACCGGCGTCGATACGCTGCCGATCATCGCCGGCCAGTCGCCGACCGATATTGCCGCCCGCGCCGTGCAGGCGGCCAAGCTCGGCGGCCATGATGTCGTCATCCTCGACACCGCCGGCCGCACCCATATCGACGAACCGCTGATGCAGGAAATGGCGGAAATCAAGCGGAAGTCCAATCCGCATGAAATCCTGCTCGTTGCCGACAGCCTCACCGGTCAGGACGCCGTCAATCTTGCCCGCAATTTCGATGAACGCGTCGGCATTACCGGCCTCGTTCTGACCCGCATGGACGGCGATGGCCGTGGTGGTGCAGCGCTTTCGATGCGCGCCGTCACCGGCAAGCCGATCAAGCTGATCGGTACCGGCGAAAAGATGACGGAGATGGAAGAATTCCATCCCCGCCGCATCGCCGACCGCATTCTCGGCATGGGCGATATCGTCTCGCTGGTCGAAAAGGCTGCCGAAAACATCGACGCGGAAAAGGCCGCGGCGATGGCCAAGAAGATGCAGTCGGGCAAGTTCGACCTGAACGACCTCGCCGAACAGCTGAAGCAGATGAAATCGCTCGGCGGCATGGGCGGGATCATGGGCCTGATGCCGGGCATGGCCGGCATGAAGGACAAGCTCGCCGCATCCGGCATGAACGACAAGATGTTCGACCGCCAGCTCGCCATCATCGGTTCGATGACCAAGGCAGAGCGCGCCAACCCGGACATGCTGAAACATTCCCGCAAGAAGCGCATCGCCGCCGGCTCCGGCACGGATGCTGCGGAAATCAACAAGCTTCTGAAAATGCACCGCCAGATGGCCGACATGATGAAAATGATGGGCGGCAAGGGCAAGGGCGGCATGATGAAGCAGATGATGGGCGGCCTTGCCTCCAAGATGGGTCTTGGCGGCATGGGCGGCGGTATGGGCATGCCCGACCTTTCCAAGATGGATCCGAAACAGCTGGAAGCCCTGCAGAAGCAGGCGGAAGCTGCCGGCCTGAAGCCGGGCGGCATGCCGGGTCTCGGCGGCATGGGTGGAATGGGCGGCATGCCGGGGCTTGGCGGGGCAAAGCTCCCCGGTCTCGGTGGCCTGCCGGGCCTTCCCGGCCTGCCGAAGAAGAAGTGAGGAAGTACCACCATGGTTGATCCCGAAGTCAAAGCAAAGCTTTTGAGCTACCGCCAGTCGATCGACAATATCGACGCGGCACTGGTGCATATGCTGGCGGAACGGTTCCGCTGCACCAAGGAAGTGGGCTACCTGAAAGCCCAGTACGATCTGCCGCCGGCCGACCCGGCGCGCGAGGAATTCCAGATCGAACGTCTGCGTCGCCTGGCGGATGACGCTCATCTGGACCCGGATTTCGCCGAGAAGTTCCTGAACTTCGTCATCAAGGAAGTCATCCGGCACCATGAAGCCATCGCTGCAGAGCATGGCGGCAAGGAAACTGCATAACCAGACTGAAACGGACCGCCTGATGGCGGCCTCAACAAGAACCGGACCACCTGACGGTGGCCCAACAGAACCCTCGGAGTAATTGAAATGGCCCTTAAAATTCGTCTCGCCCGTGGCGGCTCCAAGAAGCGTCCTTACTACCACGTCGTTCTGGCTGACGCCCGTTCGCCGCGCGATGGCCGCTTCCTCGAAAACCTCGGTTCCTGGAACCCGATGCTCGCCAAGGACAATGCCCAGCGCGTTCAGCTGAACAACGAGCGCATCCAGCATTGGATCGCCCAGGGCGCCCAGCCGACCGACCGCGTTCTGCGCTTCCTCGCTGAAGCCGGCATTGCCACCCGCGACGCCAAGAACAACCCGGAAAAGGCAAAGCCGGGCAAGAAGGCTCAGGAACGTGCTGCCGAGCGCGCCCAGAAGGCCGCTGACGCTGCAGAAGCTGCTGCTGAAGCCTGAGTTTCAGGTTTTAAGTCTTGAAGAACGGGTGGCGCGGCAACGCGCCGCCCGTTTTGCCGTTTGCATTTAACACTGTTGCGCTTAAATGAGCGCGATGAAACCGGACCGATCTTTATGAGCAAGCTCGAAAACCCCGTTCTGATGGCGACTATCGGCGCCGCCCAAGGGCTGCGAGGCGAGGTGCGCGTGCGCTCCTATACCGAGGATCCGACGGCTCTCGGCGATTACGGTCATCTGCGCAGCGAGGACGGCCGGGTTTTCGAAATCCTCGAAATCCGCGAGGCAAAGACCGTCGTGATTGTCCGTTTCCGCGGCATCAATAGTCGCGAAACTGCCGAAGCCCTGAACGGCCTGGAACTCTTTGTCGACCGCGACAACCTGCCGGATGACGAGCTCGAGGACGACGAATTTTATTATGCCGATCTCGAAGGGCTGGAAGCCGTCGATCAGGACGGCAAGAGCTATGGCACGGTAACCGCCGTCCATGATTTCGGCGCCGGCGATCTTTTGGAACTCAAAGGCCCGGGCCGCCGCCCGGCACTCATTCCTTTTTCCGAAGCGGCCGTTCTGGAGATCGATCTCGAGGGCGGAAAGATCCTCATCGATCCGCGTGCGGCCGGCCTGATCGAGGACCCGGATGAAGACGGCCCGCCTCCGGGCTTCCCGAAAGGCGCCGGCCCACGCAAGGGATGACGGCCGCCATGTCTTCCAGCATCATCCCGTTCCGCGCCACCCTCCTCACGCTTTATCCGGAAATGTTTCCCGGCCATCTCGGCTTCTCGCTCGCCGGCAAGGCTATGGAGCAGGGAAAATGGTCGCTTGAAGCCGTGCAGATCCGCGATTTCGCCGAGGATCGTCACCGCACGGTAGACGACACGCCGGCCGGTGGCGGCGCCGGCATGGTGTTGAAGCCGGATGTACTGGCCAAGGCGATCGATTCGCTCGGCGAAGACAAGCGCCCCCGGCTCCTGATGAGCCCGCGCGGAAAACCGCTGACCCAGAAGCGTGTGCGCGAGCTGGCGGAAGGCGAAGGCGTCGTCATCGTCTGCGGCCGGTTCGAAGGTGTCGACCAGCGTGTCATCGACGCCCGCGGCCTCGAGGAAGTCTCGATCGGCGACTATATCCTTTCCGGCGGCGAACCGGCGGCACTCACCCTGCTCGACAGCGTCGTGCGCATCCTGCCGGGCGTGATGGGCAATGCCGTCTCGGGCATCAACGAAAGCTTCGAGCATGGTCTGCTCGAACATCCGCATTACACCCGCCCACAGGTCTTTGAAGGCCGCGAAATTCCGGCCGTGCTGACCTCTGGCAATCACGGCGCCATCGAGAAATGGCGGCTGGAACAGGCAGTAAGGCTGACGCAGGAGCGGCGGCCGGATCTGCTCGATAATGCCGGCGACGAATAGCCCGCGGCCAATTACGCCTTCGCGAAATAATAGACAGTCAGCGCCGCCCCGACCACGATCACGCACCAGCGCAAAATGACCTGCGGCACCCGCCGGGCCAGCCAAACGCCGGAATAACCGCCAAGCGCACCGGCCGGCATCATCACGATCGTTTCCGGCCATGCAATCACCCCGCCACCGATAAAGACGACGATCGCGACCGAGGCGATGGTCATCGCCAGCATGTTCTTGAGCGCATTGAGATGGTGATAGCTGCCGCCGGTCGTCAGGCCCAGCACGGCGAGCATCATCACGCCCATGCCGGCACCGAAAAAACCGCCATAGATGGAATTCAGAAACTGGCTGACGACGGAAAGCGGCGAGCCGGCCGGGCGTTCCGCCGAACCTGCGGGCCTGAGCCACGGGCCGGCCGCAAAAATCAGCGTCGCGGCTGCAAGCAGCCAGGGCACGATCAGATGGAAGGAGCGGTTATCGAGCGCGAGAAGCAGAAGCGCGCCGCCGGTCGAACCGATGATCGAAACAACGACAAGCACGATTGCGCTGCGCCAGCGGCTGGAAATCTCGTCGCGATAGGCGAGCGTTGACGTGACATAGCCCGGAAACTGCACGATGGCGGAGGTGGCATTGGCGACGATCGGCGGAATGCCGGCAAGCGTCATGGCGCCGAACACGAGAAACGTACCGCCACCGGCAATCGCATTGACCGCGCCCGCAAAAAAGCCCGCCGCAGCCAGCAGCGCGATCATGGTGATCGTCATGATGTCCTCCCAATTCTCCCGCACAGGCAATAACATGCGGCGCGAACGGAGCAAGTGGCGAACACGGCCATGATCCGAAAGGCTTAAGAGGCGTCATAAAATCGCAATCTCCCGGCCGGGATGGGATGACAAGGCCGTTTGTTTCGTGTATTTGCGCACCCGGAAATGGGAAATGCTCCCGTCCGACAGCAACAAAGAATGGCGAATTCGCTCTGCCGTCACCGGCAAATCCCGAGGCTTTGACCAAAGGGAGTATCGAGCGCTCTGGCTGTTTGAAGAAGAACCAAAGGTTTGAGACGATGAACATCATTCAGCAGCTTGAGGCCGAACAGGTCGCCAAGATCGAAGCCAAGCGCACCCTCCCTGAATTCTCCCCGGGCGACACCGTCCGCGTCAACGTCCGCGTGACGGAAGGCAACCGTACCCGCGTGCAGGCCTATGAAGGCGTCTGCATTGCCCGTTCGGGTGGCGGCCTCAACGAGAGCTTCACCGTTCGCAAGATTTCTTACGGCGAAGGCGTAGAGCGCGTATTCCCGGTTTACTCGCCGCTCGTCGAAGGCGTCGAAATCGTTCGCCGCGGTAAGGTCCGTCGCGCCAAGCTCTACTACCTGCGCGATCGTCGCGGCAAGTCGGCTCGTATCGTCGAGAACACCGGCACGCGCGCCCGCAAGCTGAACGACGCCGAACGCGCCGCAGCTGCCGAAGAGAAGGCAAAGATCGAAGCCGAAAAGATTGCAGCAGCACAGGCTCTGGCCGCCGAAAAGGCAGCAGCAGAAGCCGCTGAAGCCAAGGCCGCTGCAGAAGCAGCAGCTGCCGCTGAAGGCAATGCAGCCGAATAAGCTTTTCGCTTATGGATTTGAAAAGGCGGCCTTTCGGCCGCCTTTTTTGTTTCTGCTCCCTGCATCGCCTGTCTCAGGAATGCCGCCCGCTCATTCCACCCGAGGCGACAGTGGGTGCGACCTTGTCCGGTTCGCGCCCCATGATCCTGCCGACGATGATCACCAGCAGGCCGGCGGCGGCAAGGCAGGCCGCGAGGAAGAACATCGGCAGGAAATTGCTGCCCGTCGCATCCTTGATCCAGGGCACGACATTCTGGGCGACAAAGCCGCCGAGATTGCCGACCGAGTTGATCGCCGCAAGCCCCGCCGCAGCGCCGGCACCTTTCAGGAAGCGTGACGGCAGGCTCCAGAACACCGGCTGGCCCGCAAAAATGCCGGCAGCGGCAATGCACAGGAAAGCGAACTGCAGGATCGGCGAGCCGACCAGAACCGAGAGGCAAAGGCAGGCCGCACCGATAAAAGCAGGCGCGACGATATAGGGTGTCTTGTTCTCGGTACGATCGGCCGCAGCAGGAACCGCCCAGAGCGCGATCGCCACGATCAGCCAGGGAATGACGTTGATGAAGCCGTTGACGGTGTTCGAAACGCCGAACCCCTTGACGATGGTCGGTAGCCAGTAGCTGAGACCATAGGCGGCAAGCGGGAAACCCACATAACAAAGCGCCATCAACAGCACACGCGGATTGACCAGTGCCTTGAAGCCGTTATCCGCCTGCTTTTCCATGCCGGCATTTTCTTTCGCGAGCCGGTCGGCCAGCCAGCGCTTTTCCTCGTCGGACAGGAACTTTGCCTTTTCCGGCGTGTCATCGAGATAGAAGATCGTCACGATGCCCGCAATGACGGCCGGAATGCCGGTTGCCATGAAGACCCATTCCCAGCCGGCAAGCCCGAGCAGGCCGTCGAGATCGAGAAGCGACCCGCCGATCGGAGCCCCCACCGCATTCGCCAGCGCACTGAAAATCATGAACAGGCCGACCATGCGGCCGCGATAATCCTTCGGGAACCACAAAGTCAGCAGATAGAGCACGCCGGGAAAGAAGCCGGCCTCCGCCAAGCCGAGCAGGAAGCGCAGGATGTAGAACATCGTCGCGTTCTGGGTGAAGGCGAGCGCGATCGTCACCAGGCCCCAGGAAATCATGATGCGCGCAAACCAGCGGCTGGCACCGAACCTTTCGAGAAACAGATTGCTCGGCACTTCGAAGATGAAATAGCCGATAAAGAAAAGCGAAGCCCCGAGACCGAACGCGTATTCGCTCATGTGGAGCGCATCGACCATCTGCAGCTTGGCGAAAGAGACGTTCTGTCGATCGATATACGCAATCAAGTAAAGAAGCCCGAGAAACGGCATCAGCCGCCAGGTAATCTTTGAAATCAAACGGCTTTCTGAAACCATGGTAGTCCTCCTGACCAGTCGTCCCCCGGATGCTTTGGGGGTACCGGTCGCTCCGTATCCTTCAAAAGGATCTAGGCCGGGCCAAGGTGACGACAAGTGCAGGATGCCGATCCTGTGAGCGATCAACTTTCGCGCTTATCCATAGATAAAATCTATCGGATTTCACAAAACTATCTATTTCCTTTATTGCGCTGCGGTGATTATGTTGCGCCGCGAAAGCCCCTCCCGCTTTTGTCCCAAAAAACAGGATTACCAATGGCTGTTATCAACACCGCGATTAAGCCCTTCAAGGCGCAGGCCTTCAAGCAGGGCAAATTCATCGAAGTCACCGAGGCCGATGTTGCCGGCAAGTGGGCTGTCTTCTTCTTTTACCCGGCCGATTTCACCTTCGTCTGCCCGACCGAGCTCGGCGACGTTGCCGACCATTACGCTGAACTGCAGCGCCTCGGCGTCGAAGTCTACTCGGTTTCCACTGACACGCATTTCACCCACAAGGCCTGGCACGATTCGTCGGAAACGATCGGCAAGATCGAATACACGATGATCGGCGACCCGACCGGCACGATCACCCGCAATTTCGACGTCATGCGCGAAGCTGAAGGCCTGGCCGACCGCGGCACCTTCATCGTCGACCCGGATGGCATCATCCAGGCCATGGAAATCACTGCCGAAGGCATCGGCCGCAACGCTGCCGACCTGCTGCGCAAGTTGAAGGCTGCCCAGTACGTGCGCTCGCATCCGGGCGAAGTGTGCCCGGCCAAGTGGGAAGAAGGCGAAGAAACGCTTGCTCCTTCGCTGAGCCTCGTCGGCAAGATCTGAGCCTAAAAGCTCTGTCGGTCCGGCACCGCGCCGGACCGACCATTTCCTGATCGTCAATTTTTAGCGCGCCGCCTTTTCCTATCAGGCCTGTCGCATGAAACGGAGCTTTCCAATGCTTGATGCTAATCTCAAAACCCAGCTCAAGGCCTATCTCGAAAAGGTGGTTCGCCCGATCGAGATCACCGCTTCCGTCAACGACACGCCAAAATCCCGCGAGATGGCGGAACTACTGTCCGAGATCGCAGCGCTCTCCGACAAGATCACCGTGACGGAACATGCAGGCGGCGACCGCGCCCCGGCCTTCGCGCTGACCAGCCCCGGCCACGACATCCATCTGAAATTCGCCGGCATTCCGCTCGGCCATGAATTCACTTCGCTGGTCCTCGCCCTGCTGCAGGTCGGTGGTCATCCGCCGCGCGTCGAGCAGGCGATCATCGACCAGATCAAGGATATCGAGGGCGAATTCCGCTTCGAGACCTATTTCTCGCTGAGCTGCCAGAATTGCCCCGACGTCGTGCAGGCGCTGAACCTGATGGCCGTGCTCAACCCGAACATCCACCACGTCGCAATCGACGGCGCCCTCTTCCCGAAGGAAGTCGAGGCGCGTCAGGTCATGTCTGTGCCGACCGTCTATCTGAACGGCGAAGTTTTTGGTCAGGGCCGCATGGAAGCGGAGCAGATCCTTGCCAAGATCGACACGGGTGCCACGGCCCGCGCGGCGGAAAAGATCAAGACCAAGGCACCGTTCGAGGTTCTGGTCGTTGGCGGTGGCCCGGCCGGCGCTGCGGCTGCCGTCTACGCTGCCCGCAAGGGCATCCGCACCGGTGTCGCGGCCGAACGTTTCGGCGGCCAGGTGCTGGACACGATGGCGATCGAAAACTTCATCTCCGTGCCGCATACCGAAGGCCCGCAGTTCGCGACGGCGCTTGAGCAGCACGTCAAGCAGTATGAAGTCGACATCATGAACCTGCAGACGGCCGAGCGCCTGACGCAGCATGGCGATCATTTCGAAATTGCTCTCGCCAGCGGCGCGACGCTGAAGTCGAAAACCGTGATCCTGTCGACCGGCGCCCGCTGGCGGCAGATGGGCGTTCCCGGCGAGGAACAGTACCGCAACAAGGGTGTCGCCTATTGCCCGCATTGCGATGGTCCGCTGTTCAAGGGCAAGCGCGTGGCCGTCATCGGCGGCGGCAATTCCGGCGTTGAGGCTGCGATCGATCTGGCCGGCATCGCCCAGCATGTGACGCTGATCGAATTCGACGCAAAGCTGCGCGCCGACGATGTTCTCCAGCGCAAGCTCAAAAGCCTGCCGAACGTCACCATCCTCACCTCGGCCAAGACGACCGAAGTCAAGGGCGACGGTTCCAAGGTGAACGGCCTCGTTTACGAAAGCCGCGTCACCGGCGAGATCCACACGATTGCGCTCGAAGGCATTTTCGTCCAGATCGGCCTTCTGCCGAACACCGAATGGCTGAAGGGCACGATCGAACTTTCGCCGCGCGGCGAAATCATCGTCGACCAGCACGGCCAGACTTCGCTGCCGGGCGTCTTTGCCGCTGGCGACTGCACGACGACGCCTTACAAGCAGATCGTCATTGCGCTCGGCGAAGGTGCCAAGGCCTCGCTCGCCGCCTTCGATCACCTGATCCGCAGCTCGGCTCCGGCCGAAGTCGAGGTCAAGGCGGCCTGAGCGGCCGCCTTCATCCAACAGGACAGGCATGACGCTCCGCGAACTCGAATATCTGGTGGCACTGGCAAAGTACCGCCATTTCGGACGGGCCGCGGAGGCATGCCTGATCAGCCAGCCGACCCTGTCGGCGCAGATCAAGAAGCTGGAAGCCGAGCTCGGCGTCCAGCTGATCGAACGTGATGCCCGCGGCGCCATCCTGACCGCCTTCGGCAAGAAGACGGCCGAGCGGGCGAAACGTATTCTGGCCGAAGTCGAACACATCAAGGACGCCGCCCAGGAAAGCCGCAACCCGGAAAGCGGCGCCCTTCGGCTCGGCATTTTCCCGACGCTCGGCCCCTATCTTCTGCCCTTCGTCATGCCGAGAATTGCCGAGCGTTTCAAAAGCCTGCAGACCCTGCTGATCGAGGAAAAGAGCGACGGCCTGATCGACCGCCTGCGCGACGGCGAGATCGACGCCGCCATCCTTGCCCTGCCGGTCGCCGACGACCAGCTCGTCAGCGACTTCCTGTTCGAGGAAGCATTTCTGCTTGCCGTGCCACGCAACCACCGGCTCAACCGGCAGGAAACGATCGCCACATCGGAACTTCTAGGCGAAGAGCTGATGCTGCTGGAGGAAGGCCATTGCCTGCGCGACCAGGCGCTGGAAGTCTGCACCCTGTCCGGCGCCTTCGAACGCCCGACGTTTCGCGGCACCAGCCTGGAGACACTGCGGCACATGGTGGCATCCGGCATCGGTGTCACGCTTCTGCCGAAACTCGCGACGCTCGCGCCCTCGACTGCCGTCGACACACTCGGCCTCGTTCGTTTCGAAGCCTCGCCTGCCCCGAGCCGCCGCATCGCGCTTGTCTGGCGCAAAAGCTCGGCGCGCGAAAACCTGTTTCGCGATCTCGCCGCCGTCATCCGCGATGTCATCGCCCCGATGCTGGAAGACGTCGCCATCGCGGCGGAATGAAAGCCGGAAAGCTATTTCTCCATCGGCCAACCCCGTAAGAATTCGGTGCTTGTCATTCTCGCCGATTTCGTGAGGATCGGGCCATAATCGATATGGGGGACAACCAGATGATCATCCGCCGCACACTTCTCGCCGGCCTCGCCGCGCTCAGCCTTCTGCCCGCCGTCGGCCTTGCCGCTGAACTGCCGGATCTCAAGGGCCGCAAGGTCGTCGTCGTCACGGAAAATGCCTATCCGCCGCTGCAATTCGTCGACCCCAAGTCGGGCCAGGCGATCGGCTGGGAATATGACGCGATCAACGAAATCGCCAAGCGGCTGAATTTCAAGGTCGAATACCAGAACACCAGCTGGGACGCGATGATCCAGGCGGTTTCCGACGGCCAGTACGACATCGGCATGACCGGCATCACCATCAAGGACGACCGCAAGGAGAAGGTCGATTTCTCCGATCCCTATATGCGCTCCGAACAGTTCATGCTGGTCCGCGGCGATGAAAAGCGGTTTAGCGATGCCAAGAGCTTTGCCGCGGTCAAGGATGCCCTCGTTGGCGCCCAGCCCGGCACGACGCCTTTCTATACCGCCGCCTACGAAGTGCTGGACGGCAACGAACAGAACCCGCGCATCAAACTGTTCGAGACCTTTGGCGCCACGGTACAGGCGTTGAAGACCGGTGATGTCGATACGGTCCTGACCGATGGCACGGCCGGCAAGGGTTATGTCGATTCTTCCAATGGCGGCCTGAAACTCGTCGGCGGCCCGCTCGGCACGGAAGATTTCGGCTTCATCTTCAAGAAGGGCTCCGATCTCGTCGCCCCGGTCAATGCCGCAATCGCTGCCCTGAAGGCCGACGGCACGCTCGACGCGCTGACCAAAAAATGGTTCGCCGATTACAAGATGGGCCAATAACCCAAGGTGCAGGGCAAACCCGAGGCAGACGAGAAACACGCGCCGTCAAAGGGCCGCAGGATGACAGCTGACCATCAGGATTTCCCCTGGTGGCTGGTGGTTTTTGCCCTGCTCGCCCTGACGCTGGCAGCGGTTATCGCCGTCAACGATCTCTACACCCAGGTCTTTCTGGTTGTCGTGAAGGGCATCGGCGTCACGATCGGCGTGACGCTTGCCGCCTTCACCCTGGCAACTGCGCTCGGACTTCTGATCGCGCTTGCCGGCCTTTCCGGCAATATCGTGCTGAGACAGGTGGCGCGCTTTTACGTCGAGCTGATCCGCGGCATCCCGATCCTCGTCCTGCTCTTCTACATCGCCTTTGTCGGCGCACCCGGCCTTGTGGCCCTGTGGAACTGGGCGCTCTCGCCGCTGATCGAAAACGGCTGGCTTTCGGCGCTGCAGGTGCGCGACGTTTCGCTGCTCTGGCGGGCGGTGATCGCGCTGACGATCGGTTACGCCGCCTTCATCGCCGAAATTTTTCGCGCCGGCTTCCAGTCGGTCGATGAGGGACAGATCGAGGCGGCCAAGGCGCTCGGCCTGCACCGCTTCCAGCGCTTTCGCCTCGTCGTCCTGCCACAGGCGATGCGCACGATCCTGCCGCCGCTCTCCAACGACTTCGTCTCGATGGTGAAGGACTCTTCGCTCGTCTCGGTCCTCGGCGTGATGGATATCACCCAGGCGGCAAAGATCTATGCCGCCGGTTCCTTCCGCTTTTTCGAGACCTATTCGATCACGGCCTATATCTATCTTCTCTTGACGATCAGCCTGTCGCTTGCGCTGCGCCGTGTCGAACAGGCACTGCGCAAGCGGTCCGAGCGCTGAAGATAGGCATCAGTAGACTTCCGGCACGTGCATTTCCGGCGGAACCGGGTGCCGGGTGTAGTCGGAATGACGGACGCGTTCCGGCAGTTCGATTGCTTCCTTCGGCACGTTTTCGTAAGGCACCTGCTTCAGCAGATGGTCGATCATGTTGAGGCGCGCGCGCTTCTTGTCGACCGCATGCACGACCCACCACGGCGCTTCCGGAATATGCGTCCGCTGCAGCATCTCTTCCTTGGCCTTGGTATATTCTTCCCAATGGACGCGGCTCTGCAGGTCCATCGGCGACAGCTTCCACTGTTTCAGCGGATCGTGGATACGCATCTTGAAGCGGAATTCCTGCTCCTCGTCGGTGATCGAGAACCAGTATTTCAGGAGAATGATGCCGGAGCGCACCAGCATGCGCTCGAATTCCGGCACGTCGCGGAAGAACTCTTCCACCTGTTCCGGCGTAGCAAAGCCCATGACGCGCTCGACGCCGGCGCGGTTGTACCAGGAACGGTCGAACATCACCATTTCGCCGGCGGTCGGCAGATGCGGCACATAGCGCTGGAAATACCACTGGTTCCGCTCGCGCTCGGTCGGCGCCGGCAGCGCCACGACGCGGGCGACACGAGGGTTGAGACGCTGGGTGACGCGCTTGATCGCACCACCCTTGCCGGCCGAGTCACGGCCTTCGAACAGGATGACGACCTTCAGCTTCTTGTACTGGACCCAATCCTGCAGTCGCACCAGCTCATGCTGGAGGCGAAACAGCTCGCGGAAATAAACGCGGCGTTCCAGCGTCACTTCCGCCGGCTCGGACATGCCCTCGGCGACCAGCTCGTCCAGCCGATCTTCCTCCATCTGCATTTCCAGCTCTTCGTCGAAACTGTCGGCGATTTCGTTCTTGATGCGGTTGAGCTGTTCTTCGATGGGTTCGGACATGGTTGGGCTCCCTTTTCTTGAGGCTCAGATCAAGCATGTTTGCGCGAAGGCTTTATGACAAAGAGACGACAGATGTGTGCCCATCTGCACATTGCCGATTTGATCGGCAAATGCTATATGAACGCCCATGGGATCGAAATTCGGATGCCTCGCGAAACAGATTGTCGTGCTGCAGGACCACAAGCGTCTGCCGGCACGCTTTTTCGCGCGCGTATCCGGAGCGCTTAGCAGCCGACTTAGCTGACCGGGCCGACATGCCCGGCGCGGCGTCCAACGCCGCTCATAATCTTTGTTCCCATATTCCCTGTTCAAATGGATGGCAGCCATGAGCGCACCCCGTACCCTGTATGACAAGATCTGGGACGACCACGTCGTCTCCACTGATGAGAACGGCATCTGTCTTCTCTATATCGACCGCCACCTGGTTCACGAAGTGACGTCGCCGCAGGCTTTCGAAGGCCTGCGCCTGGCCGGCCGCAAGGTGCGCGCGCCTGAAAAGACGCTGGCTGTCGTTGACCATAACGTTCCGACCTCGCCGGATCGCCATCTCGGCATCAAGAACGAGGAAAGCCGCATCCAGGTCGAGACGCTGGCCGAGAACGCCAAGGATTTCGGCCTCGAATATTATAACGAGAGCGACGTTCGCCAGGGCATCGTCCATATCGTCGGTCCCGAACAGGGCTTTACCCTGCCCGGCATGACGATCGTCTGCGGCGACAGCCACACCTCGACCCATGGCGCCTTCGGTTCGCTGGCGCATGGCATCGGCACGTCCGAGGTCGAGCATGTTCTGGCCACCCAGACGCTGCCGCAGAAAAAGGCCAAGAACATGCTGGTGCGTGTCGATGGCAAGCTGCCGGAAGGCGTGACCGGCAAGGACGTCATTCTGGCGATCATCGGCGAGATCGGCACGGCCGGCGGTACCGGCCATGTCATCGAGTTCGCCGGCGAGGCAATCCGGTCGCTGTCGATGGAAGGCCGCATGACCGTCTGCAACATGACGATCGAAGGCGGCGCCCGCGCCGGCCTGATCGCGCCGGACGAAACCACCTTCGCCTATATCAAGGACAAGCCGCGCGCCCCCAAGGGCAAGGCCTGGGATATGGCGGTCGAATACTGGAAGACGCTGTTCACGGAAGAAGGCGCTCATTACGACAAGGTCGTCGTGCTCGACGCCGCCAACCTGCCGCCGATCGTCTCCTGGGGCTCTTCGCCGGAAGACGTCACGACCATCGAAGGCACCGTGCCGAACCCGGACGACATCAAGGACGACAACAAGCGTTCCTCGAAATGGCGTGCGCTCGATTATATGGGCCTGAAGCCGGGCACGAAGATGACCGACATCGCGATCGACCGCGTCTTCATCGGCTCCTGCACCAATGGCCGTATCGAGGATCTGCGCGCCGCCGCCAAGATGATCGAAGGCAAGAAGGTCGCCTCGACCGTCAACGCCATGGTCGTTCCGGGCTCCGGCATCGTCAAGGAAATGGCGGAGGCAGAAGGTCTGGACAAGATCTTCAAGGATGCCGGTTTCGACTGGCGCGAGCCGGGCTGCTCCATGTGCCTTGCCATGAACGACGACCGCCTGAACCCTTACGAGCGCTGCGCCTCGACCTCGAACCGCAATTTCGAGGGCCGCCAGGGCCACAAGGGCCGCACGCATCTGGTCTCGCCGGCCATGGCCGCAGCGGCGGCGGTTGCCGGGCACTTCGTCGATATCCGCGAGTGGAAGTAAGCTTCTGAGCTCATCGATCGCGGTAGCCCCTCATCCGGCTACCGCTTGAGTCTGATTGCCCCTCATCCGCCCTGCCGGGCACCTTCTCCCCGTTCTGACGGGGAGAAGGACATTTGCCGCACTCTCCATGCCCAAAGCGGGGCAAGTCCCCTCGCCCCGTTTACGGGGAGAGGGTTAGGGTGAGGGGCATATCGCCAACCTCTCCTACCCTAAAACCTTCACCACCATCCCCGGCCGCATCACCCGCAGCAGCCTCTGCATATCCCGCAGGCTGACCGCCACGCATCCCGCCGTCGGCTGATATCCCGGCTTGATCAGGTGAAAGAAGATCGCTGATCCGCCATATCTCTTTCTGGATGAAATATTCCAATCCAGCACGAGGCAGATGTCGTAGAGCCCGTCCGCTCGCATCATCTCCTCATGGCTCGGACGAAACGGCGCCTTGACCAGGCGGTTATAGGCCGGATGCCGCGGCTCGTCGCACCAGAGCATGTCCTTGCCGATCCGCCGCATCGGCAGCCGCGTCGGCGGCAGCGAGACACGTTCGCCGCGCACGAAGCCGGAGAGGATGCGCATCGGCGCGATCGGCGTCGCACCGTCCCCTTCCCGCTTGAACGGGGTAGTTCCCGATCGCCCGATCGCAGCCGGTACGGTGATGCCACCGAGAGAGACGAGTGCCCGTTTTCGATCCCTGGGCGCGCTCCTGACGGTCAGAACTGACACTTTTCTGTGCTTCTGATCGCGAAAAGGCTGCATTTTCCTCACATCATTTTGCTTTGAATATGAATTCATTTGAATTCATATCACGTAACGACTTAGATCGAAGAGCCCGCAGACAATCCTGCGGACCCAGAAAAGGCAAGAAAACGCATGGCGCGAACGATACTGCTGGTGGATGACGACGACGACCTGCGCGAGACGCTCGTGGAGCAGCTGGGTTTCTACGAAGAATTCTCCATCATGCAGGAAGCCAATGCCGCCAAGGCGATGGCAACTGCCAAGGCGGCCCAGATCGACCTTCTGATCATGGATGTCGGCCTGCCGGACATGGATGGCCGCGAGGCGGTCAAACTCCTGCGCAAGAACGGCTTCAAGGCGCCGATCATCATGTTGACCGGCCATGACACCGATTCCGACACGATTTTGGGCCTCGAAGCCGGCGCCAACGACTATGTGACGAAGCCTTTCCGCTTCGCCGTTCTGCTTGCCCGTATCCGCGCCCAGCTGCGCCAGTACGAGCAGAGCGAGGACGCGACCTTCACTGTCGGTCCCTATCTGTTCAAGCCGAGCCAGAAGCTGCTGACGACCGACGACGGCAAGAAGATACGCCTCACCGAAAAGGAAGCGGCGATCATCCGGTATCTCTACCGCGCCGGCCAGAAGGTCGTGACGCGCGACGTGCTTCTCGAGGAAGTCTGGGGCTACAATTCCGGCGTCACCACCCACACGCTGGAAACCCATGTCTACCGCCTGCGTCAGAAGATCGAGCGGGATCCGTCCAATGCCGAGATCCTTGTGACCGAAAACGGCGGCTACAAGATCGTCCCCTGAACACGGCAACTGATATACGACGATGGCACTGACCGATGATATCCGGCTCCTCTCGCAGGTGCCGCTCTTCAGGGAACTGGACGCCGATCAGCTGCGGCTGATCGCGTTCGGCGCTGAGCGGCGCTCGACGGCAGCCGGCCAGGAACTGTTCCGTCAGCAGTCACCGGCAGAATCCGCCTTCATCGTCGCCAAGGGTCGTTTCGACCTCTATTCCACCGACCGCACCGGCAAGTCGCAGATCGAAAAGACCGTCGGCCCCGGCACGCTGTTGTCGGAGCTCGCACTGGTGACCATGGTCGAGCGCAAGTTCACGGCGCTTGCCGCGGAGGATGCGGAAACGCTCAGGATCGGCCGCCCGCTGTTCCAGCGCCTGCTGGAAGAATATCCGCAGGTCGGCCGGATCATCGAAGCCCGCATTCGGGACAATATCGCCGGCCTCGCCAAGGCGGCGCTCGCGATGCAATCGCGCTTCAACTGAGTTTTTCAGGCGGACGGGCGATTATCTCCAACACTTCCAATGCGTTCAAAGAAAAGGCCCGTGCGGATTTCTCCGGACGGGCCTTTCAACGTCAAACGCTCTTATAACGCTCAGACCTGCTGCGGTGATACCTCAGGCGCAGGCAGCGCCTTTTCGTCTTCGTCGGTGACGATGCCGCTTGCCTTGAGCAGCGACGTGAAACGGCCACCCTTGTGGCTGAGTTCGTCATAGCTGCCCATTTCGGAAATCCGGCCGTTTTCGAGGAAGATCACCTTGTTGGCGTCGCGGATGGTCGACAGGCGGTGCGCGATGATGAATGTCGTGCGGTCCTGGCGCAGCTTGTCGATCGCCGCCTTGACGCGTGCTTCGGTCTCGACATCGAGCGCGCTGGTCGCCTCGTCGAGCACGAGGATCGGCGCGTTCTTGAGGATGGCGCGGGCAATCGCGATACGCTGGCGTTCGCCGCCGGACAGACGGTTGCCACGCTCACCGACTGCCGTCTGGTAACCGTTCAGCCGGTCCTCGATGAATTCCGCGGCAGCAGCCGCTTCCGCCGCCCGCGACACTTCCTCGTCGGTGGCGCCTTCGCGGCCGAGACGGATGTTTTCGCTGATCGAGCGGTTGAGCAGGCCGGCATCCTGGAAGACGGTGGCGATCGAGTGGCGCAGCGACTTGCGGGTCACCGTCGAAATATCCGTGCCGTCGACGAGGATCTTGCCTTCCTGCGGATCGTAGACACGCTGCAGGAGGTTGATGAGCGTCGTCTTGCCGGCACCGGTCGGGCCGACGATGGCAACCGTCTCGCCGGCCTTTGCGGTAAACGAGACGTGGTGCACACCCTGGCTGGTATTGGCGAAACCGAAGGACACGTCGCGGAATTCCACCTGGCCACTGACGGCACCGAGTTCCTTCGCATCGGCCGGCTCGGTGCGTTCTTCAACCGAGTCCTCAAGGATGAAGAAGTCCTCGAGCTTGGCGCGCGCCTCAAAAATCTGGGTGGAGAACTGGCGCAGAAGATCGAGGCGGCCGATCAACAGGTTGGCGAAGCCGATAAAGGCGACCACGTCACCGACGCGGATCTGGCCCTGCTGCACCAGCATCGTGCCGATGACGAGAATGACGCCCATGGAAACGGTCGAGGCGGTGCGGTTGAGAGCGCCGGCAAGCGCCCACCAGTCGAGAACCGGATACTGGGCCGCAAGCAGGTCCTTGGTATAGTCCTTGAGCGCCAGCGTCTCGGCCTCGATGCGATTGTAGCTATGCAGCACCGAGACGTTGCTGATGCTATCGCTCACATGCGAGAACACCGTGTGATAATGGTTCTCGACGGAAGCCTGGCCTTCCTTGGTCCGGTTCATGACCGTGACGCCGATGATCCAGTAGACGATGCTGAGCACGAGCAGCACGATCGAGAGCCGCCAGTCCATCGAGATCGCGGTCGGCACGAGAAGCACGATCGCGACGGCCGTCGCCAGATGCGTGCGCATGAATTCCAGCCAGAGGGTGAACAGGCTTTCGGCAGCGCGCAGCAGGGTATGCAGCGCATTCGACGTGCCGCGCTGGTGATGCCAGGCAAGCGGCATGGAAATGATGCGGCCAAAAGCTTCCGTCAGAAGCGAGGCGCGGCGGCCATGCGCCAGCCGGTCGGCCTCGCGGGCGACGAGAACATAGGCGATCGTGTTGAAGACGCCAAAACCTGCCCAGGCGAGAAGCCAGTTGGTGACGTTGCCACCCGATGACATGGCATCTATGATCCGGCCGAAAAGAACCGGCTCCGCAATGGTGATGACAGCAAGAATAATGTTGGCGACGACGACGGCGCCAACGCGCCAGCGATTTTTCGCCAGATATTTCAGAGCCCGGGCGTAAATCTGGAATAGCGTCAACGCGGGCAACCCCCTTTGATGGAACGCATGAAACGACAGGCGGAAAGCCTTATCGACAAGAACGGCAAATCCGAGACGGAAATCGCATGAACATTTCTTTGCCAGAAATGTTCCGGCAAGGGCAAGGCCCCGCATTTGCCGCAGGATCAAACACGGCAAGTACTTTTTTGAAACGTCAATACCTAGATTTCGCCATGTACGCCGAGCGAATGATGGTTATGCTAATCGATTATAGAAGAGCATTTGAGCAAAACCCAAATGTAAAATATGCCTGTCGCCAAGGCGGGCTAGGGGAAAAATTTGAACATCCAGTTGATTGTACAGCTTCTGGTTCTGGTCGGGGAGGCGAGAACGGAAGAAGATGTTACCGCCAATCTTGAATCACTGCTGAAAGCCTACGGTTTCTCATTCTATTCCGTCATGCTGCGCAAACGCCACCAGGAGCCGGATAACAGCATGATTGCGGGACGCTGGCCGGAAGGCTGGATGGACGTCTACAAGGCCCGCAAATATGTCCTGATCGATCCGACCGTCCGGATGCTGGGAATGGCGCAAAGGCCGTTTCGCTGGCGTGAGGCTTTGCAGGCCTTTCAGGGCGATCCGCATCGCCAGCGCATGGAACGGATGATGCAGGAAGCCGCGCGGCATGGGCTGGACGACGGTTACCTGTTTCCGGTGCATGGCCGCAACGGCGTGCTGGGAAGCGTGACGATCAGCGGCCGGCCGGTCGATCTCTCGCCGAGCGAATGTGCACTGTTCGATGCAGCGGCCAAGCGCGTCTTTTGGCGTTATCTGGAATTGCGCGGCGAAGCGGAGGCGCTCGAACAGACCGCCAAGCTCGATACTCAGCTGACACGACGGGAGATGGAAGTCATCGGTCTTCTCGCCGATGGCCTGACCTCGAACGAGATCGCCCGCACGCTCGACATTTCCAGCCACACCGTCGACTGGTACATCAACGGCCTGCAGGAAAAGCTCAGCGCCAAGAACCGCCAGCACGTTGTCGCCATGGCCTTCCGGCTCGGCCTCGTCACCTGAAGCAGCATATCCTTCCCGGGCCTTTTTATCGCAAGGTCTCCCTCAAATAGTACTTGCGTAACGAAGGCGATATTGATCTCCTGCGGTGCAGCATTTCGATGGCATCCTGGGGAGGTTCTGCTTTGCCAATTTCGAAGATACTCGTCGCCAACCGTTCTGAAATCGCCATCCGCGTCTTTCGTGCCGCCAATGAGCTCGGCATCAAGACCGTGGCGATCTGGGCGGAGGAAGACAAACTTTCCCTGCATCGTTTCAAGGCCGATGAAAGCTATCAGGTCGGCCGTGGGCCGCATCTGGAAAAGGATATGGGCCCGATCGAAAGCTATCTTTCGATCTCGGAAGTGATCCGTGTCGCCAAGCTTTCCGGCGCCGATGCCATCCATCCCGGTTACGGCCTTCTGTCCGAGAGCCCGGAATTCGTCGATGCCTGCGACGAAGCCGGCATCATCTTCATCGGCCCGCGTCCGGGCACGATGCGCCAGCTCGGCAACAAGGTCGCCGCACGCAATCTCGCCATCTCCGTCGGCGTGCCGGTCGTGCCCGCCACCGAGCCGCTGCCGGACGATATGGCTGAAGTGGCGAAGATGGCCGAGGAGATCGGTTACCCGGTCATGCTGAAGGCCTCCTGGGGTGGCGGCGGTCGCGGCATGCGCGCCATCCGTGACCCGAAGGATCTTGCCAAGGAAGTGACCGAAGCCAAGCGCGAGGCGATGGCCGCCTTCGGCAAGGACGAGGTCTATCTGGAAAAGCTGGTCGAGCGTGCCCGCCACGTGGAAAGCCAGATTCTTGGCGATACGCATGGCAATGTCGTGCATCTGTTCGAGCGCGACTGCTCCATCCAGCGCCGCAACCAGAAGGTCGTCGAGCGCGCGCCTGCGCCCTATCTTTCGGAAGCGCAGCGGCAGGAACTGGCCGCCTATTCGCTGAAGATCGCGTCCGCCACCGGTTATGTCGGTGCGGGCACCGTCGAATATCTGATGGATGCCGATAGCGGCAAATTCTACTTCATCGAAGTCAACCCGCGCATTCAGGTCGAGCATACGGTGACCGAAGTCGTCACCGGCATCGATATCGTCAAGGCGCAGATCCATATCCTCGACGGCTTTGCAATCGGCACGCCGGAATCGGGGGTACCTGCCCAGGAAAACATCCGGCTCAACGGCCATGCCCTGCAATGCCGCATCACGACCGAAGATCCGGAACACAATTTCATCCCGGATTACGGCCGTATCACTGCCTATCGCTCGGCTTCCGGCTTCGGCATCCGTCTCGACGGCGGCACATCCTATTCGGGCGCGATCATCACCCGTTATTACGATCCGCTGCTCGTCAAGGTCACGGCCTGGGCGCCGAACCCGCAGGAAGCGATCGCCCGCATGGACCGCGCCTTGCGCGAATTCCGTATTCGCGGTGTCGCGACCAACCTGACCTTCCTCGAAGCGATCATCGGGCATGCGAAATTCCGCGACAATACCTATACGACGCGGTTCATCGACACGACGCCGGAACTGTTCGAGCAGGTGAAGCGGCAGGACCGCGCCACCAAGCTTCTGACCTATCTCGCCGACGTCACCGTCAACGGCCATCCGGAAGTGAAGGGCCGGCCGGCACCCGCAGAACATGCGGCAAAACCTGTCCTGCCCTATATCGACACCGCCATTCCCGACGGCACCAAGCAGAAGCTCGATGCGCTCGGCCCGAAGAAATTCGGTGAATGGATGCGCGCGCAGAAACAGGTCATGCTGACCGACACGACGATGCGCGACGGCCATCAGTCGCTGCTCGCCACCCGCATGCGCACCTATGACATAGCCAAGATCTCCGGCGTTTATGCCCGTGCGCTGCCGAACCTGTTCTCGCTGGAATGCTGGGGTGGTGCAACCTTCGACGTATCGATGCGCTTCCTCACCGAAGATCCCTGGGAGCGGCTCGCCAATATCCGCGAGGCAGCACCGAACATTCTTCTGCAGATGCTGCTGCGCGGCGCAAACGGCGTCGGCTACAAGAACTATCCTGACAATGTCGTCAAATATTTCGTCGCCCAGGCCGCCAAGGGCGGTATCGACGTGTTCCGCGTGTTCGACTGCCTGAACTGGGTCGACAATATGCGCGTGTCGATGGATGCGGTGAACGAGGAGAACCGGATCTGCGAGGCAGCGATCTGCTATACCGGCGATCTGCTCAATTCCGCCCGGCCGAAATACGACCTCAAATATTACGTCGCGCTGGCACAGGAGCTGGAAAAGGCCGGTGCCCATATCATCGCGCTCAAGGACATGGCCGGCCTCTTGAAGCCTGCAGCCGCCCGCGTCCTGTTCAAGGCGCTGCGTGAGGCAACGGACCTGCCGATCCATTTCCACACCCATGACACGTCCGGCATCGCGGCCGCGACCGTGCTTGCCGCCGTGGAAGCCGGTGTCGATGTGGTCGATGCGGCCATGGACGCGCTCTCCGGCAATACCTCGCAGCCCTGCCTCGGCTCCATCGTCGAAGCGCTGTCGGGCACGGATCGCGATCCGGGCCTGCATCCGGCATGGATCCGCAAGATTTCCTTCTATTGGGAAGCCGTGCGCGGTCAGTACGCGGCCTTCGAAAGCGACCTCAAGGGGCCGGCTTCGGAAGTCTATCTGCATGAAATGCCGGGCGGCCAGTTCACCAACCTCAAGGAACAGGCCCGTTCGCTGGGCCTCGAGACCAAGTGGCACAAGGTCGCCCAGACCTATGCCGACGTGAACCAGATGTTCGGCGATATCGTCAAAGTGACGCCGTCTTCGAAGGTCGTCGGCGACATGGCACTGATGATGGTCAGCCAGGATCTGACGGTTGCCGATGTCGAGAACCCGGCCAAGGACATCGCCTTCCCGGATTCGGTCGTCTCGATGCTGAAGGGCGATCTCGGCCAGCCTCCGGGCGGCTGGCCTGAAGCGATCCAGAAGAAGGCGCTGAAGGGGGATGCGCCCTATACGGCAGTGCCAGGCTCGCTTCTGGCTGCGGCCGATCTCGATGCCGAGCGCAAGGTGATCGAAACCAAGCTGGAGCGGGCGGTCGACGATTTCGAATTCGCCTCCTACCTGATGTATCCGAAAGTGTTCACCGACTTCGCGCTCGCTTCGGACACCTACGGCCCGGTCTCCGTCCTGCCCACGCATGCCTATTTCTACGGGCTGGCCGATGGCGAGGAAATGCTGGCGGAAATCGAAAAGGGCAAGACGCTGGTCATCGTCAATCAGGCCGCAAGCGCGCCGGATGCGCAAGGGTTGGTCACGGTCTTCTTCGAACTGAACGGCCAGCCGCGCCGCATCAAGGTGCCGGATCGTGCCGTTGGCGCCTCCGGCAGCGCGATCCGCCGCAAGGCCGAAGCCGGCAACGCCGCCCAGCTCGGGGCACCGATGCCGGGCGTCATCTCCCGCGTCTTCGTTTCGACCGGCCAGGCCATCAAGGCGGGCGACGTTCTCCTCTCCATCGAAGCGATGAAGATGGAAACGGCGCTGCATGCCGAAAAGGACGGGACGATCGCCGAAGTGCTGGTCAAGGCCGGCGATCAGATCGACGCCAAGGACCTGCTTGTCGTCTACAGCGCCTGACGCTCACCGCCATCATCGCTCGACCGGATTTTCCGGCCGAGCTTTTCGTTGAAGATGATGATGAGGCCGGCGCAGCCGATCAGGACTGCGCCGATCGCCACATGCAGGGCCGGAATATCGCCCCAGATCAGGTAGCCGAGGACAAAGGCCCAGACGAGCGACGAGTATTCAAACGGTGCCAGAACCGAGACCGGTGCCCGGCGCATCGCCTCGAAGGCCGTGAACTGCGCAAGCCCGCCGATGACACCGACGGCGGCCAGCAGGCCGGCTGTGGTCAGATTGATCGACGTCCAGCTCATCAGCACCATCCCGCCGCTGAACAGCACGAAGAAGAAATTGGTGATGATCATCTGCACGAGGCTCGTCTCATGCATGGCCGTGCGGCGCAGAAGCACCATGCAGAAGGCCCAGAGACAGGCGGCCTGGAAAACCAGATAGACGGGCAGCGATATGGTCAGGCCCGCCGGATCGCTGGCGACGACCACGCCGATAAACCCGATGATGACCGCAAGCCAGCGTGAGATGCTGACCGTCTCTCCGAGCATCGGGCCGGCAAGAAGTGTCGCAACCACCGGCGCGGCAAAATAGATCGTCGTCAGCTGGCCGAGCTGCAGCGATTTCGCGGCCGTGTAATAGGAGATCCACGCGGCGATCAGGAAGATGCTGCGGATCGCCATCGGCTTGATGATCGACGAACGGACCGCCCGCGTCGCAGTCTGCCGCCCGCCGATGATGAGGCAGCCGATCAAAACCGTGGAGCTGCGGAAGAAGAGAATCTGCCAAGTGGTGACGGAAACGACCAGAATCTTAATCAGGGCGTCATGGCTGCTGAAAAGCAGGTAGGAGAGCGTGACCAGCAGGATGCCGGTACCATATGAATTTTTCACGATGAGCACCGCTTGGCTGACGCCTTTGGCGCAGAGCCATGAAATGAATGTGTGGAAGTGATTACGACAGAAACCAAATTCTGGCCGCTGTCAACAAATCGCATCGGGACGAATGAATTTCATCGCGATACAAATCGTGCCTCACATCAGCGGATTTGATTATTGCAAATTCAATCGATTTAAATATTTTCCCCGCGAGTGGAGGAACCGCAATGGATGATCTATCACTGGCCAAGCCAAAGGCGGTGACACCCTATGTCACCCCGGAGCGCGCGGGCGTCTCGCTGCTGTTTCTGATGAACGGTTTTATGATCGGGGCTTGGGCGCCGAAGATACCGGAATTCGCATCGAGACTCGATCTCAGTGAAAAATCGCTTGGCCTGATGATCCTGACCTTCGGCCTCGGCTCGATCACCATGATGCCGATCGCCGGCAGCCAGATTGCGCGTTTCGGCTCCAGTCGGGTATCGAAGGTGACCGCCGTTCTGTTGATCCCGCTTCTTCTGCTCCTGTCGCTGGCCGGCAATATCTGGACCGGTGCCGTCGCGATCTTCCTGTTCGGCGGACTGCTCGGCGCCATGGATGTCGCCATGAACGCGAATGCGGTCGCCACCGAAAAAGGCATGCGGCGCGCCATCATGTCCTCCTGCCACGCATTCTGGAGCCTTGGCGGCCTGATCGGCTCCTCGACCGGCGGTTTCCTGATCGAGCGCATCGGCACCATGCCCCATGCCATCATCGCCACGGTTTTCGCTGCGGTCACGATCGTCTTTGCGTGGCGTATCGTTCTGCATGATGCGCCGCATCCGGAAGACCATGCCCATGCGGAAAGAAGCCGCCTGCCGCGCTCGCCCCTGCCCTGGCTGATCGGCATCATGGCGCTGTTCTGCATGATCCCCGAAGGCTCGATTCTCGACTGGGGCGCGCTTTATCTGCGCAATGAGCTTTCCGCCTCGGTCACCCTGTCCGGCTTCGCCTTTGCCGCCTTCTCGCTCACCATGGCCGTCATGCGTTTTGCCGGCGACCTGATCCGCGACCGTTTTGGTGCCGTCATGACGCTTCGGGTCTGCGCGGTCATTGCCATTTTGGGGCTGCTGCTGATCGGTCTTGCCGAAAACGTTCCGATGGCGATTGCCGGTTTTGCCCTGGCCGGCATCGGCATTTCCAACATCGTGCCGATCGCCTTTTCGGCCGCCGGCAACCTGCCCGGCATGGCAGCGGGCGTCGGCCTGTCGGTGGTCACGACGATGGGGTATTCCGGCATTCTCGTGGCACCGTCGGGCATCGGCTTCATTGCCGAACATACGGGGCTCGGAAACGTCTTCATCGGCCTTTCCGGCCTGCTGATCGTCGTACTCTTCCTGTCACGGCTGGCGAGGCATGCGGATGGCGCACATCACTGATGAATGTCTCATCTGGATCGCGTCACAACCACGCGGTAAAGTGCAGGTGACAAAGTGATTGGTGCTGACGGTTGACAAGCCGCAACCCATACGCCACCTGAAAAGCGCCCCAATGGCTATCCAGTCGAATGCGACGAGACCAGAACGATGACATCACCCCTTGATTACGATCCGAAACCGCGCCGCGCCACCGTTGCCGTCGATGTCGGCGGTGTGATCGTTGGCGGTGGCGCGCCGGTCGTCGTGCAGTCGATGACGAATACCGATACGGCCGATATCGACGCGACCGTCGCACAGGTTGCAGCGCTTTACCGGTCCGGTTCGGAACTGGTGCGCATCACCGTCGATCGCGACGAGAGCGCTGCCGCCGTTCCGAAAATCCGCGAACGCCTGCTCAGGCTCGGCATGGACGTGCCGCTGATCGGCGATTTCCACTATATCGGCCACAAGCTGCTTGCCGATCATCCGGCCTGCGCCGAGGCGCTGGCGAAATACCGGATCAATCCGGGCAATGTCGGCTTCAAGGACAAGAAGGACAAGCAGTTCGCCGATATCATCGAGATGGCGATCCGCTACGACAAGCCGGTGCGTATCGGCGTCAACTGGGGTTCGCTCGACCAGGATCTGTTGACGACGCTGATGGACCGCAATGCCGAAGCCGGCTCGCCGCTCTCGGCCCGTCAGGTCATGCATGAAGCGATCGTGCAGTCGGCGCTGATCTCGGCAGAGCTTGCCGAATCGATCGGCCTGCCGCGCAACCGTATCATTCTCTCGGCCAAGGTCAGCCAGGTGCAGGACCTGATCGCCTGTTATTCGATGCTCGCCGAGCGCTCCAACCACGCCCTGCATCTTGGCCTCACCGAAGCCGGCATGGGATCGAAAGGCATCGTCGCCTCCTCGGCTGCCATGGGCTATGTCCTGCAACACGGCATCGGCGACACGATCCGTGTCTCGCTGACGCCGGAGCCGAATGGCGACCGCACCAAGGAAGTCCAGGTGGCCCAGGAAATCCTGCAGGTCATGGGTTTCCGCCAGTTCATCCCGGTCGTCGCGGCGTGTCCCGGCTGCGGTCGCACCACCTCGACCGTCTTCCAGGAACTGGCCCAGAACATCCAGAACGACATCCGCAAGAACATGCCGGTCTGGCGCGAAAAATATCCGGGCGTCGAAGCCCTCAACGTCGCCGTCATGGGCTGCATCGTCAACGGACCGGGCGAAAGCAAACACGCCGATATCGGCATCTCCCTGCCCGGCACCGGCGAAACCCCGGCCGCCCCGATCTTCATCGACGGCAAGAAGGCAATGACGCTGCGTGGCCCGAATATCGCCGCCGATTTCGAGAAGCTGGTGATCGAGTATATCGAGAACCGGTTTGGTCAGAAGACCGCGGCGGAGTAAGATTTCCTACCGGACTTTGCATTCTCTGTCCCAGATAGCTTCGCGAGCCGAAATGGCCGGCACACCAGGCGTTACTTGCCTAGGTAAAAATCCTTAAACCCGCGTCCGGTGGTTTTCCTCGCTATTGCCGCAATTGATGGTAAATGAGGGCTATCACGGACGACGGGGATTCTGATTCACATGTTCAAGAAAATTGCCATTGTCGCGCTTTGCGGAACCTATCTGTCTGCCTGCACGACGACCGACCCCTATACGGGCCAGCAGAAGATGTCTAATACCGCAGGTGGCGCTGCCATCGGTGCCGGTCTCGGCGCAGTCGGCGGCCTTCTGATCGGCGGCGGCAACAAGGGCCGCAATGCACTGATCGGTGCCGGTATCGGCGCACTCGCCGGCGGCGCGATCGGCAGCTACATGGACAACCAGGAAGCCGAACTGCGCGCCCAGCTGCAGGGCACCGGCGTCTCGGTGACGCGCGTGGGTGATCGCATCATCCTCAACATGCCGTCCAACATCACCTTTGCGACGGATCAGGACCAGGTCATCCCGCCGTTCTATCGCACGCTGGATTCGGTCGCGATCGTGCTCAACAAGTTCAACAAGAGCTATATCGACGTCAACGGTCACACCGACTCGACCGGCAGCCTGCAGCACAACCAGGATCTGTCGCAGCGCCGCGCCGCTTCGGTCGCCAATTATCTCGGCAGCCGTGGCGTCGACCAGCGCCGCATGTCCACGATGGGCTTCGGTCCGTCGCAGCCGGTCGCCACCAATGCGACCCCGGACGGCCGCGCGCTCAACCGCCGCGTCGAAGTGCAGATCGCACCGATCACCCAGAACTGATCTTCTTGAAGATCCGGCGGGCCGTGTCTTTCAGATGCGGCTCGTCAGCAGTTTGATGCCGGCCGCGCCATAGATCAGCACCATGGCGCCTTCGATCCAGCGTCTTGCCGCCCGGTAGCCGCGCAGCGCATGCGGCGTTGAAAACACCAGCGCATATCCCGTGAAAATAATCAGGCTCGATGTCATGCAGACCGTGATGATCATCACGATAGCAGAGGTCGGCGCATGGTCCGGCAGGCCGAGCGAAATGATCGCCAGCCAGGCAAAGATCGCCTTCGGATTGGTCAGGTGGATCGCATAGCCGCGCAGCCACAGCTGCCTTGCCGTGTAATTCGTGCGCGTATTGCCGATCGCCATCTTTTCATTCGGCAATCTGGCCGAGCGATAGGCCTTGAAGGCGAGATAAAGAAGATAGACCCCGCCGACGATTTTCAGGATTTCCAGCGCAATCGCGTAATTGCGCAACAGGGCGGCGAGGCCAAGGGCTGCGGCGCAGGCCCAGGTGAAGGAGCCGCCGGCAATGCCGAGCGCGGTGATCAGGCCGGCGCGGCGGCCTTGCGAGATGGCAGTGCCGATGATGGCGAAATTGGCGGGGCCGGGGCTTACGACATTGATCAGATAGGCAATATAAGCCGGCCACATATAAGGCAGGTAACCCAGCGCTTCCGACATGTTTTCCCCCGATAATGCCCGATCAGTTCTGGCGGTTTGCCACGAAGCGGGCCGTCGCCTGCAGCATCATCGCCTTTTCGCCATAGGGCGCAAGCAGTTCCACGGCCTCGGCCGTCAATTCGTCCAGGTGTTTTTCGGCCCAGTCTATGCCGTGCAGGCCGACCAGCGTGCCCTTCCCGCGGGCCGCATCCTTACCGGTCGCCTTGCCCATGGTGGCGGCGTCGGCGGTCAAGTCGAGAAGATCGTCGGCCAGCTGGAAAGCGAGGCCGATCTTCTGGCCGAACAGCCGCAAGGTCTGACGGTCATGTGCAGATGCGCCGGCAATGATGGCGCCCGCCTCGCAGCCGAAGCGGATCAGCGCGCCGGTCTTCATTGCCTGCAGCATGCGGATGCCGGCCTCATCCGGTGGCGATGTTTCCGCGGCGAGATCGAGCGCCTGTCCACCCGCCATGCCGCCTGCGCCGGCGGCGCGCGCGAGGGCGAGAACAAGCTCGGTCTTGGCACGGTCCGGCAGCTGCGTTTCGGGCGCGGCGATGATGTCGAAGGCATAGGTCAGAAGGCTGTCGCCGGCCAAAATGGCGGTGGCGTAATCGAAAGCCTTGTGGACGGTCGGTTGGCCGCGACGGGTGTCGTCATCATCCATGGCCGGAAGGTCGTCGTGGATCAGCGAATAACAGTGCAGGCATTCGAGTGCCGTGCCGACGCGCAGGGCGGCGTCGTCATCGCCACCGAGAAGTAGCGCGCTTTCGCGCACCAGAAACGGTCGCAGCCGCTTGCCGCCATTCAGCGAACCGTGCCGCATCGCCGCCATCAGCCGCTCCGGACGGGCCAGTTCATCGGGCAGGACAGCGTCGGAAAGAAGGGTGAGCAGCATCGTCTGCGTCGCAGCGGCGCTTTCCTTCAATCGGCTTTCGAATGCGGCGTCTGATATCGTCATGGCCGCTATCTGGCATGGCGAAAAGGCGCGGGCAAGCAGGCGTAGCGGCGATTTACCAGAAAGGTGGAAGTTTGCCGCAGCGGACTCGCCATCGCCACCCGCAGCGGTTATGAAAAACAAAACCTTGGTCTACAATGGCATCGGGCCGCGCTATTGGACATTGCACCTGAACAGCCTGCGCAGGAACAACCTGCACAAGAGGAGGACGCGATGAAGCCGGCCTGGCTTCAGCGTCTTAATGCCATGTTTCAGTCCATGCCCTGGCTCCGCCGTATCGTGCTTGCCGTCATCGCGTTGATGCTGCTGCCATATCTGCTGGTCTTCGTTTACGCGCTTCCCTTCACACGGCCGGTCTCGACGCTGATGCTGTCGGAACTCGTGCTGTTTCGCGGTTATGACCGCCGCTGGGTGAGCCTCGACGATATTTCGCCGGCGCTCGTGCGTTCGGTGATGATGTCGGAGGACGGGCAGTTCTGCATGCATGCCGGCGTCGACTGGCGCCAGATGCGCGGAGTCGTTCAGGACGCGCTCGATGGCGAGGCGACGCGCGGGGCAAGCACGATCCCGATGCAGACGGCGAAAAACCTGTTCCTCTGGAACGGCCGCTCCTTCATCCGCAAGGGCTTGGAACTGCCATTGGCGCTCGGCACCGATTTCGTTCTTTCGAAACGGCGGATCATGGAGATCTATCTCAACATCGCCGAATGGGGGCCGGGCATTTATGGCGCCGAGGCTGCGGCCCAGCATCATTTCAAGACCTCGGCGGCAAAACTGTCCTCGCGGCAGGCGGCTCTTCTCGCCGTCTCCCTGCCCAACCCTTTCACGCGCGTGGCCAGCAAGCCGTCGCGCGGCATGCAGCGGCTGGCAGCGATCGTCGAGCGCCGGGCGCGTAATTCCGGCGCCTATATCAAATGCATTTATGACTGAGTTTCCGGCAATTCATTGGTCGGGCATGCCGTGTGCGTATAGCCTGCCAAGACCAATCGGGAGATCGCCATGGAAAAGCTCGTCCTTTATATCGCCAACAAGAATTATTCGTCCTGGTCCATGCGTCCATGGATCGCGCTGACGGCGGCCGGCATCCCGTTTGAGGAAGTGCTGATACCGTTCGAAATGGCCGCCGGCAATCCGAAGTTCAAGCCGATTTCGCCGACCGGCCGCGTCCCCGTCCTGCATCATGGCGATGTGCGCGTCTGGGAATCGCTGGCGATCATCGAATATGCGGCCGAGCTTTTTCCGGAAAGCGGCCTCTGGCCGAAAGCTGCGGCGGACCGCACAATTGCCCGTTCCATTTCCATGGAAATGCTGTCCGGCTTCCGGGCACTGCGCAATGCCTGCCCGATGAATATCCGCCGGCCGAAGGGCAAGATCGCCCTGCCGGATGGTGTGATGGATGATGTCGCGCGGATTTCGGCGATCTGGCGGGAGCTCAGGCAAAAGTCCGGCGGGCCTTACCTTTTCGGCGCATTTTCCGGGGCTGACGCGATGTTTGCGCCCGTCGTCAACCGGTTCGATGTCTATCATCTCGTGGACGACCGGGAGACGCTTGATTATATGGACGCGGTCAAATCCCACCCGGCCTGGCTGGCATGGCAGGAAGCGGCATTGAAGGAGCCCTGGATCGTCGAAGAAGACGAGGCCTGAAGCGTTTCAACCTGAAAATGCCGATCCCTCGAAAAAATAGGGCCCAAGGACTGGTCAAAGCCCCTATGCGCATGTATAAGCCGCTCCAATTTCCGAGATCGAGACGTGATGAGTTCGGCCTCACAGCGGCCGGAGATTACGTTTTGCACGAAGTGGAGTAACGAAAATGGCTGTACCGAAGAGAAAAACGAGCCCGTCCAAGCGCGGTATGCGCCGCTCCGCCGACGCGCTCAAGGCTCCGACCTATGTCGAAGACAAGAATTCCGGCGAACTGCGCCGGCCGCACCATGTCGATCTGAAGACCGGCATGTACCGCGGCCGTCAGGTTCTGACGCCGAAGGAAAGCGCATAAGCGTTTTTCCTTGTTCTACTTGAAAGGCCGGCTTTGCCGGCCTTTTTTGTTTCTGCACGACCTTGCGGAAAGCGGCTCGAGACAGCAAAGTCCGGGCCCCGAGATTACCCTTTGCGGAGCCAGTCATGCTTGTTGCCCTGCCGCTGATGATCATCCCGTTCATCCTCTACAATCTTGCGATGATCGGCCTGTTCGGCGCAGGCGGCGTGGCCGCGCTTGAGGATGTGGTGATCTCGCTGCAGATGCTGTCGGGCGCCAACTGGACGATGAACCTCGGCGACGTGCTGATCGTCGTCGCACTTTTCTTCCTGTTCATCGAGATCCTGAAGGCCAGCCGCAATGGGCGCGGCTCGCTGCTCAATCACATGCTGTCCATGCTGGTCTTCATCGCTTTTCTGGTCGAGTTCCTGCTGGTCCGGAATGCGGCGACGCAGACCTTCTTCATCCTGATGACGATCACCTTCGTCGACGTCATCGGCGGCTTTGCGGTGGCAATTCGCGCCGCCGGCCGGGATGTCTCGATCGGATTGTAAGGCTGGGAAGGGAAGCTTTCAGCTTCCCATGCTGTCCAGACGGTCCTGCAGCGCGCGCAGCTGGTCCTTCAGGTCGTCGATATCCTTGGCGTCCGCAGGCTTCTTTGCGGCAGGCGCACTCGGCTGGGGCGTGAAGGGCGAAAACATCTGCAGCGTCTGGCGGAAAAGCTCGGTATTGCGGCGCACCTGATCTTCCATCAGCTGCATCGGCGCCTGCAGGTTCTTGGCCAGCGGCGTGTCGCCGAGGGCGCGCGTCATCTGCTCGCGCATCTGCGCCTGCTGGTCGGTAAAGGTCTTCATCGAATGTTCGAGAAAGGTCGGCACGACCATCTGCATCTGGTCGCCATAATAGGAGATCAGCTGGCGCAGGAAGGAAACGGGCAGAAGCGTGTTGCCGGTCTTGGATTCCTGCTCGAAAATGATCTGGGTCAGAACCGAATGGGTAATGTCCTCGCCGCTCTTGGCGTCCTGGACAATGAATTCCTCGCCCTTCTTGACCATCTTGGCCAGATCTTCGAGCGTCACATAGGTGCTGGTACCGGTATTGTAGAGACGCCGGTTGGCGTATTTCTTGATAACCACTTCGCCTTCGATTTTCGCCATGATTGCCCTCCTCCGGCCGTCGATATCGTTCATTCTTATGCGGCGGCACTTCTCCCATTGCGAATGTAAGCCTAAATGAAGGGTGCTGACAATCTATTTTGTGCAACGCGGCGACCCCGTGCTGCGCAGCAAATCCATGAATTTTCGCGGGTATTTCTGCCATTGAGGTAACCGGGCGGCAGTCCCCGCGGGTTTGACTATCGCAGCGCGCTTTGACACTCTCCGCGCCAAACAGAGTTCAGGAGGAAACAGTCATGACCAGCCCATCGATCGTCATCGCATCTGCAGCAAGAACCGCCGTCGGTTCCTTCAACGGCGCCTTTGCCAATGTCGCCGCCCACGAGCTGGGTGCAAGTGTCGTCAAGGCAGCGCTCGAGCGCGCCTGCGTCGATGCGGCCGAGGTGGATGAGGTTATCCTCGGTCAGGTCCTGCCGGCAGGCGAAGGACAGAACCCGGCGCGCCAGGCGGCGATGAAGGCCGGCGTTCCGAAGGAAAAGACCGCCTGGGGCGTCAACCAGCTCTGCGGTTCCGGCCTGCGCGCAGTCGCGCTCGGCATGCAGCAGATCGCGCTGGGCGATGCGCAGATCATCGTGGCCGGCGGCCAGGAATCCATGTCCATGGCACCGCATTGCGCGCATTTGCGCGGCGGCGTGAAGATGGGCGATTTCAAGATGATCGACACGATGATCAAGGACGGCCTGACGGACGCCTTTTACGGCTACCATATGGGCATCACGGCGGAAAACATCGCCCGCCAGTGGCAGCTGACGCGCGAGGAACAGGACCAGTTCGCCGTCTCCTCGCAGAACAAGGCCGAAGCGGCCCAGCTCGCAGGCCGGTTCAAGGACGAGATCGTTCCCTTCGTCATCAGCACCCGCAAGGGTGACGTTACGGTCGATGCGGACGAATATATCCGTGCCGGTGCGACGATCGAGGCGATGGCCAAGCTGCGTCCCGCCTTCGACAAGGATGGTACGGTCACGGCAGCCAACGCTTCCGGCCTGAACGACGGCGCAGCCGCTGCCGTCCTGATGGCCGAGGATGAAGCTTCGCGGCGCGGCATCGCTCCGCTTGCCCGGATCGTGTCCTGGGCAACGGCTGGCGTCGATCCGCAGATCATGGGCACCGGACCGATCCCGGCCTCGCGCAAGGCGCTGGAAAAGGCTGGCTGGCGGATCGGCGATGTCGAACTCGTTGAAGCCAATGAGGCCTTTGCGGCACAGTCCTGCGCGGTCGTTCGCGATCTCGGCTTCGATCCTTCGATCGTTAACGTCAATGGCGGCGCGATCGCGATCGGCCATCCGATCGGCGCATCCGGCGCTCGTATTCTCAACACGCTGGTCTTCGAAATGAAGCGCCGGGGCGTCAAGAAGGGGCTGGCGACGCTGTGCATCGGCGGTGGCATGGGCATCGCCATGTGCCTGGAGACGCTTTAAGTTTCAACTTTGGCTTCGGATCTTTGTTTATGCGCTTCCCGTCATGAAAGACTGGCGGGTTGCATTTTCTCTGGCATAGTGAGGCGAGTTACATCGCCTGCCATCCATTTTTGGCATGGGGATACAACGCTGAGGAGGAACGGCTGATGGGTCGCGTGGCATTGGTATCGGGAGGGACTCGCGGCATCGGCGAGGCAACCAGTATCGCTCTCAAATCCGCGGGTTATTCGGTTGCGGCAAACTATGCCGGCAACGAGGAAAAGGCCGCCGCCTTCCATGAGCGGACCGGCATCCCGGTCTTCAAATGGGATGTCTCGAATTATGAAGCCTGTGTCGACGGCATTGCCCGGGTCGAGGCCATGCTCGGGCCTGTCGAAATCCTCGTCAACAATGCCGGCATTACCCGCGACAGCATGTTTCACAAGATGACGCCGCTTCAATGGAAGGAAGTGGTCGATACGAACCTGACCGGTCTTTTCAACATGACGCATCCCGTCTGGACCGGCATGCGTGATCGCGGTTTCGGGCGGATCGTCAATATTTCCTCGATCAATGGCCAGAAGGGCCAGATGGGGCAGGTGAACTATTCGGCGGCCAAGGCCGGAGATCTCGGTTTCACCAAGGCACTGGCGCAGGAAGGCGCGACCCGCAACATCACCGTCAACGCCATCTGCCCCGGTTATATCGCCACCGAAATGGTGCGGGCCATTCCGGAAAAGGTGCTGGCGGAGAAGATCGTGCCGCAGATCCCGGTCGGCCGCCTCGGCGAACCGGAAGAAGTTGCCCGCTGCGTCGTGTTCCTGGTCTCGGATGAGGCCGGCTTCATCACCGGCTCGACCCTGACAGCCAATGGCGGACAGTTTTTTGCGGGCTGACCGGCTTCGGCTCTATGGTTAAAATATTCATAAATAACAATATATTGGCGTGAACAAACCCGGAAAACGAAGATGTCGCCGATTCGTCAGCGATTCGTTCCGGCTTTGGCCCAATGTCTGTTCGATCCTTCAGACATGAAAAAACCGACGCCCTTTCGGACGCCGGTTGATTGATCGAAGACCGGTTGCGATTAGCGGCAACGGGCTTCGTAGGTGCGGCCGTAACGGTCGCGATAGACGCAATAGCCCGGGTGCTTCTGCGATTCGCCGATGGCTGCGCCGACCAGGCCGCCTGCAACGGCGCCGACTGCTGCACCACCCCAGCTGTTGGTGACTGCACCGCCGATAACTGCACCGGTGCCGGCGCCGATTGCGGTGCCCTTTTCGGTCGAGGTGCAGGATGCCAGAGCTGCCATCATGGCGCCTACGAGCAAGATCTTCTTCATGTCAGTTTTCCCTTCCCTTGTGTTGCGCGTGTTGGCGCTTTAGATCCTGCCCATCAGCAGGAGAATGATGATGATGATCACGACCAGTCCGAGACCACCGGACGGGCCGTATCCCCAGCTCCGGCTGTAACCCCAATTTGGCAATGCGCCAAGCAACAGCAGAATAAGGATAACGAGTAATACGGTTCCGAGCATGTTTTATATCTCCGCTGCCTGTTCCACTGCAACCGCCTCTATGGGATCGCAGCCGTTTGGAATTGCGGGGAAAACGTGTCTTTGTAAGTTTTGTTCCAAAGGCTTATTGCCGCGCCATCACGTGTGGTAAACGGGTGACAGATATCGTGGTCGTTGCAAGCCTGCCCGCTTGACTCTCTATGGTGGACGTGACTCCGAGCCATCAGGCTCAAACGTCAACGAAAGCACCGGTTTCAGCACCAAAGATTCAGCATTTCGTAGGTCTGCATGCCTGCGCTTCCATTAGTAGCGGTGAACAAAAGCTGAATCCGTCCTTCGTCGCCGATTCGTTCGCTTTTGTTCGACTCAACATCGCAAAAGCCTGTTCGCACAGCTGCGAATGAGAGGATTATCGAGGTAAAATCACGATCGCGGCTTGCGTTTGTCGTTGCGGATCGCCATGTCTTTCGCCGATCCTTGAAATGGATCAGTCGACAGACGGGATCCGGCTTTGAATTTTCAGCCCATGATAACCAGCGGACGCGGCGTCACCGCCGTGCTCGGTCCCACCAATACCGGCAAGACCCATTATGCCATCGAGAGAATGGTCGCCCATGGTTCCGGGGTGATCGGCCTTCCGCTCAGGCTTTTGGCGCGCGAGGTTTATGGGCGGGTCGTCGAGAAGGTCGGCGTGTCGCAGGTGGCGTTGATCACCGGCGAGGAGAAGATCACGCCACCGAAAGCGCGTTTCTCCGTCTGTACTGTCGAAGCCATGCCGCGCGAGACCAAGGCCGCCTTTGTCGCGATCGACGAAGTGCAGCTTGCCGGCGATCTCGAGCGCGGCCACATTTTTACCGACCGCATCCTGCATCTGCGTGGTCGCGAGGAAACCCTGCTTCTCGGCGCCGGCACGATGCGGCCGATCCTCGAAAAACTTCTGCCCGGCATCACGACAATCGAACGGCCGCGTCTTTCGCAGCTGTTTTATGCCGGCCAGAAGAAGATTACCCGCCTGCCGCAGCGCACCGCCATCGTCGCCTTCTCGGCTGACGAGGTTTATGCGATCGCCGAACTGATCCGCCGCCAGCGCGGTGGTGCCGCCGTCGTGCTCGGCGCACTCAGCCCCCGTACCCGCAATGCCCAGGTGGCGCTCTATCAGGCCGGCGACGTTGAATATCTCGTTGCGACTGACGCGATCGGCATGGGCCTCAATCTCGATGTCGATCATGTCGCCTTCGCGCAGGACCGGAAGTTCGACGGTTACCAGTTCCGCAATCTCAATCCGTCCGAACTGGCGCAGATTGCCGGCCGCGCAGGCCGGCATGTGCGCGATGGCACGTTTGGCGTGACCGGCCAGGTCCAGCCCTTCGACGAAGAACTCGTCGAGCGGATCGAAAGCCATCATTTCGATGCGGTAAAAGTGCTGCAATGGCGCTCGAAGGAGCTGGATTTTTCGTCCATCTCAGCACTTCGGGCGAGCCTCGATGCGGCGCCGAAAATTCAGGGCCTGACGCGCGCGCTGCCGGCGACCGACAGTCAGGCGCTCGACTATCTTTCCCGCTATCCGGAAATCAAGGATGCGGCAACGACGCCCGAGCGCGTCGAAAAACTTTGGGAAGCTTGCGCGCTTCCCGACTATCGCCGAATTGCACCGGCGCAGCATGCGGACCTCATTTCGACTCTTTTCTCCGATCTTGTGCGCTTCGGCACGGTCAACGAAGAGTTCATGGGCGAGCAGGTGCGCCGTGCCGACCGGACAGACGGGGAAATAGACACGCTGTCCGCAAGAATTGCGCAAATCCGTACATGGACCTATGTTTCGAACCGCCCTGGCTGGCTTGCCGATCCGACACACTGGCAAGAAAAGACGCGGGAAATAGAGGATAGGTTGTCGGACGCGTTACATGAACGGTTGACGAAACGATTTGTTGACCGCAGGACATCTGTGCTCATGAGGCGCCTAAGAGAGAATGCGATGCTGGAAGCTGAAATCAGTGTGAATGGCGATGTCTTCGTGGAAGGACATCACGTGGGGCAATTGGCCGGTTTCCGGTTCACTCCGATTGCCGGTGCCGAAGGCCCGGATGCCAAGGCCGTGCAGACGGCTGCCCAGAAGGCTTTGGCGCTGGAGTTCGAGGCGCGCGCCGCGCGGCTTTATGCATCGGGCAATAGCGACCTTGCTGTCGGCTCCGACGGTTTCGTGCGCTGGCTCGGCGAGCCGGTTGCCCGCCTTGCGGCCAGCGACCATGTCATGCGTCCGCGCGTTCTTCTGCTGGCAGACGAACAGCTGACCGGTCCGGCCCGCGAACATGTCGTCGCCCGTATCGAGCGTTTCGTGAACCATCACGTCGCAACGATCCTGAAGCCGCTCGACGATCTGTCGCGCGCCGAAGACCTGCAGGGTCTGGCCAAGGGCCTCGCTTTCCAGATCGTCGAAAACCTCGGCGTTCTTTTCCGTCGTGACGTCGCCGAAGAAGTGAAGTCGCTCGAACAGGATGCGCGCGCCTCGATGCGCCGTTACGGCATCCGCTTCGGTGCCTATCACGTCTTCATGCCGGCGCTCCTGAAGCCGGCTCCGGCCGAACTCATCACGCTCCTCTGGGCGCTGAAGAATGACGGCCTCGACAAGCCGGGTTACGGCGACCTGATCCCGGCACTGGCCGCCGGCCGCACCTCGGTCGTTGCCGATCCCACCTTCGAGCGGATGTTCTACAAGCTCGCCGGCTTCCGTTTCCTCGGCAAGCGCGCCGTGCGTATCGACATTCTCGAGCGCCTTGCCGACCTCATCCGTCCGCTCCTGCAGTGGAAGCCGGGTTCGGGTACGCGTCCGGAAGGCGCTTATGACGGCCGCCGTTTCACGACGACGACCGCCATGCTCTCCATTCTCGGCGCAACGCCGGACGATATGGAAGAAATCCTGAAGGGCCTCGGTTATCGCGCCGATGCCGTGAAGCCGGAAGAAGCGGCGGCCTTCCTCGGTGCGCAGGAACCGGCAGCGCCGGCTGCCGCTGAAGCTGCGCCCGCTGAAACGGCTGAAGCCACCGAGACTGCAGAAGCCGCTCCGGCCGAAAGTGCCGAAGAGCCGGCTGCTGCTGCAGCCGAAGCTGCTCCGGCAGAAGCCGTTGCCGAGGCTCCGGCCGAAGGTGGCGAAGCTGCCGAAGCCAAGCCCGCGGAAGCCGAAGAGCCGAAGCCGGTTCTTCTGTGGCGTCCGGGCGGTGGTCGTGAAAACAACCAGCGTGGCGGCCGTCCGCAGGGCGAGCGTCATGGCGATCGCCGTGGCGGCCAGGGCCAGGGACAGCGTTCCGGCGGCAATGGCGAGAACCAGCAGCGCGAAGGTGGCGAGCGTCGTGACGCCCGCCCGAACGGCAACAACAACCGCGGTGACCGCGATCGCAACCAGAATCGCCGCGAAGACGGTGGTGGTCGTCCGCCGCGTGACAACAATCGTCGCCCCGACAATCGTGGCGAACGACCGGACCGTGGCGATCGCAACGATCGTCCGGACCGCAACAAGAGCCAGCAGCCCGCTCGCTTCGAGGCAAAGCCGCCGCGCAAGGAAAAGCCGATCGATCCGGATTCGCCTTTCGCAAAGCTCGCCGCCTTGAAGGAGCAGATGAAGAAGTAAGCTTATGAGTGAAAAAGAGCTGCAGTCCGGTTCGCGCCAGCGCATCGACAAGTGGCTCTTTTTCGCGCGTATGGCAAAGTCCCGCTCGATCGCCCAGGCACTCGTCAATTCGAACCACGTGCGGGTGAATGGCGGCCTGGTCTCGCAGGCGAGCTTTCAGGTGAAGCCCGGCGACAGGATCGAGCTTACGCTCGAGAGGCGCGATCTCATCCTCGTTGTCAAATCCGGTGGCGCAAGGCGCGGTCCTTTCGAGGAAGCGCGCCTGCTTTACGAAGACCTGACGCCACCACCGGAAGAGTGGGAAAAACTGAGCGCCTTCGAGCAGGCGCAGCGCATGCCCGGCGCCGGCCGGCCGACCAAGCGCGAGCGGCGCCAGACGGACAGGCTGTTTCCCGATATCGGCGAAGACTGAGCCGCTTTCATCCGCCGATCGTTTTTTCAAAAGCACGGTTCGGGTTTTCCGCGAACACAGTTTGGAAAAAACCACCCGTTGCCTGGCTGCTTTCAGCAAGGTTTATTCTTGCGAAGCAAGGGCAAAGGCATTACGTGACTGTCGAATAGCCGCTCGTCCGTTTCGCCGGATCACGCGGGCTTCCGGCATGTCTGCCCGACAGCCTGCCGCAGTTTCGTGACATTCTGGAGTGCCGCATGACGTATGTCGTCACAGACAATTGTATCCGCTGCAAATATACCGACTGCGTCGAAGTCTGCCCGGTCGATTGTTTTTATGAAGGCGAGAATTTCCTCGTCATCCATCCCGACGAATGCATCGATTGCGGCGTCTGCGAACCGGAATGTCCCGCCGAGGCGATCAAGCCCGATACCGAGCCAGGTCTCGACAAATGGCTGAAGATCAATTCGGAATTCGCACAGATCTGGCCGAACATCACCGTCAAGCGTGATGCGATGGACGAGGCCAAGGAAATGGACGGCGTCGAAGGCAAATACGAGAAGTTCTTCTCGGCCGAGCCGGGCTCCGGAGACTAAGTCCCGGCATGGGGCGAGGTCTCGTTTGCACATTCGCTGACGTGTCGTGCCTTTTCCTTGAGCATGGCCCGATTGTGGCGGACTGTGCACATGCAAAAGCAAATTATTGATTTCCGCACTTTTTTGTGGTAGACAGATCCTACTGTTCCACAAGGCGGCACTCGCGTGCCCAAAAAACATCACGAAAGCAACAGACCGCTTAGCGCGTCCTCCGTGACATCACAACACTAGACTGTTGTCGTCGCTGTTTCGCGATAGGGGTTGGTTTTTCGCGCGCGTTGGTGGGGCGAGTAATGGAGTGACCCGACGGTTTCCCCCGTCTCATCCGGGCCTGACAGACCCGGCTTTCCCGACCCGGTTAAAGGGTGAGTTAAAGGGAGTTTGTGAAACGAATGACGACCCTACAGAAAAAGAATTCTCCCGCACGCCATGGCTTCAAGACCGGCGAACAGATCGTATATCCCGCGCATGGCGTCGGCACGATCACGGCTATTGAAGAACAGGAAGTTGCGGGCATGAAGCTCGAGCTTTTCGTGATCGATTTCGAAAAGGACAAGATGCGCCTCAAGGTGCCGGTCGCAAAGGCCGTCAGCATTGGCATGCGCAAGCTGTCCGAGACCGATTTCGTCGAGCGCGCCCTCAAGGTTGTTCAGGGCAAGGCTCGCGTCAAGCGTACGATGTGGTCGCGCCGCGCACAGGAATACGATGCCAAGATCAATTCTGGCGACCTGATCTCGATCGCCGAAGTGGTCCGTGATCTTTACCGCGCTGAAAACCAGCCGGAACAGTCCTATTCCGAGCGCCAGCTTTATGAAGCTGCCCTCGATCGCATGGCGCGCGAAATCGCCGCCGTCAACAAGATGTCGGAAACCGAAGCTGTCCGTCTCGTCGAAACCAACCTCGCCAAGGGCCCCAAGCGCGGCAAGGTTGTCGAAGAAGACGACGCACAGGAAGAAGAAGCAGCCTGACATCTCTTCTGAACCTTCGGTTCGGAACAACAAAAAGCCCGGCCTTTGTGCCGGGTTTTTTTATTGGAACTTTTTCCGTCGCGCAGCGTTAACCCGCCGGAAACGGCGAATTGATTCTGCGTATCGGCTGATCTTTTCCCGTCCGCGTCGCTGGCGGGGAGAGTTGACCGGTAAGGCCAATCACCTCCGTCTTTTCTGAGAGGGGACATAAGGGGCAATCTCGAAATATCCAGCCGCGTCTTGAAAAGACGGGTCAAAACCGATTTCGGGCCTGCCTCCTGTCGAACGATATCGTCTTACGGAGAACACCATGACAGCCATGCACGCAGACCGCGCGATGATCAAGATAGCGATGTCGGCTCCGTATCTCGCGCGAGAAGAAGAGCGCGACCTGGCGGTTCGCTGGAAGGACAGCCAGGATCAGGATGCTCGTAATCAGATCGCTCTCGCGCATATGCGCCTGGTGATCGCCATGGCCTCCAAGTTCCGAGGCTTCGGTCTGCCTATGGGCGACCTTGTACAAGAAGGCTATGTAGGGCTGCTCGAAGCTGCGGCAAGGTTTGAACCGGCCCGTGATGTGCGTTTTTCCACCTATGCCAGCTGGTGGATCCGCGCTTCGATGCAGGATTACATTCTGCGCAACTGGTCGATCGTGCGCGGCGGCACCAGTTCTGCCCAGAAAGCTCTGTTCTTCAACCTGCGCCGCCTGCGCGCAAAACTCGCCCGCGGCGATTCCAGCCTCACCGCCCAGGCGATCCACGAAGAGATTGCCACCGCCCTCGGTGTCAGCGTTGCCGACGTCCAGACCATGGATGCACGCCTTTCCGGCAATGACGCCTCGCTGCAGGCCCCGACGATTGCAGGCGATGCCGATAGCGGCGAACGGCTGGATATGCTGGAAAGCGGCGAGCCGCTTCCGGACGAACAGGTTTCCGGCATGATCGACGGCGAGCGCCGCCTGAAATGGCTGCAGGGCGCGCTGACCAAGCTCAACGACCGCGAAAAGAAGATCATTCGCGCCCGGCGGCTTACCGATGATGGTGCCACGCTGGAATCGCTCGGCGCCGAACTCGGCATTTCCAAGGAACGTGTCCGCCAGATCGAAAGCCGCGCCATCGAAAAACTGAAATCGGCGCTGGTTTCCGCCAACCCGCAAATGGCCGCCGTCTGCTGAGACCAGCCCGGTCTGTTCGTATTCATACACACGACGATATCAGCCTGGAAATCGAGACCGATTTCCAGGCTGATATCGTTTTGAAAGATGGAAACTGAGCGCTCTTATTCGGAAATGATCTTCATCTTCTGCCCCGGTGACAGCGTTGCGCCGACAGGCAGGGCGTTGATCAGCTTGAACAGATCGAGCTTGCGGTCTGTGCCCATCATGCGGGCGGAAAGCGAGGCGACGGTGTCTTCCGGACCGACGGTGACGACCCGGACGCGCAGCGGCTTCAGGGCGCTGATCTCGGCAGGCGTCATGCGGCGAAAGGTGTTGCGTAGCAGCTGTGCGGTCGAATCCAGCGCCGTGCTGCCCTTTGGCACGGCGGTCAGGAAACGGAAAATCTGGTCGTTGACGCGGATGACGGTGACATCGAAATCCCAGCGTTCTGCGGAAGCGCGGGCAGTTGCCGCCGGCAGGCCGTTGACGGTGATTTCGCGCACGGTTTCCGGCTGCAGGCCGGCGACCCAGCCGCTGGTCAGGTAATTAGGCAGGCTGTTATTGTCGCCTGCGGCCACGCCGTCGAAACGGATTGCGGTTTCGCCAGGACCGGTCGCCAGAACCGCTTCGACCTTGTTGTCGATGCGAAAATCTTCCGGCACGTCGAAACGGATGCCAAGCCCGCCATGCAGAAAGGTCTGGCCGCGGACATAACCTTCCTGCGGGCTGTCGCCGTAAAGAAGCCCGTCTATGCCGGCGAGGAAATAGTCGCGGCCGCGATCGCCAACCGAGCCTTCGACGCCAAAGTTGCGGGCGTGACGGCGGGCGAGATCGACGCGCTGCGCCGAGTTCGGGTGGCTCGAGAGGAAGTCGAGGCTCTGGTCGTTGTCGGGATCGACCGCCGAATAACGGGAATAGGCAGCCATGGAATCGAGGAAACGCGCTGCGGCGTAAGGGTCGTAACCCGCCTCGCCCAGCATGCGCACACCGATCACGTCTGCCTGCAGCTCCTGCTGGCGCGAGAAGGCGGCGAGCCTGAGCTTGCCGCGGGCCAGCGCCTGCTTGCCGGCCAGATCGCTGGAGAGAACTTCCGCCACGACCCGGCTCGCGATCACTTCCGCCTCTTCGCGGCGCTGGCGTTCGATGCCGTGATTGGCGGTGACATGGCCCATTTCGTGCGACAGCACGGCTGCGACTTCCGAGGCGTCATTCGCCAGGGCCAGAAGACCGCGCGTGACATAAAGATAGCCGCCCGGCAGCGCGAAGGCGTTGATGGCCGGCGAATTCAGGATGGTGATGCGAAACGATTGGTTGGGGTTTTCGGAAACCGCCGTCAGCGCGCCGGCAATGCGGGCGACCAGCCGTTCCGTCTTGGCATCACGATATTCCCCACCATAGCTCGCGACGATACGTGGATGCTCGCGGGCACCCATCTGGGCGCGGGGATCGTCCTTCTGCACCTCGTCGACGATCTGCGGCGAATCCGAGGGCGAAACATTCGGCGTATAGGCCTGATCGAAGACCGACTGACAGCCTGCCAGAAGTGCGATCGTGGCAAGCAGAGCGGCACCCGTGCGCAGGCGGCGCCTGACCGGGCCTTTTTTGCCCGCAGGATGGGTCGCATCATCGCGCCGCTGAACCTGTCTCTCTTGCACCGTCTACCCTGTCAGTTCCATTCGGCCTCGGTAATATGCCTTAGCCAAGCAAGTCTTATTCCATGTTCCGCTTACCGTTTCTCGCGGCCCATGCACAGTTAAAAAAGAGATAGGCTCCACCGGTGCTTTTGCAAAGATATCCTTACCGTCTGTTGCCGATGCCATCGCGGCGCGACCAAATTGTGGCGCCCGGATAACGTTGGTTTGCGCTTGTTTTCAAACGTGAAACAGAATCGGGCAGATGCTCCGCCATCATTTGTGCCGCGCAGCAAGGAAAAGATCCAGCCCGTCGATGTCGTGTCTTTCAAGGAAGCTCTCGGCAGGGGCATGCAGCCGCACTTCACCAGCATTTATGAAGATCGCATCATCGGCGAGAACACGCACGTCTTCTGGATCATGCGTGACGATCAGCACCGTATTGCCGGTCTCGCGATGAAGCTCGACCAGCAGGTCAGCCATCGAGCGGCGCAGGCCGGGATCGAGCGAGGCGAAGGGTTCATCCATCAGCAGAACCGGCTTCTTGCGCACAAGGGCACGGGCAAAAGCGGCACGTTGCCGTTCGCCACCGGAAAGCGTTCCTGGTTTGCGCTTTTCGAAGCCTGAAAGTCCGACACGGTCCAATGCCGTTGAGATCGCCAGCCGATCCTCTTTCGAAAGTTTGAGAGAGGGGCTGATGCCGAGCCCGATATTGGTGAAGAGGTCGAGATGGGCAAAAAGATTGTTGTCCTGAAAGACCAGCGAGACCGGACGTTCCGAAGGATGCCTTGCCGTCACATCCTCACCGAGGATTTTGATCGAGCCGGAATCGGGCTGGTCGAAACCGGCGACGAGATTGAGCAGGGTGGATTTGCCGGAACCGGAAGGGCCGGTGACAGCGGTGATCCGGCCGGCCGCAAGGCGGGTGTCGAAACGGAAATCCCGTTCGCCAAGCCGCAGTTTTACGCCGTCGAGGGTAATCCCATCAGTCATGCAGCTCCTCCCGCCGCGCTCGCTGCCCCCAGGTTCCGATCGCGGCAAGGGCGAGGCATATCAGCGCCAGAAGCAGAGCCAGTCCGTCGGCGTCATTGCTGCGATAGCTGCCGAGCCGGCTGTAGATCAGCCAGGGCAGAGTGGCAAGGTCGTTGGAACCGAACAGGGCAACGGCGCCGAGATCTCCAAGCGACAGGGCCATGGCGAAGGACAGCGCGGTCAGCAGCGGCCTTGCCAGAACCGGCAGATCGATCCTGCGCAGGCGCGTAAAGCCGGATATGCCGAGACTTGTGGCAAGCCGCGCCGTGCGGGCACGATGGCTTTCGATCGCCGGCGACAGAACGCGCATGACGAAGGGCAGCGCCATCAGGACGTTGATCATGGCGACCAGCAGCGGCGCAAAACGACCAACCTCACCGAAGGGCCGCAAAAGAAGAAACCAGCCGGTGCCAAGCACGACCGGCGGGATGAGAAGCACGAGCGATGAGGATGAGCCGATCAGAAGTGTCAGCCCCTTGGCTGCGATACCGGGTCTTTTCATATCACCCAATGCGCCGGCTGCACGGATCAGCGCCAGCGAAAGAAGGATCGTCAATATGCCGGCCATGGCCGAGATTTTCAGGCTGGTCATCGCCGCATTCAAAAAGGCGGGGCTAGCGAGCAGCTTCAGCAGATCGGCTTTCAGCCCTGCGACAAGAACCGAGCCAAGCGGCAAGACGAGGAACAGGCCTGCGATCATGATCACCACGGCGTCCCATAGGCGCGCCGTCACACGCCGGCCATCGAGACGGCGGGCAGCGCGGCCGCTCGCGGCATTGCCGTCAGCGGGACGCGGCAACAGCGCGAGAAGGCCGAGAATGGCAGCGGTGACGGCGATCTGAAGGCCGGCCAGTCCGATCGCCCGCGGCGGGTCAAAATCGAAACTCAACGCCTGATAGATCGCGACTTCCAGCGTGGTCGCAGCCGGCCCGCCGCCGAGAACGAGGACGAGGGTGAAACTGGTGGCACAAAGCATGAAGACGAGGCTGGCGACACCCGGAATGACGCTTTTCACCGCCGGCCATTCGATGAAACGGAAGACGGAAAACGGCCGCATGCCGAGTTCGGCCGCCAGCCGCCAATATTCCGGTGGCAAGCGCTCGATCGCAGCCAGCAGAAGCCGGGCCGCGAGCGGCAGGTTGAAGAAGACATGCGCGATCAGGATGCCCGACAGGCCATAAATGCTGACCGGCTGGTCAAGACCGAGGCGCATCAGCAGTCCATTGACCACCCCCTGCCTGCCCCAGATGCCGATCAGCCCGAGCGCGCCGATCAGGGTCGGCAGGCCCATCGGCAAGGCCATCAGCCGCAGGATCCAGATTCTTCCGGGAAAGATGGCACGCCGCGCCAGCGCCAGTGCCACCGGCAGAGCGAGCCCGACAGATAAAAGCGTCGAAAGCGCCGCCTGCCACAGCGTGAACCGGAGGATGCTCCAGGTATAGGCAGTGAAAAGCGGCGCATCGGACGCGCCGCCCTTCCATGAAACCAGCGCACAGACCGCCGCAGCGACGAAAACGAGAATGGCGGCGAGCGCCAAAACCCCGCCACCGATCCGTCCTCTGCGCTCGCCTTTTGTCAGCATCAACCGGTCAGTATCCGCTTACTTCATGCTCATCGCATCGAGCCATTCAGCAATATAGGCCTGACGGTTCTTTGCGACCTCGTCCGATCCGATCAGCAGGGTCTTTTGCGGCTGCACGAGCTTGCCAAACGCGTCCGGCAGCGGCTCGGACGTCTTCGTCACAGGCATCATCCAGTTGGTCGTCGGGATGACGTCCTGGAAGGCGGGCGAGATCATGAAGGCCAGAAACTGCTTGGCCAGATCCTTGTCATGCGCACCCTTCAGCATGCCGGCGACTTCGATCTGGATGTAATGACCTTCCGAAAACGAGGCAGCCTGATAACGGTCGGTCTTTTCCTCGACCATGTGATAGGCCGGCGAGGTGATGTAGGAGAGGACCATCGGCACTTCGCCCTTGGTGAACAGGCCATAGGCTTCCGACCAGCCGGGCGTGACGGTCAACACACGCTTCTTCAGCTTCTGCCAGGCCTCCGGCGCCTTGTCGCCATAGACGGATTTCACCCAGAGAAGCAGGCCGAGACCCGGCGTCGAGGTCCGCGGATCCTCGATGGCGATCTTTTGCGAGGGATCGCCCTCGACGAGATCCTTCAGGCTCTTCGGCGGGTTCTTGATCGTCTGCGTGTCATAAACGACGGCGAAATGGCCGTAGTCATAGGGCACGAACGTATCGTCGGCATAATTGCCCGGAACCTTGACCGAAGCGCCGTCAATGCCGCTCGGCTGAAACAAGCCGGTCGCCTTGGCTTCCGAGATCAGGTTGGTGTCGAGACCGAGCGCGATATCCGCATCGGTCTTTTCGCCCTCGAGCTTCAGCCGGGTGAGAAGGGCAACGCCATCCGCAACACTGACGAAATTCAGCGTGCAGCCGCAGGTCTTTTCGAACGCCGCCTTCACCTTCGGCCCCGGTCCCCATTCGGAGGTGAAGCTTTCATAGGTATAGACGGTCAGCGTCTTCTGCTGCGCCTGCGCGGCAGAAAGGGGAAGAAGGGCGGCCACGGCCGCGAAAAGATAAGCGATGGTTCTGCGCATCAGCGCCTCCTCTGGTTGCAACAAGGGGAATAGGCGCTGGTAAAAGAGCCGTCTAATCCCTCCGCCGGTGTTAACCGGATCAGGTTCCGCGGGTTGGCAAACGCCTCTCAGCCAAGCTTTGAGCAAGGCACCCCGTTAGAGCGGATAAAGATGTAGCGGCAGCTGAACGTGCTGGCAAGTAGCCGAGCAATTTGTTCGGTCAGCTATGGTTGTGGCGGAAAACCTTCAATTCCCGCGGCACGACCGCCAGACCGCCAAGACGGTTGGCGACGGCATAATCGATCGTCTGTTCAACGACATGCGGCATGACCGGCTTGGTCAGGACACCGAGCGAGCCTTCGACGCCATCCTCGACATCTTCCGGATTGGCGGTCATGAAGATGACGGTAATGCCGTATTGCTCGGCAAGCTCGCGGCCGATCTGAGGTCCCGTCGCGCCATCCGAAAGATTGACGTCGACCAGGGCGATATCGGCATAGGCCGCAAGCTGCATCGCATGGCTGCGGGCACTGGCAAAGCCGGCGACCTTGAGGCCCATGCTCTCGATGGTTTCGGCAACGTCGAGGGCAATCAGAAATTCGTCCTCGATGATCAGAACACGTTGATTCATGGCTTCACTGGCCAGCCGACGACGGTTTACATTTGTCAGCATTGGACATCCCCATACGCACTCGGTTCCACTTTGTTCAAGTCGGTTCCCATGGCGCCGTACCGCCTGAAAGGCCGGCACGGCTGGTTGTTACCGAGATCGAACGTGGACCGGGCAGGTTTGTTCCGCTGCGCGACAATTATTGTTGTTGATAACTATTCGTTATGCCTAACAAGTAGTTAATCTAACCTTCGAGTTCCTCGCGAAGTAATTCCAGCTCGAGCCACTCTTCTTCCATCTTGGTCACGCTGGCGCGCAGCTTTTCCGTCTCTGCGGCCAGTTTGGAAAACAGCGTCGGATCCTTGGAGAAGAGGTTCGGATCAGCCATCTTCTTTTCGCGAATAGCGATTTCGCCTTCGGCCTTTTCCATTTCCTTCGGCAGGTTTTCGAGCGCGAATTTCTGCTTGTAGGAAAGCTTGCCCTTGGCCTTCGGCGCTTCCGTCACGGCCGGCGAAGAAGTGTCGCTCTTCGCCTTCTCGGCCTTTTCAGCCTTGCGCTTCTCTTCGGCGGCGCCCTTGCGCTGCGCCAGCATGTCGGTGTAACCGCCGGCATATTCGATCCAGCGGCCATCCGGCGCATCGGGATTGGCCGGCGCGATGGTCGAAGTCACGGTGCGGTCGAGAAAGTCACGGTCGTGGCTGACGAGGATGACGGTTCCGGCATAACCCGCAACGATTTCCTGCAACAGGTCCAGCGTCTCGATATCGAGGTCGTTGGTCGGTTCGTCGAGGATCAGCAGGTTGGAGGGCCGCGCCATGATGCGGGCCAGCATCAGCCGCGCGCGCTCACCGCCCGACAGGTTCTTGATGGGTGTCCTGATCTGCTCCGGCTGGAACAGAAAATCCTTCATGTAGCCCGCGACATGCCGCTGCTCGCCATTGACGAGAAGCGTCTCGCCGCGGCCATCCGTCAGATAATGGGACAGCGTATCGGCGGGATCGAGGTCTTCGCGCTTCTGGTCGAGGGTTGCGATTTCGAGATTGGTTCCCAGCTTGATCCAGCCCGAATCGGGCTCGATCTGGCCGGTCAGCATTTTCAGAAGCGTCGTCTTGCCGGCGCCGTTCGGGCCGACGAGACCGATCCGGTCGCCACGATGGACGCGGATCGAAAACGGCGTGACGATCGGCTTGTCATAGGTTTTGGTGATGTTTTCCGCCTCGATCACCAGCTTGCCGGATTCCTTGCCCTCAGCAGCCGTCGCCTGGATCGAGCCCTGAGGCCCCTTGTGACCACGATAATTGGCACGCATGGCCTGCAGCTCGCCGACGCGGCGCATATTGCGCTTGCGGCGTGCGGTGACGCCGTAACGCATCCAGTGTTCTTCGCGCTCGATCGCCTTGCCGAGCTTGTGCTGCTCGATCTCTTCCGCTTCGAGAACCTCATCGCGCCAGGCTTCGAAATGGCCGAAACCACGATCGAGCCGGCGCGATGTGCCGCGGTCGAGCCAGACGGTGGCGTTAGAGACCTTTTCGAGGAAACGACGGTCGTGCGAGATGATGACAAGCGCGCTCTTGGTGCGGCGCAGTTCGTCTTCCAGCCATTCGATGGTCGGTAGGTCGAGATGGTTGGTCGGTTCGTCCAGCATCAGGATATCGGGTTCCGGTGCCATGACGCGGGCAAGTGCGGCACGGCGGGATTCACCGCCCGAAAGATTGTTCGGGTCTTCCTCGCCGGTGAGGCCAAGATGCTGCAGCAGATAGGTGACGCGATAGGGATCGTCGCCCGGTCCAAGCCCCGCCTCGGCATAGGCCTGCACCGTGGTGTAGCCGGCAAAATCCGGCGCCTGTTCGAGATAGCGGATCGTCGCGCCCGGATGGCGGAAAACCTCGCCCGACTGCGCCTCGACCATGCCGGCTGCGATCTTCATCAGCGTCGACTTGCCGGAACCGTTGCGGCCGACGAGGCAGATGCGGTCGCCCGGTTCCACCTGCAGGCCGGCGCCGTTCAAAAGCGGCGTGCCGCCGAAGCTCAGGAAAATGTCGTCGAGTTTCAGAATTGGCGGTGCCATCTGGCCTTATGCTCCGGAAAAATCGTGGGGGCGGGCAAGGATCATCGCCCTGCCTTCTCTTAGATGGAAGGTGACAGGCCCTTCCGCAACGTTTGAAACGGTGCGGGACGAACCGAAAGGCAAGGAAAAGTCCTTCAACGGATATCGTGCGCCCAGAATGTCGAGGCCTTCGAGGGGTGAAAAGCCGAGAATGGAAAAGAGCGAACGTTTTGGCAGGTCGAGTGTCTTCTCGCCCTTCAGCAGCGGAACCGCCTCTTCCTCGCCCGAGGTCAGCAGGATATCGAAACCGCGCTCGGCAAGGCTGATCGCGTAAAGAAGGTGCTGAAGCGCGTGGTCGCTGCGCTCGCCGCCGAGCGCGCCGACGAAGATCAGCCGCGTTGCGCCGCGCCCGATCGCCTCGGCCGTAGCAATTTCGCCATCCGTCTCGTTTTTTGCGGGCGGAAAATCCTTGCGTTCGACCTCAGGGAAACGGGCGGCCAGCGCCGCATCGGTGGAATCGAAATCACCGACCCAGAGTTCGGGAACGACATCCAGAACTTGCGCATGGCGCATGCCGCTATCGGCCGCAATAAAGCGGCAGCCTTCAAGCTGCGCCCGAAGACGGTCGGTCACGACAAGATTGCCGCCGAGCAGGATTGTGAAGGTCGCCTGGTTCATCCGCATGCCCATAGCGTAAAGCGCGGGAAAAGGGAAAGCCGGTTATGTCCGGATATGCCGGGTGGCTGGTGAATACAGGGCTATATCATATGCAAAAAAGTCCCCTCCCCACCCTCCCCACAAGGGGGAGGGCTTAACCAGGCCACCGCGTCGGCGCTCAATTATTGAGCGATCGGGCGCTGCAAATCTTCTCCCCCCTTGTGGGGGAGATGGCCGGCAGGCCAGAGAGGGTCTTTGCTCCATATGCCCAAGCCCCCCACGAGCAAATCTTGCTCCCATTGACGTTTAGCCTGGCAAGGATTATCTGAGATCCCGAGAATTCGTGGTGATTTGGCCGGCCGGCTTGCAGCCACGTTAAAAAAGTCGCTAAAGGGCCGCGAGACGATATCTTTCCAGATCATCATCCCACGGACCGGTCGCGACTTTTCTGTCGATGCCGATTTTCGTTTGTGGGTTAAAGACATGCCGATCAAGATTCCCGATACGCTTCCCGCCTTCAACACGCTCGTTTCCGAGGGCGTGCGGGTGATGACCGAGACCAATGCGGTGCGGCAGGACATTCGTCCGCTGCAGATCGGGCTGCTCAATCTCATGCCGAACAAGATCAAGACCGAGGTGCAGATGGCGCGCCTCGTCGGCGCCTCGCCGCTGCAGGTCGAGTTCTCGCTGGTCCGTATCGGCAACCACAAGGCTAAGAACACGTCGGAAGAACATCTCCTGTCCTTCTACGAGACCTGGGACGAGGTGAAGGATCGCAAGTTCGACGGCTTCATCATCACCGGCGCACCGGTGGAGACGATCGCGTACGAAGACGTCACCTATTGGGACGAGATGCAGAAGATCCTCGACTGGACGGAAACCAATGTCCATTCGACGATGAATGTCTGCTGGGGCGCGATGGCCGCCATCTACCATTTCCACGACGTGCCGAAACACGCGTTGAAGGAGAAAGCGTTTGGCGTCTATCGTCACCGCAACCTTGCGCCGTCCTCCGTTTATCTCAACGGCTTTTCCGACGATTTCCAGGTGCCGGTCTCGCGCTGGACCGAGGTGCGCCGCGCCGATGTGCAGAAGCATGACGACCTGGAAATCCTGATGGAATCCGACGAAATGGGCCTTTGCCTCGTGCATGAGAAAAAGGGCAAGCGGCTCTATATGTTCAACCATGTGGAATATGATTCCACGTCCCTGTCGGACGAATATTTCCGCGATGTGAAGGCTGGCATCCCGATCAAGATGCCGCACGATTATTTTCCGCACAATGACGACACCCTGCCGCCGCAAAACCGCTGGCGCAGCCACGCGCATCTGTTGTTCGGCAACTGGATCAACGAGATCTATCAGACGACGCCGTACGATATGGACAAGATCGGGACGGAGTGAGGGCCCTACGCCCAGCCGCCCCTCATCCGGCTACCGCCACCTTCTCCCCGCTCGCGGGGAGAAGGGTATGCCGCCCCCGCTCGCTCCTTATTTAAAGCGCGACAATAACCTGCCCACCACCTCGCTTGGGGCACGTCCCCTCTCCCCGCAAGCGGGGAGAGGGCTAGGGTGAGGGGCTGACGCACACACACAGAGGTGGGCGAATATGGGGAAGTTCAAAACACCAGATCGAGCAAAATCAACATCTTGCACGATTTCACCTTCACCTACTTCCCACCGCCCCTAAAATCACTCCCGTCCCGCTTCGGCTACACCGGCACGCATCGCCGGCGAGGTGGGGCCGGTGATCCGGTTAAGCGCTGTGATGCAGGCGCAAAGCCGGAGGCTGCGCAGAAAATGGTCTGCCTCTCGCCTGAACAAGGAGGGACGTGCGTGTGTCGCACACATGCGATAGCTGGTTCCGGTTGGGCTTGTCCCGATTGGGGCTTGGATCGCCGCAGACGGACCGGAGTTGCGCGGAAAAACCACCGAACGGGACACGGCGCGTGTCACATATAAAATTTCAATTCGAGGCACCCGACGTGTCCCGGCCGAAACTGAAAGGCCCAAGATCGCCAAGGGACGACTCTGCCTGATCGACCCCGATGGGCAAAACGTTAAGGATGACAACGCCGCCCGTTGCCATTCCGGCCCGTTGTCATTGCAGCAATCCCGGGAATCAAGCAGTTTGCCGAAAAACGCGAAGGGCGTGGAGGAGATACGCATGGCAGGCCAGGATTTCGAGATTTTCGGCACCACGGACAAGGGCGAGACCGTCCATCGCGTCACCATCACCGGTGGCGGGCTGACGGCGAAAATCATCACCTGGGGTTCCGTCATTCAGGACCTGCGGCTTGAAGGCCATGAACCGCCGCTCGTGCTCGGTTTCGAGAATTTTGACGATTATCCGGCCCATTCCCCCTATTTCGGCGCGACGCCGGGACGCTGCGCCAACCGTATCGGCGACGGCCTTTTCTCGCTGGACGGCAAGGATTTTCAGCTTGAGCTGAACGAACGCGGTATCACCCATCTGCATGGCGGCTCGGACGGTCTCGGCCGCCAGAACTGGACGATCCTCGAGGTCGCGGACGACAAGGTCGTCATGACCGTCACCGATCCGGATGGTCGCGCTGGTTATGCCGGCAATTGCACCGTGAAGATGACCTATCAGCTGAAGCCGGAAGGCGTGCTTTCCGTCGCCTACGAAACCGTGGCCGACCAGCCGACCATCGCCAATGTCTGCCAGCATTCCTATTTCAACCTCGACGGCCATGCCGACATCTTTGGCCATGACCTGATGATCGCCGCCGACCACCTGACGGCCGTCGACGACCGGCTGGTGCCGACCGGCGCGCTGATGGCAGTTGCCGGCACGCCTTTCGACCTGCGCGACATGGGGCCGGTAAAGCGCACTGGCGCCGATGGCCAGCAGGTGCCCTTCGACCACAATTATTGCCTCTCCACCGAGCGGACGGAAAAGCGCTCCGTCGTCCTCGTACGCAGCCTCTATTCCGGCGTCTCGCTGGAAGTGCGCACGACCGAACCCGGCGTGCAATTCTATGCCGGCGTCAAGCTCGACGTCCCCGTACCGGGCCATGACGGCCGCCGTTACGGCCCCTATGCCGGTTTCTGCCTCGAAACCCAGATCTGGCCGGACGCAATCAACCACACCGGCTTCCCGAATGCGATTCTGCGCCCCGGCGAAGTGCTGCGTCAGGAAACGGATTACGTATTTTCGAAGAGCTGAGGCCGGAAGGTCGCAAACGTGAGATGATTCGCAGCGCCATCGGTTTTGCCGGTGGCGTTTTTTTTCGAAAGCCCGGAAACGACAAAAGCAGCCCTAGGCTGCTTTGTATCGTCTTGAATTTCTCTTTGGGAGAATTTGGAGCGGGCGAAGGGATTCGAACCCTCGACCCCAACCTTGGCAAGGTTGTGCTCTACCCCTGAGCTACACCCGCTCATCAATTCCTCGGTCCGGGGTAGTGAAGCTGGACCTTGGCGCCGCTGCTTGTCTGCTGCGGTGGGCGCTATATGGCCCAGACTTTTTTCAAATGCAACAGGGAAATGACGAAGTTTGTGAGAAAAATTTCGACGCTGTGGAAAGGCCTTACGCGCCGGGCTTTTTGGCGATGCGCAATGTCGCGGCAATGATGGCGGCCGGTCGCTCCGTCACCTTGGACGGCTGGAACATTCTGTCTATAGTCCCGCCACAATCTTGAAACAGAGCATTCAGACGATGACCGAGACCGCGCCGAAAACTGCAAAAGACCTGTTCGCCCTCCTCGACAGCCTTAATATCCCGCACAAGACGAAAGAGCATGCGCCGGTCTTCACCGTTGCCGAATCGGCAAGCCTGCGCGACGAGATCCCCGGCGGCCATACGAAGAACCTGTTCGTGAAGGACAAGAAGGACCAGTTCTTCGTCGTCACAGTCGAGGAACATGCCACGGTCGATCTGAAGACGATCCACAAGGTGATCGGCGCCTCGAGCCGCGTCTCCTTCGGCAGCCCGGAAAAGATGCTGGAATATCTCGGCGTCGTGCCGGGCTCGGTCACGGTGTTCGGCGCCATCAACGATACCGGCGGCAATGTCACCTTCGTGCTCGACGAGGAACTGATGCGCGAGGAGATCATCAATGGCCACCCGCTCTCCAATGATGCGACGACATCGATCAGCAGCAATGACCTGATCCGATTTATGGAGGCGACGGGTCACACCCCGCTTGTCTTGAAAGTGACGGGCTGACATACGATCTTCTAGCCCTAGATTTCATTAGATTAGATCGGTTTTCCGGGAGAACATCATGAGCGGCACAGACAACCCCTATGGCGGCTCCTATGGCGGCCAGGTCAACGCAACGGCGCATTACGGCGCGGCACCTGCCGCTGCCGCAGCGCCCGCCTCCGCCGGCGGCTACGTTTCCGACACGACCACTGCCACCTTCGCCAAGGACGTGATCGAGGCATCGCGCAACCAGCCGGTTCTCGTCGATTTCTGGGCGCCCTGGTGTGGCCCCTGCAAGCAGCTGACGCCCGTCATCGAAAAGGTCGTCAACGAGGCCCAGGGCCGCGTCAGGCTGGTGAAGATGAATATCGACGATCATCCGTCGATCGCCGGCCAGCTCGGCATCCAGTCGATCCCGGCCGTCATCGCCTTTGCCGATGGGCGCCCGGTCGACGGTTTCATGGGTGCCGTTCCGGAAAGCCAGGTGCGCGAGTTCATCGACAAGGTTGCAGGTCCGGCCGGTGCCGATCAGGCAGCCGAGATCGAGGCAGCACTCGGTGATGCAGCAACCATGCTTGCAGAAGGCGATATCCAGGGTGCGGCCCAGCTTTACGGCGCCGTGCTGCAGGCCGATCCGGAAAATGCCAAGGCTGCCGCCGGCATGATCGAATGCCTGCTTGCCATGGGCGATACGGCACGTGCCGGCCAGATGCTGGCCTCGCTGCCGCCGGAGCTTGCCGCTGATCCGGCCGTGCAGGCGGTCTCCAAGAAGATCGAGCAGATCGAGGAAGCCCGCAAGCTTGGCGATCCCGTCGCGCTGGAACAGGCGCTTGCCGCCAATCCGGACGATCATGCGGCCCGCATGAAGCTTGCAAAAATCCTCAACGTGCAGGGCGACCGCGACAAGGCGGCCGAACACCTGCTGACGCTGATGCGCAAGGACCGGACTTTCGAGGACGATGGCGCGCGCCGCCAGCTTCTCGAATTTTTCGATGTCTGGGGACCGAAGGACCCGGCGACGATTTCGGCCCGCCGCCGTCTTTCGTCGATCCTGTTCTCGTGATCGTCGGCGTTTTGCCGGCTGAATATCGGTTGGCCGGCGGAGAGGCTTGCGTTCCGCCGCCACCGCACCACATTACCTCTGAAGCGGCTGCAAATGTGATGCGGCGGCTGGAAATGGGGTCTGGGAGGTATCGGACCGATGCACGTAGGAAATGCGCGATATGTCAAACGCGAGGATCTGCCGGAAACTGTTCCGGTCTTTCCTCTGACCGGCGCCCTTCTTCTGCCGGGCGGCCAGTTGCCGCTCAACATATTCGAGCCGCGTTATCTTTCCATGTTCGATGCGGCGCTCGCCGGCGACCGGCTGATCGGCATCGTGCAGCCGTCCCTGACCGAGCCGGAAGAGACCGGGCACCCCCGCCCGCCGCTTTCCACGATCGGCTGCATCGGCCGGATCACCTCCTTTGCCGAAACCGGCGACGGCCGCTACATCAGCTCGCTGAGCGGCATCTGCCGGTTCCGGCTGATCGAGGAAGTCGGCGGCGGTCATCCGTACCGCATGTTCAAGACCGCGCCGTTCATGACCGATCTGTCGTCGGACGATGACGAGGCACTGGTCGACCGCAGCGAGCTTCTGCGCGTCTTCCGCGCCTATCTCGATGCCAACAAGCTGGAAGCGGATTGGGAAAGCGTCGAGCTTGCCGGCAATCGCACGCTGGTCAATTCCTTCTCGATGATGTCGCCCTTCGGCCCGGCGGAAAAGCAGGCGCTGCTTGAAGCACCCGATCTCAAGACCCGCGCGGAAACGCTGATCGCCATCACCGAGATCATGCTGGCGCGCGGCCTCAACGAAACCGATACCGTGCTGCAATAGGGTTGTTGATGGACGAGAAGCTCAGCAAGGTGGATCCGAAACTGCTCGATCTCCTGGTCTGCCCGCTGACCAAGGGTCGGCTGTCCTTCAGCCGCGATACCAATGAGCTGATCTCGGAAAGCGCAAGGCTCGCCTATCCGATCCGCGATGGCATTCCGATCATGCTGATTTCGGAAGCGCGCAAGATCGAGGACTGAGCGAGCCACGTTTTGTGGCCCGCATGCGTGAATTCTCTTCTCAGATCTGCTGGCCGGCCAACAGTTTTGGATTGCCCTCGCCGGTCGTGCCTGCAGCCTCACCGATAAAGAAGTTCTTGAGCTTCGGCAGGCGTTCGACCATGCCCAGGCCGAAATCGCGGGCGATGCGAATCGGCGTCACGTCGTTGGAGAAGAGGCGGTTCAACACATCCGTCGTCACGCCCATGCGGAACGTGTCGAAACGGCGCCAGGACTGATAGCGCTCCAGCACGTTGAGCGCGCCGATATCGAGGCCTAGGCGGTCGGCTTCAACGACGGTTTCGGCCAGCGCCGCGACATCTTTGAAACCGAGATTAAGGCCCTGGCCGGAAATCGGGTGGATGCCGTGCGCAGCATCACCGGCCAACGCGAATCGGGGCGCGACAAAGGCGCGAGAAAGCGTCAGGCCGAGCGGAAAGGCACGGCGGCCACCCTCGATGCGGATTTCGCCGAGCTTGTGGCCGAAGCGGCGCTGCAGCTCTTCCTCGAAGACGAGATCGTCGGAGGCGACAAGCCGATCGGCCTCGGCCGTCCGCTCGGTCCAGACCAGCGAAGAACGGTTGTTCTTCAAAGGCAGAATGGCGAAGGGGCCGGACGGGAGAAAATGTTCTTCCGCGACACCTTCATGGTCACGCTCATGGGCAACGGTCGCGACGATGCCGGACTGGCCGTAATCCCATTTGACGGTGCGGATGCCGGCCATGTCGCGCAGTTTCGAACGGACGCCATCACAGGCAACGAGCAGTTTAGTCTCGATGTTCGATCCATCCGAGAGCGTCACGGTGCAGCGGGTGCTGCCGGTGTTGAAGGATGTGGCGGAAAGCCCGTGGCGGATCGGAATACCGAGCTTTTCCGCCGCGCGGCGCAGGGCGCGCACCATGGAAACGTTCGGCACCATATGAGCAAACGGCTTGCCCTCCTCGACGGCGCCATCAAAGGTCAGAAAAACCGGGCGGACCGGATCGGAGGTGCGGCTGTCGGTGACGATCATCTTGTTGATCGGCTGCGCGTCGGCGACAATTTCTTCCCAAGTGCCGAGTACGTCGAGCATATGCGAGGCGGCGGCGATGATCGCGGAAGCGCGCTCATCCTTTTCCCAGACGCCGGCCGGGGCCGCCTCGATCACCTCGATGGCGAGATGCGGCGCCGCCTGCTTCACGGCCACCGCTGCGGCAAGTCCGACGTAACCTCCGCCAACAACCAGCATGTCCAGCATTTGTCCGCACTCCTGTAACGCTTGAGACTCTCAGGTCTTCCATATAGATCATCCTGTCTCAGCTTCCTATCGTCGGAGAGAGTTTAAGATGTTGCGCGATGTCAACGAAAACAGCCCGATGCAACGCCTTCTGGCGATTCTCGACCTGGAGAAGCTTGAGGAAAACATCTATCGCGGCGTCAGCCCGCAGGTCGGCTGGCAAAGAGTGTTTGGCGGGCAGGTGATTTCCCAGGCGCTGGTCGCGGCCCAACGCACCGTCGTTGCCGATCGTTTCGTCCATTCCCTGCATGCCTATTTCATGCTGCCGGGAGACCCTTCCGTGCCGATCCTCTACCAGGTCGAGCGGATCCGCGATGGTTCGAGCTTCAGCACCCGGCGGGTGGTCGCCGTTCAGCATGGTCATGCGATTTTCGCGCTCTCGGCCTCATTCCAGCTGGACGAGGATGGTTACGACCATCAGGTGACCATGCCATCGGTGCCAATGCCGGAAGACCTGATGGGCGAGGCGGAATTCAAGGAGGCCTTTCTCGAAAAGGCGCCGGAACCGGTGCGTCGTTATTGGCAGCGCCCGCGGCCGATCGAGTTCAGGCCCGTTTCGCTCGCGCATTATCTGACTAGGGACAAGCTCGAGCCGAGCCAGAATGTCTGGGTGCGGGCGCTCGGCGAGGTGCCGCAGGACCGTCATACCGGTGCTGCCGTTCTCGCCTATATTTCCGACATGACCCTGCTCGACGCTTCGCTTTATCCGCATGGCAATTCGGTCTTCGACCCCTCGATCCAGGCCGCCAGCCTCGACCACGCCATGTGGTTCCACCGGCCCTTTTCCTATGACGACTGGCTTCTTTATTCGCAGGACAGCCCGAGCGCATCCGGTGCCCGCGGCATGACCCGTGGCAGTATCTATACCCGTTCCGGCGTGCTGATCGCCTCGGTCGCCCAGGAAGGCTTGATTCGGAAACGGGCAAATGAACAATAATTGTGCATTTTCTAAAAAATGCACAAGATTTCGCCGCAATTGCGCGGCCGGACTGCCGCTTTTTTGAGATTGCTTTGAAAGTTTACATATTTTCAATATGTTAACACGTCGATCCAAACTGGCACGCCCCTTGAATGCGTGTACTCAGTCGCTGCCGTGATCGGGTGGCGATACAGGAGAGTCGGCCTTCAGCCGAAAACAACACAAGGATGGGAAGCCAGATGAAAATCGTGATGGCCATTATCAAGCCATTCAAGCTGGACGAGGTGCGTGAAGCCCTTACTGCTGTCGGCATCCAGGGCCTGACCGTTACCGAGGTAAAGGGTTACGGGCGCCAGAAGGGGCACACAGAAATCTACCGCGGCACCGAATATGCCGTCAGCTTTCTGCCGAAACTGAAGATCGAAATCGCTGTTCCGACCGACCTCGTCGAAAAGGCCGTGGAAGCGATCACGTCGTCTGCCAAGACCGGCCAGATCGGCGACGGAAAAATCTTCGTCTATTCGATCGAGCAGGCCGTGCGCATCCGTACCGGCGAAACCAACACTGAAGCGCTTTAAGCACGGCAGACAGGGGAGTTTTCAAATCATGCTACTCAACAGAATTTCTACCTTCGGACGCCTGGGCGCTGCGGCTGCTGCCGTTCTGGCCCCTGCCGTCGCTTTTGCGCAGGATGCTGCCGCCCCGGCCGCTGCTGCTGCCGCTGCAGCACCCGTTCCGGACAAGGGCGATACCGCCTTCATGTTCATCGCCACCATCCTCGTTCTGTTCATGACCGTTCCGGGCCTCGCCCTGTTCTACGGCGGCCTCGTTCGCGCCAAGAACATGCTGTCGGTTCTCATGCAGTGCACGATGATTGCCGCTGTCATGATGCTGATCTGGGTCATCTACGGCTATTCCTTCGCCTTCGGCGGTTCGGAAAGCGCCTATTGGGGCGGCACTGCCAAGATGTTCCTGGCCGGCGTCACCAAGGACTCGACGGCTGCTACCTTCTCGCAGGGCGTCGTCATTCCGGAATTCATCTTCGCGATGTTCCAGATGACCTTCGCAGCCATCACCCCTGCCCTGATCGTCGGCGCCTTTGCCGAGCGCATCAAGTTCTCTGCAGCCGTTCTCTTCTGCGCGCTGTGGGCAACCTTCGTCTACTTCCCGATCGCTCACATGGTCTGGGACGCAAACGGCATGCTCTTCAAGATGGGCGCGCTTGACTTCGCTGGCGGCACGGTCGTTCACATCAACGCCGGCGTTGCCGGTCTGATCGGCGCGATCATGGTCGGCAAGCGTACCGGCTTCGGCAAGGACATGATGGCTCCGCATTCGATGACGCTCACCATGGTTGGCGCTTCGATGCTCTGGGTCGGCTGGTTCGGCTTCAACGCCGGCTCCAACCTCGAAGCTTCGGGCGGCGCAATGCTCGCCACCGTCAACACCTTCATCGCAACGGCTGCTGCAATCGTCGCCTGGGCGATCGTTGAAACGCTGACCCGCGGCAAGGCTTCGATGCTCGGCGGCGCTTCCGGCATGGTCGCTGGCCTCGTTGCCATCACGCCTGCTGCCGGCATTGTCGGCCCGATGGGCGCGATCATCATGGGCCTCATCGTCTCCCCGCTGTGCTACTTCTTCGTCTCCGTGGTGAAGAACAAGTTCGGTTATGACGACTCGGCCGACGTCTTCGGCGTTCACGGCATCGGCGGCATCTTCGGCGCAATCGCAACCGGCATCTTCGCCAGCGCATCGCTCGGCGGCGTCGGTTATGCCGAAGGCGTCACGATGGGTGGCCAGGTCATGACCCAGCTGACGGCAATCGTCACCACCATCATCTGGTGCGGCGTTGGCTCGCTCATCCTCTACAAGGTTGTCGATCTCATCGTCGGCCTGCGCGTCACGGTAGAAGCAGAGCGCGAAGGCCTCGACCTCGCCTCCCACGGCGAAGCTGCCTATCACTCGTAATATCCAGGATGGCCGGCTTCGGCCGGCCATTCGAAATCAGGATTTGCCTCTCATGAGGCTGACTGGCCCGGACAATCGTTCGGGCCTTTTCCGTTTGCGTGCAGCCCGCAGGTTGTGGAAAACTTCGTGGTTAAAGCCGCATTAACCATCGTCGCGCTACTTTTCTCTGGAATTGCGTGATCGGCGGCATGGCCGATTCGTAGATACGTTTCAGGAACAGCGAGCAGGCAAGATGGGCAGAAGCAGTTCGGCGGCAATGGCAAACCGTTCCACCCGCCTGATTCTCACCGCCTTCGTCTGGCGCCAGGCCATGGCTTTGATCGGTTTTTCGATCTTTGCGCTTCTTGCGGCAGCCGTCGCAGCCCTCGCCACCTGGAACATTTCCGACCCGAGCTTCTCCTACGCCACCGACAATCCGCCCGCTAACATCCTCGGTTATACCGGCGCTGCCTTTGCCGACCTGATGATGCAGTTCCTGGGTCTCGCCAGCGTCTTCGCCCTCCTGCCGATCCTGTCCTTCGCGCTGGCGCTGATTTCCGGCCGCCGCTACGACCGTATCCCGGCGCGTCTGGCCGCATGGGGCGGCGGAACGCTGCTTGCCTCGGCGACACTCGGCTGTTTTCCGGCACCGCATACCTGGCCGATCCCGAACGGTATCGGCGGCGTGATCGGCGACATGATCCTGCGGTTTCCGGCGCTGTTCGTCGGCGCCTACCCCACCGGCATGGTCGCAACCGTGCTCGGCGGCATTTTCACCATTCCCTGCATCTACCTGATGCTGTTTGCCTCCGGTCTCGTCGGTGAACTGTCCGAAGAGGAAAGCGAAGACGACGACAAGCCGGTCGCAGCCGTCAGCTCGCGCCATCGCCATGAGGAGATGGACGAAGACGACGGCGACGGTTTCTTTGCCCGCCTGACAGCTCCGCTCGGCGTCATGGCGCATCACTGGTACATGACCCAGGCCCGCATGCGCCGCTTGTTCGGCGTCAAGCCGCGTGCCCGCGTCGCCTTCGACCAGCCTTACGATTTCAACGACGACGAATTCGGCAAGCTGAACGAGCCGGTGCGTGCCAAGTCTCCGTCCATCGGCGGTCAGCGCCGCGAACCGGCCATGGATCAGGGCTCGTCCCGCCGCATCGTTTCGGCCCCGCCCATGGCCGATGACGACGAAGACTACGATTACGACGATCCGCCCTTCGACATGGACGACATGCCGCGCCGGCCGCATGGCATTCTTTCCGATGACGAGGATGACGATGCGCCTTTCGTCGCCTCGCGTGCGCCAAAACCGATCGGCGGCGCAGGTCCGCAGCGCAGCCAACGTGTCGCACCGGCCGCTGCCCCGCCGAAGCCGAGCGCCCGCGTCAGCCGCGATGCTCAAGGCTCCTTCATCGCCCCGGATGGCTTCCAGCTTCCCTCAGTGCATCTGTTGACCGAACCCAAGGCCGTCGCCCGCGATGCCTCGCTGTCTGCCGATGCGCTGGAACAGAATGCACGCATGCTCGAAGGCGTGCTCGAAGACTTTGGCGTCAAGGGCGAGATCATCCATGTCCGTCCCGGCCCGGTCGTCACCCTCTATGAACTCGAGCCGGCACCGGGCATCAAGTCATCGCGCGTCATCGGTCTGGCCGACGATATCGCCCGCTCGATGAGCGCGATCGCCGCCCGCGTCGCCGTTGTCCCCGGCCGCAACGCGATCGGTATCGAGCTGCCGAACCGCACCCGCGAAACCGTCTACCTGCGCGAGATGATCGGTTCGAAGGATTTCGAGGGCTCGAAGGCGAAGCTCGCCATGGCGCTCGGCAAGACGATCGGCGGTGAGCCCGTTGTCGCCGACCTCGCCAAGATGCCGCATCTTCTCGTCGCCGGTACCACCGGTTCGGGTAAATCGGTCGCCATCAACACGATGATCCTGTCGCTGCTCTACCGCTACACGCCGGAGAAGTGCCGCCTGATCATGATCGACCCGAAAATGCTGGAACTGTCCGTCTATGACGGCATTCCGCATCTTCTCTCTCCGGTCGTCACGGATCCGAAAAAGGCCGTCGTCGCGCTCAAATGGACCGTCCGCGAGATGGAAGAGCGCTACAAGAAGATGTCGAAGATCGGCGTCCGCAATATCGACGGCTTCAATTCCCGCGTCGAGCAGGCAATCGAGCGTGGCGAGGTTCTGACCCGCACCGTGCAGACCGGTTTTGACCGCCAGACGGGCGAGGCGGTTTACGAGACGGAAGAATTCGATCTGAAGCCGATCCCCTATATCGTCGTCATTATCGACGAAATGGCCGACCTGATGATGGTCGCCGGCAAGGATATCGAAGGCGCGGTGCAGCGTCTGGCGCAGATGGCCCGTGCCGCCGGCATCCACGTCATCATGGCGACCCAGCGTCCCTCGGTCGACGTCATCACCGGTACGATCAAGGCAAACTTCCCGACCCGTATCTCCTTCCAGGTGACGTCGAAGATCGACAGCCGCACCATCCTTGGCGAACAGGGCGCAGAACAGCTGCTCGGCATGGGCGACATGCTCTATATGGCCGGCGGCGGACGCATTCAGCGCGTTCACGGACCTTTCGTCTCGGATAACGAGGTCGAGGAGATCGTTGCCTACTTGAAAACCCAAGGCGCACCCCAATATCTCGATGCGATCACGGTCGACGAGGACGACGATGAGGATGATGGCGGCCCGGCCGGCACGTCCAACCTGTCGGACTCGGATGATCCTTACGATCAGGCAGTGGCCGTCGTGCTGCGCGATGGCAAGGCGTCCACGTCCTACGTCCAGCGCCGTCTCGGCATCGGTTACAACCGCGCCGCCTCGCTGATCGAACGGATGGAAAAGGAAGGCCTGATCGGGCCGGCGAACCATGCCGGCAAGCGCGAGATCCTGGTGCCGACCGAGGCGGATATCCTCGAACGGTAAGGATTGCGTGATCCTTGATGGCCGTCATCAAGGTGCCGTGTTTGAGACGCAGGAAGACAGGAAGGAGACCTGAATGACACAAGAAAAGACCACTCTTTCCGCCAATATAGCCCCAAAGATGGGCCGCCGGCAGTTTTCGCTCGGGCTGGCTGGCGTGGCCATGGCCGGAATGCTTCCGGTCGCAGCTCATGCGCAGGCCGCCAAGGGCGCCGCAGCGCAGAAGATCGCCGACCACTTCTCCTCCGTGAAGACGATGCTGGGCGAGTTCGTGCAGTTCGGCCCGCGTGGCGAACAGACTGGCGGCAAGTTTTACATCGAGCGGCCCGGCCGGCTGCGCTTCAATTTCGAGGATCCGTCACCGCTGCGCGTCATCGCCGACGGCCGCAATGTCGTCATCGGCAATGTGAAGCTGAAGACCTGGGATATCTATCCGCTGTCGAAGACGCCGCTGACGCTGCTTCTCGCCGACAAGATCGACTTGAGCGACGAGACGGTTCGCAGCGTCAAGGAAGAGCCGGATCTGACGACGATCATTCTCGGCAACAAGACGATTTTCGGCGATTCGACCATCACCATGATGTTCGACAGCAAGACCTACGACCTGCGTCAGTGGACGATCACCGATGCACAGAACAAGGACACGTCGGTCATGGTCTACAACGTCCAGAACGGCGTGAACCTCGACGAGAAGGTTTTCACCATTCCCTACGATCAGGTCCGCTGAGGCGTCTACCTGTCGATCTTCGTGCAAAGGGCGGCTTCGGCGGCCCTTTTTGCTTCTCACGCCCCATGAAATTGCCTAGACCTCTCCTCAAACAGAGGGCAGGCCATGACATTTTCGATCACCACCTGGAACATCAACTCGGTGCGGCTGCGCATGCCGATCGTCGAGCAGTTCATCGTCCGCCACCAGCCCGATATCCTCTGCCTGCAGGAGATCAAGTGCCAGGAGCCGGAATTCCCGCTCGCACCGCTGAAGGCGCTCGGTTACGAGCACATCATCATCCACGGCCAGAAGGGCTATCACGGCGTCGCCATCGCCTCGAAAGTGCCGCTTCTCGAAGACCATCGCCAGAATTACTGCAATGTCGGTGATGCACGACACATTTCGGCGATCTTCGAACGCGGCTCTCGCCGCATCCGCCTGCATAATTTCTACGTGCCGGCAGGCGGCGACGAGCCGGACCGGACGATCAATCCGAAATTCGGCCACAAGCTCGATTTCCTCGAAGAGATGAAGGCGCTGAAGGCGGACATGCCGGGCGTTTCCTCCATCCTGGTCGGTGACCTCAATATCGCCCCGCTGGAACACGACGTCTGGTCGCACAAGCAGCTCTTGAAGATCGTCAGCCATACGCCGGTCGAGACCGAGGGCATGAAGGACGTCATCGCCAAGGGCGGCTGGCTGGACCTGATGCGCCAGCACACGCCGGAGCCGGAAAAGATCTACACCTGGTGGAGCTACCGCGCGAAAGACTGGGAAGCCGCCAACAAGGGCCGCCGCCTCGACCATATCTGGTCCTCGCCGGATCTCGGGCCGTTCCTCGCCAATATCGAAGTGCTGAAGGAAGCACGCGGCTGGAACCAGCCTTCCGACCACGTGCCAGTCACGGCCACGTTCAAGTTCTGAAGTTCGGGGCAGAACTCCACCGCCTCCCTACCGACCAATAAAAAGCCCGCCTTCCGGAAGCGAAAGGCGGGCTTTTCTGTTTCGGGATCGGCGGGCCTCAAGCCTTACAGCTTGTAGCCCTCTTCACCGACCGCGGTGCCATCCACGGTCACCTTGCCATCCTCGACGGCGATCTTGTGTGCCTTGCCTTCGATGGTGATCTCAGCGGTGAAGCCCGGCCATTCGCTCGGCAGCGCCGGATTGACCAGAAGACGGTCGCCCTGGCGGCGGATGCCCAGAATGCCTTCGATCGCCGCGCGGTGCAGCCAGCCTGCGGAACCCGTATACCAGGTCCAGCCGCCACGGCCTTCATAAGAGCCGGCGCCATAGATATCGGCGGCGACCACGTAGGGTTCGACGCGATATTTTTCGGCCGACTGATGGTCGAGCGCATGGTTGATCGGGTTGATCATCTGGAAGCACTTCCAGGCATCGTCACCACGCTTCAACCCGGCCATGGCCATCACCACCCAGATCGCAGCATGGGTATACTGGCCACCGTTTTCACGCACGCCCGGCGGATAGGACTTGATATAGCCCGGATCCTTACGGGTGTTCTGGAAGGCCGGCGTGAAGAGGCGGATGATACCGGCCTCGTCGTCGACGAGCTTTTCCATGACCGCGTCCATCGCCTGGACAGAACGCTCGTGATTACCTTCACCCGACAGCACGCTCCAGGTCTGACCGAGGCTGTCGATGCGGCATTCATCGCTCTTGGCAGAGCCGAGCGGTGAACCGTCGTCGAAATAACCGCGGCGATAATAGGTGCCGTCCCAGCCGTCGGTTTCCAGCGCGTCCCGCAACGTATCGATATGCTTCCGCCAGCGATCGGCGCGCTTGGCGTCCTTGCGCTCTTCCGCATAAGGAATGAAGTTACGCAGGGCTGCTGCCAGGAACCAGCCGAGCCAGACGCTCATGCCGCGACCGTTGACGCCGACACGGTTCATGCCGTCGTTCCAGTCGCCGCCGAGGATCAGCGGCAGGCCCATGTCGCCGGTCCGGTCGATCGCAAGATCGAGCGCCCGTGCGGCATGTTCGTAGAGGCTGCCGATCTCGTCGGTGACCTCCGGCTGGATGAAGGCGTCGTGCTTGGTCTTTTCGAGGATCGGGCCGGCCAGGAAGGGCAGCTTTTCCTCGAGCAGCGACGCATCGCCCGTAACCGAGACATATTGATGGATCGCATAGGCGAGCCAGACGACGTCGTCCGAGATGGTCGTACGGACGCCGGAGTCGTTATGCGGCAGCCACCAATGCATCACGTCGCCTTCGCGGAACTGGTGCGAAGCGGCGTTGATGATCTGGCGACGGGCCAGCGACGGCTCGTGCACCAGGAAGGCCAGCGTATCCTGCAGCTGGTCGCGGAAGCCGAAGGCGCCGGATGCCTGGTAGAAGGCGGTACGGGCCATGATACGGCAACCGAGTGCCTGATAGGGCAGCCAGTGGTTGACCATGTTGTTCAGCGACTTGTCCGGCGTCGAGATCTTCACACGACCGGTGAACTCGGTCCAGAAGCCGCGGTTTGCCGCCAGCATCTCGTCGAACTTCGCCACCTTCAACTCGGCAGCGAGGCTGACGGCCTCTTCGCGCGTCTTGGCATCGCCGAGGAAGAAGGTGACCTTCTTTTCCTCGCCCGGCGCCAGTTCGACATCATAGGCAAGTGCTGCGCACGGATCGCCGTCAAGATCGAGCGAACCGCTGAGAGCCGAACCGCTCGTGACGGCTGCCGGCAGCTGCACCGAGCCGAAGCGGCCGATGAACTCGCGGCGGCTGACGGTGAAGCCGCTCGGCATTTCCGCCATGCCGACAAAGGCGAAGCGGGCAAAGTTGATGCTGAACGGGTTGGTGGCGAGAAGCGTGCCGGTCGCCTCGTCCCGCGACGGCAGGATGTAGGACACCGTCTTTGCCGGATTGGAGCCGAGCAGCCATTCGACATAACCGTAGAGGCGCAGCTTCTTCGTTTCCGAACCGGAGTTCTTCAGCACCATCTGCGAGAATTTCGCATGGCGCTTGCGATCGACGGTCTGGGTGACTTCAAGCTTCAGGCCATCCTCTTCCGCCGTGAAGACGGAGTAACCGAGGCCGTGGCGGGTCTCGAACGTGACTTCCGGCCGGCGCGACAGGGCCGCGAACGGCGTGTAGACCTTCGACGTCTCGGTGTCGGCGACATAGAAACCTTCGCCGGGACGGTTGATGACGAGATCATTGGTCCAGGGCGTCAGCTGGTAGTCGCGCGAATTCTCGGCCCAGGTGAAACCTGCGCCTTCGGCAGAAACATGGAAGCCGAAATTGTCGTTGGAGATAACGTTGATCCACGGATGCGGCGTCGACTGGCCACCCTTGAGGTGCACGACATATTCGTTGCCCTCGCCGGAGAAGCCACCGATGCCGTTCCAGAAATCGAGACCTGCCGGTGCTTCTGCTGCACTTTCCGGTGCGGCAAAGATCTCGCCCTTGAGGAGCGGACGGCGATCGGCCTCGATCTGCTGTTCGGTCGACGGCGCAAAGATCGTCGTCGTGCGGTTCAGCTGGTCGGCAAGCTGGCCGTTGCGGGCATGCAGAACGACGCGCGAGGCGGCGATCAGGCCTTCGACGGCGGCATCGTCCATCAGGCCGCGGCGCAGCGTGAAGACGTGCTGGCGCCCGCCCTCCTGACCCATGCGGGTCGCCAGCTGCTCGATCGACTGCTGGATATCCTGCTGGTCTTCGGCCGCCCGCTCGTTGAAGATGACGAGGTCGGACAGGACACCGCGCGAGCGCAGATATTGCTGCGCCAGGATGGCTTCTTTGGCGACCGGCATGTCGTTTTCGTCATTGATGCGCAGCGTGAAGATCGGCAGGTCGCCCGATACGGCCCAGGGCCAGAGGCCCGACTGTGCCTGCATGCCGGCCTGCAGCGTCTGCTGGTCGGCGCGCAGCTGCATGTCCGGATAGACGAGGTAACGGCCGAGATGCTGGTAGACCGCGGCATCCTGCGAGGTGACGCCGAGATGGCGCATCTGCATCTGCGTGCGCGTCCAGGCCTGGGTCAGCTCGCTCTGGAACGTCTCGACGTGGCGGTAATGCTCGATCGCCTTGTCGAGTTCGTCGCGCTTCTGGGCCGCGATGGTCCAGAAGATGACGCTGACCTTCTTGCCGGCCGGAACCCGGACGCTGCGGCGCAGCGACAGGACCGCATCGAGCGTGAAACCGTCCGTATTCGAAAGCGATGCACCCGGATCGAAGGCGGCAGCCTCCGCCAGCGTGCGGCCGCGGCCGAGGAACTTGCGGCGGTCGGTCTCGTATTCGGTCGGGCGCGACGAACCGGCGCTGTCGGCGGCAAGATGCGCCACCAGAACGTCCGGATCGCTATGCTCGCGCTTGTTGCGCCAAGCGCGGATCACATCACCACGCTTGCCGATCTCGGTATTGATGAACATGCGCGAGAACAGCGGATGGCCGTTATCGCCATCGTCACCGGCAAGCACGGGCTCCATATAGGACGTGACTTCGATGAAGCGGTCCTCGGTGCCCATGTTGAGCAGGGTGACGCGGCGGCCTTCGGCATCGTGTTCCGTGCCGACGATGACCTCGACCGTGCTGGTGAGATCGCCGACGGTCTTGTGGAACTCGGCCTTTTCGTCGCTGAACACGACCTTGGTCTGCTCGCCTTCGGCGCGGCGCGGTTCGGCAGTCGTCGACCACCAGTCGTTGGTTGCCGTATCGCGCAGGAAGATGAACTGGCCCCAGCGGTCTTCGGTCGGATCCGCCTTCCAGCGGGTGACCGAAAGATTGTTCCAGTGGGCATAACCGGAGCCGGCCGCCGTCAGCATCAGCGAATAATGGCCGTTGGACAGAAGAACCAGCTCGCGGTCCTTCGTCGCCGGGTTGCTGATCGTGCGGATTTCCGGACGCAGCAGCTCGCCGCCGCCAGTACCCGGCTTTTCCTCGTGCTTGGCGCTCATGACCGGAATGTCGCGCGGCGCCTTTTCCTGCAGCAGAAGTTCTGCCGCTTCGATGACAGGGTCGGAGTGGAAGAGTTCGCGCAGCAGGCCGTTCATGACGACGTTGGCGACGGCCGCGATCGACATGCCGTGGTGGTGGGCATAATAGTTGAACACGACGGCGCAACGCTTGCCTTCCGGCACACGGGTCGGGGTGAAATCGACCGCATCGTGGAAGCCGTAGATACCGAGCGCACCGAGTTCACGCAGTTCGGCGAGGTTTTCGACGGCTGCGATCGGATCGTACTGGCTGGCGAGGATCGACGCATAGGGCGCGATAACCGCATTCTGGCCGAGACCACGCTTCAGACCGAGCGTCGGCACACCGAAGTTGGTGTACTGATAGTGCATCTGATGGTCGAGCGCGTTGAACGCTGCTTCGGAAATGCCCCAGGGCGTGCCGAGACGGCGGCCATGGTTCATCTGTTCCTTGACGATCAGATTGTTGGTCTGGTTGAGGATACCGCCCTGACGCTCCTGCATGACGAGCGGCGGCATCAGATATTCGAACATCGAACCCGACCAGGAAACGAGCGCACCACGGGCGCCGATCGGCACGACGTGACGGCCGAGCTTGTACCAGTGTTCGTTCGGCAGGTCGCCCTTGGCGATGCCGAACAGGCTGGTCAGACGCGCTTCCGAAGCGAGAAGGTCGTAGCAGGCCTCGTCGACTTCGTTGCTTTCGACGCGATAGCCGATCGACAGAAGGCGACGGTCCTTGCGGAACAGGAACTTGAAGTCCATCGCCAGCGCGATCCTGCGGGCCTTGTCGCGCAGGGCGGCAAGACGGTCGCGCAGCTCTTCGACATTGGCATTGTCGAAAGTGCTATCGGCAATATGGGCTTCGCAGGCGGCGACCAGCGAGGCCGCCCATTTCGTGACTTCCTCACTCTGGCCGGAGCGAACCTCATGGTCGAGATTGCCGGCGAGCTTCTGGATGTCGCGGGCGAGAACCGAGAGGTTGATGATGCGGATCGAGGCAAACTCGTGCTCGCGCTTGACGGCGGCGAGCGCATTGGCAAAGCCGTTGATCCGCTCTTCGAGACGACGACGCAGCGGGCGCACGGTCTTGCGGTCGTCCGGCAACGCCTTCAGCGTTTCGCCGAGAATGCCGGCGACATCGCCGAGACCATCGAGATTGCCCTGGAGATGCGCCGACGGGGCTTCCGCCCAGATGCGGCAGGCCGACGAAATCGCGATCAGGTGGCCGGCGAAGTTGCCGCTATCGACCGACGAGACGTAGCGCGGCATCAGCGGCTTCATCGTATCGATGTGATACCAGTTGAACATGTGGCCGCGGAACTTTTCGGCCTTTTCGACGGTCGCCAGCGTCTTTTCCAGACGATCGATCGTCTCGGCAAAGCTGATCCAGCCGAAATGCCGGGCCGAAATGGTCGATAACAGATAGACGCCGATATTGGTCGGCGAGGTGCGCTTGGCGACCGACGGGTTCGGCTTTTCCTGATAATTGTCCGGCGGCAGGTAGCTATGCTCCGGCGTCACGAACATTTCGAAATAACGCCAGGTGCGGCGCGCAATCTTGCGCAGCTCGACCGAGACGTTTTCCGGCACGAAAAGCTTGTCTTCCGTCTCGGCCGACTGGCTCACATACCAGGCGACGAGCGGCGAGAAGATCCAGAGAATCGCAAACGGAATGCCGACGAGGAAGGCATTGTCGCCCGGAATGGCGGCGAGCAGGATGCTCAAGACGGCGATTGCCGGCGCATGCCACATGGAACGGTAATAATCGGCCGGGCTGCCCTGCGCGCTTGACTGGATCGAGGCGGCGGTACGCCATTCCAGCATCAGCTTGCGGCTGACGAGCAGGCGGTACAGCGAACGGGCGATCGCATCGGTCATGATGCAGGCGGAATCGGCGATGAAGACGATACGCAATGCGACCTGCGCATTGGTCGACCGGACATCCGTCCAGACCGAATAGAAATGCGCCTTGGCGACATTGTCGCTGGACCGCGGCAGAAGGTTGGTGAGCAGCGAGATCGTCGGAGCGACGAACAGCGAGAAGATCAGCAGGATCTGCCAGATCAGCGCGCCGAGCGGGTCCATGCAGTACCAGCCGAGAACCGATGCGAAGAACCAGGCGATCGGGGTGAGCGAACGGCGCAGGTTGTCCATCATCTTCCAGCGGCCGAGCGCGGTGACGCCGCGCTTCGGCTCAAGGATGTAAGGGAGAAGCTGCCAGTCGCCACGCGCCCAGCGATGCTGGCGCGACACTTCGACTTCGTAACGGACCGGGAAGTCTTCGACTAGCTCGACGTCAGTGACGAGCGCGCAGCGGGCGAAAGACCCTTCGAGAAGGTCGTGCGACAGAACCGAGTTTTCCTCGATACGGCCTTTCAGCGAGGCTTCGAAGGCATCGACGTGATAAAGACCCTTGCCGGTGAACGAACCTTCGGCCGTCAGGTCCTGATAGACGTCGGAAACGGCAAAGACGTAAGGGTCGAGACCGCGGCCGACCGAGAAGACGCGCTGGAAGACGGACGCTTCCTTGCCCGTCGTCAGCGACGGGGTAACGCGCGGCTGCATAAGGCCGTAACCCTGAACGACGCGGTTGGAAACAGGATCGAGAACCGGGCGGTTGATCGGGTGGTGCATCTTACCGACGAGCTTGGTCGCCGCATCACGGATGAGGCGGGTATCGGCATCGAGCGTCATCACGTACTGGACGTTCTCCGGCACCATGTTGGCACCCTGAAGATAGGTCGTGTCACGGTCGCCGCGCAGGAGCAGGTTCAGCTCATGCAGCTTGCCGCGCTTGCGCTCCCAGCCCATCCAGACGCCTTCGTTCGGATTGAACAGGCGACGGCGGTGCAGCAGGAAGAAGCGGTCGCTGGCGACCTCGCCCTTGTAGCGCTGGTTCAGCGCTGCGATTTCGCGCTTGGCATAGTCGAGGATTTCGAGATCGGCCTCGCTCTGCTCCTGCTTGGCATCGCGCCAGTCGGACAGGAGCGAGAAGTAGATTTCGCCGTTCGGATTAGCGAGATAATGGACTTCGAGATTGCGGACGAGTTCGTCCACCGTGTCGCGGTCGGTGATCAGGCAGGGCACGACGACGAGCGTCCGCGCCTCTTCCGGAATGCCTTCCTTGTATTCGTAACCGACCAGACGTGCCGGTTTGACGAAATAGGTGACAACCGTGTTGAACAGGCCTGTTGCACCTTCCGAAGCCGGCAGTGCCAGCATGACGAGAAGGAAGAACACGACCGGTAGCGAAATCGAGGCCTGGACGAGGAAATAACCGGCAACCACCATGGCCAGCACGGTGAGGAACAGAACAGGGCCGGCAATCGCGAACCAGTTCAGGCGGCGATAGGCGCGCACGGCGCGCTGCAGGATCGGCGGCTTGTAACCGATTGCCGCTTCCAGCTCCTTGCGGTGCCGGCCGACGATGAAGGCGGCGACATTGGTTTCGCGCACGTCGGGGTTCTTGGCTGCAGCTGCCTGCGCCAGTTCGACGGCAGCCTGCGTGACTTCTGCTTCACTGCGCTTGGAGACGCGGGCGAGCTTTTCGATACGGTTGCGATAGGCATTGCGTGAGCCGAAATCGAGCGCTTCATAGTCCGTGTGATCGCGAAAGATCTTATCGATCTGCGAAACGTCCTCGAACCAGACACTCCATTCCGTATCGATGATGAGGCGCAGGCTCTTGATGATATTGCCCATCGTCACGTTGCCGGAGGACAGGCGGCTCTGTTCGGATTGTTGCACCGTCTCGACATCGGTGCCGGCAGCGATCAGGCGCTTTTCCAGCCAGGAGGTGGCGTAACCCGAGGCCTGCGAAGCATTGCGCAGGCGATAGAGGAACTGAGCGGCAAAGGTGTTGTCGCGGGCAAATTCCTCGACGCCGGCGAGAACCTTGGTACCTTCGGTCTCGTCGTTGAGGCGGATGATCTCGTCTGCCGCGTCATTGGCGCGGCGGCGCATGTTGCGCGAGCGATCGACGCGGGTCGCGATGCGGCGCAGGTTTTCGATCAGCACGAAGCGGATGAAGGACGGCAGCGCCCAGAGTTCGCCGATTTCCAGCGGCTCTTCCGTCTGAAAACCTTCGACCATGGCGGCCAGCGTTTCGCGGTTAAGGCCGCTATGGGTATGGGCGACGTAAAGCCAGGCGAGCGCCAGCACACGCGGGATCTTCTGATCGCCGACCTTGATCGTCTTCAGCTGCTTGAAGAACTTGCGCGGAAAATCGCGCCGCACTTCCTGGATCGCCTCTTCGACGATGTAATAGTTGTCGAGCAGCCATTCGGCAGCCGGCGTGATCGATGCACCGGCATCGACGTCCAGAGCTGCGGCGCGGTAAACGCGAAGGATTTCCTTCTCGTTCTCGTCATGGCGCTTGAAGAATTCGAAATCCATGAAGCCCGGAAGGCTTGATGTGCCGCTCTGTCCGAGCTTTTCACCACAGTCTCGAAGATCTTCGACGGTGAAATAGGCCGCACGGATCGAGTCGTTATGATCGACCTGCTTGGCTTCGGTTTCACGCGGGGAAGCTGAAGGCTGAATATCAAGGGACATAGATGGACTTCTGCTGAGGAAATTCAGGGTTTACGGTCTCAAAATACCTGTCCGCTCCAGCGTGGCACCGCACCGGTAAAGGTAACGGGACCAGCGTCGAAGCGTCCGAGAAACAAGAGATAGAGAGCGATCCTCATATGGCAAATGATCGATCCCCACCTCGCCTGCTCCCGGCACAATGAGACATCATCGGCTCTAGTCTGAACTCCCTGAATAAAAGCTGAATGATTACGGCCGTAAGCCATTGCAGGACGTGCTTTTCAATCGATTCGATCCGATCATCCGGCCCTTACCTCTTTATCGCGGCACTGCTATGGATGGACGCTCGCCGGGCCCAGCCCGCGCAGCCGTGAAATGCCTTGCGCATCCGTTAAAACGATGGTGATTGACCTATGACGATCCAGTTTACCAACGACATGACCGACGTGGTCGCAACCCGCCGCTACCTGCACCAGCACCCGGAGCTCGGGCTTTCGGAATTCAACACATCCGACTTCGTTGCCGCCCAGCTGACGGCACTCGGATACGAGGTCACCCGCGGCCTCGGCCAGACCGGACTTGTCGCGAGCCTGAAGAACGGCACCAGCACGCGTTCCGTCGGCATCCGCGCCGATATCGACGCGCTGCCGATCGAGGAAGAGACCGGCGCGGAATATGCCAGCAAGACCAAGGGCCTGATGCATGCCTGCGGGCATGACGGCCATACCGCCATGCTGCTCGGCGCAGCCAAGATCCTGGCCGAACGCCGCAATTTCGACGGCACTATTCACCTGGTCTTTCAGCCGGCCGAGGAAAATTTCGGCGGCGCCAAGCTGATGATCGACGACGGCCTTTTCGACCGCTTTCCCTGCGATGCCGTGTTCGGCCTGCACAATGACCCGGCCCTCGGCTTCGGCCTGATCGGCGTCAAGGAAGGCCCGATGATGGCGGCGGTCGACGAATGCCGCATCACCGTCAACGGCCGCGGCGGCCACGGCGCAGAACCGCAGGACACGGCCGACCCGATCGTCTGCGGCGCAAGCATCATCATGGCGTTGCAGACGATTTCCTCGCGCAACATCCATCCGCTCGATTCCATGGTCGTGACCGTCGGCGCTTTTCACGCCGGCATGGCGAGCAATGTCATTCCCGAACGGGCGGAAATGCTGCTGACAATCCGCTCCTTCGACCCGAAGGTGCGCGACGAGCTGGAACGCCGCATCCGCATGATCGCCGAAGGCCAGGCCGCCAGCTACGGCATGAGCGTGACGCTGGATTATAACCGCGGCTACGAGGCGACGATCAACCACAAGGCGGAAACCGATTTCGTCCGCGATCTCGCAAGCCGCGTGGTCGGCGCCGACAAGGTCGTCGATCTGGAGCGCCCATCCATGGGCAGCGAGGATTTCGCCTATATGCTGCAGGAACGTCCCGGCAGCTATTTTCTGCTCGGCACCAAGCGCACCGAAAACGACCCGCCGCTGCACCATCCGCGCTTCGACTTCAACGATGACGCAATCCCGATTGGCGTCAATTTCTGGGTGGAACTGGCGGAAGCCTATCTGCCGGCGAAATAAGGCAATTGCCCTTTAAAAACAAAAACCTCCCGCGCCATGCCGGTGCGGGAGGTTTTTTCATCTGGAGATACCGCCAAAAGACTGGCGGCCGGATTGCGATTACGGGAAAAGCCCGAGTGTTACGGCGCCGACGAACAGGAACGCGGCGACCACGAGGCCGGTCTGCGCTACCCACTGCCACTTGGCGCCGGGGGCGGTGAAGGACCGAAGCTGATGCTGGATGTAGTGCATGCGAACCTCCCGAGTTGATCTCGTCTGTTGAACGCTATCCTAGCCTATCTCTACCAAGCCGATAGAGATAATGTTCCAGCCGCATTGGTGTTCCGTAGAAAATCCTTTTTTCTTAACGCGTGAGTCTGTCAGTTAACGGTTTATTATACCTGACGGCTCTTAACCACGTTCAATACCTTATTCAGGCGGCCTGTTGATCCAAAGCCATACGGAACACGTCGGGATCGATATTGCCGCCCGAGCAGACTGCAATCACCGTATCACCGAGACCTTCTCCGTGAAACAGCGCAGCGGCAAGTGCCACGGCACCGCCCGGCTCGACGACGATCTTCAGACGGCTGAATGCCAGACCGACCGCCTTCAATGCCTCATCCTCGGTAACGACGACGCCCGGACCGCAAAGCTTCGACATGATCGGGAAGGTGATATTGCCCGGCTGCGGCGTGATGATCGCATCGCAGAGCGAGCCGGACTGCCGGTCATTGCGCTCGATCCTGCCGGATTTCAGCGAACGCGTGACATCGTCAAAACCCTGCGGCTCGCAGGGATGGACGGTAAAACCCGGCGCCTTGGCTTCGAGCGCCAGCGAGACACCGGAAATGAAACCGCCGCCACCGGTCGGCACCAGAACATCGGCCTTGTCGATGCCGAGCTCGGCCGCCTGTTCGGCAATCTCCAGCCCCGCCGTGCCCTGGCCGGCAATCACCAGCGGCTCATCGAAAGGCTTTACCAGTGTCAGGCCACGTTCGGCTGAAAGCCGCGCGCCGATTTCATCGCGGTCCTCATTGGCGCGATCGTAGAGCACGACCTCGGCACCATAGGCGCGGGTATTCTCGATCTTGATGCGCGGCGCATCGGCCGGCATGATGATGACGCTGGAAATTCCGTGCAGCTTTGCAGCCAGCGCCACGCCCTGGGCATGGTTGCCCGAGGAAAAGGCGATCACGCCGCGGGCACGAACGTCAGGCTCCAGCGCCGAAATGGCCGACCAGGCACCGCGAAACTTGAACGAACCCGTATGCTGCAGGCATTCCGGCTTCACGAAAATCCTGCGGCCTGCGATCTCGTCCAGGAACGGCGAGGAGAGAAGCGGCGTGCGGCGGACATGCCCGGCAAGACGTGCGCGGGCAGATTCGATCATGGCGATATCGGTCATGGAAATTCCATTCGGGAAAAGACGTGCGGGTGAGAACGGTCAAACCCTATTCCGGCTTTTCCCGACGGTAAAGACGCGAACCGCAGGCGATCAGACCGCCCTGCCCTCTTCGGCCGGCAACATGCCGACCTTCACCACGGCCTTGATCGGCAGATGGTCCGAGGCAAGCCGTGCCAGCGGCGTGTCATGCGTATGCACCGTATCGATCAGGCCCGGCCGGTTGGCCATGATCCGGTCGAGCGCCAGAACCGGCAGGCGGGACGGAAAACTCGGCACCGCAGCTGGCAGGCCAAACACGGTGGCCAGCGTATTAAGCGCCGAGCGATCACCCAGCCGCCATTCGTTCAGATCCCCCATCAGCACGGTGGGCTGCTCCGCCCGCGAGCCGAGAATGTCGAGGATCATCCGCGCCTGCTGATGGCGCGAACGGTTGAGCAGGCCGAGATGGGCGGCGATGATACGAAGCGTGCTGCCATCCTTCAGCTCAAGCTCCGTCATCAGCGCACCGCGCGGTTCGAGCCCCGGCAGGTTCACCTGATGCACGTCGCGCACCAGACCTTCGCGAAAGAAGATGACATTGCCGTGCCAGCCATGCGCCCTGGCAGCGCCGGTAATCGGCACCGGAAAAAGGCCCGTCTCCCGCTCCATCCAGCCGAGATCGAGCAGCCCGCGCCTTTCGCCGAACCGGCTGTCGGCCTCCTGCAGCGCGATCACATCGGCGCCGATCTCGCGAATGACATGGCTGATGCGGGCAGGATCGAACTTTCGGTCCACGCCGACGCATTTATGGACATTGTAGGAGGCGATCAGCATGCCGGTGCTGCGATCATGCGCCGAGTGAACGCCGGCGCCGCGATTCTTGCGGGCCCGGATCGAAGCCAGAATGCTGACGGGAAGGTTTTGGCGTTTTTCGTGCATGAGTGTGTGCATGGCGACTGATATCCGGATGATAGGCGACGATGCCTCCCCTGACCAGCGCTTCCGATGAGACTCAGAGCGGATCAGAGATAGGGCGAGCCCAGCCAGAGCACCCGCTCGAGGAGCCGGATCGGGAAGGGCCTGTTCATTAAACTGTCGAGCTTCACTTCGGTTGCCGAAGAAATCGTCATATCGATCCGCCGCTCCAGCGCCTGCGTAAAACCATGGTCGAGAATTTCCATGTCGACTTCGAAATTCAGCCGCAGCGATCGCGGGTCGATATTGGACGAACCGACATAGGACCAGCGCCCGTCGATCGCCATCAGCTTGGAATGGTTGAAGGGCCCGGATGCCCGCCAGATGCGGCAATAATTTTTCAGCATCTGGTCGAACTGCGCCGTCATGGCGAGATCGACGAGTTTGAGATTGTTGGCGCTCGGGACGACGATATCGACGGTAACGCCGCGCCGCGCAGCCGTGACCAGCGCGGTGATCAGCTCCCGGTCCGGCAGAAAATAGGGCGAGACGATGCGGATCGACGACCGCGCCACGGAAAACGCGCCCATCAGGATCTTGTGGTTTGTTTCAAGGCTGCGGTCGGGACCGGAGGAGACGGCGCGGATGATGACCGGCTTGCCCGCCTCGCTTTCCGGCGGCGGCAGCGCCCAGGCCGCGCCCTCCAGCGCCTCGCCGCTGGAAAACTGCCAGTCGGCCGCCGTGATCGCAAAAAGATCGGCCACGACGGGACCGGTCACCTTGAAATGCGTGTCGAAGGCGCAGGCATCACCGCTGAACTCCTTCGAAAACGCCTCGCGAATATTCATGCCGCCAGTAAAGGCCACACGGCCGTCGATGACGATGATCTTGCGGTGGGTTCGAAGGTTCGCATAGGGCAGGCGCAGGCCCATGATGACATTGCCGTTGAACACATCGACGGTAACACCGCCATCGCGCAGCATGCCGAGCACGCTCGGCACCGAATACCGCGCGCCGACCGCATCGATCAGCACCCGCACCTCGACGCCGCGCTTCACCGCCGCAATCAACGCTTCGACGAAACGTCGGCCGATGCGGTCCCGATCGAAAATATAGGTTTCGAGGATGATGCTGCGCTCTGCCTTGCCGATCGCCTTCAGCATCGCGCCATAGGCAGCATCGCCGTTATCAAGCGCAACGATCGTATTGCCCGTCGTCAGCCGGTGATGGGTGACGCGGTCGCCGAGCGTCTTCATCGCCCGGAAACGGTTGCCGTATTCCGTTGTGACCAGTGCATCCGTAGCATCGAGCGAGGCAAATTCGGCGCGGACCTTGCCCTGCAGAAGCGCCCTGCGATCGCTGATGACGCCGCGGCGCATGCGGTTGATGCCGGCGATCAGGTAAAGCCCGGCACCGACAATGGGAGAAAGAACGATGACGCCGACCCAGCCGATCGCGGCGCGCACCTCCTCTTTCGTCATGGCCGCATGAATAGATGCGGCAGCCCCGGCAATGAGGGAAATGATGAAAAGGATATGCGGCCAATAGGCCTGGATGAGATCAAGCATGACGCGAATATAGGCGCCCCGTCAGCTTGAGCAATCGGAGCCGGATAAAGGATTTTACCCGGCCCCAAATAAAGATCAGGCAGACAGCTGCTTCTGCAGAACGTCGAGCGAAGCTTCGACCGTATCGAAGATCGTATCGACCTGCGCTTCGGTGATGATCATCGGCGGGCAGAAGGCGAGGCTGTCGCCGATGGCGCGCGAGATCAGGCCCTTTTCGACCATGATCGAGAAGAGTTTCGAGCCGAGCTGGCCGGCGGCAAAACCATCACGCGGCTTCAGTTCGATCGCGCCGATCAGGCCGACGCCGCGGCCTTCGATGACCAGCGGATGGCTTTCCAGCGCCTTGATGCGCCCCTGGAACTTTGGTGCCAGCGCCTTGACGTTGCCGACCAGATCACGCTCCTCGATGATCGCGATGTTTTCGAGCGCGACGGCCGAGGCGACCGGGTGGCCGGCGGCGGTGACGCCATGGCCAAACGTGCCGATCTTGGCGGATTCGTCGGCGAGCGGCTGGTAGACGTTTTCGTTGATCAGCAGCGCCGAAATCGGCTGGTAGGACGAAGAGATCTGCTTCGACAGCGTCATGATGTCCGGCTGCATCTCATAGGTCGTCGTGCCGAACATGTTGCCGGTGCGGCCAAAGCCGCAGATGACTTCATCGGCGATCAGAAGAATGTCGTATTTCTTCAGAATCTTCTGGATCGCATCCCAGTAACCGGCCGGCGGCACGATGACGCCGCCTGCACCCATGACCGGCTCACCGATGAAGGCGGCAACCGTTTCCGGGCCTTCCTTGATGATCAGGTCTTCCAGTTCTTTGACGCAACGGGCAACGAACGCCGCTTCATCCTCGCCCTCCAGCTTGAAGGCACGGTAATGCGGGCAGCTGGTGTGGAAGACGCCGGCGATCGGCAGGTCGAAGGAACGGTGGTTGTTCGGCAGGCCGGTCAGGCTGGCGCTGGCGACGGTGACGCCGTGATAACCCTTGATGCGGGAAATGATCTTCTTCTTTTCCGGCTTGCCGAGCGCATTCGACCGATACCAGACCATCTTGACGGCCGTATCATTGGCTTCCGAGCCGGAATTGGTGAAATAGGCCTTCGACATCGGCACCGGCGCCATCTGGATCAGCTTTTCGGCAAGCTCGATCGACGGTCCATGCGCACGGGCGGTGAACGTGTGGTAATAGGGCAGCTTCGCCATCTGCTTGGCGGCCGCTTCGACCAGACGGTTTTCGCCAAAACCGACGCCGACGCTCCAGAGGCCGGCCATGCCCTCGATATATTGCTTGCCGTTGGTATCGTAGACGTAGATGCCCTCGCCGCGATCCATCACCAGCGCGCCGTCTTTTTCAAGGGCGCGGGCATTGGTGTAGGAATGAAGGTGATAAGCCTTGTCGCGGGCTTCCATGGAATTGGGCTGAACGTTCACGAGAACCTCCTTCAGGTCTGCGAATATGTCGATCGGACTGCTGGACCGAATCCTTAGGCTCAAACGGGAAACTTGGACACCCCAAATCCCCGCTCAAGCATGTTTCCGTTCAAAATAATTGACAGCCAATAAGGGTGGCAATCATTTGACCGTCATGGCCGCGACCGGCGGCTCGGCGCCTTCCGGGATCGGGCTGCGATATTCCTGGCCCTTGCGGCGCTTCTTCAGATCGGCCCAGGCCGCCTCGCGCAGCTGTTCGCTTTCAAGCGCAGCAAGCCCGGTTGCCGCCATCGCCTTGGCGACAGATACCATGCCCTTGTGCGCAAGCGGGCTCTTGCCCTGCGTGACGACCTGCCAGGTATGAAGCTGCGTGCCGACGGCAAGCGTCGAACCATAGGCCTGCACGGTTGGAACGACCCAGCTGACATCGCCGACATCGGTCGAACCGCCCATCTGCCGCACCTCGTTATGCGCCGGCAGGACGAAATCGGCGAGCGCTATATCGCGGGGTTCGAGGCGTTCCTGCGCCCAGCTTGCGGCGATATCTTCCGGCGTCAGGGTTGCCTGGATCGCGTCCGCAAAAGCGCGGTCCTTGTCGTCGAATTCCACCGGCCCCATGCTCTCGCAGACATCCTGCATCGCATCCATCAGCGGCGTGTTGACCATGAGATTGGAGACGCCGGCAAGCGTGGCGCTCTCCATCTTGGTCTCGGTCATCAGGGCAGCGCCTTCGGCAACCTTCTTGACGCGTTCGATCAGCGCAAACAGGCCGGACAGTTCCGGGGCGCGCACGACATAACGCACCTTGGCATGCGCCTGCACAACATTCGGCGAGATCCCGCCGGTATCGAGAACCGCATAATGGATGCGGCATTCGGACGGCATATGCTCGCGCATATAATTGACACCAACGCTCATTAGTTCGACGGCATCGAGCGCGCTGCGGCCAAGCTCCGGCACGGCAGCGGCATGGGCGGCGCGACCGGTAAAGGTGAAGTCGATGCGGCAGTTCGCAAGCGAAGTCTCGCGCTGCACGCCGAAGAAATTGCTCGGATGCCAGCTGATAGCGATATCGACATCGGCAAAGGCGCCGGCGCGCACCATGAAGGCTTTTGCAGCTCCACCCTCTTCTGCCGGGCAGCCGTAATAACGCACGCGGCCGGGCGTGCCGGTCTTTTCCAGCCAGTCCTTGAGCGCCGTTGCGGCCAGAAGCGAACCGGTGCCGAGCAGGTTATGGCCGCAGCCATGGCCGTTTGCCCCAGCGACAAGCGGATCATGCGCGGTCATCCCGGCCTTCTGGCTGAGACCGGCAAGCGCATCATATTCGCCGAGAAAGGCAATCACCGGACCGCCCTCGCCGGCCTCGCCGATCAGCGCGGTCGGGATGTCGGCAACATTGTCGGTGATCCTGAAACCCTGCGCTTCCAGCATCTCGCGGTGTGCTGCCGCCGACTGCGTTTCCATGTAGCAGGTTTCCGGCGTCTCCCAGACACGGTCGGAAAGCTCGGTAAAAACTTCGGTCTTGCGATCGATGAAATCCCAGACGAGCGGGAGATTGGAATTGGCTGTGGTCATGGAAATATCGCCTTGCGCACTGATGCTGTTTTAAGCGCCAGACCCTACTCGTTTCTCGCCCGATGACAATGTGGCAATGCAACAGAAATCGGCGTTGCAGAGAAAACAGGCAATCGCGATCAATTAATCGCAAGACGCGAAATGTGGTATCTCGACAACGACACCATAATCGCTATGCTCCCGCGCCACGACCGCCGGCCAATCGACGGAAAACGCGCATTGTCACAATAATTTTGCGGAGATTTGGTCGAATTTGTGGAGATTTTTCCATGAATTTGCAAAGGGGCGTAAAATTTCACGCGCTAGCGTGGATAAGAAAGACAGAGGCAGGCGGCCCTTGAGGCGTCGCAGCCTCGCCAGGGGAAATGATGGCGCGGCCAGCGAACGAAAGAATTCGCGGCCAGGAGGTGAAGGACAGATAGACGATCCAAGTGCGCAATCTCATTGCGCCATTGAACGGCAATCAACCTGGCCAGGCTTAGAGGCCGGCAACAGGTTAGGGAGAACAACATGAAATACAAAATCGCTCTTGCCGCAGCTCTGCTGTCGGCCACCACGCTCTTTGCTGGCGCTGCCAGCGCCAAGACTTTCGTATTCTGCTCGGAAGGTTCGCCGGAAGGCTTTGACCCAGGCCTCTACACCGCCGGCACCACGTTCGATGCCTCGGCTCACCCGATCTACAACCGTCTGCTTGAGTTCAAGCCGGGCACGACGCAGCCGGAAGCGGCTCTCGCCCAGAGCTGGGACATTTCCTCGGACGGCACGGTTTACACCTTCAAGCTGCGCCCGAACGTCAAGTGGCAGACGACCGACTTCTTCAAGCCGACCCGCGCCCTGAACGCTGACGACGTCGTTTTCTCGATTGATCGCCAGATCAACGAGAAGAACGCCTGGAACAAGTACATCACCGGCGCTTCCTGGGAATATGCGGACGGCATGGGCTTCCCGAAGCTCATCAAGTCGATCGAAAAGGTCGATGACCTGACTGTCAAGGTCACGCTCAACCGTCCGGAAGCTCCGTTCCTCGCCAACCTGGCCATGCCGTTCGCTTCGATCGTTTCGAAGGAATATGCTGACAGCCTCGACAAGGCCGGCAAGAAGGAACAGCTGAACCAGCAGCCGGTCGGCACGGGTCCGTTCACCTTCGTCGGTTACCAGCAGGATGCCGTCATCCGCTACAAGAAGAACGCCGATTACTGGGGCACCGCTCCGAAGATCGACGATCTGGTCTTCGCGATCACCACCGACGCTGCCGTTCGTTACCAGAAGCTGAAGGCCGGCGAATGCCAGCTGATGCCGTATCCGAACGCTGCCGACGTTAAGGCCATGAAGTCCGACTCCAACCTGAAGGTTCTGGAACAGGAAGGCCTCAACGTCGCCTACCTCGCCTACAACACGACCGTTGCACCGTTCGACAAGCCGGAAGTCCGTATCGCCCTTAACAAGGCGATCAACAAGAAGGCCATCGTCGATGCCGTCTTCCAGGGCATGGCAACTCCGGCCACCAACCCGATCCCGCCGACGATGTGGTCCTACAACAAGAACGTCAAGGACGACACCTACGACCTGGACGCTGCCAAGAAGATGCTGGCCGATGCCGGCGTCAAGGACCTGTCCATGAAGATCTGGGCAATGCCCGTCTCGCGCCCCTACATGCTGAACGCCCGCCGTGCAGCTGAAATCATGCAGGACGATTTTGCCAAGATCGGCGTCAAGGTCGAGATCGTTTCCTTCGAATGGGCTGAATACCTGAAGCGCTCCAAGGAAAAGAACCGCGATGGCGCCGCCATCATGGGCTGGACCGGCGACAACGGCGACCCGGACAACTTCCTTGACACCCTGCTCGGCTGCGATGCCGTCGGCGGTAACAACCGTGCGCAGTGGTGCAACAAGGAATTCGACGATCTGGTGAAGAAGGCCAAGACCGTTTCGGATCAGGCTGAGCGCACGAAGCTCTACGAACAGGCTCAGGTCATCTTCAAGAAGGAAGCCCCCTGGGCAACCATCGACCACTCCCTCGCTGTCGTTCCGATGGCAAAGGGCGTAACCGGCTTCACCCAGAGCCCGCTCGGTGACTTCACCTTCGAAGCTGTCGATATCGCTCAGTAATTATCGGCTTCACGACTTTTTGCCGCGGGACGCGTTGCGTTTCCCGCGGCATTTTCTTAAAGAACGCAAAAATTGTGGCGGCGGACGCCATGATCGCCGGTTCCGTGGCTTGACAGCCACCAAACGGCCAAGAACCAAAAACCCTGAAGGTTGAATATGTTTGGCTTCCTGTTGCGGCGTCTCGCCGTTTTGATCCCGACCTTTATTGGGGTTTCGATCATCGCATTCTCGTTCATCCGCCTGCTTCCCGGCGATCCGGTAGCACTCCTGTCCGGCGAGCGCGTCATGTCGCCCGAGCGGCATGCGCAGATCAGCCACGATCTCGGCATGGACCGGCCGATGATCATCCAGTATTTCGATTATGTCGGCGGCGTCGTCACCGGCGATTTCGGCACATCGATCGTCTCCAAGAAGCCGATCCTCGACCAGTTCTGGGCGCTGTTTCCGGCGACCGTCGAACTGTCCTTCTGTGCGATCATCATCGCGATTGCGCTCGGCATTCCGGCCGGCGTGATCGCGGCGATCAAGCGCGGCTCGGTCTTCGACCAGACGCTGATGGGTATCGCGCTTGTCGGTTATTCGATGCCGATCTTCTGGTGGGGCCTGCTCCTCATCATCCTCTTCTCCGGCACGCTGCAATGGTTCCCGGTTTCGGGCCGCATCTCGCTGATGTTCTTCTTCCCGCCAGTGACCGGCTTCATGCTGATCGACAGTCTGCTGTCGGGCCAGAAGGGTGCTTTCGCCTCGGCAATCAGCCACCTTGCTCTGCCTTCGATCGTGCTGGCGACCATTCCACTTGCCGTCATCGCCCGCCAGACGCGTTCCGCCATGCTGGAAGTCCTGTCGGAAGATTACGTCCGCACCGCCCGCGCAAAAGGCCTTTCGCCTTTCCGCGTTGTCGGCATCCATGCTTTGCGCAATGCGATGATCCCGGTCATCACCACGATCGGCCTGCAGATCGGCGTCATGCTCGCCGGCGCCATTCTGACCGAGACGATCTTCTCCTGGCCGGGCATCGGCAAGTGGATGGTCGACAGCGTCTTCCGCCGCGACTACCCGGTCATCCAGGGCGGCCTGCTCCTGATTGCGGCCATCATCATGTTCGTCAATCTGATCGTTGATCTGCTCTACGGCCTGATCAACCCCAGAATTAGACACTGAACCGGCAGCAAGAAGGAGAAAATCCCATGGCCGACACCACCATCGCCAAAACACCGGAGCCCGTATCCAGCGCCGCCATGCGCCGCCAGATGCTGAAGGAATTCTGGTTCTACTTTTCCGAAAACCGCGGCGCCGTCATCGGCCTCGTCGTTTTCGCCATCCTCGTCTTCGTTGCGGTTTTTGCGTCCTTCATCGCGCCGCATTCGCCCTTCGAGCAGTATCGCGAATCCGTGCTTCTGCCCCCGTCCTGGACGGAAGGCGGAAACTTAAGCTTTCCGCTCGGCACCGATCCGCTTGGCCGCGACATCCTCTCGCGCCTGATCTACGGCGCCCAGTATTCGCTGTTCATCGGTGTGTTCGTCACCACGCTGTCGCTGGTCGGCGGCATTCTGGTTGGCGTCATTGCCGGTTATTACCGCGGCTGGGTCGATACCGTCATCATGCGCCTGATGGATATTGTTCTCGCCTTCCCGTCGCTGCTTCTGGCCCTGGTTCTGGTCGCCATTCTCGGCCCGAGCCTGACCAACGGCATGATCGCGATCGCGATTACCCTGCAGCCGCATTTCGTGCGCCTCACCCGCGCCGCCGTGATGGCCGAGAAGAGCCGCGACTATGTCACCGCCGCACGCCTTGCCGGTGCGAGCCCGCTGCGCCTGATGTTCCGCACCATCCTGCCGAACTGCACCGCACCGCTGATCGTCCAGGCGACGCTCTCCTTCTCCAACGCCATTCTCGATGCAGCCGCCCTCGGCTTCCTCGGCATGGGCGCCCAGCCGCCGGCGCCGGAATGGGGCACGATGCTGGCCGAAGCGCGCGAATTCATCCTGCGCGCCTGGTGGGTCGTTACCTTCCCCGGCCTTGCCATCCTCATCACCGTTCTTGCCATCAACCTGATGGGCGACGGCCTGCGCGACGCGCTTGACCCGAAACTGAAGAGGTCCTGATCATGGCGCTTCTGCAAATTGACAATCTTACCGTCGAATTCCAGACCTCCACCGGCTGGTTCAAGGCCGTCAACGGCGTTTCCATCTCGGTCGACGAGGGTGAGGTTCTGGCAATCGTCGGCGAATCCGGCTCCGGCAAGTCCGTCGCCATGCTCGCCGTCATGGGCCTCCTGCCCTGGACCGCGAAGATCACTGCCGACCGCATGCTCTTCCAGGGTCGCGACATGCAAAGCATCGGCGCTGCCGAACGGCGCAAGCTGATCGGCAAGGACATCGCGATGATCTTCCAGGAGCCGGTTGCCAGCCTCAACCCGTGCTTCACGGTCGGTTTCCAGATCGAGGAAGTCCTGCGCATCCATCTCGGCCTCGACAAAAAGGCCCGCCGCGCCCGCGCGATCGAGCTTTTCACCCAGGTCGGCCTGCCGAACCCGGCCGAACGGCTTAACAGCTTCCCGCACCAGATGTCGGGTGGCCAGTGCCAGCGTGTGATGATTGCCATCGCGATTGCCTGCAATCCGAAACTGCTGATCGCCGACGAGCCGACCACCGCGCTCGACGTGACCATCCAGAAACAGATCCTCGATCTGATCATGGATCTGCAGATCAAGACCGGCATGGGCCTGATCATGATCACCCATGACATGGGCGTCGTTGCCGAAACCGCCGACCGCGTCGTCGTGCAGTACAAGGGCCGCAAGATGGAGGAAGCCGACGTGCTTTCCCTGTTTGAGAACCCGCAGAGCAATTACACCAAGGCGCTTCTCGCGGCGCTGCCGGAAAATGCCACCGGTGACCGTCTGACGACCGTTTCCGACTTCTTCGACGGCAACCCGGAACCTGCCCCGGAGGCACGCGCATGACTGTAAAAGACACGATGACCCAGGATACGATGCTCGAAATCCGCAACATGAAGCGCGATTACGAGCTGCCGGGCGGCCTCTTCAAGCCGAAGAAGATCGTCCATGCGGTGAAGGGCGTCTCCTTCAGCCTGGAGCGCGGCAAGACGCTGGCGATCGTCGGCGAGAGCGGCTGCGGCAAGTCCACGCTCGCCCGCATGATCACCTTCATCGACGAGCCGACCTCCGGCGATCTGATGATCGAAGGCAAGAAGGTCGATACCCGCCCTGGCCACCTGACCCAGGAAATGCGCCAGAAGGTGCAGATCGTCTTCCAGAACCCCTATGGCTCGCTCAACCCGCGCCAGAAGATCGGCGACGTGCTTGGTGAGCCGCTGGCCATCAACACCGACATGCCGGCCTCCGAACGGCGCGACCGCGCCAACGAGATGCTGAAGAAGGTCGGTCTCGGCCCGGAACATTATAACCGCTACCCGCACATGTTCTCCGGCGGCCAGCGCCAGCGTATCGCGATTGCCCGCGCGCTGATGATGAACCCGAAACTGCTCGTCCTCGACGAACCGGTTTCCGCACTCGACCTCTCGGTCCAGGCCCAGGTCCTGAACCTGCTCGCCGACCTGCAGGACGAATTCGGCCTGACCTACGTCTTCATCAGCCACGACCTGTCGGTCGTGCGCTACATCGCCGACGAAGTGATGGTGATGTATTTTGGCGAAGCGGTCGAATACGGCACGCGCGACGAGGTGTTTTCGGATCCGAAGCACGAGTATACGCGCACGCTGTTCAAGGCGACGCCGAAGGCCGACGTGGATTCGATCCGCGAACGGGTTGCGAAGAAGAAGGCTGGCAAGGCGGCTTGAGGCTGAAAGCTTTCAGCACCGTCCAACCTGCAAACTGCCCCTCACCCTAACCCTCTCCCCGCATGCGGGGAGAGGGGGCTTGCCTCACGCGAGGTTGGAGAGAAGCGGCGGCCGGTGCGGCATATCCCTTCTCCCCGCGTGCGGGGAGAAGGTGGCGGCAGCCGGATGAGGGGCTGCTTCGACCCATGCAACAGGTAAGGCCGGACCGCCCAGCCCTCCGCTTGCGCTCCGGGCGTTCGTCGCTGCAATCGATCCACTGGATCGATTACTCCGGCTTCGCCGGATCGCTCCTCACTCCACAAACACCCTGACACTCGCAGCCCGTCCAGCCGAGTCAATCACCGTCAGCGTCGAATACCCCGCCCCATCCGGCGTCCATTCGCTCGTCCGGCGCCGCGAAAGATCCGTCAGCGGCCGACCATTCGCAAGCCAGCGAAACGGCGCCCGCCCGCCCTGCAGTTTCAGCACCAGCGGCGAAATTTCTCCGGACCGCGCTCCGAGATCCACCCTTGCCCCTTCAGGCGGATAAACGATCTGCGGCGCCGGCTCCCGTGTCGAGGCGGAGATCAGGCCGCTTGCAGTCATAGAAAACCGCCTCTGGCTGATCGGCAGCTCGGACTGGGTGATATGTACCGCACCCGAAGGCGCCGGCGGCAGAGACGTGATGCCGATGCCGGACTTTTGGAAGGCTTCGAACAGGATCGGCGCTGCGGTCTGGAAACCTGAAATACCCGGCACCGCGCCATTATCCGGCCGCCCGACCCAGACACCGATCACATAGCGCCCGTCGAACCCGACCGACCAGGCATCGCGATAACCGTAGCTCGTGCCGGTCTTGTAGGCGATGCCGAGCCGCCGGCTGCCGACAGGTGCCACGACGTCGGACAGGATATCCGCCACATTCCACACCGCCTGCGGCTCCAGCAGCGGCTCGCCATCGATCATGCCGGGCTGGTCCTCGATCCCGTTGCCGAGCCGGACCGGCTGGCCGCGATTGGCGAGCGCCGCATAGGCCTGCACGAGATCTTTTAGCGTGATCCCGAGACCCCCGAGCCCGATCGCCAGCCCCGGCGCCTCATTGGGCGGCAGCACAGGTTTCACCTCCGCCCGCCGAAACCGGATCATCAGCCGCGCCGGCCCGACCGCATCGAGAAGCCTCACCGCCGGCACGTTGAGCGACAGTTGCAGCGCCTGCCGCACCGTCACGTCACCCTGATAACTCATGTCGAAATTCTTTGGGCGATAGCCGAAAAAGTCGGCCGGCCGGTCCTCGATGATCGTCTCCTGCGAGACCAGCCCCTGCTCGAAGGCAAGCCCGTAGATAAAAGGTTTCAGCGTTGATCCCGGCGAGCGAAACACCCGCGTCATGTCGATCCAGCCCGAGCGGCTGGCATCAAAATAATCCGCCGAGCCGACCTCGCCGATAATGGCGCCGGTCGCCGCGTCGGCCATCACCATCGCCACCGAGACTTTTGGGCTGAGCCGGCTCGCCGCATCGCGCGCCACCTGCTCCAGCCCCTGCTGCACGCTGCGTCTCAGCGTGGTCTGATAACGCTCCAGCTTCGGCTGCTTTCGGATCGCCGCTTCCGCCAGATGCGGCGCATAGGCCGGCAACTGCATGCGTCGGCCAGGAAGGCCGTCATGCGCAGCCCGCTCTGCCTCGCCCTCGCCGGTCACCTCCGCCACGGCAGGGCGTGTCAGCACCCGTTCGCGGGCAGCGCGGGCGATCGTCGCATGCCGGTCCGGCCGGCGTCCCTCCGGTGATTGCGGCAGCGCCACCAGCAGGGCCGCTTCCGCAATTGTCAGCCGTCGCGGCTCCTTGCCGAAATAGGCAAGGCTTGCCGCCCGCACACCTTCGAGATTACCACCATAAGGTGCATGGGTGAGATAGAGTTCAAGAATTTGCTTTTTGCTGAGCCGGCGTTCGATCTGCACGGCCCGCACCAATTGCAGGACCTTTGCCGACAGCGACCGTGTCTGTCGCGGCTCGATCAGCCGCGCGACCTGCATGGAGAGCGTCGAGGCACCGGATACGATATGGCCATTGCTAACGAGCTGGAATGCCGCCCGTCCAAGCGCGCGAAAATCGACGCCGTCATGCTCGTAAAAACGTCGGTCTTCATAGGCGATCAACATCTGCACGAAACGTGGATCGACATCCTCGATCCCGGTCTTCAGCCGCCAACGGCCTTCGCGGGTGGCGAAGGCGCGCAAAAGGTCGCCATTGGTATCGAGCACTTCCTTGGAGACGAGGTTGGCGTCTTCGAGCGGCGGCGGAAAGGCGTGATCGGCGGCGGAGAGGCCCACGACGGCGCCGGCTGCCAGGATGAGGCAGGTGCAAAGGCCGATCGTGAGTTTCCACCTGAGTTTCATGTTGGGTCTTATGTCTTTAATACCGGAAGCCTTGAAGAAAATGGCCCCTCATCCCCCTGCCGGGACCTTCTCCCCGTCCCGACGGGGAGAAGGGAATGCCGCACTCGCTCGGTCTCTCTCAACCGCCGCATGGGGCAAGTCCCCTCTCCCCGCAAGCGGGGAGAGGGCTAGGGTAAGGGACACGTCCGCAGCAAGAACAAACTCACTGCGCCGCAACCACCTCCATCTTGCCCGCCGCTGTGCGCGCCGAAAACTGCGGCCGATACATGTCATCCACCTGTGCGGCCGGATGATCATAAGCGCCCGGTGTCACCGCACGAACCACATAGGCAAGGTTGATCTCGCGATTGTCTGAAGCCGAACGGTTGAAGGCGGCAACAAAACGGTCGTTGCGGAACTCCGTATGAGCCGCCGTCACGTCCTCGATCCAGTCGAAATTCGCAAGGCTGGCGCTGCTGACGATGCTCGGATTGTCGATCTCGAGCCCTGCCGGCAGAAGGTCGGTGACGACGATGCGCGACGGCCAGTCATTGGTCTCATGCACCTTCAGCACCACGACATACCGTTCGTTCTGCTTGGCCTCGCTGATATTCACCTCTTCGCCATCCATATTGTAATAGGTCCGGGTGATCTCGAACCCTTCGCCACCGGCCGGCAGCGGCTCGGCGGGGGCAGCAACCGTCGTGATCGCCGCCGAGAGCGGGTCGCCGCTCTTGTTGGTCACAGTCAGCGGATGGTCGAGAAGCGCATCACCGCTCATCTGCGACATCAGCGTGCCCTGATGATCGACGCCGTTGACGGCGAGTTTCAGGTTGCTGTCGCCATTCTGCAGGGCGCGGGCGGCGAGCAGCATCCAGGTCTGTTCCTGGGTGCTGGTATATTTCTTGGCATTCCACTCCTTGGCAACGATATCGGCAAGTGCCGGCACGATGGCAGGAACCGGCCGGCTTTCCGAGGCAAGCGCCAGAACGGCCGCACCATCCCGCAGCGAAGAGCCGTAATCGGAGCGGGTGAGGCTCACTTTGTGGATCTGCGCATCCTGTGACATTTGCAGCGAAGCCGCAAAGATCGTCTTCGCCCGCTGCGCATCGCCGTAAAGCGAAAGGGCCGCGGCGATATGCGCCTTGGCAAGTGGGGTCGGGAAATCGTTCAGCGACGTATCGGCGTAATATCTGAGATCGCTGATCGATGCTTTTCGGTTGCGCGCCAGAACATAGAGCGCATAGGCCATTTCATTGCCCTGATCGCGGACATTGTTGGTGAAGGAGAGCGAGTTCTGCAGGCTATCCAGCGCCTGAACCAGCGCCTGGTCCGGCACTTCGTAACCCTGCTCGCGCGCCCGTGACAGGAAGTCGGTCACGTAGGAATCGAGCCAGAGATCGCCGCTATCCGGCCCCCAGAGACCGAAACTGCCCGTCGAGGACTGATAGGACAGGACACGATAAATGGCGTCCTGCACGCGCTTCTTCACCTCGATATCGTCAGCCAGACCGTTCTGCACCGCCATGTCGCTGAGATAGAGAAGCGGCAAGGCACGGCTCGTCGTCTGCTCGGCGCAGCCATAAGGATAACGGTCGAGGCTCATCAGAAGTGCGGGAATATCGAAGGCGTTCGAGCGGCTGACATTAACGCTGACCGAAGCACCCTGAAGGATGCTGCCGGCCAACAGGTTGGCATCGACGGTGACGCTGGCGCCCGGTTTCAAATCCACCAGCCGCCTCTCGGTGATCGGCATGGCTGCCGGCCGCACCGGCACATAGAGAACCTGTTCGAGCGACAGGCCGCTGTCATTCGTGAGCTTCACCGTCACCGCGCCATCGCCCGGCTGGATGCCGACCAGCGGCAGCGTGATGCTGGCTTTCCCGCCGGCTGCCAGCGTCACCGGCTTGATGGCGCTCTGGCCGACCGCGACGGCCGGCGTGGTGGCGACATTCAGCTGGTAGGTACCGGCTGGCGCATCGGTATTGGCGATATCGAGACGCAGATTGCTGTCGTCGCCGGGAGCCAGGAAGCGCGGCAGGCTGGCAGTGACGACCAGCGGATCGCGGATGATCACATCCTTGACGCCATGCCCGACGCCGGTCTTCGACCAGGCGACCGCCATGACGCGCGCCGTGCCGTTGAATTGCGGAATGTCGAAGGAGACATGTGCCATGCCCTGCCCGTCAAGCTTGATCGGGCCGGAGAAGAAGGCGACCAGCTTTTCCTTGGGCGGGCTCGCCTGAAGCGAAATGCCGCCGTCGCCACCGGTGCGCAGCTTTCTGGTCGCGCCAAGCGAACCATCAATCAGACGTCCATAGATATCGCGGATTTCGATGCCGAGTCGGCGCTGGCCAAAATACCAGTCATCCGGAGCCGGCGGTTCATACCGGGTGAGGTTCAGAATACCGACATCGACGGCAGCAACCGTGACATAGGCCTCTTCATTGGCACCGGCACCGGCGACTTTCAGGGAAATATCGAGCGGCTGGCGCGGCAGCGTCTTTTCCGGCGCGTCGATCGAAACCTGCAGGTCGCGGTTTTCCGGATCGACCTTCAGCCAGGTAATACCGATCGCCCGCATCGGCATGCGGCTTTCCTGCGCCGTACCGGGGCGATAGAGCGTCGCGGTGACATAGGAACCTGCACCCCAATTGGCGGTGACGGGAATCTCCACCTCGCCGCCATTGGCAGCGACGCTTGCGGTCTGGACCGAAATCAGGGCCTCGTCGCCATTGGCGATGAGCAGCTCGCCGGCATATTTCGATGAGACCTTCAGTTTTGCCGTCTCGCCGATCTTGTAGCTCGGCTTGTCGAGCGCGATCTGCAGAGCATCCGGCGTATCGGTGGAAGAGGCGGTGACGAACCAGCCCGCATCGAACTCGACGCTGGATTGCGGCCCGCCGATATCGGCGGTCTCGATTTCGAGGCGGTAGCTGCCCCAGGTGACGGGCGCGGAAACCTTGCCACCATCGGTCGTGACATCCACCACACCATTGGCAACCTGGCTGGTGCGCTTCACCGGCTCATAGCGCCAGGCGGATCCATCACGATACCACTGATAGTCCTGATCGATCTTGACCAGCTTCCACGGCAGGCCTTTGGCCGACTTCCGCTTGCCATCCGCATCGATGAGGATGACGGTGAAGGAGCCGGTCGAGTTTTCGGCGAGATCGCCCGAAAACTCCGGCTTGATACCGATCCGATCGCCATCCGCCTTGACCGGCAGGGTCAGGGACCGTTCGACGGCACGGCCACCGGCTTCCTGCATGCGCACGACGATATCGGCGCTGACGAACTGGGTCGTCGACGGTGCTTCCGTCACCGCGGCATCGAAGGTCGACTTGCCGTCCTCGTCGGTGGCGTCCAGTGCATCCAGCGTCTGCCGCACGGCCTCGGTTTCCTCCTCGTCGGCAAGGCCGAACTGGAAGCCGGGGAAGGCAGCGTTGATGCGGGTAGGCTTCAGCGCAACCTCGCCCTCGAGGCCAAGACCCGCCGCTGGCGCACCATAAAGGAAACGCCCATCGATATTGACCGGCACCGGCTGGCCGACGGTGATTTCCTTGGCCTCGGTCGTCATGTCGAACTCGATCCGGTCCGGCACGAAATCATCGACGAGGAAGGTTTTTTCGGCAATCGCCGTGCCCTTGGGATCGGTAAAGATCTGCATCGTCCAGGTGCCGCGCATGGCGGTCTGCAGGATCGGCAGATCGAGGGCGTAACCGCCGAGCGAACCATTATTGACCATGCGCCGGTCTTCCACGCCGTCCGGGCGCAGGAAAACGAAGGTGAGCGGCAGGTTGGGAATGGCAGTGGCATCGATATTGCGGGCAAGCGCGCTCGCATGCACCGTTTCGCCGGGGCGGTAGATGCCGCGCTCGGTCCAGGGCAGGATATCGATCGCGCCCGGCGCCGGACGGCCGGTGACGCCGCGGTCGGACAGATCGAACCCGGCCCGCGTCATGTCGAGGAAGACGTAATCCTGCCCCGCATTCTGCGCGGTCAGCACGGCCGGAACCATGCCGGCCGTGCCGCGCATCAGGCCGGCGGTGAAGACGGCCGTGCCATCCTTGTCCGTCTTGGCCGTTCCGAGGATTTCATTGTTCTTGGCCAGAAGCTGCAGATCGACACCGGCAATCGGCTTGGCGCTGCCGAGCGCGCGGGCAAACACATGCAGCCCGTCCGTGCCGGCATAGGTGGTCAGCCCGATATCGGAAACGACGAACCACTGTGTCGCCTTCGTATCCCATTCCTCGCCATGGCTGTTGCTGGCCGAAGCGGTCAGCACATAAACGCCGGGCTTGCGGGTCGGAAGCGCCTCGTCGACCGGGAAACTGGTGACTACGTCCTTGTTCAGCTCGCGGCCGATATCGATCGTGCCGTTCCACACGAGTTCGCCGCTGTTTTCCTGGATCTGGTCGGCCGTATAGCCGCTCATCTGGGAGAGGAACTGCGAATTGGCGAGCAGCGAGGCGACATTGCGGTCACCGACGCGGTAGAGTTTCAGATCGGCCTTCTCGGTATTGACCGAAACGATCGGAATGCCGCGGCGTGCGGTCGAGGGCAGCACAAAGCTGTCGCCCGTAAAACGCACCATTGGCGAGCGGTCCTTGACGTAGATGTCGAGATCGACCTGGGCAAGAAGCGGCTCATCCACCGAAGACGGCAGGCCGCGGCGCAGCGACAGCTTGTAGCGCTGGCCATGGGTCAGGCCTTCGACGCAGATCTGATTGTCCTTGGCTTCCATCGCCTTCGGCGCCTTGCCGTCGAGCACGACATAAGGTGCGTAATCGACACCGGCCTTCACCAGCGGTTCGGAAAACTGCACGCAGATCCGCGGATTGGCGCTGTCATTGTCGACGCTATTGTCGGTGACGCGAAAACCCTGGCGTTCGCGCAGGTCGTTATAGGCGGCCTGAACGGTGCGGGCATTGGCGAGCGCCAAGCTTGCCTTGTAGGCATTCAGCGCCGGCCGCCAGCTCTGCTGTTTCGCCAATGCCGCGCCAAGAACGGCAAGCGCATCGGCGCGGGTCGCCGTTGTGCGGGACAGAAGATAACCGTTGACGGCAGCAAGGGTGCCTTCGCTATCGGCAGTCCCATTGTTCTTTGCCGTGCCGGCCGCGCGGGCAAGCTCGATCCACAGGGCGCCGTCCTCGGGCACCATCGAGAGCGCGCCCTTGTAATTGTAGATCGCTACATCGACATTGCCCTTCAGAAGTTCGGCCTGAGCAACGGTCTTCAGTGCTTCGAGGCCAAAGCTCTTCTGGTTATCGGCAAGTTCCAGCCCGTCCTTCTGTTCGCGCGCCTGCTGCAGCACGTCTTCGGAGAGGAAGGTAAGCTTGGGTGCCGCACCGATATCGGGCTCGATCGTGGCAGCAGCCGTCACCACCTTGCCGGCCACGGCGCCGACAAAACTGTTCATCTGCGCATAGTCGGATTTCAGAAAGCACCACTTGGCCTTCACATTATAGGTGAAGGCGCGGCAGGCATTGTCGCCGATGCAGGCGGCTTCGCATTGCGGCTGGGTGACATTCTTGACGGTTCGAAGGTCGAAACCGGCATAATCGCTGTCGGGGGTTGTTTCTATTCTGCGGTCTGCCGCCTGAAGCGGCGAAAAGGCTACTGAAAGTGTGGCAAAAACCAAAGCAGACAAGCCGAAAAACACGCGTCTAGACATGGAAGCTCCCCCCGTGACTGCGGTCCGCGACACTTGTCCAATTTAAGCTTCGACTTGTCAACGAAGCCGGCAGCAATGAAAGGCAACGTCTGCCGGTTGCTTGCAGAAACCCGATAGGGTGGTTATTTCAGCCGTATCGCATCGGCCGATGTCCTAAAATATCGGCATCTGCGTGGAAAACAGACCGAAACTTGACGCATAAAGAAAGCTCCGGCTGCTTCGGGCGTGCCAAGAATGGTCCCGCAAGCCACCTCGTAGAAACGAGGCGCGCATATCATCCCGAAGCTGGGGGATCGCATGGCATTACTCAATATGTTTCGCAGCAAGCCGGAGGAAAAAGCCCCGGAATCCAGGGATCTGAGCGGCCTTCTCGAAGGTTTCTCGATCGAGGTCATGCCGCGGACAGCCGCCAAGATCGATGATTTTCGCAGCCTCCTGCCGCAGGGAACGCGGGTCTATATCGCCCATATCGACGGCACACCGATCGACGACATGGTCGCAACTGCGAAGCGCCTGACCGACGATGGTTTTGTCGCAATGCCGCATATTCCGGCCCGCCTCATCCCGAACCGCGCCACGCTTGAGGACTGGGTCAACCGCTATCACAACGACGCCGGCGTCGAACAGGCGCTGCTGCTCGGTGGCGGTCTTGCCAATCCGATCGGCGAACTCGAAAGCTCGATGCACCTTATCGAGACAGGTCTTTTCGACCGTTACGGTTTCAAGCGCCTGCATGTCGCCGGCCATCCGGAAGGCAACAAGGATATCGATCCCGACGGCACGACCAAGGCCGTCGACGACGCGCTGAAGTTCAAGCAGGTCTATTCGGAAAATACCGATGCGAAACTTGCCATCGTCACACAGTTCTCCTTCGATCCGAAGCCGGTCATCACCTGGGCTGAGCGGATCGCTGCAGCCGGCGTGAAAATGCCGATCCACCTTGGCATTGCAGGCCCGACCAAGCTGCAGACGCTGATAAAATTCGCCCTGTCCTGCGGTGTCGGCGCCTCGATCAGTGTGCTGCAGAAACGCGCCCTCGATCTGAGCAAGCTTTTGGTGCCCTACGAGCCGACGGAATTTCTCTCGGAAATCGCCGCCTATAGGGCAGCCAATCCGGCGAGCCTGATCGAGCAGATCCATGTCTTCCCGCTCGGCGGCATTCTTCCGAGCGCCGAATACATGCGCCAGCGGTTGCCTGCCGTTAACCTTTCCGCATGATTGCGGCGCTCGGCGCTTGAGGATTCACGGTTTCCACAGAGGCCCGGCCTAAAATCCCCTCCACGTTAGCCAAGGAGGGATGGATGACGGTCGAAAAGCCTTCAAGGCTGCTCAATCTGGATATTCTCCGGCTGGTCTCCGCTGCGCTGGTGATGTTCTTCCATTATGGATTCCGCATGCGGATTTCAGGCGAAGGCGGCGGTACCGGCTTTCCGGAACTCGCACCTCTTGCCATGTGGTTCGATGCGGGCCTGCTGATCTTCTTTGCGATTTCCGGTTATGTCATCAGCATGTCGGCGGAAGGTCGCACGGCCTATGATTTCGCAGCCGGCCGTTTTGCGCGGCTGTGGCCGACATTCATCGTCTGCGCCACGATCACCTTCATGGTCCTGACCCTGTGGCCTGTTCCGACGCTGGATGCACCGACGCTCAAGCAATGGGCCTCCCATGTGGTGATCGTCTCGCGGCTGCTCGGCCAGCCCTTCCTGGATGGCGCCTATTGGACGATCGCCTATGAAATCACCTTCTACGGCTGGGTTTTCCTGATGATCGCTTCCGGCCTGCTGGAGCGTCATTGGCGGGTTATCATCGCGCTCTGGCTCGTCATCTCCGTGCTGAACGAAACCGTGCTGCATAGCGGCGCCGTTGAAAAACTGCTGATCACGGAATATTCCGGCTATTTCGCCTTCGGCTTCACGCTCTTTCAGGTACGCAAGCAAGGCTCGGCCATCGGTTTTGCGGTTCTCGCAGCCGCCGCCTTGTGGGCAGCAGCGACACCGTTTCTCACGGCATCATCATTCGTCGAAACCTATGCACTGTCCCGAAGCGTTTTGGGACTGGCCCTGATGGGTCCGCTCTCGCTCGGCTTCGTGACGATCGCCGTCCTGTCGCCATCGCTGCCGATCAGCCGCGGTTGGGCGATAGCGCTCGGTGGGCTCACCTATCCGCTTTATCTTCTGCACCAGAATATCGGTTACGCGAGCTTTGCCCGGTTCGGAGCGACAGTCGATCGATGGATCATCCTGTCCATCCTCGTACCTGCGCTTCTGCTCGTATCCCTGATCATCGCCAAGGCCATCGAGCCACCGGCACGGCGCGGCATCGTCCGCTTCGCTACCCGGCTTGCCCCCGGCCTGTCCAAACGACAGCCGCGAACGGCATGAGAAAATGAAATCCCGCGGCAGGCAGGGCCGGCCGCGGGATAGTCAGCTCAGCAATCGTTACTGGCTGATATAGGGCAGCACTTCGTAAGCGCCGCGCCAGATCATTTCGACTGCGACGTAGAGAATGACAGCGAGACCGACATAGGCGATCCAGCGGTGCTTGTTGAGCAGCTTGGCGATGAAGCTTGCGGCAATACCCATCAGCGCGACCGACAGGACGAGACCAAAAATCAGCACGGACGGATGTTCGTGGGCCGCACCGGCAACCGCGAGCACGTTGTCGAGCGACATCGAAACGTCGGCGATGACGATCTGCCAAGCAGCCTGGGCAAAGGTCTTGCGCGGCGCGCCGGATGCGGCCGCAGCGCCTTCCGCCTCGGCAATCGCGGCCTCGTCGTCATGATGCGGAGCGCGCAGCTCGCGCCACATCTTCCAGCACACCCAGAGCAGCAGGATACCGCCGGCAAGCAGCAGGCCGACGATCTGAAGCAGCTGGGTCGTCGCCAGCGCAAAGCCGATACGCAGGACCGTCGCGGCGATGATGCCGACAAGAATGGCCTTGCCTCTCTGCTCCTTGGGAAGTCCGGCCGCGGCCAGACCGATGACAATCGCATTGTCGCCGGCCAGGACTAGGTCGATCATGATGACCTGCAGAAGCGCGGAGAGAGCTTCCGTGGTAAAGAATTCCGTCATTTGGCACCCGATCTCTTGAGGTACGGGGCACCCTTGCCGTGCGAGCACAAGTTATTCGGCGAGCGTGAAAACGCCGTCGAATCCTCGTCAGAAATGTCGAATGAGCTCCACGAACACCGGGCACCTGAATTTGAAAATCCAGTCCGACATCACAGTTCAATCGAACTGCCAGAGGGGCCCGGTCCTGGTGCCTATAAACTTACCGTGATCGCTTCAGAAATCAAGGGGCAAGTATGCTGCGGCCGGCAGCTGCCCGAAAGCATCTGCCGGCCGGCGCGTTCCTACTTGCCGAGACGCTTGTGCAGGCTTTCGAGAATACGCTTGCCGAGCGCCTCATAATCCTCGTCGAAATGGTGGCCACCATCGATCCCGACGGTTTCGACACCGGTCGGCTTCATCGACAGGCAGGGATCATCGTCCTCGTCGGTGCCATACAGGCACTGGACGATCTTGGGATCAATCTTGGCAATGTCCTCGACGCTGTTTCCGCCCTTGCCCTCGCCCTTGGCACCGAACCAGCCGGTAACGGAGATGACGAAGTCGACTTCCTTCGACAGCGCCAGAAGCGATATCTGCTTGACGCGTGCGCGGTCGGCCTTGGAGAGCAGGTTATAGCTTGCGGGAATGACATCAGCGCCGAAGGAATAACCGATCAGCACCACATTCGCGACACCCCACTTCTTGCGATAGGTGTCCATGATCTGGGCCAGATCCTTGGCCGTCTGCTGCGGCGTGCGCTCCGACCAGAAATAACGCAGCGAATCAATGCCGACCACCGGCACGCCCTGGGCCTGCAGGTAACCGCCGATCTCGCTGTCGATGTCGCGCCAGCCGCCATCACCGGAAAACACGATTGCCATCGTGTTCATCGACGGCTTGGCTTCAAGCACGGTGAGCGGCAGGTCCATCGGCTGGGTGTTCTGGCTCGCCTCTTCGACACTGTCGGTCAGGAGATCCATGAAGGCGTCGGCGGCAGTGCCGGACACGTCTTCGATATCGACCTGATCATGTTCCTGCTTCAGGCTGGCGGCATGTTTGCGGCTGGCCTGATCCGCAGCCGAGGTGAAGCCGATGGTAACGGCGGCCGGCAGCGGGCCTTCCTGGAAACCATAAACCGTCCTGTCGCCGAGCGGCTCCTTGGAGGCTGGGGTGCAAAGCTCCTTCGACAGCGTCGGGAAACCCGCGGCCGGATCGACGACGACGGCGGCACCGATCGTCTGCAGCGGGCTCTGCGAAATCATCGCAAGCGCAACGGAACCACCATCCCCCATGCCGGCGACGATCGGGTGGCGATAGACCGGATTGCCGATCCGCCGCTGCACCTGCTGCGACATGTCCTCGATATCCGAAACCATGTAGATGCAGTCGCCGTCATCGGCGGAAAGCGATTTCATATAGGACGGGAAATCGATACCGACGACGGCGGCACCGGCATCCACCAGTTCCTTGGCCTGCGTTTCTTCCTGTGCGCCCCAGCCCTGGCCCTGTGAGATCAGGAAGACCATGGCCGAGAGATCCTTGTCCTTCGGCAGGAAGATATGCGGCGACGGGATCAGCCCGGTCTGGTAATCGCCGGTCTGAGCGGCCGTCTGCTGCTGGGTTGTCGGTTGCGCTGCCGGCGGCTGCTGCGCCCAGCCCGCCATCGGGCTGCTTGCGGCAAGCCCGGCTGCCAGTGCGAAGGCGCTTGCGATCTTCATCATCTTCACTTGCCGACTACTCCTCTGAGGCCGCCGCCGATCAGGAATGTTGCATCCATCATGGCGATCGCCGGCCCGATACTTGCGACGGCCATGTAGCGTGGCTCCCATCGCGGCTGGAACTTGGACTTGAAGGCCTTCAGTCCCTTGAAATTGTAAAAACGCTCGCCGTGTTCGAAAATCACGCTGCCGATCCGGTCCCAGACCGGCGCGGCCTCGCGCTGCGCCATGCCGGAAAGCGGCGCCATGCCGAGATTGAATTGTTTGAAGCCGGCTTGCTGCATATATTCCAATATACGCACAAACAGGAAATCCATCGACCCCTTTGGCGCATCCGGTGCAAACCGCATCAGATCGACCGTGCCTTCGAAAAGCGTGTCGGTGACGGCAATCGTCGCGAAAGCGACGATTCTGCCCTGCAGGCGCAGCACGGCGACAGGCTGCGCCGAGATGTAGTCTTCCTGGAAGGACCCGAGCGAAAAGGTCTTTTCGCGCGTGTCATGTTCCTCGAGCCAGCTGTCGGATACCCGCTTCAGGTCCGCGATGACGGAAGGCACGTCCGGCGGCTGGACGACTTCAAATTCCAGCCCTTCGCGGACGCCCTTGTTGGCGGCCTGGCGCAGGCCGGCAAGTCGGCTGCCCTTCAATTCGAAACGCGTCAGATCGACGATCGCAAGCTCACCGAGCTTGACGGCGCGAAGGCCTGCATCAGCGCAATAGGGCAGAAGCGACGGCGAGATCTGGTAGAAGACGGCACGACCACCCTGGGCACGCGCCTCTTCGACGAAGCGCCAGACGAGTTCCGGGATCTCGGCCGGCGGCCCGACCGGATCAAACAGGGCAACCCAGGAACGGCCCTGGATGCCGTACATGATGAATGCCTTGCCATTGTCGGAAAACATCAGGCGCTTGTCGGCCATGCGCACCAGATTGGCGTCGGCATTGTCCTGGGCCATGACGATCTCGGTCGCAAGCGCGAGATCCTGCGGCGTCGAGAGCGCCGAACGCGTCGCGGCCGGCCGCAGAAGGCTGATGATCGACACCACCCCGGCAACGATCGCCACACCAAGAGCAGCACGCAGGCCGCGCGGCGCTTCTTCCGAAAACTCGAAATCCCACCAGAGTTCGCGGCTGTAATCCACTTCGCGATAGACGAAGAGCAGAACCGTGATTGCCGCAGCGACAAGGATCAGCATCGCGACGATCCAGGCCGGCGTCAGGATCTGTCGGAACAGCGAGGCAGGGCGGGTAAACTGCCGCGCGCTGACAAGCAGGCCGACCAGAAGAATGATCAGGAAACCCGCCTCGAAAAGCGCCAATGCGCGCAGGAGCGAAAACAGCAGCGCCAGCGCCGTGCAGACGACCGCGGTCCACCAGGCGCCATCAAGCCGCTGCCCGACACCGCGGGCGGCAACGAACAGGATGATACCGAGAATACTCGACAGAAAATGCGCGCTTTCCACCAGCGGCAGCGGCACATAATCGTTGAGGAGATCGAGATTGGAATCCGGCGTCGGCGTCACGCTCGAAAAGACCAGCATCGCGCCGGCCATGATCGTGAAGGCGGCCAGCAGCAGCGGCGCCAGCCGGAATTCCAGTTTCCGCAGCGTCGAGGCGACCGGATGGTTGGAAAGCTGGCGCAGTTCGAGGCCGATGACGAACAGCGTCGCCACCATCAGCGGCAGGACGTGATAGATGACGCGGTAAAGAACGAGGCTGCCGAGAACCTGGTCGATATCGACCGTATTTCCGAGGGCGGCAACGATGATCGTCTCGAACACGCCAAGCCCTGCCGGAACGTGGCTGAGCACGCCGGCACCGACCGCCGTCGCATAGATCGCCAGGAAGGACGGCCAGCCGATTTCGGTCTGCGGCAGGAGCACGTAGAGAACCGAGGCGGAAGCGGCGATATCGAGTGCCGTGATCAGAAACTGCTGCGACGAGGTTTTCGTATCGGGCAGGCGCAGTTTCGCCGTTCCGAGCTTCACCTCGCGCCCATCCCATCCGGCAATGACGAGAGCAGTCAGCGCGACGATGACGACGATCGCAATGCCGCGTACCCACTGTTCGTCGAGATCGAGGATCTGGCCGATCCGCGGCGCCGTGACCAGCGAGGCAAGCGCCGTGACGGCCAGCAGGCCGAGCCCGAAGGCAAGCGTCACAAAGGCGATCACCCGGCCGATATCATCCGGAGACAGGCCAAGCCGCGAATAGCCACGGAAGCGGATTGCGCCGCCGCTCAGTGCACCGAAGCCCGCCGTGTTGCCGACGGCATAGGCGCTGAAGGCCGTCATGGCGACCGGCACGAAAGGCAGCTTCTTGCGAATATAACTGAGCGCGTTGAGATCGTAACCGACGAGCGAAAGGAAGCTCAGAGCGGTAAAGAAGATCGCCAGCGCCACCGAAGACCCTTTGGTCTGCGACAGCGCGTCGATGACATCGTCGTAACTGACCTCATTGGTCAGCCCGTAAATCGCAAAAGTCGTGAAGCCGAACACGACGAGAATGACGAACGGTATGAGATAACCGCGATAGCTTTCGAGCATTTGTCGAAAACCGGACTGCTGGCGATCCGTAGAAGTCATGATGATGCCGGTTGTTGGAACTTTTGCCTAGATGGACAAGTCGCACGGCAAAAGCAACGGGATCGCGGCTATTCTGTGTCTGCAAGGATAGGGAAATCCAAGTTTATCCCGGATCCCCCGATGGTCACAAACGATCGATACAAAGCAAACGGGCGGAGCTTTCGCCCCGCCCGCTCGAAGGTTTCTTTCCGCTCGGATCAGCGGCGCTGGTTATAGACGTCGACGCAGACGGCGCCGAGCAGAACCAGGCCCTTGATGACCTGCTGGTAGTCGATGCCGATACCGAGGATCGACATGCCGTTGTTCATGACACCCATCAGGAAGGCGCCGATGACGGCACCGGTCACCTTGCCGACGCCGCCGTAAGCGGAAGCGCCGCCGATGAAGCAGGCCGCGATAACGTCGAGCTCGAAGCCGGTACCGGCTTTCGGGGTGGCGGAGTTCAGGCGGGCCGCGACGACGAGGCCGCCGAGTGCTGCGAGAACGCCCATGTTGACGAAGGTCCAGAAGACCAGGCGCGTTGCCTTGATACCGGAAAGTTCGGCAGCGCGGGCATTACCGCCGACGGCGTAGATCTGACGGCCGATGATCGTGCGGTTGGTGAAGAAACCGTAGGCGACGATCAGGATCGCCATGATGATCAGCACGTTCGGCATGCCGCGATGCGACGAGATCAGGTAGGCGACGTAACCGATGGCGGCCAGAACGACGATGTTCTTGCCGATGAAGAAGCCCATCGGTTCGCTCTCGACACCATGCGAGATGCGGCGCGCACGGCTGCGGAAATTCTGCCAGACAAGCGCTGCGGCAAGCAGCAGGCCGAGGATGAACGAAGTCAGGTAGATGCCGCCATCCGAGGAGATCAGCTCGACGACGTAACCGGAGGACAGCTTCTGGAAGATCGGCGGGAACGGGCCGATCGCCTGGCTGCCGAGGATCGCGATCATGAAACCGCGGAAGACAAGCATGCCCGCCAGCGTCACGATGAAGGACGGGATCTTGAAATAGGCGACGAAATAGCCCTGAACGCCGCCGATAATGCCGCCGACAACGAGGCAGATCAGGATCGAGCTGACGAAATCAAAGCCCCATCGCACCATCAAAAGCCCGGCGAGGCCGCCGATAAAGCCCGCGACCGATCCGACGGAAAGGTCGATATGGCCGGTGACGATGATCAGCAGCATGCCCAGCGCCATGATGACGATGTAGGAATTCTGCAGAACGATATTGGTGACGTTGAGCGGCTTCAGGAGAATGCCGCCGGTTGCGAACTGAAAGAAGATGACGATCGCGACCAGCGAGATAAGCATGCCGTAATCGCGCAGGTTATCCTTCCAGAAACTCGTCGCCGCCTTGGGAGCGGTAATTGCTTCCTGCGGAGTGCTCATGATTATCTCCCTTTGCGGCGCATGATAGCGCGCATGATATTTTCCTGCGTTGCCTGTTCGCCGGCCACTTCGCCGACAAACTCTCCCTCGTGCATGACCATGATCCTGTCGCAGGTGCCGATCAGTTCGGGCATTTCGGACGAGATCACGATGACGGCCTTACCGGCATCCGCAAGTTCGTTGATGATGGAATAGATTTCGTATTTCGCACCGACGTCGATACCGCGCGTCGGTTCATCCAGGATCAGGATGTCAGGCCCAGTGAAGAGCCATTTCGACAACACCACCTTCTGCTGATTGCCGCCGGAAAGCTTTCCCGTTTCCTGGTAGACATTGTGGCTGCGGATCCGCATGCGCGTGCGGAATTCCTGCGCCACCTTCATTTCCTGGATGTCGTCGATAACACCCCGCGAGGAGACGCCGCCCAGATGCGCAAGCGAGATGTTCTTGCGGATGTCTTCCGCCAGAATGAGGCCCAGATGCTTACGGTCTTCCGTGACATAGGCGAGGCCGGCCTTGATCGCCTTGTGGACGTCGGACGTGTCGGCTTCCTTGCCGTGGATCTTTACCGTGCCGGTAATGTCGCGGCCATAGGTGCGGCCGAAGACGCTCATGGCGAATTCGGTGCGGCCGGCGCCCATCAGGCCGGAAATGCCGACGACTTCGCCGGCGCGGACCTGCATCGAGACATTCTTGACCATCTGGCGATGGGAATGCTGCGGATGGAAGACGGACCAGTTCTCGACTTCGAAGATGACATCGCCGATCTTCGGCGTGCGGGCCGGATAACGGCTTTCGAGATCGCGATCGACCATGCGCCGCACGATCTCGTCTTCATCGACGGCACCTTCGTGACAGTCGAGCGTACCAACCGTCCTGCCGTCGCGAAGAACGGTGATGCGGTCGGCGACTTCGGTGATCTCGTTCAGCTTGTGGCTGATCATGATCGAGGTGATGCCGTTGCGGCGGAATTCCTTGAGCAGCTCGAGAAGAGCCGCGCTATCGGTCTCATTGAGCGACGCGGTCGGCTCGTCGAGGATCAGAAGACGAACTTCCTTCGACAGCGCCTTGGCGATTTCCACCAGCTGCTGCTTGCCGACGCCAAGATTGGTGATCAGCGTTTCCGGCGCCTCGGTCAGGCCGACCTTGGCCAGGAGTTCCTTGGTGCGCTTGTAGCGCTCGTCGCGGTCGATCACGCCGAACTTGGACGGTCCCTTGGCGAGAAAAATGTTCTCGGCAATCGACAGCAGCGGAATGAGCGCGAGCTCCTGGTGAATGATGATGATGCCGAGCTTCTCGGAATCGTTGATATCACGAAAATGGCGCTCTTCTCCGCCGAAGAGGATCGAACCCTCGTAGGATCCGGCCGGATAGACGCCTGAAAGAACCTTCATCAAAGTGGATTTGCCGGCACCGTTTTCGCCGACCAATGCGTGGATCTCGCCTTCCTTGACGGTAAAGCTGACATCCGAAAGCGCCTTCACGGCACCAAAGCTCTTCGAAATACCCCGCATCTCGAGGATAGGCGGCTTTTCGGCAATGGATACAGGATCAAGCATGAGAACTCCCAATAAAGTGAGGCCGCGCGGCTAGGCGCCGCGCGGCCCTAAAGGATTACTTGAGCTGCGATTCCTTGTAGTAGCCCGTGTCGACCAGGATCTTCCAGTTGGTCTTGTCGACGACGACCGGCTTCAGCAGGTAGGAAGGGACGACCTTCTTGCCGTTGTCGTAGGTCTTGGTGTCGTTGACCTCAGGCTCCTTGCCGTTCATGGCAGCGTCAACCATGTCGACGGTTACCTTGGCGAGGTCGCGGGTATCCTTGAAGATGGTCGAATACTGTTCGCCGGCAATGATCGACTTGACCGAAGGAACTTCGGCGTCCTGACCGGAAACGAACGGCATCGGCATGTTGCCCGAGCCGTAGCCAACGCCCTTGACCGACGACAGGATGCCGATCGAGATACCGTCATAAGGAGACAGAACGGCGTTCAGCTTCTTGTCGGAATAGGTCGAGGACAGGATGGCGTCCATACGGGCCTGGGCAGTTGCCGGGTCCCAACGCAGGGTGGCGACCTGATCCATGCCGGTCTGGCCGCTGCCGACCTTCAGAACGCCCTTGTCGATGAGCGGCTGCAGGACGCTCATGGCGCCGTTGTAGAAGAAGTAGGCATTGTTGTCGTCCGGCGAACCGCCGAAGAGTTCAATGTTGAACGGGCCCTTCTCGGTGTCGGCCTTGAGAGCCTTGACGAGAGAGGTTGCCTGCAGAACGCCGACCTGGAAGTTGTCGAAGGTTGCGTAGTAGCTGACATTCGGCGTGTCGCGGATCAGGCGGTCATAAGCAATGACCTTGATCTTCTGGTCGGCAGCCTGCTGCAGAACGTCCGACAGGGTCGTGCCGTCGATCGAGGCGACGACGAGAACCTTGGCGCCCTTGGTGATCATGTTTTCGATCTGCGAGAGCTGGTTCGGAACGTCGTCTTCTGCGTACTGCAGGTCGACGTCATAGCCGCGTTCTTTCAGAACCTTGACCATGTTGTCGCCGTCGGCGATCCAGCGTGCGGAAGACTTGGTCGGCATGGCAACGCCGACGAGGCCCTTGTCGGCAGCGCCGGCCGGGGCTGCGAACGCTACGCCCGCGAAAAGCGCAGCAGTAGCCATATACTTCAATATATTCATAAATTTACTCCTCCGTTGACGGCAGGCTCCCTTCGAACCTGCCCATTTGGTTGACGGGGGCTCCTCGCCCCCCTCACGATCTGAGGGCTCTCCTGCCCCCGGGATCAGTGATTGTCGCGCGGCAGACCTTCGGTCTGCGCAATTCTCTGATACTTCACCGCCGGCTCCAGAACGGCGCCCGTCTCCATCTGGCCGACGATGCCGCGCTGGATCTCCTGCCAGGGCGTCTGATGCTTTGGATAATGATAACCACCATCGGCTGCAAGAGCCTTGCGACGCACCTCGAGTTCCTCGTCGGAAATCAGGATGTTCGCGCTGCCGCGACCAAGGTCGATACGCACGCGGTCACCGGTCTTCAGAAGTGCCAGACCACCGCCCGCAGCCGCTTCCGGGGAAGCGTTGAGGATCGACGGGCTGCCCGACGTACCGGACTGACGGCCGTCGCCGATGCAGGCGAGCGACGTGATGCCACGCTTCAGCAGATAGTCCGGTGCGCGCATGTTGACGACTTCGGCGGCACCCGGATAACCGATCGGGCCTGCGCCGCGCATGAACAGCACGGTGTGTTCGTCGATACCGAGCGACGGATCGTCGATGCGATGATGGTAATCTTCCGGACCGTCGAACACGACCGCCTTGCCTTCGAAGGCCATCGGATCGTTCGGATTGGAAAGGTAACGCTCGCGGAATTCCGGCGAAATGACGCTGGTCTTCATGATTGCCGACGAGAACAGGTTGCCGCGCAGAACGCGGAAGCCGGCATGCGCCTTGAGCGGGTTGTCGTAGGTGCGGATGACCTTGGCGTCTTCGATGACGGCGCCACGGCAGTTTTCGCCCATCGTCTTGCCGTTGACGGTCATGGCGTCCTCGTTGATGAGGCCCTGTTCCATCAGCTGGTTGACAACGGCCGGAACACCGCCGGCATGGTAATAGTCTTCACCGAGATATTCGCCGGCCGGCTGCAGGTTGACGAGAAGCGGGATCTCTTCGCCATAGGTCTGCCAGTCGTCGACCGTCAGTTCGACGCCGATATGGCGGGCGAGCGCGTTGAGATGGATCGGCGCGTTGGTCGAGCCGCCGATCGCCGAATTGACGCGGATGGCGTTGACGAAAGCGTCCTTGGTCAGGATGTCGGAAGGCTTCAGGTCTTCCTTGACCATTTCGACGATACGCAGGCCGGTCAGGTAGGACACTTCCTGGCGATCGCGATACGGTGCCGGGATGGCGGCCGAACCCGGCAGCTGCATGCCGAGCGCTTCGGCAAGCGAGTTCATCGTCGTTGCCGTGCCCATCGTGTTGCAATAGCCGGTGGACGGAGCGGAAGACGCGACCAGCTTGACGAAGCCGGCATAATCGATCTCGCCCTTTGCCAGAAGTTCGCGCGCCTTCCAGACGATCGTTCCCGAACCGGTGCGTTCGCCACGGAACCAGCCGTTCAACATCGGACCGACCGAAAGTGCGATCGACGGGATGTTGACCGTCGCCGCGGCCATAAGACAGGCCGGTGTCGTCTTGTCGCAACCGATCGTCAGCACGACGCCATCGAGCGGATAGCCGTAAAGCACTTCCACGAGGCCGAGATAGGCAAGGTTACGGTCGAGACCGGCAGTCGGACGCTTGCCGGTTTCCTGGATCGGATGGACCGGAAATTCGATCGCAATGCCGCCGGCTTCACGAATGCCTTCGCGCAGGCGGTTGGCCAGCTCGAGATGGTGACGGTTGCAGGGCGACAGGTCGGAACCGGTCTGGGCGATGCCGATGATCGGACGATCGGACTGCAACTCGGCCTGGCTGAGGCCGAAGTTCATGTAGCGCTCGAGATAGAGCGCGGTCATGTCGACATTGTCCGGATTGTCGAACCAGGCGCGCGAGCGCAGCTTCTTAACCGCGCCGCGGTTCTTGTCGGTTTCGGCAATCTCGGTGGAGGGGCCGTTTTCGGAATTGCTGCTCATCATCAGTCCTCGAATGCTTCTGTTTGAATGCGCCGGCCGAGCATAAACGCATCAGCGACATGCACCAGCGGCGAATAATCGGTATCGCTTGCGCCATTGTTCACGAGCGCGACGAAATCCCGATAGATATTGCGGTATTCACGGTCTTCTTCGACGATCTGGGCGACCCCGTCGACGATCAGGCGGCTGCCGCCATGCGTCAGGACGACGGAACCTTCTTCCGTCTCGATGCGGATATCCCAGGTCTGCGGGCCGGTCTGGCGCCAGTCGAACTCGGCGCCGACGGGAATGCCGCTGGCCGTTTCGAACGACAGGCTGGCTGCGATCGGGGCTGCGCGATTGGCCGGGAAGGTCAGCTCGGAGCCGACGAGATGAAAGCTTTCCGGCATGATGCGGGTCACGATCGACAGGGCATTGATGCCCGGATCGAATACGCCAAGACCGCCCGGCTCCCAGATCCAGGCCTGGCCCGGATGCCAATGGCGGACATCTTCCTTCCACTCGACGGAAACGCTCTTGATCTTGCGTTTGGCAATCAGCGCCCGCGCCGGCTCGACGGCAGCGGCAGCACGCGAATGCCAGGTCGAAAACAGCGACAGACCCTTGGCCTTTGCCATTTCGGCCAGCGCAAACACTTCCGACAGCGTCGCGCCCGGCGGCTTTTCGAGCATCACATGCTTGCCCGCATCAAGAGCGGCCTTCGCCTGTTCGAAACGGCCTTGCGGCGGCGTACAGAGCGACACGGCATCGATCGCGATGTCGGAGGCGAGCAGATCGCCGATTTCGTGGAAACAGGCAATGTTGTCGAGCTTAGCATTGCGGCTGGCGACGGCAACGAGATCGATGCCGTCGGTCGCTTCGATGGCGCCGAGATGCTGGTCCCTGGCAATCTTTCCAAGTCCGACGATGGCGAGACGAATGGGAGCCATGACCGCCTCAGAGCGCCTTGACGGAAACGGGCGTCTCGGCTTCGACCGCGAGACGGTTGACGAGCGGTAGCGTGAACGGCGCAGCCACGATCTCGAACACGTCGCCCGGCTCGGTCTTGATGCCTTCCGAGAAGGAGAGCGTCGCCGTGCCGAAGAAATGCACATGCAGATCGCCCGGTTGACGGAAGAGATCGTATTTGAAATTGTGGTGTTCGAGATTGGCGATCGTGTGCGACATGTTCGCTTCGCCGGACAGGAACGGCTTTTCGAAGATCACCTTGCCGTCGCGGACGATCTTCGACGTGCCTTCGACATGCGCCGGCAGCTCGCCGACCAGAAGTTCCGCGCCGAGCGATGCCTGGCGCAGCTTGGAATGAGCGAGCCAGAGATAGTTGCCCTTCTCGGTCACGTGGTCGGAAAACTCGTTGGCGAGACAGAAACCGAGGCGGAACGGCGTGCCGTCCGGGCCGATCAGGTAGATCGCAGCAAGTTCCGGCTCTTCGCCGCCATCGAGCGCGAAGGACGGAGATACGAGGTCTTCGCCGGTGGCGCGCAGCTGCGTGCCATTGCCTTTATAGAACCATTCCGGCTGCGCGCCGACTTCACCCGCCTTCGGCTTGCCGCCTTCGACGCCGAGCAGGAACATGCGCATGGAATCGGTCGGCTTGTCGGTGGACTGTGCCGCCTTGTGCATCTTGTCGCGACCATCGGCAGAGCCGAGATGGGTCAGGCCGGTGCCGGCGACGACGAAATGGGCAGGATCGGGATGGGAGACCGGAATGGCAAGCTTGCCTTCCTTGGCGGCCTTGTCGAGATCGACTTCCTCGCCGAGACCGGCAAATTCAATCTCCTGCGCCAGCGTGCGGCCGGCAGCAATGGCCTTTGAAGCCAGTTCATATGTGGAGGAAACACCGTTGACCGCACGCGGCCGCCCTTCCCCGTTCCACGCCACAACCTGAATTGCGCCGGCGTTCGCAACCTGAAGAACTCGCAACATGTATTTCCACCCGAATAAAGTCTGATATTGATGACAGGAAGCGCTCCCGAGCCCCCTGCCGTTCCTCCCGCCAGACCTTTAGATCCGATGCGGTCAATAATACGACTATTGGATAGTGCGTCATCTTGTCAAGAACGGCAATTCGGCTTGACAGCCCTTTCCTTATGCATGCTCATATTTATTTCATAATAAATTTCAATTACTTATCAGTTTATGCCGATTTTTTAATCGGATAAATCGTGATCGGCGTCAAATTTTATCCTTGCAAAAGTATTATTATATGCGAATCCTTCAGCCGTCAGATTGCTTCATCATCTCTGGGAGGATTAAGATGAAAAGAGCACTACTGGCGACGGTTGCCGTCGCCTTTTCCGCATGCCTGGCTTCGGGCGTTTCCGCAAAATCCCTGACTGTAGGCTTCTCGCAGATCGGATCCGAATCCGGCTGGCGCGCTGCCGAAACCACGCTGACCAAGCAGCAGGCCGAAAAGCGTGGCATCACGCTGAAATTTGCCGATGCGCAGCAGAAGCAGGAAAACCAGATCAAGGCGATCCGCGGCTTTATCGCCCAGGGCGTCGATGCGATCCTGATCGCACCGGTGGTCTCCACCGGCTGGGACGCGGTTCTGAAGGAAGCCAAGGAAGAAAAGATCCCGGTCATCCTGCTTGACCGCGAAATCGACAGCCCGAAGGACCTGTTCCTGACCGCCGTCACATCCGACCAGGTCTATGAAGGCAAGGTCGCCGGCGAATTCCTCGCCAAGGATGTCGGCTCCAAGGACTGCAAGGTCGTCGAGCTTCAGGGCACGACCGGCTCTTCGCCGGCCATCAACCGCAAGAAGGGTTTTGAGGAAGCGATTGCTTCGCATTCCAACATCAAGATCGTTCGTTCGCAGACCGGTGACTTCACCCGCACCAAGGGCAAGGAAGTCATGGAAAGCTTCATCAAGGCTGAAGGCGGCGGCAAGGATATCTGTGCCGTATACGCCCATAACGACGACATGGCCGTCGGCGCCATCCAGGCCATCAAGGAAGCCGGCCTGAAGCCGGGCACCGACATCAAGGTCGTCTCGATCGACGCCGTGCCGGACATCTTCCAGGCCATGGCCAAGGGTGAAGCCAATGCCACGGTCGAACTGACCCCGAACATGGCCGGCCCCGCCTTCGATGCGCTGGAAGCGTATCTGAAGGACAAGAAGGAGCCGAAGAAGTGGATCCAGACGGAATCCAAGCTGTACACGCAGAAGGATGATCCGATGAAGGTCTACGAAGCCAAGAAGGGCCTCGGTTACTGACCACCCGCTATCGGCCGCGCATCACTTTTGAGCCCGGCCCATCAGTCCCGGAGCGGTTTTGCCGCCGCTCCGGTCCCTAGAGCGCCGTGCGTCCGAACGGACGCGCATAGGACGCTCTAATTCATTGAATCTAAAGTGTCGGGCCGAAAATCGGTCCAGATTTTCGGCCCGACACTTTAGAAAGATGCGGGACAAGAGCATGTCGAATATTGTTTCCCCACTCGAAGCCCATTCCCAGCCAGCGACCGCCGCTCTTCTTGAAGCCAGAGGAATAGGAAAGTCCTTTCTCGGCATCGCGGCCCTGGATGGCGTCGATTTCACCCTGCAGCGCGGCGAAATCCATGCCCTGCTCGGCGAAAACGGCGCCGGCAAGTCGACTCTGATCAAGATCCTGACGGGTGTCTATTCGCTGGAGCGCGGCACGATCCGCCTTGATGGCGTCGATGTGAAGCCGGCCGATGTTGCCGCCGCACAGGCGCTCGGCATCGGCACGGTCTATCAGGAAGTCAATCTTCTCGAAAATCTGACCGTCGCGGAAAACCTGTTTCTCGGCCGCCAGCCGCGTCGTTTCGGCCTGATCGACAAGCGCGAGATGCGCAAGCGCTCCGCTGCGCTGCTGTCCCGTTACGGCCTCGACATCGATGTCGATGCGCTGCTCTCATCCTATTCCGTCGCAATCCGCCAGATCGTCGCCATCGCCCGCGCCGTCGATCTGTCCGGCAAGGTTCTCGTTCTCGACGAACCGACCGCCAGCCTCGACGCCCATGAAGTCGAGATGCTGTTCACCGTCCTGCGCCGCCTGCGCCAGGATGGTCTCGGCATCATCATCATCACCCACTTCCTCAATCAGGTTTATGACATCGCCGACCGGGTGACGGTTCTGCGCAACGGCCGCCTCGTCGGCTCAAAACCGATCGCCGACCTGCCGCGCCTCGATCTCATCTCGATGATGCTCGGCCGCGAGCTGCAGCACATTACCGGCGACCGCCAGGTATCCGCCGACAGCGTCGCGAGCGACGCCCAGCCGCCCATTCGTTTTGCCGGCTACGGAAAGCGCGGCAGCGTCGCCCCCTTCGACCTCGACATCCGCCCCGGCGAGGTTGTCGGCATTGCCGGCCTGCTCGGCTCCGGCCGTAGCGAGACCGCCTTCCTTCTGTTCGGCATCGACCGCGCCGACAGCGGCACCGCCTCTGTCGATAACAAGACGATCGCCCTTACCTCGCCGGAAACGGCGATCGCCAACGGCTTTGGCTTCTGCCCCGAAGAACGCAAGACCGACGGCATTATCGGCGATTTTTCCGTGGCCGATAACATCGCACTTGCACTTCAGGCCCGGCAGGGCTGGGCCAAGCCGATCTCGTCGCGCGAGCGCCAGGCGCTGGCCGAAAGTTTTATCAAGTCGCTGGACATCCGCCCGGCGGATGCGAACCGGCCGATCAAACTCCTCTCCGGCGGCAACCAGCAGAAGGCGATCCTCGCCCGTTGGCTCGCCACCGAACCGCGGCTGCTGATCCTCGACGAACCGACCCGCGGCATCGATATCGGCGCCCATGCGGAAATTCTGAAGATGATCGAAAGACTCTGTGCCGACGGCATGTCGCTGGTCGTCATCTCCTCCGAACTCGAGGAACTGACCGCGATTGCCCACAGAGTCATCGTGCTCTCCGACCGCCGCCATATCGCCGAGCTCGCCGGCGATCAGGTGACGGCCGACAATATCATGCAGGCGATTGCCGCCCCTGCCCGGACGGAGGCCGCCTGATGAACAGTGTGACCCGGCGCCTTCGCCGCCTCGCCCCGCAGATTATTGCGCTTGCCGCGATCCTTGCGCTGATTACGGCAGTCGCCCCCGGCTTCCTGACCATTTCGGTCCAGAACGGCCGCATCTATGGAAGCCTTGTCGACATCCTCGTGCGCGCAGCACCCGTGGCACTGCTGACGATCGGCATGACGCTGGTCATCGCCACCCGCGGCATCGATCTATCGATCGGCGCCGTTATCGCCATCTGTGGTGCGATCGCCGCAACCTTGATCAGCCATGACTATCCAATCTGGGTCGTGATCCTCGTTTCGCTCGGCGTTGGGCTTGCCTGCGGCATCTGGAACGGCGTGCTTGTCGCCCTTCTCGATATCCAGCCAATCATCGCCACTCTGATCCTGATGGTCGCCGGCCGCGGCATTGCCCAGCTGATAACCGAGGGTGTCATCCTCACCTTCAACAATGACGATTTTGCCGCCATCGGCTCCGGTGCCTGTTTGGGAATTCCGATCCCGATCTATCTCTGGCTCGGCACCGGCCTGCTGATCGGCCTTCTGGTTCGCCGCTCGGCGCTCGGTTTCCTGATCGAGGCGACAGGCATCAACCGCCGCGCCGCGAGCCTTGCCGGCGTGCGCGCCCGCTTCCTGCTCTTCTTTGTCTACGCCATCTCCGGCATCTGCGCCGCCGTCGCAGGCCTCATCGTCACCGCCGACATTCGCGGTGCGGACGCCAACAATGCCGGCCTCTGGCTCGAACTCGACGCCATCCTCGCCGTCGTCATCGGCGGTACCTCGCTCAACGGCGGCCGCTTCTCGATCACGGCATCGCTGATCGGCGCGCTGATCATCCAGTCGGTCAATACGGGCATTCTCGTTTCCGGCTTCCCGCCCGAGTTCAACTTGATCATCAAGGCCGTCATCATCATCATCGTGCTGACGCTGCAATCGCCGGCGGTCACCGGCCTTCTCGGCTTCGTCCGGTTCTCGAAACGGGATCCGAAACCCGTGACCAAGGCCAATGGAGCGGCACAATGATCCACACCCGCAACCTGCCCTTCATCACCACGCTCGGCATTTTCGTGATCGCCTATGGGCTCTGCATCCTGCAATTCCCGAACATGCTCTCGACCCGCGTGATCGGCAACCTCCTGACCGACAACGCCTTTCTCGGCATCGCCGCCGTCGGCATGACCTTCGTCATCCTGTCGGGCGGCATCGACCTGTCGATCGGTTCGGTGATTGCCTTCACCAGCGTCTTTGTGGCCGTTCTGGTTGGCTCGCTCGGCGTCCACCCGCTGGTCGCCTTCGCCGCCGTTCTGGTCATCTCGACTATTTTCGGCAGCCTGATGGGCGCGATGATCCGTTATCTCGGCATCCCGCCCTTCGTCGTCACGCTGGCCGGCATGTTTTTGGCACGCGGCGCGGCTTACCTTATCTCCACCCAGTCCGTGCCGATCTCCCATGAGATGATCGATGCGATCCAGGGCTTTTATTTCCGCTTCCCAGGCGGCGGCCGGCTGACGGCGCTCGCCATCCTGATGCTGGTCGTTTTTGCGGTCGCCAGCGTGATTGCCGGGCGCACGAAATTCGGCGCGAATGTCTATGCGATCGGCGGCAACCTGCAATCAGCCGAACTGCTCGGCGTTCCGGTCGGCTCCACCACGATCGGCATCTATGCGCTGTCCGGTTTCCTCTCCGGTCTCGCCGGCATTGCCTATACGCTCTACACGTCCTCGGGTTATTCGCTGGCAACGGTCGGCGTCGAGCTTGATGCGATTGCAGCGGTCGTTATCGGCGGCACGCTGCTCACAGGCGGCGTCGGGCTGGTCGCGGGCACATTCGTCGGCGTGCTGATCCAGGGTCTGATCCAGACCTATATCGTTTTCGACGGCACGCTCTCCTCCTGGTGGACGAAAATTGTGATCGGCGTACTGCTTTTCGTCTTCATCGTGTTGCAGCGCGGAATCATCTGGTATTCAAACAGGCGATTGGCCGAAAACCGGCTCAAGGAGGTTTGATTTGGGTCTGTTGGAAACAACGATCAACGGCCGCAAGCGCCGCAGCAACCACGCCCATGTGGTCGCGGAACTGGGTCGCGGGATTGTTTCCGGCAAGATCCCGGAAGGTTCGCTCCTGCCCGGCGATACGGAGCTTTCCGCCCGTTTCGGCGTGTCGCGCACCGTGCTGCGCGAGGCGATGAAGACGTTGGCCGCAAAACGCCTCGTCGAAGCCAAGGCCAAGGTCGGCACCCGCGTGCTCGAAAAGGCCGGCTGGAATTTCTTTGATTCGGACGTGCTCGGCTGGCGCTTCGAGGCCGGCCTCGATTACGAATTCATCGAACATCTGGCCGAAATGCGTATGGCGCTGGAACCGGCCGCCGCAGCAGCGGCCGCCCTTCGCGCCAGCAGCGACGATTTCGTCTCGCTCTACGCTATCGCCGCGAAATTCGACGATATCAACCACACGCCGGAAACGATCGCCAAGGTCGACCTCGAATTCCACCTCGCGATCGCCCGCATGTCCGGCAACCCGTTCATGCGTTCGGCAAGCGCCCTGATCGAGGCGGCACTCGCCATATCATTCCAGCTTTCGTCACCGGCCTCCTCACCGGAAACGATCGACGAAGTCGCGACCAATCACCTGCGTATCGCCCACGCCATCGCCTCGCGCGATCCGCAGAAGGCGACCAAGGCGATGCGGCACGTCATCGAACTTGGAAAGATCCGCATCCGCAATTCGATCGAGGCAACCGGCCAGCCGGCTGATGGCGAAGTGACGCCGCTGGTCACGACCTGATCAGCCAAGCTCCAATGTCGTAACACCGAACACCCGGCTCATAGGCATTTCCGGAGCGGCTCCGCGATACATCCGCGCCGTTACAAAACCCTGCGAGAACCCGAGGGCCTCAAGCGCCGCGCTGAAAGCGGTCTGGCTTTCCGGCACATCGATATGAAGCGTCTCGCCGTCCGCTTCGGCGGCGCAGGCCTTGAGAAGCTGCATCGCCTCGTCAAAACCATCCGCGAAAAGCGGGCCGATCTTGTAGCCTTCCCGGCATTTCCGGCAGACGGCATAACCGGCTATCCCGCCGCCGGGTGCCACGACCCGCGTGATCCGTGGCGGCTCCAGCCAGACACTCAGGAAAGCAGCGCGGTCAGCCGGGAAAACAGTCCTGTCATAGGCGACGATATCAGCCTCAAAATCCTCGGCGGAATGGATATCGGCAAATGCCTCCACCTGCCCGAAAGCCATCGCGTCATCGGTAATCCTGCCGCTCCAGCGGATCGTCCGGTAGGCCGCGACAAAACCCATGCTGCGATAATTCGCCTGCTGCTCCGGCACGCCGTCGAGCCCGATCGTGCGGCCATCGAGATGCGCCATGCCGGCATCCCAGGCAAGTCGACCAAAACCGCGGCTGCGAAAATCGGGATGGGCGATATAGAGGCCGATGAAGCCGAAGTCAGCACCGTAGCGGACGGCGGATATGCCGGCTGCGAGGCGCCCATCGACAAAACAGCCGATAAAGCCATCCGGATCCGCCGCATGAAATGCAGCTGCATCATCAAGGCCGGGATTCCAGCCTTCTCCGGCTGCCCAATCAATCAGCTGACCCACCTCATCAAGCGACAGAGGGCGAATGACCGGTTGCGCAGTCACGACGCCTTGAGCTCCTGCGGTGCAAATTTTTCCAGCAGACCCTTGTAGGGTTTTGTCACCGGCGTCGCATAGGCGCCCTGTTTGGCGGTCGAGAGACCAAGCGCCACCAGCGCTTCCGCCTGTTTCACCGCCGCCGCCACGCCATCGACGACAGGCACGCCGAACTCGGCGCGAAGCTCGGCCGTCAGATCCGCCATGCCGGCACAACCGAGCACGATCGCCTCGGCCTTGTCTTCCTTCAGCGCAAGAGTGATCTCTGCCCGCAGCCGCTCGCGGGCATTCGAGGCCGGATCCTCCAACGACAGAACCGGAATGTCGGCAGCCCGCACCTTGCAGCGTCCGGACATGCCGTAACGATGGACCAGATGTTCGAGCGGCAACCGCGAGCGCTCCATCGTCGTCACGATCGTAAAGCGCTGGGCGATGAAGGCGGTTGCGGCGACAGCCGCCTCGCAGATACCGATCACGGGAATATCCGCGAGCGCCCGCGCCGCATCGAGCCCGGTATCGTCGAAACAGGCGATGATTGCCGCCTCAGCGCCTTCCTTCTCTCCCTTAGCGATTTCGATCAGCATGCCAGGCACGGCAAATGCCTCGTCATAATAGCCCTCGATCGAAACCGGGCCCATCGAGGATGTAACGGCGACGATTTCCGTGCCTGCATTGGCGACCCGCCTTGCAGAGTCGGCGGCCGTCGCCGTCATCGTCGCGGTCGTGTTGGGATTAACGAGCAATATGCGCATAAAAAAGCCTCAGGACCGCAGCCGGCGGCGGTTGAGATGAACGATGAGGCCGAGCGTGCCGGCGATGACGAGGAAGGAAAAGACCGTCGTGACGGTGCCGAGCGCATAAAGCACCGGCGTCGTGACATTCGTCGTCATGCCATAGATTTCGAGCGGCAGCGTGTTGAACGAGCCGGCCGTCATCAGCGTGCGGGCGAATTCGTCATAGGAGAGCGTGAAGCCGAACAGGCCGACGCCGATCAGGCTCGGCGCGATCATCGGCAGCACGACATGGGCAAAGGTCTGCCACGAGCTTGCGCCGAGATCGCGCGCGGCTTCCTCGTAGGCCGGCGAAAAGCGGTTGAAGACAGCAAACATGATCAGCACGCCGAAGGGCAGCGTCCAAGTCAGATGCGCGCCAAAAGCCGAAGAATACCAGGACGGCTGCAGGCCGATCTGCTGGAAGACGACGCCAATGCCGAGCGAGATGATGATCGAGGGCACGACGAGGCTGGCGACGGCCAGATAAAACAGGGCCGTCGCACCGATGAAACGGCGCCGGAAGGCAAGGCCCGCCAGCAGGGAAACCAGAACGGTGACGATCATCACCATGATGCCAAGCATCGCCGACCGCCGGAACGAGCCGCCGAAATCACCGACCGCCTGTGTCTCGAACAAATTGGCGAACCAGCGCAGCGACACGCCGTTGAGCGGGAAGGTGAGACCGCCATTCGGCCCCTGGAAGGAGAGGATCAGGATCGCCGAAAGTGGCCCGTAGAGGAAAAGGACAAAGACTGCAAAGAAGATCGCCAGAATGTAGAACTCGCGAGAACGTTTTTCCCTGTGCATCTCAAAGCTCCTTGCGAATATCGACGATGCGCAGGATGCCCGCGACCATCAGGAGAACGAGAACGAGCAGCACGACGGCGTTGGCCGCAGCGGCCGGATATTGCAGCAGCGACATCTGGTTCTTCATCATCAGCGCCACCGAGGCGCTCTGCCCACCGGACATGACCTGCACGGTCGAAAAATCCGCCATGACGAGGGTGACGACAAAGATCGTGCCGATCGCGATGCCAGGTTTCGCCAGCGGGATGATGACATTGGTCAGGATCTGCACACTCGATGCACCGGCATCACGCGCCGCCTCGACCAGCGATTTGTCGATACGCATCAGCGTGTTGAAGATCGGCGTCACCATGAACAGCGTATAGAGATGCACCATGGCAAGCACGACGGCGAAATCGGAATAGAGCAGCCATTCCACCGGCTCGGATATGATACCGGAATGGATCAGTCCCGAATTGATGATGCCGTTGCGGCCGAGAACCGGGATCCAGGAAATCATGCGGATGATGTTCGAGGTGAGGAACGGCACGGTGCAGACGAGGAAAAGCACCATCTGCATGGCGGTGGTACGGATGTGGAACGCGAGAAAATAGGCGACCCAGAAACCGATGAACACGGTGATCGCCCAGACGATGACGGCGAATTTCAGCGTGTTGAGATAGGTCTTCCAGGTGACCCAGGAGCCGAGCGTTTCGGCATAGTTCATCGTCAGGAAATCGGGATACATCTGGGCAAAGTCGTAATCCCAGAAGCTGACCACCGCGATCATGGCGATCGGCAGGAGAAGAAACGCGCCGAGGATGACCGTCAGCGGCGTCGCCTGAAGATAGGAAATCGCAGCCGGCGACAGGCGAAAGGCCTTTTTCGGGCTTTCGATCTTGTCCGTCTCGGAGGATGTCATCGTCGCCATTCAGTCGCTCCCTGTTTGGGGCTCGCTTGAGCCGGCCCCTCATCCGCCCTGCCGGGCACCTTCTCCCCGCAAGCGGGGAGAAGGAAATTTGTGGCACCCACCCTGCCCTCGATCGGGGCACGTCCCCTCTCCCCGCGCGCGGGGAGAGGGCTAGGGTGAGGGGCAATCTCCGATCGCGGAGAATTAAGCCGCGATGAACTCGTTCCAGCGGCGAACCATGTAGCGGTCTTCGTCCATGACGGAGTTCCAGCATGCCACATGGCCCATGCGCTCTTCGAACGAGCCGCCGTCGCGGACTGCGCCGGCCTTTTCCATGACCTTGCCGTCCGGAGCAACGATATCGCCCTTGGCGGCCTTGCCTTCGATCCAGTAGCCCCATTCGTCCTCGGTCATGAAGCCCTTGGCGGTGTCCATGGCGGCCGAATAGTAACCCTGGCGGTTGAGGTAGGCGCCGACCCAGCCGGACGTGTACCAGTTGATATATTCATAGGCTGCGTCGAGCTTGGCACCCGAGAGATGCGAGGCAAGGCCAAGACCGCCGCCCCACGAGCGATAGCCTTCCTTGAGCGGCTGGTATTTGCAGGCGATGCCCTTGGAGCGGACGGCGGCGACGGCCGGCGACCACATGGACTGGATGATGACTTCGCCCGATGCCATCAGGTTGACCGACTCGTCGAAGGACTTCCAGAAGGCGCGGAACTGGCCGCCCTGCTTGGCCTTGATCAGGAAGTCGATCGTCTTGTCGATCTCTTCCTTGGTCATGTTGCCCTTGTCGGCATATTTGATATTGCCCATGGCTTCCATGATCATCGCGGCATCCATGATGCCGATCGACGGGATGTTGAGGATCGAGGTCTTGCCCTTGAATTTCGGGTCCATGATGTCGGCCCAGGTCGAGATCTCGCGGCCGACGAGGTCCGGACGGATGCCGAGTGTATCGGCATTGTAGATCGTCGGCATCATGGTGAAATACTGGGTCTCGCCCTTGGCGAACTTCTTGTCGCCCGGCTTTTCGACGAAGCCGACCGTGTGTGGCGCGGTACCCTGCGCGATAACGCTGTCCGGCTTCAGCTTGCCGTTCTTGAAGAGCGGCACGACCTTGTCGTAATATTTCAGCTTCTTGACGTCCATCGGCTGGATGACGCCGGCCGGGTAGACCTTTTTCAGGATCCAGTATTCGATATCGGCGATGTCATAGGAATTCGGCTGGGTGACGGCGCGCTGGGCGGCGGCATCCGAGTCGGTTGCGGTCATTTCGAGCGTGATGCCAAGGTCGGCCTTGCACTTCTCGGCAATCGCATTGAGGTTCGAAACACCGGTGCCGAACTGGCGGATGGTGATCGGGTTCTGCGCCCAGATGGTCGGGAAGCCGGTGATGACGCCCGAGCCGGCGGCGAGACCGGCAGCTGCGGAAGCGGTCTTCAGCAGCGAGCGGCGCGAAATGCCCTTTGCTGCCTTCTTGGTCTCAGTCATGTTCAGTTCTCCTCTGGTTGGTTTTTTTGAAAGTTGATCAGTGTGTCAGCCGGCCGAGGACGATGGCGTCCTCCGGCCCCCAGGACAGCGGGATCGCCTCGCCGACCTTGACGGGATTTGCGAAAAACTCGGTGTCGCTGAGGATCGCGGTAAAATCCTCGACGCCGGCACCGTTGACGGTGAGTTTTACGGACGACCCGCGATATTCGACGTTGGAGACGGAACCGGTGAAACCGAGGCCCTCTTCCGAAGGCGCGCCGATCCGCACATGGTCGGTGCGAATGGCAATATCGGCCGTGTCGCTCAGGCCCGCGGCCCCGACATCGGTCGCCAGAAAATCGCCGCCCGCCGGAACCGACAGTTTCAGGCGATTGCCCTGATGGCTGATGACGCGGCCGGAAATGACATTGTGGTCGCCCATGAACCGGGCAACGAAGGCGGTCGCCGGCCGCTCGAAGACGACACGCGGATGCGCGGCCTGCTCGATCCGGCCATCGTTCATGATGACGATGATATCGGCCAGCGCCATAGCCTCTTCCTGGCTATGCGTCACATGCACGAAGGTGATACCGAGCGAGGTCTGCAGCTTCTTCAGCTCCGCCCGCATGCGGATTTTCAGGAATGGATCGAGCGCCGAAAGCGGCTCGTCGAGCAGAAGCGCTTCCGGATCGGTGATCAGCGCGCGGGCAAGCGCCACACGCTGCTGCTGGCCGCCGGAAAGCTGCGCCGGGCGGCGGGTTGCATAGGCTTCGAGCTGCATCAGCTTCAGCATTTCGAGCGCCTTGGCGCGCCGGGCATCCTTCTCGACACCCTTCATCTTCAGGCTGAAGGCAACATTGTCGATCAAGTCGAGATGCGGAAACAGCGCATAGGACTGGAACATCATCGCCGTGCCGCGCCTTGCGGGCGGCAGGTCGGTGACGACGGTATTGCCAAGCCGCACGTCACCCGACGAAATACTCTCGTGACCGGCGATCATCCGCAGCGTCGAAGTCTTGCCGCAGCCGGAAGGTCCGAGCAGGCAGCAATAGGTACCGGCCGGTATCTTCAGGCTGATGGCATGGACAGCCGTGGTCGTTCCGTAGATCTTCGAGACGGATGCGATGTCGATTTCGGCGGCTTTGCTCATGCGGCGCTCCCTTGCGTCTGAAAAGGGAGATGCATCCGCCGTGCCAGTTCAATCAAACCTATGATCTGAATAGGTTTTATTGAAGCGGCTATTTTTCAGCCACCCGAGTTGCGCAAAAATCGTGCGATCGTTTTCGATCCGATGTGCAAATCGTATGCAATCTTGGCAGTGGATGGAAAACAACCCGGTTGGCAATCTGCCCTGACTCGCGGTAGAACTTGTGCGACGGGAAATCGCCCGGGAAACAGCCATGAATATTAGCGAAAAAATCACTGCAGGCGAGACCACACCGGAAGACAGGTCACTGGCGATCCGCGAAGCATTGCGCAATGCCATCATCGACCGGAGGCTGGCGCCCGGCACGAAACTTTCCGAAAACGAAGTCGGCGCGCTGTTCGATGTCAGCCGTACCGTCGCCCGCGCCGCCCTGCAGATGCTGACCTTCGAAGGCCTGGTGAAAACCGAACGCAATCGCGGCGCCTTCGTCTCCAACCCGACGCCGGAAGAAGCCAGACAGATCTTCGCCTCCCGCCGGCTGATCGAACCCGGCATCATTGCTGCCGCCGTCGAACGCATTACCGATGCCGATATCGAAGAATTCCGCCGACAGCTGCAGGAAGAAGAAAGCTACATGAACGAGCGCGGCCCTGCCGCGCGCCGCGCCGAGATCAAGGCGTCCGGCGATTTCCATCTCATGCTCGCTTCCGTCGCCGGCAACGTCATCCTGCAGCGCTTCATGGACGAGCTTGTGGCGCGCTCTTCGCTGGTGATCGCCCTATACGGACGCACCGGCGTTTCGAGCTGCGGCCATAGCGAACATTTCGCCATTCTCGACGCACTGCAGGCCGGCGATGGCGAACGGGCTGCCGCCCTGATGCTGCACCATATCGACCATATCGAGGCCGATCTCGATCTCCAGATCAAGCAGGGCCTCGGGTTGAAGGATGCATTGACGCTCGCCTGAGCCGCGAATGAGGGTCGCTTTTTCCGGCCTCATCCCGCACTGCAAAAGCGCGTTGACTCTCGCAAAAAAGCTCTGTCTATTTGTATAGTCAATTGCAATGGCGAACCGGGGTCAACCTGGAAGAGCCGGCGCAAAAAGGGAACAGCTATCCGGCGGAACCTCGCCAATAATGCGGAGAAATCAGCAAATGCTCAAGAAACATCTCGTGAAGGCCGCCCTCGGCGCAGCTCTTCTCATCAGCACCGCCCTGTCCGCGCATGCCGATGCGCTTTCCAAGATCAAGGAAGCCGGTGTCATCAAGGTCGGCACCGAAACCGCCTTCGCTCCCTTCGATTTCATCGATGCAGGTGAGCATGTCGGCCTCAATGTCGATTTCTTCGCCGAGCTCGGCAAGGATCTCGGCGTCAAGGTCGAATGGGTCGCCCTTCCCTGGGACGGCGTCTTCCCGGCACTTGAAGCCGGCAAGTTCGATTTCGTCGCTGGCCCGGCCACCATCACCAAGGCGCGCCTTGAGCGCTTCAAGATGACCGCGCCGATCGCCGAAGCAACGGTCGCGATCCTCAAGAAGGCCGGCGACAAGACCATCACCAAGCCGGAAGACATTGCCGGCAAGGCTGTCGGCGCCGGCAAGGCGACCGCCCAGCTCGCGCAGCTGCAGGAATATTCGGCAACCCTGCCGAAGAAGGTCGATGCCCGCGAATACGTCTCCTTCAACGATGCCTATGCCGACCTCGCAGCCGGCCGTATCGTCGCCGTCGCCAACTCGCTGCCGAACATCGCCTTCGTTGCCAAGCAGCGCAACGGTGCCTTCGAAGTCGTCACGCCCGCCTTCGGCAAGAAGGCCTATTTCGGCTTCATCGGCAAGAAGGACGCCGATAGTGCGACGCTCGTTGAATACGTCAATGCGGAAGTCCTGAAGATGAAGAAGGACGGCCGTCTCGGCAAGATGCAGGAAAAGTGGTTCGGCACCACGTTCGACACGCCGGATGAAGTCAACGACCCGGCATTCTAAGCATCCGGACGACATCCAAAGGGTGGAATGCGCTTGGCGCATTCCACCCGATGATCGCCATTTCTGTTTGCCCCCAGGTTTGCCCCAATGCGCGCTGCATCTGTGGTGACGGAAGCAACGACCGATGACGCTGAAACTTTTCACGCTTCTCCTTCAGGCGGCGATTTCGACCGTCGGCATCAGTCTGGTGTCGATCGCGATCGGCTTCGTCATCGCCATCCTGCTTTCCGCGGCGCGCCTGTCCGGAAAGGCGATCTATGTTGCGCCGACGCAGCTGTTCATCAGCTTCTTCCGCGGCGTACCGCTGCTGGTGCAGCTGCTTCTGATCTATACGCTGCTACCGGTCATCGGCATCAATGTCCCGAGCGTCGTTGCCGCGATCATCGGCCTGTCGCTTTGCACGGCCGCCTATCAGGCGGAAAACATGCGCGGCGGTTTTGAAAGCGTACCGAAAGGCCTGATCGAAGCGGCCGAAGTGACGGGCCTCAACCCGACCCAGACATTCTTTCGCATCCGTGTTCCGATCGCGCTGAGACTGACTTTGCCGGCGCTGGTCAACGAAGCGATCATGATCCTCAAATCCTCGTCGCTGGTTTCGGTCGTCGGCATTATCGAGATTACCAAGATGGCGCAGGATCTCGCATCCAGCACCTATCTGCCGATCCCGATCTTCTTGTCCGCCGGGCTGATCTATCTCGTCATCAACTGGGTTATCGCAATGCTCGGCCGCTATGCCGAAAAGTCGCTGGCGGGGACATCGGCATGATGTTCGATCCCCAGGTCATCATCGAAAAACTGCCCGAGATCGGCAGCGGCCTTTTCGTCACCATCATTCTCTGGGCAGCCGGCATGATCGGCGGTGTGGCGCTTGGCTTCGTCGTGGCCACCCTGCGCCGCTTCTGCGGGCCGGCGGTTAACCTGCCGCTCGGCTTCGTGGTCGAGGTGCTGCGCGGCACGCCCTTCCTGATCCAGATCTTTCTCCTCTATTACGGCGGCCCGTTCGTCGGCCTGATGCTCGATCCCACACCCTGCGGCCTGATCGGCCTCACCGTCTACAGCGCCGCCTATTACAGCGAGATTTTTCGCGCCGGTTTCGCCGCCGTGCCGCCCGGCCATGTCGAGGCGGCCGAATGCCTCGGCCTGACGCGCATGCAGATCATCCGCCGCATCCAGATCCCGGAAATGGCGCTGATCGTGCTGCCGCCGGCCGTCAACCTGTCGGTCATCCTCCTGAAGGAATCGGCCGTCCTTTCGATCATCACCGTTCCCGAACTTACCGCCACCGTCAGCGCCATCGGTTCCCAGCAATATGCCTTCCTGGAAGCGATCTTCCTGCTGGCGGTGATATACTGGGTTCTTGTGGAGGCAACTGACCGGCTTGGCCGTCTCGCCGAACACCGCCTTGCCCGATTGAGGTTTTCAAAAGCATGAGTCTTCCCGCCATCGCCGTCAAAGATCTGGTCAAGCGGTTCGGTGAAACAACCGTGCTGCAGGATATCAATCTTGAATTCCCGCAAGGGAAAGTTTCCTGCCTGATCGGCCCCTCCGGCTCGGGTAAGAGCACGCTGCTGCGCTGCCTCGCCTTCCTGGAGGAAGCGACCAGCGGCATGATCACCATCAATGGCGAAGCACTCGGCTTCTTCCAGACACCGGACGGCAAGCGCGAACGCCTGCCGGCAGCCCAGATCCGCACTGTCCGCGCCCAGACCGGCATGGTTTTCCAGCAGTTCAATCTGTGGCCGCACATGACGGCGCTCGGCAATGTCAGCGAGGCTCTGAAGACAGTGCATAAGGTTCCGAAGGCGGAAGCCGAAGAAAGGGCCATGGCCCAGCTGCGCAAGGTCGGACTCGAAAACCGCGCCAACCATTATCCGTCGCAGCTTTCCGGCGGCCAGCAGCAGCGTGTGGCGATCGCCCGTGCCTTGGCGCTTGAGCCGAAAATCATGCTGTTCGATGAGCCGACCTCGGCGCTCGATCCGGAACTGACCGGCGAAGTGCTGAACGTCATGCGCGATCTGGCAGCCGAAGGCATGACCATGGTCGTCGTCACCCACGAGATCGGTTTTGCCGCAACGGTCGGCCAGCAGATCAGCTTCCTCGATCACGGCCGCCTGCTTTTCTCCGGTCCGCCGACCGAGATTTTTGCAAAACCTCGACACCCGCGTCTCGACCAGTTCCTCGATACCTATCTCGATCGCGGCGCGAGCATGCTTGTCTGACATGGAAACGAGGGAGGCCATGGCGACGGAGGAGAGCCAGGATATCGTCCCGACGCTTTCGCTGCATCAGCGCATTCTCGGCGATATCGAACAGAACATTCTGACCGGGCGCTGGCCGCCCGGCCACAAAGTGCCGTCCGAACAGCAGCTGGCGGAAGATTACGCCTGCTCGCGCATGACGGTGAACAAGGTTTTGACCCAACTCGCTCAGGCCGGCCTCGTGCAGCGCCGCCGCCGCGTTGGCAGCGTCGTCCTGCCCCAGAGAGCGCAGAGTGCCATCCTCGAAATCTACGACATTCGCGAAGAGGTAAAGGCGCTGCGCCGCGGCTATCGCTACGAGATCCTGAGCCGCAGCCTGCGCGAAGCCGACAAGGCCGAGAGACGCCTGATGGATATCGACGCCCGCCAGAAGATCGCCGACATCACCTGCCTGCATTTCGCCGGTGGCAAACCGTTCTGCCTCGAACAGCGCCTCATCAATCTTTCGACCGTGCCCGAAGCTGCCGAGGAAGAGTTCAAGACGCTCTCCCCCGGCCCCTGGCTGCTCGACCATGTCCCCTGGAGCGCCGCCGAACACACGATTGCCGCCCGCGGCGCCGATGATCTGGCAGCCCGCCATCTCGGTCTTGTCCCCGGCGCGCCGGTCATGGTCGTCGAGCGCCAGACCTGGCGGCTAGAAAAATCGGTGACGCGTGTCCGCCTGACCTATCCCGGCGAAAGCCACATCCTGACGGCGCGCTTTACGCCAGCCCAAGCTCAATAGCCGTAATAACAAGCATAGGAGAGATAAAGTCCGATGGCCCGCAGCGACAAACTGAAACTCGGCACATTCGTTTATACCTTCGGCTTCAACCCGGCGAGCTGGCTGCATCCGGCAGCGGATGTGAACGGCGCCAACAAGATCGATCATCTCCTGAATGTCGCCCGCATTTCCGAACAGGCGAAACTCGACTTCATGTTCGTGGCCGATTCACCGGCCGCAGCCGTCGGCGATGCCGAAGCCCTGTCGCGCTCGCCGACCAAGATGAATCGCTTCGAGCCGCTGACGCTGATCACCGCACTCGCGACCCTCACCGAAAAGCTCGGTTTCGTCGCCACCGCCTCGACCAGCTATTACGAGCCCTTCAACCTCGCCCGCATCTTCGCCTCGATCGACCATCTGAGCGGTGGCCGCACCTGCTGGAACGTGGTTACCTCTGACCATGACGAGACGGGCTACAATTTCAACCGTGAAGGGCTTGATCCGCATGCCCTGCGCTATGAGCGCGGCGCGGAATTCGTCGATGTCGTCTTCGGCCTCTGGGACAGTTTCGAGCCGGATGCGCTGCTGCTCGACCGGGAAAGCGGCGTCTATTACGACAAGAACAAGCTGCATGTCCTCAACCACAAGGGCAAACACTTTCAGGTGCGCGGGCCGCTGAATATCGCAGCCTCGCCGCAGGGCCGGCCGGTGATCGCCCAGGCCGGCGGATCGGAAGCCGGGATGGAGCTTGCCGCCCGCACCGCCGAAATCGTCTTCAGCCTTGCCTCCAGCATCGAGCGCAACGGTGCCTTCTACCGCAACGTCAAGGACCGCATGCCGAAATACAGCCGCAGCCCCGACGACCTGAAGATGATGCCGGGCATCGTCGTCAATGTCGGGGAAACGAAGGCGGAAGCCCAGGCCAAGGTCGATTTCCTGATCGACAACCTGCATCCCGATGTCGGCCGCTGGATGCTCGGCGAATTCCTGGAAACGGATCTTTCCGGCGCCGAACTGGACAAGCCTTTTCCGATGGAACGCCTGCCGGCCGAACCGAAGGGATCGAAGGCGCTGTTCGAGGAACTGACCGATTTCATCAAGCAGGGCCACACACTCGGCCACCTGATCCGCCATTACGCGGAAAAGAGCACCGGCAATGGCATGACCGGCACGCCGACCGAAATCGCCGATTTCATGGAAGAATGGTTCGAAGCCCGCGCTGCCGACGGCTTTATCCTGATGTTCCCGACCCTGCCGTCAAGCCTCACCGATTTTACACAGCTCGTCGTGCCGGAACTGCGCCGCCGCGGCCTGTTCCGTGAGGAATACGAGGGCAGCACCCTGCGCAAAAACCTCGGCCTTTCCATGCCGGCGAACCGTTATGCGGCGGCCCGCCAGCAGGATGGCAAATAAGCGAAATCAGTAGCGCCGCGTCGGCCGGTCCAGAACCTTGCGGCCCATCAGGCTTGCCGCAAGGTCGACCAGCAGCGTCGCCGTGCGACCGCGCTCGTCAAGGAACGGGTTGAGCTCGACGAGATCGAGGCTGGTGACGAGACCGCTGTCATGCAGCATTTCCATGACGAGATGCGCCTCACGGAATGTCGCACCGCCCGGCACCGTCGTGCCGACGGCCGGCGCCACGGCCGGCTCGAGAAAATCGACATCGAGGCTGACATGCAGGAGGCCACCGGCCGCCTCGACCGTCTCTATGAAGGGGCGCAGCACTGCGCCGACGCCGTTTTCGTCGATGGCGCGCATGTCGTTGACGATGATCTCGCTCTCCTTCAGCGCCGCCCGCTCCTGCGGATCGACGCTGCGGATACCGATCATGCAGACATTGGCCGGATCGACGGCATGGGTGAGCTCGGGGAAATAGCCCTTGAAACCGGGCCGGCCGGTGAAATAGGCGACCGGGACGCCGTGCAGATTGCCGCTATCGGTCGTTTCCAGCGTGTGGAAATCCGTATGGGCATCGAGCCACAGAACAAAGAGCGGCTTCTGCTTTTCCGCAGCCTTGCGGGCAAGGCCGGCGACGATGCCGGCCGACATGGCATGGTCGCCACCGAGAAAGATCGGCATGCCTTCCGCACTTTCGCGATAGGCCGTTGCGGTCAGAAGCTCCGTCCAGGCGACGATTTCCGGCAGGCGGCGCACTGCGGCATTCGGATGCGTGATGTCAGAGACGGGCGGCAGAACGACATTGCCGAGATCGCTGACCTGATGTCCAAGCTCCGTCAGCGCCGATTGCAGGCCAGCAACGCGCAAGGCGCTCGGACCCATTTCGCAGCCGAGCTGCGATGCGCCATCCTGGAGGGGAACACCGATGAGTTTGCAAAACATGCCGGACGCCTTCGCGTTGATCTGAGAACAAGGGGGCGGCTTCGCTTGAGGAAGCCGCCTTGGCCGGACTGCTATCACATCGACCGGATGATGCGAAAGCCGAAGCTTATTTCGCCCGCATCGGCTGCAATGCGGCGGCCCATTTCTGCAATTCGCTCAAGACCGACTTCAGTCCTTCGACCGACTGTTCGGCCGGCGCAAACACCTGATCGTCATTGATCGACTTGGCATAAAACACGAGCGGCACGGATTGCGGGATCGCCATCATGTTGAGATTGCCGATCAGCTGGCGCAGCTCCTGGCTCGACCGCAGGCCACCCGAAATGCCGCCATAGCTGACGACGGCCGCGACCTTGTGCTCCCATTCTGCCGAAAGGCACTGCAGGGCATTCACCAGCGAGGCCGGCGGGAAATAATCGTATTCGGGTGTAACGAAGACATAGGCGTCGGCGTCAGCGACGCTCTCGCTCCACTTCTTCGTATGTTCGTGCTGATATTGCCTTGCGCGCGGATGCGCCGCTTCGTCCAGCAGCGGCAGGCGGAAATCGGCGAGATCGACCAGCTCCACCTCGAACGCACCCTGCTCCTTCGCCACCTCGTCGACCCATTTGCCGATCGTCGGGCCGGCGCGGCCGGGCCTGGTGCTGCCGATGATGATATTGAGCTTCAGCGACATAAACATCTCCTGTTGCAAGGCTGTCTTTGGTTGCAGCGGCAGTCTTCACACGAAAAGCCGGCGATGAAAAGCAACCGTTCCGATGTGTTTCGCGACACGGCGATCCTGTAGGACGATATCGGCGTGATTGCATTTTCAAGGCGCGCACGCATATATATGACGAAACCAGAAATATCGGAGACATGCCGTGCGGCGCGAAATATCAGACGAAACTGTCGCCGAAAGCGGCTATCGACAGATTCGTGCCGATATCCTGTTCGGTCGCCTCCTGCCGGGTCAGAAGCTGAAACTGGAAAACCTCAAAGGCGCCTATGACACCAGCGTCAGCACGCTGCGGGAAATCCTCAACCGCCTGACTTCGGAAGGCCTTGTGGTCGCCGAAGGCCAGAAGGGTTTCGTGGTGACGCCGATCTCGGTCACCGACCTGAAAGAGATCGCCGCCCTGCGCCTGCTTCTCGAAGAACACGCGCTCGAACAATCCTTCGAGCAGGGCGATGTCGAATGGGAAGCAAAGCTGGTTTCCGCCCATTACAAGCTGGCCCGCATGGAAGAGGCGATGGCTTCCGGCGATACCAGCCATGCGGAAGACTGGAAACGCTATGACTGGGAATTCCATCAGGCCCTGATCGCCGCCTGCGGATCGCGCCTTCTGATGGAAACCCATTCGTCGGTCTTCGACAAATACCTGCGTTACCAGATGGTAGCGCTTTCCTATCGCGGCGGCGTCGCCGAACAGGAACACAAGCAGCTGCTGGAAGCCGCACTCCAGCGCGACAGCGCCACCGCCAAAAAGATTCTGCAGCGCCATATTCAGGGAGGCGTCGAACATGCGCTTGGCAAAGGCCTGCTCTGAACCTGCTTTCCTTCGGAACATCACCTCATCCTCCGTTTTGATGACGGTCGCGAACAACGAGACATTCCATGCTGAAGACTGTCGTTGATACTTCCGAGACCGTCAGTGACGTCGTCTTCCGACAGATCCGCCAGGACATCATTTCCGGAGCGCTCGCCCCCGGCGCCAAGATCAAGCTCGAACAGGCCAAGGAACGCTATTCGATCAGCATCTCCTCGCTGCGCGAAATTCTGAGCCGGCTAACGACGGAAAATCTCGTTCTCGCCGAAGGCCAGCGCGGTTTCGAGGTCAGTCCCGCCTCCCGCAAGGAACTGGAGGAACTGGCGGATCTGCGCAGCGTGCTAGAAACCCATGCGATCAGCCTTTCCTTTGCCGCCGGCAATCTCGAATGGGAGGGGCGCATCGTCTCCGCCCACCACAAGCTCGCGGCCGCCGAGAAAAAGCTGCTTGCCGGCGATGCATCCCGCACCGTCGACTGGGTCCGTTACGATTGGGAATTCCATCAGGCAATCGTTTCCGCCTGCAATTCAGAGACGCTGATGAAGACCCTCTCCTCCGTCTTCGACCGCTTTCTGCGCTATCACATGCTAGCCCGCAGTTTTCGCGGCGTGCCTGTGGTCGATGACCACAAGCTGCTGTTCGAACTGGCACTGAAACGCGATGTCGAAGGCGCATGCGCCGTCATCCGGCGGCATGTGCAGAGCGGCGTCGAGCATGTGCTGAAAAGCGGCAATATCACCTAAAGCGAGATGCCGGCATCCTTGGGCACGCCTTCGGGCCGCATCTGCTTCTTCAGAGCGGCGATGCGGAATATGGCGTTTGCCGCGCCATAACCGCGATAACCACGGCGTTCGACAATCTCGAAGAAAAAGCCCTCGCCATAGGTCCGGCTATAGAGCTGGAAATATTCGCCGTGCTCGTCCCGGTCATAAAGAATGTTTTCCGCCTTCAGCCGTTCGGTCAGGTCTTCACCGAGACCGAAACGGGCTTCAATATCGTCGTAATAATTGGGCGAGATATGCAGCGGTCGAAAACCTTTCGCGCGCAGTGATGCGGCGGTCGAAAAAATGTCATCCGTCGAAAAGGCGAGATGCTGGATGCCGGAGCCGAATTTTTCGGCGATGAAATGACCGGCCAACGTCCGGCGGTTTTCCGCACCATTCATGGTCAGCCGCAGCGCGCCGCTTTCATTTTCCACGACCTGGCTGCGCACGACGCCGCTCGGATCGATGATATCGACCATCGGCGTTTTGCGCGTATCGAAGATCGAGGTGTAGAACAGCAACCAGGTCAGCATCTCGTCATAGGCGACCGTTTGGGCGATGTGATCGATGCGCAGCAGACCGGCATCCGCCGCATCGGTACCGGGATCCGTGGCAACGACTTCAAAATCGATCTCTGAAAACCGCCCAAGCTGGCTCTTGTCGTCGATCAGATAGATCAGCCCGCCGCCGACACCGCGAATGACCGGAAATTCCAGCTCTCCTTCAGCCACCGGCTGACGGAAGGGCTCGGCATCCAGCGCAAGCGCCCGGTTATAGGCATCCTGCGCATCGTCCACGGCAATCGCCAGCGCATAGGCCGAGGTGCCATGAACGGCATAAGCAGCATTGGCAAAACCGGCCGTATCGACATTGACGAGTATGCGAATCTCGCCCTGTTCGAACAGGCTGACCTTCTTGGAGCGATGTTTGGCCGCCTTGCGGAAACCGAGCGCCTGCAGAATTGCGATCAGCTCGTCGGCCTCATCCTCGCTGGTCGCGAATTCGACGAAACCGACACCCTTAACCTTGGCGCGTTCCGGCATGGCGATCCCGATCGGCGTCTCGACCTTCCGCCTGACCTGATCGGCAAGATAGATCAGCGACCGATGGCCATCGGCCGCAATCGCCTGGGTCGAGCCACCGCGAAACTGGTCGTTGAAAATTTCCAGCGAAAAATAGCCGTCATACCCTGTCGAGGCGATCGCTTCCGTAAAAGCCGTCACCGGCAGATCGCCCTCGCCCGGCATGTTTCGAAAATGCCGGCTCCAATAGAGCAGATCCATATCGATCAGCGGCGCGTCGGCTAGCTGGACGATAAAGATCTTGTCCTTGGGAATGGAACGGATCGAGTTGATATCGATCTTGCGCGACAGGGAATGAAAGCTGTCGAGGATCAGCCCGACATTCTGGTGATCGGCGCGCCGGACGATTTCCCAGGCGTCGCGATGGTCGTTGACGAAACGCCCCCAGGCCAGCGCTTCATAGCCCACCTTCAACCCGCGTTTCGCCGCCCTCTCCCCGAGCTCGCGAAAATCCGCGGCCGCCCGGTCTATGCCTCCGAGCGCTGCCGGAGAGACATTGGAGCAGACGAGCACCATGCCGGTGCCCAGCTCCTGCATCACGTCGAACTTTCGCTCCGCCCGGTCGAAAGTCCGGCTCCGCAGCCCCTCCGGCATGCCCTCGAAATCGCGAAACGGTTGAAAGAGGGTGATCGTCAGGCCAAGATCGCGGGCCATCCGGCCGACATCGGACGGGCTTCCGTCAAATGCCAGAAAATCGTTCTCGAAAATCTCGACGCCGTCGAAACCCGCCTTGGCGATCGCTTCCAGCTTGTCGGGCAGTTCGCCGCTCAGCGTTACCGTCGCAATCGAGGTCTTCATGATACCCAACCTTTCCAGCTGTATTGCCGGATACGCGGCGCAAGCAGCCTGGCCCGCAACGACGCATCCTCCTCCTGAAGGCATTATGGCAAATGTCACGAGGATTTCAATTCAATTGGCTAAATTGAAAGTCTCATATGATTTTAAAAAACTCTGTTGATTTATCACGTCCCGTCTGCCTAATATGAGCCATGCAGTCGAGTGAGGACGACTGTCGGTCCACGCGACCACCAAAAGGAGGAGGAAATCATGCTCAAGTCGATGCTGACGCGTCGCAACGCGATGTTGTGTGCTGCCGCTTTCGCGACTATAGCCGGGCTGGCCGGCCCCGCTGCGGCCATTACACCCGATGAAATCAAGGCCAAGGGCAAGCTCGTTGTCGGCATTCAAGGCGACAACCCGCCCTGGGGTTTTGTGACGAGCGCCGGCAAGCAGGACGGGCTCGATGCCGATATCGCCACGCTTTACGCCAAGGAACTGGGCGTACCGGTGGAATTCGTGCCGCTCGAAGTCAACAACCGCATCCCGGCACTGACGACCGGCCGCGTCGATGTTCTTTTCGCCACCATGGCCATGTTGCCGGATCGCGCCAAGGCCGTGCAGTTCAGCAAGCCTTATGTCGCCAACGCGATCGTGCTGATCGGCCCGAAATCGATGTCGATCAAGACCAATGAGGACATGGCCAACCTGACGATTGCCGTCGCCAAGGGTGCCGCACAGGATACCCAGGTCACCAAGAACGCGCCGTCGACTGCCACGATCCGCCGGTATGACGGCGATGCACCGAGCGTCCAGGCCCTCGCTTCCGGCCAGGTTCAGGCGCTGGGCGGCAATATTTTTTACATGGACCGCGTCGAAAAGGCCCGTCCCGGCGAGTTCGAAAACAAGCTCGAATTCCAGAAACTCTACAATGGCGCCTGCACGCGCCTTGGCGAGAAGGAAATCAACGCCTCGATCAACGCCTTCGTCGACAAGATCAAGGCCAATGGCGAGTTGAAGAAGGTCTACGACAAGTGGATGAAGGTGCCGGTCCCGGAATTCCCGGCAAGTCTTGAGAACATCCCCTTCACCGTCAACTGAGCCAGATCTCTCGTTCGAAATGACAAACCGGCGGCCCTTACCCGGCCGCCGGCCGGATCTCTGCGCCCTCCGGAATTTCCAGTCATAGGGCCGGCGCCTTTCCCAAATCTGCGCGTTCAAGGAGCGCGATCATGACAAAGACGATATTTGTGCTGAACGGCCCCAACCTGAACCTGCTCGGACAGCGCGAACCCGCCATCTACGGCAAGACCACGCTTGCCGATATCAAGGCGGCCTGCATCGCAAAGGCTGCGTCGCTCGGCTTCGACGTGGATTTTCGCCAGACGAATTTCGAGGGCGAACTGGTGGAAAGCGTGCATCAGGCGCGCAATGCGGCCTGCGGCATCATCATCAACCCCGCCGGTTACACCTTTACATCGATCGCACTTCTCGATGCGCTCAAGACGTTTGACCCGCCCAAGATCGAGCTGCACATTTCAAACGTGCATGCCCGCGAAGAAATCTACCATAACTCGCTGATCTCGCGGATCGCGACGGCGATCCTGATCGGTTTCGGCGCGCCCGGCTACGAGCTGGCGATCGACGCCATGGCGGGCATGGTTGCGCGGGCAAACGGCCACTAGGCCGGAAACGGAAGACGGGCCAGAGGAGCATCATGAACTATAAACTCGATTTCACCCCCGTCATCGACGGGTTGCCAAACCTGCTTCTCGGCTGTCTCGGCACATTCCTGCTGGCGATCTGCGGCATGCTGCTGGCAACCGTGATCGGCATCGGCGGCGTGGCCTTAAGGGACTCGCATTTCAAGCCTTTCCGCTACCTGGTGATCGGCTTCGTCGAGATCATTCGCAACACACCCTTTCTGGTGCAGATCTTCTTCCTCTATTTCGCCCTGCCGTTTACGGGCCTGAGGCTCGACCCGACCCCGACGGCGATCATCGCGCTCGGTATCAACGGCGGCGCCTATGCAATCGAGATCATCCGCGGCGGCGTGCAATCCATTCCGAAAGGACAAATGGAGGCAGGCCTCGCGCTCGGCCTGCACAAGGCGCAGGTCTTTCGGCTGATCATCCTGAAGCCAGCGCTGCGCGCCATCTACCCGTCGCTGACCAGCCAGTTCGTGCTGCTGACACTGACCAGCAGTGTCGCCTCGGCCATCTCTGCCTACGAGCTGACCTCGGTATCGCAGCGTATCGAGTCGGAAAGCTTCCGCAGCTTCGAGGTCTATTTCACCGTGACGGCTTTCTACCTGATCATCTCCTGGGTGATGATGCGCATCTTCGCGCTCTTCTCTGCCCGTTATTTCACCTATCCGGTCAAGTAGGAGCGAAACGATGGGTCGCGACGAATTTGTCTTCCTCCTCATCGGTCTGAAATGGACCGTGCTTCTCTCCGCCATCGGCTTCGTCTGCGGCTGTATCGGCGGGCTTGCGGTGGCGCTGTCGCGCACCTGCGAAAACCGCATCGTCGAGCGCATCACAGCCGGCTATATCGGGATCTTTCAGGGCACGCCGCTCCTGATGCAGCTCTTCGTCGTTTATTACGGCCTTGCCCTGATCGGCTTCAAGCTCGACGCCTGGATCGCCGTTGCGATCGGCCTCACGCTGCATGCCAGCGCCTATCTCGGCGAGATCTGGCGCGGCTCGATCGAGGCCGTCCCGCGCGGGCAGACGGAGGCCGCCAAGGCACTCAGCCTCAAATACTGGTCGCGGATGAAGGACGTGGTACTGCCGCAGGCGCTGCGCATTTCGCTTCCGGCAACGGTCGGTTTCCTCGTGCAGCTGATCAAGGGAACGTCTCTCGCCTCGATCGTCGGTTTCACCGAACTCACCCGTGCCGGCAACATGATCTCCAACCAGATCTTTCAGCCGCTGACCGTCTTCGGCATCGTCGGCATCCTTTATTTCCTGATGTGCTGCCCGCTGACGATCCTGGGCGCCCGTCTGGAACGCCGCTTCGCCGCCTCAGCCCGCTGACCCCTGAGAAAACCGATGGACATCCAGACCATGACCCAAGTTTCAGCAGCGACGACCGAAACCATGATCACCCTCGATCACGTGGAAAAATGGTACGGCGCCTTCCAGGCTCTGCACGACATCAACATGACGGTGCGCAAGGGCGAAAAGATCGTCCTCTGCGGCCCTTCGGGCAGCGGAAAATCGACGCTGATCCGCTGCATCAACTATCTCGAACCCCATCAGAAGGGCGAGATCCGCGTCGGCGGCGTGCTGCTCGGCCATCAGGCAAAGGCGATCGACGCCATTCGCCGCGAGGTCGGCATGGTGTTCCAGCAGTTCAATCTCTTCCCGCATCTGACCGTGCTGCAGAACTGCATGCTCGCCCCGATGCGTGCGCTGGGTCTCGGCAAGGCGGAGGCAGAAGAACGCGCCCGCTCCCTGCTCGCCCGCGTAAAAATCCTCGAACAGGCGGAAAAATATCCGCTGCAGCTTTCCGGCGGCCAGCAGCAGCGCGTCGCGATCGCGCGTGCGCTTTGCATGCGCCCAAAGGTCATGCTGTTCGACGAACCGACCTCGGCGCTCGACCCGGAAATGGTCAAGGAAGTGCTCGATACGATGATCAGCCTCGCCGATGAGGGCATGACGATGATCTGCGTCACCCATGAAATGGGCTTTGCCCGTCAGGTCGCAGACCGGGTGGTCTTCATGGCCAGCGGTGCGATCGTCGAAGAGGCGCATCCGGCCGAGTTCTTCACCAATCCGAAACACGAACGCACGCGGCAATTCCTCGGCGAAATCCTCCGTCATTAGCGATCGGCGCGAATCTCATGTCGGCAGAAACGCAGGCAAAGGCATCAGGACAATGATTAGCGGCACCACGAAACTGATCGCCCATCTCGGTTTTCCGACCGAGTCCTTCAAGGCGCCGCTGATCTACAATCCCTATTTCGACAAGGCCGGCATAGACGCGGTCGTCATCCCGATGGGATGCAGGCCGGCGGACTACGCGGCCTTCGTCAAACTCGTCTTCCGCCTCTCCAATATCCATGGCGCGCTCGTCACCATGCCTCATAAGGTCGCCACCATGGACCTGCTCGACGAGACGTCGAACCGGGCGCGGGTCGCCGGATCCGCGAATGCGATCAGGCTGGGGCCGGATGGCCGTCTCGTTGGCGACATGTTCGATGGCGAAGGCTTTGCCCGCGGCCTTGCCCGCAAGGGGCAGGCGATCGCGGGATCCAGCATCCTGATCGTCGGCTCTGGCGGTGTCGGATCCGCAATCGCCGCCTCGCTCGCCGATGCAGGTGCGCGAAAAATCGCACTCTATGACGGCAACGAGGCCTCGAGCGCCGGCCTGCGCGACCGCCTCAATCTTTATTACCCGGCAACCGAAGTGACGGTCGGTCCGCCCGACCCGGCCGGTTTCGACATCGTCGTCAACGCCACGCCGCTCGGCATGCGGCCGGGCGACCCGCTGCCGGTCGATGTTTCACGCCTTTCGCCCTCGACCTTTGTCGGCGAGGTCGTCATGAGCGTTGCGATCACCCCATTCCTCGCCGCCGCCCGCGACCGCGGCTGCGCCTATCAGGTCGGCACCGACATGCTGTTCGAACAGATCCCGGCCTATCTGGAATTCTTCGACTTTCCGACGACAAGCGCCGACGAGCTGAGGGCGATCTCGCGGCTTTGACATTGTTGGCGCCGCGTATTGATCGAGCAACCGAAACGATTGACCACAATTTCCGCGGCACCGTTATTCAAAGGTGATCCAAGGCACGCCTTGAACAAGCCGCCCGCCATGTTCGCATGCATCTCCGAACCGGGCGATCTTCCTGCCGCCGATATTGGCGACCGATGATCCGCCGGTAATGCCGGCTTTCGTTGGTACACCCGTGCAGGTGCATTTGTCGGCGACGGTCGCAATCGGCACGCCTTCGACGCAGACGAAAGATTGCTGCGTGGATGAAACTCGGCCGCCGACATGAGGTTTGGGCCCCGGATCAACCATGGGACAAACATGCATGTGGCCTTTGAGAGTAACGGGCATTCCAGGCATGGCTTAAACCTATTCTCCGATATGGCGGACAGCGGGAACATTAGGTTTGGTCGTATCGTAGAGCGTGAAGGCACCGGCCTGCGCAGCAATTGTCATGGCAACGAGCGCATCGGCAGGCCTCAGATTTTCGACGGTTATCGCCCCACCGAGCGCCGGATGCAGTTTCGGCGCATAGATCTGTCCGAATTCGAGCTCACCGTGCATCTTCAGGGCGCGCTTGAACATAGGCTTTCCGTCTTGATCGGGAGGATCGTAAGATGGACTATCAACATTCGCCATGACGACACCGAGATTAATATCTTCATCGACGTTTGGTTTTGGCTTGAATAAGTCGCTGCAGGTCACCCGCTGATACAAGGTGTCAATCTGAACGGCGCCGTAAGACTGGTTCCAAGCCAATATTTTCCCGAATGCGGAAAACCCTATAGCATGGGTTTTTTCAGGGAGGATTTGCTTGTCTCCTTCGAAAATGATGTTGATGACTGATTTGAATTGCGTTGGCTCGGCCAGTTGAAAGTAAGCCTGCAGCCATTTCCCCAGTCCATAGTTTTCTTCGAAAGCAAGAAATGTCGAAGGCAACTTGTTTTTGTAAATGAGCAAGCTGTTTTCCGACAAGCGTGTTCCTCGGACAGGCTCGCCAAACTTTTTCAGGCATCGGACATAGTCAATAGACAGGTCTGACATATCGAGCTCCAACCAAGTTAAGGTACAGCACTTGCCCCTTTGCCTTTTGCAGCAAAATTTACGCGGCATTTATGCGCAAGAAGCATTTAGTGCATGGCTTAAACCTATTCTCCGATATGGCGGACAGCAGGAACATTAGGTTTAGTCGTATCGAAAAGCGTGAAGGGGCCAGCCTGCGCAGCAATTGTCATGGCAACGAGCGCATCGGCAGGCCTCAGATTTTCGACGGTTATCGCACCACCGAGCGCCGGATGCAGTTTCGGCGCATAGATCTGTCCGACTTCAAGTTCGCCGTGCATTTTCAATGCACGTTTGAACATCGGTTTTCCGTTTTGATCGGGCAGGTCGTATGCCTCATCCGAAACACCGCCAATGGCACCACCCAGGCGAATATCTTCGCTGATATGAGGCTTTGGTTTGAAAAGATCGGAACAACTGACCCGATTATACAAGAAATTTATCTCGACAACTCTATGCGTCTCATTCCACGCAAGGATCTCTCCAAAAGCGGAAAAGCCGATGGCGTAGGTCTTTTCTTTAGAAAATTCAGCGTCCCCATCGAAAACCAAGTTCAATAAAGACTGATACTTGTCGGGACTGCATAACTGAAAGTATCCATTCAGCCATTTTCCCGTGCCATATGCCCGCAAAAATACCAGAAATGTCTCCGGGATACGGTTCTGGTAGCTGTCAATACGTTCGTCCGACAGGCGTTCTCCACCCAGTGGCTCACCGTATTTTTCCAAGCATCGCCGATAATTGATAAAGAGTTCCGTCATATTCACTCCATAGGCTAACGAATTGGCAAAAGCCGGTTTTTAGGACGTTGGAATATCACCTGCGCCTTTACCCTTGCCGGCACCCGTTTTGCCACCGTTTCCATCCGCGCCTGATGAGCCTGAACCACTCTTTGGCGGGCACTCTTCAAGTTTGGCGTTCATCTTCTTTCCCTGTTCTTTCGCTTTTTGGGCATGCGCTTTCAATTGAGCGGCCCTCCGGCCTTTCCACTGAGCGCCGAGAGAACTATTGATTGTCTTATTCCCCAATCCCGAAATAGAGCCGTCTCCTCCAGCGACGAGGTCCAGCGTATGCGTTGCCGCCAGCTTGCTCAATTCTTTTGCAACTTCTTGAGCGGCCAGCTCTTCGAAATTATCTTTCCCTTGGCTTTGATACTCGTCAGACAGCTCGCGTTCACGTGCTCTCCGGTAACTTTCTCTCGCCAAACGACGATCTGCTGCATCGTTCTCGGGTCGCCCATTTTTCGCGTAATTGTCCATATTTCGGATCAAATCGTCGGGATCCATCCGATTGATTTCGTCCTGCTGCTCCTTGAGCTGGCGGCGAAACTCTTCTTTCGTCTTATCGTCGGCACCTTCAGGCGGATTGAAGCAATCGATCTCTCCGCAATCGACGCAGGGCTTGGCTTGCTCCCCTTCCTTTGTCTTCTTCTCCGCATCGGCATTGGCGCTTTCCATATAGGATGCGATGGCAGATGCGGTTGCGCGACCTGCGACGGCGCCGACACGTCCGCCGATCCAGCCGCCGATAACCGTCCCTTCCGGCCCCACCAAAGTACCGATCGCGCCGCCGACGATACGGCCGAGCCATTGTCCCGCGATTGCGCCGCCTGCGCCGGCGACCTCCGTCGTCGTGCTCATACCCGCCCTCCCGATGCATAAGAGCCCGAGCGAAGCGAATCGACCGCGTGCTGGATCAGCGATTTGACCCTGTTATCCGGCGTATCGCCGCCGTCACGCACATAGTTTCGCACCTCGGGCGCGCCCGCGGCTTTTCCGTCGGACATCATCATCACATAGGCCCAGCGCGCACGACCACGCTCCGTTTTGATGCCGAGTTCATCGGCTGATCTTTCGCTGGCGAGCGTTGCCCCCCATACGAACTCGTCATCGACACCGGAGAAATGCGGTGGAACATTCGCCTTGAGAAACCGTGCGATACGCAACCGTGACGAATGCAGCATGGCCGTCTTGAGCCGCTCCATCTGCTCTGGCTCCAGTCGTAACGTGCCACGCTCCGGCCGTGGCAGATTTTCGGAGGTTCTGGCTCGCCGCCAGCCGCCGTAATCCGGCGAATCGAAGCAGACATGGCTCGCCGGTCCAAGGACGCGCGCGAACTGCGCCCTGCTCAGTAAAGGCAGGATCGCACCAAGGACATTCGGATCCCAATGGCGGAAAAGAACGCGCTCGTATTGAACTGCGCGCCCTTGAGACCCGTCATTGTCCGGCAACCGCTCGTCCGGGATCAATATTTCATTGATCGTTCTCAGGTGCCGCCACAGAACCTGCTCTCCTTCGGAACAGGACCAGAAGACTGCACAAGGGCCGTGATTGGCGATCCGGCAAACGGCCTCGATAATCTCCCGGTTCTTGAGATTGACCAGAAAGGGGCCGTCACGACGCAGATCATCATCGCCGCCCTTGAGGAAAAGCGAGCGGCTCTTGATGCCGAGGGTCAGAAGCTCCGATTCGATATCGTCGAAATGGGCTCCGTCAAGCACAGCGAAAAGCGGCGCCGGGAGTTGTTCCAGCGTCTCGGGAGAGATCCGTGCCTCATCGGTCTGCAAGACTTCCTGCATGGCGTCCTCTTTTGGTTTCAGGAGGCCTGTGACGAGGAGACGGGATGTGTCTGCTCGATGCGCAATTCCTGGCAGAGGAAGGATATGTTTCCGCCATAGCTACAGCCGATGGAGACCAGCTTTGCCTTTGGAAGTCGCTCCTTATATCTTTCGATCTGAGCGAGAAGCTGGTTTCTGTCGTCAATTCTGCCTTCGAAAAGATGCCGCCAGCCGATTTCGGGATCAAACAAATAGTCGTCAGGGACGTCTGTGAAATCCCAGACGAAAATGTCCGAGATCACCGATCCCTCCCACAGCGCGGAAATATTGAGCGTATAAAGAGAGGTCGCGGCAAAATCCGTTATAATGCCAGCATCGGACAGGCACTGGATACCGATGCGCTTTGCTGCGGCATCCAGAGAAAACTGCGTTATTGTGCTGTCATGGATACCGCCCAGCGCAAGCCGCCCGCGGTCGTCTGTACTGAAATTCATGTCATTCTCCTGAAAATCTATGAACTCGGCGTATTGCGCCACGGCACCGGAGGATCGCCCGGTTGCGGCAGGCGCGATATGCCGCGATCTGCATTGGTCGGGGGATCGCCATTCGCCGGACGTCCCCAATCGTGAACGTGGTCGCCTGCGCCTATCCCGGATTCGTTTTGATGCCCGGCGTCACGATCGGTCAATGGATAGCCGTCGCTGCCATAGGTTCTGCTGTTGTCCGGGCCTTGAACCGTTGAGTTCGGTTCGCCCTTGAACGGAGGTTTCTTGTCGATTTTTTCCGCCGGCTTGTCGCAATCGCCGGTTTCGCATTCGGGCTTCTTGTCTGCGTCATCGTCGCTTCCGGCAATCGCATTGTAAACGGCATATGCGTCATAGAGTGTCAGGGCACCGATCGCGACCCATCCCACAGGCCCCAATGCCGCCAGCGCTCCACGGGCAAGCAGACGTGCGCCGCCACGCGCGGCCAGACCGCCAACCGCTTTGGCGATTGCGACTTCACCGCTCATGGCGCCCCTCTTCTGTAAGAGGCCTCGGCCATTGCTTCCGCAAGAAGGTTCATCCGCTGATTTGGATTACCTGGCCCCTTTCGCAGATAATCGGATACGCCGCGCTGTTCCAGAAAACGGTCGTTTCCGGCAATCATCAGCCAGGAAAAACGCATCCTGGCGCGGTGTTGATCAATTCCGAAGTCACCCGCCTGGCGCTCATAGGTTTTGATTTTCTCAATCAGTTGCTCATCATCAAGCGCAGCAATCTGCGGGGTTGAATATTCGCGAAGGAACCCGAGCGTTCTGCGGCGGGAGCGATCGGCCATTGCCTGCGAAAGCCTGTCGATCTGGTCCGGCCGAAGCTGCAGCACGCCGCCCCCCAGCTCCACCGCCTCGTTTGGTCGGGAACCACGTCTCAAGCCGCCGTAATAGGTAGCGTCGGCAACGACGATGTCGGCTGGACCAAGCAGGCGAGAATACTGGACCCTATCGAGAACCGGGAGGATGATGCCGAGAACGTTCGGATCCCAGTGACGGAAGAGAACTCTCTCATATCGGACACGACTTTCGGCGCCCGCCTTCGATTGCCTGTCATCCGGCACGAGGATCTGGTTGATCCTGCGGAGATGCCGCACCAGTGCCCGCTCCCCCTCCTGACAGGACCAGAAGACGACACAGGGCTTTTCAAGCGACAAGATTTCCACATGCGATCGCCGCGCCTCATCCGTCAAAGCGATGATCCAAGGACCTTCTTTTCTAAGATCAGGATCGCCACCATCCAGGAAAAGCGACTTGCAAACGATATCGAGAGAAGCGAGTTCCGTTTCCAGATCATCGAAATATGCGCCGTCGATAACCGCAAACAACGGTGCGGGCGCTTCGTCCAGGACCTGCCGCAGGATCCTTTTCCGTGATGACACATCGAGCGTCGATTGCCACTCGAGACTATCGGCCGTCATCCTACATCCTCACGAATGGGGTCGATGACTGCGACATGTTCTTGAGGCAGGAGGCGCCTTTTCCGGGCCCGCCTTTCTTGAAATTGATGCGATTCCCTTCAATGTCGATATTGATCGCATAGAGCTTGATGCCACTCTTGGTGATCGAGATATAGCCGCCGGGCGCCGAAAGTCTGATTTCGTCATCGGCGAAGATTTCCCAGACCTTGGCCTCGCCATGATATTTCTCGCCGGAGACGATGTTATAAAGCTTGCCAACATCGACCCGAATTGTCGTGCCGACCGTCGTTCGCTGCTCCTTGCCGACATTCGTGACATGGGTTTGTCCCACATTCGTCACCTTGCTCACGCCTATCTGCTCGGCCCGTGCCACACCGATCGAGTCCGATTTGAAGGTGCTGACAATGGTGTTCATGATGCCTGGCAACGGGAAGAGATTGCCGGCATCAGCGCCAACTCCCGTCCCGGAGCCTGCAAGTCCGGTACCTGCATCCGCCCTCGGACTCGGTCCCGAGACGACGCCTTCCCGTGCAGATAGTCCGCCTGCACCGAGGAAACCGAGTGCAGACGAGGCGAGTGAGGTGACGAAACTGCCGATATTACCGCCGCCGGCGCCGGCAATCTGTGCGGCCTGCCCCAAAAGACCGGCCGTCTGACCGGAGAGCGCCTGCACGCCGGCCATGGCCAGCATCGCCATCGGCCCCGTGCCGCCGACAACCGTGTTCACCGACCCGCCGATCTCGTGTTTCTGATTGCCGGACACTTCCACGGCACGGTTGCCGCCAACGGATGCCACTTCGTGCCGGTCGACACGTTTGGTACGATCGTTCAGCACCCGCGTCGTCTGGTCCTTCTGGGCGTGGAAGAACATGTTCTCCTTGCCGTTCTCGTCTTCGAACGTCATCTCGTTGAAGCCCGAGCCCTTATGCGTGTTCGAGCGCATCACCATGCGCGTCTTGTTGGCCGGCAGATCGTAAGGCACGCCATTCGACGGGTTCGTGACGACCCCGGTCACCAGAGGTCGATCCGGATCACCATCGACATAGGAGATCATCACCTCCATACCGATGCGCGGAATGACCTGACTACCCCAGGTACCGCCGCCCCAGGTCTGGCTCACGCGTACCCAACAGGTATCCGAGCCATCCTTCTTCGCCTTGCGGTCCCATGGGAACCAGACCTTGATGCGCCCATATTCGTCCGGATGGATTTCCTCGCCGGAAGGGCCGGCGACGATCGCCACCTGGCTTCCCTCGATCCGCGGCCGTTTCGTGTCTCGATGCGGCGTCATCGGCACGCGTGCGGGGATCGCCTCGAAACGGTTCTGATATTCCGGCTCGTTGGTATTCGTCTCGTAGGAGCGGTCGACGATCTCGTATTCCGCCCGGATGATCACGTGTTCCTCATAGGCGTGATCGGGATGGGCCACTTCGTAGGGCGTGAACCGACGACCGGTCTCGAGAATGCGCGAGGTCGAGGCACCGAACACCCGGTCATGATCGGCTTCCGATGACTGCATCCTGAGCTTTTCCGCCCGCTCGGCCTCGGCCACGGTCGAGATGCGTGCCGGATATTCATAAAGCTCACGCTTCGTCGCCTCCGGCATCTGTACCAGCGACGGCGTCATCGTGCCCGGCACCATCCGCGGCGTCTCAAAATTCCAGTCGGCGCCGGCGCGCTGGCCGGGCACATAGGAATACCGCCGCGCCCATTCGCTGATATGGTTGCGGTCAGCTGACCCCTGCGCCAGCCGCACACGGCCCTCACCTTCGGAAGAGGGCGACGGCCCGAGCCAGCCGGATGCGCTATCGGCCACATGCAGCTTGTGTTTACCGTCCTCGTGGGAGAACCAGTAAAACAAGCCATCCTCTTCGAACCGGCGGGTCAGATAGGCGAGATCGGTCTCGTTCCACTGCACCGAATAATGCTGCGGCGGTGGTGGCGTCACGATGCCGGACGTGTCAGGCGCCGGGATGCCATGCTCGGCAAACAGGGTCTCGACGATTTCGACCGCCGTCTTGTCCATCCAGATGCGGCAGTCGGAACGTTGTGACAAAAGCCACATCTGCGGCCGCAGCACCATGGCATAGGCCCGAAGCCCGCGGGTGATCGGCGGACCTTCGTTAAGCTCCGTCACCAGCCCGTTGAACGGCCGGCGCACGGCGCTGCCGGCCTCGCCATCGCCCTGCTTCACCTCGATCGAGACATCCATCAGCCGGCCGATCAGCTCTTCCGGTTTGACCGATGGCTTTTTCGTGCGCGCCGAGATGCGGATCTCGAAGAGCTGCGAAATGCCTTCCTGGATCGACGCCCGTTCCGGCAGAAGCTGATCTTCGCCGAGCGGTGAGACGATCTTCAGAATACGGCTTGCCTGAGTGAAATCGGCAGCGGACGACATTTCGTTCATGGGTTCAATCCAGTTGTGACCATGGCGTTTCCGGCCCGGCCGTCACGTAAATGCTGTTCTTTCCCGGAACCTCAGCTCGCTGCAGCGAGCGACGGCTGCGAGAAGCGCTTGACGAAATTGTCGAGCAGCGTGTGGCGCTCGAAATAATGGATGAGATCCAGCCGGTTGGTCCGCGTGTTGAAATAGGCGGCAGCGATCGGATGTTCGTCGCCCTTCTGCAGGAAGGTGACGGCCGGATTACCGTAGAGCAGCCGCGTCGGCGCCGGATCCTCGCCATAGATGCGCAGGAACGGCAACGTCACCGACTTTTTGTAGGTTTCCAGCGCCTTGGCGGTGAAAATGTTCTTCTTGCCGACATAGCGGTTCAGCACGCCGACATGGCCGTTCGGCTTGGTCGTGATCTGCTTGCCGGGTTCCAGAAGTTCGGAAAGCCACTCGCGTGCGCCGGGCATGCCTTTGATCTTGCGGCCCTTGAAATAGACGTCCTCGCCGGTCGTGATCGTGTAGACGCGGCGGAAAACCTGCCTATGGCTGGTACCGATGATTTTTACGCCGCCAACCTTCTTGCTCGGCGCAACCATGCCGAACGTGCTCTCGTCGAAGATCTCTTCGATGATCAGATTGTAGTCGGTCAATGCCACCTTATCGATGTCCAGATTGCTCATCGACAATCTCCTCCAAAGCCGGAAACGGGATAGGGACGGGATGCACTGCGAACGGAATGATCGGGAAACAGGGCGCCGGGAAATCCGGCGCCCCTTCTCTGATTTCTGGGTCTGACCTCTGGGGTCAGGCAGCCTTGGTCGTGGCCAGATCGTAAGAGGCGATCATCGGCGACTGCGGCGCCTGGTTCTCGTCGAACGGCGTGTACTTCACTTCAAGCTTGGTGAAGTTGAGCTTGATCGTTTCGATCGGGCGGTCGCCGTTGGAATCGATCGAGTAGCTGGCGATCAGCGTATTGGTGAGATTGTATTCGATATAGGTGTCGCCCGGATTGCCGGTCGTGACCAGGTGGATCGTGGTGCGCTTGCCGGTACGGCCCGAGCACGCTTCCTGGAAAAGCTTGGTCGACGAAGAGTCGCTGACCTTGGTGAGGATGACTTCCGAAATCGTCGGCTCGGAAGCTTCACGGTTCGCTGCGGAACCAGCGGACGTGTTCATGTTGCGGGCAACATTCCAGTGAATGGCCTCGATATCCATCCACTTCTTGTGCTGCTCGTGCGTAGCATCACCCTGGATACCGTCGATCTGCAGATAAATCGGCATGCGTAAGCTCCTGTGATCGGATTTTTGCCTAGTTGCGTCTAAGGCCTATTTGCCTCTCGTCTTACTGCTCCCCGACCGCGCTTGGCGTTTCGGGGATTTTCATCCGCCTCCCGGTTTTCCTCCGACGTGGCGAATTTCGGCGGGACCTCGGCCTCGACGGCGTTTACGCCGAAGGCAGTGTCCTTAAATTGGATGGTGATCTCAGCGACCTTGCGGCCTTCCGCGACGGCATCGAGGAAGAAGGTCGACAGAACCGGCAGAAGGTCGCGGGCGATCATGACCTCGATCGCGCGCGCGCCCATCTCGCTGGTTTTCGCACGGGCGACGAGAGCGTCGCGCGCTTCCGGTGAAAGTGCGAGCGATGTGCCATAGGCGGAACCGACGCGTTGCCGGATGCGCTCGATCTGGATATCGACGATCCCCGACAGGGATTCCGTGCCGAGCGGCATGAAGGGCAGGATCGTGGTGCGGCCAAGAAAGGCCGGTTTGAAATGTTTCTGCAATTCCGGCAGCAGCAGCGTCTCAAGCGCCTCGCCCTCCGGCATCGTGTCGGGATCTGCCGCAAGCGTGGTCAGAAGCTCCGATCCGGTATTGGCCGTCATGAAGATCGTGGTGTTCTTGAAGTCGATGTCGCGGCCTTCGCCATCGCGCAAAATGCCCTTGTCGAACACCTGATAGAAGATTTCCTGGACGCCCTGATGCGCCTTGTCGATCTCGTCGAGCAGGAGGACGCCGTAGGGCCGGCGACGTACCGCCTCCGTCAGTACCCCGCCTTCGCCGTAACCGACATAACCGGGCGGCGAGCCGAGAAGCATGGAGATCTTATGCTCCTCCTTGAACTCGGACATGTTGATTGTCGTCAGGTGCTGCGGTCCGCCATAGAGCATGTCGGCCAGCGACAGGGCCGTTTCGGTCTTGCCCGTTCCGGACATGCCGACAAGCAGGAAGACAGCCGGCGGACGGCGCGGATCGGACAGGCCGGCGCGGGCGGCTTTCATGGCCGATGCGATCCGTTCGATCGCCGCATCCTGCCCCAGAACCCGTTGCTTCAGGTGCGCATCGAGCGATTTCACCGTCTCGACCTGATCCGACAAAAGCTTGCCGACCGGAATTCCGGTCCAGCGGGCAACAATCGAGGCAACCACATCCTTGTCGACAACACGCGGCACGAGCGGTTTTTCGCCTGCGACCGAAGACAGGTTCTGCTCGATTGCGGCGAGAGCTGCCCTGGCGCTTTCGGATGACATGGGCTGTGCCGGAAAGGACGCGACATTATCGCCGGGCGCCGCTGCTTCGTCGGCCATTTCCATCGGCTTGATAGCGTCATCCTGGCTGAAAACGGCTTCCAGACGATCGGCCTCACGTGCCAGACGCATCTCTTCGTCGTGTTTGGCACGAACGGTTTCGATTTCACCGCCGATTGTGATCTGCTCCGCAACGATTTCCGCCAGCCGGGCAAGCATTTCGGGGCTTTCCGGCTCATTTCTCAGCCAGTCCGCTTCCTTGCTTAAAAGCTCGTTTTCTGCGGCCAGCTGCTGCAAAGCTTCCGGCGTGGTCTGGCGGGAAAGCGCAACTGCGGCCGCCGCCGTATCGACAAGGCTGATCGCCTTGTCCGGCAACTGCCGCGCCGGCATGTAACGCGCCGACAGCCGCACGGCCGCGACGATCGCCTCGTCGCGAATGCGCACTCCATGATGCTTTTTCAGATTTTCCGAAACGCCGCGCAACATGCGGATCGCAGTCTGCTCATCCGGCTCGGCCACCAGCACCGTCTGGAAGCGGCGGGTCAGCGCAGCATCCTTTTCGATATAGCGCTTGTATTCGCTCCAGGTCGTCGCAGCGATCGTCCGCAGCTCGCCTCTCGCCAGCGCGGGTTTGAGGATATTGGCGGCATCGCCCTGGCCGGCCTGGCCACCGGCACCGATCAGGCCATGCGCCTCGTCGATGAACAGGATGACCGGATTGGCCGAAGCCTTGACCGCGTCGACGACACCATGAAGCCGCCGCTCGAATTCGCCTTTCACACCGGCGCCAGCCTGCAAAAGGCTGAGATCGAGCAGCAGAAGCGAGACGTCTTTTAGCCGGTCGGGCACGTTGCCGGCCGCGATCTCGAGCGCGAAGGCTTCGGCCACCGCCGTCTTGCCGACCCCTGCCTCGCCCACGAGGATCGGGTTGTTCTGCCGGCGCCGCATCAGGATATCGACGACCTGTCGAAGTTCGCCATCGCGGCCGATTACCGGGTCGATCCGACCTTCCCGGGCGTCCGCCGTCATATCGCGGGTATAGAGCCGCAAAAATTCGTTATCCGCAGACGAAAAAGCCGGCAATGTCGGCGCCGGCTTCTGGTCGTCACGCTGTCCGGTACTCGCCTTTTCCAGCAGACGATCCAGTGCCACCTTGTCGATACCGCGCAGAGACGGCGCGATGCCACGGGCAACAAGGCGCAGGCTCCGATCAATAGTTAGTGCAGCAAGTAAATCGGCCAGAACCACGCTGCCACGACCGTATTGCAGCGATGCGACGAGCCATGCTTCCCGGGCAAGGGCCAGCAGGTTCTGGGAAAGCGCAAGCGAACTTCCATCCTCGCCCGACATGTCGCCGATCGCCGAGTCGAGCTCCGTGCGGAGCGCCTCGGCAGAGATGTTCAGATCGCCGAATGACGAAGAATATTCCGGAATATCGGTAAGAGCCCGCAGCCAATGGGCAACCTCCACGACCGGGTGACGGTGGCGCGCAGCAATCGATGCGCCTGTCTCAAGACCGACACGAAGATTGGGCTCAAGCGTTCTGATCAGACGGTTGAGATCGATATTCGACATCCAGCAAGTCCTGCCTGTTTATGCAGTTTCAGTGTTCTTCGAGATGCGAGGCAACAACTAGGGCGCACATTCGGGCTTGTCCAGATCAAAAAACGCTCTATTTCGAAAATTAGCGATTTCGGCAGTTGTCATAAATCTGTCGCGATCTTCAGGAGGTTGACAAGGCAGTATAGGGCTCCCAAGATACCGGACACCCTGACTATTCTGTCAAATTTGGAGAATTTTTAAGCGTGAATGTGCTCCAGATTGCCGATCCACTTGAAAAAGACGGCCCGTGCGGAGAAAACGTGCGGACTAATACTTCGTCTCGTGAAATATACTATAGAATTAAGGATGCAAGGAACGCTGCGCGGACCGCAGAACGAGGAATAGACCCAGGTGAAACTATTGGCGTTTCACCTGCCTGGCAGGATGTCAGCAATCTAGGATTGCAAATTCTTTCTTCCGAGAGCAAGGACATCGAAGTATTGGCCTGGCTTGCCGAGGCCCAGCTGAGGCTCAGGGGCTTCGAAGGGTTGCGCGATGTCTATGAGGCAACCGTGTCGCTTTTAGACAATTATTTCGATTCCCTGCATTCGATCGGCGACGATGATTTCGAGGAACGTTTCGCGCCGCTTGCCGGCCTGAACGGTATTGGCGGCGAAGGCACGATCATCCAGCCGATCCGTCTGACCTCGTTGATTCCGAACGGAAAGTTCGCGCAGTTTTCGCTTTGGGACTTCCAGCTCGGCCAGCGCCAGGGCCAGATAGACCGCCGCGAAGAGCTGCAGCAGGCGGCAACGGAAGCCGGTGTCGCAGCCATGGCAGGCCATCTGGCGACCCTGACGCAGTGCATTTCCGCCTATGACCGCCTCGTCGAAATACTTGACGAACGCTGCGGTGACCAGGCTCCACCCAGTTCGAACACACGCAATGCTCTACAGGAGGCCGCGGCCGCAATCCGTATTCTAGCCGGGATCGAGGACCCGGGTGTCGCCGAAACGCCCGCTGCGCCGGCCCCCGAGCTTCACGCTGCCAACGTCAACGATCCGGTGGAAGACCCGGCAGCGGCCAAACCGCTGACGGTCGATGCGATCCGCTCCCGCGAACAGGCGTTCGAGATCCTGGCGACGGTCGCGCGTTATTTCCGCCGCACCGAACCGCATTCGCCGATCGCTCTTTCCATAGAGACGCTGGTGCGCCGCGGCCGCATGGATTTTTCCGAGCTCCTCGCCGAATTGCTGCCCGAACAGAACATGCGCCACGCGGTGCTGACCGCGGCCGGCATTCAACCCTCGACCGACAACCGGGGAGCTTAAATCCAGAAAATACACGTAACCGGGCCTTGCCCGACAGCGATCTGCAACAATTTGAACTCGTAATCTGCCGATGGCAGGAAGGAGAATTCCGATGGCAAGTGTGCATGAGAAACTGGAAAGGGTCCGCAAGCCCCGCGTCCACATCAAGTATGAAGTGGAAACGGAAGGCGCCATGGTGGTCAAGGAACTGCCTTTCGTCGTTGGCGTGCTCGGCGATTTTTCCGGCAATCCGACCCAGCCGCTTAAGCCTTTCGGCGAACGCAAGTTCGTCCAGATCGACCGTGATAATTTCGACGACGTCATGCGCCGCATGACCCCGGGCCTCACCATGTCGGTCGAAAACACGCTGAAGGATGACGGAACCCGGCTTCCGGTTTCCCTGAAATTCGAAAGCATGGACGATTTCGAGCCGGGCTCGATCGTCAACCAGGTTCCGGCCCTGAAGGCTCTTCTCGATGCCCGCAACGAATTGCGCGACCTGATGAGCAAGGCCGACCGCTCGGAAGAGCTGGAACGCCTGCTTGAAGACATCCTGCAGAACAAGGCCGATCTTTCCGAACTCGTTGCCCAGCTCGGCAACAAGGGACCGGAAGGCAAGAAAGATCCCGTGAACTGACGTCCCGCACGGGGGATCCCCCGTGCGCCAAAAGCCATTCCTGACCATCCCTATGTTCGAGACGCGGTACCTTTAGCAATTTTTCCAACGACCAGGGCCGCAGCTCCGTAAGAAGGATTTGACCCATGAGCGCTGATACGCAATTGCAGGCCAAGCAAGACGTCGATTTCGTGCCTGAACAGGACCTCCTGTCCAAGGTCGTCGCGGCGACCCGCCAGACGGAACCCAACCGTGCCCAGGATCTGCTGCGCACCCTGACCGACCAGGCTCTGAAAGGAACGGTCACCTATGACCGCAACCTGACGATCACGCTGAACAACGCGATCGCCGAGCTCGACAAGACGATCTCCAAACAGCTGGCTGCGATCATGCAGTCGCCGGAATTCGTCAAGCTCGAAGGCACATGGCGCGGCCTGCAATATCTGATCAAGAATTCCGAGACGAGCGTCAACCTGAAGATCCGCGTGCTGAACGCGTCGAAGCGCGACATCAGCAAGGATCTCTCAAAGGCTGTCGAATTCGACCAGTCGCGCCTTTTCAAGTCCGTCTATGAAGACGAATTCGGCACGCCGGGCGGCGAACCGATGGGCGCCCTCGTCGGCGATTATGAATTCGACAATTCCTTCGATGACGTGCAGACCCTGCAGGGCATCTCGTCGATCGCGGCCGCCGCCTTCGCGCCCTTCATTTCGGCCGCCAGCCCGCGCATGTTCGGTTTCGACGATTATCGCGAACTGGCAAAGCCGCGCGATCTCGAAAAGATCTTCGAAACGGTCGAATATGCCAAATGGCGCGGCCTGCGCGACAGCGACGACAGCCGCTTCGTGACGCTCGCCATGCCGCGTGTTCTCGCCCGCATGCCTTATGGCCCGCAGACCAGCAAGATCGACGAATTCAATTTCGACGAAACCGGCGGTTCGAAAAACGGCGAGCTGCCGCATGAAAACTACTGCTGGATGAACGCCGCTTACGTGATGGGCACGCGTCTCACCGAAGCTTTTGCCAAAAGCGGCTGGTGCACGGCAATCCGCGGCGCCGAAAACGGCGGCAAGGTCGAAGGCCTGCCGATGCATGTCTTTGCCAGCGACGACGGCGACCTCGATCTGAAATGCCCGACCGAAGTCGGCATTACCGACCGTCGTGACGCCGAACTCGGCAAGCTCGGCTTCCTGCCGCTCTGCCACTACAAGAACACTGATTATGCCGTGTTCTTCGGTGCCCAGACGACCCACAAGCCGAAGCTTTACGACCGTCCGGAAGCGACTGCCAACGCCGCCGTCTCGGCCCGCCTTCCCTATATGATGGCGACCTCGCGTTTTGCGCATTATCTGAAGGTCATGGGCCGCGACAAGATCGGCTCCTTCATGGAAGCGAAGGATTGCGAGACCTGGCTCAACCGCTGGATCTCCAATTACGTCAACGCCAATGACGAGGCCGGCGAAGAATCCCGCGCCAAATATCCGCTGCGCGACGCCAAGGTCACCGTTCAGGAAATCCCGGGCAAGCCGGGCGCCTACAATGCCGTGGCCTGGATGCGCCCCTGGCTGCAGATGGAAGAGCTGACCACCTCGCTCAGGATGGTCGCCCGGATTCCCTCCAAATCCTAATGCGATCACACGCGCGGCGCGTTCCCTCGCCGCGCGTGCCTTCCAGACTTTGTTTCACGCAGTTCCGACAGGAAAGCGCACCGCGTTTCATCCGGAACTGATCTGCATTTGAGACCAGGATGACGATGGGTTCTTGCACAGAGTGGAGGCGCCGGGCGGACCAGTTGATCGCACTGATCGACGGTGCGCTGAACCGGCAGGTCAACGAGATCCTCCATCATGCCGATTTCCAGGCGATGGAGGCACGCTGGCGCGGGCTTGCCATGCTCGTGCGCGAATCCGGCCGCAGCGGCGACGTCAAGATCAAGCTGTTGAGCTTCAGCTGGCGGGAACTTGCCCGCAGCATGGAACGCGCCGCCGATTTCGACCAGAGCCACCTTTTCGAACTCGTCTATAGCCGCGAATTCGGCATGCCCGGCGGCGAGCCTTTCGGCCTTCTCGTCGGGGATTATCATTTCGCGCCGACCCAGCCTGCCGAGGGCGATGCGATCAGCACGCTCGTGCAGCTCGGCATGGTGGCCGCCGCCGCCTTCTGCCCCTTCGTCGCCGGGGCCTCGCCGCAGGCGATCGGGCTGGAGGAATTCGACGAGCTCAACCGCGTCCAGGATTTCTCCTGGCTGGCCGACGATCCGAAACGGCTGCGCTGGAACGGTCTTCGCGCCCGCGACGATTCTCGGTTCCTCGGCCTTGTCGCGCCACGCATCCTGATGCGCTCGCCGCATGAACCCTTCGATCGCCGACGCGACGACGGCTTTCCCTTCCGCGAAAGCATTGCCGCAGATGGCAGTTCGCTTCTCTGGGGCAATGGCGTTTTTGCCTTCGCCACCGTCGTCATCCGCAACTTCATCGAATCCGGCTGGTTCGCCGATATCCGCGGCGTCAGCCAGAATGCGATCGATGGCGGCATGCTGAGCACGGCCGAGCTTTCGCCTTATGATTTCGGCACCGAGAGCAACGGCCTTTCCGCCCAGGCACCCGTGGAAATCCGGCTGACCAGCGTGCAGGAGCAGCAATTCTGCGATCTCGGCCTGATCCCCGTCGCCACCACCTACCTGTCGGCCTCGGCGATCTTCAATTCCAACCAGTCACTGCATGCGCCGCCGCATTATTCCAACGAGCATGCGCGACAGAACGCCCGGCTGGCGGCCATGCTGCAATATGTGCTCTGTGCCTCGCGTTTCTCGCATTATCTGAAGGTCATCATGCGCGACGAGATCGGTCAGCTCTCCGACGCCATCTCCATCCAGCGCAAACTCGAGGACTGGCTGACCGGTTACACGCTCGGCAATGACGATGCGGACCTTTCGCTGCGCACCCGTTTTCCATTGCGCTCGGCCGGCATCAGTGTCCACGAGATCCCCGGCAAGCCGGGCACCTTCTCCTGCACCGTCCGGCTGCAGCCGCATTTCCAGCTCGACGATGTTTCCACCAGCTTCCACCTGATTGCTGAAACTGCAAACGCTGCCGAAGCGCTCAGCCGCTCGGCCTCCATGCCCGAAAGGATGTCCGCATGACGCTCTCCGAAAGCATTTCAAAGGCGCTTGGCGAAGAGGCATTGGAAGAGGCGCTGCAGGAAGCAAAGGCTTACCTGAAGGCAAAACCCTCCGATCAGGATGCCCGCCACCTCTATATCGACCTGCTGATCCTGGCCGGTGATTACGAGCGCGCCGACAATCAATGCAGCCTTGCCGCAACATTCTCGCCGGAAGCGACCATGGGTTTCGTTCTGCTGCGCAACACGCTGCGCGGCATGGCCGCACGCGACGCCTGGTTTGCGACCGGCGCCGTGCCGGAATTTCCGGGCGGCCCGACCGAATGCGACAAGCTCGCCGTCAGCCTCGGCATTGCCGAACGCATGGGCGATGCCGATGGCGCGAAAAAGACCCTCGAAGCGCTGGAAGAAAACCGTGGCGAACGGTCCATGCTCTGGAACGGCAAACCCGTATCCGATTTCCGCGACCTCGACGACCGCATTCCCCATGCGCTCGAAGTCATCATGTCCGGCGGCGGTTATCTCTGGATCGATTTTTCGAAAATTGCCGGTCTTTCGGTCGAGCCCATCACACGGCCACGCGACCTCGCCTTCCGCAGCGCCGAACTGTCGTTGATCGATGGCGCCATGGCCAATGTCCTGCTGCCGGCCATCTATGCCGGCACGACGGACGACAACAAGCTGCGACTCAGCCGCGAGACCGACTGGATGGAGACAAAAACCGGCATCACCAGCGGCCGCGGCCAGCGCTGCTTCCTTGCGGGCGACGATCTCGTTTCTTTCCACGACATGTCGAGCCTCGACGCACCGCAGGCCGTTTCGGCCGGAAGGAAAGCTGTTCATGGCTGATCCGCTCGAACGTTACCGGCCGCGCGACCGCATCCTGGCCCGCTCGATCTTTGACCGGCTGATCGACGACGAGCCCGATCGCCTGTTCGATCCACAGATTAACATGGTCGATCAGGTCCGCGAGGTGCGGGAATCGATCCGCCGCGATTTGGAAGCCCTGCTCAACACCCGCCGTTGTCCCGAAGCACCGCCTGCAGCTTATAGCGAGCTGAAGGACGCGCTTGTCAGCTACGGCGTCGATGGCATGGTGTCTGCCAATCTCGCCACCGACGAGGCCAAGCTGCGGCTCGCCCAGATGGTCGAGCGCCGCATTTCCATGTTCGAGACCCGGCTTTCGGATGTGCGCGTAACGATCTTGAAAAGCCGGACCATGACCGAACGGGCGCTCCGGATGCGCATCCAGGCCACCTTCCGCCTGCATGAAGGCATGCCGCCAATCAGCTTCGAATCCACCATCGATCCCTCGACCCAGCGTTTCCTCGTGGAGGCTGCAAATGGCTGATGGATTCCTGAACCGCTATAATGACGAGCTTCTGGCATTGCGCCGCCGGGCGGCGCGGTTTGCCGATGCCTTCCCCAAAATCGCCGGGCGCCTCAGAATGACCGGCGACGTTGCCGACGATCCGCATGTCGAACGCCTGATCCAGAGCTTTGCCTATTCCGCCGCCCGCGTGCGCCAGAAACTCGACGACGAGTTTCCGGAACTGACCGACGGCCTGCTCGAAACGCTCTACCCGCATTATCTCGCGCCGCTTCCCTCGATGAGCATCGTCCGCTTCAAGCCGAGCGCGACGCTCGCCTCGGTCCAGACCGTGCCACGTCATACGGAAATCCTCGCCGAACCGATCGGCGGCGAAGCCTGCCGTTTCCGCACCACCCAGGATGTCGAAATGGCGCCGATCGAGATCGCCGCTGCGGCTCTGACCGGCCAGCCGATCGATGCCCCGCTATCCCCTTATGGCGGTGCGGCCGGATGTGTTCGCCTGTCTCTGCGCTCGCTCGATCCACGCAAACCGATCGGCGAATTCGGCCTCGACCGGCTTTGCCTTCACATCGCTTCGCCCTGGCAGCAGGCGGTCGCGATCCACGAGCTTCTCGCCAACAACACGCTCGGCATTGCGCTTGCCAAACATGCCGACGACCAGGCGCCGATCTTCCTGCCCGCCCGTAACCTGAAACCAGTCGGTTTCGAGCCGCAGCAGGCCATGTTGCCCTATCCGGCTCCAAGCTTCATCGGCTACCGGCTGCTGACGGAATTTTTCGCCCTGCCGCAAAAATTCCTGTTCCTCGACATCGAGGGATTGAGCGCCTGGAAGGGCGAAACGCTGGAAATCTTCATCTATCTCAAGGAAACCGACGCCAAGCTGGAGCGCGCTCTAGCCGCCCGCGATTTCGCGCTCAATGCGGCACCGGTCGTCAATCTCTTCCGCCAGACCTGCGAGCCGATCTCGGTCGATGGAACCCGCACCGAATACCGGCTTCTGCCCGATGCCCGCCGCCAGAAGACCCGCGAGATCTACTCGATCGACCGGGTGCTGCTAACCGGCTCGCGTGGGCAGGAGGAATTCTGCCAGCCGTTTTTCGGCCGCTCGCAACGCGCCGGAAACAGCAGTTCATATTGGCAGTCCTACCGCCGTTTCGACGAGGATGACGGCACCAGCGACATGGACATCGCCTTTGTCGATCGCAATAGCCGTTTCGCTGGACCGATGGATGTGGTCGCAAGCGTCGACACACTTTGCATCAACCGCGACCTGCCGGAACAGCTGCCCTTCGGTGGCGGTCATCCCTTCCTGCAGCTCGCTTCCGGACATGAAGCGGTTGCCGGCGTCGAGGCACTGATCCCGCCGACACCTTCGGTACGGATGAACGATCAGGAGGGCCGCAACTGGCGCCTGATGTCACATCTCCTGCTCAATCACCTCTCGCTGTTCGACAATGAAGGTGGCGCGCTGAAGGACATTCTTTCGCTTTACGCCTTCCGCGACAGCCCCGAGACCCGCCAGCTCGTCGACGCGCTGATCCGCATCCGCGCCGAAAACTCGACCGCGAGGCTCGGCAGCGGCGGCATGGTGCCGGGCACGGACATCACACTGGAATTCGACCCGGCCGCGATCGACCGCCCTTCGGCCTACCTGTTCGGCGCCGTGCTCGACCGTTTCTTCAGTCTCTACACATCCGTCAACAGCTTTACCCGGCTAACGGTCTCGATGAAGGGCCAGTCAGAACCAATCGCCCGCTGGCCGGCCCGCGCCGCCCAGCGACCGCTTCTCTGAAAGGATTTTTGAGCCTCCATGGACCTGACGACCGCCCAGAAAAACGATGCGCCGACCGGGATCCCCTCCGGGGCGCTCGTCGATCTGCTCGAACGCGACCCCGGTCGCTTCGAGCCGGTCACGGCCTTGCGCATCGCCCAGGCGGCAGCGGATGGAGACCTCGATATCGCCGCCCCGATGGGCGTCTCGCCGGCCCCGCTTGCCGTCAGCGGCTTCAAGCGCAAGGGCGGCGGCAGCGCATTGAAAAGCGCGCTTGCAGGCCTGACCGGCCCTCTCGGCTCGATGCCGTCGGCCTATAACGAACAGATCATGCGCCAGGAGCGCAACCGCTCACGCGGGCTTGCGAGCTTCTTCGACCTCTTCAGCGCCCGTATGGCCGAACTTTTCGCCGATGCCTGCGAGAAATACCGGATCGCCCGCCGCCTGCGCTGGGGCGGCAATCGGCGTAACAACGCCTTCGTCACCTCGCTTCTGGCCCTGTCCGGCTTCGGCACCAAACGCCTGACCGAACGCAGCGGTGTCGATGAGGATCTCATCCTGCGTTTCTCCGGCTTTTTCGCCGCGCGCAACCGCAACCCGGCCAATCTTCGGGCCATGCTGGAAGAGTTCACCGGCCTGCCGGTCGAGGTCGAACTGTTCCGGCCCCGATGGCTGACCATTCCGGAAAACGAGCGCAGCCGCATGGGCTCGGCCCAGGCCGTACAGCTCGGCGTCAACGCCACCGCCGGCGCCGCGATCCACGATTTCAGCGGCGGTTTCCGCGTGGTCATCGGACCGCTCGGGTATCAGGATTATCTTTCGCTCACCCCCGGTGGCCGCAACATCACCGAACTGTTCGCGCTGACGCGGCTTTATGTCGGCAGCGCGCTCGATTTCGATATCCAGGTCGTCCTGAAAAAAGAAGACGTCCCGTTCTGCCAGCTTGGTCAGGGAAAAGAGACTGATCTTCCACGGCTTGGCTGGAACACCTGGGCACGCGTAGCGCCGGCAGCGACAGACAGCGGCGATGCGATCATCACCGAACCGCACCGATCCGAGGGAGGCGCGCATGCGGCTTGAACTGCGGCAGATCGGCGGAAATACGCCGCCATCCTCATCGATATCCTCGGCTGCCCGGCTGAAATGGTATTTTGAGCGCGGGCGCCGCACGCTCGGCCGCTCCGCTGATTGCGACTGGCAATTGCCGCAGGAGCAACGTTCGGTCTCCAAGCTGCATTGCGTCATCGAACGCGACCGCGACGGTTTCGTCCTGCTCGACAAGAGCGCCAATGGATCGAAAGTGGACGGCATCATCGTGCATGAAGGCGAGACGGCCAGGCTTTCCGACCAGTCGCGCCTTGAAGTCGGCGGGCTCGCCTTCTCGGTATCGATTTCAGGCGAACGGAGCCGCGAGATCGAGGATCCCGAGGCAGGCCTTGCGCTCAGCGACGAACCGCTGACGATCTCCGCCATCCTCGCCGACATCGCGCCGGGCGGCAGCAGTGCCGGCGGTATTCTCGGCGATCGCGAGGTGGAGCCATGGTCCATGTCGTCGCGCGATCCGGACAGCAAAAGCACATCCCGCAATGTCGAGATCGGCTGGAATGGCCCGCCGACGCTTGAATCGGCAACGAAACTCCTGCCCGACGACTGGAATATCGACGGAGACTCGAGCTTTGGCAGCCATCTCGAACATGGATCGGCAACCCATGTCTCGGTGCCGATCTCCCGTCCCAAACCCATCGCAGCCCTCGATATCGTCAATGACAATATCCCGGCACCGGAACCCGAGCACGAAGACCTGGACGAGGATTTTCCGCGCCTTTCGATCGGTCGTTCGGGCGAGCTCGCAGACCGGATGGAAGCCGTGATGGCCCGCATGGAAGAAGCCATGGAGAATACATTCGAGGTCTTCGACATGGCGCCGCCCCATCCAGGCGGCGAGCCCGATATGTTCGGCCGCAGTCGCGAGGACGTGCTGGTCAGCCGCGCGGAAACCTTGCTGGCGCAGCAGGTCTGGCTTGCTAATGCGCTCGACGGACTGATGCAGGAGGCCGGCCGGATGATGGAGCCGCGCATTCTTGAATCGCGCGTCGAGGCCGCCGGTCGCCGCCTGCCCTGGGCGAAGAACCGCGACTTCTGGCAGGCCTATAAGGCGCAATTCGAAAAGAACGGCAGGCCGCTTTCCGTCCGCGACATTTTTCGCGCCGCGATGACCAGCGAAACGGCAGCGGCGGAGAACGGACATATGAATCACAATGATGAGGCTGGGCGATGAGGAATGAAAACCGTGTGGCCTGGAGTGAAGGCATGTTCCTTCGCGTACAGCATTTTCAGCAGGCTGATCGCTGGACCGAACGGCTGGTGCGCACCACCACGCGCGGGCTGACGCCCTATCCCTGGGGCGTCTCGGAAATCGGCATCGACCGCAGCGCGCTGGCGATCGGTCAGTTCGCCCTGTCGAACCTGCGCGGCATCATGCCGGATGGCACGCCCTTCGAGGCGCCGATCGACGCGGACCTGCCGCCGGCGCTCGATCTCGACGAGGACACCAAAAACGCCGTCATCTATCTGGCACTTCCCGCCCGCCAGCCCGGCAAGGCGGATGTGGCGCTGAACGGCGGCGCGCGGCTGAACAGCGTGCGCCTCGTCGCTTCCAATTACGAAGCTCCCGACGCCAATGTCGAAACCGATTTCATGGCGCCGATCGACGTCGGCCGGCTGAGCCTGCGTTACCTGAAGACCGGTGACGAACTGGCCGGTTACGAACTGATCGGCCTTGCCCGGATCATCGAGGTCCGCTCCGACCGGGCCGTCATCCTCGATCCGGAATTCATTGCGCCGAGCCTCAACTGCGCCGCCGAAGCGCGGCTGACGGAGCTGATGACCGAGCTTCTCGGCATCGTCCGCCACCGCGCCGAGGCGATCGCTGAGCGGATCGGGGATCCGACTATCCGCGGCACGGCCGAGGTCGGTGACTATTTCCTGTTGCAGATCCTCAACCGCGCCGATCCGATGCTGAAACATATCGGTGCCAATGCGACGCGCATGCACCCGATCGATTTCTACGAGACCTGCATCCAGCTGGCCGGCGAACTTGCGACCTTCACGACCGATCGCAAGCGCGCCACCGATTTTCCGCCTTATCGCCATGACGACCTGAAGGCGACCTTCGCTGCCGTCTTCGACGACCTGCGCGCTTCGCTTTCGGCGGTACTGGAACAGTCGGCCGTTTCGATCGAACTTGCCGAACGCCGCCATGGCGTGCGGGTCGGCACGATCAATGATCGGACACTTCTCAAGGATGCCGGCTTCGTGCTGGCCGTGCGTGCCGAAATGTCGGCGGAAGATGTCCGCCGCAAGCTGCCGGCGCAGATCAAGGTCGGCCCGGTCGAGCGCATCGCCGATCTCGTCAATGTCGCGCTGCCGGGCATTCCGGTCAGGCCGCTGCCCGTTCTGCCGCGCCAGCTGCCTTACCGCTCCGGCACGATCTATTTCGAACTCGACACCAAAAACCCTCTCTGGAAACAACTCGACACTTCGGGCGCCATCGCATTGCATCTCGCAGGCGATTTTCCTGGCCTCGAAATGGAACTGTGGGCGCTTAGAGAATGAAGAACGAACCCGCATCCACCTGGCAGGATCAGCCGACCCTCGTCGAAGTGACGGAAGAGGGTGTGAAGAAGACGCAGTCCGCCCGCAAGATGGCGGAAATGCTCGACGACGTTCTCGATTTTCCCGACAACGCCCCGGCCGCGATGTCGTCGCGACCATCGACGCCCGGCGGCTGGTCCGTCGAGACGATGGTGAGGGAATTCCGCTTCGGCGGCGAGGAAGTGCCGACGCTGGTGCGCTCGGCCGCGCCGCTGCTCAATCTTGCGCATATGCTGCGTTATACCGACGAACAGCCGGATATCGACCAGCTCCGCCGTGTCGCGGTGGAAGCCGTCGGCCGTTACGAGCGCGACCTTGCCGGTGCCCGGATCAGCCAGGAACGCGCCCGCGCCGCCCATTACGTGATCTGCGCCACGGTCGATGACGTGATCCTGAGCAAGCCCTGGGGTGTACGCGCCGGCTGGGCCCGGTCCGGCCTCGTCTCGACCTTTCACAACGACGTCACCGGCGGTGACCGGGTATTCGACCTTCTCGACCATTTCCAACAGAGCCCCGGCGCCAACAAGGATCTGCTGCTCCTCATCTATCTGAGCCTGTCGCTCGCCTTCGAAGGCCGCACCCGCGTCTCGCCGCGCGGCAATCTCGAACTCGGCCGCATCCGCGACAGCCTCTACAAGACGCTGCTTGGCCAATACGGCATTTTCGAACGCGAGCTTTCACCGCACTGGAAAGGCGTTTCCGCTCGCCACAAGCCGCTGAGAACCGCAGTCGCGCTCTGGACGCTTCTCTCCATCCTCGCGCTGGTCTTTGCGCTCGGTTATCTCTTCTTCACCCTGTCGCTCAACGGCGCCTCGGACGGGACCTTCCAGCGGCTCGCCAGCCTGCCGCCGCGCGACACGCCGAGCGTGCTGATCAAGACGCCGGAACCGGCGCCCGAACCGAAGCCACCGGTGGTGGAGGCAAAGCCGGTCGAACCGGTTCAGCCGCCACCGCTGAGCCCACCGCCGCCGACACGCATGGAAAACCTCCTCGCCTTCCTGCAGCCGGAAGTCGACAAGAAGCTGGTGACCCTGTCGGATTCCAACGGCAAATTGCTGGTACGGATCAACAATTCCGGACTGTTCGAGGTCGGCAGCGCCGAGGTCAGCGACAAGTTCCGCGACCTGATCCAGCGCATCGGCAACGCGCTTGCGGCGGAAAATTTCCGCGCTGTCGTCGTTGGTTATACCGACAACGTGCCGATCCGCACGATCCAGTTCCCCTCCAACTGGCATCTGTCCGAGGCACGGGCCAAGGCCGTCGGCGAACTGCTGACCTCGTTTACTGGCCCCGGCGCAATCCTGACCGAAGGCCGCGCCGACAGCGATCCGATCGCCGACAATTCCACGCCCGAGGGACGTGAGATGAACCGGCGCACCGAAATCCTGGTTCTCACGGACCCGAATGAGAAACTGAGCGATGCCGGTCTCAAGGTCCCGGCAGTCGGATCCGAGCAACCGACCACATCCCAGACCGATGGCAAAACCGACCGGCCGGATGCCGATACCAACACGCCCGCAACCCAACCGGCGCCAGGGGCTTCGCGATGAACCCGTTAAGTTTCTTCTATTCGCTCCGCTCCTATGTCGAGGCCTATGCCGGCCTGATAGGCCGGCGGTTCATCTCGATCATCTGGGTCGCCGCGATCTGCGTCGTCATCTGGTTTTACGGTTCGCTTGCCGCTTATGGCACGTTCCGGCCGCTGGCGCCTGCCAATAACCGGATCATTCTGATCAGCCTCATCATCGTCGGCTGGCTGGTCTATCTCGGTTATACGGTCATCCGCGACCGTCGCCGCGACAAGCAGCTTGTCGAAGGCATAGAGCGGGATGCGGCAGCGGAGGCCGCCGCAAGCCAGAATGCCGAAGTCGGCGAGATTCACAATCGGCTGAAGGAGGCACTGCAGCTTCTGCGGCGCATCACCAAGAGGCGCTTCGGTTACATTTACGAGCTTCCCTGGTACGTCATTTTCGGCGCGCCCGGCTCCGGCAAGACGACGGCGCTCACCAATTCCGGCCTGAAATTCCCGCTCGGCGATGCACTCGGCGCCAATTCGGTTCAGGGCATTGGCGGCACGCGCAACTGCAATTGGTGGTTTACCGACGAGGCGATCCTGATCGATACCGCCGGCCGCTACACGACACAGGACGACCTGAACGGCACCGCCAAGGCCGGTTGGGAAGGTTTTCTCGGCCTCTTACGCAAATACCGCCGCTCGCAGCCGATCAATGGCGCGCTTCTGACCCTTTCGATCGGCGATCTCCTGACCCGCGATTCCGAAGCCCAGCGCGAGGAAATCCGCGCTATCCGCCAGCGGCTTTCCGAACTCGACGAGCATCTGCAGGCGCGCATCCCGGTCTATCTCGTTCTGACAAAAGCCGATCTCCTGACCGGTTTCGTGGAATTCTTCGACGGCTTCAACAAGTCGGACCGCGAACAGGTCTGGGGCACGACCTTCGGCCTCGACGAGAGCTACAAGGCGGAAAGCCTGCCCGATCGTTATCTCGAGGAATTCACCCTTCTCCAGGAACGGGTCGGCTCGATGCTGATCGAGCGCCTGCAGCAGGAGCCGAACCCGGAACTGCGCGGCCGCATTTTTCGCTTCCCGGCCGAACTTGCGGCGCTGAAGGAAAAACTGCACGAGGTGATGACCGAGCTCTGCTCCGGATCAAAGCTCATCGATCCGCCGATGCTGCGGGGCATCTATTTTGCTTCGGGCACCCAGGGCCGCGAAACCGTCACGGCCACCGCGCAGTCGCGCCGCAGCTATTTCCTCTCGCGCCTGTTCAAGGACGTGATCTTCGAGGAAGCCTCGCTTGTTGCACGCGACAAGCGGCTCTCGCGCCGACAACTCTATTTCCGCCGGGCGGCCTATGCCGCCGCGGTTCTGGCTCTCGCCGTCGTGCTGACCAGCTGGACGGCCACCTATTTCCAGAACACGGCCGCGATCGCCGCCGCCGACCAGCGCATCAACGCCTATGAACAATCCATACGCGGCGTGCAGGTGCGCGACGTAACGGATGCAGATTTCCTGCGCGTCCTGCCCGCGCTCGACAATCTCGCCGCCGTCACCACCGGCTTTTCGAAAACCCGTGTCTGGCCGGTCAGTTTCGGCCTCGATCAGGAAGGCAAGATCGCCGGCCGCCAGCGCGACGCCTATCAGCGTGCCCTCAACGCGCTGCTCCTGCCGCGCATGCTGGTGCAGCTGCAAAAACAGATGACCGAGACGACGGACGTTAAGACGACGTTCAATGCCCTGAAACTCTATGGCATGCTTGGTGGTCTCGGCGAGATGAACCCGGGCTTCGTGGCTGTCGAGGCCGAGGACATGTTCACCGCCCTTTATCCCGGCGAGGGACGCACCGCCACCCGCCAGGCGCTGATCGCCCATGCCAGGGCAATGGCACAGGGCGCCCTTCCGCCGATCGAGCTCGACAATGCGCTGATCACCAAGGCCCGCGAGACAATCCGCACGCAAAGTCTTGCAAGCCGCGCCTATGACATTCTCGGCGATGGGCCGGCGGCCCGGATATTGCCGGCATGGACGCCCGCAAGCGCTCTAGGCCCGCTTGGTGAACAGGCTTTCGAACGCGCCTCGAAAACACCTTTGCAGGATGGCATTCCCGGGCTTTTCTCGACCACCGGTTATCGAACCGTCGTGTTGCCCGAAATCACCGAGGCTTCGCGCGAGGCGCTCGATGAACAATGGGTTCGCGGTGAGGCCAACCCCGCCGGCAGCACGATCGATATGACCGCCCAGGCCGCAATCCAGCTCTATTTCAACAGTTTCGAACAGCGCTGGACGGCAATGCTGACCGATATGCGGGTAAAGCCGTCGCAAACCATTGGTGACGCCGCCGAGACGACACGCATCCTGTCGAGCGAACCGAGCCCGGTCGAGACCCTGGTAAAATCTATCGTCGCTTCCACGGATCTGCGAGCGCCCGGCACCGAAGTCGCCTCCACAAGCGATGATGGCCTTGCCGGAGCAACGACCGCACTTGCCGGCGCCGTCAATGCGCCGGATCCGTTCGGCCCTCTGCGGTCCGCCCTTGAAGCCCCCACCGGCCAGGCTCTGACCGAGCAATCGAAGGACGCACCGAAATCACCGGTCGGCCAGCTGAAACCGCTACTGCAGAAAGTGCATGAGCAACTGTCGCGCGCTGCGACCTCGACCGCCGAAGTGGCAAAGGTCTTCGATGTCGACAGCCAGCTCACAACCGCCAATCAGGATCTGTTGCAGCAGGCCCGCCGCCTGCCGGCGCCGGTTGATACATGGATGGCGGGCGTGGCGGCCGATGTCGGATCGCTGGCCGTCAAATCGGCACGCGGCCGCATCAGCGAGGCCTGGACCGCCGAGGGCGCAAGCTTCTGCTCCAGCGTCGTTGCCGGCCGTTATCCGTTCGACCGGGAATCGCCGCGCGACGTGACCATGACCGATTTCATCCGGCTGTTCGGTCCGCAGGGGCTGTTCAAGACCTTCTTTACCGAAAAATTGGCCGCCTTCGTCGATACCAGTTCGACACCCTGGGGCTGGAAGGGCACGTTCGGTTCAAAAAGCATTCCGAGCGCGGCGATCGCCCAGTTCGAAAATGCCGACAAGATCAATCGCGCCTTCTTCCCGGCCGGCAGCGAGAACCCGTCCGTGGCGATCAACATCAAGCCGGTTTCGCTGTCGGAAGCCGCCACGGCCGTCATGCTCGAGATCGAGGGCGAACGCATCCTCTATTTTAACGGCCGGGTGCAATCGAAAACGATCAACTGGCCTTCGGACAAGGCAACCAATGTCTCCCGTCTCGCCTTCCAGCCGGGTGGCCTTCAGCAGGCTCTGACGGAAAGCGGCGACTGGTCGCCCTTCCGCCTGTTCGATGATGCCAAGGTCAACACACAGGGCGGCGACCTCTTCCGCGCCGCCTTCACCCAGGGCAACCAGACGGCGGAATTCGACGTGCAGTTCGGCTCGATCCTCAATCCATTCCGGCTGGAGGCGCTGTCCGCGTTTGCCTGCCCGACGCAATTCTGATCGGACGGACATGAACGAGCGGGCCGCCCTTCGCCAGACGACGACACCGACCACAACGGAGGCCGACCGGATCGGCTTTTTCGGCAAGCTGCCGAGCCACGGCGATTTCGTTTCGACCGGCCTTGGCCGCGGGTTGCAGGATATGCTCGACATCTGGCTGCAGTCGGGACTGCAACGCCTGCAGCAGGCCTTTCCGGACGACTGGGAAGCGTGGTTCAAGGCGATGCCGACCTGGCGTTTCGTTGTCGAGCGCGGCCATTGGGGTCCTTCGACCCTTGTCGGCATCATCCTGCCGAGCCTCGACCGGGTCGGGCGCAGCTTTCCGCTCGTCATCGCATCCCAGATCCCCGGCTTTACCGGCGACCCGCGCGGCCTTTGCCTCGACGACAGTTGGTTCACCGCGGCGGAAGGAATTGCCGAAACCTCTGCCCATCGGGATTTTGACATCAACGCGTTCATCGCAAGGCTGAGACGGCTGAGAAGCCCGCATCCCGGCGATATCGAGCCGGAAGCCGGAACTGGCAGATCAAGTGGCACGCTCTGGTGGCGCAGCGGCGATGACCGGCGCCTGATCGGCTTTCGCACCTCCGGCGCACCACAACCCGCCGACGTTCTGAAACTGCTTGGCGAGCATCAGACGCCCACCCGGACGGCCGCAAGACCTGTCCATCCGGCACCACTTGCCCGCCCCGAACCGGCTATCGCTCCGCCAGCCGCGGCTGCGACACCAGGACAAAGACCGGCACCGACATCCGCGTCCCGACCAAGGCTGCGGCTTGCCTATAGCGATGTCTCCCATCCCGGCACGCGGCTCTCGATCAATGCCGATCATCTGCTCGCATCGCCGAAACGCGGCCTTTTCGCACTTGCCGACGGCATAGGAGAAGGCAATGCGGCAGTCGAGGTAGCAAGGATCGCGATCACCGCGCTCGAGGAAATCACCCCGCAGGAAACGGTCGACGACCTGCTGCAAACCGTAAAAGGCAAGCTCGGGCGCGCGCATGGGCTGATCCAGGCAGCCAGAATGTCCGCCGACAGGGAGCCGCCCGCGGCCAGCATCGCGGTTCTCGCCGTTCATGGCGGGGATTTCGCACTGAGCTGGGCAGGCGATGTTCGTTGCTATCTTTTGCGCGACGGCATGATGCGCTGCATCACCCGCGATCATCTGGAGGTCGGGCTGAAACGCGGCCTTTCGCGTTATCTCGGCCGGCCCGGCCAGTTCAGCCCCGAAACCCTCGTCGACAATCTCCATGACGGCGACCGGCTGCTTCTGTGCAGCAATCCGCTCTGCCGGGTTCTGCCGGAGCGCAGCATTGCCGAGATTCTGATCTCGACCGATCTCGACGAAACCGCAGCCGTGCTGGGCCAGGAGGCGCTGATCGCCAATTGCCGCGACAATTTCAGCGCCATCGTGATCGATGCGGGCGTGGCCTGAGGCTGGACGATGTCGGCCGGTTTCGACGATATAGGGCAAAGATTTTCAGCGCTCTGGAATGTCCTGACGAAGGATGGCGATGCGCTTCGCCCGGCCGAAGAACGGGCCTTGCTTGTTGATCAGGTGCGCGATGCACTGGACCGCGCCGAAGACCGGCTTTCGGAGAAGCAGGCGACGATCCTTGCCAATACGTTCACGCTGGAGGAGAGGATTTATGATGGCAGGATCGTGGAAATCCATCGCGCCCGCCACCGGGATCTCGGTACGCTTCACGCCATCAAGCTGCTGAAGCAGGAGCATGCGGACGATCCGGTGGCAAAACGGTTGCTGCTGCGGGAAGCGGGCATCGGCCTTGGCCTCCGTCATCCGAATCTTGTTACCACGCAGACCTTGCTGCGCCTGGCGGATGGACGCCCCGCATTGATCTCCGAATGGTGCAGAAACAGTCTGGCGGAACATCTTCGCCTCCATTCCGTATCGCTCACCGATATCGAAGCCATCATGAAAAGCCTGCTTTCAGGCCTCTCCGCCATGCACGATGCCGGTTACGTCCATTGCGACGTCTCGCCTTCCAACCTTCTGTTTTACGGAGACAGCCCCGTTTCCATAAAACTGTCGGACCTCGGAATTGCGCTCGAGATCGGCCGCCGGCACGCAGATCTCGACCTTTCCTTTGCCGGACAACCGGATCTGGCTGCGCCGGAACAGCGGGATGGCGATGTGCTGGACGGGCGCACCGATCTTTATTCGGCCGGCCGGCTGCTGCTGATCCTGCTTGATCACTGTCCCGACGCCAGCGGCCCGGATGGCGAGCCGCTCAGATTTTTCGCAGGAAGGCTATGCGAACAGGACCGGACGGCGCGGCCCGAAAATGCAAAAGCCGCCCTCATTGCACTGGACGGCTTTCAAAAGTGATTGCGGATTGGTTCAATTGCTGCCGGGCAGCGGTGCTGCAGCCGTCGGCGCGCTTTTCTGATAGATCGTGAAGAGTTTTGCGAAATCCACCATCTTGGAATTGCTGGCGTAGAGGATGTCGCCATCCATGATCTGGAAACGCTGCATCAGCGACAGGTTGGACACGTCATTCATGTCGACGCGATAGATAGCCGGCTTGGTGGTGACCGCAGCCGGGCCCTTAATGCCGTTGACGGTCGAGACCGGCCCATAGACCTGCTGGTTGCGAACCACGTAGAAATTGCTGGCATCGGCCCGGTCGTCGAGCAGGCCACCGGCACGGCTGAAGGCCTGCATCAAGGTCATCTTGCCAGGCTCGAACTCGAATTCGCCGACGCTCTTGAAGGCGCCAAAGGCGGTGAAGCTCGGAGCATCCTTGCCGACAAAAACCTGATCGTCCGGCAGGAGATAGACATTCTGGCGATCCTCGTCGATCACCCGCTGCAGCGGCGCGGTGGCGCGCTGCTTGCCGCGAATGACGGTAACGCTCGCAGCACTTGCCGCCGAAGACGAGCCGCCGGCAAGCGCGATACCGTCAAGAACCCGCTCCTTGCGCGCGGTCAGCGGGAAACGGCCGGCCGAGCGCACATCGCCATTGACGGTGAAGCCGCTGCTCGGCTTGTCCACGACGGTCACGACCGCCTGCGGATTGACCGCCGAGCCCTTGAGGCCGCTGACAATCTTCTGCTGCAAAGCTTCAGGTGAGGATTCCAGCACCCGCTGCTTGCCGACGAAGGGAAGCGTGACGCTGCCGGCCGAGTCGACCGTGAAACGTCCGAGATTGAGCGTCTTGGCCTGGGTCGACGAAAACAGTCCGTCCTCGCCGGTGTCCAGAATCGTCACCTCGATGACATCGCCCTTGCGCAGGCGCGTATCGGCAAAACCACCGGAATAAAGCTTGCTGAGACCCGGATCATTCGGCGCGTAAGCGAGTGGTGTCGCCGTGACCGGCGTCATCGGCGCATTCGCAAGCCGGGTAACGGGAATGGGCTGACCGGTACGAGGATCCTTTGCGCTATAGAAACTGCCGGCACCCGGTCCATCGGATGGGGATGCGCATGCAGTGAGAAGCGCGAGGAAAACGAGTGGGGTCAGCTTCCGCATCACGTAACCTTTGATAGAATTTCGTGAATTGATAACTATCAAGCGATGTCACCCCGGCAATACCGGGCCCGAAGAAAAAGGCAAATGTGACATCCCGGAGGCACAACCTGTGGCTTATCGGCAACCCACAGCAAAAGTCGATGCCATCCACCAATGTCGAGACCGCCGAAACGGCTTGTTTTGGCGATAGGTAATCAGGATCTGCAGGCAAAAGGACTGGTGATCCGGCCTCAGGCTACATCACATGTGCAAGCGCGATCGCGTCGGCCACTTCCTCGCAACGGTCCTCCAGCATCGATGTCGCGACACGAATATTGTTGCTCTGGGAGACCGAAAACTTGCTGCCCGGATTGACCGCGATATTGCGCGCGGCAAGCGTCACGATCGCAAATGGTTCCGAGGCGACCGGCACCCAGAGGGACAGGCCGTCGCCATCTCCGATGGTGAGACCTTTGGCGCGCAATGCTTCGGCAAGCTTTTCGCGCCGGTTCTTGTAGATCGCCCTTGCCGACGAAACACAATCTGCGGTTTCGGGATGGCGCAGCAGCCAGGCGCCGGCGGCCTGCAGGATACGGCTGGTCCAGGCGGCGCTGAAGCTGCGATAAGACTGGATCTGCTCGACGATCGGCTTGGTGCTGGACAGGACCGCCAGGCGAAGATCCGGGCCGAGCGTCTTCGAGAAAGACAGGACGTGGATGACACGATCGGGAAACGCGTTGCCCAGCGAATGACGCGGCGTCGCTGCAACTTCGGCAATGCCGTCATCCTCGATGATCAGCGTATCGCTGTCGCGCAGGACGTCTGCAAGTTCGCCAAGACGCTGCGTCGTCACGGTCCTGCCCGTCACCGAATGCAGCCGCGGCTGGAACAGGAAGACGACCGGTTTGTAATGCATTGCTTCCTTCAGCGATGACGGCAATGGCCCTTGTTCATCGCATTTCACCGGCAGGATGCGGGCACCTTGATGTTCGAGAATATCGAGAAGACGCATGGCCGTCGGCTCCTCGATCGCGACGGGCGCCCCCGGCGTTACCAGCGCATGGATCGCCGTATAAACGGCATTGTAACCGCCATTGGTCGCCAGAAATGCCTCCGCCTCATAAGGCCAGGTCTTGCGCACTTCCGCCTCCAGTTCGGGCAGGATGCGGCTGCGTTCATAGCTGTTGAGGTTTTCCGCCAAGGCACCATAGGCCAACGCCTTTTCCAGCGGCGGCAGCAGCAGAGGATCCGGTACGGCCATCGTCAGATCCAGCACGTCGGCGCCGTAATGGCCGGAACTTGCCAGCCGTTCGGGCTTGGCAATGAAGCGATCACCGCTCACCCAGGTGCCGTTTCTGCCCCTTCCGGAGATGATCTTTCGCCGCCGAAGCTCGCTCCAGGCCTCCGAAATGGTTGCCGGGCTCACCCCGAGCGAAAAAGCGAGATCCCGGATCGGAGGCAATTTGACGCCCACCGGAAGCGCTCCCGCCCTGATCAAGGCACTGGTTTCCAAAGCGATTCCGCGAATTGTGCGGTCGCTTAATTTTTCGGCAAACCAGTTCGAATCGTAGGCATCGCTCATTTTGTCACCAAATTTAATGTTCAATAACGTAATAACATTTGATCATTTGTAAATGAACATTTTAATCTCTGTATATCAGCATTTTCTGACATGAGTATCTCAAATGACACTGCGCCTTCGAATTGCACTGCGTGACTGGGACTACATGACGCCGCTGGTCCTCGGCGATATCATCTCGGACAAGCTCGACCTTGAGGTCGACCGTATCGGTACGCTGGTCTCGCATGTCGGCAAGGACCCCAACCATGACGCCGCCGAAATGTCGTTCAGCCGCTATACGCAGCTGCGTCATGATGGCGATCACAGCGTTGTCGGCATTCCGAATTTCATCATGCGCGGCTTTCGCCATCGCTGCATCATGACCATGGCCGACAGCGACATCACCACACTTTCACAGCTGGCCGGCAAGCGCATAGGCGTCACCGGCTGGCGCGACAGCGGCAATACCTGGACCCGCGCCGCGATCCGCCGCGAAGGCGTCGAGGTCAAGGATGCGATGTGGTATGCTGGCCGCCTGACGGAAGCACATCCGATCACCGACCGCCTTGACGGCTTTGGCCAGCCCGGCCTGATCGAAGCCTGCCCGGGCGAGCGCCCGATGGTCGACTTGCTCCGCGACGGTGGCCTCGATGCGATCTTCACGCCCTTCATGCCGAATGGCTATTTCGAACCGGGTTCACCCTTCCGTCAGGTTCTGGCGGATTTCCGTTCCGAAGAGCAGCGCTATTTCGATGCTGTCGGTTATGTCCCGGGCATGCACATGATCGGCATCAAGTCCGAGATCGTTGCCGAAAACCCGTGGGTGATCGCCGAAATCAGCCGGCTTGTCGATGAATCGCAGAAGATGTGGACCGAGAAGCGCCGCAAATATGCCGAAACCACGCCGTGGATGTTCGACGAGGTGCTGAAGACCTCGCGCGACCTGCCCAAGGGCTGGGATGCCAGCGGCTTTGCCGCCAACCGCAAGATGATCGACGATTTCGCCGGCGAGCTGCATGCCCAGGGCATCATGAAGCGCCACATGCGGCCGGAAGAGCTCTTCGAATACGACACCGATGGCAGCCGCATCGAAATGGCGAGCGCCTGAACCAAAACACCGCAACAAACGTAACTTGGTAAGACAAAGGGGAATGAACATGTCGCATAAGAAACTGATCGCTCTTGCACTCGCCGGCGCTGCCTTTGCCGGCCTTGCCAAGGCCGAGGATGCGCCGAAGCTGGAAGTCAACAAGGCGCTTCACGACCGGCTGCCCGAAGACATCAAGACGGCCGGCAAGATGACCTCCGTCAACAATGGTTCCTTCCCTCCCTACGAGATCGTCACCGGCACGGAAATGACCGGCGCCAGCGCCGATCTGACCGACGCGATGGGACAGGTTCTCGGCGTCAAGATCGAGCATGCAACGGTCGGCGGCCTTCCGGCGCTTCTGGCCGGCGTCAATTCGGGCCGCTACCAGTTCGCCTTCGGCCCGGTTGGTGACTACAAGGATCGCGAAGCCGCCAACGATTTCGTCGACTGGGTTCAGGAATTCGTGGTCTTCGCGACGCTGAAGGGCAATCCGAAGGGCATCAGCTCGCTCGACACCGCCTGTGGCCAGCGTGTCTCGGTCATGGCCGGCGGCTCGGCTGAGCGCGTGATCAAGGTCCAGTCGGACAAGTGCGTGGCCAATGGCAAGGGTGCCGTCGAAGTCCAGTCCTATACCGACCAGCCGGCATCGATCCTCGCCGTCCGCTCCAAGCGCGCCGACGCCTTCTTCTCCTCGCAGGCGCCGCTCACCTATTTCGTCTCCCAGGCGAACGGCCAGCTGGAACTGACCGGCGTCGGCCAGAAGAACGGCTTTGACGACATCTTCCAGGGCGCCGTCGTGCCGAAGGGCTCGGCGCTTGGCCCGCTCCTCATCGATACGATCAAGGTTCTCATGGATAACGGCACCTATGCCGCGATCATGAAGAAGTGGGGTCTTGAGAACAACATGATCAAGCAGCCCGGTCTCAACCTCGGTGGACAGCTTCCCAAATGAGCACAAGCACCACAACACCAGCAGCGCCTTCGGGCGCTGCAGACTTTCGCGATGTGGCAACCGCCCACACGCCGTTCCGCACCGGTCGCCTCGTCCTCTGGATCGTCATCGCGCTTGTCGTGATCGATTTCGGCTGGATCGTCGCCAATAACGAGAATTTCGGCTGGCCCGTCGTTGCGAAATACTTTTTCGATCCGACCGTGATCAAGGGCCTCTATGTCAGCCTCGGCCTCACCGTTGTCGGCATGATCCTCGGTGTCATCGTCGGCCTCATCATCGCCATCATGCGCATGTCGACCGACCGGCTCGCGAGCGGCTTCGCCTCGCTGTTCATCTGGTTCTTCCGCGGCACGCCGCTGCTCGTCCAGTTGATCTTCTGGTACAACATGTCGACGCTGTTTCCGGCGATCTCGATTTCCATTCCCTTCGGCCCGACCCTGATCAGCTGGGACACCAATTCGGTGATCACCCCGATGACGGCGGCAATCGTCGGCCTGGCGCTCAACGAAGCGGCCTATATGGCGGAAATCATCCGTGGCGGTCTTCTTTCGGTCGATCGCGGCCAGGCCGAAACGGCTGAAGCCTTCGGCATGACCAAGGCGCGCGCCTTGTGGCGGATCATCATTCCGCAGGCCATGCGCTCCATCGTGCCGCCGACCGGAAACCAGCTGATCAGCATGATCAAGGCGACCTCGCTCGTCAGCGTTATCGCCATGGCCGACCTGCTTTATTCGGTCCAGTCGATCTATAACCGCACCTTCGAGATCATCCCGATGCTGCTGGTCGCCGTTCTCTGGTACCTGCTGATCACCTCGGTCCTGAATATCGGCCAGAGCTATATCGAGGCCTATTACGGCCGCAGTGACCGCCGCAATGCCGGCATGGCCAAGGCCGCCACTGTTACCGAGGAGGCAAGCCATTGACCCCCATTGCCAATGCAAAGCCCCTCGTGCAGGCCCGTAACGTCCACAAGGCCTTCGAACATCTCGAAGTCCTGAAGGGCATCGATCTCGATGTCATGCCGGGTGAAGTCGTCGTCATTCTCGGACCGTCCGGTTCCGGCAAGTCGACCTTCCTGCGCTGTATCAACCACCTCGAAGCCATCCAGAAAGGCTTTATCGAGGTGGATGGCGAACAGATCGGCTACCGGGTGAAGAACGACCGGCTGGAAAAACTATCCGCCAACGGCATTGCAAAACAGCGCCGCAAGATCGGCATGGTGTTCCAGCAGTTCAACCTCTACCCGCATATGACGGTGCTGCAGAACATTATCGAGGCGCCGGTCGGCATTCACGGCCAGAGCCGCAAGGATGCGATCGAAAACGCAAAACAGCTGCTGAAGCGCGTCGGCCTGTTGGAAAAGGCGGAAAACTATCCGCGCCAGCTCTCCGGTGGCCAGCAGCAGCGCGTCGCGATCGCCCGCGCGCTGGCGATCAAGCCGAAACTGATGCTGTTCGACGAGCCGACCTCGGCGCTCGATCCGGAACTCGTCGGCGAGGTGCTGGCGACGATGCGGGATCTGGCGAAACAGGGCCTGACCATGATCGTCGTCACCCACGAGATCGGTTTTGCCAGGGAAGCCGCCGACCGCGTCGTCTTCATGGATGGCGGCGTCATCGTCGAACAGGGCAAGCCCGAGGATGTGATCGGCAATCCGCAGCATCCGCGCACCAAGGCTTTCCTGTCGCGTTTCCTCTAGAACTCCTCCCCAACTCGCCCCGGCCCCAAAGGCCGGGGTCTTTTTTCCTGCAATATCAAAAGTCTGGAACTCCGATGCCTGCCCAAGACAATCTCTACGCCCGCGTCTCCGATTTCGATGCCATGGAAGCCGACCTGAAGGCGACCCGCCACCATCTCCATGCCCATCCGGAGCTCTCATTCGAAGAGGCCGAGACCGCCCGTTACGTCGCCGACAAGCTGGAAGCCTGGGGTTACGATGTGACCCGCAATGTCGGTGGCCATGGTGTCGTCGCTGTCATGAAGAACGGCACGGGCACGAAAAGCATCGGCATCCGCGCCGACATGGATGCGCTGCCGATCGAGGAAGAGACGGGCGTTGCCTATGCCAGCACCGTTTCCGGCAAGATGCATGCCTGCGGCCATGACGGCCATACGACCATGCTTCTCGGCGCCGCCGAATATCTGGCACGCACAAAGCGCTTCAACGGTACCGTGACGCTGATTTTCCAGCCGGCGGAAGAGGCAGGCAAGAACAGCGGCGCCAAGCGCATGATCGATGACGGCCTGTTCGACCGTTTCCCGATCGACGCGATTTTTGGCCTGCACAATCATCCGGGCATGCCGGCCGGCGCGCTTCTGACCCGCTCCGGCCCGATCATGGCCGCCGGCGACACGGTGAAGATCACCATTACCGGCAAGGGCGGTCACGCCTCGCGCCCGCACCTGACGATCGATCCGGTCCTCGTCGCCTGCAACCTCGTCATGACCCTGCAGTCGATCGTTTCGCGCAATGTCGATCCGACCCAGACGGCCGTCGTCACGGTCAGCACCATCCATGCCGGTGAAGCTTCGAACGTCATTCCGAATACGGCCAAGATCGCCATGAGCGTCCGCTCCTTCGATCCGGCCATCCGCGCCTTCCTCGAAGAGCGCATCCGCAAGCTGACGGCGAGCGTCACCGAAGGCCACGGCGCCACCGCCGAAATCGACTACGAGCACGGTTATCCGGTCGTGGTGAATTCCGAAAAGGAAACCGCCTTTGCCAATGAAGTGGCTCAGGAACTGATCGGCGCGGACAATGTCTCGACTTGCCCTCTCCTGCCGGGCAGCGAAGACTTCGCCTATTTCCTCGAACACCGCCCCGGCAGCTTTTTGCGCCTCGGCAATGGCAAGGATTCAGCCATCCTGCATTCGTCGAAATACGATTTTAACGACGGTAGCCTGACCACCGGTTCCGCCATGTGGGCACGTCTCGCCGAGCGTTACCTGGATCTATGATCAGGATCGCCGAGCTTCATCAGGCCGTTACAGGCGGCCTGATGATCGATATACATTAGAATGATACTCTCGATACCAGACGGGCAGGCTCGCTTCCGGGCGCTGCCCGTTGAGCCTTCCGCAAGGTCCTCAGTCCGCTCGCGGATGCACCGAGACCGGAGCTTCCGGGAACGGCCTGCTCGATCCTGGCGAGATCGACTGCACTGACCTTGTCGCGGCTGCAGGCGCCCTTAACCTCCCACAGATCCCTGGCGATACTCGTTCCGACGGCCCAGGTGATCGCGCCACCCGCGACATCGTTCTTCTGAACTTTGTTGGCCGCCACGAGACCGCGAATGGCTTCACCGAGGATTTTGGCGGAATCCTCGAATTCCACGCCTGAGATCCGGTCATACTCGGCATTGCTCTCACCATCGACCAGGCAGTGATGCGCGGTAAACACCCAGTCATGGATCATGTGAGCCGGTGCATACCCCCAAGGGCTGAGCCCCTTGAACACCTGCGCTATCTTCGGGATCGATCCACCATCCGTATACATGACACCCGGTCGGATCACCTTCGCCGGCCCGTTACCCGCACGCGTAAAAGTGAGCGGATCGGATGGATCGGGCACGAAGACAAATTTGCCATCGCCGCTCGAGGTACTTCCCTCATCCACCCACATGACGAGGACGCTGCCCTTGAACTGGCCGGGCTGCAGGCTCGCATAATCGACAGTCACGCAACCTGCGAGCAGGGCCACGGATGCCCATGCAAGAACACGCCTCATCTCGCCCCCTTCGCCCAAAGCAGCAATCAAGTCCCGCCGAAACAGCGATGAGCAGACTCGGATTTCTGATGATCAAAGCTTTGCGCAACCAAAAATTGACGTCAAGCCGAAACAACACGTCATGGACTGACGGATGATGGGCAACAACCCTTTCGTCATCCGGAACCGGCCGGCAGTCGTCCATGATGACACACCCACCTGCATCACCTTACCATGCCAGAACCCGCGGACCGACGAGGGCTCCCAGTACCGCGACCATGGCAATGGCGAGGGAATACCATAAGGCGACAAAAGCCGCGCCGTCGTTCAGGCAGGCGATCGTATAGGCAAGGGCGCCGATCGATCCCGCAAGCAGGCCGGCGACGGCACCTGACCGTGCCAGACGCGTCGGCGTACCGCTGCGCATCGCAGCGAGGATGCCGAGCAATGCCGGGATGGACGACATGACGATGATGCCGCCGCAATTGAAGACCGAAAAGGTGTGCACGCCCCATATCGGAAACCCGCTACGGTCGAACACGGCGCCTCCAGCCAGAAACACTGCACCCGGAAGAAGGCCGATCACCGGGTGAACCCCGCTGCCGGGCCGCACCGAGGCCCTGACGGCCCGCAGCGCGCCTGCCCCGATCAGGATCATGCCGAAAACCTTGAACTGAAAGGTCCATGTCGACAGGATTTCCACCAGATCGGAGCGCGCACCTGCCGTCATGAGAACCACCGCAATCGCAGCAAGGAGCGATATGATCAATGCGGCAGGAAAGGCTGCGTCAAAGGCCAATCCGCCGGCGCGCCGCTTGCCTGCCTGGCTGGCCAGTCCCCTGATCAGGGCATCCGTGCTCTCGCTACTGACATTGTCCTTCTGGCTCATGGTCAAAACCTTTCCTTTGCGGCGGCCATCAACTTCTTCAGCGACCGATGGAACGCCACCCGAATCGCACCTTCACTCGAGCCGAGCTGTTCTGCCGCCTCCCTGGCAGACGCACCTTCCAGGCCGAGCGCCCGGACAGCCGCCTGTTCGCTGCGCGGAAGTTCGGAAATCAGCTTTTCCATGTCCGCCACGTTGTGATCGAAATCGACCTCGTCGGTTGCAAACACGGCCGCCCATTCCTCCTCGGTGAAATCGATACGGCCGCGCGCATGCCGCCGCAGGCGGCGGCCGGCATCGATGATCTTGTAGCGGGTTATGGCATTGAGCCAGGGCCGCAACGGTCTATCCGGGTTCCATTGATCACGGCGGGAATGCACGGCGATCAGCACTTCCTGCACCACATCCTCGGTCTCCGACACGCTGAACCTCATCTGCCGCAACTGCAGGGCAACGATACGCCGCAGAGAAACGGCAAAATCCCTGAGGAAGGCTTCGTAAGCAGCGCTGTCGCCGAGACGCTCGGCGCGCATTGCCCTGGCCCACCTGTCTTCCCTTGTATCCATCTGCCCCTACTTCGCTTCGGCAAGACTCTTTGTTACGCCCCATGGCAGATAAAAGGCCAGGCAGGCATTATCATCACTTAAACGTGAGGATGTAATGCCACCGACCCGCCGGTCGAAAGACTCCACCGAAGCATGTGCTTTATCTTGAACAGGAGTCCCCGATGATCATGAACAGACGGACATTTTCAGCCACGATGGTCGCAGGCGCCGCGGCGACATTTATCTCCACCAGAGGCATGGCAGCGCCTGCAGTGGCCAAGCCGCCCAAAGCCAAGAACATCGTTTTTGTCCACGGGCTGTTTGCCGATGGCTCGTGCTGGAGCGATGTCATATCCCGCCTGCAGCCAAAAGGCTTTAACATCACCTCGGTGCAAAACCCGCTGACCACGCTGCCTGAATCGGTCGCCGCTGCAGAACGTGTTCTCGCGCGTCAAGACGGCCCGACCGTGTTGGTCGGCCATTCGTTCGGCGGCATGATCGTCACGCAGGCCGGCATGCATCCGAACGTGTCCTCGCTCGTCTACATCGCCGCCCGCGCCCCCGACGCCAACGAGGATTTTGGCGCGCTTGCCAAGACCTATTCGACCCCACCCGCATCCGCCGGCATCGTTTTCGATGGTGACGAAGGAAGGCTCACCGAAGAGGCCTTCCTCCACGACTTTGCCGGCGACATTCCCAGGGCAAGAGCGGAAGTTCTCTATGCGACCCAGTATCCGTTCCAGAAAGCCCTGCTGTCCGGCAATGTCACAGACGCCGCCTGGCGCTCAAAGCCGAGCTTCTACGCGGTATCGAGCGAAGACCGCACGATCAACCCGGATCTGGAACGGTTTCTGGCGAAGCGTATGGGCGCGAAGACGATAGAACTGAAGGCAAGCCATCTGTCGCTGATCTCGCGTCCGCATGAGGTCGCAGAGCTCATTCTGGAGGCTGCCGGCCGGAAGGGTTAAGGGCGAGCTCAGCTGTAATGCCCTGTCGTGAATGATATTCCGACGAGAGCATTATCGTTTCAGGCGCGGTGAGCTTACACTCTCCGCGCCATTTTTATGGTTTTCGGGAACCCGCGCGGTTGAGCCTTGAGGCTGGCGCCGCGTCGCGCTGCGTTTGCCTTCGTTTATTCCGGTATTCTTTGAGGAAAGATTTGGTTGCGGGGG
>NZ_VIWP01000005.1 GCF_007829835.1 Neorhizobium alkalisoli | reverse complement strand
AAGGTTTGCGCTCAACGCGGGGTGGAGCAGCCCGGTAGCTCGTCAGGCTCATAACCTGAAGGCCGCAGGTTCAAATCCTGCCCCCGCAACCAAATATCTTCTTTCCAAAAAGAAACAGATAACCATCCCGCCGACCGCCTCTGAACGGCGGATGCCGGGAATGATCTTGCCTCTTGCAATTTCAATCCAATGTCATTTGTATGCGAATGAATTACTGTTGAGCTTTAATCCCTCGAAAAGGCGATTGATGTGCCGGGCTTTGGTAAGGACGACAGGCGATCTCATCTCTTTGCGGATCCACCGGCAGAGTTCCGCCCTGCCGCCTACTGGTTCTGGCACACGCTTCCCGCCGACGATGAAATCGAGACGCAGCTGCGGGATTTCCGAAACCAGGGTTATGGGACGATCCTGATCCAGGCGCGTCTTGCGATGCCGCGCGAACTCTACCTCTCCGAAGCCTTTCTTGAGCGCTATCGCAAGGCTGTCGAGGTCATGCAAAAGCTCGGCCTCGTTGCCGGTCTCTATGACGATTACAATTGGACGAGCGGGCAGGCGGGTGGCCGGACCGTTTCAGGCGCGCCGCATCTTTCGGAACGACATCTTTTCTGGGCGACGACATCCTCGTCGGGCGGCGAGATCAGCGGCATAGAGGCACCGTTCGCGACCGGTATGGGGCCTGATATTGCCAGCTGGATCTATGACGGAGGACGACCTGTCTTCGGAGAGTGGGAGCTTCTCGCAGCCGTTTATCATGGTCCCGGCTTCTCGCAAATCGAAGACGTTTCAGCCAGCATACGTATTGTGCCGGGCGAAGGTGGCTGTCGGTTCGAGATCTTGGGCGAGATCGATGCGGATCGGCAGATAACCGTTTTTGTCTCTGCCCGGTGCCTTACGTCGCGGCTGATCAACTATCTTCTGCCCGAGGCCGGCGCGCGGTTTGTCGAGGTTGGCCTTGAACCTTATGCACGGCGTCTAGGTCATTTGATGCCTGAGACACTGCAGTTCCTGTTTTATGATCAGCCCGGCCCGCAATTTTATACCTGGAACCAGAAATCCGGAAATCTCGGCAATAGCCTGCTTTATGCCCCTTCATTGCGAAGGAAAGTGGAGGAGGCGACCGGTCTTGTCTTCGGCCAAGCGCTTTTAAACCTGCTCTACGATCTTGGGCCGGAAACGGCTGCTGTGCGTGTGAACTTTTACGCTACCTATTCGCGACTGATGAATGAGGCCTTCTTCGGGCCGGTCAAGGCGTTCTGCGAGCGGCACGGTCTGCGCATGACAGGGCATGAGATCCTGCCGCATGTCGGCGGTTATGCGCTGAATGGCGGGTTCAGTTCGGTCGATCCGCGCGTCGTGCCGGGTGTCGATTTCTTCGGCATCGATGCCTTTCGAGACGAGACTGCGGTCGATGCGAACAATTATGTCCCGCAGCTTTCACCAAAACTCGGCGATTCCGTTGCACGTGCCCATGGTCGGGCCAGAACCATGGTCGAGATCTATGCGACCGCCACCCGCACCGAAGGTCGCGGGGCCGGGCAGTGGGAACTGACGCCGGCAACGCTTCGGGCGCAGTCGATCCGCATGCACATGGCCGGCGCCCGCCAGGTCATCATGCACGCGCTTTACCAGACGTCCGGTTCAGACGGAGATCCGCGGCTTTTCGTCAACCCGCGTTTCGATTTCGCGCCGGGGCTTAATTTCGAGCCTTGGTGGGACCATCATCGCGGGATTGCGGACGAGACGGCGAGGCTTTCAGCTTTTCTCGAGGATTTCCGCCCGGAAACACCTGTGGGTGTTTTTTATCCGTTGGCGACGGCGCTGGCGGAAGGGCCGCGCCATCTGCACGGCCCGCATTTTGGCGCCTGGTGCGAGGCACTTGCAAAGCTGCCATGTGGGCACATGATCCTGGACGAGCAGAGTATCGCTGACGGCGAGGTTCGCGATGACATGCTTGTTGCCAATGGCCTTTGTTTTTCAGCGCTCGTCCTGCCCGGTGCCTCCCGCATCGCCTCGTCGGCTGTCATGGTGAAATTGGCGGAGTTTGTTTCCGCCGGAGGCAGGCTTTGGATCTCGGGTGTCGACCCGAAATCCCTCCGGGGCGAGCCGCTCGGCTGCGGGGTCAGGTTTTCTGATCCGCCGGGTCTGGCGACGCTCGCCGAGCTCGTTTCGCATCTGCCGGATACTGCTCCGAAGATCTTGGCGGGCAGCGCCGTCAGCTCGACGGTCGGCCGCGATTCCGAAGGTTTCTGGAAAGTCGTGATTTTCAATGATGGCGGGACGGACGAAGCCGTCCGCGTCACGCTCGGCGCTGGTTTTGTCTTCGAAACATGGGATGTGGAGACCGGTACGCCAGAACCCCAGCGTGCCGCACGTCTCCTCGATATTGCTCTTGCTCCTCACGATCTGCTTTGCCTGAGAATGCGGAGCGGGGAGGGGACTGGCGAGGAAGTCCAACTGAGATCCACGCTGGAAGATCATGATGCAATGATCACCTTGTCGACCTGCTGGACATTCCGAACGGTCGACGAAGAACCTGCCTGTCCGATCTTCGTCACTACCGGTTGGCAGGCGCAAGGCTATGCGTCCTACTCCGGCATCGGCCTCTATGAATGCAGTTTCGATCTACCTGATGCCTGCGAGGCCGTTCTCGACCTGCCGGGCGTTTCTGTTGCGGTGGAGGTGAGGCTCGATGACAGCATTGTGGGGCGCAGGGCACGACCCCCGTTCCGTATCGATCTCGGTCGTCTCGACGCCGGCCCGCACAGGCTGGCTCTTCTTGTCGCGAATACTGCAGCCAACCGGTTTTATGCCGATACTCCCTATGCCGGCGAACCGTGGCCGGACGAAAGCGGCTTGACGGCAGCGCCGCGTCTGTTTCTCTTGCCCACCGCAGATATGAAGGAGACGGCCTGATGCGCGGCCATACAACCACACCGCTCTCTATGGCCTGGAACAGCTGGTCGCTTCGGCCTGCCGAACTGTTCTATCTACCGCTCGGGCTGAAGATCACGCCTGTCCTCTATTCCACCCGCGCCCGCGCCACGAGCCTGATCGAGCCGCGCAAGGACAAGGTCCGTTTCGGCCGCCATGCGGTCGGCAATCGCCTGATCGAAGTGGAGACGGAGCTTGCCGGAACCGGGATCGGTTTTTCCGCCGGCGCGATCGATCCGTTCGTCGTCAAGGGCTCGTGGAGCGCCTCAACGCTTGGCGAATGGGGCACGCGCTTCTGGCTGACGCTTGCGATCTCGGCAGAAGGCGGCGAGACAATCCGTTATGACGAGAAGGAGCAGGTTGCGCTGGTGGAAATCGACCGCCGCTTCCTTGCCGTCGTGTCGCGCTCTGCGCCAATTCAGGTGACGGCACATGACAGTATCGAGGCGCTGCGTGCTGATTTCGAAGAGAACGGCTATTTCTACACCGCCACGCGAGGGTCTGAAGCGCCGGTCATCGCGCTTCGCTTCAACATGGAAATGATGCGGGACGGCGGTTATGGCGCGGCGATCGCGGACAGCGCGGAACTGGCTGTTCGCAATGCGCGCGCCGCGCTCTATGCAGAGATGCCGGACCTGCCCGAATTGCATCAAGGCAAGTTTGAAGGCGCGCTGGATGCGGTGCGGGATGTGGTCGGCTGGAACACGATCTGGGATGCGGTCAATCGACGGGCCTATACCGCCGTCACGCGTATCTGGAATCTCGGTGAATTCGCCGTCTGGTATAATGACCAGACATTTGCGGCTCTTCTTGCCAGCATGTTCGATGCCGATCTGGCGCGGCAGAACATGGCGGTTGCCTTGGCCGGTGCGACACCGCAGGGAAATGTTGCCTGTATAGTCACCTCAAACGACGCCTGGGTGGATCGCAGCCAGCCGCCGCATGGTGGTCTGGTCGCATGGCTCTGCTACCAGCGCACGGGCGAACGCTCGATGCTGGAAGCGAGCTTCGAGGCGCTATCGCGAAACCAGCGCTGGTGGCGCGAGAACCGCGATCCGGATGGCGTCGGCCTGATTTCCTGCGGTACAAGCGAGGTCGGCGGCGGGCTCTACAAGGGCACGATTTTCGGCGCGCGCAACGAAACGGGCATGGACAATTCCACCACCCATGACGAGGCGCTTTACGAACCCGATACGCGGACGCTTTCGACCTTCGATCTCGGCCTCAACTGCGCACTCGCGCTCGATGCGGAAATGCTTTCCCGGATGGCCGATGTGCTTGGCAAGCCGGAGGAGGCGGAAGAGTTCGCGTGGCTGGCGGAAAGCAGCCGGCAGCTGATCCGCGCGGAACTGTGGGACGAAGAGCGCAAGATTTTTGCGAACCGTCAGCGTAAGGGTGGCTTTGTCCGCTCGCTGTCGCCGACATCGTTTTATCCGCTTCTCTGCGGTGCTGCTTCCGAAGAACAGGCCCGGCACCTTCTCACGCATCTGTCGGATCCCAAAACGTTTGGCGGCGATTTTATCCTGCCCAATGCGACGCGTGATGATCCGGCCTTCGCGGAAAACGTCTATTGGCGCGGCCGCATCTGGCCGAATGTCAATTTCATGGTCTGGCTGGGGCTGAAGCGCTACGGCTTTGCGGTGGAAGCGAGCGCGCTGGCCACGAAGAGCTACGATCTCTTCATGCAGTCCTGGCGCGAGCACCGGGTCGCGGCGGAAAACTACAATGCCAGCACCGGCGAGGCTCTGGATCAGGGCGATACCGATCCCTTTTACATCTGGGCGGCACTCCTGCCGATGATGGCGGCCGACGAGATATCCGGTTTCGATCCCTGGAGCGGATGGACTATTTCCAATGACGGGCGCGATGCCCGGTTTGGTCCGTTCCTCTCGCCGGTCGGTCTTGCCACGGTCGAGATCTCGGAGGGCGTTCTGCGGATCTATCGCGGAGAGAAACCTGTTCTTTCCACGAACCTGACGGGCAGGCTTTCCGAGGTCGAATTCACCCCAACGGGTTTTGCTTGCGTGATCGATGGTCCGCCGATGCCTGCCGGTCACCTGACATTATGCGGTCTTGATGCCAGCGCTATTGTCGGGGCTCGGCTTGATGATGTCGCCGTCGATTGGAGTGCGACGCCGGAGGGGGCAGGCTTCGATTTTTCCAAGGCTGAAGGACGCGCAAAACTGGTTGTCTGGCACGCGCCGGCTGGCCGCAAACAGAGTTGAGCCGGTTGATCCGAGGGCTGCTTGACAAAGAAAAAAGCTAGGCCATACTCGTTTGTACACAAACAAAAATGAGGGCCTTCGAAAGGTTCGATGATCTGCGAGGAAACGGGTTGTCGGTAAAATTCGAGGGATCCGATCGTGCAAAGATATTCGGATACGTGCCTGTCGTTCAAGGCAGGTCGGGAAGAGCGATCAACAAGGGGATCCAGCATGATTAAGACTACGCGTCGTCAGACCCTCGGCCTCATGGGAGCAGGGGCGCTTGCCGCCTCGCCGCTGTCATTTGGCGCCAGCACCGCTCGTGCGGCAACCAAGATCACCGTGCTCAACTGGCAGGGTTACGGCACCGACGAAAAATGGGCGCTCGAAAAGTTCAAGGCCAAGACCGGCATTGAAGTCGTGCATGACTATTTCAGCTCCGAACCTGAAATGCTGACCAAGCTGCGCACCAATCCGGGTGCTTACGACGTCGTTCTCATCAACAGCGCCCGCACCCAGCAGGCCGCGAATGAAGGCCTCATCGTCCCGGTCGATTTCGCAGGTGTTCCCAATTCCGCGAACCTCTCGCCGGAACTGAAGGACCATGCGAACCTCAAGTTCGGCGGCAAGACTTTTGGCGTCGCCTGGGTCTGGGGCATTACCTCGCTTGCCATCCGCGAAGGCGACAAGAAGCCGGAAAGCTATGCCGCGCTCGCCGATCCTGCCTTCAAGGGCAAGGTTGCGCTGTTCGACGATGCGGTGACGGGTGTCGCCATCGGTGCGCTTCTCTCCGGCCAGGACATGAACAATCCGAGTGACCTGAAGGCTGTCGGCGACAAGCTCAAGGGCTTCAAGGATAACGTCAAGCTTCTCTGGTCGAGCGAAGACCAGTGGAACAAGTCTTTTGCCGCCAAGGAATTCGATCTGTCGGTCTACTGGTCCGGCGCTGCCGTTCGCTCCAAGCGCAACAGCAAGCTGCCCGTCGAATTCGTCGTTCCGAAGGAAGGTGGCATCGGCTGGCTGGACAATCTCTGTGTCCCCGCGAGTGCGCCGAATGCCAAGGCTGCGCTCGACTTCATCAACTATATGATCGATCCGGACTTCTATTTCGAATGGGCAACCAAGGTCGGTGCACCGGCTTCCGCCAGCGCTGCTGCCATGGAAAAGCTGCCGGCTGACGATCTCAACCGCGTCATTCACAAGCAGGCCTATCTGAAGACGATGACGATCCAGTCGGCCCTGCCGGACGACCGGCGTGAGGCCTTCAACAATCTCTGGCAGGAAGTGAAAGCTTCCTATGCCGGCTGATATTCCCGTAGCTTCGACAGGCACGCCTTCCGGCGTGCCTGCTCGGCGCGGCATTCCGGGCAGCGTTGCGACCATAGCGCTTTTGCTGCCCTCCTATGCCTGGCTGTTGCTGGCGGTCTTTCTGCCGCTCTGTACCATGTTCGTGTTCAGCTTCATGAACGCGACGCCCATGGGCAAGACACCGATCGTCTTCACCCTCAAGCACTATCAGGCTTTCTATACCCAGCCCTATCTGGTGAAGATCGCCTGGGATTCCCTGTTGATGGGTTTCTGGGCGACGCTGAGTTGCGCGATTCTCGGTTTTTTTGCCGCTCTGGCGCTTGCCCGTGCGACGACGGGGCGGGTGCGTGAAACGCTGCTGATCCTGATCCTGCTGCCGTTCTGGACCAATGGCCTCGTGCGTGTCTTCTCCTGGACGATGGTTTTGCGCGAAGGCGGTTTTCTCGACATGCTCCTGCATTCGGTCCTGCCCGATGCCGGGTCGATCGGCTTTCTCTATACGCGGCCAGCCATCGTGCTCGGCCTCGTGCACGGCTATCTGCCCTATATGATCCTCACCTGTTACATCGCGCTGGTGACGATCGACGACTCCATTCTGGAGGCGGCCGAAAGCCTTGGCGCACGCTGGTGGACCATTCTCGGCAAGATCCTTGTGCCGCTGGCATTGCCGGGCCTGACCACAGGGGCTGTTCTCACCTTCGTTCCCGTCATCGGCGCCTTTATGGAGCCGCGTATTCTCGGCGGTCGCGTCGGTGTTACGATGGGAACGGTGATCGAGGACCAGTTCACCCAGGCCTTCAACTGGCCGCTCGGGGCTGCACTCTCCTTCACCATGCTGGCCGTGGTGCTCGCCATCTTCGCGACCTTTTCGGGCGTGCTCAGAAGAAATTCGGGAGCTGCCGCATGATCGCTCTCGGAAAATTCTATTTGCTTGCCATTCTGGTCTTCCTCTATCTGCCGATCATCGTGATGATGGCAATGGGGTTCAACGACTCCTCGCTTTACGAGCTGCCCTTCCATTTCACGACGAAATGGTATGTCGCGCTTGCGGATAACAGCCAGCTGATCTCGTCGGGCATCAACTCGGTCGTGATCGCGCTGATCACCGCCGTGGTCGCGACGGTTGCCGGCACGATGGCGGCAGTCGCACTCGGGCGGCGGGTGATCCGCGGAAAGTCGCTGTTGCAGCTGCTGCTCCTGCCGCCGATCGCCATTCCGTGGCTCATCACCGGCACGGCCATGCTGGTCTTCTTCTTCTGGACGGGTATCGGGCGCGGCATGCATGCGCTGATCCTCGGCCATGTGGCGCTGGCCATTCCTTATGTCGTGCTGGTCGTCGGCACGGGGTTACAGACGATCCGCGCCGATCTGGAGGAGGCGGCCATGAGCCTCGGCTCGACGCCGGTGCATGCCTTCTTCTCGGTCACGCTGCCGCTTCTGGCGCCGAGCATTCTGGGGGCTGCCCTCTTTGCCTTCGCCGTCTCGCTCGACCAGTTCGTGATTTCATATTTCCTGTCGACACCGGGCTTCACCACGCTGCCGGTGCAGATCTATTCAGCAATCCGCAAAGGTTTCACGCCGGAGATCAACGCCATATCGACCATCCTTCTTCTGGGGTCGATGGCGGTCATCGTCGTATTCGCCGTCTTTGCGCGCCCCGGAGGCAATCGTGACAAACGTTAAGATCAACTCCGTCGCCAAGAATTATGGCCAGGTATCCGTCCTGTCGGACATTACCACGCAGTTTCCGGAAGGATCCTTCACCAGTCTGCTCGGGCCGTCCGGCTCCGGCAAGACGACCCTGCTCAGGATCGTTGCCGGCTTTGTGACGCCGGATAGCGGCACGGTTTCGATCGGCAGTCGGAATGTGACCAATGTACCCGTCTGGGCCCGCAATATCGGCATGGTATTCCAGTCCTACGCTCTGTTCCCGCATATGACCGTGCGCGAAAACGTCGCCTTCGGCCTCGCCCGGCGCGGCATCAAGGGTGCCGAGGCGCGCAGCCAGATCGACAGGGCACTGGAAATGGTGCGACTGCCGGGGTTTGGCGATCGTAAGCCAAAACAGCTCTCGGGTGGCCAGCAGCAACGTGTTGCGCTTGCCCGTGCACTGGTGATTCAGCCGAGCGTTCTTTTGCTCGATGAACCGCTTTCTGCGCTTGATCGGCGACTGCGGCAGGAAATGCAGGTGGAGCTGAAGCGTATCCAGCGAGAGACGGGACTGACGACGGTGTTCGTTACCCACGACCAGGAAGAGGCGCTTGCTCTTTCCGATCAGGTCGCCATTCTCGATCGCGGCCAGATCGTCCAGATGGGTGTTCCGACGGATATCTATGAAAAGCCGAAAACGCGGTTTGCGGCCGAATTCCTGGGCGATACGAATTTCCTCACCGGCACGGTTTCCGCGCGGATCGTCACTCTCTCCGATGGTACGGCCATTCGGCTTGCCGATGCAGAGGTCGCGCCTTCGGACGGGCAAAGCGTGACGCTTGCCGTGCGGCCGGAGAAGATAAGGATCGTCGAGGGTGTTGCCGATGCTGAGCCCGGACTGAACCGTTTGCAGGCACGGGTGACTGCGGTCATCTATGCAGGTGCTGCCTTGACCTATGTGCTGACCGCCAGCGACGGCACGCCATTCAAGATCTTTGCGCAGAATACGACCGGTACGATCATCCCGGAAGGCGCGCAGGTGACGCTGACCTGGGAGCCGAAGCATACGATCCTGTTACAGGATCAGGCCTAGAGGCGGCTATGGAAACCCGCCATATCGTCATCGACATGCAGCGCATGTTCGCGGAAGAGACGCCATGGCATGCGCCGGCGCTCGCAGACATTCTGCCGAATGTGCTGATGCTTTGCGACGCCTATGCTGGCCGCACCCTGTTTGCGAAATTCATGCTTCCCGCATCGCCGGAAGCGGCGCTGGGTGCATGGCGCAGCTATTACGACCGATGGTCGGCAATGACGACGCAAGATATCGACCCCGGCATGCAGGATCTTATCGAACCCTTGCGTAAAATCGCACGGCCTGAGACGATCGTCGAAAAGACTACGTATTCGATTTTTGAAGTGCCCGGATTTGCCGAGAGGCTGAAGGCAGAAGGTGTGGGCAGGCTGATATTCAGTGGTGCCGAGACCGATGTCTGCGTGCTCGCCAGCGTCTTCGATGCCATAGACGCCGGCTTCCATGTCGCGATCGCCGCCGATGCCGTCTGCAGCAGTTCCGTCGATGCGCATGACGCCGTGCTAAAACATCTTCTGCCCCGTCTGCCGGAGCAGATCCAGCTGGTCGAAAGCGCGCGGCTTTTGCTGTGAGCCTTATGGTTGCCTTGCCCAGACGGGAAACGCCTGAGCGGTAATTTCTCAGGCGCCCCGAAATAGGATTGACAGTCGGGTGCTGACTGGCAATCATTTGCATACAAACGATGGGCGCCAAGACCCGGGGAACGAGATGAGAATTCTAGCTGGTCATGACCGGCTGCCGGTCTTTTGGCCGGTGCTCGGTCACATCTGTCTTCGGACAGGCCGCCTCCGGCAAGGCGCGGTCTGTCGTCGGGCGTTGTACGGGTCTGTTCGCCCAGGTCGGTGCAAACGCTGATGAAGCCGCAGAGCATCCATCTCACGGTCAATGGCAAGAGCCACGAACTTGACCTGTCGCCCGATACGCCTCTGCTTTACGTCCTTCGCAATGATCTCTGTCTGAACGGCCCGAAATTCGGTTGCGGGCTCGGTGAATGCGGCGCCTGCGCGGTGCTCGTCAACGGCAAGACCGTTCGCTCCTGTTCAATCTCGGTTGCCGCTGCTGAGGGCCGGCAGATCGTCACGCTGGAAGGTCTCGGCACGGTGGAGGCGCCGCATCCTGTCCAAAAGGCTTTTGTCGAACAGCAGGCGGCCCAGTGCGGCTATTGTCTCAACGGCATGATCATGGCCGTGGCAGGCCTCATCAACCGCAATCCCGATCCGACAGAGGCCAATATCCGCGAGGCGCTGAAAGCCCATCTCTGTCGTTGCGGTACGCATATGGAGATCCTTGCGGCTGCAAGACGGGCCGTTGAACTGATGCGCGAGGCCAGGCTCGATGAAACTCGGCTTGTGGAAATACCGGTCGAGAAATCCCGGCGTGAGGAAGCATTGTGATGACCGAATCCCGAGAAATGATGGCCTCAGCCTATTTCGACGTTCCGGAAGCATTGCTCGTCATTCGCCGGAACGCTGCCGGCGCGCGTGAACTTTTTCTTGCCATCCTGCCCGGCGGTCAGGTGACCGCTTTTAACGGCCATGTCGATCTCGGCACCGGCATCCGCACGGCACTTGCGCAGATCGTTGCGGAAGAGCTGGATATTCCGTTCGAACGGGTGACCATGGTGCTCGGCACGACGACGGCCGTGCCGGATCAGGGGCCGACCATCGCCAGCGAAACGATCCAGATCGCGGCAAAACCCTTGCGTCTGGCCGCGGCCACCGCGCGTCGGCATCTGTTGCAAATGGCAGGTGCTTTGCATGCGCTGGAACCGGCCGTGCTGATGATCGAAAACGGCGTGATCCGGCCGCGGGGCGAATCCAACTGGGAGCTGGATTTCGATGAACTCATTTCCGGCCGTAACGAAGAGATCGAGATCGATCCGGCTGCACCCGTCAAGGCGGTCGGCGAATACAGGCTGGTTGGCAAGGGGCAGAAGCGTAACGATATCGCCGCCAAGGCGACCGGCACATGGTCCTATGTTCATGACGTGCGTGTTCCGGGCATGCTGCACGGCCGGGTCGTCCGTCCTCCCTATACCGGTTTCGACAGCGGCGATTTTGTCGGCCGCAGCCTGATCTCCGTCGATGAGGCGTCGATTGCCCATATACCCGGCATCGTTTCGGTGGTGGTCGATGGCGATTTCATCGGGATTGTCGCAACGCGCGAAGAGTTTGCAGCGCAGGCCGCCCGAGAGCTCAAGACCAGGTGGCACGCTCTGCCGGACTTCCAGGATCTAAGTGAGCCGGAGGAGCCACTCCGTCAAAACCGCTCGAAACCGCGGCTGCTGCGCGATCAGGGCGATGTGGAACGCGCGCTTGCCGGTGCTTCGCCGCTGATGGAGCGGACCTATGTCTGGCCCTACCAGATGCACGCCTCAATCGGCCCTTCCTGCGCCGTGGCGGACTGGAAGCCGGATGAGCTCGTCGTCTGGTCGGGAACACAAAACCCCTATCCCATGCGCCGCGATCTGGCGCTGCTGCTCGGCATGCCGGAGAGCAGCATCGTCGTCGAGCGCCTTGAAGCCGCTGGCTGTTATGGCCGCAACTGTGCCGATGACGTGACGGCGGATGCAGCCCTTCTGTCACGGGCAGTCGGTCGGCCCGTGCGCGTGCAGCTGACCCGCGAGCAGGAACATGCCTGGGAACCGAAGGGCGCTGCACAGGTGATCGATGTGCGCGGCGGGCTCGATCTTGAAGGCGGCCCGGCGGGGTATGAATTCGACACGCGTTATCCATCCAACCTGTCGCCGACTTTGGCACTGATCCTGACCGGCCGCGTGCCGAATACGCCCGATGTCGCCGAGATGGGCGATCGCACGGCGATCCCGCCCTATGCCTTCGGCAATATGCGGGTGACGGTGCATGACATGCCGCCGATCGCGCGCGCCTCATGGTTTCGCGGCGTCTCGGCCATGCCGAACTCCTTTGCGCATGAGAGCTTTATCGACGAGCTGGCCGCGGCCGCCGGTGTCGATCCGGTCGAATACCGGCTGCGCTATCTGACCGACAGCCGCGCCGCCGATCTCGTGCGCGCGGTTACGGAAAAGGCTGAGTGGAAACCGCGTACCCGGCCCGAAACCGAGGGCGCCGAAGGCGATCTCCTGTATGGCCGCGGTTTTGCCTATGCCGTTTATGTCCATGGCAAGTTTCCCGGCGTGCCGGCCGCGTGGTCGGCCTGGGTTGCCGATGTTGCGGTCAACAAGAAGACCGGCGAGATCGCCGTCACCAAGATCACAGTCGGGCAGGATTCCGGCCTGATGATCAACCCTGACGGGGTAAAACACCAGATCCATGGCAATGTCATCCAGTCGCTCAGCCGGGTCCTGAAAGAGAAGGTGAGCTTTGACGGGCTGAAGGTCGAAAGCGTCGAATGGGGCGGTTATCCCATCATGACCTTCCCGGAAGTGCCGGATATCGACGTTCTGATGCTGCCGCGGCCGAATGAGGAGCCGCTTGGCGTCGGCGAATCCGCCTCCGTTCCGAGTGCTGCGGCCATCGTCAATGCGGTCTATGATGCGACCGGCCTGCGCTTCCGCGAGCTGCCGCTGACCCCGGATCGTATTCTCAAGGCGCTGCGCGAACAGCGTGGAGAGCTTTTGGCCGGTTCTGCAGCCGCAATTCCGAAGAAGCGCAGCTGGTGGAAACTGCCCTTGGCGCTGGCCGGCATTGCCGGGGCCGTTGCTGGTGGCATCACGCTTGCCTCTCCGGTCCGAGGCGCATTTGCTCCCATTCCACGGCCGGATCCCGGCGTGTTCAGCGCCGCGACGATCGAGAAGGGCCGGCTGGTCGCAGCCGCTGCCGGCTGTAATGTCTGCCATGTCGGGGCGGATGGCACGGCTTTTTCCGGTGGCCACGGGTTCGAAACGCCGTTCGGCCGGGTCTATTCGACCAATATCTCGCCCGATCTCGTTCACGGCATCGGCAACTGGTCTTATCCGGCGTTTGAGCGGGCCATGCGCCAAGGCGTGGCGCGGGATGGGCGGCATCTCTATCCTGTCCATCCCTACACATCCTTTGCAGGCGCGGATGAAGCCGATCTTCAGGCGCTTTATGCCTATCTGATGTCGCAGGCGCCCTCAGTCGCGGTGCCGCCCGAAAATACGCTGAAGGCACCCTTCAATATCCGTGGGCTCCTTGCCGGCTGGAATGTGCTTTATCTCGATCCACAACCATTCAAAGTGGATGAGACGAAGACTGCGAGCTGGAACCGCGGCGCCTATCTGGTCGAGACGCTCGGCCACTGTTCCGCCTGCCATACCGACCGCAACATGCTCGGTGCCGAGAAGCAGGGTTCTGCGCATCTTGCCGGTGGTTATGCCGATGGCTGGGTTGCGCCTGCGATCAACGGGGCAGGGGCCTCGCCGGTCGGATGGACGAGAGCCGCCCTGTTCGACTACCTGCGCACCGGGCATTCCGCCGATCACGGCAGTGCCGGCGGGCCGATGGCCGGTGTCGTCAAATCGCTCTCGGCCCTGCCCGACGAGGATATCGCCGCCATGTCGGAATATCTCGCCAGCCGCGGGGACGCGGTGTCCGGTGAGGAGGCTGCGAAACAGCGTGAGGCGAAGCTGGTGGCAGCCGATGCTGCCAAGGGGCGGGCACTTGAAATCTCGCCTGCCGGGGCCCGTATTTTCGAAGGGGCCTGTGTTTCCTGCCATGAGAGCGCTTCACCGCTGGCAGGTCTTGCCCTCAACACCAATGTTTCCTCAGGCCGGCCGGACAATGTCATCAACGCGATCCTGGGCGGCATGCATGCGCCGGCAGTTTTGACCGCGCAGGCCAGTGCTGCAGATCTCGAGATCATGTCGATGCCGGGCTTTGCCGAGAGCCTCAGCGATCGCCAGATTGCCGATCTTGCGGCCTATGTGAGGGCGCGTTTCGCACCGGATGAGGCGCCTTGGGAAGGGATGAAGGAGGCTGTTTCCAAGGCTCGGGCTGCGGTGGCGGGGCATTAGGATGCGGATTTCAGCTGCGGTTGCTGAAGGATTGAAGGAATGCGCCGCCCACCTCATTCCTGTGACGGGCACAGGAATCTAGCCAGCCCAAGTCTTTGGGCTGAAAGAACTCTTCTGGCCGCGCAGACGCGCGTCGGCTGGATCCCTGTGACAAGCACAGGGATGAGGTCGGAGAGGCCAACGCCCAGCCAATAGACATCGTCCAACTTGCGTAAGGTTGTGGAAATTGCCGCAGCCCCCAGCCCTTCGCTTTGGCTCAAGGCGTTCGCAGCTCAAAACGCTCCACTGGAGCGTTTTGCCGGCCGGAGGCCGTCGCTGCTCACCCCACAAACGCCCTTTCCACGACGAAGGTGGCCGGCTTGTTATTGGCACCTTCGACCAGTCCAAAACCTTCCATCATGGCAGACGTGTCCTTGATCATCGCCATCGAGCCACAGATCATGGCGCGGTCGATCTCCGGCGAGATGGCCGGCAGGCCGGTCATGTCGAAGAAGCGGCCATCGCCCATCAGGTCGGTGATCCGGCCCATGCGGGGAAAAGTCTGGCGCGTCGTGCTGGTGAACAGCTTTAGCCGGCCCTCGACCATTTCGCCGACGAGCGGGTCGTTGGCGAGGTCCTCGACCAGGCGGGTGATATAGGTCAGCTCATCCACCTGCCGGCAGGTCTGGATCAGCACGACTTCCTCGAATTTCTCGTAGGTCTCCGGGTCCCGTACGAGGCTCGCAAACGGCGCGACGCCGGTGCCAGTCGAAAACAGGTAGAGCCGCTTGCCGGGCACGAGCGCGTCGAGCACGAGCGTGCCGGTCGGCTTCTTGCGCATCAGCACCGTATCGCCGAGCTTGATCTTCTGCAGGTGCTCCGTCAGCGGGCCGTCCGGCACCTTGATCGAGAAGAACTCGATCTCCTCGTCCCAGGAAGGGCTGGCGATGGAATAGGCGCGGTAGACCGGCTTTTCGGCATTCGGCAGGCCGATCATGATGAATTCGCCGGAGCGGAAGCGGAAACTTGCCGGGCGGGTGATGCGGAAGCGGAACAGGTGATCCGTGAAATGTTCGACGGCCACGACCTTTTCCGCAAACACGTTGTCGGGGATCGGAAAGGCAGGCGCAGCTTCAGAGACCGCATGCATGTTCATCGCTCAATCACCTTCGTCTCGGCGGAAAATTCATTTGTGTACAAACGATATTGCCGTGGAATGCGAAAGCCGTCAAGCCTGGCGTCAGCCCACGGTCGGCGTCGACAGGAGCCAGAGGCCGAACACGGTGTAGCCGACCATGACGAGGGCGAGAAAGATCTGGCTTACGGTGGCGCGTGCGGGCTTTTCGAAATGCCGGAGCGCGATCATGTGGGCGAGCAGGATGCCGATACAATGGCCACCGGCGATGATCGCCGTCTGTGCGGTCCAGAGTTTTTCGACATTGTGGATGTCGATCAGCATGGAGGCCGTCACATGCCATTCCGCCGTGCCGAACAGGTCCCAGCCTTGCGAAAACGGGTCGGAGATGGCGGCGTAGAGATATTGCCCGTTGATCAGCAGCAGGCTGAGATAATGCGCGCCATGGAAGGCGACCGAGATCGGTATGATCGAATAGACGAGATGGGAGGCTAGCAGGCGAAATCTCACCGCATCCCTTTCGCCGGCAAGCCAGGCTCCGGCGAAGACAGAGACGAAATAGACCAGCCCCAGCGTCAGCGGAGCCGCGATCAGCCCGAATGTGTTCGGCAGGGTGACGGCGCTGCGGCCCGGAAATTCCAGCGGATTGATGCCGATCGCCGAAAGCCATGTGAAGGTTTCGGCAAATCCGTCGAAGGATGCGGTGCCGAGCGTCAGCAGCAGGAATATGGCGGCGCTGACGGGTGGTGGATCCTGCGTGACGCAGCGCTGGCCCGGCCAGCCGATCCGCACCGTTGCCCATATGCCGCTTTTCGGCGGTTCGATCTGCAGCGGAGCGATCATGCCGATCATGCGGAAATAGACGGAGAAGGGTTCGCCGCGCCGCGTCCATTCCTCCTCGCCGAACAGGATCATCGCGGCGAGATTGCCAAGCCAATAGAGCGTGACCGCAAAGGCAAGCCGTGGCGGATCTTCGGGCGCGAGCGAGATCAGCTCGTACCATGCGAAGAGAAGGAACAGGATGATGGCGGGGAGATAACCGAGCGCATCGGGAAGTCGGGCAAGGGGCTCGCTGCCGATCGGCCGGCCGCTCAGGCGCCGGAGGATCGCAAGTGGCCCCGACCACGGATTGAGCCAGGGCCAGAGATTGCCGACCACTGCCTGCAGCAAGGTGAAGGCGACCCAGAAAAGTGTCCAGACGAAGAGCGGCAGCGGGTTTTCGAGCGGATCAGCCGTCGAATAGAGGCCAGTTGCGACAAGCACGGCGAGAAGCAGAAATGTTGCCGTGCTGGTGAAGACGGTCGGTGCCACGGGGCGGCGGTGGAGGGTGATGACCGCGCGGCTTGCGCGATCGAACCAGAGCGAAGGGACAAGCAGCAGGGCGACGAATGTGGCGACAACGGCGATGGCGCCGCCCGTCAGGTAATAATCGGTGGGCAGCAGCATGACCAGGCCACGTTCGGTGCCATGGGCCGCTGCCGGGGCGGGGTTCAGCAAAAGGCATGAGAGCGCGGCCGATAGACAAATTGGCGACAGGCGGATTGGCGGCAAGGATCGCCCTTTGCGGCCCGTGACTTGCAACTTCATTTCGCCCCCGAATTCGTCGCCCGATCTAACGTCCATAATGCCTGATTTTGCCGATGGGTACTTCCATGCGGCGGTGTCTTCCGCCAGACTGAGGACCACTCCGATCCGCTGGCCCAGGAGGGCGATCAGAGGGGCAATCATTGGCATACAAACAGGAGCGGCTGCCGAAGTCCACGTTAAAATAGTTGTTTTGCAGGACCTCGCGCGTTGCGCTTGTCAATCGTCAAACATCGTGATTTGTTGGTAGTCGAATGATCTGTCGCATCAGAATGACGGACGTCATTTCCACTAAGAGGGGAAATTTCACATGAGCGATAAAACCACCGATAAAACCAAAGAACCTAAATCTTCGATCACCCGCCGCTCCACGCTTCTCGGAATGGGAGCTGCGACCGGCGCCGGCATTATTTCTTCCGTTTCTCCCGGCTTTGTCCGCTATGCGCAGGCCCAGACGTCCGAGCCGATCAAGCTCGGTTTCGAATGTCACCGCACCGGTATCGGCGCATCCTACGGCCGCTGGTACGAGCGCGTCGCCAATGCTGCGGTCAAGATCATCAATGACGAGGGCGGCATTAACGGCCGGCCGGTCCAGCTGATCGTCGAGGATGACGGCACCGATCCCAAGCGCGGTGCCGAAGTCGTCGAAAAATTCGCGACCCAGCACAAAGTCGATGCCGTTTTCGGCACGCTCTTCTCCCATGTCGTCGTGGGTGCTGCGCCGCGTGCCGGCGAACTCAAGATGCCCTATCTCGTCGTGTCGGAAGGCACGCATGTCTCGTCGGGCAGTCTCAACCGCTACTGCTTCCAGCCGGGCATTACCGATGTGCGCAGCCAGGTCACGTCCATGGCGCCGTGGATCACCAAGAACCTCGGTAAGAAGGTCACGATGATCTTCCCGGACTACGCTTTCGGTTACGACCATCGCGACAATCTTCCGCCGGCCATCAAGGCGCAGGGCGGTCAGGTCGTCGAGATGATTGCCGTGCCGCCGACGGAAACGTCCTTTACCCGCTACCTGCCGCGCATTCCGACCGATACCGATGTGCTCTATCACATCATGGTCGGCCCGGCGGTTCTCACCTTCGTCACCGAACTCGGCCAGTTCTACGGCTCGCAGCGTCCGGCTATTTTCGGCTTTATCGACAGCGTCGAGGCCGTTAATCTCGCGACACCGCAGCTGGGCTTCCTCGATGGCACCTATTTCTGGGAAGGCATGCCGCGTTATGCCCAGAAGGACCAGAGCCAGTGGGACAAGCTCTATCGCGCCGCAGTTGGCGTCGATGATAATGGTGCCAGCAAGGCCGATCCGAAGGATATTTCCACCTACGCCCATATGTACGGCGTCTGGGAAACCCTGTTCACGATCAAGCAGGCCATGCAGTCTGCTGGTTATGCCGGCCCCAAGGACAAGGCCAAGTTCATCGAAGCGCTTGAGGCGATCGAGAAATTCGATGAAGGCCGAGATCACCCGCAGGGCGACAAGATCTTCAACGGCAAGAACCACCAGGCCTACGGCCACCAGAACATCTCCAAGGTCAATGGCGCGCGAATGGACGTCGTCCATCGCACCTCGATCGAGGACGGCATGTACGAGGTAAAGGCCGACTATACGAAGATGTCGCTCTGACCGAGCCTTGAGCCGAGGGCGCCGCTACAATCGGTGCCCTCAGCCGTCTCTCGTGCTTCCTTTCCCTGATCTTTCATGGCATTCGGCAAGGGGCACGTGTGTCCCTGCATAAGGAGAAAGTCTTGGCTTTCGGTCCGTTTCTGCTGCTTGCGACATTGGAAGGGCTGCTTCAGGCTGCCGTTCTGACCCTGACCGCACTTGGTCTGTCGCTCGTCTTCGGCGTCATGCGCGTCGTCAATGTTGCCCATGGCGAATTTTATATGCTGGGCGCCGTCTTTGCCTGGTGGGTGGCGTCGATGTTCGGGATGCACCCCGCGGTCGGCTTCTTTGTGGCGCTGATCGTCAGCCCCATTATCGTCGGCGCCATCGCATTTGCAAGCGAACGCCTGATTCTCAAGCGCCTGAATTACGATCCGGAATCGACGATCGTCGCGACGATCGGCATGCTCTATATCATCCAGCAGACCACGCTTCTGACCTATGGACCGGATGCAAGGCCGGTGCCGGCGCCCTTCTATTACCGCATCCAGCTGCCCTGGTTCGGTTATTCCGGCTATAATCTCTTTGTCATCGTCGCCGCGATCGTGATGCTTGTCGCCGTCTGGTTCGTGCTGAGCCGCACCCGTCTCGGCCTGATCATGCGGGCGACCCAGTTCGACCGCGAGACGGCCCAGGCCTTCGGCATCCCGATCGAGCGTGTCTATGCCTTCGTGTTTGCCGCCGGCGCGATGCTGGCCGCCATTGCCGCCGTGCTGATCGTGCCGATCCGGCAGGCGCATTACCTGATGGGGCTCGACCCGCTGCTTCTGTCCTTCATCGTGGTCATTCTGGGTGGACTTGGAAGCTTGAGAGGAACCGTCGTCGCGGCGCTGCTGATCGGTCTCAGCGACGGCATCATTTCCGTCTTCTTCTCGCCGACGCTTGCCAAGATGATCTCGACCCTGCTCGTCGCCCTTGTCCTCGTCTTCAAGCCGGAAGGCCTGTTCGGAGCCAAGGCACGATGACGGCATCCCGTACGATGCGCGTCATCGCGCTGCATGTCGCGGTGCTTGCGGCCCTCTTCCTCGTCCAGTTCGTGCTGCCGGATTATCATTATCTGGCCATGACGCGGGTGATGGTGCTCGCCATCTATGCAATGGGCTACAATATGCTGTTCGGTTATACCGGCCTGCTCAGCCTCGGCCATGCGATGTTCTTTGCGGCCGGTCTCTACGGCGCTGGCATGACGGCCTATTACACCGATCTCGGCGTGCCGCTCGCCTTCCTGATCGGTATATGTTGCGGCGCGCTTCTGTCGCTTATCATCGGTCTCGTCGCCCTGCGCACGACCGGCGTCGCCTTCATGATCGTCACCATGATGTTCGGGCAGGTGGCCTATCTGACGATCACCTATTTCACCGATTATACCCGCGGTGAAGAAGGCCTGACCATGCCGGCCTCCGCCCGCAACTTCGATTTCCTCGGCCTGCATGTCGATCTGACGAATGCGGTCCTGCGCTATAATCTGGCGCTGGCGCTGCTGGCCATCACGCTGTTCGTCATCCTTATCCTGGTGCGCGGGCCGATGGGCCGAGTGCTGATCGCCATCCGCGAAAACGAGCCGCGCACGCTGATGCTTGGCTTCGACACGTTCAGGACGAAACTGGGCGCGCTTGTCGTCTCCGGCACGATTTCGGCCATGGCGGGCGCGGCCTATGGCCTTCTGTTTGCCTATATCGGCGCAAGCTTTGCCTCCATCCAGTATTCGATCGAGGCGCTGCTGTTCACGCTGCTCGGGGGCGCAGGCACCGTGCTCGGGCCGCTACTCGGTAGTATCCTGATGTTCTACATGATCGATATCGCCAGCGAGTATACAGCGGCCTATCTGCTCGTCACTGGCGTGGCGCTGGTGCTGCTCGTGCTTTTCTTCCCGAAAGGCATTTTGGGGACGATCCGCGAAAGGTGGTTGCCGTGGCTTCCGTGACCCTGCTCAGGACCAAGGGCCTCAGCCGCCAATTCGGCGGGCTGAAGGCGGTCAACGATGTGAATTTTGCCATCCGCGAAGGCGAAATCCGCGCGCTGATCGGCCCGAACGGCGCGGGCAAGACGACCTTCGTTTCGCTTCTGTCCGGCCGCATCGCGCCGAGCGCCGGCTCGATCGAGTTTCTCGGCAATGACATTACCGCCCGCCCGGCACACAAGCGCGTGCGGGACGGCATCGCCTATACGTTCCAGATCACAAGCATCTATCCGATGCTGAGCGTGTTCGACAATGTCGCGCTCTCGGCACAAAGCGCCTTGCAGCGTTCGCCTGGAGCGAAGCCGGCGGTAATTGCCGCGAAGGCAAAGGAAGCGCTGGAGCATGTGGGACTCAGCGATAGGCTCAGGGATCGCGCCGGCACCATGTCCTATGGTCATCAGCGGCTGCTCGAAGTGGCCATGGGGCTGGCGCTGGAGCCAAAGCTTCTCATCCTCGACGAACCGACGCAGGGGCTTTCCGATGGTGAGATTGAGAATTTCTGTCGGCTGGTGAAGGAGATTTCCCGCTCCGCGACCGTCCTGCTGATCGAGCACAACATGCCGGTGGTGATGAAACTCGCCGATACGATCACGGTGCTGAACCATGGCGAGATCCTTGCCGAAGGTTCGCCCGAAAATATCCGCGCCAACGCGGCCGTGCAGGCCGCCTATCTGGGGACGGGCTGACATGCTGGAAATCTCCGATCTCGACGTCTATCACGGCAGCAGTCAGACCTTGAAAGGCATGTCACTCACTCTTGGTAAGGGCGAAGTCCTCTGTCTTCTCGGTCGCAACGGCGCGGGCAAGACGACTACGCTGCGCGCCATCATGGGGCTTGCGCGGGCGCAGCGCGGCAGCGTCCGTCTGGATGGTGCCGAAATCTCGACACTGCCGGCCCATGAAGTGCCGAGACGTGGCATCGGTTATGTGCCGCAGGGCCGCCGGCTGTTCTCGGAACTGACGGTGCGGGAAAATCTCGAAATCGGGCTGATGACGCGCCGCAGTCCGCGTCGTGTACTCGACGAGGCGCTCGCCTTGTTTCCCCGCCTGCAGGAGCGGCTTGGCCAGGTTTCCGGCACCTTGTCCGGCGGCGAACAGCAGATGCTTGCGACCGCGCGCGCGCTCTGCATCGATCCTTCCGTCATTCTGCTGGATGAGCCTACCGAGGGGCTGATGCCATCGATGATCGCCACCATCCGCGATGTCATCGTCACGCTGCGCGATCACGGCAAGGCGATCGTTTTGGTCGAGCAGAGGGTCGAGGCCGTGCTGTCGGTCGCCGACCGTGTCTGCTTTGTCGAAAACGGCAGGGCGCAGGCGACGATGCCGGTTCAGGATTTGAGGGACGATCCATCCTTGTTATCCAGATATGTCGGCGTAGGATGATGTCAGGTGATCTTGTGCAGCAGTTCGAGGAACATCATGCGCTCGCCGGGCGTCAGCGGTTCAAGCGTGTCCTTGGTTGCCTGAATTGCGGCAGCGAGGTTGTTGTCGATCACGGCGTGCCCCTCGTCGGTGAGCTGCAGCACCAGTCTGCGCCCATCATTGGGGTCGGCCGCGGTGTTGATGTAGCCGCGCTTGACCATCCGGTCGACGACGCCCTTGATGGTCGTCACGTCCATCGCGGTCTCGCGGCCGAGATGATTCTGAGAGGTGGGGCCAATCTGCTTGAGCTTGCTCAGCGCCGCCCATTGGGTCGTCGTCAGCTTGTCGCCGATCAGTCCGTTGAAGATCGCCACATGGCGCTGGTTGGCCTGGCGGATGAAGAAGCCGATCTGCCGGTCGACTTCGTAATCGGCCGTTTCGGATCGTTTGCTGTTCATCGGTTTCAAATCCTGCCGTTGCATGGCTATGGCGAGGTTGGATCCGCGCCGCCGCTCATGAGACCGGGTTTAGACTGAAGGGCGGCAATGTCAATCTCAATGGCCGGGAACGGTATGTTTTTCAGCAGTTTCGGTCGTTTGATGACGTCAGGCGGCCGATGAAAATAACATGATCCGGCGGCCGCGAAGCAGCCGGAAAGCCGACTTGACAGCTGGTTGAAGGCGATCGATACTCATTTGCATACAAATGAAAATGATCCGCCGGATGCGGTAAAATTCAAGAAGCGTTAGCCGGCTCTCCGCATCCAAAGTGGCAACCCTCGGGAAGGAAATCTCCTTGGTCAAGCAATTGGTCGAAAGTACCCTGAACGGCAAGATCCGCTGCGATGCCTGTCCCGTGATGTGTTATATCGCGGATGGCCGCTCCGGCGCCTGCGATCGTTACGCGAATGTGGCGGGAGAGCTGATCCGGGTCGATCCGCTGACGATCATCGAGGCGAACGAGGCTGAAGGCGGCAAGGTCGTGCCTTTCCTGCCGGCAGGCGGCGCGGCAGACTGGGATGGCGAGATCGTCCAGTCCCGCGGCGCTTTCGTCACCGCGATCGGTGCGGGCACCACCTATCCCGATTACAAGCCTGCGCCCTTTATCGTGTCCCGCAAGGAAAACGGCGTCGATATGGTCACGGTCGTGACCGAGGGGATTTTCAGCTATTGCGGCGTCAAGGTGAAGATCGATACCGACCGGTTCCTGGGGCCGGAATCTGCGCCGGTCAGGGTCGATGGCGAACCGATCGGCCATGTCATGACCAGCGAATACGGCTCACAGATGCTTTCGCTCGGCGGGGTGCATCATTTGACCGGCGGCTCCAAGAAGGAAGGCCGCGTCACCTGCGACAGTCTCCTGAAACTCTGTAATCGCGAATCCGTCGAGATGACGATCGACGGAGGGTCCACGATCATCGTCGCGGCGGGTCAGGCGCCGATCATCAATGGTGAGCAGGAGCAACGCATGCGCGTTGGTTGCGGTTCTGCGACGATTGGCATGTTCGCCCGCCAGTGGCTCGGCCATGTCGACGAGGTCGTGGTCGTCGACGATCACATTACCGGCGTCCTGTCCGAACATCAGGCCGGCAAGCTGCTCGACATTCCGCCGACCGGCATTAAGATCAAGGGCCGCCGTTCGACGCCCGGCCGTTATTTCCAGGTGGCGGAACCGGGAACCGGCTGGGGCGGTACCAACATTACCGACCCGCTTTCCATCCTCGGCGATTTTGACGCCAAGACGGCCTATCCCGGCCTTCGCATGCTGATGGTCTCCACGACCGGCGAGCAATACGGCTATTACATTCTGGACGATAACCTGCAGCCGGTCTTGCAGACGATCCTGCCGCCGGCGCTGCAGCAGTCGGTCGAGGTGATCGAGGAAAACTGCGAACCGGCGCTTGCTTCGGTCCTTTTCATCGGCGGCGCGGGCGGAAGCCTGCGGGCCGGCGTCACCAACAATCCGGTGCGGCTGACGCGTTCGGTCAAGCAGGCGCTGACCCATGTCTCCTGCGGCGGCGCGGAGGCATATGTGTGGCCGGGCGGTGGCATCACCGTCATGGCCGACGTCATGGACATGCCGACCAATTCCTTCGGTTATGTTCCGACGCCGGCACTCGTCGCGCCGATCGAGTTCACCATGCGTCTTGCCGATTACGAGGCGCTTGGTGGTCATATGGATGCCGTGGTGCCGATCGAGCAGGCAGTCGCACTTGCCGAGCGCAAGATCGGTCCGGTCTCTGCCGGCTCCTGGCCGACGGATAAGCGCAATTTCCGCTGGGGCGCATAGGTCGAGATTATGGCGGGAGCGGCCGCATATTATCTGGATGGAAGTGCTGATGGTCGGCTGCATCTGCAGCACGGTCCGATCGACCTCGTCATCGGTGTCGATGGCCTCGCGCCGCATCTCGCAGCTCAGCGCCGGATCGCCTATGAGGCCGCGCACGCCCGGTTTGCAACGATCCTCGATGAACTGGTTTCGGAACTGCCGCTTCTGAAACAGCCTGCAGGCAAGGGTGGGGCAGTGCTGGCCGGATCTGTCGCCCGGCGAATGCTGGCTGCCGTCATGCCTTTTGCCGACAGCCATTTTATCACCCCGATGGCTGCGGTCGCAGGCTCTGTGGCGGATGAAATCATAGCTTCGATGCTCGGTGCTTTGCCGACCGATGATCGTCCGAACCGGATCTACGTCAACAACGGCGGCGATATCGCCCTTCATCTCGATCCGGGGGCACAATACCAGATCAGAATGGCGCGCGAGGATGGCGTTGCTTTCGGTGATTTCTCCATCGCTTATGATGATGCAAGCCGCGGCATCGCCACCAGCGGCCGCGGTGGCCGCAGCCTTTCGATGGGGATTGCCGATTCCGTCACGGTGCTCGCAGCGAATGCCGCCGCCGCCGATGCCGCTGCTACCCTCATCGCAAATGCCATCGATCTGCCGGACCATCCGGCTGTGACGCGCAACCGCGCCATCGATGTCGTGGACGATAGCGATCTCGGGGAACGGCTGGTAGTCACCGGTTGCGGCTCCCTATCGCCTGACGAAATCGCCGAAGCGCTCGATGCCGGGCTCGCTCAGGCCGAGAATTTTATCGCGCAAGATCTCGTTCATCGAGCCGCGCTCTTCCTGCGCAACGAAGGCAGGCTTGCCGGCCAACGCGAACAGACTAAACCTTCACCCGAGACACCCATGTCACTGGAGCATCGTCCTCATGCCTGAACCCGTCGTCCGCAAATATGCGCTCACCGTCGAAGAGATTTTTCACGAGGGCGGCAAGCCCGTCGATAAGCCACTCAAGAAGGGTGTCATTCTGGCGGTTATCGAAAACCCCTTTGCTGGCAGCTATCACGAGGATATTGCCGGCTTCATGAAGGATCTCGAGCCGCTTGGCGTATCGATGGCGGGGCGTCTGGCGGAAGCGCTGGGCGGCAAGGACGAGATCGAGGGGTATGGCAAGGGCGCCATTGTCGGTCAGGCCGGCGAGCTGGAACATGGCGCGCTCTGGCATGTGCCCGGCGGTTACGCCATGCGCGAAATCCTCGGCGATGCCAAGGCGATCGTGCCCTCGACCAAGAAGGTCGGTGCTCCCGGCGCACGTCTTGATATTCCGGTCACCCATATCAACGCGTCTTATGTCCGCAGCCATTTCGATGCGATGGAAGTCGGCATTCCGGATGCGCCACGCGCCGGCGAGATCGTGCTCGCGCTGGTGATGACCACCGGCGCCCGTGTCCATGCCCGCGTCGGAGGGCTCAAGGCCGCCGAGATCAAGGGCGAGGACGGGCTGCGGTGAGCGCCGAAATCCGCAAGATCACGGTCGTCGTCGAGGAGGTGCTGACGGAGGCCGGCCAGAAGGTCGATCCGTCGACGCGCCGGGCGGCCGCCATCGCTGTGATCCGCAATCCCTTTGCCGGGCAATATGTGAAGGACCTGTCCCTCCTGATCGATCAGGGCGCTGAACTCGGTGGCATCCTTGCGCAGAAATGCGTCGAAGCCCTCGGCATCGCGTCGTCCGAAGCCGAAAGTTACGGCAAGGCGGCGCTGGTCGGTGAGGATGGCGAGCTGGAACATGCCGCCGCGCTGCTCCATCCCGCCATGGGCAAGCCGGTACGGGATGCGCTCGGCGGTGGCGCCGCGCTCATTCCTTCATCGAAGGCGCGCGGTACTCTGGGTGCCTCATTCGACATTCCGCTTGGCCACAAGGATGCAGCCTTCGTGCGCTCTCATTTTGACGGCATGATTGTCTCTGTTGGTGATGCACCAAGGCCGAACGAGATCGTTGTTGCCGTGGCCGTTACGGATAGTGGCCGCCCGCTTCCCCGCGTCGGCGGGCTCGCGAAGAATGAGATCGTTGGCAAGGACGGGTTGCGCTGAGCCAATCTTGCAAGCGCGGACCGGATCGTTTATTTTCAAGGAGTGGAAGGCGAGCTCTCGCCCACCTTCCGTTTGCTAGAGAATGAGTTGGAGCCGGAACAATAGCGACCAGCCTGTCCGGCTCCTTTTCATTTTTAGTGTGATGCGGATCGGCCAAGGCCTCATCGCACACCTCCTTGTTCGACAGCGAGGCTGACGCCACAGCCGGAGGAGCCCATTCCTCCGGTCGTGCCGGCTGGTCTTGGCACTGCTGCTTTCGCGGTCGACGCCCAATCAATTGCATCTTTTGGTTTAGTTCGCAACGCGTTGCATCTTGCTGCAATCGTGGCTTGACAGCCTCGCTGCATCGCCGCAAATTCATTCGTATACAAATAAATATTCGGGAACGATCGTGCAGGAAAAATCACTTCAGGGCGCAGGTCGCCAGTCCCAGGTGGCCGGTATCGATGTCGGCGGCACATTCACCGATCTCGTGTTGTTTGATTCGGAACATGGCACCGTGCGGCTCGCCAAGACGCCGACGACGCTCGACAATCAGGCGACCGGCGTTCTCAACGCGCTGGATGCGGCCGAAGCCGATCTGGCTGCGCTTGACCTTATCGTCCATGGCACGACGACCACCACGAATGCTGTGCTGGAGCGCAATCTCTGCAAGACGGGCCTCATCACGACGATGGGTTTTCGCGATATTCTGGAGCTTGGCCGCCGCACACGGCCGCAGGCCTACGGCATGAAGGGCGATTTCAAGCCGATCATTCCGCGCGACCTGAGGCTGGAAATTCCCGAGCGCATGGATGCGCGCGGCAATGTGCTGACGCCGCTCGATGAGGATGCATTGCGGGCCGCGATGCAGGATCTCGTCGACGACGGCTGCGAGGCGTTGGTTATTCACTTCCTCCACTCTTACGCCAATCCCGCCCATGAACTGCGGGCCGGTGAGATCGCGGCAGAGGTTTGGCCGAACGGCAATGTCACGATTGGCCATACGCTTCTTTCCGAAAGCCGGGAGTTCGAACGCGGCGTGACGGCGGCCGTCAATGCTTCCGTCCAGCCGCTGCTGCGCCGTTATGTCGAGCGGCTGGCCGATCAGCTCGCGGCTCGCGGTTACCGGCACGACGTCCTCGTTATGAACGGCAATGGCGGCATGGTCTCGGCCCGGCATGTTGCCGCGGAAGCGGCAAAGACTGTCATGTCCGGCCCGGCTTCCGGCGTCATGGCGGCAGCCTATACCGGCCGTCGCGCCGGTATTCCGGATCTCATCACCTATGACATGGGCGGTACGTCCACCGATGTCGCGCTCATCCGCAATGCAGAGCCGGCCGTCTCGAACGAGATCGAGATCGAATATGCGATGCCGATCCATGTGCCGATGGTCGATGTGCGCACCGTTGGCGCTGGTGGCGGCTCGATTGCGCGCATCACGCCGGCCGGCCTGCTGCAGGTCGGGCCGGATAGTGCCGGCGCCACGCCCGGGCCGATCTGTTATGGTCGAGGTGGCACGCTGCCGACCATTTCCGATGCGAACATGCTGCTTGGCCGGCTCAATCCGGCTCGATTGAATTCTGTGCCGGGCGGTCCGACGATCGAGAGCATTGCGGCGATCTTCGAAGAAAAGCTGGGCCGGCCGCTCGGTGTCAGCGCCATCGAAGCTGCGGCGGCCGTGATCCGCATCGCCAATACGCGCATGGCCGATGCGGTGCGCATGGTCTCGGTCAGCCTTGGCGAGGATCCGCGTGATTTCGCGCTGTTTGCCTTTGGTGGTGCAGGCCCGCTGCATTCCACCGCGATTGCTCGCGAGCTCGGCATTCCGAGGGTCCTGACGCCGGCACGGCCCGGCATTACCAATGCGCTCGGCTGCGTTGTCGCGGACCTGCGCCATGACTTCGTCAACACGGTCAACCGCCCGCTGCATTCGGTCGATATTGCCGCGGTGCATGAGATCTTTGCAAAACAGTCGGCCGAAGGCCGCAGGCTGATCGACAAGGAAGCGGTGGCGATCCGCGAGATCCGCGAGATCTGTTCGGTCGACATGCAGTTCGTCGGCCAGACGCATCTGTTACGCGTGCCGCTTTCTTCGCCGACGCCGACGATCGACGAGCTACAGGCCCGTTTCGAACAGGCCTATTTCCATCGTTTCCGGGTTGAGCTCTCCGATATCCGCGCAAGTCTCGTCAACGTCAACACGTCGATCATCGGCCGCCGCGCCGAAATCGACCTCTCGTTGCTGATTGATGCCGGCAGCCGTAAGCCAACTCTCGTCGAGGCGCAGACCGGTACGCGAAAGGTCTGGTTCGGGGAATGGATGGAGACGCCGATCTATTGGCGTGACAACCTTCCTGCCGATGCGGTGATCCATGGCCCAGCGATCATCGAGCAGATGGATACGACGATTATCATCGAGCCGGGCGATATCGGCAACCAGGACCATGACGGCAATATCATCATAAAGCTCGGAGCCGCCCAATGACCATCGATCCGATCACGCTCAGCGTCATCCAGTCGGGCCTGCAGCAGGTCTGCGACGAGATGGACCTGACCTTTTCCCGCGCTGCCTTTTCTCCCGTCATTGCCGAAGCGAACGACCGCTCGGACGGTATCTACTCGGCCGAAGACGGGTCGCTGATCGCGCAAGGCGCTGCCGGCCTGCCGGTCTTTGTCGGCACGATGCAATATTCCACCCGCACGCTGATCGAGATGATCAAGGCCGGTAAGGTCGCGGCGCCGAAGCCGGGTGATATCTATATCGTCAATGACCCCTATCTCGGCGGCACGCATCTGATGGACGTGCGCTTTGCCATGCCGGTCTATCGCGATGGCGAGATTTTTTGTTGGCTTTCGAATACCGGTCACTGGCCCGATACCGGCGGTGCCGTGCCGGGCGGCTTTTCCGCCTCTGCAACGGCCGTCGAGCAGGAAGGGTTGCGCCTGCCGCCGGTCCGGCTTTTCAAGCAGGGCGTGCTTGACGAGGAAATCTATTCGATCATCTGCTCCAATATCCGCGTTTCCGAACAGCGGATCGGCGATGTGAAAGCGCAGGCCGCAGCCCTTTTGGTCGGTGAACAGCGTCTTGCCCGCATTCTCGACCGTTACAGTGACGATACGGTGCGCGAGGCGATCGCGGAACTTCGCGTGCGCGCCGCTGCCCAGATGCGGGCCTACGCAAAACTCATTCCGAATGGCGTCTACACATCGGTCGCCTATGTCGACAGCGATGGCGTAGTGGATGAACCTCTGGAAATCCGTCTCGCCATTACGGCGAAGGACGGTGAGCTGGAATTCGATTTCACCGGCTCGTCAAAAACCTGCATGGGACCGATGAACTCGGTTCTGGCGACGACCATGTCCTCCGTCTATCTCGCCATGCGCCATATCTTTCCGGATGTGCCGATCTCGGCCGGTGCCTTCGAGCCGCTGACGGTGAAGCGGCCGGAAGGCACGTTCCTCGATGCGCAATATCCGCGGCCGGTTTCCGGCTGTGCGGCCGAAGTGTCCCAGCGTATCGCCGAGTCGGTGTTTCTGGCGCTGGTCGAGGCGCTGCCGGATCGTGTTACGGGTGCACCCGCCGGCACATCCGGCAATTTCGCGCTCGGCGGTTTTGATCCGGAGCGCAATCGCGGCTTCGTCATGTACCAGATTTCCGGCGGCGGTTATGGCGGCAACGTCGACAATGACGGTCTTTCCAACGGTTGCTCGACGATCGGCATTTCCAAGGCCCCGCCTGTCGAAATCATGGAGCAGCAGTTCCCGGTTCTCTATCACCGTTATGCGCTGCGCGAAGGTTCTGGTGGCGCCGGCAAGCACCGCGGCGGTTTTGGCCTCGATTACGAGGTCGAGCTTTTGCGCGGCCATGCGACGGCAAGTTTTGTCATGGACCACGGCCGCTTCGGCCCGCCCGGCGTGCTGGGTGGCAAGGACGGGATGCCGAATTCCGTGACGATCATCAAGAGCGGCCAGAAGATCGTGCCGGAGCATCTTTCGAAGGCGCAGGACATTCCGCTGTCTCCGGGCGATCGCGTCAGGGTCGGCACGCCGGGTGGCGGCGGTTATGGCGATCCCAGGGCCCGTGATCGTGAGGAAGTCGCCGAGGATGTTCGTTTGGGTCGCTATACCGAAGAGCAGATCCGAGAACTGTTCGGCGCGTGATATAGGTTGAGCACAATCCTGGCCTTGCAGGCGGTGTTGATGCGTCTGCACATGCCTTGAACTGGCGTTGTGCGTCGATCCCGGCGCACAACGTGCTGAAGGCGTCTCATTCCGGCAGATAAGCCTCGGCGCCCTTTGCGATGATGTCCTCTTCGCTGAGCGTTCGATGCCAATGCGAAAACAGCACGAAACGGTCGCGCGGGAGGCCGAGTTCTCTTTTCAGGTATCGATGGATGGCACTGAAGGCCTTGTGCTCACAGCCGCCCCAGACGAAAGCTTCACGAAGATTTTTCGGCCAATCCACGGTGCGTATCGCCTGTTCAAGCAATCCGGTGGTCCCGGCCGCCGCGCCGTTGCGACAGAGCAGGGTGACTGACATGCCTGCGGGACAATCGAGTGGCATTGCGTCGGTTTCGGCATCCAGTTCGATAAAGGCATGGCCCTTTGCATCGGCTGGTAGAGATTCCAGAATTCTCGCCATGCCCGGCAGCGCCGTTTCGTCTCCCAGCAGGACGTAAAATCCTGCAGGCTTCGGACCTTCCGCAGCCGGTCCCAGAATGCCGGCGATATCGCCGGGTTCGGCGTTCAATGCCCATGTCGTTGCGGGACCGGGATTGGCGTGGCGGGCGAAATCGATGGTGATCTCGTCTCTCGCAGTGTCGATACTCCGGATCGTGTAGACACGGGTCGGCACGGCGCGGTCTTTCGGCCAGACGACATGGCCGCGGTGGTCGAGCATGGGCCAGCTGGGCTCTTCCACGCCGCGTGGCTGAAAGATCAGCCGACAGTGAAGCTGATCCTTGCGGTCGTAGCGTGCAAGGTTCTTTCCGCGAAAGACGATGCGGCGGAAGCGCGGCGTCAGGTCTTCGACGGCGTGGACATGCAGGATGCGAAGATCGTCCGGCAGGGCGGGTTCGGCATGGTCGCCATCCCAGCGGATCTCCAGTTTCTCGCGTGCCGCGATGAAACCGATCGGTCCGACAAGCGCGTGTTTCAGGCGATTGAGGCCGCCTGCGTCCGGGGCCTCAGCCGTCATCCTGAAGCCGCCGTCTATGAGCTCGAACGTGGCGCTGCCGAAAGGCGAACGGATGTGGCGGATACCCTCCTTCGCTTCGACGGTCATGTCATGCGTCGCAATGGAATCGAGGATCGGGTCGACATAGTCGCCGATCCTTTCGAATTGCACGACGGCGCTGGCGCGATAACGTTTGAGCATGGGGATTGGCCTTTCTGAAGTCAGATCGCGATCCAGAGCGGCCCATCGATCGGAAATGCCGCGAATTCGCGATTGATCGTGGCGAGAATGGCTGCGGGGTCGAGATCGGTGCATCTGTCCGGGTGAAGCCATTTGGCAGCCACGGCCACAAACAGGATGTTGAGCGGGAGATTGCTGATCAGGCCGGTCCAGACGCCATAAACGCGTTTGTTGCGGACGCTTTCCAGTTCCTTGAAGCCCGCCCTACCATCGACCAGCTTTTGCAGGCCTTGACGTCCACGCTCAGGGTCTATCCCCGGTCCGATCTCCGGGCGGCTGCCGACAGACCATCCGCCGCCGGAGGCGATATAGGCATCCTGCGGCGTCGCCAGCACATATTCGAGCGAGAGCTTTTCAAACCACGGTGCCTTTACCCCAGGTAGGGGCTTTCCGCCGGCCAGCGCCAGAAGTTCGCCCCAGTTGCGTGTTCCTGCCGCCCAGCAGCAGTCATCCAGGGTCGATTGGACTTCGAGATATGTGGTGACGGGTGTGGCGCCGGCGAGGCGGGTTTTGATATCGGCCAACTGGTGCTCGAAGAAGGAGACGAAGGCCTTTGCCTTTTCGCTCGCGCCCAATAGCGTGCCCCACATGGTCATGGAGGCCTTGAGTTTGGTCAGAGGATCCGGCGGCGTCTGGCCTGCCGAAACGTTGCTGGAAGCGTCGCTGAAGACGACCGGAATTCCGACCTGTTTCAATCGCGCGATCAGCGAAGCGTCGCCTTCATCTGGCGTCATGAAGGCGGTAGTGACGATGAGGTCCGGCTGAAGGGCGATCAGCCCCTCAAGCGACAGCGTGTCGGGGCTGAGCTTGCCGACGGTGGCGACGGAATGGCCGTTGAGCAGACGATTCCGCATCAGGTCGCTATCGATCCGGTCGACGGCGGCCCAGCCGATCACCAGCGAGGCCGGGTCTGGATGCAGGAGCGACATGGTGAGAATGTCGCCCGCTTCGAGAAGAACGATCCTTTTGGGCAGGGCCGGGAGTTTGACCTCCCGCCCGGCCATGTCGACGACGGTTATCGCTTCCGTTGCCGCAGCCGGTGTGATGGCTGCAAGAAGGCCCACTGAGGCAATGCCTGCGCAGAAAAGGCGTCTCGTCGTCGTCACGGTGAACCTCACCACTTGTATCTCAGGCCTGCCAGAACCGTGCGGCCATTGCCCCACTGGCAATAGGTATTGGAGCTGCAGCTCGAATAATATTCCTTGTCGAGCAGGTTGGTGACGTTCAGCGTTGCTTCCAGCCCCTTCAGCTCCGGTCGCTTGGCGCCGAAATCGTATTTCAGCGCGGCGTCCAGCAGCGTGTAACCATCCGCCTTGATCGTGTTGGCGTCATCGGCATAGCTCGACCCGACGAAACGCACGCCGCCGCCAAGCGACAGGCCTTCCAGCACGCCGCTATCGATCGTGTAATTGCCCCAGAGCGAACCATAGGCCCGCGGAACCGCCTGCGGCCGGTTGCCGATGATCCCGGTATTGGTGGATTCGGACACTTCCGTATCGAGTAGTGAAAGCGCGGCAATCAGCTCGAAATTCGTCGTGACATTGCCACGTGCCTCGAATTCCAGACCACGTGAACGGACCTCGCCCTGCTGGACGCTGAAGCCCGGCACGCTTCCCGGCGACAGGACATTCTGCTGGCGGATATCGAAGGCCGCGATCGTGAAGAGCGCGTTCCAGCCGGTCGGCTGGTATTTGATGCCGATCTCGTATTGCTTTGCCTCGGTCGGCTTGAATGCATCGCCGCTGGCATCCGTGCCGACCACCGGCTCGAAGGAGGTCGAATAGCTCGCATAAGGCGCGATGCCGTTGTCGAACAGATATAGCAGGCCGGCACGATAGCTCGTCGCATCGCTGGACTGGTCCGACGAGGTGCCGGCAAGCAGGTTGTCCGTGTCCTGGTCGGTCCAGTCGTGACGGACGCCGAGCACGGCGCGCAACTGGCCGAGCTCGATCTGATCCTGAAGGTAGATGCCGGTCTGGCGCAGCGACTGGTCGCTGTCTATCACCGGCGCGAAGGGGCCGACCGGCTGGTTGTAGACGGGATTGGTGACGTCGATCGAGGTCGCGCCGCCCATCAGATATTGCCAGCCGCTGCTCGAATGCTGCAGGTCTATGCCGGCCAGCAGCGTATGTTTTGCCGGGCCGGTATCGAATTTCACTTCGGCCTGGTTGTCGAAGGAATAGCCGGATGCATCCTCGATCGAATGGACGGCATAACGCGGGATGACGCCGGCGGCCGATATCGGGCCGGACATCTGCAGCGAACGCATGTCGGTATCGACATCCGTGTAGCGGAAGGCGGAGCGGACCGTCACCTGATCGTTGAAACTGTGTTCGAAGCGGTAACCGATGCCGTATTGCTTGCGATCGAAGGAGTCGTAGGACGGATCGCCGATATCGAAGTCGCGGCCGAGATATTTGCCAAAACCGGCTGGAGCCAGGAAATTCGGGTAGACCGAGTTGAAATAGCCGCCCTCCGGGTCTCGCTGATAATAACCGGAAATGACCAGCGACGTATCGGCATCCGGCTGCCACTTGAGCGAGGGCGCAACGCCAATGCGGCGTTCGTCGACATCATCATAGCGTGTGCCGGAGGTGCGGCCGACCGCGCCGATGCCGTATTGCAAAGTGCCGTCATCGGTCAGGGGACCGGTCGAATAGACGCCGGTCTGGAAACGCCGGTCGGTGCCGCCTTCGACGCGGACTTCGTTCGACTGGACGGAAGACGGTTCACGGCTGACCTGGTTGACCATGCCGCCGGGGCTGATCTGGCCGTAGAGAAGCGCAGACGGGCCTTTCAGCACATCGACATGGTCGAGAAAGAAGGGATCGATCGACGGTGTGGCAAAAGCCTGGCCGCGTTGCAGCTTCAATCCATCGAGATAATTGACATAGCTGGTCGTCGTTCCGAACGAGCCGAAACCGCGCAGGAAGATGGAGTCGTAACGCGAGCTCGCATCGCGATCTGAGAGGACGCCCGCCGTATAACGGAGGGATTCGCCGACCGTCTGCGGGTTCTGCTCGTCGATCTGCTTGCGCGTGATCGTCGTTATCGACTGGGATGTCTCGGCAATCGGCGTGACGGTCTTGGTCGCCGACCGCGCAGCCTTGGCGACGACGGTGTCAGACGTGTTGTCGATGCTGCCTTCCGTCTGAAGAACGATCGGGGCCAGCTGGTTGGCTGGTTCCTGCGCGAAGGAGGGATAGGCGCCGATGAGAAATGTCGTTGTCATCAAAGCGTATTTTGCGGATAGACGGTGCTTCACGAATTGCCCCCAGTGCTGAAGCTTGCCAAATATGATAGACGCAATAAATCAAACGGGACCGTCCTGTCCAGTTAATATGAGAAACGATATCAACTTTTATGTTGGCAATGCGCCGATGCAACATGACAAAGGCAGAGCGGTGATGAAGGAGGGGAATTATGGCGGCTGAAAAAGGTGCTGTGGCGGTGCGCGTCGGAAGACCATCCAAGACAGAGCAGGGTGATGCGAGTGCGCGGATCATCGAGGCTGCAACCGAGCTTTTTGCCAGTCGCGGTTTTGCCGGCACGTCCATGGAGCAGGTCGCGTCGCAATGCGGCGCCGGCAAGGACACTGTCTATCGCCGTTTTCCCTCAAAGGTCGCTCTTTTCGAAACGGTCGTCGAACACGCGCACAAGCGTGCGATTGCCAGGCTGGAAAGGCTTCCGGATGTGGATGGCGATGCGCTTGAACGCTTGCGCGGGCTGATGTCCGAACTGCTGCGGATCAATATGGAGCCCGACTTGATCGCCCTGAAGCGCATCACCTTCAGCGAGGCCGTGTCATTCGAAAAGAAGAGCCAGATACCGCCGCAGCCGGATCCGATCATGAAACGTCTCGTCGATGCGGTCAGCGATGCCCAGGATGCCGGGCTGATCGCGGCGGGCGATACGCACCTGATCGCTGGCCATCTCATCCACTGTCTCGTCGCGCTTCCGACATCTGCCGCGATGCTGGGAAGCGATGAATTCGATGGCGAGGAAGCCGTCCGCGCTCATTTCGAAAGGACGTGGAACTGGCTTATCAATGGCGTGCGCGCCGGGTCTCCGGCCTGATCGACGGGGTAGCCGGATGGAGGCGCTGCGTTGTTAGTAGCGGCTGGCATCGTGCCCGGTTTTGGATATGATCGGGCATACACAGCAGGCACAGGCCACGGATGAGTGACGTAAAGCAGAACCAGTCGACGGAACGCATGACGATTTCCGGTGATCTCGTCCCTGACGCATTTCTCCCCTGGATCGATCGTCACGTGGCAAAGCTCGGCCTTTCCCGGACGATTTTTTCCGTCTCCGAAGAGAAGATCGAACTCGATCTTTCCGGCCCCGAAGAGCTGATCGACATGATGGAGATGGGCTGTTCGCTCGGTCCCATCGAGGTCTGGGTCGAGGCCATCGAGCGGCATGTTTTGGGCTGACCGGATCGACCTGATATCGTCACTGTGCACTTTATTTAGACCGTCATTGCCAATGGCCAATACTTATGCAAACGTGTCGCGGAGACAAAAAGCTACCGAAGCGGGAGGCCTTCGGTATCGCCTTTAACTTATTGAGACATTTAAGAAAGCTTGGTCATGCAATCCGATACGGCGGGCTCGTGGGTGCCAGTCGCTCTTTCTTCCGATCTGCCCGCTCTCGCGGTGATGCCAGCCCGTATCGCGAGCGAGACGGTGGCCCTCTGGCGCAGCGCTTCGGGGCGCGCCACAGCCTCGGCGGATCGCTGTCCGCATCGTGGCATGCGGCTCTCGCACGGGTTCGTGCGCGGTGAGGCGCTTTCCTGCATCTACCATGGTTGGAGTTATGCGCAGGGTGGGCAATGTCTGAAGATCCCGGCCCATCCGGGCCTGACGCCGCCGGAGACGATCCGTGTCGTGACCTATGCTGTTGCGGAGCAGGATGGCGTGGTCTGGGCCGCAGCAGGAGCGCCAGCAGGCGAGCCGCCACGCCTTAATGGTTTTGCGCCGCTTCGTTCGGTTACGGTTGATGCAGCGATCGGCTTTATTGAGGCGGCTGCCGGTGTCGGGATGAATGCAGACGGCTTTCTGTCTCCGGCAGACGCGCCAAGTGGGCTCTGTCTTCTCTTGTCCGATCAGGGGGCGGGCCAGACGCTGGTTCATGTTCTTATCGGGCAGGATGCCGGTCCATCGGCACGCATTGCCGCTTCCCGCGCGGTCGAAGCATTGCGGCGTCGGGCGGAAGCGCTTTCGACGGAAGGAGCAGGGGCATGAACAAGATCGGCATGATCGACGAATGGTATCCGGTCGGCCTGTTCAGCCAGCTTGATCCGAATGGCCGCGATACCTGGTTGATGGGTGAACCGATCCGGGTCGCGATCGACGGGGAAGGCAATCCGCTCGTCACCGGCGGCAATGGTCGTGTGCTTGCCGTTTGTGTCAGGTACGGCCATGTCTGGGCCTCTCTCGGCAAACCCGATCATGACCTGTTTCCCATTCCCGAGGCGGATCAGCCGGGGCGCCGGTTGGTCGAGGTCGGTGTCGTGCGTGTGCGCTGCTCGCCGCTTCGCGCGGTCGAGAACTTTCTCGATATCGCGCATTTCCCCTTCGTCCACACCGATATTCTTGGCTCCGAGCCGCATACGGAAGTGCAGAATTACAAGGTTGAGATCCGCGAGGAAGAGGACGAGGTCTGGGCGACGCAGGTGAAATTCTACCAGCCGCAGGCGGCGAAATCCGCCAGCGGCGGCATTACCACCGAATATATGTATCGCGTGCCTGCGCCGACTTGCTCCGTCCTCTACAAAACCTGCCCGCCGCGGCCGAGCGAATGGGATGTCATCACGCTTTTCGTGCAGCCGCTGTTCGAGGATGTCTGCGATGTCTGGCCTTGGATGGCGCTTTATGACGACGATACGCCGATGACCGATCTCATCCATTTCCAGCAGACGATCTTTCTGCAGGACCGGTCGATCCTCGAAAACCAGATCCCGACGCTGCTGCCGCTCGATCCGGGCATGGAAATCCCGACACGCGCGGACCTGACCTCGGTCGCCTATCGGCGCTGGTTGAAGCGCCACAATTATACCTATGGCGCGCAATTGGTGGCGCAATGAAGCTTTACGACTACATCCTCTCCCCGAGCTGCTACAAGGTGCGCCTGATGGCGGCGCTTGCTGGCGCAGCGCTCGAACTGAAGCCCGTGGATTTTCATCCCGGAAACGAACATCGCAGCCCGGCCATGCTGGCGCTCAATCCGGCCGGCACGATCCCGATCCTGGAGGATGGCGATCTGCTGCTGACGGAATCTTCCGCCATGCTCGCCTATATTGCCGCAAAGGCCGCACCTGGCTGGCTGGGTGGCGATAGTGCCGAGGAGACGGCGCGGATCCAGCAATGGCTGGCCTTTTCGGCGCGGCTGACATCCAGTCTCGGTGGCGCGCGGCTCACCCAGATGTTGCTTGTTCCTTGTGATATCGCTGCCCTGCAAAAGTCCGGCATTGCCGCCTTGCGGGAGCTTGAGGCCGGGCTCGTCGAACAGAGCCTGCGCGGCTGCCGTTTTCTCGCAGCCGACCGGCCGACGATCGCGGACATTGCCTGCTTTCCCTATGTGGCGCTGGCGCCGGATGGCAATGTATCGCTCGATCCCTATCCGACGATCCGGCTATGGTCGCGCGCGTTGCGGGCGCTGCCGGGTTTTATCGAGATGCCGGGCATTCACCGTCTGCACGAACTGAAGCCGGAACCGGAGGTGCAGGCCGAAGAGGCGTGAAGCGCTGATATTCCGTTCAGGGCCGTGGCCCTGGCAATCCTGAAATTCCAAAAAGAACCGAAAGAGGGGACAGAAATCATGACCAAACTGACACGCAGAAACCTGATGCAGGCTGCTGCCGCAACCGGCCTTGCCGGCGCATTCGGCAGCCGTGCCGCCTTTGCCGCCGATGAACCGCTCGGCATTACACTTGTCGTGCCGTCGCCGATCGGCGATGTGGGCTGGGGCCATGCGCTTGCTGCTGGCCTCGATCCGGTCAAGGCCGCCTATGGCGACAAGGTGAAGATCACCGTCATCGAGAACATTGCCGAAGGCCCGGATGCAGACCGTATCATGACCAAGACGGTCGCCGACGGGAACAAGTTCCTGATCGCCGGCTCTTTCGGTTACCAGAACGGCGCGATGCAGGTCGCCCGCCGCGACAAGAAGGTCAGCGTGCTGCACGCGTCCGGCTTCCAGGTCGCGCCGAATTTCTCGCCATTTGCGGCAAAGTATTTCCAGGGCACCTATCTGATGGGCATGGCCGCGGCCGCGCTTTCCAAGACCGGCAAGATCGGCTCCGTCTCGGCCTTCGCCATTCCCGAACTGATCACCTCGATCAACGCGTTCACGCTCGGCGCCCAGTCGGTGAAGCCGGATATCGAAGTCTCGGTCGTCTGGGTCAATTCCTGGTTCGATCCGGCCAAGGAACAGGAAGCTGCCAAGGCGCTGATGGCGCAGAAATGCGATGTGATCTTCTCCAACGCACAGGACACGCCCTCGGTCATCGCCGCCTGCGAGGAAGCGGGCGTCTATGCCTTCAACCTCAATTCGTCGATGAAGAAATATGCGCCGAAGAAATATCTCGGCTGCGTTGCGACTGACTGGTCGCCCTTCTTCAAGGCCTCCGTCGACGCGCATTTTGCGGGCAAGTTCAAGGGTGCCAACGCCTTCCTCGGCGTGGCGGACAAGGTGGTCGAAGTCGTCGACTGGAACCCGGACGTGCCGGCCGATACGATGGCGAAGATCAAGGCCCTGGAAGCCAAGATCGCCGATGGCAGCTTCTCGCCCTTCACCGGCCCGATCACCAAGGCCGATGGCAGTGTCGGCGTCGCTGCGGGCAAGACCCTGCCGGACAGCGAGATCGTCGCGATGAACTGGCACGTCAAGGGCGTCACCACGCCGCTGCCGAAGTGAAGCAATGACGACACCGCTCCTGTCGCTCCGCGGCGTCTCGAAGAGCTACGGACAGATCAAGGCCAATCGCGGCATCGATCTGGACGTGGCTCCGCGGTCGATCCATGCGATTCTCGGCGAAAATGGCGCCGGCAAATCGACGCTGATGAAACTCATCTATGGCGTCGAACAGCCGGACGAGGGGAGCCTGTCCTGGAACGGCGAGGCGATGGCGCTTGCCTCGCCCGCCGAAGCCCGCCGGCGCGGCATCGGCATGGTGTTTCAGCACTTTTCGCTGTTCGAAACGCTGACCGTGGTGGAAAATATCCAGCTGGTCATGCCCGGCAAAAAGGCGGAGCTGGCGGAGCGCATGCGGTCTCTCGGCCGCGATTTCTGGCTGGAGGTTGATCCGCTGGCGCATATGCATGCGCTTTCGGTCGGCGAGCGGCAGCGGGTGGAAATCATCCGCTGCCTGATGACCGATCCAAAACTTCTGATCCTCGACGAACCGACATCCGTTCTGCCGCCACAGGCGGTGGAAAAACTGTTCGAGACGTTGCGGCGCCTGCGTGATCGCGGCGTGTCGATCCTGTTCATCTCCCACAAGCTTGAGGAAATCCGCTCGCTCTGCGACCGGGCGACGATCCTGCGGGCCGGGCAGGTAACCGGGCATGTCGACCCGCGCGAACATGATGCGCATGAGCTGGCAAGGATGATGATCGGCCGCGATATGCCGCAACCGACACCGCCGGCGCCGAATGCGATGGGCGAAAAGCGGCTGGAACTGATCGGTCTCGATTACATGCCGGATGATCCTTTTGCCGTGCCGCTGTCGAAGGTGAGCCTTACCCTGCGGGCAGGCGAGATCCTCGGCATTGCCGGCATTTCCGGAAACGGCCAGAGCGAACTTGCGGCGCTAATTTCCGGCGAAACGCGGCTCGGACAGCATGAACACGACCGGATTTTCATGATGGGCCGGGATGTCGGCCAGATGGGCGCTGCTGCCCGCCGCAGGCTGGGCTTCGCTTTCGTGCCGGAAGACCGGCTCGGTCGCGGCGCGGTGCCGGAAATGTCGCTGACCCTGAACGGCCTTTTGACCGCCCATCCGCTAAAGCTCTTGCGCCGGGGTCTTGTCGACCGATCAAAGGCAAAGGCCTTCGCCGAGGATTGCATCCGTGACTACGACGTGCGCACGCCGGGTCCTGATGCAGAAGCCGGTTCGCTTTCCGGTGGCAATCTGCAAAAATTCATCGTCGGCCGCGAAATCATGCTGGCGCCCGGCCTGCTCTTCGTCGCCCAGCCGACCTGGGGCGTCGATATCGGCGCCGCAATGGCGATCCGCCAGAGGCTGGTGAAGCTGCGCAATGAAGGCATGGCGATCCTCGTCATTTCAGAAGAACTCGAGGAATTGTTCGAGCTCAGCGATTTCATTCAGGTCCTGCATCATGGAACCCTCAGCCCTCCGCTCGTCACCCGTGACACGAAGCCGGAGGAGATCGGCCGTTACATGATCGGCTCGGCTCCCGGTTCAGGAAAACTCGCCTCATGAGCATGCCGGCCTTCGCTTTCCTTCCCGCGCTCGTCAAGCGCGAGCGCGCATCGCTCACGGCGACGGTTCTCGCGCCGCTTCTGGCGCTTGCGGTGGCTATCATTCTCAATTTCGGGCTTTATGTGCTGATGGGGCGAGATCCCGGCGCCGTCATGCACGCCATGCTGCTCGAACCCTTCATTTCCTGGGCCTCGTTTTCCGAAGTGCTGTTGAAAATGGGGCCGCTCCTGTTCATTGCGCAGGGGCTCGCAATCGGCTTTCGCGCAAAAGTGTTCAATATCGGCGCCGAGGGCCAGTTCATCCTTGGGGCGATCTTCGCCTCCGCCATTCCGATCTGGTATCCAGAAGCGGAAGGTGTGTGGATCTGGCCAGCCATGCTGCTCGTCGGCGCGATTGGCGGGGCGCTCTGGGCCTCGATCACCGCCTTCTGGCGGGCACGGCTGAATGCGAACGAAATCCTCGTTTCGCTGATGCTGAGTTTCGTGGCATCGCAGCTGCTCTATTATCTTCTGCTCGGACCCTGGAAGGATCCGAACGGCTTCAATTTTCCGCAATCTGTCATGTTTCAGTATGACGCCATGGTGCCGACACTGATCGAAGGCACGCGCGTCAATGTCTCGCTGCTGATCGCGCTTGCCCTGTCGCTTGCCGCCTGGATCTTCATGCAGAAGAGTTTTTGGGGCTACAAGTTGCAGGTTGGCGGGTTGGCGCCGCGGGCGGCGGGGTATGCGGGCTTTTCGGAAAAGCGGGCGATCTGGCTGTCGCTGCTGATCGGCGGTTTTGCCGCGGGTCTTGCGGGTGCCGCCGAGGTCGCAGGGCCGATCGGCCAGCTGCAGCGGTCGATCGCGACGGGTTATGGGTATGCAGCGATCATCGTTGCCTATCTCGGCGGGCTGCACCCGATCGGCATCATCTTTTCGTCGCTGCTGATGGCGGCCCTTTATATCGGCGGGGACAATGCCATGGTCGCGGCCAATCTTCCGGTTGCGGCCGTGCGTGTCTTCCAGGGCAGCCTGCTTCTCGCCTATCTGGTTGCCGTCGCCTTCATCCGTTACCGGCTGGAATGGCCGCATTTATCGCGCCGGAGAGCATCATGAACGGTATCGAGTTCATTCTGGCCGGGATGTTGGCCGCGGCGACACCCTTTTTGCTCGCAGCGCTCGGCGAGCTGGTGGTGGAGCGTGCGGGCGTGCTCAATCTTGGCGTCGAGGGCCTGATGGCGCTTGGTGCTGTGATCGCCTTCATCGTGGTCTATCACGGCGGCGGGCATTTTCTCGGCTTCGTCGCGGGCGGATTGGGTGCCGCACTTCTGTCCTTGCTCTTCGCCTTTATCGTCCTCGGTTTCCGCGCCAATCAGGTGGCGACAGGCCTTGCGATCGGCATTCTAGGCCAGGGACTTTCGGCCCTGTTCGGCAAAAGTTACGAGAGCCTGACGGTCAAGGGCCTGCCGAAGCTCGGAATTCCCGGCTTGTCTGATCTGCCGGTCATCGGCGGCCTTTTCGTGCAGGATATCGCCGTCTGGCTGTCGCTTCTCGCAACACTCGGCGTCTGGTTCCTGCTGGCGAAAACCAAGGCCGGTCTTGTCATCCGCGCCGTCGGCGAAAACCCCAAGGCGGCGCATGCGATCGGGTACTCTGTGATCGGTGTGCGGCTCGCCGCGATTGCCTTTGGTGGATTGATGGCAGGGTTTGCGGGTGCCTATGCCGCGGTCATCTATACGCCGCTCTGGGCTGACGGCATGATCGCCGGTCGTGGCTGGATTGCGATTGCGCTGGTCGTGTTCGGCACCTGGCTCACCGGCCGGGTCTTTCTCGGCGCCTGCCTGTTCGGGGCGGTCTCGCTGATGGGGCTTGCGGCACAGGCGACCGGTGTCGATCTGCCCTCGCAGTTGCTCTCAAGCCTGCCCTATCTCGTCACGATCATCGTGCTCGGCATCATTTCTGCTGACCGCCGGCTGCTGAAGCTCAATGGCGTCGCCTCGCTTGGCGAGCCCTTCGAACGATAAAAGCAGCGCCTCGGTCTGAGGCGCTGCTTTTCAATCCGTCAGATCCTCGATGGGGATCAGAAATCTTCCCAGGCTGCCTCGTTGACTGCTGCAGAGCGGCCACCGAAGGCCGATGCGATCTTGCGGCCGAGAGCGCGGGCAGGCGAGGGGGACGCATTGGTGGAAGCGGATGCCACCTGCACGCTGGCTGATATGGTCTGAGTCCGTGCACCGTCATTGCCGAGCGTGAAGCGGGCGAGCAGTGCGTTCAGCGATGCGGCTTCCCTTGCAAGACTGTGGCTGGCGGCGGTGGACTGCTCGACCATGGCGGCATTCTGCTGGGTGCCCTGGTCCATGGCGTTGACGGCCGTGTTGATCTCCTGCAGGCCGACCGACTGTTCACGAGCGGATTCGACGATCGCGTCGACGTGGCGGTTGATCTCCTGAACTTCCGCGACGATGGTTTCGAGTGCCGTGCCGGTATTGCCGACCAGTTCGGCACCGGAGCGAACATGTTCACCGGACGTGGTGATCAGCGCCTTGATCTCCTTGGCCGCCTGGGCGGAACGCTGGGCAAGCTCGCGCACTTCCTGGGCGACGACCGCAAAACCCTTGCCGGCTTCCCCAGCGCGGGCCGCCTCGACGCCTGCATTCAGTGCAAGCAGGTTCGTCTGGAAGGCGATTTCATCAATGACGCTAATGATATTGGTGATCTCGCCGGAGGAGCGCTCGATCTCCTTCATCGCCATGACGGCATCGCGGACCACCTGTCCGGATTTTTCCGCACCATCACGGGCACGGGCGACAAGGCTGCCGACTTCTTCCGCCCGCTTGCTGGAATCCTTCACCGTCGTGGTGATTTCTTCAAGCGCCGCTGCCGTTTCTTCGACGGAGGCCGCCTGCTGTTCGGTGCGCTTGGATAGGTCGTCTGCAGCCGAGCGGATCTCGTTTGCGCCGGAATCAATGCCACGGGCATTCTGGCCGACGGCGTTCAGCGTCCTGTTCAGGTTCTCGGCCGAATTATTGAAGTTCGAGCGAAGCGTGTCGAGATGTTTGACGAAAGACTTTTCAATGCGGTAGGAGACATCGCCTTCCGCCAGGCGGCCGAGCGCCTGACCGAGTTCGGCAACGGCGAACTGGGTGTCGGCATCGTCCTTGGCCTTCTGGGCATCGCGGGCGATGCGTTCACGGTCAGACAGGCTGCGATTGGCTTCGGCCTCCTTTTCCAGCCGGATGCGTTCCAGCGCATTGTCACGGAAGACAGAAACGGCCTTGGCCATCTGGCCAACCTCGTCGCGACGATCCTGGCCGGCGACGGCCTGATCGGTCTCGCCTGCGGCAAGCGAGGTCATGCGCTCGCGCAGCCTTGCGATCGGCATGGTAATGCCACGCGAAGAAACGAACAGGGCGGCGGCGATCGCGGTCGCAAAAACGATCGTCAGGATTGCGAGCGAGATCGTGATGGTGGAATTGGTCTGATCGGTCAGCGCGGCGGCCCGGATATTGATGTTCTTCTTCATCAATGTCGTCAGGTCACGCATGTCGGAGAGCAGAGGCGTCAGCATAAGGTCGGCCTTTGCGAGGGCTGCTCTTGCCTCGTCATCGCGATCATCCACGCCGAGTTTTACGCCGGCATCGGTCTGGGCAATCAGCAGCTTTGCTTTTGCGATGAAGCTGTCGATCGCGGCAGCATCCTGCGGGCGGCCGCCTTTCGACTGTTCCAGTCGACCGATCAGGCTAGTGGTGTTTTCCTTGTAGAAATCATGCGCGACCTTAAGCGCCGGATCCTTGGTGTCATAGGCCAGCGTCTGGTAGGCCGCATAACCGGTTGCCACGAGGCTTCTCGTTGCTGCGACGAGGTCCACTTCCGCCTGATAGTCCTTCGAGATGAAGTCGGAATAGGTGGAATCGACCGTCTTGAACTTGTCGGAGAGAAACAGTGTGGCACCGATCCCCACGACGCAGATCGGAATGATCAGCGACAGGATTTTTGTCCGGATACCGGAATTCTTGAGAAACGACATAATGCCCCCTTGCTGACCGTTTCGGTGATCGAACGTCGAGGAGGCACAAAACATCAGCGCGCCGGGATGGAGCCATTGCTCATCCCGCGAACCATCAAGCACCCGCGAGAAACGCGGGCGCCTGCTACGCCATGTCATGATACTGCGATTTTCAGGCCGCCAACGACGATATCGATCGGATGGTTGAAATCGACATGGCAGAGATCTTGGCCATCATGGCGGCTTGAGCGGGTTCTGCCGAATATCAATTCAAGCTCAAGGCGGTAAGTGCAGTAATGTTTTGTTTAGAAATGCTTTTTCAGGCCAACAACAATTTTCAGGTTGCCTGCAAAGGCAGCGCGATAAAGTCGTTAAACTTGTAACGAACGATAATCCCAATGGCGCAGTTGCGGAATCATTTTTCGCTTGAAACAGTTTTCATCAAAACTGAAGCGGCGCGCGGCATCGCCAGTTTTTTATCCGACGCTACGCCAGAGAATATAGACGCTGACCGTCAGGATGACCCAGCGGAAGATGCGGGTGAGGGCCGTGCGGCTCTTGGCGAGGCGCGTCGCAAGCAGTGTCCCGATTATGCCGCCGCCAAGGCCGCCTGCGATGAAGTATCCTGCGACATGCCAGTCGACGAGGCCCGAGAGGGCGTAGTTGACGGCGGTGGTGAGGCCGAACGTACCGACCGCCAGCAGCGACGAGCCGACCGCGTTGATGAGCGGCATGCGGGTCGCGAAATAAAGGCCGGGTACGATCAGGAAACCGCCACCTATGCCGAAAAAGCCGGAGCACAGGCCGGTCACAAGTGCCACCACCGTCGTCTTGCGATAATCGCCCGGCGTCAGAGATTGCGGTGTGGTGTCGGACTGGGCGTTGTTCGGCTGCATGACGAAGGCCACGAACATCATCAGCAGGCCGAAGGTGAAGAGAAGGCTGTGGCCATCGACCATCTTGCCGAGGCTCGAGCCGAAATAGGCTCCGAGCGAGCCGGCAATGGTGAAGATCAGCGCACATCGCCACCAGACATGGCCGCGGGCCGCATGGCTGACGAGATTGAGATAGGCGTTGACCGAAACGGCGAGCGCGCCGGTGCCGATCGCGGTGTGGATGTCACGCACGCCGACGACATAAAGGAGAAGTGGTGTCGCGAGGATCGATCCGCCGCCGCCGATCAGCCCCAGCACGAAGCCGATCAGGGAGCCGGAGCCGATGGCGAGAACGGTTTGCGGGATGAGATCGCCCACGCGCGATTACCAGATCGAACCCGGCAAGGCATCGAGCGGGATTTTCAGGTAACAGCGACCGTCCGTCTCCGCTTCCGGCAGTCGTCCACCGCGGATATTGACCTGCAGCGCGTGCAGGATGAGTTTTGGCATGGGCAGGGTTCTGTCGCGCGCCTCACGCAGCTTGATGAAATCCTCTGCCGACTTGCCGTGCACATGCGGGTTCCTGGCCTTCTGTTCGGCGACGGTCGATTGCCAGAGCGCCTCGCGTCCGCCGGGCTGATAGTCATGTCCGGTGAAAAGGCGTGTCTCGTCCGGCAATGTCAGAATGGCCTCGATCGAATTCCACAGGCGGGCAGCGCTGCCGCCGGGGAAATCGGCGCGGGCCGAGCCGCTGTCGGGCATGAACAGCGTATCGTGGATGAAGGCCGCATCGCCGACGACATAGGTGATCGAGGCGAGTGTATGGCCAGGGGAATGCATGACCCGCACGTCCAGTTCACCGATCCTGAAAGTCTCGCCATCGGCGAACAGCCGGTCCCATTGAGAGCCGTCGCAGGCGAAGTCAGGCCAGTTGTAGATTTCCTTCCAGATGGTCTGCACATCTCGGACATGCTCGCCGATCGCGGTCGGTGCACCGGTGCGGGATTTCAGATACTGGGCGGCGGAAAAATGGTCGGCATGGGGATGGGTGTCGAGGATCCATTCGACGGTCAGTCCGTTCGCTGCCACATGGTCCAGAATGGCATCGGCATTCCTTGTCGCGGTCGAGCCCGACTTCTCATCGAAATCCAGAACGGGATCGATGATGGCGCATTTCTTTGTCGCGGGGTCGGCGACGACATATTGGAGAGAACCGGTGCGGGCGTCGTAAAAAGCCGAGACGTCGGGGCGCTGCATGGACTTAAGCCATCTCCCTTTCGGCGCGGGGAAAGAAGATCGCCCGGGCCGGATTGAAATCGTAATCCTTCTCAAAATTCGTGGCGTCCCCGGCGAGCTTGGCCACCGAGGAAAGAATAAAGTCGATCTTGGCCTCCGGCAGGAGAACGCTGAAATTCAGGCGGGTGAAGCCCGGCTTCCGGATCTCGTCGCCGGCGAGGATGGCCTGGCGCACATCTTCCGATTGTTCCTCGTCTATGTCCAGCAGGCGGTGGACATAAGGGCCGGCGCAGGCACAACCGCCGCGCGCCTGGATGCCGAACCGGTCGCTCAGCATCCGCGTCACCAGCTGCTGGTGAACATAGCCGCCTTTGCCATCCCGGATACGGAAGGAGAAGATCGGTAGGCGGTGGGGTTCGTGCAGGCCGAGTAGTTCCAGATTGGTCACGTCCTTCCATGCGGCGAAGGCGCGGGCGGTGAGGGCCTTGTTGCGGTGGCTCATCTCGGCGGCGCCGATCGCGTCCTTGACGATGAAGGCGAGCGCTGCGCGGATATCACCGACGACGTTCGGCGTGCCTGCCTCCTCACGGGCTTCGATATTGCCGCTATAGTCGTGCGTCGTCGGAGACACGAATTTCACCGTGCCGCCGCCCGGCCAGGACGGCTTGTCGGTCGCAAGCGCATCGCGGCGCAGGATGAGAATACCGGAGGCGCCCGGTCCGCCGATGAACTTGTGGGGCGAGGTGACGATCGCGTCGATCTCGACGCCCGGCTTCGGGCACATGGCGATCGGCAGATAGGGGCCGGCTCCGGCATAATCCCAGATCATTTTCGCGCCGGATGATTTGACCAGTTCGGTAATGCCGGCGACATCGCTGACGATGCCGGTGATGTTGGAGGCGGCCGAAAGGCTGCAGATGGTCAGTTCCGGTGCGCCATTGCGGAGCGCCTCTTTGAGCGCAGCAAGATCCGGTCCGCCGGTTGCTGCTTCCGCGATCTCGATGATCTCGGCGCCGCTTTCGCGCCAGGGAAGAATGTTCGAATGGTGCTCGTAGGGGCCGATGATGACGCGCACCGGCCTTCCGGCTGCAATCGCTTCGGTGATGCCGAACAGCGTGACGAGCCGATTGATGCCGGATGTCGCTCCCGAGCCGGTGAATATGACGGCGAAGCGGTCGTCGGCGCCGCAGAAATCTGCAATCAGCGATCGGGCCTCGCGCCGCATGCGGGTCATGAAGCCACCGCAATAGGAGGCTTCGGTGTGGCTGTTGGCGTAATAGGGAAGCACGTCTTCCAGAACGAAATGCTCGATTTCCCGCAGAGCCCGGCCCGACGCGACGTAATCGGCGTAAACGAGGTCCTTTGTGCCGTAAGGCCCGTCGATCCTTGCCTTTGCCCCGATGAGATCGCTGCCGAGATGGCCGATCAGGTCGGCCCGCGCGGCCAGGTTTTCACGGAAGCGCGAAAGGGGGCTGGTCTCGGCTTGCGGCAGGGTGCGGGCGGCGGTTTGCACGGCGGTTCTCCAGTTGCGGATGTCGCAACGAATCTAATCGGCAGCCTGCGGGAAGACTTCACTTGTTTTCTGTCATTTTTTGATGTTTTTGTTTCATATGATAGATAAGGTCGAAAAAATCGATGAATTTGATCTGAAGATCCTGACGCAGCTGCAACGCGATGCGCATCTGTCGCAACGGGACCTCGCCGAAAAGGTCGGTCTGTCCCAAAATGCCTGCTGGCGTCGGTTGCAGCGGCTGACATCGATCGGCATGATCCGTGGCGCCCATAGCGATATCGATCTTTCAGCACTCGGGCTCGATCTGACGGTTTTCGTGATGATCCGCACCCGGCACCATTCCAGGGAATGGATCGACAGTTTTCGCGAGCATGTCGAGCGTTTGCCTGAGGTAATTGATTTCTACCGGATCGGCGGCGACTGGGATTACCTCATCAAGGTCGTCACCCGCGGTATGGGCGGTTATGATGCCTTCTATCAGAAGCTCGTCACCAATTTTGATCTGGCCACGGTCACCGGTTTCTTCTCGATGGAAGCGATCATCAACAATCGTGCTGTCGATATCCGCCGGCTGAAGTGAGCCGCACGGTCCCGGTCAGGCGCTGGCGCGCTTGACGATGTGAAAGCCCGTATCCACCATCATGCCCGTGGCGCCACTACCGGCGGCGCGCTCGATGATCAGCGACATGGCGCGCTGGCCCATCTCATAGCTGTGGGGCTGCACGGTGGTCAGGCCGGGAGTGATCTCGGAGGCAATTTCGTAATCACCCCATCCGGCGATGGCCAGGCGTTCCGGCACTTTCCAGCCGCGGCGGCCGCATTCGAACAGAACGCCGGCCGCAACGATATCCGTCGGGCAGACGATGGCATCGAGATCGGGGTCGATCGCGCAAAGCCCTTCCAGCGCTTTGGGCCCGGCGCCAAAACCATCCGCCTGATCGACGAGGAAAATCCGATAGCTGTCGAGCCCTGCTTTTTCCATGCTCTGTTTGAAGGTCGGGACACGTTCGGTGAAGCGGCTGGAGACATCGCCCTGGTAACCGACAAAGCCGATCCGCCGATATCCGCGCTCGATCAGGAGTTCGGTGATTACGCGGGTCGCGTCTGAAGTGGAATAACCGACCGCCATATCGAACGGGTTTTCGTGCACCCAGGATTCGACGACCGGCACGCCCGTCTTGCGCAACAGGGTTTTGACATCGCTCTCGTGCTCGTCGCCCACAAGGGCAATGCCGGCGACACGCAGCCCGACGAAGGTGCGAATGGCGGAGGCTTCCTGGCTCAGCGTATCTGCCAATTTCAGAATAAGCTGATATCCTTCGGTCGCAACATGATCCTGCATGCCACGTACGTAGTTATAGAAGCTCGAGTTCTTGATCGAGGGGATGACGGCGCCGATAACGCGGCTCTGGCCCGAGGCGAGATTGCCGGCCGCGTGGTTCGGAATATAGCCGAGTTCGGCGGCGATCTTGAGCACGCGCTGGCGCGTTTCTTCCTGAACCCGTTCGGGATAACGGAACGTGTTGGAGACTGTCATCGGTGACACGCCGGCTGCAACTGCAACCGACTGCATAGTGACTGTTTCGTCGGATCGAAGCTTCGTCATGAGGTGACCTTAAGCTTAATTCTACAGCGGAATGATTACGAAATACGCACTGCTATAAATGACGGCAAAATGAGAAAAGCAATCCTTGACAGAAGTCAGACACAGAATATTGTAGCGCTACAAAACGCCGATGGGAACATATCTTTTCGGTTCACCATCTGAAGGCGCAAGCTCGGGAACTATTCATGACGGTAGTGGAACAGGCGGTTGGAAAAGGGCTTCTGCTGAAGGGGATCCATAAATCCTATGGCAAGGTCGCAGCCGTCAGGAATCTGGATCTGCATGTGAATGGCGGTGAGCTCGTCGCATTGCTCGGCCCGTCTGGTTGCGGCAAGACGACGACCCTGCGCATGGTCGCAGGTTTCGAGACACCGGATTCCGGGAAGGTGCAGATCGACGGCGAGGAAATTTCCACGCTGCCGCCGCACAAGCGCCGGCTCGGCATGGTGTTCCAGAACTACAGCCTTTTCCCGCACCGTACGGTCGCCGAAAATATCGGTTTCGGCCTGCGCATGGCCGGCATGGCGAAATCTGCTCGCGACGCGAAAATCAATGAAATGCTCGACCTCGTGCAGCTGGAGGGCAGGGGCGATGTCTATCCGTCAAAGCTATCGGGTGGACAGCAGCAGCGTGTCGCGCTGGCGCGTTCGCTCGTCGTCAATCCCAAGGTTCTGCTGCTCGATGAACCGCTCGGCGCGCTCGACAAGTCGCTGCGTGAAAGCATGCAGTTCGAGATCCGCGGCATGCAGCAGCGTCTCGGCATCACTGCTCTTCTCGTGACGCATGACCAGGAAGAGGCCATGTCGATGGCCGACAAGGTCGCGGTCATGAATGGTGGCCGGATCCTGCAGATCGGCGCGCCGGCCGATATCTACGACCGGCCGAAAAGCCGTTTCGTCGCGGAGTTTCTGGGAACCTCGAACATATTCGAAGGCCGCGTGAGCGATGATGGCGCAAGCCTCGTTGCGTCCGGACCTCAAGGGCCGGTCAACCTGCATCTCCCCGAGCCGCAGAAGGCCGGCCAGTCTCTGCTTCTCTCGGTTCGCCCGGAACGCATGGCGCTGACGCCCGGCGAGGCATCGGCCGGGCTTGCGGCGCGTATCGTCGGCGCGGTGTTTCGCGGAAATTATGCGGCCTACCAGGTCGAAGTGCCGGCGCTTGGCCGCGAACTCTTCGTTTACCGGCAGGCCGACGGGCCGCTCGGCTCGACCACCTATCATCTCGGCCAGGCCGTGACGCTCGACTGGGCGCCGCAGGACGGCGTCATCGTGAGCGCGGAGTAATTTGAAAGTGACGATCATGCAGAAAAGCGGTGCGCGCATCGGGATCGACGTCGGCGGGACTTTTACAGATTTCGTCCTCTCCAATCCGAATGACGGCAGCCTGACCTATTACAAGGAACCGTCGACGCCGGACGAACCGTCGCGCGCCCTGATAGAAGGTTTGCAGTCGCTGTTGAAGAAGGCGGGCATGACGTCCAGTGATGTCGGCACGCTGATGCATGGCACGACGATCGGGCTCAACGCGATCATTCAGCGCCGCGGCGCCACGATCGCACTCGTCGTCAGCAAGGGTTATCGCGACATTCTCGAAATCGCCCGCAGCCGCATGCCGTCTTCCTTCGATTTCCATGCGAGCAAGGAAGAGCCGCTCGTTCCGCGCCTGCGGATCGTCGAGGTCGATGCGCGTCTCTCGGCCTCGGGCGAAGTCAGCAAGGCCGCCGATGATGCCGAGCTTGATCGCGTCGCCGCCGAACTCAAGGCGCTTGGCGTTGATGCTGCTGCCCTCGTGCTGATCAACGGCTATACGACGCCTTCGGTTGAGATCGGCATGGCAAAGACGCTGTCCGAAAAGGCGGGTGGTCTTTCAATCACCTCCGCCGCGGCGATCTGGCCGGAAATCCGCGAATATGAGCGCACGCTGGTCGCCTGCCTCAATGCCTATATCCAGCCGCTGATGCAGCGTTATTTCGCCGGCCTCAAGAAGGGGCTGGAGCGGGACGGCGTCGTGGCTCCGATCCTGGTGACGGCGTCGAACGGTGGTTCGCTCAGTCTCGTTTCGGCGGACGAGCGGCCGGTCGAAACCATTCTGTCCGGCCCGGCTTCGGGCGTCATGGCGGCGGCGCGTCTGGCGGAAGCCGCGGACGTCAAGTCGATCATCACCTTCGATATGGGCGGCACGTCTTCGGATATCGCCGTCGCGCAAGCTGGTTCTGCTGAACTCGCAACGCGCACCGATATCGGCGGCCTGCCGCTCGTGCTGCCCGTCGTCGATGTCTCGGCGATCGGTGCCGGTGGTGGCTCGATCGTCTGGGTCGATGCGCATGGTCTTCTAAAGGTCGGCCCGCAGAGCGCCGGCGCTATGCCCGGCCCGGTTTCCTACGGTCGCGGCGGCACGCAGCCGGCTGTTACCGATTGCTATCTGGCGCTTGGCTATATCGATCCGGCCGGTTTCCTCGGCGGCCGCATGAAGCTCGATATCGATGCGGCGCGCACAGCCCTTGCCGAAGTCGGTGAGCGTATTGGTCTCAAGGGCGAAGATGGCGCGGCGCTGGCTGCCGAAGGCGCGCTTGCCGTGACGACCGCCGGCATGGCGACCGAACTTTACAAGACGCTGGCCTCGCGTGGCCTCGACCCAGCCTCTTTCGCACTTGTTCCGTTTGGCGGTGCCGGCCCGACGCATGCCAATCTTCTCGCCGCAGAAGCGGGTATCGGCCGCGTCGTCATTCCGCCGGCGGCCGGCACGTTCTGCGCGCTCGGCGCTGCGGCCGCCGACCTGCGCCGTGATTTCGTGCGCAGTATCCGCCGTGCTGTCGATGAGACGACTGCCGCGCTGATGCTCGACGTCATGAAGGAACTGGAAGACGAAGGCAGCGCCTGGCTCGACCGCGAAGGCGAAACCAGCCAGACCCGTCGCTTCGAACGCGGGGCCGACATGCGTTATGCCGGCCAGGCTTATGAGCTACGCGTCAAGCTGGACGAAAACTGCCGTGACGCGGCCTCGATCGCCGAAGCCTTCCATCTCGAACACGAGCGCATCTACGGCTTTCGCGATACGCAGACGGAAGTCGAGCTCGGCACCGTACGTCTCGCCGTCGTTGGCGTGACCGAAAACATCACCCAGCCGGAAATCGCAGCCGGCAGCGGTACGCCTTCGCCCAAGGGCGAACGCCCGATCTTCCGCTCCGGCAAATGGGTTTCGGCTGGCGTTTATGACCGCAGTGCGCTCGGTGCCGGCGACCGGATCAGCGGTCCGGCGATCATCGAACAGGATGATACGACGACGGTGCTTCTGCCCGGCTGGTCGGCCCGCGCCGATGTCCTTGGTAACCTTCATCTCGAAAGAACCGCGTAATGAAGCTTGATCCCGTCACGCTCGCCATCCTTGGCAACAAGCTTGCCGCCGTCAGCGAGGAAATGTGCTTGACGCTGCAGCGCACCGGCCGCACGCTCTATGTCAAGGAAACGGCCGATTTCGCCTGCGCGCTCGCCGGTCTCGATGGCCGCTTCTTCGCCTATCCGCGCTCGATCGGCGTTTCCGGCTTCGTCGGCCTCGAATGCGCACCGGCGATCGCGGCGGTCGGCCCGCTTGAACCGGGCGATGTCATCCTCACCAACGATCCCTATCGCTCCGAAGGTCTCGCGACGCATCTGCCCGACCTGCACATGATTGAGCCCTACTTCCATGACGGCAAGATCGTCGCTTACGGCTGGTGCTTCGTGCATTGCTCGGATGTCGGCGGACGCGTGCCGTCGAGTATCTCGCCGGTCAATACGGAAATTTTCCAGGAAGGCCTGCGTATTCCGCCGGTCAAGCTGATGAAGAAGGGGGAGATGAACCCCGACGTCGCGCTCTTCCTCAATGCCAACAGCCGCACGCCTGACGCCAATATGGGCGATATCCGCGCGATGCTGGCAGCCCTTGCCGCCGGCCGCCGTCGTCTGGAGCAGACGATTTCGCAGCACGGCGCCGAAACGGTGTCGACCGCCGCCGTCGATCTGGTTGCCTACTCGGCCGAAAAGGCGCGCACGGTGCTGAAGCGCGTTCCGGCCGGCACCTACAGCTTTGCCGACTATCTCGATGACGATGCTGCCACCCGCCTGCCGGTGCGCGTTGCGCTTTCCGCGACGTTTGCCGATGGTGAAGTGCATCTCGATTTCACCGGCACCGATCCGCAGGTTTCGACCGCGATGAATATTCCTTCGCGCGGCCGGCCGCATGCCTGGCTGACGCTGCGTGTTCTGGCGCTGGTCAATACGCTTGATCCGACGACGCCGCTCAATGTCGGCATGCTGGCGCCGGTTAAGATCACTGCGCCGGAAGGCAGTCTCGTCAATCCGCAGGAGCCGGCTGCTGTCGGCGTTCGCCATGCGGCAGCGATCCGCGTCAACGACGTGTTGAACGGCGCTTTCGGCAAGGCTCTCCCGGATGTCATGCCGGCTGCATCGTCCGGCACGGTCATTCCGGTTGTCATGGCCGAGCCGGATGGCCATGGCGGTCGTCGCGTGCAGGTCATCGAGCCGATGATCGGCGGAACCGGCGCGCGCAAGGGCCGCGACGGCATCGATGGTCGCGACAGCGGCATTTCCAACCTTGCGAACAACCCGGTGGAGACGGTGGAAGCCGAGCTCGGCATCGAGATCTCCACCTATGCGCTGCGTCCCAATTCCGGCGGCGCCGGCCAGTGGCGTGGCGGCTGCGGCATGGAACTGACGTTCCGCGTGCTGACCGACGACAGCAATGTTCTCGGACGCGGTCTCGAGCGGCTGCTGTTCCGGCCCTGGGGTTCGAATGGCGGCAAGCCCGGCATGCCGGGGCAGCTCATTCTCAACCGTGGCACGGAGCGCGAAAAACATCTCGGCAAGATCGATGTCCTGACCGTCAATGCCGGCGACACGGTGACCTTCCTGACGCCGGGCGCCGGTGGCTGGGGTGATCCTGCCGCGCGTGATCCGCAGGCCGTGCTGAAGGATGTCGCCAACGGTTTTGTCACTGCGGAAGCGGCTGAAAGCGAATACGGCGTTGCAATCGTCGATGGTGCCGTGGATGCAGCAAAGACCGAAAGCCTGCGCAAGGGCATGACGGCCAGCACCTCGGCCAATGCCCAGGGCGTCGAACGTGAGCGCTGGGACCAGGCCTTTCCGGCCAGTGTCATGGACAGCCTCAACCGTTCGCTGGTGGCATTGCCGGGCGCCGTGCGCCAGCGCCGCCGCCGTGAAATCTTTGATGCCGTGCTTGCGGAACTGCCGGAAGGTTTTCCGCGGGTGGAGGCCGGCAAGACTGCCGTTGACGCCGCGCGTCAGCGGCTGGAGGCCGCCGCAAGCAGCCTTTGATGCGCATGAACCGAAAAGACTGATGCCACCTCGTTCCAGCTTTGGAGAACTGTGATGACGATAATCAAGAGAAGACATTTCCTCGGTGGCAGCGCCATGATCGGCGCCGGCCTGATGGCAGGCGGCATGCCGCGCCTGGCAAACGCCCAGTCGACGGAAATCACCGTCACCGCTTTTGGCGGCGTCTGGGAAGAAGCGGTCCGCAAATGCTTCGTCGCGCCCTTCGAGGCCAAGACCAAAGCCAAGGCAAATGTTTCCCTTGGTGGTCCGCCGCAGTGGCTGGCACAGGTCGAAGCCAACCAGGCAAAGCCGCCGGTCGACGTGCTGATCATGACGCCGGACCTGGCTCTGACGGCTGCAAAATCCGGTCTGGTCGATGACTTCACCGTCGACAAGATCCCGAACCTTGCCAAGATCCCGAAGGAACTGACCGACAGCGTCATGGGCAAGGGCACGCTGTTCGATTACGGCGTCGGCGGCATCACCTTCCACAAGGAACGCGTCAAGAACCCGCCAAAGTCGTTCGCGGAATTCGTCGATCGCGTTTCCAAGGGCGAGTTCGTCGCCTCCGTTCCGTCGATCGCTTATGCCGTCACCCCGATCATGCTGATCTGGGCCATGGCCAAGGCGCTCGGTGGTGGTGTCGACAATGTCGATCCGTTCTTCAAGGCCATGGCCAAGATGAAGGACAATCTGGTGTTCTGGGGTGGTCCGAACGACTTCTTCAACCACCTGTCCTCCGGCGAAGCCGAAGTCGGCATCTATTTCGACGGCCGTACCTGGAACCATTACGACAGCGGCGCGACCTGGATCGACTTCATCAACCCGGAAGAAGGCGGTTCGCTGAACGGCGTCGCCGTACAGAAGCCGAAGAACGCCAATCCGCTCGCCTGGGAATACATCAACGAAATCCTCGACGCGCAGAACCAGACCAAGTTCGCCGACATCATGAACTATGGCGTGACGAATTCCGACGTCGTCTACAGCGACAAGATCAAGCCGCGCATCACGCCTTGGCAGAAGACCGCGTTTCCGCCCTATGAGCAGATCGCTCAGGTGCGCAACGAATGGGTCGATCGCTGGAACCGCGAAATCGGCCGCTAACCGACCATGGGCTGCCCTTTGATGGGGCAGCCCAAATTTCCCGCCAACGGATGCAAGCGATGAGCGATACCAGCCTGCAACAGACATTGCCCAGCCGACGGACGAGATTGCTCGCGCCGCCTCTCTTGGCGTTGCCGGCTGTTCTCTTTCTCGTCGTCTTTTTCGTGCTGCCGCTGATCGATAACGGCATGCGCAGCGTGATCGCCAACGACGGCGGGTTTACCCTGTCGCGTTATGCCTCGCTGCTGACCGACGGCTTTTATCTCTGGATCATTGCCCAGACGGTTCTGCTGTCCGCGGGGGTGACGATCATCTCGATCATCATCGGTTATCCGGTCGCCTATTTCCTTGTCCGCAAGGCGGGGCGTTTTTCAGGGCTGATCATCTTCCTTCTGATCGCGCCGCTTCTGACCTCGATCATCATGCGCACTTTCGGCTGGCAGGTGCTGTTTGCCCGGCGCGGGCTCGTAAACAATCTTCTCGTCGATCAGCTCGGTATTCTGTCGGCGCCGCTGAGGCTCACCAATTCGCCCGAAATTGCGATCGCGGCACTGGTGCATGTCCTCGTGCCCTTCATGGTTCTTTCCATCGCAACCGTGCTGCAGGGCATCGATACGCGGCTCGAAGAATCAGCAAAAATCCTTGGTGCCAACCGGCTGCGCACCTTTTTCGAAGTGACGCTGCCGTTATCGCTTGATGGTATCGGCACCGGCGCGATCCTCGTCTTTATGATCGCCAATGGCAGTTTCGTCACGCTCGTCCTGCTCGGCGGCGGCATGCAGACGCTGCCGCTGATGATCTACCAGCAGTTTAACACGACGCGCGATTTCGGCATGGCAAGTGCCATGAGCATGATCCTGCTGGTCATCGCCGTCTTCTGCCTGTTCCTGCAACTGCGCCTCGTGCGCCGCAAGGGAGCCTGAGCGATGAAACGCGACTGGATCAATCTCGGGCTTGCCGCCTTCGTCGTTCTCTTCTTTGTCTTCATGCTGGCGCCGATTTTGATCGTTGTCCTCGTGTCCTTCACCTCTGCCGGTTACGTCTCCTTCCCGATTCCCGGCTGGTCGCTGAAGTGGTTCGCCCATATCTTTGAATACCAGCCCTTCATCGATGCATTGATCGTCAGCATCGAGATCGCGATCGGAGCGACGGTCCTGTCCTGCCTGATCGGGGTGCCGGCCGCGATCTTTCTCGCGCGGTCCCGCAGCGCCTGGGCAAGCGGGATCATGACCTTCCTCCTGTCGCCGCTGTCCATGCCGATGATCGTTATCGGTTTTGCCTCGCTGTTCTTCCTGTCCTGGCTCGGCGTCGGCATTTCCTTTGCCGCACTTCTGATCACCCATACGGTCGTCTGCCTGCCCTATATCGTGCGCACGGTTGCCGGCGTTTATGCGGGGCTGCCGCGCTCGTATGAGGAAGCGGCGGCCATTCTCGGTGCCAACCCGCTTCTGACCTTCTGGCATGTGACGCTGCCGCTGATCCGGCCCGGCATCATGGCGGGATCGCTGTTTTCCTTCCTCACCTCGTTCGACAATCTGCCGATCAGCTATTTCTTCGGCAGCGCCAGCACCAACACGCTGCCGGTCGTGATGCTGAGCTATATGGAAAACCAGTTCGACCCGACGATCGCTGCGCTCAGCACGCTGCAGCTCGCTCTCGCCGTCGTCGCGCTTCTGATCGTCGACCGTGTCTATGGCATCGACAAGATGACGGTGGCCGGATGAGTTTCGTTCTGCCGGTCGACCATGTCGTCGTCCTTGTGCCGGATCTGGTAGCGGCGGGCTCTGCCTTCGAGGCCGCCGGTTTTGATGTGACGCCGCAGACACGGCACAGCCCGGCCATGGGCACGGCCAATCGCTGCGTCATGCTGGAGGGCGGCTGCTATATCGAGATCATGGGCATTGTCGCGGAAACGCCGGCCAATGCCACATGGCGCAATCTGCTGGGCAAGGGGCCCGGCATTCGTGGCTTCGCCCTGCGCAGCGCAGATATCGAAGTTTCCGCGCTGGAGCTCGCATCGCTCGGTATTGCAGCCGAACCCGTCCGCCATTTCTCCCGCATGACCGATGACGGCGAGCTGCGTTTTTCCATCACGCGGATCGAACCTTCGGCGACGCCCGGGCTGCAATGCCTGGTCTGCCAGCATCATACGGCCGAGCTTCTTTGGCTGCCTCAAACCATGGTTCATGCCAATGGTGTTTCCCAGCTCGTGTCGGTCGCGCTGCCAGGGGCGGGATCGCTGGCTGTTTTCCCGCCGGATGAGAGCCGGCAGGGCGTTGCGATCGCCGCCGGTGCCGGCCGGCTCATCTTTGCCGGTCGCCAGCCGCAATATCATGATCTGCGCAGCATTTGCGGCGTGGAGATCGAGGTCGCCGCCGCATGACCTCCTGGCCGTCCGACACGCCGTCCTCGCTCTGGATGTCGCTCTCGCGTGAAAAATTCGAGGCGCCGGCGCTGAAAGGCGAGACATGCGCTGACGTCGTCGTCATCGGTGGAGGGATCTCCGGGCTCTCGACGGCGCTGGAGCTCGTCCATCGGGGAAATCGCGTGATCGTGCTGGAAGCGGTGCGTGTCGGTTACGGTGCGTCCGGCAGGGCGAATGGGCAGGTTATCTCTGCACTCACCCGCCATGGTCCGGATGCGATCCGCAAGGTCTGGCCGGGTGAGAGGGGAGAACGTTTCATTCAGCTGGTGAAAGGCGCTGCCGACCAGCTCTATGATCTGATCGAGCGTTACGGGATCGATTGCGATGCACGGCGAACCGGCTGGCTGCAGCCGGCGCATACGCCGGGCCGGCTGAAACGGGTTGCTGGCCTTGCCGCGCAATGGGCGGCGGTCGGTGCGCCGACCGGTGCTGTTTCCGCAGAGGCAATCAGCGCGAGGCTCGGGACCGGCGCCTATTGCGGCGGGTGGGAACATCGCGGCGGCGGCCATATCAATCCTTACGCCTTCACCTGCGGCCTTGCCCGTGCCGCCGTGTCGGAAGGTGTTGTCGTCTTCGAAAACAGTCCGGCATTGCGTCTTATCCGCGATGGCGGCGACTGGATTGTCGAGACGGCCGGCGGGCGCATCCATGCGCCAAAAATCGTGCTGACGACCGCAGCCTATAGCGGAGATCTCTGGCCGGAGCTGACGCGCTCGATCGTTCCGGTGACATCCTATCAGGCCGCGACCGATCCGCTTGGCGCTCTGGCCGATACGATCCTGCCGAATGACGAGGCTGCTTCGGACACGCGGATGGACCTGCGCTATTTCCGCAAGGATCGCGAGGGAAGGCTGATTTCCGGTGGCGCGCTGGCGATCCAGGCCGGTGCCGCGCGGCGCCTGCCGGCCATGGTCGCACGGCGGTTGGGGCAAATGTTTCCTGCCCTGGCGGAAAGGCCGATGACCTCCTTCTGGGGCGGGGGCATCGCCATGACCATGGATCGCCTGCCGCGTCTCTATCGGCGTGGCGACGGCATCTATGCCTGGATCGGCTGCAACGGCCGCGGCCTGGCACTCGCCTGCGCCATGGGGCCGGTCATGGCCGATGCCGTCGAAGGCGTGCCGGACGAGAAGCTGGCGCTGATGCCGACGACACCTTCCACCGTGCCGTTCCACGCATTCGTCTCTCGTTTCGCGCGACTGATCCTGCCCTGGTACCGGTTCAGGGACAGCCGCGAGGTTTGAACAATGATGAACGCCAACAGCATCCCCAAAACATCAAGGTGAGGTTATGACGTTTTCACTCTCAGCACTCGACCGGCAGACCGGCATGTTCGGCATCGCTGTGGCGAGTTCGAGCATTGCCGTCGGCAACCGATGCTCGTGGGCACGCGCTGGAACCGGCGTGATCGCCACCCAGCATCGCACCGATATCCGTTGCGGACCGCTCGGGCTCGATCTGCTGGGCAAGGGTTTTTCGGCCCGCGAGACCGTGGATATTCTCGTCGCAGGCAGCGAACATCCCAATCTTCGGCAGTTTGCGGCAGTGGACACGGGCGGGCGGACGGCATTTTTCAACGGGCCGGATATCTCATCCATCGCAACTGCCCATGAAGGCGATGCATGCGTTTCGGTCGGCAATTTCATGGCCAATGAACAGGTCACGGAGTCGATGGTTCGCGGTTACGAAGCCGCAGCCGGCATGCCGTTTGCCGAACGCTTGCTGGCCTCGCTCGATGCCGGCGTTGCGGCCGGAGGCGAGACGCAGCCGGCCATGGCCGCGGCGCTTCTGATCGTCGACAAACATGCCTGGCCGCTGGTCGATCTTCGCGTCGATTTCGAACCCGAACCCGCCACGAAGCTGCGCTCGCTATGGCGCGCCTACGAGCCGATCGTCGATCGGTTCATCACCCAGGTGCTGGAACCGGCGGCATTGAAGCCGCTGATCAATTCGGCGCTGCAGGTCTGACGACGACAAGCCCGCCCTATCCGAAATTCAAGAGAGACTGCTGCATGACTGACCTGATCGAGGCCCTTGTCGGGCCTGTTCCGGATGCCCGGATCAACAATCTGCTTGCGCGCCGCGCCGACCTGATGGCGCTGACCGAGGCGAGCCGCAAGGCGGTGCTGACGCCGGCCGAACCCGGGGGGCTTTCCCACGCGTTGCGGGCGCTGATTGCCGTCAGGGCTTCCGAACGGCTCGGCGATAGCAGGATGAAGGATCACTATTACGAGCACTTCACCCAGTGCGAGGATTTTTACGATCTGGTCGGGCTGATCGAGCCGGATGCCGTTTCCGACGATCCCTGGCTGCAGGCGATCCTCGACCATGCCGACATGCTGACCTGCCGCCCGCGCACGGCGACCAGCGGCGACATTGAAAAATTGTATGCGGCAGGTGTCAGCGACGCGGATATCGTCCGGCTTGCCGAGCTTGCTGCGTTTCTGGGATATCAGGTCCGCCTCGTTGCCGGTCTGCGCCTGATGGAGGACATCCGATGACCGACGCCGTTCACCACTACACGACGGAGGTTCTCGACTGGCGGCCTTTCGTGAGGCCGGTCAAGGTCGAGGAGCTTACGGACGAGCAGCGCGAGGCATTAAAGATCACGCCGGCCAACAAGAAGATCTCGGACTATGTCCTGACGCTTGCCCACGACCCGGAATCGCTGCTGCACCGTTCGCCGCTGTTCAACGGCATCATGTATGGCAAGGACGGGCTCGATCGCGGGGGCCGGGAGCTTGGGGCGATCGGTTCGTCGATCGTCAACCGCTGCATCTACTGCATTGCCGTGCATGCCCGCCATTTCAATCAGGTTACCAAGACGACCGAGATTGTCGAAGAGATTTTCGCGCACGAAACGGCCGCGAAACTGCCCGAACGGGAACAGGCGATCTTCGATTTCTCGGTGAAACTTTCGGCCTTTCCGCCGGCAGCGATAGCCGAAGACATGGCCCGTCTGAAGGCTGTCGGTCTGGATGAGCTGGAGATCCTCGACCTGATCATGTCGACGTCGATTTTCGGCTGGGCGAACCGGTTGATGCATACGCTGGGCGAGCCGTTCCGGCCAGCAAAGGAAGGCTGAGAGATCGGTCTTCCGTAAGGTATGTGCAGAATAAGGTCTCTAATCAGGGTCACGCCCTTCGCGTGAGAAGCGGAAAAAGTTTTCCGCGGAGAAGCAGGCCGATGCTCAGCACGGCGAGAAGTGCGATCAGAGCATTGACGATGACGAAAACAGGCATGGCGATTGCCGGGACGATGCCTGTATCGCCACGCTCGGTCATTCTCAGCACCGCGGTTGCAAGCGCCGTAAGGCCGAAGGAAAAGGCCCAGTAACCGGCCGCAAACGGCTGTTTCATCACCCAGGGCAGGATGCGGATCATCAGAAAGGCCTGCAGCAGGCCATAACCGAGCATGGCATGGGCCAGCATGTCCGGTACGCCCGTCGTGGCGCTGAGATAGGCGACGCATCCGACCGTCGGCGGCGCGAGCTGGATGCCGATCGTCGGACGCACCGGTTCGGCGAGTTCCGGCGCGGTCAGCAGCCGGTTGAGCAGGACGGATTCAATCGCAAGCCAGGAAAAGAAACCGGCGCCGAAGGCGAGCTGGCTCAGACTTTGATATCCGAGCGATGCGCCGACGATGGCAAGCACATAGGAGCCGGCAACTGTCGGCAGGTAGAGAACCGCCGTCGTGGTCGATGGATTGCGGCCGCCGCGCCAGAGGATGCCCGTCCGCCACAGTGCGAAAAGTGCCGTCCAGCAGGCGCCGATCCAATAGAGGATCTCGGCCAGGAGTGCGGAGAAGGGCAGGGTGATCGTGGCGACCAGCATGGTCGCGACACCGACAAGGCCGGTGAAGCAGCATTGTATCGGATGTTCCAGTTCCTGCAACGCGTCTGACCGGAAGACCAGCCATTTCAAGGCGTAACATATAATCAGAACGCACCAGATTGCAGCACCGATCAGGCCGATCGTTTCGCTGACAATGGGGGACGCGCCCCAGAGGGCTGTCGCGGCCCGCCAGGCATTGGCAAGCCCAACCGTGCCGAGCACGATGCCGAAGGCGGCTGCCGGAATGGCCGGCAAACGAATGCCGGTTGCTGCGGGTGTGGGCCGATCTGCTGCATGCGGGGTGATTGTGGAACTATCAGGCGCATTGACAGGCATTATAACACCCTCCGGTTATACCCGCGCAGCATAGCTAAAGAGCGCAAGATCGCTTGTAGCATTCAATCATATTTACGCGCCTGTCTGCCCTGCGCAACGGTCAATTCACCGGATTTAACGGCGCTTAATGCGCCTCTGCATCAAGAGTGTGTAAGTCTATCGCGGCAACCAAGAGATGTTGCTTCCGCTGATTTCGTCCGGTGGAGCCTGCGAAAAAAACAGGTCCACCGGACGGCATTCCCGTATCAACGCCCTTCAGGGAGACTGCGATGAAACCGGCTTATTCCGAGAAATCGGCCGCGCTTTATGCGGATGCGGCCAAGCCCATGCTGCCGAAGACGGAGATGGTTCTGGACCTGCGGCGCACGGCGCTCGTCGTCATCGATCCGCAGGTCGATGTCATGAGCCCAAAGGGCAAGGCCTGGGCGGCCGTCGGCGAAAGCGTGACCGAAAACAACCTCGTGCCCAATCTCATCGAATTGTTCACGGCTGCCAAGCAGGCCGGGATCATGGTCGCCGTCTCACCGCATTATTATTACTGCTGGGACCATCACTGGCGCTGGCAGGCGCCGCTCGAAGTCTTTCAGCACGAAACGGGCGCCTTCGATCGCAATGGCCCCTATACGGTCGAGGGATTTCGCGGTTCGGGGGCCGACTTCATGGAGGAATTCAAACCCTTTATCGAAGATGGCAAAACGATCATCTGCTCGCCGCACAAGGTCTATGGTCCGCAGGCCAATGATCTGAAGCTGCAGCTCGGTAAACAGGGCATCAACCAGGTCATCCTGGCCGGCATGCTCGCCAATATGTGCGTCGAATCCCATATGCGGGACCTGCTCGAAGTCGGCTTCGAGGTGGCCGTCGTGCGTGATGCCGTCGCTGCGCCCAAACTCCCGGATGGGGACGGCTATCTCGCTGCGCTCATCAACTACCGTTTCATGGCGAACGGGGTATGGAGCACCGACGAGACGGTCGACCGTCTTCGCCGTGCGCAATGACCCATTCGGCCGCCTCGTAACTCAGGAAGTCCAGTATCCTTGTGGCTAACGGGTCGTCAGCGGCCGAGACGCTCCAGCAGTTGCGCCCAGGCCGAAAGGCCCAGCCGAAAATTCTTCAGCCGCAGGAATTCGTTCGGCGCGTGATAATCCTCGTCCGAGGTCGAGAAGGAGAAGAAGATCGCTTCCCGATCGAGGATCTTTCGGATTGCCGAGCCGATCGGCACGGTTGCGCCCATCGCGACACGCAGTGGCTTTTGGCCGAGAAGTTCACCGAGAACATCTTCGGCGGTGGCCAGCAAGGGCAGGTCGGGATTGACGAAAAAGGCTTCGCTGCCTGGGCCCTGCCGATGAAATTCGAGCGAAATGCCCGGCGGAAGGCGCTGTTCGAGATGGCGCTTCACGACCTCGGCAACATGATCCGGCTTCTGGCCTGCAACCAGCCGGCAGGTGATCTTGACGCTTGCCGTGCTCGGAATGATCGTCTTCGAGCCTTCGCCCTGATAACCGCCGCTGATGCCGTTGAATTCCAGTGTCGGCTCCAGCCATTGGCGCAGGAGAAGTTCTCTTCCATTGTCGATCGGATCGGGTTTTGCGGTGCCGATCTCGGCGTAATAAGAAGCGGAATCGAAATTGGCGGCCTCGATCGCGGCAAGGATGCGGGCATCCGGTGCCGCCGTGCCATCCATGAAGCCATCGACCGTGACGCGGCCGTCGCCGCCATGCAGGGAGGCGAGCAGAGCGACAAGAGCGGTAATCGGGTTCGGCGCGCTGCCGCCGTGGCGGCCGGAATGCAGGTCCTTGGACGGGCCTTTGACGATGATCTCGAAATCGACCATGCCGCGGCTTGCGACCGTGAGCGATGGCCTGTCCGGGCGCCACATGGCGCCATCGGCTGAAATCACGGCGTCGCAGGCGAGCAGGTCGCGATATCTGTCGAGCGTTGCCTCGAAATTCGGACTGCCGGCCTCTTCCTCGCCTTCGATCAGGACCTTCATGTTGACCGGCAACTTGCCACCCGTGCGCATGAAGGCTTCGGCAACGAGGATCGGGATCAGAAGCGGTCCCTTGTCGTCCGAGACGCCGCGGGCATAAAGCCGGTCGTCGCGCACGCTGGGCTCGAAAGGCGGCGTCACCCATTTGTCGAGCGGGTCCGGCGGCTGCACGTCGTAATGGCCGTAGACGAGATAGGTCGGCTTCGACGGATCGCTGATGATCTCGCCATAAACGGCCGGGTGGCCACCGGTTTCGAGCTGGGCGACCCGGCTAAAGCCGGCCCGCGTCAGTCGGTCCGCCACGAAACCGGCGGCCGCACGGATTCCTTCCCGATAGGCCGGGTCGGTGCTGACGCTTTCGATGCGGCAGAAGGCCTTGAGATCCTCAAGGGCATCCTCGTAATGCGCGTCGAGATAGGCCTTTGCCGCGTCGAGCGTCGTCATTTGCCGCCATCCACGCTGATGACCTGGCCGGTCACCCAGTTGGCGAAATCGGAGGCGAAGAACATCACCATGGAGGCGATGTCATCTGGTGCGCCGAGCCGCTTCAGGGCGATGTTCTGCATCAGCCTTGCCTGACCTTCCGGTCCCATCGCTTCATATTGTTTCTGGCTCGCCGGATTGGAGAGGACGAAACCGGGGGCAACGTTGTTGACAGTGATGTTGAAGGGGCCGAGTTCGTGGGCGAGCTGGCGGGTAAGGCCGATCTGGCCGGCCTTGGCGCTGGCATAGGCCTGGATGCCGGTCAGCGAAATGCCAAGCCCTGCGCCGCTCGAGATGTTAATGATGCGGCCGGCCTTCTTTGCCTTCATGCCGGGTGCTACCGCCTGCGACATGAAGAAGGCGCCCGAGAGGTTGACGTCGAAGATCACCCGCCAGTCTTCCTCTGAAATCTCCTCGATCGGCCGGCCGACCTGGCCGCGCACGCCGCCGGCATTGTTGACGAGAATGTCGATGCCGCCCGTTTCCGCTTCGATCGCGGCAACGGTTGCCTGCACGGCAGTGCGGTCACCGACATCGAGGCGGTGGGCCTTCGCCTTGTTGCCGCAGAGCTTTACCGTTTCGGCAAGGCTTTCCTCGTTGACGTCGCAGGCATGCACGATTGCGCCGCGCTCGGCGAAACCGAGTGCGATGGCGCGGCCAAAACCATGCGCTGCACCGGTGACGATGACGGTCTTGCCAGGAAAGTCGATATTCATGCCGGTATCCTCACGAGTTCATCAAGATTTGCGCTGTCGAGGGGACGTTTGCCCTCTTCGATCTCATGGATCAACTCGACCAGCTTGAAGGTCAGCGGGGTCGGGATGCCGAGCGCGCGGCCGGTCTCGGCGATCGGCAGGATCTGCGCATCGACTTCGGTCTTGCGCTTGCGCACGGCAAGGTCGCGCCAGACGCCGGTATGGGATTTGGTCGAGCGGCGGTTATGGGCGACCATTCCGTCGAAGGATTTTCCGGTTTCTTCAGCCGGTGCGGTCGGCGCGAAAGCGGCCGGGTCGAAACCGTCGAAGGCTTCCGTGCGGACATTGCTTGCCTTGGCGACATGGCCGACCTCGTGGGCAAGCCGCGTCAGCATCGGGCGATAGGCCGGATTGGCGAAGACATCGGCAATGCTGTCATTGGTGACGGCGGTGGCAAACAGCAGCGCGCCGTAGATCAACTTGCCCCAGAGATAGCCCCAGATATTGTCGGTGAGGACGGCTTTTTCCTCGAATTGCAGCATCATCGTGTGGATCGCCTTGATGCGCTCGGTCACCTTGCCGTCGATCTCGCCGACAACGACTGCAGCGCGGCCACCATAGTTGATCACGCCCGGTTCCAGATAATCCGCCCCGAAATTGACGAAGCAGCCGATGACCCTGTCGTCGCCGACCACACGGCCGATCACCTGTTCGTTCAACCCGTTCTGGGCCGAGACGACATAACCGTTTTCGGCAAGATGCGGTGCAAGCGCTTTGGCGGCGGCTTCCGTATGATGGCCTTTGACGCAGAGGAAGATGCGCTCATAGGTGCCTTCGATCTCTTCCGGCAGGTAGGCTTTCGCCGTCACCGTTGCTTCGAAGATTGGGCCGGTGATCGTCAGGCCCTTTTCATTGATCGCGTCGACATGGTCCTTGACGTTGTCGACGAATACGACCTCATGACCGGCACGGATGAAGGCCGCGCCGAGCGTGCCGCCGATCGCGCCGGCGCCCCAGATGACAATGGGTGAGGTCATTTCCACGGTCCTTCCAGAAGTTCGCGGGTTTCTGCGATCGCCACATCCCAGATCGTCTGCATCTCATCGTCCGGGCGCTGGTAATAACCGCCGAAATTGCCGTCGCCGACATAGTCCTTCACCGCATCCGGGCCCATGACGCGCATGCGGCCGAAATCGATCATCGGCTTCTGCTCCTTCGGCAGGATCTCGCCGGCGAGGCGCGTCCACGGAAAGTTTTCCATCCAGGAGGCATGCGAGGCGACCTTGTCGATCTCCTGCACCTTGGCAAAGGTTTTTGGCGCATTCCACCAGTTGTGGAATTTGACAGCGACATCGGGATTGTCGGTCATCCATTCGACGGCAAGGCTGCCGCCCGGCTGGTTGCCGCCATGGCCGTTGACGATCAGGATGCGGCGAAAGCCCTGGCGCTTCAGGCCGTCGAGGATATCGCGGATGATCGCGGCATAGGTTTCCATCCGAAGGCTGATCGTGCCCGGATAGGCCATGAAATAGGGCGTGATGCCATAGGCCAGAACCGGAAAGACCGGAATGCCGAGCGGTTCTGCAGCCTCGACGGCGACGCGCTCCGAGAGGATGGAATCGACCGAGAGGGAGAGCTGTGCATGCTGCTCGGTGCTGCCGAGCGGCAGGATCGCCCGGTCGTCGGTCTTCAGATAGGCTTCGATATGCTGCCAGTTGGCATCGGAAACGCGCACGGGTTTCGCCTTTCGGGTATGGAATTGTCTGTCAGTGGCTAAGGCCGCCTTTTAGGCGGCCTTCTGTGCGTGTGCGCGGATCTCGCCGGCCTGCATGACGAGGTCGAGATGGCGCAGGTGGTCGAGATCGTCGACCGGATTGCCCTTGACGACGATGATGTCGGCGGCGAGGCCCGGCGTCAGCGTGCCGACCTTGTCGTCGATGCCGATCGCCTTGGCTGCAAAGCCGGTTCCGGCGGTGATCGCATCGAGCGCGGACATGCCGCCCTGCTGCATCATTTCCATCTCGAGCGGCAGGCCGTCGAACGGCGTGAAGCGCCAGCCGGCATCGGTACCGGCGACGAAGCGCACGCCTGCCTCGCGCAGTTTGCTGAACTGCTCGATATTGTCGGCCATCATGCCGCGCCAGCGGGCGAGGAAGGCCTGTTCGGCTTCGGTCAGGTTTTCGCGGGCCGACATCATCTTCACCACAGCACCGGAGACGGCGAGCGTGCCGGTGACCGGAATGCCGGATTTCGCGAGCTTTTCGGCGATGCGCGGCTCGAATTTCTGATTGCCCTTGCCGTCGATCAGGAAGCCGGCATGTTCGATATGGTCGACACCGGCATCGATCGCGAATTCGGTGGATTCCGCGCAGAGACAATGAACGGCGATCTTGCGGTCAAGCGCGTGGGCCTGATCTGCGAGCGCCTGCATCTCTTCGCGCGTATAGGCCGCGCGCCAGGAGAGCGTGCCGATTGTGCCGCCGCCCGAACCCATGACCTTGATGAAGTCTGCGCCCTGCTTGACCATGCCGCGAACCTTCTTGCGAAGTCCATCGACGCCATCGGCTTCGCCGCCGAGATACCAGGTATGGCCGCCGGTAATGGTGATCGGCTGGCCGCAGGCGACAATGCGCGGGCCGGTGCCATGGCCGAGCGCGATGGCGCGCTTCAGATTGAAGACCGTGTCGGTCATCGCGCCGAGATCGCGCACGGTGGTGATGCCGGCGGCAAGCGCCCGGTTGGCGGTGAAGGTCGCGGTGGCGACGAGAACGCCCTGCGGTTCCTTGACGGCATCTTCGAGCGAGGTTCCGTCGCCCGGCAGATTGAGATGGACATGGGTGTCGATCATGCCCGGCATGATCGTGGAGCCCGGGAAATCGAGGACTTTTGCGCCGGCACTGGCGCTTTCGGGCACCTCGCCCTGATAGACGCTAGTGATCTTGCCGTTTTCGACCGCGACGGTGGCGTTCGGCAGCGGCTGTGCGCCGCTGCCGTCGATCACCCGGTCTGCCTTGAGAAGAAATTTCATCAAATCAGTCCCATGAAGAATGCTTTGGAATGGCCGCTCAATCGAGCGACCGTCCACGTGTTTCCGGCGTCAGGAAGAGGTGGGTGACGATGCTGATGACGCAGATCAGCATGGCATAGAGCGACACATACCAGACGCCGCCAAGGCCGTGCAGCCAGGTTGCGACGAGCGGCGCGGTGCCGCCGAAGAGCGCTGCGCAGATGGCATAGGGAATGCCGATGCCGGAGGTGCGCACTTCGGTCGGGAAGAGTTCCGACAGCACGGTGCCGAGTACGCCATTGTTCATCGACAGGAAGAGGGCGCCGATGGAAGCGACCAGCGTGAACGTCCAGAACGAGACCTGGCCATTCAGGAGCGAAAGCAGCGGATAAACGAAGATCAGGAAGAGGACCGCGGTTGCGAAGAGCAGCGGCTTGCGGCCGACGCGGTCGGAAATATAGGCGAAGGTCGGTACGCCGATGATGTAGACGACGGTCGAGATCATGTTGCCGGCAAAGCCTTCCGGACGGGGCAGGCCGCCGATCATGTTGGCATAGGTCGGCAGGAAGATCAGCCACATGTAGTACAGAACGCCGTTCATCTGCAGAACGAAGACGATCAGCGTTTCGCGCGGATGCTTGGCAAGCGCCGCAAGGATGGAGCCGAGCGAACGGTTGGCCATCTTCTTGGCATTGGCTGCAAAGGACGGAGTTTCATCGAGACCACGGCGCATGAAGAAGCCGTAGACGGAAATTGCCGCGCCGAGCAGGTAAGGAACGCGCCAGCCCCAGGCCTGCAGGGTTTCCGGCGAGAAGAATTTTGTCGTCATTGCAGCCACGGCGGTTGCGGCGAGAACCGAAAGGCCGATCGAGATCTGCTGCGGCGAGGCGTTGAAGGCGCGGTTCTTCGGCGATGCATGTTCGTTCAGGAAGGTTGCCGAGATCTGGTATTCGGCACCACCGGCAAAACCCTGGAGCAGGCGGGAGAGAACGATGATGATCGGAGCGAGAATGCCGATCTGCGCATAGTTCGGGCAAAGGCCGATGATCAGGCTGCCGGCGCCGGACATGATGATGGTCGCGGCAAGCAATGTGCGGCGGCCGTATTTGTCGGCCATCGGCGAAAGGATGATGGCGCCGATCGGGCGGCCGATGAAGCCGATTGCGAAGGCGGACAGGCTGGAGATCAGCGAGACCGCCGGGTCGGCGGCCGGAAACATCTGGGCGGCGATGACACCGGCCATCAGGCCGTAGATCGCCCAGTCGAACCATTCGATGAAATGGCCGATCGAGCCGCCGACGAGCGTTTTCACGCGCCCGTTCACGCCGGTCGCCGGCGCGTCGATAGTTGTTTGCATGGTGTTGAAGTTCCCCGGTTCTATGGACTTAAAGGTTAGGAATGGTGCTCGGAGGGGTTTCGGCCATCTGGCCGGATCCCTGCAGGCGGAAGCTCACGAAATCCGCGAGCATCGAGAGATGCCGATCGAAATAGGCGGCGTCCTTGTCCATGAAGCGCTCAAGGCTCAGGCCGCGGATCGTGATCAGCATGAATTCGAAGATTTCGACGCCCTGTTCGGCGGAGCCGGTCAGGCTCTCGATACGCTTCAGGAAGGGCTGGACGACATTCGCCATCGACTGTGCGCGGTGTTCGAGAATGCGCTGGTGCAGCTCGGCATCGACGCGCGTGCCGATAATGATCTCCCAGACCGCCCAATATTCCGCCTGGCCGTAGATCTGCCAGAGGTGGTCGACGATCTCGCGGATGCTGGCCTTTCCGGCGCAGGGCGCGATGCTCTGCGACTGCAGTTTCGCCTCGACCGTGATGGCGGACTGATCCAGCACCGCCAGCATCAGGTCGTCCTTGGTCGGGAAGTGATGATGCAGGGCGCCGGTGGTGACGCCGGCCTCCTTGGCGATCGACTGGGTCGTCGTCTTGGCGAAGCCTGCCGTCGCCAGAAGCCGAACGGTGGCCTGTACCAGAACAGACTGGGTTTCGACGGTGCGCTCCATCTGCGAGCGGCGAGGCTTTCGGGTGGTTTTCATGCTTTGATGTTACATACATATTAATTGGTATGTAAAGTGAGTCATGATTTCGAAATGCCGTTTTCTTGGTCATTTTTGTTGAAAGGCCAAAAAATAACGCCCCGGAGGCTGCCAGACCTTCCGGGGTGGATCGAGATCGAGCGTTATCGGCCCGGAATTTGGAGGTTTTGAAGGGCTGGCGGAGATCCCGTCAGCCGGCTTGTCCGGTCGGAACTAGCTGGTCAGCCAGCCCGTCACCTGCTGCAGCGTGCGTTTTTCCTGATCGGCCTCCATCGAAAAGGCCGGTCTCACATCGGCGCCCTCGGCCAGCGATGTCACGATGTCCATGCTGTTCCCGAGGCCATAACCGCCGTGGGTTATGAACGGCATGATGGTCTTGCCGGAAAGGTCATGGGCCCGGAGAAAGGAGCGGATCACCGGCGGCGCGGTCATGCCCCAGATCGGGAAGCCGAGATAGATCGTCTCATATTGCCGGATGCTCGCGACGAACTGGCCGAGCGGCGGAAGATATCCGGATTTCGTTTCGCGGCTCGCCTGGGCAACCGTCTCCTCATAGTCTTCGGGATACGGGTTCAGGGTCTTGATGTCGAAAAGCACACCGTCGCGGGCACGCCGTATCTGGCGGGCGATCACCGCGGTGTTTCCGGTTCGCGAGTAATAGGCCACCAGTGTCCGGCTGGTGCCGGTGGGCTGGGGCTGTGATTGTGATTGCGCCGATGCCGCACCTGCCGTCAGCGTCAATCCGGCGGCAGTCAGGGGCAGAGCTTTCAGAAGTTTCCGCCTGTCGAGGTCATGTGGCATCTTTGCTTGCTCCCCGCGTTCAATCTATGGCGCTGCCCTTGTTGTAATCCTCATCGGATACCTTTTCCAGCCAGGTCACGACGCTGCCGTTCTGGGCTTCCGCAACGGCGAAATGCGCCATCGGCTCATCCATCGAAGCGCCATGCCAATGTCTGACCAGCGGCGGGATCCATACGACATCGCCCGGCTTGACCGTTTGGACGGCCTCGCCTTCCTTCTGCACCCATCCGGTGCCGGAGACGATGAACAGCGTCTGGCCCAGCGGATGTGTGTGCCAGGCCGTGCGGCTGCCGGCTGAAAACGAGACCGTCGCGCCGCTGATCCGTGCTGGTTCGGTGCCCTTGTAATTGCCCGAGACCTGGACCTCGCCGGTGAAATAATCCGCCGGCCCCTTTGCCGGGGTCGCGCCGGCACGGGTGACCTGGATGTTCGCCGGTGCAGGTGCCGGCTGGGCGGCGGCATTGCGGGTTTCGAAGACCCGGCTCAGCACCGGCACGGCCGACATGGCGCGCGGCCAGCCGGCATAAAAGGCGATATGGGTCACGGCTTCGGAGGCCTCGGCGCGGCTCAGGCCATTATCCATTGCGCGATTGGCATGGAAGGGCAGTTGCTCCGGCTGGCCGATCGCGATCAGCGCCGACATCGTCACCAGGCTGCGGTCACGTGCGGAAAGGTCGGGGCGCTGCCAAAGATCGCCGAAGAGCACACGGTTGGTCAGGTCGGCAAGAGCGGCTGCCGTCGGCGCCACGGAGCCGTTGACCGTTGCAGTGCGTGCTGCTTCCGCCGCAGCTTCGAGCTCGATCCGTGCAGCCGCGCTGCTTGCCACGGGCCCGATATTGCGCTCGTCGAACACCTTTTTGGTTTCGGCCACTGCGGACATGGCGTTCGGCCAACCGGAATAGAAGGCAAGCTGGGTGATCAGCTCACCGATTTCCTCCGGCTTGACACCGTTATCGAGAGCCCGGCGCACATGGCCGCCGATCTGGGCGGTCCTGCCGGTCGAGACGATGGCGGACACGGTGACGAGGCTGCGATCACGCGGCTTGAGTTCGGTGCGTTCCCAGACTTCGCCGAAAAGGACATTGTCGGTGAAGTCGCCGAGGCCGGGCGCGACGTCGTAGACGGCAGGAGGAGCGACACGGCGCCGTTCTTCCTGTGCCTCTGCGCCGGTTGCGGCAAGCGTGGACATGGCGATGCTGGCGACGATATTCTTCATCTCTGGTTCCTCTTCATGGCTCCGCTGAGCAGTCCCGATCCGGGTCGACCGACGTCATCCGGGAGCTCGCGTTTCCAATGAAGTGGGGGTCTGCGCCTCTTAAACTAGAGGGTGAAAATCGATTGGCCTTATGCGTTCCATTCATGAATGTGCGGTGCCAGGGAGGCGAGACGGGTGGTCACCGTCAATCAACTCGTCGTGCAAACGGATTTAGCGCTGGCGGATAGATCCGGCCGAATGTTAATTCATTGCATAACCTATACTTTGGATTCATGAGTGATGATGAAACGGGATGAGCTGGGTGATCTCGTCGCCTTTCTGACGGTTGCGGAAGAGCGCAGTTTTACGCGTGCGGCGGCGCAGCTTGGCACATCGCAATCGTCGCTGAGCCATACGGTGCGACGGGTCGAAGAGCGGATGGGCGTGCGGCTTCTGACGCGGACGACGCGCAATGTCGTCGCAACCGAGGCCGGCGAACAGCTGATGGAGACGCTGCGCCCCGCCTTCAACGATATCAGGGGCCGGATCGACGCCCTGAGCGCGATGCGCCAGCAACCCGGCGGCAATATCCGCATCACCTCCAGCCGGCATGCCGCCGAGACGATCCTGATGCCTGCGGTCAAGCGGCTGATGACCGACTATCTCGATATCAATGTCGAGATTTCTGTCGACCAGCGGTTTGTCGATCTGGTGGCGGAACGTTTCGATGCGGGTGTGCGGCTGGGCGAAAGCATCGAAAAGGACATGATCGCGGTCAGGATCGGTCCGGAACTGCGCATGATGGTGGCGGGCTCGCCCGAATATTTCAAGCGCCATCCGATACCGCAGACGCCGCACGACCTGACGCAGCACAGATGCATCAACCTTCGCCTGCCGACACTCGGCGGACTGTATGCCTGGGAATTCGAGCGCGACGGGCGGCCGCTCAACGTGCGTGTCGAAGGGCAATTCGTCTGCAACGACGTGCCTATGATCATCGATGCGGCGCTTGACGGGGTGGGCCTCACCTGTCTGCCGGACGATCATCTCGGCCCGCTGGTCAAGGACGGGCGGCTGGTGCAGGTGCTCGAGGACTGGTGTGCGCCGTTCCCGGGCTATCATCTCTATTATCCGAGCCGTCGCCTCGCATCGCCGGCTTTCGCGCTGCTGATCGAGGCGCTGCGTTATCGATAGAGGATCACGTGCGGTCTGCCGGCGGAATGTTGAGGGTCATCTCGATCATCGTCGGGCGGAAGCCGCAGGAAGAAAACAGGCTCTGTGCCGCTTCGTTCTTGTGGGCGGTCGACAAAAGGACCTGAGGTGCGCCACGCATTTTAAGTTCCTCGATGGTTGCCAACAGCAGCATGCGGCCGACACCCTCCTTGCGCCGGTCGGGATCGACGAAGAGATCGTAGATCACTCCGGCCGGTCCCCGCAGATCCATGTAGTCATAGCCTTCCAGGCCGGCATAGGTATAGCCGATGACCGCTCCAGCCCGTTCGGCGACGAGGACGACGATTTCGGGCCGGGGAATCTGGCTTTCGAGCCAGTGCGAGTAAGAGGCCGGCGTACTTTTGGCGGCGGGAATGAAGCGGTCTCGGTCCCATTGGTGATGGAGCGCCACCAGCATGGCGCCGTATTTGCCGAGCACGGCCACATCCGCCTTTCTGGCAGGCCTGACGGTCGTCTTTCCGGTCGTGTCCATTCCCATCGAAAACCTTGCCCTCGTGCTTGTGCGCCGAACATCGCCTCGGGACAGGGTCAAAGGTCCGGCCTGCGACAATTATCCCTTTAGCACCATGGAGGGCAGAGGCATTGCGCTATTTCGCTCAAACCGACGTTCATTTCCGGCATGACCGCTCCGGCCGGAGAGATTGATTGCAAAGCGGGCGAAAAATGAAGGGGCCTGCTTTGACGACAGGCCCCTCCCAAAACATCACCGCATCTGAAGCACGATCGGGTTGCTGCTGGCCGGATCGGTATGTTCCCGAAGCGCCTTCACGTCTTCCGGCGTCACCGGTCCGCCGTGGTTGCCCCAGGACGAGCGCACATAGCTGATCACGTCCGCGATCTGGCGATCGGACAGCTGTTCGCGGAAGGACGGCATGCGGTAGGCATCCGGGATATCCGCCGTCACCACGCGGGCCGAGCCGTTCAGGGTCACGTTGACTTGCGATTCACTGTGGCTGATCAGCGAGGAGGCAGCACCCGCAAGCGGCGGGATCCACTCGTTCTTGCCGCGGCCGTCGGTACCATGACAGAAACCGCATTTCGCCGCATAGGTCTGGGCGCCGGGCTTGCCGGCATTGCCAGTGGCCGATGTTGCCGCGACATAGGCCCAGGGCTGTCCGTCCCGCGCCGGATCGCCGGGGAGTGATTTCAGATAATGGCTGATCGCCTTCAGGTCGTCATCCGTCATGAACTGGGTGGAGTTGTTATAGGCCTCGGCCATCGAACCAAAGACGACGGCATGCTTGTTGCGGCCGTTCTTGAGGAAGGCGAAGATGTCGTCCTCGCTCCAGCGCGCAAGGCCGGTATTGTGGTCCTGACGCAGGCTCGGCGCGTACCAGCCATCGAGCAGGGCGCCGGCGAGGAAGTCGGTGCCGCCTTCGTCGAGCGCCTTTTCGTTCATCGTGACGCTGCGCGGCGTGTGGCATGCGCCGCAATGGCCGGCGGCCTGGACGAGATAGGCGCCGCGGTTCCACTGTTCATCCTGCTGTGGTTTTGCCGCATAGGTGCCGGACGGGACAAAGACGGCGTTCCACAAGGCGAGCGGCCAGCGCATGTTCATCGGCCATTCGATGCCGCTTGGCTTGTTTGGCACATTCTGCGGCTGGACTCCGTTCATCATGAAGGCATAGAGCGCGCGGATGTCATCATCCGTCATCTTGACGTAGGACGGGTAAGGCATGGCCGGGTAAAGGCGCTTGCCATCGGGCGTCACGCCATGGCGGACGGCACGGTCGAAATCGGCAAGCGTGTAATTGCCGATACCGGTCTGTTTGTCCGGGCTGATATTGGTGGCGAAGATCGAGCCGAGCGGCGTGCCCATTTCCAGTCCGCCGGAGAACGGCTTGCTGTCCGGCGTGCTGTGACAGGCGACGCAGTCCGCCTGGCGGGCCACCATCTCGCCGCGATGGACGAGGTCTGCCGGGGCGGCAGAAGCGGTCTCGCCATCAAAAGGCGAGCCGGGCTTGTGGGTGACGAACCAGAAAAGGCCGCCACCGGCAATCACGATGATTGCGATCAGGGTCAGAAGAAATTTCTTCAAGGACGTTCCATCCTATAAACAGGTTTCGTTGCGACGAAAGCGCCGCATGGCCCTTGCAGGCCAATCGCGGCGCATCTCGAGCCCGGCCGGCCCGGATGTTTCCGGGCGCTGCCAAGCGAGGCGTCAGGCTTCGAACGTGTAGTGGGAGAGCGGCATGCTGCGGATACGCTGACCCGTGAGGGTCGAGACCGCATTCGCAACTGCCGGCGGGATGGCGGGAAGGCCGGGCTCGCCGATGCCACCCATCTTTTCACCGCTCTCGACGATCCGCGCGTGAACCCGCGGCATGCGTGAGGGCGGAAGGATGGGATAGAGGTCGTAATTGCGTGCGACCGGCACACCCTTTTCGTAGACGGCTTCCTCGAGCAGGACCTGCGACAGGCCGAGCGCAACGGCAGACTGGATCTGCGCGTCGATGATCGCCGGATTGACGATGCTGCCCGGATCGATGGCTTCCCAGACCTCGTGCACGACGATTTCGCCGGCCTTGATCGAGACTTCCGCAATCGCCGCCGTATAGCTGCCGAAAGGCGAAGCCATGCCGACGCCGCGCGCCCGTCGCGTGCCGTCCGCGGCCGTATACGGGCCACGCTTCCAGCCGCCGGACATTTCACCCGCCGCCTTCAGGAGGTTGCTGAGGCGGGGATTGTCCTTGAGCAGTTTCAGGCGCAGCTCATAGGGATCCTGGCCGCCCTTATCTGCGAGTTCGTCGAGGAAGGACTCGTAGAGGAAGTCGTTCATCGAATTGCCGACGGAACGCCAATAGGCGAGCATGGTCGGGTTCTCGACATAAAGCTGGGCGATCCGCTTGTTCGGGATGGCATAGTCCTTGCCGGTCAGGCCTTCCAGAGCCGTCGGGTCCATCTTGTCCGGGTTGTGGCCGGAAATGCCTTCGGTCGGGCCTTCGCAGACGCTGATTGCCTCGATCGCGATCGGCATGCCGGTCTCGTCGAGAGCGCCGCGGAAACGGACCGCTGCCATGGGACGCATCGGGTCACGCAGGAATTCCTCCTCGCGGGTCCAGATCAGCTTGATCGGCTTTCCCGTTTCCTTGGCAAGCTGGATGGCCTGCGGATAGGGATTGGCCGACTTGTAGAGAAAGTGCCGGCCGAAAAAGCCGCCGAGAAGCGGGCTGTGGACATTGACCTTGGAAGCGTCGAGGCCGGTCATCTTGGCGATGTCGGCCTGGAACATTTCCGGCGCCTGGTTGGGCATCCACAGATCGAGACTGCCGTCGTCATTGAAGCGGGCAAGCGTCGAGGGCGGTTCGAGCTGGGCGTGGTGCAGGTACTGGCTGTGATAGGTGGCGGAGACGACGGTCTTGGCGCTGGCCAGAACGCCCGCGGCATCGCCTTCCTTCTCCGCATCCTTGCCGGCACCCGGTTCCTTGGCCAGGCGATCGGCAAAGGCGGCGGTCGAGAAATCTGCGGGCATAACTCGGATGCCCTTGCCCTTGGCTTCGGCTCCCGCCTCGTTCCACTGGACCTGAAGCGCCTCGACCGCGCGCTTGGCATTCCACCAGCGTTCCGCGACGACGGCGACCGCACCATCGAGCTTGTGCACGGAATGCACGCCCTTCATGGCCTTGACGACATCTTCGTTGCGGATGCTGGCAACCGTCATGCCGAGACGCGGCGCATGCTGGACGGCGGCATGCAGCATGCCGTCCACCTTGGTGTCGATGCCGTAGATCGCGCGGCCGGTCGACTTGTCGTACATATCAAGGCGCTTGACCGGCTTGCCGATCCAGCGGAACTGGCTCGGGTCGCGCAGCTTGACACTGTCGGCTGCCGGAACCGGCAGGTTCAACGCATCGCCCGCAAGCTCGCCATAAGAAACCTTGCGGCTGGAGGCGGCATGCACGACCTGTCCTGGTTCGGTCGTCAGTTCGGCGGCCGGAACACCAAGGCGCGTTGCCGCGGCCTCGATCATCATGGCGCGTGCCGAGGCGCCGAGATGGCGCATCGTGTCGTAGCTGGTGCGGACCGACATCGAGCCGCCGGTGATGCGCATCTTGCCGAAGACAACGAGATAGTCCGGGCCGGTCGGCGCGTTTTCGACCACGAAGGACTGCGGATCCATGTCGAGTTCTTCGCCGACGATCTGTGCCATCGCCGTGAAGACGCCCTGGCCGCCTTCGACGAAGGGGCTCATAAGGCGGGCGGTATTGTCCGGACGGATTTCAAGAAATGCCGGGACGCGGGTGCCGGGGGCGACTTTCGCTGCGGCATCCTGCGCGCGGGCAGTGCCGACGGGAAGGCCGAAGCCGATCACGAGAGCGCCGGCGGCGACGCCGGCCGAGCCGAGCAGGAAGCCGCGGCGGGACATGTTGACGGGCGCACCGGTTGGGAGTTCGGCTTCGGCCGAAGGGTGGCGGAGGATCTCGTTCATAGCGATGCCTCCTTGCGACCTGCAACTTCATTGACCGCAGTCTTGATGAAGTTGTAGGTGCCGCATCGACAGAGATTGACCATCGCCGCGGCGATATCGTCTTCCGTCGGGTTAGGCGTCTGCTTGAGGAGAGCGGTCGCGGCCATCACCTGACCGGACTGACAGTAACCGCATTGCGGCACCTGATGGTTGACCCAGGCTGCGACCACGGCCTTGCCGACCGGATCCGTCTCGATCGCTTCGATCGTCGTGACCGAACGGCCGATAACGCTGTCGAGTGGCGTGACGCAGGAGCGGACGATCTCCCCATCCACAAGCACCGAACAGGCGCCGCATTGTGCAAGACCGCAGCCATATTTGGTGCCGGTCATGCCGAGATTGTCGCGGATAACCCAGAGAAGCGGGGTATCGCCATCGGCATCGACTTCGTGGGTCTTATTGTTGATCTGGAGTTGCATGGGATCTCCTCGATTCTTGCGAAATAGAATTTGCCTCGTCGGCAGGATCTACCAATTTCAGCCGGACATCCAGCCAGCTGTATCGATAGAGGTTATGAACCAGGATCATCAATCGACCGGGTTCCTGCGATATCGGTATCTGTGCCTGCCGCATGACCACCGCCTGGAGCGGCAGTACAGATTGGTCTTCCAATGCGGATGCTACATGGGTGGTTGGATGCGGATGGCTAAAACCATTAGGTAGCGGCCCAGTGTAATCTTTCCAGCCTTTCTGTGCGCGCCTATCTTTTGACCTCGGGCCTGAATTTTCATCACTTCTTGCGTGATCTGCGCTCCCTGCCAGCTGAACCTGCTGCAAATCGGGGCTTTCTCAATCTGGCATGCTGCTTGCATCGTTTCTGCCGAGTTGGCGGCTAGGGTTCCGGCGTCGTTTTGACGTGCTGGTCCGAGAGCTGCCACTGGCGGGGAGACATCCCGTCAGGTGCACGGCGGGATAAAAGCCCGGGAGACCTCGTTAGCCAAGGGATTGGCGGCGTTGGTCTATGCCGATCCCTTTTTTTAAACAAAGGGGAAGCCAATGCAGCATTTCAAAAAATTGATGTCTATCACCGCTTTGTCTGCCGCGATCGCGCTTGGCGCCGTGTCCGGTGCGCATGCTGAAGCGAAAAAGGAATTCAAGGTCGCCTGGTCGATCTATGTCGGCTGGATGCCCTGGGGTTATGCCAAGGATCACGGCATCGTCAAGAAATGGGCCGACAAATACGGCATCACCATCGATGTCACCCAGTTCAACGACTATGTGGAATCGATGAACCAGTACACGGCCGGCGCCTTCGATGCCGTGACGCTGACCAATATGGACGGGCTTTCCATTCCCGCAGCCGGCGGCGTCGATACGACCGCTGTGATCGTCGGTGACTTTTCGAATGGCAACGACGCCGTCATCCTGAAGAACAAGGACAAGCTTGCCGATATCAAGGGTCAGAACGTCAATCTCGTCGAGTTCTCCGTCTCGCATTACCTGCTTGCCCGTGCGCTGGAAACGATGGGTTCGAGCGAACGCGACGTAAAGGTGGTCAACACCTCAGATGCCGACATGGTCGCCGCCTACAAGACGGCTGACGTGACTGCCGTCGTCACCTGGAACCCGCTGGTCTCGACCATTCTCGAAGATCCGACCGCGAAGAAAGTGTTCGACAGTGCGCAGATCCCCGGCGAGATCATCGATCTCATGGTCGCCAATTCGGCGGTGCTGAAGGACAATCCGAACTTCGGCAAGGCTCTGGCCGGCATCTGGTACGACACGATGAAGGTGATGACCGCGACCGGCGCTGAGGGCGAGGCCGCCCGTAAGGAAATGGGCGAGGCCTCCGGCACCGATCTTGCCGGTTTCGAAGCGCAGATGAAGGCGACGAAACTGTTCGACAAGCCGGCCGATGCCGTCACGTTTACCGCCTCTGCCGATCTGCCGAAAACGATGGATCTGGTCCGCAACTTCCTCTTCTCCAAGGCGCTGCTCGGCAATGGCGCGACCTCGGCCGATTTCATCGGCATCGAGATGCCCGACGGCAAGGTTCTGGGCGACAAGGGCAACATCAAGCTGCGTTTCACCACCAGCTACATGGATGCCGCCGCCAAGGGTTCGCTCTGAGTTGAAACCGGCGCGGGGTCGATCTGTCATCGATCGGTGCCGCGCCTGAAAACCCGAAGCGGAGCCCTTCCATGCGTTGGATCAACCTGCAGCCCAGCAAAGGCGCGAAACTCGCGCTTGCGCTCGCGCCTTTCGTCCTGCTGCTGATCGCCTATGCGGTCGGCTCGGCGGCGCGGCTGGCTCAGAATGCGCGCGACAAGCTGCTGCCCGGCATCGGCGACTTTGCTGATGCGATCAACCGCCTCGTGCTGACTGCGGATGCCCGCACCGGCGATTACATCCTTTGGAGCGACACGGTCGCAAGCCTGACCCGGCTCGTTTCGGGCCTCGGCATCGGCGTCGTCATTGCACTTCTCATCGGCATGCTGATCGGCATGCTGCCCTATATGCGGGCGCTGCTTTCGCCCTTTATCGCAGCCCTTTCCATGGTGCCGCCGCTGGCGCTGCTGCCGATCCTGTTCATCATCGCCGGTCTTGGCGAAACCTCGAAAATCGCCCTGATCGCCATCGGCGTCACGCCGATCATGATCCGCGATCTGGCGCTCAGAGCCTCGGAAATTCCGCGCGAACAACTGGTCAAGGCGCAGACGCTCGGGGGCGGTTCGTGGCAGATCGCCATCCGTGTCGTGCTGCCGCAGATCCTGCCGCGGCTGATCACCTGTCTGCGGCTGCAGCTCGGGCCTGCCTGGCTGTTCCTGATCGCTGCCGAGGCGATTTCGTCGGATGCCGGGCTCGGTTACCGCATCTTTCTGGTGCGCCGTTATCTGTCGATGGACATCATCTTTCCCTATGTCGCCTGGATCACGCTGCTTGCCGCCGGAATGGACTGGTCGCTCGATGCCTTGCGGCGAAAAATCTTTCCATGGACCGTTCTGGAGAACCCGTCATGAGTGCTTTGACGGTCGAGAAGGTCTGGAAGGAATATGGCGACCAGATCGTGCTGGAGGACGTGTCGATCACGGTCGAGCCGCGTGCCTTCGTGGCTCTGGTCGGCGCTTCCGGTTCAGGCAAGACGACATTCTTGCGGCTTCTGCTCGGACAGGAGACGCCGACGCGCGGAAAGATCCTGCTCGATGGCGTGCCGCTGCCACCCGAACCGGGACCGGATCGTGGTGTCGTTTACCAGCGGTATTCGGTGTTTCCGCACCTGACAGTGCTCGGCAATGTCTTGCTCGGCATGGAAATGTCGGGCTCGCGGCATGCGGCGCGGCTGTTCGGGAAAAGGCGGGCAGCAGCTGTTGCGGAAGCCCGTGAAATGCTGGCTCAGGTCGGGCTGGATCACGTCGAGCAGAAATATCCGGCACAGCTTTCCGGCGGCATGCAGCAGCGGTTGGCATTGGCGCAGGCGCTGGTCATGAAGCCGCGCGTGCTTCTGCTCGACGAACCCTTTGGGGCTCTCGATCCAGGCATTCGCGCCGAAATCCATGCGCTGATGAGACGGCTCTGGCACGAACATCCGATGACTGTCGTGATGGTGACGCATGACATGGCGGAGGCTTTTACGCTTGCCACGCGCGTCGTTGCCTTCGAGCGCCGCCGCGACCGGCCGGAGGAAAAGCTGCGTTACGGCGCCTCGATCACCCGCGACATTCCCATCTGGCCGCCGCGCCGCGCCGGCCTTCCCTCGCTGATCAGACCGGGCCGCGACGGGCCGGCCTTGGCGATCCCCCAAAGCGAATAACGAGACATGGTAGGAGGCACGACCGTGCACATCAGACGTTCACCCGAAGAAATCGCCGCCAACCGGGCGCGTTATGAAGAACACCAGAAGAAGGGCCTGGAATTTGCGCCGACGGCTCTGCCGGGCAAGAGCGAAAAGCCAGCGCCTGCGATTGCCGCCGATCAGGTCCTGCATCGGGAAGTGATTCCGGGCGGCTGGTACTGGGCGACCAAGGTTCGAAAGAACGAGGTCCTGCGTGTTTCGCTCGACGAAGGTTTTTCGACGGTGACGGTCGTTGCCTGGAATGCCGCCGAGCCGACGGAAAGGCTGAACCTGCCGGATACAGTGAAGGTCCAGTGGACGACCGGGCTCGGCAAAGGCCGCGTCATCCTCTCCGACATGGGCAAGGTGATGTTTTCCGTGACCGAAGACAGTTCCGGCGCGCATGACTGCCTGATGGGCGGTTCGACCGCGTCTTCCAATGCCAAAAAATATGCTGGCGCCAATGGCCCTGACATCCGCAACACCCGCGACAACCTTGTGAAGATGACGACCAAGCTCGGCCTCGACAAGCGCGATATCCCGGCAGCGCTGGCGCTGTTCGCGCCGGTGCGGGTCGATGCCGACGGCAAGTTCCTGTGGAAGCCGGAGCTGATTTCCGAGGGCGATTATATCGAGCTGCGCGCCGAGATGGACATGATCGTCGGCTTTTCCAATTGCCCGCATCCGCTCGATCCGAACCCAGTCTATGCGCCCAATCCGGTCACCGTCACCCGCATCAAGGCGGTCGAACCCGCGGCGGATGACCTTTGCCGCACTGCCACCGCCGAAGCCGTCCGCGGTTTTGAAAACAACGTGCTCGCCGACGCCTGAGTGAGGGACGAAAGACCATGACCGCATTTCAACAGACTTCGCCCTCACGCCGGCTCGACAATGCCGCGCAGGACCATTTCATCGCCGCCGAAGCGCCGTTTTCGACCGTCGTGCGCAAGGGCCAGACCGTGCGCATCGAGGACAGTTTTGGCCAGCAGGCAATCGACACGCTGTTCTATAACGCTGCCGACTTTTCCGAGCGGTATTCCAACCAGGATACGATGCGCGAACAGGGTGCGGCCTATATTTCGACCGGCACCAACATCATCTCCAATGAAGGCCGGGTGATGCTGAAGATGACGGCCGACAGCTGCGGCCGGCACGATACGTCGGCCGGCGCCTGCTCCTGCGAAAGCAATACCGTCCGTTTCGGCCACGAGACACGTTACCTGCATGCCTGCCGCGACAATTTCGTGCTCGAAGTCGCCAAGCACGGCATGGGCAAACGGGATGTCGTGCCGAACATCAACTTCTTCATGAACGTGCCGATCGAACCGACCGGCGAGATGACCATCGTCGACGGCATTTCGGCGCCGGGCGACTATGTCGAGCTGAAGGCGGAGATGGATGTGCTGCTCGTCATCTCCAATTGCCCGCAGATCAACAATCCCTGCAACGGGTTCGATCCGACACCGGTTCGGGTTCTCGTCTGGGACGCCGAGGAATAGGCTTGATGTTCACCAAAGTCCTCATTGCCAATCGCGGCGAGATCGCGGTTCGGATCATCCGGACGCTGAAGACGCTCGGGATTTCTTCCGTTGCCGTTTATTCGGATGCCGACCGGTTTTCCAAGGCCGTGCTGATGGCCGACGAAGCCGTGCGGCTGGGTCCGGCACCGGCCACGCAGAGTTATCTGAATGTCGATGCCGTCATCGCCGCCTGCAAGGCGACGGGTGCGCAGGCAGTGCATCCCGGCTACGGGTTTCTGTCTGAAAACATTGAGTTCGCCAAGCGGCTGGAGGTGGAGGGGATCCGCTTCATCGGCCCGAGCGCCGATAATATCGCCGCCTTCGGGCTAAAGCATGTTGCGCGAGAACTTGCCGTCAAAAGCGGCCTTGCGCTGCTGCCGGGAAGCGGGCTGCTCGATACGGTCGAGGAGACGCTGACGGCAGCTGAGGCGATCGGTTACCCGGTCATGCTGAAATCCACCGCGGGCGGCGGCGGTATCGGCATGCAGCTCTGTCAGGATGCTGAAGCCTTGGCGGCCGCTTTCGCCACCGTCAAACGCATGGCCTCGGCCAGCTTTGGTGACGACCGCGTTTATCTGGAACGCTTCGTTTCAAAGGCCCGGCATGTGGAAGTGCAGATCTTTGGTGATGGCAAGGGCGAGGTGATTGCGCTTGGCGAGCGGGATTGCTCGCTGCAGCGGCGGAACCAGAAGGTGATCGAGGAAACGCCGGCGCCGAGTCTCTCCGACGACCTGCGGTCGCGGCTGCATGCGGCGGCCGTCTCGCTCGGGCGCTCGGTCAATTATGCCTCGGCCGGCACGGTGGAGTTCATCTACGATCCGGCTCGGCAGGAATTCTACTTCCTTGAGGTGAATACCCGCCTTCAGGTCGAGCATCCGGTGACGGAAGCCGTTTTCGGCATCGATCTCGTCGAATGGATGATCGCCCAAGCGGCGGGCGAGGATGTGCTTTCGCGTGCGAAAGGTCTGAAGCCGCGCGGGGCGGCGATCGAGGCGCGGCTTTATGCGGAAATGCCGCATGCGAATTTCCGGCCGAGCGCCGGGCTGCTGACCGAGGTTTCGTTTCCGGAAAATATCCGGGTCGATGGCTGGATCGAGACAGGCACCGAGGTGACGGCGTTTTACGATCCGATGCTCGCCAAGCTGATTGTTTCTGCCGACGACCGGGCGTCGGCGATCGAGGCGCTGAACAAGGCGCTCGATGCGTCGTCTGTGGCCGGTATCGAGACCAATCTGGATTATCTGAGGGCGATTGCTGGCTCGGACCTCTTTGCCAGCGGCGATGTCGCGACGACGGCGCTTCGGGATTTCGTGTTTCAGCCGGACGTGATCGAGGTGGTCTCACCGGGGGCGCAATCCAGCATTCAGGAATTGCCGGGGCGGCTTGGCCTCTGGCATGTCGGCGTGCCGCCGAGCGGGCCGATGGACGAGCGTTCCTTCCGGCATGCCAACCGGCTGGTCGGCAATGCCGACGAGACGGCGGCGCTGGAGCTGACGGTGGCCGGGCCGGTGCTGAAATTCTTCTCAGACGTCACCATCGCGCTTGCCGGTGCCGGGATGCCGATGCTGCTCGATGGCGCAAAGGTGGCGCATGGTGCGGCGATTGAAGTGAAAGCCGGACAGATGCTTTCGGTCGGCGCGATCAGCGGGGCGGGACAACGTGCCTATCTCGCCGTTGCCGGCGGCTTTGCGGCGCCGGTCGTGCTCGGATCGCGGGCTACCTTTGGGCTCGGGCATTTTGGCGGTCATGCGACCGGCGTGCTGAAGGCGGGTGATAGCCTCAGGCTCGCACGGGCCGAACAGGCTGGCGAAAAACCGGCCAGCGAACCGGCTGAGCTGATGTCCGACTGGAGCGTCGGCGTCGTTTACGGCCCGCATGGAGCGCCCGATTTCTTCGTCGACGAGGATATCGCGACACTCTTTTCGACCGAATACGAAGTGCATTTCAACAGCGCCCGTACCGGTGTGCGGCTGATCGGGCCTGCGCCGAAATGGGCGCGTGAGGATGGCGGCGAGGCGGGGCTGCATCCGTCCAACCTGCATGACAATGCCTATGCGATCGGTGCGATCGATTTTACCGGCGACATGCCGATCATTCTCGGTCCCGATGGGCCGAGCCTTGGCGGCTTCGTCTGCCCGGCGGTGATTGCCCGTGACGAACAGTGGAAGATGGGCCAGTTCAAGCCCGGCGACCGTATTCGCTTCCATCCGGTACAGCCGATTGGCGAGCCGGTGGCTGTGCCTTACGTGGCGGGCATAGGCGAGAAAGCCGGCTCGGCGATTGTCGGCACGCTGGAGGACCGGGATGTCCCGGTGGTCTATCGCCGGCAGGGGGATGACAATCTGCTGGTCGAATACGGGTCGATGCGGCTCGATATCGGGCTGAGGCTGCGTGTGCATCTGCTGATGCAGGCGATCAAGGCGGCAAAACTTCCGGGGTTGATCGATCTGACGCCCGGCGTGCGGTCGCTGCAGATCCATTATGATGGTTCGTCGCTTGGTCGCAGCAAGCTTCTCGGCCTGCTTGGCGAGCTTGAAGAGAGCCTACCGCCTGTCCATCAGGTCAAGGTGCCGAGCCGCACCGTCTATCTGCCGCTGTCGTGGAACGATCCGCAGGCGGAACTGGCGATGCAGAAATATCAGGAACTGGTGCGCCCCAATGCGCCCTGGTGCCCGTCGAATATCGAGTTCATCCGCCGCATCAACGGCCTTGCCGATGAAGAGGCGGTGAAGCAGACGATCTTTGATGCGCGCTATCTCGTTATGGGGCTGGGCGACGTCTATCTCGGCGCGCCCGTCGCGACGCCGCTCGATCCGCGCCATCGTCTGGTCACGACAAAGTACAATCCGGCCCGCACCTGGACGCCGGAAAATGCGGTCGGAATCGGCGGCGCCTATATGTGCATCTATGGCATGGAAGGGCCGGGCGGCTACCAGCTGTTCGGGCGCACCATCCAGGTCTGGAATACCTGGCGGCAGACATCCGCCTTCGCCAGGGGAAAACCGTGGCTGCTCGATTTCTTCGACCAGATCCGTTTCTTCCCCGTCAGCCATGACGAATTGATGGACGCGCGGGAAGCCTTCCCGCATGACGCCTATCAGGTGCGGATCGAGGAAGGTACGTTCTCCTATGCGGATTACGCAAAAGAGCTTTCGGCCCATTCCGAAACGATCGGCGCCTTCAAGGCGAGCCAGCAGGCGGCTTTCGAGGCGGAACGTCGTCGCTGGAAGGAGCTGGGGCTCGACAGCTTTTCCGTCACCGACGACGCCGTCGCGCCCGAAGGCGACATTCCGGTCGGCTGTTTCGGGGTCGAAAGCGCCATTCCCGGCAATGTCTGGAAAGTGCTTGTCGAACCCGGCCAGACGGTTTCTGCCGGCGATACGCTGGCCATCATCGAATCCATGAAGATGGAAATACCCCTGACCACCCATGCCTCGGGCACCGTGCGCGCGCTGCGCGTCGCTCCGGGCCGCAATGTCAAGGCCGGCGATGTGCTGGCGATCCTAGAGGAAAACTGATGCTCCCTGCCATTCTCGATCTCGCTTCGGTCGCCCAAGCCTATGCAAAGGGCCTGTCGCCGCTCGACCTCGTGGAAGAGGTCATCGCACGCCGCAATGCCTCCACCGATCCCGCCATTTTTATCACGGCCGTGCCGGATGAAGAGTTGCGCGCTGCCGCCAAGGATCTGATGGACCGCGCGCCGGAAGCCAACAGCCTGCCGCTCTGGGGCGTTCCCTTCGCGGTGAAGGACAATATCGATGTCGCCGCCGTGCCGACGACGGCCGGCTGCCCGGCCTATGCCTATACGCCTGACAAGGATGCGACCCTCATCGCGCGACTGAAGGCAGCCGGTGCCATCGTCATCGGCAAGACCAATCTCGACCAGTTCGCGACGGGGCTGAACGGCACGCGCTCGCCTTATGGCGCGCCGCGTTGTGTGTTCGACAGTGCCTATGTCTCGGGCGGTTCAAGCTCGGGTTCCGCCATTGCGACGGCTTCGGGCCTCGTCTCCTTTGCGCTTGGCACCGACACGGCCGGTTCCGGCCGTGTGCCGGCGGCTTTCAACAACCTCGTCGGCATCAAGCCGACGCCGGGTCTGGTGCCGAATGTCGGCGTCGTGCCTGCCTGCCGCAGCGTCGATGTGGTGACGGTGTTTGCCGCGACCGTGGGCGATGGTGTGGCCGTGCGTCGGGTGATGGATGGTTACGATGCTGCCGATCCGTTTTCGCGGGCGGCCGTTCCGGCATACCTGCCGCAGTCTGGTCTGCGTATCGGTGTGCTTGCCGAAAGCGAGCGTGAGTTCTTCGGCAACAAGGCCTATGAGGCGCTTTATGATGCCGCGATCGAGCGTGCTAAAACGCTTGGGGCGACGATCGTACCCTTCGATTACGCACCTTTCCGTCAGGCGGCCGAGCTTCTTTACAACGGTCCCTGGGTTGCCGAGCGGCTGGCCGCGGTGAAAGATTTCATCGCCACCAATGCCGATGATTTCGATCCAACCGTCAGGACGATCATCGAAGGTGCGAAGGCCTATGATGCGGTTGATGCTTTTGAGGGGCGTTACCGGCTGGAAGCGCTGCGTCAGAAGACGCTCGTCGAATGGGCCAAGGTCGATGTGCTGATGCTGCCGACCTCGCCGACCATCTATACGGTCGAGGACATGCTGGCCGATCCGATCGTCAAGAACGGTCATTTCGGCCGTTATACCAACTTCGCCAATCTGTTCGGTTATGCGGCAATCGCCATTCCGGCGGGTTTCGACGAGGCGACGGGGCTTTCCGGCGGTGTTACCCTGTTCGGGCCGGAATTTTCCGACGATGCGCTGTCACCCTTTGCCGATGCCATGCACCGCGCACTCGGTGCCGGTATGGGCAAGGATCGCGCAGTAGTGATCCCGGAAGCGAGCAAGGTCGCGGTGCGCGATGACGGGCTGGTCAGCATCGTCGTGGTCGGCGCACACCTGAGCGGCATGCCGCTGAACCATGAGCTTTCGGCGCATGGCGGCGTGCTGCAGAAGGTTTGCCGCACGGCCGGCGATTACCGGCTGTTTGCCCTGCCCAATACGACACCACCGAAGCCGGGCCTGATCCGTGAGCCGGGATTTGTCGGGGCGGGGCTCGAGGTGGAGGTCTGGAAGGTGACGCCGGCCGTGTTCGGCCGTTTCGTTCAGAACATTCCCGCTCCGCTCGGTATCGGCAAGATCACGCTGGATGACGGTTCGCAGGTTTCCGGCTTCCTTTGCGAAAGCCATGCAGTCGTCGGCGCGCAGGATATTACGGCGCTGGGCGGCTGGCGCAGTTTTATCGCCTCGCTGAAGAAGTGAGGGTTTGATTGTCCGGGCGCGGGCATCAAGGGTAGGGCTGTCTCATGAGGACCTTAAGCGGGCGTCGCACTCCCAATAATCTCCCCCCTTGTGGGGGAGATGTCAGCGAAAGCTGACAGAGAGGGGTGAGCAACAGTTCAGCAGATTCAAAGGTTAGGCCGGTGCCCCCCTCTGCCCTGCCGGGCATCTCCCCCACAAGGGGGGAGATCGGCTGTTGGCACGGTCTCGGACTCGATGCGAAGCCTCACTATCAAGGTCTTCAGATAGTCCCGGAAAAGAAAAATCGCCCCGAAATGGCTTTTCGGGGCGACTGGATGGTGATCGATTTTGAAATCGGTTCAGGTCACGCCTTGCTTCGAAAGGCTTTCAACAGCGCGATATTGGAGGCGTGCACCTCCTCGTAGGCGGGGATGTAGATCAGCGCGCCGCTCTCCACATCCTCGCTCACCGCTTCCGGCAGCGGCATGGTCCAGATTTCCGGCTCGGCCACGTCCTCGTTCATCGCCTCGACATAGCGGATCGTCGCGTCGATGAAGGAGGGCTCGTAGCCGCCCGCGGCAATCCGGTCCGGGTCGCCATGGCAGGGCAGGATTTTTGCGATCGGGAAGGTTGCGAGCCGGTTCAGTTCCAGAATGTGTTTTTGCAGGGCGGCGGCATCCGTCATGTAGGTGACGGTGTCTTCCAGCGTGTCGCCGGCAAACAAGATGCGTTCGTGCGGTAGCCACAGGACCGTCGCGTCGGGGCTGTGAATGTCGAACTCGTGCAGTTCGACGGTGCGGTTGCCGACCGTGATCGTCCGATAGCCGTCGAACAGGCTGTTCGGCATGATCACCGGATCGATTTTCGGCAATCGGGTCGCGATCCGCGGCTTTTCCGCTTCGAGAAGTTTTTCGGTCTTGCTGTTGGCGATGATCTCGCAATCGGCAAACACCTCGTTACCGGCGATATGGTCGTTGTGGAAATGGCTGAGGATGACAGTGATCTTCGTCACGCCCAGACCTTCCAGATGGGCGCGGATGGCGCGGGCGTGGTCAAGGCTGATATGGGTGTCATAGACCAGCGCCTCGCCGCCATCGACGATCGCGAAAGAGGCGATGCCGAGGCTGAAAGCGCCGTCGTCCAGCCAGTTCGGGCCTTCGGAATACAGGCGCTTGCCGGCGATACGGCCGTCATAATAGGCGAAAATGCCCGGATAGGGTTCGAATATCCGGAAATCGTCCAGCATGCTCATCATCGTTGTTCCTCCCTTTATATTTTGGTGACCGGGCGCTCAGCGCGCCCAGGTCGCATCCCAGAAGGATTGCGGGTCCGTCGCCAGCACGTCCGAAATCGTCGGTGCCGGGTCGGGGATTTTTTTGCCGCCGGTGCGGGTCGTCAGTTCCGCCTTGGCGGCAGCGACCGTTTCCGGTGAGGAGAGGAGCGCGATCGCACCCATGGCCAGCGCTTCCGATGCCATCAGCGGGCCGGGGCTGCTGGAGGAATGACCCGACAGCGCCGTCCATGCCCAGTGGTGGATCGGCACATTGTCCGGATAGGCCCAGTTCACCCGGCCGAGCGGAATATGCCAGCTGATATCGCCATCGTCCTGGCCGTAATAATCGATGCCGGTGTCGAAATATTCGAGTTCGCGATGCAGCTTGAACGGTTTGCCGGGGTCGCAAGCGGCGGAAAGTTCTTCCATCCAGGCGATGTCTTCGTCGGTCCAGCGGGGCGGACCGATTTCGCGCAGGCAGGTGTCGAGCACGCGGCCGACCGTGTCATTGCCGAGATAACCGCGGCAATTGGCGATCTGTTCGGCCACCAGTTCGACGCCCTGTTCGGCGGCGATGCGGCTATAGGTGTCCAGCATCAGTTTGTAGCCGACCTCCACCATGTCGAAATCATGGTGCCGGACGGAGGACCAGAGGCGCACTTCTTCGGGCGTCACGCCGGGGGTGATGCCGGCGAAACGGTAGACGTGTTTGAGCTGCAGGCCGGGTACGTCCTGACGCAGGCGGTCGAATTCCGCGTAGGCGGCTTCGGCGGCGAGGAGGGCGTTGCGGGTGGCGGTCTTGCCGCCATGGGCGCTTTCGCCGATGAACTTGAACTCGCCGCTTGCCATCGCATGGCAGGGCCTTGCCAGCGAGCCGTTCTGGTAGTCGCCATGCGAGGTCAGCACGAGGTCGAGGCCGTCGAAGACACCGTTGGCCTGCAGCGCCAGCTTGCCCCAGCCGATCTCTTCGGCCGGGCAACCGACGATGGCGATCTCGCCGGCAAGGCCAAGCTCGATCATCGCCTTGGCGGCCGCAATGCCGGCGCCGGTATTGGCCGGGCCGATATGGTTGTGGCCGCAGCCATGGCCGGGCTTGCGGCGGTTGCCCTGGCGATAGGGAACCGCGTCGTTATAAAGGCTCGGCAGGGCATCATACTCGATCAGGATGCCCACCTTTGGGCCGGCACCATCACCATTGGTGATGCGGGCGAGGAAGGAGGTCGGCACGCCGCCGACACCGCGCTCGACGGTAAAACCGTGGCGCTCGATGAAATCGCAGAGGATCTTTTGCGATTTGTATTCCAGTGCCGGCAGTTCCGGCACTTTCCACATTTCGGCAAACAGGCCTTCGATTTCGGCGGCAAGCGTGGACCAGATGCGGCGGGTTTCCGCCTTCAGGCGATCCTGTGTCACATGTTCTGCCATATCAGGCGGCCTTGCCCTGTTTGAAGGCGAGGAACGCCTCGTTTATTTCGGCGGCCGTGCGGCGGGCGCCGTGCTGCAGATATTCCATGTTGTTCAAGGCTGCGTCATGCGCCTCGATCGAGGAGCCGGCGACGCAGTCCTCGACGACGCGGCAATGGTAATCCGACTGGTGGCCGTCGGCAAAAGTGTAATGCACGCAGATATTGGTGAGGCCGCCGACGAGGATCAGGGTCTCGGCCTTCAGGCCGCGCAGGAGAATGGAGAGGTCGGTGCCGATGAAGCCGGAATAGCGGCGCTTGACGATCGTATAATCGTCGTCGCGCAGGCCGACTTCCTCGGCGGCGATCGCCGTGCCCGGCCAGTCTTCGCGCAGGTGCATGTCCTCGTCACCATCCATCTCGCGGCCGTAATCGACACCGCTCTTGCGGTGGCTTTCCTGCAGGAAGATGATCGGCACGCCGCCTTCGCGGGCAGCATCGATCACGGTCCGGGCCTTGCGCATGCGCTCGACCATGCCCGGCATCAGCGGGATCGTGCCGTCATCGTCAAAACCGACCTTCTGGATGTCGACGACGATCAGGACCGGCTGGCCGACGATCATGGGGTTCTGCTTCTTTGGCATGGAATGCTCCTGTTTAAAAACGCGCACCGAGAAGTTTCGGAAGATTGCCCAGGCGGGCAACGGTGATGAAGCCGAAAAGGCCGATCAGCATGAAGAACACGGCGCCGACGCACATGGTGGGCGAAAAGCCGGTTCGCATGCTGGAAAAGATTTTGACCGGCATGGTTTCGGCGGTGAAGCCGGCCACCATGAAGGCGATGACATATTCGTTGAGGCTGAAGATCGCGACGAAGATGAAGCTCGACACGACGAAGGGCAGGACCATCGGGATCGCGACGGTTCGAAGAATGTCGTTGTCGCGGGCGCCCATCGTGCGGGCTGCTTCGACCAGTGATTTGTCGATGCCGGAAAAGCCGAGCGAGATCATCACCAGCGGCACGGCGATGAAGGTGACGGCATGGCTTATGACGATATTCTCGATCTGGCCGACATGCTTGACCGTGCCCCAGAACAGCAGGAACAGGACGGCGATGACGACCGGCGGCAGGATGAAGGGGACGCCCGCCATGCCCGCCAGGATTTTGGCAAAGCGCGAATTGGTCTTCCACTGGATATAGGCGATCGGGAAGGCGACGCTGATCGTCAGCAACGACGAGGCGATGGCGATGCCGACCGAGCGCAGGAAGGCCGAGGTCCAGGCCGGATCGTTCATGAAGGTAAAATACCAGCGCAGGCTGATATTCTGGGGCGGGAAGGTCATCTGCGCCGTGCTGTTGAAGCTGACGCCGGCGACGATGATCAGGGGTGCCGCCAGGAAAAAGGCAAGGCAGACGAGGAAGATCTGGCGCAGGGTTTTCTGGATGAACCGGCTCATGACGTATATCCCTTGCCGCCGACCTTGTTGATGATCAGGATCATCGCGCCGGTGACGACCATCAGCAGAACGGCGATGGCGGCGGCCTGCGGCAGGTTCTGGGCGGAATTGGCGACCTCGCTGATGATGACGCCGATCGTCCAGTTGGCGGGGCCGCCGAGCACGAGCGGCGCGACATAGGCCCCGATCGTCATCACCACGGTCGTGAGGTAAGCGGTTGCGATCGGCTTGCGCATCAGCGGCAGGAGCACGTTGAAAAAGGCCCGCATCGGGGTGGCGCCCATGGTGGAGGCGGCTTCCATGTAGGAAGAATCCATGCGCGACAGGCCGGGATAGATCGTCATCACGTTGAAGGGGATGACGACATAGATCAGGCAGCTGACGACGCCGGAAAAGCTCGGGGTCAGCGAGACCGGCTTGTCGAGAAGGCCGAGGAAGACGGCGACATTCGAAATGCCGACCCGTTTCGAGAGGATGATCTGCCAGGAGAAGGTGATCAGCACTTCCGACAGCGCCAGCGTCGTCAGAAGGCCGATCAGCCAGAGAACCTGCGCCTTACGGCTCATCCGGGTGATGAAATAGGTCGCCGGAAAAGCGACGATCATGCTGAGCGTCGCGACCGTCAGCGCCAGCCAGAGCGAGAAGGTGAGGCCGTTCAGCACCATAGGCTGAAAGAGGCTTGCCAATGCGTCGAGCGACCAGCCGCTGCCCTGGTAATAGGCCGGATCGAGGCGGGCGACGCTGACGCGCAGAAGAAGCACGAAAGGCACGCCGAAAAAGGCGACGATCATGAAAAAGGGCCAGGCGAGTCCGGAGGCGATGGAAAGCCGCTGCCGGTTGATGCCGTCTTGTTCTGAGGCGAGCGACATGGTCAGTCCTCCAACACGGTCACCGAACCCGGTGCGAAGGAGATGGCGAATTCTTTTGCGCCTTCGAGTTCGGCCCAGGCGGAAGGGGCAAGCGAGGCGACGACCTGCCGGCCGTTCCTGTCGAGAAAGACTTCGACGCTGGAACCGAGGTCGCGCACGAAAGTGACGGTCGCGGTGGGTGCTGTGCCGCCTGCTTCAGGGCGCGAGAGAAGCGTGCTTTCCGGGCGGGCGCAGATCGTGACCGTGTCGCCGGGATTGAAGCGGGAGGGGGCAGGGCTGGTGACGACGGTGTTTTCGCCGATCCGCACATGCTCGCGGTCGACCAAAGTGCCTTCGGCGAGATTGCTCTGGCCGATAAAGTCGGCGACGAAGCGGTTGACCGGCTTGCGGTAGATCTCGACCGGGCTGCCGACCTGCTGCACCTTGCCATGCGCCATGATGACGATCTGGTCGGCAATGGTCATCGCCTCGCGCTGGTCGTGGGTGACGAAAATGGTGGTGATCTTCAGCTTCTGCTGCAACTGGCGCAGTTCGACCTGCATATGGTCGCGCAGTTTGGCGTCGAGTGCGGAGAGCGGTTCGTCCATCAGGAAGAGAAGCGGCTCCTGCGCCAAAGCGCGGGCGATCGCGACGCGCTGCCGCTGGCCGCCGGAAAGCTGGTCGACCCGGCGCGACTGCATGCCGGGCAGATCGACAAGCTTCAAGAGCTCGTCGATCCGTTCCTGCTTATGGTGCTTCGCCATCGTGCGATAGCGAAGGCTGTAGCCGATATTGCCGGCCACATCGAGATGTGGAAACAGAGCAAGGGCCTGGAACACCATTCCGAAGTTGCGCTCGTTGGTCGGGACGCGGGTTATGTCGCGACCGTCGAGGCGCACCTTGCCACTGGTCGGTTGCTCCAGACCGGCGATAATGCGCATCAGGGTCGTCTTGCCGCAGCCGGACGGGCCGAGGAAGCAGACGAACTTGCCCTGTTCGATCGCAAGCGAGACGTCGGAGACGACCGTGTTTGCGCCGAAGGACTTCGTGAGGTTTGAAATTTCCAGGCCTTGCATGTTTTCGTCCCGACTTACTGACCGAGCATCTTCAGCATCTGCGCAGAAATGTAGTCGGCGTGTTTCACCTTGGCGGCGGAGGCGACGACGATCGGCTTGCCGGTGCCGGAGACGGCGTTGAACTCGTCTTCGGTCAGGTTGAGCTTCGACTTGTCGATCAGCGGTGCTGCGCCGACATTGCGGGCGATCAGCTCATGGCATTCCGGCGTGGCGCTCCAGTCGAGGAAGGCGATCGCGGCTTCGCTGACTTCGCCGACCTTCGGCACGCACCAGGCGTTGTAGCCGAGAACCGCACCTTCCTTCGGGAAGATCGAAGCGACGTCGGTGCCTTCCTTCTTCATGATCATCGAGACGTCGTGGAAATACATGCCGCCGACGACTTCGTCATTCTGGTAGGCGCTCTGCATCGAGCCTTCATCGGTCCACCACAGCTTCGTGTTAGGCTTCAGCTCGCCGATCTTGGCGATGACCTTGTCGATACCGGCTTCGGTATCGAGCACGGACGGGCCGCCGAAATAGACGGAGGCGACGATGTCGAGCAACACGCTGGTGCCGCCGCCCTGCAAGCCCCAGGCCGAAGCACGCGGCTTCCACAGTTCGGTCCAGCTGTCCGGCAGCTTTTCGAATTCGGATGGGTTGGCAATCAGGGTAATGTACCAGGCCATGGCGCCGACGCCATCGACCTTGCCGCCGTCTTCATAAACGAAACCGTTCATCAGGTTGCCGACATTCTTCAGCTTGGATTTGTCGATGGTTGCCCAGAGGCCACGCTGGCGGCCACGGATGACGTCGGCCTGACCGGCGCAGCAGACGTCCATCGGGGCGGATCCTGCCTGGATCGCCTGGCCGAGCTGGACGAGGAACTGGGCGCTACCCGACTGCGGGATCGACTGGACGGCAATGCCGGTCTTCTTGGTGAAGGCCGGGTAGACGTCCTTTGCAAAAGCCTGCTCGAAGAAGCCGCCGAAGTTCGAAACGCGGAGGGTGGTGGCTGCGTAGGAGGGGCGCACGAAGGGTGCGGAAACAAATGTCGCTGCCGCGGCAAGGCCGCCGGCGGCCTTCAGGACCGTTCGGCGCGAAATCGCTGTGTTCATGTCCTGGCTGGAAGGTGAAGAAGGCTTTCTGGATGCCATGCTGTGTTCTCCTAACTGTCCCCTTGATTGGATGGTCTAGGTCTATGCAACGGGCGTGCCAGTCAGAAAAAATGCAATAAAATCATATTTATAATCTCATTTTGCTAGCTTTCGTGCGCTCTAAAAATCCCATTAATTTTGAGGGAAAATAGGCATATGCACAAATAATAAGCTCATTGTATGCAATATTGCATACTGAATTTCGGCGTGTATAATCGCGCCGGAAAGCGCCCCTCCTGACTGAATTTTCGGGCCAGGAAAGGGTGCCAGTCTCTATCAAACGCAAGCGAGTGAAGCTGATGTCTGGAAATCCGATCGTCCCGAAGCCCATGATCGTCGGGCGCCCCGCCCTGATCGTCGTCGATATTCAGAAGTCGGGCTTCATGCCGCGGCCGACGACGTCGCGTCTGGAATTCATGGGCGATCACATCGAGCGCAACTGGCGTGCGAAGTCGGTTGTCGATGCCGCCCGCAAGGCCGGCATCCCGGTCATCTTCGTGCAGGAAGCGCATCGCGACAGCCTGATCGATTTCGGCCGCGAGCTGGATGGTTCGGAAAGCATCCATTGCCTCGAGAGCTCGCCGGGCACACCTTTCCCGATCGAGGAAATGGAAATGACGCCGGATGACCTGCGCATCACCAAGCGCCGTTATTCGGTTTTCTACGGTACCGAGATGGAAATCCTGCTCAAGGCCGTGAAGGCCGAGACGCTGTTCTTCGTCGGCGGCTTCACCGATGTCTGCATCCATTACAGCTTCGCCGATGCGCATCAGGGCGATTATTACTGCCGCGTCATCGAGGATTGCGTTTCCGGCTCCGGCCAGGCTGCGCATGACGCTTCGCTGGTGGCGATGGAATATCTGCAGGCCGGTGCCCGCCGCAATGCGCAGGAGGTGATCGATGCCTTCGCTGCGCAGGCTGCCGCTGCTGCTGCCTGATCACCGAGGCATGACCCAAGAAACACGAAGCGAGCTGCGGTCTCTTGCGGGCATCGCGGCTCCGCTTGCAGTTGCGCAGGCGAGCCAGCTGGTGATGAGCCTTGCGGCGAGCGTCCTGCTCGGGCGCCTCAGCGGCTCCGCGCTTGCGGCAAGCGGCCTCTGCGCGGTCTTCATTCAGGTGCTTGTCGTCGTTTCGCAGGGCGTGATCGCGGGTGCGCATCCGCTGATGGCGGCCGCGAAGGGCAAGAGCGAGGCGGAGGGGCAGGGTGGCGATGGGGCGGCCTATGCCTTTGGCGGTGCCGTTCTGGCAAGCCTCGTCCTGTCGCTCATCTCGGTTGCCATTCTTCTCAACCTTCCGGCCGTTCTTCGGCCCTTCGGCGTCAGCGCGGATATCCTGCGCGATGTGGACGAATTCATCGCCATGGCAGCCTTTGCCGTGCCGGCAATCCTCTGGATCTTGCCGATCCGTCTCTATTTCTCCGTTTCCGGAAAATCCTGGCTGACAATGGCGTCGGTCGCGATCGGTGCGCTGTTTTATGTGCCGGCGCTTTCCATTCTGACATTCGGGGGCTTCGGTTTTGCCGGACATGGGCTGATCGGCGCTGGTATTGCCTATGCCATGGCCTGGTGGCTGATTGCGGCCGGATTGACCGTCTATTCGCTTGCCACGGGACATCTGCCTGTCTCGACCTTCCGCAATGCCCTGCGGAACGCGCCGCAGGCGCTGAAAGACGTGTGGAAGATCGGCTGGCCGATTGCGCTCATCTATGCGGCGGAACTTGGCATGACCCTGATTCTGACGCTGATCACCAGCGGTCTCGGAACCATCGCGATCATCGCCAACCAGATCGCCTATACGCTTAACAATATTGCCTTCAACCCTATCGTCGCCATCGGCCAGGCAACGACCGTGCGTGTCGCTTATCATCTCGGTGCCGGCCGGCCCGTGGCGGCGAGGCTTGCCGGCAATCTCTCGCTGATGACGGCTGCCGGCCTGATGGCGTTTTTCGGTGTCCTCTTCTTCCTGGCTTCGGAACAGATCATCCACCTGCTCCTTGGCGCCGATACGGCCGATCTTTCCGTCATCCAGCCATTGTCGCAAAAACTGATCCTGATCCTTGCGGGCTTTCTGGTGTTCGACGGCATTCAATCGGCCGCGAACGGCGCTTTGCGCGGCCTGAAGGATACGCGGGTGCCGATGATCGTCGGTCTCTGCGGTTATTGGCTGGTCGGCGTGCCGACCGCGATTGTCCTTGCCCTCTGGCTCGATCTTGGCGTCGTCGGGGTCTGGTTCGGCATTCTAGCCGGCATTGTGAGCGTCGCCTGCTGCCTTCTCCTGCGCTGGAGATATATGGCGGGAATTGCAGTTTCACCGACAGATGGCGCAGCCGTTACACGCGATGGTCGAGGCGTGTTGCGCAAGATGACAAGTCCGACGTAAGAATACTCGAAGGAAGATGGCCCCTTTGGATGCAATAATGAAGAAAAGCCCCACGGCTGTCGATGATACCTCTCCCGCCAAGGAAGCCGGATCGCGGCGCAAGCTGACGCGTGCGGAAGAGGTGCGTGCGAAGCTCGCCGACGATATCGTCGACGGCAAGCTGTCGCCCGGAATGCCGCTCGATGAAACCGAGATTGCCGCAAGTTACGGCGTTTCGCGCACGCCCTTGCGGGAAGCGATTCGCGATCTCGCCGCCATGGGGCTGGTCGAAACCCGGCCGCATCGCAGTGCCATCGTGACACGTCCGTCGCCCGAGCATTTGCGGCAGATGTTCCAGGTCATGGCGGAGCTGGAAGCGCTCTGTGCAAGTCTTGCTGCCGCGCATATGAGCCTTTCGGAACGGCGCAAGCTGGAGACTATCCACGAGGGGCTGGCGCAGATCCTCAAGGAAAATGATCCGAGCCATTATCACGTACTCAACGAGAAGTTTCATGCGGCGATCTATGCCGGCAGCCAGAATGCCTATCTGGTCGAAATCACCCTCGCGACAAGGCGACGGCTTTCGCCTTTCCGTCGCGCGCAGTTCCTGACCGCCGGACGACTGGCGAAATCCTATAAGGAACACGATCTCATCCTCGTCGCCATCCTGCAGGGTAATCGCGAGCTTGCGGCGGAAACCATGCGCCGCCACATCCTGACGGTCGAGGATTCCTATGAGGAATATGCCGGTCTCAAGGTGACCTGAGCGAGGTGCGTTTCTGCCTGACAGAATGCTGACAGCCGGGCTCAGCCTTCTGTCAGCGGGCGCGTGGCAATCTCTCTCCTGTCGAACCGAACAGGAGGATTGTCGACATGAAGACCAAGCTTCTTGCTGCATTCACCGCAGCCATCGCTCTCACCGCTTCCATCCCGGTCATTCAGGCGGTTGCGCCGATCGCCGGCACGTCCGCGGCGTTTGCCAGGAACGGCGCCGATGATGGCCCCAACCATGACGTCAACGACGACAAGGGTGGTCGCCGCGGTGGGCGTCACGCCAATGATGACAAGGGTGGCCGCCACGGTGCCCATCATGCCGGTGATGACAAGGGCGGTCGCCGCGCCGGCCATCGCTGAATTTTCACCCACAGCCGAGATCGAACTCCGCCGGTTTTCCGGCGGGGTTCGTGCCGTTTGCGGCCCCGGTTTCTTCATGTCAAAGTGACCTTGCCGCCGCGCCTGTCTTTCCGGAGTGATCATGGGTTCGCCCCGTCACAAAGCCCTGTTTCTATTGCTGATGGCTGCGCTCGCGTTTGCCGTGACGATGCCGCTTTCTCAGGCCTTTGCGAAGGATGGTGACGGAGGCGGCGGTGGCAGCGGCGGAGGATCGAATTCCGGCCATGGCGGCGGTGACGATGGTGATGGAGGCGACGACCACGGCGGGCATGGCCATGACGACGGCAAGGCGGGCGGGGCGAATGCCATGGGGGGCTCGGGGTCGTCCGGCATGGATTACGACCGCGCCCGCGATGCGGTCCGCGACGGCCAGATCATGTCGCTGCGCGCGATGCTGAAATCGATCGATATCAGCCGTTACGGCCGGGTGATCGACGTACGGCTCAGCCGGTCGGCGGCGCGCGATCTCTATCAGTTGAAACTGCGGGACAATAAGGGCGTGATCCGAACCCTCTTCGTGGATGCGAGGAACGGCACGCTTCTGGGGAGCGAGTGAAGCCATGAAGATATTGCTGGCCGAGGACGATGCCAATATCGCCACCCATGTCGTGGAGAACCTGACGGCCGAAGGTTATCTGGTCGAGGTTCTGAACGAAGGGCCGGCCGTCTGGGAACAGGGCGAGATCGGCGATTATGCGGCGATCGTGCTCGATCTCGGCCTGCCGGGCATGGACGGGCTGTCGATCTTGAAGCGCTGGCGGGCGGCCGGGTTGGAGACGCCGGTTCTGGTGCTGACGGCGCGGGGTTCATGGATGGAGCGGGTCGACGGTTTTGATGCCGGCGCCGACGATTACCTGCCAAAACCGTTCCGTAGCGAGGAGTTGATCGCGCGGCTGCGGGCGCTTTTGAGGCGTTCCGGCAAGGTTCAGGCGCGTGTGCGCTCTGCCGATCGGTTCACGCTCGACGAACAGGCGCGCCGCGTCACCTTCGACGGGCAGGAGCTCGATCTCAGTCCGCAGGAATTCCGGATGATCTCGCTTTTCATCGAAAGTCCCGGCGTGGTGCTGACCCCTGCCGAGATCGCCAGCAAGGTGCAGGGGCGCGATGACGATGCGGCCAAGAATGCCGTCGAGGCGATGATCGCGCGGTTGCGGAAGAAGACCGACAGTGCGGCGATCGAGACGCGCCGCGGCTTCGGTTACGTCCTGTCGGAGCGACGGCCATGACGGCGGCATCGCTGCGCTTCCGGCTGGCCGCCGGCGCGCTGGTCTCGATCCTGATCGCGCTTCTGCTCGTCTGGTTCGTGCTGAACGAGATGTTCGAGGATTATCTGGCCGATCAGTATGCCAACGAGATGACTGCCGTCGCCGATGCGCTCGGCGCGCGGCTGACCGTCGATCCCGGTACTCTGACGCTGGCGAGCGAACCCACCGATCCGCGTTTTCAGATGCCGCTCGGTGGCCGTTACTGGCAGGTTTCTCCGGATGGTGCCCAGTCGCCGCTGCGCTCCCGCTCGCTCTGGGACCAGGAATTGTCCCGTCAGAAATTCTTGCCGGATCTCTATTGCGGCTTCTATCAGGCCGAAGGTCCTGACGGGAACCCGATCCTCGTCTCGGTCAAGGAAATGTCCATCGCCGGTAGTGGCGGCGACCAGAAACATTTCACCATCTATACGGCTTTTTCCAAAGGCGAGATGGAGGAGGCGCTGGCCGGCTATTCGCGGCCGCTGATGATGATGCTGTTTGTGACCGGTGCGCTTCTGGTGCTGGCCGCATTCCTTCAGGGTCTGGTGGGGTTGCGGCCGCTCGCGGCTCTGCGCTCCGAGGTGGCCGGCGTGCGTGCCGGTCGCACGGCCAGCATCACGTCGGAAGGGCCAAGCGAGGTGAAGCCGCTGATCAAGGAAATCAACCTTCTTCTCTCCGAGCGCGAAAGCGCCGTCGAGCGGGCGCGGGCGCGGGCGAGCGATCTGGCGCATGGGCTGAAAACGCCGCTGACTGTGCTGGCGCATCTGGTGGAGGGTCTGCCGCAGGACCGGCGCAGCGTCGCCCTGCAGCAGATCGAACTTGTGCGACAGAGGGCTGACCGGCAATTGCAGGCGGCCCGCATGGGCGTCGAGCAGATGGCGACGACGTCCTTGCTCGGGATTTCGGGAAAGCTGGTGAGCGTCCTGTCGCCGGTGACCAAGAGCAAGGGCATAGACTGGGCGCTCGATATCGATCCCGATCTCACCGTGCAGGCGGATCCCGCGGATGTCGCCGAGGCGATGGGCAATATCCTCGACAATGCGGTGAAATTCGCCAGTGGCAAGATAGAGCTCAAGGCGCTTGCAGAGGGGGAGATGATCATCTTGCGTATCGGCGACGATGGGCCTGGTGCCGAGCCCGACCGCTATGCCATGATGCTGAAGCGCGGCATCAGCGGCGCAGGCGAAGAGGCAGGGACGGGGCTCGGTCTGGCGATATCGGGTGACATCGCCTCGGCCTATGGCGGGCAGCTGAGCCTTGCAAAATCGCATCTCGGCGGGCTGGAAGCCGTTCTCAGCCTGCCGATCAGCGCAAGAGCATCCTAGGCTGCACTCCCTCAGTCTGCGGGTTTTGCGAGTTTCGCGCGCAGTTCCGCATTTTCCGCCTCAAGGTGGGCCAGGCGTTCCTGCATCGGGCGAATGGCCGCAACGACTTCCTGCTCGGTGAAGCGCGGCGTGATGTGCTGCGGGCAATTCCAGTCGAAAGCGTCCAGGCGCAGGCGAAAGATGCGTTCGATCTTGGCCTTGTAGGTGGGATCGGCAACGAGCTCGGCCAGAGCGGGGTCGTCCTCGACAGACAGTTTCTCGACATGCGCGAAAATCTTCAGCCGGGTGCGCCGCGGATAATCCATCAGGAACAGGCTGATACGGTCATTGGCGGCGATATTGCCGGTGCTGATATACTGCCTGTTGCCGCGGTAATCGGCAAAGGCCAGCGTCCGCTCGTCGATCACCTTCAGAAAGCCGCGCGGGCCGCCGCGGTGCTGGATATAGGGCCAGCCGGTTTCGGAGACGGTCGCCATGTAAAAGCTGTCTCGCTCGGCGATGAAGGCCTTTTCGTTTTCGGTGAAACGGTCGAACTCGCGATGGCCCTTGAAATCGGCCCAGATGGAGTCCGCGCCCATCTCGGCCTGCGCGGCCTTGACGCTGGGGGTTATGGCGATATCGAGAAATCCGTAAGACATGGCACTCTCCCGCGTTTCTGTTTAGTGATGGGAATATGCAGCTTGTCGGGTTTCGGGATAATATTGTATTTCTGAAAATCATCTTGCCGAAAATCGGGAAAGCGAATGGATCGGTTCGAAGCCATGTCGGTGCTTCTGGAGGTCGTCGATAGCGGCAGCTTTTCCGCGGCCGGCCGGCGGCTGCGCATGCCTGTCACGACGATCGCCCGGAAAATCTCCGATCTCGAAACGGCGCTGGGCGCCAAGCTTTTGATCCGCACGACGCGAAAACTCAGCCTGACGGATGCCGGGACAATCTATCTTGCCGCCGCGCGGCGGATCGTCGATCAGGTCGACGAAGCCGAGCGAGAGGTGGCCGGCGAGTTCACGGTGCCGAAGGGAGAGTTGGTGATTACGGCGCCGGTTCAGTTCGGCCAGCTGCATGTCCTGCCTGTCGTCGCCGATTTTCTGGCGGCATTTCCGGAGATCAGCATCCGCCTGCTGCTGCAGGACCGGAATGTTCATCTGGTCGAGGACCATGTCGATATGGCTGTGCGGATCGGCAGCCTGGCTGACAGTTCGATGATTGCGACCAGCGTGGGTTCGATGCGCATGGTCTTTTGCGCCAGTCCGCAATTGCTTGCCCAGAAGGGCACTCCGAAAAGCCCGGAGGATCTGCAGAAAATGCCGCTGATCGCGTTCGAAGGTCCGATCCCCTCTGCCGGCTGGCGTTTTGTGGATCCTCAGACGAAGCTGCCGATGGTCGTGCCGGTTGCGGCGCGGCTTTCTGTGACGACGGCGGAGGCTGCGGTGCGTGCGGCGCTGATGCATGTCGGGGTGACGCGGCTTCTGCATTATCAGGCCGCTGATGCGGTCAAGGCCGGCACGCTTCAACTGATCCTTGAAACGTTCGAGCCGGAGCCACTGCCGATTAGTCTCGTGCATGTCGGGCGCGGTCAGATGCCGCTGAAGCTGCGAAGCTTTATGGATTTTGCCTTGCCGCGGCTGAGGCAGAGCCTTCTCGATCTGAGCAAGAACACAACGAAGATGTGATGCGCATTGAGGGGTGTTCAGTCCGGCAGGACATAAACGCTGGACAGGCCCGAGGCTTTCGACTACGAAACGTAACGTTATTACATTTCAAAAAATCGCCTGCTGACACTCAAGGATACCCGGCCGCCGCATGCAACCATCCATCATTACCTTGACGCCTCCTTCGCGTTTCGCCATGGTCACCCGTGACGGTTCCCCAAGGGTTGCGACTCGCGGGGAATAACAGGGAACACGGTGCGGTCCTTCCAAAAGGGGACCAAGACCGGGGCTGCCCCCGCAACTGTAAGCGGATTGTCGATCATCCTTGGGCAAGTGGTTTTGAGAACCACAGGCCATGCCACTGCGAATTTCGCGGGAAGGCAGAGGATCGGCGCATATCCGCGAGCCAGGAGACCTACCGTCACAACACGATCCAATCAGCCGGGCGGGGATGCCTGGAAAGGAACAGATATGAACGACCTGACCTTTGGCCGCAACGCGGCACACCTCCCTCTCGATTGGGCTTTTCGCGACTAATCCGCTGCGCGCCGGTTCCGTCGCATCTACGCGGCTGGACGGCGCTCGTTTTCCCCTTTCAGGAGGTTCTCTACCCATGCGCCAAATTCTTGCCACTTCGCTGCTTGCGCTCGGCTTAGCCGGCCTTGCCGGTCCCGTTTTTGCAGCGACACAATATCCGCTCACCATTGAAAATTGCGGCCAGAAGGTTACGTTCGACAAGGCACCGGCCAAGGTCGTTTCGATCGGTCAGGGCATGACTGAAGTGCTCTATTCGCTCGGCCTTGCCGACAAGGTCGCCGGCACGGCGGTCTGGGTCGGGCCGGTTCTGCCGAAATATGCCGAAGCCAATGCCCGCATCAAGCGGTTGGCGGACAATGATCCGAGCTTTGAATCCGTTGCCGGTCTGGAGCCGGATCTCGTTGCCGCCGAATTCGAATGGCATGTCGGTGCACAGGGTTCTGTCGGCAAGCGCGAACAGTTTTCCGGTCTTGGCATCAATACCTATATCGCGCCCACCGATTGCGTCGCCAAGGTCAATACAGATGGTGGCGATGGCGTGCGCAAGGAACTGTTCTCGATGAACCTCGTCTATGAGGAGATCGGCCAACTCGCGGACATTTTTGACGTCAAGGATCGCGGTGATGCGCTGATCGCCGAGCTCAAGAAGCGCGAGGCGGATGCCGTTGCCTCTGTCGCGGGTGCTGCCGGCAAGAATCTGCCGGTCGTGTTCTGGTTCTCCAGCAAGGAAGTGAAGGGCGATGCCTTCATCGCCGGCAAGAACAGCGCGCCCGCCTATATCCTGAAGACGCTCGGCGCCAAAAATGTCGTGTCGACCGAAGAGGAATGGCCGCTGGTCGGCTGGGAAACGATCTCGCAGGCCAACCCCGCCGTGATCGTCATCGCCACGATGGACCGGCGCCGTTATGCCGCCGACGATCCGAAGGTGAAGGTCGATTTCCTCGAGAATGACCCGGTCACCCGCGAACTCGATGCCGTCAAGAACAAGCGTTTCGTGATGATGGACGCCCAGTCGATGAACCCGACGATCCGCACGATCGATGGTATCGAGATTCTTGCCAAGGGCATCAAGTCCTCCGGGCTTGCCCAGTGAACCGAATGGACCGCCTGCCCGTCAGGGGACGCCGCCTTGCCGCCGGACAGAAATTTCCGTCCGGCCTGCGGGGCGGATGGTGGACGATGGCAGCGCTTGCCGTCACCGCCTTCCTTGCGCTCGGGCTGATGATCAGTCTCGCCGTGTCGATCGGCGAGATCTCCATCCCCGTTTCGACGACGGCCAAGGCGGTCGCCAACCGGCTTTTCGGAGCCGGGTTCGAACTCAGCCGCATCCATCAGGGCATTGTCTGGGATTATCGTCTCAGCCGCGCCCTGGTGGCTGCGAGCGCCGGTGCATCACTGGCGCTCTGCGGCACGGTCCTGCAGGCACTTCTGCGCAATCCGCTGGCGGAGCCCTATGTGCTCGGCATTTCCGCCGGCGCATCGAGCGGCGCGGTCTGCGTGATGATCCTTGGCTTCGGTTACGGGATCCTGACCCTGTCCGGTGGTGCCTTCATTGGCGCGGTCGTTGCCTTTCTACTGGTCGGTGTGCTGGCGGCCGGTGCGGGGGCGACCAGCGAGCGGATCATTCTCTGTGGAGTTGCCGGTTCGCAGCTATTTAATGCCCTAACCTCCTATATCGTCACCACGTCGGCCAATGCGGAGCAGGCGCGCGGCGTTCTGTTCTGGCTGCTCGGGTCGCTGAGTGGCGTGCGCTGGCCGGATGTCTGGCTGTCGGTGCCGATCGCGCTTGTCGGGCTTTTCGTCTGTCTGGCGCATGTGCGGGCGCTCGATGCCTTTGCCTTCGGGACCGATGCCGCCGCCGCGCTCGGCATTGCCGTGCGCCGGGTGCAGATCGTGCTGTTTGCGACGACTGCGGCGATGACCGCGGGCGTCGTCAGCATGGTCGGGTCGATCGGTTTCGTCGGCCTGGTCATTCCGCATGCCGCCCGTTTCATCGTCGGGCCGTCGCATGCGCGGCTTCTGCCGGCCGCGGCGCTCGGCGGGGCGATCTTCATGGTCGCGGCCGATATCATTTCCCGCATCATTATTCCGCAGCAGATCCTACCGATCGGCGTCGTCACCGCCCTGTTCGGCGCACCGGCCTTCGCGGTCATTCTTTATCGCGCCCGGAGAAGTGCATGAGCATCACGGTCGACACGGTAAGCTATACCGCCGGCAATACGCTGATCGTCAATGGCGTCAGCCTTTCCGTTGAAAAGGGCAGGGTGCTCGGGTTGCTCGGGCCGAATGGTTCGGGAAAATCCAGCCTGCTCAGGCTGATCTGCCGGTTGCGCAAGGTGCAGAGCGGCGTCATCACGCTTGGCGAGAACGACGTGGCATCGATCTCGCGGGCGGAACTTGCGCGTCGCGTCGCCTTTGTCGAGCAGCAGTCGAACACCGATACGCAGCTGACCGTGCTCGATGTCGTCAAGCTCGGCCGCACGCCGCATCGCGGTCTCTGGGCCAACTGGACTGCTGATGACGAATTCGCGGTCGAGGAGGCTCTGCTGCGGGTCGACATGCTGGAGCGGGCCGAACAGTTTTGGCAGACGCTTTCCGGTGGCGAGCGCCAGCGTGTTCATATTGCACGGGCTCTGGCGCAGACGCCGAGTGAACTTTTGCTGGACGAGCCGACCAATCATCTCGATATCCAGCATCAGCTGGAAATCCTGTCGCTGGTCTCAAAGCTCGGCATTACCTCGATTGTCGCCCTCCATGACCTCAATCTGGCGGCGATGTTCTGCGACAGTCTTGCCGTGCTGCAGAAAGGCGAGGTGGTTGCCGCCGGTACGCCTGAGGACGTGCTGACCGAGGATCTGATCGGCCGGGTTTTTGGTGTGCGCGCCCATATCCAGAAATCGCCCGTCCATGGCCGCTGCAACATCCAGTACCTGATGCGCTGAACCGCGTTTAGGCGCTGCATTTTCACGTTTCGGTGTTCTTACCGTGACGTATGTAACAAAGCTGATGCTTCTCTCGTATGTCTTATCAAGCGATATGTTCAACGGAAACTATCGCTCCGATTTGGCCGATGCCGGTGTTATGCTTCTTGCAGGCTTGACCGGTCTCATGGAGGAGAAGAGCAATGGTGAGCAGACGTCATCTACTCGTGAATACAGGCCTTGGTGCACTTGCACTGAGCCTCGGCTTTGGTGCGAAAAAATCCTTCGCCGCCGAAACCTTTGCCGTGACCCATACGGATGCGGAATGGCGCAAGCTGCTGACGGCGGATCAGTATGCGATCCTGCGGCAGGAGGCGACAGAAAGGCCGAATACCAGCGCGCTGCTGCATGAGGAGCGCAAGGGCAATTTTGCCTGTGCCGGTTGCGATCTGGAATCGTTCTCCTCGACCACCAAGTTCGACAGCGGCACGGGCTGGCCGAGCTTCTGGGCGCCGATCGAAAACACGGTCGGCACGACGCGGGATACATCTTTCGGCATGGTGCGCGACGCGGTCCATTGCGGACGCTGCGGCGGCCATCTCGGCCACGTCTTCAACGACGGCCCGAAGCCGACCGGCCTGCGCTACTGCCTGAACGGCCTTGCCCTGAAATTCCATCCGGCGACTGCCTGATCGATCGACAATCGATTTCCTGACTGACGGAATATTTCCATGCTGCTTTTTCTGCTCGCCTATCTCGGCGGGGTGCTGACGATTGTCAGCCCCTGCATCCTGCCGGTCTTGCCCTTTGTGTTTGCGCGGGCCGGCCAGCCCTTTTTGCGCAGCACATTGCCGATGCTTGTCGGCATGGCGGTGACCTTTGCCGGTGTCGCGACACTTGCTGCAGTTGGCGGCGGATGGGCGGTCGAGGCCAATGAATATGGTCGTTATGCGGCGCTCGTGCTGCTTGCCGTATTCGGTGTCATCCTGCTTTTCCCCTCGCTGTCCGACCGGCTGACGCGGCCGCTGGTTTCGCTTGGTGCGCAGCTGTCGCAATCGGCGGATCGCAGCAGCCGCAGCGGCGGTTCGGCGATTGCCGCGTCGCTCCTGCTCGGTGTGGCGACCGGACTGCTCTGGGCGCCCTGTGCCGGACCGGTGCTTGGCCTGATCCTCACGGGCGCTGCGCTGCAGGGGGCGAATGTCGGTACGACCCTGCTGCTAACAGCTTATGCGCTGGGTGCCGCGACCTCGCTGGCGCTGGCGCTTCTGGTCGGCGGGCGTGTCTATCAGGCGATGAAACGCTCGCTCGGCGTCGGCGAATGGCTGCGGCGCGGTGTCGGTGTTGCGGTTCTTGCCGCCGTCGTGGCGATCGGGCTTGGCCTCGATACCGGTTTCCTGACCCAGGCCTCGATCGCCAGCACGACCTCGCTGGAACAGACCCTGATCGACAGGTTCCAGCCGCAGGATCAGCAGAAGCCCTCCTCGCTCGTCATGGAGAAGGACGGCGGCGCGATGATGATGAGCGGCAACAACCAGATGATGATGAGTGGCAACCAGGCCATGGCGCCGGCCATGATGAGCGGTTCGAACGCCATGATGATGCAGGCCAAGCCACAGGCCGCTGCCGCAGAGGCGCTGCCGGTCGAGGCGACCATGCCTTCGCTGGATGGCGCGGTGGAATGGCTGAATTCGCCGCCGCTTTCGGCTGAAGCCCTGAAGGGCAAGGTCGTGCTCGTCGATTTCTGGACCTATTCCTGCATCAACTGCATTCGCGCCATCCCTTACGTCAAAGCCTGGGCCGAAAAATACAAGGATCAGGGGCTGGTCGTGATCGGCGTGCATGCGCCGGAATTCGCCTTCGAAAAGAAGATCGACAATGTGAAGAAGGCGATCGCCGATCTCGGTATCACCTATCCGGTTGCGGTCGACAACAACTATGCGATCTGGCGCGCCTTCAATAACCAGTACTGGCCGGCCCATTACTTCATCGACGGTGAAGGTCGCGTGCGCCACCACCATTTCGGCGAGGGCGAATACGACCAGTCGGAGCGGGTGATCCAGCAGCTGCTTGCCGAGGCCGGCAAGGCGAATGTCGCCAGCGACATCGTCAATGTGAGGGCAACCGGCGCGCAGGCCGCATCCGACGAGAAGGACGTGCAGTCGCCGGAAACCTATGTCGGTTACGAACGGGCGGAAAACTTCGTGGCCCAAGGCGGCACAGTCAACGACGCCGCGCATGTCTATGCCGCTGCCGAGCCGCGGCTCAATGAATGGGGCCTGACCGGCAACTGGACGGTCAAATCCGAAAATGCCGGGCTCAACGACAAGGACGGCAGCATCTATTACCGTTTTCACGCCCGCGACCTGCATCTGGTGCTGGGCCCGGATGCGGATGGCAAGCCGGTGCGGTTCAAGGTGACGATCGACGGCAAACCACCGGGCGAAAACCACGGCGTTGACACGGATGCCGATGGCAACGGCACCGTCACCGGCCAGCGCCTTTACCAGCTCGTTCGCCTGGCGGGACCGGTTGGCGACCATACATTCGAGATCCATTTCGAGGATCCCGGCGTCCAGGCTTATGCGTTCACATTCGGCTGAAGGAGATCGACATGACGCGCACTTTTAATGACAAGAGAAAACCCCTGCGGCTCGCCTTGATGGCCGGTGCGGCACTGATCGCGGCTGGCACCGCCTTTCATCTGACGGCGTCGGCGGCCGAGGAGCCAAAGATCATCCCGGCGCCGGCTCAGGATGAGCAGGCTGGTTCGGGCACGGAGACGGCAGTGTTTGCCGGCGGCTGCTTCTGGGGTGTGCAGGGCGTCTTCCAGCATGTGAAGGGCGTCGTCAGCGCCACGTCCGGTTATGCCGGTGGCGCCAAGGGGACCGCGCAATACGAGACGGTCAGTTCCGGCTCGACCGGTCACGCGGAATCCGTACAGGTCGTCTTCGATCCGAAGACGGTTTCCTATGGCCATCTGCTGCAGATCTATTTTTCCGTCGCCCATGACCCGACCCAGCTCAACCGCCAGGGGCCGGATCGCGGCACGCAATATCGCTCTGCCGTTTTTCCGGTAAATGATGAGCAGGCGAAGGTGGCCAAGGCCTATATCGGCCAGTTGAACCAGGCCCGTGTCTATGATGCGGCGATCGTCACCAAGATCGAACCGGGCAAGGCCTTTTATCCGGCAGAAGCCTATCACCAGAACTTTCTGCAGGAAAATCCGACCTATCCCTATATCGTCATCAACGATCTGCCGAAGGTCGAAAACCTCAGGAAGATCTTTCCGGCAGATTACCGTGCGGATGCGGTTCTCGTCGCCAAGGCCGGCAACTGATCTTGAAGCCTGGTACCCTCTGGTGCCGGGCTTTACCTTATGATCCGGCATTAATTTTCTTGTCGCCCGCCGTTTTCGAGCTGGAAACATGCATATCGAATGCTGTAGGCAGGAATCCTGAAAATAAATTACGGAATTCCTCAGGAGCGACAGAATGAGCGAGAAGAAGCTGATCCGTTTTGCAACTGCCGACGCCCAGGCGGGCGGGCAGCGGCGTCCGTTTGCCAAGGCCGTGCGCGCCGGCGATTTCGTTTACGTGTCCGGCCAGGTGCCGACGGTCGACGGCGAAGTGGTTGTCGGCGGTATCGTCGCCCAGACCGAACAGGTCGTCGCCAATATCAAGGACGTCCTGGCGCTGGCCGATTGCACGCTGGCTGATGTCGTCAAGGTCAATGTCTGGCTGGACGATGCGCGCGATTTTTCGAGCTTCAACGCCGTCTTCCAGAAGCACTTTATCGATCACCCGCCGGCTCGCTCCACCGTGCAGTCGCCCTTGATGGTCGATGCCAAGGTCGAGATGGACGTGATCGCCTACAAGCCGCTCGACTAAAAATCGTCAGTCGCCGAGGAGCTGGCGGTCGTCGCCGTCGCGGTTGCGCACCAGCTCTTCCTTGATGCTGCGCAGCGCCTTCAAAGAGGTGTTGCGGTCGGCATAGGCGACCATATTGGCGAGGATGTCGATCGCGGCCAGAAAAGCGTAACGCGTCGAGGTCGGGCGAAAGATGTTCTTGCCCTCGGGCAGGTCGATGCCGATCACCACGTCCGCAGTGGCCGCCACCGGCGAGCCGTGCTGGGTGATGACGACGATCGGGATGCCGCGCTGGCGCATCAGTTCGAGGCAATGGACGAGGCCCATATCCCGGCCCGTAAAGGACGACCCGAAGACGACCGTTCCCGGCTGGACCGAAGCGGAAATCATCAGGTTCATATTGTGGTCGTTCGATGCGTTCATGCGGCAGCCGAGGCGGAAAAGCCGGTTGTGCAGCTCGTTGACGATCATCGCCGAATTGCCGCTGGCGCCGAAGGCCTGGATGAAATCCGCGCCGCGCAAAAGCTGGGCGGCCTTTTCGATGGCGGCTAGGTCAAGCTGGCGGTGCAGTTCGAACAGCGCGTTCTGCGCCTTGGAGACGATGTCCTGCGCGACTTCCTCGGCCGTTGCGGTTGGCGCCTCCGGCGTGAGGTAGCGCATGCCGACATAGGCGAGTTTTGCCAGCTGTACCTTGAAATCGGAATAACCCTGGCAGCCGAGCCTGCGGCAGAAGCGGGTGACGGTTGGTGGTGAGACGCCCGCCTTTTCGGCAAGCTCCACGATTGAGGAATTGACGACGAAATCGACGTTTTCCAGCGCGAACCGGGCAAGTTTCGTCTCCAGCGCGGAAAGCCTGTTTCCTTCGTCGGACAATGCGTGGAACAGGTCCATTCGGTCTCTCCCCGTAAGATGCCAGCGACGTTGGCTTGCTCACTTCATGAAAATGAATTTCACTTGAGCCGGTTTTGATACCATAATACTCAAGAGCATTCGCCAAACCAGCCATGTGGGCGAAAATAAAAAACAGGTTCTTCCCTGCGCCGCGGCGCGCCCTTTCTAAAACGAGGTGTCATCATGAACTATCCGTGGCCCGAGCCAGGCACGTCGCTGGATGAGGTCGCAACGCCCATGCCGGTCATCGACGAAGACCGGCTGGCCGCCAATATCGCGCGGGTCCAGGCCTATTGCGCGGCGCATGGAAAGGCGTTTCGCCCGCATATCAAGACCCACAAGATCGCGGCCGTCGCACGCCAGCAGATCGAGGCGGGTGCGGTCGGGCTGAACTGCCAGAAGGTGACCGAGGCGGAAGTGTTTGCCGATGCCGGTTTCAACGACATTCTCATCACCTACAACATTCTCGGCGCCGCCAAGCTGGCACGTCTCAAGGCACTCAATGCGCGGGTCGAAAAGCTCGCCGTCGTTGCCGATAGCGAAGTGACGGTGGCGGGTCTGGCAAAGACTTTTGACGCTGCGCGGCCGCTGACGGTTCTGGTCGAATGCGATACCGGCGCAAAACGCTGCGGCGTACAGACGCCGGAAGCCGCCACGGCACTGGCCGAAAAGATCGCTGCGGCGCCGGGCCTGCATTTCGGCGGCATCATGACCTATCCGGCCGTCGGCGGCGCCGAGAAGGTCGAGGCCTTCATGGTGCGCACCATGGCGCTTCTTGCAGAGAAGGGGATGGATTGCCCGGTGCGCACGAGCGGTGGTTCGCCGGATCTGTTTTCGGCGCATCTCGTGCCTTCGGCCACCGAACACCGCGCCGGCACCTATGTCTATAACGACCGCAGCATGGTGCGGGCCGGCCATTGTACGGCCGATGATCTCGCCATGCACATTCTGGCGACCGTCGTTTCCCGCCCGGCGCCGGATCGCGCCGTGTTGGACAGCGGTTCCAAGGCGTTGACCTCTGACCTGCTCGGCTTTTCGGATTATGGCGCGATCGCTGGTTTCGAAGGTGCCCGCGTTATCTCGCTTTCGGAAGAACATGCGGTCGTCGATCTCTCGGAGTGCACAAAGCCCTTCCCGGACATCGGTTCGGTCGTGAAGGTCGTGCCGAACCATACCTGCGTCGTCACCAACCTGTTCGATCGCATGGTCTTCCATCGCGGCGGCAAGGTCACCCGCGTTGAAAATGTCGATGCCCGCGGGACCGTCTGGTAAGGCGGGTTCACGAAAATATTTTCATCCCGCCGTTTCGGCAGAATGAGTGATTTTCATCGGATCGTGAAAAAGGGCGCCCTTAGGAGCGCCCTTTTTTCATGTGCGCCGCAGCGGCGTTTTCCATCCTTTGCCTGTCGGAAGTGTTTTAGGCGACAGAAGGGATTGATCTTGAAAACAAAATAACCGGGCCAGGATTTTTGCATGCGCGAAGATCGTCTGCCTCATCATGAAAATTTTCCCGTATTTAACCGATTAAGAAAATAAATTACAGAAAATGCGTGAAAACTGGTGATGAAGTTGACTTGCACTGATTTTGACGCATTATGAAGAAAATAAATTACACCGCAAACGGTGAACGGGTGAACTAAAACGAGGGCGAATTTTCCTGAAGCCAGACCCGGATCCTGCAATTGCCTGATGAGGGCGAATGCCGGGAGGGTTCCGCCGAAGTGCCGGGCAGAGTTCGGTTGCGGGCGGGAGGTGCTGGTTTCGGCGCGTTCGGACATCCGCGATCCGCTTGCCATTCGGAAGCATGAGCATGCGCATCTTTACCGCCTCGCTGGCGACGGAAACCAATACGTTCTCGCCTGTGCCGACGGATATGAACGCCTTCAAGGCGGCGTTCTACGCCGGTCCCGGCGAGCATCCGGAGACGCCGACGCTCTGTTCATCCGTCGTGCCGATCCTGCGCCGCCGTGGCCGCGCGGAAGGGTTTACCGTGATCGAAGGCACGTCCTGCTGGGCGGAGCCGGCCGGGCTCATCCAGCGCCAGACCTATGAAACTCTGCGCGACCAGATTCTGGCCGAACTGACGGCCGCCCTGCCGGTCGATGGCGTCGTGCTCGGCCTGCATGGCGCGATGGTGGCGCAGGGGTATGACGATCCGGAAGGCGATTTTCTCTCCCGTGTGCGGGCCATTGTCGGGCCGGACGTGCTGATCGCGGCGGAATTCGATCCGCATAGCCACCTGACGGCAAAACGCGTCGCCAATCTCGACCTGATGGCCGCCTTCCTCGAATTCCCCCATACGGATTTCGAACAGCGCGGCGAACATGTGGTCGAGCTGGCGCTGCGGACGTTGAAGGGCGAGATCAAGCCGGTCATCTCCACCTTCGACTGCCGGATGATCACCATCTTTCCGACCAGCCGCGAGCCGATGCGCTCCTTCGTCGACCGCATGCACGCGATGGAAGGCAAGGACGGCATTCTCTCGGCTTCCGTCATCCATGGTTTCATGGCCGGTGACGTGCCGGATATGGGCACGCGCATCGTCGTCGTCTCCAACAATGACAAGGCCAAGGGCGATGCGCTGGCGGCTGCCCTCGGTCGCGAGCTTTATGCGCTGCGCAAGGAAACGGCGATGCCGATGTTCGATACCGAAGCCGGTCTCGACAAGGCTGTCGCCATCCGTGCGGCCAATCCTGAAAAGCCGGTGACCATCGCCGATGTCTGGGACAATCCCGGCGGCGGTGTTGCGGGCGATGCGACCCATATCCTGCGGCGGATGATGGAACGCGGCATGGACGATTTTGCCGTGGCGACCATCTGGGATCCGATTGCGGTCAGTTTCTGCCATGCGGCGGGCCTGGGGGCCGAACTTGACCTGCGGTTTGGCGGCAAGTCCGGTCCCCAGGGCGGCGAACCGCTCGATCTGCGCGTTACCGTCCAGGCCGTGTTCGATGCCGGTTGGCAGAGCTTCCGCAACAGTCGCGTCACGCTTGGCAGTACGGCGGTCATCCGTCCGGTCGGCACCAATATCGATATCGTGCTGATCACCAGCCGCACCCAGACCTACGAGCCGGATATCTTCTCCAATCAGGGCGTCGATTTCGCGGAAAAATCCTGGCTGCTGATCAAGTCGACCAACCATTTTTACGCAGGTTTTCAGCCGGTCTCGTCGGAGATCGTCTATATCGCCGCACCCACTTCTTATCCCACCAATCCGGCAACCACGCCCTACCGCAAGGCCAGCCTCGAGCTGTGGCCGCGCGTTGCCGATCCGCTGGGACTAGACGCCTGACCCCGCGGCCGAAAGGAAAGCGGCCGCGGACAGTATTCGAGAATGAACGGAAAACCGTCAGCAATGACGACAGACAAAGGGGACTGAAACCATGAAAAAGAGTGCACTTGTTCTGATGACGCTGGCAGCCCTTGCCGGTACAAGCAGCCTGGCGCTGGCACAGGCCAGCGATGGCGTTCTGACCGTTGCGACGATCGGCGAGCCGCCGACGCTCGACGTGATGCAGACGGCGACCGATATCGTGCTGACCATTGACCAGCACATTTTCGAGACGCTTTATACCTATGACGCCGAGTGGAAGTCCGTTCCGCTTCTCGCAGCCGGCATGCCGACGATTTCCGAGGACGGCCTCACCTACAGGATCCCGCTGCGCGAAGGCGTAAAATTCCATGACGGCAGCGATTTCGATGCCAAGGATGTCACCGCCTCGCTGAAGCGCTGGATGGCGGTCAATTCCAAGGGCAAGCAGGTTGCCGGCATCGTCGAAAGCCTGACGGAAGATGGCGACCATGCCGTCGTCTTCAAGCTGAAGTCGCGGTATGCGCCGCTGCTCGCCACCCTGTCGCAGGCCTCCGTCATCATGCCGTCGGAAGACGTCAAGGACACGCTGACCGATTTCGTCGGCACCGGCCCCTACGCCCTCAAGGAGCGCAAGCCGGACCAGTATACCCAGCTCGTCCGTTTCGACGGCTACAAGTCTCCCGAAGGCGCGACCAGCAACTATGCCGGCAAGCGCGAGGCGATCGCCAAGGAAATCCGTTTCGTCCCGGTTCCGGACGCCAATGCCCGCGTTGAAGGCCTGATTTCCGGCCAGTTCGATTATGCCGACTCGCTGCCGGTCAGCGCCTATGAGCGCGTCGAAAAGAGCGGCAAGGCAAAGCCTGTCATCTTCAAGGATGCCGGCTGGGCATCGATGAACATGAACATGAAGGAAGGCCTGCTCGTCAAAAAGCAGCTGCGTCAGGCCGTGCAGGCCGCGCTCAATGCCAAGGACATGATGCTGGCCGCCTTCTCGGACGACCGTTTCTACAGCGTCGATGCCTCGATCTTCCCGAAGGGTTCGTTCTGGCATACCGAAGCCGGTGTTGCCCGTTACGGCGAAGGCGATCCGGAAGCGGCCGCAAAGCTGCTCAAGGCAGCCGGTTACGACGGCACGCCGATCCGCCTTTTGACCAGCCGCCAGTATGAGTTCCACTACAAGATCGGCGAAGTGGCCAAGGCCTATCTCGAAGCGGCTGGCTTCAAGGTCGATATGCAGGTTGTCGACTGGGCAACGCTGACGACCCGCCGCGCCGATAGCAAGCAGTGGGACATCTTCATCACCCATTCCAACTTCCCGGGTGATCCGACCACGATCAACACCATTACCGATACCTATCCGGGCTGGTATGTTTCCGACCAGAAGACCAAGGCCGTTGCCGCCTATATGGATGCAACGACCGACGACGCCAAGAAGAAGGCCTGGGACGGTATCCAGACGGTCATCTATGACGATGCGCCGCTCTATAAGGTCGGCAACTTCAATGCGGTTTCCGGTCTCGCCAATGGCGTTTCCGGTTACGAGCCGACCTACTGGCCGCATTTCTGGAACGTCAGCCCGAAGAAGTAATTTCGGAAACCAAGGACTAGACCATGGCAAGGATCGCACGGGCACTGTTAAAACGGCTGGGGGGCATGGCCATCGTGCTCGCCCTCGTCGTGACGGTGGTTTTCGTCATCGTTCGCGTGACACCGGGCGATCCTGCCGCGGTCATGCTGGGGTCGGATGCGACCCCGGCCGATATCGCGCAGCTGCGCACCAAGATGGGGCTCGATGCGCCGCTGATCACCCAATATGCCCAGTTCGTGCTCGGCATATTCAAGGGTGATCTCGGCCAGTCGATCTTCCTCAATCAGCCGGTCACGACAGCGCTTGCCACGCGTGCCGAGCCGACCTTTTTCCTGACGCTGTTCTCGATCTTGATCGCGGTCGGCATCGCGCTGCCGGTCGGCATTCTGTCGGCCGTCAAGCGCGGCACGATCTTCGACCAGATCGTCGTGACGCTGACCATGGTCGCCGCCAGCGTGCCGAGCTTCTGGCTCGGGTTGATGCTGATGCAGGTGTTTGCCGTGAGCATGGGCTGGTTTCCAGCCTCCGGTTACGGCGGACCCGATACGCCTTTCCTTGAGCGGCTGCACCATCTTGTGCTTCCGGCCGTGGCACTCGGCATCGTCAACTCGGCGCTGATCACCCGCTTTACCCGCGCCTCGATGCTCGATGTTCTCGGTGACGATTACGTCCGCACCGCCAAGGCCAAGGGGGCGGGGGCTGCCCGCGTCATCCTCAAGCACGCGCTCAAGAATGCGATGATCCCGATCATCACCGTCATCGGCCTGTCGATCGCCATGCTGGTTGCCGGTGCCGTCGTGACGGAAACCGTGTTCGGCCTGCCGGGCATCGGCAATCTCGTCGTCTCGGCGGTGCTGCGGCGCGACTATCCGGTCATCCAGGGCGCGCTTCTCGTCGTTGCCGCCATTTACGTCCTCATCAACTTCGTCGTGGACATGCTCTATATTCTCGTCGACCCGCGGGTGCGCCTATGACTACGATGGCCTCCGTCTCCATGCCTTTCGCCGCAAAACTGCGCCGCCTGTTCGGCAACCGGGCCATGCTGCTCGGTGCGATCATTCTTGCAGTCGTCGTGCTTGCCGCGCTGCTCGCGCCGTGGATTGCGCCCTATGCGCCGAACAAGCTTTCGATCGTCAACAAGCTGAAGCCGCCATCGGGAACCAACTGGTTCGGCACCGATGAATTCGGCCGCGACATCCTTTCGCGGGCGATCTTTGCGGGCCGCATCTCGCTGCTCGTCAGTCTCGGCGTCGTCTGTCTCTCGACCGTGATCGGCGTGTTTCTGGGCGTTATCGCCGGTTTCTTCCGCAGTCTCGATGCGCCGATCTCGCGGCTGCTCGATGCGATGATGTCCTTTCCCGACATCCTGCTGGCGATCGCGCTGGTCGCCGCACTCGGGCCCTCGCTGACGACGGTCATCCTGGCGCTCGGCATCACCTATGCGCCGCGTCTTGCCCGCATCATCCGCGGCTCGACGCTGGTCCTGCGTGAACTGCCCTATATCGAGGCGGCGGTCGCCATGGGCCTGCCGACATGGCAGATCCTTCTGCGCCACGTCCTGCTCAATCTTGCCTCGCCGATCCTCGTGCAGGCGACCTTCGTCTTCGCCTCGGCCATGCTGGCGGAAGCGAGCCTTTCCTTCCTCGGCGTCGGCGTTTCCACCGACATGCCGACCTGGGGCACGATGCTCGCCTCGGGCCGTGAATACATGAACAATGCCCCCTGGCTGATGCTGTTTCCGGGACTTGCGATCGTCTTTTCGGTTCTCTCGCTGCAATTGCTGGGCGACGGCCTGCGCGATCTCGTCGATCCGCGACTTGCCAAGGAGAACTGAGATGAGCGACATCACGACCAAGAACGTCGGGCCGGTTCTCAAGATCGAAAACCTGACGACCTCGTTCAAGACCTCGCAAGGCTGGAAGCCGGTCATCCGCAATATCAGCCTCGAAGTCGGTGCCGGCGAAACGGTGGCGATCGTCGGCGAAAGTGGCTCGGGCAAAAGCGTCACGGCGCTGTCGACCATGCGTCTGCTGCAGCCGGGCCGGTCGCGCTCGGAAGGCCGCATCCTGCTTGAAGGCAAGGACCTGCTTGCCGCCAGCGAAGCCGAGATGCGGCAGGTGCGTGGCGGCTCGATCGGCATGATCTTTCAGGAGCCGATGACCTCGCTCAACCCGGTCTTCACGATCGGCAATCAGGTGGCTGAGGCGCTGGTCCTGCATCGCGGTCTTTCGTGGAAGGCGGCGGAAGCGGAAACGCTGCGGCTGATGGAGCGGGTGCGCATCCCGGCCGCCAAAACCCGCCTGCACGAATATCCGCACAAGTTCTCCGGCGGCATGCGCCAGCGCGTGATGATCGCCATGGCGCTTGCCTGCCGCCCCAAACTGCTGATCGCCGACGAGCCGACCACGGCGCTCGATGTGACCATCCAGGCGGAAATCCTGCATCTGCTGCGAGATCTGCAGAAGGAAGAGAACATGGGCGTTCTCTTCATCACCCACGATATGGGCGTCGTGGCCCAGGTTGCCGACCGCACGGTCGTGATGTTCCGCGGCGACATGATCGAGACCGGCGCCACCGATCAGGTGTTTGCCGCACCGAAGGCGGTCTATACGAAGTCGCTGCTCGCCTCCATTCCGCGCCTCGGCACGATGGGCGATGCCGTCTCTCCGCGCCGTTTCCCGGAAGTCGATCCGGCGACGGGCGAGGCGGAAGAGGGCCGCGAGATGAGCCCGGTTTCGCCGACGCTCGAACCGATCCTGAAAGTTTCCGATCTCGCCGTGCGTTTCGACCTGCCGAATGGCCGCGTGCATGCGGTCGAAGGCGTGTCCTTCGACCTGCGTCCCGGTGAAACCCTGTCGCTGGTCGGCGAATCCGGTTGCGGCAAGTCGACCACGGGCCGCGCGATCATCCGGCTGATCAATCCGACCGCCGGCTCGATCACCGTCAACGGACAGGATGTCACCAAGGCCGGTACGCGCGAGCTGCGCGGCATGCGCCGCACCTCGCAGATGATCTTTCAGGATCCGTTCGCCTCACTCAACCCGCGCATCACCGTTGGGTCCGCGATTGCCGAGCCGATGCTGGCGCATGGGATATTGAGCAAGCGCGATGCCAAGGCACGTGTCGCCGAACTTTTGGAACAGGTCGGGCTTACCGCCGCGATGGCCGATCGCCATCCGCACGAGTTTTCCGGCGGCCAGCGGCAGCGTATCTCGATTGCGCGTGCACTGGCGCTCGATCCGAAATTCATCGTTGCCGACGAGGCGGTTTCCGCGCTCGACGTGTCAGTCAAGGCTCAGGTCTCCAACCTTCTCCTAGACCTCCAGGAAAAGCATGGCCTCTCCTATCTCTTCATCAGCCATGACATGGCGGTGGTGGAGCGGATGAGCCACCGGATCGCAGTGATGTTCCTGGGCGAAATCGTCGAGATCGGCCCACGGGCGGCGATCTTCGACAATCCGCAGCATCCCTATACGCGCCGGCTGATTTCCGCTGTGCCGATCCCCGATCCGTCGCGCCGCGGCCTTACTCAGCCGCCGTTATCGGAAGAGATTAAGAGCCCCGTCCGGCCGTTCGACTACGTACCGCCGAAACGGGTCTATCGCGAAGTCTCGCCGGGGCATCTGGTGCAGGAAATTGTCGGCGCTTAAGCGCGCTGCGCTTAGCTCCGGGCGGTCTCAGGCCGCGTCCTGATCTGCGGGGGCGAGGATTTTCGGTTTTCCATAAAGGCCGATATTCTCGTCGCCCCAGCTTTTCAGTGCCAGAAGAATGGCTTCCATGCTGCGGCCGAGCGGTGACAGGCTGTATTCCACCTTGGGCGGCACCTGCGCATAGACCTTTCGGTCGATCAGCCCGTCTTCTTCCAGTTCCCGCAGCTGATTGGTTAGCATGCGCTGGGTCACATCCGGAATATGTCGGCGGATCTCGCTGAAACGCAACTTGCCAGACATTAGGTGAAAGAGGATGACGGATTTCCATTTGCCGTCGATCAGGCCGATTGCGGCCTCGACCGAGCAACCCGGACTGCAGTCGAAACGGGAATGGCGCAGCTTTGCCATCACGGTATCCTTTTTGACACTATAGGCTGATTTTGTGCGTATTGGCTTTTCTCAAAGGTAGATCCATCTTCCGCTCATATCAAGCGTAGAGAAGGAAACGTATGATGAAGGCTGTTGCCTACAAGACCGCAGGACCGATCGAGGCCGAGGCCTCGCTTGCCGATGTCGAACTGGAAAAGCCGAAAGCGAGCGGCCGCGATATTCTGGTTGCGGTCGAGGCGATCTCGGTCAATCCGGTCGATACGAAGATCCGTAAAGGCGTCTCTCCGGAAGCCGGCCAGTGGAAGGTTCTGGGCTGGGATGCGGTCGGCCGCGTCGTCGAGATCGGTGACAAGGTGACCTCGTTCAAGTCGGGCGACGAGGTGTTTTATGCCGGTTCGCTGATCCGGCCGGGTGCCAATAGCCAGTTCCATCTGGTCGATGAGCGGATCGTCGGCCACAAGCCGAAGTCGATCTCCAATGCCGAGTCAGCCGCCCTGCCGCTGACGGCGATCACCGCCTGGGAAATGCTGTTCGACCGGCTCGATATCAGGAAGCCGGTTGCCGGTGCGGCAAACGCGATCCTGATTATCGGTGGCGCCGGCGGCGTCGGTTCGATCGCCATCCAGCTCATCCGGGCGCTGACCGACCTGACCGTCATTGCCACCGCCTCACGGCCGGCAACACAGGCCTGGGTGAAGGAACTCGGCGCCCATCATGTTGTCGACCATACCAAGCCGCTGGCCGAGCAGGTGAAGGCGCTCGGCATCGGCGCGCCAGCCTTTGTGTTTTCGACCACGGAGACGCATCGCCATCTCGCCGAGATTATCGAGCTGATTTCGCCGCAGGGTCGGTTTGGACTGATCGACGATCCGGCTGCACTCGACGTTCTCGGCTTCAAGCGCAAGGCCGTGTCGATCCATTGGGAGCTGATGTTCACCCGTTCGATTTTCGAGACGGCCGATATGGATGAGCAGGGCAAGCTGTTGAACGAGGTCGCGGAGCTGATCGATAGCGGGCGGATCCGCACCACGGTGACGGATATCATGAAGCCGATCAACGCCGAAAATCTGAAGCGTGCCCATGCCGTGATCGAAAGCGGCAAGGCACGCGGCAAGATCGTGCTGGAAGGCTTCTGATTATTTTTATCTCAGCGATCGGCGCGTTCGGGATCGACCGCGCCGATCTGGCCAACCAGCCAGTCCTTGAACACTTCCATGGCGCCGCTAGTGCCGGCAAATTTCGGCGTGCTGAACCAGTAGCCGTAATCGCTGCGGTAACCGAGACCGGATGGGTTCACCAATCGGCCGGCTGCGAGATCGTCGGCGATTAGGCCGCGCGGCACCAGCGCCATGCCCTGGCCGGCCAGGGCAGCGCGGATCACCATCGTGTAATAACCGAAACGCGTTGTGTGACGCACCATCAGATCCCGCCGGTCATGGAATGCGGCCAGATGTTGCCAGTGGAACGGGGTCTGTGGATGTTCGAGCATCACCCCTTCCGCCAGATCCTCGATCGATCCGGGCGTGCCGGTCTTGGCGAAATAGTTTGGCGCACTGACGACCACCACGTCGCGACCGAAGAGGTAGGTGCTGTTGTCGCTATGCTGTGGTGCTGCGGCAAATTCGAAGATGCCGTCCGGCAGTTCCGACTGCGATGGCGAGATGAACGTGGTGAACTGCACCTCGATATCGGGATTGCTTTCGGCAAACTGTTGGAAACGCGGCAGCAGCCAGCGGTCGCCGAAGATCGGCAGGACCTGCAGCCGCAACACGCCGGGGCCGGGTTTCAGCCGGGCGACGAGCAGGGCTGCATCCTCCATGGCCTTCAACGCCGTGCGCGCATGCTCGATATAAATCCGCCCCGCCTCGGTCGCCACCATCCCGCGCGAGGTGCGCAGAAAAGCTGGCGTGCCGATCAGTTCCTCAAGGCCGAGAAGCTGTTTGCTGACCGCGCTCTGCGAAAGGGCCGTGCTTTCCGCCGCCGCACTTGTGGATCCCCGTTCGGCGACCGCCAGCAGCACCTGAAGGGCTGCCGTCGAGGGAAGGCGGTGGCGGCGATTCTCCATTTGGTCTGCTGTTTCCTGTCAGTCTGGCTCGGCTCGCGGGCCGTATTTTGTCGTCAATAATGATCGACGGAAGTGCCCTAGTCAATTTTGTCATAGGTGCAAGGAAATAAGTTCGCTTGCTCAACAGACGGGCACATGTGATCCCTGCCCATTATCTCTACAGAAAACAGGTTTGCGCATGTCGGCATCCGCACAGCTCTGGGGTGGACGTTTCAAGTCCGGTCCTTCCGAAGCTCTCGCCAATCTTTCCCGCGCTCCGGCCAGCTATTTTCGGCTTTACCGTGAGGATATTGCAGGCTCGCGTGCGCATGCCTCGGAACTGAAGCGCGCCGGCGTGCTCAATGAAGGCGAGTTCAAGACGATCCGCGCCGCGCTCGATGCGATCGAAGCGGATGTCGCTGCCGGCCGCGAGACGCCGATTGCCGGTGACGAGGATGTGCATACCTTCCTCGAACGGCTTCTGATGGGTCGCCTCGGCGCACTCGGTGGCAAGCTTCGTGCCGGCCGTTCGCGCAACGACCAGACCGCCAATAATACCCGTCTTTACCTGCGCCGCATGGCCCGCGAACTTTCCGCCGGCATTATCGCTGTCGAAGAGGCGCTTGTCGCCCAGGCGACCCGGCATGTGGAAACGGTCATGCCCGGCTTCACCCATCTGCAGCCGGCCCAGCCGATCGTACTCGGCCATCACCTGATGGCGCATGCGCAGTCGCTGCTGCGCGATCTGGAGCGTTTTCAGGATTTCGATCGCCGCTTCGACCGGTCGCCGCTGGGGGCCGCCGCACTTGCCGGCTCCGGCATCGTCAATCGTCCGGATCTGTCTGCCATCGAACTCGGTTATTCGGCAGCGTCCGAAAACTCGATCGACTCAGTTGCCTCGCGCGATATCGTTGCCGAATTCCTGTTCATCACCGCCCTTGTCGGCGTCAATCTTTCGCGGCTAGCCGAAGAGATCTGCATCTGGAGCTCGAAGCAGTTCAGCTGGGTGAAGCTGCATGACAGCTATTCGACCGGCTCCTCGATCATGCCGCAGAAGAAGAACCCCGATATTGCCGAGCTTTCGCGCGGCATGTCCGGCACGATGATCGGCAATGTCGCCGGTTTCCTCGCCACCATGAAGGCAATGCCGCTTGCCTATAACCGCGACCTCGCCGAGGACAAGAAGGTCCTGTTCGAGACGATCGATACGCTGGAACTGATCCTGCCCGCCTTTGCCGGCATGGTCGAGACGCTGGAATTCGAGGTCGAGAAGTTGCGCGCCGAAGCGCCGCGCGGCTTCACGCTCGCGACCGAAGTGGCCGACTGGCTGGTGCGTCAGGACGTGCCGTTTGCAGAAGCTCACGAAATCACCGGCGCCGTGGTACGCTATTGCGAAGAGCGCGGCCACGACCTTTCCGGCCTGACGGAAGACGACCTGCCGAAGATCGATCCGCGCCTCAACGGCGGCCTGCTGCAGGCGATCACGCTGGAGCACGCGCTTTCGAGCCGCACCGGTTACGGCTGCACGGCGCCTGACGCCGTTCGCCAGCAGATCGGCCGTTTCGAACAGGCGCTCGAAGCCTGCCGCAAGTTTGCCGGTGTCAAGGAGACGGAAGCGCGATGAGCACAGCGGACGGAATGTCGACGGTCGATCGGTCGAAATACGAAATCGCGCATCTGAAACTGGTGCCGAAGCGGCATATCGGCCGCACGATCTCGGCCGCCGTCGTCATCGTCCTGCTTCTGGCGCTGGTGCGTGCCTTCAGCGTCGGCCAGATCGAATGGAGCTATGTCAGCCAGTTCCTGTTCGCGCCGGTCATTCTCGAAGGCCTCGTCAACACGCTGATCATGACCGTCGCCGCCATGGTGATCGGCATCGTGCTCGGCGTCGTCATCGCCATCATGCGCATTTCCGGCAATCCGGTCCTGTCGTGGATCGCCATCGGTTACGTCTGGATCTTTCGCGGTGCGCCGGCGCTGCTGCAGCTGATGCTGTGGTTCAACCTCGCGCTGATCTTTCCGACGCTCGGCATTCCCGGCCTGTTCGAATTCCGCACCGTCGACATCATGACGCCCTTCGTGGCGGCCATGCTGGGCCTCGGGATTTCGCAGGGTGCCTATACGTCGGAAGTGGTGCGCAGCGGCCTTCTGTCCGTCGATGCCGGCCAGTATGAGGCGGCTCGCACGATCGGCATGACGCAGCGCAAGATGCTGCGCCGGATCGTTCTGCCGCAGGCGATGCGCGTCATGGTGCCGCCGATCGGCAATGAAGTGATCGGCATGGTCAAGCTCACCTCGCTTGCCAGCGTCATCCAGTATTCGGAAATCCTGCACAATGCGCAGGTCATCTATTACGCCAATACGCGCGTGCTGGAACTGCTGCTCGTCGCCAGCTTCTGGTATCTCGTCGTGGTTTCCATCCTGTCGGTCGGCCAGCAGCGCATCGAGCGCTATTTCGCCCGCGGATCGAAATCCATCCAGGCATCGATGTAAGGGGCGGGCGATATGGATATTCTCGTCAAGGCAATCGACGTTTCCAAAAATTTCGGACCGTTCAAGGCGCTCGATCAGGTCAGCATGGAAGTGGCGCGCGGCGAAGTCGCCTGCATCATTGGCCCCTCCGGCTCCGGCAAGAGCACGTTCCTGCGCTGCATCAATCTGCTTGAGCGCATGGATGGCGGCGCCATCTGGGTCAATGACGCGCTGATGGGTTACCGCCGCGACGGTAACAATCTGCACGAACTCTCCGATGCCGAGATTTCGCGCCAGCGCCGCCGCATCGGCATGGTGTTCCAGCGTTTCAACCTCTTCCCGCACAAGACGGCGCTCGAAAACATCATGGAAGGCCCGGTCCAGGTTCTGGGCGAGCCTGCGGATCAGGCGCGTGAGCATGCGCTGTCCCTGCTTGCCCGTGTCGGGCTTGCCGACAAGGCCAATCATTATCCGGTGGAACTTTCCGGCGGCCAGCAGCAGCGTGTGGCGATTGCCCGCGCCATGGGCATGCGGCCGGACCTGATCCTGTTCGATGAGCCGACCTCGGCGCTTGACCCCGAGCTGGTTTCGGAAGTGCTCGACGTGATGAAGGATCTCGCGGCCTCCGGCATGACGATGATCGTCGTGACCCACGAGCTCGGTTTTGCCCGCAATGTCGCCAACACGGTCACCTTCATGGAAGCGGGCAAGGTCGTCGAGACCGGCCCTGCCTCGGAAGTGCTGAGCGCACCCAAAAGCCCGCGTACGGCGGAATTCATCCGCGCCGTGCATAGCTGATTTATTCGAAACCCAACAAGAACAGGATAGGGGATATCATGACCAAAGCACTCGCCCTGATCGCAGCCGTTGCTGCCTTCACCGCCACCTCCGTCTCGGCCGAAGGCCTGCCGGAGCGCATCAAGACCGCTGGCAAGATCATTATTGCCAACACGCCGAACTACCCGCCGATGGAATACAAGGATCCGGCCACCAACGAGCTGAAGGGCCTCGATATCGATCTCGGTCTGGCGCTCGCCAAGCAGCTCGGCACCAAGGTCGAATGGTCGGATATCGGCTTCGAACAGATGGTCTCTTCCGTCACGACCGGCCGCGTCGATCTCATCCATTCGGGCATGACCGATACGGAAAAGCGCCGTGACGCGCTCGAATTCGTCGATTACATGCGCTCGGGCGCCCAGTTCTACACGACGATGAACCACAAGGACGCAATCAAGACCGAAGCCGATCTGTGCGGCAAGTCGGTCGGCATGAGCCGTCGCACTACCTTCCCGGATGAAACCGCCAAGTGGAGCGCCGCCAACTGCGAAGCCAAGGGCCTGCCGGCCGTCAAGGTCGTCGGCACCGAAGGTTCGGCCGATGCCCGCACCCAGCTGAAGCAGGGCCGCGTCGATGCCGCCGTGCAGGGTTCGGAAACCGTTCCCTACCTGATCGCGCTGGAAAAGGACGCCTATTACTCGGTCGGCAAGCCGTTCACCGCCGTCTACCAGGGTATCGGCTTCTCCAAGAAGGATACCGAACTGCGTGACGCCTATGTCGGTGCCCTCAAGGCCCTGATGGCAAGCGGCGAATACAAGGCGATCTTCGCCAAGTACGGCCTGGAAGATGCTGCACTCGAAGGCATCTACCTGAACGGCGCTCCGGCCAAGTAAGCCAGTTTACAAGAACGGGATGCCGTCCAGCCTGCGTAACGTCTTTCTTGTTGGGGGCAGGGCGGCAGCGGACCATCCCGTTATGCCAAAGAAGCCGGGCCATCGTTCTTCAGGACATGGCACGGCTTCTCATCTTCGAATATCAGCCGGAACTGTCTGTGCGATGACCCACGATCTTGTCCCCCGCCCGCTCAACCCGGCGCCTGCCACGCCCGACATGGTCTGGCCGAACGGTGCGAAAAGCGCGCTCTTCGTCGGTTTCGACGTTGATGCCGAGACGGCGTGGATCGGTAACAATCCCTCCAATGTCGATCGCATGGTGACGACCTCGCATGGCGGTTACGACGCCCGCGTCGGCATTGCGAAAATCGTCCAGCTGATGGATGAGCTGGCGATCAAGGCGACCTTCTTCATTCCCGGCTGGACGGCGCTGGCGCATCCGGCCCAGTGCGAAAGCATTCTGAAGGCCGGCCACGAGATCGGCCATCACGGTTATCTGCACAAGCTGCCGGAGCGCGACAAGCTCGACGCCGCCTTCGAGGAAATCGATCTCGGTTACGAGGCGCTGCAAAAGGTGCTCGGTGTTCGGCCGATCGGTTATCGCGCGCCGTCGGGCGAGAATTTTCCGGAACTGCTCGGCTATCTGGCAAAATCCGGCATGCGTTATTCCAGCTCGTTTCGCGATGACATTCTGCCCTATCGCCATGCCGGCGGGGCGGATCATGCGGGCCTTGTCGAGATCCCGGTCAATTTCGCCTTCGACGACTGGAATTTCGGCATGACGAGCCGTACCAGCTCGCGACCCATTTTCGGCCGCGATGCGGTGCTGCAGATGTGGATCGACGAATTCGAGGCGACCCATGCCTGGGGTGGCGTGACGACGCTGGTCCTGCACCCGCAGGTCTCCGGCCGGCCGATGCGCTGGTATTTGCTGCGGGAGTTTTTGCTCTATGTTCAGCAGAAATCCGATGTCTGGATCGCGACCGGCGAACAGATCGCCGATCATTATGCTGCGCAGGAGAAGGCGCGCGGCGTCTGATTCCAGTCAGGCCTTCTGGCAATAATGCGCCGTCGGGGCGTTCTCGTCGGTCTGGAAATCGCCGGGCTGCGGCGGGGCGATCGGCTTGAACAGGGTGCGGTCCGGTTTCAGGTCGAGAAGCGGCGTGCCGTCGAGGCAGTCCATGCCGCGGACGAGCAGAACATTGCCCTCGACACCTTCCAGCTTGACGATCGAGGTGCCGATCGGGTTCGGCCTGACCGGCGAGCGCAGGGAAAACGTGCCATGCACTTTGCCATTGCTGGCCGGGCTCTGCAGCACTAGATCGCGGCGCGACTTGTCCAGCCAGTAGAGGATCTCAAGCCGTTCGAAGACTTCGACGCCCTTCAGCGCCGGTACCCAGGGCTCATAGATTTCGATGCGGCAGATGGGGCCGTCGTGGCGGCCCTGGCGCGGGGTTTCCATGCGCAAGGTCCAGGGCGTGGAGATGCGGCCGATGAAGGTCAGGCCCGCATCGGTCGGCTCCGGCGGCGTCACCGACACTTCGTTTTCGCGGATTTCGTTCTCACGCACCATCGGGTTTCTCTCTCAGGTTTCTGGCAAGGTTTTGGCAGGGTTGAGGCGGGGTGAGCAGCTCAAAATATCGCTGCCCGGCAGCGTGCCGATCACCACGTCGATATCATAAAGCTGTTTCAGGCGCTCTGCGGTCAAGACATCCTTCGGCGCTCCGAGCGCCACGAGTTTCGTCTCGTGCAGCAGGGCGACACGATCGGCGACCATGAAGACATGGTCGGGATTGTGGGTCGAGAGCACGATCGCCATTCCTTCCGAGGCAAGTGTCTGGATCTGGGTGAGAACCCGCATCTGGTTGCCGTAATCGAGGCTCGCGGTCGGTTCGTCCATCACGAGGATTTTTGGCTCCTGCGCCAAGGCGCGCGCGATGAGCGCCATCTGCCGTTCGCCGCCGGAAATTTCCGTATAGGGGCGGGTGGCGAGATGCGTCATGCCGAGCCGTTCAAGCGCCTCGCCGGCAATGTCCCGGTCCTTGCGGGAGGGCGTTGCGAAAGGTGTCAGGCGGGCCGCGCGGCCCATCAGCACGACGTCGGCCACGGTGAAGGGAAAGAGTGCAGCATGCGCCTGTGGCACATAGGCGATGTTTTTTGCCCGCTCGGCGCGGCTGAATGCGGAAAGCGGCCTGTCGTCGAGCAGGATGTCGCCGGCCTTGGGCGCAAGAAGGCCGAGCATGGTCTTGAACAGCGTCGTCTTGCCGGCGCCGTTGGGGCCGAGAAGGGCCAGGACCTCGCCCTGCTTGATTGTAACCGTCACGCCGCTGCCGACCGTGCGGGCACCGTAACCGAAGGCGAGGTCGCGGGTTTCGAGCGTCATGACCATCCCCTTCTGCCGGAGGCGAGAAGCCAGAGGAAAAAGGGCGCGCCGACGACGGCGGTCAAAATGCCGAGCGGGATTTCGATCGCGGCAATGCTGCGCGCCAAAGTATCGACGACCAGCATATAGGCGCCGCCGAGCAGGATCGAGGCGGGCAGGAGTTTTCGAAAGTCCGGCCCGACCAGAAGGCGGGCGATATGTGGAATGACGAGGCCGATCCAGCCGACGATGCCGGCGATCGAGACGGAGGCGGCGGTGATCAGCGTGGCGCCTGATATCAGGGCGGCGCGGGTGATCCTTGTATCGACGCCGAGCGTCTGCGCCTCTTCGTCGCCGAGGGTCATGACGTTCATGCGCCAGCGCAGGAGGATGAGCGGTAGAAGGCCGATCAGCGTGGCGGGCAGGATGGAGAGGACATCGGCGCGGGTGACGGCCGTCAGGCTGCCGAGCAGCCAGTAGGTCATCGCCGGCAGCTGGTTATAAGGATCGGCGAGGATCTTGATCAGCGAAATGCCGGCCCCGACGACGGCGCCGATCGCGACACCGGCCAGAACCAGCGTCAGCACCGGATCGCGGTCGCGGATCGCCGTTCCGACCGCATAGACCGCGCCGACCGCCAGAAGGCCGCCGCAAAAGCTCGAGATCTGGATGATCACGACCGGCTGGTCGAAAAAGATCGCCAGCACGGCACCGAGGCTGGCACCGGCCGAGACGCCCAGAATGTCGGGCGAGACGAGAGGGTTGCGGAACAGACCCTGATAGGTGGCTCCGGCGGATGCAAGGGCAGCGCCGATCAGGATGCCGGCCAGAACACGCGGCAGGCGGACGTTCCAGATGACGGTCTGCTGGATCGGGTCGACGCCATCCGTATTGCCGGTGAGGCCGGAGATCAGGACATTCAGGACGGAGGCGGGCGACAGCGCGTATTTGCCGATCGCCATCGACAATAACGCCAGAACGATCAGGCCGATCGTGCCGAGGACGATCAGCCTGAAAATTCCGTTTTCGTTTTTTGTCTCGTCCTGCATCAGGGTTTTGGTGTCGCACCCTTCAGGAGGCTGTCAAGCTGCGCGTCGCTGAGATCGACCTGATAAAAGAGCTTGAAGAAGCTTTTCGTGTCTGACTTCAGGTCCACATTGAACGCTTTCGGGTAGAGCAGGGCTTCCAGCCAGCTGACGCCGAGCAGGCGGTTGATGCCGGGCGGCGAGTCGAACCAGCCGAAGGGCAGGGAAGGCGTGGTATAGACCTTGCCGGCCTTGACCGCGGCGATATTGGCCCAGCCTGCATCGCTCTTTGCCGTTGCGGCGAATTTCGGGCTGGCGGCGAGGATGATGTCGGGGTTCCAGCCGAGCACCTGTTCCAGCGAGACATTGGTGAGGCCGCCCTTGCCGGCGGCGGCTGCGACATTGGCGGCGCCGACGGCTTCGAGGATTTCGAGGTTGATCGAGCCGGCAAGCCCGGTTTCCAAACCTTCCGGGCCGCGGCCGTAATAGACTTTTGGGCGATCGGCAGCCGGGATTTTTGCGAGGCCGTCGTTCAGCGTCTTGAGGCCGGTTTCGGCATAGGTGGCAAGCTCACCGGCGCGGGCCGATACGCCGAGAAGGTCGCCGACCTGGCGCAGCGTTTCAGGCGTTTTCGCAAAACTGCCGTCGATCAGCACATAGGGAATGCCGGTCTGGGCCTGAACCTTGTCGGCCAGCGAGATATAGGTGGCATTGACGGTGCCGACATCGACGATCAGGTCAGGCTTGGCGGCGAGCACGGCCTCCATATTGGCGGTGCCGCCCTGGCCAGTCAGCCGGCCGAAGGTCGGAAGATCGCGCACGGCAGGCATCAGAAATTCCTTTTCCTGCGCGCTTGGCTCACGCACCCAGCCGGTCAGCTTGTCTGGCGCCAGAACATAAACGAGCACCGAGGCCGGCGGACCGGCTGTCAGCACACGCGTGACATGGTCCGGAATTTCGACGGTGCGGCCACCGGCATCGGTGAACGGACGTGCGAAAGAGGGGGCAATAAGGGCGAAGAGAAAGGCGATGGTCAGGGCTAGAAGTCGAGACATGGGGCGCTTCCCGTTAATCTAAAGATGACGAAATATATCGATATATCCGTTCAGATATTTCGTCCAGATTTTGACGAAAACTATTGTTTTTTCAAGACTAAAACCAAACGTGACTTGCGCTCGAAAAGGGTGCGGCATAAGGTCCGGATTCAGCATGATTTTCAATGCGGAGACCTGCTTTTATGAATATGGACCTGTCACGTCGCAGCTTCTTGAAGCTGACGGGTGCAGGTGTTGCGGCAACCTCTCTCGGTGCGATGGGCTTCGGTGAAGCCGAAGCTGCCGAAGTGGCGCATGTCAGACCTTTCAAGCTGACCACCACGACCGAAACCCGCAATACCTGTCCCTACTGTTCCGTCGCCTGCGGCATCATCCTCTATTCGAAGGGTGACCTTCGCAAGGGTGATAAAGCCGAAATCGTTCACGTCGAAGGCGACGTCGATCATCCCACAAACCGCGGGACGCTCTGTCCCAAGGGGGCGGCACTCAAAGACTTCGTCAAGTCGCCGACCCGTCTGAAATACCCGATGCTGCGCAAGCCCGGTTCGGACAAGTTCGAACGGATCTCCTGGGATCAGGCTTTCGACCGCATCGCCCGCCTGATGAAGGACGACCGCGACGCCAATTTCGTCGCCAAGAACGCCGCGGGCGTTCAGGTCAACCGCTGGGCGACGACCGGCATGCTGGCCGCTTCGGCCACCACGAACGAAACAGCCTGGGCAACGTTCAAGTTTGCCAAGGGATTGGGAATAGTCGGTTTCGATAATCAGGCGCGCGTCTGACACGGCCCTACGGTGTCCAGTTTGGGCCCAACATTTGGCCGTGGTTCGATGACGAACGCGTGGACCGACATCAAGAATACCGACCTCGTCGTCGTCATGGGCGGCAACGCGGCGGAAGCACACCCCTGTGGTTTCAAGTGGGTGACGGAAGCGAAGGCCCATCGCGGCGCCAAGCTGATCGTCGTTGACCCGCGTTATACTCGCACGGCCTCCGTTTCGGATTATTACGCGCCGATCCGCCAGGGATCCGACATCGCGTTCCTCAACGGCGTGATGAAATACTGCATCGATAACGGCAAGGTGCAGTGGGAATACATGAAGGCGTTCACCAACGCTTCCTACATCGTCAAGGACGGTTTCGGCTATAAGGATGGCCTGTTCACCGGCTATGACGAGAACAAGCGTGACTACGACAAGTCCACCTGGGACTATGTCATGGACGATGACGGCTTTGCAGTAACCGACCCGACGCTTCAGCATCCCCGCTGCGTCTGGAACCTGCTGAAGGAGCATCTCGCTCCCTATACGCCGGAACTTGTCGAACAGGTCTGCGGCACGCCGAAGGAGAAATTCCTGAAGGTGGCCGAGATGATCTCGGAATGCTCGTCGCCGACCAAAACGATGACGTCGATGTATGCGCTCGGCTGGACCCAGCATTCCAAGGGTTCGCAGAACATCCGCGCCATGGCGATGCTGCAGCTGATCCTCGGCAATATCGGGGTTCGCGGCGGTGGCATGAACGCCCTTCGCGGCCACTCGAACATCCAGGGCCTGACCGATCTTGGTCTGATGTCGCATCTTCTCACCGGCTATCTGACGATGCCGACCGAGAAGGATGTCGATTTCACGACCTATATGTCGACGCGTCTGTTCAAGCCGCTTCGTCCGGGTCAGACCAGCTACTGGCAGAACTACAAGAAGTTCATGGTCTCCTTCCAGAAGGCCATGTGGGGTGATGCAGCCCGGGCCGACAATGACTGGGCCTTCAACTACATCCCCAAACTCGATGTGCCGGCCTATGACATCCTGCGGATGTTCGAGCTGATGCATCAGGGCAAGGTCAATGGCTATATCTGCCAGGGCTTCAACCCGGTTCTCGCCTTCCCGAACCGCAACAAGAACGTCGCCTCCCTCTCGAAGCTGAAATGGCTTGTGACGATGGATCCGCTCGAAACGGAAACATCGCGCTTCTGGGAAAACCACGGCGAGTTCAACGACGTCGATACGAAGTCGATCCAGACCGAAGTGATCCAGCTGCCCACGACCTGCTTTGCGGAGGAAGAGGGTTCGCTGACCAATTCGGGCCGCTGGCTGCAGTGGCACTGGGCCGGTGGCTCGCCTCCGGGCGAGGCACAGCACGACACGTACATCATCGCGCAGATCTTCCTGCGGATGCGGGAACTGTATCGCAAGGAAGGCGGCGCCTTCCCCGATCCGATCCTTAACATGTCGTGGGATTACGCAGATCCGAACGAACCGACGCCGGAAGAGCTGGCCAAGGAGATCAATGGCCGTGCGCTGACCGATCTCATGGACCCGACCGATCCGACCAAGGTTCAGGTTGCCGCCGGCAAGCAGGTCGTCAACTTCTCGCAGCTCAGGGACGACGGTTCGACCATGGCCGGTTGCTGGATCTATTCCGGCGCCTTCAACGAGCAGGGCAACAACATGGCCCGGCGCGACAATCACGACCCGGACGAAACCGGCGCCTATCTGGGCTGGACCTTCGCCTGGCCGCTGAACCGTCGCACGCTCTATAACCGTGCCTCGGCCGACCTGAACGGCAAGGCCTGGGATCCGACCCGCAAGATCATCGAGTGGGACGGAACGAAGTGGTCGGGTTATGACGTTCCGGACATCGCGCCGAACGCCAAACCGCAGGATGTCGGTCCCTTCATCATGAACCAGGAAGGCGTTTCGCGTCTGTTCGCTCGCGGCATGATGCGTGACGGTCCGTTCCCGGCCCATATGGAGCCCTTCGAATCGCCGGTCGAAAACGTCTTTAACCGCAAGATGCGGGGCAACCCCGTCGCCCGCGTGTTCAAGACGGATGCGGACCAGCTCGGTACGTCGGACGAGTTCCCCTATGCGGCGACCTCGTATCGTCTGACCGAACATTTCCACTACTGGACGAAGCACAACCGGGTGAACTCGGCGCTTCAGCCGGAATTCTTCGTGGAAATCTCGGAAGAGCTGGCGAAGGAAAAGAAGATCGAGAACGGTGGCTGGGTTCGTGTCTGGTCCAAGCGTGGTTCGGTCAAGGCAAAGGCTCTGGTGACGAAACGTATCCGGCCGCTCATCTGCGATGGCAAGCCGGTGCATATCGTCGGTATTCCCCTGCACTGGGGCTTTACCGGTTCGGCGAAAAAGGGCTTTGGCCCGAATTCGCTGGCTGCCTTTGTCGGTGACGCCAATATCGAGACGCCGGAATCCAAGGCGTTTCTCGTCAATATCGAACCTTCGACTGCACCCAAGGACAAGGAGGCATCCGTATGATGGACAGCCCTCGTACCGCCGTCAGCAATCCGCCGGTGCAGCCGATGGAAACCAATCTGACGGCCAAGGACATGATCAAGCGTTCGGCGTCCGGCGATTTGCCGGCGCCCGAGCGTCAGCTCACGCCGGTCGCCAAGCTCATCGATGTCTCCAAATGCATCGGTTGCAAGGCCTGTCAGTCCGCTTGCATCGAGTGGAACGACACCAATCCGGAAGTCGGCGAGAATATCGGGGTCTATACGAACCCGCATGATCTCTCCGAAAACATGTTCACCCTGATGCGCTTCACGGAATGGGTGAACCCGGAGACCGACAATCTCGAATGGCTGATCCGCAAGGATGGCTGCATGCACTGTTCGGATCCGGGCTGTCTGAAGGCATGCCCGTCGCCGGGCGCGATCGTGCAATATTCGAACGGTATCGTCGATTTCATCCACGAGAACTGCATCGGCTGCGGTTATTGCGTGAAGGGCTGTCCCTTCAACATTCCGCGCATCTCCAAGGCGGATCACCGTGCCTATAAATGCACGCTCTGTTCCGACCGCGTCGCCATGGGCCAGGGCCCGGCCTGCGCCAAGGCCTGTCCCACCCAGGCGATCGTCTTCGGCACCAAGGAAGACATGAAGAAGCATGCGGAAGAGCGGATCGCCGACCTGAAGTCGCGCGGTTACGCCAATGCCGGCCTCTACGACCCGCCGGGCGTCGGCGGCACGCATGTCATGTACGTGCTGCACCATAACGACAAGCCGCATATCTATGCCGACCTGCCGGACAATCCGTCGATCTCGGCAGTCGTCCAGACCTGGAAGGGCGCGACCAAATATGCCGGTCTCGCCGTGATGGGTCTCGCCGCTGCCGGCACGATCCTGCACGGCCTGTTCGGCAAGGCGAACCGCGTGTCGAAGCACGAGGAACAGGAAGCGCAGGAAGCTGTCGAGGAAGCCGTTGATCACGCCGACAAGCGTGCGGAGGATGCCTGATGAGCGCGTCACCCAAGGTCGCCGCCAAGATTGGCGGTGAAGATACCATCCATCGCGGACCACCTGTCGAGGTGGTCCGGTATGGGCCCGGCAAGCGGATCAACCACTGGGTCACGGCGATCAGCCTGATCCTGCTGTTGATCTCCGGTCTTGCCATGTTCCATCCGTCGCTGTTCTTCCTGACCGAGCTTTTCGGCGGCGGGCAGAACACGCGCTGGATCCATCCGTGGATCGGCGTCGTCCTGTTCTTCTCCTTCTTCATCCTGTTCGCGCAGTTGTGGAAGCTGAACATTCCGAACCGGGACGACGTCAAATGGGCCTCGCAGATCGGCGACGTCATCAATGGCCATGAAGAGCGGCTGCCGGAACTCGGCAAATACAATGCCGGCCAGAAGTTCATCTTCTGGGGCATGGCCTCGCTGATCATCGTGCTGATCTCGACCGGCATCATCGCCTGGGAACAGTATTTTGGTCATCTGACCAGCATACCGACCCAGCGGATCGCGCTTCTGATCCACTCGCTGGCGGCCGTCGCGATCATCCTGATCTTCATCCTGCATGTCTATGCGGCGATCTGGACCCGCGGCACTATCAGCGCCATGACGCGCGGCACCGTGACCGGCGGCTGGGCCTGGCGCCACCATCGCAAGTGGTTCAAGGACATGGCTGGACGCGGCAAGATCGATCCGGCAGAATGATTTCGATCCGCTGGCATCGCCTTCGATGTCAGCGGATTGGATTTTTCCAATTGCGCCTGCACGGCTCTGCCGTGTCTCTCGCGCCAAGAAGAATGCTGTGGCCGGTCGGCCCTGCGAGGTGAAATGTCCGTATCTTCCATTCAGCCCGATCCTTCGATGATCGGCGGCATCTCCAAGGCGCCTTTTGCCCTGATGCCAAATCCGGCCCGCCTTTTCGAAGAGCGCGCCATCCGCTTCGACAAGCTGGCAGAGACCAGCCGGCTCGGAGCCTATCTCAAATTCCTGAGCGGCATCGTCCGTATCCAGGCGGAACTCGCCTCCGAACTGCCGGCTGTTGCGCCGGTGGCGGCAGAGCGAGTGGAGCTTGCCCGCGAAGGTGCAATGCCGCCGATCGATCGCGATGCGCTTGTCGGCTCCACTGAGCTACGCGCGACGACCCGCAAACTTCTCGAGCGTGCTGAGGCCGTCGAAAAGCCGGAAGCGGCGGCCGAAGCGCTGGCGCAGGTGACCGCTGCCGATGACGAGACGATCGACTGGATGATCGGCAATGTGCTGGCCGACAATCTGCCGGTCGAAAGCCTCGCGCACCATCTTTATGTCGCGGCCGCCGTGCAGCTGCATCTGGCGTTGCTGTCCGCCGGGCTCGATGGCACGCGGCTGGTGCCGGTCTCGATCGGTGTCTGCCCCGCCTGTGGCGGCAAGCCGGCGGGTTCGATGGTGATCGGCGTCCATGGGGCGGAAGGCGCGCGTTACGCCGTCTGCGCCTGCTGCGCGACACGCTGGAACGAGGTTCGGGTCAAGTGCATTGCCTGCGGCTCCACCAAGGGTGTCGGGTATCGCGCGGTCGAAACCGGTGACGAGGAGGCGACGGTCAAGGCCGAGGTCTGCGACACCTGCCATAGCTGGACAAAGATCCTCTATCAGAACAAGAACCCGTCGCTGGAAATGATCGCCGACGATGTCGCGAGCCTTGGGCTGGACCTTCTGATGAAGGATACCGAATACCGCCGCGCCGGTTTCGATCCCTTCCTGATCGGGTATTGAGGCCATGGCGGGGCTTTCCGATCTGCGCGCTTTGCCTTCGGTCGACCAGATGCTGAAGGCGCCGGCCATGGCGGCGCTTCTCGACCGTCACGGTCGGGTCACCGTCACCGATGAGCTGCGGCAGACGCTGACGGAGATCCGCGAGGCGGTGAAGGCCGGCGGTTCCGTGCCTGACGAAGCGGGCGTTTTCGCCTCGCTGATGAGCCGGCTTGCCTATCGCGAAAAATCCAACCTGCGGCCGCTCTTCAACCTCACCGGCACGGTGTTGCACACCAATCTCGGCCGGGCGCTTCTCGCTGAAGAGGCGATCGCGGCGGCTGTCGATGCGATGCGTGATGCGGCGGCACTCGAATTCAACCTCGATACCGGCCGGCGCGGTGAGCGCGACAGCCATTTGCGGGAACTGCTCTGCGAACTGACCGGCGCCGAGGACGCAACCATCGTCAACAACAATGCCGGCGCGGTGCTGATCGCGCTCAATGCGGTCGGCACGATGGGGGCGGGGCGTCAGGCGATCGTGTCGCGTGGCGAGCTGATCGAGATCGGCGGCGCCTTTCGCATGCCCGACATCATGGAACGCGCCGGTGTGCAGCTGGTCGAGGTGGGTACGACAAACCGCACCCATCCCAGGGATTATATCAAGGCGATCGGGGCCGAGACGGCGCTGATCCTCAAGGTGCATACGTCGAACTATCGGATCGAGGGATTTACCACGGAGGTCAAGGGCGGCGAGCTTGCCCGCATCGCCCATGATTTCAACACGGTGCTGCTCAATGACCTCGGTTCCGGCACGCTGGTGGATCTGTCGAAATACGGGCTTGCCCGCGAACCGACCGTGCGCGAAGCGGTGGAGGAGGGGGCCGATCTCGTCACCTTTTCCGGCGACAAGCTGCTGGGCGGACCGCAGGCCGGTTTCATCGTTGGCCGCAAGGACCTGATCGCCGAGATCAACCGCAATCCGCTGAAACGGGCGCTGCGTGTCGACAAGATCCGCATCGCCGCGCTCGAGGCGACGCTGAAACTCTATCGCGATCCGGACAGGCTCGGCGCAAGGCTGCCGACGCTGCGCATGCTGTCGCGCCGCCAGGCCGAGATCCGCGAACAGGCGGAACGGCTGTTGCCGAAGGTAGCCGCCCTCTTGCAGCCGCAGGGCTGCACCGTGGAAATCTGCGCCTGCTCCAGCCAGATCGGCTCCGGCGCGCTGCCTGTCGATACGATCCCGAGTGCGGGCTTCAGGATTACCGCATCGGGTGGGGCAGCGCTGGAAGCGCTCGCCGCGCATTTCCGCTCCCTGCCACGGCCGATCCTGGGTCGTCTGCAGGATGGGGCGATGGTGCTTGATCTTCGCTGCCTTGCCGACGAAGAGGCATTTCTGAAAAGTCTTGCCGAAGGTTCGGGCCATGCGTTGGCTTGACCGCGTTCTCGGCCGTTCTTCCGAACCGGCGCTCGAAGCCGATCCCATGACGCAGGCCCTCGCTGCCGCCAATGCCGGTGACTATGAGCGGGCGCTGTCGATCTGGGAGCCGCTGGCACGGGCCGGCGTGGCGCGCGCGCAGAACAATATCGGCGCCTGTTTTGCCGAAGGGCTCGGCGTGCCGGTCGATCGCAGTCTGGCGCTGCAATGGCTGCGGCTGTCAGCCGAGGCCGGCGATCCAGTCGGCGAGCGCAACTATGCCGCCTTCCACATGCAGGATATCGAGGGTACGGATGCCGATTACGGCATCGCTGCCGATTTCTACCGCCGCGCGGCGGAAAAGGGCGATGGCCCGGCACAGGACATGCTGAGCTGGATGCTGATCGAAGGCGAGGTCATGCCGGCCGATCCGCTCGCCTCGCGCCAATGGGCGGAAAAGGCGGCGGGAGCCGGGATCGCGACCTCGATGACGCGGCTCGGCATGTTTTATCACAATGCCCATGGCGTCGAACGCGATGCTCAAAAGGCCGCCCATTGGTGGCAGCTCGCCGCCGAGAAGGGTGAGGCGGACGCACAGGCCATGCTTGGGGCAGCCCTGCATATGGGCTCCGGCGTCGAGAAGGATAGCATTGCTGCACTCGTCTGGCTGATCCGGGCGCAGGCAGGTGGCAGCGAGCTCGCAAAACCGTTCGTTGGGCCGGTGCGGGACAGCCTTTCCGCGGCCGACATCGCTGAGGCCGAACGCCGGGCGGCAGGCCCGCTGCCGGAGGCAAAATCATGATCATCGGCACGGCCGGCCATATCGACCACGGCAAGACGACGCTGGTAAAGGTTCTAACCGGCGTCGACACCGACCGGCTGAAGGAAGAAAAAGCCCGCGGCATCACGATCGAGCTCGGTTTCGCCTATGCGAAATTCGTCGGCGAGGCGGTGACCGGGTTTATCGACGTGCCGGGCCATGAGCGTTTCGTGCACACCATGCTCGCCGGTGCCGGCGGCATCGATTACGCGCTGATTGTGGTTGCCGCCGATGACGGCATCAAGCCGCAGACGCTGGAACATCTCGCCATTCTCGACCTGCTCGGCATTTCCCGCGGGGTTGTTGCGCTGACCAAGGCCGATCTCGCCGACGAGGCGCGGCGGCTGGAGGTTATGGCCGAAATAGAGGTGATGCTGGCGCCGACGGCGCTGGCCGGCGCAGAGATCATCCCGGTTTCGGCTGCGACCGGCGAGGGGATCGACGCGCTCAAAGAGCGCCTGGCTGATGCTGAGCGGGCGACCGACCGGCTCAGTTCTGCCGGGCGTTTCCGGCTGGCCGTCGATCGCTGTTTTACGCTGTCGGGTGCCGGTACGGTCGTCACCGGCACGGTGCTCTCCGGCTCGGTTTCGGTGGGTGATCAGGTGACCGTCTCGCCTTCAGGGCTTTCCGCCCGTATCCGTTCCATCCATGCCCAGAATCGACAGGCGGAGCGTGGTTTTGCCGGGCAGCGCTGTGCGCTCAATCTGGCTGGCGACGGTATTTCCAAGGATGCGATCGAGCGCGGCGACATGGTGCTCGATCCCGTCCTGCATGCACCGGCGGAGCGGATCGATGCCGAGCTTGCGGTTCTTTCGTCCGAGGCAAAACCGGTCGGCGAATGGTTTTCCGCCCGGCTGCATCATGCCAGCGCCGAAGTCGGCGTGCGGATCGTGCCGCTCGAAGATCCGGTCGCGCCCGGCAGCCGTGGACGGGTGCAGCTGGTGCTGGACAAGCCGATCGCGGCGGCCGTCGGCGACCGTTTCATCCTGCGCGATGTGTCGGCGCAAAGAACGATCGGCGGCGGCAAGTTTCTGGATCTGCGTGCACCATTGCGAAAACGCCGGACGCCGGAGCGGCTGGCGCAGCTTTCCGCCGCAAGTCTGCCGGATGCCGGTGAAGCCCTGGCCGCCGCACTCGAAATTTCACCATTCCTTGTCGATCTCGATGTTTTTGCGCGCGACCGGGCGCTTTCGGGGGACGAGTTGCAGGCTGCGGTCAGGGCCGCATCGGTGTCCGTTATCGAGGCTCCGTCCGCCCGCTTCGGCCTCTCTGCAACGCAGCGTCAAGCGTTTTCGCAGGATGTGCGGCGGGTCCTTTCGGGTTTTCATGGCGACAATACCGATCTTCAGGGCATCGGCCGCGAGCGCCTGCGCCTGCAGGTGACGCCGCGGCTTCCAGCGCCGGCCTTTCTAGTCGCGCTTCGTGCCGAGCAGGCAGCGGGGGCGGTGGTTCTGGAAGGTGCCTTCGTGCGGTTGCCCGGCCATGAGGTTCGGCTGAACGAGCGCGAAGAAGCACTGTTTGCCCGCATCCTGCCGCATCTTGAAGGCGAAGAGCGGTTCCGCCCACCGCGGGTGCGCGACTTTGCCGAGATGTTCGGCATCGACGAGCGGGAAATCCGGGCGGTTCTAAAACTCTCTGCCCGGCTCGGCCGCGTCGATCAGATCCGCCACGACCATTTTTTCCTGCGCGACACGACGGCCGAGATGGTGGAGATCATCCGCGATGTCGCGGCCAGGGCGGAAAACGGGGAATTTGTCGCCGGTCTCTTTCGCGACCGGGTCAACAACGGTAGAAAGGTGGCGATCGAAATTCTCGAATTTTTCGATCGTCAGGGTGTAACGCTGAGGCGCGGTGATATCCGCCGGGTCAACCCGCACAGGCTCGATCTTTATGGCGGGCCTGGTTCATTTTCCGGTTCCGCTCCAGGCGCCGGTCAAGGAAGAGAGTCGTCCCCGGTGGGGCGTCCGGACTTCAAATCCGGGTGGGGCAGCGAGGCTGTCTTGGGTGGGTTCGACTCCCATTCTCTTCCGCCAAATCCTTCTCCTCCAGACGGAGAGCATTCTTGATCGCTCAAATTCCCAAAACCAAGCCGCAGGATACGGATTTCGACGACTGGGTCGTCGCGACCTATGAGGATGTCGGCTCCTTCACCATGCTGTTCGTGCTGGTCTCGATTGGTGAGACGAAAGTGGAGATGCTGCGTTCCGCCTATCTGCATGTCGTCGGCGACGAATTGCGCTGGCCGGATATGGTCGCGCTGTTTGCCGGTGCGCGCGTGCCGTGGTCGGGCGCTGTGTTTTATCGGGCAGGGCGGGAAGGTCTGGTCGAGGATGGCGAGGCGAAGGCGCGGCTTGCGGCACTGGTGCGCAAGCTGCATGAGGATCGGTCGTTGATCCGCGATGGTGAGTTTTTCAATGCGGACGGGTTGCGGCTGTCGATCGAGGAGATCAGGCCGCATTGAGTTTTTTGGGGGGGCTTTGCCCCTCATCCGCCTGCCGGCACCTTCTCCCCGTTCTGACGGGGAGAAGGAAACGCGCGGCACCCTCCCTGCCTCAATCGGGGCAAGTCCCCTCTCCCCGTCTAAACGGGGAGAGGGCTAGGGTGAGGGGCAAATGCAGCCCTCTGATCAGGCCGTCACTTCCTTCGACGAAATCGCATAAGCAAAGGTCTGCGGGTTGAGGCAGTCCAGTTCGCCGCGCGAGGTCATTGCAGCCGGGTACATCAGAAAGCCCTGGGAGAGTGTGCCGCCGGGCAGGGTGAGGTCGCGGGCCGAATTGTAACCGACCCAGTTCATTTCCCAGTTGCCATAGGCCTTTTCGCGGAAAGCCTTGACCGCATCATTGTCGAGGGCAAGGTTTTCCTCCAGCACGACCTTGCGGACGTCGGCCGGGTCGACGGCCATCCAGCCCTTGCCTTCGAGATAGACCTCGGCGCGGCAGTGCTGGGCCTTGGTGATATCGCCGGAGCGGCCGAGGCTCTTGAAATCGGCACTATCGGCAACGCGGATGCCGAAGACGTCACGCGAGGGCAGGCCGGCAGAGCGGGCAAGCGCCACGAAGAGGCTGGAAATATCGGCGCATTTGCCGCCGAAATAACCGCTTTCTAGCATGTCCTTGACATTGCCGACGCCGCAGCCGGCGACCTTGGCGTCGCGGAACGTGTTGTCGATCACCCAATCATAGATAGCGCGCACCTTGTCTTCCGGCTTGTCGCGGCCGGCGACGATTTTCATCGCCGTGTCCTTGACGATGCCGTCGATCGGCATGCTCGGCGTGCCCTTGAGTTCGTGGGCCAGTTCTTCCGGCGTGGCAGTGACGATGATTTTGGGATCGCGATTGCGGGTCATGACGCGCTGGGTGACTTCCACCACGCGCTGGGCCTGATCGGACCAGGTGACATGGGCGATGTTCGCGCCGGAGGCAGCGTCGATCTCGATCTTGATATCGGCGTCGGCGGAAACGAAACGCGGTGCTTCTGCCTTCTGGTATTCGCCGGCCGACTGGATCAGCGGAAGCCAGAGATCGGCGCGGCCTTCGCTGCGCTGCAGGTCGACCTTGGTCGTGACATCGAAGCTGCGCCATCCTGCCGTGCCTGCCGCGGTGCCGTCCGCTCGCGCCGCTCGAATGCCCTGTGAAAGACAGGTCGTTGCCAGGGTGGCAGTGGCGGCGGTCGTGAGGAATTGGCGACGGTTGAACATGGTGCAGGCTCCTAAAATGCAGGCTCGGATTAATCCGTCCGGATTACATTCGCTTTGCCGCTTTTAGAACCGGAAAATGATCGACGATCACAAATTTGATCAGCAGGAGGGAGGCGGGGCCGAGGCGGGCAGTTCCAGCGCCAGATCAAGGCCGCGCGCCGTTGGCGGCTGCCAGGTCGTGGAATGCTCCGTGGCGCCCTGCGGGTTGGTGCCGATATGGGCGCCGCCCGTTCCGCCGGTCCAACCGGTCGAGCCCGCATTGCCGGGTGCCGTGCCATCGGCGCTCGTCCTGTCCGGCTGGGTCGCGGGCTCTGCCTTGTTCGCCGCCGCATTCGTCTGGGCGGCCTGGCAGTTCTGCTTTGTCGATGCCGGTGTCTGGGCAAGCGCAGGTCCGGCGGCGGAAACCGCCAGGCTGCAGAGCGAAGCCGCGATCACCGCGGATGAGATCGTAATCGAAAAGCGGGATGGAAAATGGCGCATGACATGCTCCTCTTTTCAGCCGATAACGATCACAAACTGGGGTTGTTCCCGGTGCATCGAGGGCAAAAGCTCATCAGAGCGCCTTTCCGTTCAACCGACCACGACGATCCCTGCCTGTCCTTCCTTTGCCTTGCCGATCACGGTCGCGAGCGGATAACCGGCCGCGCGGATCTTTTCGACCAGCGCTTCCGACTTCTCAGGTGCGCAGGCGACGAGCAGGCCGCCGGAGGTCTGCGGGTCGGCGAGCAGCATTTTCTGCCATTCCGGCATGTTTTCCGGCAATGCGATATCCGCGCCATAACTTGCCCAGTTGCGGTGCGAGGCGCCGGTGATGAAATTCTGTTCGGCCAGGGTTTCCGCATGGGTGAGAAAGGGCAGGGCGGTAAGCGAGAGTTCCAGCGAGAGGTTTGACGCGCGGGCCATTTCGAGACCATGGCCCAAAATGCCGAAACCGGTAACGTCGGTCAGGGCATGCACGTCCGGATCGGCGGAAAGCTCGGTGCCGACCTTGTTGAGAAGCGTCGTCGAGGCAACCATTTCCTCGTAAGCGCCGTCCGGCAGGGCATTTTTCTTGATCGCCGAGGAATAGATGCCGATGCCGAGGCCCTTGGTCAGGATCAGCGCGTCGCCGGGTCTTGCGCCGCCATTACGGCGGACCTGTTCGGGGCGACAGATGCCGATGACCGCAAGACCGTAGATCGGCTCGACGGAATCGATCGAATGGCCGCCGGCGACGGGAATGCCGGCCTCGGCGCAGACCGAGGCGCCGCCTTCCAGAACCTTGGCGATCTTTTCCGGCGCGAGCTTGTTGATCGGCATGCCGAGAATGGCGAGCGCCAGGATCGGCTTTCCGCCCATGGCATAGATGTCGGAAATGGCGTTGGTCGCGGCGATACGGCCGAAATCGTAAGGGTCGTCGACCATCGGCATGAAGAAATCGGTGGTGGCGATGATGCAGGTATTCTCGTCCACCTGCCAGACCGCCGCATCGTCGGCCATTTCATTGCCGACCAGAAGCTGGGCGAAAGGTTGGGCGGCTGGCTGGCCGGCGAGCAAGGATTGCAGAACGGCAGGGGCGAGCTTGCAGCCGCAGCCGCCGCCATGGGCGAGTTCTGTCAGGCGGGGAACGGACATATCCATGATGACCTCCGGGGGAAGAATAGGAGTGTCACTCAGCACTTTGGGTTTGCAAGTGCAAGCTCTGATGATGGGCGAGAACAATCTTGTGATCCTGCGCGGCTGCCGAGGTTTCGCAACGGCCTTGGGCCAGACAGCCCGAGAAACTGCGCTTTCCTACAAGAAAGGCGCCCTTGCAATCGGGTAGGGTTGCCGCAGCTGAAAGACTTCCGCGCCGGTGCCAGATCCTCGCGCATCGCGCCTTGTGCAAACTGCCCCGGCATTGCGTGCCCATGCCGGCTGAACTATGGTGCGGGCAGGGCCCGGCTTTGACTGCGACCATTGAAATGCAATCAGGCATGCCAGCTGGGAGGTGTCTTTGGAGTCGATTTGCCCGGAAGCGGGCGCGGTGGGGCGGTATTTCGGTACGCCTCAGGCCGACTGTCTGACGACGATCCCGGTTCGCTCCGCCCCGTTTTCGGTAACCCGGATCACGCGTGATGTCGTAGATGGCGATGTCTTTCGTGTCGAGCTTCCCGCCCAGCCGGCCTATTTCCTGATGCTTTATGTCGAGGATACGGTCCATTCCGACACGCTGGCGGATGGAACCGAGACGCCGCTTCGTCGCTATGAGCGCGGCTCCGTCTGCCTGGTCGACATGCAGGACGGTGCCTGCATCACGCTTTACAGCTCGCTGAAGGCGCTTGGCTTCGTGCTGCCGCGGCAGTTGCTGGACGAGGTGGCGGACATGTCGCTTCTGACGCGGCCGAACCGCCTGCGCTGTCGTCGCGCCTGGCCGGACGAGGTCATGGGCAATCTCGGCATGGCGATGGCGCCTCTGTTCGATGCGCCGTCGGCCAGCCCGCCATCGCTTCTGCGCCATATCGCGCTGGCCGTCTGCGCCCATCTTCTGCACGATTATGGTGACGAGACGATGCGCAATGGCGTGTCGGACAGCGCCCTGTCGATCCAGCAGGAAAAGAGCGCCAAGGAATTCATGCTTGCCAATATGGCGGGCGATATTTCCGTCGCCGAGATCGCGGCGGCGGCCGGCCTCTCGGCCAATCACTTCTCCGAGCAGTTCAAGCGCGCGACGGGGCTCACACCCTATCAATGGCTGACCCGGATGCGGATCGATCAGGCCAAGGATTTTTTGCGTTCGCGCCGGCTGGCCTTGCCGTTGATTGCCGATCGCTGCGGATTTACCGACCAGAGCCATTTTACCAAGGTCTTTTCCCGCGAGACCGGAATGACCCCGGCGGCCTGGCGGGCTGTCCATCTTCAATAGTCCCCGCCTTCATAGCAGCTTGTGCACTTTGCGAAAAAAATCCGGTGCATTTTACCATTGGCCGTTCTATAGTCCCGGTGCTGGCCTTGTTCGAACGTGTTAGAGACCGTGCTCATGGACATGTCCTCTTCAGATTTTGCAGAACGTCCGGTCGGGCCACATATCTCGTCCGTACGGATGTCCGCGATCACGGTGACCCGCATGCGGTCGGAGCGCGAGGATCTGCCGATCGCGCCGCCGAATGCGCCGGACGAAGCCTTTTACGTCATCACCCAATTGGCCGACATGCGGCATCATCGTCTGTGGCGGGGCGGCAATCTCGTTTATGACGGTGGTCATACCCGCGGTGCGCTGGCGATTACCGATCTTCGCGAAGAATGGCAGTGCCAGCATCTTTCGGCCTTCGACAATGTCCGTTTCCAGATCCCGTTTGCGCATATCCGTGCCTTTGCGCTGGAGATCGGCCGGCCGGAGTTTACCGGCCTGAATTGCCCGGCCGGCACGCGGGACGATGTGGTGCTGGGGTTGACCCAGGCCCTGTTGCCGGCGCTCGATGATCCGAATGCCAGCAGCCGCCTCTTTCTCGAACAGGTGACGCTGGCAATCCTCACGCACCTGACCCAGACCTATGGCGGGATCTATCTTTCCGGGCCGCGCAAGGGCGTGCTTGCGCCGTGGCAGGAAAAGCGGGCGACCGAGTTTCTCGCCGCCCATATCAATGTCGATTTCTCGATCGCCCAGCTTGCCGAGAAATGTGATCTTTCGCGCAGCTATTTCATCAAGGCTTTCCGGGCGACTTTCGGGCGCACGCCCTATCGATGGCTACTCGAATATCGGGTCGCGCGGGCCAAGGATCTGCTCCTGTCGCAGATGCCGATCGCCGAAGTTGCCGTCGCCTGCGGTTTTGCCGACCAGAGCCATATGACCCGCGTCTTTTCCGATATTGCCGGCGAACCGCCGGGCAATTGGCGGCGTCTTAACCGCCTGCAGTAAAGCCGTTTTGCCTTATCCTGATCCTCGCAAAGCGCGTGGAGGGCTTTTTGCGTCCGCCTGTTTCGCGTAAGTATTCCCTTACGTTCCTGCCTTTGTTTGATCGGTGATCGCAAAAGGTCTCAAACGTCCAAAACGCGGCAAGATCGAACAAGAAGTTTGCCGACGATCTCCTTACGTCTTTAGCCCCAAGACAGCCCGACCCGGGCGACCGTTCTTTCATCGGGGGCAACCATGTCAGACGAGTTCAACATTCCTCTCTCGCGCCGGCATACGCTGATTGCCGGTGCTGCACTGTCGGCTGCGACGGCGATCCCATCCTTCGCCTTTGCCGCGTCCACTTCCGCCAAACCCAAAGGAAACACAGAAATGACCGAGAGCTTTGTAAAGACCAAGGACGGCGTCGAAATTTTCTACAAGGACTGGGGTCCGAAGGACGCACAGCCGATCGTTTTCCATCATGGCTGGCCGCTGTCGTCCGACGACTGGGATGCCCAGATGCTGTTTTTCCTCGCAAACGGCTATCGCGTCATCGCCCATGACCGCCGTGGTCACGGCCGCTCGGCGCAGGTTTCGGATGGTCATGACATGGATCATTACGCCGCCGACGCTTCTGCCGTCTACGAGCACCTCAACCTGAAGAATGCCGTCCATATCGGCCACTCGACCGGCGGCGGCGAAGTCGCCCGTTATGTCGCCAAGTTCGGTGAGCCGCAGGGCCGCGTCGCCAAGGCCGTTCTGGTTTCGGCCGTTCCGCCGATCATGGTCAAGACCGCCTCCAATCCGGGCGGCCTGCCGATCGAAGTGTTCGATGGCCTGCGCAAGGCGCTTGCCGATAACCGCGCCCAGTTCTTCCTCGACCTGCCGACCGGCCCGTTCTACGGCTTCAACCGTCCGGGTGCGAAGATTTCCCAGGGTGTCATCCAGAATTGGTGGCGTCAGGGCATGATGGGCAGCGCCAAGGCCCATTATGAAGGCATCAAGGCTTTCTCTGAAACCGACCAGACGGAAGACCTGAAGAAGATCACCGTTCCGGTTCTCGTCATGCATGGCGACGATGACCAGATCGTTCCGATCGACGATGCGGGCCGTCTGTCCGTCAAGCTCGTCAAGAACGGCACGCTCAAGGTTTATCCGGGCTATCCGCACGGCATGCTGACCACGCATGCGGATGTTCTCAATCCCGATCTGCTGGCTTTCGTGAAGGCCTGATCGAACCCGCGAAGGGGCTTTAAGCTCCTCCTCCCAAGCCTACCACCGCGCCAGACGCGGTGGTAGGTTTTTGCAATTCGGCCGTCCTGTCGGCTGCAATACCCATCTCGATAAGGGCCCATATCGATGAAAAACATTCCGCTCGCCGTGCTGCTTGCCCTCAATGCCGGTTATGTCGACACGAGCGGCTTTCTGGCGCTGCAAGGTCTCTTCACCGCGCATGTCACTGGTAACTTCGTGACGCTCGGCGCCACCGTCGCGCTCGGCACGGCCGGTGGCCTTGCGAAGATTCTGGCTCTGCCGGTCTTCTGTCTCGTCGTTTTCCTGAGCCGTCTCACCGGGATATTTCTGCAGAGCCGGAACTGGCCCGTTCTGCGGCCGTTGCTGGTGGCAAAGCTCGTTCTGCTGATCGGTGCTGCGGTTCTTGCGGTGACGCACGGTCCGTTCGATGACGGCAATGCGCTTGCGACCGTCGTCATGGGCATGATCCTGGTGACCGCGATGGCGATCCAGAATGCGCTGCACCGGCTGCATCTGGGCAAATCCCCGCCCTCGACGCTGATGACCGGCACAACGACGCAGATCATGATCGATCTCGCCGAAATCGTCTCGGGCAGCAAACCGGAAGAAAAGGCGGCGTCCTCCGCCCGGATCAAAAAGATGCTGGTGAGTGTCGTGGCTTTCGCCGCCGGCTGTGCCCTGTCGGCCGGGGCCTTTATCGAGGCATCGGTATGGTGCTTCGTCGTGCCGCCGGTTTTCGCGCTGCTTGCGCTCGTTGCAAAGACTGCGACGCCGGAAGGCGACTGAGTGAACTTAAGGGCCAGTTAACTCAGGACCGGCTGGCGCGTTGCCAGTCGGCGGGGCCAAGGCCCGTCGCATTACGGAAGGCCTGCTCGAATTCGATGAGATCGGCAAAACCGCAGGCCTTGCCGACCGCAACCGGCGACAGGCCGGCTCTTCCGAGCAGGCTCTGGGCCTTCTCGATCATTCGCCGGGTTGCCCAGCGATGCGGCGTCATGCCCACCGTTTCGCGGAATGCTTCGATGAAGGCGCGGCCGGACATGCCGGTCTCGCCGGCAAGCGTTTCGATGCCGGTCCCGCAGGGCGATGCGTCGAGTATTTCCTTGGAGCGGGTTTCCTGTCTTTCCGAAAGCCGGCGGCGGCGGTCCGTGCTGCCGAAGCGGCCGTTTCCATAATGATGGACGAGGTGGATTGCGACGGCCGTGCAAAGCTCGTCGGCCAGCAGCGTATTGTGCGGGGCAACCTTGTAGCCGGCCTTCGGCACCATCGTCGAAAACAGCGAGCGGACCAGCCCGCCAAGGAGTGGGTCTACCTCGGCAACTGTCTGCCGCAGTTCCGTGACGCCCCTTGCATCGGCTTCTTCAGCCATGATGTCGAGCGACGCAGTCGAGACCTCCATCAGGATGAAGTCGAAACTGCCCTGCAGGTCTGCCTTGTAGTCTTCGTCGAAGCGCCACAGGTAGACGCTGTTCGCATCGAATTCGTGAAGGCGGGAATGGTGCTGCGAAAAGATCCGCCGATGGTGATCGCCGGCAAGCGAGATACCGGCGAGAAAACCGCGATCCGAGGCAGGCGTTTCGACCAGGCCCGGCGCGCCGGCGCGTGATCCCTTGCGAAAGAAATCGATATGGCCGCCGGCAATATGCGCATCGTCGGCCAAGCCGTGATGCTGGCATCCGAAGGCATCGCGACCGGCGCCGTTACCGGGTTGAAAGCCGAAGCTACTGGGCTGCATGCCACTTCTCCCCTGATCGACGCGGTCCGACCCGAGATGGCCGGAAATCGAGGAAAGATTTAGCGCATGGAGCTTCTGCAAGGCAAATCACCCTGGGTTGTTGCAATGCAGGTTCTCTCGCGATGCTCGGGCGTCCTGGCAACTATACGCAAGTATGAGAGGCTCAGCCTGATGGGTGTAGCAGGACGATATCAGTACAATATCGAGAAGACCGCGAACCGCTCATTATCTCCCTGCAAACACGCTTTGATCATTCAACAGGAGATAAACGATGCCCGCCAGCGCCGCAGTTCTCAATAGTCATTCTTCCCGCATCGACATCAGCCTCATGACCGGCGAGGCTTCCAGCGAAGTCTCGCGCCTGCTTCTTCGCGCCATCAATTCCGTCGAACGTGACGAGGCCGCCACGATCGACTTCGTCCGCAAGGCATCGACGCTGCTGCGTCCGGCTACCTTTACCGAAGCTGCCCCGGTTGCCGAACGTGCGCCGACCGGTGGGCTTGCCCCCTGGCAGGCCAAGCGGATCAAGCTCTTCATCGAGGAACACATCTCGCATTCCATCTCGCTCGATGAACTGGCGCGGCTGGTAAAGCTGAGCACCAGCTATTTTTCCGCGGCCTTCAAGGTGAGCTTCGGCACATCGCCGCACAATTACATCATCCTGCAGCGTATCGACTTCGCCAAGCAGCGCATGCTCAGCAGCAATGCACCGCTTTGCGAAATCGCGCTCGATTGCGGGCTCTCCGACCAGGCACATCTTTCCCGCCTGTTCCGCCGCGTCACCGGCACGACCCCGAGCGCCTGGCGCCGCTATCTTGCCAAGCCGGATGCCGTTGGCGTATCAACCCTGCCGGCTCTCAGCCATGCCATCTGATCCGAGCGTCGGGGTCGAGGATCGAATGTTTCCGTTCCGTGAACAGAGCATTCTTTCAAGCCTCCGTTCCGAACCATGGTGGCAGTGCCCATTTCTATCACCACAACAATCACGACGGCGGGCGCCTGAAAGGTTCGCCGTATTTCCACCGTTCCCAAAGGGTCTGGCAAGCAAGCCGGTCATGCGGGTTTCGGCTTGAGCGGAGCATAATTGCAATGTCGCGCCTTGTTCTTGGCCGAAAGGCCAGTTTTCTGACGGCCAATGCGGTCGTCGCCCATACGATCTGGACAAGTGCCGCGCCTGTTCTGACCTATCCGCTCTATGCCAGACAATGGCAGCTGACGACCTTCGATACGACGGCAATCTTTGCCGTCTACCCCGTCTTCGTGGTTCTTGTGCTGGTGCTGTTCGGCAATGTTTCCGATTATATCGGCCGTCGCGCGACGATGCTGATGGGGCTTGCCGCATCCATGATCGGTGTTGTGATCTTTGCGATTGCGCCCAATCTCAGCTGGATTTTCATCGGGCGCGCCTTCATGGGGATCGGTGTCGGTCTTTCTGCCGGCCCATCGGCTGCGGCAGTCGTCGAGTTCAGTGCGCCGGGCAAGGGCGAAACGGCGGGGCGGGCAACGGCTGCGTCCCAGGCGATCGGGCTTACGGCCGCAGCGATCGTCGGCGGTGCGGCGATCGAATACCTGCCCTGGCCGACACGGCTGAATTTCGTGATCCTCGCCTTTGTTCTGGTCGGATTGTTCGCGGCCACCTGGCTTCTGCCCAATCATACGGCATCCCGGCCTAAGGGGCGTTGGTCTCCGAAAGTGCCGTCCATTCCGAATGGCGTGTTCGCCACTTTCGTTACGGCCACTGCTGCGGTCACGGCCGCCTATTCGCTCGGTGCCATGACGCTTTCGCTCGGGGCGCAGGTTGCGCGTGATGTGGTCGCGTCTTCCAATGCGCTGGTCAATGGCGGCACAATTGCGCTGTTTGCGATTGTTTCCGGGGTCGCGGCGATCCTGGCGCGCAATCATTCGCCGACGCGGGTGATGGTCGTTGGAGCGGCAGCGGCCATTGTCTCGTCCGCCTTGCTTTCGGTCGCGAGCCTCTTCCACTCGCTGGCACTCTACACGGTGGCGCAGGCCGGTTCCGGCGCTGCGTACAGCCCGCTTTTGTTGTCGGGATTGTCGCTGATCACGACCGCGGCGCCCGTGACCCATCGTGGCGCAACGCTGTCGGCCCTGTTTCTCGTCGCCTATCTGGCGCAGGCGACCGTGGCGCTTTCACTCGGGCGGATCGCGACCGTTTCCGGACTGCCGACAACGATCGATATCGGTGTCGCGCTGGTTTCGGCCCTGGCGATGATTGCCCTTCTGCTCGATACGGTGCGCCGCAAGGCGATGAAAGCCACAGGGCGCGCAGGCTGACCGGCCTGCCGCCAAACCGAACATACCTATGGATGATTGAAGAAAAGCGCGGCGGTTCGTAATTGCTTGAGACAGGCATCAAGGAACGGTGCATGAAGGAGACCGGGATGCCATCAACACAGATTATCGGCATCGTAGACGACGACGAAGACCTGCCGGCTGCATTGAGCAGTCTGGTGCGTTCGCTGGGGTATGGCGCCGAATGCTTCAGCTCGGCATCAGCGCTTCTGGCGCGCAAGGATCTCGACACGTTTTCCTGCGTGATCAGCGATATCCATATGCCCGTGATGGACGGAATCGCGCTTGCTCAGAAGCTGGGCGAGATCGCAGCCGACCTGCCGGTCATCCTGATGACCGGGCGCAATGAAGAAGGTCTCGAACGGAAGGCCTATGCCGCCGGCGCGATCTGTTTCATGCCGAAGCCGTTCAGCTTCGACGATCTCAGCCGTAGCCTCGACAAGGCGCTGGCGGCAAAGGGCTGAACCTTCGGCCGCTCAGACCTGCCCGGCAGTCTCGTGGATCTTCAGAAGTTCGGCCATCTTGACGAGATCGGCCAGTGACCGGGCTTCCATCTTGCGCATGGCCGAGCCGCGGTGGATCTTTACGGTGACTTCACTCAGCGACAACTTTCCGGCGACCTGCTTGTTCATGAGGCCCGTCGTCACAAGTTCCATGACCTGTTTTTCGCGCGGGCTGAGGTCGTTGTAACGGGCCTTGAGGGCTGAGAGCTCCCCGTCGCCCTCGCGCCGCTGGCGGTCGATTTCGAGCGCCGAGGAGACGGCGTCGAGCATGTCCTGATCGCGGAACGGCTTTGCCAGAAAATCGACGGCGCCAGCCTTCATCGCCCTGACGGTCATGGGAATATCGCCATGACCGGTCATCAGCACGATCGGGATGGTGGAGCCGTTTCTGGTCAGCTGGTCCTGGAAATCGAGCCCGCTCAGGCCCGGAAGCCTGACATCGACGACGATGCAGCTTGTCGTATCCGGCCGCTTGGCATCGAGGAATTCGCGCGCAGAACCATATTGCGCCGATTTCATTCCGACCGAACGGAACAGGCTGTCGAGCGACAGGCGAATGTCCTGATCGTCGTCGATAATATATACAAGCGGCCCTTCGCTCATGTCCCCAACTGTACCGATCATGGCCGCCCGAAATGAAGGAGCGGCCTGTCCCCGTTTTTATGTTCCCGCCTTAGCATCGCGTATCAGGCACCGCCATCATGGCGCGGTGCAAAAGGCGAGTAATAGTCAAGAAACGAGACTTTTTATCAAAGGTCAACGAAGCGGGCTGAAATGTCGGGCTTTTTCTGGAGCACGGCGCCGCTGCCATCTTTCAGGATTTTCGCGTCGAACAGATAGTCGGCAATCGCCGTCATTTTCTTTGCGTCGATCTTGCCCGCGTCGCCAGCGGGGCTGCGGAAATAATGCCCATCGATCAGGGCCTGCAACGAGGCGCGTATCAGTTTGCGATCGGTCAGCGCATCGCTATTGGCTGATATCAGCATGTCGGTCGCTTCATCGGGATGGTCGACGGCGAAATCATAGCCTTTCCGAGTGGCGGAGACGAAGGCGCGGGCCTTTTCAGGGTTTTTGGAGAGAAAGGCGCTGCTCGAGCCGATCAACGTCGTATGTTCATCGGGCACGCCGAAATCGGCATAACGGAAGGCGCGCTGTTTCACGCCGTCCAGCTCTGCCTTGACGCCTTCCCAGGTATAGACTTCCAGCGTGAAATCGACGGCGCCGCTATCCAGCGCCTGATAGGCGGATGTGCCGAGCGTCACCGTCTCGAACTTTCCCTCGCCGCCATCATTGCGGATGATCGAGGAGAGGAGGGCGTTTTCCCAGGCCGAGCCGAAGCCGCCATAGGTCTTGCCGTCAAGATCCTTGGGGCGCTGGATATCCTTGCGATCATCCTTGAAGACGACGCGGCCGGTCTCCGTCTGGACGACCGCATAGGCGGCCACCAGATCGGCGCCGGCGCTTGCCTGGGTCAGAAGGCCGATCGAGCCCATGATGCCAAAATCGGCGACATGATTGGCGACCAGCGTCGAGGCAGACGTATCCGTATAGGGCAGGATCTCGAGATCGATGCCGGCTTCGCGGTAAAAGCCTTTGTCGCGGGCGATGAAGAGGCCGATATGATTGGTATTGGGCGTCCAGTCGAGCGCGACGGAGACTTTCTTGCCATCTTGAGCCCGCACCGGGAGTGCCGGAATGGCGATCGCGGCAAGGGCTGCCAGCGAAGCGCGGCGGGTGAGCATCATTCGTGTCATGGCAGGGTTCCTCCGGTAGGGTCGAACAGGGTTTCGAGAATGGCGTTTTCGATCTCGGTGGCCGCCGCTCGGGAAACGGCGTCGCGGCCGCGGGGCCGGGAAAGCGGGATGTCGAATGTGCGGACGATTTTTGCCGGGCGCGGGGAGAGCACGTAGATCCGGTCGGAGAGATAGACCGCCTCGCGCACGTCATGGGTGACGAGCATCGCCGTCCAGCGGTGTTTCAGCCACATGGTTTCGAGCCAGGTCTGCATGCGGGTGCGGGTCAGCGCATCGAGCGCGCTGAAGGGTTCGTCGAGCAGAAGCATCTTTCGCTGCTGGACGACGGTGCGCAGCAGAGCGGCGCGCTGACGCATGCCGCCGGAAAGCGCCGAAGGGTAATTGTTTTCGAAACCGGCAAGTCCGAACTCATCGATCAGGGCGCCGACCTGCTCGCGTGCTTCGCGACGCTTGATGCCCTGTACTTCGAGGCCGAGCGTCACATTGTCGATGATTTTTCGCCAGGGCATCAGCGCGTCGCGCTGCGGCATGAAAGCGAAGGGGTTCTGGCGCTTGCCAAGCGGTTCGCCGTCGAAGGCCATCGTGCCGCTCGCCGGTTTCACCGTGTCGGTCAGCAGCGAAAAGATCGTCGACTTGCCGGCGCCCGATGGACCGAGGATGGAGACGAATTCGCCTGGCTGGACCGTGAGCGAGATATCTTCGAGGACGTCGAGATCGCCGTAGCGACAGGCGATGTGATCGAGTGTTAAGCGCGGTATGGTCATTGTCCGCCTTCCGGAGGCTTTTCCGCCCAGGGCATGACGAGGCGCTGGATCAGCAAAGTCGCGCCGAACAGGAGAAGCGTCAGTACGGAACTGACGAAGACGGCAGCGAGCACGAGGTCGGGGCGGAAATTGTTCTTGGCGTTGAGGATGTAGATGCCGAGCCCTTTGGCGGCGCCGGCATATTCGGCAAAGATCGCCCCGACCACGGCATAGGTGATCGAGATACGCAGGCCGGCGAAGAAATAGGGCAGGGCCGAGGGCAGACGGGCAAGGCGAAACCGCATCCAGCGCGAGGCGCCCATGGTCTGCAGCAGGCGTTCGATTTCGCGATCGGTTGCCGCATAACCTTCCGCCAGCGCCACCAGCATCGGAAAGAAGGTGACCAGCGCCACGAGCAGGATTTTCGGTAAAAGCCCGAAACCGAACCAGAGCACGATCAGAGGTGCGATCGCCACCAGCGGCAGGGTCTGGCTGATGATGAAGATCGGAAACAACGCCCGCCGCAGGGGTTTGAAGAAATCGACGAGGATGGACAGGACAAAGGCGGCAGCCAGCGACAGGGCGAAGCCGGAAAGCGTTGCGCGCAGGGTCGGCAAGGCATTGTCGAACAGCGCTTGGCGGTATTGCCAGGTCTGGGAAAGGACCAGCGACGGGGAGGGAAGCGTGGTCGGCGAAATGCCCGAAAGCCGGACATAGACCTCCCAGGCCGCAAACAGGGCGGCAAGCGCCAAAAATGCGGGCAGGATTTTACAAAGCTGCTGGCGAAGCGGCGCATGCCGCTCTGCCGTCACGCGCGACGTCATCTGATCGTCCTTCAAGGTTAAGAACGGGTCAGATTTTCGACGGGCTGTTGGCCGAGACGGTCAGGTCGATCGTGACATGGCCCTGAGGCGGTCCGAAACGGACAAAGGCCTCATGCACCGTCGCAAAGACCGGAGCCGCATCGCCGCGCAGTTTCGTGCAGAAATTCTTCGAGCGGTCGAAGACACCGGAGTTTTTCAGGAAATCGATGCAGCCATAGATCTCGTCCATGTGCTGGTCGATGCCGAGCGTATAGAGCGAAAACTGCGCTGCCGACGGCTGGCCTGCAACCGGGATGGAGCCGACGGCGGCAAGCGCCTGTGCCTTGCGCTCCTCGATCGGCGCCAAAGGACCGGTCATTTCCGGCACATGGCACATGGGGTCGTCCGGCTCGCCGGGGCAGCCGCGGGAAATGGTGGCGTGCAGGACGCAATGCTTGCCGGTTTTCGCCGCGGCAACGAAGAGATCGCGCATGGCGGCAAAGACGATATCGGGCGTACCGACGATCAATGTTGAGATGTCATCCGTCTCGATCCTGAGCCGTTCCCGATAGGGATCGAGGGCCGAAAGGGCATTGACGATGACACCGACAAAATCGTCGGTCATCGGATAAAGAGAAATCTGCGCGCCGGAAAACATCGCTTGAACCTCGCTCCGCTGGCATTATCCAGATCAGCTTCTAGGGTCCGCGGTCATGGCAACCGCATCTCAGCCCCGGCATTACGGAGCACCCCTGTTATGTGGCGCCATGGGTAGCGCAGAACCGGTGCGGCGATCAAGCCCGCATTTCAATTTTCCGAATAGGACATGTCGATCACGCTCGGCTTCGGCGGTGTGAGCCAATGTGTGTGCGGATGATCGCGGCAACTTCGTTCAATTCCAAATGATGCGATCAACATAGGCTGAAAGCCGCGCGGGGATGTTTGGGCTTGGCTCTGAACTTTCTTGTTGCGAATGAGTTGCAATTAAAGTTTCTATATGAGAATGATTTGCAATAGCAGATTTGGTGTTGGTAGAGCGAAGAGCGGATAGACGATGGATTTGCAGTCTGGGAACGTGACCAAGGGTGGATGGCTGGCGCGGGGCGGCGAGGCTTCCCTGTCGGATGTGCACCGCACGATCAGGGTCACCAGCAGCGGTTCCAAGATCCGGCGGGCCATGGCCTTTTTCGGTCCCGGTTATCTCGTCGCCGTCGGCTATATGGATCCCGGTAACTGGGCGACATCGCTCGCTGGCGGTTCGCGTTTTGGTTATGCGCTTCTGTCGGTCGCACTTCTGTCCAACATCATGGCGATCGTTTTGCAATCGCTCTGCGCCCGTCTGGCAATCGCCTCGGGCCGGGATCTGGCGCAGGCCTGTCGTGATGCCTTTCCGAAGCCGGTCACGTTCATGCTGTGGCTGTTCGCCGAAATCGCCATCATTGCCACCGATATTGCCGAGGTGATCGGCACCGCGATTGGCCTCAATCTGATCTTCGGCATTCCGCTGGAAATCGGCGTGCTGATCACGGCACTCGACGTGTTCCTGATCCTCTATCTGCAGAAACTCGGTTTCCGCTGGCTGGAAGCCTTCGTCATTGTCATGCTCGGCGTCATCACCGTCTGCTTTGCGGTGCAGATCGCCATGGCCGATCCGAACTGGGGCGAGGTGATCCGCGGTTTTGCGCCGACGACACAGATCGTCGTCGATCCGGACATGCTGTATCTGGCGCTCGGCATTCTCGGTGCCACCGTCATGCCGCATAACCTCTACCTGCATTCCGGCATCGTCCAGACCCGTGCTTTTGGCGAAACGGTGAAGGAAAAGCGCGAGGCACTGAAATTCGCGACGCTCGATTCCACCGTGGCGCTGATGTTCGCGTTGCTGATCAATGCCGCGATCCTGATCCTTGCCGCCGCCACCTTCCATGCCAATGGCAATGTCGATGTCGCCGAGATCGGCGATGCGCATAATCTGCTTTCACCGCTTCTTGGCTTTGCCATCGCGCCCACCCTGTTCGGCATCGCGCTTCTCTGCTGCGGCCTGAATTCGACCGTGACGGCGACGCTCGCCGGCCAGATCGTCATGGAAGGTTTTCTGCATATCCGCGTCGCGCCGTGGGTCCGCCGCATGATCACCCGCGGGATCGCTATCATTCCGGCGGCCGGCGTAACGATCTTCTACGGCGATAGCGGCACGGGCGAGCTTCTCATCCTCACCCAGGTCGTCCTCAGCCTGCAGCTTTCCTTTGCCGTCTTCCCGCTCGTCATGTTCACCGCGGACAAGCGCAAGATGGGCGAGCTGGTGGCGCCGAAATGGTTGATCGGGACTGCGTGGCTGATCGCGATCGTGATCGCCGGCCTCAACGTCAAGCTTCTGCTGGATTTTGTCGCCTGACGACTTATCCGGCCTGCTTCTCAAGCAGGCCGTCGCCCGTCAGGCCGGCTGCATCGAGGATCTGGCCGGCCGCGCGGGCAATGTTTTCCGACGTGCCGCCCTCCCGCCAGGCCAGCGACAACCGCATGTCATAGGCAGGCGCCAGCGCCACCGCGGTCATGCCGGCATCGAGCTGTGGGATCGCCCATTGCGGCAGGAGCGCGATATAGCCGTGATCGGCGACGAGATTGGCGATCACGGGAATGGAGTCGATTTCGACGAAAGAGAGCCGCGCCCGTTCCGAAGCCGCCAGAATATCGGCGGTGAGATCGACGAACTTTTGGCGCAGGCCGCTTTTCAGGCTCGGAAGCGCGATCGGGCGGTTCATCAGAAGCCGCCGCAGGTCTCCCTCTTCCGCCGCGATCACATCCGCAGCCCCGACCAGCGCCAGGCCGGCGCGCGAAATGACTCGGTGGCCGATACCCGGCGGCAGCTCGACCGTATCGACGATGGCGAGGTCGTAAAGCCGGGCGTTAAGGCCCGCGAGCAGCTCTTCCGCATTGGTGCTGGAAATATAGAGCGGCCGGCGTGGCATGCGTTTCGGCCATTCGACGGCAAGCCGCGCCAGTATCTTGGCGACAAGGCTTTCGCGGCCGAGCGGGGTGACTGAACCGACATGCGTCATGGTGTTGGCGCGGCGAAAGCGGTCTCCGGCATGGTCGGAAATGCGTAGCCAGATTGCTTCCAGTTCTTCTCCGAGCAATATCACCCGCCGGCCCGTCTCATTGGGAAAGGCACCGGCGGCGGTGCGGTCGAGAAGGGGGAGGCCAAAACTCTGTTCGAGGCTTTTCAGCTGGCGGGTCAGCTGCGGCTGGCCGATGCCGATTTCGAGTGCGGCACGACGAATGCTGCCGCTGCGGCCGACGACGAGAAACCGTTGCAGCGCCAGCATCGGCACGGACAGTCTTGCGGCATGCTGTTCGATCGGCGTCTCTCCGGGCACTGTTGAAAGCCTTGCGAGATCGAGAATGAGATCGGCGGCGTCTTTCAGATCATGGCCGACACGCAGGCCTTCCAGCGTCGGCTGGATACGGTTTGCCACGGCCGTCGTCAGCGGCGTGGCGATATGGACCTGCAGCCGTGACAGGCCTGCCGCAACGCTGGAAACCGGGCGGGAAAGCACACGGGCGGCTTCACGGATGCTGCCGAGCGACAGGACGTAATGCGCTGAAAGCAGTGAGGCGAGATCCATATTTTCGACTTGTGAAAGCGTGGGGATGGAAGAGTTTTCGGGAGGTCTGAAGCGGGTATCGTTCGTCCATGATATGGGATATCCCTCCTTCCCGCAAATTCTCCTATCGTGGCGTCAAAGAGCATTCGCCGTGACACCTTGCCGGTGCGACATGCCTTTAAAAAGCGACGTTTCGAAATGAGGAGACCTGCCACATGTCGGATTTCGATCTTGTTCTCAAAGGCACGCTGGTTCTGCCTGACCGCATCGTGCCGCAAGGTCATGTCGCTGTCAGGGATGGTTTGATTGCCGCGGTCGGGCAGGGCGAGATGCCGGCGGCCAAGGAAAGCCACGATCTCGGCGAGGCACTGATCCTGCCTGGCGCGATCGATGCGCAGGTGCATTCGCTCTCCCAGAAGAACCAGGAGGATTTCATCTGGTCGACGCGCTCTGCAGCGGCCGGCGGCGTGACGACCATCGTCGACATGCCCTATGACGAAGGCGATCTCGTCTGCTCGGCAGAGGCCGTGGGTCGCAAGGTTGCACATGCCGAGGGGCAGGCGCGGGTCGATTTCGCGCTTTATGGCACGATCGATCCGCTGGAAGGGCCGGTCCGCATTCTCGAACAGGTCGCGGCAGGCGTCGCCGCCTTCAAGTTTTCCACCTTTGGCACCGATCCGAAGCGGTTCCCGCGCATTGCCGCACCGCAGATGGCCGAGTGCTTTGCGGCCATCGCCCCGACCGGCCTTGCCGCCGGCGTGCATAACGAAAACGACGAATATGTGCGTGCCGCCATGGCCGCCGTGAAGGCGTCGGGCATTACCGATTACCGGGCGCATGAAATGTCGCGCCCGCCGCTCACCGAATTGTTGGCCATGACCGAGATCTATGAGATCGGTGCGGCCACCGGCTGCCCGGCGCATGTCGTGCATTGCTCGCTCGGCCGCGGTTACGAGATCGCCGCCGGTTATCGTGCACAGGGCCATCGCGCCACCGTCGAATGCCTGATCCATTATCTGACGCTCGACAGCGAAACGGATGCAAAACGTCTCGGCGGCCGCTCGAAATGCAACCCGCCGATCCGTCCGCGCGATGAGGTGGAAAAGCTCTGGCGGCATCTGGCGGCCGGCAATGTCACGCTTCTTTCCACCGACCATGTCAGCTGGTCGCTGGACCGCAAGACCAACCCGGACATGCTTGCCAACGCCTCCGGCCTGCCGGGTCTTGAGGCGATGGTGCCGCTCTTCATCAAGGGCGCGCTGGAGCGCGGCGTCTCGCTCACCTGGGCGGCAAAACTGATGGCGCTCAATCCGGCCCGGCATTTCCGCATCGACCATATCAAGGGTGCGCTTGAGGTGGGCAAGCATGCGGATATCGCCGTGCTGACGCTGGAAAAGCATGTGTTCGACGCGTCCAAGACCGGCAACAACGTCGTGGGCTGGTCGCCTTATGACGGCATGACCCTGCCTTACAAGGTGGCCGGCACCTATCTGCGCGGCACCCTTGCTTATGACGGGTCGAAAGTCCTGGCCGAACCGGGTAATGGTCGGTTCGTGCGGCCGCTTGCGAGCCTGCCGCTTCAGGATTTTGCTGCATAAGGGATATTTTTCGCATGAGGGCCAATCTTTCCGTCAAGGCCGACCGGATCGCCGCCGATATCGACGCGCTTGCCGCCATTACCGAGCCGGACCGCCCCTGGACCCGGCGCGCCTTTACGCCGATGTTTCTGAAAGGCCGCGCCTATGTGGAAAAGATTTTTCGCGAGGCGGGGCTGGAAACGCGGATCGACGCGGCCGGCAACCTGATCGGTTTTCGCAAGGGGAGCGGCAACGCGGAAGGCAAGAGCAAAGGCGTGATCATGCTCGGCTCACATACGGATACGGTGCCGAATGGCGGCCGGTTCGACGGCATTGCCGGCGTGATCGCGGCGCTGGAAGTGGCGCGTGCGCTCAAGGATGCCGGCATCACGCTGCAGCATGATCTGGAGATTGCCGATTTCCTTGCCGAGGAAGTGTCGATCTTCGGCGTATCCTGCATCGGCAGCCGCGGCCTGATCGGCGTGCGCCCGTCCGAATGGCTGGAGCGGCAGGCGGATGTCGAGGGCAGCCGGATCGATCTCGCCGAAGGGATCCGTCAGGTCGGCGGTGATCCGTCTACCCAGGTTGGCCGGACCGATATCAAGGCGTTTCTGGAACTGCATATCGAGCAGGGCACGATCCTCGAAAGCGAAAAGATCGATATCGGCATTGTCGGTGCGATCTCCGGCATTACCCGCGTCGAAATCCTCGTCGAAGGCCGTGCCGATCATGCCGGCACGACGCCGATGGGCTCGCGTTACGATGCGCTGGCCGCTGCCTCCTGCCTCGTTCTCGGCATCGAAAAAATCGCGACCGAGATTTCCCATGGGCCGAGCTATTTTGCGGCAACGGTCGGCGAATTCTCGATGGAGCCGAATGCGGCCAATGTCGTGCCCTCGCATGTGCGCATGCTGATCGATGCGCGCTGCGTCGATCCGAAGGTGATGGACGATTTCGTCGTTTCGGTCGCCTCGCTTTGCGAACAGACGGCGGCCAAGCGCAGGGTGACGATTGCCGAGCCGCGCCGGGTTTCCAACAATCCGCCGACACCGATGTCCGAGATGGTGACCGATATCCTGACCGTAGGTGCCGCTCGCATCGGCGCGACGACGCGGCCGATGGTGTCGGGGGCCGGACACGATGCGGCCTTCCTCGCCAAGGTGGCGCCGGCTGCGATGATCTTCATCGCCAGCAAGGACGGTCGCAGCCATGCGGCGGAGGAATGGTCGGAAAACGATGACATCACGCTCGGAGCCGCCGTTCTCTACGAGGCGGTTCTGGATCTCGACAAGCAATAGGGCCACATCGCCCATAAGAGGGGCCGGCCATTAGGGGAGCATGCAGATGGGACGCATTCTGACGGAAAAAGATGTCGAGGCGGCGGTGCGCGGCGGCTCGGTCTATGCGGCCGGCGGTGGCGGCTGGTCCGATCACGGGCGCATGCTGGGTTATGCCGCCGTCAGCATCGGCCGGCCGGAGCTGATCGATATCGACGAACTCGACGACGACGAATGGGTGGCGACGGCAGCCGCAATCGGCGCGCCGGCCTCTACCACCGCCTGGGAAATGCAGGGCATCGATTACGTCAAGGCGGTGCAGCTTCTTGAGGATGCGCTGGGCGAACAGGTTTCTGCTCTGATGATCGGCCAGAACGGCAAGTCCTCGACGCTGAACGGCTGGTTGCCATCGGCCATTCTCGGCACCAAGGTTCTGGATGCCGTTGGCGACGTGCGGGCGCATCCGACCGGCGACATGGGCTCGATCGGCATGGCGAACTCGCCGGAGCAGATGATCCAGACTGCGGTCGGTGGCAACAGGGCGGAAAACCGCTATATCGAGCTCGTCGTGCGCGGCGCAACGGCAAAGGTTTCGCCGATCCTGCGCACGGCATCTGACATGTCGGGCGGCTTCATCGCCTCCTGCCGCAATCCGCTGCGGGCTTCCTATGTTCGCCAGAATGCGGCGCTTGGCGGCATCAGCCTTGCGCTGAAACTCGGCGAGGCGATCATCGCAGCCGATGCCAAGGGCGGGCATGCGATCATCGATGCGATCGTCAAGACGACGGGCGGGATGATCCTCGCCGAGGCGGAGGTGACGGACAAGTCGGTCGTCTACACGAAGGAAGCCTTTGACGTCGGCACGCTGACGCTCGGCTCCGGTGACAAGGCGATGACCATGCATGTGATGAACGAATACATGGCGGTGGACGATGCCGGCGGAAACCGGTTGGCGACTTTCCCGGACATTATCTCGACGCTGTCGCCCGAGGGCGAGCCGATGAGCGTCGGGCAGCTGCAGGTCGGCATGCGGGTGTTTTTGCTGCATGTGCCGAAGACGCTGATCCCGCTGTCGTCCAGTGTCAAGGATCCGTCGGTCTATCCGATCTGCGAGAAGGCGCTGGGGATCAGCATTGCGGATTATGCGCTGGGTTAAGATGAGGTTGGAGGGGAGTTTGCCCCTCACCCTAACCCTCTCCCCGTTCTGACGGGGAGAGGGGACCTGCCCCACTCGGCGTTAAAGAGGTCCGTAAACGGCGCGGCACATCCCTTCTCCCCGCGTGCGGGGAGAAGGTGGCGGCAGCCGGATGAGGGGCGGACGACGGGGGGCAGCCAAGAAATGGCGGACAAAGCCTCAAAACACATTGGGTGAGGCAAATCCTCACGAAACAGGAGACATTTATGCCGAAGCCCAATCCGCGCCATCCGAAATTCCCGATCCCCGGCGGTTCTAACCTGCGTGCCAAAGGCTGGCGGCAGGAGGCGCTGCTGCGGCTTCTGGAAAACGTGCTTTCCGTCGGCGAGGATCCGGACAATCTCATCGTCTATGCCGCGCTCGGCAAGGCGGCGCGCAATTGGGCGGCGCATGAGGGGATCGTCAAGGCGCTGAAGACGATGGATGAAGATCAGACGCTGATCATCCAGTCCGGCAAGCCGGTCGGTCTATTGAAGACCCATGACAAGGCGCCGCTCGTGATCATGGCGAATTGCAATATTGTCGGGCAGTGGGCCAAGGCCGAATATTTTTACGATCTGCAGGAAAAGGGCCTGATCTGCTGGGGCGGCCTGACGGCTGGCGCCTGGCAGTATATCGGCAGCCAGGGCGTCATTCAGGGCACCTATGAAATCTTCATGCGGATCGCCGAAAAGCGGTTCGGCGGGTCGCTGGCGGGTCGCTTCATCCTGACGGCCGGCCTTGGCGGCATGGGCGGGGCACAGCCGCTGGCGGGCCGCATGGCGGGTGCGGCGATCCTCGTGGTCGATATCGATCCGGATCGTGTGGCCAAGCGAAAACAGATCGGTTTCCTCGATGAGGTCGCGCCGGATCTCGATTCGGCGCTCGAGATGATCGATGCGGCGGTGAAGGAAAAGCGCGCCGTTTCGATCGGTCTCGTCGGCAATGCCGCCGATATCTATCCGCAGATCGTAAAGCGTGGCATCGTGCCGGACATCGTCTCCGACCAGACGTCCGCGCATGACCTCGTTTACGGGTACGTGCCGAAGGGCATGAGCCTTGAAGAAGTGCGCCGGCTGCGCAAGGAGGGGCAGGGCCAACTTATGGCGGCGAGCCGCGCCTCGATCGCCGATCATGTCCGCGCCATGCTGACCCTGCAGGAAAAGGGTGCGGAAGTGTTCGACAACGGCAACCTGATCCGCACCCAGGCGCGGGAAGGCGGCGTAACCAATGCTTTCGACATTCCGATCTTCACCGAAGCCTATCTGCGGCCACTGTTCTGCAAGGCGATCGGGCCGTTCCGCTGGATGGCGCTGTCCGGCGAGGAAAGCGATATCGCCCGGATCGACGATCTCGTGCTCGAGCTTTTCCCGGATAATTTCATCGTCACCAACTGGATCCGGCTGGCGCGCGAAAACGTGCCCTTCGAAGGCCTGCCGGCGCGGATCGCCTGGCTTGGCCATGGCGAGCGCACGAAGCTGGCGCTTGCGGTCAACGATCTGGTGGCCAGGGGCGAACTGGCCGGACCGATCGCCTTTTCACGCGACCATCTTGATGCCGGCGCCATGGCGCATCCGAATATCATGACCGAAAACATGAAGGATGGATCGGATGCGATTGCCGACTGGCCCCTGATCAATGCGATGACTTTGTGCTCGTCCATGGCCGATCTCGTCGTCATCCATTCGGGCGGCGGCGGCTATGCGGGCTACATGACCAGTGCCGGGGTCACCATCGTCGCCGATGGTACGGAAAAGGCCGCCGAGCGCATTTCGCATGCCATCACCAACGATACTTCGCTCGGTATCATTCGCTATGCGGATGCCGGTTACGACGAGGCTATCGAGGCCGCGGAGGCGGCCGGCCTGCGCCTCTCGTAGCAATATCTTGTTAAGCTTTCGGGTGTCGCGTTAACCCTTTGTTAACCAAATCAGCACTAAATCTCGGTCAACGATTTCTTTACGTAGATGACCAAAGTGCTAACAGACGCTCGCTCGATCCGTATCAAGGGCCGCTCGTTCCTGGCGGTCGTCCTGTCGCCCGACATGCCGCTGGACCACTGGCTGGCAAGGCTGGATGACCTCGCCGCCCGTTCGGCCGGTTTCTTTCTCGACCGCCCGGTCGTGCTGGATGTCTCCGACCTTCAGATCGACAAGGTCGTTCTGAAGGAGCTGCTCGAACAGCTGGCCGAGCGCAATGTCCGCATCATGGGCGTCGAAGGTGCGCGCCCGTCCATGCTCGGCCCCGGCATGCCGCCGGCCATGAAGGGCGGCAAGGCTGCGTCGGATTTCGAAGTGCCGGAAAAGCCGGTTGTCGAGCCGGAGGCCGAAGCGACTGAAGTCGAAGCGTCCGAGGCTGAAGTGGGCGATGCCCGCAGCAACCTGCCGGTCGTGGCCGAAGTGCGTCCCGTCACCCAGTCGCTGGTGATCAGCGAACCGGTGCGTTCCGGCCAGTCGGTGATGTTTCCGGAAGGCGATGTCACCATTGTCGGCTCGGTTTCCTCTGGCGCGGAAGTGATCGCCGGCGGGTCGGTGCATATTTACGGCGCCTTGCGCGGCCGGGTGATGGCGGGTTCGCTCGGCAATGCCTCGGCACGGATTTTCTGCCGCAAGCTCGAGGCCGAGCTCGTGGCGATCGATGGAATTTACAAAATGGCCGAGGACATGGATCCCGAGCTGCGTGGACAGGCTGTCCAGCTCTGGCTCGAGAACGATGTCATCATGGCCGAAACTCTCAACTGACACCGCATAGGCAGGGTACAGGAGACCAAGATGGGGAAAGTCATAGTCGTGACATCGGGCAAGGGCGGGGTCGGCAAGACGACCTCGACGGCTGCTCTCGGCGCAGCGCTGGCACAACGCGGCGACAAGGTCGTCGTTGTGGATTTTGACGTCGGCCTGCGCAATCTCGACCTCGTGATGGGTGCCGAGCGCCGGGTCGTATACGATCTCGTCAATGTCATCCAGGGCGATGCGAAACTCCCCCAGGCGCTGATCCGCGACAAGCGGCTGGAAAACCTGTTCCTGCTGCCGGCCTCGCAGACCCGCGACAAGGATGCCCTGACCGCCGAAGGCGTCGAGCGCGTCATGGGCGATCTGAAAAAATATTTCGACTGGATCATCTGCGACAGCCCTGCCGGCATCGAGCGCGGTGCAACGCTTGCCATGCGCCATGCAGACATGGCCGTCGTCGTCACCAACCCGGAAGTGTCTTCCGTGCGTGACTCGGACCGCATCATCGGTCTGCTCGATTCCAAGACGCTGAAGGCCGAAAACGGCGAGCGGATGGAAAAGCATCTCCTGCTCACCCGCTACGACGTCAACCGGGCGGAACGCGGCGACATGCTGAAGGTCGACGATGTTCTGGAAATCCTGTCCATCCCGCTGCTCGGCATTATTCCGGAAAGCATGGACGTGCTGCGCGCTTCCAACATTGGTGCGCCGGTGACGCTTGCGGACGCCAAGAGCCTGCCGGCTCAGGCCTATTTCGACGCCTCCCGCCGCCTTGCCGGCGAAGCCCTGCCTGTCACGATCCCCGGTGAGAAGCGCGGCATCTTCGGCAAATTCTTCGGAAGGAAGGCCGCATGAACATTTTCCGTCTTTTCAACAGGCCGAAATCAGCCCCTGCCGCGCGCGAGCGTCTGCAGGTCCTGCTCGCCCACGAGCGCATGGTTGTCGGGACGGATCTTGTCGCGGTGTTGCGTGAAGAGATTCTTGCCGTCATCGCCAAGCATGTCGAACTGGACAGCGACCGGGTGCGGGTGACGATGGACCGTGACGAACACGTTTCGATCCTCGAAATCGATGTCGAGATCCCACTCAATGCGGCCAAGGCTGCCTGAGCTGAGATAAACTCCAAAGACTGATCGAAGCGGGCGTGCCGGAAGGTGCGCCCGTTTTATTTTAGCAAAAGCATCGCTGTAATCGCTATGGTTGATAAGGTGTATCTTTTCATGTATTTAAAGGTGTGTTTCAGTTAAGCAATTTAGGGGCGCGATGAGGAAGATATTCGCGATATTTGTAGCGCTGATACTGGCGATCCCCTGCCTTCTGATCTTGATGATTGCCTACGAATTTTATGGCGCACCAAGCAAAGATGCCCCCCAAATTCTGAAGACTATTCAGAGCGAAGCTGGAAAGATCGCAGAATACCACCTCGCGAACAATGAGTGTATTGCCCCATCTCATATGACGGCGAGGCGTGAGAATGGTGCTGTTGTTGTTCGACAGATGGACGATAGCAACGGGTTTTACTACTCGAGCGAAACAGCAGATGGCATTAAACTCTACGGCATTTTTCCCGGCGAAATTTCATGGGATTTCGAAACGGACAGGAATGCTCCCCCGCCGACCATTTATTGCGGTAAAACTCTCGTGTTGGAAAAGGTCGGGAGTCGGTTCAATCTTCTAAGCGTCAGATGATCATGCCCGGTTTGGTGAGGGCCATTATCTTAATTCTGGGCAAATGACTGGCAGAAACGCCCATCTCACGCTAATCACCCTATGCGCGTTTTCGGACGCCGATCGGTGAGGATGACTGCGGAGCTGCCAATGAATTTCCATTCGCCCTATAGCCACGGTTTCATCCGGGCTGCTGCCTGCACGCCCGCCTGCGAGATCGCCGATCCGGAATTCAACGCCCGCTCCATGCTGGAACTGGCGCGTGAAGGCCATGAGCGTCAGGTGGCGCTGATGGTGTTTACCGAACTCGGGATTTCCGGTTACGCGCTCGACGATCTTTTCGGCCAGGATGCGCTGCTCGATGCGGTCGAGGAGGGGCTGCGGACGATGGTGGAAGCGAGCAAAACGCTGCTGCCGGTCATGCTGGTCGGGGCGCCGCTGCGCCATGAAGGGCGGTTGTTCAACTGCGCCGTCGTCATTCATGCCGGCCGCATTCTCGGTGTCGTGCCGAAGACGCATCTGCCGAACTATCGCGAGTTTTATGAAAAGCGCTGGTTCGCCTCGGGACGCACGGTGCGGGAATCGATGATTTCGGTTGCCGGCGAGACGGTGCCATTTGGTGTCGACCTGCAGTTTGCGGCGCAGGAAATGCCGGATTTCATCTTTCACGTCGAAATCTGCGAGGATGTCTGGTTGCCGGCACCGCCTTCGGATTTCGGGGCCATGTCCGGGGCGCTGATCCTCACCAATCTGTCGGCCAGCAACGTCACCGTCGGCAAAGCGGATGTGCGAAAGATGCTGTGCTCGGCGCAGTCGGCGCGGACGTTTTCCGCCTATCTCTATTCGGCGGCGGGGCCGGGTGAATCGACCACCGATCTTGCCTGGGACGGGCAGGCCTGCATCTACGAACTCGGCGAGCTTCTGACCGAGACCGAGCGGTTCCCGACCAAGTCGCAGATGTGCATCGCCGATATCGATGTCGAGCGGCTGAGATTGGAGCGGATGCGCACCGGCACGTTCAACGATGCCGCGACGCTGCACATGACGCCGGCCAAAAGCTTTCGGCGGGTGCTGTTCAATTTCGAGCGGCCGCAGGAAACGGTGGCGCTGGAGCGCGCCGTTCAGCGCTATCCCTTCGTGCCGGCCGATGCCAAAAGGCTCGATCAGGATTGCTACGAAACCTTCAATATCCAGGTTCAGGGCCTGATGAAGCGGTTGAAGACGACCGGCATCAAGAAGCTCTGCATAGGCATTTCCGGCGGTCTCGACTCGACCCATGCGCTGCTGGTTGCGGCAAAAGCCTATGACCAACTCGGCTGGCCGCGCTCCGACATTCTGGGCTTCACCATGCCGGGTTTTGCGACGGGTGACGAGACCAAGTCGAATGCCTGGGCGCTGATGAACGGCATGGGTATCACGGCGGAAGAGATCGATATCCGGCCGCTCGCGACCCAACTTCTGCACGACCTGAAACATCCGTTCAGTGGCGGTGAGCCGGTTTACGATGTGACCTTCGAGAATGTGCAGGCGGGCCTGCGCACCGATTTTCTGTTCCGTGCTGCCAACCAGCGCAATGCGCTGGTGCTCGGCACCGGTGATCTTTCGGAAATCGCGCTCGGCTGGTCCACCTATGGCGTCGGCGACCAGATGAGCCATTATAATGTCAACGCCTCGGTGCCGAAGACGCTGATCCAGCATCTGATCCGCTGGGTCATCAAGACCGAGAGTTTTGACGGCGAGACGGACCAAGTCCTGCAGCGGATTCTCGATACGCTGATTTCGCCCGAACTCGTGCCTGCTGGTGCCGATGGCGTGATGCAGAGCACCGAGGACAAGATCGGTCCTTACGACCTGCATGATTTCACGCTCTATTATCTCACCCGTTTCGGCCTGAAACCGTCCAAGATCGCCTATATGGCGCTGCAGGCCTGGGGCGATGTCGATGCCGGCCAATGGCCGGCGCATTTTCCGGACGAGAAAAAGCGGCAGTTCGAATTGCCGGTCATCAAGCGCTGGCTCGAAACCTTTCTGTTCCGCTTCTTCACCATCAGCCAGTTCAAGCGTTCGGCCTCGCCGAACGGCCCAAAAGTCACGTCCGGCGGCTCGCTTTCGCCGCGCGGCGACTGGCGGGCGCCGTCGGATGGCAATGGCCGGGTCTGGCTGAAGGAACTGAAGGACAATGTGCCGGACGCATGAGTTCGGGCGAGCGTTGTCTTTGAAACCTATCCGGGTCTCTGCGGGTTCTTCCTTTATCGAGAGATAAAGGAGGACCCCATGGACATGACACGACGCACGGTGCTGACGGCGACGGCCGTCACGGCAACCGCTGCCGCATTCACCACGGCCGCCCCGCATATCGCCCGCGCGGCGCTGCCGATCGAGCAGCCGAAACTGCCGTTCACCGAAGGTGACCTGGCGCCGACGATATCTTCGAAGACGGTCGGGCTGCATTACGGCAAACATCACAAGGCCTATTTCGACAAGCTCAATACGCTCGCCAAGGGCACGAAATATGCCGACATGAAGCTGGAGGAGATCGTTGTTGCCGCTGCCAAGTCGGAAGCCGACAAGAAGATCTTCAACAATGCCGCCCAGGCCTGGAACCATGTTGCCTATTGGGACCAGTTCGTGCCGCATGGGCCGAACCGGCCGATGGGCGATCTTGCCACCGATATCAACGGCACGTTCGGCGATTACGAGGGTTTCATCAAGCGGGCCATTACCGTATCGGACGAAGTGTTTGGCACTGGCTGGGTCTGGCTGACCCGCGACGATGACAAGAAGCTGGCGCTGATCGGGTATGAGGACGGCAACAATCCGGTCGCCGTCGGCAGGCCTGCCTATCTCGGCATCGATATCTGGGAACACGCCTATTATCTCGATTACGAGAACCGCAAGCCGGAGCATATCCGCGCCGTGCTGGACAAGCTGGTCAACTGGCGTGTGGTCGAGGAGCGGATCAAGGCCTGACGGGTGAAAACCGGGGAACCATAGGGCGTTTCCCCGGTTGACCCCGACATGACAGGAGAGAAAATGGCTCAAGATCCATTCGAACCGGTTCCAAATCCCGTGCCGCCAGTACCACCGCCGATCATCCCGGTGCCGCCGATCGACGAACCGGAACCCGACAGGCTGCCGGATGAAAATCCTATTCCCAATCCGGACGAAAACGACCAGCCGCCGAAATATGCCTGATGGTCTTAACGGGCGAGGCGGCGGTTTGGCAGGCGCCAGAGCGCCGTCCGCTTGCCCTTGATCAGCGCCTGGATCGGGCGCTCTATTCCCTCATAGGCGATGATGCCGATCACCGTGCCGGCGCAGAAGGCGAGGCCAAGCGTGATGGCTCCCGGCAGGTGCAGCGACATGCCGAGCTTGACGACGACCGAGACTGCAAATGTGTGCCAGAGATAGATGGAATAGGATGCGTCGCCGAGATAGGCGAGGGCCGGCATGTTCGGCAATTTTCCGCGGGTCTCGACGGAGAGCGCACCGGTGACGAGGATCAGAGCCAGCGGACCGCAGGTCAGCGCATCGAAATCGAGTTTCAGGATCTGGATCGCGGCAAATCCTGCCAGTCCGATGACGACCATCACCATGCCGACCGGAGCGGGCGGCAGATAGCCGTTCCGCCACGCCTTTGCGAGAGCTGCGCCGGCGACGAATTCCAGAATGACGGGCGCCATGTAGAAGGCGAGAATCCGGTCTTCCGGCTGCAGCATCGTGCCACCAGCCACGACCAGAAGGCCGAAAATTGTGGCCAGCAGCGGCAGGCGCAGGCGGGATGGCGCGAGCAGTGTCAGCGCGAAGACGAGGTAGAAAAAGATTTCGTAATTCAGCGTCCAGCCCTGGACGAGAACCGGCCAGAGATCACCGGTGCTGGGGGAGGGCATGGGAAAGAACAAGAAGGATGCAAGCGTGTGGCCGAATTCGAGCTTCAGGTTCGGGAAGAGGCCGATGACCGCGCCGATGATCATTGCAAGCGTCGCCAGCCAGTAGGAGGGCGCGATGCGCAGAAGGCGGTTCCAGAGAAAGCCGCTCGGGCTCAATGGGCGGCTTGTCGGGCGGTTGTCGCTGATCGCCACCATGATGAAACCGCTCACCACGAAGAACACATCGACGCCGGCCGCACCGATCTGGAAATGCACGCCGCTGCGCTCGCCGGCATGGAAAACGACGACCGCAAGGGCTGCGAGCGCGCGCAGATACTGGATGGAATAAAGCGTCGGCATCCTGGACTTCCCTGATCGGTATCTAAGAGGCTTGGCCAGAGGGGCTGATCAGCCCATCTGGACGCTGCGTTGGCTCTGGACGATTTGATTGGGGCCGAAATGCTTGGCACGCGGCTGCGCGGTGGATTTCTGCCGTGCGGTCAGCTTGCCTGCGGCGAAATAGAAGAGGAAGGAACCCACGTGATACGGGTTCAGGATGTCGATCTCGACGAAGGAGCGGATCATCAGAAGGCAGGCAACACTGAAGAGAAGCAGCGAATCCGGCGTGTAACCGAAGGTCAGCAGCCGCTTAAGGTGACCAATGAAGGTGGTGAGCAGGATGCTGACCAGCAACAGCAGGCCGATAAAGCCCGTCTCGACGGTCGTCTCGATATAGGTGTTGTGAAAATGGAAGCCGCTGCGGCCGGTAATGCCGAAATCGTCCCAAAGGCGTTCCGCATCGGGAAAGCCGACCACCCAGAAGCTCTGGTAGCCAATGCCGAGCATGGGGTTGCGCGCGGCTGCTTCTATGCCGTTCTGCCAGAGATAGGTGCGGCCGGTCAGGGTCGAATCCTTGCCGAAAAGGCCGAGAATGACGTCGATGCCGCCGGATTGCAGGGCAGCGACCACGGCGGCAAAGCCGAGGATGAGGGCGGCTGCAAATATTCCGCGCCGGTTTTTTGGCGAAAAGAACATGAAGGCCTGCATGCCCATGCAGATCGCCACGATGCCAATCGTGGTGATGACTGAGGTGGCCGATTGCGCGGCTGCGAGGCAGTAGGCGGAAAGAAGCGCGTTGACGCCGGCCGCCGCTAGCCAGAGCCGGCGGGCGCCGAACACCATCACCGTCGCATAGGAAAACAGGATGCCGAGCGAAGCGTAGAAGCCGAGCTGGTTCTTCGACGAAAAGGCGCCGACGAAACCGAACGAGCCGTCGATCGAATCGAACGTATAGGTGCCGAACAGGATCGAATAAACCAGAACCAGCGCCACACCGACGACACCGCCGCGCGTCAGTGTGCGGACGCTTACCGTTCGCATGGCAATCAGCGCGCAGATGACATGGGTCAGATACTGGATCGCCGTACGCAACGAGATGCCGAAGGCCGGCGCCCAGAAGGACGAGACGAAACAGAAGGTCGCAAAGGTGAAAATCCAGAAATAGCGCGAATAGCTGCCGAGCGCCTTTTTATAATCGGCAGCGACGAGTAGGAACCAGACCCCGTAATAGGCAAGGATCGAGATCTGTCCGAAACGACTGGAATAGGCGAAGACGAAGAAGGACAGGGCTATCGCGGCAATGCCGTATAGCTCGTTCCTGTCCTGATCGATCAGGGCCGATTTGGCGATCCTCATGCAGAAAGCCTCACTGCATCAACAGTTCCGAGGTGACCTTGATCACGTCTCCGGGCAGAAGTGCCGTATTCTCGTCGACCGCGACTTCCTTGGCACCCTGACCTTCGTCACGGACGACCGTGTATTTGATCGTCGCGGCCTTGCGGGTCGGGTCGAACTGCAGCGCTTCGGCAGACTGGGTCAGCGCTTCCGACATCAGCTGGCGGCTGGTCGTCAGCTGCAGGCCGAGTTTTTCCAGTTCCGCCTCGGTATCCTGCAGTTCCTTGGCGCGCTGGGCGACCCAGTCATTGCGCAGGTTGATTTCGTCCTGATCCGCCTTGCTGATCGACTGTTTTGCCTGCAGCGTGTTGGTGTCGATATCGAGCAGGTTGGTCTCGATCTCGGCGGTGCGCTGTTCGAGCGTGATCAGGCGGTTGTTGTTGGTAATGCCCTGTTCGGTCAGCTTCGACATCTTGTCGCGCGAATCCGAGGCGATCTGCAGCTGGCGTTTCTGGGTCTCGGTCTTCTGCGCCAGCGATTCGACTTCGCTCTGGAGCAGGCCCTTGAGGTCGGTCAGCGATTTCAGCTGCAATTCGTAGCGATCGCGGCGTGATTTCATCAGCGAGCTCTCGCTGTCGATCAGCTGCTGGGCGTTCTTCACGTCCTTCAGATCGGCCGGCATGGCGATTTCCTTGGCGCCATCGACCTCGGCGTGCAGCCGGGCAAGACGAGCGATGAGACGGAAACGCTGATTGTCGTAGACGGCCGCATCACCCTTGGCATTGATGAAGTCGCGGGCAAAACGCTGGCCGGATTCCGAACGACGCAGACCGCCGGCAAGGCTGACGGCCTTGAGTACGGTCAGGTTCGGAGAAAACGGATATTGTCCCGGCGTCGTTACGTCGCCGGCCAAGAAGACCGGGCGGAACTGGGAGATTTCCACCGAGGCCGAAGGGAGGTTTCTGAGCGCGAACTTGTCGCGCAGCTGCTGGCCGATTTCGGTTGCCACTTCGGTCGTCGTCTTGCCCGAAGCCTTGAGGTCGCCGATGAAGGGCAGCGAGAGCTGTCCTGATGGGCCGACCGTATAGTCTCCGCCAACCATGTCCCAGTTGCGGACCGTGCCATCGGCCGGCTGCCATTCCGCAACGCGGATCTGCAGCTTGTCCATGACACCGAGCTTGTAGCCGCTGTCGGCGGCTTGAGAAGACGAGGCGACGGCGCCCGAAAGGACGCCTGTCGCAAGAAGAAGCACGCAGGAACGGCGTGCCGCGGACATGTATTTTTGCATTGGGGACTGCCCTTCAATCGTTTGCAAACGCATCCGGGAGGGAGAGCGTTTGCCCGACGGTTGAGATCGATCGGCCGAAGCCGGTCGTCATGAGGATCGGCTTGAACCGGATCAGTAGCTGCCGCGTGCGAGGCAGACGGCAGGAATGGTCTTCACGATGATGGCAATATCGCGGAAAAGCGACCAGTTCTGGACATAGTGCGTGTCGAACGCGATGCGGCTCTCGTAGGAGACGTCATTGCGGCCGCTGATCTGCCAGAGGCCGGTAAGGCCCGGGCGGGTGCGCAGGTAATAGACTGCAGAGCTGTCATAGACCTTCAACTCTTCATCGACGACCGGGCGTGGGCCAACCACGCTCATTTCGCCTCTGATGATGTTGAGAAGCTGCGGCAGTTCATCGAGGCTGAGCTTGCGAAGCACCTTGCCGACGGTGGTGACCCGGGGGTCATCCTTCAGCTTGCGGGTCTTGCGCCACTCTTCCTGGGCTTCGGGGTTGTTCAGCAGATAGGCGCGCAGGAGTTCGTCTCCGTTGACGGCCATCGTGCGGAACTTCATGCACTTGAATACACGTCCATTGTGCCCGATGCGGCTGTGGCCATAGAAGGCCGGGCCGTTATCGGTCATTTTCACCAGCGCCATGATCATCAGGAAAAGAGGACTGAAAAAGATCAAAGCGCAGGCTGCAGTCGTGACATCAAAGCTGCGTTTCACCAGGCCCCCGATGGGAAGGGTGGCGGGGACCTGTTCAGAGTTCGAAAACGGCGAACCTGCCGAACGTGTCGCTGACTTCATAGAGTGAACTCCATTTAGGTTTGGCGATAGTCGGTGCCTTTACGGCGCGTCATTCCGTGACAATGTGATAATAAGTCTGTGTTCGTAATTTGATGCTAGTGGAATTTTTAGCACCCCCCTGTGCACAAGCGGGCCAGATCGCCTATTAGCGGTTGCTGTTTCAGGCCTCGGGCTTAAAACGATTGAATAGTATCCCCTACAATACTGTCCCTTTCCTGTAATAGCTTTGCCAAGACTAATATTCGACCGCTACCTCTGGTATTGGTGGCGCTCGCGATGAGGGCGGGTTTTAACTAAACCTGCAATTGCTTCTTGGAGGCCCGGCCGAAAGTAACTTGGGGATAGGACCAAAGGCCGATGCGTGTTGCGTCGCAATACAATGTTGCACTGCAATAGTCGCTCTGGTGGTGGCTGACACCTTTGTAACAAAAGTTGAACGGTCAATTGAGCGGTATGGTTGCGTAATACCGCATCGGAAAGGGCCGAGCTGCACTTGTGGCTGAAATGTGGCGAAAGGGTGGTGAAAGCCTGTGGTACCGTGGTAAGAAACGATTTAGGCTGTTTCCCGATAGCGGCTGTCGAGGAGCGGAACCTTACGAAAGTTTCACCAAACTGGGGTCAAAGGGTTTTCCGTATTCCTTGCAACGGCCCCGACCTGCGATCATAATCGTGTTTAGACAGGAGGGGCACCTGCGACCTATAACTGAACAAAAAAGGTGTTCGGGAGGCAAGATATGTATGCACCGCGTGTCTTTGTAAGCATGATCGCCGTCCTCGTCGCATTCGCTGTGGCGGCCTATCTTATGAGCGGCTCGATCTTCACCACAGTTATACAGACGATCATCTGCGCCGTGATCATTCAGGTCGGTTATTTCGTCTGCATCCTCTATCTCGTCCGCCGCGAAAAGCTTGAAGCCGAGCGCAATCGCCCGGATATCGCCGCTGCCCGCGCCAATGCTGTCATTGGAGCCAAGCGCGACGACATCCGTGCCGATCGCCCCGGAAATCTGCCGGCACGGGATATCTGAGCAACAATCTTTTTGTTGCAGTGCTTCCATATGAGGGCCACTTTCCTAGGTTCAGGTTGTCGAGACCGACGAAGGATGGAGTGAGCCATGGCCGGGACTACCGCCCAGACGAGTGACGCCCAGACAAGTGATACCGAGACGATTTGCGTTATCATCGCCGCCAAGAACGCCGCTGATACGATCCAAGCCGCTGTAAAATCAGCTCTTTTTGAAAATCTTGTCAGTGAGGTCGTCGTTGTCGACGATGGATCCACGGACGACACTGCCCAGGCAGCACGGCTTGCCGATGACGGCACGGGGCGCCTCAACATCATTTCTCTCAAGGTCAATCAGGGCCCGTCCGCGGCCCGGAACCAGGCGATCGCCGCCTCCAGCGCGCCGCTGATCGCCATCCTCGATGCCGACGATTTCTTCTTTCCGGGCCGGTTCGAGCCGATGCTCGCCGAGAGCGACTGGGACATGCTGGCCGACAATATCGCCTTCATGGCCGATCCTTCGATGGCAGAGGCGCCTGAGCGCTTCGAGGCCCGCAGCCGGTCTATCTCTTTGATCGAATTTGTAGAAGGCAATATTTCGCAGCGCGGAAAGCCGCGCGGCGAAACGGGCTTTCTGAAACCGGTCATCCGCCGTTCCTTCCTTGAGGAACATGGGCTTCGTTATGACGAGAAGATGCGGCTCGGCGAGGATTACGATCTTTATGTCCGGGCTTTGGCGCGCGGCGCGCGTTACAAGGTGATCGAACATTGCGGTTATGGCGCGGTTGTGCGCGGCAATTCGCTGAGCGCCCGTCACCGCACCCATGATCTGCGCATGCTTTACGAGGCTGACGAGGCAATCCTGTCCGATCCGCTGCTGCCGATGGCGGCGCGCGACGTGATCACCCGCCATCGCGACCATATTCGCGCCCGCTACGAACATCGGGCTTTCCTCGATGTGAAGGCGCAGAACGGGGGAGGGGCGGCGATTTCCTATCTTTTGGGACGCCTGCAATTCGCGCCAGCGGTCTCGACGGCGATATTTTACGACAAGCTGGATGCCTTTCGTGGCAATTCGACGCCGGCAGCGGCCGCTGCCCCGACAGCGATGCGCTATCTCTTGCCCGGCGTGCCGGTGGTCGAGGATCGGTTATAAAAATACGCCCCGGGATCTGCGTGGATCCCGGGGCGATTTGAATTCAAAGGGTTAGCACATGTATTGCGCCGCGAACGGCGCAATACCGGTTACATGTAGTCCCGGCGAATTTCGTCCAGAACCTTCCAGAACCGTTCCTTCTTATCGTTCAGCACCTTGCTCGGGCTGAGCTGCGGTATGGCGCGGCTTGCCTGCCAGAGAGCCAGTGTCGAAGGGGCTGCGAGAACCTGCTTTGCCATGCCGCGCAGGCCGGTCGTCGATGGTTTCGGGCGGGTCATGACGTCGCCATGAGACGTGTCAGCCGGCTCGTGCGCCGGTTCTGGCGCGTGCATTGCCGGCTGTTCGGCGTCAAAACTCATGCCCCAGAACTTTGTCTTCTTGCGCACCGCCTCGGCACGGGTCGAAACCGGCACGAAACGCGGCGCGTAGGTTGCGCCGACCGAGGAGGCCCAGTCGTTCCATTTGAAATCATTGATGGAACCGGACGTGGTCACGGCAATCCACGGCACCCGGAAGGCATCGGCGAGGATCGCGCCGTGCATGGATTCGGCGACGATCAGTTCGGACTGGGCGATATGGCGGATGACCGCCTTCGCCTCGCCACGCGGATCGAGATAGGTGAGGCCCGCCGGCTCGCAGGCCGCCTGCCACATGCCGAATTCCGCGGATTCCCAATGCGGAATGAAGGTTTTCTTGTGGATTTTCGGCAGGTTACGGAATTCCGGCATGTCCGCGATCAGCGCTGCTGGATCGGTAATGCCCATGTCTTCCGGCAGGCCGAGTTTTTGCGCCGTCTTCGGGCCGCGGACGCAGCGGACGTCCCATTCGGGGTCGCGGATATTCGGCGGTTCGCCGTAACCGTAGCCGCTGCCGACCACAAGTTTCTTCTGGCCCGGCGGCAGGAGGACGGGGTTCAAAACCGTGCCGACGCCGACCAGCATGACATCCGGATGGACGTCGCGGAAACCGGGAAGAAGGAAATCCCAGAGCCACAGATTGAGGTCGTCACCGAAATTGCCGTGATGCGATGCCCAGTAATAGGGTTTCATGACAGGCCTCCGTTAGATTGTTTCCGGAATTTCTTGGTCATTGTGCGCCCTTTACGGCTGCGCCCCGGCCGAGCTTGCCGGCGCCGAGGGAAAAGGCGGCTCCAATAATGGCCGGGTCACGCATGACCCAGCGGGCGAGCAGGCCGAAATCCGGGCTTTGCCGGCGTTTCACACGGCCGGCCTGGCTCCAGAGAGCCTGCCTGCGGGCGGTGTTTTTGTATTGGGCGATCGAGGCGACATCACCCGGACGCGCCTTGAAACGCTGCTCGAGCGTATCGAGCGCCACCCAGGTGTTGAACTGCTGCCGCAAAAATTCCGGCGAGCGGTTGTCGATGCTGTGAAAGATGTTGAGGCCGGTGCCGCGGGCCGCTCCCGGCTCGTCGCACAGGATGGTGCGGCGGGATTTGAGGATGCAGTCGACGAAGAAAAGCACGTCTTCCGCCGCCAGTCTGAGGCTCGGGTCGAAGCGGACCGAGGAGAAGATTTCGCGCGAGATCGCCATGCAGGAGAGATGCAGAAAGCTCCAGTTTTTCAACATGATGGAGGCAAGGTCCGGCATCTCGATGACCAGCGGCTTTTCGGAAAGACGGGTGCCGCCTTCCTGGGATTCGAGCTGTTTCATGCCAAAATGGTAATAGAACTCTTCGCTTGCCTCCATCGATGCCCAATAGCAGTCGGCACCGAACTTGGTCATGCTGTCGAAGGCGTTCTGAAGGTGGTCGGGAAGCCAGATATCGTCCGAATCGAGCAGTGCTGCGAAACGTGTTTGTGGGGGAATGTTGTCGAGCCCGGTATTGCGGGCGCCCCCCGGTCCGCCATTCGGCTGGAGGATGACATTGATGCGTTCGCGCCAGGCCGGATCGATGTCCTTGAGCTCGATTTGGGCCGGGTGGGGTGACTCGTCATCGACTACGATGATATCAAAATCCTGATAGCTCTGAGCGAATATCGATTTCAGGGCCCGCAAAAGGATGCCGGGCTGTTTTTGATAAAACGGAATAATAATGGTGAACGTCGCCATGTTTTTGCCCCTGCGTTTTCGAAGAATTGCAATCCGGCACCCCATTTGAGCGTCGGAAAGCGGCGGTTCGCTGGCGTAGAATCAACCTCCAATTAAAGGATCGAGACCTATGGCTCCAACCCAAGGCGTGAAGACGATCACGACAAATGTCGGCTGGAGCGTGCTATCAAAGACCGCCACATTCGGGCTGAAATTTGTCACCGTTCCCATTCTGGCAAGACTGCTCACACCAGAAGATTTCGGTTCCGTGGCTGTTGCCCTGACGGTCGTTCAGTTCCTCGCGATGATTGGCGGGGCGGGTCTCACCTCCGCCCTGATCGTCGATCGCGATGGCGGAATGGATACGGTACATACCGTGTTCTGGTCAAATCTGGCGATGGCCGTCGCCATGGCGCTGATCCTTTTCTTCGGTGCGGAAGGTATCGGAACCTGGATGGGCGCTGCCCAAAGTGCCAATCTTCTCAAGATCATGGCCTTCCTCATCCCATTGCAGCTGACGGCCGATGTCGCCTATTCGCTGCTTGCCCGGCAGATGAATTTCAGCAAGGACGCGATCCTCAGCACCGTCTCGGAAACCAGTGCGGCGCTGCTGGCGCTCGCTCTCGCCTTTGCCGGTTTTGGCGTCTGGGCGCTGGTCGTGCAGCTTTTTGCGGCCGCTCTGATTCGCCTCGTCGGCCTGTTTTCGATCACCCGCTACATGCCGCGTTTCGTCATCAAGCCGGACAGGATGATGCCGCTGCTGCGCTACTCTTCGGGGCTGATGGGATCGGAAATGGCGAACTTCGTCACCTTCCAGGCGCCGATGGTGGTGATTGCCCGCGTGCTCACGCTTGCGGATGCCGGCGCCTATTCGGCGGCCAACCGGTTTGCCAGCATTCCGAACCAGGTCGTGCTCTCGGCCGTGATGGGCGTGCTGTTCCCAGCCTTCAGCATGATGGGTGACGATCGCAAGCGGCGGTCGGATGCGCTGATCTTTTCCACGCAGGTGATGACCGTCATCCTCGCGCCGGCCATGTTCGGGCTTTGGGCGGTGGCGGAGCCGGCCATGCTGATCCTGTTCGGTCCGCAATGGGCCTATGCCTGGCCGGTTCTTGGACTTCTGGCGCTTTCGAAGGCGATCGTCACGCCCTGCAGCACGTTCATCCCCTATCTCAAGGGCACCGGGCATAGCCAGGTCCTGTTCTGGTCGGCGGTTCTCAGGGCGATCGCGACGACGATCGGCATTGGTGGCGCCGCCTATTACGGCAATCTGGTCGATGCGATGGTGGCGCTCTGCGTCGTCAACGCCATCACGCTGGTCGGTTATTCCTGGGCGGTTTTCCGGGTCGATGGCATTCCGTTCTGGTGGGGCATGCTCACCAGCAGCCGCTCGATGATCACCTCGCTGATCATGGGCGTCGCTGTCCGGCTCTTCCTGCATGCCTTCGCAGACCAGCTGACCAGCCCCTATCTGCAGCTCTTCGCCGGTGCCGTGGTCGGCGGCGTGATTTATGCCGTGCTTTTCTTCGCCACCGAGAGGGCGCTGGTGCGCAAGGTGCTGGGCATGGTGAAGCGGCGTCGGGGCGGTGCTGCAGCCGATGCGCCGGCCGCCTGATTTGGTCACAGGTTTGCCTTATTTGAGCCACAATTAGACCCCGGCCAGCCTCCCAAACCGGCTGGCCGGGCATCCCGATCAACTTTTTTTCAATTTTTTTTCGGAAAAAATCATTTTTTGCGCTGCAACACGAAATTGTGCTTTCCGCCCGATATCGCAGCGTATTTCAGTTCTCGCGCAAGTAGCAAAGCCGTAAACGGGCGGTAACCCTGTGCCGCGACGATCCGACGGGCACTTTTCTTTTCGCTGCGCCGCCACATTTTGCTCCAAACTAACCGTGATCCTTGTTTTCGGACTGCGGGCCAAAGGCTGCTCTGATTGAACCGGTGACGACGGGAGGCGTCGCCCAAAAGGGGTAACTCGTTTGAATGTTGACCAGAACATTTCCTCCCGTATCAATTTGATGCGTATATTTTTGATCTCCGGCATCGTCTTCGTACATGTGCCGTTCGATCCCGAGACAAGTCCCTTTCTGGGGCTGAATGGTGCCTTCGACTGGCTGCGCGTCTTGCTTGGCGATAGCCTGTTTCGGATCGGGGTGCCGTGCCTCAGCGTCATTTCGGGATATCTGCTGTTCCGGCGTGGCTGGGATGCGTTCGACTATGCCAAAGTGTTGCAGTCGAAGGCGAAGACTGTGCTTCTGCCGTTCCTGTTGTGGAATCTCGGCCTTTTCTGCGCTGTTCTCGTCGTGCAGCGGGCCGGAATGGGCATCGGCTATTTCCCGGACCTGTGGCATTCCTCGCCGCGGGAACTGGCAAGCCAGGCCTTCTCCACCGAAACGATGCCGATCAACATTCCGCTCTATTTTCTGCGCGACCTGATGCTTTGCATCGTGCTGTCGCCGGTGCTTGCCGCTCTCGTGCGCCGTTTTCCGGGGCCGGTTCTGGCAGCACTCTTCGTGGTGGCGGCATTGCCGGATATTCCGGTGTTCCCGTTCATCAAGAGCTCCATCCCGTTCTCGTTCACGCTCGGCATCTTCCTGGCGCTGAACAAGCGCAGGCTTGATGCGCTGGACCGGTTCGCCGTGCCCGGTACGGTTCTGGTCCTGATCGCAGCGCTCGCGCTTTCGGTCGGCCTCTATCGCAACGGTCCCGATTTTCCCTGGGTCCTCGATCTGGCGCGCAATACGCTTGCCATCGTTGGTGCGGCCGGTTTCTGGCTGATGTCGGCGCTGATCATCCGCCTGCGGATCGGCCAGCGGCTGGCCGCCACCGGCAGCCTCAGCTTCTGGATTTTCTGCGCGCATTACCCGCTGCTGGTGGTGATGTGGATGGTCTGGAACCGGCTTATCGATGACAGCCTCTATCCGGTCTTCTATTTCGGCGCCGTCGCGCTGACGCTGACGATCCTGGTTTTCTCGAACAATTTTTTCGCGCGCCGGCTGTCGGCTTTTTACGAAATTCTGACCGGCAGCCGCGGGCGTAAGGCAAAACTTGCCCAGACTGTCAGGCCGGCCGGCTCTCAAGCCTTTGCCGGCACCGACAAATCACTCGCGACCCAACAGAAAAGGTGAAACATGACGGCAATCGCCAGACATATTCAGCTGACCTGCCAGGTCACCCTCGCAGCCTTCGCGCTTGTCGCGACGACTCTGCAGGTTCAGGCACAGGACAAAACGCCCGGTCCCGACGGCGCGACGGGCAAATCCTTCGTCGAGAATTTCGACAGTCTCGACCGTTCCTTCTGGTTCGTCTCGGACGGCTGGAACAATGGCGCGCACCAGAACTGCACCTGGTCGCAGAAGCAGGTGAGGGCGGAAGGCGGTAACCTGCAGCTGACGCTCGAACAGCGCCAGACCAAGGACCGGCAGTATGTCTGCGGCGAGATCCAGACCAAGCAGCGCTTTGGTTACGGCACCTATGAGGTGCGGATGAAGGCTGCAGAGGGGACCGGGCTGAACTCGGCCTTCTTCAGCTATATCGGCCCGACCGACAAGAAGCCCTGGGACGAGATCGACTTCGAAGTGCTCGGCAAGAATGCCGACAACGTCCAGGTCAATCAGTATATCGACGGCAAGGGCAAGAACGAAAAGGTCATTCCCGTCGCCGGCGGTGCCGACAAGGGTTTCAACGACTACGCCTTCATCTGGGAGCCGGATCGCCTGCGCTATTTCGTCAACGGCAAGATGGTTCAGGACGTGACGGACAAGACGAAGATCCCCACGAACGCCCAGAAGATCTTTTTGAGCCTCTGGGGCACCGATACGCTGAAGGGCTGGATGGGCACGTTCGCCTATTCCGCACCCACCACCATGTCCATCGACCGGATCGCCTATACGGCGCTCGGCGAGGAATGCCGTTTTCCGCAATCCGTGCTCTGCACGCTCGACTGAGCCGCATCAGCGGCTCGTCGCCCGACGAAGTTTCAAGGGCCTTTTGGCTCGAAGAGGGAGTTGGACGATTTGACATTGCATGTCCTCTATCTGGCTCACAATCTCGCAGACGCTGCCATCAGACGGCGCGTGCTGACGCTGAAGACCGGCGGCGCTTCCGTGACCGTCGCCGGTTTTCAGCGGGCAGGCAATCTGCTGGTTGAAGAACCCGATGTCATCTCGATCAACCTCGGCGAGACGGCCGATGCGCGTTTCAAGCAGCGTATCCAGGCGGTTCTTTCCGCCCGCATGCAGCTTGCCAAAAAGCTTGCCGGCATTCCGACGCCGCATGTCATCATCGCCCGCAATCTCGAAATGCTGGCTCTGGCCGGCAAGGCTTCGGCTATCTTTGGCGGCGATGTGCCGGTCGTTTACGAATGTCTCGACATTCACCGCCTTCTGCTCGACGAAGGTTTCAAGGGCCGGCTGATGCGCGCCGTGCAGCGGCATTTCGCCAAGCCCGCCAAGCTGCTGATCACCAGCTCTCCGGCCTTTGTCGAAAACTTCTTCAAGCCGCTTTCGGGGCTGGATCTGCCTGTCCTCCTGCTCGAAAACAAGGTTTTGGCGCTCGGCTCAGACATGCCGGATGTAGCCCCCGCGCCGCGTTCGCCGGCAGAGGGCGAACCTTGGCGGATCGGCTGGTTCGGCGCGATCCGTTGCGCCAAGTCGCTGAATATCCTGACCGAATTTGCAAAGCGCATGCAGGGCAGGGTGGAGGTCATCATTCGTGGCCGGCCGGCTTATAGCGAATTTGCCGATTTTCATGCGCAGGTGAATGCGGCACCTTTCGTCCGTTTCGAAGGGGCCTATCGCAACCCGGAGGATCTCGCCTCGATCTATGGCGAGGTGCAGTTCACCTGGGCGATCGACTTTTTCGAGGAAGGCCTGAATTCGGAATGGTTGCTGCCGAACCGGCTTTACGAAGGCGGTTTGCATGGCGCCGTGCCGATCGCGCTTTCGACCACCGAGACCGGACGTTTTGTCGCCCAGCGCGATATCGGCTTCCTGCTCGATTACGCGACGCCTGATGCGCTCGACCAGCTGTTTTCCGCGATGACCGGGGAGCGTTATGCCGATGCCTTCGCTCGCCTTGCTGCCGTCGATCGCGGCCAGTGGGTGACGAGCCAGGCCGATTGCCGGGCGCTTGTCGGCAAGCTCGCATCGCTCAACCGCAACATTCCATCGCCGGCGCCCATGTCGGCCGTTTCAACCCTGCAGTCGTGAGGTGATTAAAGTGTCGCGTGATCCTTCGAATGCCCAAGAAGAAATTTCGCCCGTCCCCGTTGTTCTGCCGCGGGTGCTGATCGTCATCCCCTGCCTTAACGAGGCGGCGACGATCGATCCGCTTTTGCGCAAGCTGGATGTTCAACGCCAGGGAATGGATGCGCTGATCGTCGTCGCCGATGGCGGCAGCCGCGACGGCACGCAGGATATCGTTTCAAAAGTGTCGGAGGATATTCCCGGCATCGTGTTGATCGGCAATGCGAAGAAGATCCAGAGTGCCGCGATCAATCTGGCCGTCCAGCGGTTCGGCGACGATTTCGACTATCTGATCCGCATCGACGCGCATGGCGACTATCCCGACAATTATTGCGAAAGCCCGCTGTCCGAAGCGATTGCGCTCGATGCGGATTCGGTCGTGGTCGGCATGGAGACGGTCGGTTTCGGCACTTTCCAGAAGGCGACGGCCATTGCCCAGAATTCGAAACTCGGCAATGGCGGCTCGAAACACCGGGCCGGCGGCGGCGGCGAATGGGTTGACCACGGCCACCACGCGTTGATGCGCATCGCCGCCTACCGTGCCGTCGGCGGTTATGATGAAAGCTTTAGCCACAACGAGGATGCAGAACTCGATTTTCGCCTGCGCAAGGCCGGGTTCCGCATCTGGATGACTAGCAACACCTACATGACCTATTACCCGCGTTCGAGCGCTGTGGCACTGTTTCGGCAATATCTCGGTTATGGCCGGGGCCGCGCAAGAAATCTGATGAAGCACCGCTCCATTCCGAAAATACGGCAGGCGATCCCGCTCGGCGTGGCGCCCGTCGCCATCATCGCCCTGTTTGCACTGCTTTACTGGTGGGCTGCCATTCCGGTCGCGATCTGGGCCGTCGCCTGCATCGGTTACGGATTCTGGATGATGGTGGGGCAGGGCAACCGGTTCGGGCCGCTTGCCGCCATTTCCGCGATGATCATGCATTTCGCCTGGTCGGCCGGCTTCTGGCTGGAACTGATCGGCATCAGACCGAAGAGGGCCGCCTGATGGGTGAAGACGTGACCCGTATCGATATCGGCATCTGCACGTTTCGCCGGCCGGAGCTCGAAGAGACGCTCCGCTCGCTGTTCGCGCTCGACATGCCGGCCAATGTCGCGATCAGCCTGATCGTGGCGGATAACGATGCGAGCCCGAGTGCACGTGGTCTGGTCGATGGCCTGCGGGAAATCTCACCTTTCCCGATCCGTTATGTGCATTGCCCGAAATCGAATATCTCGATTGCCCGCAATGCCTGCCTTTCCGAATGCAGTGCCGATTATCTCGCCTTCATCGACGACGACGAGACGGCCGGTCCGGAATGGCTGGTCGCCCTGATCGACAAGGCGCGCAAGACCGGGGCGGATGCGGTTCTCGGGCCTGTCCGTGCCGTCTATGACGAAAAGAGCGCCGCCTGGATGCGCCATGGCGATTTCCACTCGACCATGCCGGTCTGGGTGAATGGCACGATCAAGACGGGTTATACCTGCAACGTGCTGCTCGACATGCGCTCGCCACATGTGGAAGCCCGTCGTTTCGCGCTTTCGCTCGGCCAGAGTGGTGGTGAGGATACGCATTTCTTCACCCAGCTGACCGAAAGCGGTGGCCGGATCGAGTTTGCGCCGGATGCGCTGCTGCTCGAGCCGGTGCCGGCCAAGCGCGCAAGTTTTGGCTGGCTGGCGAAACGCCGCTTCCGGTCCGGCCAGACCCATGGCCGTATCGTTGCCGCCCGCAAGCCGGGCATGGCGCGAATCAAGGCGACGGTCATGGCTTCGCTGAAGCTCGGTTATTGCGCGGCGCTCACCGGGGCGCTCGCCGCCTTTCCGGTGAAGCGCAACCGTTATGCCTTGCGCGCCGCGCTGCATGCCGGCTCTGTCATGGGCACGCTCGGCATGCGTGAGATCCGCCAGTATGGCGTGGCGGAGGCGGCATGAACATGTCCGTTCCGAGCGCTCAGATCATGCCCGACGTCACGTTCGTGATGGCCGCCTACAATGCGGCCGACACGATCGGCGAGGCGATCGAAAGCGCGCTGGCGCAAGTCGGCGTCACGGTCGAGGTGTTGGTCATCGACGATTGCTCGACGGATGCGACACGCGAGATTGTCGGCAATAATGCCGATCCGCGGGTGAAGCTGATCGCCCAGTCCGTCAATCGTGGCCCGGCGGCTGCCCGCAATGCCGGATTTGCCGCAGCCCGTGGCCGCTGGATCGCCGTACTCGATTCCGACGACACGATCCATCCAAACCGGCTGCAGGTGATGATAGCCCGCGCCGAGCGGGACGATGCCGAGATCGTCGTCGACAATATCGACGTCATTCCGCTCGATGGTGGCGCGCCGAGCGCGATGTTTCCGAAGGGCGTGCTGGAACGCCGGCCGTTCATGGAACTCGCGGATTTCATCGCCTCCAACGTCATCTTCAACACGACCTTCAATTTCGGCTACATGAAGCCGGTCTTTCGCCGCGATTTTCTGGAACTGCACGCTCTGCGCTTCGATGAGACTTTGCGGATCGGCGAGGATTATATCCTTCTCGCTTCGGCGCTCGCGGCCGGCGGGCGTTGCGCCATCGAACCTTCGGCCGGTTACGTCTATCATCTGCGCCACGGCTCGATTTCGCGCGTTCTGAAACCGCAGCATCTCGATGCGATGCTGGAGGGCGACGAGACCTTTCTTGCGCGCTACCGGCTCGACCCGAAAGCCATGGCGGCCCAGCGCCGCCGTACCCGCAGCATTCTTGAGGCTGCTTCCTTCCTTACGCTTGTCGACGAGATCAAGAAAAAATCCGTTGGCGGCTTCCTGAAAACGGCGATCGACAATCCACGGGCCCTAAAACACCTGCGGATGCCGATCGTCGCTCGCATGCGTCGTCTGTCAAAAGCAGCCGGCGTCAACTGAAATCCGATCGGGGCGGCGGGGCGCCACCCCAGAAAAGGACGAGGGAAATGGACATGAGACCAGTACGAAAAGCGGTTATCCCCGTTGCAGGCAACGGCACCCGCTTCCTGCCGGCAACCAAGGCTATGCCGAAGGAAATGCTGACGATCGTCGACAGGCCGGTTGTTCAATATGCGGTCGATGAAGCCATGCAGGCGGGAATCGAGAACATCATCTTCGTCACCAGCCGCAACAAGACGGCGATCGAGGACTATTTCGACAGCGCGCCTGAGCTGATCGCGACGCTGACCCGTTCGGGCAAGACGGTGCAGGTCACCCAGCTCGAAAAGATGCTGCCGCTTGCCGGCACGGTCAGCTACACCCGCCAGCAGGTGCCGCTCGGCCTCGGCCATGCCGTCTGGTGCGCGCGTGAATTGGTGGGCGATGAGCCCTTCGCGCTGCTTCTTCCCGACATGGTTTCCTATGGTCCGCAGGGGTGCATGGCCGGCCTGATGGAACTCTACGAAGAAGTCGGCGGCAATGTCTTTGCAGTCGAGCAATGCGCGCCGGAAGAGACGTCGAGCTATGGCGTTGTCGAGATGGGCCAGAACGTCCGCCACGGTTTCCAGGTGACCGGCATGGTCGAAAAGCCGAAGCCGGAAGATGCGCCGTCGAACTATTACCTCAATGGTCGTTATATCCTGCAGCCGGAAATCTTCGAATTGCTGGCCGGCCAGGAGCGCGGCGCCGGCAACGAGATCCAGCTGACGGACAGTATGCAGCGGCTTCTGAAGACGCAAGCCTTCCATGCCCATCCCTACAAGGGACGCACGTTCGATTGCGGCAGCAAGCGCGGTTTCATCGAGGCAAACGTCGCCTTTTCCATGCTGCGTGCCGATATGGGCAATGAGATCTACCAGTCGGTCAAGGAACTCGTTTCCGAGCACGAAATGCGGATGAACGGCGCCGAGCGCGCCGCCTGAAGCACGAAGGCGACATGAATTGGGGAACGGCGGCCGAGTTTCGCCGTTCCTTCACGCACTCCAAACGTGGACATACACATGGACCAGGTTAACTATCGGCCTATGCCTCTATTCCCGAGCGAAGCCAAGGACAGCGACACTTTCATCGACCTCGACAAGTTGTGGTCGGCGGCGATGCGCCGGATCAATGTCATTGTCATCAGCGTCGCGGTGATGGTGGTGCTTGCCGGGCTCTATCTGGTCACGGCCAAGCCCACCTTTACGGCCCAGACGCAGATCCTGATCGACGAAAATCTCTCGCGCTACGCGGAAGACCAGCCGGATGCCCAAAGCGCCCAGCAGGTCGACAACCGCATGTCGAGTGCCGTCGAGATCCTGAAGTCGAAGGCTTTGGCGCTCAGCGTTGTCGACAAAGGCAAATACGATCAGGTCGATGCGCTGGTCGATCCGCCGAAGGGCGCGGCCGATCTCGTCAAGGGCGCGATCAGTGGTCTGGTTTCGCTGCTTTCGCCCGGCAGCCCGCCACCGACCGAGGCCCAGGTTCTGGCCGGCCGCCGTGAAAAGGCAGGCGCCATTTTGCAGCAGGCAATCACCGTCGAGCGGACTGGCCGCAGTTCCGTCATCGCGCTTTCCGTTCGCGCGCCGACGGCGCAGCTTGCCGCGAGCATCACCCGCACCTATGCGAATTCCTATCTGACCGAGCAATTGAACGCCAATTTCGATGCCACCGAGCGGGCTTCCGTCTGGCTGCAGGAGCGGCTGACGGATCTCAACACGCGGGCGCAGGAAGCGTCGCTTGCCGTCGAACAATACAAGCGCGACAACAAGCTCGTCTCGCCCCGCGGCGAACTTCTGTCCGCCCAGCAGCTTTCGGATCTGAACAGCCAGCTGATTGCCGCCCAGGCCGATGTCGCGACGGCTTCGGCACGCTATAATCAGTACAGGGAGATCATCGACAAGGGGCCGGAAGAGGCCGTGAAAAATGCCGTGGTCGCCAATCGCGATACCGACAACACGGTGCTGCAGGACCTGCGCAAGCGCTATATCACCGTCAATGACCGCCAGCAGGGCATCGTCCAGCAATATGGTGCCGATCATCCGCAGGCCGTCGCGCTCGATGCGGAAAAGAAGGACCTTTCGCAACAGATCCTGCGCGAATTGCAGCAGCTGACCGGCAGTTTTTCCAATGAACTGGCACTTGCCCAGACACGCGAGAAATCGCTGCGTGAAAACATCGACCGTGTTGCCGGGCATAACCAGGAAGCCAATGTCTCGATGGTCAAGCTGCAGGAGTTGCAGCAGAAGGCTGATGCGCTGAAGACGCTGTATCAGTCCTATCTCAGCCGTTTCGAGCAGGCATCGCAGCTGCAGTCGCTGCCGATCGCCAAGGCGCGCATCATTTCCGATGCCGGCCTGCCGACCTCGCCTTCCAGCCCGCGCAAGACGCTGACCATGGCGCTCTCCGTCGTGCTCGGCTTGCTGATCGGTGGCGCGATTGCAGCTCTTCTGGAATTCCGCGAGCGCTTTTTCCGCACCGGCGCCGATGTGCAGGAAAAACTCGGCATGCGCTTCCTCGGTTATCTGCCGAAGATCGGCAATGCCCAGGCGGAGGACAATCCGGCCGGGCCGAACACGCCCGAAGCGCCGGTAGGCACCGCTGTGCCGGAAGGCGATCCGATCTCCTTCCGCCGCAAGATGCGGATCGCCGTCGAAGCGCCGCGCTCGCAGTTTTCCGAAACGCTGCGCAATGCGAAACTTGCCTGCGATATCGTTCTGCAGGATCGCAAATGTTCGGTGATCGGCGTCGTTTCTTGTCTTCCGGGTGAAGGCAAGTCGATGGTCGCCGCCAATCTTGCCGGCCTGATTTCGGCCAATGGCGTGCGCACGCTGGTCATCGATGCCGACCTGCGCAATCCCGGCCTCAGCAAGATGCTGGCAAGCGAGCCGGAAGTCGGCCTGATCGACGTCGTGCTACAGAAGGTGCCGTGGACGGCCGCCGCCCGCGTCGATCGCCGCTCGCGCCTGACGATCCTGCCGATGACGACCCGCAGCCGGCAATTCGCCCATACGAGCGAACTGCTTGCCTCGTCCGGCATGAGCCAGTTCCTCGAAAGCGTGAAGGACTCGTTCGATGTCATCATCGTTGACCTTGCGCCGCTGATCCCGGTCATCGATGCCAAGGCGTTCGAACCCTATGTCGACGGTTTCGTCTTCGTGACTGAATGGGGTGTGACGCCGGTCAAGGCAGTGCAGAGCGTCATGCAGGCCGAACCGCAGATCGCCGCAAAAACGGTGGGCGTCATCCTCAACAAGACCGAGATGGGCGACCTGCGCAAATATGCCGATCCGGGCGCACCGGAACGGCTGCGCAGCAGCTACTCGTCCTATTACAAGGACACCATTCCGGGCACGAAATAATCCGCCGATCGTTCCCTGTCGGAGGATTGGAAAAAGGGCCGCTCAGCCTGAAAAGCGGCCCTTTTTCTTGTCATTATATACAGCGGAAAATCAGCGCAGCTTCGCGCCGCCGATCCAGACGGAGGAGACGTTGGCGCGCGAGGCGGTGTAGACGATCTTCTGGAGAATGGCCTCGCCCGTATCGAACTCGTCCCAGAGACGGATTGTGCCCTTGTCGGCGCGGGTGTCGATGGCGACTGCATCGAACTTGAAGCCCGGCTCGAGCCGGCCGATCGGCAGGTCGAGCGCAATGCCGCCGCCGGTCGTGGCAATATAGAAGGCGTCGCGGAAATCGATCTGCGATCCGGTATTCGCCGAGCGCTCACCAGCCGGAAGCTTCGGATCGGTACCGCTGTCCAACATCCGGGAAACCAGCACGGCACTGCGGGCATTTTCCAGCATGGAGGCGCTCGGGCCGCCGGAAATATCGGTGCCGAGGCCGACATGCATGCCTTTGTCCAGCGCCGCCTTCAGCGGGAAAACCGCATTGGCAAAATAAGCGTTGGACAGCGGGCAATGGGCGACCGCCGCTTCTCTGGCCTTCACGAGGTCCATGTCGTCATCGGTCAGGAAATTCGCATGCGCCAAAACGGTTTTGCGTGTGAGCAGGCCGAAATGATCGAGCATTTCCGTGTCCGTCTTGCCGTAGCGTTTCAGCGCATAGGCATGCGCCCAGTCGCTCTCCGAGCAATGGGTCTGGACGTGACAGCCGCAGCGGCGGACGATTTCGCCAAGACCTTCCAGCGTCGCATCGGTGCACGACGGGATAAAGCGCGGGGTGACGACCGGCAGAACGCGGCCATCGGCATTGTCCGGATGGGCGCGCAGATAATCGATGAAATCGCGGGTGCCTTCGAGTGCGGCTTCCGGCGAGGCGTCGCGATAGTCCTCCGGACACTCGTCGGGATTGTCCATCGCGATCTTGCCGATCAGGGCGCGCTGGCCTTTTTCGAGACAGATATCGGCGAGCGCGCGGGTTGCCTCCTGATGGATGGTCGCGAAATAGAGTGCCGTCGTTGTGCCGCCAGCGAGAAGGTCTTCGACGAGGAGGCTGTAGGCACGCTTTGCAAAAGCGAGGTCCTGGTAACGGGCCTCGAGCGGAAAGGTATATTGCGTCAACCAAGTTTCGAGCGGCTGGTCGAGGGCGGCGCCCAGCTGCGGATATTGCGGGGCATGCACATGCAGATCGACGAAACCGGGGAGAATGTATGTGCCCTTGGGCAGCGTCACGATCTGGCCTGCGAGATCACGTGCTTCGCGGATCGTGCGGTAGTTCGGATCGCCATGGCGATGCACGGCGGTGATGATGCCATCGTCGGAAATGTCGAACAGAACATCGTCAAGAACGTCTATCCTGCCGCGTTCCGGTGCATGAAAGCCGGAAGCGGAGAGCGTCTTGCCACGCAAATCCATGAAAAGTCTCCAAGATCAGTCGGGGCCACGGGGAGTGGCCCAAAATTCCAATGGGGCACAAAATGGCGCGGTTTGCCGTTTCGTCCATGCCGAAAGCGTCACGATCGCGTAAACTTATCCGTGCCTCAATTGGTTTTTCGGACGGTCTGCCATGAGGAAACGGTGGGGCTTGGAGTTCGCTTGAGGGCGATCGCTGACGGGTGGAGGGAGTGCCGCTAGCCGATCTCCCCCCTTGTGGGGGAGATGCCCGGCAGGGCAGAGGGGGAAACCCCACGCCCGTATTTGACCTTGAATCTGCCGCGCCGTTGCCCATCCCCCTCTGTCACTTCGTGACATCTCCCCCACAAGGGGAGAGATTGTTGGGAGGGCGCGGCTGCCCCCTCAAACTTACTGCTTCTTCAACGCCGCATAAGCGACAGCCATCTTCGCCGCCAGCCGGGCATTGTTGCGCACCAGCTCGATATTCGCCTTCAGGCTCTCGCCCTTGGACAATTCGTTGATACGGGCGAGCAAAAAGGGCGTCAGTTCCTTGCGGCCGATACCACGCTCCTCGGCTTCACGGACGGCATCGGCAATCGTGCCGTCGATGAAGTCGTGGGTCAGGGCGGCCGCTTCCGGGATCGGGTTGGCGATCAGGAGGCCGGTGCCGGTGCCGAGCTGGTGGTGCAGAAACATGGCCCTGGCGATCTCTTCAGCCGTATCGAGACGATGGTCGGCCTTGTAACCGCTCTGCCGCGTGAAGAAGGCCGGAAAGTCCTCGGTGCCGTAGGCAATGACCGGCACACGCTGGGTTTCCAGATATTCCAGCGTCTTGGCGATATCGAGGATGGATTTCACACCGGCGCAGACGACGGCGGTCTTGGTACGGCCGAGTTCGGTCAGGTCGGCGGAGATATCAAAGGTCTGCTCGGCGCCGCGATGCACGCCGCCGACGCCGCCGGTCGCAAAAATGTCGATGCCAGCGAGATCGGCCAGCAGCATGGTGGCCGAAACCGTCGTGCCGGCCGTCTGGCCGCGCACCATGGCGACGGCGAGATCGCGGCCGGAAGCCTTAACCACGCCCTTTGCCTGGGCGAGCTTTTCCAGCTCGTCGCGCTCGAGGCCGGCGCGCAGCTCGCCATCGATGACGGCGATGGTGGCCGGCACCGCGCCGTTTTCACGCACGACCGCCTCGACGCCGAGTGCGGTTTCGAGATTGGCGGGGTAGGGCATACCATGGGTGATGATGGTCGATTCCAGCGCCACGATGGCACCGCCGGAGGCGAGGGCATCGGCAACTTCCGGGCTGAGCTTTGGCTTCAACAGGGACATCAAGTTTTCCTTTCGGGTCGATCTTGTCGATCTCAGGTCAAATCGGACAGGCGGTGCATATGCGCCTGCAAAAAGGTTTCGGAGAGGTCGGGATGCACGCTCGCCTCGCTTTCGGTGGTGAGCGTGCCGACCAGAGCGCCGGTGCGGGCGGCGGTATAGATGTCGTCGCCGGCAATCACGCGCGACAGCGTGCCGGCAATCATCGCGTCACCGGCGCCGGTCATATCGACCGAATTCGCCCTGACCGCGGCAAAAGTCTTTGCGCCATCCGGCCCGGCGACGGCGATGCCATCGGCGCCCATGGTGACAACCGTTGCCACGGCGCCGGCCTGTTGCAGAGCCAGTGCCGCCTCGCTGGCGTCGCCGATCGTGTCGCGGCCGGTTCGCCCGAGAATGACATTCGCCTCGTCGATATTCATGAACAGCAGGTCGATGCCATTAAGGTCTTTTGGCAGGCGGGCAGCCTTTACGGTCGAGACGGCGTCGATCGCTAGCTTGAACCGGGCGTCACGGCGGCGGGAGATGAGCGCGGCCAATGTCTCGGCCGAGGGATTGCAGTCGGAAAACACCCAGCTTGCCGAGGCGAGATGTGGCCAGACGCGGTCGATATGATCCGGGCGGAACAGGTCGAATATGCTCATATCGGCAATGCCAAGCATCAGGTCGCCGCTTTTGTCGAGAATGGCCGCATATTCGGCGGTCGGCCGTTCGGTCGAGACGATCACCTGGCTCACGTCGATACCGCGCTCGCGCATGTATGCGATCAGCGTGCGGCCGCCCTCATCGTCACCGACGATCGAGACGAAGGCCGTGTCGGTGCCGAGACGGGAGAGATTTTCGGCGACATTGCGGGCGACCCCGCCCATGCTGCGGCTGCCGTCTACCGGATTGGATGTGCGCAGAACCAGTTCCTGGCGGGCGTGATATTTGCGGTCCAGCACCGCACCGCCGATGCAGACGGCGCGCGAGGGTGAGGGCATGACATAACCGCGGCCAAGCACATGGCCTTTTTGCATAAGCTGCACGATATGGGCCGCAACCGTCGAGCGGGCGACGCCCAGCGCATCGGCAATCTCCTGCTGGCCGGCAAAGGGATCTTTTCTGATGATATCAAGAACGGCAGTTTCCTGCGGGGTCAGGTCGTCCATCGCGGTGTCCTCGGCATGAGGAGGGTTTCGCAACAATTGTTTTTGAAATCAACAGTTGTTTTTGTTGGGTGAAGTTTGCGGTGCGCGATGGCCCCTCATCCGCCTGCCGGCACCTTCTCCCCGTTCTGACGGGGAGAAGGGATATGCCGCACTCTCCCTGCCTCAATTGGGGCACGTCCCCTCTCCCCGCTTGCGGGGAGAGGGTTAGGGTGAGGGGCAACCGAAGATCTCTGTCTTCAATAAACCTTCCCCCGCGCCGTCACCGGCCAGAGCGTCTCAACCACCCCATCACGCACGCCGACAAAGCAATCATGAAGGTTACAGGTCGGATCACAATGGCCGGGCACAAGGCGGAGCCTGTCGTTGAGAGCAAGCACATCGTCCGGATCGTCCAGATTGCCATGCTCATCTGAGGCATCGACATAGGTCACGCCGTCGCGGTCAAAAACGAAGGGCAGGCCGCTGTCGATCGAATGGGTCTTCAGTCCCGCATCGCAGACGGCGCGGCCGGAAGCCGGCTTGCTCATGACGGAGGTCAGCACGAAAAGCGCGTGTTCGAAGCCGCCGATCGTGCCATTGCCATCCGTTGCGCCGACACGGGCGTAATCGGCATCCATAAAAATGTAGGAGCCGGGCTGGATCTCCGTATAGAGGCCGGACATGGCTTCGAGATTATAGGTCCCCGTGCCGGCGCCGGTGACGGAGCGGCATTGAAGACCGGCCTGTTCGAAATGATCGACCGTGTCGCGCACGAGAGCCACCACCCGGTCGATTTCGACGCGTCGTTTTGCGGGGTCGTAAATATGCTGGGCACCGCCGTGATAGGCCTGGATGCCGGCGAGCTCGAGGTTTTCGGCGGCTGAGACAATGCGGCCGAGTTCCGCGGCCGGCACGCCGGGTGCCGTGCCGCAGCGCCTTGCGCCGCAATCGATCTCCACCAGAATATCGAGCCTCACGCCATGACGGACAGCGGCAGCGGACAGGGCCGCGACGACTGAGGCATCATCGACGCAAACCGAGATGCGGGCGAATTTTGCCAGCCGCGCCAGACGATCGATCTTTTTGGGATCCGTCACCTCGTTGGCAATCAGCACATCCGTCAGGCCACCACGGATCAACGCCTCGGCTTCCGACACTTTTTGGCAGCAAATGCCGACGGCACCACCTTCCGCCATCTGGTAAAGCGCGATATCCGCCGATTTGTGGGTCTTGGCATGGGCGCGCAGGCTGACGCCCATCGTCTCGGAAAACTGCTTCATCCGGGCGACATTGCGCTCGAAAGCGTCGAGGTCGATGATCAGGGCAGGCGTCTGGATTTCTTCAACCCGCATGCCGATTGCAGCCGGGATATCAAAACCGATTTCTGGTGTTTTTGCCGAGTCCATTATCTCACGCATCCGTTTCAGATGCGGTGACGATAGGGGGCGGGCCTTCTGCGGGCAATTGCGGAAAGATCAATTTCGGACGCACAGCCCGTCCATCAACAGGCCGATCAGGCGGTGCGAGCGGTCGCGCCATTCCGGCGTGTCGGGCATGGAATAGACGCTGGAGAGCGCGTGCATCAGGTCTGCTTGATCGATATCGTCGCGGATCAATTGCTTTTCCCGCGCTGCCTGCAAAAGGCTGCCGAAAGCCGTGCGGATCATGCCAGACCCTTCGGCGAACATGGCGGAATTGGAGGTCATCAGGATTTTCAGGCTACCGGCCATGCCGCGCTTGGCGGCGATGTAACCAACGAAACGCCGCATCCATTCTTCCAGTGCCTTGTCGGCCGGATAGATCGCGGCAAGTTCCGTCGCGGCATCGGCGAGGCTCTTCAACTCACGCCGATAGACGACCTCGACCAGATGTTCGCGGGTCGGAAAATGCCGATAGAGCGTGCCGATGCCGACGCCGGCGCGTCTGGCGATATCTTCCAGAGAGGTTTCGACACCCTTTTCCGCAAAGGCGATGGCTGCGACCTCGATCAACTTGTCGCGGTTGCGGCGCGCATCGGCCCGCATTTTTGCGGGTGCCGGCTCGCTTTCCTGCACGGATGCCTCATCTGGTTTTTTGGGCTCGGCCGAGTCCAAGATCTCTCTCCGGCGGATATCGGGGCTTGACGGGGTCGTGCAAGTCGCTAGTTTAAACGGAGGCGCCTCCATTTAACTGGAGTGCCTTGCACTTCTTAGTGCAGAAGAGGGCCGGATGTCATGTCGAAAGATCGGGATCTTTTCTCTTCGCCATCCATTTAGGGCAGGACCGCCAGGCGGCCACACGCCCCGCATCAGAATTTCATATCCGGAGCCTGATCCGGAAAAATCCATGTCTCGTGACGATAGCAGGAGCTTATCATGACACGAACCATCCATCTCAACCTCGATATCAATGGCAGGGCCCATGCGCTCGATGTCGAACCACGGGTGACGCTGCTCGATGCGCTGCGCGATCACCTGCAGATGACCGGCACGAAAAAGGGCTGTGATCAGGGCCAGTGCGGCGCCTGCACCTGTCATGTCGATGGCAGGCGCGTGCTCTCCTGTCTCACCCTGGCGGCCCAGGTCGAAGGCCGTCAGGTGAACACGATCGAAGGCATTGCCGGAGAAGACGGCACGCTGCATGCGGTGCAGGCGGCATTTCTGGAGCATGACGCTTTCCAGTGCGGTTACTGTACGCCGGGCCAGATCATGTCGGCCGTCGCCTGTATCCGCGAAGGCCATGCCGGTTCGGATGCGGAAATCCGCGAATACATGTCCGGCAATCTCTGTCGCTGCGGGGCCTATAACAGCATTGTCGCTGCCGTGCGCGAGGCTGCCGAGGCCGTAAACACTCCCGTGCGCGAAACGGCGGAGGTGGCGTGATGAAGGATTTTTCCTATGTTCGCGCGACTTCGGCTGAAGCCGCAAGCCAGGCCGCCCTGCAGGCCGGCGCCGCAATTCTTGCCGGCGGCACGACGTTGCTCGATCTCGCCAAATGCGGCGTTGCTGCGCCCGAGACGGTGATCGATATCACCCATCTTCCGGGCCTTTCCGATATCATCGTTTCCGCAGATGCAGCCACGATCGGCGCGCTGGCACGCATGTCTGAAGTTGCCGACCATCCGTCGATCAAGGCTGCCTTCCCGGCCGTATCCGAATCGCTGTCGCTGGCCGCCTCCGCGCAGCTGCGCAACATGGCCACGATCGGCGGCAATCTTCTGCAGCGGACGCGCTGTCCCTATTTTCGCGATCCGGGCACGTTTCCGGCCTGCAACAAGCGGGCTCCGGGGTCCGGTTGTTCGGCGCTCGGCGGCGTCACCCGCAATCATGCGGTGCTTGGCACCAGCGAACACTGTCTTGCCACCAATCCCGGTGACCTTGCCGTTGCCCTCGTCGCCTTCGATGCAACGGTGAGCTTTGCCGGCAAGACCGTGCTGGTCGAGGATTTCTATCGGCTCCCCGGCGATACGCCGGACAAGGAAACCGTGCTTGGCCGCGGCGAGATCATTACCGGTATCGCTATCCCGGCATCGGCCGCTGCGAAAAACTCCATCTATCTCAAGGTCCGCGACCGGCAATCCTATGAGTTCGCTGCGGCGAGTGCTGCGGTCGGCTTCGAACTCGAGGCGGATGGCAAAACCGTCAAAGACATCCGTGTTGCTCTCGGTGGCGTCGCCACAAAGCCGTGGCGGGCACGGGCCGTCGAACAGGCATTGATCGGCAAGACATTGTCGGCCGGGACAGTCGAAAAGGCGAGCCGGCTTGCCATGGAAGGCGCCGTCGCCCAGGGCGACAATGCCTACAAGATCGAGCTCGCTCCGCGCGTCGTCGTCCGCGCTATCCAGCAATTGGCCCTGAAAACGGCCATGAAAACGGGAGGTCTCGCATGACCATCATGGTACCCCGCAAACATGGCGATGCATCCGACGGCATGGTCGGTGGCCGCCTTTCGCGTTTCGAAGGCAATCTCAAGGTCACGGGTGCGGCAACTTACGCGCTCGAATATCCGACCGAAGGCGTTGTGCATGCCGTTCTGGTGCAGAGCACGATTGCGGCCGGCAAGGTCGTGGCCGTCGACATTTCGAGGGCGTCCGCCATGCCCGGCGTGCTTCTGGTCCTGACGCCGGAAGACGATCTCGGTCTTCGTGCCGCCGGTGACTGGGCCGGCACCGCGCCGAAAGACGAGGCCTATTATCCGCTGCCGCGCAATGTGCAGTTCAACGGCCAGTCGATCGCAGCCGTGATCGCCGAAAGCCGCGAACAGGCAGCGGAAGCGGCAAGACTGATCACCGTCTCCTATGAGGAGACGGCATCGGTCAAGGATCTCGAAGATCCTGCCGCCGGCGAAGGCAAGATGATGGGCAATCTCACTGTCGGCTGGGGTGATGCCGAGGCAGCTCTTGCCGCAAGCGACGTGACGATCGAGGCCGAATACCGCACGCCGCGCGAATATCACGTGGCGATGGAGCCGCATGGCCTGATCGCCCGCTGGGAAGGCGATCAGCTGACCATCTGGGAGCCGAGCCAGTGGTCGCATGGCATGGCGCGCATGTATGCCGAATGGTTTTCCCTGCCACTGGAAAACGTGCGGATCATTTCGCCCTTCATCGGCGGCGGTTTCGGCTCCAAGGGACAGCCGCTGGCCTTTGGCGCGGTGGCTGTCGCGGCGGCGAAAAAGCTCGGCCGGCCGGTCAAGCTCGCCGTTACAAGGCCGCAGAATTTCACCAGCTATGGTGGCCGCGCCGCGACCCGCCAGAAGATCGCGCTCGGCGCCACGAAGGACGGTATTCTGCAGGCGATCGTGCATCGCGGTTACAGCGAAACCTCGGTTTATGCGGATTATGCCGAACAGACGGGGGCCGCGACCCCGGTTCTCTACAAGGTCGAAAACTACTCGTCCGAACACCGCATCGTGCCGGTCAATACGGTCACGCCGGGCGCGCTGCGCGGGCCGGGCAAGAACCCGAGCTCCTATGGCATCGAAAGCGCCATGGAAGAGCTTGCCTATGCACTCGGCATGGATCCGCTCGAACTGCGGCTGAAAAACTATGCCGATCACGATTATCAATCCGGCAAGCCGTGGTCGACACGGCGCCTGCGCGAGGCTTTGACGGAAGGCGCCGCCGCCTTTGGTTGGGAGAAGCGCAGCCATGAACCGCGCTCCATGCGCGACGGTAATACGCTGATCGGCTGGGGCATAGGCTGCGGCACGTTCCCGGTCATCCGGGCGCCGAGCGAGGCGATGATCCGTATCCTCAAGAACGGTCGCGTCGAGGTCGTGTCGGGTTCGATCGACATGGGGCAGGGCACCTATACGATCCTGGCGCAGACGGCATCCGAAGCGCTCGGCGTGCCGGTCGACCAGATCGACGTGCTGCTCGGCGACAGCCGCCTGCCGGGCTCGGCGATTGCCGGTGGCTCGATGCTGGCCGGTTCGATCACCGGTGCCGTGCACAAGACGGCGGTTGCCGCCCGCGACGAGCTGATCGGTCTGGCACTCAGCGAAGCCGGTTCGCCCTTCCGCGATACCGGCGCCAACACGCTCTCGCTCGCCGCCGGCCGTGTTTCGCTGCCGCGTGACGATGGCCCGTCGCTGTCGCTTGCCGAACTGATGACGGCACTCGGCCGCGACACGCTCGAAATCCGTCGAAACACGCTGTCCGACGATGCCCAGACCGCCGAGGACCAGCGTCGCGCCTGGACGACCATGGCCAAGGTCATGGGGCCGACCATGGGCGAATTTTCCATGCACAGCTGGTGCGCCCATTTTGCCGAAGTGCGGGTCGACGAGGATTTTGGCACGGTGCGCGTTTCCCGCATGGTCTCGGCCTTCGATTGCGGCCGACTCTACAATCCAAAGATGGTCGAGAGCCAATGGCGCGGCGGCATCATCATGGGCGTCGGCCAGGCGCTGTTGGAAGAAGGTATCGTCGACGCCCGCAACGGAAGGACGATCAACAACAATGTCGGCGACTATCTCGTGCCGACCAATTCCGACATTCCCGATCTCCAGGTGATCTCGGTCGGCGTGCCGGATCTCAATGCCTCGGCGCTCGGTGGCAAGGGTGTCGGCGAGGTCGGCATTGTTGGGGTGGCGCCGGCGATTGCCAATGCGGTGTTCCATGCGACGGGCAAGCGTGTTCGGGATCTGCCGATCACGCTGGAGAAGCTGATCTGAAGGCGCAACCTCAAAAGCTGCCCCTCACCCTAACCCTCTCCCCGTTTTGACGGGGAGAGGGGAACTGCCTCAAGTGGGCTTGAATGTAGAGCGAGCGGTTTCGGCATACCCTTCTCCCCGTTTTAACGGGGAGAAGGTGGCGGCAGCCGGATGAGGGGCAAGCTACAGCCTCTTTGCCATATTCGACAGCCCGATACTCCCTGCAAACTTTTCTGCCAGCCGTTCCCTGCGAAAATGCTCGGTGACGAAATCGGTGAACACCCGCGTCTTGGCCGGCAGCAGCGTGCGGTTGGCGTAATAGATCGAGATCAGACCGATATCGGCATACCAGTCCGGCAGAAGCCGGATCAGTTCGCCGCTTTCCAGATAGAAGAGTGCATCCGGCATGGCGATCAGCGAGACGCCGAGGCCGAGAATGGCGGCCTGACGGATCGCGGCGGGATCGTTCATGGTAACGCTATCGGAAAGCGGAGCGGACATTTCTGTGCCGGCGGCATTGCGCATCGTCCATTGGCGGATCCGGCCGGTATTGGACGAGCGCATCTGAATGCCGGGAAGATCCGCTAGCCCCTGCGGGTTGAGCGGCATCGGCCGGCCGGCCATGAAGGCGGGCGAGGCGACGGCGACGAGATGCGCCGGTGCCAGGGTTTTCGCGATCATGCCGGGCGTCAGTTCGAGGCCGCCGCCGATCGCCGCATCATACCCCTCGGCGACGAGATCCACCTGGCGGTTCTCAAACGTCCATTCCGGCCGGATTTTTGGGTATTTCTCCAGGAAGGCCGGCAGAAGCGGCAGGATGTAATCGCTGCCGAAATGCGGGCTCATGCTGACTTTCAATAGGCCGGAGGGTTCGGAACTTTCCGATGATGCGCCGGCAATCGCTGCCTGCAGCGCTTCGACATGCGAGCCAACTTCGGCCAGAAACCGCTCGCCGGCCTCCGTCAGGGTCAGCTTGCGGGTGGTGCGCTGGAAAAGCCGCACACCGAGATTACGCTCCAGCATGGCGACGTTGCGGCTGACCGCGGCGGGCGTCAGCGCCAGCCTGCGGGCGGCGGCCGAAAAACCGCCCAGTTCCGCCGAGCGCAGGAAGGATTCGAGATTGGCGAGATTTTCCATGACCGCAATCTTCAAAGAATGCTTGAAAATAATGCGCGATATTACCGGCTAATCCGTAGCCAATAAAGAGCCGATATTCCCTCCATCGAAACACGAACGGAGTGAATATCATGACCATCGGTATTATCGGCGCCGGCAAGATCGGCACGGCAGTCGCCCGCATCCTCGCCCGTGCCGGCATCAAGGCCACGATCGCCAACAGCCGCGGCCCGGAAACACTTTCCGAACTTTCGGCAGAACTTTCGCCCTTCATTTCCGCCGGCACGATCGCGGAGGCCGCAAGTGCGGATATCGTTTTCGTCGCCGTGCCCTGGACCAAGCTGCCGGGTGCGCTTTCCGGCCTGCCAGCATGGAATGGCCGGGTTGTCGTCGACACCAACAATTCGATCGAAGCGCCGGCCTTCAAGCCGGCCGATCTCGGCGGTCGTACGTCCAGCGAAATCTTTGCCGACTTGGTGCCCGGCGCACAGGTTGTGAAGGCATTCAACCACCTGTTCGCCAGCCTGCTCGAAGCCGACCCGGCTTCCGAAGGCGGCAAGCGCGTGCTGTCTTATTCCGGTGACGATGTAGATGCGAAGGCGGAGATTGCCGGCCTGATCGAAAAGCTCGGTTTCTTCGGCATCGATCTCGGGGCCCTGGCTGTCGGCGCCAAGCTGGCGCAGTTTCCGGGTGGCCCGCTGCCGGCGCTGAACCTGGTCAAGTTTGGTTGAGGTTTTTGGAGAGCGAGGCGTGGCCCTTCGGCAGGGCACGCCTCAATCTTCCGAATAGCGCTCTTCCTTCCAGGGGTCGCCGCGCATGTGATAGCCGTTTTCCTCCCAGAAACCCGCAAAGTCGTGGTTCAAGAACTCGATGCGTCGCAGCCATTTGGCGCTTTTCCAGAAATAGAGATGCGGCACGACGAGGCGCACCGGGCCGCCATGCTCTTCCGTCAGCGGTTTCCCCTCCCAGGCCGTGACGATGATCGCATCGCTGGCCGCGAAATCTGAGAGGAGAAGATTGGTCGTGTACCCGTCATAACTCGTCAGCATGACGGAATAGGCGTCCTCGGTCGGATCGACGAGATCGAGAAGGTCGTGGGTGGAAACACCCTTCCAGTCATTGTCGTAACGCGACCATGTCGTCACGCAATGGATGTCGGAGCGCATTTCCGTCTGCGGCAGGGCCTGGAAGGCGGCCCAGTCCAGCGTCTGCGGATTGTGGACGAGGCCGCGGATTTCGAGTTTCCACTGCGCGGTCGTCACACTCGGCTGCTGGCCGAGATCCAGCACCGGCCAGTTCTTCACCAGATGCTGGCCGGGCGGCAGGCGGTCCGTTTCCGGCCTCGATACACGGCCGGTCAGGAATTTTCCCTCATCGGCCCATTTGCGCTTGGTGGCCGTCAGCTTGCTATCCTGCGGGGGAAGGTCTTCGGCCATGGGCGGTTCTCCTTGCTTTAACGGGGATTCTGATCAACAAGAGACGGAAATCAACCGCCCGTCTTTTAAAATTATCCTGTTCCGGAAGCATCATGTCCGCCTTCAATCCCCTCGTTGAAAAGCTTTCCCCGCCGCCCGTTCCGTCCGTTGCCGCCTGGGGGCGCGCCTATGACGGTTCCAAGGGGCCGCTGATCGACCTGTCGCAGGCCGTGCCCGGTTATCCGGCCCATCCGGACATGCTGCGCCTGCTGGGCGAAACCGCATCCTCCAAGGCCTTTACCGGTTACGGCCCGATCGAAGGCGAGACGGAATTGCGCACCGCCTATGCCGACCATTTTTCCGGTGTTTATGGTGCTGCCATCGAAGCGAAAAACATCCAGATCACCTCGGGCTGCAACCAGGCCTTTGTCTGTGCAGCCATGGCCGTTGCCGGTCCGGGCAGCACGGTGCTGATGACCGAGCCCTTCTATTTCAACCACGAAACGACGCTTGCCATGATGGGCGTCAAAACCGCCTTTGTGCCCTGCGCGGCCGAAAACGGCTTTCTGCCGGATCTGGTCGGCATCGAGGCTGCGATCACGGGTGACGTGAAGGCGCTGGCGCTCGTTTCGCCCAACAATCCGACCGGCGCCATCTATCCGCCGTCGCTTCTGGAAGCGATCTTCAAGCTCTGCCGCGAAAAGGGCATCTGGCTGATCCTCGACGAGACCTATCGCGACTTCCTGCCCAATGCCGGTCAGTTGCCGCACGGGCTGTTTGCGCTTGCCGGCTGGGAAGAGACGCTGATCAGCCTCTACAGCTTTTCGAAATCCTTCTGCATTCCCGGCCACCGTCTCGGCGCCATCACGGCCGGCGAGGCGGTGATCACCCAGATCGCCAAGATCATGGACAATCTGCAGATCTGCGCGCCGCGTTCGGCCCAGGGTGCGGTTGCCAAGGCGCTGCCGCTGCTGGCCGACTGGCGCGAGGAAAACCGCCAGGAAATCGGCCGCCGCGCCGATGCGCTGAAAGCCGTCATGCGCGGCCTCAACGACTGGAAACTCGATGCGATCGGCGCCTATTTCGCCTTCGTCCGCCATCCTTTCGGCAATAAGGGTTCGGCGGAAGTGGCCGAACAGCTTGCCAAACAGGCCGGCATTACCTGCATTCCGGGCGTCTATTTCGGCGACAGCCAGCAGCATTACCTGCGCTTCGCCTTTGCCAATGCGGATGTCGCGACGATTGCGCTGCTGGAAGAACGTTTGAAGAACTTTTCGCTGTCGTAAACCGGCGTCCCGCCCTATAAAGGGGCATGGTTCAAAGAGCAGGCAGCGCCGATCTTCCGCTTCACGGCGGCCGGGTTCCCCGGTGGCTCGGCGAGCGCATGACGAAGCTCGGCGCCGTCATTACCGAAGCGATCATCCTCCATTACGGCCGCGACGAATTTTTGAAGCGGCTGGCGCATCCCTTCTGGTTCCAGTCGTTCGGCGCCGTGATGGGCATGGACTGGCATTCGTCGGGCATTACCACCAGCGTCATCGGCGCGCTGAAACGCGGGCTGACGCCGATGGCCGGCGAGCTCGGCATCCATATCTGCGGCGGCCGCGGCAAGAACTCGCGCCTGACGCCCGACGAGCTGATCGCCATCGGCAACCGCACCGGCCTGGACGGGCAAGGGCTTGCGACGACCAGCCGGCTCGTCGCCAAGGTGGATAGTGCCGCTGTGCAGGACGGGTTCGATCTCTATCTGCATGGTTTCATCGTCACCGATGACGGCAAATGGGTGGTGGTGCAGCAGGGCATGAACGGCGACCGCCGGCAGGCGCGGCGGTATCACTGGCTATCCGAAGGCATAAACAGCTTCGTCGACAGCCCGCATGCGGCGATCGAAGGCCGCGGCCAGGGGGAGATCGTCAACCTCGCCGACCGCCGGGCGGATGCCTCGCGAAAAGGCCAGCTCGATCTTTTGGCCTCGCTCGGGCCGGACCGCATCTGCCGCGAGGTGATCGCGCTCGACCCGAAACGGCAGGCAAGGGAGCTTGACCAGCCGATGCTGCCGCATCTGATCATGCCCGAGCACCACGACGTGCGCGAGGAAGACGTCAACATGAAACGTCTGCATGGGACGCTCGCCGCCGCCATCGACCGCGGCCCGAAGGATTTTGAAGACCTGCTTCTCACCCCCGGCGTCGGCGCCCGCACGGTGAGCGCGCTTGCCATGGTGGCCGAGGTGGTGCACGGCGCGCCCTGCCGCTTTTCCGACCCCGCGCGCTTCTCGCTCGCCCATGGCGGCAAGGACCGGCATCCGTTTCCGGTGCCGCTAAAAGTCTATGACGAGACGATCCGGGTGATGAAATCGGCCGTGGGCAAGGCGCGGCTCGGGCGAGATGAGGAATTGCAGGCGCTACGGCGGCTGGACGATCAGGCGCGGCAGCTGGAAAAATATGTGACCGGGCCGGATCTGAAGGAGATCGTGGCGGGGGAGTTTTTGCGGTCGCATGAATGGGGAGGGCGGAGTGTTTTTGGATGGGAGCCGGAGGTTGGGGATTTGGGGGAGAGGGGGCGGAGGCGTTAAGGTTGCCTTGCTCTATAAGGAATTTGGGAGTGCCGACGGCTGCTTTGCGCCAAGAGCGGACATTGTGACCGATATTAAGTTCTGCAATGCTGGGTCGGGGCATGAAGTGGGGAGATTGGATTCGGCATGGCCAGAAGGCGACAGTTCAAAGGGATTTGCCGGGACGTGCTCAATAACTTCGCCAGCAGGTATAACGATCTTAACGGCTACTGGGCAGTCGGCCAATTTGCGCAAATCGCTCATCTCGGTTCACACAATCTGAAATTCCAACTTCGTGAAGGGGTAACAGTGCCTCCGTATCCGGAGTTCACCCCAACTTCGTCCTATTACTGGCGTACCGTGCTTAGGTTGATGACCGCGAACAAGATGTCTGAAGGATGGCTTTCCCACGCAACCATTGTCTTCTCGATGGTGGGGCCCACCATCGCCTCGTGTTACATCGAGATCACGACCGATCTTGGCAAAATTTACAGTGACACGAAGACAATTGCGGTTAGGCCACATGACCAAATGAAAGAACACCGAAGGCTGGATCGGTTCGGGCCGTCAAATCAGAAAGGCATATAGCTTTTTCGTCCGCTTCGGGCCGGAAGCCATCTTCTGCTTTGCCCCATAAGCGGGTCTCAGCGCATTTTGACTTTTGGATATCTGGCCTTGAGATCCTCTTTCGTTCCCACGCCGGACAGGAAATCTGTAAATGTTTTGCCGACGAGAGCGACCTCGTCCCAACCATATCCTGACGTGCCGAAGGTCTTCTTTTTTAGGTCTCTTATAAAGTAGATCTGTCCGAAGCTTTCGTCGCGCAGATCAATCAGGAAGGTGCGATAGTTATCGATATTTGTCGCAATCATCCTTTCGGGTATGCGAGGTCCGACATTCTCGAGGGTCTTGTGCGGTTTCGAGAGAATTTTTGTGCTTTTGATTGTGTGTCGCGCACCGGAGACGAGGCCAAAATCGGCATCGATGGCTTCCTTGCCGGGATATTGGCAGTGGAAATAGCGCACCCCGGTTTCCACTGAGCCGCTGATATCGCCGTATTCAAGCAGGAAATCCTTGTAGTCCTGCGGAAGCCTCCCGCCCGCCAAGACCTCCAACTCCTGTACCGCGGCAGGATCCGGCCGCTCGTGAAACTCAGGCGGGGCGTCCTTGATGAGCAACCAGTTTTCGAAGAGACCCGGATTGACGGCTTTTAGATCGAACATGATACCTCAAAAACTCTGCCTTTTCGATTGAGCGATGCTATGTGGACGGAACTCTCCACGAATGCCAGCGACCCGTCATTGGCCCGGACCGGCCCGGCCCCTTTAAATTAGCAACTCGTCTGCGAGTGCGTCGGATATCGTGAGGCTCTTAGTCTCTCAAACTGTCGCCCCAACCGTTCCAGTCTGATGGATCTCGATCAGCGACGGTCCATCATGCCCGCGAAACGCCATAAGAGCCACCGCCAGCTCATCCACATGCGCCAGCCTTTTCGCCGGCAACCCGAACGCCTCCGCCACTTTCAAAAAATCCGGCGCCGAAGGCTTCACCCCCTCCGGCTCGATCCCGTTCTCGACCATATAGGTCTCGATTTCCTGATAACCGTCATTGTTCCAGACGAGGAAGATGACATTGGCGCCTACATCCTTGGCAGCCCCGATTTCGGCCAGCGTGAACTGAAAGCCGCCATCGCCGGTGATGCAGATGACGGGCGCATCCGGTTCGGCGATCGCCGCGCCGATGGCGGCCGGGGGGCCGTAGCCGAGGGCGCCGTAGCCGGTCGCGGCGTTGAACCAGCCATACGGGCGGCCGGCTTCGTAATAGAGATTGCCGGCATAGACCGCCTGGGTGGAATCGCCGACGATGATGGCGCCGGGAAGCGTGTCGCGGATTTTTTCGATTATGCCGATCTCGACCTGCATTTTGGGCGTCAGTTCCGCCCAGGCTGCCTGTCGTGTCGTTTCGGCCCGCTCCGCGCCGGAGGTCTGTGGCCGGTTGCCGGCGCCGGTGGCAGCCAGAAGATCGGTCACGGCGTTTTCGGCCGAGGAGAGGATCGATAGCGCCGCGTCGGGGCCGCGGGCGAGCTGGGCCGGGTCGATGTCGATGCGGATCAGGTTTTTCAGCGCCGGAAAGCCGTTATCGGCATACATGTCGTAATCGGTCTGGCCCATCTGGGTGCCGAAGGCGAGAACGAGGTCGGAAGCGGCGATCAGCTCTCTCACGGATTTCAAGCTGGGGCTGGCCGGCACGGAAAGCGGGCTTTTGGAAAAGGCGCCGCGGGCATTGGTGGTGGTCACCAGCGGCGCATCCAGCCTTTCGGCAAGCGCCAGGATTTTTTCGGACGCGTCGACTGCACCGCCGCCGACAAGGATGACCGGTTTTTGCGCGGCAAGGCAGCGGGTGGCGGCCTTTTCGATGGTATCGGCATCGGCGCGCGGGCGGGTTTTGGCGGCGGGTTTGAGATGCGGGGCGGAAATCTTCATCGCCATCACGTCGGTCGGGATTTCGATATGCACCGGGCCGGGGCGGCCGGAGCCGAGGATGGCGAAGGCGCGGTCCATGACGGCGGGGAGGTCTTCCGGGTTGTGCAGCGTGTGGCTCATCAGCGCCAGTGTCGCCATCATGCCGCGCTGGTCCGGCAGCTCATGCAGGCGGCCGCGGCCATGGCCGAGCGTTGCGCGGGCGTTGACGCCCGAAATCACCAGCATCGGCACGGAATCCTGAAAGGCCTGCGCCATCGGCGTGATGATATTGGTAAGGCCCGGTCCGGTGATGACGAGGCAGACGCCCGGTTTGCCGCTGACGCGGGCATAGCCGTCAGCCATGAAACCCGCGCCCTGTTCGTGGCGCGGGGTGATGTGGCGAATGTTCGAGCCGGCAAGGCCGCGATAAAGCTCCACAGTATGGACGCCGGGAATGCCGAACACGACCTCGACGCCGTTCGCTTCCAGCAGGTCGATCAGCGTCTCGCCGACGGTTTTTCGGCTGTCTGGCTTTTGGCTATCTGACATGCGGCGGCGCCTCCTCGCGCGACACGATGCGGCCGGCGAGATTGGCGATGCGGTTCATCGCGGTCTCGATCACGTCGTCCGGCATGGTCAGCGAAACGCGCAGGAAACCTGCCGCCTGGTCGCCGAAGGATGTGCCGGGCATGACGGCCACCTTCTCCTCGCGCAAAAGTTCCCAGGCGAATTCCTCGCCGCCGAGGCCGGTCGCCGTCACGTCTAGCAGGATGAACATGCCGCCTTCCGGCGGCATAGGCCGCACCAGATTGTTGCCGGCAAATGCCTTTTCGACGATTGCGGCGCGGCGGCGATAGTTGGCGCGCATCACGTCGGCGGTGTCGAAATCCTTGGAGAGCGCCATTGCCGTCATGTCGGAGATGAAGGGCTGGACGCCGAACAGCATGGTTTCGGAAACGGGGAGAAGCTTTTCGCAGAATTCTTCCGGACCTGCGGCCCAGCCGGAGCGGAAACCGGGTGCCGCATGGGATTTGGAAATCGAGGAGACGACGATCGTGCGCTCCGCCAGTTCGGCCATGTCGAAGGGCGAGGCGAATTTGGTGCCGTCGAAGATCAGCTGTTCATAAACCTCGTCGCAGACGATCCAGAGATCGTGGCGGCGGCAGATTTTTCCGATGGCCGCGATCTCGTCGGCGGTCAGCACGGCGCCAGTCGGGTTATGCGGCGTGTTGAGAAGCAACACACGTGCTTCCGGGGTGACGGCGCGTTCCAGATCCTCGGCCTGGAGGTGGAATTTCTTTTCCGGCCGAAGCGGCACGGGGATCATATGGGCGCCGGTCGAGGCGATGACGCCTTCATAGGTCGCATAAAGCGGATCGCCGACCAGAACGCCGTCTCCCGCCTCGACCAGGCCGGTCATGACGCCGTAAAGCGCCGTCTGGGTGCCGGGGAAGCAGAGGAAATTGCGTTCGGTCACACCGGGGCGGCGCTTTGCATATTTGTCGACCAGGGCCTTCAGGACCTGCGGCTCGCCGCGGCCGTTGGAATAACGGGTACGGCCGGCATACATCGCACGCGACGCCTCGTCGAGAAGCGCCTTGTCGGGGGCGATATCCGGCTCGCCGATCGTCAGCTCGATGATCTCCTCGCCCTCGGCCTTCATGCGCCTTGCGGTCAGGTGAAGCGCCCAGCGGCCGGAACCGAGATGGGCGAGGCGGTCGGTGATCGTGGCGTAACGCATGGCATTTCCTTTTATTGTCAGTCTGTTTGTTTCTGCCTTCACTCTCTTTGGTTCAGGCAGAAAGGTATCCCGGGTCGAGGCGGAGCAGCGCTTCCACGGAGGCGAGCGCGGTTTCCGCCAGTTCCTGTTCGCCGAACATGTCGTCGGCGAGCGTGCCTTCCAGCCACAGCCCGTCGACAAGCGCGTTCAGCGCAATCGCAAAGCTGCGGCATTGCGCCTTGCTGAGCGTGCGTTTTTCTTCGGAAAAGAAGTCGGTCAGCAGGCCTTCGAGCGCTTCCAGAAAGGCGACATAGTTGTCGCGATGGATGGCGGCGAATGTGGGGTCGGTCTGGATATGGCTGATGAAGGCCGCCCAGAGGGAAAGCGTGCGCGGATCGGTGACCGGCGGCGTGACATTGGCGATGACGAAACGGCGCAACCGCTCCTTCGCCGTCTGTCCTTCCGCCGCGGCGGCGACGGCCGTTTCCGTCATGCCGGTCATTACCTTGCGATAGGCGGCCTCCAGCATCTGGTCCTTGCCGGCGAAATAATGGCGGATCAGCCCGCCCGTCACCCCGGCGCGGGTGGCGATCTGGCGAACGGTGGCGCCCTGGATGCCGAATTCGGCAATACAGTCGAGCGTCGCGAGGATCAGATCCTCGCGACGCTCGGCTTCGGAGGCCCGCGTATAGGTGCGGCGGTTCGCGGTCATGGTTTTACGGTCATCGTCTCAGCATTGGGCGCGTCAGGCAGGTCGGGCCGCCTTCGCAGGCGATGCAGAGCGCATCCGCCTCAAAGGTCTCGACGGTGCAGCCATGCGCTTCCATCACCTCGCGGGTCACCGGAAAACCGTCGACCATGATGACATGGCCATGGGCGACCGGCAGGACATTGAGGTTGAGGCCATTGCTGGCGGCGAATTCCTGTTCCGGCGCGTGGATCAGCGTGTAATCGCGCTCCTTCAGCATCATGTAGAAGGCGGCGGGCATAAGCGGTGCGTGCACCAGCGCCAGCTTGTCGGCGAGCGGGCTGATGACGGACATCAGGTGCAGGCAGGCATCCGCGCCCTGCCAGAGCGGCAGGTCGAAACCGTGCACGGTGACGCCGATCGGTTTCAGGATGTCCGCCAGCTGCTCGATGCCGGCCTGGTTGGTGCGCACGCCGCGTCCGACCGCCAGCGTATGCTGGTCCACCCAGACGCAATCGCCGCCTTCGACCGTGCCGGGCGCTTCGATGCGGCCAAGAACCGGAATGCCGACCGAGGCATAGGCCTTTTCATGCAGGTCCGGCTCGGCCGAACGGAGCGGCTTGCCCATGCGCAGCAGAACCGCGCCGTGATCGGTCATCAGCGAGGGATCGTGGGTGAACATGGCATCGGCCAGACCATCGCCGTCATCCTCAAGCCAGAGGATTTCGGCGCCGGATTTTTCCACCAGCGCTACGAAACCGGCATGCTGGTCGATCGCCTTGTGGGCATCGAAACCGGGGCCGTAATGCCAGTCGTCGGCATTGGCTTCGCGCAGGCTGTTGCCCGGTTTGCGCATCAGCACGCGCAGCAGAGGCGCGGACATGGCCTGGGAACCATAAGCGTTCATGCGGACCCCCTGAAACGGAACAGGGCGCACCCCTGCGCCCCTCGAAACCGGTTGTTATTATACGCTTGAATAATTCGCGCACAAGTGCAAGACTTGATTGCAATGGGCCGCGAAAGCCAGCATCGCGAGCCTTAAAATCAAAGCTGGGGGAACAGTGCAATCAGCGGATCGGCCTGGCGACAGGCCGGCAGTGAAGGCGTGCATGGCGGATTCGGCGCAAGCCATCGAAGTCTCCAATCTCCACAAGCGTTTCGGCCCTCTTGAAGTGCTGAAAGGTGTTTCACTGACCGCCCGGCAGGGCGATGTCGTCGCCATTATCGGCGGCAGCGGCTCGGGAAAATCGACATTCCTGCGCTGCATCAACATGCTCGAACTTCCGACGGCGGGAACGGTCACCATTCATGGCGAGGAGATTGCCATGAAGAAGGATGGCCATGGCGGGCTGATGCCAGCCGACCGGCGGCAGGTGCAGCGGCTGCGTTCACAGCTCGGCATGGTGTTCCAAAGCTTTAATCTCTGGCAGCACATGACGGTTTTGCAGAACGTCATCGAAGTGCCGGTGCATGTGCTGAAAATCCCGAAAGACAAGGCGATCGCGACGGCCGAGACGCTGCTGAAGCGGGTTGGCCTATTCGAGAAACGCGATGCCTATCCGGCTTTTCTCTCCGGCGGCCAGCAGCAGCGGGCGGCGATTGCCCGGGCGCTTGCCATCCAGCCGCTGGTCATGCTGTTCGACGAGCCGACCTCGGCGCTCGACCCGGAACTGGTCGGCGAGGTCTTGTCCGTCATCGGCGATCTGGCGCGCGAAAAGCGCACGATGATCCTCGTCACCCACGAGATGAAGTTTGCCCGCGAAGTCTCCAATCACGTCGTCTTTCTGCATAACGGCATGATCGAGGAACAGGGCCCACCGGAGGCAATCTTCGGGGCGCCGAAATCCGAGCGGCTGAAGAAATTCATCAGCTCGATTCACTGACGAAAACGAAAACAGAAAAGGGGAAATCCATGAAGACCATTGCCCAGACAATTGGAAAGACTATTGCCCTTGCCTTTGTTATCGGGGCTGCCGCCTTCGGCGCGGCGAGCGCCCAGGAAATCAAGGTTGGCCTTGCCGCCGAGCCTTATCCGCCCTTCGCCTCGCCGGATGCGAACGGCAAATGGGTCGGCTGGGAGGTCGATTTCATGGAGGCGGTCTGCGCCGAGGCAAAGCTGAAATGCGTCATTACCCCGGTCGCCTGGGACGGTATCATCCCGGCGCTGACCACGAAGAAGATCGACGCCATCATCGCCTCGATGTCGATCACCGAAGAGCGGATGAAGACGATCGATTTCTCCGACAAGTATTACAACACGCCGACCGGTGTGATCGGTCCGAAGTCCGAAAAGTTCACCGCCACGCCGGAAGGTCTCAAGGGCAAGGTGATCGGTGTGCAGGTGTCGACCGTGCACCAGGAATATGTCACCAAATATTTCGCGCCCGTCGCCTCCGAGGTCAAGGAATACCAGACGCAGGACGAAGCCAACCAGGATCTGGCGGCCGGCCGTCTCGATGCCGTGCAGGCGGATTCGATTGCGCTTGATGCCTTCCTCACCTCCGATGCCGGCAAGTGCTGCGATCTCAAGGGTTATGTAAAGGACGATGTCGCGATTCTCGGACCGGGCGTCGGTGTCGGCCTGCGCAAGGACGAGACCGAGCTCAAGACCAAGATCAACGCCGCCATCAAGGCGATCCGCGCCAACGGCACCTATGACAAGTTCTCCAAGAAGTATTTCGCCTTCGACATCTATGGCGGCTGATTGATCACTCCGCCCGCAGCATCCTTCCCAAATCGGAATCGGTTTTGGGGTGGATGCTGCAGATTCGAAGAGCTAGCGCGTCCTCTGTGCGCCCTTCTGGACGCATGGCGCGCTAGCGGTCAGACCCGGCGTTTGGGGGCACCGGGTCTGACCTTCCACGTCGTTTCCGGATAGGCTTGATGGACGGATTGTTTCCCACTCTTCAGCTTTTGTCGCTGACGCCACCCGGTTGGGGCGGAGCGCTCATTGCAGGGCTTGTCGCCTCTCTGGAACTCGCCGTCGGGGGATATGTCCTCGGACTGGTGATCGGCATTGCCGCGGCCTTCGGCAAGCTTTACGGCGGGCCGATCCTGCGTGATCTGATGGAGATCTATACGACGCTTGTCAGGGCGGTGCCGGAACTGGTGCTGATCCTGCTCCTCTATTATGCGGGCACCGATGCGGTGAACCAGCTGCTCGCGCTCCTTTCCATGCCGGCAGTCGATATCAGCGGGCTTGCCGCCGGCATCTTCGTCATTGGCGTGGTGCAGGGCGCCTATTCGACGGAAGTTTTGCGCGGCGCCATTCTGGCCGTCTCTCCCGGTCAGATCGAGGCGGCGCGCGCCTATGGCATGTCGCCGTTTCAGGTGATGCGGCGTGTCACACTGCCGGCCATGCTGCCCCATGCCCTGCCGGGTCTTGCCAATCTCTGGATGATCGCCACCAAGGATACGGCACTTCTGGCCGTCGTCGGTTTCAGCGAGCTGACGCTGACCACCCGTCAGGCGGCCGGTACCACCAAGGCCTACATGACCTTCTATCTCGCCGCCGGTGTGCTTTATCTCGCCGTGACGCTTGTCTCCAATCTGGTGATCGCTGTGATCGAGCGCCGCGCCAAGCGCGGCACGCCGCCGCTCGGAGCCACGTCATGACCGGCGGCGGAGTGGACCTCAAGCCCGCCCAGGCGGATGCCGAAGGCGGATCTCTGATCCTCGGCGATGAGGCCCTGATCCTGCCGGCCTATGTGCCGCCGAAGGCGCGCAGCCTGCTTGAGCCGCACCGGCTGTTCCTGATGGCGGTGTTCGCGCTTCTCGTGTTCTGCGCCATCTGGTTTATGCGCTGGGACTGGCTGCCGAAATATGCGCTGCGGCTTGTCGCGGGTATCTGGCAGACGCTTCTTATGTTGTTTTCGACGGCAATCGTCGGTTTTCTGTTCGCCGTGCCGATCGGGCTGGTGCAGGTCACCGGGCCGCGGCTGCTTGCTTGGCCTGCGAAGATCTTTTGCACCGTCATCCGCGGTACGCCGCTGCTCCTGCAGCTCTGGCTTCTCTATTACGGGCTCGGTTCCATCTTCGCCCAATATCCGGAAATCCGTTCCTCGTTTTTATGGCCTTATCTGCGGCAAGCGTGGCCTTATGGTTTTGCGGCGCTGACGATCTCCTTTGCCGCCTATGAGGCGGAGGTGATGCGGGGCGCCTTTGCCGGCGTGCCGCGTGGCGAACTGGAGGCAGCGCGCGCCTTTGGCATGGGCCGTTTCACGATGTTCCGGCGTATCTGGCTGCCACGCGCCATCCATCGGGCGCTGCCGACGCTGAATGGCGAAACGGTGCTGCAGTTGAAATCGACGCCGCTGGTCGCGACGATTACCGTGATCGACGTCTATGCCGTCGTCTCGCGGATCCGGCAGGATACCTATCTCACCTACGAGCCGCTGTTATTGCTGGCGCTGATCTATATCTGCCTGACGGGGGGGCTCGTGGCCGCCTTCCGCTTTTTCGAGCGCCGCATCCCGACCCGCCGCGCCTGACGGCCGGCGGGTTTGCCGCTATCAGTTCTGGGGCACACGCTTAACCCTTCCTATACCCTGTTACCTCAAAATCTGAGTCATAAACATGTTTTGCGTGGGGAACGGCGGGGGCCAATGTCTCAGGTGGAAGATCATAGAGATCTGCAAAAGCGGCTGGATTTCATCGGCATTGACGGGGATGTGCGCACGACATTGCGCAGCCTCGCGCCGTCTCTCGGCCCCAAGCTCGACGCGGCGCTGACGGCCTTTTATGCCAAGCTCAAGGCGACGCCCGAGACGGCAAAGTTCTTCGCTAATGATGCGCATATGGCCACGGCCAAGCAGCGCCAGATGAGCCATTGGGCGGTTCTGGCCGAGGCCAGTTTCGACGCACAGTATGTCGAAAAGGTCCGCGCCGTCGGCACCACGCATGCGCGTATCGGGCTTGATCCGCAGCTTTATATCGGCGGTTATGCGCTGGTGATGGAGCATCTCATCCATGCCATCATCACCGAAAAGTCCTCGCGCTTCGGCACCAAAAAGCCGGCAGCGCTTGCCAAGGAAATCGGCTCGCTGGTCAAGGCGGCGATGCTCGACATGGATTATTCGATCTCCGTCTATCTGACGATCATGGAGGACGAGCGCCGTCGCGTCGAAGCCGAGAAACTGGCCGCCGAAGCCCAACAGCATGATGCGCTCGAGGCGCTGGACGATGTCCTGAAGGGGCTTGCCTCGGGCGATTTCGAAGCACGGCTTTCCGCCGACCTGCCGGCGAATTTCACCCGCATGGTGGAAGACTATAATGACAGCGCCGAAAAGCTGCGCGGCAAGCTTGCGACCGTGCGCAATGCCGGCGAGGGCATTCTCGTTACCACCAATGCCATCACCCAGGCGTCGCAGGATCTTGCCCGCCGCACGGAAGACCAGGCACAAGGGCTGGAGGAGAGCTCGGCAACCCTGCATCAGCTGACCGCCAGCGTTTCAGGCACGGCCGAGGGCGCTAGCCGGGCGGCATCAGCCGTCGAGGTGGCGCTTTCGGAAGCGCATGCGTCTCGTCCCGTGGTCAGCCAAGCCGTGGCGGCAATGGGCGAGATCGAGAAGTCTTCGACGGAAATTTCCAAGATCATCGGCGTGATCGACGAGATCGCCTTCCAGACCAATCTTCTGGCGCTCAATGCCGGCGTCGAGGCGGCAAGGGCAGGCGAGGCGGGGCGCGGTTTTGCCGTCGTGGCGCAGGAAGTGCGCGCGCTCGCCCAGCGTTGCGCCAGTGCGGCGCGTGAGATCAAGGACCTGATTTCCGCGAGCTCGCGTCAGGTTCAGTCCGGTGCCGATCTCGTCAACAATGCCGGTGTGGCGATCGGCCAGATCACCCAGCGTATCGACGATATCAACGAGATCGTCACGACGATCGCAACCGATGCGGCGAGCCAGTCAAGCGGCCTGACCGAGGTCAGCGGTGCGCTGGCAAGGCTCGATGCGATCACGCAGCAGAATTCCTCGATGGTGCAGGAAACCTCGACGCAGACGACAGAGCTGCGCGATGCCGTCGAGCGGCTGGTAACGGCACTTCGCGGTTTCAGGACCCGTAGCGCCGAACGGCTTGAAAAGGATCGGCTGGCGCGACTGGCCGGAACTGCATCGAAGGCAGCCTGATCCCCCAGGCTGCCTTCGATGAAAAATCAGCGGCGCCCTTGCGCCAGCTTCTGAGCCTGCGGTCGCCGCCGCAGGCTCAGCATTGCCCAGGTACCGAAGGCGGGGCCGATGGCGAGAATGGTAAAACTCCAGCGCCAGCCGCCGAGAAAAGCGGCCAGATGTGGCATCAGCCAGATCATCAGGATCGTCAGCGCAAAGCCGAGCCCCATCTGCAGCGACAGGGCCGTGCCGACATAGTTGCGGTCGGCCAGTTCGGTGACGGCGGCGGAAAACTGGGCAGAATCGCCGATGATCGATATGCCCCAGAGGATGATGACGCAGGCGAGTAGCCAGGTCGGCCCGTGGAAGACAAAGCCGATCGATAGCGCGCAGAGGGCCGAGACAATCATCATGCCCGCCGTCGTCGCGGTGCGCCCGAAACGATCCGACAGAAGTCCGCCGATGAAACAGCCGGCGACACCGGAGATGACGGCGAGAAAGGTCAGTGTCGAGGCGGTGGCGCTGACGGTCGGACCACCCTTGTCGAGAGCGGCCGAAAGATAGGCGAGCAGCCAGGCCCACATGGCATAGAGCTCCCACATATGCCCGAAATAGCCTGCATTGACGAGCAAGAGGTCGCGATCCTTCAGCACCTGGCCGATCTGGCGCGGGTTGAAGATCGCCCGGCCGAAAGGGTAGGGGCCTTCGCGGGTAAACAGAGCGAAGCCGAGAGCGGCGATCAGGCTGGCCGCGCTCGAGAGAAGGATGACGTTTTCCCAGGCGAAGGACGAGGACAGGCCGCGGAAGAGATGCGGCAGGGAGGAACCCGCCGTGATCGCGCCGATGACGCCGGCCAGCGCCAGCCCGCGGCGGGCCATGAACCATGTCGAGACGAGCTTTAGCGCGGGCGGATAAACGCCGGCCAGCGCAAAGCCGGTGATGCCGCGGGCAATCACCGCTGCGACCGGGCCGGGTTCGAGGAGCAGTATCGCATTCGAGATCGCAGCCAGCACTGCGGAGGCGGCCATCAGCCGGTTCATGCGGATGATGTCCGGCAGGTTGAGAAAGCTTGCGGCGATGGCGCCAATGACGAAGCCGATCTGCACGCCGTTTGTCAGCCAGCCGGCCGTGCTTTCGCTCAGGGCCCAGGCACGTCTGAGTTCGGGTGCGATAGCGGCGGCGGAAAACCAGGTGGAGAAGGAGAGGACGACGGCGAGGCAGAGCAGGGCGAGCATGGTCCAGCGGCCGGTGGGTGCGGATGGGCTGTCATTGACGTCAGTGCTCATGTTTTCTCCCCCATTTGTCCGTATTGTTGCTTCGTGCCCGAGACACCCCCCTCTGCCCTGCCGGGCATCTCCCCCACAAGGGGGGAGATCCAATAGTGGCGGCCTCTCGCCTCTCTCAGCGGTTAAGGTCTGGGCGATATGATGGCGCCCAGCCGATCTCCCCACCTGTGGGGGAGATGCCCGGCAGGGCAGAGGGGGGCGCACAGGCACAATGCCGATAATTTACCCCGCAACCCGATACCGTCCCCCGACATGCCGCGCGCTCAACCTCGGCTCCCCGAACAGCTTTTGCCGCAATGGCCCCTCAGCATAACTCGTCTTATACACCCCGCGCTCCTGCAGGATCGGGATCACCAGTTCTATCACGTCGTCAAAACATTCCGGCACCACCGTCCGCGACAGGTTGAACCCGTCGACATCCGCCTGCTCCACCCATTGCTGCAACCGGTCGGCAATCTCCTCGGCCGAAACGACCATCGGCGCCTGGCGGCTGCCGAGCACCATCTGTTCCAAAAGTTTGCGTTTCGTCCATTGCGGCCCGGCCGAGCGGGTAATGGCTTCGACATTGGAGACGATCGCCGCACTCTTGCCGGTCTGGATCGGTTCGTCGAGATCGTATTTCGAAAAGTCGATGCCGAGTGAAGCCGCCGCATGTACCAGCGCCCCTTCGGAACTGGCATAAGCACGATAATCCTCTAATTTTTCCCGCGCTTCCTTCTCCGTCCGGCCGGTGACGATCGTGGCGCCGACGAACACTTTTATATCGTCACGGTGCCGCCCCTGTGCCTCGGCGCGGTTACGGATGTCGTCGACGATATCACGAACGCCGTCGATCTTCTGGCCGTTGACGAAGACACATTCGGCATGGGTGGCGGCGAACTGGCGGCCGCGGGTCGAGGATCCGGCCTGATAGAGGACCGGCGTGCGCTGCGGCGAGGGTTCGCAGAGATGGATGGCGTCGAGCCGGTATTGTTTTCCGGCATGGTGGATGGTGTGGACTTTTGCGGGGTCGGCATAGATGCCGGCCTTGCGGTCGAAGACGACGGCATCGTCCTGCCAGCTTTCCTCGAACAGCCGGTACATGATTTCCATATATTCGTCAGCCAGATCATAACGGTCGTCATGGGCGGTCTGGCCGTCGAGGCCGATCGCTTTGGCGGCGCTGTCGAGATAACCGGTGACGATGTTCCAGCCGATCCTGCCGCCGGTCAGGTGATCGAGCGTCGACATGCGGCGGGCAAACAGGAAAGGCGGCTCATAGGTCAGGTTGGCAGTGATGCCGAAGCCGAGATGCTCCGTTACCGCGGCCATGGCCGGCACGAGCAGCATCGGATCGTTGACCGGGACCTGCACGGCGCCTTTCAGCGCTGCCGCATTGCTGCCGCCATAGACGTCGTTGACACCGACGACATCGGCCAGGAAGATGCCGTCGAACAGGCCGGCCTCCAGCCGTTTCGCGTAATCCGTCCAGTAGCGCAGCTCGGCGTAACGGTGCGACTGGTCGCGCGGATGGGTCCACAGGCCTTGCTGGATATGGCCGACGCAGTTCATGTCGAAAGCATTGAAACGGATTTCGCGCGCCAAAATCTGATCCTTACGGTTGCGGAAAAGGGTCGTCTCTTATAGGCTGATAATGTCCACTATAAGAGACGATTGCGGAAAGGCAAGCAGGTTGCAAAAAGACCCCGGCGGCGCGATCTCCCGGCGCATCAGGATCGAACGAGAAAGCCGCGGCTGGTCGCTGAGCGATCTTGCCGAACAATCCGGCGTGTCGAAGGCGATGATCAGCAAGATCGAGCGGGCCGAGGCAAGCCCGACCGCAACCGTGCTCGGCCGTCTCTCCGGTGCTTTCGGCCTGCCGCTGTCGGTGCTCCTGGCGTTGGCGGAGCGCGAGGAGGAGTGCTTAAGTCTTCACGACGCCCAGCCGCTCTGGGCCGATCCGGAAACGGGGTATACGCGCCGCGCCGTTTCGCCGCCCGGCGCCAAGGTGGAACTGATCGAGGTGTTTTTGCCGGCCGGCGTCCGGATCCCTTATCCTGCGGCGGCCTTCGCCTTCCAGCACCAGCAGATCTGGGTAATTTCTGGCGCACTCGATTTCACCGAGGGCTCGACACTGCATCAGTTGCAGGAGGGTGATTGCCTGATGCTCGGCCCGCCGGCCGATTGCGTCTTTTCCAACCCGCATAACGCAGCCGCCCGTTATCTCGTGGCGCTGACACGTCGATAAGGGCGGCCCCCGAAAAAAGAACGGCGCTTCCATGAGGAAGCGCCAGTCGGGGAAGGTTCTTATGTCAATGCCGGCCGCCTGGAGGTCAATCGGCCGGCGGCAGAGGAACACGTGACGCGGGCAATTGTTCCCGGTCTGCTTGCATTGCAGCATCATTCTTTCCTGCAGGGCGAAGGAACCATTTTCGCGCGCGGCAGTTGCGACCGGAGCACTATGCGCTTGGGAGGGCGTCATGACACAGCAAAACCCGGAATTTGCCGATCGTTCCGCGGCTGGCCGCCAGCTGGCGGAGGTCCTGCAGGACAGGCTGCTGTCGGAGCCGCTCATCGTGGCCCTGCCGCGTGGCGGTGTGCCGGTCGCTTTCGAAATGGCGCAGCGCCTCGGCCTGCCGCTTGATCTGCTCATCGTCCGCAAGATCGGTGCGCCCGGTCATCCGGAATTCGGCATCGGCGCCGTTGCCGACGGGCCGGAGCCGCATGTGGTGATCGACGAGAAGGCGGCGCGGCGGTTTCCCTTGCCGCCCGGTTATCTCGATACGGAAATGCGCCACCAGCTGGCCGAGGTCGAGCGCCGCCATCGCATGTATTTTGGCGAGGATCAGGCGGAGGACCATGATTTTCGTGGGCGCGATATCATTCTCGTCGATGATGGCATTGCCAATGGCGGTTCGATCTTTGCCGGCATTCAGGCGCTGAAACATATGGGGGCAGGGCGGATCGTCGTTGCCGTTCCCGTTGCAAGCCGTCTGCTGGTCGAAGAGTTGCGCCATGCGGTGGCTGAGGTCATATGCCTTTCCGCGCCGGAAAACCTGCAGGCCGTCAGTCTGCATTACGGCGATTTTGCCCAGACCACGGATCAGGAAGTCGTCGCACTTCTGAAACAGGCGAAGAACCTCGATCGCCGGCTTCACTAAAATCTAGAATTCGATCGTCACCACCAGCGGCAGGTGATCGGAAGCGGCGCGCGTCAGCGGTGTCGAGACGACCGCGGCATCGATCACCTTGACCGTTTCGGACACAAAAACATGGTCGAGCCGCAGCAGCGGAAAACGGGATGGGAAGGTCGCGCGTGCCCTGCCGCCGAGCGCCAGCTGAGAATCGCGCAGCAGGCCGGCCGCGGTCTTGTAGGTGCGGGTCATCGGCGTCGAATTGAGGTCGCCAATCAGGATACGCGGCGCATGGCGGTAATCGGGCGCGCCGAGCCAGTCCGGGCCGAGCAGGATGGCCATCTGCGCCATGCGGTCGATGCCGCGCAGGCCGAGATGGGTGTTGAAGACCTGCAATGTCTGCCCGCCGATCTCGATCTCCACCCAGAGCGCGCCGCGCTGTTCGCCGACCGAGGGCAGGGTGCCGGCCTTGACCATACGGGTCGGCAAGGCGGTCAGGATGGCGTCGCCATACCGCTCTTCCTCGACATGAAGTGCCGCGTGAAAGTGATATTCCATGGCCAGGAACGAGGCGATCGTATGGGCCTGGTCGGTGCCGCCGGTGCGCCGTCTTCCGACATCCAGCTCCTGCAGGCCGATAATGTCCGGCTTCAATACGGAGATCACTTCGGCGATGCGTTCCGGATCGAGCCGCCGGTCGGTGCCGATGCAGCTATGGACATTGTAGGTCAGGATTTTCAGCCGCTGCGGCGGCATGTCGGGAAGGCGATCATTCATAGCGCGGGGAACACGCGAGGCTGTCTTTTCGTTCCACCATGACAGCAGGCATGGAGAGAAAATGAATATCAGGCGGCACCTTGTGAAAATCCTGATCGGTGCGGCACTCATTTTCGCCGCCGTGCTCGTCTATAACAGCTTTCGGCGTTACACCTGGGGCGAGATCGAGCAGTCGGTTTTCTCGATCCAGGGCTTTCGGCTGATCGCCGCCTTCGGCTTCGTCATCCTCTCCTATGTCTGTCTCAGCCTGTTCGATACGCTGGCCGTGCGTTATGCCGGCAAGCCGCTCGCCTATCGCCGCACGGCGCTCGCTTCCTTCACCAGCCTGTCGATAGGCCACAATATCGGCATGGCGGCGCTCAGCAGCGGCACGGTGCGGTATCGTTTCTACTCCCGCTGGGGGCTGACGGGCGAGGATGTCGCCAAGGTCATCCTGTTTTGCGGCGTCACGGTGGGCTTGGGCCTCGCGACTCTCGGCGGGCTGGCTCTGCTTCTCGATCTGCGCGGCGGAGACGATCTTCTCGGTCTGGATCAGGGCCAGCGCATGACGATCGGCATCGTCTGCCTCGGCGTGCCGATTTTTTATCTCGGCCTCTGCGCTTTCGTGCGGCGGCCGCTGCCGATCCGGTCCTGGCGTTTCGTGCCGCCGTCACTGCCGCTGGCGGCCGGCCAGATCGCGGTCGGGACGCTGAACTTCGTCTGTGTTTCCGCCGCGCTTTACGAGCTTCTGGCGGCTTTCACGGAAGCGGGCTTTCTCGACGTCGCGACCGCTTATGTCACGGCCAATCTCGGCGCGCTGATCAGCCATGTCCCGGGCGGTCTCGGCGTGCTGGAGGCCGTCATGCTGAACGTTCTGCCGGTCGCGGACAATGTTTCGGGTATGGATAGTGTTGCCGCAACCGGCACTGCGGCCATCGGTGCGCTGATCGCGTTTCGTGTCCTCTATTTCCTGATCCCGCTGGCGATCGGCCTGCCGACGCTTCTGGTCAGCGAGGCCTATTACCGCCGCCGTCGCCAGCTGCGGGATTTTTCAGGACATGCGACGGGATGACAGGCGGGCGATGATGCGCCGGCCAAAGCCGACGATTTCCGGGATCGGCCAGAATGGCTGTTTCGGGTCGATGATGCCGGTGCCGACCAAAGAGCCGATTTCGCCGCGATGGATATCGACATCGAAGGTTCTGAGACCCCGCGGCTTGGTGTTGAGCGCATCGATCGTCTTCAGCATCGAACCAGTCTCGGCGATCATGCGTGCGACATCGGCCGGTTCGGCGTCGAGATGTTCGGCGATCAGGTCGTTGCGCAGGGCAATGATCGATTGACGCGCATCTGCATCGTCCGTCTCGACGGCAAGGTCACATTCGGTATCGAGACCCTCGGAACGGTTGTTGAGGTTGGAGGAACCGACCCGCACCATCCGGTCATCGACGATGATCAGCTTGGAATGGACGATGATTTCCCGGTCCTTGCCTTCTGCATCCGGCGTTACCGCGTAATAGACCCTCAGCCTGTTGTGCCTGTCCGCCCGCTTCAGGCGCCGGATCAGGCGCGTGCGATTGTTGCCCATCATCAGTTTTTCGAGAAAGCCGTGGGATTCGCGGGTGACGATGATGACGATTTCCGGTCCGTCCGCCTTGCGCAGCTGCCGCGTCAAGGTGCGGCCGACACCGAAGGAGGCGAGATACTGGGTCTCGACATAGAGATGGCGTTCGGCGGCTTTCAGCGCATCGTGTGTCAGGCGGATCGCCTCGCGGTGGCCGCGGCGTCCCTTCCATTTCCAGGGTTCGGTGAGGGCAAGGCCTGCTCTGACCCCGGCAAGATTCGGCTCGAGCGCTGCCGGCCATGGATTGGCACCGGGCACAGAAACCGGCTCCAGCTTTTCGCCCGTCGCCTTTTTCCAGCGCCTGCGGACGACGTCGCCAAGCATCTGCGCCGCCTCGCCGGAGACGATCGTCTGCATGTCGTGAACCGGGCCATAGGTCGTGCCGTCGGGTGAACGGCGGTCGGGGTTTTCCGCCAGATGCCGGCGGTCGTCCCAGCGTCGCGCGGTCAGGTCTATGCCGCCGACGAAAGCGGTCTTGTCGTCGACGACCACGACCTTCTGGTGGTGGCTGGCGCGCAGCGGATGGCGGAAATCGAGCTGGAGGTTGATGCGTGGATGGTCGTTCCACTGCATCTTGCCGAACATGCGAAAGCTTTTGCCAGAGTAGACCGGGCCCATGCCCCAGACGAGGAGGCGCACCTCAAGCTCGGGGCGTTCCTCGACGAGCGAACGCAGGATCTCGCCGATGGTGCGGCTGGATGGATCGCGCGGGCGCAGCCTGATATCGGGGTTGAAATCCCAGCCGAGAATGAGGATCGACCGGCGGGCCTGGAGAAGAACCTCTTCCAGATGCCGGTAATAATCCTCGCCGTCGATCAGGAAGCCGAGCTTTTCCGCATTGGCGCTGCGCCAGAGATTGCGCCCCGGCTTCAGGATCAGGTTCCTTTGCGCCGCCGCATATGGTCCGGAGAAATTCGTAACGTCCACCTGTCTGCCCCTGACTCTAGTCCTCGGGCGGGTGAACGTGTCAATTCGGGTATTTGTTCCGGCGCTTGCTTTTCAGGCATCTGGCCCGGTCGGACGAGCCGGCCGAGCCTTATGCGAAAGCGGCATTCCGCCGGATCAGTGGGTGGTTGCGTGCGGGGCAGGCAGCAGCGTTACGCCGCCCTGTTCCGTATCTTCGAAGACTTCCATGACAACCACCAGCATGACCAGGATCACTGCGGCAGCGGCAAGCAACTTCCAGAGGCCTGGATTGCACGGGCGTTCTTGGGTGTTGCTGCTGTCGAGATTAGCGTGGTTTGCCTGGATATTGGTTCTGCTCACCATGTTCACCTTATGAGGTTACGCTGGTCTTGTTACACTGTCTCGCTTGCGCGAAGCGCTTCTTCCGGGGCCTGTCTCGGCTGTCCGGATTTATGGGCGCTTGCGCTACCCTATCCCTTACCCGCTCGTCAAGCATCTGACATATTCGACCTTAGGCGGAACGGCACAGGGTGCAAGAGACCTGCGTTGCACCAATATATAGGGATAATGGAAACAAGTTCCAAATGTTCCGGCACCTTGGCTCAACTTCTTCTACGCGTATCGGAACCTCGTCCTGCCGTCAGGGGTTGAGAGCCTTGCATATCTCTTATGTGCCGACGAAGGATCTGGAGGCGAGCCGATGACCCATGCGAGAGACAATTTCATCGCCTGGCTGCGCAATGCCCATGCCATGGAAGAGCAGGCGGTGACGACGCTTTCCGCGCAGGCGCGGCGGATCGAGAGTTATCCCGATCTCAGGGAGCGCATCAGCGCACATCTGGAGGAGACCAGAAACCATGCCGAGGAACTGAAGCTGCTTCTGGACCGGCTGTCCGGCGGCACGCCCGTGCTGAAGGATATCACCGCCAAAATTGCCGCCACCGCGCAGGGTGTCGGCGGCATGCTGACCAGCGACGAGGTGATCAAGGGAATGGTGGCGAGCTATGCTTTCGAGCATACGGAAATCGCCACCTATCGGGTGCTGATCGCCGCCGCCGATGAACTCGGTGAGACCGAGGCGGCGGTGCTGTTCGAGCGAATTCTCGCCGAAGAAGTGGCGATGGCCGAATGGCTCGGCGACAATCTGGACGGCATTACCCGCGTCTTCCTGATGCGTGACGAACGCGATCTGCTGGCGAAGCGATAAGAAGCAGGCGGAAGGCCTCAGTTGCGGCCGAGCATGTTCTTCTGCAGTTTGGTCTGCAGGTCCTTTTCGTCCCGCACGCCGTTCTGGTAAAGCGCGATGATCTCGGCGGCGAGATTGCTTGCCGCCGTGCTGCCATCCGACAGACCGCGCTCGGCGCAGGCGGCATGGAAAAACTGCTGCAGAAATGCGAGATCCCGCGGCTCAAGGGTATTCGTGTTCAACGGATTCATGTCTTTTCCCCCATGGGGGCGAAAGCGCTTTGTCTCCCAGTCGTCGGCGCCCTGTTTCATAACCGACGATGGCTGGAGACTACGCCCTCCCACCCTGTTTGCAAAGGCGGGAGAGCATTACAATGCGGTAATGCCGGCGTAGATGACACGATTGTCAACGCCGCCGGTCAGGCCGTGAACGCGGTGCCGGTCAGTCCAGATGGTTGGCCTGATGGTCGTGGAACTGCTCGGTCTTCACCGCCTTGCCATCCAGCCCCCGCTCACGCGAATGCTGGGCCTTGTCACGGTTGGACAGGACCATGTTTTCGGGGATTTTCTGCTTGTCGATGTCGGTCATCGCGCCATTGCCGCTGCTCTTGCCATGGGACCCTGCACCCATATGCTTCGAATTGGCTTTGGCCATGACTGCCTCCTTCAAGGTGGTTGCTCCTTAAGGCAAAACCCTCAAAGGCGGTTTTTGATCCGCAATCGCTGGTTCAAGCCGGCTGCATCGACAGGATCACCGTCGGCCAGAGTTCCGATACGGTCGGATGCACGGGCACGGCCCAGCGCAGCACGTCGTAATCCGCCTTGGCATTCATCATGTCGAGGACGCCGTGGATGGATTCGTCGCCGCCGGTGCCGAGAATGGCGGCGCCGAGGATTTCCTTCGTATCGGCATCGGCGATGATCTTCATGAAGCCGAGTGTCTCGCCCTTTTCGACGGCGCGGCCGACACGGGTCATCGGTCGCGTGCCGACGAGGATCTTTCGGCCGGTCTTTTTCGCTTCCGCTTCGCCCATGCCGACGCGGCCAAGTGGCGGGTCGATGTAAAGCGCGTAACCGAGCAGACGGTCGGAAACCTTGCGGTCCTCGCCATCAAACAGGTTGGCGGCGACGATCTCGAAATCGTTATAGGCGGTGTGGGTGAAGGCGCCCTTGCCGTTGCAATCGCCGAGCGCCCAGATACCCTCGGCCGTGGTGGCAAGCCGGTCGTCGACCTTGATATAGCCGCGCTCGTCCAGTTCGACGCCGGCCTTGTCTAGGCCAAGGTCACGGGTGTTGGGCGTGCGGCCGACCGCGAGCAACACGTCGGTGCCGATCACTTCCGGATCACCCTCGGTGCAGTTGACGCCGACGGCGACGCCGGTTTCATGTTTGCGGAAACGGATGCATTCGGCGCCGGTGCGGATATGGATGCCTTCGGCCTCGAGGATCTTTCGCACGGCGTCGGAGATTTCTTCGTCCTCGCGGCCGATCAGGCGCGGGCCTTTTTCGACGATGGTCACCTCTGCGCCAAAACGGCGATACATTTGCGCGAATTCCAGACCGATATAGCTGCCGCCGACCACGACCAGATGTTTTGGCACCCGGTCGAGCATGACGATATCGCTATTGGTCATGAACGGCACGTCCTTGACGCCCGGAAAGTCGGGAATGCTGGCGCGGCCGCCGACATTGATGAAGATCTGCGGTGCTGTCAGCAGCTCTTCGTCGACGCGGATCGTGTTGGGGCTTTCGAACTGCGCATGGCCGCGGATCAGCGTGCAGTTCGGCATACCTTCCAGCCATGTCTCGTTGCTGTGGCGGCTGTCGAGCGTCACCTTGTGGGACCGCTTCATGACCGTCGGCATGTCGATCTTCACTGCGCCATCGAGAACGACGCCATATTCGGCGCCGCGGCGGGCGAGATGGGCGGCATAGGCGCTGGCCACCAGCGTCTTGGTCGGCTTGCAGCCGGTGTTGACGCAGGTGCCGCCCACATGCTTGCGCTCGATGATGGCAACCTTCTTGCCTTCATCGTTGAAGCGGCCGGCCAGCGATGGGCCGGCCTGGCCGGCGCCGATGATGATCGCATCGAATTCCCGCATCAGGCCGTCTCCCGGAACTGTTCTTATTGAGGTGTCGGCACCACGCCCGGCACGGCGGGCAGGAGCAGGATGACGAGGAGGGCAGCGACAACCGCGACCGCATCCTCGATGAAGGCGGCCGGCATGTCCTTGCCAAAATATTCCGCCAGCTTGGCGCGGGCGGCGGCACCGCCATAGGTGCCGATCACGGCGCCGATAATGCCGGACACCATGCCAGCCATCCAGTAGCCATAGGGCATGCCGAGTGCGGCACCCGAAAGCGCGCCGGTGAAGATGCGGGCGCCGAACTGCTGCGGAACCTTGCGGCTCGGCGTCGTCGGCAGCTGGTCGGTGATCATCTCGACGACTGCGAGCAGCAGCAGCACGAAAACCGCCCATTTCGACGACAGGAACACCAGGTAGCTGCCGGAAAGATCGAGCCAGCCGGAAGCTGCGGCGATTGAGATCATCGCGGGGGCGGTCATGGCGCGAAGGCCGGCGACCGCGCCGATCACGAGTGCAAGCATGTAACTCATCAAAAACCCCTCAAAAGCCACTCGTTTCGACGCCAGGATAACGAAAAAACGCCCTTTCCGAAGAATATTCGATGAAAGGACGTCCTGCCATGACAGTCTTGCAGGATTCGGTGGAAATCACCATTCCTAGATTCTACTGTAGGCGACCGATAACGGATGGGGGAGGAGGAGCCCGGCATCTGGTGAGGCATCAGGTTCTGTTCGCAACAGCGGCAGCGGCAATTCTCGGTCTGGTTTTCGCCTTCCAGGGCGCGGGTCTTGTCGCGCGCGGTTATATGGACGAAGCGGAAGCGCAGGCGAAGACGACCCTGCGGCTGGCCGTCTCTGCGCTCGACGGGCACCTGAAGCGATACGAGGCGCTGCCGGCCCTGATCGCCGACCAGCCGAATATCGAGGCGCTGATCCTCGATCCGGAAAACCGCACCCTGCAGGCCGCCGCGAACCTCTATCTCAAGGATATCAATGCGCTGCTGAAATCCTCCGACATCTATGTGATGACAACGGATGGCGAGACGATCGCGGCCAGCAATTATGACAGCCCGGTCAGCTTCGTCGGCGAGAATTTCAGCTACCGTCCGTATTTCCGCGAGGCGGCGGAAGGATATCAGTCACGGTTCTATGCGCTCGGCACGACATCGCTGAAGCGCGGTTATTATTTCGGTTCACCGATCGAGATCGGCGGCAAGATCCTCGGCGTGATCGTCTTCAAGGTCGATATCGACAGTGTCGAGGACAGCTGGGGCGGCGGCGACGACCGGATTTTTGTGGCCGATCCGGAAGGCATTATCTTCATGACCAGCGAGCCGGAATGGCTCTATGCAACCATCCTGCCGCTGACGCCGGAACGTCTCGCCCGCACGCAAGGCTCGCGGCGTTATGCGGATGCGAAACTGCGCGAACTGCCGGTGCGCTGGGGCGCGCAATCCGGCCATGACGTGATGACGGTGACGGAGGGCGGGCTGGAGCGCGAATATCTGGTCGCCTCGCAGCCCATGCCGGATGTCGGCTGGACCGTCAACGTGCTGATGGATACCGGCTCGGTGCATGCCCGCACGAAAACCACGGTTGCCGCCGTGCTTCTGACGCTCTGCCTTGCCGTCTTCGGCCTTGCGATCATCCTGCAGCGGCGGGCGCGGCTGACCGAGCGCATGCAGATGCAGGCGGATGCGCAGGTCGAGCTGGAGCGGCGCGTGGCGGAGCGCACGGCCGATCTCGAGCGGGTCAACGTCCAGATCGAGGCGGAGGTGGCCGAGCGGCGGGCAACCGAACAACGGCTGCGCCAGACGCAGGCCGATCTCATCCAGGCGGGAAAACTTGCCGGTCTCGGCCAGATGTCGGCCGCACTCTCGCACGAGCTCAACCAGCCGCTCACGGCCGCAAAAACCTATGCGGAGACGACCGGCGTGCTGATCGGTCTTGGCCGGATCGAGGAGGCGAGCGACAATGTGCGGCGGATCTCGGCGCTGATCGACCGCATGGCCTCGATCGGCCGGCACCTGCGCAACTTTGCCCGCAAGCCGAACGAAAAACTCGGGCCGGTCTCGATCGAGGAGGTGATGCGCGACACGCTGGAAATCGTCGATGCACGGCTGAAGGCCGCCAATGCCGTTCTGGAACTCGACCTTTCCCCCGACCTGCCGAAGGTGAAGGCCGGCGGGGTGCGGCTGCAGCAGGTTCTGGTCAATATCATCACCAATGCCGCCGATGCCGTCGAGGGGCTGGAGGATCGGCGGATTACTGTTTCGGTCGGGCGATGGGGGACCAAGTCCCCCTCTGCCTGCCGGCATCTCCCCCACAAGGGGGGAGAGGTTTTGCGGCCCGCACGCCGCCCCATTCTCGACATTCGCGAGGGAGCGGCGGAAGCCCCTCCCCCTTGTGGGGAGGGGTTGGGGAGGGGACTTGCCGCAACCGCTGCGGGGACGGCTGGCACCCCCAAACTCATCATCTCGATCCGCGACCGCGGCCCCGGCGTTCCGGCTGCGATCCGCGAGCGCATCTTCGATCCGTTCTTCACCACCAAAGGCGTTGGCAAGGGGCTGGGGCTCGGGCTTTCGATCTCCTACAATATCGTCAAGGATTTCGGCGGCAGCCTTGGCATCACCGACCATCCTGAAGGTGGTGCGGTGTTTTCGATCGAGCTTGAGATTGCGCCAGAAAACATGCTGGAGGCGGCTGAGTGAGCGCACAAAGAGTGCTTCTGATCGACGATGAGGAGGAGCTGCGCCGCTCCACCGCGCAGGCGCTGGAACTGTTCGGGCTCACGGTGCAGACCTTTTCCAATGCCGAACACGTGCTTGAACTGACGAGTTTCGGTTTCGACGGCGTCGTGGTCAGCGATATCCGCATGCCCGGCATGGACGGGATGACATTGCTGCACCGGGTGCGCGAGCTCGATGCGGAAATCCCGGTCATCCTGGTCACCGGCCATGGCGACGTGCAGCTTGCCGTCAAGGCGATGCGCGAGGGCGCCTATGATTTCATCGAAAAACCGTTCACGCCGCAGCATCTCGCCGGTGTCATCCGCCGTGCGCTCGATCGCCGGGCGCTGGTCGTCGAAAACCGGCGGCTGAAGGCGGTGGCCGGCAAGCGCGATGATCTCGAAACCCGGCTGCCCGGCCGCACACAGGCCATGGTCGACCTGCGCTATCGCATCCGGGCAATCGGGGCCGCGGATGCGGATACGCTGATCATCGGCGAGACCGGTGTCGGCAAGGAGGTCGTGGCGCGGGCGCTGCACGATATCGGCCCGCGCGCCAACCGGCCGTTCATCGCCATCAATTGCGCGGCGCTGCCGGAAACGCTGATCGAAAGCGAGCTTTTCGGCCACGAGGCCGGCGCCTTTCCCGGCGCGCTTCGGCCGCGTTACGGAAAATTCGAACACGGGCGCGGCGGCACGATCCTGCTCGACGAGATCGGATCCATGCCCTTCGACCTGCAGGCGAAATTCCTGCGCGTGCTGCAGGAGCGGGTGATCACGCGGCTCGGGTCGAACGAGATGGTTGCGCTCGACGTGCGTTTCATCGCCACAAGCAAGGTCGATCTGGAGGCGGAAGTGGTGGCCGGGCGGTTCCGCGCCGATCTTCTCTACCGGCTCAATGTCGCGACGATCCGGGTGCCGGCTTTGGCGCAGAGGCGGGCCGACATTCCGCTTCTTTTCCTGCAGCTCGTCCGCGAGGCCTCGGCCCGTTACGGTCGCGACGACATGGATGTGCCGGCCGAGATCATGGCGCTGATTGCCGAACAGGCCTGGCCCGGAAACGTGCGCGAGCTGCGCAATGCCGCCGACCGTCTGGTGCTCGGTCTCGATGCCCGGCCGGGCGGTGAGGTGGCAGCCTCCACCGAGACGGCCGGCCGGCTGTCCGATAAGGTCGCCGCCTTCGAGCGCAATCTGATCGCCGGCGAGATTTCCGCCCATGGCGGGGCGTTGAAGCCGGTCTATGAGGCGCTCGGCATTTCCCGCAAGACGCTTTACGAGAAGATGCAGAAATACGGGCTGGATAAACGGCTGGCGTTGATCGACGAGCCGGTCGAAGAGGGCAGGCGGGAGCGGTCGTGAGGCGGACGGGTTTTGGGTCCGCCGACCGTCACTTCTCTTTCGTCAAAAGATTTGCCGTTTCGATGACGAGCGAGCGCAGCCAGCGATGGGCCGGATCGTTGCGGTAGCGGACATGCCATGCCATCTCGACTGGGAACGTGCCAAGATCGACAGGGGCCGGCAAAACTTTCAGCCGCGGGTCCCGTTCCAGGCCGCGGCAGATTAGGCTTGGCAATGTGGCGCAATAATCCGTGGCGGCGATCATTTCCGGCACTGCCAGGAAATGCGTGACGGAAATCGCCACGTCGCGTCGAAGATTCTGCTGGCCCAGTGCCTGAAACAGGCCGACGCGCAGGCGGCCGGGCGGCAGCACGTTGACGTGTTTGAGGCTTTCATACTGTTCTCGTGACAGACTGCCGCCGATCTGCGGATGCCCGGCGCGCACGACACAGGCCAGTCCGTCATCCATCAAATGCTGCACGACGAGATTATCCGGCGGATCGACGACGCGGCCGAGCACCATGGCCGTCGTGCCGGAAACGACGCCGGTTTCGTGGAGATCATTGCCGAAAGCCGTCATGCGCAGTTTGATGCCCGGTGCCAGTTCTCCCAGCTTTGCGACAAGCGCCGGCATCAGGGTCAGTTCGACATAGCTGTTAGGCGCCAGCGTGAAGGAACGTTCGGCCTTGGCCGGGTCGAATTCCTGCTGGGTGACGATCAGCTCGTCCAGCCGCGCCAGCGCCGCCTCGATGGTCGGGGCGATTTCCTCGGCAAGCTGCGTCGGCCGAATCCCGTAGCGTTCGCGGATGAAGAGCGGATCGCGCAACGTGTCGCGCAGCCGGGCGAGGGAATTGGAAAGCGCCGGCTGGGTGATGCCCAGTCGGGTGGCGGCGCGGGTCACGCTGCGCTCTTCCATCAGGGCCACGAAGACGGGAAGCAGGTTCAGGTCGTATTTCATTCAGTTATGCTGTCATGTGAATATCTGAAATCAAAGAAGTAAATTTCTTAAATATGTGAGCCGGTGCGATGATCCGGGTGTCGAAGAGGCCGTGACGGTGTCGACGACAATGGATTTCAAAAATGACCCATACCGCAGCTCTCCTGAAAGGATCGAAGCGATGAAAATTTTGATGGTACTCACCTCCCACGACGCCCTTGGCAATACCGGCAAGAAGACCGGTTTCTGGCTCGAGGAACTGGCGGCGCCCTATTACGTGTTCAAGGATGCCGGCGCCGAGATCACGCTCGCCTCGCCGAAGGGCGGCCAGCCGCCGCTCGATCCGAAAAGCGATGAACCGGCCAACCAGACGGACATGACGCATCGCTTCAATGCCGATGCTGACGCCAAGGCGCAGCTTGCCAATACGGTGCGTCTCGACAGTGTCGACCAGAAAGATTTCGACACCGTGTTTTACCCCGGTGGCCATGGCCCGCTCTGGGATCTGGCGGAAGACAGGAATTCGATCGGCTTGATCGAAGCCTTCATCGCTGCCGGCAAGAGCGTCGCTCTCGTCTGCCATGCGCCGGGTGTCCTGCGGCATGTCAAGAATGCCGATGGCACGCCGCTGGTCGCGAGGCGCAAGGTGACCGGCTTCACCAATAGCGAAGAGGAAGCCGTCGGCCTCACTCAGGTCGTGCCCTTCCTGGTGGAAGACGAGCTGATCGGCCTCGGCGGCGTGTTTTCCAAGGTTCAGGATTGGGGTGTGCATACCGTCATCGACGGCCAACTGATCACCGGCCAGAACCCCGGATCTTCGACCGAGGCTGCCAAGGCCCTGATCGCGGCCGTCAAGGCCTGACGGGTTTCACGTCTTGAATGCGCTGCCGGCGAAAATTCCGCCGGCAGTTTTTCTGTCGCAAAAGGTCGCGTCCTGCCTCACATCGGCGGGACGACGCCATTGGTGCCGACGACGACGCGGCCGCTCGAAAGCGAACCGTCCGCTGCCTTTTCCGACGGGATGAACACGGTGGCGCCGCTCTTCAGGTCGGCCTCGACGGCCGGTGCGAAGGTGACGACCGGCGTGCCGTCCTTGATGGTGATCTTCTTCTGGCCGCCCTTATAGGTGACGGTGATTGTCTGGCCATCGACCGACTTGACCGCATTGGCGACCGTCGCGTTGGTCATCGAGCTGTTCGGCTTCAGGTCCCAGGCATAGCTGCCTTCACCGGTGCCCTTCATGGCGGCCGGGAAGATCAGAACCTCCAGCGCGCCGTCGCCGCCATCGGCGGTCGGCAGCGAGGCAACGCCGACGAAATCGCCTTCCTTGATATCGTCGATCGAAGCCTTGGCGACGCTCGAAACCTTCCAGCCGTCCTTCAGCATGATTTTTGCATCGGTGCCTTCACGTGTCTTCACCGACAGCGTGTTGCCGCTCAGGCTTTCGACCGTGCCGCGGACGCGGACCGTATCGGCGGCATGGGCGGAAAAACCGAGCGTTGCGGCGATCAGGGCGCCCGCAAGCACCGAAAAACCGGTTTTGGAGATAGAGGACATCTGCTTTTCCTTCTTTGAAAACCGTCGTTTGATTGTCGGCGGATGCGGGTTGCTTCCACCGGTTCTTTCGCCGGCCCCTGACGCGGGTGCCGGCAAAACTTTCAGATCCCGGCGTACCATTCGTAGCCGCGATCCTCCCAGAAACCGCCATTGCCGCCATAAAGCTGCGACAGGTCGGCGACCGCTTCGATGCGCATCAGGTATTTCGCCTGTTTGTAACCGAGCTGCCGCTCGACCCTCAGCCTCAGCGGTGCGCCATGCGCCACTTCCAGGTCATGGCCGTTCATCGAATGGGCAAGGATGGTCTGGGGATGAAAAGCATCGACGAGGTCGATGCTCTCGTAATACCAGCCGCTGCCGTCGAGCGTCTTTTCAAACTCGTCGGCGCAGTGGAAGACGATATAGCGAGCCTCCGGCTTGAGGCCGACCGAATGGAGCAGGTTGCCAAGCGGCACGCCGGTCCATTGGCCGATGGCGCTCCAGCCTTCCACACAGTCATGGCGGGTGATCTGGGTGCGCGCCGGCATGGCTTTCAGGGCCGCAAGCGAGAGTTTCGTCGGGCGCTCGACAAGGCCGCCGATTTCCAGCTGCCATTGCGAAAACTGCTTGCTCAGCAGTTCCTGATATTGCGCGCCGTCCGGCATGCTCGTGCCATTGGCGCGGAAGACCGGCGAGATATCGGCTGCGGTGAATTCGCGGGCGAGCGCATTGTCGCCGAGCAGAAGACGCTGGGTGCGCATGGTCAGGCCTTCGGCCATGCGCAGGGCCTGCTGGACGCTTGGATTTTCGACCAGAACGTCGCAGCCGGACAGGCCGAGTGCCGAGGCGGTGAGCGTCGAGCCGATCAGGAAACGGCGGCGGGTGATGAGGCGGCTCATGGCGTCAATTCTCCCTGATGGCCGACAGAAGAAGGCTCGGTCTCGATCGCGTAGCGGCCGGTGATCATCGAGCGCATGTTGTTGAAGAGGCCGGAGGCGATCACCATCACCACATGCACGAGGACGAAGGCGATCAGCGCGGTGGCGGTGACGAAATGCAGGGTTCTGGCCGATTGCCGGCCGCCGAAGAGATCGAGCAGCCAGGGCGCGACGGCATCGAAACCGGGCGACATGGTGAGGCCTGTCGCAATCATCACCGGCAGGAGGATGAAGATCACCAAGAGATAGGTGAGTTTCTGCAGGGCATTATAATTCCGGGCTTTTTCGCCTTTTGGAAACCGCAGCCGCGCATGCTCGGTGATTTCGTGGCCGAGATTGGCAGGTTTCAGCTCGTCTGCGGTCGGCAGGAGATCGCGGCGAAAATGCCGGGCGAAAAAGCCGTACGCCATGTAGATGACGCCGTTGATGACGAACAGCCAGGCGAAGAAGAAATGCCAGCGCCGGCCGGTCGCCAGATCCTGATAGCTCGGCAGGGTAATCCAGGCCGGAAAACCGCGGGCCGCCGGTTCGCCGTCGACGGTCGAGACGCCGAGTATGCCGGTCGTATCGAAGGTGAGGCTGCCGATCTTCGTGACGCCCTTGACGGTATCGCCATTCTCGACCGCTTCCATGGACAGGATCGAGGGGTCGTTATCGGCGCCATACATGCCCCAATAGAGGCTCGGATGGGCGTTGAAGATCTGTAGGCCGCTGAACAGGAGCACGGTCATGCACAGTACGTTCAGCCAGTGCGACAGGCGCACGGTCAGGCTGTGGCGGCGGATCAGCGTTTTTGCGCCGCGTTCGGGCTTGATCCCGGTCGGAGTGACGGTGGAGTCCATAGGGCTTCCTTGGGGTGCTTCCTCGATAGGCATTGTCGAAGTTACGGCGGTGCCCCCACAAAAGTTGCAAGGTCAGGTGGGGGCACCGTCAGATCACTTCATCGCGTCGCAATGCTTCATCATGTCGGACTTCTTCATCGCGTCCTTTTCCATGCCGGCCTTGTGCAGACAGTCGGCCTTGGTGCCGCCCATCTTCATGTCATTGGCCTTCATGCTGTTGGTGCTCATATTGTCGGTCTTCATGCTGTCCATCTTCATGGCGTCCGGCTTCTTCATGGAATCCATGCTGCTCTGCGCCTGGGCGCTGCCGGCAATGAGGCCGAGGCCAAGAAGGGCTGCGCTGATGGCGAGGCCGAAAGGACGGATTGTCATTGTGCTTCTCCCGATTGGTAAGGCGCCACCTCATGCGGCGCCGTTCACACCGGTTCATTCGGGAGGAACGGAAAACCGGTTACAGTCATCACGGCCAAGTGATCGGGACCGGGTGAGCGGAGCGCCCCCATTCAAAATTTCCGGCTTTCTCGATTTTCTTGTTGCAGCCGTGTAACCATTTGCCGAGCGTGCCGTATGAGCCTTTGACGACATGACACAGTTGAGCGAGCCAGAGCTGAAAGCGCTGATGCTCTCGTCCCTTGACGGGAACGAGAAGGCATATCGCTGCCTGCTGAACGTGCTTCGGCTTCTGCTTGCGAGCTATTACGGGCGCAGGCTCGGCCGTTCCCACGCGGCGGATGTGGATGATCTGGTGCAGGAGACGCTGCTTGCGCTCCATCAGCGCCGGATCACCTATGACCGGACGCGGCCGTTCACGGCATGGTTCTACACGATCGCGCGTCACAAGCTGGTGGATCATCACCGGCGCGGCGGCGGGCGGTCCATGGTGGGGCTGGAGGCGATCGAGGACATGGCGGACGATTATACCGAGGATGCCATTTCGGCGCCGGCGGATCTCGAACGGCTGCTTGCCGCGCTGCCGCAATGGCAGAGCGAGATGATACGGCAGATGCGGCTCGAAGGACAGTCGGTCGCCGATACGGCGGCATCTTCCGGGCGGTCCGAGGCGATGGTCAAGGTCAGCATTCACCGGGGTATCAAGGCAATGGCCGCGAAATTGAGAGGCGAACGTGGCGAAGACGGATGATCTGATAGACAGGCTGGTGGGCGAGCTGAAGCCCGTGCCGCGCGGTGCGCTCGGCCGCATGCTGTCGCTTGCGATCCTGCCCGGCTTCGTGGTCTCGGCTGTCCTGCTTTTCCTCGCCCACGGTTTTCGTCCCGATGTCGCCCAGGCGCTCTACCAGCCGGCCTTCTGGGCGAAAGGCATCTATCCGCTGGCGCTGGCAATCACCGGGCTCGTGGCGATGATGGTCGTCGCGCGGCCGGGTGGCGTTCCGAAGATGAGCGGCCTGACGTCGCTTGGCATCTATCTTCTTCTCGTCGGTCTCGGCCTGTGGCAGCTGCATGTCGCGGCCTCGGCGGATTATCCGCGCATGATCTTCGGCCGTTCCGCCTGGTTCTGCCCGTTCATCATCACCGCAACGGCGCTACCGGTCTTTGCCGGCAATATCTGGTTCCTGCGTCGGGCTGCACCGACCGCGCCGCGGCTGGCCGGTTTCGTGGCCGGCATGTCGGCCGGCGCCGTCGGCGCCTGGATCTATTCCTGGGGCTGTATCGAAAACGGGCTGACCTTCGTCGCCCTGTGGTACACGCTCGGCATCGTGCTGATGGGCGTTATCGGCACCCTGTGCGGCCGCCGTTTTCTCAGCTGGTAAGCTGCCGCCTCAGTTGATCCGTACGCCCTGCCGCACCAGTTCCTGCTGGACCGCGACGATATCGACGCCGTTGAGCGGGCGGCCCGAACGGATGGCGATTGCCGCGGCCACGCCGGCACCCTGGCCGGCGACGGCGCAGCAGGCCATGTTGCGGGTCGCGGCATGGGCGATGCGGTCACCGCCGATCGCGCGGCCGGTGACGAGCAGGTTGTCGATCCTCTTCGGCAGCATGGCGCGATAGGGGACCTGCATGTAACGGCCGGTGGTCGGCAGGATGAGGACGCCGTAACCGTCGATGAATTCGGGATAGATGCCGATCGTATCCTCGAAACGGCCTTCGTGGCGCACATCATCCTCGGTCATGTTGTAGACGGCATCCAGCTTGCGGGTATCGCGGATGCCGATCGTCATGCCGAAATTGCGCAGTCTTGCGCCCTCGCAGCCCGGCGTATAACGGCGCAGCGCCTCGATCGCCAGCATCGCCTGCCGCCGGCCCTCGATCTCGAAACGGGTCATGCTGGTAGGATCGGTGCCGTCACAGCCGGCAAGGTGCACGAGGTTCATATAGGTGAGTTCGCCGGTATCGTGCATGGCGCCCCAGGTGCCGGCGATCGTATTGAGATGCGCCGGGATGACGCCCTCGCGGATCGCCTGGGAAAAGGGTTTGGCCAGGAAAGGCGAAAACATCTTGTCCTCCTTGCCGGAGGTCTCGATCTGCCATTCGCCGGTCGACCAGTCGGCATAGGTCTGCGGATCGGCACGCACGCCGTCGAGAAAGGCGCGCTTGTCGACGCCGGCGAGATGAAACATGACGGAGGCGGCCTGCATTGCCTCGACCGGGGTTTTGGCGACCGGTGCACCGGCTGCGGTCGCGACATCGGCATCGCCGGTGGCATCGATAACGCATTTTGCCAGGATCGCCTCGCGGCCGGCCTTGGATTCGGTGATGATGCCGGTGATGCGGTTGCCTTCCATGATCGGCGCTGCGAACTGCCGGTGCAGCATGGGCGTGATGCCGCTCTCTTCCACCAGCCGGTCGGCGACCAGTTTGAACCCTTCCGAATCCAGCTCGTAGCTCAGCGACTGGCTTTCCGGCACAGCGGCGCCCATCACCTTGGCGCGTTCCTCGAATTCACGTCCGATTCCGCCCGCCTCCACCGTCTTTTCATGCCGATACCAGGCAAAACCCTCGACCCCGACGACGGTGATATTGCCGCCGAAACAGCCGAAACGCTCGATCAGCGTCACCTGCGCACCGGCGCGGGCGGCCGCAATCGCGGCGGCAAGTCCGCCCGGTCCGGATCCGACGACCAGAACATCCGTCTGGTGGATGACATCGATGCGGCGGGCGGGCTCGGTAATATGGGCCTGCGTCATCCGGCTCTCCTGAAGGCGAGGGTGCGTCACAAAAGTTTAGCATAACCGTCGCGCAAACCGCCGCCGCCTTTGCTGCGGCATGAGCTGTCGCATCGCCACCAATCCTTGCCGCAGAAACCTGCTGATCGATGCCGGTTGAGTGCCATGGGTGGATTTCCACCCATAGGGGCGTGCGGATGTTTCGGAATCCACCCGCCGGGCAGGCCGGAGCTGCGGAAAGCGCGCGCGCAGCGCAACGGGCAATTGCGCGGCCTTCCCGGCGCAGAAACAAAGGACGTCAGGGGCGCCGGCGGGGAGGAGACCTGTACCCGGCGCCTGGTTCATCGATGGGAGGAAGATGATGAAAATTGCAAAAATGCTTGCCGGGCTGACGGCGCTTGCAGCTATTTCGCTTGGCGCAACTGTCGCCAATGCCGCCGGTTATCCCGAGCGGCAGATCACCATGGTCGTGCCGTTTGCGGCCGGCGGGCCGACTGATACGGTGGCGCGCCTCGTCGCCGAATCCATGTCGAAAAACCTTGGCCAGCAGATCGTCGTCGAAAATGTCGGCGGCGCCGGCGGCACGCTGGGTGCCGGCCGCGTCGCCTCGTCCAAGCCGGATGGCTATACGATCCTGCTGCATCATATCGGCATGGCGACCAGCGCCACGCTCTATCGCAAGCTTGCCTATGACACGCTGAACGCCTTCGAATATGTCGGCCTCGTCACCGATGTGCCGATGACGATCGTCGCCCGCAAGGACATGGCCGCTACCGATCTCAAGGGTCTGGTAGAATACGCCAAGGCCAACAAGGACAAGGTGACGGTTGCCAATGCCGGCATCGGCGCTGCCTCGCATCTTTGCGGCATGCTGTTCATGAGCTCGATCCAGACGCCGCTCGTCACCGTGCCCTACAAGGGAACCGGCCCCGCCATGACCGACCTACTGGGCGGCCAGGTGGATATCATGTGCGACCAGACCACCAATACGACCAAGCAGATCCAGGGCGGCACGATCAAGGCCTATGCCGTGACCTCGCCGGAACGGCTTTCCGTCCTGAAGGACCTGCCGACCGTCAAGGAAGCCGGCCTGCCGCAGATGGAAGTCGGTATCTGGCACGGCGTCTATGCGCCGAAGGGAACGCCGAAGGAAGCAATCGACAAGCTGGATGCGGCCTTGAAGGTTGCGCTCAAGGACCAGAATGTTGCGGCCCGTTTCGCCGAACTCGGCACCGTGCCGTCGTCCGACGCAGATGCGACGCCGGCTGCGCTGAAGGCCAAGCTGGAAAGCGAGATCGCGCGGTGGAAGCCGGTGATCGAGGCTGCCGGGCAGTATGCGGACTGAGGAGTGGGCGGGCTGATGGTCAGCTCTGCTTATCGGCCTCGCGTTGGCATTTGCCCCTCACCCTAACCCTCTCCCCGTTTTGACGGGGAGAGGGGACGTGCCTCGCTCGGCATTGGAGAGGGACGGAGGCATCGCGGCGAGCGTCCTTCTCCCCGCTTGCGGGGAGAAGGTGGCGGCAGCCGGATGAGGGGCTACGGGCGGCCGAAGGCCGATGGGGGACACAGGCAAGATTGCCGGAAGCCTCTGACGATGCCTCGAACCGCTGACTGCGCAAATCCCCCGCTGCCGACCTCCACGCCCGCACACCCGAAAAATCTCCTTCCATTCACGGAGACATCATGAATTCCCTGAAATTCGACAGTACCAATGTCATCTGCGGCCTGCTCTTCGTCCTGGCCGGCCTGTTCTTCGCCTATCAGTCGATGGAACTCGCGCTCGGCACGGCCTTCCGCATGGGGCCGGGTTATTTTCCCTTCATCCTCGCCTGCGCCCTCATGGTCTTCGGGGCGATCATCATCGTCCAGTCGGCACGGGTGAAGGGCGAGCCGATCGGGGCGCTTGCCTTTCGCGGCATGGCTTTCATCCTGCCAGCGCCGATCATTTTCGGGTTGACGGTACAGGGTCTCGGTTTCGTGCCGGCGCTGTTCATCTCGGCGCTCGTCGCATCGTTTGCCTCGCACAAGATGAAGCCAGTCACCGCCGTCATTCTCTCCGTGCTGCTGACGATCTTCTCGGTCCTCGTCTTCAGCTACGGGCTTGGCCTGCCATTCCAGCGTTTCGGGCAGTGGCTCGGTTATTGAGGATTTTTGACCCATGGAACTCTTCAACAACCTCGCGCTTGGCTTTGCCACCGCATCCTCGATCGAAAACCTGTTCTTCTGCCTGATCGGCGTTCTGCTCGGCACGCTGATCGGCGTCCTGCCCGGTATCGGCGCCACGGCGACGATTGCCATGCTTCTGCCGATCACGTTCCAGCTCGAACCGGTCTCGTCGCTGATCATGCTCGCCGGCATCTATTACGGGGCGCAATATGGCGGCTCGACCACGGCGATCCTGATCAACATGCCGGGTGAATCCTCGTCGGCCGTGACCGCGATCGACGGTTACCAGATGGCCCGCAAGGGCAAGGCGGGGGCGGCGCTGGCGATTGCGGCGCTCGGCTCATTCTTTGCCGGCACGGTATCGACCTTTCTCGTCGCCATCTTCGCGCCACCGCTCACCGAGGTTGCGTTGAAATTCGGCGCAGCCGAATATTTTTCGCTGATGGTCGTCGGCCTCGTCTCGTCGATCGCGCTGGCGCATGGGTCGATCATCAAGGCGCTGGCCATGGTCGTGCTCGGCCTTTTGCTCGGGCTGGTTGGCACCGATATCTATACCGGCACGCCGCGCTTCACGCTCGGCATCAGTGAATATGCCGACGGCCTGAATTTCGTGGCGGTTGCCGTCGGCGTGTTCGGCGTTGCAGAAATCCTGCGCAATCTCGAGGACGAAAAGACCCGCACCGTGCTGATGGCCAAAGTGTCCGGCCTGATGCCGACCCGCGAGGATTTTAGGGCCATGGTGGCGCCGGTGCTGCGCGGCACGGCGATCGGCTCCATTCTCGGCATCCTGCCGGGCGGCGGGGCGATCCTTGCCTCGTTTGCCTCCTATACGGTGGAAAAGAAGGTTTCAAAGCATCCGGAAGAATTCGGCCATGGCGCGGTTGCCGGGGTGGCGGGTCCGGAATCAGCCAACAATGCCGGCGCCCAGACCTCGTTCATTCCGCTTCTGACGCTCGGCATTCCGGCCAATCCGGTCATGGCGCTGATGGTCGGCGCGATGATCATCCAGGGGATCGTGCCCGGCCCGAATGTCGCGACCGAACAGCCGGCTCTGTTCTGGGGCATCATCGCATCGATGTGGATCGGCAACCTGATGCTCGTGGTCCTCAATCTGCCGCTGATCGGGCTGTGGGTGAAACTGCTCACCATCCCGTACTATGTGCTCTTCCCGATCATCATGGCCTTCTGTGCCATCGGGGTCTACAGCGTCAATTCCAACACCTACGACCTCTATGCCGTCGCGTTTTTCGGCCTCATTGGTTACGTGCTGACGAAACTGCGCTGCGAGCCGGCGCCGCTTCTGCTCGGCTTCGTGCTGGGGCCGCTTCTGGAGGAAAACCTACGGCGCGCGATGATCCTTTCCCGCGGTGATCCGTCCACCTTCGTGACGCGGCCGATCAGTGCGGTGCTGCTGCTGATTGCTGCGATCGTGCTGGTCGTGGTGTTCTTGCCGAGCGTAAAGAAGAAGCGCGAGGAGGTGTTTGTCGAGGAGGATTGAGGGTGTTTGTCTGACGTTCTTGTCGGGGAAATACCCCCCTCTTCCCTGCCGGGCATCTCCCCCACAAGGGGGGAGATCGACTCGCGGCTAGCTCTCGCTCATCTCGCCAGTTATGTTGAAGCAATGCCGGCGCGCCCAGCAGATCTCCCCACCTGTGGGGGAGATGCCCGGCAGGGCAGAGGGGGGCTGCCACCCACCAGTCGGCATCTTCACACCGTCTGCAACGCCTGCAATTCTCCCGGCGCCGCCCCACCGATCCGCCGCACCAAAAGTTCCCCCATCAGCCGCCCTGCCTCCGACAGATCCTCATAAATCGTCTCGATCCGCGGCCTCACCTGATCGAAAAGTCCGGATGTCTGCTTGGCAACAAGCCGCAGGTCGCGGCCGATCTGTAAGCCCAGGTCATGCGCGGCCGACATGACCGCCATGGCGGAAACTTCGCCGCCGCAGATAAAACCGTCCGGTGGATCGGATTGACCAAGTCGAGCGGCGACGTGGTCGCAGATGGCGCCGGATTTGCTGTCGAGTGTGATGCCCTCGGCGATCTCGTAGGCGACACCTTCTTCCCGCACAGCCTTGAGAAAACCCTGGCGCATGTGATGGGCGAAGGTGAACCGTTCCGGCGGCAGGATGATGAAGAGTTTTCGACAGCCGGCGCGGATCAGCGTCATCGCGGCATTATAGACGAAGAGATGGTTGTCGTAGTCGACATAAGGATGCGGCGTCGCGAGTTCGGTTCGCCCGTGACAGACGAAGGGAAAGTCGTGTTCCAGCAGGAACTTGACCCGCTCGTCGGAGGGTTCGGTGCGGCTGAACAGGATGCCGTCTGCCATGCGGTTGCGGACGATGTGCATGACCGGGTCGAGCGGCGGTGTGTCGGAGAAATGCGGGGTGATGACCAGGTGATAGGCGGTGCCGCGCAGCGAGGCCGTCAGGCCGCGGATCATCGATGTGCCGTAGCCCAGAATTTCCTCGTGCGGGTCCAAGACCAGGCTAATAACGTTGGTGCGGCCGGTGCGCAGGCGCTGGGCGGCGCGGTCGGGCAGATAGCCGAGTTCGGCAGCCGCCTGACGCACCCGGATACGGGTGTCGAGCGCGATCTGCGGATCGTCGGCCAGCGCCCGCGAAACGGTCGTCACGGCAAGCTCGGTCCGTTCGGCAACGGTTTTCAGCGTCGGCTTGCCGGCATTGACGGTACGCCTTCCCCTGCGACCCGTCGTGGCCCGGCGACCCTTTTCCTCAAGGTCGTCCAGCGGCATGTTTCTTAGTCCTCCCCACACCGCTCGGGTGCTTCTATTTATATCGTTGCAAATCGGCAGAAAGTCACTCCACCGCAGAAGAAATTTTTTGCAGATAAATCGATTTAATCGAGTTTATCAAATAAATTCCGTTGCTTGTCTGATTTTTCGATTTCCCGGTAAAGCGGATTTCACGGGTTGACACTTCCCCGACTTATATCGTTATAAATCGTTGTCCGGTGAGGAGACCGGGTTTTGGGAGGTTTCAATGACTATTCGAATGATGGGTCGGCTTGCGGCCGGCATCGCCATGATTGCCATGACTGCTGGCGCCGCAAAGGCTGCCGAGCAGGTGGAAGTTCTGCACTGGTGGACGTCCGGCGGCGAGGCTGCGGCGCTCAACGTCCTGAAGGAAAATCTTCAGAAAGAGGGTGTTTCCTGGAAGGACATGCCGGTTGCCGGTGGCGCCGGTTCGGCGGCCATGACGGCGTTGCGTGCCCGCGTGACGGCCGGCGATCCGCCGACTGCCGTGCAGCTGCTCGGTTTCGACCTGCGCGACTGGTCGGAAATGGGCGTCGCCGCCAATCTCGACGATCTCGCCAAGAAGGAAGGCTGGGACAAGGTCATTCCGGCCGCCCTGCAGGCTTTCTCCAAATATGACGGCCACTGGGTTGCAGCGCCCGTCAACATCCACTCCACCAACTGGCTGTGGCTGAACAAGGCCGCCCTCGACAAGGCTGGTGGCAAAGCCCCGACCAATATGGACGAGCTGTTTGCGCTGCTCGACAAGTTCAAGGCGCAAGGCATCACGGCACTCGCCCATGGCGGCGTTCCGTGGCAGGACGGCACGCTCTGGGAAGCCGTCGTGCTTTCGGTCGGTGGTCCGGACTTCTACAAGAAGGCCGTTCTCGACGCCGATCCGGCCGCGCTTTCGAGCGACACGATGAAAAAGGTGTTCGACGACATGTCGAAGCTGCGCACCTATTTCGACCCCAATTTCTCCGGCCGCGAATGGAACCTGTCGACCGCCCTCGTCATCGAAGGCAAGGCCGGCGCGCAGGAAATGGGCGACTGGTCGAAGGGCGAATGGCTGCGCGCCAAGAAGGAACCGGGCAAGGATTTCGTCTGCATCCGTTTCCCCGGCACGCAGGGCTCGGTCCTGTTCAACGCCGACCAGTTCATGATGTTCGACGTGGGTGAAAAGCAGCGCGACGCGCAGCTGAAGATGGCGTCCGCCGTCGAAAACCCGGCCTTCCAGATCGCCTTCAACACGGTCAAGGGTTCGGTCCCGGCCCGCACCGACATCTCGGACGAAAAGTTTGACGATTGCGCCAAGAAGGGCATGAAGGATCTGGCAGAAGCTTCGTCCAAGGGCACGCTGATGGGCTCGCTCGCCCATGGTTACGCCCAGCCGGCCGCCGTCAAGGAAGCCATGCTGGATGTCATCACCCAGCACCTCAATGGCCAGCTCACCACCGAGGCAGCGCTGAAGCGGCTGCCGGAAGCGGTTGCTGCGGCGAAGTGATGTAATGGGCGGGGTTTTGCCCCGCTTCTGAAAAAGTGCCCCTCACCCTAACCCTCTCCCCCGCAGGCGGGGAGAGGGGACGTGGCCCAAGCGGGGCAGGGAGAGTGCGGCATGTTTCCTTCTCCCCGCATGCGGGGAGAAGGTGCCCGGCAGGGCGGATGAGGGGCGGGTCGCCGACGATGCCGGCCTGCAAACCTTCACTATCTTCTCAGAAAGACTACCGGAGATCCCCATGACGACAATCGAACCGGTCCCGGTTGTTTCGCCCGAAAGGCCGCGGCGTTCCTTTGCCGATGGTCTGCGCAACGGCCTGCCAAAACTCGTCCTGGCGCCGTCCTTCGCGATCATTCTCGTCTTCGTCTACGGCTTCATTCTCTGGACGGTCTACCTGTCGTTCACGACGTCGAAAATGATGCCGATCTACAGATGGGGCGGGTTTGATGCCTATTTTCGGCTCTGGTCGCAGCCCAACTGGTATGTGGCGATGCAGAACCTCGCTATTTTTGGCGTACTTTATATCGGCATCTGCATCGCGATCGGCCTGTTCATCGCCATCCTGATGGACCAGCGGATCCGCGCCGAGGGCGTGCTTCGGCCGATCTTTCTTTATCCGATGGCGCTGTCCTTCGTCGTGACCGGTACGGCTTGGAAATGGTTTTTGAATCCCGGCCTCGGGCTTGAAAACACCATGCACAATCTCGGCTGGGCGAGTTTCAAGTTCGACTGGCTGGTGAACCCGAACATGGCGATCTACACCGTCGTCATCGCCGGTGTCTGGCAGGCTTCCGGTTTCGTCATGGCGATGTTTCTGGCGGGCCTGCGCGGGATCGACGGCGAGATGATCAAGGCGGCGCAGATCGATGGTGCCTCCACGGTCGCCATCTACCGCCGCATCATCATTCCGCTCTTACGCCCCGTCTTTCTTTCCGCCTTCATCGTGCTCGCGCATATGGCGATCAAGTCCTATGACCTGGTCATCGCGCTGACCGGCGGCGGGCCGGGCAATGCCACCGAGCTGCCCTCCACCTTCATGTATTCCTACACGTTCAACCGCAACCAGATGGCGGTCGGCTCGGCCAGTGCCGTGATGATGCTGATGGGGATCACCGCGATCATCGTGCCCTATCTCTATTCCGAGCTCAGGGAGAAGAACCAATGAGCGGCGCCACCGAAACAGTCTCCGCCGGTTCGGCGCGGACCGCCCGTTATTTCATCTATGCGGCGCTGATCGTGCTGGCGCTGGTCTACTTGCTGCCGCTCTATGTGATGCTGACTACCTCGCTCAAATCGCTCGACGAGATCCGCGGCGGCGACATGCTGGCGCTGCCGAAGGATCCGTCCGTTGCCGCCTGGGTCAAAGCCTGGGGCGAGGCCTGTATCGGCGTCTCCTGCGTCGGCATCAAAGGCTATTTCTGGAATTCGCTGAAAATGGTCGTGCCGGCGGTCGCCATCTCGACGCTGTTGGGCGCGCTGAACGGATACGTGCTGACCAAATGGCGGTTTCCCGGCCACAAGATCGTGTTCGGCATGATGCTGTTTGCCTGCTTCATCCCGTTTCAGGCGGTGCTGATCCCGATGGCGCGGCTCTTGGGCGCGGCCGGCCTTTCCAATTCCACCGCAGGCCTCGTCTTCGTCCATGTCGTTTACGGCCTCGGCTTCACGACACTGTTCTTCCGCAATTATTACGAGGCTTTTCCGGATGAGCTGGTGAAGGCCGCGATGATCGACGGGGCGGGGTTCTTCCGCATCTTCTGGCGCATCATGCTACCGACCTCGGGGCCGATCATCGTCGTCACCGTCATCTACCAGTTCACCAATATCTGGAACGATTTTCTGTTCGGCGTGTCCTTCTCGTCCGGCGAAGCCTCGCCGATGACGGTGGCGCTCAACAACCTCGTTTCCTCCTCCACCGGCGTCAAGGAATACAATGTCGACATGGCGGCTGCCGTGTTCGCAGCCCTTCCGACGCTCTTCGTCTACGTCGTCGCCGGACGCTATTTCGTGCGTGGCCTGATGGCCGGCGCCGTGAAGGGATAATTTTCATGAGCTTTCTCGAAATCAAGAACCTGCGCAAGAAGATCGGCAGCGTCGAGATCCTCAAGGGCATTGATATCAGCCTGGAAAAGGGCGGCTTCCTCGTTCTCGTCGGTCCCTCCGGCTGCGGCAAGTCCACGCTTCTGAACGCCATTGCCGGCCTTTTGCCGCCAAGCTCGGGCGATATCGTCATCGACGGGCAGGTGGTGACCGACCTGCATCCGTCGAAGCGCGATATTGCCATGGTTTTTCAGTCCTATGCGCTTTATCCGAACATGACGGTGGAAGAGAATATCGCTTTTGCGTTGGAAATGCGCGGCGTGGACAAGGCGGCGCGCGCCACTGCCGTCGCGCAGGTGGCGAAGACCTTGCAGATCGAACACCTTTTGAAGCGCCGCCCGAGCCAGCTTTCCGGCGGTCAGCGGCAGCGTGTCGCCATGGGACGGGCGCTGGTGCGCCAGCCGCGCGTCTTCCTGTTCGACGAACCGCTTTCCAATCTCGATGCGAAACTGCGTGTCGAAGTGCGGGCCGAGATCAAGTCGCTGCACCAGAACACAAATGCCACGATCGTCTACGTCACCCATGACCAGATCGAGGCGATGACGCTGGCGACCAAAATCGTCGTCCTGAAGGAAGGCGTGGTGCAGCAGGTCGGCACGCCGGCGGAAATCTACAATCGTCCGGCCAATCTCTTCGTTGCCGATTTCATGGGCTCGCCAGCGATGAACATGCTGAAGGGCAGGGCGGTTGTCGGCGGCATTGCGCTGTTCGGCAAGGACGGCGTCATCGTGCCGATCCCGCCTTCGGTCACCGGCAGCCTTACGGAAGGCAAGGAAGTCATTCTCGGCCTGCGCCCCGAGGCGATCACCGACGAAAGCCTTGCGGACCAGACGGCCCGTTCCGTCGCCCGCATCGAGGCGGCGGTGACGATGATCGAACCGACCGGATCCGACACGTTCGTGACCGGCAAGATCGACGGCGCAAGTTTTACCGCCCGCACCCGTGCCGATGTGCCGGTCGAGCTTGGCCAGAATTTCCGTTTTGCCTTCAATCTGGACAAGGCGGTGGTGTTTGATCCGGAGAGCGGCAGGCGGCTCGATTGAGCTGCAACCTGCATGAGTGTTGCATTTTTATCCGTTTCTTTTCAGATGGTTAGGTGATTATAGGGAACTATTCCTGTCCTAATCCCATTCCCTTGGCGAGATGAAACCAAGGGAGGCGTCATGACTCTGACCCGTGATTTCACGCCCTACGACTCGCGTAGCGGCAATGTTTCCAACCCTGTGCGCAGGGCTTTCGCCAAATCCTGGGGCGCCGAATATGTCGGCGACGACCGGGTTCTGTTCCGGCTCTGGGCGCCCGATCTGGAGCGACTGCGCCTGCGCATCGATGGCCGCAATCGCGAAATGCTGCCGGCCGGCAATGGCTGGTTCACGCTCACCGTCGAGGGTGCCGGCCCGGGCACGCGCTACAATTTCGTCATGCCGGACGGCAAGGTGATGGCCGACCCGGCATCGCGTGCCCAGGATGGCGGTATCAACGCTGCCTCGCTGGTGGTCGACCCGACCACCTATCGCTGGATCGCTGCCGACTGGCAGGGCCATTCCTGGGATGAGGCGGTGCTGCATGAGCTGAATATCGGCACCTTCACCCCGGAGGGCACGTTTCGCGCCGCCATTGCACGGCTGCCGGAGCTTGCTGCGCGCGGGATCACCATGCTGCAGCTGATGCCGGTCAACCGGTTTTCGGGTGGCGCGGATGAGCATGTCCCGCCCTATGCGCCACACCATGCCTATGGTTCGCCGGACGATATGAAGGCGTTTGTCGATGCCGCGCACCGGCATGGCCTATCGGTCATGCTCGACGTCGTCTATACCAATGCCGGCCTGAACGGCCTGCTGTTCGAGCCCTATCTGCCGTCCTTCTTCGAACAGGGCAGGGAGGCGCTGCAGGAGGGTGTCAAAAAGCCTGCGATCGATTATGGCCAGAGCGCCGTGCGCAGCTTCTTCGTTGAGAATGCCCTCTATTGGCTCGAGGAATTCAATCTCGATGGCCTGCGGTTGGATGCGGTCGAGTGGATCGCAGATGCGACATCGCCGGTGCATTTTCTGGCCGAGCTTTCGGAACGGGTACGGGAAAACATGCCCGGCCGCGCGCGCCATCTCGTCACGGCAGATCATGGTGATCTCGCGTCCTATCTCGAGCAACGCATTCCCGATGCAGCTCGAAAAGATGGTAGTTGAGGCGGGGTTTTTCTCTTCCGTCGGCCATCCGTCTCGCAAGGGAGGCCATGCGGTACGCTTCTGTGCCGTATGGCCGAGTGGGCTCGAAAGTCTGTGGCATTGCCAATCAAATCCTTGGCCCGTCCGCCAAAAATGGGTAGAACCGGATTGTTGCTTGTAGAGGCAAGAGGGCGGGATATTGAATGATGAACGGTCGCAGGTAAAAGCTTACCTGCCGGATCCTTCATGCTGCGAACACGCGTGATGACCAGATTTTCGCGCCTGTTCCCGACGGCGTCGATCGGTGCCTATCTCATTGCGCTTGCAGTGGGAGTGGCATTGCCGTTGCTGGTTTTCGTCGGCTTCCTGATGTACCAGCTGGAAAATCACGAACGCGAGCGCCTTTCCGCAGACACGGCCGAGGATGCGCAGCTGATCGCCCGTTCGGTCGATCGCGAATTGCAGGACATGGCAACGACGCTGCGCCTGCTCGTTGCCTCTCCCGAGCTTGCCTCGCGCGATCTGCGTGCCTTTCATAACCGCACCCAGAACAGTCTTCGCTCCAATTCCCTGTTCGTTATCCTGGTGGACAAGGACGGCCAGCTGAAACTCAATACCCGAGTGCCCTTCGATACGCCGCTCGGCAAGGCTGGCAATGTTCCATCCGTGCTGTCCGTCGTAAAGTCGGGCGTGACGGAAGTGTCGAACGTGTTTGTCGGCACGACCAGCGGCAAATGGGTTTTCAACGTTGCCGCTCCGGTGCCGAAGGAAGTCTCGCCCAGCGGCGACGTGATGATCATCACCCAGAATGCCGAGGATCTGAAGAAGCTGATCTCGACGGAAGGCCTGCCCAGCGGCTGGTCGGCGGCGGTGCTGGATGGTTCTGGCCACGTGGTCACCTCTGCCGGTGCGGAAAAGATGGCGGAGGGCAGCCAGTTTCCAGTCGATACGCTGCATCTTATGACCGGCTTCAAGGGCACGATCGAGGATGTCGGCGGCAACGGCAAGCAGATGTATGGTTATGCGCAGATCACCGGCTGGACCTGGAAGGCGGTGGTCTGGGGTCCGATCGCCTCTGCCCAGGAAGGTATCAACACGACCTGGCGGCAGCTGATTTCCGGCGGTGTCATCTTTATCGCGATTGCGGCACTCTCCGCCTATATGGTGGCGCGGCAGCTGCGCCAGCCGATCCGCCAGATCGCCCATATGGCCGAGCGCATGGGCGCGGGCGAGATCGTTTCGCCGGTACAGACCAGGATCACCGAAGCCAATCAGGTGGCGATTGCACTCTCAAACGCCTCCTTCGACCGTAGCCAGGCGGAAGACCGCACCCATCTCGTCCTGCATGAACTCGTGCACCGGACGAAGAATATTCTGACCCTAGTGCAGGCGATGATGCGCCAGCTCGCGCGTCAGGACACCAGCATGGAAGAATTCCAGAAGGCGATCGGCAACCGTCTTCAGGGCTTGGGCAAATCTGTCGAGGCGCTGGCGCGGGCGCAATGGACCGGTGTCGCCATGCGCCGTGTCATCGAAATCCACATGAGCACGTTTGCGGAGGTTGCCGACCGCGTCGATATCGGCGGCGAGGATTTCGTGCTGACGGCGGAAGCGGTGCAGAATCTTGGCCTGATCCTGCACGAGCTCGCCACCAATTCGATCAAATACGGAGCGCTTTCCGTTCCGCAGGGCAAGGTCCGCATCTTCTGGATGGATATCAAGGAAGAGGGTGCCGAAAGCCCGAAAATGGCGCTGACCTGGGAAGAGACGGGCGGCCCGCTCGTGACCGAGCCGAAACGCAAGGGTTTTGGCACGACGATCATTCAGCGGCATGCAACAGCGGCGTTTTCGGCGGTGGTGGAGGTCGATTTCCGGCCGGAGGGTCTTGTCTGGACACTGCTTGGTCCGCGCGCAAAATTCGAGCGGCGCGAGGGCGGCGACACAATCCAGTCCATCGCCATATAAGGAAACCGCCCGAAGTTTTGCCCGGGCGGTCTCGTTTTCATCCGTTATGCGGCGCGCCGGTTATGCAGGCCTTCGCGCACTTCCTCGATGATCTTCGCCACGAATTGCGGCAGGTCCTTCGGTGAGCGTGAGGTGACGATGCCGTTGTCGACGACGACAGCCTCATCCTTCCAGGCGGCGCCGGCATTGCGCAGGTCGGTGCGGATCGAGTGATAGGAAGTCGCGTTGCGGCCCCGCAGCGCATCCGCCTCGACCAGCAGCCAGGGGCCGTGGCAGATCGCGGCGACTGTCTTGCCGCTCTTCACGAAATCGCGCACGACGCGGATCGCTTCTTCGTTACCGCGCAGGATGTCCGGGTTGATCTGGCCGCCGGGCAGGACAAGCGCATCGAAATCGGCAGCGCGGACATTTTTGGCTTCGAGATCCACCGTCACGGTATCGCCCCAGTCCTTCTCGTCCCAGCTCTTGATTTCGCCGGTCTTGATCGAGGCGATCTTCACATCGGCGCCCTGCTTTTTCAGCTTGTCGAGCGGCACGCGCAGCTCCGAACGTTCATAGCCGTCAGTTGCCAGGATCAGGATCGAAGCGGATTCTATCTCTGTCATCTTATACTCCTTGTTTTCTTTGTTTTTTGGTTTCTTGGACGGCCGTCAGAGGCGGCCTGTCGACAGGTCCCGGCCATTGATCGAGGCCGGCACGCTGATCTCTTCACGCGGTGATTTCGGCAGCGGCAGGATCACCGCATCCGGAACGACGACCTGAAGTTCTTCCGGCCGTGCGCTTGCAAACGTCTTGTTGGGCCCACCAATCGCGAACCGGCTTTTCAGCATTCTGAATAGATGTTGCATGGTCATCTCCCGTCGTGAGTGCGGGCGATCTGCCCGAGCACATGGAGACAAACCCGGGGAATAGGCAAACGTTCCAATTGTTTTCAGCCTGTCGCATAACGTGAAAAACGCCCGGGAACGCTTTTCCTGCGCCGGGCGTTTCATCCTGTTTGCTTTTGATTGTGTTGCGAAAAAATATGCCAGCAGGCGCCGTAGCGCACCTGCTGGCCAGCTGGTCAGGCTTTCAGGCAAGGCGCCCGAGCGACCACGCTCTCCTCCTCTGGAGAGGCTGATATCAGATCGGTACGATCATCATGTAGCAGGCAGCGATCACCAAAACGAAGCCTGCGGCCTCCACCCATTCCCTGACCATAGATGCCTCCGTAATCTCATGACCATGAACGATAAAAAGGCATTTTTGTTCCGCGAAAAAGCCATAAACGTGGCAGGTTCGCCATAAATATGAAATTTCACTGAATTGTCATGTTGGGAGCGGCAAAAGGCGCGGTTTCAGCTGCGTCCGGATCGCGCGCGGGCTGCCTCGAGAATGGTGCGCATCTCGCGTGCCATCTCGTTTTCGATCGCGAAGGCGGGTTCAGGATCGGCGCCGGGATCTTCTTCGCCATCCTTGAAGGTCGCGTCGTCGCGCAGCTTCTGCACGAAGCCGGTGATCGTGACCTCGCCGCCAATCATCGCCGCCAGCAATTCGATCATCAGCTCGCGATAGGCATTCAGCCGGCCCTCCAGCTCTTCGATCGTCGGGGTGCTCATCCTGTCTCTCCCATTCCGGTCTGGTGGTCTTTTGAGAGGAGATAGCGGACGAGCGTGAGGGAGCAATGCCGGCAGGACAAGCAGCGTGCCCGGACTTTCTATCCGCCGGGCCGAAGACCTTATTTTTCAGCACATCGGAACGAAATGCCGTGCTGCACCATTATGCGGGCGATCTTCAAGAAAGTCCGGCCAAAGGGGTGTTGAATGGATACCAAGTCGAACCATTTCGTCGTCGAGCAGGGCAACTGGCAGCAGCTGGGCGCCAATTACGACGGCGAGGGCGTCAATTTCGCGATCTTCTCCGCCCATGCCGAGCGCGTCGAGCTCTGCCTTTACGACAATAGCGGGAAGATCGAGATCGCCCGGCTCGACCTGCCGGAATATACCAATGAGGTCTGGCACGGTTATGTCCCGGGCCTGAAGCCCGGCGCGCTTTACGGTTTTCGCGTGCACGGCCCCTATGATCCGGAAAACGGCCATCGCTTCAATCCGAACAAGCTGCTGATCGATCCTTATGCCCGCGAGCTGGTCGGGGATGTGGAATGGAACGAGGCGCATTTCGCCTATGACCTTCTACACCAGGACAAGGACCTGACCTTCGATACCCGCGACAGCGCTCCTTTCATGCCGAAATGCCGGGTGATCGATCCCAACGAGTTCGACTGGCAGGACAAGAATCGCCCAAACATTTCCTGGGGCAGGACCAGCGTCTACGAAACGCATGTCAAAGGTTTTACCCAGCTCAATCCCGGCCTGCCGAAGGAGCTGCGCGGCACGTTCGAAGGCATGGGTCACAAGGCTTCCGTCGATTACATCAAGAGCCTCGGTATCACCTCGGTCGAGCTGATGCCGGTCCACTGGTTCCCCGACGACCAGCACCTGCTCGACAGGGGCCTCAAGAACTTTTGGGGTTACAATACGCTCGGTTTCTTCGCGCCGGCCTCGCGTTATTACGGGCCGAAGGGCATCCAGGGTTTTCGCGACATGGTGCGTGGTTTCCACGATGCCGGGATCGAGGTCATTCTCGACGTGGTCTACAACCACACGGCCGAAGGCAACGAGCTCGGGCCGACGCTCTCCTTCAAGGGCATCGACAATTTTTCCTATTACCGGACGATGCCGGACCAGCATCGTTATTACATCAACGACACCGGCACCGGGAACACGGTCAACACCTCGCATCCGCGGGTGCTGCAGATGGTGATGGACAGTCTGCGCTACTGGGCCGAGTCCATGCATATCGACGGGTTCCGTTTCGATCTCGGCACCATTCTCGGCCGCGAGCCGGAAGGGTTCGACCAGCGCGGCGGCTTCTTCGATGCGGTGACGCAGGATCCGGTTCTGTCAAAACTCAAGCTGATCGGCGAGCCCTGGGATATCGGCCCCGGGGGGTATCAGGTCGGCAGTTTTCCGCCGGGCTGGGCGGAATGGAACGACAAGTATCGCGATACTCTGCGCGAATACTGGAAGGGCGACAATGTCTCGACCGATTTCGCCGCCCGCCTGCTGGGTTCCGGCGATCTTTATGACCAGCGCGGCCGCCGGCCCTGGGCTTCGGTCAATTTCATCACCGCCCATGACGGCTTCACCCTCAACGACCTCGTCTCCTATAACGAGAAGCATAACGAGGATAATGGCGAGGACAATAACGACGGGCATAACGACAACCGGTCCTACAATTACGGTGCCGAAGGCCCGACCGAGGACGAGGGCATCAATGCGGTGCGCGAGCGCCAGAAGCGCAATTTTCTCGCCACGCTGTTCTTCTCGCACGGTACGCCGATGCTGCTGGCCGGCGACGAGTTCGGCCGCAGCCAGATGGGCAATAACAATGGCTATTGCCAGGACAGCGAGATCTCCTGGGTGCATTGGGAAAACCTGCCCGAAAGCTGCGAGGAACTGCGCGAATTCACCCGCGAGATCATCAAGCTGCGCAAGGAACAGCCGCTTCTGCGGCGGGAAAACTGGCGCGACGGCATGGACATCAAGTGGTTCAATGCCGGTGGCGGTTTCCAGCAGCCGGAACAGTGGGACGAAGGCTCGACGCTCGGCGTTTATATCGGCCGTGGCGACCTGAAGCAGGAAGAGGGCATCTGGCACGACGTGCTGATGCTGTTCAATCCGTTCGAAGGCAATGTGCCCTTCCGCATTCCGCAGTTCGGCGAGGGTGGCTGGGTGCTGGAACTGACGACCTCCGACGTCGCCAAGCGCGGGCTCGTCATCACCAAGGAAAAGGATTTCGAGCTCGAAGGCCGCAGCCTGGCGCTGTTCCGCCGGCCGTAAACGGTCACATACCAAATCCATCAGGAGGCCGGCCGATGTGTCGGCCTTTTTGGTGTTCTAGGGGAATGTTGCCTCCGTCATGCGGTTCGCGCTAGAGCCGAAGCATGGCGAAAGCATTCGAGGCGAACCGGATCATGCGGCAGGTGGCGGGCATTCAGTTTCTGGAGCTTTTGAGCACTGCGCCCGATCTCGCGCCGCTCGTCCTCCTGCATGGAAGCGGCCGACGGGAAGACGATCTTCTGGAATTTGCCGCGGCGATCGCGCCGGAGCGGTCCGTTTTTGCGCTGCGTGGCAGCGTGCCGCTCGACGGCGGTTTTGCCCTTTTCAACCGCAATCCGGATCGGTCTCTGGACCATGGGGAGATCGTACGGGCCATGGGGCCGCTTGCCGATTTCCTCGGTTGGCTAGGAGACGAGGGGCGGCCAGTGCCGGTTCTCGTCGGCTATTCCAATGGTGCGATCGCCGCGGCTGCTCTTCTGGCAAAGGCGCCGCTTCTCTCCTGCGGAGCGATCCTGATGCGACCGATGTCACCCTTTGCAAAGGCGATCGAAACTGATCTTGCCGGTTATCCCGTTCTGAGCCTCTCGGCCGCAAAGGACGAGCGCAGGACGCCTTCGGATGCGCCTGAACTCGAAAGCCAATTGAGACAGGCCGGTGCCTCGGTGGAGACCCATGTCCTTCCGGGTGGTCATGGGTGGGATGAGGAGGGGCGCGACATTTCTCTGTCGCGAAAATGGCTGGAGACGGCCCGTCTTTGATCGGGCCGTCATGCCCCTTAAAGACTAGAGCGCAAGGCTGGTGGATCTGACGGTGCGTCCCGCCTTGCGCAGGAGATCCGCATAAACCACGGCATATTGCTGCGCGCTGCGCTCCCAGGAAAATTTCGCCTTCATGCCCTGGTTCTGCAGGCGCGCCCACATTTTCGGGTCTTCGAAAGCGTGGATCGCGCGGCGAAGCGCCAGTCGCAGGCCGTCTGTCGTGACCGGGTGGAACTGAAAACCGGTTGCAACGCGCGCCGACATGGCCGCGTCATTGGCGTCGATGATGGTTTCAGACAGGCCGCCGGTGCGCGAGACAACCGGCACGGTGCCGTAGCGCAGGGCGTAGAGCTGCGTTAGCCCACAGGGCTCGAAACGCGACGGCTGGACGATCGCGTCCGAACCGGCATGGATCAGATGGGCGGTCGGTTCGTCATAACCGATATGGACGGCCATGCGGCCGGGATAACGCGCCGCAGTCGCAAGCAGCGCCTGTTCGATATCGCGGTCGCCCTGGCCGAAAACGATGACACGGCCGTCATTGTGGATGACCTCGTCCGCCGTGCTGGCGAACATGTCAAAACCCTTCTGCCAGGTCAGGCGGCTGACGGCCGAGACGACCGGGCCGCGGCCCGGCGCATCGAGCCCGAATTTTTCGAGCAGGATGCTGCGGTTCTCGCGCTTCCGGCGCAGTGCGTTGACGTCGTAATTGCGGGGAACATGCGGGTCGATCGCGGGATCCCAGATGTCGAGATCGATGCCGTTGACAATGCCTTTCAGGACCGAAACGCGTTCGTTCAGCACGCCGTCGAGACCCATGCCGAAGCGCGGTGTCAGCACTTCGCGCGCATAGGTGGGGCTGACCGTGGTGATTGCATCGGCCGTCTGCAGCCCGCCCTTGAGGAAGCTGATATCGCCGAAATATTCCAGGCTGGATGTGGAATAAAGCGAAGGCGGCAGGCCGAGCGCCGGCAGAAGGTCTGCCGAGAACTGGCCCTGGAAGGCGATGTTGTGAATGGTGATGACGACCGGCGTCCTGCAGCCCATTTCGCGCATGTAGACGGAGGTCATGGCGGATTGCCAGTCATGGGTATGGACGATATCCGGCGTCCAGCCCGGCAAAAGGCCCATGGCGATTTCGGCGCCGGCCCGGGAGAGAGCTGCGAAACGGCGCCAGTTGTCGTGGTGGTCGCGGCCCGTTCCATCGACATAGGGACCGCCCGGCCGGTTATAGAGTTCCGGCGCATCGAGGACGAAAAGGTTGAGGCCGTCGATACGTGCATGGATCAGCGAGGCGCGGACGCCGAGCAGGTCTTCGAAGACCGCCAGCGGCGTGGCATTGCCGAGCATGTCCATCACTTTCGGATAGCCGGGAATGAGGGATGTCGTCTCGACGCCAAAACTTTCCATCGCCTTGGGCAGGGAGCCGGTGACGTCGGCCAGACCACCTGTCTTCACCAGCGGGAAGATTTCCGAGGTGACGGACAGGATTTTCATTGCGGCAGCTTCTCCATTCCCGCGTTCAACGACTGGCGCCCGGTTGACCCTGGCGCCGGAACCCAATTTGCGGCAGATCCTTGGGCCGCCTTTGGGATCCATGGCAGGATCCATGTCCGGAATGGAGATGAATGCGTTCATCGTGCCTGCCTCCATCTCAATTCCCCTCCCGACCCCGGCATCGCGGCAACCGCATGCCGGTCAGGACCCGCATCATATCGGCGGGGCAGAAAGTTCAGGGAATGATGGAACGCAAAAGCCATTTCAAACTATCCAGCTTAACGGAAAGAGCTCCCGCGGCGAATGTCGCCGCGGCTTGTTACGCGATACTCTGGTGGCTGCTCCGAGCCGGCCGGTCAGGGACTGGCAGTGGCCTTTTTGGCTCGTTTCTTCGGAAGCGTCTCGGCGGTGACCGCCGGGGAAGTTTTTGCGGCGGCAGGCTTGGAATTTGCAGGCTTTGGGCTTGCGGCCTTGGCAGGTTTTTCGGTCTTGGTCTTTGCCGGCTTTGCAGCGGCAGGCTTTGCGGCTTCTTCGGCATGTTTGCCGTTGGCCGACTTGCCGTTCGCGGCCTTACCATTGGCCGCCGGTTTTGCCGCGGCTTTTGCTGCCGTCGCGCTCTTCCGCTTGGAAGAACCGGCAGACTCGGCGATCGGTTTCAGGGTGATGAATTCGAGCCGGGCTCTTTCCCAGTGCTCGGTATCCTTGCCTGTGGGATAACCCTCTTCCTCCCACATGCGGTAGGCACGGGTCTTGATCCAGTCTTCTTCGGAATCCGCCATCTTCGTCTCCATTCGCCCGAAGTCAGAGAACCGTCCGGGAGCGAAAAAGTTCCAAGAAAAGTCACAATCTGCATCGGCTGAAGCAAATCGTGTTGGCTAAAAAATCCGACCGGGCGGAACTAATTGGTGTGGAAGGCGTTACGCCGCCGGGAAGGAGACACTGCAATGCAAAAATACTGCGATATCATTCCAGATGCAACCGGCTGGATCTATGTAATTGATGGTGTTCAATCCGCATCCGGTTACCATACATGTGAGCTGGCGATGCGGGCCGCGGAAGTTCATCTCAGTAAAAATGACCGCTTGAAAAGCAAAATTTTTCGCCGTCAATCATCGAATGGCGAAATGGTCGTTGTGAGCGCGGAGAGATCCGGTATCTCCCGGCACATGTTGAACAGCTGAGTTTTCGCTATGTTTATCAGCTTGTAAAAAGCCCGAGATGATCGGGCTTTTTTTATTTAATTCTCACGATATTTTTCTAATTTGTATTGCCTGCGAAGATATGTTTCGCTGCAGTGCAATCGCAGCATTCGCGATGATCTTATGCATTCTTTAAGTTGCATAATGCCGATGCCCGCAGGCATTTCATTAGCTGATTCGAATGCAGTATCGCGGCGGCGCCGGAAGATTACTGCTTCGCTGCCAGTTCTTTCTGCAGCTGCTGCGCCAGTTCGAGCAGGCGGTCCGGAACCTCTTCCTTTTCGATCTCGGTGAGAAGAACTGAAACCTTGCGGTTTACCCGGCGCCCCATTCTCATGTCATCTTCCGCAACCGGATTGCTCTGCTTCGCCATTCCGACCCCTGACATAAAAGCCGACATACGCATGTCGGAACCATCGATGTTTCAAGCCCGGTCTTCTTACCTCAATAAGGTTAAGCTCCGATATCCCGAAAAAGTCACATAGCAGAATTGAAGCGATGACCGCGGGAAACAGGATGCCGGAACGAAGCCGGGGCAACCTCCTATTCCGGAAGCCACCCCGTTTGTTCCAATTTTTGCCGCGCTTCTGATCCGAGCCGATTTAATGGCGCGGTGGTTTCGGTGTGCCTGACGGGATGGAGGTCACGGTCGCCGACACGGGATCGCTGGCCGGAAAGGTATCTTCCAGGCCTTCGTCGAGTTGTTCTTCGAGATCGGCGGCATCGCCCTTGTCGCGGGCCGAACGTTCCGTCGTCTTCGGATCCATCCTGTTCCGGCTGCCATCTCGCGCCGGACTGTTCGGAGTGCTTTTTGTCGGAGTGCTGTTGGCGCCCATCTTGGCCTCCTCTTGGTTGCGTCCACGAAAACGGATGGCCTCACGGCTTTGTTCCGCCGGCTTGATGACTGGGCTCGTCAGGTTTGCGGAACCAAATCGGCGGAGCATGCGTTTGCCACCGTCATTCCAGCCCTCTGGCCAGCCCTTAGGCCAGCCTTCAGGTCCCAGAGTGCAGGGCTCATACCTTTAATAATGGTGCTTTCGATAAAGGGGAGAGGTAGGCAACGTGTCTGAATCACAATCGAAAAGTGATCCTGCACGCGCAGACATCGTGAGGCTCATACCGGCTCTTCGTGCATTTGCCCGCACCTTCTGCCGTACACCGTCGGATGCAGATGATCTGGTCCAGGAAACACTGATGAAGGCTCTCGCCAATCTCGACAAGTTCGAGCCCGGCACCAAGCTGAAATCCTGGCTTTTCACGATCATGCGCAACACGTTTTACACGCGCGCCAAGGTTTTGGGCCGCGAGGCGCCGGGGCTGGAGGAGAATGTTTCCGGCGATACGCCGATCGCGGCAACGCAGGAAACCGTGGCCCGGGCACGGGAAGTGCAGCGGGCACTCGAAAAGCTGCCGGCGCATTACCGCGAAGTTCTGACGCTCGTCGCCATTTTGGGCGAAAGTTACGAAGCAACCGCCGAGATCTGCGACTGCGCAGTCGGCACCGTCAAGAGCCGGCTCAACCGGGCACGGCACCAGATCCTTCAGGAATTGGGCGAAGAGGCAGGATGAGCCTCATGCAGCAGGAGTGCAAGGACATGAGGTTCATTTCGATCGACATCAAGTTCACGGTGGTTGCCACCGCCATTCTGGCGGTGACCGTCGCGCCGGTATTCTTCTTCACCTGATCGCGTCTGCGGAAGGGTCGGGGCCGGATATCAGACCGGATCCTGATCCAGTTCCGGATAGTGGCGGAAAATGCCGTTTTCATTGAAATCCAGCCGCCTGTCGGAGCGCAGGTAGGATGCGATGCGCGGCCGTTTGCGGATGCTTTCGCCAAGTTTTGCAACGTTGGGATAATCCGCGTCGAAATTGGCCATGGCCCGCGGGAAAGCATATTTGAGGCCTTCCCTGATCTGGAAAAGCGAGAGGTCGACATAGGTGACTGCCTCGCCCCAGATATGCCCCTTGCCGGCCGGATTGGCGGCGATCAGCTTGTCGAAATAGCCGAGGAATTTCGGAACGCGGTGTTTCAGGAAGGCGGCGCTGCGCGCCTTGGCTTCTTGCCTCTGATCCTCGTAATAATCGGCTGTGCTGATCGGATGATGGGTGTCGTGCACCTCGGCGACGAAATCGGTGATCGTCAGCTGCAGGCCGTTGAGGAAAGTGGCCGACTTTACGTCTTCCGGCGACAATTTCAGTTTTGGCCCGAGATAGGAAAGAATATTGGCGACATGCGAGACAAGGATGTCGCCATCCTTCAGGAAGGGTGGGGCGAACGGTAGTTCGGCATAACCGTGCTTGCCCTTCAGATATTCCATCATCTTCTGCGAGCCGACGCCGGTGCGCGCCACGTCGAGATAGTCAGCGCCCGCATCTTCCAGCGCCAGCCGAATGAATTCGCCGCGACCCTGAAGGCCATCCCAGTAATAAAGCTCGTATGCCATACCTGCTCCAATGATTTTAAAGAGACCATGCTTGAGCCGAGACTTGAGCAGAATATTGGCCGTCCTGCCGAGATAACCAGTCTCGTCTGGACAGATTGCTGCACTGCATGTGCGGGAATGAGAACCTTGAGAAAATTGTTTCGTACAATCCGCCAGCTGCCGATCCGTTCAGACTTGAACATCTCGCACTTGCGCTAAATTACCGCGGGAACGATGCCGGGTATTTGGGCATCGCGCAGCCGGTCGGGGCGTTTCGGTTCGGGTAAACGGCCGAAATGTCCATTTCTCTCCGAAACGGGATTTTCCAGAATGGCTCTCAAGATCACGGCGGTCCTCTTCGTCCTTATCGGCCTGGCGCTCTCGATTGGCGGCGGACAGCTGCTGATGCTGGGCGGCAGTGCCTATTACCTTCTTTGCGGGCTCGCTTTCGTGCTGACCGCCATTCTGCTGTTCCTGAAGAATCGCGCCGCCCTGCATGTCTATGCCGCGATCATCATCGTTTCGCTCGTCTGGGCGATCTGGGAAGTCGGGCTCGACTGGTGGCAGTTGGGACCGCGCGGTGGCGTCGTCATCCTGCTCGGCATCTGGCTGCTGACACCGTGGATCCGCAACCCGCTCGGTTTTATCAGCCCGACCGGCAACCGCTACGGCGCGACCGCCGTGCCGCTGGCCATCTCCGTCGTTCTTGCCATCGCGGTTGCGGTGTTCTCGACCTTCTTTGACCCTTACGACCAGAGCGGCGATCTTCCGGAAGACAAGGTTGCGGCCGCACCCGCGCTCGGTGGCAATGTGCCGGATGGCGAATGGCATCAATATGGCCGCACGCCCTATGGCCAGCGTTATTCGCCGCTCGACCAGGTCAATGTGAAGAATGTCGCCGACCTCAAGGAAGTCTGGCGTTACCAGACCGGAGACGTCAAGCGCCCCGATGACGTCGGCGAGACGACCTATCAGGTGACGCCGCTGAAGATCGGTTCCTCGCTCTATCTCTGCACGCCGCATAATCTGGCGATTGCGCTCGATGCGACGACCGGCAAGGAAAAATGGAAGTTCGACGCCAATTCCGGCATGAACCCGGACCGTCAGCACCAGACCTGCCGCGGCGTTTCCTATTACAAGGATCAGGCCGCCGCCGCTGGCAGCCCCTGCGCCGAACGCGTCTACCTGCCGACCTCGGATGCGCGGCTGATCGCGCTCGATGCTGCAAACGGTCAGGTCTGCCCGTCCTTTGCCGACAAGGGCACGCTGCATCTGCAGACCGGCATGAAATACAATCCGGCCGGTTATTATTATTCCACCTCGCCGCCGGCCATTGTCGGCAACAAGATCATCATCGGCGGGGCGGTGAACGACAATTATTCGACTGAGGAACAGTCCGGTGTCATCCGCGCCTTCGACGTCAATTCCGGTCAGCTGATCTGGAACTGGGATTCGGGCAATCCGAGCCAGACCCAGCCACTGCCGGAAGGCCAGACCTATACGACCAATTCGCCGAATAGCTGGTCGGTCTTCTCCGTCGATGAAGATCTCGGTCTCGTCTATATCCCGCTCGGAAACCAGGTGCCGGACCAGCTCGGCATGGGCCGCTCGGAAAATGTCGAAAAGTATTCCTCGTCCATCGTTGCGCTGGACATCAATACCGGTGCCGACAAATGGGTGCGCCAGACGGTGCATCACGATCTCTGGGACATGGACGTACCGGCCCAGCCGGTTCTGCTGAACATCACCAAGCCGGACAATTCCGTCGTGCCGGCGCTGGTCGGGCCGACCAAGCAGGGTGATATCTATGTCCTCGACCGCCGCACCGGTGAGCCGATCCTGCCCGTGACCGAAGAGCCGGCACCGGGCGGCACCATTCCGGAAGATCATTCCGCCCCGACGCAGCCGACCTCGGCACTCTCCTTCAAGCCGCCGAAGCTGAAGGAAAGCGACATGTGGGGTGTGACCATGTTTGACCAGATGGTCTGCCGTATCTGGTATCACCAGTATAATTATGATGGCCGTTACACGCCGCCGTCGCTGAATGGCACGATCGTCTATCCTGGCAATTTCGGCACGTTCAACTGGGGTTCGGTCGCGGTCGATCCGGAGCGTCAGGTGATGTTCGGCATGCCGACCTATCTCGCCTTCACCTCGAAACTGGTCCCACGCGCCGACATTCCGGCCAAGGGCCAGGGTGAGAAGGGCAGCGAACAGGGTCTCAACCGCAATGACGGCGCACCTTACGGCGTCTATATGGGGCCGTTCCTCGGCCCGCTTAAAATCCCCTGCCAGGCACCGCCCTGGGGTTATGTCGCCGGCGCCGATCTGCGCACCGGCAAGATCGCCTACAAGCATCGCAACGGCACGGTCTACGACATGACGCCGCTGCCCTTACCCTTCAAGGTCGGCGTGCCCGGCATTGGCGGCCCGATGATCACCAAGGGTGGCATCGCCTTCCTCGGTGCCGCGGTCGACGACTTTTTGCGGGCCTATGACTTGAAGAACGGCAAGCAGCTCTGGGAAGCCCGTCTGCCTGCCGGTGGCCAGGCGACGCCGATGACCTATGCGGTGGATGATGGTCGCCAGTTCGTGGTGATGGTTGTCGGCGGCCATGGCTCGGTCGGGACCAAGCCGGGCGATTATGTCATCGCTTATGCGCTGCCGCGGTGAGCGTTATAGCTCTTCGCGCTTGAGGAATGCCCCTCACCCTAACCCTCTCCCCGTTTTGACGGGGAGAGGGGACTTGCCCCAAGCGGGGCAGGGAGAGTGCCGCAAGTGTCCTTCTCCCCGTCAGAACGGGGAGAAGGTGCCCGGCAGGGCGGATGAGGGGCCGTTATCGTCTGGCTACAGAAATAGTAGGAGCGGCCCTCACATCGTCCGCGGCTGCGAAAAATCCGAGCGGGCCTGGATGGCGTTGCGCACCGCGGTGACCCCGGCGACGCTCAGCGCCACTTCTTCGGCCCGGTTGATTTCCTCCACCTGAAAGACCGAGCCGGCGAGCGCCACTTCAGAACCCTCGGCAATCACCGTCACGTCGCTGGCATCGAGCCCTCCGGCGGAGGCCAGCGCGTCGGACACGGCGCTTTCCAGCACTGCCCTGTTCGGAAACTCGATCTCGATTTCCGGCTTTGTCTCATAAAAATTCGGATGCTTGAACACCATTGTCCTTCTCCCTTTGGTTGGTGCCTCATCTCGGGGGCAACAACGCGTGAGCCGGGCGATTGGTTCAGGAACGGCCGGAAATGACCGACGAGACGATGTCGGCGAGCTGGTTCTGGGAAAAGGGTTTTGGCAGGCGCGGCAGGCGTTCGTCGGCGCCCGACGGCAATTCCGCATAACCGGTGGCGAGGATGACGGGCAGGCCCGGCCAGCCCTCGCGGACACGCAGCGCCAGTTCCGATCCGGTCATTTTCGGCATGGAATGGTCGGTGATGACGAGGTCGAACGGGCCGGCATTTTTCAGCATGTCCAGCGCTTCGGGGCCGCCATAGGCCTCGGTCACGGCATGGCCCATGTCTTCCAGCATCAGAACCGTGTTCATCAGCACCAGCGCATCGTCATCAACGGCGAGAACGGTCAGTTTCCGATCGGCTACAGCCGGCGACGCCTGTGTCGTGAGCGCTGCCTTCTGCTTCGGGCAGTCTTCCAGATTGGCGGTCGGCAGCAGGAGCGAGATTTTCGTACCCTTGCCTTTGGTGCTTTCGATCGAAAGCCGGCCGCCGGATTGTTCGGTCAGGCCCTGGACCATGGAAAGGCCAAGTCCCGTGCCCTTGCCGACGCCCTTGGTGGTGAAGAAAGGCGTGGTGGCGCGCTCGAGCGTTCCCTCATCCATGCCTTCGCCCGTGTCGGTCACGGTGAGGCAGACGTAACGGCCGGGTTTCAACTTGTCCGGCAGGCCGCTGATCTCTTCCTCCCTGGCACCGATCGTGATCGTGCCTCCGGCGGGCATGGCGTCGCGGGCGTTGACGACGAGATTGAGAAGGGCGGTTTCCAGCTGCACCGGGTCAGTCAGTGCGAGGGCAAGTTCTGGCGGCATATCCATTTCGATGCGGGCGGTGGAGCCGATCGAGCGCTGCAAAAAGTCCATCATGCCGTCGGCCAGCTGTTTCAGATCGACGGGTTTCATGTCGAGATCCTGCCGGCGCGAAAAGGCGAGGATGCGCTGTGTCACCGCGGCGCCGCGCTCGGCGCCCTGTATCGCGTTTTGCAGGAGCGGCATCAGAGCCGGATCCTCGGGCATGCGTTTGCGCAGCATTTCGAGACTGCCGAGGATCGCCATCAAGAGGTTGTTGAAATCATGGGCGATGCCGCCGGAAAGCTGGCCGATCGCCTCCAGCTTTTGCGACTGGAACAGTTCCTCGCGGGTCTGGGCCAGCGCCTTCTGGGCGGCGGTCTTTTCCGTTACGTCGCGGGTGATCTTGGCAAAGCCCAAAAGTTCGCCGCGCTCGTCGCGGATCGCATCGATCACGACATTGGCGAGAAAGCGCGTGCCGTCCTTGCGCACCCGCCAGCCTTCCCGCTCGGCGCGGCCTTCGAAACGGGCGGCGGCCAAGAATTTTTCCGGCTCGCCATCGCGGCGATCTTCCTCGGTATAAAACTCCGAAAAATGCCGGCCGACGATTTCTTCGGCGCGATAGCCCTTAATCCGCTCGGCGCCGGAATTCCAGTTGCTGACATAACCGTCCGGGTCCAACATATAGAGCGCATAATCGGTGACGCTCTGGACCAGCATCTGGAATTTCTGCTCGCTGCGCTTCAGTTCCGCCTCGGCATTGCGCCGCTCGGTGAGGTCGCGCGTTACCTTTGCAAAGCCCAGAAGCGTGCCGTCGCGGTCGCGGATCGTGTCGATGATCACATGGGCCCAGAAACGGGTGCCGTCCTTGCGGATGCGCCAGCCCTGGTTCTCGAAACGGCCTTCGCGCTCGGCAGTGGCAAGCGCATATTCCGGCAGCCGGGCAAGCTTGTCTTCATCGGTGTAAAAGCGGGAAAAATGCTCGCCGAGGATTTCCCAGGTTTCGTAACCTTTGAAGCGCTGGGCGCCGGCATTCCAGCTGGCGACACGACCTTCGGGGTCGAGCATGTAGATGGCGTAATCGGTAATCGAATCGACCAGATAACGGTAACGTTCGTCGTCCAGCAAAGATACACGATGGCCTTCACCCGCTGTCACTGATGTTCCCCTGCCGCATCGACACGCATTACAACGCGACGTTAAGCGCATGAGGCGTCAATTTGTTCCATCCCTGCGGTATTATTTTGCCGCTGGAAAGACGGGGCGAAGACGAAAGTGGGTTGCGATCAGGGTGACCTGCGCGGGTGACAATGGCGGGGAAGGCGAGCTCCGGTATCGAAGCCCGCCGTCTTCTTCAAATCAGCCTGCCTTCGGCACCGGCGTGTTCAGAAGCTGCTGCTCCCAAAGATAGGCAATGCCGCTGCCGCCGGCATGCTGGATGATGACATCCGTCAGCCTGGCGGCCTGATCGAGCCTTGCCCAGTCGCGCTGCCATTCGGCGGCGATTGCCAGCCAGGTCAGCATGTTGGCGCCGGCGGCGATCATCCGCTTGATGGCGACCTCGTGGGCCTCGGTCGAGACACCGCCGGAGGCATCGGTGATGACGGTCACATCCCAGCCTTCGCCAAGCGCCTGGATCGTCGGCATGGCGACGCAGACTTCGGTCCAGAGGCCGGCAATGACCAGCTGCTTGCGGCCGGTCGCCTTAACCGCGTCGACCACTTTCGGGTCCTGCCAGGTGTTGATGAAGGTGCGGTCGATCACTTCCTGGCCGGGGAAGACGTCGGTGATCTGCGGAAACAGCAGGCCGCCGCGCTCGGCAATGACGGTGGTGAGGATGGTCGGAACGTTGAAAGCCTTGGCGGCCTTGGCCAGCGCGACCGTATTGTTGACCACCATTTGCGGCTCGTGGCTGTTCACATTGGCGAGCTGATAGGGCTGGTGGTCGATCAGGACGAGAACTGAATCCTCCGGGCGAAGAAGCGAGGAAAGGCCGTTACGAAAGGTCATGAGTATATCCTCTTGCTGTCGTTTTGTGTGGGTTTGCAGTGTCGAGAGGCATGCGCTGACAGCGGTTACGCTGCCTTCGGCGCGGAAACTGGCATTCCGGTTTTCGATACGGTAGCCTCACCAGCTGCCAAGCTGTGTCGCATGATGGGGAACGCCGGATGGATATCGAGGAATTGCGGACCTTCGTGGAAGTCGCAGATGCCGGTGGCGTTTCGCCTGCGGCAAGGCGGCTCGGGATCTCCAAATCCATGGTCAGCCGGCGCCTCGTCCGGCTGGAAGCGGATCTCGGCGTCCAGCTTCTGGCGCGCACCACGCGGGGTGCGGCGCTGACCGAGGCCGGGATCACCTTTCGCGACCATGCGGCAAGGGTCTGTGCGGAAATCGATCAGGCGCGCGAAACGATCCTGCCTGCGGGTGATCTCTGCGGCCGCTTACGGGTAGCGGCACCGCTTTCCTTCGGGCCGACGCATTTCGCTGCCGTGCTGGCGCAGATGGCGCAACGCCATCCGCAGCTTCACATCCACACAGCCTATAGCGACCGTTTCGTTGATCTGATCTCGGAAGGGTTCGATTGCGCCATCCGGGTCGGTTATCTGCCGGATTCCAACATGGTTGCAAGGCGTGTCGGGCCGATCTACGGCAAGCTGGTCGCGAGCCCCGATTACGTCAAAACCTATGGGGCGCCGCAGACGCCCGACGACCTTGTCGGTCATCAAGCTCTGACGCAGGGTACCGAGGCATGGCAGTTTCTGGATGGCGAAGACGTCATCACGGTCTATCCGCGCGGACGGTTCAAGGCCGACAATGCGACAGCTCTCGCTGCAGCCGCGCTCGCGGGTGTCGGCATTGCCTGGATCCCGGATGGCATCACTCATGACCATATCGTCTCGGGTGCGCTCGTCCCGGTCATGACGGATTATCCGCCGCCGCCGGCCGGCATTTATGTCATCCGTCCGCCGGGGCCGCATCCGTCGAGAAAGGTCCGTGTCCTCACCGAGATGCTGATCGAGTGTTTTGATCAGGCGCCCAAGCCCGCTGGCGTCAGCCGTTAAGGGGCGGGCTGCCGGCCTGAAATTTCCCAGCCACGCATCGTTCGGAAGCCCACCCATGGTTGACAGATGCCGGGTTTCGTTTTACGACTGACGAAAAATGAAAATCGTCATACGTCAAACGAAAGCCGTCATCGTCATGGATACGACCACCAGCTTCGACGAAGTCCGCCAGGAAAACATCACCCGCATCCTCGATGCGGCGGAGCGGCTGTTCAAGCACTATGGCTATACGAAGACGAATGTCGCCGACATTGCCCGCGATCTCGGCATGTCGCCGGCCAATATCTACCGCTTCTTTTCCTCCAAGGCCGATATCCATCAGGCGCTGTGCCGCCGGATGCTGGCCGCCAGCCAGCAGGTTGCCGCGGAGATCGCCGCGCGCAAGGACAGCGCCTGCGTACGCCTGAGGGATTTCATTCTCGCCCAGTTCAGGATCACCGCCGAAACCATGCTCGACGACAAGAAAGTCCATGAAATGGTCGTCGTCGCCATGGAAGAGAACTGGCCCGTCATCGAGGAGCATATCGAACGGATCCGCGTCGTGATCGAACGCATCATCACCGAAGGCATCGCGGCCGGCGAGTTCCGTGACCAGAATGCCGCCCTTGCCGCCGAGAGCTTCATGTCGGCGACAGTCCTCCTCTGTCATCCGCAGCTGGTTGCCAAATGCCTTGCCGAAACCCGTATCGGCAAGCCGGAAGACCTGATCGATTTCGCCCTCCGGGGCCTGAAATAATCCTTATCCAAGAGCCGGCGTCTCCCGCGCCACCCGTCATCATTCCATGGAGTGGGGCCATGTCCTCGTTTCGTTTTGTTACAGCCACGACAGTTCTGAAAATCGCCGTAGTCGCAGGAGCCATTTCGCTTCTTGCCGCCTGCTCGGAAGAGAAAAAGGCGGAGGCGCCGGAAGTGGTGCGCCCCGTCAAGGTCGCCGAGATCGGCGCGCCGGATGAAGGCCGCAAGCTGATCTATTCCGGTGCGGTCAAGGCCCGCACGGAGATGAACCTCGGCTTCCGCGTTTCCGGCAAGATCACCGAGCGGCTCGTCAATGTCGGTGACCGCGTCAGCCCCGGTGCCGTGCTCGCGCGCCTTGATCCGGTCGATTACAAGCTGGCCGTCACCCGCGCCGAAGCTGATCTTTCCTCGGCCCAGAAACAGGTCGAAATCACCGATCTCGCCTATCGCCGCGCCCAGACGCTGGCCGCCCAGAACGTGACGTCGCAATCGGCCCTCGAACAGGCGACGCTCTCACGCGATCAGGCCGTGTCCTCCCGCCAATCGGCCGAGTCGGCACTTGAACAGGCCCGCAATCAGGTTGCCTATTCCGACCTGACATCCGACCAGAAGGGCATCGTTACCACTGTTAGCGCCGATGTCGGCCAGGTCGTGTCGGCCGGCACGCCTGTCGTCACGGTCGCCGTCGATGGCGAAAAGGAAGTGCAGATCGCCGTGCCGGAAATGGATGTCTCGCATTTCCAGCCGGGCAAGCAGGTTTCCGCCAGCTTCTGGTCTGCCAACACGACCGTACTGACCGGCAAGGTTCGTGAAGTCGCCCAGAGTGCCGATGCCCAGTCGCGCACCTTCTCTGTCCGCGTCAGCCTGCCCGAAGATCAGCGCGTCCTGCTCGGCATGACCGCAACGATCGAGGCAAAGGCCGACAATGCGGTTCCCGCCTTTTCCGTGCCGCTCGCCGCACTTGGCGAAAAGGACGGCAAGAAGGTCGTCTGGGTCGTCGATCGCCAGAAGGGCACGGTGAGCTCGCGGCCTGTCGAAGTGGTCGATTTTTCCGATGACGGCGCCCGCATCTCCAAGGGTCTCGCAACCGGTGATCTGGTCGTTTCGGCCGGCACGCAGTTCATGCGCGAAGACATGAAGGTGAGGCTGCCGGAAACGGTGACCTCGCGCTTCGGCAGCGTCAACAGCCTCACCACGGCTTCGGTCGCACCCTGACTCTTGAGGATCGAAGGACCACGCTCATGACTTCGCACAACGCGCCTTCTTCGCCGGAAGAGAAGCAGAAATTCAACCTCTCCCGCTGGGCGATCTCGCATCCCAGCATCGCCCGTTTCCTGTTCGGCCTGATCATCGTCATGGGTGCCCTCGGCGTCATGAACATGGGCCAGAAGGAAGATCCGGATTTCACCTTCCGCGTGATGGTCGTGCAGTCGGTCTGGCCGGGTGCGTCGATCGACGACATGCAGAACCAGGTCGTCAACAAGATCGAGCGCAAGCTGCAGGAAACCCCGCATCTCGACTGGGTCAAATCCTATACCCGCGCCGGTGTTGCGATCACCACGATCCAGATCAAGGGTGATACCAACGGCGCCGATGTGGCGGACGCCTTTTATCAGGTGCGCAAGAAGGTCGGCGATATCAAACAGGATCTGCCGTCCGGTCTGCTCGGTCCCTATTTCAACGATGAGTTCGGCGATACCTACATCACCCTGCACGCGATCAGCGGCGACGGTTATTCCTATCCGGAGCTGAAGAAGTTCGCGATCCAGGCACGCGACATGCTGATCGCCACGCCCGGCGTTGAAAAGGCCGTCATCCTCGGCGACCAGCCGCAGAAGATCTTTATCGACGTCTCGTCCAAGGCGCTGGCCGAACGCGGCCTGACCGTGGTCGATATCCAGAATGCCCTGCAGGGCCAGAACGATGTCGATCCGGCCGGCAGTGTCGAAACCGCCGACCGTTCCGTGCGCATCTCCGTCGAAGGCGATGTCACGACGCCGGCCGAAATCCGCGAGCTACGGCTCAAGGCTGGCGATCAGGTGATCCGCCTCGGCGATATCGCCACCGTCAAGGACGGGCTCGAAGATCCCTTCCAGAGAAAATTCCGCGTCAATGGCCATGATACCGTGGAGCTCGGCGTGGTGATGGCCAAGGGCTTCAAGGTCACCGATGTCGGCAAGGGCGTCGAGGAAACCTACAAGCGCTTCGAAGACACGCTGCCGGTCGGTGTCGAGGTGACGCAGATCTCCAACCAGCCGGAAGTCGTCACCGAAGCGGTCGGCGAATTCACCCAGGCGCTGATGGAAGCTCTGGTCATCGTGCTGATCGTCTCGCTGATCTCGATCGGCTGGCGTTCGGGCATCGTCATCGCAGTCGCCATTCCGCTCGTTCTCGCCGCGACGCTTGCCATCATGTTCTACATGGGCATCGAGCTGCAGCGCATCTCGCTCGGCGCGCTGATCATCGCCCTCGGCCTTCTGGTCGATGACGCCATGATCGTTGTCGAGATGATGGAGCGTAAGCTGGAAGAGGGGCTGAACCGCCTGGATGCGGCGAGCTTCGCCTATTCCTCGACCGCCTTCCCGATGCTGACCGGCACGCTGATCACCACGGCCGGCTTCATCCCGGTCGGTTTTGCCGCCTCGACGGCGGGTGAATATGTCCGCTCGCTGTTTTTCGTGGTCGGCATAGCGCTCGTCACCTCGTGGTTCGTCGCCGTCTATTTCACCCCCTGGCTCGGCTATATGATCCTGAAGCAGCGGGCGCATGCCGGCACGCATCACGATGCCTATGACACCCGTTTTTATCGCGGCGTCGGCCACACGGTCGGCTGGGCGGTGCGTCACAAGGCGATCGTGCTTCTCCTGACGCTCGGTGCCTTTGTCGGCAGCCTCTGGTCCTTCCAGTTCATTCCGCAGAGCTTCTTCCCGCAATCGTCGCGGCCGGAAATCCTCGTCGACATGTGGTTGCCGGAAGGCACCGCGATCAAGGAAGTCGAACGCCAGGCCAAGGCGCTGGAAGCCAAGATCATGGACGATCCGGACAAGAAGTTCGTCGCCACCTTCATCGGCGAAGGCGCGCCGCGCTTCTTCCTTCCGCTCGACCAGCAGCTGCGCAACCCGAACTATGCCCAGCTTCTGGTCATGTCGAACGGGCTCGAAGAGCGCGAGCGGATGATCGTCAAGCTGCGCAAGATTCTTGCAGACGACTTCCCGACCGTGCGCGGAAAAGTCGACCGCCTCTTCCTCGGCCCGCCGGTCGGCTGGGCCGTGCAGATGCGCGTTGTCGGTCCCGACCGTGCGGAAGTGCGCAGCATTGCCGATCAGGTGAAGCAGCGTTTTGAACAGCAGCCGAACTTTGGCGCCGTTCATAACGACTGGATGGAACCGGTGCCGGCGATGAAACTGGTGATCGACCAGGATCGTGCCCGTGCCCTCGGCGTCTCCTCGCAGCGCGTGCGGCAGATGCTGCAGGCTGCGACCAACGGCGCGCCGATCAGCGATTTCCGCGATGGCGAAGAAACCGTCTCCATCGTTGTGCGCGAGCCGGATGCGACCCGCAGCCTGCTCTCTGCCGTCAACTCGGTCTATATCCCGACCGACAATGGCGGCTTCGTGCCGGCATCGCAGATCGCCAAGGTCGTGCCGCTGCTCGAACAGGGCATCGAATGGCGCCGCGACCGCCTGCCGACCATCACTGTCAAGGCAACCCTGCCGGATGGCGTCGAGCCGACACAGGTGACGATGAACCTCTATAACAGCATGGCCGATCTGCGCGCCAAGCTGCCGGCGGGGTACAAGGTCGAGATCCAGGGCGGTGCCGAGGATGCGGCCGAAAGCCAGCAGTCGATCGCCGCCAAGGCGCCGATCATGCTGCTTGTCATCCTCGTTCTCCTGATGATCCAGCTGCAGCATTTCGGCAAGGCGATGCTGGTGCTGGCAACTGGTCCGCTCGGCATCATCGGCGCGGCCATGGCGCTTCTGATCACCGGTGCGCCCTTCGGCTTCGTCGCCATTCTCGGCGTCATCGCCCTGCTCGGCATCATCATGCGCAACTCGATCATCCTCGTCGACCAGATCGATCAGGATATCGCCGCCGGCCATCCGCGGATGGAAGCGATCGTCGGGGCGGCGGTCCGCCGTTTCCGGCCGATCATGCTGACGGCGCTCACCGCCGTGCTGGCGCTGATCCCGATCTCGCGCGGTCTGTTCTGGGGCCCGATGGCTTATGCGATGATGGGCGGCATTCTGGTTGCAACCGTGCTGACCATCCTCGTCCTGCCGGCAGCCTACGCGCTGTTCTTCGGCCGCGAGCCGAAGGCGAAGAAAGAGGACGAAAAGCCCGCCAACCAGGGCGAGCATTTCGAGGAGCATCGCGACATGCCGATGGCTGCCGAATAACGCTATAACGAACCACCGCCGAGCACGCCGGTCCCTGAATTTTCAGGGGCCGGCGAGAATATTTGTCGCCAAGCCGGCGAACATGCCCAATATTGCCTTCGGGAACATTTGAATTTGCGCATCGTCTTTCCGGGATCGGATGTCGGTTTCGGGTCGATGCGCCGACCGGAGGTGCGGATGCCTGAAAAGACCATGCAGAGTGACGAAGTGCTGATCGACCGGATCGGCTCGGCCGGAATGATCCGGCTCAACCGGCCGAAAGCGCTGAACAGTCTCAATCTCGGCATGGTGCGGATCATCAAGACGGCGATGGCTGATTTCGCCGCCGACCCGGATATTTCCTGCGTGGTGATGACGGGCGAGGGCGAGCGCGGGCTTTGCGCCGGCGGCGATATTCGCGCGATCTACCAGACCGGTCGCGCCGACGATCCCGATGTGACGCAGTTCTGGCGCGAAGAATTTCCGCTCAATTATACCATCGCCCATTATCCCAAACCCTATGTGGCGCTGATGGACGGCATCGTCATGGGTGGCGGTGTCGGCATTTCGGCGCATGGGAAATTCCGGGTCGTAACCGAGCGCACGCGGCTTGCCATGCCGGAAACGGGTATCGGCTATTTTCCCGATGTGGGGGCCACCTGGCTTCTTCCGCGCGCACCCGGAGAAGCGGGGACATGGATGGGCCTGACGGGGTTGGAGATCGGTGCCGCGGATGCGATCCAGGTCCGGTTTGCGGATGTCTGCCTGCCGTCCGAAAAACTTCCCGAGTTCGTTGCAGCACTTGGCGGGCTTGCCGGAGACGCGGGCGATGCCGGTGTGCAGGCGGTGATCGACGGCTTTGCCGTACCGGCTGGTGAAAGCCCGCTGAAGCTCAATGCCGATCTGAGCAACCGCGCTTTCCGCTTCGATACGGTCGAGGCGATCATGGAGGCATTGGCGGCCGAGGAGGGCGCGTTTGCCGAGATGACGCGCGATACGATCGCTCGCCGCTCTCCGACCAGCCTGAAGCTGACCCTGCGGCTGTTGCGTTTGGGGCGCGACAGTTCGAGCCTCGTGCAATGCCTGGAGCGGGAATTCACCGCCGGTGTCGAAGTCTTGCGCAACCATGATTTCTACGAGGGCGTGCGGGCCGCGATCATCGACAAGGACCGCAATCCGCAATGGATGCCGGCGGCGCTGGCCGAGGTCACCGATGCGGATATCGACCGCTATTTCATGCCGAAACATGCGGTCCTGTTTCCCGATCATCGTCTTTGACGAACACCGATAACCACGCCGGCGAAACCGGCATGGGGAGGGAATGGGGCAGGCAGCTGCGATGCGGGTATAAGGGATAGGTTTTCTGCCTGCCCCGGCCGTTTTCCGATCTTTTCGGGACGTGTCAGTTCCCGTCCGACCAGTTTTCGACCATCACCGGAACCAGGCGCAAACCCGAGGAGGATGCCGGCTCGCGAACCCGGTTCCCATCCGATGACGATGATGATTATGCGCCCGGTTTTGGGGAGGGGGAAAACGGGATGGGCCGATTTCTATCAAGCGATTGATAAAGCTGCGAAGTTTTTTCGATCGCCAGAAAAGCGGCGGGATTCCTTCGAGGAGGCCAGAATTTATGCTTTGGCGTTGTTGTAGGAGAATAGTATTGAAGACAGGAAAATCGCTCCATCGACGACTATTGCGTGCGAAGAGCTGAAGGGGAGAGCAGCATGGCGCTTGCCGAAATCACAGGATTGCCCAAGCAGATCGTCGAGCATTATGACGCAGGAGGCGAGGTCGCCTACCTGTACGTGTCAGGCTACAAGTTGGCGGACCTTGTCTTCGATTTGAGCATGTACGCGCTGGTTGATTATGGCGGTACAATAGGCGAGCGGCAGAAGGCAGATTCCACCTTCGAGATGGATGGTTATCGCTTGGTGACGACGAAGGAAGTTCTCTACCAGGCCTATGGCGTGCGCGACTTTTCCTACGTGTTGAACATTACCGCGCATGACAAGGCCGGCAATCTCGTCGCCGAGGTCCACGATTACAAATTTGCCGTCACCGATTACATGGACATTGTCGACAGTGCGGTGAAAAACGCGACGATCAAAGGCGATCGGGGCATGAACCTCCTGCTCGGCGGTGACGGCAACGACCGGCTTTACGGCATGCGCGGCGACGACAGGCTGGAGGGTGGTTCCGGTCGGGATGTGCTGTCCGGCGGTCTCGGCGAAGATACGTTCCACTTCCTCTTTCTCAAGGACAGCACCGTCAAGGCGCCCGACGTCATCACCGACTGGCAGCATGAGCCGGGCAAGAACGGCACGCGCGACCTGATCGAACTCGACGGCATCGACGCCAACAGCAAGCTTGCCGGCCATCAAGAATTCGACTGGATCGGAGCGAAGAAATTCAGCGGCCATGCCGGTGAGCTACGTTACGAGAAGACGAAATCGTACACCTATGTCTATGCTGACGTGACTGGCGACGGGAAAGCGGATTTCAAGATCGCTCTGGTTGGTTCGTTCAAGATGTATTCGGACGATTTTCTGATTTAAGAGCGTCTGGGACCGGACTGCTATCAGGACAGAGCCCCGGACGATCCCAGGGCTCCGTCGCTCCATTCGTCAGCCATCACACCTTTGCCGGTATCCGCGCGATCACCTTGATTTCGAAGTCGAAACCGGCAAGCCAGTTGACGCCGACGGCCGTCCAGTTCGGATAGGGTTTTTCCGCAAAATAACGCTGCTTGACCGGCATGATCGTCGCGAACTGGTTTTGCGGGTCGGTGTGGAAGGTCGTGACATCGACAATGTCGTCCAGCGTGCCGCCGGCGGCGGCGAGCACGGCCTTCAGGTTTTCAAAGGCCAGTTCCACCTGTTTTTCGAAATCCGGTTCCGGGCTTCCGTCCTTGCGGCTGCCGACCTGGCCGGAGACGAAAAGCAAGTCTCCAGAGCGGATGGCGGCGGAATAACCGTGTTCTTCGTAAAGGGCGTGCCGGTCGGCGGGGAAAACTGCGTCACGTTTGCTCATGGTCATCTTCTCCTGTTTTTCTGGTCGCATCGCGCGGTGCCCCAAGGGTTCACAGGCCGCGGCGATTGAGATACGTTGCGTATGTGAAAATATCCAGATACGCGCCGTATGTCAAATTGATATACGCGACGTATGTGAATTTGGTGCGAGATGGCGAACAAGCGTCTGGAAATGATGGAAGAAAATCGCGGCAAGCTGATCGCTGCTGCGCGCAAGGCCTTTGCCGAAAAGGGTTTTGCAGGGGCCTCGATGGACGAGCTGACGGCCGATGTCGGCCTGACGCGCGGCGCGCTCTACCATAATTTCGGCGACAAGCGCGGCCTGCTGGCGGCAGTCGTCAACCAGATCGATTCAGAAATGGCGGCAAGGGCGCAGGAGATCGGCGCTGCGGCGGGCGAGGGGTGGCCGGCTCTGCTTGCCGAAGGGGCTGCCTATATCGAGATGGCGCTCGACCCCGAAGTGCAGCGGATCGTGCTGCTCGATGGACCGGCCGTGCTCGGAGATCCGTCCCTCTGGCCGAGCCAGAACAGCTGTCTGCAGGTGACACGGCGGGCGGTGGAGGGGCTGATCGCCGAAGGGGTGATGAAACCCGTCGATGCCGAGGCGGCGGCGCGACTGCTGAGCGGTGCTGCTCTCAACGCTGCTCTCTGGGTTGCGGCGAGCGACAACGCAAAGGATGTGTTGCCGAAGGCCGTTGAGGCTTTTCAGGTGATGGCAACGGGGCTTTTGGCAAAACCGCAATAGGTTGTAACGGCGCCCACACCCCCTGATCGTTTTTCCGTATTCGGCTCCATGGCATCTGCCGCTTGCTTCGTGATAGGCAGGCTGCGTTTCGTTCTACGAAAACATCAGGAGCAAGCCGTGATGAAGTGCCTGCGCATCTATGCCACGCCGGATGGCGAATCCCATTTCGACGAGATCGAACTGCCGACGACCGAGAGACGGGTGCATCCCGACGCCACTCCCTTCGATGTCACGGCCAGTTATCCGGCCTCCCGTGTTCGTATCTCCCATATTCCGGCTGTCATGCGCGAAGTGGCCTGGCATGGGGTGCCCGAGCCGGTGCTGACCGTGCGGCTGGATGGATCGGTGGACTACGAGACGAGCGACGGCGAGGTCCGCCACGTGCCGGCGGGCAGTTTCGTGCTGGTGGCGGATACGCATGGCAAGGGGCATCTGTCGCGGCATTCGCCGGAAGCGCAGACGGTGATCTGGATCTCTTTGCCGAACGGTCTTGATCTGCCGCCGGTCTGATGGCCGGTTCTCCGTTCGCACGGGCAAAACCACCGCGGAATGTGGCGGAAAATAGGCGAAAATTCTAAGCGTTCTCCCGAGTTGGGTCTCGGGTTTCTCGTGATTTCCGGTCCTTGCCGGTAATTTCCGGTCAAATCGAAACACCGGAGATCCGCATGAATCGCCTGCTTATTCTCGGCACTGCCATTGCCGCTCTGCTCGTCCAGCCCGCGATGGCTGAGGATGCCAAGAAGCTGCTCAACGCTTCCTATGACGTGTCGCGCGAGCTTTTCGTCGCCGAGAACGAGGCCTTCATCAAGACGCATCCGGGCGTCACCATCGACCAGTCGCATGCCGGCACGTCGAAACAGGCCCGGTCGATCGTCGAGGGGCTGGAGGCAGATGTCGTCACCTTCAACCAGTCGACCGATATCGATTTCCTCGCCAAGCAGGGTTTTGTCGCCAAGGACTGGACCAAGGCATTCCCGAACAATGCCTCGCCCTTCTATTCCTTCCCGTCCTTCCTGGTGCGCGCCGGCAATCCGAAGAACATCAAGGACTGGGGTGATCTGGCGCGTGACGATGTGCATGCCGTCTTCCCTAACCCGAAAACCTCGGGCAATGCGCGCTACACCTATCTCGCCGCCTACGCCTGGGCCAAGGAAGAGTACAAGGGCGACGAGGAAAAGATCGAAGCCTATATCAAGAAGATCTTCGACAATGTCCCGGTCTTCGACACCGGCGGCCGTGCTGCAACGACCACTTTCGTCGAGCGTGGCCAGGGCGATGTGCTGATCACCTTCGAGGCTGAAACCCGCGGCATCGAAAAGCAGTATGGCAAGGACAAGGTGGCAAGCGTCATCCCGTCCGTCAGCCTGCTTGCCGAATTCCCGGTCGCCGTGGTCGACAAGGTCGCCAAGAAACACGGCACGGAAGCGCTGGCAAAATCCTATCTCGACTTCCTCTACACGGAAGAAGGCCAGCGTATCGCAGCGGCGTTCGGCCATCGTGTCAACAACGAGAAGGTTGCTGCCGAGGTAAAGGCCGATTTTCCGGCGATCCGCCTCGTCAAGGTCGATGACGTGTTCGGCGGCTGGGACAAGATCCAGAAGGATCATTTTGCCTCCGGCGGCACACTCGACAAGCTTTACGGCAGCCGATAGGCCTTTCACGGGTAGCGGTTCACGTTTAGGCTGCCATCTCCACAACCTCATTCCTGTGCTTGTCACAGGAATCCAGTGACCCGACGTCTGTCGGGTCGAAGGACTCCCTCAGCCCAAGGACTTGGGCTGGCTGGATCCCTGTGACAAGCACAGGGATGAGGAGAACCAAAAGCTGCGACACCCGACCGGCGGATTTCCATCCGCCGGCTTTGCTTTGATAAGGAACCGATCGTTTGAGACGCAATGTCCTGCCCGGATTACGCCTGTCGCTTGGCGTGACCCTGTTTTATGTCGGGCTGATCGTGGTCCTGCCGCTGGCGGCCCTCGTATTCAAGGCGGCGAGCCTCGGGCCGGAGGATTACTGGCGGATCGTCTCGTCCTCCCGTGCGCTGGCAAGCTACCGCGTCACGGCGCTTTCGGCGCTCGGCGCCACCATTTTCAACCTGTTCTTCGGCCTCGCGCTCGCCTGGGTATTGACCCGTTACCGCTTTCCCGGCCGGCGGCTTGTGGATGCCATGGTCGACCTGCCCTTTGCCTTGCCGACGGCGGTGGCCGGTATCGCGCTGACGGCGCTGTTCACCCCCAATGGCTGGTTCGGCTCGATCCTCAACGATTTTGGCATCAAGGTGGCCTATACGCCGCTCGGCATCATGATCGCCATGTGCTTTACCTCGCTGCCCTTCATCGTGCGCACCGTGCAGCCGGTTCTAGAGGATCTCGACCCGGCGCTGGAGGAGGCGGCGCAATCGCTCGGCGGGCCCGACTGGGCAATCTTTCGCAAGGTCATCCTGCCGCTCTTGACCCCGGCGCTCTTGGCCGGCGTATCGCTCTCCTTTGCCCGTTCGCTCGGTGAATTCGGCGCGATCATCTTCATCGCCGGCAATCAGCCGATGTCGACGGAGATTACCGCACTTCTCGTCTTCATCCGGCTCGAGGAATACGATTATCAGGCCGCTGCCGCGGTCGCCTCCGTCCTGCTGCTGACCGCGTTTGCGATGCTGGCGCTCACCAACTGGATGCAGGCGCGAGCACTGCGTTACACGGTGAGGAACTGACCATGAGCGGCATTTCAAGAGGCAAAAAGCCGCCGCGCGTCGGCGATGGCAAGATTTTTCGCCGCATGCTGATCGGTATCGTGCTGCTGTTCGTGGCGCTCCTGATCGTGGCACCGCTTCTCGTCATCGGCGTCGAGGCCTTTGCCAAAGGTTTTGCCGTCTACCGCGATACGATCGCCAATCCCGATACGCTGCATGCGATCGGGCTCACCGTCTTCACCGCGCTGATCGCCGTACCGGTCAATACCGCCTTCGGGATCGCGGCGGCATGGTCGATCACGAAATTCGACTTTTGGGGCAAGCGGTTCCTGCTGGTCGTTATAGAAATCCCGTTTTCTGTCTCGCCGATCGTCGCCGGTGTCGCCTATCTCTTCGTCTACGGCCTGCAGGGTGTGTTCGGGCCGACGCTGGATGATTGGGGTGTGAAAATCCTGTTCGCCATTCCCGGCATCGTTCTCGCCTCGATGTTTGTCACGGCACCCTTCGTCGCCCGCGAACTGATCCCCTTGATGCAGGCGCAGGGACGTGATCTGGAAGAGGCGTCCACCTCGCTCGGTGCTTCCGGCTGGCGGACGTTCTTTTCGGTAACGCTGCCGAATGTGAAATGGGCGCTGCTCTACGGCGTCGTGCTCTGCAATGCCCGTGTGATGGGTGAGTTCGGCGCCGTCTCGGTCGTCTCGGGCAATATTCGCGGGCAGACCAATACGCTGCCCTTGCATATCGAACTTCTCTATCACGACTATCAGGCGACCGGTGCCTTTGCCGCCGCCTCCATCCTGGCGCTCATCGCCGTCTTCACCATCATCGCCAAGGTGGCGCTGGAAAGACAGGGGGCCGGCCGCGTGCGCCGTTCCGCCCTTATTGCCCAGCCCGCGGAGAAAACCCCATGAAGATCCGTCTCGAAAACGTCGTGAAGACTTTTGACACCTTTCGGGCCGTGCGCGGCGTCTCGCTCGATATCGAAAGCGGCGAGCTTCTGGCGCTGCTCGGCCCTTCAGGCTCGGGCAAGACGACAATCCTGCGCATGGTCGCGGGGCTGGAATATGCCGATGGCGGCGCCATCCATTTCGGCGATCAGGATGCGACCGACATTCCGGTGCGCGACCGCGGCGTCGGTTTCGTCTTCCAGCATTACGCGCTTTTCCCGCACATGACCGTCGCCGAAAATATCGCCTTCGGCATGAAAGTATCGAAGGTGAAGCGCGAGAAGGCGGCGATCGAGGCGCGTGTCGCCGAGCTGCTGCGGCTGGTGCGGCTGGAAAATCTCGGCGACCGTTTTCCGGCCCAGATCTCCGGTGGTCAAAGGCAGCGCGTGGCGCTGGCCCGCGCGCTGTCGGTCGATCCGAAGGTGCTTCTGCTCGACGAACCTTTTGGCGCGCTCGATGCAAACGTTCGGCACGACCTGCGCCGCTGGCTGCGTGAAATCCACCGGGAGCTCGGCATTACGACGATCTTCGTCACCCATGACCAGGAAGAGGCGCTCGACCTCGCCGACCGTGTCGTCATCCTGAAGGACGGCCAGATCGTGCAGCAGGGCACGGCGCAGGAAGTCTGCCGCAACCCGCAATCCGCCTTCGTGATGAAGTTTCTAGGGGATGCCAACGTGCTTTCCGCAGACGTCCGCGACGGCCGCGCCTATGCGGGCGGCGCTGAGGTGGATGCGGCGGGTATCGCCGATGGCAAGGCCGAGCTTTATGCCCGCCCGGCCGATCTCGACTGGCAGGCCAACGGGCCGGGCATTGCCGCGCGGATCACCCGTGTCATGGACCGCCCGGACAGCCGCCGTGTGCTGGCTGAGACGGAAAGCGGGGAGCAGCTGGAATTCGATGTCGAGCCGGAGCAGGCTGTCGAGGCCGGTGATGGCGGGTTTGTGACGCTGCGGCGGGCGAAGGTGTTTGCGGTTTAGGGTCGATTGTTGGCATTCTTGAATGTGGTGCCCAATTGGGCTACACTTTCTCCTCATCGAGAGGAGTGCCGCCATGGCTGAAAATGCTTATGTGAGAGTGCGCATCGACCCGGTCCTCAAGGACGAGGCGGCTCTTGTGCTGGATAGTCTTGGCCTCACCATATCGGATGTGATGCGCATGACCCTCACCAGAATTGCCCGCGAGAAGGCTCTGCCGCTGGAACTGGCTCGCCCGAACCCGCAAACGCTGGCAGCGATGGAAGAGGCGAGGGCCATCAAGGCATCGCGTCGTGAGGGATTTGCGACCGGAGACGCGCTTCTCGATGCGTTGAAGGCCAAGAAAAGTGCCGCATAAACGCGGCGGCCAGACCCCTGCACATTCCAAGCAGGCTTCACTTCCACGGAAGTCCGATTTCACGAAGGCGTTCGAAAAAGACTGGCACAGGCTCGACAGGACGGGCCGCTACAACATGGTTGAACTCAAGCAGGTCATGCTGCTGATCATTGCCAATGCCGCACCTCTGCCCCCGGAATGGAAGGATCATGAATTGGCGGGAAATTGGGCAGATCACCGCGAATGCCATGTGGGCGGCGATTTTCTTCTGATCTATACCCTCGACGAAAAGGCCAATCTCGTGGTGTTTACACGCGCCGGGACACATGCCGAACTGTTTGAATAAGCGCCTCACTCCAAAAGCTCGAACGCTCCCTCGGCCAAAACCTCGCCATTGACGATCAGTTCGACCGGATGGTTTCCCGCGTAATGCACTCGCGTCGTAAAATCGCGTATGGCGCGGCTGATGGAAAGTTCGGCGCTGGCGCCGGGGGCAAGGGTCAGCTCCTTCCACTTGAACACCTTTTTCGAGGTGCCGCCGGCCTTCTTCACGTAGTGGACGGCATAGTCGATCAGGAGCTTTTGCGGGCCTGTCGCGGTGGAGCGCAGGCTTGCCGCGATCTTCACCGCACCGCCGAGTTTCAGCGATGACGGGGTAACCGAAAAGGCCTCGACCGCGACATCCGGTTTGTGGCCGGCGCCGAACAGGTGGAGGGCGCGGGTATCACCCTTCTTGATCAGGGTGCGTAGCGCCTGTTTCATGATCCAGGCGGTGTGGGCATCCTCCTGGTCCCAGTCGGCGATCTTTTCGAACACCCAGGCCGGATGGTCCTTGGTGATGTCGTTCAGGTGGTTTGCGACGGATTTGCGGACATAGAGGCTCGGGTCGCTTTTCAGGTTTTCCAGAATGGTAGCGACCGGGGAGGGATCGGCGATCAATGCCTTCAGCTGGAAGGACCATGGCAGGCGCGGGCGGCAGCCTTCGCTGGCGAGGCGGCGAACATGTTCGTTGTCGTCCAGCGACCACACCTCCATCACCTTGAGAGTGCGGGCGAGATCGTCCTGAAGGAAATGCCGGATCGCGAATTCGGAGGAGCCGAAGCGGGTGAAATAGGCTAGTGCCTGCATCGACAGGTCAAAATGGTCCTTGCCGTGTAGCGCCACATATTCCGGCAGAGTGATCGAGGCAAAGCCGTGGCCGATGCGCGGTGCAAGCGCCCATAGGATTTCGATATTCTTCTCGAACCCGCCGGGCAGGACGGCGTGATAGGCGAGCGCAATCTGGCGCAGCCGCTGCATGATGCTGAGCGCGTTGAGGTTCTGCGAGGTGAGGGCCAGAAAACGCTCGCCATCGAAAGCCGGATAGACCGTCGTCGTTTCCCGCGCGAAATGCTCGAGGCGGGCGCGGTTGAAGATTTCTTTTAGCAGCGGCGCGGATTCGGTTTCAGCCATGATGCCATCCATATGTTCCCGTTTTGTTTTGGTATTCGAGTTGATGGGTAACAGCAAGAGGGCAAAACAAAACCGGCCGGAGCTTTCACTCCGGCCGGTTCAAAGATCATCGCAAAACCCATGGGTCTCAGTTCATCTGCGAAACATACTTGGTTTCGAGATAGGCCTGAACGGCTTCCGAACCGCCTTCCGTGCCATAGCCCGAATCCTTCATGCCGCCGAACGGTACTTCCGGCAGGGCAAGGCCGTTGTGGTTGATGGTCAGCATGCCGGCTTCGACCTGGCGGCCGAGCATGTGGGCGGTCTTGACCGAGCCGGTGAAGGCATAAGATGCGAGGCCGAAGGGCAGGCGGTTGGCTTCTTCGATCGCTTCTTCATAGGTCGAGAAGCGGTTGACGATCGCGACCGGGCCAAAGGGCTCGTCGTTCATGATCTTGGCCGAGGTCGGAACGTTGGCAAGAACGGTCGGCTCGAAGAAATTGCCCTTGTTGCCGATGCGGTTGCCGCCGGTCTTCAGGTCTGCGCCGCTCTTCACGGCGTCCTGGATCAGCGCTTCCATGGCCGGGATACGGCGCTCGTTGGCGAGCGGGCCCATGGTCGTGTCGGCATCGAGACCGTTGCCGACCTTGATTGCCTTCGCAGCCTTGACGAAACCTTCCATGAACTGGTCGGCAACGCCGTCCTGGATCAGGAAGCGGGTCGGGGCAACGCAGACCTGGCCGGCATTGCGGAATTTCGACATGGCGGTGACTTCGATCGCCTTTTCGAGATCGGCATCATTGAAGATCATGACTGGTGCATGGCCGCCGAGTTCCATCGTGGCGCGCTTCATGTGCTTGCCGGCGAGGGCTGCGAGATGCTTGCCGATCGGCGTCGAGCCGGTGAAGGAAATCTTGCGGATGACCGGATGCGGGATCAGGTATTCCGAAATTTCGGCCGGGATGCCGTAGATCAGGTTGACGACGCCAGCCGGAATGCCGGCATCGGCGAAGGCGCGGATCAGTTCAGCAGGTGAAGCCGGGGTTTCTTCCGGGGCCTTGACGATGATCGAGCAGCCGGTGGAAACGGCGGCGGACAGCTTGCGGACGATCTGGTTGATCGGGAAATTCCACGGCGTGAAGGCGGCGACCGGGCCGACCGGCAGCTTGATCGTCATCTGGTTGACGCCGGAAAAACGGGCCGGGATGATCTGGCCGTAGGTGCGACGGGCTTCTTCGGCGAACCAGTCGATCGTATCGGCGGCGCCCATGATTTCCATCTTCGACTGGGCCAGCGGCTTGCCCTGTTCGCGGGTCATCATGTAGGCGATCGCATCGGCACGCTCGCGCAGAATGTCGGCGGCCTTGCGCATCAGCTTGGAACGGTCGAAGGGCGAGGTGTCGCGCCAGACCTTAAAACCCTTGTCGGCGGCTTCGAGCGCCAGATCCATGTCGGCCTTGCGGGCATGGGCAATCTTGCCGATCACTTCATCGGTCGCCGGATCGGTGACTTCGATGGTCTCGCCGGCCAGCGCATCGCGCCATTCGCCGTTGATGAAAAGTTTGACGTCGGGATAGGTCTGCATGGTGTCCACTTTCGGTTTTTAAATCGCGGAAGGCGGCCCGATCCATGGTCCGGTGCCGCCGGCAGAGGCGTGAAATGTTCCGGTTGCTGAGTTAAGACATAGACTGCCGACAATCAACGCCGTGGCGGCAATAAAGTCATACTAATATCGATTAGATTTTTGGGCGCTTCCGGTCCTGAGGATGGTTCGTCAGAGATAGGGCGGAGTGACTGCGCTGACCACCTCGCAGCGCTCGGTTCCGACATTGCGAAAACGGTGCGGCAGGCGGCTGTCGAACAGAAAAGCATCGCCGCGTCTGAGGATGCGGGTCTGGTTACCGACCGTCAGTTCCAGCTCGCCGGCGACCACGACGCCACCCTCTTCGGCCTCATGGGCCAGCATGGTCTCACCGGTATCGGCGCCGGGTTCGTAGAATTCGTGAAACACCTGGACGCTGTGGGATTTGGCATCACCGACCTGCAGAAGGGTGACCCCGTTTGCCGAAAGCGGCGTCAGCTCGTCGGCGCGGTAAAAGATCTGGTCGACCGGAGGCAGGGTGAGAGCGAAGAAATCGGTGAGCGGATAGGCGATCGCTTCGAGGATTTTTTTGAGCGAGGCGACGGAGGGGCTGACCTTGTTCTTTTCGATCAGCGAGATCAGCGAATGGGTAACGCCGGCCTTGACCGCCAGACCGCGCTGCGAAAGGCCATGGTTTTCGCGCACCATGCGCAGGCGTTCGCCGACATCAAAGCCGCCTTCGGCCGTTTCCGCCGTATTTTCCATGCCACGCGTTCTTTCGACAGTCGGTCTTGTCGCCGCGCCGCCCGATCGGGCCGCGGCGCCCATGTGATACACCGAAGCCGGAAAATTCTCCAATGACGAAAAGCGGCGTTGGAGAAGGAGGGGGTGGGTTTCGCGGTTCTGCTTGTCTGGCAGGCCGCGTGGCTTAAGGATCGTCATCCTCGGGCTTGTCCCGAGGATCTAACCACGTCGGATATATCAGGCACCTGCAGATCCTCGGGACAAGCCCGAGGATGACGGAGGGGATAGAGGCATTTTTTTAGAGGAAGAAATAGCTCTTCTGCAAGGCGACGGCGTCGTCGAGATGGATCGAGAAATCGGCCTTTTTGTCGCCGTTCAGGTCGCCATAGATGACGGTGTCGGAGGCCATCTTCTTGTAGCGCAGTTCGCCGGCATCACCGGAAAAGGCGGAGGTTCCGATGAAGTCGAATTTCTGGTTGCCGGCATGGGTCGTGTCTGCATCAATGCCGACCAGATGGATCTTGTCGCCGATCTCAAAATCGAAGATCGTGTCGCGGCCGGCGGCGGAAACCGTGGAATCCTTGTCTGACGTGAAATAGAAGATGTCGTTGCCGGTGCCGCCGTAAAGGTCGTCTGCACCGAGCCCGCCATAAAGCTTGTCATTGCCGGTTCCACCATAAAGGCGGTCATTGCCATTGCCACCATAAAGGCTGTCGTTTCCGGCCGCACCCTGAAGAACGTCATTGCCGGCATCGCCCTTCAGCACGTTCTTGCCGGCATCGCCGAACAGGCGGTCGGTGAATTTCGAGCCTTCGAGGTTTTCGATCGAGCTGTAGGTGTCGCCCTTCGCATCGCCCTTGTTGGACGAGGGTTTTGTCAGGTCGGCGGTGACGCCGCTGGCGGCGGTGATATAGGAGGCGGTGTCGGAGCCCGTGCCGCCCACCAGCTTGTCTGCGCCTGCGCCACCGATCAGCTTGTCATTGCCCGCACCGCCATTCAGCATGTCGCGGCCATTGTCGCCGACCAGACGGTCTGCGCCGCCCTTGCCGGTATAGGCAAAACCGAGCTGGACCGAAAGCACGGCATTCGGCTTGTAAATATGTCCCGAAAGGTCGATGTCGAGCTTGTTGCCGGAGGCCGTTACATCATCTGCTGCAAAGCTCATGTCGTTGGTCAGGATATCGGCGCTGTAAAACGTCTTGCCGGACGTGCCGCCGAGACTGTCGAAGGTCAGGACATAGTCATTGGCGGCCGTGCTGGAATCGAAAAACCAGCTGGTGTTGGCCATGATCGTGAATGTGTAGATCGAGCCGGTAATATCGTGCTGGACTGCGACCGGATCGCGGCCCGTCGGATGAAGATCGTCCTTGGTAAACTCGATCTCGCTGTCGCTGAGCGGTTTGGTGACGGGGTAAATCGCTGCCTGATCGACTGTCGGATAGAGCAGTTCGAGCTTTACATTTCCACTGATCATCGAATTCATTACCTTTTATCGTTCATGAAACATGCATTAAAACGCATACAAGTTAGCGCCTCGCGCCCAGGTTGGAAGCGCCTGGTCTTGATTTTTATCAATTGCATTCGTTGAGCTGACGATCCCGGCCGCGACGGACTTGAATCCAATCCAGTCACAGCATCCGCGCTACCGGTGTTTTCGGGCTTCGATCTGTCAGTGATTTTGCCTTTCACCGAAGCGTGTTTTCTTCGGCCAGAGATACCGAGCGGCCCTTCTGCATTGAAAAACCTCGCTATTTCGCCCGTTTGCAGGCGCATGATCAACGCATAGCAAGGTATCTTGCATAACAAGGTATCTTGCGTTATATAAAATGCAGATCTGGAGGCATGATGGCTGACTCAATCCAAATTCAATTGCGGAAGGGCGTTCTCGATCTCTGCGTGCTGGCCGTGCTGTCGCGCGGCGAAAGTTACGGTTACGAGATCGCCAGCACGCTCGTCTCGGCCGTCGGCATGGGCGAAGGCACGATCTATCCGCTGATGCGGCGCATGCAGACGGATGGACTGGTTGCCACCCGCATCGTCGAGTCGAGCAGCGGTCCGCCGCGAAAATATTACCGGCTGACGGAACTCGGGCAGACGGTTTTCGAAACGCATCGCAGCGACTGGCGTGCCTTCACGGTTGCCGTCGATACACTTCTGGAGGATTTGTCATGACGAAGGATGCCTTTCTAGATGGCCTCAGGCGCTCTCTTGCCGGTCTTCCGGCCGCAGAGATTGCCGAGATCGTCGCCGATTATGCAGCGCATTTCGAGGAATCGCAGGCGCATGGGCGCAGCGAGGCGGAGGTTGCCGCAGCGCTCGGCGATCCTGCCCGCATTGCCCGCGAATTGCGTGCCGATATCGGGCTGCGGCGGTTCGAAAGCGACCGGAGCCTTTCCAATCTCGCTGCGGCTGCGATGGCGCTTGCCGCACTCGCCTTCGTCGACATTTTTTTCCTGTTGCCGCTGCTGATTGTCGCAACGCTGGTCACAGCGGGTTTCGGGATCGGGCTTTTTGCCGTCGGCGCGGTCGGTGTGAAGATCATCCTCTCCGCCCTGTTCCACGCCGATGGCACGGTGATGGAAATTCTGGCCCGCCTCTGCGTCGGTGCCGGGCTTTTGAGCGCCTTTATCGGATTTGGCGCCCTGCTTCTGATCGGATTTGGGGCCGGCATTCGCACGCTCGGCCATTACGCAAGACTGCATTTCCGTCTGGCCCAGCCGGCCCGACATGAAGCCTGAGAATTCAAGACATCTGAAAATTCAAACTCTTTTCAAACCGTTTTTCTGGAGGGAATGGGCATGACACGGACATTGGGGCATGTGGCAATTGCAGGCTTGATGGGGGCCGTCGGTTTCCTGACGCTCGGCGCCCTGCTTTCCGGCGCGGACTGGGCCGATGCGGCGCATCTGTGGAATGTAGGCCGGACATGCGAGGCGACGGGTTCTACCCAGAAACAGGTGACGCTGCCCTTCGAGGCCGGTGATCGTTTCGCGATCGACCTGCCGGCCTCGGTCTATTATCTGCCGGGCGATACGGCGGAAGCGATCGTCAGCGGCGATCCCGACCTGCTCGGCCATGTCAGGATCGAGGCCGGGCGGCTGGAGCTGGATTGCGATCCCGGCTGGTTCGCGACCCGGCTTGAGGTCAAACTTTCAGGACCGGCAATCACCCGCTGGGACATGCTCGGCAATGGCGAACTGACGCTTGCGCAGCTCGATCAGCCGCAGCTGGAACTGAACATCCGGGGCAGCGGCAAATCCACGGCTAGCGGGACAGTCGATATCGTCGGCCTCAACATTTCCGGCTCCGGCGCCGTGCAATTCAAGGACCTGACCGCGCAATCGGCGCAGGTGGACATTCGCGGAAACGGCGACGCGAAAATGACCGCTAGGGTCGATGCGGATGTGGTGATTTCCGGAAACGGCAATGTCGAACTGTTCGGCAATCCGGTTCTGCGGCGCTCGGATATCCGGGGCAACGGCCGCATCGTGCGGATGCCTTGAGATCGCGCTTTTGACGCAAAAGCCCGGCTAGGTTCATCCGGACCGGGCTTTTGATGATGGGGCGGCGGACAGGCGACACATCACCAAAGCCGAGGCCTATTTCTCGCGGCTTGCGAGTTTATCGCTCCTCTCAAAAAAAACTTGATTTCACGCGACGGAAAGGGCGGCGAGTTCCGCGCAACGAATATGCCCAGCTTTAAAAGCACCGGGCTGTTCGAAAGTTCGTTACTGGCATCACGACGGCCTGGTTCGAAGACCAGGCTGTTTCACAGTCTCAAGTAAGGAAATGACATGATGAAACCATTGAGCCGGATGCGTTCTCTCGGTTTGTGCGCCGGATCTGCCGCCGCCCTTCTGCTGATCGCAACACAGGGTTCCTTCGCAGCGAACGCGCAGACACCGAAGGACATGACCCTTGCCCAGTTCGAAGCCCGGCAGCAGGCGATCTTCTTCAAGGCAGACAAGGATGGCAATCATCTCGTCAGCCGAGCGGAATTCATGGCCGCGCGCCCGACAGGTGATGCGACTACGCTGGGCAAACGATTCGACCATATCGATGCGAATCATGACGGATCGATTGATGCCGCCGAACTTAAGAAGATAGTCGATCTTCGGTTCAAGCGGCTCGACAAGGATGGCAACGGCACTCTCTCGGCTGATGAGAGACCCGGCGGGAAAAAGCAGGCACAATAATCGACTTAACGGCCGACGCCACGCATTGTCCGAACGTGGCCTCCCTTAAGTGATCTCGATCCGGACTTTATCCGACATAAGGCTCGCGCCCCGATGGACCGGCGCGAGCCTCACTTGAGAGATGATGGGGTGGTGGGTGTCAGCCTTCGGCCCGGAGCGGACGAAATCAGAAGAGGAAAATCATTGCTTCACCGCGTAGGGGAGAACGAACAGATAAAGGCCGCTGCCGAGCAACAGGAACAGCGGCAATAGCGGCGAATAAACGACCCAAGCGGGCGGCTGACCGAAAGCCATCGTCACAAAATTGGCGATGACTGTCAGGGTGAATACTATCGATATCCACCGGTGAGCTTGCCGTAAACATCTGCTCCAATTCATAAATATGCCTCCAGATTGTGTATAGAATAACCGCCGCCATAGGAGATAGGGCGCGGCGTCAGGGCCCGTTCTCCCGTCTTCACTTCGCGCAGGCAGTATGGGAGATGATCGGGTGCACTGGTCAGCCGAGGCTGGCCGCAAGGCCATCCAGCTTTTCCAGGAAGCCTTGCCATCCGTGATGGGCCCCATGAAAAGCCTGCTTTTGATCGGGCAGAAAGCCGGTTTGCTCCATACAGAGATGCGTGCCCTTTGCGGTCGGCGTCAACGTCAGCGTTACCACGCTCCTGAGGTCATAAGCCCTGTCCTCGTGGACATGATTCCAGGTGTAGGACAGCTGCTTGTTTGGCTCGACAACCAGGACTTCACAATCCAACACCCCACCCCATTCGCCACGGAGATTAAAACGGTGGCCGACGACTGCAGCGAAGTCGTTCTTCATCAACCACTCCGCGATCAGGTGAGGCTGCGTCAGTGCACGCCAGAGCTTTTCTGGCGGATGCAACATCTCTCGCTCGATGCGAACGGTGCTTGTGTCGGTCATTGGTCCATCCTTTGAAGCAAATCTTCGAGTGCGTCGAACTTCTTTTCCCACAAACCGGTCATCTCATGTGTCCAGTCGACGAGAGGAGCCAGCGCGGCATATTCTGCCCTGTAGTGGGTTTGACGTCCTTGATGGCGGTCGCTTACGAGGCCTGCCCGTTTAAGTGTAGCCAGATGTTTAGAGACGACCGGTTGAGAAACGCCCGCTCCCGATGTCAGCATGCTGACGGTCCTCTCTCCTTCACGGCATAAACGTTCGAAGATCGCCCGCCTGGTGGGATCGGCAAGTGCCTTGAAGACTTCATCCCTCGCGTATGTCACGTTAACTCATACCTATTCAGCTATGAGTTAACGTATAGCTACACAGCTATGGATTCGTCAAGCGGGCATACAGTTTCGAATAGTTGCGTGATGGGGGGCTTTAAAAGCAAGCATTCCAGATGTCCGCTTCTGGCGCAAACGAGACCTAGTCATACCCCACCGCCCTGGTTTGCGATGACAGCGCCAATATATCGCGAAGCCCCCCAAAAAAACAAAAAAGCCCGGCGCGCATAAGCGGGCCGGGCAGGCTGGGAAAGCCGGGATTTTTGGGGATCAGAAGAAGGCCTGGATGCCGGTCTGGGCGCGGCCGAGGATCAGCGCATGGACGTCATGCGTGCCTTCATAGGTGTTGACCGTCTCCAGGTTCTGCGCGTGGCGCATGACGTGGTATTCGATCTGGATGCCGTTGCCGCCATGCATGTCGCGGGCCTGGCGGGCGATATCCAGCGCCTTGCCGCAATTGTTGCGCTTGACGATGGAGATCATTTCCGGCGCCATCTTGTGGGCGTCCATCAGCTGGCCGACGCGGAGCGAACCCTGCAGGCCGAGCGTGATCTCGGTCATCATGTCGGCGAGCTTCTTCTGGTAAAGCTGCATGCCGGCAAGCGGCTTGCCGAACTGCTTGCGATCGAGGCCATACTGGCGGGCGCGGAACCAGCAGTCTTCGGCAGCTCCCATCACACCCCAGGAAATGCCGTAGCGAGCGCGGTTGAGACAGCCGAACGGTCCCTTGAGGCCCGAGACGTTGGGCAGAAGCGCATCTTCGCCAACTTCGACGCCGTCGAGCACGATCTCGCCGGTGATCGAGGCGCGCAGCGACAGTTTTCCGCCGATCTTGGGCGCCGAAAGTCCCTTCATGCCTTTTTCCAGCACGAAGCCACGGATCTCGTTGTTATGGGCTTCCGACTTCGCCCAGACGACAAAAACGTCGGCGATCGGCGCGTTGGAAATCCACATTTTTGCGCCGCGCAGGCGATAACCGCCTTCGATCTTTTCGGCGCGGGTCTTCATGCCGCCCGGATCGGAGCCGGCATCCGGCTCGGTCAGGCCGAAACAGCCGATCAGATCGCCGGAAACCAGGCCCGGCAGATACTTCTTCTTCTGTTCGTCGGAGCCATAGGCATAGATCGGGTAGATGACCAGCGAGGACTGGACGCTCATCATCGAGCGGTAGCCACTATCGATCCGTTCCACTTCGCGGGCCACGAGGCCGTAGGCAACGTAGGAGGCGTTGGCGGCGCCGTATTCTTCCGGAAGGGTGACGCCAAGCAGACCGGCATCGCCCATCAGCTTGAACAGGCCCTTGTCGGTTGTCTCATCGAGATAGGCTTCGCTGACACGCGGCAGAAGCTCGGACTTGGAGAAGGCGGCTGCCGCATCGCGGATCATCCGCTCTTCTTCGGTCAGCTGGTCGTCGAGCAGAAAGGGGTCGTTCCAGGCAAAGGCCATGATGTCCTCCAGATTTTGTATGGCCGGGATTATCGCCGAGCCGGGTCCAAGGGCAAGGGCCGTTTACTCAAAGCAGCATGAACTATAGTAATAGGTCATGACCAGCCTTTCGCGAAAACTCCTGCCTTCGACCTCGGCGCTTGCCGCCTTCGATTCCGTCGCCCGGCTCGGCAGTTTTTCGGCTGCGGCCGATGAATTATCGCTGACGCAAGGAGCGATCAGCCGCCAGGTTTCCGGGCTGGAAGAACAGCTTGGCGTGATGTTGTTCGATCGGACTGGTCGCGGCGTGCTTCTGACGCCGGTCGGTGCGGACTATGCGAAGGCGATCAGCGGAGCGCTTGCCGAAATCCGTTCGGCCTCGCTGGCGGCCATGACCAAACGGCATAGTGACCAGTTGAACCTTGCCATCCTGCCGACCTTCGGCACGCGCTGGCTGATGCCGCGCATTCCGCAATTCGTCGCCCGCCATCCGCAGATCACGCTCAATTTCGCCACCCGCATCGGCGCCTTCGATCTCGATCGCGAGGGGATCGACATGGCGATCCATGTCGGCCAGCCGGACTGGCCGGGCGGCGAATGCACCTTCCTGATGGAGGAAAAGGTGGCGCCGGTCTGCTCGCCTGCCTTCCTTGCCGCGCATCCGATCAGCAAGGCCGAAGACCTGATGCGCCTGCCGCTGCTGCATATGGCGTCGCGGCCCGGCGCCTGGAGCTACTGGTTCGAAAGTCTCGGTCTTTCCGGCACGCCCGGGCAGGCGATGCGGTTCGAACAGTTCGGCAATGTCGCGCAGGCGGCGATGGCCGGGCTGGGCGTCGCGCTGATGCCGCTTTTCCTGATCGATACGGAACTGGCCGGGCGCCAGCTGGTGGAAGCTTTTCCGCACGAGATCGTCAGCCCCAGCGCCTATTATGTCGTGGCGCCGGCCAGCAAGCGGGATTTTCGGCCCGTCGTGGCGTTCCGGGCCTGGCTGCTCGAGGAGGTCGGGCGTTACGGACAGGAAGTTGTCGGCTGGTAGCCATTTCCTGCACTTGCCTTGTCTCATGGAGCCATTAAGTCACCCCGCGAGACGGACGGTTACGGGGTGAAAAATGTTCGATACGCCGGCGCAAGCGCATCAGGTGATCGAGGAGCGTTTTGCTCCCGATCTGGTCGAGATGGTGACGGGCCAGTTGCGCCCGGCCATCGTCTTTTCGACGAAGGACGCTGACCGCAAGGGCGGCAGCCGGATCGGTGGCACGCCGGACCTGCCGAAGGAGATCGAATGGCCGCGCCGGACGATCCCCGCCAATGTCGACGAGATCGCCGGACGCGCAGGCGAACCCTATGACGGAGAGCTGAAAACCCATCTTGCCGCGGGCCTGCCTTACGCTTTCTTCGCACAGGTCGATTTGGGTGAGGCGGCGGGTCTTGGCGAGGCCGCAAAGCTTCTGCCGAACGAAGGTCGGCTGCTGTTCTTCTACGACATGGTCGCCGGTCCCTTCGATACCGGCACGGAATCGGCCAGGGTGATCTGGGACCGCAGCCCGGCCGATGCGCTTTCGCATGCGGCAATTCCGACAGATCTCGCCAGCGCGGCGGTCGCCTATCGCAAGATGGTCGAGGACGCGAACAAGCAATATGGGCTGCAGCCGGAGGCCCGTCTGGCCGGCGCGCCGGAACCGGGCACGCCCTATGGCGGCTCGGCAAGGCCGATGGCGCTCAAGGCCGCGCTGCAGCTTCCGTCTTATTCCAGCATCGAATTCCAGGCATCCGGCCGCTTGGAAAAAACGTATTCCGCCGATCAGGCCGTCGTCGGCGGGGCGCAGGCCTTTTCCCAGGCATATAGTGAGCTTTCGGACGATACCGAACCGCAGACCCAGCTCCTCGGCGCGCCACAACCGGTGCAGGATGATCCGCGTTATGACGCGGTCGTCAGCAGCGAGTTCAAGACGCAGTTCCTCTCCGGCGACGACTGGGCGAAGAACAGGGACATGATCATGGAAAAGGCAAAGGACTGGCGGCTTCTGCTGCAGGTCGAGGTGCCGGACTGGATGCAGGAAAATTCGGAAGGCACGGTCTATTTCCTGATCCGCGAGAAGGATCTTGAAGAGCGCGCCTTCGACCGCGTCGTTGCCGTTTATCAGCAGACGTAAGGATCAGGCATGCGCAGGTTTCCGGTCTTTGCTCTTATCTTGTCGCTGTTTTCCACCAGTGCCTTGGCGATGAGCCCGCAGGATATCGAAAAATTTCATCAGGCCGTGCAGGTCGGCGATGCCGCGAAGGTTTCGGTGATGCTGAAGGCGGAGCCGCAGCTTGCCACTTCCGTCGGGGAGTTCGGTTTCCAGCCGATGAACCTGCAGGACCTCTATTTCGATCCCGCCATTTTCAAGATGCTCATTGCTAATGGCGCGAACGTCAATGCCGCCAATGACGAGGGCATAACGCTCCTGCACATCATCGCCGATCCGGAGCCGGTTGCCGAGATTATTGCCGCCGGCGGCAATATCGAGGCGCGCGACAAGCAAGGGCGCACGCCTCTGCTCGTCAATCTGACGGAGCCGGAGCGGGAAGATGTGATCGAGGCGCTGATCGATGCCGGCGCCGACGTCAATGCCCGTGGAAATGACGGCAAGACGGCGCTGTCCCTGGCGCGGGAACGGGAGGACAGCGCGCTTGTGGATCTGCTGGTCGAGGCCGGTGCCCGGGAGTGAGGTCAGGCCGCGGCCTGTTCTATGGTTTCGGGCCGCTTGAGGCGCAGGCCGAGCACGAGCGGAATGCCGAGCGCATAAACGACGGCGACCGATAGCCAGATCGCGCCCGGCCACTGGTCCCTGACAACGAAGTAGAAGCTCGAAAAGCCGAGCGGCCCGATGATCGAAGCAAGGCTGACGGTGGAAGCCAATACGCCCTGGAACTGGCCCTGACGGTCTTCATCGACCTGCCGTGTGGCAAGCGATTGCAGGGCCGGCGCGCCGATGCCGCCGAGCGCGAAGATCGGCATGATGGCAAAGATCATCCAGCCTTCGCCGGCAAAGGCCATGACGGTCAGCGCAAGGCAACCGCTGGCGACACCGGTCAGGATTGCGCCACGCTCTCCGAGCAATCTTGCGGCGGGGCCTGGCAGAAAGGCTTGCGAGAGCGTCTGGCAGATGCCGAATGCGCCGAGCGAAAGGCCGATCCAAAGACCGTTCCAGTGAAACGTATCGGCACCCCAGAGCGACCAGCAGGTGCCATAGGCCTCGCCGGATGCGCTGAAAACGAAGAAGATGAAGACGACCGGCCAGAGGCTTTTGAGCGAAAAGACCCAGCGCAGCGGCCGCAGCGGGTTGAGCGCCGCAAGATCGATCTTCTCTCGGCTGGGCTTGCGCGATTCCGGCAGGATGACGAGGGCCAGAAGCAGGTTGCAGGTGTTGAGCGCGGCCGCGGCAATGAAGGGCAGGCGCAGCCAGTAATCGCCGAGCGCGCCGCCCAGCACCGGGCCGATGATGAAGCCCATGCCGAACATGGCGTTCAGAAGCCCGAAGCGGCGGGCACGGGTGTCCTCGCTGGAAACGTCGGTAATATAGGCGGAAGCCACCGCGACATTGGCGCTGGTGAGGCCGGCAATGGCGCGGCCGATCAAGAGCAGCCAGATGTTTCCGGCAAAGGCGAGTAGCAGATAGTTGATCGCGGCGCCGGCCAGCGAGACGATCAGCACCGGCCGGCGGCCGAGCCGGTCGCTGAGCGAACCGAGCACCGGCGCGAAGACGAATTGCATGGCCGCATAAAGCGCGGTCATGACGCCGATATAGGAGGCGACGTTTTCGGTCTGGGTGACATCCTTCAGAAGTGCGGGGAGGATGGGAAAAACGAGCCCGATGCCGGCGGCATCGAGCATGATGGTGGTGAATATGACGACAAGTGGTCTGTTCATGACGCGTTCCGATCAACGCAAGCGCCACGGCGCGTTTCGGCGCCGATTGCTTGCCTTGGCCTGGCAATGCCAGGTCTATGGTTTTCAGGGAAACGCTGGCCGAACCATGCTTCAAACTGCAGGGCTGGCGTGTATTCGACGGCCTGAACGACAATTCGTCCACCTGCTTACTCGCGCCCATCCGGCGGATCAAGGAAAGCAGTCGCTTTTCGCGTTACTTGGCCTTTACACCCGCAAGGCCCTCTTCAACAAGTTCTTTCTCGATCGGGCAAGCTTATCGGCTGCAGGACTCGACAAGGCGGCCATCCTCGCTTATGCATGATTAAACGATTAATCAGATCCTGCTTATGGCCTCGAACCGACAAACACCGAACATGAGTGTGATTGCCGATGCGCTTGGCGTATCGGCCGCGACCGTGTCGAATGCGCTGTCGGGCAAGGGCCGGGTGTCGCCGGAGCTGATCGAGCGGGTGCGAGCCAAGGCGGAAGAGCTGGGTTACGTGCCGAGCGTCACCGCCCGGGCATTGCGCACCGGGCGCAGCGGCGTGATCGGCCTCGTTCTTCCAAACATCTCCAATCCGCTGTTTCCGCAGATTGCCCAGGCGATCGAGAACGCTGCGGCGGATGCCGGTTATGGCGTGCTGATTGCCGACAGCAGCGGCGACAATGCCAAGCAGACGCTGGCGATCCAGCGGCTGATCGAGCGTCAGGTCGATGGCATCGTCATCGTGCCGCGGCTCGGCACGCGGATCGCCGAGCTTGCCTGTCCGGTCGCCGTGATCGACAGCCCTTCGACGCCGAACAATACGGTCTCCGCGGATCACTGGCAGGGCGGCCAGCTGGTGGCCGAGCATCTCGTCGATCTCGGGCATCGCGATTTCGTGCTGATCGGCGCCAATCCGCTTTCCAACGTGCAGAACGACCGCATCGGCGGCATGAAATCGCGCATTCCGAAGGATGGCCGTGTCGATGTCATCTGGATCGAGCGCAACGAGATGGTTTTGGGAGCCGGCTGTCCGCTGGGCTTGAAGGAAAAGGTCGAGAACGGCTTTACCGCCTTTGCCGCCAGCAGCGACCTGCATGCGCTGAGGGCGCTCACGGAATTGCAGCGGGCGGGGATCCGCGTGCCAAACGAGGCAAGTGTCGTCGGTTTCGACGATCTCGTCTGGTCTTCGGTCGTCAGCCCGAGCATCACCACGGTCCGGCAGGATGCCGTGGCGATTGCCGATATCGCGATCGGCGCGCTGCTTGCGACGATCGAGCGCGAGCCGTCGCCCGAGGCCAGCAATATTGCGGTTGCCCAGTGCAACCGGGTGCCGATGGCACTGGTGCCGCGGCAAACAACCGCTAGGCTGGCGACTGCCGATGCTTCTGCTTCCGACAATTCATCCTTCGCAAATTCCTCATCCTCTCCTCCCGAAAGGAATGCCCCATGAAGACAGTGCTGATGGCTTCGGCCGCAATTCTCCTCGCAGGCACGGGCCTCGCCCGGGCGGAAGACAAGACGCTGACGATTTCCGTCTATGCGCTGGCGCAGGACGAGTACAAGCAGATCGTCTACGATCCCTTCGAAAAGATCTGCGGCTGCAAGCTGGTGGTCGAGACCGGCAACAGCGTCGAGCGTCTGGCCAAGATGGAAGCCAACAAGGCAAATCCGGTCGTCGATATGGCCGTGGTTTCGATGGCCGACGGTCTCAACGCTGCCCGCAAGGGCCTGATCGACAAGATCGATACGTCGAAGATCAAGAGCTTCAATTCCCTCTATGACATCGCCAAGGATCCGAACGGCGACGGCATGAGCGTCGGTTACACATTCTACGCCACCTCGATCGCCTACCGTTCCGACAAGATGAAGATCGACAGCTGGGCCGACCTTTTGAAGCCGGAATATGCGAGCCACATCGCCTGGCCGAATGTCACTACCAATCAGGGCCCGCCGGCGCTCTACATGCTCGGTCAGGCGCTCGGCAAGGACACGCCGGATCTCGCAGCGCCGATCGAAGCGGTCGGGGAAAAGAAGGACGAGATCGTCACCTTCTACGAAAAGTCGTCGCAGCTGGTGCAGCTGATGCAGCAGGAAGAGATCTGGGCCGCCCCGATCGGCCGCTTCTCCTGGGCGCCGTTCACAAAACTTTCCATGCCGATCGCCTGGGCGACGCCTAAGGAAGGCCAGACCGGCGGCATGAACGTCATGATCGTTACCAAGGGTTCGAAGAACCAGGATCTGGCGCTGCAGTTCATGGATTTCTGGCTCTCCACCGACATCCAGACCAAGCTCGCTGAAAAGCTGGTCGACAGCCCGGCCAACAAGGACGTGAAGCTCTCGGATGCTGTTGCCAATAACCTGACCTATGGCGAGGACACGGCGAAGAGCCTGAAGCTCATTCCATCGGCTGTCGCGCTCGACAATCGCGCCGGCTGGGTGAAGAGCTGGAATGCCAAGGTGGGGCAGTAAGCGGCCTCGCAATTGGGCTTGGCGCTAGAAATTGCCCCTCACCCTAACCCTCTCCCCGCAGGCGGGGAGAGGGGACTTGCCCTGACTAAGGCATGGAGGGTGCGGCACATCCCTTCTCCCCGTCAGAACGGGGAGAAGGTGGCGGCAGCCGGATGAGGGGCAATCGCCGACAGAAATAAAGGCTGCCATTCTTCTCGGCAGCCCTAACGACACTGGAGTAAAGCAGACATGTTTCAGAACCGGGCCGAGGCGCTTGCGCTTGTACTGCCTGCCGCGTTGTTTGCGGCGGCGGTGTTTCTCGTGCCGGTCGTCATCCTGCTCTCCGACGGCTTTCGCGATCCCACCGGCGGCTTTTCGCTTGCCGCCTATATCGAGTTCTTTTCCAGCCCGCTGAACCAGGCCGTTTTCCTGCGCACGCTGAAGCTCGGGGCGATGGTGACGGTCGTTTCCGCGGTCATCGGTTATGCGGCGGCCTTTGCAATCGTCGGCCTGACGCCGACCATGAAGGGGCGGATGACTGGCCTGGTCGTGTTGCCGCTGATGATCTCGCCGGTGGCGCGCACCTATGCCTGGATCGTCATTCTCGGCCGCACCGGCATCGTCAACCAGGCCTTTCAGGCACTCGGCATTTCCGACGCGCCGCTGCGCATTCTGTTTTCCGAAACGGCGATCTTCATCGGTCTGTTGCAGCTCTTCCTGCCGCTGATGGTGATCTCGCTGATCTCGGCGCTGGAAAACATGCCGAAGGATGCGGTGCCGGCCGCCCGCGTGCTCGGTGCCAACTGGTTCCAGGTCTTTTGGAAGGTGATCCTGCCGCTCACCCGCGAAGGCCTTGTCATCGGCGGCACGCTGGTCTTCACCGGCTCGCTCACCGCCTATATCACGCCGGCCATTCTCGGCGGCTCCAAGGTGCTGATGCTGGAGACGTTGATGTATCAGCAGGTGTCCGTCGCCAATAATTTCGTCGCGGCCAGCGTCATCGCCTTCATCCTGATCGTCATGAGCTTTGCCGCCAATATTCTCCTGAAACGGGTGGCGACGGCCCGTAACAAGGTGAGGAGCGCCAAGTGAACGCCCGCAGCCTCTTCATTCCCGCGACGCTGTTTCTCGTGCTTGCCTTCCTGATCGGGCCGTTCCTGATCATCGTCGCGGCCTCGTTTTCGGCCGGCGAAACGCTGGCCTTCCCGCCGCAGGGCTTTTCGCTCCGCTGGATTGCCAAGGTTTTTACCGTCGACAGTTTTCGCGCCTCTTTCGCCATGTCGATGTTTCTGGCCGTCGGCGGCACGGCGGCGGCACTCGTGCTCGGCATCCCCGCGTCTTACGCACTCTCGCGTTACCGGCTGCCGGGGGCGGAGATCGTGCGGACCATCGTCTCGCTGCCGATCATCGTGCCGGGTATCATCGTCGGTCTGGCGCTGTTGCGTTATGTCGTCGTGCCTTTCGGCGTCGGCATCACGCCCGCGCTTTTCCTCGCCCATACGGCGCTGATCCTGCCCTATGCGGTGCGCGTCGTCTCCGCCAGTCTCGACAATCTGCGCTCGGATATCGAGGAGGCCGCGGTTCTGCTCGGTTCGTCGCGGATGGGCGCGTTTTTCCGGGTGGTGATGCCGAATATCAAGGGTGGCATCCTGTCCGCCTTCATCCTCGGCTTCGTGACGAGTTTCAACCAGGTGCCGGTCTCTCTGTTTCTCTCCGGCCCGGGCGTGCGCACCCTGCCGGTCGATATGATCGCCTATATGGAAATCGTCTTCGATCCATCCGTGGCGGCGCTCTCTTCGCTGCTCGCCTTCCTGTCCATCGGCATCGTGTTTGCCGCAGAACGTTTCCTCGGATTTTCCCGCTATGTCTGATGCCTATCTTTCGCTCGAAAAGCTGACGCTCGCCTATGGTGACACGGTTGCCGTCGGCAATCTCGATCTTGATATCGGCAAGGGCGAGCTGATCGCATTGCTCGGCCCTTCCGGCTGCGGCAAGACGACGACCATGCGGGCGATCGCCGGGCTCTTGCCGGTCAAAAGCGGCCATATCCGTCTCGACGGCACCGACATGACCCGGACGCCGCCGAACAAGCGGGCGGTCGGCCTCGTCTTCCAGTCCTATGCGCTGTTTCCGCATCTTTCCGTCTATGAAAACGTCGCCTTCGGCCTGAAGCTCAAGGGGATGCGCGGTTCGGAACTCGATCAGAAGGTGCGCGGCGGCCTGACATCGGTCGGCCTTTCCTCCTTTGCGGATCGCAAGCCAGCCGAACTTTCCGGCGGCCAGCAGCAGCGCGTGGCGCTGGCCCGCTCCATGGTGATGGAGCCGAAAGTACTCCTCCTCGACGAGCCGCTCTCCAATCTCGATGCGCGGCTGCGGCTCGAAATGCGCACCGAGTTGCAGCGCGTCCAGAAGGAGACGGGCGTGACGATGATCTTCGTCACCCATGACCAGACGGAAGCGCTTTCGCTGGCCGACCGCATTGTTGTCATGAAAAACGGTGCGATCGAACAGATCGGCACGCCGGAAGACATCTATAACCGGCCGGCCTCCGCCTTCGTGGCGGATTTCGTCGGCTTCGAAAACATTTTTGCGCTCGATCAGGGCAAGCTCAAGACTGAGCATGGCCTGGCGGACCCTTCGGGCGCTTTACCCGGCGAGGCGCTTTCAGCGGCGGGCCTCGCCTGGCGGCCGCGTATGGTGACGCTCGGATCTGGTCCGTTCCGCGGCACCGTGCGCGGCACATCCTTTGCCGGCGACCGCCGGGAATATCTGCTGGCAAGCGATCTCGGGCCGATCAAGGCGGAGGTCGATGCGAGCGAGCCTGTGCATGCGCCGGATGCCGAGATCGCCTTCGACCTGCCGGCCGCAAAGGCTGCCCCTCTCAAGCGTTTTGCGTAAGGAATTCTGGCAATGGGCGTGTGGATCGACACCGACATGGGCTTTGACGACATCGCGGCGATCATGGTCGTTGCGCATGCGGGGCTGACGATCGATGGCGTTTCGCTGTCCTTCGGCAATGCGCCGCTGGAGCGCGTCAGGCGCAATGCCGCCTCGGCTGCTGCCGCCTTCGTCTGGCCGTTTCCGATCCATGCTGGTCGTGCCGCACCTGTGCTCGGCGAGATGGTGACGGCCGGCAATGTGCTGGGTGAGGCGGGCATGCCCTCCACCGGCCTGCATCTACCTGAAGCTGCCGACACGTTCGAAAGCGATGCGTTTCAGGCGCTCTGCGACTGGCTCGAAAAGAGCGAGGGCGACCGGCGTATCCTGGCGCTCGGGCCGCTCACCAATATCGCAGCCATCGCACTGGCGCGGCCGGATCTCGCCGCAAAAATCACCGATCTCACCTGGATGGGTGGTGGTGTGACGGCCGGCAATCATACCGCCTCTGCCGAGTTCAACGCCTTTGCCGATCCGGAAGCGCTGGCGATCGTCCTTTCTCACAACATTCCGCTGCGCATGGTCGATCTCGATCTTTGCCGCAAGGTGGTCTGCTTCCCCGCCGATGTCGCGCCGGTCAGGGCCGGCGGTGGGCGCAATGCGGAATTGCTGGCCGATCTGCTGGCCGGTTTCGTCGAGATCGCCACCAGCCGCGGCCGGCCGGCCATGGCGCTTTACGATGCGGTTGCCGGTTTTGCCTTTGTCGAGCCAGAACATGTCACCTGGCGCGAGGCGCGGCTCGATGTCGAACTTGCCGGGACGGTGACGCGCGGGCGCACCGTGATCGAGACGCGGCCGGGGCGTGGCACCTTCAACGTGATCTATGCGGTGGACGTCGCGGTGGAAGAGGCGCGAACGGCCATTCTGGAAACCCTGCGGGCGGAGGCTACCTGGTGAAAACGATCATTTGGGACGTCAACAGGTTCAACGACCAGGTCTTGCGCGACCGGGCGGTGGCGGCCGCCCGTGGCGATGCGCCTTTCGACATCCTGATTTCCGGCGGCACGCTGGTCGATATGGTGACCGGCGAGCAGAGGCCGGCCGATATCGGCCTTGTTGGACCGCTGATCGCTAGCGTCCATGAGTGCGGTAGCCGCAGCGATGCGGGACAGGTGATCGATGCGACGGGCGCTTTCATCTCGCCCGGCCTCATCGACACCCATATGCACATCGAAAGCTCGATGGTGACGCCGGCGACCTATGCGGCCGAGGTTCTGGCGCGCGGTGTCACGACCATCGTCTGGGATCCGCATGAATTCGGCAATGTGCATGGCGTCGACGGTGTCTGCTGGGCGGCCGAAGCGGTCAAGCATCTGCCGCTCAGGACTATCGTGCTCGTTCCCTCCAGCGTGCCTTCGGCGCCGGGGCTCGAAGTCGCGGGTGCCGATTTCGACGCCGAAAAGGTCGAGGAAATGCTGCTCTGGCCGAAAGTCGGCGGGCTGGCGGAAGTGATGGACATGCGCGGCATCATCAACCGCGATCCGCGCATGAGCGCCATCATGCAGGTGGCGCTGACCTCGGAAAAGCTGATCTGCGGCCATGCCCGCGGTCTTGCCGGTGCCGATCTCAACGCCTTCATGACGGCCGGCGTCACATCGGACCACGAGCTGACTTCGGGCGACGACCTGATGCAGAAACTGCGCGCGGGGCTGACGATCGAGTTGCGGGGTAGCCATGACCATCTGCTTCCGGAATTCGTCGAGGCGCTGAATGCGCTCGGCCATCTGCCTCAGACGGTGACGCTCTGCACCGATGACGTGTTTCCCGACGATCTCGTCAATGGCGGCGGGCTGGACGATGTCGTCCGCCGGCTGGTGCGTTACGGCATGAAGCCCGAATGGGCGCTGCGGGCGGCGACGCTGAATGCGGCGGGCAGGCTCGGTCGCGCCGATCTCGGGCTCATCGCCGCCGGACGCCGCGCCGATATCGCCATATTCGAGGATCTTTCCGATTTCCGCGCCCGGCATGTGCTGGTGAGCGGCATGCCGGTTGCCCGGCAGGGCGAGATCCTGATCGAAATTCCCAGAGAGGATGCCGGCCCGCTCACGGGGTCGATAAAGCTTCAGCCGCTGATGCCTGCCGATTTCCGGCTGGTTTCGGAGGCGAAGAAGGTGCGGATCGCGACCATAGACAGGCCGCGGTTCACACAATGGGGAGAAACGGATGCGGATGTCGTCGATGGTTTTGTGGTACCCCCGGGTGGGACGGCGCTGATCGCCGTCACTCACCGCCACGGCCGCGCCGACAGCCGCACCCGCCTCGGTTTCCTCACCGGCTGGGGCACCTGGCGCGGCGCATTCGCGACCTCGCTTGCCCATGACAGTCACAACCTCACCGTCTTCGGCGGCAATCCGGAAGACATGGCCGTTGCCGCCAATGCGGTGATTGCGGCCGGCGGCGGCATGGCGGTTGCGATCGACGGCAAGGTTGCGGAAATGCTGCCTCTCCCCCTGTCCGGCCTCGTTTCGGATGCGCCGCTCAGGCAAGTCGCGGAGGGTTTTCAAAAGATCCGAGCGGCGATGGACAGGGTTGCCGACTGGCAGCCGCCCTATCTGATCTTCAAGGCCTGTTTCGGTGCGACGCTGGCCTGCAATGCCGGCCCGCATCAGACCGACCGGGGGATTGCCGATGTATCCACCGGCACGCTCCTGGAAACGCCGATCTTGAAGATTCTCGCATAGGATTTTTGCATGAAGCCGCATGATTTCTGGCAGGAAATCCACCAGTCCGGCAGCTTTGATCGCGCCGGTCCCTTTTCCGGTTTCTTTCCGGTCGAGCTTCAGGACGGCCGCCAGATCCGCCTGCCGATCCGGCCGTTGGCCGACGGACAACATGCGCTCGCCTCTCTCATCATCAACCAGGCGAGCTTTGACTTGCAGGATGCGCTCGCTGCCGACCTTGCGCCAAAAATCGCCGCGTTCCGCCCGGAAGTGATCGTCGGCCTGCCGACGCTTGGCCTGACATTGGCCGCCGCCGTTGCCCGCGCGCTCGGCTTTCCCCGCTACGTGCCGCTCGGGACGTCGAAAAAGTTCTGGTATGACGAGGCACTGTCCGTGCCGCTGTCGTCCATCACAACGCCGGAACAGCAGAAGCGTCTCTATGTCGATCCGCGCATGCTGCCGCTGATGGCGGGCAAGCGGGTGGCGTTGATCGACGATGTGATCTCGTCGGGCACTTCCATCGTCTCCGGGCTGTCGCTGATGGCCTCGCTGGGGATAGAGCCGGTCGTGATCGGTGCCGCCATGCTGCAATCGACGCGGTGGCATGAGAGGCTCGATGGGGCCGGGGCGCGCGAGCGGGTCGTAGGTGTGTTCGAGACGCCGATGCTGGTGAAGGCGGGCGAGGGGATTTGGTCGAGGTAATAGGCCTCGCCAAGATCGTCAGACCGGACGGATTGCGTCCAGTTGGACCCAGACCCAATCGGGATTTTGGGCATCGTCGGCCCAGATATTGATCCCGAGTGGCCCTTCCGGCACCGGGATATTCAGGTAACCGAACAGGCTACTGTCCATCAAAGTGACGATGCCGCTCAGGGCGGCAATTGATCCGCTGAACAGCTTTGGCGAGCTGGATGTGCAGGCCTCGTCGGTAACGGTAACGAGCGTCGCGCCATCGACAAAAGACAGGACTGCAAAAGCGACACAACCCTTGCTCGCCACGGCAAAACTCATTCCGATTTCGGCTGGAAACGCGGTATCCGGCGTTGAATCGGCGAGGAAAAGAAGCGGATGTGCGGTTTCGATCTGCATCGCAAATTTGGCCATGGTCCGTGTCGTTCCTCGTCGCCTCTGTCATTGCGTGTCTTTTCTGGCATTGCGCGGCCAGCGGTTCAATGCCGTTGCGCAATATGACCTTCGCAGAGCTGCTGATCTTGCAGACCTGTAGAACCTTCACATTCCCATCTTGCGAAACCCATCCGTCCGGCTAGGATCGCCCTTGCCCACCCAAACTGTTTCAACAAAATCGGGAATGAATTCATGGAACTGGTGTTCGACGGCCATAACGACGTGTTGCTGCGACTGTGGCGGAACATGAAGGCGGGCGGCGATCCGGTGGCGGAATTCAAGCATGGGACGCCGGCCGGGCATATCGATGCGCCGCGGGCGAAAAAGGGTGGGCTCGCGGGCGGTCTCTGCGCGATCTATATCCCGTCGGGCGATCTCGTGCTCAAGGAGCCGGATGCCAACGGGCATTATGTGACGCCGCTGGCAGCCCCGCTCGATTATGCGCCGTCGCTGGATATCGCCCTTGAAAAGGCCTCGATCGCGCTGCGCCTCGACCGTGCCGGCGCGTGGAAACTCTGCCGCTCGATTGCCGATATCCGCAAGGCGATGGCGGACGGGATTTTTGCAGCCGTCATGCATATGGAAGGCTGCGAGGCGATCGATGCCGATCTTGCCAATCTCGACGTGTTTCATGCCGCCGGCCTGCGCTCGCTCGGGCCGGTCTGGAGCCGCCACAACATCTTCGGGCATGGCGTGCCCTTTGCCTATCCGATGACGACGGATACCGGTCCCGGCCTCACCGAGCTCGGTTTTGAGCTGGTCAAGGCCTGCAACCGGCTCGGCATGCTGATCGATCTTTCTCACATTACCGAAAAAGGTTTCTGGGACGTCGCAAAGACTTCCGACCAGCCGCTGATCGCCAGCCATTCCAACGCGCATGCGTTGACGCCGGTCGCCCGCAACCTCACCGACAAACAGATGGATGCGGTGAAGGAGAGCGGCGGTCTCGTCGGGCTCAACTATGCGGTCACCATGCTGCGCGATGATGCGCGCGACGACGCGGCGACGCCGCTTTCCGACATGGTACGCCACATCAACTATATGGTCGAGCGTATGGGTATCGATCACGTGGCGCTTGGATCGGACTTCGATGGCGCCACCGTTCCGCGCGAGATTGCGGATGCGGCCGGCAACCAAAATCTGGTTGCGGCCCTTAAATCGGATGGATACGCTGACGACGAACTCGCAAAGCTGTGCAGGGAAAACTGGTTGAGGGTGCTTGGCCAGGCATGGGGCGAGTAAGAGCGTCAAAACAACGACTACCAACGAACGATACAAACAATACAGGGGACTTCAGAACCATGATCCATTTGCGCTCCAAGAACCTGCGCGCGCTTTCTGCCGGCGTTGCGCTTTCGCTGATCGCGCTTGCCGCGCCGCAGGCCTTTGCCGCGACGCCTGCCGACACGCTGGTCGAAGGTTTTGCGATCGACGACATCATCACGCTCGATCCGGGCGAGGCATTCGAGCTGTCCACGGCCGAAGTAACGGCCAATACCTATAGCAAGCTCGTCACGCTCGACCCGGCCGATACGTCGAAGGTCATCGGCGACCTCGCCGCCAGCTGGACGATTTCCGACGACGGCATGACCTATACGTTCAAGCTCAAGCCGGGCCTGAAATTCGCGTCGGGCAACCCGATCACGGCCGAGGATGTCGCCTATTCGTTCGAGCGCGCCGTCAAGCTCGACAAGTCGCCGGCCTTCCTGCTGACCCAGTTCGGCCTGAAGGGCGACAATGTCACGGAAAAGGCCAAGGCGACTGCGCCGGATACGTTCGTCTTCAACGTCGACAAGGCCTATGCGCCGAGCTTCGTGCTCAACGTTCTGACCGCCACCGTCGCTTCCGTTGTCGACAAGAAGGTCGCCGTCGAGCATTCTAAGAAGGTGACGCCGTCGGCCGATTACAAATACGAGACCGATTTCGCCAATGAATGGCTGAAGACCGGTTTTGCCGGCTCGGGTCCGTTCAAGGCCGTCACCTGGCGCGCCAACGAGGCTGTCGTTCTCGAAGCCAACCCGAATTATTACGGCGAAAAGCCGAAGCTGAAGCGCGTCATCTATCGCTACATGAAGGAAAGCGCCGGCCAGCGTCTGGCGCTCGAAAATGGCGATATCGACGTTGCCCGCAATCTCGAGCCGGGTGATCTGGAAGCCGTTGCCAAGAAGGGTCTTGCCACGACTTCGGCACCGAAGGGCACCGTCTATTATTTCAGCCTCAACCAGAAGAACAAGAACCTCGCCAAGCCTGAGGTCATCGAAGCCTTCAAGTATCTCGTCGATTACGACGCGATCGGCGCGACCCTGATCAAGGGCATCGGCGAGATCCACCAGACTTTTCTGCCGAAGGGCCAGCTCGGCGCGCTCGACAGCAATCCTTACAAGCTCGACGTCGCCAAGGCGAAGGAACTGCTTGCCAAGGCCGGCCTGAAGGACGGGTTCACCGTCACCATGGATGTGCGCAATACGCAGCCGGTCACCGGCATTGCCGAAAGCGTGCAGCAGACGCTGGCCCAGGCCGGCATCAAGCTCGAAATCATCCCAGGCGACGGCAAGCAGACGCTGACCAAGTTCCGCGCCCGTACGCATGACATCTATATCGGCCAGTGGGGTTCGGACTATTTCGACCCGAACTCGAATGCCGAAACCTTCACGATCAACTACGACAATTCCGACGAAGGCAAGAACAAGACGCTTGCCTGGCGTAATGCCTGGGACGTGCCGAAGGATCTGGAAGACGAAGCACAGGGCGCGCTTCTGGAAAAGGATGCCGCCAAGCGTGCGGCCATCTACGAGGACCTGCAGAAGAAGGTTCTCGCCCAGAGCCCGTTCGTGGTGATCTTCCAGCAGACGGAAGTTGCCGGTTATTCGTCGAAGCTGAAGGGTTTCAAGCTCGGCCCGAGCTTTGACACCAACTTCGTCAATACCGTCTCCAAGGACTGAGGTCGGTCCACACGCCGGCATCATCGTCGCCTGCTTGACGTCATCCTCGGGTTTGTCCCGAGTATGACCACATGAATGGCATAGATGTTCGCAGGGCTGTGGCACGCGGAGCGAAGACCCCTCCCCACCCTCCCCACAAGGGGGAGGGCTTAACTTGACTGCACCGCTGCGGTTCAATCAAGGCAGGCGGTCGCGGCAGGTTTTCTCCCCCCTTGTGGGGGAGATGGCCGGCAGGCCAGAGAGGGTCTTTTCCATCTGTCATAGCCCTGTGGACGCTCGGGCATGACGCCGGCTCGATGGCCGTATTTATCGATCTTATGCGGAGAATTTCTTGGTTCTGACCGAAACGACAGTCGCGACGCGGCGCAATCGGCGCCGTGCTTCGTCCTATGTCAAAGCCGTGCTGCGGTTTCTCGTGACCGCTGCCACGACCTTTCTCGGCCTTCTGGCCGTCACCTTCTTCATCGGCCGCGTCGTGCCGATCGATCCGGCACTGGCCATCGTCGGCGACCGGGCGCCTGCGCATGTCGTGGAACGGGTGCGCGAGCAGCTCGGCCTCAACCTGCCGCTCTACCAGCAGTTCTGGATCTATCTGAAACAGGCGTTTTCCGGTGATTTCGGCACGTCTGTGCTGACCACCAATCCGGTCATGACCGATATCGCCCGCGTCTTTCCGGCAACGATCGAGCTTGCGGCGGTCGGCACGATCATCGGGGCGCTGATCGGCGTACCGCTCGGCGTGCTGGCCGCCGTCAAGCGCGGGTCTATCGCCGACCAGATCGTCCGCATCATCGGGCTGGTCGGTTATTCCGTGCCGATCTTCTGGCTCGGGCTGATCGCGCTCGTTCTCTTTTATGCGCGGCTCGGCTGGGTCGCCTATCCCGGCCGTATCGACGTCGTCTACGAATATACTTTCACGCCGATCACGGGCTTCTTCCTGCTCGATGCCATCTGGCAGGCGCAATGGGATGTCGCCTGGGACCTGTTCCGCCACATCATCCTGCCCGGCGGCCTGCTCGGTTATTTCTCGCTTGCCTATATCAGCCGCATGACGCGGAGCTTCATGCTGAATGAGCTTTCTCAAGAATATGTCGTCGCGGCACGAGCCAAGGGGCTTTCGGAAAGCCGGATCATCTGGCGGCATGCGCTGCGCAATGCCGCGGTGCCGATGGTGACCGTGATTGCGCTCTCCTATGCCGGCCTGCTCGAAGGTTCGGTGCTGACCGAGACGATTTTTTCCTGGCCGGGGCTCGGGTTCTACATCACCAGTTCGCTGCAGAATGCCGATATGAACGCCGTTCTCGGCGGCACGATCGCCATCGGCGTCGTGTTCGTCTCGATCAATCTTTTCTCCGATGTCCTCTACCGGACGCTCGATCCCAGAACGAGGAGCCGGTAATGGCCATTGTGACGAATACCGCGACGGCACCGAAACCCTATAGCCGGGCATGGCTGCTTTCCGACCGGCCGGAATCCCGGCATCAGGCGCGGCTTGGTCGCGCCTATGTGATCTGGCGGCAGTTTTCCGCCAACCGGCTGGCGCTGATCGGGCTTGGCATCATCCTGGCACTGGTATTGGTGGCGATTTTTGCCGATGTGCTTGCGCCGCATAATCCGGTGCAGGGCGACCTGCGCAATTCACGGCTTTTGCCACCCGGTTCGCCCGGTTTTCTGCTCGGCACGGATGATCAGGGCCGCGATATCCTTTCGCGCCTGCTTTACGGCTCGCGGCTGACGCTGTTCGTCGTCTGCCTCGTCGCCGTCATCGCCGCGCCGATCGGGCTGATCGTCGGCACCGCCGCCGGTTATGCCGGCGGTTGGGTGGATGCGGTGCTGATGCGCATCACCGATATCTTTCTCGCCTTTCCGAAGCTCGTGCTAGCGCTGGCGCTGGTGGCAGCACTCGGACCGGGCATCGAGAACGCCGTTCTTGCCATCGCCGTCACCTCCTGGCCGCCTTATGCGCGTATCGCCCGCGCCGAAACGCTGACGTTTCGCAATTCGGAATTCATTTCGGCGGTCAAACTGATGGGCGCGTCGCCGATGCGCATCGTCATCCGCCATGTCATGCCGCTCTGCCTGTCCTCGCTGATCGTGCGCGTGACGCTCGACATGGCTGGCATCATTCTCACGGCCGCCGGTCTCGGCTTCCTCGGCCTCGGTGCGCAGCCGCCGCTGCCGGAATGGGGTGCGATGATCGCGTCCGGCCGTCGTTTCATTCTTGATCAGTGGTGGGTTGCCGGCATGCCGGGTGTCGCCATCCTGATCGTCAGCCTCGGCTTCAACCTCCTCGGCGATGGTCTTCGCGATGCGCTCGATCCGAAGGAGGCCGGCCAATGAAGATGGGGAATGTGCACCCGCAAAAGAGCGGGCCGCTTCTGACGGTCGAAGACCTGCGCGTCACCTTTCCGACCCGCACCGGCGAGGTGAATGCCGTGCGGGGCGTCTCGTTCACGCTCGGCCGCGAAAGGCTCGGTATTGTCGGCGAAAGCGGGTCCGGCAAGTCACAGACGGGCAGGGCGATCATGGGCCTGACGCCCGGCCATGCGAAGATCACCGCGAAGAAACTTGCCTTCCACGATCGTGATCTCCTCACCATGTCAGCGCGTGAAAGACGCGACCTGCGCGGCAAGAAGGTTGCCATGATCCTGCAGGACCCAAAGTATTCGCTGAACCCGGTCATGACCATCGGAAGGCAGATCGTCGAGACGTTGCAGAGCCATGAGAGCGTATCCGGCTCCGAGGCGAAGAAGCGTGCGCTTGCCATGCTGGAGGCAGTGCAGATCCGCGATCCGGAGCGCGTTTACGGGCTTTATCCGCATGAGGTTTCCGGCGGCATGGGCCAGCGCGTGATGATCGCGATGATGCTGATCTGCGGCCCGGAGCTGCTGATCGCCGACGAACCGACGTCGGCGCTGGATGTGACGGTGCAGCTTGAAGTGCTCGCCATTCTCGACAAGCTGGTGGCCGAGCGCGGCATGGGGCTGATCTTCGTCAGCCACGACCTGCGGCTCGTCTCCTCCTTCTGCGACCGGGTTCTCGTTATGTATGCCGGTAAGGTGGTCGAGGAACTGCCTTCGGCGGATCTTTCCAGCGCCAAACACCCCTATACGCAAGGGCTGCTGAACTGCCTGCCGAAGATCGGCTCCGACCGGCATCCGCTGCCGGTTCTGGAGCGGAAGCCGGAGTGGTCGCTATGACATCGGCACTTTCCATCCGCGACATGGTCGTCACCTATGACGATTTCGCAGCACTCGACCATGTCAGTTTCGATATCGGCACGGGCGAAAGCTTTGGCATTGTCGGTGAATCCGGCTCGGGCAAATCGACGCTGTTGCGCGCCGTCGCAGGCCTTGCGGCCTTCGACAAGGGCTCGCTTTCCGTCAATGGCCGCGCCTATTCCGGCCGCCATCGCGACCGGAATTTTTACCGCACCGTGCAGATGGTGTTTCAGGATCCTTACGGCTCGCTGCATCCGCGCCAGACGGTGGACCGGCTTTTGTTCGAGCCGCTGGCGATCCATGGGCTCGACAATGTCGATGCCCGTATTGCCCGTGCGCTGGACGAAGTGGGCTTGGGCGCCGGTTTCCGCTTCCGTTATTCGCACCAGCTTTCAGGCGGCCAGCGGCAGCGCGTGGCGATTGCCCGTGCGCTGATCCTTGAGCCAAAGATCCTGCTCTTGGACGAGCCGACCTCGGCGCTCGATGCCTCGATCCAGGCGGAAATCCTCAACCTGCTCGAACAGGCGCGAAAAGACCGCAATCTGACCTTCGTGATGGTCAGCCACGATCTCGGCGTCATCAGCCATATGTGCGAGCGGCTGGCGGTGATGCGTGGCGGCAAGGTGGTCGAGACCGTGCCGGCGCAAGCGCTGGAAAAACGCGAGTTCTCGGCGGATTATACCCGCAAGCTGATGGCCGCCAGCGAGGGTTTTAGGCGAAGCTAATCCTTTGTCCGGGCTTTGGATTTGCCCGCAAGGGGCATTGTGCATCTGCGAAATGCCCTTAAGGTGTCAGGTCATCATCAGTCGATATCGCGAAAAAACAGGGGAGCGTGGGCTATGAGATCAACCGGGATTTTGGGCGCGCTTTCGCGCCGGATGCTGATCGGCGGAGCTGTGGTGCTCGGCATGGCCGCATCGTTTTCGACGAATGCGCTCGCTGCGCCAAAAACCGGTGCCGTCATCGGCATGGCGGTGGAGCCGGGCGGGCTCGATCCGACGATCGGCGCACAGGTGATGATCGGCCAGGTGACCTGGCAGAACATTTTTGAAGGCCTGACGACGATCGACAAGGCCGGCAAGGTTCAGCCGCAGCTCGCCGAAAGCTGGACGATTTCGCCCGATGGTCTGACCTATACGTTCAAGCTGCGCCAGGGCGTGACGTTCCACAATGGCGTCGCCTTCGATTCATCGGTCGCCAAATTCACCATCGATCGCGCCCGTGGCGCCGACAGTGCCAATCCGCAAAAACGCTATTTCGCCTCGATCGCTTCGGTCGAGACGCCTGACCCGGCAACGTTGATCCTGACACTCAGCCGCCCGACCGGCAGCCTTCTCTATTGGCTCGGCTGGCCGGCCTCCGTCATGGTTGAGCCGAAATCGGCGGCCGACAACAAGGTGACGCCGGTTGGCACCGGGCCGTTCAAGTTCGTCAACTGGGCGAAGGGGTCCAAGGTCGATCTGGCCAAAAACCCGGATTACTGGAACAAGGCTGTTTCGGTAAAACTGGATACGGCATCCTTCCGCTTCATCGGCGATCCGCAGGCGCAGGCCGCGGCTTTGAAGGCCGGTGATGTCGATGCCTTTCCGGAATTCGGCGCGCCGGAACTGGTGAAATCCTTCGAGGGCGACAAGAAGCTTTCGACCGTGATCGGCAATACCGAGCTCAAGGTCGTTGCCGGCATGAACAATACCCGCAAACCGTTTTCCGACAAGAAGGTGCGTCAGGCGCTGATGATGGCGGTCGATCGCGCCACTGTCGTCGAGGGTGCATGGTCCGGTTACGGCACGCCGATCGGCAGCCATTACACGCCGAACGACCGCGGCTACAAGGACCTGACCGGGACCTGGCCTTATGATGCGGCCAAGGCGAAGGCGCTGCTGGCGGAAGCCGGGTATCCGAACGGCTTTTCCTTCACCATGAAGGCGCCGCAGATGGCCTATGCGCAGCGCTCGTCGCAGATCCTGCAGGCGATGTTTGCCGAGATCGGCGTGACGATGAATATCGAAACCACCGAATTTCCGGCGAAATGGGTGGCGGACGTGCTGAAGGCCGCCGATTACGACATGACCATCGTTGCCCATGCGGAGCCGATGGACATCGATATCTATGCCCGCGATCCTTACTACTTCAATTACAAGAACCCCGCGTTCAACGATCTCCTCGCCAAGGTCGAGGCGACGTCGGATGCGGCCGAACAGGACAAGCTTTACGGCGAGGCGCAGACCATTCTTGCGAATGACGTGCCGGCGCTGTTTCTGTTCGTCATGCCGAAGCTCGGCATTTGGGATGCGAAGCTGAAGGGCCTGTGGGAGAATGAGCCGATCCCGTCGAATGTGCTGACTGAGGTGCATTGGGAAGAGTGATGTTCGCAGTCTTCGAACTGAGTGGGGCCGCCCCTCACCCTAACCCTCTCCCCGCAAGCGGGGCGAGGGGACGTGCCCTGATTGGGGCAGGGAGTGCGCCGCAAGTGCCCTTCTCCCCGCGAGCGGGGAGAAGGTGGCGGCAGCCGGATGAGGGGCAAAGCGCCAAACTCAAACCGATGACGGATATCTAGCGCACCCATGATCGCCATCCTCATCCGCCGCATCGCAAGCCTGATCATCACGCTCCTCGTGGTCTCGCTGCTCATCTTCGTCGTCATGGACCTTCTCCCCGGCGATCCGGCTTCCGTCATGCTCGGCACCTCCGCCAGCCCGGAAACGCTGGCGGCGCTGCAAAAGCAGCTCGGGCTCGATCAGCCTCTGCCGGTGCGATATCTCGCCTGGCTGGCCGGCGTCTTTCGTGGAGATCTCGGGCAGTCCTATACCTATGGCGTTCCGGTTGCAGGCCTGATGGCGGAGCGCCTTGCGGTGACCCTGCCGTTGGCGCTGATGGCGGTCGTCATGTCCGTCGGGCTTGCCATCCCGCTCGGCGTGGCGGCAGCGCGGCGGCGGAATGGGGTGGTGGATCATCTGATCGGGCTCGTTTCCTATATCGGCATCGCGGTGCCGGCCTTCTGGGTGGGGTTGCTTCTGATCATCGCCTTTTCGACCATGCTCGGCTGGATGCCGGCAGGCGGGTTTCCTGGTTGGGATGCTGGTGTCTTCGAGGGGCTGAAGGCGCTTGTTTTGCCGGCGGTGGCGCTGGCTTTGCCGCAGGCGGGCGTGTTGACGCGGGTCGCGCGCACGGCGGTGATCGAGGTGATGGGCGAGGATTTTGTCCGCACCGCCCGCGCCAAAGGCTTGAGCGAAAGCCTTGCCGTCTGGCGGCATGCGGTGCCGAATGCGCTGGTGCCGGTCGTCACCATGCTCGGCATGCAGTTCACCTTTCTTATTGCCGGCGCGGTTCTGGTCGAAAACGTCTTCAACCTGCCGGGGCTGGGGCGGCTTGCCTATCAGGCGCTGTCGCAGCGTGACCTGATCGTCATGCAGGATGTCGTGCTGTTTTTCGCGGCGCTGGTGATTGTCGTCAATTTTCTCGTCGATCTCGCCTATCTGGCGATCGATCCGCGATTGAGGACGGCGGTATGAAAAAGCTTTTTAGTCGTCCCGTTCTGATCATCGGGTTTCTGGTGACGCTGGCGCTGGTCGCTGTGGCGCTTGCCTCGCTCGTCTGGACGCCGTTGCCGCCGGCCAAGATGAACATTCTGCACAAGCTGCAGCCGCCGCTGGGTTTCGGGCTGTTGGGGACCGATCAGTTCGGCCGTGACGTCGCTTCGATGCTGATGGTCGGGGCCTGGAATTCGCTGTCGACGGCAGTGCTGGCGGTGGCGCTCGGTGCGAGTGCGGGCACGGCGGTCGGGGTGATCGTCGCGATGCGGCGCGGCTGGCTGGAACTGGTCACGATGCGTTTCTGCGACATCATCTTTGCCGTGCCGCCGATCCTGTCGGCGATGATGCTCGGCGCCTTTATCGGCTCCGGCAGGCTGACGGCGGTGGCGGCGATCGCAGTCTTCATGGTGCCGGTGTTTGCCCGCCTCACACTCAGCGCCGCGCGACAAATCTGGACGCGTGACTATGTGATGGCGGCGATCGGCATGGGGCGCTCGAAGGCGACCATTACCCTTGTCCACATCCTGCCGAATATTTCCGGCCAGATCATCGTGCAGGTGACGATCCAGCTCGGGCTTGCCATCCTGACCGAAGCGGGTCTCTCCTTCCTCGGTCTCGGCATGCCGCCGCCGGCGCCGACCTGGGGGCGGATGCTGGCGGATGCGCAGACATTTCTCGGTCAGGCGCCGTGGCTGGCGCTTTTGCCGGGGCTTGCCATCGCGCTTGCCGTGCTCGGTTTCAACATGCTGGGCGACGGCCTTCGCGACCTGCTCGATCCGAAATCTCAAGCCTGATTTTACCTCGCCATATTCCGGAAGATTGCCATGAACGCCCTTTTGAAACTGACGATCCGCGACATTCTCGATCTCTATCAGCAGAAGAAGCTTTCCCCGCTCGAATATTGGGATGCGGTGGAAAAGCGGGTGGCGGATTACGAGCCGCATGTTCAGGCGCTTTATCTCTATGACCCGGAAAGCGCCCGTGCCCAGGCGAAAGCCTCGACCGAGCGCTGGATGAAGGGCGAGACGCTCGGTGTGCTCGACGGCATCCCCGTCACGATCAAGGAACTGATCGCCACCAAGGGCGATCCGGTGCCATTAGGCACGGCGGCGGTCGAGCTGAAGCCGGCGGAGGCCGATGCGCCGGCTGCGGCGCGGCTGCGCGAGGATGGCGCCGTCATCTTCGCAAAGACGACCTGCCCGGATTACGGCATGCTGTCCTCGGGCCTATCCAGCTTCCATCATCTCAGCCGCAATCCCTGGGATCTGTCGCAGAACCCCGGCGGGTCGAGCGCCGGTGCCGCTTCGGCGGGGGCGGCGAGTTTCGGACCTTTGCATGTCGGCACGGATATCGGCGGTTCGGTGCGCCTGCCGGCCGGCTGGACGGGCTTGTTCGGCTTCAAGCCGAGCCATGGCCGTATTCCGGTCGATCCCTATTTCGTCGGCCGCTGCGCCGGGCCGATGACGCGCAATGTCGAGGATTCGGCGATCTCGATGGCGACCCTGTCGCGGCCCGACTGGCGCGACGGAACCTCGCTGCCGCCGAACGATTTCGACTGGCTGGATTTCGATATCGATGTGAAAGGCCTGAAGATCGGGCTGATGCTGGATGCCGGGATCGGCTTGCCGGCGGAAGACGAGGTTCAGGCGGCGGTCATCGCGGCGGCCAAAAAGTTCGAGGTGGCGGGGGCAGAAATTATTCCGGTCGGGCCGGTCATGACCCGCGGCATGCTCGATGGTCTCGACAATTTCTGGCGGGCGCGGTTCTGGGGCGATATCGCCACCATGCCGGAAGAGCGCAAGGCGCTGATCCTGCCTTATATTTTCGAATGGGCGAAGGGTGGCGAATTCGTCTCCGGTGTCGATGCGGTCAAGGGCTTCAACCAGACGATCGAGATGCGCAAGGCCTGCGGAAAGCTGTTTACCACGGTCGATGCGGTGCTTTCGCCGACCAATCCGATCGTCTCCTATCCGGCCGACTGGGCTTCGCCCACTAATGATCCGGCAAAACCTTTCGAACATATCGGCTTCACCGTGCCGTGGAACATGTCGGAACAGCCGGCCGCCTCGATCAATTGCGGGTTTTCTGCCTCCGGCATGCCGATCGGGTTGCAGATCGTCGGGCCGCGTTATGGCGATCTTCTGGTGCTGAAACTGTCGAAAGCATTCGAGGTCTGGGATGGCGGGATCAGCCAGTGGCCGGAGCCGCCGAAGGGCTGAAACAAGCCGGGCTCAGCTTTTGGGGGAACAATCTGGCGACAGTGACGTTTACCGCCCGGAGCTTGAATGTCAGGATGTGTTTCGGCATTCCGGTTGGACGAAGAACGGGGGCGATGATGGGCTGTATCTTTCGAGGATCTGCCGAATTTGTTTTTCCCGCGCTTGGTCGCCACGAGATTTGACTTTTCGCAAAGCCGGCGCGACCCTCGTGCCGCGATGATCCCCAAAAGAGGAGATTTCCATGCCAGCCGCCAATTCCACGACTGAATTCGCCCGCAACGGTAACGGTTCCGCATCCACTAAGGATATCGAGGCACAGCTGCAGCAGCTGCGCGAGGATATTTCTGCGCTCGCCAAGACCGTCGCCGCCGTCGGCAACGAAAAGGCCGCAGAAGTGCGCGGCAAAGCCCGCAAAGCTGCCAACGAGGCTGCTGACGTCTCGATCGGCGTTGTCGAAGCTGCCCGTGAACAGGCCGTTTCGCTGGAGCGTGATCTCGAGAACCAGATCCGCAGCAATCCGATCCAGTCGGTTGCGATTGCGGCCGGCGTTGGCTTTCTCTTCGCACTGATGACCCGCCGCTAATGTCGGGTGCACGCTGATGTTGGGTGCATTGGGGCCATTGCTCGCGTCCCTCGTTGCAGTGGACATGGGCTCCATGAAGCGCCGGATCAGGCGCAACGCGATCCTTTACGGGATCGCGTTCGCGTTTTTCCTGACCGCCTATTGTCTGCTGGTGACGGCGCTTGCGCTTTACCTCGGTGAACGCTGGGGTCTGTCGATCGCGCTTCTGGCGATTGCCGGCGGCATGATCGTTCTGGCGCTGATCCTGATCGGCTCTGCCGCGATTGCCAACAGCATGGAAGCCAAGCGGCGGCGGGAGGCTGCCCAGGCCGCCAGCGCCCAGGCGATGATGGTGACGGCCGCGCTTTCGGCAGTGCCTTCCGTCATCAAGTCGAAGCCGCTGATGGCGGTGACGATCGCTGCCGGTCTCGGTTTTCTGCTGATGAAGGGTGTGGGACGGTCGTCGGGTAGCGAGGACTGATCTGGAATTTTTGTATTGTTTTTGGAACGGCTGCTCGTGGTTCGGGTGGCCGTTTTTCGTTGTGTCTTTCTGTTGTCGCGAAAGTTGCCCCTCACCCTAGCCCTCTCCCCGCAGGCGGGGAGAGGGGACTTGCCTCACTTTGGGCTTGAGAGCGTGCCGCTTGTGTCCTTCTCCCCGCGCGCGGGGAGAAGGTGCCCGGCAGGGCGGATGAGGGGCAGATCAGAAAATGATGATCCGAGGCAGTCATCGGCACAAACAGAAGCGCCGCCCCATTCCAGGGGCGGCGCCATTCGTTTCGTCTGCTTTGGAGAGGTTTGGCTCAGCTGCCGAAGGCGCGCGAAGTGATCGCTGCGTCGCCGGCATCCGGGCCGTAATCGACTTCGCCGGAAACACCGAGCAATTCCTGTAGTCTTGTGCGAGCGCGCGAGACGCGGCTCTTGATCGTACCGACGGCACAGCCGCAGATTTCGGCAGCTTCCTCGTAGGCAAAACCCGCTGCACCGACGAGAACGATCGCTTCGCGCTGGTCATCCGGCAGCTTGTCGAGCGCCTTGCGGAAATCCTGCAGGTCTAGGCGGCCATGCTGTTCGGGATGAACCGAAAAGCGTTCGGAAAACAGGCCGTCACTATCCTGCACTTCACGGCCACGCTTGCGCATCTGGCTGTAAAATTCGTTGCGCAGAATGGTGAAGAGCCAGGCGCGCATGTTGGTGCCGGCGGTAAAGCTCTTCTGGTTGGCCCAGGCCTTCATGATCGTGTCCTGAACCAGATCGTCCGCCTTGTCATGGCGGCCGGTCAAGGACACGGCGAAGGCGCGCAGGTTCGGCAGAGACGCCAGAAGGTCGCGCTTGAAGGCGCGGTCGTCGTTATCCTCTTCCTTGCTCATTTCGCATCCACCGGTTTGGCGTTGCGTTCGGCTTCATCAAGCCTTTCGAGCAGATCGAGAAAACGATCCGGAATTCCTTCTTCCTGGACGGCCTCATAGAATTCACGCAGCTTTCGGGAAATAGACGCGTTCGGCGTCACTGTCCCAGGTTTTGTCTCTTGTGATTGGAAAGTCGTCATATCAGATTTTTTTCTGAGGTCATCACTCATACTTAAGGCAGCCCATTGCGATATCGTGTGAACTATAATGTGCGATGCGAAAAAAAGTTCCCCCCTTGCGGAACTTTTTTTCCGGCCCCACGTTGTTATCAGTCAATTGCCCGTCCGGGCACCTGGGGAGATTTTGTATGTCACTCACTACACGCGTTGCGTCCCACCTTCCGTATCTGCGCCGTTATGCCCGCGCTGTTACCGGATCGCAGACTTCTGGGGATGCATATGTCGCGGCTGTTCTCGAGGCCCTGATTGCGGACGTTTCTATTTTTCCGGAAACATCCAAGGATCGGGTTTCGCTGTATAAACTTTTTGTCGCAATCTTTGGTTCCACGCAGATTGAGATCCGCCCGGTGGAGTCGCCTTTCGCCTGGGAGCAGCGCGCAGCGTCCAATCTGTCCAGCCTCCCGTCGCAGGCACGTCATGCCTTCCTGCTGATTTCGGTCGAGGGTTTCACGGTCGATGAGGCTGCCGAGGTTCTGAACGTCAGCACGACCGAAGTGAACCGGCTGCTCGACGAGGCTTCCCGCGAGATTTCCCGTCAAGTCGCGACCGACATCATGATCATCGAAGACGAGCCGCTGATCGCGCTCGACATCGAGCAGATGGTGCAGGATCTCGGCCACCGCGTCACCGGTATCGCCCGTACGCATAAGGAAGCGGTGTCGCTGTTCCAGTCGTCGCATCCGAAAATGGTTCTGGCCGATATCCAGCTCGCCGATGGCAGCTCGGGCATCGATGCCGTCAACGAGATCCTCAAGAGCTCGGCCATTCCTGTGATCTTCATCACTGCCTTCCCGGAACGTCTGCTGACGGGCGAACGCCCGGAGCCGGCCTTCCTTGTGACCAAGCCGTTCAATCCGGACATGGTCAAGGCGCTGATCAGCCAGGCGCTGTTCTTCAACGAAACGGTGAGGGCGGCTGCCTGAGCCGTTAAGATGCCGGCATCCCGACAGGAACGAATTCTGAAAAACGGCGTTTGGTCATTCGGTAAGAATGGCCAGACGACCGGTTTTTCATCCTTGCCTTCTGGCCTGCCGGTACCATGTTCATCACGGGCGGCTTTAACACGCCGTTCGAATGTTTAGAGTACCTGCCGGATGTTCCCTCAAAGTCGCCCACATTTCTTCGAATGATCAGCAGTTTGCAGATTGTTCCAGAAAGTGTGAGACTTTATAAGATTTTGGCAATACAGAGAAATCGGTGTGCCCATGGCGGGTGCCCGGTTCTCCTGAAAGCCCGCAGACGGAGTGATAAGAAGTGACGCATCCGCTGACATGGCAGCAAGCTGGTCAGAGTGATGATAAACTGCGTGAATTTTTCATGCCGGCACTCGTCGATCTGGGCGCGAGCATCATCATTCAGGATGCAAGCCACAATTATCTTTTCGTCACCAACCTTCCCGAAAGCTGGGCGGTCGAGAAATTCTCGGCGCCAAGCGACGAGGTGCTGTTTGGCGCCGAGGTTGCGGCAAAGCTTCTGACGCTCAAGAAGGGTATGACGGAGCCGGGCCGCAAGGGCCATATCGAGGTGACGATCGGCGCGGAAGACGTCTATGAATTCCGGGTCCAGGCCGTCGAATTCGAAAAGGGCGGCATTCATCTCGTCACGACGATTGTCGATCGTTCGGAAGAGCGGCACCGCGAGCGGCTGCTGAGAGCCCTGCTGCGCGAAGTCAGCCACCGCTCGAAAAACCTGCTTGCCATCATCCAGAGCATTGCGCTGCAGACGGCGCGTTATTCCGGCTCGCTCGATCTCTTCCTGCACAAGTTCCGTGGTCGTCTCTACTCGCTATCGCAGAGCCAGGATCTGATCACGGATTCGAGCTGGCGCGGCGCCTATCTGTTCGAACTGGTGCAGCAGCAGACCGAAAAATACCTTCCGGACAACCGGCATCTGATCCGCATGAGCGGCGATAACGTGCTTTTGACACCGAATGCTTCGCTGCATGTGGGGCTTGCGCTGCACGAACTGGTCGTCAACGCCGTCAGCCATGGCTCCATCCTGCGCAGCCACAATGCCATCAACGTCACCTCGCTGCGTTCGCATACGAATGGTCATGAATGTCTGGAAGTGGTCTGGGACGAGGCACTCGACCATGTCAACGGATCTGCGGTCGATCACGAGGCGCTGAAATCGCATTTCGGCAGCACAGTGCTGGAACGCGTCGTGCCGGCTTCGGTCAATGGCAAGGCGCAATATGTGATTTCCGACGAGCGGATCAGCTATCGTCTGACCTTCCCGCTCGAGGGCGCTGCCGAATAGCGATTTCCATTATCATTTGCCGCTGACCGGGAAACTGCCCGGTTCGCGGTCATGCGCGCAAAAAAAGCGCTCAAAACTGATCTGGCCCGGTTCCTGAGGGAACCGAGCCAGCTCATCTCTTCGAGGGGGATTGAAGAGTATATCCGAAGGCTTTTTGTAGGGCGGGGGACGGGGGGTCGCCTTCGGATACTTTGATAACGAGGCTCCCGAAAATAGGTTCCAAAAGAATCTGAATTTTTTCAGGTCTTTTTTTCATTCCACCGTTGGCCCGCAATTTAACGGAAAACGGCGGCAAAAGCCGCCGTTTCCAACCGGTGAGATCAATCCGCTAATCAGCGTCTGAGGCTGCGCGGATCAAGCGCGTCGCGGATCGCGTCGCCGATATAATTGACGCTGAGAACGGTGGCCGAAATCGCAAGGCCGGGCCACAGAACACGCGAAGGCGTCAGCTGCAGGAAGTTGGCGCCGTCGAACAGCAGGCGGCCCCAGGTCGGGTAATCCGAAGGAAAACCGAGGCCGAGGAAGCTGAGCGACGATTCCGTGATGATCGCGGATGCGATGCCCAATGTTGCCGAAACCATGATCGAGGACAGGACATTGGGCAGGATATGCCGCAGGATGATGCGGTATTCCCGCATGCCGCTCGATTTCGCCGCCAGGATGAATTCCTGACTTTTCACCGCCAGCACGTCGCCGCGGACGATGCGGGCGGTGTGCATCCAGCTCGTGACGCCGATGACGAAGACGATCAGGATGAAGATGCCGGTTTCCGGCCCGAATGCCGACCGCAACGTATCGCGGAACAACATCAGGATGACGAGGAGGAGCGGCAGCAGCGGCAGGGCGAGAAACAGGTCGGTCAGGCGCATCAGCGGACCGTCGATGCGCCGGAAATAACCCGAGACAACGCCGACAAGCGTGCCGAGGAAAAGCGCCAGCAGCATGGCGGCAAAACCGACTGCAAGCGAGGTCTTTCCGCCAGCGAGAACCTGGGCCAGCATGTCCTTGCCCAGATTGTCGGTGCCGAACGGGTGGGCGAGCGACGGCCACTGGTTCTTGTCGCGGATGTTGATCTGGTTCGGGGCGACGCGGTGGATATAAGGCCCGAGATAGACCGCGGCGACGATGAAGACGAAGACAATGAGCCCCGCCACGCCGCCCTTGTGGGCGCGGAACTGGTGCCAGATATCGGCAAAAGCCGAGCGGGCAGGGGTGGCCGCCTTGGCGGGTTCCGCAGTTGCGATGGTGGCGTCAGTCATAACGGATCCTCGGGTCGAGAATGCCGTAAAGCACGTCGGCAATCAGGTTGAAGAGGACGATCAGGACCGCAAAGATGAAGGTCAGCGTCTGAACGAGCGGAATGTCAGCGCCCTGCACGGCGATGATCAGAAGCTGGCCGAGACCATTCACGCGAAAGATCTGTTCGGTGATGATGGCGCCGGAAAAGATGGTTGGCACGCCGAGCGCGATCACGGTCACGACCGGGATCAGGCTGTTGCGCAGCACGTGCACGAGCAGCACGGCCTTTTCCTTGACGCCTTTGGCGCGGGCGGTGCGGACGTAATCCTGATGCAGGTTGTCGAGCATCGAGGCACGCACGAAACGGGTGATCTGCGAGGCGTTGTAGAGCGCAAGCACGCCGACCGGTAGGATCATCTGTTTCACCTGGGCAATGAAGCTCGAAAGATCCCTAACCTCGAGATTGGTGTCGTAAACCGACGGGAACCATTGCAGATAGGAGGAAAAGACGACGATCAGCAGAACGCCGGTGAAGAAGGTCGGGACCGAGTAACCGACCATCGAGACAAACGTGCCGAGCTGGTCGAAGATCGAATACTGGCGATAGGCGGAGATGACGCCGATCGGGATGGCGATCAGGATGCCGAACAGATAGGCGAGGCCGACGACCCACAGCGTCTGCGGTAGGCGCTGGACGATCAGATCGACCACCGGACTGCGGGTCGCCCAGGAGAGGACGCGCATGCGGTTGCCATCACCGAACTGCCAGCCGGTCAGCTTTTCGATGATGTTCAGCGGTTCGTTGATAAAGAACTGCTGCAGCCAATACATGTAACGGATGAAAAAGGGCTGATCGAGGCCGAGAGAGGCGCGGATCTGCAAGCGGACTTCTGGCGGGATCGTCAAAGGCAGGTCGCCGGTCGGATCGTTGGGCGCCAGATCGAGAAGCGCGAAGATGATGAAGCTGATGACCAGCAGGGTCGGGATTGCAAACAGCAATCGCCGCAGTGTGAATGTGAACATATAAAATGTCTCCAGACGAGCGCGGAGAAGAGCAGCGCCGGGCAAGCCTTGTCAGGCCTGCCCGGCGCCAGCGATTACTTCTTGCGCGACCAGTCTGCGACGTTCCACAGTTCCGAGTCCCAGGCATTCATCTTGACGCCTTCCAGCATCAGGGAGTGGGACGAGGTGCTGCCGCGGTGGACGAGCGGGATATGCGCGCCTTCTTCGGTCAGCATGTCGTTCAGTTCCTTGGAAAGCGCTTCGCGCTTTGCCGGATCGGCGGTCTTGGAGAGTTCGGCAACCTTCTTGTCATAGGCCGGGTTGCAGTAACGAACTTCGTTCTCGCCCTGCCAGCCGTTTGCCGGCGTCGGCATCTTGTCGCAAAGCCAGCCGGCCAGATACTTCTCCGGATCGGTGCCGTCGAAATTGTTCGTCAGCATTTCGATATCGGCAAAGAACTTCTGGAACGTGTCCGGGCTTGCCGGGTCACCGCCGAAATAGACGGAGGCCGAGATGTTGCGCAGTTCGGTTGCAACGCCGATCTGCGACCACATGTCCTTGACCAGTTCCTGGGTGGCCTGACGGACCGAGTTGGTCGAGGTCTGGTAGAGGAAGGAAAGTTTGACGCCGTTCTTGGCGCGGATGCCATCCGGACCCTTCTTCCAGCCGGCATCGTCGAGCAGCTTGTTGGCGCCTTCGATATCCTGCTTCAGGCACCAGCTGTCGTTCTTGGTCGAAGCGACGGCGGCCGGGGCCGGAACGATGTTGCAGGTTGCCTTGCCGGATTCGCCGTAACCGGCATCGACGATGATCTGGCGGTCGATCGCCATCGAAAGTGCGCGACGGACGGCCGGATCGGAGAGCGACGGATGCGGGCCGCCTTCCTTGGTGGCGCGCTTGTCGCCGAGCTTCGGATCCGGGTTCATCCAGTTGAGGTCGATACGTTCGACCTGGGTGCCGAAGGCGCGCTCGAGCTTGCCCTTGCCGGCTTTCAGCATGGTGGCCAGAACTTCAGGCTCGACCTGCATGTTCCAGGCATAGTCGTATTCGCCGGTTTCCAGAACTGCGCGGGCGGCAGAGGCCGCGTCGCCGCCGCCCTTGAGGGTGGCCGTTGCGAAGGCGGGCTTTGCCGGATCACGATAGTTCGGGTTGGCGACAAAAGTGATGACGTCGTTCGGCTTGAAATCCTTGACCATGAAGGGGCCGGTGCCGATCGGGCCGAAATTGGCCGCCGTGCAGCCCGGAGCCTTGGCGCCGACGCAGTTTTCGAACTGCTTCTTCTGGATGATCGGCGACTGGGCGCCGACGAAGGCCGAATAGGGGTAGGGCTTCGGTTCGGTGAAGGTGATCTTGACCGTGTGCGGATCCGGAGCCTCGACCGACTTAACGCCTTCGAAATAAGCGCCCTGGGCGCAGCCGCCATCCGGCGCCTTGCAATATTGCCAGGTGAAGATCGCGTCGTCGGCAGTGAACGGCGTGCCGTCTGCCCACTTGACGTCAGGCTTCAGCTTCCAGGTCATGCTGAGCAGATCCTTGGCAACGCCGCCATTGGCGACAGTCGGGATCTCGGTCACCAGCATCGGTACCAGCTCGCCCTTTTCGTCGTAGCGGGCCAGAGGCTCGATCACCATCGAGGATGCGTAGACTTCCTTCGTGCCACCCGAAAGATACGGGTTCATGGTGGAAACCGCCTGCCAGAACAGGATCTTCAGATCACCGTCCGTCCCCCGGGCAGCCTGTGCGGCAGACGTGGCAAGGCCAAGCGCCGCCACCGTGCCGATCAGGGCGAGTTTCAAGTTCTTCATGCTGCTATTCCCCTTTGTTTTGTAGGTCTCGTGAGAGAGTTCTCTTGTCGAGTTTTGTTCGGCTCGCCCATTCTTTGGGGCAATGCCGCAATAGGTTCGTAACGCCGGCAGAAGCCGTCGATACTAGAGAAGAAATTCGCCGCTCCTCCTGAGAAATGATGTTTTGAAAAACACAACCTGTCGGCCGCCCTCGATGCGACTGATCAAATTTTGAGCTATCTAAGCATAGGCCTATTTTCCGTTCAAGACGGAAAATTGAAGCTTGCAAAGACTGGCATTGTCGTCGCAATATCCCCTCCTTCGAGACCAAAAAACACTGAAAATAAAGGGGATTTCCTGAATGCCGGTCATCAATCGCGTCGCCGAGATGCAGGACCAGATCGCCGAGTGGCGTCGCTACCTGCACGAGAATCCGGAACTCCTCTATGATGTTCACAACACGTCACGCTTCGTCGCGGAGAAGCTGAAATCCTTCGGCTGTGACGTGGTGGAAACCGGCATCGGCAGGACCGGTGTTGTCGCCATCATCAAGGGCAATCATGGCGATGGACCGGTGATCGGTTTCCGCGCCGATATGGACGCGCTGCCGATCCTCGAGACCTCCGGAAAACCCTGGGCTTCCAAGACGCCGGGCAAGGCGCATTCCTGCGGTCATGACGGCCATACCGCGATGCTGCTCGGGGCGGCGCAATATCTTGCCGAGACCCGCAATTTCAAGGGTTCCGTCGCCGTGATCTTCCAGCCGGCCGAAGAGGGCGGTGCCGGCGCGCTTGCCATGATCAATGACGGGATGATGGACAAGTTCGGCATCAAGGAAGTGTATGGCATGCACAACGAGCCGCGCCTGCCGCTCGGCAATTTCGCGATCGCCAAGGGCGGCGTGATGGCGGCGGCCGACACGTTCGAAATCACCGTCAGCGGTCGCGGCAGCCATGCGGCCCAGCCGCATCTGTCGATCGATCCGGTACTGGCTGCCTCGCATATCGTCATCGCGCTGCAGTCGCTCGTTTCGCGCGAGACCGACCCCTTGAAATCACTGGTCGTCACCGTCGCTTCCGTTCACGGCGGCGAGGCGAGCAATGTCATTCCGGACTTCGTCAAGCTTTCCGGCACGGTGCGCACGCTTGCGCCGGAAATCCGCGATTTTGCCGAAAAGCGGCTGAAGGAAGTCGCCGAGGCGACCGGGATCGCCCATAATGCCAAGGCCGAAGTTACCTACCGGCGCGGGTATCCGGTGACGTTCAATCACGATGTGGAAACGGACTTTGCAGCCAGCATTGCCGGCAAGGTGGCCGGCCCGAAGGCGGTCGATACCGCCATGTCGCCACATATGGGTGCGGAGGACTTTTCCTACATGCTGGAGAAGCGGCCGGGCGCCTTCATCTTCATCGGCAATGGCGATACCGCGACGCTGCACAATGCGGCTTACGACTTCAACGACGAGGCCATTCCCTTCGGTGTCAGCTACTGGGTGACGCTTGCCGAAACGGCGCTTGCCGCCTGAACCGTACCGCTCGGCCGCTTGCCTGATCCACAGGGCAGGCGGCCAAGCCCTTCGTTTTTTCCGCAATGCCGGCTGCTGGAAACGCCTCGCGATCGCAGCCATTGCTTCAGGAGATCGAAATGCTGCTTTCCGGTACCCAGTTCGAACAGTCGGGCGGCTCTGTCACGCCAGTCCTGTCGGTGAAAAACCTGTCGACCTCGTTTCGCGTCAATGACGAGTGGAAGACGGTGGTGCGCAACATTTCCTTCGATGTCGCGCCGCGCGAGACGGTAGCGATCGTCGGTGAATCGGGCTCCGGCAAATCGGTGACCTCGCTGTCGATCATGCGGCTTCTGGCAAAACATTCGAGCCGGATCGAAGGCCAGGTCATGCTCGGCGGGCGCGACCTTCTTTCGCTTCCGGAAGAAGAGATGCGCAAGGTGCGCGGCAACGAGATCTCGATGATCTTTCAGGAGCCGATGACCTCGCTCAATCCGATCTTCCCGATCGGCAAGCAGATTGCCGAGGCACTGACGGTGCATAAGGATATTTCCAAGGCCGAAGCCAAGGCGGAGGTGATCCGGCTTCTGGAAAAGGTGCGCATTCCGAACGCCAAGGGTCGGTTCGACGAATATCCGCACCAGTTTTCCGGCGGCATGCGCCAGCGCGTGATGATCGCCATGGCGCTTGCCTCCAAGCCGAAACTGTTGATCGCCGATGAGCCGACGACTGCGCTCGACGTGACGATCCAGGGCCAGATCCTCGACCTGATCAAGGTGTTGCAGGAAGAGGAGGGCATGTCGGTTCTCTTCATCACCCATGACATGGGCGTGGTGGCGGAAGTTGCCGACCGGACGATCGTGATGTTCCGCGGCGATGCCGTTGAAGTGGGCGAGACCGATGATATCTTTCATCGCGGCAAACATCCGTATACGCGCGCTCTTCTCTCCGCTGTGCCAAAGCTCGGCTCGATGGGTGAAAGCCGGCTGCCGATGCGGTTTCCGCTGATCGATGTGAAGACCGGCGAACAGCAGATTCTGAAGGATGTCACCGACACGGTGTCGAAGCTGAAGACGCCGATCCTCGACGTCAAGGATCTGACGACGCGCTTCGACATCCATTCCGGGCTTCTCGGCCGCAAGACCGGCGCCGTCCATGCCGTCGAAAAGGTGTCGTTCAACCTGTTCGAGGGCGAGACGCTGTCGCTGGTCGGCGAATCCGGTTGCGGCAAGTCGACGACCGGGCGTTCGGTCACGCGGTTGATCACGCCGACGAGCGGCAATGTCCAGATCGACGGTTACGACGTGATGAGCCTCGACCAGCATGCGCTCAGGAAGATGCGCCGCTCGATCCAGATGGTGTTTCAGGATCCGTTCGCCTCGCTCAATCCGCGCATGACGATCGGCTCGGCGGTAATGGAACCGTTCATTGAGCACAAGCTCGGCACGAAGGCCGAGGCGCGTGAAAAGGCGGCGGCGATCCTGGAAAAGGTCGGTCTGGCGGCCGAGATGATGCGGCGTTTCCCGCATGAATTCTCCGGTGGCCAGCGGCAGCGCATCGCAATTGCCCGCGCGCTGATGCTCGATCCGAAGGTAATCGTCGCCGACGAGGCGGTGTCGGCGCTCGACGTGTCGATCAAGGCGCAGGTCTGCAATCTTCTGCTCGACCTGCAGGAAAGCCTCAACCTTGCCTTCCTGTTCATTTCCCACGACATGGCCGTGGTCGAGCGCGTCAGCCACCGGGTGGCGGTGATGTATCTCGGCGAGATCGTCGAGATCGGCCCGCGCGCGGCGGTTTTCGAAAACCCGCAGCATGCCTATACCAAAAAGCTGATGTCGGCCGTGCCGATCCCCGATCCGGCCCGCCGCAAGATCAAACGCAACATGTCGACCGACGAGATCAAGAGCCCGATCCGTTCGGTGGATTACGTGCCGCCGGTCAGGGAATATCGCGAGGTGAGCGAGGGACATCTGGTGCAGGTGGCCTAAGGGCCTGTCTATATCTGGCGAATTTGCCGAAGGTCCGCGTTTCTGGTATATTTCGGGAGCCTGAGACGCGGATATCCGCTCTTGCGGAGATGGAGGCGAAAGGCGCAGATGACCGACAAGGAGACGATCCGCCAGCGCACGCTCGAAGCAGCGCATCTGCAGGAAATCGAGGGCAATCCGCTCGATGCGGATCAGATGGCGATGTTCGAGATGTTCGATCGTGAAGGGTTTTCGCCAGAGCAAGAGATTGAATATATCCGCGCTGATATTGAACGCCGCAAACTTGCGCGGGAAACGCAGTCTGTGACGCTAGTGGATCGAGGCGTCCAAGCAGGCGCAGCTTGCTCGCTATGACCGGATGACAGCGGTGATCGAAAAGGCGCTGTAACGAGCAATCCATGGACATTTTTCCTGGAAAACGTTATGATCACGCCGTTTCCGGAGGGCTTCATGGTCAAGATTACTGCCGCCCAATTGCAGAGTGATTTCGACCACTATCGCGATCTGGCACAGCACCAGCCCGTGTCTGTGACGGAGAATGGCGAAGAAAGCCTCGTCATTCTGTCCGCTGACGAATATCGGCGACTGAAATATTTCGATAACAGGCAGGCGCTTTATCCTTGGGAACTGCCGGACGACGTTATCGAGGTGCTCGACAAAGGATATCAGGGCGAGGCCACGCCGCATCTCGATCATTTGATGAAGTGACATGGCGCTGGATCCCAAGCCGGGCCTTGTGATCCGTTATGATTTCCTCTGGAAGGAGGAAGAGAAAACCGGTTTGGAAAGCGGCAAGGATCGGCCTTGTTCAATCGTCCTTATTTCCGCGGAGCGAGCGGATGGGGCGAAGGATGTGTTGCTTTGCGCGATAACCCATACGCCACCCGCAAGTGGAGAAACGGCCGTAAAGATTCCGATCGCAGTGGCAAGGCATCTCGGTTTTGATGATATGCCGTCATGGATCAAGACCGACCAGGTCAATCTCTTGAAGTGGGAAAAGGGGCGTATCCCTCATGGCGTAAGTCAGGTGCGCCCGGGAGAATGGTTTTACGGAATGCTGCCACGCAGCCTCGGTGAACAGGCATTCAACCAAGTCCGGGAGAAGGCGCATGCTCGCACGCTTCGAACCGTGCGACGCGACGATCTCATACCGCCGGAAAAATAAGCCGCAGCCCGAATGTTCCAATCATTTGACAGTCCCTCACAAAACATGTCAGCAAATCGTTGGAGGAGATTTCTGTCATGGCAAAACGGTCGGATACCCAGGGTCGGCTCGACGACGCGGCGCGTGCGGGGTGGCTCTACTACGTCGCTGGGCGAACCCAGGACGAGATCGCCAATGCCATGGGCATTTCGCGCCAGTCGGCGCAGCGGCTTGTGTCGCTTGCCGTTGCCGAGCGGCTGATCAAAGTGCGGCTCGATCATCCGATTGCCGCCTGTCTCGAACTCGCGGAAGGTCTTCGCGCAAAATACGGGCTGAAACATGCCGAAGTCGTGCCGAGCGATCCGGGCAGCACGTCCTCGACGGTCGGCATTGCCGAGGCGGGGGCGGCCGAGATCGAGCGCTGGCTGAAGCGGCCGGATCCGATCGTGATTGCCGTCGGGACCGGGCGTACGCTGAAGGCTGCCGTCGACCAGTTGCCGCCGATGGAATGCCCGCAGCATCGCATCGTGTCGCTCACCGGCAATATCGGGCCGGACGGTTCTGCCGCTTTCTACAATGTCATCTTTTCGATGGCCGATGCCATCAAGGCGCGGCATTTTCCGATGCCACTGCCGGTTCTCTGTTCCTCTGCCGAAGAGCGCGAGACGCTGCATGACCAGGCGCTGGTGCGCTCGACTTTGTCGCTCGGAGCCCAAGCGGATGTCACCTTTGTCGGCATCGGCGAACTCGGTGTCGACGGGCCGCTCTGTGTCGACGGATTTCTTGCGCGCGACGAAATGACGGGCCTGATGGAGCGCGGCGCCACCGGCGAAATCTGCGGTTGGATTTTTAACGAGCGCGGTATCCTGTTCGACAACGCGGTGAACAACCGGGTTGCCAGCGTGCCGATCCCTTCGCGCGAGACGTCCCGCGTCATCGGTATTGCCCAGGGACCGAAGAAATGGCCCGCCATGCGGGCAGCGCTGGCAGGTGGCTTGCTGAACGGCATCATCACCGATGAAGCCGCAGCGGAATTCCTCCTTTCCTGACATCGGTGCCTGCCAGATCGAGGGTGCGACTCGGGTGCGTCAAATCCGGTGCAAGCCTTTAAATCGATTAGGTATTTTCTCCGCACCTTTAGCTTTTGCAAAAATAACCAAGCCAATTCAGAGGCTTATTTTCTTTCGTTGCGCCGCAGCGATGAATTCGCATTGACTTGTCCTAGGTATCTGTGGGTAATTGCCCACGAGCAAAGCGAATGCTCGTATTCATCTTCTCGGGAGGAAGATATGACATTGAAGACCATTTTGCTGAGCGCATGCTCGGCGCTGATGCTTGCTGGCGTTTCGGCCACGGTTGCATCGGCAGAAACCCTCACCATCGCAACGGTCAATAACGGCGACATGGTTCGCATGCAGAGCCTGACCGGCGAATTCACCAAGGCCAATCCGGATATCCAGGTGAACTGGGTCACGCTCGAAGAAAACGTTCTTCGCGAGCGCGTCACCACCGATATCGCTGCAAACGGCGGCCAGTACGACATCGTCACGATCGGCAATTACGAAGTTCCGATCTGGGCCAAGCAGAAGTGGCTGCTGGCGCTCGACGGTCTCGGCGACAAATACGATATGGACGACCTTCTGCCGGCAATCCGCGGCGGTCTGTCTGTCGATGGCAAGCTCTATGCCGCACCGTTCTACGGTGAATCGGCCATGATCATGTACCGCAAGGACCTGTTCGACAAAGCCGGCCTGAAAATGCCCGATAGCCCGACCTGGGAATTCATCGGCGATGCAGCCCGCAAGATCACCGACAAGAAGTCCGACCTCGCCGGCATCTGCCTGCGCGGCAAGGCTGGCTGGGGTGAAAACATGGCTTTCGTCTCGGCGCTCAACAACTCCTTCGGCGGCCGCTGGTTCGACGAAAAGTGGAAGCCGCAGTTCGATCAGCCGGAATGGAAGGCATCGCTCAAGTTCTATGCCGACCTGATGAAGGATGCCGGCCCGGCCGGTGCTTCCTCGAACGGCTTCAACGAAAACCTGACGCTGTTCCAGCAGGGCAAGTGCGGCATGTGGATCGACGCGACCGTCGCCGCATCCTTCGTATCGAACCCGAAGGATTCCAAGGTTGCCGACAAGGTCGGTTACGCGATCTTCCCGTCCAAGGAAGGCGTATCCAACCACGGCAACTGGCTGTGGTCGTGGAACCTTGCCGTTCCGGCTTCTTCCAAGAAGGCTGCTGCTGCACAGAAGTTCATCTCCTGGGCAACCAGCAAGGAATACACGGCACTCGTCGCTTCCAAGGAAGGCTGGGCTAACGTTCCTCCGGGCACGCGCACCTCGCTCTACAAGAACGCCGACTACCAGAAGGCTGCTGCCTTCGCGGCTCCGACGCTGGCTGCCATGGACGCTGCCGACATCACCAAGCCGACCATCAAGCCGGTTCCCTATACCGGTGGCCAGTTCGTCGCGATCCCTGAATTCCAGGCTCTCGGCACCACGGTTGGTCAGCTGTTCTCGGCTGTCATTGCCGGCCAGTCCTCGGTCGACGACGCGCTTGCTGCTGCCCAGGCAACGGCAACCCGCGACATGACCCGCGCCGGTTACATCAAGTAAGTCCTCCCAAGACAGAAACTGCCCGGAATTTTTCCGGGCAGTTTCCACTGGGAATGCCAGCTTGTGAATATTCGGGCGGCATCTCCTCTTTTCGGTTGGGAATCCTATAAAAAGAAAATCATGTTTCCGCACACATGTTCCTGAAGGGCAGGTGCGGTGGCTAGGCTGCACAAGCGGTTAGCTCCGGGGAGGGCCGTTGAAATGGCGACGCAAAATACCAAAACCCTTGCACGTCTGATGATGGCGCCGTCCGTCATCGTGCTTCTGGTCTGGATGGTCGTGCCGCTGGCGATGACGCTGTGGTATTCGTTCCAGAACTACAATCTGCTGACACCGATGAATGTCAGCTTCGCAGGCTTCTTCAATTACCAGTATTTTTATACCGATCCGGCCTTCTTCCAGTCGATCTGGAACACGCTGGTCCTGGTTCTTGGCGTGCTTGCGATCACGGTCATCGGCGGCATTCTGATCGCGCTCCTGATCGACCAGCCGATCTTCGGCCAGGGCATCGTGCGCATTCTCGTCATTTCGCCCTTCTTCGTCATGCCGCCCGTCGCGGCGCTGATCTGGAAGAACATGATCATGCACCCGAGCTACGGGGTGCTTGCGGATCTGGCCCGTTTCTTCGGCCTGCAGCCGGTCGACTGGTTTGCGCAATACCCGCTCTTCTCGGTCATCGTCATCGTTGCCTGGCAATGGCTGCCCTTCGCGACGCTCATTCTCCTGACCGCGCTGCAGTCGCTCGACAGCGAGCAGAAGGAAGCGGCCGAGATGGACGGGGCGAATTTCGTCAACCGCTTCATCTATCTGACGCTGCCGCATCTTTCGCGCGCGATCACGGTCGTCATCCTGATCCAGACGATCTTCCTGCTCGGCATCTATGCGGAAATCCTCGTCACCACCAATGGCGGTCCGGGTTACGCATCGACCAACCTCACCTTCCTGATCTACCGCACCGCGCGTCTCGGTTATGACGTGGGTGGTGGTGCTGCCGGCGGTATCATCGCGGTCGTGCTTGCCAATATCGTCGCCTTCTTCCTGATGCGCGCCGTCGGCAAGAACCTGGACAAGTAGGAGAGAAGATCATGGCTCGCTCAGCAACAACAGGAACCAAGATCGGCTGGACCATCCTCGCATGGGTGGTCGCCCTCCTGATCTTCTTTCCCATTCTTTATGCGATCATCACCAGCCTGAAGACCGAACCGGAGGCGATCGACGGGTTCAGCCTGTTCCCGTCCTTCACCTTCGAGAACTACGTCACCGTTCAGACGCAGCGCGACTATTTCAAGCCGTTCACCAATTCGGTGATCCTGTCGCTCGGTTCCACGGTTCTGGCGCTTATCATCGCCATCCCGTCCGCCTGGGCTATGGCGTTTGCACCGGGCAAGCGGACGAAGGACATCCTGATGTGGATGCTCTCGACAAAGATGATGCCGTCGGTCGCGGTTCTGCTGCCGATCTTCATCCTGTTCCGCAATTTCGGCCTGCTCGATACGCGGATCGGCCTCACCTTCATGCTGACGCTGATCAACCTGCCGATCGTGGTGTGGATGCTCTATACCTACTTCCGCGAAATTCCGGGCGAGATCCTGGAAGCGGCCCGCATGGACGGCGCCAATCTGTGGAAGGAAATTGTCTATGTTCTGACGCCGATGGCGGTGCCGGGCATTGCCTCGACGCTGCTGCTCAACATCATCCTTGCCTGGAACGAAGCGTTCTGGACCATCCAGCTGACGACCACCAATGCGGCGCCGCTGACGGCCTTCATCGCCTCCTTCTCGTCCCCGCAGGGCCTGTTCTGGGCAAAGCTTTCGGCGGCATCGACCATGGCGATCGCGCCCATCCTCATCCTCGGCTGGTTCAGCCAGAAGCAACTCGTTCGCGGCCTCACGTTTGGCGCGGTTAAGTAAGGATCTCCTCTCATGGGTAGCATCACTCTCAAGAACGTGCAGAAGCACTTTGGTGAAGCCAAGGTCATCCCGTCCGTCGATCTCGAAATCAAGAATGGCGAGTTCGTTGTGTTCGTCGGCCCGTCCGGTAGCGGCAAGTCGACGCTGCTGCGCCTGATCGCCGGTCTCGAAGACGTCACCGGCGGTACGATCACCATCGACGGCAAGGATGTGACGCAGGCGGCCCCCGCCGCCCGTGGTCTTGCCATGGTGTTCCAGTCCTATGCGCTTTATCCGCATATGAGCGTGCGCAAGAACATCGCCTTCCCGCTGAAGATGGCGAAGATGGATCAGGCGAAGATCGACAAGAAGGTCGAAGATGCAGCCCGCGTGCTGAACCTTACCGACTATCTCGAGCGCCGCCCTTCGCAGCTTTCCGGCGGTCAGCGCCAGCGTGTCGCGATCGGTCGCGCCATCGTCCGCGAACCGTCGGCCTTCCTGTTCGACGAACCGCTGTCCAACCTCGATGCGGCCCTGCGCGGCACGATGCGTCTCGAAATCAGCGATCTGCACAACCAGCTGAAGACGACGATGATCTACGTCACGCACGATCAGATCGAAGCCATGACCATGGCCGACAAGATCGTCGTCCTGAACCGTGGCAATATCGAGCAGGTCGGTTCGCCGATGGAGCTCTACAACACGCCGCGCAATCTCTTCGTCGCAGGCTTTATCGGTTCGCCGCGCATGAACCTCATCACCGGCGACTACGCGAAGTCCAAGGGTGCCGTCACTGCCGGCATCCGTCCCGAACACATGACCCTGTCCAAGGACAGCGGTACCTGGAAGGGAACCGTTACCGTCGCCGAGCATCTCGGTGCCGACACGTTTCTGCATCTCGATGTCGATGGCATCGGCAAGATGACCGCCCGCGCCGGCGGCGAGTTCGGCGCGCGGCACGGCGACACGGTCTACCTGACGCCGGATGAAACCAAACTGCATCGCTTTGACGACAAGGGCCTGGCACTCAAGGCCTGATTGATCCTACCGGCCTCAAAAACAGGCCAACCGGAGTATGAGAAAATGACTGTGAAGCTTTCGTTGGCAAGCCTCAAGGATGCCGCTGCGACCGCTGGTGTGCCCAATTACGACCCGAAGACGCTTTCGCCGGGCATCATCCATTTCGGCGTCGGCAATTTTCACCGTGCGCATCAGGCCGTCTATCTCGACGACCTGTTCAATACCGGCAAGGGTCATGACTGGGCGCTGATCGGCGCCGGCGTTCTGCCGTCTGATGCCGCCATGCGCGACAAGCTCAAGGCGCAGGATTATCTCACCACCGTTGTCGAGCAGGACAATAACAAGACCGGCGCGCGCGTGACCGCGCCGATGATCGACATCATCGCGCCGGACAGCAAGGACGCGCTGATCGAGAAGCTGGCCGAGCCGGCGATCCGCATCGTTTCGATGACGATTACCGAAGGCGGCTATTTCATTGACGCGGCCGGACATTTCAACCCGGCGCATCCGGCCATGGTCGAGGACGGCAAGAACCCGGCGGCGCCTAAAACGGTGTTCGGCCTGATCCTCGCCGGCCTGAAGCTGCGCCGCGAGCGAGGCGTTACGCCCTTCACGATCATGTCGTGCGACAACATTCCGGGCAACGGCCATGTCACGGAAAACACCGTGATCGGCCTTGCCAAGATGTCCGACCCGGCCTTTGCCGAGTGGATCCATGGCAATGTCGCTTTCCCGAATTCGATGGTTGACCGCATCACGCCGGCCACCGGCGCGCGTGAGATCGACATCCTCAAGAACGATTTCAACATCGACGACAACTGGCCGGTCTTCTGCGAAGAATTCAAGCAGTGGGTCATGGAAGACAATTTCCCGGCCGGTCGCCCGGCTCTGGAAGAAGTCGGTGTCCAGTTCGTGCCCGACGTTGCGCCTTACGAGCTGATGAAGATCCGTATCCTCAACGGTGGCCATGCGACGATCGCCTATCCGGGCGAACTTCTCGACATCCATTTCGTCCATGAGGCGATGGAACATCCGCTGATCCGCGCCTTCCTCGCGAAGCTCGAGAAGGAAGAGATCATCCCGATCGTTCCGCCGGTGCCGGATACCAATCTCGACGAGTATTTCGACCTGATCGAGCGGCGTTTCCTCAACCCGAAGATCGGCGATACCATTCCGCGCCTGGCGCAGGACGGCTCCAACCGCCAGCCGAAATTCATCCTGCCTTCGACTCGCGACCGTCTGGCCAAGGGTGACGACATCGTCGGCCTGTCGCTGGTATCGGCCCTGTGGTGCCGCTACTTTGCCGGCACCTCGGACAGTGGCCGCAAGATCGTCTTCAACGATGCGAGCGCCGAGAAGCTGCAGGCCGCGGCCATCAAGGCCAAGGACGATCCGAACGCCTTCCTCGTCTTCGACGAGATTTTTGGCGAAGTGTCGAAAAACGAGCTGTTCCGCAAGCGTTTCGCCCATGCTCTGAAGACGCTTTGGGCGGAAGGCACGGCCAAGACGCTGCAGCTCTATCTCGACGATAAGCTCGTCCAGGACTGAGGTGATGCCATGAACCCGGCAGCGGCAAAACAGGATGCACCCCTGGTGATCTTCGATTGCGACGGCGTGCTGGTCGACAGCGAGCCGCTCTCGGTCCGGGTTCTTGTCGAGGCGCTGCGGCGCCGCGGCGTCGAGATGACCGAGGAGGAGGCCTATGGCCACTTCCTCGGCAAAAGCCTTTCGACGATGAAGCAGATTCTCGACGAGGAATACGGGTTCCATACCGGACCTGAATTCCTTGAAGAGATGCGGCTTGATCTCTACGCATTGTTCAAAACGGATCTCCAGCCGATCTCCGGTATTGCCGAGACACTGGACGGGTTGAAGGCTCTGGGGTTTCGCACCTGCGTCGCATCCTCTAGCCAGCCGGAGCGGATCCGCCTGTCGCTGACGCTGACCGGTATTGTCGACAAGCTCGACCCGCATCTCTTTTCCGCAACCATGGTGAAAAACGGCAAGCCGGCGCCGGATCTTTTCCTGCATGCTGCAAGTGAAATGGGCGTTCTCCCGGAAAACTGCATTGTCATCGAGGACAGCCCGGCCGGCATCGAGGCCGGCCATCGGGCGGGCATGGCAGTGTTTGCATTTACCGGTGGATCTCATGCCATTCTTCCCGGCCACCGGGAGAAGATCGAGGCGCTCTCTCCCGAACGTGTGTTTGACGTGATGACGGATTTGCTCCACCTTGTTCCGCAATACAAAGAGGGTCGGCGGGACGCGGTTTGACCGGGCGCTCAGCGCTTGAGAAAACCTGCCCGGTTGTGTAACCCCATGCGGCACTAGGGAGAGGAACAGAGCCGGATGCGTGATCACCTCGTTGCGGTCGATATCGGCACGGCCAGCGCCCGCGCCGGCGTCTTCGATCGCGATGGCCGACTGCTTGCCAAGGCAAAACATCCGATCCGAATGTTTCGGCCGAAGGAAAATCACGCCGAGCACTCCTCCGAGGATATTTGGGACGCCGTCTGCCGGTCCGTCCGTCAGGCGATGATGGAGGCCGCGATTGCGCCGACCGAAGTGGCGGCAATCGGTTTCGACGCGACCTGCTCGCTCGTCCTGCGCGACCGCGATGGCGCTCCGTTGACTGTCTCCACCACTGGTATGGCCGATCAGGATACGATCGTCTGGCTCGACCATCGCGCGATCCGGCAGGCGGAGGCGATTTCGGCGACCGGTCATACGGTCTTGAAATTTTCCGGTGGTTCGCTTTCGCCCGAAATGGAAATGCCGAAGCTGAAATGGCTGAAGGCGCATAGGCCGCAGAGCTGGGAAAAGGCCGGATATTTCTTCGATCTCGCCGATTTCCTGACCTGGAAGGCGACGGGTTCGACTGCGCGCTCGCGCTGCACCCTGTCGGCCAAGTGGAACTATCTCTCCCATGAAAAATCCGGCTGGGACTCGGATTTTCTAGGCGCGATCGGCCTTGAAGACCTGTTGCAGAAGGGCGCTCTGCCGGCAGAGACGGTCGGCCCCGGCGAGACCATCGGCGAGCTTTCCACGCAGGCTGCCGAAGAGCTTGGCCTCGATACGGGCATTGCCGTGGCGCCGGGCATGATCGATGCCTATGCCGGTGCTTTTGGTGTTCTGGGCGGAGTTCTCGCCGGCCCGAAACTGGAGACGAGCGTGGCGCTGATCGGCGGCACGTCAAGTTGCATCGTCGCGCTGTCGAAAGACGGCAAGCCGGGCCGGAGCCTGTGGGGACCCTATTACGAGGCGGTTCTGCCAAAACACTGGCTGGTCGAAGGTGGCCAGTCGGCCGCCGGTGCGCTGCTCGACTACGTCGTCCAGATGCATGCGGCCGGCGGCGAACCGAGCAACGAGCTGCATGGCCGCATCATCGCCCGGATCGCCGAATTGCGGACGGCAAGCGATGGGGACATCGCCCCGGACCTGCATATCCTGCCGGATTTCCACGGCAACCGTTCGCCGCTTGCCGACCCGCATGCGACCGGCGTGATCAGCGGCCTGACGCTCGATACCTCGTTCGATGGCCTTTGCCGGCTCTATTGGCGGACCTGCGTGGCGATCGCTCTCGGCATCCGCCATATCCTCGATGCCATGTCGGATTACGGCTATCGGTTCGAAACGCTGCATGTGACCGGCGGCCATGTGAACAACCCGCTGCTGCTTGAGCTCTATGCCGATGTGACGGGCCGCAAGGTGGTCATCCCCGATACGCGTGACGCCGTCCTGCTCGGCACGGCGATGGCGGCGGCGGTCGCGGGTGGCGTGCATGCCTCGCCCTTCGAAGCTGGGGAAGCGATGGCGGGTGGAGATACAGAATATCTGCCGGACGCGGGCCGGGCAGTGCTCTACGAAAAGGATTACCGGATCTTCCTGGCGATGATCCGGCATCGGGATGAGCTTAAGGGCATGAGGTGAGCGGAGCCGGCACCTGCTCGGGTTGGTCATACACCCCAGTCGTCTTCCAACTGTTTTAGCTGGGCGGATTTCCGACGCTGTTCCTCTTCCGCCGCCTCTGCCGGCCTGGAATCGTCTGGTCTGGCTTTTTGCCTCTTGTCGGCGCCCTTCTGTCCGGTCTCGCCATATTCGGAGGTATCCATCGAAGTCTGCTGGCGCTTGCGTGCCCAGATCCAGACATCCTCGCTGAACACTGCTGCAACGAAGCAGGCAAAGAAGATTGCATAAGCATTGAGCGGGGCATCGCCCTTCGTAAAAACGGCCGTGCCGCCCTTGGCAAGAAGAAAAACGAGGACCGCCGCGCCGATGCCGCGGATGAAGGCAGGGATGACAAAGGAGAGGCTCGGGAACTCAGCATCTCTTCGATTGGCATATTGGCGGATGAAGCTCGCGGCCAGCGCGCCGAAGAAGCCGAAGCCGAGCAGGCCGGTGATCAGAGCGAGCTCCTGATTTTCCGTCTGTAGCAGCCACGCCGCAGCGGCGCCGAATGGGCCAAGCGACTGAGCGAGAGCCGACCGTTGTGGCAAAAAGCCCTGTATGCTGGGCTGAAGGTAGGAGCAGCTACCGGAACTTGGCAGGTCGATGGATGGTCTCGAGGCGATCGGATCCAGCGCAACCGATTGAAGATTTGATCGAATAACTCTCAGCGTCCCGAGCGTATAGCGCAAGGCCGAATAGCAACTGAGTACATTGCTCCGATAGTCATTCTGCCAATCGGAGAATTCCGCGGTAATTCGGCTGACATGTCGTCTCGAGAGCATCTCGCCTATATGGCCCTCGTTGTTGACCTGGAAAAACAACTTTGCATTGCGGATAAATTCGCTCGATCGAGCAGGCATTGCGGCTGCTGCAGCGAGCAGATTTTCGTAATCCCTGTCCCAGGACAAAAGCTGGGTTTCCCAGATGGAGGTGACGAAATCAGGGGTCTTGTTCTGCCCTGCCTTTAGGGAGAGTTCGGCCGCAAACGCTTCCTTCGTCGGCAAGGCCGACCGTTCGTGCTGCAAGAAGGGCAACTCTGCGAAATTGATGTCGAATTGTTTCGACGTCTCGTCGAGGCGGGTTTCGAGTTCTTTGGCCATCTCGGTCAGATCGGGCGCTTTCTGATCGAATACCGGTACGGCGACAATCGCGATGAAGGCGAGGTAGGCGGCGAAGATGAATGCGACGGAAAGTCCGATGAATGCGGCGACTTTGTCCCGGCTGGCGCCGAATATGGGCCTTCCGGTAGTTTCGGTTTTCGATCCACCGATCATAACCGCAATCGTTGCGACAATCATGAAGGCTAGTGCCGCTCGATCAAGGCCGGGCGGGAACTGGAAATCGTTCAGCGAGGATCTGAGGGTATCCTGCCAGAGTTGCGAGATCAGGTTGCTGGATTCCGCGGCGCATTGAAGCGGCGAATCGCAATTGTAAATATTGATCGCAAATTTGGCCGCAATCGTCGGGACATTGAAGATAATCGCCTTGCCGAGCGAGACGAACCAGTTCCAGAGATAGATGAATGGCTCGGGTACCAGCACGACCGCCCAGAGTATCGTCAGCAGCGCCGCCGGCTGTGAGATTTCACGGATGGCACCGCGCGCTGCCTTGCGACCAAGCCGCAGCGGCAGAAACATGATCCTGAAGCCGATGAGAAGCACGACAAGCGTGAAGAATAAGTAGGTAGCCAGGACGGCGAGGCTCATAAGCTCGCGGCCATTCAGCCCCAGGCCTGCATTAGAGAAGTATTCAAACATTCTTACCACCCCTGGCCTCGCGGGTGAATCTTATAGCATGTGCATCTTTTGCGCGAGATCGCTTTTTTATCGATAGTTAATCATTGCGAGCGCGCGAACCGATAATATCTTACATATCTCCACGCCAACCCGGAGACGCCGATGATCCTCGACGCCACACGCCTTGCCCTCGTCAACCTCTTGTCCCCCGAAAGCCGGTCCGCCTTCTGGAAGACATTGGGGCTGACGCTTCTGATCCTGATCGGGCTGTGGTTCGCCTTTCGCGAGGTCTTTGTTATCTATCTCTGGCCTTGGTTTGCCGCCTTCCTTCCGGCCATGCCGGAATGGACCGGCTGGCTGACGCTGATTGCCGGGATTGCCGCCAGTATCGGGCTTGCGCTCGGGCTGGCGCTGTTGATCGCGCCGATCACGGCGCTGATCGCCGGCCTGTTTCTCGATGACGTCGCCGAAGTGATCGAGAAGCGCGATTATCCCAGTGATCCGCCCGGAAAATCCATGCCCTTCGGCGAGGCGATGCTGGGGTCGATCCGCTTTCTCGGGGTCGTCATTCTCGGCAATATTGTAGCGCTGATCCTGCTGCTCGTGCCCGGCGTCAATCTCGTCGCCTTCTTCCTGGTCAACGGGTACCTGCTTGGGCGGGAGTTTTTCGAATTTGCGGCCATGCGTTTCCGGCCGCCGGCGGAGGCGCGAGATTTCCGGGCGAAACATTCGAGCACGGTGTTTATCGCCGGTCTCGTCATCGCCTGTTTCCTGGCGATCCCGATCGTCAACCTTCTGACGCCGCTGTTTGCGGCCGGGCTGATGGTGCATCTGCACAAGGCGATTTCGAAGAAGGATCCGTCCTTCGCCGTCGCTCCGCGATAGGCGTCAGACGCCGCCGATCACCTGTTGCGGCAGTTCGACCAGCGGTGCCGGAATATCGACGGTCTTTTCCGGTGAGCGACAGAGATCGGCAATCACGCAGGCCTCGCATTCGGGCTTGCGCGCCTTGCAGCAATAGCGGCCGTGCAGGATCAGCCAGTGATGCGCGTGGAACAGGTATTGGTCCGGAATAACCTTCAAAAACTGTTCTTCCACCTCGTCCGGCGTCTTGCCGGGCGCCATCAGACAGCGGTTGCCAATGCGGAAGACATGGGTGTCGACGGCAAGCGTCGGGATACCGAAGGCCATGGACATGACGACATTGGCGGTCTTGCGGCCGACGCCGGGAAGGCGCACCAGTTCCTCGCGCGTCTTCGGCACTTCCGAGCCGAAATCGTCGATCAGCATGCGACAGAGGGCGATGACGTTTTTTGCCTTGTTGCGGTAAAGGCCGATCGTCTTGATATGCTCGATGACGCCGTCTTCGCCGAGCGCCAGCATCTTTTCCGGCGTGTCGGCTATTCTGAAGAGGGCGCGTGTCGCCTTGTTCACGCCGGCATCGGTCGCCTGCGCCGACAGTGCCACGGCGACGACGAGTGTAAACGGATTGACGTGTTCCAGCTCGCCCTTCGGCTCGGGCCGCTGGATCGACCAGCGGCGAAAGATTTCTTCCATCTCGGCCTTGGAATAGGCCGGTTTGTAGAGCTTCTTGCCGCGCGCGGGCGCAGCATTTGACTTTTTCGGGGTGCTGGTTTTGGATCGGGTTTTCGCGACGGCCATATGCCTCTATAGCCGCCCTTCATGAAGGAAAGCAACGTGGATGCGGGGATGGATCAAGGGAGCGGCGAGGGTTTCGACAGGCCGATCTTTGCGGCCGAGCTGACGCCCTATCGCTCGCTCGGCAGGACGGGTTTTCGCGTCGTGCTTTGCCTTTGCGGAGCGGTCTGCCTCGTCTATGGCGGCTTTTTTCTGGTGACCGGCGCCTATCCGATCGGACTGTTTTTCGGGCTCGATTTCATCGGCCTCTATGTAGCGCTGAAACTCAGCTATCGCTCCGGCCGGGCGCGGGAAGAAGTGTCCGTCTCACGCACCAATGTGCTGATCCGCAAATTTTCGCCGGCGGGGCGGATGGTCGAGCACCGGTTCAATCCGTTCTGGGCGCGGTTCCGGGTCAAGCGGCATCAGGAATTCGGCATTACCTCCATGTATGTGACGGGCGAAGGGCATGGCACGGATGTCGGCTCCTTCCTCAACCCCGATGATCGCGAGAGTTTTGCCAAGGCCTTTGGCGGCGCGCTTTCGACGATCAAGCAGCGGATATGAATTTGGACAAGAAACGGGTGGTGCGGCGACATAGGAAGGGGCATCTATGAGCGAAAGGAGAGACGCCATGAACATGCTTTCGAAAGTCGCTCTGGATCCCGTTCCAGAAGGTGCCATCGACGTGACGCCGCAGGGTTCCGATTACGAGACGGTGCGGCGGGTGATCGAGATGATCACGCTCGAATATCGCGATCAGCCTTCGCTGGAGGCGATCGCCGCCGAACTCGGCCAGTCGCCGACGCAGCTGCAGAAGCTTTTCATCCGCTGGGCGGGGCTTTCGCCGAAGGCGTTTCTGCAGGCGGTGACGCTCGACCATGCCAAGCGGCTGCTCGGTCAGGAAGGCTTGCCGCTGCTCGAAACCTCCTATGAGATCGGGCTGTCCGGTCCCGGTCGGCTGCATGACCTGTTCGTCACCCATGAGGCGATGTCGCCCGGCGAATGGAAGGCGCGCGGCAGCGGGCTGACGATCCGGTATGGCTTTCATGTCTGCCCGTTCGGTCTGGCGCTGGTCATGGTCACCGATCGCGGTCTTGCCGGTCTTGCCTTTGCCGATCCGGGCGAGGAGCGAGCGGCGCTGGAAGACATGATGGGTCGCTGGCGCAATGCGCATTATGTCGAGGATCTGGAGGCGACGGCGCCTTATGTCGGACGTGTCTTCGAACGGGAAAAATGGTCGGCCGACCGGCCGCTCAATATCGTGCTGATCGGCACGGATTTTCAGGTCAAGGTCTGGCAGAGCCTGCTCAAAATCCCGTTCGGCAAGGCGGTGACCTATTCCGACGTCGCCTGCGATATCGGCAATCCTGCCGCCAATCGTGCGGTGGGGGCGGCGGTCGGCGCCAATCCGATCTCCTTCGTCGTGCCTTGCCACAGGGCGGTCGCCAAGAATGGCGCGCTGACCGGCTATCACTGGGGGCTCACCCGCAAACGGGCCATGCTCGGTTGGGAACAGGGCGGGGCCTAAGCATTTAGCTGCCCGGCGAAACCGGCGATTGGCTGAACGGCAAATTCATGCGTCGTTCAGTGCGCCGGACTTAGTCTCATCCTACCTTTCAAGGAGGGTAACAGGATGAAGAAGCTGATTTTTGCAGCCGGTATTTTGGCAAGCGCTCTGACCGGCATGGGTATGGGCTCCGTTGCGCAGGCGGCGCCTATGTCCGTCGAGCGTCCGGTCGGTATTGCGCCCGAGCGCACGGTATCCGGCGATGTCGTCAGGGTCGATTACGCCTGCGGCCGCGGCTGGCACCTCTCGCGTCACGGCATATGCCGCCCGAACCGGCCACCACCGCCGCCACCGCGCTGGCACCGCCCGCCGCCGCGTTGGGATGACCGGCCGCATCACTGGTACGGTCACCACAGACCCCCACCGCCGCCACCCGGCTGGTACCGGTACTGAATGGTTGAGTTGAAGATGGACCCGGTCTCGCAGGAGGCCGGGTTTTTTGTTATCTGAACAACGGCATGTTGCTGTGAGGGTTGGCTGAGTGGATATCACTCGGCGTCGGGATGATGGTCTCGTTCCTCGAAATCGAAGTCGTCTTCGATAGGCGTGCCCGGCGGGCGCTCGCGGCCATGCCGGATTGCCAAGACGAATAGGATTTTTCCGGAGATCTCGTAATCGACGAGATAAGAACCCATCACAAACCGGAGGAAGCCCGGAATCGGGATTTCCTCGGTAACCTTTCCCATTTCAGGAAATTGGGCGAGCCCCTGTTTCAGGCGCTTGAGGTGGTCGCTGAACTGCTGGGCAGCGGCCGGATTTTTCGATTTCAGATATTGGGCCTCGCGCCTGACATAGTCCAGTGCCTTGGGCGAGAGGATGACATTCAAGCGGCCGCCCCTTTGATGATGGCCTCGACTTCGTCGATCACGTCATCAAGATTCTGGCCGAGACCATTTTCGATGTCTCGCTTTGCTTCGGCAAGCTCGATGATCTCGCGCCCTTCCGCGGCCAGATAGGATTTTACGGCGCGGACGAAAACCCAGCTGCGGCTGCGGTTGCAAATCTTGGCAATTTCTTCGATTTCCGACAGCAGGTCTGTCGGCAGGCGCATGGTGATCGGGTCTGAAAGCTCACGGTCCGACATCGTTTTTGCCTCCGTTTGTAATACGAAGACGATAGATCAGCCTTGGCGAAGCGTCAAATTCCAGACTGTGCTTCCGCCAGCCGCAAAAGTTCCTCGGCGGCACTTTCATCCGTGATCAGCGTATTGCAGCCGACGCGGGTGATCGTGGCGCGGATGGCGATGGCGCGGTGGGCGCCGCCGGAGGAGAGCACGATGTGCTTTGCTTTTTTCAGCGTGTCGAGATCGACGGACATGACGCGGTCGTTCAAGGCGTGGTCGACGGAGCGGCCGTCCTCGTCCAGAAAATTGAACATCGTGTCGCAAACGCAGCCGGCGGAGATCAGGCGCTCAAGCTCGGTTTTGGAAATGAAACCTTCCGACAGGGAGGTGGAGTGCGGGCCGATATCGCCGCAGCTGACGACAGCGAGGTCGAGGTTTTCGGCAAGATCATAGATGGCGTTGAGGCCGCATTTTTCGATCAGCGCGCGTTTGGTGGCAATCGTATCGACGAGCAGCGGTGCCAAAAACATGTAACATTCGGCGCCGAGTTGGCCGGCGAAACGCCATGTATAGTCGATAGGGTTGGTCTGGTGCACGGTGACGATGCCGCCGAGCAGGGAGACGACCTTGCAATTCTGGCGGCGGGGCGGGCGGAAGCTGGAGAGTGAGGCGGTCATCGTGCGGCCCCAGCCGACGCCGATGGTCATGTCGTCCTGAATGACTTCCGAGAGGAACTGGCCGAGGGCCAGACCAACGGCGCTGGCGATCGCATCGGCGCTGGCATCGCGCGGCGAGGGGACGACGACCGCTTCATCCAGCCCATAGGCCTTTTCCAGCCGTGTCGCGAGTTCGACGCAGGTATCGATGCCTTCGGAAATCCAGATCTGCACTTCCGAGCGTTTCATCGCCTCGTCGAGCAGGCGGATCACCGTCGAGCGGCTGAGCCCAAGCTTTTCCGCCACGTCCTTCTGGGTCAGGCCCTGGTTATAATAAAGCCAGGCCGCGCGCAGCCTGAGCGAGGCTGCGTCGGAATAGGCGGTATGGGTTTCTTTTCTCAGCCTGGCCAATGTTTTTTCGGATCCCGAATTCTGCAGCCCGGATTTTTGGGCAAGCTGCAACCCTTGCGGCAACAGGCAGGATATTATGTCGCATGAAACATATGTCAATTGCGAAGGACAAATGTCTTGACTTCTTTACCCTAAGCGGGTGTTATTCGGGCAAATGCAAGGGACCTAATAGGCCCGGAACGCGTTAGGGACATAAAGCGAGGAAAATCCGATGACGTCTAAACTAGAGCAGCTTCGTTCCATGACCACGGTCGTCGCCGACACGGGCGACATCGAGGCGGTTGCCCGCCTGAAGCCGGTGGATTGCACGACCAACCCGTCGATCGTTCTGAAGGCGATCGGTTCGGCAGCCTTTGCCGACAAGTTCAAGGAAGCCGTCGCCTGGGGCCGCAAGCAGGGTGGTACGGAAGATGCGATCGCCGCTGCCGTGGCTGACCGTCTGGCCATCGATGTCGGTTCGGCTCTTGCCGGCCTCGTCCCGGGCCGCGTTTCGACCGAAGTCGATGCCGACCTTTCCTTCGACACCAAGGCTTCGATCGACAAGGCACACCAGATCATTGCCGCCTACAAGGAGCGTGGCATCGAGAAGGATCGCATCCTGATCAAGCTTGCCTCCACCTGGGAAGGCATCAAGGCTGCCGAAGTGCTGCAGAAGGAAGGCATCGACTGCAACCTGACGCTGCTCTTCTCGATGGCCCAGGCCGTTGCCTGCGCCGATGCCAAGGCATTCCTGATCTCGCCCTTCGTCGGCCGTATCCTTGACTGGTACAAGAAATCGACCGGCCAGGATTACACGGCCGAGACCGATCCGGGCGTCGTTTCCGTTCGCGCCATCTACAACTACTACAAGGCCAACGGCATCAACACGATCGTCATGGGCGCCTCGTTCCGCAACACGGGCGAAATCGAAGCTCTGGCCGGTTGCGACCGCCTGACGATCGCTCCGAACCTGCTCGACGAGCTGGACAAGGCCGAAGGCACGCTGGAGCGCAAGCTCTCGCCGGAGAAGTTCGAGCCGGTCAAGCCGATCGCCATGGACGAAAAGACCTTCCGCTGGATGCTCAACGAAGACCAGATGGGCACCGAGAAGCTGTCGGACGGTATCCGCCTGTTCGCCAAGGACCTCGGCATCCTGCGCGACATGGTCAAGAAGGAACTGACGCTCGCTGCGGCCTGATCCCAGAGAGTTAAAAATAATATTTTTGACGAAAAGGCCCGCTTCTGCGGGCCTTTTTGCGTTTCGTCATGTCCTTGATCTAGGGTGCCTATTCTGGGTTGTTCTAATCGGTTGAATTCGCGAGAAAATCTAAAGGACGGCCGCGACGTGGTTAACCGAAAGTTCAAGGAGCGTGGCTAGTCTTCGCCATCGAGATCACGCCTCATTTTTTCTGGAGTTCATTGATGGCTGTCACGCCCTTCGGCCGCATCCGATCCAATACCGCAATCATGGACGCCCTCAATCGATCGCAGGCGATCATCGAGTTCGACCTCAAGGGCGTGATCCTTCATGCCAACGAGAATTTCTGCAAAACGCTCGGTTATGCGCTGTCGGAAATCGTCGGCAAGCATCACAGTATTTTCGTCGATCCGACGGAGGCGAAGTCCGAGGATTATGCCCGTTTCTGGCAGCGGCTCGGCAGGGGCGAGTTCGACCAGGGCAAGTATCGTCGCCTTGCCAAAGGCGGCCGCGATGTCTGGATCGAGGCCTCCTACAATCCGATCCTCAAGGGCGGCAAGCCTTACAAGGTGGTGAAGCTCGCGACCGATATCACGGCTGCGCGCAAGCGGGCGCTGGAGGATCGCGGCAAGCTGGATGCGCTGTCGCGTGCGCAGGCGGTGATCGAATTCACGCCGACCGGCGAGATCATCACCGCCAACGAGAATTTTCTGCAGACGCTGGGTTATTCGCTTTCTGAAATCGTCGGCAAACACCATTCGATGTTCTGCGAGCCGCAATATGCCCGCTCGGAGGAATATCGCGCCTTCTGGAAGAGCCTCGGCGAAGGCAAGTTCGCTGCCGACCAGTTTACCCGCGTCGCGAAGGACGGTAGCGCCGTCTATATCCAGGCTTCCTACAATCCGATCATCGACGACAATGGCCGCGTCCTCAAGGTCGTCAAGTTCGCGACCGATGTCAGCGAGCGGGTCAAAGTGGTGAAGGAACTCGGTGCCGGCCTGTCACGCCTGTCGGACTGCAATATCCGCCAGACGATCGACGTGCCTTTCATCGCCGAATTCGAACCCTTGCGTCGCGATTTCAATGCCTCGATCGGCGCCTTCCAGGAAACGCTGGTCAATGTGCTGCGGCAGACCAACCAGCTGAACGGCAACAGCCAGCAGATGCATGATGCGGCAGACCAGCTGTCGATGCGCACCAAGGAACAGGCGGCCTCGCTGGAGCAGACGTCGGCGGCCCTCGAGCTGGTGACTGATACGGTCCGCACCTCGACTTCCAATACCGAGGATACGCGCAAGCTCGTCAAGAACGCCCTGCAATCGGCAACGACTTCGTCGACCGTGGTTCAGGAAACGATCACCGCCATGCAGCGGATCGAGGGGGCTTCCACCGAAATCTCCAAGATTATCGGCGTCATCGATGAGATCGCTTTCCAGACCAACCTGCTGGCGCTGAATGCCGGCGTCGAGGCAGCCCGTGCCGGCGAGGCGGGCAAGGGCTTTGCAGTCGTCGCGCAGGAAGTGCGCGAGCTGGCGCAGCGCTCAGCCAAGGCTGCCAAGGAGATCAAGGACCTGATCGAAAATTCCGGTCGCGAAGTGACCGAGGGCGTGCGCCTCGTCGATGAGACCGGAGCGGCGCTGCACGAGATCGAACAGTTCGTCGCCTCGATCGATCGCAACATGCAGTCGCTGGCAACGGCCGCCACCGAACAGTCGGTGGGTCTGGCCGAGATCAACAACGCCGTTTCGCAGATCGACCGGATGACGCAGCAGAATGCCGCGATGGTGGAGCAGACCACGAATATCAGCGGTCAGCTGGCAAGCGGTGCGGCGCAACTCGCCGAACTCGTCAACCACTTCAAGCTCAACCGCCGCAGCGCGATCCGCGAAGGCGATGCGAGCATGCGCGGAACGGGAGCACGCAAGGTCGCCTGAGGTTAAATGATGGGTTCAGACTGCCGGCAGGTCCAATCTGCCGGCTGATCGCCCCATCCAGGCTGTCCTGCCGTTTTCCTGATCCAGTTCGTGAAAACCGGCCCTCGCCCAAAAGCGCAGGGCCGTTTCGTTTTGGCGGTTGACGCCGACATGGATGCCCTCTGGTGGTGCCGGTTCGATCAATGCCAGCCAGGCGTCGAGAAGTTTCAGGCCGAGGCCAAATCCCTGCGCGCGAGGCAAAAGGTTCATGTGCAGATGTGCCGGATAGGGCCCCGAAATCGCGAGCGGAACCCGTGAAGGGTGGTGGATCATCGACTGGCGGCGCTGGTCGGCGGTCCAGTCGGGTTGCGGAGCATAGCTGGGATCGGGGATTTTCTGCCGCAGTTCTGGCCACCATTCGCGCTCCAGCCGATCTTCCCAGGCTGCGGTGTCGGTCGCGCCGAGCGCGTAGCCGGCAACGCCCAGATCGTCGACCGCGACGAGAACAAACGAGGGGGCAAGAACCGCATAGGGTGCGGAATAGATATGCCCGATGAGGTCCGGATCATCATAGAGATGCGCAGCATCGCCGCCCTGATGGCCCGTTGCCAGTGATATGGCATAGAGGTCGCGAAGATGGCGGCTTTCGAAAGGCTTGATCGAGATCATCTGCAGGCCCACCCGGAATGGCGGCATATCTCGGGGAAAGTCGTGCTGAAGTCAATTCGGCCACAATGCTCGCTGGCGAAATAGAAAAGGCCCGTCATGGACGGGCCTTTCGGGATCGGGATGTGATGGCCGATCAGGCTGCCTGCGGCACCAGCTTCGGGGCGCCCGGCTTCTTCAGCAGCATGACTGCAACGGCAGCGATCATGCAGGCGACGCCGGCGATCTGCAGGGCGGGCATGTAGGTGTCGAAACCGCTCTTGAAGAAGCCTGCACCATAAGCCGCGGTCGCTGCACCCAGCTGGTGGCCGGTGAAGACCCAGCCGAATACCAGTCCGGCCTTTTCGCGGCCAAAACGGTCGGCGGCGAGCTTGACGGTCGGCGGAACGGTGGCGATCCAGTCGAGGCCGTAGAAGACGGCAAAGGCGGAAAGCTCGTAGAACGAAAAGCCCGAGAAGGACAGGTAGATCAGCGACAGGCCGCGCAGGCCGTAATACCAGAAGAGCAGGACGCGGTTGTCGTAACGGTCCGACAGCCAGCCCGAAGCGATCGTGCCGAAGAAGTCGAAAATGCCGAGGACCGCCAGCGTGCCGGCGGCGCCGACCGGTGTGATGCCGAAATCGCCGCAGATCGAGATCCAGTGGGTCTGGATCAGGCCGTTGGTCGACAGGCCGCAGACGAAGAAGCTGCCGAACAGGACCCAGAAGGTGCCGCTGGTCGAAGCATCTCTCAGCACCTTGATCGGCGAGGCAAGAGTGGCGAGCAGCTTATGGTCCTGCTTCACCGGCTTGGCGACCGTGGTTTCGCCATAGACCGGCAGGCCGAGATCGGACGGGTTGTCGCGCATCAGGAGCAGCACGAGAACCATGGCGACGGTAATTGCGCCGGCGGTCAGCATCAGGGCCGTGCGCCAGCCATAGGTCTCGCTGAGATCGGCAAGCAGCGGCAGGAAAAGCAGCTGGCCGGTGGCATTGCTGGCGCTGAGCATGCCCATGACGAGGCCGCGGCGGTGGGAAAACCAGCGCGATGCGACGGTTGCGCCGAGAACCATGGCGGTCATGCCGGTGCCGACGCCGATGACGATGCCCCAGAGGGCCACGAGCTGCCAGACCTCGGTCATGAACATCGAGACGACGATGCCACCGAGTATCAGCGCCAAGGCGGTTGCGACGACCTGGCGGATGCCGAAATGGTTCATGAAGGCGGCTGCGAAGGGGCCGAGCAGACCGAACAGGACGAGGCGGACGGCCATGGCCGAGGAAATATCGGCGATATCCCAGCCGAATTCCTCATGCAGCGGCTGGATCATCACGCCCGCCGAGCCCATCGCCGCTGCCGTCGCCAGCATGGTGAGGAAGGTCGTCGCGATGACCACCCATCCGTAATGCAGATTCCGTCCGGCCATCCAGCGGGCGGCGTAGGTGGAAATCATCGGTCAGTCCCTTCCTGGTATCCGCTGCCCCGCTATCGGTGTCTGGCGGCGTTTCGGGTATATACCCGCATTGAGGTTTAATTCATAGAGCTGCGAGCAGATCTTGCAGCTGTGCAGTTTTCTCCGGCCCAAGCCGTGTCTCGATCTCGTCCTGGACACCGTCCCAGAGCGGCGAACCTTTTTTCAGCAGGGCCTTGCCGGCATCGCTGAGTTCGATCACCGCTTCGCGATGGTCCTCGCTCTGGCCGTGCCTGACGAGGTTCATGCGTTCCAAAACCTTGGTATTGCGGCCAACGGTGGAGCGATCCAGTTCGACATGGGTAGCAAGTTCGGTGAGTGAGACCGGCGCAAGCCGGTTGATGTTTCTCAGCAGGCTGAACTGTCCGATGTTGACGCCAAGCGGCGCCAGGGCCTCGTCGTAATAGGACGAGAGCTTGCGGGAGGCTTTGCGCAACAGGATGCAGTGGCAGGTATCGCTTGGCATGAGCGTGGGTATATACCCGCACCTTGCTCGGCGCAAGATTTACCTGTGCGAAATTGTAGAAGAATCCAAGATCAGGCAATTGTATACCTCTGTTCTTCCTGTTACGACGCAGGCGCATAACATGACGAATTCACTCATCTTAAATTCTGAAGAGGCCTTAACCCCGATATCAGGTTCTTCTAAAATCGATTTTGATTTGGACGCCAATGTTGTAGTTTCGAGGCCGTGACGGGGAGAGAGTGCAGACGGCGCTTACGGTAAGGCGATGTTGCCGGGCTGGTTGAGCCCAAATCATGTCGTCATCCGTCCATGGTGTGCAGGCTTTTACGGCCGATGGGAAGGTCGCCCTTTTGGGGCGCAAGTGCAGCGTTTGGCTGAGGAGCATGCAGAGCATGGTGGGATTTGGCCGTGAGCCGGCGGCGCATTCGGAGCTGGCAAGCCAGGCAGTCAAGCGCAGCCTGAGCGGATTCATGATGGTCGGCGTCGCAAGCGCGCTGATCAATATTCTCTATCTCACCGGCTCGTTCTTCATGCTGCAGGTCTATGACCGCGTCATCCCGAGCCGCAGCATTCCGTCCCTGATCGCGCTCAGTATTCTGGCGCTGATGCTCTATCTCTTCCAGGGTGCCTTCGAAGTCGCGCGCAGCCGCATGCTGGTGCGTGTTTCGGGCATATTCGACGAGATCATGAGCTCGCAGGTCTTCCAGGCCATGGTCAAGGCGCCGGTCAAGGCGAAGGGCGGCGAGAGCAACAGCATGCTGCGCGACTTCGATCAGGTCCGCAGCTTCCTTGCCAGCCCCGGTCCGTCGGCGTTTTTCGATCTGCCCTGGCTGCCTTTCTACATCGCCATCTGCTTCATGTTCCATCCGGTGATCGGTTTTATCGCGGTCGGTGGCGGCATCGTTCTGACCTTCCTGACCTATCTGACCAATCGCGGCATCCAGGCATCGGCCAAGCAGGTCTATGAACATGGCGCCAAGCGCACCGGCATGGCGGATGCGGCCCAGCGCAATGCCGAAGTGGTCGAGGCCATGGGCATGGGCAAGGATCTCGCCCGGCTCTGGCTGGTCTCCAACGAAAATTACCGCAACCAGCATCGCCGCAATTCCGATACCGCCAATACCTATGCGACGATCTCGAAGATTTTTCGCATCGCGCTGCAATCCGGCGTGCTGGCGGCGGGTGCGGTTCTGGTGATCGAAGGTCAGGCATCCGGCGGCATCATCATCGCATCTTCAATCCTGACTTCGCGTGCACTTGCGCCGGTCGAGTTGGCGATTTCCCATTGGCGCGGTTTCGTGCAGGCGCAGCAGTCGTGGAAGCGACTGGGCCGGGCGCTTTCCGCCTTCCCGCAGACGGACACGCCGCTTGCCCTGCCGGCTCCGACGCAGAGCCTGACCGTCGAACAGGTATCGAGCGGCCCGCCCGGTCGCGAGCAGATCATCGTTCAGGCCGTCAGCTTCGAACTGAAGGCCGGCAGTGCGCTTGGCGTCATCGGTCCGAGCGCATCCGGAAAGTCCTCGCTGTCGCGCGCCTTGACCGGTATCTGGCCGATCTATCGCGGCAGCGTGCGCCTCGACGGCGCGGCGCTCGACCAGTGGGACGATGTTTCGCGTGGGCGGCATATCGGTTATCTGCCGCAGGATATCGAGCTGTTTGCCGGGACGATCACGGACAATATCGCCCGTTTCCAGGAAAACCCGCCGGCAGAGACGGTGATCGCAGCTGCCAAGGCGGCCGGCGTGCATGACCTCATCCTGCGCCTGCCGAACGGTTACGGCACGGAAATCGGCCAGGGTGGTTCAGTGCTTTCGGCCGGCCAGCGGCAGCGCGTCGGTCTGGCGCGTGCGCTTTACAATGATCCCTTCCTCGTCGTGCTTGATGAACCGAATTCCAACCTCGATGCCGAAGGTGAGCAGGCGCTGACCGATGCGATCGTCGGCATCCGTCGCCGCGGTGGTATTGCCATCGTCATCGCCCACCGGCCGAGTGCGCTTGCCGCAGTCGATCAGGTGCTGATGATGGGCGAGGGCAAGGTCATGGCCTTCGGTCCCAAGGAAGAAGTTCTGCCGCGCATCCTGCGCCGTGAGCCGCCGCAAGGTGGCCAGGGCGGCCAGGCTGCCGAACAGCGGCCGGTACCGCTCAAGATCGTTTCCGAACAGCAGGAGGAAGGTCGATGAGCAACCTGTCTCAACGTTCGCTTCGCCAGCACATGCTGTTCGTCGGCATTTTGGGTCTCGGCCTTGTCGGCGGCGTCGGCGGCTGGGCCGCGACGACCATGCTGTCCAATGCCGTGGTCGGTGAAGCGACCGTGGTCATCGACGACAATGTCAAGAAGGTGCAGCACCTGACGGGCGGGATCGTGTCCAACCTGCCGGTGCGCGAAGGCATGCATGTCAAGGCCGGCGACATGTTGTTGCAGCTGGATGGCACGTCGCTGAAGGCGAGCCTCGGCATCGTCAACAGCAGCCTCAGCCAGCTTTACGCCCGCCGCGCCCGCCTTCAGGCGGAGCGCGCCGGCGATAGTTCCTTTTCCACCGACGACCTCGTCAAGGCCGGCCTCGACCTCGAAGCGAACAAAGCGCTGATCGAAGGTGAGACCCAGCTGTTCCAGACCCGCCGCTCGGCCCTGGAAGGCATGAAGAAGCAGCTCGCGGAACGTAAGGGCCAGCTCGCCGAGGAAATCCAGGGCGATACGCTGCAGATCCAGGCGACCGAGGAATCGCTGCGCCTGATCGAGGAAGAGCACAAGGCGATCAACTCGCTCTACGAACAGCAGCTGGTAACGATGCAGCGCGTCAACGTGCTGAAGCGCGGCCGGGCCGAGCTCGAGGGCAATCGCGGCGAGCGGATTGCGGCCCGCGCCCAGGCCGAAGGCAAGATCAACGAGATCAACCTGCAGATCCTGCAGCTCGACGAGGACCGTTCAAGCGAGAACGCCAAGGAACTGACGGATGTCGAGGCGAAGATCGCCGAAGCGCAGGAACGTCGCGTTGCCGTCACCGATCAGCTGACGCGGCTTGATCTCAAGGCGCCGATGGATGGTTATATCTACCAGCTGTCGATCCACACGGTCGGTGGTGTCGTGAATGCCGGCGAGCCGCTGATGCTGTTGGCACCCGATACGCGCACGCTGACGGTCGAAGCCAAGATCGCCACCCGCAATATCGACCAGATCCATATCGGCCAGAATGTCGATATCCGTTTCAGCGCCTTCGACCAGCGCACGACGCCGGAAGTGGATGGAAACGTGACGTCCGTGTCTCCGGATGCAATCGCCGACCAGCGGACCGGTGCGACCTATTACACCGTGCGGATAACCCCTTCCAAGGAGGGGATTGCCAAGCTGAGCGGGCTTTCGCTCTATCCCGGCATGCCGGCGGAAGTGTTCATCAAGGTCGCCGACCGCACCGTGATTTCCTATCTGACGAAGCCGCTCACCGACCAGATGCGCCATACGTTCCGGGAAGAATAAGCGTTTCTCGGCTGCACCGAAGATATTGATAGAAAAGAGATCGGGCTGCGGAGACGCAGCCCGAAGCTTTTGCGGTATTGTCCCAAATCGAGATCCGGATAAACGCGATTTTCGAGGAAAGTGTCGGCGCGCTTAAAGCTTCTTCAATAAGAGTCCCGGCATATAGCTGCGATATTCCATGTTTTTGTTTTGCGTGAATGGAGTAAGCATGCCGGAGTTCGGCGTATGAAAATCCGGCTGTCGAAGAAATTCGCGCTGATCCTCGGCGGGGCGACCCTGCTTTGTGGTGGCAGCGGTGCCGCGGCCGTGTTTGTCGGCGCCGACCGGCTGCTCGGCCCTTCCTATCGTGACCTCAATGGCCTCGAATGTCAGGCACTCCAGATCGTCAAGATGAAGCGCGACCAGCGTGTCTGGGTGCGCAAATACGTGACCAGTGACGGCGAGCCCGCTGATGGCATGACCCGCATCCGCACGGCGCTGCGCGTGGCGCGCGCAGTGCAGGAAAAGGAAAAGGCCGATATCGTCCAGGTCGCCATGATCGACAAGGCCGGACCGACGGACCGTGCCCAGATGCGCGGCCGGGCAATCGGCGCGCAGGTGGTCTACATCCCCGATCCCTCCAAGGCACCCGAAGGGACTGATCCGCAGATCTATTCCGCCTATTATCTCGACGGCACGCCGACCTCGAAGGGCGAATATTACGGCATGCGTATCGACCTTCCGCTGGAAGACGTCGAAGGATTGACGGCGAAGCTGACCGACAAGACCGATTGCGCGGATCCGATCGTCAAGGTGGATCCGAATGCGGCGGTCGATCCGACCAAGCCGAAGACGCACGGCAAGATGGAAGGCAAGAAGGAACACGGCGAGGGTGAAGCCAAGGGCCACGGCGAAGCCAAGAGCGAGGGCCATGGTGAAGAACCTGCGGCCGAAGGCCACGGCGCCGCACCTGCCGAAGGTCACGGCGAAGAAGTCGCCTCCAAGGAAAGCGGCGGTTTCCTGAGTTCGATCACCGGAATGATCTTTGGTGCCAAGGAGGAAGCGCCTGCAGCGGCTCATGGCAGCGAAGGCGAGGGGCAGGCAGCGGGATCGCATGACGCGCCGGCCGACGGCCATGCTGCGCCGAAAACTGCCGAAGCCCATGGCGATCAGAAGCCGGTCGAGGGACATGGTTCTCCATCGACGGCAGAGGCACATTCCAACGACGGCGGCGAGAACAAGCCTGCGGCGGCGGCCGGTCATGCCGAGCCTGTTGCAGCCGAGAAGCCCGCACCGGCGGAAGCCGCATCCGACGCCCATGCTCCGGCAGAGCCTGCCAAGGCCGAAGCGCATGGCGAGCAGAAGGCGGAAGTGCCTGCAGCGAAGGAAGACGGTGGTCTCTTCGCATCGGTGAAAAGCATGATCTTCGGCAGCGGCGAAGAGGCGAAGCCCGCTGCGGCTGCCAACAAGGATCACGTCGAGGCGAAGGCCGAAACGCCTGCTCCGGCGGAAAAGCCTGCGGCCAGCGACCACGCTGCCAAGCCCGATGCCGCGGCAAACCACGCGCCGACCGCAGCCGATGCTGCTGGTGCGGCATTCCTGGCCAAGATGCGCGGGCAGTCTGCTCCCGCAGCTGCTACACCGGTTCAGGAAGCGACGACGGGGAAAGCGCCCGTTGCGAGCGACACGCATTGATATGAGAGCAGGGGGATCACCCCCGCTCATCTTGTTTATTCCATGGTTTCAAGTGCGAACCATTCACGTCACCCTTCTTGATACACAACTGTTGCGCGCTATCTCCACCTCGGTTTTCAAAGGGGTGATGGATGACGAAAGATCTGATCTGGAAGGGTGCGCTGGCGGTGGTCGGCTGTTTTGCTGCTGCCTATGTCGGCCAGGAATTGCTTGGCGGTGAAGCGGCCGGGTGGGTCGCCGGTGGCGCCATCCTTGGGGCCACATGTTACCCCTTGTTCAAGACATTGATGGAGCGCCGCGGTCTTCGCTGACCGATCGGCGGCAACGCGCCACAAAAGGAAACGGCCGCGTCTTGCGCGGCCGTCTTTCATTCTGATGAACCTTGTTCTCAGTCCGCCTTGTTGCGGCGGGCGGGGAAGAGGATGACGTCGCGGATGGACGGGGCGTTGGTCAGGAGCATGATCAGGCGGTCGACGCCGATGCCGAGGCCGCCTGCCGGCGGCATGCCCTGGTCGATCGCGTCCAGGAACTCGTCGTCCAGCTGCTTGTCCTTCTCGCCGCGGGCATGGGCCTGTTCCAGCTGTTCCACCATGCGGCGGCGCTGTTCTTCGGGATCGTTCAGTTCGGAGAAGGCGTTGCCGACTTCCCAGGCGTTGCAATAGCTTTCGAAACGCTCGACGAGGCGCGGTTCGCCCGGCACTTCCTTGGCGAAGGGCGAGATATCCTTCGGGAAATGCGTGACGTGGCTCGGCTGGATCAGCGTGCCTTCGACCTTTTCCTCGAAGATGAAGGCGAGGCATTCGCCCCAGGTCCAGTCCTTCTCGACCTCGAAACCGGCAGCCTTGGAAGCGGCGCGGGCTTCCTCGTCGGTCTTGATGGCGAGGAAGTCGATGCCGGTCGCTTCCTTGACGGCGTCGGGCATGGGCACGCGCTTGAACGGGCCCTTGAAGGAAATCGTCTGGCCCTGGAATTCGACATCGGTCGTGCCGTGGATGGAGAGCGCCAACGTTTCGAACAGCCGTTCGACGAGGCCCATAATGTCCTCGTAATCAGCATAGGCCCAGTAGCATTCCATCATCGTGAATTCAGGATTGTGCCTGGTGGAGACGCCTTCGTTGCGGAAGTTGCGGTTGATCTCGAACACCTTGTCCGAGAGGCCCGAAACCAGCGTGCGCTTCAGGAACAGTTCCGGCGCGATACGCAGGTACATGTCCATCTTCAGCGTGTTGTGGAAGGTCTTGAACGGGTCGGCCGTGGCACCGCCGTAAACGGTCTGCAGCATCGGGGTTTCGACTTCGAGGAAGTTTTCGCCTTCCATGAAGCGGCGGATGCCGGAGACGATCTTCGAACGCTGCTGGAAACGCAGCTTGGATTCCTCGTTGCTGAGGATATCGAGATGGCGCTTGCGATAACGGATCTCGACATCGGCAATGCCGTTCCACTTCTCCGGCATGGGGAGAAGCGACTTGGTCAGCATGGTGATTTCCTGGGCATTGATCGACAGTTCGCCGCGCTTGGTGCGACGCACGGTGCCGGTCACGCCGATAATGTCGCCGATATCGATCATCGGCAGCATTTCGCGGGCAGCCTCGGGGGTCACGTCCTTGTGCGAAAAAATCTGGATCTTGCCGGAGGCGTCATGGATATCCATGAACATGCCGGAATTGCGCGAGGAATAGACACGGCCGGCGACGGTGACGACATCTTGCGTCTCGACGTCGGATTCCAGATCCTTGTACTTTTCCGACAGTTCCGCATTGGTCATTGTGCGGTGGAAATGCGCCGGATAGACGTCGCCGATCTTTTCGCGCAGCAGTTTCAGTTTTTGCGCGCGCACTTCCGTGGCGTCGGAGGAGAGGGCGGTTTCGGTCTTGGTCGTGTCGGTCATCGTTTAGTTCCTATGGCAGCCTTGTGCCGTGTCGCTTGCCCCTCACCCTAGCCCTCTCCCCGCAGGCGGGGCGAGGGGACCGGGAGTTCGCGGCTGGTGTCCTTCTCCCCGTCTTTACGGGGAGAAGGTGGCGGCAGCCGGATGAGGGGCTGCCTCAAACAATTTACTTTCCGTCGCCCACCATGGAAGCCACCACGGTTGCGGCGATCTTGAGGCGCTGGCGCACGACAGAACGGCCGAGGATGGCCATCGAGTCGAACAGCGGCAGCGAACGCGACGAACCGGACATGGCGATGAAAAGCGGCGGGGTGACGACGCGCAGCTTCTTTTCGAGCTTGTCGGCCACGGCGCGGAGTTCCGCGTCGATCGCCTCGACATTCCACTCGATCATCTTTTCGATATCGGCCTGGACCGTGTTGATGATTTCGAGCGTTTCCGCCGGCGAGGTCTTGAGGCCCGCAAACGAGGCCGGCGTCAGGCCGACATCGGCGGCGAGCAGGAAGCCGGCAAGGTTCGGCAGGTCGCCCAGCTTCGAGACGCGGCTCTGCGAGTGTTTAAGACCCTCGGTGAGGCGCTGGTTTTCCATCGCCCATTCCAGCGTGCGGGAGATGAATTCTTCCGGCGACAGCTTTTCGCGCAGCCAGCGGCCGTTCAGCCAGTCCAGCTTCTGCAGATCGAAGATCGCACCGGCTTTGGACAGCGCTTCCGGATCGAACTTGCCGATCAGCTCGTCCATGGTGAGCAGTTCTTCGCCCTCGGCGATCTGTACGAAGAACAGGCCGAGGAAGTTCATCAGGGCTTCCGGCAGGTAGCCGAGCGCCGAATAATAGCTGATCGAGGTCGGGTTCTTGCGCTTCGACAGCTTCGACTTGTCCGCATTGCGCATCAGCGAGAGGTGCATGAATACAGGCGCTTCCCAGCCGAAATACCGGTAGAGAAGAATGTGCTTCGGCACCGAGGCCAGCCACTCTTCGCCGCGCGCGACATGAGTGATCTTCATCAGATGGTCGTCGATGACGTTTGCCATGTGGTAGGTCGGCATGCCGTCGCCCTTGATCAGGACCTGCATGTCAACCGAATCCCACGGGATCGACACGTCGCCGTAAACGCCGTCGGTGAAATCGCACGAGCCTTCGGTCGGGATCTTCATGCGCACGACAGAGCTTTCGCCGGCTTCCATGCGCGACGTGACTTCCTCGGCGGAATAGCTCAGGCAGAGACCGTCATATTTCGGCGGCTTGCCGGCGGCGCGCTGGCCTTCGCGCATCTGCTCCAGCCGCTCGGGCGTGCAGAAGCAGCGGAAGGCATGGCCCTTGTCGAGCAGGTCCTGCGCGAAAGGCTGGTACATGTCCTTGCGGTCGGACTGGCGGTAAGGGCCGTAAGGGCCGCCGACATCCGGGCCTTCCGCCCAGGTCAGGCCGGTCCATTTCAGCGCGTCCAGAACCTTCTGCTCGAATTCGAGCGTCGAGCGGGTGGCATCCGTATCCTCGATGCGCAGGATGAACTCGCCACCGTGCTTCTTGGCGAAGAGGTAGTTGAAGAGCGCGATATAGGCAGTGCCGACATGCGGCTCGCCGGTTGGCGAGGGAGCGATGCGGACGCGGGGTGTCGGATGGATCATGGATGCTGCTCGATCTCTTGCGCGCACCAATCCGGTATGATTTGGGCGCAAAGCCTGCTTTAGAATGAGGGTTTGCGCAGGCTTAGGCCATATTCAGGCGGAAGCGTCAAGAAATTTAGGGCAGCAACCCTAGTGGGCCGTTTCCGGGGGTCATTTTACCGGCCAAATATAGAGCAGCCCCGGCACGCTGACGAGGATGATCAGCAGCGACAGAGGCAGGCCAAGGCGCGGATAATCGGAGAATTTGTAGCCGCCCGGACCGAAGACCAGCGTGTTGCACTGGTGGCCGACGGGGGTCAAAAAGTCCGAGCCGGCACCGACGGCGACGGCCATCAGAAAAGCCTCGGGCTTGAAGCCCAGATTGGTGGCGAAGCTGGCGGCGATCGGCGCCATGACGAGCACGGTTGCGGCATTGTTGAGGAAGGGCGTGACGGCCATGGCGGTGATCAGGATCATTGCCAGCGCACCCCAGGCGGGCAGGCTTGCGGCGACATGGCCGAGCCAGCCGGCAATCAGCTCGCTGCCGCCGGTGGTGCGAAGCGAATCCGAGACCGGGATCAGGGCTGCCAGCATGACGAGGATCGGGCCGTCGACGGATTTGTAAAAGTCCGTGAGCGGGATTGCCCTGAAAACGACCATGCCAAGTGCGGCGGCGAAAAAGGCGACCGGCACCGGCGCAAGGCCGACCGCTGTTGCTGCCATGGCGAGCGCCAGGATGATCAGCGGAATGAAGGCGCGCCGGCGGGTGCCGAGAAGGACTTCACGCTGGGCGAGCGGCAGGAGCGAAAAATCCTGCAGCACGGAGGGCAGGTTCTTGCGGCTGCCCTGCAGCACTAGCACGTCGCCGGCCATCAGGGTCAGGCTGCCGAGGCGTTGGGTCAGGCGTTCACCATGGCGGCTGATGGCGAGCAGGTTGATGCCGCGGGTATAGGACAGCGCCAGTTCCTTGGCAGACAAACCTTTCAGCAGCGAATCTTGGCCGATGATCGCCTCGACGGAGATGACGTCCGTCTGGTTCTGGCCATTTTCCTTCAGCGGTTTTCCGGAAAGCTGCAGCTTGCCACCGGAGACGATGCGGTCGAGCGCCTTGGATGGGCCTTCGAGCATGACGACATCGCCATCGCGCAAAAGCAGGTCGGGGAAGGGCGACATGCGCCTTGCGCCGCGCAGCACGGCGGTCGAGATCACCTCGCCATCGCCGAGTTTCAAAAGTTCGCTGATCGGCTTGTCGAGCAAGGTCGACTGGTCGGTGATCGAGACTTCGGATGTATAATTCTTGATCTCGACGGCTTCCTCGATCGAATTCATTTCCTTCGTCCGGCTCGGCACCAGCCAGTGGAAGAACAGAAGGAAGGTGATGCCGACGACGGTGAGGATCGCACCCATCGGGGTGAAGTCGAACATGGTGAAAGGCGTTCCGGTCATTTCGCCGCGCAGGCGGGACACGACGATATTGGGCGAAGTACCGATCTGCGTCATCAGCCCGCCAAGCAGGGCGGCAAAGGACATCGGCATCAGGTACTTTGACGGCGAGGCGCCGGATTTCTTGGCGAACTGGAAGGCGACCGGCATCATGATTGCCAGCGCGCCGATATTCTTGATGAAGGCCGACAGAAGCGCGACGACGATCATCAAAAGCGCCAGCTGCGTATGCAGGGTCGTCAGGTTGGGAAAGAACTTCTTGATGGCCGTATCGACGATCCCTGACCGAGCGACGCCGGCCGAAACGACCAGCGCACTGCCGACGATGATGACGATATCGTCCGAAAAGCCGGAAAAGGCCTTGTCGACCGGCACGACACCGAGCGCGACCGCCAGAACCAGCGCACAACAGGCAACGACATCATAACGGAACCTGTCCCAGATGAAGACCGCCATCATGAGGGCGATGACGGAGAAGGCGAGGATCTGCTGAGTTGTCATGCGGCTCCAAGGGGATGGAGTTGAGGGATGCGGGCGGAGAATACGGTCGGCGGGGCGCTGACCGGCAGGATTCCAGTTCAGCGCTGCTGATAATGCCCGAGACGCGACTTCGTTTCAAACACCGATGCCGCGAATGCCGATTTGGATGAAAGTCCGACCATTTGGACAATCATATCGAGAAATTCGAACATCCGATGCCGTCATGGTTTTTCAAGTTAAAGTTGATTGTCATAATCATGAAATCGGCGTAGGCCGCCTACCGGGAGGATTTCTGACGCAAGGGATGACATTCATGAAAGCGATCGCCTTATCAGTCCTCGCCCTCCTGGCCGGCACGGCTGGCGCCATGGCAACCGATTATCCGCTGACCCTGACGGATGTCGCGGGACATACGGTCACCATCGAGAAAAAGCCCGAGCGCATCATTCTCCAGGACGGCCGCGACATGCTGACCATGGCGCTGCTCGATCGCGATAATCCCTACAAACGCGTCGTCGGCTGGTCTTCCAATTTCGTCAAGTCGGATCCCGGTAGCGCCAAGCTGATGGATCAGGCCTTTGGCAAGGCGCCGCCTGTCATGAGCCTTTCGGAAGATGGCGAGGTCGATCTCGAAGCCATCATCGCCGCCAAGCCGGACATCGTCGTCGCGCAGCTGCGTGCGCAGAAGGCCTTTCAACAGGGTGGCGTCGAAGACAAGCTGAAGAGCGTCGGCATTGCCGTCGTTTATCTCGACCTGATGGAAAAGCCGGTTGAGGGCGCGCTGAAGAGCGTCGAAGTTCTCGGCAAGGCGATCGACCGCGAGAAGGAAGCCGCGGAATACATCTCCTTCTATACCAAGCATCTCGACCACCTCAACGAAGTGATCGCCAAGCAGACGAGCCATCCGAACGTCTTTGTCGAAGCGAAGGCCGGCAACAAGGGTGACGGTTGCTGCTTCACCCATGGCGATACCGGCTTCGGCAAGCTGGTCGCGGCCTTGAAGGGCAACAATCTCGGCACAAAGCTGCTGCCGGGCCAGACAGGCAATGTTTCGCTCGAAACGCTGCTCTCCAGCAACCCGCCGGATGTCTACATCATGTCCGGTTCGCAATGGACCAATCCGGAAAACGCTGCCGTACCGTTCGGCTACAATGTCACGCCGCAGCAGGTTTCCGCGGCACTCGGCAAGCTCGAGCAGCGCGATGGTTTCCCGGCGATGAAGGCTGTGCAGGATGGCCGCGTCTACGGCATCTATCACCAGTTCTACAACCATCCCTACAATATTGTCGGGTTGGAATATTTCGCGACCTTCATGTATCCGGACGCCTTCAAGGACCTGAAGCCGGCCGAAACCTATGCGACGCTCATCAAGGATTTCACGAAAATCCCGGATGCGCCGGTCGTTCTGGGCGCCAGCGCGCCGGTCAGCCAGTAATCCGCATCGGAGCATAATATGACGATCGCCGAAGATCGTCCGTCAGCGCTGCTGGCGGACGCGGAAACGGCCTATCATGGCAAGATCCGCCTCAAGATCGGGATATTGGTCGCTCTCGCCGTGGCGCTTTGCGCCGCGGCAGTGATCGATATCTGCCTGGGTTCGGCCAATCTTGCGCCGGGTGACGTCTTGGCGGCGATTTTTGATCCGCAAAGCGTCAGCCGTGGCACGAAGGCGATCGTCGTCGATGTGCGTCTTCCCTATTCGCTGATGGCGCTGCTGGTCGGGGCGGCGCTGTCGCTTTCGGGGGCCGAGATGCAGACCATTCTCGACAATCCGCTAGCAAGCCCGTTCACGCTCGGCGTTTCCTCGGCAGCCTCCTTTGGCGCGGCGCTGGCGATCGTGCTGCAGCTCGGCATTCCGGGCGTGCCGGCCGAATGGTTCATTCCGGCCAATGCCTTCGTCTTTGCCTTCGGTTCGGTCCTTCTGCTGCAGCTCCTGTCCGGTCTGCGCGGGGCAGGCGTCGAGACGCTGGTTCTGTTCGGCATTGCGCTTGTCTTCATCTTTAATGCACTGGTCGCGATCATGCAGTTCATCGCGTCTGCGGAAGCGCTGCAGCAGCTCGTATTCTGGAGCATGGGCAGTCTCACCCGCTCCAACTGGACGAAGCTGCAGATCATGTCCGTCATCATGTGCTGCGTCATTCCGTTTTCGCTCGCGGCCTCGTGGAAGCTGACGGCCTTGCGGCTTGGCGAGGACCGTGCCCGGTCGTTCGGTATCGACGTCACCCGGCTGCGCTTCTTCTCGCTGCTCAGGGTCAGCATTCTGGCCGCGACCTCGGTTTCCTTTGTCGGCACGATCGGTTTCATCGGTCTGGTCGGGCCGCATATCGCCCGCATGCTGGTGGGTGAGGATCATCGCTTCTTCCTGCCGGGCAGCATGCTCTGTGGCGCCCTTGTCATGGCGCTCGCCTCGGCCGCCAGCAAGATGATCGTGCCGGGCGTGCTAATGCCGGTCGGCATCGTCACCTCGCTGATCGGTGTTCCCTTCTTCCTCGCGCTGATCTTCACCAAAAAGGGGAGGGCGTGATGCTGTCGGTTTCAAAACTGTCGGCTGGTTACGGCAAGAAAGCGGTGCTGACCGATATCGACATTCTAGCCATGCAGCCGGGCACGATCACCGCGTTTCTCGGCCAGAATGGTGCGGGAAAATCGACATTGCTGCGATCGCTTGCAGGTCTGCACCGGGCGAGCGGCACGCTTTCGTTTTCCGGCGAGGATATCAGCCACCATTCGCCGGCGCAGCGTGCGCGCGCCATCACCTATATGCCGCAATCCCTGCCGCAGCGTGTGGCGCTGACCGTGCTTGAGGCGACGATCGGCGCATTGCGGGCCTCCTCGCGTGATCCGGATGCGGTAAAACGCTCGCTTGCCGTGCTTGAACGGCTCGGCATCGAGAAGCTGGCCATGGCGCAGCTGGATTCGCTCTCCGGCGGCCAGCGACAGCTGGCGAGCCTTGCCCAGGCGCTGGTGCGCAAGCCGCGGGTTCTGCTTCTCGACGAGCCGACCTCGGCACTCGATGTCGCGCATCAGATCAGGGTCATGCGGACGATCCGGGAGATTACCGAGGAACAGCAGATCATCGCGATTGCCGTCCTCCACGATCTTGGTCTTGCCTGCCGCTGGTGCGACAGGCTGGTCATGCTGGCCGGTGGCCGTGTCGTTTCGGATGGCGAGCCGCAGGTGGCGCTGACGCCATCCGTGCTCAATCAGGTCTATGGCGTGACGGGGCGGATCGAGCGCTGTTCGCGCGGTCGTATTCAGGTGCTGATCGACGAAGTCGCCTGAACCATTCAGGCTCTGGACAATGGATGCGCGGGGAATAGAGTGCCGCGCATTGCAGTCTTCAGGAGCTTTCCATGACCGATATTCTCGACATCCCCGTCAAGCTTGCCGACGGGCGCGAAACCTCGCTTGCCGAATACAAGGGCAAGGTCATGCTGGTGGTGAATGTCGCCTCCAAATGCGGGCTCACCAAGCAGTATGAGGGTCTTGAAAAGCTCTACGAAGACAAGCAGGGCGATGGGCTGGTGATCGCGGCCTTTCCGGCCAACAATTTCAAGGGCCAGGAGCCCGGTTCCGACGCCGAGATCGTCGAATTCTGCCAGCTTACCTATGACGTGAAATTCCCGATCTTTTCAAAAGTTTCGGTGAAGGGCGAGGACAAGCATCCGCTCTACAAGGGTCTGACCGGCTCCGGCGTGCCGACCACCGGCGACGGCCCGATGAAGGAACGCCTGCGCGGTTTCGGCATGGAGGTCGCCGATGATGCGGAGATCGTCTGGAATTTCGAAAAGTTCCTGATCGGCCGCGACGGCGAGATCAAGGCCCGGTTCGCACCGGATGTGACCGCTGACGATAGCCGGCTTGTCGGTGCCGTTGAAAAGGAACTGGCGAAAGGCTGAGTTTTCGGGCGGGCCGCGCTCTATCAATAAGGAGCGCCGGTCCGCCATTCCCATTCCGGATTGATATGTACAGTTTGACTGTATATGTTGTGCCTGTCGCGCACCGCTTAGGTGCGCCTTGAATTCGGAAGGGAAGGCCATGACGCTGGCAGAAAACAAGGACGTTGTTCGCCGCTTCAATCAGGACGTCATCCAGAATGGCGATGCGGAAGTCTTCGCGGCGCTGATGGCGGGTGATTTCGTCAATCACGCCGCTCCGCCTTCTGCCCTAAAAGGGCCGGAGGGCATGTGGAATACGTTTCAGAACATTCTGCGCCCGGCTTTGTCCGATCTGACCGTGACCATTCATGACCAGGTGGCGGAAGGCGACAAGGTTGTGACCCGCAAGACGATTTCGGGCGTCCACACCGGAACTTTCATGGGGATTGCCGCGACAGGCAGAACCGTCGAGATCGACGTTATCGACATCATTCGCGTGCGGGATGGGCAATATGTCGAGCATTGGGGTGTGAACACGCTGGTGGCCGTGCTCGCCTCGCTTCGGCAGGGATGATTTTCGGCCGGTACCGGGTTTCAGGCGCCGGCTTCACCAAGCTTGGCCAGAATGCCGATCGACTGGCGCAGGACCTGCCGCTCCTCTTCGGTCAATTCGCTCTCCAGCGCCGTCGCAATCCAGTCGACACGGGCGCCGCGGCTTGAAGACAGCGCCTCTTTTCCCTTCGGTGTAATCGACACAAGCTGGCTGCGACGGTCCTGCGGATCGGCCAGTCGCTCCACGAGGCCGTCACCCTCGAGCTGGGCGACGACGAGGCGCATGCTCTGGTGTTTGACATTGCGGGTCTGCGCCATGCCGGCGACGCTGAGCGGGCCGTTGCGATCGAGAAGGCCGAGGGTTTCGGATTGGGCCGAGGTCGGCGTGCCGGCGCCGGTGCGGACATTGCGCACGAAACGGCCAATGACATCGCGCAGGCTTTCCGCTAGTTCGATTGTGTCATTCGCAAAAGTCGGCTGGATCTGTTGTTTGGTCACTCGAAATCCTTGATCAGGCCGCTTCAGTTATACGGATTTCGATCTGCAGGCCCGCCGCAACAAGCATGTTGACGAGCGTATCCAGCGCAAAGAGATTGATCTTGCCGCGCAGGAGATCGGATATGCGAGGCTGCGTCACGCCGAGCTGGCTTGCCGCTTCCGACTGCGTCCAGCCCTTGGCGCGGATATGCTGATCCAGCGCCATCATCAGCTTTGAGCGAAGCTTCATGTTTTCCGCGTCGGCAGGATTGGCTTCAATCGCTTCCCAGACGCTGGAATAGGTTTTGCTGCTCATAGGTCCAGTTCCTTCAAGAGCTCGTTATATCGCCTGGCAGCCAATTCCAGGTCGGTCCTGCCCGTCTTCTGGGACTTTTTCTGAAAGCAGTGAAGGACATGGACTGCGTCCGCGAACCTTGCGATGTAGATCACTCGAAATGCGCCGGCCTCATCCCTCAGCCTGATTTCTTCGACACCTTTGCCAATCGATGGCATCGGCTTCCAGTTGGTCGGCTTCTGCTCGTTCTGAAGCCTGTCGAGCTGGTAGCCGGCCTCCCGCCTTGCCGTTTCGGGAAAGGCACGCAGATCATCCAATGCGCGACCCCGAAAGCTGAGCGGTTTGATGTCGCGATTATACGAAATTTTGTATAGTTATTGCAAGCTGCGCATCACCAGGCGGAAGCGATCGGATCGAGGCTGGAAATCAATCCGGTTTCGTCTTGGCGTTCCGTAGACTTCTTGGGGATGGGCATACTATTCCCGTGTTCTTATCAAGGTCCTCAAGGCTTCAACATGCCCCTCAACCGCCTGACCATTTACGCAAAAGACGTCGAGGAAACGGCGCGGTTCTACACGACCTATTTCGACTTCGACGTGCTGCGGCTGCCGGGCGATCGTATCGTCGAACTGGTCAGCCGGGACGGCGGTGCGAATATCATGCTGCACCCTGCGGGCAAGGCGCAAAAGATGGGGCAGGTACTGGTCAAGCTTGTCTTCGATATCGAGGATGTCGAGGCATTCTGTGCTGATGCCGCAGAGAAGGGCCTGCAGTTCGGGCCGATCCACAAGGCCGATGGTTATGTCTTTGCCAATGCAAAAGACCCGAACCTGAACCCGATTTCGGTTTCAAGCCGGGCCTTTCGCGAAAAGGCTTAAGTGCTGAAGTTTAGTGCAGCGTCTGGCTGCCGGACTTTTTCTTCTTTCGGTTCCGCACCACCATGTTGAGCACCTCGACACTCGCCGAGAAGGCCATGGCGGCGTAGATATAACCCTTCGGCACATGCACGCCAAAACCTTCGACGATCAGCGTGCCGCCGATCATCAGCAGGAAAGCGAGCGCCAGCATGACGATGGTCGGATTGCGCTCGATGAAATTGGCAAGCGGCGTTGCGGCCAGAAGCATGACCGTGACGGCCGCGATGACGGCGACGATCATGATCGGCAGGTGCGGGGTCATGCCGACGGCGGTGATGATGCTGTCGATCGAGAAGACCAGGTCGAGAATGAGGATCTGGCCGATCGCCGAGGCGAAGCTCATCTTCACCACATCCTTGCCGGCGCCGACCATGTCTTCCTTGTGGTCGTCGACATCGACGGAATGGTGGATTTCCTTGGTCGCCTTGTAGACGAGGAACAGGCCACCGGCGATAAGGATCAGGTCCTTCCACGAGAAGGGATGACCAAAAGCCTCGAAGATCGGGTTGGTGAGCTGGACGATCCAGGCGACGGTGCCGAGCAGGCCGAGACGCATGATCAGCGCAAGGCCGATACCGATCTTGCGGGCGCGTTCACGATGCTCTGGTGGAAGCTTGTTCGTCAGGATGGAGATGAAGATCAGGTTGTCGATGCCAAGCACCACTTCCATGACCACAAGTGTAACGAGCGCTACCCAGGCCGCCGGGTCTGTTACAAGCGCCGCAATATCCATCCATCTCTCCTGTTTTCAATCCAAAGGGGCAATTTCGGCCCGCATGTAAGGATCATCGAAGGGAAGACAAGAGAAGGTTGCAGGGAAAGCGGCTGGAATCAGGCGTGCTCTTTCGCTTTTTCGATCACGGATACGTCATGTCTGCCATAGGCGGCCATGAAAACGCGGATGGCGCCATTGATGACGCGGTCGATCTCTTCGCGCGGCGGCGGGGTTTCCATCGTGCCGAAAAGGCGCAGCTTGAAGAAGCTGCCGCTGACCAGGTCGAGAAACTGGCCGACCGCAAGTTCAAGATCGTCGGTAATGAGCCTGCCTTCCGCCACATGCGTTTCAAGGAAGCCATGCAGGACGGTGCGCAGGTTCTGCGGCCCGGCGAAGAAGTGGCGACACAGGCCGGGCATGCGTTCGCGCACGCCAAGCACGATGCGCATGGCCGTCACCACCTTCTCATCCGTCATATGGGTGAGGAAGGTGACGCCGAAGGCATAAAGGCCTTCCCTGATATCCTGATGGCCGGCCAGAACCGAGCGGACCGAGGCGAGAAACGCTGCGCGCTCGCTTTCCACCATGGCGATGAAAAGGTCTTCCTTGTTTTCGAAATAGACGTAGATCGTGCCCTTGGAGACGCCGGCCTCACGGGTAATGTCGTTCATGCTGGCGGCATCAAAGCCCATCTTCATGAAGACGCGTTTGGCACCTTCCAGAATCTGTTCGCGCTTGGCCGGATCGGAGCCTGCTGCAAAGCGTCCGCTCGCCCCAGCGTCCCTGTCGGAGACGTCCTTTCGGGCCGCCTCCTTGGCGGCAGGGACTATTAGCGAAGCCTCTTTTAACGATTTCGGCATGATAATATTACGTTCCGATTTTTTTCGAACCGATCGGTTCGATCTGCACTTGATATGTGACATGGAACCCTCTATGTCAACGCCATCGAACTGAACGGTTCGATCAAACATGCCTCTTTTGATGGTTATAATAAGATGACGGCCTCCCAGAATGCGGGCGCCTTGCGCGCAGTGAGCGATAAAGACGCCAATCTCGCTGAAAACGAAGCGCGCAAGACCGCGCCTGCGACAGATCAGCCCGCTGCTGCCGCCCCGCCGCCCGCCGCCCAGCCGGCAGCCGAGCCGAAAAAGAAAAAGCGCGGCGTGGTTCTGCCGATCGTCGTGCTCGCCCTTCTCGCCGGTGGTGCCTGGTATGGTTACGAATGGTGGACGACCGGCCGTTTCATGGTTTCCACCGATGACGCCTATATCGAAGGCGATATCGCAACGATCTCGCCGAAGGTGACCGCTTTCGTTTCGAAGGTGAATGTCGTCGCCAACCAGCAGGTCAAGGCCGGCGACGTGCTCGTCACGCTCGACAATGGCGATTACCAGAACGCGCTCGACCAGGCGAATGCGGCCATCGACACCGAAAAGCTGTCGCTCAGCCGTATCGACGCACAGGTTGATGGCGCGAAGGCAAGTCTTGCTCAGGCGCAGGCCTCCAAGGTCGCGCTCGAGGCTTCGGTGCGCGGTGCCGAGATCACCCAGAAGCGGCAGCAGGAACTTGCTGCCAAGTCTGTCGGCACCGCTGCCGATCTCGATAGCGCCAATGTCGCGCTCGATCAGGCCAAGGCCAATCTTGTCGGCGGCGACGCTGCGATCAAGTCGGCCGAAGCCAATATCACCATCCTCGAAGCGCAGCGCAAGGAAGCGGAAGGCCAGGTCCGGACGCTCGAACTGCAGCGCGACAAGGCTGCCCGCGACCTGTCCTTCACCGTGCTGAAGGCACCTTATGACGGTATCGTCGGCAATCGTTCGGTACAGGAAGGCGATCTCGTTTCGCCCGGTCAGCGGCTGATGGCGCTGGTGCCGAGCCGCGAACTCTATATCGACGCCAATTTCAAGGAAACCCAGATCCAGCATCTGGTTCCGGGCTCGAAGGTCAAGGTGCATGTCGACGCCTATAGCGACGATCCGATCATCGGCACCGTGCAGTCGATCGCGCCGGCTTCCGGTGCCGTGTTCTCGCTGCTGCCGCCTGAAAATGCGACGGGCAACTTCACCAAGATCATCCAGCGCGTGCCGGTTCGCATCGCGCTGCCGAAGGACGCCCTCGATACCGGCCGCCTGCGCGCGGGCCTGAGTGTCGTCGTCGACGTCGATACCCGCACGGCGCCGTCCAACTAACGGCGCCGGGCATCAGCCCATTCTTGATAAGAGCCCTCCTCGTGGAGGGCGGAAGGTGGTCCCATGGCCGGGAGCGCAACAGCAACGGCAGGATCGATCCCCGCGGCTCCGGCCAAGGCGGATGACAGCATGGATCCGAAGCGCCTCATCGCCTTCTTCGCGATGGTGCTCGGCATGTTCATGTCGATCCTCGACATCCAGATCGTTTCGGCTTCCCTTGCCGAAATTCAGGCCGGCCTCTCTGCCGGTTCGGACGAGATCGGCTGGGTGCAGACCGCCTATCTGATCGCCGAAGTCATCATGATCCCGCTTTCGGGCACGCTCGCCCGGATCATCTCGACACGTTATCTCTTCGCCTTCTCGGCCGCTGGCTTCACCGCAGCCTCGGCGCTTGCCGCGACGGCGACGAATATCGACCAGATGATCGTCTACCGCGCCATCCAGGGCTTTATCGGCGGTGGCATGATCCCCTCGGTCTTCGCGGCCGCCTTCACCATTTTCCCGCCGTCGAAGCGCAGCATCGTCTCGCCGATCATCGGCCTCATCGCGACGCTGGCGCCGACCATCGGCCCGACGGTCGGCGGTTATCTTTCCAATGCCTTTTCCTGGCACTGGCTGTTCCTCGTTAACATCATTCCTGGCATCATCGTCACGATCGTTACCTGGAATTTCATCGATTTCGACAAGCCGGAACTGTCGCTGTTCAAGAAGTTCGACTGGTGGGGCCTCATCTCCATGGGCGTCTTCCTCGGTGCGCTGGAATATGTGCTGGAAGAGGGCAATTCGAACGACTGGTTCAATGACGACATGATCGTACTGGGCGCGATCGCGTCCGGCATCGGCTGTATCGTGTTCTTCTACCGCGCCTTTACGGTGTCTTTCCCCGTGGTGGACCTGACGGCGTTCAGCAACCGAAACTTTGCCTTCGGCTCGATCTTTTCCTTCGTCATGGGCATCGGGCTTTATGGCCTCACCTATATCTATCCGGTCTATCTCAGCCGTATCCGTGGTTACGATAGCCAGATGATTGGCGAGACGATGTTCGTGTCGGGTCTGGCAATGTTCTTCACCGCGCCGATCGCCGGGCGGCTGTCGACGAAGCTGGATCTGCGGCTGATGATGGTGATCGGCTTCCTGAGCTTTGCCGCCGGCACCTATATCATGACCGGCATTACCCAGGACTGGGACTTTTACGAACTCTTCCTGCCGCAGATCCTGCGCGGGTTCGGTCTTATGATGTGTATGGTGCCGATCAACAATATCGCGCTCGGCACCTTGCCGCCGGCCCGTATCCGCGGCGCGTCCGGCCTGTTCAACCTGACCCGTAACCTCGGCGGTGCCGTTGGTCTTGCGATCATCAGCACGGTTCTGTCCAACCGCCAGGACCTGCATTACGAGCGCCTGCGTGAATCGATGGACTGGGGCAAAAAGGCCGCCGTCGATCAGCTGAACAACATGGCCGCCAATCTCAATGCGGTCGGGCTGGATGGCACGACCGGAGCCCTGAAACAGATGGTGCAGCTTGCCACCAAGCAGGCTGTGGTCATGTCCTTCAGCGATGTCTTCATGATCCTGACCGTGCTTTTCGCTGCCATGATCCTCGGCGTCGGCATGATCGCAAAGCCAGCGCCCCAGGGTGGAGGAGGCGGTGGCGGCGGCCACTGACCAGACCCGAACCTTATTCCGGAAACCACCGCCGAAGGGGTCGTCGCACAAGCGGCGGCCCTTTCCGCATGGAAGCATCCTAGCTCCTTGTTCCGATGCAAGTCCGGGCGTAAAACGGGTCGCGCTTCGACTGGAATTGCTTTCATCGAAAAATTTCTGATTTACGTACCTCAATAACTGCGATACCACCCTCTGCGGAGGAAATCATGAAGCCGACCGTCCATGACATAGCCCGCAGCGCGGGCGTCAGTCTGGCGACCGTGGACCGGGTGCTGAACGGCCGGCCGGGCGTGCGCAGCATCACCCGCGAAAGGGTGGAGGAGGCGATCTCGTCGCTCGGTTACGTGCGCGACGTGGCGGCTGCGAACCTTGCCAAGGGTCGCACCTATTCCTTCACCTTCATCCTGCCGGACAACGACAATTCCTTCATGATCGGCCTTCGCGACGAGGTGCGTCTGGCAATGGCGCGCTCGGGGGCCGAAAGGGTCTTGATCCGTACGCTGACCGTGCCGCCTTTCGATGCCGAGGCTTTGGTTGCCGCGCTCGAGACCGTGCTTGAGGAACAGCCGGCAGGCATAGCCTTCGTTGCAGTGGATGCGCCGTCGGTGCGGGCCATGACGCAGCGGCTGAAGGAGGCCGGGGTCGCCGTGGTGACGCTGGTGTCGGATCTGCCGGGCTCGGCCCGCGACCATTATGCCGGCATAGACAACCAGGCGGCGGGGCGCACGGCCGCGGGCCTGATGGGACGCTTTCTCGACGGAAAGGGAGGGCGGGTTGCCGTGCTTGCCGGATCCATGCTGCTGCGCGACCATCGCGAGCGGCTGGAAGGTTTTCTCTCCGTTCTCGCCGAGGATTATCCAAAACTCGCCATCCTGCCCGTGATGGAAGCGCGCGACGATGCGACACTTGCCGGCGAGCTCGTCTCTTCCGCGCTGGCGCGGCATCCGGATATTGCCGGTATCTACAGTCTCGGCGCCGGCAATCGCGGCCTGATCCGGGCGCTGCGCGACATGAAGGCGGAGCGGCGGCCGAGGGTCATTGCCCATGAGCTCACCAGTTCGGCCCGAGCGGCACTTTCCGAAGGCCTGATCGATGCCGTACTCAACCAGGATGCAGGTCATGAAGTCAGGAGCGCGCTTCGGGTGCTCAAATCCAAGGCGGATGGACTGTCGGTGATTGCCGCGCAGGAACGCATTCGTATCGACATATTCTTGAAGGACAATCTGCCCTGAGGGCATGCGTCCGTACAGACGACAACCGGCCGCCCAAAGGTGGCAGCAACAGGAGAAGGCATATGTATCTCGGTCTCGATCTCGGCACATCCGGCGTCAAGGCGATGCTGATCGATGGCGATCAGAAGATCATCGGCTCGGCGAGCGGCTCGCTCGACGTGTCGCGCCCGCATTCCGGCTGGTCGGAGCAGGATCCGGCCCATTGGATCCGCGCCAGCGAAGAGGCGATTGCCGGGCTGAAGGCAAAATTCCCGGCCGAGCTTTCCGCCGTCAGGGGCATCGGCCTTTCGGGCCAGATGCATGGCGCAACACTGCTCGATGCCGAGGACAAGGTGCTGCGCCCCTGCATTCTGTGGAACGACACGCGCTCGTTCCATGAAGCGGCCGCACTGGATGCTGATCCGCGTTTCCGCAAGATCACCGGCAATATCGTGTTCCCCGGCTTCACCGCGCCAAAACTGGCCTGGGTGAAGAGACACGAGCCGGAGATCTTCGCCAAGGTTGCCAAGGTTCTTCTGCCGAAGGACTTTTTGCGCCTGTGGCTGACCGGCGAGCATATTTCGGAAATGTCCGACTCCGCCGGCACGTCCTGGCTCGATACGGGTGCGCGTAAATGGTCTGATGAGCTTCTGGCCGCGACCGATCTTTCCGAAAAGCAGATGCCGTCACTCGTCGAAGGCACGGATGAGGCCGGCGTGCTGCGCGCCGAGCTTGCTGCGAAATGGGGCATTTCCGGCAAGGCCGTGGTTGCCGGCGGTGCCGGCGATAATGCGGCCTCGGCCTGCGGCATGGGTACGGTCAGCCATGGTTCGGCCTTCGTGTCGCTCGGAACGTCGGGTGTTCTGTTTGCCGCGACCGACAGCTATCTGCCGAAGCCGGAAAGCGCCGTGCATGCCTTCTGCCACGCGCTGCCTAAGACATGGCACCAGATGGGCGTCATCCTGTCGGCAACCGATGCGCTGAACTGGCATGCAAAGGTTACGGGCCATTCGGCCGCTGATCTTGTCAGCGAGGTCGGAGACGCGCTCAAGGCCCCGACTGGTGTCACCTTCCTTCCCTATCTCTCGGGCGAACGCACGCCGCATAACGATGCCGTCATCCGCGGCGCCTTCTTGGGGCTTGAGCATGAATCGAGCCGCGCGGTGCTGACCCAGGCGGTGCTGGAAGGCGTCACCTTCGCCATCCGCGACAATCTTGAGGCCCTGAAATCGGCCGGCACGCCGATCTCTCGCGTCACCGCAATCGGTGGCGGTTCGCGCTCACGCTACTGGCTCTCGTCGATCGCAACCTCGCTCGGTGTTCCGGTCGATATCCCGGCCGATGGCGATTTCGGCGCGGCCTTCGGGGCTGCTCGTCTCGGTCTGATCGCCGCAACGGGTGCCGATCCGGTGGCCGTCTGCTCGGCACCGAAGACGGATGAGACGATCGATCCGGTTACGGGGCTGACGGATGCTTATGAGGCTGCGTATCAGCGTTACCGCGCCGCCTATCCGGCGATCCGCGGGCTGGCGGGCTGAGATTGCAAGGTTGCCCCTCACCCTAACCCTCTCCCCGCTTGCGGGGAGAGGGGACTTGCCCCGATTGGGCCGGGGAGTAAGCCATTCGTGCCCTTCTCCCCGCTTGCGGGGAGAAGGTGCCCGGCAGGGCGGATGAGGGGCAGGATACACGATCAGCGCAACGCGGGGCCTTTGCCGGTCAAGCTGCACATCAATTTGAGGTACGTATCTCAATTCTTACAAACCACACTCACCAAGGAGGAATATAGTGAGCACAGGGTTTTTCGGAGACATTCAGAAGATCAAGTATGAAGGGCCGGACAGCACCAATCCGCTGGCCTTCCGCTTCTACAATCCCGACGAGATCGTCGCCGGCAAGCGGATGGAAGATCACCTGCGGTTTGCCGTCGCCTATTGGCATTCCTTTGCCTGGGAAGGCAGCGACCCGTTTGGCGGCCGCACGTTCGATCGTCCCTGGTATGGCGATGAGATGAGCAAGGCGAAACTGAAGGCGGATGTTGCCTTCGAAATGTTCTCGCTGCTCGGCGCGCCCTTCTATTGCTTCCACGATGCGGATGCGCGCCCCGAAGGCAAGAATTTTGCCGAAAGCACAAAGAACCTCAACGAGATCGTCGATTATCTCGGCGAAAAACAGCAGCAGACCGGCGTGAAACTGCTCTGGGGCACGGCCAACCTGTTCTCCAACCGCCGTTTCATGGCGGGCGCCTCGACCAATCCGGATCCGGATGTGTTTGCCTATTCGGCCGCGACCATCAAGACCTGCATGGACGCGACGATGAAGCTCGGCGGCGACAATTACGTGCTGTGGGGCGGTCGCGAAGGGTATGAAACCCTGCTCAATACCGATCTCAAGCGCGAGCTCGACCAGATGGCGCGGATGCTGCATCTCGTCGTCGAATACAAGCACAAGATCGGTTTCAAGGGCACGATCCTCGTCGAGCCCAAGCCGCAGGAACCGACCAAGCACCAGTACGATTACGACGTCGCGACGGTGTACGGTTTCCTGAAGAAATACGGCCTTGAGAACGAAGTGAAGATGAATATCGAACAGGGCCATGCAATCCTTGCCGGCCATACGTTCGAGCACGAGCTGGCGCTTGCCTCGGCGCTCGGCATCTTCGGTTCGATCGACATGAACCGCAACGATTACCAGTCCGGCTGGGATACCGACCAGTTCCCGAACAATGTGCCGGAAATGGCGCTGGCCTATTACCAGGTCCTGCTGGCTGGTGGCTTCACCACGGGCGGCACGAATTTCGACTCGAAACTGCGTCGCCAGTCGATCGATCCGGCCGATCTGCTGATCGGTCACATCGGTGGCATGGATTGCTGCGCCCGTGGCCTGAAGGCTGCTGCCAAGATGGTCGAGGATGGCGCGCTGTCGAAGCCGCTCAGCGAGCGTTATTCGAAGTGGGACAGCCCGGAATACCAGAAGATGCTGCGCGGCGAGTACAAGCTGGACGATATCGCAGGCTGGGTCGAAAAGCAGGATATCAACCCGCAGCCGAAGTCCGGCCGTCAGGAATATCTCGAAAACGTCGTCAACCGTTACGTTTGATGCGATAAAACCGATCGGCCGGAGTTTTTGCGCTCCGGCCGGTCAAACCCGCTCGTGTTCAGGGCGGGTAAAGATAAAGCCGCGGCCAGTCCTTGTGAGCGATGCGTTCGCCCGGCTTGAAATCGAAAGCGAGCACCGTCATCCGGTCCGCGCTCACGGTGCAGCGATAGGCCAGCTTGTACCATTCGCCATTGCGACGGAACACCGCGCCTTTTGCCTCGATATGCGTCGGTTCGTAAACCGGTCGGCCGAACGTGTAGGCGATCACCTTGTCGGCCTTCAGCCTCTCCATGCCTTCCGTATCGCAGCGCTGCTCCAGCTGATCGACGGGTTTCAGCCGCTTCAGCTGCTGGATCATCTTCTGGTCGACGGCGAGGGCGCTGAGCGGCAGTGTGGAGGCGATGAAGCACGCGGCGCATGCCGCAAGGAGAGAAGGCTTGGTCATGGCCTCTGGATAAAGTCTGGCCATCTTTCTGAAAATTAGAATAAGAAGAATGCAGGTTTCTGGATTTTGGAATGGATCTGCATCAGCTCAAACTCTTCGTGCATGTTTATGAAGCCGGCAGTCTTTCCGCTGCGGCAGAGCGTGGCCGTCTGGCGGTCTCCGCAGTCAGCCTGCATCTCTCCAATCTGGAAGCGGAGCTCGGCACGCTGCTGTTTCACCGTGTTCCGCGCGGCATGCGCCCGACATCGGCCGGCGAACGGCTGATCCTGCATGCGCGCGGAATTTTGGGATCCGTCGAGACGGCGCGTGCGGACATGCTCGGCACGACGGCGCCGGTCTCAGGTGTGCTTCGCGTCGGCATGGCATCGTCTGCCGTCGCCGCATTCGGTGGTGCGTTTTTGAGCGCGATGTCGGCGCAGTTTCCGCTTGTCGATCTCTCGATCAGCGACAGCGTTCCGAGCGACCGGCTGGTGGAAATCCTGGAAGGCGAATTCGATCTCGCCATCGCCTTCAATCCGGTCACGCATCCGCAGCTCGATTGCCGGCCTCTGCTACGCGAGCGCCTGTTCTGTATGGGGCTGCCGAACATGCTTGCGGAGGGGGCGGATCCGATCAGCCTGAAGGAGGTGCTCGACATTCCCCTGATCCTGCCGCGTCAGGGCGAGGGGATGCGGGCGCTGACCGGCGAACATGCATGGCTGAAGAAGATCGAGGCGAAGGCCCATATGCAGCCGGGCTCGGGGCTGGCGATCAAGGAGGCTCTTTTTCAAGGCCTAGGCGCAACCATCGCCTCGCCGCTTCTGGTCTCGCATGATGTGCGGGCAGCCGACCTTGTCATCCGCCCGATCGTCGAACCGCAATTGTGGCGGACGCTTGCGCTCTGCAGCCATCGGGGCAGGCCGGAGACGTCGGCCAAGGAAGCCTGTATCTCGACCATCCGGTCGCTTGTGAAAACCTTGCTCGCTTCAGACACGTGGGTTGGCGCCGAAGCGCCCGAAGCCTGATAATCTGCCTATTCATCGGAATTAACGGCCGGCCTGCCATCGCAAGCCATCCGCATCCGGTGAAATCAGGTTCGATTTTTTTAAAGCGCTCTCGGGCCCGACGTCTACTCGTGTGTGGTCCGCCTCGCCGAGCCCGATGCCATCCCGCGCCTCGGGCTCAAATTATTAGCATTCACTAATTTGTCAACGAAACTTGTGCTCATCTGTTTCGATTTGGCACGGTCTGTGGATATCCGGGATTGACGAAAGATAATTCTTGATCGCCCTGTCCGATGTTGTTGGCGGCTTGAAAACAAACCCGAGTGACCGGCCGCGTCAATTCAGCAAAAGCTGTTTACGTACCTCAGAATCTCCGATAGCTTTCGTTTCGGGAGGATTTTTCTGTGAATTCGATCGCTTGCGAGGAGGCTGGCGTTCGGATTGCGATTTCGCGTGAGATCGCGTCCGCGTCAATCATTTCAGAGACTTGTCATGACTGACGCGCCCGGCAAAGGCGTGCCGGCCAATCATTTGTCTCGTGATATGAATGGTTCCGTGCCCGGAAGTCCGGCCCAGCCGCTGCTTTCCGCAAAAGGGCTCTCCAAGACATTCGGCATTGTCGAGGTGCTGCGCGATATCGACCTTGCCGTCCATGCCGGCGAGGTGCATGCGATCATCGGCGAAAACGGCGCCGGCAAATCGACATTGATGAAAATTCTGGCCGGCAATCACCAGCCGACGCGCGGCGAAATGTCGATCGACGGTCAGCCGGTCAGCTTTTCCGGTCCTGTCGATGCCGAACATCATGGCATCGTGCTGGTGCATCAGGAAATCCTGCTCGCACCCGATTTGACCGTGGCGCAGAACATCTTTCTCGGCCGGGAGATCCGTCGTGGCCTGACGCTCGACGACAAGGCGATGAACGAGGGTGCGGCGAAGGCGATCCGCGATCTCGGCGCTGATATCGATCCGAACACGATCGTTTCGCGCCTGTCGATTGCCCAGCGGCAACTGGTGCAGATCGCGCGTGTTTTGCTGGTGCCGCATCGCATCGTCATCTTCGACGAGCCGACGGCGTCGCTGACGCCGCATGAGACGGATGCGCTGATCAAGGTGATCCGCGATATCCGCGCCAGAGGCGTTGGCGTGCTTTACATTTCGCACCGGTTGCCGGAGGTGAAGGAGATTGCCGACCGGGTGACGGTGTTGCGTGATGGAAGGCTCGTTACTTCTCAAGCGGCGAGCGAGCTACAGCCGGCCGACATGGCGCGGCTGATGGTCGGACGTGATGTCGCAAAACTTTATCCCGACCGGCATGCGGAGGCGGCCCGCGAGACCGCGCTGGAGGTGGAGGGCATGAATGTGCCCGGTTATGCCAGCGATGCGGCCTTCACACTGCGCAAGGGAGAGATTCTCGGTTTCGCGGGTCTCGTCGGAGCCGGTCGCACGGAGCTGATGGAAGGTGTGGTCGGTCTGCGGCCGGGGCGTGGGACGATCCGGCTGAATGGCCAGCCGGTGCGTTTTGCCGAAGTGCATGCGAGCCTGAAAGCGGGCATTGCCTATCTCTCGGAAGACCGCAAGGGCAAGGGCCTGCTGCTGTCCAAGGACCTGCGCGTCAACCTGACGCTCGCCTCGCTCGGCAAATTCATCCGCGGTTTCCAGATCGACGCCAAACGCGAGCGCGAGGCGTTGGACGAGGCGATCCGCGAATTCGACATCCGCACTGGTACAAAGGAAATCCTGGCCGGCCAGCTTTCCGGCGGCAACCAGCAGAAACTGCTGATCGCGAAAATGATGCTGCTCGATCCGCAGGTCGTCATCATCGACGAGCCGACCCGCGGCATCGATATCGGCAACAAGGAACAGATTTACAAATTCATCGCCGGACTGGCCGAAGAGGGGCGTTCAATCATCGTCGTGTCCTCCGAAATGCCGGAACTGATCGGTATCTGCGACCGCATCTTGGTGATGCGTTCGGGCCGGATCGTCGGCGAAGTGACGGGAGAGGATATGAACGAGAATACGATCGTGGCGCTTGCCACCGGCGTCACTACGGGGGCTGCGGCATGATGATGAGGGCGCGGATGCACGGTGAGCGCGACACACCCTCCCTCATTCCTGTGCTTGTCACAGGAATCCAGCAGCGTCGCGTCTGCGACGCGAAAGGGCCTTTTCAGCCCAAGGACTTGGGCTGGCTGGATCCCTGTGACAAGCACAGGGATGAGGTTGGAGACATCGCTTTCGGCTCTTCCCCCAAGGCATCCCCTAGAATATTTAGCCATACGGGAGCCGCGTCATGAGCGCAGTCACCGGCCAGACGCCGGCCAAAACGCCAAAGACATCGCGCGACTGGGATCTTGCCGCCGTCGCACCCTTCATCGCGCTCGCACTTCTTCTCGTGCTTGGTTATTTCGCCAATCCGAATTTCGTCTCTGTCGCCAATCTTCTGAACGTCATTACCCGCAGCGCCTTCGTCGCCATCATCGCGCTCGGGGCAACCTATGTGATCTCGTCGGGCGGGCTCGATCTTTCGGTCGGCTCGATGGTCGCCTTCGTGGCGAGCCTGATGATCCTGTTTTTGAATTCCGGGGCGATTGCCGATCCGGTTCTGCTGCTCGCCTGCGCCATGTTGCTGGCGCTCGTTCTGGGCGCTGCCTGCGGGCTGGCGAACGGGCTGATCACCACCGTCGGCAAGATCGAACCGTTCATTGCCACGCTCGGCACGATGGGCATTTTTCGCGGACTGACCACCTGGCTGTCTCAAGGCGGCGCGATCACGCTGAAAGACCGCGAATTGCAGGCACTCTACCGGCCGGTCTATTTCGGCAATCTTTTGGGCGTGCCGATCCCGATCGTCGCGATTTTCGTCACTGCCGCGATTGCAGCCTTCGTGCTCTATCGCACCCGTTACGGTCGCCATCTGCTGGCCACCGGCTCGAACGAGGATGTGGCGCGTTATTCCGGCATCAAGGTCAATCGGGTGCGCACCATCGCCTATGTCGTGCAGGGACTTTGTGTGGCCGTCGCGGTGCTGATCTATGTGCCGCGGCTTGGCTCGACTTCGGCCACGACCGGCATTCTGTGGGAATTGCAGGCGATCACCGCTGTGGTGGTCGGCGGCACGGCCTTGAGGGGCGGGGTAGGCCGCATCTGGGGAACGGTCTGCGGCGCGTTCATTCTGGAAATCGTCGGCAATATCATGCTGCTTTCGAACTTTGTCAGCGAATACCTGATTGGGGCGATCCAGGGGGCGATCATCATCATCGCCATGCTGGTGCAAAGGTCGCTGATGCGGAGGTGATGACGCTGCGTCTGCCCCTCACCCTAACCCTCTCCCCGTTTTGACGGGGAGAGGGGACTTGCCCGACGAGAGGGTGGCGGCAGAGCGGAGAGGGCACGGCATATCCCTTCTCCCCGTATGCGGGGAGAAGGTGGCGGCAGCCGGATGAGGGGCTGCCACCGATGAAGCATAAAAATCGGCCGGACGTCTGGGGCGTGTCCGGTTCTGGAGGAGACCCCTTAAAACACTGGGAGAGAGAAGATGCAGAGAAGAACATTCGGGCTTGGTGCGGCGGGCCTTGTTGCCGCCGCCGTTGCAGCCCCCGGCCTGGCGCTTGCACAGGAAGGCAAGAAGATCACCATCGGCGTATCCATTCCGGCTGCCGACCATGGCTGGACGGGTGGCGTGGTCTATCACGCAGAGCGCGTCGCAAAGCTCTTGATGGCCGAGCACAAGGGGCTCAATGTCATCGTCAAGACGTCGCCGGATGCGGCAAGCCAGGCCAATGCGGTGCAGGATCTTGCAGTACAGGGCATCGATGCGCTGGTCATCCTGCCATCGGATCCGGATCCGCTCGTCAACGCCATCCAGCAGGTCAAGGATGCGGGAAAATTCGTGGCGCTGGTCGACCGCGCGCCTTCGGTCAATGACGGCACGATCCGCGATCTTTATGTGGCCGGCAACAACCCGGCACTCGGCGAAGTCGCCGGCAAATACATTGCCAAGACGACGCCGGATGCGCAGGTCGTCATCATCCGCGGCCTGCCGATCCCGATCGACCAGCAGCGCCAGGACGGTTTCGACAAGGGCATTGCCGGTTCGAAGGTCAAAATCCTCGATCGCCAGTTCGGCAACTGGAGCCGCGACGATGCGTTCAAGGTGATGCAGGACTTTCTGACCAAGTACCAGAAGATCGATGTGGTCTGGTGCCAGGACGACGACATGGCGGTCGGCGTGCTGGAAGCCATTTCGCAGGCCAAGCGCACGGATATCAAATATGTCGTGGGCGGCGCCGGCTCCAAGGACATGGTCAAGAAGGTCATGGATGGCGACAAGATGATCCCCGTCGACGTGCTGTATCCGCCGGCGATGGTTGGAACGGCGCTGCAGCTGACGGCGGCGAACTTCTACGATCAGGTTCCGGTCTCCGGCAGCTATATTCTGGATGCGACGCTGGTCACCAAGGAGAATGCGAAGGGGTTCTATTTCCCGGATTCGCCGTTCTGAGAAACGTAGTGGCGCCTGTTGTTTTCTACGATAGGCGCCTTACCCTCCTAACCTCATCCCTGTGCTTGTCACAGGGATCCAGCCAGCCCAAGTCCTTGGGCTGAATAGAGTCTTTCACCGCGCAGACGCGCGGTTGCTGGATTCCTGTGACAAGCACAGGAATGAGGTGTGGAGGCGATCTCGCTGACATTCCAAATCTGTGAAGAGGACGATTTTCATGAAGACGATCAAGGGCCCGGCCATCTTTCTCGGCCAGTTTGCAGGCGACGAGGCGCCGTTCAATTCCTGGGACGGGATCACCAAATGGGCAGCCGACAAGGGCTATATCGGCGTACAGGTGCCGACCTGGGCCGGCCAGCTGATCGACCTGAAAAAAGCCTCGACCTCCAAGGATTATTGCGACGAATTCGCCGGCGTAGCCCGGCAGAACGGCATCGAGGTGACCGAGCTTTCGACCCATCTTCAGGGCCAGCTCGTTGCCGTTCATCCCGCCTATGACGAAGGCTTTGATGGTTTTGCCGCACCGGAAGTGCGCGGCAATCCAAAAGCCCGGCAGGAATGGGCGGTGGATCAGGTGAAGATGGCGCTGACGGCGTCAAGACATCTCGGCATCAAGGCGCATGCGACCTTTTCCGGCGCGCTTGCCTGGCCCTATCTCTATCCCTGGCCGCAGCGCCCGGCCGGCCTTGTCGAGACCGCCTTCGACGAGCTGGCAAAACGCTGGAAGCCGATCCTCGACCACGCCGACGAAAACGGCGTCGATGTCTGCTACGAGATCCACCCCGGCGAAGACCTGCATGACGGCGTCACGTTCGAGATGTTCCTGGAGCGGGTGAAAAACCATCCGCGCGCCAACATGCTCTACGATCCGTCGCATTACGTGCTGCAATGCCTCGATTATCTCGACAATATCGACATCTACAAAGACCGGATAAAAATGTTCCACGTCAAGGACGCGGAGTTCAATCCGACCGGGCGGCAGGGCGTGTATGGCGGCTATCAGGGCTGGGTGAACCGCGCTGGCCGGTTCCGCTCGCTTGGCGACGGGCAGGTGGATTTCGGGGCGGTGTTTTCGAAGCTGACCGCCAATGATTTCGATGGCTGGGCCGTGGTCGAGTGGGAATGCGCGCTGAAGAACTCCGAGGACGGTGCGCGCGAAGGTTCGGAATTCGTGCGGGCGCATATCATCAAGGTCACCGAAAAGGCGTTTGACGATTTCGCCTCCGGCGGCACCGACGAGGCGGCGAACAGGCGGATGCTCGGGCTGTCGCGTTAACAGCAGGCCCTCCTTTGCCGATCGACAGAGGAGGGTATTTTTGTGCGGTAGAAAGATTGCAGGGAGATTTTTGATGACGATCGAAGGCAGACAGGAAGCAGCGCGCGAGGCCCGTATCCGGCTCGGCATGGTGGGCGGCGGTTCGGGTGCCTTTATCGGTGCAGTGCACCGGATGGCGGCACGGCTGGATGACCGGTTCGAGCTGGTTGCCGGCGCTCTGTCCTCGACGCCGGAAAAGGCGATGGCATCGGGGCAGGAACTGGGGCTCGATCCGTCGCGCACCTATGCCTCCTACAAGGAGATGGCGATCCGCGAGGCGCGACTGAAGGACGGGATCGAGGCGGTGTCGATCGTCACGCCGAACCATGTGCATTACGAAGCGGCGAAAGAATTCTTGAAGCGCGGTATTCATGTGATCTGCGACAAGCCGCTGACCTCCAATCTGGCTGACGCGAAGAAGCTGAAGAAGGCGGCCGACGACAGCGGTGCGCTGTTCATCCTCACCCATAACTATACCGGCTATCCGATGGTGCGGCAGGCGCGCGAAATGATCGCCAATGGCGAACTGGGCACGCTTCGGGTCGTGCAGGTGGAATATGCGCAGGACTGGCTGACCGAGGCTGTCGAGCAGACCGGTGCCAAGGGCGCCGTCTGGCGTACCGATCCGGCACAGTCCGGCGCCGGCGGTTCGACCGGCGATATCGGAACGCATGCCTATAATCTTGCCTCTTTCGTCACCGGGCTTTCGCTGGAAAGTCTTAGCGCCGATCTCGACAGTTTTGTCGAGGGCCGCAGGCTGGATGACAATGCGCATGTGATGCTGCGCTTCGAAGGCGGCGCCAAGGGCATGCTCTGGTGCAGCCAGGTCGCGCCAGGCAATGAAAACGGCCTTCGCCTGCGTGTCTATGGCACCAAGGGCGGTATCGAATGGGCGCAGGAAAACCCGAATTATCTCTGGTTCACGCCGTTCGGCGAACAGAAGCGGCTGATCACCCGCAATGGCGCCGGGGCAGGGGCTGCGGCTGGCCGCGTCAGCCGCATCCCGTCGGGTCACCCGGAAGGTTATCTCGAAGCTTTTGCGACGATCTATACCGAGGCTGCGCATGCGATCAACGCGGCCAAGAAGGGTGTGGCGGTCGACAAGGCCGTGATCTACCCGACCGTCGATGACGGGGTGAAGGGCGTGGCTTTCGTGGAAGCCTGCGTGGCGTCTTCGAAGAAGAATGGTGGTTGGGTGAAGCTTTCCTGACTTCAAATTTGCAAGAGAGATCGCCTGCTGGGCTCACACCTGCAGGCGCTCCCTTGCGATCGCTTCAGCGGTCATGGCGTCGGCAGCGAAATTCAGTGGCACGCCCATGGCGGCCGTCAGGCCTTCGACCGCTTTTCGCACTGGCAGCGAGAGCGGCGTCTCCCGCATGATAACGATGAAGCCAACGCAGAGACGCGACAGGTCGGCCCGGTGTGACTTGAAGAGTTTTGCGCGTTTCACCTTTTCCTCGGGATACAGCCGATCCTTCGGCAGGAATTGCGGTGGCTTTTCCACGATGATCGCGAATGGCCTGCTCTGGTGCAGCAGCGCCTCGAAGGCGGCAATTTCCTTTTCATCATTATGATCGTGCTCGTCTTCATGTTCGCGCAGCCAGACGAGCGGGAAATTTTCAGTGTCCAATTTCATGATGGCCTCCAACTTAACACCGTTAAATTAATTTAACGGTGTTAAGTTGGCAAGAAGGAGATTCGCATGAAGCTGGAAAAGCAGACTATCGTCCGGACGGCGCTGGACCTTCTGGACAGAGCAGGGTTGGAAGGGCTGACGATGCGCAAGCTTGCGGATGCGCTGGGCGTGCAGGCGCCGGCCCTCTATTGGCATTTTCCCAATAAGCAGGCGCTGCTCGACGACATGGCCGAAGCTCTGTTGGACAATGTTCCAGCGCAGATGGTGGATAGGGGTGACGCCGCTGAAACGCTCGAAAGTCTTGCGATCGCGCTTCGTCAGGCCTTCCTGTCGCGGCGGGATGGGGCACGGGTCTATGCCGGCACATTCATCGCGCGGCCGAATGCCATGCTGGTCGGGGAGGTTGCGTCGGCTGCGCTGTTGCGGGCGGGGCTGGATGGGCAATCGGCTTTCCGCGGCCTCACCTCGCTCCTTTATTTCGTGCTGGGTTTCGTGATCGAGGAACAGGCACTCGCCGAACAGAGCAGGCCGGAAGCGGGGCAGCATCCGATGGCGGAAAAGCTGATGCCGCCCGATCTTGATCGCTATCCGCATGTCGCGGCCATCTGGGGGCAGCTGCTGGAGCCGGATCAGGATGCGCGTTTCCGTTTCGGGGTCGATCTCATCGTTCGGCCGCTGATCGAAAAGCATGGTGGCCACTGTCGCTGACGAGTTTCAGCCCCGATCCAAACAGAAAACCCCGCCGCGTTGCCGCAGCGGGGTTTTTCTTTGTCCGATCGCCTGGCGCTTTCACAGCGCCGGGCGAATCCATCAATGATGGGCTTCGTCGCGGACGGCCTTGACTTCGGCGGCGGTCACGGCCGGAGCCTTGTTGTGCCAGCCGTCGCGCAGGAAGGTTGCGAGCGTTGCGACTTCCTCGTCGGAGAGGCGGTCGTCGTAACCCTGCATGCGCAGTTTCATCGGGCGCCGTTCCGTCGAGGGCAGTTCGGCACCATGCAGGATGACGCTGATCAGGCCCTTGGCCGACTTGGCGGTGACGAGCGAGTTGCCGTCGAGTGCCGGGAAGGTTTCGCCCGCACCCTTGCCGTTGACGATATGGCAGGCGGCGCAGTTGTCGAGGTAGAGGCGCGGACCGAGCGGCATGTCGGGCTTGGCATCCGTCAGCAGGGTCTGTGTCGGGGTGACCTCGGCCTTTTCGGCGACGGGAGCAGCACCCTTGCCGGCGCCGATCTTGCGCAGGTAGGTGGCGATCGCCATCGCGTCGTCCTTGGTCAGGTATTGCAGCGAGTCGCGGATCGCGAGCGCCATTTCGCCGGTGGCCGACGAATGGGCGTTACGGGCCGTCAGCAGATATTCTGCCAGCTGCTCGGTCGTCCACTGCTGCGGGCCGCTCTGCGGACCACGCAGATCGGGGGCGGTGAAGCCGTCGATCTCGCCGCCGGACAGGAAGGCCGCATCCTTGGCATTGGTGCCGGAGGACATCATCATCAGGTTACGCGGGCTATGGCAGGCGGCGCAGTGGGCTGCACCCTCGACCAGATAGGCACCACGGTTGAACATGGCGTCCTCGCTGGCATCCGGCTTGAAGCCGGCATCGCCGAGAGCGAGCCAGTTCCAGGCTCTGAGGCCGAAGCGCATGTTGAACGGGAAGGCCAGCTTGGTTTCCGGAACCTCAGCCTTGACCGGCTGAACTTCCTTCATGAAGTAGTCGTAGAGGGCCACGACGTCTTCTTCCGAAAGCTTGCGATAGCTGTCGTAAGGCATGGCCGGGTAGAGGTGGTGGCCTTCCTTGTCGACGCCGTCATAGAGCGCTGCACGGAAATCGTCCAGCGACCAGGTGCCGATGCCGGTTTCCTTGTCCGGGGTGATGTTGGTCGTGTAGATCACGCCCATCGGGCTGTTGATCGCACGGCCGCCGGCGAAGGGCTTGCCGCCCTCCGACGTATGACAGGCCATGCAGTCGCCGGCGCGCATGACATATTCACCCTGGCCCTTGGCCGGCTTGAAGTCGGCGGCAAGCTGGGTGACCGGGCCGGTGCGCTGCACCGGCACGAAGATGAAGGCGAGAAGGGCGACGACGCCGAGCACGACGAGCGTGCCGATGATACGGAAAAAGGTTTTCATCGTCTGTCTCCTCACACCAGCGGCCGCGGATTGGGCAGGTAATCCTTGCGGATGTGGTGGACCGCCCAGTAGGCGAGGCCACCGACCATGCCGGTCGGGTTGTACTGCGTGTTCTGCGGGAAGACGTTGGCGCCCATGACGAACAGGTTATGGCAATCCCAGGACTGCAGGTAGCGGTTCAGAACCGAGGTCTTGGGGTCGGAGCCGGTGACGGTGCCGCCCGTGTTGTGGGTGGTCTGGTAAGGACGGACGTCGAACATGGCGCCTTCCTTCTTGAAACCTTCCTGCAGCGTGGTCGGGTTCATCGACTTGGCGAGCGGTTCCATCTTCGACTTCATGAACTGCGTCTGGCGGATTTCGTTCGGGTGCCAGTTATAGGTCATGCGCATCATCGGACGGCCGTGACGGTCCTTGTAGGTCGGGTCGAGATCGAGATAGTGGCCGCGATAGGACATGACGGAGCCGTGGGCGCCGATGTTCATCGAATGGCCGTACCATTCCCCAATGCCCTTCTTCCAGCCCGCGCCCCAGGACGGGGTGCCTGCCGGAAGCGCCATCGTGTGGCCCGGCTGACCATTGGTCTGGCCGGCACGCCAGTAGGCGCCACCGATAAAGCCTTCCTTGGCGAAATCGATATTGTCGATGCCGAAATCGTCGATGCAGAAGCCGTTGGCGCCCGTGCCGATGAAGGGGTTGAAGTTTTCGTCCTTGAAGAACAGCGTGTAGCCGCCGGTGATCTGGTAGGCATAGTTACGGCCGACGACACCTTCATTGGTGACGGGATCGTAAGGCTGGCCAATGCCCGAAACGAGCATCAGATGGACGTTGTTCAGTGCAAACGCGGTCAGGATAACCAGGTCTGCCGGCTGGAACACTTCCTCGCCCGTCTTGTGGTCGAAATAGGTGACGCCGGTGACGGTCTTGCCGTCGGCGGCCTTTTCGACACGCAGAACTTCCGAGTTGACGCGGTATTCGAAATTCTTCTTGCGCTTCAGGGCATCGATGATGGCCGTCTGCGGCGAGGACTTCGAATAGTTGTAGCAGCCGTAGCGCTCGCAGAAACCACAGTGGTTACACGGGCCCATCTGCATGTTGTATTCGTTGACATAGTCCTTGGAGGCAATGCCGCCCGGCGACGGGAACGGGTGATAACCCGCAGCCTTGGCCGCATCGCGGAATTTTACGCCGTCCCAGGTCGAGGGCATTGCCGGCATCGGGTAGTCGTCCGAACGCGGAGCTTCGAACGGGTTGCCGCCTTCGACGATCTTGCCCTTGACGTTGCCGGCCTGACCGGAAATGCCGGCGACCTTTTCGAAACGGTCGAAGAAGGGTTCCAGCTCGTCATAGGTGACCGGATAGTTCTGGATCGTCATGTCTTCCGTCATGACGCCTGCACCGAACTTTTCGGTCACGTAGGACTTCAGGTGGTATTCCGACTGCATCGGGCGCCAGTTGAGGCCGTTCCAGTGCGTGCCAGCGCCTCCCACGCCGGTACCCAGCAGGAAGGTGCCGAGGCTGCGGTAAGGCAGGGCGGTCTCATCCAGCGAGCGGCGGATGGTGACCGTCGTGTTTGCCGGCTTTTCCATCATGCCGTAGCGGATGCCGTATTTCAGTTCGTCGATCATTTCCGGGTACTGGAAGTCCGGAACGGTCGCCTGGTCGTGACCGCGTTCCAGCGCCAGAACTTCGAGGCCTTCATTGGCAAGCTCGATGCCCATGATCGCGCCGGTCCAGCCGAAGCCGACGAGAACGACGTCTTTCTTCTTTTCTGTACGTGCCATAATCGTTAGCCCCTTTCGCCAGAGATCGAGACGGGGCCGAGCGGATACTTCACGTTATGCTTGCCTACCCATTCCTTGTAGCTGCCGCGGGCGCCCGGGAAGCCGATATATTTCCAGGCAGCCATGCCGTGGTTGCCGCCGTACATCGGGTCGGCGAAATAGCCTTCCTTGGTGTTGGCAAGCAGGATGCCGAAGAACTCGCGCAGTTCCGGCTTGATCTTCATCTCGTCCTTCTGGAGCGAGGTCAGCGCCTTGTCCTGCGTTGCCGCATCAAGTTCGGCGAAGATCTTGCCGTGGGTCGCCTTGCACCAGTCGTCGAAGACCGGGATGGCCTGCTGGTAGATTTCCAGCGGGTTGAGCGGCGTCTGCCAGCCACGCAGCGGGCTTGCTGCCGGCTCGTACGGTCCGACCATGTACCAGTCGGAAGCCTTGCCGAAGTCGCCGGCAAGCTGCTTGTCGATGAAGACGGGCACGCGGGTTTCGATCGCGCCGGGGCCATCGCCATCCGAGGGGATCAATCGTGCGACCGCTGCCATGACGAAGGCCCACTCCGTGGGCTTAAGACAGTCCGGCTTGTATTCGGTAAGGGGCGTCGGTGCCGGTGCAGCCGCTTCGGCTGGCATCGACACGGCGGCTACGCCGGCGACTGCTGCACTCGCTGCCGACGCCTTCAGGAAGGTGCGGCGGGAGGGCAAGCCCGGAAGGTCTCTCATTGGAATGCTCCTTGCGTCAAATGGGAGGATCGTGTCGCTTCAAAACGTCTCATGGCATTTTAGCGCACGACAATATGACGCAGCGGCTGTACGCCTCAGTTCTCACGCTCGCAAGGTCGGTTTAGTTGAATTTATCAGCCTAGCGCCAATTCTTGGCTGAATTTACGTTTCCGGCGGAAAATGTGAGTAAAATAGTTCACTTATCCGGCTTTCCTTGAAACAAAGCGCTTTGCGGCGTTTTCCGGGCCTTTTCAAGGCTATAGAGGTCCGCTATCTCGAATACGCCAATTACAAGTGAAAAAATGTCGCATGTCTGGTATGCGGATTGTCGATAGTTCGAAAATCTTCGAGTTGCTCGATATCAAGGCGCCTGAAGGATCATTGCCATGACCGATTCCCGCTCGTTAGCCTCCCGTTTTCCCGGCGATTTCCTGTTCGGAGTGGCCACCGCTTCCTACCAGATCGAGGGCTCTACCAAGGCGGACGGGCGAAAACCGTCGATCTGGGATGCGTTTTCGAACATGCCGGGGCGGGTGCACAATCGCGACAATGGCGATGTCGCCTGCGACCATTACAATCGCTGGGAAAGCGATCTCGATCTGATCAAGGACATGGGTGTCGAGGCCTACCGGTTTTCGATCGCCTGGCCGCGGATCATCCCTGAAGGAACCGGCCGGATCAATGAAAAGGGGCTCGATTTCTACGACCGCCTGATCGACGGCTGCAAGGCGCGCGGCATCAAGACCTATGCGACGCTCTATCACTGGGATCTGCCGCTTGCGTTGATGGGTGATGGCGGCTGGGCGGCGCGCTCCACGGCCTATGCCTTCCAGCGTTACGCCAAGGTGGTGATGGCGCGGCTCGGTGACCGGCTGGATGCGGTCGCAACCTTCAACGAGCCCTGGTGCTCGGTCTGGCTTTCGCATCTCTACGGCTTGCATGCGCCGGGCGAGCGGAACATGGAGGCGGCGCTTGCCGCCATGCACCATACCAATCTCGCGCATGGGCTCGCCGTCGAGGCGATCCGGCATGTGACGCCGAACGTGCCGGTGGGGCTGGTGCTCAATGCCCACTCGGTCATTCCAGGATCGGACAGCACGGAAGACAAGGCTGCCGCTGAGCGCGCCTTCGACTTCCATAACGGCGCGTTTTTCGGTCCGGTCTTCAAGAAGGAATATCCGGCCTCCTTGCTGGAGGCGCTCGGCGGGCGGATGCCGGCGGTCGAGGCGGGAGATCTTGAAATCATCGGCCAGAAGCTCGACTGGTGGGGCCTCAATTATTACACGCCGATGCGCGTGACCGCCGACACGACGGAAGGCGCGGAATATCCGGCGACGAAGGCGGCAGCTTTTGTGAGCAAAACGGTCACCGATATCGGCTGGGAGGTTTTTTCGCCGGCGATGAAGTCGCTGGTCGAGGAGCTTTACCGCCGTTACGACCTACCGGACTGCTACGTCACCGAAAACGGCGCCTGCGACAATACCGGGATCGTGAATGGCGAAATCGATGACCAGATGCGGCTCGATTATTATGTCGACCACCTTTCGGTCGTCGCCGACCTGATCAAGGACGGGTATCCGATGAAGGGCTATTTTGCCTGGAGCCTGATGGACAATTTCGAATGGGCGGAAGGCTACCGGATGCGCTTCGGTCTCGTCCATGTCGATTACGAGACGCAGGAGCGGACGATCAAGAAAAGCGGAAAATGGTACCGGGAACTCGCCGCCCAATTTCCGAAAGGCAACCATATCGGGGGCTGATTTCGCAGTTGCGAGAAGGATTTTTCCCGATTGGCCGATAATTGAAATTCCATCCCTGTCAAATGCGGTGAGTCCGGGGCATTGATGCGCCATCAGAAGAGGCCATCCCGGTCTCACGCGAAAGCCGCTCGAAATGCTCCGGAAAGTCACCTGTCATCGAATGTGCCGCCTGGCTGCATGAATTTGAACCGGCGCGTCCATCGCCGGGATGACACGACTTAATTTGCGAGCAGACAATGACGATCCCCAATGCCGCGGCAAATGCCGCTCCGCCAGAAGAGGCGGGACAGGCGCCAATACGCCCCCTTGCGGCCTCCACCGCAGCGGCACCCATGGTCGCCTTCGAGGCGGTTACCAAACGTTTCGGTGAGGCCGGCGGCAAGCCGGGCTTCACGGCTCTCGATGGCATCGACTTCACCGTGGCGCGCGGTGCGATCACCGGCATTATCGGCCGCTCCGGTGCCGGCAAGTCGACGCTGATCCGGCTCGTCAACGGACTTGAAAAGGCGTCGTCCGGCCGTGTCACCGTCGATGGTGTGGAGGTTGGCGGGCTTTCGGAACATGGTCTTCGCGATCTGCGCCGCCAGGTCGGCATGATTTTCCAGCATTTCAATCTGCTCACCTCGCGCACCGCCTTCGACAATGTGGCGCTGCCGCTCGAGATCGCCGGTGTCGACAAAAAGACGATCCGCGACAAGGTCACGCCGCTGCTTGATCTGGTCGGGCTCGGCGACAAGGCCGGTCGTTATCCGTCGGAACTGTCGGGTGGCCAGAAACAGCGCGTTGGCATTGCCCGCGCGCTTGCGACCTCGCCGAAGCTGCTGCTCTCGGACGAGGCGACTTCTGCGCTCGATCCGGAAACGACCCAATCCATTCTTGAACTGCTGAAGCGGATCAATGCCGAACTCGGCCTGACCGTCCTGCTCATCACCCATGAAATGGAAGTGGTGAAGGAGATCGCGACCGACGTTGCCGTGATCGACAGGGGCAGGATCGTCGAGGCGGGCAGCACGTTCGACGTCTATGCCAGCCCGAAACATGAAACGACCCGCACGCTGCTTGCTACCGCATTGAAACTGCCGGAATGGCTGCGCAATGGTCTGAAGGCCCAGCCTTCGGTGGGTGACCGCGTTCTGGTGCGTCTCGTCTTCTTCGGCGAGACGGCTTTCAAGCCGCTGACCGGCAGGCTGGTTTCCGAGCTCGGCTCGGACGTCAATATTCTCGCCGGCGGGATCGAGGAGATCGGCGGCAAGCCGTTCGGATCGCTGGTCGTTTCCTATTCGGCCGCGCCCGATGTCGTCGAGCGCGCCAACCGCTTTTATGCCGAAACCGGCCTTTCCACGGAGGTGCTCGGTTATGTCGCCTGATATGATGTTCAACCTCCTCACCAAGGCGCTCGGCCAGACGCTGCAGATGGTGGTTATCGCCGGCCTGATCGGTTCGCTGATCGGCCTGCCGATCGGCGTCTTCCTCGCCACCAGCGGCAAGGGCGAGCTGTTTCCGGCGCCGGCGGTCAATCGCGTCATCGGCCTCATCGTCAATGCCGCGCGCTCGACGCCGTTCATTATCCTCGTCGTCGCGATCATTCCCTTCACACGGCTCGTCACCGGAACTTCGATCGGCACCTATGCGGCGATCGTGCCGCTGACGATCGCGACCATTCCCTTTTTCGCGCGTCTGGTCGAGGCGGCGATCCGCGAGATCGATACCGGGTTGATCGAGGCTGCGCGCGCCATGGGCGCCACGCCGATGCAGATCGTTTTCAAGGTGCTACTGGCCGAAGCGCGGCCGGCGCTGATGGCGGCGCTCACCATGACCATGGTCAGCCTGATCGGCTATTCGGCCATGGTCGGTGCGGTCGGCGGCGGCGGTCTTGGCGACCTCGGTATCCGCTACGGTTACCAGCGTTTCATGCCGGAAATGATGCTCGCGGTCGTCGTCGTGCTGATCGTGCTGGTGCAGCTCGTGCAGAGCGCCGGCGATCTGCTCGCCCGCCGCTTCGACAAGCGCAATCGTAAGAATTGATTACCGGAACTGTTTTTAAAGAGGGGTAAGACCATGAAGAAACTGATCGTTGCTGCGGCCATTGCAGCACTTGTCTCCGCCGGTTCGGCTTTTGCCGAAACCAAGAAGGTTGGCGTCACGCCCGGCCCGCACGCGCAGATCCTTGAAAAGGTGAAGGAAGTTGCGGCTAAGAAGGGGCTCGAGCTCGATATCACCGAGTTCTCCGATTATGTCGTGCCGAACCAGGCGCTGTCGGATGGCGAGATCGACATCAATTCCTTCCAGCACCAGCCTTACCTCGACAACCAGGTCAAGGAACGCGGGCTTGATCTCGTCAGCGTCGCGAAGTCGGTCAATTTCCCGATGGCCGGTTATTCCAAGAAGATCAAGTCGCTCGCCGAGCTGAAAGACGGCGCTTCGGTCGCGATCCCGAACGACCCGAGCAATGGCGGTCGCGCGCTGATCCTGCTTGCCGACCAGAAGCTGATCACGCTGAAGGACGGCGTCGGCGTCAAGGCATCGGTTGCCGATATCACCGGCAATCCGAAGAACCTCAACATTGTCGAACTCGATGCCGCCCAGCTGCCGCGCTCGCTCGATGACGTCGATCTCGCCGCCATCACCACCAATTACGCGCTCGCCGCCAATCTCAACCCGAAGAAGGACGGCCTGTTCCAGGAAAGCGTCAAGGCGCCTTATGTCGGCATCATCGCCGTGCGCGCCAAGGACAAGGATGCCGCCTGGGTAAAGACCTTCGTCGAAAGCTATCACAGCCCGGAAGTGGCGGCCTTCATCGAGGAAAAATTCAAGGGCGCCATCACGCCCACCTGGTAATGCCCATCGGGTAATGCCCAAAAGTTTTCGTCGCCTGTTACGTGTCCGGAGAGGCAAGGGCAGGCGGTGACCTGAAGAACAACAAGATCATATAGAGGAAACACCCATGAAGAGACTGATCATCGCGGCAGCCGTCGCTGCCCTTTCCGCCTTCCCGGCACTTGCCGAAAATATCAAGGTCGGCGTTACGCCCGGCGAACATGCCCAGATCATGGAAAAGGTCGCGGCGATCGCTGCCAAGAAGGGCCTCAACATCGAGATCGTCGAGTTCTCCGACTATGTCGTGCCGAACCAGGCGCTGAACGATGGCGACATCCAGGCCAATTCGTTCCAGCATCAGCCCTATCTCGACAACCAGATCGCCGACCGCAAGTTCGATCTCGTCAGCGTCGGCAAGACGATCACCACCCCGATGGGCGTCTATTCCAAGAAGGTGAAGAGCCTCGACGAGCTGAAGGAAGGCGCGACCGTGGCGATCCCGAACGATCCGACCAATGGCGGCCGCGCGCTGCTCGTTCTCGCCTCCAAGGGCCTGATCAAGTTCAAGGACAATCCGGGCGTCAAGGTGACGGTCGCAGACATCATCGAGAACCCGAAGAAGATCGAGTTCGCCGAGATCGACGCCGCCCAGCTGCCGCGCTCGCTCGATGACGTCGCCGCTGCCGTCATCAACACCAATTACGCGATGGAAGCCGGCCTGAACCCGAAGAAGGACGCGATCGCCATCGAAGGCGAGAAGTCGCCTTATGCAAACGTCATCGTCGTGCGCACCGCCGACAAGGACAAGCCCTGGGTCAAGACGCTGGTCGAAGCCTATCATGACGATAGCATCAAGGCCTTCATCAATGACCAGTTCAAGGGTGCGCTGATCCCCTCCTGGTAATACAGGGTTGCAGCAGACGGCATTTTGTCGTCCGGACCAAATATAAATCCTGGAAAGCCGGCCTTATTGTTAAGGTCGGCTCTTCTTTTAACTGTATTTGAATATATGCTCGCCAAGGATGTGGCGTTCTTGGAAGGTTGTCGAATGCGGCTTCTACCGTCACGTTTTGGGCGCCCGGTCGGCCGTCGGTCTGCCGTGACCTGGACGTTGCTCGCGTTTGCCGTCGTCGTGACGATCGTTACCGTTTTTATCATCACCGCCGTCGATCGTATTGCCGACCATGCCAACCGTTTCGACGACGAGCGGTCGCGCCAGACCACGGATGGTGCCCTCAAGACATTCAAGAGCCAGCTGCACGCGACGCTGAACGATTATGCGGCCTGGGACGATGCGGCCAATTTCGTCTATGCGCCGGATGGAAAAGACTGGGTCGTCAGCAATTACGGCGACATGACCGCCAATAGCGATCTGTTCGATGTCGCAGTCGTGCTGGATTCCGAGCGCAACGCAGTGATGGCCTATCAGGATGGCCTGCCGGCGAGCTGGAACCCACGCAGCTATTTCGACGCCTCCGTCTGGACGATGTTCGACAATGTCCGCTCCGTCGGTGCGGAAGCCTTACCGGAAGCGGCCGGGTTTGCGCGTGCCGGAGACGGCATTGCCGCGGTCGGGATCGCATTGATCCGCGAAAAATCCGGCGCGCTCGACAAGCAGATTGGCGAGCGGCGTTATCTGATCTTCGCCCGTCATCTCGATGACAGGAAGGTCGGCCAGCTTGCGGATACCTATGTGATCGGTGGCCTGCATTTCACGGCACCCGACGAGGTCGCCAAGGAAATGGTCGATATCCGCAATGTCCATGGCCAGTTGCTCGCCAGGCTTGCCTGGAACCGGAATCTACCGGGGGATCGCGGTTATCTGCAGGTTCGGCCGCTGGTTTACGGCGCGCTCGCCATGGTCGGCATCTTCTTTCTGCTGCTTTATGTCAGCGGCACCAATACGCTTGACCGGCTGAAGGCGGATGAGGCGGCGGCCCGGCATCTGGCGCTGACCGACCGGCTGAGCGGGCTTCTGAACCGCGCCGGTTTCTTTGCGGCACTCGACGAGCTCGTGCGGCTTCATCAGGGGCGCGATGCGCATGTCGTGCTGCTCTATCTCGATCTCGACGGCTTCAAGGAAGTCAACGACGCCTATGGCCACGGAACCGGCGACAAGGTGATCCGCGGCGTGTCTGCCGGGCTTCGGGCGCTGGTCAGCGAGAATGCGGTGCTTGCCCGCGTCGGCGGCGACGAATTCGCGATCGCCTTTTCGACAGCCGAGATGCATGTGCCGACGGAAGACCTCTGCGACCGCATTCTCGGCTTCTTCGACGAGCCCTTTGTGATCGGCGAGCGGGTGGCGATCATCGGCACCAGTATCGGCGTGGCGATCTCGCCGGGCGGGAAAGTGTCAGGCGAAGAACTCGTGCGGCGGGCTGACATGGCCATGTATGCCGCCAAGGAAGCCGGTCGTGGTCGCACGGACTATTACCGGGCGGAGATGGACCACGAGCGCGAGGAGCGCAACCGGCTCGAAGTCGATCTCAGGATCGCGATCGAGCGGCGGGAAATCGTTATCGTCTACCAGCCGCTGGTCGAGGCAGGCAGCTGGCAGCTGATCGGGGTCGAGGCGCTGGCGCGCTGGACACGCCGCGGTTACGGGCCGGTGCCGCCGGAAGTGTTCATTCCGATCGCTGAATCGACCGGGCTGATCGACCAGCTCGGCCTGTTCGTGCTGCATCGCGCCTGCGAGCGGATGGCTAGGTGGCCGGAGATCAAGGTGGCGGTGAATATCTCGCCCGGCCAGTTCCGAGATCCGGCCTTTGCGCTGCATGTGGATTCGGTGTTCCGCAAGACCAACACCAATCCCGCACGGGTGACGCTGGAAATGACGGAAGGGTATCTGGTCCAGAACCCGGAGCGGGCGAGGGCGGCGATTTCAAAGCTGAAACGGCTCGGGGTGAAGATCGCGCTCGACGATTTCGGCGCCGGCTTCTCGAGTGTGGGTTACCTACGCCAGTTCGGCTTCGACCGGATGAAGATCGACAAGTCGCTCGTGGACGGGCTGAACGACGGCGTGCAGGCGATCGAGATGCTGCAGGCAACGGTGGCGCTTGCTCGCTCGCTGGATCTGCCGGTGACGGCAGAGGGCGTGGAGAGCGAGCGGCAGGCCATGCAGCTGCGCACGATCGGTTGCGATGAGCTGCAGGGCTATTTCTTCGGGCGCCCGGTGCCAGCGGAAGAGATCGACCGGATGTACGAGAATGGCCGGCGTACTCGGGGCAATGGGCCGGTGGCTTGATTTTTCAGGTCTAAAACGACCAAAGCCACCCGAGGTAAAAACCCTCTCTGGCCTGCTGGCCATCTCCCCCACAAGAGGGGAGAAGACTCGCGGCTACCGTCTGCCTCAATTGAGCCTCGCCGGAACGGCTAGGTTAAGCCCTCCCCCTTGTGGGGAGGGTTGGGAGGGGCCTTTGCCGCTTCGATATCAGCTGCCGATATGCTTCTCGCCGCGCTGCTTGGCGAGCGCGATCTGCAGCTGACGCTGGCGATAGCGCTGGCGGTCTTCCTCGGTGCGTGTGTCATAACAATGCGAGCAGGAGACGCCTTCCTCGTATTTCGGCGAGGTGATCTCTTCGGCGGTGATCGGGTTGCGGCAGGCATGGCAAAGCTTGTGATTGCCCTGTTTCAGGCCGTGCTCGATCGAGACGCGTTCATCGAAAACGAAACAGGCGCCTTCCCAGAGGCTTTCCTCGGCCGGCACTTCCTCGAGATATTTCAGGATGCCGCCCTTGAGGTGATAGACCTCGTCAAAACCCTGTTCCTTCATGAAGGCTGTGGCCTTCTCGCAGCGGATGCCGCCGGTGCAGTACATGGCAATTTTTGGCTTGTTGTGCAGGCCAGTATGGTTCTTCACCCAGTCCGGAAACTCGCGAAACGTCTTGGTCTGCGGATCGACTGCGCCCTTGAAGATGCCGATCGCCGTCTCGTAATCGTTGCGGGTGTCGATCAGGATGGTTTCCGGATCGGAGATCAGCGCGTTCCAGTCCTTCGGATCGACATAGGTGCCGACGATCCGGTTGGGGTCGATATCCTCGACGCCCATGGTGACGATCTCTTTCTTGAGCTTCACCTTCATGCGCAGGAAGGGCATTTTTGCTGCCCGGCTTTCCTTGTGCTCAAGGTTTTTGAATTCCGGCTGCGCACGCAGGAAGGCGAGCATGTCGGCGATCGCCGCATCGGATCCGGCGACCGTGCCGTTGATACCCTCGCGGGCGATCAGCAGCGTGCCCTTGATGCCGTTTTCGTCGCAAAAAGCCTGCAGGGGGCTGCGAAAATCCTCGAAGCGTTCGAAACGCGCGAAGTGATACAGCGCGGCCACGAGAAAGGCGCCCGTCGTCTCTGGGCGGGGAAGGGTCTGGTTTTCGGTCATGGCGCTGAAATACAGCCTCAGGACACGCCGCGCAACGCGATTTCTTGCCCTTGAATGTGTTTGTCGCTCGGTTTTTCCGCGTGAACTTTGCCACTGAGGCGACTTGCTTCGAGCCAGAGAAGTGCGATCACATCGCTTTCCCTCTCGGCGCTGTCGGCAAACACCTTTTCCGCCAAGTCGAGCGCCTCGTGCCGCAGCGCCTGCTGGCGGGTGATGATGGCGCCGATCACGAGCGCCAGCGTCTCGCTCGAACCGAAAATGTCCGGGCTTTCATTGATGATCTCGGTCAGCACCGAAAGGTCGTGCTCATGGCCGAGGCGATCGACCAGAAGTTTCGTTTCCCGCTGCTTGGCGGCCATGGCCGAGGGCCAGGCGTCCCTCAAGAGCGACAGATGCATCCAGTAGACCTGGCCGCATTTCCTGAGATCGTGAAAAGCTTCTGCATGGGTGTTGTCATGGCATTGGCTCAGGGCTGCAATTGCCTTGCGACGCTGCTTTTCCCAGACCTTGCCAAGTCTTTTTGCCGTCCTGCGGTGATGGTCGTCGAGTTCGAGCCCATCGAGTGCAGCAATCGCCGCGCGGCAGGTGTCTGCGGCGGCTGCCATTTTCGCCGGCAGATCGTGTTCCTCGGCGGCGATCCGGTCGCGCCGTTTCGTCAGGGCATTGGAAGCAGAGGCGAGCGCTGCTTGCTCTTCCTCTGAACCGGCCTCGGTTGTGAGATAATCGACGGTTTCGATCAGCGCGGTCGCATCGCGGACGGCCGAAAGGGTTTTTGCCATGTCGCGCAGGCGGGCATTCTCGGCGCGGCGAAAATCCTTGGCGTCCGGCTCGATCAGCCGATAGAGGGCGCGGACGCGCTTGAACTTCTTGCGGGCGTCGTGGATCGCCTCGTGCGGGCCATCGGGCTGGTTTTCGAGAAAGCCGATCGCCTTCTTCAGCTGGTTTTCGGCAACCGACCGGAATTCGGCGGTGAAAGGTCTATCGGGCCGCAGCCGGAACGCCATGGATCAGCTCCCTGCTCAGGTCTTCCGTTGCCATGACAAGATTGGAATAACGGCGGTCGCCGGTGATTTCGCGGCCGATCCAGGCGGGCAGCTCTGGCCGCGCCTTCTCGTCCTCGATCTCCACCTCGGCAACGATCAGCCCCTCATAGGTGCCGGAATAGACGTCGATTTCCCAGATGTAACCCTTGTGCTCGACACGATGGCGGACCTTTTCGAGCACGATGCCGATGGAAAGATCGGCAAGTTCATTCGCGTCGGATACCGGGATGTCGTATTCGAACTCGTCGCGAGAAAGCATTTCGCGGCCGATCTTGACGGTCAGCCTCGCCTTGGTTCCGTCGATGATGCGCACCCGGATCGACCTGTCGTCGCCCGACGCGATATAGGCCTGCAGAAATTGCGAGGATGAAGCGGCTTCTATGCGCCATCCATCGTTGCGTACCAGAAACTTGCGCTCGATTTCCTTGGCCATGGCCACCCCTGTCGCAGTACTGGAACAAATTCTAGAGTATTTTCCGTGGAAAGGGAAACGCAACCGGCCATGGCTTTGTCTTCGTGATTGCGGCCTGCCGTCGCGGGCGCTTTTTCCTCGACAATGCGGATAGGCGGCGTTATTCCCAACACCCGCATTTCAATCGTTTGAACGGAGGATTCATCATGGCAACCAAGACCGAAAAGCTGCTTTCCATCCTAAAATTGCAGCCTGTCGTGCCGGTGCTGATCGTCGACGATGCGAAATCCGCTGTCGGCCTCGCCAGGGCGCTCGTCGCCGGTGGCCTCAGGGCAATCGAGATCACCATGCGCACGCCGGCTGCTCTCGACGCGGTCAAGGCCGTGGCTGAAGAAGTCGAAGGCGCCAATGTCGGTGCCGGCACCATTCTCAATGCTCGTAACTGGGACGCCGCCGTCAAGGCCGGCTCGACCTTCATCGTTTCGCCGGGCGTCACTCCGGGCGTGCTGGCTGCCGCCAAGGATTCGGACGTGCCACTGCTTCCGGGTGCTGCCACCGCAAGCGAAGTGATGACGCTGCGCGAAGCCGGTTACGACGTGATGAAGTTCTTCCCGGCCGAACAGGCTGGCGGCGCGCCTTACCTCAAGGCCCTGTCTTCGCCGCTTGCCGGCACGCTGTTCTGCCCGACCGGCGGCGTTTCGCTGAAGAATGCCATGGATTACCTGTCGCTGCCGAACGTCGTCTGCGTCGGCGGTTCCTGGGTTGCGCCGAAGGACCTGATCGCTGCCGGCGACTGGGCAGGCATTACCAAGCTCGCTTCGGAAGCGTTCGCGCTGAAGGGCTGAGTTCTTCATCCAGGACTTCGAGCCGAAAGAATAGATTTTCGGCTCGACTTCTCTCCGGACGACGCAATTCTCGGTGTCGTCAATAAAGGCAGCCTCCGCGTAAGTCGTGGGTGTCAGCGATTTCTCGTATGTGAAACGTAGCATTTGCTTTGGCCTGCCGGGTTGCTATGAATTCCTCAACCATCGGTGGGGAGACATTTCATGGCAAAGCTTGTTTTGGGCGATATCGGGCGTGGGCTCGACATGTCGGATCTCGGCATGGAAGGCCTGTTCGATTACGACTACGCCAGCGCGACGTCGAAAGCGTTGAAGCTTTATGACGATAGCTCTAACTATTTTCAGTTCGGCGGCTCCGGCCTGACCTATGAAAAGGACAGCAAGGGCCAGGTTTCCGACGTGCATGGCACGGTTACGAGCATGACGCTGAAATATTCGGGCGTAACGGCAATTTCAGTCACCGGCCTGAAGCTTGATGCGCATTCCGTTGCTGAAGCGGTACTCGGCCTCGATGAAAAGTCCTTCGTCGCTCTTCTGAACGGCGGCAATGACAGCTTTTCCGGCAGCAAATATGCCGACACGCTGCTTGGCGGCGCGGGCAAGGACACGCTGTATGGCGGCCTCGGCGCCGATGATCTCGGTGGTGGCGCAGCTGCCGATACGTTCGTGTTCAAGAATGTCAAGGAATCGCTCCCAACGCCATCTGGCATGGATCACATCCTTGACTTCTCGATTTCGGAAAAGGATCGCATCGATCTCAAGGCGATCGACGCCAATACGAAGCTTGCCGGCAACCAGGCCTTCTCCTTTATCGGCACGTCGAAATTCGACGGCAAGGCCGGCGAGCTGCGCTACGAAAAGCATGGCAGCAGCGTTTACGTCTATGGCGATGTCAACGGTGACAAGAAGGCCGATTTCGGCATCGTTCTGGAACATGTCACCAAGGTTACGGGCGACTTTTTCCTGCTCTGAAGAGCGCCGCCTGATCGACACGGCATTCTGACAATCACGTTATCGGCCGCGCGGAAAAATTGTTTTCCGCGCGGCCGTTCCTATCTCTGGGGCTGATTACAACCTCCAGGAGATGTGAATGTTCGATGCAAAGAAGCTTCTCGACCAGTTCCTCGGGTCGCAGGTTCCAGGTCTTTCGGGAAGCGTGAAGGATCGGGCAGGCCAGTTCGGCGATATCGCCAAGAACAATCCCCTGAAAACCGCCGGCATCGTTGCCGCGATCCTCGGCACCAAGACAGGCCGCAAGATCGCCGGCAATGTCGCGACGGTCGGCGGTATCGCGGCTGTCGCGGGCCTCGGTTATCTCGCCTACAAGAACTACCAGTCCGGCCAGACGCCGCAGACAGCGCCCCAGCCCGTGCCGGCAGCCGAGCCGATCGCCCTGCCACCGCCGGATTCGGCTTTCAGCCTGCAATCGCCGCAGCTTTCCAATGATTTCGCGCTGGTGCTGGTCAGGGCGATGATCGCCGCTGCGCGCGCCGATGGCCATATCGACGAGGCCGAGCGGGCGAATATCATGGACAAGATCCATGCGGTCGATCTCGGCAATGAAGCGGAAGCCTTCATCCAGAACGAGCTCGCCAATCCGGTCGATATCGACGATCTCGTTGCCGCGGCACGGACGGAAGAGCAGAAGGTCGAACTTTATACCGCGACGCGCCTGACGATCGATCCGGATACGCGCGCCGAACGCGGTTATCTCGACCTCTTGGCCGGTCGCCTTGGCCTGCCGGACGCGCTGCTCGACCATATCGATGCAACGGTGACGGCGGCGAAGGTCACGGCGTAACGCGGTCACTGCGCCGCCAGAAAATGCGGCGCACCCATCGTCTTCTGCGGACACTGCTCCATCTCGTTCCAGGACGGGAATGGAGGAGTGAATATGGCCGCAGCCGATCTCAGAGATATCTATAAAAACTATATCGCCTGCCTCAACGCCCGGGACTGGGCGCGACTTGGCGAATTCGTCAGCGACGACGCCGTCCACAATGGCCGGCCGCTCGGTGTTTCGGGGTATCGCGCGATGCTGGAAAAGGATTTCGACGACATTCCGGACCTGCGGTTCAACATCGAGCTGCTCGCCGCCGATCCGCCCTTCATCGCCAGCCGGCTTTCCTTTTCCTGCTCGCCGAAAGGAAAGTTCATGGGGCTTGATGTGAACGGGCGAAAAGTGTCGTTCTGCGAAAACGTCTTTTATGAATTTCGCGACGGGCGGATAATCGAAGTGTGGTCGGTGATCGACAAATCGGTGATTGAAGCGCAACTTTGATCGCAAGTATGTCGTACGGGCTTGGGGCAGGTCGATGAAAGAATGGTCGAAAGCAAATATCGAAAAGATGAAGCTATATGCTTTGGGCTTGTCGATGATTGCTGTCGGGATCTTCGTTCTAAGCGTAGTTGATGATGTCACTTATCTCCGCAAGGCTGCGATCTTAGTTGACATGTTTGGTCCGCAAGGCGCTCTCTGGTTCTTCCGTATCGGTATCTTGGTCGTGCTGTTTCTATTGCCGGCTGCGATGTTTTTGCTCTCGCGGCTTCATGATCCTCACTACGATCGGTTCGTTCGGCAGAAATACGAATTGGACAACAGCATTCGCGACGACCGTGAAAGGTCTGACTGAGTTCCGCGGAATTTAAACGGGATCACGGCTTCTTTGCCACAGGTAAAAGAAGCCGCAATCTCTTTCAAACGTCCCTAAAACTTGATGCTCAGCGTGATTTTCGCGTTGCTGTGGTCCGGAAGCGGTGTCGGATTGGCCGGATCGAAACGATAGGGCTGGGCCGGAGCCGTGCTCGGCGGGCGATAGTCAGGGCGCAGGTTAACCGTCAGGGTCGTCGACTTGGTGATGTCTGCGCCGATATTGTATTCGCGGTTGCGGCTCGTGCCGTCGCTCGACACTTTTGCATTGGCGAAATAGCGGCCTTTGCGCAGTTCGGCCGTCTGGGTCAGCGTCTGGCCGGCGCGTTCCAGGCCGGCGCGGAAGGACAGGTCGCCGGTCTTGCCATAGAGGCTCGCCGATCGGCTCAGGACCTGGCGCCCCTCCCAGTCCATCGTCGCCGACGCTTCGCCGCCGAGCGACGTGTTGTCGTTGAACTTGTGTTCGTAGCCGAGATCGAAGGTGATCGTGCCATTGGCGACATAGACGCCGCCGCGCGGATTGGTGCCTTCGGTCTTAAAGCCGATATCGTTGCGGGTCTTGGTGGCCAGCACGATCCGGTTTTCCGAATTGTGCAGGAGATTGCCGAGCAGTTTCTGCTCCTTGGCGGTCGGCGGGGATGGCTGCCCGGCCTTGTCGAAGGCGCCCATCATCGTCGTATAGCGGCCATCGATGCGGCTGTTGACGCCGAAGACCAGCCGTCCATCCGGCATCAGGCCGGCAATGCCGTCATGCAGCGTGTTGCGCACGCAATATCCGCCGCGGCAGCTCATCAGGTTGTCGAGATCGTCGAGATAGGCCGTATTGCCACTGAAGATGACGCCGGATTGGGTGACCGTGTCGCCCGGTCCTGGAAAGCTCTGGCCGCTGTGCAGAATGATCGGGCGAAATTCCGGTGTCGCCTGTTGCTGTTGCGCTGCTGCTTGTGCTGCCTGGCCCGCTTGTCGCGCCTGCGATGGTATTGGCATCTCTTCCCGTCCGTTTCTGTTGCGTGGATTGCTCGAAAGATCTTTCTGAAGGTCCGCGGGTCGTCGCCGCGGATGAAGGTGGCAGTCGTGTCGTCTATTTGACGAAGGTCAAATTAGGCCGGGCGGCTTCATTGTCCACCCCAAAACCACCCCTCAAAATCGTTCGAGGATGAAGGCCCGGATCTGGCGAAGGCTTTGCCGTTGCCTTTCAGGGACGCCTGTCCTAGCGTCGCCAAATCAATTGCAGAGGCATTCATGCGCGATCTTTCCAATTACAAGCCGGCCGCTCCCTCTCCCGTCACGCTCAAGGGGCACTATGTCACCCTGGAGCCCTATGACCGGGATAAACATCTGGCGGCCTTGTGGGATGCTCTTGGTGGGGCAGAGGCGATCAACGACCTGATCCGCTATTTTCCGAACGATCATTATGAGAATTCGGAACAGTTCGGTGCCTGGCTGGAGAATGTCCGCGCCAATTCCGGTTTCGTGACGCTGGTCGCGCGCGAAAACGCAAGCGGCAATGTGGTCGGGATGGCGAGCTATATGCGGCCGGATCCGAAGAATGGCGTGATCGAAGTCGGCTCCGTGGCGCATGGCCTGGCGATGAAGCGTTCGCCGATGTCGACCGAACTGCATTACCTGATGGCGAAACACGTGTTCGAAGGGCTGGATTATCGCCGTTACGAATGGAAATGCCATAACGAAAACGAGCCGAGCAAGGTCACGGCAATCCGTTACGGTTTCACCTTCGAAGGTGTGTTTCGCCAGCACGTGATTTCGCGCGGCAAGAACCGCGATACCGCCTGGTTCTCGATGATCGACAGCGAATGGCCGGTGATCGGCAAGGCGTTCGAGGCCTGGCTTTCGCCGGACAATTTTGATGCCGATGGCAAGCAGAAGCGCCGGCTGGAAGAGATCCGTGCCGAGATCGCCAAGGCTGCGGCATGATCGGGAGACGGCAATGACCCCGGAGGCGAAATCGCAGGCGATTGCCGCGGCGCTGATCCTGCTCGGCGCGGGGCTCGTCATCTATTTCCTGCCGACTCTGGTCCTGTGGATCGGCCAATATTCGCCGGCGCTTGCCTTTGTCGTCGGGGCGATATTGTTGCTCGGGTTTTTTGCGGTGTTCTGGCTTCGGGCTCGGTATCAGCGGAAGAGGGGCGGAGAGTAGGGCAAGGCTGTTGTCGCTGTTGTGTTTCAGCATAGCCCCTCACCCCGCCTCCGCTTCGCTCGGCGCACCCTCTCCCCGTAAACGGGGCGAGGGGAAACGGCACGGTTGCGGCATCTCCCTTCTCCCCATCAAGACGGGGAGAAGGTGCTGGCAGGCGGATGAGGGGCTGGGCTGCGGCAGTCAGGCCAACAAAGCCGTGCCTCTGGTCAGGCAGCCTTGGCGCCGGCAATCCCGTCCAGTTCCTTCATTGCATCGGCCGGCAGCTCGATATCGGCCACAGCCAGATTTTCCGCCAAATGCCCGCGCGAAGACGTGCCCGGAATGAGCAGGATATTCTTCGAGCGCTGCAGCAGCCAGGCAAGCGCCACCTGCAGCGGCGTTGCGCCGACACGGGCTGCGACATCCGAAAGGGTGGAGGATTGCAGCGGCGAGAAGCCGCCGAGCGGGAAGAAGGGCACGTAGGCTGTGCCCTCCTGCGCCAGCTGGTCGATCAGCGCGTCATCCTCGCGATGGGCGAGATTGTACTGGTTCTGGACGCAGACGATCGGCGCGATCTTGCGGCCGTCGGCAATCTGCTTCGCCGTGACGTTGGAGAGGCCGATATGCTTGACGAGGCCCTTTTGCTGCAATTCGGCAAGCACCGTCAGCGGCTCTTCCAGCGAGCCTTCGGCCGGGCCGTGGATCGAGAACATTGCACGCAGATTAACGACTTCGATTGCGTCGAGGCCGAGGTTCTTCAGGTTGTCATGCACGGCCTGGGTCAGCTGTTCCTTGGAAAAGGCCGGGTTCCAGGAGGCGTCGTCGCCGCGGACCGCGCCGATCTTGGTGACGATGACGAGATCGTCCTGATAGGGATGCAGGGCTTCCTTGATGATTTGGTTGGTGACGTGAGGACCGTAAAAATCGCTGGTGTCGATATGGTCGACGCCGGCCTCGATTGCGGCGCGCAGTACGGCCACGGCTTCCGTGCGGTCCTTCGGTGGGCCGAAGACGCCCTTGCCGGCAAGCTGCATGGCGCCATAGCCGAGGCGCTTGACGGTGCGGTTGCCCAGTTTGAAGGTTCCGGATTTTGCGATGTTCGACATGGTCGTTCTCCGTTGTGGCTCGGTTGTCGTCTGAACGCAAAATAGGCCCTGCTGGTTCGCGCGAAAACGGGCTATAATTCGTACGGGCTGTACGATTTGGCGGACAATGCGGGATGGGTGATGCAATTTGATCTCGGAGATATCAGGGCGCTGCTTGCGGTCGCCGAAGCGAAGGGGTTTCGCGAGGCGGGTCGGTTGACGGGATCGAGCGCATCTGGCCTGTCGGACGCGGTGCGGCGGCTGGAGGCGCAGCTTGGCGTGCGGCTGCTCAACCGCACGACCCGCAGTGTCGTGCCGACCGAGGCAGGCAGGGCGCTTCTGGAGCGTCTGGGGCCGGCCGTTGCCGAGATGCAGGCGGCGCTCAACATTGCCAGCGGCTTTCGCGACCGGCCTGCTGGGCTTTTGCGGCTCAACGTGCCGGTCAGCGCCGCGAAGCTTGTTCTGCCGTCCATCGTGCCCGACTTCCTGAAAGCCTATCCGGACATAAGACTTGAAATCGTCACCGAGGAAAGTTTCGTCGATATCATTGCTGCCGGCTGCGATGCCGGAATCCGGTATGACGAGCGGCTGGAACAGGACATGATCGCCGTGCCGATCGGGCCGCGCGTGCAGCGTTTCGCCTTTGCTGCGTCAACGGCCTATCTCGATGCCCATGGCAGGCCTCAGCATCCGCGCGACCTGCTTGAACATGCCTGTATCCGCGGCCGGTTTGCGGGACGGCCGATCCCGGCCTGGGAATTCGAGCACGGTGATGAAGTGGTGAAGGTCGATCCGCCGGGGCCGCTGATCGTGCAGTCGGGTGGCGGTTCGGATCTTGGTGTGTATGCCGCCATTGCCGGCGTGGGGATCGTTGCGCTGTTCGAGGACTGGCTGCAGCCGCATTTCGAAAATGGCGCGCTGGAGCCGGTGCTGAAGGACTGGTGGCAGAGCTTTTCCGGCCCGTTCCTTTATTATCCGGGCCGGCGTCTGGTGCCCGCGCCTTTGCGCGCCTTCATCGATTTCATCAAGGCTCGAAAGCCCGAGGCGGACGCATCAGGCCTGTAGCGAGGCGCCGAGCAGGGTGAGGCCGACCAGAAGCACGAAAAGCGCGCCGCCGATCTCGATCGCATGGCCGATGCGTCGGCCGGTCTTCGAACGCGGGCCGGCAAGTTTGAGCGCCAGATCCTTGGCGCCGACGGCAATGGTGGCAAGGATGGTGACAGTGATCGCCGTGCCGATCGACATCGCAAGGACCGACAGGATGCCGCCGAGATAGAGCCCGTTGAGAAACGAAAAGCTCATGACGAGGATGGCGCCCGAGCAGGGACGCAGGCCGACAGCGACGATGGCCGACCAGGCTTCCTTGAGGTTGAATTCCTTACCATTCAGAAGGGCGGGGTCGGGCATGTGGCTGATACCGCAGGTCTCGCAATAATCGCCTTCGCCCTGATAGTCGTGATCGTCGATCTCGACCGCCTGGAATTTCAGTCCGGTCGAGCTGCCGCCGCCGGCGCGCGTGGAAAAGCCGGAGAAGGATGAGACCGGTTCTGCCGCCGGAACGCTCACGACGCGCAGTCTGAGCGCGCGTATCTTCTTGATCAGCAGCCACGCACCGAACAGCACGACCATCGCGAAACTGGCGATTTCCATCGCCTGGGTGGCGGCGGTCATGGTGATGCCTGTGCCGCGCAGGACGAGAAAGGCGGCGCCGACGAGAAGGACCGCAACGATGCCCTGCAGCAGCGACGAGATGAAGGAGATCACCACGCCGCGTTTCAGCTCGACTTCATTGGCGATCATATAGGAGGAGATGACGGCCTTGCCGTGGCCCGGCCCTGCGGCATGGAAGACGCCATAAGCGAAGGACAGGCCGATCAGGCCGGAAATCGCCCAGGGATCCTGGCGCATCGCCCGCAGCGCATCGGTCAGCGAACGGTAAAAGGCCTGCTGATAATGGTTGATGAAGGCAAGGAAGGGCGCAAACGGCCCGCCAACTGCAAATGAAGGTTCTGCGGAGCCAATGCCGAGCGGAGATTGCGCATGGGCAGCGCCTGCCAATGCCAGGACCGCAATTAGGAGGAAAGGCGCGGCGCGTCGAAACGTCAGCATGAGACCTCGATGCGCGTGGCGAAGAGTTTTGTCATGTCGGTGCCGGTCGGATCGTTGAAGAAGGCGTCGGTCAGCGTCGATGTGTTCTGGGAGATCACTTCGTCCGGATCTGGGCGGACGACCTTGTGCTGACATTTCTGGAAGGCAGCACCTTTCAGAACGAGATCGCCATCGGTCGGAAAATCGATCGCCGTATACATGGTCGGGTCGTAGATGCCGAAGGTGAGGCGGCCTTTAAGCGGCACGGGTTTTGCCGGCTTGACCGCGAAGATGACCAGAAGCTGGTTGTCTTTCAGCGAGGCGTGGATGACATCCGGTTTCTGCACGCCGATCGTCGCGCCGTTCATGGTGATGGTCGCGAAATAATGATAATCGGCCATCGATGTGCGCATCGTCTCGCCGAGTTCTGCCAATTCCTTGGCATCGAGCTTCAGATCGCCGTTCTTGTCGAAATCGAGAAGCACGCTCGATGAAAACACCTCGTCGAAACGCCAGACATTGCGCAGTTCCGAAACATTGCCGTCATCGCCGGCCACCACTTCGAGCCGTGCCTGGGCGAAGATGTGGGGATGGGCAAAGGCTGGCACCGGGATTGCCGCAAGCGCCAGCAATGCCATGGTCATGATTCGGTTTCGCATTGCTTTCCCCGTTTGTCCGCGCCCCATGTGCGGGCGAAATGGGACGGAATTTCGGCTCCGGCCCCGTGCTTTTTGTGACAGCGGCGGTTCAGCGCGGCTGACGGAACCAGTTGGCCAGGAAATCGACGAAGCTGCGCACCTTGGCGGGCAGGTAACGACGGTGCGGATAGACCGCATAGATGCCGCGTTCCTTGGTGATGTAATCGTCGAACAAGGTCACCAGTTCGCCTGACTGGATCGAGGCATTGGCGATGAAATCCGGGATGATCGCAACGCCGAGGCCGGCGCGGGCGGCGCGCAGCGTCGCCTGCGGGCTGTTGACCTCGATCGGGCCAGCAACGGCAACCGACAGCGTCGAGCCATCCGTGTCGTTGAAGCGAATATTGTTGTGCCAGCGAGTGTTGGTGTCGATGATGAAGGGTACGCCGTTCAAACTCTGCGGATGGGTGAGCGGACCGTAGCGGGCGACGAAATCGGCGGTAGCGACGGCATGAACCCGAAAATCCGAGAGTTTCTTTGCGATCAGGCCTGAATCGTCGAGTTTGGTGATTCGGATCGCGAGGTCGAAATTTTCCTCGATCAGGTCGACAAACCGGTCTTCGGCGACGATTTCCAGTGACACGTCCGGATGGGCCTTGGCGAAATCGATCAGCGACTGGCCGACATCGGCATCGACGAAGGTGCGCGGCACGGAGACACGCAGGCGGCCCTTCAGGTCGGCATTGTTCTCGCGCACGAGGTCGGCGAGGTTGTCGATCTCCTTCAGGATGTCAGAGGCGGTCCTGTAATAAGTGTGGCCGGCCTCTGTCATCGAGAACTGGCGGGTCGTGCGGTTGAGGAGCAGGGCGCCGAGATCGTCTTCCAGCTCACGGACATATTTCGACAGAAGTGCCTTGGAGCGGCCGGTGCGCCGGGCGGCGGCGGAAAAGCCCTCTGCCTCGACGACGTCGATGAAGGCGCGCATGCGGGTGAGTGTGTCCATGGAAAACTGCTTGCTCCAGCTCTTGTCGGCTGTCTTAGTCGGATAAACCCAGGACGAAGGCAAGCGCGCCGTTAAGCCGCAATATGTCGAGTTCGCTCAGATGGCCAATAATTGGGCCCACGCGATGCCTGAGGACAGTCAAAGGCTTGTCCGCCATAATTTGCGATCGAAGTTTCAGGCCGTTTTCAGCGCTGGGCTCGATGGTCACGCGAAAAGCCAAGGATGCGTTGATTGTTGTGGTGAATTGGCAAAAAGAAATGGATGAATGATCAGTGACTATGCTGTTCCTCAGAATGATGACAGCAGGTCGTGGCTTTCCATAGTCGCCCGGTGCCGCGACGATTACCAGGTCGCCGCGCCTCATTCGCTTTCCAGCAACCCTTCCGCATCGTAATCGGAAACGGCCTCGATCCAGCGAAGAGCCTCAGCCTCATCTTCAGGGTCCAGAGTCGCGATGGCTGCCTTTAGGCGCGCTTGGAATTCCGGGTCATTTACATCCGGGATAAAGGCCCGGATTTCGGGTCGTAGAACATATCCGGGCAAGTCTGCGTCTGTTTGCTGCTTCTTGACGATTGGCATCTGGCTTCTCCAAGTGCGCCCCGATCGGCACAATATAATCCCGCGCATGCCGCTCCGCAAATTCCACCCTGGGCTGCCGCTCCATTATTTTCCCTCCGCCATAAAAAACTTCTTGATTATGACCGCGAATATTCTTATCTCCCGGTCAGCCCAAAGTCGCACGTGCCCATGGGTGTCCGCCGACCCCTCGAACTGGGATTTATCCCTAAGGTGAGGTCATCGGTAAGGTACCTGGAACTAACCCCTCCAGTCGCTATTCCGGCCAACCGGAAAATGCGAGGACATCTGAAGCAACGACGGTGCGGGCCTTTTTGTTCTCTCCCGGCTTTCCATCAGCCGGGGATTTTAAAGAGGCACACCATCATTGCCGGAAGTGCGGTAGGGAAAACCCTCCAATCCAAGGCAGACAAAGCCGGATCAAAGCTCTTGGCGGGGCGTTGATCTATCCGTCGCGCGGTAGAGCGTGTCTAGGTTCCGGGGTCTCCATCGGCCGGGCCTTGCGCATTCTCATCCGTCCTTTGTCCTCCGGTTCATAGCCGGAGCTTTGAGATTTTGAAGGGACTGTCCCATGACCACTGCTCGTATCCTCGACTTCATCAAGACCCGCCGTCCGGAAGGTCCGTGCCTGGTTGTTGATCTCGACGTCGTGCGCGACAATTTCCATGCTTTCCGTCATGCCCTGCCGGACAGCGCGATCTATTATGCAGTCAAGGCCAACCCGGAGCCGGCGATCCTGAAGCTTCTTGCTTCTCTCGGCTCGAACTTCGACTGCGCTTCGGTCGCCGAAATCCAGATGGCTCTTGATGCAGGCGCCACCGCCGACCGCATCTCCTTTGGCAACACGATCAAGAAGGAGCGCGACATTGCGCGTGCCTTCGCGCTCGGCGTCGGCCTCTATGCCGTCGACAGCCACGAGGAAGTCGAAAAGATTTCCCGCGCTGCGCCGGGTGCAAAAGTGTTCTGCCGCGTTCTGACGGATGGCGAAGGCGCCGAGTGGCCGCTGTCGCGCAAGTTCGGCTGCGTTCCGCAGATGGCCGTCGACGTTCTCGTCTACGCACACCAGCTGGGCCTCGAGTCCTACGGTGTTTCGTTCCACGTCGGTTCTCAGATGACCAAGGTCGATGCCTGGGATTCGGCTCTGGCCGATGCCAAGCGCGTCTTCGGCCAGCTGGCCAAGCAAGGCATTGTCCTGCAGATGGTCAACATGGGCGGCGGTTTCCCGACCAAGTACCTGCGCGACATCCCGAAGGCCGAAGAATACGGTCAGGCGATCTCTGCTTCGCTGCGCAAGCACTTTGGCAACAACCTGCCGAAGACGATCATCGAGCCGGGTCGCGGCATGGTCGGCAATGCTGGTGTCATCAAGGCGGAAGTTGTGCTCGTCTCGAAAAAGTCGGACAACGACAACCATCGCTGGGTCTTCCTCGACATCGGCAAGTTCGGCGGTCTCGCCGAAACCATGGACGAGGCCATCCGTTACCCGATCCGTACCGAGCGCGACGGCGACGAAATGGAACCCTGCGTTCTGGCTGGCCCGACCTGCGATTCGGCCGACGTGATGTACGAGAAGAACATGTATCCGCTGCCGATCACCCTTTCGATCGGCGACGAGGTTCTGATCGAAGGCACCGGCGCCTATACGACGACCTATTCGGCCGTCGCCTTCAACGGCTTCGATCCGCTGAAGGCCTACGTCATCTAAAAGGGCGTCATCTAACTGGCGTTATTCTCCAGGCGGTTCTCGCCTCTGCCAGCCCCGTATTCAGCCGGAGCTGGCCAATCCACAATGATCCGTCGATACCGTTTGAATCGGTTTTGAGCGCGGGAGGCCAGGATGGCCACTGTTCTTGATTCTGTACGCGCATTCTTTGCGCCCGCTACCACCTACACGATCGATGCCGAGACTTCGGCCGATGTCGTTGCCCGCGAAACTCTGCTCGACCGCGCCATGGGCCCGGATCGTCGTCTGAAGTCGTCGGAAAAGATCCGCCGCAGCCGCCTGCCGGCCGAAGGCCTGGCGCTGGTTGCGCGCGACGGCGATGGCCATGTCGTCGGCACCGTCCGCCTCTGGAACATCGAAGCAGGCATTGCCGCCGATGGTCAGCCGATCGATGCGCTGCTGCTTGGCCCGCTGGCCGTCGATTCGGCCCATGAGGGCAAGGGTATCGGTGCGGCGCTGATGAAGGCCGCCATTGCAGAAGCGCAGAAGCGCGACCACGGCGCCATCCTGCTCGTCGGCGATGCCGCCTATTACGAGCGTTTCGGCTTCTTTGCCGACAAGACCCGGCACCTTGTCATGCCTGGCCCCTCTGACCGCGCCCGTTTCCTGGCGCTGGAACTGAAGGCCGGCTGGCTTGATGGTGCCGCCGGCATGATCGTCGCAAGCGGACGCAAACTGGCCTGACGCATGTCACCCTGACGGCGGTGGTGTTCAGCGCGCCGCCTCGGGAATAACGACATCGCGAAACAGGGACAGGCGAGACAAGACGAACCACCAATAACACTCGCCCTCCCGGTATTTGGCCTCCCGCTTCACGATCTGCCGAACCCCGCTTCCCCTTCAAACGGGAAGCGGGGTTTTCCATTTGGCGACATATGGATCACGCGTCTCTCACACCCCAGCAATATCCTGTGACCGGCTTGACGCTTCGGTGACGGCGCACAGATAGTCCCCCCGACCCACACAGGAGACTATCGTCATGTTCTTCCCCAAAATCGCAGCGGCCGCAGGCGCGCTGGTGTTTGCCACTCTGTCGGTCATGCCGGCGCAGGCCGAAACGATCATCGACGACTGGAGCAAGGTGAAGGTGCCGGCGGCGCCTGAGCTCAAGCCGGCTACCCTCGATGCCAAGACGACGGCGCTTCTGCTGCTGGATTTCAACGGCGCGCAGGATGCCACGAAGGGCCCCTGCAACAAGGACAACAAGCCGCGCTGCCTCGCCTCCCTGCCCAAGGTTCAGGCCTTCCTGGAGGAAGCCCGCAAGGCCGGCGTCTATATCGTCTATACGCTCGGCGGCGCCGGTGAAAAGGCGGATATCGCCACGGCGATCGCGCCGAAATCGGATGACCCGGTCGTCAAGTCTGGTCCGAACAAGTTCATCAATACCGATCTCGGCAAGCTTCTCGAAGCCAAGGGCATCAAGACGGTCATCGTCACCGGCACGGCCTCCGAGGGTGCGGTTCTTAATACCGGTGCGCAGGCGGCCTTTACCGGCATGAACGTCGTCGTGCCGGTCGACGGCATGTCCTCGACCGAGCTTTATGCCGAACAATATGTGGCTTGGCATTTCACCCATGCGCCGGGTGTTTCGGCAAAAACCACGCTGACGCAGTTCAGCCAGATCAAGTTCTGATCTCGGTTTGCCGTTCTGGCCGCAGGTTCAACCTGCGGCCTTTTTGCCTCACTGCCGGTTTGCATCGCATTCGTTGATATTGGTCAATCCGGCCGCTTCCCCGCAGTCCTACTCCTTCGCTTGTAATTCAATGTCGATTCAAGGAGAGGGCAATGAGCATGAATGGGGCGCGGTATCTGAGATGGATCGCGGGCGCGGGTGCCGTTTTTTTCGCATTCGGAGTGCAGGCCGCGGATATGATGCCGCTGGATCAGGCGCCGGCCGCGCAGGAAAGTGTCGCTGCGCAGAGCCCGTGGCAGATCCGCGTGCGCGCACTCGGTGTGATCACCAATGACAAGGGTTCGATTAACGGTATTCCCGGTTCGGATCTTTCCTATTCCGACACGGTCGTTCCCGAATTCGATATCAGCTATTTCTTCACCGAGAATATTGCGGCCGAACTGATCCTCGGAACGACGTTCGCGCATATCAAGGAAGATGGCGCTGTGGGCGTGCCGGTCGGCAAGACCTGGCTTCTGCCGCCGACGGTGACCCTGCAATATCACTTCACCGATTTCGGCAACTTCAAGCCTTATGTCGGTGCCGGCGTGAACTACTCGCTGTTCTACGGCGAATCGGAAAAGCCGGGTTTTCATAACCTCGATATCGACAACCATTTCGGCGTCGCCCTTCAGGCGGGTTTCGACTACATGATCGACCAGCATTGGGGCGTCAACTTAGACGTCAAGAAGATCTTCCTGAAGACAAACTGGTCGGCTGATCTCGATGGCGTCGGTCATCTGACCGGCAAGGCCAAGCTCGATCCCTGGCTGATCGGCGCTGGCGTCACCTACCGCTTCTGACAAGAAGAAGACGGAAGCGGAGGCGCGGTCCCGCCTGGGGCAGGGAGGGGCCGCGCCATTTTCTCGAAGACAAGCGGGCCTGAATTTCAGGCTCGCATGGCTCGGCGTGCCGGTTCCGGCATGCTGGCCGAGTTTGTGTTCGCATTGTCGAAGGTGAAATGGCCGAGAAGCGCCGCCAGCGATGCGGCTTCCTTGGCAAGGCCATGGCTTGCCGCCGTCGACTGCTCGACCATGGCGGCATTCTGCTGCGTACCCTGGTCCATCGTGTTGACGGCCTTGTTGATTTCCTGCAGCCCGGTCGACTGTTCGCGCGCCGCCTCGACGATGGCGCTGACGTGGCGGTTGATCTCCTGGACTTCCGTGACGATCAGTTTCAGCGCGTCGCCGGCCTGTCCGACCAGGGCAACACCGTTGCGGACCTGGTCGCCGGAACCATTGATCAAGGCCTTGATCTCTTTGGCGGCGGTGGCGGAGCGCTGTGACAGCTCGCGCACTTCATGGGCCACGACCGCAAATCCCTTGCCCTGTTCGCCTGCCCGGGCTGCCTCGACACCGGCATTCAGCGCCAGAAGATTGGTCTGGAAGGCAATGTCGTCGATCACCGAGATGATGGTGGTGATCTCGGCCGAGGATTTTTCGATCTCTTCCATTGCCGAGACTGCGCTCGCGACGATCTGGCCCGACTGCTGGGCCGTTTCGCGGGCACGCGCCACGAACCTGCCGGCCTCCTCGGCGCGCTTCGTCGAGTCCTTGACCGTGGTGGTGATTTCCTCCAGCGCTGCCGCCGTTTCCTCGACGGATGCTGCCTGTTCTTCCGTGCGTTTTGAAAGATCGGTTGCTGCGCTGCGGATCTCGCCGGCGCCAGCATCGATCGCGCGGGCATTCTGGCCAACCGTCATCAGCGCATCCTGAAGGGTTTTCAGTGATGCGTTGAAATTGATGCGCAATTCATCGAAGGCGGGTGCGAAAGGCTGGTTGATGCGATAACCGACATGGCCACCTGCAAGAGCCTTCAGGCCGCCGCCGAGGGCGTCGACGACAGTCCTGATATCTGCGGCTTCGCGGGCCTTCTGGGCTTCGTGTTCTGCCTTGGTCTTTTCTGAAAGGCTGCGGCCGGCTTCCGCCTCGGCCTCAAGCCGAATGCGCTCGATGGCATTGTCGCGGAACGCGGAGACGGCCTTGGCCATCGAACCGACTTCGTCGCGACGGTCGAGGCCAAGGACCGGGGCCTCGGTCTCGCCGGCCGCCAAGGATCGCATTCTGGCCTGCAGCCGACCGAGCGGCGCGGTTATCTCGCGGCGATTGACGATCATCGACAGGACGATGCCGGCTGCGAAGATCACGGCCAGTGCGCTGAGAGAATAGGTGATCGTCTGGTTGGTATGCTGCCTCAACTCTTCGGTCTGCCGGTCGATGACGTCGCTCGACTTGTTGATCCAGTCGCGCATGCGGGGCAGGAGGGTATCGACCATAGTATCGGCCTTGATGAGCCCGGCCTTGGCTTCTTCGATCCGGCTACCATCGAGGGCGATCAGAACACCGTCGAGTACCGCGGCAATCGCCTTCGAATCGCTATGGAAACTGTCTATCGACGCCGCATCCGGGGAGACCGCCTCGGCGGCATCGAACAGGCCGAACAGTCGCGTCTTGCTGGCACCATAGTCCGCCTTGGCGCGCTCCAGTTCCTTCGAACCGGCTTCATGCAGGTAGATCTGATGCACGTCATAGGCAATGGCGACCAGCCGCTGGCTGGCAATCGCCACGTTGATTTCCGAGCGCGCATTGCGGCCGATAAAGTCGGAATAGGTTGTGTCGGCATGTTTGTAATTGGTCGAGACATATCCGACGCCGGCAATGCCGATCAGTCCGGTCGGAATGAGAAGGCAAAGGATTTTCGTACGGATGCTGAAATGCTGCAACAAAGACATGGCGGCCCAAACGGTCGGAGTTGAACAGACTTTTGCATCGAACTTCCGCCCGCGCGGAATTTCTGTTGCGAATCATGAGCCTTAAGTATTCCGCCCAATATTTAATAATTTAGCTTAACCTATTTTTAGTTGTTTTATTAATCTCTAATATAATATTTTACGATGCTTCGGATCGGCACGGTATTTTTGGAGAATTGCGGGGAATGGGCGCCGGATAGAGCTTATGGTCTTGGCAGCAATTGCAGGCGCCGAGACCTTCAGGACTGGTAGATCGCCTGCAGTTTGGCAAGATCGGCTATCTTCACCTCGACCGGATCCGTGCCGTCGCGCGAAGGTCGGAACCAGGTGATCGCGGCCTGCACGTGGGCGCCATGCGGCTCCGGATAGGAGCTGAGGCCGATCACCCACTGGCGCACGATATCGCGCTCCATGCGCCCGGCGGCATAACGGTCATGCACCGTTCTGGCCGCGGTGATCAGATCCTCGACCTTTTTCATCAATGCACCGCAGGTTCCGGATCGGCTTCGCCGAAGAAGGAGCGGATACCGTCGCGCTCAACAGTTGCCAGGAATTCGTCGAAAGCCTCGCGGTCGGTGGCGAAGGGCTCGTCCCAGGAGGTGACGTCGTCCTCTTCGGTGATCACTTCCATCGTCCAGTCACCCTGGGTGCCTGCCTCGCGATAGATATCGACCAGCACGGTGATACCGTCATCGGTGAATTCGCCCGCCAGTTCGGAATGTTCTGTCTTGGGTTCTTTCGGTGCCTTGGCCATCATCTTTCCGATCGTCTCGAATGCGGCTGCCGGGCCGTTACGGGGAACGGTCTTCCAACATCCGGCGCTTGCCGTTCAGGACTGCGCGGCGTTTTCTTACACCGCCCGAGAGCGTTGTTCCATCCGTAGTTGGCAGCGCCGGCAAAAGCTCCACCGATTCACATCGTGCCGCAGTCGGATGATGTTTCACAGGGCATCACCTTGGCGTGAGTCGAAGGGATTTGCCCTGTCGTGGCCGGAAAGGCGGCCTATTCTTGGTGGAATGATAACCCGACGCACCGCCTTGCTCTCCCTGCCTTTTGCTGCTGCCGCCTCGCGCAGCTTCGCCCAGCAGCCTTCCTCGCCGCTGACGCCGCGGCCTCCTGCCAGTTTCAATGCACCGCTCGAAAGGGCGGCGGGGCTCGAGGCGCTGAAGGTCGTTCTCGTCTGTCGGAATGGCGGGATCGTCGCTGAGCGGGCCTATAACGGCCATGCGCTCAATGCCTCGACGAATATCAAGTCTGCATCGAAATCGATCATATCCTGTCTAGTCGGTATCGCGATCGACAAGGGACTGCTTTCCGGTCCGGATCAGAAGGTCGCGCCGATCCTGAAAGCCGACCTGTCGGCCAATGCCGATCCGCGCGTCAACGAGATTACCATCGGCAATCTTCTTTCCATGCAGGCGGGATTGTCGCGCATGTCGGGGCCGAATTACGGCCGCTGGGTTTCGAGCCGCAACTGGGTGCGGTTTGCGCTGGCCGAGCCCTTCGATGGCGAGCCGGGCGGCGACATGCTCTATTCCACGGCCTCGACACATCTTCTCTCCGCCATCCTCACGCGGGTAGGGCGTCGCTCCACCCTGTCTTTGGCGAAGGACTGGCTCGGTTCTGTCGAAGGCTTTCATATCGGCGCATGGGAGCGTGACCCGCAGGGCGTCTATCTCGGCGGCAACCAGATGGCGATGACAGCGCGCTCGCTGCTGGCCTTTGGCGAACTCTATCGCAATGGCGGTCGTGGCCGGGATGGGAAACAGGTCGTGTCGCAAGCCTGGATCGAACAGTCGTGGATGCCGCGCACCACATCACGTTATAGCGGCGACGGTTACGGATATGGCTGGTTCCTGCGCACGATCGGCGGCGAGGAGGTGAAGTTCGGCTGGGGTTATGGCGGGCAGATGCTCTACATCGTGCCACGGCTCGACCTGACCGTGGTCATGACCTCGAGCGACAGCGGTCCTTCGGCGCGCAGCGGCTACCGGGACGAGCTGCACAATCTGCTTGCCGACATCATCGATGTGGGTCGATCGTTAAAAATCTAACGGTTGCCGGTACGATCTCGAAAGCGGTTGGCGCTATGGTCTGCGCGGTTATTCGGGGGCGGCCATGACGTTCGATCTGCGGACGATATATGCGATGACGGCGATCGCCTGCATCGTGCTTGGACTGTTCCAGTGCTTTGCCTATTTCACCGGCCGTTTCGAACGCTGGCTCGCCGTCTGGAGCGCCAGCAATATCCTGATCGGCATCGGTTCGCTTTTCATCGCGTTTCGCGGCCTTGTGCCGGATCTTGTCGCCACGCAAGCCGGCAACGGCCTGACGATTGTCGGCTGCCTTCTTCTGCCCGTATCGCTCAGGATCTTTGCCGGGCGGCGTGTCGATGCGCCGCTGCTTTTGGCCGCGATCGTCGCCATCAATGTGCCGCTTCTGCTGATGGACGGGCCGGAACAGTGGAGCCAGCGCATTGCCTTTTCGTCGCTGATCTTTGCGATGATCGATCTCACCGTCGTGCGGGAGACCTTTCGTCTCTGGCGCGACGAGGGGCTGACCTCGGCGCTGCTGACCGCGGCTTTGTTCGGCACGACGGCCACCATGTATATTTCCCGCTCGATCATGGCGCATAACGGCCAGCTCGGAGATATGGGCCTGTTCCAGCCGGGGAATGGCCTGCATGCACTGATCGGTCTTTCGGCGCTTCTGTTCGTGACGCTGCGCTCGATGCTGATCATGCTGATGGGGATGGAGCGCGCCAATCTCCGCCTTCAGGATGCCGCGTATCGCGATCCGTTAACGGGTGTGCTCAATCGCAGTGGCCTGGCGCGCTGGTTTTCCGCGGCAACGACGATGCCGATTGCGGTTCTGGTGGTCGATCTCGATCGTTTCAAGGAATTCAACGACAATTGCGGCCATGCGATCGGCGACAAGGTGCTGCGCGCCTTTGCACAGGCTGCGGGCAGCGTCGTCGGGGCAAGCGGGCTGATAGCCCGCCATGGCGGTGATGAATTCGTCGTCGTTCTCAAGGGCCGGTCGCTGGAACAGGCGGTGCTTGTGGCGGAGAACCTGCGGATCGCCTTCTCGCTCGGCACGGCGGGGCTCGACGCGGCCCTGCCGATCCGCCCGACATTGAGCATTGGCGCGGCTGCGCAGGCCGGCGGCACGGTCGATCTGCCGTCGCTGCTGCATCAGGCCGATCAGGCGCTTTACCGCCGCAAGCGCGACGGCCGCGACGGTGTCGATGTCTATAGTCCGGAACTGGCGGCCTGACCGCCGGCACTGCTTCCCGATGGCGTCGGATCAGAAAGAGCCCGCGACACGTGCCAGATATTGCTGGCTGGTGAAATTCTCCTGATCGTTTTTCTCGTTACGGTCGATGTGGCGGTATTCGAGTTCCAGCCGGTGGTTCTTGGCGAATTGCCAGGAGACCGTGCCGACGAGCCGGCGGGTTTCGGTATTGTAGAGATAATACATCCATTCGCTGGAGGCGATCTCGTAGGCGAGCTTGGCGTTGAGGCTGTCGGTCAGCTTCAGGCCCGCGGCCAGCTTCCAGGTGCCGATATATTCGCCGAGCGGATCGTCGATATCGGTAATGCCGAAATCGCGGTCGTAACCGGCGGCGAGCCCCAGCCGGTCGGTCGCCTTCCATTCCAGCGCCGTATGCAGATAGGGTCTGACACGGCGGACATTCGAGCCGAGTTCATCGCCGTCGATTGCGGTTGCGCCGAATTCGGCAATCAGCGTCAGGTTCGGGGCAAGCTGCCGGCCGTAGGCGATGGAACCGCGCAGGACGGAGGCCGGGAAGCGCGACAGCTTCGTCTGTTCGAGCGTCGGCACATAGGACGAGCGGTAGGCAACGGTGAAACCGACCTCGCCGGAGAGCGCGGGCCGGATATGGGTTGCCGTCAGATCCATCGAGGCAACATCTGCTTCGATCTTCGAAGGAAGGAGAAGGTTGGTCGTGAACTTCGCCTTGCCGCGATCGAGCTGGTTGACGGTCGCCGTCAGCGTGTTCTTGCCACCCCAGAACTCGGCGGCAAGGCTTCCCGCAAGTGCATAATTCAGATCCGTCGAGCGATAACCGACCACCGTGCCGGGGACGGCGACCAGCACGTCTCCGTCGGTGGTGCGCGAGGCGGCGCCCTCTAGTGTGAGCGTGACATTGTCGCCGAGCTTCGTCTTGTAACCGAGATTGACGCCGGTCGCGTTCTCATTGCCGAAATGATAGCGCGACAGGCGTTTTTCGCGGTGCCAGAGCGCGTAGGTGAAATCCGATCCATCGATATCGATCGTGCCGCGCAGCTTCCCTTCGGCCTCCACAAAGGAGCCGGACAGCTTGTTGGTGTCCTCGAAGAGGTTGGAACTGTGCCCGGCGCGCAGGTCGTAATCAAAGTTCAGTTCGGCCGCCGCGAGCGGGATCGCGGGCGCGCATAAGCAGGCCGAGAGAAGAAAAGGAACAAGCCGGGGCATTTTGGCCTTCGCATCATCTAAATAAGCAAAACCTTATAGATAGATGATTAATGAAAGCCTTATGCACGCTTTGCGCGTGTCTTCGTCGTTGCGAAAAGAAGCGCAAGTAAAGCCGAAGTTCAAATCATTCGAATTTTAATAAAACCCGGTCTATTAGGCTTAATGATTTATTATAACTTACGCATGTTATTGCATAATAAATTGCTAATATTATGGTCTGACTTGCGCAACATCGCGCTGATTAACTGGGAGAAAGTTATGAAAATCAAGATGATATCCATCGCTGTCGTGCTCTCGGCAGCAGTTGTCTCGCAGGCTTCGGCCGGCGGGCTTCTGTCCGGGGGCAAGGGTGGCATCGGCAGCGGCGCGATCGCCGTCGCTCCGGGCATCAGCGTTCTGAACGGTAGCAATACCAGCGTTCTGAGCGGCATCCTCAGCGGCAATTCCATCCTGAATGGAAATGCCATCTTGTCGGGCAACAACGGCAACAGCCTGTTGGGCCTGGGCATTCTCTCGGGCAACAATAACGACAATTCTAAGAACAAGAATCGTCGTTAAGGTGCCAGGGGTGGGCGGGCCGGTGTGGGGCCCGCCCACTTTCCGGCCGCGATCGGGCGGCGGTAAACGCCCGACAAGCCGATCAGGCGGAAATATCGATGACGCCACAGTCCCCAGCGTCAGACGAGAAGGCAAGTAGCTTGCCGCTGGAGCTCCAGCTCATGCCGGTAATGCCGCCCTTTCCAGGTCGCCGCAGCAATGCCTCCTTGCTGTCGGAGATGCGGACGCCGAGAATCATGCCGTCGACGAAGCCGATGGCAAGAACCTCTTCGGCCGGGTGGAAGGCCACCTGCGACACCATGATGTTCGCACGGGTGCCCAGTTCCAGCGGCGCTCTTCCCATCGGACCGTCCTTGGCCGAAAACGGCCAGACGATGGCGGCCGGTGCGCCGGAAGAGGCGAGCCACTTGCCCTTGACCGACCAGGACAGCGACTTGACCTTGGCCGGGTAGCCGGTCATCCGCATATGGCGGTTTTCACCCTGCTTGCCGTCGAGCTTCCAGCCATGCAGGGCGTTTTCCTGCATCATGGTGACGAGGAAGCGGCCATCGGGCGAGAAGGTGACGCCGGTATGGGCGCCCTTCCAGTCCAGATCCTGTGCCGGAGCGCTGGTGCCGACCCAATGCAGCGAGACGCCGTTATAACGCGCGGCGGCGATGCGCAGGCCCTTGCTCGCAAAGGCGAGCCCTTCGACGCTGCGTTCTTCCTTGAATTCCTTCACCGAACCGTCGTTCTGGACGACGAAGCTGGATTTTCCCTGCGCATAGGCGACCGCGTTCTGCGGGCCGCCGGCGACGACGGAAATCCATTTGCGCGGTACCTCGGCAATCACCTTGGCTTCGCCATCGCGACCGATGCGCAAAACCTTGCCATCCTCGCCGCCCGTCAGCAGCGTCTGGCTGAACGGATCGCGGATGCAGGTGAGCAGACCCTGATGGGCCTCGGTCACCTTCTCACCTTCGTCCAGACGATGGATGGTGCCTGCGGCAGTGGCGAAAAACGGGACGTCACCGAGAAAATGGGCGGCGACGACATGGCCTTCGAGATCAAGCGGAGCAACTGTCGGCATCAGAAAAACCGCCCCATTGGGGCGGCCCTATATCTGGAATTCATCGGAATGTTCATGATCATGCAGGCGCGGTTTCGGTCGCCGCCGCCTGGCAGGCGAGGAAGCTCTTTTCGATCTTGTCGAAATCGAGTTCGCGGCCAATGAAGACGAGGCGGCTTTCGCGCTTCTCGCCATCCTTCCACGGGCGCTGGTGATCGCCTTCGACGATCATATGCACGCCCTGGACGACATAACGTTCCTCGTCGCCCTTGAAGGCGATGATGCCCTTGAGGCGCAGGATGTTCGGGCCTTCGGTCTGGGTGATCTTCTGGATCCAGGGGAAGAAACGGTCCGGGTTCATCTCGCCGCCGCGCAGCGAGATCGACTTTACCGTCACGTCATGGATCGGCGACATCGGGCCGTGGTCATGGTGATGATGGTCATGATCGTGATCATGGTGGTGGTGATCGTGGTCGTGCCCATGATCATGGTTGTGATGATGGTGGCCATGGTGATCGTGATGATGATGGTCGTGGCCACAGTCCGGGCCGCAGACATGGTCTTCATGATCGTGGTCGAGGAAATGCGGATCGTTTTCCAGCGCCCGTTCCAGGTTGAAAGCACCCTGGTCGAGAACGCGGGCAAGATCGACGCCCGAACGGCTGGTCTTGTAGACGCGGGCGGTCGGGTTGATGGCGCGCACGACATCCTCGACGACGGCCAGTTCTTCCGGCGTCACGAGATCGGTCTTGTTGATGAGGACGACATCGGCAAAGGCGATCTGGTCTTCAGCCTCGCGGCTATCCTTGAGGCGCAGCGGCAGGTGCTTTGCATCGACCAGTGCGACGACGGCGTCGAGCTCGGTCTTGGTGCGGACGTCATCGTCCATGAAGAAGGTCTGGGCGACCGGGACCGGATCGGCAAGGCCGGTGGTTTCGACGATGATGCCGTCAAAGCGGCCGGGGCGGCGCATCAGGCCTTCGACAACGCGGATCAGGTCACCGCGCACCGTGCAGCAGACGCAGCCATTGTTCATTTCGTAGATTTCTTCGTCCGACTCGACGATCAGGTCGTTGTCGATGCCGATCTCGCCGAATTCGTTGACGATGACCGCATATTTCTTGCCGTGGCTTTCGGAAAGAATGCGGTTGAGAAGCGTCGTCTTGCCGGCGCCGAGATAGCCCGTGAGCACGGTAACGGGAATGGGCTTGGTCGTGGCTGTGTCGGTCATGGAAAACCTCGATGACTTTGGTGACTTTGAGGAGGCGCCGGGCGGCGCAAAAGCTTGTCGGCTCCATATAAGGACAAGCCGGGGCGAGTTCAAAGGGTTTGTCGTTACGGAATTACGTAACGGCCGGATGGCGCATGCCTGCGGTGTTTCGATACCGTATTGGGTGCCGTATCGATGAGCATATCGCTAAAATTAGCGATTTCACAAAAGCATATCTGGAAAGAACGGGAAAAGAAGCTAGCATAGTCCCAGTAATAAATGCCGCAGCGGCGAGATTATGCTGCCGGTCCAGCGCAATATTTCAGGGAAGCTCTCATGGCAGACAATACCTATGTGATTGATACGCTGGCTTTGTCCGGCCAGCCCACCAAGGAAATCAACGATGATGGCAGCGGTATAGATACGCTGACCTTCAACAGCGTCTTTCCGAACCCGACCAGCATCGATCTTGCGTGGAGCACGGAGAATGGCCATGCCACAGCGGCTGCCGGATCTTACGAGCTTTCGACGACCGGCAACCGCCTGATCGTTTACGGTTCGATCGAGAACGCTCGCGGCAGCAATGGCGTCGACGTGATCAAGGGCAATGAGCTGGATAACGTCCTTTATGGCGACCAGACCGCCGACGGCGCCGGCGGTGCCGATACGATCGATGGCGGCGCGGGTAATGACACGATTTATGGCGGCGCCGGCGATGACAAGATCGGCGGCCAGAATGGTGACGACAAGCTTTATGGCGGCGCCGGCAATGATGATATCAGCGGTGGCGCCGGTGTCGACCTGATCGAAGGCGGGGCAGGGGCCGACATTCTCTATGGCGGCGCCGATGCCGGAGATACTGTCTCTTACGCATCGTCTGGTGCAGGCGTGGCAATCAGCATCACCTATGGCTCGGCGACGACCGGGGTTGGCGGCGATGCGCAAGGAGATTCGATCGGCGGTTTTACCGATGTCATCGGCTCGGCCTATGACGACATCATCACCGATACCGTCAAGGATACGATCGCCTTCGGCTACAACGACAACGAATTTTTCGGCGGTGGCGGCAATGACCAGCTTTATCTCGGTGGCGGCAATGATGTCGGCTGGGGCGGCACGGGCAATGACCTGATCCGTGGCGAGATCGGTGACGACAGGCTTTACGGCGAGGCGGGTGACGACAAGCTTTATGGCGATGCCGGCAACGACATCCTGTCCGGCGGCGACGGCAAGGACACGCTGGACGGAGGCTCCGGCAATGACAGCCTCTACGGCGACAATGGCAATGACGTACTGATCGGCGGATCCGGCGCCGACAAGCTTTATGGCGGCGCGGGAACGGATACGGCCTCTTATGCCGGCGCGACCAAGGGTGTGACGGCCAATCTCGGTGCGTCCCGCCTTAATGCCGGCGATGCCAAGGGCGATACCTATTCGTCGATCGAGAACCTGACCGGTTCCTCGAAGGCCGATATCCTGACCGGCAACAAGCTCGCCAACACCATTTCCGGCGGCAGCGGCAATGACGTGCTGAATGGCGGTCTGGGAAAGGATGTGCTGATCGGCGGCGCCGGCAAGGACACTTTTCAGTTCACCACCAAGCTTGGCTCGACCAATATCGACAGGATCGACGATCTTGCGGTGAAGTCCGATGTGATCGCGCTGGACGACGACATCTTCAAGAAGATCGGCAAGGTCGGCGATCTCGATGACGACGCCTTCTATATCGGCAGGAAGGCGCATGATGCCTCCGACCGCATCATCTATGACAAGGCGAGCGGCAAGCTCTGGTACGATGCCGATGGCAGCGGTGCCGGCAAGGCCGTGCAGTTCGCGACGCTCGACCATGGCCTGAAACTCACGGCCGACAATTTTGACATCATCGCCTGACGGTTTTTGCAATCGATCCGGCCGGGCTGATATGCCCGGGCGGATCTCTGTCGGTTCGGAAATTGATGGTCCGTTTCAGACCTGCCAGAACCCGGCCAGATGGACAATGCGTCCTTGCTCGCCGTAGCGGGCATAGCTGTGGCCATTCAAAAGCACGGTCCCGGCCCGGTCGGTCATGGCCCAGGTCGCAAGCGACTGGTTGTTCTGAACGATCAGGTCGGTCGTCTCGAAATAGGCACCCGGAAAGGTTTTCTGGAATTTTTCCAGAACAGGTATGAAGTTGGCAATCCCCTGATCGTTGTTGTCCGGTGATGTGAACGTCACGTCGTCGACAAGGCATGCGTCGAGAAGGCGCTGCCGCTCCTCCGGCGAAACATCTCGCCATGCGTCGGCATAAATGGTCCAGAGTTCCTGAATGGTCGCTGTCATGATGATCTCCGTTGCGTTATCGTGATAGCGTCATTCTAGGCATGCAGGGGATGCGGTCGATAATTGAAGAGCCATGATCGTTTATCGATCGTCCAATATTCGGGCGATCCGCTGTCCGGATTGATCCGCTTGTTGAGGCCGAAGGCAACGCTCTGGTCGGGCATCGATGCGGCCGGCCGATGGGGCGTGAGCTTTCCCAAGCGGGATGATCTTCTGTTCTGCTGGGTCGAAAGCGGCGCATGTGTGCTTCTGCGTCCCGACGCCGAGCGATGCCCTTGCGGCCGCATGATTTCGCCTTCGTGCGCACATCAACGCCGTTCACACTTGCCTCCGATCCCGGCGCTGCCCCGCTTGACAGCGCGGCGCTCGTCTCGGCCACCGGGCGCCTGCATATGAGCGTCGGAGATGGCGATGGCGGCGAGCCGGTCATGTTGCGGGGCGGGCGCTTCGTCTTCAATGCTGCCAACGAAATGCTGCTGATGGGCATGCTGCCGCAGGTCGTGAAGTTGAATGCGGGCGATCCCAAAACCTCGGGGCATCTGAAGGCGCTTCTGGCGATGAATGCTGAGGAAAGCCGATCCCAAAACCCGGGGAGCGAATTTTTCGTCGGGCGCCTGATGGAGCTTATCCTGCTCGAGGCCCTGCGGCGGGTTGCGATCGATATGGATGAGCGCGAGACCGGCTTGCTTGCGGGGCTTGCCGATCCCAAGCTTGCCGTAGCGATTGCCGCAATCCATCAAAAGCCCGCACATCCATGGTCGGTCGAAACGTTGGCGCGCCTCTGCGGCCTTTCGCGATCTGGCTTCGCTTCCCGCTTCAGCACGATTATGGGCATGGGGGTGATCGAATATATCCAGCAATGGCGGATGGCGCTGGCGCGGGATGCGCTTCGGTCCAGCGCATCCACGGTCGGGGAGATTGCGCTGGAACTGGGATTCCAGTCGTCGAGCGCTTTCAGCACGGCATTCAGCCGGATTGTCGGCTGTTCTCCAAAGCAGTTCCGGGAAGGTGGGCCCGAGGATTAGAGGCTGTACGCCCGGCGTCCGCAGCTTTCAGAATTCGTCGAACTTTGCCACATCCTCGAAGAGTTCGATAATTCCCTTCACAGCATGCGCGACCAGCTGTTCGCCCCGTTCGGCCGTTGCAGCACTCGCATTGCCGGCGACGCCTTTTTCGTTGAGGTCAGACATTTTCCAGCCGAAGGCATGCGGCCCATAGGCGCGCAGATGTTTGAACCTTTCGGTGAAGACGGATTGGCGCGACGAAAAGTTTTCCGCTTTCTTCATGTCAACCTTGTCAGGCCAGAGAGCCAGCATGACGGAAGTCTCGATATCGCCGCCATGGATATCGATCGCCTTGTCCTGCGGCGAGATCCAGCCGTCCGGCTGGCCGAATCGCGTCCAGCTTGTCGCGACCGCCAGCATGCCGAAACGGATGCGTGCCTCCGTCGCAACGATCGTCATGAGTGGCGAATTGCCACCATGGGCATTGAGCATGACGAGCTTGCGGATGCCTTTTTCGTGTAGTGTCTCGGCAATGCCGAGCCAGCGGGTGACAGCTTCGTCGAAGGCGAGCGTTTTCGTGCCGGCCACATCCATGTGCTCGACGGAATAACCAATTTTTTCAACGGGAAGGAAGGTGACCGGCAGGTTTTTGGGCAAAGCAGGAATCAGGCGCGAGACGAGTCCTTCGGCGATCAGCGTGTCGGTCTCGAACGGCAGGTGCGGCCCGTGTTGTTCATGGGCGCCAAGTGGCAGGACGGCGATCCAATCGCGTCTTTCTGTGGACGCAGTCGTGAGATCATTGTCATGATAGGCAGGTAGGGGATGCGACATCTGGCGGCCAATTCAGGGTTTCGATATGGATAGCGCGGCTAGAGATATAACGCCGACCTTACCGCGGCAAAACAGGCGGAGCCGATGAGCAAGAAAAAGGGCGAGAAAAAATCGAAGTCCGGCAAGAAGAAGGACGGCGCCAACCTTTCCGCCGCCGATCTCGCGCCGGCAATCACGCAGGCAGCCCGATCGATGCGCACCGCGCTTTCCCGCAGTCTTGGTGAAAGCGGGCTTTATGCCGGCCAGGATGGCGTCATTCTGGCGCTTGCCGAGGAAGAGGGCATGACACCGGGGCAGCTCGCGGCCCGGCTCGGCGTCAAGGCGCCGACGATGACGCGCACGATCGGCCGCATGGAGGCTCAGGGCTTCCTGCAGCGTCGTTCGGACGAAAGCGATGGCCGGCTGACAAAGGTCTTCCTCACCGATTCGGGGATGAGGAGTGTCGAGCAGATCGGCCGTTCGGTCGCCGATTGCGGTGCGCAGGCCGTCAACGGACTGTCCGACAAGGAAGTCCGTACGCTTCTGAAGCTGTTGAAGGTCGTGGACCAGAACCTGCATTCCGATTCCAATGCGGACGAAGACGACGAATAGCCGTCGTCGAGCTTCAACTTTTTCATCTTCGGTCGATCAGAGCTCCGCGTCATTTGCGCGGGGCTTTCCATCCATGCGCTCTTTGGCCGCTGCTGTGAAATGACCGTCACAGGATTGTCGCATGGAATTAAATTGTTTATTTAAAATTTAAAGCCGCCGCCGGATAACGGCGTGGGCGCGTATGGGGAGAGGGTAACGGGGAAAGCATGGCTCAGAAGATCAAACTGTCGACGATCGCCGAAAGCCTCGGTCTTTCAACCGCCACCATCTCGCTCGCCTTGCGCGATAGCCCGCTCGTCGCCGCAGATACACGGGAAAAGATCAAGGAACAGGCGCGGACGCTCGGTTATATCTACAACCGCCGTGCCGCCAGTCTCAGAACCTCCCGCTCCGGCATTATCGGCGTTGTCGTGCATGACGTGATGAACCCGTTCTACGGGGAAATCCTGAAGGCGATCGAGAGCGAACTCGACCGCAGCCGTCATACGTTCATTCTCTCCAACCATTACGACTCGGTCGAAAAGCAGCGCACCTTCATCGAGACGCTGCTGCAGCTCGGCGGCGACGGCGTCATCATGTCGCCGGCAATCGGTACGCCGATCGAGGACGTGAAGCTCGCCGAACAGAACGGCATGCCGGCCATTCTCGTTGCCCGTACGATGGACGGCGTCGACCTGCCGACCTATCGCGGCGACGACAGCTACGGCATTTCTCTTGCCACCAATCATCTGATCGGGCTCGGGCACCGGACGATCGCGATGATTGGCGGTACCGATCAGACCTCGACCGGCCGTGACCGTTACCAGGGCTATGTCAACGCACTGCGCAAGGCCAATATCGAGGTCGATCCGAACCTGCGTATTCCCGGCCCCCGCTCGATGCAGGGCGGTTATGAGGCGGCCGTCAATTTCCTCTCCCTGCCACAGAAGCCGACGGCCGCCGTCTGCTGGAACGATCTTGTCGCGATCGGCCTGATGAACGGTATTGCGCGCGCTGGTCTCATCGTCGGCCAGGATATTTCGGTCACCGGCTACGACGACCTCGAACAGGCGGCGATCTCCATGCCGGCGCTGACGACGGTTTCCAACCAGCAGGCGGATGTCGGCCGGCTTGCCGCGCGTGCGCTGCTCGACCGTCTCGCCGGCAGCCATGAACCGGACGGTATCCATCTGATCCGGCCTGAAATGCGCATCCGCCAATCGACCGGAATTTGCCGGCCACGCTGATTTTTCCCAAAACTGTCCATCATTCAAAGAGGTTTGCATCATGTCGGAAAGCCCTATCGCCATCTTTGTGCCGGGCCGTATCAACCCGCGCGTGCTCGATCGCCTGAAGACGGTTTTCGACGTGATCAACGGTTCCGTCGATGCGCTCGATGCAGACCAGAAGAACCGCGTTCGCGGCATTGCAGTGTCCGGCAAATGCGATGCGGCGATGATCGACGCCTTTCCCAATCTGGAAGTGATTTCGAGCTTTGGTGTCGGCTATGACGGCACCGACACTGCGAAGGCGGCGGAACGCGGCATCATTGTCACCAATACGCCCGACGTGCTGAATGACGAAGTGGCCGATACGGCCATCGCCCTCCTGCTCAACACGCTTCGCCAGCTGCCGCGTGCGGAAAACTATCTGCGCGAAGGACGCTGGGCGAAAGAGGGCCCGTTTGCGCTGTCTCCGTTGTCGCTGAAGGGGCGTTCTGTCGGTATTCTCGGCCTTGGCCGCATCGGGCTGGAGATCGCCAGGCGGCTTGAGCCGTTCAAGGTGACGATCGGTTATCATACGCGCAGCCAGCGCAGCGATGTCGGTTACACTTATTATCCGTCGCTGAAGGAGATGGCCGGGGCCGTCGATACGCTGATCAACATTGCGCCGGGCACACCGTCGACCTTCAAGATCATCGATACGGAAATCTTCAAGGCGCTCGGTCCGAACGGCGTGTTCATCAATGTCGGCCGTGGCAGCAGTGTCGACGAGGAAGCGCTGGTTGTTGCTCTCCGTGAACGGACGATTGCTGCAGCCGGTCTCGACGTGTTCTTCGCCGAACCGCAGGTTCCGGCAGAACTGATCGCGCTCGACAATGCGAGCCTGCTGCCGCATGTCGCTTCCGCATCGGTGCCGACGCGCAATGCCATGGCCGATCTGGTCGTCGACAACCTGATTGGCTGGTTCAAGGACAAGACGGTTCTTACACCGGTGCCGGAAACGCCGGTGAAGAAGTAAGCGACACCTTCAGGGCAGTTCTGGCCGCTCGCGAACCGGCTTAGCTGGCGCGGGCGATCGGCATGTCCTGCTTGCCCTGTGAGCGGCCAGCATAGGCGCGTACCGCCTCGCCAAAAGCTTCGAAGAGGGCGCGGGACGGGGCATCCGTTTCCGCCCAGTATTCCGGATGCCATTGCACGCCGACGGCGAAATTCTTGGCGTCGATCACCGAGACGGCTTCGACAGTGCCGTCCTCTGCCGTCGCTTCCACCTTCAGACGCGGCGCCGTTTCGGCGATGGCCTGGCGGTGCAGCGAATTGACCTGCACCTCTCCTGCAAGGCCGAGATAGTTGGCGATGCACGATCCTTCCTCGACGAAGACCGGTTGACGAATGGCATACATGCCGTCGCGTTCCGGAACCGGCGGCTTGCGGTGGTCCCAGATACCGGGCTGCTCCTGGATCTCGCTTGCAAGCGTGCCGCCGAGGGCAACGTTCAGTTCCTGGATGCCACGGCAGATGGCGAGAAGCGGAATGCCACGCTCGATGGCGCGGCGGATCAGTGGCAGCGAGGTCGCATCGCGCGCAGGATCGAAAGGCCCGTCGATCTCGGTCGCTTCCTTGCCGTAGAGCGAGGGATGGACATTGCTGGCCGCACCCGAAACCAGGACGCCGTCCACCCGGTCGAGAATGCTGTCTATATCATTGCCTTCCTCGAAGGCCGGAACGATCAGGGTCATGACGCCGGCGACCTTGGCTGCCGCTTTCAGATACTGGTCTGGGGCTGCGTGCCAGATCGCATCCTCGATCACGCGGATATCGGCAGGGACGGCGACTACGGGTTTCGGCATCAGGTATTCTCCGGCGGGCAGCTTCAGTATGGCCCGTTTTGCCGCCAGAGCGGCTCTCAAGTCAAGCGATGGCTTATGCACGAGAGAGTGCGCGGATAAAACACTGTTTCGCCCAAAAAAGTCGCAGGTATAGTGGCGGATAACGCCAATATCCCCATGTCCGACCAAAGTATAAGCGCAAATAGCCCCCGGCGCCGACCAATGCCACAGCCCGCGCTTGCAAGCCTTTGGGCGGCATGTTTACCTCGTTGCATGGTCCGCGAAGCGGGAGGGAAAAACTTCGCGGCCTTACCTAACAAGGGAGGATATTCATGGATCGTCGTTCATTTCTGAAGAAGGCGGCTATCGGCGGTGCCGGTGCTGCAGCCGCAACCGCCCTGTCCGTGCCGCTTTCGGCACCTGCCATCGCGCAGGCCAACCCCAAGGTCAGCTGGCGTCTCACCTCGTCGTTTCCGAAGTCACTGGATACGATCTATGGCGGCGCGGAGGATATTGCCAAGCATGTTGCCGAGGCGACCGACGGCAATTTCACCATCCAGCCCTTTGCCGCTGCGGAAATCGTGCCGGCCATGCAGGCGCAGGACGCGGTGAGCAATTCCACCGTCGAGATGTGCCATACCTGCTCCTATTATTTCGTCGGCAAGGATCCGACCTATGCGATCGGCACGGCGATCCCGTTCGGCCTCAATGCACGGTTGAACAATGCCTGGTTCTACCAGGGCAACGGCAACAAGCTGATGAACGAGTTCTACGCCACGCAGAACATCTATGGCCTGCCTTCGGGTAATACGGGCGCGCAGATGGGTGGCTGGTTCCGTAAAGAGATCAACACGGTCGACGACTTCAAGGGCGTCAAGATGCGCATCGCCGGCATTGCCGGCAAGGTGCTCGAGAAGCTCGGTGCCGTGCCGCAGCAGATCGCCGGCGGTGATATCTATCCGGCGCTCGAAAAAGGCACGATCGATGCGGCCGAATGGGTCGGTCCCTATGACGACTACAAGCTCGGCTTCTACAAGGTCGCGAAGTACTACTACTATCCCGCCTTCTGGGAAGGCGGCCCGACCATCCATTCCTTCATCAATCTGGAGAAGTGGAACAGCTTGCCGAAACAGTATCAGGCCGCGCTGACGGATGCCTGTGCCTTTGCCAACACCAACATGATGGCGAAATACGACACGAAGAACCCGACGGCGATCAAGCAGATCGTTTCGCAGGGAACGACGCTGCGGCCCTTCAGCCAGGACATTCTTGAAGCCTGCTACAATGCGGCGATGGAGGTCTACAAGGACATCTCCGCCAAGAACCCGATGTTCAAGAAGGTCTACGAGGATCAGGTGGCCTTCAAGAAGGAAGGTTACCTCTGGATGCAGCTGTCGGAATACACGTTCGACACCTTCATGATGATCCAGCAGCGCAACGGCAAGATCTGATCGGTTCCGGCCGACCATTTTACAAAGCCCGGATCGAGAGGTCCGGGCTTTTTTGCACTTGGCTCTCCACCTTTGGTTGCTTTTCCTCGACTCTGCCGGGCCGCCGCGTATTCTCACTATGTTGGAGAGCAGAAGCAGACAGCTCCGAGGCCAGCCGGAGCATCGGTGAAGACGGGCTTCACCGACTTAGGCAAAAGCCTTGCTCTCAAACCGGAGGTAGTGCGATGTGGAAACCACTGAGCATTACGCTATGGGTTAGGAAGACCCGGACAGGCTGGTCAGTCTCGTTCCGGGTCAACTTCTTAACGAAGTAGTCCGTGAGGGCAGAGCGCCAACTCTGCCCTCACTCCGAATATACGCCTCGCGCCTTTTTCTGACAAGGGAATGGCTATTTCGGCGGGTTTACGACGGGAAATCGGCGCTCAGCGTCGTGTCGGACCAGGCGTCGAAATTGACCTTCAGCGCATCCAGTCTTGCATTGGCAACTTTCAGTGCAAGTGCGCCGAGAAGCAGGCGCAGCGGCGCTTCGGGCGCCTCATAGGCCTTGATGATCGCGGCAGCGGCGCGAGCGGGGTCGCCCGGCTGGTTGCCGGACACGGCGCGGGTTGCTGCCCGTCGCTTGCCGGCGGTCTCGGCATAGTCGTCGATCACAGTCTTTGCCTCCACCATGGAGCGGCCCGCCCAGTCGGTGCGGAAAGCGGCCGGTTCGACGATCGTCATGCGGATGCCGAGCGGTGCGACTTCCTGGGCCAGCGATTCCGACAGGGCTTCGACGGCGAACTTGCTGGCGTGGTAATAACCGGTTGCCGCAAAGGCGACGAGGCCGCCAAGCGAGGAGATGTTAAAGATGTGGCCCTTTCGGCGGGCGCGCATGTCGGGCAGGACGCGTTTGGTGACGTCGACAAGCCCGAAGACATTGGTGTCGAACTGGTCGCGGATTTCCCGGTCGTCACCTTCCTCGATCGCCGCGAGATAACCGTAGCCGGCGCTGTTGACGAGGACGTCGATCGCGCCGAACTGCGTTTCTGCGGCCGAGACGGCCTTGTCGATCGATGCCTTGTCGGTCACGTCGAGGCTGATCGCGAGGGCCTGATTGCCGTAGCGTGAAACGAGTTCTTCGAGGCTTTCCGGTCGGCGGGCCGTTAGAACGGCACGCCAGCCGCGCTTCAAAACGGCTTCGGCCAAGGCAAGGCCGAGGCCGGAGGAGGCGCCGGTAATGAGCCAGACGGGATTTTCGGTTGTCATGTTGTTTCCTTCTTGTCGCACGGTGCAGGCCGTATTTTCGGCCGATGCGCCAAGGCGCGTTTGTCACCCACGACAGGAAATAGAAGCTTTGGTGGTTATGAGAATGCCGCCAATGTGTATGCTCTGGTTAATAAATCTAACCAATCGTTCGAGCGTCTCGCAGGAGGTATTTGCTCATATGTAAAGTTGTGCCGCCCATGAAGGACTCTGATGCGGTGATGACGTAACCGGTTTTCTCATAGAGACGGACATTTGAAACGAAAGCCGCGTTTGTCAGAAGGCGCACCTCGGACAGTCCGTTTTCCTTCGCGATGGTTTCGGCATGGGCCAGCAGTCGGCGTCCCAGGCCCTTGCCTTGTTGCTCAGGGCTGACGGCAACGTTCTCAATCCAGAGATGGTCCTCGCGCAGCATCATCTCGATCAGGCCGGTTATGCTTTCCGCCGAACAGACCAGGTCGATGCGATGTTCACTGACGGCCTTTTGGTAATCGGCCTTCATCGGCAGCGGTTCTCGGCCGATGACAGGTATCCAGCGCGCATAGGCAGCGCGGACGACGTCACGGATCGCATCTGCGTCCTCGGTTCTCGCTGATCTGAATTCCAGATGGCTTTCCAGAGACATGGTAGGTCCTTGTCGTACATAACAAAAAACCTGCCGGCCGGATGGCGGGCAGGGTGGTTCTCGATCGGGAAATGGAGTGAAAAGGTTCTTAAATCACTCGCTGGCCCGCGCGCACGAAAACGCCCTGCACGATGGTGCGGCGTCGGCGCGAAAGGGTTGGCGTGGCGAGTTTCATGATGGCGAAGCTAACAGTTGGCCTGCCGTTGTCAACGCGATTGCAATCAGAAATGGTTTTAGGTTGCATTTCTGCACAATTGCAACCTTAATCGCAGGCGTGCGATGTTTGAGAGCAAAAGCAGATCGCTCCCTGACCAGCCGGAGCATCGGTGAAGACGGGCTTCACCGACTTAGGCAAGAGCCTTGCTCTCGAACTGGAGGTAATGCGATGTGGAGACCACTGAGCATTACGTTGTCAGTCAGGAAAAACCGGATGAGCTGGTCCATAGCAATCCGGTTCATTTTCTTGTCTAGATAGCAAAGGAGGGCAGGGTTTCCGCCCTGTCCTCCACTCCAAATATACTCGCCTGCCCACCTGGAAGCAAGTGTAGCACCCTCAAGGGTTGACCTTGGGTGGCTCACCGAAGTTTGGCATGGGTGCAAGGCCGGGTGCCGGCTGACCGGGAGCGCCGTCCATCGGCGGCAGGCCGAAATTGGGCATCTGGTTATTGCCGCTGCCACTGCCGAAGCCCGGTACCTCGATCTTGATCGTGTTCAGATCCACATCCGGCGCCTTGTCCAGCCAGTAGGTGACGGATTCCGGCCAGAAGATGATGATCGCGACCAGAATCAGCTGCATGAACAGCCACGGTATGGCGCCAAGATAGATGTCTCTTGTCTTGACGGTCTTCGGGGCGATCGAGCGCAGGTAGAAAAGCGCAAAACCGAACGGCGGATGCATGAACGATGTCTGCATGTTGACGCAGAGCAGCACGCCGAACCAGATCAGGTCGATGCCGAGTGAATTCGCGACCGGCGCCAGCATCGGCAGGACGATGAAGGCGATTTCGAAGAAATCCAGGAAGAATGCCAGGAAGAAGACGAAGATATTGACGAAGATCAGGAAGCCGACCACGCCGCCCGGCACGTGGCTGAGCAGGAACTCGATCCATAGACCGCCATTCATGCCCTGAAAGACAAGGCTGAAGCAGGTGGAGCCGACCAGGATGAAGACGACCATGGAGGTGATCGTCATGGTCGAGTGCATGGCCTGCTGGGTGAGATCCCAGGTGAGGCGGCGGTGCATGGCGGCAAGCACCATGGCGCCGACGACACCGAGCGCTCCTGCTTCCGTCGGGGTCGCAAGGCCCATGAAGATGGTACCGAGGACGAGGAAGATCAGCACGATCGAGGGGATCATGCCCCACAGAACCCTTATCACGAGAGCCGCATTCAGCTCACCGCGGGCTTCCGGAGGCAGAGCCGGCACGTCCTTCGGGCGGAAAATTGACAGGCCGAGGATGAAGGCGAGGAAAATCGCGACCTGCAGGATCGAAGGACCGATCGCGCCGAGATACATGTCGCCAACCGATTTCCCGAGCTGGTCGGCAAGAATGATCAGGACCAGCGACGGCGGGATGACCTGGGTGATGGTGCCGGACGCGGCAATGACACCGGTCGCGAGGCGGGGATTGTAGCCATATTTCAGCATGATCGGCAGCGAGATCACGCCCATGGTGATGACCGAGGCGGCGACCGTGCCGGTAATGGCGCCGAGGATGGCGCCGACGATGATGACGGCATAGGCAAGGCCGCCTGGAATGGCGCCGAACAGTTTGCCGGTGCCTTCGAGCAGGTCTTCTGCCAGTCCGCATCGCTCGAGGATCGCGCCCATCAATGTGAAGAAGGGGATGGCGAGCAGCAGATCGTTGGAAATGATATTGCCGAAGATGCGCAGCGGCAGCGCCTGCAGAAAGGCGAACTCGAAATGGCCGGTGGCGACACCGAGCAACCCGAAGAACATGCCGACGGCGGCGAGTGAAAAGGCCACGGGGAAGCCATAGAGCATGAAGATGATCATGCCGATGAACATGGCTGGCGGCATTATTCCGAATTCAAACATGGGTTATCCTCGCCCGTTCCGTTACTGCAGCGGCTTTTCATAGGTCGTATCGACCTGGAGGATGCCCATGAGGGCGGCGACGCGCTTGATCAGTTCGGATACTCCCTGGATGGCCAGAAGCACGAAACCGACAACGATAATCAGCTTGATCGGCCAGCGGACCAGACCGCCGGCATTCGACGACATCTCGCCCTGCAAATAGGAAAGTGTGAAGAACGGCCAGGAGAGCCAGGCGAGATAAAGACAGGCGGGGATCAGGAAAAGGATCAGGCCGATCACGTCGATCCAAAGGCGCGCCCGCTCCGAGACGGCGCCATAGATGAGATCGACGCGGACATGTTCGTTAAGCTTCAGCGTATAGGACGCGCCGAGCATGACGACGAAGCCGAACAGGTACCACTGGATTTCCAGCCAGCCGTTCGAGCTATAGTTGAACACATGACGGATGCAGGCATTGCCGGCGCTGATCAGGCAGCAGGCAAGAACAAGGTAGCCGGAAAATTTTCCGACGATCTCGCTTAAGCGGTCTACAAGCCCGCTGAACTTCAATAAAACGGCCATCGATCCCCCGATTTGCGCCGGGTTCTCCTTGATCCCGCCCGGCCCATCTTGGCGATTTAAAACAAGCCCCGAAAAAATGATAGTAGCAAGGGCTTCTGCTTTCGTCGCATTCACAGCGCTTTGCGGCCTCCGGAAGGGCTCGCAGCCTTAGGTCAATGCCTGCAACCGGCCGTATTGTATTTTAGCAATGTTGTTTATGGTTTGTTGAGTGAGACTCACAATCTCCCCCACAATCACAGGGGTGAGGATTGGGAACAATCAAATGTTAAAAGGTTTTATGCAGTGTCGTTCTGGATCGAAGGGAATGAGACCCGATGAAGCAGATGAAAGCGACGACGCTGCCGACAGATGTCTATCTGTCCTTTGTCAATTCGCTGTTCGGTAACCGTGGAACGCTTTTCACCGGCGTGGTGGTCCACGTCGCATGGTGCCTTATCGTCTATAGCAGCACGGGTTCGACCTTCTATGTCGGCATGTCCTTCGCCTTCGTGGCGGTGTTCCTTTATCGCATCTATGGCTTCCGCCAGTATGATCGTCTCGACCGGCAGGCGCTGACGCGCAAGAAGGTCGCGGATGTCGAACGCGCCTATGTGATCGGAGCGGCAAGCACTGCGCTTATGCTCGGCATTTCAAGCGGTTATGCACTGCTTGTTCTTGAAAATACGACCGTCGCGCTCACCTGCGTTGCCATGACGCTCGGCACGATGATGTCGATCGTCGGCCGCAATTATGGCTCTCGCCACGCGGTCGATTTCCAGACGCTCGGATGCTGCGTGCCGATCATGATCGCCTGCATCCTGACCGGCGAACCGCATCTGGCGCTGATGTCGCTGCTGCTCATTCCCTTTGGCCTGACCACCCGTTCCATGGCCAAGGGCGTGCGCGAGTTCCTCTATGAAAACGTCATCGCCTCGCGCGAAATGGCCATTATTGCCGGCCGTCTCGACACCGCGCTGACGACCATGACGCATGGCCTGATCATGCTCGATGGCGAGGCCCGGATCGAGGTCATCAACCGTCAGGCACGCGACCTTCTGTCGATCGATCCGCTTCTCGACATCAAGGATCTCGATCTGCTCGACGTGCTGCGGCACGATGCGGCCAATGTTCCGGCGGATGCGCTTCGCGATATCGAGCGTCTGGCGGAAGGCAAGCTCAACCGGGCGCTACTCCGCGTCGGTGAGGAGCAGCATCTGGAATTCTCCGTCAGCCATCGCACTGATGGCGGCGTCGTCCTGATCTTCGAAGATGTCAGCGCCCGTGTCGCTGCCGAGCAGAAGATCCTTCACATGGTCCGTTTCGATTCGTTGACCGGACTGCCGAGCCGAGGTCATTTCGGCGAACTCGCAAATGCGGCGCTTGCCCGCCAGGGCGGCAAGCTCGCCAGTCTCGTCGTCATCGATGTCGAGGGCTTCAAACACGTCAACGACATGCGTGGTCATGTGGTCGGCGACCGGCTGCTAGGTGCGATCGGTGCGCGCATCGGCTCGGCATGTGCCGATGACTGCGTTGCCGGCCGTTTGATCGGCGACGAGTTCGTTCTGTTCCTGACCGGCAGCGACCGCAACAGCCTCGAGCGGCGGATCCGCCAGCTGCATACCGAAATCCAGGGCGCCTATCAGGTCGGCGACCTTCGCCTCGTCATGTCGATGAATGGCGGCTGCGTGATTGCCGATGCCGAAAGCTTTGCCATGGAGCCGTGGCAGATCAAGGCCGACCTGGCGCTCAACGATGCCAAGGTCAAGGGCAATGGCAGCCTCGTCGTCTTCCGTCCGGAAATGGACGCCCGTTATGTCGAAGAACAGAAATTGAGGACCGATCTGCGGCAGGCGCTGGAAGACCGCAATCTCCACGTCGTCTACCAGCCGATGTATCTGCCGGATGGTTCGCAGATCGAATGCTTCGAGGCCCTGGTGCGCTGGACGCATCCGGAAAAGGGCATGGTCGGCCCCAATATCTTCGTGCCGATGGCAGAAGAGATGGGCCTTGTGTCGCTGATCACCAAATTCGTCATCGAACAGGCATGCCGCGATTGCGCCAATTGGGCAAAGCCCGTGCCTGTGTCGGTCAATCTTTCGGTTCATGACCTGCAGAATGCCGATATCGTCGGCTTCGTCACCGAGACACTTGCCAAATACGGGCTGGAGCCGTCGCGCCTGCATTTGGAAGTGACGGAAAGCTGCTTCATGAACGAGCCGGTGGCGGTCAGCGCCATCCTCAACCTGTTCCGTCAGAAGGGCGTGACGATCGCCATCGACGATTTCGGCACCGGCTTCTCCAGCCTCAGCTATCTCAATTCGCTGCCGCTCGATATCGTCAAGATCGATCGCGCCTTCGTTCGCGACATCGGCAGCGATCATCGCCGCCTCAAGCTTCTGCGCGGTATCGTCAACCTGTCGCGTGAACTGGAACTGAAGATCGTCGTGGAAGGCGTCGAGACGCCCGAACAGCTCGAGATCATCAACCGGCACCATATTGCCGATCTGGTCCAGGGTTATATTTTCTCGCCGCCGGTGCCGGCGGATGCGATTGCCGGGCTTACCCCGAAGACGCATTTATCCAACAAGGCATCCGGCGGTGTCCGGCGTCGGGCGAAAAGCTCGGATACGCGCAGCCTGAGCGCTGCGAGCTGATCGGATACGGTTTCGCATGAGGCGGGCATCAGGCTCTGTCTGATGCCAAAAGCCCTGAAAATCTCGAGATTTTGCATAGGTGGCCAGCGAGGGTCGGAAATGATCTTCGCTTTCTGCGTGTGTGAACTGCTCTTCCCGGCTGCTATTTTGCAATTCTAAAACAATCAAAAATTGTATTAACGCTTGCAGCGATTAACCATAATCATTCAATGTCTGTTAAACATGGACGTTTTGTGTTGCGGTGGATCGCAAGGTTAAGGTTAATCCCTGGTTAACAGCCACGGATTAAATCTATGCTTGTTAACCAATCGATTTCCGAAGGAAATTTTTCAGATAAGCTCCTCGCCACCCTCGATCACGTCGAATACCGGCGGATCCAGAGCCACGAGGATTTCGAGGATATAGCCCGGCTCCGCTACCGGGCTTACAAGGCGCGCAATGTTTTGCCCGTCTCTGCGAAGTCGATGCTCGACGCGATCGACTTCGACGAGCAGGCCTATGTGTTCGGCGTCTATTATTACGAGCAGCTGGTCAGCACCTTGCGCATCCACCACGTCACGCCTGACCACAGGGTCAGCCAGTCGGCAGGGGTGTTTTCGGAGGCGATCAATGCGTTTCTGGACGCGGGTCTGACGCTGATCGATCCGGCCCGTTTCGCAGTCGATCCTGAATTCGCCAGCGAGCGGTCCGCCATGCCTTACCTAACGGTCAGGCCGACGATCATGGCGGCAATCCATTTCGATGCAGACCGGATGCTGCAGCATATCCGCCCCCAGCATTCGGCCTTCTATCGCCGTTTCTTTTATGCGGATGTTGTCGTGCCGCCGACCATGACGACGACCTATGGGTTCGAATTGACGCTGCTTGCCTCACCGACGCGCGAATTGCGCAAGAGGCTGATGCGACGGTTCCCGGCCTTCCAGTCGGAAGCCTATGAGAGGCGATTGATGTTCGGGAGTGCGGCGGATCTTGCCTTGCCGCCACTCACCGTGTTGCCGACCGCAAGGCTTGCCGGACGGCCGGATTCGCCGGAAATGGCCTTTTTGCGCTGAGCGGCCGAGAGGGCTTCGGTTGAAGAGGGGCAGCCGAAGTATCCGCGTGGACTTGTCTGCGCGGAAGATGTTTCGCGCCATTGCGCATTGCGGTCGCTTATGTAACTTTTGCTGGTGACCGACCCGGCATTGCAAGGCAGCAGCTGAGTCCTGTCCGGCGGTCGAAAGATGGAGGATTGCCGCATTCATCGGGAGAGGCTGGTGAGTTGCGGCTCGTTGGAGGGCGAGCAATGGACGATCATCAGGCTAGCGGTCAAAGCGGGCCAGTCGAGCTTGGTGCTGCGATGGACTATCGCGAGCACGAAAAGACCTATGAAATGTTCCTGGCTGGCGCCAAGTGGGGCACGATGGTCATCGTGGTGCTGATGATCGCGATGGCTGCGGGCTTCTTTGGCGGCGCCGGCGCGATCGGCAGCCTTGCTCTCTTCATCATCCTCAATGTCGCGGGCGTTTTCCTGCTGCGCTGATGGGCTGTTTGGCAGGGCTGGAATGAGCGGCTGAAGCCGGGCGCTGTCTTTTTTGGGGCGGTTGTCCGGCCAGCCGTTGAAGTCCGATTGCGGCGGCTTTTTTCGATGCCTCGGCGATGATATATAATCTCGATTTCATATCACCCGGAGGCGTGCATGCAGGTTTCCAAGTGGGGCGACAGCCTCGCAGTCAGGCTTCCCTCAGCGGTCGTGGATGCGCTTGACCTGAAGGAAGGTGACGAGATCCAGATACGTGCCGTCGATGCGCGCGAGTTCGAAGTTGCGCGCAAGCCCAGCCGGCGTGAGCTTCTCGATCGGTTGAAACAGTTCCGTGGCCGCCTGCCCGAGGATTTCGTTTTCGATCGAGACGAGGCGAATGCCAGGTAATTTCTTCGATACGAACATCCTTCTCTATCTGGCGTCTGGGGATGTCGAAAAGGCGGAGGCTGCCGATCGCGCCTTGGCATTGGGTGGTACGATCAGTGTGCAGGTTCTGAACGAGTTTGCGCATGTGGCGACTCGCAAAATGGGATTCTCCGCGCAGGAGGTTCATTCATTTCTCAACACCATCCGAAGCCTGCTGGACGTCATACCGCTGACCGTGGATATCCACGACATGGGATTGGCGTTGGCGGAACGGTTCAAGCTCTCGATTTACGATGCGATGATCGTTGCGGCCGCCATATCGGTGAATAGTGATATCCTTTTCACCGAGGACCTGCAGCACGGAATGAAAATAGGCGGTCTTTCGATCGTCAATCCGCTACGACAAGATCCATGACCATCCCGAAAACCTACCCATACGACTTCGACCCCACCTATGGCATGACGCTCGCCGATCTTCGGGCCGTCGTGCCGCCGGTGGCGCCGGACAGGTTCGATGGGTTCTGGTCGGATCGCTATGCACGTGCAATGACGATCGATCCGCAGCCGAAGCTTTCCAAAAGCAAAAGCAGCCACCCGAGATGGAGCGTCTTCGACATCACCTATACGTCTACGGATGCGTTTACGATCGGCGGCTGGCTGCTGGTACCGAAGCGTGGTGAGGTCAGGCGCGGGCTGGTGGTCGGGCATGGGTATGGCGGGCGGGATGCGCCCAATTTCGATGTGCCGGTGGAGAATACGGCTGTTCTGTTTCCCTGCTTTCGCGGCATGTCGCGCAGCGCCCGGCCGCCGATCTCGAGCGAGGCCGACTGGCACGTGCTGCATGATATCGACAAGCCGGAGCGATATATCATTGGCGGCTGCGTCGAGGATCTTTGGCTGGCAGTCAGCGCATTGACCGTTCTCTATCCGCGGGTTGCAGGGCGGATCGGATATAGCGGCATCAGCTTTGGCGGCGGCATAGGCGGGCTTGCCATCCCCTTCGACAGGAGGATCGATCGCGGCCATCTTTCGCTGCCGACTTTTGGCAGTCAGGAATTGCGGCTGAAACTGCCCAGTATCGGCAGTGCTGCCTCCGTGCAGCGGTATCAGGCGAAATACGGCAATGCCCTGCCGACGCTGCGGCTGCACGATTCGGCGGTGGCGGCGAACAGGATCACCATTCCGATGCTGGCAAGCGTGGCACAGTTCGACCCTGCGGTGGCGCCGCCCTGCCAGTTCGCCATTGCCAATGCGCTCTGCCAGCCGCGCGCGGCCGGTCTGCCACTGCCTTCAAAATTTAATGAAATATTCATTCTCGATGCCGGGCATTTCGATTATCCTGGCAAAACTTCCCAAGACACAGTCCTCACCACCAAGCTTCGTCACTTCTTCAAGCCGGACCCTTCCTTCGAGCTGTAATGAACCGCGAATATCTGCGCTGGTACAGTTCTCGGCTTTCCCGTGAGATGGAACTCCTCATCTTCGGGCATGCCGGGGCCAAAGTCTTGATGTTTCCAACCCGGGAAGGGCGCTCCTGGGAATACGAACAGCTTGGCCTTGTCGCCGCCCTGAAAGACAAGATCGAGGCCGGCCATCTGCAGCTGTTCTGCATCGACGGACTGGCATCGGAAACCTTTTACGCACAGCACGTTCATCCCGCTGAGCGCATGGCCCGACATGTCGCCTTCGAGGAATATGTCCTCAACGAAGTCATGCCGCTGATGGCATCACGCAACGACAATCCCTGCACGATCGCGCAAGGATGCAGCCTCGGTGCCTTCCAGGCGGCGAGCCTTGCCTTCCGGCATCCGCATCTGTTCCAGAAACTGGTCGCCTTTTCCGGGCGTTACGATCTGACGATGAGGATCGAGTGTTTCGGTGATCTGCTCGATGGCCATCATGATGACCGTGTCTATTTTCACATGCCGTCGCAATTCCTGCCGGGGCTCGGCGACAGCTGGCAGCTCGACCGATTGCGGCAGATGGATATCGTGCTGACGATCGGCCGCGAGGATCCGTTTCTCGACAACAATCTCCATCTCGCCCGCGTATTGTCGGAGAAGGGCGTGCGCCACCAGCTGCATCTCTGGGAGGGAAGGGCACATCGCGCCGGCGTATGGCGCAAGATGGCAGCGCTTTATATCTGACGTTTTTCGGTTTGGTGGCCGGTCCGCTCAGGCGAAACGCGAAAGCCGATAAGGGGCGAGAAGCGGTTCCGACGTGCCCTCGAGGATTTCCTGTGAAGCGAACAGGCCGAGTGCCGGGGCGAGCGTGATGCCGGAATGGGTGATGGCGAGATAGAGGCCGTCGGCGCCATTCGCCCTGCCGATGATCGGAAAGCCGTCGCGCGGCGTCGGGCGATAACCGATCGTGTAGAAATCCAGGCGGAGATCGTCGCCGCCCTTTAGGAAGGCTTTTACCTTGCCGAACAGTTCGGCAGCAGCAGCCTCCGGATCCGTGCCAGGGTCCATGCCGCCGAAATCGGTTCCGGCAACGATCCGGCCCTCGTCAGTCTGCCGCACATGCAGTTCTGGCGCGATGATCAGGCCGTTCAGCATGGCCGCCACCGGCTTCGAATGCACGAGAAGGCCAGGCGGGGTTTCGAGCGGAACGTCGATGCCGGCCGTTGCGGCAAGTTCTGCCGTCTCGGCGCCGGCGGCCAGCACGATTTCGTCGTCATGGAACTCGCCTGCCGTCGTGCGCACTGCCGTTACGCGGCCCTGCTCATTCCGGTGAAGCCCGTTGACCCGCGCTTCGATGATCTTCAACCCCTTGCGTGCTGCATCCTCGAGCAGGGCATTGGCTGCGGCAAGCGGTTCGGCAACGCCTTCGGTGCGTGCAAGGGCGGCAAGGTCAGGCAGATCTTTCAGCGCCGGTTCCATACGGGCGATCTCGGCGGCATCGATCGTGCCGATATCATAGCCCCATTCCGCATGCTGTTTCGCATAGGCCAGCAGCTCGTCATGGGACATATCCCAGCATATGCCGCCCTTGAAGGAGAGGGGCAGGCCTGGGACTTTTTCGGCAAGCCGCGGCCATTCGGCGATCGAGCGCATGCGCAGTTGGAAATAGTCGGGCGGATTGCTCCGGCTGGCATTGATCCAGGCGAAGGAATTGGGCGTGGCGACACCGCCTTGTGTTTCGCAGATCAGGGAGACCTTGGCGCCGGCTTCCGTCAGATGCCAGGCGATGGAGGCGCCGATAATGCCGCCGCCGATGACCACTATTTCCCGTGCCATGGATCCTTGCTCTCCGGAAGCTGCCTTTCATGAGCGAGGCGCAGGAGATCGTGATGTCCCTGTCGCGATATCCATGCGGAAAGGCGAAACGAAAACTCCCGCCTTTTGGGCGGGAGCGGGTGTCTTTTATGATCAGCTGCGGGTTCTGGCCGAACCGTCCTGTGCCGGCTTGTAGTTCGGGTCCAGCCGGACAGCGTGCGAGAAGGACCGGTAGGCTTTTGCCTTGTCGCCGCGGGCTTCGTAAACCAGCGCCTGGTTGGTCCAGGATTCGGCGAGCTTGTCGTTTAGCTCGATCGCGTGGTTGAAGTCGGCGAAGGCATTGTCGAGATCGTTGGTCGCCAGATAGGAGACGCCACGGCCGTTATAGGGTTCCGGCGAGTTCGGCGAGAGCGAGATTGCCTTGGCAAAGTCTTCGATCGCCTGCGCATGCTGGCCACGGCTCTGGTAGATCAGGCCGCGATTGTGCCAGGCGCGCCCATCGGTCGTTTCCAGCTGGATGGCGCGGTTGAAATCGTTGAACGCCTCGTTCATGCGGCCGGCCTGGCGGTAGATATTGCCGCGGCCGATGAGGGCGACGTCGTAATTCGCATTGATCTGCAGGGCGCGGTTATAATCATTCGCCGCATCGACCGGACGGCCCATGTTGCGATAGACGAGCGCGCGGTTGGCATAGGCCTGGTAGAACTGCGGATTGATCTGGATCGCGCGGTTGAAATCGTCGAGCGCACGGCGGAAGTCGCCGCCACGGCCGTAAGCCGAACCGCGGTTGTTATAGCCCTCGGGATCCTGCGGGTTCGCCTGGATGACGGAAGACAGCGAGGCGATATTTTCCTGGCTGCCCTGGGCGCGATCGACCGTGATCATATCGTTCGAGGTCGTGGTCGAGCAGCCGGCGAGCGCCAGAAGGCCGAGCATCGCAGCGGGGATCAGGATTTTGCCATGGATGCGAGAAACGATCGGGAAGCGGTTGGAATTCAGACTTCCGTTGTCGGTAACAGCATTCGTCGCAGCCATCAGGCGCATTTCCTCATGTGGGCTGAAGCCGGCCAATTGTGGCCAGTGTAAATCAAAAAGGCGGCGGCGACTTGAGATCGCCCCCGCCTGATAATCACAGGAAAACGTCTAAAAGACGGCTGATCAGCGGGCCGGACGCGGGGTGCTCGGCAGCAGGCCTTCGCGCTGCATGCGCTTGCGGGCCAGCTTGCGAACGCGACGAACAGCTTCAGCCTTTTCGCGAGCGCGCTTTTCCGACGGCTTTTCGTAGTAGTCGCGCATCTTCATTTCACGAAAAATGCCTTCGCGCTGCATCTTCTTCTTGAGAGCGCGGAGAGCCTGATCAACGTTGTTGTCGCGGACAAGTACCTGCACGTGAAATCCCGTTCCTTTGGTTTGTTGTTCGCCCGGAGATCGCAGGATTCGAGGCGAAAGAATAGTGATGCCCGGCGTCAGGCCGTGCGATTGGTGAAGGCAGATAACAGAGGAGGTTGCAAAAGTCCAGCCACAGCCGCGTGCTTCCTGCGAAATTTGCGGATTGCGCAGATGGCCGCTTCGTTTCAATGCTGTGGCACCCATATTTCAGGGTGGGTGGCTTCGAGCAATGCAGCCCTCTCTCTACAATATTCATGACCAATTTGTCGGAGTTTTTCATGCGCAGTGCCATCTATTCCCGATTCGGTGATCCAGCGACCGTGCTTTCCGTCGAAGAAAGGCCTCTTCCCGAGCCGGGAGCGGGGCAGGTGAGAATCAGGATGTCGATGGCATCGATCCACAATCACGATTTGCTGACGGTCGCCGGCCAGTACGGGATCAAGCCCGATCTGCCGGCTGTCGCGGGTACGGAAGCCGTCGGTATCGTCGATGCGCTCGGAGAAGGCGTCGGCCACTTGAGGGTCGGACAACGGGTCGCCGCCTCGGGCAAGGGCACCTGGGCGGAGTTCTATATTGCCAATGCGGCAACCTGCGTGCCCTTGCCTGAGATGATTTCCGACGAGGCGGGCGCGCAGCTGATTTCCATGCCGCTCAGCGCGCTCACGCTTCTCGATTTCATCGCTGCGGAGCGCGGCGACTGGATCATCCAGAATGCGGCCAATGGTGCTGTCGGCAAGGCGCTCGCAATGTTTGCCAAGCCGCGTGGCATCAATGTCGTCAATCTCGTGCGGCGCGATGAAGCGGTGACCGAACTTGCCGATCTCGGCATTGAGAATGTCGTCTCGACCGGTCAGGCGGACTGGCAGGATACCGTTCGGGCTATTACCGGCGGTGCGCCGATCAAGGCTGCGATCGATGGCGTCGGCGGCAAGTCTTCCGGTGATATCCTTTCCACGGTCGGCGAGAATGGCCTTCTGGTCTCCTTCGGCATGATGTCGGGTGAGCCGATGCAGATTTCCGCCGGCGACCTGGTTTTCAAGCAGGCCATCGTCAAGGGTTTCTGGCTGGCAAAGATTGCACCGACGCTGGCGCCTGAGAAGCTGAAAAGCCTTGTCGGCGAGATCGTGCAGGGTGTGGCGAGCGGCGCAGTCACGCTCACCGTCTCGGAGGTGTTGTCGCTCGATGATGTCGCAAAGGCGGCTGCTGCGGCCGGCGAGACGGCACGAAAGGGTAAAGTGCTGATCCGGGCCTGAGCCGGCACGCAATTTTACCCGTGTCGAAACAATCTTCCCATGCGTCGCAAAAGAGCCATTGCGGCGCATATTGATTTGCGATGGGTATGACACTACCCAAAGTCTCGCGGTCACCAGGACCGGACGGGCTTGAGCCAAGGAAGAGGGTTGCGATGCGCAAATATTCGGTTTTCGCCATAGCTCGTGAGGCGATGCGCGCCCACAAGGGCTGGGATGCGCAATGGACCTCGCCGGAGCCGCGGGCGAGCTATGACGTGATCATCGTCGGCGCGGGCGGCCACGGGCTTGGCGCTGCCTATTATCTGGCCAAGGAACACGGCATCACCAATATCGCCGTCATCGAAAAGGGCTGGCTCGGCGGCGGCAATACCGGCCGCAACACGACGATCATCCGCTCCAACTATCTCTATGAAGAGAGCATGGATATCTACGAGCATTCCCTGAAACTGTGGGAAGGCCTCAGCCAGGATCTGAATTACAACACGATGTATTCGCCGCGCGGCGTGATGATGTTGTCGCACAATGTGCATGACCAGCAGTCGTTCAAGCGCCATATCAATGCCAACCGTCTGTACGGCATCGACAATGAATGGCTGACGCCGGAACAGGCGAAGGACTTTGTGCCGGTCCTGGATATTTCCAAGACCGCGCGTTACCCGATCAATGGCGCCGCCCTGCAGCGCCGCGGCGGCACGGCCCGCCACGATGCCGTTGCCTGGGGTTATGCCCGCGCAGCGTCGGATCGTGGCGTACACATCATCCAGAATTGCGAAGTTACCGGCATCCGCCGCGGCCCGAATGGCGAAGTCCAGGGCGTCGAGACGTCCAAGGGCTTTATCGGTGCCAAGAAGATCGGCGTGTCCGCCGCCGGCCATTCTTCGGTGGTGATGGAGATGGCGGGCGTGCGCGTGCCGCTGCATTCCAATCCGCTGCAGGCGCTGGTTTCGGAACCGCTGAAACCGATCTTCCCCTGCGTCGTCATGTCGAACACGGTGCATGCCTATATCTCGCAGTCCGACAAGGGCGAGCTGGTGATCGGCGCGGGTACCGACCAGTATAATTCCTATAGCCAGACCGGCGGCCTGCAGATCATCACCCATACGCTCGATGCCATCTGCGAACTTTTTCCGATCTTCCGCCGGGTCAAAATGATGCGCCAGTGGGGCGGCATTACCGACAACACGCCGGACCGTTCGCCGATCCAGGGGGTGACGCCGGTTCCGGGCCTGTTCGTCAATTGCGGCTGGGGCACGGGTGGCTTCAAGGCGACGCCGGGGTCTGCCAATCTGTTCGCGCATCTCATCGCCAAGGGCGAGCCGCATCGTCTGGCCGCCGGCCTGACACTCGATCGTTTCCGCACCGGACGCCTGATCGACGAAGCGGCAGCCGCCGCCGTCGCGCACTAATCGATAGGGGATAGACCATATGCTTTTGATCCACTGCCCCTATTGCGAAGAAGATCGCTCGGAGCTGGAATTCCGCTGGGCTGGCGAGGCGCATATCGCCCGGCCGGAAAACATTTCGGCGATTTCCGACGAGGAATTCGCGGAGTTTTTCTTCCTGCGCAACAATGAAAAGGGCCTCACCTATGAACGGTGGCGGCATATCCATGGCTGCGGCCGCTTCTTCAATGCGGCGCGCGATACGATAAGCGACAAGTTCCTGATGACCTACAAGGCCGGACTTCCCAAACAGCCGGTCCCTGCATCCGGTGAAGGAGAGACCCGATGAGCGGTTCTTCCAACAGCGGTGCATTCCGCATCAAGGGCGCTGGCCGCCATACGCCGGCCCGCACGGCCCGCTTCACCTTTGACGGCAAGACCTATACGGCGCTCGAGGGCGATACGGTTGCCTCTGCGCTTCTGGCGCATGGGGTGCATCTGCTCGGTCGTTCGTTCAAATATCATCGCCCGCGCGGCATCCTGACCGCGGGTCCGGAAGAGCCGAATGCGCTGCTCGACGTGTCCCGCGATGCCGCCCGTCGCCAGCCGAACGTGCGCGCCACGGTGCAGGAAGTGTTTGATGGCGCAAAGATCGCCTCGCAGAACCGCTGGCCGTCGCTGAAATACGATATCGGCAGCTTCAACGATCTCCTGTCGCCCTTCTTCGCGGCCGGCTTCTACTACAAGACCTTCATGTGGCCGCGTGAGGCCTGGCATAAGCTGTATGAGCCGATCATCCGTCGTGCCGCCGGTCTCGGCGAGGCACCGAAGGAAGGCGATCCGGACCATTATGCCAGCCGGTACGTGCATTGCGACATACTGATCGCCGGTGCCGGCGTGGCCGGCCTGACGGCGGCTCTGTCCGCTGCCGCCACGGGCAAAAAGGTCATTCTCGTCGACGAACAGCCGGAAGTTGGCGGCGCGCTGCATTACGCTTCCACCACGATCGACGGGCAGGATGGTTATGACTGGGCACAGGCGACGGCTGCGAAGCTGAAGGCCATGCCTAACGTCACCGTGCTCACCCGCACGACCGTATTCGGTTATTACAATCACGGTTTCCTCGGCCTGACCGAGCGCGTCACTGACCATATCGCGCTGCCGGGCAAGGATAGCCCGCGCGAGCGCCTTTGGCAGGTGCGTGCGAAGAAGGTCATTCTCGCGACCGGCTCGATCGAGCGCCACATGGTGTTTGCCAACAATGACCGGCCTGGGATCATGCTCGCCTCTGCAGCGCGCAGCTTCCTCAACCACCATGGTGTTGCCGTCGGCCACAGTGTTGGTGTCTACACGGCGCATGACTCGGCTTACGAAGCCGCTTTCGACCTGAAGCGTGCCGGTGTCTCGATCGCCGCGATCGTCGACAGCCGCAGCAATCCGGGCGAGGCTGTTCTGTCTGAAGCGCGCGCGCTCGGCATCGACGTGCTGGCCGGTCATTCGGTCAAGGACACGTCCGGCCGTCTGCGCATTTCCTCGATGACCGTCGTGCGCAATGGCGGCGCCAATGCGCGCAAGATCAAGGTCGATGCGCTGATCGTTTCGGCCGGCTGGACGCCGTCCGTGCATCTCTTCTCGCAGTCGCGCGGGAAACTGCGTTTCGACGAGGCAAACCAGCGGTTCCTGCCGGATGTCTATGCGCAGAACTCGATTTCCGTCGGCGCCTGCAACGGCACGGACGATCTGGCCGAACTGATCGACGAGGCGATTGCTGCCGGTGGTGGTTCGGTTGCCGTTTCGGGCGAGAACCGGTTCGAATGGACGGGCGGCATGATCGGTGCGGCCGAAGGCGCTGGTCCGGAACATGCGGTCAAGGCCTTCGTCGATTTCCAGCATGACGTGACGGCGAAGGATATCCGCCTTGCCGTGCGCGAGGGCATGCATTCGATCGAGCATATCAAGCGGTTCACCACCAACGGCATGGCTTCCGACCAGGGCAAGCTTTCCAACATGCATGGCCTCGCCATCGCATCGGAAATGCTCGGGAAGCCAATCCCGCAAGTGGGTCTCACCACCTTCCGCGCGCCTTACACGCCAGTCACCTATGGCACGCTGATCGCGCATTCCCGCGGCGAGCTGTTCGATCCGGCGCGGAAAACGCCGATGCATGCTCTGGAAGCGGCTGAAGGCGCCGAGTTCGAGGATGTCGGCAACTGGAGACGCGCCTGGTATTTCCCGAAGCGCGGCGAGGATATGCATGCTGCGGTCAACCGCGAGTGCAAGACGGTGCGCGAAGTCGGCGGCGTGTTCGACGCCTCGACGCTCGGCAAGATCGAGGTGGTCGGCCCGGATGCGGCAGCCTTCCTCAATCTGCTCTACACCAATGCCTGGGACACGCTGAAGCCGGGCAAGAGCCGTTACGGCATCATGACCCGTGAAGACGGCTTTATCTATGACGACGGCGTCGTCGGCCGGCTTGCGGAAGACCGGTTCCATGTGACGACCACGACCGGCGGTGCGCCGCGCGTCTTGAACCACATGGAAGACTATCTGCAGACGGAATTCCCGCATCTAAAAGTCTGGCTCACCTCGACGACCGAACAATGGGCTGTCATCGCGGTGCAGGGGCCGAAGGCACGGGAGATCATCCAGCCCTTCGTCGAAGGCCTCGATATTTCCAACGAAGCCTTCCCGCATATGAGCGTTGCCGAGTGCAATGTCATGGGCGTGCCGTCGCGGCTATTCCGCATGTCGTTTACCGGTGAACTCGGTTTCGAAGTCAACGTGCCGGCCGATTTCGGCCCGGCTGTGTGGAAGGCGATCTGGGAGCGGGCGCAGAGCCTCGGCGCTTGCCTCTATGGCACCGAGACCATGCACGTGCTGCGCGCCGAAAAGGGCTATATCATCGTTGGCCAGGATACGGATGGTACCGTGACGCCTGACGATGCCGGCCTCAACTGGGCGGTTTCCAAGAAGAAGACGGATTTCGTCGGCATCCGCGGCCTGAAGCGCCCGGACCTCGTGCGCGACGGTCGCAAGCAACTTGTTGGCTTGCTGACCAAGGATCCGAAGGAAGTGCTGGAGGAGGGCGGCCAGATCGTTGCCGATCCGAACCAGCCGAAGCCGATGACCATGCTTGGCCATGTTACCTCGTCCTACTGGTCGGAAAATCTCGGCCGGTCTATCGCGATCGCGCTGGTGGCCGGCGGGCGCGCAAGAATGGGCGAAACGCTTTATGTGCCGATGGCGGACAAGACGATCGCCGTCGAAGTGACCGACATGGTGTTCGTCGACAAGGAAGGAGGCCGGATCAATGGTTGATTCTGGGGCTAACGTTGCAACAAGAACCCTTCCGCTGTCCGGCGTCCATGGCGGCTCGTCCGTCGTCAGGCTTGAAGCCGCAGCGCCCGCCGAGCGCATCAATCTGCGCGTCCGCGCGGAAGATGTGGCAGCGCTTTCGGCAGCTCTCGGCGTCGATCTGCCGGTGAAGCCTAAAACCTCGTCTTCGGGCAACGGTCGTACGGCGCTTTGGATCGGGCCGGATGAATGGCTGGTGTTCGGCGACGTCCGGACCGGTCTCGTTGCGTCAGCTGCGAAATCCGGCGCGCTGCATTCGGCGACAGACGTTTCTCACCGCAACACGGCGATCCTCGTCTCCGGCCCGGGTTCTGCTGCGGCGATCAACACGGGCTGCCCGCAGGATCTTTCGCTCGACGCCTTCCCGATCGGCGCATGCTCGCGCACGCTGTTCGGCAAGGTGGAGATCGTGCTTCTGCGGACTGCGGAAGACGCTTTCCGCGTCGAAGTCTGGCGCTCGTTTTCGGATTATGCCTTTGGACTTCTGTCCGAAGGTGCAAGGGATGCGGCGCTTTAAGCGCCGCTCCAGCCCCTTATTCCCAGCCCTGCCATCTTACCCAGCGACCATGGAAATCGGCGCGGCCGAGTTCCCGCATTTCACCGCCCGGCCAGATCTGCAGGCTGAGTGCGGCGCCGTCTGAGCCTTCATCGGCCTCCATCTGCAGGCGTGCAAGCGGGGCATGATCGGTCGCCTTGCCACCGGCTTCGGCTATTATCGCTTCGCCCTTGGCGCGTGCCTCGGGCGGCAGATATTGCCAGGCGATCGAGTGGTAAATCACGCGCACCGTGCCGTCCGCGGGCTTTGACAGTTCCCGTGGCAGCCATTCCAGCGCATCGGCGCGTTCGACATGTGGCGGGTCGTTTGCCGCGATCGCCAATGCCGCGCGGAGATTCTGCATGCGGTCCGGCTGGTCGGCCCAGACATAGGACATCAGCCGCAGCCGATCCTCCGCACAGGTCGGGTCGAGCGGGTTGAGATCACAACCGAGCCGGCGTGCCACCTTGATCTCGGCTTCGGGTGGCGACGGTCCTTCCCAGTCGGGCGACAGGCGCACGGGTGACGCCGGATCACCCCAGGAGCGGCCGGCCAAGTCATAATGATAACGGTCCCATTGCAGATTGAGGCCGGCGCTGGCCCCGACTTCAAGCAGCTGCAGCGGTTTGCTGAACAGTTTTGCGATCGTCAGGAAGCCCGGGAGCAGGGCGTTGCAGCGGCGGATCTCGTTCGTTTGCGGCGCATACTGCAAGCGCTGCAGGATGAAGTCGGCATGGCTTTCGAAGGCGCCGGTGACGGCCTGCCAGAGCTGGTCGTCATCGACCTGCTTTGGCGGGTAGGCGGCGCTCAATCCGGCATCGCCTTCTGACAGGAGCAACGCGTGCAGGGCACCGGTCAGCCGGGCAGGGAGAAGGTCGTTCCTGACCGAGGCATCGCCCGGCCAGTCGAACAGGGCGTGGCCGACGGCGGTGCCATCGTTCAGCCTTTCCGCAACAAGCCCGCAAAGGCGGGCGGTAAAGGGCGAGCCGAGCAATGTTGCGGCCTTGGCCTGCTCGCGAAAAGAATGTCGGACGATATCTGCAACAGTCATGGTGGCAATGTCCTTGGTGGAGCAATAGGTGGGTAATATCTAGAGCGAGAGATCCAGCATCCTTTCCCTCTCGATATAATCGCGCTGCTTGTCGGTGATGTAGTCGCGGACGATCGGCGAAGCGTCGCGGCTGCGCGACAGCTGCATGTGGAAAACCAGCTGGCTGCCGGTGCGGAACATCATCTCGGCGCTGATCAGGTAAAATTCCCACATGCGGGCAAAACGCTCATCGTAGAGCGCGATCACCTTGTCGCGGTTTGCCTGAAAACGGGAGTTCCAATGGGCAAGCGTCGTGGCGTAATGCACGCGCAGAAATTCGAGATCGCTGACCCAGAGGCTGTTGCGTTCGACGACATCAAAAACTTCCGAGAGAGCCGGCGAATAGGCGCCGGGAAAAATGTATTTGCGCAGCCATGGGCTCGCCATGCCGGGCGGGCTCATATGGCCGATCGAATGCAGGACCATGACACCGTCATCCGGCATCAGCGTGTTGATCTTCGAAAAATACTCGTCGTAGTGATGCACGCCGACATGTTCGAACATACCGACGGAAACGATGCGGTCAAACTTGTCATTGACGTCGCGATAGTCGCGCAGCTCGAATTTCACCCGGTCGGCAAGGCCGGCCTTTTGCGCGCGCTGGGAGGCAAGCGCCTGCTGTTCCTTCGAGAGCGTCACGCCCGTGACCTGAACGTTTTCGAGTGCGGCCAGATAAAGCGCCAGATCTCCCCAGCCACAGCCGATGTCCAGAACCTTCATGCCGTCTTTCAGGCCAAGTTTTGCCGCAAGCAGCCGCAGCTTGTTGCGCTGCGCCTGTTCCAGCGTCTCGCCCGGCTCACGAAAATAGGCGCAGGAATAGAGCATGTTGTCGTCGAGGAAGAGTTTGTAGAACTCGTTGCCGAGATCGTAGTGATGCGCGACGTTCTGCTGTGCCTGACCCTTGCGGTTGGACTGCTGGCGCTTGCGGAAGCGCATCTTGATTGCCCTGAGCACCTTCTGCAGCGGATAGGAGCCGAGCGACAGGCGGTTGACGGAAAAGAGCGTCAGAAAATCCTTGAGCGTCGAGCCGTCCTCGAACCGCATCGTGCCGTCCATATAGGCTTCGCCGGCGGCAAGTTCGGGATTGAAGACCAGCGACTTGTAGAGTTTCGGATCGGTCAGCCGCATCGTCACTTCGAGGCCCGCCGTGCCGGCAAACACGTGACGTTTGCCCTCGGCGTCGATGACCGTCAGTTTGCCCTTGCGGATGAAGGACTTCATCATGTGGGAAAGCGGAAACATGAGGCCTCGCAGGCTGGCTGGCTCGGATTTCCCGGCCGACCGACGCATGCGACCGTGCCGGGATCATGCGGGATGGGATGTCAGGCGTCTTCCGGCCGGTCCTTTGGATCGAACTGGACGATGGTGATCCAGTTCGCCGTCAGGGCCGGTTTCTTCTCGTTCTCGATTTCGACCGTCACGTCATAGGTCGTCATCAGCATGCCGGCGCCGCGAAAACGGCTGTCCGCCAGCGTGAAGCGGCCACGCACCCGGCTTCCGGGCTTGACGGGTGACATGAAGCGCACCCGGTCGAAGCCGTAATTGATGCCCATCGTCTGTTCCCGGATCTTCGGGATACTCTCGAAATTCATTGCCGAGAGAAGCGAGAGGGTGAGGAAGCCATGCGCAATCGTGCCGCCGAACGGGCTTTCTGCCGCGGCGCGTTCCGGATCGACATGGATGAACTGGTGGTCGAGCGTTGCATCGGCAAACAGGTTGATCATGGATTGATCGACGGTGATCCACTCCGAAATGCCGAGTTCCTGACCCACGAGGCCGGCCACATCGACCAGGGAAATTTCACGCATGCGACCTCACTTCAGATTTCTTGCTATGAGACTTTACAGAGTCTTGGCGCCTTAGCGAGCGGTTTTATGGCGCGACGTCCTCGACGCAGAAACGCACCGAACGCGGCGGCAGGACCTGATTCCAGAGGTCACCCGATGGAAGCTGTTTCCAGTCCCAGCCGGGCAGGGTGAAACTGACCGGCTCGTGGCCGCGGTTGAAGAGAATGGCGAGGCGGACGGTCTTGCCGCTCGTGCGGTCCAACGTCTTCAGCAGCATGCCGAGCACCGGATTTCCGGGGTTTTCCCAGTCGCCGACCTGCATTGGTTGACCCGAGGCGGCGATCCATTCGACATCGCCATTGCCGGAAAAGAAGCCGGTTTCGGAAAAGGCGGCAAAACGCTTGCGCAGGGCGGACAGCATCGCCGTGTGTTCGACGAGCGAACTGTCGATCTTCGACCAGTCCAGCCAGGTGATGGCATTGTCCTGCGCGTAGGCGTTGTTATTGCCGCCCTGCGAGCGACCGGCCTCATCGCCCATGGTCAGCATGATCGCGCCGCGGCTGGCAAACAGGGTGGAGAGAAGCGCCTCGACATCGCGGCGGCGGTTTTCGATGATCGCCGGATCGTCGCTATGGCCCTCGACGCCGTTGTTCCAGGAATGGTTTTCGCCGTGGCCGTCGCGGTTTTCCTCGCCATTCGCCTCATTGTGCTTGTGGCTGTTGGAAACGAGGTCCATCAGCGTAAAACCATCATGGGCGGCGAGAAAATTGACGCTGCGGGTTTTGCCCGACAGTTCGAAAATGTCGGAGGAGCCGGCAAGCCGGGTCGCGAGCGCGCCCGTCGTCCACTGGTCGCCACGCCAGTAGCGGCGGATATCGTCGCGGGCGCGGTCGTTCCATTCGAGAAATTTTTCGGGGAAATTGCCGAGCTGGTAACCGCCGGGGCCGATATCCCAGGGTTCGGCGATCAGCAGACGGTCTTTCAGCACGTCGTCCTCGATCATCGCCGTCAGGGTCTCGCCATGGGCTTCGAAACCGTTTGCGGTGCGGCCGATGATTGGCGCGAGATCGAAGCGGAAACCGTCTATGCCGGCATGACGGACGAAATGGCGCAGCGTCTCGACGATCAGCCGGCGCACTTCCGGATGGTCGCAGGCAAGCGTATTGCCGGTGCCGGTATCGTTGACGAGATGGCCGGGCTCGCCCGGCACGTGGCGGTAATAGGCGAGATTGTCGAGGCCGCGCATGGAGAGCGTCGCGCCAAAACGGTCGCTTTCGCCGGAATGGTTGAAGACGAGGTCGAGAATGACGCCGATGCCTGCTTCGTGCAGGGTCGCGACCGTTTCCCGCAATTCCTTCATGCCGCCGGGGCAGAGCCGCGGGTCGAGCGCCATGAAGGCGATCGGGTTGTAACCCCAGCCATTGGTGAGGCCGAGGGGACCAAGATGGCGCTCGTCGATCCAGGCGGTGATCGGCATCAGCTCGATCGCGTCGACCCCGATCTTCTTGAGATGCGCGATGATGGCGGGGTGGGCGAGGGCGGCGATCGTGCCGCGGATTTTTTCCGGCACGTCGGGGTGGAGCATGGTGAAGGGTTTTACGGCCACTTCGTAGATGAAGCCGCCGGGGGCAAAGAGCGGGGCGGTGATGGCGGCCGGCTGGTCCTGGGTGACGATCGCCTTCGGCACAAGATGGGCGGTGTCTATGCCGGGGGCCGAGAGGATCGGGTCGTAAACGAAGGGGCGGTCGAGTTCGCTGGCATAGGGATCGACCAGGAGCTTTGACGGGTCGAACCAGAGGCCGCGGTCGGGTTCATAGGTGCCGTGAGCACGAAAACCGTAACGCTGGCCGGGTCTGATCGAAGGGAGTTCGATCCGATGCACGCCGTCGTCACCATGCTGCATCGTGTAATCGGCGATCTGCTTCTTACCTTCGTGATCGAAGAGGCAGAGGTCGATCTGTTCGGCATGCTGCGACCAGACGGAAAATTCGGCGAATTTCTCGGTCAGGATGACGCCGCGTTTGTGATTTGCTGCACTGGACATGTTGGCCCCCTTGCCACTCACCCGTCTAACGGCGCTGTTCTGTGCCTGCCCCTCATCCGCCCTGCCGGGCACCTTCTCCCCGTTCTGACGGGGAGAAGGATACTTGTGGCACGCTCCCAGCCTCACGCATGGCACGTCCCCTCTCCCCGCATGCGGGGAGAGGGTTAGGGTGAGGGGCCGGAGCTGGCAATGCCGAGCCCGCTACCCGATCACGTAATAACCGTCGGCGCGTCGCGGCCCGAGCGCTTCTTAAGCTCGGAAATCTCGTCGGCAACGGCGATCAGGTCGGCCAGTGCCGCCTGCGTGTCGATGTCGTGCTTGGCCGCATCCGGCTCGTAGCGCTCGACATAAACGCGGATTGTCGCGCCGGAAGTGCCGGTGCCCGAGAGGCGGAAGACGACGCGGCTGCCACCTTCGAACAGGACGCGCACGCCCTGGTTCTTCGAGACCGAGCCGTCGATCGGGTCGTGATAGGCAAAATCGTCGGCGCTTGCGACTTTCAGCGCGCCAAAGGTCTTGCCCGGCAGGCTCGGCAGCTTTTCGCGCAGAGCCGTGATCATGCCGTTTGCGGCATCCGAATCGACTTCTTCATAGTCGTGGCGCGAATAGTAGTTGCGGCCATATTCGGCCCAGTGCTTCTTCACGATCTCGGCGACGCTTTCGTTGCGGGCGGCGAGAATGTTCAGCCAGAAGAGCACGGCCCAGAGGCCGTCCTTTTCGCGCACATGGTCGGAACCGGTGCCAAAACTTTCTTCGCCGCAGATCGTCGCCTTGCCGGCGTCGAGCAGGTTGCCGAAGAATTTCCAGCCGGTCGGGGTCTCGTACATGCCGATCTTCAGCTTTTCGGCGACGCGGTCGGCGGCGGCACTGGTCGGCATGGAGCGGGCAATACCGGCAATGCCCTTGGCATAACCGGGCGCGAGTTTTGCATTGGCAGCGATGATGGCAAGGCTGTCGGACGGCGTCACGAACATGCCCTTGCCGACGATCATGTTGCGGTCACCGTCGCCGTCGGAAGCCGCGCCGAAATGCGGGCCTTCCTTGCTCATCACGTCGTCATAGAGTTCCTTGGCGTGAACGAGGTTCGGATCGGGGTGGTGGCCGCCGAAATCCGGCAGCGGGATGGCGTTGCGCACGGCACCATCGGGTGCACCAAGGCGGTTTTCGAGGATTTCCGTCGCGTAGGGGCCGGTGACGGCACCCATGGAATCGATGACGACCTGGAAACCGCTGGCGATCAGCGCGCGGATCGATGGGAAATCGAACAGCTGTTCCATCAGTTCGGCATAGTCGGTGACGGGGTCGATCACCTCGACGGTCATGCCGGAAATGTCGAACTTGCCGATCTGGTCGAGGTTGAGGTCAGAGGCGTCGGCGATCTTGTAGGTGTCGATGACCTTGGTGCGGGCATAGATCGCGTCTGTGATCTTTTCCGGTGCCGGGCCGCCATTGCCGATATTGTATTTGATGCCAAAGTCTTCGTTCGGGCCGCCGGGATTGTGGCTGGCCGAGAGGATGATGCCGCCGAATGCCTTGTATTTGCGGATGATGTTGGAGGCGGCCGGCGTCGAAAGAATGCCGCCCTGGCCGACCATGACCTTGCCGAAGCCGGCGGCGGCGGCCATCTTGATCGCCTTCTGGATGACTTCGCGGTTGTAATAACGGCCGTCGCCGCCGATCACCAGCGTCTTGCCTTCAAAGCCTTCCAGGCTGTCGAAGATCGACTGGATGAAATTTTCTGCATAGTTCTGCTGGGCAAAGACCGGCACTTTCTTGCGCAGGCCGGAGGTTCCCGGTTTCTGATCCTGATAGGGTGTGGTCGTAACGGTCTTGATCATCTCAGGTACCTTTTCTTGCATGCAGATCGGAATAGAGCGCGGCGTAAAGCCCGGCGCTGTTCTCCCAGGAAACGTCTGATTTCATGCCCTGCTTCTGCATCGCCGTCCAGACCTTCGGGTCCTTGTAGAGACGCACGGCACGGCGGATGGCGCGGCCAAGGTTGTCTGATGTAACGGGACCGAAGGAAACGCCGGTCGCGGCCTTGGCTGCAAGGCCGGCGGGGCTCGCATCGATCACGGTGTCGTTGAGGCCGCCGGTGCGGGCGACGACCGGCACACAGCCGTAACGCAGGCCATAAAGCTGGGTGAGGCCGCAAGGCTCGAAACGTGAAGGGATGAGGATGGCGTCGCAGCCCGCCTGCATCAGGTGCGACAGCGGTTCGTCATAGGCGGTCAGCACCGAGACGCTGCCGGGATGGCGGCCGGCGGCGGCGCTGAACGTCGTCTCCAGAAGCGGATCGCCCGAGCCGAGCACGGCAAGCTTGCCGCCGAGTGCGACGAGATTGTCGATCTCTTCGGCCAGCAGATCCATGCCTTTCTGCCAGGTGAGGCGGGAGACGACGCAGAAGATCGGGCCGTCATCCTGGATCAGGCCGAAACGCTCGGCAACCGCCTTGCGGTTTTCCGCCCGCACCTTGAGGCTGCTGGCACCATAATGTGCCGCGATCAGAGGATCGGTTTCCGGGTTCCAGACCGTTGCATCGATGCCGTTGACGATGCCGGTCATGTCGGCGGCGCGCCATTTCAGGAGGCCTTCGAGACCCATGCCGTATTCGGGGGTGAGGATTTCCTCGGCATAGGAAGGGCTGACCGTCGAGATCGCCCAGCTGTGCTGCAGGCCGGCCTTGAGAAAGCCGATACCTCCGAAATATTCGATGCCGTCCACGGAAAATGCATGTATCGGCAGGCCGAGATGCGGAAAGATGCTGGCCGAAAAGGTGCCTTGGAAGGCGATGTTGTGGATAGTGATCAGTGTCGGGATTTCCGGCGCCTCGGCATAGCGCATGTAGCTCGGCAGCATGGCGGCCTGCCAGTCATGCACATGGGCGATATCCGGGCGCCAGCCGTCTTCCAGACCCTGTTGGGCAATGATGGCGCCGGCCTTGGCAAGCGCTGCGAAACGCCGCCAGTTGTCGGCATGGTCCTTGCCGGCCGTGTCGAGATAGGGGCCGCCGGGGCGATCGAAGAAGATCGGGCAATCGAAGATGAGCAGGTCGAGCCCCTCATGCTCGACTTCCAGCACGTCCGCGCTTGCGCCGAGAAGGTCGGGCAGACTCAGGACACGTTTTGCATCCTTGAGCCGCGCCATGACGCCCGGATAACCGGGCATCAGTGTCTTGACCGAAACGCCATGGGATTTCAGCGCCAGCGGCAGCGCGCCGGCGACATCGGCAAGGCCGCCGGTCTTGACCAGCGGGTAGACTTCGGATGCGACGGAAAGGACCTGCATGTCCGGGCTCACCCTTTTGAACGCTCTTTTCCGATCAGAGATCGAGCTTGTCGATCATCGACTGAGTGATCAGGCAAATGCCGGTTTCGGTGCGGCGGAAACGCTTGGCATCGAGTTCCGGATCCTCACCGACCACCAGACCTTCGGGAATGGTTACACCGTGATCGATGACAACATCGCGAAGCTGGGCGCGCCGTCCGATTCGAACGTTCGGCAGCACCACCGCACCGTCGAGCTTGGAATAGGAATTGGCGCGCACGCCGGTGAAGAGAAGGCTGCGGTTGAGCGAGGAGCCGGAAATAATGCAGTCGCCCGAAATGACCGAGGACGTCGCCGAACCGCGACGGTCCTCGTCGTCATGCACGAATTTGGCCGGTGCGGTGATTTCCGCATAGGTCCAGATCGGCCAGGACTTGTCGTAGAGGTCGAGGCCGGGGACGATTTCCGTCAGGTCGATATTCGCCTGCCAATAGGCATCGATCGTGCCGGCATCGCGCCAATAAGGCTCGCGCTCGAAATCGGAGCGGACGCAACTGTCGGCGAAACGGTGGGCGATCGCCTTACCATGCTCGACGATATAGGGGATGATGTCCTTGCCGAAATCGCGGCTGGATCCGTCGGATGCCGCATCGCGCTTCAGGGCTTCGATCAGGAATTTCGTGTGGAAGACATAGATGCCCATCGAGGCGAGCGCGAAATCCGGCTTGCCGGGAATGCCGGGCGGATCGGCGGGCTTTTCGACGAAGGCGATGATCTCGTCCTTCTCGTTGACATGCATGACGCCAAAGCCGGTCGCTTCCATGCGCGGCACTTCCAGGCAACCGACGGTGACGTCGGCGCCGGAATTGACGTGCTGCTGCAGCATCAGTTCGTAATCCATCTTGTAGACGTGGTCGCCGGCAAGGATGACCATGTATTCGGGGGCGTAACCCTCGATGATGTCGATATTCTGGTAGACGGCGTCGGCCGTGCCTTCATACCACTGCGTTTCGGAAACGCGCTGGGAGGCGGGGAGGATGTCAAAGCTTTCGTTTCGTTCGGGACGGAAGAAGTTCCAGCCGCGCTGCATGTGGCGGATCAGCGAATGCGCCTTGTACTGGGTCGCAACACCGATGCGGCGGATGCCGGAATTCAGCGCATTGGAGAGCGCGAAATCGATGATGCGGGTCTTGCCGCCGAAATAGACGGCCGGCTTGGCGCGGCGATCGGTCAGTTCCTTGAGGCGGCTGCCGCGGCCACCGGCCAGAACATAGGCCATGGCATCGCGTGACAGAGGCTGAATGCGCTGTTTTTCGTTCATGTTTCCCTCCCTATTACTCAGTTCTGTTCCAGTTCCAACATGATCGTCGCGAGCGGCGGCAATGTGATCTCGGCGGCAATGCTTCCTCCCGCATTGACTGCCTGCACGCGTCCGCCATTGCCCTTGCCGCTGCCGCCGTAAATTTCTGCGTCAGTATTGAGGATTTCCCGCCATCTCCCCTCCTTTGGCAAGGGGATGCGGTAGTTTTCCCGATAGACGGGCGTAAAATTGCTGATCACGGCCACCGGCTTTTCGCCCGGCGCCATGCGCAGCCAGGCATAAACCGAGTTATCGGCATCGTCGGCGATCAACCATGTAAAGCCTTCTCCTTCGCAATCGCGCGCGTGTAGCGCAGGCTTCGAACGATAGCAGAAGTTGAGATCACGCACGAGGCGGCGCATGCCCTCATGCGGGCTGTAGGCGAGCAGATTCCAATCCAGCGAGCGGGCCTCGCTCCATTCGCTCCATTGGGCAAATTCCTGGCCCATGAAGAGCAGTTTTTTGCCCGGATAACCCCACATGAAGCCGTAGAAGGCGCGCAGGTTGGCGAATTTCTGCCAGTCGTCGCCGGCCATCTTGGCAATCAGCGAGCCCTTGCCGTGCACGACCTCGTCATGAGACAGCGGCAGGACGAAGTTTTCCGAATAGGCGTAAATCAGGCCGAAGGTCAGTTCATTGTGGTGATGCTTGCGGTGCACGGGCTCACGCGCGAGATAACTTAGCGTGTCGTGCATGAAACCCATGTTCCATTTGAAGCCGAAACCGAGCCCGCCTTCATGCACCGGGTGCGAGACCTTCGGCCAGGACGTGCTTTCTTCCGCGATCGTCATCATGCCAGGATGGGCGGAATAGGAGAGCGAGTTCATCTTCTGCAGGAAGCGGACGGATTCGAGGTTTTCGCGGCCGCCATATTCGTTCGGGATCCACTCGCCGTCTTTGCGGGAGTAATCGAGATAGAGCATGGAGGCGACGGCATCGACGCGCAGGCCGTCGAGGTGGAATTTTTCCGCCCAGTAGAGGGCGTTGTTGATCAGATAAGACAGGACCTCGACGCGGCCGAAATTGTAGATCGCGGTGTTCCAGTCCGGGTGAAAGCCCTGACGCGGATCGGCATGTTCGTAAAGCGCCGTGCCATCGAAATTGCGAAGGCCATGGGCGTCGGTCGGGAAATGCGCCGGCACCCAGTCCAAAATGACGCCGAGTCCGACCTTGTGGCAGCCGTTGACGAAACGGGCAAAACCTTCCGGTTCGCCGAAACGGGCGGTCGGGGCAAACAGGCCGGTCGTCTGGTAACCCCAGGACGGGTCATAGGGGTGTTCGGTGACGGGCAGGAATTCGATATGGGTGAAGCCCATGTCGACGCAATAGGGAATGAGTTCGGAGGCAAGCTCGTCCCAGGACAGGAAAGAGCCGTCCGGCTTTTTGCGCCAGGAGCCGGCATGGACCTCGTAGATCGAGATCGGCTGGCGGCGATGGTCGGCCTTGGCCCAGAATTCCTGGTGGGCGGCGTCATCCCATTTCTGCACGAGTTCAGGGGCCGTGACCGAGGCCGTCTTCGGCCGCATCTCGGCGCGGCGCGCATAGGGGTCCGCCTTCAGCGGCAGCATCTTGCCTTCGGCGCCGATGATCTCGAACTTGTAGGCGGAATAGGGCTGCACGTCGGGTGCAAAGATTTCCCAGATACCGGTGTCGCGGCGCAGCCGCATGATATGGCGGCGGCCGTCCCAGTTGTTGAAATCGCCGACGACGGAGACACGCGCGGCATTCGGCGCCCAGACGGCGAAGTGAAAGCCTTCGACGCCTTCATGTTTCAGCGGATGGGCGCCCATCTTGTCGAACAGGCGCAGGTGCGAACCTTCGCGGACGAGATAGTCGTCCATCGGGCCGAGGACCGGACCGAAGGAGTAAGGATCGGTCACAGCCCATTCGTCGTCGCCGCGGCGGGCGCGGTAACGGATCGGCTGCAGCTGTGTGGCAGTGACGAGACCCTCGAAATAACCCGCCTCGTGGCGGCGGGTCAGTTCTCCGAGTTCGGTTCCGTTCAGCGCAAGAACGGTGACCGCTTCGGCGCCGGGAATGAAGCACCGGGCCCGAAAACCGTCCCCGAGCTTATGCAGCCCGAGAACGGCGAACGGGTTGGTGTGATTGCCCTGCAGGATCGCCTCGATCTCGGATGACGGTATTTCTCCAGGAGCTCTATCGTCATGGAGCGCACGCGGCGATTTCTTCATCAGGCTCTCCAGATTTCCGAGGCGTATTGACGAATAGTTCTGTCGGAGGAGAACCATCCCATACGGGCGGTGTTGAGAATAGTCTTGGAATACCAAGACTTAGGGTCCGTCCAGATTTGGTCAACGGTGCGCTGTGCGGCAGCATAGGCATCGAAATCGGCGGCGACCATGAACCAGTCATGGCTGTAGATGCCGTCGATCAGGGCCGAGAAGCGCGACCGGTCGTCCGGCGAGAAGACGCCCGACGCGATGGCGTTGAGCGCCTGCGCCAGTTCCGGCGATTTTTCGATGACGGCGCGCGGATTGTGACCTTCGTCGCGGACCTTCTGCACCTCGTCTGCGGTCATGCCGAAGATGACGATATTGTCGTCGCCGACATGTTCCTTCATCTCGACATTGGCGCCGTCGAGCGTGCCGATGGTCAGCGCGCCGTTGAGGCCGAACTTCATGTTGCCGGTGCCGGATGCTTCCATGCCGGCGGTCGAGATCTGTTCCGACAGGTCGGCCGCCGGAACCATGATTTCGGCGAGCGAGACATTGTAGTTCGGCACGAACACGACCTTCAGCAGGCCACGGACGGACGGGTCGTTATTGATGACGCGGGCGACATCATTGGCGAGCTTGATGATCAGCTTGGCGTTGTGATAGCTCGGCGCCGCCTTGCCCGCGAACAGTTTTACGCGAGGCACCCAGTCGAGTTCGGGATGCGAACGGATCTGGTCGTAGAGGGCGACGGCCTCGACGATGTTCAGGAGCTGGCGCTTGTATTCATGGATGCGCTTGATCTGGATATCGAACAGGGCCGAAGGATCGAGTCGGATGCCCATGCGGCTTCCGACGAGATTGGCGAGCTGGATCTTGTTGGCGCGCTTCACCTCCGCGAATTTTTCACGGAAGGCATTGTCGTCGGCAAACTTTTCCAGTTCCGTCAGCGCCTGCGTATCATCCAGGAACTTGTCGCCGATCGCGTCGCGGATCAGCGAGGTCAGGCCCGGATTGCACTGCATCAGCCAGCGACGCGGCGTGATGCCGTTGGTCTTGTTGTTGATGCGGGTCGGATAAAGCTTGTGCAGATCGGAGAAGACCGTGACCTTCATCAGGTCGGTATGCAGGGCCGAAACGCCGTTGACCGAATGCGAGCCGACAAAGGCAAGATTGCCCATGCGCACGCGGCGTTCGCCACCTTCGTCGATCAGAGAGATCGAGCGGATCTGGGTATCGGAGAAGCTCTTCTGCTTGCGGGCTTCGACGAGGATCAAGGCGTTGATCGCATAGACGAGCTGCATGTGGCGCGGCAGAAGCCGCTCGAACAGCGGCACCGGCCAGCTTTCCAGCGCCTCGGGCAGAAGCGTGTGGTTGGTATAGGAGAAGGTCTCGCGGGTGATTTCCCAGGCCTGCTGGAAATCCATGCCGTGGATATCGACCAGAAGACGCATCATTTCGGTGATCGAGATCGCCGGATGGGTGTCGTTCAGCTGGATCGACACCTTCTCATGCAGATTGGTGAAATCCGGGTACTGCTGCAGGTGGCGGCGCAGGATGTCCTGCAGAGAGGCCGAGGAGAAGAAGAATTCCTGGCGCAGGCGCAGTTCCTGGCCGGCCGGGTTGGCATCGGCCGGGTAGAGGACGCGGGTCAGGGCTTCGGCCTTGTTGCTCTCGCGCAGAGCGCCGATATGGTCGCCGGCGTTGAAGGCGTCGAGCAGGATCGGGTCGATCGGCTGGGCCGACCAGAGGCGCAGCGTGTTGACGCGGTTGCCGCGCCAGCCGACGATCGGCGTGTCATAGGCCATGGCGATGACACGTTCGGCCGGCTTCCAGACGTAACGCGGGGTGTCTTCGTAACCGCCGACGGTTTCGACGGCGCCGCCGTAGCCGATCTCGTAGGAGCTTTCGCGGCGTTCGAATTCCCAGGGGTTGCCGTGGGCAAGCCAGGTTTCCGGCAGTTCCACCTGCCAGCCATCCGCCATCTGCTGGCGGAAGAGGCCGTGGACGTAGCGGATGCCGTAGCCATAGGCCGGGATATCGACCGTCGCCATCGATTCCATGAAGCAGGCGGCGAGGCGGCCGAGACCGCCATTGCCGAGCGCCGCATCCGGCTCGAGGCCGGCGATGACGTCGATATCGACGCCGAGCGAGATCAGGGCATCGCGGATTTCGGACATCAGGCCGAGATTGCTGACGGCATCGCGCATCAGGCGGCCGATCAGGAATTCGAGCGATAGGTAATAAACGCGCTTCGCACCCGTCTTGTAGGCCTTGCGGGTGCTCTCCATCCAGCGGTCGATGATTCGGTCGCGCACGACGAGGATCGTGGCGGTCAACCAGTCGTGCGGCTTGGCGACTTTCGCATCCTTGCCGATGCGGTAGGTCAGGCGCTCGATGATCTCCTCCGCCATGATTTCCGGGCGGGAGCTGCGGGGAGCCGGGTAGGGAATTTCGACCGTCGAAGAAGGTTTATCCATGTGCCAACTTTCTGGTGGAGCGAGGGAGAAGGTGCGTCCGATTCAGTCATACGGCAAGATGTAGCGAGACAGTTTACGCACCGTTATGACAGTGTTGCAACGACGGAATTATCTTCGCAGATGCGAAGAAAATGTGTCTTCTCTCGAAATCGCCTGCGGGTTGCTACGGGCACAAAGCAAAACGCCCCACCGCAAGGGCAGGGCGTGTGTTCATTTAACGCTGAACCTGGTCAGTTGGTGAGGCGTGTGCCAATCTGGGATGCCTTCTCGCCGATCGACTTGAAGGCTGCCACGAGTTCGACCGCATCGCTTGCGTCGTAATAGTGGCTCGCGTCGGTGGCACAGGTGTTCAGGAGGCTGCGGCCCGCAGACGGCGCCATGAAGGCGACCGAATAGACCTCGATGCCGGCCGTCTTGGCATTGGCGCAAGCCGTCTTGGTCTTGGCATCGGCGCCGGAAATGTTGTTTTCGCCGTCCGTCATGAAGATGATGAACTTGCTCGGCTTGGTCTGGCCGTTCTTGTTCTTGTGGGCGGTCGTCTCCGCGGCATCGTTCAGCGACGTATAGGCCAAGGTCATTGCTTCGCCCGAGTTGGTCGTGCCGCCCGAAGTCAGGTCGTCAACATAGTCCGAGACCTTGGATGTGCCCCAGCCCAGTTTTTCGGGTGACTGCATGACGTTGTTATAGGACACGGCGCCGAGACGTGCGTATTTCGTATCCGGATCGGCCGTCTTGATCGTGTCGAGCAGGCTGCCGACAGCGATCTTCAGGGCGTCGATCTTGATGATGTAATTGGTCTTCGTCTTGGTGCATTTGCCGTTCTTCGTTTCCGTGCACGTGCTCGGGTTCGTAGAGTCGACAGTGTCCGTGTTCTCACCCATCGAGCCAGAACGGTCGAGGACGAGATACATGGAAAGCGCATTCTGTGCCTGGGTGCTGCTGCGTGCGGTGCCGGCGACGGCGACGTTCAGCGTCTTGAAGCCCATGATCGAGCTCAGGCCGTTGAGCGGCATCTTGTAGACGGAATTGATGGTGACATCAAAGGTCTGGCCGGACGTGGCGGTACCGGTCGTCGCGACGCTCACATCGGTATTGTCCTTGACGGACTTGGCTGTCTCGGCCGCGGCCTGGGCGTCCGCAGGATTGGTATAATTGCTGATCTGGGCGGCGAGGATCGACTTCGCCTGCTCCTGCGCCTGCGATGACGTCAGCCCCTTGTCGGCCATCGACGAAGCGGCAGACAGCGCCGCCGAATCGGCGAGGCCCTGCATCGTATTCTTCATCTGCATGGCATTGGTTAGATCCAGCGCCACGCCTGCGGCACCGACCAGTACCGGCAACAGAATTGCCGTCATCAGACCGAAATTTCCGGCGCGGTCCTCGAGGAACCGACGCAGATGATGCTTTGTCATGGACTTGACCCCCTGGCTGTCCAAATCATTTGGTGCCTGCGTTCCTCTTAATGCCGGGGGGTAGAGGAAGGCCTAAAACATCCGCTAAAAATTTATCGATGTGTCTGATTGAGTGGCAGGTCGGCTCAAAATCTTCTGAAAAGTGAGCCGAGTTTGACTATTGCGTCAGCCGCACGAACTCGCCGTCCGGCGCGCAGGTCGTCTTCACCGTGTAGAAGAAGTCCTGGCGATCCCAGCCGCCGCCGTCTTCCCAGGCGTGGCTGGATGTCTTGCCGCAGACGAGAATGCCGTCGAGCGGGCTGGTGACGCCCTTGGCAAGCTGGGTGCCATCGACGAAGAGATAATAGCTCGTATCCGGATTGTCGGTGCGCAGGGTGAGATCGTATTTGGAATAGGCGGCGTTGCCATTCTTGTCGCAGGTAACCGCAGAACCGGTGATTGTCGCCTTGTAACCGACGGCGCAGCCATCGTTCTTGATTTCCATCTGCAGAACGAGCTTTGAATATTTGCCGAGATTGATGGTGCCGGTCGGCGATACCGTCATCGTGCCCTGACCGCCATTGTTATGGGTCAGCGGCTGATAGATGACCGTGCCGACCACTTCCTCATTGGTGGTATTGGGCCTCACGACCATGATCGAGACCTTCTTGTAATACCAGCCTTGCGCCTGGGTCGGCGTGAAGTCGATCGTCTTCGGCTTGAGCGGCGCGATCGATTGCGAGGCGACGCCGACATCGAGTGTCGTGATGCCGGCCACCTGCATGAAGCTGTTGACCGACTTGGCGCTGACCGTGACGTTGACGTTCTGGTCGCTCATCGTCACCTGATAGGTGGCGCCGTCAGGCAGCTTGTCCTTGTATCCCTTCAGGAAATTCTGCGCGGCGGTGATCGCGGCTGCACTGTTGGTGCCGTCATAGACCCGGCCGCCGGCAAGGGCTGCGGCATCGGCAATGTCCTGCATGCCGGTCTTCTGGCCGTAGGCGGTCGAAAAATCGATGGCACTGCCGGCCGCGTAGACGAGCGGAATGCTGAGAAGTGCCGTCATCAGCGCGAAATTGCCGTCCCGATTTGCGACAAGACGCGAAGCTGTGTCTCTGAGACGCTGCAAGATGGTCATAGCTGATCCCGACTCGTGTTTTTCAGGGGGCGGTAGACGCGCTACCCTTCACCCACCGCCATCCAAGTCATTCGAATGGTTCAGCGAATTTTTAGAAGGCGGGAATTGAGAAAGTCCTAAACAAGCTTTTGAAAGTTTACGAATATTCGCACTTGTTGCCCCAAAAGGGCCTGTGGAATCTACCTAATCTTGACGATTGTCACGTTATGGGAGCGGCCCGCGCGGCCATGTTTCAAGATCTCGCCATCGGGCCGTTCTGATCCGGTGGGCGGTTACTTGACGGGCACGACGTCGACGGCCTGCACGGTCTTCTGGTTGCCATATCCTTTGAGCGTGCCAATGACAGGGGCGATGTCGGCATAGTCGCGGCCATAGGCGACGACGATATGGTCGGTGCCGGCCGGCATGTTGTTGGTCGGGTCGAGCTCGACATAACCGCTTGCCTCGCCGCACCAGACCCTGACCCAGGCATGCATGGCATCGGCGCCTTCCAGCCTTTCCTTGCCGGGCGGGGGTAGGGTGCGCAGGAAGCCGGAGACGTAGCCTGCCGGAATGCCGAGGCTGCGCAGGGCGACGATCATGATATGCGAAAAATCCTGGCAGACGCCGCGCTTCAGCCGAAAGGCCTCGCGCGGTGTCGTGTCGACCGTCGTTGCCTTCGGATCGTAGGTGAAGTCCTTGTGGATGCGGCTGCAGAGGACGGTGGCGATCTCGCGCACGGTCTGGCCGGGCTTGACCGCCTCGCGGGCATAAGCGGCGATCTGCGGATCGTCGGGAAGGCGCGGGCTCGGGCCGCTCAGGTGATGCGGGGAGGCGGCGTCCACAGACCAGAGGCCGGCAAGCTCATCCTTCAATTCGTCGAGTGGTGGCGAGAGATCGGCCGTCAGCGATGGCGTTTCGACCATCACGCGCGCCTGCATGCGGATATCGAGCCGCTCATGCGGGGCGCGGATGAGGACGGCGGTCGCCTGCTGGCCGAAAAAGTCGATGAAGGTGGTGCGCTCGTCGGCGCCCGGCGTGACGGTGACCGAGCCGGCGATGAGCCGCTGTCTTTCCGGCACGGAGAGCGGCAGGACGCGGATCAGGTGACGGGCGCCGGAAGCGGCGACGTCGTAGACATAGCCCATATGCAGGGAGAGGTCGTAAAGCATCGGTCTCCTCCCTCTGGCCTAGCTGAAATAGGTCTGGCCGAGTATATCGGACAGCCGTTCGAATTCCTGTTCCAGCTTGCGGTATGTCTCCGTGTTCATGCCTTCTGGCGTCATCACGGCAAGGCCTGAATGCAGGCGCATCGCTTCACGGTAGAAAGGCGACATCTGGCCGTTGACGAAGGCATTTGGCAATTGCTCGACCTCGGTGCGGATCTCGTTCAGCTGAAAGAGGATCGAGCGGGGGTTGAGAGGATCGAGCGCCAGCAGGTCCGAGACGGTTAGGCGCGCGGTGTTGACATTGTAGCGGCGGCGATGGGTCATGACGCTATCGCCGATTTCCAGCAGCATGTCGAGCGAACCGTCCGGCGCATCCGGGCCGGACATATGGCCGAGAAGGCGGGTCATGTGCAGGCCGCGTTCCAGATAACGGCCGATCGAGAGGAAACGCCAGCCGGTAAACCGGTACATGTTTTCGTGCACGAGACCGGCGAAGCCTGCGAGCTTGCGCAGCAGGATCGTCATCGCATGGGCGGCGTCGTCACCCGGCTGGGCGGCTTCGTGGAAACGTTTTGTGGTCTTGGCAAGGTCGGTCAGCGCCAGCCAGCCGTCCGGCGAGAACCGGTCGCGGATATTGCTGGCCGAATAGATGGCGCTGTTGATGTTTTGCAGCAGCGGCGCGGGTACGGCCTTTTCCATGTCCATGTCGATGGACTTTAGATAGCGGGCGACATCGGCGAGAAGCGGTGCGTTCGGATCGGCGGATTCGGCAAAACGCAGATGCCAGGCGCGCAGGATGCGCAAGGCCCCTTCGGCGCGCTCGATGTAACGGCCGAGCCAATAGAGATTGTCGGCGGCCCGGCTCGGCAGCGAGCCCGGCATGTTGCGGGTAAAACTTTCCTCGGGCGGCAGCAGCGTCGGCTTGGCGACCGGCTTGTCGGAGACGATCCACACGTCCGCAGCCGTGCCGCCGGCCTGCATGGCGATCGCCGACACGTCGTCGCCGGAGCCGATGCGCGCAAAACCACCCGGCATGATCTGCCAGCCGTTTGCGGTGCGGGCGGCAAAGACGCGCAGCGACATCGGCCGCGGGACGAGTTTTCCGTCGACATAGGCGGGTGTCGTCGAAAGGGTGACGACTTCCTGGCCGACCAGCTTGGTGCCTTCGGTCGACAGCCATTCGCCGATCGTATCGCGCGCCGTCTGGCGCAGCGACGAGCCGAGCACGGACTGGCCGTTATCGTCGAAGAAGGGCAGGCCGGAATAGGCGGGGCCGATCACCATGCGTTCGATATTGCCGGCAACATGTTCGCGCTCGGCCTTCTGGCCGCACCACCAGGTGGCGATCGACGGCATGATCGGGTCTTCGCCGGTGAGGCGACGGCAGACGGTCGGCATGAAGGCAAGGAGCGCGCGGGTTTCGAGAATGCCGGAGCCGAGCGCATTGACCAGCGTCAGCGAGCCGGAGCGCAGCGCCTGCACCATGCCGGGCGTGCCGATATGGGAGTTCTGGTTCAGCTCCAGCGGATCGGCATAGGAGGCGTCCAGACGACGCCAGAGGACGCCGACGGGTTTCAGGCCGGCAGCGGTGCGGACCATGACCCGGTTGTTGACGACGGTCAGGTCCTCGCCTTCGAGCAGCATGAAGCCGAGATAACGGGCGATATAGGCGTGTTCGAAATAGGTTTCGTTGGCCGGGCCGGGAGAAAGAACCGCGATGCGGTCGTCCGGATATTGCTTGTGGCTCTGCAGCGCGTCGCGGAAGGCGCCGAAGAAGGAGGCGAGGCGATGGACGTGGCTTTCGGCATAGATGTCGGAAAAGGCGCGGGTGGTGGCGACGCGGTTTTCCAGCGCGAAGCCGGCGCCCGACGGCGCCTGGGTGCGATCCGCCAGAACCCACCAGTTTCCGTCCGGGCCGCGGCCGACTTCGAAGGAACAGAAATGCAGGTAATGGCCACCAACCGGCTTGATGCCGACCAGCGGGCGCAGGAATTCCGGATTGTTGGCGATCAGCTGCGGCGGAAGAATGCCTTCCTGCACCAGCCTGTTCTCGCCATAGATATCGGAGATCAGCGCTTCCAGAAGGTCGGCGCGCTGCATCAGCCCCTTGGAAATGGTCTCCCATTCCCGCTCGTCGATCAGAACCGGCACATGGCTGATCGGCCAGCTGCGTTCACCGCTGCCGCCGCCGGTGGCGCCATAGGTGCGATAGAAAACGCCGGCATCGCGCAGATAACGGTCGGCGCGGGCAAAACGCTCGTGCAGCTCGGCTTCCGAAAGACGGCTGAGGTGCGCGATGAGATTGGCCCAGACCGGCTTGATCTCACCATTGGCATCGAGCATCTCGTCGGCAACGCCGGGCAAAGCTCTATAGCCGAGGATCGGATCGGTCGCGATCTCCTCGGTTAAAACACGCTCTGTGGCCGGCCCTTTGGACATGGCTCGTTTCAAACTCCTAGCGGCCGACGCAGATCGAGCGTCAGCGGAAATTCCGGTGATGGTGTTTCCGGCATGAGCGCATAACCGCCCGCCGTATGACCCCATGGTTCGAACCGCGCAAGCCGGCGTGCTTCCGCCTCGTTGCCGTTGACCGGGAAGGTCTCATAATTGCGTCCGCCCGGATGAGCAACATGGTAGATACACCCACCGATCGAACGGCCGGACCATGTATCATAGATATCGAATGTAAGCGGCGAATTAACCGGCAGAACCGGGTGCAGGCCGGAGGCCGGCTGCCAGGCCTTGAAACGCACGCCGGCAACCGAGACGCCGGAGGTTCCGGTTTCCTTCAAGGGGACTGCGCGGCCGTTGCAGGCGACGGTGTAACGCGACGGATTGCTGGTTTCGAGCCGGACCTGCAGACGTTCGACCGACGAGTCGACATAGCGCACCGTGCCGCCGATCGCGCCCTGTTCACCCATGACATGCCAGGGTTCGAGTGCCTGGCGAAGTTCCAGCTTCGAGCCCTGATATTCGACCTCGCCGAAGAAGGGGAAGCGAAACTCCAGCTGTGCCTCGAACCATTCCGGGCGCAGGTCGAAACCGTTTTCGCGCAGGTCCTGCAGCACGTCCATGAAATCCGCCCAGATGTATTGCGGCAGCATGAAACGGTCGGCGAGCGCCGTGCCCCAGCGCACGAATTTCCCCTGGACCGGGTTCTTCCAGAAACGGGCGAGAAGTGCGCGAACGAGAAGCTGCTGGGCGAGCGACATGCGGGCATTCGGCGGCATTTCGAAACCGCGGAATTCGACAAGGCCAAGCCGGCCTGTCGGGCCGTCCGGCGAAAACAGCTTGTCGATGCAGATTTCCGAGCGGTGGGTATTGCCGGTGACGTCGGTCAAGAGATTGCGGAAGAGGCGGTCGACGAGCCATGGCAGCGGTGCCGGGCCTTGTCCGGGTGCCGGCACCTGCGACAGGGCTATTTCTAGCTCGTAAAGCGAATCATGGCGAGCCTCGTCGATGCGCGGCGCCTGGCTGGTCGGGCCGATGAACAGGCCGGAGAAGAGGTAGGAAAGCGACGGGTGGCGCTGCCAGTGCAGGACGATGCTTTTGAGCAGATCCGGGCGGCGCAGGAAGGGGCTGTCGTTCGGATTGGCGCCACCGACCACGACATGGTTGCCGCCGCCGGTGCCGGTATGGCGGCCGTCGATCATGAACTTGTCGGCGCCGAGGCGGCTCTGGCGGGCCTCCTCATAGATCGCCGTGGTGATGTCGACCGTCTCCTTCCAGCTCGAGGCCGGATGGATGTTGACCTCGATGACGCCGGGATCGGGCGCGACGCGGATGACGTTGATGCGCTCGTCATGTGGCGGCGCATAACCTTCGATATGGACGGGCAGGCCGAGCGCCGTTGCGGCGTTTTCTGCAGCGGCGATCAGTTCGAGATAATCCTCGATCCGCTCGACCGGCGGCATGAAGACACAAAGGCGGCCATCGCGCGGCTCGACGGAGATTGCGGTGCGCACCGCGCCGCCGATTTCGCCGATCGCCTGCTCGATGCGGCCGGGATTGGCGGCCTCACCAGCCTTGAAGGAGGATTCGGGCATAGCCCGGCCTTCCGATGTCCCGTGACCCGCAGGCACGATCTTTTCCGGCAGGGGCTTGCGCGGGATCGAAGGATCCGCCTCGTGGATATAGGGGAATTGCGAGGGCGAGATATAAGGCAGCGTGCCGAGTGGCAGGCGGTAACCGACGGGGCTGTCGCCGGGCACGAGAAAGATGCGGCCGCGGCGGGTGCTCCATTTTTCGCTGATCCAGCGGTGTCCGCCGGCCTGCGCGTTCCAGGCCTGGACCGGAAGGATATAGCCAGTCGGGCGCGTCAGGCCGCGTTCGAAAACGCGGGCGATGCGATTGCGCTCTTCCGGGTCTTTCAGCTTGGAATTCGACGGATCGACATTGTCGGGCAGCGAGCCTTCCTTGATGATCCATTCGGCCGGGTCTTCATAGGCCGGCACGACCATGTCGGCGCCGATGCCAAGTTCGCCGGCAAGGGCCGCCAACAGCTTTTGCGAATCGTCTTCGCCGACGCCGTAATTGCGGCCTTCTTCGGCGACGAGATCCGGGTTGTTCCAGATCGGCTTGCCGTCTTTCCGCCAATAGAGCGAAAAGGTCCAGCGCGGCAGGCTTTCGCCGGGATACCACTTGCCCTGGCCGTAATGCAGAAAGCCGCCGGGCGCGAATTTTTCGCGCAGCTTGCGGATCAGGATATCGGCCTTGTCGCGCTTGGTCGGGCCGACGGCGCCGGTATTCCATTCATCGGATTCGAAATCGTCGATCGACACGAAGGTCGGTTCGCCGCCCATGGTGAGGCGCACGTCCTGGGCGGCGAGGACACGGTCCACCTGCTCGCCGAGATCGTTCAGCGCCTCCCAGCTTTCGTCGGAAAACGGTTTGGTGATGCGCGGGTGTTCGGCGACGCGGGTGACGTTCATGGCGAAGTCGAAAGAGGTGTTCGCCTCGCCGAAATAGCCGCCGGAGATCGGGGCGGCATTTCTGTAATGCGGGGTGGCGGCGAGCGGAATATGGCTTTCGCCGGTCAGCAAGCCGGAAGTCGGGTCTAGGCCGACCCAGCCGGCACCGGGAAGATAGACTTCGCACCAGGCATGCAGGTCGGTGAAATCGACCTCGGTGCCGGAAGGGCCGTCGAGCGCCTTCAGGTCGGGCGTCAGCTGGATCAGGTAACCGGAGACGAAACGGGCGGCGAGGCCGAGGTGGCGCAGGATCTGCACCAGCAGCCAGCTCGTGTCACGGCAGGAGCCCATGGCGGAGGTCAGCGTCTGTTCCGGCGTCTGTACGCCGGGCTCCATGCGGATGACATAACCGATCGCCTGCTGAAGGCGGGCATTGATGCCGACGATCATATCGACGGTCCGCTGGCCGGGCGACATGTCGAATGTCTTCAGATACTCGACGAGGGCCGGCTCAGGCGGCTCGGGCGTCATGTAGATCGACAGGTCCTGGACCAGTTCCGCCGGGTATTGGAACGGCCATTTGGTCGCCTCCTCCTCGACGAAAAAGTCGAAGGGATTGTAGACCGTCATATCGGCAACGAGATCGACCTCGATCTTGAACTCGGTGACCGGCTCGGGAAATACGAAGCGGGCGAGATAATTGCCGTAAGGATCCTGCTGCAGGTTCACGAAATGGTTTTCGGGCGTGACCTTGAGCGAATGGCTCAAAACCTTGGTGCGCGAATGGGCGGCGGGTTTTAGGCGGATGATCTGGGGTCCGAGACGGACGGGGTTGTCGTAGGTGTAGTGGGTGAGGTGGTAGATACTCGCCTTGATCGACATACTTTCCCTTTGGCTTTCCCCTTGGCCTATCCCTTTGACGGTCCGTCTGGCCGTCAAAGGCTGCCGTTTGCGCCGTCCGCCGGGATCTCCGGGGCGGCCTTTAAGTTACCCTCTGGCCAGCCTCTTTAGATCGGGCCGGTTCGTCTGTTGCCGCGAGTTTGTGCAATGCACGGAAAGAATGCAAGGCGGATCACGCGGTTATGGACGGGTAAGGCAAATCACCGTCGGATGACTGCCAAAAACGACGAAGAATCCGGCGTTAATAGGATGAACCGTCCTTGTGCACGAAGCGGCCATCGGCATTGGCGCTCTTCATGTCGATATCCGAACAGGTCGTCATATCCTCGTGTTGGCGCGAGCCGATCTCGATATAGACGGCGACTGTGGTCGAGCGGTTGATCATGTGGTGGCCGTTGCCGGTATTTTTCGGGAAAGCGGCGCAATCGCCGGCCCTGAGCAGGGTTTCGCCTTCGTCCTCCACCAGCACGACTTCGCCTTGAAGAATGTAGACGAATTCGTCCTCGTGGCTGTGCCAGTGGCGCTGGCTCGACCAGTTGCCGGGTGGCAGGTGCATGAGGTTGATGCCGAAATCGGTAAGACCGCCGGCATCGCCGAGACGCTGGCGGATGCGGTCTGCGCATGGAGCGTCGAAAGGGGCGGGGTAGCCGGCGCCTTTGATTTTCGGGATTTTGGAGAGGTCGAGCTTGGGCATGGGGTTCCTCCAGTCGCATGTGCGAGGGGAGGGTAGCCGAAATTTTCGGTCGGTGCGCGTCTCGGCCCCTCATCCGGCTGCGTCCTTCGGACCCTTCTCCCCGCATGCGGGGAGAAGGTGCCGCACCCTTGACGCCTAATCAGGGCACGTCCCCTCTCCCCGTCAAAACGGGGAGAGGGTTAGGGTGAGGGGCGCAAGACCCGGCGCAGTAGCGCTAAGCCGCCACCGCTTCCTCCGGCACTTTCGCCCCGGTCATAAACGCCACCGCATCCGACATCGTATACTGCTTCGGATCGATCACCGTCAGCCGCCGGCCAAGCCTGTGGATGTGGATCCGGTCGGCGACCTCGAAGACATGCGGCATGTTGTGGGAAATCAGCACGATCGGAATGCCGCGGGAGCGGACGTCGAGGATGAGTTCCAGCACCTTGCGGCTTTCCTTGACGCCGAGTGCTGCAGTCGGTTCATCGAGGATGATGACCTTCGAGCCGAAGGCGGCGGCGCGGGCGACGGCGACGCCCTGGCGCTGGCCGCCCGAAAGCGTCTCCACCGCCTGGTTGATGTTCTGGATCGTCATCAGGCCGAGTTCGGAAAGCTTTTCACGGGCGAATTTTTCCATCGCGCCGTGGTCCAGCTTTCGCAAGACATTGCCCATAAAACCCGGCTTGCGGATTTCACGGCCCAAAAACATGTTGTCGGCGATCGACAGCGCCGGCGAGAGCGCGAGGTTCTGGTAGACGGTCTCGATGCCTGCCTTGCGGGCCTCGTTGGGGGAGGCGAAATGCACGACCTCGCCTTCCATGCGGATCTCGCCCTCGTCCGGCCGGATGGCGCCGGAAATCGCCTTGATCAGCGAGGATTTGCCCGCGCCGTTGTCGCCGATTACAGCGAGGATTTCGCCGGGATAGAGGTCGAAATCGGCATTGTTGAGGGCGGTGACCCGGCCGTAACGCTTGACCAGACCTTTGGCCGAAAGAATGGGTTGAGAAGTCATGTCGCGAGCCATCAGCCTGCTGCCTTTCTGATCCATTGATCCACTGCGACGGCGACGATGATAAGCACGCCGATCAGGAGATAGGTCCATTGCACGTCGGTCCCGAGAAGTCGGAGGCCCAGCGAGAAGACGCCGACGATCAAGGCGCCGAACATCATGCCGAGGATGGAGCCGCGGCCGCCGAAGAGCGAAATGCCGCCGATCACCACTGCAGTGATCGATTCGATATTGGCGAACTGGCCGGCGGTCGGCGATACCGAGCCGATACGGCCGATCAGCGCCCAGCCGGCCAGCGCGCATATGACGCCGGAAAGCATGTAGACGGAGATCAGCATGCGCTTGACGTTGACGCCGGAAAGTTCTGCCGCATCGGGATCGTCTCCGACTGCATAGAGATGGCGGCCCCAGGCGGTGTGGTTCAGCACGTACCAGAGCACGGCGACGAGCAGGACCATGGTGATGACGCCATAGGTGAAGACTGCGCCGCCGATGCGGAACGTATTGCCGAAGAATTGCAGAAGCGGTGCCGTCGTTTCGATTTCCTGGGCGCGGATCGTCTCGTTGGCGGAATAGAGAAAGTTCGAGGCGAGAACGATCTGCCACATACCGAGCGTGACGATGAAGGGCGGCAGTTTCATGCGTGCCACGAGCACGCCATTGATGAAGCCGCAAAGCGCGCCGCAGGCAAAACCGCAGAGAATGGAGAGTTCTACCGGCAGGCCATAGCGGAAGGTGAATTGGCCCATGACGACCGATGACAGGACCATGATGGCGCCGACCGAGAGATCGATGCCGGCGGTCATGATGATCAGTGTCTGCGCGGCGCCGACAATGCCGGTGATCGCCACCTGTTGCAGGATCAGCGTCAGCGAGAAGGCGGAGAAGAACTTTCCGCCGAGCAGGATGCCGAAGACCAGCAAGGCCGCCACCAGCACGATCAGCGACACCGCCGAAGGGCTGGTATGCAGAAAATTCTGCAGCCGCTGTACGGCCGTCTTGTCATTGCCGGTGAAGGAAGCGACCTCGGTGGCGCTGTCCTTGATCACCTTTTCGTATTCGTGATGCGGCGATGCCGCGGTTGGCTCGCTCATGGATGCTCCTCCCCGTTTTCCGGAAGCGCGGCGGCGGTTTTTGCCCGCCTGTCGTTTGGCTGCGTGTGGTCTGCCCCTCATCCGCCTGCCGGCACCTTCTCCCCGCATGCGGGGAGAAGGGATATGCCGCACACTCGGCACTTGATCGGGGCACGTCCCCTCTCCCCGCGAGCGGGGAGAGGGTTAGGGTGAGGGGCGAGGCCGCACAGCCGGCATAAGGCCCTTGTCGATCAGTGCTTTATCAGCCCCAGCACTTGCCGAGCGCTTCCTTCGTGTCGATCGACTTGATACCGGGGACCGGCTTGTCGGTGACGAGGATCACGCCCGTATCGAAGAAGTCCTTGCCGGCCGTTGCCTTCGGCTTTTCACCGGTATCGGCGAATTTCTTGATCGCCTCGATGCCGAGCGATGCCATCTGCAGCGGATATTGCTGCGAGGTGGCGCCGATCACGCCGTCCTTGACGTTCTTCACGCCCGGGCAACCGCCGTCGATCGAAACGATCAGCGTGTCCTTTTCGCGGCCGACGGCCTTCAGCGCTTCATAAGCGCCGGCGGCAGCCGGTTCGTTGATCGTGTGAACGACGTTGATGGTCGGATCCTTCTGGAGAAGGTTTTCCATCGCGGTACGGCCGCCTTCTTCATTGCCGTTGGTGATGTCATGGCCGACGATGCGCTTGTCGCTTTCGTCACCGATCTTGTTCGGATCCTTCGGGTCGATGCCAAAGCCCATCATGAAACCCTGGTCGCGCAACACGTCAACGGAAGGCTGCGACGGGGTGAGGTCGAGGAAGGCTACCTTGGCGTCCTTCGCCTTGTCGCCCAGCGTTTCCTTGGCCCACTGGCCGATCAGCTTGCCGGCGAGAAGGTTGTCGGTGGCGAATGTCATGTCGGCGGCAGTGATCGGCTCCAGCGGCGTGTCGAGCGCGATGACCAGCAGGCCGGCGTCGCGGGCCTTTTTCAGGTTCGGCACGATGCCCTTTGTGTCGGAAGCGGTGATCAGGATGCCCTTGGCGCCGTCTGCAATGCAGGTCTCGATGGCGGCCACCTGGCTTTCACTGTCGCCGTCGATCTTGCCGGCATAGGATTTCAGCGTCACGCCGAGTTCCTTGGCCTTGGCGGTCGCGCCTTCCTTCATCTTGACGAAGAAGGGATTGGTGTCGGTCTTGGTGATAAGGCAGGCCGAGGTGCCGGCTGCATGGGCGGGCGCCGCGAACACGACACCGAGAGCGAGCGCCGCGAAAGCGCCCGAAAGCATGGTCTTCTTCATGATATCTCCTCCCGAGAGATCTTGCCGTCCGCTCTAGCGGACCGATGGACGGGGCACCGGTGCCATCGAATTCGACAGGTGCCTCCTCCAAAGCCAGCCTGTGCCCTCACAGCCTAAATTAAGACCGAGTTAAATGCGGCTGTCAATAATTAATTCCGATTGATTTATTTATCCCCAGTGGCATAGTCTGGCCGCTTGTGGAGGAGCGATTTTCTGGCGGCCGCTGTTGGAGGATGGCGACGCGCATGAGGATCGATATAGAGATCTTGCCCCCGGCGGCCAGTGCCGGAGCGGATGATGGGAGAAGGGCGATGTCGGCGTCGGACGGCATGGCGCAGGGCCATGCGCCGCTTGGCAATTTCACCGGTGGTTCGAACCAGGTGCGTGTCAGAGCTTATAACGAGCGGCTGGTGCTTTCGCTCGTCAGGTTGCATGGCGCCATGTCGAAGGCCGATATCACCCGCCGCAGCGGGCTTTCGGCGCAGACGGTCTCGGTTATCATGCGTTCGCTGGAAAAGGACGGGCTGCTTTTGCGCGGCGAACCAATCCGCGGAAAGGTCGGCCAGCCTTCGGTGCCGATGCGGCTCAATCCGGATGCGGTCTATTCCTTCGGCGTCAAGATCGGCCGGCGCAGCGCCGATCTGGTGCTGATGGATTTCGTCGGCCAGATCCGGCTGCAATATCACGTCACCTATGCCTATCCGCTGCCGGACAAGATCCTGCAAATCATCACGTCAGGCATCGAGAGGCTTGAAGCGCAGCTGAGCGAGGCGGAGCGGGGAAGGATCGCCGGTGTCGGCATTGCCGCGCCGTTCGAACTCTGGAACTGGGCGGAGGAGGTGGGGGCACCAGCCGATGCGATGGAGGCTTGGCGCGATTTTGACCTGCATGCCGAGATTTCCGCGAGAATTCGCCACGCGACCTATCTGCAGAACGACGCCACGAGTGCCTGCGGTGCGGAGCTCGTCTTCGGCGTCGGGCCATCCTACCCGGACTTCGTCTATTTCTATATCGGCTCCTTTATCGGTGGCGGTATCGTCCTGAACTCGGCGATCTTTTCCGGCCGGACGGGCACGGCCGGCGCCGTCGCGCCGCTGCCGGTCAGGGGCAGAGACGGGCAGACCCGGCAGCTTCTGGAAGTGGCCTCGATCTTCGTCTTCGAAAACCTGCTGCTCGATGCGGGTATCGATCCGCAGCCGCTCTGGTATTCGGCCGATGACTGGGTCGATTTCGGCGAGCCGATGACGCGCTGGGTCGATGATACCGCGGATGCCCTGGCGCAGGCGATCGTTGCCGCCGCCTCGATCATCGATTTCGGCGCGGCGGTGATCGATGGCGGATTTCCGCCGTGGGTCCGCAAGCGTATCGTTGAGCGAACCATTGAGGCCGTGCGGCGGCTCGACCTGCAGGGCGTCATCACGCCCGATATCATCGAGGGCAAGGTCGGCAGCCAGGCCCGCGCCATCGGCGGCGCCAGCCTGCCGATCTTCGCCAAATATCTCACCGATCCGAGTGTGCTCTTCAAGGAAGTCTGAAGGGGTTCTTCGCCATACTCTTGCCCGACGCGCGGCTTCCCTTTCGTGATGAACGGGCCTAAGTGTGCGGCGCAGCGCGAAATGTTGTGGTCGAGGAGCCAGCATCCGATGTCGCAGACTTCCGAGGGGACGCCGGAGACCTACGAGCTTTCGTTCGGCGGCCAGCTTCGGATGATGATGGCAGCCTTCTGGGCATCGTCGGTGCGCAATCGCGTTCTGGTTCTCACTGTCGCGCTGCTCGCCGTCATTTTTGCCACGACCTATGCCGCTTACCGGCTGAACGAGTGGAACGGGCCGTTCTATGACGCGCTGGAACGGCGCGACATGCCGGAATTCATGCGCCAGCTGGTCGTCTTCGCGGTCATCGCCTTTTCGCTGACGCTGTTGAACGTGGTGCAGACCTGGCTGAACCAGATTACTGCGATGCGCATGCGCGAAGGGCTGGCGCGCGATCTGGCCGATGTCTGGTTGAAGCCGGGCAGAGCGCTGAAACTCGGCAGCGCCGGCGCGATTGCCGACAATCCGGACCAGCGGCTGCACGAGGATACCCGCATCCTTGCCGAAAACACCACGGCGCTGGCGATCGGCCTCGTCAATTCGACCATCCTGCTCGCCAGTTTCATTGGAGTCCTCTGGTCGATCTCTTCCGATTTCGCGCTGCCGATTGCCGGAAAGCTCATCTACATTCCCGGTTACATGGTCTGGGCGACGATCCTTTATGCCGTCCTCGGTTCAGTGCTCAGCAACATTGTTGGTGGCCGGCTGGCGCGGCTGAATGCCGACCGTTATGCCCGCGAGGCGGATCTGCGTGCAGCCCTTGTACGTACCAACGAAAACCTGAAGCCGATCACGCTTGCCCGCGGCGAGCCGAACGAGCTGGTGCGCGTGCAGGGCGCGATTGGCGGCGTTTTGGAAATGCTGCGGAAACTGGCCTGGGCACTGACCAATCTCACCTGGGTTTCCTCCGGTTTCGGCTGGCTGGCGCTGGTGGCGCCGATCATCATCGCCTCGCCGATGTATTTTTCCGGCGAACTGACTTTTGGTGGCCTGATGATGGCGGTCGGCGCCTTCAACCAGGTCAATCAGGCCTTGCGCTGGTACGTCGCCAATTTCAGCGTCATCGCCGACTGGCGGGCAACACTTGCCCGCGTCACCTTCTTCCGCAATGCCCTGCTTGCCATGGACAATCCGGCCGCTGAAGGCACGCTGATCAGCTACAGAGAAAATGCTGCCGAGCAGGGGCTCTCCTTCGCAGGGCTCGCCATCTACGGCGAACCGGAGAAGGGCGAACAGGGCCATGGCATCAAGCTTGCCGAAGACGGCTGTGCCATCGCGCCGGGTGACCGGGTGATGATCAACGGCGATCCGGGGCCGGGTCGCCACCTGTTCTTCCAGGCGGTTGCGCGGATCTGGCCCTGGGGGCGCGGCGAGATCGGCCTGCCGGTGGCCGATCGGATGATCATCATGCCGCAGGAGGGCTATCTGCCGACCGCGACGCTCAGGGAAGTGATGACCTATCCGGCTGCGGCAGCGACCGATGCTCCGGACCTTTCCGACGCGGCACTGGCTGCGGCGCTGGAAGAGGTCGGCCTGCACCGGCTGGCCACGCGCCTCGACGAGGTGGAGCGCTGGGACCGGCTGCTCGACAAGGACGAGGAAGCCGCGCTGCAGGTCGCCAATGCCGTCTTGCGCAAGCCGGACTGGCTGATCATGGACGACGTGCTGGAAGGACTGGAGCCTGAAGTGCGCGAAAGGCTGATCGGCGTGCTGGCTGGGCTTAAGGAGTCGACGCTGATCTATATCGGCCGCTCCGAGGAATTCTCCAAGACATTCTCGCCGAAGGTCTATCATCTGGCGCCCTTGCAGCCGGATGCGGATGCCGAAACGAAAACCAACAGCAAAACCGAGACCGGAAAAGACGATGCTGGACATGCATAAACACTCGCCGTCCAACGGCAAGACAGGCCGCTGCGTCGTCTGCGGCCGGACATTCCCGTTTTCCAAGCTGCACAAGGTGGCAAGCCTTCGGCCGCGCCTGTTCGAGATGATCGCGGAAGAGGTGAAGGACTGTAATGTCGAGAGCCTGATCTGCGACGAGGACCTTGCCCGCTACCGCCGCCGTTATGTCGAAAGCCTGCTGGAGGCCGAACGCGGCGAACTTTCCGCCCTCGACAAACAGGTTCTCGATGATTTCGAGAAAGGCACGCTGACCGTTCAGGACAGCGAGCCGGCCGCGCTGGAAAGCAAGGAGAGTTTTGGCGCAAGGGTTGCCGACAAGGTTGCCTCCTTCGGCGGCTCCTGGACCTTCATCCTGTCCTTCCTCGGCATTCTGATCGTCTGGATGGGAGTGAATGCGATCGGCATCATGTCCGCTCCGTTCGATCCCTATCCCTTCATCCTTCTCAACCTCGTCCTCTCCTGCCTTGCGGCTCTTCAGGCACCCGTCATCATGATGAGCCAGAAGCGACAGGAAGAGAAAGACCGGCTGCGGGCCGAAAACGACTATATGATCAACCTGCGCGCCGAACTCGAAATCCGCCAGCTGCACGAAAAGATCGACCACCAGATGGCCAAGCAATGGGAAAGGCTGGCGGAGCTGCAGCAGATCCAGATCGAGCTGTTGGAGAAGCGAGACGATCCGCGGAAGGGGTGAAGGAGAGCGCGCGCTTCGTAATACCCCCCTCTGGCCTGCCGGCCATCTCCCCCACAAGGGGGGAGATCGAATCGCGGTTTAATCTCGACGATCTCCTCGGTTGAAATCTGGGAAATGTTGGTGCGGCCAGCAGATCTCCCCACCTGTGGGGGAGATGGCCGGTAGGCCAGAGGGGGGCGGCTCGCACCGTGGCCTATCGCGTTATCTTCACGTCGGCGTCTGCTGGATCTTTCCTGCATTCGGGCGGCGCAGGTTGAAGAGGTTGCCAGCGAGGATGAGGGCGGCGCCCAGCGCCATCAGGGCATCGACGCCTTCGGCATAGAGGAAATAACCGATAATGGCCGAGAGCGGCACGCGCAGGTAATCCATCGGCATCGCCACTGTAGCATCCGCATGCGACAGGGCCTTCGCCATGCAGAAATGCGCGAATGTGCCGGTGAAGGCGATCACGAAGATCCAGGGCCAGACGCCGGCGGACGGCCAGATCCAGACCCTGAGTGCTGGAATGAGGCCGATGATCGACTGGATGATCAGCATCCAGAAGATGATCTTCGTCGCGCTGTCCGAGCGCGTCAGAAACTTCGTCATGATGAAGGAAATGGCGAAGAAGAAGGCGGCGGTGAGCACGATCAGGTGGCCGGGATTGAGCGGGGCGGCACCCGGTTTGAGGATCAGCAGCACGCCGGCAAGGCCGAAGCCGATTGCCAGACCTTTTCGCCATGTCAGTCGCTCGCCGAGGAAAAATGCCGCCATCAGCGCGGCCCAGATCGGTGCGGTGAATTCGATGGCGATGACCTGCGCCAGTGGAATCATCGTCAGGCCCATCAGCCAGGCGAACTGGCCGACATAATGGGCGACGTTGCGGCCGATATGGCCGGGCAGGACCGGCGTGCGCATCGCCCGGAAACCACCCTCGCGGAAGACCAGTGGCAGAAGCATGAAAAAGGCGATCACGGAGCGCATCTCCATGACCTGAAAGACATTGATCTCTTGAGTGATGATGCGGCCTGACACGGCCATCAGCATGAGCAATGCGATCGACGTCATCATCCAGCCGGCGGCCTTCAGGGTCGATTGGGTATTCTCCACGTCCGTCTCCTCCTGACGCAGCATGATTGCGTCAAGGGTCTAAATGGTTTTGGCGGTTAAGCAAATCCTTTAGCGCCACATGCCCCGCATCTTCGCGGTCACATCGATCCGCACCTGCTGGCGGTGCTGGCGTTCCGCCTCCGACATCGGCGCGACGACCGGCCATGCGGCGCTTTCGAAGAATTGCAGCAGCGTGGCCGGGATGAAGCGGGTGCGGGAGGCATAGACATGCCGGTCGCCTTGCGAATTCTGGCCATGTACGAAGAAACGCTGCGGCGTGATCAGGTGCAGATGGTCTTTTGCGCGAGTCATGGCGACATAGAGCAGGCGGCGTTCCTCCTCGATCTCGGCGGTCGAGCCGACACCGAGATCGGAGGGGATGCAGCCGTCGATGCAGTTCAAGAGGAAGACCGAGCGCCATTCCTGGCCTTTTGCGGAATGGATGGTCGAGAGTATCAGGTAATCCTCGTCGAGCAGCGGCACGCCGGCCTGATCGCTGGTCGCATTCGGCGGATCGAGCGTCAGTTCGGTCAAGAACCGTTCGCGAGAGGCGTAGCCGGAGGCGATCTGTTCGAGCTGCAACAGGTCGGCCTTGCGGGTGTCGGCATCCTCGTGGATGCGTTCGAGATGCGGCTGATACCATTCGCGGGCAATACCCATTTCCGCAGGCCAGCCTTCGCCCCTGCGGATCGCGCCCAGCATCTCGACAAAGGCGGGCCAGTCGGCGCCGGAACGCGGCGGGGCGGGGATTTCCTGCAGGGCGGAGAGCGGTTCCGGATCGGCTGCGATCGCGTCGAGGATCTTGCCGGCGGTCTGCGGGCCGATGCCGGGCAGAAGCTGCATCAGCCGGAAGCCGGCGACGCGGTCGCGCGGGTTCTGGGCGAAACGCAGGGCGGCCAGCATGTCTTTCACATGGGCGCTGTCGAGAAATTTCAGGCCGCCGAATTTGACGAAGGGGATGTTGCGGCGGGTCAGTTCCACTTCCAGCGGGCCGGAATGGTGCGAGGCGCGAAACAGCACGGCCTGCTGTTTCAAGGTCATGCCGGTTTCGCGGTTTTCGAGGATCTTTTCGACGATGTAATTGGCCTGCTCGTTCTCGTCCTTGACGGTGACGAGGCGCGGACGCTCCTCCGACTTGCGGTCGGTCCACAGGTTCTTGGTAAAACGCTCGCGGGCAAGCTCGATGACGCCATTGGCGGCGGCGAGGATCGTGCTGGTGGAACGATAGTTTCGATCGAGCGTGACGATATTGGCGGGCGGATCGAAGGTGTTCGGGAAATCGAGGATGTTGCGGATCGTCGCAGCCCGAAACGAGTAGATCGACTGGGCATCGTCGCCGACGACGGTCAGTCCCTTTCCGCCGGGTTTCATGCCCATCAGGATTGAGGATTGTAGCCGGTTGGTGTCCTGGTATTCGTCGACCATGACATGGTCGAAACGGGCGCCGACATCGTCGGCGATCGACGGCTCGCCCATCATCTGCGCCCAGTAGAGCAGGAGGTCGTCGTAATCGAGGACGTTCTGGGCCTGCTTGGCCTCGACATAGGCACCGAAGAGGTCGCGCAGTTCCTTGCCCCAGGCCTGACACCAGGGGAACCAGGTTTTCAGCACTTCATCGAGCGGGGTCTCGGAATTGACGGTACGGGAATAGATGGCAAGGCAGGTGCCCTTGGTCGGAAAGCGGCTTTCCATTTTGGAAAAACCGAGTTCGTGGCGGATGAGGTTCATCAGATCGGCGGAATCTTCCCGGTCGTGGATGGTGAAATCCGGGTCGAGGCCGATCTGGTGGGCGTAAAGGCGCAGGATGCGCGCACCGATGCCGTGGAACGTCCCGGCCCAGGCGAGCGCGTCGGTCATGATGCCGGCATTGGCACCCATGACCTGTTTGCAGATGCGCTCAACACGGCGGCCCATTTCGGAGGCCGCGCGGCGGGAAAAGGTCATCATCAGGATGCGGCGCGGATCGGCGCCGGAAACGATCAGATGCGCGACGCGATGGGCGAGCGTGTTCGTCTTGCCGGAACCGGCGCCGGCGATGACGAGAAGCGGGCCGGCCGGACCGCCATTGGCGACCTCCGAACCATGCTCGACCGCGCGGCGCTGAGCATCATTCAGTTTATCCAGATAGGAGGGTTTTTCCTGAGAGGCGAGCTGCATTCTCTTTCCGACGTTCCCGATGTGTTCGATGAGCCATAACTGATTCGTTCGGGAACAGGGACGGGTGGATGATGTTGTGCGCTGTGTGATTGCCCCTCACCCTAACCCTCTCCCCGCTCGCGGGGAGAGGGGACGTGCCCTGATTGGGGTAGGGAATGCGCCGCAAGTGCCCTTCTCCCCGCGAGCGGGGAGAAGGTGGCGGCAGCCGGATGAGAGGCCTGTCCATGACTCAGCCGTCTAAAGGCACATCACGCCTGGTTCCGGTCCGCCAGATCATCGCGGATCTCGTCGGCGCGAGCCTTGAGCTCGTCCATCGGATTGCGCGCCGCCATGACGAAGCTGTGGGTGTCGCTCGACCAGTAGATCAGGTTGAGGCCGCTGCGTTGCTCACGATGCATTTTCGTCGCGCCGGAGGAGACGGGGATGATGCAGAGCGCGACCGGGCCATGGTCCGGATCGAGATACATGATCTGGCCTAATGGCTTGCCGTCATATTCCAGAACCTGGGTGCGGCGCATTTCAAGGCCGCCGAGCGTCATGGCGAAGGGGTCGAGTTTCAGGCCGAGCCGCTCGCTTGCTACCCGCAGCTGGTCGGTGCGCTTGGCAAGACTGATCGTCATCTGGCGCAGCGTGTCCGGCGTGTAGAGCGCCAGATATTCGGCGACTTCCGAGCGGAAAGCGGCTGCTTCGTCGACCGGGGGCGGTGAGGGCTCGAGCGCAATCAGGACGCGGTCGAGTGCCACACCGGCGACAAGAGAGACGGCGGCTGCGGCGATCAGGCCGCGGCGGCTGATACCGGTCTGCGATGCGGGTTCGGACGGTGCTGCTGCTTCATACTGGGGTGGGGCGGGCGGAATGGCCGCGAGCATAGCTTCCAGTCTTGCCCTTGGCGCAGCCTCGAGCATTGGCGCGAATGCTTCGGCAAAGGGCAGGTCGCTGCGGCGCAGGTCATCAAGGCGTGCGGTGACTGCTGCATCCCGCGTCATTGCCTCTTCAAGGGCACGGCGCTGGTCGGCGGGCAGTTCGCCATCCAGATAGGCGACGAGAACTTCGTCGGTGAAGGCGATCGTCACTGGGCGCCTCCTCTTGAAAAGGTTGGTAGTCTCGGAGCGGTTGCCTCCGCGATGCGGGCACGGGCGGCGGCGAGGCGGCTCATGACAGTGCCGATCGGGATATCCAGCACATCGGCGACTTCGCGATAGGAAAGGCCTTCGACATAGCAGAGGAAAACGACGGAGCGCTGCGCTTCCGGCAAGGCATGGACATGATCCATCACCTGCATGGCAAGGATATGGGTTTCGGTCGTTGCGGCGCCATCAAATATCAGTGCCTCCGCGGCCTCGACAAAACCCTGGCCTTCGCGGACGCGGCGTGAACGCACCTCGTTCAGCCAGATCGAATGCAGGATCGAGAAAAGCCAGTGGTCGAGCCTCGTGCCGGGCGAAAACTGCGCCGCGCGTTCGAGCGCGCGCAGGCAGGTCGCCTGCACGAGATCGTCCGCCGTATCGCGGTGATGCGACAACATGGCGCCGTAGCGCCACAGCCGTGTCAGCTGCGCGCCGAGCCCGGCCCGGATTTCCTGCTCGCTGGCGATGACGGCCTCCGCAAAACCTCGCCCCGATGGCGGCTTTGCTTCGGCTTATCCCCGATCCGGCGGCACCGTCCAGAGGCTGTCAAAAAAGATGAGAAGAAAAATCCGAATAATTTTCGAGCTGAGGTGTTCAGGTGTCTGTCAGGTAGTTTTCGCACTCACCCACCTGACCGCAATGGCGCCTTGAAAGGGCGTCATCGGTGCAAGGGGCGAAAGGCAGGTTGTCTTTCGCGAGGGCGAATAAAGCCGCGGAGAAATCCGCCTCAATCCGATCGAAGTTCTTTCGATCGGATGTATTTTCTTTTGTATTCAATAATTTAATCACGACTTTGTCAGAATAGTTTTTCAATTAAACTTGACCACGCTTCTCCTGTTTGGCTAAGAGGTCGCCATCAATTCTTAACTGGAGGCGATTTTGAAAAACTCTGTTCTTCTGGCCGGCGTCACGCTTGCCTTTTCCGTTGTCGCTCTTGTCAGCCCGGCTTCGGCTCAGGTGGCAAACAGCCTGACGATCTATAACGCCCAGCATGAAGGCCTGACCAAGGAATGGGTCGATGCCTTCAAGGAAGAAACCGGCATTGCGGTCACCGTCCGCAACGGTGGCGACCTCGACATGGCGAACCAGATCGTTCAGGAAGGCGCCAATTCGCCGGCCGACGTCTTCCTCACCGAAAACTCGCCCGCCATGGTTCTGGTCGACAGCAAGGGCCTGTTCGCGCCGATCGAAAAGTCGACGCTCGACCAGGTTCTGCCCGGCTTCCATCCGGCCAACGGCAACTGGGTCGGCATTGCCGCCCGCTCGACCGTATTCGCCTATGACAAGACGAAGCTGACTGAAGACAAGCTGCCGAAGTCGATGCTCGATCTCGCCAAGCCGGAATGGAAGGGCCGCTGGACGGCGTCTCCGTCGGGTGCCGACTTCCAGGCCATCGTTGGCGCGCTGCTGCAGCTGAAGGGCGAAGAGGCAACCGCTGCCTGGCTGAAGGGCATGAAGGAAAATGCCACTCCGATCCGTGGTAACTCGACCGCGATGAAGGCCGTCAATGCCGGTCAGTTCGAAGGCGCGCTGATCTATCACTACTACTTCACCGGCGATCAGGCGAAGACGGGTGAAAACAGCAAGAACGTTGCCCTGCATTACTTCAAGAACCAGGATCCGGGCGCGTTCGTCTCGATCTCCGGCGGCGGTATCCTTGCTTCCTCCAAGCACAAGGAACAGGCTCAGGCCTTCCTGAAGTGGGTTACCGGCAAGGGCGGTCAGAAGATCCTTCGCGATGGCACGTCGTTCGAATATGCCGTCGGCAAGGGCGATGAGTCCAACAAGGCGCTCGTGCCGATCGCCGATCTGCAGGCACCGAAGGTCGAGCCCTCGACCCTCAACAATGCCAAGGTCACCGAAATGATGACCGCAGCCGGCCTGCTCTAAGCATTTGCGATAAATCTTGCGTCGAGACATCGCAGGGCGTACCTGCGATGTCTCTTGCTTTTCGGATCGTCCAATCGCACCAGTCGCACGAATAGCCTTGCCGTCCATGAGTTCCATCGCAGACACTCGCGCCCCGACCGTTCCCCACCGCCGCATGCCTGCGGCCACGTCGTGGACGCTCTCGATCGCGGTCGTCGTGGCACTTCTCTCGCTTCTGCCGCTCGGCTTTGTCATCTGGGCAGGGATCGTCACCGGCTGGGACACCGCCGTGCAGCTGATCTTCCGCGGCCGGGTCGGCGAGCTGATGGTCAATACGGTCCTTTTGATCCTCATCACCATTCCGATCTGCGCGGTGCTTGCCGTGACGCTGGCATGGCTGACGGAGCGCACGGATCTTCCCGGTGCGCGGCTTTGGTCCTGGCTTGCTGTCGTGCCGCTTGCCGTGCCCGCCTTCGTCCATTCCTATGCATGGCTCGGGCTCTGGCCGGGTCTGAACGGGCTCACTGCCGGCGTGTCGATCTCGGTCGTTGCCTATTTTCCGTTTCTCTATCTGCCGATCTCGGCCGCCTTCCGGTTGCTTGATCCGGCCCTTGAGGACCAGGCTTCTTCGCTGGGTCTGCCACCTTTCGCCGTCTTCCGGCGGGTCGTGCTGCCGCAGCTGAGATTGTCGCTCTGCGGCGGCGCGCTTCTGATCGGGCTGCATCTTCTGTCCGAATACGGCCTGTTCGCGATGATCCGCTTCGACACGTTCACGACGGCGATCATCGACCAGTTCCAGTCCACTTATAACGGAGTTGCCGCCTATATGCTGGCGCTGGTGCTGGTCGCCTGCTGCTTCGTGCTGCTCGGGCTGGAAGCGGCCTTGCGTGGGCGCAGGCGCTATGCGCGGCTCGGTCCGGGTGTCGCGCGGCAGGTGCGCAAGGTGCGACTCGGGTTCTGGAAATATCCGGCACTCATCCTGCCGCTTGGCGTTGCCGTCTTTTCGCTCGGCATTCCGTCCCTGACGCTTGGCCGCTGGCTGATTGCCGGCGGTGCAGAGATCTGGCGGACCGACGAGGTCTGGCTGGCGCTCTGGCAGACGCTGGTCATCTGCATTATCGGCGGTATCGCCACGGCGGCGGCTGCGGTGCCGATCGCCTGGCTTTCGGTGCGCCGGCCGACACCGGCGAGCCGTTTTCTCGAAGGCTGCTATTATCTGGCAAGCTCAATGCCGGGCGTGGTGATCGCGCTCGCCCTGGTGACGGTGACGATCCGGGTCATCCTGCCGCTCTACCAGACGGTCGCCACCATCGCGATTGCCTATGTCATCATGTTCTTGCCGCGGGCGCTCGTGTCCTTGAGGGCCAGCATCGCGCAGGTGCCGGTCGAGCTCGAACAGGCGGCGACCAGCCTTGGGCGTTCGCCCGGCAATGCGCTCTGGTCCACGACGGTGCGGTTGGCGGCACCAGGAGCGGCGGCCGGAATGGCGCTCGCCTCGCTCGGCATCATGAACGAACTCACCGCCACGCAGATGCTGGCGCCAAACGGCACGCGTACGCTTGCCATGGCCTTCTGGGCGCTGACCAGCGAGATCGATTATGCGGCTGCCGCACCTTATGCGGTGCTGATGATCGTCTTTTCGTTGCCGCTGACGCTTCTCCTCCACCATCATTCAAAGAAGATTGCCGGGCGATGACCGAGCTGAAACTTCAGTCCCTGAAAAAGACCTATGGTTCCGTTGCCGCACTGGCCGGCGTCGGCCTGACCGTGCCGAGCGGTAGCCGCACCGCGATCGTCGGTCCTTCCGGCTGCGGCAAGACCACGCTGCTGCGGCTGATCGCCGGTTTCGATACGCCGGACGATGGCACGATCGCTTTCGACGGCGAGACGGTGGCGAGTTTTGAGGAGCAGGTGCCGGCGCATCGGCGCAATGTCGGCATCGTCGCGCAGGACGGCTGCCTTTTTCCGCATCTGACTGTCGCCGACAATATCGGTTTCGGCATGAAGGCGGATCGCGCGACCAAGCTCGCCAAGGCCTCGGAACTGATGGAAATGGTCGGGCTCGACCGGGCGATGCTGTCGCGCAAGCCGGACGAACTTTCCGGTGGGCAGCAGCAGCGTGTGGCGCTGGCCCGCGCGCTTGCCTGCCGCCCAAGGCTGATGCTGCTCGATGAGCCGTTTTCCGCGCTCGATACCGGCCTGCGTGCCGCGACCCGCAAAGCGGTCAGCGAAGTTCTGTCGGCAGCCGGGATCACCACCATTCTCGTCACCCATGACCAGGCCGAGGCGCTTGCCTTTGCCGATCAGCTGGCCGTCATGCGGGCTGGCAATTTTTCGCAGGTAGGCGCCCCGCGCCAGGTCTATGCCCGGCCGGTCGATGCCGAGACGGCAATGTTCCTCGGTGAGGCTATCGTGCTGCCGGCGGTGGTGGGGCAGGGGCGTGCGGATACGCCGCTTGGGTCGCTCGCGGTCGATGATGCTTCTTATACCGGCAAGACGCAGGTCATGTTGCGGCCTGAACAGATGACGCTTCAGCAGAGTGATACCGGTGCGGCGGTGATCGGCGAAATGGTGTTTTCCGGCTCGACCTGCGAAGTGCTGGTGACGCTTGAGGGAGAGGGTGGGCCGTCATTCCGCCTCGACATCCCGAGTCTGTCGCCACTTGCCTCCGGAGACCGGGTAGCGATTTCCGTCAGCGGCGCAGCACATCTGTTTCGCTAGAGGCGATCAAACGCCGCGCATTGAATTTGTGGCGAAATATTGTTCCGGCATGGAACCTTGGAACATTTCCGGCGTTGTCTGGGCATCAACTCTCAAGGACAGAATTCCATGCTGAAAATGGCTCTCTTTTTCCTCGTCGTCTCGCTGGTCGCGGGCTTTTTCGGTTTCTCCGGTATTTCGGCAGCCACCGCCTCGATCGCGAAGATCCTCTTCTTCATCGCCATCGTCATCTTCCTTGTCTTCCTCGTGCTCGCGCTGATGGCGGGACAGGCGATATTCTGACGACGCGACTTCGGCCGCATGATGCGGCGCAGAACAGGAAATCAACAAAAGCCGTCCGAAAGGGCGGCTTTTTCTGTATCGGGAATGGGGCGCTCAGCGGCCGGGATGTTTCTGGGCGAAAACCAGCAGCGTCCAGACGACGGGGCCAAGCACCGTATGTTCGTGGTGGTGCTGGGGAATGACGCCGCCCTTGTCGACGACGATTTCGTCGCCGCAGGTGCGGCAGCGATAGATACCGGCATTGCGGACCGGCTGTCCGGGCTTCCAGTCCTGGTCGAAAGCCCAGGACTTGGTCTCCACGAGATGAACCGGGTATTTGTACTGCGCCATCGCCATCTCCTTGATTGCGTGGAGGCAGTCTAGGCGACGAAGGTAACCAATGAATTGCGCTAGCGCATTTTTTTGCTGCGCAGCAAATCAGCTTTCGCCCAGATCGGCTTTGGCTCGCTCGACATGGCCTCAACGCCCAGCGGAGATGTCGGAAATAGGGAGGCGGCCAGGATCCCACACCGACCCCGGCCGCCGAAGGAGCCCGTCAACAGTGTCGGACTTCCGAGGCTCAACGTGTACTGCATTTTGGCCTCGCGCTATTGGTATTGTTACGTATTGGCAGGATGCGTGACACCTTGAACCTGCGACGTTACGTCGTTGAGAGAATCGCGTAAGGGATTCGCCGCTGGTATCAGGCTGCGGTTGAAAACCGGGCTGTTGCCAGGCCCGAAACAACAGGTTTTTCGCCAAAAAGACGAAATGCCGACGAGCGACTGGAGATGTGGCCGTGGAAAAGCGAGTTTTGATGGTCGGAGCTGGCCTGTCCGGCGCAGTCATGGCGAGGAAGCTTGCCGAAGCCGGTCATCTCGTTACGGTCTGTGACGAGCGCAGCCACATCGCCGGCAATTGCTACACCGAGCGCGATGCCGATACCGGCGTCATGGTGCATGTCTACGGGCCGCATATCTTCCACACCGACGACGAGGGCGTGTGGGATTATGTTAACCGCTTTGCCAATTTCCTGCCTTTCGTCAACCGCGTGAAGACGACGAGCGGTGGCCGGGTTTTTCTGCTGCCGGTCAATCTTCACACGATCAACCAGTTCTTCAACAAGACTTTGCGGCCGGATGAGGCGAAGGAGTTCATCACCTCGATCGCCGACCAGACGATCGGCGAGCCGAAGACGTTTGAAGACCAGGCACTGAAATTCGTCGGCCGCGATCTCTACGAGGCCTTCTTCAAGGGCTATACGATGAAGCAGTGGGGCGTCGAGCCGACTCAGCTTCCGGCCAGCATTCTGAAGCGCCTGCCTGTCCGCTTCAATTACGACGACAACTACTTCTTCCACCGTTTCCAGGGCATGCCGGAAAACGGCTATACGGAGATGGTCGAGAAGATCCTCGATCACGACAATATCGAGCTGAAGCTCAATACCCGTTATAGCCGGGCGGAAAGCGCGTCCTACGCGCATGTCTTCTATTCCGGCCCGCTCGATGGCTATTTCGACTTCGAACTGGGGCGTCTGGGCTATAGAACGCTGGATTTCGAGCGTTTTTATTATGACGGCGACTATCAGGGCTGCGCGGTCATGAACTACGGCGATCTCGATGTGCCTTATACCCGCATCACCGAGCACAAGCATTTCTCGCCCTGGGAAAAGCACGAGAAGAGCATCTGCTATCGCGAATCGGCGCGTTCCTGCGAAGAAGGGGACATTCCCTATTACCCGATCCGCATGGCCGACGAAAAAGCGCTTCTGGCGCGCTACGTCGAAAGGGCCGGTCAGGAGCCCGGCGTTACCTTTGTCGGCCGGCTCGGCACCTACCGCTATCTCGACATGGACGTGACCATTCGTGAAGCGCTGGATACTGCGGATGCTTACCTCAATGCTTCCGCCAATGCCCAGAAACTTGGTGCATTCTTCGTCTCTCCTTAAGTATCTGCGCATATTCTGCAACGCCGCGGGGCGTCGGTGTAAAGCCCGTCCCGCGTCTCGTAACTAAACTTGACGACACAGAATAGGTTACGAGAAAAAACTGCGGCCACCCCGATTTTAACCCAAAGTTAAAGGTTCGAGGGGTAGGTTTTCGGTGATCGCGAAAGTTGTTTCGGGGGATGCGGTCTTTCTGGATGCCGATTTTGGCGGATTGAAGGGCGGTATCACGAAGTTCAAGACGTTCGTGTCCACTGGCTTGAAGGGTCAGAGCTGTCGCGCGGCTCTGAGAGCATGATGCCCTTTCAATGCTCAGGCTCGTGCGAGCCATGTCTCACTCAATATTGTTTCGGTCCGACAGGACGCTCTTGGCTGCGGTCGCATATTTGCGCCCGGCTCTGAAGGCGGCTGCGTCGGCAGGCGTGTTACGCGCCTGAGCCGATGTGAAGGTTCGGTTTGCGAGCCTTTTGCGGCCGAGGACAGGGAATGCGTACGTGATCAACAGCACCGAGGGCGCACTTAGATGACTTCCATTGTTACTTCTCTGAGCATCAACCAGATCAAGGCGATGTCGACAGCGACGATTGCGTCGCTCTCCACCGAAGACGTGGCTGCTCTGAGCTCCGCACAGCTCAAGGTTCTTTCCTCGGCTCAGATCCACGCCATTGAGACCGAAGATCTCAAGGTCATGAGCGCCGACCAGTTGAAGAACGTCTCGGCTGCATCGTTGGTCGGCCTTGGCCTCGATCAGATCGCGGTCCTTTCGACCCTTCAGATCGGTGGCCTTGCCACCAGCCAGATCGCTGCACTGACCTCGACGCAGATCGGTGCGCTGACCTCGACGCAGTCCGGCGCGCTCACCGAGGCACAGATCGGCGTCCTCAGCGCTGCTGCCATCGGCGCGATGGACACGGCAGACCTCGCCAGCTTCACCACGGCTGAAATTGCCGTCATCAGCACCAAGGCAATTTCCGGCCTGACTTCGGATACGCTTGCCGCCCTCGGCACGGATGCGATCGCTGCTCTTTCTTCCAAGCAGATCGCCTCGCTCAGCACCGGCCAGGTTGCCGCCCTCGGCTCCACACAGCTCGGCGTGCTCTCCAGCGACCAGATCGGTGCACTGAATTCCAAGCAGATCGCTGCCCTCGGCACTTCGGGTCTTGCAGGCCTCAAGACCTCGCAGATGGAATATCTGAAGACCGGTCAGCTCACCTCGCTGACCACGACCCAGATCGCGGCTCTGAGCTCCACCCAGATTGGCGGACTTTCGACCACCCAGGTCTCCGTCATGTCGACCAAGCAGATCGCTGCCCTTTCGACCGACGAACTTGCCGGTCTGAAGACCGATCAGGTCGCCGCGATGAAGACGACGCAGATCGCTGCGCTCAGCACCGCTCAGATCGTCGCGCTTTCGACCAGCCAGGTCGAAGCCCTGACGACCGGCCAGGTCGCCGTTCTTTCGAGCGCTTCCATCGCAGCGCTTTCTTCGGAAGATCTGTCGAAGTTCTCGACCGATGATATCGCCTCGATCAGCACCAAGGCTCTTGCCGCTCTTTCGACCGATACGCTTTCCAAGCTCAGCACGACCAATGTCGCTGCGCTGAACTCCAAGCAGCTCATCGCTCTCTCGACCGCTCAGATCGCGGCGATGGACTCGGCCCAGATCGGCGCCCTTTCCAGCGACCAGATCTCGGTTCTTTCTTCCAAGCAGATCGCGGCTCTGACGACCGCCGAACTTGCCGGTATCAAGACCGACACCATCGCCGGCCTGAAGACCCTGCAGCTCGCAGCCCTCAGCACCGATCAGATCGCAGCTCTTTCGACCGCACAGGTCGAAGCCCTGACCACCGGTCAGGTTGCAACCCTCAGCTCGGCAGCACTGGGTGCTCTGGGTACCGATGATCTGGCGAAGTTCTCGACCGACGACATCGCTGCCATCAGCACCAAGGCTCTTGCTGCTCTTTCGACCGACACGCTTGCCAAGCTCAGCACGACCAACATCGCAGCGCTGAACTCCAAGCAGCTCGTCTCGCTCTCGACGGCTCAGATCGCCGCCATGGACTCGGCCCAGATCGGTGCCCTTTCCAGCGACCAGATCTCGGTTCTTTCTTCCAAGCAGATCGCAGCTCTGACGACCGCTGAACTCGCAGGCCTCAAGACCGACACGATTGCCGGCCTGAAGACCCTGCAGCTCGCAGCCCTCAGCACCGACCAGATCGCAGCGCTCTCGACCGCACAGACAGAGGCCCTGACGACCAGCCAGGTCGCCGTCCTTAGCTCCGCTGCGATCGGCGCCCTCGGCACTGACGACCTCGCGAAGTTCTCGACCGACGACATTGCGGCCATCAGCACCAAGGCTCTTGCAGCACTCTCGACTGACACACTTGCCAAGCTCAGCACGACCAACATCGCAGCGCTGAACTCCAAGCAGCTCGTCTCGCTCTCGACGGCCCAGATCGCCGCCATGGACTCGGCTCAGATCGGCGCCCTTTCCAGCGACCAGATCTCGGTTCTTTCTTCCAAGCAGATCGCAGCTCTGACGACCGCTGAACTCGCCGGCCTCAAGACCGACACGATCGCCGGCCTCAAGACCCTGCAGCTCGCAGCCATGAGCACCGACCAGATCGCAGCTCTTTCGACAGCACAGGTCGAAGCTCTGACCACCGGTCAGGTTGCGACCCTGAGCTCGGCAGCACTGGGTGCTCTGGGTACCGATGATCTGGCGAAGTTCTCGACCGATGACATCGCTGCCATCAGCACCAAGGCTCTTGCCGCGCTTTCGACCGATACGCTTGCCAAGCTCAGCACGACGAATGTCGCTGCGCTGAACTCCAAGCAGCTCATCGCTCTCTCGACCGCTCAGATCGCGGCGATGGACTCGGCCCAGATCGGCGCCCTTACCAGCGACCAGATCTCGGTCCTGTCGAGCAAGCAGATCGCAGCTCTGACGACTGCCGAACTCGCCGGCCTGAAGACCGACACGATCGCCGGCCTGAAGACCCTGCAGCTCGCAGCCCTCAGCACCGACCAGATCGTCGCTCTCTCGACGGCTCAGGTCGAGGCTCTGACGAGCACTCAGGTGGCTGTCCTCAGCTCGGCTTCGATCGCAGCTCTGGGTACGGACGATCTTGCGAAGTTCTCGACCGATGATATCGCCTCGATCAGCACCAAGGCTCTTGCCGCTCTTTCGACCGATACGCTTGCCAAGCTCAGCACGACGAATGTCGCCGCTCTGAACTCTAAGCAGCTCATCGCCCTCTCTACCGCCCAGATCGCGGCGATGGACTCGGCCCAGATTGGCGCCCTTTCCACCGACCAGATCTCGGTTCTGTCGAGCAAGCAGATCGCAGCTCTGACGACTGCCGAACTCGCAGGCCTGAAGACCGACACGATTGCCGGCCTCAAGACCCTGCAGCTCGCAGCCCTCAGCACCGATCAGATCGCAGCTCTTTCGACCGCACAGGTCGAGGCTCTGACGAGCACTCAGATTGCAACCCTTAGCTCGGCTGCACTCGGTGCCCTGGGTACGGATGATCTGGCGAAGTTCTCTACTGATGAGATTGCATCGATCAGCACCAAGGCTCTTGCCGCGCTGTCGACCGATACGCTTGCCAAGCTCAGCACGACGAATGTCGCTGCACTGAACTCCAAGCAGCTCATCGCTCTCTCGACCGCTCAGATCGCGGCGATGGACTCGGCCCAGATCGGCGCCCTCACCAGCGACCAGATCTCGGTCCTGTCGAGCAAGCAGATCGCAGCTCTGACGACCGCCGAACTCGCAGGCCTGAAGACCGACACGATCGCCGGCCTGAAGACCCTGCAGCTCGCAGCCCTCAGCACCGACCAGATCGTCGCCCTCTCGACGGCTCAGGTCGAGGCTCTGACGAGCACCCAGGTGGCTGTCCTTAGCTCGGCTTCGATTGCAGCTCTGGGTACGGACGATCTTGCGAAGTTCTCGACCGATGATATCGCATCGATCAGCACCAAGGCTCTTGCTGCTCTGTCGACCGATACGCTTGCCAAGCTCAGCACGACGAATGTCGCCGCTCTGAACTCCAAGCAGCTCATCGCTCTCTCGACCGCCCAGATCGCCGCCATGGACTCGGCCCAGATCGGTGCCCTTTCCAGTGACCAGATCTCGGTTCTTTCTTCCAAGCAGATCGCTGCTCTGACGACCGCCGAACTTGCCGGTATCAAGACCGACACGATCGCCGGCCTGAAGACCCTGCAGCTCGCAGCCCTCAGCACCGACCAGATCGTCGCTCTCTCGACTGCACAGGTTGAAGCCCTGACGAGCAGCCAGATTGCAACGCTCAGCTCGGCGGCAATCGGCGCCCTCGGTACCGATGACCTGGCGAAGTTCACCACGGACGAGATTGCATCGATCAGCACCAAGGCTCTTTCCGCGCTGTCGACCGATACGCTTGCCAAGCTCAGCACGACGAATGTCGCCGCTCTGAACTCCAAGCAGCTCATCGCTCTCTCGACCGACCAGATCGCGGCGATGGACTCGGCCCAGATTGGCGCCCTTTCCACCGACCAGATCTCGGTTCTGTCGAGCAAGCAGATCGCAGCACTGACGACTGCCGAACTCGCAGGCCTCAAGACCGACACGATCGCCGGCCTGAAGACCATGCAGCTCGCAGCCCTCAGCACCGACCAGATCGTCGCTCTCTCGACTGCACAGGTTGAAGCCCTGACGAGCAGCCAGATTGCAACGCTCAGCTCGGCGGCAATCGGCGCCCTCGGTACCGATGACCTGGCGAAGTTCACCACGGACGAGATCGTTGCGATCAGCAGCAAGGCTCTTGCAGCCCTGTCGACCGACACGGTCGCCAGCCTCGGCACCGCTACGGTCGCTGCGCTGAGCACAAGCCAGATCACCGCGCTCAGCACGGCACAGATCGCGGCTCTGAGCTCGGCTCAGTCGGAAGCCCTGACCTCCGCCCAGGTCGCTGTTCTGAGCTCCGCTGCTCTGGCCGCGCTCGGCACCGAAGATATCGCCACCTTCTCGACGGACGATATGAAGGCGCTGACGACCGGAGCTCTGAAGGGTCTTTCGACCGCAGATATCGCGGCGCTCGGCACGGACAAGCTGGATGCCCTGACATCGACTCAGATCCAGTCGCTCAGCGACGAGCAGGTCGCAGCGATCATCGCTCGCTACGACAACTAATCGCCAGCGGCGAAAGCTGATAAAGATCAAAAGGCGGCGGGGCTTCGGCTCCGCCGCTTTTTTATTTGATGCTGATGTAAGACTTTGAAGCGCATGTAAGAACAGGCGCATGACTTGTAACCGAGAGCATGTCCTGCCCCGGAAACAATAAGCCCGACGCAAGCTAGCCCCGATAACACTGCCGATGAAGCAAAGTTACTTCGTCATATGCACTGGCCGCCGTGCGGCCTTGTCGTGGGATGCTCATGAACGCCAATATCGTATCTGTCCAGGACGCCTCTTCGCCCTTCGCGACCATCCTTGATCGTGCCCGGAACCAGACCCTTTCGCTTACCGAGCTTTTTCAGGTCGCCGAAGCATTCGGGAATGCCGGCATGGGTGCCCAGGCCGCCGAGGTTTACAAGACCTGGATCGCCTTCAACGATACGAGCCCGCTCGCGCATCTGGCCTGCTTCAATTACGCCGTGACGCTGAGCCAGCTTGGCGACAAGGCCGGCGCGGTTCAGGCTCTGCGTCAGGCGAAGCGGATCGATCCGAAATTCGGCCCGGCTTATATCAATCTCGGCCGTGTGCTCGAAGATAGCGGCCTCATCAATCAGGCTGTGCAGCAGTGGCGTGATTTTGCCGAGATGACCAGCGAGGTGACGTCCGAGCGGGTAGGGCACCGGCTGATGGCGCTGCAGCATGTCGGACGCGTTCTGGAAGGCGCGAACGTGCTTGAGGAAGCTGAAAACGCACTCTGGCAGGCGATTGAGCTGCAGCCGGCCAAGTTCGAGGCCGGTCAGCACTGGAGCTCGCTGCGCCAGCGCCAGTGCAAGTGGCCGACGATCACCGGTTCGATGCATGTGACGGAGCGCCAGCTGCTCGATTCGATGTCGCCGCTGACGATTGCCTGCCATACCGACGATCCGCTTTTCCATGCAGCCAAGGCCTATCGCTATCTGAAGACCCTGGTCAGCCGTCCGGACCTTTCCGCTTTCCCGCGCATCGCGCCGCGCAAGAAGACCGGCACGGGCAAGCGGGTGCGCGTCGGCTACCTTTCGTCCGACCTGCGTGATCATGCCGTCGGTTTCGCGTTGCGCGAAGTCTTCGAACTGCACGACAAGAAGAATGTTGAGGTTTATGCCTATTACTGCGGCGAACCGCGGGTGGGCGACGCGACCCAGGACCGGATCAAGGCGGTTGTCGATGGCTGGCGCGATATTCTCACGGTCAGCGATGCGGATGCGGCACGACAGATCCGCGCTGACGAGATCGACATCCTGATCGACGTCAACGGCTTTACCAAACATGCCCGCACGAAGATCTTTGCCCACCGTCCGGCGCCGGTCATCGTCAATTTCTGCGGTTATCCCGGCACGATGGCGAGCCCGTTCCACCAGTATATGATTGCCGACGGCAATATCGTGCCGCCGGAAAACGAGATCTATTATTCGGAAAAGGTTCTGCGCATCGCCTGCAACCAGCCGCTCGACCGCAAGCGGGTGATCGCCCAGACGCCGAGCCGCGCCCAGGCCGGACTGCCGGAAGATGCCTTCGTCTTTGCAAGCTTCAACGGCATGCAGAAGATCAGCGACAAGTGCTTTGCACGCTGGATGGCGATCCTTGCCGGAGCGCCGGGCAGCGTGCTCTGGCTGCTTGCCGGCGACGAAGAGGTCAATGTTCGTCTGCGCAATCTTGCCGAACAGCATGGTATTTCACCGGAACGGCTGATCTTCGCGCAGAAGGCTGCGAACCCGCATCATCTGGCGCGTATCGCGCTGGCCGATCTGTTCCTCGATACTTTCCCCTATGGCGCCCATTCCACGGCTGCCGATGCGGTCACCATGGGCCTGCCGATCCTGACCATGCCAGGCAAGAGCTTTGCCTCGCGTTTCTGCTTCAGCATTCTCGATGCCGCCGGTATTCCCGAAATGGCCTGCGCCACACCGGAGGAATATGTCGCGCGCGCGATCGGTTATGCCAAGGCGCCGGAGACGATCAAGGCCGTCCGGCAGTCGCTGCAGGAAAAGCGCGAGACCAGCGTGCTGCGCGACATGCCGGCACTGGCCCGCCGTCTGGAAGAGTTGTTCTGGCAGATGCAGGGCGAGGCCGAGCGCGGCGAAACGCCAACGCCCAATCTCAAGAACCTCGACATCTATTACGAGATCGGCGCTGAGATCGTGCTTGAGAACATCGAGCACCAGACAGAAGCCGCCTATCGCCGGCGTTATATCGACAAGCTAGCTGCCTGGCACGATTTCGAGCCGATCGAGGCCGATGGCAAGCTGTGGAATGGCGGCGCGGCATAAGCGCCACGCTCATCGATTTGCCGGCGCAGCGTGCGGAAAACTCGCGCCGGCGCCGGTTCAAGCATAGACAGAAACACGACGGGACAGTGAGGATCCGATGACCCCGGTTATACTTGTGACATTTGCCGGCAGGCAGAAACGAATGGAGATTCTCACTCAATACGTTCGCCAGGCTATCGATCTTGGTATTATCGACGAATGGCATATCTGGGATTTCACGCGCTCCCAGGAAGATCATGAGTGGGTAACGCAGGAATTCGGCCCGGTCCGCTTCATGGGATCCGCCGCGCCATATCAGGCAAAGGGATCACTTTCTCCGCGCAGTTCCTTCCGCACGGCGGCGCGTATCAAGAGCGACCTGCATCTTGCCATCGTGCCGCATGGCGAGCCGGACAAGTGCTATGAGATCGTTGTCGGTGGCTGGAACAACAGCCATTCCGTGCTGCGCAAGATCGGGCGTGCCGATCTGAAGAGTTTTGATCGTCCCGAAGAAGCGATCATCTGGCGGCGTTCGACGCCGGCCATTCTTTCGCCGAGTGTCGAAAACCAGGTCGTATTGACCATGGATGGGCGCGGCGTTCCGACCCTGCATGTTAATAATATCCTGATCGGCCGCTGGCCGGAGCTCGATCTCGGCGCGGGCGCCGAGGTGATGATCCGTGGCGGCTGGGGTGCCGACCTCGAGATCTGCGACGTTTCTGCGCCGGTGCGTCGTTATGTCGGTAATCCGGGCGAAAAGATGCCTTACTGGCAGGCCTTCGACTATTATGCGACGCATATGCAGCAGTTCGCCGACACGATCTTCCTGAAATGCGATGACGACATCGTTTACATGGATGTCGACAAGCTCAGCGATTTCATCGAATTCCGTCGCGCCAACCCGCATTACTTCGTCATCTCGGCCAATGTCGTCAACAACGGCGTCTGCGCCTATTTCCAGCAGGCGGCGGGCTCGATCCCGGAAAGCGTCGGCCATTTCGAGCGGCCTCCGGGCGGTTTCGGTGGCAGCCTGTGGCTGAGCGGCGAGACGGCGACGCGCCTGCACGACTTCTTCCTGCAGAAGGGCGATCAGGACATGCCGCTGCCGACCAAGGTTGTCGACTGGCGCGAGCGTCAATCGATCAACTTCATCGCCTGGCTCGGCAAGGACCTCTTGAAAATGGCCCTGCCGAAGGGCGACGACGAATATTACCTGACCGTGGACCTGCCGACCTTCCTCAACCGGCCGACGGCGATCTATTCGGATTTCGTGGTCAGCCATCTGAGCTTTGGCCCGCAGGAAAACGCGCTGGATGTCGAGCGCCTGATCCATGGTTATCAGCGCCTGATGCTTTCGAAACTCGCAGCCGAGCCGCATGAGGACGCCCGCGAGCTTTCGACCGCGGCGGATGCACTTCGCTCTCAGGCGGTTGCCTGATATCGACGAACCTTTAAGACGCTGCGCCAACGCAGAGCGTCAAATGATCGAAAAGCCATAACAAGATGCGTACTCATCCGCGATGAGGGCGCATTTTTACTTCGGATGTCACAAAACGATATTCTGGGATTGCAGGTATCTGCCCGCGTTCTTCTTTCTTCTCATTATGGAACGAAATGAGCTGCAGGTACTTTTCCCATGAGTGACCTTGGAGGAACTCATGGCATCGTTTCATTTCAAGATATCGGATGGGCGGGAAGGGGAGACCTCGATCGAGGCTGCCAACGCGCACGAGGCTGTTAACGAGGGTTTGAACGCGCTTGCCCTGTTTGCCTGCCGGCGCTTTCCGCCACCCGACAATATCACCATCACTGTATCAGACGAGCAACGTCGCAAGGTCGCGACGCTGAAGTTCAAGTTCGAGATCGACTATGCGGCAGGTGTGGCGGTCTAGCTTTCCGGACTTTTCGCGCGGGTGATCGACAGCCCGCGCCTGGTTTCTCAGGCAAAAAGCATGCTGAGGACATAATGGCCGGTCGTGACCGATATGGCCATGCTGGTTGCGTATATGATCCGCAACCCCTTGTTGGAAGCCCACCAATCCAGTGTCACGCAAACTCTCCTTGAAGACGGTGTGCCGCTTGAGGGTCACTGCATGACATGAACATTAGTATTCCCTTAACAATAATCAAGTCCAGTGGGTTACATCGGCGCAACCGGTGCGAAACATCGTTAATTCCGCTTCGTGTCATATCAGCCTGCCGGCTTGCCATTGCTGAGATGGATCCGCGTCTTGCTGGCCAGGACGATATGCAGATCGCGCGCCATTCCGGCGGCATCCAGAAGGGCTGCGCTCACCTGGGAATGGCTGTAATTGGCAAGATGTTCGCCCACCATATAAACTTCGATCAGGGCGTCGCGCGCGGCCGGGCTAGGCGGAATGCCGACTTCCGCGCGCATATCCCGGATGGCAGCATCGGCTTTCTTGATCAGCCGACGGATCTCGTAGTCCCCGACCTTGTCGATATCGTTGGCGGCGCGGATGAGTTCCGCGATCAGGTCGTTCACACTGCTCAAGTCGGAAACCCTCGGTCTCACCCAGTCTGGCGAGCGGCTGGGGAAGAGTCAACGGGACTGTCACAAAGGATTTAGACTGCAGATTACGGCGATAGAAAATCTATTTAATCTCAATGGTTTAAATTCTAATTCGCGACTTTGTTCCAGATGTGTCTCGATATCGCGGAGGTTTTATTTCAGGGCTGTAGTTTTGTTTCAAAATTTATCTGATTGCGCTGATTTCCGTGTAATGAAATTTCAAAAAAATGCCATTTTAAATAATTTTCTTGCAGTTTTTACTTGAGAATGTAATCTAAAAGTTGAAAATAATTCCGCAGTGCAGCAAATAATTGCTGCCGTGTGTATTTTTATGCCTGGAAAATCAAGAAGACCCGAAGTGCGACATGATGGCGTTCGTGCTGCGATAAGCAGTCTGGGGAGAATTGATAGTGGCAACCATTACATACGTCAAATCTGACTTCACGCAATTCAACCTGAACGCCTACACGACGGGCATTCAACAATATCCTGATATTCTTAGCCTCAAGGGCGGCGGATTTGTTGTCGCCTATAACAATGGCGGGGATTTTCTTTCTCTGAATTTCTATGATGCTTCCGGGGCGATCGTCGGTACGACGCAAGTTCCCGCAAGCGCCGCCACCACGGCGCCTTTGAGGCAGCCCTCGCTGACCCAGCTTGCGGATGGCAACGTAGTGGTCATCTGGGACGATACGCAATTCGGTTCCGGTACACCCAAAGGAGCACTTTATTCGCCGACGGGTACCCTCCTCCAGGCCAATATGACGCTCGGCTCTCTGTCCTCTCCGTCCTTGGGATTGCCGACCGTCAGCGCGTTGGCAAATGGCAATTTCGCCGTTGCGGTGGAATTCAGCGGCGAGATCTACTCTGCCGTCTTCGGTCCGACCGGCAGTACGATCTCATCCTACAGCTTGGCCAATACGACTTCGACCGGCATTCAGAACGACGCCCAGATCGTAGGCCTGAACGATGGTTATGTCGTGATCTGGGCGGATACGAACCCTGCCGACCAGCAGATCCGTGGCCGCATGTTTTATTCCAGCGGTGCTCCGGTTTCCGGTTCTGATTTTCTGATTGCGGCTACCGGTGACAATACCCAGCCCTCAATAGCGAAGCTCCAGGATGGTGGCTTCGTCGTGGCCTACACCGATTCTGGCTGGGCCGAAGCCGGTGGTGTGCTTGGAAACGGCATCACGCTGCAATATGTCAGTGCGACCGGCGTGCTGGGCGCGCAGGTGCATGTCAACAATATCTCGTCGGGTGACGAGTCGGACCCGGACGTCACCGTGCTGCCCAATGGCTTCGTGCTGGTCACCTGGTCCTATCCCTACGATCCGACGGATACGGACATTCGTGCGGCGCTGTTCGATTCGAGCGGAACCCGTATTCAGGTCGGTGGAGCAAATCAGTTCACCCTCGTTAATACGACCCAGAACGAGATCCACTCGACCGTCGCCGGCCTTTCCAATGGCAGTTTCGTCGCCGGTTGGGAGAATGTGAGCACGACCGACATCGTTGGCGGACTGCATCAGATCGTCCGGGTGACGACAGGAGATGCGACGGACGAAACGCTGAACGGCGATGAGCTCCGCGACATCATCAATGCCGGCGGCGGTAACGATACGATCAATGGCGGCGCCGGGCAGGACTGGATTTATGGCGAGGCCGGCGATGACACGATCATCCTGAGCAAGCCGCAGACCTCGGCGGGCAATGTCTATGACGGGGGAGGCGGCACGGACACGCTGAGCCTTACCGGTGCGAGCTTCGATTATGATTTTCGTGACGATACCGTGACCTCCATCGAAAAGGTGAACTACGGCTATCCCGGGGCTGTTGTGACTGCGATCGCACATTTCAACGCCGATCAGTTCGGAACGGGCATTTCCCTGACGGCGACGATTACCGGCCAGGCCTTTTATTATGTCTTCGAAACATTCGATGTGACTATGGGCATCAGTACGTCGCTTGATTTGAGCGGCCTGACATTCGTCAATTTCAGCGGCGGAATCGACTCGGTTATTATTCATGGCGACAACGATGCCGAAACGGTCGTCGGTTCCAAGGTCAGGGATACGATCTATGGCGGGGGCGGGGCCGACTATATCGACGGCAAGGGCGGCGCTGATATGCTCTATGGCGGCGCCGGCAATGATAAGTTCGTTGTCGACAATGCATCTGACAAGGTCTTTGAAACGGCCGGCGAGGGCAGTGATACGGTCCTTGCGTCCGTCAGCTTTATCTTGATAGCCGGTTCGGCCGTAGAGAATATCGCGACGACCTCGACTGCCGGCGCGGGCGCCATCAATCTAACCGGCAACGAATTTGCCCAGACGATTACCGGCAATGCCGGTAGCAATGTGCTCGATGGTGGCGGTGGCAGCGATACGCTGGTCGGAGGTCTCGGCAATGACACCTATATCATCACCAATGCAGCCGAAGTTGTCGTTGAGCTGGACAGCCAAGGCTCAGACAGCTTGCTTGCTGCGGTAAGCTACGTTCTGGCGACTGGTGTTTCAGTCGAAAATCTGGCGACGGATTCGGGTGGCGGGACCTCTGCCATCAACCTGACTGGCAACGAGTTCTCGCAGAGCCTGACCGGCAATGCCGGCGATAACGTGCTGAATGGCGGCGGCGGTGTCGATACAATCGCAGGCGGCCTCGGCAATGATACTTATGTCGTCGACAACGCCGCCGATATCGTTACGGAACTCGGTGGTGAGGGGATCGATACGGTTCTGACATCGGTCAGCTATGTACTTGGTGCTGGCATGTCTGTCGAAACTCTTGCGACCGATTTTGCGGCGGGTACAGCCAATATCAACCTGATCGGAAATGAATTCTCACAGAGCCTGACTGGAAATGCCGGCGCCAACATATTGAACGGCATGGGCGGCGCGGACACGATGGCTGGTGGGCTTGGCAATGATACCTATGTCGTCGACAATGCCGGCGATGTGATTGTCGAGGCTCAAGCGCAGGGTAGTGACACGGTGCTGACATCGGTCAGCTATACGCTGACGCCCGGCGCTCGTGTCGAAAGTCTGGCAGCCAGCTCAAGCGGCAGTACAGCGGCGCTGAAACTGACCGGTAACGAGTTCTCGCAAAGTGTCCTGGGGACCAAGGGCAACAATACGTTGAGCGGGCTCGGTGGCAATGACACGCTTTATGGCTTTGCCGGCAAGGACATGCTAAATGGCGGAACGGGACATGATACGCTGATCGGTGGCGCCAATGGTGACAAGCTGATCGGTGGCACGGGATCCGACACGGCATCCTATGCGACTGCGCTAAAAGGTGTCGTCGCCAATCTGACGTCTACCGTCAAAAATACCGGTGACGCAAAGGGGGACACCTATTCCTCGATCGAAAATCTGACCGGTTCCAGCAAGGCCGACGTGCTGATCGGCAATCTTGTTGCCAACAAGATCCTGGGCGGTTCCGGCGACGACAAGATCAGTGGCGGCCTTGGCAAGGACTTTCTGGTCGGTGGCGCCGGCAAAGATACGTTCGTTTTCGATACCAAGCTCGGGCCAGGCAATGTGGATGTGCTGAACGATTTCTCGGTTAAATCCGATACGATCTTCCTCGACGACGATATCTTCAAGACGGCCGGCAAGGTTGGTCAGCTTCAGGCGTCGGCTTTCCACATCGGCAAGACGGCTGAGGACGCCGATGATCGGATCCTTTACGACAAGGTAACCGGCAAGCTCTGGTACGATGCCGACGGAACCGGCAGCGATGCAGCGGTGCAATTCGCCACGATGGGCAAGGGGCTTGCACTGACGGCGGCAGATTTTGTCATCATCAGTTGATTGTTCCAACTGCTGCTGAGATGCCAGGCCGTTTCAACGGTCATAGCTTGGGCGCCAGCCGCGCGTGAAGCCGGAACTCATTGCGGTTTCGGCCAGCGACATCTGCTGTCTCAGATGCCTGCAATCCTCCAGCAGGGTTTTTACGGCTGCAAGCGCGTCACCATCGTGATGGGAGAGAACCTGATCAATCTCGCTTTCGCGCGGCTCGACGATATGTGCCTTTTCTTCTGTCGCGGGCATAGGATCTCCTTCACGCCTGAGCATGGTCTCAAAATCAAAAAAATCACGGAAGGGCCGACGTCATTTCGGCCTCGATGTTTCCATTATGTTCTCATGATTGAGAGAGTCAATTGCGGCCGTGAAAAGAATCGGCAGGGCCGTGGCGATGGCAAACTCGGTGAATGTCGACGCTGTTGATTCGAGGCGTCTGCTTGCTCTTCGTATGATTGATGCGCAGGCCGTTTGGGCTGACGGGCAGGCTATGATTTGACCAGTGGAAAGCCAAATTCCCAAAACGAAAAAAAGGCCTGTCGATTTCTCGAAAGGCCTTTTTTATCAGAAACTTGGATGGTGGTCGTGACAGGGATTGAACCTGTGACCCCTACGATGTCAACGTAGTGCTCTCCCGCTGAGCTACACGACCATCCGATGTCGGCGCATAGACCATAGACTGATTTCGCCGTCAACTGGTTTCGCCAGAATTTTTGAAGGTTTTTTGACGAAGCCCGGATTTGCTGGGTTTTGCCGTGAAAACTGTTGTGTCCGGTTTCGAGCGGGTGCTGTGGATAATCCATAAGCGGCGGATTCTTTTGGTGAATCGTGGAGCGGCTAAACGAAAAAAAGCGCCGCATCGGTTCGATGAGGCGCTTTTTTGAATTGGGAAAGAAGAGCCCGTTGGTTCCGGGCTCGAAAAAATCAGGCGGCCAGAAGCTTGTTCACTTCGTCCACGAGGTCGCGCAGGTGGAAGGGCTTGGAAAGCACCTTGGCATCCTTCGGAGCCTTGGAATCGGAATTGAGTGCCACGGCGGCAAAACCGGTGATGAACATGACCTTGAGATCCGGGTCGAGTTCTGTGGCACGACGCGCCAGCTCGATGCCGTCCATTTCCGGCATGACGATATCGGTCAGCAGCAGCGAGAAGGGCTCTTCGCGAAGACGGTCATAGGCGCTGGCGCCGTTGTCGAACGAGATGACCTTGTACCCCGCCTTTTCGAGCGCCTTCACCAGGAAGCGGCGCATATCGTTGTCATCTTCGGCGAGAAGAATTTTTGGAAGCATCTCGGGACCGTTATCCGTCTATGAGTCATGGGTGTATGGCCGTCTACCCTGCCAACTCACGGTAAATATCCGTTTAATGCGGCGGGAAGCGACCAGGTTAGGGTATACATAGTATGGACTTCGCGGCGGGCAACTGGCAACATGCTGCTTCGAACTAGTTCGTGACATGGTAAAAGCAGGATGGATTGCAGCGCGGGCGATTTTGAGCACTTCGAGGTGAGGGAGCCCGCCACCCAGACAATCCCCTTCGTTTTCAACTCTCCCCATAGCGGTCGGCGTTATCCGGCAAGTTTTCTGGCCGAGAGCAATCTCGATTCGATGGCAATCCGCCGTTCGGCCGATCATTATGTCGACGAGCTTTTTGCCGATGCGCCCGAACTCGGTGCGCCGCTGCTGCTGGCGCATTTCCCGCGTGCCTATCTCGATGTCAATCGCGAGCCTTATGAGCTCGATCCGCGCATGTTCGACGGGCCTTTGCCGTCCTATACCAATATCGGCTCAATGCGGGTCGCCGGCGGGCTTGGCACGATCCCGCGGATCGTCGCGGAGAATATGGAAATCTACCGCAAGCGGCTGCCGGTCGAAGAGGCGCTGTTGCGCATCGAAAGCATCTACAAGCCCTATCACGCCTGCCTGCGGCGGCTGATTGCCGGGACGCATGCGCGGTTCGGTACCTGCGTGCTGATCGATTGCCATTCCATGCCCGGCAATATCCGTCTGGCTGGCTCCGATATCCGTCCGGATTTCATCATCGGCGACCGTTATGGCACCAGTGCCTCCGCCGAGCTTTCGCGCGCCGCCCTGCATTTCTTCGAGGAAATGGGTTTTTCGGCTGTGCGCAACAAGCCTTATGCCGGCGGTTTCATCACCGAGCATTACGGGCGTCCGGTACGTGGTCTGCATGCTCTGCAGATCGAGATCAACCGCAGCCTTTATGTCGATGAACAGACACTGATCAAGCGGCCGGAATTCGATGCTATTGCCGCAGCGCTTTCGCTGTTCATGCGGCAGATGGCGGATTTTGTCGCCGAATTTTCGGCCAGTGACGACAGCGCGCTGGCTGCCGAATAAATTCCCGATTGTCTTCCTGCGAATTCGCCTGGATGGGCATTGCCTGTCCGGGTGAGCGAATGCCCGTCGAGGCAAAAACACATAACGCCAAGCGTGATCTCGCAGGCTCGACGGATGCTTAGCCGTGCCGCCCCAGCGCCATTTCCCCCGAAAAAAGCCAAAAAAAACCGCGCTCTTGGCGCGGCTAAGTCTAGGGAGGAAACACCCAAGGAGGGTATTTACAGTCAAAGACTGTGAGGACGAGGCTAGGCCTGCTATGCACAATTGTCAATCACTTTATTTTGGTGATTAAAATTGCATCATTATTAGTCGTCTTGATGGCTTTTTGATCACTGTCTGCCGCTGTTTTGTGGTTTCCATGGCCGGTGTTTCCTTCTAAAACCGCTGCATCTCCACTCACCGAAAGCCTTGTCATGCTGCCAGATCGCGCCTTTTTCGACCTGCTTGCCGAAGCCGCTGCGGAAGAAACGCTACCGCGGTTCCGCACCGGGCTTTCCGTCGTCAACAAGCAGCAGGGCGGGTTCGATCCGGTCACTGAAGGTGACCGGGCGGCCGAGACAGCGATCCGCGCGCTGATCGGCGAACGGTTCCCCGAACATGGCATTCTGGGCGAAGAGCACGAAAATGTCGGGCTCGACCGCGAGCATATTTGGGTGATCGATCCGATCGACGGTACGCGCGCCTTCATTTCCGGCCTTCCGGTCTGGGGTACGCTGATCGGCTTTCAGTCGAACGGTCGCGCGACGATGGGGCTGATGGACCAGCCCTTTACCGGAGAGCGCTATTACGCCGATGGCCAGAAATCCTGGTATCGCGGTCGCGACGGCAAAAGACAGATTTCTACACGCGATTGCGGAAAACTGTCGGATGCGATCCTGTTCACCACGTCGCCGCATATCTTTGGCGGCGAGGATCTGGTGCGCTACCGTGCCGTCGAGGAAAAAGTGCGCCTGTTCCGGTATGGCTGCGATTGCTACGCCTATGTCCTGCTCGCATCCGGCCATATCGATCTCGTGGTCGAGAACAATCTGAAACCCTATGATGTCGGCGCGCTGATCCCGATCATCGAACAGGCGGGCGGCATCATCACGACATGGGATGGCGGCCGGCCAGAAGCGGGTGGCAATATCATCGCAGCCGGGTCCAAGGCCGTGCATGCGGAAGCGATGGCGCTGCTGGCGGGGCGGTAGGCGCTTCAATCGACATCGGCAAAGCCTGGAAGCGACGCCGAGCGCTGTTCAGAACGGGTTCACGCGGCGGACGGTAGGCAAGTGCCTCCGGAAACTGCGTGAAGGAACTTTCCATGACGCTTGCCGACCAGATGCAATCGATCCGCTCCGGGGCGATGTACAATGATCTCACCGCAGAACTGATCGCCGCGCGCGAGGCGGCGGTTTTCCTGACAAACGAATATAATTCGAGTTTCGGTCAGTCGCCCGCGACGCGGGAAGTGATCCTGCAAAAACTTCTGGCCTCGGTCGGTGAGCGGGTGCATTTCGAGCCGACTTTTCGCTGCGAGTTCGGGCGCAATATCTCGATCGGCAATAATTTCTATGCCAATTTCGATTGTGTCATGCTGGATGGCGGTGGCATCGAGATCGGCAATGATGTCCTGTTTGGCCCGCGCGTCGGCATCTACACGTCCAACCATGCGATCGATGCGGCGGAGCGCGCGGCGGGTGCCTGTTATGCAAAGCCGGTGAAGATCGGCAACCGCGTCTGGATCGGCGCCGGCGTGCATATTAATCCGGGCGTGACGATCGGCGACGATACGATCATCGGTTCGGGAAGCGTCGTCACCAAGGATATTCCTGCCGGCGTCATCGCTGCGGGCGTTTCCTGCAAGGTCATACGAGACATTACGGAATCCGACAGGACAGGATTTTGTGCCTGACCGGGCATGCCGTCGACCTGCTTCGGAATGCCTCACCCATCATTATGATTTTTATACGTAAATTTGTCTCCATCTCTTTTTTCCGAGGGTTTATTAGTTTTTAAGGAAAGAGAAATGAAACGTTTTTGATCCATGCTGGAACAATCCAATCGCCGATATGAAATCGGAATCTAGGAAGCAGTTATGCCGAACGGTCTGCAATGTGATTGTGCAGCATCTCCCGAAGCGGAGAAATCGCAGGCCCGTGGGCCATTTCCGCCAACGTCGGCAAATTCGGAGCAGTTTCACCGGCTCCAGGAACTGTTCGACAAATCCTTCAAGGCGGCGCGGATCGGCATCTGGGAATGCACCCTGCCGGATGAAACGATCACCTGGACCGATACCGTCTACGAATTGTTCGATCTTGAACCCCGCTCGGCTCTGACGCGTGATGCGACTGTCGCGCTTTATTCGCCCGAATCCCGCAAGAAGCTGAATGAAGCCCGCTCGGCGGCGATCCGGGATGGCGAAGGTTTTTCGCTCGATGCGGAGATCATCACCGCCCAGGGCAATCATCGCTGGATCCGGATCACTGCGATCGTCGAGAGAGATCACGGCGTGCCGGTTCGCCTGTTCGGAATGAAGCAGGATCACGGCCGAGAAGATGATGTTCGACCATATCCGCCGTCTGGCCGAAACCGACACGATGACGGGGCTTGCCTCGCGTGCGCGGTTCGAAACGGTGTTCGACGAGGTCGTGTCTTCAGCTCCATCGGCGGGCAAGGCGCTGCTTCTGGTCGATCTCGACAGTTTCAAGGCGGTCAATGACAGGCTCGGGCATCAGGCCGGTGACGATTGTCTGCGCGAGGCCGGCCGCCGGCTTTCGGAAGCCGTGCCGGAGGCGATCCTGATTGCCCGGCTCGGAGGTGACGAGTTTGCCATTCTCCATGATTGCGGATCGCTGAAGAACCTCGAGGATATCTGCAAGCGTATCGTGACCAAACTGGAATGGTGGGTCGGCCCCGCGCCGAACAAGCTCAAGGTCAGCGCATCCGTCGGTGCAGCGATGATCCTGCCGGGCATTCCCGCCAAGGATATTTTTGCCGAAGCCGATAAGGCGCTTTATGTCGTCAAGGCAAGCGGCAAGAACAGTTTTGGCCTTCTGCCTTCCGCCAGCCCCGTTGCGGACGTCGCCTGACGAAAATCCTGTGATCCAAGCCGGTATAGGCGCTACGTGCGCCCATCCGGTGTCGGCATGAAAATGCCGAGGCGCCTTGTCGCATGGCGGGTTTTCATGCCGCAGAACAGAGGAGGGCAGGGCGTTGCATGAGCCCTTTTTCCATGGGGAATAAGGGGCCTTGGGAGCGTAAAAAAATTGATCGATCGCGAGACGTTCCCGTCACCGGGATTGGCGCCGTCTTAACCTCTCGTTAATCTTCTTAATGCTACGAAAAATGCGTTAGTGTGGCGTTCGCTGGTTTTGCGTTCGCACGGGAATTCGCTGCCGCTCCATGGGCGCAGCCGAGGTTCCCGGGCGGTTTTCTGGATTTTCCGATGCAGTTGATTTCTCGCGTTTTTTCCGCACGGAGCCGCAGCCACTTTGCCGTCCGCAAGTCGGGCAGCACGGCCTTCAAGGGCGCCGCGCAGCTGCGCCGGAAGCAGGCCAAGCAGCGGCTTGCCATTCTCGCCAGCGGGTTTCTTGTTGCCTATGTGGTGATCGGCGCGCGTCTTGCCCAATATGGCATGACCGAGGACATCACGACCGGCTCCATTCCGGAAAATACAAACCCGGTTGCCTCGCGCCCGGATATCGTCGACCGCAACGGCGCGCTTCTGGCGACCGATCTCAACATGGTTTCGCTTTATGCCGAGCCGCGCCGGATCGTCGATGTCGACGAGGCGGTGGAGAAGCTTGCGAGCGTCATTCCGGATCTCGACTGGACCGACGTCCACAAGAAGCTCAAATCCAGGACCGGGTTCCAGTGGCTGAAGCGGCAGCTGACGCCGCGCCAGCAGGCCCGCATCATGGCGCTCGGCATTCCCGGCATCGGCTTTCGCCCAGAAAAACGCCGCTTCTATCCAGGCGGGTCGACGGCCGCACATATTCTCGGTCACGTGAATATCGACAATCAGGGGCTGGCCGGGATCGAGCGGTATATCGACCAGCAGGGCGTTGCAGCACTTCGGGCCGCAGGTCTGACGAGTGACGGGCCGCTGCAGCCGGTCAAACTGTCGATCGACATCCGCGTGCAGAATATCGTCCATCAAATCGTGACCCAGGCGATGCATGACGATCAGGCCGAGGCGGCCGGTGCCGTTGTGCTCGATGCCAATACGGGCGAAGTCATCGCCATGGCTTCGGTGCCGGATTACGATCCGAACGAGCCGTCTCGCCTGCTTCCCGACGGCACGGTCGACAAGGAATATGAGAAGGGCTGGTTCAACCGCATCACCAATGCGACCTTCGAGATGGGCTCGACCTTCAAGAGCTTTACGCTCGCCATGGGGCTCGACATGGGCAAGATCACGCTCAATACGGTGATCGACGCCACCAGTAAGCCGTTCCGCATGTCGGGTTTCACCATCCATGACGAACACGGGCAGTACCGGCCGTTGAACGTGCCGGAAATCTTTCAGTATTCGTCGAATATCGGCACCGCGACGATCGCCACCCGCGTTCCGATCCCCGACCACCAGGCCTTCCTGACGAAGCTCGGCCTTCTGACGAAGATGACGACCGAACTGCCTGAAGTCGCGACCCCGACGCAGCCGCATCCGTGGCGCGCCATCAACCAGGCGACGATTTCCTTCGGTCACGGTGTTGCCACGACGCCGATGCAGACGGCCGTTGCCGGCGCTGCGCTGATCAATGGCGGCAAGCTGATCGAGCCGACCTTCTTTCCGCGCAGCCAGGCGGAGGCGGATGCGCTGGCCACGCAGGTCATCAAGCCCTCCACCAGTGCCGACATGCGTTTCCTGTTTCACTGGAACGGCGTGAAGGGCTCCGGCCGCAATGCACTTGTTCCCGGCTACAATATCGGCGGCAAGACGGGGACGGCGGACAAGGTGGTCAATGGCCGCTACGCCCAGCACCAGAATTTCAATGACTTTCTCGCCGGCTTCCCGATCGATCATCCGCGTTACATCGTGCTGACGACGATCGATTCGCCGCAGACGGGCGAAAAGGGTGGCCGCCTTGCCGCTTACACGGCAGCACCGATGGCCCGCGAGATCGTCAGCAGGACCGCGCCACTGCTCGGCGTGCAGCCGAAATTCGGCGATGGCGAGCCGCAGCTGGTCGCGAATTACTGATCGCCCCACTACCGACGGTTATTGAGGGTCGTTCTCGTAAAGAACGTAATCGCGGATGGACGGCTGGCTGGCGAAGGCGACGGTCAGCTCAGCTGATTTCAGCACATTGGCGATCAGCTCCAGCTGATAGGCTTTCGAGATCGTCTGGCCGGTGAAGAACATTCTGTACACGACCGGGGCAAAGATCCGGTCCATCAGCCGGTCGGGATCAGGAACCGGCTCGCCGCGTGCCTCGCAACGGTCGCAGAGGCAGACAAGGTTCTGGAACGTATATCCGGCCGCCGTCTGGGCGATCCGGACATTGTTCAATCGCTCCCGCAAAAGCGTATGGCCCGGGCCGGAGGAAAGATCATCCACCAGCTGTTCCAGCCAGAGTTCGAGATCGCCTTTGAAGCTGCCGGTGTTCTTTGGAACGCTGTCGGGCAGAAAACGTTCGCTGGCGACGTCTTCCAGAAGATTGGCGAGCGTTTCCCAGCGGCGATAGATGGTGGAAGGCGGGACTTCGGCACGCGCGGCGATCAGGGCGATCGTCAGTTCCTGCTGCGGCTGTTCCGATATCAGTGCCCGGACCGCGTCATGCACTGCCACCTGAATGCGCTCGCTGCGGCCGCCGGGACGGATGAGTGTCCGCGCCATGCTCTTCCTTTCACTCTTTATGGGTGCGCTCTCTAACACGGAGGTGCCTGCCAATGAAGACCAGAAGGTGCAAATACGGGTCACGAGCCTGTCAGTGACTAGAGCTAGGCTGGGACTGGAGAAAGGTCACACCTGCCTTATCTTCCACGATGAGCCGAATATTGGGAGGAACGATAATGGCCAAGAACACGATCTGCCTTTGGTACGAAAGGGATGCCGAGGAGGCTGCGCGCTTTTACGCGAAAACCTTTCCGGACAGCGCCGTCGGCGCCATCACCCGCGCGCCGGGCGATTATCCGGACGGGAAGGAGGGCGATGTTCTGGTCGTCGCGTTCACCGTTTTCGGAATAGCCTGCATCGGGCTCAATGGCGGGCCGGTGTTCAAGCATAACGAGGCCTTTTCCTTCCAGATCGCCACCGACGATCAGGAGGAGACCGACCGTTACTGGAACGCGATTGTTGGCAATGGCGGCAAGGAAAGCGATTGCGGCTGGTGCAAGGACCGCTGGGGTATTTCCTGGCAGATCACGCCACGCGCGCTGACCGACGCGCTGGCGACCGGCGGTGGGGAAGCGAAGCGTGCTTTTGATGCGATGATGAAAATGCAGAAGATCGACGTTGCAGCGATCGAAGCGGCCCGGCGCGGCTGAGGCTTGACCGGTCAGGCGGCGGTTTCAGAAAGTTCGATCCCGCCGTCGAGGCCTGGCATGAAGGTCTCTATCGCGGCCATGGCCTGGGCGCGATAGATATCCTTTTCCTGCAGCAGTTCGTGGCGGGCGCCGGTGACGGTGATCAGCTGCGCGGCGCGGAAATTGCGCGACAGATCCTCCTGCAGCCGGTAGGGCACGACGCCGTCGAGAACGGGCGCGAGGATCAGCGTCGGAATGGTGATGCGGGTCAAATGTGCCTGCGCCGAAACACGGCTCGCGGCTTTCAGCGTCGTATGCACCCAGGTCGCCGTCGGGGCGCTGACCGTCAGGTCGGTCAGATCACGGTAGAGGCCGATATTGCGCTCGAAACGCGCCCGGTCGCCGGTCAGACCGTTCCTTTCGAAGGGGATCATCCTTTTGTCGCCGCCGAGCTGCAGGCCGCCGAGCCCGGTCCAGCGCAGGGCCGTCACCAGCGGGCGGACCAGCCTTTCCGGCATTTCCTGGCCATGAAAGCCGACATAGGGCGCAAGCAGTGCCATGCGGCTGATACGGTTCGACAGGCGGGGGGCAGCGGAGAGCGCGATCAGGGCCCCGGTCGAATGAGCGATCAGGAAAAAGGGCAGGCGGGTGTCGGGCAGAACCACCTGCTCGAGAAAGATTTCGAGATCTTTTTCGTAATCGGAAAATTGGCGGACATGGCCCTTCTTCGGGTTCTTTTTCAGCCGCGCCGATCCGCCCTGGCCGCGCAGGTCGTAGGTGGCGACCCAGAGGCCCATGGCGTTGAGTTCTCGGATGGTCTCAAAGTATTTCTCGATGAACTCGTTGCGCCCCTGCAGAAGCACGATCGTGCCCTTGGCCGGCACGGTTTTCGACCGGAACACGGCGTAGCGGATCTTCGTGCCGCGATGGCCGGTGAAATACCCGGTGGTAAAATCCTCCGGCGCGGGATTGCCCGGCGTCGGGCGCAGGATGGTGTCCGTTGCGGGCGATTGCGGCGCAGAAACAGCCTCCACCGTTGGGGTCGGCAGGTCGGCAGGGGCGGCTGTGTCATTCATGTCGGTCATGCTTCAAGGGTCCGGCGGAAAGCATTGTGCGTCAAGCGGAAACTCATTTTGACGAGTGGCCTCGGGTTCATTTCGAACCGGCATCGTAACGGGTGCGGGCGGTGCCGACATCCTCGCCATGTTTGACCGTCCAGTCCGCCAGCGCCTTGAATGGCGCTTCCAGCGTGCGGCCAAGCGGCGTGATGCCGTATTCGACGGAGACCGGCGAGGTGGGCAGGACCGTGCGGCTCAATATGCCGTCGCGTTCCAGCCGCCGCAGGCACTGGGTCAGTGCCTTCTGCGTCACGCCATCAAGCTCACGTTTCAGCTGGTTGAAGCGGAGCGGGCCATGGCAGAGGGCGCCAAGCACGAGGATCGACCATTTGCTGGCAATCTCGTCGAGCAGCAGACGGTCGGAGGCAAGCCGGGCTCCGGTCGGGCGCTCGTCCTTTTCCTCACGCATCGCAGCCGGAATGTTCTGGGTCCGGCGCGTTGCCTCTGCCTTCTGGCGGCGGTCGCTCATCGATGGTTTCCTCGACTATACCTGGTGGCATGAAGGTGCGTAATTGACGCTAGGTATCCAAATTATACCATTAGCCATTCACTGAAAAGGAGTGGCTTCGATGCCCTATGAGAATTACCGTTCGATCCGTATCGCCACCGAAGGCGGGGCCGCCTGGGCGACGATCGATCATCCGCCGCTCAATGTGCTGGATGCCGTGCTGATGCCCGAGCTCAACGATTTTGCCGGGCGGGTGGCGCAGGACGAGGCGATCCAGGTGATCGTTTTCCAGAGCGCCGATCCGGATTTCTTCATTCCCCATGGCGACATGAATTTCGTCAATGCGCCGGAAACGCTGATGTCGCTCGATCTCGGTGATCCCGGCACGGAACATCTGAACCCGATGATGCGGCTGCATGAACGGATCCGGGCCTTGCCGCAGGTGACGATCGGCAAGCTTGCAGGTCTTGCTCGTGGCGGCGGGGCCGAACTGTTTTCGGCGCTCGACATGCGGTTTGCAGCCAAGGGAAAGGCGGGGCTGGGGCAGATGGAAGCGCTGGTCGGTATCATTCCCGGTGCCGGCGGCACGGCCTATCTGCCGCAAATGGTCGGCCGGGCGCGGGCGCTCGAGATCATCACCGGCGCGGCACTGGTCGATGCGGAAACCGCGGAGCGTTATGGTTGGGTGAACCGGGCGCTTGCGCCGGAAGAGCTCGATCCCTTCGTCGACGCTTTGGCCCGCGATATTGCCAGCCGGGCACCGGGTATGGTGCGGGCGGCCAAGCGAGCGATCGATGCGGCCGTGCCTGATCTTGGCGGCGCTCTTGAGGTCAACAACCGGCTGCTCGGGGAAACCTTTGCCGCACCGAAGGCAATCGAGCTTGCGCTGGCGGGGCTGGCTGCGGGTGCACAGACCCGCAAGGGTGAAAAGGATCTGGAAGGACTGTTCAGAAAACTTTGAGGCGCGGAAGGCGTCCGGCCTCTTGATGACTGATCAGGACCGGGCTCTCCGAGCTTGATATCTCTTGCCGGATCGCCACGCCCATGTCGGGCATGGCGATCCGAGGTCGTTGTCGGGGCCGATCAGGCTGCGAAATAATAGCGCTCAGCCAGATCCTCGAGCAGGCCGATCTCCTTCGGCTGCCAGCCGAGAGCCGCGCGGGTCTTTTCGCTCGATGCGCGATTGTCGATCGCGGCGAAATGGGCGAACCAGCCGAAATGGGCGGCGGCCTCTTCCGGCGAGCGGCTTTCGACGGGAAGGCCAAGGCCCTTGCCGATCGCTTCGGCGATCTCGCGGAAAGGAATGCCGAGCTCGTCGGTTGCGTGATAGACGCTGCCGGCCGTGCCCTTTTCGATCGCAAGGCGGTAGGCCCTTGCGGCATCAAGGCGGTGAACGGCCGGCCAGTGATTGTTGCCTTCGCCGGTATAGACCGAAACACCCTTCTCACGGGCCATGCCGATCAGGATCGGCACGAAACCGTGGTCACCCTTGCCATGCACGGACGGGGGCAGGCGCATGGCCATGGCCTTGATGCCCTGAGGGGCCAGCGCCAGCACGGTCTGTTCCGAAACGCGCGGAATGTTCGGGTTGGACGGTTTGGTGTCTTCGGTGCTGATGGCGCCCGGCGCGATCAGGCCGGTGCCGGAGGTTGCGATCAGGGGGCGGTCAGACCCTTTCAGGACAGAGCCGAGTGCCTCGATCGCCAGGCGGTCGATCTCGCAGTTTTCCTTGAATTTTGAAAAATCATGGATGAAGCCGCAATGGATCACCGCATCGACGTCTTCGGCGCCGCGCTTGAGGCTGTCCAGGTCTTCCAGCGTGCCGTGATGCGGCTCGGCGCCGGCCGCCAGAAGTTTCTGGGCGCCCGCATCCGAGCGGGTGAAGCCAAGCACCTGATGGCCGTTTGCGATCAGTTCATCGGTGACGGCAGAACCGACGAAGCCGGTGGCTCCGGTTACGAAAACGCGCATGTCATGTCTCCTTGTTCATCCGGCCCGAAAATGGCGGCCCGTGAAGGACGACGGCCGGATGGTGGTGACATTAGGAGTCCGAAGCCGTACGATCCATTCTCTAACGTCCGTATTATCTTCGCGATCGTCCGGATCAGGCGTCTGAGGCCAAGGGCCGGAGAGAATGCAAGCATGGATCCGTTGTCGAATGTCCTGTCGCTTCTGAAACCGAAAAACCATCTCTCGGCGGGGTTCGAGGCCGGTGGCGAGTGGGCCGTGCAGTTTCCGCATCAGGGGCAGGGCATCAAATGCGGCACGCTGATTTTCGGAGAGTGCTGGCTGAAGGTGAATGATATTGGCGAGCCGGTTCTTCTGAAGGCGGGAGACAGTTTTCTTCTGCCAAGCGGGCGGCCTTTCCTTCTGGCAAGCGGACTGGACGTGGTGCCGACAGAGGCTGCGGCCATTTTCGCAAACAAGGGCAAGCGCGGTGTCGTCACGTTTAACGGCGGCGGCGAGATTTCGCTGATCAGCAGCCGTTTCGGGCTGGAAGGCGAACATGCCAGCATCCTTCTGAAAATGCTGCCGCCGATCATCCTGATCCGCGATGAGGCGGCCAGCGAAGCTCTGCGCTGGTCGGTCGAGCGGATGATGGATGAGCTGCGCGATCCGCAGCCGGGCGGGTTCCTCATTGTCCAGCATCTGGCGCATATGATCCTGCTGCAGGGGCTGCGGCTGCATGTGGCGGAGGAGGTCGCCGCGCCCACATCCCAGGTCGGCTGGCTTTTTGCGCTTGCCGACCGGCAGATCGGTGCCGCGATCGGTGCCATCCATGCCGATCCCGCGCATCGCTGGACGCTGCAGACGCTTGCCACGGAGGCCGGCATGTCGCGTTCAACCTTCGCGCTCAGATTCCGCGAGAAGGTGGGCGAGACGCCGATGGATTATCTCACCCGCTGGCGGATGCTTTTGGCCGCCGACCGGCTGATCCATTCCGGCGATTCCATCTCGGTGATTTCCGCATCGCTCGGCTACGAATCCGAAAGCGCCTTCAGCACGGCTTTTCGAAAAACTATGGGATGTTCGCCGCGGCAATACGGGCGCGGTGAGCGACCGAACGAGGCGGCAAGCCGACATGTCGTCGAGGAACGGCTGGCGAGTTAGGTGCGGGGAAAAAGAGGCCGGAACCGAGGGTACGGGAAACCCACCGGCTCCGGCAATCGAGAGTGACCGAAACGAAGGGACGCAAGAGCGTTTCGGTCGAAGGAGGCAGTCGCGGCCATCCATTCGCACTCTTCTAACGAGGCTGAGGTGAACCGGATCGGAACTCGCCGTTCATCGACAGTTCATGGGTTGCCGTCCCCGCTTTTTCAAGGAAATCCCGGCGTTTTTCCGTATCGGGCGCGTCTTGTCGGTTTCGCTGAAAAAGGTCTTGAAGGCGCAAAAAACAATTCCCATCTCAGGTCTGCGGGCGCCGAAAGGGTCCGTGAAACGGGCTCCGCCATCGCCAGAACGGGATGCGGATGCCGAACCCAAACCGCACCGTCGCTTCAATGGAGGACATTATGCGTCACGTCGATTTTTCGCCTCTCTATCGCTCCACCGTCGGTTTCGACCGTCTCTTCAACCTGCTCGACAATCGCAATTTTGCCGATCAGTCGCAGAGCTATCCGCCCTATAATATCGAGCGGACCGGCGAGAACACCTATCGCATCACCATGGCCGTTGCCGGCTTCGACGAAAAGGAACTTTCGATCGAATTCCAGGCCCACGCTTTGACCGTGAAGGGTGAAAAGAGCGAGGAAGAGGCCACCGAACAGAGCGAATACCTCTATCGCGGCATTGCCAAGCGCGCCTTCGAACGCCGCTTCCAGCTCGCCGACCACGTGGAAGTCGAAAATGCTTCGCTCAAGAACGGCCTGCTTCACATCGATCTCGTCCGGAACATTCCGGAAGCGATGAAGCCGCGTCGCATCGCGATCGCCGCCGAAGCCGGCGATACCGCGAAAACGATCGAAGCCCAGATCGCTCCGCAGCAGGTCAACTAATAGCCATACCCCTTTAGACCTCCAGTCATAAGGGTAATATGTGAAGCGCTCCTTCCTCTCCCCAGGGAAGGGGCGCTTTGCGTTTGGGGATGTTCAGTTCGATGCCGTTTTCCGCGGCCGACCGCCCTTGCGTCCGTTTTCGCGCGCAGTTGCCGACTTGGCTGCCGAACGTGAAGCACCGCCTGCCGCGCCCAGTTGCGCGGCCATCCAGCGGCGCGAGCCGAATATTCCTTGCAGCAAGGATGGCAGATAGACATCGGCATCGAGCTGCGGCCAATGAAGGCCAAGTCCGGAGGAGCTGATTTCGATATCGCGAAGGTCTTCCGGGTCAGCTTCCGAGAGGCCTTCGATCTTGCTTGTCGGTATTGCCACCTGGATGTCGGTATTCATGGTGATGACGAGGCGGCCGGAGCGGCGGTCGTAGCGGGCAGAAACGGCATAGCCGGAATCGCGCTCCGCATTCATCCTGGTCTCGGCCGCTTGAAGATCGTCTTCAGAAATCGCCATACCTGAAAATAACAAAACCCAAGCGCTTTGGAAAGCGCCTGGGTTTTTGATGCATCGGAGGCTGTCTGCCTTAAGCCGCCGCCGGCTTCGCTTCTGTCGTATCGGCCTTACGCTTCAGTCGCTCGGCATATTTCTGGGCGATCACGGCGCAGGTCATCAGCTGGATCTGGTGGAAAAGCATGATCGGCAGGACGATGGCGCCGATCGAGACGGACTGGCCGGCGAAGATGGCGTTGGCGATCGGCACGCCGCTGGCGAGCGATTTTTTCGAGCCGCAGAAGGTGATGGTGATCTCGTCTTCCTTGGAAAAGCCGAGCGCGCGGCTGCCATACATGGTGATGATAAGGACGAGCGCGAGCAGGACGATGTCGACGACGATGACGGCGGCAATATCGGTCAGCGAGAACGTGTGCCACAGGCCTTCGATGACGGCTTCCGAAAAGGCGCCATAAACGACCATCAAGATCGAGCCGCGATCGACCGGCATGAGCAATTTCTTGCGGGCGCGGATCCAGTCGCCGATCCAGGGCTGCAGGATCTGGCCGGCGACGAAGGGGGCGAGAAGCTGCAGGACGATCGTCTGTACCGCGTCGAGCGAGATGCCTGTGCTGCCGTTTGCCGACATCATCAGGCCGGCCAGAAGCGGGGTCAGCACGATGCCGAACAGGTTGGAACCGGAGGCCGAGCAGATCGCGGCCGGGACATTGCCGCCGGCCATCGAGGTGAAGGCGATCGACGACTGCACGGTCGAGGGCAGGACGGTCAGGAAGAGGATACCCATATAAAGCGGCGCCGGCAGGATGCTTTCGGGAATGAAGCCTGCGGCAAGACCGAGAAGCGGGAAGAGCGCAAAGGTCGTCAGCAGGATCGTCAGATGCAGACGCCAGTGCAGTACGCCTGCAATCACCACATCCCGCGACAGGCGGGCGCCATGCAGGAAGAACAGAGCTCCGATGGCGATATTGGTAGCGATGCCGAAGTAACCCGCCCAGACGCCATGGATCGGCAGGATCGAGGCGAGGATGACGGTGCAGACCAGCATGATCGTGAAACGATCCGGCATGAAGCGGCTCATGGCAGTTTCCCTTGGAGCCTGTCTTCCGAACTCAGGTGCGAGCTTCCGGGTACAGGCATGCGTTAAAACAACGAACCGAAGCGCAACCCGCGATCCGAACAATCGCGATGTGCTGCAGACGGAATTCCTTTGATGACATGGCCGTCTTCACTTATCATGAAACGAAATGCAAGAACTAACAGTTATTGCAAAGTCGGATAACCATGCTCAATCTCAACCATCTCAGCAGTTTCGTCGCCTTGCAACAGACGGGCAGCTTTACCGAAGCCGCAGCGCGGCTCGGGATAGGCCAGTCGACGGTGACGCAGCATATCCAGCGGCTGGAAAAGGCGCTCGGCCGGCAACTCGTGTTTCGCGACACGCATCAGGTGAAGCTGACGGCGGAAGGCGAGGCGTTGATCGGGTATGCGCGCGGCATGCTGGATCTGAACGGCAAGGTGTCTTCGCTGTTTTCCGAAACCCGGCTCCGCGGGCGGCTGCGGCTCGGTGTGTCCGAGGATGTGGTGGCAAACCGGCTGACCGGCATTCTGGAAGACTTTATTCGGCTTTACCCGCTGATCGATCTTGAGCTGACGGTGGCGCTGTCGGCCGTGCTGTATCAGATGCAGGATGCCGGCGATCTCGATCTCGTGCTGGCCAAGCGGCATCTCGGCGAAACGCACGGGCGGCTTCTTTATCGCGAGCCGCTGATCTGGCTGGCGCGCGATCCGGATCTTCTGCCGGCGCGAGGCGAGGCCCTGCCGCTGATCGCTTTTCCGCCACCCTCGATCACGCGACGGGTGGCGCAGGAGGCGCTGGATGGCGCGAACCTGCCGTGGCGGATTGTTTGTACCTGCGGCAGTCTCAGCGGCCTGACGGCGGCGGCGCGGGCCGGAATGGGCGTGCTGGTGCAGCCGCGCAGCATGGCGCCGGCGGGGCTGCGGGAAGTGCCGGCCGACCGGCTGCCCTTGCTGGAAGATGTGGAATTCGTGCTGATCTCGCGGCGTGGCACCGATACGGCGCTGGTCGATGCCCTGTCGAACCTGATTGCCGGGCAGATCGCGCCGCAGAATCCGCGGCGCGATTAGTTTTCTTATGATAGGCGGCTCAAACCGAGGCGCAGATCGACAGGAACTGATCGACGTCTTCTTCCGTCGTCGCGAAGGAGGTGACGAGACGGATCAGTCTTTCGTCACTGCGGACCATGCCGTCCAGCTTGAGCGGCACCAGCCAGTCGTAGAATTTGGCGCCCTGTTCCTCGGCAGATGCCGCGGCTGCCTTGTTGAGGATCGCAAACACCTCGTTGGATGTCGTGCTCCATGCCAGTCGTGCGCTGTTGGAGGCGCCGATGCCGGCGCGCAGGCGATCTGCCATGGCGTTTGCGTGGCCGGCAAGTTTCAGCCACAGGCCGTCCTGCAGATAGGCTTCGAACTGGGCCGAAATGAAGCGCGTCTTCGAAAACAGCTGGGCGGCGCGCTTGCGGATGAAGGCGAATTCCTTCGCCATTTCCGGGTTGAAGAAGACGATCGCTTCGGCGCACCAGCAGCCATTCTTGGTGCCGCCGAAAGACAGAACGTCGACGCCGCGTTTCCAGGTCATTTCTGCAGGCGAACAGCCGAGCGAGACGAGCGCATTACCGAAACGCGCGCCGTCCATATGCAGCGGCAGGCCATTTTCCTTGGCGATCTTCGAGATCGCGTCGATCTCGTCGAGCGAATAGATCGTGCCGGTTTCGGTTGCCTGGGTGATGGTAACGGCTGCCGAACGGCCGTGATGCACGGCATCCTGCGGGTAGCGCGCAATCGCGGCCTTCAGCGCGGCCGGATCGATCTTGCCATTATCGCCAGCGACCGGCGTCATGCGCATGCCGGACAGAAAGTCCGGAGCGCCGCATTCGTCCTCGATCACATGCGCTTCGGAATGGGCCAGCACGAGGCCGCCGATCCGCGCGATGCTGGCCAGCGACAGCGAGTTGGCAGCCGTCCCGGTGGAGACGAAATAAACGGAAACTTCGCGTTCGAAGATCTCGTTGAAACGCGCCTCGACGGCCTTGTCGAGGTCGCTATTGCCGTAGGCCGCAGCGAAACGGGTGGATTCACGCGAAAGGCGGTCATTGATGGCGGCGTGGGCACCGGCCCAGTTGTCGGAAGCGAAGAACATGCATGCACCTTGGAAGCGATTGGGAAAGCGTTTGGGGAGGCGAATGGAGATTAAGACTTTTCGCTGCGGGATCAATCGCGAAACGGGCGTGAGCGGTGTGGACCCATTTCGACGGCAATCAATGCGCCGAGACGAGCTATACCACGTAATAAAATTGCGCCGGGCTGGCATATGCGGCAATCTCGTGTCGCAGCCCTTTCTTTTCTCTCGTGGCCACACTTGTGGAAGTGTTAAAAACGTGTCATATAAATTTGCGAATTAGGACAGAAGTGCTGTCCTAATTTCGGTAAATAAACGGTTTCGACTGCTTTGTTTGCCGCTGACGTTGGCGCCGATCCGGGTTATGCTGCACCTGCTCAAGGTTGCGGCTGTGTCTGGCGGCGCTCTCCGCATGATTGCCTTCATGAAAAGCGCGTCGACACGCGCATGTCATGCGGGCCGACTTATAAGCCACTTTGCTCGCCGTATAACGGGCGGCCAACAGGAGGAATGACGATGACGAAGAAGATCCCGGAAGTGCACTGTTCCACCGCCACTGCGGCGAATGCAGAGACGGTCCTGGGTGCAGAAAAGCGTCTGCCCTTCATTGCCTCCGGTATTCCGGCTGCCCAGGGTCTCTATGATCCGCGCAACGAACACGATGCCTGCGGCGTCGGCTTCATCGCCCATATGAAGGGCGTCAAGTCGCACCAGAACGTCAAGGATGGCCTGTTCATCCTCGAAAACCTGACCCATCGCGGCGCGGTCGGCGCAGATCCGCTGATGGGCGATGGTGCGGGCATTCTGATCCAGATCCCGGATCGCTTCTTCCGCGAGGAAATGGCAAAGCAGGGCGTTACCCTGCCGAAGGCCGGCGAATACGCCGTCGGCCATTTCTTCCTGCCGCGCGATGCCGAGCAGATCGAGCATTTCAAGAAGGTGATCGTCGAAACGATCGCCGAAGAGGGCCAGCAGTTCATCGGTTTCCGCGAAGTGCCGGTCGACAACTCGTCGCTGTCCAAGGCGCCGGATATTGCCGCAACCGAGCCCTATCACCTTCAGGTCTTCATCGGTGCCGGCAAGGACGCCGCGACCAACCACGATTTCGAGCGCAAGCTTTTCCTCGTGCGCAAGGTGATCTCCAACCGCATCTATGATCAGTTTGGTGGCCAGGAAACCGGTTTCTACCCGGTTTCGCTGTCGTCCTCGACAATCGTCTACAAGGGCATGTTCCTGGCCTATCAGGTCGGCGCCTATTACAAGGATCTTTCGGATCCGCGTGTCGAGACGGCCGTGGCACTGGTCCACCAGCGTTTTTCGACCAACACGTTCCCGTCCTGGAAGCTGGCGCATCCTTACCGTATGGTTGCCCATAACGGCGAAATCAACACGCTGCGCTCCAACGTCAACTGGATGGCGGCGCGTCAGGCGTCAGTTTCCTCGCCGCTGTTCGGCGACGACATTTCCAAGCTGTGGCCGATCTCCTACGAAGGACAGTCGGATACGGCCTGTTTCGATAACGCGCTCGAGTTTCTGACCCGCGGCGGTTATTCGCTCGCTCATGCGATGATGATGCTGATTCCGGAAGCCTGGGCCGGCAATCAGTCCATGTCGAAGGAGCGCAAGGCGTTTTACGAATACCATGCCGCCCTGATGGAGCCGTGGGATGGTCCGGCTGCCGTCTGCTTTACCGATGGCAAGCAGATCGGCGCGACGCTCGACCGCAACGGCCTGCGTCCGGCCCGTTATCTCGTCACCGACGATGACCGCATCATTCTCGCCTCGGAAGCCGGCACGCTGCCGGTGCCGGAGGAAAGCATCGTCAAGAAGTGGCGCCTGCAGCCGGGCAAGATGCTGCTGATCGACATGGAAAAGGGCCAGATCGTCTCCGACGAGGAGCTGAAGACGGAGCTTGCCACCAAGCATCCTTACGAAAAGTGGCTGGATCGCACCCAGCTCATTCTCGAGGACCTGAAGCCGGTCGAGCCGCGCGCGCTGCGTCGCGACGTCTCGTTGCTCGATCGCCAGCAGGCCTTCGGTTACACGACCGAAGACACCAAGATCCTGATGTCGCCGATGGCGACGACGGGTCAGGAAGCCGTCGGCTCGATGGGCACGGACACGCCGATTTCAGCGATGTCGCTGAAGTCGAAGCTGCTCTACACCTATTTCAAGCAGAACTTTGCGCAGGTCACGAACCCGCCGATCGATCCGATCCGCGAAGAGCTCGTCATGAGCCTCGTGTCCTTCATCGGCCCGCGCCCGAACATTCTCGACCATGAAGGCATGGCCAATGCCAAGCGTCTGGAAGTGCGCCAGCCGATCCTGACCAATGGCGATCTCGAAAAGATCCGCTCGATCGGCCACACGGAAGACCGTTTCGACACCAAGACGCTCGATTTCACCTATGACATCGAGCGTGGCGCCGAAGGCATGCCGGAAATGCTCGACCGTCTCTGCGAACGTGCGGAAGCGGCGGTCAAGGGCGGCTATAACATCATCGTCCTCTCCGATCGCCAGATCGGCCCGGACCGCATCGCCATCCCGGCGCTGCTGGCAACCGCTGCCGTGCACCATCACCTGATCCGTAAGGGGCTGCGCACCTCGGTCGGCCTCGTCGTCGAATCCGGCGAGCCGCGCGAGATCCATCACTTCTGTCTTCTCGCCGGTTACGGCGCCGAAGCGATCAACCCCTATCTCGCCTTCGATACGCTGACCGACATGCATATGCGCGGCGAATTCCCGAAGGAAGTCGACAGCACGGAAGTCGTCTATCGTTATATCAAGGCGGTCGGTAAGGGCATTCTCAAGGTCATGTCCAAGATGGGCATTTCGACCTACCAGTCCTATTGCGGCGGCCAGATCTTTGACGCGGTCGGTCTCAACTCGGAACTGGTGAACCAGTATTTCTTCGGCACGGCGACCTCGATTGAAGGTATCGGCCTGTCGGAAATCGCCGACGAAACCGTTTCGCGCCACCATGCCGCTTTCGGCAAGGATCCGGTTCTGGCCTCGACACTCGATATCGGCGGCGAATATGCCTATCGCATGCGTGGCGAAAGCCATGCCTGGACGCCGGATGTCGTCGCGACCCTGCAGCATGCCGTGCGGGGCAACAGCCAGGACCGCTATCGCGAGTTCGCCGAGATCGTCAACGACAGCGCGGTCCGGATGAACACGATCCGCGGCCTGTTCAAGATCAAGTCGGCGGAAGCGCTCGGCCGCAAGCCGGTTTCGATCGACGAGGTCGAGCCTGCGGTCGATATCGTCAAGCGTTTCTCGACCGGCGCTATGTCCTTCGGCTCGATTTCCCGCGAGGCGCATACGACGCTGGCGATCGCCATGAACAAGATCGGCGGCAAGTCGAACACCGGTGAAGGTGGCGAGGAAAGCGATCGTTATCTGCCGCTGCCGGATGGTTCGATGAACCCCGAGCGTTCGGCGATCAAGCAGATCGCATCCGGCCGTTTCGGCGTGACGACCGAATATCTGGTCAATGCCGACATGCTGCAGATCAAGGTGGCGCAGGGTGCGAAGCCCGGCGAAGGCGGCCAGCTGCCCGGCCACAAGGTCGATGCGACGGTCGCAAAGACCCGTCACTCGACGCCGGGTGTCGGCCTGATTTCGCCGCCGCCACACCATGACATCTATTCGATCGAAGATCTGGCGCAGCTGATCTACGACCTGAAGAACGTCAACCCGACTTCGGACATCTCCGTCAAGCTCGTCTCGGAAGTCGGCGTCGGCACGGTTGCCGCCGGTGTCGCCAAGGCGCGTGCCGACCATATCACCGTTTCCGGTTTCGACGGCGGCACGGGTGCGTCTCCGCTCACCTCGCTGAAACATGCCGGCAGCCCTTGGGAAATCGGCCTTGCCGAGACCCAGCAGACGCTGGTGCTGAACGGCCTGCGTTCGCGTATCGCCCTGCAGGTCGACGGCGGTCTGAAGACCGGCCGCGACGTCATCATCGGTGCGCTTCTCGGCGCCGACGAGTTCGGCTTCGCGACGGCTCCGGTTATCGCAGCCGGCTGCATCATGATGCGCAAGTGCCATCTCAATACCTGCCCGGTCGGCGTTGCGACCCAGGACCCGGTCCTGCGCAAGCGCTTCAAGGGCACGCCGGAACACGTCATCAACTACTTCTTCTTCGTTGCAGAAGAAGTGCGCGAAATCCTGGCATCGCTCGGCTTCACCAGGTTCGACGAGATCATCGGTCTCTCCGAACTTCTGGAGAAGGACGACATGCTGGCGCACTGGAAGGCCAAGGGGTTGGATTTCTCGAAGATCTTCCACAAGGTGGAGGCTCCGAAGGAAGCGACCTATTGGACCACCCGCCAGAAGCACCCGATCGACGACATTCTCGACCGCAAGCTGATCGAGAAGTCGCAGGCCGCGCTCGAAAGCAAGGAACCGGTCGTCTTCGAAGTGCCGATCAAGAACGTCGACCGCTCTGCCGGCGCGATGCTCTCTGGCGCGCTTGCCAAGCGCTGGGGCCACAAGGGTCTGAAGGACGACACGATCCACGTGACGCTGACCGGAACCGCCGGCCAGTCCTTCGGCGCCTTCCTGGCGCGCGGCATCACCTTCGATCTCGTCGGTGACGGCAATGACTATGTCGGCAAGGGTCTTTCGGGCGGCCGCATCATTGTCCGTCCGCCGGAAAATTCGAAGATCGTTGCTGAAAACTCGATCATCGTCGGCAATACCGTGCTTTACGGCGCGACCACCGGCGAGTGCTATTTCCGCGGCGTTGCGGGCGAGCGTTTCTCGGTGCGCAACTCCGGTGCGATCGCCGTCGTCGAAGGCGTCGGTGACCATGGCTGCGAATACATGACCGGCGGCATCGTCGTCGTGCTCGGCGAAACCGGCCGTAACTTCGCAGCCGGCATGTCGGGCGGTGTCGCCTATGTGCTGGACGAGAAGGGCGATTTCGCCAAGCGCTGCAACATGGCGATGGTCGAACTCGAGCCGGTTCCGGAAGAAGATGAAATGCTGGAGAAGCTCAGCCATCAGGGCGGCGACATCATGCACAAGGGACGTGTCGACGTTTCCGAGGACATGACGCGTCACGACGAGGAGCGCCTCTACCAGCTGATCTCCAACCACATGCACTATACCGGCTCGACCCGCGCCAAGGAGATCCTGGATCGCTGGAGCGAATACCGGCCGAAATTCCGCAAGGTCATGCCGGTCGAATACCGCCGCGCACTGGTCGAGATGGAACGCATGCGGATGGGCATCGCGGCTGAATAAGCCATTTGGCTATCGTTCACCGGTTCATTTCGGTGGTCATCGCGGTCGCTGTGCCAGCGGCCGCGTTCATGGCGGGCGGCAACGTCGCATTGGAATTCATCGTATTGGGGGCGATCTTGGGTTTCGCCTACTGGTACTGGGGGCCGACAGGCACCCTGCTTTGAAGAGGGAATGACATGGGCAAGGTTACGGGTTTCATGGAAATCGACCGGCAGGTGGCGAAGTATCAGCCGGCCTCCGATCGTATCCGCCATTTCCGCGAATTCACCATTCCGATGTCGGATGCAGAGGTCACGAAACAGGCCGCGCGCTGCATGGACTGTGGCATCCCTTATTGCCACGGCCCGACCGGCTGTCCGGTTCATAACCAGATCCCGGACTGGAACGATCTCGTCTATAACAACAAGTGGGAAGAGGCGATCCGCAACCTCCATTCCACCAACAATTTTCCGGAATTCACCGGCCGCGTCTGCCCCGCGCCCTGCGAGGAGGCCTGCACGCTGAACCTCGAGGATACGCCGGTTGCGATCAAGACGGTCGAACAGGCGATTGCCGACAAGGCCTATGAGCTCGGCTACATCGTGCCGCAGCCGGCAACCGTGAAGACCGGTAAGAAGGTTGCCGTCATCGGTTCCGGTCCCGCCGGCATGGCGGCTGCCCAGCAGCTCGCTCGCGCCGGTCACGAAGTTCATGTCTATGAGCGTGAAAGCAAGGCCGGCGGTCTGCTGCGCTACGGCATTCCCGACTTCAAGATGGAGAAGAACTTTATCGATCGTCGCGTAGAGCAGATGACCGGTGAAGGCGTCACCTTCCATTACGGTGCCAATATCGGCGTCGATATCTCGGTCGAACAGCTGACCGCAGACCACGATGCCGTCGTGTATTGCGGCGGCTCGGAGACGCCGCGTCCGGCCGGCATTCCCGGCACCGAGCTGCATGGCGTCTATGATGCTATGCCCTATCTGGTGCAGCAGAACCGCCGCATCGGCCGCGAAAACATCGACAGCGTCGCATGGGCGGCGGAGCCGATCCTCGCCGGCGCCAAGCATATCGTCGTCGTCGGCGGTGGTGATACGGCTTCGGACTGCGTTGGTACGGCTTTCCGCCAGGGCGCCGTCAAGGTGACCCAGCTCGACATCCGCCCGCAGCCGCCGGAAAAGGAAGACAAGCTTGCCGTCTGGCCGTATTGGGCAACCAAGATGCGCACCTCGTCGTCACAGGCGGAAGGCGCAAACCGCGAGTTCCAGGTCGCGACGCTTGAATTCGTCGGTGAAGACGGTCAGCTGACTGGCGTACGCTGCTGCGAAGTGGACGAACGCCGCAAGCCGATCGCCGGCACGGAGTTCATCATCAAGGCGGACCTCGCCTTCATCGCGATCGGCTTCTCCGGCCCGATGAAGACCGGCGTTCTGGCCGATCTCGAAGGCAAGCTCGACATCAATGTCGACCGCCGTGGCTCGACCAACGTCGTTGCCAATGAAAAGGACTACAAGACCTCGGTTGACAAGCTTTGGACCGCCGGCGACGTGCGCCGTGGCCAGTCACTGGTCGTCTGGGCGATCCGTGAAGGCCGCCAGGCCGCCCGCGCCATCGACGAAGCGCTGATGGGATCGACCGTCCTTCCGCGGTAAAGGCGGAAGGCTTTCGCTTCCCTTTCTTGAGACACGCTCGATCCTCCCTCCCGTCACAAGGAGGGAGGATTTTGTTTTATTGGCGGGAGAGAAAGACGGTCTCGAATGGTCGTGGCTTACGAGAGATCGTCGACGGGATGGACAATCCCGGCATAATGAACCGGGTTTCCGGATTGATTGCGAAAACAGCGGCCAAAGGCCATCACGTGTCTCACCGTGTTTTTCGCATCCAGCACACGGTATTCCGCCCGATAGGGCAGGCCATTGATGACTGCTTCCGAGATCTTCCTGCCGACCTCGAGCCGGTCATCGGCATAGATGCGTTCCATATAGCTGGAGATCGGAAGGCCATTGACAGTCTTGTCCGGGTCGAGACCGAAAAGATCGGCGATGGCTGTATCGCCATAAGCGGTATCCGTATCCAAACACCATGCAAATATTCCCGCTTCCTGCTCGGTGTCCGAGACCGATGACATTGCGCTATCTCCTTGCGAATACATCGATATTAGGACGCTAAAATGCGTTCTCAAGGCGTTCGGCGCGTTATTTTTCATTTTCCTCAATTTTGAGCCGGAATGAAGGTCTCGCGAATTTGGCGCGGTTTTTCCGCGCGCCTGAAACCGACGGCAGCTGGTCGGATTTCGTCGGGGAACAAGTTTTGTCGAGGATGGCCTAAGGTGCCGCGACGATGCGTTGATGGGAGCGATTGTCCCGCGGCATAGATCGGGATGGCATTTTCGGATCGGCGGGAATCGGTTCTAATCCGGTGCCATGTACCACTTGAAACACGGCATCAAACGCAATCCAGAGCGGCGCTGGGCCTTGCCGGACCGCATCTTTTTCGGACATGGCGCCTGCGCCATCCTGGCCGGTGCCTTTCTGCGCAATCCGCCGCTCGAGGGTTTTTACACCGAGCGCATCGTTCCCGACGAAGGGTTCTTCGGCAATCATTATTACGTCACGGATGGCTGGGTCGCATTCGACTATCACGGTTATAGTGGCCGTGAGCGACTGCTTGCGCATCACGCAAGGGGGTGGGCCGGCGATTATCCCGGTTGGGGATGCAGGATCGAGGTGGTCGATTTCGACCTGCTCGATACGGCAGAATTGAACCGGAACAAGATGCTCGGCCCGGACCAATATCTGCACGATCCGATTGCGCGCGCCGAGGCGTTTATCGCCCGTGTTGACCATCCGAAAGCTTTTGCAAGAGCGCTGCGCACCACCGGGCCGGTTCGGCCTGATGACGATGACGCCTAAGAAAGCTTATTGCGTCGTCTTGATCCGGTAATCGTCGATCCGGCCGGCCGGTGGCGGGTCCAGTTCGCCGCGTTTGACGAGTTTGTCACGCGGGGTTTCCTGCATGGCAGGCTGGGTCGGCATGCCGCCCAGCAGTTCCTTGCCACCGTCCAGTTCGGGATCCGTGAGGCTGATCGGTCTTGTTGGCACGGCCGGGCCGATTGCCGAGGGCAGGGTCGTCAGGGCTGGAAGCGTGCTGGAATCGAAATTGGCAAGGTCCGGGCTTGCCATATCGCCCAGATGCCGGCGCAGGAATTTTTCCACGTAGAAGGCAAGTTTCTGCTTGCCCGCCTTGGTGAAGGTGATGCCGTCGGCACTGCGCAGGCGCACCTGCTGGCCGTTGACATCCGAGCCGGTCACTACAAAGGATCCGTCCTCGTCAACGAAGCCATCCCAGATATCGACGAACTCGCCGCCGACCTTCTCCATCTGGCCACGATAGATGGCGTTGAGGCTGACCGCGTCTGCGGTCATCGAAGGAGACTGGAAGGCGGGCAGGCCGACCCAGAGAAGCGGTATCTTTTTGGAGGTCACGATGCCGGCGAGCTTTGCGACGCGCGCCTCGTATTCCTTGAACCAGCCATCGGTGCGGAATTTCTGCTTGTCGGCACTGGCCGTCATCTGTTGCCGGTCATTGGCGCCGAGCATGACGACCACGATCGCCGGCTTCACCTCGTCCATGATGCCGGGCAATTCGCTCAACCAGTCGTAATAATCGTCGCGAACGAGACCGGAAGAAATATTGCTGCGGCCGATGATTTCCACACCCGGAGACGTTCGGAACGTGGTCTCCAGCTCGTCGCCGATGTTGCCGGCCAGAAAGTCGCCGATGACGAGAACCTTCTGGGCATTTTCGAGCTTGGCGATCGCTTCAACTTCCGGCACCGGTGGCGGTGCCTGTTCTCGCGGTGCTGTCGCGCGCACCGTGCCGCGGTTGCGCGGGCGGCGCGGCGGCATGTCAACGATCGAGCCGTCGCGGCGATCGTAGCGTTCATAGCGCTCCGGCCGGTCATATCGCTCGTCGCGCTGGGGAGGCGCGTCACGCTCATAACGAGGGCCGCCAAAGAGCATGTCGAGGAGATTGCGTCGCTGGCCCATTTCCTGCGCCGTAGCCTGGATCGGCTGCAGGACAAGTCCGAGCATAGCCAGCGCGATGGCGAGCGGGCGCATCGCTTTCAGCATCTGGCGTGGATCAAGGAGAAACGTCATCTTTCCCATGCGCTCCGCATTCCTCCGGCGCATGGCAAGGATGCGGCGGGATGGGGCCGATTGTCAACGCGGTGCCGTCGAGCACCGAAAGTCGGCTCTTACTGAAGGGCATTCAGCAACGAGCGGGACGGTTCGCCATCCTGCTGCATGCCGAGGCGCCGCTGGATCGCCGAGATCGCCGCCTTCGAGCCGGAGCCGAAATTGCCGTCGACTTCGCCATCGTAATAGCCGAGTTCCTTCATGCGACTCTGCAGCTGGAACTTTTCCTTGATGTCGAGCGTGTTCTGCGGCCGCGGCCAGGATTGCTGCATGCCGCCGTAACCGGCGATTTCATCTGCCAGAAGACCGACGGCGAGCGCGTAGCTGTCTGCGGCATTGTATTTCTTGATCGTGAAGAAATTCGCCGTCATCAGGAAGGCGGGGCCTTGTCCGCCGGCCATCAGCTTGAGGCTTGCCCGGTCTGAGCCGCGCGGAAACCCCTTGCCGTTCGGGCGGGCAAAGCCGAGGGCTGCCCACTGCGCCAAAGTCTTGGTCTGGCCTTCATAACGTTCGGCGCCAGCCGGTAGCACGGCTTCGTAACCCCAGGTCTTGCCCGTATCCCAGCCATTCTTGGCCAGAAGGTTTGCCGAGGTCGCAAGGGCATCCGGGACGGAGTGCCAGATATCGCGCTTGCCATTGCCATCGGCATCAATCGCATAAAGAAGATAGCTGGTCGGGATGAACTGGGTATGGCCCATGGCGCCGGCCCAGGAGCCGGTCAGCTGTTTTGGCGTGACGTCGCCATCCTGCAGGATTTTAAGCGCAGCGATCAGCTGCTTGCGGGCGTAGTTGGAGCGCTTCGGATCGGCCCAGGCAAGGGTCGCCAGCGCCTGCGGCACGTGATGCAGGCGCTCGGGGTTTTCGAGTGCTGCGCCATAATTGGATTCCATCGACCAGATGGCGAGGAGAACATTCTTGTCGACGCCGAAATGGCGTTCCAGCGCATTCAGCGTCGTGCCGTAACGGGCGGCCATCTCGCGGCCGATCTTGACCGTGTAGGGGTTCACGCGGCTGTCGAGATAGTCCCATATCCGCGACTTGAATTCCGGCTGGTAGGCTGCCTTGTCGAGCACGTCCTTATCCGGGCCGCTAATGCCGGCGAAGGCACGCTCATAGGTGGAGCGGCTAATGCCGCTCTTTGCCGCAGTCGTGTAGAAATTTGCAACCCACGTCTTGAAACCGGTGTCCGCCCGGGCATCTATCGAACTCATCGATACCGTTAATCCGGCAGCGAGCAGAAGTGCGAGCTTGCGAAGGCGAGTGGTGCAGAATTTGGTCATCGGCAGTCGTGTCCATCTTTCTCATCAGGCTTCAAGGGCGAGATCGGGATGCGGCTTAACGATGTGATAACAGAATAGGGTCAACAAATTCTTTACCATAGAAGCTGGCGCAACGGCAGCTCTTTGCGAAAAAGAAGCAAATGGCTATTACAAGCCAAGCATCTATATCCGCACAATGACGTGCTTCAGGAGGCATGAGTGTCAGAACAACGAAAAATCCGTAAAGCAGTCTTTCCCGTCGCCGGGCTCGGAACACGCTTCCTGCCGGCCACCAAGGCAGTGCCGAAGGAGATGCTCACGGTCGTCGACAAGCCGGTTATCCAGTATGTCGTCGATGAAGCGGCTGCCGCAGGCATCGAGCATTTCGTTTTCGTCACCGGCCGCGGCAAGGGTGTCATCGAAGACTATTTCGACATCCAGTACGAACTGGAGCAGATGCTGCGCGAGCGCAACAAGAATGCCGAGCTGACGCTGCTCTCGCATATCCTGCCGAAGGCCGGTACGGCGAGCTTCACGCGCCAGCAGGTGCCGCTCGGTCTCGGCCATGCCGTCTGGTGCGCCCGTGATATCGTCGGCAACGAGCCTTTCGCCGTTCTCCTGCCCGACATGATCATGTCCTCGGAAAAGAGCTGCCTTGCCGGCATGGTCGATCTTTACGGTCAGACCGGCGGCAACGTGCTTGCAGTCGAGGAATGCGATCCGGAACAGGCGCACAAATACGGTATCGTCGGCAAGGGCGCGGCCGTCGGCGACGGTTTCAAGATCACGGAAATGGTCGAGAAGCCGGCCAAGGGCACGGCGCCTTCGAACTTCTTCATCAACGGTCGCTACATCCTGCAGCCGGAGATCTTCAAGATCCTCGAAACCCAGGAACGTGGCGCCGGCAACGAAATCCAGCTGACCGACGGCATGCTGGCGCTTGCCAAGAGCCAGGATTTCTCGGCCTACCACTTCAAGGGCGAGACCTATGACTGCGGTGCGAAGGACGGCTTCATCCTCGCCAACCTGGCATTCGCCCTGCAGCGTGCGGATATCCGCCCGGCCATCGAAGGCCCGCTGAAGGATCTGGTTGCCAAGATGAAGTGATCGGGGAGCGGGTGCAAACCCGCTTTCGACCTTCCGCAATAGAAAAGGCCCTCGCGAGATGATCGCGAGGGCCTTTTGCGTTGTCTGTTATATCTGGCCTGATCAGGCGGCCTTGTGACCTTTGATGCCGTAATAGGCGATGAAGGCATAGCACAGGATCGGCATCAGGAAGGCGAGCTGGATGCCGACCGTATCGGCAAGCGCGCCCTGGACGACCGGCAGAAGAGCGCCACCGACGATGCCTAGGCAAAGGATGCCCGAGCCCTGGCTCGTGTGGCGTCCGAGGCCCTTCAGCGCCAGGCTGAAGATGGTCGGGAACATGATCGAGTTGAACAGGCCGATTGCCAGAACGGACCACATGGCAAGCGTGCCGCTCGAGAACACGGTGACGAGAAGCAGAAGCGCCGCAATCACCGCGTTGAAGGCGAGTGCCTTGCCGTCAGCAATGTAACGCATGGCGAAGGCGCCGATGAAGCGGCCGACCATGGCGCCACCCCAGAAATAGGCGACGTAATGGGCGGCCTGCGATTCCGGCAGGTTGGCGATGGTCGGTTCTGCGAGATAGTTGACGAGGAAGCTGCCGATGGAGACTTCGCCGCCGACATAAACAAAGATGCCGATCGTGCCGAGTACGAGGTGCGGGTAGGACCATGCGGAAGCACGCTCGCCGCCGTCAACCGTGGCACTGCTTTCTTCCTCGACATGCGGCAGCTTCAGGGCTGCAAAGATCGCGGCGAGAACGAGGAAAGCGATTGCGAGGATGAGGTAGGGGAAGCGGACTGCACCGGCTTCGGCCATACGGATGGCCTCAAGCTGCTCGCCGGTTGCGCCGTCCATGGCGCCGGTTGCTGCCGAGAGGATCAGGAACGCGCCGAAAAGCGGAGCGATCGTGGTGCCGAGAGCGTTGAAGGCCTGCGTCATCGTCAGACGGCTGGCTGCCGTTTCCGGAGCGCCGAGTTCGGTGACATAGGGGTTGGCTGCGACCTGGAGAACGGTGACGCCGGTTGCGAGCACGAAGAGAGCGCCAAGGAAGAGCGCGTAAACGCGGTAGCTGGCGGCCGGAATGAAGAGCGCGCAACCGACGGCGGCGATCAGCAGGCCGACGACGATGCCCCACTTATAGGTGATACGCTTGACCAGCGCCCCTGCCGGCAGCGACACGATGAAATAGGCGCCGAAGAAGCAAAGCTGAATCAGCATCGACTGGGTGTAGTTGAGCTGGAAAACGTTCTTCAGATGCGGGATCAGGATGTCGTTCAGGCAGGTGATGAAACCCCACATGAAAAACAGTGAAGTCAGTGCGACAAGTGCGAAACCGTAATTGTTGCTTTTGGCGGAAGACGAGGCGGATGTCGCCCTCTGCGCGCTATCGGTTGAATATGTAGCCACTTTAAGCCTCAGAATTCTATGGAGCAGTCCATGCTGCATTGCGACAGAAAAATGTCGCCTGCTTGCGTATATGTTGCATCTGCTCACAGAGGGAAGAGGTCTTTGAATGCCGTCCCGGTATAAAAGAGGCGAAAATGCGGTGCATTTCGCGAACTGATGCTGACTCAGCTATGCGCAAGGCGAATGGCTTTTGTTGCGGTGCATGATCGGCTCTCGCCGTCGCCGAAACATTCGTGCTCGCTCAGGGCGGTTCACGCAAGATGTGATTGTTATGCTGACGAGGCGTTACCTCGCTTCAGCATTATCGCCCAATAATGGGGCATTTGGGCTAAGGGGTGCGCCGTCCTGTCGCAGCTTTCTGACAAGTATGCTCACAAAAATGTGATCAATCGCCCGATGCGTGGGCGTTAGCTCAGGTCTTCGGCTTATCGTTTCAAGGTCAGGCCAACGCCTGCGCGCACAATGTTCTGGTTGGAACTGTTATCGCCGGTGGTGCGCTCGTATTCGATATCGCCGGTCAGATCGAGATAACGGTTGATGTTCCAGGTGAGGCCGGGGCCGATGACCCAGGTGATGTTGCTGCCGTCGCTGCCGCCGCGGAAATTGCGGAATGTGGCGCTGCCGCTGAGCCGGGCCACGAGATTGTCGCGCATTTCGTGGGCAAGGGCGGCGGTGAGGTCGTACTGGACCCAGCCGCTCTGGCCGGCGGTGGTCGAATCCTGCACGGTCGATCTCAGGCCGAAATTCACGTCCGTGCCGCGCTGTGGCGACCAGATGGCATTGCCGTCAAACGTGATGGCGCCGACATTGTCGAGCCGCTCGTCGTCGTAACGCACCATCTGGTAACCGGTGCCGACTTCGCCGCGCAGTTTTTCGCCAAGATCGAATTCGATACCGGTTCTGAGCGCATAGCTGCGCGAGGAGCGTTCGTAACCCGACGCATCGCGCTTGCGGTCATAGAATGTATGGCCCGTCGCGATTTCGGCGAACGGTATCAGCGCTGCGGAAAGCTCGTAACCAAGCCGGAGCCGGCCGTCGATCGAGGACCGGTTGCGGTCCTTCATATTGAGGACGGTGCCATCGGAGAGTTTGGCATCGGTATAGACATATCGCCTGCCATCGACCGCGGCGAGCGCACGGATACGGCCGAGATCGCGTTGCAGCGACAGACCACCGTCGAATTCGTTGACGCCGGATTGCACGGCAGCGCCGCCGATCGCGTTCGGATCGTCATTATCCTCGCGGGTGAAACCGTAACCGCCCTTGATATGGGCCACCGTGTCGTCGGAAAGATCGAGACGCAGGTCGGCATCGAGGCGGCCTTCGGGATCGTTCTTGCGCTGCCGGTTGCCGGCGAAATCATGCTCGAACGTGCCTTCGCCGGTGACGGTCAGCGCGTGGCGTGACCAATCCGACGTCAGGGTGCCGCGAATGCCGGTCGCGAGGAAATCGCGGGTTTCCTTGCGGCCGCTCTCGCGGGTGATCTCGGTATTGACGCTCTGGTTGACAGAGGGGCGCAGCATGAAGGTGCCGAGCCTTATGCCGGTCGGATCGACCGGTGTGCGCGGCTGTTCCTGCTGGTCGATCGCTTCGGCGCCGTTGTCGAGCGGTTGTTCATAAGGCTGGTTGAGCTCGTCCTCATCCTGCTGCAGCGTGCGTTCCGTGGCGGGCAGGGTGGTCAGGTTAGGCGAGGCCGTGCCATCGCCGGCCAGGGTATCGGTGCCATAGGTCGAGCCCGATTGCCCGGCAGTCGCCGGCTGGGCGTTGCGGGTGATCGTCGTCGTGCCGGCCGTGCCGATCTGCTGGCCGGACAGGGAGGGAAGCGGGCTGTCGTTCGAAGGGAACAGGCTTTGGGCCCGAACGGCGGCCGGCCCGACAAGTGCCGAACAGGCGAGCAACAGGCCAAAAGCCTGACGGCGCCGGTGGCGCAGCGTGCCTGTGTTCTTGCTGGTCGTCATCGAGCCGCCTGGACGTTCTGAAATCTTATCCAAAGCAAAGTCTGCCGCGGTTTTGCAAACACATGACGCTTTTCTTAAGCGTATGTTTTTTAACGGTATTCTTAGCCTTTGGTGTTCTCGATCAAGTATGAACAAAAAGGGTTAGTTTATGGTTAACACTTCATGAAAATCTGAAATTCGGCCATATCTGTGCTCGCCCTTTGATCCGATGGAAATGAACTCTTTGATATGATTTTTCAGAAAGTTTCAGAATTTCCGATACGCCCAATCGTCGATGCGCTACCTGAACAGCGAGAGAATGCCCTCCGAGCTCGAATTCGCAATGCTCAGGGATTGCGTTGCCAACTGCTGCTGCGTCTGGAGTGCTTTCAGGCGAGTCGATGCTTTATCCATATCTGCGTCGACAAGGCGACCAACGCCTTTGTTGATCGTATCAGACAAGCGACTGATGAAGTCGTCCTGCATGGATATGCGGGAAGAAAGTGAGCCGAGATTTGCGGCCGCATCAATCGTCTTTTGCATCCACCCATCTACCCGCGAGAGAAGGCCCGCCATGTCAATCTCTTTGGTTACGTCGATATCCATAATCGCGTAGTTTTGCTGAGTAGAGGTGCTTGTAACGCGGAAGTTGGAAAACAGGACGGGATTGGGGTAATCGTCAGCATACGCGTGATTGCCGTTTCCCCAGATGCCTGCGCCTGCAGCGATCGAGGACTGAGCCAAGACGTTCCAAAATTCGAAATCCGAATCTACAATTCCATTGTCGCCGGCGTATTCATCAAAAAGCGATTTTGTAACCGTGACCGTGTAGAGGTTGGGTCCGTCTTGGACATCGTACTGGAATTCTTCTCCCTCATACATCATGAACGATTTGGTGAAGTCGAAATAATCGGTCGGTGTCGTGAAGTTCTCGAAGTCACCGTATGTCCGGTCGCTGTTGTCGGTTACTGGGTTTGTCTCAAGGATGCCATCGTTCGTGGTGGTGAAAAGGGCCGTTTCGCTTAGATCGACGGATATCTGTTTGACGGCGAAGTTGCCATTAGCGTCACGCGTTGCGGAAGCCACGACAGAGGAGCTGGGTTCGCCATCAGTTGATAGCCAGTTGACGCCATTGAAACTAGCCGACGAGGCGATGCTGGCCAGTTGCCCCTTCAACTGTTCGATTTCTTCCTGAACCTTTGTTCGATCTACGCCATTCTCGCTTGCGATGATGACCTTCGATTTCACCTCGCTGACAACGTCCACGACACTTTTCATGCCAGCATAAGCGGTATCGACTGTCGCGGCGCCGAGGCCCAAAGCATCCTCAGCCGCCGACAGCGCGCCATTGTCGGAGCGCATCGTCGTCGCAATCGACCAATAAGCAGCATTGTCTGATGCGCTGCCGATTCCGATGAAGCCGCCCCTTTGTTCCGAGATGATTGCGCCCCGTGATTCCGGGATGATCTCGCCCCCTTCTGAGGAGGTTTGCAGGCAA
>NZ_VIWP01000004.1:499339-696747 GCF_007829835.1 Neorhizobium alkalisoli | reverse complement strand
CCCCGCTGAAAACATGCGAGGGACGGTTGAAACATGGGTCAATTCTCAATGGAAATATCGGGCTGCGCCGGGTCAGCTCTCAGTGGAAATCAACAAGGCAAGAAAATTCGCTGGTCTGATTAGGCGGTAAAGGTGCGCTTTGGGGGCACTCCTAGGTCCGATTAGCGGGACCGTCGCTGCTGTTTTGAAACGAAAGTGATTAGGCTGCCGATTTTTTCCGGCGGGCCTCGTCCGACATCTGAGTTGTTTTCTACCTACCGCTCGCCCCTTCCTCTCGATCCCGCTCATATCGCCTTTTCACCAAAAACTCCGGCAGCCAGCCCTCCCGCCTTATGGTCCAAAGCTCATATGTTGGAACAAACTGGTCCGTGGCATCGAGCGAACCGAGGTTGAGTTCGACTTCATCGCCTGTCTTTCCGAAAACCGAAGAGCCGCAGCGGGGACAGAAATGGCGGCCTGCGTAGTTTTGGGTCTTTCCCTCGATCGTCACTGCGCCTTCAGGGAAGATGGCCGAGGCGTGGAAGAGGGCGCCGTGGTGTTTGCGGCAGTCGAGGCAGTGGCAGATGCCGACCCGATAAGGCTCGCCTTCCGCCGAAAAACGAACATCGCCGCACAGACAGCCGCCGGTGAAACGGGTCATGTCAGCCTCCTCCCGGGTTTCGAACCGAGATGGATTTTACGACGGGACGTGGGCCTGTCGCAATGCGCGCGGTCTATGATCGGTCCGGATATGACAAACCCGCCGGGGGAGCGGCGGGTTGCTGTTTGGGATATCCGGTGTTTCTCGATCATCGAGCGGGACAGGAAGAAGCCCCGCCGCCATCCTTAATGGATGGCGAGGCTCACCATCCTGTAGGGATGGGCCGTCTTGAACTGCGAGATCATCGAATTTGCCTGTTCGACCACGCGTTCGGCCTCGTCCGGATGTTCGGCTGCGAGTTCATCGGCATTGATGAGGATGGCCTCGGCCATGTTGCCGGTCAACGTCGCAAACTGCTGGTCGCCTTCGACAAGCGCATCGCGCGACGTGCCTTCCAGCGCGTAAGCGATATCGACGAGAATTTCCTGGCGTTCCTCGACAGTCAAGTCGCGGATTGTTTTCTGCATCTCTTGCATTGTGCCACCCACCTTTGGTCGTTGTGACGATGCCGATCTCTCATGAGCCTCGGCTGATACACAGGTAGGGAGGGTTGCACGGCCGTTCAAGGGAGCGGCCGTGCCCGGTGGTCTGGGGAGCAATGCGCGAAAATCACGCCTGCTGCGGCGCGGTCTCCTGCCGTTTGTGATGGGGCACGAAGAGGCAGGCGGGGACGATCAGGAGCGCCATCAGCAGCATGGTGACGAATGTCGCATGCAGCGAATTCTGCAGGGCAAGCCTGATCTCGGCGCCGCTATCGGCAAGGGTGCCAGCGCCATTCAGCAGGGCCTGAAGACGTTCCGGCGTCACAGTGCCGCCACCGGTCACATGGGCGAGACCATAGGTTACCACTGCGCCAAGGACGGCTGCCCCGAGCGTGCTTCCCAGATTGCGGGAAAAGACGTTGGAGGCCGTGGCGCTGCCGCGCTGCGCCCAGGTGACGCTTTCCTGGGTCAGGATGAGAGCACCGATATTGAGGAGGCCCATGCCGAGACCCATGATGAACGAACCGACACCGGCCAGCACTGGCGAGCTTGTGGGCGTCAGGAAAACGAGGCAGGCCGTACCGACCGGGATGAACAGGCTGCCGGCGATCATGATTGGCCGCAGGCCGAAGCGCGGGAACTGGCGGGAGGCGAAGGTCGCGCCGCAGGGCCAGCCGAGCAAAAGCATGGTCAGCGCAAAACCGGCGATCAGCGGCGAGCGGTTCAGCACCGTCTGAACATACATCGGCAAGAAAGTGGTCAGCCCCATGATCGCCATCGAGGCGAAAAAGACGGCGAGATTGGCAAAGGCGATCGGGCGCTTCAGCCACAGGTCCGGCGCCACCATCGGCGCTTCGTGGCGGCGCTCCTGCCAGATGAAGGCAATGGTGGCGACGACGAAGATGACAAGCGCGACCAGCGTCGTTAGCGAAAATCCGCTTTCGACCTCGGTCAGCGCGATCATCAGCGCCGAGATGGAAATGGCAAACAGCCCTGCCCCCAAAACGTCGATCGACACCGATTGCGGCCGCTTTTCCTCATGCAGGAAGATCACGAAGCCGAGTGCCGCCAGAAGCCCGACCGGCACATTGATCCAGAAAATCCAGGCCCAGGGCAGGTTGTGGATGATGATGCTGCCGAGGAGCGGGCCGACGACGGCCGACAGAGCCCAGACGCTTGCGAGATAACCCTGCACCTTGCCACGCTGATTGCCTGGGAACATGTCTGCGACAACCGTCATCGCCACGGGCTGTACCGAACCGGCGCCAATACCCTGCAGGAGGCGGAAAACGATCATCGACGGCATGGACCATGCGAAACCGCAAAGAACCGAGGCGGCGAGGAAAAGCGCGATGCCGAGGATGAGAATCGGCTTGCGACCATAGATATCGGCAAGCTTGCCGAAGATGACGGCCGTGGCCGTCTGGGTCAGCAGGAAGGACGAAAAGACCCAGCTGTAGAGATTGATCTGTCCAAGCTGGGCTGCGATCTGCGGCATGGCTGTGGAGACGATGGTCGCTTCGATGGCGATCATCGCCATGGATGCCATGATCGCGGCCACGACGAGACCGCGATGAGAGGTTTTTGCTGTCATGAGTGACTTCCGGAGCGCCGAGGCGGCATATTCAAAGGGGAGCTCGGCGCGTCTGGCGTCGACAGAGTTTAAGTAAACCCCACATGCGTCCCGTCAAGCGCCAATTTGCTCTTGATCAAATCCGGGCGGGTCAATTTCTCTCCACATCCGTCGGGCAGATGCGCAAATAGACCTCGTCCGGGCTTGCCGCCGCCCGAATTGCGGCAACGATCTCGTCATTCCGCATCCGCCGGGCAATGCAGGACAGGATGTTGAGATGATCCGGCTGGCGCTGCGGATTAAGCAGAAGAAAAACCAGATCGACCGGCTTTTCGTCGACCGCTTCGAAATCGACCGGCCGCGAGAGCCGGGCAAACAGGCAGAAATGCCGGTCTAGGCCCATCACAGCCGCATGCGGTATGGCGACGCCGCCGCCGATGCCGGTGGAGCCGAGATTTTCGCGTGCCGTCAGGGCGCGGGCGATTTCGCTTTCTTCCAGTCCGAGCCTTCGTGCGGCAAGGGCGGAGAGCTTGCCGATCAGCGCCTGTTTCGACGGCGCTGCGAGATCCAGCACGATATTCTCCGGCAGGAGGCAATCCGCGAGCTTCATCGGGTTTTCCATGATGATTGAGTATTGCTGGTGCGTTATTGCTGGCCTTCGCGCAGCCGGTAACCGACGCCCGTCTCGGTCAGGATGTAATCCGGCTGGTCGGGGGTCTTTTCGATCTTCTGGCGCAGCTGGCGCACATAGACGCGCAGATATTGCACATCGGTCAGCCCATCCCAGACATGTTCGAGCAGATAACGATGGGTCAGAACCTTGCCGGCATGCTGCACGAGAATGCGCAGGATATCGTATTCCTTCGGCGACAGTTTTATCTCTTTGTCGGCCACCTTGACGATGCGCTTGACGAGATCGACGGACAGTTCGCCGGTCTGGAAGATCGGCTTTTCGCCTTGGGCCTGCAGGCGGTGGCGAAGCGCGACGCGGATGCGTGCGACAAGCTCGTTCATGCCGAAGGGTTTTGTAATGTAGTCATCGGCACCGAGTTCCAACGCCTTGACGATACCGGCCTCGTCGGTGCGGCTCGACAGGATGACGATCGGCAGGTCCAGCCCCTCGCCGCGCCACTTTTCCAGAAGATCGTGACCGGTCATGTCGGGCAGGCCGAGATCGAGGATGATCAGATCCGGCTTTTCGGATTTCACCATCTCGATTGCCACTTTGGCATTCATCGCCTCGCTGACCGCATAATCCTGCGTGGAGAGCCCGACGCGCAAAAGCTTGCGGATCGGCGGTTCGTCATCGACGATCAGGACGCGCACTGCGGTGTTGGTCATGTCTAGTCTCCGAGAAAAGGCAGTTCGTCCGGCCCGGATATCTTGTCCGGTAACGGCATGCTGATCGTGAAGATGGCGCCGGAGCGGTCCGAGCGGTTGGCGGCGCGGATTGTGCCGCCCATGGCTTCCACGAAACCGCGGCAGATGGAGAGGCCAAGGCCGGTACCGGCCCGGACATGGTCGCCCTTGCGCACCCGGTAAAAGCTGTCGAAAATCCGCTCGAGGTCTTCGGGTGGAATGCCCGGCCCTTCGTCGATCACAGAAATAAGGATGGCATTGCCGTTTCGCCAGCTGCGCATGTCGATCACGGTACCTTCCGGCGCGTATTTCGCGGCATTGTCGACGAGGTTGAACAGGACCTGTTCGAACAGGACGGGATCGATCCGCAGCATCGGCAGGTCGGCCGGGATGTTGACCTCTATCCTGTGGCCGGAGGTGATCTTGGCGGCACGCGACAAAGCGGTGCCGACGACATCCCCGAGATAATGCAGGGCATAGTTCGGCTCCATCGCGCCGGAGCCGATGCGGGTCATGTCGAGCAGGTTGGCGATAAAGCGGTTGAGGCGCTCGGATTCGTCGATGACGCTGGTCAGAAGCTCCGCCCGCGCCTCCTCGGGAATTTCCGTGCCGAAATCCTTCAGCGCGCCGGCCGAGCCCATGATCGCGGCAAGCGGCGTCTTCAGGTCGTGGCTGATCGAGGTCAGGAGCGCTGTGCGAAGCCGGTCGGTCTCGGCGGCAAGCTTTGCCTTGTCGACATCGGAGACGAGCTGGATGCGCTCGATGGCAAGGGCTGCCTGATCCGCCAGCGCATCGAACAGGCGCTGCTGGTCAGGGGTCAAAAGCGGGCCCTGGCGGTCATTGTCGAGGCCGATGACGCCGACGGCTTCGCGGCCGGTGCGCAGCGGCAGGTAAAGGCGTTTTGCACCGGGCAAGGTATCCGCGGCGCGGCCGGCCGGGCGATTGTGTTCCCAGGCCCATTTTGCGGCGGCGATATCGGCATCAACCAGCGTATCGTCCGGCGGATAACCCGCCTTGACGGCAATCGTATCGCCTTCCGGCAGAAGGATGACGACGCGGACTTTCAGCATGGAGGCGATCTGGAAGGCGGTTGCCCAGAGCACGTCGTCGAGCGTGCCGGTGCCGGCCAGCTTTTTCGAGAAGAGATAGAGATCCTCTGTCGTCCTTGCCCGCTGCCGGGCGGCAGCGGCCTGACGCTGAACCGCGGCAGTCAGATTGGAAGCCACGATCGCGACACCGAGATAGAAGACCAGCGCCACCAAGCTTTCCGGATCCTGGACCGTGAACGTGTAGCGCGGATCGAGAAAGAAGAAGTTGAAGGAAAGCGCACCGAGGATGGAGGCATAGAGACCGGGGCCCAATCCGCCACGCACGGCCGATGCCAGAACCGCCATCAGAAGGACCAGCGCGAGATTGCGGACATCAAGCGTCTGATCGAGCACGAAACCCGACAGAATGGCGAGGCCGACGAAAACGGTACTGTTGAGGTAAGGTCTCAGGCGGAAAGGTTTTGGCGGGCTTGCGGTTTTCACGCCGCGCTGGGGCTCGCCCTCCCCTCTCTCACCGGAAATGACATGGACGCTGATATCGCCGGCATGGCGGATCAGGTCGTGGGTGACGGAGCCTTGCAGCAGCTGCCGCCAGCGCGGCCGCGACGGCCGACCGACGACGATATGGGTGAAATTGTTGGCATTGGCATAAGCGATGATCTCGCTCGACGGGGTGAGCGCCGGCAGGATCACCGTTTCGGCGCCGAGCTGTTCGGCAAGCCGCATGTTGGCGGCCAGCCGGTCCTTGTCCTCGTCGGAGAGATGCAGTTCGCGCGGCGTTTCCAGATGCAGCGCCGCCCAGGGCGCGCGCAGCCGGTCGGCCTGGCGGCGGGCGTAACGCACGAGGCTTGCACCATTGCGGCCGTGATCGAGGCAGACCAGAACACGGTCGCCCGCCGCCCAGGGGCCGGAAATCGCATGCGCCTGCATGTGGTTCAGGAGCTGCTCGTCCACCCGCTGCGCGGTGCGGCGCAAAGCGAGTTCGCGCAGGGCGGTGAGATTGCCGGGCGAAAAATAGTTTTCGACGGCACGGCGCGCCGTGGTCGGCACATAGACCTTGCCGTCGTTCAGGCGCTTGATGAGATCGTCCGGCGTGATGTCGATGATCTCGACATCGTCGGCGCGGTCGATGATCAGGTCTGGCACGGTTTCGCGCACCCGGATGCGGGTTATCTGGGCGACAACATCGTTCAGGCTTTCGACATGCTGGATATTCAGTGTCGAATAGACGTCGATGCCGCTGGAGAGGATTTCCTGCACATCCATGTAGCGTTTCGGATGGCGGCTGCCGCTCGCATTGGTATGGGCGAGTTCATCGACGAGGACGAGTTGCGGGCGGCGGGCGAGGATGGTGTCGAGATCCATCTCATCGAGTTTCTGGCCGCGATAGTCGATCAGCCGTCTCGGCACGATCTCGAAACCATCGACCAGCGCCTCGGTTTCCTTGCGGCCATGGGTTTCGACGACGCCGATGACGACATCGAGGCCATCGGCAAGCCGCGCGCGGCCGGACATCAGCATTTCATAAGTCTTGCCGACGCCGGGGGCCGCACCAAGAAAGATTTTCAACCGGCCGCGACCTTCCCGCTCGGCATGCTCGAGGAGAGCTTCCGGCGAGGGCCTGGTGTGGGGGTCGCGGCTGTCGTCAGGCATAAAAACGATCTTTCCGGGTGGCGTAGCTTCTCTTTGAAGAAGGCTGCGCCCTATCTACACCCTCATTCCTGTGCTTGTCACAGGAATCCAGCCAGCCCAAGTCCTTGGGCTGAAAGGGCTCTTTTCGCCGCGCAGACGCGCGTCGGCTGGATCCCTGTGACAAGCACAGGGATGAGGGAGCAAGTGGCGACGCTGCTGCCAAACCTCTAGCTCTTCCCTCCATCCAGCGCCATGTTCAACGCCAGCACGTTGACCACAGGCTCACCAAGAAAACCAAGCTCCCGGCCCTCGATATGCTGCTCGACCAGCGCCTTCACGACCGCCTCATCCATGTTCCGCGCCTTGGCGATGCGCGGCACCTGGAACAGAGCTGCCTCCGGAGAAATATGCGGGTCGAGACCGCTGCCCGAAGCGGTGACGAGATCGACCGGCACATCCTCATTCGGGTTGGTGGTTTTGGCCGCCTCGTAATCGGCTTTTACCCGGTCGATAAGCTTCTGGCTGGTCGGGCCGAGATTGGAGCCGGAGGATGCGGCGGCGTCATAACCATTCGCACCTGCAGCCGAAGGACGGCCGTGGAAATATTGCTCGCCGGTAAAGGCCTGGCCGATCAGCGACGAGCCTATGACCTTGCCATCCTTCTCGATCAGGCTGCCATTCGCCTGCGACGGAAACACCGCCTGGGCGATGCCGGTCATGGCGAAGGGGTAGATCAGGCCGGTCAGCGCCGTGGTGGCGACGATCATGACGAGGGCGGGACGGAGATGTTTCAACATTTCAAGAACTCCTTAAGCGAGGCCGAGCGCGGTGATGACCATGTCGATCGCCTTGATGCCGGCGAAGGGCACGACGATGCCGCCAAGGCCGTAGATGACGAGATTGCGCGACAGCAGCGCGCCGGCGCCGATGGCGCGATATTTGACGCCCTTCAGCGATAGCGGGATCAGCGCGATGATGATCAGCGCATTGAAGATGATCGCCGACAGGATGGCGCTTTGCGGCGTGGCGAGGCCCATGATGTTCAGGACGCCGAGCTGCGGATAGAAGGCCAGGAACATGGCCGGGATGATCGCGAAATACTTTGCGATGTCGTTGGCGATCGAGAAGGTGGTGAGCGCGCCGCGGGTCATCAGCAGCTGCTTGCCGATTTCGACGATCTCGATGAGTTTCGTTGGATCGCTATCGAGATCGACCATGTTGCCGGCTTCGCGGGCAGCGACCGTGCCGGTGTTCATGGCGACGCCGACATCGGCCTGGGCAAGTGCTGGGGCGTCGTTGGTACCGTCGCCGCACATGGCGACGAGCTTGCCCTTGGCCTGCTCCTCGCGGATCAGCGACAGCTTGTTTTCCGGCGTTGCCTGGGCAAGGAAATCGTCGACGCCGGCTTCGGCAGCGATCGCGGCAGCGGTCATCGGGTTGTCGCCGGTGATCATGACGGTGCGGATGCCCATGCGGCGCAGTTCGGCAAAGCGCTCGCGGATGCCGCCCTTGACGATATCCTTCAGCTGCACGACGCCGAGCAGTTTTCCATCGCGGGCAACGGCAAGCGGCGTGCCGCCGGCCTTGGCGATCTCCTCGGCGATGGCTCTCAGTTCCCGTACGCTGTCGCTTTCCGGGCTGACGGCGATCGCCGCATTGCCTGCGACTGGCAGCGAACCGGCACCGACATAGGCAAGCACCGCATCGACCGCGCCCTTGCGGATGGCAGAGCCTTCGAGATCGACACCGCTCATGCGGGTCTGGGCCGTGAAAGGCACGAATGTGGCTTTCAGGCTTGCCATGTCGCGGGCGCGGATCGCGTATTTTTCCTTGGCGAGCACGACGATGGAGCGGCCTTCCGGCGTTTCGTCGGCAAGCGAGGCAAGCTGGGCGGCATCGGCGAGTTCCTGTTCGGACACACCGCGGACCGGGCGGAACGAGGTTGCCTGGCGGTTGCCGAGCGTGATCGTGCCGGTCTTGTCGAGGAGAAGCGTATCGACGTCGCCGGCAGCTTCCACGGCGCGGCCGGACATGGCGAGCACGTTGAAGCGAACGAGACGGTCCATGCCGGCAATGCCGATGGCGGAAAGCAGCGCGCCGATCGTGGTCGGGATCAGCGTCACGAACAGGGCGACGAGAACGATGATCGGGATCGAGCCGCCGGCATAGGAGGCGAAGCTCGGAATGGTCGCGGTGGCGAGCACGAAGATCAACGTCATGCCGGCGAGAAGGATGTTGAGCGCGATCTCGTTCGGCGTCTTCTGGCGTTCGGCGCCTTCGACGAGCGAAATCATCCGGTCAAGGAAGGTGGAGCCGGCGGCTGCGGTGATGCGCACGCGGATCCAGTCGGACAGGACCTGCGTGCCGCCGGTGACGGCTGAGCGGTCGCCGCCGGATTCGCGGATGACGGGGGCGGACTCACCGGTGATGGCGGCCTCGTTGACGGAGGCGACACCTTCGATGACTTCCCCATCCGAGGGAATAATATCGCCGGCCTCGACGAGGACGATGTCGTTCACCTTCAGGCTGGTGCCGGCGACCATCCTGTAGTCGCGGCTGCCATTCGAGGTGAGCAGCTTGGCCTGGGTTTCGGTGCGGGCCTTGCGGAGCGAGTCCGCCTGCGCCTTGCCACGGCCTTCGGCAACGGCTTCGGCGAAATTGGCGAAGAGCACGGTGAACCAGAGCCAGAGATTGATCTGGAAGGAGAAGCCGAGATCGCCGCTGCCAATGGCGAGATCGCGCAGGAAAAGGACCGTGGTCAGCACCGATACGGTGGCGACGACGAACATGACGGGGTTCTTCGCAAGCGTGCGCGGGTTCAGCTTGGTGAAGGCTGCGCCGATTGCGGGAACGAGAATGCGACTATCGAGGATACTCGCGGATTTTGCCTGGCTCATAAGAGGCTCCAGCTTTTCAAGGAGCGGCGACCGAAACGGTCAGCCGTGAAGGATTTCGACGGCGCAGACGATGGCGAAGATCGCCGCCATCATCGCGAGAATTGCGTTTGAGGCGCAGCGCGGGGTGGTCTCCCCGCTTTGTTTTCCCGAAGCGAGGTCCGATTGTCTGCGAAGGGCTTGGCGGATGCTCATGGTCACAGCCCTCAGAATGTCTGCCCGGCGATCATCACCAGATGCTCGACGACCGGGCCAAGGGCCAAAGCCGGCATGAAGGTGAGGCCACCGACGATCAGGATCGTGCCGACGAGCAGGCCGACGAAGAGCGGACCATCGGTCGGGAAAGTGCCAGACGAGGCCGGAACTGTCTTCTTGGCGACGAGGGAACCGGCGATGGCGAGCGCCGGGATGATGACCAGGAAACGACCCATCAGCATGCCGAGACCAAGCGTGACGTTGTACCAGGGCGTATTGGCGGTGAGGCCGCCGAAGGCAGAGCCATTGTTGGCGGCAGCGGATGTGTAGGCGTAGAGAATTTCGGAGAAGCCGTGCGGACCTGCGGTGCCGATCGAGGCGACGGCCGAGGGAAGCACGGTGGCAATCGCCGTGAAGATCAGCATGGCGAGCGGCAGGCAGAGAATGGCGAGAACGGCCATCTTCATCTCCTTCGCCTCGATCTTCTTGCCGAGATATTCCGGCGTGCGACCAACCATCAGACCGGCCACGAAGATGGCGATGATGATGAACAGGACGATGCCGTAGAAACCGGCGCCGACGCCGCCGACGATGACTTCGCCGAGCTGCATGTTGATCAGCGGGATGAGGCCGCCCAACGCCGTGAACGAGCCATGCATGGCATTGACCGCACCGCAGGATGCAGCCGTGGTGATGACCGCAAACAGTGAGGACATGACCGTGCCAAAGCGGACTTCCTTGCCTTCCATATTCGCGCCTTCAAGGCGGAACGCATGCATGATCGGGTTGCCGGCCGCTTCCGCCCAGTAGACGACGGCGACGCCGACGACGAAGAGAATGCCCATGGCGGACAGGATCGCCCAGCCCTGCCGCTGGTTGCCGACCATGCGGCCGAAGACATTGGTAAAGGCCGCCCCGATCGCGAAGATCGACAGCATCTGGATCATGTTGGAGATGTTGTCGGGATTCTCGAACGGATGCGCCGAATTGGCATTGAAGAAACCGCCGCCATTGGTGCCGAGCATTTTGATGGCGAGCTGGGAGGCGACGGGTCCGAGCGCGATCGTCTGCTTGACGCCTTCAAGCGTGGTTGCCTCGACATAAGGCCCAAAGGTCTGCGGCACGCCGAGCGCGACGTAGACCAGCGTCAGCACGATGCAGAACGGCAGGAGGATGTAGAGGGTGGCGCGGGTCATATCGACCCAGAAATTGCCGATCGCCTTTCCCGATGCGCGCGAGAAAGCACGGATGAGGCCGATGGCGATTGCCATGCCGGTTGCGGCAGAAACAAAATTCTGCACGGCAAGTCCGGTCATCTGGCTGAAATAGGACATGGTGCTTTCGCCGCCATAACTCTGCCAGTTGGTATTGGCGACGAAGCTGACGGCGGTGTTGAAGGAAAGCTCGGGGCCAACCGCCGGCATGCCGGCCGGGTTCATCGGCAGCACGTCCTGCAGGCGCAGGATGAGATAGAGAACCAGCGTGCCGAGAAGGTTGAACAGCAGCATGGCGAAGGCATAGGCGGTCCAGTGCTGGTCCTCCTTCTCGCTGGTGCCGGCAACCGCATAAAGCCCGCGTTCGATCGGAACGAGGACCGGTGAAAGAAGCGTGCGCTCGCCGGAAAACACCCGCGTCATATAGGCGCCGAGCGGTTTGACGATGAGAACGAGGATCCCGCAGAAAACGAGGATCTGGAACCATCCGTTGAGGGTCATTTGGGGTAACTTTCAATGCCCGGCAGCGTCACAGAAAGGGAGCGCCGGTTCTTTTCAAAAGCGGGGTCAGAAACGCTCGGGGCGGATGAGCGCATAGGTGAGGTAGACGGCGAGAAACACGGTCACCGCACCGCTCAGGACATAGTCGAGGGTCATCGGGTTTTCCTTCTCAGAGCCGGTCGCAGGCCGAGGTGTAGGCGAGGCACAGGACGAAAAAGACGATCGTCGTGCCGAGGAGAATGACATCCATCATCGAAGCTGGCTCCTGGTGTTGATGGCAGCAGACAGGACGAAGGGTGCCGCCGGGCTGGCGACACCTTTAACGCTGTATTGCTGGGGAGGATCTCGATCTTCCCGACCCCAATATGCGGCCGGAGCGCATAGGGGTTCGAGATTGGCGAGGGAGGAAAGAAATAGGAATCTTATAGGAATTTGGGTCCGGTCATCCCGAGGCTGGCGCACACAGCGCTGCCGCATAGGGGATAAAGCAGAGCGTTGGGTGACGTGAGTAGTAGGGGTTCGAAGGCACGCTCCACCTCTCCTCATCCCTGTGCTTATCACAGGGATCCAGCCGACGCGCGTCTACGCGGCGAAAGGAGTTCTTTCAGCCCAAAGACTTGGGCTGGCTGGATTCCTGTGACAAGCACAGGAATGAGGACGGATAGGGATGCGGCCTGTGCTCAGGTCGCGAACTCCGGTCCCGAATACGCCGGTCACGCCGCCGCAATCGTGATCCCATAAGCGATGCAGAGGACGGCAAGCATGACCACGACCATGCCGAGAAGCAGGTCGGATGCGTGGAGCTGGTCAGTCTCCAGCCTGCGCGGATAGACGAAAGCGCGCAGGCGATCGATTGCGGCGGACATGGACACTGCTCCTCAAGACCGGCCGACGAGCTTCAGGGCTGGTCCAGCAGCCTGGTCGGTAGAGCGGTTTTCGAAACCGCGTCCTGGATTAAGCGTCTGTCCATCCGGAACGCAGAGAACCGCGCCCGGCATATGGTCGCTCTCGAACATCGCAAACCGGATTGCAGAATTGCGGTCGGTGAAAAGGCCGCCGACAAGGCCCTGATTGTCTGAAACCACCCAGCGCCCGCCGGCATCGCGGCCGACGGTGAAACGTACGCCCGCATGATGCGGTATCAGCTCGAATGCAGCCTGGCCCATATCCGCTTCCCTTCAACCGAGCGACAGAACGAGAAGGCAGAGGCCGGTCACGCCGACGCCCAGCACACCGAACAGGCGCAGAAACATGCCGAGGTTCTCGGTGCGGTGATAGGGCTGGCTGCGGGCCAGCCGGCGGCGCTGGGCCAGCGCTTCGGCAAGGTGCAAGAGATAGACGCTTCCCATACGAGCGGGCATGAGATCACTCCTTTGTCGGTCTTCGGTTCCGGCTGAAATCGCGGATACCTGGAGACAAAGGTAACGAGGGACGCATAGGCATTCGATTGGAAGCGGCGCGCGAAGAAATAGGGATTCCATAGCCGTACCGGATTTTTCCATTGCACCGCGACAGGACGGGCTGCATGCTCCGGTCTCGACGATAAAACGAGAGTGGAATTTGCATGGCAGCGGATGCGATCGTACTCGGAGCCGGGATCATCGGCGTTTCGACGGCATTGCAGCTGGCACGGCGGGGAAAATCCGTGGTGCTGATCGACCGGAAGGAACCGGGTCTCGAAACCTCCTATGGCAATGCCGGGCTGATCCAGCGCGAGGGCGTCGTGCCTTATGGCTTTCCGCAGCAGTTCGGCACGATCCTGCGTTATGCGCTGAACAACCGGATCGACGCCCATTTTCACTGGAAGGCGATCCCCTCCGTTTCCTCCTTCCTCGCCCGTTACTGGTGGCATTCGAACCTGTCGCGGCACCAGTTGATCGCGCGGGCCTATGCGCCGCTGATCGAACATTCCGTCTCGACCCATAACGAACTGATCGAGGCGGCCGGCGCGCAGGACCTGATCGCCAAGCAGGGCTGGACTGAGGTTTTTCGCACGAGGGTCAAGCATGATGGCGAGATTGCCGAGGCATCGCGGCTGAGGCGCGAATACGGCGTCGAGTTCAGCGAGCTTTCGGCGGCCGATATTGCAGCCAAGGAACCCAACCTGTCGGGCGATTTCGTCGGTGGCCTGCACTGGCAGGATCCGTGGTCGGTGCGTGACCCGCTGGCGCTGACCCGCGCCTATGTCAAACTGTTCGAAAGCCTTGGCGGCCGGGTGCTGAAGGGCGATGCGAAAAGCCTGTCGCAGACGAAGACCGGCTGGCGGATGGTTGCCGGTGACGGGATTGTCGAGGCAAAGGACGTGGTCGTGGCGCTCGGGCCGTGGTCGGATACCGTCACCAAGCCGCTCGGTTATCATTTCCTCGTCGGTGTGAAGCGCGGCTATCACATGCATTATGCGCCGAAGGGCAATGCCAAGCTGAACGGCTGGACGATGGATGCCGAGCGCGGCTATTTCCTCGCCCCGATGAACCAGGGCATCCGCCTGACGACCGGCGCCGAGTTTGCGCGGCGCGATGCTCCGAAAACGCCGGTGCAGCTTGCGCGCGCCGAAGCCGTGGCGCGAGAAACCTTTCCGCTGGGCGAGCGGCTGGACAAGGAACCCTGGATGGGCGCGCGGCCCTGCACGCCCGACATGATGCCGGTCATCGGCAAGGCGCCGCGGCATGAAGGCCTGTGGTTTGCCTTCGGCCATGCCCATCATGGCCTGACGCTGGGGCCGGTGACCGGCCAGGTGATCGCCGAGGCCATAACCGGCGAAAAGACGCTGATCGATATCTCCGCCTACAGGCCGGAACGTTTCAGAGCCTAGCCGCCGCACGAAAGCTGGTCTATCTGGTGTTGCATGATTGATATCAGTACAGCCCGCATATTCTTCGAACAGAACCCCGATATCGAGGTCCTCGAAGCTTTCGTCATCGATGTGAACGGCGTGCCGCGCGGCAAATGGATCCCGCGGGAGCGCGCGCTCGACGTGCTCGAAAACGGCATGGCGATGCCGCGCTCCGTTTATGCGCTCGATGTCTGGGGCCGCGACGTCAACAGCGCGGGGCTCGCGGAAGGCACTGGCGATCCGGACGGGCTGTGCTTTCCCATTCCCGGCACGCTGTCGCGCGTCGGCTGGCTGAAGCGGCCGACGGCGCAGGTTCTGCTGGGCATGCGCGATGCCGATGGCAACGGCTTTTACGGCGATCCGCGGCAGGTTCTCGCCAATGTGCTCAAGGGGTTCGAGAAGATCGGCCTGACGCCGGTCGTGGCGACGGAGCTTGAATTTTATCTGATCGACCCGGTGCGTTCGGCGCTCGACCCGGTCCGACCGCCGAATTCCCGCGACGGCCGCTGGCATGCCGGCCAGACGCAGGTTCTGTCGATTTCGGAACTGCAGGATTTCGAGGACGTGTTCCACGGCATTGCCAGTGCCGCCCGCGCGCAGGGCATTCCGGCGGACACGACATTGCGGGAAAACGGTCCCGGCCAATACGAGATCAATCTCAACCATGTGCCGGATGCGCTGAAGGCAGCGGATTATGCCGTGCTTTTGAAGCGGATCGTCAAGGGCATGGCGCGCGCCAACGATCTCGACGCCACTTTCATGGCAAAACCCTATGGCAGCCAGGCCGGCAGCGGCATGCATGTGCATTTCTCGCTGCTCGACGAGAACGGGCGCAATGTCTATGCCGGCGATGACGGCCCTTCGGAAGCACTGTTCCATTCGGTCGGCGGGCTTCTGGAAAACATGGGGGAAAGCATGGCGGTGTTTGCGCCGCATGCCAATTCCTACCGGCGCCTGCGGCCGAGCGAACATGCGCCGACCTATGCCTCATGGGGCTTTGACAACCGGTCGGCAGCCGTGCGCGTCATCACCTCGCCGAAACCGGCGACCCGTATCGAACATCGCGTTGCCGGTTCCGACAGCAATCCCTATCTCGTGCTTGCGATGATCCTGAGTGCCGCCCTTGCCGGCATCAAGGAGAAGCGTCATCCGGGCGGTGCGATCACCGGTGACGACCATTCGATCAGCCACGAGCCTCTGCCGACCAACTGGGACCATGCGCTGCAGCAGTTTTCCCGCTCGACCTTCGCCTATGCGACGCTCGGGCCGAAATACCGCTCGCTCTATACGACCTGCAAGATGCAGGAACTGGCGGAATTTGCCCTGCGCGTCACCGATGTCGAATACGACGCCTATATCCGGACGGTGTGAGATGAATTTCAGGACAGCCCAAAACCCGGGACATACGGACAGCTGGTACGCGGCCTCCGCCAATGACAAACACGTCCGGCCGGCGCTGGAAGGCGCTGTCGAAGCGGATGTCTGCATCATCGGCGCCGGTTTTACCGGGATTTCGGCGGCGCTCGAACTGTGCGAGCGCGGTTATTCGGTGGTCGTGCTGGAGGCCGAACGCATCGGGTTCGGTGCCTCGGGCCGCAATGGCGGGCAGATCGTCAACGGCTACAGCCGCGATCTCGAAACGATTGCCGGGCGTTACGGCCGCGGCAAGGCGGTGGAGCTCGGAAAGATGTCGCTCGAGGGAGGCGATATCATCCGCAGCCGCGTCGCGAAATACGGCATCGAATGCGATCTCGTGGAGGGCGGCTTTTTCGCGGCCTTTACCGACAAGCAGATCCGTGAGATGGAAGCGTCGAAGACCGACTGGGAGCGATACGGTCATACGGGGCTGGAAATGGTCTCCAAGGCGGATGTCCAAAAATACGTCCGCACCGACCGGTATGCCGGCGGCATGATCGACAGGCTCGGCGGGCATATCCACCCGCTCAATCTGGTTCTCGGCGAAGCGGCGGCGGTCGAAGGCCTCGGCGGCCGGATCTTCGAATGCTCGCGGGTGATCGGGCTCGATACCGGCGCTCGGCAAGTGGTGCGGACAGCTTCCGGCTCGGTCGCGGCAAGCTATGTGCTCGTCTGCGGCAATGCCTATCTCTCGCCGGAATTTCCGGAGATCAGCGGCCGGATGATGCCCGTCTCCAGCCAGGTGATGGCGACGGAACCGCTCGATGCAGGCCTGATCGAAAGCCTGCTGCCGGCGAATTATTGCGTCGAGGATGCCAACTACATTCTCGATTATTACCGCCGCACCTCCGACAACCGGCTGCTTTATGGCGGCGGCATCGGGTATGGCGGCAATGATCCGAAGGATCTGACGGGCGTGATCCGCCCGAACATGCTGAAGACGTTTCCGCAGCTGAAGGATGTCCGGATCGATTACGCCTGGAGCGGCAATTTTGCGCTGACGCTGACCCGCATCCCGCATATCGGCAAGCTGTCCGACACCGTCTTCTTCTCGCATGGCGACAGTGGCCATGGCGTTACGACGACGCATCTGCTTGGCAAGATTCTAGGCGAAGTGGTTGCCGGCCATGCGGAACGTTTCGATGTCTGGGCATCGCTGCCCAACCTGCCCTTCCCCGGCGGCAAGACGTTTCGCGTGCCGCTCACCATGCTCGGGGCATGGTGGTACGGCTTACGCGACCGGCTGGGGCTTTAGCCTCCGCCTGATCTTAGGCGGAAGCTGCGAGGTTTTCGGGAAAACTGCCGGTGAAATAATAGGTCGACTGGGCGCGGACGATCGACTTGAACTGCGCGACGATCTTGAGCGCCTCTTCCGCCGGGACCATGAGAGCAAGGCGCAGAGTTGCAGACGCCATGTGGAACATGATGAACAGCGTGCGCGAATAGGCTTCCCAGAGCTTTTCGTTGACGAAGCGCTTGGTTATCTCGAAGAAGATTTCCGCCTGGAAGCGGGTTTCGGCCGTGTCACGGTCCGCCAGCGCCTTGTCGGCCTGGATCGCGTTCAGGAGATCCTGGGTCGAGGGCTGTTCGCGCATGCGGTTATAATAGATGTCGAACAGCGTGTCGGTCGCGCGAAGTGCATCATCGGAATTGTTGATGATCGGCACATGGCTGGCGATGATGCCGCGAACTTCTTCCACGTAACGCTCGTGGAGCATGGCGATGATCGCCGACTTGTTCGGGAAATACTGGTAGACGGAAGCGATCGGGCCGCCGGACAAAGCTGCGATTTCCTTCATGGTGACCGCGTCGATGCCCTTCTGGCCGATCAGCTCCATGGAAACCTTGAGGATTTCGTCGATACGTTCGCGGCTTCTTTCCTGTTTTGGCACCCGGCGAAGCGATCCACCCGCACCTTGCACTGTTCCTGGCATCCGCAATCCGTCTCCTAACTACTTCCCATGCGCAACCCGCACCGGTCTTGCGACGCGGGGGCTAGGTACACCAAACCTGACATCTATACGGGGGAAATAGTTTTTCGGATCACGCCGGTAAATGTTTTTTTAAAATAGCTGAATTTTCGAAGGTACAGCCATACCTTTCCGATACGTGATTACTTATCGTATCTCACTGGGCCATGATCTGGTCAAGTCCGGACCGGGCATTCTCGACTATAGTCTCGATGCTGGCATCGATATCGACAGTGACCACGCCCTCCTCCCCCTCCGGGCTTTCGAGCGTCGCAAGCTGGCTCTGAAGCAGGGCGGCCGGCATGAAATGGCCTTTTCTTTCGCCCATGCGCCGGGACAGAAGATCTTCCGCGCCCTTGAGGAAAACGAAGTAGAGCTTGCCGCCGGCGGCCTTGCGAAGCCGGTCGCGATAGGCGCGCTTCAGGGACGAGCAGGTCGCAACGACACTCTTGCCCTGATCCGTCAGACCAGCGATTTCCTTGCCGATCACATCAAGCCACGGCCAGCGATCCTCATCGGTCAGAGGAATGCCGTGCGCCATCTTGTCGATATTGGCCTTGGGGTGAAGGCTGTCGCCTTCCACAAACGCACTGCCCAGGTTCTTTGCCAGAAGCTCGGCAACCGAGCTCTTGCCCGCACCGCTCACACCCATGACGATGACTGCTCTGACGTCTTTTCCGGACATATGCGCCTCCCTGCACCACTTCCTGTCTTTCGCTGTCTGCATGCCCGGTTCAACCGGAAAGCACAAGCCCGGACCACTCAGCTCGGCCTCTTCAGCCCGGCCTCCTCAGTTCTGGCGGGCCTGCTTGCCAAGGACGAGCGGCATCAGCACCGACAGGAACATCAGGCGCAGGACGTGATGGGCGCCGACATAGGTCGGGTCGGCATTCAGCATGACGGCCATGGCCGCCATCGTTTCCAGGCCGCCCGGCGAAAAGGCGATCAGCGCGGCATCGAGCGGTACACCTGTGACGTAAGACACCATTACCGCGATCGCGCCCGCCAGCGCCGTAACCACGAAGGTGACGACGAGGCCGGAGACGAAAGCGAGGCGCAGCTCGCCGATCGACACGCCGCAGAAACGCGTACCGATGACCGAACCGAGAAGGACATAGGTCGGGACGAGCAGCCAGTTCGGAATGCCGCCGCTGACGGTGCCCGTCACATGCATGGCGATCGATACGAAGACGCCGCCAAGCAGCAGCGCTGCGGGAAAACGCAGGCGCTGGAACAGCATGCCGAGAACCGCCGAGGCGGTCAGCATGGCCATCAGGACCCAGAAGTCCATCGGCGGAATGGGGATGATAACCGACGAACCGCCGAGGTCGAAGACCGTGACGATGAGTGGAACGCTGATCGTCAGCGCCAGAACCCGCACACTCTGCGAGATGCTGACGGTGCGCAGGTCGCAGCGCATCTCCGCTGCAAGGCTCAAGACATAGCTCAGATGACCGGGCGATGCGGCGAGAAGCGCAGTCGTGCGGTCATAATGAAAGAAGCGCCGAAGCACCCAGGCGGCCACAAAGAGAAGAATGACGATCGCCACCAGAACCATGAAGAAGCTGAACGGCCATTTTCGCACCGCCACGACGATATCCGGCGTGACCGTGGAGCCCATGGAGACACCGACGACAACGAAGCTTGCATTGCGAAAAATGCGCGGTACCGAAAGGCGGAGGCCGGCAATGCCTGCCACGGTCACCCCGACGGCTGGCCCGATCAGATAGGGCGCCGGCAGGCCGATCAGCGATGCGAGAAGCGCTCCAAGCGCCCCGATCAGCGCGGTGAGCAGGAATTCTCGCATTTCAAGGAAAGACATGGCGACCCGGAAGCGGCGATCGTTTCTCAAGGAACCGCCCGGAAATCATAAGGCGGAAGGCGAAGGATGCCGTCCGCTTCTATTGCAATTGCGAACAAGGTCAATCGCAATCGCGGCAATCAAAGCGAAAAGGTGCAGGAACAAGAGCTTGAAACAAAAAAGCCGGCTGGAAACCAACCGGCTCTTCATAGTGAAGCATGGGCCCTATCAGGCGGCCGGAGCCGAGATCTTCGGCATATGCAGATCTTCGAGGCCAAGCAGGAAGTTGATCTGCGGGCGGGCCTTTACGAGATCGTCGATCGTGTACTCGGCCAGCACGTCAAAGAAGGCGTTGAGTGCCTTGCGCAGCGCCGAGTTGAGGCCACAGCTGTCGACCAGCGGGCATTCAGCCACGCCGTCCTCAAAACATTCGGCCATGGCGAAGCTGTCTTCGGTGACCCTGACGACATCGAACAGGGTGATGCGCTCGGCAGCACGGCCAAGCTTCACGCCACCATTGCGGCCACGCACGGTCTCGACGAGGCCGGCCTTGGTCAAAGGCTGAAGGATCTTGAAGAGGAACAGTTCCGAAACACCATAAGCCTTGGCGATTTCAGGAATGCGGCTCAGGTGGCCTTCGTTTGCTGCACAGTACATCAACATGCGGACTGCGTAGTTCGTCTGTTTGGTCAAGCGCATGCCGGTCTCCAGAAATTCCGTTGACTGTTTATATAAGGGCTTCGCTAGTTTTGAACAATTCCAAATTTGAAGAATTATCGTCGCATGCTGAACACTTCAGCGCGACGGGCTTCGAAAGGTCTAGCCGATCATGCCAAAACGGACTGCGATCCAGACCGGACCGGCGACCAGACAGATCATAGCGAAAAGAACCGCACTTCGTCTTGCAAGACGCGTGCGGCGCGCACGCTTCGCATCCCACTCGTAGACCATGACACCGAACCCCACGCCACTCGGGGCTAAACCTAGCGGAGGGCGTCATGAGGTCAATGCCCGGATAGGCGGTATGCACCGACTTTTAAGCCGGCAGGATGAACCGGCGGGACAGAAGCCCGCCGGTTCCTGCGATATTACTTCATCACCGGCATGACGAATTCGGCGCCATCCTTGATGCCGGAGGGCCAGCGGGCGGTGATCGTCTTGGTCTTGGTCCAGAACTTGATCGAATCAGTGCCGTGCTGGTTGAGATCGCCGAAGGACGAAGCCTTCCAGCCGCCGAAGGAATGGTATGCGAGCGGAACCGGGATCGGCACGTTGATGCCGATCATGCCGATATTGACGCGGCTTGCGAAATCGCGGGCCGCATCACCATCGCGGGTGAAGATCGCAACGCCATTGCCGTATTCGTGCTTCATCGGCAGCGACAGGGCTTCCTCGTAGTTCGGTGCGCGAACCACCGAAAGGACCGGGCCGAAGATTTCCTGCTTGTAGATATCCATGTCCGGCGTGACGTTGTCGAACAGTGTGCCGCCGACGAAATAGCCGTTTTCGTAACCCTGCAGCTTGAAGCCGCGGCCATCGACGACGAGCTTGGCGCCTTCTGCGACACCCTTGTCAATCAGGCCGTTGATGCGGGCATGGGCTTCCTTGGTGACAACAGGGCCCATATCGGCCTTGTCATCGGTATAGGGGCCGATGCGCAGGGATTCGATTTTCGGAACCAGCTTTTCGACGAGTCGGTTGGCGGTTTCCTCGCCGACCGGCACTGCGACCGAAACGGCCATGCAGCGCTCGCCGGCAGAACCGTAGCCTGCACCCATCAAAGCGTTGACGGCCTGATCGAGATCGGCATCCGGCATGATGATCATGTGGTTCTTGGCACCGCCGAAGCACTGGGCGCGCTTGCCGTTGGCAGCTGCGGTTCCGTAAACATAACGGGCAATCGGGGTGGAGCCGACGAAGGAGACCGCGCCGATATCCGGATCAGTGAGGATTGCGTCGACCGCAGCCTTGTCACCATTGATGACGTTGAGGATGCCGGCAGGCAGACCTGCTTCGATCATCAGTTCGGCAAGGCGGATCGGCAGCGACGGATCGCGCTCGGAGGGCTTGAGGATGAAGGCATTGCCGCAGGCGATGGCCGGCGCGAACATCCACATCGGGATCATGCCCGGAAAGTTGAAAGGCGTAATGCCGGCGCCGATGCCGACCGGCTGGCGGATCGAATACATGTCGATCTGCGGACCAGCGCCTTCGGTGAACTCGCCCTTGGAAAGATGCGGGATGCCGATGACGAATTCGCAGACTTCCAGGCCGCGGACGATATCGCCCTTGGAATCCTCGACCGTCTTGCCGTGTTCCTTCGACAGCATGACGGCCAGCTCGTCCATGTTCTGGTTAAGCAGGTCGACGAATTTCATGAAGACGCGGGCGCGGCGCTGCGGATTGGTGGCAGCCCATTTCGGCTGCGCTTCCTTGGCGTTCTCGACCGCTGCGCGGATTTCCGAAACGCTGGCAAGCGCGACCTTGGCCTGCACTTCGCCGGTTGCCGGGTTGAAGACGTCCGCCGTGCGGCCGCTGGTGCCGGCAACATGCTTGCCGCCGATGAAATGACCGATTTCGAGCATGGATGTTCCTCCTGGTTTTTAGGATCCCTTTATCGAGGGCCGAGGATACTCGCAGATTTGCATGCCGCAACGCCTTAGTTTACGCATCCGTTGTGCAAATTTCGACATTAAAGGCATAGGCATACCGTGGACTCAAAACCGCTGCACACATTTGCGCGGCATGCTGTGGAGAGAACAATGAACTGGGACGATGTGCGCATGTTCCTCGCAGTTGCCCGCACCGGCCAGATTCTCTCGGCCTCGCGACGGCTCGGCATCAACCATGCAACGCTGGGGCGCCGGATCACCGCGCTCGAGGAAGATCTGCGCACCCGCCTCCTCGTTCGCCGCACCAATGGCTGCGAGCTGACCGCCGAGGGAGAGGTGTTTTTTCGCGCGGCGGAGAGGATGGAAACGGAGATGCTGGCGGCGCAGGCAAGCACCGGCCGGATCGATGCCGCTGTCGCCGGCACCGTCCGTATCGGCGCACCGGACGGGTTCGGCGTGTCGTTTCTGGCGTCGAGGCTCGGGCGGCTGCGGCGCCGTCATCCGGAACTCAAGCTGCAGCTCGTGCCGGTGCCGCGCTCGTTTTCGCTGTCGCAGCGGGAAGCGGATATCGCGATTACGATCGATCGGCCGCAGCAGGGCCGGCTCGTCTCGTCTAAACTCACCGATTATACGCTTAGTCTTTATGCCTCGCGGGCCTATATCGGGGAAGCGGGCATGCCGGAGACGATCGAGGCTCTGAAAACCCATCGCCGCATCGGCTATGTGGACGACCTGATCTTTTCGCCATCCCTGAACTTTACCGGGGAAGTGATGCGGGACTGGGATGCCGGTTTCGAGATTTCCAGCGCGATCGGCCAGACGGAGGCCGTTCGATCAGGTGCCGGGATCGGTATCCTGCATGACTACGTGGCGCGGGACTATGCCGAACTCGTGCCTGTATTGCCAAAGCTCGTCATTCGCCGCGCCTATTGGAGCAGCTATCATGAAAGCGCGCGTGACCTGATGCGGGTCCGCACGGTGGCAGATTTTCTGAAGGAAATTGTCGGCGGAGAAGGTGGCATTTTCGTGCGATCCCCGGAGTGACCGCTGCAGGCCCCGATCAGACAGGGCGGCAAAATTGCGGCGAACCGCGACTATAGGAGGCCTCGCCCGCCATGCGGACGAAGCCTCGGGTGCTTGATAATATCAGGCGTGGAAAGCGGAGGCCGGCAGGCGCAGGGCCGCGGCAATACGCTTCAGCTTGGCCGGATCGGAAACCGAGCCGTTTTCGATTTCGACGATTTCGTCATTGACCAGACCGGTCGTGACGGCGAGATCGTCGACGCTGTAACCTGCGGCAACGCGGGCCTGGGCTACGAGCGAGGCCACCTGATCGGCAGCCAGCATGTTTTCAGTCGAAGCATGGAAATTGCTTATGGAAACTGTCATGGTCATTTTCCTTCCGTGACAATCTGCCCAAGGCAGTGAAGGGCCAATCGCCCAAGGTCTGGATGTCCAACTTCGAGACGTCTGCGTCCAAAATGTTAGGCAGCCGGCGCACAATAGATAAGCAAATGTGTGGCGACGACAAGGGCAATTGTTGCATTGCAACAAATTGTGTAGTCACGCATGCCATTTTCTGAGGCAGCCGAACAAAATCCCCCGCTTCGCGTTTGTTAACCAAACGAGGATGCGCAGATGTTTCATTCCACGCAGAACAATCGAGAAAAGATACGTCCGCCAACGGATGCAGAACTCTTGCAATCCGCCCATCAGCAGGTGGAAATCTACCTTGTCTATCTGCGTGAACACGAGACGAGGAACGACCTGTTCGACACACGCGAACTACCGATCTCGAAGGAATCGCTAGTCAATGCGTTCCGGATCGTCATCGCCACGGAAAACCGGCCGAACATCCGTGCACTGCTGATCAAGGCCGGCATGACGCTCGCACAGTTTCAGGACGATATCGGCCAGCCGATGGTCATACGACCGGTAACCGAGCCGATCATGAACCGAAGCGACGAGCGCCGGAAGGCCGATCCCGCACGGTTGCGGCGCTTCGATCTTGCACTCCTGAAGCTCGGAGAAGAGCGGATAAGGCTCGGCCGGGTTTTCCAGAGTGCGCAGAATATCGCCGAAAGGCGACCGTTCCATCACGCGTGAATGGAAGCATCAAAATCATGGTGTGGGAGAAATGGTACGGTTGGGGGGTCTCGAACCTCCGACCTCAGGTGCCACAAACCTGCGCTCTAACCAACTGAGCTACAACCGCACGGAACGCCTTTAAAGCGTTGCCGGGTCCAATACGGCCATCGCGTTTCTTTTGCAAGCCCCTTCCGCAAATGAATGCTGGAAATGAGAATGGCCGCGATTGGCGGCCATTCCCAAAGGCTTGTTATCGATCAGGCAGCGCGGAAGCTTGCCATGACCTTTTCCGCGGCTTCCTTGCCGGGCTTTGAAACGTCGTCGGCGAGCTTGCGGGCGGCTTCCTGCATGGTCTTTGCCTGTCCGACGGTCGCTTCGGCCTGGCGGCGAACGAAGCTGGTCTGCAGTTCAAAGAATTCGGAAACGGAACGCACGCCCATCAGTGCTTCCATGTGGGACAGCGACAGATCGGCATTGGCGCGCAGCGCGTCGATCGCCTTCAGGCCAAGCTCGACCGTGCCCGACTGGGCGGAATGGACTGTGGATTCAACGGTGCGGGTGGCTTCCTCCGCTGCCGTTTTCATCTTAGCATAGGCCTCGCGAGACTGGGTCGCGCCCTTCTCAGCGAAATCGCGAAAGCTCTCGGTCACCTTTGCCGGATCGAAAGCAGAGAAAGAAAAGATATCGTCAGTGCCGTATGCCATGGGATCACATCCTCCGTTGATTCCCGTCTCCGGCCTAAAAACAGGCAATAACCGAAGACTTCTTGCCTGAATTGTAATCGAATTACTTGTGCAACGCAATAAATTTGTGCGCCGCACAATGCCCGCGTTAACCTTGGGAGCAGGTTGAAAGCCATTCCTGTGGACCCGCAAAGCCCGGCGGGTTATTAACGATCGATTAATATTTCCGAAGAATGCCAGTCACTAAACCGACAGGTCGCTTATGTCCGCAGTCCAGTATCCGTTCATCGACATTGCCGTAAACGAGCGCGTCCGGGCACGCTTTTCGGCGGGCGAAGGAATGGTGCTTTTCTCCTCCGACATGCGCTACCCGCTCTGGGCCAATGGCCAGGGCGCCGGCCTGTTCGGCTTCAGCTCGATCTACGATTTCATCGACCAGGGCCCGAACCGCAACGACGTGGCTTTCCGCCAGATCGAGGCGACGGCACGACAGCTGGCACGGACGGGTGATACCCGTAACGTCGTCGTGCGTGTCACCTCCGGTTTCCAGCGCGTGATCATCCAGGGCGTCTGCGAGCTCGTGGAAATTTCCGGCGAGCGCGCAGTCCTGTTTTCCGCGGCGACCGCGCAGTCCGGCACCTCGCCGGAAATCTGCGCCGCCCGGATGATCGAGGGTTTCGAAGACCCCGATACCTACATGGCGGTGTTCGACAAGACGGGCAAGGTGATCGCGGCTTCCGCGCGCTTTGCCGAACTCGACATCTCGCAGCAAACGATCGGCATGCTGTCTGCCATGGCGGACGGTGATCCGAGCCGGCTCGCCAAGCGGCCGATCTCGACGGTCAAGGGCTACCTGCCGGCCGCGATGGGCAAGCTTGCGGACGACCCGGCCTTCTTCCTGCTTTTCACCGTGGATATGGCCGAGGACGACATTCCTTCGGCGCAGGTGCCCGAGCCTGTCTCCGCCGCTCCGGTTGTGGTTGACGCGGTTTCGGAAAATGCCGTGGTTCTGCCGCCAGAGAATGGTGGTGAAACAGAAGCTCTCGACGCAATTGCCGAGATCGAGGAAGCGCCGGAACAGCAGGACGAAATTTCGCTGTTCGACGAGGAAGCCCCGGCACCGGCTGAAGCGGATAGTGCAAATGATGTCGGTCAGACTGAAGCTGACGTTTCCAACGCAACCGAAGCGGTGACGGCAGAAGCGGAAAACGAGAGCGCGGAGCTGCCGATATCCGACGAGACCGCGCCGGAGCTGGAAGAAGAGGCGATTTCGCTGATGGCGGAAGAGCCCGCTGCGCCTGGCGAAGAAGATTCATCGGCGTTGATCCCGACGGTTTCGCCAGAGGACGAAGAGACGGCGCTTGACGCAGATGCGGATGTGGCATTCGTGGAACCGGCAGCGCCGGAGCCGCAAGCGGTTCCCGCCGACGAACCTCTCCATGCGGCGACCGCCAGCGCAGTCGACGCACCATCGGACACCGAAAATTTCTCGTTCCGCAGCGAGGCGCGGGCGACGCGTTTCGTCTGGAAAATCGATGCCACCGGGCATTTTACCGAGGTTTCGAGCGAATTCGCGGCGACGGTCGGTCCGCATGCGGCCGATATCATCGGCATGGCCTTTTCCGATATGGCCGCGCTCTTCCATCTCGATCCCGAAGGCCGGATCATCGAGCTTCTCAACAAGCGCGACACCTGGTCCGGCAAGACCATCTGGTGGCCGGTCGAGGGCACCTCACTGATCGTGCCCGTCGATCTCGCCGCCCTGCCGACCTATACCCGCAGCCGTGAATTCGATGGTTTTCGAGGCTTCGGCATCGTGCGGATTGCCGATGCGGCGGAAGATCCGCATGCGATCGGCCTGTCGCTCGTGCCGTCTGCGACGGAAGATTTTGCCGCGGATGACGAGCTGGACACGGTGGAAGCCGACGAGCAAGCCACTAACAGCATAACGGCGGATAAGGCCGAAGAAATTGCCTTTATCGACAAGGCATATGACACGCTCGCTACAGGCTACTCAGAGCCCGTCGAAGGCATTGCCGACGAGACGCACGACGAGATCGTTGCAGAGAACGATGAGGCGGATGATTTCGCCGCCGAAACGCAAGGTCAGGACGAAGCCCCTGCCCCGACACTGCCGCTCAATCCGGCGACCGACTGGCCGAACGGCGAGCGGCCAGCGCTAAGGCTCGTCGACAATCCGGGCCGCCGCCAATCGGACAAGATCATTCAGCTCGAGGAACACCGGACCCGCCTGACGCCCGTCGAGCAGGCCGCATTCCGCGAGATCGCCCGGCAGCTCGACCGTTTTGTCGGCGGCGAGGATAATGCCGCAGCAACACAGGATGCCGCAGCCGTGGGTTCCGCGCAGAATATTGTGGCGACTGACGATGCCAGCACTGCGGACGTGTCGCCGATCGCGGCTGACGCTACCGAAGCGTCGACAGAAGCTGTGAACGAGGCAGTTGCCACACCGGACCAGACATCTCCGGAGCAGGACGTCGAAGTCGCGGTTTCAGCGGATCAGCAGGATGAGTCGGAGCTATCGGAAGACCAAAACACCGTTTCCGAACAGGCTGATGGCCATCCCGTTGCCGAGAGCGTCGATCCGGTCGTCGAAGACGCGCCGGCAGAAGAAATCGCAGCGGTGGATGCCCATTCCGGCGCGGCAGCGATCGAATCCGAGGCCGCGGCTGAGCCCGAGGCTGCGGAAGATCTGCCTGCAGCGCCCGAGGACGAGCCGGTTGTGACCGACGAGCAAGATTTGACCGAACAGAACGAAATCCCGGCAGAAGAAGAGATTCAGAAGGCCGAAACTGAGCCTCTGTCCGCAACACCAACAGATGATGATGCACATTCGCATCTCAGCGATCGCGAGCTGCTGCAGACCATGCTTCCGATCCGTGAGCGCATCGGGCTTTCGGCCGATATCGTCGACCAGATGCCGGTGGCACTGCTGGTCCATAGCGGCGACACGCTCATTCACGGCAATCCGGAATTTTTGAAACTGACCGGTTATGCGTCGCTCGAGGAACTCGATGCGGTCGGCGGGCTCGATGCGCTGTTGCAGCGGCAGGACCTCGACGACAAGACGTCGGGAGCCGGCAGCATGGTCGTCGTCAAGGCGAATGACGACATCCTGCCGGTCACTGCCAAGCTGCAATCCGTCCGCTGGGGCGATAACAGCGCGCTGATGCTGGTATTGATGCCGATCGCCTCCGAGACGGAAGCGGCAGGCCCGGTCGAGGCCGATGGCCAGGCAGAGATCATTCCCTTCCGCAACAACCGGCCGGCAGACCAGCTGGCCCGGCTCCAGGTGGAAGTCGAAGAGCTGCGCGCCATTCTCGAAACGGCGACCGATGGCGTCGTGATCATCGATGCGAGCGGCGAAGTGCGCTCGATGAACCGTGCCGCCAGCGCCCTGTTCAATTACGATGACGACGAAATCAACGGCAAACCCTTCGTCATGCTGTTCGCGCATGAAAGCCAGAGGGCGATCATCGATTACCTCTCCGGCCTTTCAGGCCATGGTGTTGCAAGCGTCCTGAACGACGGGCGCGAAGTGATCGGCCGCGAGGCTTCCGGCGGTTTCCTGCCGCTGTTCATGACGATCGGCAAGCTCACCTCGTCGAACGGTTATTGCGCCGTCATCCGCGACATCACGCAGTGGAAGCGCACCGAAGACGAATTGCGCACCGCCAAACGTGCCGCCGAGACGGCCAATGCGCACAAGAGCGAATTCCTGGCGCATGTCAGCCACGAAATCCGCACGCCGCTGAACGCCATTATCGGTTTTGCCGACATGATGGCGGGTGAGCGCTTCGGCCCGATCGGCCATCCGCGTTATGTCGAATATTCCAACGATATCGGCCGCTCCGGTCGCCACGTCCTCGACATCGTCAACGACCTGCTCGACATTTCCAAGATCGAGGCGGGCGAGATGGAGATGGATTTCACCTCTGTCGGCCTTAACGAGACCGTGTCTGAGGCCGTGTCACTGGTGCAGCCGCAGGCGAACAGCCAGCGGGTTATCATCCGCACGGCGCTGTCGCAGGCGGTGCCGCCCGTGGTTGCGGATCTTCGCTCGATCAAGCAGATCGTGCTCAACATCCTGTCGAACGCCATCCGCTTCACGCCATCCGGCGGGCAGATCGTGGTTTCGAGCGCCTATGAGCCAAACGGCAATGTCGTCTTGCGGGTGCGGGATACGGGGATCGGCATGACGCGGTCCGAGCTGGAACTGGCCATGAAACCGTTCCGTCAGGTCGCAGGCGCTGCCCGCAAGCGGGGCGACGGCACCGGGCTTGGCCTGCCGCTGACCAAGGCAATGGTGGATGCAAACCGCGCCGCCTTTGCGATCAGCTCGGCACCCAATGAAGGCACGCTGGTCGAGATCACCTTCCCATCGCCGCGGGTGCTTGCGACGTAACCCGCGTCAAAACGCATTCAACTAAAAAGCACATAAAAGAAAGGCAGCCGAAGCTGCCTTTGAGTTGAATGCTGTTCAAAAAGGGATGGAAGACGTCATGTCTGCGGAAGCTCGCGGGCCTCCGGTCTTCCTTACACGAAATGCTTCATGCTGAGTCACTTTTGGTCGATCCGACTTAACAGGACGTTAAAGAGTTGTCCCGGTTTTAGAGTGCCGGCAGGACCGCTGCAACGGCGTGCCAGAGTGGCACACCGATCCAGCAAATGTCTGATTCAGCGCGCAAGTTCGGCTATGCCCGCATAGAGGTCGAGAGCCTCGGGATTGGCCAGCGCCTCCTTGTTCTTTACCGGTCGGCCATGCACGACTTCGCGGACCGCAAGCTCGACGATCTTGCCGGACTTGGTCCTGGGAATGTCGGCAACCTGAATGATCTTGGCCGGCACATGCCGTGGTGAAGCGCCGGAGCGGATGCGGCTCTTGATCTCTCCTTCGAGCTTCGCATCGAGCGAGATGCCGCCCGACAGGCGCACGAAAAGAACGACACGCACATCGTCCTGCCAGTCCTGGCCGATGCAGATCGCCTCGGCCACCTCCGCCATCTGTTCGACCTGATTGTAGATCTCGGCCGTGCCGATCCGGACGCCGCCGGGGTTAAGCGTCGCATCCGAGCGGCCGTGAATGACGATGCCGCCATGCTGCGTCCATTCGGCGAAATCACCGTGGCACCAGATATTGTCGAACCGCTCGAAATAGGCAGCGCGATATTTCGCCTGATCGGGATCGTTCCAGAACATGATCGGCATGGAAGGAAAGGCGGAGGTGCAGACGAGCTCGCCCTTTTCACCGCGCACGGACCTGCCGTCCTCGCTCCAGACATCGACGGCAAGGCCAAGGCCCGGTCCCTGGATCTCGCCACGCCAGACCGGTTTCAGCGGATTGCCGAGCACGAAGCAGGAGACGATATCGGTGCCGCCGGAAATGGACGCCAGATGCAGATCGGCCTTGATGCCTTCGTAGACGAAGGAGAAGCATTCGGGCGACAGCGGCGAGCCGGTCGAGGCCATCAGCCTCAGGCTCGAAAGGTCATGGCTCTCCTTCGGCACGAGCCCGCCCTTGCGGACGGCGTCGATATATTTGGCGGATGTGCCGAAGACCGCGAACTTCTCCTTCTGCGCATAGTCGAACAGGATATTGCCGTCCGGTGCAAAGGGAGAGCCGTCGTAAAGGCAAAGGGTGGCGCCTGCCGCAAGGCCGGAAACCAGCCAATTCCACATCATCCAGCCGCAGGTGGTGAAATAGAAGACCCGGTCGCCAGGGCTGACGCTGCAATGGAAACGATGTTCCTTCAGATGCTGCAGAAGCGTGCCGCCGGCCGAATGGACGATGCATTTGGGCACGCCGGTCGTGCCCGACGAAAACAGGATGTAAAGCGGATGCGAGAAGGGAAGCGGCTCGAATTCCAGCGCACGCGGTTCGAAGGGCGCTGTGAAAACGGCAAGCGTTTTTCCGTCTGACAGAGATGCTGCCAGCGCTTCGGCATCTCCGGCATAGGGTATGACCAGAACCGGTGCAGCGAGCTTTTCCGAGACCGCCCGCACCTTGGGCGACACATCCTGCAGTTTGCCATTATACCAATAGGCATCGCAGGTGATGAAGAGCTTTGGGCCGATCTGCCCGAACCTGTCGAGCACGCCCTGTTCGCCGAAATCGGGCGAGCAGGAGGACCAGATGGCGCCGAGCGAGGCCGTGGCCAGCATGCAGGCAATCGTCTCCGGCATGTTCGGCATCATCGCAGCAATGCGATCGCCCTTGACGATCCCCATGGCCCGAAAAGCCTGCTGCAGCCGGGAGACTTCCGCGCGCAGCCTGTCCCAGGACCAGCGGTCCTTCACTTTGTCCTCACCCCAGAAGACGAGCGCATCACCGGTGCCTTCACCGCGCAACAGGTTCTCTGCAAAATTGAGCGTCGCATCGGGGAAGAAACGGGCGGCCAGCATGTCGTCGCCGTGAATGAGGGCCCGCTCGCCGCGCTCGCCCTTTACGCCGCAATAATCCCAGACTGCGGACCAGAAATCGGCACGCTCGGCAATCGACCATGCATAAAAGGCATCGTAATCGGAAAACACCCGAGCATGACGCTCTGCGCACCATGTCATGAAGTGCGATAGCGGCGCATCCCTCTTCGCCTCTGCCGATGGCGCCCATAGCGGCCTGTCCATGCTCATGCAAATCCTCCACTGCTGCCGCCTCCTCCCCGGAAGCGTTTTGCGCCCTGCCTGACTGTTGCAAGTTCAGCTGGGCATCAGCATTTGTATAGCATGGGGTTTTCGGCGATAAAGGGCCACGGCCAGCCGGCAATGCTCCTATTTGCGCCTCAATGTCATTTCCTATATGCGCCTGCCATGCTCCTTGATCGAATGAGACATCTGCTGGATAGGCGCGGACGCCCGGTCGGGCGCCGCGCGCGTTCTATTCTGCTGGTCTGCCTGATCGCGCTGGTCATTTTCGTGCTTTTCGAGACCGTCGCACCGCTGCTGATCTCCACCGTTCTGGTGCGTGACAGGATGGAGACTGCCGTCGAGCGCTGGATCGGTCAGGACGTGACCATCGGTGGCGCGCCGACGCTGCGTTTCTGGCCAAAGGCCCGCATCACGCTGTCGGACGTGACGATCCGCCGGGACGACGAGCAGAAGCGGACGATCGGCCATGTATCGGAGCTTTCGGCCGCATTCGACCTCTTTGGCGCGTTGATCGGCCGGCCGATCTTCAAGGATTTTCGCCTGAGGGAACCGAAGATCTTCGTGACGCGGCAGGCGGACGGCACGCTCGACTGGTCGGATGCCGGCCTGCTTGCCCATGCGGTCGCGGATGTCAGGCCAAGCGGAAACGGGCAGTCGCTTTCCGTTTCCTATGACGCCCCGATCGGCGAAATCCGCGTCCATGACGGCAGTGTCGAGATCAACCAGGCGCCGGAAGGCACCGTCACCCGCATCGAAGGCATCAGCGGCCGGGTGCGCTGGCCGCACCTGTCGGAGGGTGCGAGCCTGACCGGCGAGGCGGTGGTTGCCGGGCGCAAGGTGAGTGCCGAAATCAGCTCCAGCCAGCCGCTTCTGCTGTTTTCCGGGCGCAGCAGCAATACCAACGGAACGATCCGTTCGGACCTTTTCAACGCCCAGTTCAGCGGCATCGTGAACCTTGCCGAACACGGTTTCCTGTCCGGCAATGCCGAGCTTTCGACGGTCGATCTGCCTGAACTGATGACATGGTTCGGCATCGATTTTCCGGCCGCAGACCATATGAAGGCGCTTTCGCTGCAGGCAAAGCTGATCACCAGCGCCGATGCCGTGCGTTTCGAAGGCCTGTCGCTCGATATCAATGACGTGCATGCAACGGGCATTCTCGATCTCGCCCTCAAGCCGAATGCGCAACCGCGGCTGACCGGGACGCTTGCCCTCAACCGGATCGATTTTTCGCCGCTGCTGGCCGAGATCGCGCCGCGGCTGCTCGACGAGAACGATCCGGCCGGGCAGTTCCGCAACCGGTTCGATCTCGATCTCAGACTATCCGCGCAAAACGCTGCCCTCGGCCCGTTCGGCCTCAGCGAAGTGGCGATCGGCGTGATGAATATCGGCGCCCAGTCCCGCGTCGATATTCTCGACAGCGATTTCGAAGGCGGGCGCCTGACCGGCAGGATCGGTACGATCAAGGAAGGTGATGCAGGCGGCGTGGCCGCACGGCTTTCCGTGCATGGCGCGGATTTTGCCACCATCATCCAGAGGCTCGGCCTGCAAGGCCCCCTGCCCGCCGGCAAGGGTTCGTTCGAACTGGCGATGGATGTCGCGCGGCCGCTGACCGCCGTTGCCTGGCGAAAGGCAAAAGGATCCTTCCATTTCACCGCAGATGGCGGCGTGCTGCCGGGCGTGGACCTTGCAAATATCCGGCAGCTGGCGGCGCAAAAGCCGTATTTCTCGCTCGACGATGCAAAGGGAACCGGCGGTTTCGAATTCAACAGCATCGATATTGCCGCCACACTTGCGAATGGCTCGGCAGATATCACCCAGGGGCGCATTGTCGGGGCGAGTGACACGATTTCGCTGAGCGGTATCGTGCCCTATATCAACAGCAGCCTCGCGCTTTCCGCGACGATCGACAGGCCCGGCAGCGACGCACGCGGCGGCAATACGCCGATTGCCCCTGCAACATTCTTCATCGGCGGCTCATGGCCGGACCCGGTCATTTGGCCATTGCACCAGAACGTGCCGAAGCTCGGCGACTGAGCCGCACTTTTCTCCGCTAAATTCCCTGGCGTTGGGCGAGATGCTCGTCGCGGATGCGGCGGATCTCGGCACGCTTGGTGGAGAGCGATGCGACGATGACGCCGATCGTCACCAGTCCGATCAGGATCGTGCAGATCGCGTTGATTTCCGGTGTCACGCCAAGGCGAACCTGCGAATAAATTTTTATCGGCAGCGTCGTCGCGCCCGGGCCGGTATTGAAGCTGGCAATCACGAGATCGTCGAGCGACAGGGTAAAGGCGAGCATCCAGCCTGCAACCACAGCCGGCAGGATCAACGGTAGCGTGATCTTGAAGAAGGTCTTGACCGGCGGGCAGCCGAGATCAAGAGCTGCTTCTTCGAGGCTGCGATCGAAGGTCAGAAGCCGGGACTGAACGACGATCGCGACATAGCACATGGTGAAGGTCGTATGGGCGATGATGACCGTCCAGAAGCCTCGGTCGACACCGAGCGCCACGAAGAGAAGCAGCATGGAGAGGCCGGTAATGACCTCAGGCATGACAAGCGGCGCGTAGATCATGCCGGAAAACAGCATGCGGCCGGGAAATTTCTGAAAACGCACCAGAGCCAGCGCGGCAAGAGTGCCAAGGACGGTGCCGAGCGTGGCGCTGAGCACGCCGACGCGCGCCGTCACCCAGGCGGCATCCATCAGTCCCTCGTTCGACCACATGGATGCGTACCAGTGCAGCGAGAACCCGCCCCAGACGGTCACCAGCCTGGAAGCATTGAAGGAATAAACGACGAGGATGACGATCGGGATATAGAGGAAGGCAAAGCCCAGCGTCAGGACGGTGATATCGAAGCGGGATGACTTCATCTCAGGCCACCTTCTTCTGCTGGTTCTGGAAGATCATGATCGGCACCACGAGCGCGAGCAGGAGAATGACGGCAACCGCCGAGGCGAGTGGCCAGTCGCGATTGCCGAAGAACTCCGTCCACAGTGTCTTGCCGATCATCAGCGTGTCGGCGCCGCCGAGCAGGTCGGGAATGACGAATTCACCGGTGATCGGAATGAAGCAGATCATCGAGCCGGCGATGACGCCGGGCAGCGAAAGCGGGAACGTGATGCGCCAGAAGGCCTTGAGCGGCGGGCAGCCGAGATCGTTGGCCGCTTCAAGCAGCGTATTGTCCATCTTTTCCAGCGCCGAATAGAGCGGCAGGACCATGAAGGGCAGATAGGAATAGACGATGCCGATAAACACCGCGGTATCGGTGCGGAAGATCTGTATCTGGTCGTCCGGTCCCATCAGGCCGATGGTCTGGAGCAGAAGCGTCAGCAGCCCATCCGGCTTGAGTATGCCGATCCAGGCGTAAACGCGGATCAGGAACGAGGTCCAGAAGGGCAGGATGACGAGCATGACAAGCGTCGGCCTGATCGAGGTCGGCGCGCGCGCCATGGCCAGCGCCATCGGATAACCGATCAAAAGCAGAAGCAGGGTCGAAATCACCGCGATACGCAGCGACGAGATATAGGCCTGGATGTAGAGCGGGTCGTCGGTCAGGAAGACGTAGTTTTCGAAATCGAGCTCGGAGATGAAATCGCCGATCGCGCCAAAGCCTTCGAAGACCGGCGTATAGGGCGGCATCGAGATCGCCGTGTCGGAGAGCGAGATCTTCAGAATGATCAGGAACGGCGCGACGAAGAACAGCAGCAGCCAGACATAGGGCACGAGGACGACCAGCCAACGGGCACGGCCTGGACCGCGGTGGGTGGCGGCATCATTGGAAACACTTGCCATCATCCCCTCCTTCAGCGGGTCAGCACGAGGCCCGCATCAAGCGGCCATGACAGCCAGACCCGGTCGCCGAAAGTGATCGGACGGTCGACGAGGCGCGAGACATTGGCCTGGGCGGCGCGCATGACCCTGCCATCGTCGAGCTTGACGATGAAGACCGAGAAATCGCCGAGGTAGCCGATATCCCAGACCTCGCCATTAACGGCGTTGACGCTTGTATCGGCAGGCTGTTCAGGCGAGATCCGCACCTTTTCCGGACGCACGGCATAGGCCACGTTGTCGCCGACGACGGCCTGGCATTCCTGTTCGGCGGCAAAGGTCAATCCACCACAATCGATCGTGACCGCTCCCGGCGCACCGAGCGCACTGTCGGTCTTCTTGACCGTGCCGTCGACGATGTTGATGTCGCCGATGAAGTCGGCAACGTAGCGGCTGTTCGGCGCCTCGTAGATTTCCGCCGGGGTCGCGACCTGAACGATGACGCCACGCTCCATGACCGCGATACGGTCGGACACGGTCATCGCCTCTTCCTGGTCGTGGGTGACGATGAGGAAGGTGAGGCCGAGCGTGTGCTGGATATCCATCAGCTCGAACTGGGTTTCTTCGCGCAGTTTCTTGTCGAGCGCGCCGAGCGGCTCGTCGAGAAGCAGGACCTTGGGCCGCTTGGCAAGCGAACGGGCAAGCGCCACGCGCTGGCGCTGGCCGCCGGACAGCTGGTTCGGCTTGCGCTTGGCGAACTGCTCCAGCTTCACGAGCTTCAGCATTTCCTCGACGCGGGCGGTGATCTCGCCCTTGGGCAGCTTGTCCTGTTCGAGGCCGAAGGCGATGTTCTTCTCGACCGTCATATGCGGAAAAAGCGCATAGGACTGGAACATCATGTTGGTCGGGCGGCGATAGGGCGGGACGCCGGAAATATCCTTGCCCTGCAGGAGGATGCGGCCCTCGGTCGGCTCATCAAAGCCAGCCAGCATGCGCATCAGCGTCGTCTTTCCACAGCCGGACGGGCCGAGCAGCGAGAAGAATTCGCGCTCGTAGATATCCAGCGTCAGATTATCGACGGCGGTGAAATTGCCGAAGCGCTTGGTGATGTTCTCGAAACGGATGAAAGGAACGGCCGACGGATCGGTCCAGGGAGAAAATTTGCGTTTAACCGGTCCGAGAGTTTTCGCCATAGGTGCCCCATTTCGCCCGAAGTCATCTTGAAAGGAGAAGGGCAGGCCCATCGGCCTGCCCCCTTGATCCTGTTACTTGCCGGTCTTGATCTGGGTCCAGAGCCGGTTCAGCACACGCTGTTCCTTGGGGCCGTAGGGCGAGATGGTGAAGAGCTTCTTCACCACGTCTTCCGGCGGATAGACATTCGGGTTGTCCAGCACGTCCTTGTCGATGAACTTCTGCGAGGCAAGGTTGCCGTTCGCATACTGGACATAGTTGGAGGCCTTGGCGATGACTTCCGGCTTCATCAGGTAGTTGATGAAGGCATGTGCCTCGTCGACATTCTTCGCATCCGCCGGGATCGCGAGGTTGTCGAACCACATATACGTGCCTTCCTTGGGGATGACGAACTCGATATTGACGCCGTTCTTGGCTTCCTCGGCGCGGGTCTTTGCCTGGAGAACGTCGCCTGACCAGCCGATCGTGATGCAGATGTCGCCATTGGCGAGATCGTCGATATAGGCGGCAGAGTTGAAGGTCTTGGCCGAGGAACGGATGGCGGAATAGACCTTGCCGCCGGCTTCGAGATCCTTGGTTTCCTTGCTGTCGGGGTTCTTGCCGACATAATTCATGCCGATCGCGAAGGTTTCGTCGGAGGCATCGAGGATGTTGACGCCGCAGGACTTCAGCTTCTTGGCGTTTTCCGGCTTGAAGAGAACGTCCCAGCTGTCGATCGGCACGTCACCGAGCGCCTTCTTGACCTTGTCGACATTGTAGCCGATGCCGGTCGTGCCCCACATGTAATTGACGGCATACTGGTTGCCGGGATCATACTTGGCGAGACGCTCGGAGATCTGCGGCCACATGTTGGAAAGGTTCGGCAGCTTGGACTTGTCGAGCTTCTGGAAGACGCCAGCCTGGATCTGACGGGCAAGGAACGGGCCGGTCGGGACGACGACGTCATAACCAGAACCACCTGCGAGCAGCTTGGTCTCGAGCAGGTCGTTGCTGTCGAATACGTCGTAGACGACCTTGATGCCGGTTTCCTTGGTGAAGTCGGTCAGGATCGATTCATCGATATAATCGGACCAGTTGTAGACATGGACCTGGCGCTCCTGCGCGGAAGCGGTGACAGCACCGAAGGCCGTTGCGGCAAATGCAGCAACGAGGCTCAGCAAATGGCGTTTCATGATCTCTCCTGTTTTAATTTTATGCGCAATGTCAGATCGGGCGCAGATTCCCCAATATTTTTAAGAAGAGTAAAAAGGATTTTTTGCTGCCACAAGGGGAATCTACAGACCAGCCACAATTCCGGGAAAAGTCACTCAACATCCGTGCTCATGGCAGTGAACGTGCCGGGCAAGTATTTCAAGTCAGCCTTGCACAAGCAACGTTGGGTAGTTCGGGGCAAGCAGGTCCGGAACTCTCATTTCGCCAGCGCGCGTTCTCTACGCCGTATCGGCGGGGCTGGCGTGCCGTCTGCCTTAAACGATGACGAGAGGCCTGATGATGAAGACTGCGCTTAGCTCCCAGTACCAGTATAATGCCGAGACCAACACCTGGGCCAGGCCGGGACAGAGCGCCAGCTTTGGCTATTCCGACGGCGATCAGACCGAAAACCACATTTTTCGTGTCATCCGCGGTGCAAAGGACAAGTCTGTAACCTCGGGCGAGCTGCAGGACGCCATTCGCGACTGGGCAACACTCTACCATCTCTCTTCGGAACGCGCGAACGTGCTGCGTCCGATCGCCGACCGACTGGAAGGTCCGATCCTCGAAATCGGCTCGGGCTGTGGCGCCATTTCCCGGTTCCTGGGCGAACAGGGCTTTGACGTCGTTGCCGTCGAGGGAAGCCCGCGCCGCGCCGCCATCGGCGCCGCCCGCTGCCAGGACCTTCCCAATGTCAATTTCGTTGCCGACCCGTTCCAGAATTTCGATATCGGCCAGAAATTCAAGACCATCACCCTGATCGGCGTTCTTGAATATGCCCGCATGTTCTACGACCGCTCCAGCATCGAAGATCCGATCGACATGATGCTGAAGAAGGTGACATCGCTTCTCGAGCCGGACGGCGTGCTCGTCATCGCGATCGAGAACCAGATCGGCCTCAAATATTTCGCCGGTTTCCCGGAAGACCATATCGGCCAGCCGATGGCCGGCATCGAGAGCCGCTACACGGCAACGTCCGCCGTCACCTTCGGCAAGAAGGAACTGGGCGAGCGCATGGCCAATGTCGGCCTCGACAAGCACGAATGGTGGTACCCCTTCCCCGACTACAAGCTCCCGGTTTCGGTTCTTTCGGACGAAGCCCTGAAGGACGAAGTGCCGGCGGATTTCACCAGCATGATCAGCGGCGCCTGCGCCACCGACAAGCAGGCCCCGAGACTGCCCTATTTCTCGATGGACTTCGCCTGGAAGGCGATCGTGCGCAACAACCTGGTTGACGAGCTTGCCAATTCCTTCGTGCTGATGGCCTCGGCAAAGGACATCGCCAAGCCGACGGCGATCGGTTTCCATTATGGCGGCCCGCGTGATCCCGCGTTCAAGAAGACCGTCGAATTCGGCAAGGAAGAGAGCGGTTATTACGTCGAGCGACGCAAGACCTATCCGGACGCCGTGGCCAAATCCTCAGAAGCACGTCACTTCAAGCTCGCTCTCGGGCGCGAGCCGCTTTACGCAGGCCTGACCTGGCGCGAAGAGCTTCGCTATATCATGATGAAGGATGGCTGGACTGCAGATGAAACCGGAGTCTGGGTGAAGGTATGGTGGGATGCCTTCAAGAAGCAGGTCAGCAACGGCGATGCATCCGCCAGGATCGAACATCGCACGCTGGTCTCCGGCGTCCATCTCGATGCCTCGCCCCGCAACCTCCTCGTCGCCGCTGACGGAAGCACGAATTTCATCGACCAGGAATGGTGCCGCGAGGGTGAGGTCGAGGCGGGCTATATCCTGTTCCGTTCGCTCTATGATGCGATCCTCGGCGTCAGCAGCTGTGGCAATCCCGCCGCGGACACACCGCGTGAAGTCGGAGCGCTGCTGCTGAGCATGGCCCGTTACCTTGGCCTGTCGATGAACGAAGACGACGTCATGCGTTATTTCGCCGAGGAATACCGCTTCCAGTCGGCCGTGCATGGCAAGCAGATCAGCGGCAATCTGGCTGTTCTGGGCAAAAAACTGCCGCCGCGGATTACACCCGTGTCGATGATGATGCAGCTGGAACGGGCGCTGAAGACCCGTGACGAAGAGCTAAAGCAGATCGCCGAGGCAACCGACCAGATGCGCACGAAGGTGAGCGAGTTCAATCGCTCGCTGGAAGCGAAGCTTGGTGAAGCCCATCGCCAGCTGCGCGAGAAGGACGAGCAGATCGCAACGCTGCTCGGTCAGCGCAGCGGCGCAGCCTGAGACATTCATCCGAGCTGAACGAATACGGGGGCGCCTTGCGCCCCCGTTTCATTTTATGCGTTCTTTCAGCCCGGCCTCTTGTCAGGCGGCTCGCGACCGGCGGAAGCTTTCCTCGATGCGGAACTGCTGGACGAGGCCGAGCAGGCCATCCGCCTCTTCGGCCAGACGACGGCAGGCCTCGCTGGTTTCGCCGACCATGGCGCCGTTCTGCTGGGTCATCTGGTCCATGCGGTTGACCGAGCTGTTGATCTCCTGCAGTGCCGCGGACTGGTCCTGGCTGGCAGTGGAAATCGTCTCGACATGCTTGCTGATCGCGGTGATGTCGTGGCTGATCGTCGCCAGAACCTCGCCGGCCTGTTGCACCAGCGATGCACCGGAGGAGACTTCGCGGGACGACTGGTTGATGAGATCCTTGATCTCCTTGGCGGCACCGGCGGAGCGCTGTGCCAGTTCGCGGACTTCCTGTGCCACGACGGCAAAACCCTTGCCGGCCTCACCGGCGCGAGCGGCCTCGATACCGGCATTCAGCGCCAGCAGATTGGTCTGGAAGGCGATGTCATCGATGACTTCGATGATCAGCTCAATCTTCTGGGAAGCGTCCTCGATGCGGTCCATGGCCTCGACGGCGTTCTTGACGACCGTGCCGGAGCTATCGGCGCTCTTCTTCGTCAGCGACACCGCGTCATTGGCTTCGCGCGCACGCTCGGCAGAGGAGCGGACCGTGACCGTGATTTCGTCGACGGCGGCAGCGGTTTCTTCCAGCGATGCGGCCTGGCTTTCGGTGCGGCGCGACAGTTCGCTCGAGGAATGGCTGAGATCGGCACTGCTCTTCTGGATCGACAGCGTGCTGGTGCGGATGTGGGAGAGCGTGTCGCGCAGGCGGACGATCGAGCCGTTAAAATCCTTGCGCAGCTGTTCAAGCCGGCCGGCAAAGGTGCTTTCGATCGTGGTCGTCAGATCGCCCTGGGCGAGGCGCGACAGAGCAGAGCCGAGTTCGCTGACGGCATGATCGATATGGCGGTCGACGAGCTGCTTTTCGACATCGTTGCGCTCGCGCTCGGCTTCTGCCTCCGCCCGTTCGGCGGCGCTGCGGGCTTCGATTTCCTGCTTTTCGCGAGCGCTGTCGCGGAAGCCGGCAAGTGCACGGGCAATGTTGCCGAACTCGTTCTGGTGATCGAGGTAAAGAATGGTCGCGTCGTTATCGCCTTGCGAGATGGCGCGGACGGTATTGGTCAGGACACCGAGCGGACGGATCAGGGCGCGGATCGCGAAGAAGCTCAGGAATGCAATGACGAGAAGCGCCGCCAGCGAGCTGGCAATGACGACGAAACCGGCCGAATTGATATGGGCGAAATAGACCTGCATCGGAATGCCGACGAAGAGCACGCCGGTCACGGCACCGGCGCCATCCTTGATCGGGAAATAGCCGGTCATGTAGTCCTTGCCGAACAGGACGGCGGCGCCGAAGAAGGGCTGCCCCTTGGCGAGAAGCGGCTGAGCCGGATGTTCTGCGGCAAGCTTGGTGCCGACGGCGCGGTCGCCCTTTTCCGTCTTCACATTGGTCGAAACGCGGACGTAATCGCTGCCCTGCTTTTCGAAGACGGTCGCAACGCCGCCGATTGCGCTGGCGGCACGATCGACGAGGTCATGATCCTTGAGGGCACCCTCGCCCTTGACGATGCCGGTTACGACCTGCTCGCGCAGCTCTGCCTTGGCGCCCGGCAATTCCAGTTCGTAAAGAAGAGCCATGGTGCGCATGGCCTTGCGCGTATCATCACCGGCCGTATCAAGAATGTCGCGACGGATATTGTTATAGGCGAGACCACCGACCGCGACGACAGCGATCGAGATCAGAAACAGGCACAGAATAACAATTCGAGATACGATCGAGGATGGCAAAATCTTCTTCATGGGCAGAAGTCTCTTCATGGCGTGAACGGGCTCCCTCTCCATTCATTGCCTGCCAAGGTGAAGATTCACTAAATTTTGCCGGGTCCGGTTTGTATTTTTTTAAGCCTCAAAGGAGTTTTGTTCGACGCGCGTGATTCTTGAGCCGGTTACAACCGTCAAAAGGCTCCAGATCGATGGGCAAAGCGTCAGAAAAGGACCGGAACAGCCAGCAGGGCCGCGGTCGCGCCGATCGCGATCATCAGGAGGCGGAAACGGAACAGCTTGGCGCTGTCCTCGGTCTTCGCAATGGCAATAGCGCGGGCACGGCGGTTGTTCTGCATGAACTTCGGTCTCCAAAGCGCGTCGTCAATGGCCTGCTGCCGTGGACCGGCAGAGCCCTTACCATCCCATAAAACGCGAAAATTGGATGGTATTAAGGCAGCATCCGACACGTACATTAACAAGAGCTGAATCAACTGCAACTACAAAGCGTCGCCGCATGCATATCCGGACGACCAGGCCCATTGGAAATTATAACCGCCGAGCCAGCCGGTGACGTCGACGCACTCACCGATGAAATAAAGGCCGGGCACGGATTTCGCCTGCATCGTCTTCGAATCCAGCTCCTGCGTGTCGATACCACCGAGGGTTACTTCCGCCGTGCGGTAACCTTCGGAGCCGGCCGGGCGGATCACCCAGCTCTGAATGGAGGCGGCAAGCGACTGGATCGCCTTGTCGGAGAGATCGGCAACATGGCCCTTCAAACCCTGGTTTTCGGCGAAGAACTGGGCCAGCCGCTTTGGCAGAATTTCTGAAAGCACGGTCTGGGCCGCCTGCTTTCCATTCGACTTGCGAGCGGCTTTCAGCACATCGGCGATCGGCGCATCCGGCTCGATCGAGATCGTCACGTCGTCACCTTCCCGCCAAAAGGAAGAGATCTGCAGGATGGCGGGGCCGCTCAGTCCACGATGGGTGAAGAGCAACGCCTCGCGGAACGCCGTCTTGCCGTGCCGGACTTCGGCATCGACCGCGACGCCGGCCAGCGGCGCCAGCTTTTCCAGCGTATTGGGATCGAGCGTGAAGGGCACGAGGCCCGGCCGTGTCTCGATGAGTTTAAGACCGAACTGGCGGGCGATATCATAGGCAAAACCGGTCGCACCCATTTTCGGGATGGATTTGCCGCCGGTGGCGACGACGACGGATTTCGCTTCGACCGGACCGGACGACGTGGCAAGGCGAAAACCGCCTTCGGTTTTCTCGACCGTGTTCACCTCCGTCTGGAGCCGCATCTCTACATTGGCCGCTTTCATCTCGGACATGAGCATTGCGATGATGTCCTTGGCGCTGTTGTCGCAGAACAGCTGGCCAAGCGTTTTTTCGTGCCAGGGGATACCGTGTCCTTCGACCATGGCCAGAAAATCCCGCGCCGTGAAACGGGCGAGTGCGGATTTGACGAAATGCGGATTGCCGGAAAGATAGTTGCGGCCACTTGCATGGATATTGGTGAAATTGCAGCGCCCGCCACCGGAAATGCGGATCTTTTCGCCCGGAGTCTTTGCGTGGTCGAGCAGCAGGACGCGGCGACCCTTTCGGCCGGCCATGATGGCGCACATCATGCCTGCTGCCCCTGCCCCCAATATCACCACGTCGAATGTTTGCGCCAACACGTCGCTCCTGTCTTTGATCTCCTGCTGTTTTCGATCGGCACGGCAAAGTCAATGGCCAGGGCGATGGCGAGACCCCCTCGCCAATTGCCAATCCGTGGCTATGATGGGCGAACCGATCAACCTCACTGCGATGTGTCATGCCGCGAAAGAAGCCAGCCCCCGCCCTTGCGACCGGAACGGTTGCGAAAGCCGCCACTGCCCAGCCGACCCTGACCTCGCTTCGAGGGGTCGAGGACTGGCGCGAGGCAGCCGCCTGGCTCCGGGCCCGCGGTATCGAGGACATCGAATGCATCACGCCCGACCTTGCAGGCGTTCCGCGCGGCAAGATGATGCCGTCGTCGAAGTTCACCTCTAACACCTCGCTCGCCCTGCCCTCGGCCATCTATCGCCACACGATTTCCGGCGAATACCCCGAGGAAACGGCAAGTTTCCGCTACGAGCCACGCGACAGCGACCTGAAGCTCGTGCCCGATCTTTCGACGCTTTCCGTCGTGCCCTGGGAAACCGATCCGACCGCGCAGGTCATCTGCGACATCGTCGATACGAATGGCAATGACGTTCCCTACACGCCGCGCAACGTGCTGAAGAACATAATGCGGCTCTATACCGAGCGCGGCTGGAAGCCGGTCGTGGCGCCGGAAATCGAATTCTATCTCGTCGCCAAGAACGACGATCCGGACTATCCGCTGCATCCGCCGAAGGGCCGTTCGGGCCGCTCCATCCTCGGTGGCCAGGGCTATTCGATCGCCGGCATCAACGAATTCGACGAGTTGATCGACGACATCTACCATTTCTCTGAAAAACAGGGCCTGGAGATCGACACGCTGATCCATGAAGAAGGTCCGGCGCAGCTGGAAATCAACCTTCGCCATGGCGATCCGATCGAGCTTGCCGACCAGGTCTTCATGTTCAAGCGGACCATCCGCGAGGCCGCACTCAAGCACGGCATCTATGCCACCTTCATGGCAAAGCCGATGCAGGGGCAGGCGGGTTCAGCCATGCATATCCATCAGTCGGTGGTGGATATCGAAACCGGCAAGAATATCTTCTCCAACAAGGATGGGTCGGCTTCGAAGCACTTCTTCCACTTCATCGGGGGCATGCAGACCTATATCCCGAAGACGCTGGCGATGATGGCGCCTTATGTGAATTCCTACCGCCGCCTGACGCCCGACATGTCGGCGCCGGTCAACACGGCCTGGGGTTACGATAACCGAACGACAGCCTTCCGTGTGCCGGTCTCCGATCCGAATGCACGCCGTGTCGAAAACCGGCTGCCGAGCTCGGACGCCAATCCCTATCTGGCGCTGGCAGCATCACTCGGTTGCGGCCTGCTCGGCATCATGAATTCGATCGAACCTTCGGCGCCGACCGAGGAGACCGCCAACGAGGGCGCGATCGACCTGCCGCGCGGCCTGCTCGAAGCCGTGTCGCTGCTCGAATCCGATCCGGCGGTCGCCGAAGTCTTCAGCCCGGAATTCATCGGCATCTATGCCGGCGTCAAACGCGGCGAGTTCGAGACCTTCATGCAGGTTATCAGCCCCTGGGAGCGGGAATTCCTGCTTCTTAACGTCTGAGGCTTGTCCGATGGCAGACAGATGGCAGAGCCCGATCGCACCGGGCATCTCCTGGTATCAGGACGGCGTGGCCGACCGGCCGGCCTATCCGGCGCTGGATGGTTCGCAGACCGCCGACGTAGCAATCATCGGCGGTGGTTATACCGGCCTGCAGGCCGCCTATAACCTTGCCAAGGCCGGCGTTTCGGTCGTGCTGATCGAAGCAGAGCGTTTTGGTGACGGCGCCTCGGGCCGCAATGGCGGCCAGATGGGCACGGGCCAACGCTGGTGGCCGGAAGATCTCGAGAAGGAACTCGGATACGAACGTTCAAAGGCGCTGTTCGACATGGCGGAAAACGCCAAGCGCCATCTTCTCGATTTCGCCAATATCCATGGCATCGACATGGATTATTTGCCCGGCCAGATGAACGTTGCGCACAAGAAGGGTTACGAGCGGGATTATCGCGCCAATGCGGAGATCGCAGCCGAGCGCTACGACTATCCGCATGTGACCTATATGGATGCGCGCGAAACGGCCGAGCGCGTCGGCACGAAGGACTATTATTGCGGCGTCCGCGACATGGGGACGGGTCATATCCACCCGCTGAAACTGCTGGTCGGGCTTGCCCGCGTGGCGGCAGCGGCCGGCGCCAGGATCCACGAGATGACGCGGGCGACCGCGATCCGCAAGGTGGGCGGCAAAACGGTAATCGAGACGCCGCGGGGCGTGCTCAAGGCCGATCGGGTGCTGATCGCGACCAATGCCTATATCGGCAACCTGGAGCCGGTGACGGCATCACATATCATGCCGATCGGCTCTTTCATCGCCGCGACCGAACCGCTCGATGCTTTCCCGCATGTCATTCCCGGCAGCGAGGCGGTGTGTGATTCGCGCTTCGTCGTGCGTTATTTCCGCAAGTCGCGCGACAACAGGCTGCTGTTCGGTGGCCGCGAGGTCTATTCGTCGAGTGATCCGAAGGATACCGCCAATGCCATCCGCAAGCAGATCGTCGATACCTATCCGGCCCTGAAAAACGTCGAAATCACCCATGCCTGGGGCGGAAATGTCGGGATTACCATGCCGCGCCAGCCCTTCGTCCGGGAGGTCATGCCCGGCGTCACCTCGATCGGCGGTTATTCCGGCCATGGAGTAATGCTGTCAAATTATTGCGGCAAACTATATGCAGACATGGCGCAGGGAAAGGCGACCGAACTTGACCAACTTGCCCACCTCAAAATCCCGCCATTCCCGGGCGGATCTCGCATGCGGAGCCCTCTGTTGTTCCTTGCCCTGACATGGTTCGCGCTTCGCGACAGGATATAGAACGACAATTCCCAAAGCCCGAAAGCGAATTCGGGCTGGCGTTTTTAAATCGATTAGATTAAGTGTCCCCTCAACCACATGAGATGAAAGAAAAGCGATGAGCAGCCAGATCATCCCAGTCGAACCCTTTGATTGCGTCGTCTTCGGCGGCACCGGCGACCTTGCGGAACGCAAGCTCCTTCCGGCGCTCTACCATCGGCAGGTGGAAGGCCAGTTTACCGAACCGACTCGCATCATCGGTGCCTCGCGCAGCGCGCTCAGCCACGAAGAATACCGCAAGTTTGCCCAGGACGCTCTCAAGGAGCATCTCAAGAAGGGCGAATATGACGAAGCGGAAGTCGCGAAGTTCTGCGAACGCCTTTATTACGTCCCCGTCGATGCCAAGGCCGAACAGGGCTGGGGCGAGCTGAAGAAGCTGCTCGACGATGGCAAGGAGCGCATCCGCGTCTTCTATCTCGCCGTTGCTCCGGGCATTTTCGGACCGATCTCCGAAAAGATCCGCGACCACAAGCTGATCACCAAGTCGACCCGCATCGTCGTCGAAAAGCCGATCGGCCGCGACCTCGCCTCGGCGCTGGAACTGAACGACACGATCGGCCGGGTGTTCAAGGAAGAGCAGATCTACCGTATCGACCACTATCTCGGCAAAGAGACGGTGCAGAACCTGATGGCGCTGCGCTTTGCCAACGCGCTCTACGAGCCGCTGTGGAACGCCCAGCATATCGACCACGTGCAGATCACGGTCGCTGAATCGGTCGGTCTCGAGGGCCGCGCCGGTTATTACGATACGGCCGGTGCGCTGCGCGACATGGTGCAGAACCACATCATGCAGCTCGTGTGCCTTGTCGCCATGGAAGTTCCCTCTTCGATGGATTCGGAAGCCGTGCGCGACGAGAAGCTGAAGGTGCTGCGCGCCTTGAAGCCGATCACCGAAGCCAATGTCGAGCAAATGACGGTGCGTGGCCAGTACCGCGCCGGCGCTTCCGCAGGCGGCCCGGTCAAGGGTTACCTCGAAGAACTCGAAGGAGGCGTTTCCAACACCGAGACCTTCGTCGCCATCAAGGCCGAGATCGGCAATTGGCGCTGGGCAGGCGTTCCCTTCTACATCCGCACGGGCAAGCGCCTGGCTGCGCGCATGTCGGAGATCGTCATCACCTTCAAGCCGATCCCGCACAACATCTTCGACGCAGCTGCCGGCCGCATTGCCGCCAACCAGCTGATCATCCGCCTGCAGCCGGATGAAGGCGTCAAGCAGTCGCTGATGATCAAGGATCCGGGTCCGGGCGGCATGCGCCTGCGCGAAGTCTCGCTCGACATGAGCTTTGCCGAGGCCTTCAACGTCCGTAATCCGGACGCCTACGAACGCCTGCTGATGGATACGATCCGCGCCAACCAGACGCTGTTCATGCGCCGCGACGAAGTCGAGGCGGCATGGCGCTTTGTCGATCCGATCCTGAAGGGATGGGAAGCGGCAGGCCAGCAGGTGCAGGGTTATACGGCCGGCACCTGGGGACCGAGCCAGGCAATTGCACTGATCGAACGTGACGGACGTACCTGGCACGAGAGCTGATCCGATGAGCGCACAGTTGCATCAATTCGACGATGCCGCAGGCCTTGCCTCCGCTCTCGCGGACAAGGTTGCGGCTGAGCTCTCCTCGGCAATCGAACAGCGCGGCACTGCATCCATCGCAGTGTCGGGCGGCTCGACGCCCAAGAAGTTCTTCGAGACCCTCTCGACGCGCGACATCGATTGGAGCAAGGTAACCGTCACGCTTGTTGACGAGCGTTTCGTGCCGGCAGACAGCCCGCGCTCCAATCACCTGCTTGTCCTGCAGCACCTGCTGAAGGACAAGGCGGCGAGCGCCAAGTTCATTCCGCTTTATTACGACGTGGCCTCCATCGAGGACGCTGCGGTCAAGGCAACGGAAGAGACAGCAGCGATCGGTACGCCATTCGACGTGGCGATCCTCGGCATGGGAGGAGACGGGCACACCGCTTCCTTCTTCCCGAACGGCAATCACCTGGCAAAGGCGATCGATCTTTCGACGCCGCGCGGCGTGATGACGATGCAGGCGGAAGGCGCCGGCGAGGAACGCCTTACCTTCACCTTCTCCAGCCTTTCGGATGCACGGTTCCTGGCCCTGCATATCGAGGGCGACGGCAAGAAGGACGTTCTGGAAAAGGCGAAAGCCGGATCCGACGAGAACGAGATGCCGATCCGTGCGGTCCTCAACCGGGCCGTATCGCCGCTGCAGATCTACTGGGCGCCCTAACAGGCGCCCTCCCCCGGTGCCGGAGGGCACCGGATCTTCAACATCCTCAATCCCGGTGGTTCTTAACCTCTCCCGACCGGGATTGACTCGACGGAGGAAAAAGCATGGCCGCCCATTCCAGCATCGAGGCAATCACTGCCCGTATCGTGGAACGCTCGAAACCGCATCGCGAAGCCTATATCGACCGGGTTCGCCGGGCGGCATCGCGAGGACCGCATCGGTCGACGCTTTCCTGCGGTAACCTTGCCCATGGCTTTGCCGTCTGTTCCCCCGCCGAGAAGGAGGCGCTCGCTGGCGACGTCGTTCCGAACCTCGGCATCATCACCGCCTATAACGACATGCTCTCGGCGCATCAGCCCTACGAGACCTATCCGGCCTTGATCCGCGAGGCGGCCCGCGAGGCTGGCGGTATCGCGCAGGTCGCAGGCGGCGTGCCCGCCATGTGCGACGGTGTCACCCAGGGCCAGCCGGGCATGGAACTGTCGCTGTTTTCGCGCGACGCGATCGCCATGGCGGCCGGTATCGGCCTCTCCCACAACATGTTCGACAGTTCCGTCTATCTCGGCATCTGCGACAAGATCGTGCCCGGTCTCGTGATCGCCGCTCTGACCTTCGGCCATCTGCCGGCAGTCTTCGTTCCCGCTGGCCCGATGACGTCTGGCCTGCCGAACGACGAGAAGTCGCGCATCCGCCAGCTTTATGCGGAAGGCAAGGTCGGCCGTACTGAGCTGCTGGAGGCCGAGTCCAAGTCCTATCATGGCCCCGGCACCTGCACCTTCTACGGCACCGCCAATTCCAACCAGATGCTGATGGAGATCATGGGCTTTCACCTGCCCGGCGCCTCCTTCGTCAATCCCGGCACGCCGCTGCGCGATGCGCTGACCCGCGAGGCGGCCAAGCGAGCGCTGGCGATCACGGCACTCGGCAACGAATTTACCCCGGCCGGCGAGATGATCGATGAGCGTTCGATCGTCAACGGCGTTGTCGGCCTGCATGCGACGGGCGGCTCGACCAACCACACGCTGCACCTTGTCGCCATGGCGCGTGCGGCCGGCATTCTCCTCACCTGGCAGGATATTTCCGAGCTTTCGGACACCGTGCCGCTGCTTGCCCGCGTCTATCCGAACGGGCTGGCCGACGTGAACCATTTCCACGCCGCCGGCGGCATGGGTTTCCTCATCAAGCAGCTGCTCAAGACCGGCATGGTGCATGACGATGTGCGTACCGTCTTCGGCCAGGGCCTCGAAGCCTATACGGTCGAAGCCAAGCTCGACGAAAAGGGCCAGATCTGTCGCGAGAAGACCCCTGAGGTCAGCGGCGACCCGAAGGTGCTTGCACCGATCGAGACGCCGTTCCAGGCGACCGGTGGCCTCAAGATGCTCGCCGGCAATATCGGCCGCTCGGTCATCAAGATCTCTGCCGTCAAGCCGGAGCGCCATATCATCGAGGCACCGGCGATCGTCTTCCATGGCCAGCAGGAATTGCAGGACGCCTTCAAGCGCGGCGACCTGAACCGCGATTTCATCGCGGTCGTGCGTTTCCAGGGTCCGAAGGCGAACGGCATGCCGGAACTGCACCGCCTGACGCCGCCGCTCGGCGTGCTGCAGGACCGCGGCTTCAAGGTTGCTCTGGTCACGGACGGGCGCATGTCCGGCGCATCCGGCAAGGTGCCGGCCGCGATCCACATGACGCCGGAAGCCTCCGATGGCGGCCCGATCGCCCGGATCCAGGATGGCGACATGATCCGCCTCGATGCGGTGGCGGGAACGCTGGAAGTGCTGGTTGATGCCCGCGAGTTCGCAAGCCGGCCACTCGCCGAGGCCGATCTGTCCGAGAACGAATTCGGCATGGGCCGCGAGCTCTTCGCCCCCTTCCGCCGCAGCGTCGGCGAGGCAGATCGCGGCGCGAGCGTATTCGCCTGAACGATCATCCGCATATCAACATGCGATAAAACAGCCGCAGGTTTCCCTGCGGCTGTTTTGGTATCAACGCCAGATTTCCGCAGCGCTTTTGACCGGCAGTTTCGATTTCAGCGCACTGAGCGCGATCGCATGCACGACCGGTGTCGGGGCTGCGCAGAGATCTTCGACGACCGTGATCTCCAGCCCATCGGCCAAACGCGACATGGCGGTGAAGACGACGCAGTTCTGGGTCATCATTCCGCAGATGAGCAGCGACGTGACGCCTTCGAGATGGATTTTCAGATCCGTTTCCTGAAAGGCATCGGCAAAACGCTTGACCACCACCGGCGCGTCGCCGGCCGCGCTCTCGATAGCCGGGCGGATGCGGCTGCCGGAACTGCCGGAAGCGAACAGGCCCGTTTCGGACGCCGAGACATGCTGCACGAGGATGATGCGGTCGCCTGCCCGGCGCGCTTCGGCCATCGCCGCCACGATCTTCCCTTCCACCTCCTCAGCCTGGTGCAGCGGCAGGCCGCCGCCTGGAAAATATTCGTTCTGTATATCGATCACGAGAAGCGCCCGGCTCATTCCAAAAATCTCCGAAAATTGACGATGACCATTCCTATCCTTGGGCCTCGACGAAATGCAGTGGCCCGATGGACATGTTTGGGGTAAATCAGGCCAATGCGTATCGCGATCCTTGCCTATGACGGTATCAGCCCGTTCATGCTGTCCACACCGCTTGCCGTGTTTGGCGAGCCTTTCGTATCCAATGGCCATGACGTGCTGATCTGCGGGCAGAATGGCCGCGTATCGGCGACGGGCGGGTTGTTCATCGAAACACCGCATGAGCTTAAGAAAGCCGGAGAGGCCGATATCGTCATCCTGCCCGGCTGGCGGCATGCGGACGAGCCGGTGGCGCCTGAAATACTGGCCGAGATCAAGGCGGCAGGTGCGCGTGGTGCGACCGTGGTCGGCCTCTGCCTCGGCGCATTCGGCCTGGCAGAAGCCGGTCTCCTTACGGGGCGCCGCGCGACGACCCATTGGGCGCGGATTGAGACTTTTGCGACGCGGTATCCGGATATCGAAGTCGATCCGCATGCGATCTTCGTCGACGAGGGAGATATTTTGACATCGGCGGGAATTGCATCCGGGCTGGATTGCTGCCTGCATCTTCTCGCCCGGCTATCGGGCAAGGGCGAGGCCAACCGCGTGGCCCGCCATCTCGTTCTTGCGCCGCAGCGGCAGGGCGAGCAGCCACAGCTGGTCGAGAGGCCGGCGCCTGGCTCTTCGGCAGAACTGCGTGTCGCGGAACTTCTCGATGGGCTTGTCGGGGATCCGACGGGCGTGCCGTCGCTGGATGAACTTGCGGATCGCGCGGGCATGAGCCGGCGCAGTCTGACCCGTCATATCAGGGCGCGCACGGGGGACAATCTTGGTGGCTGGCTGCGGCGGGCGCGTGTCTCGCGCGCGCAGGAAATGCTGCTCGCCGGTGGTGGCGGGCTCGATCAGGTTGCCGAGCGATGCGGCTTTCCCGATGCGAAATCCTTGAGAACGGCCTTTCGTGCCGAGCTCGGCCTCACCCCCATGCAATGGCAGGCGAGGCAGAGGCTGGGCTGATTACCAGGAGCGGACGTTGAGCGTCCGGTCGCGGTGGTTCGGATGCGTCGAGAAGACGAAGATCCGGTCCAGTTCCTTCTGCGTCATCAGGCGCAGGAAGCGGACTTCGATCGTGTTGTTGGCATTGGTGCGCATCAGCAGGCAACCGACCTTCATGATGCGGGCATCCGGAATATCCAGATAAAACTGCTGCGGAAGATTGTACTGGGTGAGAATGCCCAAAACGGCACCGCTCATGGAAATACGCAGCACGTCGCAGCGACGCTGCGCCATATTCAGAATTGCTTTTTCAGTATATTCAATACGTCCGGCATTCATCGTGTCTTCCATCTTGTACCGCGCCTCGCGGTCGTACATGAAAGACTCTTCCTTGTTCAAAAAGTGATTTTTATTACTGGGCGCCGCGCTCACGACACGTTCTCCTTTTCTTATTGGGAGAACGTAGGCCGTGATAATTAATATAGCGTTCGAAGGTTCCCGACGCCGGAGCCGAAACGGCCGGCATCCTTCAACTTGGTGAATACGGTGTTACACTACCGTCTGTAGGCATTGCCCTCTGCATCGAAGAGATGCAGCTTTACCGGATCCGCCGAAAGCCTGACGCGATCACCCTTCTTGAGGCCGACTATTCCGGGCAGCTTGGCGATCAGCGGCTCCTTCACGGCGGGATTTTCGACGTAAAGAAGCGTAACTTCGCCCAGTGCCTCGACGAGGCTGATCGTGCCTTCGAACAGGTAATCGTCGCCGGTCGCCACGGTGAGATCTTCCGGCCGGACGCCGAAGCTCGCCTTGTTTTCCAGTTCGCCGGCACTGGTCTCGACCGGCAGGCTGACCACCCTGTCACCGGCAAGTTTTACGCGGGTTGCCGCCCCGGTCTCGACGATCGTGGCCGGCACGATGTTCATGGCGGGCGAGCCGATGAAGCGAGCGACGAAGAGGTTGTTCGGCCGCTCATAAAGTTCAAGCGGTGCGCCGACCTGTTCGATCCGGCCGGCGGAAAGGACGACGATCCGGTCGGCCAGTGTCATCGCCTCGACCTGGTCATGGGTGACATAGACCATGGTCGTGTCGGGCATCTGTTCTTTAAGCTTGGCGATCTCGATACGGGTCGCGACGCGCAGCGCCGCATCGAGATTGGAAAGCGGCTCGTCGAATAGAAACACTTTTGGGTCGCGGCAGATCGCCCGGCCGATCGCCACGCGCTGACGCTGGCCACCGGATAGCGCCTTGGGCAGGCGGTCGAGATATTGGGTGAGCTGCAGGATATCGGCTGCCGCGCGGACACGCCGGTCAACCTCCTGCTTGCTCTCCTTCGCGATCCGCATGCCGAAGGCCATGTTGTCGTAAACGGTCATATGCGGGTAGAGCGCATAAGACTGAAAAACCATGGCGATGCCGCGCTTGGAGGGCGGCACGTCATTGACCAGATCGCCATCGATAAACATTTCCCCCGAGGTGATGTTTTCGAGGCCGGCGATCATGCGCAGCAGCGTGGACTTGCCGCAGCCGGAGGGACCGACGAAAACCACGAATTCCCCTTGGGCGATTTCCAGGTCGATGCCGTGCAGCACCTTGACCTGGCCATAGGCCTTGCGGATATCCTTCAACGTAACGCCGGTCATCTGCCTCTCCTTCCCTTTTGATTGTTCGATTTTATCTAGGCGTAACGCGCAAAAAATCCGCCCCAGGCCGGCAGTTCGAGACGCGTGCCATCCAGCATGCTTTCAAAGCCGTGACCTTCCAGCACCTCCCAATTGCCGGTCGGCAGTTCCGTCCTCGTTTCGGTGGCGCTCATGTTGAACAGGCAGAGCACGATCTCGTTACCGAACTGGCGCTTGTAGGCGAGCACCGTGCCCTGCTGCGGCAGGAACAGCATGTCGCCCTTCGAAAGCGCCGCGTGCTGTTTGCGGAAGGCGAGGAAACGGCGATACTGTTCCAGCACCGAGGCCGGATCGCCATATTGGGCGCTGACGGCGCGCAGCTGGTGTTCGACCGGGATCGGCAGCCAGGTCTTTTCCGCGGTCGAGAAACCGGCCTTCAGCGCCTGCGCATCCCAGACCATCGGCGTGCGGCAACCGTCACGGCCCTTGAATTCCGGCCAGAACTGGATGCCATAGGGATCCTGCAGGTCGGCATAGGCGATATCAGCTTCGGTCAGGCCCAGTTCCTCGCCCTGATAGATGCAGACGGAACCGCGCTGGGTGAGAAGGATGCCGGACAGCATTTTTGCGAAAGCGTCGCGGTCCAGCACCTCCTGGCCCCAGCGGCTGACATGGCGGATGACGTCGTGGTTGGAAAAGGCCCAGCAGGCCCAGCCATCCGGGGCTGCGGCGGAGAAAGCAGTCTGGACTTCGGCGACGCGTTCCGGCGTCAGCGCATCGGGCGCCAGGAATTCGAAGGCGTAGCACATCTGCATCTTGTCATTGCCGGACGTGTATTCGCCGACGATTTCGAGACCGCGCTGGCTGTCGCCCACCTCGCCGACCGCCGCAATTGCCGGGAATTCGTCGAGCACCGCGCGAAAACGCTTCAGGAATTCGAGGTTCTCCGGGCGGTTCTTGTCGTAGAGATGTTCCTGGAAATTATAGGGGTTCACCGCTGGCGCCGTGGAGGCGTTGCGGCGGGACGGATCGAGCGCCGGATTGTCGCGCAGGTCCCTGTCCTGGAAGTAGAAGTTGATCGTGTCGAGGCGGAAGCCATCGACACCGCGCTTCAGCCAGAAGCGGGTCATGTCGAGCAGCGCATCCTGTACTTCGGCATTGTGCAGGTTGAGATCCGGCTGCGATGTCAGGAAATTGTGCATGTAATATTGCATGCGGGTCGGATCCCAGTGCCAGGCCGAACCGCCGAAGATCGACAGCCAGTTGTTCGGCGGCGTGCCGTCCGGCTTGGCGTCGGCCCAGACATACCAGTCGGCCTTGGGATTGAATCGGCTCGAACGGCTTTCGATGAACCAGGCATGCTGGTCCGAGGAATGCGACATGACGAGATCGATCATCACCTTGAGATTGAGGCGATGCGCCTCGGCGATCAGGCCGTCGAAATCCGAGAGCGAGCCGAACATCGGATCGACATCGGTATAGTTCGACACGTCGTAGCCGAAATCCTTCATCGGCGACGGGAAGAAGGGCGAGATCCAGATCGCATCGGCGCCCAGCGCCGCGATATGCGGCAGGCGGGCGGAAATGCCCTTGAGGTCACCGATGCCGTCGCCGTTTGAGTCCTGATAGGAGCGCGGGTAGATCTGGTAGATCACCGCGCCGCGCCACCAATCCTTGTCCGGTCCCGTCGTCGTTTCTGCTGCAATCGTCATTCAAATCCTGCCAAGTCTGCGAAAAAGATGATGGATGAGTAAGGTCTAGCCGCCCTTGACCGATCCCGCCAAGAGGCCGCGCACGAGATATCGTTGCAGCGCAAAAAAGACGACAATCGGGACGATGATGGTGATGAAGGCGGACGCCGTGAGGATTTCCCACTTGCCGCCCATGGAGCCTAAAAGCGCATTCAGCGCGCCGGTCAGAACCAGCTGATCCTTGCCCGTGCCGAGGAAGACCATGGCCACCAGCAGGTCGTTCCAGGTCCAGAGGAACTGGAAGATCGAGAAGGAGGCGAGCGCCGGGAAGGACAGAGGCAGGATGAGTTTGACAAAGATCTCGAAATCGCTGGCGCCATCGACCCGGGCGGATTCGATGATCTCCTTCGGCAGGCCGGAAATGTAATTGCGCAGGAGATAGATGGCGAGCGGCATGCCGAAGGCCGAATGCGCCAGCCAGATACCCGCATAGCTTCGCGAGGGGACGCCGAAGAAGCTGCCGATCTCGTTATACATCTTTAGAAGCGGGATGAGCGACATCTGCAGCGGCACGACGATCAGGCCGACAACCAGGGCGATGATCAGGGCGCGGCCAGGGAATTGCATCCATGACAGCGCATAGGCTGCGAAGGCGGCGATCAGGATCGGGATGATCGTCGCGGGAATGGCAACCGTCAGCGAATTGACGAAGGACTGGCCGATGCCCTGCGAGGTGAGCACGGTGCGGTAATTGTCGGTCGTGAAGGATGGTGGTGAGGAGACCGAGAGATAGATGCGCTTGCCGCGATCGCCGGAGAAGGGCGCGTTCTTCGTATAGGTATAACTCCCGTCCTTGTTGACGGTGAGCGTTTCGCCCTCGCCGATATCGGCGGGCTTGCCGGCCTCGAATTCGGTCGGAGAGGCGACCTTGGTGCCGAAGGCGAGAACAGAGCCACCCTTGCCCTTTTCGAAAACGGAACCGGAGATGACGTAGTTCGGGCCATCCTGTTTTGCCGTCGATGGCTCGCCGAGCCTTGCGGCGCTGGTCTCGGCGGCACCGGTAAAGGCCGTCCACCAGCCGGATGAGGCGATCTGGCCCGCATCGCGGAAAGATGTGACGAGGATGCCGAGCGTCGGGATGAGCCAGATGATGCAGATCACCAGAACGGAGAGATGCACGACGAGGCGCGGAAGGCCGATGCGGCGGAGGCTGGCTGCGGGGTTGATCGCACTCATCTCAATGGCCTCCCGTTTCCTTGTTCGCCTGACGGATATTCCAGATCATGATCGGCGTCACCGCCGCCATGATGACCAGCGCGATGACGGCGCTTCGGCCGCTGTCACCGCCACCGCGGAACATCCAGTCGAACATCAGGTTGGCGAGAACCATCGTGTTCCACTGGCCATTGGTCATAGTCAGCACGATGTCGAAAACTTTGAGGACCAGAATGGTGATCGTCGTCCAGACGACGGCGATCGTGCCCCAGATCTGCGGCACCATGATCTTCCAGAAAATCTGCCAGCCGCTGGCGCCGTCGATGACGGCGGCTTCGATCGTCTCTTCGGGAATGCCGCGCAGCGCCGCCGAGAGGATGACCATGGCAAAGCCGGTCTGGATCCAGATCAGGATCGCCATCAGGAAAAAGCTGTTCCAGAAGGGCAGCGAGATCCAGACCTGCGGATCGCCGCCGATCGCCTGGACGATGGCGTTGAGCAGGCCAATCTGCGTTTCCTTGCCGCCGCGGAATTCATAGATGAACTTCCAGATGACGGAGGCGCCGACGAAGGAGATCGCCATCGGCATGAAGATCAGGCTTTTGGCGATATTTCCCCACCAGATGCGGTCGGTGAGCACGGCGATGACGAGGCCGAAGAAGGTGCAGGCGGCGGGCACGACGGCGAGCCAGAGGATGTTGTTGAAGATCGACTGGCGGAACTGCGCGTCGAAAAAGGCCCAGCGGTAATTGGCAAAACCGACGAAAGTGCCGCCGGAGCGATCGTAGAAGGAGAGGATGAAGGTCGCGATGACGGGATAGACCAAGTAGACGGCGAGCAGGATCAGCGCCGGACCGAGGAAAAGCCAGGGGCGGATGGCGGCGCGACGATTGAGGTTTTGCGAGGCGAGACGGACATTGTTATCCGGAACGGGCAGGACGGCTGCGAGCAGCTTGTCGGAAAGCCAATAATAGAGCGCGCAGGCAAAGACGCCTGCCACCATGACGCCGATGGCTGAGACGATCTGTGTCATCATATGCCCCTCCCCCTTTTGTTGCCGCTTTTAGCGGTCGCCGTATTTTGTCGTACGTCTGCCCCTCACCCCGCCTCCGCTTCGCTCGGCGCACCCTCTCCCCGTAAACGGGGCGAGGGGAAACGGCGAGGCCGCGGCATATCCCTTCTCCCCGTCAGAACGGGGAGAAGGTGCCGGCAGGCGGATGAGGGGCAGGCGCAGAACTCGCCCCTACTTCAACCCATCCCAGGCCTTCTGGATATTCCCACCGACCGTCTTGGCATCCTTGCCGCCGACATAATCGATCATGCCGGTCCAGAAGGCGCCGGCGCCGATCTTGCCGGGCATCATGTCGGATGCGTCGAAGCGGAACGTGGTGGCCTTGGTCAGAAGCTCGCCTTCCTTGCGCATCACGTCATTGGCATAGGCTTCCGGCTTTACGCCCTTGAACGGCGTCAGGAACGAGGTCTGCGCCATCCAGACTTCATGGGCGATCGGCGTCTTCAGGAATTCGATGAAGGCTTTTGCGGCAGGCGAATCCTTGGTGATCGCGAAGAACGTGCCGGCGCCGAGGACCGGCGTGCCGAGTTCAGGCTTGGAGGCATAGGTCGGCAGGTAGAAGAAGTCGGCATCGGTGCCAAGCTTCTTGTCCGGCGGGAAGAAGGACGGCACGAAGGATGCCTGGTGGTGCATGTAGCATTTCGGCGGAATATCGAAGAGGCCCTTCGGGCTGTCACGAAAATCGGTCGAGGCGACAGCTGCGACACCGCCGCTGACATATTTGTCGTTCTTGGCAAAACGGCCGAATTCATCGATCGCGCCAGTGACGGCCGGATCGTCGAACTTGATCTCGTTCGAGACCCATTTGTCATAGGTTTCCGGCGACTGGGTGCGCAGCATCATGTCCTCGACCCAGTCGGTCGCCGGCCAGCCGGTGGCGCCACCGGAACCGAGACCGATGCACCAGGGCACGCCGCCATCTTCGACGATCTTGTCCGAAAGCTTGATCAGCTCCTCCATCGTCTTCGGAACTTCGTAACCGGCCTCCTCAAAATTTTCCGGCACGTACCAGATCAGCGATTTCAGGTCGGCCTTGAAGGGAAAGCCGAAATAGGCGTCCTTGCCGTCCTTGCCCTTGTAGGTGCCATATTTGACCCAGTCTTCGCCGGACCCGTAATTGGTCTTCACCCAGTCGGCGTTTTCGGTGCCAAGCGGGGTCAGAAAGCCCTTGGCGGCGAGATCGGCAAGCAGGCCGGGCTGCGGGATGACCGCGATATTCGGCGGCGAACCGGCCTGGGTGTCGATGACGATCTGCTGCTCGTAATTTTCCGAGGAGGAATATTTGCCGTTCGCGCCGGTCGCGGCGTTGAAATAGGCAAGCACGCTGTTGAACAGGACTTCGTCCTCGCCGCGCCAGGGGCCGAACAGCGTGATGGTCTGGCCCTTGAGATCGGCATGGGCCGCCTTGAAGTCTTCAAAACTCTTCCAGTTGAAGCGGCTGTCCTGGCCCGGCTGGAATTTCAGTTCCTGGGCCATGGCAGAGCTGCCGGCCATCAGGACTGCAACGGCGGTGACGATGTAAAACGAAGCCTTCATGAAAATCTCCTCCCCTTTTAAACCGCGGCTGGAACAATCGCGGATTGAGTAGAGATTTAAGGCAACTGGCGAGGAGTCAAGGGCGGCGCTGGAGCATTCCTCGCGCCGGCCCCTCCCCGGCTTCAGAATTTCGGCGCGGCGAGGCCTGCGGTGCGATGGGCGGCGATCACCGTATTGGCCATCAGCATGGCGATCGTCATCGGTCCAACGCCACCCGGAACGGGGGTAATGGCACCGGCGACGCCTTCCGCTTCCGCAAAGGCCACATCGCCGACCAGCCGGCTCTTGCCTTCGCCCTTTTCAGGCGCATCGATGCGATTGATGCCGACATCGATCACGGTCGCGCCGGGCTTCACCCAATCGGCCTTGACCATTTGCGGGCGGCCGACGGCAGCGACCAGAATATCGGCCTGACGGCAGACGGAAGCGAGATCGGTGGTCTTGGAATGGGCCATGGTCACCGTCGCATTGGCGGCGAGAAGCAGCAGACCCATCGGCTTGCCAAACAGGTTGGAACGGCCGATCACGACAGCGTTGAGGCCGGAGAGGTCCGCGCCGTGGATCTTCTTGACCAGAAGCATGGCGCCGGCCGGCGTGCAGGAGATGAGGCCGGTCGAAAGGTCGCCCGTGGCGATCTTGCCGGCATTGACGGTGCTGAGACCATCGACATCCTTTTCCGGCGAGATCGCCTGGATCACCGGCTCGGAATTCAGATGTTTCGGCAGCGGCAGCTGCACGAGAATGCCATGGATGGACGGATCTGCGTTCAGCTCGGAAACAAGCTTTTCTAGCTCGGCCTGGGTCGTCTCTTCGGCCAAGCTGTGCTGGATCGAGTTGAAACCGCATTGTTTGGCCATGCGGCTCTTGGAATTGACATAAGCGTGGCTGGCAGGATCGTTGCCGACGATGACGACTGCGAGACCCGGTTTTACGCCGGTCTGTTTCTCAAGTCCTGCAGCTGCTTCGCTCACCTGCGCAATTACGGTCGCAGCCGCTTCCTTGCCATCGATCAAGGTCGCCATATTGCATCTCCCGATTTTTCCCGGCCGAACCTAAGCCGGCAGGCCCCGTCCTGACTGGCCCGCCTGCGCCCTATGCTGTCGGCGGCCGGCAAATGCAAGCGGAAATCGTCGGTCGATTTGTCACGCAGGCCGATCAGCGAGATGCGGTGCGGCGGTCGGAATAAAGTTGCACCCGCTCGCGCAGCTCCGCCATTTCGCGGCGGAGCTCCTGGAACTCCTCAGCGCTGCCATCCGGGGCATAACCGTCATTGGCAGCACGCTGCTCCACTCGGCCGTCGCCTGCCAGGGCAGCGGCAAGCAATGGCGGCAGGAAGCTCGTATCAACTGGCCGGCGATTGGCGATCAGGATCTCTCGGATACGGTCGGAGAGCGGCTTTTCTTCCTCCTCCGGATCATGAACGTCCGTATCCTGCTCGAATTTGTCATCAAGCTGGTTCTCGTAGCGATCAGCATAGTCGGGCGACCGGTCTTCCCAGTCATTCGCCTGCCATTCGTCCCGATCCCAAGCGTCGGCCAGTTCTGCCTGGCCGCGTTCCGTGCGATGGTCATTGGCAGCAAAGGCGTAGACGGCTCGATCGTCATCGCGGTCATAATCTGCCTGGAGGTCATAATCCTCCATCTCGTCATCGTCGGCCTCGTTGGTCTTCGGATAATAGGCCCGCGCCTGATAATCGGTGATTGCAGCCGGCTCGATATCGAACGCCGCGGCATCGTCCCATTCATCGGTATCGGTCTGTTCCTCGACACCGTGGGCGACGACTTGCTCATCCGCAAGATGCGGTTCGATCTGCTCGACCGCCTCGTCCTGCCACTCGGCTTCTTCTTCACGGCGACCGAGGCTTGCGGCATTGACCGCCAGCCCGACCAGACCGCCGGCAAAAGCACCGCCGGCAACAAGCGGCAGATAATCGAACCAGGACCAGCCGGTCGCAACCGTCGCCAGGGGCCGCAATACCTGTATGCTTCCGGAAGCAGCCGGCTGCGCACGGGTTCGGCCCTGTGCCTGGAGATAGTTTTCGCGCGCTTCCTCGGCAGCGGCCTGCAGCGACAGAAGCTTTGTCGCGCCATCGGCTAGATCCTGCTGTGCCGTCAGGGCATCGGCGCGCGCCTTGGCTTCGGAGAAGGTCTTGGCGGCCGTTGCTTCCTGCTGCCGCAGCGACGTGGAGAGACGCTTCAGCGCATCCTCGATATCCTTGCGGACGACATCCACCGCAGCCTGTGCCGCCTGGAAGCGCGGATGCCGCGGGCCGAGATCGCTCGACAGCTGGTCGAGCGTCAGCTTGGCATCCACATAACGCTGGCGCTGATATTCGAGGGCGGTGAATTCGAGGCTGTCCGGCAGCGGCTTGCTCAGCACATCGGCAAATTTCATCAATGCGGCTTCGGCTGCCTTTTCGCGCGTGGCCTGCAATTCGGTTTCGGCCTGGTCCTTTTCAGAGCCCAGCCGCTCGGCATCCGTGCTGAAGCGGCGCATTTCGGCAAGTTTTTCAGTGCCTGCCTGTGTCTCGAAGCCGGAAAGTGCCGCTTCGGCGCGTTCGACCGCCTGACGCATTCCGGTCAATGCCGGATTGGCAGCCGTCTCGGCGACGCCTGCCAATTGCTGGCCGAACATGACGGCAAGCATGGCGGCGACACGACGGGCCTCATCATTCGAGCTCGCCTGCGCCTGGATCGACAGCTGGCCGGATGCATAGGAAAGATGGATCGCCTCCAGGAGGCGATTGCGCAATTCGGTTTCCTGTTCGGATACGGTCATTCCGCCGCCGGAGATGATATCCGAGAACACGCCGAAGACGCTTGGCCGGCTTGCGGAGAAATCACCCGCCTGGCTGAGATTGAGGGCACGAACGAGATTGTCGAGAGAGGCTTTCGAGCGCAATCTGGCGATCGCGGCCTCGACATCGGCACTGCTGGCCGCCTCCACCTTCAGGCTCGTGGTCGCGACATAACCGCGATCGGGAAGGCCGAAAACGAAAAGCGGAACAAGTGCGCCGATCAGGCCGAAAGCGCCTATCGTCGTCCAGAACCTGCGCTCCGACGATACCGTCTTCTCCCGTGCGTCGTGCGACACAGGAGCCTGTTCATCAAGAATGTGGGCATGCTGAACCATGAGAATAGACCGCAATGTGCGGCGTTACCGGTCGATAGCCAACGCCTTCATGAACACAGTCTAAATTTTCATGGCAAACAAAACGTTAACGCGGCCGTTAACGGTCAATCCCGGCAATCAGGCTTCAAGACGCCCGAGGCTTCCGTCGGTGACGATCACAAGGCCGGTCTGCAATCCGGCAAGGCTCTGCGCGGCGCGCGACTGATGTTCGCGGCGCTTGAGATCGACGATGACGAGATCGAAATCGCCAGTATCCTTGCCCGACATGTCGATCTCGACGAAATCGTGCCATGGCGCATGGCGGACAAGAGCCGCCTTCAGCTGGTTCGTGTCGTCGCCAACAAGCCCGATGCGCCGGTTGCGCTCAAGGAAGGTCAGAAGCGAAAGGGTGAAGGCGTCAGGTGCAAAACGCGTCGGCGACTTTGAGCCGGAGAGCCGGCGCAAGCGGTCCGACAGCGCGTTCCTGACCGGCAGGACGATGCGGGCATCCGATACGGGATGAGCATTGCCGGCAAAAACATGCTTCAACGGGAGGCGTTCTTTTTCGAAAGTGACCGTGACGGGGCTGCCCTGACGGCCGGATCTGAAATCCGCCAGATGCTCGATCTGCACCAATGCAGTCATCCAGCCCGGTTCGGTGCCCGACTGGTCAAAAGGCAGGTCGAACATGGTCCGAGCGGGACCGGCGGCGGCAAATTGTCCTGATGCGGTCACGATGCGCTCCAAGCAAGAACCAAGACTGTCCCAAGGTTCTAGCAGGCCGCGTTCAAGATCATTTTAAATCGAATGCTAAAACTCTAGCGATTCAGGCGTTTATGGCACAGAAAAAGGCCGGAGACCCGGCCTCTTCAAGTTCGCCATGCAAGCATAGAGGCTCAGTGGCCCTCAGCCTTGGCCTCGCCGACGGGCGTGCCTTCGACGATCTTCTTCGGAACCGGCGGCTTGCCGCCCTTCGCCGCATTGTTGCGGATATCGTCCTTGGACATGTAGTCGAGCTGCTCGACCAGAACTTCCGCGACATACTGGTCGCCGAGCTTCTTGTTCATTCCGTCCTTGATGCTGGAGCGGAATTTTTCGAGGTCGAAATTGCCCGGATTGGAGAGGTCGACCATCTTGTTGCCGACCAGGAGATTGAACAGCTCATCGGTCGTCAATTCCGTTACCGGCAGCTTGACGTCCTTGATCTTTTCCTTGTCCATCATGAAAGAAATACGGCCGAGGAAATAGCCGGTCACCATACCGTTGGTGATCACAGGAACGGTGACAGATTCACCCTTTACCAGTTCCTGCTTTTCCTTCTTGAGGGCCTCCTCATCGACAGGAGCCGGGGCGGCCGACATCTGCACCGAGAAATACACGGCGCCGAGCGTGACAACGCAGACCCAGAGGCCGGTGAGGATCAGCTTGAGCATCAGGCCTCGCTATAGACGAACTGTTCCTGGGTATAGGTACCGTCGCCATCGGCCTCGCGGACCGCGTTCTTGAGGAGATCGGCAACCGCCCGGACGGCATGCAGATGGGCTTCGACGCGGCGCGCGTTCAGCGCGAGCTTCGCCTTCAGGCCGTGCATCTGGTCAAGATGGCTGACGGCAAGCTGCTTCAGATCGGTACCGCGGAAGAGCATGGTGAGTTCGTAAAGGCAGCGGCTCTTGTGCGCATTCGAAACCTTGAGGTCGAATTCCGGATCCTTGCCGATACGCTGGTTCTCGTTGTCGATGATCAGCTCCAGCCGACCGAGGACCGTCTTGATGCGATAATCCGTCGAAACAACTTCCATATTTTCTGTCCCAGTGTGATGCATTTAGGTGTCGCTCTTGGCGGATTTCATAACGCCGGTCTCGGTCTTGTCGCTTTGGGCAACGTCGAGAACCTTGCGCTGGAAGTCGGTGACTGCGCTCAGGGCCTGGCTGCGATCGTTTTCGTCAGTTGCGGCATTGACCGTGACGTGGTTCTTGGCCTTTGCCAGCGCCTGGGAATACATCTGTTCGGCAATGCCGACGCCGCCGCGCTTGGACATTTCGTCCGAGATCTTCTCGGCCATCATGCCCTTCCAGAATTCGCCGGCGGAACCCTTGCCGTAAACGTCCTCGGTTTCCTTCGGCATCATGTTGTTGACGAAGGTCGAGAGGATGGAGGCTTCGAACTTGCGATATTCTTCCGGCATTTCAGCCGTCTTCTTGCTCTTTTCGGCGTGATCGAGGCCGGCCCTGGAAGAGGCCGAGGTCGAGCTCATCATATCCACGGCGGCACCAAAACCCTTGCCGGAATCGGCAAGGCTGTGCGCTGCGAAGGCGGCCTTGCTGGCCTTCAACTTATCCTGGGCTTCCTGAAGTGCCATCGGGTCCGCATTGCGGACAACGTCCAGGACCAAGTCGCTCGGAGGAGAAATTGCCACGTCTTATCCTTTCAATCACAACGGGGATCGGCTTTTCGAATCAAGCCTGCCCAAGGACTGCTCAAATGCACCGGCGATAAGCGATTTTTTAATCAGGGCCGGAGCGAATGACGGGACTATGACGATTGAAGCTTGCTGGAGGCTGGTGCTGCCAGGGTCATTTCGATGAGTTCGTAAATGGCGTTGTCGGCGCTCTCGCGATCCTCTAAATCCCGAGCTTCCTTCATGTTTTCTTCCAGGCGGTCACCCTTGGTGCGTTCCTTCATGACCTTCATTTCCTGGATCTGCTGCACGCCTGCGAGCTGCCTTTCCTTGACGGTCAGGCGGCCGTAACGCTCGGCATAATGATTGGCGAACTGGCGGTGGATCGGCTCAAGCGAACCGAGCGCCTCGATGACGACTTCCTTCTGCTCGTTGACCTCGGCACGATGACGCGTGGTCGCCGCCAGTTCCTGCTCGGCCATTTTCTCCATATGCCGCTGGACCTTTACCAGCCGCTTGAGTTTTGCCGATCGTGTCGTTGCGCCGCCTGCCACGTGAATGCCCTCGCCCTAGAACGACGTGAAGATGGGAATGAAGCCGTTGGCATACTGGGTAATCAGCGCCGCAACGGAAAGGTAAAGCAGAAACAGGCCGCCCAGAAGCAGGAGCGGCGTCGAAATGAAGAAGACCGGAAGCTGCGGCGCCATCTTGTTGACCATGCCGATCGCGACGTTGAACATCAATCCGAAGATCAGAAACGGGCTTGCCAGCCGCAGCATGATCATCGTCGAGGCCCGCAGCGTGTCGGTGAGCGTGATCAGCATCTTGCGCGAATCGATCAACGCGCCGACCGGGGTCGTCTGATAGGAATCGATCATTGCGTGGATCACCACATGATGGAAGTCCATCATGAAAAGAATAAGGAGCCCGCTTAGCGTCAGGAAGCTGACGAGCTGGCTTTCGCTCGTATCTTCCAGCAGGTCCTGCCCACCCGGCGCCGTGAGGCCGATGACGGTCGAGATGATCGTCGCCGAGAACTGCAGGCCGAGCGTATAAAGACGCGCGATCAGCCCATAGGTGACGCCGACCAGCATTTCGGTGAAGATCAGGCCGATATAGGTCGCGCCTGGCGCCGTCGCCTTGGGATAAACGACGTCCCAGAGAACGGGAAGCACCGCGAGCGACAGGGCGATCGCGGTGAGAAGGCGCACATTGCCCGGGATGCGGGCGCTGCTGAAGCCGGGAAGGACCATGATGCAGCTGCCGATCCGGCAGAACGTCAGAAACAGCGCCAGTACACTTCCCTGGGGATCGGTCAGCATTCGAAAATGTCCCCTCAAGGACGGGATATCACGAGATGGCACCCAGGATCTTGATTTCCAGACCCTTCGCGAGTTCCACATGGGAGAGCACCGGCAGCGTCGCGAACAGGCGCTCGATGATCATGCGGACATAGGAGCGCGTTTCCGGCGAGGTGACAAGAACGAAAGGCAGGCCGCGGTCCATGAATTCACGGATAACTTTGGTCGCCTGTTCGGAAAACTCTTCCAGCGTGCGCGGGTCGATGTCGAACTCAACCACTTCGCCCTTGGCATCGCGCTTGAGGGCCTGGTGGAACAGCATATCCCACTTGCTGCCAAGACGCAGGACGCGCAGCACGCCATTGTCGGCCAGATCGCCGCAGAGCTGCTGCGACATGCGGACACGCACGTGTTCGACGATCTGCTCTGTCTTGCGCACATGCGGCGCAAGTTCGGCGACGGCTTCGAGAATGAGATGCAGGTTGCGGATCGAGACGCGCTCGGCAAGGAGCAGTTTCAAAACAGCCTGCAGGCCGGAATAGGACATGTGCGACGAGCAGATCTCGTCGGCCAGCTTCTTGTATTCCGGATCGAGACGTTCGATCAGGATCTTCACGTCCTTGTAGGAGAGAAGCTGCGGCAGGTTGTTGCGGATGACTTCCGACAGGTGGGTCAGCACGACCGAGACGTTGTCGATCGGGTGGAAGCCTTCGCGCTTCAGGTCTTCGGCAAAGGTCTCGAGGATCGAGACGGCCGGCATGCCGAAAGCGGGTTCGCGGATCTCGTCGCCCGGAATGCTCGGCTTGCGGCCGGAACCGGTGACGACCAGAACGTCGCCGACGCGCAGGTTGTTCGAGGCGATCGTCGTGCCGTGGATACGGATCTGATAAGACTTCTCGGCAATCGCGATATCGTCGGCGACCTTGATTTCCGGAACCACGAAACCGTACTGGCTCGCGAACTTCTTGCGCATCTTGCCGACGCGGAAGGCCAGTTCCTGATGGGCGCCGAGCAGACGGGTGGAAACCTGCTTGCCAAGCGCAAGCTCGATCTCGGAAGTCTTGAGAACCGACTTGACCGATTCCTTTTCGGATTCCTTGGTCTGAACGACCTTCTTTTCCTCTTCCTCGCGGCGAGCCTTGTTTTCGGCCTCGACACGGCGCGGAACAGCCCATGCAGCAAAGCTGAGCATGCCGCAAAGTCCCATGAACGGCACGAAGGGCAGGCCCGGAATGATCGACAACATGCCCATCAGGCCGGCAGCCATCCAGAGCGCCTTCGGATAACCGGCGAGCTGATCGACAACGGCCTTGTCGGTGGAACCGGACGTGCCGCCACGGGTGACGAGAAGGCCGGCTGCGAGCGAAACGATCAGAGCCGGGATCTGCGTGACGATACCGTCACCGACGGACAGTTTGACGAAAACGTCGGCTGCTTCGCCGATCGGCATGCCGTGGCGGAAGTAACCGATGATGATGCCGCCGAAAACGTTGATGGCGGTGATGATGAGGCCGGCGACGGCATCGCCGCGCACGAATTTCGACGCACCGTCCATGGCACCGAAGAAGGATGATTCTTCCTCCAGTTCTGAACGGCGGCGACGGGCTTCCTTCTCGTCGATCATGCCGGCCGAGAGGTCGGCGTCGATCGACATCTGCTTGCCGGGGATGGCGTCGAGGGTGAAGCGGGCGCCGACTTCCGCGATACGCGTGGCACCCTTGGTGATGACGATGAAATTGACCGTGACCAGGATCATGAAGACGATCACACCGATCACGAAGTCGCCCGACATGACGAGGCTGGAGAAGCCGGAGATCACGTGACCGGCTGCACCATGACCTTCATTGCCGTGCGAAAGGATGACGCGCGTCGTCGCGATATTGAGCGACAGGCGCACCATGGTCGCGATCAGCAGGATGGTCGGGAAGGACGAGAATTCCAGCGGCCGCTGAATCCACAAGGCGACCATCAGGATCAGCACCGAGAGGGCGATCGAGAAGGCCAGGCCGATATCGATCAGGAATGACGGTATCGGCAGGAAGAGGATGCAGAGGATGGCGATAATGCCAGTGGCAAAGCCAATATCGCGGCCGCTCGGGGCCGACTTAGGAATCGGTAATGCAGGTGGTTGCGCCATGGCTACTCGTCCGTCTCTTCATGAGAAGGCGGCGGAGTTTATCCCGCCGGTTCGCTGTCGAGACTAGAGCATGAAGCTTGCGCGAGGGTGGCATGATCGCGCTGGCGGTAAAGGCGAAGGGCGCCTTCGAAAAAGCGCCCTAGAAGCCGGATTGTACGCGGGAAAACACCAGATTGGCGAAGAGGTTGATCTGGCCGCCGATAAAGGGGGCGGTCACGGCCACCGTCACCATGATCGCAACGATCTTCGGGACGAAGGTCAGCGTCATCTCCTGGATCTGCGTCAGCGCCTGGATCAGCGCGATTGCAAGACCGACCACCATGGCAACCATGACGGCCGGACCACAGGCCATGAGAATAGTCCAGATTGCGGCCCTCAGAATATCAAGGGCATCGGCCTCATTCATTGCGGCCACTCCAGTGCATTTGCGTCTTCTAACGATCAGCTGCTGCTGTCGCTGTCAGTGCTCGTATCGCTCGACGACGTCCCGTTGGAGATGATGATACCCGGCTGGATCAGGACCTTGTCACCCGCCTGGGTGATGGCGACCAGACCATCGGTGTAAACTTCAACTTCCTTCACGACGCCGGTAACCTTGTCATCGGCGCTGGTGATCGTCTTGCCGACCATGTCCGATGCCTGGGAGAACGAATTTGCCTGAATCAGCGACGACAGATTCGTATTCATCTTAACCGATTGCTCGACCTGCGAGAAGGTGGCGAGCTGCGAAACCTGTTCGGTAGCATCCATCGGATCGGTCGGATCCTGGTTCTTCATCTGCGCGATCAAGAGCTGGATGAAGTTGTCGTAGTTCAGCGATGCTGCCGAGGAGTCGGCAGTCGACGTGGTGCTGCTGCCGGACGCATAGGGGTTGGTCGCGGAGTTGATTGCGTCTACCGCCATGGGGCGATCTCCTTGCGAATCTGCTCGACCGTAGCCGGCGTGATTTCGTGGTTGTTGAGGATCCGGTCTTCAATCGTGTAGAGGCCGCGGATTGCCTTGAGCGCGTCAAAGGCGCGTCCGGAGGCAACCATGCCGTCGACCCGCTTCAGTTCGGCCAGGACTTCCTCGTCCTGGAAGCAGGTCAGAAGCATGGCGACCGACTTGCGGAACAGCGTCATCGACTGTTCCTTGCCCTCGGGGTTGATCAGCATCATCTGGGCGATGAAATAGAGCTGGCGGAGAGGCGTGGTCGCGTCTTCCGGCTGCAATACGTGATTTTCCAAGAGGAACGTGACGTCGTTGAGGAATTCCAGGGCGACCTTGCGATCAACGCGCAGAACCGCGCCATTGATGAAGATCCGCTCGCCGGATTTCAGAGAGATACGAAGCGTACTTTTCATTTAAGTCCATCCCTGATGATGGTGGTCACGTCGATGATGCCCTGGAAATTGGCTGCTTCACGTTTCCTGATCTTCTCGCATTCTTTCAGAATCCAGATCGCGATCGAGATAAGGTCAGCCCGCAGTTCCATGGCCAGTTCATTGTCCGGCTGCTTCAGGTCCTCAATGAACCTGATCCAGACGCGCCGGGTGTAAAAAAGTGCTTCGATCGTAACGCGAGAGTAATTCGCTTCTCTCTGCGCCGCGACGAGCAGCTCGATCGATCGATCAAGCGCCTGCCGTTCACGTTCCTTGGCGTCTGCGACGCCATCCTCCATGATCTCGGCATATGAAAACTGGTACATTCATGTATCCTTCATTTTCATTCGACTACCCTTTGTCATCAAAGGTAGTTAACCAAACTCAGGTTCTGTATCTTCGCCGTCACCGAGTAGGCAGTTTCAAGAAGCGTCTGTAGCGTGTTGACACGCGTGGCGGCCTCGGCCGCGTCGACATTCTCAAGACTGCCCAAGTGAGTCGTCAGAATATCTTTTTGCGCCTGCAAGCTTTCCTCAGCCTTGGATACGCGTTCGGTGGCAACACCAATCGTCGTCCGCTGCTGGTTTATGCCGCTTGAAGCCTGGCTGATGTAGCTGCGCGTCTGTTCGGCAACGACACCGCGGGCTTCATTGCTCATGCCGGTCTGCATGAAGGTGGTCGCGACCATGGCGGACAATGCAAAATAGCGCATGCCCTTGCTGTTGGCATTGGTCGACGTGTCCACCACTTCAGTCGGGCTGATGCGGCTCTTCATGTTTTCGTCGGTCGCGTTCGAGACGTAAGTCGACCAGAAATCGACGGGATCGCCGTTATCATCGACGTTCTCGGGCGCTTCCATGAGCTTCGTGCCGTTGAACTTCTCTTCCATGTCAGCCAGGAAGTCAGTCATGTCATCGGCCGTCATTGCTTCCTTCGAACCAATGCCCTTGTCGGCAATATACCAGTTCAGCTCGTCGTCGAAAGCCTTCTTCGCCTTGGAATCGTCCGACAGAAGGTCGTTCATCGGCTTCACATCGGTATTGATGCCCGAAAAGATGTATTCCCCGTTAACGGCGGTGTTCACAAATCCGGTAAATGCATCGAGCGCGGAGCTCATCGTCGTGCGCGCCGTCGAAAGGCTCGTCTCGTCCGAAGTGCCGCCGAGCGTCAGAATGGCATTCTGCATCTCGGTCGTGAGATCGTTGATATTGGAGAGCGAAAGTTCGGCGCTGTCCAGCCGCTGGGTCGCGAGTGCTGCCGTGCTGTAAAGGCTGTCGATGCGCGAAATGTCCCGGGTGAGATCCAGAGCGCGCGATGTGCTGGCGCCGAGCTGGGCGCCGATATCCGCATAACGACCGCTGACGGCTTCGGTATTGGCATCGACGAGATCGCGCTGCGCACTCGCAATCGAGTTGCGCATCGTGGTCTGGACCGACATGGAGGAGATGAATGAGGTCTTCATGATCAGCTCGCGATGTCCATCAGGGCTTTCATCATTTCGTCCACCGTCGACATGAGCTTGGCTCCTGCCTTGTAGGACTGTTCGATATCCAGAAGCAGGGACAGTTCCTCGTCGAGGCTGACACCGGTTTCGCTGGAATAGGCTTCTACGCTGCGCGTCAGCATGGCATATTTGGTTTCGTCAGCGGTGGTGGCGGAGCTGCGAAGCTGTTCGAGCCAGCCGACCGAGTTCGATGCCAGGGACATGAGGTTCGACGAGTCGGCGATCTGGGTGCTGGGATCGAATGCCATCGGATCCTCAAGCGCCTGATTGTACTTGTCGAGCAGATCGCTGTAGCTGCTGCCGCCATCGGTATTGACGACATAATCGGTGCCGTTGATGCCGCCATCGCGGATCAGATCGGTGCTGCCGGCCGGCGGCACGACTGCCGGATTGACCTTGATGCGCGAAGCAAGACCGGCAACAGTCGCCGAACCCGAAACCGGAGTTTCGTCCACGCCGTCGCCGTCGTTATCGACAAATTCGACGCCGTCCGGAACCGTTGTCTGCTGCACGCCGCCATCGGTCCAGGTGAACAGGCCCGGTGCTGGATCCAGCGTAGCCGGATCGTTCGGATCGGTTTCCGCGAAGGAGGTGATCAGGCCGCGCGCGATTTCGTCAAGCTGGCCCTGGAAAGTCGGAGCGATATCGTCGCGCAGCTGCAGATAGGAGGCAAGCGAACCCTTGGCGCTCGTGTCGCCATTCGTGCCGGCCTTGAGCTGGACGCCATCGATATAGACCGCGTTGCCGACGGTGCTCGCGTCATAGCTCGAAGTCGGCTGGAACGTCACCTTGCGGGCGACGCCTTCGAACAGCATCGTGCCATCCGAAGTGTAGAGAACCATGTCGTTATTGGTGCGTGTATAGGACGAAACGCCGACGATTTCGGAGATCTGCTTCAGCAGGCTGTCACGCGTGTCGAGCGCGTCGTTCGGGTCACCGCCGGTCGCCGTCAGGTTCTTGACCTGATCGTTGGCGTCCTGGAACTTGGAAAGCAGCGTGTTGAGATCGCTGACATTTTCCTGAATGCTGTCATCCGCGCGCTTGCGGATCGACTGCAACTGATTGGACGCCGAGTTGAGCGAGGTCACTACGTCCTGGGCGCTAGAAACGACCGCCAGGGCCAGACCGTTGTCATTCGCCTTGGACGAATAGGCATCCAGATTGTTGCGGAAGGCAGCAAGAAGCGTGGCCGGCGACGATTCGTAATCGTTGCCGCCCATCAGGCTCTTGATCTCCTCAAGGCCGTTCAGAAGCGTACGCTGACCACTGGACGATGCAGTGCTCTCCAGCGTCTGCCGCAGCAGCGGCTGATTGGCTGAACGCACCGTGTCGCCGATCATGGCGCCGTTGCCTCCGGTGACGACGACCGCCGAACGGCGGACGTAGTCGGGGTTCTGGGCGTTGGCGATGTTCTTCGACGTTACCGACGATTGCGTGCCGGTATTGGTGAAGATCGACTGAGCCGAGGACAATGCAGAAGCAAGCGACATCTTGTACTAACCTTTTGGAGATTAATTCTCGCGGTTATCTCTTCAAGTTGATGAGAACGTCCATCAAATCGGAGCCGGTCTGGAAGACCTTGGAGTTGGCTGTGTAGATACGCTGAGCCTCGATCATCTCGGTCAGTTCGCTGGCGATATCGACGTTCGAGTTTTCCAGTGCGCCGGAATAGATCGAACCGAAATTGCCGCTGCCCGGGAAGCCGGTGGTGATGATGCCGGAGTCGTTGCCCTGGGCGTAGACGTTGCCGTTCAGCGGCGTCAGGTTGTCCGGGCTCTGCACGGTTGCGAGCGGGATCCGGTAAAGCGGCTCCTTCTGGCCATCCGCGTAAACGGCGTAGACAACACCCGAATTGTCGATGCTGACGCTGTCGATCGCGCTCGGCGCGCTGCCGTCGACGGTGGCATTGCCCGGGGTGAAGGCGAAGGCCTTCTGGGTGGTGCCGGCAAAGTCGATCGAGATCGTCTGGCCAGTGCCGGTCGGCGGCGAAAGCGTATCGGTGAACGAGATGACAGCAGGATCGGTGGTCAGAGCACCCGTCGTGTCGTCGAAGTTCAGCGTGAAGGTATTGTCGGTCGGAACCGTTGCATACGGGAAGCCGGTGCCGGCGGTAGCCTGGTCCTGGCGATACACGGCGACCTGCCATTCGTTGTCGGCGGTCTTCGTGTAGTAGAAATCGTACAGAACCTTGCGGCCCAGGCTGTCGTAAGCGACGAGCGAGCTCTTGTCGGTGTACTGCGTGGTCGCAGAGTTGGAGACACCAGCTGCGTCGGTCGGATCGATCGGATCAGCGTCGGCATTCAGGTTGACCGGGAAAGTACCGGTGGTCGTGGGCGACGAAACCAGGCTTGCCTTCTTGACGTTGACCGGCTCGAGACCGTCAAAGCCGTTGACGACGGCAGCCGGCGTACCGGTGTCGTAGGAATAGCCCATCAGCGTATAACCGGCCGAGTTGACCAGTTCGCCGGAATCGTTCGGAACGAAGCTGCCGGCGCGGCTCAGATACGGCGTGCCGGAGCTGTCGCTGACGATGAAGAAGCCGCCGCCCTGAATGGCGAGGTCGGTGGAGGACGTCGTGTAGGACAGGCCACCCTGTTCGGAGATGCTGTAGCGTACGTTGGTCTGCACGCCGCCGGAAGAATAGCTGCCGGCCGTCGAAGGCAGAACCATCGAGGAAAACGAAGTCGAGGCGCGCTTGTAGCCGACCGTGCTCGAGTTGGCGATGTTGTCGCCGACGGTGCTGAGACGGTTAGACTGGGCGTTCATACCCGAGACCGCCGTCTTCATCGAACCGAAAATGCTCATAAGAAATCTCCGTTTTGGATGAAAACAAGAATATGAGGTGGGCCTTGCGTGAAGCTGTCTGAGTTACTTGCCGAGTAAAATTCGGCAGCAAGGCCCTACTAAAATCAGTTCCAGTCGATGCAGTAGCCAAGGAAACGCTTGGAATCGACGGGATCGAAGCCAAGACGCTTGCGCAGTTTCTTGCGCAGCTTGCTGATATGGCTTTCGACAACGTTCTCTTCGACTTCCTCGTCGAAGATGCCGTAGATCGCATTGAAGATCTGAGTCTTGGAAACACGACGGCCGCGGTTTGCGACCAAGTATTCGAGGATGCGACGCTCGCGGCGCGGCAGGGCGAATACTTCACCTTCGATCTCGGGATCACGACCATCGGAGAATACCCGGATCGCGCCGATGTCGGTAAAGTTGGAAATCGCCTTCAGACGCCGGCGGATCGCCGCAGCCCGTGCGAGGATCTCGCGGGGATGAACCGGCTTGCGTACGACATCGTCGACGCCGCTGTCGAAAAATGCGAGTGTCGCCTCGAGAGAAGGCTGATCGCTGACTGCGATCACCGGGGCCATGGACCGGTCCCGGATTGCCCGGGGCAGTTCGAGCGAACGTTCGCCCTGGCCGATCAGAAAAGCCTCGACTGCAGCGATATCAGAATCGGCTGCCGTGTTGACCCATTCGCTGAATTCTCTCGGGTCAAATCCCTGGGAAGGGATGCCTTCACGACCAAAAAGAGAAGTATATCCGTCTTTCACGAGCTCACGCTCATCAACCACTACGATCATTCGTCCGCCTCCGAATCACTTGTGGCACCTCGATGTGCTATGGATACGAATCGGGGGAATCTCGAACAAGGTGCGGGAAGTTAACCAAACAAATTAATAGTTGATTAACCTTTGGGGCGCGATTTGCACTAGATGTAGTGGGTGCAGTGCAGCGTGACACAAGTTTGCAGTGGAAAAGTTAACACCTCACGAATGAGTGCTTGCACTGCCTATTTTTCGCCACGACCGCGCCACGGTGCAATCATGCGATTCTTATTATACGTATCACTACTTATGGTGGCGTCAAGCCTGGCAGAATCTTGAGGCTGTCGGGGTCCACTGGCCATAGCCCGTGGCGACCAGATTCGAGATGACACGGCAGACATATTGCTTCTGCGCGGGGTTGTTATTCGGTCCCGCATGGTAGCGCGCTACCGCCATGGTCCAGGTTTCATGGCGCTCGTGGAGATTGCTCAGAAACTTTGCTGCGTATTCCACGTTGCTTTTCGGATCGAACATCTGCTGTGGCGAGGCGAAATTTTCGCCGTGGAAGTAGTGGTTGATCTGCATGCAACCGAGGTCGATGAGCTTTGCTCCCTGCCTCTTCGCCGTGTCGAACATCGCCATGGCGTCCGGCATGGAAGCAGGGAAATAGGCCTTGCCCTCGACATTCATTGCCCAGGGGCTGAGGCTGCCCTTGCGGCCGGTCTCGGTGAGACCGACCGAATAAAGGATGCCTTCGGGGATGCTGAACTTGGCTGCGGCAGCCTGGATTTCGCGCTCGCAGAGACCGGAATCGGCCGGAGCCCCCTGCTTGGCGGAGCCCAGTTCGATACGTCGTGTCTGGAGACTTGCCGGGGCCTTCGATGCACCGTTCGCGACCGGCGCCTGCGGATTACCCCAGGCGCCTGCGGAGAACAACGAGGCCGGATAGACGTCAGAGGTAAAGCTGACCAGAGCGAGTGCCGCCAGCAGCGGAATTCGCTTCGTTGCCCGATGCCACGTCATTGCCATTTCCTGTCGCTTCGTTCCCTTCACGGCCTGCGGCAGACTGGCCCTGCCCGCGGCCTGCGGCATTGCCCTGCCGTTCGTCACTCGAGGCCGGCTGGCCGCCGCCCTGACCGTTCTGCAGGGTTGAACCCGAGCCGGTGTCAGAGCTGGACGTGGAGGCTACGCTGATCGTCACCTGATCGACAGCGAAGCCCTGCGAGCGCAGAGCGTCGAGAATGCCGCCGGAATCGTCGCTGAGCTGGCGATAGGCGGCGCGGGTCTCGACGGTCAGGTGAACGTTGAGTTCATCGCCATGCAGGCGCAGTGTCGCCGTCACGGAGCCGAGGTCATGCGGGTTCATCTGCAGCTTGAGCGTATTGACCACCGAACCGGTGCTGCTTTGCGCCGCAGCGTTCGACAGCTGCGAGCTCGGCTGCATGGCTGCAGACCATTCCTTGTCTCCCGAAAGAGCCGAGGTCAAAGCTGCGGAATTGGAATTCGGTGCAAGGCCGATGAAGCGACGGGAATCGAGAACCGTGATGTTTTCCGCCGAACCGTTTCCGGACGCCTTGAACTCTGCCCTTCGATCGCCATTGCTGCCGCCGACGGTCATGTCCATGCTCTGGCCACGCGTCTTGTCGTTCGAGAAGCGGAACAGGCGATCGCCGGATGCCGGCTCGGTCGACGTCTCTTCGGCCGTATCGCCACCAAGGCCAGCAACCTTGGAATCGACGTGCTTCATGTCCAGATCCGCGGCGCGAGACGTGGCGGAAGCAGTGCCTTCAACGCCTCCCTGGCCACGCTTGCCCGCCTGTGCGGACTGCTTGCCCTGAACATGCCCTGCATCAACGGCGGGCTTGGCGCCCTGCGCGCTGAGAAGAGACAGGACGTCGGACAATTGGCCGGCATCGCTGTCCTTGGCGATCAGCGCATCGATATCCAGTTCATCAAGATCGTCCAGATCGCCGGCATCAACGTCGCCCGCGGTCTTCACCGCTTTCTGGGCGCCGGAGGCAGCAGTCTTCTGGCCATGCAGAATGTCGAGCTTTTCGGTGATCGCCTTTGCGGCGGCCAGCGCATCCTTGAGCTTCTTTTCGGAAGCCGTCAGCTGTCTGTCGGAGGCTTCGGAAGCTGCAGCCTTTGTGGCCTTCTCGTCGGCAGCGCCTGCAATGGCAGCGGCATCCTGCTCGACCGATGCAACCGGCTTGCGGATGTTGTGCTTGGAGATGTCGATAATCGGCTTGGCTTTCGCCGGCGTAGCAACATCGTCGGCCAGGCTGTCGTCGGAGAGCGAGGCCTGCTGATCGTCATCGGCGCCACGCTTGCCGTCGCGGTTGATTTCAGACAGCGCATCCGAGAAACCGCTGCCGCCGTCATCCGCACCCTTGCGGCCGGCAAGCCCCGTTTTCGAAGGCGTCACAGCGTCCGTTGCACCTGACTGGCCAAGAATATTGTTCATCATTTGGACGCTTTCTCCTCATTCAACAGGTCATCGATGGCAGTCAATTTGGAACGACCGTTATCGACGAAAGTCTGGAACGCCGCATCGACTGGCGCAGCGGTTGCGGCCGACAAGCCTTCCGCTGCTGGTTTGGACCCGCCGACCTCATGTCCGGGCTGCTGCGCGATTGGGAGATTCGCGTCATTTGCATTCGTAATGTTTGCAAGCTTCTCTTGCGCGAGGCTTTCGGCGGTGGGCTTGGTAACCACCTGTTCTGCAATTACTTTTGCAGCTTCGCGCAGGGCTCTGTCGCGTGGCGAAAGGATTTCGTCCGGGATCGCCGAAAGAGCCTGCATTGCCTCGCCTGTATTCTTTGTCGGCACAGTCGCGACGCCGCCATAAAGGCGCGCCAGCGTTTCCGGCTGCCTTGCCGCATCGCCGCCCAGGGCCTCGGCCTTGGCGGAGGCAAGCCTTGCAAGCTCCGTCTTGCCGCCGATCGTGGCTGCGCGGGCAATGCGCAGGAAGACCTCGCGCCGGCGATCGACGTCGAAGAACTCGACGCTGTTGTCGATATCCTCTTCCTTCACCTCGCCGAAATGCCCGACCACGAGCTGCACGAAGAAATCGACGAACTGGCTGGCATAGGGCGAATGTTCGAAACGGCGCGCATACTGGCGCGAATAGTTGAGCGCCTTGTCGACCATGCCGGCATCGACGGTGATCGCAACCGAGCGGCGCAGGGCCGCCTCCTCGATGATCGTTCCCGGCGCCGTCAGGCGAGCCCAGTCATAATAGGCAAGCGCGCCCTTCGGATCCCTGGGAACGGTGACATTGCCGGTGACCAGTGCGAGATAAGGGCCGAGCTTACGGTCCTTGTATTCCTCCGCCATGTCCGCGAGGCTCTTGGCGATCAGCGAGCCCTTGCCGCTCAGGTATTTGCGCAGCGCATCCGTGACGCGGTTGTCGAAATTGCCGGCAATGTCACGCGAGGCCAGGAATTCCAGCGTCGTCGGATTGCCGCCGCTCATCGCATAGATCAGCGCGGCATCGACATTGCGTGGATCCTCGAAAACGGCGGCCGGCGCCGTGCGCAGCCGCTCGTCGAGCGTGCCGAGCATGAAGCGCTGCATTTCGCCGGCAGAATGATCGCCGAGCACGACGCTGTCCTGCACGAACTGCAGCGACCTCAACATATTGTAGGGCGCCAGATCCTGTTTCTGCTGCGCATGGACAGGCCATGCGAAAGCCGCGCCGCACAGGGCGCTGGCTGCCAGAAGGATTGGAGCACTCCAACGTTTCACCGTCATCCCTTATCCGCCTGAAGCAGGATTTCGATACGCCGGTTGGCGGGTGCCATCGGGTCGGCCGGAACCTGGAGACGACGGTCGGCAAAGCCGGAGACCTGCTTGACCCGCTTCTCATCGAGGCCGCCATTGACCAGCATGTAATAGGCGCTGTGCGCGCGCTGCATGGACAGGCGCCAGTTGTCGTTTTCGGTGCCCTTGAACTGACGACCGTCCGTATGGCCGCGGATCAGGACATCACCGCCCTTTTCCTTCAGCACGCGGCCGACCTTTTCCATGGCAAGAACCATGTCGCGGCGCGGTACGGCCGAGCCGAGATTGAACATCGGATCCGCCGTATTGTCGGAAATGGTGATCAGCAGGCCACCTTCGGCAGGCGTCACGACCAGGCCTTCGGCCAGCTTGCCGGCAACGCCGGAAATCTGCTTGTCCAACTCTTCCTTGAGCGCGTCGGCGGATTTCTGGTTTGCGGCGTCCTGTGTCTTATCCTGCGTCTTGTCCTGGGTTTTATCCTGGGACTTGTCCTGTGCCTTGTCGAGCTGGGTCGGATCCGGCCGCGGCATCGGCACTGCCATCGCAATCTGCGTTGCATCCGGTGTCTGGTTCGGCGCCTTGCCGGTTGCCGGCTTTGCGACTTCTTCCAGCGGGTTCTGTGCAGGATCGGTCTTTGCGACCTGCGAGGAGCCGTCGGCGCGGTTCACTTCAATCTGCTTCGTCCAGAAATCGGGATCGAACGGATCGCGATAGGCTTGGCCGCCATCGGCACCGGTGGCCGGGCCGGAATTGGCCGCACCGCCCTCGCCCTTGGCGCTGACATTGGCCTGCTGGCCAACTTCCTGCGCGATCTCGGCGAGTACCGAATACGGATTTTCGAAGAAATCGGCTTCCGAATAGTTCTGCTGATCGCCGGAGGTCGAGGTCTGATCCTCGCCCGTCGCGGCGGCCGAGCCCGGAACGGTACCGTCGCCCTTGACCTTGGACGTCTCGCCCTTTTCCTCGCCCTCGGCCTGATCGACAGGCTTTTTCAGACCCTTCTGGGCCGGTGTCTCGTCGGAAAGCTTGATCGGATTGAAATAGCTCGCCATCGAGGCCTTGGTTTCCTCGTTGGCGGCATTGACCAGCCACATGACGAGAAAGAAGGCCATGAGCGCGGTCATGAAGTCGGCGAATGCGATCTTCCAGGCACCGCCATGACCGCCATCGGCATGTTTACCGCCGTGGCGTTTGACAACGATGATCTCGTTCTTGCCGTGGTGGTGGTTTTCGCCCTCGCTCATTCCATCACCTTCCTAAGGCTTGCCGCCCAGGCGGACAGACGCGTTACCAGTGTCGCGTCGGCAATATCGACGGCGACGTCGATATCGGCAGACTCGACATGTTTTATGACCGGCCCCTCGCTGCCCATCGTCGCCTTCAGCTTCTTGAAGAGATGGGCGGGACCACGCACGGTGATCGTGCTGACCTCACCCTCGGTGACGGCTGCGTTGACGAGTGTTGCCAGTTCGGAGACGGCATTGGTGACGACCGCCTCTTCCAGAATGGGGGTCAGGACCTTGGCCGTCTGTTCGCTGATGGCAGTCGCCGTCGCGGAGCCAAGGTGCTGGATGCGACCGGCAAGGGTCTTTGCCAGATCGACTTCGAATTTCTTGCGCAGGGCGTTGAGCTCTTCCTCATGCGCGACCTGCATGGCGACCTTGTCGGAGTCCCACTGCGCCTGCATCTCGCGCGTCGCCTCTGCCTGCCCCTTCGCATAGGCTTCGGCCCGCTCGGCCTCGAGGTCGATCGGCGGCTCTTCGGGAATTTCGGGCATGACCGGAAGATCCGGCTCGAAATCGGCGAAAGGATCTTCCATGACCGGAACCGGCGGCGGAGGCGCGCTGAAATCCTTCAGATAGCGGGCAAGCGAGGCACTCATGACAAATGTTCTCCATTTGCCACGGCTCTGACGCCATAACCCGTCATGGGCCTGACGATAAAGCTGGATTTCGACGCTGCAGTCATCGCATCATTCCGATTTTGTTTGCCGTTCGCCCGGAACCGAGATTTGCCCAGGATCGCCCGAAAAGGTAGGCAATCAAACTTGCGCGAGGATGAAGATGGGGGACTTCTGCGGGAAACGAGGCATCGGAAATGTCCCGCGATGAAGCGGGACGCTGACCGATGGACGCCCTTTTCGCCAATTAGTTCTGGAAGAGCTGAAGGATATTCTGCGCGTTGGTATTGGCAATCGAGAGCGACTGGATGCCGAGCTGCTGCTGCGTCTGCAGCGCCTTGAGCCTTGTCGATTCCTCGTTCATGTCTGCATCGACCAGACGGCCGACACCCTTGTCGATCACGTCCGTCAGCGAAGCGACGAAGTTTTCCTGAAGATCGATACGGCTCTGAATGGAGCCGAGACTGGAGGCCGCGCTGGTCATGGCCAGCAGCTGCTTATCGACGAAGCGCTCGAGCATGTCGAGAACATCGGCGTCATCCGTTGCGGAACCCGGAACAAGAGCGTTCATCTGATCGGCAACGCTGTCGAGATCCGTGATGTCCAGCGTCGAGACGGACATGCTCATCTTGCGGTCTTCGAGCGTCGAGCCGGCACTGGTATCAATATAATAGTCGTCGGTACCGTCATTATAAGCCGGCGTCGTCGTGTCCGGGCCCGGGTCGGTCGTCGTCACCTTGACCCAGGTACCGTCATCGATCTTCATATAGACCCCGGTGCCTGAATCGTAGATCCGGTCGTCCGTGTTGGTATCCGCACCCTCCGCCTGAAGCTCATCGGACGTGTAAAACTGTACAGCGTAATCCGTGGTGCTGCTGGTCGTACCGTCGGAGCTCGTGATCGCCACGCTCGTCTCGTTTTCGGCGATGAACGAAGCGTGCGAATCAAGGATGCCCTTGTTGCCGCCGGCGAGATCGTAAAGCACAGTCTTCGACGAAAGCGTGTAATCGACCGTCTTGACCGCCACTTCGCCGTTCGCGCTGCGGGTGAAGGAGGCGACGATCTGCTTGGTGACCGGCTGTTCCGAAGCCGCGGTCGCGCCGTCGCTGATGTAATCCTGCAGCCAGTTCTCGCCCGAGAAGGTCGCCGATTCGGAAATGCTCTTCAGCTGTTCCTGCAGCTGGGTGATTTCTTCCTGGATCTTTTCGCGGTTGGCACCGACGCCATAGGCGGCAACGATCTTCGACTTGATCTCGGTAACCGTATCGATCGCGCTTTCGAGCGCGGTATAGGCGGTATCGACCTTTGCGGCACCGAGACCGAGAGCATCCTGCACGGTCGACAATGCGCTGTTGTCCGAGCGCATTGTCGTCGCGATCGACCAATAGGCCGCGTTGTCAGCTGCGGTCTCGACCCGCAGGCCGGAGGAAACGCGCTTCTGCGTCGTTTCCATATCGCGGTCAATCGTGCGCAGGGTCTGCAACGCAGCCATAGCGGCTGTATTGGTCAAGATGCTGGTCATCGGCCATGCCTCGTCGGAAATTTCTTAAGATAATCCGGAACTTAACCGGGGAACGACGAGTCGCATCATGCGTGTCGACCAAACGCGTAATCGCGGGCCGACCTGTCGTTCGTTAACAAATCGTTAAGACAGTTAGCAAACGGCAGCGGGGTTTTGCAAGATGCTAAAGCGCGATTAGCGGGCAGCCGAGACGGCGCTGCAGGCTTCGCGCAAGCCCCGAGGTCACGGACGGCGTGGCGTGTGGAAGCCTTGAAAACAGGGACAAACGAAAAACCGCGCCTCTTGCGAGACGCGGTTTTCTTTCCGGAATATTCTTGTCGTGTCAGGAGCGGGACGAAACCGCCCTAGCCAAGAGCGCCGCTTACTGACGGAAGAGCGACAGAATATTCTCAGAGCTGGTGTTGGCGATGGAGAGCGACTGGATCGCCAGGGACTGCTGGGTCTGCAGGGCCTTGAGCCTCGTCGATTCCTCGTTCATGTCGGCATCGACCAGCCTGCCCACGCCCTTGTCGATCGAGTCGGTGAGCTTGGAGGCGAAGTCTTCCTGCATCGAGATACGCATCGAGATGGAGCCGAGTTTCGCCGTTGCGCTGGTCACAGCTTCGAGCTGGCCATCAACGAAGGAGATCAGAGCGTCCATGATCCGGGCGTCGTCGACATCGGTACCCATGCCGAGATAGTTCTGCGAAGTCTCGTCGCGATAGTCGTCGAGCTTGGTGATATCCAGTTCGGAAACCGAGACACCCGCTGCATAGGTGACCAGATCGCTACCGTCCGACGCCATGAGCTGGTCCGGATCGAAGTGATAACCGGCAGCCGTATCGTAGACGGCATCGACGAAGGCACCACCGACCTTGATCAGATATTCTGCGGATGCATCGGTCGGGAACACGCCCGTCGTGTCGCCCTTCATCCATACGTCGCCGCCGATATCCTTCCAGACGGCGGTCGTATCGCTCATCGCCGTGGTGTTGATATGGGCGAGACGATCGGCGCCGTTGGTGTCGGTGACTTCGCGAACACCCTTCAGCATCTTTGTATCGAGCAGACCAGCGTCACCGCCGGAAAGGTCGAAGAGAACGGTGGACTGGTCGAGTTTGACGTTGATGGTCTGAACCGCAACATTGCCCTTGCTGTCACGGGTAAAGGAAGCGACGACCTGCTTGTTGACCGGAGCGCCGGCCTCGATAAGACCGGTGTCGGCCTTCGTGTGACCGCCGATATCGGCCTGCAGCCAGTTCTCACCCGAGAACGAGGCGGAGGAAGCAACGCTGCGGAGCTGCTGCTGCAGCTGTGCGATTTCTTCCTGGATCTTCGACTTGTCGACGCCGGCTTCGGATGCGGCAACAAGCTTGCTCTTCACTTCGGTAACGATATCGACGACCGATTCCATCGCGGAATAGGCGGTGTCGACCTTTGCAGCGCCGAGGCCGAGAGCGTCCTGGACGGCAGACAGCGCACCATTGTCGGAACGCATGGTGGTCGCGATCGACCAGTAGGCGGCATTGTCGGATGCAGTGCCGACGCGCAGGCCGGACGATACGCGATCCTGGGTCTTTTCCAGATCAGAGCCGATGGTGCGCAGCGTCTGGAGAGCGGACATGGCGGCGATATTGGTAAGAATGCTGGTCATATTAGTGTGCCCCTTGAATTGGCTAGATTGAAAAGGGACATTCCGGGTGCACCGGAGAACGACAGCTCGGCGTAATGCCAGTTAACCTCTTTTTCGTCTTGGTTAACCCATCGTTTCGATGACTCCAGTTAAGGGAGGAATGGTTAACAAAGGTTAAACCGAATTTTACTCAGGTTAATAAAAATCGCTCTTTTGGCGCGGAGTGGAGTAAATTTCAGAAATTCATTAACCTATTTAAATCAGTCACTTAGAAGAAGTGTCTGCGTGAGTCCTCCCTACAGGGGCAAAAATTCTGCGAAAATAAAAAAAGCCGCGCTCCGAAGAGCGCGGCCTGTTTTTGTTAATTTGAAACTGCGTCTGCCGATTAACGGAAGAGCGACAGGATGTTCTGCGAGTCGGAGTTGGCGATCGAGAGCGACTGGATTGCCAAGGACTGCTGCGTCTGCAGGGCCTTCAGCTTGGTCGATTCTTCGTTCATTTCCGCGTCGACCAGGCGGCCAACACCGCTGTCGATCGAGTCGGACAGCTTGGAGACGAAGTCGCTCTGCATCGTGATGCGGCTCGAAGTCGCACCGAGCTTTGCAGCGGCGCTGGTCATTGCTTCCAGCTGGCCGTCCACGAAGGAAACGAGCTGGCTCATCAGGTCTTCGTCGCTGACGTTGGTGCCTTCGCCGATACCGAGGTAGAGATCGGAGTCGACGTCGCGGTAGTCGTCGAGCTTGGTGATGTCGAGTTCGGAAACCGATACGCCCTTCGTGTATTCGATCTGCTCGCCCGTGGTGGCGATCATGTCATCGGTCTTGACGAAGTAACCAGCGGTATCGCCGAATTCAGCGTTCACGTAGGAGCCGCCAACCTTCATCAGGTAGGTGCCGTCTGCGCCGCTCGTGTAGTTACCGGCAGTATCGCCCTTCATGTAGATGCCGCCGCCGAGGTCCTTCCAGACGGAATCCGTCGCAGCGAAGTCGGTGTCGTTGACCTTTGCGTAGCGGTCGTCGCCATTGGTGTCCTGAACAACGGCATAACCCTTGACCATGTTGCTGTCGAGGATACCGGAGTCACCACCCGAAAGGTCGAACAGAACGTTGGACGAGTCGAGCTTGATGTTGACGGTCTGGATGGCAACGTTGCCCTGGGCGTCGCGGGTGAAGGAACCGACGACCTGCTTGTTCAGGGCAGAACCGGCTTCGATGACGCCGGTGTCGGCGTTCGTCTGACCGCCGATATCGGCCTGGAGCCAGTTTTCGCCCGAGAAGGATGCAGACGAAGCAATGCTGCGGAGCTGCTGCTGCAGCTGCGTGATTTCTTCCTGAACCTTGGACTTGTCAACGCCCGGCTCAGAAGCGGCAACGAGCTTGTTCTTAACTTCCTGAACGACGTCGATAGCCGATTCGAAAGCGGAGTATGCGGTGTCGACCTTTGCAGCGCCGAGGCCGAGAGCGTCCTGGACTGCCGAGAGGGCGCCATTGTCGGAACGCATGGTGGTCGCAATCGACCAGTAGGCAGCGTTGTCAGAAGCAGTCGAAACGCGCTGGCCGGACGAAACGCGGTTCTGCGTCTCTTCCATATCCGAGCCGATCGAACGCAGCGTCTGGAGAGCAGACATAGCTGCGATGTTGGTAAGAATGCTAGTCATGATAGGTGCCCCTTGAGTGGCTGATTACGAAAAGGGACATTCCGGATTCCACCGGGAACGGCGCGCAGCATCATGCTTGCTAACCAATTAATTTTTCTGGTTAACCCGACGTTTCGATGGGACTAGGTAACCGCAATATAGTTAATGAACTTTGAAGCCGTTCAGAAAAAACAAAGGGCCGCATCCGAAACCGGATGCGGCCCCTTTTCGAAGTCTCTGGCGCGGTCAGCCTCCGCGCCCGAAACCCTATGCTATTAGCGGAAGAGCGACAGGATGTTCTGCGAGTCCGAGTTAGCGATCGAGAGCGACTGGATCGCCAGCTGCTGCTGGGTCTGCAGGGCCTTGAGCTTCGTCGATTCCTCGTTCATGTCGGCGTCTACCAGTCGGCCCACACCCTTATCGAGCGAGTCTGACAGCTTGGAGACGAAGTCTTCCTGCATCGAGATGCGGCTGGACGTTGCACCGAGCTTCGCTGCGGCGCTGGTCATCGATTCCAGCTGGGTGTCGACGAAGGAGGTCAGCTGAGCGATCAGGTCGTTGTCGCTGACATTGGTGCCTTCACCGATGCCGAGATATTCGTCGGCGTCCTTGTCGCGGTAGTCGTCGAGCTTGGTGATGTCGAGCGTGGAGACCGATACACCCTTGGTGTAGGTGATCGTTTCGCCGGTCGTTGCGACGAGCGAAGCGGTAGCAACCGAATAGCCCGAAGTATCGCCGAATTCCGCATCGACGTAACCGCCGCCGACCTTCATCAGGTACGTGCCGCTTTCACCGGTGGTGAAGTTGCCGGACGTGTCGCCCTTCATGTAGATGCCGCCGCCGATGTCCTTCCAGACAGAGTCGGTCGCAGCGAAATCGGTGTCATTGACCTTGGCGTAACGATCGTCGCCGTTGGTGTCCTGAACCTTGACGTAACCCTGCAGGGCGTTTGCATCGAGCAGACCGCCGTTGCCGCCGGAAAGGTCGAACAGAACGTTGGACGAGTCGAGCTTGACGCTGATCGTCTTGACGGCAACGTTGCCCTGGGCGTCGCGGGTGAAGGAGCCGACAACCTGCTTGTCCAGTGCATCACCGGCTTCGATGACGCCGGTGTCGGCGTTCGTCTGACCACCGATATCGGTCTGGAGCCAGTTTTCGCCCGAGAAGGAAGCCGAAGAAGCGATCGTCTTCAGCTGGTCCTGCAGCTGCGAGATTTCTTCCTGGATCTTGCCCTTGTCGGCAGCGCTTTCAGAAGCGGTTACGAGCTTGTTCTTGATTTCCTGGACGACGTCGATAGCCGATTCCATGCCGGTGTAGGCAGTGTCGACCTTGGCAGCACCGAGGCCCATGGCGTCCTGGACAGACGAAAGGGCGGCGTTGTCCGACTTCATGGTGGTCGCGATCGACCAGTAGGCGGCGTTGTCAGAAGCAGAGCTTACGCGCTCGCCGGTCGAGATCCGGTCCTGCGTCGTCTCCATGTCGGAGCCGATAGAGCGAAGCGTCTGGAGTGCCGCCATTGCGGACACGTTGGTGAGAATGCTGCTAGCCATAGTTGCTTGTCCCTTTGAACGAAATACTTTGGGGGGACATACCGGGCTGGAATAGTTTACCGGTCACTGCGGTCCGGCATCATGCCAACTCGGTGCCTTCCGCAGAAGAGATACCAAACCCGTCGTGTGGATTGAAATCTCGCAGCCAATCCTTGCCAAGTTCTTTAAATCGGGGGCGCGAAGCAGTCGCAATCGGGGCTATAGTTAATATCCGGTTAACGAAATTCAGAAGCCTCTAAGACTGCCTCATGCAAGCTTCACCTGACACGATGCCTCAAGCAGGCCCCATGGCCGGGCGCGCGATGCGCTGATTTTGGACGATTGGAGTGGCAGACGTGAGACAGGCGGCGATGCAGAAAGAGTACCTTTCGGCTCAAAAAGACTTCGACAAGGGCAAGTACCACGACGTTCTGACCGTTCTGAACAAGCTGATCGACGTCAACAAGGATCCGCGGCACTACGCCCTTCTCGGGGCGACGCTGGTGAAGCTGAAGATGAAGGGCGAAGCCGCGCAGGCCTTCCAGCTCGCCGGAGAGCAGGCCTCTCCGCACCGAATCAAATATCTTCGCGAAGCAATGCGGCTTCATTTTTCCAACAATGACGACATTTCCCTGCTGCGTGTCGGCGGCAGGGTGCTGCAGGATGCGATCGCTGATCCCGAAATGGCGATCCTCATGGCTGGTGCCCTTACCCGCCAGGAAATGTCCGGCGTAGAGGCCTTCCGCAAAACTCTTGCTGCCAGCACCAATCCGGAGCACCGGCGGTTTGCAGTCCGCTCGGTCAAGATCGCGCAGCGGACACCGGAAGAAAACCAGCTGATCATCGACGTCTTCAAGGACAATCCCGAGGACAAGCTGATTCGCACCGCCTATCTGACGATCCAGCGCGATGTGAACGATTACGCCGAGATCGAGAAATACGAGCCGATCGTCCGCGAGGAAATCGCGAGAGGCAATTACGAATCAGTGCTTGAGGAAATCTCGCTCTACAATATCCGCTGGTGCGACGACGAAAAGATCAATGCCATTGCCGGCGCCGGTCGTGGCAAGCCTGTTCCGGATGCCTGGAGGGCAAAGCGCCGCAACAAGCCTCATCGCTGGAGCGACAAGATCAGGCTCGGCTATATATCCGCCGACCTCTGGACGGACCATGCCGTGATGAAGGCTTTCCGCGGCGTGCTCGAAGCGCATGATCGCAGCAAGTTCGAAATCACGCTGTTCTGCAATGCGACCGATACGAACCTCAAGGACCATAACAGCGCCTACCGCGAGGCCTGGGGGAATATTGTCCGTATCCGCGGCAAGTCCGACGAAGAGGTGGCCGAGCTGATCAAGGCTGCCAATATCGACGTTCTCATCGATCTTCAGGGCCATACCGCCGATACCCGCGTCTCGGTCATGAACCATCTGACGGCGCCGGTTCACGCGACCTGGCTCGGTTATCCCGGCACGGTCGTCAACACCGATATCGACTACCTGATCTGTGACCGCACCGTGGTGCCGGAAACGTCGAGCCCGAACTATTACGAAAAGCTCTGCTGGATGCCGGAGACGTTCTTTCCGAACGATGCGATCCATCGCCCCCTGCCGAAGCCGGTCCCACGCCGTGTCTGCGGCATTCCCGACGACGCGTTCATCTTCTCCTGCTTCCACAGCAACTGGAAATATACGAAACAGACGGTCGACCTGTGGATCCGTATCCTCAACCAGACGCCGGAAAGCTATCTTTTCCTCATCTGCCGTGACCAGCTGGGTGCGCGCGCGAATGTCCGCAAGGCATTCCTCGATGCCGGCATTTCGGGCGATCGTATCCTGTTCGGCAGCCGTGTTGCCGATTACGCCGCCTATCTGGACCGTATCGCGCTGACCGATCTCGGTCTCGACACCTATCCCTATAACGGCCATACGACGACCTCGGAAAAGCTGTGGTGCGGCGTGCCGATGTTGACCTACAAGGGGAAGAACTTCGCCTCGCGCGTCAGTGAAAGCCTGTTGAATGCCGTCGGCCTGCCCGAAATGGTCTGCGAGACCACGGACGATTACGTCGCCCGCGCCGTGCACTTCTACAATCACCATCAGGAACTGAAGGAAATTCGCGGCCGTCTCGAAGAGAACCGGTTCACGCATCCGCTGTTCGATTCGGAACGTTTCTGCCGCCACCTAGAAACGGCTTACGGCATGATGGTCGATCGTGCAAAGGCAGGCATCGCCCCGGATCACTTCGACGTGCCGGCCCTGCCGCCGCGCACCGCGCCGTTCAAGACGGCCGAATAAGACGACAAACCTTCTGCGGGTGGTGCCGAACCATCCGCAGAACCATCTTGCAGGCAGAGACTTGCAGAATTGCTCAGTTGAACGAGCGAATCAGGCTTCCGACCAGAAGATTCCAGCCGTCGATCAGGACGAAGAACAGGATCTTGAACGGCAGCGAAATGGAGGTCGGCGGCAGCATCATCATACCCATCGCCATGGTAATCGCCGCGACGATCATGTCGATGACGAGGAAGGGCAGGATGATCAGGAAGCCGATTTCGAAACCGCGCCGGATTTCAGACAGCATGAAGGCCGGGACGAGAACGCGGTAATCGACCCGATCAGCCGTACCGACCGACTGGTTGCGCTCGCGGGCGATCTCGACGAAGAGCGCCAGATCCTTGTCGCGCGTATTGGCCGACATGAAGGTGCGGAAAGGCTCGGCAATCCGCTGTACCGCTTCCGCCTCCTGGATCTGGTTCTGCAGCAGCGGCTGAACACCGTCATTCCAGGCACGATCGAAGGTCGGCGACATGACGTAGAAGGTCATGAACAGCGCCATCGAGATCAGCACCATGTTGGACGGCGAGGACGCGATGCCCATGCCCGACCGCAGGATCGAAAACGCGATCAGGAAACGCGGAAAGCTGGTCACCATGACCAGAATGCCCGGCGCGACCGAAAGGACCGTCAAAAGGCCGAAGGTGCGGATGATCCATGCGGCTGCCGAGCCATCGACCGGCAGATTGAGCAGGTCGGCCGGCGACTGCTGGGCCAGTGCAAGCCCGGGCACTGCCAGCAGGGCGACAATGATGGAAATCAGCCGAATCATACGAGCACACGGATCCTGAACACCTATCTGAAATCCCATCGTCCCAAGGCAAGGTCAACCGCCTAACGGACCGAGGTCGCAGTCGTGAACAGGAAGATGCATCCCCTCGCCTCCAGCGTGCGTCAGGCGTGCCGCAGCTCGCGCGGAAAGACGGTACAGCCTTGCACAAGTCTCGGCGTCTAATCGTTGGAGGATCATTCATTGTGTGGCGAAGGGGGTCCACTCGAATCAGTGACGGCATCGATGACTGCTGACGATCTTCCAGGATCGGTCGGAAAAGACGCGCTCACGCCGCCACGTTTCGCCACATCCCATTCTCTGCACCATCCGGGGTCGTCGCCGCGCGTGGCCCGAAAGACCATCGATCGAGGACATGCCATTGAACTCCGTTAAGCTCAGCGTTTGCATCCCCACCTATAATCGTGCGCGTCACCTGCACGACTGCCTGTCGCGGTGCCTGCGGGAATTCAATTTCGACTTTCCCTACGAAATCGTGGTCTCCGACAACGCATCGACCGACGACACTTATGACGTCGTGCAGGAATTCCTCGCGCAGGGTGCACCGATCCGCTATTTCCGCTCGCAGAAGAATGTCGGGATGATCCCCAACATGAACAGCGCCTTCCGTCTCGGGCGCGGCGAATATCTGACCTATCTTGCCGATGACGACCGCCTGATTCCCGAGGAAGTGGCCAATATCGTCCATTTCCTCGACGCCAACCAGAACGTCACCGTCTGCCACGCACCGTGGTTCATCTATGACGCCGTCGAGGAACAGGATGGCACCCCGTTCTATCGTATCGAGCAGGATACGATATTCCCGAAGCAGAGCTTTGCGGATGTCTTCAATTTCATGTTCCGCGGCCATGTCTTCCCCGAGGTCGCGATCTATCGCGGTTCGGCGCTGCGGGCCGCTTGGGTTCCGCGCGAAATCTGCTTCTTCCCCTTCACCATGCTGGCGCATTTCCTCGACGAGGGTGATGTCGCCTTCCGCAAGACGCCCTTCTATCGTCAGGTCATCCGTTCGGCCGTCGAGCGCGACCGCGCACAGGGCGGCCACGAGATCGCGATGACCGGCTGGGACCAGTATCGCGGCGGTCTCGAATATTTCCTCTATTTCGGTGCCAAGCGCGGCAAGGTCGGCACGAGCGAGAACGACCGGGCAACCCAGGAACATCTCTGCAAGACCTTCACCATGGAGCGCATGGCCGTCGCGATCCGGCTTCTCGTCGCGCAGCGCGAATTCCTGAAATGTTACGAGCTCTACTGCCGCATGGAATTCGGCGGCATGGGCGGTCACAAGCAGCTGGCGGCAATCCGCGATGGCCTGCCGCTTGCAGCCGCGCTCGAGACCCTGGCTGGCCAGCTACATGCCTCTGCAGGTGTCAACCGCCTGATCATTTCTGGCTTTACCGATCCCTGGACGATCAGGGAGCGTCTCGCCAAGGTCCGTTTCCCCGAAAAAGTGACGACGACGGGCGAGCCGACCGACCATACCGACGAGATCATCGAACATTCGGCCGTTCTGGTTTCCCGCGCCGACCAGCGCGACCACTTCCTGTCGCTCGGCTACATGCCGAACCTCGTGTTCAGCCAGGACGATCTGATCAAGACGATCGTCCTGTGATGACGGCGCCGCCGGATCCGGCATTCGGCGGCTCTCATGGAAACCCGGTGGGACATATCGGCCAGAACCGCGGCCGCCGGACAAGGAAAGCCCGATAAGGGAACGCCCTATAGGGAGCAATGAAGTGAAGGCTGTTATTCTCGCCGGTGGGCTTGGCACGAGGATCTCGGAAGAGACCCATCTGAAGCCGAAGCCGATGATCGAAATCGGCGGTCGCCCGATCCTGTGGCACATCATGAAACTCTATTCCGCCCATGGCGTGAACGAGTTCATCATCTGCTGCGGCTACAAGGGCTATGTGATCAAGGAATATTTCGCCAACTACTTCCTGCACATGTCGGATATCACCTTCGACATGGCCTATAACGAAATGCAGGTGCATCGCCGCAATGCCGAGCCATGGAAGGTAACGCTGGTCGATACCGGCGAGGCGACGATGACCGGCGGCCGTCTGCTGCGGGTCGGTGACTATCTGCGCAACGAAGACTGCTTCTGCTTCACCTATGGTGACGGCCTCTCCGACGTCAATATTACCGAACTCGTCAAATACCATCAGGGCCACGGCAAGCTTTCGACCGTGACCGCCGTACATCCCCCGGGCCGTTACGGTGCTCTGCAGAGGGATGGCGAAGCCGTTACCGGCTTTACCGAAAAGCCGCGCGGCGACGGCGGCATGATCAATGGTGGTTTCTTCGTTCTCTCGCCAAAGTGCCTCGACTTCATCGAGGGAGACGCGACCCCCTGGGAATCGGCGCCGATGATGGACCTTGCCTCGAACGGCGAGATGATGGCCTTCGAGCACCAGGGGTTCTGGCAACCGATGGACACGCTGCGCGAAAAGAACATGCTCGAGGATCTTTGGGCCTCCGGCAAGGCGCCGTGGAAGATCTGGTCATGATGCCGTCAGCACGGCCTTCCGCCCGTTTCTGGGCCGGCAAGCGTGTGCTTTTGACGGGGCATACGGGGTTCAAGGGCAGCTGGCTTTCCCTCTGGCTCGAAAAGCTCGGCGCCGAGGTGACCGGCATATCGCTTGCCCCTTCCACCGATCCCAGCCTGTTTTCGCTGACGCGGCCAAAGCTTGCCGCGAGCCATTTTCAGGACATTCGTGATGCCGACACGATGCGGCAACTGATCGATGCCGCAGATCCGGAAATCGTGCTGCATCTGGCTGCGCAGGCGCTGGTTCGCCCAAGCTATCAGGACCCGCTCGGCACATTCGCGACCAATGTCCAGGGCACCGCCAATATTCTCGATGCCATCAGGCATGTCGCTTCGACCCGTGTCGTGGTGGCGATCACCACCGACAAGGTCTATCGCAATCTCGAGCATATCTTCCCTTACCGCGAGACCGACCATCTCGGTGGCCACGATCCATACAGCGCCAGCAAGGCGGCGGCGGAGCTGGTGATCGCCAGCTATCGCGACAGCTATCTGCGCGCGGCGGGCAAGGCCGTCGCCAGCGCCCGTGCCGGCAATGTCATCGGCGGCGGCGACTGGTCCGCCGACCGGCTTCTGCCGGATGCAGTGCGCGCCTGGCAGCCCGGCTCCGTGCTTGAAGTGCGGCGGCCCGAGGCCAAGCGCCCGTGGCAGCATGTGCTGGAGCCGCTTTCGGCCTATCTCGTATTGGCCGAACGGCTCTGGCACGATCCCTCACTGGCCGAGTCCTTCAATTTCGGGCCGGCGAGCCATGAAGCCGCTTGCGTGCGTGACGTGATCGAGATCGCCCGGACCGCCTATGGTCGCGGCGAGGTCGAATATGGCGATGGAACGAGCGGCCCGCACGAGGCGAACTGGCTGGCTCTGGAAACCGCCAAGGCACGGCAACTCCTCGGCATTGCGCCGCGCTGGCCACTGGAGGAGGCCGTTTCCCGCACCATGCTTTGGTATCGCGCTCTCGCCGAAGGCGCCGACGCCCGCACGCTGTGCGAAACCGACATCAATGAATTCGAGAAGATGCAATGAGCCGATTTGAAATTACCGACCTTTCCCTCTCCGGCCTGAAGCGGATCGAGCGCAAGAATATCGGCGATTCGCGCGGTTTCTTTTCGCGGGTATTTTGTGCCGAAGACCTGGCCGAAGCAGGCTGGGTGAAGCCGATCGCCCAGATCAATCTCAACCGCACGAGCCGGACCGGCAGCTTGCGCGGCATGCATTTCCAGTATGCACCGCATGCCGAGATGAAGCTGGTCAATTGCATCAGGGGCCGCATCTTCGACGTCGCAGTCGACCTGCGGGCCGGATCGCCGACCTTCCTGCAATGGCACGGAGAAGAGCTTTCGGCCGAGAACCGCCGCTCGCTGCTGATCCCGGAAGGGTTTGCGCATGGGTTCCAGACGCTGAGCGACGATTGCGAAGTGCTCTACATGACCTCGCACCCTTATGCGCCGGACGCAGAGGGTGGCATTGGCGCGCTCGATCCGATGGTCGGCATTACATGGCCGCTGGAGATCGCCGACATTTCCGAGCGCGACAGCAACCACCCTGCCCTCAGCCAAGCATTCGAAGGGATCAGGCTGTGATCCTTTCCAAAAAGCCGGCGGGCCGGTCATGAGCGCAAAAGTCCTTCTCACCGGTGCAACCGGATTTGTCGGAAGACAGATCCTTCGAGCGCTAGCCGATGCCGGTACATCGGTTCGTGCCGTTGTACGGGAAGGCTCGGAGAGCCGTCTTCCGGCTGACGTTTCCATAGAGAAGATCATCGCAAGCCCGGACATATTCTCCGAAAGCGCCGCGTGGTGGCAGGCAGCCTGCGAGGGGATCGATACCGTCGTCCATGCTGCCTGGTATGCGGAGCCCGGCCAATATCTCCAGTCGCCGCGCAATCTCGACTGCCTGGAAGGCAGCCTGGAAATGGCGAAGGGCGCGGCAGAAGCACGCGTGCGCCGCTTCATCGGTATCGGCACCTGTTTCGAATATGATCTGTCGCTCGGCATGCTGAAAACCGATGCGCCGATCCGGCCGACGACGCCCTATGCCGGCGCCAAGGCCGCGACCTTCATGGCGCTTTCGCAATACCTGCCGTTGCGACATGTGGACTTTGCCTGGTGCCGGCTTTTCTATCTCTATGGCGAGGGGGAGGACGCGCGCCGGCTGGTGCCCTATCTTCACCAGAAGCTTTCCGTCGGCGAACCGGTCGATCTTACCAGCGGCAACCAGATCCGCGATTTCGTGGATGTGGCCGAGGCCGGGCGACAGATTGCCGCCGTGGCGCTGGGAGAGACGAAAGGACCGGTCAACATCTGCTCCGGCATTCCGATTACAGTGCGGCAGATGGCCGAGCGGATCGCCGACGAATATGGCCGCCGCGACCTCCTGCGCTTTGGCGCAAGACCCGACAATCTCATCGATCCGCCCTGCGTCGTCGGGGTAAAAGACCAATCCATTCCGGTTTCCGGACTTAAATGACAGGAACGATTTCCATGACCGAAACGAAAGCCCCAAAGACCGAGTTCGAAAAGGAAGTCGAAACGCGCATCGCCGCCGTGCCGGAAGATGCGAAGCTGAAGAGCGACGTTTCCGCCTTCATGCATTCCTCGATCGAGTCGAAATATTCCTACAATTTCTTCTGGCTCGGCCGGCCGATTATCCAGTACCCGCAGGACATGGTCGCCCTGCAGGAGCTGGTCTGGGAGGTGAAGCCCGACCTGATCATCGAGACCGGCATTGCCCATGGCGGTTCGCTGATTCTCAGCGCCACCCTCCTGTCCCTGCTTGAAATGGCGGAAGCTGCGGAAAAGGGCGAAACGGTCGATCCGAACAAGCCGAAGCGCAAGGTTCTCGGCGTCGATATCGATATCCGCGCCCATAACCGCGCTGCGATCGAAGCCCATCCTTTCTATCCCCGCATCGAAATGATCCAGGGGTCGAGCGTCGCGCCTGATATCATGGACCAGGTCCGCAAGATCGCGTCCGGCTACAAGAAGATCCTCGTCTGCCTCGACAGCAACCACACCCACGAACACGTGCTGAAGGAACTGGAACTCTACGCGCCGCTCGTCAGCGTCGGCAGCTATTGCGTCGTGTTCGACACGCTGGTCGAAGACCTGCCGAAAGAACTGGCCGGCGATCGCCCATGGGGTCCGGGAGACAATCCCAAGACGGCCGTTTTCGAATATCTGAAGACGCATCCCGAATTTGCGATCGACAAGTCGATCGAGAACAAGCTGCTGATCACGGCTGCTCCGGACGGCTACCTGAAGCGCATCGCCTGATACGGCACCATTCGAGGGTCGGACGGGTGATCGTCCGGCTCTCGCAGTTTCACTTTATATATAGGCAATAAAAAAGGCGGCCGAGCCATGCTCAGCCGCCTTTTCCATTTCACATTCAAATCGTGGGTTATTCGATGACGAAGCTGCGCAGCAGGATCTTTGCGACCTTGCCCTGCGAGCGCAGGCTGGCGCGTTCCTGCAGGTCGTCGCGCAAATACTGGAAGCCGCGCGGACCTTCGATCTGCTGCAGCGAAACGGTGCGCAGATAGGCGAGGATATCCTGGTGAACGCTTTCGGCGGTCGCCGCTTCGGGCGGGCCGTTGAAGGCAAGCGCCACTTCGAGCCGTACCCAGTTGTCGGACGGATAGGCAAGATTGGTGGTGATCGGCTCGAGCAGAACGACGCCGTTCGCCTCGGTGGAGATATGGGGAAGTCCCTTCTCGCCACCCTTGCCCTTTTCGCCTTCCTTGGCGGCAGCCTCCGCCTCGGCCTTCTTCTGGTCGGCAAGCGGATCCTTCGGGGCGATCATGCCGCCCACGACCCAGCCACCGCCGGCGCCGACAAGCGTCAGCACCGCCACGCCGGCGATCAGCATCACCAGCGAGTTTTTCTTCTTTTCGGTGCCTTCACCGGGCTGTGCTTCATCCGCCATCTTGGTTTCAGACCTTAAAGCGTCGGGGCCTTAAGCCCCATCATCATCAGAAGGGCGAGAACAGGTCGACGACCTGTTGGCCGACCGGCGGCTGCTGCATTTCCGTCAGGCGGCCGCGGCCACCGTAGGAGATGCGGGCTTCGGCGATCTTGTCATAGGAGATCGTGTTCTGCGAATCGACGTCCTGCGGACGCGCGATACCGGCGACGTTCAGGATACGGATCTCGTGGTTGACGCGGACTTCCTGCGAGCCGCTGATCAGCAGGTTGCCGTTTTCGAGAATGCCGGTGACGACGGCGGCGACGAGCAGATTGAGGGTTTCAGACCGCTTGATCTTGCCCTTGCCGTCGGAATCCGTGTTCGAGTCGGAGCCGAGATCGCCAGTCGCCGCAGCCTTCGGCGTCCAGCCGAAGAGATTGGCAACACCTGCGCTCCAGGTAAGGCTGGTCGAGTTCTTGCGGCTGCGCTCCGTCTCGTTGTCGAAGTTCGCCTTGTCGTTGATCTTGATATCGACCGTCAGGATGTCGCCGACGTTCAGCGCGCGGCTGTCCTTGAACAGGGCTGCCTGGCTGTCGGACCAGAGCGAATAACCGTTGGCCATATGGCGCGGCTGCTTCGGATAGGACGCCATCTGCGTCGTCTGCGTATATTGCAGGCCGCTGCCGATCGGGCTCATCGCGGGGGCGTTGCCGATTTCCTTGATGGTCTGGCTCTGGCAGCCGGCCAGGAAAAGGACGGCGACAATGGCTGGAGCGGTTTTCATCATGTCGGGGCTTTCACGGGCTGGGGACGCTTGGATGTGTTCGGATCGGAGGCCGCCGAAATGATCGTCGAGATCATACCGGCCTTTTCAGGATCCATTTCGCTGAGGAAGAGCGCCGACTGGCGCGCCGGCAGCTGCATGATGATCGCCGCGGCGATCTCCATCTTCATCTGCTCGAGCTGCGGTGCTGCGGCATCCGGCTTCATCGTCTTGAAGATATCGACAAGGCCGGCCTGGGCGCGCTGCACGAAATCGTTGCGGCGCTTCAGCCAGTCCTGATACTCGGTCGTGCGGCTTTCGAGTGTCTTGATGCGATCGTCGACATCGGCCTGCAGCTTTTCCAGCTCCTGCTTCTGCAAGAGATAACGCTGGTCGCGGGCCTGGTCGGCAATATTGCCGCAGAACTTCTGGATTTCGTCCTGGCTGGACGTCGCGGCAAACGAGGCCGGATCCGGCTGCTGCTGGGCGCCTGCCTGGTGAACCAGAGCCAGAAGCGCACCGGCGACAACGACCCGGCGAACGAGGCTGCGGGAAACCGTGAAGGTGATCAGATTATCCGTCATTGGAGAACGAGCTCCGCCTGAAGTGCGCCTGCCGACTTGATGCCCTGCAGGATTGCGATGATACCGTCCGGCTTGACGCCGATCCTGTTGAGGCCGGCGACGAGCGTGCGCAGATCCGGGCCGTTGAGGATCGCCACCTGGCCGCCGTCCTTCATCGCCATGATGTCGGTATTCGGCTGCACGGCAGTCTCGCCATTCGAGAAGGGCTCCGGTTGGACGATCTGCGGCGTCTCGGTGACCTGAACGGTCAGCGTGCCGTAGCTGACAGCGACGCGCGAAACCTTGACGTCGGCGCCGATGACAATCGTGCCGGTCTTTTCGTTGACGACGACCTTGGCAGGCGTGTCCGTCTCGACCTGAAGGTTTTCGATCTCGGCCATGAGGCGGGCAAGATCGGCCGTCTTCGGCTTGGAAACGACCACTTCCTGGCTGTCACGCGATTCGGCGATCGGCGCGCCATACCGGCGAGCGGCGTAATTGTTCACCGTATCGGCGATGCGGACGGCAGTGGAGAAATCCGGGTTGCGCAGCTGCAGCACGAGATTGACCGAATCCTTGAACTTGGACGGCAATTCGCGCTCGATGATCGCACCGTTCGGGACGCGGCCGGCGGTGGTGACACCTTCCGTCAGCGTCGCCGCCTGGCCCTGCGCCTGGAAGCCGGAAACGATCAGCGAGCCTTGCGCAACGGCATAGATCTGGCCGTCCGCGCCGGAAAGCGAGGTCATGACCAGCGTGCCGCCGCGCAGCGAGGTCGCGTCACCCATCGAGCTGACGCTGACATCCAGGCGGCTGCCGGGGCTTGCGAAAGGCGGCAGGTTGGCTGTGACCATGACGGCTGCGACGTTCTTGGCATTCGACTGGCTGCCCTGGGTCGAGATGCCGAGGTTCTGCAGCATGGCGCGCATCGACTGATCGGTGAAGGGTGCGGAACGCAGGCTGTCGCCGGAACCCTGAAGGCCGACGACGAGACCATAACCGATCAGCTGGTTGTCACGGCCGGCCTGCAGCGAGGCAATGTCCTTGATCCGGGCGATGTCGGCGGTGCTTGCCGCCGCTGCGGCGAGCAGGCCAGCGGCCAGCACGAACAGGCCGATAATGCGGGTATATCTCATTGATCAAGGACCTGTACTGAACCGTCGGGCATGACGGTACCGCTGACGGTAATGCCCGAATCGGAATTGCGAACCTTGATGATGTCGCCGACCGCCGCATCGTCGAGCGACATGCCAGCCGCCGAGATCGACATGCCGCCGACGTTGAAGGCAATCCGCACATTCTTGCCGCGGGTAATGGCAAAAGGCTCGCGCAGCCCGGAGAGCGAGATGGTCCGGCCCGGAAGCAGCGTGCGCTTGCTGACCATGCCGGCAACCTGCCGGATCCTCTTGGCGTAGTCGCCGGAGAGGTTCGGGTTGGTGACCTCCACTTCCTGGACGCGGTTCTGGGAAATGACCTCGCCGGGATAGATGATGGAGAGCGGCACGACGGCCGTATTGGACTCGGCAAAGGCCGGCCCGGCCATCACGGCGCAGACAAGCGCCAGAGCCGAGACCGACTTCACTGCTGCATTCACATTCTTCCGGCGAAACCTCATGTCTGCCCGTCTCCTGTTTTATTTCAGGTTCTTGCTGACGATCGAAGCCATCTCATCTGCTGTGGTGATGACCTTGGAGTTCATTTCGTAGGCGCGCTGCGCGGAAATCAGATTGGTGATTTCCTTGACCGCATCGACGTTCGACGATTCCAGATAGCCCTGCTTCAGATAGGCGTAGCCCGGGTCGTCGGGAGCTGCGACCGTGGCCTGACCCGAGGCGAGCGTTTCGCCGAACAGGTTGTCGCCGAGCGGCTGCAGGCCGGCCTCGTTGGCAAAATTTGCAATGGTCAGCTGGCCGACCTGGGTGAACGTGGTGTCGTTGCCGATACGCACGTTGACTTCACCGGAACGGCTGATCTGGATTTCGCTGACATCGGCCGGGAAGGTGATGTTCGGGACGACGGCATAACCGTCGATCGTCACCAGCTGGCCCTGGGCGTTCTGGTTGAAGGCGCCGGCGCGGCTATAGAGCGTCGTGCCATCGGGAGCCTGAACCTGGAACCAGCCACGGCCGACGAGCGATACGTCGAGCGGGTTTTCGGTCTGGGTCAGTTCGCCCTGCGTATGGATGTTACGGACGGCCGAGGTCTGAACGCCGAGACCGATATTGGCGCCTTCCGGCACGATTGCCTGGTTGGCACGGTTCGGCACGCCCTGGGCGCGTTCGCTTTGATAGAGAAGGTCGGAGAATTCCGCACGCGCCCGCTTGTAGCCGGTCGTGTTGATGTTGGCGATGTTGTTCGCAATGACTTCAAGATTGGTCTGCTGGGCATCCATGCCCGTTGCGGCGACGGCAAGCGCTCTCATGTCTTCGTCCTTAAAACTTTAGATCTGCATCTTCGTGATTTCGAGATATGCGGAGACGATCTTGTCGCGGAACGAGAGAGCCGTCTGCAGGGACTGCTGTGCTTCCAGGACGGCATCGACCACTTCGCGGGTGTTCGCCTTGCCCTGGATGCCCTTGAAGGACATCGCTTCCGCGCCCTTCAGGCTGTTGACCGTCTCGGTCGCCATATTACCCAGCATCTCGCCGAAGCTCTGGCCAGTTGCCTGGCCGGGTGTCAGCGCGGTGCTGCCAAGGGCGTTGGCACCCAGCGTGCCGAAAGTGGAAGAGCTCTTGTCGCTCGTGACCTCATCCAGACCACGGGTCAGGGAGAGAGAGCTTACGTTTTGAACCTGGTCAATCATTGTCCGGCCTTCAGGAGATCGATGGTAGAGGCGATCAGTTCGCGCGTCTGCTTGATGGTCTGGAGATTGGCGTCATAGGAGCGGTTCGCTTCCCGCATGTCGGCCATCTCGATCAGCATGTTGACGTTCGGCATCTTGACCATGCCCTTGGCATCTGCAGCCGGATGATCCGGATCGTATTCCTCGACGAACTTCCCCTTGTCGACGCCGATCTTCTTGACGCCAACCACATCGACGCCGCTCGTCTTGTCCAGCTGCTCACCAAACGTGATCAGCTTGCGGCGGTAGGGGTCGGCACCGGGCGTGTCGCCGGTCGAACGGGCATTGGCAATGTTTTCGGAAACGATACGCAGACGCGTGGACTGGGCCTCCAATCCCGATCCAGCGATTTTCAGGGAGGCCGATAGCGGATCCATTTGCTTACCTCTTGACTGTCAGCAGCATCATGCTGTGGAACGATTTGACGAGACCGGTGCTCAGTTCGTACTGGCGCTTGATCTCGCCGCCTTTCGAAAGTTCATCGGCCAGCGATACGGTATTGCCGGATTCCTGCACGCCGATTTCGTTGTCGAGTGCGGCATCCTTGACCTCGACCTGATCGCTCAGCTCGTTGGCGGCGAAATGGGCCGGATTGGTGCGGGCCATCGGGATGTAGCTCTTGTCGAGCACCGCCTCGAAAGGCGTGACATCCTTGGATTTGAAATGTGGGGTATTGGCGTTGGCAATATTGCCGGAAACAACCTCCTGGCGCACGGAAAGCCATTCGGCTTGGCGGGACGCGAGACTGAAAAGCTGAATCGGTTGCATAGGCTTTACTCCATCTTCTATTAGGAGCCTATGCGAGTAACCTTGCGTCGGACTTACGGCTTTCCTGGAACCTGGTCTTTGTAAACTTCACCGCTGGATGTAATGATCACCCAGCGGCCGTCCCGCTGTTCCAGGGAGGCGAGCTTGGTGTTGTCGGGAAGGATTGAGCCGACCCGCACCATGTACATGCCCTTGCCGTCCTCGATCAGAGCTCGGCCGTTGGCGACGTGCAGCAGCTTGAAATTTCCCCTGCCCGGAAACGGTTGATCTTCCACGAGATTACCGTCCCGCTTCTCTCCCAGGGAAGAGGTGGTCGCAGTGGTCAACGCATCCATGGGGTCGGCCGGCGGAATGAAATCCTTGGTATTGTCGATCATCGCCAGTGGAGAGACGCTGAAGACTGCGCGGGGCGCGGTCGGCGGCAGGTCACGGGTGTGATCCATCGGATCGACATTGAGGCCGAACTTGTCCTCGTTCAGAAAGACGTACCATGGGAAGAAAGCCGAGGCCGCAGCAAGGGTTACCCCCGTCGCAACGAGAGCCCGGTCGGCGAAGCGCGATGCGTTCTTCTTCTTTGCCCGTGACATGGATTGGCTCATCTCTTTGCCTTTCATTCCAAATTACCTTCTCGCGATAGCCGATTGCGCTACGGGCTGGCCCGCGGCGGCACGCAGTGCGTTTGCCAGATCGGCATAGGCGTCTTCCGCCGGGTCATCGCCCGGCGTCTGCTTGAGAACATCGTAGATGACCGGCACCTGCTTGATCGCCATGTCGAGATCGGGATCGCTGCCGGGGCGGTAACCACCGATCAGGCGCAGGTCGCGGGTTTCCTCGAAACGGTGGACCAGTGCCTTGAGGCGCGAGACCAGCGTCTTCTGATCCGGCGTCCAGGCCTTGGTTGCCAGACGCGAGATCGAGGCAAGCGGGTTGATCGGCGGATAACGCCCCTCTTCCGCAAGCGAGCGGTCGAGAACGATATGGCCGTCGAGAATGCCGCGCGTGGAGTCGGCGATCGGGTCGTTGTGATTGTCGCCATCGACGAGGATGGAGATGATCGCCGTCACCGTGCCGGTTTCCTCGACGCCCGGGCCAGCGCGTTCGAGAAGGCGCGGCAGCTCGGTGAAGACGGAGGCGGGATAACCACGGGCGATCGGCGGCTCACCGGCGGCAACCGCGACTTCGCGGATCGCATGGGCAAAACGCGTGACGCTGTCTGCGATGAACAGGACGTTGTCACCCTGATCGCGAAAGTGCTCGGCAATGGTCATGGCGACGAGCGGTGCCATCTTGCGCAGCATCGGACTTTCGTCGCTGGTCGCAACGACGCAGATCGATTTCGACATGTTCTCGCCCATCGTATCTTCGATGAACTCGCGCACTTCGCGACCACGTTCGCCGACCAGTGCGATCACCACCTTGTCGAAGGCTTCGGCACGCGCCAGCATGGACAGAAGCGTCGACTTGCCGACGCCGGAGCCCGCGAAAATGCCGAGACGCTGGCCAAGGCAGAGCGGCGAGAAGATGTCGATGGCACGCACGCCGGTCCGAAAACCGTGTTCCACGCGGGCACGGGTCATGGATGGTGGCGCAGTCGTATTGATGGAACGGGCGTTCTGCCCCTTTTCAAGTGGGCCTTCACCATCGATCGGTTCGCAGAGCGAATTGATCGTACGGCCGCACCAGCTGTCATCGGGAGAAACCCGGAAAGCGCCCTGATGGATGATCGTGTCGCCGACACCGATCGGCTCGCCCGGTTCGATCGGGCAGACATAGATGAGATCCGGCTCGACACGCACGACTTCGCCGAGATGCAGGCCGTTCGGGCTGCGATGGGCAACGAATTCGCCGAGGTGGACGAGCTTGGACAGGCCGGTCACGGTATAGTGGCCGGCCGCAATGGTACGTACGCGGCCGCCGTTGACGACCAGCGCCGATGGCTCGGCATAACTTGCGGTCAGCGCGGCGAGCGCGGCGAGCCTGCCGCCCGCAACCGACTGTTCTATCGCTGCTTCGATCATGCCTGCCTACTGCCGATTACGAATTGGAGCCGCCGAGGGTCTTGATCGCATCCTTCATCGAGCTCTCGCTGTCCTGCATCAGGGAGGAGATGCCTTCGAAGGCGCGGTTGACCTGGATCAGCTCGGTCATTTCACCGATGCCGTTGACATTCGACTGCTCGACATACCCCTGGGCGACCGAGGTATCGAAGCGATCAACCAGCGGCTGCGGATTGTCGACCGGAATGACGCCTTCGTTCTCGTAACGATTGAAGCCCTTGGTGATATCGGCCGTGAACAGGCCGAGCGTCGCGACCGCCTGGTCGTTCTGGCGGATGATGCCATCAGCGCCGACCGTCGGCGGGCCGCCGTCGCGATTAAGCTGGATCGGCGCGCCGCCGGCATCAAGCACGGCAAAGCCACGGATCGACTTCAAGGAGCCGTTCTCGTCCATGGTGAAACGGCCGTCGCGGGTCAGAACCTGACCGGCCGGCGTGTTGATGGCGAACCAGGCATCACCCTTGACCGCGAAGTCGAAAGGGTTGCCGGTGCGCTCAAGCTGGCCGGTCTTGGTGGACAGATAGTCATTGCCCTGGGTCACGAAGGCGATCTTGGCGCCGATATCGTTCTTCGTCTTGCTCAACACCTCGTCGAACTTCACTTCCGTGGAGCGGAAGCCGACGGTGTTCATGTTGGCCATATTGTCGGCGATAGTGTTCAGGCGGCGCTCAAGCGCGATCTGGGATGACACACCGACGTAAAGTCCGGATTGCATATCATTTGCCTCCGTGTTCCAGGGTATTGCACGAGACCCGGGCGGTCCGCATGCCGTTTGCATGAAAGGGCAAAACAGCCCCATTCACCGGACATTCCCGTCCAATCCTGGCGGAACCTATTTAAGAAGACTTGCGCGAACCTGTTCGGCCAAGCCCTTGGCCCGGTTCATGCCGCAGCGCACGCCAGAACCAGCCTCACGCAAGCCAGAAGCCGTATCTCGGGGTCAAACAACGATCGGTGAAGGTACGCGATGATTATTATTATTGGTTTCGTGATCATTGTCGGCTGTGTGATCGGCGGCTTCATGGCAGAACACGGCCCTGTCGAAAGACTGTTCCAGCCTTACGAACTGCTGATCATCGGCGGCGCCGGCGTCGGCACCTTCATCATGTCGAATTCGATGAAGGTGGTGAAGGATTCGGGCAAGGCGCTCGGCGACGCTTTCGGCAACAAGGTTCCTAAGGAACGCCACTATCTCGACGTGCTCGGCTGCCTTTATTCGCTGATGCGCGACCTGCGCACCAAGTCGCGAAACGAGATCGAAGCGCATATCGACAATCCGGAAGAATCCTCGATCTTCCAGTCCTCTCCGAGCGTTCTGAAGAACAAGGAGCTGACCTCCTTCATCTGTGACTATGTGCGCCTGATCATCATCGGCAATGCACGGTCTCACGAGATCGAGGCGCTGATGGACGAAGAAATCGACACCATCCTGCACGACAAGCTGAAGCCTTATCACGCGATCACCGCGATCGGCGATTCCTTCCCGGCAATCGGTATTGTCGCGGCCGTTCTCGGCGTCATCAAGGCGCTCGCATCGATCAACGAATCGCCGGAAGTTCTGGGCGAGCTGATCGGCGCGGCACTCGTCGGCACCATGCTCGGCATTCTTCTGTCCTACTGCATCTGCAACCCGATCTGCTCGCAGATCAAGATCGTCCGCACCAAGCAGCACCGCCTCTACATCATCGTCAAGCAGACGCTGCTTGCCTACATGAACGGCTCGGTTCCGCAGGTTGCGCTCGAATATGGCCGCAAGACCATTTCCAACTACGAACGTCCTTCGATCGACAGCGTCGAACAGGAAATGATGAACCCCGGTGGTGAGAAGGCAGCCTGACGATCATGAGTGAAGCGACGCAATCTTCTCCCACGATGGACCTTGCGGTCCTCGCAAAGCTGACCGGCGGCCTTGGCGATCGCAAGACCGTCGAGAAGATCAGCGCCGATTTCGGCAGCCTCTATACGGAGTTCCTGCCGGACGTCTTTCACAGCGAAACCGGTATCCATATCGGCGTCACCTATGGCGGATGCCGCTCCGGCCTGATGACCAGCCTGATCGACGACCTCGGCGACGGCTACGCCCTCAGCGACGGCGCATTGCGCAACTGGTCGCCGAATTTCGTGCTCGGCTGCAACAGCACGTTCATCATGGCGCTGATGGAGCTGATGCTTGGTGCAGCGCCCGACACCGTGCTGCAGTCGACCGAGCGGAAGCTTTCCGATATCGAGCTCGACCTCGCCACGATGGTGTTCGAGCGTATCGCCAACGTATTGCGCTCCGGCGTCAATGCTGCGGGTGGCTTCGAGGCCACTCTCGAAAAGCCCTATAATTCCGAAGGCCGCCCGAAGCCGGAAGTTCCGGCAGCGCCGGAATTCGGCGTGGCGATCCGTATGGGCCTGGAACTCGGCAAGGTCAAATCCGAATTCGCGCTCATCATCCCGCAGCGCGCCTTCCTCAAGACGAATGTGGTTGTGCCGCGGGCAAAGGGCCAGGCCGGCAAGAACCAGCAGGAATGGACCGATCGCATGAACGAGCAGGTTCGCCGCTCGCAGGTGACGCTCGAGGCCCGTATCCGGCTGCAGAAGCTGACGCTCGGCACGATTTCGCGCCTCGCCGTCGGCGATGTCATCGCTTTCAAGGACAAATCCGATGTGCAGGTTCAGGTCAGCGCCAATGGTCGCGACATGTATTCGTGCGAATTCGGGCGCTCGGGCGAGCGTTATACAGTCCGCGTAAAGGATAATATCAGTACTGAAAATGAAATTCTCACACACCTGATAGGCTAGAAGGCGCCCTCTCTGCAGCGGCATTTCCGCGAAGGCAGGCTGACGCAAGTTTCAACGGGAATAATGGTTTCATGGCAACGAAAAAGACCCCCATCACCGAAGACGACTCCCTGATGCCGGTCGGCAACGAAGCCGAGCTGGATCAGGCCATCGACGACCTGCGTGGCGTCTTGAAGGCAGATGAAGACGGTGGCGTGCCTGGTTTCGACGCCGATTTCGGCGCGGCCGGCGGCAGCAGCGATTTTGCGCAGTCTTCCGATTTCGGCGGCGAATTTGGTGCCGATTCCGGCGTGTCTGATTTTGGTGGCGCCAGCTTCGGCGGCAGCAGCTTCGACGACGATATGTCGTCGGGTGGTTCGCAGCGGGAAGCAGGCTCGGCGCTCGATGCCAATCTAGACCTGATCATGGATATCCCGATCGACGTCGAGATCGTGCTCGGCACCAGCCGCATGCAGGTCTCCGGCCTGATGAGCCTTGAAGAAGGCGCCACGATCGCACTCGACAAGAAGATCGGCGAGCCGGTCGAAATCATGGTGAACGGCCGCCGTATCGGCAAGGGCGAGATCACCGTACTGGAAAATGACGATACCCGCTTCGGAGTGAAATTGACCGAAGTCTTGAGCACCAAGCGCGCCTGATCCCGGTGTAGGGACAGAGAGGGAAGACCATGATGGACTTTGAAGATTTCGGGAGCGCAGTGTCAGCGCAACCGTTGTCCCAGGCCGAAAAGGCGGCCGCGGTACTGCTTGCCATGGGCAAGGGTGTCGCCGGCAAGCTGCTCAAGTATTTTACCCAGAACGAGCTGCAGACGATCATCGCCTCGGCACAGACGCTCCGCGCCATTCCGCCGGACGAACTGTTGCAGCTCGTCAACGAATTCGAAGACCTGTTCACCGAAGGCACCGGCCTGATGGACAACGCGGCCGCCATCGAGGGCATCCTCGAAGCCGGCCTGACGCCTGAAGAAGTCGACGGCCTGCTCGGCCGTCGCGCCGCTTTCCAGGCTTACGAATCCTCGATCTGGGACAGGCTGCAGGATGCCGATCCGGCATTTGTCGGCGAATTCCTGGTCAAGGAACATCCGCAGACCATCGCCTATATCCTGTCCATGATGCCGTCCTCGTTCGGCGCCAAGGTGCTGATGCAGCTGCCGGAAGCACGCCGCGCAGACGTCATGAACCGTACGGTCAACATGAAGCAGGTCAGCCCGAAGGCCTCGCAGATCATCGAAAACCGCGTGATCGAACTGATCGAAGCCATCGAGGCAGAACGCAACTCGACCGGTACTGCGAAGGTTGCCGAACTGATGAACGAACTCGAGAAGAAGCAGGTCGATACCCTGCTCGGCTCGCTCGAGGACATCAGCAAGGAATCCGCCACCAAGGTCCGCCCGAAGATCTTCCTCTTCGAAGACCTCATGTACATGCCGCAGCGCAGCCGCGTCATGCTGCTCAACGACATTGCCGGCGACATCCTTACGATGGCGCTGCGTGGCGCAAGCAACGAGATCAAGGAATGTGTCCTGTCGTCGATCAGCCCGCGCCAGCGCCGCATGATCGAATCGGATCTCGGTGTCCAGGGTGCGGCACTCAATCCGCGCGAAGTGGCCATCGCCCGCCGTGCCGTTGCACAGGAAGCGATCCGTCTCGCCAATGCCGGCCAGATCCTGCTCAAGGAAAAGGTCGAGGAAGAAAAGAGCGAAGAAGAGAAGGCCCCCGAGGCGGCCTGATCAAACCATCATGCACGAGGAGAAGACGGAGTGGACTGAAGTCCGCTCCGTCTTTTTTTGTCCGGGATGCCGCATGCGTCCGAAAGACGGCGGCGGTCGACGGGATATCCCCCGGTCTTTTTGTTGACTCGATTACCCGATACCGCCTCACAGGCTAGACTGTCGGTACGGCCGCAGCCGATTCGCTCGATGGAATGGCGCCTTGTCTGACGAAGATAAAGACAGCAAAACAGAAGACCCAAGTTCCAAAAAGCTGTCCGATGCAGCCGAAAAAGGTAACGTTCCGGTCTCTCGCGAAGTACCGCTCTTCGCTTCGATGCTGGCCTTCTACGTCTTTCTCGTATTCTTCCTGCCTTCCGGCTTCGCGCAGATCAGCCAGGTTCTGAAGGATCTCTTCGATCGGCCCGAGCAGTGGCAGATGGAGAATACCCAGGACATGGTCTCGCTGGGCGTCCATCTTGGCTGGGCGATAGCAAGCTTCCTCGCGCCGGTAATGATTCTCTTCATCCTGTTCGGGCTTGGCTCGTCTTTCGCGCAGAACATGCCATCCTTCGTGCTCGAACGGATCAGACCGCAGTTCAGCCGCATATCGCCGGTTGCCGGCCTGAAGCGAATATTCAGCATCACCGGCCTCATCGAATTCGCCAAATCCGTCTTCAAGATCTTTGCGGTGGCGCTGATCATGTATCTCGCCCTGCGCGGCGAATATTTCGCCGTTCTCGACGCGATGTTTTCCGACCCCCAGGTTATCCTGGTGAAGCTCAACGCGATTGCCCGCAAGATGGTGATCGTCGTTCTGGCATCGGCAGCGCTTCTGGCAATCATCGACCTCTTCTGGACGCGGCACCACTGGTACCAACAGCTGAAAATGACCAAGCAGGAGGTCAAGGACGAGTACAAGCAGGCGCAGGGCGACCCGATCGTCAAGTCGAGGCAGCGCTCGATCGCCCGTGACCGAGCCCGCCGGCGCATGATCAGCAACGTGCCCCGCGCCACGCTGGTGATCGCCAACCCGACCCATTATGCGGTGGCGCTTCGTTATGTACGCGAGGAAAGCGACGCGCCCGTCGTCGTTGCAAAGGGCCAGGACATCATCGCGCTCAGGATTCGCGAGATTGCAGAGGAAAACGATATTCCCGTTTTTGAAGATCCGCCGCTAGCGCGCTCCATGTTTGCGCAAGTCTCGGTGGATACTGTCATCCCACCAGTCTTCTACAAGGCTGTGGCAGAACTCGTGCACCGGATTTACGCATCCCGGTCGCTCCAGAAACGGACACGCTAAGCGTCATGAAAAAATGCGCCTATTCCCTCGAACGGGAAAAGATCGTCGCTACCGCCCTCAGCCCCGTCGCATCCGAATTGCGTCTGCTGGACGCTGGCGACCTGATTTCTCTGCTGCGTCTCGAACGCTATAGCAGTCTGTCCGACCTCGTCTCTTCCGCCGCAGAGCTCTATTTCCATCCGGGCACGGTCAGCTTCGGCGCCGGCGGCGATTTCAAGCTTGAATGGAATGGTCAGCCGGAAGTGGTGCTGGACCTGGAAATCAAACCACGTGGCGTCTCCGTCTACGCTCGCCTGACGCTCGCTGACCAGAGCGCGGGACTGGAAATCGACCATATCTCATTCCAGAATCCGTCTGAAAATCCGGATGAAAACACCGATTTTCTGGCCCGCAGCCTGCTCGACGCCAAGTTCGTCGCCGCAAGCTCAACGTCGCACTGACGCCGAAACCACCCAGCAGTCTCCGACCGCCGCGCTTCGCATGTCCGATTGGACGTAAGGCGCCTAGTGAATGTAGCCAAGGCGAATCGCCTTGGCGATCGCCTGGATGCGGTTGACCGAATTGAGCTTGATCGTCGCCGATCCGAGATAGGCGTTGACGGTGTGGACCGAGAGACCGAGCTTTTCGGCAATTTCTTCGCTGATCCTGCCATCACCGGCCAGCTGAAGGCAGGCCACCTCACGCTCGCTCAGTGATTCGGCCGGCATGCTGCGCCGTTCGTCGAGAGCCAGAAGATCCATCATCACCTGGCAGCTTCTCACATGCTGGTCGATGATCAGGTCGCTTTCGAGGGCAAGCGAACCCGCGAGGAAAGCCACATAGCCATTTCCAAGCGCGCCGAGGCGAACGGGAAAGGCGACACCGGAAAAGGGTGTGGCCCGTTCATCGAGCTGCCGCACCAGCGAGGAAAACTCGCCCGCTTCCGAAAAGGCGCCGTTCTCCGTGCCGGTCCAGATCAATGGCAGGACCGACATTTCGATATGGTCGAGAAAGATCTCGCCATACCCTTCCATCAGCTGATCCTGCTGCTCGGCGGCAAGCACGCCCCAGTTCTCCAGCTCGCAGACGAGCTTGCGTTTGTTCGGAAGCCCTGCACCAGCGACCCTGAAGACGGCAAAGTTGCGGGCACGCAGGTTCTTCTGCATCGCGACGAGTTTGGGAAAGACATCGGAACGGCTCGAGGCTCGCTGCAGGCGCAGATACTGGATGCTGCCCGGCCCATCCACAACGCCGCTGCGGGAAAACCCCATGCCCATTTACCCCTGTTCTAAACGAGATTGTTGCGAACTGCGTAAGCAATCGCTTCCGAACGTGTCTTGGTGGCCGTCTTGCGCATCACGCTGGTGATGTAGTTGTTGATCGTGTTGCGGGAGATGCCGAGAATGACGGCGATCTCGTCGCTGGTCTTGCCTTCCGCGATCCAGAACAGGCATTCCAGCTCGCGTTCCGTCAGTTCGAAATCGCGCTCCGCCTTGGCATCGCGCGCTTCGGCAAAACTTGCACCATAGGCCGCGAAAAGTCCGACTTCGCGCAGACGTTCCTGCGACAGGATGATGCCTTCGGAGAAGAGAAGCATCAGAGAGAAACGGGTTTTTCCGACGCAGAAGGTCAGGGCGCAATATTGGCGGCTGATATTGTCCGGCGGAGAAATGTCATCCGGCAGCAGCGAGAAGCTCGGTGTCAGAAGCGACAGGCATTTTTCGAGCTCTGTAGAGCGGGCATATCCACTTGCCAGATCGGCGCCCAGACGCCGCACGAGATCGAAAGGCCAGTTTGAGGTGACGATGAAGTCGAGCCCCTGTTCCTGGACGAGATCGTAACGGGCAAGAAGGAAATGCGATGCGCCGACATAGTCGGCCAGAAGCCGCATCACGGCCTGCACGTTGTTGGATCTGGTGGAAACCGAAAGACGCCTCACGAGCTGCTCGCGCGACATGATCCTGGAGCCAGCCGGATCCTGCGGGCGGCGGCTTTCCGGTGTCCTGTCTGCCTCTGGCAACTCCATTCGCGATCTGCTCCCCGGACACGCTACGACCGCAGTCGCGCGTGTCGGTTTCATCAAACGACGTATGATAGTCCAGCCTGAAATGCCTTGAACCGCCTCCGGATTATCAAACCCGAACCCCAGAATCAAAACACCGCAAACCAAGCTTCTCCATCCTGAAGCCGGAATTTACCGTACGAATCATAGTTATTTTAGGAAATGGTGCAGGAATTGCTATGGCCGCGGGGGAACTTTCCCCGGCTAAAGCCGAACCAACTTTGGCATTGTTATGAGCAGAATCCGCCAAGTATGTGGCAAGGTTGAAAGAAAAGGCCGGGCAAGCCCGGCCTTCCTTGATCATATTTTCGTGATAGGTACTCAGGCTGCCTTGTCGACGGCCCACTTGCGGAGAATTTTTGCGGCCCGCTCTTCGGAGATCTCGACCATGCGGGCGAGGCGTTTCTCCGGACCTTCCTTGACGCGGCGGTTGAAGCTGCCCTCGTCTTCGCCACCCATGAAGTCGTCGCCCCCGTCAAAACCGAAGTCCGAGCCGAAGCCTTCCATGAGCGATGGGCTTGCGCCGCCCGGCGAGAAGTCGGGCAGTTCGAGACCTGCGCCTTCTGTCGCGAGTTCGCCAGCCGCACTGCCACCACCGACGGTGCGGATGAGCGGGCGCAGACCAAGCCAGACCACCAGGAAGGCGACCAGGACGAAGGCGAGCGAGTTGATGATGCCACCGATATTGCGGTTCAGCACTTCCATCATGCTCGGGCCGGTCGCGGCGTCATCCAGCAGCTGGGTCTCGACGAAATCCATGGCGGTCAGCGTCACGACGTCACCACGGTCGGCATTGATGCCGGCGGCCGAGGATACGATCTTCTGCATTTCGGCCAGGTAGGCGTCGATCTTGGCCTGATCGACAGGTTCGCCGACCATCTTGGCGATACGTCCCTTGTTGACCACGACGGCGATCGAGACCTTTTCGATCTGGTAGCCGTTCTTGGTCGTCGCGACGGTCTTCTGGTTGATTTCGTAGTTGGTCTGCTCTTCCTTCTTGTCGGACTGATCGGAAGATTTCGGACCATTATTGCCACCGGCCTGCGGTGCGGCCTGCGGAACGTTCTGTTCGACAGTGGTGGCGTTGTCTGTTTCGGTCTGCTGCGACTTCGAGGCTTCCTTGGTCGTGCGCACCGAGCGCTCGACACGCGAATTCGGGTCGAAGACGGTTTCCTGAGTCTGCTTGGCGTCGGTATTGAGCTGTGCGGTCACGCTGGAGCGAAAGTTGTCCATGCCGAGGAAGGGCGCGAGCGCCTTGTCGATATTGCTTTCGATTTCCTGCTGGACGGACTGGACGACGCCCAGCGAACGGCTGATCTGGCTGTTGCCGCCATCATCACCGGAAGCGAGCAGCTGGCCGGTCGAATCGAGAATCGTCACGTCCTCGACATCGAGGCCCGGAACGGCCGAAGCAACGAGATGACGAATGGACGAAGCGGCCTTGCGGCCGGTGGACGAGCTGGCGCGGATCATGACCGACGCGGTCGGCTTCTGCTCACCACGCCGGAAATTGCCGACATCGGGCATAACGATATGGACGCGGGCTGCGGCAACACCTGCGATCTGCTGGATGGTACGGCCGATCTCGCCTTCAAGGGCGCGGACGCGGGTGACTTCCTGCATGAACGAGGTCAGGCCGAGAGAGCCGACATTATCGAAGAGTTCGTAACCGGCATTGGCGCTGTTCGGCAGGCCACGCTCGGCGAGCAGCAGACGTGCCTTACCGGTCATGCCGACAGGAACCTGCACGCTCTTGCCATCCGTGCCGACTTCAAATGGAAGATTGGCTTCTGCAAGTGCGATGCTGACCTGGTTCAGGTCCGTGGTCTCGAGGCCCGTATAAAGGGTCTCATAGGCCGGTTTGTTCACGTAAAGTGCGGCGGCGAGCACAATAGCCACCGAGACGACGCCAACTGCGCCAAGAGCAATCAATCGCGTCTGGCCCAAATTGGCCAGATTTTTAAAGATTGTTGAAAATTGAGCCAACAGATTCATTCTGTTCCCACATCGTCACACAAGATATCGAGCCTATGCCCGAGGCCAACTTAGTTGCCGAAGCTTGTGCGAGCGTTTCGAAGGCGCAGGGCCTTCGCAGATGCGGTAGAGGGGTGGGAGCCCTGCCGCAGGCCGGTTTTCAGGCCTTATCAGAAGAAATCGAAGTCGCCTGCGGCCTTGTTGATCGGCTGCGAGTGACCGTGGCGCAACCCGTTTGCCAATGCCTTCTGCATGTCGGCAAGCTTGACGAGGCTGAGTGCCGTCGAGACATCGACCTTCCATTCGGTCGGAATGCTCGCGGTGACGGTATCGATGAATTCTGCAAGACCGCGCGTCTTCTGAACCGCGAGGTCGATGCCCTGCAGCACTTTCATGCTGTCGGGATGCTGGAGGATCTGCGGACCGCCGAGTTCCAGAACCTGGGGCTCGATACGCTCGATCAGATAAGCGACGTCGTGAAGTTCCGATACGAGACGCATCAGGACTTCCGGCAGGGATTCCTCGAGGGAAGCGGTGTTCGGGGCGACGATCTCGTTCATGGCTGTCCTCGTATGGATCCCGCTTGCTATGCTTAAAAGAACTCGATCGAATCTTCGACTGGCTTGACGGGAGCACGAACCGGACGCTGTTCGAGCGCAACGGTTTTCTGGGTTTCTGCACCGGTCAGCGGATATTGCCGCGCGCGACCGCTGGAGGGCCAGAATTCGAGCTTGCGGCCGTGATCGCCACCGGTCGAGGAACCGACGATCGGAATGCCTTCATCCTTCAGGAACTGCATCGCGAAGGCGGCATTCTGTTCGCCGACATTGGAAAAGCTGGCAATCGTCTTGGCGCCGCCGAAGATCTTGGCTTCCAGCCTGTCGCGGCGGGCGCCCTGCTTCAGCAGGCCGTTGATCAGCAATTCCATCAGATGAACGCCGTAGCGGGTGGCGTCACCGCCGGAGGTTCCTGCCCCGGCCGTGCCGGGAAGCAGGAAATGGTTCATGCCGCCGACTCCCGTAACGGGATCACGAAGACAGGCAGCCACGCAGGATCCAAGGATCGTCGAAAGGACGACATTCGGATCGTTGACGACCTTCCACTCCCCCTGGATGATGTGAATGCGCCTGGCAGCGGCGGCATCGTTCATTTGAGCGCTCCGAACACTGCCTCGATGGCAGCCTTCATCTTTTCGATGGTGAACGGCTTGGCGAGAACGTTGTTGGCGCCGAGCTGGGCAGCCCGCTGCACAAGAGCGCGGTCGCCCTGAGCCGTCAGGATGATGAACGCCGCCTTCTTGGTGGTCGGGTTGGCGCGTACGGCCTGCAGGAACTCGATCCCATCCTTCTTCGGCATGTTGAAGTCGGAAATGACGAGGTGGTGTGGCTGCTCGGCCATGATCTTCATGCCCTGCTCACCGTCACCGGCGGCAGTGATTTGCTTGAAACCGAGCTGTGTCAGTGCGTCGCTGAGCAGCAGGCGGCTCGTCACCTGATCATCGACGATCAGCACTTTAATTTTTTCAGCGAGGGACATTATTCGGTACCTTCTTTTCGGGCGGCAGTTAACTTCAATATTTCTTCACCGATGGAGCCTAGCGGCAGTTGATGCTCGACGGCCCCAATTTCATGGGCGACCCTCGGCATGCCGTAGACCACACAGGTCTTTTCGTTCTGGCCAATCGTACGAGCGCCTGCGCTGCGCATTTTCAGCAGACCGGAAGCCCCGTCGCGACCCATGCCGGTCAGGATAACCCCGACGGCATTGCGGCCAGCCAGTTCCGCGACCGAGTCAAAAAGAACATCGACAGACGGCCTGTGGCCGTTCACCGGGTCCTTTTCGATCAGCCGGCAACAGGGCGCCGACGGATTGACCACCTGCAGATGCCGTTCGCCACCGGGCGCTAGATAGACCTTGCCAATCTCCAGCCGTGCGCCATCGGTCGCTTCCTGCACTACAGGAGCGCAGATACGATTAAGCCGTTCAGCAAAACTTTTGGTAAACGTGGAAGGCATATGTTGAGTAATTACGGTCGGTGGGCAGTTTTGTGGAAACTTTTGCAGCACTGCGATCAGCGCTTCGACACCACCGGTTGATGAACCGATCGCCACAACCTTGCGGCCGACGCGGTATTCAGTTGCCGGTGTCGCAACCGGAACCGGCGCGGCGACGACCTGCCGGCGACCGGAGCGGGCCGCAGCCTTCACCTTTTCCGCCAGATCCACGAAAGGACGGGCATCGCCCGGAACCGGCTTGCCGACGCAATCGAAGGCACCGATTTCCAGCGCAGCCAGCGTCGCATGGGCGCCGTGATGGGTCATGGTCGAGACCATGATCACCGGCATGGGGCGCAGGCGCATGATCTTCTCGAGGAATTCGAGCCCGTTCATATTGGGCATTTCGATGTCGAGCGTCACCACGTCCGGGTTCAGCTGCTTGATCGCCGAACGCGCTTCCATGGCGTCGCCGGCCTGGCCGATGACATTGACTTCCGGATCGGAATTGAGGACGGCCGTGATCAGGCCGCGCATGGTCGGGCTGTCATCGACGACAAGGACTCGTGCCGGAGCGCTCATACTTTCCTCCCTGCAGACTTGCCGGTGTAGCGGTAAGTCGTGATCCCGATATTATCGAACGCGTTCTTCGCATCACCGGACACCCGTTCGGAGTGGCCGATATAAAGATGCCCCCCCTCGGGCAGCAGCGAAGCGAAACGCGACCAGATCTTCACCTGGGTCGGTTCGTCGAAATAGATGACGACGTTGCGGCAGAAGATCACGTCGAAACCGCCCTTGAACGGCCACTGGGCCATCAGGTTGAGCTCGTTGAAGGTGATCAGCTTCTTGACGCGGTCATCGACCTGGAATTTGCGGCGGCCACCGGCATCGACTTCACGGAACCACTGCTTGCGCATGGCCGGGCTGATCGCTTCCAGAGCGTTCTCGTCATAGATACCGGCGCGCGCCGTGGCGAGGATCTTCGGATCGATGTCGGTCGCAAGAATACGGAAATCGTAATCGGCGGCGTTCTGAAGGGCAGACAGAACCGTCAGCGCGATCGAATAGGGCTCCTGTCCGTCCGAGCAGGCGGCAGACCAGATGCGTACACGACCGCCGCTCTTGGCGCGAGCAATCAGGCCCGGCAGGACTTCGTCGCGCAGGTGCTCGAAATGATGGTTTTCGCGGAAGAAGCGCGTGAAATTCGTGGTCAGGTGCGACAGCATCTCGCGGCGGGCGGCAGCGCCCTCCTGCGAAGAGACCAGCGTGCAATATTCCCGGAAGCCCCTGAGCCCCAGATTGCGGATATGCTTGGACAGTCTCGAATAGACGAGAGAGGCCTTGGAATCGTTGAGATAGATCCCCGCATCCGCATAGATCATCGCAGCGATCTCGGAGAGATCGCGCCGCGTCAGCGGATATTCTCCGCTTGCCAGGACTTCATCCGGCGACTGCCGGCTTTCCATCGCACCTAAAGACATCATGCGGCTTCGCTTTCCTGCTCCGGGAAGAGGGCATCCAGCTCGATCATGCAGATCATCCGCTTATCGATCGCCAATATGCCTCTCGCATACTGCCTCTCGAGATCCGACGAGATCTCGGGGACAGGCTGGATATTGTCGTCGGTAATCGTAAGGATATCGGAAACAGCCTCGACAAGCAGGCCGACGATCCGATTTTTGAACTGAGCGACGATGATCACGTGGCGATCGGTGGGCTCGGCTTTCTTCATGCCGAGCCGCAGCGAAAGATCCACGATGGGCAGGACGGCGCCGCGCAGGTTGATCATCCCTATCACGTAGGGCGGAGCATGCGGCATCGGCATTGCCTGGGTCCAGCCGCGGATTTCGCGGACCGACATGATGTTCACCGAGAATTCCTGATCGCCTATCCGAAAGGCGATCAGTTCCTTGTTTCCCTGGGACATGCTCTTCATGACATCCGACATGCAGGTCAGCCCGTGGCAGCCAGAGACATTTCAGCCCGGAGCGACTGACCGCGGGAAGCGGCGACAACTGCATCGACGTCAAGGATGAGTGCGACGCGACCGTCACCGAGAATGGTGGCAGCTGCGATGCCCGGAACGTGGGTATAGTTGGCTTCGAGCGACTTGATGACGACCTGACGCTGGCCCTGGATGGCATCGACCATCAGCGCGCGCTGACCGCCGCCTTCGGATTCCACCAGCAGAGCGACACCTTCGACCGGGTTGGCCTGGGTGGCGCGGAAGTTGAGGATGCGACCGACATCGACCAGCGGGCAGAAGGAGTTGCGGATCGAGATCAACCGCTGCGTCGCGCCGAAGGAATGGATGGCGGATGCTTCCGGCTGCAGGGTTTCGACGATTGCCGTCAGCGGCACGACCAGGGTCTGGCCGGCGACCGTGACGACCATGCCGTCGAGGACGGCGAGCGTCAGCGGCAGGCTCATGGTGAAGGTCGAACCGAGACCCGGACGCGAGGAGATCGAGATACGACCGCCGAGTGCCTGGATCGAGCGCTTGACGACGTCCATGCCGACGCCGCGGCCGGAAATGTCGGAGATCTGGTCTGCGGTCGAGAAGCCCGGTGCGAAGATCAGGTTATCGATTTCTTCGTCCGAGAGGTTTGCATCCGGGCTGATCAGGTCGTTGTCGATCGCCTTCTGCTTGACGCGCTCGCGGTTAATACCGCCGCCATCGTCCTGCAGTTCAATCAGGATGCGGCCCGAACGATGCTTTGCGGACAGCTTGATCGTGCCTTCCGGATCCTTGCCGGCGGCCTCGCGCTTTTCAGGGCTTTCGATGCCGTGGTCGACGGCATTACGGATCATGTGCGTCAGCGGTTCGGCAATCTTGTCGATAACCGTCTTGTCGACTTCGGTGTTTTCACCTTCGGTGACGAGGCGGATCTGCTTGCCGACCATGTCGGCCACTTCGCGAACGATACGCGACATGCGCTGGAACACCGGCTTGACCGGCTGCGCGCGGATGGCCATGACCGAGTCCTGGATCTCGCGGGTGAGCTGCTGCAGCTCTTCGAGGCCCATGTTGACGGCCGAGGTGCCGGTCGCATCGTTTTCGATGACGCTCTGCGAGAGCATCGCCTGGTTGATGACAAGCTCGCCGACGAGGTTGATCAGGCGGTCGACGCGATCGAGATCGACGCGGATCGTCTGGCCGGCGGCAGCGGCAGCTGCTGCGGCATTGTTCTGGGCGGCGTTGTTCTGGGCTGCAGCGGCAGGCGCTGCGGCTTCCTTCTTTTCGACGCGGGCCGCGGCAGCAGCGACCTTGCTGACGTCGGAAGCAGTCTGTGCGGCGGAAACGGCAGCAGCAACGGTTTCTTCGACAGCCGAAGTCTCCACGGCCGGCTCGTCATCGAGAGCAGAAAGATCGAACGGTACCGGAACCATCGGCAGTTCTTCACTCGTCTCAGCGGCGCCAACCGGCTTCACTTCGAGATCGCAATCCCATTCGGCAAATTCGAAGACGGCGCGGATGTCGTCCTCGCTCTTTTCGGTGGTGACGAAGATCGTCCAGCCGAAATAGGAGGCTTCCGGATCCATCTTGTCGAGGTCCGGGAGAGAATCGATGTCGCAATGAATGCTCATTTCGCCGAGACGCGAGAGATCGCGCAGCAGCAGAGCGGCTTCATTGCCCTTGGAATAGAGTTCGCGGCGCGGCTTGAAGGTGACTTCGAAGGTCGACGTCTCAGGCTCGTCGTCGAAGGAGAACGGGATCGGCTGGAAGCCGCTCTCGTCCGTCGGCGCCGGCATCGGAGCGGCCGGCGCGGCAGCAGCCTTCGGTGCCTCGACATGGGCTGCCGGAGCGAGCGTCTCGCCATTGGCAAGCGCTTCGAGTTCCTTGACCAGGCCGCGGCTTCTCGCCTCGTCGACACCACCGCCATCGCGGGAGGCGGTGACAAGGTCGGCCAGCACGTCGGCCGACTTCAGCATGACCTTAAGAACATCCGGGCCCGGCTCGAGCTTGTTGGAGCGGACGCAGTCCAGCGTCGTCTCGAAGACGTGCGCAAAGGCAACCAGGTCGTCCAGACCGAAAGCACCGGCTCCTCCCTTGATGGAATGAACGGCACGGAAAACGGCATTGACCGTTTCGGGGTCGCGGTCCCCGTCGTTCAGCTTAAGAAGACCCGATTCCAGTTCGGCGAGCTGTTCTTCGCATTCCTGGAAAAAGATTTCTTTGATTTCGTTCATATCCATGGGAAGGAATCCTGGCTCAGGCGGTTACACGCTCGATGGCATCGATCAGTTTGGCAGGGTCGAAGGGCTTGACGATCCAGCCCGTTGCACCGGCCTGACGGGCACGGTTCTTCTTTTCTGCGTCGCTTTCCGTCGTCAGAACGAGGATCGGAACGGCGCGGTATTTTTCGTTGCGGCGAACGCCTTCGATGAAACCGAAGCCGTCAAGGCGCGGCATGTTGATGTCGGTCACGATGACATCAGGATTGCAGCCTTCCAGGACTTCCAGGCCTTCAACGCCGTCCTCAGCCTGAATGGTCTCGAAGCCCGCATTATTCAGGGTCACCAGAAGCATGTTCCGGATCGTCCGTGAATCATCCACGGTGAGTACTTTCTTTTTCATTTCTTAGATCTCCTTAGCGATCAAAGTGTCGAGGTTGATGCCGATCAGCTGCATCGTCTTTTCGAAGGCATCGGAGGCTTTTTCGACGAGGAAGGACTTTTTGTCGGCCTTCCAGGTCTTGGCTCCGGCAGCCAGTACCTGCACGCACTGCACACCCATTCTCTCCACGCCCGAGGCGTCGATCACCACGTTGCTGCCGCGCATGGACATCAGCTTGCCATGCAGAGCCGTTGCTTCGTTGAGGTCCAGGACCGAAGGCAGCTTCAAACTTCCCGATGCGGCTTTCTTGGCAGCCATCAGCTAATTCCTTGTTTCTTCTGGTAGAGGTGAGCAAAATCGTCCGCGCTCTCGGTCGTGATCCGGCCGATGGCTGCAGTCGAAGGTTCAATCCGGGCAGCGGCAGCGCGGGTGCGCGGCGCATCTTCATAACCCTGGTCGTAACGGCCCTGACGGGCGATACGGAATTCGCGAACGGTGCGGCCAAGTTCGAGGATGACCGTGTGCAGCTCGTCGGCATTTTCGCCGGAGCGCTGTGCAAGGGCCGCCGTCGAGGCAAGCTCGCCGCCGATCGTGCCGATATCGGCGGTCACGCGGTCGAGGCCCTCGGCCTGATCGCCGGCGGACCGGGCAATGCCGGAGATGGAATCGTTGATATCGGAAACCTGGCGGACGATACCGTCGATCGCACCCTGCGTGCGGTGAACCATCTCGACGCCGGCATCCACCTGCGTCTTGGTACCGTTGACGAGCGTCTTGATCTCGCGGGCCGCATCGGCGGAGCGCTGCGCCAGCGCGCGCACTTCCTGGGCGACGACGGCAAATCCGCGGCCGCTGTCGCCGGCGCGGGCGGCTTCGATACCGGCATTGAGCGCGAGCAGATTGGTCTGGAAGGCGATCTCGTCGATCACCCCGATGATTTCGCCGATCTTCTCGGCGGACGCTTCGATATCGGCCATGGCATTGATGGCCTGGCCGACGACCTTGCCGCTTTCTTCCGCGGCGCGGCGGGTGGCGGCGGTGGCCTTTTCGGCGGCAACCGTACCGACGGCCCCTTCCCTTACCTGCGCTGCCAGCTGCGACAACTGATCACCGGCATTCTGGAGACGGCCGGACTGTTCCTGAGAGGCGCGGGCGAACGTATTGGAAAGCTCGGAGAGCGAACCGGTCAGGTTTCCGGCGCGCGCACCGGCACCGTCGAGACCCTGGAAAGTGGTGCGCATGCCGCCGAGGGCTTCGTTCAGAAGCTCGGCAAGCTCGCGATAGGCATCCGGCACATCGGCCGGGAGAGAAATGGTCAGGTCACGGTCGGCAAGGGCGGCGATGACCGACATGAAAGTTTCGACGGCTTCGGACTGATCGGCAACGCGCTGGTCGGCAAGAGCGCGCTGGTGTTTCTGGCGCTGCTCGTTGAAGCGCAGCGAGACGGCAATCTCTACATCGACCATGACGAGGCGGATGATCGCGCCGACGAGGTCGAGCATTTCCTGTTCGCGCTTGCGGCCGGTCGGCAGGAAGGAGCGCGAGGTCATGTCGGAAATCGCGCCACTGACGAGATGCTCGAGCATCACGCCATGACCGGCGACATGCCAGCGCGGGTCGAGGCCGATGCGGCTCTCGGTATCCGACAGAAGCTTTACACGCTCGGCATAAAGCGCATCGAAGCGGGCATCCGTCAGGACGCTCCAATGCGAAGCCTGCAGGTCATGCAGGCGTTCGATCTGGTTTTCGCTTTCGAAATTGCGAGCGGCCTCGGACGAGGACTGGAAACGGTGGAAGAGATCGCGCAGGCCGGCCTTCAGATGCGGCTCCAGCTGCGGGCGACAGCGGCGGACAAGATCGCAGAGTTCGCCGTCGAGGCCGGCAAACGCAAGGCGTTCGCCGAGGCTACCCGCCTGGCTCCGTCGCCCCTGTTCTGTCGGCATGTCCTGCACCAAAGCATCTCCGCGTGAAACCGACCAGCCCGTATGGACTGGCGCATTGCTGCCGCGTCAGATGGAACCGGAAAGATACGGATTGGCCGCCAGGACGGACGATAGGGTCCGGACTGGCAATACATTCACCGCAAAGCGTTTCTTGGATCTGAGCATGGCGAATACCGGATCGGTACCGGTACGGCTCTGCGGCTTCATGCCTGGTGGGAGATCCCCCGATCACCCATCCCGCCGTGTCCTCTAATATGTATGGTTAATTCCTTGCGTGAAGGTTAATAGCTGCAACGACTTGAATGCTTTTGATTCAAATACAAACAAGTAATTTCGCACTGCAGCAACCAGTCTTCGCGAAAAACGCGAAGCCTATCAGAGCATTTCAATTTTCCGGCGGATAGATCAGATCGGCGAGCGCGCGCTGGCCGTCTGCGCTGCCGGTCGATGCCAGGGCCTGGAAAATCCTTACTGCATCCGGGCGTCTGCCGACATTCAGGTAGGAATAACCGCGCAATAGCAGAAGATCATTCTGCTCCGGTACGATCTGGGCGCGCTGGTCGAGTGCGATCAATGCCTGGTTATAATGGCCAAGCTTGAAGGCGTTAACGGCGCGGTTGGAAAGAATGGCGCTCTGCAGTTCGACCGCACGCGTGTTCGGCTGTTTTGCCGCAGCTGCTGCCGCAGAAGCATTGTCGGTGAGGCCGACCCTGAGATAGGCGAGGCTGCGGCCATAGGCGGCATCCGAACGCGTGACCTGCGATGAACTCGCAGAAGCGGCCTCGAAGGCCTGAACCGCCTCGAGCGGCCGGTTGAGATCCATCAGGCACCATCCCCTCGAGAGGGACTGTTCCGGAGTGCCACCACGCAGGTCCGCATCCACCGCGCAACCACGCGGCGCGCTGGCGCGGGCCGGCGCAGGTCGCTGCACCCGCGAAGGTGCAGGCGCTGCAGCAACCTGCTGCTGGCGAGGGGCACGCTCCACCGGCTGCTGCTGATAGGCCGGCTGCTGATAGGCCTGCTGGTAGTTTTGTTGCTGGTATGCGGGCTGCTGATAGGCCGGTGACGTATAGGAAGGCGCACGGTCGGGGACCTGCTGGGCCGTGGGTCGATATTGTACCGGCACTTCGGCAGGCTGGCGCGCGCCGCGCGCCGCCGGTTGTCCTGCGGCGGCATTGAGCGGTCTGCCGATTTCGGCAATCCGTTCCGAGCTTTGGCCCCATGTTCGCTGCAGGTTGGCAAGCCCTGCCCTGTCGCCAAGGTCGTTGCGGCTGAGCGCAAGGCCATAGGCGGAGGGCTCGTCGTCGCGTTTCCAGTTCAGCGCCGCGCCGAACCATTCCGCGGCAGTCGCGGGCTGGCGCATGGCACGGGCATACCAGCCGAACTGCTGGGCTGCGGCGGCATCCCGGGCGGCAATGACGATGGGCGCCATGCGCGCCAGGACCGTTTCCTGGATGACGGGCGGCGGATCCTGGGCAAGCAGGTTGGCAACGGAGGCCATATAGGCTGCCTTGGTACCATCCGAAGTGTCGCGCCAGCGGTAAAGCACGTTTTCGGCTTCGCCCGGAGAATTCTGCTTGATCAGCGTCAGCGCGAGGCCCTCGCTGGACGAGGCCGTGTCTTCCTTGGAATGGGCGCGGCGGAACCAGCGCTCCGCACCGCCGAGATTGTCGCGGCGATAATAATACCAGCCGAGCAGAAGCGCGTCGGAAGCCTTGTCCTGCTTGTCGGCCAGCTGTTCCAGCCGCGTCAGGTACTTGTCCGGCACGACGAGCTTGGGATCGGTATTGCCATCGGCGACGAAACGGCGGGCGAGGTCGTCCCGCAATGTCTCGAATTCCGGCTGGCCACCGGGCGGCGTGCGTTCCTTGGCCAGCAAGGTATCCAGCATGTCCGGCGGCAGAAGCTCGCTTGCCTTCTGCACCGTCGCAACGCGTTCGGCCGGGCTGTCGCAATTGTCCAGCACATAGGCATAGGCGTCGCGCGCGCGGCCCTTCTTGTCCGTGTCGGCAAAGGCTTCCGCTACGCGCCAAAGAACATCGGTTTCGGCGCAGGTCAGCAGGCTCGGATTTTCGGCAGCGGTGCGGATGACGGCCTCGTAATCCTTCCTGTCGGAGGATGCCGTCAGGCTTGAGCGTGCTTCGGCGAGCTTCAGGCGATCCAGCAGATCCTGCGGCACCTGCCAGGCGGGTTCGGTTGCCTGGCGCTGGGCGATCGCCTTGCGCAGGTCCTCATAACGCGACTGCGCATAAAGCTGCCACATGTTTTCCAGCTGTGGATCGCCATTGGCACGTACGGCCAAAGGATCGGCCGGCGGCGTCCAGGTCGGATAGAGGGCGCGAAGGCGCGATATTTCGGCCTGCAGCCTTGCGGCGTCACCCCTTGCGGCGAAATAACGGAGCGCGCTCTCATCGACGACGGGTGCGTCGGGATCAGCGGGCACCTGCGGTGTAACGAGCGCCTGGGCGATCGTGGTCAAGCGGGATGGTTCTGCCGTGCCCGGCTGCGCGGGTTGACTGTTCTGGTTCGCCGACGGCGCTGTTGTCATCGACTGCGCGACGACCAAAGGTGCAGGCAAGGGTTGAGAGACTTCGCCGACATTTCCGGAGGGGGACGATAGGCGCTGGGTCTTTCCATCCCTTAAGGCAGGGTCGGAAAATTCCGGATCGCGCGCGCTTACGGTTCCGGTCAACGGCCACGAATCGACCGCCGGCTGCCGGTGTTCATGCAGGAGCCACCCAGCTGTCACGCCAGCTGCGGCCAAGGAGATCAGCCAAACCTTCATCGGTTCTCCGGTCCCGACTATCCGCGGTTCCGTCCCGTCTGGGGACAATGCAGATGGTCTTATTTCACTTTTCTAAATAATGCTGCAAGATGGTTAACGAACAATTTAGATTTGTCCTACCAAGATTGGTAAGGTTGACGCGATCCTGCTTCGCTACGTCAGAGTACCAAGTTCAGATTAATGCGGCGACCATCGGACGATGAGCGTCCGTAGGTTTATGAGAACGTTATGATGAACGAATACGCGACCTCTGTCGATCGAACAGTCTGTGGCCGGCTCCCTTATGTCGCTGCTTTTTTCGTGATCCTGCCACTTGCGCTTGCAAGCTGCGGCGGGCAGCCGATACAGCCCGGTGCTATGGCCAAGATGGTGCCGCCAGAACAGGCGATCGCCATGCCGCCACCGGCCGGTCCCTCGATCGTCAGCGTGATCGACCGTCGATATGACAATGCGATCGAGCAGGAAATCTACCTGGCGACTTCCGCCGTCACGCCGGGGCAGAATTTCCTCAAGGTGCAGATGTTCGGCACCGCGAGCCCGTTCCGCTACAGTTCCAACAATCTTGGCGCCGGACAGGTCAGCCAGAGCCGGATCGCCTCGGAAATGGCGTCCAGCCTTCGCGGCGTGTCGATGGTGCGCTCACAATTCTACGTGCAGAACAGCTATGGCCCGTTTGGTTATGCCTTCGGACGCAGCGCCGGCGACCTTTGCATGTATGGCTGGCAGCAGATCCGCTCGCCGGCGGAAAGCATATCGCCGATGAACAATTACGGCACCGTCCAGGTCCGCGCACGTATCTGCGAGGCCGGCGCGACGGAGCAGAAGCTGCTCGCCTTCATGTATAATTTCACCATCAATGCCTCCGTCGATTCGATGGGCTGGAACCCTTATGGCCAGCCGGCGCCGATGGCCCCCGGCTTCGGCATGAGTGGCGCTCCGAGCTATCCGCGCCCGGCATCGACCGAGGCAATCGTGCCGGTCACACCGCAGCGGCCGACGACGATCATGCGCCGCGCGCCGGCAGCTGCACCGGTGCGAACCGTTACCGCCGCGCCGGCACCCGTCCAGACAGAACCTGCCGCACCGCTCGTTCGCGTGCCGACCGTGTCGGGCGCATCCGGCCGATCGCTGGCTTATCCGGTCGCTCCGACGGCCGGCGTTGCTCCGCGGACCGCACCGCCCTCGTATCCCGGCACATCACCGGTGCAGAACTCCGTGCGTGTCCCCTCTCCGTCCTGCTCGACCGGAACGGAGGGATCCGATGCTAGCTGCCGCTGAGATCCGTTTCCCGACCCGGTTTTCCAGGCTCCAAAGGTAGCCCGCCCATGCGCACAGTCATCTCCGCCGCCATATGGGCTGCCGCCAGCGCGATGATCGCGCTTCTGGTGACGCTGCCGATCAATACCCGCACCCAGCTTATCGCCAGCATCATGGTGGTTCTGGTGATGAGCATCATCAAGCTCCTGAACGCCGAAGGGAAATGGCGGCTGGTCGCGCTTTCCTTCGGCACGGTCATGGTGTTCCGCTATGTCTACTGGCGCACGACGAACACGCTGCCGCCGGTCAACCAGCTGGAAAACTTCATTCCCGGCCTGCTCGTTTATCTCGCCGAAATGTACAGCGTGGTGATGCTGGGCCTCAGCCTCTTCGTCGTCGCCATGCCGCTCACACCGCGCAAGGCAGGCGACCGCAACAAGGGCGAGCTGCCGACCGTCGACGTCTTCGTGCCATCCTATAACGAGGACGAGGTGCTGCTGGCCAATACGCTGGCTGCTGCCCGCAACATGGATTATCCGCCGGAAAAGCTGACCGTCTGGCTGCTCGATGACGGCGGTACGGTGCAGAAGCGCAAGTCTGCCAATGTCGCCGATGCCCGCGCCGCGGAAGCGCGCTACAATTCGCTGCGCCAGCTCTGCGAGGAACTCGGCGTCAAATATCTGACGCGCGAACGCAATGAGCATGCAAAGGCCGGCAATCTCAACAACGGCCTGGCGCATTCGACCGGCGACCTGATCGCCGTCTTCGATGCCGACCACGCACCGACCCGCGACTTCCTGCTCGAAACCGTGCATTTCTTCGAGAAGGAGCCAAAACTCTTCCTCGTGCAGACGCCGCATTTCTTCCTCAATCCGGATCCGGTCGAGCGCAATCTTCGTACCTTCGAGAAGATGCCGAGCGAAAACGAGATGTTCTACGGCATCATCCAGCGCGGTCTCGACAAGTGGAATGCCGCTTTCTTCTGCGGCTCTGCGGCGGTTCTGAACCGCAAGGCGCTGGAAGTCTCGAACGGCTTTTCCGGGGTCAGCATTACCGAGGACTGCGAAACCGCGCTCGACCTGCATGGTCTCGGCTGGCACAGCATCTATGTCGACCGGCCGCTGATCGCCGGCCTGCAGCCTGCGACCTTCGCAAGCTTCATCGGCCAGCGCTCGCGCTGGGCACAGGGAATGATGCAGATCCTGCGCTTCCGCTTCCCGCCCTTGAAGCGCGGCCTCTCCTTCCCGCAGCGCCTTTGCTACATGTCATCGACGCTGTTCTGGCTGTTCCCCTTCCCGCGCACGATCTTCCTGTTCGCGCCGCTATTCTATCTGTTCTTCGACCTCGAGATCTTCACCTCGTCCGGCGGCGAGTTCCTCGTCTATTCGCTGACCTACATGGTCGTGAACATGCTGATGCAGAACTATCTCTACGGATCGTTCCGCTGGCCGTGGATCTCGGAACTCTACGAATACGTCCAGACGGTGCATCTTCTGCCCGCCGTCGTTTCGGTCATGCTCAACCCGAGCAAACCGACCTTCAAGGTGACGGCAAAGGACGAATCCGTTTCGGTCAGCCGCCTTTCGGAAATCAGCAGACCGTTCTTCGTGATCTTCTGCGTGCTCGTCATCGCCTTCATCATGAGCGTCTACCGGGTCTATACCGAGCCCTACAAGGCGGACGTGACGCTGGTCGTCGGCGGTTGGAACCTGCTCAACATCATCATTGCCGGCTGCGCGCTCGGCGTCGTTTCCGAACGCGGCGAGCGGCAATCTTCTCGGCGTATCCGGGTCAGCCGGCGCTGCGAATTCGGTGTCGACGACCGCTGGTTCACCGCAACGATCGAGGACGTTTCCGTGCATGGCTCGGCGATGCAGGTCTATACGGAAGGCTTCAAGGACCTTGCCGTCGGCAAGCGCGGCCTCATTCGCTTCCAGCCCTTCAGCGATCTGCCGGTCAGCGAGCTGCCGGTCGAGATCCGCAATTTCGAAAGCCTTGGCGACGTGACGACGATGGGTTGCCGCTACACGCCGGAAAAACCGACGGACCACAGGCTGATTGCCGACCTTATCTTTGCAAATTCCAGCCAGTGGACACAGTTCCAGACGTCGCGGCGCAAAAACCCCGGCCTGTTGCGCGGCACGATCTGGTTCCTCGGTCTGGCGGCCTATCAGACGACGCGTGGCCTTGCCTATTTCCTGAAGGACCTCGGCCGAAGCCGGGCGGGGAACGAGGGTTAGATAATGGCCATGATGAAACCCCTCGCATTTCTGTTCGTCCTCGTCGCAGCCTTTCCTGCCTGGAGCCAGTCGCCGTTCGACATGTCGCCCGAGCGGCCGGCGCAGCCTGCCGCCCCGGCACCGCCTCCAAGGCCAGCACCGCTACAGCCAGCTCCGCAAACGGCGCCGCAAGCGGTAAAGCCCGTAGCACCTTCTGCTCCGGCACCCTTTTCCGCGGCCTCGCCACCGAAGCCGGTATCGCCTCCCCCGGCCAATGCGCCTGCAGTTGCACCACCGGCATCTGCCCCCCCACCGCTGCAGCAGCCGAACGCCATCGGCGGCACAACAGCTCCGGCAGCCACTAGCCCTACGGCGCCTGCCAATGCACCGGCCAATGTCGATGTGGCGGATGGGACGCGCCGTTATCTGGTGCCTGCCGAAACACTGCGCATCAATGGCGAGATCGGCCAGCGGTCGTGGTCGATCCATCTGACCGCAGAACAGGCCGCAGCGCCGACCAAGCTGCATTTCAGCTACCAGAACTCCGTCTTCGTGGCGCCGGAGGCCTCGCGGCTTTCCGTCAACATCAACGATGTCGAGATATACAAGGATCGGATCTCCGCCTCCGACCGACCCGCCGAACACGTGATCGACCTGCCGGCCGGTATCCTGAAGGCGGGCAGCAATGTCATCCGCTTCGGGGCCGACCAGCGCCACCGTACCGATTGCACGATCGAATCGACCTTCGAGCTTTGGACCGCCATCGACCCGGAAAAGACCTACCTGTCGTTCGATGACCCCAAGGTCAGCCGCCTGAACCGGCTCGACGACCTGCGGGCCGTCGGCGTGGATGGCCATGGCAATACCCGGTTCCGGCTGATCGTGCCGGCGCTCGACCAGATCGGCGCGACCGACGTACTGATGCGGCTGACACAGGCGCTGTCGCTGATGAGCGGCATGCCGAACCAGTCATTCGACTTCCAGAAATCTCCGCAAGGGCCCCTGCAGGCAGGCGAGCTGATGGTGTTCGTCGGAACGCCGGAGGAACTGAGACCGCTTCTGCCGAACCTGACGGCTGCTGCCTCAAGTGCCGCTGTCGCGAGCTTTGCCGAATATCCGGCCAATGCCGGCGCATCGGTTCTGGCCTTGTCGGGCCCGAGCTGGCCGGCGCTTCAGGGGCTGATCGACAGTTTCGCAGCCTCGGTCGATACGACCGGCACCCAGCGCCGCGAGACCCTGGCCACCGCCAACTGGCGTGGTCTCGATACGCCTTTCCTGTTTTCCAACAGCGTACTCGACTTCTCCTCGCTCGGCATCCAGAGCCAGGAATTTTCCGGCCGACTGTTCCGCACCGAGTTCACGATTGGGGTTCCTGCCGATTTCTACGCGAACGCCTATGGCGAGGCGCGCATCCTGCTCGACGCCGCCTATGTGCCGGAAGTGCAGGCGGGCAGCCATATCGACGTCTTCGTGAACGGCAATATCGCCTCCACCATACCGATCACCTCGAATGGCGGGGCAGTACTGCGGCATCTGCCGATCAAGCTGACGCTCCAGCACTTCAAGCCGGGCGTCAACACCATCGTCCTCGAAGCCTCGCTGATCACCGCAGCCGACAGGGCCTGCGCGCCCGGCGCGACCGGCGAGAACAAAAGCCGTTTCGCCCTGTTCGGCAGCTCGCAATTCGAAATGCCGGATTTCGCCCGCATCGCCCAGGTGCCGAACCTTGCGGCAACGGCCGGCACGGGCTTCCCTTATGGCCTGGGCTCCGACCCTGTTTCGCTTTTCCTCGGCCGGATCGACGAAAAGACACTGAGCTCGACCGCGACCCTGCTCGGCAAGATCGCCGTAGCATCACACCGGGTCATGCCGATCAGCGTGACGATATCGACAGCCAGGATTGCCGGACGGAATGCCATATTCGTCGGCTCGATCTCGGAATTTCCGGCCAATGTTCTCAGCCAGCTGAAGATCGACCCGTCGAGCCGCAACAGTTGGAGCGAGGAGCTCAACCGCGCGCCGGCGCCGCAAAAATCCCTGACCTTGCAGGACTGGCAGCAGCGCAACGGCGACAACTTCATCAGTCGCCAATTCTCCGGGCTGGCTGATTGGGCAAAGCGCAACTTCGACCTCTCCGCCACCATGCTGCGTTTCGCGCCGCCGACCGATGAAATGTACAGCCCGCCGAAGACGGCGGACATGATCCTGGCGCAGGACAGCGATCCGACCGAACTCGGCACCTGGACGGCGCTGATCTCGACCGACGACGATTCGCTCTACGAGGGCATGAACGCTTTCTCGACACGCCAGGCCTGGGACAGGCTCGCGGGCCGCATCACAGTCTATAACGGTCCGAATACGGATACGGACGTGATCCCGGTCAGCTGGTTCCGTTTCATGCCGACGGCGCCCTTCTCGATCTTCAACGCCCGGCTGATCGCGGCAAACTGGCTTTCAGACAATATCATGTCCTATGGCCTGCTTCTGGTCGCAGGCGCGGTTCTGCTGGGGCTTGCGACCGGTGGCATGCTGTCGAGGCTCGGCCGCAAATAGGAGGCTCAGGCAGGGCTTGCCTGAGCACCTGTCCTGGCGCCGAATTTCCGGCTGAGATGCGGCGAACCTGAAAGGCCGAAACGCCAGGGGAGATCGACGGCCCGCGATATGCCGATGCGTGGGCCGGAAACGACAAGCGGCGTATTTTCACGCGGCTTCAGAAGAAATGGTGCTGCGAACAATGACAGGCCGTTATGCTCCATGCCGACGCCCAGCGCCTGGCAGACCCGGCCCGGGCCCGAGCAGAGCAGCAACGGCTCCGGGCGGCCACGGCGGCGCTCCATCTCCTCAAGTCCGAAAACCGGCTGCAAGGCGCGGATAAGGACGGCGCTGCCCGGCCGGCAGACGAAATTGAGACACCAATGGATGCCGTAGGACCGGTAGACATAGGCATGGCCGGGCTGACCGAACATGACGGTGGTCCGCGGTGTCGGCCCCCGGAAACTGTGGGAGGCGGGATCATCCGGCTCATAGGCTTCCGTTTCGACGATGATGCCGCCGACGCCGGCCACACCGAGCCCGATGCCGATCAGGTCTGCCGCAACGGCAACAGCACCTCTGTCGAAAAAGCTTTGATCCACACGCCCATCCCGGAATGCAAGGGTCACCCTGCCGGCCGCAGCCGGCAGGGTGCCGAGAACATCATGTTCCCGGGTCCGCGAGGGACGATCTTTTTGAGCATCCCGCCAAGGGAAAGCAAAGTGCGAAATCTTGCCGCGCCCCTGAAGGGCAAGCGCATTGATCTGTCGCAATGCCTGCGCCGATAAATCGGCCGCCGGCCGCTACAGGAACATCGCAGCCGCAAATGAGCCCAGATAGAGGGCGATGATGAGAGCCGCTGCGGCAGCTATGACATTGGTAATCATGTCGTCCATGGATGTTCTCCCGCGAAATCGAGAACCTATACGACGGAGATGGAAAATAAGTTTCAGCGATTGCTTAAATAAATAAATGCCCGTGTTTTCGGGGCTTCACGGATGCGTGAAGGGGCCGAAGATGAACGGCAGACAACGGGACATTACGTATAGGTTTAGCTTTGATGTCCTATCATCATGGCGTTCGCCCGCGAATCGCCTGCGATCCGGGACAAGATCAGGAGGAAAGAATGCCGACCTTTTACGGTGACGACCGCGCCAACATCATCTACCAGGACGACTATGATTCCGACCTGACGATCTATGCTTATGGCGGCAACGACAAGATCTATCTCAATCTTGTCGGCGACTATGGCGGGTTCAACACCGTTTATGCCGATAGCGGCGCCGACCTGGTGAAGAACTGGTTCGAGGGCGGCAACCAGATCGATCTCGGCTCCGGCAACGACACCTATATCGGCATCGGCTTCTCGACCTCCGCCAGCTATTACGACGTCGTCTATGGTGGCAACGGCAACGACACGTTCGACGTGTCGACCTATCACAGCAGCTATTACGGCGAAGCGGGAAATGACTCGTTCTTCTCCGTCGGCTTTGCCAATAATTTCTACGGCGGTTCCGGCATAGACACGATCAGCTACGAATCCCAGGACGATGACCCGGATCTCGGTGGCAGCGGCGTGCTGATCGATCTCGGCAAGGGTTATGCCGCGACGGATGGCTCGAGCGACACCGAAACCCTGTCGAGCATCGAAAACGCGATCGGCACCGGTGCCGGCGACGAGATCTACGGATCGTCCGTCGCCAACAAGCTCTGGGGCGATGGCGGCAATGACGTGATCTACGGTCTCGGCGGCAATGACACGCTTTACGGCGGCGGCGGCAAGGACGACCTCTATGGCGGATCCGGCAAGGACAAGCTTTATGGCGGCGCCGGCAGCGACTATCTCTGGGGCGGCTCGGGCGCCGATACCTTTGTCTTCACCTCGGTCAGCGATTCCAAGGCAGGCGCCTCGCGCGACGTGATCAAGGATTTCAGCCGCGCCGAGGACGATTATATCGACCTGCGCCAGATCGACGCCGACACGACCCACCGCGGCAACCAGGCCTTTGACTTCATCGGTTCGAAGGCGTTTTCGGGTGAAGCAGGCGAATTGCGGTTTAGCGCGGGGATTGTTTCCGGCGACGTCGATGGCGACGGAAGGGCGGATTTCCAGATCAAGGTTGCGGGCCTGACGAAGATGTATGCGAGCGATTTCTTCCTGTGAGGAAGGGATAGGCAGCCGAAAAACGGAAAACCCGGGTAGACTTCCGTCTGCCCGGGTTTTCAGCTTTTTGGACTACCTAGAAACCGGGTCAGATCTCAGCATCGGCCGCGCGAATGACTTTTCTGAAAGTCAGAGAAATTCTTCTTCCGCGGGCTATTTTCATACCATCCACAAGGTCCGACTTGCGCGCGGGTATCTCGTGGGTCCAGTCATATCGGCCGGCATCTTTCAGCACGATGGCGGAACGCGGCAGAAGGGGAACGCTCAGCACCTGAGCTCCATCAGTTTTGCGAAATATCATTTCGCAGGCCGACAACAGGCTGACGGAAACAATAGTGTCGTCAAAACAGGGGACGCAATCAACATGGGCGCTGATCCCCTGCCCCGGAAGATATTCGTTGGCAATCGCCTGATCCGGCAGGCTATTGCAATGCCCCCCGGCTACCAGCCGCTCTGCGAAGAACGCCAGCCAATCCGGTAACTCTCCCAGATAGGCGTCCGGAGCGATGGTGCGCGCTTTGTAATCGTATCGGTAACCGAAATGCTGGACCCGGCGTTTCAGCACATTGCTCCACTCGCCAGCGTCCAGGCGGGCGAGAAGAGCTTCTTCCTCCACGGCGGACAAGAAGTTCTGAAAATAGGCAATGCCCGGCGGCAGAGGCGGCGCAATCAACACGCTATTCATTTGCGATGAGCCTCCTCTTTGCGTTGAAATACATACGTTACGAACTCATCACCTTCATCAAGCGCACTGACCCCATCTTCTTTCGTCTTCACATGTGAATAACCGGGATAGTCCGCAGTATAGAAAGGACGTGCGATTGGAGGAGCATAACTATTGCGCTCGGATGCTCCATCCATATCAAAAGCACCATCGTAATGTGAGCTGTTTATAACGGTTATCGCGACCTGCCCGCCAACAACAAGGCGCTCTGCTGCACTCCTTAGAAAGCGCCGCACCAAAACGTGGTTTGGGTTTCGCCCGTAGCGCGGTTCTCGGCTGCCAACATTTGGGAATTGAAAGATGATCAAACTAAATTTCTTCTTATCAAACCAGCGCGATAGATTTGTTGCATCGACGCCGGCCACCGTCTTAACACCTCTGCGGCGAAGGGTTCGCGCATTCCGGCTGGTAATTTCCAGATATTCTTTTTCATTTTGGAATGTTGTGGCCGTCATGTTCGCCGCCTTGCTTCCGACCAGACCGGAAAGCGAGACTGAAAAGCTCAGATTTCCCTCTCCAACCAGAAGAATTGATCCCGATCTCACAGCTGAAGGGAAATCAAACGGATCTTTAAAATCCAGGGTCCGCTTCAGCGCGATAGCCGAGAGCCTAAACCTTTGCCACGCCAAATCACGGCTTACTTTGCTGATTATATCGGCAGCTACTGATATCATCGATAAAGTCCTCGCTTTTGTCCCCGAAGAAGTATCTCACGGGCTGGAAGGAGGGGGATGAAGTATTGAAAAATTATTTTCTTGCTGATGTTTTGGAATAAACCGCTACACGACAGCCCTCCAACCCGGAGAACAAAATATCGAACACGGTACAAACAAAAATGGTGCCCGGAGGCGGATTTGAACCACCGACACGCGGATTTTCAATCCGCTGACGAATGACCAAATTTCAACGCCTTCGAATTCTCCATTTCGTCTAGAAATCGAACCGAGCTCAACCGCTTAGCTCCATTATGTCTAGAACGGCGGCGTCCCAAGGTACCGAACCTACGACCCGGTTGATACCACCCAATGTGAACTGCACTATCAACGACTTAACCACCTGCCGGCTTCTGCCAGCGGGTCGCGCCATTGTGCGCCGAAAGGAAAAAATGAGAGTTCTGTACTGCCATCCGACGCGTGAGTCTGGACCGAAGGACTGTGTGGCCTTCGTCGACATCGAGTTGAACGAGCACATTCGTCTCTATGGCTTGCGTTTGCTGCGGCAGCCTGACGGCGCCCACTACCTTTTCGCTCCACAGGCTGGTCATCGCCGCACCGCTACGTTTTCCAAGCCGATGGCTGAGCGCCTGACCGCCCTTGCGGTCGAAGCGATAAAGGTCGCACGCAATGGCCAATAACTTTGCGACTATCGACTGGGATGACTTCGACGAGGGCAGCACCGTCTTCCAGTCGATCTCGGCTCACCTAACCGCACATTCGGCACAGAAGTCCACGAGGCATAAATACTGGCGAATGCCCGGTTGGATCGGCGCAGGCGACCTGACAGCGATCTTCGGCCCCAGCGAGGCGGGCAAGTCCGTGTTCTCGGTCGACCTCGCTTGCCGTCTCGCTGCAGGCTGGGACTTCGGCACCATACGCGACCGGCCTTCCTACAACATCCTGTATATTGCTGCCGAGCGCGGCGACCAAGTGCGCCGCCGCGTTGATGCCTTTGTCAAACACCATGGCGGCGAGCCCTTCGGTAACCTCATGATCTATGATGGCCCTATCGACCTTTGCGAAGAGCACTTCCTGCGCGCTGTGATCCGCACAGCCTCGCAATCTTTTCCTGACGAGTACGGCGCAGAGGTTGTCATCATCGACACTCTGGCCGCCGCTATGTCGGCATCCGACAGCAACCCGGAGGCGATGCACAAGGCGGTTAATAGCCTCACCGATGCCGTTCGCCACGGCAATCCGGAAGCGCATTGCTCAGTTATCGTTGTGCACCATTCGCCTGTCAGCGGTGAGGCTCGCATGCGCGGGGCTGGCCAGCTTCAAGGTGCGGCGGACATGACAATCCACGTCACCCGCAAGCGCGGCGTGTCGGTTGCTAAGGTGGCGAAGAACAACGAAGGGCCTGATCGGCCTATCCGAACCTACCGCATGGAGACTGTCAGCCTTGGCCGAGCGGCTGCAGATGAGCCCGAGACGACTGCACCGGTTCTGATCGAAGCGCAACAGACCGCAACAGAAAACGACAAATCGAAGCCGTTGCGTCGTCATCGTGAGGCAGTGGATGTGTTGCGCGGTGCGATAGCAGCCAACGACAACAAGCCCGTAACCGAAGAGCTATGGCGCGCGGCCGTTTACCTGGCTGCAGGCAACATCTCCGAAGGCGGAAAAAGGCTTAAGTTTTCGCGACATAAAGAGATCATCGAGGCAGGTTTCGCGGTTGAGGATGCTGGCCTTTTTCAGCTTTCATGACCGCAACAGAACGCAACGAAACGCAACAATTGTTGCGCAACTGTTTCTCGTCACCTCATTGGCCGACACCGCAACAGAAAAGCGCAACAACACAACACCCCTCTTTAGAGGGTGTATGTGTTGCGCCTGTTGCGTGTTGCGGCCTTAGGTGATGTTGCGGAGGAGTAAGTGAAAATAGCCTCGCCTCAGGCATCAGGACATCGCCGACCGCTTGGTTGTACTCTTTGTTTAACCAAAGTCGCCAGTAGACTTTGCGTTGATCTATCGCGGATTGTAGTGTCGACCAAGGGCATTTCATGGGGCACATTTAGACAATGCGCAGTTTTGTTACTTCCGCAGTTTTTGGCTTTTCATTCGGGTTATCAGCGCTTTCTGCATTGGCGCAATCCAGCGTCACCGTCGAGCACTCAAACGGGCTTATCGAAAGCTACCGGGCCTATATCGGACGTGACGATCTGTTCAATTCGAGCGGCGTTCGGCTTACCAAACCGTGGCAGATCATTCGTCAGGACCGCGCGAATTTCTATGTCTATGGCATTCGCGACAGGGACGACGAGGCGGACACATTCTTCGCTGATGCGGCTAATCGACAGGCGCTCGAAGTCATGCTTCGTAACGGGAGTATGAGCGGCGAAGCTGCGAGGATGATTGTGCAGGGCGGCGTTTGGATCGATGTCGAAATCTACGGTCGCGGGTCATCCGGCCGGTGGATTAACGTTACGGTTAGGGACTAAAATTTATCGCCGGCAATGGTGCCGGTGAAATCCGGCACGGCGCTTCCGCACTTCTCCGCATTTTAGTGACCGGCTCCTGAAGCCGATATCCCATTCCGCTCAAAACGCAGCTTTTCTGTGACTTCGGCGTGGTTCATTCGCGACAGGGAAAAGTGTAAAGCATTGCGTTGAGCATGACATAGTTTAGCATCTGAAGACTCTCCTTTCCGCCCTCTGGATGTTTGGAGACGTAGCCGGACAGAACAGAAACGTACGTCTCAGGAGTGAACACGAGGCGTGGTGGGGGGCACACAAGCTGCCCTCTTTTTTTGGAATCCAGGTAGGCACTAACCCAGACGATTGTGTCACCAGCCGCGTTGATCATCAATTTCGCCGTCAGATCAGTACGCGCTTTTTCTATAGTAGCGCCCACGGTTATTCCTTGGGCGGCCAATGGCCATGCCGCGAATATCCCTGCACACGCCAAAGTAAACGCAAGCCTCATCACTCAATTCCCTCACTTTGAATCAGTATGAAAGCGTTGTATTCCCAAACCAGTCGGAACCTCGACAGCGGCCGGACATTCTAGAGGGACTAGGATTGATCAAATGGTCTTCGCAAAGGTGCCCCCCGACATTGCAGCCACCACGACGCGACAATGGAGCGTGCGATGGAGGTGGGCAGGTGAGGATGACGTTCCATTTCGCCGAGCAGATATTACACAATTCAAAAGCGCAACTATTGATTGATTTCTTGTAAAATATATGAATTATTGGTGTGCTTCATTATTAACGGGTGCCCCATGCGAATTGCCCGAATTCTTGCCCTGCGGCTGCTTGCAATATTACTCCTACCCACTGCCGCTATCGCGGAAGATAACTGTAAAGATCTGTTGGCATCTGGCCTTTACGACAGCACAGTAAGTCTTACCAAAACGCAGCGCGCCTCTGCGGAGCAGGCTTTTTATTGCTCGTCTTCCTTAGAGGAGGCTAAATCATACTATCAAAAATCTAAATCGTCGAGTGGAGGCGGCGGAGGTGGTGTAAGTTACGGCCCATTCTCGTTAAGCGGGAGTGCTAGTTCAGCAAACGCTGAGAACCTTACTCAGGAACAATATAACAAGTGGAAGTCCGAAAAATGTGGAAATAAATCTGCAGAGGATTCAGCTCAGGAGTTTTATTTCGTCAGCCAGAATTTAGTAAATTCCACCGTTGCGAATAGTTGGTTGCAGTGCATGGCCAAGAGGGAAGGATTTTCCTGTTGGGCTACTCCTCAGGATGACGATGTGTTCGTCAGATTGAATTGGAAAAGAAATTCATTGTCGAAGGCAAAGGTGACGATGAGCTATGTTGCCAATGGAACTTCCCAGTACGACGGAGCACAGGCCGGAAAATTGGTAACACCTGAATACGAATTAAACCCTGGCACCATCGAAATACCTATTAAAAGGACGGATTTGAACGCGAGTGTGCGCGCTACAATTAACTTGGTACATGACGGTTTCAACTATTCGTGCACGGTGTTCGCCCCATCGTTAGTGAAAACCCCATCGACGCCCGCCGCCGATTACGCATCTGTCGAGCCGAAATTGGTTCTCAAAAAGACCGTTGGTTGCGACGTCAAGGCGATGACGGTTGACTGCGAACGAAACGCGAGCGCTACGCCGACGCCTGGCCACGTGCTATGTAATGCTACATTTTCCGCCACAGCGGGGCCAACTCAGAACGCAAGTCACAAACTCCTTTCATCGCTTCAGTTTGCGGAAGTCACTGTTACAGTCAAAACTGCGCAGATGTTTTTTGGGCCCGGACAATGGTTGATTGGCGATTTCCTCGTGACAGAGGTGCCTGCCGAAATTCCGAGTGACATTCGAAAAGCAAAAGGGTGTGCTATCTAGATGGGGGTTAAACATCAGACGAGCTCTTGCTAGTGTCGCCTGATCGGACACCGCCTCCAGGCCGACCACGCATCGGGAGGGGTGGGTAAGATCTCTGGCCCTCACGGCTGCCGTACCGGCGGTGTCCAAACGAACTAACGCTAACACAGAAAAACTCACGCGCGCGATCACGCGTGGCGCACGCGCGCGAGAAAATATTGAGTTTTTTGGCTTGTTGGGCGTGTCAGTGTGCGGCTTTAAGGAAGGCCTGCCTAGCTTCATCGTTCGAAAGACGCCCCTCGGCGGCGGCTGAGCACTTTGCCCAAGCTTCGCCCCATTGGTCGCTGCGCTTTGCGTGCTGGAGGAATGTCCGCGCCTGCGCGGCTGAGGCCACCGTGATCGTGAGGCCACCGTCGTTCACACGAACCGGTTTTTGCCATTCGTTTGACATTGGAACTCCTCTCATTGTTACCGGGAGAAATAATCCGTGAGCAATGTGGTGCCTTTAGGGCGACGCGGTCGATGTACCGCGACACATCAGGATTGACGGCAGCCAATGTGAACGCCCCTATTGACCTGAGATTTTGCGACCTACATCGTCGTCGCCTTAGCTAAAAAAGAGCCCGAAGCGGCCGCACCCTCCGGATCATAGGTGACAGCATGATCAACGACGAAATCCCGGTCTTCGACCGCCGCGACACGATGCCCGCCCTTTCCGACGATGCCGACAGCCAACAATGGCAACCGTGTCGTTCTCCACCTATGCGCAGCGTTACGGCCAAGCTTGTCAGCGACGGTCCGTCAGTCACATGGCGCCTGGATGCCCAAGCAGCGAGACTCACGTCCAATGCCTACCGTGGTCAGGCAGATAACGATAACTTCGATTGGCCACTCCAAAAGCTTCTGGTGACAGAGCGGAATGACCGTTGCCTTCAGCTGGCGCGCCGATATCGAGATCTGCACGATAACGCGACGCGGCCGACACAGCTAATCGGCAAAGAGGCTGATAACCTTTACATCGTCCATCGCACTGACGAGGATGGCAAATCCAAAGGAGTGAAGGTTGTCACCGGCAAGAAGGCAAACGTAGACCGCCCTGCCCGGCGGATCGTCATGGCCGGATCTGAAACGAAGACGCGCGCGGCAGCCGTCCCCAAGAATTGGAACGGCGACTGGCCTATCCTCTCTGCGATTGACGCGAAGAGGGAACTCGCCTTCCTCCGCTCCAAACTGGCCTTTGTGCCGAAGATCCTGGACGCGTTCGAATGGGCCGTTTGCGACAACCTGACCTTGGCTGAGATCGGCGAACGCCTCGGAGCAGGCAGTAAGGGGGGCAAGGGTGAAGCACGCGCCCGTATCTTCGATGGTTTTGGAATCGTGGACCGGTATTGGCAGCTAGGCAACGTGACGGAAAAATCTTCCGTCACGTCGTGCTTGCCGTGGCAGGAAGGTGTGCCACTCCCGGCAGGCTTCTATCGTTCGAAGCTTCAGCCAGACAGGATATTCCCGCAGGCTGCCGCATAGGGGTACCCCTTTTCGGAACGCCAAAGGGTAAGGGAGAGAAAGGGTCGCGCAAGCGGCCCTTTTACGTTCAGGGCGCTGTCACCGCCCCGAAGTGGGCGGCCGCGCGTGGCCGCTCACGATCCTACACCGGCGACCGTTGATGTATCGGCGCCGTTTAGATCTCCCGCTGGCAAGCGGGGTTGATCGAACCTCGCTCCGCTTCGGCCGGTGGTGAGGTCACCGCTTCAAGAAAGGCGTCGGCGAAAGCCGGCGTCTTTTCTTTTAACCTCAATTATGGAGATGGCACGCAATGCCGAAAATCCAGCCCGGCGCTGCAGAGCGCGGGAACGTCATCGCGCATGAGCTTGGTCTCCCGCGGTCGATTGTCACCAACACCATGCGGAAGATGAAGGAGGCCGGCCTAATCGCCGCCGCTCGTCCTGTCGCTCCCACTCTCTACAGCCGCGATGTCGCCCGCATCCTGCTCGCGCTGTGCGCTCCCCTGCCCGTCAATGCCCCATTTGTGCAACACAAGCTCGGCTCTCTGGTCAGGTTGTCCGGCGACGGCGCCGTCAATGCCGAGACTGAATTGACCGATCTTCTCGATGAGTCAGCCGGCCTTGTCGCGGGCGATATCGACTTCCGAAAGGGCGAGATCCTGATCAGCTCGGATGCCGCCTTCATGGTCGTCTCCGGCGAGCGAGCCGGAGGCACTGTGGTGAACCGGACCTATCGCGCCGAAACCGACCTGCCCGGCATGCGCCGCATCGTACAAATCACGCTGCCCGCGCTGCACCGCATCGCGCAGCAGCTTCTGTGAGGTGAAAATGGATATCAAAGACCTCGTGATCCCGCCCCCGGAAGATCGATCGCCAGAATTGGTCCGCCTGAACACCAGGCGAGCGGAACTGGCCTCTCGATATGACGAGATCAATGCCGAACAGCGCACCGTTCATGCTCAAGCCATGACGGCCGCGCCGGCTGACCTCCGCAAGGATCGAGTGGCAGCTCTTATAGAGGGCGCACGCTTCGAAATGCCGCCGTCGGCACGGGAACAACTAAGCCGGCTGGCCGACGAGCGTCGCGACATCGAAGAGGCTATGCACGAACTCGACAACATGATCCGCGATGAGCGGAAGGCAGCATCTCGCGTCGTGTCAGCAGAATTCGTCGACGTCTACAAGCAAATTGCCGTAGAGTTCCATGCTGCTCTTCTGGCAGCAGCTAAGGCCCACGCGAAGATAGGTGAATTGCACCTGAGCCTCGGGAAGGCTGGTGTCGAGCCACACGGCATGATCGACCCAGCCCAGCACTTGTTCGGAGCGCCGCTTTATCGGCACAACGATGCCTGGCTTGTAATCCGCAGTGGTGTCGATGATGGCCACCTAAAGGCATCAGATATTCCGAAGGAGTTCCGATGAAGGAGCACGAAACTGGCCGCGCCAGCCCGCCCGACACTGAATTCAAGGTGCCGGAAAGTCTTACGAAAATTAATGCGATAGCTCTAGCGACGAAAGCACTTCGGAGATGGGTGAAACCGGATGAGCGAACGGATACAGAATAAATTCTCGCCCTCAATTATTACGGACGATGGCCGATTTTCCGGTTATGGCGCTGTATTCGGGAATGTGGATAGCCACCGAGACGTGATCGAGCGAGGTGCCTTCCTCTCTAGTCTCGCTGCATGGAAGACCAGAGGAAAATTGCCGCCGATGCGCCTTATGCACGGAAGCGCCGGCAATCCGTTCCAACACGACGACCTTCCAGTCGGGAAGTGGCTCGATATGCGGGAGGACACGAAGGGGCTTTGGGTTGAGGGCCAGTTATTGGCTCTTGATACGGACCAAGGTCGCCGTCTCAGGTCTTTGATGGCAGCGTCATGCTTAGACGGCCTCTCCATCGGTTGGATCCCGCGTAAAACACGGGCAGGAACCGGACGCATAAAGCGTTACCTCGTGGAGGTCGATCTACGCGAGCTATCGCTTGTTGACGAACCTTCAAATGACCTAGCGCGCGTCGCGCCACTCTCATCTTCCGACATGGCATTTGAAAGGCTGCGAGACAGTCTCGCCACCGTGAAGACAGCGACATCGTCGAATTACGAAGCCGCTGCAGCCAGACTGCGCACCGCAATCCAGCGGGTCGCCGCGGAACAGAAATAGGATTTCTCATGCCCCTCAGCGGCGCACATATCATTGCTGGATACGCCAGCACTTTCCGCCCAGAGCGAAACGAGCCGATCTTGGGCAAGGTCGTCTGGTCCGAGTCACCAGCGACCGGGGTGACTACCACCAGAACCGCTCCCCTGCCTCACGACACCATGGGCCAGGCCATCTTCCGGCTGCGCTCATCTATGGATGCTTACTTCGCCATCGGTCCCAATCCCAATGCTTCAGCCAGCCCTCGCGTCTTCGTACCGGCCAATACCGACTACGACGTATACGTGGAGCCGAATGATAGAGCCCAGTGGGTTGCGGCATGAGGCATCGCACGGACGATGACGCTGAACGCCCGCCCAAGGCACACGCGAGAGAAAGGCCGCCGGAACGCGAAGTGTGTCAGGCTACGGTGCAATTCTACGAGCGTTACCTGCCTCAGCTAGTACCTCGCGAGTATCGGAGTTAGTGCCTGACATCGCCGCAATCCGGCAGATGTATCAAACGGCCGCGTGGCGCCGGCTCCGTCGTCACCAGATCACGGAGCAGCCGCTTTGCCAGGTCTGCCTCGATGACGAAATTGTCGAGGTCGCCACTGCCGTCAGTCATCGGTCACGGCATGATGGTGACCCCGCTATGTTCTTCGATCCCGACGAGATGATCAGCCTATGCCGGCCTCACCAAGAGGCTGCGCGGGTGGCGAAAGGATTGTGACGGGAGGGGGTGCCGAATGCTCGCCGGCACCGAATACCTTTCAAACGTTGAGAGCGGCGATGAATCTCAAGCTAACGTCGCTGCTTTCCAATACGTCTCATATGCATGAACCTTCAATGGAGCGATATCCGCATCGGCTTTGATTATTGAGGCGGGAGAACGACGGGCGAAATCTTTTAAAGATTGCGTCAATGTCCATACCGCAGACTGGTCCACAATGATGAGCCGATCATGTAAAGCCTTGGGCGACGTCAACCGTGCCTCTAAGGGACGCTGTGAACCGAATTGAAGTGAAAACGCTTTTGCGGCCGGCGAGAACCCAGGCCGAACATAGGCCTTATCCGTAAGCAATTCGACGGTGATTTTTTCAGGTGCGAGTACGGCGAAGTCAGTGAGCATTGTCTCATCCATGTAAGGATCAATGATCCTCACAGAATGGGTAGCCGTCTTGAGAAGATTTCCTACGGCAACGTGTGCATCGAAAGAGTTCCCCACCGCGATAAATGCTCCACGGCTGGCGACTGGGGCATTCACCTCATATTGCGCGAGGGCTGTGTACAAAAGAAACAGGAATTCATTTCTGTTTGCCTCACTGGAGTTGCCTTGAACGATGTAATTGGCCATCACTTCAAACCGTCTGAGATCCATATCGGTCTTGAATTTCTTCACGTGGCTCTGAACGCGCGCTAGCCAGTGTAATGTTTGCGGCGTGATCTCTTTCGGTGTCAGTGCCGGCATGGTCTCAACGAGTCGGCCCAAGTATTCATATGCTTCAGATTCATTCATAGCTAATCTCCCACAAGCCTCAGCTGAATACCGAAACGCGCGTAAATTTCCGGTTACGTGCGCGCCACAAGGAAATCCACAATCACCGGCCATTTCACCACCGCCCTCGCGGTGCCGTGCCGTCGTGCCCGCAGGAGGCCGCATGGCTCACAACAAAACAACGGTTGAATAGTAATGAGAAAACGATCTCTTGTAATTCTGGGTAGCGCAATTTGCGGCGCCCTTGTTCCGTCAATGGTTCTCGCCGACCCCATAACGACGGCAGTAGTGGCTGCATTCGGTTTGTCTGGCGCAGCCGGTACTGTGGTCTCTGCGTTGCTCACCGCTGGATTGAGCATACCGACATCTCGCGGGTTGAAGCTGACTATCATGGAGGAAATCTATGACTGCGATTAACGTCCTCGTATCGGACAGACGAGTGCAAATAGTTTCTGATGGCGCAGCTTCGTACCGTGGCCGGCTGCATAAGCTCGTCAACAAAGTGGTTCCCGTTCCCCATTTAAGTTTGGCTGTAGCATTCAGAGGAAAAGGTCGCGATTTTCCTGAAATTCTGCGTTTAGTAGGCGAGTACAGCAATTTCGATGATCTAAAGCGAGATTTACCGAAGCGCTTGCGGAAGCGGTTTGGCTGGCGACGGATGTTCGGTCGGTTTTTCGATTTCGACATATACATAGGCCACGTTGGTGCAGGCGTCGCAAGCGCCGTGTTCCTTTGCTCCCACAACGGCAATGCCGAAATGAAGGCCTACGAGTGGACCGATATTCCTTGGGTGCTTTTTAGCCCCGACTTGCCCGCGGACGATCAAACATTCGGCCGTGCGTGGGTAAGCGGCCTAAAGCTAATGGACGATAGGGCCGCTGTGGATGCCGTAGATCGCCAGAGATCTGTGAGCTTTGGCCACGACCGAAAGGGTAGTGATTGGGGCGGCGTAGGTGGCTTCGTTCAGATTACCACGATTGGCGGCCGTGGCATCGAACAGCGTATCGTGAAGAGATACAGCGACCAAGTTGGCGAGATGCTCGGCAGGAGTGGCGCTTGAGCAGCTAATGCCCGACCACAAGCGATATTTAGCGATTCGAACTGTAACGATCTCGAATGTAATCGTTGAAATAGGAGCCCGCCGAGCGCGCGTTGATGAGACCAATATAAACCTGCTCCGGCACATGGTAGTAGTCGTACGGCCCGCCGCTCTCGACAAACCATATACTCAGCGTGCTTGTCGCGTCGTTGTATTCGGCGCGACCTATTGCCGAGGATTTCAGATTGGGCATTCATATATCTCCCACAACGAGCTGCCACCGGCGATCTAGCTGCACGGTACTAGATTAAAAGTCGAATGAGAGCTGATCCGGATGGGACCGCCAGTGAGCACACACATGCTCCAAGCGGTTGAACCTCCGGCGGACATATGCCCGCACTCTCACCAACTTCGATCTCAGCCTTCTGTTCATGGCTGATTTCTCCCTTAGGCTTTCAGCGAGACGAGCTCGCCACTCCAGGACTGCAGAACGCAGCCCCGCGCCCCGTGCTGAGCAACAGCCGAAGCTACCGAAAACCAAAGTGCCGATGGCAACCCGCCCAAAACTAGGCGATTCGCGCCAAAATAGTCCATCGCGATAAGTTCGCGTCTGTAGGAAATCCACAATGACCGACCACTTTACCACCGCCACCGCGGCGGCGCGCCGCTGTGCGCGCAAGCTTCTTCGCCAAGACGTACCACCGACAATCATCGCTGATGGGCTCATCGATCAAGCGCTTGCCATCTGGGCGGCCGAAACGGGCCGAGCCGAAGATGCCGTAAGTATGTTGGTCGCCTGGGTATCCGTAAGGGATGCCCGATAATGGCGGCGCAAGATCTCGAAAAGCTTGTCGTGCAGCTTTCTGCTGACATTCGGAAGTACGAGAACGCGCTTACCAGAGCTCAGGGCGTCACCAATCAACGCGCCCGAGCTATCGAAACGCGCTTCGCCAGAATGAACAAGACAATCAATTCTGGTGCGTCCGCCGCCGCGATCGGGGTCGGGAAAGCGTTTGCATTGGTCGGCGGCGTACAGGGATTCAAGTCGCTTTCCGATGCCGCCACCGGCATCGACAACGCCCTAAAGGTGGCCGGGCTGTCGGGGGCGGAGCTGGAGAGCGTTTACCAGCAGCTCTATGCTGCGGCCACGAAGAATGCCGCACCCATCGAGACCCTAGTTACGATGTACGGCCGGCTGGCACTGGTCCAAAAGGAGCTAGGCGTTTCCCAGCAGGACCTCGTCAGTTTCTCGGGCAACATTGCATTGGCGCTACGCGTCGGCGGTTCGAGCGCGCAGGAGGCAAGTGGCGCTCTCCTGCAATTGTCTCAGTCTCTAGGCGGCGGCGTTGTTCGCGCCGAAGAGTTCAACTCTGTGCTTGAAGGCGCCCCTACTATCCTTCAGGCTGCAGCCGCCGGCATCAAGGAGGCTGGTGGGTCAGTCTCGAAGCTCCGCCAGATCATGTTGGACGGCAAACTTTCGTCCAAGGCGCTCTTCGATGGCTTTCAGGCAGGCGCACCAATCCTCGAGCAGAAGGCAGCCGGAGCGGTCTACACAATCGACCAGCGCATCGGCAACCTGCGGACTTCCCTGGTGAACGCGGCGCGCGACTTCAATCAATCAGCCGCGGCTGGTGAAACATTTGGCTCCGCCATTGATCAGGTCGCGCAGTTCATCAACGGCATAAATTTTGACAGTCTGATAGGTCAGTTGAAGGGCGTCATTGCAGAATTGAACGCCGGCATTGCTACCGCAAATGGCTTCGGCCAAGCGATCGGGCGTCTCTCTGGCCTTGAGAACGTGGGCAGCTTCCTCACCGGAGGGTCGGGGAAGAAGGAGTTCTTCGGCGGTGCCCTGACCATCACTTCGACCAAGGCCATTACCGACCGCATCAATAGCGCCTTCGAGGGCGAAATAGATCAGGTCAGCGGTCTTACCGCAGACGCAATCAAGAATAGTGTTTTGGGAAAGCCAGGCGGCTTGCCTGTACGCACGACGGACAAAGGCGCCCGCTTGCCGCCGGCTATTTTGCCAATCACATTGGACGACCCCGAATATGTCGTTCCAGGCTCCGGCAATCCGCCAGGTAAAGGCGGCGGATCCGGCAAGGGGCATGACAGCTATCAGTCTGAGATCGATTCGATCAAGGAACGCACGGCTGCGCTACAGGCTGAGACTGCTGCGCAGGCGACGGTCAATCCGCTGATCGACGACTACGGCGCCGCTCAGGCCCGCGCTCAGACAGCGTCTGACCTGTTCACCGCGGCGCAGAAATCTGGCACGGCCGCCGGCAAGGAGCTTGCTGACGTTCAGCAGCTGCTTTCCGGCAATTTCGCCAATCTGTCTCCTGCCGCTCGGCAGCAGGCAGAGGCGATGCTTGCCCTTGCCGACGGCTACGCGAAGGCGACAGCAGAGAGCCAGAGGTTGGCAGCGTCACAGGACCAGATGCGCGATGCAGCGCAGCAGTTCGCGGATGCCGGCAAGGACGTCACCAAGGGTTTCATCAGCGACCTCATGGATGGCAAGTCTGCGGCTGACGCATTGGGCGGCGCGCTGAAGAAGGTTGCCGATATCCTTCTTGACCAGGTGCTTGACGCGATCTTTCAGGTCAAAGGCGCAGGCGGTTCTGGTGGCGGCGGCCTTGGCGGTCTGTTCTCGTCGATCTTCGGCGGTGGAAGCTCTTTTCCGGCCGCACCGAGCGTCGGGCTGTTCGCCGACGGTGGTTACACCGGCCCGGGCGGCAAGCACTCGCCTGCGGGCGTTGTCCATAAAGGCGAAGTAGTATGGAGCCAGGCGGATATCCGTCGGGCCGGCGGCGTTGCAGCCGTTGAGGCTATGCGCCGTGGGGTGGCTGGCTACGCCAATGGCGGGCCGGTCGGAATGCGGGCGCCTTCGTTGCCTTCCATCAGGCGCGGAGGCGGACAAAACGTCAGTGTTCGCAGCGAGGTCGAGGTCAGTGTGTCTGATAGCGGCGAGCTTCGTGCCTACGTCAAGCGCACGTCGGCTGAAACCGCCGAGGGCGTCAGCCGTCAGCACATCGCAAAATTCAGCGAGAAAGACCTGCCGAACCGGTTCACCCAAATCGAAGGGAACAGGCGGAAACGATGACGCAGGCGTGCATCAGTTCCGCCAGCTCTGACCCAGCTCCTGATCGAACCACATCTCGGCATCATAGTTCGCGCCCATTGTGGACCGAAAATCGAGACAGTCGCTGTAGCCGTTCTCACGCAGCCAATTGCTGAACGTTCCAAAGCTAGGATGCTCTTGCTCATTTCTAGAAAGGGTCGCAAACCAGGTCGTACTCAATGACCGTATAGCTTTTTCGGCTTCGGCTCTTTTCATGTGACCACCTTTAGGACCAGTCATCCACAATCGATTTGACGGCTCCGTCAAATTGAGTTGCGATATGGACGGAGATGAGTAACGTTAAATGTAACGGCGTCCAGGGAGAAGGCGACTGCAATCACCCTCTCCCCTTCGCGGTTGCCGTACCAAGTAGTCGAGGAGCGACCATTTAAGCGTTTGTGAGGCGCGGTCGTTTCCTTGACTAACTCGGATACTATGCCTGAAAGCGGCGCTACTTTGGGGGCAAGACACCCCTAATCCACAGGCAATTTTGTTCCCTATTTGTTCGAATTTACTCCTATACCAGCGTCAACTGTTTTGTTAGGCCGGATATGATCTACATTTAGGTGGCTGGCCTTTCACCCGGCACGACCGTGATAGCCTTACCAAGCCGCCTAAGAATTGCACCGGCCGCAAAGATCAACCACCCTCCGCACCAAAGGATGGCGACGGTGGTTTCCTGAAAAGCGGTCTTCGCTATGCCGATGTACAGCACGGCAAGTATCACCGTCAGCAGCCCGACAACCTCGAATAGTTTCCCCATAGTCCCCTCCTGATTATCTTAACCGTGCCAGAGCCAGGGCTTTGGTACAAGACCGCGAAATATGAACGAAGAGATTTAGGGCGCGCTAAAGCTTTCCCCCGGAGGGGATGCGCTTGCGCTAATGATGCTTAATGGCTAATTTGTCCGCGGGCGTAGAAACCCGGACCTGTGAGAGGCGTGTCGTTCGATTGGCGTCGAAGACCCGCTATATAATGCGAACTGCGCCTTGGCGGGCGTCGTCGCAATGGTGAACGCCTTGGCGGGCGTTCCAACTCGGCCGACAATATGGCCGGGGGCGAACGCTATGTCCAGTGGGGAAACCCTAAAATCGTTCGGCGCGTCTCACAGGCGTGTTTCTAACCCCCGGCTGCCGGTCCGTCACCGGCGCGCGGGCCGTAGAAAGCCCTTTCCTGTGAGCACCAACTATGACCATCACATCGAATATGATTCCTGACTTCGCCCAGGACGAAATCTTCGCTGCCGATCCGCCAATGAGCGCGGAGGAGATCAAGCACAGATTTTGCCCGAAGAACGCGTACGCCGAATGGCTTTGGAACGAACTCAAGTTTCTCAATCGGGAATTGGGGTACGATTCGCGGATCGGCCTTTACAGCCCTACGGGCACCATAGGCGGCGATTTCCACTTCCCGCGCGACCATCGTGACTGGTCGGACGTACCTCCGCCCTCGACGCGCGCCGAGACGATACTGCGCGTGCTTGGCATCATCCCGCAGGAAGACATCGCGACAGCCGCCTGATTCTTCGCTGGCGCCGGTGCTCGCCGCCGGCAGAGAGGGCCGTCTGGTCGAAAGACTGGGCGGCTTGCTCTCCAATCTTGACAAATTTGTATTTCTCATATATGGGGAGCGTCCACCTTAATTCCCGCCGCGATCCTTTCGGTTAGCGGGCGCCGGTTCTGCCGGTGGTGCGTAGCCCATAGAGAAGTCAACACATGAACAACGCTTTTTCACCTCGCGGAATAACCGCGTCGTCTTTCTTGCGTCGTCCGGTTGGCCGGCGGCGCGCACCATTGAGGAGAACCCATGTCGACCAAAGCCACGAATTTTGTGCCCCAGAGTGATGCATCCAAGAAGGCCAGCAGTGCCGCCCTGCGACGCTTTGCGTTCGGTGCCATGACTGAGCTTTACAATGAGCAGCAGGCGGAGGCCGCAAAGAAGGCTTCCGGCAAGTAATGCGCGCCGCCAATGACAATGTGCCCTTGCGTCTTCTCACCAAGACGCAAGCGGCACGCTATTGCGGCCTGAGCCTTCCATCTTTCGATTCGGTATGCCCGGTGCGAGCAATCGCACTGGGCGTTGGCGTTCGTTGGGAGCGCTATGACATCCGTGAGGTCGACGCCTGGATTGACAGTCTAAGGCCCGGTGAAGCACCGTTGCGGACCGCCGACTCTCTCCTGGAAGCGCTATGACCGGAACCGTTGTCAGAGTGAAGGGCCTCAAGCGCTACTTCGAACCGAAGACCGGCAAGTGGTATGCCTACCACCGCAAGACGGGAAAGCGGCTCAATGCGGAGTTCGGCACGCCCGAATTCTTCGCAGAGCTAGAGGCGATCGATGCGGCTACAAGGGGGCAGGAAGCGAAGGCAGGCACGCTAGGCGCGCTCATCGTGTCCTACCGTAAATCGGCGGGCTTCCAGATGCTCAAGAGCCGCACCAAGTCGGACTATCAGAAGGTTCTAACCTATCTGCAGCCGCTTGGACCGGCGCCGTTGTCCGAGCTTTCGCAAGGGTGGGTGGCCCGCCTAAGAGACAGGACCTTTGAAAAGAAGAAGCGGAAGTTTGCCAACTATACGCTGACCGTCCTTTCCATTCTCTTTGAGCACGCCATTGAGCAAGAGCTCATGGCGAGCAATCCCGTGGCCAAGGTGAAGCGCGTCCGCAAGGCGACCGACGCACCAGAAGCTAACCGGCCTTGGCTGGACTTCGAACGCGATGCGGTGGCCGCTGCGCTCCCGGCTCACATGCGCCTTCCTGTGGCCTTGATGATGTATTGCGGGCTCGACCCTCAAGACGCACTTGAACTGCCGCGCACGGCCGTTTCTGGTGGCAAGCTGGACACGCGCCGAGGCAAGACTGGCGTTCCCGTTTGGGTGCCGCTGCCGACACCTGTGCTTGAAGTCCTTGCCGTAGAGCCGAAGCACGCGACGACGACATTGACGCTATGTGCGAACAGCCGCGGCAAGCCGTGGACCGGTTCGGGCTTTAGGGCCTCCTGGCGCCCCATCAAGTTGAAGCTGGAGGAAGAAGGCAAGATCCAGCCTGACCTCACGCTCAAGGGCCTTCGCCATACCGTGGCAACCATCCTCGCCGAAATGGGCAAGGACTACGCGACCATCGCTCAGATGCTCGGCCAGAAGACCGAAGCCATGGCAAAGCACTATTCCCGCCGCGCCGATATGTCGAAGAAGATGGCCGAAACCATGGGCGACCTTGAGGCAGAAGTGAACAGACGGAAAACAACTAGCGTCTAGAAACGCGAATAACGGCGTCTAGAATAGTTGTCGCAACGAGTTGACAACAGAGGAGATTGTTAAGAAATGCCAAGCCGTTAGGAATGGTGCCCGGAGGCGGATTTGAACCACCGACACGCGGATTTTCAATCCGCTGCTCTACCAACTGAGCTATCCGGGCATCTCGGCTTTTTCAAGCCTAACCGATCTTGGTGGACCGGCGGGGGAAGCGTTTCCCCCGGAAGCGAGCGGGTTATAACATCTTGTTCGGCCATGTCCAGCACCCCGAACGACTTTTTTGACAGGTTTGCGAAAAAACGAAATTTTCCTGCAAAATCAGTGGGGCAGCCGGGGACAACCCAGCGTCAGTCGTTGCCGTCCGGCTTGCTTTCGTCGTCGGCGACCGGAATGGAATAGGTTCCGCTCACCCAACGCGACAGGTCGAGCGTGCGGCAGCGGTCGGAACAGAAGGGATAGTCTTCGCGCGAGGAAGGCTTGCCGCATTCGGGGCAAGGCCTTGTCTTGCGAAGCGGCTCCACCTTGCCACCTGTCTTGATCGGTTGGGCCATGGTCAGCCCTCCGGCCAGGCGTGAGAGACATCGAAACCTTCGCCGGCCAGAAGTCCCGTCACTTCATAGAGCGGCAGGCCGACGACATTGGTGTAGGAGCCGATCAGCTTCTGCACGAAGGCGCCGGCAATGCCCTGGATGGCATAGGCGCCGGCCTTGCCGCGCCACTGGCCGGATTCGATATAGTGGTCGATCTCGCGGGCCGAGAGGCGCTTGAAGCGCACCTTGGTCTGCACGACCTTCTGGCGGAACTGGCCGCCCGGCGTGACGAGGCAGATGCCGGTATGCACCCAGTGGCCGCGGCCGGAGAGGAGATGCAGCGCAGCACTCGCCTCTTCGGTATATTCGGTCTTTTCCAGGATGCGGCGGCCGACGGCAACGACCGTATCGGCCGACAGGATATAGCTGTGGCGCCAGACGGGATCGTTGCGCACGACGGCGAAGGCGGCTTCCGCCTTTTCGGTCGAGAGCCGGCGGGCGAGCGAGCGCGGATGCTCGGCGCGTTTCGGCGTCTCGTCGATATCCATCGGCATCAGCCGTGCGGGCTCAATGCCCGCCTGATTGAGAAGATCGAGGCGGCGCGGAGAACCCGAGGCCAATATCAGCTTCTGCACCGGATTTTGTTCGAGCGCCATGGGATCCCGTCTCTGGCCGCCTTTGAGGCAAGGCTTACTTGAAGCGGTAGGTGATGCGACCCTTGGTCAGGTCGTAAGGGGTCATTTCAACGAGAACCTTGTCGCCGGCGAGCACGCGGATGCGGTTCTTGCGCATGCGGCCTGCCGTATGGGCGATGATTTCGTGTTCGTTCTCGAGCTTGACGCGGAAAGTCGCGTTCGGCAGGAGTTCGGTCACGATGCCCGGAAATTCAAGGACTTCTTCTTTAGCCATCTATCAGTTTTCTTTCTGTGTGTTGAATACCGGGCCGGCGACAATCTCGCCCTCGCCCCGAAATTTGCGCGGAAACTACACAATCACGTCGGCTTTGTGAACCTCGCTTGATCGCGTTTGTTCACGACTGCATTTTACAGGCTTTTCAGGCGGTTTCGGCCGGATGGCGGCTGTCGTCGGAAAGCCTTTCCTCGATCAGCCGCCAGAGATGGTCGCGAACCTCGCGATAGGCATCCAGCATCTGCTCTCGGGTGCCGGTGGCAACCGTCGGATCCATGGTCGGCCAGTAGACGACGTCGATCGCGTTGGATCGGGTCAGTTCCAGCGCCGTGTGATGCGCTTCCGGCGTCAGCGTGACGATCAGGTCGAAGAAATCATCCTCCAGTTCCTCCAGCGTGCGCGGCTGGTGGCGGCCGATCGAAAGGCCCATTTCCTCCAGCACCGCATCCACGAAAGGATCCCGCTCGCCCGAGCGGACACCGGCGGACTGTATATAGATATCGGATGGCAGGACACGTTTTGCAATGGCTTCGGCCATTGGCGAGCGGATTGCGTTCCAGCCGCACATGAAGAGGATGGCGCCCGGCTTCTTCGCTTTCCGTTCGAGAGGGGCGGTCACTTCCATCGTCAGCCGCGCCAGTAGAGCACGCAGACCAGCGTGAAAAGCCGCCGCGCCGTATCGAAATCGACGCGGATCTTGCCGTCCAGGCGGTCCATCAGCGTCTGCGAGCCTTCGTTGTGCATGCCACGCCGGCCCATGTCGATCGCCTCGATCCGGCTCGGCGTCGAGGACTTGATCGCCTCATAATAGCTTTCGCAGATCATGAAATAGTCTTTGATGATCCGGCGGAAGGGTGTCAGCGACAGGATATGGGTGGCAACCGTCTCGCCGTCGTCGGTGGTGATGCCGAGCACCAGCTTCGTCTCGGCGAGCGACAGTTTCAGCCTGTAGGGGCCGCCTTCATGGCCGAACGGCTCGAAGGAGTTTTCCTCGACGAGGTCAAAGATGGCAACCGCCCGCTCATGTTCGACATCAGGGGTCGACCGCCCGATCGAGTCGTCGAGAACGACATCCGAGAGCCGGAAATCCCCTTTTGCCATCCATCAGCCTCCGTCAGCAGGACCCGCATTGAGGCGGATCGCAACGGACCGTGCATGCGCATCGAGCCCTTCGGAATTGGCAAGCGTGATCGCCGCCGGCGCCAGCTGGCGCAGCTGTTCGGGGCCGAGCCTGAGGATCGAGGTGCGTTTGACGAAATCGAGCACGCCGAGGCCGGAGGAGAAACGCGCCGAACGCGCGGTCGGCAGAACGTGGTTGGAACCGCCGACATAATCGCCGATCACTTCCGGCGTATGGCGGCCGACGAAGATCGCGCCGGCATTGCGGATGCCGGGCATCAGCGCATCCGGATCGGCAACGGCGAGTTCCAGATGTTCTGCGGCGATGCGGTTGGCGAGTGGCAGGGCGGCCTGAAAATCCTCAACGAGGATGACGGCACCGAAATCTCGCCAGCTGGCAGATGCGGTCTCGGCGCGCGAAAGCGTCTTCAGCTGGCGTTCGACGCCGGCTTCGACCGCGCGGCCGAATTCGGCATCATCGGTCATCAGGATCGACTGGGCGCCGGCATCGTGTTCGGCCTGAGCCAAAAGGTCGGCTGCCAGCCAGTCGGGATCATTATCGCGGTCGGCGATGACCAGCACTTCGGAGGGGCCGGCGATCATGTCTATGCCGACAGTGCCAAAAACCTGGCGCTTGGCAGCGGCCACATAGGCGTTGCCGGGGCCGACGATCTTTGCGACCGGAGCGATTGTCTCGGTGCCATAAGCGAGCGCCGCGACGGCCTGGGCACCACCGACACGATAAATTTCCGTGACGCCGGCAATGCGGGCGGCGGCGAGAACGGCGGGGTTGATGGCGCCGCCACCGGCCGGCACGACCATGACGAGGCGCGGCACACCGGCAACCTTGGCCGGCACGGCATTCATCAGGACGGAGCTCGGATAGCTTGCCGTGCCGCCCGGCACGTAGAGGCCGACCGCCTCGATCGCCGTCCAGCGAGAGCCGAGGCCGACACCGATCGCGTCCTCGTAGATATCGTCCTTCGGCATCTGCCGGGCGTGGTGCTTTTCGATCCGCTCGGCTGCGAGCTTGAGGGCATCGATGACTTTCGGATCAGTTGCCGCAAAGGCTGCATCGATATCGGCTTCGCTGACACGGATGCCGGCCTTGGCCAGATCGATACCATCGAAACGGGCGGAATAATCGATCAGCGCCGCATCGCCACGGGCGCGCACGTCATCGATGATGGCGCGCACCACGGCATTCACATCTTCCGAGACTTCCCGCTTGGTCGAAAGGAAAGCGGTAAAACGCGTTTCGAAATCCTGCGATGCCTGCTCAAGCCAGATTGCCAAGCGAAAAGTCCTTCCATGCGTTCCCCGTCAAAGACGAGGCATGATCACTGAGAGCCGGCACACCCATCAGCACGGGCAATCGCCAGACATGAGGCTGGCGGCGGATCAGGGATGACGCGGCTTGGAAGCGGTTTCCCATGCGCCGCCGATATCCGCAAGTGCCACTTCGATGCATTCGACATCGAGCGCGATGCTTGCCTTGCCGGAAAGAAGCAGCTCGATCGTGCCCTCTGGGCCCTCGCCCTTCTGGGTGAAGCTGATCGCCAACAGCGACTGGACGTCGTCCTTGTGATTGCGCTCGATACCTGTGGAACGCACCGCCTCGACACGCTTGAACACGAGCGCTGCCCGATGCCGCTCAAAACCTTTGCGCTTCTTGCCGGCCTTCTCCCAGTCGAAACGGTTTGCGGCCAGCGAAAAGTTCTTTTCCGTGGCCGACCAGCGGATATCGCCCACCTTGAAGACGGCGTCCTGCATATGCGCGGAGATGACGGCAAGGTCATCGGTATCGAGCGCCATCAGTTTCAGCTCGGTCATGCGTTTCGTTCCATTCTGGCCATCTCGCTGGCCGTTTCATTCGGACCCCAGGCCCCTGCAGGCCGGCCGGTTGTGCTGTTGAATTTGAGATAGGATGGCAAAGGCAAAGAAGCAACGGGAGATGAGGCCAGTTACTGCCGCCAGCGGCCGAAACACGAATCACCGCGCGGGCCCGCTGCCAAAGAGCGGCCAAACGCGTGATTTACCAGAATTGACAATCGTCAAATCAGCTACTGATATGCTGGCGATGCAGATTCTTCGCCATATCTACAATTACTTCGTCTTATATAACGAGATACTTACCATTTCCTCCAACAGTGTCCGACAAGCACGGCTTTCGGGCGGTGGGGGAAGTTGAGCAACTCGGCGGAAGGGGCACCATGCGAGTAGAGCTTCAGCGTGAAATACTGGATATGCTCGCGCTCGGCTGTACGGTCGAGCAAGCCTGCAATTACATCTGCAACTACGCGGAACAGTGTGCCGAAGGTGTGCTCTGCTCGATCGTCACCGTCGACCGCGACGGATTGATCCATCCGCTTGCGGGTGCAAGCATCGCCCCGGCCTATTCCGAAGCACTTGACGGGATCATGATCGGGCCGGGTGTCGGCACCTGCGGTACGGCCGCCTTTCTGCGCCGGCCGGTCACCGTCGACAACATTTTTACCGATCCCTATTGGGCGCCCTACCAAAACCTTGCCGAAATACTTGGCAGGGAACATGGCGTAAAAGCCTGCTGGTCCAGCCCGATCATGCAGAGCGACCGGCGCGTGCTCGGCGCCTTCGGGTTTTATTACAAGGAGAACCGCGGGCCGACGAGCGAAGAGCGGGCGATCGTGGCGGAATGCGTGGCGCTTTGCGCGCTCGTGCTGGAACGCGAAGAGGTCCGGGCCGAGAACCAGCGGCTTGCCTATTTCGATCCGCTGACCGGGCTTGGCAACCGCACCAATTTCATCCGCACGCTTGAAGCCGAGGCGGCAAGAGCCGTCAGGCCATTCGGCGTGCTGCTGATCGATATCGACCATCTCGGCCGCATCAACGACGCTTTCGGCCACGCCACCGGCGACAGGCTGATCATCGAAGTCGGCGATGCGATCGGCCGGATTGCCGGACGTGAAATGACTTTTCGGGTGGATGCGGACGAATTTGCCGTTCTCGTCCAGGGCGACCCGGCTTCCGATCTGCCGGCAATCTCCAAGCGGATCCGGCGGGCGATGGAGCAGAACCCGTTGCAGGAAGGCGACCACAGCCTGCCGCTTTCGGCGAGCCTGGGCGGCGCGATCTGCGACCCGTCCGAGAATGCAGACGTTCCGGCCTATCTGAAACACGCCAATCTCGCACTTCACCATGCCAAACGGACGGCGCGCGGCAATTTCGTTCTTTATAGCGGCGATCTCGCCGGCGCGATCACCCAGCGGTTCAACACGCTGCAGACCGTCACGCGGGCGCTTGCGGAAAACCGGGTCGAAGCCTTCTACCAGCCGATCGTCCGGCTCGATACGCGCCAGATCGTCGGCCTGGAAGCGCTCTGCCGTATCCGCACCGATGACGGGCAGATCATTTCCGCCGGTGCCTTTGCCGAAGCCCTGCAGGACCTGTCGATGGGGCATCTGCTCACCGACCGGATGCTCAGCCAGGTGGCCCGCGATCTCAGCGGCTGGCTCCATCAGGGGGCACCGCTGCACTATGTCAGCGTCAATGTCTCGATGGCCGATTTCGACCAGGGCGACCTGCGCCAGCGCATCGGCGAGGTGTTTTCGCAGCATGGCGTGCCGGCCGGCAATGTCGTGATCGAGGTCACCGAATCCGTCTACATGGACGATGGGGACCGCAAGGTTGCCGGTACGATCGAGGACATGCGTTCCGACGGGCTCAAGGTGGCACTAGACGATTTCGGCACCGGTTATGCCTCACTCACCCATCTCCTCAATTTCCCGGTCGATATCGTCAAGATCGACAAGACCTTCGTCGACCGCATGTCTGGCGGCGCCGGCGAGGTGATCATCAAGGCGCTGCTCGACATGGCGGCCGGTCTTGATGTGCGTATCGTCGCGGAAGGTGTCGAGACCGCCGACCAGGCCCTGCGCCTGCAACGCCTCGGTTGCCGTTATGCCCAGGGCTATCTGTTCGGCCGCGCCGTCGACCATGATGCGATGACAAAGATGCTGCTGCAGGCCAAACAGCGTATTCCCGCCTGACACCACAAGCCGGCATGAAACGGCCCGAAATCGTTTCCGATTCCGGGCCGGGAAAAACAGTCAGCTCGACGCTTATTTCGGGAAATCGGCCGAGAGGCTGAGATCCTTCAGCCCTTCGATCTCGGCAAGCCGTTCCTTCAGCTTGCCGGTAATGCCGTTATAGGCAAGCTCACCCAGCACAAGATGCCGCGGCGGATTGGTGCTTTCGACGACCTTGATCATTGCCTCGCCTGCCCGCACCGGATCACCCGGCTGCTGGCCGCTATAACCTGCCGTCGCCGACATACGGGCGCCGGCCGTCTCGGCGTAATCGGCAATCGTCACCGGCGTCTGCTTCAGTGAGCGACCGGCCCAGTCGGTGCGGAACGGCCCTGGTGCCACGCAGGTGACCTTGATACCGAGCGGTGCGCCTTCGGCCGCAAGCGAATCCGAAAAACCTTCGACTGCATGCTTGGTGGCGGCGTAATAACCGGAGCCCGGAAAACCAACGAAACCGGCCTGCGAGGTGAGGTTGAGGACATGGCCCTTGCGACGGGCCCGCATGCCCGGCAACACGGCGCGGGTCATGGCGAAGAGGCCAAACACATTGGCATCGAACATGGCGCGGATCTCGTCTTCCTCGCCCTGCTCGATCGCGGCCTGATAACCGTATCCGGCATTGTTGACGAGAACATCGATACGGCCGAATTTTTCCTCGGCGGCTTTCACCGCAGCGGCGATCTGGCCGGCATCGGTGACATCGAGATCAAGCGCAAGCACATTGTCATGGCCGGCGACGAGATCGGCGAGACGCGCCTTGTCACGGGCCGTCACGACGGTCGGCCAGCCATGGCTGATCGTGAGTTCCGCAAGGTCATGGCCAAAGCCTGTCGAACAGCCGGTGATGAACCAGACGGGGGAAGAAACATCAGTCATTCGGGAAATCTCCGAGGGAAAGCCGGATCATGCAATATGAGGCGGGAGATAAAGGGATGCGTTTCCAGACATAGGGATGCAAAAAGGGACGGCAAGGTTTCCCTCGCCGTCCCTCTTCAAAAAACAGTGTGCCCGGAAGGAGCGATCAGCCGCTGACGCGTTCGACCACAGCGCCGCAGCGGGTGAGCTTTTCTTCCAGCCGCTCGAAACCGCGGTCGAGATGATAGATGCGGTTGACCATGGTCTCGCCTTCGGCGGCAAGGCCGGCGATGACGAGCGACACGGAGGCACGCAGGTCGGTCGCCATGACCGGAGCGCCCTTCAGGCGCGGCACGCCTTCGATACGCGCCATCTGGCCGGAGAGCGAGATGCGGGCGCCGAGGCGGGCAAGCTCCTGCACGTGCATGAAGCGGTTTTCAAAGATCGTTTCGGTAACGTGCGAAACGCCCGAAGAACGCGTCATCAGCGCCATGAACTGGGCCTGCAGGTCGGTCGGGAAGCCCGGGAAGGGTTCGGTGACGATATCGACCGGCTGGATGCCATTGCCGTTGCGCACGACGCGCAGGCCACTTTCCGTCTGCGTAATCTCGGCACCGGCAAGGCGCAGCGTATCGAGCGCATTATCCAGCAGCGAGGCATCGGTATCCTGCAGCAGCACATCACCGCCGGTCATGGCGACGGCCATGGCATAGGTGCCGGTCTCGATGCGATCCGGCAGGACACGGTGGCGAGCGCCATGCAGCGAGTCTACGCCTTCGATGGTGATCGTCTTGGTGCCGGCGCCGGAAATCTCTGCGCCCATGGCCGTCAGGCATTTTGCCAGATCGACGATTTCGGGCTCGCGGGCGGCATTGTCGATGATCGTCGTGCCCTTGGCGAGCGTCGCCGCCATCAGGAGAACATGCGTCGCGCCGACCGAGACCTTCGGGAAGGTGTAATGTGTGCCGACAAGGCCGCCGGCCGGTGCCGTGACATTGACATAACCGCCATCGATCTCGATCTCGGCGCCAAGCGCTGCCAGGCTCTCAAGGAAAAGATCGACCGGCCGTGTGCCGATGGCGCAACCGCCCGGCAGCGAGACACGGGCGCGGCCCTCACGGGCAAGAAGCGGGCCGATGACCCAGAAGGAGGCGCGCATCTTCGAGACCAGCTCGTAAGGCGCGACCGTATCGACGATCGTACGGCAGGTGAAATGGATGGTGCGGGCATAACTTTCCGACTGGCTCTCGCGACGGCCATTGACGGAAATATCGACGCCGTGATTGCCGAGGATGCGCAGGAGCTGCTCGACGTCCGCCAGATGCGGCACATTTTCGAGCGTCAGCGTATCGCTGGTCAGAAGCGAGGCGATCATCAGCGGCAGTGCGGCATTTTTCGCGCCCGAAATCGGGATTGTGCCACGCAATTCATTGCCGCCGGAAATTCTGATGCGATCCATGGTTGGTATACTCTTCCTCTCAAGCGCGAAAGGTTGCGTCCTTAGACGAATTCCGCTGCTGCTTCAATCTGTGTCAAAATATGCGCCGGTAAAGCCCGCACCCCCGCAAAGCCCGTTGCTTACGCATAGGTCAGGATGATTCGTCCGTTTTTGCGGCAGGCAGCCCTTGCGTCTCATCCGCCTCGCCGGAACGGCGGGCGCGGGCCTGGCCCTTGCGGCGCATCAAATTCTCGCGCAGCTTGGCTGCGGCGCGCACCTTTCGCTCCTGCTCGCGCCTTTCGGCAGCGGTAAGGCTTTTATCCTGCGAGTTCTCATCTTTTTTCGGCATGTTTCTCCATAACGAAAAAGCGACGCCGGTGAAAGGAGACAGCAAGTTTTCCGCAGGCTTGTGAAAGAACTTGGATTTTGCCGCTTGCACTGGCGATGAACCTATGGCAATAGCCCCCTCGCTGGCGACACGATCTACCCGCGCCGGCCTGAATGCTGCTATAGCTCAGGGGTAGAGCACTCCCTTGGTAAGGGAGAGGCCGAGAGTTCAAATCTCTCTAGCAGCACCATCCACCCCCTCTGAAAAGACTGACGTTTTCGTTGTTTTAGAGCCTTACGACAAGGCGTCTCCCAATGCGCGAAACGACGGAACATAATGCGAAATCACGCGCATAAACGTGCAAATCACGTGCAGTGCGTTCCTAGTTCGTTCGCGATTTTGCGAACGTTCAGCCCATAGTTTTGCGTTGAGGGTTATCATGGAAATGTCGTTCCGGACGGCGATCGCCGCCCCATCTCTGCATCCATCTTACGTAAGCCGCACCTTCGCGGAAGCTGCAGCCAGCTACATCGAACATGGCGGGGAAGTAAGGTATCTGGAAAAGATCCTTCCGCATCTTGGCCCCAAACACATGGCCGAGATTTTCCCTTTCGATATCCGCTCCCTTGCGGACAAACTTTATCCAACACAAAGCAACGCCACCAAAAACAGGTGCGTCGTCACACCCGTCAGGGCGATCTGCCATCATGCCTACGACCGAGGCTGGGGGCCGCCGTCGCGCATTCGTAATTTCAGGGAGGAAAGGCCGAAGAGGAAGAAGGCTGCGTCACAGGCTTGGCTGCACGCTTTCGTTCGGCAGTGCGAGGAGGATGGGCTTCATCACCTCGCCGGCCTAGTGCTCTTCATGAGCCAGACGGGCGCGCGAATATCAGAAGCCGTTGCACTTAAATGGAGTGAGGTGGATATGGTCAGCAGGACTGCACTGCTGCTCAAAACAAAAACGGAGCGAAATTCGCTCCGTCATCTCACCGACCAGCTTGTTGCTAGACTCTATAAGCTCCGAGAAGCCGCTGAGCCTTGCGACCACGTCTTCCGGTATAAAAATCGCCACGCGGTCAACGAGCGGATCTTCGCTGTCTGCAAACGCGCCAAGATCACTTATAAATCATCGCACACCTGCGGGAGACATGCCTTTGCAAACATCACGCTTGGCATGGGCATCGACATAAAGTCAGTGATGGATGCCGGAGGATGGCGTAGCACCTCTATTTTTCTCGGCGTCTACGTAAACCCGAGAAATGCCGGCCGGATAGTTGCCGACCGGCATAATCTCTATCAATACGAGAGCGACCTATAGATATCGCGCCTTCCGGATCGACTAATGTGGTACGATGTCTACAATCCTACCGAACCAATCGAAAGGAACTTCCCGTGGAGACGGACACCGAAAAAGAAAGTAGGGACATTCCCGCGGATTTGCGGCGGCGCGTCTTAGTCGAAGCAGGTCACCGGTGCTCGATACCAACTTGCCGCGAAATTTACGTCGATATCCATCACATCGAGCCATGGGCAAAAACTCGCAAACACGAGTACCACAATCTAATATGCCTATGCGCAAATTGCCACAGAATGGCTCATGATGGAAAAATCGACCGAAAGAGCCAGTACCTGTACAAAGCCAATGTTCGTTACGTGCATGACAAATTTAGCCAACTGGAAGTAGATATTCTTCTAAGCTTATCAAGAGAACTACCAGGCTTTGAAATTGCTTTCCCGGTCTTCAATTTGATCCTCATTAACAGGATTATCGCAGCTGGCCTCCTCACCCTTAGACAACCTTCTGGCGGAACAATGCAATTCGGGATGGATACGAGCCCCCGATTCCTAAGCCTATCTGCCGCTGGCAAGAAGTTCTTGGAAGAGATCAGCGCCCACGAACTTTAACCGCATCCGATTGCGGCAATCCACGTTACGGATAAAATCGCGTCATCGTCGTCCAGAACGGATGGCAGCGGTGAAACACCTGCACGAAACTGTTCTGCCGGACTTCGCCGGCAGGCATCGTAAGGCGCCACGGCCCCGCCCGTTGCGTGCCGACCGGCCGGTTCGGGCTTGATGTATCCTCAGGGTCCTTGACCGGCGTCATCGAGATCCGCTCGAAATCATTCGCCTCACTCCCGCGATACCACGCGATGCCCATGTACTCGCACCCGCGCAACTTCGTGAACTCCGCTCGCACCAGGCTTGTGTCAGGCGTCAACTCGCGGACCTCGGTTATGGTCAGCTTGCTTAGCACGGGGCGATATCGGGTCTCGATATCCGGCCCCAAGAGAAAGAAGCTGTAGAGGCCGCAAAACAACCCAATCGAGCCGAACAGGGTTTTGAGAAGCGCCAGCCCGCTCGGAATGGGCAAAGCGTCAAGGAGTTGGGGGCGGGACATTAAGCCCTCCTTTCACAATGAAGGTTACGACCGCTGCAATCAGAGCGCCGAAGAAGGCCAGCAGCGCCCACTTTCCGAGGCTCCAGAGATCTGAAACCGATTGCTCGGTTCGCTCTTGGTTTTCCTCGAACCTCTTGTCACGCTCGTCGCGGACAGCCGCCTGCGTCTTCAGGTCTGCGACTTCCTTGGTCAGTACAGTCAGGCTGGCGGCAAGCTGGGTATGGTCTTTGCGCAGAAGATCGATGCTGTCGGAGTTGGTCATTTCGATGGGAACCCCACAGCTGGCATGAGCATGAATGCGGAAGCGATAACGAGCGTCTTGACTCTTTCTGAATATGAGAACATTCAGAGAACATGACCGATCAAAATTTGATTAAAGCGTTCGATGAATGGTGGGCCAGCAGTCCGGATCGCATCCCGACGAAGAGAGCGCGCGCCAATGCCTGTCTGGCATTTCTTGCCGGCTGCAAGGCTGCGACAACGACCAAAAGCTACCGTTTTCAGGCTGGACGATGGATTGTGACCGTCTCGGCTACAACTCTCGCCGAGGCTCAACGCCTTGCTTTGAGGAAGCTTGATCAGCGAGCGGAGAGGATCGGCGCCAGCCGGCCGCCTAATGGCTGGCAGATCCGTCAGGTGATGCCATGACCCTTCCGAGACTGAAAGACTACCGCGCCGACACAATCGATATGTCGTGCCGCCGTTGCGATCGGCACGGCGTCTATGACCGCAAGGCTCTGGTCAAGAGGTTCGGCGCAGCGATCGAGTTCGTCGAGCTTCGACGCATACTGGCAATCGGCTGCGACCGTCGGGGCACAGACCGGTGCGAGGCCTGCTTTCCGTGTCTCTTGACCGCAAACATCCTGATCGAGACAAGACGATGAGCGACGGGCTGTGACCAGCAATGGCACATGGGCCGGCATGATCGCGCTGAATATGCGATACGATGTCTTTTGCGAGCCCTGCCGGCGCAGCGTTGAGATCGATATGACGAAGCTGCCGCCAGAGGGTAGAGCGATTAACGTTACTTTCCGATGCGATCAATGCGGCGGCCCCGGTCGGAGCATCGTCAGCCACCGAAGTGTTACCATGTCGATTCCAAGAAACCGGCCGCTACCCCGCATATGACGCTTAAGCGACAAGAGATCACGGTGATTCGCGCTAACGTTAACCAGTTTGACGAAAACACAGTTTTTTTGCCTAATCATTTCAATGGTTAGGAACGAATTAACTTTCGAGCAAGTTTCCAAACGAAAAATATCGTGTGATAACGCGCAAAAAATAGGGAGAGCGTCATGACCATCACGACTAAATCAGATCCCCGATTTGAGCAGTTAGAGAGCATAGAGCGGCAAGTTAAAGATATCCCGAATATAACTCAGATCATGGATATCGTAGCAAAGACCGAAAAGTTGAGTGAAATTTACAGCGCGTACACATCAGTAAGTTCGGTTTCTCAGCCGCTCTCAAACGTTCAATACGCTAGTGTTACCCGGTTGATCTAATGCCGAGCTGGGGGGAGATCGGTAATGAGATTGCTGCTGGCCTTCAGGAAACTGGGGGCACAGGTGTTTATCCAGACGGTGTGGGTGTAATTGATCGGGTCCGGAGAACGCACTTAGCCAGAGTAAGTGAGCTAACAGGCCGCCCTACGGTATTATATGCAACGAGATGGACGATCAGTGGATCGCCTTTTTCTGCGCCGCCGGACACACTTTCGATAGTCTATGAAGACGTCCACGGCTTTATGGAAACGATGCATGGCCTAGGCTCCGATGAGCTAAATCTTATAATCCATAGCCCGGGCGGATCTCCCAACGCTGCTGCCGCAATCGTTCAATATATCCGTTCGAAATTCTCGAATGTAGTTGCGTACGTGCCGCATATGGCCATGTCTGCTGCTACGATGATCGCCTGTGCGTCCGATAGAATAGTGATGGGACGGCATTCCTCAATCGGCCCTGTAGATCCGCAGTTCAATATGCAGACGAGCCTTGGCGTTAGGATGGTACCGGCTCAGGCAATTGTTGCGCAGTTTGAGAAGGCCAAAGAGGAATGCAGAGATCCAGCGAAACTGGCGGCCTGGGCGCCTATGCTTGCTCAATATGGACCCGATCTCTTGGTGGCGTGCAGCAACGCTCAGGAGCTCTCTAAACAGCTCGTTACAGAATGGCTCAGCACATGGATGTTTGCGGGAACAGAAAACCCGAAAGAGCGTGCGAGTGCATTAGCCGAATGGCTCTCCAACCATGACGAATTCAAAGACCACGGAAGACCTATATCCCGCGACGAGGCTGTTGCTCATGGTCTGTTTGTAGACCCGCTTGAGCAAAATCAGGAAATCCAGGACGCGGTTCTGTCTGTCTTCCATGCTACATCCCACACATTCGCTGCGACAGCCTGCGCCAAAATCATCGAGAACAACATCGGGAAAGCGTTCTTGAAGATGCTCAACGTGGGATTTGCCCCACAATAGAATGTTTGGCGGGGGGGCTTGTGATTTGCGGCTGGGTTACTGGCCGAGCGGTTTCTTTGCGACCCAGCGGCCATAGAGCGAGAACGCCGCGCCGGCCATCACGCCAGCGCCCGTCACGACAGCCGTAATCAGGCCCTGCTCTTCGGGGCTGAAACTGTGGCCGATGATCGGGCCGATCACGACGGATGCCATGGCAACATAGTTGCCGACCGTCACACGCGACTGATACCAGGGCTCGGAATTGGTGACATGAGCAACGACCGGCGCAACCTCGGCCAGAACCTTCGACGTGACCTGCGGAACATCCGCAGGACTCATCTTCGTCGTGAATTCCTCGGCCGCCTTCGCCGCCCCCTTCTGGACAGCGGCGCGAACTACATTTTCGACTGCAGACATGGGAGACCCTTTCACAGGAGAGATTTGACCATGGCGCGCATCTGATCGCCGATGACGATTGAGCCTTTGATGCTGTCATCGAAGGGAAGCCGGGAAATGTCCCACTTGCCCCTCTGCGTGATGCCGAGCGTTTCCTGCACCTCGGCATGACTGAGGACCGTCTTGCGATCGACTTTGATGCCGTAGCGCTTGCAGAGCTGCGCAAGGACGGAGGCGAGCGCATCCCATTGAGCGCGCGTGATTGGCTGCTTGCCGGGATTGAACGGACTTTCCACCGCGAGCGCCATGCCGCAGAGCGAAACGCCGATCGAGCCGGTATTGCAGTTGAGGGTATGGGCCGCATACCCCTTCTTGGCCGCAGGCTCGCTGTTCAGGTCGATGGAGGGAAGGCCGCGAACAAGCTTCCCGTCACCCTCGATCAGGACGTGGTAATGCTCCTTGTCGAGTTCGCTCGCCTTGTTCTGCCCTGCGGTCCAGTGGAAGATAATGCGACTGATCTTTGCCGCCGGTAGCCAGGCGTCGGGAATATCGGATGACCTGATCGGAACAGAAGGCGCAGGCACGGAAACCTTGACGCCACGCCGGGTTTCAAGTTCGTCGAGCGCTGCACCAACCGCGGCCAGCGTTTCGCCGCCGGGATCGCCATCGGCGCCATAGGTTGGGAGAGGAAAGCCAAGCGCCATCAGGCGCCGCTGCAGAGACTGCACGGTCGTGTTCATTGTTATGTCCTATGTGCGATGATCGGCCCTTGCCGAGTGGTTATGGCGACGAGACTGCAGCGCGATCAGATGATATTGTAATGCGTCCGCATGCCGTTCATCAGGTTTTCCAGCAGAGCAAGGTCCACGGCAGTCCGATGGAAGCTGCGCGAGAAGGCCAGCGTCTTGCCGATATTCCCCTTCCAGGCGGTTGCCGTGGCGCCGATCGCATATCCGACAGACAGGCGCGTCATCCGGCTCAAGACCGGATTCGTGTTGACATCACCCGACGCGACCGGAGCGGCCGTCGTGTTGATGTAGACGCGGGTCTGCCCAACGGCAGCATCGTAGGAATAGGCCAGTACGAAAGGTATGTCTGCCGCCGGCACGCTGGCCAGATCGAGGTTTGCGCCGCCGGTTCCACCGCCTGGCCGGAAGCTCATGCCCTTGGTCGAGGTGCCGAAAAAGCGGACGAACTGCTGGAAAGCCGGGACATCAGGATTGTAGGCGGACCAGAGGATGCCATCCGTCGTGCCGGCACGCATCGCCGCCGCGAGATCGCAGGCACAGACGAAGGTGAAGCTTGCAGAATTGCCGAGACCACCCGGCCCAATGTCGAGGCCGTACGCATCGCCCGGGCACTTGAGAACATTCCGGCCGCCGTATTTGCCGGCAACCGTGCCGATCGTCATGGAGGCCGTCAAGGGATATGCGATCAGGCGTCCGTCACCCTTGGAGCGGCTGATCTCACCCTTTGCCTTCAGCTTTTCCGGATCGAGATAATGCTCAAGGCCCGGCATCTGCGCTGCGGCGACATCCACCGCATCCTGCGTGATCGGCGGCAGGCCATTGCCGTTGAATACCGGGCCTGCGTTGACGCTGACAAGCTGTCCTACCATTGCTTTCTTCCTTACAGAGTGACGGCGATGCGCTGGTGGCACGCCCAGTTATACATTTTCTGTCCGAGACGATCGGTGTCGGGGGATGTATCGCGAAGGCAGCAGCGGGCGCCGACAGCGCGGCCGGTTCCCGTGCCTGCCGCCGCGTCGAGAGCCACACGGATTGCCTGATCGGTACCGGTCGGAACCGCAGACAGCGTGATCAGCAGCGTGGTTGCCGATGCGATGGCAACCGAGTTGATGGTGACGGTATTGCCGTTGCCTGCGTCCGACCATTTGAAGCCGTAGCTTCCCGGGTCGGTCACGCCCACGGTGTCCAGGGTCAGTGAGCCGGACGGGACATTGTAGGTCACGAGAACCTGCGCCCCGGTTCTGACGGCGGAGAGAGCGTAGAGAGGCTTTGGCGAGCTGCCGGCCATCAGCTGTCCGATTGCCCGACCCATCATCGCGCCCTGCAGATGCTGGCCATTGGCGTCCATGTGGGCGCCGTCGACATAGGTGTATTGGTACTTCGGGCCGATCAGCACGCACTTGGTCGGGTTGGCGAGAAACGCGGCGAGCTGATCAAGCGGAACGTTCGGGCCTGCGCTATAGTTCGGGAACGAAGCGAGTTGCGAATAGACGACCGGAACCTGTCCGCTAGCCGGCAGGCCATTCATCTGGCCGACCAGAGCGGTAATGTCGGTCTGAAGCTCCTGCAGCGCCGCCAGATAGACGCCGGCAGCACCGCCCGCATTGCCTTCGCCTTGGTCCCAGCACAGTGCAGGGATCTGGAAATCGAGCCCCAGCATCGCAGCCTTGAGACGTGCTCGCCAGCATCCCAGAACAAGGTTGTTCCAGGCAATGGTTCCCTTCTTGACGGTGGCATAGTCTGCGCTGCCAATGCCGTAGAGAGCGCCGAGTGCCGCGTCCTGGATCGGGCGAACGCCTGTCAGCTGATAGAGCGAGGACGTCATGTGCGTCTCGCCATTGCCGCCGGAGCGGATTTCCTGAGCGTCAACGATATCGTTCAGGAAGTAACCCGGGATCGGCCGAAAGTACTGTTGGTTCTGGTCATTGCCGAGCACGCGCGGACCAATGCCATACATCAGCGCCCGGCCTGCGCGCGGCGGCGTGGGTGTCAGAACCGTGGCGTTCGCCGCTCCGACACTGTTGGACTGGCCGGAAGAAGGCAGGTGAAGCAGGCGCGAAACGTCCGCCGAAATCGTGTCAGCCGATCCGATAAGGGGAGTTTCGATCGTCAGGCCGGTCGGCGTCCCATCGTCGATGATCAGACGCAGCAAACCGCCGGCAAGGCTGACATGGGCGATGTTGCCGGTGTTGGTGAGCTTGGAGATGCGCTTTGTCGCGGCAGACCAGAGGTAGGCATTTCCTCCCGAGACCCAAGCCGTGTATCTCGTCACGATGAGATCGACATCGTCATAGTCGGTGGCCGAGATCACCCGCCCCGCATAATCCGTCCTCACCGTCTTGTAGTCGGCATGCATGAGGGCGTTGAAGGTTTGCCCCGCGATCTCTACCCCGCCATCGTGCCGGAAACCGAGGCCTACCGTGCCGGATTCACCGCCGATCACATGCGAATAGGTATCATCGAGCAAGGGTACTTCATTCGAACGAAGCAGCCACGCCCGCCCGTCGAAATCCAGCGTCATCAGCGGCTTTCCGGTCGTCTGGTCGACGACGCCCCAGGACGCATATTCGGAAAGGAGGCCCTGCAGGTCCCTGATGGATACGATATCAAACGCAGCCTGCTGCGCGATCGAAATCGGCTTATTGGCGTCGGACGTGTTGTTGACGTTGTTCAGCGCCAGCATCACCTTAACGGCAACTGCGGTCAGGTATTCGATAACACCTGTCCCGGCGGTCTGCCGTCCGAGAATGGTCGAGGTCGGTGCGCCGTTCGGATCGAAATAGTTGCCCACACGACGCCACCCCGCAGGCGACGCGCTCCAGCGATAAATGCCGGCATTGTTGACCGTGCCACCAGCGACCGGATCGGTATGCGTGCCAGCATCGGACGGGACTTCTGCGGCCTGGCCAACCTTCGTGCCAGTGACGGAGGCCAGCGCCGCCCACGACTCCATTCGAATGCTGCCGGCAAGGGCCGCGTCGATCGAGGCCTCAAGTTCGGTCGTATAGGTCTGAACCTCTTCGTTCACGACCCTGCGCGCAGTGCCATTGGAATTCGTCGGCGCGAACACTTCCGCGCCCCGGCGTGTGAGACCAAGTGCCATGTTTTCTCTCTAGATTGGTTGGTTTGCCGCCCTTACGACGAGGCTATCGTTCGGCTGTAGGTGCGCGCCGGCCCCGCGGAACCGTCACTGACAATGCTCTGGATCTGCCATTCCACCTGGTTTCCCAAGCTGCCGGTGTATGTGTTCGCTATGGTCACGACTTGGCCCGGACGGACATTGGTGTTGCTGATCGTCACGAACGAACCCCATGCGGCACTGGAATTGGCACGGGTTCGGCGCTGCAGCCTCAAGGCAGCCGTGCGCAGCTCCGGAGCGCTGAACGTGCCGGTCAGTGTCGCACTGGTGTCTGTTCCGCCAACGACCGCCGTGACCACGGTCGGCGCTGCAGGCGCGGTAACGCTGACGGTCGGGACGACGGTCAGGTAAGGAGAAAAATAAGACCCGTCATCGCCCTTGAAGACGCGAACACGTGCATCGATCGTCCGCCCCGTCGCGTCGCCGCCGGCCCACGCCATCGTTGCGGCATTGGCATTCGGATATTCGACCATTCCCTGCCACGACGCCGGCAATCCGGATGTGTAGACCCGGTAGTTTGCCTCGGCGACGTCGTAATCCTGACTTGGAAGCGCGAAGGAGATCCGCAGTTCCCGGCTGCCATCCGGATAGGTGATCTGCAGGGCAGCAGTTGGCGCGGCCGGCGTCACAAGGTCCGTTTCCGATCCAAAGTCTGGAATAGGAGCCGGCGCTACAGCCTCCATCGTGGTCGGGTTCCATGCCGGCAGGGCAGGCCAGACCGAGAAAGGAATTTCGACCATACCCTGGTCGTCATCAACGCGCGGCGCCTCAAGCCGCAGAGGCAGGACGTCGCCAAGATCCGGAAGCGTGACTTTCCCGTAAAGGCAGCCCCACGCTGCAAGGCCCACCATGTCGAGGTTCATGACGCCGGTATCGGCGCGGGCCTGCACGAACTTGCGGCGACCAATCACCTGCGCCTGACCGGCATCCGGGCAGAATGGAAGATCGATATCGAGATACTTTTCACCGTATCGGGTGATTTCATCCTCGACGCTTGCCCATGCAATCCCTGTCAGGTCGATCTCGGCGCTGTCATAATTTCGCTCGGCCGAATAGAAGGTGATGCGGCAGATATTGGGCCGCTCGACCGCTTCCGGCCCGCTACGCCAGGTCAGTTCGTAATTGTCCGAGGGCGTGAAATCGATCTCGCTCACATGCGTATCATCGATCAGCTGGAACCAGATTTTTCCGGCATCGGTCACGCGGAGCTCTACCCCAACCGAATCCATCAGCTGCTGCATCACGTCAGCCCGCGCCGTTTCCCATCCCCAGACACCACAGGCGCGTGCGCGTTTTCTCGTGCCTGTTTTCGTCGCGACAAGCGCGTCGGCTTTGGTTGCCTCAGCTGCGATCAGGTCCCAATCGAACATCGAGTAGAGAAAGGCGGAATCCCGTCGCAACACGTGGGCGCAGGCAAGGATGCCATTGTCCGACCATTTCCAGGTCGAACGGTCCGTTCCTGACTGGCTACTGTCGCGCGGATCATAAATCAGGGAGGCGCGAACCGTCTGCTCGGTGTCGGGAACGCCACCCTGATAGAGCGTGAAATATTTCGTTTCCTTGAGCCCGGGATTGTACCAGAGGATGAGCGACTGGAAGATGCCGCGCACCTGGTGGTCGGTTGTCCAAAGCGTCGGGAACAGGGACATGAGCCCACCCCACGCAGTTTCGTTCCCGGTCCCGATCTTGTTCTTCCAGTTTGCCCACGAGCCACCCTGCCGGGACCATGGAGGAGACGTCACGTTGCCGTCGTCATCAACCGCCACTTCACGCCCGCCGATGAAATATTCCTCGATCGCGTCGATCGGACCCTGCAGCCGGCATATCAAGCGGGCACGTGTCGATCCGTCCGAATTTCCGAAAGCCTTGACGCCGCCGACGCGGACACGGCCGATACCTTCCTGTACCTGCGCTTCGCTTGTCTCAAAGGTGCTTTTGGCGTCGGATGCCTTGATACCCGGAACGCTTTTCGCCCCCAGCAGGGATGCGCCCACCGCAAGAGCCGGTACGGCAATCAGCGAGATCGCGTTGGCGATGGCGCCCGGAACGCCGATCGTGTAGAGCGCCGAAAAGATAGCAAAGCTGATCGGCTCGGCATGCGCCGGGGTTGCCCCGACATAGGCCGCCGAAGCAAGCAGAATGATGCGCGTAAACTTCACTGGACCGCCCATACCTTGACGATGGTTCGCGGCCGAGGCCGCAGCAGGCGCGCGCCGGTCGGCTCCGCCCGCCATGCGAAAATGCCGTGGTTCAAAAAGATGCCGCCGATCTGGCCGGCAAAGTGCGTGTCGATAATCCCGACATCGCCGGCTTGCGGCTCATCGAACCGTTCATGTAGCCCGTATTTCGAGAGCGCACCCGACCAGAGCGCCGCCAGCGAACCGGCCTTGGCTATATGCGCCTGCGCCTCTTCCCGCGACCGCCAGGCAGGCAGCGCCATGCGTCGGCCGCGAACGCTCTCGACCCACGCCCTTGCCCATGCCGTGCAGTCGCTTTCGCCCCAGATGGTCGGCTGCTCGAACGCAGCTTCTGCATAGGCATTGGCGCGCACCGCCATGTCGTCCGCTAACGTCATGCCCTGATCAGCTCCTGAATTTTGGTGCCGATGAAATCGAGCCCCTTGTCACCGGGGTAGCGCCGCCGCTGGTCGGCCGGGTTCCATTTGCCGCCGAACTGGTAGCTCTGGCTCTGCCAGGGGCCTTCGATCGAAAAGGCGATGGTGCGGATGCCGGTCCCGGCCCAGCGAATGACCGGCGAGGACAGCTTGCCGGGCCAAAGCTTTTTCATGCCGCCGGACCAGGGCTGCGCCGTCTCCTGGTCGAAGGCGCACCAGTAGACATCAGCCCGCCGGCCTTCCAGTTCTCTCGCGACAGTCTTCACCGAACGCAGGAAATCGACATTCACGCCGGCAATGACGATATCGATCTTGGCCGCAACCCCGAACCGGGGCTCTTCGACCGCGCCGATGGAGACGAGCTGCGAGCCGCCCGGATCGGTAATGCCACGCCATTCGGCGCCAGCGATCTTGACGCGGCCAGCGCCACTATGAAGGCGAGCAGGGCCTGACGGCAGATCGAGCAGCGCGAACCAGACACGTGAAATATGGGGCCGGCGCAGATATGCGCGGTCGGCTTGGGAAAACAACGTTGCCATGCGATCCTACTGGTTTGCCGCCGTCCAGGCGTTCAGCTCACGTCGATGAAGGGTGACGAGATTGGCCACATCGATCTGCATGGCCTCTTTTTCTTCCAGGGACAGATCATCATCCGCCCGTCCCGGGATCGGATTAAGTGCCGCATTTAGCTCCGAGGCATGGATGGCCGCGAGATCCCGGCGGCTCATCGCCTCGACGTCCTCAAGCGTGCGCGCCATCGGCCTAATCCAGGAAGTAATCTCGCACGTCGTAATCGAACACTTCGACCAACGAGATGCTGAGATTTTCAAGATGCGATGGACCGCGCTCGGCGTCGGGCAGGTTATTGGCCATCAGGCGCATGGCCATGACCGGATAAAGGGTTGAAAAACTGCCGGAGGCGATATCCTTGCGGAGCGGCGGCCAGATCCGGTACTGCCCTGCGGTCTCCATCTCTTCCGTGATTTCGTAGAGGCCGAAATGAAGCGGAGAGAATCCGATCCAGTCACCCATACCGAGCAGTCCGCCCCAGAAAGCCGTACTCAGCCGGATCACCGTCGCATCCTGCGCTGCGCTCGACGCCACCGGAACAAGCGGCTTTGTCAGCTGCCAGTTTTCCCCGTTCGACCAGCCAAGCCCGTTCGAAAAAGGCATGCCGTCCTGTATCTGCTGCTGCGTGATCGAGGTGCCGGCCTCCGCGAACTTCATGCCATCCCAATCGCAGATCGAAACACGGACGGCATTGGCACCCTTGTTCAAGGCGGTGATCAGCCCCCGCGCCCTGCGGGCTGGAGCGCCCCGCAAGGGAGGAAAGGTGATCTGCATGGCGCGCGCCCCAAACGGGGAAGCAATCGTCTGCGTGAAATCGCCGATTGTCGTATCCGATGAGGCGCCGACCGCCTCCGGACCCGCAAGCCATTTCCATCGGTTCCAGCGCAGGCCCAATGGCCAGGAAAGCAATCTCGCCATCAGGGCCTGGTCTTTCTCGTGTTCTGTTGATGCTGGCGGCCGGCGACGCGCTTGCTTTCCGTGCGATCGCGCTGCTGCAGGCCGCGCTCGAGTCGCGACACCGCCGCCTGATCGGCGCCGCGTGCATCGATATGATAGGTCGGCGCATAAGTGCCGCCAGACGAAGACGATCCGGTTCGGCGCATCGTCGGCATCAGGGGTGCAGAGAGATTGGAGACATAGCCGCCATCCTTGAGCGCAGGCGCACCGCTATTGATCGCCTCAAGCAAGGCCCGGTGTTTTTTCGTCGCCGCAGCGTTGACCATGAATTCGCCGTTCGAACCCCAGAGCAGGACCTTGTCATCGCGAGGTCCGCCCGGGCCGCTGATCCTGCCGCCACCCGCCTTTTTCTGGATCGGGCCGCCATTCTTCAGACCGAAAAGGGAGAGGATGCCGCTACCCCCGCCGCCACCGATCCCGAAAAGGGAATTCAGCGAGGCGTCAATCAGCTTGTCGACGACCTTGTCGAGCGCGTTGGAAAGCGCCTCTGCAGCGGAGACGCCGTTGCGCAGATCCGAGATGAACCCCGATGCCACATCCTTGGCATCGCTCTTGAACTCATCGGCCGACTGCTTCACCCGATCCTGCGCGGCCTGCAGCTGTCCGGCGGCTGCAGTCGCTTCGCCCTGACCCTGCGCCAGCGCACGCATGGCGAGCGCCTGTTCGCGAGCAACGGGAGACAGGCCGGAAAGATCGCCCGTCAAAAGCTGCTGGACGCTCGAAAGCTCCCGCCCGGCCTCGGTGCCATCTTCCTGCGCAGCCGTCAGCAGTTCCGAAGCCATCTGGAATTCGGAGAGCTTGCGACCGTAGTCGTCGACAAGCGGGTTGAGCTGCTGGCGAATGCCGGTCTCTTCCTTCAGGCGCTCCAGGTAGCGCTGCTGGTCCTGCAGCGTTTTCGAAAAATCGTCACGCGCATCGAGCCGCTGCGTCCCGGCCGTCGTCATCCCGGCGCGGCGCTGGCCATAGGCAATCACGTCGTCGACGGTGCGACCGCCGCCGAGAATGGTCGGATTGGCGGCCACCGCGCCCTTGTCCAGCACCGATGATGCCAGCGTGCCGGGTGCAGCCTTCAGGACGTTGATTGCCCCCTGCGGCCCGAGGAAATGCGCGAGCTGCAGTTTGTACTCGTCTGCAGCGCCTGTGACCGAGATCCCTGCGGCCTTGAGCGCGTCAGAGTTTTCCCGCGCATACGCCTCGATCATAGCCTTAGATCGTTCGGCATTCGTGCGCAGCGCCAGGATTGCCGGATCGGACATGCCTTTTGCCTCATCAGGAAAATACTTCTTGAAGAGGTTGAGCCATGTGCTTTCGATAAACTGACCAAGACCCGTGGCTGAACTGCTCGGATTCTTCGCGTTGGCATTGCCGCCGGACTCCGCGCCGGCCACACGGCCGACAAAACCGGAAATGGCAGAATTCCCTGCACGAGCGTCGAGATTTTCCTGCGCCTGCTGGCGGATCTGAGCTTCCGACGCGATCGCGCCACCAACCACTTTAGAAATCGCCTCGCGAAGGCGTTTCATCTCGTCTTCCAGATCCTTCTGACTGTCTGTCAGCTGGTTGACGCGTTTTTCCTCGTCGAGAATCTTCTGACCTTCACTCTGTTGCCGGGTTACTTCGGCTTGCGCCTGTCGATCGGCATAATCAGCAGGAAGGGTGAAGCTACGCGTGCTCGCAGACAAGCTGTCTTTAGTTCTTGTTGCGAGCTCTCTTATAGCGCGCATTTGGGGAAATACTTCGCGCAGCTTCTCTATAAGCGCCCGCATTCCTGCGCTGACATCAACCTTGCCGATTTCATCTAGTCGAGTTCTGACTTGATCGAGTGAAAGCTTTCCGCCCTCAGCCTGATCAACAAGCTCCTTTAATTGCTTTGCTGCCCCGATATCGTTTGCGTTTCGATTCGGACCGGATCGCATTGCCGCGTTGATCTGTGCCCTGACATCGCCAAGCGTGTCGGCGCCGGCAAGACCAAGATAGTTCATGATGCTACGACCATTCATTCGGTCTAGTTCGTCGTTGATATCCGCGAGACGCTGACGCAGCTGGTCAGGTGCAAGCTTATCGAGTGATTTTGCAACGTCATCGACTTTACCGCCAAGACGCTCGGCGTTTATGCCGAGTGCGTCCATCTCCTGCTTCAGTCGTTCTGTACGTGCCGCAGCATCAATAGCCTTTCCGCCGAAGTAGGTAACAGCACCTACTGCTGCGACCCCTATGATAGCTGCGATCGGGCCGGCCGAAGCCCCCAGCAAAGAGAAAGCTGCACCAAGATCGCCAATGCTTCTGACCTGCTTGAAGAGCGAAAGGGCCTGCACCACGGCGCGCGCCGCCACCGCGCTGTCTCGAAGGCCGCCAATCAGTTTGGAAATAGAGCGCCCTACAAGCACTCCGGCGATAACCCCAGCAACCGTGACCACCGTATCGCCTACGACATCGAAATTGTCCGCCAGCGCGTTCAGACCCAACGCCAGCTGGCGCGAGGCGCCGAGGCTGCTATCGGCGGAACCGACATAGCGGATCAGGGCATTCTGGACCTTCGTGAAACCCTGTTCGATTGTCTGCGTCGAATTCGCCGCCATGGACTCGATCGAAGGCAGGCCCTTGAGGAAAGCCTGGAAAAACTGCTGGCCAGACACCTTCCCGTCATTGACCAGCTCTTTCAGCTTGCTGACCGAACCGCCCGCTGCATCGAGACCATTGGCGACCGCCATCAGGATAGGGCGCGCACCCTCATTGACGGAATTGAACTCTTCCGCCTGCACGCGGGCCGATCCGAGCAACTGCCCCAGCTGCGTCAGAGCGCCGGAAGCCTCTGGCGCCGACGTTCCCGCTACCCGCAGTGCAACAGCAACGCCGTCCGAAAACTTGATCAGGTCATCCTGCGACGCCCCGAGATTGTCAGAGGCCTGCGCTGCTTTGCCGAACAGACTTGCAAGCGCGGCAATCGGTGTCGCATTCCTCTGCGCCGACTGGTACAGCTGGTCGAGCACATTGGCCTGGTTGCGCCCCGTGACACCGGCAACGGCGAGACTGTTTTTCGCAGAAGTCCACGCATCGGCATATTTCATGACTTCTTGCACAGACAGCGCCGCCGCGACGCCGGTCAGCGGTGCGACAAGACTGGCCGCTGCACTCTTACCGATCTGGCCAAGCCGCTTATCCATTTGACTGGCACGGTTCTCGATCGCGCGAAACTGACGATTGCTGACACCTACAGCCCTTTGCGTGGCTCGCTCGTATGATTTAAGGTCAGCGGAAAGCTGAACAACGAGCTTTTCAATATCAACAACAGCCATGATTTTTCTCAGGGGAATTTATGTTTGGGAGAAAGTTCTACTGTGTTGCAGCGCTATTCATTGTCGCTGCTGGTCCTGCGACTTCTGCATCAGCGCAGCAAGCCGCGAAATTCTCGCCGGTTAAGCTGACAGCTGAACAAGTAAACACGGTTCAGAGAGGCGTCCGCAAAAGCTTGAAAGATCCGGAAAGCGCCCGTTTCGGTGGTTTTGCGGCAGCAGCAGAGAGCCCGAATGCTATAACGGTCTGCGGGGTAGTGAATGCAAAAAACAGCTATGGCGGCTACACAGGGAACCAACCGTTCATAGGCTTACTCTTCGGAAAATCATATCTAGTGGGTAAGATCGGCGGCTCTCAACAGGAGGCGGCCGTAGTGATCACAATGTGCCGTCAGCGCGGAATGGACGTGCGCTGACACAACCTCGCATCACTCATTGATCCAATCCCACAAGTCGTCTTCTTCCGCCTTCGTCATTCCTTCCTCGGCGCCATTCGCTTTCTGGAAGCCGTCGAGAGCGGCAAAATATTGCCACATCGACATGGCGCGAACATCTTGCGGCGTGAAGCCCATGACCGCGCCATTGCCATAGATGGCCGCAAATCTCAGCTTTCCGTTAGGAAGGTCGTCAAGCTGGGTTCCTGACTTGCGGCCTCTGACTCCCCCACCTCACCCTCTTCCGGTGCTCCTGCCAGGCCAGCCGACAGGATGCCCTGAGCATAGGGCACGTTTTCAGCCGGCGGCCGATTCTGGACGTAGTCGCGCACCTTCTTGAGGGCGTCGGCAGGTTTCATGCCACCACCGATCAGGCCAAGCCGAATGGTGTGAGCGATATCACCCATAAACCACTGTTCGGACATCAGCCGATTGAGGATGACATAGGGTCCGGCATTGCAGGCTTCTTGCAACAGTTCCAGCTCACCCCAGCCGAGGCGGAAGGTGTAATCACCGTCCGCCCATGGCAATGTAATTTGCGCGTCGCGCATCAGGAGACGACACGCGTCATCTTGCCGTCGCTCTGCAGGGAGACGGTGCCTGTTGCACGGCGGTTGTTGATGCCGGTGACTTCGAGGCTTTCGACATGAGCCTTGCCGGTCCAGGTGATCGTCTTGGCGGGAAATTCGGCGACGACCTTGATCGGCGTCGAATCTTCGCTCTCGACAGCATCCAGCCAGGTTTCGATACTCTCCTCGGCAATAACGGTTTCACCGCCGATCGACATCGACAGCGAGGTCGCATCGCGGCCCATCCAGGATACCTGATCCGGATCATCGCAGTCCGGCAACTGGAATTCTTCCAGACCCTTGTTGAAGGTCAGCGACCGCTGCGTGAGGCCGCACGGTACGGCATACACGGTCGGGGTTGCGTCATCGCCGAGCATGACCTTGATCCGGCCGCCCTTGATGCCTGTTGCTTCTGCCATGATCTATCTCCTTCGATGGCATGCCAAAACGCCCGCCGAGCGGCAGGAATTGAATTGATTGATGTCGGCTTACTTGCCGGCCGCCACAGCCCTGGCGGCGTTGCGGGTCGCCTTCCGGATGGCGCGCTTGGCCGGCTTCTTGTTTGCCCGCCAGCTAACGTAGAAGAAGGGCTGCGCGCGCGTGCCGGGGTTTTGCGATCCGGCATATAGACCCTTGTTGATATGGGGCGCCGTTCCGAACTCGACCCAGCGCGCCCAGTAGGCTTCGTCGTTGCCGGCATAGATCGTAATCGTCAGATCTGCACCGAGACTGGCCTTTGCCGTGGCAAGGACCATGGAACCCTTCGGCGCCTTACCCCATGTCCAGCCGATGCTTTCGCGAAGCGCCCCGGATTCGACAGGGACGAGATTTTTCATCATCGCGACGATATCGTCGGCAACAGCCTCCATTTCGGAGCGAATGTTATCGACGACGAGCTTCGGCAAGCGCCTGAGCTTGCGCTCAAGCCTCGCCAGATTGAGGATCTTCGCCATCCGACTTCTTTCTGGCCGGTGCCTTGACTGTGACGGCCTTGCCGGCGGCGATTGCCTGGTCAGCGCAGGCCCGGCGCACGGAAAGCTGCATGCCGGCGCGGTAGGCGATCAGCGAACTCCGCGTCGGGCGGAAATCGAAGTCTTCAGTGAAACGAACCCAGGCCATTATTCCTCCAGCTCCGCCGTTACCTGCACGACGCCATGGGCTGTGATGTTGTCGCGGTCGATGAAGGAGCGCATCAGGACCACGTTCAGGGAAATGAGCGCGCCACTGGAAAGCGGGCCTTCCTTTTCGTGCAGGGCGCCTTGGACCGCATCGACAAGCCTCTTGCAGCGCCAAAGCTTTCCGTCGTCGCGGGTCCAGCAATCGATCTGCACCGTCTCATCACGCCCACGCATGCATTCGGCATCGATCAACTCGATATCCGAAGCACCAAGGCTGATATAGGGAAACGACGTTTTCGACGTCGGGCCATCAATGACCCGATCCGCAACGATCGCTGCGACGGCATTATCTGCCTTCAGCAGCGAAAGAATAAGGTCCTGCAGGGCAACGGAAACACTCACGTGGCAACGCCGCCTTCCACGGTAAATTCGAGATAGAGCCGATCATCGGTCGGGACCGGACCGGAGCGGATATTAAAAATCTCGCCGGACCTAATATCGCGCATGCGCCAGGTCGGATCGATTAGCCGCGAAGCCGATGTGCTGCGAACCGTGACGACGATCGGCTGCGTGCCGGCAAGCCGGGCCGCCTGCACCGTCTCGCCACCGCGCAGGTAAAGGAATTTTGCCCAAACCTTTGTGGCGACATCATCGTCCGCAAAGCCCTCGACGATACCGCCATGACCGTCATCCGCCTGCACGGGGGAATCGAAAGCCACGCGCTTATCCAGATCACCAGCCTGCATGATCACACCCGCAGCCAGCGATAAGGATTGATGAGCAGTTGCGCCGCCTTCGGCAGACCTTCGCCGCCACTGCGGTTTTCATAGAGGTCGCTGACAACCATCAGAGCTGCGACCTTGAAGACACTTTCGGCGCCGAGCGGCACGAGCGCAATATTGCAGTACTGAAGGACCGATTTTTCAGCGGCGTCCATATAGGCCTGGATCGTGACGTCGTCATCGCTCGAGTCGACGTGCAGATGAGATTTTACCTCATCCAGCGTGTAAAGCGGGCCGACTTCGGTGATGACGACGTCGCTCATCGCTCAGTCCTTTTTCATGCCGAGGCTGCGTTCAACAGCCTCCTGGCCGCTCATCGTCGGATCATTGAAATCGATCCGGTTCTGATCCGCGGTGGTGTTGCGGCGAGGGTCGGCGTCGACGGCCGGATGCGAAAGATCAACATCCGGCACGATCTGCTGAACGGCACCAGACGTATCGATCTCCGTCGCTGGAGCGATATCCGCCATCTGACTGCCGGTATCGGCAGTAATTGCGCCAGTATCGCCCGACAGATTTGCACTTTCCGAACCGTCGCTCTGCTCGGACTTTGCCTTGGCAGCGACCGCGGCAGTAGATTTCGTTTTCGAAACGGCCATTGCGGCCTCCTATGATAGTTTAACGGGAAGCAAGGGGCGCGGACGCCCGTTGCAGGGTCAGAAAATCAGGCAGAGATCTTCAGCGCGCGCATCGGCTCCGGGTTGTAGACGCCACCGCCGACACGCTTCGTTACGTAGAAAAGCACATAGGGCTTGGACGAGTACGGGTCGCGCAGGACGCGCGTACCGATGCGGTCGACGACGATGTAGGTTGCATCCATATCCCCGTAGAGCGCCGCGATGTTTCCGGCGGCCACGGTCGGCATGTCGGGGACTTCGACGATCGCGGTTCCCAGCAAAGTGGACGGCTGACCTTCGACCAGGCTCGGCTGCCAGAGATAGTTGCCGCCGGCATCCTTCAGCTTGCGGAAGCTCGCAATGGAAAGCCGGTTCATGTAGAACTTGGCATTGCCGGCAAGCTCGCCCGGCAGGTCGTAAACCATGTCGATCAGGCCGTCATAGGTCACGGTTGCCGCAGCGCCGGAATTCTTGACGCCGATGGCGCCCCACGGGTGCTTGGCAGCATTGGCTGCACCCGTGACGTAGGTCAGGATGCCGAACGGCTTGTTCACTCCGTCGCCGCCAACAAAGGCGATACCTTCCTGGCGAGCAAACTCGGTATCGACCTCGTCAGTGATCCAGACCTCAAGATCGACAGCAGCGTCGTCGAGCATCTGCTGCGTGGCGGCCGGCATGGCATAAAGTTCGCCGGGCGTGAAATCGAGCGGCGCGAAGGCCGGCGTGCTGGTCTGCGGGCGGGACGCCGTTTCGCCCACCCAACCGGAACCGAAAGCGCGGTCGGTATACATCTTCTTGAAGCCGGCCGTCGAAATACTGATCACGCGGGCATTGCTGCGGATGGGCGAGATGCGCTTCAGCTTCCCGGTCAGAGTGCGGTCCCATTCGATCGGGGCAATATAGCCGCCATCGGCGTCGGTACCCTTCTGCATCGCCGCCGAAACATCGCCGCGGCGCATGTGGGCCTTGAAGGCGTTCAGGTATTCCGGATCTTCGGGAAGGTCGCCGACCACGCCATTGGCTGCAGCAACCTTGGCGTTGAGATCATCGACAGCCTTCTGGAAGTTCTTTTCCATCGCATCAATGGAGGCGTTGATGCGATCGACCTTCTCGGCGACAACCACATCGGCCTTGCCCTTCAGGTTTTCGTCATTGGCCTTCTTAAACTCCTCGAAAGCCGCCTGGATCTGCGCCAGCATGGCTTTCGGGTCGGATACGTCGGCGCGCGGCATGGTCATAACGGCGCGCGGACGCGCGAGCGCGAAAGCGCCCTTGGCGAACTGTACGGTCATAAGGATCTCCCTAATTAGACCTGATTGAGGAAAGAAGTCCGGACAGCCCGGACCAGTCGTCTGCGCCAGCGCCCGGCGTGGCTTCAAGAGCAGCGCCCGGCGTGCCCTTGATCTTGTTCAGGCGAGCGCGCGCATCGGTACGCGACATGCCCGCCGAGACGAGGGAAAGTTCCATCGCCCGAATATCGTTGAGGTCTCTATCCAGAGCCTTCGCATTCTCATCAACCGTGACCGTATCGGCCGGCAGCAGGGCATCCGCGAACCCGCGATCGATAGCCTGGGAGCCGGACATGAAGGTCTCGGCATCCATCCACTTCGCGATCAGCTTTGCGTCCTGCTTGCTGCGCGCGGCATAGACATCGACCATCGCGTTATCGAAAGGCTCAAGCCATTCGGCAGTTTCCCGCATATCGTGGCGGTTCCCCATCGCCATAACCCAGCAATTGTGGATCATGATGAAGGAGGCCGCGCCGATCTCGATCGTGTCGCCCGCCATGGCAATGATGGATGCGGCCGAGGCCGCCATGCCCATGACCTTGACCGTAATCGGCTGAGGGTGTTCGCGAAGCACGTTATAGACAGCGATGCCTTCGAACATGTCCCCGCCGGGGCTGTTTATCTGCACCACGATAGGCTTGGGACCAATCGCGCGCAGCTGCGCCGAAACCTTCTTGGCGGTAATGCCGCCCCCCGTCCAGAAATCCTCTCCGACGACATCAAACATAGTAATGACGTTATCGCCGGTCTCCAGTGCTCGCACGCCAGCGGCATCATCCAGCCACCGGTCGAATACTGCCGGCTTGGTAAAAGCAGACACATCCCGATTTGCTGGAAGAGGAAGCGCGTTCGGGCGCGACATGCCTTGCGGCCTGCCGATTGCACCACGCGGCGGCCTCAAAACTGAAGAGCCAAGCACGACGGCAGATGGCTTCGGCTTGTCGCCGGCAGGCTTGTTGTTCATCATCACGTCCTCGATAGAATTCGGCTTTGGTTCAGGACGCTGGATCGTCCAGTGTCGGCCCGCCGTTATGGCCCATCATCTGGTTCGGCGGCGCATCACGCTTGGGAAGGTCCATGGTGGCACGGGCCTCGTCGTACCAGATCCACGGCTGATGCCCGCCAGATCCCAGAGCCTTCGACAGATAGTCGGCCTGGTCTTTCAGAGATCCACGCAGAAGGGCACCAGGATTGAACTTGGCTTCATAGGTTTCCATTTCGTCATCGGTAAGCAGACTGCGCTCTACCGCCTGCTGCCATGCCTCGAACCATGGGTTCAGGGCATAGGCGACGAAGAATTGTCCCAGCGCTTCGATGCCAGAGCCCCAGCTGGTCTCGTCAACCATGAGAAGCGGACGAGGCACGCCAGAAATTCTGGCGATCTCTTCAACCTGAAGCTTGCGGATTGCGGAAAGCTCCGAATCCCGGGCCGATTGGCTATAGGCCTTCCACTCCATTCCTTCTTCAAGAATGAGGTTCTTGCCGGCATTATCGGAGCCTTCCTTCTCCGAAAGGCTCGCCTTCAATCTCTCATAGGCTTCGTCAGAGAGCTTCCCCTTGTGGGAGAGAGCGCCACCGACCATCGTGCCATTACGGTAGAGCCGGCCAGCTGCCAATTCCGCGCTAAGCGCAAGGCCAATTGATTCCTTGGCCTGCTTCACCAGCGAAAAGCCGCTGATGCCGTCGAGCGACATTCCGCGGAGATGGAAGATATCGGCGGCCTTGAAACGCTGGGTCCGGCCGTCACGGCTGTAAACGTATTCCAGCTCCGCGCTGTCATTGAGCTTGACTGTCATCCCGCGCGGATCGAGCGGGAGAAGAGAGAGGACCTTCGCGCTCCCCGTCCGAACACTGGTCGATCGAACGATGCGGGCGTACGCATTGCCGTACACAAGCGCCCGAAGCTGCATCATGGCGCGAAAATCGAATGCACTCTGGTAGCCGTTCGGACGGCGATGCAGGACCTTGAACAGCGGGTGGTCGGTCGCTTTCTCGGTGGTTTCCTTCTCAAGCAGGTGCAGCGGCAGCATGCCGATGCTGTTCGAAATCAGGCTGACCGCGCGAAACATCGACGGATTACGCAGAGCCGTTTCCGGGTTCACCGTGAAGCCGCTGGCAGTCATCATCCCATCGCGCAGCAATTCTATGGCGCGGGGATCGTCGAGGTAAAAGACATCTCCCGACGATACGTTGACGACATCAGCCCGAGGCTTCGGCTGCGAAGCGGCACGGAAACCAAAGCGCTCAAGGATGCTCATCTTTTCAAATCATCCTTATGCCGCGAGTTTCGTAGACCGATCGGCCAGGTGCAGTCGGGTTCCGAGCCATCAAAGTGACGGAATTGAAGAACGCCATGGCGGGGTCGATTTTCGCGTCGCCAGCGGTCTGTTTGGTTGCGCGAATGGCGGTTGCAGTTGGCTCAATCTTTAAATTGGAGATGCACCAAGGCATCAAAATGCCACCACAGTGCTTTATCAGGCCACTTGCCACACGACGCTCCGCACTCTTCAGCGCGTTCATCATTCCGTAACCTTGGGGGGCCGCAACTAACAGGCCAGCATCCTGACTGACCTCTATGTCTTCAAGAGCGTCAATGAATTCACCCAAGCCGGCCGCGTCTGCAGCGACGCCGCCAAGCAAACCGCGATCCTTGATCCTCTGGATGATTTCGATGATCGAACCGACATCCTCCAAGGCATCATCGACGATTGTCAGCTCACCAGCCTTAGAGAAATCAGAGAGCATCGGCGCGATCTTCTTCCGACGATCCAGTACGCCGCGATGACACCAGGCATGCGACCATGAAAGCCACCGCTTCATGTATCGGGTGGACCATACCCCATCGATCTTGACCCTGATCGGTATCTCCGCCGGTTCCCGACCCAATACGTTCAGTCCCGCCAAGTCATCAAGGCCGCCACCGTCGAAACCAACAACAGCTACCTCGCTGCGATCCAGCAACCGCTCCAACGCTTCGAAATGACCGAGTGCGGACAATTCTTCATCGCCCGCCTTTTCCCAGTAGTTTGCACCAGGCCAACGGTTCTTACGAAGCCGCATGCCAATCTCGATGTTAAGGTGCTTGGCAAGGAAACTCTGAAGGGTATCGCCTTCCTCGTCTTCCCCGCTTTTGACCCTCAGCAACTTGCGCTCAAGCCACTCCTTACTTACCGACCGACCCATGTTCGGGTTGGTGACATAGAAGTTCGCAGGGTCAAGATAGGCCTCACTGTCGATCATCGAGTCAGGAAACTCGTAGAGGACAGGGAGACTTCTGGGGTCGCTGATCTTGCCGTCTCGGACGTCTCGGAAATATTCGAGCCGTTCTTTGAATACACCAGCCGGAACCTCATCTGACTGGGTCGAAATGTAAATAACGAAGCCCTCTGGGCGGGAAATAAGGCCGCCTGTCGCTTCCTGCAGCATTGCGCCTGAGCCTGGACGCTTTCCGAAAAGCCATAGCTCCTCGACCAATACGAAAGCAGCCTTTTTGCCGCCAACCGTACTGGCATCTGCAGAAACAACCTTCAGAACAGCATTCGTCGTCAGGTGAGTGATCTGCCGAAGGTTATCTTGGACATGCAGAAGGTGAACAAGCTCAGGATCGGCCCGCACCATGTCGGCGGCAGGCTTGAAAGAGTTCCCCGCAATCTCCAGCGTTGGCGCAACGATCAAAAGCTCGGCAGAGTGGCGCCAGTTTCGGATCAGTGCCGTCAGCATGATGCCAGCTGCGAGCGTCGATTTGATATTCTTCTTCGAGATAAGCAGGAAGAATTCTTCAATCAGTCGCTTTGCGTTCCGGTGGTCGTAAGCCCCAAAGACAGCACGGACGAAATCGAAGACATAGGCCTCGCAAGCTTCGCCGAAAGTTGGCTGGCCCGCCACATCGACGATACGAAGAGACTTGAACACCGCAAGCGCGGCCTCGGCCTCGTCTGGGAAAAGCGGCTCAAATGGAACGAGGGATTTGCGCTCGACAATCCTCTGTTCCCAGTCCGGGCAGGCGGTAGACCACTCCATCAGCCGTTATCGACGATAAGTTTGGGAGGCGTCGGAGGCGCAAACTTGCCTCCAATGTTCTGTGCCGTAATCTGCCGCTGCTCCTTTTTGCCAAGCTTCGGAGCTTTCTCGGCCTTCGTCGACCCGCGATGGTCAACCCGCTTTTGCGCGCTCTCAGCCCGAACCTTGTCGAGCGTATTGAGTGCCGCATTCAGCGCCGCGGCGTTCCCACTAAGCCCCTGCTGAATTTGGGTCACACGAAGCTTGGTCCGAAGGCGATCGAGCATCAGGTCACGCTGCTTGAGCAAGTGCAAATAATGTTTTCGAAAAGTCGGGACAGACAGACCAAGCGTTGCGGCAACCTCTTTATTGGACTGTCCTGACGCGAGTAACACCATGACAAATATGATGTTTTCTTCTGATGGCTTATGCTCTGGCCGACCAAGCTTAGGGTCCGAGGTCAGCAGAGGGTTGCCAAAGAGGTCTAAATCTTGGTCCATCAGAAAAAAAATATCATGGTGAGAGGGGCGCGGGTCTAGGGGTGGAGGGTCTTCCAGACTTTCGACCCGCCCCCCCCTTGAGGCTCTAGGGGTCCGGTTGGGCCTCTGCGGGCATGTCGACGGTCACCGTCGAGCCTGCGACCGCTCTTCCTTCTGCTTCAGCCGGTCATGACATGGCTTGCACAGGCACTGCAGGTTCTGATCATCCCAGAACAACCGCTCATCACCATGATGCGGCGTCTTGTGGTCGGCGACGAGCTGCGAGGTGTCCGCCTCGATGCGTCCGCATCCAACCATCTGGCAGGTGAACATGTCCCTGACCAACACAGACATGCGCAGCTTCTGCCATCGTGCCGTCTTGTACCACTTACGGTGCTCAAGGTTGGCGTCGCGCTCACGATGGCGGGACTTTTCATCACCAGCCACACGACCAAGACGTGATGGCATCGTATTCAGTCTGGGGGGCAAGGACTTGAGACGAGGCATATCCTTAGAACACAAAAGGCGACCTCTCGGCCGCCTGTCGTCGTCATCTCATAGCAGTAGCACTGACCCTGAATCGGTGCCTCACATGTGGAGGCTTAGGGCTGGGTCCTACCGGCGTACCCACCTGGAAGCTTTCGCTTCACTCGCTCTCGGTCAAAGCCGATCACTCAAAGGCTCGCAATCAGGATCATAGGATCATCCGTAGGCTGATTTTTACTCATACTTTTTCGATCTGCGCAACATCTAATTCGACAGGCGTTGCACGGCCGAAGATCATCACCTCCACCCTGATGCGACAGCTCTCACCGTCAAAGTCCGTCACTGTTCCGGGGAAACTCGCAAAGGGTCCATCTATCACTCTAACAGGTTGTCCAACAGGGTAGTCAGCAGGAGCCGGTGGCCTATGATCGTACTCGCCGGCCACAGCTTTCTCAATGAACTTACTTACGAATTTGTCCGGCACTCGATACGGTTTTTCGGCAGTTCCTATCACATCCAAAACCCTCTCAAACCGCCTCAATCCAGCCATGGCACCAGGCGCTGGAACGCACCTGACCAGCACATAACCGGGCAGCACCGGCAACGTCGGAGCGGGAATGATCCGGTGCCTTTTCATGATTTTGTCGCCCTTGCGCGTCGGAACCAACGCCTGAACTTTCGCATCAATCAACGCGCTTTCCACAAGGAACTCACGTCCAGCTGTAGTCCTTAAGCAGAACCAGGCGGCCAGATGAGGGTATTCGTCAGCGATTCGCCTACTGGCAAGTCCGAGCTGATTGATTCGGATGGCCTGCGCCCGTTGCGCATTCTCGACCTTGAGCAGTGCGTAGTCGCGGATCTCGACCTCACCATTCGCGAAGTTGAAGAAGCTGCCCCGCTTATGCTGCATCGTCATCGCTCCGCTCCATCGAAATTGCATCCATGAAATCGTATAAAGCCTGCTCTGGGTCGTTGCCGGCAGGGAAGAAGTACCTTTCCATGTTGTCGGGGAACCAAGGCCACGACCGTCTCTCAAAGAGCTCCATCCACCCGGAAAGGGCATGCGAGCCCGCATCAATCGTGGCAAACGTCTCCGATATTTTCAGAAGCCAATCGGGAACCAATATCCGGCTCTTTCCGGCCATGGCGTTCACAGCAGGCCAACCCCACCTCTTGCGATGATCACTCCGGATCTTCACCGACATCTTTCGCTCAGCGTCGGTCGCGTCCGGATGCTCTCCCGCCTCGCAGACCAACTGCAGCGCAGCTGGCATGGTAGGAAGATGTCCTATTGGCTGAACCAGCTCGTAGAGCCTCAGAGCATGTCCTGCCCTGCTGAAGCGGGTGTATGCCTCCGGCCGCTTCGGCTCAGCAGCTATGCCTATGTCAGTCAGCCGTTCCCATCTGCGCTCGCGCAGATAGACCGCAAAGGAACAGACGTTGTTCTTGCGCTCCTTGCAGTTTCGCACAAACAGCGGCGCCATTTGCAGTCCAGCCTGGCGCGCATCGTCGGGCAGCTCAAGCGCCGCCTTTTCAACCTTTGGGATGCTGTCGGACAGGAATGTTGGCCATTCCCGATGCACCTTGCGCACCTCGCGCAGAACGCTCTCCTTGGAAGCTTCAGGCGCCATTCTGCCCCTCCGTACGCTCGTGAGAGGTCATATGACGTGTGACGCCCCGAACTAGCGCCCTGACGCGCTCTATGCTCTCAGCACTTGGCGCAGGGCGCTTTCTGATATCCTGCAATTCCATCTTGGTCTGACGTATCTCCTGGCTACGGCGCAGGTCAGCCCTGATCAAAGCTTCTTCGGCTCTGACCATCTGGGCAAACTCGGGCGGCTTGGGAAGAAACCCGTGCTCACGCTCGTATTCCCCACGCAGGAGCTTTTTCGTTACCTTTTCGATCGACGAATAAGGCAGGCCACACAGGGAATACCCGTAGATCGCAGGGGCCCTCTCAGGCTCGATTGGCGACGGCATGGCAAGTCCTGCCGCCATAAGCGATCTCAGGAAGCCCGCGACATCTCGGTCAGTGGCGGGGGCGAGCTTTTCCCGTAGCGCCGAAATCTGAGCGTCCAAGTTCGATATCGTGATGTCTGTCGAAACTTCCGTACCCATCGTCGTCTCCAGTGATAACCTGATCGAGTGCGGCTTTCGCCGCGTCTTGCCTTCGCTGAAAGTCACTCTGCCTCGGCGGCGATCTTCCCCGAGCGCCACGGCTTTCGAGCCAGTCGGGCTCGAATCCCTGCCAACCATTGCCGATCATCACGTCGGCCGCCGAATTAGGGTTAGGCATCAGCGCAAATCGTCGTGCCAGCAATTGCGCCGCGTACGGGGTCAACGGTTTTCGGATTTTCTTCCGGTGCTCGATCACGGCATTGGCATGATCGGCGTCGAGGACCACCATCAGCTCATCCCGAGCTGATCGCATCGCGCCCGGGGGAGTATCAGGTTGCTGACAATCAGTATTTTCTAGATTTAAGTTATTACTAAGTGCCGATTTTACCGGCGACGGCGAAACCGGCGACGGTGTTGCCGTCGCCGGTAAATCAGTCTGCGGTAGAAATGCAACACTATTTCCGCTGTTGGTGGCTTCTACGCTTCTCGGCTCATCGAAAATCACCAGAACGGATGAGCCAAACTTGCCATCGTCCCGCTGTTGCTCTCGTTCTGCATATCCATGCTTGACAAGCTCAGCGATCATCTTGCGGGCCTTATCGCGCCCGCAATTGCCCTTTTTGGTAATATCACCGATGACAACCGTCCAGTTATCCGGCTTGGAAAGCAGGTAGCTCAGCAGCCAGCGCGCCTCCATGGAGAGGCGGTCATCCTCAAAAACGTGATTTGGGATTGCGGCATATCTGGCGTTTCGGACGCCGCGCCTGATGGTGGCTTCGGAGGTCACTGGATCAATCCCCCAACCCAACTGGCTCAAGGCCTTCGGCAACGCGCCAGAGGCGACCGTTGGCGGTCGAGAATGCCATGAAATGCATAAGCTGGCCGTCTTCGCGCCGCTCCGCCCGTATTACGGCAAGGATGCTCTCGATGTAGGCAAGGCCCTCACGAAAACCTGTGCATTGGAGCCACCGACGAATGAACCCTTCGTCCCGAGAGAGGTCGTCGAACGGGCAGCGAAGAAGCCAGCGCGCCATGTCCTGCGGCGTCTCACATTCGGAAATGTCGAAAGATCGAGGTGCGGTCATTCTGCGGCCTCCCGATCCTGAGCATCGCCGGCCTCGAAACCCCAGAAATGCCACTGGCCATTCAGGCGGATATCGCCCTGGGCAAGGCTTTCGCGCCGCTGGAAAAGCTCCAGCTTGCGCATCGTCGGATGCAGCCGCTCGATCTCTTCTGCGAACCAGACTGGCTTTCGGCTGTGCTGTGTCTTCTTTTCCGTGTAGAGGCTCGGCGGCTTTGCCGTATAAAGGTCGATACCCGGAAACTCACCGCGCTTGCAGATCAGCAGGTGCTCTGTGCGGTCGCGGACCTCGCGCCCCATGCCGATATCGACCTTGTCCCATGTAATCGCGGTCACATAGGCAAACCCCCACGCCTCAATGATGCGAATGGCATCGCGAAACCGGTTCGTCGTCGTCCAGAAATAAAGCTTGGCATCTCGGGTAAAAGGGCTTTTCTCCCCGGCGCACAGCCTCATGCCTTCGTCGACCGTCATGGACGGATACTTGAGACCCTTATCCTGCCCGGTCTCGTTGCTGTAAGCCTCCTGCTCCCAGGGGAAATCGCAATAACCGAGCGGGAAGGCTGCGCGGGGCATCTCACCAGCGGAAACCTTGCCTTGCTGGGCGATCAGGTTGATCATGTTCGTGCGACTGGCGCGGTTTATCGAAAGGCGCCTGTTGCGCAGCTCCTTGGCCCGCGCGGCAATCTGCCTTTCCTCGGCGCGAATGGCCTCGTCCTGCGCTTGCCGCTCCAGATACGAGATTTCCGCCCCTGCGCTGACCTTGATCCTGCCGCTGTCGATAGCCTGGATCAATGCAAGCGAGCCATGTTCGCGAATGCGTTTCGCCGAAACCACTGCCCGTTCCGAAATGGACAGCCGGCGCGCAGCCTCGCGGGTCGGCAAATTTGCCGACCCGGCGCTGGACTGGTTCATGCCGCGCTCCCAATCGACGATTTTGGCCGCGACCATGGCGCGTTGGCTTTCCGTCAGATGGCGCCGCCTCAGATTGAGAGACAAGACGAAGCCAAGCGGGTCATCACCGCGATACTCGCTGTATTTCGGCACGATCCCGGCGCGATGGCACGCTTCTTCGCGGTTTCGGCCGTCAACAATCTGGCCCTGAAAGATCCAGACCGGATTCTCCTGCCCGCGCGCTGCGATGTCATCTGAAAGCTCGTTCAGTTCCGCGTCGCTCAGCATGGGGAAGAGGTCTGCGAGCGCATGGTGCGGGAAGCGCTCGCCTGTTGGCGGCGCTATCGTATCCCGCTCCGGCACGGATTGCGGTTCGGCTGCAGATCCTGCGAAGCGCTCCCGGGCAGCGTCGGTCGGATAATATCGGCCGGAATCTCGTAGGTCCCGGCGAAACAGCCCGTACGAATCGAGCCTGCGGCAACGATTTCTGTCATTCTCATTTTTGCCCGCGTCGAAAACGCCGTCGCGAACTGCAATAGAAACCATTTCGGCCATGCGCTCGCTGAGTTTCTGGCTTGCGCTCATAGCGACGTCCTTTTCTGGATGGAGCGCAGGACGGCTGTCGCGCGGCGACCCTTCGCCAGGCGCTCCGCGATCTCGCGTGGATCAAAGGGAAAATCCGCCTGCGCGATGGCGCGGCGGATACGGTCTGGCAGGGCATCGAAACTGTGCATGATCTCGATGCGCGGCGCTGGCGCGAGAATGTTGATCATTCGCACCTCGCCAGCTTATCGAGATAGGCTTGCCCAACATCGGTGATGGAGAAATTGCCGATGCCTGGCGCGCGGCGGATGAAGCCGGCGCGCAGGCACGAGTCGGCCAACGTCAATTCGTCAGGTTCCGCATGCAGCGGCTCTCCGGCAAAGCTGACACGGCGAAGGAAAGTGCGGGTTGCGCCACCAAGCGGTTTCGACATCACTCGCACCCCTCGGACAGATTCGTCAGCAGCTCTTCCAGCTCGCGCTGCAGCTCGCGAACCTCGACGGTGATCCGCTTGCGGTCCGCGGCGTCGATCTTGCCGTCTGCGCGAGCGGTGCGAAGCGCGTGAATGACGTCCATGGCTTCCTTCATCAGGTCCATGGCGTCATCATCGGTAATCTTGCGCCTGCCAGCGGCCGGCTGGTCGACCAACTCCAGCCGGTAACCGAGTTGCCGCGCCATTTCCTCGACGATCAAAGGTTTTCCGGCGCGGCGATCCGCCTCGACGGCGATATCGACCGGTATCAGCTGTTCGAAGTTCTCCTCGCTGGTCGAGGCGTATTTCGAGAGCTGCGAGACGACGACGCGCGTCAGCTTCGCAAACGACGTCATGCCGCCGCCGAGCTTGAGGCAGGCGTCGGTAATGCCTTTCAGGCTGAGAATATCTTCTGCGAGAATGCTGCGAATGGCGCGCACGAAAGCACCCCTGAATTGCGTCAAGGAAAATCTGATCGGTGAAGGATTCGATGAAGGCCGTGCGAGCTTCGCTTAAAACGGCCTGATCAGATCACGGAGGCCCGCAGGGATATGCCGAATATGCAAAAAGAAGTGGAGCCGGGGTCCGCCGGCCTGATGAGGCCCCGGCTCCAGTTGCCGCGCATGCCGGGGAACATGGCATTGCGCGGGTTCGGGCGGCACAGCGGGAGGAGGAGCTGGCCACCCATGAGGATGGGAATGGCCTACCCGCCACGATTGACGAATAGGCCCGACGCTGCTTCCCTGCAGTTGTCCTACAAACAGAGAAAGGCAGTGCCAAATGAAATTCAACCTGACGGAAGACAACGGAACACTGGTGGGCTCGGTCCACATGCTCAACATGCTCGTCGGCGCGATTCTTGCGGCAATTCCGCAAGGCGAAGCGATCATTTCCAAGATGCAAAATGTGCCGGAAGGCTTGTCGACGGCGGAGGATGGTACCCCTATCAAAGGTGTGGAAGGCCAACGCCTCAGAGACATGACCGAGGGGGCGCGAGACACGTTGGATGGGATCTCGAACATAGTTCGCCAGATGAAGGGGCATCTATAAGACTCCCACTACGAACGATCGAAGAGATCCACTCGCATCAACGCGGGTGCAGATCGATATGGCAACTGCTGCGCTGGCTGACGATCCATCCGCCTGGCGCAGCTCATGCCGACACTCGCGGACAAAGCTTTCAAGCTTCCCGTCTTTGGCGAGGTGCACCTGAATGTCGACCGAGAGGACCGAGGAAGTCATTCTGCGGCCTCCGAGTTGGATTGCTGCGAAGGTCGCGGAAAACTGTGAGGCCAAATCGCATTGGCCGGCCAGCTTGCTGACATCCATTTTAGCGAGGCTTCAAGACGCTTTGCGCCGATATCCGCCCCACCGCGAAGCTGACTTATCCGCTTTCCATCATTGAACATGCGAGAGGAAAGCGTGGATTCCGAAACCCCCGCCGCCTCGCAATAAATCTCCACAATCAAGAGAAATGATGAAATGAGTGTCATGGATTACGTATCCGGTACATGTACCGATTTGTCAACGGTCTATGTACCTGATGCAGGCACGGCTTCCTATCGGTATATTTACCGAATGAACGAAAACACGACACAAGCTGTGCTAGATCAAATCCTTAGCCGCGTTCAGTCCCGCCTCGATAAGCTGGGGATCAAAGAGCACGCGGCCGAGATGAGTGCGCACGCAAAAGCTGGCACGATACGGAATTGGCGTAGAGGGGCGATGCCCCGCATCGAGACTTTGCAGACGATTGCTCCGGCGCTTGGTACGACACCGGAGTGGCTTGCATATGGTGCTGGGCCAGAAGATGCCACAAATTCCGCGATGGTAAGACCGTCTATAGTAATTCCCAAAATATCTTGGGTGAGCGCCGGTGAATTGACAGTTAATGATGCAGTGATGCCCACAGACGATTTCGACTTCGTCTCTGCAACTGGGCTGCCTGATGGTGAGTGGTATGCGTTCGATATTCCAGACGGCTACGATTCGATGGACAGAATATCTCCGCCCGGCTCAGTGATATTGGTGAACCGAAAGAACACAAAGCTATTGCCGAACGCCTGCTACATCATCATCGACCATGATGGCGGAGCCACCTACAAGCGATATCGCCAAAGTCCCGTGCGATTCGAGCCCGTATCAACAAATCCCTCACATGAGCCCCTGTTCCCAGATGAAGGGAACATGCCGAATATCTTCGGGCGCGTGATGCGGTCATATGTTGACATGTAATTCCAAATTTTCCCCGGCGCTGATTAGATCGAAGTCGGAATACTCGCTAGCAACATCTAATGCCCATCCGGTATCGCAACCGGATGGGCGTCTAGCAATATTCGGTATATGTACCGAATAACTATTGACCCGGTACATAAACCGAATTACCTTCTCTCCATCCGGCCCCGCTGAGCCGGACACCAACCGCCCGAGAAGGATCTGCGCAAGCCGCCAAACCTGCGCAGATCCAGGGGCGATCAACTGGAGAGAGACATGCGCGTTCAAAATCACAGTGCCTATCCGCAGTGCCGCAATCGCGACGAACAGGTTGCCTGCGTCGGCGAAGCCATGCGCCGCCTCGGTGAAGGCTGCACCCGCCAGGACCTGAAGAACTGCCTCGGCATCACCGATTCCCAGCTCGAAAGTGTCGTCGATGACGCGCGTGCCTATGCCGTCGAGGCAAGCACGACCCAGACGCGCGCCACGGTCCCGGCCCGCCGCGCTGCCTGATCCGCTTCGGTGCCCGCCTGCGTACCCCTCGGCGAAAGCCGCGCAGACGGCATCCGAAACGGATCGGAGGTTTTCATGCCCGGTATATTCATTTTCCCAATCGCGCCTGATCGCCCGGCAATCCTGCCGGATCTGGCGATCGTTGCCGCTACCGCTTTCACGTCGCTTTGCTGCGCCGTGTTCGCCCTGGTCGGAGCGATACTCTGATGGCGGGCGAAGCAAAGCTTGATCTCTTCGGTTTTCCGCTCGCGGAACCGCGCGAACTGCCCGGCGACGCCGATCAGGTTCGGGAGATCTATGATGCGATGGGCTCAGGTGAGCCGATGCGCGAGATAATGGAAATGTTCTACGCGCTTCATGGTCGCGAATATGGCCTCCGTCCGCCGGTCGCTGAGCTGCGACATGCGCGCCGCGTTGCCGGTGGAGGCATTGGCCGTGGCTGAGCAAGCGATTTTCCGCGTCCATAGAGCCGAGATCCTGCCAGCCCTTTCGGCTGTCTGCGAGGCGTCGGATCGAGGAGCAAAAATCCCGATCCTTTCGCATGTCCTCCTGAAACCGGCTGGAGATCAGTTGCGCCTGCGTGCAACTGATCTCGATGTCGAGATCGCCGCGACCTGCGACCTGCTGTCAGCCGAGAGCGATTTCGGCTTCGCCATTTCGGCCGCTGATCTGCTTGGTATCGTCAAGAGCCTGCCCGAGGCCGCCGAGATCGAGTTCCTGCATGGCCGTGCGGAAGGACAAATCATCCTGCGGACGCGGTCTTCGCGGTTCACGCTGCTGAGTCTGCTGGAGGCTGACTTCCCTTCCATTGTCAGCTTCCTGAAAGGGGACGCCTTCACGATTGATGTAGCGCCGCTGATGTCGGCGGTGGGCAAGGTCATGTTCGCGACGGACAAGGCGGACAGCGGCCGACCATACACGCTTGGCATCTATATCGCCCCCGAGCGCGGCGGCAGTCAGCTTCTTGTGGCTGCGACGAATATGCGCTCGCTGGGCGCCGTGCGGATTCGCACCCAGACCGAAGCGAGTTTCGAGCCGGTCCTGATACCGAGCAAGCTGGCGCAGACAATGCGAAAGATCTTCTCCGATGAGAAGGCGTCGGCCAGCCTGGTCATTTCCAACAACCTGATGTCGGTCACCTGTGGCGGCGTCTCCATTTTCTCGCGTCTGATCGACGGCGAGTTTCCGGTGAAGATCTTCGATACCGTGCCAAAGGCGGCCGAGTTCGACGTTATCGCCACCGTCGATAGCCTCAAGTCATGCGTTCGCCGCATTCTGCTTGTCGCTGGCGACCTGATGAAGGAAGGTATCCGCCTTACCCTCCGTCGCGGTTCGCTGCAGTTGGAGCTGGTGAACGGACATGGCGAATCCGCCGTGGAGCAGGTGCCAGTCGCCTTCGATCATGACGCTGATTTTGCCATCGGCCTGAACGCCAAGATGCTTGGCAGTTTGCTGGACAGCGTGTCGACGCAGGATGTTCGCATAGGCCTCACGAACGCGGGCAATACCGTGTTTCGCCCGACGACGGACGTCGACGACACTTTCGCCATTGCGCCCATGGCTGCGAGAGGAGTGGAGGCATGATGCGGACCAACGCCGGATTGCCAAACTACGCCGCGGAATGCGCGATGAAGTGCGCAGATCCGGCGTTCAAGCGCTTCCTCTGGGAGCATCACGGGTTCGACATTTCTGACCGGGAGCGCATTGCCTGTCAGATCCGCGAGTTTCTGGATGTCGAATCTCGGTCTGATCTGAACGCTGATCAGTTGGCGGCAGACCGCTGGCTCTCCATGCGGGCCAGCTTCGAAGCCTGGATGATCGTAGCATGAAGAACGACGATCATCCCTGCTTCTCGTGCCACCTGCCGGACTGCGATGACGAGAGTTACCGCTGCCCTCTGCGTCGTGCCACCCGCTTCTTCCAATCTGCAACGCGCCGGGGCGACCCAATCAGCGATGAACTCAGGCGCGCTCGCAACATCGCCTATGCCGAACTCTATAGGCCCGGTCAGTATGTTTCTCACGCTGACCGCAAGTCTCGCACCCTCTAGGAGGCTTCACAGTGAGCGACACCAAACCAGTCAGCAATCCGGCAGGCTTCCAGCTTGGAGCCAAGCATGATGACCGACACAGCCTCATCCATGATGTTCCGCTCGGCAAGACCTACAGGGTTCGCATGGACGTCTGGGGCGATGATCATCGTGAACGTGCAGATGCGATCGTCGCAGCTGTCAACGCAGCGACATACCCATCGCCCAAAGACCATTCGCTGCCGATCGGCGACAACCACCCTGACGCCCTAGCAGTCGATCGCTTCGCTGCTGCAATGAAAGCAAAGCTCGCGGCAAAGCGTGCTGAGGGCCGCAGCGGATGGGATGACAAAGACGATTGCTCTCAGCTTTTCCTGTCACAGCTGCTCCGCGAGCATGTCGAGAAGGGCGATCCTCTCGATGTCGGCAACTTCGCAATGATGCTCCACCAACGCGAGGAGCGGATCGCCTCTCTCCTCGAAACACTCCAGGGAGAATGATCCATGAGCCGCATTTATCTCGCATCGTCTTGGCGGAACCAGTACCAGCCAGACGCCGTCACCATGCTTCGCGCTGCTGGGCACGAAGTTTACGACTTCCGCAACCCGCCAAATGGCGTGAAAGGATTTGCGTGGTCGGAGATCGATCCGGATTGGAGCGGCTGGAAAGCGAGCCAGTATCGCGAGCTTCTGACCACGCATCCGATCGCTGCTCGTGGCTACATGAACGATTTCCGTGGCATGGAATGGGCGGACACATGTGTCCTGCTCCTGCCGTGCGGTAGATCTGCTCACCTTGAAGGCGGCTGGTTCGCCGGACGTGGCAAGCGCCTGATCATCTGGACGCGCGACGGTGAAGAGCCCGAGCTGATGGCGCTCATGGCCAACCACATCGTCACCAGCGCTGAAGAACTGCTCGATGCTCTGGGAAGGATCGCGGCATGACCGCCAAAACAATCGACGCCATCATGGAGCAGGCGCAGGTATTTGCCTCAACATATTCGTTGGTCGGCGGCGGCTTCGACGATGGCACGAAGATGGAGCAATCGGAAGAAGAGAAGGCAGAGCTTCGCCGGATGGTCGAAGCGCTGTCCGCCCCGCCCGAAACTCCTTTGCACGTGACCAACCCGGCCACAATCGCGCAGTTCGTCGGTACCCTTGCTGATCACGGCGTCAAACTGCCGCTCCTTCC
>NZ_VIWP01000004.1:0-499243 GCF_007829835.1 Neorhizobium alkalisoli | reverse complement strand
TGCACCTGCGCTGGCAAGCGGTTCCTGCACACCTACGGGAAGACCGTTGAGGAAGCGACAACCAGCTGGAACGATCGAGCATCCCCGCCCGAAACTCCTTTGCACGTGACCAACCCGGCCACAATCGCGCAGTTCGTCGGTACCCTTGCTGATCACGGCGTCAAACTGCCGCTCCTTCCAACGGATGATGATGTCGGCACGCTGGTCGATGCTGACGGCAAACCGGTTCTTGTCGTCGATGTCGATCGTGAGCGTTCCGATGAGGATGTCGCGTGGATAGTCAGCATGATCCAGGTGGCGGTCAACACTTGCGGCGGCTTCAAAGCCCAGCGACAGGAGGTGTCGGACAATGGGTGATCGCAACGACCGCATGTTTGCTCGCCCTTTGGCGGCGAAACTTGGCTTCATCCAAGACGTGCATGACGAAGTTCAATCTGATCTGCGCGCTGAGAAGATAGCTGCCGAGCGGCAAGCGATCCTTGCCGAAGCCTACCGCCAGATGCCGTCCGACCTTCGCGAACGGGCCAAGGAATGGAATGTTTCCGCCCTGATGGAAGCCGTCTGGCTGAATGGTTGGGACTGCGGCTACCGGCAGTCGATGCGGGACGCCAAAGCAACGGAGAACCCCAATGACCGATAAGCTTTTGCCGTGCCCGTTCTGCGGCGGGGAACCGACGATTGTCCGTCGTGCCGGCGCATCCGGCATCAGATGCACCTGCGCTGGCAAGCGGTTCCTGCACACCTACGGGAAGACCGTTGAGGAAGCGACAACCAGCTGGAACGATCGAGCATCCCCGCCCGAAACTCATGTGGAGGCACTAGCCCGTCGTCTAATCCTAGAGATGGACTGCATGAGTAATCTGCCGAGGAACGTGGCTAGGGCTCTTCTGGCTCTTGATGCTGCTCTCCCCGAAAACGATGTTCCTCCAAGTTGTCGCGGTTTTGCCGTGGGCGATCAGGTCGTCTGCATCGACAATAGCTACCCGTCTGGCCGGCTTACGATCGGCGCCACCTATACGGTGCGCGATATTGGCAGGACGGCACTGGGAGCCGAGGCGCTTGGGTTAGTCGGTTATGGGAACCCCGGCCACGTGGACTATCATTCGTCGAGGTTCAAACTCGCCTCGACAGTAAGCTCGAACGAGAAGTCAGCGCCCGAAACTCCTTTGCGGGGCGTGACCGATGCAGAGCGCATCGAAGATTTGCGCCTCGCCGCCAAGGCAATCCGCGCATACATGCCGGAAACGTTGCCCGCCGATGATGATGGAAAGATCCATTTCGCTCGCGCTCTGGCAGAGGCTGCAGCGGATGCAATTGAGGCCGCCCTCGCAGCGGAGGGCTCGGCAGAATGAGCTTTCTTCGCACCATAACCCGTGATCGGTTCTCATATTTCGACACGATCCACATCACCATCGGGGGCATCCTGGTATGGGAGGGCCACCCATTTTGGGCTCTCGCCATCGCGAGCACGCTCGGCTTCGTTTCCGGCGTCGTTACTGAAGTAGTGTCGCACTTCTCGGAGGCCTCCCATGACCGATAAACTTTTGCCATGCCCGTTTTGCGACGGGGAAGGATACATCGAAGGCCGTGAGGGCGAGGGTTTTTACGTCTCGTGCCGGGACTGCTACGTCTGCATTGGCGAGGCCTACGATAAGTCGGCGATGCCAGAGCACATGTTTAGGTCCGAAGCAGACGCAGCCGCGGCTTGGAACCGCCGCGCAGCCCCGCCCGAAACTCAAAGGCATAAAGATAAAGCGGCAGGTCATGCGATGGGTTGGCGACACGCTGTCGATGCGGCTGTGTATCGCGCTGGCGAGGCATTTTCCGCTCTGATCTCGAAGGAGTTCTGCGACCCTTTGGATGCGCATGATAAAGTCATTGAGGCCTTGATCAGCCTATACAGCGATCGCGCTGGTCCGCCTCAACTTTTGCAAGCCGCCATCGCTTATCATGAAGCCAAAGCCGCCGAGATCTGGGCGATATCCCGCGAAGGCCTGACGGAAGACCGCAAGAAAGAGTATGGCATCGCGTGGTGCGTCCATGCTGGGGCCGCACATGACTTGCGCAACCTCGCTTCCGCGGGACTGGCCGAGGCTCGTTCGGAGGAAGGATCATGATCGGACCAATCGGTCACGTCTACTCACTCGACGAGGCGGCCGCTCATCTTCGGATGACAAAGCGGAAACTTGCCAAGGTTGCAAAAGCAAATGGTCTATGTAGCGTATCAGGCCGCAACATCCTCTTCAGTGATGAAGATCTGCGCGCCATTTGGGATTTACTGCGATGCCCCTTAAGCTCACCCGCCGCAAAGGCTCCGACAACTGGTACATCCGGGGCACGATCCGCGGAGAAAGCGTTTTCGAATCTACTGGCACATGCGATCGAGCGGTCGCAGAGGAAATCCGAATCCAGGCAGAAGCCCGCATCCTCACGGAAAGTGTCCACGGAAAAAAGACGCTCGTCACCTTCGAAGAAGCAGCAAGCTCGTACCTCGCCTCCGGCGGCTCTCCCCGTTTCCTGATCAGCTATTCGAAGACCTCCGGCAAGGCCAGCGGCGTAGCTGTTCATTTCAAGGGAAAGCTCCTCAAAGACATTGGCCAAGCCGACCTCGACGCTGCAGCGCGCATTCTCTACCCGCACGCTTCCCCTGAGACACGGAACAGGCAATGCTACACGCCGTTCATCGCGGTATGGAGCCATGCCGCGGGAAACCAGTGGGCTGAGAAAAGGGAGTGGCGCCGGCCCAGAAAGCCAAAGGGCACGAATATTGCCGTATTGAAGCGGAAGCGCGCAGGCACTCGCGCAACGGAATATGATCGAGCTGCGCAGTTCGTCGCGGAAATGACCCCAGCTTCAGCCCAGATCATGACGGCTCTGTTTTACACCGGCATGCGGCCGATTGAACTATTCGTTCTGCAGGCTGCAGACGTGAACGTCGCAGGCAGATGGATTACCATCCAGAAATCGAAGATCGGCGAAGGTCGGGGCGTCCCTATGCATGAATTCCTTGTGCCTTTGTTCGAAGCGCTGACCGTCCGCGGCGGTATTTTATTCAGGTCCCACAAGGGAGAGCCCTACCCGCCTTCCGACGAATTTGGCGGACAGATAGACTCTGCCGTGAAAGGCGCGCGGGCAAGGCTCAAGAAGCGTGGTGTCGAGATGGGGGATATCTCTCCCTATACAGCTCGCCACACTGTTTCGACCCAACTCGTGATCAATGGGGTGCACCCCTATATCAAAGACCAGATTCTCGGCCACGCGGTTGACGATATGAGCCGCCACTATACGCATGTACCGCAAGCGCCACTGATCGAAGCAATCAACACGCTACCCGTTCCAGCGTCCTGGCGCTCGCTCGAATGGTGGCAAGACCCAGTATACTTCTCTCGCAAGCTTCGGAAGTGGGGAGCGAAGAAGGAAATGCAGAGGTCGGCGTGAATGGTGCAATATTCGTGCAATAGATTTTCTAATTGCCGAATAAACAAGGCGACAGCGGTACTTATAAAATGTCCCGCTAAACCTTGGTAAGGGAGAGGCCGAGAGTTCAAATCTCTCTAGCAGCACCATTTTTCTTCTCTGACATAGCCTGTGATATTTTCATGCAGATCTGCTCGCGCGGATTGCCTTAGCCTGCGCGCGAAGAAGAGAAAGTAGCACCTTGACGAGGGACGCTGCCGCCTTTCAATTTCAGAGAGAATGGCCGGCGGTTGCCGGCTCATCGAATCTCAGCCGAAATATTCCACGGCCTTGGTCGGCAGATCGGTGCAGAGGGTCAGTTTTTCGGCCTGGTGCAGACCCGCTTTCTTGAGGCTGGCCCAGAAGGCAAGCGGATCGCGCTTGTGGAGTTCCGGCGAAACGAGGCAGACAGCCTTGCCGGCATCGAGATGGGATCGGATTTCGGTCTCGCCATACCAGTCCCCGAAAAACGCATCGAGCCAGACACCAACGGCCTTGTCATACATGGCCGGATGCGTCTCGACATCGCTGTGGCGGGTGTAGACCGGCATGCCATGGGCGACATATTGCACCATCTGCGGCACAGACATGTCGAAAGCAAAGTAATCCTGACCATAGGCGTCGAGGACCTGTTTCAGCTGCGCGGTGATGCCATCCGACTTGACATTGACGGCGAGCGTCAGGCCCTTGCCACGGAAAACATCGAGCATGGCCTCGATCGTCATGGCGCCTTCCAGCGGCGGATCGTGGCTGATGACCAGTTTGCCATTCAGATCCCGAAAATCCGTCTCCGTGCCAAAACCGTGTTCGACGGTACGCTCAAAGGCGACCATCTCGTTTTTTTCATCGTCAGTAAGCCAGAAACCCCGATGGCTGATAATCTTCACGGCGCATGTTCCTCAATGAAAATCTTTGCTGATCGAAATAACGTTTTCGACTGACGGGCTTGTGACAGAATAGCCAGCCTCGATCAGGCCATTGGCCATCGGGCAAACAAAATAAATATTTTTGAACCGCAGCTCGTCGCGGTGAGTGATTGAATGGGCTGCGGCTGCCAGATAGGCTTTCCGATCTCGAAAAATATAGACACCGGCCGAGGCATTGTTGCTGATGACGCGCTTTTCGGCAGCCTGCGTTACCAGGCCGTTCTCGATGACGAGATAGCTGTAGATCGGCTCCTGCGACTTGAAGCTCGGGATGATCGCTCCTAGCCGGTCGTCGAAGGTGATCGTCTTCAGGTCCGATGCATCAAACATAATATCGGCGAGATCGACGATGATGGGCGTGTCATCCGGCACCATGAGGATACCGGCAAGCGCGCTCAGCATTGCGCCATCGGTAATGCCCGGGATTGTGACGACACGGCAACCCGGCCAGGTCGCACGGAGATAGTCGTTGAGCTCGCTTGTGCCGATATCACTGCGGGTGACGAAGATGTAATCCTCCGGCGCGAGCACGGCCGCCCAGGGGCGGCCGGCAAGTGTGCGGTGGATCAGCGTATCACCGTCGAGATCAATCAACGGCTTGAAGCCCCTGCCCTCCAGGAAGATATCGGGACCGGCAAGCGGAACGACGCATTTCATGCGGCGCGGGTCTTCAGGAGTTCCAGATAGGCGTCGAGATCGGCCGGCGTGCCGATGCCATGCATCGCGTCCGGCTTCACCTCGAACACACCGGTCACCTTCTTGTCGGCGATCATGTAGTTATAGACCGGGCAGACATAGAACTCGTTGTTGACGCGTTCGTTCTTGGCGATCATGTCGAGCGCCGAATCCATGAAATAATGTGCCTTGGCGAAATAATAGAGACCGACCGTCGCGAGATCGGAAATCGCCTTTTTCTCCTGCACTTCCGTGACAAGGCCAGCCGCATCGAGCTTTGCAAACGACCATTTCGGATCGCGATCCTTGTCATGGAAGACGAGGATGCTGCCGGCGAGATCGCGGCTGACGGCATCGCGGATATAGGCCGCACATTCGAAATCGATGATCTGGTCGCAATTGGCGATCAGCATCGGTGCGTCGGGATCAAGAACCGGCCGAGCCAGGGCGATCGTGCAGGCGGCCCCTTCGGTGACCTTCGAAACCGGAACGATCTCGACATCACCGCGGGCAAGAAGTTTTTTGACGATCTCCGGTTCGGCATCGACATGTTCCTGGCGAGCCAGGAGGATGAAGCGCGCATCCGGTGTCTGCAAGTTTTCCAGAACCCGCTCGATCATGGTTGCGCCATTGACGTCAATGAACGGTTTTGGCTTGGCATAACCGGCATTGGCAAAACGGCTGCCGAGACCCGCCATCGGGATAACGATCTGCAGCGGCTTCTGCATCACCGGTTCGGCCAGGGCACGTGCTTCCAGCCAGCGCTGGTAGACCTCGACACGCTGCGGCGAATACATGCTGTGGAACTGATCTTCCCTGATGTCGTGATAGGAGACCTTGCCCGTCGTCAGAATGAATTCGTTTAACGTCGGCGCGATGTAGAAGCTGCCATCGACACTGGCGTTGTTGTCGATCGACTTCATGGCTGCTTCCACGAAGCCCATGCCACGGCGGAAGAAATAATAACCTGCAATGGCACGACGGCTCAAAACCCGTTTTTCGGCGACCTCGATGACGGAGCCCTCGTCGTTTGCCGCAGCATATGACCAGCGCGGATGCACGGAAGGGAAGGTGATGACGGCGGCATCGACCTCCTGAGCAAGAAACCGATCATTAATGACCTTGATATCGGCGTTGATGACCTGGTCGCCGTTGCAGATCACGAGCGGCTCGTCATCCGCGATCTCTTCGATCGCCATCAACGCCGTGCAGGCCGAGCCACGCGTCGGCTCAACCAGAGGCACAACCTTGCAGGGACGGTCGCAGAGAAGTGCCAGCGATGAATCAAGACTGAAGCGGTCACAATCCTCCTTGCGGACAACAAAGATGAATTCCGCCTCCGGATCATAGGCCTGAATGCCGTTGATGACATGGGCAATCATCGGCCTCCCGCCGATTTCGACCAGCGGCTTCGGAAAGGTATATTCAGATTTCGGGAAGAAATCCGACTGACCTGCCATGGGAACGAGATATCTCATCGGCTTGCCTCCGCCCGCAGAATGGCTGCATTTATACGGTCGTAAGTCACGTCATAGACGTCCTTGACTTCCATCACATGACCACCCGACTTGCGGGCCGCCTCGATGCCATGGTGATTGTCCTCGACGATCAGCACCTCGGACGGCTGCAGGCCGCATTGCTCGATCGCCTTGACATAGATTTCCGGATTGGGTTTTGGCGCAGAAACTTCCTCATTCGACAGGAAGAAATCCAGATATTCCGAGAGCGCCGCATTCTTCATCATCACGTCGATGGTCGAACGGATGGAGTTGGAGCAGACGGCGATCTTCATGCCGTCGCGCTTCAGGCGAGCGAGCGCATACTGATGATGGAACATCGGACGGCAACGCTGAATGGTAATCTCATGCGTGCGCCTCTGCTTCAACTCGTTCAGAAAGTTATGCAGCTTGCGCGGCAGGCCCTTTGTCTGAGACAGCAATTCCAGCTTCTTACGGGTCGGCAACCCGTCATAGGCAGACAGATGCTCGGTGCGGCTGATCTCGAAACCGAAGAGAGACAGGGCATCGTTCAGAGCCTCATAGTGCCAATCCTTCGCATCGATCAGCACACCATCCATATCGAACAGAACTGCCCTTATCACAACGATTCCTCTCAATTCAACGAGGGGTCGCATACTGGTTTGCACGAAAACTGTCTACCATGGCGCGCCCCTATAGCCCGCTATGGCCGCGAATCCCGAACCAGAATCACCCCAGGAAATAATGCCCTATTTTCAGCGCGAATGGACAGTAGATATCGCCATATTCGCGCGTCCCGACATTTATCTCGAGCGACGCCGGTTGCAGGGCGCTTACGAAACGCAGCAGCCTTCGTCTTAGGTATGTCCTAGGGCCCAGAACAGCTGATCTTTTTGCGCAGGCGTTGCGTGTCGGCACGGATGAAAATATTCGTAATATCGGATCACAGCGCCGGCGTCACCGCGGCCGTCGTTCCCGCATCCCCGGCCGCATCCACATCCGACAGGCGCACGAATTCCGTACCCTTTGCCTTCAATGCTCGAATCGCGCGGGCGACGCCCTCGCCGGCGGCGTGGGTGGGCTGGTTGATGTGGGAGATAACCACGTCACCGTCCTTGGCGCCTGTGATGCGTTTTTCCGCCATTGCCGCGCCCAGCAGCGAGCCGTCGTCGCCGTTCAGCGAGTAACCGGCGATCTTGTAGCCCATGGCGCGGATTTCGCGGATCGAGGACGGGTCGTATTTGGCGGTGGCGCCGCGGAACCAGCGGGGGGCGGGAATGCCGGCGGCGATCATTGCGTCGGCGCCGCGGCCGACTTCGCGGCCGACGGCTTCGGGTGAGCCGGCCGCTGCAATGCCATAGATCGCGACCGGTACGTCGACGGCCGGGATATGATTTTCGCCGTGATTTTCCAGGTCGAACAGGTCGGCGTTCTGCAGGAGAATTGCGACGGTCTGCGGGTTGCTGCGCAGCCAGCGGGCTGTCACGAAGATGGTTGCGGGAATGCGCTCGCTCAGAAGCGTCGACAGGATGCGCTCGTCGGCCTTGCCCATGCAGGCGTCAAAAGTCAGCGCCACCCGCGGATGACGGGTATCGCCGGACTTGGCGACATGAAGATGCGGCTCAAGCAGTTTTGGCCCTTTTGCCGTGGCGGATGGCAAGGCTGATGTCGCGCTCTTCGGAGAGATCGTGCCGGAGACTGCTGTCTTCGCTGTGGGCGATTGAGGCGCGGCGGGTGACGATATTGCTGGCTGCGCTGTCGTCGCCGTCGTGGCCATTGCTGCGCCGGGGCTTTTTACGGCCGGTGTGGCGGTCTTCGGCAGGACGGAGGTTTCCGCAGCGGCCACGAAGGGCAGGCAGACGGACAGGAAGGCAGCGATGGCAAAGGGGCGCATGGTCGGGACCGGGTTTCGATGCGGATCTTCTAAAGATAAATCCTGGCGAAAACCAGACCGGCGCTGCATGTGGCTAGTCATGCAGCGCCAGTCGTCGCCTCCTCGTAAGTCGCTTCTTCAGAAGCGGGCCGAAGCCAATCTTGTCTGGATCGAGCGCAGGCTATCCGGCTTGCGGTTGTCGAGCTCGCGCTCCCAGCGGATCGCGGTTTCGACGATCAGGTCGAGATCGTCGTGGCGCGGTGTCCATTCGAGCAAACGGCGGGCAAGTGTCGCATTGGCGACGACGCTTGCGGCATCGCCCGGACGGCGCGGACCGTACTTGATCTCGAAACGGCGGCCACCGATGCGCTTGACCGCTTCCAGAACTTCCAGAACCGAATAACCGCGGCCATAACCGCAATTGGCGATCAGCGGCTCGCCGCCCCGGCGCAGATAACTCAGCGCCTTCAGATGCGCATCGACGAGGTCGGTGACGTGGATATAGTCGCGGATGCCGGTGCCATCAGGCGTCGGATAGTCGGTGCCATAAACATCAACACCGCGGCGCTTTTTCAGCGATGCCTCGCAGGCGATCTTGATCAGGTGGGTCGCACCTTCGGTCGAAAGGCCCGTGCGGCCGAGCGGATCGGCGCCGGCAACGTTGAAATAACGCAGGGCAACAAAGCGGAAGTTATGGGCGGCAGCGGCATCGCGCAGCATCAGTTCCGACATCAGCTTCGACTGGCCGTAAGGGTTTTTCGGGTTCAGCGGAACGCTTTCCGGAACCGGCGCATCATCCTTCTGGTCGCCATAAACGGCGGCCGTCGAAGAGAAGACGAAATGGCGGATGCCGGCCTCGACGGCGGCGGCTGCGAGAAGGCGGGTCTTGCCGGTATTGTTCTCGTAATATTCGAGCGGATTGGCGACCGATTGCGGCACGACGATCGAGCCGGCGAAATGGAAGATCGCGTCTATATCGTTTTCGGCAAAGATCTGCTTCAGAAGAATCTGGTCACCGACATCACCGAGATAAAAGCGTGCCTCGTCCGGCACCGCCCAGCGAAAACCGGTCGAAAGCCGGTCGAGCACGACCACGGTCTCGCCTGCATCGAGCAGCGCCCAGACCATGTGGCTCCCGATATATCCTGCACCACCCGTTACAAGAACAGCCATGTCTTTTCTCCCGGCCTTTGTTATTGACCTGAAGAAAACACGGCTGTTCTTCAACAATGCTTACCGGCGAGCCCCTCGCCGGACTTTTGCTTGGATCACGGCAAATACAGACTTACCGGATTCATTCGAATTTTATCGATCTGCCCTGAAGGCGGTCGCGACCCGCCTTTCAGAGCCCCGAAATGTAATCCGAAAGGCGTGCGGCAGCCTCTTCCACCTGTTTCGGATTGCGCAGGAAGCAGGCGCGCAGGAAAAGTTCGCCGCCTTCGCCGAAGGCCGAGCCGGGCGCCAGCGCCACGCCGATCTTGTCGACGATATCGATGGCGGCAAGGCGGCTGTCGGTAACGCCATCCACTTTCAGGAAGGCGTAGAGAGCGCCATCCGGCTTCAGGGTCTGGACCCGGTTGGTGGCGATCAGCGCATCGCAGAGAATGTCGCGGGCCTGCGTCGCCCGGTCGATATTTTCCTGCACGAAGGCATCGCCCTCGTTCAGCGCCACCACGGCCCCACGCTGCAGGAACTGTGCAACACCGGAGTTGGAATACTGGATGAGGTTCTCGATCACCTGACCAATTTCCGGCGGGGCGACGAGCCAACCCATGCGCCAGCCAGTCATCGACCAGTTTTTCGAGAAGGAGTTGGCGAAGATAATGCGGTCACCCTCTTCCATGACGTCCATGAAGGAAGGCGCGCGCTTGGCGCCGCCATAATAATAGAGAGCGTAGATCTCGTCGGCGACGATCCACAGGCCGTGCTTGCGGGCAAGCGCCAGAATGTTTTTCAGGTCATCGAGCGTCGCAGTCCAGCCGGTCGGGTTGGAGGGCGTGTTGATGAACAGCGCCTTGGTCTTCGGCGTGATTTTTGCCTCGAGCTTGGCGATATCGATCGCCCAGGCACCGCCGGTGAAATCGAGCGGCAGACCGACTGCGCGGCCGCCGGCAATGCCGATCGCCGCGACGATGTTCGGCCAAGTCGGCGAGAGGTAGATCATTTCGTCGCCCGGCGAGGTAACCGCCTGCACGGCCAGCATGATCGCGTGCATGCCGGAACCCGTCGCATAAAAATGCTCGACCGGCAGGGAGACGGAAAAATGCCGGGCGTAATAATCGGACAGCGCCTGGCGCAGTTCGGGAATGCCACGCTGCCAGGTGTAAAAGGTCTCGCCGGCATTCAGCGCATCGGTCGCCGCCTTGTTGATGAAATCCGGGCTGGGCAGATCGCCTTCACCGGCCCAGAGCGGGATCAGCCCGTCGCGCCCACGCGCATGGTTGATGATCTCGACAATGCCGCTTTCCGGTGCGGAGACCGAGCGGGGGCTGAGGCTTGTTATGATCGACATGAGATTCCCTTCCGGTTTTTCTCTGTTTAACAAAGGCCGGAGAGGGAATCCCATCTAAATCCGTGGGAAACGGATCTAATCTTTTTATGCGTCGAAAACCGCGATTACTTGGTCTTGAGGATATCGCGGATTTCGGTGAGCAGCAGCACGTCTGCCGGTGTCGGCGCAGGCTTGGCCGGCTCGGGCTTCTTTTCTTCCATCATGCGCAGCTTGTTCACGCCCTTGACCATCAGGAAGATGATGAAGGCGAGGATCAGGAAGTTGATCATGACAGTGATGAAGCTGCCATAAGCGAAGACGGCGCCCTGCTTACGCGCTTCTTCCAGCGACGGCGCGGTGACGGCGCTCGAGAGCGCGATGAAATAGTTGGAGAAGTCGAAACCGCCACCGGTGACGGCACCGACGATCGGCATGACGATATCGTTGACCAAGGACGTGACGATGCCGGTAAAGGCGCCGCCGATGATGATACCGACCGCGAGGTCGATGACATTGCCCTTGGCGATGAAGGAACGAAATTCGCTGATGACGGACATTGGGCATACCCCCTGCTGCTGGTTACATTCGATTTCGAACATAGCGCAGCCACCGGCGCTGAAAAGACATAAAATCGGCGCCGCTAAACATGAGGGCCTATTGGACTTTTTGCCAATTCCCCACCCGATTTCCAAGCCGTTGCTTTTGGCCTAGTGTCGCAACTTCCGCATTTCATTGCGGGGAGGAGCAATGCTTTCGGGCTCAGTGATTTTCGTGGCGGCCTTCGCCTATGTGCTGCTGCTGTTTGCTGTCGCAAGTTATGGCGATCGACGCAGTCGCCTCGGCGGCGTGCCACAGGCCGGACGGCCCGCTGTCTATGCGCTGAGCCTTGCCATCTATTGCACCTCCTGGACCTATTTCGGCGGCGTCGGGCTGGCCTCCCAAAGGGGGCTGGAATTCCTCGGCATCTATATCGGCCCGATCCTGATGATGACGCTCGGCATGCCGCTGGTCAGACGGATCGTCGAGCTGGCCAAGGCGGAAAGGCTGACCTCGGTTGCCGACTTCATCGCCGCCCGTTACGGCAAGAATTCCACCGTGGCGATGATGGTGGCTGTCATCGCGCTGGTCGGCGCCATTCCCTATATCGCCCTGCAGCTGAAGGCGGTGTCGAGTTCGGTCTCGGCCATGCTCGACCCGACCGATTACGGCATTGGCAGCGGCAATCTCTATTTCGTCGATCTGGCGCTGATCGTGACGCTGATGATGGCCTGTTTCGCCGTCATCTTCGGCACACGCCATACGGATGCGACGGAACATCAGGACGGGCTGATCCTTGCGGTGGCGATGGAATCGCTGGTCAAGCTGATCGCCTTTGCGACGGTCGGGCTGACCGTACTCTTCGTTCTGTTCGACGGGCCGGCCGACCTCATCCACAAGGCCTCGAACAGCCTGCTCGTCACATCGGCGCTTTCCTATGAGACACCGATCAGCCGCTGGGTGACCCTCGTCATTCTCTCGGCTTTTGCCATCATCATGCTGCCGCGGCAGTTTCATGTGACCGTTGTCGAAAACCGGACAGCGCGGGAGAGAAAGGTCGCGGGCGCGTTGCTGCCGATCTACCTCGTCGCCATCAACATCTTCGTGCTGCCGGTGGCGATTGCTGGGCTCATCACCTTTGGCGGCATCGGCGATGCTGACCTTTACGTGCTGACCCTGCCGCTCGCCAAAGGCCTGCCGCTTGTGACGCTCATCACCTTTATCGGCGGTTTTTCGGCGGCAACGGCTATGGTCATCGTTGAATCCGTCGCGCTGTCGATCATGGTGTCCAACGACATCATCATGCCGATCTTCCTGCGCCGCAAGCTGATGAACAACCGATCGGGACAGGACGCGGATTTCACCCGCACGCTTCTCAACATCCGCCGGCTGTCGATCTTTGCCGTGCTGCTTCTCGGTTACGGTTATTTCCGCATGGCCAACAGCCAGTCGGGGCTTGCCTCGATCGGCCTGCTTGCCTTTGCAGCGATCGCGCAGGTCGCGCCAGCACTGCTGATCGGGCTCGTCTGGCGGCGGGCGAACGCGCGCGGCGCTATTCTCGGCATGGCCTTCGGTTTCATCGCTTGGGGTTATCTGCTGTTTCTGCCGAGCCTTGGCGGGCCGGATAATTCCTATCTGGCCGCTGCCGTCCTCAACTTCTTCCTTCCCGGTACCGGCATATTTGCCGGGCCGGAAACCGATCCACTCGTCAATGCGACGATCTTCAGCCTCACCCTCAACACGGTCGCCTTCGTGCTTGGTTCGCTGTCCCGTAACCCGCGCCCGGTGGAACGGCTGCAGGCCGGTATTTTCGTCAAGCGGCACCTGCGCACCCAGTTTGCCACGCGCGGCTGGAAGACCCGTGTCAGCGTCGCCGATCTGAAAACCACCATCGCGCGTTATCTTGGCGAGGAGCGGATGCGCCGTTCCTTCTCCAATTACGAAAAGACGGCCGGCCGCCGATTTGTCGACGACCAGCAGGCCGATATGGCGCTGATCCATTTTTCCGAACAGCTGCTCGGCAGCGCGATCGGCTCGTCGTCGGCGCGGCTGGTGTTGTCACTGGTGCTGCAAAAAGCCGAAGACGCCAATTCCGACACGGCCTGGCTGCTCGACCAGGCGAGCGAGGCCCTGCAATATAACCAGGACATGCTGCAGACCGCACTGTCACAAATGGACCAGGGTATAGCCGTCTTCGACAGTTCCGACCGCCTCACCATCTGGAACCGGCGTTTTCGCAACTTGCTCGATTTGCCGGACCATGTCGGTCAGGTGGGGTTTGCGCTTGGCGATATCGTGACCCTGCTTGCCGAGCATGGCGAAACCGAAGCCCATGACAAGGCCGAGATGCTGCGCCGGTTCAAGACGCTCGACACATCCTTCTCGCTGGTTCTGCAGGGCGGCGAGCGGATTGTCGAAGTCCGCTCCAATGCCATGCCCGATCAGGGTTTCGTCGCGACCTTTACCGATATTTCCGAGCGGGTGGCGGCCGACATGGCGCTGAAACAGGCGAACGAGACGCTGGAACAGCGTGTCTCGGAACGAACCGCAGAGCTTACCCATGTCAACCATGCGCTGGCCGAGGCGCGCGCCTCCGCCGACGAGGCGAACATGAGCAAGACGCGTTTCTTCGCCGCTGCCGGCCACGATATTCTCCAGCCACTAAACGCCGCCCGGCTTTATTCGTCGGCGCTGGTCGAACGATTGGGACAGGCGGATGGCAACAGCCATCTCGCCCGCAATATCGATTCCGCACTCGAATCCGTCGAGGCGATCCTTGGCGCGGTTCTGGACATTTCCCGTCTTGACACCGGCGCCATGAAGCCGCGGTTTGCCGCGCTGCCGCTCGATGACCTTCTGAAACGCATCGCCACCGATTACGAACCGATGGCCCGCGAAAAGAAACTGAAATTCGTTGTCATGCCGACCTCGCTTCGAGTGCGTTCCGACCCGAACCTGCTGCGGCGGCTGATCCAGAACCTCGTGTCCAATGCGATCAAATATACGCTCGACGGCACGGTGCTGATCGGCGCAAGGCGGCGGGGCGACCGGGTGGTGGTCGAAGTGCATGATTCCGGTATCGGCATTCCGGCCTCGAAATTCCGCACCGTATTCAAGGAATTCGCACGACTCGACGAAGGCGCCCGCACGGCGGCCGGGCTTGGTCTCGGGCTTTCCATCGTCGACCGCATTTCCCGCGTCCTCGATCATCCGGTCCGGCTGAGTTCGACACAAGGACGCGGCACGATCTTTCGGGTTGAGTTGCCGATGGAGGCGCAGGTCCCGAAGGCCGCGCAGACAGCCGAACGCGGGGAACGGCGCCGCAGAAGCCAGCCGCTCAACGGGCTGAGAGTGCTGTGCATCGACAACGAACCGCGGATCCTGGACGGCATGGGCATGCTGATCACCGGCTGGGGCTGTGCAGTCGGTCAGGCGGGATCACTTGCTGCCGTTGAGGCGATCATCGAAAGCCGCGAATCGCCGCCAGAGGTGGTGATTGCCGACTATCATCTTGATGACGGCGACGGGATTGCCGCCATCCTGAAATTGCGCGCCGCGTATCAGACGGAGATCCCGGCGTTGCTTGTCACCGCCGACCGGACGCCCGAAGTGCGCACGGATGCGGAGCGCCACGACATCGGTGTGCAGCACAAACCGGTGAAGCCCGCGGCGCTCCGGGCCTACCTCACGCAGGTTGCAGGGCTGAAACGCGTGGCGGCCGAATAGGCAAAAGCTGATCACGTTTCTGTTCATGTCCGAGTCATCACGCACAGTTTACGTAGCTTCCAGCCTGAATCGCCTAATAAGAGCCATCCCCTGCTGTTTTCCAGCGGAACTCTCCGGCTTTTAGCGGCGTTTAGCGCGTGACTTCCTGGCCCGGAGAGGCCTTACGGACCGAGGGGCGAGACTTTCGGAACCGGCAAAGACGGAGACCGCGACCGATGAAACGCTTTGAAATCATTGACGGAATGCGGGGATATTTCCTCGTATTCATGGTGCTGAACCACCTGATCTTTGCCGGCGGATATTTCCTCGTCAAAATCAATCACAACCAGCTCGCCTTCGTGGAAGACGCTCAGGGCTTCGTTTTCCTCTCCGGTCTGATGATCGGCATGGTCTATGCCCGCAAGATGATGAAGGCGGGTTATGCCGCCGGTCGCAGCGCGATCTACAACCGCGCCTTCGAGCTCTATCGTTATGCGATGGGCATCATCCTGGTTGTGATGGTCGCGCAGATGCTTCTGCCCGGCGCCTATTCGATCTGGTTCAACTGGCTGGGTTACACGACCTTCGACGATCCGCTGCGTCTGGCCGCGATCGCGACCTTCTTCTACCAGCCGACCTTCATGGACATCCTGCCGCAATACATCGTCTACATGCTGTTCTCGCCGCTTCTGATCAAGCTGGTGCTGGACGACAAGTGGCATTATGTCGTGGCCGCCTCGCTGGTGCTGTGGATGGCCGGCCAGCTCGGTCTGCAACAGCTGATCACCACGCCGATCAACGAGATGATCATGGGCGCCGACGATCAGGGTATCCGTGTGTCGTTCAATCTGTTCGGCTGGCAGATCGTGTTCTTCTCGGGTCTGGTGCTCGGTGCGCTGACTTCGTCGGGCAAGATCAACTGGGGCAATATTCTTTCGCCGGACAATACCTTCATCCCGAAGGTTGCGCTGTTGATGGTGCTGTTCTTCCTGCCGCTGCGCCTGATCACCGCGCATGAGCTGATGCCGCCGCACATGATCGGCAAGTTCGCCTCTATGGAAATCCGCGCCGATTTCGGCCCGGTCTATCTCCTGAACTTCGCCGCCGTCGGCGCGCTGGTCACCTGGCTGCTGGTCGCAGGCCCGAAACACCAGGCCGTCTGGGTGCGCAATATCGCCTCGGCGCTGACCTGGGTCTTCACCCTGCGTTACTTGCGCCTGCTCGGCCGCCACTCGCTGTATGTCTATGTATGGCATGTCGCGATCGTGTACTTCGTCTACTATTTCGACGGTCGTACACCGGAGCTGAACGAGGCAACGAAAACGGCGATCGCGCTGGTTTCTGTAGCCCTCCTCTCCATCCCGGCCCTGTGGCGGGAACGCGACAAGCTGCTTGGTACGGCACCGACACCTGCGCCTGCCACGGCCGGCCATGCTCCCAAGGTGCAGCAGGCCAAGCCGGGCGCGCCGCAGCAGATGGTCATTCGCTGAGCGCAAGGCGACAGATAAGACAAAAGGGCGGTCCACAGGGCCGCCCTTTTTCGTGTTCGCAGGATCCGTCGCCGTCCTCAGTGCGGGACGACGGCGCGGTTGACGGCCGCATCGGCATCGGCGTCAGGCTTGCCGGAAAACCAGTTGGCCAGAAGCGCGCCGGAAATGTTGTGCCAGACCGAGAAGATGGCGCTCGGGACGGCGGCGAGCGGCGAGAAATAGGCCGTTGCGAGTGCCGCGCCTAGACCGGAATTCTGCATGCCGACCTCGATCGCCAGCGCCTTGCGCTTGTAGAAGTTTAGGCCGAGCGCCTTGGCGGCAAAATAGCCGAGCAGGTAACCGAGGCCGTTATGCAGCATGACGACGAGGAAGATCAAAAGGCCGGACTGGGCGATTGCACCCTTGGAGGCGCCGACGACGGCGGCGACGATCAGCACGATGCCGATGACGCTGACCAGCGGCAGGACCGGGATTGCAGCCCGCACCAGGCCGGGGATCATCTTCTGGGCGATGAAGCCGAGCGCCAGCGGCAGGATGATGACCTTCAGAATGCTCAGGAACATCGCCCAGGCATCAACCGGAAGATACTGGCTGGCGAACATCCAGACGAGGAAAGGTGTGACGATCGGGGCGGCAAGCGTGGTGACGCTGGTGCAGGCAACCGACAGCGCGACATCGCCGCGGGCAAGATAGGTCATCACGTTCGAAGACGTACCGCCCGGGCAGCAGCCGACGAGGATGACGCCGGCGGCGACTTCCGGCGGCATGGGGATGATCTTCGTCAGAAGCAGGGCCAGCGCCGGCATGATGGCGAAATGCGCAACGACGCCGATCGCCACTTCATAAGGACGGCGGGCGAGCTCGCGAAAATCATCGACCGAAATGGTGAGGCCCATGCCGAACATGATGATGCCGAGAAGGGTGACGATCCAGGGCGCGAACTGCTTGAACGTGTCTGGAAAAAAGAAGCCGAGTACCGCGAAAAGGATGACCCAGATCGCGAAGGTTTTGCCGACAAAGGCGGAGAAGGATGCCAAGGATTTCAAGAATTCACTCCCGAACGTAATAATCTGTCGCGCGGCATTAAGCCTGTCGGCCGATGTGTCAAGGTCGCGAAGCCATCGAACCGTCGTCTTTGGCGCGAAACCGGTCGAACTGTGGCGGTTTGGTAGGCACGCTCCGCATGAGATGACACCGCGCAAGCCCGCCCCCTTTGGCCTGCTGGCCATCTCCCCCACGGGTGGGGAGATCTGCTGGCCGCATCTGCATCACCCAGATCTCGACGGTTGAGGGAGGCGAGAGGCCGCCACGATACGATCTCCTTCCTTGTGGGGGAGATGGCCGGCAGGCCAGAGGGGGCCGGCTTGCTCGACGCCACCGTGTCCATAACCACTCCTCCCTCCCCCTTGCCTCGCAAAGCCAGCAGTGCCATGACCCTTTCATGCAGACGCAACCACCGACACTCACCGCCAAAGGCCTGAAATTCCAGTCCATCGGCCCGGTCGATCTCGCGGTCGCCGCCGGCGGCTGCCTTGCGCTGGTCGGGCCTTCCGGCGCCGGCAAAAGCCTGACGCTGAAGATGATCGCCGATCTCGTGCCGCATGACGGCGACTGTTTTATCGACGGCACTGCCGCCTCTTCCATGCCCGCCCCGCGCTGGCGCTCGCAGGTGCGGTATGTCTCCTCCGAACCGGGCTGGTGGGCGCCGAGCGTGGCCGGGCATTTTGCCGATCCGAAGACGCAGGCAGACGCCATGAAGCGGCTTTTTCTCGACGCCTCGCTCCTCTCCGCCGCCCCCGACCGGCTTTCGACCGGCGAGCGGCAGCGCATGGCGTTTTTGCGCGCGATCGAGGACAGGCCGAAAGTGCTGCTGCTGGACGAACCAACCTCGGCACTCGACCCGGCCTCCGTGACGGCCGTCGAGGAAATCGTGCGGGAGCTGATGGCGGCAGGTGCAGCCATCGTGCTGACCTCGCATGACCCGGAACAGGTGGAGCGGCTGGCCGACGAGGTGCTGACACTCAAGAAAGCGACGGAGATGGCGCCATGAACGGTCTTGCCTTCGGACCTTTCGAACTGGCGCTAGCGGCCGGCCTCGTGCTGGTCAATGCGACGCTCTCCCTGATCGCCGATCTCGGCATTCACCGCTCGATCCTGATTGCCAGCGCCCGCATGGTGGCGCAGCTGCTGCTGGTCGGCTTCGTGCTCGGCTATATCTTTACCAGCGCCGATCACTGGCTGAGCCTGCTTGTGATCGCCGCCATGCTCTGCGCCGCCACGTTCGAAGTCGGGTCGCGACAGCGCAGCCGGCTTGCGGGCCCCTGGCATTACGGGCTTTCCGGCATTGCGGTGAGCAGCGGCACGGTTCTGGTCGCGGGTTTTGCGCTGCTCACCGTCGCCGACAGCGCCGACTGGACGGCGCCGCGCATCGTCATCCCCATCGTCGGCATCATTTTGGGCTCGGCGATGAGCGCCAGCAGCGTGGCGCTGAACACCATGTTCGGCGGCGTTTCGGCCGAACGCGCCGCGATCGAGGCGCAGCTTTCGCTTGGCCGCAGCCGCGCCCAGGCGATGAAGCCGCTGATGCAGCGGGCGATCTATGCCGGCACGCTGCCGGTGCTGAACCAGATGGCCGGCGCTGGCGTGATCACGCTGCCCGGCATCATGAGCGGCCAGATTCTCGCCGGCGCCAATCCGCTCACCGCCGCGCAATCGCAGATCTTTTTGATGCTGCTTCTCTGCGCCGCCTCCACCGCCAGCGTCGTTGCCGCCGTCTGGCTGGCGGCGAGAAGCTTGAGTGATGAACGCGATCGGCTGCGGCTCGATCGGTTGCAGGGGCGCTAGGCTTAAGCGGCGAGACGCGCCGTCAAGGCAACGAACAAGAGGCCGCGTGAGCGCGGCGCTCATTCGCCTTCGCCACGATCCGAGGCGCGGCCGGCATATTTCGGCACCTGTTCGGCCTCGTCGCCATAGGGCCTGATGCCTTCGAAATATATCCTCGCCCGCCTCGGCTCCTCGCCGCGGGCACAGGGCGGATAGGCCGGGTTATAACCCTGTTTGCGTTGAGCATCGGAAAGAAAACCACAGCAGCGTTTTGCACGCCGGCATTTGGCGAGACTGCAATCCTTCCAGAAGCCAACCTTGGTGGCGCCGAACTGGGCGACTTTCTGGCGGATGTGATTTTGCTCCAGCACCGGCATCTGGCGGAACACGCCCCAGGGTATGCCGAAATACCAGGGTTCGGCATCCAGCTCGTCCTGCCTGCGTTTGCGTTCTGCCTCGCTGATTGCCATCGCTTGCCTCCCTGCCCGGTCCATCGGGCGTGATCCATCGTCCACGCGGCCGGTTTCGGCCTCGTGTGCTGCATTTCCCCCTGTCTGAACCGGCCTGTCGCCGGGCATTTCCATCGGATGTTCAGGAGAGTCCACGCGAATGCGGAACCTCACTTTTTAAATAATCTGCGGCTCCGCACTCGCGTGGCCTTCGGCGTCTTTTCGGGGCTTCCGGCCCCTACAGATGATCCTCTCGCCTCGCTGCACACCGGATTTCTCCGCTGCTTGGACGGCTCAACCGAACCCGGCATGGCTGCCAGGGGGAGGCTTGATCAGCGACAGTTGCCCGCCGCCGTGAGTTTCACCCCTTCTGCCCTTGCCGCACGTTACGGTTCAGACAAAAGCGCCGGCCCCCGCCTGCCCGCGAACGTCTCGCGAAACACTCCGGCGACGGAAGCGGGATGATTATAGGCATGGGTTTGGAGGGTGGGGACGTTGGGGAGGGAAATTATTTTTAGTCTTTTTTAGAATGAGGAAGTCAGCATCTTGCCTTGAAGTAACCGCCTATTTCTTCGGGAGGCATGATGGATTCCTACACACAGAATGTAATTCTTCTTTAGATTACAGCGCTTGAATGTCCCTAATATACTCTGGTCATTTCTCGAGAAGTGACCTTAAAATCGCCTGTGACCGGCAATAGCCGATTTGCGACAGCAGGCCGGCGACGTTGATTTTGATTGATAATTTCATCTATTTTCTCTTACTTATTTATATTTTTCGGGAGGTTGTGAAATGACGGGAGTACTAGGTTTCAGCTTTCAAAAAGCGAAAATCCGATATTCGCTGCTTGTCGAAGAAGACGGCAATTTAACTTTGGCGTCGAAGGGAAAGATTGATTATGACGCCGACCTAGAGTTGCCAAATTTGGCTGATCGCTGGTCCCTCTCATTGAATGAGATCTTAGATGAGACGAAACCAAATCTACTGGCTGCCCTCCAAGTATATGACAGCGACACGTTAGACACAGCAAAATTTCAAATCATGCCTCTAACGTCACTTGCTAATATCGCTTTCAACCGAAACCTAAAGCTGCAACTTTATACCGGGCAGAGCCTTCGGAGCGGCAAACCTTTCGGATTAGATCCCAAAACGCGACCAATCAACGAAGTGGATAATATATTCGGCAGTCACCCGCCTTACTGGGACGATTTTCAGCGCAAGAGTGTGCTTGTAGCATGGCGCGCTTACCGAGAGGCGTAACCGTGATATTCCAGCCTGGACAAATTATTAACAACCTTAAAATTGAGCGGTACACAGGATCCGGCGCTTTCGGTGAGGTTTACGAAGCTACAGACCTTGTCATGAACAGACATTGCGCAGTCAAATTTGTTCCTAACCAAAATCCTAATCAATTTGATGCTCACAAAGAAGGTCAGTTTTTGCATCTCTGCCGGCATTCTCGTGTTGTTGAAGTATATGACGTTCACCCACTCAGCTATGCTGGACAGGCGTATGCGGCAATAGAAATGGAGTTCTTTCCTGAAGGCTCAGCAGAGGCCTATCTCGAAAGGTCATATGTAACAGCTCGTCAGGCAATTCGATGGTGCATAGATATACTATTCTCACTCGAGCATTCCCATGCAAATGGGGTTTTGCATCGTGATATAAAGCCCGGCAATATAATGATCTCCAATGGCACGGCTAAGTTATCCGATTTCGGCTTAGCGACGGTTGTTCCACAAGGTGGAATTGGTAGCGGCGCAGGAACACCTTTATATGCAGCACCCGAGTTACACCTCAACAATGAAACAACAATTGCTACGGATATATATTCCGTTGGCATGACATTATTCGAATTAATAAATAATATCCGCGTATGGCGTGATTCTCTGCTGATATCGACTGTAATATTCAATGGAAGCCTTATTAAAAAGTTGGGCTATCACGAAATAATTCCAAAAAAAATTCAAAGAATATGCAATATAGCATGCAATAAGAACGCATCTAAGCGATACGCGTCAGCCAGACTAATGAGAAAATCCCTTGAAGCAATAAAGATAGATCTAAATTGGGAATTAGTCGGTAATGACAAGTGGAAATCTATCAAAGGATCGAAACGACATCAGATCGAGATAGAGGAGCGAAAGTCAAAATTTGAAACCGTCTACAAAGTAAATGAAAGACGAGACAACTCTTTATGCTTTGTATTTTCTAATAAAAACGATGCTCGAAAGAAATTATACGAAATTATAAATCAAACTCTTGTAAAATAGTTCTATGTTGATGAGGGGCGACTTATGCCGCCACCCTCCCCTGCCCATACGGATCGAACCGTCCGTAAAACGTTTCGCCTTTCGCCGCCATGTCCTTGAGCAGCGGCGTCGGCGCGAAATGTTCGCCGTATTTCGCCGCCAGCTTTTCGCACAGCGCCACGAACGTCTTCACGCCCATGCCGTCGATATAACTCAGCGTGCCGCCGGTATAAGGCGCGAAACCGAAGCCCAGAATGGAGCCGACATCGGCTTCGCGGGGGTCGGTGACGATGCCTTCCTCGACGGTGCGCGCCGCTTCCAGCGCGATCGTCACCAGCAGGCGCTGCTTTAGCGTGTCGACATCCACCTCGGCGGCCGGCTTTTGCGGGTAAAAATCCTTGAGGCCGGGCCAGAGGGATTTTTTCGCAGGTTTTGGTGGGTAGTCGTAAAAACCCTGGCCGTTCTTGCGGCCGCGGCGGTCGAGGTCGTTCACCAGCTTGTCGATCAGCGCCATATGCGCGGGCTTGACCGAGGCTTCACCCAGATCGGCGATCGAGGCCTTCATGATCTTTTGGGACAGGTCGACGGCGACCTCGTCGTTGAGCGAGAGCGGGCCGACCGGCATGCCAGCCATTTTTGCGGCATTCTCGATCATCGCCGCCGGCACGCCTTCGATCAGCATGTCATAGGCCTCGTTGATATACCGGAAGACGCAGCGGTTGACGAAGAAACCGCGCGTATCGTTGACGACGATCGGCGTTTTCTTGATCTTCGCGACGAAATCGAGGGCCGTGGCGAGCGCGCGGTCACCGGTCTTTTCGCCCAGAATGACTTCGGTCAGCATCATCTTCTCGACCGGCGAGAAGAAATGCACGCCGACGAACTGGTCCGGACGCTTTGAATTTTCGGCAAGGCCGGTGATCGGCAGTGTCGAGGTGTTGGAGGCGAAGATGGTGGCGGGGCGGATGACCGCTTCCACCTGTTCGATGACGGCCTTTTTAACCGCGCGGTCCTCGAACACTGCCTCGATGACGAGATCGGCATCGGCGAGCGTCTGGTAATCCGGCGTGGGCGTGACGAGAGAGAGCAGCTTTTCGCCCTCTTCCTTCGTCATGCGGCCCTTGGCGACGCTGTCGGCCACCAGTTTTTCCGAGACGGCCTTGCCCTTGTTGGCGGCCTCCTGATCGCGGTCGATCAGAACGACGGGGATGCCGGCAGCTGCCGTGACATAAGCAATCGAAGCGCCCATGAAACCGGCGCCGATGACGCCGATCTTCTTGAATTCGCTCTTTTCGACACCGGCCGGGCGGCGGGCGCCCTTGCCGAGTTCCTGCATGGAGATGAACAGCGAGCGGATCATCGAAAAGGCTTCGGTCGTGCCGAGGATCTGCGTGAAATAACGCTGTTCGACTTTAAGCGCCGTTTCGAAGGGAAGCTGCAGGCCTTCATAAACACATTTGAGGATGGCGAGCGCGCCCGGATAATTGCCGGCCGTCTCGCGGCGCAGGATGGCGGGGGCTGCCGGGAAAAGTTGGGCGGCCGCGGGCGTCCAGACACCGCCGCCGGGGGCTTTGAACCCTTTTTCATCCCAGGGGGCGACGGGTTTAAGGCCGTCCTTGATCATCTGTTTTGCGGCGGTGACCAGCTCACCCGGCTCGACGACCTGATGGATCAGGCCCATGGCCTTGGCGCGCTGGGGGGTAAGCGACTGGCCGGTCGTCATCATCTGCAGCGCATCCTGCGCATTGGCGAGACGTGATACGCGCTGGGTGCCGCCGGCGCCCGGAAAGATGCCGACCTTGACTTCCGGCAGGGCGATTTTCACCGATTTCGAATTGGCGGCGACACGGCCGTGGCAGGCGAGCGACAGTTCGAAAGCGCCGCCCATGCAGGTGCCGTTGATGGCGGAAACCCACGGCTTGCCATTGGTCTCGATGGCGCGAAAGAGCCAGGTCATGCGGCCGGCGACATCGAATAGCTTTTGCTTCGCCGCCTGCGGGTCCTTCGCCTGTTCCTCATGCAGCAGCGAGAAGAGGCCGCGGATCATGGTGAGATCGGCACCACCCGAGAAGGAGGATTTGCCGGAGGTGAAGACGACGCCCTTGACGCCAGCATCCGCAACGGTGGCTTTCAGGATCGCCTCGAGTTCGTCCATCACTTCGGCCGTGAAGACATTCATCGATTTTTCCGGCATGTCCCAGGTGACGAGGGCGATACCGTCTGTGTCGGTTTCGACGGTGAAATTGGTGTAGGTGGTCATGATGGGATTTCCTCTTCCCTGAAATTCTGGCGGTTAAGCCCCTCCCCCTTGTGGGGAGGGGTTGGGGAGGGGACTTCATTCCGGGCGAAACCCCTCCCGCCTGCCGGCCACCCTCCCCACAAGGGGGAGGGTTAAGACCCCATCAAACCCTCTCGATCACCGTTGCCGTGCCCATGCCGGCGCCGATGCAGAGTGTCACGAGCGCGGTGTTGAGGTCGCGGCGTTCCAGCTCGTCCAGCACAGTGCCCAAAATCATCGCGCCGGTGGCGCCGAGCGGGTGGCCCATGGCGATCGCGCCACCATTGACGTTCATGATGTCGTGGGAAATGTCGAAGGCCTGCATGTAGCGCAGCACGACGGCTGCGAAGGCTTCGTTGAGCTCGAACAGGTCGATATCAGAAATCTTCATGCCGGTGCGGGCAAGCAGCTTTTCGGTGACATCGACCGGGCCGGTCAGCATCAGCGCCGGGTCGGAGCCGATATTGGCGAACGCCTTGATCCGCGCACGGGGTTTGACGCCCATGCTTTCACCGCCGGCCTTGGAGCCGATCAGCACGGCAGCGGCGCCATCGACAATACCGGAAGAATTGCCGGCGTGATGGACATAGTTGATGCACTCGATTTCCGGATGGGCCTGGATGCCGACGGCTTCGAAACCGCCCATTTCACCCGGCATCTGGAAGGAGGCGTTGAGCGAGGCCAGCGCCTGCATGTCCGTGGTCGGGCGCATGTGCTCGTCACGGTCGAGGATCACGAGGCCGTTCTGGTCCTTTACGGGGATGACGGAATTCTTGAAATAGCCCGCATCCCAGGCTTTTCCGGCGCGCTTCTGGCTTTCGACGGCATAGGCATCGACGTCATCGCGGGAAAAGCCATACTTTGTGGCGATCAGGTCGGCGGAGACGCCCTGCGGCATGAAGAAAGCCGGGAAATTGACCGAAGGGTCCATGTACCAGGCACCGCCGGACATGCCCATGCCGACACGCGACATGCTCTCGACGCCGCCGGCAATGACGATATCGTCGGATCCAGCCATGATCTTGCCTGCGCCAAAATTGATGGCGTCGAGGCCGGAGGCGCAGAAACGGGAGATCTGCATGCCGGGTGCTTTTGTCGAATACCCGGCTTCGAAGGCCGCGGCCTTGGGGATGACGGCGCCACTATCCATGACGGGATCGACGCAGCCCATGATGATGTCGTCGACGGTGGATGTGTCGAGACCGTTGCGGTCGCGGATCGCCTCGAGCGTCTTGGCGGCGAGGCGGACGGAGGGAACCTCGTGCAGGCTACCGTCCTTCTTGCCGCGACCGCGCGGCGTGCGCACATGGTCGTAAATGAAGACTTCGGTCATGGTGTCATCTCTCCCGTGTCATTTCGTGGGGTGCCTGGAGCACCCTTGAATTCTCGTTTAGGCGTTGACGCTGCCCCTCATCCGGCTGCCGCCACCTTCTCCCCGCATACGGGGAGAAGGGTATGCCGCGCCCACTCGCTCCAATCTCCGGCCTCTCTCAGGGCACGTCCCCTCTCCCCGCAAGCGGGGAGAGGGTTAGGGTGAGGGGCAGCCACCCGCCTAAAATGCCTCGGCCGAAAACTCCATCAGGCTCTCCGCACCCGCTTCGATGCGGGCCTTGCGCAGCACCGTTTCCGGCATGACCTTTTCCATAAAGAACTTTGCCGTGATGAGCTTGTTCTTCAGGTAATCCTCGCGGGCATCACCGGCTGCCAGCTTTTCCTGCGCGGCCTTGGCCATCTTCGCCCACATGTAGCCGAGTGTCACGAGGCCGAAGAGGTGCATGTAGTCGGTCGAGCCGGCGCCGGCATTGTCGGGTTTGGCCATGGCGTTCTGCATGAACCACATGGTGGCAGCCTGCAGATCGTTCAGGCCCTTTTTCAGGGCCTTGGTATAGGGGACCATGGCCTCGTCTCCACGGTTCTCCTCGCAGAAATCACCGATCTCCTTGAACATGGCCATGACGGCGCGGCCGCCGTTGAGGGCCAGCTTGCGGCCGACGAGATCGAGCGCCTGAATGCCATTGGCACCTTCGTAGATCATGGTGATACGGGCATCGCGGACATACTGGCTCATGCCGTGTTCCTCGATGTAGCCGTGACCGCCAAACACCTGCTGGGCCATGACGGCGTGGTCGAAGCCCTTGTCGGTCAGCACACCTTTCAGGATCGGGGTGGCGAGGCCCAAAAGGTCATCGGCGTTCTGGCGTTCGGCCTCGTCCGGCGAGCGGTGGGCGATATCGGATTTCAGCGCGGTCCAGAGAAGGAAGGCGCGGCCGGCCTCGTTGAAGGCGCGGATCGTCATCAGCGAGCGGCGGATATCCGGATGCACGATAATCGGATCGGCCTTGCCGTCCGGGTTTTTCACGCCCGAGAGCGAGCGGCCCTGGATACGTTCGCGCGCATAGGACACGGCGTTCTGATAGGCGGTTTCGGCAATCGACAGGCCCTGAAGACCGACGCCGAGGCGGGCCTCGTTCATCATCACGAACATGGCCGCAAGACCCTTGTTCTCCGCGCCGATCAGAAAGCCCTTGGCCTCGTCATAGTTCATGACGCAGGTGGCATTGCCGTGAATGCCCATCTTTTCCTCGATCGCGCCGCAGGCAACCGTGTTGCGGGCACCGAGCGAGCCGTCTTCCTCGACCATGAATTTCGGCACGATGAATAGCGAAATGCCCTTGGTGCCTTCCGGCGCGCCCTCGATACGGGCGAGCACGAGATGCACGATATTGTCGGTCATCGAATGTTCGCCGGCCGAGATGAAGATCTTTTGGCCGGAAATCTTATAGGAACCGTCAGCCTGCGGCACTGCCTTCGTGCGCAACAGGCCGAGATCGGTACCGCAATGGGGTTCGGTCAGGTTCATCGTGCCAGACCATGTGCCGGCCACCATTTTGGGCAGATAGGTCGCTTTCTGTTCGGGCGAGCCATGCACGATGATCGCGGCGATCGCCCCCTGGGTCAGGCCCGGATACATCATCAGCGACATGTTGGCCGACGACATGTATTCGCCGACGGCGGCATGCAGCGTATAGGGCAGGCCCTGGCCGCCGAACTCTTCCGGCACAGCGAGACCGATCCAGCCGCCCTGGCAATACTGGTCATAGGCCTGTTTGAAACCATCCGGCACCGAAACCGTGCCATCCGCATTCCGGGTGCAGCCTTGCTTGTCACCCGAGAGATTGAGCGGGAAAAGCGCCTCTTCCGCCACCCTTGCCGCCTCGCCGACAATCGCCTCGATCATGTCGGGCGTCGCATCGGCAAAACCCGGCAGGTTGCCGTAGCGCTCAAGCCCCAGCACATCGTTCAGAATAAACAGCGTATCGTTCACCGGCGCCTGATAGACTGGCATGGTCGAGCATCCTCCTCATCCTCGTCCTGAAGCCCGGATCCTCCCCGAACTCCAAATCTTGCATGGCATAATTAATTGACGTTTGCGTAAACGTCAAATGGCGCAGGCGGAAATTTATGGGCGCCGTCATGGCTGCAGGATCCGGAACAAATCAGTGCAGCGGGTCGGTCAAAAGGCCGGAATAGAAGGCCCTGATGCAAAGCTGGGGCAGAGGTTGCGGAATTCCACTCAAAAGCAGGGGGCACAGCCCAGCTACCAGCCGGAAAACCAGCCGCTCGCGGGTAAAAGGTTAAAATCTGCTTCGAAATTAACCCATTGTTTACCACGTTTCTGAGAATAGTGGGGCTTAAGACAGATGATGCGCATTACATCATTGACGTTACATTTGTCTAAATAAGGCAAGGCTTGCGTAAGCTTGAGCTAATAGATGTAAGATTCACCGGAAACCATCCGACTTTCCGGCAGAGGCTGAAACGGCGTCCGCAGTTACAATGGCGAAACGAGCGAACACATGAACGGATCACGATCGACCCCGAACAGACACGGGGAACGCTCTTCTCTGGATGCCCTGAACCGGACGATCGAGGGTCTCGAAGCCCGTATCGAAGGACTGATGTCGGGCACGCCGAAAGCCAAGCCGCAGCCGCCCGCTCCCGATCAGGTCGAAGCGCGCCGCACGCAGGACAGACGCAGCACCGCGGCACCGCAGCGGGCCGCGACAGCCTATGCCGACGATCCGCTTGCCGAGATCCGCGAACGCCAGCGCATGCTGGGCGCTGCCCGCGAGCGCAATGCCCAGCCCAACCCGCCCCAGACGCGGGCCTCCGAAAGCATCCGCGCCGCGATCCGCCCGCCGGAAGCCCATCGCCCACTTGAACGCCCCCTTGCCGAGCGACCCCTGGCCGAACGCCCCGTCGCGGAGCGCCGTCCGGCCCGTCCGGAAGTGGCCGACTATCTTTCGCCGCGCCAGCCGGCGGCAAGCTACGCTGCGCAGACGAGCGGCCGTGACTTTTCCGGCCGTGACTATGCGCGCCGCGAAGCTCCCGCCCGCCAGGCTGCACCGGCCCGCGCCGATGATTCGATGCGCGAGATTGCAGAAGCCCTGGTCAACCTGCGCCACGAGCTGAAGCAGGATATTGCCGATGGTGTTTCCCGCGAGATGGACACGCTGAAATCGGAAATCCGCTCGATCCGTTCGATTGCCGAAGACCAGCGCCTTACCGAGGATCTGCGCGGCGATTTTGCCCGGCTTGCCGACAGCATCGGCCAGATCGGTTATGCCAATTCGCCCGATATTGCCGATCTGCGCGCCGAGTTCGAAGCGCTGCGCGGCGTGATGGATGGTCTTGCGCGTGAAGATTCCATGCAGCGGATGGAAAGCCGCTGGCAGGGTCTCGAAGAGCGCATGCAGGATCTCGACAGCCAGGACCTGCGCGACGAACTCGTTCAGCTCGCCTACCGGATCGACGACATCAAGGGCCAACTTGGCGCCATGAGCGACAACCCGGTCGTGCGCGCTCTGGAACAGAAGCTGATGAACGTCGCATCCGCGATGGAACAGCTCGGCTCGCGCATGCAGCCGGCCGACGCCGCATTTTCGGAACAGTTTGCGACGCTCGATGGCCGGCTGGACGAAATCAGCCGCGCAATCGCCGCCAGCAGCCGCGCCTCGGCAGCGGCCACGCTCGACAACGCCTTCCTGCAGCGGCTCGATGGCCGGATCGTCGGACTTGCCGAACAGATCGACGCGATGAGCAATGCGGCGGCCTACCAGACCGACCCGAGCGAAGCACTTTCGGCCCGCATCGAAGCGCTGACGACGCGCATCGAGGAACTGACCGACGAACAGGCTGCCATGCGCCTGGAAGAGCGGCTGGACCAGCTGTCGCAGATCCTGGCACAGGCCCAGAAGCCGGCGCAGCAGGCTGAGCTTTCCGGTTACCTCGCCGATATTTCCCGCAAGATCGACAATCTCGAACATGGTTCGGTCAATGACGTTCTGGCCGAGCGGCTGGACTATCTCGCCCGCCGGATCGAGGAAATCGAAATTCATCCGGCCGCCCAGCAGGCGCCGGACAACGGTGCTTTCGAGCGTCTCGAAGACCGGCTGAGCGATATCGCCGCCCGTCTCGACGAAGCGGCCGTGGCACCGCGCAGCGACGAAGGCGCGCTACGCAGCCTTGAAGACCAGATCGCCCATCTTTCGAGCCTGATCAGCCAGGAGCAGAGCGGCGGCGCAATGCCGGCCGGCTTCGACAACCGCATGGCGGCGATCGAAAGCTACATGGCGACCAATGACGAATATATCATCGAGGCTGCACGGCAGGCCGCCGAAGCCGTCGTCGAAGCCTATTCGCGCAATGTCGGCCCCGGTGCACCGGTCGCTTCTGCCGACATGGCAGCCCTTGCCGGCCTCGCAGACGACCTGCGCCATCTCGAAGAACTGACCCGCGGCACGGAAGAGCGGACCCACCGCACGTTCGAAGCACTGCATGGCACGCTGGTGCAGATTGCCGACCGTCTGGACACGATGGAAGACCGTTTTGCGGCGCCTCAGCCAGAGCCCGTTTATCGCGAAGAAAGTTTTGGTCGCCGCGAGGCAGCGCCTGCCAGGGGCGGTGCGCAGCAGATGGCGGCACAGCCGGCAGCCCGCAAGGTGCAGATGCCGGTTGCAGCCCAGCTTTCCGAAGATGCGCTGCATGAGATGGCCGTCGCCGAGGTCGAGGAAGCCTATGCCGCTGAAGCCGCGGCACAGGCCCTTGCTGAAGACGTCGCCGATGTCGACGTGATCGACCCGCCGGCCACTGCTCGCGAAGGCAAGAAGGCTGCGAAGCCGAGCCTGCTCGCCGGCCTTTCCAAGCGGTTCCGCCCGGGCGGCAAGACCGATGCCTCGGAAGAGCCGACCGGCCGCACCGTCATCGATCCGACACCACCGATCGATGCCGTCGACATGCTTCCGGCCGGTCGCGAACATGACCTGCTCGAGCCGGGCTCCGGCGCGCCGGATGTCAAGAAGATCCTCGAGCGCGTCCGCGCCAGCCAGGCTGCCGGCGATTTTGACGGCGAAAAGGCCGGCAAGTCCGACCGCGCCGATTATATCGCCGCCGCACGCCGCGCCGCCAAGGCCGCTGCGCAGGAAACCGATCCTTCGCAGCCGAACGCGCTGAAGAGCACCCGCGCCGCGGCGCTTGCCTCCTCGTCGCTGACACCGGCTGCGAACAAGGGCATTGGCGCCAAGCTTGCCCAGCATCGCCGGCCGATCCTGATGGCTGTCGGCGCCGTGCTTCTCGTGCTGATGGCAATGCCGCTGGTCAAGAATTTTGCAGGCGGCAACCGCGCAGCCGACCCGGCGCCGATCAGCGCCCCGGCGGTTCCGGATGCTCCGGCCCAGATTGCTCCGCAGAATGCGGCGCCCCAGAACCCGGCACCGCTCGGCCAGACCACGGCTCCAGATGCGGCGACCAATCAGGCTGCCGCGACCGATACCAGCAATGACAGCCTGACGCAGGCGCCGGCCGCGCCGCAATCCGGCGCCATGGCTGATGCCCCGATGGATGGTGCACCGGTCGATTCGCTGCCGGCCGCACCGGTGACCCAGGGCGCCACGGGCGGCCACCTGACAGATCCGCGCCCGGCCGATGGCATGGCCTCCGCCATCCAGCCCGCCGACACGGTTCGTTCGCAGGACAATGGTTTTGCAAATGCGGCCAGAACGCAGAGTGCCGATCCGATCCGCGTACCGGCCGGTATTGCGCCGAAATCGCTTGCCGATGCCGCCGCCGCCGGTGATCCGAACGCGTTGTTCGAGATCGGTGCGAAGTTTACCGATGGTCGCGGCGTCAAGGCAGATCCGGGTGAAGCTGCCAAGTGGTACAAGCTTGCCGCCGACCGCGGTCTTGCGCCGGCACAGTATCGCTACGCCAACCTGCTCGAAAAGGGCACCGGCATCGAGCGCAATCTCGGCCAGGCCATGACCTATTACCGTCAGGCTGCAGAGGCCGGCAATGCCAGCGCCATGCACAATCTCGCCGTGCTTTATGCATCGGGTGCCAGTGGCCAGCCGGATTACACGCAGGCCGTCAACTGGTTCGGCAAGGCCGCCGATCTCGGCGTCGCCGACAGCCAGTTCAACCTCGCCATCCTGTTTGCCCGCGGCAATGGCGTGAAGCAGAATCTCGAAGAATCCTACAAGTGGTTTGCGATCGCAGCCAAGGACGGCGACAAGGACGCTGCCCAGAAGCGCGACGAAGTGGCGAACGCCATGCGCAAGGACCAGCTGGAAAACGCCCGCGCCCGAGTGGACAACTGGACCGTGAAGCAGGCCGACCCGAAGGCCAACAGCGTCAACCTTCCCGACGAATGGGCTTCCGGCAAGGCGCTGACCACCGCGTCCGTCGACATGGAAAAGGCTGTCCGCAACATCCAGGCGATCCTCAACAAGAACGGCTATGATGCCGGCACGCCGGACGGCAAGCTCGGCGCCCGCACGGTCTCGGCGATCAAGGCCTTCCAGACCAAGGTCGGTCAGGAACCGACCGGCAAGATCAACGACGCACTGGTCAAAGAACTTCTGGCACGCAACAAGTAAGCCTGCCTTTTAGACATTGCCAAAAACAGCAGATAGCCCGGCCATAAGCCGGGCTATTTTCGTTATTCGATACAAGTCGGCAGCGTTGCTGATAGTATTTTCTCCGCCTTTTTTTCAGACTAAAGTCCGAAAATGACGAATTTCTCTTAACTCGACTTACCCGACAGAGATTAGAGAGAAGCGCTATATTAATCACGCCTCCATAAAAACGGCAAAATCAGCGTTTTATCGAAGATTTGAGAATTGACTGAGTGCGCCTGCGAACGCATGACGGTCGGCATCCTTCAGGCCCTGTTCATCTGGCATGTGGGACTGCTTTTCATGATCTTACCCGGACGTATCCCGATCATTTCGGACCGTCCGTGCCATGCTGTTTTGCCTGTCAGGATCCGGCCCGTGACTGTCTATCTGCCCATCGCAGAGCTATCGGTGAATATCCTCATCATTCTCGGCATGGGCGCGGCCGTCGGTTTCCTGTCCGGCATGTTCGGCGTCGGCGGCGGGTTTCTGATCACGCCGCTGCTGATCTTCTACAATATTCCGCCTGTCGTTGCGGTCGCCACCGGCGCCAACCAGGTCGTCGCGTCGTCGATCTCGGGCGCGATCACCCATTTCCGGCGCGGCACGGTCGACGTCAAACTCGGTTCGATACTGCTGGCTGGCGGCCTGGTCGGGGCGACCGGCGGCGTGTGGATTTTCTCCTGGCTGCGGCGGCTCGGTCAGCTCGACCTGTTCATCTCCATCCTCTATGTCGTGCTGCTCGGCTCGATCGGCGCCCTGATGCTGCAGGAAAGCGTGCGCGCCATGCGCCGCGCCAAGACCAACCAGGCGCTGCCGATCAAGCGGCCCGGCCAGCACAACTGGGTACACCGTCTGCCGCTGAAGATGCGGTTCAAGAAATCGAAGATCTATCTCTCCGCCATTCCGGTGGTGATGCTCGGCATGGCGATCGGCGTCCTGACCTCGATCATGGGTGTCGGCGGCGGCTTCATCATGGTGCCGGCGATGATCTATCTGCTGCGCATCCCGACCAATGTCGTGGTCGGGACCTCGCTGTTCCAGATCATCTTCACCACCGCCTATACGACCATGGTGCAGGCGGCGACCAACTATTCCGTCGATATCGTGCTGGCGACGATCCTGATGATCGCCGGCGTGATCGGCGCGCAATATGGCGTGCGCGTCGGCCAGAAACTGCGCGGCGAACAGCTGCGCGCGCTGTTGGCGCTGCTCGTGCTGGCCGTCGGCATCCGCCTCGCGATCGGCCTGATCGTGACGCCGGACGATCTCTATTCGGTGGCGGTCGGGGGGCTTTCCTACTGATGCGCCGGCTCGCTCTGACATCTGGCCTTCTTGGCAGCCTTCTTTTCGGCCTTACAGCCCCGGCGGCGGCGCAGGTGTCGTTCGGCGAGATCTCACCGATCAAGGAGACGCTGGAGATCGGTGCGTCTTCGAGCGAAATCGCCATCACCTCGGATTTCCGCGGCGCGGACCTGACGATTTTCGGCGCCATCACCAATGCCGACGAATTGCTGCTCGGCATTGGCCAGTATGATGTGGTCGTGACGCTGGAAGGGCCGCGCGACTATGCCACCGTGCGCAAGAAGGAACGCGTGCTCGGCATCTGGATGAATACCGGCGCGCTGACTTTCGAACAGGTGCCGGAAAGCTATTCGATCGCCTCGACCCGCCAGATCGACGATCTCGAAAACCAGGCGCCGGCGATCGACAAGATCGGCGTCGGCATCGAACATCTGCCGCTCAACCCGGTCGGCTATATTCCCAATTCCGGCCTGATCAGCGAATTCCGCGACGCCTATCGGCGGCTGAAGCTGAACAGCGGCCTTTACCAGCGTGATTCCGGCGGCGTGCGCTTCGTCTCGTCCAGCCTGTTTCGCGCCTCGCTGCGGCTTCCCGCCAATATTCCCGACGGGCAGCACATGGTGCATGCCTATCTGTTCAAGAGCGGCAACCTGATCTTCCAGCGGGAAATGCCGCTGCGCGTCGTCAAGACCGGTTTGGAACAGGCAATCACCGATGCGGCCCATGAACGGCCGATCGCCTATGGCATGCTCTGCGTGCTGATTGCCGTCGTGACCGGCTGGGGCGCGAGCCTGATATTCCGGAAGGATTGAGATGCTTCCGGCCCGACCAGATTTCGCCCGGTGGTTTCCGCCGGAACCGTGCCGCCCTAGTTAGGGCGCAACCACCAGCATTTGAAAAGCGCCAGCATGTTCCGCCGGATCGCCGCCAGCATTGCCTCTCTTCCACGCCAGTTCAGGCCCTTTCTGAAACCGGCCGAACTGCGTGTTCTGGTCAGGCGCAGCGAATTCGGCCTGATTGCCACGGCCGCCCTGGTCGGCATCCTTGCCGGTTTTGCGGTGGCGCTGATGAGCTGGATCTCGCAGGAACTGCACAGGCAGATTTTCAGCCTCGACGACGGTGAAAGGCTGAGCTCGGCACCCGACATCAAAAGGGCAACCATCCTGCTTGCCCCGATCGTCGGCGGCATTCTGATGGGCATCCTCTTCCTGGTCCTGAAACGCTGGCGCAAGAAGCCGATGGTCGACCCGGTCGAGGCCAATGCGCTGCATGGCGGACGCCTGTCGCTGACCGACAGCATTCTCGTTGCCGTGCAGAACCTGATCTCCAACGGTTTTGGCGCTTCCGTGGGACTGGAGGCCGGTTATACCCAGCTCTGCTCCGGCATTGCCTCGAAGATCGGCCTTCTCCTGCAGCTGCGCCGCGCGGACCTTCGTATCCTCGTCGGCTGTGGTGCTGCGGGCGCGATCGCCGCTGCGTTCAACGCGCCGCTGACCGGCTCCTTCTATGCGTTCGAGCTGATCATCGGTACCTATACGATCCTCAGCCTTGCGCCGGTCGTCGTCTCGGCGCTGGCCGCGACGATCGTTACAAGGGTTCTGGTCGGCGACGCCTTCATGATCGATATCGGCGAATTCGGCGCCGTCGTGCCGGCCGATTACCTGCCGGCGATCGTGCTTGGCATCTTCTGCGCCGGTGGCGGCATCCTGCTCATGCAGGGCGTGGCCGCCGTCGAGGAACTTTCGCGCAAAAGCTCGATTTCGCCTGCCGTCAGGCCGGCACTCGGCGGCATCATCGTCGGGCTTCTGGCGCTTGTCGACCAGCAGGTGCTGGCTGCCGGCCACGGGGCACTGCATGTCAATCTCAACCAGAACATGACGATTTTCGCCGTGCTTTCGATCCTGGCGCTGAAATCGGTCGCCTCGGCGATCTCGATCGGCGCCGGTTTCCGTGGTGGCCTGTTCTTCGCCTCGCTGTTCATGGGCGCGCTGCTCGGCAAGCTGTTTGCCTATGCGACGCCCTATATCTTCGCCCATGCGACCCTGACCCCGGTCATCTATGCGGTCGTCGGCATGAGCGCGCTGTCGGTCGCCGTCATTGGCGGGCCGCTGACCATGACCTTCCTTGCCCTGGAACTGACCGGCGACTTTCCGATCACGGCGCTGGCGCTTGCCGCCGTCATCACGTCATCGGTCGTGACCCGCACCACATTTGGCTACTCGTTCGCGACCTGGCGTTTCCATCTGCGCGGCGAAAGCATTCGCAGCGCCCACGATATCGGCTGGATCCGCAATCTCACCGTCGAAAAGATGATGCGTGCCGATGTGAAAACCGCACCGGCGACAATGACGATGGAGGAATTCCGCAAGGAATTTCCGCTCGGCTCCACGCAGCGCGTGATCCTGGTCGAGGACGGCGACAAATATGCCGGCATGGTGCTGGTGCCGGAGGTCTATTCGGCCCCGACCATGGCGGGCGAGGAAAAGCCGGAACTTTCCTCCTTCATCCGCTTCAAGAATGATGCGCTGCTGCGCAGCATGAACGCCAAACAGGCGGCCGGGATGTTCGACAAGCTGGAGGCGGAAGCCCTGGCGGTGATCAACAACCAGATCGAGCGCAAGGTGGTCGGCCAGCTTTCCGAAAGCCATACGCTGCGGCGTTATACGGAAGAACTCGACCGGCGCAGGCGAGAGGTTTCGGGCGAGATCTGAGGCCGGCGACATCGGCGCTTGACCGTAATCAATGTCTGGAATTCAGCATCCGCGCATGGTCTTCTCCTGCCCCCAAGGAGATTTTCATGTTCAAGCACATCCTCATCCCCACAGACGGATCGGACCTTTCAACCGCCGCCCTCTCCAAGGCGCTGGATTTTGCCCATGAGATCGGCGCCAAGGTGACGGTGTTGAGCGTGATCCCGCCGATCGAGGAATATGCCTCCGTCGATCCGCTCGCGACCGGCATGGGTTTCGAGCAATACGAGGACACGGTGAAACTGGCGACCGAGGCGACCATGGATGCTGCGATGGAGGCCGAGAGGCGGCATATCAGCACCTGCAAGACGATCCGCGTCGAATCCCCGGATGCCGCCGCCGTCATCGTCGAAACCGCATTGGAAAATGGCTGCGACCTGATCGCTATGGGATCGCATGGACGTTCCGGCTTTAAGGCGCTGGTGCTCGGCAGCGTCACCATGAAGGTGATGGCACAGTCGAAGATACCGGTTCTGGTTTATCGCGACTAAGACGACGGGATCCAGCTCAGCCGAGAAGATTGCCGTAGCGCACCGAATAGATGCGGTCGCGGCCAAGCAGATGCGCGATCAGCGTATCGTGCCGGAACAGGCCCTGCATGGCCTTGTGGCGCAGGTCCAGGCCGCCGGCCAAGACACCGAAGGCGGGCATCAGCAGGCGATGGCCGTCGCTGGCGAAACAGGCGCGACGCACCGATTTTTCGCGGCGGCGGACGGTTGCCGACGGGTGAAGATGGCCGGCGATTTCGCCCTTGCCGGAAATCAGGCTCGGCTCGTGACGGAAAACGAGGCCGCCATAAACGAGTTCGTCCGTGCAAGTGCCCGGCAGGTCGGTCGTGCCATCCGGGTCGTGATTGCCGTTGATCCAGATCCAGTCGCGGCCGCGGGCGAGATCGCCGATCAGCGCGCGTAGATCGGCGGGCAAGTGTTCAGAGCCCTTGCGATCGTGAAAATTGTCGCCGAGCGAGATGACCATTTTCGGGTCATAACGGGCGATGACGGCGGCGAGGATGTTGAGCGTGGCGATCGTGTCATAGGGCGGCAGCATCATGCCGCGACGGGCAAAGGCCGCGCCCTTTTCCAGATGCAGGTCGGAAACGACGAGCGTGCCGGTTTCCGGCAGGTAGAGCCCCCCAAGCGGATCGCAGACGGCCGCGACGCCGTGGACGAGGATGTCTTCCGATCCCGTCGTCTGTCCTGCGATCATTGTGCGGGCGGCTAGCCCCAGGCGGTGCATCACTTCAACGTTCTTCCATCGCTTACAGGCCACTGCCCCTCATCCGCCCTGCCGGGCACCTTCTCCCCGCTTGCGGGGAGAAGGGAACCTGCGGCACCCTCACAGCTCCGATCGTGGCACGTCCCCTCGCCCCGTTTACGGGGAGAGGGTTAGGGTGAGGGGCAAACTAACCCATTGCCTCCGCGATCAATTCGTCCGCGGCCTCCTGAAGCACCGCGTCATGCGCCTCGCCGGGCACGTTTTCCTTGCCGATCTCCAGCATGATCGGCACCGCCAGTGGCGAGACACGATCGAGATCGCGGTGGGTGATGTGGCCTTTGATTCGGGCCAGCATATCGCCTAAGCGGCCGATATCCAAAAGCCCCGATGCCGCATCCCGCCTTGTTGCCTCCAGAAGCACGTGATCCGGTTCGTGGCTGCGCAGCACGTCGTAGATCAGGTCAGTCGAGACCGTGACCTGACGGCCGGTCTTTTCCTTGCCCGGGTGGCGGCGCTCGATCAAACCGGAAATCACGGCGCAATTGCGGAAGGTGCGCTTCAGCATGTAACTTTCGTCGAGCCAGGCTTCGAGATCGTCGCCCAGCATGTCCTCGTCGAACAGGTCGGAGAGGCTGAGTGATCCGTCTGCGATCATCGCGCCAATGTCGTTCAGGCCCCAGATGGCGAGCGAATAGTCGGTGGCGACGAAGCCGAGCGGGCGGGCGCCGAGGCGCTCCAGACGGCGGGTCAAAAGCATGCCAAGCGTCTGATGCGCCAGCCGCCCCTCAAAACAATAGGCGATCATGAAGAAGCGCTTTCCGCGTGGAAAGGTCTCGATCAGCAGCTCGTCCTTTTTCGGCAGCATTGAGCGTTCGAGCTGTATGGAGAGCCAGTCACGCACCTGATCCGGCAGGTTTGCGCGGCGCTCTGGTTCGGCCAGCATGGCGCGGACCTGGTCGGCCAGATAGGTGGTGAGCGGGAATTTTCCGCCGGCATAGGCGGGGATTTTCGGGTCGAGCGAAAAGGCATTGGAGACGAGGCATTCGTTTTCGCGGATGCCTTCGAAGCGCAGAACTTTTCCGGCGAAGAGAAACGTATCGCCGTGGACAAGCTGCTCCAGAAAATATTCCTCGACCTTGCCGAGGGACATGCCGCCGCGGCCGAGCGTGCCCTTGGCATTGCGCTTGACGAGGCGCACGTTCAGTTCAGCGGCCTCGACGATCGTGCCGAGGTTCATGCGGTATTGCTGGGCGATCTGCGGGTTGGAGACGCGCCAGCGGCCGTCCTCCATTTTTCGGATCTTTGCGTAACGCTCATAGGAGCGCAATGCATACCCGCCGGTCGCGACGAAATCGACGATGCGTTCGAACATCTCCCAGGAGAGGGTCGCATAGGGCGAGGCGGAGGTGATTTCATCGTAGAGCGCCAGCGGATCGAAGGGTTCGGCGCAGGCCATGCCCAAAACATGCTGGGCGAGAACATCGAGCGCCCCCTCGCCGACCGGCGGCGTATCCTGGGCGCCGAGATAATTGGCATCGAGCGCCGCCTGACATTCCATCACCTCGAACCGGTTGGCGGGTACGAGGATCGCCTTGGACGGTTCGTCCATGCGGTGATTGGCGCGGCCGATGCGCTGGGCAAGCCGCGACGCACCCTTCGGCGCGCCGACATGCACGACGAGGTCGATATCGCCCCAGTCTATGCCCATGTCGAGCGTCGAGGTGGCAACGACGGCGCGCAGCCGATTGTCGGCCATGGCCGCCTCCACTTTGCGGCGCTGGCTGGCATCGAGCGAGCCGTGATGCAGGGCGATCGGCAGGTTGTCCTCGTTGATCGTCCAGAGCGTCTGGAACAGGAGCTCGGCCTGGAAGCGGGTGTTGACGAAGATCAGCGTCGTCTTGTGGCGCCTGATTTCCTCGTAGACCTCCGGGATGGCATAGGTGGAGACATGGCCGGACCAGGGGATGCGGGTTTCGGTGCCTAAAATGGTGATGTCGGGCGCGGCACCGCCCGTGACATGTACGAGGCCGGCCGGCGGCGCGGGGTTTTCGCCTTGAGGCACCAACCAGCGCTGCAGGTCCATTGGATCGGCGACGGTGGCCGACAGGCCGATCGTCTGCATTTTTGGCGCATGTTTTCGAAGACGGGCGAGGCCGAGCGAGAGGAGATGGCCGCGCTTGGAGGTGACGAGCGAATGCAACTCATCGAGCACGACATATTTCAGGTCCTTGAAGAAACGTTCGGCTTCCTTGTTGGCAAGCAGAAGTGCCACCTGTTCGGGGGTGGTCAGCAGGATATCCGGCGGGTTCAGTTTCTGGCGCTGGCGCTTGGACTGAGGCGTGTCGCCGGTTCGGTTCTCGACCGTGACGGGAAGGCCCATCTCGGTGACCGGCTTCATCAGGTTGCGCTCGATATCGACCGTCAGCGCCTTCAAGGGTGAGATGTAAAGCGTGTGGATGCCGGTAAAGGCGGAGCCGGGCGGGATCTTTCCGCGCTGGACGAGATCGGTGAGCGACGGCAGGAAACCGGCCAGCGTCTTGCCGGCGCCGGTCGGGGCGATCAGCAGCATGTTCTCGCCGCCTTGCGCCCTGCCGAGCAGTTCCAGCTGATGGGCGCGCGGCGCCCAGCCCTTTTCGGCGAACCATTTCAGGAACGGCCGGGGCAGCGTTGCGGCTTCGCGGCCGGAAGATGGGGTTTCGACGAGATCCACGGTTTCAAAGATAAGCGCAGCGGCCGCAAAAAGAAGGCCTTCCGCAATCCTATTGACTCGCAGACGATAATCATGGATAAATTTTATCCGTGATTAGGAGATGGCGATGAAACTGAGTGACGGCGTCGAACAGGCGATCCATTGCGTGGCGGTTCTGTCCGGCCTTTCGGAGGGCGGCGTGCTTTCGGCTGCGGCGCTTGCGGAATTTCATGGCGTCTCGACGAGCTATCTCCTGAAACACATGCAGGCGCTGTCCGGCGCCGGCCTCGTTGCCACCATACCCGGCCCGAAAGGCGGGTACCGGCTGGCAAGGACGCCGGAAGAGATCACCCTGCTCGATATCGTGCTGGCCGTCGAAGGGCCGGCGCCGGCCTTTCGTTGCGCGGAAATCCGCCAGCGCGGGCCAAACCCTCTGCCGGGGCGCTATTTTACAAAACCCTGCCAGATCAATGCGGCGATGCTGAAGGCCGAAAAAGCCTATCGCGCCGAACTCGCCAAGGTGACGATCGCTGCCATCACGGCGGAACTCTACGCATCCGACGACGGCGGCATCGCCGCCCGCGGCTGCGCCTTCATGGACATTCACGAACGCAAATCGGCTCGCTGAGCGCGGGCAAAACCAAGGAGAGACGATCATGCATCCCCGTTTCAATTTCTACAAAGCCGCCCCCGACGCCTACAAGGCCGTCGCAGATCTGGAAACCTATGTCCAGAATTCCGGCCTCGAGCGCCGCTTCATCCACCTGATCAAGCTCAGGGCCTCGATCATCAATGGCTGCGCCTATTGTGTCGACATGCACGTCAAGGAAAGCCGTCATGACGGGCTTTCCGAACAGTGGATCAACCTGATGAGCGTCTGGTGGGAATCGCCGGTCTATGACGACAAGGAGCGCGCTCTTCTCGGCTGGGTCGATGCCGTCACGAAAATTTCCGAGACCGGCATTCCGGACAGCGCTTATGAAGCCTTCAAGGCGCATTTCTCCGAGGAAGAGATGACGAAGATCACGGTTGCGATCGGTGCGATCAATGTCTGGAACCGGCTGGCCGTCGGGTTCCGCGCCCAGCACCCGATCGACAAGGTCGCGAACGCCGCCTGATCAACGGACTATGTAACGATCGGTGCGGTGGTTGATGGCGAGCGTCAGGTTCAGCGTCACTGCCGCCAGCACCGAGCAGGCGATGACAAAGGGGCTGGCGACGAAGAAGGAGAGGATCAGCACGAGGCAATCCAGACCCAGCTGGACGAAGCCGGCCCGCCAGCTGAGCCGGTCCTGCAGATAAAGGGCCAGAATGCCGAAACCGCCGAGCGAGGCGCGGTGGCGGAAGAGGATCAGCATGCCGCAACCGATCAACAAGCCACCGAACAGGGCAGCGGCGATCGGATCGATATGATCGATGCCGATCAGCTTTGGCAGGACCCCGGTCAGGAACGAGGTGAGCGCCACGGCGGAAAAGGTCTTGAGCGTGAAGGCAAGGCCGAGGCGTTTATAGGCCAGCCAGTAGAAGGGCAGGTTCAGCACGAAGAAGGCGGTGCCGAAGCTGACATCCACGGAGTAACGCAGAAGGAAACCGAGGCCGGCCGTGCCGCCGATCAGGAGATGGGCGCTGGCCAGCATGGTGACGCCGAGCGCCGCCAGCATGGAGCCGGCAACGATGCCTTGCACATCCTCGACCAGCGAATGTTTTTCCGAACTGGAGGACCAGAGGCCGATCGGGCTTTTCTGCTTGGCGGCCTCTGTCATCAGCGCACCGCGATGTAACGGTCGGAGCGATGGTTGATGGTCAGCAGCAGGTTGAGCACGACGGCGCTCAACAGCGACCACAGGACCGTCATCGGGCTTACGACGAAAAAGGCGGCGGCCATGACGCAGAGGTCGAAGGCAAGCTGCACGAGGCCGGCGGGGATCTTGAACCGGTCCTGGATATAGATCGCCAGAATGCCGATGCCGCCGAGCGAAGCGCGGTGGCGATAAAGGCCGAGCAGGCCGAAACCGATCAGGATGCCGCCGAGCAGAGCTGCCCAGAAGGGGTCGAGATACTGGATGACCATGAAGCGCCGCTCCAGCTCGGCGATCACCGAAACCATGGCGATCGAGACAAAGGTCTTGAAGGAGAAGCCGACGCCGAGGCGCTTGAAGGACAGGTAATAGAAGGGAAGATTAACGACGAAGAACAGCACGCCGAAGGGAATGTCGAAGGCGTAATGCAGCAGAAAGGCGACGCCGGCCGTGCCACTGGTCAGAAGGCCCACCTGGTTCAGGAGATAGAGCCCGAGCGCCGCCACCATGGAGCTGATGAACAGGCCCTGCGCATCTTCAAGCTTGGTGTGACGTGCCGGATCGAGGCTATAAAAGCCCAGCCGGCGCTTTTGTGCGCTCTGTTCGTCGGCCAAATTGTTCCCCTAATTTTTGCGTGATTGTGCATCGCGATAGCGGCTTCATCAAGCGCCATCAACGGCCGCGGCGAGCGGCTGAAGAAAAAGCAAGAAAGGGTTGTTTCAGCCCGCCTTGCGCGACAGAAACAGAATGCCGCGAACCGGTTTTCCGGCATCCATGCGAATGACCGTATTCTCGCTTTCCACGGGCGTCAGGCCATGGCGGGCACAGAGTGCCGCGACATAGAGTTCGGAATGGGCGTAACGCAGGGAATCCCGCAGGCGAAACGTCTCGTCCTCACCGGCATCCTCGACCGAAAAGGCAAACAGGCCCGAGGGTTTCAGAAGCGCTGTAACAAGCGGAAAGACCGTTTCTAGCGAACCGAGATACATCAGCACATCGGCGGCCGAAACGAGATCGGCGCGTCCATGGCCAAGACCTTCTGAAAACAGGCCGGATTTTTCCACCGAGAGGCTGAGATCGGCCTGTCCGAGATGATCGTAAAGATCCTTTTCGCGCGCCTTGGCGAGCATGTTGAGGGAGAGGTCGAAACCTTCCAGCCGCTCGGCGCGATCGCGGATCTCGGCACCAAAGAGCCCGGTGCCGCAGCCGAGATCGACGACATTGGAAAAAGGCCCGTAGGCTGCAACCAGCGCCGCAAGCTTGCCCGGCACGGAATAATCGAGCTTTTCGACCAGAGCCGTGTCGAATTTTGCTGCGTAATCGTCGAACAGACCTTCGACATAGCGGCTCGGCGGGCGATCCGGGACGGAGCCTGCGCCGAGAAGCGCCAGTTTCAGGCTGGCGCCGAAAACGTCACTGGGCTCGAGAACCAATACCTGGCGATAGGCCTGGGCTGCGGCGGCAAGGCCGCCTTTCTCCCGATATTCGCCAAGCCGGAACCAGCCCGCGGCCCATCCCGGCACGATTTCCAGCGCCTGCTCGATCAGTTCGGCAGCCGCTTCGAAATCACCGCCTTCCGCCAGCATGCGGGCGTAATCGGCACGACGGTCGGCGATCACGTCACCGGACGAAAATTGGCTGGGAGGCATCGGTTTTTCCTGAAATCCGATCGGTCTTCGCCGAAGCCATAAAAAAACTCAAGTTCTATCTGAGGAGGCGCTTCTTATCTTTAAGACTTGCCGCTTGAGACGGTGCCTGCGGCTTGCGATCCACGTTGCTGCCGACTATCTCTCAAAACAATCGAAATGAAGAAGGATGCCGGATACCGTGAACAGATTCCTTGGCGACACACCGGGCCGCACGCTCGTCAAACTGATCGTCGTCTGCCTTCTGGTCGGCTTCGTACTGGCGTTTTTCGGCTATACGCCCGACAATATTATCGGCTCGCTGAGATACCACTTCTACGACCTGTGGTATAACGGCTTTGCCGCGCTCGGCAAGGTCGGCAACTATCTCCTGCTCGGAGCGATCGTGGTGATCCCGCTCTTCATCATCATCCGGCTGATGAGCTTTCGGCGCTGACATGTCCGTTTCAGTCTATCCCTCTCGTCGCAGCTTCCTTCTTCTGTCGGCAACCGCTCTAGCGCTTGCCGGCTGTTCCACCACGGCGGTCCTGGTGCCGACACCGGGCGCCGAGGACGATACGGAAGCGGCCCTTCCCACCGTCAACAAGCTGCGCCAGTCTCGCGGCCTTTCCACGCTGACGCTCGATCCTTCCGCCCGCAAGGCGGCAGCGGCCCAGGCGGTGCGGATGGCCAAGGCGCAGGAGATGAAGCACCTGATCGGCTTCGGCGACGATTTTGGCGCCCGCATGAAGCGCAATGACGTGACCCTGCCCGCCGCGGAAAATATCGCAAGCGGCCAGACATCGGTCGATGCGGCGGTGGACGCCTGGATTAATTCTCCAAAACATCTCGAAAACATGCTCGGTGGCTACAAGGGCCTCGGCGTCGCCATGTCGAAGGCAAGCGACGGCAGGACCTATTGGGCCATGGTCCTTTCGGGCTGACACTCATGAACGGGCCGGGGGATATCGAACAGCAGATCCGGCCTTTCGAGGTCACCCACCGTCTGGTGCTCGGCATTGCCGTGCCGATGACATTAGGGCTCCTGACAGCACCGCTGCTTGGCCTGACCGGTACAGCCGTCGTCGGTCATCTCGGCTCGGCTGAAGCCCTGGCCGGGCTCGCGGTCGCCTCGATCATCTTCGATCTTCTTTACGGATCGCTCAGTTTTCTGCGCGTCTCGACCACCGGACTGGTGGCGCAGGCGTTTGGGCGTGACGATCAGCGCGAGCAGCAGGCAATCTTCTTTCGGGCCCTGTTCAGCGCGTTTGGCCTGGGCGTCCTTATCTTCGCCCTCTCGCCGCTGGTTGCTGCCTTCGTCCCGGATATCCTGACCGGCGATCCGGCCGTGGCCGAGGTCGCCCGCCGGTATTTCGCCATCCGTGTGCTGGCAAGCCCCGTCACCTTCGGCAACATGGCCGTGTTTGGTTATCTTTTCGGCCGCGGCCAGGCAATGACCGGGCTGGTGCTGCAGATCCTCATCAACGGCACGAATATCGTGCTCGCCATCCTGTTCGGTGTTCAGTTCGGCTGGGGTGTCGAAGGCGTCGCCTGGGCGACGGTCTTTGCCGAGGCAATCGGCGTCATCATCGGGATCGTCATCGTGCTCAGGCAGTTTTCGAGCGCCTACCGGCCATCGCGCAGCGAAATCCTCGATACCGGCAAGCTGAAGCAGCTTTTTCAGATGAATGCCGATATCCTGATCCGCTCGCTGGTGCTCAACGGCTCGGTGGCGATCATGACCCGCATCGGCGCCGGTTTCGGCGCGGTGACGCTGGCGGCCAATGCCGTGTTGTTCAACATCTTCATGCTCTCGGCATTTTTCCTCGACGGGCTGGCGGGGGCCGCCGAGCAGCTGTCGGGCCGCGCCGTCGGCGCCCGCTTCCGCTCCGCCTTCGACCGCATGCTGCGGCTGACCGGCCTCTGGTCCTTTGCCATGGCCGCCCTGCTCGGCCTGTTCTTCGCCGTGTTCGGAAATGCCGTGATCAACCTGCTCACCACCTCCGACGAGGTGCGGCAGGCAGCCCTCACCTACCTGCCCTGGGCGGCACTGACGGGGATAACAGGTGCGCTCGCCTTCCAGATGGACGGCGTCTTCATCGGGGCGACATGGTCGCGCGAGATGCGCAACATGATGCTCGCCTCATGCCTGGTCTATTGCCTCAGCCTTTACCCGCTCACCACCCTGTTCGGCAATCACGGGCTCTGGATGGCGCTCAATCTTCTGCTTCTGGCACGCGGCCTGTTTCTGGCAGTCATGCTGCCGCGCAAGGCGCGTCAGAGCTTTGCTGCGGCCCAGTGATCGAGGCGCGTATCGCGCAGCTGCCGGATTGAGGTGACGTTTTCCCGATCGAGCAAAGTCGATAGACCGCGGACGATCGAGGACGGCAGGCCCGGCCCTTCATAGACCATGCAGGAATAGAGCTGCACCAGATCGGCGCCGGCGCGGATCTTTTCGAGCGCATCGGCAGCGCTTGAAACACCACCAACACCGATGATTGGCAGGTCGGGACCGACGCGCTTGCGGACACGGGCCAGTACGGCGGTGGAGCGGGCAAAGAGCGGCGCGCCGGAAAGACCACCCGCCTCCTTCGCCGTCACCTGATCTTTCAGACCATCTCGCACCAGCGTCGTGTTGGAGACGATCAGGCCATCGAGATCATGGGCAAGCGCTTCGGCTGCGATATCATCAAGGCCTTCCTCGGTCAGATCGGGGGCGATCTTCAGGAAGACGGGAACCGAGCGGCCATGCCGCAGGGCCTCTTCGGCGCGGGCGGCGAGCACTGCATCGAGCAGCGCCTTCAGGCTGTCACGCGCCTGCAGATCGCGCAGACCCGGCGTATTGGGCGAGGAAATGTTGACGGTGAAATAGGTGGCGAGCGCATAAAAACGCCGAATGCCGGCAACATAGTCGGCGACGCGATCGACCGCATCCTTGTTGGCACCGATATTGACGCCGACGATACCGGGTGCAGCGCCCCTGCCGGACAGACGGGCAAACGCGGCATCATGGCCCTCGTTGTTGAAACCGAGCCGGTTGATGACGCCGCGATCCTCGACGAGCCGGAAAATGCGCGGCTTGTCATTACCGGCCTGCGGTTTTGGCGTGACCGTGCCGACTTCCGTAAAGCCGAAACCGAGCTGCAGCACGGCATCCGGCACTTCGGCATTCTTGTCGTAACCGGCAGCAAGGCCGAGCGGGTTTGCAAAGCGGATGCCGGCAATGGTCTGCGACAGCCGCGGGTCCGGCCTGACGCTGCAGGCGGGCAAGAGGCCGCTTTTCAGCGCTGATATGGAAACGCCATGGGCTTTCTCCGGATCGAAAACAAAGAGGCTGCGTGAGGCGAAGGAAGACAGGCGGCCGATCATGGCATTTTCTCCGGGAAGGCGTGCTGGCCATCGACGCCGATCAAAAGCGGCATTTCCCAGAGCACAGCCGAAAACGGCAGGTGGCCGTAAAGATGCGGGAAGAGATCTCCCCCGCGCGACGGTTCGAATTTCAGCGCATCGCCGAGGGCGAGAACGTTAACGGCGACAAGAAGCAGGCCGGTCACGCCGCCGAAATACAGCCGCGCCGTTTCGCGCGCCTGGGCACCGGTCGAGAAATGGATGTAGCCATCGCGAAGGTCGATTTCCGCACCTTCAAAAACACCCGTGGCCTTGGCTTCGCGCCAGAGCGCCTCGGGCACGATCTTGTACACGATATCGGTCATCAAAAACTCTCGCTGTCGCGGTATACTCGCGACCGTTTGCAGCAAAGGACAACAATTGTCCATGGCACAAAGAGGAGGCTGCACCATGAAAACTGCAATAGTCCTCGGCGCAATGGCGCTTCTGACGCCCCTTCCGGGCCTGGCGCAGGAACCGCGCTTCACCCTTCAGGAGACCGATGGCGGGGTCGTGCGTCTCGACAGACAGACCGGCGCCATGTCGCTTTGCACGCGCGACGGTGGCAATCTCGTCTGCCGCATGGCGGCCGACGAGCGGGCGGCCTATGAAGAGGAACTGGCGCGTGTCGAAAAGCGGGTGGCAGCGCTCGAGGAGCGCGTCAGCCATATGCGGCCCGACACGCTGCCGGATGATGCGGAATTCGAGCGGTCGCTCTCGCTGATGGAGCGCTTCATGCGCAGCTTCATGGGCATCGTCCGCGACTTTACCGGTGAACCGGAGGCCAAGCCGGGACAACCCAACCGTACGTAGTTTCCTCTCTTGTCTCTCCCCGGCGGCAGCGTTACAACTTCATGACAGGAAGCAGGACTGTGCCTTTGGGAGGAGGCGTAGGCATGCAGACACTCACAATCATCATAGCAGACGACCATCCGCTTTTCCGTGGTGCGCTTCGGCAGGCTGCCGAAGGCGTTGCGGGCGAAATCGTGATCATCGAGGCGGGCGATTTCGAAGCCGCCCGGCAGGCGGCAGAAGACAATCCCGACGCCGACCTGATGTTGCTCGACCTTTCCATGCCGGGGGTCAGCGGCTTTTCCGGACTGATGTCGCTGAGGGCAGGTTTTTCCAGCCTGCCGGTCGTGATCGTTTCGGCGACCGACGATTGCGCGACCATCCGCCGGGCCCTCGACCTCGGCGCCTCGGGCTTCATCTCGAAATCCTCCGGCCTCGACGATATCCGCGTCGGCATCCAGGCGGTGCTGGAAGGCGATATCTGGGCCCCGGCCAATGATCATTCAGCCCCCGAGACAATCGAGGACCATGGCCTGACCGAACTCAAGGATCGGCTGAAGACGCTGACGCCGCAGCAGGGGCGCGTGCTCGCCATGCTTGGTGAAGGCCTGCTCAACAAGCAGATCGCCTATGAGCTCGGCGTCTCCGAGGCGACGATCAAGGCGCATGTCTCGGCCATTCTCCTGAAACTCAATGTCGACAGCCGCACACAGGCGGTGATCAAGCTCGGCAAGGTGAATATGGCAATGGTCGCCTGAACTCGCAGAAAGGATTTTATTCCTTTTTGGCTTTACGGATCGGGCAAGCTCGGCTAAATTCCTTCGGCGCTGTTCCCGACATGACCGGCCGTACATGCCGGGAATGCCGAGCGGCTTGAGCCCGGGACTGGACGACGATGCTGTCACACGAAAAGATATGGAGCGCCATCGACAAGCTCGCTGAACGCAATCAGCTGACGCCGTCAGGTCTTGCGCGGCGGGCGGGCCTTGATCCGACATCGTTCAACAAATCGAAGCGGCTTGGTCCGGATGGCCGACTGCGCTGGCCCTCGACGGAATCGATCTCCAAAGTGCTAGATGCGACCGGTGCGACGATCGACCAATTCCTGAGCTATTTTCCTTCCGTCACGGGCCATTCGCAGCTGCCGCAGGGCAGTTTTCCGCCGCAGGCCGGCACGATACCGCTGCTCGGTTTTGCCCAGGCCGGATCGGGCGGTTTTTTCGACGATGGTGGTTTTCCGGCTGGCCAGGGCTGGGATGTGGTGGAATTTCCCGTCGATCCGAGCCGCAAGAGCGGTGTCTATGCGCTTGAAGTGCAGGGCGAGTCGATGATGCCGCTTTACCGCGACGGCGACGTGCTGATCGTCGAGCCGGGGGCGCAGGTGCGTCGTGGCGACCGTGTCGTTCTGAAAACGCGCGAGGGCGAGGTCATGGCCAAGATTCTGACGCGCCAGAGCCCCCGCACCATCGAACTTCTGTCACTCAACCCGGAACACCCAAACCGGTCCTTCGACATTGCCGATGTTGAATGGATGGCCCGTATCATCTGGGCAAGCCAGTAGTAGCAACCGGCATCAGGAAACAATTCCTGACAAGTGATCGGTTCAGTAAAGCCCGTTCGGGAAATAGCGCAGATAGAGCTCCTGCAGACGGCCGTTGGACGACAGGTCGGCGAGCGCTTGATCAAAGGCAGAGGCGAGCAGCGGGTCGTTCTTGCGCAGCATGACCGACAGGCCTTCGCCCAAAAACTTCTGCGACAGATAGGGGCCGTCGAACAGGGCGCAGCAATTGCCGGACGCTTCTCCCGACACCCAGAAGGGAAGCCGCAGGCCATCGGCAAACACGGCGTCCACCTTGCCGTCCTTCAGAGCCGCCAGCATGGCGTCATAGCTATCGAATGGAGTTGCCGTGATCTTCGGGAAAAACGCCTTCAGCATGGCTTCATGCGTGGTGCCGGCAACGATCCCTACCGGGCGGCCGGAAAGCGCCTTTGCGGTGTCGCCATCGATCCTTGCCGCGCGGTTGCGGGCGAAACGGGCCGGAACGCCGAGATAGGGGCGCGAAAACAGGAAACGGGCGCGCAGTTCGGATGTTGCGGCGATGCCGGCCATGACGGCTTCGCCACCACCGCTTTCCAGCGTCTTTTCCAGCTCGTCAAAAGGCATAGCCTGGATCTGGCAGCGGGTTTCCAGCTTCAGCACGGCGCAGATCTCGCGGGCGAGATCGATATTGAAACCGGACAGGCGCCCCGCCTGATCGGCGAAATTGAAGGGCGGGAAATCCACCGTCGTCAGGATACGGACCCGAAGCACGGCCGAAAGATCGGGCCGCGACAGTCTTTCTGCGCCATCGAACATCAGCGGCAATTGCCGCGCGCCCTCGGCAGCACTTGCCGGGGTTGCCGGAAGGCAGGCAAGAAAAACCCCAAAAAGTTGCATTACGGTGAAGATTCTACCGATTTTCAGGGATGAAAACACCGGGTGCATCCTTATGATCCATATCGGGGCTCAAGACTATCTGGACGAAATCATCAGCAACGTGCGCCCGCGGGTCAACGGTGTAACAGAGTGATGGACGTGGGGAAATATCCGCCAGGGGCGACGGATAAATGGGATGATGCGCGCCGCATTCATCCTTTGCGGGGACACGAGGGCGAGAGCCGGCCAGCGCCGGGGACGGAGATGGCGGTGCTGGCCGCGCTCGGCTTTTCGAAACCGCTTCTGGCGCGGCTGGCGCTGACCGCCCGCGCCAACGGCACCACCGTGGAGGCGGAGCTTCTTGCAAGCGGCGAGGTGGAAGAAAATGCCTATTATGGCGCGATGGCGCGGATGCTGCGCCTGCCCTTCGTGAGCGAGATCGACCCGCATCAGGTCGTTACCACGCCATTGCTCGACACGCAGCTGCATCGGCCGACGCTGCTGCGCATCGCTCATCGCCATCGCCCGCAGGAGGCGGCTATCGTCCCCGAGGCGGCACGCTTAAGCGAGATCGCCGCCGCGCTGATGACCATGCCGGCGCTCGGCCGCAACCTTGCCGTCACGACGCCAAGCGCGGTGCGGCGGGCCGTCTGGAAGGCGGGCGAAGACCGCCGGGTGCGGGAAACAACCAACAGCCTGTTCGAGCAGAAGCCGGCGTTTTCGGCCCGAGTCGTGCTCTCCGGCGCTCAAGGGTTTTACGGTGGCATTCTGCTTGCCGCCATCATCGTCTGTTTCGGCGCCCTGCCCTTCGAGACGCTGTACTGCCTGCATGTCGCCCTGTCCTTTACCTATTTCGCATCGCTGATCCTGCGGATCGTCGCGCTCGCGCGCCGAAAATTCATGGCCGTTCCGCGAAAATCTCTCTCTCAGACCGTCGGGCCATTGCCGCGTTACACGGTCATGGTCGCACTTTACCGAGAGGCGGGCATGGCCGAGCAGCTGCTGCGTGGCCTCGAGCGTCTCGACTGGCCGGCATCTCTCCTCGACATCAAGCTGGTTTGCGAGGCCGATGACCGGGAGACAATTGAAGCCTTGCGGGCACTCGGGCCCGGGCCGCAATTCGAGATCGTCGAAGTGCCGGCCTATGGTCCACGCACCAAGCCGAAGGCGTTGACCTATGCGCTTGCGGCCGCACGCGGCGAGTTTCTCGCGATCTATGACGCGGAGGACCGGCCGCATCCGCAGCAGCTGCGCGAAGCCTATCAACATTTCCGCAATGCGCCACCCGAACTCGGCTGCCTGCAGGCGCCGCTGATCATCACCAATGTCGGGCAATCCTGGCTGAGCGCGTTGTTTTCGCTCGAATATTCCGGCCTTTTTCGCGGCCTGCTGCCGATGCTCGGCAGGACGCGCATGCCGCTGCCGCTCGGCGGCACGTCCAATCATTTCCGCACTGCGGCCCTGATCGCTGCCGGCGGCTGGGATCCCTATAATGTCACCGAGGACGCGGACATGGGCATACGCCTCTACCGGCTCGGCTATAGATCAGACGTAATCCAGCGGCAGACACTCGAGGATGCACCCGTTTCGGTTCCGGTCTGGGTGTCACAGCGCACCCGGTGGTTCAAGGGCTGGGTGCAGACCTGGCTGGTGCTGATGCGCGATCCGCGCCGCCTCATCCGCGACATGGGCCTGGTGCCCTTCCTGATCCTGCAATTGCTGGTCGGCGGCATGCTCGTCTCCGCCCTGCTTCATCCACTGATCCTGGTGTTCCTCGGAGTCGGCGCGATCGCATTGCTCGAAGCGCCGGCAAACGAGGTTTCGGCTCAAGCACTTTCGCTCTTCATCCTCGACAGCGTCAATATCGTCGGCAGCTACCTCACCTTTCTCGGGCTCGGCATAGGGTCGATGATCGACCATGAGAAACAGCTGCTCGGGCGCCGCTGGGTCGCGGTGCCGCTCTACTGGCTGATGATCTCCTATGCCGCCTGGCGGGCGGTGCTGGAACTTTACAGAAAGCCGTTCTTCTGGAGCAAGACGCCGCATACACCGCGGACGGATATGAAGGGAAAATAGCCGGCGTTAAACTATCCCGAAAGCAGCGCGCGCCATCCGACATTCGGGATCACCGGGCAAGCAGGCTCGGCATACATCGGGGCGGACCTCATAAACGAGGCATGACGTGCCCTCGCCGATCCGGCCGGAAAGCGCCGAACAGCGTTCGCCATCACAACGCATGCCGCGCTGATCATCGGCCACGTATTTTGCCGGAAGCAGATCCAGAGCCTCGTCGGTTTCCATGGTGAATCTCGGCCATTCGGACGAGTAGGAGCAACAGGCCCCGCATGTCTGACAGTCCCATGACTGGGAATCGTCCGCATCGTCTGCAAACAAAACATGCCCGTCGTAGTCACCGTCTGGACGCGCTTGCATCAAAGACCCCAAGATCACCGTTACTTGTGTTTGAGCAGCCAGATCTTGCCTGCCATGGTAATTGCATGCGGAGTTTCGGCGGCATTTCCTTCAGCGTCAAGAACACGCAGATGACCGTGCTCCCTGAGCTGCTCTACCGTAACGGTCGTCGCGAATTTTATCTTCTGCGGGCGCTCCTTGAAGCGATCGGATTTCGAATAGGTGACGGTGGCATTGAGATGTGTCCATTTTTTCCCGTCTTCCTGGGGATGAAGATCGCCATCCTTGGCAAGCTTCAGGCACCTGACCTGAGTTGGCGTCAACTCGACTGTCAGGTTGGCAGGGGTGGAGGCAATGATGGTCATGTTTGTCATCGTTTCGTTGGTTGATGGCGCTCTTGGGCAGCGGGCATAAACCCGCATCGCATCTGGCGATTTCGGCCTGTGGCGCGAATAATCGTTAAGACCGGCGCGCTTTTCGTGCGGCATATTTCCGGTCGCGTTCCGCCTTGCGGGCGGCCTCGTCTTCGACAACGCGCGTGACGCGGTTTGCGTCTGCCATCTCACGCGCTTCCACCTCGGCGCGAGCGGCCAAAGCTTCGGCGGCATGGCGCTCGGCAGCCTCCCGCATTTCGCGATTGCGCTCATCAAGCTTCGCCTGCTGCCGTTCCGCCTGACGCACTGCACGTGCTTCGGCAACCAGGCGGCGTTCCGCCTGTCTTGCCTCACGAGCAGGAGCATCCGCATCTTTCTTCGCTATGAAGGCCTGAAGAAGGGCTGCCTTGGCATCGGCCGCGGCATTGCGGCGCTGGGTAAGCTCGTTGTCTCTGACGTTTCTCAATATCTCACTCTCGGATAGATCTGTTTGGTGGCCGGCTTGCGGATTGTTCAGAGGATTTTGCCGGAATCGCCAGCGGGGCCTGCGGCAGCATCCTCAGCTTCCTTGGCGAGGCGCGCCTGGCGCAGCCGAGCCGTCTTTTCCTGGCGGGCAAGCTCGACGGAGCTCACTTCTTCGCGCGCGCGGTCACCCGCAAGGAGCGGAGCCTGCGTTTTACCGAACGCCTTCTCGGCGGCCTGACGTCCCTTGCTATAGTTCTCGGTCATCGGCATCCTCCGTGAGAGCCTTAGAAAGCAACAAAAAAGGTCAGGCAATTGCCTGACCTCATATGGTTTCACGCTTTCAGCAGTGCCAGTACATCCGTGGTCAAAGGAAAGCAGATACCGTTGTTAGGCAGCTTGCAGGTTGCTAGCGGACATCTTGCCGGACTTCCTGTCCTGCTCAAGCTCGAAGCTGACCTTCTGGCCTTCAACGAGCTCGCGCATGCCTGCCCTCTCGACTGCCGAGATATGCACGAATGCATCCGGGCCGCCGTTGTCAGGCTGAATAAAGCCGAAGCCCTTGGTGGAATTGAACCATTTAACTGTGCCAGTGGTCATGATGAACCCTTTCATAGCAACATAGAGGAACGACCGCGACGCGGAGCATTGCGGATGGTGGTAACGATGCTTCAAAGGGAGGGTCGATCAACACGCGGTGCCAGACGCGCAGCAAGCAGTTCTCGGCAGAAAAATATCGGTAAACTGTAAATAGAGGTTGGCGCGCAGAAAGTCAACTTTTAGTTTTGCGGAGCCGCAAAATGAAAATCGAATACACCCATTGGTTGCCATGCGTGGAATTGCAGGCGCAATGGCAAACATCACCTTCTGGTATGGCGGCGGCCAACCGACGCTATTCGAGATCACTGGGAAAGCGATTGGAGCGGGTGAAGGGAATCGAACCCTCGTATTCAGCTTGGGAAGCTGCTGCTCTACCATTGAGCTACACCCGCATTCGACCTTGAGCTTTCCAACAGATGCCGGCGGCTGTCAAGCTCGGCGGCCGGAACCCGCTGAAAGCGAGACCGGCAATTGCCGGTCAGGTGCGAAAATGCTTCGACAGTTTCAGGCCCTGCGCCTGATAGTTGGAACCGAGGCCGGTGCCGTAAAGGCCTTGCGGGTGTTCCAGCATGTGTTCGTAGACAAGGCGGCCGACGATCTGGCCGTCTTCGAGGATGAAGGGCACTTCGTGGCTGCGCACTTCGAGTACCGCACGGCTGCCGCGGCCGCCGGCCGCTTCATGGCCGAAGCCGGGATCGAAGAAACCGGCATAATGGACGCGGAATTCGCCGACCAGCGGATCAAAGGGTGTCATTTCGGCCGCATAGAGCGGCGGCACGTGGACGGCTTCGCGCGAGACAAGAATGTAGAATTCGTCCGGATCGAGGATCAGCTCGTTGCGACCGCGGCTGTAGATCGGCTCCCAGAAATCGAAGAGATCATGCTGCGCCTTCTTGTCGACATCGACGACCGCCGTGTGATGTTTGCCGCGGTAACCGATCAGGCCTTGCGTATCACCGGAAAGATCGATCGAGAGCGCGATACCGCCACCGGAAACGTTCGGCTTGGAGGCTGCCACCAGCGTTTCGGCCTCGTGCAGCGACAGAAGCTCGGGCTCGGACAGGAGCGCATTGCCGATGCGGAAGCGGATCTGCGACAGGCGCGAACCGCGGCGCACGACGATCGGGAAGGTGCGCGGCGAGATTTCCAAATAGAGCGGGCCGGAATAACCGGCCGGGATCTTGTCGAATTCCTGCGCGTGATCCGTGATGACGCGGGTAAAGATATCGAGGCGGCCGGTCGAGCTTTTCGGATTGGCCGAGGCGGACATGCCGGACGGCAGATCGAGCCGCTCCATCAGTGGCACAATATAGACGCAGCCGGTTTCCAGCACCGCCCCTTCGGAGAGATCGATGACATGCAGGCTCAAGCGGTCCAGCTTGTCGGACACGAGGCTGTTCGGGCCCGGCATGAAACTGGCGCGTACACGAAAGGCCTTTGCGCCCAGCCGAAGATCGAGGCTCGCGGGCTGTATCTGGTCGCGATCAAGCTCGCGCTCCGAGATCAGCCGTCCCTCTTCAAAAAGCGCCGCAATCGCGCGGTCCGCCAGAATTCCTGTTTCGCGAGCCATCATGTCTCTCTTATATTTTTCCCGGCATGTTTCTTCCGGCATATTTTCTGGCGACAAAACCAAATGCGCACCATTGACGCAAGCAGGTGCCAGGCGTAAGGCAGCTTTATCCCGTGGTGATTTGGCCGGTCGGCTTGCAGCCACGTTAAACAAGTGGCTAAAAAGACCGGGTTGAAAACCGGTCTGCTTTTGCGACCGGTTTTTTTGTATCACGAAGGTGGTCACGCGATGAGCAAGAATTCGAAGAACTGGCGTCCGGCAACACAGCTCGTACACGGCGGCACGCTGCGCTCGCAATATGGCGAAATGTCCGAGGCGATCTACCTGACGCAAGGGTTCGTCTACGATACGTCGGAAGCAGCAGAAGCCCGTTTCAAGGGCGAGAGCGAGGGCTTTATCTATGCCCGCTACGGCAGCCCGACCAATGACATGTTCGAAAAGCGCATGTGCGCGCTGGAAGGCGCCGAAGAGGCCCGCGCCACCGCATCCGGCATGGCCGCCATTTCGGCCGCCCTTCTCTGCCAGCTGCGTGCCGGTGATCATATCGTTGCCGCCCGCGCCCTGTTCGGTTCCTGCCGCTGGGTGGTCGAAACGCTCGCGCCGCGCTACGGCATCGAATGCACGCTGGTCGATGGCCGTGACCTCGCCAACTGGGAAAAGGCAATCCAGAAGAACACAAAAGTCTTCTTCCTCGAAAGCCCGACCAATCCGACGCTGGAAGTGGTCGATATCGCCGGCGTCGCCAAGCTTGCCAACCAGATTGGCGCCCGCGTTGTCGTCGACAACGTGTTCGCAACGCCGCTCTACCAGAAGCCGCTCGAACTCGGCGCCCATGTCGTCGTTTATTCGGCCACCAAACATATCGACGGCCAGGGTCGCAGCCTTGCCGGCGTCATTCTCTCCGACAAGGAATGGGTGACGGAGCATCTGCAGGATTATTACCGCCATACCGGCCCGGCCATGTCGCCGTTCACGGCCTGGACCCTGATCAAGGGTCTCGAAACGCTGGCGATCCGCGTCAAACAGCAGACCGAGAACGCCGCCAAGATCGCCGACTTCCTGGCCGAGCAGAAAGAGGTTGCCCGCGTCATCTATCCCGGCCGCGCCGACCATCCGCAGGCCGATATCATCAAGAAGCAGATGACGGGCGGCTCGACGCTGGTCGCTTTCGAGCTGAAGGGTGGCAAGGAAGCAGCCTTCAAGCTGCAGAATGCGCTCGATGTCGTGACGATCTCCAACAATCTCGGCGATACGCGCTCGATCATCACCCATCCGGCCACGACGACGCACAAGAACCTCACCGACGAGGCCCGTGCCGAGCTCGGAATCGCGCCGGGGATCGTCCGTCTTTCCGCCGGCATCGAGGATGCGCAGGACCTGATTGACGACTTCGCGCAGGCACTGAAGGCGATCTGAACCCTTTAAAAAGGTGAATCCGGGACGCCCGGATTCACCATATAAGTTATCCCTAACATCAAGTAATCGCTCGCTCAAAGCGCGGTTACGCCGAGTTTTCTTGACCTTTTCCCGGCCTTATACGATATCCCCATGATGAGGATGGTAGAGGCGCCAATGTACCGGGCCCGGACAAAAGATATCGAAGTTTCCGTAGAGCCGTATTACCTTGAGGAGCAGTCCGCCCCCGAGGATAGCCGCTACGTATGGGGCTATCGCATCGTGATCGAAAACCATTCGGTCCATACGGTGCGTCTGGTGCATCGCTACTGGAATATTACCGACGAAAACGGTCTGGTGGACGAAGTCGATGGTCCTGGCGTCGTCGGCGAACAGCCGCGCCTGCAACCCGGCGATACTTATGAATATTCTTCCGGCTGCCCGCTCGACACGCCGTCCGGCGTGATGTTCGGCCATTACGACATGCAGACGGAAGAAGGCGAGATGTTCAAGGTAGACATCCCCGCTTTCTCTCTGGATTCACCGGGACTGACCCGAATCCTGAACTGAATGCAAACCTGTCGGCGGTTCAAGACGCCAAGGTGTGTTGAACCGCCTGAAGCTTCTCCTCTAAGGCAGTAGATACCCATTTGTTCAGTGTTACCCCCTGCTCCGCTGCGAGCATGGCAGCCTGTCGGTGAAGCTCCGGCGCAACGCGGATGTTGAACGTCCCCTTGAAAGGCTTGTCGGGTTCTTTTCCGAGCTCGAGGCAATCTTCGAGATAGGCGTCGATCAGACCTTCGAAAATTTTCTGAGCCTCGGACGCCGCATCACATTCGCCGACAAGCAGATCCTGAATATGCAGGACGCGCACGAAAAGCTGTCCGTCCTCGAACTCGACGGCAGCCTGATATCCATTATAGCTCAAAGTCTTCATATCAGCCTCAATTCGATCAGCACGTCCCTGATCTGGCGCACCATGTAAGGCTTCACCTCGTTACCAGGGTGAGGCTCGTGAAGCCTGATGACATGGCCAGTCTTCCGATGGACAAAACGCCTTCGGCTGCCGCCGCCTGTACTCGCTTCGTCGTAACCGAGAGACACAAGCATCCTGACCAGATCCCGATAGGGAAAAGGCCCACGGCAGGTTCTGAATTCAGCAATAAGCTTTTCGTTCGCCACCATGGCTTGCCCTCAAGCCACAATATAGATCAGGCTGCAACTGAAATCCAGTTGCAGCCTGATCTGAGTTTATCAATCGAGACTTGGTTCAGGCCGCCGCGAATTCGGCCGTCTCGAAGCGGTAGGTCGTCGAGCAGAATTCGCAGGTGACGGCGATCTGGCCGTCTTCCTGGCTGGCCTCGATCTCTTCTGCGCTGAACCCCTGAAGCACGCCCTTGAGCTTGTCGCGCGAACAGCTGCAGCGATCATAGACGCCCTGCGGCTCGTAAACGCGCACGCCGCGCTCGTGGAACAGGCGATAGAGCAGCCGTTCGATCGCCACCTGCGGATCGGTCAACTCGTCCGTGTCGATCGTTTCGACAAGGCTTCTGACTTCGGTCCAGCTGTCGTCTTCGGCCTGGTCAAAATCGCGTTCGTCGCCATCGCCTCCATGCAGGTCCGGATGGCGCATCCGCTCCGGCGCTTCCGGCAGGAACTGCGCGACGAGACCACCCGCCCGCCAGTTATGGCGCGGCTTGCCGTCTTCATCACGATCGAACAGTTCGGCGACACCGAGGCGCACCCTCGTCGGGATCTGTTCCGACTGGCGAAAATAGACGCCGGCGATCTCTTCCAGCGAAGAGCCATCGAGCGGCACGATGCCCTGATAGGGCTGCATGCCACGGCCCTGATCGATGGTGAAAGCAAGGATGCCTTCGCCGAGCAATTCTGGCGGCGAGATACGACCCTCCGTCACTGCAGCCGCCAGCGCCTCTTCATCAAACCGGGCATAGGCTCGCAGGGAGTCCGGCGTCGAAAAATCCGCAACCAGCAGATCGACCGGGCCATTGCCCTTGGTCTGCATGGTGAATTTTCCCTCGAACTTGAGCGACGAACCGAGCAGCGCCGTCAGCACGATCGCTTCGGCCAGCAGCCGGGCGACCGGCGCCGGATAATCGTGACGGCCGAGGATGGCATTAAGAAGCGGGCCGAGCTGGACGGCGCGGCCGCGCACATCGAGCCCATCCACCTGGAAGGGCACGACACGGTCGTCACCGGCAAAGTCGAGATCGTTCAGTTCAACAGTTGCTTCAGCCATCATTCCACTCCTTCATGCCGCATACCCACGCCTTTTACACAAGCGCCGGCCCGAGCGGAACCGCTGGCCGGAGGATAGATGCTCGACAATCTTGTGTTGAGGCGCCGCCATCTTTCGGCAGCGCATGTTTTGAAAGCCGTCAGATGGGGGCATCCCGACGGCAATTCAAGACGTCAGTCCCGGTCGCAAAGGGCTGTCAGGCGCTCAGACGACGCCGAAGCACCATGCAAGGATGGACTTTTGCGCGTGAAGGCGGTTTTCCGCCTCGTCGAACACGACCGACTGCGGACCGTCGATGATCTCGTTGGTCACTTCCTCGCCGCGATGGGCCGGCAGGCAGTGCATGAAAAGCGCGTCCTTGTCGGCCAGCTGCATCAGCGCCTTGTTGACCTGATAGGGCTGGAAGATGTTGTGGCCGCGCGCCTTGTGTTCCTGGTTCATCGACACCCAGGTGTCGGTGACGACGAGATCGACATCGGCCACGGCGCGTTCGGCATCATGATAGAGCGCGATCTCGCCGCCATTGTTGCGGGCCCAGTTCAGGAACTTGTCATGCGGCTCGGAGCCCATGGGCACGGCCATGTTCATCTTGTAGCCGAAACGGGCGGCACCTTCGACGAAGGAATGCAGGACATTGTTGCCGTCGCCGGTCCAGGCGATGGTCTTGCCCTTTACCGGACCGCGATGTTCCTCGAAGGTCATGATATCGGCCATGATCTGGCACGGATGCGTGTCGTCGGTCAGCGCATTGATGACCGGCACGGTGGCATGTTCGGCCAGTTCCATCAGGCGCGTATGATCGGTGGTGCGGATCATGATCGCATCGACGTAACGCGAGAGGACCTTTGCCGTATCACCGATCGTTTCGGCGCGGCCCAGCTGCATTTCGGTGCCCGAGAGGAACAGCGTTTCGCCGCCGAGCTGGCGCATGCCGACATCGAAGGAGACGCGGGTACGGGTCGAGGGCTTTTCGAAGATCATCGCCAGCATCTTGCCGGCCAGAGGCTTTGCCTCGGTGCCGGCCTTGTTGGCCTGCTTTCGCACCTTGGCGTCTTCCAGGATCGTGCGCAGGTCCGTCGAGGACACTGTCGAGAGATCGAGAAAATGTTTCGGTGCTGCCATGTCCTGGTCCCTTATGACGAGGGAACCACCAATGGCTTCCCTCTAATCACCCCTTTAAGCGGATTTCTTCAATTCGGCGGCGGCCAGTTTTTCGGCCGCCTTTTCGATGCGCGAAAGGCCTTCGCGGGCTTCCTGCGCTGTAATCGTCAGCGGCGGCAGCAAACGCACGACATTGTCGCCCGCCGGCACGGCCAGCATTTTTTCATCGCGCATGGCGCCGACGAGTTCGCCGGCCAGCAGCTTGGCCTTGATGCCGAGCAGCAGGCCTTCGCCGCGGATTTCTTCGATGACATCAGGGAAACGGTCCTTGAGGCTTGCCAGGCCCTGGCGGAAGACCAGCGAAACGTCACGGACGTTTTCGAGGAAACCTTCAGCCAGCATGACATCCAGAACCGCATTGCCGACCGCCATGGCGAGCGGGTTGCCGCCATAGGTCGTGCCATGCACGCCGGCCGTCATGCCCGAGGCGGCTTCTGCCGTTGCAAGGCACGCACCGAGCGGGAAACCGCCACCGATGCCCTTGGCAAGTGCCATGATATCCGGCGCCACGCCGGTCCATTCATAGGCAAACATTTTTCCCGTACGGCCGACGCCGCACTGGACTTCGTCGAAGATCAGCAGAAGGCCGTTCTGGTCGCAGATATCGCGCAGCGCAGCCAGAAACTCCTTCGGCACGGGACGAATACCGCCCTCGCCCTGGATCGGCTCGATCAGGATCGCGGCGGTCTTTTCCGTGACGGCAGCCTTCAGGGCTTCGAGATCACCGAAAGGCACCTGATCGAAACCTTCGACCTTGGGGCCGAAACCTTCGAGATATTTCGCCTGGCCGCCGGCGGCGATCGTTGCCAGCGTGCGGCCATGGAAGGCGCCTTCGAAGGTGACGATATGGAATTTTTCCGGATGGCCCTTCACATACTGGTAGCGACGAGCAGTCTTGATGGCGCATTCCAGCGCCTCGGCACCAGAATTGGTGAAGAACACCTTGTCCGCGAAGGAATTGTCGACCAGCCGGCGCGACAGTCTTTCCTGGCCCGGAACCTCGTACAGGTTCGACGTGTGCCAGACCTTGTTCGCCTGCTCGGTCAGCGCCTCGACGAGATGCGGATGGGAATGGCCGAGCGAGTTGACGGCGATGCCGGCGCCGAAATCCAGATATCGCTCGCCGCCTTCCGTCACGAGCCATACGCCCTCGCCGCGCTCGAAGCGCAGGGGGACCCGGGCAAAGGTGTCGTAAAGGGCGGCTTCAGCCATGGCGACATCACTCCTAGAAACACTCGGCAGATCCACGCTCAAAAGTGCTGGATTGCCGGCCGAAAAATCAAAAATGCCGCCCACTGGGCGGCCGGGGGCACTATTATGGTTTAGGGCCCTAATGTCAATAAAACTTGGGCATTTACGAGTGGTTGCAAGGCTTTCGCGGGGGCGGACGGCGGCTGTGACAAATATGACTCTGCCGGGTAGCAAGTTGGGGAAAACCGAGAAATCGATTCAAGGTGATTCCGCCGACTCTTGCCACCGAGTCAGCCTCACACTAGGTTAATGTTCAATTACTAGAACGCATGCGGCGGAACTAGTCACCTAAAGCATAGATATAGTGGGTGCGGCGGATTTATTTCGCCGCAAAGGTTGACGGATTCTGCATGCCTGCAACGTTCAAAGGCGGAGAACGGGCATGAACTGGACTGACGAGCGGGTCGAAAGACTGAAGAAATTGTGGTCCGAAGGCCTTAGCGCCAGTCAGATCGCAGCGCAACTTGGAGGCGTGAGCCGCAATGCCGTGATTGGCAAGGTGCACCGCCTCGACCTGCCGGGCCGAGCGAAATCCGGCGGCACGGTGGCAACCGGACGGCCCGCTGCCAAGCGCGCGGCAGCCGCTGCTCCTCGCCCCCAGACTTTCCAGGCACGCGTCGCACCGCGTCCCGTCACCCGCAGCCTCGGCGCAACCGCCCTCCAGGAAGACATCGAAATCGATGCCGTCCAGGAGACCACGTATCGCCCGGCCTCCAACGTCGTCGTGCCGATCGCGCGCCGCCTTTCGCTGACGGACCTGACCGAGCGCACCTGCAAATGGCCGGTCGGCGATCCGCTGACGGACGATTTCCACTTCTGCGGCTGCGAATCCCAGGATTCTTCGCCCTATTGCAGCTATCACGCACGCCTCGCCTACCAGCCGGCGCATGATCGCCGCAAGGCTGCTGCCGCACGCGCCTGATCGCTGCGGACATCACGAGGACAAGATCGAAAGCCGCCAGCGCATCCGCCGGCGGCTTTTTCTTTGCCTTCCAATTTTTGAATAGCTGTCGATATCAGCCTTTCAGCCATCCCGCGGGCACATCCATTGCGGCTGCGAGACGTTCGGCTGTCGCGTCTGTCAGGCTTCGGCGGCTTTTTTCGATATCAGAAATGTGCCCCTGGGCAGTCCGGCTGGCAGTTGCCAGATCAACCTGGCTTAATCCGCGATATTTTCGGATCGCCCGCAGCCGGCTATCTCCCTTCAAGATCGCCTGTGACACCTCTAACGGCATCAACCCCGCATCACCCTGATTTTCCAACTCCGCCTTGCGAGCATCGTAAACGGCTATATCGTCGGCGTCTTCGTCATACTCCTCGACGCGTGCGGCAAGCGCGTCGAACTCTTTCTTCGACAGGACGACCATTTCCTCGCCACTCGGGGAGGTGATGATCTGTAACGTCTGAAAGCTCAGCATTTCTCTTTCCTCATGCTCGGCTATAGGTCGTCGTCTCGCGTTTACCGATATAGATCGCGAGAATGGTATTCCGGTCTTCGTCGAAGATTACGCGGTAGCGGCCGATGCGCAGGCGGTAACCATCGCGGCCCGAAAGGGCCTTCACATCGCCCTCGCCGGTCATGGCGTATTGATCAAGACCATCGCTCACCTGCCTTCGCCCATCAGCAGGAAGCCTGTCGAAATCTTTAGCGGCCGAAGCTGTAAGGACGATCGTCTTCATGCGGTATATAGATCGCACGAAATATCGCATCTCGTCCAGATATTATCGCAAAATATCGCAGCCTTAACGACATCAAGAAAGGCCGATAGTCTGCATCTAAGCGTCCATCCTCGCCAATTTGCCTACAAATTCCTCTTGATGCACAGAGATTGACCACTTATCTAAGCGGTGAGGACGACCTCCCCAAATTGGGTATGCATTCCGGGACGGCCCGGACAGACCCAAGGGGTAATTTATGCGCTCGACACGCGACCGTATTCGTCACGCCATCGGCTTTGAGCTGATCGGGCTTCTGATCATCATCCCGCTCGGCTCCCTCGCCTTTCACATACCCGCTAGCGATATCGGTATTGTCGGCATCGTCTCGGCGACGATCGCGACGATCTGGAACTATCTCTACAATCTCGGCTTCGACCGGCTGATGCGCTGGAAGACAGGCGGAACGTTGAAGACACCGATCGTCCGCGTCCTGCATGCGATCCTGTTCGAGGCCGGCCTGCTCGTCATCCTCCTGCCGTTCATGGCCTGGAAGCTCGGCATCAGCCTGACCGAAGCGCTGGTGATGGATATCGCCTTTGCGCTTTTCTATGTGGTCTATGCCTTCGTTTTCAACTGGGCTTATGATCGCCTGTTCCCGCTGCCGGAATGGCAGAACCGCACGGCTTGAGCACAAATGAAAAAGCCGGAGATCGATCCGATCTCCGGCTTTTCATAAAACCATTCCGAACAATCAGGCTTCCATCGAATAACCGGCGCCGCGGACGGTGCGGATGACGTCCTGCATGTTGGAGAAGTTGAGGGCCTTGCGCAGGCGGCCGACATGCACGTCGACGGTGCGCTCGTCGACATAGATGTCGTGCCCCCAGACGCCGTCCAGAAGCTGCGAGCGCGAAAAGACGCGGCCGGGTGAAGCCATCAGGAATTCCAGGAGACGGAATTCGGTCGGTCCGAGGCGGACTTCGCGGCTCTTGCGGTGAACGCGATGGGTCTCGCGATCGAGTTCGATATCACCGCACTTCAGAACGCTGGAGAGCACTTCCGGCTTGGCGCGGCGCAGCATGGCCTTGACGCGAGCCATCAGCTCGGGCGTCGAGAACGGCTTGACGACATAATCGTCGGCACCGGTTGCGAGGCCGCGAACCCGTTCGCTTTCCTCGCCACGCGCCGTCAGCATGATGATCGGCAGGCGTTCGGTCTCGGAGCGCATCCGCAGGCGACGGCAGAGTTCGATGCCGGAAACGCCGGGCAGCATCCAGTCGAGGATCAGGAGATCGGGCGTACGTTCCTGAAGCCGGATTTCCGCCTCGTCGCCCCGCAGGATCGTTTCGACCTCATAGCCTTCGGCTTCAAGATTGTAACGAAGGAGCACGCTCAGCGCCTCTTCGTCTTCCACCACTGCGATCTTCGGCTGCATCAGAAATCTGCTCCGTCACTCGTCCTGACCAAAGCGCATGGCGATCTCTTCGGGATCGCCTGCCGCGCTTCGGTTACTTGTTTCATGCATGCCTACCGAACCACTTTCGGCTTTCGGAAGGCATGCCGTTCTTTTGCGGCAGCTCAGTTGCCGGCAGCGCCAAGCGTGTTGGACGTGTCGTCCTTCGGACGCTCGCCTTCGGGCTGGGCACCCGTGGTCATATAATAGATGGTCTCGGCGATGTTGGTCGCGTGGTCACCGATACGCTCGATGTTCTTGGCGCAGAACAGGAGGTGCGTGCAGGTGGTGATGTTGCGCGGATCTTCCATCATGTAGGTCAGGAGTTCGCGGAACAGCGAGGTGTACATCGCGTCGATTTCCTCGTCGCGCAGGCGAATGGCTTCCGCCTTTTCGGCCGAACGGCTGGCATAGACGTCCAGCACTTCCTTGAGCTGCACGAGAGCGAGGTCGGAAAGGTGTTCCAGACCGCGGGCGAGCTTGCGCGGCACGCCGGTGCCCTGCACGGCGATGACACGCTTGGCGGTGTTCTTGCCAAGGTCGCCAACGCGCTCGAGGTCAGCTGCGATACGCAGCGTGCCGACGATTTCGCGCAGGTCGGCTGCGACAGGCTGGCGGCGGGCAATGGTGATGATCGCCTTGTCCTGGATCTCGCGCTCGCCATTGTCGAGGATGACGTCGTCGGAAATGACCTTCTGGGCCAGCGTCGAGTCGGAATTGACGAGCGCCTTGACGGCATCGCCACACATCTGCTCGGCAAGGCCGCCCATTTCGGAAATGCGGCGCGTCAGGTATTGCAGTTCTTCATCATAGGCGGACAGCATATGGGTCTGGGCCATCTTCGTTCCTTCCAGGTGCTTACGTCACCGCGTTCTTAATGAGGGGATGATAGACCGATCAGCCGAAGCGACCGGTCACGTAGTCCTGCGTGCGCTTTTCGCGCGGCGAGGTGAAGATCTTTGCCGTTTCGTCGAACTCGACCAGTTCACCGAGATACATGAAGGCGGTCTGGCGCGAGACGCGGGCAGCCTGCTGCATGTTGTGGGTAACGATGACGATCGTGTATTCGGCGCGCAGTTCGTCGATCAGTTCCTCGATCTTGGCGGTCGAGAGCGGGTCGAGAGCCGATGCCGGTTCGTCGAGCAGGATGATCTCCGGCTTGACGGCGACGGTGCGGGCGATGCAGAGGCGCTGCTGCTGACCACCGGAAAGGCTGGTGCCACCGGAATGCAGCTTGTCCTTAACTTCGTTCCAGAGGGCGGCGCGGCGCAGAGCGGCTTCAACGCGCTCGTCCATCTCGCTCTTGGAAACCTGTTCATAAAGGCGAACGCCGAAAGCGATGTTTTCGTAGATCGACATCGGGAACGGCGTCGGCTTCTGGAACACCATGCCGACCTTGGTGCGCAGCAGGTTCAGGTCCTGGTCGCGGTCGAGAATGTTCTTGCCGTCAACCAGAACTTCACCGTCAGCGCGCTGCTTCGGGTAGAGTTCATAGATGCGGTTCAGCACGCGCAGCAGGGTGGACTTGCCACAGCCCGACGGACCGATGAAGGCGGTAACGCTGCGCTCCGGGAGCGAAAGCGAGATGTTCTTCAGGGCCTTGGATTCACCGTAGTAGAAGTTGAGATTCTTGATCTCGATCTTCGCCCGGTCAGAAACGTTCTGCGGAGCAACTTTTTCCAGGGTAACCATAGTGGTCATTATCCTTCTTTACGTCCGGTGAGGCTGCGGGCGATGATGCTGAGCGACAGAACCGTGAGGGTGATGATGAGCGCACCCGTCCAGGCAAGCTGCTGCCATTCCTGGTAGGGGCTGAGTGCGAACTGGAAGATCGTGACCGGCAGGCTGGCGATCGGCGCGTTGAGATTGCTGCTCCAGAACTGGTTGTTCAGCGCGGTGAACAGGAGCGGAGCAGTCTCACCCGAGATACGGGCAACGGCGAGCAGGATGCCTGTGACGATACCCGAAAGGGCGGCGCGATAACCGACCGAGCGAATGACGATCCAGCGCGGTGCGCCGATTGCGGTGCCGGCTTCGCGCAGTGCGTTCGGAACCAGATTGAGCATGTCTTCCGTGGTGCGGACGACAACCGGGATGACCAGCATGGCGAGCGCCACGGAGCCGGCAATACCCGAGAAGTGACCCATCGGACGGACAATCAATTCGTAGATGAACAGACCGATGATGATCGACGGCGCCGACAGGAGAATGTCGTTGATGAAGCGCACGATCGTCGTCAGTTTGCTGAAGCGTCCGTATTCGGCCATGTAGGTGCCGGCCAGAATGCCGATCGGCGTGCCGATGACGACGGCGATGATCGTGACGACCACGCTACCGTAGATCGCGTTCAGGAGACCGCCTGCCGAGCCCGGAGGCGGCGTCATTTCCGTGAAGACCGCGAGGGAAAGGCCAGCGGCGCCCTTGTAGAGCAGTGCGCCGAGGATCAGTGCCAGCCATGCCAGGCCGATGCCGGCAGCGGCGACACAGAGACCCATCATGATCCCGTTGGTGGCCTTGCGGCGGGAATAGATCGTCGTCATGGGATCAAGCTCCTGCCTGGCGACCCATCCGGAGCAGCATGTAGCGGGCGGCTGCGAGGATGAGGAAGGTGATGAAGAAGAGGATGAGACCGAGCGACATCAGCGAGGAGACGTAGACATCCGCATCCGCCTCGGTGAATTCGTTGGCGATGGTGGCGGAAATCGTCGTACCCGGCGCAATGATCGAGGCGGTGAGACGATGGGAGTTACCGATCACGAAGGTAACGGCCATGGTTTCGCCGAGGGCACGGCCAAGAGCCAGCATGACGCCACCCATGATACCGACGCGGGTATGCGGGATAACGATGCGGCGAACGACTTCCCAGGTGGTGCAGCCGATGCCGTAGGCGGATTCCTTCAGGACGCCCGGGACAGTGTCGAACACGTCCTTGGTGATCGAGGCGATGAACGGCAGGATCATGATCGCCAGGATGAGCGACGAGGTCAGGATGCCGATGCCGTAGGGCGGGCCGGCGAACACGGCGTTCAGCACCGGAACATTGGCGAAGACATCGATGAGGAAGGGCTGAAGCGTTCTCTGCAGGAACGGAGCGAAGACGAACAGGCCCCAGATACCGTAGATGATCGACGGAATACCGGCCAGAAGTTCGACCGCGATGGCGATCGGACGGCGCAGCGGACGCGGGCAGAGTTCGGTCAGGAACACGGCGATGCCGATACCGACCGGAACGGCGATCAGGATGGCGATGCCCGAGGTGATGAGCGTACCATAGATCGGCGCGAGCGCACCAAAGGTCTCGGTGACCGGGCTCCAGCGCGCCGTCGTCAGGAAGGCAAAACCGAATTTATCGAGAGCGGCCCAGGAACCGCTGACCAGCGACACGAAAACGCCGCCGAGAATGACAAGGACCAGGATTGCGGCCAGACGGCAGGCCCAGTGGAAGATCGTATCGGTCAGCGCAAAGTGCCGAACCACTTTTTCGCGCCGGCTGTCGACGCGCTCCGCGATTGCCAAGGTCATGCTCCAGTCCTTGAGATTTGGCCGGTTGAGGTGAGAAGGGGCGCGTCAGACGCGCCCCTTGCAAGGACATTACTTGGTAGCGACGTCCTTAGCCCACATGGCTTCGACGCTCTTGACGACCGATTCCGGCATGGCGACGTAATCGAGTTCGTCAGCCATCTTGCCACCGTTCTTGTAGGCCCAGCCGAAGAACTTCAGGGCTTCAGCGGTAGCAGCCTTGTCTTCCGGCTTCTTGTAAACCAGGATCCAGGTTGCCGAGGTCATCGGCCAGGTTTCAGCGCCCGGCTGGTTGGCGAGAATGACGCCGTAGCCCGGCTGCGAGTTCCAGTCAGCGTTGGAAGCAGCAGCAGCGAAGGTCTTGGCCGACGGCTCAACCTTCTTGCCATCCTTGTTGATCATGTCAGCAAAGATCATCTTGTTCTGCTTGGCATAGGCGTATTCGACGTAACCGATCGAACCGGCAGCCTGCGTGACGTTGGCAGCAACACCTTCGTTGCCCTTGGCGCCAATGCCGACCGGCCATTCGAGAGCCTGAGCAACGCCAACCTTTTCCTTCCACTCAGCCGAAACGTCGCCGAGGAAGTAGGAGAAGTTGAAGGTGGTGCCCGAGCCGTCCGAACGGTGAACAACGGCGATTGCCTGCGACGGCAGCTTCGATTCTGGGTTCAGCTTCTTGATGGCAGCGTCGTCCCACTTGGTGATCTTGCCCTGGAAGATGTCCGCAAGGGTCTTGCCGTCCAGAACCAGTTCGCCCGGCTTGATGCCTTCGAGGTTTACGACCGGAACGATACCGCCCATAACCATCGGGAACTGAGCAAGGCCGGTTTCGTCGAGATCCGAGCCCTTCAGGGGAGCGTCAGAAGCGCCGAAGGTAACCGTCTTTGCCTTGATCTGCTTGATGCCGCCGCCGGAACCGATCGACTGATAGTTCAGGCCGATGTTGGTTTCCTTCTTGTAGGCGTCGGCCCACTTTGCATAGATCGGGAACGGGAAGGTAGCGCCGGCGCCGGAGATGTCAGCAGCCTGGGCGGTGACCGTCGTAAAGGTAGCGGCCGCGGCGATTGCGAAAGCAAAAGCCATCGGGCGGGTAAACTGGTTCATTGAGGTTCTCCTCTTCGGATAACGAAATCGACGCCATGCGCCGATCAGAGCGCCCTAACAGGGCCGGATAACAGTTCGATGACGCGCGCCAGACCGCGAGGAAAAGCGGCAGAACTTGTCGTTCCGCATGCCCATCCTTCAGCCATGACGCTCTTAAGACGCGGGTGCCAGTGTGGTATTCCCAGCCTTCGCCCGATTGTCTTAGCCGCCGTTGCCCGCATCTTTTATGTCACTTCGATGAAACATTTGTGACATGTTAAGTCATTGAAATTTAATATTTATTCATACGCACAGCTGTGCAATGCCGATTTTTTATGTCAGAACCTGACGGTGAACTCCGTCCCCTTCTCAAGTTCCGACTTCACGATCAGCCTGGCCCGGTGGCGGGTGAGGATATGCTTGACGATCGCAAGCCCAAGACCAGTGCCCTTTTTGGAGCGGCTATCGGCGACGCTGACACGGTAGAAACGCTCGGTCAGGCGCGGCACATGCTCGGCCGGAATGCCCGGGCCGCGATCGACGACGCTGACTTCGACCGACTGCGACGGATCATTCTTCAGGTGGACATCAACGAGCTTGCCCTCCTGTCCGTATTTGCAGGCATTTTCGATCAGGTTCTCGAAGACCTGCACCAGCTCGTCACGATCCCCCAGAACCTCGACCTTGTCGGCATCCGGCAGATGCATGCGGATCTCGACGCCGAGATCTTCCGCAAGCGGCAGAAGTGAGTCCCGGACATGGCCAAGCAGCGGCTTCAGGTCCACGGCCTGGTCTGGCGCGATATGCGACTTCAGTTCCAGCCGCGACAGGGAGAGAAGGTCGTCGACCAGGCGGCTCATGCGCGTCGTCTGATCGAGCATGATGCCGAGGAACCGCTCCTGCGCCTTCGGATCGTTTCGGGCCGGCCCCAGGATGGTTTCGATGAAGCCGCGCAGCGACGCGAGCGGCGTTCTCAGCTCATGGCTGGCATTGGCGACGAAATCCGAACGCATGCGGTCGATGCTGCGCAGTTCGGATACGTCCTTGAAGGAGAGGATGTAGAGGTTTGTCTCGACCGGGCCGAAATCAGACAGATCGACCGGCGATACGCGCAGGATGAAGACCCGCTCGGACGGCAGGCGCTCCGAATGTTCGATCTGGTTCGGCTGGCCGGTCGCGATCGTCTCGCGGACCATATCGAGAATGCCGGGCGAGCGAAGACGGGCGGAAAGATGCGCGCCCAGCGGCATCGGCCCTAGCACGCGCTCTGCCGCCTTGTTCTGGTAAAGCACGACGGCATCCTCGCCGAGCACATAGACCGGTGTTTCGAGAGCCGAAAGCGTTGCGCCGATCAGGGGAAGCGGATCGAAGACCGGCTGCTCGATTTCAACCGGCTCCACGATCTCGACCGGAACCTCCATCGGCGTGCGGGAGACGGCGACGATGACCAGAAGCAGCCAGCCGACCGCGACACCCGGCCATTGCAGGCCGGCGACCAGCGCCACCACAGCCAGAAGCGTGAGGAGAATGAGAAGCACTCGTTCATGGCGGATGCGCGCGCCGAGAACCGTCCAGATCCGTATCAATGCCTGCTGCAGCGTTTCCAATGGCCCGCCTCTTCCCCGTAAATCTGCGCTCATATAACGCTTGCATGACAGATATACATCGACCCTGTGGGAAACTCACAAGCGGGTCGAGCCTGTCCGGACGTTACGTACACCCTATATGACAGCCACATGAACCGGCATCAGGGAAGGAATGAACATGGATCAGTCAAGTCGCGGCCAATCAAGTCAAAGCCAGTCAAGCCGCGCGGTGCAGCTCGTCGTCGGCGAGAAGATGCGGACTTTCGACATAGACGATCCCAAACTTCCCGACTGGGTGGATGATGGCGCGCTGCCCTCCGGCGGTTATCCCTATGACGACAAGATGGACAAGGACAAATACGAGAAGCAGCTGGAGAAGCTGCAGATCGAACTCGTCAAGGTGCAGTTCTGGATGCAGGCGACCGGCAAGCGGATGATGGCCCTGTTCGAAGGACGCGATGCCGCCGGCAAGGGCGGCACGATCTTTTCCATCCGCTCCTATATCAATCCGCGCTCGGCGCGCGTCGTGGCGCTTGCCAAGCCGAGCGAGACCGAAGCCGGGCAATGGTATTTCCAGCGTTATGTCAGCCAGTTTCCGAGCAAGGGCGAGATCGTGCTGTTCGACCGCTCCTGGTACAATCGCGCCGTCGTCGAGCCGGTCATGGGGTTCTGCACGCCGAAGCAATATGATGACTTCATGAAGGCGACGCCGCAGTTCGAGGAAATGGTGGCCGATGACGGCATCCATCTCTTCAAGTTCTGGCTGGATATCGGCCAGGAAATGCAGCTCAAGCGCTTTCACGACCGGCGGCATGATCCCTTGAAAATCTGGAAGCTGTCGCCGATGGATATCGCGGCCCTGAACAAGTGGCCGGATTATACGGCCAAGCGCGACCGGATGCTGCGCGACACCCATACGAAACAGTCACCCTGGACGGTGGTTCTATCTAACGACAAGCGGCGCGCGCATCTCAACGTCATCCGCCATATCCTGCTTTCGCTCGATTATGACGGCAAGGACAAGAAGGCGATCGGCGAGATCGACGACAAGGTGCTCGGTTTCGGCCCGAAATTTTTGAAATGACGGATGGCCTGCCCTTGAACCGGCAGGCCAAAAACAAAATCAGCCGCCGGGCAGGATGCGCACGGAATAAAGAAGCACCGGCTTGTCGGCGCCATCGATACCGGCATTGATGAGCAGACGGCCCGGTGCGTTCGGCGCCAGGGTGCGATCGAAGGTGACCTTGAACAGGGCTTCGAGCTTTTCCTGCGATGCCGTGAAGCGGTGGCGGGCGCAGGTTCCGAGACTGCCGAAATCGCAGCTGACCGAGAACTGGATGCCCTGATTGGCACCGGCCTGCACCGTGATTGCGACGGTCGAGGTCTTGGCCGCCATTTCCTTCAACAGATCCGCCGGTACGGTGATGGCGATATCGCCATCGGCCGTCGGTGTTGCCGACAGCATGCGGACGGCGGGGCCTTCCGATCCATCGACCGCATCAACCCTTGCCTGACGGCCCGGTTTCAGGCCGGCAATATCGGCGGGCTTGAAGATCTCGGCCCATTCATCGGAAAAGCCGCCGCGCGGATCGAACCGGCTATTCGGCTGGCCCGATTGGCTGCGCGCCATCTGGTTCGCAGCATCGACGGCATCCTGAATGACCGACTGGACCATGCCGGACGAATAGAACCACCAGCAACCGCCCGCAACGATGATCAGCGTGACGACCCAAGTTATGAGATGCGAGAGAAAACCGCGCCGCTTGCGCGGCTTGGCGGCGCGCTCGGGCGCGACGTCGAGATCGGTGCGGCCACGACGGCCACGGGCCTTCTTGTCGGCCTTGCCGGCTTTTTCGGCCTTTTTCCTCTCGGCGCGCGACAGGCGAGAAGGTTGTGCCGCGGGCGCTTCGGACATCTGGCCGAGACGCTCGTTCTCAAGACCACCGAGATCGCCTGCATTGGCATTCGCATTGCTGCCGGCAAACGTCGGTGCCTGGCGGGTTGCTCCACCCAGTTCCGGCTCTTCGCTTCTTCCTCTCGGGACCGCGGGGGCAACAACAGGTGTCTCGACGGATGCCGCACGCCGCTCCGGCTCCACGACCGGCTCGAATTCCGGCACAGCGGCAACGGCATGGTCATCGTCGGAAAGGTCGTCATCGTAAGACCCCGCAGACGCCACCTGGGCGGTCAGCCGGTCGATCTCTTCGGTCTCGATCTCGCGGATCTTTTCTTCCAGCCGCTTGCGCTGCTGCAGGATGATCAGCGTGTCGGAGACGCCCTGTTTCTGCAATCCGGCTTCCAGCGCCTGGCGGGCGGACTGATAGATTCGCGCCCGCGTCTTGCCATCCGCCCTATCCGAGCGGTCCAAAGCATTCCTGATCGCCGTTTCCAAACCGCTCACTGCCGGTCCTTCCGGTTACTCTCACACATGCAGACCTGCATCCGTACACCCCGATTTCAGGCGGACGCCGGTCCTTTAAGTTTTCGGTAACCTCTCCGGCAGGGAACTGCAAGCGGGGGCCACCCTTCATACCTTTGCGGAAATTGGGGAAAAGATGTGTCGCTGTCGCTTTCACGGCAAAGCGTGGCAATCCGAACCACCCGGCCAGCCTCCCTGCGGAAAAGAGAATTTGGCGATGCACCCTGTCATCAAGTCCTCATCTGCAACGACAATAGAAGCGGATCGAACCGGAAAGGGCGGATATGAACAGTGAGGCTGGCGAGCAAGTTGCGGGATCAAGGACAGGCACGGCGGGCGAGGTGTTCCGCGCATTCCTGAAACTCGGCCTGACCGCGTTCGGCGGCCCAATTGCGCATCTCGGTTATTTTCGCGACGAGTTCGTGACACGCCGCAGATGGATCGACGAGAAAGGCTATGCCGATCTGGTCGCGCTCTGCCAGTTTTTGCCCGGCCCGGCCTCAAGCCAGGTCGGCTTTGCGATCGGGCTTTTGCGCGCAGGCCCGCTCGGTGCAGCCGCAGCATGGAGCGCCTTCACCCTGCCCTCGGCGCTTCTCCTCTTTCTTTTCGCAAGCGGCACGGCGGCATTCGACAACCCGGTCGCCGACGGCCTTCTGCATGGCCTGAAACTCTGCGCCGTCGCGGTGGTCGCGCAGGCGGTCTGGGGCATGGCCCGCACGCTGACACCGGATAGGCCACGCGCGGGCATCGCGCTTGCCGCACTTTTCCTTGTGACGTTCGGCGGGGCTTTTGGGCAGATTCTTGCCATCGCGCTCGGTGGGCTGTCGGGCCTTGCACTTTGTCGTGGCGCCGTTGCCGAACCGGCAAAAAGCCTCTCCTTCAGCCTGCCCCGATCATTCGGCCTCGGCTGCCTCATTGCCTTTTTCATCCTGCTCTTTGGATTGCCGCTGCTTGCTGCCACACTGGATCTGCAAGGATTGCGGCTGTTCGATTCCTTCTATCGCTCGGGCGCGCTGGTCTTTGGTGGCGGACACGTCGTGCTGCCGCTGTTGGAGGCGGAGGTGGTACAGCCGGGCTGGGTTTCACAAAACACTTTCCTCGCCGGTTATGGCCTGGCGCAGGCGATGCCCGGGCCTCTCTTCACATTTTCCGCCTATCTCGGCGCTGCGGTGGTGCCGGCACCAAACGGGATGCTTGGGGCCACCATTGCACTTGCCGGCATTTTTCTGCCCGGCTTTCTGCTTCTTCTCGCCGCCCTGCCCTTCTGGAATGGCCTGAGCGGCAACCCGGCGGCACAGGCGGCGATGCGGGGCGCCAATGCGGCCGTGGTCGGCATTCTCGGCGCTGCCCTTTATGATCCCGTGTGGACAGGTGCGATCCTCACGCCGGCCGATTTCGCACTAGCATTCGCCGGCTTCCTTCTCCTGACAGTCTGGAAAACACCACCGTGGACCGTGGTTCTTGTCATCGTAGCCGGCGCCCTTATCCTCCGGGCGGTCTGACGAAATTCCAGCCGAATTTGCCTGCCACATACGGCTGACCCGCCATGAAACGAAAACAGCGCAAAGCGGCTTTCCGCGGCGAAAAGCATCTGCTACATCGATTGACGTTCGCGTAAACGTCAATTTGGGAGGATTGCAGATGTTGCCGGCCGTGTTGAAGGAGAAACTGCGCCTGCCCGTGGTGGCCTCGCCGCTTTTCATCATCTCGCATCCCGAACTAACTCTGGCGCAATGCAAGGCCGGCGTGGTCGGCGCCTTCCCGGCTCTCAACGCCCGGCCGGAAAGCCAGCTCGACGAATGGCTCTCAATGATCACGCAAGATCTGGCCGCCCACGATGCCGCCCATCCCGACCGGCCGGCAGCACCTTTTGCCGTCAACCAGATCGTCCACACGTCCAACAAGCGGCTGGAGCACGACCTGATGCTCTGCGTCAAATACAAGGTGCCGATCGTCATTTCCTCGCTCGGCGCCGTGCCCGAGGTTAATGCTGCCGTGCATTCTTATGGCGGGATCGTGCTGCATGACGTGATCAACAACCGGCATGCGAATTCGGCGATTCGCAAGGGCGCCGATGGGTTGATCGCAGTCGCGGCCGGTGCCGGCGGGCATGCCGGCACGCTTTCGCCTTTCGCCCTGATCCAGGAAATCCGCGAATGGTTCGACGGGCCGCTGCTTCTGGCCGGCGCGATCGCCACCGGTGGCGGCATTCTGGCGGCGCAGGCAATGGGCGCCGACATGGCCTATATCGGCTCGCCCTTCATCGCCACGAAGGAAGCGCGTGCGTCGGACGGCTACAAGCAGATGATCGTCGAGGCCGCTGCCGCCGACATCGTCTATTCCAACTATTTTACCGGTGTGCACGGCAACTACCTGAAGGGCTCGATCCAAGCCATGGGCCTCGACCCCGACGCCCTGCCCGTCGCCGACCCGTCGAAAATGGATTTCGAGGCGGCCACGACCGGCCCAAAAGCCTGGAAGGAAATCTGGGGGGCAGGTCAGGGAATCGGCGCCGTCAAGTCGATCGCTTCCGTCGCGGAACTGGTCGATCGGCTGGATGGAGAATATGCGGCGGCACGCCAGCGGCTGGCGCTCTGACGCGTCCTGCCGCGAGACTTCGCATCGGTGCTGTTCGGCAATTCGAGAAAATCTCCGGCAATTGCGAAATCCGTCTTGAAATCACCGGGCATTGCCTGTATCAGCCCCTTCACCTACAGCCCGGCTTCGCCGCGCGCTGAAAAAGCCGCTTTAGCTCAGGTGGTAGAGCACATCATTCGTAATGATGGGGTCGCAGGTTCGAGTCCTGCAAGCGGCACCAGTTTTCCATATTTTTCAATGAATTTATGCTGATATTGGGATCGTATCCTTTAAGTGCATCCTGATACCCATTTTTCCTTACATCCGGTGGCATATGATTTTGGCCGCCTGTAAACTATACAATACAGATTGTGTTGTGACGACAAAGCTGTGGCTTTCGCAAGCTGATATGCGCTTTACGACTAGTTCAGAAGTGCTGATTCACCTCGTGTTTGATAAAATTTCAAATCGGTTACCTTGACGCGAGGCAGCGTAAAACGAAAACTTCGGGAATACGCAACCGAGTCCATTATTTTTCATGGCTAAACCAATCGTCTTTATCGGCTCTTCCTCTGAACACCGTAACTTGGCCTTATATATCCAGTCTGCCATGCAATATGATGTGGCTCCAGTCGTATGGACTCAAGGAACCTTCGAACCATCTCATTTCACCCTTGAGTCTTTAGAAAGCGCTTTAGATAAGGCCGACTTTGCGATCCTTGTTTGCGCACCTGACGATGTTACGGTCAGCCGGAACAAGGAATATTCAACAGTCAGAGACAATGTCATCTTTGAGCTAGGCCTGTTCATAGGTCGACTCGGCAGAAAACGGACCTTCCTCGTCAGCCCAAGAGGTGTAGATCTTCATTTGCCATCCGATTTAAGCGGACTCACACCGGAAACGTTTGATCCTGATGAACTCTTAAACCCAGAAGCCGCTCTTGGCCCTGCCTGCACCAAGATCAAGGCCGCCATTGTAAAAGCGGGAAGACTCCCTCGAAGCGATTTCTCTGAAGCAAGAGAAGGCATGGCAGAAGAGAGATCTCTCGACCGATCCGATGAACTGCAACATACCCCGCAATCGACATGGAGTGACGAAAAGTTCGAATTCGAATTTTTTATCGCAACGATGCACGAGAATGAAAAACGTGTCTCTGAGATCGAGGATGCGTACAGGACATCCGCACTAAACACTTCTCAAGAGAAGCTGGCGGAATGGGATACAAGGTGTGAATACGCTAGAATAATTTCGGGAAAAGGAGGCAACCTTTCTCTCATAAGGGATAAGTCAGAGGCTTTCCCAATGAACGCGGAAATTAGAAAAACGCTAGCCCAGGCGTTACAACATTACGGAGACGACCTCGGAGCCTTGCAAGAATTCATTATTGCTGTGGACATAGCAAATGATGCGCAAATCGCCGCTAATATTTCCAAGAGAGGAGTTGAGGTTGCTAAGAAAGTTAAAAATTCGAGTGCTCTGAAGACTTTCAAAGAAAAACTCATAAGCTTTCCCATTAAAAATCATCGCGACAAATCTGAAATAATGGAAGCATTTCGCATACTTGTGGAGGCCGCGAAGCTACCTGAGATCCATAAAGCTCTGGGCGAACTGATAACGGCAATGAAACCCGACGATATAGACGCGCGCTTTGCTTCTGCGCATGCCTATTCCGAGGCAGATCAGGATGGGCTTTCTATGCTGCAATACGAAGCAATCCCCCCTGAAGAACGTAGCGGCATGGCATGGAACAACCTCGGCGTGAGTTACGACAGGCTCGGCCTTAAGAGTAAAGCCATAGGAGCATTCGAGATTGCAGCGTCTAAAGGAGAAACAATTGCAGACGGTAACCTCGCGCGAAAACTAACTTTTGGGGGCTTTCATATCGAAGCTCGAAAGCGGGCCGACAGCGCAATCCTAAAGCCATCCCCCCATGAGAGTGTGTGTAGTATTGCGGCGGAAATTCGCGAACAAAAAGAGGACGAAGAGCTGCGCTATAGTGCGGCGCGCGAAAGGGCGCTCGAGCAGCGGAAGGAACGGACAGCAATCGGCGAAGCTGCTCTCGTGCAGATCGGTGCTGATATTGATGGTTATTGGGACACTGAATTTGGGCAAATTCAGCTCATTTCTGACGAAGATGGGAACTATTCCGCCTCTACTCACGTAACTCACCAAGTTAAATCTATTGGGTTCGGCATTCTAAAGCCTTCCCGAAATATGATTGAGAGACGTAACATTCGCATCGCGCTAAAGCGCTTTGGAAACGCTTTGGAAGGAACAATCACGCGAGAAGCCGGAGACTCTCCAGCAACTCTTTTGGGAGCTATAGACTTAGAACATCATCTGTTGTTGGCCATTTCTGTAGATGGCCAGACGATATCTGGTATCGAATTTGGGTATCAAGAGGCACGCGTGAATTGGCGGCGATCGACATCACTACAAATCACTGAACAAACCCAGTCAGAGACTTAAGCCTGCTGTAGCCTGCAACATGGATTGGAGGGCACCAAAGTTATAGCCGTCATTCTCATGGGCAAGCGCAATGGCCCGCAATTGACCTTGCACCTCCCACACATTAGCTTCCCATCATCCATCACGACGCAAGCTTCAATCCTTAAACCCGCGCCCTGTTGCGGCTTTCCGCCAAAAAAGCTGCAACAGGAGGACCGGCCGCCCGCCGCGGCTGGTCCTCCTGAATTTTTCTGAAAGGCAGATCAGCCTGCGGAGACGCCGGCGCCGTTTTCGGCGTACATGGCCTGAAGCTCCATCTGCACGGCGTGCATGAACAAAGCGGCCTGATGGGAGATCTCTGCGTCCGGAACCCCCTGTGCCCGCATTCCCTTTGCGAATTCCGCCATTTCCGCCCTCCAGAAGCGATTGGCCTCATGGCCATGGATGTTTTGGAGGATTTCGGCGCATCTCCTGATGTCGGCGGTGCGGCGGTCGGCCGGGAATTGTAGCAGCGTCATTGGATCTCCGTACAAAACGGGCGAATCGCCCGTACACTGCCCCAAACAATGGCCGGGAGTTCTTCACAAAGGCTGAACGGCTGCTTATCCGCGGAAGTTCCCGGCTTTTTCGCCAAAAGACATCAAACCGGGCTTACGGATTCGTGAGTTTTTCCAAGAGATGATCGGCAATCGCCATGGATGACGTCAGGCCCGGCGATTCGATCCCGTAGAGCGCGGCATAGGCGCGGTGGCCGGTCTCGGCCGAGCCCTGAATGACGAAATCGCCGCCGCCACCCGCATCGCGCCCGGCGATCTTCGGGCGGATACCGGAATAAGCGGGCACAAGCGCGCCATCGGCAAGATTGGGAAAATAGCGCCTGATCGCCGCGTAGAATTTTTCCGAGCGCTTTGGCTCTACCGCATAATCGATCGCCTCCACCCATTCGACATCCGGGCCGAAGCGCGCTTGGCCGGCGAGATCAAGCGTCAGGTGGACGCCAAGCCCGCCCGGCTCCGGCACCGGATAGATCAGTCTTTGCGCCGGCGCGCGGCCGGCAAGCGAAAAGTAAGAGCCCTTTGCATAATGCCGGGCCGGGATGGTGGCGGGATCGATGCCCTCGATATTTTCCGACAGGCTCCAGGCGCCGAGCCCGGCGGCGTTGACAACGAAGCTGGCCTCGATCTCGACCGGATCCCGGCCACCGACCGACAAGCGGATCCGGTCATTGTCCAAGAGTGCACCGCTCAGTACCGGGGCGTTCAGCACCAGGCTGCCGCCATGGTTTTCGAGATCGGCGATATAGGCCTGCATCAGGGAATGGCTGTCGATAATGCCGGTCGAGGGGGAGACCAGCGCAGCAAAGCCCGTGATCTGCGGCTCCATTGCATTGAGCACGCTTGCGTCGATCAGGCGGCAATCGTCGACGCCGTTGGCTTCGGCCTGTTTCAGCAGTTTTTCGAGATAGGCCACTTCCGGTTCGTTGGCCGCCACGACCAGCTTGCCGCACTGGCGGTGGGGGATGTGACGGTCGCGGCAATAGTCGTAAAGTTTCTGCTTTCCCGCGACACAGAGTTTCGCCTTCAGACTGCCGGTCGCGTAATAGAGGCCGGCATGGATGACCTCGCTGTTGCGGGCGGACGTGATGGCGCCGGGCAGTGGCTCGGCTTCGAGCACGATCACCTCGCGCCCCGCCATGGCCAGCGCACGGGCGACCGCAAGGCCGATGACGCCGCCGCCGACCACGACACAATCGAGCTCCATCACATCGGTCATTCTTTTCCCCGCGATCTTGCATTCCGGCCGGCAGGCCGGATGTTATACGAGACGGGCCCGACGAACAGCGTCGTGGCCATGATCGACATTCCCGATACGCAGGACCGGACCATGCCCAAAATAGTGTTTCTCGACCGCGATACGATCGGCCCTTCGGTGACGATCACCCGCCCCGCCTTTTCCCATCAATGGGTGGAATATGGCAAGACGGCAGCGGACGAGGTGGCCGGGCGCATTGCGGATGCCGATATCGTCATTACCAACAAGGCGCCGGTGCGGGCCGAGGCGATGGCAGGCGCGCCGAACCTGAAGATGATCGCGGTGGCGGCAACGGGTTATGACGTGATCGACCTTGCGGCCGCAAAGGAGCGCGGCATCACCGTGTCGAATGTGCGCGGTTATGCCGTGAACACCGTGCCGGAACACACGTTCGCGCTGATCTTTGCGCTGCGCCGCTCGATCGTCGGTTTCCGGCAGGATGTGATCGATGGCGAATGGCAGCGCGCCAACCAGTTCTGCTTCTTCAACCACCCGATCCGCGACCTCGCCGGCTCGACGCTCGGCATTTTCGGCGGCGGGACCTTGGGTGGCTCGGTGGCGAAGATCGCCGAGGCCTTCGGCATGACGGTGCTTCTGGCCGGCCGCAAGGGCGCCGGGACGGTGAAGCCCGGTTATACGGCCTTCGAGGAGGTGTTGGAAAAGGCCGATATCCTGACCTTCCACATGCCGCTAACACCCGAGACCCGCGATCTGATCGGGCTTGCCGAATTCCGGAAGATGAAGAAGAGGCCGCTGATCATCAATACGGCACGCGGTGGGCTGGTGAACGAGGCGGATCTGGTGACGGCACTGGATGAAGGGCTGATAACCGGCGCCGGTTTCGACGTTTTGACCCGCGAGCCGCCGGCAGCGGATAATCCGCTTCTCAAAATCCTCAACCGGCCGAATATCATCGTCACCCCGCATGTCGCCTGGGCGAGCGACGAGGCGATGCAGACGCTCTGGGTGCAGGTGATCAGCCATGTCGAGAATTTCGAGAAAGGCACGCCTTCCAACGTGCTATAGACGGGCCATGCGCAACCGGGCGGAGGAATGGACGTGGATGACAGCGCAAACCTGAATCGCCCTCCCCTGCGGCGCAGCCTTGCCGACACCTCGCTTGAGGATGCGGCCAGGGCCCTGACGGAAGGGTTTGCCGGTTACGTCGTGACCTTTACCGCGTCTGCCGCATCGATTGCCCTGCGCATGGAGCGCGAAAATATCGACGCGGATTGCAGCGAGGTGTTTTTCGATGGCGATACGCCGGCTGGCATTCTGCTCGTCGCACGCCGCGGCAATCGCTGCCGCATCAGCGCTCTTGGCATCGGGCCTGCCATCCGCGGCAAGGGGGTTGGCCGGCAGGTGATGGCAAAAGCGATCGACGCCGCCCGCCGGCGTGGCGACCGGGAAATGGTGCTGGAGGTGATCGACAGCAATCCGCGCGCCCGCGATCTCTATGTATCACTCGGTTTCGAGACGAGCCGCCAGCTGGTCGGGTTCAGCAGAGGCCGGCGCAGGCCTGCACCTGATCTTCCGACAGATGCGCCCGAACTCGCGGCCTGCGATCCGGTAAAAGCTGCGGATATGCTTTTGCGCTTTGCCGAGCCCGGTCTGACCTGGCAGACTGATCCGGTCTGTTTTCGACATGCCGCCCCGCCGCTCAAGGGATTTGCAATTGGCGAAACGGCGGTGGCCTTGCTGGATGACAGTTCGGCCGAGATCCGGATCCATGGCCTTGCCGTCGATCCTGGTCAAAGACGCAAGGGGCTTGGCCGTGCGCTGGCTGATGGACTTGCTTCGGCCTATCCCGGCCGGCGGCTCTATATCGTCGAAAATGTGCCGAAAGGGTTGCTCGACCCTTTCATGCGCAAGATCGGCTGGAGGCGATCAAGCCTTACCCAGTCGGAAATGCGGCTAAAGCTCTGAATGTAAAAACCCCGCACAGCAATTGCTGTACGGGGCTCCATTCTCATCTCGAACCATCCCTCGCGGACCGCTCTTGGAGAATTTCGACCGTCAGGAAGAATTACATCCAGTAGGGCGGGATGCCGTAATAGTCGTAGACCTTGCGATCGTTGGCACGATACCAGGTCTCATCATCGGCATCGTGGTATTTCGGGGCGCCGACGATCTGATCCTTGGTCAGGTCGATGCGATAGCCATCGAGCTGTTCGTCGTAACGCAGCTTTTCCCAGGGAAGCGGGTAATAGTCGTCGCCGATCCCGAGGAAACCGCCAAAGCTCAGAACGGCATAGGCCACACGACCGCCGCGCTTTTCCAGCAGAATGCGTTCGATAGAACCGATACGTTTGTTGTCAGCGCCATAAACGGCTGTGCCTTCGACCTTGTCGCTGGCAATCAGCGAATGAGTGTCCTTGACGTAAGGGTCCTGGCCGGCTCGCGGTTCCTGATGCAGCATGACGCACCTCCTCTTGTTGTGCAGTGTCATGCCTATAAAACTCTCGGGGCAGAGGGATGTTCCCTGATTTCATTTCAAAAGGCGATCACAACTCCGCTTTCAACGGCGCCATTCATTGACGTTTACGTCAAAGTTATATAGCTCTTGAATTATCTGGCTCGATGCCATGGCGACGTGGCATAATCGTTCATCGGACCCCGAGGTGGAGGACCTCTGATCCGACAGGACCGCCGGCATTTGAATGGAGGAGGTTATCATGAATGAAGTGACCGCGCGTAGCGCGACGTCGATGCCCAAGATCTGGCTCGCCTCCTATCCACCGACCGTGCCGGAATTCATTCCACCGCTGAAACATCAATCGCTGGGAGAGCTGTTCGAGGATAGCTGCGCCCGGTTTGCCGAACGGCCTGCCTTTTCCAGCATGGGCAAGTCGTTGACGTTTCGCACGTTGGAGGCCGAAAGCCGCAAGATCGGCGCCTGGCTGCAGGCGCAGGGGCTGGCAAAGGGCGACCGGGTGGCAGTCATGCTGCCTAACGTGCTGCAGAACCCGGTGATCGTTTATGGCATTCTTCGCGCCGGTTTCGTCGTCGTCAACGTCAACCCGCTCTATACGCCACGGGAACTGGAGCATCAGTTGCGCGATTCCGGCGCCAAGGCGCTGTTCGTGCTCGAAAACTTTGCCAGGACTGCCGAGCAGGCCGTACCGAAGACGGATGTGAAACATGTCGTCGTGGCAACGATGGGCGATATGCTGGGCCTCAAGGGCCATATCGTCAATTTCATTGTGCGGCGGGTGAAAAAGCTCGTGCCGGCATGGTCGCTTCCGTCTGCCAAAAGTTTTCGGCAGGTGCTTTCCGAAGGTGCGCGGCTTTCGCTGTCTGCTCCTGGCACCAAACCGTCCGACCTCGCCTTCCTGCAATATACAGGCGGCACGACGGGCGTTTCCAAGGGTGCGATGCTGACCCATGCCAACCTTCTGGCCAACAAGGAACAGATGGGTGTCTGGCTGGATTCGGCCTTTCTCGAAAAGAAGCGGCCGGAACAGCTGCAGTTTCTCTGCGCGCTGCCGCTCTACCATATCTTCGCGCTGACGGTGAATTCGCTGATGGGGGTGGCGACCGGCAGCCACAATATCCTGATCGCCAACCCGCGCGATATCCCGGCGCTGGTGAAGGAGATAGGAGAACACCAGATCCATATCTTCCCAGGTCTCAATACGCTGTTCAATGCGCTGATGAACAATGCCGATTTCCAGAAACTCGATTTTTCGGCGCTGATCCTGGTGTTCGGCGGCGGCATGTCGGTGCAGAGGCCGGTGGCCGAACGGTGGCTGGAGATGACCGGCTGCCCGATCACCGAGGGATACGGGCTTTCGGAAACGTCTCCGGTCGCCACCGCCAATCGCTGCAATCGTCGCGACTTTTCCGGCATGATCGGCCTGCCGATCTCCTCGACTGAAATTTCGATCCGCGACGACGATGGCGAGGAGGTCGAGCAGGGCGATGTCGGCGAGATCTGCATTCGCGGGCCGCAGGTCATGGCTGGCTACTGGAACAGGCCGGACGAGACCGCCGCAGCGATGACGCCGGACAATTATTTCCGCACCGGCGACATGGGCTATATGGACGCTCAGGGCTATACGAAGATCGTCGATCGGAAGAAGGACATGATCCTCGTCTCCGGTTTCAACGTCTATCCGAACGAGGTGGAGGAAGTCGTCGCCAGCCATCCGGGCGTGCTCGAATGCGCAGCGGTTGGCCTGAAGGACGAACATTCCGGCGAGGCGGTCAAAATCTTCGTCGTGCGCAAGGACCCGAATCTGACCGAGGCGGAAGTGAAGGCGCATTGCGTCGCCAACCTCACCAATTACAAGCGGCCCCGCTTCATCGAATTCCGCGACAGCCTGCCCAAATCGAATGTCGGCAAGATCCTGCGGCGCGAGCTGAGGGGATAACCGAGCGTTGCAGGCTTGCGACAGGTGGCGCCGGAAGCTTGTCTCCGCCACGGCTCTTCCCGCCATCAGCGATGGACGCAGGCCGCCGGCTGGATTAGCGATAGCTGCTTGAAGGGGTCATGATGACCTCCCTGGGAGTTATCTTGAAGACGCTGGCTGACATTCAGGTTCGCGCAATTGCCGTCGTCATGACGCTTGCCATGCTGAGCGCCTGTGCTGGCCGGCCCGAAGGCGTGCTCGTGCCGCAGCAGGTCGCTTCCGCAGAAAAAACATCAATGGTCGATGTTCTCGTGGCGACGACGCGTCGGCCGTCCGAAACGCCGGGCGTGCTTTTTTCCGGCGAGCGTGACAAGGGTGCCCATGTCACCGAGATCAAGGTTTCCATCCCACCGGAAAGCAAGCACAAGGTCGGCCAGGTCGAATGGCCTTCAAAGCTGCCTGCGGATCCTGCCAAGGAGTTCACCACCGTTTCCGTCACGCCGATGACGCCGCAATCGGCACCGGCCTGGCTAAGGGGCAATCTGCCGAAAAGCCGCCGGGTTCTTGTCTTCGTGCATGGTTTTAACAACCGCTACGAGGATGCCGTCTACCGATTTGCGCAGATCGTCCACGATTCGAAGGCGGATGTCGCGCCGGTGCTCTTCACCTGGCCGTCGCGCGGCAGCATCTTTGCCTATAATTACGACAAGGAAAGCACCAACTATTCCCGCGATGCGCTGGAAGACATGTTGCGCCGGCTGGCGCGAGATCCTCAGGTCGGCGAAGTGACGATCATGGCGCATTCGATGGGCTCGTGGCTGACGGTCGAGGCGCTGCGCCAGATGGCGATCCGCGACGGGCGGGTCGCGCCAAAGATCCAGAACGTCATCCTCGCCTCGCCGGATCTCGACGTCGACGTCTTCACCAACCAGTTTTCCGCGCTTGGGCCAAAACATCCGAAATTCACGCTGTTCGTATCGCGCGACGACCGGGCGCTCGGCCTTTCGCGGCGCATATCCGGCGATATCGACCGGCTTGGTCAGGTGGACCCGACGGTCGAGCCTTATCGCACCGCCTTCGAAAAGGCCGGTATTACGGTTCTCGATCTGACCGCGCTGAAAACCGGCGACAGCCTGAACCACGGCAAATTCGCCGAAAGCCCGCAGGTCGTTCAGCTGCTCGGCAACCGCCTGATTGCCGGCCAGACGGTGACGGATTCCAGCGTCGGTCTCGGCGACAGGCTCGGTGCAGTGGCGCTTGGTGCGGCTCAGACGGTTGGTGGTGCCGCCAGCGTTGCCGTCAGCACGCCGATCTCGATCTTCGATCCCGAGACCCGCCGCAACTATAATGACCAGCTCAACCGGCTCGGCAACGCCGCCGGCAATACGGTGACGACGGCTGCCGGACAATAGTCCAAACGCCGAACAAACTTGCATAAGGATGCGCTTGATTTGAGCGGGAAAGCGAATAGGTTCCCGTTCATCGTTTGCCCAAGTGCTGAGGAAATCCCATGCAGGCCATCGTCCAAGAGCTGAAGTCCGCCGTCGAAAAGACCAATGCCACCGATATCCGGGCGGCCTTTGCCGCTGATCCGGGCCGGTTCGGCAAATTCAGCGTCTCCTTCGACGACCTGACCATGGATTATTCCAAGATAGCCGTGAATGGCGAGATCCTCGCCCTCCTCGAAAAGCTGGCCGAGGCTGGTGGCGTTGCAAAGAAGCGCGAAGAAATGTTCTCCGGCGTCGCGATCAACTTCACCGAAGGCCGCGCCGTTCTGCATACCGCGTTGCGCAATCGATCGAACACGCCGGTTCTGGTCGATGGCAAGGACGTCATGCCTGATGTCAACGCCGTACTTGCAGCCATGGGCAAGTTTTCCGACGGCATCCGCTCGGGTGCGCTGAAGGGCGCGACCGGCAAGAAGATCACCGACGTCGTCAATATCGGCATTGGCGGCTCGGACCTCGGCCCGGTGATGGTGACGCTGGCGCTCGCCCCTTACCATGACGGCCCGCGCGCGCATTTTGTCTCCAATGTCGACGGCGCCCATATTGCCGATACGCTGAAGCATCTCGACGCCGAAACGACGCTGTTCATCGTCGCCTCGAAGACGTTCACGACGATTGAGACGATGACCAATGCGGGTGCAGCCCGCAAGTTCATTGCCGACAAGCTCGGCGATGCGGCGGTCAAGCATCATTTCTGCGCCGTCTCCACCGCGCTCGACAAGGTTGCCGCCTTCGGCATCGACCAGGACCGTGTCTTCGGTTTCTGGGACTGGGTCGGCGGTCGTTATTCGATCTGGTCGGCGATCGGCCTGCCGCTGATGCTGGCGGTCGGGCCTGAGAATTTCGGAAAATTCCTCGATGGCGCACATGCCATGGACAAGCATTTCCGCGAGGCGCCGGTAGCCAAGAACCTGCCGATGCTTCTCGGCCTGATCGGCTTCTACCACCGCAACGTCCTGGGTTACGCGACCCGTGCCATCCTGCCTTACGACCAGCGCCTGCTGCGCTTCCCGGCCTATCTGCAGCAGCTGGACATGGAATCGAACGGCAAGGGTGTGACGATCGACGGCACGCCGGTCGAGGGCAATTCCGGCCCGGTCGTCTGGGGCGAGCCTGGCACCAATGGCCAGCACGCCTTCTACCAGCTGATCCACCAGGGCACGAGCATCATCCCGGCCGAGTTCATGATCGCCGCCAACGGTTTCGAACCGGAGCTGCGCAACCAGCACGAACTGCTGATCGCCAATTGCCTGGCGCAGTCCGAAGCGCTGATGAAGGGCCGCACCTTCGAGGAAGCCAAGGCGCAGCTCACCTCCAAGGGCATGGACGACAAGCAGGCCGATTTCATCGCGCCGCACCGCGTCTTCACCGGCAACCGCCCGTCGATCACCTTCGTGCACGACAAGCTGACGCCATTTGCGCTCGGCCGGCTGATCGCGCTTTACGAACACCGCGTCTTCGTTGAAGGCGTGCTCTTCCGCATCAACTCCTTCGACCAGTGGGGCGTCGAGCTCGGCAAGGAACTGGCCACCGGTCTTCTGCCGGTCGTTGAAGGCAAGGAAAGCGCCGAGGGCCACGATTCCTCGACGCAGGGCCTCGTGAAGGTGCTGGCCGGGCTGAAGAAGTAATGCAGGCGCCGGTCTTAAGGATCGCGCGGCCGACGGATGATATCGGTCGGCTGCGCAGCTTCTATGAGACTGGCCTCGGCTTCGAGCAGCTTGCAGCATTCGAAGACCACCAGGGTTTCGACGGCCTGATCCTCGGGCATGCCCGATGGCCCTATCACCTGGAGTTCACGCATCAGCGCGGCCACACTGTTGGCCGTGCTCCAAGCGCTGACAATCTCATCGTGCTTTATCTGCCAGACCGTTCGGAATGGACGGCTGCGACGACACGCATGCAGACAGCCGTATTCAAGCCTGTCCCATCCTATAATCCCTATTGGGACCAGGACGGGCAGACTTTTGAAGACCCGGACGGTTACCGGGTCGTATTGCAGAATTCAGCTTGGAGCCGATAAGCGGGCTTAAAGCCCGATCTCGTTCGCAAACGGCGGGTTGGCCCCTGCCCGCGACACGGTGACGGCTGCGGCCTTGGCGCCGAGTGCCAGTGCCTTGGCGATCTGGTCTTCGGAAAGGTTTGCCACCTGCGATTTGGTCAACAGGTTCTGCATCTTCAACGATGCCAGAATGCCGGCATCGAACGTGTCGCCGGCGCCGACCGTGTCGACCACCGTTACCTTTTCGCTCGGCACGACGACCTTGTGGTTCGCCGTATAACCGACAGCGCCATCCGCACCGCGGGTGACGACGACGAGCTTTGCGCCGTGATGCAGCCAGTGGCGGGCAAGTGTTTCTTCATCACCTTCAAGACCGAACCAAGCGAGATCCTCGTCGGAGAATTTGACGATGTCGGACATGGCCGCCATGCGGCGGATGCGGGCGAGATGGGCCGCCTTGTCCTTGATGAAGCCGGGGCGGATATTCGGATCGAGCGAAATGACGCGCTTTTCATGCTCGCGCTTCATCAGGGCTTCATAGGTCGAACCGCAGGGTTCGGGGATGAGGCTGATCGCGCCGAAATGCAGCGCCTCACAATCATCGCCGAGCGCCGGCAGATCGGCTTCGGTGATCATCCGACCGGCCGTGCCCTCGTCATAGAAGGCATAGGTCGCGTGGCCATCGACCAGTTTGACGAAGGCGATGGTCGAGGGACGCGGGGTGATGGCGCAATAGGAAAAGTCGACATTGCTGGCACGCAGCGTATCGCGCAGAACATCGCCCATCATATCATCGGCCAGGCCGGTGAAGAAACCGGTCGGGGCGCCGAGGCGGCCGAGCGCGATTGCCGTGTTGAACACCGCGCCGCCGGCATAGGGCGCGAACGCCTTTTCACCAAGCGTCGTCTCACGCGGAAGCATGTCGATAAGGGCTTCGCCGCAGCACAGGATCATGGATTTCCTCCCAAGGAATTATTGCCTGCTTTTCGACAGGAATAAGCGAGCTTTTGTCCGTTGGCTAGGGCAAAAGCTCGCTTGAAGGTTACTGCTTATTTCGGCAGTTCGCTGATGCCGCCATTGCGGGCCGACCAGGCGAGCGGCGCGTCGAGGAAGGCCTCGACTTCCGACAGCGTCTTTTCGTCGAACAGTTTCTGGTCGCGGGCGACGGCCAGAACATTGCGCCAGGTGGCGATGTGGTGGAACTGCACCTTGCCATCGGCAAAACGCAGCGCGCCTTCATCGAAGATGCCGTAATAGAACAGCGCCATGCCGTGATCGACAATGCCGCCCGCAGCGCGGATCGCATCGATGAACTTGAACATAGAGCCGCCGGCCGTCGTCAGGTCCTCGATGACCAGCACGCGCGAACCTTCCGGCATGTTGCCTTCGATCTGGGCATTGCGGCCATGGCCCTTCGGCTGCTTGCGAACATAGATCATCGGCAGCGCCAGACGATCGGCCAGCAGGGCTGCGAAGGGAATGCCCGCGGTCTCGCCGCCGGCGATGCAATCGAACTTTTCGAAGCCGGCATCACGGAGAAGAGTGGAGACGGCGAAGTCCATGATGGCAGAACGAACACGCGGATAAGAGAGAAGCTTGCGGCAGTCGATATAGACCGGGCTCATCATGCCGGAGGCGAACTTGTAATGCTTGTCGGCATTAAAATGCACCGCGCCGATTTCCCACAGCATCTTGGCCATGAGTTCGGCCATCAGGTTACGGTCGGGGAATGTGGTCTGGATCATGCGCGCGCTCCTTTTGTCAAAACCACGCGCCGCAATAGCAGCATGGATGGCAAGGCGCCAGCGGGCAAAGCGCTTATTTCCCGGCATATGGGCGGATATGATGTCTCAGGCGCTGGTGCGGCTCTCCGTCGGCTCGACCGAACGCAGATAACCGGCGACCTCGACACGATCACGACCGGCGCGCTTGGCATCGTAAAGCGCCGCATCGGCGCGGTTGAGCACGATCTCGAAAGGCTGGCCTTGCGGTGTGCCGACGGCAACACCGGCGCTGACGGTGCATTTCAGGATGCTTTCGCCGACTTTGATGTCGCGCACGCCAAAACGCCGGCGGATGTCATTGGCGATGCGTTCGGCGCGGCCGGGCAGGACGTTGTCGAGAAGCACTGCGAATTCCTCGCCGCCGAGCCTTGCCGCCTGGCTGCTGCGGATATCGGCCAGAATATCGGCCGCAAAAATCTTCAGCACTTCATCACCGGCCGCATGGCCATGCTGGTCGTTGATCGACTTGAAACGGTCGATGTCGAAGACGATCACTGCCGTCGAGGCGGTGAAGACACGGCTACCATAATCCTCGAAAAGCGCGCGTCGGTTCATCAGGCCGGTCAGCGGGTCGGTCATCGCCTCGCGGCGATGAAGGGCAGCCATGCGCCATTGATGCAGCGCCAGCGACAGGGCGCCGATGCCAGTCATGCCGGCGATGCAGACACCGATGTTGAGATTTTCGGCCCAGTTGTCAGGCGCGTGTCCCAGTATCCATTGTTCGCGGCTCATGAGCACTGCCGCGCAAAGGACGAAGGAGAGGCCGCTCAAAGCATAGAGTATCACCATGCCGTAAAGCGGTACCGGCGCTTCCTCGCGGGCAAGCCAGTATTGCCAGGCCGTGCCGGCCAGAAGCAGGGCGGTGGCAATGTTCATCAGGATGATGCCGAGGCCATCGATGCCGCCGACGATGAGCGGCACGCCGGGGATCGCCGTCGCAAGGCTCAGCAGTCCTGCAAGACGCCAGGGCTTTTCACCGGTGCGGAACTGGACGGAGGCTGCATAGATGACGCTGAACCCGGCCATCAGGAAGACATAGGCAAAGGATGCAATCACCGGCCCGGCATCGACCGTATAGGAACTATAGAGAAAGATGCCGGAAACCGTGAGGCCGAGCGCAATAACCAGTGTGAAAAGAAAGGAATCCGTCCGGCGCGAATACCATGTCCCGAAAAGAGTCACCATGAGACACGCGGCGGAAACGCCGAGCGCTAGCAGAAGAGACTGGTAGTCTAGCATCATGCCGGAATTCTCTTCGATTATCGAAGGAGGATAGTCGGGGCGAAAGCTATCTTCCTATTCTCTCCAAATAGTTACCATTCCAATTCGAGATTTAGTTTTTCGGCGTCGTAAAATTATTCTTCCATCACGTCCCAGTGAAGCGGGAACATCGGATCGAAAACAGTGATCGGACCTGCACCCGTGTAACGCTTGTCCGGGAAAACAACCGGCTCATCGCGGCGAACGAGCGTCATCATCTCTTCATTCGGCGCCAGACCATACCAGGCCGGGCCGTTGAGCGACGAGAATGCTTCCAGCTTGTCCAGCGCACCGTCCTGCTCGAAGACATGGGCAAGGCAGCTCATCGTGTTGACCGACGTATAGATGCCGGCGCAGCCACAGCCGCATTCCTTGAGCGGATCGACATGCGGCGCCGAATCCGTGCCGAGGAAGAAACGCTTGTCGCCGGATGTGGCGGCAGCGCGCAGCGCCAGACGATGGTTCTCGCGCTTGGCGACCGGCAGGCAGTAATAATGCGGGCGAATGCCACCGACCAGGATCGCATTGCGGTTGATGATCAGGTGATGGGTGGTGATCGAGCCGGCAAGGTTTGCGGCGGACGACTTGATATAGTCGATGCCGTCAGCGGTCGTAACGTGTTCCATCGTTACCTTCAGCTCCGGCAGCCGCTTGCGCAGCGGATCGAGCACGGTCTCGATGAAGACGGCTTCGCGGTCGAAAATATCGACGTCCGGCGTGGTGACTTCGCCATGCACGCAGAGCGGCAGGCCGATCTTCGCCATGCGCTCCAAAACCGGCATGACCTTGGTGAGGTCGCGGACGCCGCCATGGGAATTGGTCGTGGCACCGGCGGGATAAAGCTTTACCGCATGGATGAGGCCGCTCTTCTTGCCCTCTTCGACATCGTCGGCATCGGTGTGCTCGGTCAGATAGAGGGTCATCAGCGGCTCGAACCGATCACCGGCAGGAACGGCAGCCATGATGCGCTCGCGATAGGCTTTTGCATCCGACGTGGTGACGACCGGCGGAACCAGGTTCGGCATGATGATCGCGCGGGCGAAATGGCGGCTGGTATCGCCGACGACACCTTCCAGAACGGCGCCATCGCGCAGATGCAGGTGCCAATCGTCCGGGCGGCGGATGCTGATGGTTTTCATGATGATCCCGATAGTCCCGATATGCGGAGAGTTTTCTCCCCTTAGCACCATCGTTCAGCGGAAAACAATCGGAGGAGACCAAACACGGTATGAAGAAACAAGCGGCGCCGAAGATTGCCGGCTAAATTTCACGCGAAAGTGCACGATGCGACGACATTTATCGCCAAAAGTGCCGGATCCTCAAGGAACCAGTGCGGGTTTTCGGCGTTCGTTAATCAATCTGAAGGTTCTATGAATCGGAGCACACAATGAAATCCCGGACTTCCAAAGTCAACAGGGGATTAGCAGCCGCCACAGGCGCTGCCGTTGTCCTTTGTGCATTGACAGTTTCCCCGAGCGCCGAGGAGCGCGCCAATCTCGTTGTGGTATCCGCCATGCAGGGCGAATGCGACCAGCTGGCCGGCAGCCCCTATGACGAGCTTCGCAACAGCGAATATCAGCCGGTCGACGTGGCCAATATCGACGGCAAGGCGATCGACGCCTGCCGCATGGCGTATGAGGCAACCGGCAATCCGCGGTTTGCCTACCAGCTTGGCCGCGCACTCAACAATTCGGATCAGGCCGATCAGGCTATGGGCGCCTATGATGCCGCCGCCAAGGCCGATTATCCGGCTGCCAAGGTGAATTTCGGCATGCTGATGGGTCGCCTCGGCGACGATCAGGCCGAATTCCGCCTCTATAGCGAAGCTGCCGCCAGCGGCAACCGGCTCGCCGCGTATAATCTCGGCGTTGCCTATCGCGACGGTCTCGGTACTCAGCCGGACATCCAAAAGGCTCTGAACTGGTTCGAGAAGGCTGCCGCCGAGGGCGACGATACAGCCGCCTTCAATATCGGCGCCATCTATGACGAAGGCACACTGATCCCGCAGGACGACCAGACGGCGATCGCCTGGTACGACATTGCCGCCCAGCGCGGCAATGCGGATGCGATGATCAATCTCGGCCTGATGTATGAAGCCGGCGAAGGCATTGCCGCCAATGCCCAGAAGGCTGCCGAAATGTATCGCGAAGCTGCCGAGAAGGGCGACGTCTTCGGCGCCTACAAATACATGCAGTTCCAGGACATGGGCGTCGTTCAGGCACCTTCGAAGGACACCGAGGATGGCGTCAACACGCTGGTCCTAAAGCAGGGCGACATGGAAAGCCCGGCAATCTCGGGCAAGGAGATCTGATTTTTCAGATCCCCTGCCTCCGCATCATTCTCGTCAGATATCGCCGGCCGACGGACCCCAGACGTCGGTCATGGCGAAACCTTCGGCCAGCGGATCGAACGGATCGAGCGCGACCTGGCTGAGGCCGAAGGTAAAACCGCGGCCGGCAATGGTCGGCACGATCGCCTTCTTGCCCGCGACTTCCGTTTCCTTTGCCAATCCGACTTCAAATTGCGTGCCGATGATCGAGCGCGACTGAAAAACGTCTCCGACCTTCACTTTTCCACGCGCATGTAATGCGGCGAGATTGGCGGAATTGCCCGTGCCGCAGGGTGAGCGATCGGCACGGCCCGGCCACATGGTCGTGCAGGTGCGAACCGTGCCATCGGCTTCCGTATCGCGGAACATCACATAGGCAACGCCCGAGATCGCCGGGATTTCCGGATGCACGACCTTGATCTGCCGGTTGATCAGATCCTTCAGCACCATGCCGGCCTGAACGAGAGCCGCGGCATTGCCCTTCCCGATGGTGAGCCCGATCTGGCTGACATCGACCAGGCCATAAAAGATACCGCCGTAACAAAGGTCGAGACGGATCTCGCCCCATTCCGGGGTCTGCAGTGCCACGTCAAGCTCGTGCACGAAGGATGGCACCATGGTGAGTTTTACTTTTTCGCAGCGACCGTCACGGCAGGTGGCCGTGGCGCGCACGAGACCGGCCGCGGTTTCCAGGGTGACGATGGTTTCTGGCTCCTTCATCTCGACAATGCCGGATTCCAGAAGCGCCGTCGTGACGCAGATCGAATTCGAGCCGGAGCTGGCATGCGCCTGATCGGGCTGCAGGATGATGAAGGCGGCATCGGCCTCCGGGTGTTTCGCCGGAAGCAGGAGATTGACGGAGCCGATCGGCGCACCGCGCGGCTCGAGGCAGAGGAAGCGGCGCAGTTCCTGGCCCTTCGGATCGGAATTCAGCCAGGCCAGCTGGTCGGCAACCGTATCACCCGGAATCTTCGGCACACCACCGATCGCGACCCGGCCGATCTCACCTTCCGCATGAACATCCAGCAGCTGGATCGTGCGCTTCCATCTCATCCGTCTTCACTCCATATGCCAGGATCGGCCTGCGTTTCGGAAACCGGCTTCAAACGATGCCGGGAAAAGCCGCCGTCGATGCGCAGACGCGCATCCGATGCGGCAATCGATATAACAGCGCCTGCAGTTTGCAAGCGGCTTTAGGGTCTAAACTCAATCAGGATAGGGGTTCTGTTGGCGATGATGGGATTGAATGGAAGCAAACAAGCGCAAGGCAAGACCTTCTGGTCTTGTCGAGCATTGTTTGCGATCAGGCGGCCCATCATCGCCAATCCTTCGGACAAGCTGTATTTTGTGCCTGCGGGCGTCGGAAAGGTTTGAAAATGATGCGCATTTCCTGCACCTCTCCTCCTACTCAGGCACAAAATACAGCTTGCAGAACCCCTATCCTGATTGAGTTTAGACCCTAGCGCAGCCAGAGATAACGGAAGCTCATTTTTCTATCGCCACCGAAACGGTAAGGCAGGACAACGGTTCTGCTCTCCGACGCAGTGAGGCCGAGTTCGGAGGGCGTGCCGCGCAGATCGACCGCCTTGTCTGCAGCATCTTTGTCGGAAGGCACTTCGATCACCAGAACCGGCGGGCGGATATCTGCAATCGCAATGCCCTTATCGGGGCTATCCGTATTGATGACCGGAACACCCGGAAACTGCAGTCGCATATTGCCGGCGAGATGCATGCCGCGTGCGAGGATAGCGGCCGGGTGATCCTCCTTGCGGATCACCTCCCCTAGATCGGCGAAGGGCATGTTGGTGCGATAGACGGGGCCGCCGAAAGCGGCACCCAGAGTTCTCACCGGTGATGGCAGGAGGCTGACGACCATTACGACGATCAGGAATGGCAGGAGCCGCCGGAAACCACCCTGAAGATCGGCGCCTGCTTTCTCCAGCTTCAGAAGAAGATAAAGCGGCAGGACCAGAAGATAGGGATCAAGCCAGCGCTCGGTGATCTTCGTCGTGCCTGCTACGAGAATGACGAGAACGACACCCGCCAGCGAAAACAGCATCATCAGGCCGAAAAGCCGGGTCCAGCGATCACTGGCTGATGCCGCCGAGCGGACGTCTCGCCGGAAGGCGATCGACAGTGCCACGACGCACAGCGCGCCGAAGGCAAGGCAAGCGGCAATCAACGAGCCGAATGCCTTGATAATGCGCACGACGCCATGCGGCGCATTCGCTTCCACCATCTTGGTCATCGTGCCCCGCGTGGCGAGGTCGAGATTGTCGAGGAGCCAAAGCGCGTGCGGCAGGACGATGGCAATGCTCACCGCAAAGCTGAGAAGCACGAGCGGATGAAACAGTTTTGGCCGCCATTGCCGGTCGCAGAAAACGGCAAGCACGGCCGAGGCGGGCAGAAGCACGAAATTGTATTTCGAGATCGTGCCGATGCCGATCGCGAGCCCAAGAATGGCATAGCCCTGCCAGTCGGCCCGCTGCAGCACCCGGCAAAGCCCGTAGAGGAAAAGCGAGGCCGCCATCAGCACGGCGACTGTGTGGGTGAGATCAAGCTGCGGCATGACGGAGACCTGCGGCAGCGTCACGAGGGCCAGCATGGCAAAGGCAACCAGGACAGGCGAGCGGCGCAGCTCCCAGCCCGCCATGCCGTAAAAGACATAGGCCAGGAACAGGATCAGGAATTTGGGCAGGGCCAGAGAGAAGAGCGAGATGCCCATCAACCCGACCGCGGCATTCTGCACCCAGTTGAAGAAGGGAGGCTGCGGCCCATAGCCGAGAAGCCAATATTGCGAAAACAGCGACTGCTCGGCTTCATCGAGACTCAAGCCGTTCGGCAGTGCGACGCGGATGGCGATGCTGATCACAAAATAGAGGCCGAGAAAAACAACGGCCGGCCAAAATCCCGCAGAAAGGCGATCCGCAAAACCGGCAATGCGCGCGGATTTCTCACTGCCTATCTTGTCACTTACCATGTCCATATGCCCCGACCGCCGGCTTGCCGACAAATTCCGACGCGGCCGACAGGTCCGCGCATGACGATGCCGATGAACAGCAAAATCGGCCAGCAGGCAACCAGAACTGCACAATTGCCAGCTGGGGGCGCGCGCCCTGCCCCGCGCTGATGGAAAAGCAGACCCGACAAATCGGCTGTTGGCGCAAGCGCCGATCTTCTCTAGTTCTGCCAGCGGGAGGCTAGGCAAAAAGGGAACAGAGACATGGAATTGCAGCCGCCGGCTGATATGGAACTGACACTTCGAACGCTGGCAATGCCCGCAGACGCAAATCCGGCAGGCGATATTTTCGGCGGCTGGGTGATGTCACAAATGGATATCGCGGCCTTCGTGCGCGCCAACGAGGCGGCAGGCGGACGCACCGTGACGGTTGCCGTCCATGAAATCGTCTTCAAGAAACCAGTCAAAATCGGCGACACGCTCTGTGTCTATACCCGGATCGAAAAGATAGGCCGCACCTCGATCATGCTGAAGATCGAAGCCTGGACGCGCCGGCACTATGTCGATACCCGCGAAAAGGTCACCGAGGCCGTGTTCGTGATGGTGTCGGTCGACAGCGAGGGCAACCCGCGCCCGGTCAAGAGTGGTGCGTAATTCCTGGTCAGCCTGACAACAGCCTAATACTCTATCCCGATTGTGCAGCTTTCGGGATGGAGCTCTCCGCAGACCCGTTTTGCACCGGGCAAGCTTTCCGCACCCGGTTTTCGAGATGGATGCGAAGGTCACCATGGGTAGGATCCTGTTTTCTCTTCCGGTCACCGAGAGGCCGGATATCGTTCGGCAGCAGATCGAGAACATCAATTATTTCTGCCCGGGATCCCTGATCTGCATTCACATCGCCGCAGGCGCTTCTGCGGGCCGAAGCGAGTTCGAGCACTCCTGCGACTTCGAAAATGTCGTCATCAATCCCTATTCCTATTTATTCGCCCCCGGCGCCGGCATGCTGCATCTGCATGTCAGCAACTTTCTGCACATGCTTGAGACGGGCTCCGAATTCGACACGGTCATGCTGATTTCCGCCGACGAGCTTCTGATAAAGCATGGCCTTTCCGACCATGTTTCGAAACATCCGATCGGCGCCCAGACGGAAGTCTTCGATCTTGCCACGGATTGGAGTGTCTTCCGCGAAGATCTCCTGAAAACCACCGCAATGCAGGGCTTCCTCTCCGGTGTGGAGCTTCCGCTTTATTTTGGCGGCCAGTCGGAAGGTCAGTTCTTCAAGCGGCCGATCTTTTCGCAGCTGACAAGGCTGTTCATCGCGAATTTCCCGATGGCACCTTGCGGATTTCCGATCGAGGAGATCGTTCCCTCGACGATCGCGGCCCGTCACAGCTTCAATGGCATGGATATCGTGCAGCCGGCGACCTTATGCGACTATTGCACAAGGCTGGTGGTGACCGAGGAAATTCTGGCGCAAGTCTTGAGCGGCAAAGGCTCAATCTTTGCAGATCGGTTGCCCGACAGGCTACGATCACCGCATATCGGGACGTCGGTTCTCAAAACAGTGTTCAGCATCAAAATCAGCGAACGCATGACTGCGAGATGGGACATTCGAGCACATATTCGCAGTCTGATGACATAGCGGGGACTGGGGCAAGAAACCTGAAACGGCAGAACTCCCTCCAGATTGGTACCCAGGCAAGAAATGGCAAAGCTTCTCATCTCCCTACCCGTTCATGAAAAGCCGGAGATCGTTCGGGATCAACTGGAGAACATCCGCTATTTCTGCCCGGATGCGACCATTTGTGTGCATGTTTCGGCCGTTGCGACGTCTCCCAAAGACGAATTCCGCAGGCAGTGCGATCTGGAGAACGTACTCGTCAATCCAAGTTCCTACGAGACCGCTTGGTGCGAGGGTTTGATGCACACGCATGTCAGCAACTTCCTGTACGCATTGGAACAGGGATGCGATTTCGACAAGGTCGTACTGCTTTCTTCCAACGAATTGTTGGTTAAGCCGGGCCTTGCGGAATATGCCTCACGGCATTCCATTGCCTGCCAGACGGAAGTTTATGATCACGTTACAGACTGGATGTTCTTTCGTGTGGATATCCTTAGTTCGACGCCGATCCGCAAACTTATCAAGACGCTCGATATGAAGGCTTATTTCGGCGGACAGGCAGAGGGGCAGTTCTATGACAGGCAGATCTTCGCGCATATGGCCCGGCTGTTCATCGATCATTTCCCAATGGGCCCATGCGGATTTCCAAGCGAAGAAGTCGTAACGGCGACGGTTGCCGCGCACTATGCGATGCAAGGCACGGATGTCGCATTGCCCATAACGCTCTGTGATTACTGCACCAATCTTGTCATATCCACGGAACTAATCGATCAGGTGCGAACCGGCACCGGAACGATCTATGCACGCCGCATCCTCAAGGCACTACGAAATCCACATGTCGGCACGTCGGCACTAGGCGGCGTGTTTAGTATCAAACGGATTCCGCGCGAAGATTGTGAATTGCGCCGATATGTGCGCGGGCTAATGGTCTAACCTAAGCCTCTTTTGCGAAGCGTCCCACCCGATCAGCGAACTAAGGCGGGGAGACTTTCAGCGAACACACGTAAAGTGATATATCTTTTCCGGACGCGCCCTTATGGGCGAAGCGATGCGTATGCAAACCGGAGGCACGCAATGTCCGTTATCCAGGAAGAATTATCATCGGCCGTGCCCGCGCATCCGGAGGAAATCAGAGCGGACTACGAGCTTCGCATCGGAAAGCACATCAACCTACGTGCCAGCGCCCGTATAACGCCTGCGGGCGTGATCAGCACGGGTATCGCGGTTGCTGCGATCATCTTGGCAGCAGGTTATCTCGCAACATCAACACGCCGTCGCGGCGAGCCAATATGAGACGCTTTCGTCCCATATAGAGGCCGATATTTATTCAGATTTTTTCAGAAAGAGAAATGGCGCACCCGAAGAGATTCGAACTCCTGACCCCCAGATTCGTAGTCTGGTGCTCTATCCAGCTGAGCTACGGGTGCGTCTGCGACGGTCATTTCCGTCTGCGTGGCGATCCTCTAAAGGGTGCCGCGGAGGATTGCAAGCGGTTTTACCGAAAGAAATGTCACCCGAGTGTCATTTATTTTATAAACCATTGATTTCAAAAGATATTTCAATCATGCCCGAACCCGGTAGTCATCCAGGGAAACCGGACGGTCGGGAATTTCGATGCGGAACTGGGTGCCGGGCGTCGCTTTTTCGACGAGCGCAATGGTGCCGCCATGGGCAAGAACAAGCTCTCTGGCGATGACAAGGCCAAGTCCGGTGCCGCCAGAGCGGGCGGAGCCGCGGAAAGCCGAGAAGAGGTTCTCACGGGCCTTGCGCGGCATGCCGGGGCCGGTGTCGTCGACGACGATGTTGACGACGCTGCCGACCCTGTGCGCCGTGACGGTGATGCGCCGCGCAATCGACCGATCCGTCGGTTCGAAGGAGACCAGCGCCTGCAGCGCATTGCGGCAGAGATTGTGGATGACGCGGAAGAGCTGCTCGCTATCGCAATCCACTTCCAGCTCGGCGGCGATCTGGTCATTGAACTCGATGCCGCCATCCGGATCGAGCGCCATCAGCTCGCGCACTTCCAGGCAGAGATCGGCAAGCCGCACGAGCCGGCGGCGCGGAGCAGCCTCGGATGCCTGTCCATAGGCCAGGACCTCGCTCGTATAGCCGACGGCGCGGTCGATCGTGCGCAGGAGTTTCGGTGCGAAGCTGCGCACCATCGGATCCTCGACATCGGTCAGGCGGTCGGACATCAGCTGCGCCGAGGCGAGAATGTTGCGCATGTCGTGATTGATCTTCGAGACGGCGAGGCCGAGGTCGGCGAGATTGCGCTGCTGCTTCAAGGTGCGCTGCAGCTCGGTCTGCATGGCGGAGAGATGCCGGCCTGCGACGGCGAGCTCACCGCGCGAACTGTCCGGCGCAAAGACGCGTGACGGGTCCTCCGGCTGTTCGGAAAAACGTTGCATGCCGAGTGTGAGCCGGCGGATCGGCATGATCATCATGCGATTGATGGCAAGGAAGATCAGGATCGCCGTGATCAGCGAAATTACCAGCGACAGGATGAACATGATCTTCGAATATTTGAACATGTCCTTGCGCAGGGCATCGTCGGTCATGACCAGTTCGATGATCATGTCGCTATCGCCGATGGGGCCGAAAACGCGCATGACGCGCCCGCCCCCGAAAAACAGCGTGTCCAGCGCATCGCCCATCGTGGTCAGAAGCGGCGTATCGGCCAGATCATATTGTTCATCGACCTGCGGCGGCACTTCGATTGCGGCCAGAAGGCGCGAGGTGCCGTCCTTGCGCAGGGCGATAACCTTGGTGCCGGTTGCAAGCAAAGTGTCGTTCTGCACTGCGCGGGGCAATTCTGCCGGCTGAAGACCGTCGATGACGATGCCGGCAGCAGCGGCTGTGTCCAGCTTGTCGCGCAGCCAGTTCATCCGCATGCCCGCGATCAGCGGCATGAAAATCAGGATTTCGGCGAGCATGACGAATACGACGGTCAGCCATAGAAGCCGGCCGGACAGCCCCCGAAAGAGGCGCGGCATCTGATATGCTGCGGCCGCATTGGCCATGGCCGCCGCCTGTCCGGCAGCGTCAGCCTCATCTTCCGTGCGGTTTGCAAACTTCATCATGCACATCCAGCGCCTCATTGCCGGCGACAATGAACCTCGGCACATATTAGCCTGATAACGGTTTTTTGCCAGCATTTTGCGCGACGCACAAAAAACAGGGCGGCCCAATCTGTGGACCGCCCTGTTGTCTTGTCAGTAATACTTCAGATCAGAATTCTTCCCAATCCTGGTCGGCAGCCGTTGCAGCAGCGGCCTGACCACCACCGAATGCGCGGGCCAGCTTGCCGGCCATTGCCCGGATCGGCGTCTTTGCCGGAGCGTGCCTGTTCGCACCGGTGCCTGCCGAAACCACCGAAGGACGGGACGGCTGGCGGCTTGAAGAGGTTCCTGTGTCACTGCCGATGCGGAAATGCGAGACGAGCTCGAACAGATTGTCGGCCTCGCCGGAGAGTTTGGACGTCGCAGCCGAGGTTTCCTCGACCATGGCGGCGTTTTGCTGCGTTACCTGGTCCATCTGGTTGACGGCGGTATTGACCTCCGCCAGACCCGTCGCCTGCTCACGGGATGCCGTGGCGATCGAGGTGATATGGTCGTTGATGCGGATGACGCGGCTCTCGATATCGCTCAAGGCCTCGCCGGTCTTCTGGACCAGCTGCACGCCACCGGCCACCTCGTCTCCGGACTTGGCAATCAGTGCCTTGATATCCTTGGCGGCACTTGCGGAGCGTTGGGCAAGCTCACGGACTTCCTGCGCGACGACCGCAAAGCCCTTGCCGGCCTCACCCGCACGGGCGGCTTCGACGCCGGCGTTGAGGGCCAGAAGATTGGTCTGAAAGGCGATCTCGTCGATGACATTGGTGATCTGGGCGATCTCGCGAGATGCCTGCTCGATCCGGCCCATGGCATCGACAGCATTGCGGACGACGGCGCCGGACTGGACGGCACTTTCCTTGGCCTCGCCCACCATGACGGTCGCTTCCTGGGCACGTTCGGTCGAGGTCCGGACAACGGCGGTGATCTGGTCAAGCGCGGCAGAGGTCTCTTCCAGAGCAGCAGCCTGCTGTTCGGTGCGTTTGGAAAGATCGTTGGTCGCGGCACTCAGCTCCGAGGCGCCACCATTGATCGAGCCGGTTGCCTGACGGACATTGGCCATCGTATTGGCCAGCGTCCCCATGGCGGAATTGACGTTTTCCTGCAGCTCGGCGAATGCGCCCTTGAACTGGCCGCGCATGCTGTCGCTGAGATCGCCGTCGGCGAGGCTGCGGACGACGCGGCGGGTTTCGGACACGCCGCCATCGACGCTCGAAAGCAGCTGATCGACGTTGCGAGCAAAGAGGTCGAGGCTTTCTTCGCCCCATTGCTTGTCGATACGGCGGGTAAAGTCGCCCTCGACGGCAGCGCCGACCACGGCCGACATGCGCGACTGAAGATCATCGCTCTTGGCGCGCATCGCCGAATCCGACTGGTTCATGCGGGCGACTTCGAGGCCGTTCTTCTTGAAGACTTCAACGGCGGCAGCCATGTCGCCGATCTCGTCCTTGCGGCCGGAAGACGGGATCGTCGTCTGGTAATCCCCTTCGGCCAGCGATTTCATCGAGGCCGTCAGGTCGAGGATCGGCTGGCTGATCTGCCGGCGCCCGAGATAAAGGCCGGCACCCAGTCCGCCCGCGACACCGACCAGCGTGGCAAACAGCACGCCATAGAAGATCACGTCGCCGAAATTGTCGATCTCCTTGCTCAGGACGTCGAGCTCATTCTGGTCAGCCTGAACGATGCCATCAATCTCGGCCTGATAGGCCTTGCGGTTGGCGCGGTTGGCGTCATTGTTGCCCTGCACATTGGCTGCTTCCGGGCCTTCGACCTGACCAAGGCGGACGGTTTCAGAACGGAAGGCCTTGAACTCCTGGAAACGGGCGGTCAGCTTGTCGAACGCGTCCCGCTGGCCCGCCGGAATTTTCGGCTTCCAGTCGGCGATGAGCTTTTCGATCTCACCGAGCGACTTCAAAACCCCTTCCCCAAAAGGTTTTGCGGCTGCCGTATCCTTGGCGGCATAGATACCGCGGGCGTCCATGACAACGGCGGTCACGAGGCGATTGAGATGTTCCCCGTTATAGGCGCGGTCCGATACATTGGCGTAGGCATCCGCAAGACTGTTATATTTGCTTACGGAAAAGAGCGACAAGCCACCCAGAACGCAGGCAACAAGGCTCATCGACCCGACAAGCAGGGTTATTTTGGCTCTGATCTTCACACTGTCATTCCTTTGCAAACAACAAACACAGGAAAAACCGACAGCGTCAGCCAATCCCCCTCATCATTGCTAAAAATAACAGCCGGTCGTTAATAATCATTGAGTAGCAATTGTCATCTATCTGAGCATATGCGCGCGAAAATCTACCAAACATCGTCGAATATTACTTTCAACGGTCTCCAAAATTGCGCTTCTGCAGCTAAATACGAATTATTATCCCTCATTTGCCGGAGACCTTAAATACAGACCGATTGTCACAATCATTAATACGTATGATCAAATTTTACTATTTAAAGTCGATGCGGATTGATCGCGAGTTGTGACTGCTCAATGCCCGGCGCTGCCTGATTGACTTTTCCGCCCTCTTCCCGCATAAGCCGCGCACGTTCAGCTCCAGCCGGCTCGCACGCGTGCGGTCGCTTGCGCAGAACGTTTTTCCGAAACGCTCTTGCATCCCATAAGGGAAGCAAACTTCAAGAAGGGCCGCACACCGCGGCATTAAAAAAATGAAGCGTACCTACCAACCGTCCAAGCTTGTCCGCAAGCGTCGTCATGGATTCCGCGCCCGTATGGCCACCAAGGGTGGACAGAAGGTTCTTGCTGCCCGTCGTGCACGCGGCCGCGCTCGTCTCTCGGCCTAAGGCCGAGATGCCCGATTGAACGGGCGATGACGATCGAAACGAAATCCAAAAAAACTGTCGGGCGGCTGAAAAGCCGGCCGCAGTTTCTTGCCGTGCGCACTGGCGAAAGCCGCCGCGGCCGGACCTTTCTTCTTGAGGTCCTCGACAGACACGAGCCGGAGGAGCCTCCGCGCGTCGGATTTACCGTTACCAAGAAACATGGCAACGCGGTGGAACGCAACCGCATGCGCCGCCGGCTGAAGGCCGCGGTGACGCAGTCTGCCGGGTTTGCAATGGAGAACGGACACGACTATGTCATTGTCGCGCGGCGGGAGGTGCTGACCACGCCCTTTGCCGAAATCACCGCCCGGCTCGTCGAGCGGATCAAGAACAAGGCCGACACACGCAAGCCCGGTCCGAGGAGACCTGTTCCAGGAAAGCATGATGGAAAAGAACCGTAATTACTTCATCGCGATCGCGCTTTCAGTCGTGATCGTCCTTGCCTGGCAGTTCCTCTACATGAACCCGAGGATGGAAGCGCAGCGGCGCGCCGACGAAGCGCTGCAGGCGCAACAGGCGCAGCAGCAGGACGCCGCCAAGAAGGGCCAGCCGATGACGCTGGACGGCATCAACTCGGCTGTTACGACCGGCAACCTGCCCGGCCAGACCCAGGCTGAAGCGACCGCGACCCGCGAACAGGCGCTTTCCAAGTCGCCGCGCATCGCGATCGACACGCCGGCGGTTTCCGGCTCCATCAATCTGGTTGGCGCACGCTTTGATGACCTGAAGCTGCGCGAATATCACGAGACCGTCGACGACTCGAGCCCGATCATCACGCTGTTCTCGCCGGCCGATACCAAGGACGGTTATTTCACCGAACTCGGTTATGTCGGCAACGAAGCAAGCGGCGCAGTTCCCGGCCCCGGCACGCGCTGGACCGCCGCAGACGGCCAGAAGCTGACCCATGAAACGCCGGTGACGCTGACCTATACGAACGACAAGGGCATCGTCTTCACCCGCAAGATCTCGATCGACGAGCACTACATGCTTTCGGTCGCCGACAAGATCGACAATACGACCGGCGCACCGGTTTCGCTCGCTTCCTATGGCCGCGTGACCCGCTACAACAAGCCGGTCACGCCTGCCGTCTGGGTCATTCACGAAGGTTTCCTCGGCGTTGCCGGCAAGGATGGCAGCCTCAGCGAACACACCTACGCGAATATCGAAAAGGAAGCCGTCACCAGCGACAAGGCGACCGGCGGCTGGCTCGGCATTACCGACAAGTACTGGGCCTCGACGATCGTGCCGCCGCAGGCGACACCTTACCAGTCGCGGTTCACCCATTTCACCGACGGCCAGCCGCGTTACCAGGCCGACTACAAGGGTGACGACTTCATCGTTCAGCCCGGCCAGTCGAGCGAGATGACGAACCTCGTTTTCGCCGGCGCCAAGGAAGTGCCGCTGATCGATGCCTATGTCGATCAGTATTCCATCCCGCATTTCGACCTGATGATCGACTGGGGCTGGTTCTACTTCATCACCAAGCCGATGTTCAAACTGATGGACTTCTTCTTCCGTCACGTCGGCAATTTCGGTGTTGCGATCCTGCTGACCACCGTCGTCGTCAAGCTCGTGTTCTTCCCGCTCGCCAGCAAGCAGTACAAGTCGATGGCGAACATGAAGCGCATGCAGCCGAAGATGGAAGAGCTGAAGGCCAAGCACGGCGACGACCGCATGGCCCTGCAGCAGGCCATGATGGCGCTCTACAAGGAAGAGAAGATCAACCCGATCGCCGGCTGCTGGCCCGTGGTCCTGCAGATCCCGATCTTCTTCTCGCTCTACAAGGTCATCTACACGACGATCGAAATGCGTCATGCGCCTTTCTTCGGCTGGATCCAGGACCTTTCTGCGCCGGACCCAACATCGCTGTTCAACCTGTTCGGCCTCTTGCCTTACGACGTGCCGCATTTCATGCTGATCGGCGTGTGGCCGATCGTCATGGGCATCACGATGTTCCTACAGATGCGCATGAACCCGACGCCGCCGGATCCGACCCAGGCCGCCATCTTCACCTGGATGCCGCTGATCTTCACTTACATGCTGGCATCCTTCCCGGCCGGCCTCGTCATCTACTGGGCCTGGAACAACACGCTGTCCGTCACCCAGCAGGCGATCATCATGAAGCGCCACGGCGCCAAGATCGAGCTGTTCGACAACCTGAAGGGCGTATTCAAGCGAAAGCCCGCGGCGACAAAATGATCTTCAAAACCCCGCTTCGGCGGGGTTTTTCATTTAAGACATTGAAGATTGCCCCTCATCCGGCTGCCGCCACCTTCTCCCCGTTCTGACGGGGCGAAGGGATATGCCGTCCCCTCCCCACACCCCTTGGATGCCGAATGAGGCAGGTCCCCTCTCCCCGCCTGCGGGGAGAGGGCTAGGGTGAGGGGCAATCGTCCGCTTGACATTATCGGCCAAAACCCCGAATCCCTGCCTTTCCAGACGTAACAGGACGACGACATCATGCCCGCAGACAAGAACATGGACGACAAGCCGCTGTTCGGCCGCCCCTGGATCTTTATCCGCGGCGTTCCGTCGATGAAATTCTTGCCGCCGGAAGGCCCCCTCGAAGTGGCTTTCGCCGGCCGCTCGAATGTCGGTAAGTCGTCGCTGATCAATGCGTTGGTTGGCCACAAGGGGCTTGCCCGCACATCCAACACGCCGGGCCGAACGCAGGAGCTCAACTATTTCGTTCCGGACGGTTATTCCGGCGAAGGCAAGGACTTGCCGCCGATGGCGCTGGTCGACATGCCTGGTTACGGCTACGCCAAGGCGCCGAAGGAAAATGTCGATGCCTGGACGAAGCTCGTCTTCGACTATCTGCGCGGCCGCGCGACGCTGAAGCGCGTCTATGTGCTGATCGACAGCCGGCATGGCGTGAAGAAGAACGACGAGGAAGTTCTGGACTTGCTCGACAAGGCGGCCGTTTCCTATCAGCTGGTTCTGACCAAGACCGACAAGATCAAGGATCCGGCCGTGCCGAAGCTCGTGGCCGAGACGCTGGAAAAAATCCGCAAGCGGCCTGCCGCCTATCCGGTCGTGCTCTCGACCTCGTCGGAAAAGGGTGCCGGCCTCGACGAGTTGCGCCAGGCGATCGTCGAAACGGTCGGCTATCAGACGAACTGAAAAGAGATCCGGTCACTCAAGGGCGATGAGCGACCGGATCATTGTAAGGGCGGTTATTGTTGTGGGGCGTCGCCCTTACATTTTCGGCAGAAGAACCTTGTCGATGACATGAATGACGCCGTTCGACTGCTTGACGTCGGCGATCGTCACATGCGCCACGCCGCCGGTTTCATCGGTGAGGGTGATCTTGCCCATGCTTTCCTTGGCCTTCAGAATGCAGCCACCGACCGTCTTGACGTCATGGGTACCCTTGTCGTCCTTGATCATCTTCTCGATGGTCTTCGACATGGCATCGGCCGCGACGACGTGGCAGGTCAGAATCTTGGTCAGCTGCGCCTTGTTTTCCGGCTTCAGCAAGGTTTCGACGGTGCCCTTGGGCAGGGCGGCAAAAGCTTCATTGGTCGGTGCGAAGACCGTGAACGGTCCCTTGCCCTGCAGGGTATCGACCAGGCCCGCAGCCTTGACGGCGGCGACGAGCGTCGTGTGATCCTTGGAGTTCACGGCATTTTCGATGATGTTCTTGTTGGCATACATCGGAGCGCCACCGACTTTCGGATTGGCGGCATAGGCGCCGGCAGCAGTGGCGGAGATGGCAGCAGCGACCGTGATCGCGCGGATTGCGGATTTCAGCATGACGTTCTCTTCCTCTTTTATCGCCCCGGCGCGGATGCGCACCTCCCAGGCGTCACGTCCCTCATTCAGGGATCAGGACAAGAGACGAAGCCGACAGAAAATTAGTTTCAGGGCCGCAAAAGATTTCTGCCGCAAAAATGCCTTGCCGATTTCGGCAAAAGACGCGGCGCGATTATTTCCTCTGTCAAGAACTTGGGTTAAAAGGCCCCACTCATCATTCAGGGGTACCTCATGACGGCTTCCGAAAGCGAACTTCAGGCTCAGCTTCTGGCGCAGGCGCTGCCTTACATGCAGCGTTACGAGAACAAGACGATCGTCGTAAAATACGGCGGCCATGCCATGGGCGATTCGACGCTCGGCAAGGCCTTTGCCGCCGATATCGCGCTTCTCAAGCAGTCGGGCGTCAACCCGATCGTCGTGCATGGCGGCGGCCCGCAGATCGGCGCCATGCTGACCAAGATGGGCATCGAATCGAAGTTCGAAGGCGGGTTGCGTGTTACCGACGCCAAGACGGTCGAGATCGTCGAAATGGTCCTGGCCGGCTCGATCAACAAGGAAATCGTCGCTCTCATCAACCAGACCGGCGAATGGGCGATCGGCCTGTGCGGCAAGGACGGCAACATGGTGTTTGCCGAAAAGGCCAAGAAGACCGTGGTCGATCCCGACAGCAATATCGAGCGCGTGCTCGATCTCGGCTTCGTCGGTGAAGTGGTCGAGGTCGACCGCACCCTGCTCGACCTGCTCGCCAAGTCGGAAATGATCCCGGTCATCGCCCCGGTCGCCCCCGGCCGTGACGGCGCCACCTACAATATCAATGCCGACACGTTTGCCGGCGCGATCGCCGGCGCGCTGAACGCGACGCGCCTTCTCTTCCTCACCGACGTTCCGGGCGTGCTCGACAAGGACAAGAACCTGATCAAGGAACTGACCGTCTCGCAGGCGCAGGCGCTGATCAAGGACGGCACGATTTCCGGCGGCATGATCCCCAAGGTCGAGACCTGCATCGACGCGATCAAGGCCGGCGTCCAGGGCGTCGTCATTCTCAATGGCAAGACCGCCCATTCGGTCCTGCTCGAGATCTTCACCGAACACGGTGCCGGCACGCTGATCGTTCCCTGATCAGCGGAGCCGCAATCAGGCCGTGGCGGAAAACACCGCCGCGGCTTCTTCCTGCAGCCTGGCCATCATCGCCCGATAGGGACCGGGACCATAGCTGACGCGGCCGACACCGAGTTCGGCCAGCCTCTTCGGCGCAGAAACGCCACCCATCATCATGATATTGACCGGAAGCTCCACCGCCTCGCAGAGCTTTGCGATCAACGCGTCATCGGCAAGACCCGGTGCGAAAAAGCCGCTTGCCCCAGCCGACGCGTAGGTTTTTGCACGGGAAATCGCCTCATCGAGCAGACCGGCATGCCGGCTCTGGTCGCTTTCCTTGAGAAAGAGGTCAGTACGGGCATTGATGAAGAACGGGATGCCGCGCTGGTCTGAAAGCGCACGAACGGCTTCGATGCGCTTGGCCTGGACACCAGCCGGATAGATGCCGGAGCCACCGACCACCTGATCCTCGAAATTCATGCCGACCGCACCGGTATCGATCAGCTTTCCGACGTTTACTGCAAGCGCCTGCGGATCCTCCGCATAACCGCCTTCGAAATCGACGGAGAGCGGCAGGCTGACTGCCGCGGTGATGGACCTTGCCGTCGCAAGCAGAGCTTCAAGCGGCAGCTTTTCGCCATCCGCATAACCTTTCGATGCGGCGACCGACCAGCTGCCAGTGCCGAGCGCCTTGGCGCCAGCATCGCCGACGGCCTTGGCCGTGCCGGCATCCCAGATATTGTAGATGATGACCGGGTTGCCCTTCTGGTGAAGGGCGCCGAATTCAACTGCTTTCTGTTTCTGAGACATGGATGGTCCTCCTATTTGTTTGTCGCCATTCTAGCGCGGCGGGACGCCGCTGCCGATGAAAATCCGACTACGGTCAGGAAAAGAGCAGGCCCAGAATGCCGCAGACGATCAGCAGGCAGCCTGCGAATTCCATGCGGTTCACCCGCTCATGGAAGAGGAAATAGGAGGCCATGAAGGTGAAGACGAGCTCGATCTGGCCGAGCGCGCGGACATAGGCGACCTGCTGCAGGGTCATGGCCGTGAACCAGCCGGCTGAGCCCAGCACACCGGCGAGGCCAACCAGCGCCGAGGAGCGCCAGGTGACAATGACCTGGACAATCTCGCGCTTGTCCTTCCAGAGCATCCAGATGAGCATGAAGGCCGTCTGGAAGGTCGTGACGCAGGCAAGCGTGACGGCCGCCTGCATGACCGGGCCGGGACCGCCGAGTGCGAGGGCCGCACTGCGATAGGCGACCGCGGAAATCCCGAAGACCGCGCCGGAGGCAATGCCGATCAGCGCCGTGCGACCGGTGAGCGCCACGACCAGATTGCGCCAGGAGACCGGCATGCGCGCCATCGAGATCAGCATGACGCCAAAAACGCCGACGATGATCGCAACGATCGAGCCGGGTGTGAGCTTCTCGCCGAGCAGAATGAAACCGAAGATCGCCGCCTGCACCGGCTCCGTCTTCGAATAGGCCGTGCCGACCGCGAAATTCCTAAGTGAGAAGAGATAGACGAGCAGCATGGTCGCAAAGATCTGCGCCAGACCGCCGATCACCGACCAGACAGCGAATTCGACGTTCAGCGCCGGGAAGGCGTAACCGACGAAAAAATGCAGCGACATCACGTAAAGGATCGCCACCGGAAAACCGTAACCGAAGCGCACGAAGCTCGCCGCGCGGGTGCCGAGCTTGCCCTGCAGGTGTTTCTGCAGCGCCGAGCGCAGGTTCTGGCAGAAGGCTGCGAATATGGTGATGGGGATCCAGAGTTCCATTTTCCGGCGGTAACACGCGTTTCCGCAGCCGGCCAAGGTCGCCGAGGCGCAAAAATGTTCGCCCTGCCGATTTTCTTTAAGGCTCGCCCGGTGCATAAGGCTTGGCATGGATAAAAAGCCGAAGACCTCGCCCGAACCCGCCGATTTCGCCCATGTCCGTGACTGGGTTTTCGATCTCGACAACACGCTCTATCCGCATCACGTCGACCTGTTCTCGCAGATCGACAAGAACATGACGGCCTATGTGCAGCAATTGCTGCAGCTGGAGCGGGACGAGGCGCGCGCGCTTCAGAAAAGCTATTATCACGAGCATGGCACGACCCTGCAGGGGCTGATGCTGCACCATAATATCGATCCGGACGACTTTCTCGAAAAGGCGCATGCGATCGATTATTCGGCGCTTCTGCCGCATCCGGAACTGGGTGCGGCGATCAAGGCTCTGCCCGGCCGTAAATTCATCTTCACCAATGGCAGCGTTCCGCATGCCGAGGCTGCGGCGCGGGCGCTCGGCATTCTCGACAACTTCGACGACATCTTTGATATCGTCGCAGCCGGGTATCTGCCAAAGCCGGCGGGCGCGACCTATGACAAGTTTGCGAGCCTGCACCGGGTCGATACGAAGAACGCCGCCATGTTTGAGGACCTGCCGCGCAACCTTCTGGTTCCACGCGCGCTTGGCATGAAAACCGTGCTTCTGGTGCCGCGCAATCTCGATACGGTCGTCATGGAACGCTGGGAAAAGCCGACCGACGAGGACGATCATATCGACTACGTGACAGACGATCTGGCGGCGTTTCTCACCGGTCTGCAGGCCGCCTGAAGTTCATCCGGCCTTACCAAAAGTTCATCCACATTACGGATGTTTAAGTGGTTTTGACCAGGAACGGCTCCTACCTTCAAGCTATCGAAGCAATGGAGGAACCGATCGATGATCGCCAGAAAGCTCGTTTTGGCCAGCCTTGGTGCCGCTCTTATTGCCGGCGCCGCCAACCCGGCGCTCGCAGCTCCCCGCCATGACGGTCCGCCGCCGCCACACGGTCCGGGCATGATGGGCCACCGGCCTGATATGATGAAGGACGGTATCTTTATCCGCCTTCTGAAAACTGCCGATACCAACAAGGACGGCAAGATTTCCAAGGACGAGTTCACCGCCCGCGAAGAAGCGCTGTTTGCCGAGATCGACAGCAACAAGGACGGCATGCTGAGCCGCGGCGAGCTTCTCGACTATCGTCTGGCGAAGATGGAACAGTTCCGCAAGGACAACCCGCCGCCGGAAGCCGCCGATAAGGGCAAGCCCGATGACGGCAAGGGTGGCCCCGATCAGAACATGGCCAAGAACGACGACGGCCCGCGTCCTCACCGCCCGGATCGCGACTGGGACGGCCCCCGCCATGACGGCCACGGCCACCATCACGGATGGCGCGACGGCGACCGCCGTGAGGCCCGCTGGGATCGTGATCGGGAAGGTGGTCCGCGCGGACCCGGCATGATGGGTCGCGGCCTGTTCCGGATGATCGACGAAGATCATGACGGCAAGATCAGCAAGGCCGAAGCCACAGCTGCAAGCGACAAGCTGTTCGCCTTCATGGACACCAACAAGGATGGACAGATCACCATCGACGACTTGCCGGATCGCCCCCTCTAGTTCCCCCGCCCCCTTTGGAACTAGTACCGGTAACGTCGAAAGGCCCGCCTCCTGCCCCGGAGGCGGGCCTATTGTTTTATCGCGACGGACCAGCCGCCGCGTTATACGATGATCTTACGCGTAGCGGCGTTCGTAACCCTGCTGCGAGAAGGCTTGGCCCTGACGTGAGGTGCGGAAGCGGGAAACAAGCGAGCTTAGCGTGCCTGCCTCTTCGCTCAGCGCCGTGCTGGCCGCCGTCGCCTCTTCGACCATGGCGGCGTTCTGCTGCGTCACCTGATCCATCTGGTTCATCGCCGCATTGATCTCCTTCAAACCTGCCGCCTGTTCGGCGGCGGAGGCGGAGATGCGGTCGATCAGGCCGTTGATCTGCATGACCTGAATGGCGATCTTCTGCAGCGCATCACCGGCCCGGCCAACGAGATCCACGCCTTCACCCACTTGGCTTGCGGACGTATTGATCAGCTCCTTGATCTCCTTTGCCGCCGTCGCAGAACGCTGTGCGAGTTCACGGACTTCCTGCGCGACAACCGCAAAGCCCTTGCCGGCTTCACCAGCGCGGGCCGCTTCGACGCCCGCGTTCAGCGCGAGAAGGTTGGTCTGGAAGGCGATCTCGTCGATGACACCGATGATCCGCGAGATTTCCTGCGAGGACTGGGCGATCGCCTGCATGGACGCGACGGCCTTCTGCACCACTTCGCCGGATTTTTCCGCGTCGGAACAGGCCAGATTGACGGTGGAGGCCGCACTTCCGGCGTTTTCGGCGCTGGAATTGACCTGTTGCGTCAGGGCGTTGAGTGCGGCCGCGGTCTCTTCGAGGCTTGCCGCCTGCTGCTCGGTGCGGCGCGACAGGTCGTTGGCGCTCGACGCAATCTCGCCAGTGCCGTTGGCGATCGTCTCGACCGAATTGTTGACCGAGGTGATCGTGCCTTCGAGGCTGGCGAGTGCGCTGTTGAAGTCATTCTTCAGCTTGGCGTATTCGCCGGGGAAATCCGTGCCAATACGGTAGGACAGATTGCCGTTGGAAAGTTCGGCAAGGCCGGATGCGAGCGCGGAGACAATCTTCGACTGTTCGCCGGCACTTGCCTCACGCTCGATCTCGACCTCACGGCGATGGCTTTCGGCGGCGGAACGCTGCGTTGCAGCCTCCCCTTCCAGTCGACGGCCATCGGCCAGCGTATGGCGGAAACCTTCGAGCGAACGCGACAGGGCACCGATCTCGTCATTGCGGCTCTGGCCGGCGACCGGCTGCTCGTAACGGCCCTCGCCCAGAACCGCGACGCTTTCCAGCAGCGCCTTCAGCGGACGACGAATGAAGGCGCCGGTTGCGAAATAGAGCGCGATCAGCACGGCGACGAGAAGCAGGATACCACTCACGGCGGTCATCATGGTCTGGTCGCGGACCGGTGCTGCAATGACGCTCGAGGGTACGTCGACGACAATGGCCCAGGTCGTGTTGAGATCCGGCACGGTGAACGGATAAACGACGCGTTCATAGGGCTCGGCAGCATCGGCCTTGAGGTTGGAGATTTCCTTCGGCGTACCGGCCTTAAGTGCTGCCAGCAGGCCATCGGCACCCTCGCCTTCCACCGGCTTCATCAGATTGGCGGCGACAGCCGGCACGATCCATTTGCCGCCCTGGGACACCAGAAGCACGCGGCCCGAACCGAAGGGGCGCATGGCCTGCAGCTTCTTGGACAGGGTGGCGAGCGAGACGTCCACGCCGGAGACGCCGATCAATTTCGAACCCGAGACGACCGGATAGGTAACCGAGCTCATGGCCGTGTTTTCGCCCGTCGTGCTTTCGACATAAGGCTGGGTTAGGGCGCCCTTTTTCGAGGCGGCGGACAGGGCATACCATTCGGCCTGGGTGTCGATATCGAAGACACTGAAGGCAATCTCACCGCTGCGGCTCTTCGTCCAATAAGGCGCGAATTCGCCCTTCTTGTTGCCCGCCATATCCTTGTTGCCGACAAGATCGGCATTCTTGCCATCGAAAGCGCCGGGCACTTCGGCAAACCAGCTGCCATAGGCAAAGGCGTTCTGTTCAAGATTGGCCTTCAAGGCATCCGTGACGCCCTTGCGGTCGAGATAACCGCCGGCATGGGCGCGACCGATGACACCGGCCATGGAGCGGGCGGCGCCGGCGATCTGACCCATGTCGATCGCGACTTCATTGGCGATCGCGCGTGCCTCGGCATCCGCCTGGGCGAGCGTCAGGCTGGAAACCCGCTCGCGCGACTGGAAGATGAGGAAAGTGTTGGTGATCAGCAGCAGGACGGCAATCGCCAGCCCCGTCAGCAGAATAAGCTTCGTCGAAAGAGATTTCGGCTGCAGGGGAAACATCGGGCCGCCTCGCAAGAGCAGTTCTCGGGATAGAGGAGACAGTGCATCAGAGACACCCATTCATTGGGCGCGAGACCGGCTGCGTGGCGCCGTTCCTTCAGGAAATGCAGGCGGAAGCTAGGATGGAATGGCTACCATTTGATTAAAATCAACCGCGAGATTGCGCGGTAAACGCGCTTAGGCGCGGTCTGACAACCGGACATGTCGCAGCCCGGCTGTCATCTGTCGTGGATAGCCCTGAATACTGATTATCGTGCTGCGTCGACTGCCGCCGCCAGCGGAATGGAAGGCTGAGCACCACGGGCGAGGCAGGCAAGCGAGCCCGCGACAGCTGCCCGTCGCAGGGCATCGCCAAAGGCAAATCCCTGATCAAGGCTGGCGGCGAGATAACCGCAGAACGTGTCTCCGGCACCGACCGTATCGACCGGCTCGATCTTCAGCCCCATGGCCGTGACGATCTCACCATCACGGATCGCCATGACGCCGTCGCCGCCAAGCGTGACAACAAAGGTCTGGCCGGTTTCGGCATGCAGACGGCGCAAGGCCTCTTCCCGCGCCGCACGGTCCTTGACGTCGCCGCCGACGGTCAATTCGAATTCGGTCTCGTTGGCGACGACGATATCGGCAAGCCGCGCAAGGCGGACGGTATCGGCAGTAAACGGCGCCGTGTTGAGCATGGTCAGCACGCCGCGTGTGCGCGCCGCGACCAGTGCTGCCTCGACGGCCGCCGCCGGCACTTCGAACTGCAGCATCAGGACATCTTTGGGCGACATGGCCGAAACGGCGGCTTCGGCATCCGTTGCGTTGACGGTGCCATTGGCGCCGGGCACGACGGCGATCATGTTCTCTCCGTCATCACCAACGAGGATCAGCGCGGTGCCCGTCGAGGTCGCGACATGGGCGACGGCGGAGAGATCCGTGCCGGCCTCTTCCAGCAGCGTCAGCGCCGGACCGGCAAACTCGTCATTGCCGACGGCGCCAGCCATATGCACGACACTGCCTGCACGGCGAGCCGCCAGCGCCTGGTTTGCGCCCTTGCCACCGGCCGCCGTCGCAAAACTCGATCCGGCGACGGTTTCGCCCGGTGCCGGCAGACGCGCGGTGGTGGCGATGAGATCCATGTTGATGGAGCCGAAGACGGTGATCATGTGCGGTCCGAGCCTTTCCGATAAAACGCGCGCGACACTGCCCGAGACGATCAGTCCTCGTCAACTACCCGCAGCTTCAGAAGTCCTGTCCGGCTTTCGACGGGTTGTGGATTTACCCTGGGGCTGGAATTGGGCATCGGCTCCGCTTCCGCCGATGCCGGCGCTTCGAGTTCCAGCGCTGCGATCCTGCCGCCGCGGCGGGCAAGTTTTTCGTTGGAGGTGACGATCTGCTCGACATCCTTCTGCGCGGCCAGAAAATGCGCCTGCAGTTTTCGCGTCCGCTCGTCGAGCCGGCCGAGATCTTCCATCAGCAATGCCACTTCGCCCTGGATGAGATGCGCCTGTTCGCGCATGCGCTGATCCTTCAACACCGCCTGGATAACCTGGATCGACAACATCAGCAGCGACGGCGAGACGATGACGATACGGGCACGTTGGGCCTTCTGCACAGATGCCTCGAAATGCTCATGGATCTCGGCGAAGATCGATTCGGACGGCACGAACATGAAAGCCGTATCCTGCGTCTCGCCAGCAATCAGATATTTTTCCGCAATATCGCGAATATGCACCTCGAGATCGCGGCGAAACTGCTGACCGGCCGAGCGGCGCGCTTCTGGCGCGGTCGCCTCGCGAAAGGCGTTCCAGGCTTCCAGTGGGAATTTCGCATCGATCACCAGCGGTGGTGCGCCATTCGGCATCCTCACCGTACAATCGGGCCGGCTGCCGTTCGACAGGGTCGACTGGAAGGCGTAGGCGCCGATCGGCAGGCCATCGGCGATGATCGTCTCCATCCGCCCCTGGCCGAATGCGCCGCGCGTCTGCTTGTTGGAGAGGATGGCCTGCAGGCCGACGACATCCTTGGCCAGCGTCTGGATATTATTCTGGGCCGCATCGATGACCGCCAGCCGCTCCTGCAATTGCCTGAGATTGTCATGGGTCGATTTCGTCTGCTCGGCAATTGTCGCGCCGATCCGGTGCGACATGCCGTCGAGACGCTGGTTGACCGCCTGATTGAGCTCGCCCTGACGCGTGGAGAACGCTTCCGTCATGGCGGAAAGGCGACCCTGCATTTCGCTCTGCAGACGGATCAGTTCCGACAGCTGCTCCTGCGCCTCATCTGCCGCGCGGTCGGAGCCGCGGCGCAGAATGGGGGCCCCCGCAATCAGGATCGCGACGGCGGCGATTACCGCGATCAAGACGGGCGGCTGAGCGGCGAAAAATGCGGTGAGGCGGGCAATGAAATCGGTCATTGCCAAAACCTATCAGAAATCCACCGCTTGAAAAGATCAAACCATGAACATTGCGCATTCCGGACGATCGATGCCTGTTCCATCCTTGAAAAAGATAGGTTATGGGGAGCGCATGACGATCAAGCCGCTTATCATCCTTCCCGATCCGCTTCTGCGCCAGGTTTCCGCCCCGATCGAACGGGTGGACAGCGAATTGCTGACGCTTGCCGACGACATGCTGGAAACCATGTATGACGCGCCGGGCATCGGCCTTGCCGGCATCCAGATCGGTGTGCCGCGCCGCATCCTGGTGATCGACCTTGCACGGGAAGGTGAAGAGCCGGCACCGCAGGTCTTCATCAATCCGGAAATCGTCAAGTTCTCGGAAGAAGGCTCGGTTTATGAAGAGGGCTGCCTCTCCATTCCGGAATATTATGCCGAGGTCGAACGGCCGGCGACAATCACCGTCCGACATATCGGCCGCGACGGCAAGGAACACGTGGTAGAGGCCGACGGCCTGCTCGCCACCTGCCTGCAGCACGAGATCGACCACCTGAACGGCGTGCTGTTCATCGACCATATCTCCCGGCTGAAACGCGAGATGGTGATCAAGAAGTTCACCAAGGCCGCCAAGGGCAAGTGAGCCGAGGGTTGCGTTGTAAAACGGGGTTGCGATACCTAAGATATGGAAAATATCTCAGGAGGTGAGCATGGCTGATCTACTGGTTCGCGATATTTCCGAAGGGTTGACCGAAAGTCTTGCGGCGCGCGCCGACAGGGCCGGACACAGCGTGTCCGACGAGGTCAAGACGATTCTGCAGCGTGAATTCCCGGAAGACGACCATCCATCCGGTCTCCGAGACGCTTCCGCGAATGAGCAATCGGCTCTTGAGGTGCTTCGATCCATCATGAGGGCGGACAGCGAGGAAGAGGCTGCCGAGTACATCAAGATCATGGATGAAATCGAGGCGGAGCGAAAACGTGATTTCGGGCGGCCATTTGAGGACTTCGAGTGATCGTCCTCGACACGAACGTCATTTCGGAACTCACCCACCCCAAGCTTCATCAGGATGTTAGCCGCTGGTATCACGCCAATGTCGGGGCCGACATCTATCTTTGCGATATTGTCGTGATGGAGCAGGCTTATGGTGCCGAACGCTTCCTGTTAAAACATGGCTCGATCAAGCATGAAAACAAGCTTGTTGACACCCTTAAGGCATTTGATGGCAGAGTTTTGCCGCTGACACCTGAGAATGCGATTTTGGCGGGCAAGATCCGCGCCCGCCGCGAAAGCACCGGCCGGCCGATCTCCGTGCAGGACGCCATGATCGCCGCCATCTGCCTTGCCAACGGCGCAACACTCGCCACGCGCAACGTAAAGGACTTCGAGGGGCTTGATCTTCGCCTCGTAAACCCGTTTGAAGGCGCCTGAACAGGAACGGGCGACACATATGTCTCTTCGCATCATCTTCATGGGCACGCCGGAATTTTCCGTGCCGACATTGCAGAACCTGAAACAGGCCGGGCACGAGATCGTTGCCGTCTATAGCCAGCCGCCGCGGCCGGGCGGGCGGCGTGGGCTCGATCTCGTCAAGTCGCCGGTGCATCAGGCAGCCGAACTGCTCGGAATTCCGGTGCTGACACCGCTCAACTTCAAGGTCGAGGAAGACCGCGAGACATTTCGCGCCTTCGAGGCGGATGTCGCGGTCGTCGTTGCCTATGGCCTGCTTCTGCCGGAAGCGATCCTCACCGGCACCAAGCTCGGCTGCTACAATGGCCATGCCTCGCTCCTGCCGCGCTGGCGGGGAGCCGCTCCGATCCAGCGGGCGATCATGGCCGGCGACGAAAAGACCGGCATGATGGTGATGCAGATGGAAAAGGGCCTCGATACCGGTCCCGTTGCGCTGACGAAGGAAGTGGCGATCGGCGAGGCGATGACAGCCGGTGAGCTGCATGACAAGCTGATGCTGGTCGGCGCCCGTGCCATGGTCGAGGCGATGGAAAAGCTCAAGGCTCGTGACCTGCCGCTGACGCCGCAATCCGACGAGGGCGTGCTTTATGCCGCCAAGATCGACAAGGGTGAGACACGCATCGATTTTGCGCGACCGGTGCACGACGTGCATAACCATATCCGCGGCCTCTCCCCCTTCCCCGGCGCCTGGTTCGAGGCGGAGATCAACGGCAAGCCTGAGCGGATCAAGGTTCTCGGTTCCGAAATTGGCACTGGCGAAGGTGTGGCTGGTACGGTGCTCGACGACGCGCTGACGATCGCCTGCGACGAAGGCGCAGTAAGGTTGACCCGGCTGCAGAAGGCAGGCGGAAAGCCTCTGGCCGCCGCGGATTTCCTGCGCGGCACGCCGCTTGCCGCGGGGACGTTGCTGCCATCGCCGGCGGGAACGCCCTGATGCCGCGGTTCCGCATGCGCGTCGAATATGACGGCACATCCTATGTCGGCTGGCAGAGCCAGGAGAATGGCCATTCGGTGCAGGCGGCGCTGCAGAAAGCCATTCTTTCGCTGACTGGTGAAACGGTGTCCGTCCGCGGTGCAGGCCGCACCGATTCCGGCGTGCATGCGCGTGGACAGGTGGTCCATGCCGATCTTTCACGCGACTGGCAACCTTTCAAGCTGCGCAATGCGTTGAATGCGCATCTGATGATGGCGAATGAGAAGGTCGCCGTGATCGACGTCATGCAGGTGGATGAGACGTTCGACGCACGGTTTTCGGCAATCAAGCGGCATTATCTCTACCGCATCATCAGCCGGCCCTCGCCGCTGGCGATCGAGGCCGGGCAGGCCTGGTGGGTGTCGAAGACGCTCGATCACGAGGCGATGCATGCGGCCGCCCAGACGCTTGTTGGCCACCACGATTTTACCACCTTCCGCTCGGTCCATTGCCAGGCAAAAAGCCCGATGCGCACGCTCGACCGGCTGGATGTGACGCGCCATGGCGACCTGATCGAGATCCGCGCCACCGCCCAGAGCTTTTTGCACAATCAGATCCGTTCGTTCGCCGGCACGCTGAAACTCGCCGGCGAAGGCAAGATGACACCGGATGACGTGCGCGCCGCGCTCGAAGCACGCGACCGCAAGGCCTGTGGCCCGGTGGCACCGCCGCAAGGGCTCTATTTCATGCAGGTCGATTATCCGGGCGACGCCGAACCAGCCACTTGAATCGCATGTCGTTATCGCAAAACCGCGTCACACTTTTGCGCGAGATGCGTCAGGTCGGATAGACCTCAAGAAAACGCTGCATGGCTTCGGAGAGAAGCATGTCCGGCACGATCAGCACCATGACCAGCGTGGTGACGATCAGCGGCTGCGGGCCGCAGATCAGCCTTGTGATGCGGATGACGCAGACGACCATCAGGATCAGCAGGCAGAGGTGTACGATCGCCAGCAGGCCGTCTATGCCGACATGCAGAAGGAAGCCGATGCTGAGGATGCCATAGGCATAAGCGAAGGGGATCGACAGCCAGTTGAAGGTAATCACCAAAGCCGGGAATTTCTTGCCGATGCCGAGCAGCGCGCAGACGAGACCGACAAAGATCAGTGGCAGGATCCAGTCCATCACTTCCAGCATGGCCAGCCGCACGAAAAAGATGCCGCCGACTTTTGTATCGCGCGGCATGCCGTTCAGGAAGAGTGAGCGCCACCACAGCCAGGATACGGCCATGGCCGGCAGGCACCAGACAAAGGCCCAGAAAGACCGCATCATGCCGCGATCAGAAATATCGAGCATGCGGAAACCCTGCCGATCACCCCTGATCAGCAGGAACAGGCCGATGAGATAAAGCCTGACTTCATGATAGGAAGGCATAGACACCTCCGGTGAAAGCACGTCTGGCATACATCATGCGGCATGCACTCCCATCAAGCTTGCGACCCCCTGCACCAATACCAGCTGGCAGAAGATCAGAAGAACAAGCGTGGCACCACGAACCCAGGGCGAGCCGCCCATGATCGTCACCAGCATCCGCCAGCCGAGAATGAGGACGCCTGCCCATAAGGCGAGCGAAAGAGCCGTCGAACTGAATGTCGTGAAAGCGCTGGCGCCACCCTTCTGATCCGACAGAAGTCGGACAGGCGTCAGAACCACCGCGACGAGATAGGCCAATGGCACGGCAAACCAGTTGCGCGCGACAATCAGCGTCCGCAACAAAGGCCGGAACTGCAAGGCAAAGGAAAGGCCGGCAAGGCAGAGGACTGGCAGGCCCCACTGAGCCGCCTCGATGACGATCATCTTGGTGACGAAGGTCGTCATGCTCTCACCGCCATAGGGATAGGCGTGAAAGTAGGCGATCCGTTGGAAAACCCAACCGATCAGGATGGCCGGCACACACCAGAGGGCGGCATGAAACGAGCGCAACACGCCGGCATCGGAAATATCGAACCGCTGCAGGCCCCGCGCGTCGCCCTGGATCAGCAGCCAGAGGCCTTCGAGGTGAAACCGGACATCATGGAAGGGTGGCATCGCCGAACCAGCGGGAGAGGAAGGTGCCGTAGATCTGTGTCAACGTTTCCAGATCGGCAAGGGCAACCCGTTCATCGATCATATGCATGGTCTGGCCGACAAGGCCGAATTCGACGACCGGGCAATAATCCTTGATGAAACGTGCATCCGAGGTGCCGCCGGTGGTCGAAAGCTGCGGCGTGCGGCCGGTGACCTTCTCCACCGCCCCCGAAAGCGAGCTGATCAGCGCGTTGTTGCGGGTCAGAAAAACATGGCTCGGGCGTTCGGCCCAGACCATTTCGTAGCGGATCGGATCGCGACCGGGCCGCAACGTGTCTTCAGCGGCGGCCGCGTCGAGGCGGCGCAGGATTTCCGCCCTCACCGTCTCGGCCGTCCAGGTGTCGTTGAAACGGATGTTGAAGGAGAAGGCCGCCTTGGCCGGGATGACATTGGTCGCCGGATTACCGACATCGACCGAGGTCACTTCCAGATTGGAGGCCGGGAATTCAGGCGTGCCGGCATCGAAGGGCGGATCCATCAGCGCGCTGGCCAGCGGCAGCAGGCCGCGCACCGGATTGTCAGCGAGATGCGGATAGGCGGCGTGGCCCTGCACGCCGAAAACGGTCACCTTGCCCGAGACGGAGCCACGGCGGCCGATCTTGATCATATCGCCGAGCACATCCGGGTTGGTCGGTTCGCCGACCAGGCAGGCGTCCCAGCGCTCGCCTTTTTCGGCGGCCCATTTCAGGAGCTTGTCCGTGCCGTTGACGGCTGGGCCTTCCTCATCGCCGGTGATCAGGAAGGAGATCGATCCCTTTGGCGCACCATGCTCTTCGATGTGGCGGGCGACGGCTGCGACGAAACAGGCGATACCGCCCTTCATGTCGACGGCGCCGCGGCCGAACATTTCTCCGTCTTCGATCTCAGCGGAGAATGGCGGATGGCTCCAGCTCGCCTCGTCGCCGACTGGCACGACGTCCGTATGGCCGGCAAACATCAGATGCGGGCCTTCAGTGCTAAGTCGGGCATAGAGGTTTTCGATATCCGGCATGCCCGGTTCCGTCGCCACCATACGCTCGACCCTGAAGCCGAGCGGCGACAGCATCGCCTCCAGCGCGGACAAGGCGCCGCCCTCGGCAGGTGTTACCGAAGGGCAGCGGATCAGGGTTTTCAGATTTTCGACGGGATCGGAAACGGACATGTTTGAATGATCGGCTTTTCTCAGTCGCGCAGCAGTTCGTTGATGCCGGTCTTGGAGCGGGTCTTTTCATCGACCGTCTTGACGATCACGGCGCAATAGAGATGCGGCGCGGCAAGGCCATTCGGCATGGTGGCATTGCCCGACGGCATGGAGCCGGCGACGACGACCGAGTAAGGCGGTACTTCGCCGTAAAAGACTTCGCCGGTGGCGCGGTTGACGATCTTTGTCGACTTGCCGATGTAGACGCCCATGCCGAGGACCGAGCCTTCGCGGATGATGCAGCCTTCGACGACTTCCGAACGGGCGCCGATGAAGCAATTGTCCTCGATGATGGTCGGGCCAGCCTGCATCGGCTCCAGAACGCCACCGATGCCGACGCCGCCGGAAAGATGGACATGCTTGCCGATCTGCGCGCAGGAGCCGACCGTTGCCCAGGTATCGACCATCGTGCCTTCATCAACGAAAGCGCCGAGGTTGACGAAGGACGGCATCAACACGACGTTCTTGGCGATATAGGCCGAGCGGCGCACGACGGCATTCGGCACGGCGCGGAAACCGGCGGCACGGAACTGGTTTTCGCCCCAGTTTTCGAACTTGGACGGAACCTTGTCCCACCAGGTCGAATTGCCGGGGCCGTTCTTGACGACTTCCATGTCGTTGAGGCGGAAGGAGAGGAGAACGGCCTTCTTGAGCCACTGGTTGACAGTCCAGGCGCCATCGGCACCACGGACGGCAACGCGGGCTTCGCCGCTGTCGAGCAGGTTGAGCGAGGTCTCAACGGCGTCGCGTACCTCGCCTTTGGTCGAGACCGTCACGCTGTCGCGATTGTCGAAGGCGGTCTCGATGGTCTTTTCGAGGCTGGCGAGGTCGATGCTGCTCATGGGGAATCCTTAAACGTCGCGCGATATCGTGATGGTTTGGAAGGCGCGGTCGGGTGGCCAAATGGTGTCATTTGCTCTAAGCGACCGCCACTCAAGCGTCAATGTGAATTGGCGTCAATCCCGATTCCCGATGGCCCATCGGCGATGGTCGAATTGACGCGGAAGGAAGGCAAAGACCATGGCGAAGGCGACAAAAGACGGACCACGGCGGGATGACGGCGTCTGGGATCCGCTGAAGGACAACAAGGCCGACAAGCATGCGGCCGCCGGCCAGCCGAAAACGCCGCAGACGGAATCGCCTTCCTATCGCCTGGCCTATGCGGACGAGGAATTTCTCGGCCGCGAGGAACTTCGCCCCGTCCGCCTGCAGCTGGAGCTGATGAAGGCGGAGATGATGCTGACCGAGCAGGGCATCAAATCGACTGTCGTGCTTTTCGGCGGCGCCCGCATTCCGGCACCCGGACAGGTGCCGTGGGCCGCCCATAACGAGGTTCAGCGCAACAGCCTGACGGCCGCCTCGGTCTATTACGAGGAGGCCCGCAAGTTCGCGGAGCTCTGCGGCAAGCAGTCGGCCGCCTTCCACCATCAGGAATATGTCGTCGTCACCGGCGGTGGCCCCGGCGTCATGGAAGCCGGCAATCGCGGCGCTGCAGAAGCCGGCGCCCCGAGTATCGGCCTCAACATCATGCTGCCGCACGAGCAAGCGCCGAACCGCTATGTCACGCCCGAGCTTTCGTTCAACTTCCACTATTTCGCGATCCGCAAGATGCATTTCATGATGCGGGCGAAGGCGGTCGCGGTCTTCCCGGGCGGATTCGGCACGCTGGACGAAATGTTCGAGGCGCTGACACTGATCCAGACGAAGCGGATGGAGCGCATCCCGCTCATCCTGTTCGGCGAAAAATTCTGGCGCACGATTATCAACTTCGAGGCGCTTGCCGAATTCGGCACGATCGCGCCGGGCGATATCGACCTGATCAATTTTGTCGAGACGGCTGACGAAGCCTGGAAGATCATGGTGGATTTTTATGGGCTTTGAGAGGGCAGCCTTTTCGGTTGCGACTGCCCCTCATCCGCCTGCCGGCACCTTCTCCCCGTTCTGACGGGGAGAAGGACATTTGCCGCACGCTCCATGCCTCAATAAGGCCACGTCCCCTCGCCCCGTTTACGGGGAGAGGGTTAGGGTGAGGGGCAATTCCTCAACCGAAAACGCCAGCTCAGAGCCGGCCGACACGCTCCGTCAGAAGCTCGAAAAAGCCATCCGCATCGACAGTGCGCATGAAGGTCGCATTCGGCTTACGGTCGGTCACCCGCCACCAGTCGACGACGGTCATGCCGACCGTCAGCTCGGATTCCACCTCGATCTCGACATTGCATTCCCGGCCAGAGAAGAGTTCCGGCTTCAGGAGGTAGGCGATCACGGTCGGATCATGCAGCGGGCCGCCGTCGGAGCCGTATTTCTCGATGTCGAAACGCTCGAAAAAGGCCAGCCATTCGACCAGGACCTGAGCCGGACGCGTGCCGAGTGCCGCAATCTTCTCGACGCGGGCCTTCCTAGTCAGAAGCTGGTGGGTGACGTCGAGCGGCATGATAACGAGCGGAATGCCGGCGCCAAAGACGATCTTGGCGGCTTCCGGGTCGACATAGATGTTGAACTCCGCGGCCGGCGTAATGTTGCCGCCTTCTGAAAAACCACCGCCCATCATCACCAGCTCTTTTACGCGCGGCGCGATGTCCGGTGCTTTAGTGAGCGCCATGGCGATATTGGTGAGCGGACCAAGCGTGCAGAGCGTCACGGTGCCTTCCGGTTCGCGGCGCAGCGTCTCGATGATGAAATCGATCGCGTTCTGCTCCTGCGGCAGCATGGTCGGCTCTGGCAGTTCAGCGCCATCGAGGCCCGTCTTGCCGTGAACATGCTCGGCTGTCACCTGCGGGCGGTTGAGCGGCTTCAGCGCGCCTTCGTAAACTTTTGCTTCCGGATGGCCGCAGAGTTCGCAGACGATGCGCAGGTTGCGGCTGGTGAAGGAGAGCGGCACATTGCCGGCGACGGCGGTGAGGCCGAGGATCTCGATCTCGTCGGGGCTGCCGAAAGCCAGCATAAGCGCTGCGGCATCGTCCTGGCCCGGATCCGTGTCGATGATGATCTTTCTGCGTTGCATGATCTCTCCCATGGGCTTCCCCTGATTTATGACGGGCCCTGATTTCTTATGGGTTTCTGGGCTGGCTTGGCCGCGATTGTCAAGTCTCGGGCTTCAGCCCCGGGATCGGCTTGCGATCAATCGGGCAAGCCCCCATATAGAGGGCGTCGGCGGGCCTTACGGACGTTGGCAAGGTCGTGTGAACCAGACCAGGTCGCTTAAACAAGGACTGTCTCGATGAGCCGGACGACGCCGTTCGCAAGCCCGCTGCTTCTGGGCTTCGACGCCATGGAAAAGACGCTTGAACGCTTGAGCAAGGGCAATGATGGCTATCCGCCCTACAATATCGAGCGCATTCGCACCGCGACGACCGATCTGTTGCGAATCACACTTGCCGTTGCCGGGTTTTCCGAAGCCGAACTCGACGTGACGACCGAAGAAAATCAACTTTTTATCCGTGGCCGACAGGTCGATCAGGGCGAGCGGGAATATCTCTATCGCGGCATCGCAGCGCGCCAGTTTCAGCGGATTTTCGTACTTGCAGACGGCATGGAAGTGTCTGGCGCCGTCCTCAAGAATGGCCTTCTTTCGATCGACCTCACCCGCCTGGAACCCGACCGCGTAGTGCGAAAAATTAACATTTCCGTCTCACAGTAGAGCATCAGCATCATCGCTGATGCGCCCTCACTACTGGAGGCAGGAATGCTCTTGAAAGAAGCGAATACGCGTTTGACGCAGTCCCAGCTCGAACACCTCGGCAACGGCGAGGTTGGGTACATTCGCAAGATGAAATCGGATGAAGTTTCCCGCTGTTTCCCGGAAGCTCCCGATATCGATCCGAGCCTCGATCTGTGGGCTCTGTTCGGCGCCGACGGTACGCCGATCCTCCTCACCGATAACCGTTCCAGCACCTTCTTCAAGGCCGCTGAAGACGACCTGAAGACGGTCAGCCTGCACTGATTGTCATGCGTGGAACCTGACGACGTCAGGTTCTCTTGAAGATCAGATAGGCCGATGAGCGGCCTTCGCGGCGGGCCTTGTTTTCGTAACGCGTGCCAGGCCAGCCGGCAAAGGGCGTCAGCCAGTCGGAAGACTGCTCGGCCTGCCATGCAAAGCCGCCGTGATCGCGGCAATGGATCAGCGTCCAGTTGACATAGGTATCGATGTCGGACGCGAAACAGAAAAGGCCGCCGGGTTTCAGCACCCGATGAAAACGGTCGAGATTGACCTGCGAAACGAACCGCCTTTTCCAATGCTTCCGCTTCGGCCACGGATCGGGATAGAGCAGATCGATACGGCCGACAGAGGCCTCCGGAAGCCAGTCCAGTACCTGCGTGGCGTCATCATCATAGACGCGGATGTTTTTAAGCCCGAGATCCTCGACGCGGGTGATCAGCTTTGCCATCGAATTGACGAAGGGCTCGACGCCGATAAAGCCGGTCGCGGGATTTTCCTGGGCGCGGTGAATGAGATGTTCGCCGCCGCCGAAACCGATTTCCATGCGGATATTTTCGACGGGCGCCTGAAACAACTCGACCAGGGAGGCCGGCGCCGGTGTCTGAAGGTCGAGCTTCAGCTGCGGCAGAAGCGTCGCCATGCCCTCCGCCTGACGCTCGCGGAGTGCCTTGCCCTTGCGGCGGCCGAAAAAGGCTTCGGTGGCGCGGCCTGGATGCTGCTGGTCGGTCATGCTTCACAGTCTCTCATAGTAACAAAGCCGGCTCTCGTAATGACAAAGCGGGCGCCTTCGCGCGAAGGCACCCGCTTTACTGTTTTCTGGGGTCGTTCGTAAAGGCCGATCAGGCAGCCTGCAGAACTTCGGCCTTCATCGCTTCCTTGAGCGGCTTGACGAGATCCGTCTTTTCCCAGGAGAACGAGCCGTCGCGACCAGACTTGCGGCCGAAATGGCCGTAGGCAGAAGTCTTCGCGTAGATCGGCTTGTTGAGGTCGAGGTGGCGGCGGATGCCGGTCGGCGACAGGTCCATGACCTTGCGGATCGCGGCTTCGACCTGATCTTCGGTAACGCCATGGCCGGTGCCGTGCAGATCGACATAGATCGACAGCGGCTGGGCAATGCCGATCGCGTAGGAGATCTGGATCGTGCAACGTTCGGCAAAGCCGGCAGCAACGACGTTCTTGGCGAGGTAACGGGCAGCGTAAGCAGCCGAACGGTCGACCTTGGTCGTGTCCTTGCCGGAGAATGCGCCGCCGCCGTGCGGAGCAGCACCGCCGTAAGTGTCGACGATGATCTTGCGGCCGGTCAGGCCAGCATCACCATCCGGACCACCGATGACGAACTTGCCGGTGGGGTTGATGTACCACTTGCAATCGGCAGCAATCGGCAGTTCGCCGAGAGCTTCCTTGATATAGGGCTCGACGACCTGGCGAACCTTCTTCGAATCCCAGTTCTCATCGAGATGCTGGGTGGAGAGGACGATCGAGTCGACGGCGGCGGGCTTGCCGTTTTCGTAACGGACGGTGACCTGGCTCTTGGCGTCAGGGCCAAGCTTGGCAGCTTCGCCCTCGCCCTTCTTGCGGGCGGTTGCGAGGAGCTGCAGGATCTTGTGCGAATAATAGATCGGAGCCGGCATGAGGTCCGGCGTTTCCTTGCAGGCGTAACCGAACATGATGCCCTGGTCACCGGCACCTTCGTCGCCCTGCTTGTCGGCTGCGCTGTCAACGCCCTGGGCGATATCGGCAGACTGCGAATGCAGGAGAACGTCGATCTTGACAGTCTTCCAATGGAAGCCGTCCTGCTCGTAGCCGATGTCGCGGATCGCCTTGCGGGCAGCGGACTTGAACTTCGACGGGTTGATGACGTCGTTGCCGTTCTTGTCCTTCTTCATCAGGCTCGGCGGAAGACGGACTTCACCGGCGATGATGACGCGATTGGTGGTGGCGAGCGTCTCGCAGGCGATGCGCACCGACCAGGGATCAACTCCGGTCTTGGCAGCCTCGCGATAGACGAGATCCACGATTTCATCGGAAATACGGTCACAAACCTTGTCCGGATGGCCCTCGGCCACAGACTCGCTCGTGAACAGGTAGCTAGCGCGCATTACGGGATTCCCCTCAAAGAATAGACCAAGCTTGTGTACTGAGTCGGCGGCTCGAAAACAAGCGTACAACCACATAAATATATCTTTATGTGTGAACGTGGGGTTTTCGTGCGCAATCGCACGCATAAAAAAAGCGGCCCTGAAAGCCGCTTTTTCAAAGAAGCCGGATAGGACCGGTTATTCCACTTCGGCATCCGCTGCGAGCGACTTGACGAGATCGACGAGACGACGGCGAACCTTCGGGTCGGCGATCTTTACAAAAGCGCGGTTCAGCTGAAGGCCTTCAGAGGACGACAGGAAGTCGACCACGTAGTTCGAGCTGGACGCCTCCGCCATCCCGTTCGCACCACCGGCCTGATCACCCGGGGCATCTTCGAAGAAGAATGAAACCGGAACGTTCAGGATGCTGGAAATGTTCTGCAGACGGCTTGCGCCGACGCGGTTCGTTCCCTTTTCGTATTTCTGGATCTGCTGGAATGTAATGCCAAGGCTTTCCCCCAATTTTTCCTGGCTCATTCCAAGCATAGTCCGACGCAAACGAATCCGACTCCCGACATGAATATCTATCGGGTTCGGCTTCTTTTTATTCTCGATCATAACGACGTCCTGATAAAGTTGCTGTCTATCCAACCTGGTGTCCGCGTGTGGGGGATACACTTCGCGTTGTTAGGCACAACGGTTCCAACAGTTGAAGCGCATGGCGGGACTAGAGGCTCAGGCACTATGCAATTTTAGGGGTTTTTGGTCAATTCTTCTTAAATTTAAAACTTGTGCGCGAGATCGCTGCAATCGACAACATTACAACCATTACCAACCAGAAGTAACTCTGACGGGTATGTGCGTACCAATGCGCAACAGGTATGCTCCCGATGGTTGAATCGATCACACCTTTTTGATTGTAGTCCATCCCCTCCACGACCCTGCCGAAAGGGTCCACAAAGGCGGAAACTCCGGTATTTGCACTGCGAATCAACGGCAGGCCGGTTTCGACCGCACGGATGCGGGCCTGGAGGAAATGCTGGTAAGGGCCGGGCGTGGCCCCGAACCAGCCATCATTGGTGACGTTGAGAAGCGCACTGGTGCGCTCCACCGAGTCATCGATCTCGTCGGGGAAGATCGCCTCGTAGCAGATCAGAGGATAAAAGCTGCGGCCACCGGGAAGCGTGAGCAGCGAGCGGGTCGAGGCGGCGGAAAAGCCGCCCGGCATGGCGATCGCATCGGTTATGCCGACCTGCCTCAGCAGATCCTCGTAGGGCACATATTCGCCGTACGGGACGAGATGCACCTTGTCGGAGGCCGAAATGATCTGGCCCTGACTGTCGATGACATAGATGGAATTGTAATAACGCGGCGCAAAACCGACACCGGCATTTTCAGCGCGCACGGCGCCGGTGATCAGCACCTGACCGTCCTGCAGGACATCAGCGATGCGCGACAGGGCATCCGGATTGTCGGTCAATATGAAGGGGATGGAGGTCTCGGGCCAGACAATGACATCGGGTCTCTTGCCGCCGTTCTGCGGTGGCAGCGCCGAGAGCGTCAGATGTTCCTCGAAGATCGAGTGCCTTTCATTGTCGTCCAGCTTGCGCGACTGGTCGATCAGCGGCTGGACGATCCTCACTTCGATAGGATCCTTCGAGGCAGCAGCGACCGCAGCATCCGCACCGTGAAGCCGCCAATAACCGAAACCGAAATGGGCGCAGAAGAGAAGCGCCGCGACGGCGAGGCCCAACCCCATGCCCTTTTTCGTGCCGATTAGTGCTGGCGCGGAGAAAACGAAGACAGCGAGAACCGTGACGCCGAAAATGCCAAGCGGGGCCGCAGACTGCATCATGATCGGCATCGGCATGGCGCCATAGCCGATCGCGTTCCAGGGGAAGCCGGTCAGCACGAAACTTCTAAGCCACTCGGCAAGGCCAAAACTGAAGGCGAGTGCGGCAATACGCCCCAGCCCGTCCGACCAGAGGATGCGGGCGACAAGCGCTGCCAGACCGTAAAACAGCGCCAGATAGGCCGGCAGGCCGAAGACGGCGAGCGGCAGCGCCCAGGCGAATTCCTCGGCGTCGACCAGCAGCGCATTGCCGAGCCACCAGAGGCCGGCGACGAAATAACCGAAGCCGAACAGCCAGCCGAGGAAAAACGCCGAGCGGGCACGGCTGAACAGGCCACCATTCGGATGACCGGTCGTGCCGTCCATCAGCCAGACGAAGACCGTGAAAGAGACGAAGAAGGCCGCGAAGAAACCGAAGGGCGGCAAAGCAAGCGCGCCAAGCGCGCCGGCCAGAATAGCCAATATTGCGCGCGGCCAGCCCCAGAGAAGCATGATCCTGCCTGCCAGCCGCTCCATCAATGTCCCCTTCACGCGCCCCGAATCAGCCGCCGCAGTCTTCCAAAAAAAATGCGGCTTGTCCCGAAGCCGGGCGTTGAAAGTCAGCGCTGTGGCTGATCCCCTTCCGGCCGGCTCGGCGGCGGCAGGAGAGCTGCCGGATGCTGCTGCTGATCGGTGAGAAGAAGTTCCCCCTCCCCTTTCAGACGACGGCGGACGAGAGCGCGCTTGCGCATGATGCGAACGCGCTTGATGCGGCGCGGATCGGCATCGAGGATCTGGAATTCGAAGCCCGGCACCGCCTGAACGACCTCGCCGCGCACCGGAATACGGCCAAGCGCCGAGAAGATCAGGCCGCCCAACGTATCGACATCCTCGAGACGGTCGCGAATATCGAAATCGGGACCGATCGCCTCGGCGATTTCCTCGAGTTCGACGCGGGCGTCTGCGAGAAACACGTCTTCGCCGGTCTGCGAGAACATGACCTCGTCATTGTCGTGCTCGTCCTCGACATCGCCGATCACCATTTCGACGATGTCTTCATGGGAGACGAGACCATCGGTGCCGCCATATTCGTCGATCACCAGCGCCAGCTGGGTGCGGGCCGCCTGCATGCTCTGCAGCAGGTCGGAGGCCAGCATGGACGGCGGCACGAACAGGATTTTGCGGATCAGGCCAGCCTCGGCGACCGTCTGCTCGAGATCGACACGACCAAGATCGAAGGCAGCGCGCGGCGTGCGGACCGCCTTTTCCGGCTTTTCGGCGGTAACGGCAGCAGCAGATGCAGAAGCGCGGCCGCTGGTGCGGCGCTTGTTACGTGCTTGCTTGGCCAGATAGGAGAGAAGATCGCGGATATGGACAAAGCCGCGGGCATCATCGAGATTGTCGCCATAGACCGGCATGCGCGAGCGGCCGGTCTCTTCGAAATGGATCATCAGATCGCCGATCGTCATGCCCATATCGACAGCTTCGATATCGGCGCGCGGCACCATGATGTCCTCGACGCGGACCTCGCGGAAGCGAAGGATATTATGAAGCATCGCCCGCTCTTCGGGCGAAAAGGCATTGCTGACATTGGTGTCAGTCATCAGGGCGTCGGCGAGATCCTCGCGCAACTGCTCTCCCTGAGACGGCCGCAGCAGCCGAAGCGCGCGCGACCAGAAGGAGTGATGGTTCCTCGCAAGAGGTTCCCTAGAGTGACTACTGCCCTCGTCCGAGGAGGCTTCGGAGTCCTTGCCCTCGCGGGCATTGCTTGTCGAAAAGTCGTTCATAATCTCAAACTATGTTAACGGGTCCTGCCCCGCATAGGGGTCAGATAGGCCGAGTTCGGCCAAAATGCTAGTTTCCAGGGCTTCCATTTCTTCGGCTTCTTCCGTTTCGATATGGTCGTAGCCGAACAAATGCAGGAACCCATGGACGAGTAGATGGGTCAGATGATCGTCGAAAGTCTTGTCGAGATCAACCGCTTCCCGCTCGACAGTTTCGCGGGCGACGACGATATCGCCCAGCATCGGGCCGGGCATGCCGCCCGGTTCAAGCGGAAAAGCGGGGAAAGACAAGACGTTGGTCGGCTTGTCCTTGCCGCGCCACTCGGCGTTGATTTCTTTGATTGCCGCATCATTCGTGAAGACAAGCGAGACTTCCGGCGCCATTTTCGGGAAGGGCTGGTCTTCGTTTTTGGCAAGAAACGCGGCGGCAGCGCCAAGAACCTTGAGGCTCAACGCCTCCAGGGCCGGCTCTTGCGGCCAGCCTTCGTCTTCCACACTGATCTGAATATCGAGTTCGGGCATGAATAGTGATCCGGCCGGGATTACCGGTCCAGATCCTCGCTTTCCTCGTGAACGGCATATTGCGCGTCATAGGCCTTGACGATGCGGCCGACCAGCGGATGGCGCACGACATCGGTATCCTTGAATTTGATCACCGAAATGCCTTCGACACCCTTCAGGATCTGCAGCGCCTCGACCAGACCGGATTTGACGCCGCGCGGAAGGTCCACCTGGCTCGGGTCGCCGGTGATGATCATCCGGCCGCCTTCGCCGAGACGGGTCAAAAACATCTTCATCTGCATCGAGGTCGTGTTCTGCGCCTCGTCGAGGATGATCGCGGCATTCGACAGCGTGCGACCGCGCATGAAGGCGAGTGGCGCGATTTCGATGACGCCGGCCGTGATTGCCCGCTCCACCTTGTCGCCCGGCATCATGTCGTAGAGCGCGTCATAAAGCGGCCGCAGATAGGGATCGACCTTTTCCTTCATGTCGCCGGGCAGGAAGCCGAGGCGTTCGCCGGCTTCGACGGCAGGACGCGACAGGATGATCTTGTCGACGGCGCCGCGCTCCAGCAGCTGGGCGGCATGGGCAACGGCGAGATAGGTCTTACCGGTACCGGCCGGGCCGACGCCGAAGACGAGTTCCGAGCGCTCCAGGGCGCGCATATAGGCGTCCTGCGTCGGCGTGCGGGCAACGATCGTCTTCTTCTTGGTGGAAATCTGGCTCATGGAGAGTTTTGCCTTCTTCTCCATGGTCGGCAGCTGCAGCTGGTCGTCGGCCGCCTGGGCCATGCGGATTGCGCCTTCGACGTCGGATGCTTCCACGGAGCCGCCTTTCTGGAGACGTTCATAAAGGAAATCGAGTGCGCGACGGGCCTGATTGGTGGCCATGACGTCGCCGGAGATCGCAACCGAATTGCCGCGCGGACGGGCATCGATATTGAGCCGCTGCTCCAGCAGTTTCAGGTTCTGGTCGAATTGGCCGAAAAGCTCGCTGGCGAACCTGTTGTTCTCAAACGTCAGGACAAAGTGATTGGCGTCGGTCGCGGCGGTGCGGGGCTGGCGCGCGGATGAAGAAGCCAATTCACGTCCGTTCAAGCAGGCAATCTCCCAGTTAACCTCAAGCTCCGATTAAACTCTCTGCTGGTTCGGCAAACAAGCTGTTCGGGCCGGTTCCAATGATTCGTACACGGATAATCTCACCGATTTGCGATGTTTTTGCATCAACATTCACAGACTGAAGCCAAGGTGAGCGTCCGATGACCTGGCCAGGCATGCGACCGGGCTTTTCCAGAAGCAGGTCGATGGTCTTGCCGATACAGGATTTGGCGAAGTCGGCCTGCTGTTTCAAGAGCAGGGCCTGCAGTCTTTCCAGACGTTCGGCCTTTATTTCCTCGGCCACCTGATCGGTGAGATCGGCGCCGGGCGTACCGGGGCGGGTCGAATATTTGAACGAGAAGGCCGAGGCGTAGTTCACTTCCTCGACCATTTTCAGCGTGTCTTCAAAGTCCTGATCGGTTTCGCCGGGGAAACCGACGATGAAATCGCCGGACATCGCGATGTCGGGACGGGCATTGCGGATGCGCTCGATCAGCCGCAGATATTCGGCGCCGGTGTGACGGCGGTTCATCGCCTTCAGGATACGGTCGGAACCGGCCTGAACGGGCAGATGCAGATAGGGCATCAGCGAGCGCAGATCGCGATGCGCCTCGATCAGCCGGTCGTCCATGTCGCGCGGGTGGCTGGTCGTATAGCGCAGGCGGGCGAGGCCCGGAATTTCGGCGAGGCGATAGAGAAGATCGGCAAGGCCCCAGTCGGCACCGTTCGGGCCGGCCGCGCGCCAGGCATTGACGTTCTGGCCGAGCAACGTGATTTCGCGCACGCCGCTTTCGGTAAGACGCTTTGCCTCGTCGAGGATCTGCTGCACGGGACGGGAAACTTCGGAGCCGCGCGTGTAAGGCACGACGCAGAAGGTGCAGAACTTGTCGCAGCCTTCCTGCACGGTGAGGAACGCCGTGACGCCGCGGGCGCGAATTCCGGCCTTTTCGGTGGCCGGCAGATGCGCGAACTTGTCCTCGACAGCATATTCCGTATCGACGACGGCCTTGCCGGCGCGCGCCTTGCGCAAGGCTTCCGGCAGGCGGTGATAGGTCTGCGGTCCGATGACAACATCGACCGAGGGCGCGCGACGAACGATTTCCTCGCCTTCGGCCTGGGCGACGCAGCCGGCAACGCCGATCAGGAATTCGCGGCCTTCGGCGGCACGTGCCTTCTTCATGTCGCGCAGACGGCCAAGCGCCGAATAGACCTTTTCGGCGGCCTTCTCGCGGATATGACAGGTATTGAGCAGAACGAGATCGGCCTCGCCCATCTCTTCCGTCGTCACATATCCCTCGCTCGCCAGCGCATCGCCCATGCGCACGGAATCGTAGACATTCATCTGACAGCCATAGGTCTTGATGAAGACCTTTTTGCTGTTGGGACGATCGACCGGCGCTTCGGCCGGCGTGGGACAGGAGACGTGTTCGTTCATGAGCCGCTCATAACGCAAGAAAGGCCGGAATTGAAGCGTTTCCTGAATAGATTGCCCCTCATCCGCCCTGCCGGGCACCTTCTCCCCGTTCTGACGGGGAGAAGGAAACTTGCCGCACCCTGTCTGCCCCGCTTGGGGCACGTCCCCTCTCCCCGTCAAAACGGGGAGAGGGTTAGGGTGAGGGGCTGATTTGTGCGTGGGCTTTACCCTTCAACCGCCGCCTTCCGTTTGCGCCAGCGGCGCCAGACGACAAAAGCCAGGCTTTCGACCACCATCAGGATGATCATCACTTCCAGTGCCAGTTCAGACACGTTGCCGTCGAAGGAAAGGCGGGCGCAGATATAACCGATGGCAAAGAACAGACCGTTCCAGATCGCCACGCCGAGTGCGCTGGCGACCGCAAACGGACCGGGGCTTACCTTCAAGAGGCCGGCGATTGCCGGCGCGACGAGACGGATGGTGGGCACAAGTTGAGAGGTGAAGGACAGTGCCGACTGATTGGTGCGGAAATAGAGGATGAGGCTTTCAACACGAGCCGAAGAGGTGCCGAAGAGAAGGGCGAAGCGGGTGAGGAAACGAACCGAACGCTGCTCGGAAACGCTGACTGCACAGAGATAATAGATGGATCCACCGACATAACTGCCGGCGACCGCTGCAAACAGTGCTGCCGGCGCAGACCAGGATCCGGATTCCGATGCAATGCCGATCGCCACCAGGATTGCATAGGAGGGAAAGATCGGTACGACCCGCTCCGAAAAGGCGACCAGGAAAACCCCGAGCAGGCCATATTCGGCAGACCAGGCAATCAGACTTCCAAGCGGATCCATTCTCTCTTCCAGATTGTTGGCCTATGGCAGGTTTCGATAACCCGCCGTAACGCGCCTGACTTGTTCAATCTTTCGATTGTCTTCACTTCTTCGACCGTCTGGCGCAAATGGGAGGCGGAGGGCCGAGGCGCAATAGGCTTCTATTTCACGTTCTCGTCGTATTCGTCGTAATTCCTGCCGCGCAGATGCCGTGTCAGCAGTTTGCGAAGCTGGGCCGTGACGTCGGCTGAGAGCTTTTTGCGGTTGTCGCCGGCGCGAAAATCGATCGTGTCGCCAAAGGCGACTTCCACATCAAGCGCGCCTTCCCGCAATATGCCCATCAGGTGCGGCAAAAGTTCGATATCGCCGGGCCAGGCGGCGATCGGGCGGTGATAACGGCCCATCGCCATGCCGTTGACCCGCGTATAGGCGATTGCCGCCGGCTGTACATGCACGATCTTTTCAGCTGTCGCCGGTGCCGCCGCGGCAGCGGCGCCGAAAAGGGACGACTTGACTTCGAGAAGACGATTGCCGTCCGAAGTCGTGCCTTCGGGAAAGAGCACGACGATCTCGCCGGCATTCATGCGGGCGGCGATCTCGTTGACCTGATCCCCGGTGCGGCGCTTTTCCTCGCGCACCACGAAAATGCTCTTCTGCAGCTTGGCGAGCAGGCCGAAGACCGGCCAGTTCGCGACTTCCGCCTTGGCGATATAAACGACATCGGCAACGGCACCGAGGACGAGAATATCCTTCCAGGAGGCGTGGTTGGAGGCCAGCATCAAAGGTCGGCGTGCATCCATCTTGCCGTGAACATGGATGCGGATACCAAGCAGGAAACAGGCGCTGCGGTGCCAAAGGCGTGGCACGTAACGACGGATCTTCAGATCGAACGCAAGGCCGACGAGCTGAAACGGCAAAAGGACCAGCGTCACCACGACAAGGCTGAAAAGGACGAGGCCGATCCGGATATTGGTAATCACCGGTCGTCCTTACTGGTCGTCTTTGTCGAGCGGGATACCGTAGAGTTCCAGCCTGTGGCCGACGAGGCGAAAACCGAGTTCGCGGGCAATGCGCTCCTGCAGCGCCTCGATTTCCGCAGACTGGAATTCGATGACATTGCCGGTGTTGAGGTCGATCATGTGATCGTGATGCTCTTCCGGCACCGTTTCATAGCGCGACCGGCCATCACGAAAATCGTGGCGCTCGATGATTCCCTCGTCCTCGAACAACTTGACCGTGCGGTAGACTGTGGAGATCGAGATGCGCGGATCGACCTTGGAAGAGCGGCGATAAAGCTCCTCGACATCCGGGTGATCGTCGGAATCCTGCAGGATACGGGCAATCACGCGGCGCTGGTCCGTCATGCGCATGCCTTTTTCGGCACACAGCTCCTCCAGGGTTTTGGAAAGATCCGTCATGACGTTTTAGCCTTCGAAACGTTCAAGTAGAAAGTCAGGAACTAGCGAAGAACGCGGCTCATGACAAGCGCGGCGGACCGTCGCCCATCGGCACCGGTGTAATAGGACGGTCTTTCCCCGACTTTCCGAAAGCCGAGCTTGGCATAAAGATCGGCAGCGGGCTTGTTGGCGGCCTCGACCTCGAGAAACATCGTATCGGCGCCGCGCGACACGGCTTCACGCAGGGCGGCCTGCATCAACCGCCAGCCGAGACCTTGTCGCCCATATTTTTCGGCAACGGCAACCGTCAGAATTTCCGCCTCACCGCCGCCTTCACGGCAGAGCACGAAACCGGCAAGCGGTTTTGAGAAAAAGGCATTGGTCTGGCGAACCGCGAAACCGAAGACATTGTGCTGCAGGACGAGGTTCTGGAATTCGCCATCGCTCCACTGTCTCGGAAAGCGCTGACCATGCAAGTCCGAAATCTCGACGCAGTCATCCACTTCGAGAGCGACCACCTCGAAAAACGGTTTCCAGCTCAGATAATCGTCGAACATGGTTCCATCCCAACCATCGCGCTGGCAGCATTTTGTTTTGGCATGTCGTTTTCGCAAAACCGCTGCACACTTTTGCGCGACATGCTCTGGCCCTACTGGCGGGCCAGCGCGAATCCGGTCTGCGGTTTGGCATCCGGGCCACGAAGATACAAGGGTTTTGGCCGCGCCGCATCCGCTGGCTTTTCCGCACCGATCCGCGCCACCATGCCGATATCGAAACGATCCGGCACCGGAAGTGCACCTTCCTTGTGCTCGGTCCAGGAGCCGGTCACGGCTGCCGAAAAGCCGGTAACGAGAGCATCGAAATCATCCGGCGACAGTGCCTGCGGCGTATCGAGCGCTGCACCTGCGGCAGAGAAAGCCTGGGTATAAATCTCGTTGCGCTTGGCATCCATCGCAACAACGACGGGCTTTTGCGGATGCGCCTGAAGATAGGTTCTTGCCAAAACCTCGAGCGTCGTCACGCCGACGCAATCGATGCCGAGTGCCAACGAAAAACCGCGGGCCGCTGCAACACCGACGCGGATGCCGGTAAACGAGCCGGGACCGATGACGACCGCTACCCGACCGATTGCCGATAGTGGCAGGCCGGCGTCATCGAGCGCCGTGTCGATCATCTCCATCAGCCGCTCAGCATGGCCCTTGCCGATCATCTCGGTGACGACGGACAGGGTTTTGCCCGCCGCTACATCGTAAATGGCAGCGGAGCAATCCACACCGGCAGTGTCGATGGCCAGAACAATCATATCGGGTCGGTCACGAAAGGGAGATCGGATGCGGGACGGGTGAGGCTCAGAGAGCCTCGACCGCCTGAACTTCCGGCACAAAGTGCTTCAGAAGGTTCTGCACACCATGCTTCAGGGTCGCCGTCGAAGACGGGCAACCGGAGCATGCGCCCTTCATGTTGAGATAGACGGTGCCTTCCTTGTAACCCTTGAAGGTGATGTCACCACCATCCTGGGCCACAGCCGGGCGAACACGGGTTTCGAGCAGTTCCTTGATCGTCGCGACGATGGTCTCATCATTCGCGTCGAAGAACTCGCCTTCCTCGTCCAGATCTTCCGCAAGCGAGGACACACCGCCCATGACCGGCTGGCCGGACATGAAATGCTCCATGATTGAGCCGAGGATCGCCGGCTTTAGGTGCTGCCACTCGGCATCTTCCTTGGTGACGGTGATGAAGTCGTAACCGAAATAGACGCCGGAAACGCCGCCGATTGCAAACAGGCGCGCAGCGAGAGGAGAGGCCTCGGCTTCGCCTTCATTGCGGAAATCTGCGGTACCGCGTTCCATGACGACCTTGCCGGGCAAAAATTTCAGCGTCGCCGGGTTCGGCGTGGTTTCCGTCTGGATGAACATGGATCGTCTCCCGGGCGATAGCGGCCCTTGTTTAGAATTCTTCAAAAGAAGATAAGCCTTATCAGCTTTAGGTTCAAGTGCGCCTTTATGCCCTAAGGGTCAAGTCACAACAGCGGGTGATGCGGCCAAGTTCGGATACGCATCAGGCCAGCGCGTCGATTTCCTCGTCGGTCAGCACGTCCGGCAGGACGGTGACGGGGATCGGAAAAGCGGCACCGCGGCCGGCAACGGCGGAAACCAGCGGGCCTGGTCCTTCCTTGGCAGAGGCGGCGGCAAGCACGAGAATGGCAATATCGCGATCTTCCTCGACGAGCGCGTTGATCTGTTCCGGAGCGCTGCCTTCACGGATGACGATTTCCGGATCGATGCCGATCGCCTCGCGCACCTTCTGGGCGGCCTTTGCCATCACGGCCTCGGCCTCTTCCATGGCTTCTGCCCGCATGATCTGCTCGACGCCGAGCCATTGCTGAAAATCGCCTTCAGGGATGACATAGAGCAGCACCATGCCGCCATTGGTGTTTTTCGCGCGGCGGCCGGCATAATAGACCGCCTTTTCGCATTCCGGCGTGCCGTCGATGACCGCCATGAACTTGCGCCTGTGACCTTCAAGCCGAGATAGCCGTTTCGATACCATGACGTCCCCCATGCATGCACGTAGTCGACCGACGCGGTCGTGATGGCGAAATTATACGAATGGCAGAAAATGAAAACCCGCCAGTTGAGGCTGGCGGGTTGACGATGTCTCGGCCTGGATTGTTTGCGATCAGCGCAGGAAGCCGACGATGTCGAAGACCTCGCCCATGACCTTTTCGGCCCGTGCACTTGCCCGCTCGCCGCCATCGCGCAGAATCGCGTCGATATGGCTCGTGTCGTCCAGGAGGCGGCGCATTTCGAGCGAGATCGGCGCAAGCACATGCACGGCAAGATCGGCCAGCGCCGGCTTGAAGACCGAGAATTGCTGACCGCCGAATTCTGCAAGCACATCCGCTTTGGACTTGTCGGCGAGCGCTGCATAGATACCGACGAGATTGTCGGCTTCCGGGCGACCCTTCAGGCCTTCGAGTTCGGTCGGCAGGCCTTCCGGATCGGTCTTGGCCTTGCGGATCTTCTTCAGGATCTCGTCGGCATCGTCCATCAGGTTGATACGCGACAGATCGGACGGATCCGACTTCGACATCTTCTTGGTGCCGTCGCGCAGCGACATGACACGCGGTGCGGGGCCATCGATCAGCGGCTCGACCAGCGGGAAATAGCCATGGATCGGCTCTTCACCGACGACCATGTCGACGCCGGTGCCGGTGGTGCGGATCTTATCCTGGAAGTCGATGTTGAATTTTTGCGCGATGTCGCGGGCGAGTTCCAGGTGCTGCTTCTGGTCGTCGCCGACCGGCACATGGGTGGCGCGGTAGACGAGAATATCGGCGGCCATCAGGCTCGGATAGGCGAGCAGGCCGAGCGAGGCGTTCTCGCGGTCCTTGCCGGCCTTGTCCTTGAACTGGGTCATGCGGTTCATCCAGCCGATGCGGGCGACGCAATTGAAGACCCAGGCGAGTTCCGCATGCTGCGGCACGGCCGACTGGTTGAAGACGATGTGTTTCTTCGGGTCGATGCCCGAGGCGATGAAGGCGGCCGCGATCGAACGGATCTGGCCACGCAGGTCGTCATGCACGAGCTGGGCAGTGATCGCATGCAGGTCGACGACGCAATAGATGCAGTCGTTGTTTTCCTGCAGGGCCACGAACTTGCGGATGGCGCCGAGATAATTGCCGAGATGGAGATTGCCGGTCGGCTGCACGCCGGAAAAGACAAGCGGCTTGAAAGAATTCATGTCGTCCTCGATAGGCTGGTGGAAGGCCTCAGGTCCTGGAATACGAAAGCCCCAAAGGTTTGATTTCCTCCGGCGCCCACGCCCCGCGGGCCATGTAGCTGATGGGCGGGCTTATGCACGCCTGCCGGTGTGCAATCAAGGCCTCAACCGGCAGCAGGCTCAATCAAATCCCAGGTGTTGCCGTAAGGATCGGAAAACACCGCCACCGTGCCATAGACTTCGTAACGCGGCTCTTCGAGAAAGCTTACGCCGCAGGCAATCATGGCGGCATGATCGCGGGCGAAATCGTCGGTCTTCAGGAAGAAGCCGACCCGGCCGCCGGCTTGACGGCCGATCGCCGCCTTCTGGTCTTCGGTAACGGCTTCGGCGAGCAGGAGCGCCGCCCCCTCCCCGCCCTTCGGCTTCACCGTCAGCCAGCGCTTTCCTTCGGGCTGGACAGTGTCCTCCAGACATTCGAAGCCGAGTGACCCACAATAAAAGGCCTTGGCCTTGTCATAGTCATCGACAACGAGGGTGACGAGAAAGATCGAACGGGACATGGCGGCAGGCTGCTTTCAGAGGGACGAGATCTTGTCGGTGAGCGCGACCCAACCGCCCGGCTCCATGATCAGCGCGCCGATATCATAGCTGCCGAGCATGGCGAGCGCCGAGCGTCGGGTGAAAAGCTCGCTTACCAGCCGTGTCGCGGGGCCGGCATCGCGATGGAAATAAAAACTCTGGCGGGCCTCGTGCACGACCTTATCGAATTCAGCCGAGGGCAGCCGGCTTGCCGGCGGCGCATGGGCTTCGAGCGCCTCGCGCGCGGCGGAAAGACCCATGCCCGTCAGCCGTGGCGGGCGAGCGTCCTCGCGCAGCTTCTCATTGGCCTGACGCAGGTTGAGGCCGGTCAGGCGCGGCGGCTTGCGGCGGGCGAGATAGCTGTCCTTTGCAAAAAACTCCGCCGGATCGCGACGATGCATGCGGCACCAGGCATAAAACTGTTCCTGATAGGCGCGCCAGTGGATTTCCAGCGCCAGTCGGGCGCAATTTCTGGCGTGAAAGGCCTTGTCGAATGTCTTCGTCACCGCCACCGAACCGTTGACGGCGGCCGAAACACCAGCGGTGATAATTTCGCCGAGGACCGGAATGGAACCGGTGACAAGTTTCGTGCCTTCGATGCCGGATTTGTGGGCCTTGACCTTAATGACCTCGCGCACGAGTTCCGACAGCGTGACGCCACGCTGCGCCTCGGCATCTATCGCGTCGATCTCGCTGGCCAGCATTTTCAGCTTGGTGAGATGGGCTGCGGTGGAGACCGTCGTGTTCGTCTGTCGGGCGATTGACAGCGCATTGACTGGAAGATGACCCATCGAGGCCGCAACGGCGACGGAGCCCGCAATGCTGAAACCGTTGCCGCCGACTTCCTTGATCCGGCGCCGCTGCAGGTATTTCAGCGTCGCCGGGCTTTCGGTCGTCATATCGCCTTTGCTATGGCCGTGGCCGACGAAAAGCGGGTTCGGTGGCACCTGGATCTTGCCATTGCCCTTTGCCTTGTAACTGTTCTGCGCGCCCTGGGCGATGCTCTGGCCAAGCCCGGCATAACCGGCGCTGCCGCCGCCATTGGCACCACCGAAGGCGACATCGAGGCAGATGGAGGCGATTTCCGTAATGGAAAGCGGCGCGTCCTTCTTGTCGTATTTGCCCTTCTTGTCGGCAGCAGCCGAAAGCTTGTCATCCAGCCGTGACGTGCCGGCGAGAGCAAAGGGTTTCGGGGCGGGAGAGCTTTTGAAAAATCCAAACAACGTAACAACCTCTTGCGGAGGAGCCAGCACCGGTCGGGCGGTGCCACATCCAGATGGGACACATGATGTACGGCCCCACTATGGCCGCCGGGGAGAATCGGGTCAACCGATGGTATGTGACGGTTTTCTGACATGCCGCTTTCCCGCCTTTGCTACCGCTGACAGCGGATGACGGCGATGCCTGCCGGCTTACCGAAACCAGCCATCCCGTCTTTAGATTCCGGTTAACATTCCATCCTAGCGTGTAATTCACTTTTCACCCGGAGCATCCCTCATGAGCGCCGTGACGCTGGAAGAGGTGGAGAACCAGATCGGGCGTGGCTTCGGCTTCCTGCGTTTTTCCCCGCGGATCGAAGCCCTGTTCCGCACGGATTATGGTGCGGACCGGTTGCGCCTCGTGCCGGTTTGGGGCGTGGTCGGGCTGATCATCTACAACCTGATCTATTTCTGCGACCGCGCCATGCTGCCGGATCTGCTGGGTGAACTGCTGATCATCCGCCTGATGGTGTTCACGCCGATCGTGCTCTTCTCGATCATGCTGCTGCAGCGCTGGCCGAGTTCCGGGCTCTACAACCTCCTCACAGTCATCATCGCGATCCTCAGCGTGACCCTGCCGATGACGGTCGCGGTTTACAGCACGAGCCCCTATCTCTTCGCCTATCAGAACTACAATGCCGCGGCTTTCCTGTTCTTCGTGATTTCGCTGAGGCCTCGCTTTCCGGCGATCGTCATCGGACTGGCGCTGATGTGCGCCTCGCATTTCATCAGCACCCATCTGAGCGGCGCCTTCGACACGGTCTCCTATATCGGCATCCTGACATTCTATCTGACGCTCTCCGTCTTCCTCGTCGTCAGCGCCTATTTTCTCGAGCGCACGGACCGCCAGAATTTCCTCAACCGCCTGAGGGCTGGCCTCCTCTACCGGCAGCTGGAATACAATGCCGAACGCGATGAGCTGACCGGGCTTCTCAACCGGCGCTCGCTGGCCCGCATCAGCGGGGAGATCTGGCGGAACGCATCGACACAGCCCACCGTCTCGGCGATCCTGCTCGATATCGATCATTTCAAGCGCTTCAACGATGTCCACGGCCATCTCGAAGGCGATGCCTGTATCCGGACCGTCTCCAACTCGATCCGCAATGCCGCCGATGCCAGCTCGCATGTCTTCCGTTTCGGGGGGGAGGAAATTCTGGTGCTCTCGAGTGGCCGTGATCCGCTCTCCCTGCTTGCCATGGCCGAGCGCATCCGCACCGGCATAGAGGCGCTCGGCATCCGTCACAGGGGGCTTGAAGATGGCTGCGTGACGGCCAGCCTTGGCGTCGCCTTTGGTCTTCCCGCCGAGATTTCGCTTGAAAAATTGCTGCAAACGGCAGACGAGGCTCTTTATGAGGCGAAACGCCGCGGCAGGAACATCGTCGTCATCGCGGGCGCGGAAGAAACGGGCCCCTGCCTGGCCGCCAGCTGAGATTCTCGCCGGTAAATCAAAACATTAGCCGCCTAAACGATATCGCCGGAGAACCGGAATTGCCTGATATTCCGGGGAATCCGTTTGCCCTATGGTTAATGCAGCTTAAGTATTTAGGCGGATAAATCCCAGTTTGGAGCATATTGCTCCTTATTCACGTCACTTTTGGAAAAGAAATACCCCGCCCAGAACAAGACGGCCTGCGATGACGACAGGTCCTTTCTCTGGAGACACCTATGCGCATCTTTTTTCGCGTCGCGCTCGCCTGCCTTTTGACTGCCGGCTTCGCCCTTCCCACCCAGGCTGCCGAGACTGAGAAGCGCCGCAGCTCATCCTTCAAGCATGATTATTCGGCCTATTACACCGTTCAGCGCATCAGCGTGCGTACCGGCTGTTTTCCCGACAAGCTGGAAGCGGTCCTCGCCCACATCGCCGTCGAGACCGGCCACAAGCCGGTGGTAACCTCCGGCCATCGCCCGCATGCCGGTCATTCGCAGCACAGCCGCTGTTTTGCCGCCGATATCCGGGTGCCCGGCGTATCCGACAGGGCCATTCTGGCCGCCGCGGCAACCGCCCCCGGCATCGGTGGCATCGGCCAGTATTGCAACGGCATCATCCATGTCGATGTCGGGCCGAAGCGGACATGGAACTATTGCAGCAAGGGCGCTGCCAAGCGGACGCTTGCGCGCTACAAGAAGAAGCGCAGCCATTACTGACGGACGCCCACGCCCCGCCCGCTATTGCTGCGGAGGGGCAGGCGCCTTCGGCTTGCGCTTCATGTTGCGCCTGATCATCCCAAGATCGGCGCCGCCGATCAGGAAGGCGCAGGCGAAATAGACGATCATGGCAAGTCCGAGCAGACCGAACAGAGCCACAACCTTTTGCACAAGCGGTACGCCTGGCGCGAGCCATGCGGACGCATAAGGCATGGCATAAAGAAGCGCTGCCGACATGATCGCGGTCGAGACAAGAAGCAGCGCCGTGCGGCGGGCAAGCGCCCATTCCCAGGCAAGATGGCCGCGCCAGACGAGCGTGGAAAACAGAAGCACGGTATTGGTCCAGCCGGCAGCCGCCTCGGCGGTCGCGATGCCGCGCTCGGCGATCAGCGGGAAAAGCGTGATCGCAAGGCCGGAATTGATGACGACCGAGAGCATGGTGAAACGCATCGGTGTCTTGGTATCCTCACGGGCATAAAAGCCGGGCTGCAGCGCCTTGATCAGCACGAAGCCGGGCAGGCCGAGGCCGTAAATGGCGAGGATAGAGCCGACGACGGCTGTGTTTTCGGCCGAAAACTGGCCACGTTCGTAGAGCACGCGGATGATGGCGTCCGACAGGATCCAGAGGCCGGCGGCGGCGGGCAGCGTCAGGAACAGCACGAACTCGATCGAGCGGTTCTGGATATTGGCGGCCTCCTTGGCAAAGCCGCCTTTCAGGGCACGGGCAAGTTCCGGCAGGAGCACGACTCCGACCGCGACACCGACGACACCGAGCGGCAGCTGATAGATACGATCGGCATATTGCAGGGCGGCGATTGCGCCTTCCTTGCCCGAGGCGATCGCCTGGCCGATGATCTGGTTGATCTGGGTAATACCGCCGGTAATAGCGGCAGGAACGGCAAGCACCAGAAGGCGCTTGACGTTCGGCGTCATGCGCGGCCGCTTGAAGCCGATATTGATGCCGGCATGGCGCACACCTGCATAGACCACCGCCATCTGCAGCAGGCCGGCGAGCAGCACGCTCCAGGAGAGATACCAGGCGATCGTCTGCGGATCGGCATGGATCCACAGGCCGTAGAACAGGGCAGCGATCATCACCACGTTCAGGAAGACCGGGGCGATGGCGGCCGCGAAGAAATGGTGGAGCGAATTCAGCATGCCCGACAGCATCGCCGTCAGCGACATGCACATCAGATAGGGAAACATCACCGCCGCCATGCGGATGGTGAGCGAGGTCTTTTCCGCGTCATCGGCAAAACCCGGCGCGATGATCCATTCCACCAGCCATGGCATCATCAGTTCCATGACGATGGTGATGATCAAAAGCGCGGAAAACAGGACGCCGAAAACCTCTTCGGAAAACCGCTTGGCACCCTCGACGCCATTCGCCTCGATCTCCTTGGAAAAGAGCGGCACGAAAGCGGCGTTGAAAGCGCCCTCGGCAAAGAGGCGGCGGAAGAGGTTGGGGAAGCGGAAGGCTGCGTAAAAGACGTCGGCCATCGGGCCTGTGCCGAGTGCGGCCGCCATGAAGGTTTCACGGGCGAAGCCGAAAATGCGGCTGCCAAGCGTGGCGCCACCGACGGTCGCGAATTTTCTGACGAGGCTCATGGGGTGGCAATGCTCGGGCGGATGATGGCGACCGGATGGCGGATGGCGGCCGTAGAGATAAGCCCCTCACCCCGCCTCCGCTTTGCTCGGCGCACCCTCTCCCCGTAAACGGGGCGAGGGGGAACGATGAGCGACGCGGCATATCCCTTCTCCCCGTCAGAACGGGGAGAAGGTGCCGGCAGGCGGATGAGGGGCGAAACGCAATTGAGAGCGTGCGACATCACGCACTCGCCTTCGACTTCTTCGCCGGCGCGACCGGGGTGGGCACCGGTGACGGGGCGATGATGCCGGAGGGCATGCCTGCGCGCATCTCGTCTTCCTGCTCGGACATGACCGCCTTCAGCCTTGCGATGATATTACCCTGGCGGTTCTCGTTGGTGACCTTATGGCCGACGAGATCGACGACATAGAACGTATCGATGATCTTTTCGCCGAATGTGGTGATGCGGGCCGAATGGATGTCGAGCGACAGGTCGGCCAGCACAGCGGTGATATCGGCAAGCAGGCCGGTGCGGTCGAGGCATTCGACCTCGATGACCGTGAACTTGTTCGACAGGCCGTTAGAGATGATCGCGGACGGCGGGATCTGAAAAGTCTTGTTCTTCTTCTTCGACTTGGCGCGGGTGGCGATGACTTCCGGCAGGCGCTTCTTGCCGGCCAGAACATCCTCGATCATCCGGCTGATCGTTCCGGCGCGGCGCAACTCGTCCTCGTCGATCGAAAATTCGCGGTTGATCAGGATCGTATCGAGCGCGCGGCCATCGGAGGTCGTAAAAATCTGCGCATCGGCGATATTGGCGCCGGCAGCGGCACAGGCGCCGGCGATGATCGACAGAAGGCGCGGATGGTCAGGCGCCAGAACCGTGATCTCGGTGATGGCGTGGAAACTGTCCGTGCGCACCATGGTGGCGAGTGCCTGACCGGCACGATCGGCTTCGCGGATGAACTGCGCGTGGCGCACCTGATCGTCCAGCGAGACGGAGAGGAGATAGGGCTGGTAATGCAGCTTCGAGAAGGCGCGGCGCTCCTTCTGGCTCCAGTCACCGAGTGCCTTGGACAGTGCCTCTTCGGCCGCCTTGGCGCGCTCCTTGCGGGAGACTTCGGAAAAGCCGCCGGAAAGCAGCAGCTCGGTCTCGTAATAGAGCGTGCGCAGAAGCTGGCCCTTCCAGCCGTTCCAGACGCCGGGGCCGACGGCGCGGATATCGCAGATCGTCAGGACCAGCAGCAGCTTCAGCCGGTCCATCGACTGCACCTTTTCGGCAAAGTCGGTGATCGTCTTGCGGTCGTGCAGGTCGCGGGTCTGGGCGGTCATCGACATGACGAGGTGTTCCTCGATCAGCCAGACGACGAGTTCAGTCTGTTTCGGATTGAGGCCAAGCCTCGGGCAGAGGCGGCGCGCAACGCGGGCACCGGCAATCGAGTGGTCTTCGTCACGGCCCTTGGCGACGTCATGCAGGAGGACGGCCACGAAGAGCGCATCACGCTCCTCGATGCCGGGCATCAGCTTGTTGGCGAGCGGATGAATTTCGGCCGCCCTGCCCTGGTCGATTTCCGACAAAGCCTCAACGGAGCGGATGAGGTGCTCGTCGACCGTGTAGTGGTGATACATGTTGAACTGCATCATCGCCACGACCTTGCCGAATTCCGGAATGAAGCGGCCGAGCACACCGGCCTCGTTCATGCGGCGCAGCATCAGGGCCGGATCGCGCTTCGAGGTCAGCATGGAGAGGAAGAGGCGGTTGGCTTCGGCATCCTCGCGAACCGTATTGTCGATCAGCGACAGCGAGCGCGAAATGCTCTTCAGGGCATCCGGATGCAGTTCCAGGCCGGTAATATCGGCGACGTGGAAAAAGCGCATGATATTGACCGGATCGCGCTTGAACACGCCCGGATCGGCCAGCGTGATGCGGCCACGATCCTCGACGAAATCGACGGTGCCGGCGATCTTGTGCTGACGCTTGGTGAAGCGCGAGATGACGCGGCGCGTGATGCCGGGTGCCGCCTTGGCCTGGGTATCCTCAAGGGCGGCGCAGAGAATGCGGGTCAGGTCGCCGACATTCTTGGCGACGAGGAAATAGTGCTTCATGAAGCGCTCGACCGCCGAAAGGCCGGGTCTTGCATTGTAGCCGAGGCTTGTCGCGATCTCCCGCTGGATATCGAAGGACAGGCGCTCCTCGGCTTTGCCGGTCAAAAAGTGCATCTGGCAGCGGACAGCCCAAAGGAAGTCATCGGCCTTTTCGAAGGAACGCGCCTCTTCGCGCGACAGCACGCCGAGCTTGACCAGATCGGCCGTATCGCGGACGCGGTAATAATATTTGGCGATCCAGAACAGCGTGTGCAGGTCGCGCAACCCGCCCTTGCCTTCCTTGACGTTCGGCTCGACGAGGTAACGCGTATCGCCCGCCTTCTTGTGGCGCTGGTCGCGCTCGGCAAGCTTGGCGGCGATGAATTCCGGGCCGGTATCGGCAACGATCTCGTGGTCGAAGCGGCTTTCCAGCTCCTTCACCAGGTTCTCGCGGCCGCAGATATAGCGGATTTCGAGGATTGCGGTGCGGATCGTCATGTCGGTCTTCGACAGACGGATGCATTCCTCGACGGTGCGGGTCGCATGGCCGACCTTGAAGCCCATGTCCCAGAGCAGATAGAGCAGGAACTCGACCGCCTTGCGCATGCCTTCGGTATTCTTTTCCGGCAGGAGGAAAAGAAGATCGATATCGGAGCCCGGCGCCAACGTGCCGCGGCCGTAACCGCCGACCGCCGCAACGCTGATATCGCGGCCTTCCGGATAAAGATGCTCGACGATCGTCTGGTGCAGGACGCAGATCAGATTGTCCTGGATCCAGGAAATGCGGCGGGCGCAGTTGATGCCGCTGCCATCCTTGTTCAGGAGTTCGCGCGCCTTTTCCCGGCCCTCGACGCTTGCCTTTCTCAGGATCGGCAGAAGGGCTGCACGCACCTCCAGCGAAGGACGGGATCCGCCTTCCACCACTGCCTTGCAATCGGCCTTCAGCCGGTCAACATCCATGAGTTCGGAAAAGTCGATATCGTGTCTTGCCATGTCTTCCCGCCGGTGCCGGTCTTCTCTCGGTCTCGCCTGCCAGGGCGGCAGACGGATGTTTAAGGCACCCATTCCAGCCATTATCAGGGCTGGACGTTTCCAAGTTGTTTCTTCGCGGCCACAAGGTCAAGCCCGTTATTTGCCGGAATCGTTGCAGAGCGCCGCGCTGCGCGCCATTGGCGCGGGCTCATGCCGGTCACGCGGCGGAACTCGCGGTTGAAATTGGATTTCGTCGAAAACCCCGCATCGAACATGATTGCCGTCGCCGGCTGGCTCGTCTCCTCAAGAAGGCGGCAGGCTTCACCGACGCGCCGATTGTTGACGAATTGCGAGACGTTGAGGCCGGTTACCCTGTTGAGTACGGACGAAAGGTCGCGGGCCGGGATCCCGGCCTTGCGGGCAAATTTGGCGAGGCTCAGATTTTCGTCGCGATAAAGATCACCCGCATCCAGCGCCGCCGTCGCGCGGGCGACGATCGCAGCATCCTCCGGGGCCGGATCCGCCACCGGCTGCGGTTTTTGCAAAGCCCGTTGCGGCGAAATGTAAAACAGGCCGACCGTAGCAAGACCGACAATGTTCATCACCGTGATCGCGAAGGGCACACTGCCGGGACCATTGAAGGCTGCATGAATGGCAATCGCGGCATCGCCCGCGGCAAAGAAGAACATCAATGCCGCCGTCAGCCTTGCAGCTCGAAGAGCCGGCCGCATGCGTTCCAGCTTGGCCTCGGCCATCAGATCCTCGTCATCCGTCCGCGTCAGCCGCCAGAGCGCGATGCCGTAAGCGATGAAAACGCCGAGAAGAAGGGGATCGACCAGAGGCCGCAGGGCAATCACCGCACAAAGCACGAGGACCGGCGGCAGAAGGTGCAGGAAGGGCGATGGCGAAGGAACACCGGTGAGTTCGCGGAAAGCGAGGAAGGCCAGTGGCGGCATCGCGGCGGCCGTCACAGGCTGTACCGGCGCAAGCTCGCTCACACCGTAACCGAAATGCAGGCCGACGATCAGGCCCTGCAGGGCATAAAGAATGAGGAAAGCCGTGAAATAACGGCGGCTTCCCGGCACGTCAGCGCCCTTCAGGCTTTGGTGAAGTGCCAGCGCAAAAACCAACCCGGCAAGGAAAGGCAGAGGAACGGTAAGCAAGACGACGATCCCGGCAATGGCGGCCGAACGGCCTCAATATCGTTTCGGCATGACCATAACATGTTCGCAGCCGAGGGGCAGGACCCGAAGCCCGTCTCGTAGTTATTTCATGCGGGGATGCGGCGTGGTGAAATGCACAGAAAGCAGACGATCGCCAGCGAACCGATCGCGGCGGCAAGAGCAAGCGACCATGCAGTGCCGATATTCTGCATGGAAAGCGAAAACAGGAAGGGCGCCAGCGCCGACAGGATCAACCGCGCCGCCATCATCCGGCCCTGCAGGCTACCATAACCCTCACTGCCGAAAAGCTGCAGCGGCAAGGTGCCGGTGACGATGCTGAGCAGGCCGTTACCCATGCCGAAGATCACGGCGAACACGAGGGCGCCGGTGACGGAAGGGGCCGTCACGAGAAGGACTGTGACTCCGAGCGGAATAAGGACTGCGGCGACCAGCGCAAGGTGAAGTGCGGCAAGGCCCTTGCCGAACACCATGTTGATCAGCCGGCTTGCCACCTGAGACGGGCCGAAGGTCGTTCCGATCAGTGCCGCCGCCGCACCGAGGCCAAGGTTCGACAGAAGCGGGACCATGTGGACGAGCACGGCGGCGCTGACGAGCGACATGAAGGAAAAGCCAGCCACCATCAGGCTGAAGCCGATGCGCCGCCGCTCAGCCGGAAGACTGCCTTCCATGCGCGGCAGGGCCGAGGGCGCCTTTTCCCGCCGTCGGGCGGGGCCGCGTGCCAGCATGGCATGGATCGGCAGGCAGACGAGAAGATTGAGCGCGGCAAAGACGAGATAGACGTGTTGCCAGGAAAGATGGGCATGCAGCAGTGTCGTCACCGGCCAGAACACTGTGGAAGCGAAACCGGCGATCAGCGTCAGATAGGTGATGCTGCGGGATGCGGCCTGCGGGCGAAGCTGCACGAGCAGGGCAAAGGCCGCACCATATTGCACGAGATTGGCCGAAATCTCGATCGCGATCAACGCCAATGCATAGGATGCCCTGCCCGGCGCCATCGCGCAGGCGGCAAGCGCCAAGGCCGCGATGGCAGAGCCGATCGTCATCACCCGCCCTGCCCCGATCCTGTCGAAAAGCACACCGAGCCAGGGGGCGGTAAAACCGCCGATCAGCAGTGCGACCGAAAGGATGCCGAAAATCCATTCGGTCGACCAGGAAAAATGGTTCGCCATATCCGGCGCCAGAATGCTGAAACTGTAATAGAGCGTGCCGTAACCGATAATCTGGGTGACCCCGAGCCCTGCGACGGCCGCAAGGGGTACACGCTCAGACAAGACGCTTGCCGTCAGCGTCGATCACCTGCTGGCCATCTTCCTTGGCAAAGGCACCACTCTGGCCTTCGGGCAGGATATCGAGAACCAGTTCCGAAGGGCGCGCGAGACGCGTACCGAGCGGTGTGGCGACGAAAGGCCGGTTGATCAGGATCGGATGCGCCAGCATGGCATCGAGGAGCGCATCATCCGTCAGCGACGGATCGCCGAGGCCAAGCTCGGCATAGGGCGTTCCCTTTTCGCGGATCGCCTCGCGCACCGTCAGGCCGGCATTGGCGATCATGGCTTTCAGCTCCCCGCGGCTCGGCGGGTTTTTCAGATACTCGATGATGGTCGGCTCGATGCCGGCATTGCGGATCATGGCGAGTGTGTTGCGGGACGTGCCGCAGGCCGGGTTATGGTAGATCGTGACGGCCATCATTGCTGCGGGCATCCTTTCCCGGAAAATTCCTGCGCTAGCTCACTGATTTTACGCAGCTCCGGACGCAAAACCGCTGCGCACTTTTGCTGGATCTGCTCTAGTTCGCCTCGGTGCCGGCGGCCAGTGCTTCTTTCACCGCGATCTCCGCCATGGCGAGCACGGCTTCCTTCGTTTTTGCAGCGGCGATGAAGCGGCCATTGTGGCAGAAGGTGGCGCCCTTCACGCCGGAGGCGGCTTCGAGATCGCCATTCGTCAAGCCTGCCCAGGCGGCCGGCAGGTCGGCGCGGGCTTCAAAACCTTCCTCGCTGCGGCGGATCGTGGTGAGGCACCAGTCCTTGTCGCGCGGGTGGACGACGAAGAGAAGATGATCGGCGCCGGCCTTAACGATAGAGGGGCGGAACGGCATGCCGACCGGCAATTCGAGAACGCGGCCTTCGCCCGTCTCGGCAATCGCCTTCATGACCAGTGCCTCAGCGCGCAGCTTTGCCGCACTGCCAGCGATCCTTGCCTCGACGAAGCTGCGGGCAATACCGAGCGCCGTGTTGAAGCCCCGCATTTCGGCCTCGGGATCGGTCTCGTCGAAAACAGGCTTCAGCGTTTCGAGAAGCGACGGCAGGGTGAGACCTGCCAGCGGGCCGGCGATGGACGGGTTGAGTGCGCCATTGTCCATGAGATCGATCGGCAGAACGAAGCTTTTGTCGAACGAGGCATGCAAAGGCTCGACATGATCGGCAGGGATGCCAAGTGCTATCAGATAATCACGGCCGTAATGTTTCCAGACCAGGCCAAAGGAACTGTAAGGGTTGCCATCCTCGCGCAGCGGCGCGCCGCGCTGGTGATGATCGAAAATGCCCTTTTCGGCGTCATAAGCGCCGCCGACATCGTAGATGATGCGGTCGGAACCAGGCGTGATCCATTCCGGCGCGCGGCTGCGGACAATCTTCGCCTCCGGGAAAAGGCGGGTCAGGATGACGCTGGACAGAGTTTCGTCGGCATGAAAGCCACCGGAATGGGTGACAAGAAAAGCTGGAATCATGCCGGGAGAGGCCCTGTTGTTCGAGATGCGGTACAGCCAGATACCCTTTCACGCAGGCGATCTCAATCCATCGCTAACCCGAAATGCACGTCTTGGTTAGCGGCCCGGTCTGAAAACCTCAGGAAATGGCGACAACCTCAAGTTCCTGATCACCAATCACGATCAGATCGCCGACCGTCTTGCCCATCAGGCCCCGTGCAACCGGCGAAACATAGGAAACGGAACCCGCTTTCGGATCGGCTTCATCCTCGCCGACGATGCGGTAAGTCTGGACACGGCCATCGTCGCGGCTGAATTTGACCGTGCTGCCGAATGCGACCAAGTCGTTCGACGCCGGCACCGCCACGAGTTCGGCGGTGCGGACGCGTTCGGCCAGGTAACGAATATCGCGCAAGGGGCCGGCCGACTGACGCCGGCGCTCGTTGATATCCTCGACCGCCTGGGCCGCCTCATAGGCTTCGCGCGCCTGTTTCAGCTGGGTTTCAAGCGCCTTGAGGCCGGTTTCCGTCACCAGATTGAGATGGGGCGAGATGACACGATCCGGCAGCAGGGTTTCTGCGGCCGTTTCGGCACTCTCTTCCTTGACGAAGGCGACGCTCACGCTGGGGCTCCATTTTGACGCGAAAGCAGGAATATAGGGCAGCGGGAGGGTGGATGCCAATATTGTTAACAGCATGTGAGGCGCCCCCCTCTGGCCTGCCGGCCATCTCCCCCACAGGTGGGGAGATGGGCTGGGCGCTCGTACATCGCCCGGACATCGACCGCTGAGGGAAGCGAGAGGTCGCCACGGACAGATCTCCCCCGTGTGGGGGAGATGCCCGGCAGGGCATAGGGGGGTATCCCGCCCCGTGCCGCCAATGGGTTACAGCCCTACTTCTCTCCCATTTGCTTCTTCAGCGCATAAAGCGCATCCAATGCCTCGCGCGGGCTCATCTCGTCCGGGTTGATCGCCTTCAGGCTTTCTTCGACCTTGGAAGCACCACGGCGCGTCTCTTCCTTCCGCACCGCGACCTGGAAGAGCGGCAGATCGTCGATCAGCTGGCTTGCCGGGTTCTTGCGATCGGAATCCTCCAGCCGTGTCAGGACATCGCGGGCGCGGGCAACGACCGAGTCCGGAAGGCCGGCAAGACGAGCGACCTGGATACCGTAGGAACGATCGGCGGCGCCCGGGCCAACTTCGTGCAGGAAGATGACCTCACCGTCCCATTCGCGGACCTTCATCGTCGCGTTGGAAAGCCGGCTGAGCTTTTCCGAAAGCACGGTGAGTTCGTGGAAATGGGTGGCGAACAGGCCGCGGCAGCGATTGCCTTCGTGAAGATGCTCGACGGCGGCCCAGGCGATCGACAGGCCGTCGAAGGTGGCGGTGCCGCGGCCGATTTCATCGAGGATGACCAGCGAACGGTCGGTCGCCTGATTGAGGATGGCTGCCGTCTCGACCATTTCCACCATGAAGGTGGAACGGCCGCGGGCGAGATCGTCAGAAGCGCCGACGCGTGAGAAAAGGCGGTCGACGATGCCGATATGGGCGGATGCGGCCGGCACAAAGGAGCCCATCTGGGCGAGGATGGCGATCAGTGCGTTCTGGCGCAGGAAGGTCGACTTACCGCCCATGTTCGGGCCGGTCAGCAGCCAGAGTGCGCCGAACTCGCCACCATCCTTGGGCGAAAGATCGCATTCATTGGCAATGAACGGGCCGGAAGACTGGCGGCGCAGAGCCTGCTCGACGACCGGATGGCGACCGCCCTCGATCGCGAACATACGGGACGCATCGACGATCGGGCGGCGGTAATCCCATTCCTCAGACAGCATGGCGAGGCCGGCTGCGACATCGACGATGGCAAGCGCACGGGCACCGGCCTTGATCGCCTCGGCTTCAGCCGTGACGGCCGATACCATGTGGTCGAAGGCGGCAAGCTCGATCGTCAGCGCCTTGTCGGCGGCATTGGCGATGCGGCTTTCGAGATCGGCAAGCTCCGTTGTGGTAAAACGCATGGCATTCGCCATCGTCTGGCGATGGATGAAGCGCGCCTTGGCTTCCGGCGTGTCGGTCATCGGGCCGGAATTTCCGGCCGTGACCTCAATGAAGTAACCGAGCACATTGTTGTGCTTGATCTTCAGCGACTTGATGCCGGTCTCTTCCGCGTATTCCAGCTGCAGACCTGCGATCACCTTTCGCGACTGATCGCGCAGGGCACGGACCTGATCCAGCTCGGCATTGGCGCCATCGGCGAGGAAGCCGCCATCGCGCTTGAGGAGTGGCAGTTCTTCGGCAAGCGTTTCGGCAAGTAGGCTTTCGACCTGCGCCGGCAGGGATTTCAAATCTGTGAGAGCTGCGGAGAGTTCTTCCGGCAGCATGGCCTCGCCGAGGAAGGCGGCAACCCCGCGTGCGGCTTCGAGGCCGACAAGGATGGCGCCGAGATCGCGCGGGCCGCCACGGTCGAGCGCGAGGCGCGACAGGGCGCGCGGCATATCCGGCACGTGCTTGAGGGCCGAGCGCAGTTCGGAGCAGAGGCCCGGTTCCTCGATCAGGAAGGAGATGGAATCGAGCCGCAGATTGATGCGCTCGGGATCCGTCAGCGGCGACATCAGCCGTTCGGCCAGCAGGCGGGCGCCGCCGCCAGTGACCGTACGGTCGATCGCCTTCAGCAGCGTGCCGTCGCGCTCGCCGGACAGGGTGCGGGTGAGTTCGAGATTGCCGCGGGTGGCAGGGTCGATGAACAGCGTCGAGGCGCCGCTTTCACGCTCCGGCCGGCCGAGCGGCGGGCGTTCGGCAAGTTGGGTCTTTTCGACGTAAGCGACAGCAGCAGAAGCGGCAGCCAATTCCGCGCGGGAAAAAGTGCCAAAGCCGTCCAGCGTGCCGACACCGAAATAACGGGCGATGCGGCCTTCCGAGGTTGCGCTATCGAAGAGGACAGAAGGCTGCGGCACGACGACGCGGCCGAGCACGTCGAAGACGGGTTTTAAGGACGCATCATGGAAGGCCGTGTCGGGGACGATCAGCTCGCGCGGGTCGATGCGCAGGATATCGGCAAGCAGACGCGAGGGATCTGTTTCGGCCAGTCGGAAGACACCGGTCGAGATGTCGATCCAGGCGAGCGCCATCTGCGGATCGGTCGATCCCTTGATGCGCGCGAGCGTCATCAGGTAGTTGGATTCCGAGGCGACGAGCAGCTTTTCCTCGGTGATCGTGCCGGGCGTGACGAGGCGCACGACATCGCGCTTCACCACCGATTTTCCGCCGCGTTTCTTCGCTTCCGCAGGGTCTTCCACCTGTTCGCAGACGGCAACGCGGAAGCCGAGAGCGATCAGTTTCTGCAGATAATCGTCGGCCGCATGGACCGGCACGCCGCACATCGGAATGTCGATCCCCATGTGCTGGCCGCGCCGCGTCAGCGTGATGCCGAGCGCTCGCGACGCGTCCACAGCGTCCTCGAAGAACAGCTCGTAGAAGTCGCCCATCCGGTAGAAGAGCATCGACCCTGGGTTGTTGGCCTTGATCTCGATATATTGTTCCATCATCGGCGTGGCCGATGCGCGGCTCTCTTCCGTCGCCAGTTGGGCGGCAGTCAGGGCTTCGATGGAGAATCTTTCAAACTGGGTCACGGAAACGATTTTTTGTTGCACGCTGGGAGTGGCGACACTATCGGTGTTGACCCCTTAAAGACAACATCCGCAGGCCTCCAACGGACGGCTGCCCACAAAAAGCTGGAGAGGAACATGCCCGTGAATGGTCCGAGCAATGACAAGAACAGCGGCAAGGTTAGCCGCAACCGCGCATCGGTGACGGAACAGGAAGCGCTGGACTTCCACTCCGAAGGTCGTCCCGGCAAGCTGGAAATCACCCCGACCAAGCCGATGGCGACACAGCGCGACCTGTCGCTTGCCTATTCGCCGGGTGTCGCAGTGCCGGTCCTGGCGATCGCCGCCAATCCGGCGACTGCCTATGATTATACGACGCGCGGCAATATGGTGGCCGTCATCTCCAACGGCACGGCCATTCTCGGCCTCGGCAATCTCGGGGCGCTGGCCTCGAAGCCGGTCATGGAAGGCAAGTCCGTCCTGTTCAAGCGCTTTGCCGACGTGGATTCGATCGACCTCGAAGTCGATACCGAAAATGTCGACGAGTTCATCAACTGCGTGCGTTTTCTCGGGCCCTCCTTCGGCGGCATCAATCTTGAGGACATCAAGGCTCCGGAATGTTTTATCATCGAAAGCCGCCTGCGCGAGCTGATGGACATCCCGGTCTTCCATGACGACCAGCACGGCACCGCGATCATCGCCGCCGCCGGCCTGATCAACGCGCTGGAATTGACCGGCCGCGACCTGAAGACCACCAAGCTCGTCTGCAACGGCGCGGGTGCGGCGGCGATCGCCTGCGTCGAGCTGATCAAGGCCATGGGTTTCAACCCGGCCAATATCACGCTCTGTGACACAAAGGGCGTCATCTACCAGGGCCGCACCGAGGGCATGAACCAGTGGAAGAGCGCGCATGCGGTGAAGACCGACAGCCGTTCGCTGGAAGAAGCCATGAAGGGTGCCGACGTCGTGTTCGGCCTTTCCCAGAAGGGCGCCTTTACCGAAGAGATGATCCGTTCGCTGGCGCCGAAGCCGATCATTTTTGCGATGGCCAATCCCGACCCGGAAATCACCCCGGAAGAAGTCGCCCGCATCCGCGACGACGCGATCATGGCGACCGGCCGTTCGGACTATCCGAACCAGGTCAACAATGTGCTTGGCTTCCCCTACATCTTCCGCGGCGCGCTCGATGTGCGAGCCCGCCAGATCAACGATGCAATGAAGATCGCCGCCGCCCAGGCACTGGCCGATCTCGCCCGTGAGGACGTGCCGGATGATGTTGCCGCCGCCTATCAGGGCAATCGTCCGCGTTTCGGCGCCCAGTACATCATCCCGGTTCCGTTCGATCCGCGGCTGATCTCGGCGATCCCGGTCGCCGTTGCGAAGGCTGCGATGGAAAGCGGCGTAGCGCAGAAGGACATTCCGGATCTCGGCGCCTACGCCGCAGAGCTTTCCGCCCGCCGCGACCCGATCGCCGCGACAACGCAAGGGATCTACGACCGCGTTAAGCGTTTCCCGAAGCGCGTCGTCTTTGCCGAGGCGGAGGAAGAACAGGTGATGCGCGCCGCCGTCACCTTCACCCATCACAAGCTCGGCACGGCGATCCTGCTCGGCCGTGACGACGTGATCCGCGCGACGGCCGAAAAGGCCGGTATCGACCTCGACCGGCCGGGCATCGAGATCGTCAACGCGCGCATTTCCGATCGCGTCGATACCTATATCGACTATCTCTACGAGCGCCTGCAGCGCCAGGGCTTTCTGCTGCGCGACGTGCAGCGCCTGATCCATAACGACCGCAACCATTTTGCCGCCACCATGGTGGCGACGGGCGATGCGGATGCGATGGTGACGGGCACGACCCGCAATTATGCAACGGCGCTTTCCGACGTACGCCGCTGCATCGACGTGAAGCCGGGCCATAAGGTGATCGGCGTTTCGATCGTGGTTGCCCGCGGCCGGACGATCTTCGTGGCCGACACGGCCGTGCACGACATGCCGAATGCCGAGCAGATCGCCGATATCGCCGTCGAGGCCGCACGGGTCGCCAGGCGCATGGGTTACGAGCCGCGTGTCGCCTTGCTTGCCTATTCGACCTTCGGCCAGCCTATCGGCGAACGGTCGGAACGCGTCCGCGAAGCGGTCAAGATCCTCGACGGCCGGCGGGTTGATTTCGAGTATGACGGCGAAATGGCGGCCGACGTGGCGCTCAATGCGCACCGGATGGAGCAGTATCCGTTCTGCCGTCTTTCCGGCACGGCCAATGTCCTCGTCATGCCGGCGATCCATTCGGCTTCGATCGCCACCCGCATGCTGCAGGAACTCGGCGCCTCGACCGTCATCGGCCCGCTTCTCGTCGGCCTCGACAAGTCGGTGCAGATCACCCAGATGGGCGCCAAGGATTCGGATATCGTCAACATGGCAGCCATCGCCGCCTACAACTCCGGGTCGTAAGGCTTTCTTGAAATGGCGCTCCGGGTGGATTAGTCTGAGAAGACATTCACCCGGAGCGCATGCTCATGAAAACCGTGAATATTGCCCAGGCCCAGGAAGATCTGTCGCAGCTCGCTGACGAGGCGGCGAAGGGTGAAGGTTTCGTCATCGAAAAGGATGGGAAGCCGCTGGTGAAAGTGGTGCCGGTTGAGACATCCCCGACTGCAGAGACAGCGGAAGCACCTAAGAAAAAGCGGCGGATCGGCTTTCTGGATGGGCAATTCTTTATTCCAGAAGACCTGGATAAGGCCTTGGACAAGGAGATCGAGGAGCTCTTTTACGGCAATAGCAAGTGAAGGTGCTTCTGGATTCTCACCTGCTGGTCTGGCTTGTCGGGGCGTCAGACCGATTACCGGCGATGGCACGCGGCGCAATCGAAAATCCCGACAATATCATCTACTTCAGTTCGGCAAGCATCTGGGAACTATCTATCAAGCACGCCTCCGGCAGAGCGCGCTTGGCGCTACCTCCGATGCTTCTGTACGAAAAGCTGATAGATAACGACTTCAGAGAAGTTCCCGTGACTGCGGCGCACGGTTTGAGAACTGTTTCGCTCCCTGCCATCCACAAGGACCCGTTCGACCGGATCCTCATTGCGCAGGCCATGTCGGAGGAGATGATCCTTCTCACCTCCGACGCAGCGATGGCGCAATACGATGCTCCGGTCCGGCTGGTCCTTTAGATCGGGTCGCCGGACTTGGTGGCGAAGCGGTTGGCGTCGGCGCCGTAATGGGCAACATAACGCTCGGAAATCGACGCGATCGGCAGGACGATCAGCACGTCGGTCGTGTTGAAGGCGTGGTCGATGACCGCGCCATTGCCGACCATTGCGCCGAGACGCAGATAACCCTTGATCAGCGGCGGCAGTGTCGTGACAGCCCGGCGCGCGTTGATGTCGTCGAAAGGCATCAGATCCATGTTGGTATAAAGCTCGGGCAGAGCCGAGACCGCCCATTCCTCCTTGCCGAGCACCGTATGGTGCAGGAAGGACAGGGCCAGCGCATGTTCCTGCGGGTTGGTGCCCGAGAAGGAAGCGCAGCCGAACATGGCGCCCATGCCGTGCTTGACCGAATAGGACCAGTTGCCCTGCCAGAGAAGCTCGACGGTGCGCTTGGTGCGGTGTTGCGGCAGAACGCAGGAGCGGCCGAGCTCCATGAACTGCTTGTCCGGATGGCGGGCGAGAAGCGGCTCGATGTCATATTCGGAGGCCGAATAGAACCCGCCGTTCGCCATCGCCACTTCCTGCCGCAGCAGGCGATACGTGCCGACGATCTGGTCTTCGATCTCGCCTTCTATGGCATTGTCGACGACGAGAAGGTGGTCGCAGAATTCGTCATACTTGTCGAAATCCCGCCGGCGGGCCATTGCCTCGGGGCTGAGTTTCGCATGCATTTCTTCGGCAAAAACGCGAAAACGTACGGATTGTGCTGCATCGATCTCACGATCGTTGCGCGCAAGCCGCGTTTCCAGCGAGCCAATGCGGCCGAATACATCGCCGCTTTCCGGGATAGGCGCCGGTGCCTGGTTTGCTTCTGGGGTCAATTCGCGGTTCAGGAGCTCAAGTGCCATGGTGATTTTCCCCGTCCCGGTTCGATCACCGTCATAAAACATCTCTCTGCTACAGGAACGTGACAGAGACTGTCATAATAGGAACTGGGAACCTCAGCGTCAACGGACAGGTCAACGCGCCTGTTTCAGTTCCACCGCAGTGCGGCCAAGAAGTCGCACTTCCTCGATCAGCACGCCCGGATCCACCGGCTTCTGCAGCACTTTGCACGCGCCGTGTTCGATCACCTTGCGGCGCGCTTCGCCGCGGCTGTCGCCGGTCAGCACGACGACGGGGACGTCACGCACGTCGACAGCGGCCCGATGGGTGAGAAAATCGACGATCGTGCCGCCGGGCATATGCATGTCACAAATCACCAGATCGGCCGCCGCCTCGCCCAACGCACCCGTCAGGGATGGAAAATCCCCCATCAGCCTCACCCGATGCCCCGCCTTGCGCAGGATAGCGGAGACCAGCATGGCATTGACCGGATCATCCTCGCCGAGAAGGATGTCGAGACCGACTTCCTGATCGACCTTCTCCTCCTGTTTCGGAGGCGGTGCGGACGGTGCTGCCCTGTCGGCAAAGGCGTCACGCGTCCCGAATCCGCGCAGGCGACCGCTCAGGACGTCGATCAGCGACTTTTCGCGCAGCGGCCGGATCAGCCAGGCATCGAAGAAGTCCTGCGGCTGCGAGGCGCGCTCTTCCGGATTGACGAGAAGGATACGGTGCAGCGCCGAATGGGACGGCTCGCAGGCATATTCGGATGCCAGCCGGTGATCGACGATCAGGTCGGTATAGGGCGAGCCGATGGCGGCGGCGCGGTCGATCAGCATCTGGACATTCTGCGGGCTCGATACATGGCGGCAGACGCCGCCGAGTGTTTCGATGCTGGCGACGGTGGCGATGGCCGCCGGGCCCTCCGGTGCGAGCAGAAGGACGCGCGATCGCAGCAGCGCACGGCTGCGATCGTGATCCCCCGCTGCCGCATCTTCGGCAAGTCGCAGCGGGAAGCGGATAATGAAGGTGCTGCCGGTTCCCTTGCGGCTGGTGACGGAGAGCGAACCACCGAATTCGGACAGGATGCGGGACGCGATGCCGAGGCCAAGGCCCGTACCTTCGCTGCGCGCCTCGGCAGAGCCGACCTGTTCGTATTCACCAAATATCCGTATCTGCTCTTCGGGTGTCATTCCGGGGCCGGTATCGGCGACGGAGATCGCAATCATGCCGCTCTCTTCAAGCAGCACACGAACGAGGACGCCACCGATCGTGGTGAATTTCACCGCATTGCCAACGACGTTGAACAGAACCTGGCGCAGACGCGCGGGGTCGATATCGAGAAGTTCCGGCACTTCGGCCGACACCGTGGCCGCTATTTCGATGCGTTTGCCGTGGGCCCGCGGCGCCAGCATTTCGACCACGCCTTCGATCAGCTGGCGCAGGTCTGCGGCGCGGGTGTTCAGCCGGAAACGACCGGCCTCCAGCGTGGAATAATCGAGAAGATCCTCGACCAGCTGAGCGAGCGCATAACCAGACTGGCGGATGCCGCTCAGGTAATTCTGCTGCTCGGCGGTGAGCCGTGTCTGGCCGAAGAGATGGGTCATGCCCAAAATGCCGTTGAGCGGTGTGCGAAGCTCGTGGACGACGGTGGCGATCTGGCGCGACTTGGCGGCACTTTCCGCCTCGGCATTCTTCAGATCCCGTTGAAGCCTTGCGGATGGCGTGCTGCGCCGCCATTGCACGATGCGGGCCAGCAGGCCGCCGATCGAGCTGCGGGATGCCGGCTTTGCCTCTGAACCGAGGCCAATAGGAGGCACTCTCTGCTCGACGGTCGTTTCAACGACGTCGACAGACGCGGAAGACGCGAACGCTTCGGAGATACGTTCCTGTATTTCGGCAATATCGCGCATGGGAAGGAGCCTATCGAGGTTTCCTTCCCATTCCCTAGCGCAATCAGGTAAAATTTTGCTGATCGTTCTTTTTCGGGCCAAACAACTCGTCGAGGATGACGAAACCGGCACCGATGGTAATAAAACTGTCAGCCAGATTGAAGACTGCGAAGGACCATGTCTCGGTGTGGAACAGAACGTAGTCCACCACGTGACCATAAACGATACCATCGATCAGATTGCCGATCGCTCCAGCGATGATCAGCGCATAACCGATATGGGCAAGCGGCCTCTGTTTGGAGGTTTTCCGCCATAGCCAGATGACGAAAGCGACGATGATGATCCGCATGCCGATGATCACCTCGCGCTCCATGCCGGACAGAAGCGAGAAGGCGACGCCGAGATTATAGGTGCGATAGAGCGCCAGAACCGGCAGGAGCGGCACGGCCTGTTCCAGCGGCAGGTACATTTCGACGGCGATCTTGACCAACTGGTCGAGCAGGACGGCGATGGCGATGAAGATCACGGCGCTGAGCGGGCGGGACAGGAGGGCGCGGCTTTCCGTCATTTTCTTTCTTCCAGGGTCAGCAGATGGCGGCGGGCCTCGAATAGCATGACGGCGGTGGCGACGGCGAGATTGAGTGAATCCGCCCTGCCCTGCTGCGGAATACGCACTGTGCGGTCGGCGGCCTTGGCGAGATTGTCCGGCAGGCCGGACTGCTCGTTGCCCATCAAAATCACGACCGGCTTTTTCGCGTAATCGACGGTGCGGTAATCGACGGCGCCGGCGAGATGGGTGGCGACAACGGAGACACCGGCGCTCTTCTGCCAGTTCAGAAACTCTTCGGCCGAGCAGCGGATGACCGGCATGGCGAAAACCGAACCCATCGTGGCGCGCACGGTTTCCAGCGAGAACGGGTCGGTGCTTTCGCCGACCAGGATGACGGCGCTGGCACCGGCGGCATCGGCGGTGCGGATGATCGTGCCGAGATTGCCGGGATCACGGACACGGTCGAGGGCAACGAAGGTCTGCCCTTTGGCCGGAGCGAGATCGGAAAGACGCTGCCAGCGATGGGCGAAAATGCCGACCACCATCTGCGGATTGTCACGGCGGGTAATGGAGGACAGGACCTTTTCGCTGACTTCCAGCACAAGGCCGCCGCTCGCCACCGTCTTTGCTGCTACCTGTTCGACCAGAGGCTTGCCCTTGGCGGCCTTGGCATAGACCAGAGTGCGGATTTCCCAACCGAGTTCCAGCGCATCGATGACGAGTTTCAGGCCTTCCGCCATGAAGGTACCGCTCTCCTCGCGGTGCTTCTTGTCGGTGAGCGACTTGATGTCCTTGATGATCGGGTTGGCAAGTGAGGTGACTTCCTTCACCTGCCCTACCCGGCGCGGTCCTGTGTTCGAATAGTGCTCGCTCATGCGGGTACCCAGCGGCTGAAGAGGGAAGTGGACAATGCGCGACCACGGGTCTTGCCGTCGAGGCCTGCCTCGCGGATCACCAGTTCGCCGGATTCGACGACACCGCCGGCACCGCGCATGGTTTCACGCATCAATTCATGGATCGAATAGAAGCTGGCGCGGATGGAATAGGCAGTCAGTACGAGACCGACAGCATTCGGCGACAGGAGCTGGCGGCAGACATCGAGCATCAGCGGCAGGTGGTCGAACAGATGCCAGACCTCGCCATTCGGACCACGGCCGAATTTCGGCGGGTCGGTGAGGATGATGTCGTAATGATTACCGCGGCGTTCCTCGCGCAGGATGAACTTCATCGCGTCCTCGCAGATCCAGCGGATAGGCGCCTTTTCCAGCCGCGACATGGCCTGGTTTTCTCGGGCCCAGCCGATCGCCTTTTTCGAGGCATCGACATGCGTGACTTCGGCGCCGGCTGCAGCCGCGACCAGGGAGGCGACACCGGTATAGCCGAAAAGGTTCAGGACCTTGAGGGTGCGACCCTGGGCTTTGGCTTCCTCAACGCGGGCTTTCATCCATTCCCAATGGACGATCTGTTCCGGGAACACGCCGACATGGCGAAAGGCGGTGAAACGGCCAAGGAAATCAACGCCGAGCAGGGAGAGCGGCCAGGTTTCGCCGAGCGCTTCCGCCGGAAACCGCCAACGGCCCATGCCGTCCTCGTCGGTATCGCCGGTGAAGACAGCGCTTGCCTTTTCCCAGACATGATCCGGCAAGGTCGGCTGCCATAGAGCCTGTGCCTCAGGGCGGACGATGCGGTAATCGCCATATTGCTCGAGTTTCAGGCCGCGGCCGGTATCGATCAGGTGAAAATCGCCGGCGCCAGAGGATTCGAGAATGACGGGCACGCGCTCGGCCGGCAGGTCGCCGCTGCGCGGCCAGAGCGGGCGCGTCTCGACGGGTGCTGCCTGGCTCGCCTGCTGCTGCGGCTTTGCTTGTACGCGGGCGGGAGCATCCTTGCGCGCCGGGGCTTCCTTACGCACGGGGGCCTCGCTGCGGTGCGCCGGCTTTGCCGGCCCGGCGGTGCGGGACGGCCGGCTGCTACCGGCATCGGGCCGGCCCTTCGACAGCGGCCGCCTTTCCTTGTTCTTCAATGGGTCATCCGTTCGGGTTCATCAATTCAAGGCAGCAGATAACACTTGCACCGCATTCTTCAAAGTGCAGCCACCACCTTGCGGCATTTTTCCCGCCGTGCCGCCCTATCCGGACCTCTTGCCTCACCCGACGGCGCACCCCATGCTTAAGGACGAGACCGTCATGAATTCAAAGAAGACGGCCGGACGATGGGAGGAATCGCATGGAACCTCAGGACGAAGAAAAGGGCAGCGAAAGCCTGATGGGTGATATTGGCGGCGAGGAACGCATCGCCGCACCCCGTGACGTGGTCTGGGCAGCGCTCAACGATCCCGACATGCTGAAACCCTGCATTCCGGGCTGCCAGACACTGGAATGGATTTCTGCCAACGAGCTCGAAGCCAGTATCCGAGTAAGGATCGGGCCGATACCCGCGCATTTTTCCGGAAAGATCACACTGTCAGACGTGGTTGCGCCGGAGAGCTATACGATTTCCGGTCAGGGCAAAGGGGGCATTGCTGGCTTTGCCAAAGGTTCTGCAAAGGTGAGGCTCAAAGCCGATGGAAACGAGACGTTGCTGCATTACGAGACGGAGGCGCAACTCGGCGGGCGCCTTGCCAAGCTCGGCGCCAAGCTGATTGCGGCAGCGGCGCAAAAACTCGGCTCGCGTTTCTTTGCGGATTTCAGCGAGGCCGTGACCAGACGGGCCTCGGATGCCCGAAACGGCTGATTACTTGGACGGAAGCTGGGAGACGGTGCGCGGCGTGGTCGCGGCCGCATGCTGGCCCTGCCACTTCATCGCCTCGCGTGCCTCGACACGGGCCTGACGGCGATAACGGCCCTGGTTCCACCATGTGACGGCCGAACCAATCGCCATGCCGATCAGGACAGCAAGAATGAGGAATAAGAAGAAAGGTGCACTGACCGAGAGCATGCTGTCTTCGGGCCGGAAGGGATTGAGCGCGAGCGTGACGCTCTGGCGGTTGGCAACGGCGAGCACGATCAGCACGATGCCCAGCGGCACGAAGATCACGAGGCTGATGATCCGCTTCAACTTGCTCATAAAATTCTCCCGGCGCTTTTCAGTCGCGGCAGAAGATTGCCGCTCCTGATGGCAGAATAGGGGCGCCCGTCAGGCTTTCAAGGTGCTTCGGGGCGAGGCTGGCCCCCTGCCCGTCTCAATCTTCGTCTTCGTCGGCGAGGTCGGGATTAAGGCGCTCGCGCAATTCCTTACCGGTCTTGAAGAACGGCACCCATTTTTCCTCGACGAAGACGCTTTCGCCGGTGCGCGGATTGCGACCAGAGCGCGAAGGACGGTTTTTCACGGAGAAGGCACCGAAACCGCGCAATTCGACGCGGTTTCCGGCGGCCAGGGCATCGGTGATCTCGTCGAGGACCGCATTGACGATGTTTTCGACATCGCGATGGTACAGATGCGGATTACGCGCTGCGACGATCTGCACCAATTCAGACTTGATCACGTTTGCCCCCTGAAAAATTTGGACTTTCAGCCACGCCCAACCTGCCAAACGGAAACAAGACCGTCAAGGAACAACTTATCGGTGCCGAATACGCCCAGCGCTTCCGGTGACAGCTGGTCACCGAGACCGGCAAGCCGCAGGAACTGAACCATGGAGCGAGCAAACCAGAAGGACGAGGACTTCTCCTTGTCTTTCCAGTCGACGATCGGCAGGTCCTTGGCCACGCCGCGGGTCTGCAGATAGTCGCGGATGTCCTTTTCGCCGCCGAGCTTGTCGACCAGTTTGACGCCGAGCGCCTGGCGGCCTGTATAGATCGTGCCGTCGGCGATCTTCAAGACCTCTTCCCGCGGCATTTTGCGCCGGTCTGCGACGAGATCGACGAACCAGGCATAGCTGTCCATGACCATGTTGCGGATCATCGTCTTGGCTTCCTCGCTTGCCGGATGGAAAGGCGAAGGTTCGGCCTTGAGCGGCGAGGACTTGATCTCCTCCAGCGAGACGCCGACCTTTTTCAGCACTTCGTCGATCTGCGGATACTGGAAGATGACACCGATCGAGCCGGTGATCGAGCTTTCGCCGGCAATGATCTCGTCGCCGGCGGTCGCGATCATATAACCGGCAGAGGCGGCAAGCGTGCGCACTTCGGAGACGACGGGCTTCTTAGCGGCAACCTCGCGGATCGCCTTGAAGATGCGTTCGCCGCCATAGGTCGTGCCGCCCGGCGAATTGATCGAGACGATCAGCGCCTTCACCTTGTCGTTGTCGGCGATCGTCTCCAGCCGTTCCAGCAATTCCTTGTTGTCGACGATCATGCCGGAAATATCGACGCGTGCCACATGCGGAACCGCCGCGCTGGAATCGCTGCCAAGCGTGACGCGGTAAAGCGCAAAGCCGATACCCACCAGGAAGACCAGCGCGACCACGCGCCAGAAGCTCAGTTTACGCCGCAGATGCCGTCTTTCGGCAATTGCCATTGGATCCATCGATCATATCCCTCGTCTTGCCCGGTCAGCCCTGTCGGCTCCATGCCGCCTGTTTCGCATAGCCGATTCTGATGGCCAGCCGGCACCACATAGAAGCTTTTCTGGGCTTTCCAACCGCTCCTATCACGTTTTTATGTTGTCCATTATTGTTTGTTGATAAATAAAAACCATATTGGGGCCGGCATTACCCAGCCCGCATCACTCCCGTCCGTGTTCGAGACGGCTACCAGACAATGACCAGACCGGAAGGACCGGGCGCATCGCCATGCTGCAGCAGACCGCAAAACAGGCAGGCATAGCCGGCACGCTGACGTCGCGTACCGCGGCTTATCAGGCGGCACTTTCGCATTCCAAGCTGGTGCGCAAGCTGAAAGTCCTGTTGCCCGTGACCGCCGGCATCATTTCGGCCGCGTTCATCGGTGTCGCGATCCTCAAGACCTACCTGCCAGAGAACCTCTCGATCGAAAGTGCGCGGATTGAAAACGGCAAGATCGTCATGGAGAAGCCGGCTATTTCCGGCCGCAACCAGGACGGCATCAGCTATTCGATGATCGCGACACGGGCGCTGCAGGATATCCAGAACCCGAACATGATCAGCCTCGAGGACGTCAAGGCCGCAGTGCCGATCAATGACGACGTTATCGCCCGTGTGACCGCAAGCGGCGCAGACTTCGACCGCGGCGCCGACAAGCTGGATCTGACGAAGCCATTCGACGTCAATCTGAGCAATGGCATTACCGCCAAATTCAAATCCGCGCATCTCGACATTCCAGGCGGATTGATGAATACAGCCGACCCCGTCAATATCTCCATGAACGCAGGCTCGATTGTTGCGAACTCGATGAAGATAACGGATAAGGGGCATACAATCACCTTCATCGGGCAGGTTCGCGCCAATTTCGACCCCGTCCGCCTCCGCAACCAAGGCAAATAGGGCACGGCCGCCATGATCACTCGACGCCTTCATACTTTCTCCGCAGCCGTGATCGCAGCAGGCATCCTGTCCTGCGGTGCCATTGCGGCCCATGCCCAGACCACGTCCAGCTCTATGCCTGGGATGAAGCTTTCCAACGACCAGCCGATTCAGATCCAGAGCGACCAGCTCGAGATCAAGGATCAGGAAAAGAAGGCCTTCTTCACCGGCAATGTCCAGGTCGTGCAGGGTACGACGACGATGAAGGCCGGCAAGATGACCGTGCTTTACAAGCAGAAGGCGGCCGCTGCCGGCGACGCCGCTGCAGCTCCGGCATCGATCTCCAGCGGCAATGCCGATATCGACAAGATCTTTCTCGACGACACCGTGTTCCTGACCTCCGGCACCCAGCAGGCGACGGCCGATAACGGCCAGTTCGACATGGCAAGCCAGACCTTCGTTCTGACCGGCAAGCAGGTCGTGCTGTCCGACGGCCCGAACGTCTTCAAGGGCTGTAAGCTGACGGTGCAGATGCAGACTGGCCAGGCCAAGCTCGATGCCTGTGGCGGCCGCGTTGAAATCATGCTCGATCCGAAGTCGCGGCCGAAGCAATAGAAACCGTCTCCACGTGAAAATACCTTTTCTTTCCAGCCTGTCGGCCAGCCGGCAGCCCGCGCCCGAACCCTTCATCGCCCGCGACAAGGCGCGTTATGAAGGAACCCTGGTCGCGCACGGACTTTCCAAGACCTATGACACGCGTCGTGTCGTCAACGGCGTTTCGCTTGTCGTGCGCCGCGGCGAAGCGGTTGGCCTGCTCGGCCCGAACGGCGCCGGCAAGACGACCTGTTTTTACATGATCACCGGCCTCGTGCCGGTGGATGAGGGCATGATCGCCATCAATGGCGACGAAGTCACCCGCATGCCGATGTATCGCCGCGCCCGCCTCGGCGTCGGATACCTGCCGCAGGAAGCCTCGATCTTTCGCGGCCTGACCGTCGAGGAAAATATCCGCGCCGTGCTCGAAGTGCACGAAAAGAACCGCGACAAGCGCGAAGCCAAGCTCGACGAACTGCTTGAGGAATTCCACATCGGCCAGCTGCGCAAATCGGCTGCCGTGGCACTTTCGGGCGGCGAACGCCGCCGTCTCGAAATCGCCCGCGCGCTCGCGACCGACCCGGCCTTCATGCTGCTCGACGAGCCTTTTGCCGGCGTCGATCCGATTTCCGTCTCCGATATCCAAAACCTGGTGCGCCACTTGACTGCGCGCGGTATCGGGGTACTGATAACCGACCACAACGTGCGGGAGACGCTCGGACTTATCGACCGGGCCTATATCATCCATGCAGGCGAGGTACTGACACACGGCCGGGCTGACGACATCGTCAACAACCCCGACGTCCGCCGCCTTTACCTTGGCGACAAGTTCAGCCTTTAGCGAATAAAGAAATTTGATTTCGCTCAAAAGCGGCGCTTGACCAAATCTATCAAAAAAGCAATTCTTGTGCCAGATGCAGATCTGGCCGGGTGGGGGCCTGTCCCGGGTTTGCTCGAAGCGGCACAATGATCGTGCGGCTCACGGGTTCAAGGGGAGTTTCGCGTCCACCATGGGTTTATCCGCCAGTCTTTTTCTGCGACAGACGCAATCCCTGGTGATGACACCGCAGCTGATGCAATCCATCCAGCTGCTGCAGATGACCCATTTCGAGCTCAATCAATTCATTGCCCAGGAAGTCGAAAAGAACCCGCTGCTTGAAATTTCGGCAGGAGAGGGTGAAGGCAGCCTAGAAAACGCTCACGAGCATGGTCACGGCCATGATCGGCATGATCACGAGACCGGCCATAACGAGGCTTCCGGCGACCGCTACGGAGATGTTTCCAGCGAAGACGGTTCCGGTGACGGGCGGGATGAAAAGAATGCCCTCGACTGGTACGAGGGAACCGGCACGATCAGTGCTGCGAAAATTTCCGACGATCTCGATACCGGCTTCGAAAACGTCTTTCCCGACGACATGCCGCCGCGGCGCGCCGATGCACCGGAACTGGCCGGCCAGTGGAAATCGATGCCGGGCGGGGAATCCGGGGACGATTACGATCTCGAGGATTTCGTCGCCGGTCATCTGACTTTGCGCGACCATATCCAGCAGCAGCTTCCCTTTGCGATCGGCCCCGCTGCGGATCGCCTGACCGCCGTCCACCTGCTCGATCAGCTGGATGATGCCGGTTATTTCCAGGGTGATACCGAAGAGATCGCAGCCCAGCTCGGGCGCTCGTCCGAAGCCGTCGAAGCCATTCTCCAGAGCCTGCAACTGCTCGATCCGCCAGGCGTCTTTGCCCGTTCGCTCGGCGAATGCCTGGCGATCCAGCTGCGCCAGCAAGACAGGCTCGATCCCGCCATGGCGGCATTGATCGACCATCTCGACCTGCTCGCCAAGCGCGACTTCGCCTCGTTGCGCAAGATCTGCGGCGTCGATGACGAAGACCTGCTCGACATGCTGGCCGAGATCCGCAAGCTCAATCCGAAGCCGGGCGCCGGTTTCGAAGGCGGTCATTCCGAAGCAATCTCGCCCGACATCGTCGTCCGGCCCGCCACAGCTGGCGGCTGGGCGATCGAGCTCAATCCCGAGACACTGCCGCGGGTTCTGGTCAACCAGACCTATTTCAACACCGTTTCGAAACATTGCCCGAAAAACGGCAATGACCACAATTTCCTGTCGGAATGCCTGCAGAACGCCAATTGGCTGGCCCGCAGCCTCGACCAGCGGGCAAAAACGATCATGAAGGTGGCAACCGAGATCGTTCGCCAGCAGGACGCATTCCTGATGCATGGCGTCGACCATTTGCGGCCGCTTAACCTGAAGACCGTGGCCGAAGCGATCAAGATGCACGAATCGACCGTCAGCCGCGTCACCTCAAACAAGTACATGATGACGCCACGCGGCCTGTTCGAGCTCAAATATTTCTTTACCGTGTCGATCGGCTCGGCAGAAGAAGGCGGCGACACGCATTCGGCCGAAGCCGTGCGTCACCGCATCCGCCAGCTGATTTCCAGCGAGACGCCGGAAGCAGTGCTTTCCGATGACGATATCGTGCTGCGCCTAAAGGGCGGCGGCGTGGATCTCGCCCGCCGCACGGTCGCAAAATATCGCGAAGCGATGAACATCCCCTCTTCCGTGCAGCGCCGCCGGGAGAAGCGGGCGCTTGCCAAGCTCACACCGGCCTGAGGCGCTGAAAACCGCCGGAATGTGGACAGGCACGACCGGCACAAAGCCGGTACATTGACATCCCCAACGGTCAGGTTTATTAGCCCGCCGCAATCGGACCGGTGAAAACCGAAACCTCAATCGAGATCGCTGCACTCAATTTAGCCTTGTCGCGTTCAACGGCTTGGATGAGGAGGCGGCTTGGCGTAGACTGCAACACGCAAGTCACGACAAGAAGGAAAAATTCCATGAGTGTGCGTGTATCCGGTAAACATATGGAAATCGGTGACTCGTTCCGTCAAAAGATCGAGGACCACATCGGCGACGCGATTACTAAATACTTCGACGGCGGTTATTCCGGACAAGTCATTGTCGAAAAGTCCGGGTCTCGCTTTTCCGCAGATTGCAAGGTCCACCTCGATACCGGGGTTGTCCTGCATGCAGCGGGTGAAGCGAATGATCCCCAGGCGAGCTTCGATGCCGCCGCAGTGCGTATCGAAAAACGCCTGCGTCGCTACAAGCGCCGCTTGAAGGATCATTATGCCGGCAACCATGTGAATGGTGGCATAGAAGTTGCCTATACGGTAATGGATCGCGTTCCGGACGAGGATGACGAGGTGCCGGAAGATTTCGCACCCACGATCGTGGCGGAAAGCACCAAGCGACTGAAGACGATGTCGGTTGCGACCGCCGTGATGGCGCTCGATATGACCGACGAACCGGTTCTTCTCTTCCGCAGCCCTGGCAAGGAAGAGCTGAACATCGTCTACCGGCGCACAGACGGAAACATTGGCTGGATCGATTCCACCAATATAAAGAACTAACAGCTACGGGAGAGCGTCGGCCACGGCGCTCCCCTCGCCCTTCGCGGCAAAAGGATGAAGAGAATGGCGTTGGCAGATCTCCTGCAGCAAGATGCGATTATTCCTGCCCTGAAAGTCACCACCAAAAAACAGCTGCTGCAGGAACTGGCTGTCAAGGCAGCCAAGCTGACAGGCCTGTCCGAGCGCGAAATCTTCGACGTCATCCTGCAGCGGGAACGGCTGGGCTCAACCGGCGTCGGCCATGGCATCGCCATTCCGCATGGCAAGCTCGCCAATATTTCCTCGATCAAGGGCATTTTCGCCCGACTGGAAGCGCCCGTCGATTTCGAGGCGCTGGATGACGAGCCGGTGGATCTGGTGTTTCTGCTGCTTGCCCCCGAAGGTGCCGGCGCCGACCACCTGAAGGCGCTGTCGCGCATTGCCCGCGTGCTGCGCGACCAGGATCTTGTCGCCAAGCTGCGCAAGACCGATTCGGCTTCGGCCATCTATGCTTTCCTCAACGAGGAACAGGCGAACCACGCCGCATAAGACCCCACCAGGCACAAAAAAGGGCGCTGGAATTTCCGCGCCCCTTCAATTTTCCAAAGTCAGAAACGGACGAATGCCGGATGCATGCACCCGGCAGTCAAAATCGTCACTTCTTTTCGCCAGCCGGCTCGGCTGCTGCTTCCAGCTTCGGGCCGCCCTTGGCGACGCCGACCATGGCTGGGCGCAGAACGCGATCACCGATGGTGAAGCCGGCCTGGACGACCTGAACGACGGTATTGTTCGGAACGGCCGGGTTCGGGATTTCGAACATGGCCTGATGGAAATTCGGGTCGAACTTCTGGCCTTCCGCATCGATCTTCTTGACACCATGGCGATCGAGCGCCGAGAGCATGGCGCGCTCGGTCATCTCGACGCCTTCGAGAAGCGTCGTCAGAGTGGCATCGGCAGCGCCGCGGGTTTCGGCCGGGATGACGTCCAGCGCGCGGCGCAGGTTGTCCGACACGGCCAGCATATCACGGGCGAAGCCCGAAACGGCATAGGACTTGGCATCCTTGACGTCGCGTTCGGTGCGGCGGCGCAGGTTATCCATTTCAGCGGCGAGCCGCATGAAGCGGTCGCGAAGTTCGGCATTCTCGGCCTTCAGCAGTTCAAGCGGGTCCGGCTCGGAGGCAATCTCTGCATCGGCGCCGTTATCGGCCACGTCCTCGAAAGCGGCAGAAACAGCTTCAGCTGCCTTGTCGGCAGTCGCTGCGTCAGGTCCGTTCTTCTTGGTTTCGTCGGTCATGACGGTCTCCGGTTTTAAAAAATTGTTCTGGGATATCCCGCAGTGCGAGATTTGTGCCCGATATCGAGGTTCGGGGCGGAAAAATCAAGGCTTTCGGCGAAACTAGCGCGAGAGGCGGGCAAGAAGCTGCGCCGTATAGTCGACCATCGGCACGATACGGGAATAATTGAGCCTTGTCGGGCCGATGACACCTACCGCACCGACGATGCGGTCCTCGCCATCGCGATAGGGTGCGACGATCAGCGATGAACCCGAGAGCGAAAAGAGCTTGTTTTCCGAGCCGATGAAAATGCGCACGCCGGGACCGTTTTCGGCCAGTTCGAGAAGCTCGATCAGGCTGTCCTTCTTTTCGAGATCGTCGAAAAGAAGCCGCAGACGATCCAGATCGGCGGTATCGGCGAGGCCCTGAAGCAGGTTGGCGCGGCCACGGACGATCAACTGGCTTGGCTTGCCCTCCTCATGGTCGCCCGACCAGACGGCGAGGCCACGCTCAACGAGATCCTGAGAGAGGGTGACAAGCTCGCTCTGCACCTCGTCCTTCAGCCGTTTCAGCTGGTTGCGCAGTTCGAGCATGGTCTGGCCGCCGAGATGGGCGTTCAGAAAATTCGCAGCTTCCGTGAGCTGCGACGTCGTCACTCCCGCCGGCAGGTCGATGATGCGGTTTTCCACCTGATTATGCTCGCCGACGAGCACGGCGAGCGCCTTGGTGGGCTCCAGCCGGATGAATTCGACATGTTTGATGACCGGATCGCTCTTGGTGGTGATGACGATGCCGGCGCCGCGTGAGACACCCGAAAGCATCAAGCTTGCATCGGCGAGCAGGCTTTCCAGCGTCTGGTCGCGATTGGAGGGGCGGATCTGGCGATCGATGCTGGAGCGCTCGTCTTCGGAAAGATCGCCGACCTGCATGAAGGCATCGACGAAGAAACGCAGCCCCGTCTGGGTCGGCAGGCGGCCGGCGCTGATATGTGGCGAATAGATGAGGCCGAGCTCTTCCAGATCGCTCATGACATTGCGCACCGAGGCCGGTGACAGCGACATGGGCAGGAGGCGCGACAGATTGCGCGAGCCGAGCGGCTCACCGGTTTCGAGATAACCTTCCACGATGCGGCGAAAGACTTCCCGCGAACGGTCGTCCAATGCGCCGCCCTGACTGTCGATCGGTCCCGGAAATGCCATCTATCCCTTCGCAATATTGTTGGCGATACCGACAAAATATAGTCATTCACCGTGCATCCGCAAAAGGGAAATTGTTTGCAACACACAGGCCGGAGTCTTAGAAGGCGGACATACACAAAGAGGAGTACAGCATGCGCCCTTCAGGCCGACAGACGAACCAGATGCGCAAGGTCTCGTTCGAACGGAATTTCTCCAAGCACGCGGAGGGATCGTGTCTCGTGAAATTCGGCGACACGCATGTGCTCTGCACGGCGAGCCTCGAAGAAAAGACGCCGCCGTGGCTGCGCAATAGCGGCAAGGGCTGGGTCACCGCCGAATACGGCATGCTGCCGCGCGCCACCGGCGACCGCATGAAGCGCGAGGCCGCGACCGGCAAACAGGGCGGCCGCACCCAGGAAATCCAGCGCCTGATCGGCCGTTCGCTGCGCGCCGTGATCGATCTCGAAGCGCTTGGCGAAAAGCAGATCACCATCGACTGCGACGTCATCCAGGCCGATGGCGGCACCCGCACCGCGGCCATTACCGGCGGCTGGATTGCGCTTTACGACTGCCTGAAATGGATGGAAACGCGCTCGATGATCAAGCTCGACAAGGTTTTGAAGGACCATGTCGCAGCAATCTCCTGCGGTATTTTTGCGAACCAGCCGGTGCTCGATCTCGACTATCTCGAGGATTCGGCCGCCGAGACCGATGCCAATTTTGTCATGACCGGCGCTGGCGGCATTGTCGAAATTCAGGGCACGGCCGAAGGCAAGCCTTTCAGCCAGGAAGAGTTTTTGCAGCTCCTGTCGCTGGCGCAGGCCGGCACACAGGAACTGGTGGCGCTGCAGAAGGCGGCGATCGCTTAAGTTCTGCAGGCGCTAGGGCATATCATTTCCGGTGCCGGTAACGATTGTCGTATCCGGCGCAGGATTATGGCCATGAGGCTCGGGAAAGAGCGATTTTCCGGGCTTCGGCCAAGGTCGAAATGCCCACCAGAAGACGGCGGCCAGCACTGCGCCACCGAGAACAAGGCCCGCAACAACTGATATCAGGATCGGCATTGGCACCCTCCCGGCCAGGCTTGGCCGTTTGCAGCGGATGCCACCATCCTAACAAATGGCCTCACGATGATCGACGGCATTCTTGAAACCGCGCTTTATGTCGATGACCTTGACGCCGCCGAGGCGTTTTATGATGACCTGCTCGGACTGACAAAAATCCTGCGGGCCGGAGACCGGCATATCTTCTTCCGCTGCGGGCCCGGCATATTGCTGATCTTCAATCCAACCGAGACCATAAAGCTGCCGCCAGCCGATGCATTGCCGGTGCCGCCGCACGGAACGTCCGGAGCCGGGCATATCTGCTTCCGGATGGATGGCGAGGCGATTGACAGAATGGCGGAAAAGCTCAACAAGGCGGGCATTGCGATCGAAAGCGACTTCCGCTGGCCAAACGGTGCCCGCTCGATCTATTTCCGCGATCCGGCCGGCAACAGCCTGGAATGTGCAGAGCCGAAACTCTGGAACCTAGAATAGGAATTTCATGCGCAAGCTCGATACCAAGACGATCGTCGTCGCCAGCCATAATGCCGGAAAGATCCGCGAGATCGCCGACCTGATCGGCCCGTTTGGTTTTTCGGCGAAATCGGCAGCCGAGCTGAAATTCGAGGAACCGGACGAGACCGGCACCACCTTCGAGGAAAATGCGGCGATCAAGGCACTCGCCTCAGCAAAGGCTTCCGGTCTGCCGGCGCTGTCAGACGATAGCGGCATCGTCATCGACGCGATGGATGGCGCGCCCGGCGTCTACACCGCCAACTGGGCTGAGCGCGAGGACGGCACGCGCGATTTTCAGATGGCGATGGAAAAGGTCGAGAAGGCGCTTGCAGACAAGGGCGCGATCGCGCCGGAACAGCGCAGCTGCCGTTTCGTCAGCGTACTCTGCCTTGCCTGGCCGGACGGCCACACCGAGCTTTTCCGCGGCGAGGTCGAAGGCACGTTCGTCTGGCCGCCACGTGGCACGGCCGGTTTCGGCTACGACCCGATTTTTCAGCCGGAGGGTTATGACAAGACCTTTGGCGAGATGAGCGGCGAGGAAAAGCACGGCTGGAAGCCGGGTGACGAACATGCGCTGTCGCACCGGGCGCGGGCCTTCAAGCTCTTCGTCGAGACCTGCCTGGAGGCTTGAGTTTAGTTGAACACGCTCGCCCCCATCGTGGCCGACACGCTTTTGCCCGATACCGGTGAACCCGGTTTCGGCGTTTATGTGCATTGGCCTTTTTGCGCGGCGAAGTGTCCCTATTGCGATTTCAACAGCCATGTCCGCCATCAGCCGGTGGATCAGGAACGGTTTACCGCCGCCTTCCTGAAGGAGATGGAGACGATGCGCCGCATGAGCGGCCCGAAGACGGTGACCAGCGTTTTCCTCGGCGGCGGCACGCCTTCGCTGATGGACCCGGCCACCGTCGAGGCGATCCTCAACGGGATCTCCCGCCATTGGCATATGCCCGACGGCATCGAGATCACCATGGAGGCCAACCCCTCCAGCGTCGAAGCCACGCGTTTTCGCGGTTATCGGGCTGCCGGCGTCAACCGAGTCTCGCTCGGCGTGCAGGCGCTGAACGATGCGGACCTTAAATTTCTAGGCCGTCTGCATGACGTTGCCGACGCGCTGAAGGCGATCAAGCTGGCGCGCGACATCTTTCCACGCATGTCCTTCGACCTCATCTATGCACGGCCGAGACAGACGGTGGAGGAATGGGAGGCGGAGCTTGCGCAGGCCATCTCCTATGCCGTCGATCACCTTTCGCTCTACCAGCTGACGATCGAGGAAGGCACGCCCTTCTACGGCCTGCACAAAGCCGGCAAGCTGATCGTGCCCGATGGCGATCAATCGGCAGCGCTTTACGAGGCGACGCAGGAAATTACTGCGCGGCACGGGATGCCGGCCTACGAAGTTTCCAACCACGCCCAGCCGGGCGCAGAAAGCCGCCATAACCTCACCTATTGGCGTTACGGCGATTATGCCGGCATCGGTCCCGGCGCCCATGGCCGCCTCAGCCGCGGCTCCCAAAAGATCGCGACCGCTACCGAGCGTCGTCCGGAAACCTGGCTGGAACAGGTGGAAGCGCAAGGTCATGGAATGGTCGACCAGGAATTGCTGGGTTACGACGAGCAAGCCGACGAATTGCTTTTGATGGGCCTTCGCCTGCGCGAAGGCGTCGATCTTGCCCGCTGGCAGCAGCTTTCCGGCCGTGATCCCAATCCGGACCGCGAGCAGACTTTACTGGAACACGGGTTTATCGAACGCATCGGCAATTCGAGACTGCGCTGCACGCCGAAGGGCATGCTGATCCTCGACGCGGTCGTGGCCGATCTCGCCTTCTGAGACCCAGCGAGGTTTTTCAGTCTTTCACCGCCATGACCTGCAGCCATTCGGTCGGCTTACGGTCATAGGCGCCACCAAGATCCTGAGCGATCTCGACACTCTTCCATTCCAGCGCTGCATAGGCGTTCCCGAGCCATTCTCGCGATGGGTAGTTGAAGAAGCGACCGAGCGCGTCAAAACCTTCCGCCTCGCCTGCTTTGAAGCTGGCATAAAAAACGCCACTAGGGCGCAGCGCCCGGTGGATACGGGAAAGAATGCCGGCGAGGTTTGCGCGGGGGACATGCAGGAGGCAGGCATTGGCCCAGATGCCGTCGAAGGCGCTTACGCTTTCAATGTCTTCGAAGCGCAGGACATCCACAGCGACGCCAAGGCGCCTGGATGCCTCCTCTGCCATTTCCGGAACGCCATCCGTCGGCGTGACGGAAAAGCCGCGGGCGATCATCGCGGCGCTGTCGCGGCCATTGCCACAGCCGAGTTCGAGGATGGCCGCCTCCGGCGACAGTTTTTCGAGAAAACGGTCGAGCTGTTTCGGGCTCGCCTTGGAGAGCTCCGCCGCATAGATGGCGGCATTTTCGGCATAGAATTGAGCGGTCTCGTTCCTGCCGTCGCTCATCGGCCATTTACCTCTGGGACAAAAGCAGCTTCGTGCCGAAACCGATGAAGACGGTCGCGACACCGAGGTCTATCTTGCGCTTGGCGCGGATATAACCCGCAGCGACGGCCGGATGGGTGATGAGGGCGATCAGGCAGGTGTAATAAAGTGTCGAGATCGCGATCATCTCGGCAATGGCCGCGAGGCCATAATAAAAAGGCGTGCCGACCGGCATGGTCGCGGCAAACAGCGAGGCGACGAAAAGCGCCGATTTCGGATTGGCGAGATTGGTGGCAAGGCCCATGCGATAGGCCGTCTTCAAGGGCACATCGATGCGCGCTGCGGCAATCTCGGGCGCATGACGGCGCGACTTGCGCAGATCGAGAAACACTTTGACACCCAGCCAAACGAGATAGAGCCCGCCGGCAATCTTAAGCCCCAGATAGGCAAAGGGGGCGGCCTGGAACAGGACGTTGATACCGAGCCAGCCAGCAAGTCCCCAGCAGAACGTGCCGGTGATCGTGCCCGCAGCAGCGGCGACCGCGACTTTGCGCGGTGAGGTCAGGCAATAACGAATGGCAAGCAGCGTGCTTGGGCCGGGCGTGATGCAGGCGATTGCCCAGATTGCCGCGACGGACAGGAAAAACATTTTTTGAAGGCCCCGATATTCTCGAAACCAAGACATGCGCCCCGATTTGAGATCGGTCAAGCGCAGGATCGCCTGTCAGCCATCCCGTAAATGCATTGCAGACGGTCCCGCGATTTGCGGGACCGTCTTGTCAAAACGATCAGGCGTTATTTTCGTTGATCAGGCGCTTCAGAAGCTCGACTTCATGGCTGAGCTTGGTATCGCCGGAGATCAGGTCCTCGATCTTGCGGACGGCATGCAGGACCGTCGTGTGATCGCGACCGCCGAAACGACGGCCGATTTCCGGGAAGGAACGCGGCGTCATGGTCTTCGACAGGTACATGGCGACCTGGCGCGGCTTGACGATGACGCGGGTGCGGCGGTTCGAGACCAGCTCCTGGCGCGAGACATTATAATGCCGTGCGACAATGCGCTGGATGTCCTCGATACGGACGCGCTTGGCTTCGCCGGCGCCGACCAGATGGGCCAGCAGCTCGTCAACACGGTCGATCGTCAGCGACGGCTCAAAAGAGCGGCGGAAGATCAGCTGGTTGAACGCGCCTTCGAGTTCGCGGCCGCTATTGGCGACATTGCGCGCAACGTGGCTCAGAATCTCGGCCGGAATATCCAGCGACGGATCGTCCTGCTTGGCGACAGCCAGACGGTGCTTCATCATCTCGAAACGCATGTCGTAATCGGGCGCTTCGAGTTCGATGGCAACACCACCCTGAAGGCGCGAACGGACGCGCGGATCAAGCGATTCCAGCTCCCAGGGCGCACGGTCGGCGGCAACGACGACCTGCTTGGCGCTGTCGAGCAGCATGTTGAGGAGATGGCAGAACTCGTTCTGGATCATCTTGCCCTGCAGGAACTGCATGTCGTCGATGATCAAAAGATCGATATTGCGCAACGAGTCCTTGAGCGTCAGGGCGTCGTTGTCGCGAATGGCGGTTGCGAAACGCCACATGAAATATTCGGCGGTCAGATAAACGACGCGCGGCATGCGGGCGCTGCCAACGGCGGCATTGGCAATGGCCTGCAGAAGATGCGTCTTTCCAAGGCCGACATTCGAATGAATGAAGAGCGGATTGAAGCGGACGGCACCGGCACCGGCTTCGGCAATCGTCTTGGCGGCAGCAAGCGCAACGCGGTTGGAAGCGCCTTCGACGAAGGTTTCAAAGGTAAAACGGCTATCGAGCGGCGAACCGAACAGCGGGCCCGGCTGCGAGGCACGGATCGGCGTGGAAGCGGCGGTCGGGAAAGTGGCGATCTTGCCGATCTCGCGCGGCATCGAAGCGCGCGGTGCGGCCGGAGCGGCGGTTTCCTGGCTCATCGGTGCGCGATCTTCGGCAACCGGCGCCTTGGCGACCGTGCGGCTTGCGCTGCGCACCAGGATCTCGACCTTGAGGATTTCAGCGTCCTCGGCCTGGAAGATGGTGGTGATCAGATCGAGATAACGGTTGTTGATCCAGGACTTGAGAAAAGTCGTCGGGACCGTCAGCCGCACAACACTCTTTGAGATCGAATGGAGCTTCAACCTCGCGAACCAGCTTGCATAAACGTCCTGACCAACCTGTGCCTTCAGACGTGCGCTGAAACGCTCGAAAAGAGCATCATGCTTCATTTCTGATGTGTCCCCTGCCGCTTGGGAGCAAACGGAATCATACGCTTCCCGTGCAGGCTCGCCGTTACCAGCCGCACGAAACGAAACGGTGTTCATTTGCATTAGTTTTGCCGCCTTCTAAAAACAGCCCGGCGGTTCTTTGCCGCCAGGATCAACCTCGTTCAAAGGCGCGGCAGATCATTCCCCGAAGAGAAGCTTTGCCGCACATCCCCTTTTTCAAGCCACGGCTCGCATGCCATGACTGTTAGGCGCAGCCCGCCTCGTAAACGGCCTGCCCCTGCGGGAGCCAACCCGCATTCCCGAATGTGCCATCCTCGTCATGGCAATCCGGGCTTTCATTCTCCACTGTCCGGTCACTTGCGTTTCCAGACATTCACCCTCCGGTCAAAGACCGGCTTATTACGCAAACCAGAAGCGTCGCCGGAAATGCCGATTTCCAGGCTGCAACCCTTGGTTATTTAGGAAACGGGAATTTAGTCCCGCAACAAGTGGCAGAAAGTGCGTAACCTAACCCGGATGGGTAGGCGTTGGCAGCTCTCTGTAGTTTTCCCCGTGCCCCTTGCTGGAATTCATTTAGGCAGGATCGACTGACAAGATCAACGATGAATTTTACGCAAAATTAAGAGCCGGGCGTTGACTCTTGGGACGTGATTTGAATGTCACAGACGCCGTCACGGAGAATCCAAATTGAATCAATGGGATTCAAATTTTGGCCGATGCCGACGCCCCGATTCAGAGAAAAAATAAAAAAGTCCTTGACTCGAAATTGGCCCCTTCGAGTGTGCCAAAACTGTGGCACGATCCTAACTACCTCGCTCAAGCTATTGTTTTTAATTGGAAATTTCTGTCACGCCAGTGACACGGAAACGTCAATGAGCCGGATAAGAACCAAACGTCTGAATAGAAACACAAAGAGCCCGGTCTTGCGACCAGGCTTCTTGTTTAATGCTCAACGAAATGTGAATTAGGCGGAAAGTGCCTTCACACGGGCAGCGAGGCGCGAGACCTTGCGGGATGCCGTGTTGCTGTGCAGGACGCCCTTGGTGGCTGCACGCTGGATCTCCGGCTGAGCTGCCTTGAGGGCTGCTGCTGCGACCGACAGATCGCCCGTTGCGATGGCTTCTTCAACCTTGCGGATGAAACCACGTACGCGCGAACGGCGAGCCTTGTTGACTGCGGTACGGCGAGCGATCTTGCGGGTCGCCTTTTTCGCCGAAGTTGTATTGGCCATTTATGCCTCTCTACGAATTCGAACCAAAACTCCGCCACTGCCGCGTCGGTCCTGCGACCCTTGATCCAGCAATTCGGGAGCAATAGAGGAAGCCGTTGATCAGGCTTTCCCAACTGTGGGCGGGCATATAGCTGGAATAGATGCGGCAGTCAACGCGCATTTTGATGGTTTGCGCGGTCTATCATCGGTTCCGGAAGGCGGGTTTGCGCTTTTCGACAAAGGCCGCCATGCCTTCCTTCTGGTCTTCGGTGGCAAACAGCGAGTGGAACAACCGGCGCTCGAACCGCAGACCTTCCGTCAGCGTCACCTCGAAGGAGCGGCTGACCGCCTCCTTTGCCATCATCACGGCCGCGCGCGGGAAGGAGGCAATTTTCTGCGCCGCCTCGACCGCCTCGTCGATCAGCCGCTCGGCCGGCACGATGCGCGAGACGAGCCCTGCCCTTTCCGCTTCCGCTGCATCCATCATACGGCCCGTCAGGACGAGATCCATGGCCTTGGCCTTGCCGACAGCCCTGGTGAGGCGCTGCGAGCCGCCGGCGCCCGGAATGATGCCAAGTGTGATTTCCGGCTGGCCGAATTTCGCCGTGTCGGAGGCAATGATGAAATCGCACATCATCGCCACTTCGCAGCCGCCACCGAGCGCAAAGCCGGAAACGGCAGCGATCAGCGGCTTGCGGAAGGTCGAGACGGCATCCCAGCCGCCGATGAAATCGCTGACATAGGCATCGACGAAATCGAGACCCTGCATTTCCTTGATATCGGCACCAGCGGCAAAGGCCTTTTCCGAGCCTGTGAGGACGACAGCGCCGATGGCGTCGTCCTTCTCATAAAGGGAGAGGACATCGGCAAGCTCGGCCATCAGGGTCGAATTCAACGCATTCAGCGCCTTCGGCCGGTTGAGGGTAACAAGCGCCACGGAACCGCGGATTTCGGTCAGCAGGGTTTCGTAGCTCTTCGTCTCGTCGCTCATGGGGATGTCTCCTCTCGATATGGTGTCGGCCGTTATTTCCGGCAGCCGATTACTTCTGGCAGGATGGGCAGTAGAAGGTGGAACGGCCCGCCTGGGTGATGCGGGCGACCGTACCGCCGCATCCCGCCGTCCGGCAAGGTTTTCCCTCCTGGTCATAGACCGAGAAGGAATGCTGGAAATAACCGAGCGAGCCATCCGTCTGGATATGATCACGCAAAGACGAGCCGCCGGCGGCGATCGCATCGGCGATCACCTCGCGGATCGACTCGTTCAGGAGGAGAAGCTCCTTGTTCGGCTTGCCGGTCTTCGTGACGATCGTTCCCGCCGCCCGCTCGGGCGAAAGATGTGAACGCCAGAGCGCCTCGCAGACATAAATATTGCCAAGACCGGCAATGACCTTCTGGTCGAGCAGCGTGCTCTTCAACGGCTGTGCCTTGCCCGCGAAACGGGTGGCAAGATAATCGGCATCGAGCGCATTGCCGGTCGGCTCCGGACCGAGCTCGGCAAAGGCCGGGTAAAGATCGAGTTCGCTGCGCTTCGACAGATGCATGAAGCCGAAACGGCGAGGGTCATTGTAGATGACCTTCACGAGACGCTCTTCCCGCTCCAGGTGAAAAATCACGTGATCGTGCTTACCGTCCTTGGAGCGTGAATGATGAAACTCGCCGAGTGTCTCGTCTTCTATCCGGAACGAGCCGGACATGCCGAGATGGGCAATCACGGTGAGATCGTTCTCAAGATCGATCAGCAGGTATTTGGCGCGGCGGCCAAGCGACACGATGCGGCGGCCGGCGACGGCTTCGGCAAAATTTTCCGGCAGCGGAAAGCGCAGGTCGGGGCGGTTCAATTCCAGCCTAGCGAGCCTTGCGCCCTCCATGGCCGGGGCAAGGCCGCGACGGACGGTTTCCACCTCTGGCAATTCGGGCATGGCTCTCCAACTTCCTGTTTCAACTCGGCCGCTCGCGGTCTATAGAACGATCGCCCCATGGACGACAGGCGGCTGCAGTCACATCTATAAGCGTGAAGCTTCAGATAGCGAGGCAGTGGCGATTTCGCTATGGTCGCCCCACATTGAGTTACCCGAGTTTGCCGAAGGAGTTTTCGATGACCGAAGCACGCACCAGCGCCGAAGGCGGCATGGAAACGTCCTACGGCTTCCGCAAGGTTGCCGATGGCGAGAAGCAGGGTCTCGTCAACGAGGTCTTTCACAAGGTCGCCAAGCGCTATGACGTGATGAACGATGTCATGTCGGTCGGCATGCACCGTGTCTGGAAGGATGCGATGATTTCGGCGCTGAACCCGCGCAAGGACGACGCTTACCGCACGCTGGACGTTGCCGGTGGCACGGGCGACATTGCCTTCCGCATCGTCGAGGCGTCCGGGCGCAAGGCGCATACGACCGTGCTCGACATCAACGGCTCGATGCTGGCCGTCGGCGCCGAGCGGGCTGAAAAGAAGGGACTTTCCGACAACCTCACCTTTGTCGAGGCGAATGCGGAATCGCTGCCCTTCGAGAACAATTCCTTCGACGCCTATACGGTCGCCTTCGGCATCCGCAACGTGCCGCGCATCGACGTGGCGCTCTCCGAAGCCTATCGCGTGCTGAAGCGCGGCGGCCGGCTGCTGGTGCTGGAGTTTTCCGAGGTCGAGCTTCCGGGTCTGGAAAAGATCTATGACGAATGGTCTTTCCGCGCGATCCCGCGCTTCGGCAAGATGATCACCGGCGATGCCGAGCCCTACCAGTATCTGGTGGAATCGATCCGCAAGTTTCCGAACCAGGAAAATTTCGCGACGATGATCCGCACGGCCGGTTTTTCGCGCGTGACCTATACGAGCTATACCGGCGGCATCGCCGCCCTGCATTCCGGCTGGAAGCTCTGATCGCATGAGCACAATAGGCGCCTATTTCCGGCTCGCCCGCGTCGGCTGGGTTCTCGTGCGCGAGGGCGTGGTCTCCGACATACCCACGCAGGGCCTGCCGCCCGTGGTCGGCCTGTTCAAATCGCTGATCCAGCCTTTTGCCAGCAAGCGGGCGCTGAAACAGAAACGCTCCGAGCGGCTTGCGCGCGCCGTCGAGCGGCTCGGACCGTCCTATGTGAAGATCGGCCAGTTTCTGGCGACCCGGCCGGACGTCGTCGGTGTCGACTGGTCGGTCGATCTTGCGCTTCTGCAGGACCGGATGGCCTTTTTTCCGACGACCGCCGCCCGGTCCGCGATCGAGAGCTCGCTCGGCCGCAAGGTGGACGAACTCTATGCCGATTTCGGCGAACCGATCGCCGCAGCCTCGATCGCGCAGGTGCATCCCTGCATCGTCGACGGACAAAAAGTGGCGGTCAAGGTCGTGCGTCCCGGCGTGCGCCAGCGTTTTGCCAATGATATCGAAGGGCAATATCTGCTCTCGCATCTGCAAGAACGCTTCATTCCCTCCAGCCGGCGCCTGAAGCCGGTCGAGGTGACGCGCACGCTCGAGCAGACGACCAAGATGGAAATGGACCTGCGCCTTGAGGCGGCAGCCCTTTCCGAGATCGCCGAGAACACCAAGGACGATCCCGGTTTTCGGGTGCCGAGCGTCGACTGGGAGCGCACCGGCCGCGACGTCATCACCATGGAATGGATCGACGGCGTCAAGATGAACGATATCGAGAGCCTGCGCGCTGCGGGCTACGATCTCGAAAAGCTTGCCGAAATCCTGATCCAGTCCTTCCTGCGCCATACCCTGCGTGACGGCTTCTTCCACGCCGATATGCATCCCGGCAACCTCTTCGTCGACAATACCGGCACGATCGTCGCCGTCGACATGGGCATTACCGGACGGCTCGGCAAAAAGGAGCGGCGGTTCCTGGCCGAAATCCTCTACGGCTTCATCACCCGCGATTACCTCCGCGTGGCCGAAGTGCATTTCGAGGCCGGTTACGTGCCGGCCCATCACGATGTCGCGGCGTTTGCGCAGGCGATCCGCGCGATCGGCGAACCGATCCACGGCCAGCCGGCCGAGACGATTTCGATGGCGCGGTTGCTGGCCCTGTTGTTCGAAGTGACCGACCTGTTCGAAATGCAGGCAAGGCCGGAACTGATCCTGTTGCAGAAGACCATGGTCGTCGTCGAAGGCGTGTCGCGCATGCTCGATCCCCGCTTCAACATGTGGAAAGCCTCCGAACCTGTCGTCGGCGACTGGATTCGCGACAATCTCGGACCGAAGCGGATCGTCTCCGACCTGCGCGACGGCGTGAAGGCGATGGTGAAGCTGGCCGAGGCGGCCCCTGAAATCGCAGCACGCACGGAAAAATTCCACCAGGAAGTCATGCATATGACGGAAAACGGCCTGCGCTTCGACGCCGAGACCGCGGACGCGATCGGACGTTCGGAAGCGCGGCACAGCCGTTCCGGCCGCTGGGCTCTCTGGATCATCGCAATCGCCCTCGTCGTCATCGCCTTTTCTGTCGGTTGATCCTTTCGCCCCTGCAACATCGTATGTCCAACTTCTGGGATATACCCTGACCGGGGATATGGATTAGTGTGTCGAGAAAAAGGGATGAGATGTCCGGCACACTGAAGCATATCGAACTGACGGGTCAGCCGATCGGATTTGCGGAACTCCTGCTGATCGGCAAGGCGGAGGCGTCTATCAGCGCCAATCCCGACGGCCTTGCCCGCGTCGCCGCTGCCCGCGCCATTCTCGAAAGCACGATTGCCCATGGCACGCCCGTCTATGGCGCGACGACCGGCGTCGGCGCGATGAAGGACGTCGCCTGGACAAATGAAGAAATCGATATCTTCAATCTCGGCCTTGTGCGCGCCCACCATTTCGGCACCGGCGAACCCTTTGCCTGCTCGGTCGTACGCAATGCCATGGCAATTCGGGTGAATACGGCACTGACCGGTTATGTCGGCTGCTCGACGGAACTGGTTCAGGCCTATCTCGATCTTCTGCATGCCGATGTCATTCCGGTCGTGCGCCGCACCGGTTCGATCGGCTGCGCCGATATCGGCCTGATGGGCCAGATCGGTGCGGTGCTGACCGGCGTCGGTGAGGCGATCTACAAGGGCAAGAGATTGCCTGCCGTGCAGGCCTTTGCCGAAGCGGGCATCGCACCGGCCAGAATGGCACCGCGTGACAGCCTTGCCTCACTCAGCGTCAATGCCGTGAGCTTTGCCGCCGCCGCAGGGGCAACCCGCACGGCGGCCGGCGCGATCCGCACCCTGCTTGCCACCGGACTGACGGCGGCCGGTGCGATGGGCGCCTCGCGCGATCCGTGGATCGCCGTCACCCATGTCGGCACCGCCCGCGAGGCGATGATCGGTCAATGGCTGTGCAATGCTTCCGAAGGCTGGGATTGGCCGGAAGCGACGCATGTGCAGGACCCGCTCAGCCTCAGGATGATCGCTCAGGTATTCGGCTCGGTGTTCGAAAGCGTGCTGACCGCCGGCCACAAGGTTCTGGCCGCGACCGGTCGCTCCGACGACAATCCTGTCATCGCCGAAGGCCGGGTGCTGACCTCTGGCGGATCGCTGCCGCTCGACGTCACCGTGCTGCTCGAATCCGCCTCGCTCACCATGGCGCATGCGGCCCGCAACGCCTTCAACCGATGCGTCCTGCTCGGCAACGGCCAGAGGCGCGACCTGCCGGTCAATCTGGTGCCGCCGGGCGCGATCGCCACCGGTTTCGGGCCGATCATCAAGCTGGCCGGCGAAATCTTTTCGCGCGTGCTGTCGATGACCAATCCGGTCTCGGCCCAATCGCTTGTCGTTGCCGGCGGGATGGAGGATGAGGCGGCCTTTCTGCCGCTCGTGATCGAACGGTTCGAACGACAGGTGCAGGCGCTGAAGCGTCTGGCGGCGCTTGAGGCGCTGCTGGCGGCGCAGGCGATGGATATCCATGGCGACCAGCCGGGTGGTGCCGTAAAGCTCGTCTATGACGCCGTGCGCCGGCATGCGGCCTTCTATACGGTGGACAGGCCGCTTTCGGCCGAGGTAGAGGCGATCGAGGAAGAACTGGCGTCGGAAGCTTTTCTGACCGAGCTGATCGACATCTCGCCGATCCACGCAATCGACGGGTTTTTCGCGCTCGGCAATTTCGAGCACAGATACTGATACGCGGAGAGCAGCTGCGGCAAGTCGCGGTTGACGATCACCTTCAGGCCCGCCGATATCACGCCGTTTCACAACTTTCGGCTGGCCTTTATTCCGCCGCTTCTTCATTCTTTGCTAAGGAATAGTTTCCTGTGCGGAGGTTTTGCATGGCGCTTGGCGCTTCCCGACGTTTGGCTGACGGCGTTGTGGCCGTCGAAACGATGACACGCTTTGCGCTCGCCGTCCTGGCGCTGGCCTCCGGCGTCTATACCTATCTCGGTGCCCGCACGATCCTCGACGGTTCGCCGACCGCCGTGTTCTTTGCGGCAATCATTTATTCGGCCTCCGTCTCGGTCGGCATCTATGCCTTCTGGTCCTATATGGCGCGGTTCTATCCGCATGTGACGAACCGGACCGGCCGCACAGCGCTGCTCGGCGTCATGGCGGTTGGTGCCGCGATGATCATGGCGATGTCGAGCTGGCTCAATGCTGCCGCTCTTGCCGGATCTGCTGCTGTGGAACAGCATCTTTCCGAAACGGTCGAAGATTATACGGCCGATCTCGACCGCGCCCACCAGAACGCGCTGGCTGCCCAGAGCCTGCTGCCCGATATCCAGCGCGCCGGTGAACGGTTTGCGCAGCTGGCCGGTGTCGAGCGGCAATCCGGCTCGCTCACCGGCACGACCGGTTCGGGCAGCGTCGTGCAACTCCTGACCCAAATGTCGGCGCAGATGAAATCGCTGGAGGCCGGCATCAATGCCTCGCGCGAACAGGTGAACGACCTTTTTACGCAGGGGCAGAAGCGGCTTGAGACGATGCGCTCGCTGGTTTCGGCACCGGGCAATATCGAGCCGCGCGCCGACCAGTTTTCGACCGAGGCCGTGGCGCTGACAGGCGTTATCACCTCGCTGGCGCAGACTTCGATCGCACCCTCCATCCGCCGCGCCGCCGACGACCTGTCACTCGGTTTCATCGCCCCGGTGCCGGATGGCGCCGCTCCCGATCTCGTCAATCGTCAGAACCAGGTGATGGAGACGGTGAAGGCATCCGTCGCATCGCAATCGAAGGCGCTGGCCAAGGCGGCCGACGAGATTCTTTCGCGACCACCGGTGCAGGAAAGGCGGTTCGTGCCGCTCTCGCCGGCAGCAGCCGTGCTGACCTATGCGCAGGATTTTATCCCTGCCTGGGCGGGGGCGATCTCGATCGACCTTCTGCCCGGCGTGATGGTGTTCATTCTCGCCGTCGTGCATGGCGCGATCCGCAAACAGGAACAGGCGCTTCCCTTTGCAGACCGGATCACCGCCGGAGAGCTGCTGGCGGCGCTCGAAGTGCAGCGGGCCATTGCGGCAAACGGGATGAGCCTCGAGGCCGCGACCGCAAGGGCCGAGGCCCGCTCGGAAGCGGCTGCGGAAGCCAAGGCCGATGCGGATACGGATACGGAAAAGCCAAACGAGGCGCGGGCGAAAGACGAGCATTCGGACGAAGCGAACAATATCACCAGCCTCGACCTGAAATCGCGCCGGGATCGCTCGCATGAGGATCGGTGAGGCGATCCGCAGACTGGATGACGGCGTCATCATGCGTGGCGCCTTCTATATCCTGCTTGCTTCCTCGGTGGTGTTTCTGGTCAATGATGTCAGGGAGATTGCCTCCGCTAATACCGACCTTCCGGCCTATGATCCCCTGCGCGAGGACCAGCCCGTTCTTCCACCGGCGCTGACCGAGGGCGTGCCGGCAGCGCCGCCCGTAAAACCTTCGACACCTGCCGAAGTATTGCGCAAGCCGATGACATTCGAGCTTGGCAGCGGCGGCGTGATGAAGGCCGAAGGGGCGATCGAGCCGGGTGCGGCCGAGCGGTTTGCCACAGAGATCGAGGCACGCGGCGAATATGTGAAGGTGATCCTGCTCAATTCGCCGGGCGGCTCCGTCAGCGATGCGATCGCCATGTCAAAGCTGATCCGCCAGAAGAAGCTCGATACAAAAGTGGCGTCGAAGGGGCTTTGTGCCTCCTCCTGCCCGATCGTTTTTGCCGGCGGCGTCAAAAGGGTTGCGGAAAAGGATGCCGTGATTGGCGTGCATCAGGTTTTCAACGGCGGCAAGGCGCGCCCGACAGCCGATGAGGCCATGTCCGGCGCACAGGCGACGACGGCGCGCGTGGCACGGCATCTGCAGGACATGGGGATTGCGCCCGGCCTCTGGCTGCATGCGCTCGAAACGCCGCCGGACCGGCTTTATTATCTGACGCCGAAAGAGATGGCGGAATTCAAGCTGACGACCGACGCACAGCCGGTCGCCATCAAGAAGAACTGATCAGTTGCCGGCCTTCGCCAGCTTTTTCGAGACGAAGGCAGCTATAAGGGCGGCCAACAGCATCGCGCCCGTGAAGGCGACGACCGCCCACCAGCCATCTGCGCTCCAGAAATGGCCACCGAGCGAACCGGCGACGCTAGAGCCGAGGTAATAGCCCAAAAGGTAGAGCGATGACGCGTGACCCTTGGTGCCGCGGGCAAGCCGGCCGATCAGCGCGCTCGCCACCGAATGGGCCATGAAGAAGCCGGAAGTGACCAGAACGATGCCGAGGATAATCAGCGGCAGCGGTGTTGCAAGCGTGATGAGAACGCCGGCTAGCGCCAAAAGAATGCCGACCGGCATGACGGTGAAATGGCCGAAGCGATCGCCCAGCAGGCCGGCAGCCCAGGAGGCTGCTATGCCGAACAGGTAGACGGTGAAGATCAGGCCGAGTTCCGTCTGGTTCAGGTGATAGGGATCGGCGACGAGGCGGAAGCCGGCATAATTGTAGATCGTCACGAAGGAGCCCATCAGCAGGAAGCCGATGGCGAACAGCAGCGCCATGACCGGGCGCGAGGCATGGCCGAGCCAGGCATCGACGTGGAAACGCATGTGCGAGCGGCGCGGCGCAAAATTGCGTGAGGGCGGCAGGAGGGTGAGGAAGCCGATGGCGGCGATAATGCCCATCGCGCCAATACCGGCCAGCGCCAGACGCCAGGAGAAATATTCGGCCAGAATGCCGGTGACGACGCGGCCTGCCATGCCGCCAAAGGCATTGCCGGCGATATAGAGGCCCATCGAGGCGCCAAGTCCCTTGGGATCGATCTCTTCCGAGAGATAGGCCATGGCGACGGCCGGCACGCCGCCGAGCAGCAGGCCTTCCAGCGCGCGGATGAACAGCAGTGCCGTCCAGCCGGGCGTCACGGCGCAGGCAATGGTGCAGAGCGAGGCGCCGAGCAGCGAGGCGAACATCAGGCTGCGGCGGCCGAACCGTTCCGAGACGGCGGCTGCGCAGACGATGGCGACGGCAAGGAAGCCGGTGGAGAGCGATAGCGACAGCGAGCTCGAGGCCGGGCTGACGCCGAAATCCGCGGCGAAGATCGGCATCAGAGGCTGGACACAGTAAAGAAGCGCGAAAGTGGAGAAACCCGACATGAAGAAGGCGAGGCTGGCGCGGCGATAGGCCGACGTGCCTCGCACGAGGAACTGTTTGGGTTGCTCGGGTTCTATCTGCGGTTCGATAGACGGAGTTTCGACGGGGATGGCAATGGATTGGGCAGCACTGGGCATGATGGGAGAACCTTTCTTGCGAAAAAGGTAGCCAGCGCGGCATCATTTGTCCAATATATGAAGGGTGCGATCTTGATAGCCTTTGGATATACCGATGGAACTGCGCCATATCCGTTATTTTCTCGCGGTCGCAGACGAGGGCAATTTTACCCGCGCCGCGGCAAAGCTCGGCATCGGCCAGCCGCCGCTCAGCCAGCAGATCCGCGACCTCGAAACCGAGATCGGCACGGCACTCTTTCACCGTGTGCCGCATGGCGCGGAACTGACGGCGGCAGGCGAAGCCTTTCTGCCGCAGGCGAAAGCCTCGCTGGCGGCAGCTGAAAGCGCCCGGCTTGCGGCCCAGCGTGCGGCGCGGGGCGAGACCGGGCGGCTGGCGCTGGGTTTTACGGCTTCAGCAACGTTCAATTCGATGGTGACGGAAGCGATCCGGCATTTTCGTCGCAGATGGCCGGATGTTGCACTGTCGCTGACCGAGATGAACAGTGACGGGTTGATGGGCAAGCTCACCCGCGGCGAGATTGACGTCGCCTTCATCCGCCCCGGTCTGGAAGATCCGCGCGAGGTCAGACTGAAACGGTTGCCGGACGAGCGTATGCTGATCGCGTTACCCGCAAACCATAGGCTCGCGGCAAATAAAAGCCTGCCGCTGGAGGCGATTGCCGGAGAGCCTTTTGTGTTGTTTCCGCGCACGGTCGGTCTCAGCCTCTACGACGATATCCTGAAGGCCTGCAGGGCTGCGGGTTTCGAGTTGATCGTGACGCAGGAGGCGCCGCAGATACCCTCCGTCATCACCCTCGTCGCCGCTGATATCGGCGTTTCGATCGTGCCGGAATCGGTGACCAAGATCGGCATGGAAGGCGTCGTCTATAGGCCGATCGACGGGCCACCGCTGGTGGCGCGGTTGGGGCTTGCGATGATGAAGGGGCAGCGCTCGCCGATTGCGCTCAACATGATGAGTTTGCTGAAGGCAACCGACGAGGCTGATTGACAGGTAAAACTCAATCGTTAGCCGGCTTTATTTCCCGTTCGCAGAAGGTTATGCGGTTGCTGAACGGGTCGGTGACCGAAACTTCCAGTCCCCATGGCGCCTGTTCGAGACCGGGGCGCATATAGGGATAATTCTTGCCGATCAGTTCCTTCTGAAAAGCTTCGGCGCCCGAGATCGGCACGAAGACTCGCGCGCCCGGCGAGGCATCACCCGCATGTTCGGAGAGATGCAGCAGCATGCCGCTGCGCGAGACCTGGCAATAGAGCGGCGCGGTGGGTGCGAAACGGTGTTCCCAATCAACGGTGAAGCCGAGAAAATCGCGATAGAATTCCATCGCTTTTTCGACCGAAAAGATACGGAAGATCGGGATCGCCGGCTGGATCGTTATCTTCTCCGGCCGCTCCTGCTTCGGCTCTAAAACCTCGATCTTGGCGGCGAGAATATTCCAGTTGTCGTAACCGAACTGGGCGGCCACGAGTTCGAGCGCCTGAGCGTGGCTGATCTCGACCTGTTTCTCGGCCATGGCCTCGCGGAGAGCCTTGGCCATTGCTTTTGCATCGCGGAAATCGCGCATTTTTCATCCTTCCGATAGACGAACGGCAAGATCAGTGCCCGCATTGCTGATCCGTTCGTCATCATTGGCCGGATGGCAAGGATGAGAGGCGGTTGGATACATTCACCGTGGCGAAAAACCTGCGGGCGGCTGGCCGTATCCGGCCGCTGCCAGAGATAACAGGCAGGTTTTCACCGCACAAGGTGCCCGCGCCACGGGCAAGATCAATGGGTCGACTGGCTGGTGAAGATCGGGCCGTCATTGCGCTTGGCTTGGAAGAGCGGCCGGGTCTTTTCGGTCATCACCTCGGTGGCTGCGACGGCGGCACTACGGATCGCCTTGTCGGCGACATCGGCGACCTTCCGGTCTACGCGGCGGTCCTTGGGTGCCGGCTGGCGCCGTTCCCCGCTCTCTTCCGTCAGGATCGCGGCCGCTGCATTGGCGCCGGCGACAAGGGCACGGGCCAACATTTCGCGGCCGGTGCGGCTAGCTAGCATGTGTTTCAGGAGAGACGATTTGCGGATGGATTTCGGCACCTTGAAACCGGCCACCGTCTTCGGAACGATATCTTGCGACATGGTATGATCTCCTCGGTCTCGACGTCTCGTTTCCCTCCAAACGTCCTCCACCCGCTGCGCGTTCCCGTTTACCAGCTGGCCGCGAGCCGATTGCAACGGGAGATGCAAAGGCATAGCTTGCGGCAAATTTTTCGCAGTTTTACGGAATGGCAGGACGGACAAGGGCATGGAACTTTCGGGCAAGCGCATCCTTCTCGTCATCTCCGGCGGCATCGCGGCTTATAAGAGCCTCGACCTGATCCGCCGCCTGCGGGAACGCGGCGCTTCCGTGCGACCGGTGATGACCAGGGCGGCGCAGGAATTCATCACGCCGCTTGCGGTCGGCGCGCTTTCGGCAAGCCATGTCTATCTTGACCTCTTTTCGCGCGAAGACGAACAGGATGTCGGGCATATCAGGCTTGCGCGCGATACCGACCTCATCGTCGTTGCCCCCGCCAGCGCCGACCTGATGGCAAAAATGGCGCATGGGTTGGCCGACGACCTGGCAAGCGCTGTGTTGCTTGCGACCGACAAACCGGTGCTGATCGCGCCTGCGATGAACCCGAAAATGTGGGCGGCGGCGCCGACCCAGCGCAATGCAAAGACGCTGAAGGCGGACGGCATTCATTTCATCGGCCCGATGGCCGGCGAGATGGCCGAAAGCAAGGAAGCTGGGATCGGCCGCATGGCCGAGCCGCTGGAGATCGTCGCTGCCGCCGAAAAGCTGCTTGGCGGAGACAACAGGCCGCTGGCCGGCAGGACGGCGATCGTTACCTCCGGCCCGACCCATGAGCCGATCGACCCGGTGCGCTATATCGCCAATCGATCCTCCGGCAAGCAGGGGCATGCGATTGCCGCCGCGCTGGCAAAACTCGGCGCAGACGTGACGCTTGTTTCCGGGCCCGTGACAATCCCTGATCCGGCCGGCGTGAAGGTCATGCATGTGGAACGGGCGGATGAGATGCTGGAAGCGGTGACATCCCGCCTGCCCGCCGATATCGCCGTGATGGTCGCAGCCGTTGCCGACTGGCGTGTGGCGGCTTCCGCCGACCAGAAGATCAAGAAGCAGCCGGGTGAAGCACCGGCACCGCTCGTGCTTGCCGAAAACCCGGATATTTTGAAAACCGTCGGACATCACGCAGACCGGCCGAAGCTGGTAATCGGTTTTGCGGCCGAGACGCAGGATGTGGAGAAGAACGGCCGCGCCAAGCTGGAGCGCAAGGGCGCCGACCTGATCGTCGCCAATGACGTTTCTCCGGAAACGGGCATCATGGGCGGCGACCGCAACAGCGTGAAGATCATCGCGCCCGATGGCATCGAGACATGGCCGGATCTCGGCAAGGACGAGGTTGCACAGCGGCTGGCGGCTTTGATCGCTGCAAAGCTCGGCTGAGCCTGCGGGAGATTTGGAATGAGCCTGTTCACGCAAGAAGGGTTTGATGCCTTCGTCAAAAGCCTTCCCGGCACGTCCTTCGTCGATCAGTGGGATTCCCATGTCGCCAAGGTCGGCGAGAAGGTGTTTACGCTTCTTTCCGGAGCCGGCGATCAGGCGCGGGTCGTGGTCAAATGCACGGAAGAGAGTTTTGAGATCCTGACGGCGCTCGATGGGATCGGTCAGGCACCCTATTTCGCCAAACGCAAATGGGTCGAGATCCAGGCGACAGCGCCGCTTTCACAGGATGAGGTGAGCCACTATCTCACCCGCTCCTATCAGCTGGTGGCGGGCGGCCTGACGAAAAAGCTGCGGCAGGAACTCGGCATTATCCTGCCAGAAAACCGGTAGTTCTGGAAATCACGCCGCTTCGGCGAGAGCGCCCGGCCGAAACATCAATGCCTGCATGCCATCCGGGCAGACCCTCACTGCGCTGCCATCCGGGATTTCCACCCAGGTATCGGCCTCGTCATTGAGCGGTTCCGACACGAGGCAATAGCCCGACTTTGCGCCGGCTGCTCCACCCATCGGTGCTGCATAAAGCGTCGGTGGCTTGTGGTCGGTGGCGTAACGCACGGCATAAAGCTGGCGGCCGTTGGAGAAACAGGCGGTAAAGCGCACCAGCGCCTCGCCCGATTTTTCCATCGAAACGGTTTCAACCGCGGCAATCGCCTTTTCCATCGCGCCGAGCGGATCGGTTTCGAGACCGAATTGCAGGGAGAGAAGGAAAATCAGCTCGGAATCCGTCGTGCCGGTGCGGGCTGCGAAAAGTTCGTCCGACAGCATGGCTTCCAGATGGCGGCGGATAGCTTCGAAACCGGCGATCTGGCCATTGTGCATGAAGGACCATTCGCCGTGCACGAAGGGATGACAGTTGTCGCGTCTTGTGGCGCCCGTCGTTGCGGCACGGACATGGGCGAGGAACAGCGGCGAGCGGATCTGGCGGGCGATGCTGCGAAGATTGCAGTCGGACCAGGCGGGCAAAATGTCGCGGTAGCGGCCGGGCTCCGGCCGGTCGCCATACCAGGCGATGCCGAAGCCATCGCCATTGGTGGCGGTCTTGGCGCGCGTCGCACAATGGGACTGCTCGATCAGGGAATGCGCGGGCGAGGAGACAAGCTCTTCAAGATAAAGCGGTTCGCCACGATAGGCTGCCCAACGGCACATCGATCTTTCTCTTCCAAAATCACCGCCCCGAGGCGGCTAGAATCCACACAATGAAGGGTCTCGACAAAGGCTTAATCAAACATGAATCGGGACGTTTCATGACCGTTTTTTGACGGTCGGCCATTCACTTTTTGCGACGCAATGTTGCGGTGCGAGGTTGTCGTGGCGAAGTTAAGGCCTAAATCCGGCGGCATGAATGTCGAGAGCAACTCAGAAACGGACGTGACGACGTCCCCCGCCGAGCGGATCCTATCGGAACTCAAACTCAATCCGGAGAACTGGGCGCTGTTCCTCGATATCGATGGAACGCTGATCGATCTTGCCGAAACGCCGGATGGGATCGTCGTGCCGGAAAGCCTTCCCCGCGACCTGCACCGCCTTTCCGAACTGCTCGGCGGCAGGCTGGCGCTGGTGACCGGCCGGGCGCTTCCCTATGCCGATCGGCTGTTTTCGCCCTGCCGTTTTCCGATTGCCGGCCTGCACGGCGCGGAACGCCGCTCTCCTTCCGGCAGGATAGAGCGGATCGAGCCGGGCGCGGAATTCGAGAGGATCAAGCGCGCGCTCGAGACGGAGGCGCGCGACTGGCCGGGCGTGCTGATCGAGGACAAGGGGCTGGCGGTTGCCGCCCATTACCGTCAGGCGCCGAACCAGAAGGATGCGGTCGAGACGGCGATGGTGCGTTATCTCGGTCAGGCCGGCGCGGATTTCACGCTGCAGCGCGGCAAGATGGTGGTCGAGATCCGCCCTTCTCGCGCCAGCAAGGGTGATGCCCTGAGGGCTTTCCTCGAAGAAGCGCCCTTCGCGGGCGCCAAGCCGATCGCGATCGGCGACGATGTCACCGACGAGGCTATGTTCAAGGTCGCCAATGAACTCGGCGGATCATCGATCCGCATCGCCGAGAATGCGTCGGGAACCGAAGCACAGGCAATCCTTCCCTCGGCTGCCAGGCTGCGCGAAATCATCGCCGCGCTTGCCGCATCCGCACAATAACAAAATGGGGCCAATTAGGCCCAACAGGGCATTGCCCGAAAGGACTTAACCGTGAGCCGACTAGTGGTCGTATCGAACCGTGTCACCGTGCCGCAAAAGTCGGGCGATGCGCCCGCCGGCGGGCTGGCCGTGGCGCTTCAGGCAGCGCTCGAGGAGCGCGGCGGCATCTGGATGGGATGGTCCGGCAATTCCAGCGGCGAACGCGGGCCGGAAAAGCTCGATATCCGCGAACATGGCAATATCACCTATGCACTGACGGATCTCACCGACACGGACGTGGAGGAATATTACCACGGTTTCGCCAACCGGGTTCTCTGGCCGATCTGTCACTACCGGCTGGACCTTGCCGAATATGGCCGCAAGGAAATGGCGGGTTACTTCCGCGTCAACCGTTTCTTCGCCCACAAGCTGGCGCCGCTTCTGAAGCCGGACGACATCATCTGGGTGCATGACTATCACCTGATCCCGCTTGCTGCCGAATTGAGGCAGATGGGTTTCAAGAACAAGATCGGCTTCTTCCTGCACATTCCCTGGCCGCCGGCGGATGTACTCTTCGCCATGCCGGTGCATGAACAGATCATGCGTGGGCTTTCGCAATATGACCTGGTCGGTTTCCAGACCGATTTCGACCTCGACAATTTCGGCGGTGGCCTGGTGCGTGAGGGTATCGGCGAAAGGCTGGAAGGTGGCAAAAAGTTCTCGACCTATGGCCGCACCTTCAAGGGCGGCGCCTATTCGATCTCGATCGAGACAAAGGCCTTTGCCGAATTTGCCGTCAAGGCGTCGAAAAGCTCCATGGTGCGCAAGGCGCGCCAGAGCGTGGAAGGCCGCGATCTCATCATCGGGGTCGACCGGCTGGACTACTCCAAAGGCATTACCCAGCGGATCGACGGTTTCGAGCAGTTCCTCAAGCTGAACCCGGCCTATCAGAACAAGGTGACCTATCTGCAGGTCACACCCAAATCCCGTTCCGAGGTGCCGGAATACGAGCAGATGCAGCGCACTGTCGCCGAACAGGCCGGCCGGGTGAATGGCGCACTCGGCACGGTCGATTGGGTGCCGATCCGCTATGTCAACCGTTCGGTGCCGCGGCCTCTTCTCGCCGGCCTTTACCGGCTGGCGAAGATCGGCCTGGTGACGCCACTTCGTGACGGCATGAACCTCGTTGCCAAAGAATATGTCGCGGCACAGGACCCGGAAGATCCGGGCGTTCTGGTTCTCTCCCGCTTTGCCGGCGCCGCCCGCGAACTTTCCGGTGCGCTGCTGGTCAACCCTTACGACATCGAAGGCACCGCCCATGCCATCGCCCGTGGCCTCACCATGTCGCTGGACGAGCGCAAGCAGCGCTGGGAAAAGATGATGGAACACCTGTTGAAATACGACATCAACCGCTGGTGCGACGATTTCCTCAAAGACCTGACGGAAGAGTGAGAAGGCTGCCTGATCCGATTTTATCCACGGCCGCGATGACGTCCGGCAAAAATGAATACAACTTTAGGTAAATTTTTCCGCCATCCTAAACTCTTTCGCGTTATCCGGTCGTTCTGCGGAACGATGACGGAGCCTCGCCTTGGGACGAAGTATCAGCGGCAAGCATTATGCGATCGGCGTCTGGACACGAATCGGCGTCTTCGCAGTCGTCACGATCGGTTTTCCGCTCTTCGTCTACGGGATGATCACTCTTCTGGGGGCAAGCAAGGTTGGCGGCGCCTCGGGCGCGCTTGCTCTGGTGCTTGGCCTTTATCTCAAGCCCGTCATCTATCTCGCGCTGACATTTTCAATGCTGCGGATTTCCCTGAGGCGCGCAAGGACGCTTAACCTGCCTGCCTTGATCGGGATCTGCGTGCCACTGTTCTTTTTCGCGGATCTCGGCTTCGGCATGACATTCGGATCTTTCTGGGCGGTCGGTTTTTCGCTCGGCATCCTACATATGCCTGTGCCTGCCTCCCTGATCGCAGGTGTCGTCACGACGCTTACTCTTGGCTTTCTCCATGAGTTCGAGGAGACATGGAGCCCAAAGCTCGCGACGCTCTATACGGTCTGGAAAGTGCTGCTTTTCACGCTTCTGGGCTTTGGCCTGCTCGGCATCCTGCCGCAGCTTGCGATCTGGTTCTTTCCCGGCAGCGCGCATGTCATCGTCTCCGCGCTGCAGATACTCGGATATCTACGATCTGCCTGGATATACCCACACGTGCTGCTGATCGCGTTCATGGTAGTCTCCTCGGCTCTTGTCGCCGCAAGCCGAGAAAGACCGCATGATGTGCAACGCCCTCCGTCGCGCCGTGTGCCGACTGGACCCGCGGGCAACCAGGCGCCGCTATTCGGCCCGCGAAATGCGCGCTAGGCCTGCATAGCGCCAGGGACTTGCCGGGGATTTTGCAAGCGACAGGGGCGACGATCAAGACCAGCGCTTGGCAAAGCGTCGCAATGGGTTAAGTTGCCGTCTCGCCTCACGAAAAGGATTGATCCATGAAAATCAGCGCCCGCAACCGCCTCAAGGGCAAGGTCGTGTCCGTTACCAAGGGTGCCACGACCGCGCATGTGCGCATCGATATCGGCAATGGCATTGTCGTCACCTCCTCGATCACCAATGAAGCGGTCGACGAGCTGGGCCTCGCCGTCGGCGTGGACGCCTATGCGGTGGTAAAAGCTTCCGACGTCATGGTCGCGGTCGACTGATCACGCCATGTCAGCTTTGGAAAACGTGACGTCCGAGCGGATTGCCGCCGCAGAAGCGCTGATCCGCCCCTATATCCGCCGTACGCCGGTCATGCGGGTCGATATGCGCGATTTTGGCGCCCAGGCGCGCAAGATCGACCTGAAACTCGAATGCCTGCAGCATTCCGGCTCGTTCAAGGCGCGTGGCGCCTTTACCAACCTTCTGACGCGCGATGTGCCGGATGCCGGCGTCGTGGCTGCTTCCGGCGGCAATCACGGTGCCGCCGTTGCCTATGCGGCAATGCGGCGTGGCGTGCCGGCCCATATTTTTGTGCCGAGCGTGGCCTCGCAGGCGAAGATCGACCTCATTCGCTCCTATGGCGCGGAGCTGGTGGTCGGTGGCGATCGCTACAATGACGCGCTGCTTGCCAGCGAAGCCTATGTGGCGAAAAGCGGCGCCATGTCCGTGCATGCCTATGACCAGATCGAGACCATGGCCGGCCAAGGCACGCTCGGCAAGGAGATCGAGGACGATCTGCCGGAGATGACGACATTGCTCGTCGCAGTCGGCGGCGGTGGCCTGATCGGCGGCATTGCCTCCTGGTTCCGTGGACGCGTGAAGATCGTGGCCGTCGAATCCGATGGGGCACCGACGCTTTACGAGGCGTTCAAGGCCGGACATCCTGTGGATGCGCCGACAGGCGGTATCGCAGCGGATTCGCTTGCGCCGAAACAGGTGGGGCAGCTGATGTTCCCGGTGGCCCAGAATTATGTGGAGCGGCCGCTTCTCGTCTCAGACGACGAGATTCTCGCCGCACAGAAGGCGCTCTGGGCCGGTGCCCGCGTGGTGGCCGAACCGGGCGGGGCCGCCGCCTTTGCGGCGCTGCTGTCGGGCAAATACGTACCCGCTGCGGACGAGAAAGTCTGCGTTCTCGTCTGCGGATCGAACACCACAGCCGTCAAGTTCGGCTGATAGGAAACCGGATATCACGCCGCTTTCGCGACGTGATATTCCTTGATGGCGACCATCTTGATGGCCGGGAAACGCTCGGCCTCGTAACGCAGCGAAAACGCGTCCTGCGCCAGGAAGACCGGATCGCCGTCAAGATCGCGGGCGATATCGCCGCGCTTGACGTTGAGGAATTTTTCGAGCTCGGCCGGCTGGTCCGACGAGATCCAGCGGCAGACGGAAAAGCGCGACATTTCGAACGAGACCGGCAGCGTATATTCCGCCGAGAGCCGCTCCTTCAGAACGTCGAGCTGCAGCGCGCCGACGACGCCGACAATGGCGGGCGAACCGTCTTCCGGCGAAAACAGCTGCACGACACCCTCTTCGGCCATCTGCTGCAGCGCTTCCTTCAGCTTCTTTGCCTTCATCGCGTCCTCCAGCCGCACGCGGCGGAGGATTTCCGGCGAGAAGTTCGGGACGCCCTGGAAGACCAGCGCCTCGCCTTCGGTCAGCGTGTCGCCGATCCTGAGCGTGCCGTGGTTCGGAATGCCGACCACGTCACCGGCAAAAGCGGTGTCGGCGATGTGGCGTTGCGAGGCGAAGAAGAACTGCGGCGCGGTAAGGCCGAGCTGCTTGCCGGTGCGGGCAAGGCGCGCCTTCATGCCGCGCTCGAGCTTGCCCGAGCAGATACGCGCGAAGGCGATGCGGTCGCGGTGGTTCGGGTCCATGTTGGCCTGGATCTTGAAGACGAAGGCCGTCATCTTGTCCTCATCCGCATGAACCTTGCGGATATCAGCCACCTGGTCGCGCGGCGGCGGAGCGAAATCGGCCAGCGCATTGATCAGGTCGCGGACGCCGAAATTGCGCAAAGCCGAGCCGAAGAAGACCGGCGTCATATGGCCTTCGAGAAAAGCCTTCTGGTCGAACGGGCGGCAGGCTTCGCGTGCCAGCTCGACTTCATCGATAAAGGCCTGACGTTCGTTTTCCGGCAGACGGTCTGCCACGGCCTGCGGGCCGTTGACGGTGATCGCGTCCTCACTGTCAGGACCACGTACCCGGTTTTCGGCAAGGTGATAGGACCCGCAAAAACTCTTCGAGCGGCCGATCGGCCAGGTGACGGGGGCCGTATCCAGCGCCAGCTTTTCCTCGACCTCGTCGAGGACCTCGAAAATGTCGCGGCTTTCGCGGTCCATCTTGTTGACGAAGGTGATGATCGGGATGTCGCGCATGCGGCAGACTTCGAACAGTTTTAGCGTCCGCGGCTCGATGCCCTTGGCGGCGTCGATGACCATGATGGCCGCATCTACTGCCGTCAGCGTCCGATAGGTGTCGTCGGCAAAGTCTTCGTGACCGGGCGTATCGAGGATGTTGAAGACCTTGTCGGCATATTCGAATGTCATCACCGAGGTGACGACCGAGATGCCGCGCTCACGCTCGATCTTCATCCAGTCCGACCGGGTCTGGATACGATCCTTCTTCGCCTTGACTTCGCCGGCGAGCTGAATGGCGCCGCCGAACAGGAGAAGTTTTTCGGTGAGTGTCGTCTTGCCCGCGTCCGGATGGGCAATGATCGCGAATGTGCGACGGCGGGATACCGCCTCGGCAATGGTTTCGGGCATGTTTCAAATCCTGTGAATTGCCGCGTATCTAGCGATTAAAGCCCGTCTTTGCAATTGACCTGCCAGCCTAGGCGACAAACTAGTGAGCCATGAGCACCAATCTTGTCCCCTCCCCGAAACTCGGCCTGCTGCGTCTGCCGCATGCCGATGGCCTTGACCTGCCCGCCTATGAGACCGCAGGCGCTGCCGGCATGGATCTGCGCGCGGCCCTTGCCGACGGCACCCCGATGACGCTTGCGCCCGGCGCCCGCGCGCTGGTGCCGACCGGTTTCGTGTTCGAAATTCCGCAGGGCTATGAAGTGCAGATCCGCCCGCGTTCGGGCCTTGCCTTCAAGAACGGCATCACCTGCCTCAACACGCCCGGCACGATCGACAGCGATTATCGCGGCGAGGTGAAGGTTTTGCTGGTCAATCTGGGCACGGAAGATTTCGTGATCACCCGCGGCATGCGGATTGCCCAGATGGTGATGGCGCCGGTAACGCAGGCGAATGTCGTGGAGATTGCCGAGGCGGGCGAAACGGCGCGTGGCGCCGGCGGTTTCGGCTCGACCGGTGTCTAAGAGATTACCTCAGCCGTGCTGGCCGGGACAGGTTTCCGGCTGGCCATCCAGCCCTTCCTGAAGCCGTTCGAAGGTGACGCTGCCTGAGCCGGAGACGGGCCGGCGCAGGACATAAAGGCTGTCGAAATCCTCGCCTTTCCATTTCGGCACCTGGTCCTTGTCGCCACCACCTGCCTTCACGAGCGATTTCACCAGCTTGACGATCTCTTTGTGCTCCCAGGCGACGAAGACCAGTTCGGAACGGCCGGACGTCGGCGCAAGCGCCGTCTTCAATCCATCGAGATCGTCAAAACCGACGGCGGTGTCGACCGGCAGCCCGTCGGCAATCGCGGTGGGCTCGATCGTCGCAAGCGGCCGGATATAATCGTAATCGACGCCCTCATCTTCCTTACGCTTGGCCGGGTCCGGCGCGAGAAGGCGATCCGGGCGGTCGAACAGGCGGGCGAGAACCGGCGGCAGCGCAAGTGCGCGGTTGAGACCTTTGCAGCTGAGCTGACCAAGACCGGCCGCCGGCTTTTCGCCATGACGCATGAAAACGATCGTCTGGACGGCCTCCGGAGCCGCGGATGCGGCGAAGCAGGGGCTGGCGACCGACAAAGTTACCGAAAATACGAGGCCGTGAAAGACCAGATAGTGGCGGATGTTCATGGCGCGAAACCTCATTCGGGCGATGGGCAAGGCGTATACCTGCATATGACAGGCGACAAGACCCAGCCGCCACCGCGCATCTGGCCTGCGTGGAATGTGATTTGGTCTCAGGCGGCTTTCGATCGAAAAGATTATTTTTGCTATCCGACGATTTGCGGAACGAATTTCCATCTTGCGCCGCTCGGCGGAGCGGCGTTGCTGGCATTCCCACGACCCAAGGCCTAGTTTCTCCGGCATATTCAAGGAGAGTACCATGTCCGAAAACAAGCCGGGACGCGGCAAAGTCTATTCCTCCATCACCGAGACGATCGGCAACACGCCGATCGTGCGGCTCGACAAGCTGGCGAAGGAAAAGGGCGTAAAAGCCAATCTTCTCGCCAAGCTGGAATTTTTCAATCCGATCGCTTCAGTCAAGGACCGCATCGGCGTCGCGATGATCGAAAGCCTGGAAGCGCAGGGCAAGATCACGCCCGGCAAATCCGTGCTGGTCGAGTCGACTTCTGGCAATACCGGCATCGCGCTTGCCTTTGCGGCCGCTGCCAAGGGTTACAAGCTGATCCTCACCATGCCTGAGACGATGTCGGTCGAGCGCCGCAAGATGCTGGCTTTGCTCGGCGCCGAACTGGTGCTGACCGAGGGGCCGAAGGGCATGAAGGGCGCAATCGCCAAGGCCGAGGAACTGGCCGCGACCCTGCCCGACGCCGTCATTCCGCAGCAGTTCGAAAACCCGGCCAATCCGGAAATCCATCGCAAGACGACGGCCGAGGAAATCTGGAACGATACGGATGGTGCAGTCGATATCTTTGTCGCCGGCATCGGCACCGGCGGAACGATTACCGGCGCTGGCCAAGTGTTGAAGAGCCGCAAGCCGGGCTTGCAGGTGATCGCGGTCGAGCCGGAAGAATCGCCCGTCCTTTCCGGCGGCCAGCCCGGTCCCCACAAGATCCAGGGCATCGGCGCCGGTTTTGCGCCCAAGATCCTCGATACGGAAATCTATGACGAGATCGTCACCGTCTCGAGCCCGGAAGCGATGGAGATGGCCCGCCTCGTGGCACGGCTTGAAGGCGTGCCGGTTGGCATTTCCTCCGGTGCGGCGCTGACGGCCGCGATCGAGGTCGGCAGCCGGCCGGAAAACGAGGGCAAAACGATCGTGGTGATCATTCCCTCCTTCGCCGAACGTTATCTCTCGACTGCGCTGTTTGACGGGCTGGGCGGCTGATCCGCTCAATCCATTCCCTTGCCAATAGAGCTTCGCACAAGGGATTCCACGGGCATCCATCCAGCCCAAGCTCCTGGGCTGGAAAGGTCTTTTCGCCGCGCAGATGCGCGTCGGCGGGGTTCCTGTCTCAAGGACGGGAATGAGGTCCGTGACAACCTCGACCGCCAGGCTGCTGTGAACGTAGAATGCTTGCTGTCTGGGCGCGGTGGTCATATCGCGCCCGGATTCGCTTCAGTCATTCAGCCCCTTGCCTTCGAAAATCATCGGCATGGATTTGTCGATCCGCGCTTCCCGGGTCTTTGCCTGCTTGGCGCCGGCGAAAAACAGAAGGTAGGCGCGCTGCCGGCCGGGCGTCAGGGCTTCGAAGGCAGATTTCAGCGCGGCATCGTTATCAAGCCGGGTTTGAAATTCTTCCGGAACTGGAAAATCCTCGGTCTTTCGATATTCCACCTTCATCCCGGCCTGTTCGACCGCCACGGCTTCTTTGACATAGGCCGTCAGAACATCCTTCATCCGCTCGATTTCGCCGACATCGGTGAAACGGATCTGGCGGGCGCCCTGCACATTGTCCGACTGCTTGATCAGGATGCCATCCGGGTCCCTCATCAACGCGCCTTTGAAGAAGAGCAGCGCGCAATATTCCTTGAAGCCGTGGATGATGATCACATTGGCATTTTCAATCGTGTAACAGGGCTGCCCCCATTTCTGGTCTTCGGTCAGGCCGCAGGAGAGCACGAGGCGGCGCAGTGCCAGCTGTTCCTCCCGCCAGGTTTTCTGCTCTTCGAAATAGGCGTCGATCTTGGGATTGGTCTTCATATCGGCCATCACCCTCCCCTCTCGCGGCCCAAACGGCACCGCCCCTTCTCAACTCCAGAGGATGGCTAACACGTTTCACGCGGCTCGGCCTAGGCCAAGCACCCAGATGAGGCAAGAAGACCGGTTCTTCAGGGCAACCTCATGCCGGCGCCATGGCAAGCCGCTCGCCCGCCATGCGATAGGAAATCGCCTCGGCGAGATGAATGCGCCCAACCGCGTCCTTGCCATCGAGATCGGCCAGCGTGCGCGCGACCTTGAGAACACGATGATAACCGCGGGCGGAAAATTTCAGCTTTTCGGCGGCATCGCGCAGGAGCTGCAGTCCGCCGGGATCGGGGTTGGCGAATTTCTCGATGAGAGATGTCGAACAGCGGGCATTGGTGGCGCCGGTGGCAGTAGCAATATCGGCTCCGGCTATTTCGAAACGCTCTCGCTGCTTTTCCCGCGCAGCCTTCACACGCCGAGCTACATCGGCGCTCGGCTCGGCCGGGGCCGGCCGGATCAGATCGGCGGCGGAAACGGCTGGAACGTCGATGCGGATGTCGATCCTGTCCATCAGCGGGCCGGAAATGCGCGCCTGATAATCGGCAGCACAGCGCGGGCCGCGGGCGCAGCTGTGACCCGGCTCGCCGGCCATGCCGCAGCGGCAAGGGTTCATCGCCGCAACCAGCTGGATATTGGCCGGATAGGAGACGCGGTGATTGGCGCGGGCAATGACGCATTCGGCCGTTTCCAGAGGCTGGCGCAAGGCATCGAGAACCTGCGGTGAAAATTCTGGAAACTCGTCGAGAAAGAGGATGCCATGATGGGCAAGCGATGCCTCTCCCGGCCGCGCCCGCAAGCCGCCGCCGATCAGGGCCGCCATGGTGGCGGAATGGTGTGGGGAGCGATAGGGCCGGCGATCCGAAAGTTTTCCGCCGGAAAGCTGGCCGGCGATCGAATGGATCATCGACACTTCCAGCAGTTCCGCTGCCGAAAGCGGTGGCAGGATGGAAGGAAGCCTTGCCGCCAGCATCGATTTTCCGGAACCGGGCGGGCCGACCATCAGCAGGTTATGGCCACCGGCGGCTGCGACTTCCAATGCCCGCTTGGCGCTTTCCTGGCCCTTGATGTCGATCAGATCCGGCAGATCTGCGGGAAGTGCACGCATGGCCGGCACGGGGCGTGACAAGACCTGCGTGCCGCGAAAATGGTTGGCGAGCGCGATCAGGCTGCGGGGTGCGAGAATATCGATGCCGGAGCCGGCCCAGGCCGCTTCCGCGCCGCTATCCGCCGGGCAGATCAGCCCCTTGCCAAGCGCATTGGCGCCGATCGCGGCCGGCAGCGCGCCGGCGACGGGGGCGAGCGTGCCATCAAGATTGAGCTCGCCGAGCACGACATAACCGGCAAGCGCATCCGCAGGGATGGCACCGAGCGCCGCCATCAGGCCGAGCGCGATCGGCAGGTCGAAATGGCTCCCTTCCTTGGGAAGATCTGCGGGAGCGAGGTTTACCGTGATCTTTTTGGGCGGCATGGCGAGCCCGGAGGCATGCAGCGCCGCTTGCACCCGCTCACGGCTTTCGGCCACCGCCTTGTCCGGCAGGCCGACGATATACATGTTGAGTTTTCCGGGTCCGATCATGACCTGCACGTCGACCGGAACGCCCTCTATGCCCTGAAATGCAACCGTGCTGACGCGCGCGACCATGAGACCCCCGCAACAAACATCATGTCTGCCGGGAGAAGCCCGAAGTTGCTCCATGCCAGCAATTGCAATCTGGCATGGAAAAAGGAATAAAACAAGAACGTTCGCCGAACAATTTCCCGCTTGCGCTGTATCACGGTTGTAGGCGGTTGTAAGCCAAGAACAAATGCAAATCGGACCGAGATCAGCGAGAAATCGATCCCGATTTTGCATCAGGCGCGCTTGGCCTCGATCGCATCCCACATCAGGCTTGCGACATCGGCGCCACCGAATTTCCTGACTTCACGAATGCCAGTCGGCGAGGTGACATTGATCTCGGTCATGTAATCGCCGATCACGTCGATGCCGACAAAGATAAAACCACGCTCGCGCAGGGCCGGCCCGATGCGGGCGCAGATTTCCTTTTCGCGGGCAGTGATCTCGGTTGCCTCTGCGCGGCCGCCGACATGCATGTTGGAGCGGCTGTCGGTTTCCGCGGGCACGCGGTTGATGGCACCGACGGGCTCGCCATCGACCAGCAGGATGCGCTTGTCACCCTTGCGCACCGCCGGCAGGTAGGCTTGGGCGATATAGGGCTCGCCGCGATACATCTGGCCGAACATTTCCAGAAGCGAGGTGAAATTGCGGTCGTCGCGGGCGGAATGGAAGACGCCTGCGCCCCCATTGCCGTAAAGCGGCTTGAGGATGATATCGCCCATCTCATCCCGGAAGCGGGCGATTTCAGTCGGATCACGGGAAATCAGCGTTGCCGGCATCAGATCGGCAAATTCGGTGACAAAGATTTTTTCCGGCGAATTGCGCACCCAGGCCGGATCGTTGACGACCAGCGTCTTCGGATGAACGCGCTCGAGCAGATGGGTCGAAGTGATGTAGCCCATGTCGAAAGGCGGATCCTGGCGCAGCTGCACCACGTCCATCATCGACAGGTCGATGCGCTCGCGTTCGCCGAGGGTGAAATGATCGCCCTTGATATCGCGCACCTGCAGCGGTTCCATGGCGGCAAAAATCTTGCCATCGCGCATGGTCAGCCGGTCGGGCGTGTAATGGAACAGTTCATAGCCGCGCGACTGCGCTTCCAGAGCCATTGCGAAAGTGGAATCGCCGGCAATGTTGATGCCGGAAATATGGTCCATCTGGAATGCGACTTTGCGGATTTTCGCCATGACTTCAGCCCCCTAGAATTGGCTTGCCTCATGTAGGACCTGATGTGGCGAATGGCAACCTCGCGATTGACGATCAGGCGAGCGGGCCGCCCAGCTGCCTGAATTTGAGATGACGGGAGAGGAAGCCGCCCAGTCGATAGAGATAAGCGAGCGGCGTCGGGAAGGGCCGGCGCACGAAGGCGATCTTGCGAACGTAGCTGCCGACGTTCCAGGTGGCCCAGGTGCCACCCTTGAAATAAGCGATGTCGCCGGCTTGCAGAACCCGGTTCATGCCGCATTCGGTGGTGACGCTTACCTCGCCTTCGAGAATGACAACCGTCTCATCCCAGCCGAAATACCAGCGGAAGGCACCCGCGGTGCAATCCCAGACGCAGGTCGAAGCGCAATTGTCGGGTGCGTTGGAATGGAGGCCGGCGCGCGCCTGCGGGGTGCCGGACAGGATCCATTCCGGGTTGATCGGCGCCGGTTTCAGCTCCAGGGATTGCGGCTCGGCGGCAACGAAGGAGATAACGGGTGCCCGAGCCGGCATTCCCGCCTTGTAGCGGACACCAAGCGCGGCTGCTACCGCAACGATCACATGCAAAGCCATGGAGCCCCCTTCAATACGAACGTGAAGGGAGCCTAGTCACCAAGAGTAAGATCGCCGTTCAGAGAACCACTAGAAGTTTAGTGATTCTTCCGATTTGGCGGGCCAAGATGCGCCTGGTCAGATGACAGGTTCCACCGGAGCCAGCCTGGCTTCGGCCGGAATGCCGCCGGCCAGGCGTTTGCCGGTTTCCTTGTCGAAGAAATGCAGGCGGCGCGGATCGATGGTGAAGGACATTTCCGGCGTGAGCGGCGTTTCCGGGGAAACGGCTGCCGTCACCGACTGATCGCCGACCGTGCCATGCACCAGGCGCTGCGAACCGAGCTCCTCGGCATATTCGAGGCGGAAAGGCAGGGCGTTATCGCCGGCTTCCACAAGCCGCAGGTCTTCGGCGCGCATGCCGACCGTGACGGCACCCGAGGTCGGCGCAAACCCCTTGAGATCGATCATGGCCGGGCCGATGGCGAGCCTGTCGCCATGCAGTTCGGCCTTGACGAGGTTCATGGCCGGCGAACCGATGAAGCTGGCAACGAAGGTGGAGGCCGGGGCGTGATAAACTTCGAGCGGTGCGCCGACCTGCTCGATCTTGCCGCCGTTGAGAACGACGAGGCGGTCGGCGAGCGTCATCGCCTCCAGCTGGTCGTGGGTGACGTAGATCGAGGTCGTGCCAAGACGGCGCTGAAGGCGCTTGATTTCGCCGCGCATCGAGACGCGGAGTTTTGCATCAAGGTTGGAAAGCGGCTCGTCGAACAGGAAAACGGCCGGCTTGCGCACGATGGCGCGGCCCATGGCGACGCGCTGGCGCTGGCCGCCGGAAAGTGCCTTCGGCTTGCGCTCCAGATACTGGCCGATTTCCAGCATGCGGGCGGCTTCCGCGACGCGCGTATCGATCTCTTCGCGCGGCGTCTTGCGGTTTTTCAGGCCGTATTCGAGGTTCTGCTTCACCGTCATATGCGGGTAGAGCGCATAGTTCTGGAAGACCATGGCGATGTCGCGGTCAGCCGGCTCGACATTGTTGACGACGCGCGGGCCGATCTTCACCTCGCCCTCGGAAATCGATTCCAGGCCGGCGATCATGCGCAAAAGCGTGGACTTGCCGCAGCCGGACGGGCCGACGAGGACGATGAATTCGCCATCGGCGATATCGAGCTCGATGCCGGAGACGGCGCGCACGCCGCCCGTATAGATCTTGCCGACATTCTCGACGTTGATGGAAGCCATGATTATTTCTCCGTCTCAACCAGGCCTTTGACGAACAGGCGCTGCATGAAGATGATGACAAGGACTGGCGGCAATGCTGCCAGAATGACGCCGGTCATCACCAGGTTCCACTGGGTATCGCCGTCAAGCACGGCGGCCAGGCGCTTGATGCCCATCACGACCGTGTAATATTGCGGTTCGGTGGTGATCAGAAGCGGCCAGAGATACTGGTTCCAGCCGAAGATGAACATGATGATGAAGAGTGCCGCGATATTGGTGCGCGACAGCGGCAGAAGGATATCCCAGAAGAATTTCATCGGGCCTGCGCCATCGACACGCGCTGCCTCCATCATCTCTTCGGGAATGGTCAGGAAGAACTGTCGGAACAAGAAGGTGGCGGTGGCAGACGCGATGACCGGGATGACGAGGCCGGAATAGGAATTCAGCATGCCGAGATCGGCAATGACCTTGTAAGTCGGCAGGATGCGCACTTCGATCGGCAACATCAGCGTCATGAAGATCAGCCAGAAGGCGATGACGCGGCCGGGAAAGCGGAAATAGACGATCGCGAAGGCCGAGATGATCGAGATGGCGATTTTACCGACTGCGACCAGCACCGCCATGATCAGGCTGTTGCCGAGCATCGACAGGAAGGGCAGCGTCCCTGCACGGGTCGAGCCGGCGCCGAGCAGGGTGCCGTAATTGTCGAGGAAATGGTCACCGGGCGTCAGCGGCACGAGACCGCTCATGAATTCGGTCGGGCCGCGCGTCGAGGCTATGAAGGCCAGATAGACCGGAAACACCACGGTCGCGATGCCAAGGATCAGCACCAGATGGGTGAGGAAATTCAGGAAGGGGCGATTTTCTACCATGTCAGCCTCAATACTGGACCTTGCGTTCGATCCAGCGGAACTGGACGATGGTCAAAGCGACGACGATGAGCATCAGGATGACCGACTGGGCTGCGGACGGGCCGAGGTTCAGGCCGACGAAGCCATCGGCATAGACCTTGTAGACCAGGACGTTGGTGGACTGCGAAGGTCCGCCTTCGGTGGTCGCATCGATGATCGGAAACGTGTCGAACATCGCATAGGTGATGTTAATGACGGCGAGGAAGAAGGTCGTCGGCGACAGGAGCGGGAAGATGATCGTCCAGAAGCGCTTGACCGGCCCGGCGCCATCGATGGCAGCCGCTTCCGTCAGCGAATGCGGGACGGATTGCAGGCCGGCGACGAAGAACAGGAAATTGTAGGAGACCTGCTTCCAGGCGGCGGCGATGATCACCAGCACCATCGCATCACCGGCATTGACGCGGTAATTCCAGTCGTAGCCGAGGAAATGCAGGATGTAGGGAATGATGCCGATGCTCGGGTTGAACATGAACCACCAGAGCAGGCCGGATGCGGCCGGCGCCACGGCATAGGGCCAGACGAGCAGCGTCGTGTAGAAACGCTGCGAGCGGATGACGCGATTGACGCAGACCGCAAACAGCAGCGACAGGCCCATGGACAGCACGGTGACGCCGACGGAGAAGGTCAGCGTGACGATCAGGGAATTCAGGTAATCGGGATCGCCGATCAGGCGCTTGTAATTGGCAAACCAGACGAACGTATCCTTCAGGCCGAATGGGTCCTGACGCAGGAAGGACTGCCAGATGGCCTGCGCTGCCGGCCAGACGAAGAAGATCAGGGTGATGATCAGCTGCGGCGCGAGCAGGAAATAGGGTAGGATGCGGCTGTGAAAGACGGTACGTTTTGTCTGCATGGCGGGCTCCCGAATGCGGCCTACCTCAAGGAAACGCCCTCCCCGGTAAAACCGGAGAGGGCATGATGAAAAGACCGAAGCTTAGTTCGAGTTTGCGGCTTCGAATTCGCGCAGCATGGCATTGCCCTGCTTTGCGCCGTCGTCGAGAGCCTGCTGGCCGGTCTTCTTGCCAGCCAGAACGGCTTCGAGCTGCTGGTCGAGGATGTCGCGGATCTGCGTCAGGTTGCCGAAGCGAACGCCCTTGGAATTGTCGGTCGGCGTGCCGCGGGTGATCTGCTTGATGGCGATATCAGAACCCGGGTTCTTGGCGTAGTAGCCCTGGCTCTGACCAAGCTCGTAAGCAGCGTTGGTGATCGGCAGGTAACCGGTGAACTGGTGCCAGTCAGCCTGAACTTCCGGCTTCGACAGGTAGGTGAAGAACTTGGCGGCGCCCTTGTAGACGTCCTTGTTCTTCTGGCCGTTCAGAACCCAGAGGGTTGCGCCGCCGATGATGGAGTTCTTCGGGTCCTTGGTGACAGCGTCGTCATAAGGCATCGGAGCGAAGCCGACCTTGAAGTCCTTGGCGTTGTTGATGACGCCGGCGCGCGAAGCGGAGGAGTTCATGTAGACGGCGCACTGCTGCGAGTAGAACATCGGAGCAGCGTCAGCACCGGCGCTCGGGCCGCCATACTTGTAGACGCCTTCGTCCTGCCACTTCTTCAGCTGATCCCAGAACTTGGCCTGGTTCGGGCCGTTGAAGGTGAGTTCAGCCTTCAGGCCGCCAAAGCCGTTCTGCAGCGTGCCGTAAGGCAGGTTCTGGATGGCGGAGTAGTTTTCCAGACCAACCCAGCTTGCGCCGTAGGACATGGTGAAGCCGCACTTGGCAGCGCCGGAAGCGACGATCTTCTTGCCCATTTCGCCGAGCTCAGCCCAGGTCTTCGGAGCGACTTCCGGATCAAGGCCAGCCTTCTTGAAGACGTCCTTGTTGTAATAGAGGATCGGGGTCGACGAGTTGAACGGCATCGACAGGATGTTGCCCTGCGGGTCCGAATAATAACCGGTGACCGGAGCGAGGAACTTGGACGGATCCCAAGGTTCGCCAGCATCCTTCATCAGCTGGTAGACCGGGTATACGGCGCCCTTGGCGGCCATCATCGTGCCGGTACCGACTTCGAAGACCTGAACGATGGCAGGCTGCTGGCCGGCGCGGAAAGCGGCGATCGCAGCGGTCAGGGTTTCAGGGTAGGTGCCCTTGAAGACCGGAACGATCTTGTATTCGCTCTGGCTGTCGTTGAACTTCTGAGCGACTTCCTCGAGCTTTTTGCCGAGTTCGCCGCCCATGGCGTGCCACCAGGTGACTTCGGTCGCGGCGAGCGACGAAGTTGCCGAAAGAGCGACTGCGAGCGCAGCCATCGAAAGCTTTTTGAACATTGTCCTGTCCTCTCCGCCTTGGTTGGGATTGGAGGACGCAATAGGGGTAGGCTGTGACAGGCCCGTAACAGTTTTGTGTCAGATTTGTTACGAGTGCACGCCTTTGCAATAATTTCATCCAGCCGTCAGAAAGCTGTCAGAACGCATCCTGAAAATGGCGGGGCAAACGGCCGGGTATGATCGCAACGATATCGTAACGTTGCGACAGACGGTGAGCATCTTTGCGGCGGGCAAGCCAGATGTCGCTGGCGGCCCGGATACGCTTCTGGGCGAAGAGTGATACGGCATCGATTGCCTCACGCTCGCCGACACGCGCCTTGACCTCGACGAAAACGACAACATCACCCTTGCGGACGATCAGGTCGATTTCGCCGCCCTTGGTGCGATAACGAACGGCGAGAATGCGGTAACCCTTGAGCAGAAGAAAGACGGCGGCGAGATATTCGGAAACGTGGCCGCGGCGCTCTGCCCTGCGACGCTTCCTCGTTACCTCATCCCCCCTTTCATCCCTTTGGGCCATCGCCGCCCTTCATTTCGATCAGCCGCTGATAAAGATCCTTGCGCGGCAGACCGGTGAGGCGGGCAGCCTCGGTCGCGGCCTTGGCCGTCGGCATGGACTGCATAAGATCGCGCAGGATCACGTCCACCTCGGCGCCTTCCGGCGCCGCCTCGGGTGCGGGCGGCTCGATGAGGAGGACGATCTCGCCCTTCACCGTGCGCTCGTCGTCATAATAATCTGCAAGCTCGGACAGGGTGCCGCGACGGAATTCTTCAAATGTCTTGGTGAGTTCGCGGCAGACACAGGCGCGGCGCTCGCCGCCCAAGACATCTACGGCAGCTGCAACGGTTGCGCCGATGCGATGCGGGGATTCGAAAAAGATCAGCGTTGACGGCACTTTCGCAAGCTCGGACAGACGGTCTCGGCGCGCCTTGTCCTTGTGCGGCAGAAAACCGGCAAACAGGAAGGTGTCGGACGGCATGCCGGCGCCGACCAGCGCCGTCAACGGCGCCGAGGCGCCGGGAATGGGCACGACACGATGGCCCGCTTCGATCGCCATCTGGCCGAGCCGATAGCCCGGATCGGAGACGAGGGGCGTGCCGGCATCGGAGACGAGTGCAACGGATTTGCCCTGCTCAAGCGCGGCCAAGAGCTTCGGCCCGGCGTCGCCGGCATTGTGTTCGTGATAGGCGTAAGGACGCTGGACGATGCCGTAACGATCCAGCAGGACGCGGGTGACGCGTGTGTCCTCGCAGGCCAGAACTTCAACGCCGGCAAGGGTTTCCAGTGCGCGCAGCGTGATATCGCCGAGATTGCCGATCGGCGTCGCGACCAGATAAAGCGCAGGCTCGATCGGCCGCGCGGGAATGAATGTATTGCCGATACGGTAACCGCGCTCTCTGCTGCGCTGTTCCGTTGCGGGCTCTGAAGGATGCTCGATGGTCATGGCCTGTTATGCGCGAGCCGGCTGGCTTGGGCAAGCAGGCTTGAGCGGGCGGTGATCACCCATGTTTTCTGTGTGCAAATGCCGCGCGAGCAAGCAAATCCGACAGGGAACCCTGCGTTCTCCCCTTGCGTTCCCAGCAACTTGTCTGCCATTTTGCCCGTCCACGTCATCCGGCTTTTCCAAAGCCGCAGAATATCAGACGGTCCGGTCCGACCGGATCGCCACGGTCGAAAGCGATTGCGTCCATGCGTATTACTCTTGAGCGGTCCAACCTGTTGAAGTCGCTGAACCACGTTCACCGCGTGGTCGAGCGTCGGAACACGATCCCGATCCTGTCCAACGTCCTGCTGCGCGCTTCCGGCGCCAATCTGGATCTGAAGGCGACCGACCTCGATCTGGAAATCACCGAAGCCGTACCGGCCATGGTAGAACAGGCCGGTGCAACGACCGTGCCGGCACATCTGCTCTACGAAATCGTCCGCAAGCTGCCGGACGGTTCGGAAGTGCTGCTCGCGACCAATCCGGACGGCTCGTCGATGACGGTCCAGTCCGGCCGTTCGAAGTTTTCGCTGCAATGCCTGCCGGAAACTGATTTCCCGGATCTGACGGCCGGCACGTTCAGCCATAATTTCAAGCTGAAGGCGACCGATCTGAAGATGCTGATCGACCGCACGCAGTTTGCCATCTCGACCGAAGAGACCCGTTATTACCTGAACGGCATCTTCTTCCACACGATCGAGGCTGGCGGAGACCTGAAGCTGCGCGCCGTCGCCACCGACGGCCACCGCCTCGCTCGCGCCGATGTCGACGCGCCCTCGGGCTCGGAAGGCATGCCGGGCATCATCATTCCGCGCAAGACGGTCGGCGAATTGCAGAAGCTGGTCGACGATCCGGAAATGATCGTCGCGGTCGAAGTGTCGGACGCAAAAATCCGCCTGACGATCGGCTCGATCGTCATGACCTCAAAGCTGATCGACGGCACGTTCCCGGATTACCAGCGCGTCATCCCGACCGGCAACGACAAGGAAATGCGCGTCGATTGCCAGAGCTTCACCAAGGCTGTCGACCGCGTCTCGACGATTTCGTCGGAGCGTGGCCGTGCCGTCAAGCTCGCCATTTCCGAAGGCCAGCTGATGCTGACCGTCAACAACCCGGATTCGGGTAGTGCGACGGAAGAAGTGGCTGTCGGTTACGACAACGATCCGATGGAAATCGGCTTCAACGCAAAGTATCTGCTCGACATCACCGCACAGCTTTCCGGCGACGACGCGATCTTCATGCTTGCCGATGCCGGCTCCCCAACCCTGGTGCGAGATACGGCCGGCGACGACGCGCTCTACGTGCTGATGCCGATGCGAGTTTGATTTTTCTCAAGAATTTTAAGGCGGCTAGCGATAGCCGCCTTTTTTAGACCACATTCCAGAAGCGACATTTTCTCTTGTCTTTGCGCCGCTTCGGCCCAGATACAAAAGCAACCATGAGGAGTTGGATGAATGGAATTACGCCTGAAGGAACGGCTCGGCCGGAAATTTGACGAGGAGATCCGTTTCTTCAAGGGCTGGATGGATGGGCCAAAGCGCGTTGGCGCGATCTGCCCGACATCCTCGATCACTGCCAAACGTATGGCGAGCGTTATCGATCCATCCTCCGGCCTGCCGGTTCTCGAACTCGGCCCCGGCACGGGCATCATCACCAAAGCCATCCTCGAACAGGGTATCGCGCCGGAAAAGCTGACATCGATCGAGTTCTCGACCGATTTCTACCAGCATCTGGTGCGCACTTATCCCGGCGTCAATTTCATCAATGGCGACGCTTTCGATCTCGATCGGACGCTTGCCGGCATGGATGGCGTGATCTTCGACAGCGTCGTTTCCGCGATCCCGCTCCTGAGTTTTCCTATGGAGCGCCGCATTGCGCTTCTCGAAAGCGCGCTTTCCCGCATTCCGGCCGGCCGTCCCTTCATGCAGATCACCTACGGCCCGGTTTCGCCGATCATCGCCAATCCCGACCGCTACCGGATCAAGCATTATGACTTCGTGATGCGCAACATCCCGCCGGCGCAGCTCTGGATCTATACGCGAGGATAAGTCTCCGTGACCTTTGCGCTCTACATCACCCATCCGCAGGTGAAGATCGATCCGGAGATCGAGGTCCCGCTCTGGGGGCTTTCGGAGGTCGGGCGCAAGAGAACAGAGGAAGCCGTCGCACTCGGCTGGCCGAAGGAAATCGGCCGCTTCATCTCCAGCGAAGAGACGAAGGCGATCGAAACGGCGGAGATCCTTGCCGAAGCGGCCGGGATTTCGATCGAGATCGCCGATGATATGCATGAAAACGATCGGTCAGCGACCGGCTTCCTGCCGCCGCCGGAATTCGAAAAGGCGGCGGACTGGTTCTTCGCCAATCCGAACGACAGTTTTAAAGGCTGGGAACGTGCGGCCGATGCGCAGATCCGCATCGTTGCGGCCGTCGAAAAAATCCTGGCCGATCATGATCCCACCGTGCCGATTGCCTTTATCGGCCATGGCGGCGTCGGCACGCTTTTGAAATGCCACCTTTCGGGCACGCCGATTTCCCGCGATCGCGACCAGCCGGGCGGTGGTGGCAATCTGTTCCGCTTCACCCTTGCAGACAGGCGCATCTCATGCGACTGGACCCCCATTGAAAAATGGCCGGGAGAATAAAGCACATGAGCGCACGTGAACGCCTGATCGTGGGACTGGATATCCCGACCGTGGCGGAAGCCGAAAAGATGGTGGCGACGCTCGGCGATACCGTCTCCTTCTACAAGATCGGCTATCAGCTGGCCTTTGCCGGCGGCCTTGAATTCGCCCGTGACCTTGCGAAGGACGGCAAGAAGGTCTTTCTCGACATGAAACTGCTCGACATCGACAACACGGTGGCGAAGGGTGTCGAGAACATTGCCAAGATGGGCATGACGATGCTGACCCTGCATGCCTATCCGAAAGCGATGCGCGCAGCCGTGGAAGCCGCCAAAGGGTCGGGCCTCTGCCTGCTCGGCGTGACCGTGCTGACGTCCATGGATGCCGAAGACCTGATCGAGGCTGGTTATGCCCAGAGCCCGAGCGAGCTCGTGGCGCGCAGAGCTGAACAGGCACGCGCAGCCGGCATGGGCGGCATTGTCTGCTCGGCCGAGGAATCCGCCATCGTGCGCGAGATCGTCGGGCCGGACATGGCGGTGGTTACCCCCGGCATTCGCCCGGCCGGCGCCGATGCCGGCGACCAGAAGCGTGTCGTGACGCCCTTCGACGCACTGAAGGCCGGATCGAGCCATCTCGTCGTCGCCCGGCCGATCGTCAAGGCACCGGATCCGAAGGCTTCCGCTGCCGCCATTCTGGAAGAAATGCGCCAGGCGCTGTGGCCGGCCAACGACGCCTGACCGGCTACAGTTACCCGCCTTATTTGTTATTCGACACGATATTGTTCTTGTCGCTGTCGAGAATGAAGGTGGCCAGACCGCCGGTGAGGCGGTTGCCGGTCACCTTGTTATATTGCGCAAAATCGAGCGGGCTTGCGCCACTGCCGAAAGACGATGTCGGCCGCATGATGCAATAGGGGCTGATACCCTGGCGGCTGCCGAGCCAGACGGCAGGCGCCGCCACGAGGCTTTTATAGCGGAAGTCATTGTCGGTAATGATATTGTGCTGCGGCGGCTGGTGCCGGATTGCTCCGCCCTCACCGCAATTGCGGTAGAGGAAGATGCCGCCCTTGACCGGGTTAAGGAAGGTGTTTCGCGAGATGAGATTGTCGGCGGAGCCATCGACGGCAATGACTTCGCGCCAGCTCGTATCCGTATCGAACGTGTTGCCGACGATGCGATTGCGGGCCGATTCCGCATCGAGATAGACGACCGTCGAGCTGACCTTCCCGGTGAAGCGGGAATTTTCGACGCTGACATCGGTCACGCCGGGCGCGATATAAAGCGGGATGACGTCGTTCGCGACAAAATTGATGTTCGACAGGATGATGCGGCTCGGTGCTGCCGCCTGCGCCCGTTCCAGATGGCCGGGCTGCAGCGACGAGGCTTTCACCTTCTCCGCCTGACCGTTGCCGCCCATGCCCTGGATGCGCAGATCACCCTTGATCGTGCAATTGCGGATGCGGATGTTCTGCGGCACGTCCCAGCGGCCGTCCCTGCCCTGCATCGAGCGGATCAGTACCGTGCGCCCTTTCGGCACGGTGCCATCGAGCGTGGCGCCGTTGCAGTCCAATACCGCACCCGATGCGCGCGATCCGGAAAAGGCGATCGGCACCTTGATGACGTCTCTTTTCGAAAGGGTGACATCGCAATCGAGCTCGACGGGCCGCGAGCCGGCGGCCGCCGGCGCATGCAGGGCAGCCATCACGTCAGGGCTGCAGGTGGCGGCATCGCTTCTTGCGGGAAAGGCGGCAATCAGGAGAAGCAGAAGGGGGGCAAACAGGCAGGAGTATCGCATCACATTCCGTATCATATTGACTTGTGGAGGAATCCTGCCTGAAATCGGCGTAACAAAAAACCCTTGGGAGGAGAGTTTCATGGCAAAAGGGTACTGGATTGCACGCGTCGACGTTCACAATCCCGAGCGTTACAAGGATTATGTCGCCGCTTCGAAGGTCGCCTTCGAGAAATACGGAGCGCATTTTCTGGCGCGCGGCGGCGCGATCACAGAGCTTGAAGGCACTGCCCGCATGCGCAATGTCGTGATCGAATTCGCCTCCATGCAGGCCGCGGTCGATTGTTACAATTCGCCCGAATACCAGATCGCCGCAAAAATCCGTCAGGAAGCTGCGGATGCGGAAATGGTGGTGGTCGAAGGCATCTGATCGGCAATCCGATTCATTCCCCTAGAATCACTTCCACCCTCGCCGCGATTCGGCTACACAGCAATTATACCCACCTTAAAGGCTCCTGGAGCACGCCATGACAGTCAACAATCTTCCGCCTCTCGTCACTGTTTTCGGAGGATCGGGCTTCGTTGGTCGACATGTCGTGCGTACGCTCGCGAAACGCGGTTACCGCGTTCGCGTTGCGGTTCGCCGGCCGGATCTCGCAGGCTACCTCCTGCCGGCCGGTTATGTCGGCCAGATTTCGCTTGTCCAAGCCAACCTGCGCTACCGCCAGTCGGTCTACAAGGCGGTCGAAGGCTCGGCGCATGTCGTCAACTGCGTCGGCATTCTCTTTGAAAGCGGCCGCAACACGTTCGACGCCGTACAGGATGTCGGCGTGCGCCTGCTTGCGGAAGCCACCAAGGCGGCCGGTGCCAAGCTCACCCATATTTCGGCGATCGGCGCCGATCCGCAGTCGGCCTCCAGTTATGGCCGCAGCAAGGGTCGCGCCGAGGTGACGATCCAGTCCATGCTGCCGGATGCCGTGATCCTGCGTCCCTCCGTCATTTTCGGTGCAGACGACAGCTTCTTCAACAAATTCGCCTCGATGGCCCGCAGCTTCCCCGCCCTGCCTCTGGTTGGCGGCGGCAAGACCAGGCTCCAGCCGGTTTATGTCGAGGACGTTGCTGAAGCCGTTGGCCGCTCCGTCGATGGCACGATCGCTTCCGGCAAGACCTATGAACTCGGCGGCGGCGAAGTGATGACGCTGCGCGATTGCATGGAAACCGTTTTGCGGGTGACGAACCGCGAGCGTCCGCTCATCTCGCTTCCATTTGGTGTCGCTTCCCTGATCGGCAGCATCGCTTCCATGGTACCCTTCGTGCAGCCGCCGATCACGGCCGACCAGGTTCAACTGCTGAAGAGCGACAATGTCGTTTCGGACGCGGCAGTGAAGGAAGGCCGTACGCTTGCCGGCATCGGCATCCGTCCGACGCTCCCGACCTCGATCCTGCCGTCCTATCTCGTTCGTTACCGGCCGCAGGGCCAGTTCACCGGCTCCGGCAAGGCTGCCTGATTTATTTCAGCGACTTACTGCAACAAAACAGTGGATGGGCGCCCTTTCGGGCGACCTCCGCAGATCGAGAAATTGTCTTCACGCCCAATTATGTGGCTTAAACGCCGCAGTTAATCGCAGTCTCGCGTTAACGGGCAGTTTAATAAAAAGCTTTATTGAATCTGTCTCATACGCGCCGTACATCGACCGGGCAAAATCCGGTCTGCGGCGATGACGAGATACCCAGACCCCGTTTGAAAGGCGTTCGTACATGGGCAAGCCTATCGCCCTCTTTTTTGCGTGTGCAGCATTGGTGATCCTCGCAGGATCCTTCATGGCGCCCCAGACCGGCGCCGCCGGCAAGCTGGATTGCTCGCCGGCCTATGGCGTCGATCCGTGCAGCACGGCTTCGATCAAGCACTGAGACACGTAAAATAAAGGCGGCCATTGGCCGCCTTCGTCATTTCCGAGATATCACCGCACATCACTTGGTAATGACGGGACGCAGTTCGGTCGCGGCAGCGGCCGGCGCTTCGTCGTTCGACTGCGGCATGTAGCCAAGCGCGACCATGCCGAGCAGAAGTCCACCGAAGATGATGCGGTAGATGGCAAAGGCCGTGAAGCGGTTGGTCTGGATATAGGCCAGCAGCCACTTGACCGAGATGAAGGCGACGATCGTCGAGACGACGAATGCGATACCGAGTGAGGTCCAGTCCTCACCGGCCATGCCGCCATCCTTCACCGTTTTCAGAAGTTCATAGCCGCTTGCCGCATACATGGTCGGAATGCCGACGAGGAAGGCAAATTCGGTGGCAGCGGCGCGGCTGCCGGTGCCGGCAAGCATGGCGATGAAGATCGTCGTGCCGGAGCGCGACAGGCCGGGAAAGACGCCGGCGACGACCTGGGCGATACCGACAAGGATCGCGACATACCAGGTGATCGAGGTATAGGGCGGTCTTTTGGCAGCGGCCCATTCGGCGAAGATCATCCAGATGCCGCCGATGACCAGCGCCCAGGCGATCGGTGTGGCGTTATCCGGCAGTTCGAAACCCATCTTCTTGACGATGAGGCCGAGAACGGCGGTGATCAGGAAGGCGACGATCAGCTTGCCAGCGTAAAGACGATTCTTCGGCTCCCTCCAGCCGAGCGCCAGATCCATGAGGCGGCGCCAGTAGATGATGGTGACGGCGAGAATGGCGCCGGCCTGGATGACGATATTGAACGTGTCCGAACGCTTGCCGAGCCATTGCTCGGCGATAATAAGGTGGCCGGTGCTCGAAATCGGGAGAAATTCGGTTATCCCCTCGATAACGCCGAGCAGAACGGCGCTGATAATCGACTGGTCTGCCATTCTTAATCCTTTGCTGACAACTTACAGGCAGTTTTAATCACGGCATGGCGCCTTGCTTGTCTTGGCCCTACCAAATCCATATAGCTGCCATATGTCCGGTGGGGCGCACGAAGCAGCCATGCCCTTCCTATACAATATAATCGAAACCCAAGTATCCATGCCGACGCTCTATCATCACTCCATGTCCTCTGCCTCTCGCTTCGTGCGTTTGATCCTCGCCGAATATGGCTTTCAGATGGATCTCGTCGAGGAACAGCCATGGGAAAAACGCCGAGAGTTCCTCTCGCTCAATCCGGCAGCGACCTTGCCGGTCTATGTCGACGACAATATGCGCGTCCTCTGTGGACATTCTGTCCTGATGGAATTCCTGGACGAGACCCATGGCGTCTTGAAGCGCGACCGGCGGCTTCTGGCCGAAGATCCCTGGCAGCGCGCGGAAATCCGCCGCCTGACCGAGTGGTTCCTGCAGAAGATGGAGCAGGACGTGACGCGGCCGCTGACACGCGAACGGGTCTATAAACTGCAGATGACCGCGGCGCAGGGCGGCGGCGCGCCGGATTCGAAAGTGCTGCGCACCTCGCGCGCCAATATCCGCCAGCATATGAAATATCTCGCCTGGCTCGCCGGCTCGCGCCAATGGCTGGCAGGCGAACGCCTGAGCTATGCCGATCTTGCTGCCGCGGCCTCCATTTCGGTTCTCGACTATCTCGGCGAGATCGACTGGGCGGAAACACCGATTGCCAAGGACTGGTATCAGCGGATCAAATCCCGCCCCTCCTTCCGGCCGCTGCTTGCCGAGCGCATTCGCGGCCTCACCCCGGTGTCTCATTATGCGGACCTCGATTTCTGATCAGGATCGGATGATCGACGACCGGGCAGCCGCAAAGGCACAAGCGCGACGAGAGAAGCTGACCGCCTTCATCCGCGAGGAAGCGAAGGCGCAGGGGTTCGATCTCTGTCGCGTGACCGGGCCGGACAGCATTCCGCGCGCACCTGAACGATTGGAAATCTTTCTCGCCGACGGCCATCACGGCACGATGGACTGGATGGAAGAGACGCGCGAACGGCGCGGCGATCCCAAGGTGCTTTGGTCGGATGTGCGGTCCATCGTGATGTTTGCGATGAATTACGGGCCGGAGGAAGATCCGCGCGGCATTCTCGACAGGCCGGATAAGGCCGCGATCTCCGTCTATGCGCGCAATCGCGACTATCACGACATCATCAAGGGGCGGCTCAAGGAAGTCGCCACGCGCTTTGCAGCGCGCGCCGGCGAGGACGTCAAGGTTTTCGTCGACACGGCCCCTGTCATGGAAAAACCGCTCGGGGAAGCCGCCGGCCTCGGCTGGCAGGGAAAACACACGAACCTCGTCAGCCGCACGCACGGATCCTGGCTGTTTCTCGGCAGCATGTTCACCACGGCCGACCTTATAGTGGACGAGCCGGAGCGCGACCATTGTGGCTCTTGCCGCGCCTGCCTGGACGCCTGTCCGACATCGGCCTTTCCGGCGCCCTACCGGCTCGATGCCCGGCGCTGCATTTCCTATCTGACGATCGAGCACAAAGGGACGATCGCCCCCGCCTTCCGGCCGCTGATTGGCAACCGCATCTATGGCTGCGATGATTGCCTTGCCACCTGCCCGTGGAACAAGTTTGCCGCCAGCGCCTCAGAAATGAAGCTGAAGGCGCGCGAAGACCTGAAGGAACCCGCAATCGCCGATCTTCTGACGCTCGACGATGCCGACTTTCGGGCGCTGTTCAGCGGCTCGCCGGTAAAGCGCATCGGCCGCGACCGTTTTGTCCGCAATGTGCTGATCGCTGCCGGAAACTCTTCCGACGGGAGCCTGATCGCGCAATGTCGGGTGCTCTCGGCCGACAGCTCGCCGGTCGTGCGAGGAATGGCGATCTGGGCATTGAAGCAATTGATGACGGACGAGGTTTTTCGCGCGTTTGCGGACGAACGTGGTGCGGAAGAGGATCCGGACGTGCTTGAAGAATGGCGAATGGCAGGAGCGGCTTGATGCGGGTGATGATTTTCGGATGCGGTTATTCCGGCATGGCGATTGCCAAAGCCTTCCAGGCCGCAGGCGCAGACGTGGCCGGAACTGCAAGAAGCACCGAAAAAACCGACATCATATCCGCTGCCGGAATCGTGCCGTTTCTGTTTGATGGCAGTGCATTCGCCGGCGATATCCTTTCGTGGATGGGAAGCGTCACTCATCTCATCCAATCGATCCCGCCGGGACGGGAGGGCGATCCATTATTGAAACTGGTCACCGGCCGGCTTGCCGCACTTTTCCCAAAGCTCGAATGGATCGGCTATCTCTCCACCGTCGGCGTCTATGGCGATCACGGTGGCGGCTGGGTGACGGAAGAGACGCCGGGAAGCCCGATCCTCGGCCGCTCGATCGAGCGGGTGGATACGGAAGAGGCCTGGACAGCGGAAGCGGCGACGGCTGGCGTACCGGTGGCGGCGCTGAGGCTGTCCGGCATTTACGGGCCGGGCCGCAACGCTTTCGTCAATCTCTCCCGCGGCACGGCGCGGCGCATTATAAAGAAGGATCAGGTGTTCAACCGGATCCGCGTCGAGGATATCGGAGGCGCGGCGCTCTTCCTCGGCACAGCCAGGATTGGCGGCATATATAATGTCACCGACGACGAGCCCGGTCCGCCGCAGGACGTGATCGTGGAAGCGGCGCGCCTGATGGGTGTCGAGCCGCCGCCGGAACTGGATTTTGACACGGCCGAAATGACACCTATGGCGCGCTCTTTCTATGGCGCCAACAAGCGCGTTTCGAATGCCAGAATCCGGGCTGCGGGTTTCCAGTTCCGCTTTCCGAATTACCGGATGTCGCTTGCCGAAATGTGGGATTCAGGCCGCTGGAAAGGATGATATTCCCAAACTGGAACAGGTGAAAATTCCATCCAGCGGCACCTTTCTAGTCATTCTTTCTTAACCCATGCGGCATGTCGCCACAAATTTTGCCCGAATGAGGCAAAGAATCTGCCTCGGCGATAAATTTTTTTCTGCTGTTTTCGTGATCGCAGAGTCTCTCGCCACACACGCGGAACGAAATTTCGTTTCCAGACTGTTTTTAAAGGTTTTATTCCGACGAAACTTAGCTGGCTTCTTAAAAAGATCGGCAGCAATCTAATCACAAATGTTACAATCCGTAACGTTCCGTGATCAAAAGTCCCACGTTTTCGCCACTTTTGGCCCCGCTTAAGCCCCGCCGCACGACTTGTGCAGGGACAAAACGACGGGGACGATCGATTTGACAACAATTCGAAACGCGACTTTCGCGGCGGCCGTGATAGCTGCATTCGCATTCAACGGCGTGGCGGAAGCCAATGCCGCACCGGGCTGTGGCCACGCATCGTGGTACTCGGCCGGATCCAGGACTGCATCCGGCGAACGGATGAACGCATCACTTCTGACGGCAGCACATCGCAGCCTGCCATTCGGCACGAAGGTTCTGGTGACCAACAAGCGCAACGGCAAAAGCGTCATCGTGCGCATCAACGACCGCGGCCCGTTCATCCGCGGACGTGTCCTGGATGTTTCCAAGGCAGCTGCCCAGGACATCGGCATGGTTTCCTCCGGCACCGCGCAGGTCTGTTATCAGATCGTCGACGCCGGCAGCCAGAAGGTCGCCGGCAAGGGCATCAAGGAAGATAACGGCTAATCGGCTCTGCGCCTGGGGTTGATCCAGGTTGACGGCCTCTCACAGTCCTGACGGACCTCACCTCTTGCCCTTCGGCTCAATCGCCGCTAGGACCCTTCCCATACGGGTTCAACCGACGGAGACCGAGATATGCGACTGGGCGGACGAGTGGCCGGAGCCATTGATGTGTTGGCCGACATCGAGACGCGCAAGCGTCCTGTCGCCGATGCTCTGAAGGACTGGGGCCTTGCCCACCGTTTCGCCGGATCCGGCGACCGGGCTGCGATCGGCAACATCGTCTATGACGCGCTGCGTATGCGGCTTTCCCACGCCTACCTGATGGATGACGAAAGCCCGACCGCATTGGCCTATGCCGTGCTCCTGCGCCAGTGGGGCTATTCCGCCGAGGCACTTGCTTCGGACTTCGCCGATGACAAGTTTGCGCCGCATCCGCTGAGCGTCGACAATCTGGCCGCCTTCACCTCCCGCGATCTTTCCGATGCGCCGCTGCATATCCAGGGCGACATTCCTGACTGGGTCGAGCCGTCCTTCGAAGCCAATTTCGGCGAGGACTGGCTGAGCGAAGCCAAGGCACTGGCGGAACGCCCGACGCTCGACCTGCGCGCCAATACTCTCAAGGCTGGCCGCGACAAGGTCGTGAAGGCGCTCGAACGCTCAGGCGCGAGGCCCGCCTCGATCGCCCGTAACGGCATCCGCATTGCCGCAGGCGACGGTGCCTCGCGTCTTCCAAACGTCACAGCCGAGCTTTCGTTCCAGAAAGGCTGGTTCGAGGTTCAGGACGAGGGTTCGCAGATCGTTGCCGATCTCGTGCAGCCGGGCGAACACGACCAGGTGCTGGACTATTGCGCCGGCGGCGGCGGTAAGACGCTCGCCATGTCGGCTGCGATGAACAACAAGGGTCAGGTGCATGCCTATGACGCCGATCGCAAGCGGCTGGCGCCGATCATCGAGCGCCTGCGCCGCGCCGGCACCCGCAACGTTCAGGTGCACGACGATCCGCAGCAGCTCAATGGGCTGAGAGGCAAGCTCGATACCGTGCTTGTCGATGCACCCTGCACCGGCACCGGCACCTGGCGCCGCCGCCCCGACACGAAATGGCGGCTGACCCAGAAGAACCTCGACGAGCGGATTGCCCAGCAGCAGGAAGCGCTTTCCGAAGCGGCCGTGTTCGTCAAGCCCGGCGGGGCGCTGGTCTATGTCACCTGCTCCATCCTGCCGGAAGAAAACGACCGCCAGGTGGCGCGCTTCTGCGCCGAGAACCCGGGTTTCTCCATCGCACCGGCCGCCCAGAACTGGGGCGCCCTGTTCGGCGCGCAGGCTCCGGCGCCGCGCTCCAGCGACGGATCGACCGTGACGCTGACACCGGCCAGCACCGACACGGATGGTTTCTTCTTCTGCCGGATGCAACGCAAGGCATAAATCCGCTGCGGTTTGGAGCCTTTGGCAAGCCAAATACATCTGACGGTTTTATTTGAAACCGTTCTAAACTAGATTGTTTGACACCAGTTTGCATTTGCGCAAAGTACCCCACGGACGGCCTTCAGATCAGGCCGCGAAGGAGAGGGATATGATCCGCAAGATCGCTTTCAGCGCCACATTGGCGCTTCTCGCCGCTTCGGCGACATTCACCGTGACACCGGCCAGAGCCGAGACCGTGACGACCGCCGCCGTGCTCAAGCACTATTCCGAGCTGGCCCATGCGAAATACCAGGATGCGCTGACCACCGCGCAGGCGCTGAACAAGGCAGTCGATGCCCTGATTGCCAAGCCGAGCGACGAAACGCTGAAGGCTGCCCGCGAAGCCTGGATCGCAGCCCGCGTTCCCTACCAGCAGACGGAAGTCTACCGTTTCGGCAACCCGATCGTCGACGACTGGGAAGGCAAGGTAAATGCCTGGCCGCTGGACGAAGGCCTGATCGATTACGTCGATGCCTCCTACGGCACCGAAAGCGATGAAAACGCGCTCTATACCGCCAATGTCATTGCCAACAAGAAGATCAAGGTCAATGGCAAGACCATGGACCTCACCAAGTTCAACGCCAAGACCCTGCGCGGCCTGAACGAGGCCGGCGAAATCGAGGCGAATGTCGCCACCGGCTATCATGCGATCGAATTCCTGCTCTGGGGTCAGGACCTGAACGGTACGGGACCGGGCGCCGGCAACCGGCCCTTTACGGATTACAGCAAGGCCGATTGCACCCATGGCAATTGCGACCGCCGCGCCCAGTATCTGAAGGCCGCGACCGATCTTCTGGTTTCCGACCTGAAGGACATGGTCGCCGCCTGGGCACCGAAGGGCAAGGCTGCCAAGCATGTCGAGGCCAATGGCAAAAAGGGCCTGACCGCGATCCTGACCGGCATGGGCTCGCTCTCCTATGGCGAACTCGCCGGTGAGCGCATGAAGCTCGGCCTTCTGCTGCATGATCCGGAAGAAGAGCATGATTGCTTCTCCGACAACACCTACGCCTCGCACCTGAACGACGCGATCGGTATCAAGTCGGCCTATACGGGTGAATATACCCGCGTCGACGGCACGAAGATGACCGGCCCGTCGCTCTCGGATCTCGTTGCCGCCAAGGACAAGGCGCTCGATACCGAGATGAAGGGCAAGCTCGATACGACGCTCGACGCCATGAACGCCATGGCCGACCGCGCTCACAAGGTCGAGGCCTATGACCAGATGATCGGTGAAGGCAATACCGAGGGCAATGCCGTCGTGCAAAAGGCGATCGACGGTCTGATCGACCAGTCGAAGTCGGTCGAGCGCGTGCTCGCCGCACTTGACCTCGGCACCGTCAAGCTCGAAGGTTCCGACAGCCTCGACAATCCCGACGCCGTCTTCAAATAAGAACCGAAAAGGCGGGCCGCGGCGTTTTCGTTTACGCCTGCGGCCCGATCATTCATGAACGCGCCCAAAACACTTGCGCCAAAAGCGCTCGCCTTTCTGCTGCCGCTGATTTCGGGCGCCCTGGTTCTGACGCCACTGATCGCCACCGGCGGTGACGTGGCCTTTCCGACCACCCGCACGGATCTCAATCCGAAAGACCTGAAGCGCGTCGAGACCGTGACGCGGCCGACGACCGATTTTTCCAAGCCGGAACAGTTCGAACTGATGGCAGGCGGAGCGGCGACCACGCGCGCCGATGTCAACGGCGATTCATTTTCGCATTTTTCCGCCAATATCACCTTTGCCGAAGAGGGTACTTTCAAGCTCGGCAATGCGCTTTTCACCAAGCTTTGGGTAGCAGCCCCCTCCTCGACCCAGGCTTCCGACGGGCTCGGGCCGCTGTTCAATGCGCGGGCCTGTCAGAGCTGTCATCTGAAGGACGGGCGCGGGCATCCGCCGGAAGGCGGGGCCGACGCGACCTCGATGTTTTTGCGGCTGGCACGCCCGGCGCGCACCGAGGCGGAAAAACAGCAGGTCGCGACCTATCAGAAACTGAATTTCCCGGACGCGGTCTATGGCGAGCAGTTTCAGGACCTCGCCGTTCCGGGACTTGCCTCGGAAGGCAAGATGCAGATTTCCTATGAGGAGATCCCGGTCAAGCTGGCGGATGGCGAGATCGTACACCTGCGCAAGCCGACCTATTCCGTCACCGATCTCGGTTACGGGCCGATGGAAGGCGATGTGACGCTGTCGCCGCGCATTGCGCCACCAATGCTCGGCATGGGCCTGATCCAGGCAATCCCCGAAGCCGACATTCTTGCCAGGGCCGATCCCGACGACAAGGACGGTGACGGCATTTCCGGCAAGGCCGCGATGGTGCGCGATCACAAGAGCGGTGAGCTGAAGCTCGGCCGGTTCGGCTTCAAGGCTCAGAACGCCTCGGTGCGCGACCAGAGTTCTTCGGCCTTCGCTGGTGACCTCGGCATCTCGACGCCGGACGATCCGTTCGATCACGGCGACTGCACCAAGGCTCAGGCTGCCTGTCTTGCCATGCCGACCGGTGTACAGGAACGGCTCGGGCCGGTGGAGGCACCGGACCCGGTTCTCGACCTCGTCACCTTCTATTCCGAAAACCTTGCCGTGCCGCAGCGCCGCGATATGGGCAATCCGGAAGTGCTGAAGGGCAAGGAGATGTTTTATCAGTCCGGCTGCACCGCCTGCCACACGCCGAAATTCGTCACCCGACGCGATGCCGGCAACAAGGCGCAGTCGTTTCAGCTGATCTGGCCCTATTCCGACTTCCTGCTGCATGACATGGGCGAAGGTCTCGCCGATGGCCAGCAGGTGGGCGTGGCCGACGGTAATGAATGGCGCACCCAGCCGCTCTGGGGCATCGGCCTTACAAAAACCGTCAACGGCCATACGTTCTTCCTGCATGATGGGCGCGCCCGCAATCTTACCGAAGCCGTTCTCTGGCATGGCGGCGAGGCCCAGAAATCCCGCGATGCCTTTGCAGCGCTTTCCAAGACCGATCGTGCCGCCCTTCTCAAATTCCTGGAGTCACTCTGATGCGTAGGATCCTTGCCGCCGGCCTCCTCTCCCTTCTGCCCCTATCGGCCTTTGCGCAGGAGGCGGATAATGCAGCGCCCGCGGTCGCACTTCCTGAAGCGGAAGTGACGAAGGTGATGACGGCGGCGGTCGATGGTTTTATCCGGCCGGGTTACGATGCGCTTGGGGTTTCGGCTGAGGCGATGGCGGCTTCGATGAAGACGTTGTGCGATGCGCCTTCCAAGGCAAATCTTGCCGCGTCGAGAACCGAGTTCGGCAAGCTCGCGGCCAGCTGGGCGCATATCGAGATCGTCCGCGTTGGTCCCGTCATCGAGCAGAACCGTTTTGAACGCATCCTGTTTTATCCCGACCGCAAGAGCACCGGGCTGAAACAGGTCCAGGCCATCCTCTCGAAATCCGACGAGACGGCGACCGATGCGAAAACGCTCGGCACCAAGAGCGTTGCTACCCAAGGGCTCGGCGCGCTGGAATATCTGCTGTTCGGCACCGGGTCGGAGACACTTGCCGCTGACAAGAACAGTTTCCGCTGCCGTTATGGCGCAGCCGTTGCCGGCAATGTCGGCAATGTGGCGAAGGAACTTTCGGATATCTGGGATGCGCCTGACGGTATCCAGAAAGCCTGGGAGCAGCCAGGCCCGGACAATCCTGCCTTCCGCACTGGCGGCGAGGCGATCACCGCGCTGCTCGGCATTCTCGTGCATGGCGCGGAAGCCGTGCGCGACCAGCGGATCGAAACCTTCTACAAGGGCGCCGACAAGGTAACTTTTCCGAAGCAGGCGCTGTTCTGGCGTTCGGAAAACACATGGCCGATGGTCGCCGCCAATCTGAGCGGACTTTCGTCGCTGCTTGAGAAATCGGGCATGGTTGCCCTGCTCGACGAAAAGGACCGGCCCGTGGTCAGTGCCATCCATGTCCAGCTCAAGGCGATGACCGATCTGACGGCGAAGATCGACCCGGATCTCGAAAAGGCTGTCGTCAATCCGGCCGACCGCAAGAAGCTGGATGCCCTGCTTGCCGATGGCAAGGATGTGATCGCCAAGCTGAACGATGGTTATGGCGGTGCAATCGGCCTCTCCTCCGGCTTCTCCTTTGCGGACGGAGACTGAACCTTGTCCTTTCGCGGCGAGACGATCGACCGGCGCAATTTCCTGAAGGCGGCAGGCATCACCTTTGCCGCAGGGCTGGTACCCGGCTCGCTGATGGCACTGGAACGGGCCGACGCCGTTTACGCCTCCGGTTTTCGCGCGCCGGATGGCGCGTTCGGTATCGCTACCGTATCCGAACGCGGCGAGATCATCGACCGGATCACTCTGCCGGCACGCGCCCACGGGCTTGCCTTCAGTCCCGCCACTGGCCGCGCCGTCGCCTTTGCCCGCCGTCCGGGCACATTTGCCATGGCTTTCGACCCGGCGCGCAAGGCCGAGCCGGTCATCATCACCTCGCCGGTAGGCCGGCACTTCTACGGCCACGGACACTTTTCGCCGGATGGAAGACTGCTTTACGCCAGCGAGAACGACTTCGAAGGCAATCGCGGCATGATCGGCATCTATGATGCGGGCCAGTCCTTCCAGCGTATCGGCGAATTCGAGGCGTATGGCATCGGCACCCATGACATGACCGTGTCCGACGATGGAAAAATGCTGGTGATCGCCAATGGCGGGATCGAGACCCATCCGGATTTCGGCCGCACCAAGCTCAATATCGACCGGATGGAACCGTCCCTGGTGCTGCTCGATGCGAAGAGCGGTGCCCTGATCCAGAAACACACCCTGCCCTCCTCGCTGGCCCAGCTTTCCACACGGCATCTCGATATCGCCGACAATGGCCGCATCTGGTTTGCCTGCCAGTGGGAGGGCGCCCGCAACGCGCTGCCGCCGCTGGCGGGTTGGCTATCGAAGGGCGAGGATATCGCGCTGCTCGATCTGCCGGAGGAGACGACGGTACGGCTCGGCAATTATGTCGGTGCGATCGCCGTCAACCGTCGTGATGGCGTGGTTGGCCTCACCTCCCCGGTCGGCGGGACGGCCGTAACGCTCGATGTGAAGACCGGGCTGGTGCTGAAGGAAGATGTTTTGCGCGAGGCGGCGGGCGTTGCACCAGCAAAAAGCGGCATCGCCACCTCCTCCTATGACGGGCAGTTCAACCAGACCCGCAGCAGGGTGGCCTGGGACCAGCATATCGTGCGGATAGTCTGACTTCCAAACCGCCCTGCCCGCCCTATCTGCGCGGGCATGAGCAAGGTCATCGTCTTCAGCATTTTCATCCTCGCTTCCATCGCCATCGGCGTGATCAGCGGTGTCAGCAATCTTCCGGGCGAATGGTATCAGTCGCTCAACAAGCCCTTCTTCAATCCACCCAGCTGGATCTTTGCGCCCGTCTGGACCGTGCTTTACGGGATGATCGGCGCAGCCCTTGCCGCAACCTGGTATGACGAGAATAACGGGCGGCGGCTTATCGTGTTCGCAATACAGGGATTTCTGAACATCCTCTGGTCGCCGGCCTTTTTCGGCATGCAGAACCCGGCGCTCGGACTGGCGATCATCATCCCGATGCTTGTCTTCATCCTTCTCTTCATCGCCATGAGCTGGCGGCCGAACCGCTGGGCGGCTCTGCTTTTTGTGCCCTATGCGCTCTGGGTCGCCTTTGCGACGATGCTCAATCTTTCGATCGTCATGCTGAATTGATGTGACATTCCGGTGGCTTGCCTGATGGCGCAGGGCGTGCGAGTTTCATGAACACTATAGGAAAGACAGCGAGCGCACCCGATCCCCATGATTGATACCGGCGACTTCCGAGACCGCATCAGGCAGAGTTTTGGCCGGCAGGGGGCAATGGACATGCTCGGCGCCGAGCTGACCCGTGCCGAACAGGCCATGGTCGAGATCGAATTTGCCTATGACGAAAAGCTGACGCAGCAGCATGGCTTTCTGCATGCCGGCGTGATTTCCGCCGCGCTCGAAACCGCCTGTACCTATGCCGCCTATACGACGATCGCTCCGGACGTCTCGATCCTGACGATCGAGTTCAAGGTCAACCTTCTGTCGCCCGGACGCGGCGAACGGTTTCTGTTTCGTGGCGAAATCACCAAGCCGGGCTCGACGATCATCGTTGCCGACGGCCGCGCCTATGCGATCGGCGACGGGCCGGCAAAGCTGATCGCCTCCATGACCTCTTCGATGATGGTAATCCGTGGCCGAGAGGATGTGGTCGGATGAGTTTCGAACTGAAAACACTTGGCGGCAAACAGGTTCTGTTCGTCATGGCTGTCGATGCGGAATATGGGCCGCATCTGAAAAGCCGCATCAAGCCGCTGATGACCGGCGTCGGCCCCGTCGAGGCGGCCATCGTGCTCTCGCATGCGCTGACAAAACTGCAGGCGTCAGGGACGATGCCGGATCTTCTCGTTTCGCTCGGTTCGGCCGGTTCGCGAAACCTCGAACAGACGGAAGTCTATCAGGTTTCCTCCGTCGCCTATCGCGACATGGACGCCTCGCCGCTCGGTTTCGAGAAGGGTCGCACGCCGTTTCTCGATCATCCCGCCATCATGCCCCTTTCGCTTATCATCCCCGACGTTCCCAGGGCATCGCTTTCGACCGGCGGCAATATCGTGTCCGGCGCAGCCTATGATCTGATCTCGGCCGATATGGTGGATATGGAAACCTTTGCCGTGATGCGCTGCTGCCAGCTGTTCGGCCTGCCGCTGATCGGCCTGCGTGGCATTTCGGATGGCAAGGAAGAGCTGAAACATGTCGGCAGCTGGACCGAATATCTGCATGTGATCGACGAGAAGCTGGCGATCACCATCGATGCGCTCGAAAAGGCCCTCGAAAGCGGCGTTTTGGCACTCTGACGCAGTTGCAAAAAACGCGAAGCTTCTTTAAAGGCTCGCCATGACCCAGATAGCTCATCCCGACAGCATCCTCATCATCGATTTCGGCAGCCAGGTGACGCAGCTCATTGCGCGCCGTATCCGCGAGGCCGGGGTCTATTGCGAAATTCATCCGTTCCAGAACGCCGCTGAAGCTTTCCAAAAGCTGCAGCCGAAGGGCGTGATCTTCTCCGGCGGCCCGGCTTCGGTGACGACGGAAGGCAGCCCGCGCGCTCCGCAGGCGGTGTTCGACAGCGGCGTGCCGATCCTCGGCATCTGCTACGGCCAGCAGACGCTCTGCACCCAGCTCGGCGGTGTCGTCGAAGGTGGCCATGCCGCCGAATTCGGCCGCGCCGATGTCGAGATCAAGAAGGCAAGCCCGTTGTTCGACGGGTTCTGGGAACAGGGTAGCCGTTATCCGGTCTGGATGAGCCATGGCGACCGCGTCACCCAGCTGCCGGACGGTTTTGAAGTCATCGCAACCTCGGAAAACGCGCCGTTCGCGATCGCAGCCGACGAGAGCCGCCACTATTATTCGACCATGTTCCACCCGGAAGTGGTGCATACGCCGGATGGCGCCAAGCTTCTTTCCAACTTCGTGCACAAGATCGTCGGCCTGAAATCCGACTGGACCATGGCGGCCTATCGCGCCGAAATGATCCGCAAGATCAAGGACCAGGTGGGTTCCGAGCGCGTCATCTGCGGCCTTTCCGGCGGCGTCGACTCGTCCGTTGCAGCGATCCTCATCCATGAGGCGATCGGCGACCAGCTCACCTGCATCTATGTCGACCACGGCCTGATGCGTCAGGGCGAGACCGAACAGGTCGTCGGCATGTTCCGCGATCACTACAACATTCCGCTCGTGGCCGTGGACGCATCCGAACTCTTCCTCGGCCAGCTCGAAGGCGTTACCGACCCGGAAGTGAAGCGCAAGACGATCGGCCGGCTGTTCATCGAAGTGTTCGAAGCGGAAGCCGCCAAGATCGCCGCGGACGGCAAGGGCGCTCCGCGCTTCCTGGCGCAGGGCACGCTTTATCCCGACGTCATCGAAAGCGTCTCCTTCTCCGGCGGCCCATCGGTCACGATCAAGAGCCACCACAATGTCGGCGGCCTGCCCGAGCGCATGAACATGCAGCTCGTCGAGCCGCTGCGCGAACTGTTCAAGGACGAAGTCCGCGCGCTCGGCCGCGAACTCGGCCTGCCGGAATCGTTTATCGGCCGTCACCCCTTCCCGGGTCCGGGCCTCGCGATCCGCTGCCCGGGCGGCGTTACCCGCGAAAAGCTCGATATCCTGCGCAAGGCGGATGCGATCTATCTCGACGAAATCCGCAAGGCCGGCCTCTACGACACGATCTGGCAGGCTTTCGCCGTGCTGCTTCCGGTCCAGACCGTCGGCGTCATGGGCGACTACCGCACCTACGATTTCGTCTGCGCTCTGCGCGCAGTCACCTCGGTCGATGGCATGACGGCGGATTTCTATCCTTATGACATGAACTTCCTCGGCCGTGCAGCAACCCGCATCATCAACGAGGTGCGCGGCATCAACCGCGTCGTCTATGACGTCACGTCGAAGCCGCCCGGCACGATCGAGTGGGAATAAGCCTGTTCGCATCCCGAGATGTGGGGCCTTTGCCCCACTCTCCCAAAGAAGCTCTTCTTTGAATTACGCTTTTCGCCTTAACCGATGAAGGATCACACGAAACTTCATCGCGTCTGCGCTTGACCTTTCCGACCCATATGTGGATTTTTCTGACGCTCCGGACAGCCGGATTGCGGCGGCGCACAAAGTTCGTCGTCTTCAGGCCGTATTCATAAATACAGATCACGCCGTCGGTCACGAAATCACACAGGAAACCCAAAGCATGCTGCGTAGACTCTATGACTGGACCATGGCGCTCAGCGCCCGCAAATCCGCGGAAATCTGGCTGGCCGTCATCGCTTTTGTCGAAAGTTCAGTCTTCCTCGTCCCCGCGGACGTGCTTTTCCTGCCGATGTCGCTGGCAAAGCCCGAACGGGCCTGGCGTTATGCGCTGGTCGCCACAGTGTTTTCCGTTCTGGGCGGTATTGCGGGCTGGTGGATCGGGTATTTCGCCTTCGACGCGATCGCAGCGCCGATCCTGGAATTTTATGGCAAGCTCGACACGTTCAACCAGCTGAAATCCGGCATCACATTCGAAACGATCGTGCTGATGCTGGTGACGTCAGGTTTTGCGCATCTGCCGCCGATCAAGGTCGTGACGATCCTCTCCGGCGCCGTGCATGTCGATATCTGGCTGTTCATCGTCTCGGCGATCATCACCCGCGGCGCGCGCTTCTTCCTGCTCGCCTGGCTGCTGCGCCGTTATGGCGAAGGTATTCGCCATTTCATCGAAAAGCGGCTCGGGCATATCGCCATGGCCGTGGCAGCGGTGCTGATCATCGGTTACGTCGCGTACAAATTCCTGGCCCATTAAGGGCCAGATCACCGCCTCAGAAGGCCAGGGATTGCTGGGCCGGTTCGGCAGCGGCAAGCACGATGCCTTCCAGCTCCAGCATCTTCGCCTTCGAATGCGAACCACCCGGCGCGGAAAAGCCGCCGATCTTGCCGCCTGCCGCCAGAACGCGGTGGCAGGGGATGATCAGGGCAACCGGGTTCTTCGCCATGGCCTGGCCGACATCGCGGGCCGCTTCCGGCCCGGCGCCGAGCGATTTTGCGATCGTGCCATAGGTCGTTGTTTCACCCCAGGCGAGTTTTCGCGCAGCCGTATAAATCTGCCGGAAGAAATCTTCCTGGGCGCCGAGATCGAGCTTTACGCCGCTGAAATCGACGTTTTCGCCGGCGAAATAGCGCCGGATATCGGCGATCACCTTTTCGATCTCTGCGGATGGCATTACCGCAACCGCTTCGTGCGCAAGGCGCTTCAACAGCAATTTTTCCGTTGCATCGGCAGACTGCGTCGGCAACTGGAATCGGGTTATACCATTGGCATTCCAGGCGATGCCGCAAAAGCCGCCGGCAGTTTCAAAGATTGAATAAGAATGCTCAGCCACGAGTGACCTCCCGCGTTTGTTGAAGCCTTGAGAATCGCGCCACGCACAGCCGGTTTCAACCCGTTTCTTGCGCGCTCACAAAACACCCACTGATTTCAGCTTGAAGCAAAATCATCACCGAAACCATATGTTCACTTTATGTTCTTTATATAATACGCTGCCGGCATCGAGGCAACAGGAACATGATATCGGAGTGGAGCAATGGGTGCCGTCGAGGCATTACAGCCAAAACCTGGCCAATTGCCGCTTCTGGGCACAGAGGGCTGGACGCGCCATCGCGCGGTAAAAGGTCGATCAAAGAGCGAGTTGATCTTCGTTTTCAAGCCACCCGCAGCCCTTGCCACGCGCATGCACGAGGATGCGGCGCTGTACATGGGCGGCCAGAGCGACCGTCCGCCGCATCCGGCGGATATGCTGCATATTTCACTGTTGGCGCTGGATGACCCGAAAGGCACGCGGGATGAAACGGTTGCCAAGGCGGTTGCAGCGGCAGTGGAGATCAGCGCCCGCCCCATTCCGATCACGCTCGACAGCGTCGGCCTCTTCGGCGGCGCCAGACATCTGGCGCTCTATCCGGAGAAAGATCATGGACAGGTGGCGCAATTTGCAGAACGGCTCGCCAAAGCTCTTAAGGGCCGAAACGTCCCGCATTCCTACAAGAGAGATTCAACGCCGCATGTGACGCTGGTGTATGGCTGCGGCAGGATCGAGCCGCAGCCGATCACACGCAACTATGCCTGGATCGCAGGCGAATTCATGCTGATCTGCAGCCATGTCGGCGAAACGCGACATGAAGAGATCGGCCGGTGGCAGCTTGATCCCGCAGCACCTGCCTACGCGGAAAGGCCACGGCAGTTGCAGTTGAGGATTTGAGCAGCTCTAGCCTGAGCGCCGGAAATCCAGCGCCCAAGATCAATCAGGCGATTAGCCGATGCGGTTGAAAGCCTTGGCGTCGATGCCGAGCGTTTCGAGGTCCTGGGCGCGGGCGCGGCGGCCACCTTCGACAGCGGCGGAAACCGAGATGGCAGCACCGAGAACTGCGAATGCGCGACCAATGCGGCTGCCACGGATATTCTTGTGAGCGGACATGATAAGCTCCTTTTTCGTATGACTAATATATGCGTGCGAGAGGCCGTTTGTGCAACGCACAAGGGAACAGGTCAGGCATGCAAAGGCAGCATGCCCCGCTTGACCGGCATCAATGTCGCCTGCCTTCCTTGCGACCAATCTGAAAACCTTGCCATCGGCAGCCGGCGCTTGGTATCGCTTGCAGTGGCAAAAGGATTTTGAAATGACGATCACCATTTACGGCATCAAGAACTGCGACACGATGAAGAAGGCGCGCAGCTGGCTGGACGACAAGGGCGTGGCCTACACGTTCCACGACTACAAGGCTTCGGGCATAGACCGCGCGCATCTGGAAGCCTGGACGAAAGAAGCCGGCTGGGAAACGGTGCTGAACCGCGCCGGCACCACCTTCAAGAAGCTCGACGATGCCGACAAGCAGGATCTGACCGCGGACAAGGCGATCGCGCTGATGCTGGCGCAGCCTTCTATGATCAAGCGGCCGGTTCTGGAAAAGGACGGCAAGCTGATCGTCGGGTTCAAGCCGGAGATCTACGACTCCGCGTTTTCGGTCTGAGGCACCATGTCCAAGACCACCCGTGCGACCCAGGCGCTGCAGAAGGCCGGCAAGGCGTTTACCACCGTCACCTATGACTACGACCCGAATGCCGACCGGATCGGCATGGCGGCGGCCGAGGCGATCGGCGAGGCGCCGCAGCGGGTGTTGAAGACGCTGATGGCGGAAGTGGATGGCAAGGCAGTCTGTGTTGTTGTGCCATCGGACCGGGAAGTGTCGATGAAGAAGCTGGCGGCGGCTTTTGGCGGCAAGTCGGCCAACATGATGAAGCCCGCCGATGCGGAGCGGGCAACCGGTTATCATGTCGGCGGCATCAGCCCGTTTGGGCAAAAGAAACAGGTGCCGACGGCAATCGAGATCACCGCACTCGATGAACCGCATATATTCATCAATGGCGGCCAGCGGGGCCTGCAGATCAGGCTGGCGCCGGGTGACGCCCGGGATGCTCTGAAGGCGATCGCTGCCGCGCTGATCGCCTGAGGCTGCCCTCCGCATCACCTGGAAGCAAGATCTAGGATTGCGGCCGGCCTTCAATTTTGCCTCAAAGCGCCTTAAGTCTTGGCGACGCAGATTTTCAAAAGAGGCATGTCCATGACCATCCAGCCCATTTTCCAGACCGCCATCGATCCCCAAAAACTCGAAAAGCTGGCGGAAGTGGCCGTGCAGGTGGGCCTGCGGCTTGAAAAGGGTCAGGATCTGGTGATTACCGCGCCGATTGCCTCGCTGCCACTGGTGCGCCTCATCACCAAACACGCCTACAAAGCCGGTGCCGGCATCGTCTCCACTTTCTATTCCGACGAGGAAACGACACTTGCGCGTTACCAGTATGCGCCGGATGCGAGCTTCGACAAGGCGTCGGACTGGCTCTACGAGGGCATGGCCAAGGCCTATGCCAATGGCGCTGCGCGACTGGCGATCGCCGGAGACAATCCGATGATGCTTGCGGGCCAGGATCCGGCCAAGGTGGCGCGCGCCAACAAGGCCAATTCCATGGCCTATAAGCCGGCGCTGGAAAAGATCGCCAATTTCGACATCAACTGGAACATCATTTCCTACCCTAATCCCGCTTGGGCCAAACAGGTGTTTCCGGACCTGCCGGAAGAGGTGGCGGTGGCAAAACTTGCCGATGCGATCTTTGCCGCCTCGCGCGTCGATCTTGCCGATCCGGTCGCAGCCTGGGCCGATCACAATGCCAATCTGAAGAAGCGCTCCACCTGGCTGAACGGCGAGCGTTTTGCCGCGCTGCATTTCACCGGGCCCGGCACGGACCTGACTGTTGGCCTTGCGGACGGCCACGAATGGCATGGCGGCGCCTCGACCGCGAAGAACGGTATTACCTGCAACCCGAACATCCCGACTGAGGAAGTCTTCACCACGCCGCATGCGCTGAAGGTGGAAGGCCATGTGTCGAGCACCAAGCCGCTGTCGCACCAGGGCACGCTGATCGACGATATCCAGGTGCGTTTCGAAGGCGGCCGGATCGTCGAGGCGAAGGCTTCCAAGGGCGAGGAAGTGCTGAACAAGGTTCTGGATACGGACGAAGGCGCGCGCCGGCTTGGCGAAGTGGCGCTGGTGCCGCATTCATCGCCGATCTCGGCCAGCGGCATCCTGTTCTACAACACGCTGTTCGATGAAAACGCCTCGTGCCATATCGCACTCGGCCAGTGCTATTCGAAATGTTTTGTCGACGGCGCTTCGCTGACGCCGGAACAGATCAAGGCACAGGGCGGCAATTCGAGCCTGATCCACATTGACTGGATGATCGGGTCCGACAAGGTCGATATCGACGGCATCAAGCCGGATGGTTCGAAAGTGCCGGTCATGCGCAAGGGCGAATGGGCCTGAATCTACGCATTTACCTGAAAAGAAATCTGGAAATGACTGCGGGGGCCGAAAGGCCCCCGTTTTGCGATCAGCGGTAATAGACGATCTTGCCGCCATTGCCAGCGGTGATGACCTTCAAGACGTTATGGAGCGCAATGCCGCGCTCTGCCAGCGCATGCTGCAGGCCGCGATCGTGAGCGGCTTCTGCCTGGGCGGCGCGGATAGTGAGGGCATTATGGGCCTGAGGCGTCCTATTGCTGTCGTCGCCCTGGCCATAGATCGGTGCCACCTGGATGGCGATGACATTGTCATCATAAGCCTTGCCGAACAGGATTTCCGACGCGGCCGTCTGGTCGGCCAGAGCAGGTGCTGCTCCAAGCGTGGCGCCCAGCAGCAGAAGAGATGCGGCTATTGCTGTTTTCATGATCGCTTTCTCCATTCGGCGAAGTCCGTTCGGCTATGCCATGCTTATAAAGATAGGAAGTTTGCCGGCGAGTTAAATGGCTCTCGAGAACCGAGAATGGCGATCATGTGAGAGGGCACTCAAAAATCGTTTCATGAATAACGATGAGAAAATCCCAATATCCGGCAGCCAAAATACAGGATTTCGAATAATATTGGCGAAAATCATCTTTCTGCAAGCGCCGCGCAAGCTTGCTGATCAAGCATCCGCCAATCATCACGATGGAAGCGTATAAGAGGCGGCCGACAAACAGGGCTTCTCTCCGTGGTGCCCATTTGAACCGGAGGGTATTATGCCAATTATTACTTTCGCAAATACAAAAGGTGGTGCGGGCAAGACGACCATGGCACTCGTCACGGCCGGGGAATTGTCGAAACGCGGATATCGGGTCGCCATGCTGGATGCCGATCCGCAGCAATGGGTTTCACGCTGGATGGTGAAAGCGGCAAAACTGCCGAAATTTTCCATCATTCCGAATATCGGTGCAGAGAATATCGACGAAACGATCGCCGAGCTGAAGAAGAAGGCGGATTACATCCTTATCGATCTGCCGGGCGGCCTAACGCCGCTTCTGGCAAAGGCGATCGGATTTTCCAGCCATGTCTTCGTCCCGGTACAGGGCTGCGCGCTCGACGCCGCTGGCGGGGCACAGGTTCTGGAAATCATGAAGCAGCTGGAGAGCGAATGCGGCATCCATATCCCACATTCGGTGGCACTGACACGTGTGAGCTCGATCATCACCACACGGGCACTGCAGGCCGTAAAAATCTTTCTGGCGGCCAAGAACATTCCGGTGCTCAACACGCCGCTGATCGAACGCGCCGCCTATCGCGACATGTTCGATGCCGGCACGATCGTGAATGCGCTAGACCCGGAAATGGTCAGCAATCTCGACAAGGCACAGGAGAATGCCCGCGTTCTGGTCGACGAGATCATCGCTCTGGTTCCGGCCAAGGCGCCGCGTGCAAAGGCGGCTGCACCCCGCAAAACCGCTTCCGTTGCCAAGAAGGCGGCTTGAACCATCGACTTCGGCCGGACGTGTTTTTCACGCCCGGCCGGTCCATATTTCCTAGAAGAGACTTCCCTGTTTCGGCGGATCGGACGGTGTTTCGGCTTTGGCCGCTTCCGCCTTCTGAGGCTTCTTTTTCGGCTGTGGCGACACAAGGGGCTGCTCATGCGATCCGGGATCGCTCCCCGTGATCGCAGCAATCCGGCCATCGGCGAATTCGACCGAGATCGCCCTTCCCTCGCCTATCCCGGCGGCACGGGTCAGCGGCCTGTTCTCCTCATCCCGCACCACCGCGAAACCGCGTTTCAGCACGTTCTTGTAGGAGAGCGACTGAAGAACACGATCCTGCGCGACGATCGCGGCGCGCCCACGGGAAAGGGCGTGGCTGATCGCCGTATCGCCCTGCCGGGACAGCGAGCCGACATGCTGGCGTTCGCGCTGGACATGGCCGAGCAGGCGCGCCGGCAGCGCCTTCAGCGAGGCGTCAGAGCGCGCGATGCGGCCGCGCTCGCCGAGCAGTTGTCGTTCCAGGCAGCGGTCGGCGCGGATCAGGCGATCGTTCAGCAACTGCCGTTGCTGCTGCAACCGGCCGGTCAGTAGATCAAGCCGAAGGCCGGACGAGGCCTTTTCGAAGGAGCGGCGCTTGATAACCGTGTTGCGCTCCAGACCGCGGCCCAGACCGGCGGACGCCTCATCGAAACGGCGGCGTGGCAAAGCGAGGAGCTGGTCGAGCGAAGGCAGCGCCCGGACAAGCGCGCGCAGCGACTGGCGGCGGAACTCCATCTGGCGGCTGGCGATATTGCTGAGACGTGCGGCAAGGCCTGCGATCTGCGCATCGAGATCGACCTTGACCGGAACCGCCATTTCCGCGGCACCCGTCGGCGTCGGGGCGCGGATATCGGCTGCGTGGTCGATCAGCGTCCAGTCGGTTTCGTGACCGACGGCCGAGATAAGCGGAATAGAGCTTTCGGCCGCAGCCCTGACGACGCTTTCGTCGTTGAAACTCCAGAGATCTTCGAGACTGCCGCCACCGCGGGCGACGATCAGCACGTCGGGCCGTGGCATTGGATCACCGGATTTTACGGCATTGAAGCCACGGATCGCGGCCGCGACCTCATCGCCGGAACCTTCGCCCTGCACCTTTACCGGCCAGAGGACGACATGGACGGGAAAACGATCGGAGATACGGTGCAGAATATCGCGGATGACGGCGCCGGTCGGCGAGGTCACGACGCCGATGACGCGCGGCAGATAAGGCAGGCGGCGCTTGCGGTCCTGATCAAACAGGCCTTCCGCGGCCAATTTCCGGCGACGCTCCTCAAGCAGCGCCATGAGGGCGCCGGCACCGGCGGGTTCCAGGCTTTCAATGACGATCTGGTATTTGGACGAGCCCGGAAAGGTGGTGACCTTGCCGGTGGCGATCACTTCCATGCCCTCTTCCGGCCGGAAACGCAGGCGCGAGAACGTGCCCTTCCAGATGACTGCATCGATGCGGGCGCGATCGTCTTTCAGCGAAAAATAAGCGTGACCTGAAGAATGCGGGCCGCGGTATCCGGAAATTTCTCCCCTGACCCGGACCTGATCAAAGGCCGTCTCGACCGTGCGTTTGATCGAACCGGAAAGCTCCGAGACGGAGAATTCGGTGAGGTTGGAGAGAGAATCGCTGGCGGCAAAACTGGTCATGCCCTCGTTCTACAAGAACCGGGCGGCAAAACAAATGCACTTCAGCCGGATCAACCGGCCGGTGCCGGCGCGGTTTCCGGAACAAAGCGATAGAGCATGAAACCATCGACCGGCTTTTCGGTCATGGGTTTCAGGAAAGGCGGCACCTTGCCATGCGCAAGAGCGGCGTAAAGTCCGTCGGGCTTGGCATGCATGATGGTGAGGGCCTGAGGATCGGTGCGGCAGAAGGCAAGTACCGTTACACCGGCACCACGCAGAAAAGCTTCCGCCTCATCCGGCTCGGCAAGGCTGATATGGAGTTCCGTCAGCATGCCGCCCTGATTGCGGTGATAGGGAGCGGATAGCGCCCGATGCGCGGTGAAGCGCAGGAGATCGGCTCCGCTGTTTGACGGTGCTGCAATGACACCGGGCGGAAGCGTATTGAGAAGCGCCATGCTTTCAGGCCCGCCGCATTCTCCAGCCTCTGCACCGCTGGTCGAAAGTGCGTTCAGATCGAGACCGCCAAAACCATCCTTTGCCACCATGCCGCCGACACCCCAGACGGCGGGAACGGCGGCGAGGACCGCGACGACATAGGTAAGAGCCGCCTTTGTGCTCTTTGGGTCTGAACGCATTGCCTGTCGCAGATCGGCGATCAGCAGTGACAGGGGCAGGATCGACAGAAGATTGGCGAAAAAGGCGCCGCGGATCTGGATCAACGCCACGCCCCAGGCGGCGGCGATCAGCGCAAAGAGGATGAGATAGAGGCCCGGACAATTGCCGCGAAAAACCCGCCCTAGGCAGACGAGAAGTGAAAACAGGCCCGCTGCATAAAATCCGCCGACCATTTCCGGCGCGTATTTCAGCTCTCCAAATATGGAGCGCGCCTCGATGACACCGCGCAGCCAGAACTCCACCAGGAGGGGATCAAGATTGCCGAGCGGATCGCCGAGGCATTCCGGTGCAATGACGACGGCTGCGACCGCCAGCAGCACGCCGACGCCGCCAAGGACGAGGAAACGCAGCAGCCGCGATTTCAGGCCCGAGAAACCCGTGACGAGGAAAAGCCCGGCACCGCCGAGCGACGAGAGCGAATAGAAACCGAAAGAGAGATTATCGCAGGTGACGACGGCGTAAGAAGACGGCGGCACGGTCGCGACAAAGGCGGCAGAAACGGCAAGCGCCAGTGACAGACCGAAGGCACGTGCCGCGCGATCGAATTTTTGGCCGATCCAGGCCCATTGAACAGCAACGCAAATGCAGGCGACGGCGACGAAGGGCATGGTTTCGGCGCCGACCGCGATCGCCAGTGCAGCAGCAATGCCGGCAACCACATAACTCCAAGGCTTGCGCTCAGGATCGACCAGCATGGCGGCAATCCACATGGTGAGCACGAGCTGGACATTGTGGTGATCCAGCGCCCCCGGCCTGAATTTCAGGCAGGTAAAGATGAAGATGGCGCCGAGGCCGAGCGCGATATGCATGATCGAGGTGCCGCCGAGCCTGCGGCCCGCAAGCCCGAGCGGCAGAAGCAGAAACCAGCCGAGAATGAGCGGCCAGGTGACGGCGGCGGCACCTTCGGCGGCCGAGCGATCGAGGAAAAGCGAGAAGAAACGGATCAGGGTCGCGATCGGCAAGTCGATGAACCGCGACCAGTGCATCAGCGTGCCGCCGGCCAAACCCAACCGGTGCTGCATGAGATCGAACCAGCCCTGGCCGGCGAGAAAATCCCGCACTTCGACAAGACGCATGGAATCGTCATTGTCGGGGCCGATCAGGTCCGTGGCACCGGGAAGCGTGGCGACGAGGCAGAGCAACGTGACGCACAGCCAATAGATCGAGACGGCAGGCAGCAGCCGCGAGAAAAACGGTTCGCGATCATCGATGGAAGGCGGAGCAATCGGGTTCCCAGCCATGCTTTTTGCCATCGATCGATACTTTTCACCGGGTTGCAACAGTCGCCGAAACCTAGCCTTAACCTTCCCAAGAAATAGTAAAGCGCGATGGCGCAGGCTGTTTCTGCGTCAGATTTTCCGTGTATCGAGTGAAAATCATGACAGCAGCCCTACACGGTGATCCGAAGATCGCCGTCCTCCTGCCTTGCTACAATGAAGCTGCGACGATCGAATCCGTCGTGCGCGGGTTCCGTGAGGCACTGCCCGGTGCCCGGATCTATGTCTATGACAACAATTCCACCGACGGCACGGCACTGAAGGCGATGCTGGCCGGTGCCGAGGTGATGCGCGAGCGGCGCCAGGGCAAGGGCCATGTCGTCAGGCGCATGTTCGCCGATATCGAGGCTGATATCTACGTCATGGCAGATGGCGACGGCACCTATTCGGCGGCCGATGCTGAGGATCTCATTCGCACGCTGATTACCGAGCGTTCCGACATGGTGGTCGGCACGCGGCGTGGCGTGCATGCCGATGCCGGGCGGCAGGGCCATGCGGCCGGCAACCGGCTGTTCAATATTCTCTACCGGACGATCTTTGGCCGCGATTTCACCGATATCTTTTCCGGCTACCGGGTGTTTTCCCGCCGGTTCGTGAAAAGCTTTCCGGCCGTTTCCGGCGGATTCGAGATCGAGACGGAAATGTCCGTACATGCCTCGCGATTGAAACTGCCGGTGACCGAGATCGAGCTCGATTATGGCCGACGCCCAGAAGGTTCACACTCGAAACTCTCGACCTTCAAGGATGGAGCAAAGATCCTCTGGATGTTTGCCATGCTGATGAAGGAAACCCGGCCCTTCGCATTCTTCAGCGCAATCAGCTCCGGTTTCATGGCGGCGAGCCTGATCTTCATGGCTCCGGTTCTTCTCGCCTATTTCCAGACGGGCCTTGTCGATCGCATGCCGACCTGGATCTTCTCGCTGGTGCTGATGCTGATCTCGATCCTGATGTTCACCGCCGGGCTGATCCTTGATTCCGTCTCGCGGGCAAGGTCCGAGCAGCTTCGCATCCACTATATGAACCTGCCGCTGCGCAGCGAAGCCTTTGAGCCGATTGCGGCCCGCAAGCCGGCCGAACGGCGCAGGGCTTCCAAGACCGCGGCATGAAGCGGCTGTTCTGGTTTCTCATCGCCGGCGGCGGCGGTTTTTTGATCGACGCCGGTATCACGCATCTTCTGGTGACCATATTTTACGCCAGCCCTTTCGCGGCCCGCATCCCCGCGATCGTGATGGCGATGGGCTTTACCTGGCTGATCAACCGCAGCCGCACATTCGGTCCGTCGCGCCATTCACTGGCGGTCGAAGGCTTTCGTTACTGGGCAGTCGGTATCACCTCGGCGCTGCTCAACTACGCCGTCTATTCGGCGCTGATCTATCAGCTGCCAATGCTGCAGCCGGTGGCGGCGATCGTCTTCGCTTCCGCCGCCGCCATGGCCTACAGCTTTTTCGGTTATTCCCGTTTCGTCTTTCGCCGCTGAGATTCAGACCGCTTCCCAGCCATCATGGTCTGCGGCGCGGTAGATCGCGTCGATGAAACGCTGGTTCATGAGCGAGCTTTCGAGCGTTACAACTTCCACTGCCTCACCGGCCACGGCGCGTGAAAAGGCCTCTGCCTGCTTGCGATACTGGCGGCTGTCGGGGAAACGGAAGATCTGTGAAACCGTGTGCTTCTGGTTGGTCAGCTCGATTTCCTCGGCACCCCAGCGATCGGCATTAAAGGGCGACTTCACCTCGATCGTGCCTTCCGTACCGTGGAAGACCATCAGCTGGCGGCTGGCGAGCTGGGTTGAGATATAGAAGCTCAATTCGAACGAGCCGAAATCCGCCTTGACGCTGGCATAGATATCCGTGCCGAATTCCGGATCACGGCGAACGGTGGCCTGGACGCGCTGCGGTTCCTTGCCCGTTGCAAAGCGCGTGGTGATCGTCGGATAGACGCCGATATCCGGAAGCGCACCGCCGCCGAGCTCGGGAATGTTGCGCATATTGCCGGGATCGCGGTTGAAATAGCTGAAGGCGCCCTGGACATGCTGCAGATCGCCGATCGCGCCCTCCGCCAGAAGCTCGCGCACTTTCAGCCAGACGGGGGCATAGGTGACCATGAAGGCTTCGGAGATCAGCACCCGCGCCGTATTGCGCGTGCTGATCAGCGCCTCGATCTCTTCCGCCTTCAGCGCCAGCGGCTTTTCGACCAGCACATGCTTGCCGGCCTTGGCGGCTTTGCGGGCCCATTCGACATGCTGGCTGGTCGGCAGCGGAATATAGACCGCGTCGATGACATCCGAGGCCAGCATTTCCTCGTAAGTGCCAAAAGCGTGCGGCGCGCCAAAACGGTCGGCAAGGGCGCGCGCCTTGGCGAGATCGCGGCTGGCGACGGCCGTGACGACGCAGTTTTCCGCATCCTGGATGGCCGGCATCACCGCATCGCGGCCGATCTTGGCGGTCGACAGGATTCCGAAACGCAGCATGGGCTCTCTCCGTGAAGGGGTTTTGTGGCCGGTATTGCGGGTGGTTGAAAAATCGGCCCTTCGCGCAAAATAAGACTGGCCCCATAGGGATCAAGAGTTAATCTGGGCTTCCTTCCTCAAGACCACCCACGCACCTGAAAATCTGGAGACTATCATGGAGCTGCGCGCACTCGGCCGGACCGGCCTTTCCATTTCGCCCATCGTTTTCGGCGGCAACGTGTTCGGCTGGACGGCGGACGAAAAGACCTCGTTCGACCTGCTCGACCGTTTTTTCGACGCCGGTTTCAACACGATCGATACGGCCGACGTCTATTCCAAATGGGTGCCGGGCCATGTCGGCGGCGAAAGCGAGACCGTGATCGGCAAGTGGCTGAAGCGCGGCGGCGTTTCCCGCGACAAGGCGATCATCGTCACCAAATTCGGCCATCCTTCGATGGGTGAGAACAACAAGCTGAAGGCCCATTGGGTCGCGGAAGCAGTCGAGCTTTCGCTGAAGCGGCTGCAGACCGACTATATCGATCTCTACCTGTCGCATTTCCCCGATGACAGCACGCCGCACGAAGAAACACTCGGCGCGCTGGCAAAACTCAAGGACGCGGGCAAGGTGCGCTCGATCGGCTGCTCGAATTTCAGCGCCGAGCAGCTGAAGGCATCGCTCGATGCGGCGAAGGCAGGCGGCCTGCCGCGTTACGACGTGCTGCAGCCGGAATATAACCTCTATACCCGCGACACGTTCGAAGGCCCGATTGCGGATCTCTGCATGGCCGAAGATATCGGCGTCATCAGCTATTACGCGCTGGCCGCCGGCTTCCTGACCGGCAAATACCGCAAGCCGGAAGATGCCGAGGGCAAGGCGCGCGGTTACCGCATTCCCGACTATATCAATGACAAGGGGCTGAAGATCCTCAGCGCCATGGATACGGTCGCGGCCGAGACCGGCGCCAGCCTTGCCTCGATCGCGATTGCCTGGGTCGCCGCACGGCCGGGGATTACCGCGCCGATCGCCAGCGCCACCAGCATCAACCAGTTGGAAGCGATGATCGCCGCCGGCAATCTCAAGCTCACCGACGCGCAGATGGCCCTGCTCAACGAAGCCGGCGCCTGAGCCGACGTTACTAGCGATTTCTATTCCGCGTGACGGAAGAAATCCACGAAAGCCCGCAGCGCCGGACGCATCTGGCGCCGCGACGGATAGTAGATGTAGAAGCCGTCAAAGGGCTCGCACCAGTCTTCCAGCACACGGATAAGCCGCCCTTCGCGGATATCCTCGAAAATGCGCTGGTCGAAGATGAATGCGAGCCCGGCACCATCGATGGCTGCCCTGCGGATCAGGCTCTGATCGGAAAGAATGAGCGGGCCTTCGACATCCACGACGATCGTTTTGCCGGCCTTTTCCAGTTCCCAGCGATAAAGATGTCCGCTGGTGAAACGGCGGCGGATGCAGCGGTGCTGGATCAGGTCGCGCGGGTGGCGGGGAATCGGATGATTTTCGAAATAGGAAGGCGCGCCGACCACAGCGCCGCGCCAGCGACCGCTAGCCCGCACCGCGATCATATCCGCCTCCAGATGTTCGCCGAGCCGCAAGCCGGCATCGTAACCGCCGGCGACGATATCCTCGAAGCGGTCGTCGGTCGTCACTTCCAGTTCGATATCCGGATAAAGCCTGAGGAAGGCACCGATGCGGGGCACGACGACCTCGTCAGCGGCCAGCCGCGGCATGGTAATGCGCAGAGGACCGGCCGGCCGGCCATCCCGTTCGGCCAGCCCGTCCAAAGTCGCGCCAATATCGCCCAGTGCGGGACCGAGCGTTTCAAGCAGCAGGCGCCCCTCTTCGGTCGGTGCAACGCTGCGGGTCGTTCTTGCCAGCAGGCGCAGGCCGAGGCTTGCTTCCAGCGATGTGATGGCATGGCTGATCGCGGACGGTGCTATGCCGAGTTCGAGCGCCGCGCCGCGAAAGCTGCGGGCTTCGGCGACGGCGGCGAATACCACCAATTGAGAAAGCTGGGTGCGGTTCATTGTTCTATATGTTAGAACAAGCCGCACAGGATTGCAGCGATTTTCTTAACCCCGATTTAGCTCTACTTTTCCGTCATGCCGGTCAGCCGGATCAAATTGCAAAAGGGTATTGTGATGAAAACGAGAAAGCTCGGTCAGGATCTCGAAGTGTCGGCCATCGGCCTCGGTTGCATGGGCATGAGCCATGCTTATGGCGGGCAGGACGAAGAAACCTCGATAAAAACCCTGCATCGCGCCGTCGAGATCGGCGTCAATTTCTTCGATACGGCCGAGGTCTATGGCCCATTCGTCAATGAGGAACTGGTCGGCAAAGCTTTGAAGCCGATGCGCGACAAGGTGGTGATCGCCACGAAATTCGGTTTCAATATCGATCCGTCCAAGAAGGACGCCGCCGCCATGTCCGGGCTGAACAGCCGGCCGGAAAATGTCCGGGCCGTGGCCGAAGCTTCGCTGAAGCGGCTTGGTGTCGATGTGATCGACCTGTTCTACCAGCACCGCTACGATCCCGAAGTGCCGATTGAAGACACAGTCGGCGCCATGGCCGAACTGGTCGCCCAGGGAAAGGTCAGGGCGCTCGGCCTTTCCGAGGCGAGCACCGATATCATCCGCCGCGCCCATGCTGTGCACCCGATCTCGGCCCTCCAGAGCGAATATTCGCTCTGGACCCGCGACCCGGAAGGTGACGTGCTCGATACCTGCCGCGAGCTCGGCATCGGTTTCGTGCCCTTCAGCCCGCTCGGCCGCGGCTTTTTGACCGGCAAGATCCAGAGCATGTCGGACATGGGCGAGAATGATCTGCGCCGCACGATGCCTCGGTTTGAAGCGGAAAACATGGCCGCGAACCTGGCGCTGGTGAAGCTCGTCGAAGAGATGGCCGCGGAAAAGGGCATTACTGCCGCGCAGCTGGCGCTTGCCTGGGTTCTGGCCAAGGGCGATTTCATCGTGCCGATCCCCGGCGCGCGCAAGATTCCGAATCTTGAGCAGAATGCTGCCGCAGCCGATGTGACGCTTTCGGATGCCGACGTCAAACGGCTGGACGACATGCTGTCGCCCGACAAGATTTCCGGTGCACGTTATGGCGGGCAGGCCGCCTGGACGCCGAGACGGTAAACAGCCGAGATCCGGTTCGGCCAGCTTTTTTGAAGCTGGCCGACCGTTCATAGACTTGGCGCGGAACATCCCTATGTTAGCATCATAACAGTCTGGGAGGGCTCGCGATGTCCGAGGAACAAGCAGTACAGGCGGTGGTCCATCTCTATGTCGACGGGATGGCACGGGCGCATGCGGGCGCGTTGCGCAAGGCCTTTCATCCAAAGGCCTCGATCATCGGCAATTACGATGGCAAGATCGAATGGCTTTCGCTGGATGATTTCATCGCCGAGGTTTCGTCACACGAGGCAGCCCCGGCCGATGCACAGCCGCTTCTGCAGATCGAGACGCTGGACGTCACCGGCACAGCCGCCTCGGTGAAGATCGTCGACGATTATGCCGGCATGCGGTTTTCCGATTACCTTTCCCTGCTGAAGATCGAGGGGCGCTGGGTGATCGTCAACAAGATCTACCACCTTCATTCGTGACACCGGCGGCTACCGCACCAGGGCCGGAAAACCTTCGTAGAGAGCCGAGTGATCGCCGTCATGATTGGCAATGCCAGGCTTGGTCAGCACGCCGCGCGGGGCAACGTAACTCATGATCCGGCGGGTAGGACGCTCGTGCCACTGGATGTTGAAGGCCCAAAGTGTCGGGAAGAAGCAGAGTGAAGCATAGGGCAGCTTGTCATGGATCCACCATGCCAGCTTCTGCCAATCACCTTCATTCTTGTGAGTATCGATCAGCCAGGGAATGACGATGCAGGCGGTAGCCCCCATAAAGCCGTGTTCGTCGCGGCGGTCCCAGATGTGGTCCGCCGCCGTGCTGGCATTGGTCGAGCAATTGAGATCGTTGCGATTGCCAAATTCGTTGACCTGCGCTGAGCGATAGCCCGAGCGGATATGCAGACGGCCGAATGTCGCCTGCAGCGGCTCCAGGAGTTCCTCGCAGAGATGCTGGCCAGCCTCAATGGCGAGATCCGGATCGTCGGGGATATTCGGAATGCTATAGAAATCGGCGATTTCCGAATGCAGGAAATCGCGCAGGAAGAAATTCTTCGACAGTCGCGCCCGGCCGAGATCTTCCAGGCCTTTCATCGAATTCGGCTTGCGCATGCCCCCTACCCGATCGCTATTGCAGGCAGAAAACTATCGCGGCAGTCGGCTTTGAACCACCCGTTTTCGTCACGACAAGACAATGCGTTTTCTGCTTTGATTTTATAATTGCATATGCAATCATATGTGATATTGTGAGTTCATGTTCGACCATTGCCTCTACTTCAACACGACCGCGCTTGCCCGCCAGCTGGAACGCGTCTGGACGGAAGCCTTCAAGCCTTTCGAGCTGACGCCATCGCAGGCATTCACACTGCGGGCGGTGCTGGAAAAGCCGGGCATGCTGCATAGCGAGCTTGCCGACACTTTGAAGATCGCCCGCGCCACTGCGACACGGGCGGTGGACGGGCTTGCCGCCCGCGGCCTTCTGGAGCGGCGGGCAACCAAGCGGGACGGGCGGGAATGGGAAATCCATCCGACACCCGCGGCAGTCGCGATCAAGGATGCTCTCAACGACGCCAGTGGCGCTGTTACGAAGCGGCTGAAACAGGATCTTGGCGACGGCGTATTTGGCGACTTCGTGCAGCAGGCACGATCGATTACCGGCAAGCTGCCGTAAAGTTTACGCATATAGTTGCATAGCTAATCAATGGAGAAAGACATGCCTATTCTCAATGTCAAAGTCAGCGGCGAGCGTTCCGATGCGATGACCAGGGCGATCGCGACCATGCTGATCGAGCTTACCCAGCGTATTCTCGGCAAGGACCCGGCGGTGACGGCGATCGCCATCGACTATGTCGATCCGCGCGACTGGATTGCCGGCGGAAGCACGCTTGCCGAGCAAGGCAAGTCGAGCGTCTATTTCGACATCAAGATCACGGACGAGACGAATACCAAAAGCGAAAAGGCCGCCTATATCAAGGCGGCCTTCGAAGGGTTCGAAGCCCTCCTCGGCAATCTGCACGAGGAAAGCTATATCTATGTCCAGGATGTCCGCGCCGCCTCCTATGGTTACGGCGGCAGGACGCAGGAATGGCGGTACCAGCGCGCCGGTTAGGCGCGCAGAACACCACCCGTCGTCTTTTCGACATTGGCGACAATCTTGCCGGTCAACGCCTCGAAGTCTTCGTCCGTCAGGGTCTTGTCGACCGGCTGGATCTGGACTTCGATCGCGACCGACTTCTTGCCTTCGCCGACAGATGCGCCTTCAAAGACGTCAAAAACGTTGACGCCTGATATCAGCTTGCGGTCTGCGCTGGTGGCCGCCTTGACGATTGCGCCGGCCTCGACATCGCTTGCGACGACGAAGGCGAAGTCGCGCTTGACGACCTGCAAGGGCGAAAGCTCAAGTGCAGGCTTGGTGCGGGTCGCCTTCTTCTTCGGTTCCGACATGGCATCGACATAAACTTCAAAGCCGGCCAGCGCGCCAGATACGTCGAGCGCTGCCAGCGTCTTCGGATGGAATTCGCCGAAATAGCCGAGCACGATTTTCGGGCCCATCTTGATCGTGCCGGAACGGCCCGGATGATACCAGGAAGGCGCGCCCTTTTCGATCTGGACATTGGCCATCGGCAGGCCGCAGGCCTCGATCACCGCCAGCGCATCGGCCTTGGCATCATAGACATCGACCGGCTTGCCGCCGCCCTTGTCCTTGTTGGACCAGAGGCGGCCAGCACCGTTGATGGACGCAGTGCCGCGACGGATGCCACCGGCAACGCGGCGCTGGCCTTCGGGCGTGTCGGTTTCATAGGTGCCGGAAACCTCGAAGATCGCCACATCACCAAAACCCTTGTCGGCATTGCGCTGGGCGGCGGCCAGCAGGCCCGGCAGGAGCGACGGTCGCATGTCGGACATGTCGGCTGCGATTGGGTTGGCGAGCTTCAGGGAGCGATCGCCCCCGCCGAACAGCTTGGCCTGGGCTTCGGAAATGAAGGACCAGGTGACGGCTTCCAGCATGCCTCGGGCGGCCAGCGCGCGCTTGGCGATGCGGGTGCGGATCTGCAGCGTGGTGAGGATCTTTGCGTTGACGCTGGAGAGCTTTTCCAGCGGCTCCGGCTTGATCTGGTCGACGCCATGGATGCGCATGACTTCCTCGACGAGGTCGGCCTTGCCATCGACATCCGGACGCCAGGACGGAACCGTGACGGAAACGCGCTCGCCCGAACCTTCGACATGGAAGCCGAGACGAGTCAGGATATGGCGGCTTTCCTCGGTCGAAACGTCAAGGCCGGTCAGGCGCTTGACTTCCGAGAAGGGGAAATCGACGGTCTTTGCCGCATGAGGCTTGTAACCGACGATCTTTGCTTCCGCAGGCGTACCGCCGCAGAGTTCCAGAACCAGTTCCGTGGTGCGGTCGAGGCCGGGGACCATATAGTCCGGATCGACGCCGCGCTCGAAACGGTAACGGGCATCGGTGATGATGCCGAGCGTACGGCCGGATTTCGCGATGTTGATCGGATCCCAAAGGGCGCTTTCGATCAGCACGTCGACGGTGTTTTCGTCACAGCCGGAATGTTCGCCGCCCATGATGCCGCCGATCGACTCGACGCCGTTGTCATCGGCGATGACGACGTTGTTGGGAGTGAGCTTGTATTCGCGCTGGTCGAGCGCCAACACGGTCTCGCCTTCCTTGGCACGGCGCACGATGAGGTCGCCCTTCACCTTGGCGGCGTCAAAGACGTGCATCGGGCGGCCCTGGTCGAAGGTCATGAAATTGGTGATATCGACCAGCGCATTGATCGGGCGAAGGCCGATCGCCTTCAGCCGCGTCTGCATCCAGGCCGGGCTCGGGCCGTTCTTGACGCCGCGCACGAGGCGCAGGCCGAAACCGGGGCAAAGCTTTGCATCGTCGAGATCGATCGACAGGCCGACCGAGGTCTCCCCTTCCGTCTTGAAGGACGGTTTTGCATGCGGCTTCAGCGTGCCGAGGCCGGAGGCGGCCAGATCGCGGGCAATGCCGTGGATCGAGGTGCAGTCCGGGCGGTTCGGCGTCAGGTTGATCTCGATCATCGGATCATCGAGGCCGGCATAGGAGGCGAAGGACGTGCCGATCGGCGCGTCCTGCGGCAGATCGATGATGCCGTCGTGATTGTCGGACATGTTCAGCTCCTTTTCGGAGCACATCATGCCGTGGCTTTCGACGCCTCGGATTTTGCCGACGCCGAGCGTCACATCGATGCCCGGAACATAATCGCCCGGACGCGCCAAAGCGCCAACCAGGCCGGCGCGGGCATTCGGAGCGCCACAGACGATCTGCAGCGGCTTGCCGCCGTTGACGTCAGGGCCGGCATCGACCGACAGGACCTTCAGACGGTCAGCTTCTGGATGCTTTTCCGCCGACAGGATTTTGGCGACCACGAAAGGCTTGTAGGCCGCCTTGTCATCGACATCCTCGACCTCGAGGCCGATCGCGGTCAGGCGCTCGCAGATCTGGTCGAGCGTGGCATCGGTTTCGAGATGATCCTTGAGCCAGGAGAGGGTGAATTTCATGCAATGTCTCCTTCGGGTCTCGGCGCAGTATTGGTTTCCATGCGGGGCAAACCGTCGTCGAGATGGAAATAGGGAAGCTCTTCGCGCACATAACCGTGCACGCGGGGCGGATAGTTTTCCGGCGCATCCATGGCGCCGAGCATAAAGAAGATCTGGTCGGCAATCCGCTCGTCCATATAGGCGATCGGCGCACCGCAGGTGGCGCAGAAGCTGCGCTTGACGGGCGCCGTGCCGTAAGTCGCGCCCGTCGCGCCCTCGTAACGGACATCCGCGGCGTAGAAACCGACAAAGGCGGCGACCGGCGCACCGCTAGCGCGGCGGCAATCGCTGCAATGGCAATAGCTGGTATAAAAAGGCTCGGCGCTCGCTTTGAACCGGATCGCTCCGCAGCGGCATCCGCCGGTATGAAGGGTCATGAGGTTATGCCGCCTTCTCCGGAGCCTGGGCACCGGGTGCTTTCCAGCCAAGGAACATGCTCTTCACTGAAATCCCCTCATCGACCCGCGACCACCAGATGCCTTCGTACATGAGCTCGATATCGTTCAGTGCTTCAGCATCGAGACCACTCAGAAACGGGTACCACCACAGCGGCGCTGAAATCGTGCGACCATCGGCGAGAGTGACATGCACCTCGTGCTCGGTGCACCAGGCCTTTACCGGGCGCATATCTTCGGTTTCAAATTCCAAAGAAGTCATTCCACGCCTCAATCCAACCCGATCGGTGTTGCGCGATGACGGCAAGCAGCCGCTCGATCTCCCGCTCATTGTACCCAACGTTCCTCGCCACGGCTACAGACTCCAGCCAGACCTTCAATGACTTGCCGTCCTTGACGACATGCACATGCGGCGGCTCTCCCCGATCAAGGGCGTAGAAACGAAACTTGTATCCGTGCCAGATCAGAAGGGTCGGCATCGCTTACTGGCTGAGCCCTCCGAACAGCGTCGGCATGTCGAGCGGGCGGAAACCGTAATGGTTCATCCAGCGGACATCGGCGTTGAAGAAGTCGCGCAGGTCCGGCATGCCGTATTTCAGCATGGCGATACGGTCGAGGCCCATGCCCCAGGCAAAACCCTGGAATTCATCCGGATCGAGACCGCCGGCGCGCAGCACGTTCGGGTGCACCATGCCGCAGCCGAGAATCTCCATCCAGTCGGTGCCTTCGCCGAATTTTACGATCGGGCCGGAACGGTCGCACTGGATGTCGACTTCGAAGCTCGGCTCTGTGAACGGGAAGAAGGACGGGCGGAAACGCATGACGACATTGTCGACCTCGAAGAAGGCTTTGCAGAATTCTTCGAGAACCCAGCGCAGGTTGCCGACATGCGCCTTGCGGTCGATGACAAGGCCTTCGACCTGGTGGAACATCGGCGAGTGGGTGGCGTCGGAATCCTGGCGATACGTCTTGCCCGGAATGACGATGCGGATCGGCGGCTTCTGTGCCTCCATCGTGCGCACCTGAACCGGCGACGTGTGGGTGCGCAGAACCTTGCGCTCGCCCTTTTCGTCGGGTTCGAAGAAGAAGGTGTCGTGCATTTCGCGGGCCGGATGGCCCTCGGGGAAGTTCAGGGCCGTGAAATTGTAATAGTCGGTCTCGACATCCGGGCCTTCGGCAATCGAAAAGCCCATGTCGCCGAAGATCGCGGTGATCTCGTCGACGATCTGGCTGATCGGATGGATACGGCCGCGTTCGGCCGGCGAGGAACGGACCGGCAGCGATACGTCGAGTGCTTCGGCGGCGAGGCGCGCATCGATCGCGGCGTCCTTCAGAACCGTCTTGCGGGTGGTGATCGCATCGGTGATCTCGTTCTTCAGCGCGTTGATCGCCGCGCCGCGGGTCTGGCGCTCTTCCGGCGTCATCGTGCCGAGCGTCTTCAGGAGCTCCGAGACGGATCCCTTCTTGCCGAGCGCTGCGACACGCACAGCCTCGATCGCCGCTTCGTCCGAGGCGCCTGCGACATCCGCCAGAAGAGCGGTTTTCAGTGTATCGAGTTCCGTCATCGTTTCCCTGCTTGGGTTTTCCTCCTTGCGGCGCTTCAGCCGTTCAGAGTCCCGTTCAAGATGTTTGTAAGAGTAGTCGTCGCCTGGATGAACTGCCGCAGATCTCTACCCATGTGAACCCGCCCGATCAACCGGGCAAGCCATAAAAAGCCGCCGAGAAAGCCGGTGAGCTTCGCAAGTTCTTGCCGTGCAGCGGCGGGAGCCGCCTGCGCCCAGGCAAAGTAGGCGCGGTCATGGGTCTCGCGGCCAAGTTTTGCCCGGCTTGCGACCTGCATGAAGAGAAGCCAGATGTCGCGCGCCTGCGCCACTTCCAGCGGCATCACAGCCTCGGGCTCTTCTTCAAAATCGATAAAGCCGATCCGCCCGCCGCGGGTGAACATATCGCGCGGAAAAGGTCTTCCGTGGCACAGCCCAATCGCATGGAGATGGCCGAGTTCTTCGCAGCAGAAGACGAGAAGGTCGTCATGCGCCTTGGGATCGTCGAGGGCTGCGAGCAGTTTGTGGACGGTGCGGCCGACGTCGCTGAAAACCAAGGCGCTGCCGGAAGCATAAAGAATGTCCGCGGTTGGAATGCCGTTTTGTCGGAAGCGCTGCATGCGGCGCATGTCGCGGGCGGCGTAATCGCCCTTTTCCGGCACCGGTGAGGGCCTGAGGAATGGCATGCGAAGAAGGCCCGCAAGCGCGCGCTGTACTGCAGCGAAACGCGGCCCGCTCTTGACGTCGTGCCGTTTGATCCAGACCGTGCCGGACGACAAGGCGACAGGCTGCACGCGGCCGGAGCTTGAAAGCAGCGCCGCAAGCAGGATGGGCACATCCCTTTCCGGCAATGCCGGGATATGGGCCGTTTTCAGGCCCAGCTTCTGTCTCAGGCTGATGAACTCGTCGACCACGCGACGGCTCCTTCCTCCGGTGAAAACGAAAGAACCCGCGCGGGCCAGGGCCGGCGCGGGTTCTTGAGAAGAGAATTATCTCTTGGGCGCCGACTTACTTGACGGCTGCTTCAAACTCGTTGGCCGTACCGGCATCCTTGAGGTACTCAAGAGCCTTCTTGGCAGCAGCGACGAGCGCACCGAAAGCTTCCGGCTCATGGATTGCCATGTCGGACAGAACCTTGCGGTCGACTTCGATGCCAGCCTTGTTGAGGCCATCGATGAAGCGGCCGTAGGTCAGGCCGGATTCGCGGACGGCAGCGTTGATACGCTGGATCCACAGAGCGCGGAAATTGCGCTTCTTGACGCGACGGTCGCGGGTTGCAAACTGACGCGAACGGTCAACTGCAGCCTTTGCGGCGCGGATGGTATTCTTGCGGCGGCCGTAGAAGCCCTTGGCTGCCTTCAAAGTCTTGGTGTGCTTGGCGCGGGAAGTTACGCCACGTTTTACGCGTGCCATGTCATGATCTCCTTAATCTGATCCAAAAAGCGAAGAGGTCTCAGAGACCGTTCGGCAGGTAGTTCTTGATAACCTTCTTGCCATCAGGTTCGGCAAGGATCATCGTACCGCGAGCATCGCGGATGAACTTGTTGGACCGCTTGATCATGCCGTGGCGCTTGCCGGCGGCGGCAGCGACAACTTTGCCAGTTGCGGTGATCTTGAACCGCTTCTTGGCAGCAGACTTCGTCTTCATCTTGGGCATTTTGCTACTCCATGTTCTTGTATCGACCCAGCAGACGAGGCTGGATCAAGCTATTCAAGAACGGCCACGGCATGCCCTGCCGGACCGTTCGGACGGGCGCTTATAACCGCAGTCGGTCAAAAGCGCAATGGGAAAGAAGCATCACTAAAAACCGGCTGAAACGCCGGCAAAACCGCTTGGAGGCGGTGAGATGCGGCGCTTATTTCGGCGCCAGCACCATCATCATCTGGCGGCCTTCGAGCTTGGGCTCGGCTTCCACCTTGGCGATTTCGGTCGTGTCGTCCTTGACCTGCAGGAGAAGCTTCATGCCGAGTTCCTGGTGAGCCATTTCACGGCCACGGAACTTCAGGGTGACTTTCACCTTGTCGCCTTCTTCGAAGAAACGGTTCATGGCCTTCATCTTCACGTCATAGTCATGCGTGTCGATGTTCGGGCGCATCTTGATTTCTTTGATTTCGACGATCTTCTGCTTCTTGCGGGCCTCGGCGGCCTTTTTCTGGTTCGCATATTTCAGCTTGCCGAGGTCGAGGATCTTGCAAACCGGCGGTTCGGTGTTCGGCGAGATCTCTACGAGATCGAGGCCGGCTTCCTCTGCCATGCGAAGGGCCTGGTCGGTGGCAACCACACCGAGGTTCTGACCTTCGGCATCGATAAGCTGGACCTTGGGAATGCGAATTTCCCGGTTGGAGCGCGGCCCCTCCTTGACGGGGGCATCGGCTTTGAAGGGTCTGCGAATGGTCGTATTCTCCTAGATAGTTTTTGGAACGCGGCGACGACTCTGCCTCGCCAACATCCAGCCGGCGGCAATGTCGTGATCGCTGTGCGGAAGTCAATAGCACAGCATTGCAGAAAAATCACCTGCTGTGACACGTACAATTCTGATTTATAGGGTTCTCCATCAAATAGGAGTGCCCCATGCAAGATGCCAGCAATATTACGTCCTACAAAGTAGCTGTCGGCTCCGGTGAAAGCAAACGCGAAATCGCCGTGGAACGCCGGCCGGCCGCGATGGACGGCTCGGACAGGCCTGCACTCGTCTGGCTCGGCGGTTACCGGTCCGACATGAGCGGCACGAAGGCCATCGCGCTCGAGGCTCTTGCAGACGAACTCGGACTGGAGTCGATCCGCTTCGACTATTCCGGCCACGGCATTTCCGGTGGCGCCTTTCGCGACGGGACGATTTCCCGCTGGCTCGAAGAGGCAATCGCCGTCGTCGAACATGCGGCGCCGAAGAAAGTGCTGCTGGTCGGCTCCTCAATGGGCGGATGGATTGCGCTGCGCATGGTGCAGGCGCTGAAAGCCAAGAGCGGCGCACCGAAGGTCGCAGGCCTCGTCCTCATCGCGCCGGCACCGGATTTCACCGCCGAGTTGATCGAGCCGAACCTGACAGATATCGAACGCCAGTCGCTGGCCGAAAAAGGTTATTTCGAGGAGCCTTCCGAATATAGTCCCGAGCCGAACATCTATACACGGGCACTGATCGAGGACGGGCGCGACAACCGGGTGATGACCGGCATGATCGAAACCGGCTGCCCGGTACATATCCTGCAGGGCATGCAGGATCCCGACGTACCCTACCAGCATGCGCTGAAGCTGATGGAATTCCTGCCGGCCGACGACGTCGTGCTGACCCTGATCCGCGATGGCGATCACCGCCTGTCGCGCCCCCAGGACCTCGAAAAGATGCGGTCCGCCGTCGCCAGCCTCATTAATAATTGATGAAATTTTGGGCTGGGACAGAAATGCCGCACTGTTAACCATAAAGCGAGATCAACGAAGATTAACAAATCCTGAACGATTGACTTACCCGCCCTTCGGCCCTTAACTTTTCGTTAGGACTTGAAGGGACGGGTTCATGATGAAAGCCTTGCAGGCGCGGCGCGTTGCCGCGATCCTAGTATGTGTCCTTGCGTCAGCAAGTGCAGCCATGCCGGCCCCGAGGCCGATCGCTTCGATGACGACCGGTGCGGTAACGTCCCAGCCGATCGGTCATTACGAATTCTGCCAGCGCCTTCCCGCCGAATGCGACATCAAGAGCCGTTCGGCGCCCGCCGCCAAGGTCAGCGCCAAAGGCTGGGAAGCCATCCGCCGCATCAACCACGACGTCAATGCGCGTTATATCGCCAAGACCGACCTCGAGGCCTATGGCAAGGAAGAGTACTGGACCTATCCGACCATCTACGCCGATTGCGAGGACTATGCCCTGCAGAAGCGCAAGGAACTGGCGGAAGAAGGTTTTGCGCTTTCCGACCTGCTGATCACTGTCGTTCGCAAGCCGGATGGTGAAGGTCACGCGGTTCTGACCCTTCGCACCTCCGATGGCGACTTCATTCTCGACAATCTCGAGAACGACGTGCTGCCCTGGTATGCCACGTCCTACACCTTCCTCAAGCGTCAGGCGACGTTCAATACCGGCCGCTGGGTAACGATCGAAAACGGCCGCGACCTGCTCGTCGGTGCCCTGCGCTAATTCTCTTCCGGCAGCACCTGCTGCACAGCTTTCGCGACAGACAACCCGCCCCGCTTGCAGTGGCGGGTTGTTGTTCTTATTGTCCTTGAGTCGGAAACCACCTGTCAGACCAAGGGGTCGTGACAGCCTGTGATTGCGGCCGGAGCCCTGTCGTGCGTGACGATGTGAAAACAGGTTTGCCACGTTCCATGGGGGCTGCGATGCCCACATTGCCGATCTGGCTGACTGCGGCTCTGCTTCTCACCATCATGACTGTGGCCGGGCTGATCGTCTACGGCAACTATAACAGCGCCTTGCGCGAAGGAGAGGCAAAGGCCGTTTCTTCCGCCCATGTCGTCGCCGCGCATATGGAATGGATGATGGAGGCAAGCGATCTTGCCCTGAAGAGGATCGAGGCGGCGCTTGGCGACCGGCCGATCGATTCTTCAGCAGACCTTGTCCGGGAAATGTCGCAGGCGGTCGGTGAATTGCCGGTCGGGTTCGAATATTCGCTGCTCGACAGCGGCGGCGCCATGCGGTTTTCCAGTCGCACCGACGGACTTTTGCCCAACCATGCCAATCGCGCCTATTTCAAGCGCCTGAGCGAAGGAGAAGAGCTCACCTTCAGCCGCTTGCTGGACGATGAAAGGGCAGGCAGGCCCGCCTTCATCATTGCCCGGCGCATCGATCACAAGGGAACATTCACGGGCGTTGCCAGCATCACCATTCCCAACGAGAATCTCGACCGCTTCTGGGCGTCGATGGATCTCGGTCCGCATTCGACGATATCGGTGGTGCGCGATGATGGCTGGCTGATCGCCCGCAGGCCCGTCGCGTCAAAGCCGGTCGATCTCAGCACGACCGAATGGTATCCCCTCACCCGCAACAACAAATCCGGTTTCTACCACAACCCCGTTTCACAGATCGACGGTTACGCCCGGATCGTCGCGTTCTGGAAAGTGCAGGGCTGGCCGCTAATAGCGCTTGCGGCGATCGAGCGTCAGGAGGTTCTGGACCAGTTCTGGAGCAATCTCTTTTCCGATGCCATGCTGATGGTGCCCTTGATGGCCATTCTGGTCGTCGGAGCCTTCTGGATCTACCGGCTGCTCTATCGGACCGCCTTGCGCAATGATGAACTGGAACAGGCACTGGAGCGAAACCGCTTCCTGCTGCGAGAAATCCACCATCGGGTGAAGAACAACCTGCAGGCCGTGATGGCGCTGGTGCGCCTACAGCAGCTGCCGAGCGAAGCCCGCGAGGACATGTCGAGGCGTATCGCGGCGATGATCGCCGTCCACGAACAGATCTACAAGACCGACCAGTTCGACGAAGTGGACGTTGCGCCTTATGCGACCAAGCTGATTACCGACATCGCGTCCGGATATGATGCCTCCACCACGCTTTCCCTCGACCTGCAGGACCTGACCGTCGACCGCGATCAGGCGCTTCCACTCGGCATGATCATCAATGAAGTCGTGTCGAACGCCTTCAAATATGCATTTGCCGAGCGAAAGGGCGGCAGGCTTTCCGTCAAGCTCGCCAGCGACGGCCAGTCACTGACCCTCGTCATCCGTGACGACGGGCCGGGCTTCGAAGAGTTCAATCGCAAGGGCGGAATGGGCAGCAGGCTGATCGCCAATTTTGTCAGGCAGATCGGCGGCGAATTTTCCATGCGAAACGAAGGGGGCGCCGTGTTTTCCATGACGGCGCCGGTGAAACGGGACGAGCAGGAAGCGGCTTAGAGCTTGCCGCAACCTAACCCAGCGCTTCGCTTTGGCTCAGCGCGTTCGGCGCTCAAAACGCTCCACTGGAGCGTTTTGCCGGCCGTAGGCCGTCGCTTCTCACCCATTTCCAATCAGGATGCCTGCGGCGAGGACAAGCGCACCACCGAAAACGACCTGGAAAACGGCCCGCATAAACGGCGTTTCCATATAGCGGTTCTGGATGAAGGCGATGGCCCAGAGTTCGAAGAAGACGACGATGGCGGCAATCGCGGTCGCGGTCCAGAAATGCGGGATGAGATAGGGCAATGCGTGGCCCAGGCCACCGAGCGCCGTCATGATGCCCGAGGCAAGGCCACGCTTGACCGGCGAGCCGCGGCCGGAAATCTTGCCATCGTCATGGGCGGCCTCAGTAAAGCCCATCGAGATGCCGGCACCGACCGATGCGGAGAGGCCGATCAGGAAGGTGGACCAAGTATTTCCGGTCGCAAAGGCTGCTGCAAAGATTGGTGCGAGTGTGGAGACCGAACCATCCATCAGGCCGGCAAGGCCCGGCTGAACATAGGTGAGGATGAACTGCCGCCTCGCATCCTCGTTTTCCTGCTTCAGCGTGTCTTCCGGAACATGTTTGCCTTCGAGCATGCGGGCAATATCGCCATGCCCTTCTTCTGCGAGCGCCAGATCGCCGAGCAGCTGGCGTGTCGAGGCATCCGAGACGCGGGTGGTGGCTTCACGATAGAAACGGGCGGCCTGCTCCTCCATCATCTCCGCCTGCATGCGGACCGCTTCCAGAGACAGGTTCTTGCGCAGCCAGTCCGGCTTGCGCTGGTAGAAGCCGCGCACATGTTCGCGCCGGATCAACGGGATGCGCTCGCCAAAACGCGACTGGAACATCCCGATCAGCATGTTCTTGTGGGTCTGCTCGACCTCCGCCATATCCTCGAACACTTTTGCCGAGCCCGGGTACCGGTCACGCAGCCCGTCCGCATAGGCAAGATAGATGCGCGCATCCTCTTCCTCCGAGGCGATGGCGAGCGCCAGGATTTCCTCTTCGCTCAACGAAGAGAAAGGGCGTCGGGACTGGGGAAGCAGGCGGCTGAACATCATCGATCCTCTTTTTAGAATTATTCTAAATTAAAGATCGCCGGGGAAAATTCAAGCGGTTTGCAGGCCGTAATCCAGTCCGCAGGAAAAATGCCGCAGCGCGCAATAATCAAAAAAAACTTCCACCGGAGATCGCAATTTTCCGACACCATTCTTGCCCTTTGTGAAATGATCGGTTTATGGACCGATGCAAGCAAAAGGCGCATGTGCCGACAGGCACAAACGGGCGAATGCTGTATTTTTCGCGTTTGCGCTTGTCGTCGGCAAATCGGACGGACTAGGAATTGAATGACGCCGCGTAAAGCGGCATCCCGTTGATCAGGAGGAGGGATTTGATGGATCGCAGAAGCTTTTTTAAAAATGCAGCAACAGCTGGTGTCGGCGCCGCGGCGGCGGCCGGATTGGCAGCGCCCGCCATTGCGCAGGAAAACCCGACCATCACGTGGCGGCTGACATCGTCGTTCCCGAAGAGCCTCGATATCATCTTCGGCGCCGCAAACGAGATTGCCAATACCGTCAAGGCCGCGACGGACGGCAAGTTCACCATCCAGACCTTTGCCGCCGGCGAACTCGTGCCGCCGCTGCAGGCCGCTGACGCGGTCGCCAACGGCACGGTCGAGATGGCGCATACCTGCTCCTATTATTACATCGGCCAGGATCCGGCCTTTGCACTCGGCACCGCCATTCCCTTCGGTCTCAATGCCCGCATGACCAATGCCTGGTTCCTGAATGGCGGCAATGACCTGATCAACGAGTTTCTGGCGCCGCGTAATCTTTACGCGCTTCCGGCCGGCAATAGCGGCACACAGATGGGCGGCTGGTTCCGCAAGGAGATCAACACGATCGACGACCTCAAGGGCCTGAAGATGCGGATCGCCGGCCTCGCCGGCCAGGTCATGCAGAAGGTTGGCGTCACTCCGCAGCAGATCGCCGGCGGCGACGTCTATGCGGCGCTGGAAAAAGGCACGATCGACGCGACCGAATTCGTCGGCCCCTATGACGACCAGAAGCTCGGCTTCGTGAAGGTCGCCAAATATTACTACTATCCGGCATGGTGGGAAGGCGGCCCGGCCATGCACGCCTTCTTCAACCTCGAAAAGTTCAACGGCCTGCCGAAGAGCTATCAGGAAATCCTCAAAGCCGCATGTGCACAGGCGAACATGTCGATGCTGGCCAATTATGATGCGCATAACGCAACGGCGCTGAAAAAGCTGGTTGCCGAAGGCGCCGTGCTGAAGCCTTTCAGCCGCGATATTCTGGACGCGTGCTACAAGGCGGCGATGGAGACCTATGCCGAGCTTTCGGCAAAAAGCCCGGCCTTCAAGAAGCTCTACGACCACCAGCAGGCGTTCAAGAAGGACGCGTATCTCTGGGCGCAGGTCGCCGAATATAGCTACGACACGTATATGATGATCCAGCAGCGCAACGGCGCGCTCTGATCTTGCCACTTCGTTTTGCTGAAAGGCCCGGCCGTGAAAACGGCCGGGCCTTTCGCGTTCATGCTGGTTGAAGTTTCTCCGCCTCACGGCCGGGCAGCGGCGGGAAGAACAGCGCGATCAGCACCGCACCCAGCCCGACCAAGGCTGAGCCCAAGAAAAGCCCGTTGTAATTGTTGAAGGCGTCGAAGGCCCAGCCGCCTGCGAGCGGGCCAAAAGCCATGCCGATGCTCGACAGCATCGAGGCGGCGCCGAGAACGGTGCCGAGAATTTTCGGACCGAAATATTCGCGTGCCAGAACCGCATAAAGCGGCATGACGCCACCATAGGTTCCACCGAAAATAATCGCCAGCATGTAGAAATGGGAAAGGTCGCTGGCCAGAGTGTAGGCGGCAATCACCACGGCCTGGATCAGGAGGCCAATGATCAGCACTGGCTTGACGCCGACACGGTCGGCAAGGAGGCCATAGAGAATGCGGCCGCCCAGACCGGCCGCACCTTCGACGCTGTAGATCGTCACGGCGGCCATGGGTGCGACGCCGCAGGTCATGGCATAACTCACCATGTGGAAGATCGGGCCGGAATGGGCCGCACAGCAGGCGAAGAAGGTGAAACCGAGCACGAGGAACTGCGGCGACCGAAATACGGTCGATAGCGGCATTCCGGCGCCTTCGGCCTCGGTTTCAGGCGCCGCGCCGGCTGCGGCGACGGGCGGATTTCGGACCAGCATGGCCGTCGGCACGAGAATGACCCAGGCGCCGATACCGATGACGAGCATGGCGAAACGCCAGTCGCCGTAATCGGTGATCAGCCAGCGGGCGATCGGCGAGACCGTCATCGGCGCCATGCCCATGCCGGCGGAAACCAGCGAGACGGCAAGCCCTCTGTTCTTGTCGAACCAGGCCATGGTGACCGACATCATCGGCGCGAAAAAGGCGCTGGCCGAGAGGCCGACGAGACAACCATAAACCAGCTGGAAGGCGATCAGCGTTTCCACCCGGCTTGCAAGCACAAGCGCCAGCCCGAGGATCAGCGAACCGATCAGCACGACGACGCGGGCGCCAAACCGGTCGCTCGCCGCACCCCAGAAGAAACTGCCGATTCCCATGACGATAAAATTCACCGTCATGGCACTCGATATGCCCGCATGCGACCAGCCGGTCGCCTCGGCAATCGGTGCCAGGAAAATGGCAAGCGAGAACATGGCGCCCATGGCGACGCAGCCCATCAGCCCGCCGGCAAAAACGATTACCCAACGATAATTGCTGCTCATGATGCCTCCCGATATTTTTGCCGGTCATTCGATGCGCATCATCGTCCCGCGATGTCGCTCATGACCCGAGGACGTCTGCCGGATCCTCCTCCCGACAGTGCCCATTCGAATTTTTACGCGCGCTTGGGATCACGGCAACAAAAAAGCCCCGCACGGGGCGGGGCTTTTCCGAAAACTCGTATCAGGTGACGTCAGCTGCCCGTATTCGGGCGGTTGCTGCCGACATTGCTGTTGGTCGATGCCGTTTTGCCGTCAGGACCCTGACCATAATAGGTCCCGCCCAGATGGCCGCCGGCGCTGGTATTTTCGACCTGCTTTTCGGCACGTTTGATTGCCTGTTGTACGTCACTCTTGCTCATATCGTCCTCCAAGCTTTGGGGTTGGTGACAGGGATCAAACCCATGCGCGGCACTTATGTTCCCGCTAAAATGCTTGACGGCGGAGATCGGCGCCCCTATTAGGGAACGATCATTTCCAAATATGGACCACTAAAATGGCCATCGACATCGAGAGCCCAGCCGCAAGCCGACCTGCCGGGCGGCCGCGCGAATTCGACATGGATGAAGCGCTGGACAGGGCGATCGTCGTGTTCACGGAGCGCGGCTATCACGCGACCTCCATCTCCGATCTCGGTCCGGCAATGGGCCTTACGGCCGGCAGTCTCTACAAGGCATTCAAGGACAAGAAGGCGATCTTTCTGGCCGCCTTCGATCGTTACAAGCTGGTGCGCAATGCGGCGCTGGCAGAGGCGATTTCAACTGGCCGTACCGGGCGCGAGCGCATTCGGCTGGCATTGCGGCACTATGCCGATTCCGCGCATGGCGATGACGGGCGTAGGGGTTGCCTTGTCGTCGGAGCGGCCGTCGAGCTTTCGCTGTTCGATGCCGAGACCGATGAGAGGGTGCGCCTATCGCAATCGCGGCTCGAAGCCTTTTTCGAAGGGATCATCCGCCAGGGCCAGGCCGATGGATCGGTCGGTGGCCATATCGATCCGGAGGCGACGGCCCGCCTTCTTTATGCCGTGGTGCAGGGCCTGCGCATTGCCGGCAAGGCCGGGCAGGATCAGGCCCGGGCCATGGCAATTGCCGAGGCCGCCCTCAAGATCCTCGATTGATCCTTCACGTTTTCTTCCTCCCTCCTCCTTCTCCCGGGACATTTTCATGACTTCGCAATCTGCTTCAGCGACTGCATCGCAATCGCCAGCTTCCACGCTCTCGACGGCCATGACCTTCATCATGGCTGCGGCCTGCGGCCTGATCGTCGCCAATCTCTATTATGCCCAGCCTCTCGCCGGGCCGATCGCTGCCGATATCGGCCTGCCGGCCCATGCGACCGGGTTGATCGTCACGCTCACGCAGATCGGCTATGGACTTGGTCTGCTGCTCATCGTGCCGCTGGGGGATCTCCTGGAAAACAGGCGGCTGATCATCACCATGCTCGGCGCTTCGACCATCGCGCTGATTGCGGCAGGCCTCTCCAATTCGCCTCTTCCCTTCCTCGCGGCCTCGCTGGCAATCGGTCTCACCTCGACATCCGTCCAGATGATCGTTCCGTTCGCCGCCAATCTGGCACCGGATGCGACACGCGGCCGTGTGGTCGGTAATGTCATGAGCGGGCTGATGCTCGGCATCATGCTGGCACGGCCGGTATCGAGCCTGATCGCACGCTTTGCCTCATGGCATCTCGTCTTCTTCCTTTCGGCCGCCGTCATGATTGCGCTCGGAATTCTTCTGTCGATGCGCCTTCCCTTGCGCCGGCCGCAGCCGCGCATGGGCTATTTCCAGCTCCTGGCATCGCTCGGAACGCTGGTTGCCACCCAGCCCCTGCTGCGTCGACGCGGCTTCTACCAGGCCTGTCTTTTCGCCTCCTTCACCCTGTTCTGGACGGTGACGCCGCTGCTTCTGGCAGGCCCGGTCTTCAACATGACGCAGTCGGGTATCGCTCTTTTCGCCTTTGTCGGCGTCGCAGGTGCGATCGCTTCGCCGATTGCCGGCCGACTGGCGGATCGCGATCTCAGCAAGCCTGCGACCGGCCTTGGACTGGCGGCCGCCATTCTCGGCTTCCTCGTCACCTACATCACCTCGGAAGGATCCATGCTGGGCCTCGGCCTGCTGATGCTTGGCGCCATCCTGCTCGACTTCGGCACGACGATGACGCTGGTGATCAGCCAGCGGGCAATCTACGGACTGGGTGCCGATCTGCGCAGCCGTCTCAACGGCCTCTTGATCGCAGCTGCCTTCTGCGGCGGTGCGATCGGCTCGGCTCTCGGAGCATGGGCCTTTGCAGAGGGTGGCTGGCTACTTGCCTCGGCGATCGGCATGGCTTTACCGATCGTTGCCTTCTGTTACTTCCTGACGGAAAAACGCTGAATCAATCCCGTGGCCCGCTCTTGAGCGGGCCATTGCTTTTCAAACCCGAAAACGAGCACGGCAATGAAAATCCTGATGGTCGATGTGGACGGTGTTCTGGTGCATGGACGCCCCAGGGACGGACTTGCCTATTTCACCGATATCGAACGCGATCTCGGCATTTCGATCAAGCTGCTGCAACGGGAATTCTTTCATCCCCATTGGGCAGAGATCATTATCGGTCATGAGCCGATCGAACCACGGCTGACTGCCGTCCTCAAAAGGATCGCCCCGCATCTCGATACCGAAACCCTGCTGCGTTACTGGTTCGAGAACGATAGCCGGCTTGACCAGACCCTGCTGGCCGACCTTGCTGATCTTCGTGCAAAAGGCACGCGCCTCTATCTCGCGACCAATCAGGAGCATCGCCGCGCAAACTGGCTGATGAAAGAACACGGTCTCGCCCAGCATTTTGACGGGATTTTTTATTCCGCCGCGCTCGGCTGCAAGAAGCCGAGCCACGATTTCTATCGACTGGCGACGGAGGCCGTCAGCCTGCCGCGGGAAGAGATCTTCTATATCGACGATGCCGCAGAGAATATCGAAAGCGCCACCGCATTCGGCTGGAACGCTGCGCATTGGCGGCAGGGCATGCGGCTGGACGAGGCGTTTGCGGCTAAGTCCGAATGACCTCGATCCTGTTCGAGGACGTCGCATAACGCGATCAAGGTCGAACGAACATCTCCGCCAGACCGAATGTGAGCCATCGTTTCCCAAACCAGACGAGGCTCTCATGCAAAAAATCCCGGCTCTTGTTATCGCCCTCACTGCCGTCCTTTACGGCAGTACTGCCCTCTCAGCCGAAACAGTCGGCGTTCGGAAAATCAGCGTCGTCTCCCAGGACAATCCCCGGCCGCTTGCCGTAACCGTATGGTATCCGGCAAAGGCCGATGGCGAGGTTGCGCCCAGCAGTGGGAACCGGGTGTTCGAAAGCATTCCGGTATCGGCCAATGCGTCGGTTCGTGACGGGCGGTTTCCGCTCATCCTCATCTCGCATGGTTCCGGCTCCCGCGCGGAGGGCATGGGCTGGATCGCGACGAAACTGGCGGAGGCCGGCTTCATCGTCGCCGGCCCCAACCATCCCGGCACGACAAGCGGCGATTCGACACCCGCTGCCACGCCAAAGGTCTGGGAGCGGACGAAGGACATATCGACGATCATCACCATGCTTTCCGCTGATAAACACTGGGCCGCATCGATCGATCCGGCACGTGTCGGCGCCCTAGGCTTTTCGCTCGGCGGCACAACGGTGATGGAGCTTGCGGGTGCGCGCGGCGACCTTAGCGCTTATCAGCGCTACTGCGTCGAAAACCCCGAAATGATGGATTGCCACTGGTTTCGCGGCGGCCATGGCTTTGCCGATGGCGAACAGGTTTCGGTCGATCCGCTTGATCTCGGCAGTATCGATAAAGCGCGCTTTGAACAATCAAATCGCGATGATCGGATCAAAGCCGTTGTCGCCGTCGATCCGGGCCTGGCCACAGCCTTCCAGCCGGAAAGCCTGAAGGAGATCAAGATACCCCTCGCCCTGATCAACCTCGGCAGCCCCGGTCATGTGCCCGTTGCTGTGCTCGCCGACAAACTGGCCAACCAGATCACCGGCTCGAATTACGCGCAGGTGAGCGACGCCGACCATTTCAGCTTTCTGCCCGTCTGCAAACCGGGCGCTGCGGATTTCCTGAAATCGGTCGGCGAGCCGGACCCGATCTGCGCGGAGACGGCGCGGCCACGCAAGGATATTCATGCCGAGCTCGAGCGGCAGATCGTCGGAGCCTTCACGAGCATGTTGAAGCCCGGCAATTGAGCCGGGCTTTCAAGCCTCATCCGATCCGCTTGTAAAACAGCGTCGTGTCGCAAAAACCGCCCTGCGGCCAGAGCGCGTAGTCCGGGATGACGCCGACGCGCTCCCAGCCGAAACGCGGATAGATGCTTTCCGCATCACTGCCTGTCGCGGTGTCGAGCACGAGGAGCGTGCGGCCGCGGCTTGCGGCCTCCGCTTCCACCGCTTCCATCAGTTTTCGCGACAGGCCGAGGCCACGGGCCGAGCGGTGGACGAGGAGTTTCATCAGGTCGCCGCGATGCGGCTGGTTGGGTTTCGAGGCGAGCCCAACCTGCACCGTGCCGACGATACGGCCATCGACTTCAGCGGCGGCGAGGATGATGCCGCCCTTTTCCACCTCATCGGCAATGCCCTGCCAGTAGGCCTTTGCATCCTCCGGCGCATAGGGCAGCATGAATCCGAGCGAGGCACCGCCATTGATGCAGTCGGACAGGATCTCGCAGAGATCGGCTGTCGCGGCTCTGGCTTCTTTTGCGGTCAGGATGCGGATGGAAAGGGTCACGGGAAAAATCTCCAATCAAAATATCAGCGGCCGCGATCGAGGATGACCGCATAACGGGCCGGCTTGTCGGACGGGTTGTGGAAGTCGAAAGCGTCGCCGATATCCATGAACAGGCAATCGCCCGGCATGAGCCGATAGGTTTCGGCCGGCAAGACCATGTCCAGCACGCCCTCGAACAGCCAGACATGCTGGGTGATGACTCGGCTTTCGGCGCGCGGCGGAAAGCTGACGCGGGCACCGGCCGGAAACTCCACCTCGACGATATCGACCCGGCTCGGCATGCCCGGCGGGGAAACTGAGCGGCGCAGATAACCGGTATGCGGATCCCGCCAGAGCTTTTGGTTCTCTTTGCGGCTGAGCGGCGATGCCGAAGGTTCATCGTCGGCGAAGAAGGCAGACAATGTCAGGCCGAGCGCCTCCGACAATCGCGCCAGAAGGGCCGCTGTCGGGCTCGCCTCGGTCCGCTCGATGCGGGAAATCATCGCCCGGCTAACGCCGGAGCGTTCCGCCAGTTCATCGAGCGTCAATCCTGCCCTTGCCCGCAGCATTTTCAGCCGCTGGCTGATGGCGCCATCTATTTCACGAGAAGTATCATCCATTATTTGAGATTTACATTCCCTTATAATGGAATCAAGCGAAATCCCGCATGCCGATGGATTTTTACAAGCGATGGCGTTTCCGCGATAGCTAAGGTGTGCGGCGCCCGCTAAGGAAGATTATCCTTCACTGCCGGCTTTTCCCCGGCGGTCCAACGCCTGCCGGAGCACCGACATGAACGGGGACCATATCGATACCGCCTCGCCTTTTTCGATCGCCAGCATCGTCATCTCCATGACAATCGCCGCGATCGGCAGCGGCATCATGTTTGCCTATGTTCCCTATATGCTGACGCATTCGGATGCGGCCGGTTGGGCGGCGGGCGGCGCGGTGACGGCGGTTGCCTTCGGCGGTCTGGTTGGCTGTGTCGTCGGCGGGCCGCTGATCCGGCGTGTCGGCCATGCGCGGCTGTTTGCCTGCTCGATGGCGATGGTGATCATCGCTGCCATCCTGATCGCGGCCGACCTGCCGCCGATCTGGTGGATTTTTGCCCGCGGCATTTATGGCGCGGCAGCCAATGTCAATTTCATCATCGCCCAGAGCTGGCTCAACCACGCCGCCTCCAATCAATGGCGCGGCCGGGCCATGTCCTTCTTCTACATGACCTACGTTCTCGGCCTCGGTTGCGGTGCCTGGATCTTTGGGCAGATCCCGACCGACGGCAATCTGGCGCCGCTGGCGGTCGTCTTCTTCACGGCGATCGCCATCCTGCCAATCGGGCTGACCCGCCTGCCGAACCCGCCGGCGCCGGCCAGCGTCAATGTGAACGTGAAAATGGCCTGGCGGATCTCGCCGGTCGGCCTGATCGGCGTCCTTGCTTCCGGCGGACTTTCCATGGTCGTGCAGGGTTTCGTGCCGATCTATGCCTCGACCAACCAGCTGCCGCAGGCCGATATCGCACTGCTGATGTTCGTGATGCAGACCGGCCTGCTCTTCGTGCAATATCCGCTCGGCATTCTCTCCGACCGGATGGACCGTCGTTATGTGCTGCTGATTGCCTGCGCGATCATCCTGATTGCGGGCTTCGGCGCATTCCTCGCCTCCTTCTCGCATCTCGTACTGCTGATGATCGTCTTCATGGTCTTCGGCGGCGCCGTCGAAACCGTCTATTCGATCGCCAATGCGCATGCCAATGACCGTGCCGATCCGGGAGATTTCGTGCCGCTCTCCTCGACCCTGCTCGTTGCATGGTCGACGGCCGCGACGATCGTGCCACTTTGCGTGACCATGCTGACCCCGATCTTCGGCGGACGAACCTTCATCATCGCCGCCATGTGCGTGGCCGTCGCCTATGCGCTTTTCGTGCTGCGGCGCGTCAAGGAGCGCGGTCCTGCACCGGAAGACGAGCGCGAAAGTTTCGGCATCCGCAGCGCGCAGCTGCCGAATGCGGCGACGCTCTCCGAGCCGGGCAAAGGAAATCCCGAAAAATAAGGGGTTTCATCCTCAACGAATGGTTATCTTTCCGCTTTGCGGTAAGGGCCGGCGCTGCTATATGCGCCAGCCATGAGCACCAATTCGCGCACGCCCCTCGACCATATCCGCAACTTCTCGATCGTCGCCCATATCGACCATGGCAAATCGACGCTCGCCGACCGACTGATCCAGTCGACAGGCGGCCTTGCCGAACGCGAGATGTCGGAACAGGTCCTCGACTCGATGGATATCGAGCGCGAGCGCGGCATCACCATCAAGGCCCAGACGGTGCGCCTGCACTACAAGGCCAATAATGGCGAGACCTATATCCTCAACCTGATCGACACGCCCGGCCACGTCGACTTTGCCTATGAAGTGTCGCGCTCGCTGACCGCCTGCGAAGGTTCGCTGCTCGTCGTCGATGCCTCGCAGGGCGTTGAAGCGCAGACGCTCGCCAACGTCTATCAGGCGATCGACGCGAACCACGAGCTGGTCACCGTCCTCAACAAGATCGACCTGCCGGCGGCCGAGCCCGACCGGATCAAGGAACAGATCGAGGAAGTGATCGGCATCGACGCCTCCGAGGCCGTGCTGATTTCGGCCAAGACCGGCCTCGGCATTCCCGACGTCCTGGAAGCGATCGTCAACAAGCTGCCGCCGCCGAAGAGCGAGATCGGCGAAAAGGGCCCGCTGAAGGCGCTTCTCGTCGACAGCTGGTACGACACCTATCTCGGCGTCATGGTTCTCGTGCGCGTCATCGACGGCGTGCTCGAAAAGGGCCAGACGATCCGCATGATGGGCACCGGCGCCAAATACGGCGTCGAACGCGTCGGCGTGCTGACCCCTAAAATGGTCAATGTCGACTCACTCGGCCCCGGCGAGATCGGCTTCATCACCGCCTCGATCAAGGAAGTGGCCGATACCCGCGTCGGCGATACGATCACCGAAGACAAGCGCCCGACGGCGACCGCCCTTCCCGGCTTCAAGCCGGCGCAGCCGGTCGTGTTCTGCGGCCTCTTCCCGGCCGATGCGGCCGATTTCGAAGACCTGCGCGCGGCGATGGGCAAGCTTCGCCTGAACGACGCCTCCTTCTCCTTCGAAATGGAGAGTTCTGCGGCGCTCGGCTTCGGCTTCCGCTGCGGCTTCCTTGGCCTACTGCATCTCGAAATCATCCAGGAGCGTCTGGAGCGCGAGTTCAATCTCGATCTCGTCGCCACCGCACCTTCGGTCGTCTACCAGATGTCGCTGACCGACGGCACGGAAGTCGAGCTTCACAACCCGACGGACATGCCTGACGTCGTCAAGATCGACGAGATCCGCGAGCCGTGGATCAAGGCGACGATCCTGACGCCGGACGAATATCTCGGCGGCATTCTAAAACTCTGCCAGGACCGCCGCGGCATCCAGACCGAACTCACCTATGTCGGCACCCGCGCGATGCTGACCTATGAATTGCCGCTCAACGAAGTCGTGTTCGATTTCTACGACCGCCTCAAGTCGATCTCCAAGGGTTATGCCTCGTTCGACTACAACATCATGGACTACCGTGCCGGCGACCTCGTGAAAATGTCGATCCTCGTCAATGGCGAGCCGGTCGATGCGCTTTCGATGCTTGTCCACCGCTCGGCGGCCGACCGCCGCGGCCGCGGCATGTGCGAAAAGCTGAAGGAACTCATTCCGCCGCACATGTTCCAGATCCCGATCCAGGCCGCGATCGGTGCCAAGGTTATCGCCCGCGAGACGGTGCGCGCGCTGCGCAAGGACGTGACGGCCAAGTGCTACGGTGGCGACGCGACGCGTAAGCGCAAACTTCTGGAAAAGCAGAAGGAAGGCAAGAAGCGCATGCGCCAGTTCGGCAAGGTCGACATTCCACAGGAAGCGTTTATCGCCGCGCTGAAGATGAACGACGAATAAGCGCTTCTAAAACCGACGAGTTTATTGGGCAGACGGTGATCACCGGCTGCCCAAATCATTTTTGAACATCATCAATTTCTTAAACCAAATACGTTCATATGCGGACCAGTTCGCAAATGACGGGTGATCCCCCTTGGCTCTCGACTATTCCACGGTGCATTTCTGCAGCGCGCTGCTGAGTGTCAGCTATGGGACGATGTTTCTGGTTCTCTGGGCGAAGCGGCGGGAAAAGCCGCTTCTCCTGTGGTCGCTCAGCCTCTTTCTCGCAGCCGGCGCCGGCTATGGCTTTACACTGCAGGGCGGCGCATGGGCGACGGCGCTTCTCTACGGGCTGATTGCAGGTAATGTGACGCTGATCTGGGCCGGTGGGCGAGCCTTTGATGGCCGGGCGCCGTTCGAGTGGCGAATGGCCGCCCTCCCCGTGCTCATCGCCGCCATTCATTATGGCGCCACGCTGTCTGGTGAGCCGCATATTGCCAATGCGCTTGCAACCTTGCTGCTTGGTCTCAACGTCTTTGCCGTCGGCCGCTATTTCTTTACCGAAGGCGCCGCCGTACCGCGCTTCGGCCGGAAGATCGTTGCGGGCTCGCTCTTTGCCTATATCCCGATCTATCTCGTCTCGGTCGCGCTTTCGCTGCTGGAAATGGAGAGCCGGATCTCGGCGATCATCATTCTCGTCGGCGATCTCGTGCTCAACAATGTCTTCGTGGTCGGCCTGTTCTCGGTGATCGAGGACAGGACACGCCATGCGCTGCGCGTGATGGCGGAGACGGACGAGATGACCGGCGCGCTCAACCGCAGCGGATTTCTGAAACAGGGCGCGCGGCGGGTCGCAGGCGAGCAGAAGGCGGCGATGCTGCTTGCCGATCTCGATCACTTCAAACAGATCAACGATACATTCGGCCACGCTGCCGGGGACGCCGTACTGAAAGGTTTTGTCGAGCGGGTTCGTGCCGTGCTGGGTGAAAGCCACCTTGTCGGCCGCATGGGTGGCGAGGAATTCGCCATCCTCCTGCCGGGCCTTGATACCGCCCATGCCGCCGGTCAAGCCGAGGCGATGCGCGTGGCGATGGCGGCCGGCCCGATCCTGTGGGGCGATATCGCGATCATGGCGACGGTCAGTATCGGCGTTGCTGCCCACCAATGCGGCGAACCGCTGGAGATCAGCCTGAGGCGCGCCGATGAAGCGCTTTATCGCGCCAAGAGAACCGGTCGTAACCGGATCGCGGCTTGAAGGGCTGATTGTCCTTCGCTCTCGTTAGGGGTCAGTGCCGTGGCCGCGGCATATCCTCGGGCGTGATCCAGACCCTGCCATCAAAAGCCACCTCGCCGTGATCCAGCTTCCAGGTCGCGATCGTTTCAATCAGGCCGAGCTTTGAGCGCACATCGCCGATCCGACCGTCATTGAGCACGCAGACGGCCTGGCAGGTGCCGCCATTGCGCATGACGAGGAGTGTGTGATGGCTGGTGTGCCTGATCTTTTCCGGTAGCGTGACGAGCCGCATGGTTTTCTCCTTCGGCTGATGGAGCCGTTTGGACTATCTCGTGCAGCCGAAGGGTCGGGAAATATAGTTAACAAAAGGTTAACGGCAGAGGGTTCTATCCAGCCGCGATGATGCCCTGCGGATATAAACGGCAAGGATTTCAAAGGTATCGTCATGCACGAAAAAGCCGCCCGCCCTTTCGGACGAGCGGCTCTCGATCAAGCCGTTAAGGCAAGTTCCTTACGGCTGCGAAGGCTGGCTCCCACCGGTGGCCGGAGCAGCCGGCGCTGCATTATTGGTCGACGGAGCTGCCGGGGTTGCCGGTGCCGGTGTCGCCGGAGCCGGAGTGGTTGCGGCCGGCGGTGTCGTCGAGGACGTCGTGGTCGGATCGGTGGACGTGCCGCCCATCTGCGACCATGCAAAGGCGCCGACGACGATGACCGCCAGGATCGCTACCCATGCCATCCACGAGGACGAGCGCTGCGGCTCGGGCGTGGTGCGCAGGTCGGGACGATTGAGATCCGGGCGGTTGATGTCCGGACGCGGGGTATTCGGATTGGGATCATAAGCCATGTTCATTCCTCCTTTTCCGGCTAGACAATGCCTGGCATCAGCATTTGGTTCCCGTCTGGGTCTTTTGCCGGATGCGGGCACAATCACGCCGGGCATGTTTTGGGGTACGGCGACGGATATGAACCGGCATCCTTCGATCTCTTGCCGATCGCCATAGCTGCCTTTAATTCTTGCCTCGGAACTCTCGGCCAGATGGTCAAGACTTGGAGAAGCGGGCGTTTATGCCCCGGCATGCAGGAGGACGGGCCTTGAAGACAGAGCGGATCGGAATAATCGGCCTTGGCCGCATGGGCCAGGCGATGGCGACACGGTTTTCCCGGCTCGGCTTTTCGGTCAGCGGCTGGAGCCGCAGCGGCATTGATCCCGCGCTTGCTGAAGAGATCGGCATGCACCGGGCGGTCGATATTCCCGCTCTGGTCGCCGCTTCCGACATCGTGATCCTGGCGCTGCTGGATGATCAGGCCGTCCACACAGTGCTGGATGCGCTTGCCACAGTCGATCTTTCCGGCAGGCTGGTCGTCGATACCAGCACGGTCAGCCCGCAGACCCTGCGGGGCCGTGCGGCCGGAATGGAGGCCGCCGGCGCCCGTCTTCTCGATGCGCCGATCTCCGGCGGGCCGGAAATGCTGCTGTCCGGCAAGGTTGGGCTCTATATCGGCGGCGACAAGGCCGATTTCGACCGGTTCCTGCCGCTTGCCGAAACATTGTCCGACCGCATCCACCATGCCGGCGGGCTTGGCGATGGCGCGGCGGCAAAACTCGTCAACAACATGATGCTGATGGGACAGTGGCAGAATTTGAAAGAGGCGCTCATCCTCGGCAAGAAGGCGGGCCTGACATCGGCAAAGATCCTTGAGATCCTGTCCGGCAGCCCGGCAGCCAGCCCGGCTTTCAAGAGCCGCCTGCCGGTCATCCTGGGCGAAACGGATGCGGTCGGCTTTCCGGTCTCGGGCGCCATCAAGGACGGACGCCTGGTGCGCGACGTGGCTTCCGTGCTGGGCATAGATACGCCGGCTATGGCTGCCTCGCTGAAAAGCTTCGAGGCGGCCGCAGAGGCCGGTTTTGGCGATGCGGACCTCGCGACCATGGTTCGTCTGGTCGCTGAACGGTCCGAGTGAGTCTCGGAGCAGGAAATTCACAGGATAAGGGCGAGGGAAACCGGATGACGGACAAGCCGCATATCACCATTCTTTACTGCACCCAGTGCAACTGGCTGCTGCGCGCCGGCTGGATGGCGCAGGAACTGCTGCAGACCTTTGGCGATGCGCTGGGCGAAGTCGGGCTCATTCCCGGCACCGGTGGCGTCTTCGAGATTCGAATCGACGGCAAACTGATCTGGGAGCGAAAGCGCGATGGCGGCTTTCCCGGCCCGAGAGAGCTGAAACAACGTGTGCGTGACATCATCGAGCCGGACAGGGATCTCGGACACATCGATCGTCACAGTGGAAAAACCGACGATTCGTCAGACGGATGAATGATCTTTCGAATGTTTTTTCACGACTGACACGGAAAGTTCAAAAAGCCGGTTGACAGGAGCCGGCCACCCCCGTAAATCCCCCTCCGTCGCCCAGATGGCGGAATTGGTAGACGCGCCAGCTTCAGGTGCTGGTACCCGAAAGGGTGTGGAGGTTCGAGTCCTCTTCTGGGCACCATTTCCCTCTTGCAGATTCCTGCAAGTACTTTGAAAATCCCCGGTTTTCCGGGGTTTTTTCATTTCTGCTTCCAGCAATTACCGCTGAGCTTTTCCCCGCAAAAGACCGGAGGTTTATTCCGGCAGGTTATGCGGGTTGAGGCCGGGCACCCACTGGTTATTCGGCATCTGCGTGCCGGTGTAGCGAATGCCGTTCTTGGTCTCGCAATTGTAGATTCGCGCCGGCGCATTGTCCCAGAAGGGAAAGCCGCCATGGCCGCGGAAGCCGTAAACCGTGCCGATATGGCTGGTGCATTTATAGCTGTTCGGGTCGGAATCGGTCAGGCTCTGCTGCGGCTGGACGCCAGGGAGATTCTTGAAGAAGGAATCCGGCGAGCGGGCGAAAGGCCCGTTATCGGCAGCGGAGGCCGCAGCCGGAACGAGGGCGGCAAGGACAAGCACCACGACCATGACCGCCGGCAAAATCCAGGCACCTTTGAGCATCGGTTCATTCCTTGATCGCTGTTACGACGAGATTTCCAGCATACAGATCAGATATGCGGACCGGCCCAACATATGGATTGGCATGCCCGCCTTCCATGGCGGCGGCTCCACTTTTATGTGATCGCCACGCTGGCAGCCACTCCGGGCGAATCATCCCAGGCTTATCATCTCTCGAGAGGGAAACGCCGATAGGCGGTCGGTTGTTCATACAGCCAGCCGATCCGTTTGACGGCCGCCTCGAAATTTTCGCGCGATACGGTCATCGTATGGCCGTTGGCATGCAGAAGCGTATCCTTGTCCTGCATGAAGCCGACATGGCCCTTCCAGAAGACGAAATCGCCGCGGCGCAGTTCTTCGCGCGTGATTTCGGAGCCGATCTTCGCCTGCATATCCGAATCGCGCGGCACTTTGTGGCCGACCATCATCATCGACAGCTGCACGAGGCCCGAGCAATCGATGCCGAAACCCGAGCGTCCGCCCCAGAGATAGGGTGTCTCGACGAATTTCTCGGCGATCGTGACCGGGTCATCACCCAACACGTCGGCAATCGGCCTGCAATGAGCAGCAATCACGGCGCCACCTGTGGCAAGCTCAAAATAGCGGGTGCCGCGCGTCTCCGCCTCACCGACGACGGTGACGCGACTTCCCATCGACAGGGCGGCGATTGGCGGTTTGCGCAATTCCGCTTGCGGATAAACGAATGTGCGGGTCACGCAGATACGGTGAGACGATGCCTCGACTTCGCCAAGCATGTCTTCCGGCAGATAACCGACATAGCCGTCCTGATCTGCCTGGACCCAGGCGAAGCCTGCAGCGCGATCGAAGACGCGCACGGTTTCGCCGAAGAGAAGCTCGGTATCAATGCCCCGCGCCAGATCCGGCACGGGACGCAGCTGCGCGACCGGAACGCTGATCCGCGCCGGTTCGCCGGGCACAAAGGCGGATGCCTCGACGCTGCCCTTCAGCGCCTCATCTGCGAGATCGGGGCGGAACGCATGCAGTCTTCTGTCGAGCGTCGTGGTCATGATGAATGCCTCAGGTGAAAAATCGAAAATGCTGCAGTCAGGATCCGGTTCGCCGGCCTTCCTGAATGATAAGGTCGCCGAGCTTTTCCAGATAGAGCGCGCCGGCCACGGTACGCTTGATCACCACATTGCGTCGATCCCCCTCGTCGCGTTGGCGATCGACGAGGCCGAGTGCGCCCATCGTATCGAGCGCACGCGTGATGACCGGCTTGGTGACGCCAAGCGTTGCCGCAAGCCCGCGCACCGTGTGGGGCGGCGGCACCAGATAGATATGCAAGAGGATCGACATCTGGCGCAATGTCAGATCGCGGGTGTCGCGTTTCACCTGTTCCAGGCTCACGCGACGCCACAGGCTCAACGCCTCGGTTGCGGTCAGTTCAACGGGCATAGGGCCTCCGCCTCAGAGAGCGGCAATCTTAAGGCCTCAGGTCTTACCCTTTTGTTTCCGCCCGCTGCGGCGCCGCTCAGCCGGAAACCATGCCGCGGATATGGCGGTAGAGGGCACGGATCGCAAAGGCCTCACCGCCGACCGGCGTCTGCGGCTTGTCCGCAAGGGACCAGCCATAGATATCGAAATGCGCCCAGCTTTTCGTCGCCGTCACAAAGCGTTTCAGGAAAAGCGCGGCAGTAATGGCGCCGGCCATGCCGCCGGAGGGCGAATTGGTGATATCGGCAGCGCGGGCGCGAATATCCTTGTCATAGCCCTTCCAGAGCGGCAGGCGCCACATCGGGTCGGACTCGCTGCTTGCGGCATTCATCAGGCCTGCGGATAGCGCTTCGTCATCGGTGAAATAAGGAGCAAGTTCGGTGCCCAGAGCCACACGGGCCGCCCCCGTCAGTGTCGCCATGTCGATCATCAGGTCCGGCGGGGTTTCATCCGCATATGCCAGCGCGTCGGCGAGGATCAATCGGCCCTCGGCATCGGTATTGTCGATCTGGACCGTCACGCCCTTGCGGCTCTTGTAAATGTCGCCAGGCCTGAAGGCATTGCCGGCGATCGAATTTTCCACCGCAGGCACGATCACCTGAAGGTCGACCGGCAGGCCGGCATCCATGATCATCAGTGCCAGGCCCATGACATTGGCGGCACCGCCCATGTCCTTCTTCATCAGCGCCATATTGGCGGCGCCCTTGATGTCGAGGCCGCCGGTATCGAAGCAGACACCCTTGCCGACCAGCGTGATGCGTGGAGCGCCCTTTTTGCCCCAGCGCATTTCCAGAAGCCGCGGCGCCGATGTGCTCGCCTGCCCCACCGTGTAGACGAGCGGAAAATTCTGGGTGAGAAGATCCTCACCGACGATCGAGGTGACGCTTGCGCCATAATGTTCGCCGAGCGCCCGGAAGGCGGCTTCGAGGTCGGCAGGGCCCATGTCATTGGTCGGAATGTTGATGAGGTCGCGGGCCAGGAAGACGCCGGCAAGCTGGCGCTCCAGATCAGCCGCGTCCGCCGAAGACGGAACAGAGAGCCGAACGTCCTTCTGCTTTTCAGTCTTGTAGCGGGTGAAGGAATAGGTTCCAAGGCCGAAACCGAGCAGAAAGCGGGGATCAACAGTTCCGGCCGCCTCGATATGCCAGTCGCCTGCCGGCAGAAGCTTGGAGAGCTTTCCGCTGATGAACGGCGCATCGGCCGGGTCGGCGCCTAGGCCGAAAAGGGCACTGGCCACCTCGCCTTTCTCGTTTGGAACCAGCAGGACCGTGCCCGCCTCACCCGTAAAACCGGCGGCCTTCGCCCAGGCCAACGTGGCCGGATCGATATTGCCTGGACCTGCCTTGATATCGTCCGGCGTCACGGCGTGGACAGGCTTGGAAAGGGCATCGGAAGAGCTGAAAACGGAGGGGCGGGCAATATGCTGGAAAGGGGTCATGGCGGCCTTCGCAAACGTCTGGAATCGTTCATCTTAACGATCTGTTAGGGTTAACAGTTTATTTCTGTCATGCAAATGCGCTTCACATTTTGCCGACAAGAGGGCCGCCGCCAGAGGGTGGTGGCTTCCAGCTTACGAGATCGCGATCCATGACCGTTGCTGCCCTTTCATTCCGCACGTCCCGTCTCGTTCACGCGACCGCGCTTGTGCTTGTCGGCCTGGCGCTTGCGGGCTGCAACACGACGAAGCGGGATGTTGCGACCACGGGCTCGATCCCCAAAATGTCGGCGGCGCCGCTGGACAACATGAATGCGTCGGAACTTGCGGGCACAGAGCAGTCGGTCGGCGCGGCCTATGTCAAGGATCCCAAGGACAAGGACATTGGTCTGCGTTATGCCAACGTGCTCGGCATGACCGGCAAGAACACCCAGGCCCTTGCAGTGATGCAGCAGGTGGCGATTGCCCATCCGGCCGACCGTGACGTGCTCGCCGCCTATGGCAAGGCGCAGGCAGCGGCCGGCCAGCTCGAACAGGCGCTTGCAACGATCAACCGGGCCCAGACGCCGGACCATCCTGACTGGCGTCTCTACTCCGCCGAAGGTGCTGTGCTCGACCAGATGGGCCGCTCGCAGGAAGCGCGCGATAAATATCGCCAGGCCCTCGACACCCGACCGAACGAACCGACAATCATCTCCAATCTCGGCATGTCCTACGTTCTCTCAGGCGATCTGAAGACTGCCGAAACCTATATGCGCAACGCTGCCGGCCAGCCCGGCGCCGACAGCCGCGTGCGCCAGAACCTGGCACTGGTGGTCGGATTGCAGGGTCGTTTCGCGGAAGCCGAAACGATTGCGCGCAAGGAATTGTCGCAGCAGCAGGCAGACGCCAACGTCACCTACCTGCGCTCGATGCTCAGCCAGCAGAATTCCTGGAAGAAACTGGCGGCAAACGACCAGGCGAAAACATCCACGAACTGATTTTTCGCCACGTCATGCCTAAGCCGCGGCAATCGACGGCTTCGCCGGGGTTGAGCTGAACTGCTGCTTCCACCATAAAAGACATGTGATAGCCGGAAACTGTATCCCGGCAGCCCCTCCCAGCCCTTGCCACGCGCTTCGGAGCATCCATGTCCGCCAATGAGCAATCGCCGATTTCCGGCTCCACGACCCTTACTCACACGGATAATCTCATCGCGCTGAGATACCAGTTGGGGCGTCCGGTTGCGATCATCGGAAGCTTCCTGTTCGTGGCCTTGATGACGATCGGCCTTCTCGATGTGCCGTCAGGGCAAAACCCGATCAATGCAATGGCAAGCCTGTTTTCCATGATGTGGCCGTTCATGGCCGGTGGGCTCGCCGGCTTCGTTGTTCTCTTGACCCTGGCCTGTGTCGTCAAATGGCTGCGGTTTCCGAGAGAAAACAAATCGGTGACCTATATCGCGGACGATAATGGAATAACGACGCGCGATTCGGTTGGCGCCTCGATCCACATGCCGTGGGCGATGATAAAATATTCCTGGAAGACGCGGGGTTATCTTATGACGCGAACCAAGGCGGGTGGGCTGCGGATAGCACCCTTCAGGGCGTTTACGCCGCTCGATGCCGAACGGCTGTGGCAGCTCGCCGGCAGCAAGACGCCGACGCGCTGATCCGGTTTTAGAACCGGTCGGAAACCTGGATACCGGCAGGCCCGAGGATGACGGCGATCAGGACCGGCAGGAAGAAAAGAATCATCGGCACGGTCAGTTTCGGCGGCAGGGCGGCAGCCTTCTTTTCCGCCTCGTTCATACGCTCATCGCGGCCTTCCTGAGCAAGGACACGCAGCGCCTGTGCAATCGGCGTGCCGTAACGTTCCGCCTGGATCAGCGCCTGGGCAACGGCCTTGACGATATCGAGCTGAGTTCGGATGCCGAGATTTTCCAACGCCGTGCGGCGATCCTGCAGGAAGGAGAGTTCGGCTGTCGTGAGGACCAGCTCCTCGGCGAGCTCCGGTGACTGGGTGCCGATCTCTTCGGCCGCGCGGCGCATGGCCGCTTCGATCGAAATACCCGATTCGACGCAAATCAGCATCAGGTCGAGCGCATCCGGCCAGGCACGCTTGATCGATGCCTGGCGCTTGTTGATGCGGTTGGAAATGTAGATATTCGGCGAATAGAAGCCGAGATAAGCGAAGCCGATAACCGCCAGCAGGCGGATTGCCACCGGCTTGGAGGCGAGATTGCCCAGCACGAAAATCCACACCGCCGCCGCTGCCAAGAACAAGAACGGCAGGAGGAAGCGTGCAACGAGAAACACGTTGAGGGCGTTCTGGGTGCGCAGGCCGGCGGCACGCAGCTTGTTGACCGTGTTCTCGTCGACCAGCGCCTTGCGCAGGTTGAAGCGCTCGACGATGTTGCGGGCGGACTTGTTGTTCTGGTTCCGCAGGCTTGCCTTGGACCCCTCGGCGTTCATCCGCGCCCGCTCTCGTGCACGGATCGCCTCGCGCTCGGTCGATACGGCCTTCATCCGCTTGTCGAGGCCACCCTTTTCGAGAAAGGGGCTCGCCAGCGTGTAGCAGGTCGCAAACACTGCCACCGCCACGAGGATGGCGAAGAGCATCGTCGGATCAGTAAAGGTGGCGGCAATTTCCTTCACGGGTCAAATCCTCAGATATCGAAATTGATCATGTTGCGCATGACGAAGATGCCGATCGACATCCAGATGCCCGCGCCCAGAAGGATCATGTGGCCGCGCGGATCCGTAAAAAGGATCATGATGTACTGCGGCGACGTGAGGTAGACGAGCGTCGAGACAATGAACGGGAGCGCCCCGATGATGACCGCAGACGCCTTGGCTTCCATGGACAGCGCCTTGACCTTGGCTTTCATCTTCTTGCGCTCGCGCAGCACCTTTGAAAGGTTGCCGATCGCTTCCGAGAGATTGCCGCCCGCCTGGCTCTGGATGGCGATGACGATGGCAAAGAAGTTGACCTCCGCCAGCGGCATGGTCTGCATCATGCGGAAACAGGCCTCGGGAATGCTCAAACCGACCTGCTGTGCCTCGATTACCTTGCGAAACTCGGACTTGACCGGTTCCTGGCCATCGGAGGCGATCAGCCGCAGCGCGTCGTTGAGCGGTAGGCCGGACTTGATGGAGCGGACCATGACGTCAAGCGCGTTCGGAAACTCGTTGAGAAACTTGTTCTGGCGACGCTTGATGAGAAAGCCGATCACCCAGCGTGGCAGGCCGAGGCCTGCGGCAAAGGCAGCACCAAGTGCGCCAAGCAGCTGTATTCCGGCAATCAGGGCGATGAGAAACACGAAAATGCCGAAGGCGGCGCTGAACATGTAGAAGCGACCGAGTGTCAGCGGCAGGCCGGTCTGGCCGATCCGGCTCTTCAGGCTGCGGTCGCCGATCTTGCTGTTCTTCTCTTCCTGCTGCTTTTCGAGATCCTTCAGGGAATCCTGCACCGACTTGCGGCGCTTGGAAAGTTCCTGCACGCGGTCGCGGGCGGCTTTCATCCGCACCAGATCGGTCTCCGCGGACTTGACGCGGCTCAGCCGCGCACCGGCCTTCTTCTCGACCTCCATTCGGGAGAACAAAAAGGCGTAGCAGACCGACCCGGCAGCGACTGCTGCAAGAACGATGATCAGTACGACTGTCATATCCATGCCGAACATCCTTTCCCGATGGGCGGTCGGGCCGCCCTTCCCGTCACGCCTTGCCGGTTTCCATAGCGTCGAGTGCCGACGCCAGCCGCCGCTCTTCGCCGTAATAGCGCGCACGATCCCAGAAATAGGGCTTTGCAATGCCGGTCGAGACGTGGCGGCCGATCAGCCTGCCATTGGCGTCCTCACCCTCGATCTCGTAGCGCATGAGATCCTGAGTGACGATGACGTCACCTTCCATGCCGATCACCTCGGTTACCTGGGTGATGCGGCGCGAACCATCGCGCAGACGGGCTGCCTGGATGATCACATCGATCGAACCGGAAATGATCTCGCGAACTGTCTTTGCCGGCAGCGAATAACCGCCCATGGCGATCATCGATTCCATACGGCTCAGGCATTCGCGCGGCGTATTGGCGTGGATCGTACCCATCGAGCCGTCGTGACCGGTGTTCATCGCCTGCAGAAGGTCAAAAACTTCCGGTCCGCGCACTTCGCCGACGATGATGCGTTCAGGGCGCATACGCAGGCAGTTCTTGACGAGATCGCGCATGGTAATCTCACCTTCGCCTTCGATATTCGGCGGGCGGGTTTCGAGGCGGACGACATGCGGCTGCTGCAGCTGCAGTTCGGCCGTATCCTCGCAGGTGATAACCCGCTCCTCACGGTCGATATAGTTGGTGAGGCAGTTCAAAAGCGTCGTCTTACCCGAGCCGGTACCGCCGGAGATGACGATATTGCAGCGGACACGACCGATGATCTGCAGAAGCGTCGCGCCTTCCGGCGTGATCGCACCGAATTTCACCAGCTGGTCGAGGGTCAGCTTGTCTTTCTTGAACTTACGAATGGTGAGTGCCGGGCCATCGAGCGATAGCGGCGGGGCGATGACGTTGACACGCGAACCATCGGGAAGACGGGCGTCGCAGATCGGCGAGCTTTCATCAACGCGGCGGCCGACCTGGCTGACGATGCGCTGGCAGATCGACAGAAGCTGGGCATTGTCACGGAAACGGATTTCCGATTCGATCGTCTTGCCGCCGACTTCGATAAAGGTCTGGCCTGCACCGTTGACCATGATGTCGGCGATATCATCTCGGGCAAGCAGCGGCTCCAGTGGGCCGTAACCGAGAACGTCGTTGCAGATATCCTCGAGCAGCTCTTCCTGCTCGGAGATCGACATCGCGAAATTCTTGATGGTGATGATGTCGTTGACGATGTCGCGGATTTCTTCGCGCGCGCTTTCGGCATCGAGCTTGGCGAGTTGGGACAGATCGATCGTATCGATCAGCGCCGAAAAGACCTGGCTTTTCGTGTCGTAATAGTGCTCGGTTCGGGCCGGGCGCCTACGGGCCGGTGCGGGGGCAAGCGGTGGCGGCGCGACGGGCTGACGACCAGCGTTCGCTTCACGCGGTTCCGCCAGAATTTCCGGGGTCGAGGATCTCGGCGCCTCGGCCACGGGCGCAGCCGTAGTCACGGGCGGCGGGGCAATACCGCCGCTTCGGCCAGATCCTTCGTTTCCGCGCTTTCCAAACATAATGCGATCCAGTTCCTAAACGTCAGGCCTATTTGCGGCCGAGCATTTGCAGCATCTTGCCCAAGCCGCCCTTCTTGGCCTTCTTGACGGCAATGCGGCCGGTGACGACATGCGCGATCTGAGAAAACGTTTCGGCAGCCGGCGATTTGGCATCGATCTCGGAGATCATCCGGCCACTATTGGCGGCATTGCCGAACAGCTGCGCATCGAAGGGCAATATGGCGATCGGCTCGAGTTCGAGCGGTTCGATGAAATCCGCCGGCGCGATTTCGGGGCGCTTCGGCATGCCGACCTGATTGAGTACGAGATGCGGCGCACGGTCGTTGGGCCTCAGCTTTTTCAAGGCGTCGATCATGTTCTTGGTATTGCGCAGGTTCGCCAGATCGGGCGCGGCGCAGATGACTACTTCGTCGACCGACGACAGAACGGAGCGCGTCCATTCGCTCCAGCCATGCGGCACATCGAGGATGGCGACCGGCGCACTACGCTGCAGGAGCTCGATGATCGGCTGGAAGGCAGCACTTTCAAAGTCATAGGCGCGGTCGAGCAATGACGGCGCAGCGAGCAGAGAGAGATGCTCGGAGCATTTTGTCAGCAGACGATCGAGAAAGACTTCATCCAGCCGTTCCGGCGCAAAGACGGCTTCTGCGATACCCTGAGCCGGGTCCTGATCAAAATCGATATTGGCCGTGCCGAATGGCAGGTCCAGATCGGCAAGAATGGTTTCGGTCGAAAACAGGTTGGAAATGCCGAAGGCGCAGTTATGGGCGATCGTCGATGCCCCGACGCCACCCTTGGCGCCGATCACGGCGATCGAACGGCCGAGCGGCTCAGCTTCCGGATCGATAAAGATCGTCGAAATGACGCCCAGCATATCCGCCATCGGGACGGGGCCGACGAGATATTCCGAGATCCCGTTGCGGATCAGCTCGCGATACAGCGCGATATCGTTATAGCGGCCGATGATAACGACGCGGGTCGAGGGGTCGCAGACTTCCGCAAGCGGTGCCAGCTCCGCCAGAAGCGAGCGCGGCTCGGTCTCGGTTTCCAGAATGATCAAATTGGGCGTCGGCGAGGACGAGAACATGTTGGCGGCCGCGGCGATGCTGCCGCCGGTGACGCGCAGGTTGACCTTCGCCATGCGCCGGTCGCGCGACATGCGGTCCATCATCCGCTGCATCGCGTCGCTTTCGCAAAACGCGTGAATGGAAATCCGCGGCAGCGGCCGCAGGTTCTCCAGATCGGCGGGGCGTTCGCCCTCGTCGCCAAGATGCTCCTCGTTGCCGGAGCCGCGGATTTCGTAGTTGATCGCGCTCATCGTTTTCCCCGGTTCCCGGACACTTCCGTTCATCGGCCTTTCTATCGGGCCGTCAGTTCGTCGTTGTTGTCGTCGTGGTGGTCGTGCCGCCGCTGCTCGTCTCACCACGGTAGTCGCTGATCACCTTGGCACGCTGGGTCGCATCGATCGGAGTCATGCCGCGCGGTGCGATCAGGTCAGACGGGTTGGCAATCTGGGCAGCCAGATTGTTCTGCGAGGCGCAGCCGAAATTGTACCAGTTCCTGTTGGTCATCGTGTCATTAGACAGGTCTTCCGGCCATTCGCCGCATGCGCTCGTCATCGCCTTGGTGGCCACATATTGCAGGCGGATCGGTGCCGCATCGCCGTTTGGTGAAGCGGCGTAATTGGTCATCATGATGCGCTGCGCGCGAATGCCGTTTTCGGTCAGCGTGCGGCGGATATCGCCGGCAATCTTGGTCGCGGCACCGGCATTGTAGGATCCATGCGGAACCTGGATCTGGACGACGCCGGCAGCCGAAGCGCTGAAATTCTGCGCGAAGCCGCGGACCATGTCCTTCTGGCCAACCGTCAGGCGCACATCGCCAGAGGCAACCGGGACATCGAGCGTATAGGCACCTTCCGCAAGAACGATTGGATGGCGGGTGCGATAATCGTCGGAGATCGAACCGGTCGTCATCTGGCTATTGCCGCAGGACGAGAGAAGCACCGAAACGAGCAGGGCGGCCGCCGTCGATGCCATGACCGGGTGACGCGCGCGAATTGACTTCTCCATCTTGCGATGTCCCTTCAGGGCCGAGAGAGGGGTGATTGTGATCGTCATGTCCGGTCCCCGCTCACTTGTAGATGAAACCGACTGCGCCATGATATTGGCCCGGAGCCGCGTCGGCCTGCTCCTTGCGGCCGTAGATCTTGTTGACGCGATTCAGGAAGAAGCTGGCTGCATCGTTTTCAGGATTGAAGTTGTCGTCCGGGCGGGCAATCTCGTTACGGGCCACAGGCCGGACGAGATAAGGCGTCGCGATGATCACAAGCTCGGTTTCGTTGCGAATGAAATCCTTGCTGCGGAACAGCGTGCCGAAGACCGGAACCTTGGAAATGCCTGGCAGCCCGGACATGGCCTGACGGATATTGTCCTGCACCAGACCGGCGATGACGATCGAGCCGCCGGAGGGCAGTTCGACAGTGGTCGAAGCCTCGCGCTTGCGGATCGACAGATAGGTATTGCCCGGGATTCTCAGGCTCGAGCCGTTGCCGGTATTGGCCGAACCTTCGTAGGTCGGCTCGGATACGTTGGTCTCGATATTGAGGCTGATGCGGCCCGGCGAAAGCACGACAGGCTTGAAGTTCAGCTGGATGCCGTAGTCGACCGAGTTGACCGTACGCGTCACTGTTGGGCGGCCGGTATCCTGATCGACATCGACTTCCTGCTCCCCGGGGAGGCGATATTCGCCACCGACGTAGAATTTCGCCTGCTGGCCGGAGATCGCGGTCAGGCTCGGTTCGGCGAGCGTGCGCATGACGCCGGCCTGTTCCATGGCGTTCATATAGGTTGCGATACTTGCCGCGCCGATCGATCCGGTGAGGCTGCCCATGCCGAATGTGCTGACGGCATTGCCGAGGTTCGACGGATTGGAATAGGAGATCGAACCCTTGTTACCGCTGAGCGAACCGTTGAAGCCGAGCTGCTTCAGAACCTGGCGGCTGACTTCGGCAACGGTGACCTTCAGCGTAACCTGGTCTTCGCCTTCAATCGTCAAAAGATTGACGATCTGGGAAGTCTGGCGGTTTTCAGCAAAGATGGAGGCATCACCATTATTGCCTTGCGCTGTGATGTTGCGCGTCGTTGCCTCACCACCCTTCAGGAAGGCGGATGCAAGCTTTTCAGCCTGGGCCGAATCCTGCGGTGTGCGCACCGTTCCAGACAGAACGATGTTGTCGGAGATAATTTCCACTTTGACGTCGGAATCCGGCAGGAAGCGTTTGAGGTTCTGCTGCAGGCCGGCAATGTCACGCTCGATCTCGACGTCGAGGCTGACGATCTCCTCGCCATTGGCACCGAATACGAAGATATTCGTCTGACCGACCGTCTTGCCGAACAGGTAGATGCGGCGCGAGGTGCGGGTCACCGCGTCGGCCATCGCTGGATCGGCGACAAGAATGTCATGGGCATCGGCAGGCAGATCCACGACCAGCGCCTTGTTGAGACCAAGCGAGAGCCGGCGTTTGACGCCCGGGCCGGCATCAGTAATGCGCACGACGCTCGAATCTGCCGCAGACACTTCCGTCACACCGAATTCGACCGATGCAAAACCGATCGGAAACCCAGAAACCGCCATGCAGAATGCCATTCCGGCGGCGGCAGAGCTGCGAATTTTAGCTTTGAAACTGCTCATTGGCCCGCTCCGTTCATTTCGCCTGCTGCGAGGTCGAGGTCTTGACGATCGACCCCGATTTGATCAGTTGAACCTCTGCCTTGCCGCCGCCCTGAAGCAGATAGTCCGCAGCAGCCGTGTCGGGCTCACGCGCATCCGCTACCGAGCGCAGGGCAAGCGTCAGCCGCTCGGCCATCTGCTGTGCGACAGCGAAAACCTTCGTCTGGTCCGGCGTGAGTTCGAGCGTCGCTGTCGTGCCAACCACCGACTTGGAGCCATCGGGGGCCTCCTGGATCTGCTGGTCGATCGCGAGAACGCGAACATTGTTGAGGACGTTCTCGGTGATGAAGGTGCCGCTATCCTTGCTCTGGCGCACCATGATCACATCGACACGGTCGTTCGGCAGGACAAAACCGCCCGCACCGGTCGCAACCGAAATCTCAGTCGCAACCGCCCGCTTTCCGGACGGCAGCAGCGAGGACATGATACGGCTGGAAGAATCGGCGATCTTCTCGGCGCGGATCGGCTCGCCCTTGAAGATCGGCAGGCGCACAACCGAGCCGGCAATCTCCGTCAGGGCATCCGGCCGGCTTTCGGAGGTGATGAAGCCTTCGGCGACGCCACCCTTCGGCCAGTCCATCCATTCGATCGATTTGTCGTTGAGGCGACTGCCGACCGGCAGATTTTCTGCCGATACGAGAACCTTGGTCGTCGGTTCCTTCTGGACGATGGTCTCGACGAGATTCTGCGGCTTCTGGCCAGTCAGACGCATTGCCAGCAGACCTGCAAGGCCTGCTGCCACAACTGCGACTGCGAGAATCATTATGCGTGCGGGCTTCATTACCGTCCCCGAGGGAATCTAAATCTCCAGGGAGAATGGGCCGGCAATGGTATAATTAAGGTTAATGAGTTGCTTACAATCTCAGTTAACGCAATCTTTCCGCGACGGAGGCGAGATTTACTATCTGAGTGTTTGCATTGCCGCGAGGAAGATCGGTGCCTGCTGAAGCGTCATGAACCCGCCGATCGCGATTGCGATGCCGTAAGGGATCTTCTTCTCCGTGGAAAGCGAGGCGGGCAACCTAATACCTATCGCCATGGCCGAATTGGCCTGGGTGCGCAGCAACAGCATGATCAGCGTCAGCGCGCCGCCCACATAGGCAACGGTGACAAGGAAGACGAGAAGCGACGGATCGTAACCGAACCACAGAGCCGTTGCTGTGAGGAGCTTGGCATCTCCCCCGCCCATGATGCGGAATGCGAACAGCCCAAAGCAGACGATAAAAACCAGAAGGGCGGCTGCCAGGCTCATGCCGATCACTGGCCAGGCAAGACCGGATAGTGGGGCGAGCAACAAAAAAGCGACGATCGCCACGGCAGAGATGAAGTTTGGGATGGTCATCGTCCACAGGTCGCTCAGCGCAGCAAATGCCAGCGCAAGAGGCAGCACTGAAAAAATCAAGACAGCGACAACCACATCAGCCATGATTCACCTGTTTTCGAAGCTTAACCGTCGAATCAGGATCGAGAGCCACCCGTAGGAGGCTCTCGATCTGAAATTTCAAGCTTGGCAAGGCTGCTGCATCGCAGCCCATAAGCTATCAGCAGGCTGCGGTACCGGTGCCGCAGTTCAGCTTCTTCGAGATGTTGACGAACTGCGTGTTCAGCGCGCCGCCGAGCGTGGTCGCACCAGCGATCAGCGCAACAGAGATGAGAGCTGCGATAAGGCCATATTCGATGGCGGTCGCGCCGGACTCATCCTTGATGAAACGTGCAAAAATCTTGGACATGGGACTCTCCTACTCCACTTGGGTTCAGCATTTCCCGACAACTGTTTCCGCTGTTCGGTTGAGAGCCAATCTAGGGGCGGACGATTGCCATCGGCTTAAGAAAGACCCTTTCCAAAGGGTTAACGGAGCAAATGCGGGCTCTTTGGTAAATAGCCCGCAAATAAGACCGGTCGCATTTTATGCAGCTGTCCGGATGGGATTATTTCCCTAATATAAATGATAAATCATCACATTGAGCAGAATTACATCAAATGGATTATAAGGAAATAGGGTCCGAAGCTGGCTTTTATCAAAGGTTAAGCAACTCCAAATCAGAGTATGACCCTGTATCACTTAAGATTTCATTCACCATTCACGGGCATCCTTGACGCCCAAGACGATCCATTGAGGCCACCCTATGCTGTTGCGCAGTCTGTCCATTGCACTCGCGTGCGTATGCGGGATTCTGTCATGCGGAAGCGCGCAGGCTGAAGATGATGGCCTGTTGCGGGTCTTCATGAATCACGCGCGCGTCCTGAAACTGGACCGGCCGGCCGCCAAGGTCATCGTCGGCAATTCCGACGTTGCCGATGCAACCGTCGCCGATCCGACGACGATCGTGATCACCGGCCGCAGCTTCGGCACGACAAATCTCGTCCTCCTCGATGCAGAGGGCAATGCGATCGCCGATGAGCGTGTTCTCGTGTCGATCGACGAAGGCAATACGGTGCGCGTTTACCGCCAGACGGATCGTTCCGTGCTTTCCTGCACGCCGAATTGCGAGCAGCATGCAAAGTTCGCGAACAGCGGCAGCAGCAGTGCGACCAGCGGTACCTCGCCCTGATCGGCACAGGTTGTTAAAATCCCGGCGCCTGCCGCAACGGAATATCAATAATCCCTTTCTACGATCCGACGCTCATCCGATCCCGGAATGGAACGATGCGTCAGGAACGTCACGACCTCATAACCGATGCGGCAACACGCCCGAAAAGGCGTGGCTTGTGGCGAGATCTGTTCCGTTCGAAGGACGGCGCGGCAGCAATCGAATTTGCACTGCTCGCGATTCCCTATTTTGTTGTAATCTTTGCGATCCTTGAAACCTTCATTGCCTTCACCGGTGAACAGCTGGTCAGCAATGCTGTCGACACGATGGCGCGCAAGCTGCGAACTGGCAACATCACCTATAATCTCAGTCGGCCAGCCACGGATATGGACCGGAGCAAGTTCCGACAGGCCTTCTGCAACGAAGTCTCGATCCTCATCCAGTGCAGCGCCGATGAAGTCGCCACCCCGAACAAGCTCTGGCTCGACGTACGCAGTTTCACGAGTTTTTCGGCTATTCCGACCACAGTGCCTCGGACCGGCAACAGCACGTATGGTGAGCTCAACACGGCAACCTTCGGCTTTTCGCCGGGTGGCCCGAAAACGATCAACATGCTGCGCGCCTATTATAAATGGGACACGGTCACGGATCTCATTCGCCCCTACATCACCAATGTCCGGCCTGCCGATGGGTCGCGTCCGAACTATTTCCTGATCGTCGAGACCGCCACGTTCCAGAACGAGGATTATCCGTGATGCGGAAGAGGGTGGCGAAGGGGATCGGTAGCGGCATCCTGTCAAGGCTCGGCGAGCTTCTGCGCGATCGCAGAGGTGTTGGCGCGGTCGAATTCGCATTGATCGCACCGCTGCTGCTTTGCCTCTATATCACCGCCTTCGAGCTGACGATCGGTCTCAGCATCTCCAAGCGCACAACACGCAGCGCAAGCACAATTGCCGACCTTGTAACACAGCAGACGGCTGTCACTCCGACCTGGCTTTCAACGATGAAGGATGTGACCGCCAGCCTGTTTGCGCCTTACATAGCGGAAAACCTGCTGATCAAGGTCACTGGTGTCACGATTGATTCCAGCGGCAATCCGACGGTGGCATGGTCCTGGGATCAATCCAACGGACGGCCTTATGCTGTCGGCTCCGCGGTCAATGTACCGACCGACATGCGCTCGGCGAGTACGTTTGTCGTCCGCGCCGAAATCTCGGTCAATCATACATTGCTGATGGTCATGCCTGGCCTGCTGCCGAGCAAGCTTCAGACTGTCACGATCAGCCGCCAGTATTTTTATCGCCAGCGCGTCGGATCGAGCATCAGCTGCAGCGGCTGCTAGCCTTCTCCTTCGCCCTTTGCCAATTTCATCCGGCAACTATATGTATCGCGATTCACGCGGGCACGACACGTGTGCCGTGACCGATACTCCAACCTCCGGGTGACCGATGGCGCGCGCCTTCCTCTTCGTTCTTGATTCCTTCGGCGTCGGCGGTGCCGCGGATGCGCAGGAATATGGGGATCTCGGCGCCAATACTTTGGGCCATATCGCCGAATTCTGTGCCGCCGGTGCGGCCGACCGTGCGGGATTGCGGGAAGGCCCGCTCAACCTGCCGAACATGTCCTCGCTCGGCCTGCTCGAAATCGCCAAGCTTGCAAGCGGCGACTATCCGCTCGGCATGCCGCGACCGGATCGGGTCTTTGGCCTGTTCGGCGCCGCCAACGAGATCTCGCGTGGCAAGGACACGCCCTCGGGGCATTGGGAGATTGCCGGCACGCCCGTGAAATTCGACTGGGGCTACTTTCCGAGCGACGGCGATGCCTTTCCGGCGGAACTCGTCGAAGCAATCTGCGAGCAGGGAGAGGTTCCGGGCATTCTCGGCAATTGCCATGCCTCCGGCACCGAGATCATCGCCAAGCTCGGCGAAGAGCATATCAGGACCGGCAAGCCGATCTGCTACACATCGAGCGATTCCGTCTTCCAGATCGCAGCGCATGAGACGCATTTCGGGCTGGACCGGTTGATCAAGCTCTGCCAAACCGTTCGGACGCTACTCGATCCGCTGAATATCGGCCGGGTGATCGCCAGACCCTTTGTCGGTGAAACGCCGGAAACCTTTGAGCGCACCGGCAACCGTCGCGATTTCTCCGTCCTGCCGCCGGAACCGACGCTGCTCGACCGCCTTGTTTCCGCAGGCCGAAAAGTCCATGCGGTCGGCAAGATCGGCGATATTTTCGCACATCAGGGCGTGACCCGCGTCATTAAGGCAAATGGCAATTCGGCTCTGATGGACGCGACGCTCAAGGCGATGAACGAGGCCGAGGATGGCGATCTCGTCTTCACCAATTTCGTCGATTTCGACATGATCTACGGTCACCGCCGCGATGTCGCCGGTTATGCGGCGGCGCTCGAAGCCTTCGACCGCAGCCTGCCGGATGTGCATCGACGCATGAAGCCCGGTGATCTCGTGCTTCTGACGGCTGACCATGGCTGCGATCCGACCTGGCGCGGAACCGATCATACCCGCGAACGGGTGCCGATCATGGCCTTCGGGCCGGGGGTCAGGGCACGGCCCGTCGGTCTTCGTCCCACCTATGCCGATATCGGCGAAACGATCGCTGCACATCTCGGTATTCCCTCGGGCAAACACGGATGGAGTTTCCTTTGACCGCACATCTCCTGAAAGCCGAGATCCATTGCCACATCGAAGGCGCCACGCCGCCTTCGCTCGCGCAGGCGCAGGCGGCGAAATACGGTCTCGACATCAGCCATCTGCTCGATGCCGATGGCTACGAATGGTCCGACTTTTCCGAATTCCTGGTCTGCTACGACGCTGTCGCGGCGCTGTTTCGCACTGCGGACGATTATGCGCTGCTGACGGAAACCTATCTCGGCGAGCTCGCGGGCTATAACACGATCTATAGCGAGATCATCGTCTCTCCCGACCATGGCGACCGGATCGGGCTGGGTGCGGATGCCTATCTCGCCGGCATCTGCGATGGTATTCATGCCGCGCGCGAAAAGACCGGCATAGAGGCGCGGATCATCGTCACCGGCGAACGCCATTTCGGACCGGACAGCGTCATTGCCGCTGCAGACTATGCCAAGCGGGCGAAAAACCCGCTGGTGACTGGCTTCAACATGGCCGGTGAGGAACGTATGGGCCGCGTCGCCGATTACGCCCGTGCCTTCGATATCGCCCGTGATGCGGGCCTTGGCCTGACCATTCATGCCGGCGAGGTCTGTGGCGCCTTCAGCGTTTCCGATGCGCTTGATCTCGTCCACCCATCCCGCATCGGCCACGGTGTGCGGGCGATCGAGGACCCGGCTCTGGTCGAGCGGCTGGTGGAACTCGGCACGGTGCTGGAAGTCTGCCCCGGCTCGAACATCGCGCTCAAGGTCTTTCCGGATTTCGACAGCCATTCGCTGCGGGCGCTGAAGGCTGCCGGCGTTCGGGTCTGCCTGAATTCCGACGACCCGCCCTTCTTCAATACCTCACTGATGCAGGAATACGAGATCGCATCCTCGGTCATGGGTTTCTCCGATGCGGAGATCAACGGCATGACGCGCACGGCGATAGAGGCGGCCTTTGTCGATGAGGCAACCCGTGGCGCCCTGCTTGCGCGGCTGGATGCTGCAGCGACTGCCTGATTGGGGATAACGGTGCGAAAAGCGCTCACGGCTTGCGAAATCCGCCGTTTTCCTGAATGAAGAGACGAACAACAAAGAGGGAAGCACATGGACGGCGTCAACGTCATCGATCACCCGCTGGTGCAGCACAAGCTGACGATCATGCGCAAGAAGGAAACCTCGACGGCCGGTTTCCGCCGGTTGCTGCGCGAGATCTCCATGCTGCTCTGCTACGAGGTAACCCGCGATCTCGAGCTGACGCTCGAAACCATCGAGACGCCGCTTGTCGAAATGAAGGCACCGATCGTCGAAGGCAAGAAGCTGGTCTTCGTCTCGATCCTGCGTGCCGGCAACGGCCTTCTGGAAGGCATGCTGGAACTGGTGCCCTCGGCCCGCGTCTCGCATATCGGCCTCTATCGCGACCACGACACGCTGCAGCCGGTCGAATATTATTTCAAGGCGCCTGACGATCTCGACGAGCGCCTGCTGATCGTCGTCGATCCGATGCTGGCAACCGGCAATTCCTCGATCGCCGCCGTCCACAAGCTCAAGGAACGGGGTGCGAAAAACATCCGTTTCCTCTGCCTCCTGGCGGCACCGGAAGGCATCCGCAATTTCCAGGAAGCCCACCCGGACGTGAAGATCTACACGGCGTCGATCGACAGCCATCTCAATGAAAAGGGCTATATCGTCCCGGGTCTCGGCGACGCCGGTGACCGCATGTATGGTACGAAATAAGCCCGTTCATCCTTTGCTTACCGCGTTTTGAAGCTTGGCGGCCCGTGAAACCATTCACGGGCCGTTTTCTGTCATGATGGCGAGATCGACTAAAGTGCATCGCGATCTTTCAGATTCGCTCCCTGCACTTTAGTTCTTTGCTTTTGCGCATGTCTTTCTCCCGAAACCGGAGACCACTTTCGGGAGACATGCTGTAGCCGCCTTCGTGGCAAAGGACATTCATGCTTCTGCGCACCGTCATTTTCGCAAGCGTCGTGGCTGTTGCCGCAACGCAGATTCCGGCGATCGTCCATCTGGTCAGTCCGCCGGCTCCCCAGCCGGTCGTGACGGATACCGGACAGCAGGATGCAAAACCGCAGCCCGTCGCGCTCCCCTCCGGCCGGGTCAGGCTCGCGGGTGACGCAAGGGGCCATTTCAACGGCAGTTTCAAGATCAATGGCAAGCCGGTGGATGGCCTGATCGATACCGGCGCCTCACTGGTCGCAATCAACGAAAGCACGGCAAGGCGGCTCGGCTTCGGCGGCAATGGTCTCGATTTCCGCTATACGATCAATACGGCGAACGGCACCACGCAGGGCGCAAAGGTGATCCTCGACCGGATCGAGATCGGCAGTATCCGGGTACGCGATGTCGACGCCTTCGTGCTGCGCGACAATGCGCTTTCCAACACGCTGGTCGGCATGACCTTTCTGCAGAAGCTGAAATCCTACCAGGTGCAGGACGGCGCCCTGACGCTATCGCAATAGGCGCTCGGCAGGGCCAATCAGCCGATCCGGCCGATGATGACAGGCGATTTTGCCGGCTCTTCATCCGAAATCGAATAACAGGCCGCGACGGCAGCCATTGCGCTTTCAGCATCAGACGGTGTCGACGCATGGATCCGGGCAATCACGTCGCCCTTCTCGATCTTGGTGCCGAGGGCCAAGATCCTGTCGATACCGACGCGATGATCGATTGGATCGCTGGCGCGGCGGCGGCCTCCGCCAAGCTCGACAACCGCCATGCCGAGCGCGCGGGTTTCGCAGCTCGACAGATAGCCGGCACGGTCGGCAACGACAGGTCGGATTTCCGGCGCGACAGGCAGATAGGCTTGTCGCCGCTCGCAAAAATCGGCGGGACCGCCGAGCGCATGCACCATGCGGGAAAAATGCTCCGTCGCCTTGCCGGATGCCAAGGCCTGCCGGGCCATCGCGATTGCCGCATCATGATTGGCGGCAACACCGGCCGCAAGCAGCATTTCGGCGGCTTCCGCCAGAACGACCGTCTCCAATCGCGTGCCGGTCTTTTCGCCGCTCAGGAAGGCGAGGCAGTTTTCGATCTCGAGCGCATTACCGGCGGCATCCGCCAGCGGCTGGTTCATGTCGGTCATCAACGCGACGGTTTCTAGCCCTGCCCCGTTCGCCACTTCGACAAGCGAGCGGGCCAGCGTTTCCGCCTCTGCCGGCTCTTTCATGAAGGAGCCATTGCCGACCTTCACGTCTAGGACGAGGCTTTGCAAACCGGCCGCGAGCTTCTTCGAGAGGATCGAGGCGGTGATCAGCGGCACGGATTCGACGGTAGCCGTCACGTCGCGGATGGCGTAGAGGCGGCGGTCGGCGGGCGCCAGCTCCGCGGTCTGCCCCACAATGGCACAGCCGGCTTCGGCCACCACTTTGCGGAATTTTGCCTCATCCGGCATGATGTCATAGCCGGGGACGGACTGCAGCTTGTCCAGCGTGCCGCCCGTGTGGCCAAGGCCACGGCCGGAAATCATCGGCACGGCAAGGCCGCAGGCCGCAGCAATCGGTGCCAGCATCAGCGAGACATTGTCGCCGACGCCGCCGGTCGAATGCTTGTCGGCGACCGGACGGCCGATATCGTTCCAATTCAGGACAAGGCCCGAATCCCGCATGGCAAGCGTCAGCGCCACCGTCTCATCTCGGGACATGCCTTGAAAGTAGACGGCCATCGCGAAAGCGGCCGCCTGGCCTTCGGAAATCTCATCCTTCGCCAGCGCTGCGATGAAATCCGAGATATCATCCGCCTCGAGGGTTTCGCCGTCGCGCTTGCGGCGGATGATCTCTTGCGGGATCATGGGCGGAATCAAGGCTCAGTAACCGGCCGAGGCGCGGGCCGAGGGAGCGCCGCCGAGAACACCCAAAATATCGTCGAGCAGGCTCGATGCGCCGAACCGGAAGGTCGAAGGCATGATCCAATTCGGGCCCATGATGGTTTCAGCAAGGCGCAGATAGAGGTCTGCATCCGCAACCGTGCCGATGCCGCCGGCCGGCTTGAAGCCGACGCGCTTCTTGGAATCGCGGATGGCCTGCAACATCAGGTCGGCTGCCTCGAGTGTCGCGTTGACGCCGACCTTGCCGGTCGAGGTCTTGATGAAATCGGCGCCGGCCGCAATCGCAAGCTCGGAGCCGCGCCGAACGAGGGCCGCATCCTTCAACTCGCCGGTTTCAAGGATGACCTTGAGACATGCATTCGGGCAAGCGGCACGGACGGCCTCGACCATTTCGGTCACGGCGGCTTCGTCACCGGCAATCAGCTTGCGATAGGGAATGACGAGGTCGATCTCGTCGGCGCCGTCAGCCACCGCCTTTGCAGTTTCTTCCACCACCGTTGCGACGGGAAGATCGCCGGACGGGAAGTTGACAACGGTCGCAATACGCACGGCGTGACCTTCACCGAGGATGGCGCGGGCATGGGCGACAAAACGCGGCCAGATGCAGATGGCGGCGGTATTGCCATAAGACGTCTGGGCACGCAGGCACAGGTTTTCGATCGCGGCATTGTCGCAATCGTCACGCAGATTGGTCAGGTCGAGAAGTGACAACGCGAAGAATGCGACTTCGCGCGGGCTCTGGAGTTCCATGGTCTGCCTCCCTCAAAAAGAGCCGCCATATTTATCGTTGAAACGATTAGATGCAACCCGTCGATTGCCGGGGGTGGTGCGGCAAATGCGGCAAGACGATGAAAAGTCAGGGTAATTTCGAGAACATTTCCTGCAGGATGGTGGCCAGACGCTGGCCTCCGACAGGCGCCATGTCCTTGGTTTCCTCGTGACTCAGCTCCTGGCCGGTCATTCCGGCGCCGTAATTGGTGATGACCGAGGCGGCGGCGACCTTGAGACCAAAATAGCGTGCGAGGATGACTTCCGGCACGGTCGACATGCCGACGGCATCGGCGCCGAGAATGCGCGCCATGCGGATTTCCGCCGGCGTTTCGAAGCTCGGGCCGGAGAACCACATATAGGTGCCGGAGAAGAGCGGGATGGCGCTGCGGATGGCAGCATTGCGCATGGCAAGGGCGATTTCCGGATCATAGGCGCTGGTCATGCCAACGAAGCGGCCGTCGCCCTCCTCGCCGATCAGCGGGTTCATGCCGGAATAGTTGATATGGTCGGCAATCTGCATCACCGAACCGGGTGGCATGTCCTCGCGGACGGAGCCGGCGGAATTCGTCAGGATCAGCGCCGTGACGCCGAGGCCCTTCAGAACCTCGATAGGGAAACGCATCGCCTTGGCATCACCCTTCTCGTAATAATGGGCGCGGCCGGAAAGCATGATGACGGGCTCGCGGCCGAGATAACCGGCGACAAGTTCTCCCGCATGGCCAGTGACGCCGCTTTTCGGGAAACCGGGAAGATCGGCATAGGAAATGCGGATCTGGTCCGAAACCTCATCGACCAGCGAGCCGAGGCCGGAGCCGAGCACGATGGCGTAACGCGGCACCAGCCCATCCAGCCTTTCGACCAGCAAGTCGATGACGTTCTTCATCCGATCACATCCGTCTCGAAGGCGTAGGGCAAAAGTTCGGCCATGGTCACCGTCTTCTGGACGCCGAGATCATCACAGAGATGGATGCGGGTATCGGCCGAGGCGAATTCCGAGATTTTTTGGCGGCAGCCGCCGCAGGGCGTGCAGAGCGGCAGCTTTTCGGCAATCACCGCCAGTTCGACGATCTTCTTGGCACCGCCCATGATCATGGCGCCGATTGCCGTCGGCTCCGCGCACCAGCCCTGAGGGAAGGACAGGTTCTCGATATTGGCGCCGAGATAGACCTTTCCGTCCTCGGCGCGGATGGCGACGCCGACCGGGAATTTCGAATAGGGCGCATGGGCCTTGCTCATGGCATCGCGTGCGGCTTCGAAAAGTTCGTGAGACATGGTTCAACGTTCCTTCGTATAGGGCACGCCGCCGGCCTTGGGCGGACGGGCGACGCCGATGAAGCCTGCAAGCAGCACGCAGGTGAGGATATAGGGCAGCGCCTGAAAGATCTGCACCGGCACTTCGCCGATCAGCGGCAAGGACTTGCCCTGCATGAAGTTTGCAAAGGCATCAAGGAAACCGAAGAGCAGGCAGGCGAACATGACCGGCACCGGCTTCCACTTGGCGAAGATCAGGGCTGCGAGCGCGATATAACCCTTGCCGGCCGACATGTTGTTGATGAAGGCGGCGGACTGGGCGATCGACAGATAGGTGCCGGCGAAACCTGCGAGGAAACCGGTGACGATCAGCGCCCGATACCGCAGCCAGGTCACCGAAATGCCGGCCGTATCAACCGCACCTGGATTTTCGCCGACGGCGCGCAGGCGCAGGCCGAAGCGGGTGCGATAGAGAACCCACCAGGAGAGCGGCACCATCAGGAAGGCGATATAGGTGAGAAGGTTGTTGCCGGAAACAACATTGGCGTAGAGCGGGCCAATGATCGGCACCTCGCGCACGAGATCGGCACCCGGAAGGGTGATCGCCGAGAAGCGACCAGACGGAGGCACCTGACCGGTACGACCGCCCTGCTGGAACCAGGCCGTACCAAGCACGATCGTGAGGCCTGCCGCGACGAAATTGAGCGCCACGCCGGAGACGATCTGGTTGCCGCGATTGGTGATCGAGGCAAAGCCGTGCAGGAGCGAGAAGAGGATGGCCGTGCCGATGCCGGCGCCGAGGCCTGCCCAGGCATTGCCGGTCCAATAGGCGACGCAGGCGGCGGCGAAGGCCGATGCCAACATCTTGCCTTCAAGGCCGATGTCGAAGATGCCGGCCCGTTCGGAAAACAGGCCTGCAAGTGCTGTAAACAGAAGCGGGATCGAAAGGCGGATCGCCGAACCCATGATGCTGACGAAGATATCGAAATAATCCATGGCCTATTTCCCGCCGATCTTCTGGTAGGCGCGGACGATCGCCGGGCGCAACATATATTCGAGAGCGCCGGCGAACAGGATGACCATGCCCTGGATGACGACGATCATGTCCCGCGTGATATTCGGCATGTCGAAGGAAAGCTCTGCGCCACCCTGATAAAGAATGCCGAAGAGAAGCGCCGACAGCACGATGCCGGCCGGATGGTTGCGGCCCATCAGCGACACGGCGATGCCAACAAAGCCGGCACCGCCGACGAATTCGATCTGCAGACGGGCGGAAGCGCCCATGACCGGGTTCAGCGCCATCATGCCGGCAAGGCCGCCGGAGATCAGCATGGTGATCATGACGGTCTTTGCATAGGGAATGCCGGCATAACTTGCCGCGGTCGGGCTGATGCCGAGCGTGCGCATCTCATAACCGAGTTTCGTGCGCCAGATGAGAACCCAGACCAGAAAGCACATGACGAGCGCGATCAGGAAGGAGAAGTTGAGCGGCGCGGCGCCGAGCTTGCCGCCGAACATGGAGATCAGCCAATCAAGCTTCTGCAGCTGGCCACCGGGCAGGAAGGTGCGTGATTCCGGCGCCATCTTGCCGGGCACGATCAGCACCCTGACGAGCAGATAGTTCATCAGCGACGAGGTGATGAAGTTGAACATGATCGTGGTGATGACGACATGGCTGCCGCGCTTGGCCTGTAGCCAGGCCGGCACGGCGGCACAGGCGGCGCCGAAAAGGGCCGCGCCAATGACGGCAAAAGGCATCGTCACATACCAGGGCACGTAACGGTCGAGCGCCAGCGCCACCAGCGCGGCGCCGAGACCGCCGAGGTAGGCCTGACCTTCAGAGCCGATATTGAACAGGCCGGCATGGATGGCGACCGCGACCGACAGGCCGGTGAAGATGAAGCTCGTCGTATAAAACAGTGTGAAACCGATGCCTTCGCCGCGACCAAGCGCGCCGATCAGCAGAAGTTGCAGCGCGTCGAACGGGTTCTCACCGATCGCCCAGACGACGAGGCCGGAGAAGAAGAAGGCGAGCAGCAGGTTCAGGAGCGGAATGACGCCGTAATTGATCCAGGCGGGAAGCGGTACGGATGCGGTGTTCATGCGCCGGCCTCCATGTCCGTTGCCGCATTCACGGCGTTGATCGTTGCGAGCGGCAAGCGGCAAAACTCCATGCGGATCGAATATCCTGATCTCATGCGGCAATCCCGGCCATCATCAGGCCCAAAGTCTGTTCACCGGCGTCGCTCGATTTCTCGCCGACGATCTTGCCGGCGAACATGACGAGGATGCGGTCCGACAGCGAACGGATCTCGTCGAGCTCGACCGAGACCAGAAGCACGGCCTTGCCGGCATCACGCATGTCGATGATGCGGCGGTGGATGAATTCGATGGCGCCGATATCGACGCCGCGGGTCGGCTGGCCGATGATCAGCGTGGTCGGATCGCGCTCGATCTCGCGCGCAACGACGATCTTCTGCTGGTTGCCGCCGGAGAAATTGGCGGTGCGCAGCCGGGCGTTCGGCGGGCGGATGTCGTATTTGGCGATCATCGCTTCGGCTTCGGCGCGCATCGCCTTCAGGTCCAGCATCCCGCCGCGGCCATACCGTTCGTCGCGGTGATAACCGAGGGCCGCGTTCTCATATTCCTCGAATTTCAGCACGAGGCCCATATGATGGCGGTCTTCGGGGATATGGGCGAGGCCTAGCTTGCGGAGCCGGGCCGGATCGTAACCGGCGATCGGCTGGCCATCCATGAAGATTTCGCCGGAGGCCGGCTTGCGGATGCCGGCGATCGCTTCGAGCAGCTCGGATTGGCCGTTGCCGGCAACACCGGCTATGCCGACGATCTCGCCAGCGCGGACGTCGAAGGAAACGTCATCGACCATGGTGACGCCGCGGCCGTCCTTGACGGTCAGGTTGCGCACCGAAAGCAGGACGCGGCCGGGCTTCGGCTCGCCCTTTTCGACGCGCAGAAGCACGCGGCGGCCGACCATCAGCTCGGCCAGTTCCTCGGCCGTGGTTTCGGACGTCTTGCGGGTGGCGACCATTTCGCCGCGGCGCATGACGGAGACCGTATCGGTGATCGCCAGGATCTCGCGCAGCTTGTGGGTGATGAGGATGATCGTCTTGCCCTGGTCGCGCAGCACGCTCAGAACCTTGAACAGGTGATCGGCTTCGGCCGGGGTCAAGACACCGGTCGGCTCATCGAGAATGAGGATATCGGCGCCGCGATAAAGGGCTTTGAGGATTTCCACGCGCTGCTGGCTGCCGACCGGCAGTTCCTCGATCACAGCATCGGGATCGACTTCGAGGCCGTAATCGGTTTCCAGCCGCTTCAATTCCTTGCGGGCGCTGGCAACGCCCTTGGCGAGCAGCTGTCCACCCTCGGCGCCGAGCATGACGTTTTCCAGCACGGTAAAATCCTCGACCAGCATGAAATGCTGGTGGACCATGCCGATGCCGGCCGCGATCGCCGCCTGGCTATCATGGATGGCGGTCGGTCTGCCGGAAATGCGGATCTCGCCCTGGTCGGCCTGATAAAAGCCGTAGAGGATCGACATCAGCGTCGATTTTCCAGCACCGTTCTCGCCGATAATGCCGTGGATCGAACCCTTGGCTACCGTCAGATTGATATTCTTGTTCGCATGCACCGAACCGAATTTCTTGTCGATGCCGACAAGCTCGATTGCGGGCTCCTTCGAAGGATCGAGGCTCAATGGTCCGCCTTTCCAACTGCCGGCCAACCCCAGTCGAGGGACCAGTCAGCAGATCTGAAGTGCTACAGCGTCTTTCGCGCGTCGCTGTATATGAAAAAAGGGCGCATGGCGACCTGATCGCCATGCGCCCTTCGGATCACAGACTTACATCGGGCAGGCGTTGTCCGTCGTGTAGTCATGCACCTTGATCGTGCCGGCAACGATGTCAGCCTTGGCCTTTTCGACGGCAGCCTTCATTTCCGGGGTGATCAGCGACTTGTTGTTGTCGTCCATGGCAGCCGAAACGCCATCTTCCTTGACGCCGAGCGTCTGGATACCGGCGGTGAACTTGTCGTCCTTCAGATCCTTGTAGGCGTTGTAGACGGCGAGATCGACGCGCTTGACCATCGAGGTCAGAACTGAACCCGGATGCAGATGGTTCTGGTTGGAATCGACGCCGATCGACAACTTCTTGTTGTCGGCTGCGGTCTGCAGCACGCCGAGGCCAGTCGCACCGGCCGCCGCGTAAACAACATCCGCGCCCTGGTCGATCTGGTTCTTCGTCAGCTCGCCACCACGCACCGGATCGTTCCATGCAGCGCCGGTCGTGCCGGTCATGTTCTGGAAGACCTGGTCGTCCTTCTTGACCGACTTGACGCCCTGAACGTAGCCGCAGCCGAACTTGCGGATCAGCGGAATGTCCATGCCGCCGATGAAGCCGACCTTGCCGGTCTTGGAGGCCATGCCGGCGAGAACGCCAACGAGGTACGAGCCTTCTTCTTCCTTGTAGAGGACAGAGCGGACATTCTTCAGGTCAACGACGGAATCGACGATGACGAACTTCGTTTCCGGGAATTCGGCAGCGACCTTTTCCATGGCCGAGGTCCAGGCGAAGGAGACGGCGACGACCGGATTGTAACCGCGGCTGGCAAAGTTGCGGATCGCCTGCTCGCCCTGCGTATCGTCCTTCGGCTCGAAGTCACGGTAATCGGTACCGGTTTCCTTCTTGAACTTCTCGGCGCCGGCATAAGCGGCTTCGTTGAAGGATTTGTCGAACTTGCCGCCGGTCCCGTAGACCAGTGCCGGCTTGACTTCGGCGGCCAGTGCGGTGGCCGACATGGCGGCCAGAGCGAGAAGGCTCAAAACGGTTCTTTTCATGATTCAGCCCTGTTTTTTTTAAGTTAGGTCCTCCCGCAGAGCCATGAATTCGATGGTTCTTCCTGCGGTCACCTGCCCCCCTCTTTAGAAGGCTTGGCTGGCCGCACTCTTGCATGGGTTGTCGGAAATTTCACGAGATTTTTTTCAATTGGTAAAAAACCACAGGCCCATCCCGGACCTCCCGCAAACCTGCCCATCGCTTGAACAAAAACGCCGCGGACCTGATGAAATCCGCGGCGCCCTGAAGCAATTTTAAGCTGTCATCTGATCCATCAGCCGATCGCGCAGCTGACGCCCGTTCCCCGCAACCCGCAATAGCCGCCGGGATTCTTGGCGAGATACTGCTGATGGTAATCCTCGGCATAATAAAAATCGCCGATCGGTGCGATTTCGGTGGTGATCGGCGTCTTGCGCCCGGCCTTGTCGAGCGCCGCCTGGAAGTTGTCACGCACCTGCCGGGCCTCGTCTTCCTGCTTCGCGTTCACGGTATAAATGGCCGAGCGGTAGGTCGTGCCGATATCGTTGCCCTGTCGCATGCCCTGCGTCGGATCATGCTCCTCGAAGAAGGTCTTCAGGAGTTGGGAATAGGAGACGATCGACGGATCGAACACGACCTTGACGATTTCGGCATGGCCGGTGAGACCGGTCGTCGTTTCGTGATAGGTCGGGTTCGGCGTGACGCCGCCGGAATAACCGACTGACGTCACATAGACGCCGGGGATCTTCCAGAACAGCCGTTCGGCGCCCCAGAAGCAACCCATGCCGAAATAGGCGGTTTCCAGCCCTTCCGGATAAGGCTCCTTCAGCGGCCGGCCGCTGACGAAATGGATCTCGGCCGTATCGAGCGGCATGGAGCGCCCTGGCAACGCCGTATCGGCGGAGGGCATGACGGTCTTCTTGTTGAATATGTCTGTCAGGAACATGTTTGCCTCCAAAGCTTGGCGACCGTTTTTTACCGCTAGGCCAGGAACCGTTCGGAACGGGGCCTGCTATAGCCGGCAATCCAGAAAACCAGTGCCAGCACCAGAAAGATCGCGAAAGCGGGCTGGGCCAGCATCGGCGCCACATAGGGCCGCCATATGTCTGTGCCAATATAGGTATCGGCAGACATTTCCGCCAGTGTCAGACCTTCCGGATCGAAGTTGAGCCAGGCATTGCCGAGACTGGTCATCACGACATCCGAAGAGGAGACGGACTGGATGGCATCAAGCGTGCCGGCAACGATTGCCGCGACCAGCGCCAGAAGGCTGATGAAATGCAATAAAAACCGCAGAACTGCCATGGTCGGCCACCTCTCCAAGCGGCCTTTCGCAGACCGCTTGCCACCCATAAATCATTAGTTCCTCACCCCAGGCTTGGCAACGGCAAGCAACTGATTGCGAACTATGTCAAATTTCCTACAGATTCGGGTTGATCCGGAAGAAGCGATCGGTATATATCGCGCCGACCGCTGCTTCGCCTCTCTAGGCACGCAGCCCTTGATGCAAGGACAGGTGGCCGAGTGGTTGAAGGCGCACGCCTGGAACGCGTGTATACGTGAAAGCGTATCGAGGGTTCGAATCCCTCTCTGTCCGCCATCCTCTTCAAAATCTCCGATATTAAAATGCAAGAGATAAAGAAGCCCAGTTTAAGCTGATGCTTCACCGTGCTCGGCTGCCGCCGAATACATCGTGGCCAGGCGCTATCGTCGCGCCTCATCATTTTCATGTTTTCTAACAAAGAAATGCCTTTCGGCATCACCTTTTGTTCAACTTGATAAAAATAATCATCTTTCTGATTATTAAACTTGACGCTTTACATCATGTTAAAATAACGCTGCTGCGCAAGCCTCGTCTCTAGGGAGTTTCATCAATGGCGATCACCATCACCGCGACCGACGTCAACAATGACGGCACCGGCGTTAACCTGCTTTCCTATCTCGACAATTTCGAAGCGACCTTCGTTGCTACCGGCCGCGGCCAGTTTTCGGCTGCCAACGGCATTTCCGGCGCCCAGTATCTGGCGTCCGACGCTTCCAGCAACAGCGTCGTCTTCACCGCACTGAGCAGCGCACCTTGGTCCTACAGCCTGACGACGCATACCGTTTCGGGCTCGCTGGACGCCGTCACCTTCGGCACCGGCACCGCGCTCGACACCGCAACGCGCACCTTCACGCAGACGACCGAACTGTCGATCAGCGGCCTCAACATCACCGACAGCACGACGGCTGAAACGATCCGTGGCCAGGTTACTGCCCACAGCGTCGATGACCTGCTCTCCTACCTCGAGAGCGATTCGCTGAACTTCGTCGGCAGCACCGGCAACGACGTCTTCAAGGGTTACGACCACAATGACCGCTTCTCCGGCGGCAATGGCAATGACAGCCTCTGGGGCAATGGCGGCAACGACATCATCTATGGCGGCAACGGCAACGACACGCTCGTCGGCGGCTCCGGCGATGACAAGCTCTATGGCCAGAACGGCAATGACAAGCTGAAGGGCGGCACGGGCAACGACGTCCTCAAGGGCGGTACGGGCAACGACGCTCTCTACGGCGAAGCCGGCAATGACAAGCTTTATGGCGAAGCTGGCAACGACACGCTGAACGGCGGCGCCGGCGACGACCGTCTCTATGGCGGTTCGGGCGCCGACACCCTCACCGGCGGCGCTGGCAAGGACACGTTTGTCTTTACCTCGAAGCTCGACTCCACGGTTGCTGCTTCGGGCCGTGACACGATCACCGACTTCAGCCATTCCGACAAGATCGACCTGTCGGCCATCGACGCCAGCACCAAGAAGGCCGGCAACCAGGCCTTCACCTTCATCGGCTCTGACGACTTCGGCAAGCATGCCGGCGAACTGCGCTACGAAAAGGCTGCCGGTGGCGGCGTCGATATCTACGGCGACCTGAACGGCGACGGCAAGGCCGACTTCGCAATCCACCTCACCAAGGCGATTACGCTGACCGCCAACGACTTCCTGCTCTAAGGCAGTCGAACGTTCGCAGTGGATGCGATAAACAAACAAGGCCGCCCTCGGGCGGCCTTTCTTTTTGGCAAAAGCACGTGAGAGACGCGTTATTCGATCTCGCCGCGATGCGAGACATACCAGTCCACAAAAGCGCGGACGCCTTCGCGCAGTTCGATCGACGGCTTGCGGCCCGTCAGCGCGACAAGCAGATCGGGGCTCGCAAAGGTGCGCGGCACATCACCCTTCTGCATCGGCAACATCTTGCGCCGGGCAGGCTTGCCCATGATCGCCTCGATCGTCTCGACGAAATCGAGAAGGCCGACCGGCTGGCCGCCGCCGATATTGACGACACGGAAAGGCCCCTGCGGTGAAAGCGAGTCGATATCACCGGCAGCGCGATTGGCTTCGGCCGGCGATATCGCCGAAAGATCGATGATCGAATCGACGAGGTCGTCGATATAGGTGAAATCCCGGCTCATCTTGCCTTCGCCGTAGATCTCGATCTCGTCGCCATCCAGCATGGCCTTGACGAATTTGAAGAGCGCCATGTCCGGCCGGCCCCAGGGGCCATAGACGGTGAAGAAGCGGAACGCGGTGGTCGGCACCTTGTAGAGATGGGCATAGCTATGCGCCATAACCTCCATCGACTTCTTGCTGGCGGCATAAAAGGTCAGCGGCTCGTCGGTCTTGTCCGTTTCGCGGAAGGGCACGACGGCATTGGCGCCATAGACTGATGAGGTCGAGGCAAGCATCAGGTGGCCGACCTGCAGCTCGCGGGCAATTTCGAGAATATTCCAGGAGCCGGTCAGGTTGGAATCCAGATAAGCCTTTGGATTTTCCAGGCTGTAACGAACACCGGCCTGCGCTGCGAGATGGACGATCACATCCGGCTGGAATTTTCGCACAGCGTCTTCGAGCGCCGCCTTGTCCTCGAGCATGGCCGTGACCGCCTGGAAGCGCGGAAACTGGACCAGAGCCGCGACACGAGCTTCCTTGAGACGCAGGCTGTAATAGGGCGTCATCCCATCGAAGCCGACGACCTCATGGCCATCCTGCAAAAGACGACGTGCAACGTGGAAGCCGATGAAACCTGCCGTTCCGGTGATGAAATAACGCATGTCTGATTCCGCAGTGGCCTTGGGTGTGTTCCCCATAACCTCTTGCGGCCTCAATGGATAGCCATTGGGGTTAGCTGTTTGCAGCCGTCCGGGACGGCTTCAGTGAAACAGGCGAAGCCGCGCCGGCGGCGTTCCCGCCCGGCCGTTCTTGCGGTCGACGGCAAACTGGATGAGATCCATCGACGCCTGGTCCGTCATCGGCTTTGCCATTACACCGACGACACCGGACACACCCGATGCCACAAGACCCGGATTGCCGGTGATCATGATGACGACGATGCCGAACTCGGCAAGCGTCTTTGCGATTTCGGGGCCGGTCTCGCCGTCCGCCAGCCTGACATCGACGAAGGCTATGTCCGTCTCCCGGGTGTAGTTCAGGGCAACGGTCATATCCGGGGCAATGCCCACGACATCATGGCCACTGCGGTGAACGGCGTCCTCGATATCCATGGCGACGAGCAAGCTGTCTTCCACGATCAGAAAACGATATTCCAAGGCACATTCCCTCCTGCGGCCATCAGACAGATAGAGAGACAATCGGCGCAGGCAATAGCTGAGATGCAATCGTTACTCCTGCCGGTTGGCATCCAGTAATCGGGCCGTGCCCCGCCTCTCCAAAGATTTCAGCAGATCATGAAAGGTGAGAGAACGTGAGGAACTGCCTTCAAGGTTGCAGGGTTTAGTTGCCGGAAGTTGAACAACACGACGTCCAAAACACGAGGAGAAGACAAAATGAAAAAGATCATTCTCGCTTCCTGCGCAATTCTTGCAGCCGCCATCGCTGGTCAGGCCAGCGCCCAGCAGAGCACCGTCACCGGTGCGGCTGGCGGCGCCGTTACCGGCGCGATCGTCGGTGGGCCGGTCGGTGCGGCCGTTGGTGGTGTCGTCGGCGCCGTAGCCGGCTCGGCAATCGACCCGCCGCCGCGTGAAGTCGTCACCTATGTTCAGGAACAGCCGGCTCCGACCACGGCCGTCACCGTCGAACAGCCGGTCGTCGTCGGCAAGGCCATTCCCCAGACCGTGGTGGTGACCCCGGTTCCGAGCAATCCGCATTACGCCTATGCGGTCGTCAACAATCAGCGGGTGATCGTCGATCCGCAGACGCATACAGTGGTTCAGGTGATCCAGTAAGAGCGGGATCGCCAACCGATCTGGCATGACAAGGCAGGCCCCGGCAAAACACCGGGGCCTGCTTTTTTATTGGTCGCTCAGACGACAAGTTCCTGATCGACCCGATCCTGCTGACCGAAGAATTTCAGGTAACGCTCGACCTCGGCCGGTTCGCCAGTGGCCTTGCGCGGATTGTCGGAGAGTTTGACGGCTGGACGGCCATTTGCCTCGCTGACCTTGCAGACGATGGAAATGGGCTTCAGCCCGTCGATCTCGCGCGGTGCGCAATCGGCAAAATCGTTGGTGAGGTTGGTGCCCCAGCCAAAGCTCATGCGTACCCTGCCCTCGAAATGCCGGTAGGTATCGATGATCGCATCGACATCCAGCCCGTCCGAAAAAATCAGAAGCTTGTTCTTCGGGTCGCGGCCCATCTTCTTCCACCAGTCGATGATCCGCTCGCCGCCTTCGATCGGCGGGGCGCTGTCCGGCCTGAAACCGGTCCAGTCGGCGACCCAGTCCGGCGCGTCGCGCAGGAAGGCGGCAGTACCAAAGGCATCCGGCAGCACGATCAGCAGGTTGCCATGATAAAGCCGGTTCCAGTCCTTCAGGACCTGATAAGGCGCCTGGCGCAGCTCGTCATCGGTCTCAGCAAGTGCTGCCGCGACCATGGGAAGTTCATGCGCATTGGTGCCGACAGCCTCCAGATCCGAATCCATGGCGAGGAGCACATTGCTGGTGCCGGTGAAGGCGTTGCCGATGCCTTCTTTCAGGGCTTCGACGCACCAGCGCTGCCAGGTAAAACTGTGGCGGCGGCGCGTTCCGAAATCGGATATCCGCAGGCCCGGCAGATCCCGCAGGCGCTGCACCTTGTCCCACATCCTCGATTTCGCCCGCGCGTAGAGGACATCGAGCGTGAAATAACCGAGCGAGCGCATGGCCGAGCGGGAACGCAGCTCGTTGATGATGGCAAGCGCCGGAATTTCCCACATGGTCGTTTCCATCCACTTGCCGTGGAAGGTGAGTTCATACTGCCCGTCGCGTTTGGAAAGCTCGTATTCGGGGAGTTTGAAGGTCGAGAGCCAGGTCAGGAACTCGGGCTCGAAAATCTGCTTGCGGCCGTAGAACGTGTTGCCCGCCAGCCAGATCATTTCCTTCTTCGAAAGGCTGACCGTGCGGGCGTGGTCGAGTTGCTCCCGCAGCGCACCTTCGTCGATCTCCTCTGCGAGTTTTACCTTCGTGGTCCGGTTGATCACGGAAAAGGTCGCATCGACATCCGGGTAAAGTTTCCAGATCATCTGCAACATCAGAAGCTTGTAAAAGTCCGTGTCGATCAGACTGCGGATGATCGGATCGAGCTTCCAGGTGTGATTGTAAACCCTGGTCGCGATATCGGTTTTCGTCATGCCTGCCCCTCACCGATCTTGCGACCGGCTCCACCACCTAAGCGCATTTCGTCATGGAGGAAGCAGATGCTTAACCTCCGGGCATGTTTAGCGAAAAACTATGGCTCAAGTCCACAACGCAATTCGGTCGCGCCGTTGCGGAGGGACGACATTGCCAATGCCGTCAAACCATCCGCCACAGCGATCGTTCCCGCCAGAGGGTCAATAACCGGACTTGCGATCCACCAGATGCTGCAACGCCTCACCCGCCTCATAACGCTGCATCTGCAGTTCGCTGTTGCGGAACAGGGCGCGGACATCGGATGCCGCAGCGGCATGCGGTGTGACGATGACATTCTCCATGGCCCAGAGCGGGCTGTCGGCCGCGAGCGGCTCCTTCTCGAAGACATCGAGGGAGGCGCCGCCGAGAACACCGCCATTGATGGAAGCAACGATGTCAGCCTCGACCTGGCTGCCGCCGCGGCCGGCATTGATGAAAACCGGCTTTCCGAGCGCCCCACCCTGGCGAAGCTTGCCAAACAGCTTTGCATCGAAAATGCCGCGGGTTTCATCCGTCAGCGGCACGAGACCGACGAGGATATCAGTGCGGGCAAGGAAGGCGTCGAGACCGGAGGAATCGAAAGTCTCGACGCCATCGATCTGCTTCAGGCCGCGCGACCAGCCGATCACGTTGAAACCCATGACCTTGAGTTTGGCGACGGAATCGAGGCCGAGCACGCCAAGGCCCATGACACCGACGGTGATCTCGCTCGCCTGCGGCTGCGAGAGCTCGCGCCATTCATGCTTGCGCTGCTGGGCAAGATAGGCCGGCGTCTGGCGCAGATGGCTCAGCGCCTGCAAGACCACCCATTCGCTCATCCGCGTCGTCAGGCTTTCATCAACGAAACGAACGATCGGCAGATCCGGCAGGCCAGGGACGGCAAGGATGGCATCGACGCCGGCACCACCGGAGAAGATGACTTCGAGGTTCGGCGCCCGCTTGAACAGATCGAGATCGGGCTTCCACAGAACGGCATAACGCGCATCCGAAAGATCGGCAGATCGATCCGAAGCGTGCAGCACCTTTCGGCCCACATACGAACCCGGAAGCGCCGCATCGACCTCCCGGCGTTCGAACTTCAGATCGATGACGACAGACGCGTTTGCAGGCATGACAGGTTCCCGGTTTATTGGCTGATGGCGCCGTTTTCGACGGCTTCCAGATTGAAGGCTGCGGCCATGAGGGCGCGGGTATAGGCTTCTTTGGGTGCACCAAAAATCTGCGCAGACGGCCCTTCTTCCACCACCTTGCCGAGCCGCATGACGATGACGTGGTTGGCGAGCGCCTTCACCACTTTCAGGTCGTGGCTGATGAAGAGATAGGCGAGGTCGTGCTTTTTCTGCAGGTCGCGCAGAAGATCGACCACCTGCGCCTGCACCGTCATGTCGAGCGCAGACGTCGGCTCGTCGAGCATGACGAAACGCGGTTTCAGCACCATGGCGCGGGCGATCGCGATGCGCTGCCGCTGGCCGCCGGAAAACTCATGCGGATAGCGCCAGCGAGTCGCAGGATCGAGGCCGACCTCGTTCAGCGCCCAGGCAACCCGTTCATCGCGCTCGTCTGCGGAAAGCGATCGTTCATGCACCTTCAGGCCTTCGGCGATGATATCGCCGACCGGCATGCGCGGGCTGAGCGACCCGAACGGATCCTGAAAGACGATCTGCAGCCGATCGCGGAAAGGCCGCATCTGCTTGAAGGAATATTGATCGATCTGGTTGCCGATGAAGACGATGCGCCCCTGTGACGAAATCAGCCGGGCAAGCGCCAGGCCGAGAGTCGTCTTGCCGGAGCCGGATTCCCCGACCACGCCGAGCGTTTCACCGGCTCTGAGCTTCAGATCGACGCCATCGACCGCCTTCACATGATCGACAATCTTGCGCATGAACCCCTGCTTGACCGGGAACCAGACGCGGATGTCCTTGCCTTCCATCACGACCGGGCTTTGAGCATCAACCACCGGCGGTTCGCCCCGCGGTTCGGAAGAAAGGAGATGCTGCGTATAAGCGTGGCTCGGGCGGGTGAAGACATCTTCCACCGGGCCTGTCTCGACGATCTTGCCCTTGGTCATGACGCAGACCCGGTCGGCAAATTTGCGGACGATGCCGAGGTCGTGGGTGATGAACAGCATGGACATGCCATGCTCGCCCTTCAGCTTGCGCAGGAGATCGAGGATCTGCGCCTGAACCGTGACGTCGAGCGCCGTCGTCGGTTCATCGGCGATCAGCAGCTTTGGCCGGTTGGCGAGCGCCATGGCGATCATGACACGCTGGCGCTGGCCGCCGGACAGTTCGTGGGGATAGGCCTGCAGGCGTTTTTCAGGATCGCGGATACCGACCTGGACAAGCAGTTCAAGCGTGCGGGCGCGGGCCGCCTGACCTGTCATGCCCTGATGCAGCTCGAGGATCTCGCCGACCTGCTTCTCGATCGAATGCAGCGGGTTGAGCGAGGTCATCGGCTCCTGAAAGATCATCGTGATGTCGTTGCCGCGCACCTGGCGCAGCTCCGCCTCACTCGCCTTCAGCATATCCTTGCCCGAAAACAGGATCTCGCCGGAGGGATGGCTGGCGGCCGGATAAGGCAGGAGCTTCAGGATCGAATTGGCCGTCACGGACTTGCCGGAGCCGGATTCGCCGACCAGCGCCACGACCTCACCCGGCATGATATCGAAGGAGACGCCATCGACGGCAAGAGAAGTGTTGCCGCCCTGATGAAAGGCGACCGAGAGATTGCGAACGGAGAGAAGCGGTTCGGTCATGACATCACCGGAACGTCTTGCGCGGATCGAAGGCATCGCGCACGGCCTCGCCGACAAAGATCAGCAGCGACAACATCAGCGACATGGTGAGAAAGGCTGTGAGGCCGAGCCAGGGCGCCTGCAGGTTGTTCTTGCCCTGGGCGATCATCTCGCCCAGCGACGGCGAACCGGGAGGCATGCCGAAGCCGAGGAAATCGAGCGAGGTGAGCGTTGCGATCGAGCCCGACAGGATGAAGGGCAGGAAGGTGAGCGTCGCCACCATGGCATTCGGCAGAAGGTGGCGGAACATGATCGTCCAGTTGCCGACACCGAGGGCACGGGCAGCGCGGACATATTCGAAATTTCGGGCACGCAGGAATTCGGCGCGCACGACGCCGACGAAGCTGACCCATGAGAAGAGCAGCATGATGCCGAGAAGCACGAAGAAGCCGGGCGGCAGGATGGCTGCGATGATCAGCAGGATGTAGAGGACCGGCATGGAGGACCAGATCTCGATCAGCCGCTGCATGATCAGATCCGTCCAGCCGCCGAAATACCCCTGAACCGCACCGGCGAGAACGCCGATCACCGCCGAGCAGATGGTCAGCGCCAGACCGAACAGGACCGAGATCCGGAAACCGTAGATCATCCGCGCCGTGACATCGCGCGCCTGATCGTCGGTGCCGAGCCAGTTGAGGTTACCGATGATGCAGTTCGGATCCTTGTCACCCGCGGCATAACCCTTGCAGCGATCTTCCTTCGACATCAGCCAGAAGGGTTGCGTCGGAGCAGAATGGGGAATGTTGGAATTGACCGTCTGGTAGGAATAGCGGATCGGCGGCCAGATCATCCAGCCATTGGCATCGATCTCCTGGGTGATGAAGTCGGACCGGTAATCCGTCGTCGCCAGGAAGCCGCCGAATTTTTCCTCCGGATAATCGATCATCACGGGAAACAGGATCTCGCCCTTGTAGGAGGCGATGATCGGCCGGTCGTTGGCGATGAATTCTGCCAGCAAGCTCAGGATGAACAGCAGCATGAAGATCCAGAAGGACCAGAAGCCACGCTTGTTGGCACGGAAATTCGAAAGCCGGCGGCGATTGGCGGGCGAAATCCAGGGGCGTTTCGGCGCTGCTGCGGCAGGGGCGGTCACGGTGGATGCTTCCATCACACGTCCCTCCGCTCGAAATCGATACGCGGGTCGATCCAGGTGTAGATCAGATCGGAGATGAGGCTGACGACAAGGCCCATGAGCGAGAAGATGTAGAGCGTGCCGAATACGATCGGATAATCGCGGTTGACGATCGCGAGATAACCCAGCCGGCCGAGGCCATCGAGCGAAAAAATGTTCTCGATCAGCAGCGAGCCGGTGAAAAAGGCGGAGATGAAGGCGCCCGGAAAACCGGCGATGACGATCAGCATGGCGTTGCGGAAGACATGACCATACAGCAGCCGGCGCTCGGTCAGGCCCTTTGCACGAGCGGTCGTGACATATTGCTTCTTGATCTCGTCGATGAAGGAATTCTTGGTGAGTAGCGTCGTCGTCGCGAAGGCCGAGAGAGACAGCGCGATCAGCGGCAGCGTCAGGTGCCAGAAATAGTCGACGATCTTCTGCCACCAGGAGAGATCGGCGAAATTATCGGAGACAAGGCCGCGCAGCGGGAACCAGTCGAAGAACGAACCACCGGCGAACATCACGATCAGCAGGATGCCGAACAGAAAACTCGGCACGGCGTAACCGACGACGACGATCGCAGACGTCCAGACGTCGAAGGTCGAGCCGTCACTCACCGCCTTGCGGATGCCGAGCGGGATGGAGATGACGTAGGAAACGATCAGGATCCAGAAGCCGAGCGACATGGAGACGGGCAGCTTGTCGAGGATCAGATCAATAACCGATGTGTTGCGGAAGAAACTCTCGCCGAAATCGAAACGAATGTAATTCCACATCATGTCGAGAAAGCGGGTCAGCGGCGGCTTGTCGAAACCGAACTGCTGTTCGAGCTTCTTGATGAATTCCGGATCGAGGCCCTGGGCGCCGCGATAGCGAGACTCGTCACCACCACCCTGGCTCATGACATCGCTGCTGCCGCCGGAAAGACGGTCACCGCTGTCCTGCCCCTGGATCTGGGCAATTACCTGCTCGACCGGGCCGCCGGGGGCGAACTGCACGACGAGAAAGGAAATCGCCATGATGCCGACGATGGTCGGGATCATCAGAAGAATGCGACGGAGAATATAGGCGCCCATCAGAGCGCCCCGCCTGCGGACGGTCGCCCGACCTGTCGCATAGTCTCACCGCGTCTCGGTGCCAGGATCAAAGGCTTTCCCTTGTTTTGAAGCGAATCATTCGGTGCATTTGGACCAGTTGCCGCCGCGGGGCGCAAGTCTCGCACTTGCGCCCTTGGCTGCACAGACTACTTGGCGGCGTCCTTCGACCACCAGATTTCCGGGAAGCTTATTCCGTATTCCGGCAGGGTGGCCGGATGAGCCAGCCGGTTCCAATAGGCAATTCTCGTTTCGCCGGAATAGAACATGGGTACCACGAAGTGATTGGCGAGCAGGACGCGATCCAGCGCGTGAACGACGGCGATCTGGTCTTCACGGGTCGGTGCGGTGATGATCTTCTTGATCAACGCATCGACGGCCGGATCCGCGATACCGGCGTAGTTGCGCGAGCCCTGGCGATCGACCGAAGCCGAGCCCCAATATTCCGTCTGCTCATTGCCCGGATTCATCGTCTGCGCCCAGACGCCATATATCATGTCGTAGTCGAAGCTGCGCACACGATTGACGTATTGCGAGGAATCGACTGATCGCATACGCGCATCGATCCCGATCTTTTTCAGGCTGGCGACAAAGGGCGCCACGGTACGCTCCTGCGACTGGCTCGACAGCAGGATTTCGAAGCTCATCGGCTTGCCGGTCTTGGTATTGACCATCTGGTTGCCCTTCAGCTCCCAGCCGGCCTGCTTGAAGAGGCCGATTGCGGTGCGAAGGTGGTCGCGTACCTTTTCCGGATCGCCGTTGACCGGATTGGTATAAGGCTCGGTAAATACCCGGGCCGGAACCTTGTCCTTGAGTTCGTTCAGGATTTCGAGTTCCTTGCCCTGCGGCAGGCCGGATGACGCAAGTTCGGTACCCCAGAAGAAACTGTCGACCCGCTTCAGGCCGCCAAAGGCGAGAGTCTTGTTCAGGTCCTCGAAGTCGTAGACATAATTCAAAGCCTCACGGACACGTGCATCCTTGAAAACGTCGCGACGCATGTTCGGAACGAAGGCCTGCATGACGCCGGTCGCCTTGAAGGGGTTGGTCAGGGCCTCGCGGGTGATCTTGCCATCCTTGACTGCTGCGAAGTCGTAACGTGTCGCCCAGCGGCTGGAACTGTTTTCCGAACGATAGTCGATCGTACCGGCCCGGAAGGCCTCGAACTCGACATCCGCATCGGCAAAATAGGTGTAGCTGATATTGCGGAAATTATACTGGCCGAGATTGATCGGCAGAGCCTTGCCCCAATAATCGTCACGCAATTCGTAACGGATACCGGAGCCCGGCTGGATCGAAGCGATCTTGTACGGTCCCGATCCGATCGGCGCTTCCAGCGTCGTCTTGGAAATGTCTCGCTGCTTGCCGCTTGCGTCCTTCCCCTCCCACCAATGCTTCGGCAGGATCGGAAAGTCACCGACGATCGACGGCAATTCCTTGTTGTTCTTTTCGTCGAAACGGAAGGTGACTTCCCGCTCGCCGGTCTTTTCGACCGTCGTTACATGGCGATAGTAGCCGGAATAGAAGGCGCTGTATTCCTTGAAGCTCTGCATGCTGAAGATGACGTCTTCCGGCGTCACGGGCTCACCATCCGCCCATTTCGCCTCGGCTCTCAGCCTGAAGGTCACCGACGACATGTCGTCGGGGTAGGAGACGGCTTCGGCAAGCAATCCGTAGGTGCCGAACACCTCGTCTTCCGAACGTTTCATCAGCGTATCGAAGAGTGTACCCGTGCCGGCACCAAGCGCGCCGCGATCGATGACGGGATTGAGATTGTCGAACGTGCCCTCGTCTGCCAGCCGAAGCTCGCCCGTCTTTGGCGCGTCGGGATTGACATAAGGGAGCTGCTTGAAGTCCTGCGGCAGCTTCAGATCACCGATGACGGCCATGCCGTAACGCCATTGCGGCTCACCCGTCTGGGTCTTGGCCGCGTCCTGCGCAGACACCTGCCCGGCGGCCAAAACCGCCGCTGCGACGAGAGTTACGAAACCGGTTTTCCATTGGCCAAAAGCCATTCGCCATCCCTTTTATAGATCGAGTCTTGTTGCGGGACAGCATAGGGCAAAACAAAGCAAAAGACAGGCAGGCCCGGTCACAAGCATTTTATTCCGGGCATGATCTTGCCGGTTCGGGGCGGTTGTCCATTTCACCAAATTGCCTTTTCCCGTTACAGTTCAGGCAAAGTGATTTGCGGCAGATGTTCATGAGATCGATTTCGAAGGCAATTCCAGCACTGGTGTCCGCGGCAATGTTCTGCAGCGGCCTGATCGATCCGGCGGTGGCCGAAGAACCGAAAACGGCCAAGCAGCTTTTCGGCAGCGTCAAACTGCCAAGCAAGGCCGAAGCGGATCCGCTCGGCTTCTATGCCAAGGGCTGCATGTCGGGCGCGGTGGCACTTCCGACCGACGGGCCGACCTGGCAGGCGATGCGGCTTTCGCGCAACCGCCGCTGGGGTAATCCGGCGATGATTTCCTTCCTCGAACAGTTTTCGCAGGATGCGGCCCGGCTCGGCTGGGGATCGGGCATTCTGGTCGGCGATATTTCGCAGCCGCGCGGCGGGCCGATGATCACGGGCCATGCCTCCCATCAGGTCGGGCTGGACGCCGATATCTGGTTCACGCCGAAACCGGCGCAGCCGCTTTCGGTGCAGCAGCGCGAGGACATGCCGTTCACCTCCATGCTCGACAAGAGCAAGTTTTTGACGGTCGATTCGAACCGCTGGACCAGCACGCATGCACGGCTAGTCATGCAGGCTGCGAGCTATCCGCAAGTGCAGCGCGTCTTCGTCAACCCTGCGATCAAGAAAAAACTCTGCCAGACCTGGACCGGCGATCGCGACCTGCTGGGCAAGGTGCGGCCGATCTACGGCCATGACGAGCATTTTCACGTGCGCCTTTCCTGCCCGCCGGGTGCAACCTCCTGCCAGAAACAGGCGGCCGTACCGAAGGGCGACGATTGCGACAGCAAGGGTCTTGCCTGGTGGTTCACCAAGGAGCCCTGGGCGCCGCCGCCAAAACCCGATCCGAACAAGAAGCCGGTCAAGCCGCGCCAGGTGATGTTGTCAGATCTGCCAAAGGCCTGCGCCGCCGTGCTTGCCGCTCCGGCGCGCTCGGAGGCGGACGCGACCTTCGGTGGAAGCGTCATTTCCTATTCTCCGCAAACTGCCCTGCCGACTAGCACAACAGAAGCCGAGCCCGCCGAGGATGCGACCTCGCAAGAGCAGGTGCCGCTTCCAACGCCAAGGCCCAGCCGGTAGATGCCACAAGCTCCGGCTGTTTTTCCGCGACACCTTTCCATCCTCGCTTTGGCAGGCTAGAAGGCCTACACAAATCGATTGAAGACCTGGTTGAGGAACCCATGTCGCCCCTTCCCTGCATAGCGCTGATCGCCCACGACCTGAAAAAGGACGAGATGGCGGATTTTGCGCGCCAACATCAGGTTGCCCTTGGCCGTTACCGGATCGTCGCGACGGGCACGACCGGCGGCCGCGTTCTGGATGCCTGCCCCGGGCTCGATGTGACCCGGCTGAAAAGCGGCCCGCTTGGCGGCGACCAGCAGATCGGCGCAATGATCGCCACCGGCGAGGTCGGCATGCTGATCTTCTTCATCGATCCCTTGAGCGCGCTTCCGCACGATGTCGACGTGAAGGCGCTGACCCGGCTTGCGACGGTCTACGACATTCCGATGGCGCTGAACCGCGCCACCGCTGAAAAATTCATCGATTTCCAATAGGACGAGACAGGCTGCACATGTCCGACGCTCAATCCGACAAACTCGCATTCCCGATCCTGATCGGTGATATCGGCGGCACCAATGCCCGCTTTTCCGTGCTGATCGATGCCGAGAGCGAGCCGGAGAATTTTCCGACCGTCCAGACGGCGGATTTTGCAACGATCGACGAAGCGATCGAAGCCGTGGTGCTGAAGGCCGTGTCGAAAAAGCCGAAATCGGCCATTCTCGCCATTGCCGGGCCGATCGATGGTGACGAAATCGATCTGACGAATTGCGACTGGGTTGTCCGCCCGAAAAAGATGATCAGCGAACTCGGTTTCGACGAGGTCGCCGTGCTCAACGATTTCGAGGCGCAGGCACTTGCCGTCGCCTCGCTGACCCATGAAGACCGTGAACCGATCGGCACGCTGACAGAAGCAACGGATGCTTCGCGTGTCGTGCTCGGACCCGGCACCGGGCTCGGTGTCGCCGGCCTCGTACATGCCCGCAACACCTGGTTCCCCGTTCCCGGCGAAGGCGGGCACGTGGATATCGGGCCGCGTTCGGAACGCGATCTGCAGGTGTTTCCGCATCTGCGCACGATCGAAGGCCGTGTCTCGGCCGAGGAGATCATCTCCGGTCGCGGGCTGGTCAACATCTATCAGGCCGTCTGCAAGGCCGATGGGCTGGAGCCGATCCTCAAGACGCCGCCGGAGGTCACTGAACAGGGCCTTTCCGGCGAGAACAGCCAAGCTGCCGAAACGATCGACCTGTTTGTCGGCTATCTGGGCCGGCTTGCCGGCGATCTCGCTCTGATCTTCATGGCGCGCGGCGGTATTTTCCTCGGTGGCGGCATTTCGCCAAAAATCATCGACGCGCTGCGCAAGCCGCGTTTCCGCGCCGAGTTCGAGGACAAAGCGCCGCACACGGAACTGATGAAGACGATCCCGACCTTCGTCGTAACCCACCCGCAGGCGGCCCTTGCCGGGCTGTCGAGTTTCGCGCGAACCCCCCAGTCCTACGGCATTTCGCTCGATGGTCGCCACTGGCAGCGCTGAGGCGCATGCCGGTCTCTGACAGGCGGCGACCGGGCCTTCCGGTTTGCCCGAATGCAACAGCAATCGCGAATCCCGCCGCCTTGGCTGGCAAAAGCGACGTCAAGCGGTTAATAGGCGCCATCGAAAATATGCTGCGGCATGATGCCGAAACGGGAAAGCCTTATTGAAAGTCGCCCAGGACAAGAAACGCCACGTGGATTCCGGCACCGTCGTCCGCGTGCTGAAACGGATCATTGCCGAGAACGGCCGTGACCATATCCGCGGCTATGCGTTCGCGATCTTCTGTCTCGTGGTCGTCGCATTGTCGACGGCCTTTACCGCATGGATCATGGAATCCGTCGTCAACGAGGCTTTCGCCAATCGGCGCGCCGATATGGTGCTAGTGATCTGCGGTGCGATCCTTGCTGCCTTCGTGTTGCGCGGCTTTGCGACCTACGGGCAGGCCGTGACGCTGTCGAAGATCGGCAACAATATCGTCGCTCGTTACCAGCGCCGTCTTTACAAGCATCTGATGACGCTGTCTGTCGGTTATTTCGCCGAAGCCCGCTCGGCCCATCTTGCCGCCCAGATCAGCCAGAACGTCAACGGTATCCGCGACGTCCTCAACCTGACGGTCACCTCCACCGCGCGCGACCTGCTGACGCTGGTCTCGCTGATCGGCGTGATGGTTTCAAAGGATTGGGTGCTATCGCTGATCGTCTTTGCCGTGGCGCCGCCGCTTCTTTATGCGCTGCGCTATGTGTCGAAGCGGTTGCGTTCCGCAACCCGCGAGGCGATCGAGACGAACAGCCGCGTTCTCGGCGCCATGCAGGAAACCGTGCAGGGCATTGCCGTGGTGAAGGCCTTCACCATGGAGACCGAGCTCGACAACAAGGTCAGCAAGATCATCGACACGGCCGAGCGCCGCGCCAACCGCATCGCCCGGCTTTCCGAGCGCACCTCGCCACTCACCGAAACCTTTGCCGGTTTTGCGATCTCGAGCGTGCTTGCCTATGCGGCCTTCCGCTCGATCTATGACAATGTGCCGCCAGGTGCCTTCTTCTCCTTCGTCACCGCACTGCTGATGGCCTATGACCCGGCCCGGCGTCTGGCCAAGTTGCAGGTGCAGATCGACCGTGCCGTCGTCAACGCGCAGATGATTTATGCGCTGCTCGACATGCAGCCGGCGCAGCGGGAAAAGCCGAATGCCAGGGATCTTGTCGTCGGCCCGGCGCGGGTCGAATTCAAGAATGTCGTCTTCTCCTATGCGGGTGGCGGGCCGATCCTCAAGGGTGTCGACCTCATGGCCGAAGGTGGCCAGACGACCGCGCTGGTCGGCCAGTCCGGCGCCGGCAAGTCGACGATCATCAATCTCATTCCGCGTTTCTACGATCCGGCCGAAGGTCAGATCCTGATCGACGGACAGGATATCGCCGACGTCACCAAGTCTTCGCTGAGACGGCAGCTCGCCTATGTCTCGCAGCAGCCCTACATGTTCGAAGGCACGATCCGCGACAATATCCGCTACGGACGCCCGGATGCGACCGATACCGAGATCGAGGAAGCCGCGAAGCTTGCCTATGCCCACGATTTTATCGTGGCGCAGCCGGAAGGTTACGATACGCCCGTCGGCGAAAACGGCATGACGCTTTCCGGCGGTCAGCGGCAGCGGCTGTCGATTGCCCGCGCCCTCGTGCGCAACGCGCCGATCCTGCTGCTCGATGAAGCGACATCGGCCCTCGACAACGAGTCGGAAGCAGCCGTGCAGAAGGCGCTGGAAACGGCGATGCATGGGCGTACCGTGATCGTCATCGCCCACCGCCTTTCGACCGTCGTGAAGGCCGACAAGATCGTCGTCATGCATGAAGGTCTCGTGGTCGAACAAGGCACGCATGAGGAGCTTGCGCAGCGCAAGGACGGGCTTTACGCTCGCCTCAACAATCTGCAATCGCCCGACCGGGCCATATAGAATCTGAAGTAGGCAGGACTGCGCATGACCACGAATGACATGAAGCTGGTAGTGGTCGGCGCGGCAGGCCGGATGGGTCAGACGCTGATCCGTATCATCCATGAAACGCCGGGTGTGACGCTGCATGCCGCTATCGGTCGCGAAGGGTCAGCCTTCATCGGCAAGGATGCGGGCGAACTTGCCGGTGTCGGCCAGCTCGGCGTCCCGGTGACCAGCGATCCGCTGAAGGCGTTTCTCGATGCGGAAGGCGTCATCGATTTCACGACGCCGAGCACAAGCGTGGCATATTCCGTTCTCGCTGCCCAGGCACGCATCGTCCATGTGATCGGCACCACCGGCTGCTCGGTCGAGGACGAGGAAAAGTTCAAGGCCGCCTCCCGCCATGCCCGCGTCGTCAAGTCCGGCAATATGAGCCTCGGCGTCAATCTTCTGGGCGTGCTCACCCAGCAGGCGGCAAAGGCGCTGCCGGCGGCGGGCTGGGATATCGAGATCGTCGAAATGCACCACAAGCATAAGGTCGATGCGCCGTCCGGCACAGCACTGCTGCTCGGTGAGGCGGCGGCGCGTGGGCGCGGCATCGATCTCGCCAGCCAGTCGGTGCGGGTGCGCGATGGCCATACCGGGCCGCGTCCGGGCGGCACGATCGGCTTTGCGACACTGCGCGGCGGTTCCGTCGTCGGCGATCATTCGGTTCTGCTTGCCGGTGAAGGCGAAATCGTCACCCTGTCCCACAGCGCCCGTGATAGATCCATATTCGCCCGTGGCGCGGTCGCGGCAGCGCTCTGGGCGCGCGGCGAAAAACCCGGCTTCTATTCCATGCTCGACGTACTCGGGCTTTCCAACTGACATATCTCGGAGGGATTATTCAATGAGCGGCACTCTCGTCCTCGTTCGGCACGGCCAGAGCGACTGGAATCTCAAAAACCTGTTTACCGGCTGGAAGGATCCTGACCTCACCCCACTCGGCATCCAGGAAGCTGAAACCGGCGGTCAGGCGCTGGCTGATACCGGCATCAAGTTCGACATCGCCTTCACGTCCGACCTGAAGCGCGCCCAGAACACGCTGAAGATCGTGCTCGGCAAGCTCGGCCAGGAAGGTCTCGAAACGATCCGCGACCAGGCTCTCAACGAACGCGATTACGGCGACCTTTCCGGCCTCAACAAGGACGATGCCCGCGCCAAGTGGGGCGAGGAGCAGGTTCATATCTGGCGCCGTTCCTACGACATCCCACCGCCGGGTGGCGAAAGCCTGCGTGATACCGGCGCCCGCGTCTGGCCCTATTACCTGACGGAAATCCTGCCCCGCGTTCTGCGCGGCGAAAAGGTTCTGGTTGCCGCACACGGCAACTCGCTGCGCTCGCTGGTCATGGTTCTCGATCGCCTGACCAAGGAAGAGATCCTGCAGCTCAATCTCGCGACCGGCGTGCCGATGGTCTACACGCTGAACGCCGATTCGACTGTCGCCACCAAGACTGTTCTTGGCGATATGTCCGGCGCACACTAAGTATTTCGGCGTAAAATAACCATGTGTCACATTATATAAATTGTGACACATGGTCTAAATATTCGATTTTTACCGAGTGACTATCGTAATTCCTGCAAATTACTTGCCGGATGACGAAAATGCCTGCGACAAATTGACATTCGTCAGGCCTATTAACCAATAATATCAGACATATTGACTAGCTAGCTGCATCGGGGGAGGCCGAGACCTTTTCATATCCAATCGATGGGCCAGCTATGAAGAATATTAAAATCAAAGTGTTGATCCCCGCGCTTTTCGCGGGCCTCGTCACCCTCGGCATTATTCAAGGGGGATTTGCGCTTCATTCGCTGTCAGGCATGGAGACGCAGTCGAAAGAACTCGGCCGCCACATTATCGGCAATGCCAATATCGCCGCACTTGATGGCGCCTTCAGCATGGAGCGCCGCGCCGCCTTGACGATGCTGTCGGCTGTCGACAATGCCGAGATCGATGCGCTGCAGAAGCAGGTCGAGCAGGGCAAGGTAGCGCGCGACGCCGCCCTCAAGGCATTCTCCGAACGCATCACCCTTCCCGAAACCCGCGCCAAATATCAGACGCTCGTCAACGATTTCGGCCGTTACGACAAGTTCGCGGCGGAGGTTTATACCCGTGCGCAGGCCGGTGAACGTGCCAGCCTCAAGAGCTTCGTCGTTGAACAGATGGAGCCGATCGGCATCGAGGCGATCCTGATCATCAAGGATATCTCGGCCAACAATCTCAAGCTGGCGGAAGCCTCGATCGACCATGCCGGCTCTGTCGCCTCCAGCGCGCAGCTCGTGACGATCATTTCCATCATCCTGTCGGCGCTCGTCGCAGCCGGCGCCGCCGTCCTGTCCTATATGCGCGTGGCACGGCCGATCGGTGCGATCACCGCTTCGATGAACATGCTTGCGGCCGGCGATACGCGCTCTGCAATTCCTTACGCCGAGCGCACCGATGAGGTCGGTGAGATGGCCGCCGCCGTCGGCGTGTTCCGCGAAAACGCGCTGGAGCGCGAACGTCTGGAGCGCGAGACCGAAGCCAACCGCTCGATGAGCGAACAGGAACGCCTTGCCCGCGAGGAACAGAAGGCCCGCGAAGCGGCCGATGTTGCCGAAGCAGTCGATGGTCTCGCCCTTGGCCTGAAGAACCTCTCCGATGGCGACATGACCTTCCGTCTGGACAAACCCTTCGTCAGCCAGCTGGATCAGCTGCGCCTCAACTTCAACGACTCTGTGGCCAAGCTGCAGTCGGTTCTGCGCTCGGTCGGTGAAAATGCCCGCGCCATCGATTCCGGCGCCAACGAGATCCGCTCGGCCGCCGACGATCTTGCCAAGCGCACCGAGCAGCAGGCTGCCTCCGTCGAGGAAACTGCAGCCGCACTGGAACAGGTGACGACGGCGGTCAAGGATTCGGCCGTGCGCGCCGGTGAAGCCGGAAAGCTGGTCGACCATACCCGCCTCGGCGCCGAAAAATCCGGTGACGTCGTGCGCCGGGCGATCGATGCCATGCAGCAGATCGAAGCCTCTTCCAGCGAGATCGGCAACATTATCGGCGTGATCGACGATATCGCCTTCCAGACCAACCTCCTGGCCCTCAATGCCGGCGTGGAAGCGGCGCGTGCCGGTGAAGCCGGCAAGGGTTTTGCCGTCGTCGCACAGGAAGTGCGCGAGCTCGCCCAGCGTTCGGCAAAGGCGGCCAAGGAGATCAAGGATCTGATCAACGCTTCCAGCGCCAAGGTCGAAGACGGGGTCAGCCTCGTCGGCGAGACCGGCAGGGCACTGGAGACGATCGTTGCCGACGTTCAGCGTATCAACACCAATGTCGCGTCGATCGTCGTCTCGACCCGCGAACAGTCGACCGGCCTGAACGAGATCAATGTCTCGGTCAACCAGATGGACCAGGGCACGCAACAGAACGCCGCCATGGTCGAACAGACCAATGCGGCCAGCCACAGCCTCGCCGCCCAGGCGGCCGCTCTGAACGAGCTGTTGTCGCAGTTCAGGCTTGAGGATGGCCGTGGAGCAGCGCAGGCGACCTCCCGCAACGCGCATCCAGTCTCGTCGGCGTTCCGCGCCGTCAGGGCCGCATTCGGCTAAAACTTTCCCGAAAGGGATTGATCAGAAGCAGGCCGCGCATTCCGCGGCCTGCTTTTTTGTTTTGCGGTTGCCGTCAGGTCTCGATCGTCAGCTGGACGATATCGGCCGGGAAGCGCGTGATCGAGAACTGAACCGGCACGCCATCCATATCGGTGTTGAGAGCACGGGCAACGAGCACGATCGCGCCGGGGGACAGCGCCAGATCGGCAAGATCGGCGTTTTCGGCATGGACGGCGGTAACCTCTGTCGTCTCGCGGATATAATCGGTCAGGCCCTGTTCCCGATAGGCGGCCGTGATCGATCCGGTCTTCTCGTAGGCTTCGGCAATGCCGCCAAAACGATCCGCCGGGAACCAGGATGTCGCGCGGGAAACCGGCCGTTTGTCGGCCTTGCCGAGCGTTTCCATACGGACCACCTGTGATCCGACGGCGATCTTCAGCCGTGCCGCCACTTCTGTCGAAGCCTCCTCGACAGCCGAGCGCAAAAGCACGCTCTGCTTTTCCCGCGCCTGATCCCCCACACCCTGGCTGAAGCGGGTGCGCTTCGAAATCGGAAAGTTGATGCGCTCCTTGCGCATGATCAGCGTGCCGCGCCCCTGAACCGAGCGGACGATACCTTCCTGCGCCAGCGCCTGAAGCGCGCTTCTGACCGTATGCCGGTTGACCCCGAACTGCGCGGCCAGCACGAACTCCGCCGGCACTTTTCCGGCCTCGTCATATTCCCCATTCGCAATCGATGTACGGATGCGGTCGGCGATCTGGCGCCAGAGGGCGACGCCATTCTGCCTCTGAACCGTCAGCTGATCCCTGTCGTCACCAATATCCATGTCACACGCTTGTTATGTCGCCACGCTAAATGTAACCTACATTGTATGGTTGTCTATATCAATAGACATTTCGGAGTTAAACGATGAACCAGGCAGAAAACACCCTGGCCGCAGATGCGATGGAACGGCGCCGCGCCGTCGGCCTGCTTGCGCGCGCGCTCGGTGACGAACTTGACGCGGCATGGCAGGGACTTGAGAACAAGCCGGACGCAAAGCCCGTGCGCGGGCCGGAAACCGGACTTGTCATGGTGCGCGGCCGGATCGGCGGCGATGGCGCTCCCTTCAATCTCGGCGAAGCGACCGTGACACGGGCAACCGTGCTTCTGGCCTCCGGCACGGCCGGCCATGGACAGGCGTTGGGCACGAACAAGAAGGCCGTACAGCTGGCCGCGATCTTCGATGCCCTCTGGCAGGAAGCCGGCACCCGCGATTACGTCGAAAAGGTGCTGCTTGGCCCGATCGAAACGCGCATCGCCCTTGAAGACGAAAAGAAGGCTGAAGAGACGGCTGCGACACGTGTCGACTTCTTCACCATGGTCAGGGGAGAAGACTGATGACCAGCAAATCCCAGATCTTTGCCGGCGGTTTTTCCGAACCGGTTTTTGAGAGCCAGAGCGTCTTTCGGATGCTGATGGACGGCATGGCCCGCCCCGGAACGATCCGCACGGTCACGACCGATGTCGGCCAGCCGGAACCGCTTGGCCCGGCCGCCGGCGCCATCGCGCTCACCCTTTGCGATCACGAGACGCCGGTCTGGCTGAGCGCCGGGCTTGCCAAATCTGCCGTTGCCGAATGGATCGGTTTCCATACCGGTGCGCCGATGACCCGCGAAAAGGCGGAATCGCGCTTCGCCTTCATCGAGCCCGGCATGTCGCCCTCTTCCTTCGGCCTTTTTGCGGCAGGAACGCAGGAATATCCGGATCGTTCGACGACGCTGGTAATTGAAGTTGCCGCGCTTGGTGACACCGGGGGCGAAGGCCAGGATCTGACGCTGACCGGTCCCGGCATTCCGCATGCAACCACGGTCAAGGTCAGCGGCCTGCCGGAGGTCTTTGCCCGGCTATGGTCCGATAACCGGGTGCTGTTTCCGCGCGGCGTCGATGTCGTGCTGACGGCCGGCCAGCAGATCCTCTGCCTGCCGCGCACCACGAAGATCGCAATGCAGAAATCGGATTTTTCCTCGGCGAAATGACGCGGATCCCGGCGGCATCCTCAAAACGGGTGCCGGAGCCGAGGACAGGAGACTGAAACATGTATGTAGCCGTCAAGGGTGGCGAAGCCGCCATCAACAATGCCCACCGCCTGTTGGCGGACCGGCGCCGGGGCGATCGCTCGCTGCCCGCGCTGACGATCGAGCAGATCATCGAACAGCTCGGCCTTGCCGTCGATCGCGTCATGGCCGAAGCCTCGCTTTACGACCGGTCGCTGGCGGCCTTGGCAGTGCGCCAGGCCCGCGGCGACATGATCGAGGCAATCTTCCTGCTGCGCGCCTATCGCACCACCCTGCCGCGCTTCGGTTCGTCCGTGCCGGTCGATACCGCGCAGATGAAGATCGAGCGGCGCATCTCCGCCACCTACAAGGATCTGCCGGGCGGCCAGCTGCTCGGCCCGACCTTCGACTATACGCATCGCCTGCTCGACCCCTCCCTGCTTGAGGACAATCCGGTCGAGGAACCGCAACGCCGCGATGCGCCGGATGAGGAGATCATGCGCGTCTCCGATATTCTCGCCCATGAAGGCCTGATCGAGAACGCCGGCGAGTTCGGCGAGGATCACGAGGCGGGCGACCTGACCCGCGAGCCGATGGAATTCCCGATGAGTCGGGATCTGCGCCTGCAGGCGCTGGCCCGCGGCGATGAAGGGTTTCTTCTGGCGCTCGGTTATTCGACCCAGCGCGGTTACGGTCGCAACCATCCCTTTGTCGGCGAAGTGCGGATCGGCGAAGTCGAGATCGAACTCGATATTGCCGAACTCGGCTTCTCCGTCTCGCTCGGCCGCATCCGCGTCACCGAATGCCAGATGATCAACCAGTTCAAGGGTTCCTCCAAGGCACCGCCGCAGTTCACCCGCGGTTACGGCCTGGTTTTCGGCCAGAGCGAACGCAAGGCGATGTCCATGTCGCTCGTCGACCGGGCCCTGCGCGCCGACGAACTCGGCGAGGACCGGACGGCACCGGCGCAGGACGAGGAATTCGTCATTTCCCATGCCGACAACGTTCAGGCGACCGGCTTCGTCGAGCATCTGAAACTGCCGCATTACGTCGACTTCCAGGCGGAACTCGCGCTGGTGCGCCGGATGCGCTCCGATATCGAAAAATCCCGTAGCAGCAGTGACAATCTCAATCAGGAGGCTGCCGAGTGACCGACCTCGCGACATATAATTTCGGCTATCTCGACGAACAGACGAAGCGGATGATCCGCCGGGCGATCCTGAAGGCGATCGCCATTCCCGGTTATCAGGTTCCTTTTGCCTCCCGCGAAATGCCGATGCCTTACGGCTGGGGCACCGGCGGCGTGCAGGTGACCGCCGCGATCATCGGCCCGCAAGACGTGCTGAAGGTGATCGACCAGGGTGCCGACGACACGACCAACGCCGTCTCCATCCGCGCCTTCTTCCAGAAGGTCGCCAATGTCGCCGTCACCACCCGTACCCAGGATGCGACGATCATCCAGACGCGCCACCGCATTCCCGAGCAGAAGCTCGGCGAAGGCCAGGTTCTCGTCTATCAGGTGCCGATCCCCGAGCCCCTGCGCTTTCTCGAGCCGCGCGAGACCGAAACGCGCAAGATGCACGCGCTCGAGGAATACGGCCTCATGCATGTGAAGCTGTATGAAGATATCGCCCATAACGGCCGCATTTCCAAGACCTATGCCTATCCGGTCAAGGTTGCCGGCCGCTACGTGATGGATCCGTCGCCGACGCCGAAATTCGACAATCCGAAAATGCACATGTCCGACGCGCTGCAGCTGTTCGGCGCCGGCCGCGAAAAGCGCATCTACGCCGTGCCGCCCTATACCGAAGTCGTCAGCCTGGATTTCGAGGATCATCCTTTCGAGATCCAGAAGTTCGACAAGCCCTGCGCGCTCTGCGGCGCCGAGAACGTCTATCTCGACGAGGTGGTTCTCGATGACAAGGGCGGTCGCATGTATGTCTGCTCCGATACCGACCATTGCGAGGACCGCCGCGAACACGGCCACCATGGCGCGATGCTGGCAACGACAAAAGAGGCTGCGGAATGAGTTACCCCCCTCTGTCCTGCCGGACATCTCCCCCACAAGGGGGGAGATCAGCTAGACGCACTCACGCCGCACTTCTCAGCATCACCGCCCACCGCACGCTCGGCTTTTATAGAGGATCGAGGCTTTGCCACCTGCCGATCTCCCTCCTTGTGGGGGAGATGGCCGGCAGGCCAGAGGGGGGTGAGCGCCGCGCACCGACACGCAAGGATCAAGCCCAATGACCGATACTCCCCTTCTCAAAGTCAGCGGCGTCTCGAAATTCTATGGCAGCCGGATCGGCTGCAAGGATGTCAATTTCGAACTGTGGCCGGGCGAGGTTCTCGCTATTGTCGGTGAATCCGGCTCGGGCAAGACGACGCTGCTCAACTGCCTTTCGACCCGGCTTCTGCCGACCACCGGCAGCGTCGAATACCGGATGCGCGACGGCAATTTCCGCGATCTCTACCATATGAGCGAGGCCGAGCGCCGTTTCCTGATGCGCACCGACTGGGGTTTCGTCCACCAGAACCCGGCAGACGGGTTGCGCATGACGGTGTCTGCCGGCGCCAATGTCGGCGAACGGCTGATGGCCGTCGGGGACCGGCATTATGGAAAGATCCGCGAGACGGCGACCGACTGGCTCGGCCGCGTCGAAATCTCCGCTGACCGGATCGACGACCAGCCGCGCGCCTTTTCCGGCGGCATGCGCCAGCGCCTGCAGATCGCCCGCAACCTCGTCACCGGCCCGCGCCTCGTCTTCATGGACGAGCCGACCGGCGGTCTAGACGTTTCGGTTCAGGCGCGCCTGCTCGATCTGGTCCGCGGTCTCGTCAACGATCTCGGCCTTGCGGCGATCGTCGTCACCCACGATCTCGCCGTCGCCCGCCTTTTGTCGCACCGGATGATGGTGATGAAGGATGGTCATGTCATCGAACACGGCCTGACCGACCGGGTGCTCGACGATCCGCGCGAGCCCTATACCCAGCTTCTCGTCTCTTCCATTCTCCAGGTGTGAGGTAAAAATCATGGCCACTCCCCTCGTCGTCTCGGAAGTCTTCAAGAGCTTCACCATGCATCTGCGCGACGGCATCAAGCTGCCCGTCGTCAACGACGTGAACTTTTCCGTCGCGTCTGGCGAATGTGTCGTGCTCGGCGGCCCGTCGGGCATCGGCAAGAGCTCGATCCTGAAAATGCTCTACGGCAATTACGCCGTTGATGCCGGCCAGATCCTCGTCGATCACGGCGGCCGTATCGTCGATATCGCCAGCGCCGATCCGCGCACGGTGCTCGACGTGCGCCGTCACACGATGGGTTATGTCAGCCAGTTTTTGCGCACCGTGCCGCGCGTTTCCGCGCTTGATGTCGTGGCCGAACCGCTTGTGGCCCGCGGCATCAATGCTGCCGAAGCCCGCGAAACGGCAGGCGACCTGCTGGCAAAGCTCAACCTGCCGCGCGAACTCTGGTCGCTGCCGCCCGCCACCTTTTCCGGCGGCGAACAGCAGCGCGTCAACATTGCCCGCGGCTTCATCACCAGCCACCGTATCCTGCTGCTCGACGAGCCGACTGCTTCTCTCGACGCCACCAATCGCCGGGTCGTGGTCGATATGATCGCCAAAAAGAAGGCCGAGGGTGTTGCCATGCTCGGCATCTTCCATGACGAGGAAGTGCGCGAGGCGGTTGCCGACCGCATTCTCGACGTCTCGAAATTCTCGCCACGCAAGGCGATTGCCGCATGAGCAGGATGCTGTCCGAAAAGCCGTATATCCATGAAACGGCAAAGGTCGAGGCAACGGTGCTCGGACGCTATACGGAAGTGGCGGAATTCTGCCGCATCCGCGAATGCGAGATCGGCGACTATTCCTACGTGATGGAACATGGCCATCTGTGGAACGCAAAGATCGGCAAGTTTTCCAACATTGCCGCCTTCGTGCGCCTCAATGCCACCAATCATCCGGTCGAGCGCGCGACGCTGCACCACTTCACCTACCGGGCCGGCGACTACTGGCCGGGCGAGGCGGAACATGAGGAAAACTTCTTCGCCGCCCGCCGCTCGAAACCGGTAACGATCGGCAACGATACCTGGATCGGCCATGGCGTCACCATCCTTCCGGGAGTGACGGTCGGCAATGGTGCGGTGGTCGGAACGGGTGCTGTCGTGTCGAAGGATGTCGCGCCTTACACCATCGTCGGCGGTGTTCCCGCCAAGCTTATCCGCGAGCGTTTTTCAGCCAAAACGGGCGAGGCGATGGATCGTCTCGCGTGGTGGGACTGGGAACATGCCAAGCTGCGCACGGCGCTTGATGACTTCCGCGCCCTCTCGGCTGACGAATTTCTGTCACGTTACGCCTGAAGACCCGGAAATCCGGGCTTTTCAATTGTTACCGAACCTATACACAAACGACATCTCAGCTTCATATCGCCGCGCTATTCGATCGTTGATGAACGCTTAACGAGCGAGAGAATATGAAGTTCGAACTCAAAAACCTCACCCGCCGGTTTGGCGACCGTATCGCGGTCAATTCCGTGAATGTCGAAATCCCGCAGGGTCAGATGGTTGGCGTGATCGGCCGCTCCGGCGCCGGCAAGTCGACGCTGCTGCGGATGATCAATCGCCTGCAGGAGCCGAGCTCGGGCTCGATCCATTTCGGTGACCAGGAAGTGTCTGCCCTGCGGGGCGCTGCACTGCGCCACTGGCAGCGCGACTGTGCGATGATCTTTCAGCAGTTCAACCTCGTCCCGCGTCTCGACGTGATGACGAATGTTCTGCTCGGCCGCCTCAATCATCGTTCGACCACGATGAGCATGCTCAATATCTTCACCCGTGAAGAACGCATCATGGCGATTGCGGCGCTTGAGCGTCTCGGCATCGAGCAGACGGCGCTGCAGCCGGCCGGTACGCTTTCGGGCGGCCAGCAGCAGCGCGTGGCGATTGCCCGCGCCCTGATGCAAACGCCGAAAATGCTGCTTGCCGACGAGCCGATTGCCTCGCTCGATCCGCTCAACGCCAAGATCGTCATGGATGCGCTGCGCGACATCAACGAGCGTGAAGGCATTACCGTCATCACCAACCTTCACACGCTCGACACGGCCCGCAACTATTGTGAGCGGATCATCGGCATGGCCGGCGGCAAGGTCGTTTTCGACGGCCCGCCAAGCGCGCTGACGGCATCGGCCGTGCAGGAAATCTATGGTTCCGACAGGGACGGCGCCGGTATCGACGAAACGATGACGTCGACCGCCATCAACATTCCCGCCGCAGCTATCAGCTCCGGCGCTTCTCAATCTGTCGGCATCGAACACCTGGCCGGCGCCAGGGCTTAGATCGCCGCTGAAAGATCGTAAGCCCGCGTAAAGGGCGCATATCTTCCAAACCAAAGATCCCGGGGACGGGTCAGGAGAGAACTATGCTGAAGAAAATGCTTTTGGCTGCGGTTGCGCTTGCCGCACTCGCTGGTAACGCTGCCCAGGCAGCAGACCTCAAGGAACTGCGCATCGGCATCCTCGGCGGCGAAAACGAAGCCGACCGCCTGCGCAACTACGCCTGCCTCGCTGAAGGCCTGAAAAAGGAATTCAAGCTGGACAAGGTTTCGCTTTTCCCGGCTGCCGACTATGACGGCGTTATCCAGGGCCTGCTCGGCGGCACGCTGGACGTTGCCGGCCTCGGCGCTTCCGGCTACGCAGCCGTTTACCTCAAGGACCCGAAGGCTGTTACGCCGGTTCTGGTTCCGCAGCAGAAGGACGGCTCGACCGGTTACTACTCGATCGGTCTCGCTCTGAAGTCCTCCGGCATCAAGACGATCGCTGACGCCAAGGGCAAGAAGCTCGGCTACGCCGATCCGGATTCGACCTCGGGCTACCTCGTTCCGCTGACGCAGATCCCGAAGACCACCGGCGTTCCGAACGACAAGTTCTTCGCTTCGACCCAGTTCAACGGCGGCCACGAGAACAACCTTCTCGCTGCTTACGACGGCAAGGTTGACGTTGCTGTCGACGACTCGTCCGGTATCGGCGATTTCAAGGACGGCTTCACCTCGGGTACCTTCCACAAGGTCGTTGCCAAGGGTTCGGTCGACCCGAACAAGCTGGTTGAAGTCTGGCGCTCGCCGCTGATCCCGAACGGCCCGCTCGTCGTTCGTAACGGTCTCGGCCAGGAATGGATGAAGAAGATCACCGACTTCTACATGGCTCTGCCGAAGAAGGACGAGAAGTGCTTCAACGCCATCGAAGGCGGCGATTTCAGCGCATACGTACCGGTCAACCACGACTTCTACATCCCGGTCGTCGACGTACGTAAGGCTGCCATCGGCGGCTGATCCTTTCAGCACAGCATTCGGGCGGCCGGCGACGGCCGCCCTTTCTTTAGCAACTGCCTGCAGCTGGGGGAGCACGCGGCGGATGCTTGAAGCAGTTTTTACGCTCGCATCGGCGGTCGCTTTTCGCCCGGCCTGAATGCGATGGATTGACGGGGCCTCCATGACCTATGCCGACACGCAACAGACCGTGCCAAGCGCCCAGCCGAAACCGGCTGTCGGAGCAAACGCCCACAGCATCCGTGCCGACTGGGAAAAGATGGTCGCCCGCCGGCGGATCTACACGCTGCTCGGTCTCGGCATCCTGTTTGCCGCATTCATGGCATCGGTTCGCTTTGCCGACGAGAGCAATGCCGGCCATTTCTTCGAACGCCTGCCGCACCTCTTCGACTTCCTAAGCTGGCTGATCCCCAAGGACTGGAGCGACGTCTGGCGCGCGCTGTTCGATATTGCCAGCCCGAACGACAAGGGCGGCGAGGAATTCAACTTCGCCAAGGGCCGTGTCTACGTCTGGGGTAGCTTCTATATCCCCGAATATTTCGAGCTGATGATCACCACGATCAATATCGCGATCATGTCGACGATCATCGGTTTTGTTTTTGCCGTGCCGCTGAGCTTTCTCGCCGCCCGCAATTTCAGCCCGTCCTGGCCGCTTAGGATCGTTGCCAAGCGCGTCATGGAATTCCTGCGTGCCTTCCCGGAAATCGTCATTGCCGGCCTGTTTGCCGCCGTGCTTTCGATCGGTCCGGTCTCGGCCATCATCGCGGTCAGCCTGCACACGATCGGCGCACTCGGAAAGCTCTTCTACGAAGTGGTCGAGAATGCCGACATGAAATCCGACGAGGGCATGCGCGCCGTCGGTGGCAACTGGTTCGAGCGGGTGCGTTTCGCCGCCATTCCGCAGGTCATGCCGAATTTTGCCTCCTACGCGCTGCTGCGCCTCGAAATCAACGTACGCGCCTCGACGATCATCGGCGCGGTCGGCGGCGGCGGTATCGGTGAAGAACTGAAACTGTCGATTTCGCGTGGTTTCGGCGCAAAAACCGTCGCGCTCGTGCTTCTTCTGTTCATTACCATCGTTGCGGTCGACCAGTTCTCCGCATGGCTGCGCCGCAAGCTCGTCGGCGAACACGCCTTCCTTCTCCAGCATTAAGGGCCGCCGCCATGACGATGACCATGATCCACGAAAGCCGGCGCCACGAGATCGAAGAGCGCTATCCGGAATATTTCAAGCGCTCCTTCAAGCAGCGCTTCGGTTTCCTGATGATCTCCGTCGGCACATTGCTCTATATGCTCTATGCCGTATGGTTCTTCGACCTGCCGAAGCTGGTGGCGGAAGCCCAGTGGCAGCGCGTCGGCATCTATCTCAGCCAGTGGATCAGCTATGACGTGCAGCCGGAACTGCGTGTCAATGACGATGGCACGATCCAGGTCCGTTATCCGCGTTTCTCGGTGCTTGGCGACAATCCGCATCCGGACTGGATCGTCAACAATCCGGGCGGCGGCATCACGGTCGAAGTAAGCGGCACGAGCCGCAGCGTTACCGTCGACCACAAACAGGCGATCGTAACCGCGCATGGCCAGAGCGTCACAGTCGATCTCAGCGGTGAAAACCCGAAAGTGATCGGCCAGGCGCCGTCGTGGATGACGGTCTATGACGACAACGTGCTCGCCAATCTCGGTTTTGCCGGCGATGCCAGCATTTCCTCGGACCGTGTGCGTGTGCGCAAGCGCTTCCTCGGCTGGGCCAATTTCGTGTTCGACACGCATTCGCCCTTCTTCGACAAGCCGGCCGGCGAAGTGATCAGCCTGATCGTCTCCGGTCCACGCATCGATCCGGACCAGTCGAACCTGTCGCTCGCCTTCGACAATATCTGGTACAACAATGCCTGGCAGCATGGCGACGTCTGGACCAAACTGTTCCAGACGATCGTCATGGCCTTCCTTGGCACGTTGCTCGGTGCGGTCGCAGCCTTCCCGCTTGCCTTCCTTGCGGCCCGCAACATCACGCCGAACCGTTTCCTCAATTTTACCCTGAAGCGTTTCTTCGACTTCCTGCGTTCGGTCGACATGCTGATCTGGGCGCTGTTCCTGACGCGCGCCTTCGGCCCCGGACCGCTTGCCGGCTCCGGCGCGATCTTCCTCACCGAGACCGGCACGCTCGGAAAGCTCTATTCCGAAGGCCTGGAAAATATCGACGACAAGCCGCGCGAGGGCATCAAGTCGACCGGTGCGGCAACGACGCTGGTGCATCGTTACGGCGTCATGCCACAGATCGTGCCGGTCATGATCAGCCAGACGCTTTACCAGTGGGAATCCAACGTGCGTGGTGCAACGATCATTGGTGCCGTCGGCGCCGGCGGTATCGGCCTCAAGCTTTGGGAATCGATGCGCACCAATTCCAACTGGGCCAATGTCGGCTACATGGTCATCCTGATCCTGATCGTCGTCTTCCTGTTCGACGCCGCCTCGAATGCACTGCGCCACCGTCTGATGGGCACCGACAAGGCATCGATGCGGCATTAGGCTGCCCCATCACCTCGACTGCCATTTCGGCCTGTTTTCGTGCTCCGCCATCATCATTCTGTCACGGAAATCTTTTAGCCGAAGTCCTGTTTCCGGGTGCTGTCGTCAGCTAGGTTGACGCCACCCGGTTTCCTGATTCCCCCCGTGCCCGTCTTGGTGTCCGTTTTGCGCTATGCCCTTTATTTCGCCCCGTCCGAAAACCACCCGCTGAGCAAGGCGGCGTCCGCCTGGCTCGGTCGCGATGCCTTCGGCAACAGCACCTCGGCAACGCCGGCCGTGGCCGGTATCAGCGAAGACGACGTGCATGCGCTTACCGCCGATCCGCGCCGTTACGGTTTTCACGCGACGCTGAAGGCGCCTTTTGCGCTCGCAGACAGCAAGAGCGAAGCCGAACTTCTGGCCGCCATCGAGGCTTTTGCCGCCGAGACGACCGTTTTCGATATCCCTCGCCTCGTGCTTGGCCAGCTCGGCCGCTTCTTCGCGCTGGTTCCGGCCACCGTCTATCCCGAGCTGCAGCAGTTCGCGGGATCCGTGGTCGAGACCTTCGAGCCGTTCCGCGCTCCCCTGTCGGAAGCCGATATCGCCCGCCGCAAGCCGGACAGCCTCGACGAGGCGCATCGCGACAATCTTCTGCGCTGGGGCTATCCTTACGTGTTCGATCAGTTCCGTTTCCACATGACGCTGACGGCCCAGGTGCCGCCGGAACAATCGCCCGCGATGAAGGCCGAGCTCGAAAACCGCTTGGCCGCCTTTACCGACCGCCCGCTGACGATCGACGCGCTTGCGCTCTTTGTCGAGCCCGAGCGCGGCGCAGACTTCACCGTATATCGCCGGTTTGCCCTGCAGCCGGCATCCGACCAGAGAAAGACCGCCCCATGACCGCCGAAACCGTCTTCACAAATGCCCGCATCGTTCTGGAAGACAGTATCGTTTCCGGTTCCATCCAGATCATCGATGGCAAGATCGCCGATATTTCCGCAGGCAATGTCCATACCGGCGAAAATTTCGAAGGCGATTACCTGATCCCGGGTCTCGTCGAACTGCATACCGACCATCTGGAGCAGCATTATTCGCCCCGCCCCGGTGTCCGCTGGAATGCCACGGCTGCGATCCAGGCCCATGATGCACAGGTCGCATCCTCCGGCATCACCACCGTTTTCGATTGCCTGCGCATGGGCGCGGACGAGGATGGCGGCTTCGAGCATGGCGAAATGCGCGCCATGGCCGATGCGATCGCTGCCGCCGGCGCCGAAGGCCGCCTGCGCTCGGAACACCTGCTTCACCTGCGCTGCGAAGTTTCGGCCGACAATGTCATGCAGCATTTCGCCGATTTCGAAAACGACCCGCATGTCCGGCTCGTTTCGCTGATGGACCATGCACCGGGCCAGCGGCAGTTCCAGACGATGGAACAGTACACGCTCTATTACCAGAAGAAGCGCGGCCTGAGCGACGAGGCGTTTGCCCGCTTCTGCGCCAAGCGTCAGGAAGAATCGGCCCGCAACTCGACGCCGCACCGGCTTGCCATCTCCAAGGTCTGCTCCGAGCGCGGCATCACCATTGCCAGCCATGACGATGCTACGCTCGACCATGTCGGCGAGGCGATCGAGAACGGCGTACGTCTCGCCGAATTTCCGACCAGTTTCGATGCCGCCAAGGCCTCGCACGAAGCCGGCATGAGCGTGCTGATGGGTGCGCCGAACGTGGTGCGCGGCAAATCGCATTCCGGCAATATCGCCGCGCGCGATCTGGCAGAACGCGGCGTGCTCGATGTTCTCTCTTCCGACTATGTGCCGCTTAGCCTGCTTTACGCGCCCTTCGTGCTGGCCGATGAGGTCGAGGGCATCACGCTGCCGACCGCACTTGCCATGGTCACCTCGACGCCGGCAAAAAGCGTCAGCCTGAACGACCGCGGCCGGATCGCAACCGGCCTGCGTGCCGACCTCGTGCGTGTTCACCGCGAACAGGGTGTGCCGGTTGTCCGCGCCGTCTGGCGCGAAGGCCGGCGGGTGGCCTGATATGGACGCCCTCCCCTCAGAAACCGGCTGTGACAGCCATGGCCGCATGGTCGTCGTCGTGGGACCGAGCGGTGCCGGCAAGGATACGCTGATGGCGGAAGCCGCCCGGTTCTTTGCAGGGCGGGACGACATCCAGTTCGCAAGGCGGATCATCACCCGTGACGGCGCGGCCGGCGGCGAAGACCATGACGGCGTTTCCGAGGCGGAGTTTCAGGACCTGAAGGAAGCCGGCCGACTGGCCGTTTCCTGGCATGCGCATGGCCTCTTTTACGGTATTCCGGCCGAAACGCGCGATGCGGTGGAGGCCGGCAAGCTGGTCATCGCCAACGGATCCCGCTCGGCACTCGGCGCCTTCAAGTCCGCCTATCCGAGGCTGACGGTGATCAATGTCGTGGCCCGGCCGGATGTGCTGGCCGCACGGCTTGAAGCCCGCGGACGCGAAAGCCGCAGCGATATATTGCGGCGGCTGGAGCGCAGCTCGCTGACGGTCGGGGGTGATTACGACGTCGTTACGATCGACAATAGCGGTGCCCTGGCGCAGGCGACCGATATAATGATCAAAGCGCTTAGCAATTGCCTTCACTTAAAAGTATAAATTTTGACATAATATCGATTACTGCACTTTACACTGACAACAGCCTCCCTATTTGTTCCCGTATATTAGGGGGTTCGGAAATGGGCAGTTCACAATCGAGAAGTGGCTCGAGTGAAGAAAGTGCATTCAGATCCGATCTGGAAGCGCGTTTCGTCGTACTCGAGATCATCTCCATGACATCACTGGCTCTGGCGCTCGACACGTCGGAAAATGCCGATATCGAACACGCACGCGGCATTACCAGCCTTGTGCGAGAGACGATTCGGCAGCGCTGTCGAGAGCTGAACATGTCCGAGGCCGGGCAGAGATCAGCCGCCGGTTATGCCGACGAGCTGCTGTCGACAGCCCTTTCCTCGCTCTATCCGTCCGACGAATAGAATATCCTGCGGCCGGCTTACGCTCGCCTGCTCAGTGCGCCTCGTCCCAGTTGTTGGCGGCGCGCGCATCGACCTTCAGCGGCACAAGCATCGAGATCGCCGGCATCGCCGCCTGTTCCATGGTGGACACGACGACCGGGATCGTCCGCTCGACATCCTCATCCTCGACTTCGAAGATCAATTCGTCATGCACCTGCAAGAGCATGCGGGCCTTTTCGCCAAGCCCGGCCGCGGCAAGTGCCGGCTCCATCTTCACCATGGCGCGGCGGATGATATCTGCCGCCGAACCCTGGATGGGCGCATTGATCGCCGCACGCTCGTTGAACGCGCGCATGGAGGGGTTGGAGGAGCGGATTTCCGGATAATGGGCGCGGCGGCCGAAGATGGTCTCGACATAACCGTTTTCGCGCGCAAACGCCTTGGTGCTTTCCATATAGTCGCGAATGCCCGGAAAGCGCTCGAAATACTTCTTGATGTAATCGCTGGCTTCGGAGCGTTCGATCGACAGCTGGTTGGCAAGACCGAAGGCGGAAATGCCATAGATGATGCCGAAATTGATCGCCTTGGCGCGGCGGCGCACTTCGCTCGGCATGCCTTCCACCGGCACGCCGAACATTTCGGACGCCGTCATCGCGTGGATGTCGATGCCGTCTTCGAACGCCTGGCGAAGCTGCGGGATATCGGCGACATGCGCCAGAACACGAAGTTCGATCTGGCTGTAGTCGGCCGAAAGAAGCTTGTGGCCGGGCGTCGAGATGAAGGCCGTACGGATCTTGCGGCCTTCGGCTGTGCGCACCGGAATGTTCTGCAGGTTCGGTTCCGACGAGGACAGGCGGCCGGTCGTCGTCGAGGCCAGCGAATAGGACGTGTGGACGCGCTTTGTCTGCGGATGGACGTAGGTCGGCAGGGCGTCGGTATAGGTGGATTTCAGCTTGGTCAGCTGGCGCCAGTCGACGATTTTTCGTGGTAGATCGTGGCCGGCGGCGGCCAGATCTTCCAGCACGCTTGCCGATGTCGACCACTGGCCGGTCTTCGTCTTGGCGCCGCCCGGCAGGCCCATCTTGCCGAACAGGATATCGCCCAGCTGCTTTGGCGAGCCGATGGTGAATTTTTCGCCGGCGAGTTCGTAGATCTCGTCTTCGAAGGCTGCGGCCTTCTGGGCAAGCTCGCCCGACAGGCGCGACAGGATCTGGCGGTCGATGGTGATGCCGCGCTCTTCCATATCGGCCAGCACAGAGACCAGCGGCCGTTCCAGCCGCTCATAGATGCGCGTCAGGCCCATGGATGCCAGCTGCGGCTTAAGAACCATCCAGAGGCGCAAAGTCACGTCCGCATCTTCCGCCGCATAGGTGGAGGCGCGGTCGATATCGACGAAATCGAAGGTGACGCCCGACTTGCCCGAGCCGGCGACATCCTTGAAGGCGATCGGCTTGTGGTTGAGCCAGCGCTCCGACAGGCCGTCCATGCCGTGATTGGCCTTGCCGGCATCCAGCACGTAGGACATCAGCATCGTATCGTCGTAACCCACGACAGTGACGCCGTGGCGTTTCATCAGCAGGTAATCGAACTTCAGGTTCTGCGCGACCTTGAGGACCGACGGATCTTCCAGAAGCGGTTTCAGCCGGGCAAGCGCATCGGCAACCGGGATCTGGTTTTCTGCCATTCCACCGCCGAGCAGGTCGCCGACGCCAGTCTTGTGGGTCAGCGGCACATAGGCGGCGCGGATATCGAGGCCTGCGGGGTTTTCGCTATTGTTGGCGATCGCCAGCGAAAAGCCGACCAGTTCAGCCTGCATCGGATCGAGTGAATTGGTTTCCGTGTCGAACGCGACAAGCCCGGTTTCGCGGGCATCCGCAATCCAGCGATCAAGCGTCGCGGTATCGCGAATCGTGACATATTTCGACGGGTCGATCGGCGCCTTGGCAAAGGCCTCGATGCGGCTTGCAGCGAAATCGGCGGGCGTCGCCTCGCCTGTCCCTTTGGCAATGGCAGTCTTTGCCGGGCTGGCGGGCGCCTTGGCGGCGGCGTCACCGGTATCCTTGGCGGCAGCTTCGGTCTTGGCTGTAGCGGCGTCCGTATCGAGGTCCGGGCCATGCGCGGCATCGCCCCATTCGGCGGTGACGGTGGCGGCTTCGATCTCGTCGGCATTGCAATCGCAGGCGGAGGCGACGCGGCGGGTCAGAGTGCCGAATTCCATCGCCTTGAGGAAGGCAACGAGTTTCGGGCCGTCCTGCGGTTCCAGAACCAGCGCATCGAGCTCGAGATCGAGCGGCACGTCGATGCGCAGTTCGACCAGCTGGCGCGACAGGCGCGCCAAGTCGGCATTGGCAACGATGTTTTCGCGGCGCTTGACCTGCTTGATCTCGCCAGCACGCGCGAGCAGCGTGTCGAGATCGCCGAACTCTTCCAGAAGCTGGGCGGCAGTCTTCGGGCCGATGCCGGGGATGCCGGGCACGTTGTCGACGGAATCGCCGACCAGCGCCTGCAGGTCGATCATCTTTTCCGGCGGCACGCCCCATTTCTCGATGACATCCGGAATGCCGATCTGCTTGTCCTTCATGCTGTCGTACATGTGGACATTGGGGGTCACCAGCTGCATCAGGTCCTTGTCGGACGAGACGATGGTGACATCGGCGCCGGTCTTTTCCGCCATGCGGGCATAGGTGGCGATGATGTCGTCCGCTTCAAAACCTTCGGTCTCGATGCAGGGCAGATTGAAGGCACGCGTCGCCTGGCGGATCAGGCCGAATTGCGGCACCAGCTCTTCCGGCGGCGCCGAACGGTTGGCCTTGTAGGCGTCATAGATTTCCTTGCGGAACGTTTTCGACGAATAGTCGAAAATGACCGCGAAATGGGTAGGCGTCACCCCGACGGACGTGTCGCGCGCATCGGTCAAAAGCTTCCACAGCATGTTGCAGAAACCCGAGACCGCGCCGACCGGAAGGCCGTCGGATTTGCGGGTCAGCGGCGGCAGCGCGTGGAAGGCGCGAAAGATGAAGCCGGAGCCGTCGATGAGGAAAAGATGATCGCCTTTTTGCATGGGCATGGAATAGCCTGCGGCAACCGAAAGGTCCATGGAAACTTGACACCGCCCCGATGGCAGTTCCTGCCCTGAAGACCGGTTTGACGTCACACAGGGCTCACCGGAAGGTTACCGTTTTGTAATCGAGCTTTCCCTTGAAAAGCCTTATTCCGGCTCTCATTTCATAATCACCGGCGATTGATCACGCCGCAGTCTGGCAGCAGGCATGTCCCCCGCCGCGCCAGACCGGGCAAAGGCCTACCCCCCTCTCCGGGCCTTTGTCCTTCAATCGAAACGCCATGGCTGTCCCCTCCGGCCATGGCGTTTTTTATTGGCCCTTTTGTCGATCGACGTTTTCATGACAGAAATGCAGGATGTTCCCGCCGCAGGCTTGGCGAAAGCATGGCCTGCGATATATCGATAATGCTGCCCGCGGCTCGACAGGGAGGTTGAACGAGGCCATGGCATTCGATCGTTCCCATTCCGCCACCTATCTCGCCGGGCAGCTCGCCAAGGGCTTTGCACGGTCGCTGCAGAAACGATCCCTTTCGCTCGGCTTTTCACCGGGACAATTCCCCGTCCTGCTTGAGCTCTGGCAGGAAGACGGCCTGACCCAGAAACAGCTGCTCGACCGGCTGGAAGTGGAACAGGCGACGCTTGCCAATACGCTGGCACGGATGGAGCGCGACGGGCTGATCGCCCGCGTCAAACATCCAAGCGACAAGCGGGCCCAGATCATTACCCTGACCGAAGCCGGCCGGGCGCTGGAGATGAGCGCGGTCGAGGCTGCGGCGGATGCCGACGCGGCACTGTTTTCCGGTTTCAAGCGCTTTGAGCGTGACCTGATGATCGAATATATGCGGATGATCGTCGAGAATTCCCGAAAACTCTGAACCTCACCCGCGACCTAAGCTGACAACCTCTTTTCGATTGTGTCGCAGCGGCAAGGCTTGCTAACACTGTCAGCGGAAAAGACGGGTTTCTGATCTTTTGAGCCCGCCACTCTTTTGAACCCGCCATTGGGTGCCCGTCATTCAGGGTGCGTTTCCCCGCAGCAGATACAGGACAATTTCATGAGCGATCTTTCCGCCGTTCTCGATCGAGCCGACCAGAACCTTCCCGCCGCCATCGAACGCCTGTTCGATCTCGTGCGCATCAAGTCCATCTCTACCGATCCGGCCTTCAAGGCCGATTGCCGCAAGGCCGCCGAATGGCTGGTCGAGGACCTAAAGACGCTCGGCTTCGACGCCTCGGTGCGCGACACCGCCGGCCACCCGATGGTCGTTGCCCATCATGCCGGTGCGACGGCGTATGCGCCACATGTTCTCTTCTACGGCCATTACGACGTGCAGCCGGTCGATCCAATCGAACTGTGGGAAGACGACCCCTTCGATCCGAAGATCAAGGAGATCAGCGCCGGCCGCAAGGTGCTGACCGGCCGCGGCACGGCCGACGACAAGGGCCAGCTGATGACCTTCGTCGAAGCCTGCCGGGCCTACAAGGAAATCAACGGTTCGCTGCCGATCCGCGTCACCATCCTGTTCGAAGGCGAGGAAGAATCCGGCTCGCCGTCGCTGAAGCCTTTCCTCGAAGCCAATGCGGACGAGCTGAAAGCGGATTACGCGCTGGTCTGCGATACCGGCATGTGGGACACGGATACGCCGGCCATCGCCGCAGCCCTCCGTGGTCTGGTCGGTGAGGAAATCACCATCACCGCGGCCGATCGCGACCTGCATTCCGGCCTTTATGGCGGTGCTGCCGCAAACCCGATCCATATCCTCACCACGCTGATTGCCGGCCTGCGCGACGAGACCGGCCGCATCACGCTCGAAGGTTTTTACGAAGGCGTCGAAGAGACGCCGGAAAACATCAAGCAGAGCTGGGAAACGCTCGGCCGCTCGGCTGAAAACTTTCTGGGCGAAATCGGTCTTTCTGTCCCCGCGGGCGAAAAGGGCCGCTCGGTTCTGGAACTGACCTGGGCGCGGCCGACCTGCGAAGTGAATGGTATCTGGGGCGGTTATACCGGCGACGGCTTCAAGACCGTGATTGCCGCCAAGGCCTCGGCCAAGATTTCGTTCCGCCTTGTCGGCACGCAGGACCCGCAAAAGATCCGCGACAGTTTTCGCGCTTATGTGCGTTCAAAAATCCCGGCCGATTGCTCGGTCGAGTTCCACGAGCATGGCGGCTCGCCGGCCATCCAGCTCTCCTATGATTCGCCGGCCCTGACCAAGGCGAAGAACGCGCTTTCCGACGAATGGGTAAAGCCGGCCGTCGTCATCGGCATGGGCGGCTCGATCCCGATCGTCGGCGATTTCCAGAAGATGCTCGGCATGGATTCGCTGCTGGTCGGTTTCGGCCTCAATGACGACCGCATCCATTCGCCGAACGAAAAATACGACCTGAAGTCCTACCACAAGGGCATTCGCTCCTGGGCTCGGATCATTGCAGCGCTGGCCGTCTGAGCTCAAATAAGCAAAAGGCCCCGCTCTGGCGGGGCCTTAAAAACAAAAAGGCCGGGCAAGCCCGACCTTTCCACTCCCATTCATCGTGCCAGTACATCCGTGGTCACAGTCGATGGGACAAGCATTTTCGGCGCGGCCACTTTCAGATCTCCAGGATCGATAAATCCCTAAAATCACCGCGGCTCTGGCGATCATCGTCTCGCAGGGGAGTTAACATACCGTTAATACGGATATGCGGACTGTTCCGAGGCGGCACGGTTTCCCGTATCTGCCGTTAAATGCAGGCGGCTCTGCCTATCTGGCGACTCGCCTTGCATTGCGCCGGAAACGCTCTTGAACCCTAGATGGGGGCGGTATTGGCCGATTGCAAGGGCCGGCGGTCGGCGCAGTCGAATATCCGGCGTCAGCACGAATCAGTGTCCAAAACGACCGAAGGCCGGCGTGAGCCGGCCTTCGTTCAAAATCCGGAAAGGGAAAAGTCCCTTTCACGCAAACCTTACATAGCCTGCAGGCGGTCTGCGGATTCCTTGCCCGAGCGGCGGTCGGTGGTCAGCTCGTAGCCGATCTTCTGACCGTCAGCCAGCTGGCCCATGCCAGCGCGCTCAACAGCGGAAATGTGAACGAAAACGTCCTTGCCGCCGTCGTCCGGGGTGATGAAGCCGTAGCCCTTGGTTGCGTTAAACCACTTTACAGTACCAGTCGCCATAGTGATGCCTTTCCTTGCAAATGTCCGACTACCCCACCCTCAACGGGTGAGACGTTTGTGTTTCGAATTTGAAGAAAGATCGTCGCAGGCGAGGCATTGGGGCCAAGTGCTGGCTATCAAACAAATATCGATGCGACGGATTTAGAGGCTCAACCGGAATGCGTCAAGGGTGCGAAAATTAGCCCTATCCCGGCTGCATGGCTGAGCCGGATACAGAAAACCCGGCGCGGGAGGAGGTGCGCCGGGTTTCTGAAACTGACCAACAACCGGGAGGAGGAGGTGTTGCTGGTCCCATCGAGGACACTGGGAGGAGGAGTGCATCCGTCGATGATTGTGTTATACACCCGATCAGCTTAAAAAACAGCCAGAATTTCGCAGCGCAGCAATGCGTTTTCGACATGGCTCGATTTGATGGCTTTGACGGCTTGCCGAGACTTTTTCATTCGGCCATTCTCGACCCCATGAGTCTTACATCCGTCCGCGCCTTTTTCGCCGCCAAAGCACCCGATATCGAGGTGATCGTCACTGCCGAAAGTTCGGCGACCGTGCCGCTCGCGGCAATCGCCCATAGCGTCGATCCGGCCCAGATTGCCAAAACGATCTGTGTTCGGGCGGGCGAGCGCACCGTTCTGGTTGTAATGTCGGGCACGACCCGGCTGGACAATCGGAAATTTCGCGATGTCTTCGCAGCCAAGCCGCGCATGCTGGCGGGCGAAGAGGTCGAGGCTCTGACCAGCCATCCGGTCGGCGGCGTCTGCCCGTTCGGGGTGGCGACGGACATGCCGATCTATTGCGATCAGTCTTTACGGAAATTCGATCTGGTCGTGCCGGCTGCCGGAGCACCGAATGCAGCGGTACGGATCGGTACGGAACGCATGGCTGAGCTGACGGGCGCCATCTGGATCGATATCGGCCAGCCTCCGGCAGAAGCCGCTGCGGATTGATACCGGCGGACGCCAAAACAAAAGCGGGTGGATCGCTCCACCCGCTCGCTTCAAAAACCCGTCCGGCCGATAATATCAGAACCGGTCGTTGATATAACGGCTGTACCAAGCCTGCTTGCTGTCAGCGGAGGCCGTGGCGACCACATAACCGACGGCAAAGCCGATGGCGCCGATCAGGGTGAACAGGGTCGTGGTGGCAGCCGGATGCTCCTTGATCGTGGTCGCGACCGAGCTTGCCTCGTCAGACACATAATTGACAGCGCTCGAAGCGCGGCTGGAAACCTTGTCGTAGACGATGCCGGTCTTGTCGGCGAGCAGATCGCGCAGGCTGGCGATCTCGGAACGCAAGGTCGCGATTTCCGAGCTGAAATTGCCGCTGTCGCTGGGCTCATGATCAAAGGACGGCGCTTTGGTTTCGACCGTCTTCAAGCTCTTCACTGTATCTGCCATTCTGACCTCCTGGGAATTGATCGAGAGACCGTTCAACTTCCCAGAGGCAGATAGGTTCCTTTAGAGCCTTTCCTTGTTAGATTGAAGCATTCTGCCGGAGCAGGTTTTCGTTGGGGCAGAGGCGATTGGCGAAGGGCATACCGCGGGGTACGTCCGAGCCGATCGCCTCTGATCCCGGCGGAAAGATGCCCGGCCCCTTCGGGGTTGGCTGAAACGGGCCGGATGGTCGCCTGGCCGGCTTGGCCGTATGCCGCAGCTACGACGCGCGCCGGCCAGGCGACCATCCGACTCCGTTTGAGCCAACAGAATGCTTCAATCTAACAAGGAAAGGCTCTAAGAACCGTCAAAAGCAATGCCGCAGCACCTCGCAGGCACTGCGGCATGATAATGTGTCATCCGTGGTTCAGCAGGTCACAGGCCTTTGGCGAGCGTTTCCGCCAAAGCTGCAAGACGATTCTTGTCGTCCGAGCCCTTCTGAAGGGAGTTTACGAGAATGAGCGCCAATGCCTCGGCATCGGGGCTGGACTTCTCGATATGATGTTCAAGACAAGTCTCATCGAAGACCTGCTGCAGTAGATTAAGCTGGTCCGGATTGACCGGATTTCTGATTTGTTGTGTCGGCATATCACCCTCCCGACTACGAGCGGATAAAAAGGCAACCCTTCCTCTTCCGGTGTTCCTTTAGAGCCTTAAACGCTCATCCGGTGGCGCCGATAATTGACGCCAGACTCACCGGTCGAAGACCCCCAGAGTTCCTGCCCAAAAGCGTGAAGAGTGTGAGACCACCCTAATTAAATAGCAATAACAAATTCCCATGGGTGCAATTTAGGGGTTAACCCTTATGGAATTACCCTTATTGCACGCACGAAAAATGGCAGCGCCACTTTCGCAGCGCTACCATTGCAGATTTGGTTGCATCAGCCGATCAGGCCATGCCGGCGGGATCTCCGATGGGGAGAAGCGCCGGATCAAGTGTCGGATCCTGCGGATTCTTGGTATCGCCAGGATCCTGCGCCGGCGTCAGCGGCGGCTTTTCCTGGGTGTGGTCCGGCACACCTCCGGTGGGTACAGGGCCACGCGGAGTTTCCGCGCCGGGTGTCGGAAGCGGATCGCGATTGGGCATAACTGTCTCCTTGGTTGAGGTACCAAGGATAAAACTGCGTTGCCCTGTGATGGTTCCAAAAACTGATCGCTCCCGAAACGGCCGCAATTTACGAAGCCCCGCTTCCTGGTCGCTCCGGCCGTCTTATCTCGGCCAGAGACCGGAGCGTGCTGCGCCGGACCTGTTTCCAAGCAGATAACCCAGAGCGAAAGCGACCAATCCGACGGCAACGACTGCCGAACCGGTCACCGCCGGATGATCGGCGGCATGGGCCGCAACCATGCCGGCTTCGTCCTTGATGCGATTGGCTGCAGATTTTGCCCTGACGGCGACGCCGGTCTCTTCCGCGACGTCACCGGTAAAACCGAGATTGAGAGTTTTCTTTGCCATGATCATCTCCTTTGAATGAGACAACCATTCAGCCGCGCACGAAGTTCCGCCGCGTCGAGAATCAGTCATGGGGATCGAGCCGGAGAGCGAGCGTTCTCCCGGAGACACGAAATCGATTGCTCTTCGTCGATTTTCCGGCGGCGCTCCTCCACGCCGCAAGCTTTACGACAGGCTGAGCTTGTACAAAGCCTCACGGCTCAGGAAGACATCCGTTTTCCCGGCCTCGAAAGCCGGATGGCTGAACTCGAATATTCCCTTTTCGGGCATGTCGAGCGCCTGCTTGACCGTAACCAGTCCAACCGGTACGCGCCGGTCACCATTCTTCACTACTGCTTCAACGATCGTATTCATGGCCTCCCCTCCTCAAGGGCTGATCCAGAACGCATCACAGTGATTCCTAGAATAGTAGAAAGCCGGTTTTTTTGAGATTTACCAGCGTTTTTTAGTGGTGCCGCATATAAAGGTGCCAAAAGCATCCTTTTACACCTCGTTAAATCGCCGCATTTAGAGTGCAGCAGTCGGATCGGGCGAGGAAATTCAGACATAGGCAGGTCGGGCGACCTGCCGCAACGGGGGTATGCCGGCTCACCATGGCAGCCAGGAAATCGGACAGGCGCGTCGAACCTTCCTTCGAAGGGGCTCGACAGAACGAGGATTTTCGCCTTGACGCGGACGACCGGATCAGCGGTTCCGGACGCGGCAAGCGGCGCGTGCCGAAAGCCGAGGTCGAGTTTGACGACGACGATGATCAGGACGATCGCGACGAAGAACCCGTAGCCCGTTCCCGCCCCTCCCGTGCTCCCCGCAACAAACAGGCCCCGCGCCGCGAGCGCGAAAGCCGAGGCCGTGAAAGACGGCGCGAACGCGAAGGCGGCGGATTTTTCGCCGGCATCCGCAGGCTGATCTACTGGTGTGTCGTGCTTGCCATCTGGGCCGGCATCGGTGTTGGCGGACTGGTGCTTTATTACGGCGCCCGCATGCCATCGGCCAGCACCTGGACGATCCCGGATCGCCCGCCGAACATGAAGATCACCTCCAATGACGGCTCCGTGCTTGCCAATCGCGGCACGACCGGCGGCGAGGCTCTGGCGCTCGAGGACATGTCGCCCTATCTGCCGCAGGCGGTGATCGCGATCGAGGACAGGCGTTTCTATTCGCATTTCGGCGTCGATCCGCTCGGGCTGGCGCGCGCCTTCGTCAACAATATTACCGGCCAGCCGATCCAGGGTGGCTCGACGATCACCCAGCAGCTGGCAAAAAACCTGTTCCTGTCGCCGGACCGCACCTTCGAGCGAAAAATCCAGGAAGTGCTCCTGTCCTTCTGGCTGGAACACACATTCACCAAGGACCAGATCCTTGCCATGTATCTGAACCGCGTGTTCTTCGGCTCGAATGCCTATGGCGTCGAGGCGGCATCGCGGCGTTATTTCAACAAGTCGGCACGCGACGTCAGCCTCGGCGAAGCCGCCACGATCGCAGGTCTTCTGAAGGCGCCGTCGCGCCTGTCGCCGGCGCGTGATCCCGAGGCGGCCGAAGCGCGTGCGCAGGTCGTGCTTGGCGCGATGCGCCAGGAAGGGTTCATCACCGACAGCGACCTGAAGACCGCCATGTCGCAGCCGCCGACCAAGGCAAAGAGCAACTGGACCGGCGCGCAGCAATATGCGGCCGACATGGTCGTCGACGAAGTGAAAAGCCTGATCGGCGAGCCGAAGACGGATATCGTCGTCGAGACGACGATCGACCGCCGGTTGGAAGACGCCGCCGACAAGGTTCTGAACGAGGTCCTGAAGAAGGACGGCGCGAAATCGAATGTTTCGCAGGCCGCTCTCGTCTCCGTCGATGCGACGGGCGCGATCCGCGCACTGGTGGGCGGGCGCGACTATGGCGAAAGCCAGTTCAACCGCGCCACCAAGGCAAAACGCCAGCCCGGCTCGTCGTTCAAGCCGTTCGTTTATGCGGCAGCGCTCGAATCGGGCTTGAGACCCGATACGATCCGCAACGACACGCCGGTCAGGATCGGCAACTGGACGCCGGAAAATTACGAGAAGGAATATAAGGGGCCGGTTCCCCTCTCCTACGCGATCGCCCATTCGCTGAACACGATTGCCGCCCAACTCGTCATGGAAGTCGGCCCCGACAAGGTGATCGCGCTGGCGCACCGGCTCGGCGTCGATTCGGAGATCCAGCCGAATGCCTCGATCGCGCTCGGCACGTCGGAAGTCTCGCCGCTTGAGCTCACCTCCGCCTATGCCGCCTTCATGAACGGCGGTTACAAGGCGACACCTCATATCGTGAAACGGATCACCGATCCGGACGGCAAGGTGCTTTACGATGCCGATTACAGCAATCCGCCGCGCGTGCTGAGCGCACCGCTGACGGCTGCGATGAACAGCATGATGGCCGGCGTCGTCAATGAAGGCACGGGCCGTGCTGCGCGGATTGACGGCTGGCAGGCAGCCGGCAAGTCCGGCACGACCCAGTCTTTCCGCGACGCCTGGTTCGTCGGCTTTACCAGCATCATGACGACCGGCATCTGGATGGGCAATGACGACGGCGCCTTCATGAAAAAGGTGACGGGCGGCGGCCTGCCGGCCAAGGCCTGGAAGGAATATATGACGGTGGCGATGAAGGGCTATACGCCGACACCGCTGTTCGGCTCCAATAGCGGGCTTGCCTTGCCGCCGGCAACGGAACAGCCGCAGGCGCCCACGACGACGATCGGTGAGATCATTTCCGGCATCCTGCCCGGCTCGACCGGAAACAAGCTGCCTGCCGGCGCAGTGCAGGGCAATTTCCCGCCGGCGCCAGCGCCGGCACAGCAGGCCCCCGCGCAGCAGGCACCAGCCCAGGCGGAAGCCTCGCTGGAACAGCTGCCCCAGCGCCCCGTGCAGCAGCCGATGCCGCAGCAGCCTGTCCAGCAACAGGCAACCCGCCAGCGTGCTCAGCCGGTGCAGCCGCAATCGCCCTGCGCCTATGGCGACAACGCCTACTGCAACGACAATCGCCCCACATATGATAACCGGCAGGTTTACGACAACCGTCAGGCGGCGCGCCAATATGGCGATGGCAATGGTTCGAACCGCGCGCAACAGGCCGGCGGATACCGGGATTACCGGCAATATAAGGGGCCTTATGACGGCCAGGCACCGGTGCCGCCCGGCAATGTCGGCGGCGTTCCGATGCCTCCGGGAGATGTCGGCCAGGTCTACCAGCCGCAGCCGCAGCGCCGCACGACGCTTCTCGACGCCATCCTGGGGCAGTGACGCTGGCCGTATCGCCTTTTCGGCCAACGTTATTTTGCTTGGCTTGAGGCCAATTCGCGCCTTGCAGTCGGAAAAACCCCTCCTTATATACCCCGTCAGGACGCAGCTTGCGCTGCTAAAAACCATCCCAATCGAGGAACGGTCAATGGAATGCCTTTAAGGGGGTTCCGACAGTTCGCTTAAAGGAGAGAGAAGATATGGCAAAAGTTATTGGCATCGACCTCGGTACAACCAATTCCTGCGTCGCCATCATGGACGGCAAGGACGCGAAGGTGATCGAGAACGCGGAAGGTGCGCGCACGACGCCTTCCATGGTGGCATTTTCCGATGATGGCGAACGCCTCGTCGGCCAGCCGGCCAAGCGCCAGGCGGTCACCAACCCGACCAACACCCTGTTTGCGGTAAAGCGCCTGATCGGCCGCCGCTTCGACGACCCGACCGTCGAGAAGGACAAGAGCCTCGTTCCGTTCGACATCGTCCGCGGCGACAATGGCGATGCATGGGTCAAGGCTCAGGACAAGAATTACTCGCCGGCACAGATTTCCGCGATGATCCTTCAGAAGATGAAGGAAACTGCCGAATCCTACCTCGGTGAAAAGGTCGAAAAGGCCGTCATCACCGTTCCGGCATACTTCAACGACGCTCAGCGCCAGGCAACCAAGGATGCCGGCCGCATTGCAGGTCTTGAAGTTCTCCGCATCATCAACGAGCCGACCGCCGCTGCCCTTGCCTATGGCATGGACAAAAAGGACGGCAAGACGATCGCCGTTTACGACTTGGGCGGTGGTACGTTCGATATCTCGGTTCTGGAAATCGGCGACGGCGTCTTCGAAGTGAAGTCGACCAATGGCGACACCTTCCTCGGCGGTGAAGACTTCGACATGCGTCTCGTCGAATATCTCGCAGCCGAGTTCAGGAAGGACCAGGGCATCGACCTGAAGAACGACAAGCTTGCCCTGCAGCGCCTCAAGGAAGCTGCCGAAAAGGCCAAGATCGAACTGTCGTCCTCGCAGCAGACCGAAATCAACCTGCCGTTCATCACGGCTGACGCTTCCGGTCCGAAGCACCTGACCCTGAAGCTGACCCGCGCCAAGTTCGAAAGCCTGGTCGACGATCTCGTCCAGCGCACGATCGCACCGTGCAAGGCAGCTCTCAAGGATGCCGGCGTCACGGCTGCCGAGATCGACGAAGTCGTTCTCGTCGGCGGCATGAGCCGCATGCCGAAGGTCCAGGAAGTCGTCAAGCAGCTGTTCGGCAAGGAGCCGCACAAGGGCGTCAACCCGGATGAAGTCGTCGCACTCGGCGCGGCTATCCAGGGCGGCGTTCTGCAGGGCGACGTCAAGGACGTTCTTCTGCTCGACGTGACCCCGTTGTCGCTCGGCATCGAGACCCTCGGTGGCGTCTTCACCCGTCTGATCGACCGTAACACGACGATCCCGACCAAGAAGAGCCAGACCTTCTCGACCGCTGAAGACAACCAGCAGGCTGTGACGATCCGCGTTTCGCAGGGCGAGCGCGAAATGGCTGCCGACAACAAGTCGCTCGGCCAGTTCGACCTCGTCGGCCTGCCGCCGGCACCGCGCGGCATGCCGCAGATCGAAGTCACGTTCGACATCGACGCCAACGGCATCGTCCAGGTTTCGGCCAAGGATAAGGGCACCGGCAAGGAACAGCAGATCCGCATCCAGGCATCTGGTGGTCTTTCCGACGCCGACATCGAGAAGATGGTCAAGGACGCTGAAGCAAACGCCGAAAGCGACAAGAAGCGTCGTGCAGCCGTCGAAGCCAAGAACCAGGCCGAAAGCTTGATTCACTCGACCGAGAAGTCGCTCAGCGAATATGGCGACAAGGTTTCCGAGACCGACAAGAAGTCGATCGAAGATGCCATCGCAGCGCTGAAGGGCTCTGTCGAAGCTTCCGAACCGGATGCCGACGACATTCAGGCCAAGACCCAGACGCTCATGGAAGTTTCCATGAAGCTCGGCCAGGCCATCTATGAGGCCCAGCAGGCCGAAGGTGGCGCTTCCGAAGGCGGCAAGGATGACGATATCGTCGATGCCGACTACGAAGAGGTCAAGGACGACAAGAAGTCGGCTTAATCGTTGGTTGCCACGTGGCAACGGCTCGACCATAGTTGACTATCATCCGGCTGCCATCGTGCAGCCGGACCGCTTTCTGGAACCGGTTACCTGAATGGCTAAAGCAGACTTTTACGAAACACTGGGTGTCGGCAAATCGGCTGACGAGAAGGAGCTGAAAAGCGCCTTCCGCAAGCTCGCCATGAAGTACCATCCGGACAAGAATCCGGGCGATGCCGAGGCAGAGCACAAGTTCAAGGAATTGAACGAAGCCTACGAGACGCTCAAGGATCCGCAAAAGCGCGCAGCCTATGACCGGTTCGGCCATGCAGCCTTCGAACAGGGCGGCATGGGCGGCGGCGGATTTGGTGGCGGCGGCGCGGGTGCCGGCGGCTTCTCCGACATTTTCGAAGACATTTTTGGCGAGATGATGGGTGGCGGTCGTGCGCGCCGCTCCTCTGGCGGTCGCGAACGCGGCGCCGATCTTCGCTACAATATGGAAATCAGCCTGGAAGAATCCTATGCCGGCAAGACGGCGCAGATCCGGGTTCCGACCTCGATCACCTGCGATGTCTGTTCCGGCTCCGGCGCCAAGCCCGGCACGCAGCCGAAGACCTGCGGCACCTGCCAGGGTTCGGGCCGCGTCCGTGCCTCCCAAGGCTTCTTCTCGGTCGAACGCACCTGCCCGACCTGCCATGGCCGCGGCCAGACGATTACCGATCCCTGCACCAAGTGCCACGGCCAGGGCCGTGTAACGGAAGAACGTTCGCTCTCGGTCAACATCCCGGCCGGCATCGAGGATGGCACGCGCATCCGTCTGCAGGGCGAAGGCGAAGCCGGCGCACGCGGTGGTCCGGCGGGCGATCTCTACATCTTCCTGTCGGTCAGGCCGCACGAGTTCTTCCAGCGCGATGGTGCGGATCTCTATTGCGCCGTGCCGATCTCGATGACGACGGCAGCGCTTGGCGGCACGTTCGATGTCGCGACGCTGGACGGTTCGAAGTCGCGTGTTACGGTGCCGGAAGGCACACAGGCCGGAAAGCAGTTCCGCCTGAAGGGCAAGGGCATGCCGGTTCTGCGCTCGTCGCAGACGGGCGATCTCTATATCCAGATCGGTATCGAGACGCCGCAGAAGCTGACCAAGCGACAGCGCGAACTGCTGCAGGAATTCGAGGAAATCTCCTCGAAGGAAAACAATCCGGAATCGACGGGCTTCTTCGCCCGGATGAAGGAATTCTTCGACAGCTGATCCCGATGGATTGAGACCGATATAGAAACGCCGGCCTTTGCGCCGGCGTTTTTCGTTTCAGGCCTTTGCCAGCTTGCCGGGACGCGGCAAACCGGCGACGAACCAGCCGAAATGCCGGTTGATGGCCGGTGAGACGGCGAAGACGATCGAAAACACCATGAAGGGCGTGATGATCATCGTGCGATGCCAGATCTCCCAGCCTTCGGTGAAGGATGCGAGCGCATAAAGCAGCGTCGTGATGATCGGATAGACCGCGATCACCAGCAAGACCGAAAAGCGCAGTTTTGACGGTTGGGCCTGAACCGGCGGCACATGCGGCAGTTCCAGCTCGGCTTCCTCCAGCATTTCGATGAATTCGGCATCGTTGGTATCGGTCGGCGCGGTCATGCCTGATCTCCATAGGAACGGTGCGTTTCGGTAGCGCAAACCATAACGAAACGAGGCGTTTCGTTCAAGAGTGCCGTATGCTAGGCATCGATGCTCGTGGAGGGGGTGATTGCATGACGAATGCAGGGACAAGCCGGCGGCGATCGATCGGTGCACAACGCAATCCGGAAAGCCAGCAAGCGATCCTGAAAGCGGCCGAAGCGATCCTGATGGAAGACGGACTGGCCGGCTTCTCGATCGAGGCCGTGGCGCGCCGTGCGCATGCCGGCAAGCCGACCATCTATCGCTGGTGGCCGTCCCGCGCAGCCCTTCTGCTCGATGTCTACCATCATCAAAAGCATGTCGAGCGGGTGCCGGATACCGGCAGCCTGGAAACCGACATCATCGCCTTCCTGACCGCGCTATTTGGTTATTGGCGCGACGGCAATGCCGGTGCGATTTTTCGTTCGGTGATTGCCGAGGCGCAGACCGATGTAAAAGCCACGGATGCGCTGCGGGCCTATGTGCTCGACCGTTTTTCCCAATCGGCGGAATTTGTGCGCCGCGCCCAGGCAAGGGGCGAGGCCGCAGACTGGGTTTCTCCTGAACTGGCGATCGAACTTCTGGCCGGTTTTGCCTGGAACCGGCTGCTGACATCCCGGCTGGATGACAACCCGGAAGAGCTGCAGCGCCTAGCCCGCCAGATCTCCCTCGGCCTCAAGGGGTGAGACAATAGCGCGCGACCACTCGGCGAACAGGAAACGCGCTCTAGATAATCTCCCTCAAGACCCCGACAGATCCGTCCATATGGGAGACACGATGGCAGCCGACATGACGAAAGAGACGACAGGCAGCAAGCGCAGCTGGCTGAGGAAGGATGACCATGAATCCACCAAGGCGAGCTTTCCGGAACTGTTCTTCGATCTCGTCTTCGTCTTTGCCCTGATCCAGCTCTCCGAGACGCTGGCCGCCGATCTCTCCTTCGGTGTCGCCGGGGCAGCGCTGCTGTTCATCTTCGCGCTCTGGTGGATCTGGATCCACACGACCTGGGTGACCAATCTCCTCGACGCAGAGATCGAGCCGGTGCGGCTTCTGCTGTTCGGGCTGATGTTCCTCGGTATCATCCTCGCAATCGCCTTGCCGCGGGCCTTTGGCGATATGGGGCTGCTGTTTGCGCTCGCCTATTCGGCCATGCAGATCATCCGTTGCCTGTTTGCGCTTTATGCCTTTCGCGGCGCCGACCGGGATTCTTTCGTGACCTTCGAGCGGATCACCGTCTGGCTTGCGATCTCCAGCCTGTTCTGGATTGCCGGCGGGCTTGCCGAGGGCGAGACGCGTGTCTGGCTCTGGATCGCAGCACTCGCGGTCGAATATGTGGCGCCGATCTTTCGCTACTGGCTACCCGGTGTCGGCGCGGCGCCACCGGAGACGCTCGACATCAATGGTGAGCACATGGCGGAACGCTGCGCCCTGTTCGTCATCATCGCGCTCGGCGAGACGATCCTGACGACCGGCAAGAACGCCTCCAGCCATATGGAAGGCGATCTCACGCCGCTCGTGCTTGCCTGCGCCTTCCTGTCGACCGTGCTGATGTGGTGGATCTATTTTCACGACGGCCAGGAAAAGGCGGCCGACAAGGCGGAAGAGACAAGCGCGCCGCAATCGACTGCACATCACCTCTTCACCTATGGCCACCTGCCGATCGTCGGCGGCATCATTCTTGCCGCCGTAGGCGAGGATTTCGCCCTGTCGCATCCCGATCAGCGCGGATCATTCGCCCAGGCCTCTGCCCTGCTCGGCGGACCGATCCTGTTCCTCACGGGCATGATCTGGATGAAGACGGTATCGTCAAGGTTCATTCCCTGGTCGCATTGCACCGGGATTGCCCTGCTGGCTCTCTGTTTCCTGCTCGTTCCGACTGCCACCAATTTCACCATCCAGATCCTGGCGACGACGGTGCTTCTGCTGGTTGCGATCTGGGAATATGTGGCGCTTAAGTCAGCAAAACCTGCCGCGGCCTGAGGCCCGTCAGTAATGCGGTGGCCGGGTGATGGCGGGGGCTTCGAGAGATGTTTCTTCGAGGCTGAGAAACCGCTCCGTCAGCCGGTCGAGCTTGGCACGGGTCTGCTCCACGACCTTCCACTGTTCGGCCAGCTGGTCGGACAGTTCCTCGATCACCTTGGCCTGATGGGCGGCAAGCTCCTCCAGCGCAACAATGCGGGCGTCTTCAGTCACTCTTCTTCTCCTTGGAGGCTTTCCAGGCGCGCACGGCGTCCGGCATGCCGTCATGATCGCCAAGCGGTCGCGGCGGCGGGTTTTCCCACCAATCGGGCCGGATCGGCTTCATGTCCAGGTTTTTCGGATAGAAGATGCGGTTTTCCGGCTTGTTTGCCTCGCCGACCACCAGCAGCCGCACCTCTTCTTCCGTGTTGTTGATAAAGGTATGAGCGATGCCGGTTCCGGCCGGGAAACCGACGGAATCGCCGGGCTTTAACGGATAAAGCTCACCATCCAACCAGACGTCCGGATATCCCTCCAGCACGTAGACGAATTCCTCCTCCGACATTTCCGCATGCGGAAAGGAGGAGCGGCGGCCGGGTGGCAGGCGTTCGTGATGGATACCGATCCGGGTCAGCCCGTATTGCCGGGCGAGCGGCGCGCCAAAACCCATCAGTTCGTCGTCACCGCGATAATGGCCTTCCTCAGGCTTTTCGACCTCGGTCCAGTGGCGGATGAAAGATGGGCGGTCTTTTTCGCTCGTCATGCGGCTCTCCTCCGGAATGCCGCAAGTCTATCCAAGCGACCGGCCCCGGTCGAGGCTGTCCTTGCCAGTCACGCGTAAAGGTCAGGCCCGCAGTCTTGGACGCTCCGTTACCTGCTCGCGCGACCGGCGTGTGGTGAAGCGCGATACCAGCGTGGAGAGGGCGCGGCTGATCGAAACCAGATTCTGGCTCGACGCGTTGGTTTCCTCCATCACGGCAGCGTTCTGCTGGGTGATCTGGTCCATGGACCGAACTGCGGAATTGATCTCGTCGATGCCAGACGCCTGTTCCTGGGCCGACTGGGCGATGGCATTGATATGCTCGTCGATCACCTTGACGCGGCCACCGATGCCGAGCAGCGCCTCGCCGGTCTGGTTGACCAGCTGCACGCCGCGTCCGACGTCATGCGACGAACGGTCGATCAGTTCCTTGATCTCCTTGGCGGCATTGGCCGAGCGCTGGGCAAGCTCGCGCACTTCCTGCGCGACGACGGCAAAACCCTTGCCCTGTTCGCCGGCACGGGCCGCCTCGACGCCGGCATTCAGCGCCAGAAGGTTGGTCTGGAAGGCGATCTCGTCGATTACGCCGATGATCTGCGTCATCTTCTGGGACGACTGTTCGATATGGCCCATGGCGGCGATCGCGTCTTCCACCACCTTGCCGGAGCGCTCCGTGGCAGCGGCAGATTCCTGGATGATCTGCTGAACATCCCGCGTGCGCTTGGCGGACTGGGCGGAAATCGTCGTGATCTGCTCCAGCGCGGCAGCGGTCTCTTCGAGAGCAGAGGCCTGCTGTTCGGTGCGCTTGGCCATGTTGTCGGCAGCCGAGGAAATGCCCTCGACTTCGTCGCCCACCTGTTCGACCGAGGAGCTGATCTCCTGCATGGCTGCGGCCAGCGCGCCGATGGAGGAATTGTAATTGGTCTTGAGATCGCTGAAATCCGGCGCCAGCTGCTGCCAGAGCTCGGCGGTCAGGTCACCATTCGACAGGCTCTTCAGGGCGGCGCCAAGCGCCTGCATTGCGGCATCCTGGGCGGCCTTTTCTTCGGCACGACCATTTTCGGCGGCCTGCCGCTGCTCGTTCAGAGAATCGAGATAGACGGAAATCGAATAATCCATATCGAGCAGCGCTGCCTTGACGGCGGCTGAAAGGCTGTTGGCAAGTCCTTCCGCTTTCTTCTCGACGAAGAAGCCCTTGATCTCTTTCTTGACGATGGCGCGGATCAGACCATCCAGAATGAGGGCGTAACCGCCGATATACCAGCGCGGTTCGAGGCCAAGGCGGGCATGCGTGCGGCCGATCGCCGATACCGCGTCAACATAGACGCCATCGAAACGGGCCGAGGCGATCATTTCCCAATGGGTTGCCTGTCTCGACTTCGCATGGGCGATATGGGCTTCGGTGGCGAACAGTCTTGCCGTGTGCGGATCGCTCTTGGCCTTCTTGTAGAAGGCGTCCAGCGACGGACCGATGGCTTCCTTGACAACAGGCAGGAGCGCAACCAGATCGCGACGTTCTTTTTCCCCGAGATTGATGAAATCGAGGCGCTCGTTGAGGCCAGCCTTTTTCGTGTCGCGTTCCAAGATCGTCTCCGGCAAAGAGCGCCCTCGGGATCGGGACGCGAAATGAAGTATAGCCAGTTCTAGGAGTGACCCTTTAAGAGGTTGTTAGCCATGTGCCCCAAGTTTTCATTAATCATAAGTTGGTGTGTTATTGCGAATAAATTGAAGTTCTAATGGATTTGCTTGCGCCGACAGAATCGGTACCGATCCGGCCAGAACCATTCTCTTCCAAGCGAATGCTTGCCTTTGCGCGCCGCAATCCTTAGCTCAATCCGGACATCAACGTGATTCCCGATGGCGCAAAAGACTTTCCTCTCCCGTCTGCAGCTGACCGACTTCCGCAATTATGCGGCGGCGTCCCTGTCGCTCGACGAGCGCCATGTCGTGTTGACCGGCGAGAACGGCGCCGGCAAGACCAACCTGCTTGAAGCCGTCTCCTTCCTGTCGCCCGGCCGTGGCCTGCGCCGCGCCGTCCTTTCCGATGTTTCCCGCGTCGGCGCCGCCGGCGGCTTTGCGATCTTTGCCGATGTCGAAGGCATGGACGGGGAAGTTGCGATCGGCACCGGGACCGAAGCTGGCGAAGGTGAGAATGTGTCCCGCAAGCTGAGGGTGAACGGCACATCGGCGAAATCGACCGAGGAATTGTCGGACCATTTGCGGGTTCTCTGGCTGACGCCTGCCATGGACGGGCTGTTTACCGGCGCATCCTCCGACCGCCGCCGTTTTCTCGATCGGCTTGTCCTGTCGCTCGATGCGGCCCATGGCCGAAGGGCAGGTGATTTCGAGCGCTCCATGCGCAGCCGTAACAGGCTTCTGTCCGAGGGACGGTTCGACCCTTCCTGGCTTTCAGCCATCGAAGCGCAGATGGCAGGGCTCGGCATTGCCATGGCCGCGGCGCGACGGGAAATGCTCGGCCTCCTGAGCCGGCTTTCGGCCGGCACCGCCGAGACGCCTTTCCCGACACCGCTTCTGTCGCTGGAAGGGTTTCTGGACGAGTTTCCGGACCAGCCGGCCGCCGTGCTGGAAGATATCTATCTTGAAATGCTGCGGACCAGCCGCAACCGCGATGCCGCGGCCGGGCGCACGCTCGACGGGCCGCACCGGTCGGACCTGCTCGTGCGGCATCGCGAGAAGGACATGGATGCGGCGCGCTGTTCGACCGGCGAACAGAAGGCATTGCTGATCGGTCTCGTGCTCGCCCATGCACGGTTGACGGCCGACATGACCGGTTATGCGCCGATCCTGCTTCTGGACGAGATTGCCGCGCATCTGGACGAAGGCCGGCGAGCGGCGCTGTTCGACCTCATTCATGGGCTCGGCGGCCAGTCCTTCATGACCGGTACCGACCAGGCGATGTTTTCCGCACTCGGCGACCGCGCCCAGTTTCTCACCGTGTCGCATGGCGGTATCGCGCGCTGAAAATGCCTTACCCGCGATTGATCCCGGTGCTAGGGTTGCGGCATGCCAGACCAGACAGATCCCCTCGCCCAGCAGGCCCCTCTCATGCCCGACGAGATCGAGCGTTACCGCCGCCATATCCTTCTGCCGGAGATCGGCGGTAGCGGGCAGCAGAAGCTGAAGAATGCCCGTGTGCTAGTGATCGGTGCCGGCGGGCTTGGTGCGCCGGTGCTCGAATATCTGGCCGCGGCCGGAATCGGCACGATCGGCATCGTCGATGACGACCGGGTCTCGCTGTCCAACCTGCAGCGGCAGGTGATCCACGATACCGGTACGATCGGCGAGCTGAAGACCAAGAGTGCACGGGAAAAGATCGCGCGGCTCAACCCCAACGTCCGCGTGGTGGATTTCGAGCAGCGGTTCGGCGCAGACTGGATGACTTCGGGTCACCTTGGCCGTTTCGATCTTCTGGTCGACGGCTCCGACAATTTCGACACCCGTTATGCCGCAGCGGACGCTGCCGAGCGGGCGAAAATTCCACTGGTGACCGGGGCTGTCGGACGTTTCGATGGCTCCGTGACGGTGCTGAAACCCTATGAGACGAATGCGGATGGCATTCTCAACCCGTCCTATCGCGACCTTTTTCCCGAAAAGCCGCCGGAAGGGCTGATTCCGGCCTGCGCCGAGACCGGTGTGATCGGGGCGCTGACCGGCGTGGTCGGGACGCTGATGGCGATGGAGGCGATCAAGGTGATCACCGGGATCGGCGAACCGCTGGTCGGCCGACTGATGCTCTATGACGCGCTTGCTGCCCGTTTCGATATCATCAAATACAAGCGCAAAGCGCCGAAGGCTGCTGCCGAATGATCGAGATCCGGCCCATCGACGCAAGCTTCCAGCGCTGGGATGCGCTGCTGGCGCTGATCCTCTCCTCCTTTGCCTATATGGACGACATCATCGACCCGCCCTCTTCCGCGCATCGGCTGACACTGGCTTCGCTCGCCCAGAAAGCGCATGATGAAATCGCCTATGTCGCAACCGACGAGACGGGAAAGCTGGTCGGCTGCGTGTTCTGCAAGCCGGAGGCGGCGACGCTTTATGTCGGCAAGCTGGCGATCTCGCCTGACCATCAGGGCAAGGGGATCGGCCGGCTGCTGCTTGCGAAAGCCGAGGAGGTTGCCGCGAATGCCGGGCTCCGCGCACTCCGGCTGGAAACGCGGATCGAGCTTGTCGCCAACCACAACACCTTCGCCCGCTGGGGTTTCGTCAAAACGGCCGAAAACCGCCATGCAGGCTTCGACCGCACGACCTCGATCGAGATGCAGAAACAACTCTCCTGATCAGTTGCGGCCAGGCAGAACCCGGTTCGGCGGCCGGTGGCCGTCGAAGAAGGTGCGGATGTTGATGATCACCTTGTCGCCCATATCGATGCGGCCTTCGATCGTTGCCGAGCCCATATGGGGTAGGAGCACGACACGCCCCTGATTGGCGAGCTTGATCAGCTTCGGATTGATAGCCGGCTCATTCTGATAGACATCGAGACCGGCGCCGGCGATCCTGTTGTCGCGCAGCAGCTGGATCATGGCCGCTTCGTCGATGATATCGCCGCGGGCGGTGTTGACGATGATCGAGGTCGGCTGCAGCAGCGCCAAGCGGCGGGCCGAGATCAGATGGAAAGTGGCGGGCGTCGAGGGGCAGTTGATCGAGACGATATCGACCCGCGCCAGCATCTGGTCGAGACTGTCCCAATAGGTCGCTTCCAGCTCTTCCTCGGTCGCCGGGTTGACGCGCTTGCGATTGTGATAATGGATCGACAGGCCAAAGGCCTTGGCGCGGCGGGCGACGGCCGTGCCAATGCGGCCCATGCCGACGATACCGATCCGCTTGCCCCAGATCCGCCGGCCAAGCATCCAAGTCGGGCTCCAGCCGCCCCAGTCTCCCGGCTTTTCGGTCAAAATCTGCGCGCCTTCGGTCAGGCGGCGGTTGACGGCGAGGATCAGCGCCAGCGTCATGTCGGCCGTGTCTTCGGTCAGCACGTTCGGCGTATTGGTGACAGTGATGCCGCGTTTTGCTGCCGCATCGACATCGATATGGTCGGTGCCGTTGGAAAAACTGGCGATCAGCTTCATCTGCGGCCCGGCCTCGGCCAGCAGCGCCTCGTCGATCCGGTCGGTTACGGTCGGCACCAGCACGTCGACGGTCTTCATCGCAGCGGCCAGCTCGTCGCGGCTGCGCGGCGTGTCGTCGATATTGAGCTCGGCATCGAAGAGTTCGCGCATGCGCGTTTCGACGGCATCGGGCAGCTTGCGGGTGATATAGACCCGCGGTCTTTTCTTGGACGTCATGCGTTCAGATCCACTGTAGCGCGCTTCGGGTTATCGCTTTTCCGCATGCCCCGATCCACAGCCGATACCGGTTTTCGGGAAGCATGCTTTAGAGGTCCTTAACCAAGTCGCGCGATAGTCATTCTATCCAGGGCGTTTTCTACCAGACCCACGGGCGAAGACAAACAAAACCTCGCGACCGTCGGGACACGCCTTCAGGAGTTCAGCCGGAACCCTCGACCCATGCGTATCGCCATTCTCGCCTCCCTCGCCGCTTTTTCCTTCAGCGTTCTTGCAGGCCTGTCCGTCATTCCCGATGCTGCCCATGCACAGGGTGCGGCCAAGGGCGCAAGCGGCCTGCCGCTGCCGCGTTTCGTCAGCCTCAAGTCGAAAAAGGTGAATATCCGCATCGGCCCGAGCACCGACTATGCGGTGTCGTGGATGTATATGAAGGCGGGCACGCCGATGGAGATCATCCAGGAATATGACACCTGGCGGCGGGTGCGCGATGCCGACGGCACCGAGGGCTGGGTGAACCAGGCGCTGCTTTCCGGCGAGCGCACGGCCGTGGCCGCTCCGTGGATGCGCGGCAAGGGCAAGGACATCTATGTCAACATGCGCCGCGAGCCGCAGGCGACCGGCAGCCTCGTTGCCAAGCTCGAGCCCGGCGTGATGATCAAGATCGACGAATGCAATGGCGACTGGTGCCATGCCAAGGCGGATGGCGCCGATGGCTGGATCTCTCAAGGCGAGATCTGGGGCGCCTATCCGGGCGAGGCCTTCAAGTAAGGCCCCACCCTTTTTCAATCGGTATTAGAGAAGACCGGCTTCGACAGCCGCGTCCTTCAGCGAGCCCATCGGCCGCGGGCCGAGCTGCTGGATGACGACGCCGGCCGCCAGGCAACCGAGCTTGCCGCAATCTTCCAGCGAACGGTCATTGGTGTAACCGAAGAGGAAACCGGCGGCGAAAAGATCGCCGGCGCCGGTCGTATCGACCAGTTCGGCAATCGGAGTTGCCGGGATGCTGACGCGTTCCGTGCCACGCACGATAACGGCGCCTTCTTCGCTCAACGTCACCGCCGCCAGCTTGCAATCCTGCGACAGCTTGGAGAGCGCCAGTTCGAAATCTTCGGTTTCGTAGAGAGACAGGGCTTCCTGACGGTTGGCGAAAACGATGTCGACCGTGCCGGAGCGCATCAGGTCCAGAAATTCATCGCGATAACGGCCGACGCAGAACGGGTCGGACAGGGTCATGGACATTTCGCGGCCATTCGCATGGGCGATACGGGCAGCTTCGCGGATCGCGTCCTTGGCGCGCGGCGGATCCCAGAGGTAACCTTCGAAATAGGTGACCTTGGCTTCGGCGACGACGTCTTCCTCGACATGTTCCGGACCGAGCTCGACGCAGGCGCCAAGATAGGTGTTCATCGAACGCTCGCCATCCGGCGTCACGAAAATCATCGAGCGGGCGGTCGGCGGGTTAACGCCTTCCGGCTTGGTCTGGTAATGCACGCCCTGAGCGCGGATATCGTGCTGGAAAATGCCGCCGAGCTGGTCTTCGGCAACCTTGCCGAAATAGGCCGCCTTGCCGCCGAAACCGGCAATGCCGGCCGCCGTGTTGCCGGCCGAACCGCCGGATGCTTCGACCGCAGGGCCCATCTTCGAATAAAGAAGCTCGGCGCGCTCCGCATCGATCAGGTTCATCGCACCCTTGATGATCGCGTTGTCGGAGAGAAACTGATCGTCGCAGCGGGCGAGAATGTCCACGATGGCATTGCCGATGGCAAGCACGTCAAATTTGGGCATGCGGTCCTGGTCCTTTGATTGGCTTTGCCGAAAGCCGTATTCGGCTTTGCCGGGGATTGGAAGAAAAAATTGCGCAGTGCAGCGGATCGCGAAAAAGCCTTGGCCCCGTCATGCCGCCGTCACGATAGGCTGCTAGATATTGCCTCGATCGATTGAGGGCGACCACGGATGAACTGGCGCCCGACGATCGATTTCCCGGCACGACCGGGTGGGAAAGCGGGGAAATTGCCCCGCTTTTTTGTTGCGCGCTTTTGCCGCCGACAATTTTGCCCCGGATCCGGGACTTATGCGTGATCCGCATTTGTCGTGACTGGCGATATGCTCTAGACGCAGATGATATCTTTTCGATCCGTCCTGCCCGAGAGCTTTGATCCGTGTCTTCCGTTTTTGCCAATGTCCTGCCGGTCTTCATTCTTATCCTGATCGGCTGGCTGGTGGCGCGGATCGGTTTCATGAAGGCCGAGACCGGCGACGCGCTCGGCGAGTTCGTCTTCAAGATCGCCGTCCCCGTGCTGATCTTCCATACGCTGGCAGATGCCAATTTTGCCGGCGTCTCCCCCTTCGGGCTCTGGACTTCCTATTTCCTCGGCGTCGCCGTGACCTGGACGGTTGGCCACCTGATTGCCACGCGGGTTTTCGGGCGTGACGCCAAGGTGGGCGTAATCGCCGGCATGTCGGGCTCCTTCGCCAACAACATCTTCATCGGCCTGCCGCTCGTCGCGCATATGGTTGGCAGGGAAGGGCTGGTGGCGCTCTCCATCCTGCTCGCCATCCATCTGCCGATCATGATGATCGTCGGCACGGTTCTGATGGAAGGCGCGACGGCGCGGGTGGACGGCACGCAGAAGCGCGGCATGGGCGCAGTGCTGCGGCAAGTCGGGCAGAACCTTGCCCGCAACCCGCTGGTGAGCGCGCTGGCGCTCGGCATCATCTTCAACGTCTCGGGCCTCAGCATGCCATCGGCTGTGCGGCCGGTGATCGACCAGATCGCCGCCTCGGCCGGTCCGGCGGCGCTGATCTCGATCGGCATGGCGCTGACCCGTTATCCGATTCGTGGCGATGTGGGGCTGGCGACCGGCGTTGCCGCGATGAAACTGCTCCTGCTGCCGGCCGTCGTCTACCTGACGAGCCATCTGATCGGCCTGCCGAACGACTGGTCCGCGGCGCTGGTTCTGACGTCTTCGGTGCCGACCGGCATCAATGCCTGGCTGATCGCCCAGCGCTTCCGCTCCGGCCAGAGCCTAGCGGCCTCATCGATCAGCATCACCACCGCCGTTGGCGTCATTTCCGTCGGCTTCTGGGGCTGGCTGCTCTCCTGACACGACGAAACGCCCGGCAAATCAATGCCGGGCGCTGGATCGAGATCCGCTTATCCGCAAGATTAGTTGGTGGCAGGCGCCGGCGCGTTCGGATCCGGCAGCGGCACCGGCGTATCGGCAAGCGTTGCCAGATAGGCGATCAGGTTGGCGCGTTCCTCATCCTTCTTCAGCCCGGCAAAGCCCATGGCCGTGCCCTTGACCGCCGTCTTCGGCGCAAGCAGGAAGTGATCGAGGTGATCGAAGGTCCAGTGTTCGGCGCCACCCTTGGAAAAATCCTTCATGGCAGCCGAATAACCGAAACCTTCATGCGAGGCGATCGGACGGTTCACGACACCAAAGAGGTTAGGCCCAACCTTGTTGGGTCCACCCTTGGTGCCGTCATGACAGGCCTGACACTTCTTGAAGACCGTCTCGCCGGCCTTGGCATCGGCCTTGGCCAAAAGCTGCGCGATCGGCACAGCCGGTGCCGCCGCTTCTCCACCCGCACCTTCTGCCGGCGTCTCGGCAGCGGCAATCGCAAAGCCCGGTTTTTCGGGCGCGCCGGAGTGGAAAATTCCCTCCGAGGCGATCGATACCGACATCATCACGAACACCGTGGCGAGCAGAGCGCCCACCGCCATGTTGACATATGGGTTCATCCGCAAATGCTCCTTCCCAACCCGTCCACCCCATCCTCCAGAACGGACACCTTGAAATTGCGGAAAAGCTATGTCTTTTGCGTAAGTGTTGCAACACGAATAACGCCGCGCCGCTTGAGACGTTTTGACACTGGCGGTTGCGGAACATGAAGGATCTTCGATGGAAAATTCGGCTTTCGACCGGACGCTGGTGCTGATCCCGGCGCGTATGGCTTCGACACGCCTGCCGGGCAAGCCGCTGGCCGATATTGCCGGCCTGCCGATGATCGTGCAGGTGGCGAAGCGGGCCGAGGAAGCAAAGGCCGGCCGAATCATCGTTGCGGTCGACCATCAGGATATTTTCGACGCGGTGAAATCGGCCGGTTTCGATGTCGTGATGACCAATCCCGATCATCAGTCCGGCTCCGACCGCATTTTCGAGGCCGTGCAGAAGGCCGATCCGCAGGGAAAAGCGGAATTCATCATCAACGTTCAGGGTGACCTGCCGACGATCGAGCCGGAGGCGGTGCGCGCCGCAATCCGCCCGCTCGAAAACCCGTCGACGGATATCGCCACGCTGACGGTCGAGATCACCGACGAACACGAAAAGACCAATCCGAACGTCGTCAAGATCGTCGGCTCGCCGCTGTCGGAAACGCGGCTGAAGGCGCTTTATTTTACGCGCGCCACCGCTCCCTACGGCAATGGGCCGCTCTATCACCACATCGGGCTTTACGCCTATCGCCGTGCGGCGCTTGCAAAATTCGTCTCCCTCGGCCCGTCGGTGCTGGAAAAGCGCGAATCGCTTGAACAGCTGCGCGCGCTCGAGGCCGGCATGCGGATTGATGCGGAAATCGTCCGCTCGGTGCCGCTCGGTGTCGATACGCCGGCCGATCTCGAAAAGGCCCGCGCCATTCTTTCCTCTCGTGCTTCTTAAGGAACATCTGCGATGAACGCCCCCACCAATCGCATCGCCTTCCAGGGTGATTTCGGCGCCAATTCGGACATGGCCTGCCGCGACATGTTTCCGGACATGGAACCGCTGCCCTGCGCAACGTTCGAAGATGCCTTTCAGGCGCTGGAAAGCGGCGAGGCGGATCTGGCGATGATCCCGATCGAAAACACGATTGCCGGCCGCGTCGCCGATATCCACACACTGCTGCCGGAGTCGCGGCTGCATATCATCGGCGAATATTTCATGCCGATCCGCTTTCAGCTGATGGTGCTGCCGGGCGTCACGCACGACGAGATCCGCACCGTGCACAGCCATATCCATGCGCTCGGCCAGTGCCGCAAGATCATCCGCTCGAACGGCTGGAAGGCCGTCGTTGCCGGCGATACGGCGGGTGCTGCTAAAATGGTGGCCGAAAAGGGCGACCGGACGATGGCAGCGCTTGCGCCGCGCCTTGCCGCCGACCTCTACAAGCTCGAAATCCTGGCCGAAAACGTCGAGGACACGGAAAACAACGTCACCCGTTTCGTCGTTCTTTCCCGCGACGAAAAATGGGTCCAGCGCAACAATCCGGACGACGTGATCGTCACCACATTCGTGTTCAACGTCCGCAACATTCCGGCTGCGCTTTACAAGGCGATGGGCGGGTTTGCGACCAACGGCATCAACATGACGAAGCTCGAAAGCTACCAGCTCGGCGGAAAATTCGTGGCGACGCAGTTTTATGCCGATATCGAAGGCCATCCGGACGACGCACCGGTGCGCCGGGCGCTGGAAGAACTGCGTTTCTTCTCGGAAAAGGTTCGCATCCTCGGCAGCTACAAGGGCCACCCGATGCGCGGGGCGCTGCAGAAGAGCTGACACAGCAGGCATACTCCTCCCTTGGCGATCCCGGTTTTCAAGATTTCGGCCGGGACACGTCGGGTGCCTCGAATTGAAATTTTATATGTGACACGCGACGTGCCCCGTTCGGTGTTTTTTCCGCGCAACTCCGGTCCGTCTGCGGCGATCCAAGCCCCGGTTGGGATGTCAGCCCCGACCGGAACCAGCTATCGCATGTGTGCGACACACGCACGTCCCTCCTTGTTCAGGCGAGAGGCAGACCATTTTCTGCGCGGCCTCCGATCTTACGCCTGCATCACAGCGCTCGACCGGATCACCGGTCCCACCTCGCCGGCGATGCGTGCCGGTGTAGCCGAAGCGGGACAGGAGTGATTTTAGGAGTGGTGGGAATGAGGTGGAGGTGAAATCGTTCAAAGCATTGGTTTTGCTCGATCCGGTGCTCTGAACTTCCCCATATTTGCGCACCTCTGTGTGTGCGTCGGCCCCTCACCCTAACCCTCTCCCCGCTTGCGGGGAGAGGGGACCTGCCCCGCGCTAAGTGGTGGGTAGGTCATTGTCGCGCTTTAAATGCGGAGCGAGCGGGCGCGGCATACCCTTCTCCCCGCATGCGGGGAGAAGGTGGCGGCAGCCGGATGAGGGGCAGTTGGGCCAGAGCAAACCCAAACACTCAAGAATTTCACTTGCTGGCGGGCACAAACCGGAAATCATAAGCATTGACGGCTTCGGTCAAACGGCCATCCAGAATGGCAACTATTGTTTCCAGAACCGCGTCCGTCTCAAGCAGAACATCAAAATTTCGGAACCGTGCGACCGACCAGCCGTGCTCGGACATGAATTGATCACGCCGCATGTCATGGCCGCTATCGGCATGCTGACTGCCATCCAACTCGACCACCAGAAAAGCTTCGCGACATGCGAAATCCGCAAAATACAAACCGATCGGGAATTGTCGCACGAACTTGAAGCCGTTCATCCGCCGATTGCGCAATTCGCTCCAAAGCTTCGCTTCGGCATCGTTATCTGCCTGTCGGAGCTGGCGCGCCCTTGAAGTCGATTGGGTTTTGGGTCCGCGCATCGATTATCTCCAAAAGAGCGCGCAATCTAAGTAGCAAAACCAGCGCCAAATGCAATCAGTGGTATTGTTTGCGTAACTTGCAATTTCCAGGGACACGCCCGCAGCCGAAACTCCACAAGCGTCGCCCCTCACCCTACCCCTCTCCCCGCTTGCGGGGAGAGGGGACCTGCCCTGATCGTGCCTTTACGAGGAAGAATCGCCTGAGCTCTTTCCTCGCGATCGGTACGGTCCAAATTTACTTATCCGGCTCACAAACCCGGATCCGGTGACCGTCGGGATCAACGATCACGAAGGTCGGGCCGAAATCGAGGGTGGTCAGTTCCTGAATGAACTGGTGACCGGCGGCCTTCCAAGTGTCGTATTGCCGGTCGACGGCGCCTTCGCCGGCGATCATGACGCCGATTTCGCCCTGGCTGCCCGTGCCGGTCGCTTCCGGCAGGACCTTGGCCTTGCCCCAGAGGCCGAGAAAAAAGCCGCCGCCCAGCGGGAAAGACGCGAAATTCGGGGCCTGAACGGCCGGCTCGCGGCCGAGCAGGTCACGGTAGAAGGAAACGCTTCTCGCCATTTCCTCGACGTAAAGCAGGATGAGGTTCGGATTGATCATGTCAGTACTCCCTGATTGGGCTCCATAAGTGGAACTGTCGGGCGATTAGACCGGCATGATGTCAGATTCTGGCAGCAGTGTTCACAGAGGCGCCGCGATGCCCTGGGTGGCGCGCCATTCCTTGAGCAGCACCTGCCGGCTACGCGGATAACGGTCTTCCGTCACGGTCAGCGTGACGAGGCGGTCGGTGCGGAAATGCCGGAAATCCTGGCGCATCTCGCACCATGCGGCGACGATCCGCACATTCTCGAAAAAGCCCAGTGCAAAGGGCCAGACGATGCGGTCGGTCACCGCGCCCCGCTCGTCTTCATAGGAAAGTTCGATCCGGCGCTCGGTGCGGATCGCCTGGCGGATCAGGCCGAGATCGGCCTTGTCCTGATGGCCGCGCCGGGCGGCGACGAGCAGGGTCGATTCGTCGACCTCCTGTTTCAGTTCCGGCGGCAGGACGGCGGCGATCTTGGCAAGCGCATCGACGGCACCGGCGGCAAGCCGCGGATCGGCGGTCTGCGCCACCCAGCGGGAGCCGAGCACCAGCGCTTCGATCTCCTCCTCGGAAAACATCATCGGTGGCAGCATGAAGCCCGGCCGCAGCACGTAACCGACACCCGCCTCGCCTTCGATACCAGCGCCCTGTGCCTGCAGGCTGGCGATATCGCGATAGAGCGTGCGCAGGCTGACGCCGGTTTCAGACGCGAGTGTCGCGCCGCTGACGGGATGGCGGTAGCGCCTCAGCACCTGGATGAGGGCGAGGAGGCGCTCGGAGCGGGGGACGGTCATGTGTGGCCCCTCCTGTGCAGGGTCATTGCATTTTGGCTTGTAGCATCACGGGCTGAGACCTTTGGGGCCTCATCCCTGTGCTTGTCACAGGGATCCAGCCGACGCGCGTCTGCGCGGCGAAAAGAGTCCTTTCAGCCCACGGACGTAGGCTGGCTGGATTCCTGTGACAAGCACAGGAATGAGGTGAGTTTGGCACTGCCTCGGCGACCTAATCCTCCGGGGTCGCTCAGTAGCCTATCGAATTGAGTCGGCGCCTCTGCCCCTCCGTCACTTCCAATCTAGCCAATCCCGCATCAGCCGATTGGCGATCGCCCCGCGCGCCGGTCCGTAGGGTTTTACATCCGGGCCGGCGTCGAGCATGACTTCCACGTCGGCGCGCGAAAACCAGCGGACGTCGGACATTTCCTGCGGGTCGATAGTGATCTCGGTCGATTTTGCCTCGCCGAAACAGCCGATCATCAGCGAATGCGGCATCGGCCAGGGCTGCGAGGCGTGGTAGCGGACGCGGCCGACCTCGATTGCCGACTCTTCCACCGTTTCACGGCGCACGGCATCCTCGATCGTTTCGCCCGGTTCGACGAAACCGGCGAGACAGGAATACATGCCCTCCTGAAAATGATGGCTGCGGCCAAGCAGGCAGCGGTCATTCTCGACATCGATCACCATCATGATCACGACCGGATCGGTGCGCGGGAACATCATGTGCTGACAGGCGGTGCAGACGCGCTTGTAGCCACCGATCTTCATTTCGGTCGGCGCACCACATTTGCCGCAAAAACGGTTGGCGGCATTCCAGTTCAGGAGCGCGACCGCCTGGGCGACTTCGCCCTGCAGTTCCGCATCGAGCAGCGCATCGCGAAACAGGGCGCGCGCCTCGGTCGGCTTGAAATGGCTGGCAAGCGTCGCTTCCTCGACGCCGACGGGCACGGCGATGCGCGGCTCGCCGGTCTCGCGATAACCGAGCAGGACGGCGTTTTCGAAATCCGGCTTCAGTTCGGCGAGCTCGTAAGGGGCAAACAGCGGATCGAGGATCTGGCCATCGTGCTTGAGGATGATGCGGCTGCCGATGAAGGCGAGCAGATGCGCGTCCGCGGCGGACAGCGCCTTTTCAACGCAATCGTCCTCGCGATATTCGGCCTGACGGTCCAGCTTGTTGCCGGAAAAGGCGGTCAGCGTGCTGGGTTCGGGATGCGGCGCACCGCTTTCGAAAATATTAGCTGTCATGAAGAAATGGCTTCCACCAGTTTGTCGATGAGATCCTGACGGGATTTTTGGTCTTGATAAGGCACGGACTGGCCAAAACCCCAGATCGGGCCGGGCCAGGCGGGATCGCCCTCGAAACGGGCGATGACATGGATATGCAGCTGGCGAACGATATTACCGAGCGCGCCGATATTGACCTTGGTGCAGCCGGTCACCTGTTTCAGCGCAGCGCCGACCATATTGGTTTCGAAGGTGAGAAGCGCCTGATCGAGCGGCGTCAGCTCAAAAATTTCGGTCATTGACGGGCGCTGCGGAACCAGCATCAGCCAGGGCCAGCGGCTGTCTTTCAAAAGGCGCAGCTGGCAGAGGCCGAGCACGGTGATGAGCTCGGAATCGCGCTCCAGCCTCGCGTCCAGTTCGAATCGGCTCAAGCTCTCCTCCCTTTTGTTTTTCTTTGCTGATAGTTTTTTACAGGGTTGGCTTGCATTTGGAAGCGTTATTGACGATATGAGCGGTGGGAGGTTGGTGGTGGACGAGCCACTCGCCAACCGGGTCAGGTCCGGAAGGAAGCAGCCCTAACGAGCCAGGCACGGGTCGCCGTGCCAGCCTCCCACCCTCTCATCTTGGTCAGCATCCGGTCCGGTCAAGAGATTGACTGCCGGAATGGCCCGTACAGGCTGGCAGGATTTATGAGCGACACCGGGCCAATCCCAGGAAATAACGGCGGCGCCTACCGCGTTCTGGCGCGAAAATATCGCCCCAAGGATTTTTCGGATCTGATGGTCGGCCAGGAGCCGATGGTCCGCACCTTAACCAATGCGTTCGAGACCGGCCGTATCGCCCAGGCCTATATGCTGACCGGCGTGCGCGGTGTCGGCAAGACGACGACCGCCCGCATCCTTGCCCGTGCCCTCAATTACAAGACCGCCGAGATCGACCGGCCGACGATCGACCTGCGCGAGCCCGGCGAACATTGCCAGGCGATCATGGAAGGCCGGCATGTCGACGTGATCGAGATGGACGCCGCCTCGCATACCGGTATTGACGATATCCGCGAGATCATCGAGCAGGTGCGCTACCGGCCGGCTTCGGCGCGCTACAAGGTCTATATCATCGACGAAGTGCACATGCTGTCGACGCAAGCCTTCAACGGGTTGTTGAAGACGCTCGAAGAGCCGCCGGAACATGTGAAATTCATCTTCGCGACGACGGAAATCCGCAAGGTTCCGATCACGGTCCTGTCGCGCTGCCAGCGCTTTGACTTGCGCCGCATCAGTGCCGCCGATCTCGTCGGCCTGTTCACCACCATTTTGGAAAAGGAAGGCATTCCGGCCGAACCGGAAGCGCTTGCCATGGTGGCACGTGCCGCCGAAGGCTCTGCGCGTGACGGCCTGTCGCTGCTCGACCAGGCGATTGCCCATGGCGGCGGCCAGGTGATGGCCGATACGGTGCGCGGCATGCTCGGCCTCGCCGACCGCGCCCGCATCGTCGATCTGTTCGAACATGTGGTGCGCGGCGATGTGACGGCCGCCCTTTCCGAATTTACCGCGCAATATGAGGCGGGCGCCAATCCGGTCGTGGTGCTGACGGATCTTGCCGATTTCACCCATCTGGTGACGCGGTTCAAATATATTCCCGAGGCTGCCGACGACCCGTCGCTCAGCGAAGTCGAACGGCTGCGCGGAAAAGAGTTTTCCGAAAACGTCGCGGTCAGCACGCTGTCGCGCATCTGGCAGATGCTGTTGAAAGGCATTCCGGAAGCGGAAAACTCTTCCCGCCCGGCAGGTGCGACCGAAATGGTGCTGATCCGGCTGACCCATGCCGCGCATCTGCCTTCGCCGGAAGATGCGGCGCGGCGGGTGATGGATTTCGCCAATGGTGACGCGTCTTCGGCTGGTGCGCCGAATGGCGGCGGTAATGGTGGTGGTGGAGCGCGGGCTTCCATGGTGGCTTCGGGCGGCGCAAGCGCCCGTGGCATCGAGATGGGCCAGCGGGCGCCATCCGGTGGACCGACGGCGATGTTGCGTGCCGTTCCTTCGTCTATGCCAATGGCGGATGCGGCGAAAAATCCGATCGAGAAGCCGGCAGCCCAGGCCGAGGCCCAGCCGGAACCACTGGTTCCCGTCCGCTCGATGGAAGATATTGCCGAGCTCTGCGCCAAGAACCGCGAGCCGGTTCTGCGCGCGCGGATGCGCAATTCCGTGCATCTGGTGAAGATCGAGCCGGGCCGGCTGGAGATCAATCTCGAGCCGGATGCGCCGAAGACGATCGTCAACGACCTCGCCACCAAGCTGCGCGAATGGACCGGCATTACCTGGTGGGTGACGCTCTCCAACGAACGCGGCGCGCCGACGCTGGTTCAAGTCGAGGAACAGGCCAAGGAAAGGCGGATGACCGACGCCCGCGCCGATCCCGACGTGGCGGCGATCCTTGCGCAGTTTCCGGGTGCGAAAATTACCGACGTGCGCATTCGCGTGACCGAGGAAGAGCCGGAGATCGAAGACCTGCCGGCACCGGCGACGGCCGAATCCGCCGAGGGCGACATCCTGCCCGGCGACGACATCGAATTCTAAGCGAAGAAAAAAGAGGACTGACTGATATGCGCGACATCATGGGCATGATGGGCAAGGTCAAGGAAATGCAGGCCAAGATGGAGAAGATGCAGGCGGAGATCGCCGCGCTCGAAGTCGAAGGCACGTCCGGCGGCGGGCTCGTGACCGTGAAGATGAACGGCAAGGGCGAGATGCTCGGCCTGAAGATCGATCCGTCGCTGTTCAAGGAAGACGAGGCCGAAATTCTCGAAGACCTGATCGTCGCCGCCCACAAGTCGGCCAAGGATCGCGCCGAGCAGATCACCGCCGAAAAGACCAAGGACCTGACCGCCGGCCTGCCGATCCCGCCGGGTATGAAGCTGCCGTTCTGATTTTTTCGGGGGGCAGCGGGGCAAGAGGCAAGCCCCTCATCTGGCTGCCGCCACCTTCTCCCCGCTCGCGGGGAGAAGGGATATGCCGCACTCTCCGTGCCCCACGTGGGACACGTCCCCTCTCCCCGCAAGCGGGGAGAGGGCTAGGGTGAGGGGCAATTTTTACCACGGGCGCAAATAGCGAGGATCGCGCCCTATAAAAGCATGGAACGGGGAGGTTCCGATGACGATCACATCATTGCTGGTTTTCGCAGGCGCGCTGTTCATCGCCGCCGGCACGCCGGGGCCGAGCGTTGCGGCGCTAGTGGCCCGTGTGCTGTCGAAGGGCGCGCGCAATGTCCTGCCCTTCCTGTTCGGCATGTGGGCGGGGGATGCGGTGTGGCTGACGGTGGCGGTGGCCGGCCTGTCGGCCATTGCCGAAAGCTTTTACCACGCCTTCCTCGTCATCAAATGGCTCGGCGTTCTCTATCTCCTCTACCTCGCATGGAAGATGTGGTTCGCCAATCACGCCACGACTGAAGAAGAACTGCCCGAGGCGCGTTCCAGCGGCCGGCTGTTCCTGACGGGGTTGGCGATCGCGCTCGGCAATCCGAAGATCATGATGTTCTACGTCGCGCTTCTGCCGTCGATCATCGACATTCACTCGGTTTCGGTTCTCGGCTGGTCCGAACTGGTGGCGACGCTGCTCGTCGTGCTCGCCGTCGTCGATTTCAGCTGGATGTTTCTGGCGGCGAAGGTGCGCGGTTTCCTGAAAAGCCCGCGGGCGCTCAAGGTCGCCAATCGCATTTCGGCCGGCACGATGGCGGGTGCCGCGGTGGCGATCGCTTCGCGTTAAGGCAATGACCTATCCGCGCGCGGCCTTCTTTTCGAAGGTCGGACGCCAGCGGATGCCGATCGGTGCTGCGAGAAATCGCGCGCGTTGCGCATCCGTCAGGGGCTTGCCGACAGCGGCCAGCATTTCCCATATTAAGACCCGGTCACCATCGAAAAGCTCATGACGAACGGTATCGCCGGGCGACACCATGCCCGGCCGGATCACCCGGCAATAGATGCCCGGGCGGGCAGCGCGAATACAGGCCTTGGCAAAACCGGGATCCCCCATCCTGGCCGACAGCGTGGCGCAGGGCGAGCGGGCGCAGCTCGCTTCGAGGATGAGTTCGCCGATGTGGAAGCGATCACCGACTGCGACATCACGATTGTCGAGGCCTTCGATCACGAGGTTTTCGCCGAGCATGCCGGGCGTGATGTCGCGACCGAGCTCTGTGCTCCACCAGTCCAGCGTCCGCGATCCTTCCAGCAGGATCGCCTGGTCGGGGCCACCATGGTGTTTGGCATTGCAGACCGCGTCGCCGACAAGGCCATGCGTATCGATCATGACGGCGGAATTGACCGGCGTCTTGAAAATGCCTGTCTTAAAACTTTTGCCCGGAAGCTTTTCGGGGCGGCCGAGACAGGCAGCGAGAAGTTTCATGAAGAGCAGTCCTTCGACGATTCCGTTTTACAGACATATGGGCTAGATAAAAAACATGGCAAAGCGAGTCACCGGCCCCGAAATCGAAAAACTCATCCAGCTTCTGGCAAAGGTACCCGGCCTCGGCCCCCGGTCCGCCCGCCGGGCGGCGCTGCATCTGATCAAGAAAAAAGACCAGCTGCTCGGGCCCCTCTCGCATGCGATGGGCGAGGCTTATGACAAGGTGAAAATCTGCTCGCGCTGCGGCAATGTCGATACCGTCGACCCCTGCACCGTCTGCACGGATATTCGCCGCGACCAGTCGGTGCTGATCGTCTGCGAGGATGTTTCGGACCTCTGGGCGCTGGAACGGTCGGGCGCGATGAACGCCGCCTATCACGTTCTCGGCGGCACGCTGTCGCCGCTCGACGGCGTCGGGCCGGACGATCTCAATATCCGCAGCCTGATCGACCGGGTGGGCGAAGGCGTGGTGCGCGAGATCATCATCGCCGTCAACGCGACCGTCGAAGGACAGACGACAGCACACTATATAACCGACCAGCTGGCCGGGCTGGAGGTGAAGATCACCCGACTTGCGCATGGCGTGCCGGTTGGCGGCGAGCTGGATTATCTCGACGAGGGTACGCTGACGGCAGCGCTCAGGGCACGAACGGCGATTTGATTTCGGGAGGCTGGAATGTGGAACTTTACCCCCCTCTGGCCTGCCGGCCATCTCCCCCACAAGGGGGGAGATCGAATCGTAGTAAAGCCTCGCTCACCTCAGCCGTCGAGATTTGGGCTGCGTAACCAAGCCCAGCCGATCTCCCCACCCGTGGGGGAGATGGCCGGCAGGCCAGAGGGGGGCATGCTGGCGCAAACCGCCAAAATCCTGGTGGCAACTCTCCTCACCCTCCTTCCTCTCCCCGCCCTTGCCCAAAACAAGCCTGACGTCGAAAAGCAGTTCCAGCGATGGATCGCCAGCGATCTTGGCCCACAGGCAAAAAAGGCCGGGATTTCCGAAAAGACGCTGAAGGCTGCGTTTGCCGGCGTCGAGCTCGACTGGAGCCTGCCGGATCTCGTGCCGCCGGGATCGACGCCCCCGAAGCAACAAGACCAGAGCCAAGCGGAATTTTCCTCCCCCGGCGCCTATTTTTCGGAAAAGCGGCTGCAGATGCTGGCGACGACCGGGCGCGGGCTTGCCTCCACCTATGCCTCGACACTGAAACAGATCGAGGCGGCCTATGGCGTGCCGGGCGAGATCGTGGTTGCAATCTGGGGCCGCGAATCCGGTTTCGGCAAGGCAAAGCTCTCCTATTCGGCCATCCGCGTTCTGGCGACAAAAGCCTTCATGTCGACCCGCAAGGACATGTTTCGCGACGAGTTGATCGATGCACTGAAAATGGTGCAGCGGGGCGATGTCGATCCGTCGGACATGCGCAGCTCCTGGGCCGGCGCGCTCGGCCAACCGCAATTCATGCCGTCGAGCTATCTCAAATATGCGGTCGATTTCGACAAAAACGGCCATCCGGACATCTGGAATTCGGTGCCGGACGCGCTCGCCTCCATCGCCCACTACCTGCAACAGGAAGGCTGGCAGCGCGGGCGTGACTGGGGTTTCGAGGTGAAAATCCCGGCAAAACTCTCCTGCGCGCAGGAAGGGCCGGATCTGGCCAAGCCGATCTCGGCCTGGGCTGCGACGGGGATCACCCGTGTTTCCGGCAAGCCTTTTCCGGCGGCGGATCTCAAGGCCGATGGCATGATGCTGGTTCCGGCCGGGCGCAGCGGGCCTGAATTCATCGTCACGCCAAATTTTTACGTGCTGAAGCAATATAACAATTCCGATCTCTATGCGCTGTTCATCGGCAATCTCGCCGATCGCATTGCCAATGGCGGCGGCGCTTTCCAGGCATCCTGGGGCGATGTCGGAAAAATGCTGCGCTCGGATGTACTGGCCATGCAGAAGGCGCTGGTCGCCAAGGGTTATGATGTCGGCAATGTCGATGGTCTGCCGGGTTTCAAGACACGGCGGTCGCTCGGGGACTGGCAGGCGAAGAACGGTATGGCGCCGACCTGCTATCCGGAAGAGGCATTGAAGGCGAAGTTGAAATAGGCTGAGCCTCGGGTTCGGTGGCCGGAAATTGCCCCTCATCCCCCTGCCGGGACCTTCTCCCCGTTCTGACGGGGAGAAGGTATATGCCGCAGCCTCACCACTTCCCCTCGCCCCGTTTACGGGGAGAGGGTGCGCCGAGCGTAGCGGAGGCGGGGTGAGGGGCGGCCCTCGGCGCCGATCAAAAGCGAAACGACTCCATCATCATCAATGATGCAGGTCGATATGCGGCTTGTGAAAGATGTCGTCGCTCGGCGGAATCGCCTGGCGTTCGATCATCCGGTGCACCCTTGGCATGTCTTCCGACTGGTGCAGCTTGCGGATCGCATCCCAGATCTCCGCATCGGCCTGGGTTCGGCGCTGGTTGTGGCGGACATAATCGGCCCAGGTGGCCGTGTGATAGGTCTCGGTCCATGTATCGGGATGTTCGAGATCGCGCATCAGCGCCCATTGGCGGGCACCATCACGGATACGGACCCGGCGGCGGCGGGCCATCAGGCTCAAGAACTCGGGAATGTCCTTCTCGTCGATCAGGTAATCGATCAGCAGCACGACAGGGCCGCTGCGCGGCTGCAGGTCGAGGCTGAGAAGCGGCGCGTTGAAGCGGTTGAGCGGATCGACATTGACGTCGCCGAATTGCGGCAGCGGCATGCGCCAGCCAATGACCGCGCCGAAGAGCATGGCAAGGCTTGCAATCGACAGGGCCGCGGGCGCGCCAAGCCCATCCGAAGCGAGACCCCAGATCCAGCTGCCGGCCGCAATGCCGCCAAAGGCCGCCGTCTGGTAGAAGGACAAGGCCCGGCCGACCACCCAGCGCGGCGTCGAGAGCTGCACGGTCGTGTTGAACAGCGACAGAGCGAGAACCCAGCAGGCGCCGGGAATGAAGAGAACGAGCGTCGTCACCGTGGCATTGGTGCTGATACCGATCACCGCGGCACTGGCTGCAAAGCCGGTGAAGGAACATCGGACGATGATTTCGCTCGAAAATTTTTCACGCAGTCTGGCATTGGACATAGCGCCTGCGATTGCCCCGACACCGAAGGCGCCGAGCATGATGCCATAGGTCAGCGGGCCGCCATGGACGATATCGCGGGCGACGATCGGCAGCAATGCCAGGATGGCGCTGGCGGAAAAACCGAAGATCAGCGCGCGCAGCAGGACATTGAGGATGTTCGGCGACATGGCCACATAACCAAGACCGGCCGACAGTGCGCGCAAAAGCGTTTCGCGCGGCAGGCTGTCGTCGATCCGCTGCGGCTTCCAGCGGAACAGCGCGTAGATGATGGCAAGATAACTGCAGGCATTGACGGCGAAGGCGGCCGCGGCCCCTGCAGCAGCCACGATCGCGCCGCCGAGGGCCGGGCCGAGGCTGCGGGTGATGTTGAAGCCGACACTGTTCAGCGTCACGGCCGAGGGCAGGATTTCGCGCGGGACCATGTCGCCGACCGAAGCCTGCCAGGAGGGATTGTTGAGCGCCGTGCCGCAGCCGATCAGGAAGGTGAAGCCGAGCAGCAGCCAGGGGGTCAGCAGGCCGAGATAGGCGAAGACGGTGAGCGTGATCGAGACGATCAGCATGAAAAGCTGCGCGGTCAGCATCAGGCTGCGGCGATTGTAATTGTCGGCGAGTGCGCCGGCCACCAGCGAGAAAAGCATGATCGGCAGGGCATTGGAGGCCTGGACCAGCGCGACCATATCCTGCGAACTGGCAATTGCCGTCATCATCCAGGCGGCGCCGACGGCCTGGATGAGGCCGCCGAAATTGGAGGCGATACTGGCGATCCAGATCATCCGGAAGGTCGGCACCTTGAAAGGGGCCAAGGTCGAGATCCGTTCCGGCACCGCGCATCCTCGTCTTTTATATTCGTTCCAGATTGTTATAGGCGATCGGAGATCGAATTCCAGCGACTTGGCCAGTGATCTGATGGTATTATGCCGCCCGCAGGGGTTGGAGGCCGGCAAAACACGAACCCTTGCAATCGCCGCCCCAAGCGCGTATATGCAGCCCATATTCTTGATCGTCCGATGAAGAGTGGGCCCTCCCGGACCCGCTCTTTTTTGTTAGGCGATCGCTTCAAGTCCAGCATTGGCCCCGCTCCGAGTAACCCGCGGGGATCATGAACCGGAGAGCTTATGCAGCAGATCGAAAACGAGCCGCGTCTCATCGTCGAGACCGGGCTCGAACTCAGGATCGCCGAAATCATCGAGCCTGTTCTCACCTCCATGGATTTCCGTCTCGTGCGGGTCCGGATGCTGAACCAGAACGGCGCGACGCTGCAGATCATGGCCGAACGCAACGATGGCACGATGGATGTCGACGGCTGCGAGGCGGTCTCGACGGCGATCTCACCCGTTCTTGATGTGGAAGATCCGATCGATAAAGAGTATCATCTCGAAGTGTCCTCGCCCGGCATCGACCGGCCGATGGTGCGCAAGTCGGATTTCACCCGCTGGAGCGGGCATATCGTGAAATGCGAAACCTCGATCATGGTCGACAATCGCAAGCGGTTCCGCGGCAAGATCGTCGCGGCGGATACGGAAGGCTTTACCATCGAGCGCGACCAGGTCGCCTATGGCGAAGCGCCGAGCGTAACGATCCCGTTCACGGCGCTGGCCGAGGGCAAGCTCATCCTGACCGATGACCTGATCCGCGACGCGCTGAAGGCCGACAAGCTGGCAAAGCAGCAGGCGGCCAACCAGAACGACGAGCCAGACGAAGAATAACGAGACAATGTCCTGCCTGATGGCACGACGTTTTGAAGACATCCCGACTTACGGAGACCAACGACAATGGCAGTGAGCGCAAACCGGCTTGAACTTCTGCAGATTGCAGATGCTGTGGCCCGTGAAAAGGTCATCGATCGCGAGATCGTGCTGGCAGCGATGGCCGATGCCATCCAGAAGGCCGCCCGTTCGCGTTACGGTTCCGAGACCAATATCCGCGCCGACATCAATTCCAAGACCGGCGAAATCCGCCTGCAGCGTCTTCTGGAAGTGGTCGAGCATGCGGAAGACTACGGCACGCAGATCCCGCTGGCTCTCGCCCTCGACCGCAATGTCGACGCCAAGATCGGCGACTTCATTGCCGATCCGCTGCCGCCGATGGATTTTGGCCGTATCGCCGCCCAGTCGGCCAAGCAGGTCATCGTGCAGAAGGTGCGCGAAGCCGAGCGTGACCGCCAGTTCGACGAGTTCAAGGACCGCGTCGGCGAAATCGTCAACGGCACCGTCAAGCGCGTCGAATACGGCAACGTGATCGTCGATCTCGGCCGTGGCGAAGGCATCATCCGTCGTGACGAGATGATCCCGCGCGAAAACATGCGTTACGGCGACCGCGTCCGCGCCTTCGTCTACGACGTCCGCCGCGAACAGCGCGGCCCGCAGATCTTCCTGTCGCGTACCCATCCGCAGTTCATGGTGAAGCTGTTCACCATGGAAGTGCCGGAAATCTACGACGGCATCATCCAGATCAAGTCGGTTGCCCGTGACCCGGGTTCGCGCGCCAAGATCGCCGTTCTGTCGAACGATTCGTCGATCGATCCGGTCGGCGCCTGCGTCGGTATGCGCGGTTCGCGCGTTCAGGCCGTTGTCGGCGAGCTTCAGGGCGAAAAGATCGACATCATTCCGTGGAGCCAGGATCCGGCTTCCTTCATCGTCAACGCCCTGCAGCCGGCTGAAGTCGCCAAGGTCGTTCTCGACGAAGATTCCGAGCGGATCGAAGTCGTGGTTCCGGACGAGCAGCTGTCGCTGGCCATCGGCCGCCGCGGCCAGAACGTCCGTCTCGCCTCGCAGCTGACCGGCTGGGATATCGACATCATGACGGAAGCCGAAGAATCGGAACGCCGTCAGAAGGAATTCAACGAGCGCACCAACCTCTTCATGGAAGCGCTCGATGTCGACGAAATGGTCGGCCAGGTTCTGGCTTCGGAAGGCTTTGCCGCCGTCGAGGAACTGGCTTACGTCGACCTCAACGAAATCGCCTCGATCGACGGTTTCGACGAAGACACCGCCAACGAAATCCAGATGCGCGCCAAGGAATATCTGGAGCGGATCGAAGCCGAGATGGATGCCAAGCGCAAGGAGCTCGGCGTTCAGGACGAACTGAAGCAGATCGACGGCCTCACCGCCCAGATGCTGGTCGCGCTCGGCGAAGACGGCATCAAGACGGTCGAAGACTTTGCCGGTTGCGCCGCGGACGATCTCGTCGGCTGGAGCGAACGCAAGGACGGCGAAACCAAGAAGTTCGAAGGCCTGTTCTCCAAGTTCGACGTCTCGCGCGCCGAAGCCGAAAACATGGTCGTACAGGCTCGCCTTCTGGCCGGCTGGATCACCGAAGCGGATCTCGCCCAGCCGGAAGCTGAGGCCGAGGAGGCGGACGCCGCAGAACAGGAATGATACCGCTCCCAACGGAGCGGGAGGCCGATGACGATGACGGGTTGGGCGACATTACCGTGAACGACCGTACCTGCATCGTCACCCGTGAGGCTGGATCGCCGGAAACGCTGATCCGCTTCGTGGCCGGCCCCAACGGCCAGGTGGTGCCGGACCTGAAGCGTCAGCTTCCGGGCCGGGGCTGCTGGGTCAAGGCGGAACGCGCGCTTGTCGAGCGTGCGATCGCCAAGAACATTTTTGCCCGGGCACTGAAGACCGGGGTGAAGCCCGACGCCGATCTCGGCGCCCTTGTTGACCGGCTGCTCGCAGCCGATCTGATCGGCATGATGAACATGGCCCGCAAGGCGTCCCAATTCGTGACTGGCGCCATGAAGGTCGATGCCGCCGTGCGCTCCGGCGCAGCACTTGCCGTCTTCCACGCATCCGATGCGGCGGCCGACGGCGTTCGAAAGATAGACCAGGCCCGCAAGGCCTGGATGCTCGGTTCAGGCACCGGGGAAGACATTCCGTCCTTTTCGCTCTTCACTGGAGCCGAATTGGACGAAGTGATGGCCGCGAATGCTTTTATCCATGCCTGCGCGCTTGCGGGACAGGCGGGTGAGGGTGTAGTGAAGCGCGCAAACCTACTTGAACAGTACCGCAAGGGCGGTCTGTCCCAGACCAAGGGTGTCGCTGACATGCCGAAAGAATGATGCGGGTCACCGGCTTTAGCCGGACGCCTATCGATATGTACGGATTAAACGACAGGTTCTGATGGCTTCCATCCGTTCCTGTGCGAAGGAACAGGAACGGAATGACCGATAATAAAGACGACAAGACACTGGGCGTGAAGAAGACCCTTACCCTGAAGCCGTCGGGTGTGACGCAGGGTACGGTGCGCCAGGACATGGGTCGCGGCCGCACCAAGGCGGTCGTCGTCGAGACGGTAAAGCGTCGCCCGACCCGCCCGATGGACGAAAAGCCAGCATTTACTCCGGCGGCAGCACCTGCTGCGCCAGCCCCTGCGCCCGTTGCAGCAGCAGCAGCACCGGTTGCCGCACCGCGCCCGGTCGAGACGGTCGCTGCGGCTCAGCCGCAGGTTCAGCAGCCCGCACCGCAGCAGCAGCCGCCGCGCCCGGCGCAGCCCGCTGCACCGGCACCGCGCATGCACACGCCTTCCCCGCAGGGCCAGCGCCCGGGCGGCTACAATAACCAGGGCCAGCGCCCGGGCGGTTCGCAGGGCGGTCAGCGCCCGGGTGGTGGCCAGCAGGGCAACCAGCGTCCGCAGCAGTCCAGCTCGGCTCCGCGCCAGCAGCAGCGTCCGAACGTCCTGCACGATCTGTCGGCAGGCGAGATGGAAGCCCGTCGCCGCGCGCTGATGGAAGCGCAGGCCCGCGAAGTCATCGAAGCCAAGCAGCGTGCCGAAGACGAAGCCCGCCGCAAGGTCGAAGAAGAACGTCGCAAGGTCGAGGAAGCTGCCGAAGCCGCCCGTCTGGCGGAAGAAGCCAAGAACCGTCCGCCGGTCGTTGAAGAGCCCGTTGTTGCCGAAGCCGCTCCGGCTCCGGCTGCCGCACGGACCTCCGAGCGCGAAGCGCCGGCCAGCCGCACGCCTGACAATCGTCCGCAGCCGCCGCGTCCGGCGCCTGGTGCTGCTGCACCTGCCGGCCAGCCGGTCGCAGGCCGCCGCCGCGGTCAGGACGACGAAGAAGAGCGTCCCGCAGCACGCATCATTCCGGGTCGCGGTCGTGTACCGGCTCCGGCTCCGGCCAAGCCGCCGGCACGTCCGAAGGGTGACGAAGGTCGCCGCCAGGGCAAGCTGACGATTACCGCTGCCAGCACGGATGACGACGGCAACGCCCGTGGCCGTTCGATGGCCGCCATGCGCCGCCGGCAGGAGAAATTCCGCCGCAGCCAGATGCAGGAAACGCGCGAAAAGGTCATGCGCGAAGTCATCCTGCCGGAAACCATCACCATTCAGGAACTGTCGCAGCGTATGTCTGAACGTGCTGTCGACGTCATCAAGTACCTGATGAAGGAAGGCCAGATGATGAAGCCGGGCGACGTCATCGACGCCGACCTCGCAGAACTCATCGCCGGCGAATTCGGTCATACCGTCAAGCGCGTTTCGGAATCCGACGTTGAAGAAGGCATCTTCAACCAGGCCGACGACGAAGGCGAAATGGTTTCCCGTCCGCCGGTCGTGACGATCATGGGTCACGTCGACCACGGCAAGACCTCGCTGCTCGACGCCATCCGTCAGACGAGCGTCGTTTCGGGTGAAGCCGGTGGCATTACCCAGCATATCGGCGCCTATCAGGTCGAGCAGAACGGTCAGAAGATCACCTTCATCGACACCCCCGGCCACGCCGCGTTTACCGCGATGCGTGCCCGCGGCGCCCAGGCGACCGATATCGCCGTCCTGGTCGTTGCTGCCGACGACAGCGTGATGCCGCAGACGATCGAATCCATCAACCACGCCAAGGCGGCTGGTGTTCCGATCATCGTGGCGATCAACAAGATCGACAAGCACGAAGCGAAGCCGGAAAAAGTGCGCCAGCAGCTGCTGCAGCACGAAGTCTTCGTGGAATCCTTGGGCGGTGAAGTGCTCGACGTCGAAGTTTCGGCGAAGAACAAGCTGAACCTCGACAAGCTGCTCGAAGCGATCCTGCTGCAGGCCGAAATCCTCGACCTCAAGGCCGATCCGAACCGGACTGCCGAAGGTACCGTGATCGAAGCCCAGCTCGACCGTGGCCGTGGTGCGGTTGCGACCGTGCTCGTCCAGAAGGGTACGCTGAAGCCTGGCCAGATCATCGTTGCCGGCGATCAGTGGGGCCGTGTCCGCGCCCTCGTCAACGACAAGGGCGACCACGTCAAGGAAGCCGGTCCGGCCATGCCGGTCGAAATCCTTGGCCTTTCCGGCACGCCGGCTGCGGGTGACCGCTTCGCCGTCGTCGAGAACGAAAGCCGCGCTCGTGAAATCTCCGAATACCGCCAGCGCCTGGCACGCGACAAGGCTGTCGCACGCCAGACCGGCCAGCGCGGTTCGCTCGAGCAGATGATGAGCAAGCTGCAGGATACCGGCTTCAAGGAATTCCCGCTGGTCATCAAGGCCGACGTGCAGGGTTCGGTCGAAGCGATCATCGCATCGCTCGACAAGCTCGGCACCGACGAAGTGCGTGCCCGCATCGTCCATTCGGGCGCAGGCGCGATCACGGAATCGGATATCTCGCTTGCCGAGGCATCCAACGCCGCGATCATCGGCTTCAACGTCCGTGCCAATGCACAGGCCCGTACGGTTGCCGAGCGCAACGGCATAGAGATCCGCTACTACAACATCATCTACGATCTGGTGGATGACGTGAAGGCAGCGATGTCGGGCCTGCTTTCGCCGGAACGTCGCGAAACCTTCCTCGGCAATGCCGAGATCCTGGAAGTCTTCAACATCACCAAGGTCGGCAAGGTTGCCGGTTGCCGTGTCGTCGAAGGCAAGGTCGAACGTGGCGCAGGCGTCCGCCTGGTGCGCGACAACGTCGTCATCCACGAAGGCAAGCTCAAGACCCTCAAGCGCTTCAAGGACGAAGTTTCCGAAGTGCCGATGGGCCAGGAATGCGGTATGGCCTTCGAGAATTACGAAGACATCCGCGCCGGCGACACGATCGAGTGCTTCCGCGTGGAACACATCACCCGCACGCTCTGATCCTTCAAAGCGTCATCACTTTTCAGAAACCGCCGGGAAGAAATTTTCGGCGGTTTTGCTTTATCCGGCGCGTTTTCGACCCGGTTGACGCCCGCCATGCGCCAGGGCGACGGCACCGCCGCAAAATTGCCTTAACTGCTCAAGATTTATTAGTTGCCATTTCTAGTCATGTTTATTATCGCATAGCAGCAAGCTCAGACGCCGGCGTCCGGCCGCGCGTGAGCGGACAAGATCGCGCCCAAGGCGGAAAATCCGACTTGCGGCGACCAGTCGGAGTATCAATTGCCATGTCTGCTGCCACCAAGCCCATCGCTGTCGAAACGCGTCTGCCGGTCGCCAAACCGGCATATTTCGCCAGTGCGGTTTTGGCGCTTGCCTTGATGGCAGCACCGGTCATGGCGCAGGCTCCCGAACAGCCGGCCGCCGCAACCACCAGCCAGCCGACCGCGCCGGCCGCCAACGAAAATCAGGCCCAGTCCACGCCGGCTCAGCCTACGCAGGCCCCGGCAGCTCAGGCTCCAGCCGCCCCCGTGGCACAGACGCCTGCCACCCCTGCCCCGGCAAGCCCGGCGCCCGCACCGGAAGCGACTGCACCGGCAGCATCGCAGACCGCCCCGGCACAGCCGAACACGGTAACAACGCCTTCCACGCAAACTGCACCGGCCGCGCCTGCCACATCTGCTACCCCTGCCGAAACGCCGGCACCGGCAGCTTCATCCGCGGCTCCCGCAGCCCCTGCCCCGGCTGCCGCACCGGCACCGGTCGCAACCGAGCTCGCCCAGCCGGGCCAGCGTTCCGACATTCCGCATAACCTCTCGCCCTGGGGCATGTTCATGGCCGCCGACTGGGTGGTTAAGGGCGTGATGAGCGGGCTTGCTCTGGCATCGCTCGTCACCTGGACCATCTGGGTTGCCAAGACGATGGAACTGGCCGGCGCCCGTGCCCGCGCAAACAGGGTGATGAAGATCGTCCGCCATTCCCGCACGCTGCCGGAAGCGCTGGAAAAGACCGGCCGTCGCGGCGGTCCCGCAGCGCTGATGCTGCATGCCGCGGCCCACGAGATCAACCTTTCGGAAGCCGCGCTCGACTACGCCCATAATGACGGCGTCAAGGAGCGCGTCTCCTCGGTCCTGTCGCGCATCGAATCCTATGCCGGCCGTCGCATGGCGCGCGGCACGGGCATTCTGGCGACGATCGGTTCGGTTGCTCCCTTCGTTGGCCTGTTCGGAACGGTCTGGGGCATCATGAACTCGTTCATCGGCATTTCGCAGTCGAACACGACCAACCTTGCCGTCGTGGCACCCGGCATTGCCGAAGCGCTGCTTGCGACCGCGATCGGCCTCGTGGCCGCTATCCCGGCCGTCGTCATCTATAACGTCTTTGCCCGCGCCGTGACCGGTTACCGGCAGCTGCTCGCCGATGTGGCGGCCGGCGTCGAGCGCACGGTCAGCCGCGATCTCGATTTCCGCAAGGCACCTCCGGGCAGCCGCAAGACCGGCCCGGTTTCGCTGGTTGCCGGAGGCTAAAACATCATGGCTGGCGGTATCCGCGAACATCACGGCGAAGAGCTTCCCGAAAACCACGAGATCAACGTGACGCCGTTCATCGACGTCATGCTGGTTCTGCTGATCATCTTCATGGTGGCGGCTCCGCTCGCCACCGTCGACGTCAATGTCGACCTGCCCGCTTCCAGCGCCAAGCCGGCGCAGCGGCCGGACGAACCGCTTTATCTGACCGTCAAACAGGACCTTTCCCTCAATCTCGGCAATGACGCGGTTGCCCGCGAGCAGCTGGCCGCGACGCTCGATCGGGTGACGCAAGGCAACAAGGATACGCGGGTCTTCCTGCGCGCCGACAAGATGGTCGATTACGGCCAGTTCATGGAGGTGATGAACCTTCTGCGCGACGCCGGTTACCTGAAGATCGCGCTGGTCGGGCTGGAGACGGTTCCTGTCGCGCCTGCAGCTGCTCCTACAGCTCCCGGAACCGCAGCGCCCGCACCGGCTGCTGCCCCGAGCGGAGGCAATCCATGAACGGCATGATGCCGCACAGGAAGCTCAGCGGAAAGCTTGGCGAGGTCGGTCTGTGGACCTCTGCCGCGCTTTTGGTCGTGACTGTGCATATCGCGGCCGCGGCACTGCTGATGCAGGAAGAGCCTGAAAAGCCCGCCGATAACGGCCCGCCTGCCGCGATCATGATCGAGCTTGCGCCAGAGCCCGAGGCTGCCAAGACCGAAGAGGAACAGGTCGCGACCGAGACCATGAACCAGGAAGAGGTCAAGAGCGACGAAACGCAGCCGGTCGAGGAAGCTCAGCCCGAGCCGGAACCTCAGCCCGTTGCCGAACAGACGCCGGAGCCTGTCGAACCGCCGCCGCCGGAAATCGTCGAACAGCCGCCCGAACCGGAGCCTCCGCAGGAAGTCGCGGAAGTGCCGCCGGAGCCTGAACCCGAGCCGGAAATTGCCGAGCCGCTGCCCGAGCCGCCGGAACCGGTCGATCCGATCGAGGAAAAGGTGACGGCAGCGCTCGAAAATGTCGAAGTGCCGCTGCCGGTCGTCAGGCCGCCGCCACCGAAGGAAGAGCCGAAAAAGCCGGTGCGCAAGGTGCAGAAGCCGAAGCAGCAGCAGGCCCAGAAGGAAATGGCGGAAGCCAAGCTCCAGACCGAGCAGTCGGACCGCACCGCGGCCACGCAGACCTCTACTGGCTCGATCTTCTCGTCGATGTCGCCGACCACGTGGAAATCGCGCGTGCAGTCGCGTCTGGCCCGCAATGCCCGCCGTTGCCCCGGCAATGGTGCGGGTACGGCCGCCGTGCGCTTCAGCTTCGATGGCGGTGGCAATGTGACGAATGTCTCGCTGTCGCGCTCCTCGGGCGACGGGCAGATCGACGACTATCTCGTCTCGGTCGTGCGCCGCGCCTCGCCGATCCCGGCACCGCCGGCCGGTGTTCCGAATTATCTCGTCCAGGCACTAACCTGCTCGCGCGGATAAGGGTATAGCAGGGTTCCTCCCTTCCAAGAACGATCCGGAACAGCCTGCATGAACATGACAATCGAAGAAGCCGAAACGCTGGTGAGCAGCGTTTTCGAAGAAAACGGCGTTTTGCCCGCGACCGCCCGTTCCGTGGCACGCGCGCTCGTGCAATCGGAAGCCGCCGGCCAGTCCGGCCACGGCCTGCGTCGCGTTCCGGCCTATGTGAAACAGGTTCGCACCGGCAAGGTGGATGGCAAGGCAGTTGCCGTTTCGACGCGCCCGAAACCCGGCATTCTGGCAATCGATGCGGCGCATGGCTTTGCCTATCCGGCACTCGACCTCGCTGTGGCCGAACTTCCGGCGATCACCCGCGAACAGGGCATTGCCTTTGCGACGATCAACCGTTCCCACCATGCGGGCGTGATGGCACTGACCGTCGAACGGTTTGCCGAACTCGGCCTCGTGGCGATGATGTTTGCCAATGCGCCGGCGGCCATGGCGCCCTGGGGCGGAAAGAAGCCGCTGTTCGGCACCAATCCGATCGCCTTTGCCGTACCGGCCCGAAAGGGCGAGCCTCTGGTCATCGACCTTGCGCTTTCAAAGGTGGCGCGCGGTAAGGTGATGGAAGCGACGCAGAAGAATGTCGCCATTCCCGATGACTGGGCTTTTGACGTCGACGGCAATCCGACGACAGATCCGTTTGCCGCGATGAAGGGCACGATGGCGCCTTCCGGCGGGGCCAAGGGTGCGGCGCTGGCGCTGATGGTGGAAGTACTATCGGCCGGCCTGACGGGCGCACATTTTTCCCATGAAGCCAGCTCGCTGTTCGATGAAAAGGGTCCGCCGCCGTCTCTCGGCCATTCGATCATCGCGATCGACCCGGATGCCTCGACGGGCGGCGGTACGACAGAGCGGATCGCGCATCTGGCGGCCGAGATGGCCGGTCAGGACGGCGTGCGCCTGCCGGGCAAACGTGGCCGTGGATTGCGCTCCGAGGCCGTTCTGAAGGGCCTTACGCTCGAAGACGACGTTATGGAAGCGATCAAGGCGCTTGGCTGACGCCCACGTTTTTCTATGAACGGACATTAAAACGCCGGGCGAGCTAAAATCTCCCCGGCGTTTTTCGGTTCAGGCAGGGCTCAATCAGCTCCTGAGTGCCTTTGCCGGCGACTGGCGGTAGGCGAGTAGCGCCGGGACCGCCGCGAGAATGGCAGCCACGATGAGGAGGCCGAGGAAGGACCGAACATCCTGGCCGGTGAACTCGACGGGAAGGACGATGCCGCTCTGACCCGTAAAGGCATCGGCAATCAGCCGGGCGGCGGCAAGGCCGATCAGGAAACCGAGGCAGATGCCGAGCGCCACCATGAGGAAAAGTTCGGCCCAGGCGATGGTGAAGACGGAAAGCCGCGGAGCGCCGAAGGCCCGCAGCGCGCCGATCTGGCGCCGCCTCTGGGCGACATGGGTGACGGTGACGAGGACCAGTGCGGCTGCGACCAGAGCCTGCGAGCCGGCGGCGACAGCGCTCAGAACGAACTTGGCATCGCCGAGCGTGGAATAAAGGCTGGTCAGGACCTCGCCGGGGAAAACGGCCAGCGTGCCGCCTGTGCGATAGGCCTGACGCAGGCGATAGGCATCGGCGATGGTTTTCGGCTTGACGAGGATGGCCGGCAGGCCCGGCGCATCGGTGCCGTAATCCTCCATGATCGGCGCATCGGCATCGATCGTGCCGTGATGATCGTGGTCGTCGTGATGCTCTTCGGCGTGGGTTGCGCTGTTGGCCGCGGTTTCGCCGGTAGCCGGCGCAACCTCAGCCGCATGCGCTGCCTCACCGGCGTGCTGGGCCTCGCCATCGTGGTCGTGATCGCCGTCAGCGTGATCGTGGCCGGCCTCTTCGTGCTCGCCTTCCTCATGCGCATGGCCGAGGCCGTGAACATGCCAGACGGCCTGCAGGGGCACGAGAATGGCGCGGTCCCATGGCGTGCCAGTGGGCTTGAGGCGGCCGGCGACGTGATAAACGACCCCGGCATGGGTTTCGCCGCCGCTGGCGGCCGTGCCATGCATGGGCTTGATCTCGGCGCCGAGCGGCAGATTGACGGCAGCACCGAGGATTGCCTCGCCTTCCTTTTCAAACATGCGGCCTTCGGTAAAACCGGTCGTCGTGTTCGAGATCAGCGCACGGGTGGTGCCGACCAGCGGGTAACCGGCGAAAGAATCGCCAAAACCGATCGGGGCCGCCCATGCGACACGCGGATCGGCGGCGAGCTTTGCCAGGACATCGCCGGAGACGAGCGGCAGCGGTGCGGCCTGCAGGAAGACGGAAGAGAGAACGAGCTGGGTCTCGCTGCCGGGGGCGCCGACGACGAGATCGAATTTATCCGCCGCCCGCGCACTGCCGAGGCGCAATGCGCGCTCCTGCAGGGTGACGGTGACGCCGAGGGCGGTTGCGAGCGCTACGAGCAGGACCACAACGATGGCGCCGGCCCACATGCGTTTGATATCGGCGAGGATGAAACGGATCATTGTGCCCTCTCCCCGGCCTTCGTATCGGTCTTGATGCGCCCAGCCGCGAGCGTCAGGCGGCGGTCGAGGCGATCGATCAGGGTCTGGTCATGCGAGACGACGATCAGCGTGCTGCCGGCCGATGCAGCCATCTCGAGCAGAAGCTTGCCGACTGCTTCGCCGGAGGCGCCATCGAGGCTTGCGGTCGGTTCATCGGCAACCACCACGCCCGGCCGGCGCAGGAGTGCGCGGGCGATCGCCACGCGCTGCATCTCGCCGCGCGACATGGTGTCGATCTTCTGGTTCGGACGGGACAACCCCACCGAAGAGAGAAGTTCGTGGGCGCGGTCGGTCATGGCGCGATCGGCAACGCGCGAGAGGCGCGCGGGCAGAAGCACGTTGTCGACGGCAGACAGCCCCTGGAACAGGTGAAAATCCTGCATGACGAGGCCGACATGTTCAGCCCGCCAGCGGTCACGCGCGCCTTCCGACAGGCGGGCGATATCCTGGCCATTCCAGAAAATATTTCCGGAGGCGGTGCGGTCGAGGCCGGTTACCATATTGATGAACGTGCTCTTGCCCGAACCGGAGCCGCCGGTGACGGCGACATGCTCGCCGGCTGCGATCTTCAGGTCATCGATGACAAGCACGGGGGCATCGAGCCCCGGAAAAGAGACGGACAGGTTTTCGACGGAGAGAGAAAGCATGCTCAGGCGGTCTGATATTCGGCCTGGCGCAGGCGAAGCAGGCTGACGAAACCAGTCTCGGGATCGGTCCAGGAGCCGAATTCCAGCTTGCCATCGACCTCGATCGTCTGGCCCGGCTGGGTAAAGGTCTGCTTGTCGGAGAGATAAACGACGACGATATTGTCCGGCCAGTCGGCATCCGAGGAGCAGAAGGGGCAGATCGACATCGGGATTTCGGTCAGCACGAAGAATTTTGCCTCGGCCTTCAACGGCGGCGCCATGAAGCCGCGCATCGTCACCGGACGACCGGAGAGTTTTTTGACCTTGTCGGAGAATTCCAGGCCAAGAACGCCGAATTTTCCATAGAGCTCATCGAAACCGAGCGTGTCGGCTGCGCGGGCGGAACCGGCTGCTGCGAGGGGTGCGGCAGCGATGAGGCCGAGCATGGAACGTCGGCTCAGAGTGACCGAGAGGGGCTTTGTCATGGCAATCTCCTGGAGTTGGCTCTGAAAACGGCATTCCCGGCCGAGTGACCGGCCGGGAGATATCTTAACGGAATTTCTCCGTTCAGTCAGACCTTAGTTGGTCTGCTTGGTGCCGAGAGCCAGCGTATCGGCCAGAACCTTGTAGACGTCGCTCTGCTCCATGTAGCCACGGAAGCCTTCGGCACCCGGGCCGACCGACTGCAGCACGACGTCGTCAACAGCGTGAACGCCGCTGTCGCCGTTCTTCGGAATGTTGCCCTGTACGAAGACGGCGCCGGGCACGTCCTTGTACTGTTCGTTGGCGACATATTCCTTCTTTTCGTTCTGGATGGCCGGAACGAACGGACCGTCCATCTTCGGGCGGAAGGTTTCGTAATGGTCCGGGCCGTTATTGGCGTTCAGGAACAGGCGGCGGGAGACGTCGATCTTGTCCGGGAAGCCGTCCTTGTTCTCGTCCTTGTAGTTCGGGAAACCGGCATCGGCGTAGGTGCCGACCTTTTCGCGCATCTCGGTGCCCGGCTTGTCGTCATCAACGGTACCGATGATCGAAACGCCGTGGGTGTGGTCGCCGGTGACAACGATCAGCGTGTCCGGATGGGACTTCTGGAATTCGCGGGCAAGGCCGATGGCCTGGTCGAATTCGATGGTTTCGATGACGGCGCGGTCCCAATCGAGCGGATGGGACATCTTGTCGATCGAAGAACCTTCAACCATCAGGAAGAAGCCGTCTTCGTTCTTGGACAGGCGGTCGAGGGCGACCTTGGTCATGGCAACGAGGCCCGGCTGGTTCGGGTACTTGTCGACCGTGCCCTTTTTCAGGAATTCGCGGTCGAGCGTGACGTCCATATTGCCCGGATGGAAGAGGCCGAGCAGCTTGCCGTCGGCAGTAGCGTTGGCGGCCAGCTCGTCCTTGTTGGTCGCGACCTTGTAGCCGGCGTCCTTGAAGAGCTGGATGTAATCCTGGTTGTCCTTGCGCTTGGAGCCCGGGACATCCTTGCCGAGGAAATAGGCCGAACCGCCGCCAAGCAGGACTTCCGGCTTGACGTCATAGAGCATGCCGACGATCTCGGCCTTGTCGTTGCGGTTGCGGGTATGGGAGACGACGGCGGCCGGCGTCGCGTCTTCGACTTCGGCGGTCACAACGATGCCGATCGACTTCTTGGGTTTGGCGGCGGAGCGCCTCGGCAATGGTCTCGACCTTCGGGTCGTCCATCGAGTCCGGCGTACGGTCGGCATAAACGCCGATTGCGTTCACGGCCGTCTTATGGCCGGTCATGTAGGCCGACATGGTGTTGGCGCTATCGGTGGCAACGGCATTGGTGGCCGAGGTGCCGATGAAAGCTGCCGGCGGCACGTCATCCATGTTGAGGCGGCCGTTTGCCTTGCCTTCGGTCATGCCCTTGGACATGATGCGGGCAGCGGTGCGGTGCGCAACCGAGAGGCCGTCGCCGAGCATGAAGATGACGTTCTTGGCCTTCGGCTTTTCGCCGGTGCCGTAAACGTTCCAGGTGACCGACTTGGTTTCCGAACCGGCCGAAACTTCGACCTTGTAATCGCCAGCCTTGGCGATCGTCACGCCGCGCAGGATGATGGCCGAGCCGAGGGCCTTGTCCTTGCCCTTTTCTTCAGCGACGAACTGGGCTTCCTTGCCGAGAGTCGCCTTGTAATCCTCGCCGTTGACGGTGACCTTGATGTCTTCCGGCTTGACGTTGGCGGTGAACTCGACCTTGAAGTCGAAGGGCGAACCGGTGAGGATCGTTGCACGATCCAGCGGATAAACGTTGGCGGCCTGGGCGGCGCCGGCGAGAACGGTCGAAACGGCTAGAGCGGCAAATAGCTTGCGCATGGAAACCTCGCGAGAATTCGAAGGGAAAGCAGGTTCCCTATAGCGAGGCCATATGACACTTACGTGAAATCTCAACCACTGGTCAGCGAAAGCGGATTTAAACCGCCGAGCGCACACTCCCGATTCGTCTTCACGTTTCAAATGCCGGTTTGCAGCATGCTGCGCACGGCAAGCTCAACGCGGCTTCGCCGGTGTGCTTCAAAGGAAAAATGTCGAGAAAATCAGGCCCTAAAACGGGAAAAGCCTGGCGCGGGAGGAGGATGCGCCAGGCTTTAAACTTGATCGACAACTGGGAGGAGGAGGATGTTGTCGATCCGTATCCAACGGCACTGGGAGGAGGAGGTGTGCCGTTCGATGAGATAGTTTCTAATCCAATCATCCGGCATCGCCAAGAGCTCTCGTTGCAATGCAGCAATGCGTTTGACGCAAGGCTGGGCATTTGCCCGGCAGTTTCAGGGCGCCTGATTGACGATAAAGACGCAGGAACCCGGTTGGGAGCGCCTAATTGCCGAAAACATGATCAACCCCGACAGATGCTTACCTTGTTGGGAACAGGTTTGCAGCTTTCGAAAAGCGATTTTGATTCCAGCACCTGTGTTATAGCGAAAGGTATGACCAGAAATGCGGAGACAGCCATGACGACCATCCGGACCCATGAAGGGGATATCGCGGCAGAGGATGCGGCGCGCTACACGGATGCGATCGCCATCGATACCGAGACGCTTGGCCTGATACCGCGACGTGACCGGCTCTGTGTCGTCCAGCTTTCGCCTGGAGACGGTTCGGCGGATATCATCCGCATCGCCGCCGGCCAGACGGCCGCACCCAATCTCGTGGCGCTTCTGTCGGATCCAGCACGGCAAAAAATCTTTCATTATGGCCGTTTCGATATCGCCGTGCTGTTTCACACGTTCGGCGTGACGACGAACCCGGTCTTCTGCACCAAGATCGCCTCGCGCCTGGTGCGCACCTATACCGACCGGCATGGCCTCAAGGACAATCTGCGGGAAATGCTGGAGATCGACGTCTCGAAGGCGCAGCAGCAGACCGACTGGGCGGCCGAGACCCTGTCGCAGGCCCAACTCGATTATGCCGCTTCGGACGTGCTGCATCTGCATGCGCTCCGGGACAAGCTGACCGCGCGGCTGGTGCGCGACGGACGAATGGAGCATGCCCGCGCCTGTTTCGAATTCCTGCCGACCAAAGCGAAGCTCGATCTGCTCGGCTGGGACGAAACCGACATTTTTGCCCATAGCTGAGGCAGAGCCCCCGGATCCTTGCGGCTTGCTGTTTAACAAGAGTTAACCCTGCGATTCTATCTTGGCGAGCAACTGCCTTTCGCCAAGAGAGATAGAACTCATGCTGCTTCCTACCCAACAGTCGCTCGGCCTCGTCGCCAACAATACGCTGCAGTCGATGCTCGACGGCATCGAGGAAGAGCGCAAGAAGCAGGAAGAGAAGAGTACCGGCAAGGAACGCGACGTCGTTACCGAGGCGAAGATCAGCGCCAGCGAAGAGGCCAAACGCGCCAAGGACAAGATCGCCACGGCGCTGTTCAGCGCCAACAATGCCGATCCGAACGAGGTCAAGATCAAGCTGATCGACCGGCTGGCCGACAAGCTCGGCATCGATACCGACGAGGCCCGCTCCAACTACACGCTCGGCAAGGCGCTGGAAGACGCGCTGAAGGGCCTCGGCTCCAACGGCACGAGCGAGCTCGAAAAGGATCTCGGCCTCGACGAGATGGGCGTCTCCGCTGCCACGCTGTTGAAGGCGATCCAGAATCCTTATGGCGACGACAATCAGCGCCTGATGGATGGCATCAACCGCAAGATCAATGGCGGCAAGCTCGACACGGAAGTCGAACGCGTCGTGCAGCGGCTCGAAAACGTTGCCGATCCGAAGACGCTGGCAGAGCTGAAAGCCGGTCCGCAGGGGTATGATCCCACCCGGATCGAGGATGCGGAAACGAAGGCCGAGCGGCAGGACGATATCACCGCCGCCGAAGCCGGCGAAAAATTGAAGGACGTCCAGAAGGTTCAGGACGTCGTCGAGAAGAAGAACGATGTGGCGACCGGCAAGGTCGATGGCGCGGCAAGCACCTCCAGCGCCGATGCGGCGGATGCAAAATCCGCCGAAGCCGCCGAGATGATCACGCTTTTCGCCGCAGCCGCCGAACAGGCCGGCCATGCGAGTGACGCCGACACGACCGCCAGGGCTGCCGATCAGGCACAGAATGCGGACGCTGCCGCCTCAACAGACGGCGACGCTTCCTCGGCAGTGACGGTGCTGAAGGCCGAGGCGTCCAAGAGCGAAGCCGGCGAGAAGACTGCGACCGACATGCTTGCCGACGACGCGGCAGACGCGAGCAAGGCGGATATCCAGCCGGTCCGCGTCGACGATATCGGCCTCTACGAACTGCTCAAGAAGAAGCTGGCCGCCTGACGACAGACGACAGGCGAAGCCGGCAAGAGTGGTCGCCGGCTTCAATCGCGGATCAGGCGATGATGTCGAAATCTGCGAAAGTCATCTTCAGATGCTTGTCGATGGTGGCAAACAGCACAGCCGCTTCTTTGCCATTACCATCGGCATCATACCAAAGCTTGCCTGACTTATCGTCATAGATGATCCGGTCGGTGGCATCATGCGCCTTGGTGCCGATCCAGAAGGCGTCCTTGGCGAGATGGCCGGTCTTCCCGACCTTGGTAAAAATATCGTCGTCCAGCCAGATCGTGTCGTCCTTGACGACGAAATCAGCGATATTATCGACATTCGTCGCGCCGAGCTTGGTGTCGAAGACGAACGTATCCTTGCCAAGGCCGCCGACGAGCACATCCTTGCCGAGACCGCCGTAAAGCTTGTCATTGCCGGCGCCGCCATAGAGCTTGTCATTGCCATCACCGCCCGAAAGCGTGTTGCCTGCGGCATCGCCAGTCAGCACGTCGGAATATTTCGAACCGGCAAGATTTTCGATCGAGGCATAGACATCACCCTTGGCATCGCCGGTATTCTTTGCGGAATTAGCAAGGCTGGCGCTTATGGCTTTCGTCGCATCGGCATAGGATGCCGTATCCGATCCCGTGCCGCCGAGCAGCTTGTCGGCACCAGCGCCGCCCACCAGGATGTCGTTGCCGCCACCACCAACGAGCACATCATTGCCGCCCTTGCCCGAGAGGGTCTGGGCCTTGGAGCCGCCGAAGATGGTGTCGGCCGATGCCGTGCCGGTGACATTGCCCGCAGAGATCTGCATGGAGGCAACCGTCACCTGATATTTTCCGTCGTAATTGCCGACCTGGACGATCTCCGGCACGCCGTCGCCATTGACGTCCATCACCTCGATCGTGCCGCCCGACGAGAAAAGGGCATCGGGGGCGAGCTGATAGAAATGGTTGGAGCCGTCGTTGATATAAGCGACAACACCATCGCCAGACTCGCCGATCATGTCGAGCGAGCCGTCCTTATTGATATCTGCAAAGCTTACATACTTGATCCAGCCGCTCAATGTTGGCTGGCTATCAAGATAGAGCGCGCTTTGATCCGAAAAACCACCGTGCCCGTCCGAAATGAGGACCTGCAGTTTCGCTCCCTGATAGAACGGATTGTTATTGGTCTGGACCGAGAGGATATCGGCCTTGCCGTCCCGGTTGAAATCGAAAGCCTTCGCATCGAGCCGGATTGAATCGGCAGGACCGAAGAGGCCGGAAGGCATGGACGACGATGCGTCGATGAACTGCCCGGCGCCGTTGTTGATCAGCAGCCTGTCGTTTGTCGTGTCGCTGCCAAGATAGAGGTCCTTGTCGCCGTCCCCATCGACATCAATAAAAAGCGACGTGGTATAGACCCCTTGGCGATTGACGATATCCGAGGGAAGACCAGCGCTTGAAACGGTGAAATGCGCCGTGCCGTCATTGATCAGGAAATAAGGCCCGCTTCCGCCGCCATTGATATTGCCGACATAGAGATCGAGATCGCCATCACCGTCGATATCCGCTGCATCGGCAGAGTGGGAAAAATCGGGGATGGTCGGGAGCGTCGAACTCGCATCGACGAAGCCGCCGGTGGCCTTGCCGAGCATCAGGACATTAGTGTGGCCGGGAAACGGCGAAGCGTCATAGCCGTGATCGGCGATGAAGATATCGGTTATGCCATCGCCGTTAAAATCGCCGGTGACCATTTCACGGGGATGGACGGTTGCCGGAACGCCACCAGTGATGAGGCTCTGCGCACCAAGCGTGAAACCGCCGCTGCCATTGTTCAGCAAGGTGAAGACCGGAATGGCGCTATCCTGAAGCGGATAATAGAGGTTGGCGCCGACCAGATCGAGCTTTCCATCGTGGTTCACATCGACGGCGACAAGCTCCTGCGTCCCTCCGACCGATCCGCTGATCTGGAAATATGCGATCTTAACGGGCTTCAATCCTGCACTCATTTTCACGTCCGCTTCAAAGAGGGTTATCACCGATCAGGCGATGATGTCGAAATCCGCAAAGGTCATCTTCAGATGCTTGTTGATGGTAGCAAAGAGGACGGCGGCCTCCTTGCCATTGCCATCGGCGTCGTACCAGAGCTTGCCGGACTTGTTGTCGTAGATGATCCGGTCGCTGGCATCATGCGCCTTGGTGCCGATCCAGAAAGCGTCCTTGGCGAGATGGCCGGTCCTGCCGACCTTTGTGAAGATGTCGTCGTCCAGCCAGATCGTATCGTCCTTGACGACGAAATCAGCGATCTTGTCGACATTCGCTGCACCAAGTTTGGTGTCGAAGACGAATGTATCCTTGCCGAGGCCGCCGACGAGGGTGTCCTTGCCGAGACCGCCGTAAAGCCGGTCGTTGCCGGCGCCGCCATAGAGCTTGTCATTACCGTCACCGCCCGACAGCATGTTGCCTGCAGCATCGCCAGTCAGCACGTCGGAATATTTCGAGCCGGCAAGGTTTTCGATCGAGGCATAGACATCGCCCTTGGCATCGCCGGTATTTTTAGCCGTGTTGGCAAGATTGGCGGTGACGGCCTTGGTTGCGTCGGCATAGGATGCCGTGTCCGATCCCTTGCCGCCGAGCAGCTTATCACCAGCTGCACCGCCGACCAGAACATCGTTTCCGCCGCCGCCGACAAGCACATCCTTGCCGCCTTTGCCCCATAGGGTCTGGGCCTTCGAACCGCCAAAGATGGTATCGGCCTTGGACGTGCCGGTGACATCGCCGGAATCAATCTTCATCGAAATGACGGCAAGCTGGTATTTGCCATCGGAATTGCCGACCTGAACGATTTCCGGAACCTTGTCGCCATTGATATCCATGACCTCGAACGTGCCGCCCGGCGCGTAAAGGGCGTCTTTCGGAAGCTGGTAGAAATGGTTGGTTCCGTCGTTGATATAGGCAACGATGCCCTGCGTATTGCCGGACAGCTCGCCAACCATGTCGAGCGCGCCATCCTTGTTGATGTCAGCGAAGGTTATGTATTTGATCCAGCCTGCGATATTCGGCTGGCTGTCGAGATAGAGGGAGCTGGCATCGGTAAAGCCGCCGACGCCGTTCGACTGCAGGATCTGCAGCCGCGCGCCAACATAAAAGGGGCCGTTGCTCGTCTGGACCGAGAGGATGTCCAGCTTGCCGTCACGATTGAAATCAAACGCCTGGGAATCGACGCGGATGGAATTGGCGGCACCAAACAGGCCGTCCGGCAGCGATGTGGCTGAACTGGTAAAATGGCCGGAGCCATCATTGATGAGAAGCTTGTCGCCTGCGGAATCGGCGCCGAGATATAGATCCTTGTCACCATCCCCGTCGACATCGATGAACAGCGAGGTCGTATAAGTCTTTGTCCGCGCAACGATATCGGCCGGAAGACCGGCCGTGGACACCGTGAAATGCGCGCTGCCGTCATTGATCAGGAAATAGGGGCCGGTGTTTCCGCCGAAGACATTGCCGACATAAATGTCGAGATCGCCGTCACCATCGATATCGACCGCAGCTGCGGAATGGGTGAAATCGGAATAACCGGGCAGATTGGCAACTCCGGTCGCGTTGACGAAACCGCCACCCGCCTTGCCGAGCAGCAGCGTGTTCCGATAACCGGGATAAGGATTGGCATCGTAGCCGTGGTCAGCGATGAAGATATCCGTGATACCGTCGCTGTTGAAATCGCCGGTCAGCATTTCGCGCGGATGGGTGGTTCCCGGGACGCCACCGCTGATCAGGTTCGAGCCGAGCGTGAAGCTGCCCTTGCCATTGTTGAGAAGCACGTAGACCGGAATGGAATTGTCCTGTGGCGGCCAGAAGAGGCTGGCGCCGACAAGATCGAGCTTGCCGTCATTATTGACGTCGAGGGCAACAAGTTCCTGGGTCAGGCCAACAGAACCGCTGATCTGGTAATACTTGACTGTGGTCGGCTGCAAGCTCGGCTTCTCCTCTTGCCAACGTTCCGTGTCCGAGATCTGGAAAGCGTACAACTTGCGGCAGCTATAGCGCGACCGGTTCGCGACGTAAATCTATAAGAAATTTCTGATGCGAATCGATATTCCAAAGCAAAAAACGGAATTGCTTCCGAATTTTACCGAGCACTCATTGAGAGTTTTCTTGAGCATTGCTCCGATTAACACGACCAGACAGCGATGTTGCAAAAGCGAACATTTATCAGCGCGTGTGCGAACTGATTTTCGCAATCTTTATCGAAACGTTAACTATTTGCGGGCACTACTTGACGATCGGCAATATCGGGCGCCATGAGGCGTCGCGGGCTGGGCCTGGAAGGCCGCATTTCATATCCGCACATGGCCGACCTGTTTCACGGTTGTTTTGAGCCAGAGATGGAGCAGGCCCATGCTACCTCCAGTTCGTGCCCCTTCAAGCGTATCGCCGGACTATCAGTCACAAGTCCCGCAGATCGCCATCCGTCCGCGGCTTGATCTTGCAAGCGCCCATAGTCATGCGGCCGCCAACGACATGCCGCTTTCCGGCGGCAGGCTCGATATCCTCTCGCTCTCCGGCCAGCTGCAGATCGCGCAGGGATCCTCCATCTTTGCCGAGACGATCGGCGCCCTGCTCGACATGCCGCGCGGCGAAAACGAGCCGCTGACCGACTATGCCAAGCGGTTGACGGAAGCCGTGAAAGCCATGTCGCCGGGCGAACGCGCCGTGCTGGAGCGCATGCTGAACCAGCTGGTCAAGGGCGTTTCGGTGCGCCTGCTGGCGGAATTCCTCAACAATCCGGCAGGGCTCGAAGCGGCAAAGCTCGCCATGTCGATCGAAGGTGCACAGCTGGCCGGCACGGACCAGGCAACAAGCGCCGTGGTCAGCTCCTATCGCCAGAACGGTGGCGATGCAGCGGCCAGCAGGACAGCTGCCGCATCGTCGGCGAACCCGGCTGCGCCGGCCGGTGGTCAATCGACCGCACCGGCCCAGGCACAGGCAGCCGCAACACCGATGACAACGCCTGCCTCTCCTGCATCGACCGCCATGTCTCCGGCGGCGCAGCAGCCACAGGCGGCCGGCCAGTCGAGCGTGAATGGCGCCGAGCCCCTACCCACCGGCCTTGCGGACGCAATCGAAGCGGACGTCGAAACAATCTCCGAAGGTGGCACGCAACGTTCCGGCGCCGACCGATCGCCCCCCCTCGCCGGCCGGCCGATGCAAGGTGTTCAGGCGGGAGAGGCGAGCGGATCCCGATCGACAGCATCGACATCCGGCGGCCTCGCGACCGGAGCGGCATTTGCGCCGATGGCAAAGGCCGGCGGCGACGGGCTCGCGGCAGCGGTGCAAACGAGTGTTTCCGGCCGCATGATGCAGGCCGCATCCACCCAGATGCCGGGTGCATCGGCTGAAGCCACCAAGGCTCATGGGCAGGCGATTTCCGGAACGCCAAGGCCGGACAATGGCGGCGGGATGACCGGTTCGATCAAGCATCCGGAAGCCGCGCGGCATGCTGCGCCGGAAAACGCTGCCAGACCAAGCCGGTCGGCCAACGAACCGATGCCGGCAGCACTTGCAGAATGGCTGGCCGAAGCATTTGCCGCCGACCTCAGCGATGCCTCGACGCTGTCGTCGCTTCTGGCGCGCGCGCCGGAAACCTCGCTGGACGAGGTATTGCGCCGGCTGTTCGGCCGCTCCACGCCTTCGGCCCAAGCTGAAACGGCACAGACGGCGGCTCCGGAACATACGGGCCCGAACGGCGCTGCCGCTCAAGCGGAGACGGCTTCTGCGGAAACCACGGCTGCAGAAGAAGGGCGTTCACCAAATACCGCAAACCCGAAGATGGCGAATGCCGATGCCGCCGATGCGCCCGATGCACGCTTCGTACCGACATTGCCGGTACCGGTGATGCGGGAAGCGCTGGTTCCAAACTTCGTTCCTTATCCTCCCGCCGAAGAGGAAGAGGAGCGTCGCGAGCGCAAGGCCCAGGAAGTGGACGCGATCGGCGAGGACAGGCAAGAAGACGCACCGGAAGACCAGTCCTTTCATCACCATGGTGAAGAGGAAGAAGGTGCCGAAGGCGACGATACGGAAGAAGGCCAGGGCAAGGTGCCGGATGAGGAAAGCGCCCGCGCCAACGATCTCTACTGGCGGATGGCCGGCTGGAACTGATCTCGGCGTATCGGCCTTTTCAAAAATACGCGCATGAAAAAACCGCCGGACTTTCGCCCGGCGGTTCTTTTATTCCGAAAGCAACGATTACTCGTTGCCGCCGCGGTTCTTCAGAGCCGCGCCGAGAATGTCGCCGAGCGAAGCGCCCGAGTCGGACGAACCGAACTGTGCAACTGCTTCCTTCTCTTCAGCGATTTCCAGCGCCTTGATCGAAAGCATGACCTTGCGGTCCTTCTTGGAGAAGTTGACGACGCGGGCGTCGACAACCTGGCCAACCGAGAAACGCTCCGGACGCTGATCGTCGCGATCGCGTGCCAGGTCGTTGCGGCGGATGAAGGACACGAGGTCTTCGTGGTTGACGAGCTTCACTTCGATGCCACCGTCGTTGACGGCGATGATCTCGGCCGAAACGACAGCGTTCTTGCGCAGGTCGCCAGAGGCAGCTGCGTCACCGACAGCGTCCTTGCCGAGCTGCTTGATGCCGAGCGAGATACGCTCCTTTTCGACATCCACATCGAGAACGACAGCCTTGACGACGTCGCCCTTGTTGAACTCTTCGATGACCTGTTCGCCCGGACGGTTCCAGTCGAGATCCGACAGGTGAACCATGCCGTCGACATCGCCTTCGAGGCCGATGAACAGGCCGAATTCGGTCTTGTTCTTGACTTCGCCTTCGACTTCAGTGCCAGCCGGATGCGAGTAGGCGAATGCCTGCCACGGGTTTTCCAGCGTCTGCTTGAGGCCGAGCGAGATACGGCGCTTGGACGGATCGACTTCGAGAACGACAACGTCGACTTCCTGGCTCGTGGACAGGATCTTGCCGGGATGTACGTTCTTCTTGGTCCAGGACATTTCCGAAATGTGGATCAGGCCTTCGATGCCCGGCTCCAGCTCGACGAATGCACCGTAGTCGGTGATGTTCGTGACGGTACCGGAAATCTTCTTGCCGACCGGGTACTTGGCGGCAATGCCATCCCACGGATCCGACTCGAGCTGCTTCATGCCGAGCGAGATACGGTGGGTTTCCTGGTTGATGCGGATGATCTGAACCTTGACCTGCTGGCCAATGGACAGGATTTCCGACGGATGGTTGACGCGGCGCCAAGCCATGTCCGTGACGTGCAGCAGGCCGTCGATGCCGCCGAGGTCAACGAACGCACCGTAATCGGTGATGTTCTTGACGACGCCGTCAACAACCTGGCCTTCTTCGAGGTTCTGAACGATTTCAGAACGCTGCTCTGCGCGGGACTCTTCGAGAACCGTACGGCGCGAAACAACGATGTTGCCGCGACGCTTGTCCATCTTGAGGATTTCGAAGGGCTGCGGGTTGTGCATGAGCGGGGTAACGTCGCGGATCGGACGGATGTCGACCTGCGAACGCGGCAGGAAGGCAACGGCGCCGTCGAGATCGACGGTGAAGCCACCCTTGACCTGGTTGAAGATAACGCCTTCAACGCGCTCGCCAGCTTCGAACTTGGCTTCGAGCTTGACCCAGCTCTCTTCGCGGCGAGCCTTCTCGCGCGACAGAACTGCTTCGCCGAGTGCGTTTTCAATGCGCTCGACATAGACTTCGACTTCGTCGCCGACCTTCAGCGAACCGTCCTTGCCCTTTGCACCGAATTCCTTCAGCGCGATGCGACCTTCGACCTTGAGGCCGACGTCAACAACCGCCATGTCCTTTTCGATCGCCGTTACCAGACCTTTGGTAACGTAGCCTTCGGCCAGATCGTTGGAAGCGAAGGATTCTTCGAGAAGGGCTGCGAAGTCCTCCCGGGTGGGGTTAGATACTGCCATGGAATCTCCTAGAGCATCCTCTATCCGAGGATACATATGCGCCGGTGGGTTCGTGTTGATCACGCCCGCAGTCCAAGCCCGCCTCTCTTGGAGGCAATCCGGCGCGAGGACTGAACTGCAAGCCTTCCGAAGAAACACCGGCAAGGCCGGCATCTCGTCATCTCATTTCAGGGCGGCGTCGATAATCGCTTTCGCGGCCCGAAACGCGGCCTCTATACTCATTTCCGACGTATCAAGCAAGTGCGCGTCGGATGCGGGGCGCAGAGGGCTGTCGGCCCGGCCCATGTCGCGCTCGTCGCGCTTCTTCACATCGGCAAAGACATGGTCGTAATCCGCCATCTCACCCTTGGCGACGATCTCGTCATAACGACGTCTGGCGCGGACTTCCGGCGAGGCCGTAACGTAAAGCTTTACGGGCGCATTCGGGCAGACGACGGTGCCGATGTCGCGGCCATCGAGAACGGTGCCGGGCTCGCGGCGCGAAAATGCCTGCTGCGCCTCGACCAGTGCACGGCGGACGGACGGCATGACGGCGATCTTTGAGGCCGCCTCGCCGATATCATGAGCAGATAGAATATCGCGGTCGAGACCCGCCAGCTCGACTTCGCGCGCCACCTTTTCGGCCACGGCCTCGTCATCAAGGGCCAGACCGGCATCGATCAGCGCCTTGGCCGTTGCCCGATAGGTCAGGCCGGTATCGAGATGGTGAAAGCCATAGGCTTCCGCGATCTGGCGCGACAGGGTGCCCTTGCCGGCGGCGGCCGGGCCATCGATGGCGATGATCATGTTAGTATTTCTTCCCAAGGTAGTCATCGGCCTGACCCTCTACCGGAAACCCTGCCGATAGGGCAAGCGCATGATTCGATCCGGTCTAGCGCCAGGTCTTGAGCTTTCTCCAGCCAATCCAGATGACGAGGCACATAGCGAGCACCAACAGGCACCCGAACAAAATCGGCGTCAACGGACCCTCCGGAAGCCATGGACCCAGGATTTCGTGAAAAAGTCGATAGCGCCCCCGGTATGGCCGGATATGAGCAGGTAGGCCGTTCAGCAAACGAGTCGCGACCTCTCCCATCGCAAATATACAGACCGGCAAAGCGATGAGGAGAAAGACGAGCTTCGGCCAGGAAATTGCCGAGGTATCAATTTTCTCGGGATGGTCATAAACCGTTTCACGCTGGTTGATTTCATGCGCACGCCGATGACCACGCCTGGAAAGTACGGCGATGGTGGTCGACAGAATTATGATCGGCACGCAAAGGGCGGCGAGCAAAAACACCGCAAATGCAGTGCTGATATGTCCGACCCACCAGTGGCCATCGATTACTGTGAAGCATATCAAAAAGAAAAGGCTGTAGGGCACGAGGACTACGAACGAAAACCAGAAGCGATGGTTTTCTCGCTGATCCAACAGACTACCGGCGTTCACAGGCAGTCGCGGGAGCTCCCCCCTCCAATGTCGGCTTACGCCAGATAATTGAACGTTTAAGCCTTGCTCGCCGCATCTGCCGGGCGCGATCACGTTCGGCCTTCATCGCTTTGCCTTATCCGATTAGCCGTCATCCTTAAACGGAAGGCTATCGTAAGCCGCGCAGCCTAAAATAACTGCTACCGGTATCGCTAGAATTCTAGACGCCGGGAACCCGGTTCTATCTCAATTTGCCATAGTCTCGCACCAGCCCAGCCATATCTTCCTGCCCCGGCACTTGGTCTAACCCCGCCGCAACACCCTCGCGGTCGCTGACCGGGCGGTTCTGGCTGACCTTCCACTTGCCTTCTATCTCGGCAATCTCGATCTCGACGCCGACAATGCCCTTCAGCTGGGCGCGTATGAACTCTTCCGGCGCATCCTCTACGGACCAGGGCATTGGGCGGTTGCCCTCGTGCTGGCTGGTGATGGCACCGATCTGGGCGAGCAGCCAGTCGGCATCCTCGATGATACGGGCGGGGCCGCGAGCCTGAACGATGGCGTAGTTCCAAGTGGGCACGACCTTGCCGGTTTCGCGTTTCGTCGCATACCAGGAGGGCGTGACATAGCTGTCGGCGCCCTGAAAGACGGCGAGAACCGAAGCGCCATCCCGGATATCTTTCCACTGGCCGTTGGCGCGGGCGAGGTGCAGCCGCAGCACGCCCTTTTCCGACGCTGCCGCATCGAGATGAAACGGCACCGGATTGGCGATGAGGCCGGAAGCGCCCGACGTGACCAGCAGACCCAGCGGATGGGCGCGGATCAGCGCCTGCTGGGTGCCAAGATCCTCTTCCCGAAAATGCGGCGGCTGGTACATGTCAGGCTCCTCCGAACCCCGTTTCGTCAGATGTCGTTTTCGATCCGGGCGCCAAGGCCAGTCATCAGGTCCATGAATTCCGGAAAGCTGGTGGCGATGATCGAGGTGTCATCCACCGTCACCTCATGTTCGGAGGCAAGCCCCAGAACCAGAAAACTCATGGCAATGCGGTGGTCGAGATGAGTGACGACGGCAGCGCCGGAAGCATTGCCATACCCTTTGCCACCCGGACGGCCGCGCACGACCAACGTTTCCTTGCCTTCGTCACAATCAACGCCGTTGAGCTTCAGCCCTTCGGCGACGGCCGAAAGGCGGTCGGATTCTTTCACGCGCAGTTCTTCGAGGCCGAGCATGGTCGTCGTGCCTTCGGCATAGGCGGCGGCAACGGCGAGAACCGGGTATTCGTCGATCATCGACGGGGCGCGATCGGCCGGGACCGTGACACCCCTCAGTTCGGAACCGCGGACACGCAGATCGGCAACATCCTCGCCACCGGCGCTGCGGGCGTTCATCACTTCGATATCTGCACCCATTTCCTGCAAGGTGAGGATGAGGCCGGTGCGGGTCGGGTTCATCAGGACGTTCTTGATCGTCACGTCGGAGCCCGGCACGAGAAGAGCTGCGACCAGCGGGAAGGCCGTCGAGGACGGATCGCCCGGGACGTCGATGACCTGGCCGGTAAGTTTTCCGCGGCCTTCGAGCCGGATGGTGCGGACGCCGTCCGCATCCGTTTCAACGGTGAGGTTGGCGCCAAAACCCTGGAGCATCTTTTCCGTATGGTCGCGGGTCATGACCGGCTCGATGACGGTGGTAATGCCCGGCGTGTTGAGGCCGGCGAGCAGGACCGCGGATTTCACCTGGGCGGATGCCATCGGCACGCGATAGACGATCGGGTTCGGCGTTTTAGGCCCGCGCAGGGTGACAGGCAGGCGGTCGCCATCGGCAGCCTTTACCTGCACGCCCATTTCGCGCAGCGGATTGAGAACACGGCCCATCGGGCGCTTGGTCAGCGACGCATCGCCGATAAAGGTGCTGTCGAAATCATAGACGCCGACCAGACCCATGGTGAGGCGGCAGCCGGTGCCGGCATTGCCGAAATCGAGCGGGGCTTCGGGCGCCAGAAGCGCACCATTGCCGGTGCCCTGGATGATCCATTCGGCGCCGACCTTTTCGATCTTGGCGCCCATGGCGCGCATCGCCTTGCCGGTATTGATGACATCCTCGCCTTCGAGCAGGCCGGTGATGCGGGTTTCACCCGAAGCAAGGCCGCCAAACATGAAGGACCGGTGCGAGATGGACTTGTCGCCCGGAATGCGGACGGTGCCGGAAAGGTTTTCGGATTTTTTCGATCTTGCCGGCTTCAGGGCGATCCCATGCGACATGGCCAGTCCTTATATCATCTGTGTCGTATTATTCGCGTGCTTGCGAATTTTCGCCGTCGTTATCATAAACACATAGGCCGGTCATCCGCTTGTTGGCCCGGCAAATCAGGAAAAGTTAGCCTTTGACATCCGGCCCGTCAGGCCTTATGGGGACCGGCTTAGATTTTCACCCATTGAACGCCGCATTTGCGGCCCGCCGACCTGATCGGCTATCCCATGAGGCTCTGACTGTGGCTAAAGCGGAACTCGGCACCAAGCGCACCGACCCCGAAACCGGCAAGAAATTCTACGACCTGAACCGTGATCCGGTCGTTTCGCCCTATACCGGCAAATCCTACCCGCTGTCCTTCTTCGCGGAAAACAGCGCTGCCGTGAAGATGGAACAGGCTGAGGAAGAAGACGTCCAGGAAGTCGATACCGAGAACCCCGATATCGAAATGGTCGCGAACGACGACGGCGACGATGCGGCCGGCGGCGATGACATTCCTGACATGGGCGATGACGACGATGTCGATCTCGGCGATGACGACGATACCTTCCTCGAAGCCGATGAAGACGACGAAAACGACGACGTGAGCGGCATTATCGGCGTCGGCGGCGACGACGACGAAGCCTGATCTTTTGAACTTAAGGCCCGGCAAAAACAGAAAAAATTGCCGGGCCTGCAAAATTCGGCTTGCACTCCTGAAAAACCGGAAGTAATAAGCCGCCACTCCACAAGCGAACGCCGCTTCGGAGTTTCCCAGGACCGGAAATACCGGACCACCCTGATGGGGCTATAGCTCAGCTGGGAGAGCGCTTGCATGGCATGCAAGAGGTCAGCGGTTCGATCCCGCTTAGCTCCACCAAACTTTCCACAGAAGAACGACCAAATCCCCTTCCATAGATTCGCTCATCGTCTGAATCGCGTTTCAGCCGACCTGACGCGATATGAGCAGAAAAATGATCGTTTTTCTGCATTCTGCAGCACTCCTCAACACGCATGAAATGAAGCGGAAAATCTGCCGCCACCAGAGGGTGAAACTTGCTATGTTGCTAAAATGATTATGTATAATTTTATTTTTTAAACATCATCTCAAATAGCTTTCACCGCGCTATTCCCATCTCGGCACAAGCCAAACGGATTGTGATTCGGGGATTCGACAAGGGGACTTAAGGGCATGAATTGCGTCACTGACGCAGGGACCGATCGCGGGCAGAGATACCTTCGGGGGAAGGTTGCCACGCTGATCGCGAACTGGATTTCTGTATTTTCTGTTTTTGCTACACTTTGCGCCATGATTTTCGGGCTGAAGCCCGGCTTTGTGTTATCCCGCTATCGGCAATCAGCTCTGGCGATACTCGTCTCTACACTTGGATTGGGCGCCGCCGCCGGCGAAGCACAGGCCATGTCGGCGGGCTGCATAGCGATCAACGCGGCCAACGGTGCGACGGGCAATATCGACGTCCATAACGTGGAGTTCCGCTCGGGCGATGTCATCAATTACAGCGTCACCGGAACCTATTCCGACTTCTTTTACATAGATTATTCCGGCGTTTTCGGCAGCGGCGGCGGCTGGAACTATTCAACGCCGCAATCCGGGACGTTGACGGCCACCTCGACCGGCGTCGGTGGTTTTAGAATTCTGTACGGCAGCACGAGCTACACAAAGTCTCTCAGCTGCACCAGCGTACCGACTGTTCCGGACGCCCCGACGGGCGCAACCGCCACGGCCGGTGACGAACAGGCGAGCGTGGCCTTTACCGCACCGAGCAACAATGGCGATGCGACCATCACCAGCTATACCGTGACCTCCAACCCGGGCGGCCTGACGGCGACCGGCGCGGCAAGCCCGCTCGTTGTCAATGGCCTCACCAACGGTACGAGCTATACGTTCACCGTCACGGCCAAGAACAGCGTCGGCACCGGCACGGCCTCCTCGGCATCGCGCGCCGTTACGCCCAAAGGCAGCCAGACGATCACTTTTGCCAATCCTGGCGCCCAGGCTTATGGCAGCTCCCTCTCGCTCACGGCGACAGCGGATTCCGGCCTGCCCGTCAGTTTTTCCTCACAGACGAGCGGCGTCTGCACGGTCACCAGTGCCGGCGCAGTCTCGTTCGCATCCACCGGAACCTGCAAGATCGAGGCAAGCCTGGCCGGCAGCAGCGCCTTCACAGCCGCAACGGCTGTCGTGCAGAGCTTTGCAGTGACGGCAGCGGCACCATCCAGCCCGACCGTTGGTTCGGTAACGGCAGGTGATGGCGAAGCAACCGTCTCCTTCACTGCATCGAGCAGCGATGGCGGTTCGCCGATCTCGAAATACACCGTTACCGCAAATCCTGGGGGCCTGACCGCGAGCGGTTCGACCAGCCCGATCACGGTGAGCGGCCTCAAGAACGGCACGAGCTATAGCTTTACCGTGACCGCGACCAACAGCGCAGGCACCAGCAGCAGCTCGGCATCGTCCGCTAGCGTTACGCCGGCTGCAACCCTTGCTGCCCCGGTGGCAGGTGGAGTCGCCATCACGGTTGCGGCCAATTCCTCCGCCAATGCTGTGACGCCGAGCCTTTCCGGTGGCACTGCAGCCTCGGTCGATATCGCATCGGCACCGTCGCACGGCGCAGCGACCGTTTCCGGCCTGTCGATCAGCTATACGCCGACATCCGGATATTCGGGTTCGGACAGCTTTACCTACACGGCCACCAACGCGACCGGCACGTCCGCTGCAGCCACCGTGACGGTAACCGTGACGGCACCCGCGCCGACGGCCTCCTTCACCTTTTCTCCGACCGGCGGCGCGCTGACGGCGGCGATGGCAGGCGAGGATTACAGCGAGCAGATCACTGCCACTGGCGGCACTGCTCCGCTGACCTACAGCCTTGCCTCGGGAAGCCTGCCAAAGGGCATGGTCCTCAACGTATCGACCGGCGAGCTGACTGGTCCGCTGGATGAGGACACCGAAGGCAAATACAGTTTTGCGATCAAGGTCGTGGATGCCAAATCCGCGTCGGCAAGCGCAAGCTATAGCCTGACGGTCAAGGAGCGCACCGTCACAGCCGCCAACAAGGTGGTGAATGTGGCAGCCGGCTCGAGTCCCGCGGATGTCAATCTGAATGACGGCGCCACTGGTGGCCCGTTCACCTCCGCAGACTTGACCTTTGTCGAGCCGGCCAATGCCGGAACGGCGACGATCATCCGCGGCACGGTAGCCGCAATCTCCGCAACGCCGCCACGCGGCTGGTATCTGAAGTTCACGCCGAACCCGTCCTATTCGGGTGACGCCAAGGTTGGCTACAAGCTGGTCAGCTCGCTCGGCACTTCCAATACCGGGACGGTGACCTATCGCCTGGCCTATGATGCCAAGGACGTGGCTACAGAGATCTCCACGCTTGTCGAGAACTTCGTCAAGTCTCGCCAGAGCATGATTTCTTCGGCGATCAAGATCCCGGGCCTGATGGAACGCCGCCAGGCCGAACAGGCTACGGAAGCGGTAACCACGACTGTATCGCCCTCGGCCGAGGGGATGTCACTTGGTTTCTCCACCAGCACGGCCCAGATCGAGGCCGCCCGAAACCATGCGGACGGTATATCCGGCGGCGCTTCGTCGCCCTTCAATGTCTGGATCGACGGGACATTGATGACGCATAACCGCAACGACAATGGCGACCGCTGGGGCTTTTTCGGGATGGTCGATCTCGGTGCCGACTATCTTCTCAACGAGAAGGCGCTGGTTGGCGTGTCGCTGCATTACGACCGGATGACCGATCCGACTGACGAGGATGTCGAACTGACCGGCAATGGCTGGCTTGCCGGTCCTTACGCCTCGCTGGAAATCGGCAAGGGTGTGTTCTGGGATACGAGCCTGCTCTACGGCGGATCCTCGAACGATATCGACACCGCCTATTGGGACGGCGCTTTCGATACGACCCGTTGGATGGCTGACACGTCGCTCAAGGGTCAGCTGATGCTGGACGAAAAAACCGTCCTGACGCCAAAGCTGCGGGCGGTCTACTTCTCCGAAAAAGTCGAGGACTACAGCGTCAGCAATGCTGCCGGCGACCGGATCGACATTGATGGTTTCGACGAGAAGCAGTTCCGCATCAGCCTTGGCGCCGAAATAGCCCGCTCTTTCACCCTGGAGAACGACGCCACGCTCACACCGAAACTCGGTGCAACCGGCGGCTTCTCCGGAATTGATGGTGCCGGCATGTTCGGTTCGTTGTCGGCCGGCTTCTCGTTGCAGATGGCCAATGCCTGGGCGATTGACGGTAGCGTACTGGTCAATTTCGAAGGCGATGGCGACAAGTCCATCGGCGCAAAACTGGGTGCCAGCAAGCGCTTCTGATTAAGAACGCGACATCATGTCGAAGTCAGGCGCCGCCGGAGCAATCCGGCGGCGTTTCCTTTGAATAGACGGACCTCTCGGGCTTGCCGGCCGAGCTATTTCGCAGATGTTCGTAGCCACAAAAAGCACCGTATGACCTTGACGTAAGGGATGTTCTTGCCACATCTCGGTTAATACGAATGGCGACTGATTCTGATCGGACAGGTCTGAACGGGAGGGAATGAATGAAGAAGTTTATCCTGGCAATTCTGGTCGGCGGGGCGGCTTTGACTTCGGCCGTTACCACGGCCTCGGCGCAGAGATATCTCGACGATTATCGCGGCCGCGAGATCAACAGCGTGAAGGACTCCCTTCGCTATCAGGGTTTTCGTGATGCAGGCCGTATCTCGAACCGCCGCGGCAGCTACGCCCTGATGTTCGATGGGCGCACCTGCATCGCACTGCATGGCTCGCGCGGCGTGATCGACGAGATCGCCACGTTCGACCCGCGCGATTGCGATCCGCGTCGCGGACCGCCGCCACCGCCGCCGCGTGGTTATGGCGCTCCGCCGCCGCCGCCGCCGCCAGGTTGGGGTCCTCCCCCGCCGCCGCGTTACTGAGCCGGCAACATAGCGAGTTAAACAAATCGGCCCGGGATCGAATGCGATCCCGGGCCGATTTTCGTTCCTGGCAATGTCTGTTTCGAATCACTCGGCGGGAACGGCAGGCGTTGCAGCCGCAGAGACTTCGCCGGAAGCAGCCTCGACCTCGACTGCCGGCTTTGCCTGCTTGGCCGGATTGCGGCCGATGATCTGACGGTAGCCCTTTGTCGAGAAAGGCTGCACGAGCTGGCCCCAGAAGCTTTTTGCGACCTTGCCGGTAATGCCGATATCGACCGAGGACGGGCGCGGCGGATTGAAGAATGTGCCAAAGATCTGGTCCCAGAGGACGAGGTTTTCGCCGTAATTGGTATTGCCCTCGGCAAGCACCTTCGAATGGTGCCAGCGATGCAGGCGCGGCGTGCTGAAGACCCAGTCGAGCACCCCGGTCCTGACATCGATATTGCAATGGGTGAGCAGGCCGACGAAGGCGGTGACGGCGCCTATCCAGAGGAAGACCGGCAAGGGCGCGTCGAGGAGATAGAGCGGGATCTGGCTGAGCACGATCTTGATCAGCGAATCGACGACGTGGAAACGTCCGGTATTGATGACCCAGAGACGCTCGACGCTGTGATGCAGCGCATGGAAGCGCCACAGCGACAGTTTTTCATGAGCGAGCCTGTGAGCCCAGTAGAGGCCGAATTCGGCAACGATCAGGCCAAGGATCGCCTGGAAGAACATCGGCCAATGGGTGGGCCAGAGATGGAAGGGCGATTCGAAGGCCGGGCGGGCGGTTATGGCGACGGCGATCGGGAAGGACGTGCCGATCGCAGCCGCAATCTGCACGCCGCCCTTGTTGAGCAGCGTATGAGCGATGTCGTTGAAGGTTTCGCCGTCGCGCTTCAGCCAGGTCTGTTCATAGGGCATCAGACGCTCGAACAGGGCGATGGTTGCGACGACCGAGAAATAGACGACATTGAACCACAGAAGCCGCGACGGCGACTGGAAGGCAAAATAGGCGCCGACAAGGCCGCCTGCGAAGATGCCGGGCCAGATGAGATAGGAGATGAAGACGTAAAGACGCGAACCGTGGAAGCTCGTCATGGGCAATTCCTGATGCAATGGGGCAGCGCTTCAAATAGTGGAGCGAAAAACTCAAGGCTGCGCAATGCGGCGGAGTTTGCCGAGACGACTGTCCGACGTCAAGCTTTAGGATGGACCGGGTTACTGTCTGCCAAGGCCGATGTTCTGGTGCGCGGCATGGGCCTGGTTGATGCGCCGGCGGCGTGTCGCCATCGCGCGCAGGCTGGAAGCCAGCGGTCCAAAACCACGATTGCGCAGACGCCTTTCGCGACGATCGGCAAATTCGAAGGCTGCGACTTCGTCGCGATACTGTCGACGACGGGCACGGGCTATCTGGCGGACCGCCAGGGCCAGACAGAGGGCGATCATCACGGGGATCAGAACGAATATCATCATTTTTCTTCCTTCAGTCCTCAACGCGCCAGACTGGAGAAAGTTCTTTGAAAAGACAGGCGGGACAGCCTTTCGAGCGTCCCGCCTTTGGGCCGGGCGTCGATCAGGGTGTGGCTGACGTGATTGCCCGGTCATTGGCGTCGAAACGGTGCATGGAGGCGCGGTCCGGCGTGGCGAAGACGATATCGTCCGCAGCATAACGATGCTCGCCGAACAGGCGGACCGTCAGGAGGCCTGTAGCCTCCGTTTCGAGGTAGAGGATGGTGTCGGCGCCCAAATGTTCGGCATGCACGACCTTGGCCTTCCAGTCGCCACTCTCGCGCGACAGGGCAATATGTTCGGGGCGGATGCCGATGGTCTTGGCTCCAGTCTCGCCGAGCTTGCCGGCCTCGATGAAATTCATCTGCGGCGAACCGATGAAACCTGCGACGAAGACATTGGCCGGCTTGTTATAGAGCTCCATCGGCGAGCCGACCTGTTCGATCGCGCCGGCTGAGAGCACGACGATCTTGTCGGCCAGCGTCATCGCCTCGACCTGGTCATGGGTGACGTAGATCATCGTCGCCTTGAGGCGGCGGTGCAGGGCGGCGATTTCCAGCCGCGTCTGGACACGCAGGGCCGCGTCGAGGTTGGAAAGCGGTTCGTCAAAGAGGAAGAGGCTCGGTTCGCGCACGATGGCGCGGCCGATGGCGACGCGCTGGCGCTGGCCGCCGGACAGTTCTGCGGGACGTCGGGCGAGATAGGGATCGAGCGACAGCATGGACGATGCCTTCGTCACCCGGCTTTCGATCTCGGCCTTGTCCGTGCCGGCCTGCTTCAGGCCGAGCGCCATATTGTCCTTGACCGTCAGATGCGGATAAAGCGCGTAGGACTGAAAAACCATGGCGATGCCGCGCTTGGCCGGCGGGGTCGTCGCCATTTCCTGACCGTCGATGCGGATCGAGCCGGAGCTTGCATCTTCGAGGCCGGCGATGACGCGCAGAAGCGTGGACTTGCCGCAGCCCGAGGGACCGACGAAGATGACGAATTCGCCATCTTTCACCTCGAGATCGATGCCCTTCAGGACCTCATGGTCGCCGAAGGCCTTGCGGATGGATTTCAGTTGCAGCGAACCCAAGGGCGTCTTCCTTTAAAACTCAAGAACCGGCATCAGAGACGGACGGGCTTGCCGGAGCGGGCGCTTTCGTCCGCCGCCAGGCAGATACGCAGCGATTGCACCGCATCGTCCATATGCCGGGTTAGATCGATATTCTCGCGGATGGCCTTCAGCATATAGGCCTGTTCCAGGTCGCAGAGTTCCTGGTGGCCGGGCTCTCCCGCCATCTTCATGTCTTCGTCGGGCCGGATGAACTTCCCGTCCGGGCCGGTTTCGGCGCTGTGCAGCCGGATGACCGAGGTTTTCGTGTGGGTGTCGATATCGTCGGACTTGGCGTTCGGATCCATGACGATCGAGACGGCGCCGTTGGGCGACATGACGTCCTTCACGAAAAACGCCGTTTCCGAAATCATCGGCCCCCAGCCCGCTTCATACCAGCCGAGCGAGCCATCCTCGAACAGGACCTGCAGATGGCCGTAATTATACATGTCCGGCGCGATCTCGTTCGACAGGCGCAGGCCCATCCCACGCACCTCGACCGCCTTTGCATCGGTGATCTGGCACATGACATCGACATAATGCACGCCGCAATCGACGATCGGCGGTGTCGTCTGCATCAGCGCCTTGTGCACGTCCCAGGTCGGGCCGGAGGATTGCTGGTTGAGGTTCATGCGAAAAACGTAAGGCGGCCCGAGCTTGCGGGCTTCCGCGATCAGCCGGATCCAGGACGGGTGGTGGCGCAGGATATAACCGATCACAAGTTTTTTGCCGGCCTTCTGGGCGGCGGCGACCACGCGCTCGGCATCGGCAACCGTCGTTGCCAGAGGCTTTTCGACGAAGACGTCACACCCGGCCTCGAATGCGGCGACGGCGTAATCGGCATGGCTGTCGGAATAGGTGCAGATGGCGCAGAGATCGGGTTTCAGCTCGGCCAGGGCGGTGAGAAAATCCGGATGGATCTCGTAGCCGTCAAGCGCCGGGTCGAGTTTTGGCTTCGAGCGATTGACGAGGCCGACGATCTCGAAGCCAGGATTGTTATGATAGGCGAGCGCATGGCTGCGGCCCATATTGCCAAGGCCGGCGACGAGAACCCGGATGAGGCGGTCGGACGAGGTCATTTCACCGCTCCTGCCGTGATGCCGCGGATCAACTGCCGGGCGAAGATGACGTAAAGGACGAGGATCGGCAGGATCGCCAGCGATAGTGCTGCGAGAACCGCGTTCCAGTTGGTGACGAACTGGCCGATGAAGATCTGGCTACCCAAGGTTACCGTCTTCGTTTCTTCGGATGGCGCAAGGATGAGCGGGAACCAGAGATCGTTCCAGATCGGGATCATCGTGAAGACCGCGACCGTTGCCATGGCGGGCCGCACCAGCGGCAGGACGAGGCGGAAGAAGATCGCGTATTCGGACAGGCCGTCAATACGCCCGGCATTTTTCAGGTCGTCGGAAACGGAACGCATGAATTCCGAGAGGATGAAGATCGCAAGCGGGATCCCTTGCGCCGTATAGACGAGGATCAGCGCCGTCAGCGTGTTGACGAGGCCGGACGCCACCATGCCCTGCAGGATAGCCACCGTGCCGAGACGGATGGGGATCATGATGCCGATCGCCATATAAAGGCCCATCAGGGCATTGCCGCGAAAACGGTATTCAGAGAGGGCAAAGGCGGCCATGGCGCCGAACAGAAGAACAAGCGCGATCGACACGATGGTGACGACGAAGCTGTTCTGGAAATAGTGCAAAAAGTCCGCCTGGCCGAGCACGGTCTTGTAACCGACGAGGCTGAAGGTGGAGGGCAGCGGCACCTGCATCGGCGACCGGAAGATCGCGTTGCGGTCCTTGAACGAGTTGATCACCGTCAGGAAGACCGGAAACAGCGCGATCAGCGTATAGGCGCTCAGCGCCAGATGCACGAGGCCGATGCGGATGGGGGATGTGCGGGCTCGGTTCGACATGTTTCCGCTCCCTTAGAACTGGTAACGGCGCATGCGCCGCTGGATGGCGAAGAGGTAGAAGGAGACGCCTGCAAGGATGATCAGGAACATCACGGTGGCGATCGTGGCACCCATCGACCGATCGCCGAGCTGCAGCTGGAAACCGAAAAAGGTGCGGTAGAGAAGCGTGCCGAGAATATCCGTCGACATGTCGGGGCCGGCAAGCGCGCCCTGCACGGTGTAAACGAGGTCGAAAGCGTTGAAATTGCCAACGAAGGTGAGGATCGAGATGATGCCGATGGCCGGCAGGATGAGCGGCAGCTTGATCTTCCAGAACTGGCTCCAGCCGGTAATGCCATCCATCTCGGCCGCCTCGATCACCTCTTCGGGGATGGAGAGCAAGGCCGCATAGATCAGCATCATCGGGATGCCGATATATTGCCAGTTGGAAATGAGGGACACAGCGATCAGCGCCGGGCCGGACTGGCCGAGCCAGGGTGCAAACATCCATTTCGCGCCGACAAGGCTCATCAGCCAGGGTGCGACACCCCAGATCGGCGAGAGGATGAGTTTCCAGATGAAACCCACGATGACGAAGGAAAGCAGTGTCGGCAAGAAGATGGCGGTGCGGTAGAAGGCGACGAAACGCAGTTTCGGCACAGACAGGAGAGCCGCGAGCGCAATGCCGATCGGGTTCTGCACGCACATATGGATGACGAAGAAGATCAGGTTGTTGACGAGCGCATTCCAGAAATCATGCGACCAGCGCTGCTCGCCGAACAGGACCTGGTAATTGGCGAGACCGACAAAGGTCGAGGCGCCGTCCACGGTGTTGTAGAAGGAAAGCCGCAGCGTCTCGATCAGCGGCAGGATCATGATCGCCGTGTAGACGACGAAGGCCGGCGCAAGGAAGACGCCGATATGCCAGCGTATGGGACGCTTGATCGGGGCGGTATCGATATCAGTCATTTCGGCTTCGCTCACAGGGCCTGACCTTGTCTTTGTCGGCTGGCGACGGGCGCAGCTCAGATGGAGGATTTCCAAGCCTTGCGGCTGTTTATGCCCCTCACCCTAACCCTCTCCCCGTTTAACGGGGAGAGGGGACTTGCCCCGCTTGAGGCATAGAGGGTGCGGCATATCCCTTCTCCCCGTCAAAACGGGGAGAAGGTGCCGGCAGGCGGATGAGGGGCAAAACTGCCGCCCCTCAGATCATATCACTTGCCCGGCTTGTACCAGCCGTCCAAGCCCTTCTGGAGCTTTTCGCCCGCCACTTTCGGCGTATCCGTGCCGTTGATGACATTGGCCGATTCGACCCAGGTCTCGTTTTCGAGGTTGGGCTTGCCGCGCGACAGGATCTGGTAGGTCGAGCGGACGGTCGGCTTGAACGAGGCGCGCCAGGAGACGAATTCCTGGGCGAGCGGATCGCTCATCTTTACCGGCGTCGAATTGAGGCTGAAGAAGCCCGGCAGCGCGTTGGCATAGATATTGGCAAATTCCGGCGAGGCGACCCAGGTCAGGAATTTTTTGGCTTCTTCCTGGTGGGTGCTCTTGGCATTGAGGCCGACGCCGATATCCGGATGGTCAGAGATGTAGCCGGTGTCGCCAGCCTTCAGGACCGGCGGAGGGAAGGCGCCCATCTTGAACTGTGCCTGGCTGGTGAAGAGGGCGATTTCCCAGGAACCGGCCGGATAGATGGCGGCGCGGCCGAGGGTGAAGAGGTTCTGGCTGTCCGAATAGGTCTGGGCTTCGAAACCGTCGCCGAGATAGGGCTTCCACTTGGCAAGCTCTTCATAAGGCTTGACCCATTCCGGATCGGTCAGCTTTTCCTTGCCTTCGATCAGCGCCTTGCGGCCGTCCTCGCCCTTCCAGTAGTTCGGGCCGATATTCTGGTAGCCCATGGTTGCGGCTTCCCAGAGATCCTTCGTGCCCATGGCGAGCGGGATGTAGTTGCCGTCCTTCTTGATCTTGTCGAGGGCAGCAAAGAACTCTTCGTTGGTCTTCGGCACGGAAATGCCGAGTTTGTCGAACGCGTCCTTGTTGTAGATGAAGCCGTGGATGACCGAGGCCATCGGCACGCAGAAGGTGGACTTGCCGTCGTCGGTGGACCAGGCGGCCTTGGCGACCGGCGAAAAATTCGCCATGCCGGACAGGCTGGTCAGGTCGACGAGCTGCTTCTTGTTGAAGAGTTCGAGCGAGGCGTCGAACGGACGGCAGGTGATGATATCGCCTGCGGAGCCGGCATCGAGCTTGGCGTTGAGCGACGCATTATATTCGGTCGGTGCGGTCGGCGAGAATTTCAGCTTGATGCCGGGATTTGCTTTTTCGAAGGCCGGGATCAGCTTTTCCTGCCAGATGGCGAGGTCGTCATTGCGCCAGCTCTCGATGGTGAGCGTGACGTCGGCCGCATGCACCGCGCCCGCAGATGCGAGAACGGTGGATGCGAAAAGCATGCCTTTCAGGAAACGGGTCATAATGTTCTCCCTCTTTGATTAACGCCTTGCGGCGCGCTTGATGGAACTTTCCGTCGTCTTCAGCTCCGCCAGGGCTTTCCTCAAAACCTGGCGGGAGCGAATAAGCAAAGCCTCGGCGGCATCGATATCGGCGGCACCGGCTGCGAGCAGCACGGCGACCTTGACCGAGTTACCGGCAACGGCCATCAGCCGCCGCGCCTCGTCGAAACCGATACCGGCAATCTCCGAAACCATGCCGGCGGCTCGGATGCGCAGCTTTTCGTTGTCGGGGCGCAGATTGACCATGTGGCCATCATGCACATGCCCGAGCTTGATCGCCGCCAGCGTCGAGAGCATGTTGAAAGTGATCTTCTGGGCCGTACCGGCGCCCATGCGCGTAGAGCCGGCGACGATTTCCGGCGGCGTTTCCAACAGGATCGCCACGTCGGCGCCATCAAAAAGCTTTGCGCCGGCATTGTTGGCAATCGCGATAACGCGTGCGCCGCGGCTGCGGGCGATATCGGCAATCTTCAGGACGTAAGGGGTGGAGCCGCTGGCGGAAACACAGATGACGCAGTCACCGGCTGCGATCGGGGCTGCATCGGCCTCGGCCAGAAGGGTATCGTCTTCCGGGGCGCCCTCCATATCGGTCAGGCTGGAAATGCCGCCGGCCAGAAGCAGAAGGATCTTTTCACGCGGGATGCCGTAAGTGCCCGGAAGCTCAAGAGCATCGGCCATGGCCATCAGGCCCGAACTGCCGGCACCGGCATAAACGAGCTTGGCATCAGAGCGTAGCGCGTCGGCAGCTTTTTCCGCAGCCGTAGCAATCGCCGCGACAGCGGCATTGACTGCGCTTGCGGCCTCCTGCTGGCCGGACGCGAGCAACGCAAGGATCTCGGCCGGCTCGAACGTATCGAGGCCTGCCGCCTTCCCATGCTGTGCCTCGGTGGCGTTTTTGCTCATCCGGTTTCTCCCTCTGGCTAAAATGATGCCAAAAAAATACCAATTGTCTAGCGGGAAATTAACATTCGTTACCGTTTGGCGAGCAGCAAACAGTCATACTTTTAAAAAATCATTTTTATCCAATGTCTTATAACTTGAATTTTATATCTCCGGAATTCCCCCTTGGTAAATGGTATTTTTTTGGTATCATCCACGTCGGAGGTGTCCATGACGGCATATTTCATCGGGATCGACGGCGGAGGCACGAGTTGCCGCGCGGCTCTGGCCGACGCGACAGGCAAGGTGTTGGGCCGCGGCAAGCGCGGCGCCTCGAATATCCTGACCGATCCGGATACCGCTCTCAAGCATATTGAAGAAGCGGCCCGCCTGGCTTTCGAAGAAGCCGGCCTTGCTCCCGACCTTTCCAACACGTCTGCCATTCTCGGGCTTGCCGGCAATAATGTCGGCGATGCAGTCAATTATGTGAAGGCGCGCCTGCCCTTCCTTCGATCGGACATCGTCTCGGATGGCGTGATCGCCCTGCAGGGTGCGATCGGCGACGAAGACGGGGCAATCGGCATCGTCGGCACCGGCACGGTCTATATCGTCCGTCGCAATGGCGAGCTGCATTCGATCGCCGGCTGGGGTTTTCAGGTGAGCGATCTCGGCAGCGGCGCGCGGCTCGGCCAACTGGCGCTGCAGGAAAGCCTGCTTGCCTATGACAGGATGCGGCCGATGACCGGGCTTGCGGAAGCGATCCTGCGCGAATTCGACGGCGATCCGGAAAAGGTGGTCGATTTTGCCCGGCAGGCGAAACCGGGCGATTTCGGTCGTTATACGCCCAAGGTTTTTGAATTTGCCGACCAGGGCGACGAGATCGCGATCTCCATTCTGAAGACGGGTGCACACGGCATCGACGATGCGCTGGATGCCGTCGCCGCGATGACCGGTGGCAAAGGGCGGCTCTGCCTGCTGGGCGGGCTTGCTCCCCTCTATCCGCCCTATCTTGCCGAACGGCACCGGACAAAACTTTCCGAACCGCTGGCCGATGCGCTGACCGGCGCCGTGGAACTGGCGGTCAAGGCTTACGGAAGCGTAGTCGAAGACCGCAGGGAGGCGCGTGGATGAACCAGGCTCTCACCGCCATCCTGCCGCTCGACGGCCTGCAATCGGCCGGCACCGGGCCGCTTTACCGAAAACTGCGCCAAAGCCTCGAAGATGCGATCCGGTCCGGCAAGCTCGGCCATGGCGATGCGCTGCCGGCGGAACGGGATCTCGCCGATTATGCCAATGTCAGCCGCGTGACGGTGCGCAAGGCAGTCGATGATCTGGTCAAGGACGGATTGCTCAGCCGACGGCATGGGTCTGGGACCTTCGTCGTGCGGCCGATGTCGCGTGTCGAGCAGCCGCTGACGAAGCTGACGTCGTTTACCGAGGATATGGCGCGGCGGGGGCTCGTGACCCGGTCCGAGTGGCTGGAACGCGGACTGTTTCACCCTTCCCCGGAAGAGATGATGATGCTGGGCCTGGCGCCCGGCACGATGGTTGCGCGGATCGGGCGGTTGCGTATCGGCAACGACATGCCGCTGGCGATCGAGCGGGCCAGCATTTCGGCCGACTTCTTGCCAGATCCGGGTGCGCTGACCGGTTCGCTCTATGCTGAACTGGAGAAGAAAGATGCGCGGCCGGTGCGCGCCATCCAGCGCATCTCGGCTTCCAACATGAAGAAGAATGATGCCGGGCTTCTGGAAGTGCCGGTCGGATCGGCCGGGCTTTCGATCGAGCGGGTGTCCTATCTCGCCTCCGGCCGAGTGGTGGAACTGACGCGCTCGCTTTATCGCGGCGACGCCTATGATTTCGTGGCCGAGCTTTCGCTCGGTGAAAACTGACGGGCCGGTAAGGCCCAAAAGACTTCGAGGATTTGGCATGCAGACGCATATGCGGCAGGAGATCAACGAAATACCGGAAGCGGCAGCCCGCCTGCTGGACGGCTCGGCAAAGGCGCTGGCTGAGGCCGGAAAGGCCTTGCGCGAAAAGGACCCGGCCTTTCTGGTGACGATTGCCCGTGGCTCTTCCGACCATGCCGCGACCTTCATCAAATATGCGATCGAGCTCACCGCCGGCCGGCCCGTCGCTTCGCTCGGGCCTTCGCTTGCCTCTATCTACGGCGCCGATATCAAGCTCGGCGGTGGCGCGGCCATCGCCATTTCGCAATCCGGAAAGAGCCCCGATATCGTTTCCATGGCAGATGCGGCGACGAAGAGTGGTGCGGTCAGCATTGCCCTCACCAACACCCTGCCCTCGCCGATCGCGGAAGTTTCGAGCCATGCGATCGATATCAATGCCGGGCCGGAGCTTGCGGTTGCGGCAACAAAGTCCTTCGTCAACTCGATCGTTGCGGGGCTTGCGCTGCTTTCCGAATGGGTTGGTGACGACGCGCTGAAAGCTGCCGTTCGGGCGCTGCCTGAGCATTTCGAAAAGGCCGTGAAGCTCGACTGGAGCGCGTTTGCCGCCGAGCTCGGCGAGGCGGAATCGCTCTACATGCTTGGCCGCGGCCCGGCGCTGGCGATTGCCAGCGAAGCGGCCCTGAAATTCAAGGAAACCTCCAACATGCACGCTGAAGCCTATTCGGCGGCCGAAGTGCTGCATGGCCCGGTGGCGCTGGTAGGACCGCGTTTCCCCGTGCTGACCTTTGCCGCGCGTGATGCGGCGGAAGCCTCCGTCAGCGATATTGCCGACAGTCTCGGCGCCAAGGGCGCGCTGGCATTTGCGACCTCCGACCGGGTGAAGACGGCGCGCAAACTGCCCTTCGTCGCGACCGGCCATCCGCTGACCGATTCGCTGGCGCTGATCCTGCCCTTCTATGGATTTGTCGAAGCCTGGTCGCGGTCGCGCGGGCTCAATCCCGATGCACCGGTGGCGCTGAAGAAGGTTACGGAAACGATATGACGATGCGCAAGGCAATTGTCGGCGCCCAGATTTTCGACGGCACCTTCTGGCATGATGATGCCGCGCTGCTGATAGAGGCGGGCAAGATCATCTCGATCGAGCCGGCTTCCGGCGTGCCGGACAGTATCGAGATCGTCGAGGCCGGCAATGGCAGCCTGCTGGTGCCGGGGTTCATCGATCTGCAGGTGAATGGCGGCGGCGGCGTGTTGCTCAATGAAGAGCCGACCGTCGAAGGCATAACCCAGATCTGCGCCGCGCATGCCAAATTCGGCACGACGGCGCTTTTACCGACGCTGATCACCGATACGCCGGAGATTACCGCCGCGACGGTGGAGGCCGGCAAGCGCGCGGCCGAGGCGCATGTACCGGGGTTTCTCGGCCTGCATCTCGAAGGCCCGCACCTCTCCGTCGCCCGCAAGGGGGCGCATGATCCAAAATTGATCCGGCCGATGGAGGAGAGCGACATCGAACTCATCCTCTCCTGCCGCGGCAGGATGGATGTGCTGCTAACGACCATTGCTCCGGAAAACGTCACGCCGGAACAGGTGAGCCGGCTTGCGGAGGCGGGCTTCATCGTCAGCCTCGGCCATACCGAGGCGAGTTACGCGACGGCCGCGACCTATGCCGCAGCGGGCGCACGCACCGCGACGCATCTGTTCAATGCGATGAGCCAGCTCGGCAACCGAGAGCCTGGGCTTGTCGGCGCAGCGCTCGATCTCGGCTCGTTGTATGCCGGCCTGATTTCCGATGGCATTCATGTGCATCCGGCGGCGATGGCTGCGGCGATCCGGGCAAAACAGGGGCCGGGAAAGATTTTCATCGTCACCGACGCCATGTCGCCGATCGGCACCGACATGACTTCGTTCACGCTGAATGGCCGTGAAATCCTGCGTCGTGACGGGCGGCTGACATTGGCCGATGGAACGCTGGCAGGCGCCGATATCGACATGGTCGCCTCGGTGCGTTTCGCACATGAAAGGCTCGGCCTGCCGCTCGACGACGTCTTGCGCATGGCCTCCGCCCATCCGGCAGAGGCCGCGCGCGTGGACGACCGCAAGGGTGCATTGAAGGCCGGTTTCGATGCGGATTTCGTGCTTCTGACCACTGATCTGCAGATGAAGAGCACCTGGATCGGCGGCAACAGGGTGTTTCAGGCCTGATTGATCAGGCCGCGGCTGGAAACCGGATCAGGACTTTCAGGCCGCGGCTCCCCTCACCTTCCGTGAGGCTCATTGAGGCGCCATGCAGGCGGGCGATTTCCTCGACGATCGGAAGGCCGAGGCCGGCACCGGTCTGGTCATTGCGGCCTCCGCGTTCGAAACGTTTGAGCACCTGCTCGCGCTTTTCGGCAGGAATTCCGGGGCCGTTATCCTCGACTTCGAGAAGCGGTGCGCCTTCGACCATCTGCACGCGGACGGTCACTTCCGAGCCCGTACCGGCATAAAGCAACGCGTTGCCGATCAGGTTCTTCATCAGCTCACCGATCAGAAGCGGCTCGACCGAGACCCTGACTTCGCAATCGCCCTCGAAACCGAGATCGATGCCGGCATCGGCGGCCTGGGGAACGTGATCGGCCGTCATGCCGCGCACCAGTTCTGCCAGATCCATTTCGCGCATGGTCGAGGAGCGGGCCGAGGCATCGATCCGCGCCATGGAGAGAAGCTGGGCGAGGATATGTTCGGCATCTCCCACCGCCTCATCGGCCTTGCGCACCGCCTTGCGCGCCTCGTCGAGATCGGTGGCGCGGCTTGCCAGCGCCAGCTGGGTGCGGACGATCGCAAGCGGCGTGCGCAACTGGTGGCTGGCATTGCCGGTGAAGTGGCGGAGCGCATCGAGGGCACCTTCCAGCCGCACCATGAAGGAGTTGACGGTATCGACCACACCCTGGACCTCGTTCGGCACGCGCTGGCTGATGGGATGCAGGTCATCCGGATTGCGCTCGGCGATCGCTTCGCTGAACCGGTAGAGCGGCCTCAAGGAAAGCGTCACCGCCACCCAGACGATGACCGCAGCACCCAGGATCATGAACAGCAGGCGCAGCGCCGAGCGGATCAGGATGGTGCGGGTGAGCTGGGCACGCGCCATGGTCGTTTCCGCGACCGTGACGGTGAAGGGCACGGAACTGATGCCGGTCGATGCGGAGCGCGCGAGCACCGCCATGCGGATCGGCTCCCCCCGGAAGGCGGCATTGCCGAATGCTACGGCCTGGCCTTCGCGTCGGGGAATGGAGGGCAGGTTCTGATAGCCCGTGATGAACGTGCCGGGCGGCCCGTCGACCCGGTAGAAGACACGGTCCTGCGCTGCCGAGGTCAGCATTTCGAGTGCAACATAGGGAATATCGACTTCCAGCGATCCGTCTTCGGCAACGATCACCCTTTCGGCAATGGCAAGCGCCGAGCCGGCGAGAACCCGGTCCGAGACTTCATTGGCGGTATCGACCGCCTCGTCCCAGGTATCGATCATCGCCACGGAGCCGATCAGGGCGGTAGAGGCCAGAAGCCAGCCGAGCAGCCAGCGCCGCAGGGAATAAACCGCCGGCCGCATCATTCGGGCGCGGCCAGCTTTTCGAGGTAATAACCGATGCCGCGGGCGGTCCTGACGGTCAGCGCAAAGGGGCCAAGCCGGCGACGCAGGCGGCTGACATATTGCTCGATCGCATTCGGCGAGAGATCGTCGTCAAACCCCGTCAACGAACGGATGATCGCTTCCTTGGACACGACCTTGCCGGCGCGCAGGAACAGCAGTTCCAGAAGCGCCACTTCGCGGGCCGGAATATCGAGCGGCACGCCGGCGCTGGAGAAGGTGCGGGAGGTGAGATCGAAGGTAACGCCGCCATAGGTAATGATCGAGCTTCGAAGGCCCGCCTGACGGCGCAGCAGAACACGGATGCGCGCTTCGAACTCGGAAATGTCGAAGGGCTTGATCATGTAGTCGTCAGCGCCGAGATCGAGGCCTTTTACCCGTTCTTCGGGTGCACCGCGGGCGGTGAGGATCATCACGGCTGCGCGGTTCTGGCGGGCGCGCATGGAGCGCAACACGTCAAGCCCATCCATTTCCGGCAAGTTGAGATCGAGGATGACGAGATCATAGCTTTCGGCGGCGGCAGCGGCCTCCGCAGAGGCGCCGTCGCCGACCAGATCGACCGCATAACCGCTGCCGCGCAGGATTGCCGCGAGCCCGCTGGCAAGTGCCTGATTATCCTCGACAAGCAGTATTCGCACGCAAATTCACCCCCCGTTTCGCGGCAATCTACAAGCGCGGAACGAGGAAGTCATCAGCATCGCATCGCGCAGGCTTTAGGCGCGGCCGATATAATCCATCTTGCCGACCGGTACGCCCTTGTGGCGGATAATCGCGTAGGCGGTGGTGACGTGGAAGTAGAAATTAGGCAGGGCGAAACCGAGGAGGTAATCACGGCCGGTATAGGTCGTTTCGCCGCTTCGGGTCTTCAGCACGACCTCGGCATTTTCCCGGCCCTCGAATGCGGAAGCGGGAATGGTTTTGAGGAAGGCGACGGTCTTTTCAATGCGGGCGTGGAGATCGGCGAAGCTCGCCTCGTTGTCTTCCATCGGCACGTTTTCCGCCTGGCCGAGACGAACGCCGACGAATTTCGCCGTATCGCTGGCACGCTGGATCTGGCCGGCAAGCGGCAGCATGTCCTCGATCAGCCGGGCATTGATGAGATCGGCATGGGCAATGCCCTTCTCATCGGCAAAGGTTTCCGCCTTCTTGAGGATTTCGGTGAGGTTGGAAAAAGCGCGCAGGAAGACCGGAACGCTGACGTCATAGAGCGAAAGAGACATGGCAGACACCTGTTCTTGAGAAATGCCGGGCGGGTTTTCACACCGGCAGGAAATGACGGACAGCAGGTAGGAATGGCGGATGTGAAAACAAGCGGCAGCCGCGCCACGCTGCCGGAAAGTTTGCAGGCAGCACGTTTACGGACACAAGGGGCCGCCTGACAACTTGTCGCAGCCATTCCGGTCAGGCATTCTCTGCGGCATGAGGAGACTGCATTTTCTATCACGCCATTGGCTCTGTCTCGGTTGGCTCTGTCTCGGTATGGCCGCGGGTCCCGTGGCGGCCCGCGAGGTGCTGTATCCGGCGCCTTCCGGCAAGCCGGATGCCCGCGAGCTGATCGTCTATTCGTCGCTTGATGAACCGATCGCAAAGCCGATGATTGCCGGCTTTCAGGCGGCCTATCCGGACGTGGCCGTCAAATACGAGGAATTGCTGACCGGGCAGATCTACGATCGGATCGTCCGGGAAACGGATGCGGGCGAAAAGACCGCCGATTTCGCTTTTTCCTCAGCCATGGACCTGCAGGTCAAGCTTGCCAATGACGGCTATGCGCAACGCAGCGACCTGCCGATGAGTGCTACCTGGCCGAGCTGGGCCAACTGGCGCAACACCGTCTATGCGCTGACCTTCGAGCCGGCCGTGTTCGTCTATCACAAGCCGAGCTTCCACAAGACCAAGCCGCCCGCGACACGGGCCGAACTTGTCGACTACCTGCAGAAAGAGGGCAATGCCGTCTACGGCCGGATCGGCACTTATGACATCGAGCGGTCCGGCGTCGGTTTTCTGTTCATGTCGCGAGACCAGGAACAGTTCGGCGATATCTGGTCCGTGGTCAGGGCGATGGGTGCTGCGGGCGTAAAACTCTATTCCACCAGCGAGGCGATCCTCGAGCGTGTGGCGGATGGACGTTTCCTGCTCGGCTACAATATCGTCGGCTCCTATGCGGCCGACTGGGCATCGCGCCATCCGGATGTCGGGATCCTGCTGCCGAAGGATTATACCGTCGTCATGTCGCGGATCGGGCTCGTTCCGCAGGCGGCGACGCATGCGGATCTCGGAAAGCTCTACCTGCAATTCTTCATGTCGAAGGCGGGCCAGACGATCATGGCCCGCGAGCTGCAGATCCCGGCCGTCAGCCCGGAAGTGGCGGGTGAGAACACGGCGACGACCATGCGCGAAATGCTGGGCGGGCAGCTGAAGCCGGTGCCTGTCAGCCTTGGCCTGATGGTCTATCTCGACCAGGTGAAGCGGGCGCGGCTGATTTCCCGCTGGAACGAGGTTCTGAGGCTTCAATAGGCATAAATTCGCTGGCGTAGGGGCCGGGAGCCTGCCAAAATCGGCCCCTGCGGCAAAATGTCAGGTGGATGTCAGCTTGATATGCTCGCTTAGCCGGCAATCAGCCACCGTGGAGGCGGGGGCATGATGCGCGATGGGAGGGGACGATCGGCGGCATGACTGCCTGCCCAATTTTTTCTTCCCATTTCGAAAAAAAGCCATTCAGCGTCCGCGGACGCCAACGGAGGATTACACCTTGAAGCATTTCTTCCTCGCCACTTTCCTTGCCGGCGCCGTTGCCCTGCCGGCCTATGCCGCCGACTATTCGATCATGGCGCCTGCCGCTCCCGGCGGCGGCTGGGACCAGACCGCGCGTTCGCTGCAGACCGTTCTGCAGCAGGAAAAGATTTCCAAGCGCGTGCAGGTGATGAACGTTCCCGGCGCCGGCGGCACGATCGGTATCGCGCAGTTCGCCAGCCAGCAGAAGGGCAACCCGAACGCCATCATGGTGACCGGTTACGTCATGGTCGGCGCGATCCTGACCAACAAGTCGCCCGTTACCCTGAAGGACGTCACCCCGATCGCACGCCTGACCGGCGAATATGAATCGATCGTCGTTCCGGCTGCGTCCGACATCAAGACGGTTGCCGACCTGGTTGCCAAGCTGAAGGCCAATCCGGGCGCTGTTTCCTGGGGCGGCGGTTCGGCCGGCGGCACGGACCACATCACGGCCGGTCTGATTGCCAAGGCAGCCGGTGTCGATCCGACCAAGATCAACTACATCGCGTTTTCGGGCGGCGGTGAATCGCTCGCCGCCATCCTCGGCGGTCAGGTGACGGCCGGTATCGCCAGCTATGGCGAAATGGAAGCCCAGATCAAGGCCGGCACGCTGCGCCTTCTCGCCGTTTCCTCCGACAAGCGTATCGACGGCATCGACGCCCCGACGCTGAAGGAAAGCGGCCTCGACGTCGTGATCCAGAACTGGCGCATGGTTGCCGCTGCTCCGGGCATTACCGCCGAGCAGAAGGCCGCCATCACCGCTGATTTCGAAAAGCTCGACAAGTCCGCCGGCTGGCAGGAAACGCTGAAGACCAAGGGCTGGTCCGACACCTATCTTTCCGGCCCGGCCTTTGACGAGCAGCTTGCCAAAGACATTGCTTCCACCGAAGCCATCCTGAAGGACATCGGACTCGTCAAATGAGCGTCGACAACAACAACTCGACTGGCATGCAGCGCCGCCCTGATTGGGCGGCGCTTGTCATTGCCGCCATCCTCGTCATCATTGCCGGCGTGATCTTCTTCGACGTATCGCGCCTGCGCGATGTCGGCGGTTATTCGCAGGTCGGTCCGGCAACGGTTCCAGACTGGATCGCGTTCGGCCTGATCGGCCTTGCGATCTGGACCGTGTTTGCGGCTTTCCGCGGTGATTTTCCGGAGCGTGAAAAGCAGGAAATCAAGCCTGTCGTCTGGATCGTTGCCGGTCTTGCCGCCCAGATGCTTTTGATCAATGGCGGTGTGATCAAAGCGCTTTCCTACGTTCATCTCCCGTCACTTCTCAGCGCCGAGAGTTGGGAATGGGTAACGTGGATCCTCACGCTTTTTTCCGGTTTCTCGATTGCGACGGGCGTTCTGTTCGGTCTGACCGCTGCCGGCTTCGGCGCAAAAAGGATCTGGATCAGCATCCCGATCGCCGTCGTCATCTGTCTTTTCATCTGGTGGCTCTTCGCCGTCGTGCTGCAGCTGTCGCTGCCGAACGGCCCGCTGGAAGACTTCGTCCTCCAGTACGCCCAGTAAGGCCTAAAGAGTAGATCATGAGCACATTCGATTTCCTCATGCAGGGTCTGGTCTCCGCCATGGAGCCCATGAACCTGTTCTACGCCCTGATCGGCGTGACGCTCGGCACCATGGTCGGCGTCCTTCCCGGCATCGGCCCGGCAACCACCGTCGCACTGCTTCTGCCCGTCACCTATCAGCTCGACGCGACCGGTTCGCTGATCATGTTTGCCGGCATCTATTACGGCGGCATGTATGGCGGCTCGACGACCTCGATCCTGCTCAACACGCCGGGTGAGAGTGCGTCGATCGTGACCGCGCTCGAGGGCAACAAGATGGCCCGCGCCGGGCGCGGCGGACCCGCACTTGCGACGGCTGCCATCGGCTCCTTCGTGGCCGGCCTGATCGCGACCCTGGCTCTGGCCTTCATCGCCCCCTATATCGTCAAGCTCGCGCTCGTCTTCGGGCCGCGCGAATATTTTGCGCTGATGGTGCTGGCCTTCATCACCGTCTCCTCGGCCTTCGGCGATTCGACATTACGCGGCCTGACCTCGCTGTTCATCGGCCTTGCGCTGTCGCTTGTCGGCATCGACCAGCTGACCGGGCAGAACCGCCTGTCCTTCGGCGTTCCGGACCTTCTCGACGGGATCGAAGTGACGACGATGGCGGTTGCGATGTTCGCGATCGGCGAGACGCTGTTCATTGCCGCCCAGGGCGCCACGGCGCCGGACAAGATCGAAGCCGTCAAGGGTTCGGTCTGGATGACGGCCCAGGACTGGGCACGCTCGTGGAAAGCCTGGCTGCGCGGCACCGTGATCGGCTTTCCGATCGGTGCCATGCCGGCCGGCGGCGCCGAGATCGGCACCTTCCTCTCCTATGCGACGGAAAAGAAGCTTTCCAAGCATCCGGAAGAGTTCGGCAATGGCGCGATCGAAGGCGTTGCGGGCCCGGAAGCGGCCAATAACGCCTCGGCCGCCGGCACGCTGGTGCCGCTCCTGACGCTCGGCCTGCCGACGTCCGCGACCGCCGCCATCATGCTTGCCGGCTTCCAGCAATACGGCCTGCAGCCGGGTCCGCTTCTGTTTGCGACCAATCCGCAGCTCGTCTGGGGCCTGATTGCCTCGCTGCTGATCGCCAACCTCATGCTGCTCGTGCTCAACCTGCCGCTGGTCGGCCTCTGGGTGCGGCTGCTGACCATTCCGAAGCCGTGGCTTTATGCCGGCATTCTGCTGTTTGCGACGCTCGGCACGATCGGCGCCAACCCGTCAGTGTTCGAGCTCGGCATGCTGCTGCTCTTCGGTCTCGTCGCCTATGGCATGCGTGTGTTCGGTTATCCGATCGCGCCTGTCATCGTCGGCCTGATCCTCGGGCCCCTGGCGGAACAACAGCTGCGCCGTGCACTGTCTATCAGCCAGGGCGACGTGACCGTGCTGTTCACCTCGCCGATCGCCGCCACGCTTCTGCTCCTCGCAGCAGCGGCGCTGATCGTGCCGCTCATCCTGCGCGCCCGCGGCCGCGGCGACGTGCTGAACCAGATGGCGGCCAGCGAAGACTAAGTTTTCGAGACAGGCCAGAACAGAAAAAGCCCGGTGAAAGCCGGGCTTTTTTATGCGCGCAAAAAATCAGTCGAAGACGGACCAGCCGGTTTCCGCCGCCAGCATTTCCAGCGCCAGCGAACCGATCAACGAATTGCCATTGTGGTTCAACCCCGGCGACCAGACGGCAACCGAAGCCTTGCCCGGTGCCACCGCCATGATGCCGCCGCCGACGCCGCTCTTGCCCGGCAGGCCGACGCGATAGGCGAACTCGCCCGAACCGTCGTAATGGCCGCAGGTCAGCATCAGCGCATTGATACGGCGTGCCCGCTGTTCCGAGACGACCCTATGGCCGGTCAGCGGATTGCGGCCGCCGGCCGCCAGGAAGAGCGCCGAATGGGCAAGCTGGGTGCAGGTCATGGCCAGTGCGCAATGATGGAAATAGACGCCGAGCACATGCTCGACCGGATGGGTGAGCTTGCCGAAGGAGCGCATGAAATTGGCGAGCGCGAAATTGCGGTAACCGGTCGCCTGTTCGGATTTTGCGACTGAGGGATCGATGGCGATCGATTCGTCATCGGCGAGGTAGCGCACGAAACGGATGATCTCGCCGATCGCCTCGCGCGGCGTGTGGCCAGCCAGAACGAGATCGCTGATCGCGATCGCGCCGGCATTGATGAAGGGATTGCGCGGCTTGCCTTCCTCATGCTCGAGCTGGACGATCGAGTTGAAGGCCGAACCGGAGGGCTCGCGGCCGACACGGTTCCAGGTGGTTTCGCCATGCTTGCCGAGTGCCAGCGTCAGCGTAAACACCTTTGAAACGCTCTGGATCGAGAAGGGCGTGTCGGAATCGCCGGCCTTAAAGACCTTGCCGTCGACGGTGATGACCGTGATGCCGAATTTCTTCGGGTCGACATGGGCGAGCTGGGGAATGTAATCGGCAACCTTGCCTTCGCCGAGCCGCGGCTGCAGCTTGGCATGGATCCCGTCAACGATTGCCTGCAGATCTTCCATCGATCACCCCGAATGTTTTTTCGCGGCGCAGACTACTCACCAAAGGCGCTGCCGGAAAGATGGTCGAGCGCGGATGTTTTGACGGCGCCGATCTCAGAATGAAGAGAGGTGATCATCGCCGGAGGCACATCCGCCATGATATCGCGCAGCCAGTGCTCGTGGGCGGCCGCCATCAGCGTGAAAAGATCGATACCGGCCGGCGTCAACTTGGCGACGGTGACGCGACGGTCGCCATCGGGCGTGACGCGCTGCACGAAGCCATCCGCCTCAAGCCGCTCCACGAGGCCGGTGACATTGCCGTTTGTGACCATGGTGCGCTTTGACAGCTCGCCGAGGCGCAGGCCGTCGCGTTCGCGGTAAAGCTGGGCGAGAAGGTCGAATTGCGGCAGGGTGGCACCGAATTCGTTGCGCAGACGGCGGCGGATTTCCGTGGTGATCAGCTTTGTGGTCGAGAGCATGCGCAGCCAGAGCCGGGTTTCCGGCTTGTTGGCACCATTCGGACTATGGACGATCAGTTCCAGATCGGCGCTCGCTGCATCCGCGTCCCTAGCTGCATCCGCGCCCATGTCTTAAACCCCGAGATATCGATCCTGCGTTTCCACCGTCAGTTCACCGGGCGAACCGCTCCAAACGCTTTTCCCGTTCTCCAGGATGACGCAGCGATCCGCAACCGGCAAAAGTTCCGAGAGCGTCTTGTCCACCACGAGGATGGAGAGGCCTTCGGATTTCAGATGGCGTATTGCCTTCCATATATCCTGACGGATGACCGGCGCCAGCCCTTCCGTCGCCTCATCGAGAATGAGCAGTTTTGGATTGGTCATCAGCGCACGGCCGATCGCCAGCATCTGCTGCTCGCCGCCGGAGAGCGAGCGGGAGAGCTGGGCATGCCGCTCCTTTAGACGCGGAAAGAGATCGTTGACGCGTTCCAGCGTCCATTTGCCAGGTCGGGCCGCGGCCACGAGGTTTTCATGCACCGTGAGGTTTGGAAAACAGCGGCGCCCTTCGGGCACAAGACCGATGCCCAGCCTCGCCACACGATGCGGCGGCATGCGTTCGGTCGGTTTCCCGTCGAAGAAAATGCGGCCGCTCTTCGGCGCCAGAAGATTGCAGATCGACTTGATCGTCGTCGACTTGCCCATGCCGTTACGACCCATCAGGGCGACGACCTCGCCTTCGGTCATGCGGAACTCGACGCCGAAAAGCGCCTGGCTGCTGCCGTAATAGGTGGTGATGTCCTGAACATCGAGCAGCATCAGGCGTGATCTCCGAGATAGGCAGTGCGAACGGTCGGATCGCGGCGGATTTCCTCGACCGTGCCGGTGGCGATGACGCGGCCATAGACCAGCACGGAAATGCGGTCGGCAAGGGCGAAGACGGCGTCCATATCGTGTTCGACCAGCAGGATCGGCGCTTCGTGCCGCAGCGTATCGAGAAAGCGGGTGAGCGATTTCGAGCCTTCCGGCCCCATGCCGGCCATCGGCTCGTCCAGCAGAAAGGCCTTTGAGCCGAGTGCAAGCGCCATGGCGATTTCCAGCTGGCGGCGTTCGCCATGAGACAGTTCTGCCGCGGGAATACGGGCACGAGCGCCAAGGTTGACGCGTTCCAGCATCGCCATGGCCGTATCGATCAGCGAGTGATCCAGCATGACCGGTTTGAAAAAGCGGAAGCTGGAGCCCTGTTTCGCCTGCACCGCCAGCATGACGTTGCGGAGGGCGGAAAAATCCGGCGCGATCGAGGAGACCTGAAACGTGCGGCCGAGACCGAGCTGCGCCCGCTCGGCGACACTCAAGGCGCCGACATCGCGGCCGACAAAGCGGATCGTGCCGGCATCCTGTCGCAACGTGCCGCAGATCTGATGGATGAGCGTCGATTTTCCCGCACCGTTCGGGCCGATCAGGGCATGGATCTCTCCGGGGCGCAGGTCGAGCGTGACACCGTCGGTCGCTCTCAGCGCGCCAAAGTTCTTCACGAGACCAGAAATTTCGAGAACCGGCTCAACCATGTTTGGCCTTTCCGGCAAGAAGCCCGATCAGACCGCCGCGGGCAAAGAGGACGACGAGAAGAAGGATGAGGCCAAGAAAGAACTGCCAGCGCTCGGTCATTCCGCCCAGTGCATATTCGAACACGACATAGAGTGCCGCGCCTGCCAGTGGACCGAACAGACGCCCGGTGCCACCCAAAATGATGAGCACGATCAGTTCGCCGGACATCTGCCAGGAGAGCATGGAGGGGCTGACGAAGCGGTTGAGATCCGCAAACAGGGCGCCGGCAATGCCGGTCAGCATGGCCGAAATGACAAAAGCCGTGAGCCGGATTCGGAACGGCCTTATGCCGACGGTTGCCACACGCACCTCATTCTGCCGGGACGCCTGCAGCGCTGCGCCAAAACGCGAGGCGCGGATCAGGGCGAAGAGGCCGATGCCGAGAATGAGGATGACGTAACAGACGAAAAAGAAGCTCAGCGGCCGCATGGTGCTGATGCCCGGAAACTGGTTGCGCACCAGGATCGACAACCCGTCCTGTCCGCCATAGGCCGGCCAGGAGATTGCGAAATAATAGACCATCTGCGCGAAGGCGAGCGTGATCATGATGAAATAGACGCCCGAGGTCCGCAGGCTGATGGCGCCGATCGCGAGACCGACGATACCGCTGACGAGGATCGAGACGACCCAGATCACCCACATCTGGTTGGTGCCGCCCAAACCGAAGATGACGGGCTCGCCGGAGAAATTATGAGCGGCGAGAATGCCGGCGACATAACCGCCAAGGCCGAAGAAGGCGGCATGGCCGAAGGAGACGAGGCCACCAAGGCCGAGCGCCAGATTGAGGCCGGTTGCGGCGAGCGCCAGAATGGCGACGCGGGTGGCGAGCGTGATGTAGAAGGGCTGGCCAAGGCCATTGGCGATCAGCGGCACGGCGATCAGCAATATGGCCAGGGCGAGATTGACGAGGTTTTCACGGTTCAGCATCGGCATGTTACCCGTGCGCCGCGGGGAAAAGCCCGCGCGGTTTGACGGCCAGGATCAGGGCCATGACCACATAGATCAGCATGGAGGCGATCGCCCCGCCGATCGGGCCGGCCTGTGCGAGCGGCATGAAGAGGCCGACGATCTGCGGCAGGAGCAGCCGGCCGAGCGTATCGACGATACCGACCAGAAGCGCGCCTAAAAGTGCGCCTTTGATCGAACCGATGCCGCCGATGACGATGACGACGAAGGCGAGGATTAGCACCGGCTCGCCCATGCCGACCTGTACCGATTGCAGCGCGCCGACCATGGCGCCGGCAAGACCGGCCAGCGCCGAACCGAGCGCAAACACCACCGTATAGAGCGTGCGGATATCGACACCGAGCGCGCCGATCATCTCGCGGTCGCTTTCTCCGGCGCGGATGCGCATGCCGAGCCGCGTGCGGGAAATCAGGAAATAGAGGCCAAGTGCCACGGCAGCACCGACGGCGATGATGGCGAAACGATAGACCGGATATTCCGCGCCGCCCGGAAGCGAGACCGCGCCCTGCAGAAGCGGTGGGATATCGAGATAAAGCGGGAAAGAGCCGAACAGCCAGCGTGTACCTTCCGAAAAGATCAGGATCAGCGCAAACGTGGCGAGAACCTGATCGAGATGGTCGCGATCGTATAGCCGGCGAACGACGACCAGCTCGACTATGGCCCCGGCCGCCGCCGCCGCGATGAGGCTGGCGACGAGTCCGATCCAGAACGAACCGGTCCAGGCCGCCACGGCGGCGCATGCGAATGCGCCGACCATGTAGAGCGAACCGTGAGCAAGGTTGATGAGGCCCATGACGCCAAAAATCAGCGTCAGCCCGGCGGCCATGAGAAACAGCATAACGCCGAGCTGGATGCCGTTCAGCAACTGCTCCAGAGCAAGTGCAAGGGTCACGAGATGGCCTTACAGCTTGCAGTCTTTGGCGTAGGCATCGCCGTGATCGGCAAAGATCTTCTCGACCGTCTTGTTGGTCAGAACGCCGTCCTTCTTCACCACTTCCGTCAGGTAGATGTCCTGGATCGGATGCTGGTTGGTGTTGAACTTGAAGTTTCCACGCGGCGATTTGATATCGGCTTTCAGGAGCTCGGCGCGGAACGCATCGGCATTCTTGACGCTGGCCTTGGAAGCGGCCGACAGGATCAGCTGGGCGGCATCATAGGCCTGAACGGCGTAGATCGACGGCAGGCGCTTGTATTCGGTCTGGAAGTCGGCAAGGAACTTCTTGCTCGCCTCATTGTCGAAATCCGGAGCCCACTGGCCGGATGCCTTGGCACCGAGCGCGGCGTCACCGATGGCTGGCAGAACGTCCTGGCTGAAGGAGAAGCCCGGACCCATGACCGGGATTTTTACGCCCGACTGGGCGAACTGCTTCATGAAGGCGATGCCCATGCCGCCGGGTAAGAAGACGAAGATGCCATCGGCGCCGGACGCGCGCATCTGGGCGATTTCGGCAGCGTAGTCGGTCTGGCCGACCTGGGTATAGACTTCGGACGCCAGTTCACCCTTGTAATAACGCTTGAAGCCGGTCAGCGAATCCTTGCCGGCCGGATAGTTCGGGGCGAGGATGAACATCTTCTTGTAGGCCTTGTTGGCATATTCGCCCATGGCTTCATGAAGGTTGTCGTTCTGGTAGGCGGCGTTGAAATAGAGCTTGTTGCAATTGGCGCCGGCAAGGGCTGCCGGTGCTGCATTGGTCGAAACGTAGAACTTGCCCTGGGCGACAGCGCCCGGAGCGACGGCCATCAGAAGGTTGGACCAGACGATGCCGGTCAGCACGTCGACATTGTCGCTCTGGATCATCTTGTCGGCGATCGAGACGGCCAGTTCCGGCTTCTGCGCATCATCCTCGGTGACGACGGTGATGTCCTTGTTGCCGGAATTCTTGATCGCCAGCATAAAGCCGTCGCGGGTGTCGATGCCGAGGCCTGCACCGCCGCCGGAGAGCGTGGTGATCATGCCGATCTTCAGCGGCTCTGCAAAGGCAAGGCCGGATGCGCTGACGCTCAGCGCCAGCGTCGCTGCTGCAAGCAAATTCTTCATGTGACGGTTCCCCTTTTTGTTCCCTATGCCACCCCGGCGACAAGCCGTTGGCGATAACCTTCCACATTCGCGTGGAAACTTCCACCGCAACCTGCGGCAAAATTCCAAAGCACAAACAATGGTTAAGCGGAGAGCTGCGCCGGGCTCGGCTGCTTCAGACGAAACCGCTGGATCTTGCCCGATTCCGTCTTCGGAAGCGCATCGGTGAACACGATCGAGCGCGGATATTTGTAGGGCGCAATCGTACTCTTCACATGCTCCTGCAGAAGTTTCGCCATGGCATCGCAGGCTTCGGAACCCGGTACGAGAACGACATGTGCCTCGACGATCATGCCGCGATCCTCATCGGCAACGCCGATCACGGCACATTCGCGCACGGCCTCGTGTTTCAGGAGTGCGGCTTCCACTTCCGGACCGGCAATATTGTAGCCGGCCGAGACGATCATATCGTCGGAACGGGCGGCGAAATGGAAATAACCGTCCTCGTCCTGCACGAATGTATCGCCCGGCAGATTCCAGCCATCGCGGACAAACTTTTTCTGGCGGTCGTCGGCGAGGTAACGGCAGCCGATCGGGCCGCGCACGACGAGATGGCCGGGCGTGCCGCGCGGCACTTCGTTCATTTCGGCATCCACCACCATCGCCTGATAGCCGGACAAAGGCTTGCCGGTGCAGCCCGGCTTGAAATCGTTGAGGCGGTTGGAGATGAAGATATGCAGCATTTCCGTGCCGCCGATGCCGTCAAGGATCGGTTTGCCGGTCTTCTTGACCCACTCGTCGAAGACGGGCGCCGGCAGGGTTTCGCCGGCGGAGACCGCGATGCGCAAGGACGAAAGATCGGCACCGGCATCCATGGCGGCCAGCATGGCGCGATAGGCGGTGGGCGCCGTGAAACAGATGGTCGCCTTATAGGTCTCGATGATCTCGACCATTTTTTGCGGTGCTGCATTTTCCAGAAGTGCGGCGCTGGCGCCAAAGCGCAGCGGGAAGACGGCAAGGCCACCGAGGCCGAAGGTGAAGGCGAGCGGCGGCGAACCGACGAAGACGTCATCTTCCCGAACGCCCAAAACTTCCTTGGCATAGGCATCGGCGATGATCAGGATATCGCGGTGAAAATGCATCGTCGCCTTCGGCACGCCGGTCGAACCGGAGGTGAAGCCGAGCAGTGCCACGTCGTCGCGGCCAGTCTTTACGGCCTCGTATTTGACCGGCTTGTTCAGGGCTGCACGATCGAGCTCGGCGTCATGGTTGGCTGTGCCGTCGAAGCCGATGACCTGCGTGAGGAAAGCGCTTTCCTTGGCAGCAGCGACCAGTTCATCCATCAGCCGGGTATCGCAAAGCGCCAGCGAGATTTCAGCCTTGTCGATGACCTTGGTGAGTTCACCGGCCCGCAGCATCGGCATCGTATTGACGACGACGGCACCGGCTTTTGTTGCGGCCAGCCAGCAGGCGACCATGGCCGGGTTGTTGGCTGAGCGGATGAGTATACGGTGACCAGGTTTTACGCCGTAATCTTCCGTCAGCGCCCGGGCGATACGGTTCGTCCAGTCCGACAATTCCTTGTAGGTGCGGCGGCGGCCATTGCCGATCAGCGCGGTGTGATCGCCGAAACCGCGCTCGACCATGCGGTCGGTCAGCTCGACGCCTGCATTCATCCATTCCGGGTATTCGAAGCCATCGAGTGCAATTTCCGGCCACTCCTCGAAGGGCGGAAGATTGTCGCGGGCAAACGTATCCTGATGGCCTGACGGTCCCAGCATATCCATGTTCCCTGATATTCTTAACGATGTGGCTTTTTGCCTTTTGTCCAGCATTGCACCGACAATCCGGGCTTGCAAGAGAGAAATTTTAAGTTTGTAATAATTTTTGCCGGCGGCATTTTTGCGCGGTTTGCGTGCTTCCCAGCCACGGGTCGCGCCGGTAGGGTCGGGTCAAATCTGCTTCGGGGAGAGACGTGCATGCGCCACAAAATCAGCGACTGGGACGACGCCTATGCCAACGGCATCAACATTGCCCAGGGCGATCGCTGGCCGGCCGCCTGGGTGGAGCCGGCAAAGGCTTACCGCGACCAAGTGGAGGCTGCCGGCCGGGCGAAGCTCGGGCTCGCCTATGGCGACAGGCCGCGCAACCGCTTCGATCTCTTCCTGCCGGAAGGCGATACGGTCGGTCTCGTCGTCTATGTCCATGGCGGGTTCTGGATCGGGCTCGACAACAGTTTCTGGTCGCATTTCGCCGCAGGCGCGGTGGCGCACGGTTACGCGGTCGCCATGCCGTCCTATACGCTTGCGCCGGAAAACCGGATTGCCGGGATCACGGTCGAGATCGGCAAGGCGGTCGAGGCTGCGGCCGGCATGGTGGACGGGCCGATCCGGCTGACGGGGCATTCGGCGGGCGGGCATCTGGTGACACGGATGATCACCACGACCTCGCCGCTGCCGGAGGCGATCCTCGAGCGGATCGCCAATACGGTTTCGATCTCGGGCGTGCACGACCTGCGGCCGATCATCAACACGAAGATGAACCAGAAACAGCGGATCGACCGGGAGGAAGCTTATGCCGAAAGCCCGGCGCTTCTCGAACCGCTGCCGGGGGCAAGGGTTACCTGCTGGGTTGGGGCAACGGAACGCTCGGAATTTTTGCGGCAGAACGCGTTGCTTGCCAATATCTGGAAAGGACTGGGGGCCGAGACGGACACGGTCGAGGAACCGGACAGGCATCATTTCAATATCCTGGACGGGTTGGCCGATCCTGACCATCCGCTGGTCCAGGCCTTGCTCTCCTAGGCCTTGAGGAAGAGAGACTGAAGGCCAACCGATAGGCTGTTTGCGCCATGGCAATTCGTGGCGGGGACTTGCTGCGAATCTGCACCGGGATTAACGTCCCGGCTTTCGCAATATCGCCATTCGCAGTGCCTTGGGGTCACGCATGTCCAGCGAAGCAAATCAATATCGGCTGGGCGTGATCTATGTCGCGCTGTCGGCACTGTCGTGGTCGCTGTCGGGCCTGTTCATGCGCGCGATTACGGCCGACCTGCCGACCATTCTTTTTCTGCGCGGCCTCGTATCCGGCACAGCGATCTTCATTCTGTTTTTCGTGATGGAAGGACGCAATGGTTGGCGGATCCTTCGCGCCATTCGCGGACCGACCATACTCGCGACCCTGTTCTCCTCGGCTTCGATGATCTCGGGCCTCGGCTCGATCTATTACACCTCGGTTGCCGACGCGATGGTGATCTATGCGACCGTGCCCTTCGTGACGGCTGGCCTCGCCTTTCTGCTAATCGGCGAAAAGGCCAGCCGCGCGACGCTGGTGGCAAGCGTCGTGGCCTTCGGCGGCGTGGCTGTGATGCTGACCGATATCCAGGGCGGCGGATCGTTGCTCGGGAAGGGCTTGGCCGGCGTGATGACGCTGACGGTCGCAGCGCTGGCCGTCGTCATGCGACAATACCGCTCCGTGCCGATGATGCCGGCCATGGCGCTTTCGGCCTATCTCTGCTCCTTCGTCACCTTCTGGTTTGCGACGCCTTCGATGGCGACAGGCAACGATATCCTGCTGATCGTGATGTTCGGCATCATTCAGAATGCGCTCGGTCTCAGCCTCTATACATTCGGCGCCAAGCGTATTCCGGCTGCCGATGCCAGCCTGCTGACCGCGCTCGAAGTACCGATGACGCCGCTCTGGGTCTGGATTTTCATGGGCGAAGTGCCGCCGCATGCGACGATGATCGGCGGGCCGATCGTGCTTGTCGCCCTGTTCGGCCATATCTTTTTCGAGGTGCGCAGAAACCGTGACCCGATCGGCGCGGCAGCGCAGCCCGGACAATGACGAAGTCGGTCGCGATCATAGGCGGCGGGCCGGCTGGGCTCATGGCGGCGGAGAAGCTTGCCTCTTCCGGCCATGCCGTCACGGTCTACGAGGCTATGCCCACCTTCGCGCGAAAATTTCTGCTGGCGGGCAAATCCGGGCTGAACATCACGCATTCGGAAGATTTTTCGCGGTTTGCCGAGCGCTTTGGCTCGTCCTCGTCAAGGCTGCGCGCAGCGCTGGACGGTTTCACGCCGGACGACGTGCGGGTTTGGGCAGCAGGTCTCGGCAGCGAGACTTTTGTCGGCACATCGGGCCGCGTCTTTCCGACGGCCATGAAAGCCTCGCCGCTTCTGCGCGCATGGCTGCGGCGGCTCGAGGAAAAGGGCGTGGCTTTGAAACCGCGGCATCGCTGGCTCGGGTTCGATGGCAATGGCCACCGGTTCGAAACGCCGCAAGGAGAGGTCCTTGTTACGCCTGACGCCACGCTTCTGGCGCTTGGCGGCGCGAGCTGGCCGCGGCTCGGTTCGAATGGCGACTGGGTTGCTTGGCTGAGGGCACAAGGCGTCACGGTAAACGAGCTCCAGCCGGCAAATTGCGGCTTCGATGTCGACTGGAGCGAAACGTTCCGCGAGCGATTTGCCGGTGCGCCGCTGAAATCGGTCTCGACAAGATCGGATGCCGGGACGTTTCAGGGCGAATTCGTCATCTCGAAACACGGTATCGAGGGCAGCCTTGTCTATTCCCATTCCGCGGCCCTGCGTGACCGCCTCAATCGGGACGGCAAGGCTTCGTTGGTCATCGACCTGATGCCGGGGCGCACTATTGAACGGCTTGAGAAAGATCTCGCGCGCCAGGATGCCAAGGCAAGCTTTTCCAACCGGCTGCGCAAGGGTGCGGGGATCGAAGGCGTCAAGGCCGCCCTCCTTCGGGAGATCTCGCAGGACGCCAACCGGGTGTCCCCGCACGAACTTGCCGGGCTCATAAAAAATCTGCCGATCCCGCTCTCAAGACCGCGCCCGATTGCCGAGGCGATCTCATCGGCCGGCGGCATTGCCTGGGAAGAGATCGACGAAAATTATATGCTGAAACATCGGCCCGGTCTGTTTGCGGCTGGCGAGATGATCGACTGGGAAGCACCGACCGGCGGTTATCTGCTGACCGCCTGTTTTGCGACGGGGCTTGCTGCCGCCAAAGGGATCGAGGCCTGGCTCGGCGCCCGATAGTCGAATTTGCGATTCCTTGTCATTTTCCGCCTATTGTCTTTTATCAATGCATGACGGTCTGAGCCCGTCAGCATGGGCATCAAGAGGCATCATGACACGGCAGCGGCGGCGGCAGATCATTCACAAGCGGCGAACGGCGACGGGGCTGGCCCTCGTCGCAGCGATCTCCTTTATCGCCGGCATGACGGATGCCGTCGGCCTGCTTTTGTCGGGCGATTTCGTTTCCTTCATGACCGGCAACACGACGCGGGCGGCGCTCGCCTTTGCCGATGCCGACTATAGCCACGCGCTCATTCTTTTTGCGGCACTCTGGGTTTTCATCGCCGGCAATGCGCTTGGGATCGTGATTGCCCACAGGGTTTCGGCCCGCCGCGCCTTCGTCGTCCTGACCGGCGTCGCCATTCTTCTGGCCTTAGCCTCTGCTGTCCCCGTGCCAGTCCATGCACGGCTGCAGTTTTATCTCGTCGTGCTGGCGATGGGGATGATCAATGCCACAGTCGAGCATATCGAGGGATTGCCGATCGGCCTCACCTACGTGACCGGCGCGCTGTCGCGCTTCGGCCGCGGTATCGGCCGCTGGATCGTCGGTGACCGTCAGCCGACGGGTTGGCTGATCCAGTGCGTGCCATGGACCGGCATGGCCTGCGGCGCGGTCTGCGGCGCGTTCCTTACGAAATTTGCCGGCAGCAATGCGCTGTGGATCGTCTCTCTGGCCGCCATGGCCGTGGCACTGACGACGGCGCTCCTGCCGCGGCCGCTGCAACTGCATTTCCAGCAGCCGATCATTCACGGTCGACGCCGTACATTGTAAGCTTTGGCCGACTCAACGATCCGGGCCATAATGTTTCTTCTTCCCAAACTTTTCTGGCTGGTCGCCCAGCCGCTTTCTCTCGCCTTTCTCTTTGCCCTGTTTGGTGCGCTGACCGCCTTTTGCGGCTGGCGCAGGCTCGGTGGCTTCTCGGCTCTTGTCTCAGCGCTGATCCTTTTCGTGACACTTTACACGACAGCCGGCACCGTCGCGCTGCAGACGCTGGAAAACCGGATGCCGAAACCGGATGGTGATCCGCAGGCGCCCTCCTGCATGATCATTCTCGGCGGCGCATTCGAAAACGAAGTCACGACCAGCCGCGGCGGTATCGAGTTCAATCAGGCAGCCGACCGGTTTGTGGAGGCCTTGCGGCTGGCGCTGCGTTTTCCGCAGTCGCGGATCCTCATCTCGGGCGGCGATGGCTCGTTCAGCGGCGTCTACGAAGGCGAGGCGGAGGCATCGCGGCGTTTCTTCGCGGCTTTCGGCATCGGCCCCGAACGGCTGATCGAGGAAAACACGTCGAGAACCACCTATGAGAACAGCCTCAATACGGCTGACCTGCTCAAGGCTCAGGGGCTTTCCGATTGCCTGCTGATCACTTCGGCTTTCCATATGCCGCGATCGACCGCGCTGTTTCGCAAGGCGGGCATCAAAATCGTGCCATGGCCGGTCGACTATCGGACCAGCGGGCGCGCGACGCTTTCCTTCGACTTCACCCAACCGGCGCTGAATGCGCAGCAGACGGCGACGGCGGTCAGGGAATGGATGGCGATTGCCGGTTACACTTTTACCGGCCGGATCGACGGCATTGGAGACAGGTGATTACTTCTTGAAGAGTGTCACGAAGCGGCCGCCACGGACGCGCACCGTCATCTCGCAAGGTGTCGCATCGGTACGGTCGCAGAAGCGGGGATGCATCTGCAGGACGAAGACCATGTTGCCGAAACGCTTGATGAAATCGTAGCCATAGATCTGCGCGGTGGCGATCATGATGTAACCGCCCTCCTTGGCCTGGAGGTAGAAATTGTGAGGGCAGCCGTCTTCCGTGCAGGCCGGACCGCGGACGCCGTCGCAGGTCAGTTCGCCGTGATTGACCACCGCATCGACGATGCCGTCATTGTTGATATCGAAGCGCTTGACGAAGTCCGGACCGAACTCCGCCGTCTTGCAGGTGCTCTGGAAATGCTGCTTTTCGAAAATTTCCGGATCGCTGACCATCTGCTGCTGCGCCCTGACAGGGGCGGCCGTGAGAGCGGGCATCAGGAAAAGCGCGACCATATGGACCACAATCAGCAGAAATTTCTTCACGGCAATCACCAGCTCGACAAATGATCTGTTCATGACACGCGTTCGCGGATGACGAGCGCGATTATCGGCGGCTAAGCTAACTCCGAGCACTTGCGCGACGCTGGAGGATCGAATGTCGCTTCTGATGATTCTCGATTATGCCGGCGTCGCACTGTTTGCCGCAACGGGTGCCCTTGCCGCCTCGCGAAAGCAGCTCGACCTGATCGGCTTTCTGTTCTTTGCGGCTGTGACCGGGCTCGGCGGCGGTACGTTGCGGGATATCATCCTTGGTCGCGCACCGGTCTTCTGGGTGCTGGATCCGACCTATATTCTGATCTGCGTGATTGCCGGCACCTTTGTCTTTCTTACCGCGCACCGGGTGGAATGGCGTTATCGGCTGCTGATCTGGCTCGATGCTTTCGGGCTTGCAGCCTATAGCGTGCTAGGTGCGGCAAAAGGTCTTGCTGCCAGCGGCTCGCCGACGATCGCGATCGTCACCGGAGCCCTGACGGCAGCCTTTGGCGGGATCCTGCGTGACCTGCTTGCCAACGAACCTTCCGTGCTGCTGCGGCCGGAAATCTATATCACCGCGGCAATTGCAGGCTCGGGTGCGTTCACCGCCGCGCAGATGCTGGGCATGCCGCAATATGTGAGTTCGGGATGCGGCGTCGTGATCGCCTTCGCCTTACGCGGCGGCGCCATTCATTACGGCTGGATGCTGCCGCGCTACAAGCCGCGGCCCGGCCGGCCTCATGAAGAAGCGATCAAGGGCAAGAAGGGAAGAAAGAAGCGTTAGGACTTCTTTTCGCGCAGGCGGATGATGACATCCACGTGGGCGATTTCCATGCCTTCCGGCGCTTCCGGAAGGTTTCCGATCTCGAGATTGCTCACGGGAATGTCGAGGACCTCGTTACGGCCTTCCACGAAGAAGTGGTGGTGATCGGAAATGTTGGTGTCGAAATAGGTCTTTGCGCTTTCGACGGCGAGAACCCGGATCATGCCGGCCTCAGTGAACTGGTGCAGCGTGTTGTAGACGGTTGCAAGCGAAACGGGCACGCCGGCCTCGATGGCTTCCTCGTGCAGTTCCTCGACCGTCAGGTGCCGATCACCCTTGGCGAACAGGAGATCTGCCAACGCGACGCGCTGCCGCGTCGGGCGAAGCCCGCAATGGCGTAGTTTGATTTCGATATCCGGAGTGGCATTCGCCATATTCTGTTCCGGCTCCCCGCGCGTGCTCGGCTAAGTTTCAAGCCGAGGATATAACTTTTGCCGGCAGTTCTTTCAATAGTTTCCTCTTTGCCACATGTTTGCAGGCTTAAAAACGCAAGAATTACGCTTCTTGCCTCTGGTTTGCTCCCTTCGCTTCCTATATGCGGACCTGACAATGCGATGTTCCAGCCGCCTTGGGCCGATCGGTTCCTCTGGAGGCCGGCCATCGTTAGGCTTCAATTTTTACCCATCTTGCTCTAGAGCTTGGCAAACAAGAACTTCAACGGGGGGAAACGGGACTTTATGGCAAGCAGACAATCCAGCTTCAGCTACGAAGAAATCATCAGCTGCGCGCATGGCGACCTTTTTGGACCGGGCAACGCGCAATTGCCGCTGCCGCCAATGCTGATGGTTCACCGTATTACCGACATTTCGGAAACCGGCGGCGCTTTCGACAAGGGCTATATCCGGGCCGAATATGACGTTAAGCCCGATGACTGGTATTTCCCCTGCCATTTCGAAGGCAACCCGATCATGCCGGGCTGCCTTGGTCTCGACGGCATGTGGCAGCTGACCGGTTTCTTCCTGGGCTGGCTCGGTGAAGAAGGCCGCGGCATGGCGCTTTCGACCGGCGAAGTGAAGTTCAAGGGCATGATCCGCCCGACCACCAAGCTTCTCGAATTCGGCATCGACTTCAAGCGCGTCATGAAGGGCCGCCTCGTGCTCGGCACCGCTGACGGCTGGCTGAAGGCCGATGGCGAGACCATATATCAGGCGACCGACCTGCGCGTGGGTCTGTCGAAAGACAAGACGGCCTGAGCCGTCTTTGACGCGGCTGACGAAAACAACAAAGGTTTGAACAGATGAGACGGGTAGTTGTCACGGGCCTCGGTATCGTGTCCTCGATCGGAAACGACGCGGCCGAAGTCACCGAATCCTTGCGGCAGGCAAAGTCGGGGATTTCCTTTTCCCCGGATTTTGCGGAGCATGGCTTCAAGTGCCAGGTATGGGGCAAGCCGAACCTCGACCCGACGGATCTCGTCGATCGCCGCGCCATGCGCTTCCTATCCCAGGGCGGCGCGTGGAACCACGTTGCCATGAAACAGGCGCTTGCCGACTCCGGTCTTGAAGAAAAAGACTATAGCGAGAACGAGCGCACCGGCATCATCATGGGGTCGGGCGGACCTTCGACGCGTACGCTGATCGAAGCTGCCGAAATCACCATGAAGAACAACAGCCCGAAGCGCATCGGCCCGTTTGCCGTGCCGAAGGCGATGTCTTCGACCGCCTCGGCCACGCTTGCCACCTGGTTCAAGATCCACGGCGTCAACTACTCGATCTCGTCCGCCTGCTCGACCTCGGCACACTGCATCGGCAATGCTGCGGAAATGATCCAGTGGGGCAAGCAGGACGTGATGTTCGCCGGCGGCCACGAGGATCTCGACTGGACGATGTCGAACCTGTTCGACGCAATGGGCGCCATGTCCACCAAATACAACAACCAGCCGGCCAGCGCTTCGCGTGCCTATGACGTCGACCGCGACGGTTTCGTCATCGCCGGCGGCGCAGGCGTTCTCGTTCTCGAAGAACTGGAGCACGCCAAGGCCCGCGGCGCCAAGATCTATGCCGAAATCACCGGTTACGGCGCAACGTCTGACGGTTACGACATGGTCGCTCCGTCGGGCGAAGGCGCAATCCGCTGCATGCGCCAGGCGCTTGCCACGGTGAAGGGTGAAGTCGATTACATCAACACCCACGGCACTTCCACGCCAGTGGGTGATTCGAAGGAAATCGGCGCCATCCGCGAAGTTTTCGGCGACAAGATCCCGCACGTACAGTCGACCAAGTCGCTGACGGGCCACTCGCTCGGCGGTGCCGGCGTGCAGGAATCCATCTACGGCCTTCTGATGATGCAGGAACGCTTCATCGGCGAAAGTGCCCATATCGAAACGCTCGACCCGGAATTCGACGGTGTGCCGATCGTCCGCAAGCGGATTGACGATGCCAAGATCGACACGGTCCTTTCCAACTCATTCGGGTTCGGCGGTACAAACGCCACGCTCGTCTTCCAGCGCTATAACGGATAATTCCATGACGGGAATCATGCAGGGGAAACGCGGCCTGATCATGGGGGTCGCCAATAACCACTCCATCGCCTGGGGCATTGCAAAGGCTCTTTCGGCGCAGGGTGCAGAGCTTGCCTTCACCTTTCAGGGTGATGCGATCGCCAAGCGGGTAAAGCCGCTGGCAGCCGAGCTCAATTCGGACTTCGTCATCCCTTGCGACGTCGAGGACATCGCTTCCGTCGATGCCGCGTTTGCGGCGATCAAGGAACGCTGGGGTTCGTTCGATTTCATCGTTCATGCCATCGGTTTTTCCGACAAGAACGAGCTCAAGGGGCTTTACGCCGATACGACGCGGGAAAATTTTTCGCGCACGATGGTGATTTCCTGTTTCTCCTTCACCGAGATTGCCAAGCGGGCAGCGGAGCTGATGCCGAATGGCGGCTCGATGCTGACGCTGACCTATAACGGCTCGCAGCGCGTCATCCCGAACTACAACGTCATGGGCGTCGCCAAGGCGGCTCTGGAAGCCTCCGTGCGTTATCTGGCGGCCGATTACGGCCCGCGCGACATCCGCGTCAACACGATCTCTGCAGGCCCGGTCCGCACGCTTGCAGGCGCCGGCATTTCCGACGCGCGCGCGATCTATTCCTGGAACAAGGAAAATGCACCGCTGCGCCGCACCGCGACGATCGAGGATATCGGCGGCTCCGCCCTCTATCTCCTCTCCGATCTTTCCCGCGGCGTAACCGGCGAAGTCCATTACGTCGACGCCGGTTACAGCATCACCTCGCTGCCGACGCTGGACAAGCTGCGCAAGGCAGACGTGGAGTAATACACCTCTTGCGATGCGCATTATTTTGCGCATCGCTTTGCCTCATGATCTGATCCGGATTATCTTCCAGCCATGGTTGGGAGCGGTTCATGGAGCGCAATAACCACAGGATCATCGCGCGCTTAAAGCGTGAAGGTTTTCAGCTCGATCGATCAAGGGATCGCATCACAAGCTGCGCCGCGGGACCCAGACCATCATCGTGCCTCATCCGAAGAAAGATCTTCCGATCGGCACTGCATCGGCGATCGCAAGACAGGCCGGATGGATTTGAGGTGAGCCGCATGAGATATTTCATCGCCATCGTGCACAAGGACGAAGACAGCGCTTTCGGCGTTAGTTTCCCGGACCTGCCATCTGTGTTCTCGGCCGCCGATCTGGAGGCGGATCTGACCGCCAATGCCATCAAGGCTCTGCGTCTCTGGGCCGAGGATTCCGTCCTTCCTGCCCCCTCACCCTACGACGATCTCATCCAGCGCGAAGATGTCCGTGAGCAGCTCGCTCAAGGTGCGTTCCTGATGCGTATACCATTCATAGGAGACGATACGCGGATCGTGCGGGCCAACGTGACCTTCGAGAAGGGCATGCTTGATGCGATCGACCATGCCGCCAAGGAGCGGGGCCTGACGCGCTCGGCATTCCTTGCCAGTGCTGCGCGCAAGGAAATAGAGGAAGCCTGAAACCTTAAGGCTGCGCCAGCTCCTTCAAGGCGTCCGGATTGCCGGACGCCGCTGCTTCCCGCAGCAGGGCTTGCGAGCGTTTTGGGTCGCTCGTCTTCAACAGGACCGATAGTTTCAGCTTTGCCCAATGGTCATTGGTCTGCGGCAGGCTCTTTTCGAAATAGCGCTGTGCCAGTGACAAATCCTGCGGCACGCCCTCGCCATCCATCAGCATGAAGGCGAGCATGTGGTAGGCCCAGATATTGTCCTTCTCCGCCGCCAGCCGATACCATTGCGCGGCAATGGCGGGATCGACGGGCAGGGTTATGCCCTTGTGATAGAACCAGCCAACCCGTAGCTCGGCGTATTTGTCGCCTTTTGCGGCCGACTGGCGATACCATTCCAAGGCGGCAACCTTGTCCTGCCGCACGCCGACGCCATTCTCATAAGCCTCACCCAGCTTGTAGGCAGCAGAGGCGTTACCGATATTCGCGGCAAGGCGGAAATAATGGGCGGATATTTTTAGATCATCCGGGCCTTTGACCTTGTAGTTGCGATAGGTCTCGGCCGCGTTGAACCATTCCCAAGCGAGTTCGACGTCATTGCGCGGCAGCGGCGCCTGGGCGCATGCGCCCGTCGCAAGCAGCAAGAGAGGTATTGCAAAAACCAACTTCATAGCTGACGAGATCCCGCACCATGAAAGCAACTTTAAGATGCAATCAGCTGCAAAGCAAGATACCGGCTAAGATGTTGGAGCCCTGGCCTAGGCAGCTACCCAGACGACAAATATCAGTGCGATGATTATCAGGCCCAAGATCACGAGTTTCTTGCGCCTGCCGTTGTTCAGATCGATGCTGCTGGAATCGGTTCCCGGGTTGTCGGCTTGCGGACGGGGAGTTTGAAAGGCCATCGGGGCTTCCGACACCTGTCCCCTCGCCCCACCACTCTTGATGTCACCTGCGATCGCGTTCGCCGCATCTTCGGTCAATGGTGGACGGGAAGAGACATTCGGCATGATCCACTCCGCAAGTTGATACTCAAGTTTGGAAGCCACCGAATGCTAATCTCGCTACTCTGGAGAGCAACAGGATTCTTTATCGCCTTATAAAATCAGCACCGCTGGAGGTGTGATCGTCCTACTTCCGGGCCCAGAGGACCTTGAAGCGGGCATTGCGGCAGGTCTCGCCGTGCTCGCGGAAACCTTCGGCAAGAACCGGCTCGTAAGGCAGGCCGCGATTGGCAACCAGCATCAGACGGCCGCCGTTTTTCAGAGCCGCTGCTGCCGTGCGGATCATGGTCTTGCCGAGTTCTGGATCTGTCGCCTGCGCTTCGTGGAAGGGCGGGTTCATGATAATGAAATCGTATTTGTCGCGCGGCGGCTCGGCACCCAGATCCTGCCAGTAGAAGCGGGCATCGAGGTTCGGGCAGTTGCGGGCGAGATTGCGCTTGGCAAATTCCAGTGCCTGATAATCAGCCTCGAACAGGTCGATACGGTTCACGCGCGGCGACTTTTCGGCGAGCATGACCGACAGATAACCCCAGCCGGCGCCGAAATCGGCTGCATTGCCATCAAAGTCGGTTGGCAGGCGGCCAGCCAGGAGTTCGGAACCGCCATCGACCTTTTCGTGCGAGAACATGCCCGGCGAGGTTTCGTAACGGGCCTCGACGATGACGGTCGACTTCTTCAGGGCCTTGATCGCAGCACTTGCGTCAGCCGGGCGTGCGAACCAGATGGCGACGCCATGATATTTTGGCGCGTAGTCGAGCGTGATGCCGAGCTTCAGGAGCGTGTTGCGGAGCGGCTGGATGCCATCCTCCTTACCCCCGGCGACAACGATCACGCCGCCTTCCCTGACGCGCTGCAGGGCCTCTGCGACGCGATCCTCGTTTTCACCGCGATGCTTGCCGCAAAGAACCAGACCGAAATCGTAACCCTCGTCCTCGGCAACCGGAAAGGCGCCTTCGCGAAGTTTGCGGAACAGCGGGCGGAAGGGCTGGATCGCAGTGATCTCTCCGGCGAAACCTTCCGGAAGGGCGTTGCCGGCCTCGGCACCAAGGAAAAGCACCCGTTCGCCTTCGGCGGGCATGGGCACGCTTTCGGAGGCGAAAGGATGGAAGAGGGTTTTCAGGGCGTCGCGGCTCATGGTGTCGGACCTTGGCGAGATATTTGATGGATGGATAAAGAAAAAGGCGCGGAAGACAAACTTCCGCGCCTCGATCTCTCGATAGACGAAAGCTTACTCGGCGGCTGCTTCGCCTTCGGCCTTCTTGATTTCCTGGCCGGTGGCCTGGTCAACGACCTTCATCGACAGGCGAACCTTGCCGCGCTCATCGAAGCCCATCAGCTTGACCCAAACCTTGTCGCCTTCCTTGACGACGTCCGAGGTCTTGGCAACGCGCTCGGAAGCGAGCTGCGAGATGTGCACGAGGCCGTCACGGGCGCCGAAGAAGTTGACGAAGGCGCCGAAATCGGCGGTCTTCACAACGGTACCTTCGTAGATGGCGCCGACTTCCGGTTCTGCAACGATCGAGTGGATCCACTTGCGGGCGGCTTCGATTTCCTTGCCGGACGAGGAGGCGATCTTGACGGTGCCGTCGTCTTCGATGTTGATCTTGGCGCCGGTCTTCTCGACGATTTCGCGGATGACCTTGCCGCCCGAACCGATGACTTCGCGGATCTTGTCGACCGGGATGTTCATGACTTCGATGCGCGGTGCGAATTCGCCGAGCTGCGAACGGCCTTCGGAGATCGCCTTCGACATTTCGCCGAGAATGTGGGTACGACCGCCCTGTGCCTGGCCGAGAGCGACCTTCATGATCTCTTCGGTGATACCGGCGATCTTGATGTCCATCTGCAGCGAGGTGATGCCGTCAGCAGTGCCGGCAACCTTGAAGTCCATGTCGCCGAGGTGGTCTTCGTCGCCGAGGATGTCGGAGAGAACCGCAAAGCGGTCACCTTCGAGGATCAGGCCCATGGCGATACCAGCAACCGGCTTAGCGAGCGGAACGCCGGCGTCCATCAGAGCAAGCGAGGTGCCGCAGACGGTTGCCATCGAGGACGAGCCGTTGGACTCGGTGATCTCAGAGACGACGCGCAGCGTGTAGGGGAACTGTTCCGCCGAAGGAAGCATCGGGCGGATAGCGCGCCATGCGAGCTTACCGTGACCGATTTCGCGACGGCCCGGGGAACCCATGCGGCCGGTTTCGCCAACCGAGTAGGGCGGGAAGTTGTAATGGAGCAGGAAGCGCTCCTTGTACATGCCGGTCAGGCTGTCGACATACTGTTCGTCTTCGCCGGTGCCGAGCGTGGCAACGACGATCGCCTGCGTTTCACCGCGGGTGAAGAGTGCCGAACCGTGGGTACGCGGCAGGAGGCCGACTTCGGAAACGATCGGGCGAACGGTCGACAGGTCGCGGCCGTCGATGCGGCTCTTGGTGTCGAGGATGTTCCAGCGAACGATCTTGGCCTGCAGGTGCTTGAAGACAGAGCCGATGACTTCGGCAGAATACTTCGGCTCAACGCCTTCCGGGAAGAAGTGTGCCTTGACCTTTGCCTTGACGGCGTCGACGGCAGCGTAACGATCAGCCTTCTGGGTGATCTTGTAGCCTTCGCGCAGTTCGGCTTCGAAATGCTTCAGCATTTCGGCTTCGAGTTCCGAATAATCCTCCGGCTCGAATTCGCGCGGCTCCTTGGCGGCAACTTCAGCGAGCTTGATGATCGCATCGATAACCGGCTGGAAGCCCTTGTGGCCGAACATGACGGCGCCGAGCATGACTTCTTCGTTGAGTTCCTTGGCTTCCGACTCGACCATCAGGACGGCGTCCTGGGTGCCGGCGACGACGAGGTCGAGAACCGATTCATCCATTTCGTCGAGATGCGGGTTCAGGACGTATTCGCCGTTGATATAGCCGACGCGTGCACCGCCGACCGGGCCCATGAACGGAACGCCGGACAGCGTGAGTGCTGCAGACGTGGCAACCATGGACAGGATGTCCGGGTTGTTCTCGAGGTCATGCTGGATGACGGTGACGACGACCTGGGTGTCGTTCTTGTAGCCTTCCGGGAAAAGCGGGCGGATCGGGCGGTCGATCAGGCGGGAAACGAGGGTTTCGTTTTCCGACGGACGGCCTTCGCGCTTGAAATAGCCACCCGGGATCTTGCCGGCGGCATAGGTCTTTTCCTGGTAGTTGACGGTCAGCGGGAAGAAGTCCTGGCCCGGCTTCGGCGCCTTGGCCGAAACGACGGTGGCGAGAACGACGGTTTCGCCGTAGGTGGCGAGAACGGCGCCGTCAGCCTGGCGGGCGATCTTGCCCGTTTCCAGCTTGAGCGGGCGGCCGGCCCATTCGATTTCTACAGAGTGGGTATTGAACATGTCTTGTCCTTCAATGCGGGAAAAACGCACGCCTTAAAGGCGCCAGCGCAATCGACCGCAGATGTGACGCGCCACGGGCAAGACAACGGGAGGCTTCATCCATTCCGGTTTCTTAAGAGAAACCTTGGCCAAGATCGTTGAAAATCTCGGCCAAAAAGCATCCGGCAATCCTGCCCCATGACAGGTCTGGGTTGATCTGGCGAACCCGGTCCATCCGGTTTCGCCCTTGGTTTCGCGCGAGAGAGCGCGGCAGTCACAAATCTGGGCAGAGCCCGAAAAAGGTCCGGCGGATGTTCAATTCAGAACGTCCGCCGGAGAGTTTTTTAGCGACGAACGCCCAGGCTGGTGATCAGCTTGGTGTAACGGCCTTCGTCCTTCTTCTTGAGGTAGTCAAGAAGCGAACGGCGGCTGGAAACCATGGTCAGAAGGCCACGACGGGAGTGGTTGTCCTTCTTGTGGCCCTTGAAGTGTTCGGTCAGGTTGTTGATCCGCTCGGTCAGGATGGCAACCTGGACTTCCGGAGAACCGGTATCGCCTTCGAAGGTTGCGTATTCCTTGATGAGTGCGGTCTTGCGTTCTGCAGTGATCGACATCGTCTGATCCTTTTTATGAAGAGGAAATCGGGTCGCCAAAGGCCGGGATGTCGTCCAGCCTTGGCCGTGAATGCTAAGTCGATGCCCGAAGGCAGCCCCTTGGCTGGCGCTGCCTATAGACCATTCAGGCCACAATTGGAAGAGGCGCGCGGCCGATCAGCCGAACACCCGCTTCGGGCGGAATTCGCCCTGGCCGATCTCGCCGATGGCGATCAGCTTGCCGCGCACCGTGGCATAGGCTTCCGGCTCTTCGACCGGGACATCGCGGCCACGCAGGATGATCGGGTTGCCCATCTTGATGCGATGCGCCTGATCTTCGGTGACCGGCAGATGCGGCAGCGAGGACAGAGCCTCGGCCGTATTGATCAGATAGGCGTCGAGTGCAGCCAGGCGCTCGTCGCGATCCTCGATCTTTTCGAGTTCGACGAGATCTTCGAGCGGCACCATCTTGTCTTCGCCGAAGGGCGCAACGAAGGTGCGGCGGAGATCGGAAATATGGCCGTAACAGCCAAGTTCACGGCCGAAATCGCGGGCGAGAGCACGGACATAGGTGCCCTTGCCACATTCGACCTCGAAATGCGCCATATCACCTTCGGTGCCGAGCAGCGTCAGACGGAAGATTTCGACTTCACGCGACGGGATCTCGACCACTTCGCCGTCACGGGCGAGATCGTAGGCGCGCTCGCCAGCGATCTTGATCGCCGAAAACTGCGGCGGGATCTGGCTGATCGTGCCGGTGTACTTTGGCAGAAGCGCGCGAATATCCTCTTCGGCAGGACGCTTGTCGGAGCTCTGCGTTACCTCGCCCTCGAGATCGTCCGTCGAGCGTTCTTCACCCCAGGTGACCGTGAATTCGTAGATCTTGCGGCCGTCCATGACGTAAGGCACGGTCTTCGTCGCATCGCCGAGCGCGATCGGCAGCATGCCTGATGCAAGCGGATCGAGCGTGCCGGCATGGCCGGCCTTCTGGGCGTTGAACAGCCACTTGATCTTGGAGACGGCTTCCGTCGAGCCGAAATCGATCGGCTTGTCGAGGATCAGCCAGCCGGAAACCGCCCGGCCCTTGGGTTTGCGTGGTTTGGACATATATGCTCTTGGTTCGTGCTTATTCTTCGGTTTCACCATCGAGGTCACGCTGGACCTCGGGCGAGCGCAGGAGCTGATCGATCTTCTTGTAATTGTCGAAGCTCGTATCGTCACGGAAGCGGACTTCCGGCATGTATTTCATCTGCCGGAGCTGGCCGCCGATACGGCCACGGATGAATTTCGAATTGCGGTTCAGCGCCTCGATCACCGCGTTATGATCCGGCACGCCGAGCGGCGTCACATAAGCGGTCGCAATCTTCAGGTCCGGCGACATGCGCACTTCGGACACCGAGATCACGGTCTTTTCAATCAGGTCGTCGCGCACTTCACCGCGCTGCAGGACCTGGGTTATGGCGGCGCGGACCTGTTCTCCAACGCGAAGCATGCGCTGCGAGGGCGCCGAGGATGTTGCCTTGGTCATCGTGTTTCTCTGTATGAGCGTCGCCGGGGTTCGTCCCGAAGCGGGCGCTTCTTCAATTAAAGGCGGTCAAATGACGTAGGGCGGCCTAAAGGTCAAGGCGCGGAGGCGAGATATCTTCGCCGCCACGCCTTCGATATCAGCCGGTCACTGTGTTGCGATGCCTTAAAACAGGGCGTCGTCTATATCGTCATCGCTCATGACAGAGGCGACGACAGCGGTCTCTGCCGGCGGTTCCGTCCCCAGCACGGCAGCATGCAGCTCGCGCTCGGAGACCATAGTGTAGAGACGGCCGATGCGACCGCCGAGATCTGCAAGCGCCGTCTCGATGCCGGCAGCAGGCAGGATCTCTTCGAAAGATGCACTATCCTCGGCGCAGGCGCGCAGGACTTCCCCGAGCTCTGCCTTGAAATCGAGGCGAGCGAGCGAGGCATCCATGTCTCCGACAGCGGTGCGGCTCTGCTCGCTGAGGTTCTTGACCTCGATATCCATGCGGTCTCCGACCAGGCGGATATTGTCGAGCGCCTTTTCGAGCCTCAGGTCCAGCGAATCCTTGGCTTCTGCTTCTTCGATCGCAGTCAGCTTCAGAGCAGCGCCTTCCAGCGTGTGCAGTTCGACCATGATCTTGTCGGCGGTCTCATCGAGCTGGGCGGCATAATTGCGCAGTTCCGCGGTGATGACATTGATCGCCTTGCCCTCTTCGCCGATCTTGCCGCAACGCAGATTGGTGTTGAGCGCCATATAGTGAATGTCGGTGCGTACGAGCTGGACGACACCGATACCCTTGACCAGTTCGTCGACCGTTGCTGCGGTAGAGCGGCTGAGTTCCGAAGCCTCGCCGGCAACGGCCTCGATCTCGCGGACAGCGGTGCGTGCCGCAGCGACATTGCCTTCCAGCTGACGCATCGCATTGTCGCTGCCATCATCATCGCCTTCGGTGATCGCCCGGCGCAAACCGTCGATCTGCATCAGGTCGGAGCGGAAGCTGACAACGGTCGCGACGATCTTGCCGGTGTCTCGGTCGAAATCATCGATCGACTGCCCAAGCTGCATGGAAACGAGCTGGCCGATGACGGCCGAAAGGCTTTCGCGCTGAGCGCCGGTCAGCGACGCTGCTTCCGGAGAAGAGAGATATTCGTCGAGCAGCTTCAGGCTCGACTGGCAATGTTCGATGCGCTGGCGGGTGATATCGCCGATCTGCATTGCCGACAAAGTCGAGGCAAGCTTGCCCTGGATGCCACGGGCAATCGCACGCACGCTTTCAGCGCGCTCCATCAGAAGCTTGCGCTGCTTGCCGATCTCGGTGCCGCCGTTCGAAAGACCCGTGACGATTGCCGGAATAGTCTTGTCATAACTCTGGACGATCTTTTCGCCCTTGACCATGACGGAGCCGAGGCCCTTGCCCAGAAGATTGAGCTTCTTGGCGAAGTCGTCGACCTGGCGGGTGCCTTCCTGGATGCGCTCGAGGATTTCCTCGGCAAACCCGGCAAAATCCGCGATACCGGCGCCAGCAATCTTGGCAGTAACGGCAAAGGTGCGCAGATAACGCAGCGTCTCCTGCATGTCCTCGGCATGGGGGCGCAGGTTCCGTTCGGCACCGGCAAGCGACTTGAAGCCCGTCTGGCGGCCAACTTCTATGCCGCTCAGACCCGAAAGCCGTGCAACCGTCTGCTCGAGCTCGGCCATCGTGGCGTTCGCGGTTTCCTCATCGAGGGAACCGGTGACCTGGTCCAGAGATCCGATCAGCTTGTTCAGGACATCCAGAATCGACAGGAGCGCAGCACCACCTTCGAGGAAACGTTCCTCGATGCGGGAGCGCGCGATCTCCATTCTTTCGACGAGGGCGCCCGGCCCTTGCGATACCGGAGCGATATCCAATTTTGCTGCTGTGACTGCCACGTCGTGCCACCCTTTAACGGTCGGCCGGGCGCCCATAGGGAGCCGGCCATATTTCGCCCTGTTCAATTTGGGACAGCTCTCAGCCGACAGGCGGCACGGGTGTCCTTCGATGAATTCAGTCTGCAATTGAGGGGGTTAACCGGAGGGAAATCGCGTCCCGTTTTTGGGCTGCGTGGTTAATTTTTCGTCCCGCCGGAAGGGTCATTCGACGGCTTACAACTAATACCAATTCATAAGTTACCGAAGCCGATTAACTCGCCGTTAATTATCTAAGACCAAATTTGCAAAGATATTTCAGGAAGTTCGAACTATATTGGGGTATGAATGTCTGTGCCGGACGTTAAAGAAGACCGCATCTCGCTGCCGTCCGCTCTGACCATGCGCGCGATTACTTCGACGCATGCTCAAATTCTCGCTTTCCTGGATGAAAATCCGTCGGCGACAATCGAATTTGAAGAAGAACCACAGGTCGATATCAGCTTCATTCAGCTCATCGAGGCAGCCCGCATCTATGCCGGCACGCAAGGCAAGTCGATTGCGCTTGCCAAGCCCGCGAATGGAGCCCTTCTCGAGACGCTCCGCAGAAGCGGTTTCCTCGAAGGCATGTCGGCCGAAGACGCATATTTCTGGCTTCATCAAGGGGACATTTAATGAGCGCCAATATCCTGACCGTCGATGACTCGGCGAGTATCCGCCTGACCACGAGGGTCGCGTTGACGAATGCGGGTTATCAGGTCACCGAGGCCGTCGATGGCCTCGACGGAATTGCCAAGCTGAATGCCGGCGAATTCGATCTGGTCGTCACCGACCTGAACATGCCGAACATGGACGGCCTGACGATGATCCGCGAACTGCGCAAGCTGCCGGCCCATATGGGCGTGCCGGTCATCTTCCTGACGACGGAATCCGACAACGAGCTGAAGCAGCAGGCGAAATCGGCCGGCGCCACCGGCTGGCTGACCAAGCCGTTCGACCCTGAAAGCCTGGTCAAGATCGTTCGCAAGGTGCTCGGCAGATGAGCTTTCCTGATCCTATCGCCGTCTTTCGGACGGAAGCAGCGGAACTACTCGAGCAGATCGAGGCCGGTCTTCTCGATCTCAATGTGAATCTGGGCGACAAGGATCAGGTGGACGCGGTTTTCCGCGGCCTGCACACGCTCAAGGGTTCCGGCGCGATGTTCGGCTTCGAGGCGCTCGCCGCCTTCACCCACCATTGCGAAACGGCCTTCGACCGGGTGCGCAAGGGCGAAGTGCCGGCAACCCAGGCACTGGTTACCGCCGTTCTCGAAGCTAAGGACCACATGCGGGCCCTGGTCGAGACGCCGACCGGCGACCATGAAGCGGTTGGCGAAACACTCCTCGCCAACCTGCGCCGCGCAGTCGACGGTTCCGGCTCCGGCAGCAATGGAGCGGCAGCCGAAGAGGCCGGCCCCGCCCAGACGCTCTACAAGATGCATTTCAGCCTGCCGCAGAACGCGATGGCAAACGGGACCAACCCGCTGCCACTGCTGGACGAGCTGCGTGAGCTCGGCGAATGCCGCATCGTCGCCGATCGCTCCAACATTCCTGCCCTCGACACGCTTTTCCCGACCGACCTGCATATTTCCTGGGATGTCGAACTTCTGACGACCCAGCCGCGCTCGGCCATTGAAGACGTGTTCATCTTCGTCATGGACGAGATGGAACTGACGATCGAAACGGTCGAGGTTCCGGCCGCTGCAAAACCTGCAACCGCCAAGGCGCCTGCCGCCGAACCGGCAAAGGCCGCGGCAGCGGAACCTGTTGCCGCCAAACCGGTTGCGACGCCGGCACCGGCCGCAGCTCCTGCCCCGACCGATGCCAAGGCCGCCAAGGCTGCGGAAAACGTCCGCGTTCCGGCCGAAAAGCTCGATGAACTGATGGACCGCGTCGGCGAACTGGTGATTGCCCAGTCCCGCCTCAGCCAGCTTGCCGGCGGTAGCGGCGATCTGCAGCTGCGCGCCGTCTCTGAAGACGTGGAACGCCTGTCCGGCGAGTTGCGCGATACGATGATGGTGCTGCGCATGGTGCCGGTCACGCATCTGTTCAGCCGCTTCCGCCGCCTCGTGCACGATCTCGCGCATGAAACCGGCAAGGCGATCGAACTCGTCACCGAGGGTGAAACCACCGAAGTCGACAAGAGCGTCATCGAACGTCTCGCCGACCCGCTCGTCCATCTCGTCCGCAATTCCTGCGACCATGGTCTCGAAACGCCCGAACAGCGTCTTGCGGCGGGCAAGCCGGAGGCCGGAAAGATCATGCTTTCGGCCCGCCAGCAGGCCGGCGAAGTCATCATCACCATCAAGGACGACGGCCGCGGCATCGACAAGGATCGCGTCCGCGCCAAGGCGGAATCCTCCGGTCTGATCGGTGCCAATGCCAACCTGACCGACCAGGAACTCTACCAGCTGATCTTCCAGCCGGGCTTTTCGACGGCACAGACGGTCACCAATCTCTCCGGCCGCGGCGTCGGCATGGACGTGGTGAAGCGGACGATCGACGCCCTGCGCGGCACGATCAACGTCACGAGCCATCCGGGCAAGGGATCGGAAATCTCGCTCGCCATTCCGCTGACGCTTGCGATCATCGACGGCCTGCTCGTGCGGGTCGGCTCCGGCCGCTATGTCATTCCGCTTTCGGCGGTCGAGGAATGCCTCGAACTGTCGATCGAAGAGGACATGCGTTCGCGTGGCCGCAGCTTCATCTCGCTGCGTGACAGCCTCGTGCCGTTCCTGCGACTACGCGACCTGTTCCGGACCGGCACCAAGCCCGATCCGTTCCAGAAGGTCGTCGTCATATCGACCGGTTCCGAGCGTGTCGGTCTCGTCGTCGACCAGATCATCGGCGACCACCAGACGGTCATCAAGTCGATGTCCAAGCTTCATCATGACGTGGCGACCTTCTCGGGCGCCACCATTCTCGGAGACGGGGACGTGGCCCTGATCCTCGACGTCGGTCACCTCGTGGCCGAAGGACAGCAACAGGAGGCGCATCTGCGCGCGGCGGGATGAGTGAAGCAGTCAGAAAAATGCCGGAAGAGCTTTGGGGCGGCCGCGAGGAACTCGAGGTCCTGACCTTCGACATCGCCGGCGAGATGTTTGCGCTCGAAGCCTTCATCGTCCAGGAAATCCTGGATCTGTTGCCCGAGACCAGCGTTCCCGGCGCCAAGGCCTTTGTCGGTGCCGTCATCAACTTTCGCGGAAAGGTCATTCCGCTTGCCGATATTCGGCTCGCCTTCGGCATGGAAGCGACCAAGCCGACGATCGACAGCCGCATCATCGTCATCGAGATCGAAATCGACGACGAGCCGGTCCTGGCCGGCATCCGCACCGACAAGGTGCATGAGGTGACGACACTCCTGCGCACCGCAGGCGAACCGCCACCAAGCGTCGGCATGCGCTGGCGCCCTGATTTCATCGATTGCCTCGTCAAGCGTGGGACCGAGTTCATCATCGTCCCCAATCTTCAGGCGATCTTCTCAGCTCAACACGCTCACGCCTAGGCCGCAGGCCTCAACGGGCAGTGGCCCCTTTTGAACGGGAATAAAAAGATGCGTGCTTCAATCAAGCTCAAACTGGCAGCGGCATTCGGCTTCGTCATCCTGATGCTGGCCGCCACTGCGACCTATGGCCTTATCAGCCTTTCCAGCCTCAATGACACGCTCGAGAACGTGTTGCAGGGACCAGCCATGCGGCTCAAGCTGGCGCAGTCGCTGAACAACGAGCAGTTGCAGCAGATCCGTCAGCAGAAGAACCTTCTCCTGGCCGCCAGCCCCAATGACATGCAGGGCGCCATTGCCAAGGGCGATGATGCGCGCCGCGCTTTCGACGAAACGTTCAAGGCCGTTGAATCGCGCGCCACCGAGCAGGGCAAGGTTCTCTGGGGTAAGCTCGCGGCCTTCACTGTCGAATTCCGCAAGCATGACGACGAAATCCGCAAGCTGATGCTGGCCGGAGATGCAACCGGCGCCAACAAGATTTCCTCGAACGAAGCCCGTACGGTCACCAACCAGATCGATGCCCTGCTTTCCGACGTGGTCAAGCTTGAAGAAGGTCGTCTGGACGATGCCGATGCACAAGCCGATATCGACTATGCACAGACCCGCCTGATCATGATCTCGGTCGCGGCTGGCGCTTTCCTGATTGCCGCCCTTGCCGCCTTCTGGATCGCCATGAGCATCAACAAGGGCCTCGGCAATGCCGTGCGCGCCGTGCAGAGCGTTGCCGATGGCGACCTGACCCGCTTTGCGCCGATCACCAGCAAGGACGAGATCGGCGAGCTGCTCGGCTACGTCAACACGATGATCGAGCGTCTGCGTGGCGTGGTCGGCGATGCGCTTGCAGCCTCCGACAACGTCTCCTCGGGCAGCCAGGAACTGTCGGCCAGCGCCGAGCAGCTTTCGCAGGGCGCGACCGAACAGGCATCGGCTGCCGAAGAGGCTTCCGCCTCGATGGAAGAGATGGCCGCCAACATCAAGCAGAACGCAGACAACGCTGCCCAGACCGAGAAGATTGCCCGCCAGTCTTCGCGTGATGCCGAAGCTTCCGGCCAGGCCGTTGGCCGTGCCGTTGGCGCCATGCGCACGATCGCAGAAAAAATCTCGATCGTTCAGGAAATCGCCCGCCAGACCGACCTTCTCGCCCTGAACGCCGCCGTCGAGGCAGCGCGTGCCGGCGAACATGGCAAGGGTTTTGCTGTTGTCGCTTCGGAAGTCCGCAAGCTTGCAGAACGCAGCCAGGCTGCTGCTGCCGAAATCAGCGCACTTTCGGGCGAGACCGTGCAGGTTGCGACTGATGCTGGCGAGATGCTGAACAAGCTGGTGCCGGATATCCAGAAGACGGCGGAACTGGTTTCGGAAATCTCGGCCGCCTGCCGCGAGCAGGACATCGGTGCAAGCCAGATCAACGAAGCGATCCAGCAGCTCGACAAGGTTACCCAGCAGAACGCAGGCGCTTCGGAAGAAATGTCGGCAACCTCGGAAGAGCTCGCATCGCAGGCTGAAGAGCTGCAGGCCTCGATCGCCTTCTTCCGCATCGAACAGTCGGGTTCCAGCCAGAAGGGCAAGCGCGCGGCAGCGGCTCCGGCACGCCAGGCAGCCAAGCCTGCTGCCAAGCCGGCAGCACAGCGCCCGGCCGTCCGCAGCAGCGGCAGCGACCACTCGGTCTCGAGCCAGCAGGCACGTGCCAAGGGATTTGCCCTCGACATGTCGATGGGCGGCCCTGACGCCGACGACGCGGATTTCCGCGAAAGCGCCTGATGCAACTGAATTCGATCCCGGCCTGATCTTGGCCGGGATCACCGCCGCCGTGTGTATGCGACGACGTTGGCCGGTTCCGCCGGTTCGGGCAGATGATCGAATGTATCGATCTTACGCCCATCAACTTGCCCTGCCTTGGGTACCGGAGAGCCGGATCCAGACAGGCTGATGTCGAAATAGCGCATATCGGGGGATACGATCTTGCGGTTTACTATCAAGCTTAAGCTGGCCCTGACCTTCGGCCTCATTCTTGTCGCGACGGCCGCCATGGCGATGTTCGCGATCTCCAGCCTTTCGAGCCTGAATGGTGCGATTACCGACATCATCGCTGGCCCGACGACCAATGTCAGGGTTGCCGGCGAACTGACGGATGCGATCAACAATTCCATCCGTGCCGAAAAGAACGCGATCATGAACACTGACGCGTCGCAGATTTCCGGTTATGCCGATCAGGTTGCCAAGGCACGCCAGGCTGTCCAGGCTTCACTCACCGTCCTCGACAACGAGCAGGCAAGCGGCGTCAAGGCCCGGCTTGTGGAGTTCCGCAACGCCATGCCGGACTGGGTTGCCATGCAGGACCAGATCATCGGGCTGGCCAAGCAGAATACGAGCGAGTCCAACGACCGCGCCGCCGGCCTTTCCATGGGCGAAGGTGTGAAAATCACCAACCGCCTGATGCAGAGCGTCGCCGGCCTGAATGACGAGATTTCGAAGGACCTCAAGGCGACGGACGAGTCGACCAACATCCAGTACGAAAACGCACGTAACATGCTGATCGGCGTCGTTATCGTTCTTCTGATCTTCTCCATCGCAATGGCATTGTGGATTTCTCTCGGCATCAATTCCGGCCTGAAGAAGATCTCTGCCGTCGTAGACGCGGTAGCCATCGGCGATCTGAACAAGGATGTCGAAGTCAAGTCCAACGACGAAATCCGCGATCTCGTTCAGACCATCAACGTCATGACCAGCAACCTGCGCAATACGGCCAATGTTGCCGACCAGATCGCCGGCGGCAATCTGACGATATCGCCGAAGCCGCTTTCCGACAAGGATACGCTCGGCATCGCGCTGGAAAGCATGGTCGAACGCCTGCGTGGCGTTGTTGCCGATGCACTTTCGGCTGCCAACAACGTCTCCTCGGGCAGCCAGGAACTGTCTTCCAGCTCGGAGCAGCTTTCGCAGGGTGCGACCGAACAGGCTTCCTCGGCCGAAGAGGCTTCCGCCTCGATGGAAGAGATGGCCGCCAACATCAAGCAGAACGCAGATAACGCTGCCCAGACCGAGAAGATCGCCCGCCAGTCGTCCAAGGATGCGGAAGCTTCCGGCGAGGCCGTCGGCCGTGCCGTTGGCGCCATGCGCGTGATTGCCGAAAAGATCTCGATCGTTCAGGAAATCGCCCGCCAGACCGACCTTCTCGCTCTGAACGCCGCCGTCGAGGCAGCGCGTGCCGGCGAGCATGGCAAGGGCTTTGCTGTTGTCGCTTCGGAAGTCCGCAAACTTGCAGAACGCAGCCAGGCTGCTGCTGCCGAGATCAGCGCTCTCTCGGGCGAAACCGTCCAGGTTGCGACCGAAGCCGGCGACATGCTGAACAAGCTCGTTCCCGCCATCCACAAGACCGCCGAACTGGTCTCGGAAATCTCGGCCGCCTGCCGCGAGCAGGACATAGGTGCAAGCCAGATCAACGAAGCGATCCAGCAGCTCGACAAGGTCACGCAGCAGAACGCCGGTGCCTCGGAAGAGATGTCTTCGACCTCCGAAGAACTGGCGGCGCAGGCTGAAGAACTGCAGGCCTCGATTGCCTTCTTCCGGGTCGACAATGCCAGCAAGGCGCGCATGCAGTCGGAAGCCGCAGTGGCACGGCCTGCCGCCAAGGCGCCGGCTCCCAAGCCCATGATGCCGAAGGCTCAGGATCGCTCGGTGGCAGCACAGCAGTCACGTGCCAAGGGTTTTGCTCTCGATCTCGCCATGGGCGGACCGGACAGCGAAGACCACGACTTCAGAGCGAGCGCCTGAGCGTATCGTTCCCATGATCCGTCGAGGCCGGTCCGTCCGGCCTCGACCACGTGCAGGATGAACCTGCATCGATGTCTGATCGAATGATGCTTTTCACGAGGTCACGCCCCTTTAACCGGCGGTCTCGGCATCCATGAGGCGACATCTGCGGACGGAGATGGACCTTTTTTCAGAATGGATGGATATCGAGATGCGCTTTACAATCAAATGGAAATTAGGGCTGGGTTTCGGCCTGCTGACGCTTTCTCTCATTGGTATTGCCGGCTTTGCGGCCGTAAGCCTTCACGATCTCGATGACGCAAACAGCGGTCTGATCGACGGCCCTGTCCGCCGTCTCGAGCTGGCATTGAACGCCGATATTGCCGAGATCGATGCCATTCGTGCCCAGAAGAACGCGCTTCTGGTTTCCAATCCGGCGCAATCGCTGAAATTCTTCGAGGAAGGCCGCGCCAACCTCGCCACGATGACCAAGATGTTCGAAGAAGGCGTCTCGATCGCGCCTGCCGACGAAAAGCCGCGCTGGCAGAAACTCGTCGCCTATAGCGCCACCTTCCTGACCGATACGAAAAATCTCGAGGCGCTTCACGCCAAGGGCGACAATGCCGGTGCCACCGAGATATCGATGGGCGAGCTGCGCGACCTGACGGTCGAAATGAACAACGAGATCAAGGCACTGGTTGATCTGCAGCGCAGCAACATGGCCGAGACCGGTAGGGAAAACGACGCGCTGTTTGACGAAACCATGCTGATCATGGGGATCGTTGCGGCAGCGGCAGTGCTCCTGGCAATCGGTGCTTCCGTATGGATCATGCTCGGCATCAGCCGCGGCCTTGGCAAGATCGCATCCGTCGCCAATGCCGTTGCGATCGGCGACCTGAACCAGAAGGTCGAAGTCAAGACGAATGACGAGATCAAGGATCTGATCGATACCGTCAACGTGATGACCGGCAATCTGCGCGGCACTGCCGGCATTGCCGACCGTATCGCCGCCGGCGACCTTTCCGTCGATGCCAAGCCTCTGTCGGACAAGGACATGCTCGGCACCGCGATGCAGAACATGGTCACCAACCTGCGCAGCACGGCCAATGTCGCCAACCAGATCGCGAATGGCGATCTGACCATTTCGCCAAAACCGCTGTCCGACAAGGACGTGCTCGGCCTTGCCCTGCAGAGCATGGTAGAGCGCCTGCGTGGCGTCGTTTCGGACGCGCTGTCGGCCTCGACCAATGTTTCCTCGGGCAGCCAGGAACTGTCTTCCAGCTCCGAACAGCTTTCGCAGGGGGCGACGGAACAGGCATCGTCGGCTGAAGAGGCTTCCGCTTCGATGGAAGAGATGGCCGCCAATATCAAGCAGAATGCCGATAACGCGGCCCAGACCGAAAAGATCGCCCGCCAGTCGTCCAAGGATGCCGAGGCTTCCGGCCAGGCCGTTGCACGCGCCGTCGGCGCGATGCGCACGATCGCCGACAAGATCTCGATCGTGCAGGAAATTGCTCGCCAGACCGACCTTCTCGCCCTCAACGCCGCGGTGGAAGCTGCTCGCGCTGGCGAACATGGCCGTGGTTTTGCGGTTGTTGCTTCGGAAGTAAGAAAGCTCGCCGAACGCAGCCAGACGGCGGCCGCCGAAATCAGCGCGCTCTCTGGCGAGACCGTGCAGGTCGCGACCGATGCAGGCGAAATGCTCAACAAGCTGGTGCCAGACATTCACAAGACCGCCGAGCTGGTGGCCGAGATTTCGGCGGCCTGCCGCGAGCAGGATATCGGTGCGAGCCAGATCAACGAAGCGATCCAGCAGCTCGACAAGGTAACCCAGCAGAATGCCGGCGCCTCGGAACAGGTTTCGGCCACGTCCGAAGAACTGGCGGCGCAGGCGGAAGAACTGCAGGCCTCTATCGCCTTCTTCCGCGTGGACCGTGGCAATGCACGGGACCGTTCGCAGGCTGCCTCTGCCCCGGCAGCGGCCAAACGCCGGCCCGGCGAAGCAGGCCGTTCTCATGAAAATTCCGGCCACGAACGCCCCGTGGCATCACAGCAGGCTCGTGCCCGGGGCTTTGCCCTCGACATGTCCATGGGCGGACCAGACCAGGACGACGACGAATTCAAGGAAAGCGCGTAAATGGCAAGCACATCCCCTGAATCACAGTTTGTGACCTTCAGCCTCGGCGAGGAGATTTTCGCGGTCCCCGTCGAGGTGGTTCGCGAAATCCTCGACCATGAGGAGCCGTTCAAGATCCCGCATGGACCGGACTATCTTCTTGGCCTGCGCGATGTGCGCGGCCAGGGGGTTCCGGTGATCGATCTCCGGCTTCGTCTCGGCATGTCGCGGACGGAAAAGACGCCGCATACGCGGATCCTGGTTCTCGACGTTCCCGTCGCGGACCGGGTTCTGGCACTCGGACTCGTTGCCGACCGGGTCTACGAGGTCGTGCCCTTCCGCGAAGACCAGATCGAGACGGCACCGGATATCGGCGTGCGCTGGCGCTCGGACTATATCGCGGGTGTCGTCAGGCGGGATGTCGGTTTCGTCGTCATCATCGACCTTGCCCGGCTGTTCTCGGATTCGGGCTCCGCACTGGCCGGCGTCGGCGCGCAGAAGGTCGCCTGATCGCGCGCCGCAATCGCGTGAACTGAACAAGTAAAGAGTACGAGGGGTCGGCGTGGATACGGCAATCAGGAGCCAGTCGCTGGACGACAGGCTGAGCAAGCGCAATTTCGACCTGCTGTCGAAATACATTTACGACTATAGCGGCATCAAGATGCCGCTCAACAAGATGACCATGCTTGAAGGCCGCCTGCGCCGCAGGCTGCGCCTGACCGGCATGACGAGTTTCGACTCCTATTGCGATTATCTGTTCAAGCATGGCGGGCTCGAGCAGGAAGCGATCCACCTGATCGATGCGGTCACCACCAACAAGACGGACTTTTTCCGCGAGCCGAAACATTTCGACTACATGGTCAGCCACGCGCTGCCGGATATCCTGAAATCCTTCGGCGACCGCAGGCTCAGGACCTGGAGCTCCGCTTGCTCGACCGGTGCCGAGCCCTATACGATGGCGATGGTGCTTTCCGAATATCTGGGTGCCAAGGCACCGGAGCGGGATTACTTCGTTCTCGCCACAGATCTTTCGACGGACGTGCTCGATAAAGCCAAGCGCGGCATCTACCAGAACGAACTTCTGCAGCCGGTCCCCGGCGAGATGATGCGCAAATATGTGATGAAATCGGCCGACAACCGCCGCCACGAGATGCGTATCAGCCCGAAGCTGCGCACCAAGCTTGGTTTTGCGCGGCTGAACCTGATGGACGACAAATATCCGGTCGGCGATCCGATGCACATCATCTTCTGCCGCAACGTGCTGATCTATTTCGACAAGCCGACACAGCAGCATGTTCTGAACCGCCTTTGCGACTGCCTCCTGCCCGGCGGATATCTTTTCATCGGCCATTCGGAAACCGTCACCGGCTTCGACCTGCCGGTGAAACAGGTTGCCAACACGGTGTTCAAGAAAGGCTGAGAGATGGCGGCAGGCAAGATCAAGGTTCTGATCATCGACGATTCCGCCAGTGTGCGGCAGACGCTGAGTTCGGTGCTTTCCGCCGATCCGGATATCGAGGTTATGGGCGTTGCCAACGATCCATTCATGGCAGCGCGGAAAATCCGCGAAGAAATTCCGGACGTCATTACCCTCGACGTCGAGATGCCGCAAATGGACGGGATCACCTTCCTGCGCAAGCTGATGGCGCAGCATCCCATTCCTGTCGTGATGTGCTCATCGCTGACCGAGAGCGGTTCAGAGACACTGATGCAGGCGCTTGAGGCAGGCGCTGTCGATATCATCCTCAAGCCGAAGATCGGTGCAGCCGATCATCTGGCTGAGGCGGCAGACCGTATCCGCACGGTCGTAAAGTCTGCCGCCAATGCGCGGGTCTCGAAACACCGTGCTACGCGACTGACGGAGCGCAACTCGACTGCCAAACTGACGGCCGATGCCGTTCTGCCGCCGCCGAGGATCGGTGCCATGGCGAAGACGACGGAAATGGTCGTCTGCGTCGGCGCCTCGACCGGCGGAACGGAAGCGCTGCGCGAACTTTTGGAAGCATTGCCGGCCAATTCGCCAGGCATGGTCATCGTCCAGCACATGCCGGAGAAATTTACCGCCGCCTTTGCAAAACGCCTCAATGGCCTCTGCGAAGTCGAGGTCAAGGAAGCGGTCGATGGCGACCCTGTGCTGCGCGGACACGTGCTGATCGCGCCCGGCGACAAGCATATGCTGCTTGAACGCAAGGGCGCGCGCTACGAGGTTTCGGTGCGTGAGGGCCCGTTGGTCAGCCGGCACCGGCCTTCGGTCGATGTGTTGTTCCGATCGGCGGCGCGCTCAGCCGGTGCCAATGCGATGGGCGTGATCATGACCGGCATGGGCGATGACGGCGCCCGCGGCATGAACGAGATGCACCAGGCCGGCGCCTATACGGTGGCGCAGGATGAAGCGAGCTCCGTCGTGTTCGGCATGCCCAAGGAAGCGATCGCCCATGGCGGCGTCGACAAGGTGGTTTCGCTCGATCAGATCGCTCGGGAAATCCTGGCCGCAGATCGTCGCCGATGAAGGTTCACAGTCCGATTTTTGGTCTTCGTTAACCATGTTGGACCAAGAATCGGACGGCGCATCATGAGGGTGCGGTTCAGAGCGGTCAGCTCGCAGCCGAACAGGAATTCCCCTTATGCCAGTCATCACGTTTGCCAATACCAAGGGCGGCGCCGGCAAGACGACCGCCGTGCTTCTGCTTGCCTCCGACCTTGCCCAGCAGGGATATCGCGTCACGGTTCTCGACGCCGACCCGCAGCGCTGGATTTCGAGATGGCACCAGATGTCGCCGCAGAATGACCGGCTCAACGTCATTTCCTACGTGACCCAGGCTTCGATCGAACGGCATATTTCCGAAAACCTTTACAAGACAGATTATTTCGTCGTTGACCTGCCCGGCGCCCAGAGCCCGCTGCTGGCCAAGGCAATCGGCCTTTCCGACCATGTTCTGATCCCGATACAGGGCTGCGCCATGGATGCCCAGGGCGGCGCAAACGTGCTCGAACTCTTGCGTTTCCTCGACGAGAAGGGTGGCATCCGCGTCAACCATTCCGTCGTGCTGACCCGCGTCAACTCGATGGTGACGACGCGCGCCCTGCTGGCCGTCAAAATGCTGCTGGCCGAACGGGGCGTTGAAGTGCTCGGCACGCCGATCATCGAACGCGCCGCCTTCCGTGACATCTTCGATCTCGGCGGCACGCTCTACACGATGGACGAAAACCGTATCAGCAATCTCGACAAGGCCCGCCAGAATGCCCGCGCCTTTGCGATGGAAATGATCCGTCGTGTGCCGCTGAAGGGTACCAGGACGCTGTCGAGCCGCTTCGTCAGCGCCGCCTAAACCGCGCCACTGTTTATGCGCCGGACATCGCGGCCCTGCCTGCCGCGATGATACTTCCGATCTGCGATCAAAGGTTTGCTCTCTCCCGAAGACGCGTTACACAGATGTGAAGCATTCGGGAGGCAGCATGCGTTCAGTCTTGAGTGAAGTCGAAAGACGGCGGGCCGAAGCACGGCTCGGCGGCGGTGAAAAGCGCATTGCCGCACAGCATGCAAAGGGGAAACTGACGGCCCGGGAACGGATCGAAGTCCTGCTCGACGAAGGCTCTTTCGAAGAATTCGACATGTACGTGACCCACCGCGCGGTGGATTTCGGCATGGAGAGCCAAAAGATCGCCGGCGATGGCGTCGTGACCGGCTGGGGCACGATCAACGGCCGGCAGGTCTATGTTTTTTCCCAGGATTTTACAGTCTTCGGCGGTTCGCTTTCCGAAACGCATGCCCAGAAGATCTGCAAGATCATGGATATGGCGGTGCGTGTCGGAGCGCCCGTGATCGGCCTCAATGACTCGGGCGGCGCCCGCATCCAGGAAGGTGTCGCCTCGCTTGGCGGTTATGCGGAAGTGTTTCGCCGCAATGCCGAGACATCCGGTGTCGTGCCGCAGATTTCCGTGATCATGGGCCCTTGCGCCGGTGGCGCGGTCTATTCGCCGGCGATGACCGATTTCATCTTCATGGTGCGCGACACGTCCTACATGTTCGTCACCGGACCGGATGTGGTCAAAACCGTGACCAACGAGATCGTCACGGCCGAAGAACTCGGTGGCGCGAAAACGCATACCCAAAAATCCTCGGTCGCCGATGCGGCTTTCGACAATGACGTCGAGGCTCTGGAGGCCGTGCGCCAGCTGTTCGATTTCCTGCCGCTGAACAATCGTGAAAAGCCGCCGACGCGCCCTTTCCACGATGATCCGGCGCGGCTTGAAATGCGGCTCGACACGCTGATCCCCGACAGTGCGGCAAAACCTTACGACATGCGGGAACTGATCACGGCGATCGCCGACGAGGGCGATTTCTTCGAGATCCAGGAAGCTTTTGCGAAAAACATCCTGACCGGATTCATCCGGCTTGAGGGACAGACGATCGGCGTCGTTGCCAACCAGCCGATGGTACTGGCCGGCTGCCTCGATATCGATTCGTCCCGCAAGGCCGCCCGTTTCGTGCGTTTCTGTGACGCTTTCTCGATCCCGATCCTGACGCTGGTCGATGTGCCGGGTTTCCTGCCGGGCGTGGCGCAGGAATATGGCGGCGTGATCAAGCACGGTGCAAAACTGCTGTTTGCCTATTCGGAGGCGACCGTTCCGCTCGTGACGCTGATCACGCGAAAGGCCTATGGCGGCGCTTATGACGTGATGGCATCGAAACATATCGGCGCCGATATCAATTATGCCTGGCCGACGGCGGAAATCGCGGTGATGGGCGCCAAGGGGGCGACCGAAATTCTCTATCGCTCCGAATTGGATGATCCTGAAAAGATTGCGGCCCGCACCAGGGAATATGAGGAGCGGTTTGCAAATCCCTTCGTGGCGGCCGAGCGCGGCTTTATCGACGAGGTGATCATGCCGCATTCGTCACGCCGGCGCATCGCCCGCGCCTTTGCCTCGCTGCGCGGCAAGCAGGTGACCACGCACTGGAAAAAACACGACACTATCCCGCTGTGACTGGAGACATTGGCGACATCGGCTCCCATATGAAGCCGGGCGCCTTCTCCGTGCCGCGCTGAATTCAAGCACAAGGATGATTTTGATGACCGAGAAATCCCCCGCCGACAATTTCCCAGCCGGCTATGAACCTGACAAGGTCTGGATCTGGGACAAGGGTAATGGCGGCCAGTTCGCCAATATCAACCGGCCGATCGCCGGGCCGACCCATGACAAGGTCCTGCCTGTCGGCAAACATCCGCTGCAGCTTTATTCGCTCGGCACGCCGAACGGCGTGAAGGTGACGATTCTTCTGGAAGAGCTCCTGGCCGCCGGCCATTCCGGCGCGGAATATGATGCCTGGCTGATCAAGATCGGCGATGGCGACCAGTTCGGTTCCGGTTTTGTGGACGTCAATCCGAATTCGAAAATTCCGGCTCTCTCGGATCACGCTCCGAAGGATGGTGGCGAGCCGGTCCGGGTATTCGAATCTGCCTCGATCCTTGTCTATCTGGCGGAAAAATTCGGCGCCTTCCTGCCGACCGAGCTGCGCGCCCGCACGGAAGCGATGAACTGGCTGTTCTGGCAGATGGGCTCGGCGCCTTTCCTCGGCGGCGGTTTCGGACATTTTTATGCCTATGCGCCGATGAAGATCAAATATGCGATCGACCGTTATGCGATGGAAGTAAAACGCCAGCTCGACGTGCTCGACCGGCATCTCGCCGACAACCAGTATATGGCGGGCTCCGAATACACGATTGCCGACATGGCGATCTGGCCGTGGTACGGCAATCTGGCACTGGGCCAGGCCTATGGCGATGCCGGCAACTATCTCGACGTCGGCACTTACAAAAACGTACAGCGCTGGACGGCCGAGATTTTTGCGCGTCCGGCCGTCAAACGTGGCAGAATGGTCAACCGCATGTCGGGCGATCCGTCCGAACAGCTTCACGAGCGTCACGACGCATCCGATTTCGATACGAAGACGGCCGACAAGATCGGCAAGGACTAAGGAATAAACGCATGGCCCGACCACCCGAAATGACCAAGCATAGAGGCTTTCCTTCCGGATTGCCGGGCCATGGCCACCACTTCACCATCCGTCGTGCCAATGAAAAGGGGGCAACGCCACTGAAGGCGCTGCCCCGCCTCGCCCGCCCGAACACGATCGAGCAGAAGGTGGATGCCGCCTTCCTGCATGCGCTCTGGCACCATTTTGGCGACGAGCCCTTCGAGCGCGGCAATCTCGACGCCGGACGGCTCAACCTTCTTTTCGGCCGGGAAGTCGTGCCGGCGGAAAGCCCATTCGATCCCGCGTCCTACGAAGCCTTGCTGCGCATCGACGAAAGGGTTGGCCGGAAGAATTTTCCGGATGCCTTCGAAGACATTTTCGAGGTCTAGACGCATGGCCAAGACCCCAGAAATGCCAAAACACCGCGGTTTTCCGGCGGGCCTGCTCGGCACCCAGTGGCAATATACGTTGCGCCGGGCAAACCCGAAGGTGACGGCGCTGAGCGCCTGGAAGCGCCACCCGACCATGGACAAGTCGATCGCCTTTGCCGATATCGGTTTCGTTCAGGCCATCTGGCAATATTTCGGCACCGAACCGTTCCAGCGCGGAAACCTTGACGGTGAGCGTCTGTGCCGCCTGTTCGGGCGCGAAATCCTGCCGGCGGAGCGGGCGTTCGATCCCGCCTCCTATGAGGCGTTGCTGAAGCTCAACGAGCCGCTCGCCCGCAAGAATTTTCCGCAGGCGTTCGAGTAGATATCCGAGGTTTTAGGCAAAGCACCAAGGAGGAAGTGCCAATGCCGACGCTGCTTTTGTGGAAAGGCCACCGCTTCCTCTTTTATTCCAAGGAGATTGGCGAGCCACCACATGTCCATATCCTGAAGGACGAAAAGCAGTTGAAGGTCTGGCTGAAGGATTCCAGCGTGGCGCGCAATGCTGGCTTCGCGCCTCATGAGGTGAATGCTATCCTCAAGGTGGTTGAGGATCACAGGGAAGGTTTCGAGGAGGCATGGCATGACCATTTTGGACATTGATGATCGAAACCTGCAGATTTCGGATGTAAGCGTTTCCGAGAACTCCATTGTTTTCATCATGGTAGATGGCCGTACGATTACCGCGCCGCTCTGGTGGTATCCCCGCTTGCAGGCCGCATCACCTGCTGACCGAGATGGGTGGAAAATCCTGCCATTCGGTGATGCGGTCGGATGGGAAGAGATCGACGAGTATATCAGCGCCAAGGCATTGATTGTCGGCGGTACGGCACCCGGCGCCACGCCGCCGGCGGAAGCGGCGGAGTGATCGGCAAAAGCATGTTCAAGAAAATCCTCATCGCCAATCGCGGCGAAATCGCCTGCCGGGTCATTCGCACAGCGAAGAGCATGGGTATCGCCACCGTCGCCGTTTATTCGGATGTCGATCGCGACGCCCTGCATGTAAAAATGGCCGACGAGGCGGTGCATATCGGCCCTGCGCCATCGAACCAGTCCTATATCGTCATCGAGAAGATTCTTGAGGCGATCAGGAAGACCGGCGCCGATGCGGTGCATCCCGGTTATGGTTTTCTCTCCGAAAACGCGGCCTTTGCGGCAGCGCTCGAAAAGGCAGGCGTTGCCTTTATCGGACCACCGGTCAAAGCGATCGAAGCGATGGGTGACAAGATCACCTCGAAGAAGATCGCCGCCGATGCCGGTGTCTCCACCGTGCCCGGTCATATGGGCCTGATCGAGGATGCCGATGAAGCGGTGAAAATCTCCGCTTCGATCGGTTATCCCGTGATGATCAAGGCTTCGGCCGGCGGCGGCGGCAAGGGCATGCGAATTGCCTGGAATGAGCAGGAAGCACGCGAGGGTTTTCAATCGTCGCGGAACGAGGCGAAAAGCGCGTTTGGCGACGACCGCATCTTCATCGAGAAATTCGTTGACCAGCCACGCCATATCGAGATCCAGGTGCTGGGCGACCAGCACGGAAACACTCTTTATCTCGGCGAACGGGAATGCTCGATCCAAAGGCGGAACCAGAAGGTCATCGAGGAAGCCCCCTCGCCTTTCCTGAATGAAGCGACCCGCAAGGCCATGGGTGAACAGGCGGTCTCGCTTGCCAAAGCCGTTGGCTATTTTTCAGCCGGTACGGTCGAGTTCATCGTAGACGGCAACCGGAATTTCTATTTTCTCGAGATGAATACCCGCCTGCAGGTGGAGCATCCGGTGACCGAACTCGTCACCGGCATCGACCTTGTCGAACAGATGATCCGAGTTGCCGCCGGCGAGAAACTCACCTTCGGTCAGGACGATGTGAAGCTCGATGGCTGGGCGATCGAAAGCCGGCTTTACGCCGAGGATCCCTATCGCAATTTCCTGCCGTCGATCGGAAGACTTTCGCGCTATCGGCCGCCGGCCGAAGGCAAGCAGCCGGACGGCACGATCGTCCGCAACGATACCGGCGTCTTCGAAGGCGGCGAGATCTCGATGTATTACGATCCGATGATCGCAAAGCTCTGCGCCTGGGCGCCGGGTGCCGGTTCATCTGCACGGCTGGCGGCGATCGATGCGATGGCGTCGGCGCTGGATGGTTTCGAAGTCGATGGCATCGGCCACAACCTGCCCTTTCTCTCGGCGGTCATGGAGCATGATCGTTTCCGTTCCGGAAAGATCACGACGGCCTTCATTGCGGAAGAATTTCCGGACGGTTTTTCCGGCGTGCATCCCAGTAACGAAGCCGCACGAAAACTCGCCGCGATCGCGGCTCTGGTCAACCAAGCCGTCCAGGAACGTGCGGTGCAGATTTCCGGCACGATCGGCAATCACCGGCGGGTTCTTGGAAGGGATTGGGTCGTGACGTTGGGCGGAACGGGTTCGGACATTCTGGAGCAAACCGTCAGCCTCGATACAGGGCCGGATGGAGCGACGATACGCTTTGCCGACAGCACGGCCGTCTCTGCCGCAAGCGGCTGGCTACCCGGCCAGACATTGGCGAATTTCAAGATTGGCGGCGAGTCGATGAGCGTCAAGGTCAACCTCGTCGGCACCGCCATCCGGCTGCGCTGTCGCGGCATGGATGTGAGCGCCCGCGTCCGCTCTCCGCGGGTGGCGGAGCTTGCCCGCCTGATGCCGATCAAGCTTCCACCCGACACGTCGAAAATGCTGCTCTGCCCGATGCCGGGCGTCATCACCAGCATCACGGTCAATGTCGGAGACAGGGTCGAAGCCGGCCAGACGCTGGCCACGGTCGAAGCTATGAAGATGGAAAACATCCTCAAGGCCGAAAGGCAGGGCGTGGTGAAGAATGTTGCGGCTTCGGCCGGCCAGAGCCTTGCCGTTGACGAACTGATCATCGAGTTCGAATAGGCTGGCGACAGTGGCTCATGGATCGGACATGCTCGCAAGGGCGTGTTCGGCCCGGCCAATCGCTGATTTCAGGCATTCATGGAAACCTCACTCTATCTTCCCGTCAAACAGTTCCTCGAGGCCGCCGGCTACGCGGTCAAAGGCGAAATCGGCGGCTGCGACATCCTTGGCCTTAGCGATGGCGACCCGACTGTCATGGTCGTCTGCGAATTGAAGCTGAGTTTCAATCTTGAGCTCATTCTGCAGGCGGTGGATCGCGCGGCAGCGGCGGATGAAGTGTGGATCGCCGCCCGCGTCTCCGCCAAAGGCAGGGGACGCGAGGCCGACAAACGTTATCGCGATCTCTGCCGACGGCTCGGGATCGGCATGCTGGGAGTGTCCGATTCCGGCGAGGTCAGCATCCTCGTCAGTTCCGTTTCGCCCATGCCTCGCACGAACCCGAAGCGACGTACGCGGCTGATCAAGGAACACCGCAAGCGGCAAGGCGATCCCGCGCTTGGCGGATCGACAAAAGTGCCGATCATGACTGCATACCGCCAGCAGGCACTCGCCTGTGCAGCGGCTCTCGCTGACGGTCCGCTGCGGCCGCGTGACCTGAAGCCGAGCGTACCGACCGCCGGTCAGATCCTGCTCAACAACTATTACGGCTGGTTCGAGCGGATCGACAAGGGCGTCTATGGCCTCAGCGAAAGCGGGGCGAGCGCGCTCAGGCAATGGCAGACGCCCAGCGCGAGTTAAGAGCCTTTGCCTCACAAGGCTGGCATTGGCAGGAACTAAATGCGGAACCTGGCTTTCAGCCTCTGATCCGCGTTCTATATTGATGGCTATACGCCATTGGCGCGTGCATACGAAACCGCTTGTCGAGGAGGAAATCGGTGTCGGACAGCAGCTCGAAAGGTCTCGATCCGGGTCAGAATTCCGGCAACAAGGGTTTGGAGGAATGGCAGGCCCTTGCGCAAAAGGAGCTGAAGGCTTCGCCGGACACGCTTGTCTGGCACACGGCTGAAGGCATCGATATCAAGCCGCTTTATACATCCGAAGATCTTCAGGGCCTGGATCATCTGGAATCCCTTCCTGGGATAAAGCCTTTCATGCGCGGGCCGCGCGCGACCATGTATGCCGGCAGACCCTGGACCATACGGCAATATGCGGGGTTTTCGACCGCGCAGGAATCGAACGCGTTCTACCGGCGCAACCTCGCTGCCGGCCAGAAGGGATTGTCCGTCGCCTTCGATCTCGCCACCCATCGCGGTTATGACAGCGACCATCCGCGCGTCGAAGGCGATGTCGGCAAGGCGGGCGTGGCGATCGACAGCGTCGAGGACATGAAGATCCTGTTCGACGGCATTCCGCTCAAGGACATGTCGGTCTCGATGACGATGAACGGTGCCGTGATTCCGATCCTCGCTTCCTTCATCGTCGCTGGCGAGGAACAGGGCTGTTCGCGCGCAGAATTGTCGGGCACGATCCAGAACGACATCCTCAAGGAGTTCATGGTCCGCAACACCTATATCTATCCGCCCGAACCCTCGATGCGGATCGTCGCCGACATTATCGAATACACGGCGAAGGAAATGCCGCGTTTCAATTCGATTTCCATATCCGGCTATCATATGCAGGAAGCGGGTGCGACACTGGTTCAGGAACTGGCCTTCACGCTTGCCGACGGGCGGGAATATGTGCGGGCGGCACTGGCCAAGGGGCTTAATGTCGACGACTTCGCAGGCCGCCTTTCCTTCTTTTTCGCAATCGGCATGAACTTCTTCATGGAAGCGGCCAAGTTGCGGGCTGCCCGGATCCTGTGGTCGCGGATCATGGAGGAGTTCAAGCCGCAAAAGCCAGGCTCGCTGATGCTGCGCACCCATTGCCAGACATCCGGCGTGTCTCTCGCCGAGCAGGACCCCTATAACAATGTCATCCGCACGGCTTATGAAGCATTGTCCGCAGTGCTCGGCGGCACACAGTCGCTGCACACCAACGCGCTTGACGAAGCCATGGCTCTGCCGACGGATTTTTCGGCGCGCATTGCCCGCAATACGCAGCTTATCCTCCAGCACGAAACCGGTGTCACCAAGGTCGTCGATCCGCTGGCAGGCTCCTATTATGTCGAGAGCCTGACCGCCGAACTGGCGGACAAGGCCTGGGCACTGATCGAGGAGGTCGAGAGCCTTGGTGGCATGACCAAGGCCGTGGCGGACGGACTGCCGAAACGGATGATCGAGGAGGCCGCGACGCTGCGCCAAGCCAAGCTCGATCGTGGCGCGGAAATCATCGTCGGCGTCAACAAATACCGGCTGGAAAACGAGGAGCCGATCGATATCCTCGCGATCGACAATACTGCCGTGCGCAATGCCCAGATCAAGCGATTGCAGGAGGTTCGCCGGACCCGTGATCAGCAGCGTGTTTCGGCAACCCTTGCCGTCATCGAACGGGCGGCCGAGAGCGGCGAAGGAAACCTGCTGGAACTGGCAATCGAAGCGGCACGGGCGCGGGCAACGGTCGGCGAAATTTCCGATGCGATGCGGCAGGCTTTCGGTGACCATTCCGCCGAGCCGGAAGTGGTGAACGATATCTACGGTGCGGCTTATGAGGGCGACCCGGAATATAAAACGATCGTGACCCGGCTTGCGGATTACGGCAAGGTTTCGGGCAAGCCCAAAATCATGATCGCCAAGCTTGGCCAGGACGGTCATGATCGCGGAGCAAAAGTGATTGCTTCGGCCTTTGGCGATATCGGTTTCGAGGTTCTGGCCGGGCCCCTGTTCCAGACACCGGACGAGGCGGCGGAACTTGCCGTCCGGGAAAAGGTACAGGTGGTCGGCATGTCCTCACTGGCTGCAGGCCACAAGACGCTGGCGCCACTGCTTGTCGAGGCGTTGAAGCAAAGGAAGGCAGATAACGTCATCGTCGTGGTCGGTGGGGTCATTCCCCGGCAGGATTATGATTACCTGCTGCAGAACGGCGTCTCGGCCGTATTCGGGCCGGGCACCAACCTTCTGGACGCGGCCAATTCGGTTCTCGACCTGCTCGAAGGCAGACGGCGCAATAGCGTGGCGTAAAGGCTCAACGGGGAACGAAGCTTTTGCGCGTGACCAGTTCCGGCACGACGCGCTCGTAACCGCGCGCTGCATCGGGATTTTGCAGCCGATGTTCTAGCAGCTGGACAGCGCGCGCGGCCATGATGCCAGGATCCTGGCGGAAGGTCGTCAACTCGTAGCTGAGCCAGGAAGCCTCCGGGACGTCATCGAAACCGATGAGGCCGATATCTTCAGGGATACGCAGTTCCGTTTCCCGGCGAATGAAATCCATGACGCCGAAGGCAAGAAGATCATTGGCGCAGAAGATCGCATCCGGCTTTTCCCCGCCCGCGAAAAGATCCCGTGCTGCGATGAGCCCACCATCGTAATCCGATTCAGGCCCGCGCACAGCCATGGTTTCTGCGCCTCCGGCCTTTGCAGCTGCCAGGAAGGCATTCTCCCTTTCGGCAATGCTTGGTGTGCCGGATTTCGAGCCGACAACCGCCAGCCGACGACAGCCGGCAGCGAGGAACAGTTCGGCTGCCCTGCCCGATGCTTCCGAATTTCCGGCGCTCACATGGTCAGCCTCGGTTTCTGAACGACCGATGACGACAAGCGGCTGGCCATTGCGTTGCGCAAGCTCGAAAAAGCTTGCCGGCGGCGACCCGGAAATGATGATCGTCGCTTCGGCACGGTGACCGATCAGCATTTTCTGCGCCGCCAGCAATTCCTCTTCCGTCTGTCCGGTATTGATCAGGATCGGAATGCTGCCGCGGGCAATCAGCGCCTTGGTGAGCGCCGCGATGAGGTGGGCGCGAAAGCCGAGTTCCGGCTTGGTAGCGACGATGCCGACCAGGCGGCTCTGGTTGGCCAGCACGCCACGGGCAAGATCGTTGACGTGGTAGCCGAGTTCTTCAGCTGCGCGCAAAACCTTCTCGCGCGTTGCTGCGGAAACACTGGCTCCGGGCGTGAATGTGCGAGACACCGCCGATCGCGACACGCCGGCCAACTGCGCCACCTGTTCGGCACTGACGAAGCGCATTCTCTTTTCGTCTTTCATGGCCTCAATGCCCTACCTTGGAAAGGACGTCGGCCTTCAGGAACCGTTCCACCACCATCATGAAAATCAGCGATGGAACAAGCAGCAAGAGGGCAGTGATCGATGCGATCTGATAATTGCCGCCGGAACCGGCGGTATAAAGCAGCAGCGGCAGCATGTTGACGTCCGGCGCGCCGACGAAATAGCTGCCCGTGAATTCATCCAGGCTTTCGAGGAAAACGAAGATGGCGCTTGCCATCAGGCCGGGTGCGGCAAGAGGCAGCGTGACGTCGAAAAAGGCGCGCATCGGTGCGGCGCCGATATTGCGGGCAGCCTGTTCGAGTTCCGGATCGACCGCCGAAAAGGCGGCAGTGGCGATCCAGACGGCATAAACGAGGCCGTGCGAGACGTGGACAAGGACTACACCGGGCACCGTGCCATTGAGGCCGATCTCATAGAATATGCGGGCAATGTTGACGTAGACCGTCAAATTCGGAAAGGCCTGCGGAATGAGAAAGGCAAGCAGGATGAGGCTGCGGAACGGCAGTTTCAGCCGCGCCAGCGCGTAGCCGGTGGGGATTGCCAGAAGCAGGGACACCACGACCGTCAGGACCGCGACAATCAGCGAATTGGTCAGCGATTCAATCGCGCCTCCGCGTGGAGCGAAAACCTTCTCCCAATAGCTGAAGCCGTATTGAAGCGGCAGGCTATGGGGAAAGTACCATTTTTCGGCGACCGTCCAGAGCACGAGATTGAAGAGCGGGCCGAAGATGAAAAAGGCGAGAAGCCCGAAGATGATGCCACGCGGGATCCACCAGAGGGTGGACCAGGCACCGCCGCCAAAAGAGATATTCCGCATCATGCGCGCTCCTTCAGGCTGGCGCGCAGATAAATCCAGGCGACGGAAGAGGCGAGTACCAGCGAGATCAGACCGAGCGCATTGGCGACACCGTAGTCACCGTAGGAATTGACCCGGAAGGCGATGTCGGCGGTCAGCATGGTCGGCGTCTGGGCATTGATCATCAGCGGTACCGAAAGAACCGACATCATCGTCACGAAAGAAAGGATAAGCCCGACAGTCAGCGTCATCTTCACCTGCGGCACGACGATCTCGATCAGCACCCGCAGGCGCGATGCGCCGAGATTGCGGGCTGCCTCGATCGTATCACGGTTGAGCGATGCCATGGCGCCGGCAACCAGCAGGGCGACAAAGGGTGTCTGCTTCCAGACGAAGGCGATGACGATGCCGCGCCAGTCGAGAAAGCTCGTCGCATCGATCGGCGCAATCAGTCCGAGATTGATGGCGACATTGTTCATCATCCCGCTTTTGGACAGGAAGGTACGCAGGACCTGGCCGACGACGATGAAGGGAATGAACATAGGCCAGCGATAGAGCCAGCGCAGGATGGCGACGGCAACGGGATGTTCACCGAGGGTCAGATAACCGCCGATCGCAATCGACAGAAGGCCGATCAGCGCCGTCGAGATCGCAATGATCACCACGCTGAAGATGATGTCCTTGGTATAAAGGTCAAAGGTCTTTTCGAAATTGCCCCAACCGAAAGCACCCTCCACCTGGAAGGCGCCGACCGCCGACATGACGAGCGGCAGGATGAAGAGGAAGGCAATCACTGCCAGTGCCGGCAGCACCAGCAGAAGACCCAGAAAACGTCCGGACATAGTCGACCAATCAAATGAGAAAGAGGCTCCCCGGAAACGGATCCGGGGAGCTGGATTTCCGGATGGCGGTTACTTTACCGACTTCTCGTAGGCTTCGAGGATCGCGTTGTTGTAAGGTGCGATCGGGAAAGGCTTGCCCTTGGAGGCAAGATCAGCCGGCGAGATATCGACGAAGAGCTTGTTCCAGGTGGCGTCGTCGAGTTCCGGCTTGACGTTGGTGGCGTCGATACCCGGATACCAGTTGAAGCGCTTGACGATGCCTTCGGCCTGGATCTTCGGGCTGGTCGCAAAAGCGATGAACTTTTCAGCCAGGTCCTTATGGGCGGTCTTTTCCGGCATGACATAGTGCATCGGCTGGCCAGGCATGCCCGGAGCCGGCAGGACGAGCTTCATGCTCGGCGGCAGCTGGCCGCTGGCCTTCCAGGAATAGAACATGTCGACCCAGACCGGACCCATGGCGATTTCGCCGCGGGCGAGAAGGTCAAGCGTGCCGGCATTGCCGGGGGTCAGCGTCGCGTTCTTGGTGAAGTCGGCGAGGCTCTTGAAGGCCGCATCCCACTTCTTGGTCTCTTCTTCCTTGAAGGGGCCGTTCATCAGCATGTTGGCATCGCCGCCGCCGAAGGCATAGATCCAACCCATGACGAAGGATACGCCGGAAGCGCCGCCCTTGATGCCGTTATAACCGAACTGCTTCGGATGAGCCTTGGCCCATTCAACCAGCTCAGCATAGGACTTCGGCGGGTTCGGAACGAGATCCGGATTGTAGGCAATCGCGGTCTGGCTGTTGAACATCGGCATGACGTAACCGTCGACATCGGTGCCGAGCGCCATCTTGGCATTGTCGCGGGTGACAAGCTTGCCGGTGTCGATGTCCGAACGGTACTTGTCGAGATAGTTCTTGGTGACCATCGGGCCGACGAACTTTTCGTGGACGACGGCAACGTCGATATCCCACTTGTCGGACTTTGCAGCCGACTGGGCATCGAAACGCTCGAGAATCTTCTGCGAACCGGCATCGCCGGGGCCGGTGCCGACGGCGCGGACCGTGTTGCCCGGATAGGCCTTCTCGAAAAGCGGGCCGAGATACTGGTTGATGTAGTCGACCATGTTCTGGTCGCCGGCGGTTGCGACGGTCAGCTCTTCGGCCTTGACCGGCAGGGCGGCAAAGGCGAGGGCGAAGGCTGCGTAAGACAATCTTCTCATGGATTTTGCTCCGTGGAGGTGAGAGGTCGGCATTATAAAGTCAGGCAGAAACCTTCCCGGACGTCATCGCCCGGGAATTGGTGGAGCCGGCCGCCTGATGCGGCGAGCTGAAAAGAAAGAGCGCTTCGGCCGGCACATGCACGGCGACGGCATCGCCCGGTGCAAAGGCGCGATCGGCATCCGCCATGATCTCGCGATCGCCCAACCGCACGACATGGCGCCAATGGCCACCCGGATAGCTGACGGCAAGGACTTCGCCGCGGAACGTGATGCCGGTACCCGGTGCCATGACGTCGCCAGCGGGGGCGAGACGAGCAGCTTCGGGGCGGAAACGGGCTTCGACGGAGCCGGTGGAAAGCGGCCGCGCCATCAAGGCGACGCTGCCCGCAGCATTGACAGGCCCCTCAGCGATGACAAATGCCTCGCCATCAACGGTGCCCGAAAGCGGCACGACGTTTTCGGCGCCCATGAAGGCTGCGACAAAGGCGGAGGCCGGACGATTATAGACTTCTTCCGGCGTACCGGCCTGGGCAATACGGCCGGCATCGAGAATGACGATCCGGTCGGCCATGACCATGGCCTCTTCGCGATCATGGGTGACGTGGACGGCCGTAATGCCAAGCCGCTTCTGCAGCGCCCGCAATTCATGGCGGACGGTCAGGCGGATACGGGCGTCCAAATTGGAGAGCGGTTCATCGAGAAGCAGGATTTCCGGATCGATCGCAAGGGCGCGACCAAGCGCCACACGCTGGCGCTGGCCGCCGGACAGCGCCGACGGTTTTCTTGCTTCCAGACCCTGAAGACCAAGCAGGGCCTGCATGGCTGAAACCCGCTCGGCAATCTTCGAGCGGGGAGCGCCGCGAAGCTTCAGGCCATAACCAATATTCTGCGCGACGGTCATATGCGGCCAGAGGGCATAGGACTGGAAAACAAGCGCCATGCCGCGCTTGTGCGGCGGCTCGGCTGTCATGTTACGACGGCGCACCATGACCTCGCCTGCCGAAGCTGTCTGAAAACCGGCCAGCAGGCGCAGAAGCGTGGTCTTGCCGCAGCCCGAAGAGCCTAGAAGAGCAACGAATTCGCCCTTGGCGATGGACAGGTTGATATCGTTAAGAACCTGCGTGGAGCCATACCGGCTGGCGATGCCGCGCAACTCCACAAAACCTTCGTCCATCGCCATTCGATACCTCTTTTGCACACCCGTGCAATCTTTCGAGGATCTCTTAGAGCGTGATTTTTACAGGCGCATGACACTGTGTCGGCGATTGGTGATCGTCAGGCCGAACTGAGCCTCACCCGGTATTTCATTTCGTCAAACGCGCTGTGCCGCAACGCATGCGATGACCTTGATATGGCCGCATCTGAAAATGACGAAAATCCGCAGCAGGCAACTTCGCCCACAAGAGGTTGCAACAGATCGCGCCGACATCCCAGTCACCGAATTTTCTCAAAACTGTCGCAGTCCTGTTACCTGCACGCCGCATAGGCGCCCCGAAAAGGAGCGCAGAATGCAGCCTCAATCAATCACCATCTCTGGAATCGGCAAGGGCTTCGGCGCGGACGACGTGCTCAAGGGCATCGATCTTTCCATCGTTCCCGGCGAGTTTCTGTCGCTTGTCGGCATGTCGGGCTGCGGCAAGTCCACACTGCTCAGGATCATTGCCGGGCTCGAGACTGCCGATCGCGGTACCGTCTCGATCGGCGCGCGTGACCTGACCGACGTCGATCCGGCAGACCGTAACCTGGCCATGGTTTTTCAGTCCTATGCGCTCTATCCGCATATGAGCGTCCGCGACAATATCGCGACGCCGCTGCGCATGCGCCGCCTGTCCATCTGGGAGCGGCTGCCGCTCATCGGACGCCTGCTGGTCAAGGCCGAAACGCTGCGCGAGATCGATAGCGCCGTAAAGGAAGCTGCCGACGTTCTGCAGATCAGCCATCTCTTCGATCGGAAGCCGGCACAGCTTTCCGGCGGCCAGCGCCAGCGCGTGGCGTTGGCGCGCGCTCTTGTCCGCTCGCCTTCCGCCTTTCTGATGGATGAGCCGCTTTCGAACCTCGATGCAAAACTGCGCGCCCATATGCGCAGCGAGCTCATCAATCTTCACGATCGCCTCGGGGCAACCTTTGTCTATGTCACGCATGACCAGATCGAGGCCATGACGATGTCCGACCGCATCGCGTTGATGTCGGAAGGACGTATCGAGCAGCTCGGAACACCTGATGAGCTCTATGGAGCGCCTGCGACCCTGACGGTCGCCCGCTTTATCGGCACGCCGTCCATCAATCTGCTGCCGGCCGAAATCGACAATGCTGGTGATGTCCTTCTTTTCGGGCGCAGGCTGGGCCTTCGATCCAGCAATGCCGCGCGCGGCCAGGCTACACTCGGTATTCGCTCGGAAGACATCTTCCCGTCGGCAGACGGTATCGGCGCGCGTATCCTGCGCAGCGAGACCCAGGGCGCCGACAGATACGTCACCTGCCAGCTCTATGACGATGAGAAGATCACCGTGGTGCTGCGCCAGCGGGCCGGCGAAGAGATCAGCATGAATGACCAGGGTCGAATCCGGCTCGGCTTCAGCAAAGCGCATATGCATCTCTTCGGATCGGACGAGAAGCGCTGCGAGCTCACTTCTCTCGAGCAGGTGCCGGCATGAGCATCGCGGCCCCCATAGCCGAGGTGGATATCGCTGCAAAGCCGCGACGGTCGTCGACTGCCCGCCGGATGGCGCGCCGCGGTATCCTTTTCGCCTTGCCTGCAGCACTGCTGCTAGTGCTGACCTACATCATACCGATGATCGTGCTGGCCGTATTCTCGGTCACCGATTACCAGCTGGGCGCGCTTTCAACCAGTTTTGTCGGGCTTGAGAATTTCCGCAAGGCATTCGCCGATCCCGTCTTCATGCGGGCGCTCTTCAACACTGTCCTCTATGCAGTGATCGTCATTCCGGCCGGTGTCTTCCTCGCGCTCGGAATTGCCTTGCTGGTCTATAACCGCAAACGCAGCCGTGCCTTCTGGGAAGTTGCCTACTTCCTGCCGGTCACGGCGACGCTGGTCGCCATGGCAACCGTCTTCCAGTTCCTGCTGCATCCGTCACTCGGACCTGTGAATGCCGCCATCAAGTGGCTCGGCTTCGAGCCGGTCAGCTTCCTCTCGAATCCCGTGCTGCTCATTCCGACGATGGCCATCATCGGCATCTGGCAGGTGCTAGGCTTCAACATGGTGCTCTTCCTGTCCGGCCTGACGGCGATCCCCAAGGACCTGCATGAGGCAGCACGCCTCGACGGCGCCAAGAACCCGATCGACCGTTTTCTGACGGTGACCTGGCCGATGCTCGGCCCGACGACAATGTTCGTTGTCGTCACGACCTCGATCTCCGCCTTCAAGGTTTTTGAGACCGTTGCAGTGCTGACCAAAGGGCGCTCGGGCTCGGAAGTCCTGCTCTATGCGATCTATCTCGAGGGCTTCGAATATTCGAATACCGGCTACGCCGCCGCCCTGACTCTGATTTTCCTGGCCATCGTCCTGATACTGTCGATCGGCCAGACGCTGCATATGGACCGGAAGGTGCATTACTGATGAGCGGGCTCAAGAAATACATTCCCCATGCCGTGCTGGCGGTCGGAGCATTCATCATGCTCCTCCCGTTCTACTGGATGTTCCTGACATCGATCCGCTCGGCTGCCGAGATCTTCGATGTGTCGCTGTGGCCTATCCCGCAGGAATTTTCGGCGGCGGAGAACTATTCCCGCGCCGCGGGTCAGGTGCCCATGGCACGCTTCATGCTGAACGGCGTGATCGTCTGTTTCGGCATTCTATTCGTCCAGGTCGTCACCGCGGTGCCTGCGGCCTACGCTCTCGCCAAGCTGCGTTTCCCCGGACGCCGGCTGTTTCTGGTGCTTGTCATCGCGGCGCTTTGCGTGCCGATCCAGGCGCTCGCCTTGCCGCTCTTCGTCGGGCTGGCACAGGCGCAGCTGCTGAACACCTATTTCGCGATGATGATGCCCTTCTTCCTGTCGGTCTTCGCGATCTTCCTCTTCAACCAGTCTTTCCGCAGCTATCCGAGCGAGATCATCGAGGCGGCCCGCATGGACGGGTTTTCCGAGCTGGAAATCTGCTGGCGGCTGGTGCTGCGCGGCTCCCTGCCGTCTCTCGCAGCCTTCTCGGTATTCTCGCTCGTCGCCCATTGGAACGACCTCTACTGGCCGATGATCGTCGTCACGGACACCAATCTCGCACCGCCGCCGCTCGGCATGCTGCTCTTCGCAGACGTCGAATCCGGCGCGAACTACGGCGCGATCATGGCGGGTGCAGCCATCATCACCGCACCCATGGTGGTCTGCTTTCTCATCGCCAGAAAACACTTCATCGCCGGCATCACCATGACCGGTGTGAAATAAGCCCCTCCCCAACTCCCCGGAGATTTCCATGACCATCAACCGACGGACCATTCTCGGCGGCCTCGCCCTTGGCCTCACCCTGACCGGCTTCACCGCATCTGCCCATGCGGAAGATGTCACGCTCAACGTGCTCTACAACCTGCCGGGCTTCACGAAATTCCATCAGCCGCTGGCTGACGAATTCATGAAGCGCAATCCAGACATCAAGATCAACTTCCTTGCTCCGGCAGCAGGTTACAACGAAGGCCAGCAGCAGGTTCTGCGCGCCGCCGTGACCAACAATCTTCCGGACGTCTATTTCTCCGGCTACAATCTGACCGGCGAACTGGTTCACACGCTTCTGCCGCGCAAGCAGATTACCGAGCTGACGCCCTTCATCGAAGCTGACGGCGGCCAGGCCTTCCTCGACAAGAACTACAGCCCGAAAATGGCGGCTCTCGGCCAGGTCGACGGCAAGCAGTATGGCCTGCCGGTCAATGCTTCTTCGCCGATCATGTATGTCAATGCCGATCTGGTGAAGAAGGCTGGCGGCGATCCTGCCAACATGCCGAAGACCTTTCCGGGCCTGATCGAGCTTGCAAAGAAAATCCACGCGCTCGACCCGAAGGTCGCCGGCATGGGCTACGACATCAACGGCTGGCCGGATGACTGGCTCTGGCAGTCGCTGGTCTTCGAACAGGGCGGCAAGCTGGTCGACGAATCCACCAAGAAGGTTTCCTTCGACAACGAAATCGGCCTCAATGCGCTGAAGCTCACCCGCCAGTTCGTCACCGAAGGTGGCCAGAACCTGCTCGACTGGGACCAGTCGCGCCAGCAGTTCGGTGCAGGCCTCACGGGCTTCATCTTCTCCACGCCGGCACACGTTCAGACCATCGAAGCGCTGGTCGGCAACCGCTTCCAGCTGGCCACCACCACTTTCCCGCTCGACAACGCCAAGGATGGCGGCGTTCCGACCGGTGGTAATTCGGCCGTGATCCTGACGCAGGACAAGACCAAGCAGGAAGCTGCCTGGAAATATCTGAAGTGGGTGACCGGCCCGGAAGCCCAGAACACGATCGTTCGCATCACCGGCTACCTGCCGACCAACAAGCTTGCGACCGGCCCGGACTTCCTAGCGCCCTATTATGCCGAACATCCGAACGTCAAGACTGCCTCGCTGCAGGCTGACCGTTCGCTCCCTTGGGCCGGTTATCCGGGTGGCGATTCGGTTCGCATCTGGCGCACCCAGCGCGACATCATCGGCACGGTCATGCGCGGAGAAATCACCCCGGAAGTTGGTCTCAAGCAGATGGTTGAACAGACCAACGCCCTGATGAAGTAATCGGACTTATCGCCACACCTCAAAGGCCGCGGAAAAACTCCCGCGGCCGATCTGTTTTTTCAGGAAGTTCAGCCAGTGAAAATCATCCAGCTCACAGACACGCATCTGATGCCGTCCGGCCATTCGGTCAACGGGATCGATCCGGAGAAGCAGTTGCGCGCTGCCGTTGCGGATATCGTCGAAAAACATGCCGATGCAGACCTGCTCGTCATGACCGGCGACCTGTGCAATCACGGGGATCCGGAGGCCTATGCGATCCTCAAGGATATTCTTTCCTCTGTGCCGTTTCCCGTACGCCTCATGCTCGGCAATCATGACGACCGCGCCAATTTTGTAACGGCTTTTGCCGAACATCCGCGCGATGAGAACGGTTTCATCCAGTCCTTTCAGGATACGGAATTCGGTCGACTGATCTTCCTCGACAGCCATGAGCCAAACGTCATCGGCGGGATTTTCGGCGCCGATCGCCTAGCGTTTCTCGAAGCTGCCCTCGCTGGCGCCGGCGAGCTTCCGGCCACCGTATTCATCCACCATCCGCCGATGGACTGCGGCATTGCGCATTTCGACCATATCGGCATGCACGATGACGGTGCTGTGATGGACGTGCTTTCGGCCCATAAAGGCGGCGTCAGGCATATCGTATTCGGCCACATCCATGTGCCGATGGCGGGCACCAGTTCAAGCGGTATCGCCTATAGTTCAGGGCAGGCATGTTCGCATCGGTTCATCACGGATCTGACGGATCCGATGCCATATTGGACAGGCGGCAATCCCTGCTACCGGATCATCGAGATCGGGACTTATGGTTTTCGGGCTTACGATGCGCAGGTTGGTGAAGTTGTAACGGGACGCGCACCGATCTGCGAAGGGCCGTGATGGCCGAAGCGGCGATTCTTTCGTCGCCGTTTTGAATATCCGAAGGACTATAAATGCTTTACCGGCGCGGCGAGTTGGCACTCTCCGCGTCATTTTTATGACTTGTCAGCGACCCGCGCGGTTGAGCCTTGAGGCTGGCGCCGCGTCGCGCTGCGTTTGCCTTCGTTTATTCCGGTATTCTTTGAGGAAAGATTTGGTTGCGGGGGCAGGATTTGAACCTGCGGCCTTCAGGTTATGAGCCTGACGAGCTACCGGGCTGCTCCACCCCGCGTTGAGCGCAAACCTTTGGTTTGCGCGGCTACGTCCCAGCGAAGCTGTGACGGACTGTGCCGGAGCAAAACCCTATGGGTTTTGTCTCCTGTAAGGATGGCACCAGATCAAGACCTGATAGCGATCCTTGCATTCTTTTTGTTCTGCTGTGACCCTTAACGACGAAAGGCCGCTTATGGGCGGCCCTTTGGATCGGCATGGGCCGTCAGTTTTCGTGATGAGAAGATTTGATTGCATTTAAAAGACCTGGCAGCGACCTACTCTCCCGCGTCTTGAGACGAAGTACCATTGGCGCAGGGGTGTTTCACGGCCGTGTTCGGAAAGGGAACGGGTGCAGCCACCCCGCAATAACCACCAGGTCATTTAAAGGCAATTTTTTCGAGAAGCTGGTGAGAGGTAACCCTCTCGTTTGTCTGTTTAGAACACGTCTTGAACTTTTCCAATCCGACGAATGCTTTTGGCACCCGTACAGGCCAGAGGCCGTCGCCAATCGTTTGGCGCGCCGTCCGCAGGGCTACAGCCCGTGAGGACAAAAGTTATGGCCATCATGACTGCTCGAAGAGCAGTCGTGATGAGCATGGTCAATGAGAACGATCAAGCCAATCGGGCTATTAGTAAGGCTAAGCTTCACACATTGCTGCGCGTCCACACGCCTCCTA
>NZ_VIWP01000003.1 GCF_007829835.1 Neorhizobium alkalisoli | reverse complement strand
GGCGGCATCATCTCGGAACGAGGGGGCGACTATTTCTCGGAATCAGGGGGCGACATCATTTCGGAATCAGGGGGCGGATTGCCTCGGAATTTGCAATGCGCCATTGACGCGCATCCCGGTCGATACTTGCTGCTGTGTTTCTTGAAGGCTGGTGCCAATCGAGCGCAGAACTTGGAGCGCAGAAATTGCTCCAATATTCGTGAGAATACTGGTCATAAACAGCTCATTTTGAAAGGAAATAGGGCTCGTCATGAGCGAATCTGAAGACCCCTAGATAACCGTTTTTCTGGTTAATGACTGGTTAATATTCTCGCGGAGATTGCCGAAACGCAGACGCTCAAAAAAATGACAAATGGTTATATTTCCTCACTTTTTTACTATCTCCTTGATCCTGCTGAGAGCAGGAAAGTGATGCGACGGTTTAAGGATTGGTGCCAGTCATCACCGTCGAAAATGCGGTTAGTGCATGCAATTTGGGATGGAAGGCAATCCTGATGGACTTGTTTCCGGAAAAGGTCTAAGCGTTCTCCATGATCAAGAGAGCTTTGCAGGTCGTTGAACACGACGTCGTTCATTCCGCTTTGCGGACGATAAGCTTTGGCAAGCAAGGGCTTGATGCCCTTGAAACTGCCCTTCAGAATGGTCTCGGCGAGACTTTTCGCGATGTCACCGAGATGATCGGCAATATTACCGGCCGCGTCGTCGTCACGGGCATCGGCAAGAGCGGGCATATTGGCCGCAAGATTGCCGCCAGCCTTGCTTCGACGGGCACGCCGTCCTTCTTCGTGCATCCTGTCGAAGCCAATCACGGCGATCTGGGGATGATTTCCCAGGATGACGTGGTGCTTGCGCTGTCCTGGAGCGGCGAGACTGCAGAATTGCAGGGCATCGTTTCCTTCACGCGGCGCTTTTCCATTCCGCTGATCGCGCTGACTGCAGGGCCGCTTTCGGCGCTCGCGCGTGAGGCAGATCTCGTGCTGCTGATGCCGCGCGAACAGGAAGCCTGTCCGCATGGTCTTGCGCCGACCACCTCGACGCTGATGCAGCTTGCGATGGGTGATGCGCTTGCCGTTGCCCTGCTTGAAGCACGTGGTTTTTCGGCAACCGATTTCCGTGTCTATCATCCGGGCGGCAAGCTGGGTGCAATGCTGTCGCATGTCAGCGACCTGATGCATGTGGGGGATCAGATCCCGCTCGTGCCGAAGGGCATGCTGATGCCCGGCGCGATCCATGAGTTGTCACGCAAGAAATTCGGATGCGTCGGCGTTGTCGATGAAGATGGCCGGCTTTGCGGCGTCGTCACCGATGGCGACCTTGCACGCCATCTCGATCTCGACCTGCGCACGACCGTGATCGACGACGTGATGACGGTAAACCCGAAAACGGTCGGCAAGGAAACGTTGGCGACGGCGGCCATGGCTCTGCTCAACAAGCACAGTATCGGTGCGCTGATCGTCGTCGATGAAGATCGCCGGCCGATCGGCATCGTGCATTTCCACGACCTTCTGCGCGTCGGCGTCGCCTGACATTACCGGGCGGTTAACCCTGACTTCCGTCATGCTCGGGCTTGCCCCGAGCATCTGTCCACATAGGAATGATTGATGTGGTTAGATCCTCTGGACAAACCAGAGGATGACGCTGCGCGAGAGGCTTACCTCTTCGCCGATGGCCGTTCAGGCCGCTTCCACTCTCAAATCACGGCCATGCGCTTCCGTCACGCGTACGCGGCTGCCGGCTGGCAGGTCCGGCCCCATGACCGGCCACCATGTATCGTCCATGCGGATACGCCCGCGACCTTCTGCGATCGGCTCGGCCAGAATTGCCGTGCGTCCGACAAGGCTTTCGCCGCGGCGGTTCAGCATAGGCTCGTCGCTCGAATGGTTGCGGCCGGCATAAAAACGGCGGCCGATGATGGCGAGCGCGATGGACAGCACGCCGAACAGCAGAAGTTGCACCTGCCATGTCCAAAGAGCCGCATCCCAGAGCGCCAGCGACAGCGCGCCGACGATCAGTGCCGCAAGCCCGATCCAGACGAGAAAAACGCCCGGCGCTGCAAGCTCGGCGGCCAGCAGTACCAGCCCGACGATCCACCAGGTCCATGGGCCGAGATTGGCCGCAAGGCTCTCGATCATGAGCGCGGCTCCCGCGGCGGATCAAAGGGATTGATCGCGGGTGTCGTGCTCGTCGTCGGGCGTTGTGCTGCCGGGCGGGTGGGTGCCGGTGGGCGCGGCTGGACAACCGGCGTCGAGCCGTCACCAAAAACGTCCTTGGCGATGGCGCCGATGCCGCCGAGCGAGCCGATGATCGAGGATGCCTCGAGCGGCATCAGAACGATTTTGGAATTCGGCGCCTTGCCGATCTCGATCAGCGCTTCCGTGTATTTCTGAGCAACGAAATAGTTGATCGCCTGCACGTCGCCGCTGGCGATGGCTTGCGAAACGAACTGGGTCGCCTTGGCCTCGGCTTCGGCCAGACGCTCGCGTGCCTCGGCCTCGCGGAAGGCAGCTTCGCGGCGGCCTTCGGCCTCGAGAACGGCGGCCTGCTTGGAGCCTTCGGCGCGCAGGATTTGGGCATTTCGCGAACCTTCGGCCTCGAGGATCTGGGCGCGTTTCTCGCGCTCGGCCTTCATCTGCCGGCCCATCGACTGGACGAGGTCGGCCGGCGGCTGGATATCCTTGATCTCGACGCGAGTGACCTTGATGCCCCAGGGCCCGACCGCCTCGTCGACAACGCGCAGCAGCCGGTCGTTGATGACTTCGCGGTTGGAAAGCAGTTCGTCGAGATCCATCGAGCCCATGACCGAGCGGATATTGGTCATGGTCAGGTTCTGGATGGCGTTTTCGAGATTGGAGATCTGGTAGGCGGCCTGGGCGGGATTGAGGACCTGATAGAAGGAGACGGCGTCTGCCGAGACGCTGGCATTGTCCTTGGTGATCACTTCCTGGGTCGGGATGTTGAGCACCTGTTCCATCACGCTCATGCGCGAACCGATGCGCTCGATGAAAGGTGTGATCAGGTTGAGGCCGGGATCGAGTGTGCGTGTGTAGCGGCCAAAACGCTCGACCGTGTAGCGATACCCCTGCGGCACCGTCTTTATGCCGGCAAACAGGATCAGGATGATCAGTATGACGGCCGCAATCACGACGATGTCAAATCCACCCAGAATCATGAAACCCTCCCAATGAAATGCAAATTTTCTAATCAGATGATCCTATTGGAGGCTTTGAGCGATCACAAGCTTAGGCCATTCACAAGCGCGTCGGCAGGGGGTAAATGGGGCAAACTGAATGCCGGTCGCAGCCTACCCGGTCAAAACAAGGACAGAAATCATGAAAACCATCGTCGTCTGCTCGGGCGGACTGGATTCCGTTTCACTTGCCCAGCGCATCGCTTCACAGGGCAATCTTTTCGGCCTGATCTCCTTCGATTATGGCCAGCGCCACCGCAAGGAACTCGATTTTGCCGCCGCCTGCGCCAAACGGCTCGGCGTGTTTCATCAGATCATCGACATGACGGCGGTCGGCGCGCAGCTGACCGGTTCGGCGCTGACGGATGATGTCGAGGTGCCGGACGGGCATTATGCGGAAGAGACGATGCGCGTCACCGTTGTGCCGAACCGCAATGCGATCATGCTGACGATCGCCTTTGGGGTGGCTGCGGCGCGGCAGGCGGATGCGGTGGCGATCGCCGTGCATGGCGGCGACCATTTCATCTATCCGGATTGCCGGCCGGGTTTCATCGATGCGTTTCAGGTGATGCAGAACCATGCGCTCGACGGTTATGCCAAGGTCGAACTCTTGGCGCCCTATGTGAACGGATCGAAGGCCGATATCGTCACGGATGGCGCGAAGCACGACACGCCGTTTGCCGAAACCTGGTCCTGCTATAAGGGGGGCGCAAGACATTGTGGCCGTTGCGGCACCTGTGTCGAGCGGCGCGAGGCCTTTCATCTGGCTGGTGTCGCGGATCCGACGGATTACGAGGACCCGGATTTCTGGAAGGCCGCTACGGCAGGTTTCTCGGCGGAAGAAGTGCGCTGAGATCGACCGATAATCGTCCGTTTCTCCCTTTGACTTGCGGTTTCCGGCGCTAGATTCTGTCTCTGAGGATCAGGGAGGAAATGCGATGCGTCATGACGTACTCATCGTCGGTGCCGGGCCGACCGGAATGGTGCTGGCTCTGTGGCTGGCGAAGATGGGCGTTTCGGTCCGGATCATTTCCAAGGCATCCGGGCCGGGAACGGCCTCGAGGGCGCTGGCCGTGCATGCGCGGACGCTGGAGTTTTATGCGCAGGCCGGTCTTGCGGAAGCCGTGGTCACCGAAGGGTTTCAGGTCGGCGGCGTCAATCTCTGGGTCGGCGGCGAGCGGCAGGCGCATGTTGCGCTGGACGAGACCGGCGCCCGATACACCCGTTATCCCTTCCTGCATATCTACCCGCAGGATAGGCATGAGGCTTTGCTGGCCGAGCGGCTGCAGGCGGCCGGTGTCACGATTGAGTGGAATACGACGCTTGTCGGTTTCGAGGAGACTGCCGATGGCGTCATCGCGCATCTGACGCTGCCGGATGGCCGCGAGGAAACGGCCGAGGCGGCATGGGTTGCCGGATGCGACGGCGCCAGTTCGACCGTGCGAAAAGTGCTCGGCATCGGCTTTCCTGGCGGCACCTATGAGCAGACGTTTTATGTCGCCGATGTCGAGGCCAAGGGGCCGCCGATGAATGGCGAACTCAATATCGATCTCGACAGTGCGGATTTTCTGGCGATCTTTCCGCTCGATGCGGGGGCGCGGGCAAGGCTGATCGGCACCGTCAGGGAGACCGATGCAGAGGCCGGCCAGATGACGTTCGAGGACGTCAATCGCAAGGCGGTGGAAAGCCTGAAGATCGAGGTGACGAAGGTCAACTGGTTCTCGCATTACCGGGTACATCACCGGGTGGTCGATCGTTTCCGGAAAGGCCGGGCCTTCCTGCTCGGCGATGCCGCCCATATCCATAGCCCGGCCGGCGGGCAGGGGATGAATACGGGGATTGGCGATGCGGTCAATCTGGCCTGGAAGCTGAAGGCGGTGGTGAAGGGCGAGGCGGATGCGCGGCTGCTCGACACCTATGAGGAAGAGCGCATCGCCTTTGCGCGAAAACTTGTCGGCACGACCGACGAGGTGTTTTCGCTGGCGACGTCAGACGGAAACCTTGCCCGCTTCGTCCGCACCCGCATCCTGCCGGTTGTGGCACCTTTTGCGGCCCGGATCGAGCTGTTGCGCGAATGGGTGTTTCGCACCGTCTCGCAGCTGGAGATCGATTATCGCGGCGATTTCCTGAGTGAGGGCGAGGCGGGTCGGGTGCGGGGCGGCGACCGGTTGCCCTGGCTCGATCTCGGCGAGGGGCGGTCGAACTATGACGGGTTTGGCGATTTTTCCTGGCATGTGCATGTCTATGGTTATGCCGGGCATTTGCTGGAAGACTGGTGCCGCGCAAACGGCGTTCCGCTCTGGATCTTTCCGTGGCAGACGGATTTCGAGGATGCCGGGCTGGCGCGGGATGCTGTCTATCTCGTGCGGCCTGACACCTATGTCGCAAGCGCCGCGCATGCCGCATCGACCGAAGCGCTAGATGACTATTTCCGCATCAAGGGATTGAAGCTGCCGCTCGTATAGAGGATTGCGCCAGGCTCAGCGGATCGTTTCGAAAACGGACTGGGCGAGCGTGTCGATCCGCTGCTTTTCCTGATCGTCCGGCTTGGATTTCGTCGTCGCCACGCGAAAACTCAGCCGGCCCTTGCCTTCCTTGTGGCCGGTATAGATCCAGTAATAGGCGACGCCGCTGTCGGGGCCGGTCATGGGCATGGCGACTTCGACGCCGCCGAATTTCTGCGTCGGGCCGCAAATGCTGCCGACCACGAGATTGGGATTTTTCGGGCTGCAGATATTGTCGACATAACCGGCATCGAGCTTGTAGTTCGGAATGCCCATGCACATGACAACAAATTCGGTGTCGGGCGCATTCCAGAAGGCGGAGACCTGTTTTTCCGGCTGGAAATCGGTGGTCTCGATGCCACTGGAATCAAGCTTGGCATTGCCGGGAATGTCGATGGTGAAGGGGCAGGCTTCGGCTGCGAATTTCTGCGGGCCTTTCGGCGGATCATCGGCCTGAGAGCAGCCGGCAGCGCCGAGTGCAAGAGACAATGCCAGCATGGACGCTACGGAAAGTCTCATTTCGATCTGCCCTTTCCCTGATGCCCGGCTCAAGCCCAGCCCTGAAGCTCCCGGCGCACGACCTTTTCCAGCACGTCCATGCCGCCGTCACTATCGTTGAGACAGGGGATATGGACGAACTTTTCGCCGCCATGGTGCATGAAGATCTCGCCCGCCTCGCCAGCAATCTCTTCCAGCGTCTCGAGACAATCCGAAACGAAGCCGGGGTTCATGATCGCCACCCGCGTGATGCCTTCGGAGGCGAGCTTTTCCATGGTCTTGTCGGTATAGGGCTGCAGCCATTCCTCCGGTCCGAAGCGCGACTGGAAGGTGATGCGGAACTGCTTGTCCGTGTAACCCAGTTCCTCGCGCAGCAGGCGGGCCGTCTTCTGGCAGTGACAGTAATAGGGGTCGCCGGCCTTGAAATAGGATTGCGGGATGCCGTGGAACGAGGTGATCAGCATCTGCGGCTCCCATTCGAGCGTCGACAGCGTCTGGCGCACCGAATTGGCAAGGGCAGTGATATAGGCCGGATCGTCGTGATAGTGCGGTATGGTGCGCACCGCTGGCTGCCAGCGCAGCTTCATCAGGTGCTCGAAGGCCTTGTCGTTGACGGTCGCGGTCGTCGAGGCGGCATATTGCGGGTAAAGCGGGAAAAGCACGATCTTCTCGCAGCCCTGCGCCTTCAGCGCGTCGATCTTTTCGGCGATCGACGGTTTGCCGTAACGCATGCCCCAGTCGACCACGACGTTTTCGAGGTTGGCCAGACGCTGCGCCATTTTCTCACCCTGGCTGCGGGTATAGGTGCGCAGATAACTTTCGTTCAGATCCTTGTTCCAGATTGCCTCATAAGCCTTGCCGACCTTTTGCGGACGCTTGTTCAGAACGATGCCATAGAGGATCGGGTACCAATAGAGCCGCGACCATTCGATGACGCGCTTGTCGGAGAGGAATTCGGCGAGATAACGCCGCATCGACTTGTAGTCGGTGCCGTCGGGCGTGCCGAGATTGACGAGAAGAACGCCGACCTTGCCGAAGGAGATTTTGGGATGCTCGGCAGGCATCGCGGCGGAATGGTTCATTCTCGTTCTCTTCTGTGGGAGCCCTGATCGGCTCGAAGGCTTTGCTGCGGCTTATTTAGAAACAAAGAGCGGCCCGGGAAAGGCCCGGGCCGCTCGATTGTCGAGACAAATCGTCCTATTTTGCTGCTGGCCTTACTTGGCTGGCAGTTCCAGCTCTTCGCCGACCTGAATGATGTTCGGGTGGCGCAGCGAATTGGCCTTGGAGATTTTCGTCCAGTCCTCGCCATTGCCAAAATGGCTTTCGGCGATCTTCCAGAGCGAGTCACCCTTGACGACCGTGTACTTGGTCGGGCCGGCCGGTTTTGCAGGCGCGGTTGCTGCTGCCGGTGCAGCAGGAGCCGGAGCGGCGGGCGCAGGTGCTGCCGGTGCCGGCGTGGTGGCCTGTGCCGTTGTCGCCGGAGCCGGGGTTGCGGCAGGGGCGGGCGTTGCTGCCGGGGCTGCAGGCGCTGCGGCCGGAGCCGGCTTTGCCGGCGGCGTATAGCTTGCCGGGGTCAGGTCGGTGATGCGACCGTCGAGGTAAGGTTTGTAGGGGCTGTGGGCGCCGATATAGTCGGCCACGGCATTTTCGAGGTTCGGGCCGAAGTCATAGGCGTTCTGGGCAGCGGTTGCGAAGATCTTGAAACCGTCGCCGCCGGTGCGGACGTAGTTGTTGGTGACGACGCCGTAGGTCTTGGCCGGGTCGAGCGGGACGAAGGCATCGCCTTCCTTGACCTGTACGTCGCTGACCTTGGCGCCGGCCGGCTTCGACTTGTCGAAGGAGAATTTCATGCCGGCGACCTGCGGGAAGCGGCCTGCGCCATCGTCGATCTGGCTGACGCCGTTTTCGAGCGCGGTGACGAGATCGGCACCCTTGATCTGGAAGGTTGCGATCGTGTTCTGGAACGGCAGAACCGTCAGGACTTCGCCCATCGTGACTTCGCCGGCATCAATCGAGGCGCGCAGACCGCCGCCATTCTGGATCGAGATGGTGATGCCCTGGTCCTTGACGCGGTCGAGCTGTGCATCGGCGAGCAGGTTGCCCATCGTGCATTCCTTGGCGCGGCAATTCTTGCGGTCGCCGTCGATGGCAGCTTCGGCGGAACCGACGACCTTCTTCTTCAGCTCCTCGATCGGTGCCTTCAGCTCGTTGATGCGCGCAACGGTCGGGGCGTCGGGCTGGAAGCTCTTGTCGACCGGGATCGGCTCGCCTTCGGCGCTCTTCACCACGCCGGCATCATCGAACACGACCTTCAGGTCGCCGAGATAACGCGAGTACTGGAAGGCCTGTACGACCGGAACCTTGTAGCCGCCCGGATTGTCGACCCAGGTCGGGTAGGGGCCTTCGGCGCCCTTGACCGTGTTCGACAGAAGCGTGTGGGTATGGCCGCCGACAACAACATCGACATCCGGGATCTTTGCAATGAAGGCGAGGTCGCGCGGGTAACCGACATGGGTGAGCGCGATGATCTTGTCGACGCCTTGCGCCTTCACAGCCTGGACGGCTTCGGTGATCTTGGCGACGTCGTCGGCAATCGTGATGTTCGGGCCGGGATTGGCGATCTCGGGCGTGTCATTGGTAACGGCGCCGACGATGCCGATCTTCTGGCCGCCGACTTCGAGGACGAGCGACGGCTTGATGCGGTTGCCGATCTTGGCGGCAGCCGAGGGCACGACATTGGCGGTGACGACCGGGAACTGGATCTTGTCGAGGAAGGTCGCGAGCACATCGTCCGAATCGTCGAATTCATGGTTGCCGACGGTCATGGCGTCGAACTTCATGGCGTTCAGCATCTCGGCTTCGACGGCGCCCTTGTAGGTCGTGTAGAAGAGCGAACCCTGGAAATTGTCGCCGGCGTTCAAGAGAAGAACGTTCTTGCCCTGCGACTTCAGGCCGTCACGGGTCTGGTTGATGGCGGTCAGCAGGCGGGCGGCACCACCGAAGCATTCGCCCTTGCCTTCTTCCTCGGCCGAGCAGGTGCTGTCGTATTTGTTGACGGACTCGATGCGGGAATGGAAGTCGTTGATGTGCAGGATATTGAGTTCGAAGTCGGCAAAGGCCGCGCTGCTCGAAAGGGCCATGACAGAGGCCGTCAGAAGCCCCAGTCCCAATGTCTTTTTCATCTTATCTCTCTCCTAGTTTTATCAAACGGCGTTCCCTGCCGCCCGCTGCGATCGTTCTTAAGGTCCCACCATGACAATCGTTGTGCAGTGCATGTTTCCATCAAGGCAAATCGGTTTCAAGGCAAATATGACAAGGCTGCGGCGCAATATTTTACAGCTAAAACGCGAAAACCCCGCTCTCGCGGGGGTTTGTCAGCTTGAATTCGGTGGCAGTCCGATCAGGTCCGGCGGGCCAGCGAAAACTGCGCGCCGCTGTCCTGAGTGCAGTTCAGCTGGTTCGGCGTGACGAGCGCGCAGTTGACGCGCGACTGGGTTTTGCGGACGAGCGAGGTCATGTTGATCTCGACCAGGGTCGGGGACATTGTCGTGTAGGTACCGGATGCGAGCAGGGCATTGCTGTCGCTTGCGCGGGTGTTGAACGTGCCGGCCGAGAAGGTCGAGACGATGCCGTTCGGGTCAACCCAGGTGCCTTCGACACCCTGCGGCTGCTGAACGACGGCCACCTGGCTCGGCGGCGGCGAGGAAACGCAGGCCGAAAGGCCGGCTACCGCGACGAGCGCAAGGCTCACTTTCAATTTCATCTTCTGTCTCCCGCGATTCGGTCCGGTTCTTGCTAGGCGAACCATGCCGTCCGCTAACTATGTAATGCAAGATGTGGCGCCGGAAAGACCGGATTTTTCAACGCACAAAAAAACCGCCTGTGATGAGACAGGCGGTTTCTTGAGATCATGCCGAGGCTGTTAGCGAACGAGAACGTTCTTGAACTGCCACGGATCCTTCTCGTCGATGTCTTCCGGGAACAGGCCCGGGCGGCCGGTGAGCGGGTTCCAGTCGGTGTAGTGACCTTCGACCGGGCCGAGGTAAGGCAGCTGCACTTCGAGGCAACGCTTGTAGTCGATCTCGTCGGCTTCGACGATGCCGGCCTTCGGGTTTTCGATGGCGTAGACCATGCCGGCGAGAACGGCCGAGGTGACCTGCAGGCCGGTTGCGTTCTGGTAAGGCGCGATGCGGCGGGTTTCTTCCAGCGACAGGCGCGAGCCGAACCAATAGGCGTTCTTCTCGTGGCCGTAGAGCAGCACGCCGAGTTCGTCGAGGCCTTCGACCAGTTCATGCTCGTCGAGGACGTGATGGACCGGCTGCGGATTGCCGCCATTGCCGAACATTTCGTGCAGCGACAGGACTGCATCGTTTGCCGGATGGTATGCGTAGTGGCAGGTCGGGCGGAAGGTCACTTCGCCGTCCTTGTCGCGCACCGTGAAATAGTCGGCGATCGAGATGGACTCGTTATGGGTAACGAGGAAGCCATACTGCGGACCCGGCGTCGGGCACCAGGTGCGGACGCGGGTGTTGGCGCCCGGCTGTTCCAGATAGATGGCGGCCTGGCAGCCCTTCTTGTGCTTCTTAGCGTTCTTCGGCATCCAGTTCTCATGGGTGCCCCAGCCGAGTTCGGCCGGCTGCATGCCTTCCGAGATGAAGCCTTCGACCGACCAGGTATTCCAGAAGACGTTGAGCGGCTTCGGGTTCTTGGTCAGCTGGGTATCGCGCTCGGCAATGTGGACGCCCTTGACGCCGAGCTTCTTCATCAGCTTGGCCCAGCCTTCGCGGTCATGCTGATCCGGCTCGTCGAACTTGACGCCGATATCGTTGGCGAGGTTGACCAGCGCCTGCTTGACGAACCAGGAGACCATGCCCGGGTTTGCGCCGCAGGTGGAAACGGCGGTCGTGCCGCCCGGGCTCTTGGCCTTTTCCTTGCGGACGGTTTCACGAAGCGCGTAGTTGGTGCGCTCGGAATTCTTCATGTTCTTGTCGAAGTAGAAGCCGAGCCAGGGCTCGACGACCGTGTCGATGTAAAGAACGTCGAGCTTGCGGCAGAGCTTCATCAGGTCGAGCGAGCCGGTATCGACCGACAGGTTGACGCAGAAGCCCTGGCCTTCGCCTTCGGTCAGGAGCGGCTTCAGGAGATCCTTGTAGTTCTCCTTGGTGACGTATTCCTTGATGTGGCGGACGCCGTGCTGCTTGAGGATCTCCATGTCGGAGGGCTCTTCGCGCGGGTCGATGACGACCAACCGGCTCTTGTCGAACTTGAAGTGGCGCTCGATCAGCGGCAGCGTGCCGCGACCGATCGAACCGAAGCCGATCATTACGATCGGGCCGGTGATTTCGCCATAAACCGGATAGTTGGTGTCTGCCATTATTCTCTCCTTGGTGTCGGCCGGTTGGCCGCCGCTGCGCCCTTATTCGGCACCGGGCATTCTTATGCGCACAAAATGACCGCTGTGCGTAATTCGCGGCGCTCTAGATCATAAAACTGCGTCACAATAAAGTACTTGCCGCAGCCTGTTGCCGGATAACGATATTTATCGCGCCGGCGCCGCTTCAAGGGGTGCTTTGCGCAATACATTCAGCAGTTCGGCGCGTTTTTCCGACAGACCCTTATAGGCGGTCTGCTCGATCGTCAGCGCTTCCAGCTGGTTCGCCATCGAGCTTGCGAGTTCCGTGGCATTCGGCTGGGCCAGGATGACGGAGAGCGGATCGAGATAGATGCGGATGGTGAACAGGATGTCGCCCGATCGCGGCAGCTTGCGCAGGGTCTGGCGTTCGACGCGGATCAGTGCCTTTTCCGCGGGCACACCACGCTTTTCCTCCGGCGACTTGGCATTCGGGTGATAGAGCGCATGGGACCAGTTGACCGACCAGTTCCAGCGCACGACGAAACGGTCGGGCGACAGATTGTCGAACATGCGGTTGATCAGCCCGGCATTGCGGCTGCCACCTTCGAAGCCGGGAACATGCGCATGCACCTCGTCCATCGGCAGGCCGAATTTTTCCGACAGGCGCCAGGATGAGGGAAAAGCGAGGAAGGCGGCGGCGATGCGCCAGCCGTTTTCGCCCCGGCGCATGATGACGAGATCGTCCTGCACAAGCAGGCCGGCGCGACAGAGTGGCGTCATGTTTTCGTCGGCGAGATCGATTTCTCTGCCGGCCATTTCCATCCGGTCGCCGTTTCGGCGCCAGATCCCGGCATGCTGGGTGGGCAGGTAGTCCGCCAGCGTTTCCAGAACTTCCTGCTGTGCGGCCAGCGTATCGTCCTCGGCGCGCAGGACAAGATCGCCATATCGGGCGAGGATGCGTTCTTTTTCGGCGAGCTGATCGCCGAGATCCGCATCCGGCTCGATCCAGCGATCGGGATCGAGTTGGGCGAGGCCGATCGTGAACGGCGTCGAGGAGCCGTCATAGGGCGTATAGGTCGGCTTCATCCACTCTCCCTTTTGCCTGCTTGCGGGAAAACCTGCGTCAAAAAACGATTGTCGCGGAGGTGGCCGCCGGTTGCAAGCAGCTCCATCTTGCGCGCACTCAACCCATGGGCCAATCCGGCCGACTGCTAGATCTGACATCTTGGAACGGCGCGCCAGCACCCTACAAATCGAGAATTGATGGTGGTCTCGGGGTCGCGCGTGGGGTTGAGTTTGGGGCATTGCAGGCAGGTCTCCCGGCAGATGCTGCGGAGCGGGATGACATTCGGTTTGTCTGGTCGTTCATTTGGCGGATGTTGGGGTATTTCTTCATCAGCAGCCGCTATCAGGGCACGCTGGCGGGCGCATTGGGGACTTTGGCTGCTCGCCTGGTTTGTTCTGTTCATGGGGTGCACGATGGCGGCGGCTGTGGCTGCGACCGGTTCCGACCGGTGCGATCCGGAAGGCTGGAAACATTATCCGATGTGGAATGCACTCGAGGCACGGGTCGTTCAGCTCCGGTCTCCCGACACGTTTTTCCGCAAGGATGGTGAAAAGGCGGGCGAGCTGGATTTCGATCTGCTTCCCGACGAGGCCGGTGCAGCAAGGCGCCGCGAGGCATTAAAACGGGGTCTGAACACCTATCCGGAAGCCGAGAGGCCGATCCTGATGCTGGCAGCCGCCGATGGCTGGACCAATCCGCCGGACGGTCTGGCGACATTTTTCGTGCTGATGGACAGCGTTTTCGTCGACGATATCATCACGGTTCTGGAAGAGCAGGGGCTTGCCGATCACGCGAAGATGCTGCGCGAAGGCAAGACGCTGTTCGGCCCGAATTTCGGTACGGTGAAAGAGCGCTACAAGCTCTGGATGAGCGATGATGATGCCAAGGGCATTGCGCTCGATGCGGCGCTCGGGGAGCTTTCGGCGCGCTATCGCGAACTGCCGCGGCTGATGTATGAGGCTGTCGAGCGTATCAAAGCCTCGCCGGCGCTGGAGGCAATCTACGAGCCGATCCGGGCAGCCGCTTCCGACGACGACCGGCTGCAATTCCTTGCCGATAGCGTCACGATCTGCGCCGATCCGTTTGGCGACATGACCGGTACGCTCGAACGTTTTTCGCAATTGCCGAAGGCCTACGGGCAGATCATGGCGGTGCGTTATTTCGAGGAGGAGATGCTGAATGGCTCGGTGCATCAGGCCTTTTTCAACTCCTCGGGTTACCTGATGCCGGAAGTGCTGGAAGCGCTTCAAGAATGGGGACTGACGGAGCAGGCGGCAGCGGTGAAAAAGGGGATGGACATGTTTCCTTCGCCTTATCCCCGGGATCTGACCGAGAGGCGCGAATTCATGGGCAAGCAGGGCGAGGATTTCGACAATACGCTCTACGACCTGACAGGTCCGGTCGATGACGGTGCCATGCATGACGCGATGATCCGTGTTGCGCGCGAAAAAGGCATCCTGCCGCAATAGTCATCGCGCCTTTCTCAGGTGATCGACAAGCGCCCGCAGTTTCGGCGCCATGTTCCGCCGGCTCGGGTAATAGAGGTAGAAGCCGGGGAAGCGGGGAGAAAAGTCCTCAAGCAGAGGGACGAGTTCGCCGCGGTCGATGGCGGTTCGAAAGCTCTCCTCCATGCCGAAGGTGATGCCGGCGCCGGCAAGGCCGAGGCGGATCATCAGCGTCATGTCGTTGGTGGTGACGGTATCGGCGACCGCGACGGAAAACTCCTTGCCGTCCTCGGCGAATTCCCAGCGATAGGGGGCAAGATCCAGCTCCTTGCGCCAGCCGATGCAGCGACGGGAAGCCAGCTCATTCGGATGCGCCGGTGCGCCGAACCGTTCGATATAGGCGGGCGAGGCGACGGCCAGCTGGCGCTGGTCGCCGGAAACCGGCACGGCGATCATGTCCTGGGCGATAACCTCGCCGAGCCTGACGCCGGCATCATATCCTTCCGCGACGATGTCGAATTCCTCGTCGGTGACGGTGATGTGCAATTTGACCTCCGGGTTTTCGTCCGCGAAGGCTGCGAGCAGCGGTCCTGACAGAAAGCTTTCCGCAATCGAGGAGACCGCAAGCCGCAGCAGGCCGCGTGGGCGACCATTGAGATTGCCGGCGGCCTCGACCGCGGCCCTGATGCCGGCAAGCGCCGGTGCGGCTTCGAGATAGAGCCGCTCGCCGGCTTCGGTCAGCGAAACGCTGCGCGTCGTCCGATGCACCAGCGCGATCCCCATCGTCTCCTCCAGCTTGCGAATGGTCTGGCTGACGGCCGAGCGGGTGACACCAAGCCGGTCGGCGGCGGCGCGAAAGCTTCTTTCCTCGGCAACCAGGGCAAAGGCGGCAAGCGCATTGTAGTCCATCGACATTGGTTAGATTTCCTGGGCAGTCTGGAAATGAATGGGCGGCTTATCGCGACAATGGCTGAGGCTTATCTTTCTGGCAATTGCTCGTTACCGACGGGCAGGGATGGGCCGCAGAGATGCGCCAACAAAGGAGAAAGCCATGTCTTCCAATGATAATCTCGACAAGGTCGTGCTGATCACCGGTGCTTCAAGCGGAATCGGCGCCGGAATTGCCCGCGAACTGGCAAAGACGGGTGCGCCGCTGGTGCTCGGCGCGCGCCGCACCGACCGGCTGGATGCGCTCGCAGAGGAAATCCGCGCCGATGGCGGCAAGGTGCTGACCCGCAAGCTCGACGTGACCGATCGTGCCGATGTCGCGGCCTTCACTGAAGCGGCGCGCAAGGAATTCGGCCGGGTGGATGTGATCGTCAACAATGCCGGCGTGATGCCGCTATCGCCACTTGCCTCGCTGAAGGTCGACGAGTGGGACAGGATGGTCGACGTCAATATCAAGGGCGTGCTTTACGGCATTGCCGCCGTGCTGCCGGAAATGGTGGCGCGCAAATCCGGCCATGTCATCAACATCGCCTCGATCGGGGCACTTGCGGTATCGCCGACGGCGGCCGTCTATTGCGCCACGAAATTCGCGGTTCGGGCGATTTCCGATGGGCTGAGGCAGGAACATGACGATATCCGCGTCACCTGCATCCATCCGGGCGTTGTCGAAAGCGAGCTGGCCGACACGATCACCGATCCCATCGCCGCGGAAGGCATGAAGACCTGGCGCGCGATCGCGCTGACCCCGGATGCGATCGGCCGCGCCGTGCGCTTTGCGATCTCCCAGCCGGACGATGTCGATGTCAGCGAGATCGTCGTGCGCCCGACGCGCTCGCCCCACTGAGAGCTGAGAGGATCGTCATGCGCTGGCATCGCATCCTTTTTGCCGCCGCCATGTCTGCGGGCATGGCGGTTTCCCTTCCCGTCCATGCGGAGGACAAGATGAGCAATCATCACGCCACTATAAGCCACCCCTATATCGGAATGTGGGTAACCGGAGACGGTCACATCCGTCAGGAACTCTTGCCGAACGGCCGCTACGACGAGGCCCGCGGTAAACGCCAGAGCGCCTATCAGGGCTGCTATGTCGTGACCGGCAATCATATCGACTACTGGGACGATACCGGCTTCACCGCCGACGGCAAATTCGTCGACGACGTACTTTATCACGGCGGCATGGTGTTTTACCGGGAGAAGTCCTAGTTCCGGGCCCTCTCGTTTCGTGCTAGAAAAGCAAAAAACGAGAGGGCGCGCCCTGATGACGTCGCATGTCATGTCCCTTCGCATTTCCAGCGAAATGAAGGAAAAGCTTGAGCGGATATCCTCCGATACCAAGCGGCCCGTATCCGATATCGCCGAGGAGGCGCTGTCCGAATACGTTCTTCAGCAGGAGATGGAAGCCAAGGCGCTCGACGAGGCCATCGAACGGGCGGATCGTGGCGATTTCGTTTCGCACGAAGCCGTGGCCGATTGGCTGCGAACCTGGGGCTCGGCCGACGAAAAAGCCGCTCCTGATGCCGATATTTTCAGGAAACGCTGATGGTGCTGATCTGGAGCGAGGAGGCAATCGCCGACCTCGTCCGGATCCGTACTTATATTGCCGAGCATAATCCCAGCGCGGCAAGCCAACTGGCTGTTCGCCTTTTGGCGGTTTCAGAGCTTCTGATTTCCAATGTCCATATCGGCGTTGCGACAAGGAGAGCTGGTGTTCGACGGGCGACGAAGACGGCCGCGGACGGATATCCGCCGCTAGTTGTGCCACCCCGAATGGCTACGCTTCAACAAGCTCTGCCCGGATCAATCCACGCAGAGAATTGCCGACGAAGAGGCGGGCGCCGGTGAGTTCCTGCGGTTTCACAAGGCCGGACTTGGCGCGGCCTTCGCGGATCAGGTCGCCGCGCAGGATGCCGGCGATGAGGCCGCAGGAGATTGCCGGGGTGATCAGCGTGCCGTCCGGCTGTTCGACGAAGATGTTCGTCGTGGTGCCTTCGCAGATCTCGCCACGCTCGTTGAGCATGATCACTTCCTGCGCGTCGTCCTCGGCAAATTCGGCTCTTGCCGTGTCGTAAATTTCCCGGCGCGTGGTCTTGTGGCGATACATGGGATCATCGGAGGGGAGGCGGGTTTCGGCGATCCTGATGCGCCAGACCGTGTCGTCTGCGATGGCTGCAAAGGGTTCGGTGGTGATTTCGACATTGCCGCGGAACGTCATGGCGAGGCGGACGTGAAGCGGCGCCTCGCCGGAGACGGCGGCTTCCAGCTGCTTGACGAGATCCGCAGGGGCCGAACGGAAACCGAGAGCATCGGCCGAACGGTTCAGACGGCGCAGATGCTGGTCGAGGCGCAGAAAGCCTTTTCCGGGCTCCCAGCGCATGGTTTCGATCAGGGACAGGAGGTCTGCCTGTTTTGCGCTACGGGCCTTTGCCTTGGTTGCGATTGCCTTGGTCGCCATTCCCAAACTCCGTTCGAAGGGTGGAATCGGTTTTGATCCCACCCTTGCGATATTCAAGACCGGAACATCCTTCCTGAAAAGGGCGAACCTGCGGCAATCCCCGAGGTTCTCAGGCACCCCGATTTTCAGGCTCTGGATGTAATTCGCTTCAAGCCTTGTCGAGTGCTTCCAGCTCGTCGATCAGGCCCTCGATCATCGACAGTCCCTTCGACCAGAAGGACGGATCGGTGGCGTCGAGGCCGAACGGCTTCAGAAGCTCCGAATGGTGCTTTGTGCCGCCGGCCTTGAGGAGGTCGAAATACTTGTCCTGGAAGCCGGGCGCGGCGTTCTGGTAGACGGCGTAGAGCGAGTTCACCAGGCAATCGCCGAAGGCATAAGCGTAGACGTAGAAGGGCGAGTGGATGAAGTGGGGGATATAGGTCCACCACATCTCGTAACCTTCCGAGATTTTGATCGCCGGCCCGAGGCTTTCGGCCTGGACGGAGAGCCAGAGTTCGCCGATCTGCTCGGCCGTCAGCTCGCCGTCCTTGCGGGCCGTATGGACCTTGCGCTCGAACTGGTAGAAGGCGATCTGGCGCACGACCGTGTTGATCATGTCCTCGACCTTCTGGGCGAGCATGGCCTTGCGTTCGCGTTTATCCTTCGTCTTTTCGAGAAGGGCGCGGAAGGTCAGCATTTCGCCGAAGACGGAGGCGGTTTCGGCCAAAGTCAGCGGCGTCTGGCACATCAGCGCGCCCTGGCCGCCGGCCAGAACCTGATGCACACCATGGCCGAGTTCATGGGCAAGCGTCATCACGTCGCGCGGCTTGCCGAGATAGTTGACCAGAACGTAAGGGTGGGCGGACGGCACGGTCGGATGGGCGAAGGCGCCCGGTGCCTTGCCGGGGCGGGCCGGCGCGTCGATCCATTCCTCATCGAAGAAACGGCCGGCGATCTCAGCCATTTCCGGCGCGAAGGCGCCATAGGCGGAGAGCACGGTTTCCTTGGCATCGGACCAGGGGATTAGCGCATTCGGCGTTTCCGGCAGCGGCGCGTTGCGGTCCCAGAAATTCATCTGTTCCATTCCGAGCCATTTCGCCTTCATCGCGTAATAACGATGGGACAGGCGCGGATAGGCTTTGGTAACCGCTTCCGCCAGCGCATCGACAACCTCGCGCTCGACGCGGTTGGCGAGGTGGCGGCTATCGGCAATATCCTCGAAACCACGCCAGCGGTCGGAAATGTCCTTGTCCTTGGCGAGCGTATTGGTGACCAGCGTGAAGACGCGCAGGTTGTCACCGAAGGTTTTCGACAGGGCGGCGGCAGCCTTGGCGCGGGTTTCCGCTGCCGGTTCCTGCAGCATGTTGAGCGTGCGTTCGAGCGGCAGGACCTCGCCATCGACGTCAAAGCGCAGGTCGGCCATGGTCTCGTCGAACAGGCGGTTGAAGGCGGCCGACGAGGTCATCGATTTTTCGAGAAAAAGCTGTTCCAGCTTGTCGTCGAGCTGGAAGGGCTTGTCCTTCCTGAGGTCGACGAGCCAGGGGCGGTAATGGCCGGCTGCCGGATCGCGGTCCATGCAGGCATCCATGACGGCGTCGTCGATGCGATTGAGTTCCAAGGCGAAAAACAGGAGATGCGCCGACATGTCGGTCAGCTTTGCCTGGGCATCGCCATAAAATTTGCCGTTGGCGGGATCCGAGGTGTTGGAGAAATAGGTGAGGCCGGCAAAGGAGCCGATCTTGCCGAGGAGGTCGTCGAGGGACTCATATTCGACAAGCGCCTCGCCGATGCCGCCGGCACCCGTTTTCGTCGCGGCTTCGGCCAGTTTGCCCTTCCACTTGTCCTCGAAAGCCAGCGACAGCTCGGCTGCCTTCTTCAGGTCTGCCGCATATTCCGGCGCGTCCTTGGAGGCGTAAAGATCGGAAAGCTTCCAGACCGGCAGCAGGCCCAGTGCCGGGTCTGTTGCCGCTCCGGCGGTTGTCGCAGCTGCCATGGGGATGGGCGAAAAGAGGGACTTTTTCATTCAAAACTCCTGTCGGCATCGGGGCCTGTGCCAAGATCGTCTGTTTTCCTTGGTGGCCGTTAAAATGCAAGCTTTTCTCAAAAGGGGATGTTCAAGCCTTTCTGACACAACCTCAGACCTAGAACCCGTCATGGGTGCAAATGAACGTTCGCACGATGAGTGTTGCAGGGAGCCGAGCATGATTGCCCAAGTCCTAGTCGTTGATGACGATCCGATCCAGCGCCGCCTGTTGAAGAATGCCGTGGAGCGTTACGGCCACGTGGCGCATCTGGCCGAAAACGGGCTTGCCGCTCTCGAGTTCCTGCGCACCAATCGCGGCCCGATCAACGTCATCGTGCTCGACCTGATGATGCCGGAAATGGATGGCCTGAGCTTTCTTACCGCCATTCGCGAGGCAGGTGTCGATACGCCGGTCATCGTTCAGACGGGGCAGGGCGGCATCGAGACCGTCGTTGAGGCCATGCGCGCCGGCGCCTTCGATTTCGTCGTCAAGCCGGTATCGCCGGAGCGGATCGGCACCTCGATCTCCAATGCGCTGAAGCTCGACCAGAAGGAAGCCAAGGCCCGGATCGGCCGCCGCCGTACCGGCGCGATCGGTTTTGCCGATATCGTCTCGGCAAGCCCGGACATGCTGCGCGTCATCGATCTCGCCCAGCGTGCTGCCCATTCCAACATCCCGGTCGTTCTTGAAGGCGAATCCGGCGTCGGCAAGGAAATGGTGGCCCGCGCCATCCAGTCGGCCAGTGACCGCGCCAACAAGCCGTTCATCACCGTCAACTGTGGTGCAATCCCGCACAATCTCGTCGAAAGCATCCTGTTCGGCCACGAGAAGGGTGCCTTTACCGGTGCTGCGGAAAAACATACCGGCAAGTTCGTAGAGGCTGACGGCGGCACGCTGTTCCTCGATGAAATCGGTGATCTGCCGCTCGAAGTGCAGGTCAAGCTGTTGCGCGCCGTGCAGCAGGGCGAAGTCGAGACCGTCGGCGCCGGCAAGGTGCAGAAGGTCAATGTCCGCCTGATCTCGGCCACCAACAAGGACCTGATCGAAGAGGTGCGTGCAGGGCGTTTCCGCGAGGATCTCTATTACCGCCTCAACGTCTTCCCGATCACCATTCCGGCGCTGCGTCGCCGCAAGGAAGACATCCCGCATCTGGCCCGCGTGTTCGCCGAGCGTTTCTCGCAGGAGCAGAAGCTGGCAAAGAGCGTGACCGTCAGCGCCGATGCGCTGGGTCTTCTCACTGCCTATGACTGGCCGGGCAATATCCGCCAGCTGGAAAACGCGATCTTCCGCGCCGTCGTCCTGACCCAGGGCGATGAGCTCGGCGAAGCCGATTTCCCGCAGATCGCAGCCCAGGTTCCTGAATTCCGCTCGGCAGAACTGGCAGCCACCGCCGTCATCGTGCCGGTTGCCAATCCGGTGCAGGCAAAACGGGAAACCGTGATCGACGCCAACTTCCCCGGTGCCCGGGCGGATGCCGCACAGTCGGCCCGGCCGGACCCGCGGGCGCTGCTCGCAGCCGCCTATCCGTCTTCCGACAATGTCATTGCCAGCACCGATGATGCCGGCGAAGTCCGTAAATTGGCGGACGTCGAAGAAGAGCTGATCCGTTTTGCACTGAAATTTTATCGCGGCCAGATGAGCCAGGTGGCTCGGAAACTCGGCATCGGCCGCTCTACGCTTTACAGGAAATTAAAGGATTATGGCATCGATCCCGATGATCCGCTTAGGGAAGCGGCCTGAATATCTCGTTTTAGTAACAATCAACCCTCGGGCAAGTATGGACTGGTATTCCCCGTCAATCTCTCATTAGTTGTTTGTTGACTATATGAGAGGTGCTTGTGCATGTGTGGCACATTTGCCATGCTGTCACCGCATTTGGCAGTCAAATGAGACAACGAGGGATGTTGTCTATCGAGACGGGGATCGCTTTGCCTGATTTCAACGGAACGGAAACGCCCCGCGGCGCCCGCGTAAGCGGGCTTGCTGCGCGGTTTTTCAGAAGGTTGGTTCGGCCGGCTGTGGCAGCAACGCTGCTGGTGGCCGCGGCTTTGCCGATTCTCTCCGCATCCGCGACCTCTGCTGCTGCCGAAGACAAGACGCTCAAGCTCTATTTCGTGCATACCGGCGAAAAGGCCGTGATCACCTTCAAGCGCAATGGCCGTTTCGACCAGAAGGGTCTGGCGCAGCTCAATCAGTTCCTGCGCGACTGGCGCCAGAACGAGCCGACCAAGATGGATCCGCGCCTGTTCGATCTCGTCTGGGAAGTCTATCGCCGCTCCGGTGCCACCGAATATATCAACGTCGTTTCCGCCTACCGTTCTCCGCCGACCAACAACATGCTGCGTACCCGTACGCGCTATACCGGCGTTGCCAAGAACAGCCAGCACATGCTCGGCAAGGCGATGGACTTCTTCATTCCGGGTGTAAAACTTGCGACGCTGCGTGCGCTTGCCATGCAGATGCAGGTCGGCGGCGTCGGCTTCTATCCGACCTCCGGTTCGCCCTTCGTGCATCTCGATGTCGGCGGCGTACGTGCCTGGCCGCGCATGAGCCGCCAGGAACTGGTGCAGATTTTTCCGAACGGCCATACGCTGCATCTTCCCGCCCAGGGCGAGCCGCTTCCCGGCTACGAGGAGGCACTTGCCGACTACAAGAAGCGCGTCGGCGCCGATTCGATCCAGATCGCCAGCACGGCTGGCGGCAGCCTGCGTTCCATGCCTGAAAAGAAGAAGGGCCTGTTTGCCATGCTCTTCGGCGGCGGTGGTGCGGACGAGGCGGAGGATGTCGAGGAAACCCGCGCGCCGGTCGTCGCCAGCCGCCCGTCCATGGCGCGTCCTTCGGATGCTGATGACGGCGAGCAGGCACCTGTTGCGGTTGCTGCGGCGGCACCTGCCGCTCCGGCTGCAACTGCGCAGCTTGCCGATGCCGCACCGGCCATCACGGCGCCTGTTCCGCTTTCGCGTCCGACCTTCCGCAATGATGGCAACGGCCCCGGCGGCCTTGCAACGGCGCTCTATTCGCAGGGCCGCAACCCGGCGCAGGAAGCGCTCGCCATGCAGGCTGCGGCCGAAGCATCGCCCGTGCCGAATGGCGAGACATTTGCCGATCTTTCTGCCTATGCCATTCCTGTCCCGACCCTGCTTGGTCCGCGCGGCCTGAGGGGAGATGCGGAAAGCGTGCTGACGGCGTCTGCCGGACCGGTACCGTTCGAGAATATCGGCTCGGTGCCGCTGCCGGCGCATCGCCCGGCTGCAAGCGTCGCCCTGGCGCCGCCGCAGAAACCGGGTGACGACATGCAGTCTCTGACGCCGGAACTGGTGGCCGAGCTTTCGCGCAGCGTCGAGCCGCCGCGTAACTTGCCGGTTCCTGCCGCTGCCCCGATGCAGGCGGCTGTCCCCGCTCAACCGGCGCCGGCTGCCGCACAGGTCATGGCCGTCTCCACAGCCAAACCGCAGCTGATGCCGACCCCGGCACAGCGGCCGGTCGAGATGGCAGCGATTTCGCCCAAGGTCATCCAGCCTTCGGCCAAGGGCATGCAGTTCGGTGATGGTTTCGATGCGCCGCGGAATGGTGCTGCAGCTGCCTCGATTTCCGGCATGCCGATGAAGGGTGGCCGTGCCGCGACCGCATCGCACCCCGCACCTGCCGCCGAGTCGGAAGGTTTGACGGGCGACATGGTGGCCAAATGGGCGCTCAACAACAGCCGTGCCGGCAACCCGGTTTCGATGAAGGCGCCGCGGGTGGTGACACGCACGCTGAACAGCGATTATTCGGCGGCCTATGGCGGCGGCTTCAAGCCGGTCAGCGCGACGGTTGCGATCGATCCGAGCCGGTTCAGCGGCCCGACGACGAACTGAGATCATCTTTTCCGAACAGGGTGTCGGCGGCGGTGAGCCGTCGACAATACAGTGGCCTCCGTCAGCCGGCCTTTTCGCCCGGTTTCGGCGTGCGACGTGTCAATCGCGCTCTTCAGAATTGCGTTTAATCAATTCCAATATTGATTTAGCTTTTGGTGTTTAGCGCTCTGTTTTTGCTTGAAAAGCGTGGGTGATCTTTTCCGCGGCAATCTTGCCGGCGACGATCGCGCCTTCGACATAGCCCGGAAAGGAAGGCGACAGTTCGGACGCTGCAAAATGCAGGTTGCCCAGTCCTTCCAGCAGAACGGCTTCGGCGTCGGGTGAGCCGAGATCGGTGATCACGTCGCTATAGGCGCCGTCGCTCCACGGGTCGTCGACCCAGTCGCGCAGGTGGATTTCCGTAAAACGACCGGCCTCTTCGCCGAGTGCCGCGACCAGTCGTGAGACGATTTCCCGGCGGATCTCATCGGCCGGCCTTTCGTGCCAGATGCCGGCCTGCGGGCCGCCGACGAAGATGATCAGGCCGCAATAATCACCATGGCTGGCATCGCAAGCGAAAATGCCCTGCGGATCGCGCCACATGACGAGACCGCTCAAACCCTGTTTGCGCCAGAACGGCTCGGCGTAGCGGATGTTGAATTTCATCGCCATGCCGGCGCTCCAGGCATCGAGTGCTCGTGTAAAACGATCGGGAAGGGCGGGCGAGAAGGACAGGCGGCGGGCCATGATCGGCGGTACGGCGAGGAGAACCTGACGGGCACGGACGAGCCGCTTTTGGGTCGTCAGGGTTACGCTCTCCGGAGACGTGGTGATGGCCGTGACAGGCGATCCGATGATCAATCTGTCGCCGAGCCCGGCTGCCATATCGGCGGCCAGCATGTGCATCGTGCCGTCGATGATCATCTCGAGTTCGGGGTATTTGTTGGTCACCCGCCGGTCGTTAGAGGCGAGGTAGGCGAATGAAATCTCTTCGGGGCTGCGGCACCAGAGGCCCTTTACCATGCGGCGAAAACTCTGGGCCACGTCGTCAGGAACATCGGTCTGTTCCTGCAGCCAGCCGGCAACGGTCAGGTTGCTCACCGCCGGATCTGCTAGATCGGTCGCGATCATCCGGTCGCGCAGGCCATCGACGCTTTCCCATAACTCTTCCGCCTTGCCCTTGGGCAAAGGTGGCTGGGAGATGACTTCGCCGGTCGCGTGGCTCATTACCACGGGCCGGCCATAGGTCTCGGCAAGCGAGACGACATGCACCATGTCGCGGCAGAAGAACTGGCCGCCGGCGTCTACCTCGATGCCATCGGCAAAGGCATGCGCCTCTACCCGGCCGCCAACGGTGTCGCGTGCTTCAAGGACGACGATATCGAGGCCGGCCTTTTTCAGCTCCGTCGCGGCGGTGAGGCCGGTAAAGCCTGCGCCGACAATGGCGACATCACATTCGATCGGTTCTTCGGTCTGGTTTTCGAGTTGGGACATGGTGGCGAAAACGGAGAGGTTTTTTTGAAAATGCACTGCGCCAATAAAAAACCCGCCATGAGGCGGGTTTCTTGGGCAGGCGGTCATCGATCAGGCGGCGTCGCTATCCTGATCGGCCGGGCCTTCGATCATGCCGAGGGCAGCGAGGTAGGTGTCGAGGATCAGATCCTCTTCCATTCGCTCCTGGTCATCCTTCTTGCGAAGGGCGATGACCTTTTTCATGATCTTGGTATCGTAACCCATGGCCTTGGCCTCGCCGTAGACATCCTTGATGTCGTCGGCAATGGTCTTCTTTTCTTCTTCCAGTCGCTCGATGCGCTCGATAAAGGCGCGGAGTTGGTCGCGGGCGACGCCATGAGCATCAGACATCGGGGTCTCCTGATCTTGTCTTTTGAATGAGTGGCTGTCACCTGCCGAAAAGCAGGCGGAAGGTCAAGTCCAATCGATCAGCCATGGGCCGGCTTGTTGTCTTCGAATGCGGCTTTTTGTGCGTCGGAGGCTTCCTGCTGGTGCTGTTTCTTCCAGTCCTCATAGGGCATGCCATAGACGATTTCGCGCGAAGCATCCTTGGAAAGCTCGATGCCGGCGGCATCCGCCGCGTCCTTGTACCAGTTGGAAAGGCAGTTGCGGCAAAAGCCCGCGAGGTTCATCAGGTCGATATTCTGCACGTCGGTACGGTTGCGCAGATGCGAGACCAGCCGGCGGAAGGCGGCGGCCTCAAGTTCGGTCTGCTGCTCTTTGGTGAGATCGGACATTTTTATCTCCTGCGCGTTTTCCGTGAGCGGCACATCAGGCCGGGTAGGGGCCGGTGCGTGACGGAAAAATCTTCGTTTCATGCAATATGGGGTCGGCATTCAGCGCCGCAAAGATCGGCGCCAGCCGGGTGGACCATTCGGCAATGCCGGCCTCGTCGCCGATCAGGTCCTGGCGCACTTCGAGAAGCGCATGCGGACGGCCGGGGATCATGCAGTGCCGGTACATGGTATCGCCCTTCAGCGCACCGTCATAGGGTTCGTTGTCGCCGACGATGATATCGCCGGCTTCGCGGAGCTTTTCGATCAGCGGCGTGACGGCGCGGTCGTCAGTGTCCCAGAGAACACCGGCATGCCAGGGGCGGGCGGCATCCTTCCAGAACGGCGTGAAGGAATGCAGCGACAGGACGAGCGGCGTCCGGCCTCGTGCCTCTACCTTGGCGATCGTCCGCTCGACGGCCTGATGATAGGGCCGGTGATAGGTGTCGAGGCGGAAATTCCATTCCTCTTGCGTGATCGGATGATTGCCGGGGATGATCGCTCCGTCGGAAATCTTCATGATCAGCGTCGGATCGTCTTCGCCGCGGTTCGGATCGATCAGCAGGCGGGAAAAGCACCCGAGCACGGCCGGCACGCCCAGCATGGCCGCGAGCTGCCGTGTCAGGCCCTCGATGCCGATATCGAAGGCGATATGGCGATGGAAGGCGTTGGCCGGCAGGCCGAGATCGCCGTAGCGGGCAGGCAGCCGGTTCATCGCGTGGTCGGCGAGAAGGACCATGCCCTTGTCATAATCGCCTTCTATGATTTCGAACGGAACGAAATCGGATTGGCTGGATTCTGAACTCGTGGGGTGGCTTTCGCCTGCGCGCATCGTGTTATTGGTCATGATCGTCGTGTGTGGCATGTCACCGGGGGCCTTGCAAGCCGGGCAAGCGGATCCTGCGACATGCGATTGGAGCGAAAAGAGGGCTATAATCGATTTAGACTTTCGTTGACTTTCGCACACCGGCGCGCAAAGAGTGTGCTTCACGAATAACCATGGAGTCCTGTCGGAAACCGTGTCGAAAAAATCCCCTAAAACCTACTTCCGTTCCCTCGTTTCCGCGCCCGTCCTTGCCGCCATGGTCGGGGCTGGAGTGCCGCTGTTTGCGGCCGGTGTCGCGCATGCGGATTTCCGTGTCTGCAACGGCACGCAGAACCTCGTCGGCGTGGCGATCGGTTACCGCGCCAATGATGGATGGACCACCGAAGGCTGGTGGCAGGTGCCGGCCTCGACCTGTGCAACGCTGATCGAAGGCGAGCTGCAGTCGCGCTACTATTATCTTTATGCCGAGGATGCTGCCCGTGGCGGCCGCTGGACCGGCAATGTCAACATGTGCGTCGCCGAGAACGAATTCAAAGTCGTCGGCGTCAACGATTGTTTTGCCCGTGGCTATCAGCGCATGGGCTTCAAGGAATATGACACGGGCCGTCAGGGCAGCTGGATGGTCCAGCTCTCCGATACGCCCGGCACGCAAGAAGGCCAGAATTGATGAGGCGTTATCGTAAAGTCAAGATTCTCGCGACGCTGGGACCAGCATCCTCCGAAGAGGATATGATCCAGAAGCTGCACGAGGCCGGAGCCGACCTTTTCCGCATCAACATGAGCCATGCGAGCCATGACGTGATGCGCACTCTGATCAAGCGCATCCGCTCGGTCGAGGCTCGCGTCGGCCGTCCGATCGGCATCCTCGCCGACCTGCAGGGTCCCAAGCTGCGCGTCGGCAAGTTTGCAGCCGGAAAGGTAACTCTGGCGCCAGGCCAGACGTTCACGCTCGACAACAAGGATGAGCCGGGCGATGAGACCCGCGTTTTCCTCCCGCATCCGGAAATCCTCGAAGCGGTCAAGGTTGGCGACCGCCTGTTGATCGATGACGGCAAGCTGGCGCTGAAGGCCGAAAAGGCCGATGGCAAGAGCATCATCTGCAAGGTCATTGCCGGCACCAGCATTTCCGACCGCAAGGGCGTAAGCCTGCCCGATACGCTGCTCGGCGTCGGCGCGCTGACCGACAAGGACCGCGTTGACCTCGATGCCGTTCTCGCCACCGACGATGTCGACTGGGTTGCGCTCTCCTTCGTCCAGCGTCCGGACGACCTTGCCGAAGTGCGCAAGATCGCCCGCGGCCGCGTCGGCATCATGTCGAAGATCGAAAAGCCGCAGGCTCTGGAGCGGATCGACGAAATCATCGAGCTGTCCGATGCCGTCATGGTCGCCCGTGGTGACCTCGGTGTCGAAATGCCGATCGAAAGCGTTCCGGGCATCCAGAAGCAGCTGACGCGCCTCTGCCGCAAGGCCGGCAAGCCGGTCGTCGTTGCCACCCAGATGCTGGAATCGATGATCACCGCGCCGGTTCCGACCCGCGCCGAAGTCTCGGACGTCTCGATCGCCGTTTTCGAAGGCGCCGACGCGATCATGCTCTCGGCCGAATCGGCATCCGGCCAGTATCCTGTCGAAGCCGTGTCGATGATGGCCTCGATTGCCCGCACCGTGGAAGACGATCCGCTCTATCCGAGCATCATCTATGCACAGCGTGCCACGCCGGAAGCAACCGGCGCCGACGCGATCTCGCTGGCGGCCCGCCAGATTGCCGAGACGCTGAAGCTTTCGGCCATCGTGACCTACACCTCGTCGGGCACGACCGGCCTGCGCGCCTCGCGCGAGCGTCCGAATGTTCCGATCATCGCGCTGTCGCCGATCATCCAGACGGCACGCCGTCTCTCGGTCTGCTGGGGCATGCATTGCGTCGTCACCCATGACGCGACCGATCTGGACGACATGGTCAACCGCGCCTGCCGGATCGTCGTCTCGGAAGGTTTTGGCAAGCCGGGCGACCGCATCATCATCTCGGCCGGTGTTCCGCTCGGCACGCCGGGCGCCACTAACATGATCCGCATCGCCTATATCGGCGCTGATGGACAGTCCGGCGTCTGAGCGCCAAATCTCTGAACTGCGTGATGAACGGCCGGAGAGATCCGGCCGTTTTCCGTTTGAGGGCATGGAATGTGATGATCGACATACCGCGTATCGAAACCGCACGGCTCGTGTTGCGCCCGCCACGGTTTGACGACTGGCCTTCCTATGCCGCTTTCATGGCCACGCCCCGTGCCGCCTATATGGGCGGCCCTTTCGATGAGGCGGCGGCCTGGGGCATGTTTTGCCATGACGTCGCGCAATGGCAGCTGTTCGGACATGGCTCGCTGATGATCGAGGAGCGCGGTGCAGTGGGCGACGGTCGCTGTGTCGGTCAGGTCGGCATCAATGCGGGGCCGCTCTTTCCCGAGCAGGAGCTTGGCTGGCTCCTCTATGCCAGCTTCGAGGGCAGGGGATATGCGGTGGAGGCGGCTGCGGCCCTGCGCGACTGGGCGTTTAGCGATCTCGAGCTGAAGACGCTGGTGAGTTATGTGCACCGAAACAATATTGCCTCGCGGCGTCTGGCGGAGAGGCTGGGCGGTGTGGAGGATGCGAGCGCTGCCCGGCACGATCCGCTGGATATCGTCTATCGGCATTCGCGGGCTTGAGGTGGCTCATGGCAAGGGCCTAAGGTCGTAGAGGCTGATCAGGAGAGATCTGCGAAGCCAAGGGGCCTGCGGATGTTTTCCTCGCCGACCCTGCGTGTCTGCCAAAAGCCGCTATCCCTGCGCTGAGCCCCAGCACCTCCAGCATGCATCCGACCCATTCGGCAGACGTCGGCCAGCGCATCTCGAAAACAAACCCGTAAAACAGGCCGAACACCGTTTCCGCGACGATCAGCTGCGCTGCCAATGCCAGCGGCAGGCGCTTTGAGGCGACGACCCAGAAGAATGTCGCGGCCCAAGATCCGGCAAGCCCCATCAGCAATGCCCAGCCGATGAAATTGGAAAGGCTGGCGTGTGTCTCTCCGAAGCTTGAAAATGGCAGGAGCAGGATGCTGCCAATCGTGGCGCCGAGCCCCTGAAGGCCGGTCCAGCGCAGCCCGTCCGGTGCATCGGCCGAGCGCATCACGGCGGCGTTGACGAGGCCATAGACGACCCAGATCGCCAGTGCCGCGCCTGCGCAGGCAAGACCTGCGATGATCTGTGATCTCGCTGCGACCGGTGCTGCCGAAAGAGTATCGAGATTGACGGTGAGGAGGCCTGCCGCGATCAAACCGATCGGAATGGTGAGGTGGCTCCAGGGGAGGGCGGCATCGCCGCGATTGGCGATCAGCGCGATCAGGATCGGCATCGTGCCGATGATGAGCGGCGGCAGGGCCGCGCCGGCAAGCTTTACCGCATAGGCGGCGAAGACGAAATAACCGATATATCCAAGCCCGCCGAGCATCAGGCCGATCGCTGCCCGGCCCCGTGTCATGCCGATGGGTCGGAAACGGCGGTCGAGCATCAACAGTGCGGAGGCGAGGCCGAATATGCCGTAACGCGCAATCGCCAGATCCCAGGTGGTGAAGGGCTCCACCGCGCGCGCGGCGACGAAGGTCAGACCCCAGAGCGCGCAGGTCGCGAGCCCAGCCAATATACCGATCAGCATGACGTCTTCCCTCAACTCAGCCTTGGGGCTTTATTTTGGAAAGCGGCTGACACAAAATCCATGGCGTATCGCAGCCATTCATTTCGCTGAGGAGTTGTTATGAAGGAAAAAATGCATTCTGGCCTTCGATTCGAAAACAGCACTCTCGATGAGGTCGATGCCCGTATCCTGACGGCGCTCGATGCGGATGCGCGCCTCCCGACGGCCGAACTGGCGCGGCTTGTCGGTCTGTCGGCGCCGAGCGTGGCGGAGCGGATGCGGCGGCTCGTCAACGAGGGTGTCGTCCGCGCCTATACGGTCGAGATCGACAGCAAGGCATTGGGTTATCAGATCCGCGCGATGGTGCGGATCCGGCCCTTGCCAGGCAAGCTGCATCTGGTCGAGCGGCTCATTCAGGAAACGCCGCAGTTCATCGAATGCGACAAGATCACCGGAGACGTTCCGTTTCTGGCGCGGCTCGTCGTGCATTCGATCGAGGAGATGGATGACGTGCTGGAAAGCCTCTCCGAGCATGCCGTGACAAGCACGGCGGTCATCAAGGGGACGTCCGTGAAGCGGCGCTTGCCCCCGCTCTGAGAGCTCAACCCTTCTCGATCGAAAAATCGAGTTCCGGTTCCGGCTCGTCCCGCTTCGGCGCGATCCAGGCTTCGGCGACCTTGGCGACGGCGTCGAGGTCGCGGTCCTTGCCAGATATGACTTCGATGCCGGCGATGACCACGTCGGTGGCGATATAATCCGGCTTGTGGCCGAGGCCGCGGATGGTGACCAGTTTTGCGCCTAAAACGCTTTCGACGATACCCCGGGCATGGATGGCGGGCGAGACGATCTTGTCGCTGTCGCCGGTAATCACCACAGTCGGGGTTTTGATCGTGTTGTAATGCGGCGCCATGGCCGCTGCAGCCGTATTCAGGTTGGTCAGGTCGATTGCATTATAGCGAAAATTGTCGGGGCGCAGGACAAGGGCCGTTGCTGCATCCTCGATATAGTTGTGCGGCCGCTGGTTGGGATGGAAGACGGCCTGTGTCGCCTTGTCCATCAGCACCAGCCCGGCGGGCAGCGTGAACAGGTGGGTGAAAAGCCAGCCGAAGCGCGGATGGGCCGATAGCTTGTAATACCAGTCGACATCACCATCCCAGGGATGGGTCGCTGGGGCGATCAGCATCAGGCCTGCCGTCTTGTCCGGATGGCGCAGCGCAAAGCTCATGGCGATCGCACCACCGAAGGAATGGCCGGAGATGACTGCCTTCTCGATTCCCAGCTTGTCCATCAGGCAGGCAATGGCATCGGCCTGGCCATCGGGCCTGTCGTTTTCCGGGCCGCCACGTTCGGAATAGCCATGGCCCGGCCGGTCGACGAAGAGCATTTCGGCACGACCGGTCAGAAGCCTGCGGAAAGCCGTTTCCTGGTCGCGGAAATTGCCGCTTGCGCCATGCAGGAAAACGATCGGCGGCAGGTCGGAACTGGGGGTGGCGGGGATATGCAGCGCATTCAGCCGATAGCCGCCGATATCGGTCAACCGACCTGTGTTAGGGAAATGCGCGGATATCGCCTTGGCTCTCTGCGTGGTGAACCAATAGGCGGCGCAGAGGGCGGCGAGAAGAATGAAAATCAGGATCATGGATATCGTCGATTGAGAGATGCGTCGATCAGGTGCGATTGCCGGCGATCTTTTCGGAAAGATCGGCCGCGGCCTTCTGCGCCTTTCGGTCTGCGGGATAGACGTCGAGATAACGTTCCCAGGCTTTGAGCGCGAGATCGTCCTTGCCCGATTCCATCAGGATGCCGGCCATGCCCGCGAGGGCGCCGAAATGGCGGGGTTCATATTTCAGGACTTCGGCGATATCGGCCATCGCCTTGCGGCTGTCGCCCATCGTGTAATGCAGCGTGGCGCGGCGGTTCCAGCCTTCCGGATAGATCGGATCGAGAATGGTCACCTGATCGAGGAAATCGAGTGCGGCGGGGTTGCGCTTTTCCTTGATGGCGGTGGCTGCCCACTGCATCAGGAGATCAACGGTCGGGCTGCCCGACTCGTTCAGGTTGATGGCGATCTGGCTGGCGATGTCGCGGGCCTTTTCCGGATTGCGCTCGCGCTTCAACGCCTCGAACAGGGAATCGATCGGCTTTGCGGCCGCAACGACAGGGGCAGGCTGCGCAGGCGTAGAGGCGGGTGCCGGAGTGACTGGAGGCTGTGGAGAGGGCGATTGAGCAAAGGCTGTGCCGCCTAAGGTGGCAAGGCTCAAAAACAAGCTGCTCAGAATCACTGGGCTCAAACGAAAATAGCGCATGCGGATAAGGTAATCCGCATGCGCCGAAGGTCAAACCCGAAATTTACGCTTGTCGACAATTTGATCGGCCTGGGCAATACCAAAGACCGAATGCCGAAATCAGCCCTGACGGGCCTTGAAGCGCGGGTTCTGCTTGTTGATGATGTAAATGCGGCCCTTGCGACGAACCAGACGGTTATCGCGATGACGAGCCTTCAGCGCCTTGAGCGAGTTCTTGATCTTCATTGTACTGGTCCAGCAGTCTGTGGGCTCTTTCGAGCCGCTTGTCTCTATCAATCAAAAGCGCGCCGCCTAGTTTTGAAGAGGGGCGCGCTTCAGGTTGGGCGAGCAATTAACCCGAGCGTCCGTCCGTGTCAACCTTATGACGGGGTTTTAACACCCTTCAACTCGGTAACATGGCCCATTTTCCGGCCCGGACGGGATTCCGTCTTGCCGTAGAGGTGGACGAGAACGTCCGGCTTGGCGAGCCATGCGGGCACGTCAAGAATGTCGTCGCCGATCAGATTCGTCATCACGCAGTCTGAATGCCGCTGCGGATTGCCGAGCGGCAGGCCGGCGACGGCGCGGATATGCTGCTCGAACTGCGAGACCACGCAGGCAGCCTCCGTCCAGTGGCCGGAATTGTGGACGCGCGGGGCGATTTCGTTAGCGATCAGCGTGCCGTCCGCCATCACAAAGAATTCCATGCCGATGACGCCGACGTAATCGACGGCGGCCAGCAGCTTTTCCGCCGATTCGCGGGCCGTCTTCGCCGTTGCCTCGGAAATGCGGGCGGGCAGGGTGGATGTATGCAGAATGCCGTTGCGATGAACGTTTTCTGCCGGATCGTAACAGGCGACGGTGCCATCTGCATTGCGGGCGGCGATGATCGAGACTTCGCGTTCGAAGGGCACGAAACTTTCGAGAATCAGCGGCACGCTGCCGAGCGCCTCGTAAGCACCCGCAGGCGAATCGTCGGCCGAGCGGAAAACACGCTGGCCCTTACCGTCATAGCCCATGCGGCGGGTTTTCAGCACGCCCTTGCCGCCAAAGTCTGCGAGTGCCTTTTCGAGATCGGCCTGGCTGTCGACGGCATGGAATTTCGCCGTCTCAATGCCGCAGCCATTGAGGAAGCGTTTTTCGGTCAGGCGGTCCTGCGCCACGTCGAGCGCCTTGGCGGGCGGGAAGACGGGAACGGAGCGGGCAAGCGTTTCGGTTGCCGCAACGGGCACGTTCTCGAATTCGTAGGTCACGACCTCGCAGAGGCGGCCAAGTTCGGCAAGTGCTGCCGGATCGTCATAGGCGGCGGTGATCTGGGCATTGGCAACCTGGGCGGCAGGGCAATCGGCCTGCGGCTCGAGGATGATGGTGCGAAAATTCAGCCGTGCAGCGGCCATGGCCAGCATGCGGCCGAGCTGGCCGCCGCCGATGATGCCGATGGTCTTTATGGTCATTCTGTCTCTCAGCGTGCTTCGTCGATCGGGTATTCGGCGACGGATGCGGTATGGTCTGCCCGGTAAGCGTCGAGCCGGTCGGCAAGGTCCTCGTCCGACAGTGCCAGGACAGCGGCGGCCAGAAGGGCTGCGTTGATCGCACCGGCGCGGCCGATGGCGAGCGTGCCGACCGGGATGCCGGCCGGCATCTGTACGATCGAATAGAGGCTGTCCATGCCGCTCATCGTCTTGGACTGAACCGGAACGCCGAAGACCGGCAGCGGCGTCAGGGCCGCCACCATGCCGGGCAGGTGGGCAGCACCGCCGGCTCCGGCGATGATGACCTTGAAGCCTTCGTCGCGGGCGCCCTTGGCAAAATCATACATCCGGTCCGGCGTGCGATGTGCGGAGACGATGCGGGCCTCGTAATCGATGTCGAGTGCGTCGAGCGTATCGGCAGCGTTCTTCATGGTCTCCCAGTCGGACTGGCTTCCCATGATGATGGCGACGGCGGGTCTCTCAGACATTGGCGGCTCTTCAGGCGATGATATCGGGAATGATCTGGTCTTCGAGCTGGGTCATCTTGTCCTTGATCACCAGCTTCTTCTTTTTCATGCGCTGGATGCGCAAGGCTTCGCAGCCGGTCTGGATCATGGCATTGATCGCGGCGTCGTAATCCTCGTGCTCCTGGCGAAGTTTCGCGAGTGCCAGCCGGATATCCGCCTGTTCCTGATCAGCCATTGCGCAGTCCCCATTCTCACGTTCCGGCCTTTTGCAGGTCTCGGGCTTGTTTCGCAAGCTCCTACCATCAATCCGCGTTAACTGGAAGTTAGCCGCGGTCATGAATTTGCCCCGTTCAAACCACGATTTCTCCTTCGACAAACGCGGTCAACCGTGTCACACTTCTGTTGCAAACCTGAAGCCTCGGCTAAGGGAATAGCCGAGGCAGGTTACCAAGGAAGGAACATGCCACATGACCGTCCAGGCTCATATCGCATCGCTTGAAAAGAAGCACGTTGCTCTTGAGGAGGAGCTTCAGAACATTCTCGCGTCCCCCTCTTCCGACGATCGTGAAATCGCCGATATCAAGCGCCGCAAGTTGCGTATCAAAGATGCAATGCAACGCCTTAAGGCCTCTACGCGTCACTAGCTCCAACGGAGAGCTGGTTCTCAACATTGATTGAGAGTGGGCCGCCCGCCTCGGGTTTGTAACGTCAAGAGGCACGGAGGGGCGGCAAAAAAATCCAAAACCCTATTCTGGTCGTGGCTTCCTGGTCACGACCAGAACTGGTCCAGCCAGAGATTGAGCTTATCGAAGCCACGGCTGTTGACCGAATAGATGCGCCGCGTTCCCTGCGCGCTGACTGTCACAAGATTGCTGTCCAGCAGGGTTTTGAGATGCTGGGAAACTGCAGGCCGGCTGATCGGCAGGCCCTCGGCCAGCTCGTTCACGGTCTTTGGCGAACGTCGCAGCTCCTCAAGGAGATGGCGTCGGTTCGGATCGGCTATCGCGGCAAAGGGATCGCTCATCATGGCGCGAAACCTAGGGCAAAATACTCCGTTGGGCAACAAAATTGTGCGCTGCGAAATCTATCTAGATATCTCTATCTAAAAGGCTTTTTTAGATTTTTTTGATGCAGGCTCTGCTTCAGAACGGCAGGCCATCCCAGAGAAGCTTCAGACCCGCCAGGAAAGCCAGGGCATAGGTCATCGGGTAAAATACCTCGGAGTTCAGGTGCTTGACGATCGCGGCTCCGAGCATGGTGGAGATCAGCGCCACCGGCAGAAGGCTTGCCGATATCGTCAGGTTTTCCTGGTCGAGCGCGCCCAGCATGAAATAGGGAATAACCTTCACGGCATTGACGATCGCAAAGAAGCGGATGCTGGCGCCGGTGTATGATTTCGGGTCGAGCCGCATCGGCAGGACGTAGATCTGGAAGGGCGGGCCACCGGCATGGGCGACAAAACTCGCATAACCCGACAAGGCGCCCCAGAAGGTGGCAGCGGCCGGGCGATGCGGCAGTGGGGCCGTCGGAATTTTCGAGTGCGGGCCGTAGACCTGCCAGAAATAACGCACGGTGAAGAGAATGGTGGCGCTGGCGATGACCAGCCGCAGCGCATCGTCGGAGACGTAGGCTGAGGTCGCCCAGCCGAGTGCGATGCCGATAACGCCACCGGGCAGGATCATCAGCAGCGTCTTGCGATCATTGTAATGCCGCCAGGACCAAAGCGCGACGATATCCATGACGATCAGGATCGGCAGGAAGATTGCGGCGGCCCGCACCGGATCGACGACAAGCGATAGAAGCGGCATGCCGAGCAGGCTGATGGCGCCGCCAAGGCCGCCCTTGGAGAGGCCGACAAGGGATACGGCGGGAATGGCTGCGGCGAAAAAGGCGAGGGTCAACGTGTCTGGCATGAGAAGTTCGGCTGCACCTGCTGTTGATCCCCGTATTCTTCCGGTCTATCGAATTTGTGACGATAAAACGAGTGCGGATTTCGGAATGCCGGATCTGCCATAGGGAAGAAACATGACGAAACAGGAAGAGCGCTGCCGTCTGGTGCTGATCGTGCCCGAGGGCGCCGATGATGCGGATCTGGCGAAAAAGCTGGAACAGGCGCTGGGCGCGGGCGATGTCGCCTCGGTCATCCTGCCGCAATACAGTCTGGATGACGGGCTGTTCCAGAAGCGTGCCGAGCTGCTGGTGCCGCTTATTCAGGAGGCCGGTGCTGCAGCCCTGATCGCCGGGGACAGCCGCGTGGCTGGCCGCGTCAAGGCGGATGGCCTGCATCTCGTCGCCAAGGCGGAAGAGCTGGTTGAGGCGATCGAAAAGTTTGCGCCGAAGATGATCGTCGGGGCAGGTGGGGCAGCGGATCGCCATGCGGCGCTCGAGATCGGCGAGGCCCGGCCGGATTATATCTTCTTCGGCAAGCTCGACGGTGACATCAAGCCGGAAGCGCATCCGAAGAACCTCGCGCTTGCCGAATGGTGGGCGTCGATGATCGAGATCCCCTGCATCGTCATGGCCGGTACGGATATCGAATCGGCTTTGCCGGTTGCGGAAAGCGGCGCCGAATTCGTGGCATTCCACAGGGGTGTCTTCGACCACGCCGAAGGCACCGCAGATGCCGTCCGTCGCATCAACGCCGTTCTGGACGAAAAAGCGCCACGGTTTGAGGCTTGATGGGCCGCATGCCATCTTATCTTCGCGTCGCGCCCTATTCCCGAATGTTCCTTGCAGGCCTTGCCATTGTGACGGCAATGCCGGATTTTGGCTGGGCGCAGGCCAATATCGTGGCGCCCGGGCCGCGTATGGACCCGTCGAAATCCCGTCAGGTCATGACGCGTCCGGTGGCGCCTGATTCGAAGCTTTCGGATGGCGATCAGCAGCCGGACGGCATCGTTCCCTCTGGTGGTGTCGAGCTTTATCAGCGCATGGGCGCGGTTCTTCCTCCGTCTCCGCCGGAAAAACCCTATACCGGCAAGGTGGATGAGGCCTATGGCGCCTACCAGCGCGGGTTCTACGTGACGGCGCTCGATCTGGCGCTGAAGCGGGCTTCGGCGGGGGATGCTTCGGCGCAGACCCTGGTCGCCGAGATGATGACCAAGGGCTACGGCATCAAGCGTGACGCCAAGACGGCGGCCTTCTGGTACGGCCAGGCGGCGGAGCGTGGCGATCCGGCGGCGATGTTCCAGTATGCGCTCATGCTGATGGGCGGCCGCAATGTGCAGGCCGACCGCGCCAAGGCCGATGAATATATGCGCAAGGCGGCGGATGCCGGTAATTCCTCGGCGCAGTTCAACTGGGGCCAGATCCTCGTTTCCGACAATCCCGGCGACAAGGGTTTGAAACTGGCTCTGCCTTATTATGAGAAGGCAGCCGCGCAGGGCGTTGCCGATGCGCAATATGCCGTCGCCCAGCTTTACGTGACCCTCAAGGACCTGCCGGAGGAAAAGAAAGCCCAGGCACGGCAGTGGCTGGAACGCGCTGCCAAGGCCGGTTTCGACACGGCGCAGCTCGATATGGGTGTCTGGCTCGTCAACGGCGTCGGTGGCGAGCGGGATTACGACAAGGGCTTTCAGTGGATGCGGATCGCCGCCTATCGCGGCAATGTCGTTGCCCAGAACAAGCTCTCGCATCTTTATATCGAGGCGCTGGGCACGCGGCCGAACCCGGTCGAGGCGGCGAAATGGTATGTGCTTTCGCGCCGCGCCGGATTGCAGGATGCCGGGCTCGAGGATTTCTATCTCGGCATCGAGGATGACCAGCAGAAGGCGGCGATCGACGCGGCGAACAAGTTCCGCCGCCAGTAACCTGATTTAGGCGTGCAGCGAAAACAGGGCGTGGCGAATGATCAGGCCCTGTGCAAGCGCAATGACCAGAAGTGTGATCAGCCAGACGAGAAGATAGGTGCCCTGAGACGATGCCACGCGGCGGTCGATCCGGGCGCCGAGCGCGAAGACGGCCGTGACCAGAAGGCCGACCGCCGGCAGGATGGAGAGTGTCAGAAGTGCCGGCGCTGTCGGGCCGGCTTCTCCGCCAAGACCGAAATGGTAAGGCAGCTGGGTGCCTGGCGGCAGGGCCTGCCACATGCCGAGCGACAGCATGATCATGACACCCATAAGCCCGAGGCTGACGCCGAGCGGCAATGCGATCTTCAAAGCCTGGGACTCCTTGTCCGATATGAAGTGCCGCGATCCTGCGGATTTACTGCGATGCTTCAAGTTTGCGTTTTGTCGCATGTCTTTGTCGCAAAACCACTGCACAGCTTTGCGCGGCATGCTCCGATGCGCCGCCGTTCTGTCAAAGCCGGTGCTTCATTACAATGGCTGCAGGCACTGATGGGCTTGAATTTCACGCGATTTTGTGGTCTGGACCCGCCGATCAAGACAAAATCAGAACCGATCCGTCCCGCTCCACGTGATCAGGGACCACCCCAAGGATTTCCGCATGGCTCGCTCCGCCCTCCTCAACGTCATGGTTCAGGCCGCCCTGAAGGCCGGCAAATCGCTCAGCCGTGATTTCGGGGAGGTTCAGAACCTCCAGGTTTCCGTCAAGGGGCCGAGCGACTTCGTTTCGCAGGCCGACCTGAAGGCCGAGAAGATCGTCCATGACGAGCTGATGAAGGCCCGCCCGACCTACGGCTTCCTCGGCGAGGAAAGCGAAGAGGAAAAGGGCACGGACGGCGCGCATCGCTGGATCGTCGATCCGCTCGACGGCACGACCAATTTTCTGCACGGCATTCCGCAGTTCGCCGTCTCCATCGCCCTGGAGCGCAATGGCGAAATCGTCGCCGGCGTCATCTTCAATCCGGCGACCGACGAGCTTTACACTGCTGAAAAGGGCGGCGGTGCCTTCCTCAACGACCGCCGTATCCGCGTCGCAGCCCGCAAGGTGCTTTCCGATTGCGTCGTCGGCTGCGGCGTGCCGCATCTTGGCCGTGGCAATCACGGCAAGTTCCTCGTCGAGCTGCGCCATGTGATGGAAGAAGTGGCCGGCGTTCGCCGCCTCGGCGCGGCCGCGCTCGATCTCGCCTATGTTGCTGCCGGTCGTCTCGACGGTTTCTGGGAAACCGACCTTTCGCCCTGGGATATCGCAGCCGGCATCCTCCTCATTCGCGAAGCCGGCGGCTTCAGCAGCGACATGAAGGGCACGACCGATATTTTCGCCAGCCGCAACATCATTGCCGGCAACGAACATATCCAGAAGGCGCTGGTCGAGGTCGTCAACCGTCCGATCCCGGCACGCTGATCCGATCTTAAGCCAAGTTTTCGAAACGGCGACAGGCATAGTCTGTCGCCGTTTTTGATTCTGCCGGTGTTAATCGGGCCGATGCTTAAAACCTTGTGGGTTTACCCAAGTTTTTGCACTGCCCCGACACTTCAATTCGTCGCAATTTTGCTCTAGCCTCCCGCACGGTTACAAAAGGGTTACAGCGTTCCGGACGCGCCGATATCGGCGCGCGGCGCTGTCGGCGTACCGGAGGTAAGGCGGATCATGGCGAATGCGAATGTGGACGATCTGGACCAGTCTGAAACGAATCGCAGCTATGGCTACAAGCTTTCCAATCCGGCCTCGTTCCTGTGGACGATGCTGTTCTTCCTGATCATCGTCGGCTTCGTCGCCTCGATCCTTTATCGTCAGGCAGCCCACGCTTTTCAGACCAATCCGGGCCTCAACGGCCTCATCCTCGGCGTTCTCCTGATCGGCGTCATCCTGGTATTCAACCAGGTGATCGCGCTTATCCCGGAAGTGCGCTGGTTCAATTCCTTCCGGGCTGCGGGCAGCGCCGAGAGGGTCGGTCGCGATCCTAAGCTTCTGGCACCGATGCGTACGCTGATCGGCCGCCGCAAGCAGATGGCGCTGTCGACCAATGCGTTCCGTTCGATCCTCGATTCGATCGGCACGCGCCTCGACGAATCGCGCGACACCTCGCGCTACCTGATCGGTCTTCTCGTCTTCCTCGGTCTGCTCGGCACGTTCTGGGGCCTGATCGGCACGATCGGCTCGATCAGTGATGTCATCGGGGCGCTTGATCCCGGTGCAGGCGGCACCAACGATATTCTGAGCGCCATCAAGACCGGTCTGGCGCAACCGCTGGCCGGCATGGGCACGGCGTTCTCGTCCTCGCTGCTCGGTCTGTCCGGTTCGCTCATTCTCGGCTTCCTCGACCTTCAGGCGGGTCGTGCCCAGAACCGCTTCTATACCGAACTTGAAAATTGGCTTTCGTCGGTGACGGATCTCGATTCCGATGCACCGGCTGGTGCGGATCTCATCTCGGCCGGAAAGTCGTCCGACGATATCCGTGCTTTGACCGAAGAGTTGCGCAAGCTCACCGCCGGCCAGGCCAAGGGCGCTGATGGCGCGCAGACCGATCGGTCGCTGGCGGCGATGGCCAATCTTGCCGAAGGTATTCAGGGTCTCGTGAAAAACATGCGCAACGAGCAACAGATGCTGCGCGACTGGATCGAGGCGCAGCAGGAGGAATCCAAGGCGATGCGCCGCACGCTGGACCGCCTTTCCGACAAGATCGGGGGCAAGTAAGCCATGGCGCTCGGCAGGAAACGCCACCGCGACCGGGGCGTGGATTACTGGCCCGGCTTCGTGGATGCGCTCACCACGCTCCTGATGGCCATCATGTTCCTGCTGACAGTCTTCGTGCTGGCGCAGTTTCTGCTCGGCCGCGAGATCAGCGGCCGCGACGAAGTCTTGAACCGGCTGAACAGCCAGATTGCCGAACTGACGTCGCTGCTGGCGCTCGAAAAGGGCAATAACCAGGACATGGAGGATCAGCTTGCCAATCTGCAGTCGTCGCTGGCGACGGTGGAAAGCGATCGGTCACGGCTACAGCAGCTTTTGGCGCAGGGTTCCGGCAATAGCAATGCGGCCAATGCGCGGGTTGGTGAATTGACCAATCAGCTGACGCAGGAGCAGCAGGTCAGCTCGCGTGCGATGACGCAGATCGAACTTCTCAACCAGCAGATTGCCGCCCTTCGTGCGCAGATTGCCGCCGTCGAACAGGCGCTGCAGGCGTCGGAGGCCAAGGATGCCTCGTCACAAACCCAGATCGCCGATCTCGGCCGCCGCCTCAACGTTGCGCTTGCCGCCCGCGTGCAGGAACTCAACCGCTATCGCTCCGACTTCTTCGGACGTCTGCGCGAAATCCTGTCGGATCGGGAAAATATCCGGATCGTCGGCGACCGTTTCGTGTTCCAGTCGGAAGTGCTTTTCCCGGTCGGTGGCAACGAGCTGGACGATGCGGGCAAGACCGAAATGGACAAGCTCGCCGCTGCTCTCCTCGATCTCGCCAAGGAAATTCCGGCCGAGATCAACTGGGTGCTGCGGGTCGACGGACATACGGACAATTCGCCGCTGTCCGGCACGGGACGTTATCGCGACAACTGGGAGCTTTCGTCTGCCCGCGCGACCTCCGTCGTCAAATATCTGATCTCGAAGGGCGTACCGGCGAACCGGCTCGTGGCGGCCGGTTTCGGCGAGTTCCAGCCGATCGCGCAGGGCGATACGCCGGAAGCGCGCAACCAGAACCGCCGCATCGAGCTGAAGCTCACCGAGCGCTAGGAAAAGCATGCCTGACAAACCCGACATGACTGCCATCGCAAAAGCGGTGGCGGAAACCCCGCGGCGCGACAACTCCGCCTATCACGAAGCCATGGCCCGTGCGCGGCAGGCGTTCGAAGAGGCGGAGCGGGCGCTTGGTGGCGCGGTGACGTTCAGGACCAAGGCCAAGCAGAAGAAGAACGGCAATTATGTCGTGAAATGGGTGTTTGAGCGGGACAGGTGAGAATTTTCGGCCGCCTTGATAAATAAAGACCCTCTCTGGCCTGCCGGCCATCTCCCCCACAAGGGGGGAGAAAACGCGCGGCTATCCTCTACCCCAATGGAAGCTCGACGGGGCAATCGGGTTAAGCCCTCCCCCTTGTGGGGAGGGTGGGGAGGGGTCTTTATTTTGTATTTCGGTTGAGCGCGAAAATCAGACCGACGCGCGCGAAAATTCCAGTCGATCCAGCCCGCGCTGAACTTCCGGCGCCTGCATGAACAGGTTCCACAGCAGTCCCGAGCGGTGGTTTTCGATCATTGCAACGATCGGGCCCTGGTCGATGGCAATATAGGTCGGGGCGATCCAGCCGTTTTTCGGCGAAAAGGCATCCGCCAATCCGTAGCGGTTCATCAGCCGGCCGCCATCATAGGCGAGCATGGCGCGGAGCGATTGCTCGGCTTCCTGCGGGACGAAGGGAAAACTTCCAAGCGCTGCCGTTGGGGCAATGGCGCCGCGGTCGTTGGTGGGAGAATTAGCGTTATAGCCACCTTCCGCTTCCGAGGCCGTAAGGCCCCAGACGCCGGCATCCTTATATTCCGGCACGGTCAGGCAATAGGCGCGGTTGATGCGGGCATGCGCCACGGCCTGCTGCCAATAGTCTGCATAGGTGTCGGTCAGGCCACGTGGATCGAGTGCGCAGAATGAATATTGCGACAGGAAGAGTGGACCGCCATAGGGCTCGCCGAGCGGCAGGGTGGTGCCGTAATAGGCCTCGCCATTCAGCATGGCGCCATTGCGCGCCCAGCCGGCATGGTAGGCCTGAGTCGGGATCGGGAAGGTTGCGGAGCCGGCGCCAAGGACATAGGCCGAGAGCGCTTCGTTCCAGCCCTGGATCGGCAGGTTCATCGCCCAGCCATTGACCGGGCTCCAGTGCCAATAGAGCACGCCATGGTCACCACGGCTGAACCAGGTCCATTCGACCTCGTCGAACATGCGGGTGATGCGGTCACCGAGCGACCTTGCGGCGAATGTTTCCTCGGAAAAGTAATGGCGGGCGCAGATCAGGCCCTGCATCAGAAGCGTCGTCTCGACGATATCACCGCCGTCATCCAGGGCGGAGAAAGGTATCATCTCGCTGGTGACGGGATCGATGAAATGCGAAAAAGCGCCGTGATATCGCGGCGCCTTCTCAAGGCCCGTCAGGATCGTCTCTATGCGCTCGAAGGCCTGATCCCGGCTGATCCAGCCACGCTCCGCCGCGACGATGATCGCCATGACGCCGAAACCGGTGCCGCTGATCGAGACGGCGTTGATGCCCGGCGTGCCGTCGAGCAGGCATTTGTCGTAAGGAAGGCCGCTGACCGGATGGGCTCCATCCCAGAAATAGCGGAACGTCGCGCGCTGGACCTGGTCGAGCAGGTCATCGAGCGGCATTTCGGCTGGGGAGAGTTCAGCGTCCATCGGCAATCAGAGAGCCCGTTCGTGCAGCTGTTCGCCATCATGGAACTGAAGGCGGGCGAGACGGGCGTAGAGACCGCCCTTGGCGACGAGGCTCTGGTGCGTGCCTTCCTCGACGACACGGCCGCCATCCATGACGAGGATGCGATCGGCCTTCAGGACGGTGGCAAGGCGGTGGGCGATGACGAGCGTCGTGCGATTGCCCATCAGGCCTTCCAGCGCCTTCTGCACCAGCGTTTCGCTTTCGGCGTCAAGCGCCGAGGTTGCCTCGTCGAGCAGCAGGACCGGCGCATCCTTGAGGATGGCGCGGGCAATGGCGATTCGCTGGCGCTGGCCGCCGGAAAGCGTGATGCCGCGTTCGCCGACCTGGGTGTCGTAACCCTGATCGAGCTTGGTGATGAACTGGTCGGCCTGCGCGGCAATGGCAGCTGCCCGGACCTGATCGCGCGTCGCATCCGGAATGCCGAAGGCGATATTGTCGTGGATCGAAGCGGCAAAGATGGTGACATCCTGCGGCACGATGGCGAGACGGGCGCGGATATCGGCAAGGCGTGCCTCGCGCAGATCGATGCCGTCGAGCTTTATGGAGCCTGCAAGCGGATCGTAGAAGCGCAGCAGAAGCGAGAAGATCGTGCTTTTGCCGGCGCCGGAAGGTCCGACGATCGCCACCGTCTCACCCGACTTGATGTCGAAGGAGAGGTCGTTGAGCGTGATCGCGCTGACGCGGGCCGGATAGGCGAAGGAAACCGACGAGAAGCTGACTTCGCCACGCGCCGGGGAGGGGAGGGCCTGCGGCTGGGCCGGGTCATCGACGGCCGGGATTTCGTGCAGGAGTTCCGTCAGGCGCTCTGCGGCGCCGCCTGCGGCCGACAATTCGCCCCAGACTTCCGAAAGCGTGCCGAGCGAGCTTGCGGCGATGACCGAATAAAGCACGAACTGGCCGAGCGTGCCGGGGGTCATCGTGCCGGCGAGCACGCTTTGGGCGCCATACCAGAGGACGCCGACAATGCTGCCGAAGATCAGGATAATGCCGAAGCCGGTGAGAAGGGCGCGGGCGCGGATGGCCGAGCGGGCGGCATTGTAGGCGCTTTCGACAGCACCGCCGTAACGGCCCGCAGCGATGGCTTCGCCGTTAAAGGCCTGCACCGTGCGGGTGGCGCCGATGGTTTCGGCGGCATAGGCGGTGGTTTCAGCAAGCGTATCCTGTGCGGCGCGCGAACGCTTGCGCACCGAGCGGCCAAAACCGACCAGCGGGAAAACGATCAGCGGAATAGCGCCAAGGGCCAGCGCCGAAAGTTTGGGGCTTGTATAGACCATCATGCCCATCGCTCCGAGACAGAGGATGGTGTTTCGCAATGCCTGCGATGCCGCCGAGCCGAAGGCGGACTTGATCTGCACGGTGTCAGCGGTGAGTCGCGAAACGATCTCCCCGGACAGGTTCACATCGAAGAAGGATGCCGAAAGCCTGGTCACATGCGCGAAAACTTCGCGACGCAGGTCGGCGACGACGCGCTCACCGATGGTGATGACATAATAATAGCGCATGGCGCTGGCGACGGCGAGAAGCACTGCCAGCACGAAGAGCATGCCGAAATAGTTGTTGATGAACTCGCCATTGGAGGAGGCGAAGCCGTGATCGACCATGCGACGCACGGCAAGCGGCAGGACGAGGGTCGTGCCGGCGGCCAGAAGCAGGAAAAACGCTGCGGCCGCGACCATTCCGCGATAACGGGAGAGATAGGGAAACAATCTGGCCAGCGGCCTGAGGTTCCTGCTTTTCGTCTGGTTTGCGGTCTGGCTCTCTGCGGAAACGGCCATGTCTTCTCCATGGCCCCGGCTGCACGATTTAGGATGACGAGTTTCATCCCGGTAGGCTTTGCGGGGACTTGTACTAGCGGCGACCTTCCTGTATAGGCTCCGCATCCAATTGGGAAGCCGTGACCGGACCGGTTTGCGGCTTCATTTAATTCCAGACGGTTCTCGCTCGCAATTGCGACATATGGACCTCGCAGAGCAGGATTATCGACATGAAGGCTGGCATTCATCCCGACTACCACAAGATCAAGGTCGTCATGACCGACGGTACCGAGTACGAAACGTTTTCGACCTGGGGCACCGAAGGCGCGACCATGAACCTCGAAATCGACCCGAAGTCGCACCCGGCATGGACCGGCGGCAATCAGCAGCTGATGGACCGTGGCGGCCGTGTTTCGAAGTTCAATAAGCGTTTCGGCGGCCTCGGCCTCTGATCACTTCGTTAATAGAATATTAAAAGAAGCCTGGCGTAAGCCGGGCTTTTTTGCTTTTCTGGGGTGGAGGAGGCGGCTATGCCGTATGATGCTCTTTCATCCAAGGCCTATGACCGTGTGCTGATCATCGGCAATGGCGGTTCCGGCAAGACCTGGCTCGCCAATCGCATGGCGGAGCGCCTGTGTTGCGCGCCCATCCATCTGGACGACGTTCATTGGGAGCCAGGGCGTTACGGTGTCGCCCGCGACAAGGCGATCGTCGAACGCGATGTGCGCAGGATCTCTTCACGTCCCTCCTGGCTGATCGAGGGCGTTTATGGCTGGCTTGCCAATATCGCCATCGATCGCACCACGCTTCTGATCTTTCTCGATCTCGGCTGCGAGGAATGCCTGTCGAATATCCGCAGTCGCGGGATACAGGGCGGCGAGAGTGCCGAGGATTTCCAGGAATTGCTGTGCTGGGTGGCGGGTTACCAGTTTCGCCATAACAACTGGAATTCGCGAGAAGCGCATGAGAAGATTTTCAGCCGTTATGACGGGCCGAAATTCAGGCTCGGCAGCCGCGAGGCGGTGAACGGATATCTCAGCGACGTACCGGCTTATGCCTGATCAGAGCAGAAACGCAAAAGGCAGGCCGCGAGGCCTGCCTTGAAACTGGTCGGCTAATTTCACTCAGTTGGTGAAGGCGGTGCGCAGCAGGTTGAGCTGGGCGCGGACGCTGTTTTCGTTGTCCGGAACAACCACGGCTTCCGACGGGCGATAGATTTCGCGGTCGAGAAGGGCAACGCGGTTCTGCAGGCGCAACGAGCGCTCGATGAGATCGCGGAAACCTTCCGGCAGGTCGTGCCAGCCCGGCGCATTGCGATCGACGTTAAAGCCTTCGAGGCGAACCTTGCTCTTTTCGGAAAGGACCTGGTCGCGGCTCATTTCGCCATTGTTGACGGCGCGCTGCAGGAGAAGCCAGGAGGCCATCTGCATCAGGCGGGTGGTGAGGCGCATCGATTCCGCTGCATAAAGCACCGAAGCCATGCGCGGCAGAACCTTGGAAGCGGTGCGGCCCGGACCGTCGAGATAGGCGGCTGTCTCTTCGACGAGCGCCATGCCCTCGGTATAGAGCGCCTTGAACTGCGAAGAGCTGGCAGCTCGGCCTGCAAAACTGACAGTGTTCAATCCCTGTTCGGACATGGAAGTCATCCCGCTAACGCATTCACACTGAGGCAATGGCGACAACCGTGAAAAGTTCCGTTGCCGCTCGGTATGAACTAAACATGGTCCTTATAATGCAAATCCGCAAGCCGTTTCTTAAGGAAAGGTTAATACCCACAAGAAGCGGTAAATTTGAATAATCGTCCGGAAATGACGCATATTTCAGCGCTTGGCAAGATGGCTCGAGGAGCGCCGTGCACGGCATGGTGAAGCTGCCGTGAGCCCTGTTTTACCGGGTGATAAAAAAAGGAGAGCCGCGAATGGCGGCTCTCAAGGTAAAACAGGGAGAAATCAGACCATTCGCCGAGTGGTGAAACTGTCTGAGTCCGGCAGAACCGGACACCCCGATATTCTCTATTAATGATTAATTTATTCTTAAGAATAAGCGAGGGCGGCCGTTTATTCTTGGCGGATCTTGGATGTCAGAGACGGAAAAGACTGTCGGCCGCGCGGCGGCCGGCATCCTTGCGGCTCTTTTCCGCTTCCAGTCTTTCGATTTCAGCCTTCATCAGGCCGATGCGCGAATCGAGTTCGTCGACCGAGAGCGCCGAAAGGTCGGCGCCGATCTCATGAGCGACCGGCTTTTTTGGTCTGTCATCATCCAGGAATGTCATCGGGCACTCTCCTCCTGCGATCAGGGCTTTCGCCTATTCGCCCGGAATATCCGCCTTTTGCGCCCTTGGGTCCAGCGAAAGGCTTTCCGGGGTCGCAAGCGAGGAGGTGGAGCCGGGTGCCGTCGTGTAGGCATCACGCTCGGATTTCGGAACCGGTGCGCGCTGGCGGCTGCGGACGATGGCGTAGGCGGTCACCAGAAGGTGGGCGAGGGCGGTGACGAAAAACAGGGCATGCGGACCGGCCCAGCTCATTACAGGCCCGCCGATCGAGGGGCCGATAATCGTGCCGATACCGTAGAGAAGCAGAAGGCCGCCCGAGACTTTGACAAAGTCCTCCGGGGAGGCGAAGTCATTGGCATGGGCGACGGCGATCGGATAGAGCGCGTTGGCGGCGGCGCCGTAGATCGCGACCAGAATGACGATATGGTAGACGCCGGCCGGCTGAATGATGGCGACGGCAAGGCCCGCCAGCGCTGCGACGCCGGACAGGGCGGCCAGGACATGACGCCGATCCAGCGAGTCCGACAGGCGGCCGGCCGGGAGCTGCATGATGGCGCCGGCAAATATGGTGATCGAGACCATGGCGGCGACCGAACCCTTGTCGAGGCCGGAGCGGGTGGCAAAGACCGCGCCGAGTGTGCCATAGGCGCCATTGGCGATGCCGATCAGCAGAATGCCGACGAAGGAGATCGGCGAGTTGCGGAACAGGCCCTTCAGGTCGAGCTTTGCGCGTTTCAGCGGCTGCGGCGAGGCGGCCTTGGACAGCGTGGTCGGCAAGGCGGCGATCGAATAGAGAATACCGCAGATCATGAAGAGGGTGGGGGCGGTCACGTCGGCAAAGGGCACCATGAGCTGGCCGCCGACGACGCCGAAGAGGGTGATCGATATATAGAAGGAAAAGATCGTGCCGCGGCTACCCGGCGTCGCGCGCTCGTTCAGCCAGCTTTCGATGATCATCGACGTGCCGGCCGTGCAGAAGCCGGTGATCGCGCGAAGGATCAGCCAGGCAACGTCATCGACCAGAAGGCCGGTCAGCAGCACGTTGAGGCAGATCAGCGCGAGAAAGCCGGAGAAGGCGCGGACATGACCTATTCTGCGAACCACATTCGGGGCAACGAAACAGCCGATGACGAAGCCGGAGGCCCAGGTCGTGCCGAGCAGGCCGAGTACTTCGTTGGAGTAACCTTCCAGCGAGCCGCGCACCGGCAGGAGAAGGCCCTGCAGGCCATTGCCGAGAAACAGGAAGAGCGTGCCGGTGAGAAGTGCAAGGACGGGCAGGAGATTACGTGTCATCGTCGATACTGTCGGCTTTCTTCACGCGCGGGCAATCCATCCCATCCCGGCGACACATGGTGTTGCGTGTATACCGTCTGGGCGTTAACGAAGGCAGGAGCGGAGCATGTTCCCCAAACCGCTCAACGTCTATCTGTGGTGGAGAGCAAAAATGTCCAGCCTATGGCGAGACGAGAAAACAATGACTGCCACAATCTCGAATGGCCAGACCGTATGACAAAGACGATCGGGCTTTTGCTCATCCTTGCTATGGTCGTGCAGATCATCAAGCCGCTTGGCTTTCCGGGCCTGCGTCGTCGTTCGGATTTCTGGAAGATCGCGCTTTTCGCCTTCGCGATCTGGAGCGTAGCGCTGATCGCCCGTGAATTCACCTGATCAATAATCGAGGCTGCCGCGCATGACGATGACGCAGCGGCCGGTAATGCGCACATCGGTCACCACACCGCCTGTCTTAACGACATCGAGTTCGATAATGCTGCGCCGGCCCATCTCGACACCCTGTTCTATGGTCAGGTGAATGTTCGCGTCGCTTTCGGATGCAAGTGTCACAAGATAGGCGGCAAGAGCGGCCGAGGCGCTACCTGTTGCCGGGTCTTCCATGACATTGTCGAGCGGCGCAAACATGCGGGCGCGGATCTGCCAGGGGTCTTCTGGGTCGCGAACATAGAGGAAAAGCGAAAAATCCTTGCCGCTGCGGGGATGGCGGGCCACGGCCTCATGAAAGGCGGCGATGTTCGGCCGGCTTCTTCCCAGTGCATCGAGGCTCGATAGCTCGGCCAGCGCAAATGCCAGTCCGACGGAGGCCTGCACGGGCGCATGTGTCCGGACCGTCACCTCGGCTGCATCGATCGATGCGCAGGCTGCGATCATTTCCGGGGCGATCTCGTCGAACAGTTCGAGCGGGCGCGGTGTACGGATGGTGGCGGAGGTCACCTTTTCGCTCTCGCGCGTCAGGTCGATCTCGACCAGTCCCGCCAGTTCCTCGAAACGCAACGTGTTGCCGACCGGCTTGCCGAAAACCTCCGTCTGCTGGCCGATGAGATAAGCGGTGCCGACATTGGGATGGCCCGCAAACGGGATTTCCGCCGTCGGGGTGAAGATCCTCACCCGCGCGCTGTTTGCCGGATCCTCGGGCGGCAGGATGAAGGTGCTTTCCGAATAATTGAACTCGGTCGCGATCTTCTGCATCTCTTCACCGGTCAGGCCGCCGGCGTCGAGCACGACAGCCAGCGGATTGCCGGCGAATCGCTCCGTGGTGAAAACATCAAGGGTGACGTAATCGATGGTCGGCATTGTCGGCTCCCTGCTTGGTCTGGCGGTTCGGCAGGGGGATTATCGCGGTGCGGGCGGCTTTCACCAGCCAATCTTTCTGATGGATGCCATCAACAAACGAGAAAGGCCGCACCTTTCGGCGCGGCCTCTTCCTCCCCGAAAAGGCGCCCGATCCACCAGGCTGCCTCTTCAAGATGCCTTTTCAGCCACGCCATTCAATCCGGGGCGGCTGGAAACTTATCAGGACTTGTTCACGCTCGCGGCGTAGATCTCATCGATCGTTTCGGCCAGGCTCGCATCGAACTCGGCGTCGCTCATCGTCACGCGCAGGTTTTCGGTCAGGGCGCGCGAGAAGCTGGCGATCATGTCGTGGTTGTGGCTGAGCTTTTCGCAGGCATCCGCGCGGCTGTAACCGCCGGAAAGGGCAACGACGCGGACGACCGACTTGTGGGCGGCGAGCGACTTGTAGAAATCGGCTTCCGTCGGGATCGTCACTTTCAGCATGACGTTTTCGCCGGCCGGCAGCTTGTCGAGATGGGCAGCAATCTCGTCGCGCAGAATGGCTTCGGCCTCAGCCTTGGTCGGGCTCTTGATCAGGATTTCAGGCTCGATGATCGGGACGAGGCCCTGGCCGATGATCTGGCGGGCCACTTCGAACTGCTCCTTGACGATGGCGGCAATGCCGGCCTTGTCTGCATGGGCGATGACTGAACGCATCTTGGTGCCGAAAATGCCCTTGTTGCGGCCGCGGATGAGCAGCGCGTCGAGATCCGGCATCGGCTTCATCAGTTGTACGCCGTTTTCTTCTGCACGCAGGCCCTTGTCGACCTTGAGAAAGGGAACGACACCACGCTTTTCCCAGAGATAGGAAGGAACAGCCTGGCCGTCAGCCTCGCCGTCCATGGTCTGTTCGAACAGGATCGCGCCGACCACCTTGTCGCCCGAAAAGGCAGGTGCGGTCATGATGCGGACGCGCATCGTGTGCATCGCCTTGAACATTTCCGCGTCACCCTGATAGTCGGTGTCGGCAATGCCGTAGAGACGCAAAGCTCCAGGTGTCGAACCGCCGCTCTGGTCCAGCGCGGCAATAAAGCCCGGCGCCGAGCTGATCTTGTCCAACATCTTCGCGTCCACCATAGTTCACTCCTATCCCAAGAATGGCGCGTTGCGCGCTCATCTGTGTTCTTTGATTTATGCCGTTTGGGATTTCTGCCCAATTGGCCGATATCAGAAGTTTTTTTAAAGGGAAACGCTACCCTAAGCTCTTGAAACGATTGAAATCACTTCAATCGTTTAAATTATTGAATTTTTTTAAAGCCGGTATGACGGTTTTGCGCGCAGGCCTGTGGATGGCACCGGCCTGCGCGCCTCAGGAGATATTATAGGGCGGTCAGGCCGTCTTGGACAGGACTGCGACGCCCGGCAGTTCCTTGCCTTCCATCCATTCGAGGAAAGCGCCGCCTGCCGTCGAGATATAGGTGAAATCGTCGGCAACACCGGCGTGGTTGAGGGCGGCCACGGTGTCACCGCCACCGGCAACCGAGGTCAGCTTGCCGGCCTTGGTCTGCTCGGCCGCAAACTTTGCAGCTGCAACCGTTGCGGTGTCGAAAGGCGTGATCTCAAAGGCGCCGAGCGGGCCGTTCCAGACCAGCGTCGCAGCCTTGGCAATCCAGCCGTTGACGGCTTCGACCGATTTCGGGCCGACATCGAGCATCATCGCATCGGCGGGGATCGCCTCGACCGGGACGGTTTCGTTGGCGGCATTGGCCTTGAATTCGCGGGCGACGACGCCGTCGACCGGCAGGACGATGGCGCAGCCGGCAGCTTCGGCTTCGGCCATGATCGCCTTTGCCGTATCTGCGAGATCATGCTCGCAGAGCGACTTGCCGACATTGATGCCGTTTGCGGCGATGAAGGTATTGGCCATGCCGCCGCCGATTACCAGTGCGTCGACCTTTTTCACGAGGTTCTGCAGCAGGTCGATCTTGGACGAGACCTTTGCGCCGCCGACGATGGCGACGACCGGACGGACCGGTGCGCCGAGACCTTTTTCAAGGGCTTCGAGCTCGGCCTGCATGGTGCGGCCGGCATAGGCGGGCAGGTGATGCGCAAGGCCTTCCGTCGAGGAATGGGCGCGGTGGGCAGCCGAGAAGGCGTCGTTGACATAAAGGTCGCCGTTCTTGGCGAGCGCTTCCGTGAAGGCCGGATCGTTCTTTTCCTCGCCCTTGTGGAAGCGGGTGTTTTCCAGAAGCAGGATATCGCCATTGCCCAGCTTGGCAACGGCCTGTTCAGCTTCCGGGCCAACGCAATCGGCAGCAAAGAAGATCTTCTTGCCGAGCACTTCGTTGACGGCGGTGACGATCAGCGACAGCGACATGTCGGCAACCGGTTCGCCCTTCGGACGGCCGAAATGGGCAAGCAGGATGACCTTGGCGCCCTTTTCCGACAGTTCGAGAATGGTCGGTGCAACGCGCTCGATGCGGGTGGCGTCTGTCACCTTGCCATCGGCCACGGGCACGTTCAGATCGACGCGCACGAGAACGCGCTTGCCCGCGATATCGGTAAGGTCGTCAAGGGTTTTGAAGGCCGGCATTATATTCTCCGTTGTTCAAGAGAAGCACTTGGGAAAAGTCGGCCGGACCATACTATGCCTGACCGGCGACGCAAGCGCCTGATGGCAGGAAGGCGTTCTCCTCACAGCTCGAAATGAGCCACGATGAGGTGGTCTTGTTCGTCAGGACTGGTTGCTGCTGCTGGCACCTGGCACGGGCTTGCCGCGATATTTTCTGATCCGGTCGCGGATGCGGTGGGCGATTTCGCGCATATTGATGAAGATCGGCAGGTTCGTCGCCGGCTCTACGGGTTCGAGCGAGACGCCGATGCTCTTGATATGGCCGTTTTCATCCATTTCCCGGACGATCAGCACGACGGAGCCGAAACGCATGCGGTCGGCATAATCGGCATGGCCACCAAGCCGGCCGTTCATCAGTTCGCCGACCGTCAGGCTCTGTTCTGCGGGGTTAATCAGGCCGGGGCCGTAGGCGGCGTCGAGTTCCTTGGCGGGGCGTGTCGGCGAGATCGCGAAGGCGCCGAAGAATTCCGCGTCATCTTCATCGAGTGCTGCGCGGCTGGCAAAAAGTCGGTCGAGCAGGCCGATATAGGGCGGGCTGACGAAGAGATAGACTTGATCGCCCTCGCGCAGGCGACCGGCATATTGATACCGGATGCTGCGGTTATCGCGGATGACGAGCGAAGGGATGGCCCAGCGCGGAATGCGCTCGCCGCTCAAGAGCGGGCTATCCTTGATGACGCGGTAGGAGATCAGCTCATGGGTCGCCTTGCCGGGCAGGTCGAGCTCGACCTTGTCGATGGCGCCGATGCGCGGCGGTATGATCAGGCCGAGATATTGCGCCACTGGCTTGATCGTCCAGCCCTGCACGAGAAGCGAGACAAGCACGATGATGAAGGTGACGTTGAAGAAGACGGAGCCGTTATCGACACCCGACAGGATCGGCATGATCGCCAGCAGGATGGAGACCGCGCCACGAAGGCCGACCCAGGAGAGGAAGGTGATTTCTTGCTGGGTGAAGTCATAAGCGAGCAGGCTGAGCCAGACGGCGATCGGGCGCGCAACGAACATCAGGAACAGCGCAAGGCCGACGGCCGGCAGGATCAGGATCGGGAACTGTGACGGGGTGGCAAGCAGGCCGAGCACGAGGAACATGATGATCTGCGCCAGCCAGGTCAGTCCCTCGTTGAAACGGGTGATCTGCTGCTTGGCGAACATCTTCCGGTTACCAGAATACATGCCGGCGACATAGACGGCGAGGAAGCCGCTACCGCCCATCGTACCGGTGAAGGCGAAGACGAGAAGGGCGAGTGTCAGCACGAAGATCGGCGCCAGGCCACGGTCGGAGGTGAACCGGTTCAGGACCCAGACGATCATCATGCCGCCGAGGACGCCAAAGATCAGGCCGAGTCCCATTTCCTCGACGAAAAGCAGGAGGAAATGCCAGTCGAGGCCGGAAAAACCCTGGCCGGTGGCGACCAGTTCCGACAGGGCGACCGTGAGGAAGATCGCCATCGGATCGTTGGTGCCGGATTCGACTTCCAGCGTCGAGCGCACCTTGTCGCGAATGTTGATGCCGCCGATGCGCAGCAGGAAGAAGACGGCCGCCGCATCGGTCGAGGCAATGATCGCACCAAGCAACATGCCTTCGAGCAGGCTGAAACCGAGCATGTAGGAGGCTGCAATGCCGAACAGGCCGGTCGTCGCAAGCACGCCGGCTGAGGCCATGGTCAAGGCCGGGACGGCGGCGATACGGAAGGAATGGATCGGCGTACTGAAGCCGGAATCGAACAGCACGATCGCCAGCGCCACCGAGCCGAGCATGAAGGTGAAGGAGTAGTTCTCGAACCGGATGCCGAGGCCATCGACGCCGGCAAGCAGGCCGATCGAGAGGAAGACGAGCAGGAGGGGAGCACCAAAGCGGAAGGCAAGGAGGCTTGAAAAGGCCGCTGCCAGCACGAGAACCGTGCCGACCAGCAGGATGATATAAAATGCCTCCACCTAGCCGATCCCTCTTCTAACCCACGCCAACGCCCCGTCTGTCATACCATCCACGTCCGCAGTCCCGCTTCAGCGAAACTGTGTGACGCCGCAAAGCGGCTCCATAAAAATGGGGCAGATCCCGGCTATGGCCAGGCGAATCGATACGACCGTTTGATTAGACGGGAACAAATCCGGCAAGAGAAGGGCGAAGTCGAAAATACGGAACGAAAAGATCAGCGGACGGCCAAGGCGAGCTGTGGCATTTTGTCTTCGAGGCTCAAGCCCGGATGTCGCCACGGGGTGTCCGCATCCGGGGATGGGATCGAATGAGTGCCGCTCATCAGGGCCGCCAATTCTTGAATTTTATATCTTAAAGTATATATTATGCGGAGGGAATTGGTGGCTTACAAGGTCATATTTCATGCTGCCTTCGTTTCTGAGTGGAAAGTGCTGGAGATCGGACTGAAGGAACTGGTGGGCGAGGTCCTGGATCATCTGGAAGAGGATGGACCGTTCCTTGGCCGTCCCGAAGTGGACACGCTTTCAGGCTCCCGGCACGCCAATATGAAGGAGATCCGGGTCAGATTTGAAAGGCGGGTATGGCGTTTTGCTTTTGCATTCGATCCCGCGCAAAGCGCGGTGATCCTATGCGGCGGGGAGAAGCAGGGCAAAAACGAAGCACGCTTCTACAAGCAGCTAATCGGCAAAGCGGATGATCGTTTCGATGTCTGGCTGATGGAGAAAAGCCATGGATACTGAATGGAAGACATTGCGGGCAGAACTGCCGCAAGACGTTCGCGACCGGCTGGATGTGAAACGTCAGGAGCGCCGGTTGGGAAGGGCTTTGGCCGAGGCTCGCAAGGCGGTCAATGCTACGCAGCAGGATGTGGCTACGGGCGCCGGGATGACACAGAATAGCGTATCGAAAATCGAAAATGCCGGCGACATCCTCGTATCGACCGTCGTCCGGTATATGCATTCTATTGGAGGAGGGGTGGAGATCGTCTTGAAGACGCCTGATGGGAAGGAAAGGCGCGTAGACTTCGATCCCGAGATTTTTGTGAAGTAGATACCTTAGGCGCCTGGACGGGCGCCATGAGAGAGCGACTCTTCAAAGAGGAACTTTCTCCCCACGAGTGGGGAGAAAGGATGTGATCGCAGGCTGGGTAAAATGACAGGCCTGCAGAGTCTCATGCAAACAGTTCAGATCGTCTTCGCAAACGCGACAGCGGTGTCCGACATGCGGTTGGAGAAGCCCCACTCGTTGTCGTACCAAGTCAGGATGCGCACGAAATTGCCTTCGAGAACCTTGGTCTGATCGAATGCGAAGATCGACGAATGGCTGTCGTGGTTGAAGTCGCGGGAAACCAGCGGCTCATCGGTGTAGCCAAGGATGCCCTTCAGCTTGCCGTTGGCGGCAGCCTTGATGGCTTCGTTGATTTCGGCAGCCGTCGTGTTCTTCTTGGCGACGAACTTGAAATCGACGACCGAGACGTTCGGGGTCGGAACGCGGATCGAGGTGCCGTCGAGCTTGCCCTTGAGGTGCGGCAGCACGAGGCCGACGGCCTTGGCAGCGCCGGTCGAGGTCGGGATCATGGACAGGGCTGCGGCGCGGGCGCGGTACAGGTCCTTGTGCATGGTGTCGAGCGTCGGCTGGTCGCCCGTGTAGGAATGGATCGTCGTCATGAAGCCGTGGTCGATGCCGACGGCATCATCCAGCGTCTTGACGACCGGCACGAGGCAGTTGGTCGTGCAGGATGCGTTGGAGATGACCAGGTGGTCCTTGGTCAGCTGGTCGTCGTTGACGCCGAAGACGACCGTCAGGTCGGCATTGTCGCCAGGAGCCGAGATGATCACGCGCTTGGCGCCAGCCGTCAGATGGGCGGCGGCCTTGTCACGGCTCGTGAAGATGCCGGTGCATTCCATGGCGATATCGACGCCGAGTTCGCCATGAGGCAGCTGGGCCGGGTCGCGAACCGCAGTCACCTTGATCGGCTTGCCGCCGCCAACGATGATCGTGTCGCCTTCGACCTTTACCTCGGCCGGGAACTTGCCGTGGATCGAATCGTAGCGCAGCAGATGGGCATTGGTCTCAACCGGGCCAAGGTCGTTGATGGCAACGACTTCGATATCCGTGCGGCCGGATTCGACGATGGCGCGCAGGACGTTGCGGCCGATACGGCCGAAGCCGTTGATGGCAACCTTTACAGTCATATTCGTTCTCTCCCTGAAACTTGGGCTTCTATTATGTCGGGCAGGGAGGCGCCGCCCATGATCTTACGGGCGGCGCTCTCCGCTTAGAGCTTGGCTTCGGCGGCAGCGACCACGTGGTCGGCCGTGATGCCGAAATGCTTGAAGACATCCTTGGCCGGACCCGAAGCGCCGAAGCCCTTCATGCCGACAAACGTGCCTTCCGGACCGATGAACGCATCCCAGCCTTCGCGAACGGCGGCTTCGACGGCGATCTTGACCGGCGAGTTGCCGAGCACTTCTTTGCGGTAGGCATCCGGCTGCTCGAAGAAGAGTTCGGTGCAGGGAACGGAGACGACGCGGACGGAGACGCCCTTTTCTTCAAGCGTCTTGCGTGCTGCGACGGCGAGTTCGACTTCGGAGCCCGAAGCGAAGATCGTTACCTTGGCATCGGCATTGCCGAGAAGCGTGTAAGCGCCCTTGGTGACGAGGTTCTCTTCCGAATATTCGGTACGAACGGTCGTCAGGTTCTGGCGGGTGAGGGCGAGAGCCGTCGGACGCTCCTTCGTCTGAAGAGCGATCTGCCAGGCTTCTGCCGTCTCGGTAACGTCGGCCGGGCGGAAGACCATCAGGTTCGGGATGGCGCGCAGGGAAGCGACCTGCTCGACCGGCTGGTGGGTCGGGCCGTCTTCGCCAACGCCGATCGAATCATGCGTCAGGACGTGGACGACGCGGATGCCCATCAGCGAGGCAAGGCGGATCGGCGGGCGGCAATAATCCGAGAAGATCATGAAGCCGCCACCGTAGGGGATCAGGCCGCCATGCAGCGTGATGCCATTCATGGCAGAAGCCATGCCGTGTTCGCGAATGCCCCAGTGCATGTAGCGGCCGGAGAAATCGGTCGGGGTGATCGAGACCATCTGGCTGGTCTTGGTGTTGTTCGACGGCGTCAGGTCGGCGGAGCCGCCGAGCGTTTCCGGCAGGATGCCGTTGACGACTTCGAGAACATCTTCCGAGGCCTTGCGGGTCGCAACGGTCGGCTTGGTCTCGACGATCTTCTTCTTCAGGTCGCTGATGGCGGCATCGAAGCCGGCCGGCAGGTCACCGGCGAAGCGGCGGTCGAATTCGGCCTTCTTGTCCGACTTTTCGAGGCGGCCTTCCCAGGACTTGACGGCATCGGCAGAACGGGTGCCGGCAGCGCGCCAATCGGAGAGAACGTCGTTCGGGATGACGAAGGGTTCGTATTCCCAGTTCAGAGCCTTGCGGGTGGCAGCGATTTCTTCTGCACCGAGCGGGTTACCGTGAACCTTGTGGGTGCCCTGCTTGTGCGGAGCGCCGAAGCCAATAACGGTCTTGCAGGCGATCAGCGTCGGCTTGTCGGACTTGTGGGCCTGTTCGATCGCATCGGCGATCGCAGCCTGATCATGGCCGTCAACCTGGATCGTGTTCCAGTGGACTGCCTTGAAGCGGGCGATCTGGTCGGTCGAGTCGGACAGCGAAACGGCGCCGTCGATGGTGATCGAGTTGTCGTCCCAGAAGAGAACGAGCTTGTTCAGCTTCAGGTGGCCGGCAAGCGCGATGGCTTCATGCGAGATGCCTTCCATCAGGCAGCCATCGCCGTTGATCACATAGGTATAGTGATCCTGCAGGTCGGCGCCGAATTCTTCGCGCAGCTTGCGTTCTGCGATCGCCATGCCGACGGCATTGGCAATGCCCTGGCCGAGCGGGCCGGTCGTCGTTTCGATGCCGGTGGCATGACCGTATTCCGGATGGCCGGCGGTCTTGGAGCCGAGCTGGCGGAAGCTCTTCAGGTCTTCCACCGTCATGTCCGGATAACCGGTTAGGTAGAGGAGCGAATAGAGCAGCATCGAGCCGTGGCCGGCAGACAGGACGAACCGGTCACGGTCCGGCCAATGCGGCTTCGTCGGATCGAATTTCAGGTATTTGGAAAACAGAACCGTCGCCACGTCGGCCATGCCCATCGGCATGCCTGGGTGGCCGGAATTCGCCTTTTCGACGGCATCCATGGCGAGGAAACGGATCGCATTCGCCATCCGGTCGTGCTGTTCGCGAGAAGTCATGGCTAATCCACTGTGTCCGAGTGTCGGTCAAGGGCCCTTTGGCGGGCCGTGTTGGGAGCGACCGATCCATATCAGGTGCAACGCGCAAGTCAACAAAACTGCCGCTCCCGGCGGCGAGAATGCGAAAGCTTGCCTCAGTCTGCCTGCCGATTGGGCAGAATGAAGTCGATCCTTCGTGAAAGGCCGCGTCTGGCGCCTGTCTTCGCGCCGTGAATGTGATCCACAGTTCGATGCGGGTCCCGGGCCTGACATTTATTGACCCTCCGAAGAGCGGCGCATAGTCTGCAGTCAATGTCGGCAGGGCGCTTCGTCCGATTCGGCCGCAGTTTCATCAGCGATTGGCAGCAGCAATTGGCAGCATCGACGGGACACATGAATGCCGGGTGAGAAGACGGTGGATCTTGCGCTTTCCGAACTTCGGGCAGCCATCGGCAGCCTCGAAAATGCCGTGGACGCCAGGATCGAACGCCAGCGCAACAATAGCGAAGTGGAGGGCGAGGTTCGCCGGGTGCATGCCGACAGGGCGCGCCTTGCGCAGGAACTCGACCAGTCACAATTTCGCGCCAATCGTCTCGAAGAGGTCAACCGCGAGGTGTCCCGCCGTCTGGTGACGGCGATGGAGACGATCCGCGCGGTGCTTGACCGGTAAGGAACAGATAGAATGGCGCAGGTAACGGTCACGATCGACGGCAAGGCCTATCGCATGGCCTGCGAGGAAGGTCAGGAAGATCACCTGATCGATCTCGCGGACCGTTTCGACCGTTATGTCTCGCATCTGAAGGGCCAGTTCGGCGAGATCGGCGACCTCAGGGTCACCGTCATGGCCGGCATCATGATCATGGACGAACTGTCCGAGACGACGCGCCGGATCGGTCTTCTGGAAAAGGAAGTCGAGGCGCTGAAATCTGGCCGCGCCGGCGCCGTTGAAATTCAGCAGCGCAACGAAGAACAGGTCGTTTCCGCCATCAGCGAACTTGCCGCGCGGCTGGAAGGCCTGACGGCAAAGCTGAACGGCCGCGTTCCCGTCAACTGAGCTTTTATTTTCCAAAAGCCTGCCGGGCCCTCTGGCGAGGTTAAGGCTTCACGCTTATATTGCGTGAGCGGTCTGCGCCTCACGACAGGAACCACAATCCCTGGGGCCATACTCGATCCAAAGGGAGCTGTCCCTGACCAGGCCCGTGGGCTTGGACATATGGCGCCCACCTACGTTTGTAGGCACCCAGGATCGTAAACATCCATCGGTTGCCGTGGATCGCTCTTTCCTCCATCTTTTCAGATCTGTTTCGACTCTCGAACGAAACTTTTGACACCGGTGCAAAATCGAGTGGTCGATATGCGCTGCGGTCTTTCCCGTATCGTCGGCGGAATTTGCTTCCGGAACCATGCCCCATCTAGAATCGTGCGCAACCGAACGAGGAGGGTTGACTCTCGTTGTGGCGTGAACAAAACAGGAACAAATCCCGAATGAAAGGAATTCAATCCTATGAATACGGAGGCCTGCCGATGTCTGTTCAAGCGCGCGAATTTCAAGAAATTAATGACGACGAAGCCGTAGCCCATGCGCTGCTGAAAGCATGCAACGGGGATCCGATCGCTGCGATCGTTTCAGTCGTGCGAGACGCTGAATTCCTGACCGATCAGCTCGAAATAGCCCGGACCCTGCTGAGCCATGGCATGGGACGTGGCTGGAAGCCTGAATTCGACCGTAGCGCATGATCGATGAAACATCGTTGCGGCCTGATCGCGAACGCGGCTCTTGCTACGAGGGCGCAGGATATGGACGGAGCACCCTTCGAGCGTGAAAATAACGCCGCCTGACTGCAGGTGAAGCTTAAGCTTTATTCACCATTTGGTCCTTATAACTTCTCGCACGCGCCATGAGGGCGTGCGGGATCGACACAATGTATATCATAGCTATTCTCGACGAAGGTCGGGAGCGTAATTTCCGGTGCTCGTCGGTTATGATGACACCAGACGGCCTGTTTCTCATTGCAGGCGAAAGAAGCTACCATTTCAGGGCTTCCGACCTCATCAGCATCATCGCGGTCGAGCAATCATCCGAGGTAGAGCAGTTTGCTTCCGGGATGGAGCAGCGCTCGACGCCTTGGCTGCGCCTTGCCGGCAATGGTTGCTGATCAGGCCTGACCGGACGGGATTTCCCGTTCAGGCGGCCTCGTGTCCGGCATGCAGGGTCGTGATGCTCGGAAAATGGGCTTCCAGAAAACCGAGCAGATTGCCCGCTATTCCCGGTGCCAGCATGTAATAGGTTTCACGCTCGGCCGTCTGGAAATAGACGAGTTCGGCGTCCCTCAGCCGTTTCAGGTGTTGTGACACGGTCGCGCAAGGCAGGCCGATCGTGCCGGCTATATCGCCTGCGGTTTTTGCGCTGTGGAGGATCTCGCACATGATCTGCAGCCTTACGTCGTTGGAAACGTATGCCAGAAAGGCAGTCGCCTGCTTAAAGGCAAGTTTCATGTCGGCCATCCCTTTTGATCGATGTGCGGAGCAACCTCTGTCCCCGAGGTATGAGCGACCTGATAGATTAAAATTTTAGAAAATGCTTCTGCAACTTAACGTATATGAGTTTTGAGGCCGAGACGCCCCGGTGCATCGAGGAGTAAGCTTCCGCACGCCGAGTCGAGGCCGATGTGCGGGTATCGAGCGTCAGTCCCAGCCTGCTTGCATCGGTTGTGCTGGTGGCTTCCTTGAAGGGTGGAGACGTCCCGTTTCTTCCAATGTCTCGGAAGCGCCGAAACCTGTCGGTTCCCCAAATGGGACATGCCGCGGATAGACATATTCCAATTGTCTAAAATTTGTTTACCCTGTCACGAGCCTTTGTCGACGGATGCGGCAAACGCCCTTTATTCTTAACGACCTGTTCAACAGCAAAGCGCAGTGTCCCGCCATGCGTATCAGCGAGATCACCAACTGGGCCTATGCCGTGACCGTCGTGCTGACGGCGCTGTCGGGCGGTGCCTTCATCCTGTCTTCCCAGAGCGCCAGCGTCGAACGGCTGGCGATCGAGGAGCGTCAGACGCTCGGCGATCTCGGCGAGCAGCTGGCGCTTGGTGCCGAAGAGCGTTCGGATGCGGCGCGGCTTTATGTGATGACCGGCGAGGCGCGTTATCTCGATGTTTTCCGCGGTGACGAAAGCGAGGAGAACAGGCTCGACGGCGAGATCGTCGATATCCGCCGGTTCGGGGCAACGGCTGCCGAGCTTTCGGTCCTCACCGATGTCGAAGCGGCGGCGCAGGCGCTGGACAAGCTGGAGAAGGATACGATCGCCGCCTATCCGCAAAGCGAAAAATCGGCTGTGCAGGAAGCCCTGTTCGGCGCCGATCACGAGCGGCTGCAGACCGGACTTCTCGCCAATATCGACCGGTTCCGCGAACTCGTTTCGGTTCGGACCGATGGCGCCGTTGCCGATGCGCAGGCGAAAAGCGACTGGTGGGGGCTGATTGCCAAGACGATGCTGGCGATCACCGCCGTGGTCTTTCTCAGCGTTCTCTATTTCATCTTGAGGCGCCGGGTTGCCCTTCCACTTGTCCATATGACCGGCATCGTCAGCCGGCTGGCCCGCCAGGATTATGCGGTGGAAGTGCCGCTCGACGTGCGCCGGGACGAGATCGGCGACATGAATCAGGCGATCCATGTGTTTCGCGAGAACGGCCTCGAGCGGGAAAGGCTGGATGCCGAACGGCGCGCCGACCAGCGCACCAAGGACCTGATCCTGCAGATGATGCACCGACTCCAGGCCTGCCATGCGGAAGCTGAGCTGGCGGAAGTCGTCTCCTGTTTCTCGCCGCAGATCTTTCCGGAGCTTGCCGGCAATCTCTACGTGCTCAACGATAGTCGCACGCAGCTGACCAAGGTTGGTGCCTGGCTGGAGCCAAGGCATGCGACGGATGCGTTTCCGTCAAGCGCCTGCTGGGGCCTGCGGCGCGGTCGGCCGCATCTGAGCTATCATCGTGCCGAGGATATCGCCTGCCCGCATCTGGTACAGGGCGCCGGGGAAGGTGTGGCAGAAGAGATCGCATGCCTCTGCGTGCCTTTGACCGCACAGGGCGATACGATCGGTCTTCTCTGCTTCGAGGAGCGGGAGGGCCATGCCATGGCGCCGGAAAACTCTCGCCTTTATCTTGAGCTGATCGCGGAAAATATCGGCCTTGCCGTCGCAAACCTGCAGCTTCGAGACCGGTTGATGAAGCTTGCCGTGCGCGACGCGCTGACTGGCCTGCTCAACCGCCGCTGCCTCGACGAGGCGCTGACGAAATTCGCGCGCGAAGGCAGCGGGTTGCCGGTCTCCTGCCTGATGATTGATATCGACCGGTTCAAGCATTTCAATGACGAGTTCGGCCATGATGCCGGCGACAAGGTCATGCAATATGTCGCCCAGATCATTCTCGATACGGTCGGCAGTGCAGGGACATGTTACCGGTTCGGCGGCGAAGAGTTCACCGTGCTTCTGCGAAGCATGTCGGACAAGGATGTGTTCGAGCTGGCGGAACGGCTTCGCGAGCGGATCGCAACGACGCCGCTCTCGCATGGCGGTCGCATTCTCGGTCTCGTTTCCGTGTCGATCGGTGTGGCGGAGGCGGTTTCGGCCGGCGCCATTTCCACCCTTGTCACCCGTGCCGATGCAGCCCTCTATGAGGCGAAGTCGAGGGGGCGCAACCAGACGGTGACGGCGCGCGCCATGGTGCTTGCCCATGACGCCGAGCGGGTGGTCTCCTGAGCCGGAAGATGCCTTGATACAGGGTATTTCAGCACCGCAGCCAAGCCTTGGCCGTGCACCGCTTGACAAGCCGGCTGCGGCAACCACCTAGTTGCCATCCTTTAAAACCGGACGGCCTCTCCCGCATGCTTTTTTCGAACAGCACCTTTGCCCGATCTTCCCTGCTGATGCTGCTCGTCGGCGCGGCGATCCTGTTCGCGACGGTGCTGTCCTCCTTCTTCCTGGCGCAGATGACGCGCAGCTATTTCGATGACGTCACGAGGCTGCGCGCGCTGCGGTCGACATCGAGCGATCTTCTTCTGCTGCTGCAGTCCGCCGAATCCAGCCAGCGCGGTTATCTTCTGGCGCAGGACGCGGCCTTTCTTGAGCCCTACAAGACATCGATCTCAGCGCTGCCGCTGCAGCTGGAGAAGGTGATGAAGGCCGCCGACAATCAGTCGATGGTGACTGTCCCGATCGATGACATCCGCCGGCTCGTTGCCGTCAAGGTCAAGGAGATGCAGTCGACCCTCGATCTTGCCACCAAGGGTGACCTTGCTTCTGCTCTGGAAATCGTTCGCAATCAGTCCGGCTTTGAATCCATGCAGCGGCTGCGTGGCCTTGTCGGTGAAGTGGTCGCCGAGCTCGACGGTCGTCTGATCGCCGGCATAGACGATATTCGCGACAGTGCCGGCTCGCTGCAGTGGTTCACCGTCGGCGGCGGCATTCTGCTCATTCTGGTGGTCGGTGGCGCGATCGCGGTTATCGCGCAGCATGTGCGCGAGCTTTCACGCGCCCGCAAGGAGGTCGAAGAGCTCAATACGGGGCTCGAGGAGCGGGTCAATGAACGCACCGAAGACCTGATCCAGGCCAATCGCGAGATCCAGCGTTATGCCTATATCGTCTCGCATGACCTGCGGGCGCCGCTCGTCAATATCATGGGCTTTACCAGCGAACTGGATGCGACGCTGAAATCGATCCGCACCTTCGTTCTGGCGGAAGAGGGTGCCGTTCTGTCCGAGAACGAGGTGCGCGATGCGCGGCTCGCCGTCGAAGAGGATCTGCCGGAGGCAATCGGCTTCATCCGCTCCTCGACGAAGAAGATGGATGGGCTGATCAACGCGATCCTGAAGATTTCCCGTGATGGCCGACGCGATCTGAAGCCGGAGCGGGTCAATCTCGGCGAGCTTCTGGATGCCACTGCGGCAAGCGTCTATCATCAGGTCAACGAAGGCGGCGGCGAGGTGAAGATTTCGGTCGATGCCGCAAGGGGTCTGATGACGGACAGATTCTCGATGGAGCAGATCTTCGGCAACCTGTTCGACAATGCCATCAAGTACAAGCACCCGGAGCGGCCGCTGGAACTGTCCGTAACGGCGGCGCCGATCGGGCGCGGTGCAGTGCGCATCTCCGTCGCCGACAATGGCAGGGGCATTGCGCCGGAAGACCATGAGCGGGTGTTCGAACTGTTCCGGCGTTCCGGCGTGCAGGACAAGCAGGGCGAGGGGATCGGCCTGGCGCATGTCCGCTCATTAGTCAGAAATTTAGGCGGCGAGATTACGGTGACATCCACTTTGGGGGGAGGGTCGACATTCGTCATCCGCCTGCCTATGGATTTGTCCCAGTATGTCAGGAGTAACGGGTCATGAAAGCTGCCGGCAAGGAAGTCACCATCGTCATGGTGGAAGACGACGAAGGCCATGCGCGCCTGATCGAAAAGAACGTGCGCCGCGCAGGCGTCAACAACGAGATCGTGCCTTTCACCAACGGCACTGCCGCGCTTGACTATATTCTCGGCGCGGATCGTTCCGGAGCGGCCAATAGCGACCGTTATCTCCTCATTCTTCTCGACCTCAACCTACCCGATATGTCGGGTATTGACATCCTCGAGAAGGTGAAGTCCAACCCCCATTCAAAGCGCCTGCCCGTCGTGATCCTCACGACCACGGATGATGAGCGCGAAATCCAGCGCTGCTACGACCTTGGCGCGAATGTCTACATCACCAAGCCGGTGGATTACGATAGTTTCGCCCATGCGATACGACAGCTTGGCCTGTTCTTTTCAGTGATGCAGATACCGGGTCAATAACGGGAAGAAATGCCGCAAACGATCCTCTATGTGGACGACGACCTGGCACTGGCGAGACTTGCTGAACGCAATCTCGGCCGGGCGGGTTATACTGTCGTCCACGCCATCGATTGCCAGTCCGCCATGGCGGCGATCGAAAAAGGCGGGATCGCTGCGGTTGTCCTCGACCATTATCTGAGGACCGAGACGGGGTTGACCATTCTGCGCCAGATCACCGAGCGTCAGCTGGCGCTGCCGGTCGTCTATGTGACGGGATCGAGCGATGCGACGATCGCGATCGACGCGCTGAAAAGCGGCGCGTCCGATTATGTGATCAAGACCGTCGGTGACGAGTTCTGGCCGCTTCTCGAAAGCGCACTGGCGCAGGGTATCACCACTGCCGAACTGCGCCGCGCCAAGGAAAAGGCCGATCAGGAGATCCGGATCGGCAAGGAGAGGGCAGAAGTTCTGCTAGCCGAAGTCAATCATCGTGTCGCCAACAGTCTTGCGCTCGTTGCGGCGCTGATCCGCCTGCAGGTGTCGAGCAGCAAGAATGATGACGTGAAGGCGGCGCTGTCGGAAACGCAGGCGCGGATTACCGCGATCGCCGGCATGCATCGCAGCCTCTACACGTCCGACGACGTCCGTCATGTCGAGATGGACAAATATCTCGAGACGCTGGTCAAGGAAGTGCAGGGCTCGGTCAGCGATGCCCAAGGTCCGTCGATCAAGCTCGAAGCGGAGCCGCTGTCGCTGACCTCCGACCGGGCCGTCTCGGTCGGCATGATCGTGACAGAACTCCTGACCAATGCGCTGAAATATGCCTATCCCACCGGTGGTGACGGCGAAGTGCGGGTACTGCTGAAGCGCCAGCCGGACGGCAAGGCTCTTCTGTCGGTCGAAGACGACGGGATCGGCCTCACCGAAGGCGATGTGCCGAAGGGGACCGGGCTCGGAAGCCGCATCGTCAAATCGATGGCAGCAACCCTCGGATCGGCGATCCACTATGTGCCGCGCGTGCCGGGAACGCGGGCGGAGCTTCTGCTCGACATGCAGGTGTAAGTTTGGATCAAGATGATCCAAGTCATCCGCATCTCAAATTTTCATATTTAAAAGCAAAAGCTTGCCGCAATTGTCTGGCTTGAATTGCGAGCTTTCCGATAGTCAATCTCATCCTTTTGCTCAAGTTCATTTGTTCCAGCCATTGCAATGCGTCCGTGCGAACCTTATGCTTTGGCCTGCACGTGAAGGTGTATAGTTCGAAGAACCGGTCCCGGTTTTTGGAACTGTACACGAGCCACGCCGAGACGTTTTCGGACGTGCAATCGCCTGGCGGCATTATTGCGCCATCAGGCGGCGGCTCGTGATTACAGAATATCGTCCCAGCCAAAGAGCTTCTCTTGTTAATCGAAATTCTCATCGTCATTGCCCTCACCGTCGTCAACGGCGTGCTGGCAATGTCGGAACTTGCCGTTGTTTCCTCCCGTCCGGTTCGCCTGAAAGTCATGGCAGAACAGGGCAATCGCGGTGCAGCCGTCGCCATGCGGCTGGCCGAAGATCCGGGCCGCTTTCTTTCATCCGTTCAGATCGGCATCACTCTTGTCGGTGTCCTCTCGGGCGCATTCTCCGGCGCGACGCTCGGTTCGCGCCTGACCTCCTGGCTCGAAGCCCAGGGCATGCCGGAAAACGCAGCCGACTGGATCGGCGTTGGTACGGTTGTCGTCGTCATCACCTATCTGTCGCTGATCGTTGGCGAACTGGTACCGAAGCAGATTGCGCTTCGGGCACCGGAAGCCGTTGCCGCGCGTGTTGCGCCGGCCATGCGCCTGCTTGCCATTATCGGCGCGCCGGTCGTCTGGTTCCTCGATATTTCCGGCCGTCTGGTTCTTGGACTGCTCGGCCAGAAGGGTGAGTCCGGCGAGAAGGTCACGGATGAGGAAATCCGCACCGTGCTTGCCGAGGCGCAGAGCGCCGGCGTCATCGAAAGCGATGAATCGGCGATGATCTCGGGCGTGATGCGGCTTGCAGACCGCACCGCACGCGGCCTGATGACGCCGCGGCGCGATGTCGAGGTGATCGATACCGATGACGAGCCGGAACAGATGCGTGCCCAGCTGCGCGCCACCCAGCGCTCGCGCCTGCCGGTCCGCAAGGGTTCTTCGGACGAGATCATCGGCGTTCTGTTCGTCAAGGACGCCTATGACTTCATGGCGGGTGGAAAGTCGTTCGACATTACGTCCGTCATGCGCGAAGGCCCTGTTGTCTCCGACCTGACCGGTGCTCTCGACGTCATCCAGGCGCTGCGCAAGGCCCCGGCGCATATGGTTCTCGTTTATGACGAATACGGCCATTTCGAAGGCATCATCACCTCGGGCGACGTTCTCGAGGCGATCACCGGCGTCTTCCAGGAAGACGAGCAGGAAGAGCCGCCGATCGTACCGCGCGACGATGGATCCTATCTGGTGGCCGGCTGGATGCCGGTGGACGAGTTCGCCGCCCAGATGGGTGTGCCGATCGAGGAAGATCCGGGTTACGAGACCGTCGCCGGCTTCGTGCTGGACGAGCTGAAACACCTGCCGGATCTCGGCGAGAAGTTTACCAGCCACGGCTGGACTTTTGAGGTGATCGATCTCGACGGCCGCCGTATCGACAAGCTGCTCGTATCGCGGGCGACGGAAAAGGCCTGATGAGCGGCGGCGTAAGTGCAGAGCATCGCCTTGGCGATCCGGCGATCAAAGCCGGATTGCGCAACGAGCGTCTGGCCCTGCGCAATGCGCTTCTTCCTGTAGAGCGCGCCGAAAAAAGCCTTGCGATCGCCTCGCATGGCACCGGCGCGCTGACCTTTGCCAAGGGAGCGGTGATCTCCGGTTTCCTGCCGATCCGCTCCGAGGCTGATATCCGGCCGCTGATTGCGCTGCTTGCCGATCGTGGTGCAAGGCTTTGCCTGCCCGCCATCCTCGACAAGGAGACGATCGTTTTTCGCGAACAGGTTTCCGATGCGGAGCTGGTGGCCGGCACATTCGGCACGGTTGCGCCTGGACCGGATGCGGCGGAGCTGGACCCCGAAATCATGCTCGTGCCGCTTGCAGCCTTCGACGGACGAGGCCACCGGATCGGCTACGGCGGCGGTTATTACGACCGTGCCATTCACCGTCTTCATCAAAAAGGCCTGAACCCGCTTCTCGTCGGCATTGCATTCGACTGCCAGGAAGTGGCATCAGTGCCTGAAGAACCACATGATATCAGGCTCGATGCAGTCCTGACGGAAAGCGGCTATCGCTCGTTTGCGGGCGAAGCCAGCGCATAGATAGGATCAGAATGCGCCTTTTGTTTTTGGGTGACATGGTTGGCAAGACCGGCCGCACGGCCGTCTGGGAAAAACTACCCGGCCTCGTCTCCGACCTGAAACTCGACTTCGTGATCGTCAATGGCGAAAACGCCGCCGGCGGCTTCGGCATCACCGAAGACATTTTTGTCGAAACGATCAATGCCGGTGCCGATGTCGTCACGACCGGCAACCATGTCTGGGACCAGAAGGAAGCGGTGAGCTTTGCCGGCCGCCACGACCAGTTCCTGCGGCCCGCCAATTATCCGGCTGGCACGCCGGGCAAGGGATCCGGCCTGTTCTACGCCCGTAACGGCGCCCGCATCCTCGTCGCCAACATCATGGGGCGGGTGTTTATGCATCCGGAGCTCGACGATCCCTTCAAGAGCGCCGAGGCCATTCTGGATGCCGCGCCGCTGAAGGATCAGGCCGACGCGATCATCTTCGATTTCCATGCCGAGGCGACCAGCGAAAAGCAGTGTTTTGGCCATTTCGTCGATGGCCGCGCCTCCTTCGTCGTCGGCACCCATACGCATGTGCCGACCGCCGATTACCAGATCCTCAATGGCGGCACGGCCTATATGTCCGACGCCGGTATGTGCGGCGACTACGACTCCTCGCTCGGCATGGACAAGGAAGAGCCGCTCAACCGGTTCATCTCGAAAATGCCGAAGGGCCGTTTCGAGGTCGCTTCCGGGCCGGCGACGATCTGCGGCGTCGGCGTCGAGATTTCCGACGCGACGGGACTGGCGGAAAAGATCGAGCCGCTGCGCATCGGCCCGCGGCTGGCGGAAACCATTCCGTCTTTCTGGAGATGATCGCGCGCGGCGTGCTTTTCGCGTCGGCGCTGGCCTGCGCCGCGCTGCCCTCCGCCGGGAAGGCAGAGGCGGCGCAAAAGACCTGGCCGGAGCGCAAATGCGAATTCTATGCCAAGGCCTGGCGCGAACTGCTCGATCTGTCCGGTCGCGACGGCATTACCGCCGGCTTTATCAAGGGCAATGAAGATTTCATCGCGGCAGGCTGCTCGAACGGCGCGGATGCCTGCCCGGAATCGAAGGCCGATATCGATCTCGCCAATAAGTTGACCATGGCCGCGATGAATTTTGGCACGGCCAGTTCTTTCCTGCCCTTCGTCTGCCGGCAGCCGCATAAGGGGTAATTCTGCGAGGGCGCACGCGACGGCCTCTTGCCTCTCCGACCTCATCCCTGTGCTTGTCACAGGGATCCAGCCGACGCGCGTCTGCGCGGCGAAAGAAGTCCTTCCAGCCCAAGGACTTGGGCTGGAAGGATTCCTGTTACGAGCACAGGAATGAGGTCGTGGATATTATGCCTTCGACCAAGCAACGGCGATGCGCAAACTCATCTCAGCTGACAACTGCAAAGGCCACTTGCTCAAACGCGCTCAAAGCGTCTCTTCAAACAGCGTCAGCAGCCGCTTGAAATGGCGCTCGGAGCCCTCCCGGTCGTAGACGCCATGGTCCGGCACCGTCCAGCCATGCGCCATGCCGATATAGTTCTCGACCGCGTGATCGACGCCGCCGATACGGAAAGCTTCGGCAAAGCGGGCGGACTGTTCCGGCGGGAAGCTGTTGTCGACGCCGGCGACGCCGACATAGATGCGGGCCTTGATCCTGTCTGCCAGACGATGCGGGCTGTCTTCGGCGTCGCTTGCCAGATTGCCGCCATGGAAGCTGGCGGCTGCCTTGATCCGGTCCGGATAATGGGCGGCCGCGGTGATGGCGCGCCCGCCGCCCATGCAATACCCGACGGCGCCGATTGCACCGCTCACACCTTCGCCCGTCAGGGCGGCGATGAAGGCCTCGCCGTCACGGGCGGTCAGCGCCTGGCCGGTCGCCTTCATCAGCGCGCGGATCTGGTTGCCGGTGTCTTCCTGGGTGAAGGCGGTGCGGGCGTCGAAGGGACCGTAGCTGCCGGACCGGTAATAGAGATCGGGCACCAGAACCGTGTAGCCTCTCTCGGCGATACGCTCGCCCATCCAGTACAGCGCCTCGCGCGGACCAAAGGCGTCCATGTAGATGATGACGCCCTTGTCCGGCGTGCTCCCATCCTGCGGCTTGACGATCATGCCCTTGGCCATTCCGTCTGCGGTCTTGATATCGATCTCGTATTGCATGGGCATCTCTCCGATCCGGCCTGAAGTCTTGAGAGTCCGAGGCTTTTCGCTGATCGCCGGACTTGTCAATCGTCAAATTCATGACGGAAACGGATGACAGGATTGTGAGGCCTCTCACGACAATCGCAGCTTTACGCGCTTCAAGGCTTACAGCATCCTTTTGCCACGGGAATACGATTGAACGCGGATTTCAGGGAGTGGCATGATGCTGCAGGCTCTGGCATTGGGTATTTCGGCTCTCATCCTGTCGGCGCTGCCGGCATTCGCGCAGCAAGCGGCGGCGCAGAGCGAACCATTGCCGAGCCAGTGCCAGGCCATTGCTCAACGCCTGCCGGGCGCGACCTTCGCCAGCTTCTCGCCTTCTGCACTGCCCGTCGTGAAGACCGCCATGGCAGCGACCGACATGGGCGAGGTGAAGATCAGCTTTATCGGCCATTCGACCTATTTCATCGAGACGCCGGACGGTGTGGGGATCGCCACGGATTATAGCGGCGTCTTCAAGCCGCCGCGTCTGCCGGATGTGGTGACGATGAACAAGGCGCATTCGACCCATTACACGCTGACGCCTGATCCCGGCATCGCCCATGTCCTGCACGGTTGGAGTGACGTGCCGGGCGAAAAGGCGGTTCATCACCTGACGGTCGGCGATGTCTATATCCGCAATGTCGTCTCCGACATTCGCAACTGGGGTGGCGGCATAGAGGAGAACGGCAATTCGATCTTCATCTTTGAAGTTGCAGGCCTCTGCATCGGTCATCTCGGCCATCTGCATTTCGAGCTGAACGAAAACCAATACGCCGAGATCGGGCGATTGGATGTGCTGATGGTGCCTGTCGATGGCGGGCTAACCATGGGGGCCGACAGCATGAGCCGGGTGGTGCAGCGGCTGCGCTCATCGCTGATCCTGCCGATGCATCGCTGGGGGCCGCCGCTCGACAGTTTTCTCGCCATGTTCGACGGTCGGTTCGATATCGCCTATGCGAAATCGCCGGTCATCACGGTTTCGTTGAAGAACCTGCCGAAAAAGCCGACGATCCTGGTGCCGCAGGGGCTTTGATACCCCCTGCGACTTCCAAAATCAGCGTCAATGATAATGCGGGAAGGTCAGGTGTTGCTTGACGCCGACATCCGGCATCTTCTCATCCGTCAGGTTCGCCTTGGCGATTTCCCAGCCGAATTTCAGTGTGCTGTCGGTCGAAGCCCAGATTTCGGCATCATCGACACGCAGCGCCAGCATGACGAGAAGCGGGTCCTGCTTGCCGTGCTCATACCAGGCCGAGGTTACGGTGCTCCAATATTCCTCGATCTTTGCCGGATCGCGGCGGACTTCGAGAAGGCCGGAAAGGCAGGCGTGATAGTCATGGTTCTTGCCTACGACGCAGAAATGCGCCCGCGTATCGGCGCGGATGGCGCGCACCAGATCGGTGTCGTTCTTGGTGTAGAACCAGATCGTGCTGGTCTTCACATCGACATTCGGCGCCATCGGCTGGAAGTGCATATGCGCGCCTTCGATGCCGAGCATGCCGGCATGAATGGCGTGGATCTCGTCCCAGAGCTGGCGCTCGGGGGCTTCGCGGGCGTCGGTCAGGCTTGCCATGATTGATCTCCTTTGTTCTTGCTGTTTTCAGAAAGACAACCGGCGACCTGCGGTCTTTGTTCCGTCGCTGTCGCTTGAGGGGCGGGATCTCGGGCGCGAATGCTGTCATAGCCGCCGGAAAATGCCTTGAACGGGCCGGCCATCGAAATTATAAGGCGCCATTCCCAAACGATAGATAGGTGTAGGGGTCCATGGCTGGCCATTCACAGTTCAAGAACATCATGCACCGCAAGGGCAAGCAGGACGGGATCCGCTCGAAACTGTTTTCCAAGCTTGCGCGCGAAATCACCGTTGCTGCCAAGACGGGCCTGCCGGATCCGGCGATGAACTCGGCGCTGCGCCTTGCCGTGCAGAACGCCAAGGCCCAATCGATGCCGAAGGACAATATCGACCGCGCCATCAAGAAGGCCTCGGGTGCGGATGCGGAAGTCTATGATTCCGTCCGTTACGAAGGTTACGGTCCGGGCGGCACGGCGGTCATCGTCGAAGCGCTGACCGACAACCGCAACCGCACGGCTTCCAACGTCCGTTCGATCTTCACCAAGGCCGGCGGCGCACTCGGCGAAACCGGTTCGGTATCCTTCTCCTTCGACCATGTCGGTGAAATCACCTACAAGGCTTCCGTCGGCGATGCCGACAAGGTCATGGAAGCGGCGATCGAGGCCGGTGCCGAAGACGTCGTTTCCGACGAAGACGGCCACACTATCTATTGCGGCTTCGAAGACATGAACGAAGTGTCGAAGGCGCTCGAAGCGGTTCTCGGCGAAGCCGAAACCGTCAAGGCGATCTGGCGCCCGCAGAACACGATCGAAGTCGATGAAGAACGCGCTCAGTCGCTGATGAAGCTCATCGACAATCTCGAAGACGATGACGACGTCCAGAACGTCTATTCCAACTTCGAAGTCTCGGAAGAAGTCCTGGCCAAGCTTTCGGCCTGATTTTTCCGGCTCAGACAAATTGAAAAAGGCACTGCAGCGATGCGGTGCCTTTTTTGTTTTGGGATATCGAGCGGGTTGCTGCCCCTCATCCGCCTGCCGGCACCTTCTCCCCGCTCGCGGGGAGAAGGGAGCAAGCCGCGCTTTCCTTGGCTCAATCGAGGCAGGTCCCCTCTCCCCGCATGCGGGGAGAGGGTTAGGGTGAGGGGCAGGCCGAAAGCGATGACAGTCCTTAGAAAACCTGCCGCAGCAGCACGAAGAGCAGGAAGGCGATACCGATCGAGGCGGGCAGGGTCAGCACCCAGGCGAGCAACATATTGCGCACCGTCGACCATTGCAGGCCGGACCCGTTCGCCGCCATCGTGCCGGCGACACCGGACGAGAGGACGTGGGTGGTCGAGACCGGCAGGCCGAGATGGTCGGCGGCGCCGATGGTCAGCATGGCGACGACTTCCGCAGACGCGCCCTGGCCATAGGTCAGATGCGTCTTGCCGATCTTTTCGCCGACGGTGACGACGATGCGTTTCCAGCCGACCATGGTGCCGAGGCCGAGCGCCAGTGCGACCGCCACCTTGACCCAGAGCGGGATGAACTTCGTCGCATTGTCGACGGCGCCGTGATAGGCCTTGACCGCATCGAGATCGGCGGCCTCCACGGTCAGGAGCTTGCTCTTGTCGATCAGTTTCAGCGCTTCGCCGATCAGATAGACATCGTTGCGGATATTGCCGACCAGCGAGGTCGGGACGGATTCCAGCGTCGGGAATTTGGCGATCTGTTCGCTGGACGTGTGGACGAACTGCTGCAGGGCAGGGGTCGTCTGGTCGGTCCAGGTCTTTGACTTGACGGCCTTGGCGACTTCCGCGCGGGCATCGGTCACCGTGACGCCCGGCTTCACATATTTCTGCAGCGCCGTTTCGACATTCTGCGAGGCAGAGAGATAGGCTTTTACATATTGCGCATCCGGCGTGCGGTTGAGCGCAAAGGCGGTCGGCACGAGGCCGATCAGGATGAGCATGATCAGGCCCATGCCCTTCTGTCCGTCATTCGAGCCATGCGCAAAGCTCACGCCCGTGCAGGTGAAGATCAGCAGGCCGCGGATCCAGGCCGGCGGAGGCTTGTTGCCCTTCGGTTCCTCGTAGAGCGCCTTGTTCTTGACAAGGACCTTCATGACGAGAAGCAGCAGGGCCGAGAGGCCGAAACCGACGATCGGCGAGACGAGCAGAGACATGCCGATATTCGAGGCCTGCGACCAGTCGATGCCGCTCGTGGCGGTGCCCTGCGGCGCCAGGAACTGGTTGGCCAGGCCGACGCCGATGATTGAGCCGATCAGCGTGTGGGACGAGGAGGAGGGCAAGCCCAGATACCAGGTGCCGAGGTTCCAGATGATTGCCGCGGAGAGAAGGGCAAACACCATGGCAAGGCCGGCGCCGGAGGAGACCTGCAGGATAAGCTCGACCGGTAGAAGTGCGACGATGCCGAAGGCGACGGCGCCGGTTGAGAAGAGCACGCCGAGGAAATTGAAGAAACCGGACCAGACTACGGCGATCTCTGCCGGCATGGAGCGGGTATAGATGACGGTCGCGACCGCATTGGCGGTGTCATGGAAGCCGTTGACGAATTCGAAACCGAGCGCGATCAGCAGGGCGAGGCCAAGCAGGAACCACGGCACGGAGGCTGCGGACTCAAGATCTTGGCTCAGCGCATATCCGACATAACCGAGACCGGCGATGAGGATGATCGCGAAGATCGGCAGGAAATACTTGCCGATTGAGCTTCGATGTTCCAGCGGATGATAGGAATGGGAGGGGGTGGAGCCAGGGGCAATGGCGTCTGTCACAGCAGAGTTCCTCTTTCACCAGAGTTAACAAAAGCTAACTCTGGCAAATGAACTTGTTGTGACAGGAGATCAGGCCGCCTTTGCGGGCTTTTCCATCAGAGACAGGGAGGCGAGGAGTTCGACCGAGTGCAGTCTCTTGTCGATATCGTGGATCGGCATGGAGACGATCAGTTCGTCAGCCTGGGTTTCGCCGAGGAAATCGGAGAGCTTGGCCTCGATGGTTTTGGGCGAGCCGACGGCAGCGTAACGCAGCGTGTGCTCGACATTCATCTTTTCCATCGGCGTCCAGTGGCCTTCCATACTGTCGACCGGCTTCGGAAAACGGGTGCGGACATTTTTGCGAAGGTTGACGAACTGCTGCTGTGAGGAGGTGAAGAGCTTTTCCGCTTCGGCATCCGTGTCGGCCGCAACACCCATGACACCGACCATGACGTAAGGCTTGTCGAGATCGGCCGAGGGCTGGAAGCGTTCGCGATAAATGGCGATCGCATCAAGCAGCATGTCGGGCGCGAAATGGGAGGCGAAGGCGTAAGGCAGGCCGAGCGCTGCGGCCAGATGGGCGCTGTAGAGCGAGGAGCCGAGCAGCCAGATCGGCACATTCGCTTCCGTGCCGGGCACGGCGAGGATCGCCTGGTTTTCGACTGGCGTGCCAAGCAGATGCTTCAGTTCCATGATGTCATGCGGGAAGTTTTCGGCACCGGCCTCCATATTGCGGCGGAGTGCGCCCGCCGTGCGCATATCCGTGCCAGGCGCGCGGCCGAGGCCGAGATCGACGCGGCCGGGAAGCAGCGCTTCCAGCGTGCCGAACTGTTCGGCGATGACGAGCGGAGAATGGTTTGGCAACATGATGCCGCCGGAGCCGACGCGGATCGTCTTTGTTGCAGCACCGACATGGGCGATGACGAGGGAGGTTGCGGCGCTGGCTATGCCGGGCATGCCGTGATGTTCCGCCAGCCAGACGCGATTATATCCTTCCGCCTCAGCCTTTATCGCCAAGCGGCGCGACTGATCGAGCGCTTCGCGGACGGAGTAACCTTCGCCAATCGGCGAAAGATCGAGAATGGAAAAGGGGATCATCGGCCTGTCCTGAAAGGATTATGGAAAATATCCTCCTTATCTAGGCAGCCGGTTTCGGAAATACGACCCCATGGCCGGTCGAAAGGTCCCGACACGTTCTGCCGGGACCTTTTCGATGAGCTCCTGGTATCCTGTCAGCTCTTGACGAGGCGCAGGAAGGGGCGGTGTTCGCCGGATGGGGGCGACGGCGGCTGCGTGACGACCGTCACCTTCATGAAGCGGCTTGCCTCGCGGTCGATATCCGCAACGCTGCGGCTCATGCGATCCAGTGTCAGCGATGCCGTGATCGCATCCGCCGAGCCGGCGCGTTCCGTCTTGCTCAGGTCATCAAGCCCGGCATGGAGCGCCGACGTGGCGGCGGTCTGCTTTTCGGCGGACGTGGTCAGATCCGAAACGTGATCTGCGAGCGCATCGACATAAAGGCCGATCGCATCCAGCTCGCGGCCGATTTCCTCAGCCTTGGCCTTGAGGGCAGACATGCGATCTGCATCATCGGTTTCGCTTTTGGCTGTTTCGATTGCCGCGATCATTTTCAGTGCGGCGGCGACGGCTTCCTTGGGGCGGCGCATGTCGAAACGGGCATTCTGGGCAATGGTCGCGACGTGCTGGCTTGCAATCGTCTGCTGTTTGGCCGAATGCGTGCCGGCTGCTGCAGCTGATGTGAGCTTGGCGAGCTTTTCGGCGCGGGCGGCCTTGGCATCGGCGCTGTTGGACAGGGCCTCGCGGAGAATTTCGGCATCCGAGCGCAGGCTCTGGGTGCCGTCGAGCACGCTGTCGATCGCCTTGGTCATGCCGCCGAGGCCGCGATTGAAATCGCGCCGCAGGCCCTCGAGGCGCAGCGGGAAAGCATGGTCGAGCGTGTTATGGATATCGCCGGTCGCAAAGCGCCGCAGGCCACCATCCAGCATGTCGACGACGGAGCGCAGATCGCGCAATTCGGTTTCATTCCGATCAAAGTCCCGTATCATTCGGGCGCCTCCTTGTTTTGCGGTCTTGGCAGAGACGAAACATCCTGTTCCGACTCAATGTCCTGCTTGTGATCACCTTTCTGGACGAGCAACGCATTCAGGGAAAGGATGTTGCCTGTTTCCCGACAGTTCTGCCCAAAAGCTTTTACACATGGTTAACGCCGATGGATGCATACCCGCCCTGCAAGGCGACAGGCCGATTGGCAATGGCGCCTCCCGCCACTCACCGGTAGAATCACGACATGACACAGACGATTCGCATCATCGGTATCGACCCGGGGCTTCGCCGCACAGGCTGGGGCATTATCGAAACGCTCGGCAACAGCCTGCGTTTCGTCGCCTCCGGCACAGTCACTTCGGACGGCGATCTCGACCTCGCCTCACGTCTCTGCCAGTTGCATGACGGGCTTGCCGAAGTGGTACATGCCTACAAGCCGGACGAGGCCGCCGTCGAGCAGACTTTCGTCAACAAGGACGCGGTTGCAACACTGAAGCTCGGCCAGGCACGCGGTGTCGTGATGCTGGTTCCGGCCCGGGCCGGGCTGCCGGTTGCCGAATATGCGCCGAACGCGGTGAAAAAGTCGGTGATCGGCGTCGGCCACGGCGAAAAGCAGCAGATCCACATGATGCTGAAGATCCTGATGCCCAAGGCCGAATTCAAGGGGAATGACGCTGCCGATGCGCTGGCGATCGCCATCTGCCATGCCCATAACCGGGGCGGGCAGCGGATGCGGCAGGCGTTGGCGGGCTAAGCATGCGACCAGTTTGTTCTTGACTTGTTCCCTTGGTGGAAATAAGTAATACCCCAGAGGTATTACCATGCGTGTCACCGAAAAAGGTCAGGTTACCATCCCGAAAAACATTCGCTCCAATCTCGGGATCGAGGCAGGAAGCGAAGTGGAATTCGTGCTTCGCGATGACGAAGTGGTGCTTCGACGCGTCGAGCCTTCGCGCGACGAAGTGGAACGTGACGTTCGTGACCTCATCGATCACTTGAGGCGTCACCAGGGTTCCATGTTTCTCGGCGAGATGAGCGGTGAAGAATTCTATCGATTGTTGAGGGATTGAGCCGATGGCGACCCTGGTCGATACGAATGTTCTGATCGACGTTTTCCATACTCCCAGCGCCTTTACCGAGTGGTCAACGGCGCAACTTGCTGCTGCACGGGCCAATGGTCCTCTGCTGATAAACCCGTTGATTTTCGCGGAAATGGCTGCCGGCTATGCCACCAGCGAGGATCTGGAATCTGCACTTGCACCAAGCCTGTTTCGTCGGGAAGAGCTTCCTTGGGACGCCGCTTTTGCTGCCGGACATGCCTTTCTGCAATATCGGCGCTCGGGCGGTGACAAGCGTTCGCCGTTACCTGATTTTTACATCGGTGCTCACGCGATGGTGCGGGACTATCGATTGCTCAGCCGCGATGCTGCAAAATATCGGACTTACTTCCCGCTTCTTTCCATCATCTCTCCCGAAACCCATCCTCTGTAATTCTTGATCGGCGGACGCATTCATGATCGGCAAGCTCAAAGGCACTATCGACGAAATCGGCGACGACTATGTTCTCATCGATGTGCATGGCGTCTGTTACGAAGCCTTCTGCTCGTCGAGAACCCTGTCGCGGCTGAATGTCGGCGAAGCAGCGGTGCTGTTCATCGAGACCTATGTCCGCGAGGATCAGCTAAAACTGTTCGGTTTCGTTTCGGCACTGGAGCGGGAATGGTTCAATCTCTTGCAGAGCGTGCAGGGTGTCGGCTCCAAGGTGGCGCTGGCCGTTCTCTCGACACTGACGCCGGGTGAACTCGCCAACGCGATCGCGCTGCAGGACAAGACAGCCGTTTCGCGCGCGCCGGGCGTTGGGCCGAAAGTGGCGGTGCGTCTGGTTACGGAACTGAAGAACAAGGCGCCGGCTTTTGCCGGTGAGGCAGCTACCAATATCGGGCTCAAGCAGGAGCTCGGCGAAGGCGTTGCTTCTGCCCCGGTCGCGGATGCCGTCTCTGCGCTCACCAATCTCGGTTATTCGCGTGACCAAGCTGCCAATGCGGTGGCGGCGGCGATGAAGACAGCGGGCGAAGGGGCGGATAGCGCCAAGTTGATCCGGTTGGGTTTGAAGGAGCTGGCGCGGTAAAATCCGAAGTTTTTTCGATTGTCGGAAAAAGCTGCTATATTCCGACGATACTTGCTGGAAACAATTCGATGAGTGTTTGGGAAGCAACATTGTCGGCCAAGGGGCAGGTCACCATCCCGAAGGAAATGCGGGAGGCGCTCAATCTGCGTCCCGGTGACCAGTTGATCTACAGCGTGGTTGATGGAGAGGTGATCGTGACGCCCAAAAACATCGACCTGAAAGATCTTGCCGGCTTTCTCGGAAAGCCGCCGAAGGGGCCTGCCACACTGGAAGAGATAGATGCGGCGGTCGTTGCCGCCGCTGGTGCCGCTGCCTTCGATATGGGTGATGACGGAACGTCAGAAGCTGCGGAATGAAGATGATCGGTCTTGATACCAATGTCGTCATTCGCCTGCTGACCGATGACGATCCTCAGCAACGACGAGCGGCGCTGAGATTTGCTGAGGGTTTGGGGCACTCCTATGCGGCTTTCCTGACGCTGATCGGCATTGTGGAGCTCGATTGGGCCTTGCGATCAAGGCTTGGCTATTCCAAAAAAGATAGCTTGTCGGCGATAGGACAATTGCTGCAGACGCGCGGCTTGATCATTGAGCATCATGATCTTGTGGTTAAGGCGGTGAGGCTTGCTTCCCGCGAAAATGCCGATCTGGCCGATGCTCTCATTGCAGCCCGCTCTCTTGATGTGGGCTGCAAATCGATAAAAACCTTCGACAAAAAAGCCGCAACCCGCGTGCCCGGAATGGAACTTCTCGCATGACTGATGCCCGTCTGATCACCCCGGAAAAGCGCGGCGAGGATCTCGATACGACGCTGCGGCCGCAGACGCTGGACGATTTTACCGGCCAGGCGGAGGCGCGAGCCAATCTGAAGATCTTTATCGAGGCGGCGAAAAACCGTGGCGAGGCGCTGGATCACGTGCTTTTCGTCGGCCCGCCTGGTCTCGGCAAGACGACGCTGGCGCAGATCATGGCGAAGGAACTTGGCGTCAATTTCCGCTCCACTTCCGGTCCGGTCATCGCCAAGGCGGGGGATCTGGCGGCGCTCCTGACCAATCTCGAAGAACGCGATGTTCTGTTCATCGATGAAATCCACCGGCTCAATCCGGCGGTCGAGGAAATCCTCTATCCGGCGATGGAAGATTTTCAGCTGGACCTGATCATCGGCGAGGGGCCGGCGGCGCGGTCGGTGAAGATCGATCTTTCGAAATTCACGCTGGTTGCGGCAACCACACGTCTCGGCCTTCTGACAACGCCGCTGCGTGACCGTTTCGGCATTCCGGTGCGGCTGTCCTTCTATTCGGTCGAGGAGCTTGAAGGCATCGTGCGCCGTGGCGCGCGGCTGATGAACCTGCCGATGACCGATGACGGTGCCCGCGAGATTGCGAGGCGCGCCCGTGGTACGCCGCGTATTGCCGGCCGACTTCTGCGCCGGGTGCGGGATTTCGCCGAGGTGGCGCGTGCCGAGGCCGTGACGAAGGAAATTGCCGACGAGGCGCTGACGCGTCTGCTGGTAGACAATATGGGGATGGACCAGCTCGACAAACGGTATCTCAACATGATCGCCGTGAACTTTGGCGGCGGTCCGGTCGGGATCGAGACGATCGCCGCCGGCCTGTCGGAGCCGCGGGACGCGATCGAGGACATTATCGAGCCGTACATGATCCAGCAGGGCTTCATTCAGCGCACGCCGCGCGGGCGCGTGCTGACGGGCGTGGCGTGGAAACATCTGGGCATGCAGCCGCCAAAAGATCTGGAAGCGGCGCAGTTCCGGATGAACCTCGACGATGAGTAAGGATACAAAACCGCAGGACCTGCGTATCCGCAAGAAGTTCAAGCCGAAACGTGTGTTCCAGATGCGGATCGCCGGGCTTGCCTTTCGCGATGGCCATGTCCTCGTGCATCGCGCCGTTCACGAGCCCTTCTGGACCTTTCCGGGCGGCCGGGCGGAAATGGGCGAGACATCTGAGGAAACGCTCGCCCGCGAGATGATGGAAGAGCTAGGCGTGACGGCCGAGGTCGGGCGGCTGCTCTGGGTGGTCGAGAATTTCTTTCATTACGAGGGGCATGACTGCCACGAGCTCGGCTTCTATTATCTGATGGAACTGCCGGAAAGTTTCCCCTTCCATCCGAGCGATATCGTGCATCGCGTACAGGATGGCAGCGAGCTCGAATTCAAATGGGTGCCGGCGACAACGGCATCGCTCAGGGCGCTCGACATTCCGCCTTATTTCATCGCCGAAGAGATCGAGACCCTGCCGGAAAGCCCTCGCCACGTCATCTGGCGCGATGGCGATCTCGATCTGAAAGCCTGAATTCGGGAACATCCCCCCTGAATTCGGGAACATCCTTTGACTCCTGCCGTTTTGACGACGGAAAGGAGTTTATCCATGCAGAAGATCAGCGTCGGAAATACCGTCGAATGGACATGGGGCCGGTCGAAGGCCGAAGGCAAGGTCGCCGAAAAATTCACCCATGACGTCGAAAGACGGATCAAGGGCAAGACGATCAAACGCAAGGCGGATACCGAGGAACCGGCTTTCCTGGTCCGCCAGGAGGATGGCGATCGAGTGCTGAAGAGCCAGTCGGAGCTGAGGAAAGCCCATGGCTGACGGACATTACGATCACGCCCGCGCCGGCCAGGGCGATATTGCCGGCAAGCGCACCGAGCATCCGAAAAACGGCGACACGCAGCTTGATCACCGCCCGCCGCTGGAAGTCGCAGCCGCTGCGGAGAAGGGGCTGAAATTGAGGGCAGAATTCCGCCGCGGTGGAACGACGGTCGGCATCGCCCGAGCGCGTGACCTGCAACATCGAAAGAACCTGTCCGACCAGACGGTCAAGCGGATGGTGAGCTATTTCAAACGGCACAATGTCGACAAACGGGCCGACCATTTTGGTGACGACGCCAATCCATCCTCGGGTTACATCGCCTGGCTGCTCTGGGGCGGCGATGCCGGCCAGAAATGGGCCGAGCAGCATATGAAGCAGATCGAACAGGCGAAGACCGACGCCCGCATGCGCCGTTTCAAGCCGTCGCATTGATGGATGCGGGCTGTCTTTTTGTCTTTCGCTATTGAGGGGGCGGCCGTCGGCGTGGCATTCGAGCAGTGCTAAGCCTTGCTCGTGCATCCGCGCCGGCGGCCTGCTTGCCGGTTCAGGCGGGCTGCTCTTCCATCAAAGCTGTATCGTGTTGATGATGAAGACAGCGGAGCTGATCAGCCCCATCCGTGCTGTGCCGTTGCCCGTCCCCCAGGTTTGCCGAAGCTCAGGAAGTATGACAGGAGTGGAATATTCGGGCGATATTCCATGTCTGTCTTCCGGGTAAAGATAGAGTTTCAAGGCAAGCGTATGACTGAAAACACTTTTTTGTTGTCGGGTGAATTGATCGAAGGTGGGCATCGGCTGGTGCAGCGGGTCTATTATGAGGATACGGATTTCTCCGGCCTCATCTATCATGCCCGCTATCTGCATTTCCTCGAACGCGGTCGGTCGGATTATCTGCGCTGCCTTGGCTGCGAGCAGAGTGCGCTTCTGAATGCCGATGAGGAAGGCCTCGTTTTCGTCGTTCACCGTATGGAAATCGACTTCAAGCAGCCGGCCCGCATGGATGATATTCTGACGATCCAGACCGTGACCGAAAAGGCAGGCGGCGCCAAGATGGTGCTCAATCAGGAAATCCGCCGTGGCGAGACGCTGCTGATCGCCGCCAAGGTGGTGATCGCGGTCATCAACAAGCATGGTCGGCCGAGGCGGCTGCCGGAAACGATCGCTGAAAAGTTTCTGGGTCATCCGCTCTGAAAACGGCAGGGATCGCATGCCGGGGAGGGCGCCTTGAAGATCATCTGCCTGAATGGCTGGGGCGGCAAGCTGCATGAGGAACTGATCGCCTATCTCGCGGCTGAACAACCGGATGTGCTGTGCCTGCAGGAGGTGGTCCACAGTCCTGAAACGACCAAGGACTGGCTGACCTATCGGGATGGCGATCATGTCCTGCCGCAGCGGGCCAATTTCTTCCGCGACGTTGCAGCGGCCCTGCCGGAGCATGTAGCGCAGTTCTGCCCTGCCGCGCAGGGCGTCCTGTGGGATGGAGATGTTTCCATACCTTCGCAATGGGGGCTTGCCACCTTCGTCCATCGCGCCTTGCCCGTGATCGGCCAGGCGCAGGCTTTCGTCCACAAGGCCTATTCGCCGCATGGTTATGGGGATCATCCGAGATCGCGGGTGGCCCATGCCGTCCGGCTTTACGACCATGCGGGTGATCGCGGCATGACGATCGCGCATATGCATGGGCTGCGTGATCTTGCCGGCAAGATGGATACGCCCGAGCGCCTCGTGCAGACACAGCGTTTTGCCGGCATGATCCGCAGTGTTGCCGATCCGGAGGAGCCACTCGTGGTCTGCGGTGATTTCAATGTCGAGCCGGACAGCGAGACTTTTGGCGTCCTCGCCGAGCTGGGATTGAGCGACCTCGTCACGTCGCGCGGTTTCGCCGGCACGCGGTCATCGCATTATGCCAAGGCGGGGCGGTTTGCCGATTACATGCTGGTGAACGCACGAGTCGATGTGCTGCGTTTCGATGTCGTTTCCGCTCCTGAGGTTTCGGACCATTGTCCGCTGCTTCTCGAGATCTGACGGCTGCGCTCTTCCGGTTGTGTCGGCCAATCGCAACTTCGTGAGTCATTTCAGGCGGATGGATCGCGTCATTGTAACGCATTATTAACGATAATGATGTCTTACTCGCAGGTGAGGAATTTGTGCAACGCACGCCTTCCTTTGACCAAATTTGAAAGCGAGAAGCCAAGCTGGAAACTCAGGACGTCTTGGGGTTTGGGCTAAGCGCCTCCAGCGATCAGACATATTCTCGCAAGAGCGCTTTGAACCCGCCCGGTCATGAAAAACCGGGCGTTTGGATTCGGGGATAGTGGATAGATGGAACAGGTAGGATTGGCGGCGGCGACGAGCGAGGTGAGCCTCTGGGCGCTGTTCATGCAGGCCGGTTGGGTCGTCAAGCTGGTGATGATCGGGCTCCTCGGAGCGTCGATCTGGACCTGGGCGATCGTGATCGACAAATACGTCAATTTCGGCCGGATGCGCCGCCAGTTCGACCAGTTCGAACAGGTGTTCTGGTCTGGCCAGTCGCTCGAGGAACTATACCGGGCGTTGTCTGAAAAGCAGAATGTTGGTCTCGCCGCAATCTTCGTTGCCGCGATGCGCGAATGGAAGAAGAGCTTCGAGCGCGGTGCGCGTTCGCCGATCGGTCTGCAGATGCGCATCGACCGGGCGATGGATGTCACCATGGCGCGTGAAAGCGAAACCTATGAAGCCCGCCTCGGCTCGCTGGCGACGATCGGTTCTGCCGGTCCGTTCATCGGCTTGTTCGGTACGGTCGTCGGTATCATGACCTCGTTCCAGGCAATTGCCGGTTCCAAGTCCACCAACCTCGCCGTTGTCGCTCCCGGTATTGCCGAAGCTCTGCTCGCAACCGCGATCGGCCTCGTTGCCGCTATCCCGGCCGTTATCGCCTACAACAAGTTCACGGCCGATGCCGGCAAGCTTTCCGCACGCATGGAAGGTTTTGCAGACGAGTTCTCGGCCATCCTGTCGCGCCAGATCGACGAAAAGCTGCAGCCCCGCCAGGCGGCTCAGTAACTCATCCACCGTTAGGAGTTCTTCGATATGGGCATGTCGGCTGGAGGAGCACAGTCATCGGGCGGCGGTCGCCGCCGTCGCGGTGGACGTCGCAAGGGTGCAATCAGCGAAATCAACGTGACGCCGCTCGTCGACGTCATGCTCGTGCTGCTCATCATCTTCATGGTGGCAGCACCGATGATGACGGTCGGCGTGCCGATCGATCTGCCGGAAACGTCCGCGAATGCGATGAATTCGGAAACCCAGCCGATCACGATTTCCGTCAATCCGCAGGGAGAAATCTATCTGCAGGAAACGCCGATCGCGCTCGATGAGGTCCTGCCCAAGCTGCAGGCAATCGCGACGACCGGTTACAGCGAACGTATCTATGTGCGTGGTGACACTGCTGCCGCCTATGGCGTGGTGATGAAGGTGATGGCCAAGATTTCGGCTGCCGGTTACAAGAACATCGGCCTCGTCACACTTCAGCAGCAGGAGAAGTGATCGGGCGCCATGAGAGGTAGTCTCGGCACATCGCTGGTCTTTCACATTCTGGTTCTCGCCTGGGCAATGGTCACGCTCGGCGCGCCGGAACCGCTCAACGTTGCCGATACGGAAGCCATTCCGGTCGAGATGGTGTCGGTCGAAGAACTCACCCAGCTTCAGCAGGGCGACAAGACGGCCAAGCCGAACGACAAGCCGTCGACGAAGCCGACCGAGAACAAGAAGGTGATCGACAAGGCTGAGAACGCTGGCGAAAAAGATATCGACCTGAAGACGCCGCCGACGCCGTCGAAGAAGCCGCCGACAGAAACCGCTGCCGCGCCGAAGCCGGTCGAGCGCCCGACGCCGACCCCGACACCTGAGCAGAACGAAGTCAAGGAAGTCGCTCCGGAAGAAACCGCGCCGAAGCCGCAGGAAATGGCTGCCCTGCCGCCGAAGCCTGAGCCGACGCCGCCGAAGCCCACCCCGACTCCGCCCAAGCCTGAACCGACCCCGCCGAAGCCTGAGGCTGCGAAGCCGACCCCGGCGCCGGTGCAGAGCGAAAACCAGTCCGAGACCGGTGAATTGCCGCAGACGCCGCCGGTTCCGGCGCAGCGTCCGCAGCCGCCGAAGCCAGAGCCGCCGAAGGAAGAGGCGAAGCCGGTCGAAAAGCCTGCGGAAAAACCGCCGGAGAAGAAGCCGGATACGCCGAAGCCGACCGAAACCGCCAAGGCCGATGCCAAGGCAACCGAAAGCGCAAAGCCGACCGACAAGAAGGATGGCAAGAAGCAGGAGACGGCAAAGTCCGCCTCGTCGCAGAAGAGCGATTTCAATGCCGACCAGATCTCGGCCCTGCTCAACAAGCAGGAGGCATCGGGCGGTGGTGCCAAGCGGTCGACGTCGCCGGCTTCGACCGGCAGCACGAAGCCGTCTTCGGCCTCGAAGCTCAGCCTCAGCGAGATGGACGCGCTTCGCGGCCAGATCCAGAACAACTGGTCGACGATCGCCGGTATCGAAGGTCTGCAGGGCATGGTCATCCGCGTGAAGATCAAGCTCGACCAGTCGGGCGCGATCGTCGGCGAGCCGGAAGTGACATCGACCGGTGGATCCGACACGGCGCGCCGGACGATGGAAGCCAGCGCCCGTCGCGCGGTTCTGCGGTCCTCGCCCTTCAAGAATCTGCCTGCCGACAAATATGACGCGTGGAGCGACGTTGTCGTCAATTTCGACCCCAGCGAATTGGGGCTCTAAAAAGAAAGTTTAGCTGAAAGGCTTTGATACCATGATCAGACGTTCATTCCTCGGCCTCATGATGGCCGGCGCCAGCGTGGCAGCCCTTTCCGATCCGGCGCGATCGGAAGTGGTGATCAACATCAACAAGGGCAATGTCCAGCCCATGCCGATCGCGATCACCGACTTCCTGTCGAACAACGATCTCGGCCCGCAGATTACCCAGGTGATCGCAGCCGACCTGCAGCGTTCCGGCCTTTTCGCGCCGATCAGCAAGCAGGCCTTCATCGAAAAGATCGCCGATCCGGGCAAGGCACCGCGCTTCCCAGACTGGACGGCGATCAATGCCCAGGCGCTGGTCGTCGGCCGTGTCAGCCGCGAAGGCGATGGTCGCCTGCGCGCCGAATTCCGCCTCTGGGATACGTTTGCCGGCAGCCAGATGACCGGCCAGCAGTTCTTCACCCAGCCGGAGAACTGGCGCCGTCTCGCCCATATCATCGCCGATGCGATCTACGAGCGCATTACCGGTGAGAAGGGTTATTTCGATACCCGCGTCGTCTTCGTTTCCGAGAGCGGACCGAAGACCACCCGTCAGCGCCAGCTGGCGATCATGGACCAGGACGGTTTCAACGTCCGCATGCTGACCAATGGCAAGGACATCGTTCTGACGCCGCGCTTCTCGCCGAACCGGCAGGAAGTCACCTACATGTCGTTCGAAGGCGACCAGCCGCGCGTCTATCTGTTGCAGCTGGAAACCGGGCAGCGCGAAGTGGTCGGCAATTTCCCGGGCATGACCTTCTCGCCGCGCTTCTCGCCGGATGGCCAGAAGGTGATCATGAGCCTTCAGCAGGAAGGCAATGCCAATATCTACACGATGGACCTGCGCTCGCGCACGACGACGCGGCTGACCTCGACGGCGGCGATCGATACCGCTCCGTCCTATTCGCCGGATGGTGCGCGCATCACGTTCGAAAGCGACCGCGGCGGCCGCCAGCAGATTTATGTCATGGGCTCCGACGGTTCGGGCCAGACGCGTATCTCCTTCGGTGACGGTTCCTATTCGACGCCGGTCTGGTCGCCGCGCGGCGATCTGATCGCCTTCACCAAGCAGTCGGGCGGAAAGTTCTCGATCGGCGTGATGAAGCCGGACGGTTCGGGCGAGCGCATCCTCACCTCGGGCTTCCACAATGAAGGCCCTACCTGGGCGCCGAACGGCCGCGTGCTGATGTTCTTCCGCCAGAATGCCGGCGCCGGCGGCCCGCAGCTCTATTCCATCGACCTGACCGGTTACAACGAATTGCAGATCAAGACCCCGGCCTACGGCTCCGACCCGGCCTGGTCACCGCTCCTCGAATAGGGGTGAATGATGTCGGGAGGCGGGTTTCCGCCTCTTTGCTGCCCTATTCTGCGTGGAAAGGGCGAAATTGGGACGCCGGTACACTTCATTAACCATAAGCATTTGATCATGGTTAACCGAAACCGGTTAGAATCTGGCAACTCTGAAAGTTTACTGATCAAGGAGAGACCGGCCATGAGCCGTACCGTTACCCCGGCGATGAGCCGCATGCAGACCCTCGCACGCAATCCTGCCGTTATCGCGCTCACGCTGGCGCTGGCGCTTGCCGGCTGCGCCAACAAGAAGAACCTGCCGAACAATGCAGGTGATCTCGGCCTCAACGGCGGCGCTGCAACGCCGGGCTCGCAACAGGACTTCACGGTCAATGTCGGCGACCGCATCTTCTTCGATACCGACTCGACCTCGATCCGCGCAGACGCTCAGCAGACGCTCGACCGTCAGGCTCAGTGGCTTGCCCGTTATCCGAAATATGCAATCACCGTCGAAGGCCATGCCGACGAACGCGGCACCCGCGAATACAACCTTGCTCTCGGTGCGCGCCGCGCTGCCGCTGCCAAGGAATATCTTGCTTCGCGTGGCGTTCCGGCCAACCGCATGAAGACGATCTCCTACGGCAAGGAACGCCCGGTTGCAGTTTGCGACGACATTTCCTGCTGGTCGCAGAACCGCCGCGCCGTTACCGTTCTCGGTGGTGCCGGCATGTGATCTGCCATCCGGCGATACATGAAATCTTGGTAAGAAAGGGCGGCCTTCTGGTCGCCCTTTTGTTTTTTCCTTAGTTTGGCCCTGTTTCCCGAGATTTTGATAGCTGGTTGGTTGCAATTTCGGCCCAGTTGTAAAAATCTCCTCGCGCGCCATCCCGGCGCAAATCAGAGAGCAGGACGGACGACATGAAGAAAATTGTCTTGGCAGCGATGCTGGGGCTGGCTGTGATGACGAGCCCGGCTGGGGCGTTCTCGCTGCCGAAACTCTTCCAGAACGATCAGAGCACTGCTCAGCAACAGCCGTCGGTGAAGGATGCGCCGGTGGTGCTTGCACAGCAGAGCAATGATGCTGTCCGTATCCAGCAGCTCCAGGAAGAAGTCCGGCAACTCAATGGCCGGATCGAGGAAATGAGTTTTCAGCTGCTGCAGATGCAGGAGCAGATGCGCAAGACGCAGGAAGATAACGAATTCCGCTTCCAGGACCTGGAAAAGCAGCCGAAGAAGAAAAGCGATTTGGGCGACACGACCGGGCAACCGGCCGTGGCGGCCAATCGCCCCTCGGCCAATTCCGGCTCTGCCACCCCGCCGGCGTCGAGCGGCGACGATGTGGCGCGCATCATCGATGCGCCGACAACCGACGGCATGGGTGAACCCCAGCCCTCGACCGGCAGCCGCTCGGCACCGCCGCCAACCACGCTCGGTTCGATGGATTTCGACCAGAACGGCAATCCGCGCGGTGCGACCCGCAACGACAATGCCAAGAATTCCTCAGGTCTGCCCGGTGTCACGACCGGCGCTGCCCCGGCACGCCCTGCCGGCACCGCGCCCGCTTCGCAGGACCCGCAACAGACAGCCTCGCTCGGTAGCGAGAGCGACAGCTACAAGATCGCCTATGACCATGTTCTTTCGGGCGACTACCAGCTCGCAGAGAAGGAGTTTTCCGGCTATCTCGCAAGCTACCCGAAGAGCGCGCGCGCGCCTGATGCCAGCTTCTGGCTCGGCGAAGCGCAGTTCTCGCAGGGGAAATACAATGAGGCGGCGAAGACCTTCCTCAACGGGCACCAGAGCTACGGCAAGTCGGCAAAGGCGCCGGAAATGCTGCTGAAGCTCGGCATGTCGCTTGCCGCACTCGACAATACCGAGACGGCCTGCGCGACGCTGCGCGAAGTGCCGAAGCGTTATCCGAATGCCTCGAAGGCTGTTCTCGGCAAGGTGACCAGCGAAGAAAAACGGCTGTCCTGCTGACGGGTGCCGAGGCGCCGTTGTGACCTCCATTTCCCAATCGTCGTCGATTTCGCCTGAGCAGGCGATCGACGACCTTCTCTCAAGGATCGAGCGGCCCGCAAGGCTGCTCGTTGCCGTTTCCGGCGGCAGCGATTCGACCGGGCTGTTGATTTCTTTGTGGCGGAAGGCTCGTTCTGCCGGGGATGTCGAGGTTCTCGCGGTCACCGTCGATCATGGCCTGAGGCCGGAAGCAGCCGGCGAGGCCGAGGGCGTTGCAGCGCTCTGCCGCTCCTACGGCATTCACCACGTCATTCGCAGATGGGAAGGCGAGAAGCCGGTATCCGGTGTTTCTGCTGCGGCACGGGACGCCCGTTATCGGCTTTTGATCGAGGTGGCGGATGAACTCTCTGCCACCGCCGTCCTGACCGGGCACACGCTCGACGACCAGATCGAAACGGTTGCGATGCGCACGGCCCGCAGTGACCGGGATGACAATCTCGGCCTTGCCGGCATGGCACCGGCCGTCCTGCTCGATCGCCGGACATGGCTGTTGCGGCCTTTTCTCGATGCGCGGAGAGCGGATATCCGTACCTTCCTCACCAGCGAAGGCATTGCCTGGATCGATGATCCGAGCAATCTCGACAGCCATTACGAGCGGGTGCGGACCAGGCTGGCGATTGCCGATCAGTCCGCCTCGATAGCAATGCCGGATAAGGCGGCCATCGCAGAAGCTGCCGGCCGCCGTGCCAGCCTCTCGGAGGCGGCTGCGAGGCTTGCCGTGCATCACCTGACGATCCGCCATGGCGTATTGGCGCATCTGGCGCCGGAAGCGCTGTCCGCTGAGCCGCCGGTTCTCCGCCATCTGCTCGCCATGCTCGGCGCCGTGCTCGGGGGGAGGGCGCATGGGGCGAAAAGCGTTTCCATGGACAAGGTGATGGCCATGCTCGCGCTCGGTGAGCCCGGCAGGATTACGGCCGGCCGGGTTATCTTCGACCGCCGCCGCGACGGGCTTTTCGCAGCGCGGGAAAACCGGGACCTCTCGTCGCTTCATGTTGCTCCCGATGTGATGACCGTCTGGGACGGGCGCTACCGGATCCACAACGGTCTGGACCGCGAGGTGATCGTCGGGGCCGAGCCTGCGGACAGAGGTCAGGCCATGGCTCTTTTCCCCGAGGCGCCGCCTGCTGTTGCGCTGCGTGCAATGGCGGTGATGCCGCGTCTGGTGATTCTCGATGACAAGAGGATAGAGCAAGTCATTGCCGGCCAAGAGGAGGTTGGGGCGGCGAAGGTCGTGGTCGAGCCGATCCTTGCTCCCTTCGACCGCTTTTTGCCGCAGTTCGACCTTAGTCTTGCAACCGAGTTTGCCGTTTTGCTCGGATGCGACCATTTTCCCCGGCTGCCAATTAAGGTTTCCATACGGAAAAGCTAGTCTCGATCACCGGCTTACCTTGGCAAGGACGAGCGGCACTCCTATGTTAACGGCAAGCAGAGGCGGTCGCCAAAAAAGCAGGCCGCGCAGTCGGGGAGTTCGATGAACCCAAATTTTCGTAATTTTGCCCTCTGGGCTATCATAGCCCTCTTGCTGATCGCTCTGTTCAGCATGTTCCAGACGGCGCCTTCGCAGACCAGCTCACGGGAAATTCCCTATTCGCAGTTCCTGCGTGATGTGGATTCCGGGCGGGTGCGTGACGTCGTCGTGACGGGCAATCGTGTGCTTGGTACCTATGCCGAGAACGGCTCCAATTTCCAGACCTATTCGCCGGTCATCGATGACACGCTGATCGAGAAGCTGCAGGCGAAGAACGTCTCGATCATGGCTCGTCCGGAGACCGACGGTTCTTCCGGCTTCCTCAGCTATCTCGGCACGCTGTTGCCGATGCTGCTGATCCTCGGTGTCTGGCTGTTCTTCATGCGCCAGATGCAGGGTGGCTCGCGCGGCGCGATGGGCTTTGGCAAGTCGAAGGCCAAGCTTCTGACGGAAGCGCATGGCCGCGTGACGTTCGAAGACGTTGCCGGTGTCGACGAAGCCAAGCAGGATCTGGAAGAAATCGTCGAATTCCTCCGCGATCCGCAAAAGTTCCAGCGCCTTGGTGGCCGTATTCCGCGCGGTGTCCTTCTCGTCGGCCCTCCGGGCACGGGTAAGACTTTGCTCGCCCGCTCGGTTGCCGGTGAAGCCAACGTGCCGTTCTTCACGATTTCCGGTTCGGACTTCGTTGAAATGTTCGTCGGCGTCGGTGCAAGCCGCGTCCGCGACATGTTCGAACAGGCCAAGAAGAATGCGCCCTGCATCATCTTCATCGACGAAATCGACGCCGTCGGTCGCCATCGTGGCGCCGGTCTCGGCGGCGGTAACGACGAACGCGAGCAGACGCTCAACCAGCTGCTGGTCGAGATGGACGGCTTCGAAGCGAACGAAGGCATCATCCTGATCGCTGCGACCAACCGTCCCGACGTTCTCGATCCGGCGCTGCTTCGTCCGGGCCGTTTCGACCGTCAGGTCGTTGTGCCGAACCCGGATATCGTCGGCCGCGAGCGCATCCTCAAGGTTCATGCCCGCAATGTTCCGCTGGCGCCGAATGTCGATCTGAAGACGCTTGCCCGCGGTACGCCCGGCTTCTCCGGTGCCGACCTGATGAACCTCGTCAACGAAGCTGCCCTGATGGCTGCGCGCCGCAACAAGCGCCTCGTCACCATGGCCGAGTTCGAAGACGCCAAGGACAAGATCATGATGGGCGCGGAACGCCGCTCGTCCGCCATGACCGAAGCCGAAAAGAAGCTCACCGCCTATCACGAAGCCGGCCACGCCATCACGGCGCTCAAGGTCGCGGTTGCCGATCCGCTGCATAAGGCGACGATCATTCCGCGCGGCCGTGCGCTCGGCATGGTCATGCAGCTGCCGGAAGGCGACCGCTACTCCATGAGCTACAAGTGGATGGTGTCGCGTCTCGTCATCATGATGGGCGGCCGCGTTGCCGAGGAACTGACCTTCGGCAAGGAAAACATCACGTCCGGTGCATCCTCGGATATCGAGCAGGCCACCAAGCTTGCCCGCGCCATGGTCACCCAGTGGGGTTTCTCCGACGTGCTCGGCCAGGTCGCCTATGGTGAAAACCAGCAGGAAGTCTTCCTCGGTCACTCTGTTTCGCAGTCGAAGAACGTCTCCGAGGCAACTGCCCAGAAGATCGACAACGAAGTGCGCCGCCTGATCGACGAGGCCTATACCGAAGCCCGCCAGATCCTCACCGATTACCACGATGAATTCGTGGCGATTGCCGAAGGCCTGCTCGAATACGAGACGCTGTCGGGTGAGGAAATCAAGGCGCTGATCAAGGGCCAGAAGCCGGCTCGCGATCTCGGTGACGATTCGACCCCGAGCCGCGGTTCGGCCGTGCCTTCGACCGGTTCCAAGAAGGACGAGCCGAAGGGTGGCGAGCCCGAAAGCGGTCTGGAGCCGCAGCCGCACTGATCTTGTGCCGCTTGTGACACTGCAATCTTGAGAAAGGCCGCCGGTCCGAAAAGCCGGCGGCCTTTCGGTGTATATTAGCGCTTTATTTTTGGTAACGGGATATAAGCCATTTTGACGCTAATTTATGTGCTGGCACTGGTGAACTGTGGCAAGAGCCGGGAAATGGCCTTGCATTCCACGCAATAGACGGGGCCATGCAATAGAAGCGGGTTTGATCCCCGCACAAGACCGCGCCGATGGCGGCGCGATGACCAAGGAGTTTTTATGGCACGCCGTTATTTTGGGACTGATGGCATTCGCGGACATTCCAACATCTTCCCGATGACGCCGGATCTGGCGATGCGGGTCGGGATCGCGGTCGGGACCATGTTCCGCAACGGCAATCACCGCCACCGCGTCGTGATCGGCAAGGATACGCGCCTGTCCGGCTACATGCTGGAAAACGCCATGGTGGCGGGTTTTACCGCTGCGGGCCTCGACGTCTTCCTGCTCGGCCCGATCCCGACGCCGGCCGTCGCCATGCTGACGCCGTCGCTGCGCGCCGATGTCGGCGTGATGATTTCGGCCTCGCACAATCCTTACGAAGATAACGGCATCAAGCTGTTCGGTCCGGACGGCTATAAGCTCTCCGACGAACTGGAAAGCCAGATCGAGGATCTGCTCGACAAGGACATGCAGGCGCAGCTGGCCAAGTCGGCCGACATCGGCCGCGCCAAGCGCGTCGAAGGCGACATCTATCGCTATATCGAGCATGTGAAGCGCACCCTTCCGCGCGATGTGACCCTGCATGGCCTGCGGGTTGCGATCGACTGCGCCAATGGTGCCGCCTACAAGGTCGCGCCGCTGGCGCTGTGGGAACTTGGTGCCGAAGTGGTGACGATCGGCAACGAGCCGAACGGCACGAATATCAATCTCGATTGCGGTTCGACTGCGCCGGAACGGCTGCAGCGCAAGGTGCATGAAGTGCGCGCCGATATCGGTATCGCGCTCGATGGCGATGCCGACCGCGTCATCATCGTCGACGAACGCGGCGAGATCGTCGATGGCGACCAGCTGATGGCCGTCATTGCCGAAGGCTGGGCCGAGGACGAAAAGCTGCGCGGCGGCGGCATCGTTGCGACCGTGATGTCCAATCTCGGCCTTGAGCGTTTCCTCAAGGGCAAGAAGCTCGACCTGCATCGCACCAAGGTCGGCGACCGTTATGTCGTCGAGCATATGCGCAACCACGACCTCAATGTCGGCGGTGAGCAGTCCGGCCATATCGTGCTTTCGGATTTCGGCACGACCGGCGATGGCCTCGTCGCAGCCCTGCAGATTCTTGCGCGCGCAAAACGTCTCGGTAAGCCGGTCAGCGAAGTCTGCCGCCGCTTCGAGCCTGTGCCGCAGCTTCTGAAGAATGTCCGCTTCTCCGGCGGCAAACCGCTGGAAGATGCCGTCGTGCAGCAGGCGATCGCCGATGCGGAAGCGGAACTGGCGACCAAGGGCCGCCTTGTCATCCGCCCTTCCGGCACAGAGCCGCTGATCCGCGTTATGGCGGAGGGCGACGACCGGGCTCAGGTGGAGCGGATTGTCGACGGGCTGGTGGATGTGATCGCCAACGTGCGGACGGCTGCTGCTTAAGCGGGGCTGTCTCTTAGCTGATCTCCAGATTTGCCCCTCACCCTAACCCTCTCCCCGCTTGCGGGGAGAGGGGACTTGCCCTGATTGAGCCGATGAGCAAGCGGCATTTGCCCTTCTCCCCGCAAGCGGGGAGAAGGTGCCGGCAGGCGGATGAGGGGCAGTGGCCGCCCTCTACGGCCGCCACTGGCTGAATTTTCCGTCCAACGCGCCGTCGAGATAGAACGCGGCGCTGATCAGCGCCAAATGCGTAAAGGCCTGCGGAAAATTGCCGAGAAACTCGCCGCGGGTGTCGAATTCCTCTGCGTAGAGCTGCAGGTGGTTGCCGAACAGAAGCAGCTTTTCCATGTTGATCCGTGCCTCTTCGAGCCGGCCGGCGCGGGCGAGGCATTCGACGAACCAGAAGGAGCAGGCGGCGAAAAAGCCTTCGTCGCCGTCCAGTCCGTCCTCGCGCTTGTAGCGCATGACGAGACTGTCGTCGGCGAGCTTGTCGGAGATCGCGTCGAGCGTTTTCAGCCAGGCCGGGTCGGTGGCGCTGATGAAGCGCACGAGCGGCATCATCAGCATCGACGCATCAAGGTCCCTGCCGCCCTTGCAATGGACGAAATGGCCGAGTTCCTCGTTCCAGAAGTTGGCCCAGATATCCTCGCTGATCGCATTGCGCGCCTCGATCCAGCGGCCGAAGGGGGCGGCGAGCGAGCGTTTATCCGCAAGGCGAATGGCGCGGTCGACAGCAACCCAGCACATCAGCCGGGAATGCAGGTGTTCCTGCGGTTCACTGCGCACTTCCCAGATCCCGGCATCGACATCCTGCCAGACCTCGCAAACCCGATCGACGACTTTTCGCACGCCGTTCCAGTTGTCGTGCGAGATGGCCTCGCCGTATTTGTTGCTGATATAGATCGTATCGAGCAGCTCGCCGTAGATATCGAGCTGGATCTGGTCGACCGCGTTGTTGCCGACGCGGACCGGTCGCGCGCCGCCATAACCCGAGAGGTGATCGAGCGAGATTTCTTCTTCCATGCGGCTGCCGTCCAGCGCGTACATGATCAGCATGCGGCCCTGTCGCGCGGCATCGGTGCGGTCGGTGATCCAGTGGGTGAAGGCATTGGCCTCTTCCAGATAACCGAGCCGCATGAGTGCATAGACGGTGAAGGAGGCGTCGCGGATCCAGGTGGCGCGATAATCCCAGTTTCGCTCGCCGCCCGGCGCTTCCGGCAGGCCGAACGTTCCGGCGGCGGCGATCGATCCGAATTTTTGCGAGGTGAGCAGTTTCAGGACCAGCGCCGAGCGGGTGACGGCCGAGCGCCAGCGGCCCTTGTAGCTTGAGCGCCTTGCCCAGCGCTGCCAGTAATCGATCGTTTCGTGCAGGATGCCGTCGATGGCCTGTTTGTCCGGCACGTCACCATCGCTGCAATCGAAGAACAGATCGAGCGTTTCGCCGGCCTTGAGGGAAAATTCGGCGGTGACGCCGCCATCTTCCTTCTTGAGTTTGACGGCTGCGGAAAGCCGCAGCGTGAAGTCACCGCAATCGAAGAATGCCTCTCCGCCCTTGAGATGCACCTTCGGTTTGTTGCGCGCATAATCGAAGCGCGGCCAGCAGCGCAGCTTGAAGGAGACTTCGCCGCGGGTGACGGCGACGCGACGGATCAGCAAGGAGGGCGTATCGTCATCCTTCGGAAGCGGCATGAAATCGACCACTTCGGCGCTTGAGCGCTGGCCGAGCCAGCGGGTGAGCAGCACGTTGCTTTCCGGAATATACATCTGCAGCGGCCGGGCGCTTTCGATCTGCGGCACCAGTTCGAAGGCGCCGCCTTTTTCAGGGTCGAGCAGGGCTGCGAAAATGCTGGGGCTGTCGAAGTACGGCCAGCAGAGAAAATCGATTGCGCCATCTGTGGCGACCAGCGCCATGGTCCGGAGATTGCCGACGACGCCGTGATCGGCGATCTGGCGGGGGACATCGAACTGGCGGGCGGCGGATTTGCCGACGTCGTCTTTGCGGTGTTTCAAGAGAAGCCCTTTCGCATGGAAGGTTTTAACGCCCCGAAGGGCGATCGGTTTCCATGCGAAAGGGGGGAATGAAGAGATCGTGATGCCGGGCGCCGCGGCGCCCGGATGCGATCAGACTTCTTTGAGCAGCTGTTCGGCGATGCGCACGCTCAGCGCCGCACCGGTCAGCGTCGGGTTCATGCAGGTTGCCGACGGCATGACGCTGGTGCCGGCAATGAACATGTTCTGGTGGTCGTGGGTGCGGCAATCGCGGTCGACGACCGAATCCTTCGGGTCGTCGCCCATGCGTGTCGTGCCCATGACGTGCTGGCGGTTCTGCCATTTCACGTCGGTCGACAGGACTTCGGCATCGAGCAGTTCTGCGATCTTGTTGAGGTCCTGCAGGCCGCGGTCACGGCCGGCATTCCAGTAATCGGTGACCGAATAATAGAGGACCGGAACCGGGATGCCGACCGAGTCGAACTTGGTCTTCGACGGGGTGACGCGGTTTTCGGCGAGCGGCAGTGGTTCGAAGTCGATCGCCCAGTTGAGCGAGCGGGCCGAATATTTGCGGATCTCGGCGTCCAGCTTGGAGCCCAAGATGCCCTTCTTGATGAACCCTTCGGTCATCTGCGCGGTCGGCACGGTGTTGCGCACCTTGATCTTGTAGCTCGGGTAATCCTTGCGGAAAGCACCGTCGCGCTGGTTCAGATAGACCAGAAGTTCGGTCGGGCCTTCGCCCGGCCACATGTCTTCCTTGGTCAGCATGTTCATGCTGATGCCGGTATGGTCCATCAGGTTGCGGCCGACCTGGTCCGAAGAGTTGGCGATGCCGTTCGGATATTTGTCGGAGGTCGAGATCAGCAGAAGCTTGGCCGATTCGATGCCGTAGGCGGCGAGGACAAAATACTTTGCCGTCAGCCTATGCTCGGAATTGTCCGGCTTCTTGTACCAGATCGCAGTGATCTTGCCGTCGTCGCCGGCTTCGATCTTGTAGACGGGCGAGTTGTCGAGCAGCTTGGCGCCATGGCGTTCGGCTTCGTCGATATGCATCGAGCCGTCATACTTGGCGCCGATCGGACAGACCGGGTTGCAGTTGTTGTTGCCGGCGCAGATCGGGCGGTTGCCATAGGGGCGCGAGGCGCGGCCATGCGGCTCGAGAACCGGGTTGAAGCCGCCGACCAGCAGCTTTTCCGTCAGCTTGTCGAACATGTAGCTGGTGTTCAGCTGCTTCATCGGGAAGGGCATGGAGCGGGGCGGCATCGGGCCGCCGCCCTGACCGCTTTCGTCCTGGCCGTCGGTGCCGGTAACGCCCAGTTCCAGTTCGGCCTTGTTGTAATACTGTTCGAGGTCGTCATAACCGATCGGCCAGTCGCGGCCGCGGCCGTACAGGGTCTGGATCTTGAAGTCGTTAGGGATCATGCGCCACAGCGCCGAACCGAAGTGCCAGGTCGTGCCGCCGACGACACGCAAGTAGGACGTGTTGTATTTGACCGGGCCTTCGTATTGCAGATAGTCGCCATAGGTTGACGGCGCGTGCGGCAGGCTCGGGAAGGGGGAGCCGGCGCCCTGCAGTTTTGCATTGGCGAGCGACAGTTTGACCGGGGCGTTGCGATAGGTCTCGACGATCTCGCGACGATCGACACGCGGGCCGGCTTCCAGAATGATGACCTTCTTGCCGGCCTTGGCCAGCGTTGCACCGACGATCCCGCCCATAACGCCGGAGCCGATGACGATCACGTCCGCATCATATGCGTCATTTGCCATTGTCGTCTTCCTATCAAATCTTGCTGTCTGGCTTCGGTCCCCAGGCGTTCGGGCCCGGGCCGTAGCTTGGAATGGTCAGGATGCCTTTGGTCGGCCGATACATCAGCGACTCGGCATAGGTGATGAGTTCCGCGTCTTCCGGTTCGCCGACGACGCCGAGATACCAGGCGGAGACGATCTTGGTTGCGGTCTTCATCAGGGCCGGATCGGCCTTCAGGGCAAGGAACCCGTCCATATTGGCGACGCCCGACTGCTTGATGACCTGCTGAAGTGCCGCCATGTCGGCCTTCAGGGTGGCGTTGCGCTTGGCAAGTGCGGTCAGGAACCGGCCGCCGAGAACCGGATCGAGCTTGTAGCCGGTCAGGAATTCGGAGAGCTGGGTAAAGTCCTGGACGTCATTGTCCGCAGCGGCGGCGGACAGGGGTGCGGCAAGGCTCGAAAGCACTGCCAGTCCGCCGACCGCGACGGTGGCGCGCAGGAGGTCGCGCCGGTGGAGAGGGAGGCCCGTCAGGGAGCCGGAATTATGGGTGTCGATTGGCATTGCTGATATCCTCGATGAGGTCGTCAGAATTGAAAGGGTTTGCGGGTCAGGCGTGTGCGGCTTTTGGCCGGCGACGGCTGATGAGCAGGGCGATGACGAGCAGCACGATCAGGGCGGCAACGATGCCGGCCGGTACGATGAACGGAGCAACCTCCGCCAGGAACGGCTTTTCCCCACCTTCGCGAATGCGGGCGACATCGGCCGGAGTAACCTTGACCGCGGCGTTGCCGAACTGGCTCAGCACGTAATTGCTGACATCGGCAATGTCCTTGTCGGACAGCTTGTCGGTATAGGATGCGGCCGGGCCGAAGGCCGGCATGAAGGTCGGCACGTTATCGACGGTGCGGCTGACGCCGAACAGGATGGTGGCGACCAGGTTATCCGGACGATCCGCACCCGTTGCCGTGTTGTGGAACAGCGACGGATAATGCTTGTTGCCGCCGCCGTCGTTCTGGTGGCAGGTGGCGCAGCTGCCGCTGAACACGTGGAAACCGTTTTCATCCAGCCCCTGGCCGGGCAGGCCGCGCAGAGTGGCTTCGGCGACCGACGGGTTGTCGATGGCGTAACGTGGCGTCGTTTCACCGGAAGCGATCGGCTTGACGTCGCGCAGATAGGTGACCATCGCCTTGATGTCGTCGTCGTTCAGGTGCTGGAGGCTGTTCTCGACGGCTTCTGCCATCGGGCCTGCTGCCTGCGCCTTGCCGGCAACATGGCCGGTCTTCAGATATTGGGTCAGCTCTGCGTCGGACCAGCCGCCAATGCCGCTTGTCTTGTCGGAGGTGATGTTCGGTGCGTACCAGGAGCCGATCGAGCCACCGGACAGGGCCTCGCTGCCGGATTCGGCCATGAAGACGTTACGTGGCGTGTGGCAGGTGCTGCAGTGCTCGAGCGCTTCGGCAAGATAGGCGCCGCGGTTCCACTCGGCCGATTTCGAGGCATCCGGCTTGAAGCGGCTGTTGTCGAGGAACAGCAGGTTCCAGGCGGCCATGGAGGTGCGGATCGAGAAGGGGAAGGGCAGTTCGGTCTTCTGCGGAACGTGATCGACCGGCCTCACCTCGTTCATGAAATACGCGTAGAGCGCATGCATGTCCTCGTCGGAAATCTTTGCATAGGCCGTGTAGGGCATGGCCGGATAAAGATGGCTGCCATCCTTGGCGACGCCTTCGCGCACGGCGCGGGCGAAATCGGCTTCGCTGTAATTGCCGATGCCATCCTGCTTCGACGGGGTGATGTTGGTGGAAAAGATCGTGCCGAGCGGCGATTCGATGCCATAGCCCCCGGCAAAGGGAGTACCGCCATGCGGGGCGGTGTGGCAGGCGGCACAGTCGGCAGCGGTTGCGAGATAACGTCCCTTGGCGATCAGCTCTGCGGAAGCGGCCGATGCATCCTGGGCCGCGCTGGTGCCTGGAATGGCTGCCAGCGCGGAAAGACAGAGAAGCCCGAGCGCCAGGGGCTGGGAACAGTGCGAGAGAAGCTTGGCAGCAAGGGAACGCCTTGCGGAGCGCCGGGAGGAGGAAGCGGGCATCATCGACGTGCTTTCATCAAGCATGAACAATTCGTTAAATCGAACCCACACGCTCCTCCTCGTGCACGCTGATCCATGTCGTCACGACACCGGCTGATCACATCGAAGAAAAAGCCGAAAATCTTGTCGAAAACGACTGATATTGCTCTATAGGGTCAAATCAGAGCCGACCCTACTCTGTGTCGATGTGTCGCGAGCGCGACTTGACACAGGTCATACGCGGCGAAATCGTGTCTCGGAAGTCGGTTTATTCTACAAGCTGATTTCACGAAAAGTGAAAGGCCTTTCATGAAATTCGACCTGACGGATTTGCGGATATTTCTCGCGGCAGTGGATGGCGGCAGCTTGACGGCCGCCGCCGCCCGCAACAATATCGTGGTGGCCGCCGTCAGCGCGCGGCTGCGACGGCTGGAGGAAGGGTTCAAGCTCGAACTGTTCGAGCGGACCGGCCGCGGCATCAAGCCGACGCTTGCCGGCGATATTTTGGCACGGCATGCCCGCCGGCTGGTCGAGGAGGCGCGGCGGGTCGAGACCGAGCTCGATGGTTTCGCCGATGGTCGCCGGGGCCGGGTGAGGCTTCTGTCGAACACCAACATGCTGGCCGAACACATGCCGAAGGCGCTCGGGACTTTCCTTGCCGCCAATCCGGAGATCAGCGTCAGCGTGGTCGACAAGCCGAGTTTTGAGGTGACGGCGCTGTTGAAGAACGGCGAGGCTGATATCGGCATCGTTGCTGCGTCGGCGGACATGGTCGGGCTGGAGCGCTGGCGATTCGTGCCGGACAAGTTGGTCGTGGTCGTCGGCCGGGATTTTCCCTTGTCCGCCGAGCGCATGAAGTTTTCGCACATCCTCGATTTCCGGATGATCGGCATGCCGGAAAACGTTGCCCTGTCGCAGTTCAAGCGGCGGCTTGCGCGCGAACTCGGACGTGAGGTGGATGTGCGCATGCGGCTCGATGGTTTCGAAGGTATCTGTCGCATGGTCGAATGCAACGCCGGCATCGCGATCATCCCCGAAACGGCGGCGGTGCGGTTCGCGAAGAGCATGGAATTGCGGATCGTGCAGATCGACGAGGGCTGGGCCGACCGGGAGCTCTATCTCTGCGTCAAGAGCGAAGCACAACTGCCCGGATATGCGCGCAAACTGCTGCATCATCTGAATGAGTATGCGCAGGTTTTCGGGGCGTGATTCGCGGTATTGAGGCGCGGCGGAATTAAGGAGTAACCGGGCTCCGGCGGATGCCCGCCTGTATAGGTTGAGTAATTCCGGCAATCTTGGTTAGCAAACAGCGTTAATTTGCACTTAACCATTATCCTTCATCATCCGTTCACACGACGATGGCGGGGGAAGGTTCTGCCATGCGACACGAGCTTGGAGATGAGCCATGAAGAAGTGCTTGGCTGCCGCAACCGCGCTGCTCCTGATGGTCAGCGCTGCCCATTCCGCCGATCTTTATCAGCCGGCTCCGCCGATGATGCAGGATGCGCCTGAAGTCGAGATCCAGCAGTCGAGCGGATGGTATCTGCGCGGCGACGTCGGATATTCGTTCAACCACATGCGTGGCGCCCAGTATTATCAGGGTTCCAATTCGAACCTGGTCGATTTCGACCGTGCCTCGCTGAAGGACAGCTTTCTGCTCGGCGGTGGTGTCGGTTACCAGATCAACAACTACCTGCGCACCGACGTGACGTTCGACTATCTCAACAAGTCGGATTTCCGCGGTGGCACCAGCGGTTATTGCGGCACTGTCGCCTGCACGTCTTCCGATAAGTCCGACATGCGCGCCTACTCGATCATGGCCAATGCCTATGTCGATCTCGGCACCTACGGTTACTTCACGCCTTACGTCGGTGCCGGTATCGGTGGCTCCTACGTCAAGTGGGACAAGCTGCGCAACACGATCTGCGACGATCCGAGTGTTCCCGGCTGCTACACGACCGAGCATGGCGACGAAGGCAAGTGGCGCCTGACTTATGCCCTCATGGCCGGTGCGTCGATCGACATCACCTGCAACCTGAAGGCCGATATCGGCTACCGTTTCCGCCACATCGCTGGTGGCGACATGTTCGGCTACAACGCCAATGGCGGCCCTGGCCAGGACAAGGGTTTCGATTCGCATGAAGCCCGCATCGGCGCCCGCTACACCTTTGGCGGTTGCGACGCTCCGCCGGCCTACGAGCCGCCGCCGCAGCCGATCGTCTACAAGTGACCGCATGACCGGCGCTTACGCCGGCGAGCTGCCTGTCGGCTGCGGATGAAAGATATCTCATCGACCCGAAAATCCAGCCGGATTTTCGGGTCGAATGCTTTTCTGCGCGGCGGATCAGGCCCGTCTGTAGGCGATGTCGAACGGCTGCAGATAGATATCCTGTTTCAGCGCATAGGAGTGGAACAGGATCTCCGCATAGGTCGTATCGACATTCTGGCGGCGATACATGGTTTCGATGTTGAAGCAGAGATCCTCGAGCTTCATCATCGTGTCGCGGCCGCCCCAATAGAAGTGGTCGGCAACGCATCCCTGGGGTACGGGCTTTCCGTCGTGATAGGTCGACGGATACATGAGCTTGTCCAGTTGCGGTTCAGGAAACGGTGACATGAAGAGCATGTCGGTGCGTGTGCGGGCGATCGCGTCATACCTGATGCCGGTGCGTTCTTCATATTCCCGGATCATCTGAAGGCCCCGCCGGACCATGTAACATTGGGAATACAGCCTGTTCATCCAGACTGTCCCGTGGGATGCGGCGCGCTGGTTCGTCTTCAGCAGATCGTTGGGGCGGTCAATTTCGTTGATCGTCGGCGTCGACTGGCGAAACAGGTCGTAGGACAGGACCAGATAGTCCCTCAATCTCGGTGCAAAGAAATTCCTGATGTCGGAGCCGGCCACCTCGGCCTCGATACGGAGTTCCTCGGTCCGGTTGTGCAGGGGTCTTGCTATATCGTGGATGTCCCAAGTGGCGACGAAGACGTCTGCCTCGAAAGGGGCGAGAAGGAGGGTTTCGAAATTCTGTTTCGTTTGCTCTTTCTGACGCAAAAAGCCGGTGAAGAGGACAGCTACCTTCATAAGTTCACTCCAGAAAAGGCGTAAATCTTCGATCTCGATTGTTCTTGATGGCCTGCGCCGACTGCACAGGCCAGCTTGGCCCGCAACGCATAGGGCGCGGGGATGGAGTGAGGCTTGCTCTCGGGCTTGCTTCGAGCGGGCGCGGGATCGCGTGGCGCGGGCTGCGGTGTGTCTCACGCATCGCCCCGGTCCATCCGCGGGGCTGAAAACAAGTGAAAAAGCCGGCCGGTAAAATTCCGCCTTGCGCCTTTATTTGCTTTCCCATAAAAGCGGCGGCGGGACACTCCTCCCCAACGAGGAGCCAATTACCTGGAAGGGTATACATATGGCCACTGCCGCGAAGCCGGACGTACGTCCGAATAATGCCAATTTTTCTTCTGGCCCCTGCTCGAAGCGCCCCGGTTGGTCGCTTGACGCTCTCTCCGATGCCCCGCTCGGTCGTTCGCACCGCGCGAAGGTTGGCAAGGACAAGCTGGCTCTCGCCATCAACCTCACCCGTGAAATTCTGAACGTACCTGCGGATTACCGCATCGGCATCGTTCCTGCCTCCGATACCGGCGCCGTCGAAATGGCGCTCTGGTCGCTGCTCGGCGAGCGCGGCGTCGACATGCTGTCCTGGGAAAGCTTTGGTGCCGGCTGGGTCACCGATGTCGTCAAGCAGCTGAAGCTCAAGGATGTCCGCAAGTTCGAAGCCGGCTATGGCCTGCTGCCGAACCTTGCCGAAGTCGATTTCGACCGCGACGTCGTCTTCACCTGGAACGGTACGACCTCTGGCGTCCGCGTTCCGAATGCCGATTTCATCCCGGCCGACCGCAAGGGCCTGACCATTTGCGACGCCACGTCCGCCGCCTTCGCGCAGGACATGGACTTCGCCAAGCTCGACGTCGTCACCTTCTCCTGGCAGAAGGTTCTGGGCGGTGAGGGCGGTCATGGCATGATCATTCTGTCGCCGCGCGCTGTCGAACGTCTGACGACCTATGTTCCGGCCTGGCCGCTGCCGAAGATTTTCCGCCTCACCTCGGGCGGCAAGCTTTCCGAAGGCATTTTCAAGGGCGAAACGATCAACACGCCGTCCATGCTCTGCGTCGAGGACTATATCGATGCGCTGCAGTGGGCAAAGTCGATCGGCGGCCTCGATGCGCTGATCGCCCGTGCCGATGCGAATGCCAAGGCCATCTTCGATTTCGTCGAGAAGAACGACTGGATCGCCAATCTCGCCGTCGATCCGGCGACGCGTTCCAACACGTCCGTCTGCCTTAAGATCGTCGATCCGGCCGTGACCGCGCTCGATGCCGATGCCCAGGCGGCTTTTGCCAAGGGTGTTGTCTCGATCCTCGAAAAGGAAGGCGTTGCCTTTGACGCCGGCGCTTACCGCGATGCCCCGTCGGGCCTGCGCATCTGGGCCGGCGCCACGATCGAGGATGCCGACATGCAGGCGCTGATGCCGTGGCTGACCTATGCGTTCGAAACGCAGAAGGCCGCGCTCACCAAGGCTGCTGCCTGATCCGATCCGGATCCGATTTCGGCCTCGCCCCGTAGGCGAGGCCCTCGCATCATAAAAACATTTCCGCTCTTTTTCAGGAGGCCTCTCATGGCACCTCGCGTACTCGTATCCGACGAACTGTCGGAAACCGCCGTCCAGATCTTTCGCGATCGCGGCGTCGAAGTCGATTTCCAGCCGAAGCTCGGCAAGGACAAGGACAAGCTTGCCGAGATCATCGGCAATTATGACGGTCTTGCCATCCGCTCGGCCACCAAGGCGACGGAAAAGCTGATCGCTGCCGCGACCAATCTGAAGGTCATCGGCCGCGCCGGCATCGGCGTCGACAATGTCGATATTCCGGCCGCTTCCAAGCGCGGTATCATCGTCATGAACACGCCGTTCGGCAATTCGATCACGACCGCCGAACATGCCATCGCGCTGATGTTCGCCGTCGCCCGCCAGCTGCCGCAGGCCGATTCATCGACCCAGGCCGGCAAGTGGGAAAAGTCGAAATTCATGGGTGTCGAAATCACCGGCAAGACGCTTGGCGTCATCGGCGCCGGCAATATCGGCGGCATCGTCTGCAAGAAGGCAATCGGCCTTGGCATGCACGTCATCGCCTATGACCCCTTCCTGTCGGCTGAACGCGCTCAGGAAATGGGTGTCGAGAAGGTGGAGCTGGACGATCTGCTCGCCCGCGCCGACTTCATTACCCTGCATGTGCCGATGACCGACAAGACCCGCGGCATTCTCGGCAAGGAAAACCTCGCCAAGACCAAGAAGGGCGTCCGTATCATCAACTGCGCCCGTGGCGGTCTGGTCGATGAGGCAGCGCTTGCCGACGCCATCAAGTCCGGTCATGTCGCCGGTGCCGGTTTCGACGTGTTCGAAGTCGAGCCCGCGACCGAGAGCCCGCTCTTCGGCCTCGACAATGTCGTCTGCACCCCGCATCTCGGTGCGTCGACCACGGAAGCTCAGGAAAACGTTGCACTGCAGGTTGCCGAACAGATGTCGGATTTCCTCGTCAAGGGCGCCGTCTCCAACGCCATCAACATGCCGTCGATCACGGCGGAAGAAGCGCCGCTCCTGAAGCCGTTCATCAAGCTTGCCGACGTTCTCGGCGCCTTTGTCGGCCAGGTCACCGAGGATGCGATCAAGGAAATCGAGATCCTCTACGATGGCCAGACGGCGACGATGAACACCCGCGCCCTGACCTCGGCACTGCTGGCCGGCCTGATCCGCCCGCTGGTCGCCGACGTCAACATGGTTTCGGCGCCGATCATGGTGAAGGAAAAGGGCATCGTCCTTTCGGAAGTGAAGCGTGACAAGACCGGCATTTTCGATGGTTACATCAAGCTCACCGTCAAGACCGACACGATGACCCGTTCGGTTGCCGGTACCGTCTTCTCGGACGGCAAGCCGCGCTTCATCCAGATCAAGGGCATCAACCTTGACGCCGATGTCGGCAATCACATGGTCTATATCGCCAATACCGACGTTCCCGGCATGATCGGCTTCATCGGCACGACGCTCGGTAATGCCGGGGTCAACATCGCCAACTTCCATCTCGGCCGTGACAAGGAAGGCGGCGACGCCATCGCGCTTCTTTACGTCGACGGTCCGGTTTCGGACGAGGTACTGGACAAGCTGACCGCCAACCCGGCGATCCGCCAGGCCAAGCCGCTCGCCTTCAACGTCGACTGAGGCGAAACCAAAAATTCAAATCTCCTCCCAGGAGCCTCCAGAGCCCGGTACCGTGTGTATCGGGCTTTTTTTCTGTTTGGTCACTTTCCGGCTCAGATGGTCACTTTCCCGTGGGTTGCAATTTCAGAGCTTGGCGGCGTCTTTTTCGTCCGATATCCACTTCAGCGGGAAAAATTGCCATCCCCCCTAAAATTGCCGGGTGGCAATCTCTATATCGATGCAGAACCCGCATGGTGCGGCCACAAGGAGAAAAGAATGCTTTCGAAACTTCGGCGTTTCCAGAAACTGTTTGCGATCGCAGCGATCGGCATGGCGGTTTCGCTGACGGCCGTGGACCTGGCCGAGGCACGTCGTGCAAGCGGTGGTTCCAGTTTCGGCAGCCGTGGCACACGCACATTCTCGGCACCGCCGACGACCAGCACGGCGCCCGGTGCTGCCAACGGCATCCAGCGTTCGATGACGCCCAACACGCCGCAGAACGCAACCACGCCTTCCAACGGTTTTGGCCAGCAGACGGCACAGCAGCCGCGTCGCGGCCTGTTCGGCGGTATGGCCGGCGGTCTTCTTGGCGGTCTCGCCCTTGGCGGCCTGTTCGGCATGCTGATGGGCACGGGCTTTGGCGGTATGGGCGGCATGCTCAGCATGTTGCTGCAGATCGCGCTGATCGGTGGTCTTGCCATGCTTGCGATGCGCTTCTTCGCACGTCGTCAGCAGCAGTCGGCCGGTGGCCCGGCTTCCGGTTATAACCAGCCGAATTATTCGCAGCGTCAGTCCGACAACGGTTTTGGCGGCTCCAACGGCGGCCAGCAGCAGGGCGGCTCCTCGTTCCAGATCCCGAAGATCGGCGGCGGTGCAGCTGCCCCGGGCGGCTATAATGCCGCTCCGCGCCAGGCCGGCCCGGAAACCGACGAGATCGGCATTACCAACCGTGACCTCGGCCAGTTCGAAAAGATGCTGACGGAAGTTCAGGCTGCCTATGGTGCCGAAGACTATTCGAAGCTTCGCAGCCTGACGACGCCGGAAGCCATGTCCTACCTTGCCGAAGAGCTTGGTGAAAACGCCACAAATGGCGTCAAGAACGAGGTCAAGGACGTGAAGTTGCTGCAGGGCGATCTGGCGGAAGCCTGGCGCGAAAACGGCCAGGAATATGCGACCGTCGCGATGCGTTACTCGAGCGTCGATTATCTCAGCGACCGCAAGACCGGCGCCGTTGCCGATGGCGATCCGAACAATGCGTCCGAAACGGTCGAAGTCTGGACCTTCGTGCGCAAGCCGGCCAATGACTGGAAGGTCTCGGCAATCCAGTCTGCTGCCTGATCATTGAAGCAGCGCGGCGGTTATTTCGTCGCGCTCGCCATCGTAAAACTGTTCAAGGGCTCGCTCAAAAGGCGAGCCCTTTTGCGTGATGGCATCGAACAGCGTCATGCAGCTCTTGAATTTCATATCGTCCGGTGAGCCGAGAATGGCATGGGCGGAGAGGTTCTGGTGGGAGAGCATGATATCGGTGCATTCGAGCAGGCGTTCGCCGAGAATAGGAAAGTCGAGATAGGCCTGCGCTTCGGATCTGGAGACGATCGCAAAGCGTTGCGACATGATCGACATGCCGAGACCGGCGACCTGCGGGAAGACATACCAGATCCAGTGCGACTGTTTTCTGCCGGCGCGCAGCTCGGCAAGGACCCTGTCATAAACCGGCGCCTGCGCATCGACGAACCGCATCAGATCGAAATGAAGATTCTCCGCCGCCACGTTTGCCACCTCCGTCCGCCATTGTCCCTCATGCCATAAAGGCTCCTCAAACATGAAATTTTTGCGGCTGGCCTTTACCATGCTGCATTGCACCCTAGCTCCGAAGACATGGACCGTTTGATCGAAGAGTTTCACGCCTATACCGCCTGGCTGCCGAACTGGCTGGTCAGTATCGGTGTCATCGTCGCTGCCTTCATGGTCGGGCTGGCTATCCATCGTTTCACCTTTCGCTTCCTGACACGGATGGTGGCGAACAAGGATCTGTTCTGGCGCTCGCTTGTCTCGCGCGGGCGAAGGCCGATGCGGCTTGCCGTCCTCACCTTCACGCTGTCCTTTGCGGCGACGATTGCGCCGCTCGCCGAGCGGCCGGCGGAGGTGATCCGTCATATTCTCCTGATCGGCTTCATTCTGGTGCTCGGTTGGTCGGCGAAGGCGGCGCTGCATATCTGGATGACGGTCTATCTGCGGCGCTTCAAGCTGGACGCGGAAGACAACCTGCTTGCCCGTGCCCACGTGACGCAATCACGCATTGCCGAGCGGATCGCCGGCTTCATGATCGTCATCATTACCGTCGCTGCGATGCTGATGACTTTTCCGGCCGTGCAGCAATACGGGGTCAGCCTTTTCGCTTCCGCCGGTGTCGCCGGTATCGTGCTCGGTCTTGCGCTGCAGCCGGTGCTGAAGAACATCTTTGCCGGCATCCAGCTTGCCATCACCCAGCCGATCCGCATCGACGATGCGCTGATCGTCGAGGGGGAATGGGGCAATGTCGAGGAAATCACCTCGACCTATGTCGTGGTAAAACTCTGGGACTGGCGGCGGATGATCCTGCCCTTGTCCTATTTCATCGAAAACCCGTTCCAGAACTGGACGCGGGAAAGCTCGGCGCTGATCGGCACGGTCATGATCTATCTCGACTATTCGGTGCCGGTCACGGTGATCCGCAAGAAGGTGGAAGAGATCGCAGCGGCATCCAAACTCTGGGATAAGCGGGTGGTCGCGGTGCAGGTGACGGATTTCAAGGAAAACGTCATGGAAATCCGCATTCTCGTTTCGGCCAACAATGCGCCGAAGACCTTTGATCTGCGCTGCGAGGTTCGCGAGAAGATCATCGATTTCATCCAGAGAGAGTATCCGAACAGCCTGCCGCGGGTGCGGGCGGAAGGTGCCGCCAATCTCAACGGCAGTGCAGCCGATGCCGTGCGACAACAGGCGCTGCAGTCCTGACCGGGGTGTGGCAGCGAAAAGCCCTTAACGGATTTTCCGATATCTGATCCTTTTTTGTGGATCCTTCGCTTTTTAGTTAAATGTGATTTAATAATTGTCGGGTCTGATGGTCATGGTATTCGCGATGGGAAGGCCCGTTGGGAATACAGGGAAGTAGTCGCCGGACGCCCGCATGGATACTGTTCAGAACCTCGTACCGCTTTGCGTCTTCTTCTACGCCATCTACTGGTTTTTCCGGTGGGTGGTTTACGATATGGGCCGGGAAGAGAAGCGCTGAGCGCTTGTCCTTGCACTGGAGCCTATTCCTTTCTATATCCGGCAGAACGATGCCTGTGCGCGGACGATCCCGCGCTGAGGCAGGAGCGTCCGCAGCCCGATTATTTTCGGCGGCGAAGAGACTTTAAGAGAGTACCCCGTGAATACGCTGGATTTTGACAAGAGGCCGGAAGATACGCGCGTTGTCGTCGCCATGTCGGGGGGCGTCGATTCCTCCGTCGTGGCCGGCCTGCTCAAACGCCAGGGCTATGACGTCATCGGCATCACACTGCAGCTTTACGATCACGGCGCGGCCGTGCACCGCGCCGGCTCCTGTTGCGCCGGCCAGGATATCGACGATGCGCGTCGTGTTTCCGAAACGCTCGGCATCCCGCATTATGTTCTCGACTACGAGAAGCGGTTTCGCGAAACGGTGATCAACCCGTTCGCCGAAGCCTATGCGATGGGCGAGACGCCGATCCCCTGTGTCGCCTGCAACCAGACGGTCAAGTTCGCCGATCTTCTGGCGACCGCCAAGGAACTTGGCGCAGATGCGCTGGCGACGGGTCATTACATCCGCTCGTCTGCCAATCCCTCCGCCGACAATCCGAACCGCCGTGCGCTGTTCCGGCCGATCGATGCCGATCGCGACCAGAGCTGGTTCCTGTTTGCGACGACCCAGGAGCAGATCGACTATCTGCGTTTTCCGCTGGGCGGCATGGGCAAGGCGCAGGTGCGCGAGCTGGCGGAAGAAATGGGCCTCGTCGTCGCCAAGAAGGCCGACAGCCAGGACATCTGTTTCGTGCCCCAGGGCAAATATGCCGACATCATCGCCAAGGTGAAGCCGAACTCGGCGCTGGCCGGTGATATCGTCCATATGGACGGGCGCGTGCTCGGCCGTCACGAAGGCATTCTGCATTACACGATCGGCCAGCGCCGCGGCATCGGCGTCGCGACCGGCGAGCCGCTCTATGTCATCTATCTCGATGCCCGCTCGCGCCGTGTCGTCGTCGGCCCGAAGGAGGCGCTGGATACGCATCGCGTTTATCTGCGCGACGTCAACTGGATCGGTGACGCGGCGCTCGAGGACGACGCCCGCAACGGCTTTTCCTGTTTCGCCAAGGTTCGCTCGACCCGTCCGCCGGCACCGGCCACGGTCCATTGCGACGAAAACGGCATCTATGTCGATCTCGCCATCGGCGAAGCCGGCGTCGCGCCGGGCCAGGCCTGCGTGCTTTATTCCGCCGAAGGCGCGGATGCGCGGGTTTATGGCGGTGGTTTCATCGAGCGCTCGGAACGGGCTGCCGAGGCCGAACTGGCCTTGAAGGCCTTGCTGGCTGCGCCTGTCGCGGCCTGAGGCAAAGGGCGAGGGCAGGACGGAAATCACAAGGATTTTCATCTTCCCCGATTTTTGGCCAAAGCCTGCTTGACACTTCGGTGACACGGGTTTTATAAGCCGCTCATCAAAACGGCGGGACGATCTAACGGTCTTCCCTCCAGTGTGGCTGGGTAGCTCAGTTGGTGAGAGCGCAGGATTCATAACCCTGAGGTCGGCGGTTCAATTCCGCCCCCCGCTACCAAATTTCCCGATGATTTTCATAGGTTCTGAACGCAACGACTTGTCCAGCGTTGCGAACTGGCTTTCGAGCCGAGACGACTTGACGTCGCAAGGCAGGCCTTGGCCTGCCTGTCTTATTTCTTTTTGACCGAGCTTTCGCTGTTCTTGACCTGAGAGCCCAGAGTGGCGGCCGGGGACTTGTCGACGGCCTTGTCCTTCTTCGGCTTTCTGGCTTCCTTGTTGCTGCGTACCTGACCTTTGGCCATCGTCCTATCCTCCCGTGATGTGAAGAATTAGCCGCTTTCGGCGCGCGAATTGCAAGTGATTTCGTCTTTCACGCCATGCAGCCAGCGGCATTTTTCATCTGGTTCCGCCCGCTCGTGTGGGAAGCGGTGCGGTCAGGCCTGCAGCGGTGACGGCAGGCTTAGTCTTGCTGTCGTGGCATTACAGATCTTCGTCGCATTCGGTGATTTCGCAATCGGAATCTTCCGTGGTGCGGGCGGCGCATTCATTGAGGGCACGCTTGCGGGCGCCGTTCTCGTTGTTGAAATTGTAGCTGTAGCCGTAAGTGCCCTCGTCGGAGACGGCGATGCAGCCCCAGGCGAATGCGGTCGTGTTGGATGCGATGAAGGCGGCCGACAGCGCCACGGCGGCCAGCCCTGTCTTGAATGCGGTTTTCATGGATGTGTCCTCACAGGCCCCGAGATTGAGGCCGCAAGCAGGATAACGTTCCGCCACATGGAAACACATGGCTGGAATCGCTTTATTTTTGGGAGGATCGGCCGGTCTTTGGGAGGGCTGCGAGGACCGCTAAGGCAGAAACCTCGCCTTCATGGCGCGGAGCCAGCCGACTGCCGACAGCTTGATGCCGTCATATAAGGAGCGCGCCAGCGCCACGTAACGCATGACCCAGGCGAGCCAGCGATAGGTGAGCAGCTTTTCGCGGCCGGCATGGTAGATGCGCTCGACGATCAGGAAGGTCGCGAGATAGGCGGCAATCAGCGTCACGACGCCGATTGCCACGTGCCCGCGGGCGATGATCACCAGGGCGACCACCTTCATCGGCTCGGCGATCGCAAAGGGGAAGGCGAGAAGAAGCAGTATGGCGAGGCGGGGCAGGGTGGCGATCCAGGCTTCGAGCCGGGTGACGACGCCGAGCGTCATGATCGCATTGACGATCGGCCGGTAGGCGGGCCTCAGAATCGCTTCCACGAGCGAAACGGTAACGACGATCACCCTGACTGGCAGAGTGGCTGCCCGATACACATGTCGTTTCAAGAAACAGGCCCCGACGCAAAATTCGATAAAGGCCGCTTGTAACACGACGGATGCCGGAAAGCGTATCTTCGTTGCGCCGTCATGATGCAGCAAGCGACAGCCGGCCGTTCATGGCGAAAAGCTGCAGATGAAAGCGTCGAGGGTGTATCGATGAAAACCGTCAGTGCAGTGTCGGCACTGTCTGGTCCGATTGCGGGTGATCCGTATCCTGATCGTCACCTTGAGCAACAGGATGGGTGAGGGGCTGTTTGGAGAGATCCGAGAGGACGCCGGCCAGTTCCCGAAGCTGATTTGCGATTTCCGAGAGGGTCGTCATGGCCTGGATGGTGGCAATTTCATCGCCATCCTTGCGGTCCAGTTTTACATCGTCGCTCATTGCAGTTCCTCCTTCAGCTCCCCGAATGCAAATTAGTACTTCGTGAAGTTTCGGCAAGTGGCGATGAGGCGAGATGCTTCCGGCAACCCCCAACGGGCTATTGGCAGGCCGGCGCGCAGCGATTCCAGAGGCTCGATTTCACCGCCGGAATGGCAAGGCGTTCAAGCACCGGCGCAGGGCCTTTCTGTAAAAATATTGAATGCCGGGAAGCTTATATTGGCGGCTTTTACAGTCGATATCGCGAATCTGCAGCAATTTTCACGTGCGGCAGTGCCGTTCTTTATTGCGATACTTGAGGCAGTTTAGTGCGTTTCAGCTTTCATTCAGAAGGTCTTTCCCCGGCCAAATTAACCGTTCGTCAATAAAAGCGCTGGGGCTGCATAACCGGGTATATCTGCAAGGTTAAGGAAGTCTTGCTTTATAACCGGGTGCGGAGTTCATTGCGGCACAGTTCTTGTTTTGGGGATAGAGTCATGTCCGTTGAAGATCCGCGCCTGTCGAGCATTTCCGAAGAAAACATGGGCGAGAATTTCTTGTCCGACATTCAGGAAGAGATTGCATTGTCGTCGGATACTTCCCCAATTGCGGAAGAGATCCGGGTTGCACAGGCTGGCGACACCCGCACGCCGACCACCGGTCGCGTTCCGGCTGATAATGGCGCCCCTGCCGCTCCGACCACTCCGGTCCGTACCGAAGTAACCCCGGACGCCGGCAATATCGCCCATCTCCCGGCCAATGTTTCGATCGACGATATCAAGATCGAAGGCGCCGACCTCGTCCTCGTCCAGGCCGACGGAACGGAAATCGTCATCATCGGCGGTGCGGCCAAGATCCCGACCATGCTGATCGGCGAAGTCGAAGTGCAGCAGCAGGTTCTGTTCGCAGCGCTCGGAGATAGCGGCATCAACGTCGCGGCCGGTCCGGATGGTTCCTATAGCGGCAGCGCCCGTCCGGGCAGCTCCGGCGCCGACTTCCAGGATTCGATCGAGCAGAACAACGGCGCCCCGATCACGCTCGCATCGCTCCTCGGCGACACGACTTTCGGCGACGGTGGTCCGGCGGATGCGCAGACGACCAATGACGGTCAGCCGACTGCCGTTTCCTCTGCGACGCCGTTCGCACTGTCCGAATCGCTGCTCGCCGATGGCGTTGCCGATAACGAGACGATCAATGGCCAGCTGATTTTCGATCCGGGCGCAGACAATGGCGTGATCTCGTCGATCGCCTATACGGGCAAAGCTGAACTGACCTCCGGCGGTCACACGGTTGCTGTCGCCGTTTCGGCCGATGGCCTGACAATTACGGGCACGATCACGGTTGGTGGCGTCACCAGCACCGTTTTCACCCTGCATGTCACCAATATTTCGACCGGCGAGTTCACCTTCACACAGTCGCTGCCGCTCGATCACTCGGGCATCGGCGCGGTCGGCGCAAATGACATTCTCGGCCTCGGCTTCAGCTTCACGGTCACCGACAAGGATGGCGACGCCTCGACCGGCACGTTCACCGTCAACATCGCCGATGACGGCCCGTCGGTCGGCGGCTCGGTCACGCTCGCTTCCGTCAACGAAGACGATCTGGCAACCGGCAATGACGATGGCGATTCCCGCGAAAGCCTCGTCTCCTCCGCCTCGCTCAACATCGACTGGGGTGCAGATAATAATGTGAAGGGCGAAAGCGCCGGCGATACGTTCGGCCGGTCGATCTCCATCGATGGCCTGCCGCAGAACCTGACCTCCGGCGGTATCGCGATCGTTTATGGCGCGCCGACGGTCTCTGCCAACGGCACGGTTACGATCACCGCCTTCCAGGGCGCAAACGGCCCGGCCGTCTTCACCATCACGCTCGACCCGACTTCCGAACACGGCACGGCGACGTTCCAGCTGACGGGCGTTCTCGACCACGCGGCCGGCAGCAATACGATGGCGCTGACCTTCGGCTTTACCGCGACCGATGCCGACGGCGATTCCGTCGGCGGCAGCTTCTCGATTTCCGTCGAAGACGATATCCCGACCGTCGCCGCCAATGCGACCGTTCTGCTCGACGACGATGCACTCGATGGCGGCAATGCCGGCGGCAACGGCGATACGGTCGACTCCGCCAATGCGACCGGCATTCTGGCGCATAGCTACGGCGCTGACGGCACCGGTTCGGTTCTCTGGCTGTCCAGCGGCCTGACGCTGCCTTCCGGCTTCACCGCTACTGTTTCTGCCAACGGCACGGTTCTGACGATTTCGCAGGGCGACCGCGCCGTCCTGCAGCTGACGATCACCGACTCGGCAACCGGCGCCTATCAGGTCAAGCAGCTTGCCCAGATCGATCATCCGCAGGGCACGACGCCCGGCACGGAAGACAATCTTGCTTTCACGGTTTCCTATCAGGTCACCGACAAGGACGGCGATACGGCTGTCGCTCCTGGCAAGCTGACGATCAGCGTCAATGACGATATCCCGACCGTTGGCGAAAATGCGATGGTCAAGCTCGATGACGATGCCTTGGACGGCGGCAATCCGGGCGGCAATGGCGACGATGTCGACTCCGCCAATGCGACCGGAATTCTTTCACACAGCTACGGAGCCGATGGTGCCGGCTCGGTCCTTTGGATTTCAAGTGGCTTGACGCTGCCTTCCGGTTTTACCGCAGTCATTTCTGGAGGAGGCACGGTCCTGACGATTTCGCAGGGCGACAAGGCCGTCCTGCAGCTGACCATCACCAATTCGGTAACGGGCGCCTACGAAGTCAAGCAGCTGGCCGCCATCGATCACCCGCAAGGTACGACACCGGGTCTCGAAGACAACCTCTCCTTCACGGTGTCCTACCACGCAACTGATAAGGACGGCGACACGGCGGCTACTCCCGGCAAGCTGACCATCACTGTCAATGACGACATTCCGACCGTCGGCGAAAATGCCATCGTTCGACTGGACGACGACGCGCTCGGCGGCAACAGCGGTGGCGAGGGCGGTGGTGAAGTCGCTCTGCTCCGTGCCGAAGGCTCGACCGGCAATCCGGGCGGCGATGGCGACGAGGTCGACTCCGCCAATGCAACGGGCATTCTGGCGCATAGCTATGGTGTGGACGGTCCGGGATCTGTCCTTTGGCTTTCGAACGGTCTGACGCTGCCGGAAGGTTTCTCCGCCAAGCTTTCCGAAGACGGTAAGGTTCTGACCATTTCGCAGGGCGAAAAGGCCGTTCTGTCCCTGACGATCACGGACAGCGTGACCGGCGCCTATGAAGTCAAGCAGCTCGCCGCGATCGACCATAAGGGTACGACCCCTGGCTTCGAGGACAATGTCCTCTTCACGGTTTCATACCAGGTCAAGGATCACGACGGCGATGCCGCTGCAACGCCCGGCAAGCTGACGATCAGTGTTAACGACGACACGCCTACCGTTTCCGAAAATGCGACCGTCCTGCTCGATGACGACGCGCTGACCGGCGGCAATGCCGGCGGCGAGGGCGATGATGTCGACTCCGCCAATGCGACCGGCATCCTGGCGCACAGCTATGGCGCCGATGGCCCTGGCTCCGTCCTGTGGCTGTCCGAAGGCCTGAACCTGCCGGAAGGTTTCTCCGCCAAGGTTTCCGAAGATGGCACCATCATGACCATCTCGCAGGGCAACCGCGCCGTGCTGTCGCTGACGATTACAGACACCGTCACCGGTGCCTATGAAGTGAAGCAGCTGGCACCGATCAACCACACGGTTGCCGGCACCGAAGACAACGTCTCCTTCACTGTTTCCTACCAGGCGACCGATCACGACGGCGATTCCGCCGCAACGCCGGGCACTCTGACGATCAATGTCGACGACGACACGCCGACCGTCGGCAAGAATGTCGTCCTCAATAGCGTCAACGAAGACGATCTCCTGCTTGGCAATGATCTGATCAAGGAATCGCTCAGCAGCTCCGCCTCGCTTGGCGTCTCCTGGGGTGCCGACAATGCCAAGGTTGGCGACGAAGGTGCGGTAACGCACCGCACGCTGAGCTTCAATGGCCTGTCCGACTCGCTGACGGGTCTGACCTCGAACGGTTATGCGCTGCAGGCCGGCACGGTCACGACGCTTGCCAATGGCGGCCAGACCGTCACTGTCTACAACACCCATGGCGATGCCGTCTTCAAGCTGACGCTTGACCCGACCACCGCGAATGGCAGCGTCAAGTTCGAGCTTCTCGGCAATCTCGACCACCACAGCGGCAATACGAATGTTGATACGCTGACGCTGAACTTCGGCTTCACGGCTGCCGACAGCGACGGCGATACCGTCAATGGCGGCTTCTCGATCGACGTCAAGGACGACAAGCCGGTCTGGCTTGGCGCAACCAACAGCACTGTCGAGGAAGAAAACCTTCCGGGCGGTAACGAGGATACCAACGGTACCGGCGATGCCGACTTCCGCATTCCGTTCATCGGCACCTTGGTCGATGTGATCGGCAAGAGCTCGTTCGGCACGCTCGGCATTTCCTGGGGCGCCGACAATGCGAACCCGAGCGCCGGTGGGACCGGTCCGAGCGATGGCTCGATCGTTGCCGACCGTTCGGTCGTCTTCAGCGGCATCACCGAAGGTTCGGCCGTCATGGTCGGCGGCTCGCAGCTCACCTCCGACGGCAAGGGGGTCTATTATCACCTGTCTGCCGACGGCCAGACCCTGATCGGCTCCACCAGCCAGACCGGCGAAGGCGGCACGGTGGTCTTCACTGTTGCCCTCAGCGACAGCGGTCTTCTCAGCGCCGGCCGTTACGATTTCACGCTCAATGCGACGCTCGATCATCCTGCCGGTAACGGCGAAAACAAGATCGATCTCGGCTTCAACTTCACCGCGACAGATAGCGATGGCGACAGCGTCAACGGCTCCTTCACGGTCTCGGTTCTCGACGACAGCCCGGTTCAGGGCACGGCCGTCGGCAGCAGCCTGACCGAAGACGATATCTCGACCTATCCGGCAACGGATGCGACGCCCGATGTCGACAAGACCAAGACGGATCCGACTTCGCTCGGCATCTCGTGGGGCGCGGATGACGATATCCGCGGCGCTGGCGACACGTTCGGCCGTACCGTGCATTTCGCGACGGCAATCGGCGATGTCGGCGCTGCGACCTACCAGTCCAATCAGGCATCCACGATCGGCCTCTCGTTCGCTGGCGCTTTGGATAACAAGCTGACCTCCGGCGGCGTCTCGCTCGTCTATGTCATCACCGATACCGAGAATGGCGGCCAGATCCTGACTGCCCACAAGGGCACTGCGACCGGCGCGACGATCTTCGAAGTCGTGCTCGATCCGACCTCGACCAATGGCAGCTACACGTTCGAGCTCAAGGGCGAACTCGACCATGCCGCCGGCACGGATCCGCTCAAGCTGACCTTCACCTTCCGCGGCACGGATGCCGATGGCGATGCCGGCAACCGCGCGACCTTCATCGTGCAGATCGCCGACGATGCGCCGGTTCAGGGCACGGTCGGCGTTCCTGCCATCACGCTCAACGAAGACAACGTTTCGCATTATCCGGCAACGGACGGAACGCCGGGCAATGTCACCAAGACCGGTGCAACGTCCCTCGGCATCTCTTGGGGCGCGGATGACGACATCCGCGGCGAGACGAACGGCGACACCTATGGCCGTACCGTTGGCTTCTCCAAGGCTGATGGCACGATCGCTTCCGCCACGACCACGACCGACGCTTCGCTGTTCGGTCTTGCGATCACCGGTGGCACGCTGACCTCCGGCGGCGAATCCCTTGTCTATACCCTGACCGTCGGCGCCAATGGCGGCCAGACGCTCACCGCCTATATCCATGACAGCACGACGAAGGTGTTCCAGATCGTTCTCGATCCGACCACGTCGAACGGCTCCTACACGGTCGAGATCTTCAAGGAACTCGATCACCTGGCGAACTCCGACTCCGCAACGCTGTCATTCAATTTCCGCGGCACCGATGCCGATGGCGACAAGGCAGCTCTCGGCACTGCGACCGTTACCATCGCTGACGACCAGCTGGTTGTCGGCAATCCGCAGAGCGGCGAAGTTGACGAAGACGGTTATCCGCAGCTCGTCTCGGGCGCCGGCAATCCCGGTCCGCTGTTCGGCGCGGGCGATGCCCCCCTCGTTGATACGGTCACCACCCGTAGCCTCAACATTTCCTGGGGTGCGGATGATGCCAACAAGAGCGTCAATGGCGGTTATAACGGCACCCAGGTCATGGGCGATCGTTCGGTCGTGTTCGGCACCAATTCGGTTCCTTCGGACCTGACCTCCAACGGCTTCAAGATCGTTTATGAAGTCAGCGCCAACGGCACCGAACTGAATGCCTACCGTTATCAGGATGGCCATTATGTCGGCGCCAATGGTGAAGATCTCGGAGCCGAAAAGGCTGGTGCCGCCGTCTTCAAGGTGACGCTGTCCGACGTCGGCTCCGGCTCCTACACGTTCACGCTGCTCGACAATATCGACCACGCCCGTGGCAACGAAGAGAATAACACCGATCTGAACTTCCAGTTCGTTGCCCGTGATGCGGATGGCGATGCGGTCACGAAGAGCTTCTCGGTCTCGATCGACGACGATACGCCGGTCTTCACCTCGATCTTCCCGGCTTCCGGTTCGGTCAGCGAACACAATATCAACACGGAAACCCAGGTCACGACCGGCACGACCCAGTCGCTCAACATTTCCTGGGGCGCAGACCAGGGCAATGCCGTCGTTGATGGCGGCACGACCAGCGCGCAGGGCGACCGTTATGTCGTGTTCAACAGCAATCCGGTTCCGAACGGCCTGACCTCGAACGGTCATGCGATCGTTTACGAAGTCACTGCCAATGGCACGCTGCTGACGGCCTACCGCTTCGAAGGCGGCCATTATGTCGGCGTCAACGGCGAGAATCTCGGAACGGAAAAGGCCGGCGCTGCCGTCTTCACGGTCTCCCTGTCCGACCAGAATTCCGGCTCGTTCACCTTCACCCTGATCGACAATCTCGACCATGACGGTTTGCTCCAGGGCGGCACGGTCACCCTCGGCTTCGGCTTCAAGGCGGTCGATGGCGATGGCGATGGCCTCAATGGCAGCTTTGTCGTTTCGGTCAATGACGATACGCCTTCGCTCACCAGCGTCGCCAATTCCGCCGTCGACGAAGACGGCCTGCCGGGCGGCAATGAAGGCGATACCTATACGGGTCTGATCGGTGTCAACGCCGACCTGCCCGGCAAGGCAACCTCGACCGGTGCCGTCAGCCTCGGCGTCAACTGGGGTGCGGATGCGGACCTCAAGTCTGAAAACCTCAACACCAATGCCACCGATGATCCGATCGGCCGTGAAGTGGCCTTCGTCCGCGCCAACGGTAATCAGGTTGTTGAAATCAGCACTGGCAAGATCAGCGACAACAACGTTTCGAACTACCTCGGCTCGACCTTCGCAAGCCTGAAGTCCGACGGTGTTTCGCTCGACTACCGTATCGACTACCTGCGCGACAGCGCCGGTCACTGGAACGGCGGTTATGTGCTGACGGCCTATAAGGACGGTACGGACGCGACCGTTGCGGCCAACCAGGTCTTCAAGGTCACGATCGATCCGACTGCCGATCACGGCAGCTACAAGTTCGACCTCCTCGGCAATCTCGACCACAGCGTCGCCAATGCCGAAGACGACATCAACCTGACCTTCAACTTCCGTGCAACGGACTCGGATGGTGACTCTACCGGCCGCGGCAGCTTCACCGTCACCGTCGATGACGATGCTCCGATCGCCAAGATCGATGTCGTCTCCGCCAACGCGCTTCTCAGCGACGAGACCGCCGGCGCGGATGCCGGCACGGATGACCAGAGCGGCGTTGTGCCTGCGATCTTCTCGGCGGCCCAGCATTCCAGCCTGACCGGCCTCACGGCCATCGGCTGGTCGCAGCAGGCCAACATGGTCACGACCGCCGGCAGCAATTACGGTGCTGACGGTGCCGGCTCGCAGTCGCTCGCACTCACTACCTCGACCGGTGCAGCGTTCAACGGGACCCAAGATTCGGGCCTGCAGACGCTGAACGGCACGCATATCATGCTGCAGACCGACGGCAATATCGTGCTCGGCACGGCAAACGGTGCGGTTGTGTTCGCCCTGTCGATCGACGGCAGCGGCACAGTCTCCATGGTCCAGTACCAGGCGATCAAGCATTTCGACACGACGATTGCGAACGGCACGAACGAAACCTCGACGCTGAACGGCGTCTACGTCACCACCACGATCTCCGACCGCGAAAACGACACGACCACGGCGACGACGACCTCGCAGCTCGACATCAAGGTGCGCGACGACGCACCGACCGTTTCCGCGATCCAGACGGGTGTCACCGTTGACGAAGACGGCCTTGCGACCGGCAACGGCGCCTATAACGATGGTTACGACGGCGATACGGCGGCGCATGCCAAGTCCGCCAGCGCCAACCTGTCCTACAGCTTCGGCACGGACGGCGCAGCCTCGGCTGCTTCCGACATCGTCTTCGCGACGAACAACCTTACTGCTCTCGGCCTGAAGTCGCTCGGCTCGACCATCAGCTACAGCTGGAACGACACGACCAACACGCTGACGGCGACTGTCGGCACCGGCAATAACGTCCAGACCGTCTTCACGCTCAAGGTGACGGATGTCGCCACCGGCGCCTACACGTTTACGCTCGAGCGGCCGCTGGATCACAGCACCACTGCCGGCGTGAACAAGGAAGACGATATCAAGCTCGACTTCAACTTCACCATCCAGGATGGTGACGGCGACAAGGCGAGCGGCACCGTCCAGGTGACGATCAACGACGACGCGCCCTATATCGGCTCGCCAGAGTCGGAATCCATCTCGGAAGTCAATCTTCCCTACACCCTGATCGGACCCGGCAATGACGAGGCCAATGCCGATGGTCCGAACTCCGTCGTCCGTCGCGGCGATCTCGATATCCACTGGGGCGCCGACAACCGCAATGCGCTTACCGGTCCGGATATTTCCGTCCGCTTCGACAGCCATATCGTTGCTCCGGCAGGGCTGACCTCCGATGGCAATGCCATCAAGTACAGCCTCAGTGCCGACGGTACTGTTCTGACCGCCTCGACCGGCAGTGGTTTCAGCACCCAGATCATCTTCACCGTATCGCTCAGCGACAGCGGCTCCGGCCAGTACACGTTCCGGCTCTACGGCAATATCGATCATCTCGGTAACGACAGCGCCAGCAAGACGCTCAATTTCGGCTTCACTGCCACGGACAGCGACAACGACTCGGCAAGCAGTAGCTTCTCGGTCACCATCGTCGACGGCGGCCCGTCGATCGGCAGGGTTGAAAACGAGACCGTCAACGAGAGCAACCTGCCGACCGATCTCGGCGACGTTATCCTCGCGGACACCGATTTTTCGACAATCCAGCGCGGCGATCTCAACATCAACTGGGGTGCCGACGACAATAATTCGGGTGTGGCGAACCGCTCCGTCACCTTCGACGGCATCGTCAACGGTGCAGATTCCGGCCTGACCCATGATGGCGTGGCAATCAAGTATGTCCTCTCGGCTGACGGAACCGAACTGGTCGGCAAGGCAGGCAATACGACCGTCTTCACGGTGTCGCTGTCTGACAGCGGTGACGGCACCTATACGTTCACGCTCCTCGACAATATCGATCACACCGGCAATAACGGCACCAGCGCAACGCTGACCTTCGGCTTCAAGGCGACGGACAGCGACGGCGACACGGCAACCAGCTCGTTCAATGTTACGATCATCGACGATGTGCCGGTTGCCGGCACGCCGGCGCGCAGCGGTCTCGAAGAGGCAAGCGGCAGCCCGGCCGTCAGCGATGTTTCGCTCGGCATCGACTGGAAGAGCGACAACAACAATGACAGCAACAGCACGGCCGATCGTTCGGTGAAGTTCACCAGCGCAACGCCTGCCGCCAATGTCGTCAATGCAGCAGGCCAGCCTCTGACGCTGACCTCGAACGGGCAAACCCTGTCCTACGCGCTGGTGGCCGGCGTGCTTGTCGCCTACATCAACGGCGATCCGGCCGTTGCCGCGAACAAGGTGTTCGAAGTATCGCTCAGCGACAACAACAGCGGCAGCTACACGTTCACGCTGCACCAGCCGCTCGACCACGGCATTCCGAGCGGCAATAGCGACTATCTCGACCTGCGCTTCCTCTACACCGCCATCGACAGCGACGGTGACGGCAGCAATGCGAGCTTCACGGTCCGCGTCGATGCGGCCGGCGATATCAGCAACTTTGGTCAGAACATCAGCTATGGCGATGTCAGCTCCGGCGTCTTCGTCAACCTCGGCGACAATTCCGTCACGGTGAATGGCCAGACGGTTGCCGGCGACACCGCGACCGACATTGCTTCGGTCAGCGACAAGGTGCTCGGCATCGACAAGATGAATGGCATCGTCAACATCACCGGTGGTGCCGGTAACGACATCCTGGTCGGCAGCGACGGCAACAACACGATCAGCGGCGGCGCCGGCAACGACACCATCATTGGTGGCCTCGGCAACGATACGCTCGACGGCGGCGCCGGCAACGACCTGTTCATCTATAAGGTCGGCGATGGCAATGACCGGATCAATGGCGGCACCGAGACCGGAACGACCTTCCCGGATTATGACATCCTTCATATCGAAGGCGACGATACGGCGCGGACCTTCACGATCGGGACGATCACTGGCGGCTCGGAAATCGGTTCTTCGCAGTCCAAGGATATCACGGTCGGTTATACCGGCCCGAACGGCGCAACCATCCGCGCCGATGAGATCGAAGGCATTGACATCGTCGCCGGCACTGGCGCGATCACGGTCAATATCGGCAATCTCAACGACACAGCAGTTCTGCCGAACACGATCCACATCACCGGTAGCAATTCGACGACGGGCGATGTGGTCGATGCCAGCGGCATTCTGGCCGGCAACCCGGTCTCGGTCGTGTTCGACGGCAATGACGGTAATGACGTGTTCATCGGCGGCGCCGGCAATGATGTCGTGCGCGGCGGAACCGGCAACGATACGATCACCGGCGGCCTCGGTGCCGACACGATCGATGGCGGTGCCGGCAGCGACACGATCAATCTCGGCGTCGACACGACCTATGGCAACGGTGCAAACATCAGCGTGACGGTTGAAGGCGGCACGACGTTCAACGCCAGCCTCGCCGACAAGGCCGGCACGCTGGACACGATCGATGGCGGCGCGGATATCGGTGACACGATCAATCTCGTCACCTCCAACAGCCAGGGCTTCCTGCTCGACGGCAACACGACCTCGATCAAGGGCGTCGAAAAGATCGTCGGTACGAGTGGTGATGACATCATCATTCTCAAGGCCAACTATCAGAGCGACGAGGCTGCAGGCCGCACGACCATCGAAGGCGGCGCGGGCAAGGATCTCATCGTCGGCGGTGCCGGTAATGACGTGCTCGACGGCGGCGAGGGCGACGACACGCTCTTCGGCGGTTCGGGTGCAGACATCCTGAAGGGCGGCGCCGGCAATGACGCGCTCTGGGGCGGCAAGGGTTCCGACAACCTGTTCGGCAACGGCACCAGCAATATCGGTTCTGACATCAATGCGACCGTCGGGGAATCCGACAGCGCCAACTATCAGAGCGCTTCGAGCAATTACCGCGTGTTCTTCAACCCTGCCTTCGGAAGTGCGCCCGGTTACGCCGGCCTCGCTCTCTGGCAGGTGGAGACCCTTTCCGGCGCGCCGGAATTCATGAGCGGTGGCCCGACCAGCAATACCGACAATCTCTACGGTATCGAGTTGATCAAGTTTGCCAACGGTGTCGTGCTCGACCTCAATGATGCTGTCCGCGTCTTCGACGGCAACTATCTGATCGGCACGTATGACACGATCCAAGAGGCCAATAACGCGTCCTCGACGCTCGCCGGCTACCGGATCGAGCTGGTTGGCACGATCGTCAACGAATCCGCGACGATCACCAAGGAAGGCCTCACCGTCGTCGGCGGCGCCGACGATACCGGCATCACGCTGACGCTGAGCGGTGTCCAGAACATCACGCTCGGCGGCCAGGCTCCGATCAATGTCATCGGCAATGACGCCAATAACGGTGTCCAGGGCAATGACGGCGACAACGTCATTACCGGCAAGACCGGCAATGACACGATGAAGGGCGGTGCAGGCAACGACACGTTCGTCCTCGGTGCCGATCTCTCGGATGCGACGCCTTATGGCCCGCGTAACATGCTGCTCGGCGACGGCTCGACCGTTGCGGTGGCACTGACCGGCATGGCCGGCACGGGCGACAATATCGAAGGCGGCAGCGGCTACGACAAGGTCGTGCTCAACGCCGAAGGTTCTGCCGGCTTCGTGCTCGACAACCTCAATGCATCGAACACCTTTACCGGTGTCGAGGAGATTGTCGGTACGTCCGGTGCGGATGTCATCCTGATGCGCTCCGACTATGTGAGCGACGCCGTTGGCGGTGGCATCAAGATCGATGGCGGCGCAGGCGCCGACCATATCGGCGGCGGTGCGGGCAATGACCTGCTTCTCGGCGGCGACGGCAATGACGTCATTTCGGGCCTCGGCGGTGACGACGAGATCCATGGCGGCAACGGCAGCGACGAGCTGTGGGGTGGTGACGGCAGCGACACGATCTACGGCGATGCCGGCAATGACACGATCATCGGCGGCAAGGGCAATGACACGCTCTTCGGCGGCGCAGGTTACGACAATTTCTATTACACGGTTGGCGACGGCGTCGACACGATCGACGGTGGTGCGGACAGCGACTATCTGAACGTGACCAGCGGTGCCGGCGATGACAAGGCGGTCATGACGCTGACCGCTGGCGGCTTCACGCTCGATATCGATGGCGACGGCATCGTCGATATCATCGCGACGAGCGTTGAAAACATCACGCTCAACCAGGCGGATGGCGCCGACAAGCTGACGCTCACCGGTCTCGGAACCGGCGAAACGATCAATGTCGAGGGCAATTCCAATCTGCTGAGCATCTATGGCAGCGGCATTCCGTCGATCTACGCGATCAGCACCGGCGAACTCACGATCGAAGGCAAGGGCGGCGACGATACGATCGATGCCCACCTCTTGAACACCAGCGGCCCGCAGGTTGCCGTCACGCTTGACGGTGGCGAGGGCAATGACACGATCATCGGCTCGGCCGGAGACGACAAGCTCTATGGTGGTGCCGGCAATGACACGATTTCCGGTGGCAAGGGCAGCGATCTGATCGATGGCGGTGACGGCATCGATACGGTCAGCTATGCCGGCGACGCTGCAGGCGTCTATGTCCAGCTCGGTTCGGGCTGGGCGACTTCACGTGCTGATGCACAGGCCTTGGGTTATGCCGGTCTCGTGGCTGGTATCAACGACGGTTCGGTCGAGCATGACACGCTGGTCAGCATAGAAAACGTCACCGGTACCGACTATGCCGATATCATCCAGGGCAGCAGCGGCGATAACGTCATCAAGGGTGGCGGCGGTGCCGACTGGATCTCGGGCGGCGCGGGTGACGACAAGCTCTACGGCGAGGCCGGCAATGATACGCTGGTCGGCGGTGCAGGCTCCGATCTTCTCGATGGCGGCGACGGTATCGATACGGCCGACTATGCCGGCGAAAGCGCTGGCATCTATGTTCAGCTCGGCTCGGGCTGGCAGACCTCAATCGCTGCAGCGCAGTCGATGAGCTACGCCGATCTTGCGACTGCCGTAAACAACGGCACGGTCGAACACGACACGCTGGTCAGCATCGAGAACATCACCGGCACGAATTATGCCGATATCATCAACGGCAGCAGCGGCGACAACGTCATCCACGGCGGCGGCGGTGCCGACTGGATCATGGGCGGTGCCGGCAACGACACGCTCTACGGTGATGATGGAAACGACACGCTGGTCGGCGGAACCGGTAACGACACGCTTTATGGCGGCGCCGGCAACGACACGTTCAACTACACGACCGGCGACGGCGTCGACACGATCGACGGCGGCGCAGACACGGATACGCTGAATGTCACCGGCTCGGCGGCGAACAACGTGTTCACCATCAGCAACAATGACGGTGATGCAAAGCTGGAAGTCGGCGTCGACGGCTCGACCTCTTCGGTCACCAATGTCGAAGAGATCGTCATCAACGGTGGTGCCGGCAACGACACGCTGACCGTCTCCGGCAACCTGAACGGCACCGGTCTCGCCCAGAACACGATCACCTTCAATGGTGGCGAGGGTGACGACACGCTGGATGTTTCCGGCCGGCTTTCGGCGCACCGCGTCGTGGCCGACGGCGGCAACGGATCGGAAACTGCGGGTGACAAGGTCATCCTCGGCTTCGGTTACGATGCGGCGAACGACGTCTACACCAAGGTCTATGCGGCCGACGGCACGACCGTGATCGGCGCCGAGATCACTCATATGATCAATGGTGCCTCCGTCACCGACAAGTTCACGAATTTCGAGAATTTCGTCTTCACCGACGGCACGACCATCAAGCTGGACGATCTCTTCGATCCGGTCCTGCATGCAGTCTCGACGGCAACGGCCTATACGGAGCCGGATGGTTCCAACGAAAACGGGTCCTTCATCTTCGCCAATCTCGGCGTCACGGTGACGGATGTCGACAGCACGGCCTTCACCAAGATCGTCATGACGATCTCCGACCCGCTGGCCGGCGATCTCCTCAACATGTCCACGTCGGCCGGTGGCCGCACGCTGGCCGGTGGTATCGTCCTGCAGTTCGTCAACCAGAACAACAGCGTCGGCGGACACGGATCGGAAATTACCGTCAGCCGGGTTGATGGCAGCACGCTTTCGGCAGCCCAGGTTGCCGAAGCGATCAAGCTGGTCCGTTTCGTGACCGGCGACGAGGTTGCCTCCGACACGCCGGACCGGCATGTCAACATCTCGGTTTACGACGAAAGCGGCTCGGCCAGCGCCCCGCTGAAGGTGACCGTTGATGTCACCGGCACCAACGACACGCCGACCTGGGATGGCAACACCCAGCTTTCCATCACCACTGCCGAAGACACGCCGCTCAATCTGGCCAATGCCGGCCTCAAGGACAGCGATATCGAAGCGAGGGATCGCGACGGCGACGGGCAGGTCACGCTGACGCTTTCCGTCCAGCACGGAACGCTGCATATCGATTTGACCGGCTTCGGTAACAATATTTCGATCGTTTCCGGTCAGGACACCGGCACGGTCGTGCTTACCGCCATCAACAAGTCGGTCATGGACGACCTGCTGCTGAAGGGGCCTGACAACGGAGCGAAGACCAGCGGCGTTACCTATACGCCGACCCTGAACTACAACGGCCCCGACCACCTGTCGCTGACGATGAACGATCAGGGCGATCTCGGCATCGGCCCGGCAAAGGAAGCGACCAAGACGATCGACATCAACGTGACGGCCGTCAATGACGCGCCGGAACTGGCGGCGACCAACACGACGATCGCCTATGTCGAGCCGGACGGTACGAACTATTCGAAGCTCGATGGTTACAAGCTGCTGGCAAGCACCAACCTGACGGTAACGGACGTCGACAGCGACCATTACGCCTCGATCAAGCTGACCTCGGACAAGCCCGGTGACACGCTGTTCATCCGCCAGTCGGACCAGACCGGCCTGGTGCTCAACAATGGCTCGATCACCATCACCCAGAGTGAAAAGGCGGGCAGCGAGCTGATCATCACCAAGGCTGGCGGCGGCACGTTCACTGCGGCCGAACTGAATGCCATCCTCAAGACGGTCATCTTCCACTCGGCCGAACAGACGGCTGTGAGCGAGACCCATCACGTCTCGGTCGTCGTCACCGACGATGGCGGCGCATCAAGCGCTCCGCTGACGCTGACCTACAATGTCAGCGGCACGAACGATACGCCGACAGCCGCCACCAACACGACCGGCGATCGGACGATGGAAGTGACGATCGACGAAGACGGCAAGCTGGAATTCAACGACCCGACCTTCAGCGACACGAAGATCACCTTCGAGGATCGCGACGGCGATGCTCCCGGCCAGCTAACGCTTTCCGCGACGCATGGGACGATCACTCTTGATCTCACCCACTATGCAAGCCTTGGTCTGACGGTCGTCTCTGTCGACGGTCATGCCGCCGGCAATGGGCCGATCTATGCCGGTGCAACGATCGTGCTGACCGGCATGGCTGGCAATAACGGCCCACTCGATCAGATCATCGATGCCGACAGTGGTACCGCAATCAGCTACAAGCCGGATGCGAACTATAACGGCGACGCCACGGTGAAGCTTACCTACAGCGATCTGGGCGACCAGGGTCTCGATGCTAAGGAAGTCAGCCAGACAATCACTGTGCATATCACTCCGGTTAACGATGATCCGGTCATTGGCTCCGGTGATTTTGCCGGTACTGTCATCGAAGATGCGACACCTGCTCCGGCATCTGTCGAATTGGTCAAGGACGGCACTTTCGGTGGCTACGCGAATTGGGAAATCGTGAAGGGCGAAGGCAGTTGGAGTGGCGGCGGTTCCGTCGGCGGCAGTAATGTCTACCAGTTCTATTCACACTCCACGACGCCCGATACATTGTCGCAAACGCTTCAGACTGCAGAAGGCGGACTCTATGAGGTTCGCTTCCAGATCGGCAGATCCTATGGCTGGATCGATACCGGTATGACCGTGACCTGGAATGGACAGACCTATTTCGCCAAGGCCGGAGCGGACATTCCGAACACCGGCAGCGACGCGGCACCTCTCGTCGAATTTAGCTTCATGGCAGTGGCTACATCTGCTTCCACAAAGCTTACCTTTGCCGGCTACGGTGTAACCGGCGGGATCAATCTCGACAATATCTCCGTGAAGGCTGTGCCTAGCGAGGGCACTCATGGCGTCATCAACTTTACAGATGTTGATCTCACCGATCAGCATACCGTGACGACGGTTCCGGCTGCCAGCGGCTATCTTGGCACGTTCGTGGCGGCGGTGACCGACGATACGACAGGCGACGGTTCCGGCAAGGTGTCCTGGCACTTCGCAGTGGACGAAAGCTCACTGCAATATCTGACTGCCGGACAGATTGTCGACCAGACCTATCAGATCAAGATTGCAGACGGTCATGGCGGCTTCACGACCCAGGATGTCGTCGTCAGGCTGACGGGGACAAACGATGCTCCGACAATACCGGTCGATACGGATGGCGCGGCGAACAAGGTCGATGAGAATGCCGTAGCTGGTACAGTCGTGGGAATTACCGCTCATTCCACCGATCGGGATGGCGACACGATCCACTATTCGCTGACTGATAATGCTGGTGGGCGTTTCACCATCGATGCGCTGACTGGTGTCGTGACTGTCGCGACTGGAGCTGTTCTCGATTATGAGACGGCGCAATCGCACCAGATCACGGTACAGGCTTCAGACGGAACGCTGGTCTCATCGCAGACGATGACAATTGCCATCGGTGACGTGCAAGAGAATGCGGCACCGGTTGTTCCTAATAAGACCATTGTCGTCGATTACGACGCCAATCGCTTGGCGGCATTCGCAGATCCGAACGGCAGCACTACAAAGTTTTCGATACCTGTGCTGGCACTTTTGCAGGGAGCGACCGATGCCGAAGGGGATGCGCTTTCCGTGACGTCGGTAAGCGGTGCAACATTGTCCGCAGACCACAAATATGTCTTGTTCCCCTACAACTCGGCTGGAAGCTTCGATTACACGGTGTTCGACGGCGTCAATCACGTAACAGCGACTGCGACAATTAATCTCGTCGCCAATGCCGCTGCGGCAGGGACATCAGGTGCGGACTTCCTTATCGATAATTCTGCGGCCGGAGAAAATATCATCGGTGGTGCTGGAAGCGATATTCTGGTGTCGAACACATCGGGTGGCAGCAATCTCTTCGGTGATGGTCCATATACGAACGCCGGTGACGGAACTGGGAATGATCTTCTGATCGGCTCTGACACCGGCAGCGATGGACTTTATGGCGGCAGGGGCAATGATGTCCTTTATGGCCGAGGCGGAAACGATGTCCTCAACGGTGAAGATGGCGATGATATTCTTGTCGGCGGCGCTGGTGCGGATACCTTGAATGGTGGCGCTGGCTTCGACTTCGCCGATTATTCGGGTAGTGCCTCAGCTGTCTTCATCAATCTAAACGACAGCGGGAATGCGACGAACAATCACGGTGGCCAGGGTGACCCCGGTAATGGCCAGCTGAAAGGTGACGCTCTTGGCGACCAGTTGTTAAGCATTGAAGGCCTGATAGGTGGCCTTGGCGACGACTACCTCGCGGGCAATTCGTCCTCGAACACGTTGATCGGCAATGCCGGCGACGACCGTCTCTATGGCGAGAACGGCGACGATATCCTTGCCGGTGGCGCCGGTATGGATACGCTGACCGGTGGAGGTGGCAAGGACACTTTCGTGTTCGATGCAACGGCACTTAATAACCTTGGCATCAAGGACATCATTACGGACTACCATTCGAACGAAGGTGATGCCGTTGATGTCTCGAAGCTTCTCGATACGCTGCTGGGCCACCAAGCATCGCAGGCGGAGGCTACGGCGAACATCCACGCTTCTGTTAGCGGTGGAAATACGGTCATCAGCGCCCAGGTCGCTGCCAACAGCTGGCAGGACATTGCCGTAGTTCAAGGGCATACCGAGGCGGTCAAAATCCTGTTCGACGATCAGAAGCACTCGACTGACATCAATCACGTGTAATGGAAGAGAACAGATCTCTTTTTATCATCGAAAAGGCGCTTCGGCGCCTTTTCTGATTTTATGGCTTCAGGTTAGATCGAATGGCCGAACCTCCGGCAGTCACGGCGCGCCCAAATGTGCGGCAAGAGGATACCGCTTCAGGTGTCGCGAGGGCGGTTAAAGGCGAAGCCGTGTTCGCAGCTGCGGGCGAATCGATCCTGCAATAGTCTTGCCCGAGATGCCTGTCTTAGCGTCCAAAATGCGCTTCGGTATGTTTGCGCGATCCCGATTTACACTTTCTACCAGAGGGCGAATGCTCTCCAATTGTGGCTCGGCGGCTACACTTTGGGCAAATGTATCGCTTCGATGCAGGAACCATTTTTGGGTGCTTTTTTGGGCGATTTTTCAGATGAAAAAAAATCTTATTGAAAACATATAGATGCAGAGGAATCTTTGCGTGATTAACCTTGGATTGCGGAATATATTAAGTAGGGCTTGGAAGCTGAAGCCAAGGTGATAATACTTCCCAAGAATTTCGCTGCAGTATATGAATACCGCCGTGGGACTTAATTCGGCGAGGGGCGTCAGATTGTTTAAGCGAAAAAGAATTTACGCGGCGCTGTTGGCGACTGTAGCTTTGACGGGTGCTTTTTGTGCACCTGCGAACGCGATGACGCTTGATGAAGCTGTTGCGAAAACCTTGAAGACGAACCCGCAGATCATGCAGGCCGTCCAGAACCGGGAAGCGGTCGAATTCGAACTGCGCCAGGCTCGTGGCCTCTATCTGCCGTCGATCGATCTTGAAGCGGGGGTGGGCCGCCGGCGCCTGTCGAACAGCTCGACGGGCACGCTGACAAAGGACCATGAATACTTCACCTCTTCCGATACGAGCCTGACGGTCACCCAGACACTGTTCGACGGCGGCAATCGTCGTGCGCAGGTCGAGGAGCAGGCCTCGCGTGTCGATGGTGCCTCGTTCCGTGTCGTCGAACGGTCGGAATCGCTGGCCCTGCAGGCTACGCAGGATTATCTCGAATACATTCTCCAGTCGAAGATCGTCGGCATCGCGCAGCAGAACGTCTCCGCGCATAACCAGATCGTCGGCGATATCGGCCAGGGCATCCAAGGCGGGGCGCTGACCGACGCTGACCGGCTGCAGGGTCGTGAGCGGCTTGAGGCTGCACGTGCGCGCCTCGTCGAAGCCCAGCAGGAACTCGAAGCAACCAAGATCCGCTTCCTGAAGACCGTCGGCGAGCCGATCGGCTCGGTCAAGATGCCGATCTCGCTGGCAAAGTATATCCCGAAGACGCTCAACGAATCCGTCGCGATCGCCAAGACGAACAGCCCGCAGGTTCATGCGGCCGATGCTGACGTCGATGCGGCGGATGCCGGTGTGCGTGGTGCAAAGTCGGCTTACCTGCCGAAGGTTGACCTGCAGGGTAGCGCTCGCGTCGGCAACGACGTCGATGGCGACAAGGGCAATACGAACGACTTTCAGGTCGGCGTCCGTGCGCGCTGGAACCTCTATCGTGGCGGCATCGATACCGCCCGCGAACAGGAGCAGATCCGCCGCGCCAGCGAGCAGCGTTATGGCCTTGCCCAGGCGCATCGCGAAGTCGAGGAATCCGTCCGTTCAGCCTGGAACGAGCGTGTGAGCCGGGCCAAGCTGGCCGGCATTCTCGGCAGCCAGGCCTCGGTCAATGCGAACCTTGTCAGCTCCTACCGCGAGCAGTTCAAGGTCAACCAGCGCTCGCTGCTCGACGTTCTCGACGCGCAGAACACGCGCTTCAATACCAGCATTCTTGCGGAAACCGCGAAGTTCGCGTCGCTTTTCGCAGAATATAAGATCCTCGCTGCGTCCGGCAGTCTGCTTCAATCGATGAAGATGAAGCCCGTCGCGCAGGCCGAGGCTTATGCCCGGAGTGAGTTTGTTGTACCGGGTGGCGTTGTGAACCCTGGCTATACGGAGTTTGACTCGCGTCAGAAGGCCGGCCTGCCAATGGATCTCCTGGCGCCCATCCGCTAGTGCGTCGTGCGTCCATTCGGACGCACACAGGACGCGCTAGATCTTTTGAACTGCAGCATCGTGCTCCCCGAAAGTCGAGTCCGATTTTCGGGCATGGCGATGCCGTAGACTGGATTGGCGAGGATGATGCTGAACGTAAAGCTGGACCAAGCAGAAACAAGGTCGTTTAGGACATTTAAAACTGCCTTCAGGTCCGTCGCGAGCTTTTACGGGCGCCCGACATCGGACATCGTCCTCTTCTCCGGCCTGCCGGACGAGATTTCGGAATCGCTTGAGCTGGACGATGTCGAACATCTTGCCCAGCGTATCGGCCTCGAAGTCATGCGCCATGGCGAACGCGAGTGTCAGGACGGCAATTTCGATTGTCCGGCAATCATCGTCTTCGAAAATGGCGGCGTGCTACCGTTGCTCGAAGTCGATGACGGGGGCAATTACGTCACCGATATCTCGACCTCCTCTGAAGGTGCCGGAACGCTGACCCGCGAGGAATTCGTCGCGCTCAGGCCAAAACTCGGCTTTGCCTTCACGCTTTTTTATCAGAACGGTTCCGAAAACGCGTCTGTCGGCGCCGCGGGCGAATTCGAGCGGCGTCACTGGCTGATGCGGGCGCTGGTTCCCTACTGGCGCACCTATATGCGGGTGATCCTGGCGGCGCTGTTCATCAACCTGATCGCGCTGGCATCGCCGCTCTTCACGATGAACGTCTATGACCGCGTCCTGCCGAACAAGGCGTTTCCGACGCTCTGGGTCCTCGCGCTCGGCATCACGCTTGCCTATACGTTCGATTTCCTTCTCAAAACCGCGCGTTCGTCGCTGATCGATTATGCCGGCCGTAATGCCGACCTGCGCCTGTCGCAGATGATCTTCGACAAGGTGCTGAATGCGACGATGGCGTCGCGGCCGATGTCGACCGGCGAATATGCCAACCGCGTCACGCAATACGAGTTCGTGCGTGAATTCTTCACGTCGAACACGATCGGCCTTTTCATCGATACGGCCTTCGTCTTCATCTTCCTTGCCGTGATCTATCTGATTTCGGGCTGGTTGGTGGTTATTCCGGCGGTAGCGCTCGTCCTTTCCGTGCTGATCGGCCTGCATGCCCAGGCGAAGATCGGCCACCGCATGGCGGCTGCCACAAACGAGGCCTCGCGCCGTCAGTCGCTGCTTGTCGAGACGATCTCGACGATCGAGACGCTGAAATCGCTGCGCGCCGAAGCCGGCATGCTGCGCCGCTGGCAGGAGCTGATGAAGCTTTCCAGCCGCACCAGCGAGGATATCAAACACATATCCTCGAATGCCGTGAACATGACCAATCTCGTGCAGCAGATGGTCAGCGTGCTGATCGTCATCGCCGGCACCTACGAGTTTTCGGAGGGCCATCTGGCAATGGGCGCGATCATCGCGACCGTGATGCTGGCCGGCCGCGCCGGGGCACCGCTCGGGCAGATCGCCATGGCGCTTGCCCGTTTCCGCCAGGCGATGATGTCGCTCAACATTCTCGACCAGATCATGAAGCAGCCGGAAGATCGGCCTTCGACGGTCGGCTTCGTCAATCGCCAGATCACCCGCGGCGGTTTCAGCTTCCAGAACGTCTCGTTCCAATATCCGGGCTCGGATTATCCCGTCATCAACCAGCTGTCGCTTAGCGTTGCGCCGGGCGAGCGGGTCGGCATTATCGGCCGCATCGGCTCGGGCAAGACGACGCTCGGCCGGCTTCTCGACGGGCTCTTCCTGCCGTCCGACGGCCGGATGATGATCGATGGCGTCGATATCCGTCAATATCACATGGCCGAGGTGCGTTCGGCGGTGGCAATTGCCGGCCAGTCTTCCGACCTCTTCTCCGGCACAGTGAAGGAAAACCTTCTGATCGGCCGGGCCGATGCGACGGATGAGGAATTGCTCGAGGTTGCCCGCATGACCGGCGTCGAGGAATTTGTCGCCAACCATCCGCGCGGTTTCGACATGCCTGTCGGCGAGCGTGGCAACAACCTTTCGGCCGGCCAGAGGCAGGCTCTGGCAATCGCGCGTCTGCTTCTGACCAAGCCGAAGATCGTCTTCCTCGACGAGCCGTCGGGCGCGATGGACCTCGCCAGCGAGCGCCATCTGCTCAACAAGCTGTCGACCGCGTTCAGCCGCGATACGACGCTGGTGATCGCCACGCACCGATACAGCATGCTCGACCTCGTCGACCGGCTTGTCGTGATCGACAAGGGCAAGATCGTCGCGGACGGACCGAAGGCGAAGGTGATCGAGGCAATGCAGAAGGGAGGACGGGCATGAGCGGAAATATTCAGGACAAGCCGCCTTTCTTCGCACGAATGCTGATCGGCCTCGTTGCGGCCTGTATGACGGTGCTGATCTCGTGGGCGGCGATTGCCGATATCGACGAGATCGCCCGCGGCGAAGGCAAGGTCATTCCGGTTTCCAAGACACAGATCATCCAGTCGTCCGAAGCCGGCATCGTGCAGGAAATCGCCGTTCAGGTCGGCCAGATCGTCCGCAAGGGCGATCTCATCGTGCAGCTCAACAACACGACGACGGAATCGACGCTCGGTGAATCCGTTGCCAAGGCGCGCGCACTCGGTGCGAAGGTTGCCCGGCTGCAGATGGAAGAAAAGGGCGAATACGACCAGCCCTTCGTCTGCCCGAAGGAAGTGATGGACGTTGCACAGAATGTCTGCAGCAACGAAGAACACTTGTTTAACATCAACAAGGACAGCTACAAAAACAAGCTCAATGTTCTGCAGGGCCGCGTCATGCAGCGCCAGAACGAGCTTAATGAGGCGAATGCGAATATCGATCGCCTCGAGCAAAACATCGCTTCTTCCACGAAGCAGCACGATCTTTATGGTCCGCTCGCCAAGCGGGGCCTCGTTGCCCAGACACAGCTTCTGACCGTCGAAAGCCAGCTGACCGATCAGCAGGGCCAGCTGAAGGTCTATCAGGAAAGCCTGCCGCGCCTGCGCGGCGCGATCGACGAAGCCAAGCTCCAGGTCGGCGAAATCTTGCTGGCAATCCGCCAGCAGGCGCTTACCGACAAGGCCCAAGCGCTGGCCGAACTGTCGGTCATCGACGAGACGATCCGCGGCGCTTCCGACCGCGTCAAGCGCACCGACATCCGCTCTCCGGTCGATGGCATCGTCAATACGCTCGAAGTCAACACGATCGGCGGTTATGTCGATCCGGGCCGTGTCGTCGCCGGCATCGTGCCTACTGCCGATACGCTGCTGATCGAAGCCAAGATTTCGCCGCGCGATGTCGCCTTCGTGCGCCGTGGCCAGCCGGCAATCGTCAAGATTACGGCCTATGATTTCGCGATCTTCGGCGGCCTCGAAGGCGAGGTGACCAATGTTTCCGCCGACAGTATCGTCGAGAAGGAAAAGGGCGAGACCTATTACCTCGTGCAGGTCAAGACCAACAAGTCCGAACTGGAGCGCAACGGAAAATCCTATCCGATCATTCCGGGCATGATCGCCTCTGCGGAAATCATGACCGGCAAGAAGACCGTGCTCAGCTATCTGATGAAGCCGATCAACCGGGCGCGTTCCGAAGCGCTGACCGAGCGATAAGGGCAAACACATGAAATCCGAAATCCTGCCGACGGCCGCCGTCGATCCGGAGCACGAGCCGCTTCCTGTCATTGATCAGGAAGAGGTCGAGCCCCGTTTCCGTGCGGTCGTCGATCGCAATGGCGAAAGACGCGGGATTCGGCTCGAAAAGATCTATTGGGAAGGCCTCGGCCGCATGTCGACCGCCGGCAAGGTAACGACCGGTGACGTGGTGCAATATGCGGCAAGCCAGATGCAGGAGGCCGGCAATCTCACCTCGCTTCTGCGGGTTCTGAGCCTCAAATGGGCGCTGGGACGGCTTGCGGCCGTTGAGGATATTTCCTCGACCGACAATCTCAATGCGCTCGTCCAGGCCTCGCCATCGCCGACCGTGGTACTGACACTCGAAAAGCGCCTCAGATATTTCAACGATCCTTTTGTCACCATGCTGCGTCACAAGCTGATCGGCGAGGACCCGCTGCAGGTGATGAAGAGCCTGAAATTCCTGATCGATACCCAGATCGAGGACGCGCTCGAAACGCTGCAGTCGAACCGCGGCAAGACGCTGAATACCGGTTTCACCATCACCTGCGGCCGACATGTGATCAAGGGGCAGATCAATCTTGCGCTTGCCCCGGCGCATGAAAAGCCGATGCTGATCGGCTATATTTCCCGTTACTGAGAAATCTCGACGTTTCGCTCGCTGCCGGTTTTCGTCTGTGCCGCGTCAGGCGCGCGAGGTCATCCAGACTCCGACGAATGTCACGGCCAGTCCGATGAACATGGTAGTCGTCAGCGGTTCGGAAAACAGTGCCCAGGCCCAGAGCATGGTCACCGGCGGGCTGAGATAGATCGCCGCGCTGACCTGTGCGACCGGAAACAGGCGCAGGCTGGTATAATAGACCCAATAGGCCGCAAAGGTGGCGATCAGCACCAGCCATGCCATGCCGATCCCGAAATTCAGCGTGAGCGGCGGCGCAAGGCTTCCCTGCCACAGGGCGCAGAGCCCGAACAGGACGGAGCCGGTCAGGGTCTGGATGCACAAGCTCTGGTGGATCGGCAGCGACTGCGCGCGTTGCCGGCGGTAGATGACCGAGGCCAGCGCAAAGATCAGCATCGAGCCGACCGTCACGCCGTAGGCCCAGAGCGGCGCCTCGCCAAACGTCAGGCTTTCGAGCGAGACGATCAGGACGCCGGAAACGGCGATCGCGGTTCCGATCCATTGCCGCAAGGACAGGCGTTCAGCGAGCACAGGCTGCGACAGGCAGGCGATGGCAAGCGGCAGAAGGTCGGAAATCAGCGCCACCAGCCCGGTCGGCACCCTCTGTTCGATCGCAAGCGCAAAGCCACCGAGATAAAGAAAGACCGACATGACGCCGAAGGCTGCCTGTTCCAGAACGCCCCGCAGCCGCAGGCGCGGGCCGATGAGGATGGCGAAAGGCAGAAGGATCAGGCCAGACAGAAGCGTGCGCCAGAACAGCAGCAGAGCGACGCTTGCCTCTTCGCTGGCAAAGCGGATGCCGACGAAACCCGAGCTCCAGCCGATGATGAGCAGCGTTGCCAGAAGCGGCCAGAGGAAAGGGTGCCGGCCTGGTTCGGCCTGGTGAAGGGTCTGTTCGGTCATGGCATGCTCTTGGAGACGGGATTACCATCCAGCCATAGGGGAAAGCCGGGTTTTCGGCACATGACAAATTTCGATCAGGTCATGACATTTCAGTCGTAATATCGATGAAAACTTGTCGGCTCTCTCTGCTACGTGCATAAAGTTGAGCAGGAACGAGCGAGAGAGGATTTGCGTGAGCGAACTCAACAACCGGCGGCTGGAAATCGATGCGCTGCGCGTGCTCTGGGCGGTCAGAAACCATGGCGGGATTACGCGTGCTTCCGAGGCGCTCGGCCTGTCGCAATCGGCCGTCAGCCACAAGATCAAGCGGCTGGAGACCAGTCTCGATTGCGATATCCTCAGCCGCAAACCGGGAGCCTCGATGTTTACCGCGGCGGGCGAGGACCTGCTCGATTATGCCGAGCGGATCCTTGGCCTGCATGACGAAGCGCTGCTCAGCCTGACGAAGACGGCGATTGCCGGGCGGATCTCCTTGGGGCTGACGGAAGACACGACCTGTACGGATCTTGCCCGCATCCTCGGGCGGTTCCGGCGACTGCATCCGCAAGTCAGCGTGCGTACCAAGGTCAGGATGAGCCTTGTCCTGCGGGCCATGCTGGAACGGGGCGAACTCGACGCCGCGATCGTCCAGGTTTTCGCCCATGAGGTTCGTCCGACCGATATCCTGCTGTTTCGCGAAAAGCTTCACTGGGTCAGGAATGGGGATTTCGTCGTTCCTCAAGAGGGGCCGGTGCCATTCCTGTCTTTTGACGACGCCTGTTTTTATCGAACCTGGGCACTGGATATTGCGCAGGATGGCGATCTTCTGCTCGAAACCGTGTTCGAATGTTCGAGTGCTGCCGGGATTGTCGCAGCCGTTATCTCCGGCCTCGGTGTGGCGCTTCTCAACGAACGGCATTTGCGGCCCGATATGGTGATCGTCACCCGCCAGCTGCCGGTGCCGCCGGACCTTGCCTATGTGGTTCGCCGCAGTCGGAAAGTCCGCAATCCAGCGCTGGATACGCTGGTTGCGGAAATCGAGAACGAGATCAGCCGTTATGGAGGGCTGACGCTCGCAAGCTGAGGCGCCGGTTCTGGGCCGGCGCTCCTGTTCGGTGCTTGGCCGTTTCGTCTTACAGGCCGGAATATTCGCCTTCGCCCGGTGCGATCTTTTCCAGCGAGGTGACGGCGGCAACGTTCTGGTCCTTGCGGCGCGAGCCGTGCAGGAAGCCCTTGCCGTCACGGATGGAATAGAGCGGCTGGTAATCGGGAAGCTGGGTATCTTCGAGAACCTGGTTGCGCATGTTGTCGAGGATGAAATAACGACCGCCGACATCGACCGAAAGGACGGCGTGGTAGAAGCGGCGCTTCTGGTCGAACAGGACGACGATCGACATTTTTGACGGATCGATGCCTTCTGCGCGCAGGGCTGCCATTTTCAGGATCGCAAAATCTTCGCAATCGCCCTGCTGTCTGGCAAGGGTTTCGCTCGGCGTGGCCCAGTAATCGGCAACCTTGTAGGTCTCGATATCGGGGCGGTAGCGGATGGCGCCGTTGACCATGGCATTGACCATGTTCAGCTTGTCGCGCATCGAGCTCTGGGCGCTGCTGACAAGGATCGGCTGGAGCGTGGTGAAGGCTGCAGAGCAGGCCTTGCCGCTGCAGGCGAGCGCCGTGCCGTTCTGCATTTCTTCAAGGGCCGGTGCGAGCTTCTTCAGAGCAGCGAGCCGCTTGAAGGGAATGGCGACGCTGTCAAAGGCCGCGCCGTTGGACGGGGCAACCGAAGGCGAGATTGTGGAAGGCGGTGCCACGGGGAAGGGCGTCGGCTGCAGCTGCGGCCGGATAGCGGAAAGATCGCTCGGTCTCAGGGCGACATCGACCACCGGCTGCTTCTTCGGGACCTGCGGTGCCGGCGTGTATGCGACGGCTGCCGGGTTGGCAGTCGGCAAGGAAGCCGGGAGGGCCGAGCGGATGCCCGCCATGGACAGGGTGACAAACAGGGACGCAGGCTGGGGAAGATAACCGAGCATCCGTGCGCCGATCGTGGCGGCCGTGGCAGCGACGCCCGGCTTCGGCACCAGGAAAGGTGCCGGCTGCGCTGCGAGCGGCGCCGTGCACAGAAGCATGGCGCTAAGAACTATGGTCTTTGCTTTATTCTTGTTGTTTGCCACGGTTTATCTCCCTTGTTGAAAGGAAGACTACCAAGACGCTCTCAATATCTCGTTGTTTTATATAGATAATCTTCGTATAAGTTATTTCGGAAAAAACGTATAAAATTTTATGTTCCATAGAATAGCTTGTTAAGGCTATGGCCTTCGGCTAGCATGGAACACAACCAGAAGGCCATGGAATGGTCCATGCAATTGCCTCGGCATTATCGGGCTTCAGTCTTCAGACATGCTTCTCGATCTTCTCCAATTCGGCCGGGCACCGCGCTTCAGATTGCCGCTGAAGAGCATTGCCGCCCTTCTTTTCATTTCAGCTGCCCTTGCAGGCTGCCAGTCCGATGACATGGCGGAGGACGCACCCAAGGATACCAAGCTGAAGCCGCCGCCCTCGCTGGTGGAAGAAACCTTTGGCCGCGGCAATATCGAAATCACGCTGATGATGGCGAAGGCGCCGAACGGTTATTACGACGCGACCGGACGCGATATTCGTGATGGCGCCGCCCTGGCGGTCGGCGAACTCGACGATGGCAGCCTGATGAAGATCAAGGTCGTTGATCTCGCCGCCGGTCCGGCCGCGGTTGCGCCGGCCGTTGCTGCTGCCCGCGCCCGCAACGCCGCGATGATCATCACCTATGCACCGCAGGCTACCGTTGCCGCGCTTGCCGCCATCCCGGCCGACCAGCGGCCGATGATCCTCAACCTTGCGCAGCCCATCGTCGCGCCGCAGGTGTTCAATTTCGAAATCGACGAGGTGGAGAGCGCCGCGCGCGGCGCCCGCTCGGCCATCGCCTCCGGCCGCAAGAAGATCGCGCTGCTCGCGCCTTCAGGTTTTTCGACGCCGAACGAAGATCGGCTGCGCCGGTTGATCGGGCAGGCCGGCGGTGCGCTTTCCGGCGTCGTCCGGTATGATGCGGGTGCCATTGCGCTGACCGATCTGCTCGCTGCCAACAAGGCCCTGCTTGCCGATGCCGGAGCTGCGATCGTCATGGGTGATGGTGGTGGGGTAGGGCTTGCCGTCAAGGGTTTGCGCGCCTCCTATCCGCAGCTGACGATCATCGGCACCAGCAGCTGGCCGCAGCAGATCTATACGGAGCCCGCCGCTGCCAATGTCATCATCGCCGCTTTCGATCCGGAAGGCACGGGGCTGATCGGAGAACGTTATTACCGTTTCAACCGGCGGCCGCTCTCGGTCTATGCCGCCTATGGTTATGACAGTGTCGGCATTGTTGCGGGCATTGTCCGTGGTCAGGGGGGCGGCGCTCTGACGCCGGATGCCTTGACCAACAAGACGGGTTTTCGTGGCGTCACGGGCCTGTTCCGGTTTGCCAAGAGCGGCGCGCTGGAGCGCAAGATCGGCCTCTACAAGATCGACGGCGGCCATCTGACGCCGCTTGAGCCGAAGCCGGCCGGTTTCTGAGGCCGGCGTGTCTCCAAGATACCTGTTATCCTGGGACAGGTAGCCTGCGGGCGGCCCTGAGCTGGCCGTCCGCAGATGTTTCACGGTTTCATCAGCCGCGGATGACGTCCTCGAGTGCCATGGCGTCGGCCAGCAGTGCTTCATCCTGATTGGCCATTGCCGAGAGGAGGAAGCCGACCGGCATGCCGGCATCGCCGGTGCCGCAGGGAATGGAGACGCCGCACCAATCGAGGAAATTGCCGAAGCCGGTATTGCGCAGGGTTTTTCCGTTTGCCGCGAAGAAGGTTTCGTCATCGGCCAGAAGCGGCGCGATCGGCGGGGCAACATGGGCAACGGACGGGAAGGCAACAAGGCGGTCGCCGACCAGCGCCTCGGTTTCAGCCGTCATCTGGCGGCGAGCGTCGAGAATGGCCAGATAATCGGCCGTCGTCGTGCGCTCGCCGAGCTTGGTGCGGGCGACGACGCGCGGGTCCATGCCGGCGGCATCGGGGCCGGCCAGCCGTTCGCGATGCAGCGCAAAGGCTTCGGCGGTGACCAGAGGTCCATAAGCTGCAACGAGCTGCGGCAGGCGGTCGAAGGAAGGGAAGGCGAGGCGGGTGATCCGTGCGCCGGTCTTTTCAAGCCGCTCGACAGCAGCCTCAAATGCATCGATCACACCCTGTTCGGCGCCATCGAAAACGCCATTGGTCGGGATGACGATTTCGAGCGGGCGGGCGGGTTTGCGCGGCGTGATCGGCGTGCCGACGCCACGCATCGCGGCATCGATCCAGACGGCATCCTGCACCGTGCGGCAGAGCGGACCCAGCGCATCAAGGCTTTTCGCAAGCGGGAAGACGCCATCCATCAGATAACGGCCACGGGTTGCCTTGTAGCCGACGATACCGTTGAACCCGGCCGGAATGCGGATCGAGCCACCGGTGTCGGTGCCCATCGCAACCGGCACGAGGCCGGCGGCAACGGCAACTGCCGAGCCGGACGAGGATCCGCCGGGAATACGCGGCGTATCGGTCGAGCAGGGATTTTTCGGCGTGCCGTAGATCGGATTTATGCCGATGCCGGAAAAGGCGAATTCGCTCATATTGGTGCGGCCGACCGCAATCATGCCGGCCTGTTTCAGAAGGTCGACGATGGCGGCGTCCTTGGCAGCAGGTGCCGCCTTGGCCAGGACGGAGGAGCCGGCAGTGGTCGGAATTCCCTCGATGTCGAACAGGTCCTTCCATGCAATCGGAATGCCGTCGAGAATGCCAAGCGAGCGGCCTTCGCGAAGACGTTTCGCCGAGGCTGCGGCTTCCTCAAGGGCGCGTTCGGAAAGAAGGGTGGTGAAAATCGCCTTGTCCGGATGGCGGCCGATCTCTTCGAGAATGGACTGCGTCAGCTCGACCGCATCGAGCTTGCCCGTCTGCAGAAGGCCGGACAGCTCGGCAATCGACATTGCACCGAAAGACGGGGGGGCTCCAAAAGAATTCGTCACACGCTTATTCCTTGTTCCAATAATATCGTGTCTTGGTGTAGCGGATGTTTCGGCAGATTTGGAAGAGCCATTCGGCTTTCGCAGCAATCACCCGCTCGCTCTGGAACCCAGTCGTTCCGTGCGGGTTGAACGATCGGTGCCGATGACACGGGATTCGGAAGGAAAGATCATGAAAAGCATTGCTCTGTTGACCGTCCTCGGTCTCGCGCTGGCGGGCTGCACTACGGGCAATTCTGACAGCAGGCCTGGCCTCGAACCGATCCCCGGCAGCATCACCTATGGCGGCCAGCCGCGCACGCGGCTGATGAAGGCGCCGATCGGCAGCCAGGTGCCGCATGAATTCCGCAACCAATGGGGTGAGCGGACTTTGGAAACCTACATCATCCAGCCCGACCGCAGCCTGAAGCTGGTCGAGCGTCACGTCATTCCCGAACCGATCTTCGACTGAGTTTCGGCCCCGCCGCAAAGTTTTGTCCAGGCGCGTTCGGTGGCATCCGGCTCGTCAGTGGTGATCTGGTCCGGCTGCAGGGAGACGAGGCGCGAAAAGTCTTTCGCTTCGGCGGCGTCGAAGCCGTTTTGGGGATCGGCGAGATTGAAGGTCCATGCACCGACGGCCCGGCCAAGATCATGAGCGACACTGATCAGGTCCAGTCCCTGATCAGCTGCGGCAAGCAGCAGTTCCCAGGAGAGGTAGATGGTGTCCGGCTCGCTTGGGCCGAGAATATCCTGGTGCAACATCGCCTCGGCAGCAGCGGCGCCCTCATCCTTCAATATTCGCAGGAGCGGGCTGGTTGGATCGATGCCACGGCGCAGGTCTGGCAGGCTTTTCTTCACCGCGACAATCAGGTCGAGATCGCGGGCGCTGATGATCAGCGAGGCGGTCGCATCGGCAAAATGGTAGCGCAGGTGGTCGATGCCCCTTGGACCGATCGCATCCAGATTGTCCTTCATGTCGAGTTGCAGCAAAGCCTGCGGATGCGCGCCGGCCAGCATTTCGGCAATATCCTCGCTCAGCATCGGCGGATGGTTTCCCGGCAGGACCCGGATGTGGCGAAGATCATCGGCCGTCGCAAGGCTGACAAGCCCGCTCCCCGTCGTCTCGCGGGCAAGCGTTTCATCATGAAGCGCGACGAAGCCGTGATCTCTACGGATGCGGAAATCGAGTTCCATCGATGCGCCAAGTTCGGCGCCGCGGCGCAGGATCGGGCTGGAGAAGAGCGGATCGGCAAGGCTTCGGCGCAGACGATGCCATTTCAACCTGATCGTCCGGTCTGCGGCGCGTATCGCCAATCCGTGATGCTGTTCGGCCATGACCATTCCTTGTACGGCGGATGCGTTTGGACCGCTTCGATGAGCCCGTATCCGACTGTCGTTCCCCTATCGCGCAGAACGCTGTCGTGTTGCAACCGGGGGAGAGACAGATTGACGCGCGGCATGCCTGCGGCTTGCCGGAACCAGTCATATTCACTATCTCAGCGGGAGTTTCTCGGCGACCACGAAAGGTGGGTTGCATGGCATACGAAGCGAACTGGCCACCCCTGTCACCCTACAAGACCGGCGTTCACGGCAAATGCCCGCGCTGCGGCCAAGGACACCTGTTTGACGGTTTCCTGAAAATGCGGCCGAGTTGCGAGGTCTGCGGGCTCGATTATTCGTTTGCCGATCCGGCCGACGGGCCGGCATTCTTCGTCATCTGCTTTGCCTGCGTGCCGGCCGTGGCACTTGCGGTCTGGATCGAGGTTACCTTCCAGCCGCCGTTCTGGGTGCATCTGCTGGTATCGCTGCCATTCCTGCTGCTCACCTGCATCCTGCCTCTCAGGCCGCTCAAGGGATGGCTGGTCGCGAGCCAGTATTTCTACAAGGCGGAGCAGGGAAAGCTGGACCGCGGCGTGCCTCCGACGCGGTCCTAGCCGCACAGTATAGCCCACTGCCTCACTGCTCCATTCGCGGTCGTCGGTTGTCGATCAGGAACAATTCATTCCTGAAAACATTCGACAATCAACGAAGGAGCCTGAAATGCATGACAATGAGCAGATCGAAACGGAAATGCGGCGGCGGGCGCTGGCGGTCGAGGCCGTCGTGCTGATGCTGGTCGATGGTCTGGCAGCGCGCGGTACGATTTCCGCCGATGAAGCGGAAGACATGCTGCACATTCTTTCCAAGGCTTCCGATTACTCCGCCCAGCGCGCGTCGAGTTCACTGCGCATCGTCAGTCACCTGCGCCAGCTGCGCCGGGGTGATGGCACCGCCACGCCGGGAGCCTGATACGGGGCTTTGTCCGGCCGGGCATTTGGCATCACGGCCTCGACAATCCTCATCACGTTTCGGTGGAACTTTTCCCGCGCCGCACCGTTCACTTCACGAGATTTAAAGGAGAGCAAAATGAACAGCATCGTATGGTTGGTTGGAGCCGTGGTCATCGTTATCGCAGTTCTGAATCTCGTCGGATTTGCCTGATTTCATTCGAGTTTCAGCCTGACATGAAGCTCAGGTAAAGATTCAAGGCGCCGCTCCATGATGGAGCGGCGCCTTGATTTTTGGGTGATGGGTGAGGCTATCAAACGACAATGCAGAGGCCTCCCTTGCGCGCCCAATAGGACGCGCTGCGCACTAGCTTGCGACGAGGATAGCGAAAGGGTGGTCGACGAAAACGCGGGCAATGCCGATCCTGTCGCGTGCGTCATAAGTCTTGCCGCTGCAGAGGTCGAGATAGCGGCGATTGGCCAGCCTTGGCGGCAGATTGACCTCGGTTTCGACCCACTGTTCCGAACGGGCTGCGACATCACGGTGCAGAGCGCCGAGGACAAGACGGGGTGTTATGACGATGACGGCATCATCGAAATCGGCACGGGCGAAGGCAAGCAGGTTGACCGAACGGCCGCCATTCGCCTGAAGCGGCAGATAATCGCCCTCGCGAAACAGGGATGGCGCCTCCTGGCGAAGCCGCAGCAGTGACGCGATGACGTGCTGTTTCAGACTTCCACTCTGCCAGGACGCCTCGCTGGATGAGGACAGCCGCGGGCCTCGTTCCATAAGCTGTGTTTCGAGATGCGAAAAATCCGGTTCGCGGCGATTGTCGGGGTCGACGAGGCTGAAATCGAGACCTTCCGCGCCCTGATAGATATCCGGCACGCCGGGCGCAGTCAGTTTTACGATCGTCTGGGTCAGGCTGTTGACGAGACCTGCCTCGACAAAGGGATGAAGGGTTTTGGTGAAATCCGCCAGGAAATCCTGATTGCCGGGGGACAGGAGGTGGCGGGCATAGTTCAGCACGGCCTTTTCATAAGCTTCGTCACCATCGCCCCAGTTGGTGCGCAGCTTTGCCTCGCGCAATGCCTTTTCCAGATAGGGCAAAAAGCGATCTTCGAGTGCCTTCAGCCCACCTTCATCGTCGATCGCAAGGTCTGTCGGCCAGACACCGGCGAGGGACTGGTAGATCATCCATTCCACCGCCGGCTCCGGCGCAGGGCCGGTTTCGAGGGTGGTAAGAGCCTTGCCGTTCATCGCCTGCCAGCGGGCAACACTTGCAGCCCAACGGTCCGGTGCCTCGGTCAGGGCATAAAGCCGGGCGCGGGCATCTTCGCCGCGTTTCGTGTCATGGGTCGTGGTGGCGGAAAGGGCGTCCGGCTGCCGGTTACGGCGTTCCGTCATTTCCGCATGGAAACGGTCGAGCGAGAATGTTCGCGGAAGCGGCTCGGCGCCGACCTCGTTGAGCGCCAGGACTGCCGCATGACGGAAGAACAGCGTGTCCTCCACCGATTTTGCCATCAGCGGGCCGGTCAGTTGCTGAAAACGCGTCCGGAAGGTCGAGGCCTCTCCGGCAGCAGCAGGTGATACATCGCCCTTCAGGATGCGTGCCAAGAAATCAAGCGCTTGCGGCCGCGGCGCAGTCGAGCCGGTTCGGATCTTTTCGAGGATTGTTTCAAGCAGGGAAGTTCCTTCCGCCGGAAGGCCTGCGGTTGTGCCATAGGTCCGGTAGACGGGAAAAGCGGCAAGCAATTCGCGCAGAGCTGCTTTCATGTCCTCCTGCGATGACGGGAGCTCATTTCCTTCGAGCCTGGCAATCTCGGCTGCGAGTTGCAGAAGTCTGGCAAATTCGCCCGCGAAATTGTTGTCTGCCATCAGCAATTTGGCATTGCGCAATTCCGCCGACATCTCGACCGGCCTGCCGATGAAGGCGTCATAAGCCTTTCGCATCGCTGCCACGCCGGAATTGTCGACCAGCGCATCGGACAAGGCCGCGATGAACTCATATCCGGTCGTGCCCGAAATCGGCCAGTCGGCGGGGATCTGTTCTCCTTCGCCGAGGATCTTTTCGACCGTGATGTGGCAGGCGCTGCCCGCCTCCTGCCGAAGCCGTTCGAGATAGGCTTTGGGATCGGCAAGGCCATCGACATGATCGACCCGCAACCCATCCACGGCGCCAGAATGGACGAGCTCGAGGATCAGGCGGTGGGCATCGTCGAACACCGCCTTGTCCTCGACCCTGATGCCGGCAAGGCCGGTGATCTCGAAGAAGCGGCGATAGGAAAGATCCCGGCGCGCATCCCGCCAGGAGATCAGCCGGTAGGGTTGGCGCTCATGCAGGGCGGCGATCCCGACTTTGTCGGTGATCGCCAGTATCTCTGCTTCACGGCCTTCATAGGTCTGCGGGGAAAGCGGATAGAAGGTTTCGTAATAGGCAAGGGCCGGCTTTCCAGTATTCGGATCCGGCTTTACCGCGATATCGCCAGCGGCGAGCACGTTTTCAAACGTATCTCCGAGGAAGGGCAGGGTCAGCCGGCGCGACCAGTCTATGTCGAAATGACGGGCGTAACGGCTGTTTTCGCCGTTCTCGACCACATCGTGCCACCACGGGTTTTCGAGCGAGGCGGCCATGTGGTTGGGGACGATGTCGAGGATCAGGCCGAGGCCGGCGGATTTGAGCGCCCGCACCATGTGGTCAAAGCCTTCGCGGCCGCCGATATCCGGGTCGATCTCGTTGGCGTTCGTGACGTCGTAACCGTGGGGCGAGCCGGACGTGGCGGTGAAGATGGGTGAGGCGTAAAGGTGGCTGATGCCGAGGCGTTTCAGATACGGAACGAGGGAGCTGGCACGATCGAAGGTCATGCCGTTGCGGAACTGGATGCGGTAGGTCGCGGTCGGAACGGTCATTGGGCCTCTGTGATGGGGGCAAGACGGACGATGATGGAATTCGGTGCGAGCTTTTTGGCGTCAGGCGACTCGCCTTCCGGCCAGGCGAAGATGATGTCGCCCTGCTGATCGGGCAGCGCCTGCGGCGCCTCGCCAATATTCAGCGCCATGGAAAGTATGCCTTTCGGGAAGGCCCAGGTGACGGCGAGGAAACCCTGATCCGTCCGGTCGATCCTGCCGCTGCCACCCTTGGCGGTGGCAAGGAGTGGCACGATATGGCTCTGGCGAAGCGCCAGAAGGCGTTTGGTGAAATCCAGCCAGTCCTTGCCGCCGGAGGATTTCGGTTTCGCCCAGTCGAGTTTCGAGACCTCAAACGTCGTTTTCGCGTTGGGGTCGGGGACGGTCTCGCCGTCATGGCCGGAATGGCCTTCGAACTCCCGCCGGCGACCCTCGCGCACTGCCTTGGCAAGATCGCCATGGAAATCGGTGAAGAACAGGAAGGGATTGGTCTCGCCATATTCCTCGCCCATGAACATCAGCGGGATATGCGGGGAGGTGAGGAGGGCGGCGAGCAGGAGTTTTGTTCTATCGGTTCCAGCCAGTTCGATCAGGCGCTCGCCCTGGGCGCGATTGCCGACCTGATCGTGGTTCTGGATGAAATCGACGAAGGCTGCGGGCGGTTGGCCAATGCTGTCGACGCCGCGCTTTTCACCGCTCTGCGGCGACACCTCGCCCTGATAGGCAAAGCCCTCGGCAAGCGCTCTGGCGAACAGTTTTTCGGGGTTTTGGGCGAAATCGCCGTAATAGGCGTGGGTCTCGCCGGTCGCGAAAACGTGGACGGCGTTGTGAAAATCGTCGTTCCATTCACCTGTAAAAAGCGGCGCGCCGCCATTCTCGTCGCGCGGATGCAGGAAGGTGACGTTGCGGCAATCCTCGGTCGTCAGATGGATCGGCCGATCGGTGATCTCGGTGCGGATGCGTTCGGCGATCTCGATCAGGATGTGCCGTTCCGATATGTCCTCGATCTGGTCGATCGCATCGAAGCGCAGGCCGTCGAGATTAAATTCCTCCAGCCAGTAGAGCGGGCATTCGACGATATAGCGGCGGGCCGCGTCGGCATCATAGGCGATGCCGGCCCCCCAAGGCGTCATCCGTTCCTTGTGAAAGAAGTGCGGCGCCAGAAGCGGCAGGTAATTGCCCTCCGGACCAAAATGATTGAGCACGATATCGAGGACGACGGATATGCCGTGGCCATGGGCAGCATCGACAAAAGCCTTGAAATCTTCCGGTGCGCCATAGGCTGCGTGAGGCGCGTAAAGAAGGACGCCGTCATATCCCCAGCCACGATTGCCGCCGAAATGCGCGAGTGGCAGGACCTCGATCATCGTGATGCCGAGTTCGGCGAGATAGGGGAGTTTTTCGATCGCGGCGTGGAACGTGCCCTCGGGCGTGAACGTGCCGATATGCAGTTCATAGACGATCGTTTCTTCCCAGGGGCGGCCTTTCCATTGCGGATGCTGCCAGTCGTAGCTTGTCGGGTCGATCACCAGCGAGGGGCCGTTGACGCCATCCTTTTGACCGCGCGAGGCGGGGTCGGGAATGGTCATCCCATCGGCCAGCACATAGGCGTATTCGGCGCCGGGGGTAACGCCGGTTGCCAGAATTTCGAACCAGCCATCGTCGCTGTGGGACATTTCCGTATCACTGCCACCGAGGCGGAGGGAGACAATCTTCTGGCCGGGGGCCCAGAGACGGAAGCGCACCTCGCCGGCCGCGACATATTCGGCGCCCCATGTTTTTGGAAAGGCGCGGAATTCGAGGTCGGCATGGTCCGTGTCAGCGTCAGCATACGGCAGGCTGGGCGGCATTCTTTTTCGTCCCCCTTTGTCAGAGACCGGCAAACGGTCGAGGGACGGGGGAGGTTCCATTGTGGAACATGTTCTTCAAATGAAATTTGGAGCGTTCGTGACAGTCACGGCCGGCTTGGATGGAAACCGGCCGTGATCTTAAAGCTCCAGTAGGGCGTAAGGTTTCCCCGTCGGCTTTTCGATATGCGAGGCGACGTTGTAGACGGGGGCGCCGCCCGGCGTGCGGCCTTCATAGGTGCCGCGATGGGCATGGCCGTGGACCACGGCCTTGACCGGGAAACGATCGATCGTTTCGGCAAGGCGCGAGGAGCCGAGAAACGGAAAGATTTCCTCCGGTTCGCCGGCCACGGTTTCCCGGATCGGCGCATAATGCAAAACCACCATGGCGCGTTCGGAGCGGACCTGCCGCAGGGCATTTTCGAGCCGCATCGTCTCCTCGACGCTTTCCGTTACCATCGCCTTGATCGCCGGCTCACCGAACGACCCGAGCATATGGCGGCCGAAGCCGCCGGCAAAACCCTTGGCGCCGGCAAATCCGACGCCGTTGATCTCGACCGCCTGGCCTTCGAGAAGATGCACGCCGGCATCCTTCAGAATATGGGTGACCTCCTCGACGCAGCCGCATTCGTAATCGTGATTGCCGAGAACGCCGACGACGGGAATGGAGCAGGAGCGCAGGTCGGCGGCCAGAAGCTCGGCTTCCTTGACCTTGCCGAGATCGGTAAGGTCGCCGGTCAGGACCAAGATATCGGCAGTCTGGGAAATCTCGGCAAAAAGATCCTTGTAGGATGCCGTGCCGTGTTCCTTGACATGAAGGTCACCCATGGCGGCGATACGGGCCTTGCTATTGGCCTTCTTCTTTTCGACGGGTTTGTCTTTATCTGTCGCACTGTTCACAGCGGGCCTCCTTGCAATGATGCTTCATCGACGCCGTCGCGCAGGTCGCCTTCGCCGCCGACATCGGCAAAGCCCCATTCCTTGACGTCGATCTCGAAATCCACCCGGCTGAACATGCGGCCGCGGCAGATCTTCATCTGCGGCAGCGGCAGTTCGCGCTGCGCTTTCAGGCGATCCAGAAGCTCGTCCAGCAGCCAGTCGGGAACCTTGTCGCGCTCGGTCGGATAGATCCAGCGGAAGTTCAGGAGGTGGATCAGCAGCACTTCCCAATGTACTTCCATATGGTTGAGCAGGCGCTGCCAGTCGATCTGGTCATGGGCGCGCAGGATCATGTGGACGACATCGCCGCCGTCGTAACGGTGGCGCAGCTGCACGAAGCATTTTGACCAGATGAGTTCCGTCGGCGCGATGATCCGCACCTTGTGGCCGTTCATCTCGATCTGGCGGGCGTTTTCGAACCAGGCGTCGCTGATCGGCATCGTGCCGTTCGAGGCTGCGAAAATGACATCGAAAAAATGCCGGCCCTTTTTCACCTTGCCGAGCCAGCGGTCGTCCTCGACCTCGATCTCGTAGCCCTTTTCCTTGAAATGGGCGAGGATGCGGGCGTAATCGCCGGCCTTGCAGAAGATATCGAGATCCTTGGTAGGGCGGGTGATGCCGGTATAGGCGCTGACGGCAAATGTACCGGCCAGCAGGAAGGGGATGTGGCATTGCACCAGTTCTTCCAGCGAGGCGGCGACAAAAGCTTCCGCGTCCGCATCGGCCAGGGTCGGTGCGGCCTTCACTTCCATTCCCGGCATGGTCTCGACAGGGTGCAGGAGCCTTTCGCCGGTCATGGCTGCGGGCGGTGCTGTGGCCGGCAATGTCTTTGTTACATGTCCTTCGGCAATCATCGAAACGCTCCGATCATGGTTGTGAAGGTGAACCCTTGAACACGACCGGAAGTTCCAAGGCCGCTGATCCCGGTGCCGCAAAGGCGTGGCCGGGATGAGCGGAATGGCCTACTTTTCCTGATTGTCGGCGTTTGCCATCGGGCTTGGGCGGCCGTCCGGCTGGTCGGTGTCCTGGCGCTGGTCTTCGTCCTCGAGATCTGCATCGACCATGAACGTGTCGATCGTGCCGAGCCGGGCGGCTTCGCGGACAGCGTCCAGATTGGTGGAATCATCCTGCGCGTTCAGCGCTTCATCCATGTGCTGACGCTCCTTGGCATCGGCATTGGAAGGCTTGGTTTCAGTCGTCTTCTGGGATTGCATGATGGTTCCTTTCTGGTCGCGGACTGGAGAAGCGGATCTTGAACAGACAACCCGCGAAAACGCTTTGCGGTTCCGCAAGAGACGAGAGTTCAAACGCCCTGTGGAACCAATTCAGCAGATTGCCGGTTGGATTGCTTGTTCAATCATGAGGAGGCGAACATGCCGGCAAAATCCCAGGCACAGCAGAAGGCCGCAGGGGCTGCCCTTGCAGCCAAGCGCGGCGAGATCAAGAAAAGCGCCCTGAAAGGCGCCTCGAAAAGTATGGAGAAATCCATGACCGAAAAAGAGCTGGATGAACTGGCATCGACCAAGCGCAAAGGCATGCCGGAGCATGTGGCACGCCACTAGTTCATTGATCCTGTGGAGAAATTAAAGAGGAGGCGCGCCGCGTCGAAGATCGCCTCCTCCACGGTCGTGATAAAGCGACCGATCCGCCATCGAGCGGCGCAGCCTCTCTTGGTGAAGGACAAAGGCGCTCAAGCTTACGGGCGAAGGGCACCGTCGCAAAGCGGGCCAGAATAGCCCTTCACTCGCCATAACGTCCAGGCGGGCGGATGGTTCCAAAAAAAATCGCGTGCCAGGAAAAAAACCTGAGTTGGGAGATGGCCCGGCGATCAGTTCGCCGGGCCATTGTCGTCAAAGCGCTGCGTAGCGATCGCGAAGCGCTTCGAACTTTGCCAGCTGGTCAGCTTCCAGTTCGCGGGCCTCATCGCGGTGTACGAAGATCTTGAACATGGCGCCGCCCTTCTGGTTCATGAACCAGATCGAACAGGAGCGGCGGCCGTGGAAGGCGCGGTCGACAAAGGTGATCGAGGCGCAATTGTCCTTCTTGATGTGACCGCCGATCGGGCTGTCGCCATGGATGTTGAACCAGCCGTGGCTCTCTGAGCCGATCGGCAGGCTGCCATCGATCTCGGCAACGACATCCTCGGTATGGACGAGGAAAAGGACGATGCCCCAGGTAGCAAGCTCGTTCCAGATATCGAGAAAGCTTTCCTTCGGCGCGATCACGGCCGAGCCCTTTGGCAGGATTTCCAGGATTTCCGCGGGCGTGACTTCGGCGGTCGCGGCAATCGACTCGACAATGCCGTCCGGCTTTTCGGCAAGGGCCGCCAGCGCGCGTTCGCGACGCTCGGCTTCCGTTCCACCCGTATTATGCGCGTCCATCGGCCGGCCTCAGGCTGCGTCGGCGGCGCGCACGCCGTTCTTGTCTTCGTGAATGATCACTTCGAACCCTTCGAAATGCGGGCCGGAGAGATATTCGACCTTGCTGTGGCTCTGGCCGGCATTGGCATGCGCGGCGCGGAACTGTTCCGACTTCGTCCAGGCCTGAAAGTGTTCGAAAGTCTCCCAGACGGTGTGGGACGCGTAGAGGGTGTGATCCTCTGCCTTCGGGCCTTTCAGCATGTGGAATTCGACATAGCCAGGCAGTTCGGCCAGACGGCCCTGACGGCTTTTCCAGAGCGTTTCGAAAGCTTCCTCAAAGCCGGGAACGACCCGGAAACGGTTCATGGCGATATACATGGATCGATCCTCACTTAAGTTTCATTTTTCATTCAAGATATTGGCGGTGGCTGCCCTTGAAAACCCGAAAAAACTTGCGTAGTCAACTCAAGTTATTGGGTCGGCGCAGCCGTATGACGGCATTTTTGCGACGTTCCGCTTCGATGAAAAGGGACTGGATCATGATTTATCGCTTGAGCATCCGGACGCTGTGTGCGGCGGTCATTATTGGCGTCGGTTTTGCAGGCGGTGCGGCGGCGGCCGACAAGGGCAATCCGGAAGCCAAGCGCATCGTCTCGATCGGCGGCACGATCACCGAAATCCTCTATGACCTCGGTGCCCAAGACCGCATCGTCGCCCGCGACTCGACCAGCTCCTTCCCGCAGGAAGCCATGGGCAAGCCGGATGTCGGTTACATGCGGGCGCTTTCCGCCGAAGGCATTCTGGGCCAGAAGCCGGATCTGATCCTGATGGAAGAAGGCTCCGGCCCGCCGCCGGTGATCGAGATCCTGAAGGCCAGCGAAGTGCCGGTCGTCGTCATCCCGTCGCCGCCGGATGGCAAGAAGATCGGCGAAAAGATCCGCAATATCGGCGCTGCCGTCGGGCTTTCCGACAAGGCCGAACCGCTGGCCGCAAAGACGGACGAAAGCGTCAAGGACCTCGCCGACAAGATCGCAAAGATTTCGACCGCAAAGAAGAAGGTCCTGTTCGTCCTTTCCATGGCGAATGGCCGGGTTCTGGCCGGTGGCGCCAATACCGGTGCCGGCGAGATCATCGCCATGGCGGGCGCAGAAAACGCCGCCGCTTCGGTCAATGGCTACAAGCCGCTTTCGGATGAAGCGGTGATCGCCGCACAGCCGGACTTCGTTCTGGCCATGCAGGCCGGCGGCGAACGCGCCATCACGCCTGAGAAGGTGTTTGGCCTACCGTCGATGCAGACGACGCCGGCTGCCGCCAACAAGTCGCTCGTTACCATGGATGGCCTGCTGCTGCTCGGTTTTGGCCCGCGTACTCCGGAAGCCGCCCGCGAGCTTGCGGCAAAGATCTATCCCGGCGCGCTGAACTGATGTCGAGGTCCATCACGATGCCCTTCAAATCGTCCGGCGAAGGTGACCGGACGGGCAGGGGCATTGTCGTCATCGCTGTTCTGGTGGTGATGCTGGTTGCCGCCTGCCTGCTTTCGCTTGGCCTTGGGCCGACCGGTGTCGGCCTTGCCGATCTCTGGGCCTATATGACCGGCCGAGGTGATGCGCTGTCCGTGCAGGAACGGGTGATCCTCGAAGCCGTCCGCCTGCCACGCACGGCGCTTGGGCTCGTGGTTGGTGCTGGCCTCGCCGTCTCCGGCGCGATGATGCAGGGTCTTTTCCGCAATCCGCTGGCCGATCCCGGCATTGTCGGCGTGACAACCGGGGCGAGCCTGTTTGCGATCATGGCGATCGTGCTTGGCAATGGCATTCTGGCGCCGGTCTCGTTCTGGCTCGGTCCGGAATTCCTGCCGCTGATGGCCTTTTGTGGTGGCCTGATCAATACTTGGATCCTTTATGCCATCTCGACCCGTCAGGGACAGACATCGACCACGACGCTGATCCTCTCCGGCATCGCCATCAGCGCGCTGTCGATGGCGCTGATCGGTCTGCTGGTCACCATGGCCGATGACCGCCAGTTGCGTGATATCACCTTCTGGCAGCTGGGTTCGCTGGGCGGGGCGACGATGCCGCGCGTCTGGTCTGTCCTGCCGTTTACGCTGTCCGTGATCGTCATCATGCCCTTCGTCGCGCGTGGGCTCGATGCCTTGATGCTCGGTGACGCGGCGGCCTATCACATGGGCGTTCCGGTGCAGAAGCTGAAGCGGGTCATCATCGTTGCCGTCGCTGCCGCCTGCGGTGCGACCGTCGCGGTCACCGGCTCGATCGGTTTCGTCGGCATTATCGTGCCGCATCTTTTGCGGATCGCCATGGGGCCGTCGCACCGTTTTCTGCTGCCGGGTTCGGCGCTGGGCGGCGGCGTGCTTCTGCTGGTCGCCGATAGCGTGGCGCGGACGATTGCCGCGCCCGCCGAACTGCCGATCGGCGTCGTGACGGCGCTGTTCGGCGCACCCGTCTTCCTGTTCCTGCTGATCGGCCGCAATTCCGGCACGCGGGACATGGGATGAGAATTCACTTGGTCAGGAACCCAAAATGATCATCGCCGACGACATCACCGTCAGCCGGGGCGGACGCAAACTTCTGGACCGGGTGGGGATCACGCTCGAGCCTGGAAAGTTCACGGTCGTGATTGGCCCGAACGGCGCCGGCAAGTCGACGCTGATGAAAGTGCTGTCCGGCGAGATGAAGCCGGATCAGGGACATGTCTCCTATTACGGCAGCAGCGTCGGCCTCTGGTCGACGGCCGAGCTTGCCAAGCGCCGGGCGGTGCTGCCGCAGGCGGTGCAGCTTGCCTTTCCGTTCACGGCACTCGAGATCGCCCGTATGGGCGCCGTTGCCAAAGGCGCTCTCAATCCGAGCGACGAGGCGCGCAAGGCATTGTCGCGCGTCGGCCTGCGCGGGTTCGAAAGCCGGCCCTATCCGTCGCTTTCAGGCGGCGAGCAGCAGCGTGTGCAGTTTGCCCGCGCGCTGGCGCAGGTGCCGCAGGCGGTCGATGGCGAAACGCCCTGCGCGCTCTTCCTCGACGAGCCGACCGCAAGCCTCGATCTCGGCCATCAGATTTCCGTTCTGGAAATTGCCCGCGATTTTGCCTCGGCCGGCGGCATGGTGCTTGCCATCCTGCATGATCTCAATCTGGCTGCCGAATTCGCCGATCATCTCGTCGTCCTGCACCATGGACGCGTCGTCGCCGAAGGGCCTTGCACCGATACGGTGAATGACGAAACGATCGCCGCCGTCTATGGCATTACCGGCACAGTGGGGCGATTGCCGGCGGCGCATATCCCTTACGTCCTGCCGCAGTCGCGGTATCGCTGATCGTATTTATCGTCAGGCATCGGGCCGGGTCAGCATGAAGATTGCCGGCCCGATCATCAGGGCTGCGACCAGCGCCGCAAGCCATGCGGACGGATGAGAGCCGAACCAGAAGCCGGCATAACTGATTGCCATCAGCGAAATCGCCATGATCTTGGCCCGACGCGAGATCGCACCCTTTTCGCGCCAGTTGCGAAGCGGCGGACCAAAGGTCTTGTGGTTCATCAGCCACGCCTCCAGCTTCGGCGAAGACCGCGCAAAACAGCCGACCGCGAGCAGAAGGAAAGGCGTCGTCGGCATGACCGGCAAAAAGGCGCCGATCACCCCGAGGCCCACGAACAGCCAGCCGAGACAGAGAAAGACAAACCGCATGAAGTGCTTTCGAGGTTGATTCAGGTCAAAACCCGAAGCCCATGTTTTCGCACGATATCCAGCAACTTCAAGGCTGGTCCGCTGGGTTTCTTGGCGCCCGTCTCCCACTTCTGGACCGTCGATTCGCTGGTGTTCAAATAACGTGCAAAAACCGGCTGGCTGACATGATTGTCCTCACGCAAGGCCTTGATTTCGGAAGCTGACAATTCGGTAGGGATCGTAAGGCATGTCTCGTCGAAGGTTCGCATCGTTTCCTTGTCGATAGTCCCTGCTTGGTACATGTCTTCGACGGCGCTGTGTATCGCCTCGAAAGCCTCGCTCTTGAATTTCCGCCTAGTCGCCATTCGAAATCTCCACCAATGCGCCGCTTCTCAATTCCGCCGACAGGTCAGCTTCGGTTTTTTTCCGATAAAGTTCGGCCAGTTTCCGAAATGCGATCAGTTCATCGTCGTCAATATTGGCCCTGTCCTGCTTGGCGAAAAGATAGGTAAACACTCAAAACTGGCCTGCTTTCGCGAGGATGATCGATCGGTGCCGGTTCTCGTTCAGCCTTTTCTTGAAGACGCCTCCACAGAGGTCATCGGCCTGGCCTCGCTCCACCTGATCGATCGCGGAATGCAAAGCATGGTCGCTGATCCGGGCCTTTTTAGCCGCTTTCGCGAACCATGATGTTTTGAATCTCCGTGCGGTCATGAGTGAATATTGCACCTGGTGCTACACTTTGCAATATTCTGATCTTCACCCACTTGGCTGGCTTTTCCCGGCTTGGCGATTATATTGCCGCCAACTTCAACAGTGTCCGGGGATAGGATGTCGAAGAAAAAAGTGCTTGTCGTGGGCGGGGCCGGGTATATCGGGTCCCATACGTCTCTGGTGCTGGCGGAACGGGGCTATGAGCCCGTCGTCTTCGACAATCTCTCGAATGGCCACGCGGAATTCGTCCGCTGGGGCGAGCTTGAACAGGGCGATATCCGTGATCGCGCCCGACTCGACGAGGTGTTTGCCAAGCATAAGCCGGATGCCGTGCTGCATTTCGCGGCGCTGATCGAGGTCGGTGAATCGGTCAAGAACCCGGTCGGTTTCTACGATAACAATGTCATCGGCGCGCTGACGCTGCTGTCGGCTGCCATGGATGCGGGTGTAAAAGCTTTCGTATTCTCCTCGACCTGCGCCACCTATGGCCTGCCGGATCGCGTGCCAATGGACGAGACGCATAAGCAGGCGCCGATCAACCCTTATGGCCGCACCAAATTCATCATCGAACAGGCGCTCAAGGATTATGGCACCTACAAGGACCTGAAGTCGGTGATGCTGCGCTATTTCAACGCTGCCGGTGCCGATTTCGAAGGCCGGATCGGTGAATGGCATACGCCGGAAACCCATGCGATCCCACTGGCGATCGAGGCCGCGCTCGGCCGCCGCCAGGGTTTCAAGGTGTTTGGCGACGACTACGACACACGCGACGGCACCTGCGTCCGCGACTATATCCACGTTCTCGACCTTGCCGATGCGCATGTGCGGGCGGTCGATTATCTTCTCGCCGGCGGTGAGACGGTCGAACTCAATCTCGGCACCGGAACCGGCACGACGGTGAAGGAACTGCTTGGCGCGATTTCGGATGTCTCCGGAAAGCCTTTCCCGGTTGAGTATGTCGGCCGGCGCGAAGGTGATTCGACATCGCTCGTCGCCAACAATGACAAGGCGAAGGCCGTGCTCGGCTGGGAGCCGCAATATACACTGGCCGATATCATCAAGTCGGCCTGGGCCTGGCATTCCAAGTCGAACCACATCACCCAGTAAAGCACATCACGCAGTAAGGAAGCCGCAAATGGCAAAGCTGGTCCATTCGATGATCCGCGTTCTCGAAGAGGCGCGGTCGGTCGATTTCTATGAAAAGGCCTTTGGGCTGAAGGTGGCCGATCGCGTGCCCTTCGACGGGTTTACGCTGATCTACATGTCCAATCCGGACACCGGCTTCGAACTGGAACTGACCGTCAATGCGGGCCGCGACGAGGCTTACGATCTTGGCAATGGTTATGGCCATCTGGCGGTGACCGTCGAGGACCTTGAGGCCGAGTACCAGCGGTTTACGGATCTCGGGCTTACCGTTGGCAAGCTTGTCGAGATGCCGCATGACGGCAGGCCGTTCGCAAAGTTCTTCTTTGTCACCGATCCGGATGGCTACAAGACCGAGGTCATCCAGCGCGGCGGGCGTTTTCAGTAGGAGACAAGGGCATGGCCGAAGGCGAAGTGAAGCTCGAGGACAGCTGGAAGTTTGCGCTCGAAGCGGAATTTGCCAGCCCCTATATGGCACAGCTGAAGCAGTTTCTCGTTGCCGAAAAGCAGGCGGGAAAGCAGATCTTTCCAAAAGGGTCCGAATATTTTCGTGCGCTTGATCTCACTCCGCTCGACGAGGTGAAGGTCGTCATTCTCGGCCAGGATCCCTATCACGGTTTCGGACAGGCGCATGGCTTATGCTTTTCGGTCAAGCCGGGGGTGCGCACCCCGCCTTCGCTCGTCAACATCTACAAGGAGATGGAGAGCGATCTCGGCATTCCGCCGGCGCGGCACGGGTTCCTTGAACATTGGGCACAACAGGGCGTGCTGCTCTTAAACAGCGTGCTGACAGTCGAAGAGAGCAGGGCGGCGGCGCATCAGGGCAAGGGCTGGGAGCAGTTTACCGATGCCGTGATCCGTACCGTCAACGAGGAATGCGAAAACGTCGTCTTCATCCTCTGGGGCTCCTATGCCCAGAAGAAGGCGGCCTTTGTCGATACGACGCGGCATTGCGTGCTGAAGGCGCCGCATCCGTCGCCACTTTCGGCCCATAACGGCTTTTTCGGTTCAAAACCCTTTTCCAAGGCAAATGCCTATCTGGAGCAGCATGATCGCGAACCGATCGATTGGCAGCTTCCTGAAAAGGTCTGATTTGTGAACGACATGGTATTTGTCGTTTCCAATAATTGAACAATGCGTTCGGATGTGACTGTCTATCCAATCGGTCCCTGATCGACCAAATATCACTCCAGAAAGACGGGCCGCACAGGGCGGCCTTGAACCAAGGAGTTTTAAAATGCTCGACCAGATCAAGGGCCTGCACCACGTCACCTCGATGGCTGCCAGTGCCAGCACCAACAACAAGTTCTTCACCGACACGCTCGGCCTGCGCCGCGTCAAGAAGACGGTGAATTTCGATGCGCCGGATGTCTATCATCTCTATTACGGCGATGAAGTCGGCACGCCCGGTTCGGTCATGACGTATTTCCCGTTCCCGCACATTGCCAAGGGCCGTCCCGGCACCGGTGAAGTCGGCACGACGCTCTTCTCCATTCCGGAAGGGGCGCTCGGCTTCTGGACTGACCGCCTGACCAAAGCCGGCGTCGATGGCCTCAAGGCCGATAGCGCCTTCGGTGAAAAGCAGCTGCATTTCGCAGGCCCGGATGGCGATGGTTTTGCCCTTGTCGAAGTTCGCGACGATGCCCGTGCCCAGTGGACCGGCAACGGTGTCGGCACCGATCATGCGATCCGTGGTTTTCATTCCGCAGCGCTGCGGCTTCGTGATGAGGGTGCGACTTCGGAATTGCTGAAGTTCATGGGTTATGAGCAGGTCGATGCCAAGGACGGTGTCACGCGTCTCGCCATTCCGGGCGGCAATGGTGCCGATTTCATCGATATCGAGACCATGCCGAACATCGCCCATGCGCATCTCGGCGCCGGCTCGGTGCATCACATCGCCTTTGCGGTTGAAAACCGCGCAAAGCAGCTCGAAGTCCGCAAGGCGCTGATGGATACCGGTTATCAGGTGACCCCGGTCATCGACCGCGATTACTTCTGGGCGATCTATTTCCGCACGCCGGGCGGCGTACTGTTCGAGATCGCCACGAACGAACCGGGCTTCGACCGGGACGAGGATACGGCGCATCTCGGTGAAGCGCTGAAGCTGCCGCAGCAGCATGCGCATCTGCGCTCGGTTCTCGAAGAACATCTGGAGCCGCTGGCTTAAGCCTCGGCCAACGGTATCGCGGGGCGGCAGAAGCCGCTCCGCTCAAACGCATTCAGGAGAAGATCATGAGTTACGACAGCTATGTGCACCGGGTGCGGCCCGGTGCTCCCGGATCGCCGATCCTGTTCGTCTTTCACGGCACGGGCGGCGATGAAAACCAGTTCTTCGATTTCGGCAGCCGGCTTCTGCCGGGCGCGACGATCGTCTCGCCGCGCGGTGATGTTTCCGAACATGGCGCGGCCCGGTTTTTCCGGCGCACGGGCGAGGGCGTTTATGACCTCGACGATCTGGACCGAGCGACGCAGCGGATGAGCGAGTTCGTGACGGCCAATCGCGACCGCTACGAATCCTCTACCGTGCTCGGCCTCGGCTTTTCGAACGGCGCCAACATTCTGGCCAATGTGATGATCGAGAATCCCGGTCTGTTCGAAGCGGGCGTTCTGATGCATCCGCTCATCCCGTTCAGGCCTGCCGACCGCAAGGTGGAAGCGCAGGCGCATGTGCTGATCACGGCAGGTGAGCGCGATCCGATCTGCCCGGTGCCGCTGACGGTCGAGCTTGCCGATTATTTCAAGCGCCAGAACGATGCGGTGACGCTGGAATGGCATCCGGGTGGCCACGAAATCAGGCCGAACGAGATCGATGCGGTGAAAACGTTCTTGGCACCCTATGGGGCGTCTGCAAATTGATGATCTGGGGGCTTTTGCCCCCAGTCCTGTTTTCAGGGGTTTGTATCCCGGCGCAACGTGAACACCGTCAGTTCCGACGGTTTTCCGAGGCGCAGCGCAAATCCCGGCCACAGCGCTGTGCCGTTGTTGACGTAAAGCTGCAACCGGCCAACCTGGTACAATCCTGAAACAAAGCCGTTATTGCTGCGGGCCACGATCCGGTCGAGACCCTGCACCATGCCGCCATGGGTATGACCCGAGAGCTGCAATGCGACACCCGCCTCGGCGGACCGGGGTGCCATGCGCGGCTGATGGTCGAGCAGGATGACGGGGGCGTCCTTCGGGGCACCGGCAAGCGCGGCGGACAGGTCGGGCGAGGGGTAATTGCTGCGGGTTGCTGCAAGGTCGGTGACGCCGGCGATCACCAGCTGGCCGTCGCCGCGTTCGATCACTGCATGCCGGTTGAGAAGCATTTGGACACCAAGGTCGGTGTCACGCTTCATCCAGTCCTCGTAGCTGAAGAAATATTCATGATTGCCGGGAATGCCGAGCACGCCGTCGCGGGCGCGCAGCCCTGCAAGCGGCGCGACGTCCTCGCGGCGGGACTCTACGCTGCCGTCGATGAAGTCGCCGGTGATGGTGATCAGATCGACATTCAGCGCATTCGATTCTTTCACCACCGCTTCTGCCCAGGATTTCGGGAAGAGGCGGCTGATATGCAGGTCGGTGAGCTGCAGGATGCGGTACCCCTCAAAGGCCGGCGGAAGGTTCTTGATGGCGATCTCGACGTTCTTTTCCGGCGGCACGCGCACTGCCTGCGCCACGCCCCATGAGGCCAGCCCGATGGCGAGCACGCCCATCGCATAACGCAGTTCCGGCGGAACGGCCGGGAAATGGCGCAGGACCGGGATGAGAACGATCGAAACCACGTCCAGCGCAATCTGCATGACGGCCAGCAGCACCATCGCACCGAACAGCACGTTGAAGAGAATGATCAGCGGCCGCGGATATTCCGGCGCGAAGACCGAGCCGGATGAGAGGCGGCTGATCAGCAGATGCTGCGAGGCGACGAGCAGGACGCCTGCGAGAATGATCTTCAGCGGCAGGATCCAGGGAAGCGGGGCAATGAAGCGGAAGACCACGACCAGCCAGGGAAGACCGAGGATGAAATGGAACATGAATGTCCTTGAAAGAAGGGCCGTATGAAGGTTGCGGGCATAATTGGGGTGGCTTGAAGATGGCCATGCCGCCGTCTCTCCGCAAGGCGTGACCCGTCATTCTGCGATGGGTCTCGGCCTACGTTTCAATAACCAATGTGACGAATTTGTAACGTTTCGCAGCGCCGATCTTCTTGTGCACTGCATGCAAATGATATACATGCTAATCATCAGCATGTTATCGTTCTAGTCTATGCTCAAGCCCGCCCCGACCCTTGGTTTCCTTCTGCACGACGTATCGCGCCTGCTTCGAAAGCGTTTCGAGCAGCGGGCGAAGCATATCGGACTGACGCGGGCGCAGTGGCAGACGATCGCCTATCTTTCGCGCTGCGAAGGCATTCATCAGAAGGCGCTGGCCGAGCTTCTGGAAATCACGCCGATCTCGCTGATGCGGGTGCTCGACAATCTTGTCGAGCGCGGCATGGTCGAGCGGCGGCCGCACGAGACCGACCGGCGGATCACGCTGCTTTATACGACGGAAACGTCGCGGGCGCTTCTCGATGACGGGCGCAAGCTCGGCGAGACCACCCGCAATGAGGCGCTCGAAGGCATTTCCGCCGAAGAGCGCCAAAAGCTTTTCGAAATTCTCGAAGTCATGAAATCCAACCTCGTCGAGGCCTGCCGCGCGCCGGTCGAAGAAGAACCACTGCCATGAGCGAAAATTCTGCACGTCCCTCTGAAAACAGCAATGTCACCGTTCTCGATACCGGCGCCAACGCCGCATCGGGTGCCGGAAAGCCGCGCAAGAAGCGCAGCCTGAAGCGGCCGCTGCTCTTCGCACTTCTGCCGGTCGCGCTTGTCGTCGGCGGTTATTATTATGTCGAGGGCGGCCAGATCATGGCGACCGACAATGCCTATCTGGCGGCCGATATTCTCGGCGTTTCCACGGATGTCGCCGGCACCGTCGCCTCGATCGACGTGCATGAGAACGAGGAAGTGACCAAGGGCCAGGTTCTTTTCACCCTGAAGCAGGACAGTTTTCGCATCGCTCTGGATGGCGCCAAGGCAAAGCTCGGTGCCGCGCGCAACCAGCTTCTGAACCTGCAGGCTTCCTACAAGCAGATGCTGGCCCAGATCGCCCAGACGGAAGCCGACATTCCCTATTACGAGACGGTGCTGGAGCGGCAGCAGCGGCTGATCTCCGGCTCGGCGGCCACACAGGGCGCTTATGACGACGCCAAGCACAATCTCGATGCGGCGCGCGAAAAGGTGGCGGTGGCCAAGGCGCAGGCTGCCGCGACGCTCGCCGAGCTCGGTGGCAATATCGACCAGCCGATCGAGGAGAACCCCGTTTATCTGGAAGCCAAGGCCGCTGTCGACGATGCGCAGCGCCAGCTCGACAATACCGTCGTCAAGGCGCCTTATGCCGGTGTCGTCACCAATGTGAGCGCGCTGCAGGTCGGTCGTTATCTCGATGCGGCGGAGCAGGGCTTTTCGCTGGTCTCCACCCACAATATGTGGATCGCCGCCAATCCGAAGGAAACAGAGCTCACCTATATCAAGCCCGGCCAGCCGGTCTCGATCACCGTCGATACCTATCCGGATGTAACGTGGAAGGGGACGGTTGCGAGCGTCAGCCCGGCCTCGGGCGCCAGTTTCGCGCTGCTGCCGGCGCAGAACACGTCGGGCAACTGGGTCAAGGTCGTGCAGCGCATTCCGATGCGCGTGACGATCGACGATGCCGACGCCCAGGGCAAGCCGCCGCTTCGGGCCGGCATGAGTACGGTGATCGAGGTCGATACCGGCCACAAGCGCGGCCTGCCGCAATTCGCCCAGAAGCTGTTCAACATGCCGACCGCGCAGGCGCACGAGTAACGGCCCGAGGGTAACGGTTATGAGCACTTCCGGTAGTGCCGCAGCAGGTGTCGTCGCAAACCGCGGCGCCATCACGGCCTGCGTCATCCTTTCGGTCATCATGCAGGCGCTCGATACGACGATCGCCAATGTGGCGCTGCCCTATATCCAGGGCAGCGTGGCGGCGAGCGCCGACCAGATCAACTGGGTGCTGACCTCCTATATCGTCGCAGCCGCGATCATGACGCCGCCTTCCGGTTTTCTGGCCGCGAAATTCGGCCGAAAGCGGGTTCTGCTGACGGCGATTTTCGGATTCGTCGCGGCCTCGGTTCTTTGCGGTCTCGCGCAGTCGCTGCCGCAGATCGTCGGTTTCCGCCTGCTGCAGGGCCTGTTCGGGGCGGCGCTCGTGCCGCTGTCGCAGGGCATCATGCTCGATATCTATTCGGTCGAGGAACGCGGATCGGCCATGGCGCTGTTCGGCGTCTCGGTCATGGTCGGGCCGGTGCTCGGGCCCGTGATCGGCGGCTGGCTCACCGACAATATCAGCTGGCGCTGGGTGTTTTATATCAACGTGCCGATCGGCGTGATCGCCTTCATGGGCATCAGCGTCTTCGTGACAGAAACCAAGGTCGATTCCGGCGCGAAACTCGACTGGTTCGGTTTCGGCATGCTCTCGGTCGCGATCGGTGCCTTGCAGCTGTTTCTCGACCGCGGCCAGCAGCTCGACTGGTTTTCGTCGAGCGAGATCGTCATCGAGGCCATGGTCTGCGCCAGCGCCTTCTACCTGCTGATCGTGCATACGTTCACGACGGAAAAGTCGTTCATCAATCCGCGGCTGTTCCTCGATCAGAATTTTTCCGTCAGCATGGTCTTCATCTTCGTGATCGGCGTCACCTATCTGGCGTCGCTGGCGCTGATGACGCCCTATCTGCAGTCGCTGATGGGCTATCCGGTCATCACCGCCGGTATCGTCATGGGGCCGCGCGGTCTTGGCACGATGTTGTGCATGTTCGTGGTCGGACGGCTGATCGGCAAGGTCGATACGCGCATCCTGCTGTTCGTCGGTCTCGCGATCACCGCCTGGGCGATGTATGACATGACCGGCTGGACGCCGGATGTCTCGCAATGGACGATCATCTATGTCGGCTTCATCCAGGGCGCCGGTCTCGGTTTCCTCTTCGTGCCGTTGACGACGGTGGCGTTTTCGACGCTGCCCGCCCATATGCGCGGCGATGGAACCGGCCTCTACAATCTGTCGCGCAATATCGGCTCCAGCGTCGGCATCGCCGTCGTCTCGGCGCTGTTGGTGGAGAACACCCAGCGCAATCATGCCGACCTTGCAAGCTATGTGACGCCGTTCAACCATGCTTTTCAGGCGAAGGCCGCAGCCGCGCTTGACCCGATGACTGCGGCCGGACGGGCAGCACTCGACGAGATCATCACGCTGCAATCAACGATCATTTCCTATATCGACGATTTCAAGCTGCTGATGATCATGTCGCTGGTGGTGATGCCGCTGATCCTCGTGTTGCGCAAACCGGAAAAGCCGCCGGAGATCGACCACAGCGCCGCCATGGAATAGGTGAGCGCAGGCCTTCTCGAAGGCTTGCGGTCGGCAAGGGCATCGTCGATAGTGCCCCCGTTCCCGCAAGCTCGAGCCCGGAGGCGCAGATGTCCAACCACCTGAAATTCTTCATTGACGGGGCCTGGGTGCCGCCGGTCGTGCCGGTCGCGCTCGATGTGATCGATCCGTCCACGGAAGAGGCCTATACCCAGATCGCGGTCGGCTCTGCTGCCGATGTCGACAAGGCGGTGGCGGCGGCAAAGGCGGCTTTCCCGACCTTTTCGGTCTGGCCGCATGCCGAGCGTCTGGCGCTTCTGAAGCGCATCCTTGCCGAATATGAAAAGCGCTACGAGGATATCGCCCAGGCCGTCTCGCGCGAAATGGGGGCGCCGCTCGCCTTTGCCCGCGATGCGCAGGCCGCCGCCGGCCAGGGACATCTCACCGCCACGATCGAGGCGATGGAAAAATATGAATTCACCGAACAGCGCGGCTCGACGCTGGTGGTCAAGGAGCCGATCGGCGTCTGTGCACTGATCACGCCCTGGAACTGGCCGCTCAACCAGATCACCTGCAAGGTCGGCCCGGCGATCGCCGCCGGCTGCACCATGGTGCTGAAACCCTCCGAAATCGCGCCGATCTCCGGCATCATCTTTGCCGAGGTGATGGAAGCGGCCGGCACGCCGAAGGGCGTGTTCAACATGATCAACGGCACCGGTCCGGATGTCGGCCAGGTCATGGCCGGCCACAAGGATGTCGACATGGTCTCCTTCACCGGCTCGACGCGAGCCGGCATCATTGTCGCCAAGACCGCTGCCGATACGGTCAAGCGCGTTGCGCAGGAGCTTGGCGGCAAGTCGCCCAACATCATCCTGCCGGATGCCGATCTCGCCCAGGCGGTCTCGGATGGCGTCACGGCCTGCTTCGGCAATTCCGGCCAGTCCTGCGATGCGCCAACCCGCATGCTGGTGCCGCGCGATCGCCATGACGAGGCGTTGTCCGTGGCGAAGACCGCGGCCGAGGCGATGACGACCGGCGATCCGCGCAATGACGACACCAATCTCGGCCCGGTCGTCAGCCAGGTCCAGTTCGACAAGATCCAGAAGCTGATCGAGGCCGGCATTGCCGAGGGAGCGACGCTCGTCACCGGTGGCCCGGGCCGCCCGGAAAACCTCAATCGCGGTTATTACATCCGCCCGACCATCTTCGGAAACGTCACCAACGACATGACCATCGCCCGCGAGGAGATCTTTGGGCCGGTCCTCTCCATCTTGCCTTATGACAGCGAGGAGGAGGCGATCGAGATTGCCAACGATACGCCTTATGGGCTTGCCGCCTATATCCAGGGCGAAGTCACCCATGCGCGCAAGGTTGCCGCGAAGATGAGAGCCGGTTCTGTCTATCTCAATTATCCCGACTGGGATCTGTTCGCACCTTTCGGTGGCTACAAGCAGTCCGGCAACGGCCGCGAATATGCCGACTGGGGCATTCACGATTTTCTCGAAATCAAGGGCATCGTCGGCTATGGCGCATAAACCGATCAATCCACCTTCCGTCCGCAAGCCGTTCGGCGCCTATAACCATGGCCTGCTGATCCCGCCGGGTGCAAGCCTGCTCGTCACTTCCGGCCAACTCGGCATCTCGACCGAGGAAAAAATCCCGACGGATGTGACCAGCCAGGCCGAGCTCTGCTTCAAGGCGATCGGCGCGATCCTGGAAGAGGCGGGCATGACCTATGCGGATGTTATCCGCATTTCCGGCTTCGTCACCAGCCGCGAGGATTTTCCGGCCTATATGGCGGTGCGCGACAAATTCACGCTCGACCCGAAGCCGGTTTCGACGCTGATCGTGGTCGGCGGTTTTACGCGGGCGGAGTTTCTGGTCGAGGTCGAAGTGACAGCCGCCAAGGTGTTCTGACCCATGACGGGACGGGTGTCGCAACTGGCCTGTTTGTGACACCCGATTGTGATTACCAATCGTTATGTTCCTCGGCGTATGATCGTCGCCAGTCGTTTTTGTTCCGCGTTCTGACGATCCGGCCGAGGAGGCTGTGTTTTTGATTACTCTCTGGCATGGATTGCTTGCCAACACGGCAATCGTAGCGCTCGTGATTGCCCTCTGGTCGAATGTCCGTCTGCGCGTTTCGGATTATTCGCCACGCGTCCGACAGATCGGCTTCGGACTTCTGTTCGGCATTGGCGCGATCATTTTGATGTCGCTCCCGTTCCAGCTGGATGAAGGTGTCTTCATCGACCTCCGGTCGACGATGATCGCGATTTCCTTCTTTGTCGGCGGACCGGTGCCGGGCATGATCACGGCCGTGATGGCGGCGCTTTTCCGCCTTTACTGGGGTGGCGCCGGTGCACCGATCGGCCTCTTTGCCATCTCACTGACATCCCTGGTGTCGTTCCTGGCCTATCGCTCCCGGAAGGGCACAGTGCCGAGCCTGCGCGAAAGCGTCCTTCTTTCCGCGGCGCTGCCGCTGGTGACCATCGCTTCCAGCCTGCTGATGCCCAATTCCGGCTTCGTCGTTCCGCATATCCAGCTGCCGGTCGTCATTCTGGTCTTCGTGACGACGCTGATGGCGTGCCTTGCTGTCGCAAGTGAATTGCGCCGCCGGCAGGTGGAGCAGACCAACCATGTCTACCGCATGGCGATCGACAGTCTGCCGGAGCCTCTCAATATCAAGGATGAGCAAGGGCGGTTCGTGATCGCCAATCCGGCAACGGCGACGCTGCTCAAGGCCGAAAGCGCCGAGGCGCTGATGGGCAAGACCGATTTCGACTATTACCCGAAAGAGGTCGCGGAAGCTTTTCGCGCGGACGAGCTGAAGGTCGTCGAAAGCCGGGTTGCCTCCGTTGCCGAGCAGCAGGTGCATCATCTCGACGGTACGACGATCTGGCTATCGACCCTGAAGGCGCCGCTTGTCTGCCAGGAGGGCGGGCTGTTCGGCGTGATCACCCATAACCGTGACGTGACGGACCGTCGATTGCTCGAACTGGCGCTTGCAGAGCGGGACCGCAATGCGGTCGAGGCGCTTTCGGGCATGTCCGACGGCATGGTGATGTTTGACAGGCATCTCAACCTCGTTTTCTGCAACGAGCGCTACCGCGCGATGTTTTCGGTAACCGCCGACCTTCGCGTGCCGGGAACGGCTGCCGCTTCCATTCTTTACGCCTCGATTGCGCGCGGCGAACTGGTTGGTATCGCGCAGGATCAGGTGGGGAAATGGGTGGAAACGGCCCTGTCGCGGCTGCAGCAGGCGGGCACCGTGCAGTTCCAGCTTGCGGATGGGCGCTGGATCGAATCCCGCACCCGCCCGACGCCGGATGGCGCCTGTTTCGTGATCTGCTCCGACATTACCGATACCAAGCAGAAGGAACTGGAGCTGCGTGATCTCAATGACCGGCTGTCGGTTCTGGCGGAAACGGATGGGCTGACGGGTCTTCTCAATCGCCGCGCCTTCGATGCCCTGATGGACGAAGAGGTTGCTCGCGTCGAGAAGGGCGGCGGCACGCTCGGTCTTCTGATGATCGACGTCGATCGTTTCAAGGCGTTCAACGATACCTATGGGCACGGCGTGGGCGACACATGCCTGAAGGCCGTGGCAAACTGCCTCAAGGCGACCGTGCGCGGCTCGCTCGACCACGCTGTCCGTTACGGCGGCGAGGAGATGGCGCTGGTGCTTCCCGATGCCGATCAGGAAACGGCACTGGCGATTGCCAAACAGTTCTGCGAAAGCCTCCGCGCGTTGAAGATCGAACATTCCGGCAGCGAGAAAGGCATCGTCACGGCAAGCGTCGGGGTGGCGATCATGACGCCTGCCATGCCGGGCATGGACGCCAACCGGCTGGTCACGCGCGCAGACGAGGCGCTTTACGTTGCTAAGAAGGAAGGGCGTGATACGGTCAGGCTCTGGGAACAGCCGAAGCTTCGTGTCGTCCAATAAAAAGTAACTATGTATTCTGTCTTGTGCCGATTTGGCCTGTATAGGTAAAATTTAAAGATAAAGCGCCGGCGCCATTCCAATTTATATTGAATGTTTGATGCGATGATGCTGGAATTGTTATCCTAGGGGGCTAGGGGTCGTTCCATGCGCCGTTTTGTGATGGGGGCAGCCTTGCTCCTGTGTGGTCAGTTTTTCGCATCGCAAGCATTCTCATCCAGCCTCGTTGCCAGCGTCAGTCTGTCGACGCAGACGATGACCGTCATGCAGGATGGTGTCGCCGTCCATCGCTGGAAGGTTTCGACTGCGCGGCCGGGTTATTCCACGCCCATGGGCAGCTGGAGCGCCAAGTGGCTTTCGCGCGATCACCGCTCGAAGAAATATGATGACGCGCCGATGCCGTTCGCGGTTTTCTACAATGGCGGTTATGCGGTGCACGCCACGTTCGAGACGCGGCGGCTCGGGCGCCCGGCATCACATGGCTGCATCCGTCTGCATCCGCAAGACGCGGCGACCTTCTTCGCGCTGACCAGCCAGTACGGGCTGTCGAACACCCGTATCGTCGTCAGCCAATAAACGTCGATTTCCTGCAAAGTCTGACGATCTGCCGCATCGGCCCTCCGAAAACCGTTCCGGTTTTTTGGCCGATGCTGTAGGCGTTTAAGTCGTTTCGAATTTGATTCAGCCGTTGGATTGATCCTCATGAAATATCTAGGTCTTCTTGCTCTTGCCGCCCTCCTGTCGACATCGGCGCTCGCCGCCGACAAGCCCGCTCCCGCACCGAGCGGCACCTATGTTTCCGATCCGCGCCATTCGAGCGTGACATGGAAGATCAGCCATCTCGGGCTTTCGAATTACACGGCCCGTTTTACGCGGATGAAGGCGGAACTCGTGTGGGATACGCAGAACCCGACCGCTTCCAAGGTGACCGTCGATATCGATCCCCTCTCGGTGCGGACGGATTTTCCGTTTCCCGAAAAGGAAAATTTCGACCAGGAAATCGGCACGCGGCCTGACTTTCTCGGAGGCCAGCCGATCCGTTTCGTCTCGACCTCGGTGAAGGTGACGGGCGATAATCGTGGTGAAGTGGCTGGTGACCTGACCTTTCGCGGCGAGACCCATCCGGCCGTGCTGGACGTGACCTTCAATGGCTCGATGGCCGAGCAGCCGATGGAAAAAGTGCCGAAGGTCGGTTTCTCCGCCGTCGCAAAGTTCAAGCGCAGCGACTGGGGTGTCGCGCCGAAGATCAAGTCGCTGGGCGACGAGATCACGGTGATCGTCGAAACCGAATTCGCGCCGCCGGAAAAGACCGCCAACTGACGGTCTGATGTCTCTCTTCAGTAACCGCAGCGGCGCAGCTGGGACTCGTAGCGTTCCGCCATGGCGGCGGATTTCTGCGCCGTCTGCTTGACGCCGCTGCCGAACTGGCCGCGGGCATACCCTGCCTGGCCGGTATAATAGGCGAGGTAGAGATTGTAGGTGTGGTCGAGCGGAATGCCGTTCCGGACATGGCTCTGGTAGTGATACCAGGCGACGAAGCGGATCGCGTCGCCGAAGTCGCTGCGGCTGGCTGCCCAGCGGCCGGTATCCTTCTGATAGGCGCTCCATGTGCCGTCCAGCGCCTGGGCATAACCATAGGCCGACGAGACGCGTCCCCAGGGAATGAAGCCGAGCACATATTTGCGCGGCGGCTTGGCACGGGCCTGGAAGCCGGATTCGACATAGATCGTTGCCATCAGGATCGGCACCGGAACGCCATATTCCCGCGAAGCAGATCTCGCCTGCCGCGACCAGTTGTTGAAGAGCCCGTCGCGCTGATCAAAAATCGCGCAGGCGTCGTTGATCCGCTTCGGCGTGGAGGCGCAAGCGGTCAGGGATAACGCCAGAAGGGCGATGAAAAACGCAATACGCATCGCTCGATCTCTCGGTTTCCAGCGATGATAGGGTTAAAAATTAAGGAAAAGTTTAACGAACTGGCGCGCATCCCCAGAGATCGGATCTGCGTGAAGCTGTGCGCGGTGCGGCACCGGAAGGCGCTTTCTCCTGCCTATGCGGCGATAGCGGCGGATTGCTGCGGCAAACAGTCGCCGAGCGAGGCAGGGGACAAGTCACGTGCATTTGATATGACGCAAGGTGTAAAATTACGGCGCTGGTGCCGCAGGAGCCTTGAATGTCGAAGCGCAGCTTTTCGTTTCCGGTCGCAGATATGCGGGCGCGTGCGCTCGGCGAGGTTCATTCGCGGCCCTATACGCTGATCTCGCTGCCGCGCGTCATCTTCCAGGTTGCCTTTCTGACCGAGGCCAATTTCGCGGCCGACCATGCGATCCTGGCCGAACTGTCATTGGGGCAGGGCGTGCCGGCGCCGGCACCGGATACCAGCCATCATACGATGACCTGGGGCAGCGGTACGCTGCGCTGGGAGAGGCATACGGAATTCTCGACCTATTTCTGGGATACGCCTGCCTCGGGTGCCTTCGGCGCAGAAGTTCCCGTCAATCCCTTCGGTGCAAGCTTCGTGGCGCCGGGTCCGTTCATCTCGGGCATTCGCATCGAGATCCGGCCGGCATCGCAGGATTTTTCGGACGTCATTTCGCATTTCGATCCGACCAGCCTCTGTCAGAGCACGGTTGCGGACGGGCATGCGACCCTCGTTACCGATTTCCGCCAGGATGGCGACGGGCTGACGAAATTCCTGATCCTCGACCGTGGCGTGACCGATGCGGCGCGCGGCATGCTGGTTCAGCGTATTCTCGATATCGAGACCTACCGGACGCTGGCGATGATGGGCCTGCCGCTGGCACAGACTCTGTCGCCGGAAATCCGCCGGATCGAGACCGCCTTTACCCGCGTCACGCAGCGGATGAAGCAGCATGCGCGCAGCGAGGCCGATGCGATGCTGGCCGAAATCACCCGACTTGCTGCCGATCTGGAAGCCAATGCGGCGCTCAGCCTCTACCGTTTCAGCGCCAGCCGCGCCTATTACAACATTGTGCTCGAACGCGTGGCGATGATGGCGGAAAAGGCACTGCCGGGTAACGAAACGCTCGGCGCCTTCCTGCAGCGGCGTCTGGCACCCGCCATGCGTACCTGCCAGTCGGTCGAGGAGCGGCAGGTCAACCTGTCACGCAAACTGACCCGCGCGACGGCGTTGTTGCGCAGCTGGATCGATGTCGATCTGCAGAAGTTCAATACGGAAATCCTTGCCTCGATGGACAAGCGCGCGCATCTGCAGCTGCGACTGCAGCAGACGGTCGAAGGCCTGTCGGTGGCGGCGATTTCCTATTACGTGATCGGGCTTGTCGGTTATCTCGCCAAGCTCATCCACAATGTCGGTCTCGATATCTCGTCAGAGACGCTGACGGGCGTTTCGGTGCCGTTCGTCGTCCTCGGCGTGTGGCTCACCGTCCGGCGCATCCGCAACAAGCATAGCGACGATAACGTGCAGGGCGGCGGCAAGCCGCGCGGCTGACGGGGACTAAAACCGTTCCATTTCCTTCCTCACCTTGGCGAGAAAGGTTGCCCGCGTTTCCGGCGTGCAGTTGTTCATGTCGTAATGGGCGAGATAGGTGACGCCGCGGGCCGGGTTGATGGTGGCGCGCAGGACGCGGGTGGCGAGCTTGCGCGGTGGGTCGCCGGCGAGGAAAGCCCGCCAGCGATTGCCGCCATAGGTCGTCACCACGGCAAGCTTCTTGATATTGGTGAGCTTGCGGGTGAGGCGGCCGCGGTCGCCTTCGTCCATGTCGAAGGTGACGCCCGGTAGCCAGACGCGGTCGAAATAACCTTTGAGGATCGCCGGCCAGCCAAAGTTCCAGATCGGCGTGACGATGACGATCGCATCCGTTGCCCGCAGCCGCTCCACGTAATCCTTCACCGGCGCGATATTGTCGGGCACGGTGTGATAACCGAGCCTCTCCTCGCGGGAGAGGACCGGGTCGAATTTTTCCGCATAAAGATTGCAGTCATCGACGATGTGCCCGGCCTTTTCGAGGCTTTCGCGCGCCGCTTTATGCAGCGCCGCGCCGTAACTCGATTCGACCGGATGGGAGTGGAGCAGCAGAACCTTCATCAGCCACCTGCCGCTGCCAGACCCGGAAAGAGATAGTTCTTGCCGGCGGAGAAATCGAAATCGGGATTGTCCCAGGCGATCATCTTGCCGGGATTGAGCAGGCCCTTCGGATCGGTTTCCTTCTTGAAGGCGAGCTGGACCACGTCGGTCTGCTTCATGCCGCCTTCCTCCAGCGTGTAGCGGTGCGGATTGAAGATCGGGCAGCCGTTGTCACGGTGGATCTGCATGATTTCCTCCAGCCGCTCCTCGGTCGTGAAGCGGACAAGCGGCAGGCCGGAGCACTGGATGCGGCCGTCGAATTTCAAAAATTCGAGATGGCCCGGCACTTCGTCGCCAAAGATCTCGGTCATCAGCTTCACCTTTTCGACATGGTCGGGGCCGGGATACTGGACCTGGAGATAGGTGAAGTTCGGATCGACCTTCAGGGCACGCAAAGTCGTGTGGTTCCAGGCGAGCTCATAGGCATGCGGAATGCCCTTCATGCTCTCGACCTTGTCGGAGCGGAACAGGATTTCCGCCTTGCTCTTGTCCGCAAAGGCGGTGAACGCATCCATGGAATGCGGTGCCACCATGAAGACGCAGATCGACTGATCGCGGTGGCGGATGAAAGGCTTGTGGCGCGGGAAATAATCGTAGGGGATCGGGGCTGCGATCGGGGCGATTTCCTTGACGAGAATGCCGTTCTTGTGTGCGACGGCATCGCCGAAACGGACGGCATCCATGAAATCGTCGTAACCGACCAGAACATCCACCCAGTCATAGGCGGGCGCGAGCGGCATCTCGACTTCGACGATAATGCCGTTGGTGCCATAGGCGTGGGTCACCTTCTGCAGGTCCCAGGCGGTGAGGTCGAGAACACGCGGCTCGGCTTCCATGGTAACAACGCGCAGGCGAAGAATGTTGCCGAGGTCGCGGAGGCCACCCCAGTGGATCGAACCGACGCCGCCGGAGCCGCCGGCGATGAAGCCGCCGATCGTCGCCGTCTGGGCGGTCGAGGGGTGAAAGCGCAGTTCCTGGCCGGAATGGGCTTTTGTCTGGCGGTCGAGTTCGGCGATGATGATGCCGGGCTCGGCGATGACGCGGCCGGGATGGATTTCCTTGACCTGGTTCATGTTGGCGAGGTTGAGCACGATGCCGCCCGAGAGCGGCATGGCCTGGCCATAATTGCCGGTGCCGGCGCCGCGCGGGGTCACCGGTACGCCATGGGCGTAGGCGACCTTCAGCACCTGGATCACTTCCGCTTCATTCTTCGGCGAGGCGACGAGATCGGCGGTGACGTTTTCGAGTTCCCGCTTGAGGATCGGCGAATACCAGTAGAAATCGCGGCTCTTCTGGCGCACCAAAGCCGGATTGTCTTCCAGCGCGATGCCTTCAAGGTCTTTCTTGATCTGCGCGTAATCTGCCATGCTCATTTATCCAAGATCGGGTCCAGGTCACGATAATCCGGCAGGCGACGGTCGATGCCCTTGCCATTCCGCATCACGATGCGGTCGGCCTGCGGACGGGAAAGGAATTCGCTCCAGCGGCGGGCGCTGAGGAGAACGAGATCGGCGGGGGCGCCTTCCGTAATCACGCCGACATCCGGGCGGCCGAGGATTTCGGCGGGTGTCGATGTGACGACGCGGGCAGCCTCGCTCAAGGGGTGGTCGAGATGCAGGATGCGGACTGCCTCGCGAAAGACTTCCACGGCGTCGAGATCACCATAGGCGTAAAAGGGGTCGCGCGTGTTGTCGGAGGAGACGGCGACTTTTACGCCGGCTGCCGTCAGTTCGTGGAACAGGGTGACGCCGCGCCAGCGCGGGGTGCGGCCGGCATGGCGGTCCTGCAGATACATGTTGCACATGGGCAAGGAGACGACCGAGATGCCGGCCTTGGCGACCTTGTCGACGACGCGTTTTGCCGTCTCTTCGTCCTGTCGCGCCAGCGAGCAACAATGGCCGACCGTGACTGCACCGGTAAAGCCGAGCCGCAGTTTCGTGTCGGCGATGGCCTCCAGCGTCAGCACTTCGCGTTCCTCGGTCTCATCGACATGCAGGTCGATATCGAGGCCGTTATCGGCGGCGGCACGGAACAGCGTGTCGAGGATCTTTTCGAAATCCGGCAGGATGCGGGTGGCGCCACCAAGGAGGCCACCATGCTTTTTCGCGGTCGAGACGATACCGCCAAACGCCTTTTCGTCGAGCACCGCTTCGAGCGGCAGGAGGGCGACGGCCTGCAGGTCGATGCGGCCCTTCCATTCCGCGCGCATTTCGGAAAACAGCGGGAAGGAAATGTCTTCCTGGGGCGGAATGCTGTCGAGATGGGTGCGGATCAGTTTTGTGCCATGGGCATAGGCGCTTTTCAGCGCGAATTCCATGCGGGCGCGCATGTCCTCGGCCGACCAGTTGGCGAGACGGTCGGCGCGGACGTTTTCGAGCGCGCCCATGAACGTGCCGTCCGGGTTCGGGCGACGGTCCCAAAAATGGCCCTTGTCCAGATGCGTGTGCATGTCGACGAAGCAGGGCCAGACCATGCCGTCCCGCAGATCGGCCTTTGGGAGATCTACCGGCGCCGAGCCGTGCGGCAGGATGGCCTCGATCTTGCCGTCGGCAATCACGAGATCGGCCGAGACGAGGCCTTCCCTGGCCGGCGCGGCGAAACCTTTGACGAGGATGGCGGGCAGCGTGGCGTTCGCCAGTACGAAGCGGCCGGCCTCGGGAAGTGTCAAAAATTCGTTTGCCATCAGTTTTCCCTCCTTAGGCTGCTTTCATGCCAACGGTGCAGGAAGAACCAGGAGATGAAGGAGGTGATCGCAAAGATCACCACGCCGAGCAGCGACAGGAGCACTAGGGCTGCGAACAGGCGCGGAATGTTCAGGCGGTATTGCGCCTCAAGTAGACGGAAAGCGAGGCCGGAGCCGGCGCCGGCAGAACCTGCTGCAAATTCCGCGACGACCGCCGCGATCAGCGCCAGGCCGCCGCCGATGCGCAGGCCGGTGAGGAAATAGGGGAGGGAGGCCGGCAGTTTCAGAAAGATCAGTGTCTGCCAGCGCGAGGCGCCGTAGAGGTCGAAAAGGTTGAGCAGGTTGTGATCGACGCTTTTCAGGCCCTGCACCATGTTGGACAGGATCGGGAAGAAAGCGACGAGGAACGCGCAGATCAGCAGCGCCACCTGGGTCGTCGGCGCATAGATCAGGATCAGCGGTGCGATCGCGACGATCGGGGTGACCTGCAGGATGACGGTGATCGGGTAGAAAGCGATCTCGATCCATTTCGACTGGACGAGGAAAACGGCGATGCCGACGCCACCGATCAGCGCCAGCGCTAAGGCCTGCATGGTGATCTGCGTCGTCACCCACAAAGCGGGAGCAAGCGTGCCCCAGTCCTTGTAGAGCGAATTGGCAACGGCCACCGGGCCGGGCAGGATATATTGTGGGATCTCGTAGGCGAGGATGATCAACTGCCAGGCGAGGATGAGACAGGCAACGACGCCGATCGGGATCAGGGTGCGGAGAAGAATATCGCGGTTGAGAAAACCGGCTTTTTCGGACGGATTGGCCATCAGTGTTCCTCGCCTCCCATGGCTTCGATCAGCATGGTCGAGACCTTTTCGCAGGCCTGCCGGTAGTCTTCCGAGGTGCGGTAATGGGCATCGCGCTCGAGGCTGGTGACCAGCGGAAAATCCGCATGGACGCGGCCGGGGCGGGCTTTCATCACCACGATGCGGTTCGACAGATAGGCGCTTTCGAAGACGGAATGGGTAACGAAGATGACGGTGATGCCCGTCTCCTGCCACAGCCGCAGCACGTCGTCGTTCAGCTTCTGGCGGGTGATTTCGTCGAGCGCCGCGAAGGGTTCGTCCATCAGCAGCAGTTTCGGCTTGGTGACGAGGGCGCGGGCGATCGAAACACGCATCTTCATGCCGCCCGAAAGTTCGCGCGGATAGGCCTCTGCAAAATCCTTGAGGCCGACGGTTTCGAGCGCGGCCATGATATCGGCGCGCGCTGCGGATTTCGAAATGCCGCGCAGTTTCAGGGGCAGGTGGACATTGCCGAACACCGTCTGCCAGGGCATCAGGGTCGGCTCCTGGAAGACGAAGGAAATATCGCCTTCCGGCAGGCCCTTTGAATTGATGCGGGAGCTTGGCCAGTCGATCGTGCCGGAGGTGACGTCACCGAGGCCGGCAATGATCCTGAGCGCCGTCGACTTGCCGCAGCCGGATGGGCCGAGCAGGCTCACGAACTCGCCGCCTTCCACCGTCAGCGACATGTCGGACAAAGCCAGCGTGCCGCTCGAAAACTGTTTCGAGACACCGCGCATGGTCACGAGCGCACGTTTGCGGGTGTCTACTGAAGTTGGCGTCGTTGGGGCTTGGGTTGGGGTCATTACTGGCCTTGTAAATGCATGTTCTGAGACCTGCGCTGCCCCTCATCCGGCTGCCGCCACCTTCTCCCCGCCTGCGGGGAGAAGGGATATGCCGCGCCGGCTTGCCTCAGCCTCTATTCCGTCTTGGGGCAGGTCCCCTCTCCCCGCATGCGGGGAGAGGGTAGGGTGAAGGGCTGCGGAGGCGAAGCCCTTTACTTCTTCAAATTCATCCCCACGCCCTTGCAGACGAACTTGGTCGTATAGGCCTTCTTGAAATCCAGATCGGCCGGCTCGACCTTGATTGCCACCATGGCGTCAAAGAACTTCTTGTAGCGCTCGTCGTTCATGCAGCCGATGCCCTTGGTCTCGGCATCGCCGGAGATCAGGATGCCGGCTTCCTTCATCTTGGCGATGGAGAAGGCGATCTGGCCATCCGTCATTTCCGGATTGTCCTTCTTGATCAGATCGTTGGCGCCCTTGTTGTCGCCGTAGAGATAGTTGTACCAGCCCTCGATCGAGGCATCGACGAAGCGCTGCACGACGTCAGGCTTGGTGTCGACCATCTTCTGGGTCGTGGTGATCATCGTTGAATAAGGGGCATAACCGGCATCGGCGAGCAGGAACGCCTTCGGCGCCCAGCCGGCCTGCTTTTCGATTTCATAGGGCTCGGAGGTCAGGTAACCCTGCTGGGCGGACTTCTTGTCGGCGATGAACGGAGCGGGGTTGAAGGTGTAGGGCTTGTACTGGTCTTCCTTGAAGCCGGTATAGTTCTTCTTCATCCACTCGAAATAGGTGGCGAAACCTTCCTTGGCCATGAAGATCGTGTTGAGCTTGGCGAGGTCCGCGAATTTTTCGACACCGGCATCCGGGTGAGCCAGCAGAACCTGCGGATCCTTCTGGAAGATCGAGGCGACGCTGATCAGCGGAATGCCTTCCTTGACGGCGTCCATGTCACCCAGCTGGCCGCCCATGTAGAAATCGGCCTTGCCGGCGATCAAAAGCGCGCGGTTGGCGGCGTTCGGACCGCCCTGGATGATTTTCACCTTGAGGCCATGCTTCTCATAGGTGCCATCGGCGACGGCCTGATAGAAGCCGCCATGTTCGGCCTGGGCCAGCCAGTTGGTGCCGTAGGAGACTTCGTCGAGGGCGGCTGCCGGCTGGGCGGCAAGGGCGGCGCCTGAAATTGCGGCAGCGGCCATAAATGCTTTGATCGTCAATGATTTGGACATGTCGCTTCGTTCCCCTGTTAAACCACGCGGCATCGTGGGAGTATTTTATAAGCAGTATTTGAGCGGTTGCCTTGCGCCTTGAAAAGCATCAAAATTCGCCCGCAGCGATGCCTTTGAGGCAGCGCTCAAAATGCGGTCGCTGCGATTGTGCGATGCGATCAAGATTTAAGCAAACGGAACCGCGGCAGCATGCTTCATTCGCGCAAACTGCAATATATCGACGAGATCGCCCGCTGCGGTTCGATCCGCAAGGCGGCTGCCAACCTCAATGTCGCGTCGTCGGCGATCAACCGGCAGATTCTTGCGCTGGAAGAGGAAATCGGCGCGCCGATCTTCGAACGCATGCCGCGCGGGCTGAAACTGACGGCGGCCGGCGAACTCTGCATCGAGCATATCCGCGAGACGCTGAAGGCCTATGAGCGGATGGAGGCGCGCATTCGCGGCCTGAAAATGCCGCAGCTCGGCAAGGTGACGATGGTGGCAACCGTCGGTCTTGCCGCGGGGCCGCTGCCGGAAATCATCGCGCGTTTCGTTGCCAAGCATCCGCGGGTGCGCATTCATCTGCGCAACGATGGCGGCTCGACCACCATTCATCCGGTCGTGGCGGGCGAGGTCGATATTGGTCTCGGCTTCAATATGCCCGCAACGCCGGGTATTCGTACGCTTGCGACGTTCGACGTGCCGATCGGCGCCGTCATTCCACCAGGCCACCGGCTGGCGGGCGAGGGGCCGATCGATCTCGCCGATGTCTGCCATGAGCCGCTGCTTCTGGCGCAGCCGGGCACCAGCCTGCGCAACATCATCAACCTCGCCCTATCGCAGCTTTCGATCGCCGTCGAGCCGATCGTCGAGACGAATGCGTCGGACATGCTGAAACAGCTGGTGAAATGCGGAACCGGAATTTCGCTGCTCAATCCGCTCGATGTTTTGCCGGAATGCCGGCGTGGCGAGTTGATCTTTCGGCCGATCGCGACGCCGCATCAACGCCACCAGCCGATGAAGCTCGTGGCGCGGTCGCGGGCGACGCTGGATACGGCGACCAGCCTGTTCGTGGAATTTTTGCTGTCGGAGCTTGCCGCCATGGTGGCCGAGCTACAGGGCAAGGGGCATTTGCCGGCGCAGGGGCAGACATGAAACCGGTATGCAGCGGGCCTAAGCTGACAAGATCATAGTTTCAGGGGGGAATCGGCAATGCGACGTGCGGCGACAATCGGGTTTTTGGTGATGGCCATGGCGGCAGGAGCGGGGACCACCGTATCCGCCGCCGAGTTTCCCGCGGATGTCAAAACCTTCCTCGCCAACCGGGAGCAATGCGACCATTTTCGAGGGGAAGAAGCTTATGACGAAGCGCGCGGCGCGGAGATCAACAAGGCGCTCGACAAATACTGCAAGGGAACGGATGCGGCCCTGAAGAAGCTCAAGGCCAAATATCGGAAGGGACCGCCAGACGTCGTCAAGGCGCTGGCGGCGCTCGAAGACACTGTCGAATAGGCCTTCAGCGGGTATAAAGCTCGCTCAGCGAAAACTTTTCGAATTCACGCAGCATCTCGACGAAGCCCGCCACCTGATGGCGGCAGATCGTGGCGCCCTTTTCCGCCGTGCCCTTCGAAGCATCGCCGACGACGCCGTTGGGGTTGAGGTCGTGAGCGATCCAGGAAAGGACATGCGGCGGCGCCGGCTGCATGAATTTCGAGCGGCTTTCGGCGGCCGAGACAAAATTCTGGGCTTTTTCCATCCGCACCAGTTCCGGGCGGAAATGCAGCATGAGCGAGGTTTCCACTTCACCGCCATGGATGCCGTATTTCTGCTCGTGTTCGGAGATCAGTCCCTCCGGATGGCCGAAGCGGCCCCATTGGGTGCCGATGACGGCCATCTGGTAACGCACCCGCAATTCGCGGCCGACAATGCTCATGATGTCGACATTGCCGCCATGGGAATTGACGATCACCAGCTTTTTCACGCCGGCCTCGGCCACCTTGGCGCCGATCGCGGTCCAGGCGGGGATGAGCAGGTCGGCGCCGAGGGACAGCGTGCCGGGGCCATAGATATGTTCGTTGGCCTTGCCGATTTCCTGGGTCGGCAAGACGAGGATGTCGAGTTCTTCCGGGCGCTGGGTTTTCAGCTCCGCCAGCATGCCGTTGGCGATTGCCACGTCAGTCGCGATCGGCAGATGCGGCCCATGCTGCTCTGTTGAAGCGATCGGCAGGATTGCGATCGTCCTGTCCGGCGAGAGGTCGGCGAAGTCGAGCGTGTTCAGTTCGTTCCAGTAAAACGGCTTGCCCATCGGTCGCCTGCCTTCCCTTTGTTGTCTTTGGACCAAGGGTTAGGAGATGGGGGGCATCTCGAAAAGCATCAATTTCCGCTTGGTCCGCTGCCTTTTTGCGCGCGCAGAACCGGTTTATCTGTGCCATGGCGAGAAAAAGATGGATTTCAATAAAATTGCATCTTTTCGCTTAAGCGCCCCGAAAACCTGTCGGCGTAGGCTTTTGTCATGAACAGAAGAGGCGGCCGTTACGCAAGCGCCGCCCGGCAGACAGGGCCAGAGAAGGGGTCGGCGTAATGATCAGGAAGCTCATCGTCTCAGTGGCCATTCTGGCAGCCCTCATCATCAGCAAGGAAGCCCATGCGGCAGGCCCGAGCGGTCTCGCCTTCGTGCTTTCCGGCTCGGCGGCGATCCATGCACCGGTCGCCGAAGACAGCGCTTCCGTGCGCCATGACGGCGCCGGAGCGGCAGATGATTTCGCGAAGCAGCAACAGCTCTCGCAGGTCAATGCCGGGGTCAACCGCACGGTCTATGACCTCGACACCTATCTCGGAAGTTTTGACAAGACCGCTTCGGCAATCCCGTCGCGCGAAAGCTGCTTCGACTGCGCTGCCTTGAAGCGCGACCAGCTGCTTTCGCTCGGATGGTCGGCAGACGACCTGCAGCTCAGCTATCTTGTGACGGCTGAAGGCCAGATCGACCGCGTTCTGGTCGTGAAGACCGCGGCCGGCGAAGTGACGCTTGGTGACCGCAGCCCGATCATCGAGATGGTAGCCATTGCCGATGAACCGCGCCGTGCGATCGCGCCGGTTTTTCATCCGCTCTGATCAAAGATCCCGGAATATAAATTCGCTTGTCCCGAAGCGATGCCCGCCTTTCCTAGCCGGAGGCGGGTTTTCCGCGTTCGGCGATGGCGATGCCACCGAGCGCCAGCGCAAGTGCTGCGATGTGGAACATCTGCAGCCTTTCGCCCAGAACCAGGACCGAGAGCAGTGTACCGAAGACGGGGACGAGATTGATGAACAGGCCGGCCCTGTTGGCGCCGATCTGCTCGACTCCCTTGATGAACAGGACCTGCGCCACCAGCGATGCGAAGATGGCGGTATAAAGCGTGATGGCCCAGCCGCTCGCATCCGGCCAGACCAGCCTGTCGGTCGAATATTCCCAGCCGACCAGCGGAATGCTGAAAAGGAAGGCGAAGAAGGCGGGCACGGCCATCAGCGTGCGCCAGTCGATCTTGGGCCGCCAGCGTAGCGCCACGGTGTAGAGCGCGTAGGCGAGAATGGCGATCATCATGATCGCATCGCCGAAATTGACGGTCAGCGTCACCAGCGCACGGGGATCGCCATGCACGGCCGTCAGGAGGCCGCCGAGAAAGGTCAGGGTGAAGCCTAAAATCTGCAGCCAGCTGACACGCATGCGAAACAGCGCGAAATTGATGATGAAGATGAACATCGGGATCGCCACCTGCTCGACGGTGACGTTGATCGCTGTCGTATAGTTGACGGCCGTATAGAGCGCGCCGTTGAAGACGACGTAGCCGACAAGCCCGAGGAAGATCAGGATCGGCAGGTTCTTTTTGACGACGGGCCAGTCGCGGACGAGCTGCGGCACGGAGATCGCGCAGATGATCGTGGTTGCAAATCCCCAGCGCCAGAAGGTCAGCATCATCGGGCTGATATGGCCGATGGCAAGCTTTCCTGCGACGGCATTGCCGCCCCAGCAGAGAGTCGCGATGACGAGATAAAGGTATGCGCTGCGGTACAAACTGCTTTCCTCCCCCGAGCCCCTCTGGCTAGAGCGCTTCGGGGCAGGTTTTTCCCCAGCGGCGGGGCAATAACGCGGTGTTTTGCCATTTGTCACGCAAAAACCACGGGAAGATCACAAACAGGTCGCTTTCCGCAGGCCAAGGCATTATAGATGCGCCCGTTTGCACGGCCGGGCAATCGGATAGGTTCTATCGCACGGCGGTGTGGGATTGGATTCGGCACTATGCCGCTGCCGCGCCTGTAGAGCGCTGCGATGGCGGGATTGCCGGTGGCAACATGCCGAAGAGGCAGGGAAGCAAAGATGACGAATGTAGTGGTCGTGGGTTCGCAATGGGGTGACGAGGGCAAGGGCAAGATTGTCGACTGGCTTTCCGAACGCGCCGATATCGTCGTGCGCTTCCAGGGCGGTCACAATGCCGGTCATACGCTCGTCATCGATGGTGTCAGCTACAAGCTGTCGCTCCTGCCGTCCGGCATCGTGCGCGGCAAGCTTTCGGTCATCGGCAACGGTGTCGTCGTCGATCCGCATGCGCTCGTGGCTGAAATCGCCAAGCTTGAAGCCCAGGGCATCAAGATCTCGCCGGACGTGCTGCGTATTGCCGACAACGCGACGCTGATCCTGTCGCTGCACCGCGAACTGGATGGCCTGCGCGAAGACGCGGCCTCCAACAGCGGCACCAAGATCGGCACGACCCGCCGCGGCATCGGCCCGGCTTATGAAGACAAGGTCGGCCGCCGTGCGATTCGCGTGATGGACCTCGCGGATCCGGAAACCCTCGCGCTCAAGGTCGATCGCCTGCTCACCCACCACAACGCCCTGCGTCGTGGTCTTGGCGAGGCGGAAGTCTCCTATGAGACGATCATGGAAGAGCTGACGTCGGTTGCAGACAAGGTTCTGCCCTATCGCGAAACCGTCTGGGAACTGCTCGACAAGGAGCGCCGCAAGGGCTCGCGCCTTCTGTTCGAAGGTGCGCAGGGTTCGCTGCTCGATATCGACCACGGCACCTATCCGTTCGTTACCTCGTCCAACACGGTTGCCGGCCAGGCTGCTGCCGGTTCCGGCATGGGCCCGGGTTCGCTCGGCTATATCCTCGGCATCACGAAGGCCTATACGACCCGCGTCGGCGAAGGCCCGTTCCCGACCGAGCTGACCGACGAGATCGGCCAGTTCCTCGGCGAAAAGGGCCATGAATTCGGCACGGTTACGGGTCGCAAGCGCCGTTGCGGCTGGTTCGATGCGGCGCTCGTGCGCCAGTCGGTCGCGACCAATGGCATCACGGGCATCGCGCTGACCAAGCTCGACGTTCTCGACGGCCTCGAAGAACTGAAGATCTGCGTCGGCTACATGCTGGATGGCGAGCGCATCGACCACCTGCCGGCAAGCCAGGCGGCGCAGGCGCGTGTAGAGCCGATCTACGTGACGCTGGAAGGCTGGAAGGAATCGACCGTCGGTGCCCGTTCCTGGGCCGAACTGCCGGCGCAGGCGATCAAATATGTGCGCCAGGTCGAGGAATTGATCGGTGCTCCGGTCGCGCTTCTGTCCACCAGCCCCGAGCGGGACGACACCATACTTGTGACGGACCCGTTTGAAGATTAAAGTTTAGAACTGATTATCCATTCTGCCGGCGACGAGTCGGTGATTATGAGAAGTGCTGATGGCTGATTTTGTAGCGGTGATCCGCCGCGCTGTAGACGGGCTTACCACCAACACGCCTGATACGCGTGCGAAAGTGTATGAGAAGGCTCGTGGCGCCGTTCAGCGGCAGCTCGAGAACATGAAGCCGCGCCCGCCTGAGGAAATGCTTCGTAGGCAGATGGACAAGCTGGAGCTGGCCATCACCGAGGTCGAGGCGGAGCATGCCGAGGCCGCACCCGTCGACGATGGCTTCCCCTATCCGGGGGAAGAGGTTGCAGCAGCGCCCGTCGCTGCCGCAGCCACCTATGCAGCGGATCCCGAGCCAGCCGAATCTCCCGTCTATCGCGACGAACCCGAACAGGATCATGCCGAGGCTCCGGCTCAGGCTTATGAGCCGGCGGAAGAGGTCGAGGAACGGTATGAGCCGGTTCACGAACCTGTCCATGCTGCCGCCGAGCCTCAACACGCAACGCCTGCCTGGGATCAGGTCGACGAACCGGTCGCCTATGAGACCCGCGACGAGCAGATTGAGGAAGAGGCGCCGGCTGCCGTTCCTGCCTATGAGGAGCCTGTCGAGCCAGAACCGCATCATGATGAGCGCACTGCTCTTGCCGAGCGGGCGTTTTTCGAAGAAGCGGCTGGTGCACGCGTCGAGGAAGACCGGTTCCAAGCCCATGCCGAGCCCAGCTTCACGCAGCATGCGGAAAGCCGGGAAGAAGACACGGCCTATGTGGCTCCCGAGGCCTATCAGGCACCGGATGAGCCGGTCCACGAACCTGCCTATGAAGAGCCTGCCCGCTACGAGCCGGAACAGGCAAGAGCCCATGAAGAGCCACCTTATGGCTTTTCGGGTGAGCTTTCCGGCCATGCCGATCGTGACTGGCGTGCCGGCGACAGCGCTGCCGAGGCGGCGTCTGCCTTCGAACAGCACGATGGCTGGTCGCAGGACGAGCATGCCCGCAAGCAGGCCGAGCTTGATTCTGCCTGGAACGATGTTCCCGAACTTATTCCCGCAGGCCCCGTCGAACCGATCGGCCGTCATGCTTCGGCAGAGCGTGTCGATGCCCATTTCGACCAAGAGACGCATGTCGCGGCCGATGCCGTGCGGATGCCGCCCGTCGGCGAATTGTCCGCCGTGCAGGGCAGCCACAAGGCCGATGACGCCGAAAGCTTCTTTGCCGATTACGTCCCGTCCGACCTGTCGCAGGTCGATGATGGGAAGGCCGGTGCCGCCAAGGCGGATGATGCGAAGCAGGCCGACCGGGATCCGTGGAGCGATCTCGAAGACCTGATCGGCTATACCAAGGAACAGCAGCAACAGCCGCGTTCCGAGGCCCGTGCCGCATCGCGCAATGATGACGATCTCGAAGACCTGATGCCAAGCCCGGCAAAGCCCTATCGGGTGACACCGGTGCGCAAGCGCAGCTATGCCGGCCTCGTGCTCGGCATTGTCGGCCTGCTCGTCGTGGCGGGCGGCGCCTATGCTGTCTGGATCAACCGCGATTCGCTCGACGAACTCGTCGGTGGCCTGATCTCGTCGAACTCCAGCGGTACTTCTACGGCACAGCAGACCCCGGCCGCATCGACGGCCAATAATGGCACGCCGCCGGCAGCGAACCCTGCCTCCAGTGCAGCGACGACCACTGCCACGCCGCCTGCAGCCAACCAGCAGGCCGCCAATCGTCCGCAGACGCCAGCGACCACGCCGGCGCCGGCCGATGGTTCTGCAGCCAATCCGAAATTCACCCAGCGCCTGATGGCGGATGGCAGCGAGACCGATGACGGTCCGGGCGCCGCCGGCACGCTGGCACAGAATGCCGAAGGCCAGTCGGTTGCGCAGCTCAATTCGCCGCCGGCAACGCCGGCGCCTGCTGCACCCGGTACCGCTGCTCCGACAGCACCAGCTGCCGGCACCACCCCGCCAGCAGCCAATGCACCGGCAACGCCTGCACCGGCCACGCCGAGCGGCAATATTGCCAATACGCCGGCCGCCTCGGGCGAAAAGATGTTCCTCTACGAAGAGCGTCTCGGCCAGACCGCACCGACTGCCATCGACGGGACCGTGTCCTGGTCGCTGCTGCGTGAACCGGGTGCCAATGGCGGACCGCCGGAGCCGGAAGTGCAGGGCCGTATCACCGTGCCCGGCCGTGGCCTGACGGCGCTGATGACGCTGAAGCGCAATACCGATCCGTCGCTGCCCGCCAGCCATCTGATCGAGATCGTTTTCGCCGTGCCTCCGGGCTTTGAAGGCGGCGCGATCGACAGCGTCCAGCGCATCGCGATGAAGACGACCGAGCAGGATCGTGGCAACGCGCTGATCGCGGTTCCGGCCAAGATCACCGACGATTTCCACATGATCGCGCTCAACGATTTCCCGGATGCCCGCAACACCAATCTCGACCTGCTGCGGACCCGCAACTGGATCGATATTCCGGTTGCCTATCGCAACGGCCGTCGTGCACTGCTGACACTGCAGAAGGGTCCGGAAGGCGAAAAGGCCTTTAACGAGGCAATCGCCGAATGGGCCAAGATGCCCGCTTCGCCGGGCAGCCAGTAAGCGGTTTTTAAAGCCGAATTTCAAAATCCCGCCTTCGGAAACGCAGGCGGGATTTTTCGTTGATGAGAAAGTGTCGCAGGTCTTCACCACGACCGATAGTTGACAAAGCCAAACCTTCCCCTATGGGAAGGTTATGCGCTTTTTCAGACAGATCATTCGCGATGCCATGAGCGGCGGCGTTCTCGCCGGCCTCATCGCCGTGATGCTTCTGCTGCAGGGTGGCATCAGTGGTTATGCCCAGGCCTCGATGCTGTCGCTGGATGGCGCGCTCGAAGTCATCTGTTCGTCGTCGGGGGCTGAAGAGCATCAGGGCAAGAGCCCGCTCGATGGTGTGCCGCAGCCTTGCTGTCAGGCCGCCTGCCAGATTGCCCATTCGATCACGCCCGGTCTGCCTTGCGATAACGGTCCTGTATTTGCGCCGCGTATCGTCATCGGCGAGACCGTCGCTCTTCTGCCGTCGGTCCACGAGACGCCACGGCTGCTGGGCTTGAGCGGCGATGTCCGGGGGCCACCAAGCCTCTCCTGATTCTGCACGCATGCCGGCTTCGCTGCCGGTCCGTTCATTTTCAAGGAGACAATGATGGTCGCTTGTTCGATCGCTTGCTGGCCGATGCTGCCGGCTCTTCACAGGCTTTTGGCCGAAACATCCACTCTGCACCCTGCTGCCTCATTCATGGAGGCCGGTCATGGCTGCTGAGACTGCCGTCCGCAGCGCCGAGACGAAAGGCGCCTTCCGGCTGTTCATGATCCGGCTGCATTTCTATATCGGCCTGTTCGTCGCACCGTTCATCTTCTTTGCGGCGCTGAGCGGCACGCTTTACGTGCTGACGCCGCAGATCGAAGGCTGGCTCTATCGCGACCAGCTGGTGGCTGCGACGCAGGGGCCGGCAAGGCCGCTTTCGGAGCAGGTCGCTGCCGCTCGCCAAGTGATGGGTGAGGGGCCAAGACTGTTCGCCGTGCGTCCAGCCATTGCGGAAGGTAAGACGACGCGGGTGATGTTTACCGAGCCGGGTCTCGGCGAATCGGAAACACGCACGATCTTCGTCGATCCGGCCTCGCTGAAGACGCAAGGCGAGCTCGTGACCTATGGCACGAGCGGTATCCTGCCTTTCCGCATCGCGCTCGATTACCTGCATCGCAATCTGCTGCTCGGCGATATCGGCCGCAATTACAGCGAGCTTGCGGCCTCCTGGCTGTGGATCGCCGTTCTGGGTGGCGTGCTGCTCTGGCTGTGGCGTCTCGGCCTGCCGAAGAATCTTGGCAAGGCGGCGCGCGAGCGGCGGCTGCACGGGCTGATCGGCATCTGGATGGCGCTCGGCCTGCTTTTCCTCTCCGTCACCGGGCTGACATGGTCGCGCTGGGCAGGCGGCAATATCGACGAGTTTCGCAATGTCGTCGGCTGGATCACGCCATCGGTTTCCGTCGATCTCGGTGGCGCCAAGCCGGCGCAGCCTCTGGGCGAGCATGCCGAGCACCAGAGCGGCGGGGCTGCACCGCCCGTGGCGGCGCCATTCACTGAAGCGGATACGCTTGCCGCTATCGATCGTGTCGTCGAAACGGCGCGGGCCGTTGGCATCGATTCACCCATGATCGAGGTGCGTCCGCCCCGCACTGTCGAGCAGGCGTTCCGGGTCAGCGAATATGACCGCAGCTGGCCGACGCAGGTCGATACGATCGCCGTCGATCCGTCCAGCATGACGGTGGTCAGCCGTGCGGACTTTGCGACGTTTCCGCTTGTCGCAAAACTGATCCGCTGGGGTATTGATACCCATATGGGCGTGCTGTTCGGTGTGGCAAACCAGATCCTGATGGCGGCCTTCGGTTTGGGCCTGATGGCGATGATCATGTATGGCTATCGCATGTGGTGGCTGCGACGGCCCGTAGCTGGCGGATCTCCGCGCACGCTTGGCCGGGCATTCTCGCATCTTTCGACGCCAGTGAAGATGATCGTCCTCGTCGTGGCGATCGCACTCGGGCTTGCCCTGCCTGCGATGGGCATCAGCCTTGTGGTCTTCCTGCTGATCGACCTGATGCGCTCCGCACTTGCCGAGATGATCGCCGCGGACCGTCGCCGCGGCCTGCATTCCGGTTCGCGATAAAGGCTTGGAACGAAAAGAGCCCGCGGCATGACCGCGGGCTCCAGCTTCCGTGAATGCGGAACATTGTCAGTCCGGAGAGCGGACCAGAATCTTGATCTGACTTTTCTCCGCGACCAGCGTGTCAAAACCCTCCGTAACGATATCGTCGAGCTCGATGCGCTTGGTGACGAGCCGCTCGGCCGAGAAATAACCCTGGACCATCAGGTTCATGACGGCCGGGAAAACGTCGCGATAGGCGATCGTGCCCTTGAGGCTCTTTTCCTTCAGCACCACGGTATTGGGCTGGAAGGGTGCCTCCTTTTCCCAGATGGAGACGATCACCGTTTCACCTTCATAACGGGTGGCGTCGATGCATTGCTGCAGGACGGCCGGCACGCCGGTGACTTCGAAGGCGACATCGACACCGCCGGGCGTCAGCTCACGGATTTTCTGGGCGGCGTTTTCCTTGGACGGATCGATGATGCTGGTCGCGCCGAGTTCGAGCGCCTTGGCGCCACGCTGCGGCGACAGTTCGACGACATGGATCGCCGAAGCGCCCGCCACCCGCAGTGCCTCGACCACGAGAAGGCCGATCGGACCGGCGCCGAACACGGCTGCCGTGCCGCCGGCCTTGAGGCTGGAGAGACGGACGGCATGCAGGGCGACCGCTGCTGGCTCGACAAGGGCGCCCTGTTCGAAGGACAGGCCTTCTGGCATCTTGTGCACCCAGCGCTCGCCGACCGTCGTGTAGGTGGCAAAACCGCCGCCGCCGCCCGACAGGCCATGGAAGCCGAGATTGTCGCAGAGATTGTATTTGCCATGCAGGCAGGCATCACATTTGCCACAGGCGAGGATCGGTTCGACAACGACGCGGTCGCCCGGCTTGACGCGTTCGACACCTTCGCCGATCTCGGCGACCTCGCCGGAAAACTCATGGCCCATGATGATCGGCGCCACGTCATGGCTGACCGGATGAGGGGCCTTGACCGGCACGAAGATCGGGCCAGCCACATATTCATGCAGGTCACTGCCGCAGATGCCGGTCCACTTGACCTTGATCTTGACCTGTCCGGCTGCCGGCTTCGGCTCGGTGACTTCCTCGACGCGAATATCCTTGGCGCTGTACCAGCGGGCTGCTTTCATCTTGCCATTCTCCTTTTGGTTCTGGCTTTTCTGCCAGACCGTACTAGCCGGTTCGAAGGGAGAACTTGATTTAGGTCAGCCTGTCCAAGGTTCGAAATTCCCGCAAACTGTCGCATCCCTGAGACAAAAGCAGAGACAAAAAAGCCGCGGCGTTCGGTGCCGCGGCTTCTTTCAATTCGCAATAGTTTCCGTCGCTTAGGCGTCAACCACACGGAGTGCCTGGGCCTGAGCCAAAGCTTCCTTGCGCACGGCGTCCTGCACCTTTTCAAAGGCGCGGACTTCGATCTGGCGGACGCGCTCGCGGCTGATGTCGAATTCCGACGACAGCTCTTCCAGCGTGACCGGGTCTTCGGCCAGACGGCGGGCTTCGAAGATGCGGCGTTCGCGGTCGTTGAGGACGCTCAGTGCCTTGCCGAGCATGCGGCGGCGGGTGTCGAGCTCGTCCTGTTCGATCAGCACTTCTTCCTGGCTGTCGTGGTCGTCCACGAGCCAGTCCTGCCACTGACCTGCTTCGCCTTCGGCTGCGCGGAGAGGCGCGTTAAGCGATGCGTCGCCGGTCAGGCGGCGGTTCATCGAAACGACCTCTTCCTCGGATACGTTCAGTTTGGTCGCGATCTCCTTGACCTGGTCCGGCTTCAGATCGCCGTCCTCGATCGCCTGGATCTTGCCCTTGAGGCGGCGCAGGTTGAAGAACAGCCGCTTCTGGTTGGCGGTCGTGCCCATCTTCACCAGCGACCAGGATCGCAGGATATATTCCTGGATCGAGGCCTTGATCCACCACATGGCATAGGTTGCCAGGCGGAAGCCGCGTTCGGGATCGAATTTCTTGACGGCCTGCATCAGGCCGACATTGCCTTCGGACACGACTTCGCCGATCGGCAGGCCGTAGCCGCGATAACCCATGGCGATCTTCGCCACCAGACGAAGGTGACTGGTCACCAGTTGATGGGCCGCGTCGCGATCCCCATGTTCGGCATAACGCTTGGCGAGCATGTATTCCTGCTGCGGCTCAAGCATCGGGAATTTGCGGATCTCGTCGAGATAGCGGTTCAGACCGGCTTCGCCGGCTGTAATGGAAGGCAGAGTATTGCGGGCCATGTAGCACCCCTTTCCGATCGTTGTCGGCTCCCTGTAAATTTCACGCAGAAGTATTCGATGCGTGCTGGAAGGCGAACCGAAGAAGGCGCGGATCGTCCCCGATCCCGCACCCGTCCAAGTGACAGATAAGTGCGGCAAAAGGGTGATTCAAGGGCTTCACGGAAGCGTTATATCATTACGATTCCGTAATGCTATCGCGCCAATTATTCCCTTTGCCGCTATCGGTAAACGCGTTCTGAAAGTCCGCGCATGCCTGTATGCACCATCAGTTCATAGACCATGCGCTTGCCCATGGGATTGTGCAATCTTACCGTCCTTGAACCAAGAAACTCCGTTTCGACATGGTCGAAGGCCATCAGGTCCGGTGCATCGGTGATGGCGCGATAATAGAGATCGTGGAATTCCCTGCGGCAGACATAGGTCTTGTATTTCGTCATGCAGAAGGCGGAAAACGTGTCCTTGCGTTCACGCAGGAAATCCGCGACGCCAACCGTCACTTCCGGCCAGGCGGGATTGAACGTATCGTCGAAGGCAATGATGCCATGGTCTGCGAGCGTTTCGGTTGCCAGCGCGCTGTCCGAGGCGACGTGATGCAGCATGTGGCCGCCGTCTATGCTGAAGAAACGGATGCGGCCGACCTTGTCGGTAATCTCCTGTGGTCTCAGCCGCGTGCTGTCACCCTTGATGACGAGATCCTCATCGACGCCGAGACCAAGGCGCACGCCATTGTCGATGAAGCGCTGGTACTGGCCGGGCTCGCCTTCGATATTCTGGTCCATATCGAACAGATCGATCGCCAGCACGCGATCCGTGTCCCCTCCGATCTTCTTCAGGAGAAAATAGGAGCGTCCGTAGAAAACACCAATTTCCGCAAGGCCGCCGGTAAAACCGTGGCCTGTCTGCGCCTGGAGCAGGGACAGGAATACCAGGGCATCCGGTGGATCGATATAACCGTCGATCTGCTGGAGGTCATCGAATATGAATTTGCGGATGCTGGAGTTCATTGGCTGCATGTCCCTTTTTCTTTGAGCTTTGTGAGCGTGGAGGAAGGAGGGCGTTCAACGCGGAACAGATGTTTCGTGCCGGACTCAGTGATACGGCGACGTGATATCTCGCATTGCAGCAAAAATCTGAAATAGAGCAAAATTTTGACGCCGTATCTCTGCGTAATTATTTGGCGGATTCCGAGTTTTGCTCATGATTTCATTTGATATGCTTATGTCGTTACTTTGTAATCATTTAGCGGCATCGCCTTTCCAGCCCGTGTGATGCCTCCAAACGATCGCGATAGGGATCTCCATAGGCCTGGCTGCGTGACAATCCGATATCTTTCAGCTGCTCCTCGCTGAGTTCGAGCAGGGCAAGCCGGTTGCGGCGGGCGCGGAGGCGGGCGACAAATTTTCTCAGTAAAGTGGGCAGAAAGGATTTTGGCGAAGCAGCGATTTCTGCAGCCTCATCCGTTTCGACTTCCTCGCGACCCGCCTTCGGCGCAGGGTGCGGCAGAGCCGGCACCACCGAATTCATGGCAAGGTCATAGGGTTCCGAAGCGCGGTCGAAGACCGCCCGGTTCTCGTTTCTCATCGATATTCTCCTGGAAATATTGGTTTTGGGGAGAACGGCCGAGTCTGGTCGTTCTCCGGTGCCGATCCCCTTGGGACGGCGACAGGCGCTTATCAGCCGGCGCGGGACGAGGTGCGGATGGTTGTCGCGGCGCGTGTCGTCGCCTCGGCCTCACGCAGCACTTCGGCGCATTCCTCGCAGCAGACTTCGACGACGCGGCCGCCGATGCGCACGGCAATGCGGGTCTCGTCCAGATCGCAGTCGCAGGCGGCGCAGGTGTTTTCCTTCATGATCTCTTCTCCCTGTGGTGGACTTCACAAGGAGAACAAGACCACGTTTCGCCCATGTGCCGCTGTCAGAATCTTTAGCGATTTTCAGCGGCCGTTACCGCAGCCCGGCAAACCGCTGGAATTCCGCGGGTGTGCGGCCATAGGCCTGGCGGAAGGAGGAAGAAAAATGGCTGTGGCTGGAAAAGCCAAGCTCCAACCCGAGGTCAGTCAGATCGTCGTAACTGCCGAGAAGATCGAGAGCCCGCGCAAGCCGCAGGCGCAGCTGGTAACGGTAAAGCGGCATGCCCTCTATCTTGCGAAAGACCTGAGTGAGATAGACGGGCGAAACGCCGGTTTCCGATGCGATTTCCGTCAGCGTCCAGCGGCGGGCGAGGTCGGACGAGAGAAGCAGTTTTGTGCGGTTCACCAGCTTCTGGGTGCTGAAGCCCGAGACCGGCGGCCGGGTGGTGCGCTCGCCGACGGCCCGCCGCACCAGCGTCATCGCCAACGCTTCGCCTTCCAGCGGTTCGGCCGTGCGGCTGATCAGGCTGTGGCGCAGAAGCGCCACCTGCACTTGGGCGCGGGCATCGAGCCCCAGCCGCTGCTTGTTGAAGGCAAAGGTTTCACCGGGGCGACGATGGATATCGGGCACGAGTTCGTCGAGCAGGATTTCCGGCAAGGAGAGGCTGAGGCAGGCATCGCCGCCTTCGACGGGATGGCTGATGCTGTAGACATCGCCGCGGTTGAAGAAAACGACCTGGCTTGCTTCCGCCACCGCCTCGTCATCGCCCAGATGCCGCATGAAGACGCCGCGATACGGAAAGACAAGCGAGGTCGACTGCGCAGCCTCCTCCGGGCTCCTGTGCCGGCACGCGCCATCGCAGATCACGTCGCGGATGGCAACGAGATCCGTTTCGAGTAGCGTGGTGGCATGGAGATGGCTCATGGCGGCTCCGTGGGATTGCCGGCACAATACGCGTCAGGCGCGCATTCAACCAGCCCCGTCGGTTGCGAGGAAATCCGGAAGCAGGCGCCATTCGGCGCGAAGCCGGGCGGCGCTGTCGGAGAAGAAGGCCTCCAGCGGTTCGCAGCTTTCGATGCGGTCATGGCGGAAATGCCGGAAACCCTGCCGCAGCTCGCAGAAGCTCGCGAGGATCACCCCATCGATATAGTAGAAAAGCGCAAGTGGACGGATGATGCGGTCCGTGAGATTGCCGGCGCCATCGCGGTAGGCGAGCTTCAGCTTTCTCTCTCGCCGGATCGCGTCACGCAGCAGCCGCATGTCGACGACCGGATCGGGAATGGCATGCCAGGACGAGGCAAACAGCCGGTGTTCCTGTGGTAAAAGGCCGGGCCTCGGCACGACGGCGGCGATTTTTGCCATGGCGCTTTCGCCGGCGGCCTCCAGGCTATGGTCGCCGGTCCTGCCGATCAGGGCGAGGCCGACCGTGATCGCATCCAGTTCTTCGGGAGAAAACATCAGCGGCGGCAGGTCGTAACCGTTGCGCATGACATAACCGATGCCGGCGGCGCCTTCGATCGGTACACGGGCCGCCTGCAGAGCGGCGATGTCGCGATAGACCGTTCGGGTGGTCACCTCGAGTTTTGCTGCAATCGCCGTGGCGGTCAGCGGAAAGCGGGCCGTGCGAAGCAGCTGAACGATCTCGAACATGCGTCCCGAATTCGGCATGGGCCATCTCCCTCCAACGCCGCCAGTCAACACTGCTGACGGGCTGTTGTCAGCAGCGATCTGATAGGCGGTCTTCCGGCAAACATTCTCGGGGGCTTCGATGACACCTTCCAGCTATCTTAACGGCCTCGTTCTCGTGTTCATCTCGACGATCGTTCTCAGCACCGCGGGTGTGATGGCGCGGCTGGTCTCGATCGACAGCGCCACGATCGTTTTCTGGCGTGGGCTTGCGGGTGGAGTGGCACTGTTGCTGTTTCTAGCCGTCACGGCACCTCGCATGAACCTTACGCGGCTGAAGGGGCTCGGTCGCGCAGGTTTTTGCGTGGCGGTGGTGACGGCCATCGGCATGATGTTCTTCATCGCGGCGCTCAGAACGACGAGCGTCGCGCATGTGTCGATCATCTTCGCCGTCTGCCCGTTCATCTCGGCAGGGCTCGGGTTTGTCGTGCTCGGCGAACGGCCTGGTCGTGCCGCACTTGTTGCGAGCGGCGTCGCGCTGGTCGGCGTAGTGATCATGGTTGGAACAGGCACAGGCGGCAGTCTGGTGGGCGATCTGCTTGCGCTCGGCATGACGTTTTGCGTCGCGTTGTCATCGGTTCTGGTGCGGCGCTATCCGGATCAGCCAGCACTGGTCATTGCCGGGCTTGCGGCCTTCATCAGCGCCTATGCCGCCTTGCCCTTTGCGACGCCACTGACAAGCCCGCTCCACGATATCGTGGTCGTCTCGGTTTTCGGTGCCTTTGCCTTCACGCTCGGCATCGCGCTTCTGCTTTACGGCGCCCGGCTTTTGCCGCCGGTCGAGACGGCGCTGATCGGCGCGCTCGATGCGCCGCTTGCGCCCTTCTGGGTGTGGCTGTTTTTCGCGGAGACGCTGGACGGCGCCACACTGACCGGCGGCGGCATCGTCATGGCTGCCGTCCTTCTGCATGTCCTGTCGGATCTGCGGGGCCGCAATACGCGCAGTACTGCGGCCGTCGCGTCAGGCCCGTAGCGCCCCGATCAGTTCTTCCATGTCTTCCGGCAGCGGCGCCTCGAATTCCATCACTTCGCCGGTTCGGGGATGTTCGAAGGCGAGCAGGTAGGCATGCAGGGCCTGGCGCGGAAAACGGCTGACAACTGCCTTGGCCTGTTCCGGCAGAAGGTTGACCTTGGTCTTGTAGCCGCCGGCATATTCCGGGTCGCCGATCAGCGGCGTGCCGACATGAGCCATATGCACTCGGATCTGATGGGTGCGGCCCGTCTCCAGCCGGCATTCTATCAGGGCGGCCAGCGAGGTCGCATCCGGCTTTTCGTGAAAACGCTCCATAACCTCGTAATGGGTAACGGCGTGGCGGGCGTCGTCGGTGTCTTCCTTCTTCACCGCGCGCTTGGTGCGGTCGGCGCTGGAGCGGCCGAGGGGAGCATCGATCGTGCCCTTCAGGCCATTGGGGCGGCCCCATACGACGGCCATATAGGCGCGTTCCAGCGGGCCGGTGCGGCCGTGGTCGGCGAACTGATCCGCAAGGTGGCGGTGGGCAATGTCGTTCTTGGCGACGACCATGACACCCGACGTCTCCTTGTCGAGACGATGGACGATACCGGGGCGCTTGACGCCGCCGATGCCCGAAAGGCTCGAGCCGCAATGATGGATGAGCGCATTGACCAGTGTGCCGGTCCAGTTGCCGGCGCCCGGATGCACGACGAGGCCGGCGGGCTTGGCGATGACGATCAGGTCCTCGTCCTCATAGAGGACTTCAAGCGGGATATCCTCGCCCTTGGGTTCCGGATCCTCCGGTTCGGGCAACACGATTTCCAGATTGTCGCCGGGCGAAACCTTCTTTTTCGGTTCGGTGACGGTCTTGCCGTTTAGCGTCACGGCGCCCTGTTCGATCAGCGCCTTGATGCGATTGCGCGAAAATTCGCCGCCGAGAACCTGCGTCAGCCATGCATCCAGGCGCCCCTCTGCCTCTTCTCCGGCGGTGAGGACTTTCCTCGGGGCGTCTGCTTGTTTAAAGGGGTCGTTCATTCAATCATCCGATGTAACGCCAAGGACATTCCATGCCCCAGACAGAAATCGAGGAAAAGGAAGCGCCGCTTGATCCGGCAATGGATAGAATCCGCCGGAAAATGGTGCTCCTGCAACTCGTTTCGGGCGGTATCCTGTTTCTCTGCTTTATGGCGGTCCTCGCTGCCGTTGTCTACAAGGTCAAGCAGCGTCCGGCCGGGACACCGGAAACGGTCGTTTCTTCGGGCAGCTTCTCCGTGCCCTCCGGCCAGCCGCTCGCCGTCACCGCCGCACTCCCGGCGGGATTTGCCGTGCAGAGCGTTTCGTCTTCCGGCAGCCAGCTGACCTTCTTCGGCACGCTTGAGGGCAAGCCGAAGGTTCTGATCTTCGACATCGCGCTCGGCCGCATCATCGCCGACGTGACGGTCACGACGGGTCAGTGAGGGGGCCAGCGATGGACGTGATCCGCATCGGCGATGCGGACGATCCCCGTATCGCCGAGTTCCACGCGATCCGCGACCGGGACCTGACGGGACGGGGAGGGCGGTTCATCGCCGAGGGAACGGTGGTGCTGCGCATGCTGGCGGCAGCGCACGCCAAAGCAGAGACTGGCGATTTCGTTGCGGAAAAGATTCTGCTTCTGGAAAACCGCGTCGCGGGTCTCGGCGAGATTCTTGAAGCGTTTCCTGAGGACGTGCCGGTCTATGTCGCCTCCTCGGATGTGCTCGACCGGATCGTGGGTTTTCACCTGCATCGCGGCGTGCTGGCGCTCGGCCGCCGGCATCGCGAACCTTCGGCCAAGGACCTTTTGGCCTCGCTGCCGGAAAAAGCGCTGGTGGTCGCAGCCTTCGGCATTGCCAATCACGACAATATCGGCTCAATCTTCCGCAATGCCGCCGCCTTCGGTGCCGATGCGGTCTTGCTCGATGCCGGCTGCTGCGATCCGCTTTACCGCAAGTCGCTCCGGGTTTCCGTCGGATCTGTGCTTTCCGTGCCTTATGCGCGGGCGGAAGCGGTCGATCTGCTGACGACGCTGGCTGACCGTGATTTCGCGATATGGGGTCTTTCTCCGGCCGGTACGACGGAGATCCGCGAGGTGCCGTCTCATCCGCGCATGGCGCTGATCACCGGCACCGAAGGCGAGGGTCTGCCGGCGCATATCCTCTCGGCCGTCAAAACGGCGCGCATTGCCCAGGCACCGGGGCTGGACAGCCTCAATGCGGCGACGGCGACGGGGATTGCGCTCTACGAAATCGCCATGGCGCAGAAGCGGCTCTGAGCCGCATCCTATTCGTCAAACGTAGAGAGCCACGAACAGATTATTGGCCGGCATGGAGACGATCTTTTCGTGGCCAAAGCCGTGGCGGTGGGCAAGCGCGATCACATCCTCGACTGCGCGCAGGCCCCATTCGGGATTGCGTGCCTTGAGGGATTGGTCGAAGGCGAGATTGCTTGATGCGGTCTCGACGCCTGCCTGCAGGAACGGGCCGTAGAGGCACAGAGGCTGGCCGGGCGTCAGCAGCCGGCGCGCACCCTCGATCAGCCCCTCAGTGGCGCTCCATGGGCTGATATGGATCATGTTGATGCAGAGAACGGCATCGGCTCTATCGATCGGCCATGCCGGAGCCGAGGCGTCGATGGCGATCGGCTTCCTGATGTTGGAAAGGCCTTCATGCTCGCGCCACGCTTCGATCGAGGCGAGCGCATGCGGATCGGCATCACTTGGCTGCCATTGCAGCTGGGGAAAGCGTTTTGCGAAATGCACGGCATGTTCGCCGCTGCCGCTGGCAAGTTCGAGAACAAGCCCCTGTTTCGGCAGAATGTCACTCAGGACGGAAGCGATCACATCGCGATTGCGTTCGACTGCGGGTGCGAATTTTCGCGACCCACCTTCGGCCTCCGATGCAAGCCACGGCTTTGCTGCTGGTGTCGGTTCGGATGACATGGTCCGTTTCCTGTTACGGTCGCGTTGGCGCGCAAGATCGTGCGGAGAGATGCTAACCCTCAGCCGAGATCGGCGATCACCTTGTTTACCCTTGCCGACAGGCTTTCGCGCTCGCCATTGCCCGATTTTCCCGAAAGGATGGCGCGGATCGGCGACGAGCGGCCTTCTTCTGCCGCAGTGACGGCGACGAGGCTCGCGGCGATGATCGCCAGCTCTTCGCGCAGGGCGGCATCGTTGGTGCTGTCCTTGCTCTTCGCAAGACGCTCGGAAAGGGCTGTGGCGCGATTGCGCGCCTCTTCGGCAAGCGCTGCCATGGCGGGGGTCACTTCCTCTGATGTCTGCGACGATGCTGCGGCCGTGGCCGAAGTCATCGCGATTGTCTGCTCTAGAGCCGTTGTGTCGCCGGGCTCTGCATCGTCCGATGCGATCTCATCGCCAATCTTTCGGCGCGCGGCGGCGGCCTTTGGCGGCGATTGGCCTGGAATGGCGTTGCGCATGGCGCGGCTCGCCTCACGGGCCTCGGTCGTCGCCAGTTTCAGCTTGTCCCTGAGGCGGGCCATTTCCTGGGCGCGGCGCTCCAGTGCTTCCGACTTGTCGGCGCTTTCGGCTGTTTCCTGTGCGAGGCGCTCGTTCAGGCGGGCGACACGCTGTTCTTCCTGGGCAAGGCGCGCTTCGGCATCCTTGGCCCGGGTCGTCAGGGTGCGGATTTCCGTGCGCAGGACCTCGCGTTCGTCGCGCAGATTGCCGAGGCGAGACTTGGTGTTTTCGAGCTCGGCGTCGCGGGAGGAAAGATCGATGCGCAGGTTGTCGGCATCGGTCGCGCCGCGCTGAAGACGCTGGCTGAGTTCGGTGATCTCGGCCGTGCGGTTTGCCGCCTCTGCGCCGGATGTTTCCAGCGCTGCCTTCAGCTCTTCCGTATGGCTACTCTCTTCGAGCAGTCGTGTGCGAGAGCCGGCTGCTTCGGTATCGAGGCTGTCGACCTGCATTTTCAGGTCGAGCTTTTCGCCTTCGAGCTGGCGCAGTGTTTCGGAAAGCTTGTCGGCCTTCAGACGCAATTCGGTATTGTTGTCGCGCGCCTGGATCAGCTCCTGCCTGGTGCGGGCGTTTTCGGCGGCGTAGACGGCGCGGGCCATGTCGCGCTGGGCGCGCAGTTCCGACGGGCTGATCGGCAGCGTCGCCATGATCCTGTTTTCGGTATAACGGACGATCCGCCCGTGCACGGCCGGTGCTAGCAGAATGGCAAGCAGGGCGGCACTCAGGAATCCCAGGCCAAATAGAAGAGCGAATTGGATCACGACAGTGCCGTACCTCGGGCCATTCTCTGGGCCGTTTCTCAGGCTGTTTTCCAGCCTGAAGGGGAGTGCTGACGGTGTTTAAGCATAGGCAAATGCGCGTCGCAAGCGATCCAAGCGATCACCGGAGGCGATCATCCTTCAAGGATTGCCGCCCGGTAAGGGGCGGCAGTCTTTTCGATCAGAAGGGGTTCCAGGTCGCGTCACGGGTCAGCTTCAGATAGCCGACATTGATGCCGAGACGGGCGCCGATGCCGGTGCGGATCGGCACGAGCACGACATTGTCATTGCGCAGCACGGTCATGCCGACGCCGGCGACAACAAAAGCCGAGCCGGAGACGCCGCCGAAGCGGGCATAGAGCGAATCGACCGTCGGCAGATTGTAGACCAGCATCATGGCACGGGTGCCCTGGCCGCCGTAATCGATACCGAGCGAAGGGCCCTGCCAATAGACAGGGTGCTGGCCGGCATTCTTGGTGTAAAGCTGGCCTTCGCCATAGGTGAGGCCGGCGATGAAGGCGCCCGAGCCCTCCTGGCCGAGGACGTAGCCGTTCGGCAGGCCGTATTTGGCAAAGGCGTTCTCGACGACCTTGGCGAGGCCGCCACTGGTCGAGCCGAAAAAGCCGTTGCCGGAATCGATGATCTCCTGCATCGAATATTGCGAGGCACCCTGCTGGGCGGAAGCCGGTGCGGCGGAAAGCCAGAAGGCGGGTGCTATCGTCAGCAAAGCCCATGCGAAACGGGCAAGAGTCGAAATTTTTGAGCGGCGCATCTTCAGGTCCGTTTGATAATCATCCAACTGTCAAGCGTCATGCTTAAGCCTGCGTTATCTTGGCGGCATGATGTTAACAATCGGTTAAGCATTTATGTTGTTAACCGATTGATTTTATTGATGCGTATTTCGCTGTCTTACCCGAGGCATTGCGAATTCTTTTTGCGCTTTTTCGTGCACGCTTCAGCAAATCATCCTCATGCTTGGAGTGTTGCCTTGTCGTACACGTCGGAAGTTGTCTTTGTTGAGGCATGATTTGCAATTTTGGCGGTGTCATCCGCGCCAATTCTAGCCTCGTGACTGTGATGCTTGCCTACAGATCGCGAGGCTATCCCGATGAGCGCAGGGCAACAGCCTAGCGACGCGCCCCCCAGGTAAAAGATTCATATAGTCCGCTCTTGTGGCGCTTCATGCGGTGGCGGCAATATTTACTACTTAGGATTGATTGCTAAACTGACCGCGACAAAAAAAGGGGGAAATCATGTCGCAGGCGATTTTACAGGCGCAGCAAAATTTGGCACTTCAGGCAATTAGCCGGTATGATCCGCAAGCCCAACAGGTCAATATTTATGCAATTGTCCCTGAGTTCGGCGGTGGCGTAATGATGTTAGCCGAGTTCACTAATAAAAGCAGCAATGGGCAGCGTCACGAGTACTTTGTACATGTCAAAGATGGCACCGCTTGGGTCTACAGTGACTACGCAATGGCTATGCGGGTCGGATCTAAGCAGGCGGACGTGATTGCAAAAATTGTCTCCGCCGACTTCGTAACAGCGATTGTGACTGTTATGCTCGTAGGCTCTTTCATTTTTTTAGCTTTAGACGAAGCTCGCGCGCAAACGGAAGCGACCAAGATGCTAGCAACCGCACTTACGACAGTTCTGGGCTTCTGGTTTGGTCGTCAGACCAAATAGCTACGGTACCAGCTCATTTTCGATAATCGCGAACTTTAGAAAAGCGCAAGTGCTCCGCCCGCTCTTTTTCTCAGCCAGAGCAAGCCTATCCTCACGATTACCTCACAATAGAGCTGAAGCCCCACCGTTGTCACGTTGGCTAGGTAGCGTCATAAAGCCAACCATTCTATCCAGAACGCAACGACAAAAATAGCAACGCGAGTGATGTGGAAAATAGCGTAGGCTCGATTTTTCAATGCGTTACAATTAACAATCGGTTTACCAAATATGGTGTCATTATGACGGTATAATCGCACCATCCACGCGCAATCTTGAGATGGCAAACCGCGGGCGCGGAAAACCATCCAGCAGGAGACTTGAATGCCCAAAAACCCCAATCTTACCCTTAGCGGTCCGGATCTGGCGGCTCTCCTGTGCAGCAGGGTCTGCCATGACGTGATCTCGCCGGTTGGCGCGATCAATAACGGGCTGGAACTGATGGACGAGGGCTCGGCCGATGGCGATGCGCTCGATCTCATCCGCACCTCGGCGCTGAATGCTTCGGTTCGCCTGAAATTCGCACGGCTCGCCTTCGGTGCTTCGGGCTCCGTCGGTGCTTCTATCGATACGGGCGAGGCCGAAAAGGCTGCCAGGGATTTCGCGGTTGCCGAAAAGAAGACTGAGATCAGCTGGAGCGGCCCGCGGGCGATCATCCCTAAGAACCGCGTCAAGCTGCTGCTCAACCTGTTCCTTGTCGCCTATGGCGGCATTCCGCGCGGCGGCTCGCTCGATGTCGTTCTGGAAAACCCGGAATATGACGCGAAATTCACGATTACCGTGAAGGGCCGCATGATGCGCGTGCCGCCGAAATTCATCGAGATCCTGTCCGGCACGCTGGAAGAGGCGGTCGATGCCCATTCGATCCAGCCCTATTACACGGTGCTTTTGGCCGATGAATGCGGCATGGAACTCAGCCACGAGCTTTCCGAGGACAAGATCGTTTTCACGGCTCAGGTCGTGCCTGCCTGATTCTTTTTGCAGTCGGGACTTTAACGGATCGCGCGGACCTTGTTGTGAGGGGCCGCGCGATTCTCGTTTTCAGGTAACCATTCTTTAGCGCCGTTGCCGCATGATCGTCCTTTAATCCGCCCTGGAAGGCGGTGTGAAGGGGATTGCCATGCAGAGGCTGATGATTGCCGATGGTTCGGATATTGTCCGCAAGGTCGGGAAACGCATTCTTTCCGAGCTCGGCTTCCTCGTGGTCGAGGCCGGCAGCGATCGCGAGGCGATCATGCGCTGCCAGGCACAGCTCCCCAATTTCCTGATCGTCGATGCGGCCCTCGAAGGCGCACTCGATGTCATCGCTGCCGTCCGCGCCATGCCGCAGGGCAAGACCGTGCGGATCTTCTATTGTGTGATCGAGGCGGATCTCAAGAAGATGATGGTCGGCAAGCGGGCAGGGGCGGACGATTTCCTGCTCAAGCCGTTCGATCGCAAGATCCTGACCTCCGTCTTTGGCGGTTTCGCTGCGGCCGCCTGACGCGATCCGGCCCCTAAATCTTCGTTTTAATTGACCGCGCGATCGCTCAGTCGACTGCTCGGTCTTTTTGTTTCCTGTCCGATGTCGGGCACGAAAAAACCCGCCTGATCGCTCAGACGGGGTTTTAATTGGTAAAGGGGGAATAGGCTCAGGCGCTTTCGGCGAACTCGCCTTCAGGCTCGCGCAGCACGTAGCCACGGCCCCAGACGGTTTCGATGTAGTTTGCGCCGCCGGCAGCGTTGGCAAGCTTCTTGCGCAGCTTGCAGATGAAGACGTCGATGATCTTCAGTTCCGGTTCGTCCATGCCACCGTAGAGGTGGTTCAGGAACATTTCCTTGGTGAGCGTGGTGCCCTTGCGGAGCGAAAGAAGCTCCAGCATCTGGTATTCCTTGCCCGTCAGGTGAACGCGCTGGCCGCCGACTTCGACGGTCTTGGCGTCGAGGTTAACGATCAGTTCGCCGGTGACGATGATCGACTGGGCATGGCCCTTGGAGCGACGGACGATCGCATGAATGCGAGCGACGAGTTCGTCCTTGTGGAAGGGCTTGGTCATGTAGTCGTCGGCGCCAAAACCGAGACCACGAACCTTGTCCTCGATGCCGGCCATGCCCGAAAGGATCAGGATCGGCGTCTTCACCTTCGAAAGCCGCAGGGTGCGGAGCACTTCGTAACCCGACATGTCGGGCAGGTTAAGATCGAGAAGGATGATGTCGTAGTCGTAGAGTTTGCCTAGATCGACCCCTTCTTCACCGAGGTCGGTGGTGTAGACATTGAAGCTTTCCGATTTCAGCATCAGCTCGATGGACTGGGCCGTCGCGCTGTCATCTTCGATGAGTAGAACCCGCATTTTTATCCCCTTTACCGCCGCGTAAGGTTTAACGCCCCCTACTCGATACGGATCCAGACTGTGCCTGATTTGGAAGCTGCCACCAAATGGTTAACAAATTATGATTCAGCCTGGCAAGGTGCATCAATTCGTTAAGCAAAATTAGTAGTAGCCTGATTTGCTTCGTGGATCAGCCATCACCGGGATGAATCAGCGGGCGAGGAAACTCCGCTAAGCGATTCATGCGACTTGCACATCGTCGCGGCCAATATGGCCCTGGCATTTACCGACCCTTAAACGATCCGGTTTATCATTAATGATGCCCGTAAACGAAAAGTTAACGCGAAGGGAATTTTATTAACGTCGCGGAAATATTTTTGGTCCGGAGTGTAACAATCCGGAGACACGGGCCGGGGTCTCGCTATCCACGGAGTATTGCGTATGAAGTCGCGTGACAACCTAGTGCGCCTGAAGGGTTTTCAGGTTAACGAAAAACGCCGTCAGCTCCAGCAGCTGGAGATGATGATGGCGGAATTTGAGAGAATGGCCAAGGAACTGGAGCACCAGATCACCTTGGAAGAGAAGAAATCGGGCATTACGGACCCGAATCATTTCGCTTATCCCACTTTTGCCAAGGCGGCGCGCCAGCGTGCCGACAATCTGCAGGTCTCCATCCGCGAATTGCGGGGCCAGCAGGAAGGTGCGGAACTGGCACTGGAAGAGGCCGAAAGCGAACTTGCCAAGGCCTCGGCGCTCGAAGAGCGCGATGGTGGAATGCGCGCCCGGGCTTAATTCAGCCTGACCAAGGGATAGCGTCAATCGTTAACGGGGCCCCGCGAGAGCGGGCGGCCCCCGTTTGCGTTCAGGGCGATTCGCATCTGCGATTCGGGGATTGGTCTCGACAGGCCGCCCGAGAATCAGGCGATGACGTCCTGCCAGTCGGGATGCCGCTCAGCCTGGGCCCGCATGAAAGAGCAGAGCGCTAAGATTTTCCATCCGCCCGCGCGCGCCGCTTCGACGGCATGGACGGCCAAAGCCTGTCCGACACCTTTTCCACGCAATTCTTCCGGAACGCCCGTGTGATTGACGGCGATCAGCTCCGGCGATCTTCTGACAAAGGTCATTTCGGCCGTGTGGCCATCGAGTTCGGCGAGGTAACGCCCATTCGATTCGTGGATTTCTTCGGTTATCCTGATCATATCGCCACCATTCTGCCGATCCTGGTCTTCAGATGATATAGGCATGACGGCCAGCCGATCAAACGGGTGGCTCGGAATTCTCCGATGGCATCGGGTCGCGGGATTTGACCACGGAATTGGATGGTGGGGTTGCATGAGACGGTATGTCTGGCCGCTATTGTTTTCGACGGCCTGCCTGTTTCTGGCGCTCGGCCTGTTTCTACCGATCATCCGCTTCGAGCGGCTCTATTTTTTCAGCGAGACGCCGTCGCTTGTCGAACTGGTCGCGGCGCTGTGGCAGCAGGGAGACATCCTGCTTGCGCTGCTGGTCGGATCGTTCTCGATCCTGTTTCCGACGGTAAAACTTGCCGGCATCGGTCTCCAGGCATTCACCGGATCCGGGGAGGGAGGTCTCTTCCACCGCGTGATGCCGCATCTGTCCAAATGGTCGATGATGGATGTGATGCTGGTGGCGATCGTCGTCTTTGCGGCGAAGAGCAGTGGAATGGCGGCGGCGGTCGCCCAGCCCGGGCTGTGGTTCTACGCGGGCTCGGCGATCATCGCTGGTATCCTGCCGTCTGTGTGGTCATTCCGGCAATAGGTGCCATTCCATGGCAAAGCGAAAGGTGCCCTTGTCGGTCGGACAGGGGCACCTCGAAAGGAAAGAGCGGCGGATGAGCCGCGTCTGCGCCTAGTGGCGATATTGCTGGATGCGGGTGGTGCGCAGGCCGGCGAGGCCGTGATCGTTGATCGAGGCCTGCCAGGACAGGAATTCTTCGACGGTAAGCGTATAACGGTCGCAGGCTTCTTCCAGGCTCAACAAGCCACCGCGCACTGCCGCGACAACCTCGGCCTTACGGCGGATGACCCAGCGGCGCGTATTGGCCGGCGGAAGATCGGCAATCGTAAGGGGGCTGCCATCGGGGCCGATGACATATTTAACCCGGGGACGTATCATTTCGGTCATTGGACTCTCTACACAACACAAGACCACGGGTGAGAGCCTAGCCCCGCAGTTTTAACATTTGACTAAATGGGTGGCATCATTTGTGACCAAACGCGCAAAGCACGCATTTGAGTTTTTTCGATTCAAAAAATGTAATTTAAAACAATAGCTTATTTCCGTCTGTTCGATTGAAAATATTTTTGTCATGCGGTTTAACGGCGTCCCGTAAGTGAGCATTTGGCCCATATCCGGGCGCCTTTGCCTTGTTTTCGAACGTGTGCCCTGGCTAAATCATGGCGAGTGACAGCCCGGTTTTTCCCGCGGCCACATCGATCTGCGCCGTGCCCGAATGGCCAATCGCCAGCGTGTCTCCAGCATTGAACGAAAAGATACCGCTTGCCGATTGTGCCTGGGCACCGCCGGTGAGGCCGGCGGCTGTCAGCAGGACCTCGGAGCCGTTGCGGAGGATCGTCGCGGAATGGCCGGACGAGGTGACGACGGCAAGATTGAAGGTCACAAGATAAAGTCCGGAGGCCGGGATGAGGATGGCGCTGCCGCCGCCAGCCGTTGCTGCCCCGAGCGTAAAGCCGCCGCGATTGACATCGTAATCGGTAAAGCCGCTCTGGCTGCCGGATGCCGGCGAAAAACTGGCGCCGCTGCGGCGGGCACGGGCGGCGGGCTGGTTGGGGCAGGAGAGGCGTCCGGCAGAATTGACGGTCAGGCCGGTGCGCCAGTTGGTGCCGTCGCTGACCTTGATCGAAAAGCTGGTATCGCCGGCCAGCCCCATTTCCGCGTAACCGGTCCAGTTCGACTGGAAGAGGAGGGATGCCGTATCCGTCGCCGCTGCCTTGTTGATCTTGATCTGGTGGCCGTTGCCGGCATTGTTGAACAGGCTGGCGGGCGAGGAGACGACCAGCCTGTTCGTTTCGTCCGGCGTCGCGGCGATGCCGAGGCGGTCGAAGCTTCCCTGAGTGGGGAGAGGGATGTCGGCCCACAAAGAGCCGGTAAAGACTTTCAGGCGTCCGGCAGAAGTAAACCAGGCGCGCCAGCCGATTGCCGGTTCGGCAAAATCCCAGGCGCCATCCTGCCAGATCGCGATCCGTCCCTGCCTGTTGATCCAGGCGCCGGATGGGCTGGCGGCGACGAGATAACAGCTGCCTTCAACGGGCGAGGCGGGCGGTGCGGCGAGTTCGGCGGCGATGGTCAGATGTACCAGTGCGTCGAGACGCTGCAGCGCCTCATTGTGCGTCACGTGTTTCTGGGCCTGCGAGGGCAGGATGAAGGGCATGTCGAGATTTGCAGTCGTGTCGGCCATAGGTCTCTCCCTTGCGAATGCGAACATTCTCGGCCGGGTGCGAGGCAGGTGAAGGTAAAATCGTGCAAGTGTTTGGAAATGCTTGATCGGTGTGCGAAAACTTCCCCATTTTCCCGCACTTATTCGGCGTTTCGTCAGGATTTTGCGGCATCTGCGGGCGGATCCAGCGTGATCGACATGCAACGCTTGCCGCTGCATGCGGCGGCTGGTCGCAAACAAGCGGATTGATGTCCTGATTGCGCTTGTCCTTTCTCCCGCATATGCGAATGTGGGGGCAATAAGAGACGGGAACGGTGCATGCGTTATTCGGCATTCTCAATTTTAAAGCAGGCGCTTTCGGGCAACCGGCTGTGGACGCCGGCGTGGCGCGAGCCTGAGCCAAAACCCCATTACGACGTCATCATCGTCGGCGGTGGCGGGCACGGTCTTTCGACCGCCTATTACCTTGCCAAGGAATTCGGCATTACCAATGTCGCGGTGATCGAGAAGGGTTATATCGGCTCCGGCAATGTCGGCCGCAACACGACGATCATCCGCTCCAATTATATGCTGGAAGGCAATAACCCGTTCTACGAGCTGTCGTTGAAGCTTTGGGAAGGGCTAGAGCAGGACTTCAATTATAATGCGATGGTGTCGCAGCGCGGCGTCCTCAACCTCTTCCATTCGGACGGCCAGCGCGACCAATATGCCCGGCGCGGCAATGCGATGCGGATCGAAGGTGTCGATGCCGAACTGCTCGACCGCGAGCAGGTGCGCCGACTGGCGCCTTACCTCAATTTCGACCATGGGCGTTTCCCGATCATGGGTGGCCTGTTGCAAAAGCGCGGCGGCACGGTGCGGCATGATGCGGTCGCCTGGGGTTATGCACGCGGCGCTGACCAGCGCGGTGTCGATATCATCCAGCATTGCGAAGTGACCGGCATTCGCCGCGAGAACGGCGTCGTCACCGGCGTCGAGACGACCAAGGGTTTTATCGGCTGCAACAAGCTGGCGCTGGCGGCGGCCGGCAATACGACGACGGTCGGCCGCATGGCGGATCTGCAATTGCCGATCGAGACACATGTGCTGCAAGCCTTCGTGTCGGAGGGGCTGAAGCCGGTGATCGACCAGGTCATCACCTATGGCGCGGGACATTTCTACATATCCCAGTCGGACAAGGGCGGCCTCGTGTTCGGTGCCGATATCGATTATTATTCCTCCTATGCGCAGCGCGGCAATCTCGCGACCGTCGAGCATACGATGCAGGAAGGGGTGACGATGATCCCCGGCCTGTCTCGCGCGAAAGTTCTGCGCGCCTGGGGCGGTGTGATGGATATGTCGATGGACGGTTCGCCGATCATTGACCGCACCTCGATCGACAATCTCTATCTGAACTGCGGCTGGTGTTACGGCGGCTTCAAGGCGACGCCGGCCTCCGGTTTCTGCTTTGCTCACCTGATCGCCAAGAACGAGACGCATCGCGTCTCGCGCTTCATGCGTCTCGACCGCTTCGAGCGGGGTTATGCGCTCGATGAGAGCGGCAAAGGCCCCCAGCCCAACCTTCATTGAGATATCCGATGGCAAGCCTGATCTCCTGCCCGCATTGCGGCACCAGACCCAAGGAAGAATTTTCGATCCGCGGCGCCGTCGTGGCGCGGCCGCAGCCGGGCGCCAAGGAAGACGCCTGGTATCGTTACGTCTTCATCCGCGACAATCCGAAGGGGCGGTACCAGGAATACTGGCACCATGCGGCCGGTTGCCGGCGTTTCCTGGTGGTCGATCGCGACAATCTAACCCATGAAGTGTTTGCCGTGACCGATGCCACGGAATTCGCAAAGAACGCGGAGGTTGCCCGATGACATCCTACCGTCTCGACTCCGGCGGCCTCGTCAATCGCAGCTATGCGCTGACCTTCTCCTTCGACGGCAAGAGTTTTAAGGGGCTGGATGGCGATACCGTCGCCTCGGCGCTGCTGGCCAACGATCAGATGCTGATGGGCCGCAGCTTTAAATATCACCGCCCGCGCGGTCCGGTAACGGCCGGCTCTTCCGAGCCGAATGCGCTGGTGACGATCGGCAGCGGCGCCCGCAACGAGCCGAATGTGCGCGCCACCGTGGCAGAGCTCTATGCCGGGCTGACCGCCGTCAGCCAGAACCGCTGGCCGTCGCTTTCCTTCGATATGGGCTCGGTCAACAGCCTCCTTTCGCCGCTGCTCGGCGCCGGTTTCTACTACAAGACCTTCATGTGGCCGGCAAAATTCTGGGAATGGGTCTATGAACCCGTAATCCGCCGTGCAGCCGGTCTCGGCAAGATGGTGATGGAGGCGGATCCCGACCGTTATGAAAAGAGCTGGGCGCATTGCGACCTGCTCGTCGTCGGCGCAGGCCCTGCCGGCCTGATGGCGGCACTGACGGCGGCGCGGTCTGGCGTCCGCGTCATACTTGCCGATGAAGGGTTTCGGTTCGGCGGTTCGCTTCTCTCGGAAAATCTGAATATCGGCGGTGTTTCCGCAGCCGATTATGCCACAGGTCTGATCGCGGAACTGGCTTCGCTGCCGAATGTGACGCTGATGCCGCGCACCACCGTGTTCGGCTGGTATGATGACATGGTCTTTGGCGCGGTCGAGCGGGTTCAGAAACATGTCGCTTCGCCATCGCCGGATCTGGCCGTGGAGCGCCTGTGGCGCATCGTCGCCAAGCGGGCAATCCTTGCCTCCGGTGCGGAAGAGCGGCCGTTGGTTTTTGGCGGCAATGACAAGCCCGGCGTGATGACGGCAGGGGCTGTACGAACCTATCTCAACCGCTACAGCGTTGCTGTCGGCTCCAAGGTCGCCGTGTTCACCAATGGCGGTTCCGGTTATCGCACGGCGGCGGATCTTGCCGCGCGCGGTGTCGAGATTGCCGCGATCGTCGATGCGCGGGCTGCGTCCGAGGATGTCGTGCCGGCCGGCGTGCGGGTGATCCGCAACGGTGCCGTTGTCGCCACCAAGGGCCGCAAGCGCATCGACGGGCTGGTCGTCGAGCGCGCCGGCTTCCAGGAAGAAATCAGCTGCGATGCGCTTGCGATGGCGGGCGGCTGGTCGCCGATCGTACATCTGATGTGCCAGCGCGGCCAGAAGCCTGTCTGGTCCGAAGAGAAGCAGGCCTTCATGGCGCCGGATGTCGGCTCCGCCTTCGTGGCTGCCGGTTCCGCTGCCGGCACGGACACTGTTTCGGCTGCCCTGCGCGATGGCGCCGCCAAGGCCTCCGCCTTTGCCCGCGATCTCGGCTTTGCCGCCTATGAGGCGAATATCCCGGATGTCGAGGGCGAATATGATGCCAGCTTTGCGCCGCTCTGGTACGTGCCGGGCGCCAAGGACAAGGCCTTTGTCGATTTCCAGAACGACGTGCATGTGAGCGACCTCGGCATCGCCCAGCGCGAGGCGTTTCGCCATATCGAGCATACCAAGCGCTACACGACGGCCGGCATGGCGACCGACCAGGGCAAGCTCGGCAATGTCAATACGATCGGTATCGTCGCCGGCATGCGCGGCGTCTCGCCCGCCGAGATCGGCACGACGACGTTCCGGCCTTTCTATACGCCGGTTTCCTTCGGCGCACTGGCGGGGGCTTCCCGTGGCGAACATGCTGCTCCCACCCGCACCTCGCCGCTGCATGGCTGGGCGAAAAAGAACGGCGCGACCTTCGTCGAGGCCGGCCTCTGGTATCGTTCCTCCTGGTTCCCGAAGGAGGGCGAAAAGACCTGGCGCGACAGCGTCGATCGCGAAGTCCGTAATGTCCGGGAAAATGCCGGGCTCTGCGATGTCTCGACGCTCGGCAAGATCGAAATCTTTGGCGCCAATGCCGGCGAATTTCTCGACCGCATCTATTCCAACGGTTTTCTGAAGCTGCCGGTCGGCAAGGCCCGTTATGGACTGATGCTGCGCGAAGACGGTATGGTGTTCGACGACGGCACGACCAGCCGTCTCGGCCCCAACCATTATGTGCTGACCACCACGACCGCCTATGCGACCGAAGTGATGACGCATCTGGAATTCGCGTCCCAGACGCTGTGGCCGGATCTCGATGTGTGTTTCACCTCCGTCTCGGACCAGTGGGCACAGATGTCGTTGGCCGGACCGAAAGCGCGGGCAATCATGAGCCGTATCGTCGAGGACGATATTTCCGACGCGGCTTTCCCGTTCCTTGCCGCACGGACGGTCACGCTGCGCGGCGGGCTTGCCGCCAGGCTGTTCCGCATCTCGTTCTCGGGCGAGCTCGCCTACGAGCTTGCAGTGCCGGCCGGTTATGGCGAGGCAGTCGCCGATGCGATCATGGAAGCCGGGCGCGAAGACGGCATCTGCGCCTATGGCGTCGAAGCGCTCAACGTGCTGCGTGTCGAAAAGGGTTTTGTCACCCATAGCGAAATCGATGGCCGCGCTACGGCCGACGATCTCGGTTACGGCAAGATGATGGGCATGAACAAGCCCGATTTCATCGGCAAGCACCTGTCGACTCGTTTCGGCCTGACCGCCGCCGACCGCCTGCAGCTCGTCGGGCTGAAGCCGATCGAGGCCGACAAGGAGTTCAAGGCGGGCGCGCATCTTCTGAAGGAAAATGCCGCACCGTCGATGGCGAGTGACCAAGGCTTCGTTTCCTCGGTCTGTTATTCGCCGACGCTTGGCCATTATATCGGTCTCGCCATGCTGAAATCCGGCCGCGAGCGGATCGGCGAGCGGATCATCGTCTGGGACGGTCTGAGGAATTCGGAAGTGCCGGCGGAAGTCTGCGCGCCGGTCTTTGTCGATCCCGGCAACACGAAACTGAATGTCTAGAGGTCGGTCGATGGCACTCACTCTTCTTCACCGGCACGTCCTCGATGATCACATCTCGGGTTTCGAGACGAATGCCAATCCCAACCATCTCTCCGTCTTCCGGCGGCCGGTGATCTTTTCCGTGCTGGCGAAGGTCGGGCAGGAGAGGGCGGTCGGTGCAGCACTCGAAGCCGCCGCCGATATCGCGGTCCGTACCTGCGCGCCGGGGGAATGGCTTGCCGTGTCGCAGACGAGCGGATCGGAAACCGTCGCCGGGCAATTGTCGGCGATAGTGGACGCCTCTTCCGTCGACCAGAGCGACGGCAAGGTTCTGCTGACGGTAAGCGGCCCGAGCGTGCGCAAGATCCTGGCGAAATGTGTTGCCGTCGATCTGCATCCGGACGCTTTTGCAGATGGGCATTCGACCAACATGCTGATCGGCCATGTCACCGGCAATCTTGCCCGCACCGGTGCCGACCGGTTCGAGATCATCGTGCCGCGTTCGTTTGCGGGCTCGGTTTTCGAGGAGCTTATGGAAATGGGCCGGGAGTTTGCGCTGACGGCGGCGTTTGCGGGCGACTGACCGTTCAGTAGCTCTCCCGAACAAAGCACCAGAGCGCCTTTTCGTCGGTGGCCGGAACGATCAGGTCCGGGCGTCTTTCCAGTGCCGGCACGAGGCTTTGCAGGCCTTCGACCCGGCTTAGGAGGTCGATCAGGTTCGGCGCCAGATCTTCGGCGAAATCGCGGCAGAAGCCGTGGATGACGCCGAATTCGATCGTTTTTCTGGGCGACGCATCGCGCGCCATCGTCAGCACATTTCCAACCAGTTCATCGAAATTCAGCGGGTTCGACATCATGCCATCCCTTCGGTGTTGCGGCTCTTGTATGCCTATACGCAGGGCGCGAAAAATTAGTTTCACGGAACGGGTGGAAGATGGCGCGAACCGAACATCGAGTATGTCGGAAACGACAAAACCCGCTTCGCAGAACAGCCTATTGAGCAATTGCGAGACCCTCTAGGCTCGGCCCAAATCATCGTTCCGCAACGGAGACTGTTTTCATGAAAAGCCATGCCCGGGTTGTCGTCATCGGCGGCGGTGTCGTCGGATGTTCGGTGCTGTATCACCTGACCAAGCTCGGCTGGACCGATGTCGTGCTGGTCGAGCGTTCGGAGCTCACGTCCGGCTCCACCTGGCATGCGGCCGGCGGCATGCACACGATCAACGGCGATCCGAACGTCGCCAAGCTGCAGAAATACACGGTCGAGCTCTACAAGGAGATCGAGGATTATTCCGGCCAGGATATCGGACTGCACATGACGTCCGGCCTGATGCTGGCCGCCACCAATGAGCGGTTCGACTGGATGAAGTCGCTGCTGGCCAAGGGCAAATATGCCGGCGGCGAGGCGACGTTGATCTCGGCCAAGGAAGCGCATGAAATGATGCCGCTTCTCGACCCGACCCAGTTCGTCGGCGCCGTGTTCGATCCGCATGAAGGCCATCTCGATCCTTACGGTACGACACATGCCTATGCGAAATCGGCCAAGAAGAACGGTGCGGAAATCTACCTGCACACCAAGGTCGAGGATCTGGTGCAGCTGGAAGACGGCACCTGGCGGGTGCTCACCGACAAGGGCGAGATTCGCGCCGAGCATGTCGTCAATGCCGCCGGCCTCTGGGCCCGCGAAGTCGGCCGCATGGTCGGGCTGGAACTGCCGGTTCTGGCCATGGAGCACATGTATCTCATCACCGAGGACATGCAGGAAGTCATCGACTTCAACCAGACGACCGGCAAGGAAATCATGCATTGCGTCGATTTCGACGGCGAGATCTATATCCGCCAGGAACGCAACGGCATGCTGATGGGCACCTATGAAAAGGACTGCCGCCCCTGGTCGCCGATCGAGACGCCTTGGACCTTCGGCCATGAGCTGCTGGCCGAAGACCTGGAGCGCATCACCAACGAGCTGGAAGTCGGTTTCCGGCATTTCCCGGCCTTCAACAATGCCGGTATCAAGAAGATCATCAACGGCCCCTTCACCTTCTCGCCGGACGGTAACCCGCTGGTCGGCCCGGTGCGCGGCATGACGAATTTCTGGTCGGCCTGTGCGGTCATGGCCGGCTTCTCTCAAGGCGGCGGCGTCGGTCTGGCGCTCGCGAGCTGGATCATCAACGGCGATCCGGGTTTTGACGTCTTCGCGATGGATGTGAGCCGCTACGGCGATTATGCGACGCTCGCTTATACGAACGCGAAAGTGCGTGAAAACTATTCGCGCCGCTTTTCGATCCGCTATCCGAACGAGGAACTGCCGGGCGCACGTCCTCTCCTGACGACGCCGATCTATGACAAGCTGAAGGCGGCCGGTGCTGTGTTCGGCGCTTCCTACGGGCTGGAAACGCCGCTCTGGTTTGCGCCGGAAGGCGTGACGGACAAATTCTCCTGGCGCCGCTCAACGGATTTCGAGGCGGTCGGCCGCGAGGCGAAGGTCGTGCGTGAGAGCGTCGGCCTGATGGAGACGTCGGGCTTTGCCAAATATGCGGTGACGGGCGAGGGGGCACATGCCTGGCTCGACACGATCCTGGCCGGCCGGGTGCCGGTCGCCGGCCGCATGTCGCTGACGCCGATGCTCAACGATGCGGGAAAACTGATCGGCGATTTCACGCTTGCCAATCTCGACGACGGCGAATTCCTGCTGATCGGTTCCGGCATTGCCGAGGACTATCACATGCGCTGGTTCGAGCAGCATCTGCCGGATGACGGTTCGGTTGAGATCGATCCTCTCAATCTGGGCCTGGTCGGCCTGTCGATCGCCGGTCCGAAGTCGCGCGAGCTGTTGCAGAAGCTGACCCATCTCGACCTGTCCGACAAGGGACTGCCGTTCATGGGTATTGTCGAGATCGATCTCGGCATGGCGCCGGTCATTTTGGGCCGTGTCTCCTATACGGGCGATCTCGGTTACGAGCTTTGGATGAAGCCGGAATACCAGCGTTACCTTTTCGACCTGATCATGGAAGCGGGCGCCGAGTTCGGTATCGGCCTGTTCGGTCTCCGGGCCCTCAACGCATTGCGGCTCGACAAGTCTTTCGGCAGCTGGTCGCGCGAATACCGGCCGCTCTACGGGCCGCAGGAAGCCGCTCTCGGCCGCTTCATCGCCTATAACAAGAGCGCGGATTTCATCGGCAAGGCCGAAGCGCTGAGGGAGAAGGCGGAGGGCGGCGCCCTGCGGCTCGTCACCTTCGTTGTCGAGGCGAAGGATGCGGATGTGCTGGGCGACGAGCCGATCTCGCTCAATGGCGAGGTTTGCGGCTGGGTGACGTCCGGTGGTTATGCCCATGCGTCCGGCGTTTCCGTTGCCATGGGATATGTCCCGAAGGAGAAGGCGACCGCGATCGACGGCTGGCAGATCGAGGTTTTGGGCGAAATGCTCGATGCGCGCCTGCAGCCGCAGGCTCTGTTCGATGCCAACGGGTCGCGCATGCGCTCTTGAGCTTGATCTCGCGCCGGTTCGTCCACAGGCGGCCGGCGCGAGATTTGCGATTTTCGGTCGCATTTCAAACCGTTGATGGCGCAAATCCGCCAGCGCTGGGCAAAATGGCGCGTTGCTGGGCAAAAGCCTACGTATTTTCCACTGCCTCTTTATTTTGCACTTCACATTTCCTTCGAAACGATTATGAAAAATGGAATAGGCCCATGAAAAAAATGGGACAGCCAATACAAGAGATGTAGCCGCAACGACGGACTGCATCCGGGGGAAAGTACATGGATTATTTTATCCAGCAGCTCATCAACGGGCTGACTCTTGGATCCATCTATGGTCTCGTGGCAATCGGCTATACGATGGTTTATGGCATCATCGGCATGATCAACTTTGCCCATGGTGACATCTTCATGCTCGGCGGCTTTGCCGCGCTGATCGTCTTCCTGATCCTGACATCGCTGTTCGCCGGCATTCCTGTCGCAATCCTGCTGCTGGTCATGCTGCTCGTCGGCATGCTGGTCACGGGACTGTGGAACTGGACGATCGAACGCGTCGCCTACAGGCCGCTCCGCGGTTCGTTTCGCCTCGCACCGCTGATCACCGCAATCGGCATGTCGATCGCGCTGTCGAACTTCATCCAGGTCACGCAGGGTCCGCGCAACAAGCCGATCCCGCAGCTGGTGTCCGATACCTATCACATCGGCGAGATCACCATTTCGCTGAAGCAGCTGCTGATCGTCGCGATCACTGCAGTCCTGCTCTTCGTCTTCTGGTACATCGTCAACAAGACGCCGCTCGGCCGTGCCCAGCGTGCGACCGAACAGGACCGCAAGATGGCGGCGCTGCTCGGCGTTGACGTCGACCGGACGATTTCGGTCACCTTCATCATGGGCGCAGCACTCGCGGCCGTCGCTGGTGGCATGTACCTGATGTATTACGGCGTGGCTTCGTTCAACGACGGCTTCATTCCGGGCGTCAAGGCATTCACCGCGGCCGTTCTCGGCGGCATCGGCTCACTGCCGGGCGCCGTTCTCGGCGGGCTTCTGATCGGTCTGATCGAGTCCTTGTGGTCCGCGTATTTCTCGATCGAATACAAGGATGTCGCGACCTTCGCCATCCTCGCGATCGTGCTGATCTTCAAGCCCACCGGCATTCTCGGTCGGCCGGAAGTGGAGAAGGTCTGATCATGGCAAACCCAATCGAAACCAATCCGGGCGGCATGGCTAAGGCCGTCCGGGAGGGCGTGTTCGCGGGCATCATCGCCTTCTTCATGTTCCTCCTTTATGTCGGCATCGAAACCTATCAGGACATCAACAATGCGCTGGTCTGGCGCACCCGTTGGGAACTGCTGGCCGTTTTCGTCGCCGTTGCCGCGATCGGCCGCTTCCTGACGGTCGGCTTCATCAAGCCGCATATCGATCGCCGCAAGCTCAACAAGGCCAAGAGCGGCGTTCTCGAGATTTCCGACAAGAAGAGCTTCTTCCACCGCCACTTCCTGAAGTTCGCGCTGGTCTTCCTGCTGGTCTATCCGTTCCTGTCGCTGCTGATCGTCGGCAAGCAGGGCTCGCTGAAATATGTCGACAATTTCGGTATCCAGATCCTCATCTACGTGATGCTTGCCTGGGGCCTGAATATCGTCGTCGGTCTCGCTGGCCTGCTCGACCTCGGTTACGTCGCCTTCTATGCGGTCGGTGCCTATTCCTACGCGCTGCTCTCCAGCTATTTCGGCCTGTCCTTCTGGGTCCTGCTGCCGCTGTCGGGCATCTTTGCCGCCCTCTGGGGCATCATGCTGGGCTTCCCGGTGCTGCGTCTCAGGGGTGACTATCTGGCGATCGTCACGCTCGCTTTCGGTGAAATCATCCGACTGGTGCTGATCAACTGGACGGTGGTGACCAAGGGCACGTTCGGCATTGCCGGCATTGCCAAGGCTTCGGTCTTCGGCATCTGGTCCTTCGATGTCGGCGCACCGAACAACTTTGCAAAAGTCTTCGGCCTTGCCAGCTCGTCGGTCTATTACAAGATCTTCCTCTTCTACGTGATCCTGGCGCTCTGCCTGCTCACCGCTTACGTGACGATCCGCCTGCGCCGCATGCCGATCGGCCGCGCCTGGGAAGCGCTGCGTGAAGACGAGATCGCCTGCCGCTCGCTCGGTATCAACACGGTCGCGACCAAGCTTACCGCCTTTGCAACGGGTGCGATGTTCGGCGGTTTCGCCGGCTCGTTCTTCGCCGCCCGCCAGGGCTTCGTTTCTCCGGAAAGCTTCGTCTTCCTGGAATCGGCGGTCATCCTCGCCATCGTCGTTCTCGGCGGCATGGGTTCGCTGACGGGCATCGCGATTGCTGCGGTCGTCATGGTCGGCGGCACCGAAGTCCTGCGTGAAATGTCGTTCCTGAAACTGGTCTTCGGACCGGACTTCACACCGGAACTCTACCGCATGCTTCTGTTCGGCCTGGCCATGATCATCGTCATGCTGTTCAAGCCGCGCGGTTTCGTCGGCTCACGTGAACCCACCGCCTTCCTCAAGGAGCGCAGGGCGGTTTCCGGAAGCTTCACCAAGGAGGGCCACGGCTGATGGCTCCGGGTACGACTGCAATGGTTAAGGATACGATCCTCAAGGTCGATCACCTGTCGATGAAGTTCGGCGGCCTGATGGCGATCAACGATCTCTCGCTCGAAGCAAAGCGCGGCGAAATCACGGCGCTGATCGGCCCGAACGGCGCCGGCAAGACGACTGTCTTCAACTGCATCACCGGCTTCTACAAGCCGACGATGGGCATGATCACGCTGAAGCGGAAGACCGGCAAGGAGTTCCTGCTGGAACGCCTCAAGGACTTCGAGATCACCAAACATGCCGGCGTGGCGCGGACGTTCCAGAACATCCGCCTTTTCTCCGGCCTGACGGTTCTCGAAAACCTGCTGGTTGCGCAGCACAATGCGCTAATGCGGGCTTCCGGCTACACGATCCTCGGCTTGCTCGGTTCGCCCGCCTACAAAAGGGCGGTCGAGGCCTCTATCGAGAAGGCGACCTATTGGCTGGAAAAGGCCGATCTGATCGATCGCGCCGACGATCCGGCCGGCGACCTTCCTTACGGCGCACAGCGCCGTCTGGAAATCGCGCGTGCCATGTGCACGGGGCCGGAACTTCTCTGCCTCGACGAGCCGGCCGCCGGTCTCAACCCGAAGGAATCGCTGACGCTGAACACGCTTCTGCGCAGCATCCGCGACGAAGGCACGTCCTTGCTCCTGATCGAGCACGACATGTCGGTCGTCATGGAGATTTCCGACCATGTCGTGGTGCTCGAATACGGCCAGAAGATTTCCGACGGCACGCCGGACCACGTCAAGAACGACCCGAAGGTCATCGCAGCCTATCTCGGTGTCGAGGATGAAGAACTTGAACAGATCGAAGAACAGCTCGAAGGAGGGAAGGTCTGATGGCCGGTGAAACCCTCCTGAGCGTCAAGGGCGTCGAGACCTTCTACGGTAACATCCGTGCACTCGCCGGCGTCGATGTCGAAGTCAACAAGGGCGAGATCGTCAGCCTGATCGGCGCCAACGGCGCCGGCAAGTCGACGCTGATGATGACCATCTGCGGTTCGCCGCAGGCGCGCGCCGGTTCGGTCATTTTCGACGGCGAGGACATTACCAAGCTGCCGACGCATCTGATTGCCCGCAAGCGCATCGCACAGTCGCCGGAAGGCCGTCGCATCTTCCCGCGCATGACGGTGTTCGAGAACCTCCAGATGGGGGCCAATCTCGATAACCTGAAATATTTCAAGGAAGACGTGGAGAAGATCTTCACCCTCTTCCCGCGCCTCAAGGAGCGCCAGAGCCAGCGTGGCGGCACGCTGTCGGGCGGCGAGCAGCAGATGCTGTCGATCGGCCGCGCGCTGATGGCACGTCCGAAGCTGCTGCTTCTCGACGAACCGTCGCTCGGTCTTGCACCGCTGATCGTCAAGGGCATTTTCGAGGCGATTAAGAAGCTCAACAAGGAAGAGGGGCTGACCGTCTTCCTCGTCGAACAGAACGCTTTTGCAGCGCTGAAATTGTCCGACCGGGCCTATGTCATGGTCAACGGTAAGGTCACCATGTCGGGCTCCGGCAAGGACCTTCTCGCCAATCCGGAAGTGCGCGCAGCCTATCTCGAAGGGGGGCGGCATTGAGCACGTCTTCCGATCAGATTTCGGCCTGGAGAGATTGAGATGCAGGGTTTGTTTTTCGAAAGTGATGAGGGCGTTCGTTACGTTCTGCGCTTCCTGGTATTCGTGCTCGGCCTGTGGACCGCGTGGCGTGCCGGCAAGGCTGCGGCCGAAGGCTGGGCGGAGTATCCGACCGTCATCATTTACAGTCTCGGACTGGCGATCGGCATGCGCTTCCTGCATTTTGCGCTCTTCCAGGGGCCCTTCCTCGACCTGTTTTATTACGTGATCGATTTTGTCCTGCTGCTGATCTTTGCGACTGCAGGATTCCGCATCCGGCGCACGCGCCAGATGGTTCAGAACTATTATTGGCTTTACGATCAGGCCTCGGCCTTTTCGTGGAAGAAGAGAGATTGACACCCAAGGCAATCTGCAATCAGATTGCTTTTAATCAAGGTGATCAAACCTAGAGTGGAACAGCTTTCCGGCGCAATGGTGGTGGGTATTGCGACTGGTCCCAACAATCAACTCACCTTTAAACTGGGAGTATATCGATGAAGAAGTCTCTTCTTTCCGCCGTTGCGCTGACGGCCATGGTTGCCTTCAGCGGCAATGCGTGGGCTGACATCGTAATCGGCGTCGGCGGTCCTCTGACCGGCCCGAACGCGGCTTTCGGCGCTCAGCTGCAGAAGGGTGCTGAACAGGCAATCGCCGACATCAACGCTGCTGGCGGCATCAACGGCGAAAAGCTGAAGATCGCGCTCGGCGACGACGTTTCGGACCCGAAGCAGGGTATTTCGGTTGCCAACAAGTTCGCATCTGACGGCGTCAAGTATATTGTCGGCCACTTCAACTCGGGCGTTTCGATCCCGGCTTCGCAGGAAGTCTATGCCGAAAACGGCATGCTCGAAATCACGCCTGCTGCAACCAACCCGGTCTTCACCGACCGCGGCCTGTGGAACACGTTCCGTACCTGCGGTCGTGACGACCAGCAGGGCGGCGTTGCCGGCGCTTACCTCGCCGACAAGTTCAAGGGTGCCAAGGTCGCCATCATCGACGACAAGACCCCGTATGGCCAGGGCCTCGCCAACGAAACCCAGAAGGCGTTCAACGCCAAGGGCGGCAAGGAAGTTCTGCGCGAAGCCGTCAATGTCGGCGACAAGGACTTCTCTGCTCTCATCGCCAAGATGAAGCAGGCCGGCGTCACCATCATCTACTGGGGTGGTCTCCACACCGAAGCCGGTCTGATCATCCGTCAGGCAAAGGACCAGGGCCTCAAGGCAACGCTCGTATCGGGTGACGGTATCGTTTCGAACGAACTGGCCTCGATCGCCGGCGACGCCGTCGCAGGCACGCTGAACACCTTCGGCCCGGATCCGACGCTGCGTCCGGAAAACAAGGACCTGGTTGCCAAGTTCAAGGCTGCCGGCTTCAACCCGGAAGCTTACACGCTCTATTCCTACGCTGCCGTTCAGGTCATCGCTGCTGGCATCAAGGCAACCGGCAAGTCGGACGACGCAGAAGCCGTTGCCAAGACGCTGCACGAAAAGGGTCCGTTCAAGACCGTTCTCGGCGACATGGCCTTCGACGCCAAGGGCGACCCGAAGCTGCCGGGCTACGTCATGTACGAATGGAAGAAGGGTCCGGACGGGAACTACAGCTACTTCCCGCAGTAAGCCTTTCGATCCTCTGGATCAGCGGAAGCCCGGCATTGCCGGGCTTCTTGCGTTTTGGGCTCCCGTACCTGTTATGGCTGGCACGCTGTCACGGAAGCTTCACAGACCATTTGTATCGCTGCGTGGACTTGCTCTCGAAAGGATCCTTGCATGCCGTCCGTCGTCTCCGTTGCGCGCTGCCAGACCCATGAGTTTTCCAAGACGGTGGTCGAGCGGATCGAGATAGTCGAAAATCTCGGTGTCGAGGGGGACGCGCATGCAGGCGTCACGGTCAAGCACCGCTCCCGCGTTGCGGTCGATCCGAGCCAGCCGAACCTGCGCCAGGTGCATCTCATCCAGCGGGAATTGTTCGACGAACTCGCCGTAAGCGGTTTCGAGCTGAAGGCCGGCGATCTGGGCGAGAATATCCTCACGGAAGGTATCGCGCTGCTCGATCTGCCGACCGATACGATCCTGAAGGTCGGGCCGAATGTCTCCCTGCAGGTGACGGGGCTGCGCAATCCTTGTGCCCAGATCGAGAATTTTCGCGCAGGCCTGCTGGGCAAGGTCGTCTACAAGGACGAGGCCGGCGATCTCGTGCGCCGGGCCGGCATCATGACGATCGTGCTCGCCGGTGGCAGCGTCGAGCCGGGCGATGTGATCGAGACCGTTTTGCCGCCGCTCCCGCATCGGGCGCTTGTGCGGGTTTGAGAGAGGGCAGGCTGCTTCTGCGGTTTGCCCGATAGAGGCAATCCTGACTTAGAAGATATGTTGCCGATCGGCCCGTTCCTTGAGCCTGACCCAGCCGCTGGCCGGATGGAATGTCACCCAGCGGGCAAAATCCTCGCCCAGGCTGGCATCGATCAGGTCTATGCCTTCCTCCATCAGGAAATCCTGGGCGAAGGCGGCATTAAGAGAGCCGGCCTGGCCGCTACCGCCTGTTCGCGCACGACCGCCATACAGCTTGGCCATCAGCCGACCGGGCTCTGCGCCACGCTTGTAGAGGCCATCAACGAGGTTGCGCATTGCCACGTCGCCATAACGTCGCTGGCGTTGACCGGGCTCGCTATTGCCGCCTGTCGGCAGGATAAAATGGTTCATGCCGCCGATACCGGCGACAGGATCATAGATGCAGGCGGAAACGCAGGAGCCGAGGACCGTGATCAGCATCGTGTCCGGACGCGATGACAGCGTCAATTGTCCGCCGAGGACATGGATCGGGCGAAAGCCGCTAATGTCCATCGGATGCCTGTTTCCCATCTATCGCTAATTCAATTCCTGATGATTTAGCTTCCTCTTGAACTATGAACGCGGCATGACGAACCGGTCCACCAGATATGAATGGCAAGAATTCTGGTTGAGAACACGTTTCTCAACCTACTGAATTTTCTGGGTTGTATCGCTTAAGGACGAAAGCCCGGGGCTCCGGTCGCCAGTGCGACATGCGCTGCTTTTCAGGGGGCGGGGTGAAGATCGGTCGGTGCAAAATCGACGAACCGGGACGCCGGCAGCGGACCGGCCGTCATCAGCGTGAAGTCGAAATTCGACCGCCGCTCGCAATCCAGCACATATTGCCGGTGGATGCGCAGGAAATCGAGCTTGATGCGCTTGTAGCGGTCGGCGGAGATCATGGCCTTGACGCGAATGAAGGCAATCTTTGCCTGCGGCGCATCGGCATGGCCGGTCAGGGTAACGACGCGGCTTTTGTAAAAATTCACGCAGTCGGTCAGGCACTGGATTTCCAGCCAGAAGATTTCTGGCACTCGGGCAATCCTGCCGACACGTTCCCGCAGCCGCGTCGCCGAACGCAGCAGCGCGCATTGTAAAATGGCACCGCCGAGCGTCGCAAATACCACCCGCTTGCCCTCGAAGATCTTTGGGTCTTCCTCGAGCAATTGGCCGATGACATGGGTGGCGACGGTCGAGCCCATGCTGTGGGAACTGATGACATATTCATCCGCATCGTCCGCCAGAGCCTTGCGGGCTTCCGAGACGCATTGGGCCAGCCAGCGATTGACCTCCGGCCTGCCGAGCGTTGCCATGTCGACAGCCAGATCCCAGTCGGCAAACAGATGCAGCGTATGCAGCCGGGATGAGACGGGCATGACGGCATAACGGAAGAATGCGGCGGCGAGCGGCAGGCTCCACAGACAGTGCCAGACGCCAAGGCCCGCCATGAAGGGCAGGGCGGCGGTGGCGATCGTCGCAAGGATCGAAAGTGCCACCAGCAGGAAAGGGAAGATGAAGAACAGGCCAAAACGCCATGCATGCTGGAAATAGCCGGTCAGGCCGCCGGTCAGGGCGACGCGGGCAGCACTGCAATAACCGGAGAGAACGCGGGTGGTCAGCGGCCTTGCCGTCAGCATCGAGACCAGGGCTGCGTGGTCGAAAATGTGGATGCGGCTTTCCGTCCGGTCCATGCCACTAGCGCAGGCGACATCGAAATAGCCGGCGGAGCCGTTCGGGCCGAGGTCGCCCACTTTGACTTCCAAGCCCCAGGTTGCGGCGCTCTGCTTGGCCGCCCGCGCATAACGCGCATGATGCAGTTTGGCGTCGAGCGGTTCGAAACCTGGAAAATGCAGGACGACACGTTTGGCGATACGTTCGGGGCTCTGCTCGCTGGCACTTGTAACTGGGCTGATGTCCGACGAAAGCGGCATGGAATTTGTTGTAATTATTGCACCGCTTTCGATGTGTAGGAGAGAATTACATGGTTTCGGTCGCCCGCTAGCATGCAAATGCGGCGGCGGTATATGCGAAACGTCAAGAATCGGCAATTCGCGATGTGTCCGGATACGAAGAAGCGCCCGTTATTCTCCGTGGAGGACGTGTGCGGCCCTGACTGCGGCCGAGGCGCGGTTTTCGACGCCGAGCTTCACGTAGATCTGTTCCAGATGCTTGTTCACCGTGCGCGATGACAGGCCGAGGATATCGCCGATATCCTTGTTCGACTTGCCCTTGGCGATCCACATCAGCACTTCGGATTCGCGCTGGGTCAGCGGAAAATGCTGGCGCAGCACCGCGTCATCCGGGCGCTTGCTGCTTGCGGTCAGGCGGAACAGATATTCGTCGGCACCGATCGCACCGAGGAAGGAGAGCTGCAGGCTGGCGCCGGCGCCTTCCGACAGGGAAAAGGCCACGTCGCGGGCAAAGCCGGGTTTGGAGCGCTCTTCCATCCATAATGAGATGCGGCGGGCGACGATGTCGATACCGTCGTCGCTTTCCGTCGCGGCATTGATCAGGCGCGTCGCCTGCGGGGTCGACCAGCGGATCGAACCGTCGCTCTTGACCGCCAGAAGATGGCGGCCGGCGGCATCGAGCGCGACGCGGGCGCTCTGGGCCGAACGGGCGTTCGAGAGGTGAACGCGGATACGGGCGCGAAGCTCGTCGATATTGATCGGCTTGCTGAGATAATCGACGCCGCCCGAATCGAGCGCGTTGACGACGTGTTCGGTTTCCGTGAGGCCGGTCATGAAGATGACCGGCACCGGGGCGATGGCGGCATTGGTCTTCAGCCTGCGGCAGGTCTCGAACCCGTCCATGCCCGGCATGACGGCATCGAGCAGGATGAGATCGGGCGTGATGCGCTCGACGATGTTGAGCGCCGCTCGGCCGGATGTGGCGATCAGCACGGAAAAACCCGATTTTTCCAGCGCTTCGGTGAGGAAGCCGAGGGCGTCCGGGCTGTCATCGACCAGAAGGACGATGTCGCGGGGCATCATGCTATCGGCCATCGCTCGTCCTTTCCTTTTCCTGTCTGGCTTCCAGCCGTCCCAAAAACTTCATGTATCCGGCAATGTCGAAGGCCTTCACATAGGCGCCGAGTTCCTCCGTGAAGGGCCGGTTTTCTTCTGATGTCGCGAGATCGGCGAGCTTTGCCTCGATGCCGCGGACGTAGCCGATTTCGCCGAGCCGCAAAAGGTCCTCGACATGGCTCGTCCCCGGACTTTTGATCGGCGGTTTCGGCCGGATCGCATCGATCAGCGGCGCCTCGTCCTCATAGACCCAGGTGAGCCCCAGATGTGAGGCGAGCTTGTCGGCAAGGCGGCGCAGATCGACCGGTTTGGCAAGCGTATCATCATGACCTTCACCGGCCTGTTCGCCGCCGCCATCGCCGATATTGGCGGAGAGCATGACGATCGGGGCGGTGAGGCCGTTTTCGCGCAGGCGCGAGACCAGCTGCCAGCCGCTCATGCCGGGCATGGAAATATCGACGAGGAAGAGATCGGGCGTGACGCCTTCGATGATCGTCAGGCATTCAGGGCCGGATCCGGCGGTCAGCACGACAAAATCCATGGGAACAAGCACTTCGCGCATCAGGTCGCGGTGGTCCTCGTTGTCGTCCACCACGACCACGGTGCGGCGTGGGCCGGTATATGAGACGATTTTTCGCTCAGCAGCTGGCGCCCGATTCGGCCGTTCGACGGCAGAGAGCATCAGCCGCACCTTGAAGATCGAGCCTTCGCCCTTTGTGCTGGCGGCGGAAATCTCGCCACCCAGCGTATTGGTCAGAAGCTGGGTGATGGTGAGGCCGAGCCCCAATCCCGGCATCGGTTTGATACTTTCCGCTTCGCCGCGCTGGAATGGTTCGTAGATGCGGCCGAGATCCTTTTCGGCGATGCCGCGGCCGGTATCAGTGACGGTAAAGGTGGCGACCTGGCTGCGATAGGCGACCTCGAAACGCACCTTGCCCTCGTCGGTAAACTTGATCGCATTGGAGAGAAGGTTGACGAGGATCTGGCGCAGCCGCTTTTCGTCGGTGCGGACATATTGCGGCAGGAGGGGGGAGCGGAGATGCTCGAATTGCAGCCCCTTGGCCTGCGCCTGCAGCGAAAACATCTCGACGATCTGGTCGAGGAAATCCTGGATGTTGATCTCGTTCGAATAGACCTGCAGCCGACCGGCTTCGATCTTGGAAATGTCGAGAAGGCCGTCGATCAGGCCGGAAAGATGGTCGGCCGAGCGTTTGATGACCTTGATCGCCGATTGCCGCGGGGCAGGGATGGTTTCGTCTCGCTCAAGAATCTGGGCGTAGCCGAGCACGGCATTAAGCGGCGTGCGCAATTCGTGGGAGAGGCCAACGACGTAGCGGCTTTTGGCGCGGTTGGCCGCCTCGGCGGTTTCCTTGGCGTCCTGCAGGGCCGCGTCGGTCTTCTTGTGGGCGGCAATTTCTTTGAGCAGAAGCGTGTTCTGGCGGGAGGATTCTTCTTCCGCCACGACGCGGCTGTCATGGGCGAGAACATAGAACCACGAAAAAATGCCGGTGATGATGGCGAAGACGAAAAAGACGATGAAGACGGTGCCGTAGATGACTTCGGCATTGGATGGCGTCGACTGGCCGACCTGATAGGCGATCATGGCGAGGATTGCGCCGATCGTCGAGATCGACAGGATGGCGGTCGTTGCGTAACGCCCGAGCCTCGTGGTCAGGCGGGCGATCACGGTTTCCGGCAGGAAGGAGCGGGCGACCGTGCCGACCTGGGTGTTGAGGCGCGCATGCGGCTTGCACATGTCGTGGCAGCGGCTGTCGAGCGAGCAGCAGAGCGAACAGATCGGCGCCGCATAGGCGGGGCACCAGGCCATGTCCTCGTGTTCGAACGGATGTTCGCAGATCGAGCAGGTGATCGAGCCGAGCGTCGTCCAGCTCTGGCGCGGTTTCCGGGCGAGATAATATTTTCCACGGGTGGCGAAGGCGATGGCGGGTGAGATGAGGAAGGCGATCAGCGTGACATAGGTGGCGAGCGAGGCCATCAGCTGGCCGAACAGGCCGAAATGGCAGGCAAGCGCGATCGTCGCCGAACCGAGCATGGAGCCGAGGCCGACCGGGTTGATGTCGTAGAGATGCGCGCGCTTGAACTCGATGCCCTCGGGCGACAGGCCGAGCGGCTTGTTGATGAAAAGATCCGCCGAAATCGTGCAGAGCCAGGCCATGGCGACGATGGAGAAAATGCCGAGCGTCTGTTCCAAGAGCCGGTAGATGCCGAGTTCCATCAAAAGGAGCGCGATGACGACGTTGAAGACCAGCCAGACGACGCGGCCCGGATGGCTGTGGGTGAGGCGCGAGAAGAAATTCGACCAGGCGAGCGAACCCGCATAGGCGTTCATCACGTTGATCTTCAGCTGCGAGACGACGACGAAGGCTGCCATCAGCATCAGGGCTGCCGTCTGATTGGGGATCATGTAACCGAAGGCGGCGAGATACATATGGGCCGGATCGCCCGCATCGCGCACCGGCACGCCGGTAGAAAGCGTCAGCACGGCAAGGAAGGAGCCGGCCAGCAGTTTTGGCACGCCCACCACAACCCAGCCGGGGCCGGCGAGAAAAACCGCGAGGCGGTGGCGCCATTTGCGCAAACCTTCTGCGGGAAGGAAGCGCAAGAAGTCTACCTGTTCGCCGATCTGCGGCATCAAGGCGAGAATGACGGCCGACGCCGCGCCGAATTCGACGAGATCGAAGGGCGCGGCACCACCGACTTGCGCATTCGAATGGTTGACGCCGGCAAAGGCGCGCCAGAGATCGAATTTTTCCCAGTCGGAAAAGGCGATGAAAACGAAAGGCAGGACGTTGAGGATGATCCAGAAGGGTTGGGTGGCGAGCTGGAAACGCGAGATCAGCTGCACGCCGTAGATGACCAACGGAATGACGACCGCGGCGCTGATGATATAGCCGATCCAGGGCGGGATGCCGAAGGCGAGATCGAGCGCGCCGGTCATGATCGAGGCTTCGATCGCAAACAGCATGAAGGTGAAGCTCGCATAGATCAGCGAGGTGATGGTCGAGCCGATATATCCGAAGGAGGCGCCGCGCGTCAGAAGATCGATATCGACGCCGTGGCGAATTGCATAACGGCTGATCGGCAGGCCGATGACCAGCATGGCGATGGCGGCAGCGATGATTGCAAACATCGCATTTGTCGTGCCGTAGGAGAGGGTGATCGCGCCGCCGATCGCTTCCAGCGCCAGAAACGAGATCGCGCCGATCGCCGTCTGCGAAATACGGCTTGAGGAAAAGCGGCGGGCGCTTTTGGCGGTAAACCGCAGCGCATAGTCTTCCAGCGTCTGGTTGGCGACCCAACGATTGTATTCACGCCGGACGGGAATGATGCGTTGCCGGGCTGCCATGCCTAATTTCTAGCGCCTTCCGAGAAGAGGTTGAATTCTGTGCAATCTCTTCTGTGGCGCGTCGTTTGGCAAGCGCGCTTTTGCAGATGCGAAGGTGGCAAGTCATGGCCGGCGCAGCGACCTGGGGATGACCTGTTCTTGTGGCGCAAAAGTTTCAGATGTCTCTCATCTTTGCCACAACTATGACAAAGGTGCTTGCAAGCTCATCATTGGTGCGCCATTCATCGGCGTATAAACCGGAGCCGCCAGCCGGGGTCGCCTGTCGACCCGACCGGGACACCATAAAAGATCAACCAGACATAAATAGCAGGCGCATTCCCGTGGAACCGTCATCTCCCTCCGCTTCTCAGCCCGTTGCTTCCAACACTGAACAGACCTTTGGCACCACGGGCATGGCCCCGATGGATCGCCCCAGCCGCGTTACCCGCTTCTTCATGGGCATTGTCGCCTGGGCGGAACGGCTGAATTTCAAATATGCCAAACTCGGCAATCCGCCGGTTTATGACAACAAGACCTTCCCCTGGGCCGCCGAGATCGAAAAGGCAGCACCGGCCATCCGCGCCGAGCTGAACAAGATTCTTGTGCGTAAGGACGAGCTGCCGACGTTTCAGGATATTTCGACCGACGTGAAGACGATCTCGACCGACAAGGGCTGGAAGACCTTCTTCCTGCTCGGTTTCGGCGTCCGTTCGGAGCAGAACATCAAGGCCTGCCCGGATACCTGGAATGCGATGCAGAAGATCCCTGGCCTCACGACCGTGATGTTCTCGATCTTCGAGCCGGGCAAACATCTGCCGGCCCATCGTGGCCCGTATAACGGTGTTCTGCGCCTGCATCTCGGCTTGATCGTTCCGGAAAACACCGGCGACAATCTGGCGATCCGCGTCAAGGACCAGATCTGCCACTGGGAAGAGGGCAAGGTCCTGATCTTCGACGACGCCTATGAGCACGAGGCCTGGAACCACACGGACAAGACCCGCGTCGTTCTGTTCGTCGATTTCACCAAGCCGCTGAAATTCCCGGCCCGTCTGGTCAACTGGATGCTGATGCACATGGCGATCTTCACGCCGTTCATCAAGGAAGGCCTGGATAACCACAAGGAATGGGAAAAGAAGTTCTATGCCGAGGCGGAAGCTTTCCGCAACCGGCCGAACTGAGCTTCTGGAGCGGCGCCGATGGTGCCGCTCCCCAAATGTCAGCCGTGCTTGAAACGCACGGCTGATCTGCATGAAACTGACCCGTTTTCTTGCAAATTTCGGCGTTTCGCTAAAATCCTAACGATCGTCTCAACGGCGGGGTGAGATCTGTGTGGCATCTGATGGCCACCCAAGATCGGAGTTCCCATGACCCGCCGCCTTCGCAATATCTCCTTTGCAGTCGCAGTCTCGCTCGGCATGTGGGCGGTGATCATCCATGGTACCCTGAGCGTCTATGCGGCCGTCCACGGCCCGTCGACCGACACTTATGTCACCGCCAGCGTCAAGTAATTCCCTCTATCGCCGATCCTGATGTTCACCGCGGCCGTTGAAGGTCGCGGGAGACGTTCAGGCTCGTGACAGGCCGGCGCCGGATAGGGTGGGGATGCATAATCCTTCCTCTTTTCCCCGCCAGGCCATTCTCGTCGTTTCCAATTTCTGCAGGACGCTGACGCCTGTCCGGCTTGTCCTGCCCGTTCTTTTGGGCGGCGCTGGGCTGGTTTTTCTGAAACTGGTGTCGGAACTGCTCGAGGGCGAGGATCTGCCTCTCGATCGTTCGATCCTGCTGGCGTTGCGCCACAAATCGGATCTTGCCTTGCCGATCGGCCCCGGCTGGCTCACCCATGCCATGGACGATATCACCAGTATCGGCGGGATCACAGTGCTCGGGCTGATGACTGTGCTGGTCACCCTCTACCTGCTGCTTGCCCGGCGGCGGATTGCGGCGCTTACGGTTCTGTTCTCCGTCGCAAGCGGCTGGCTTCTCAGCAATATTCTGAAGATCGGTATTGCGAGGCCGCGGCCGGATATCGTGCCGCATCTGATCGAGGTTCATGATCTCAGCTTTCCGAGCGGGTACGCCATGGTGTCGGCCGTGACCTATCTGACGCTCGGCCTGTTGTTGAGCGAGGTGCAGAAGACGAGGGCGCTGAAGATCTATGTTCTTGCCGTCGCCACCCTGCTAACGATCATGATCGGTTTCAGCCGGATCTATCTCGGCGTCCATTATCCGTCGGATGTGCTGGGAGGCTGGTGTGCCGGCGCGGTCTGGGCTGCCATGTGCTGGCTGGTATCGCGCCGCTTCATCGCGAAAGAGGATGGTGCGAAGCGCGATTGAAGGCGAGTGGTGCGGGACGGCAGATAACCTGCCGCCCCGCAACCGGGAGGATCACTCAGATGGCGTTCTTGGCCTTCGCAGCCCGTCTCAGCGTGCGTTCGAACTTTTCCCAGCTCTCGTCCATCGCATAGGCGGCGGAGACGTAGGGAATGCCGACATGGCCGAAGCGGAAGGAAAGCTGTCCTTCTGCCGTTTCCGGATCCATGCCGGCGACCTGGTTCAGGTAGATCACCGAAGCGAGCCCGGTACGATCCGATCCCGAACGGCAATGGATAAGGATCGGCTTCGGCATGTCGCGCATGATCGTTGCAAGCTCGGCGATTTCGTCGCTGTCGAGCTCCTTCGAGGCCGACATGCGGAAATCGACGTGCTGGATGCCGAGTTCGGCGGCACTTGCCACTTCCTGATCGTACCAGCTTGCCTTTTCGCTCTTGCCGCGCAGGTTGATGATCGTCTTGATCCCGTACTGCTTGGCATAGGTCTCGATTTCAGCCGCGCTCGGCTGGTTCGAACGATAGAGCTGGTTGGCGACCACTTCGTGGAAATTGCCGGTCAGCTGCAATACGCCGGCATAAGCGCCGGCCGAGATGCCGGCGGCTGCCAGGAGATAACCGGTTCTTTTCAGCGTTTTCTTGAAGTTCATCGATGTCTTCCCGTTGTGAGAAGACATTTCCCCGGTCAGCTGACAGCAAGCTGAATGTCCGAGCGCCCCTCGGGCCGTGCCTTTGCGGCGCAACAAGGCCCGCCTGCCACATGCGCAAAAACTTCCCGGTTCTCCCCCTCGCATACGTCATTTTGCGTATGTGGTTTCGCGCTGCAGCAACCGATAGTCGCTTAAGCAACGGTTAAGATCTGGTTGCAAACGAACAAGAAGAGGGGTTCGAACCAATGACTTTCACATCTTCCATCGGGGCAAAATTTTGCGGCGCATTGCTTGCAGCCGTCATGTCCACGACCGCGCTTTCCGGCGCCTTTGCCGCAGACGACACGATCAAGGTCGGCGTCCTCCATTCGCTTTCGGGCACGATGGCGATTTCGGAAACGACGCTGAAAGACGTCATGCTGATGCTCATCGACGAGCAGAACAAGAAGGGCGGCCTTTTGGGCAAGAAGCTCGAAGCCGTCGTCGTCGACCCGGCCTCCGACTGGCCGCTGTTTGCCGAAAAGGCCCGTCAGCTGATTTCGCAGGACAAGGTCGCGGCCGTTTTCGGTTGCTGGACCTCGTCTTCGCGCAAGTCGGTCCTGCCGGTCTTCGAGGAACTGAACTCGATCCTGTTCTACCCGGTCCAGTACGAGGGTGAAGAATCCTCGCGCAACATCTTCTACACCGGTGCCGCGCCGAACCAGCAGGCCATACCGGCCGTCGATTACCTTGCCGAGACCGAAGGCGTGAAGCGCTGGGTTCTCGAAGGCACCGACTACGTCTATCCTCAGACGACCAACAAGATCCTCAAGGCCTATCTGATGTCGAAGGGTGTCGCCGAAAGCGACATCATGATCAACTACACGCCGTTCGGTTTCTCCGACTGGCAGACGGAAGTCTCGAAGATCAAGGCCTTCGGCTCGGCCGGCAAGAAGACCGCCGTCGTCTCTACCATTAACGGCGACGCGAACGTGCCGTTCTACAAGGAACTCGGTAACCAGGGCATCAAGGCCAAGGACATTCCGGTCGTCGCCTTCTCGGTCGGCGAAGAAGAACTGGCCGGCCTCGACACCAAGCCGCTCGTCGGCCATCTCGCCGCCTGGAACTATTTCCAGTCCGTCGATGCGCCGATCAATGCCGAATTCATCAAGGAATGGAAGGCATTCACCAAGAACCCGAAGCGCGTCACCAACGACCCGATGGAAGCCGCCTATATCGGTTTCAACGCCTGGGTGAAGGCCGTCGAGGCTGCCGGCACGACCAAGACTGATGCCGTTCTGGACTCGATCATCGGCGTCTCGGTTCCGAACCTGTCGGGCGGCTATTCCACCGTCATGCCGAACCACCACATCACCAAGCCGGTTCTGATCGGCGAAATCCAGGCCGACGGCCAGTTCGACATCGTGCAGCAGACGGCCCAGGTCGTCGGCGACGAATGGTCCGACTACCTGCCGGACTCCAAGAACCTGATCTCCGATTGGCGCAAGCCGATGTCCTGCGGCAACTTCAACGTCGCCACCGGCAAGTGCGGCGGCAAGGGGATGTAACTGGCCTAGCTGGGCAAACCTGCCCCTCACCCTAACCCTCTCCCCGCCTGCGGGGAGAGGGGACGTGCCATGCTGATCGCTGGTGCAGACCGGAGAGGGCGCGGCAAATGTCCTTCTCCCCGCAAGCGGGGAGAAGGTGGCGGCAGCCGGATGAGGGGCTTTCCAAGCCCGTCGGCTGTCCGATCAACCGGGGGACAACAGCATGCTGATCCGTATCATCAGTCTAATTTTCATCATCCTTTCCTTCGCCGCACCCGCCTTTGCGCAATCCGGCACCGATCCAAAACCGCTGATCGATGCGCTGGCCAAGGCCGATTTTGCCGAGGCCGAGACGCTGATCGGGCAGATCGCCGCGACCGGCGATCCGAAAGTGGTTCCGGCTCTCGACGCTTTTTCGGAAGGCGATCTCTATTTCCGCAAATCCGACAGCGCCGTCTTCATCGGCAAGACCGGCGATGCCGGCCTCGAACTGATCGATCCGTTGACTGGCGCGTCGGCTGGCCCGACTTCTAAGAGTGCCGTCACCAAGATCAGGGTCAATAACAACCTGCGCCGTGTCATCGACGCCGCCAAGGGCGGCCTGACGCTGATGAGCCCGGATCGCGGCGTGCGGCTTGCCGCTGCCGATGCCGTGCTCGCATCTCCGAGCCCTGAAAATCTGGCACTGGTTGAAGCGGCACTCGCCAAGGAGACGGATTCGGAAGTTAAAGCCCGCATGCAGGAAGCGCGTGCTGTTTCGGTTCTTTCCTCCGACCGCTCGGTCGATGAAAAGCGCGATGCGATCAAGACGATCAAGAGCCTCGGTGGTCGCAACGCGCTCGGCATCCTGAATTCCGTTTCGAGTTCCATCGATCCGAGCCTCAAGAGCGATCTCGACTCGGCCATCGGCTCGATCGAGGCCGAGCAGCAGCTCTGGGACATGGTTCAGAACGTCTGGTACGGCCTGTCGCTCGGCTCCGTGCTTCTGCTTGCCGCGATCGGCCTTGCCATCACCTTCGGCGTCATGGGCATCATCAACATGGCGCATGGCGAAATGGTCATGCTTGGCGCCTATTCGACCTTCATGGTGCAGGAGGTCATCCGCACCCATGCGCCCGGCCTGTTCGACTGGTCGCTGGCTATCGCACTTCCGGTCGCCTTCCTTGTCACCGGTGCTGTCGGTTTCGTCATCGAGCGCTGCGTCATCCGCTTCCTGTATGGTCGGCCGCTGGAAACGCTTCTGGCCACCTGGGGCGTGTCGCTGATCCTGCAGCAGACGATCCGCTCGATTTTTGGCCCGACCAATCAGGAAGTCGGCAATCCGTCCTGGATGTCCGGTTCCTTCCCGGTCGGCGGCATGACCATTACCTGGAACCGCATGTGGATCCTGGTCTTCTCGCTGACGATCTTCTTCACGCTGCTCGTCGTCATGAAGAAATCGGCCTACGGGCTCAATATGCGCGCCGTCACCCAGAACCGCCGCATGGCATCCTCGATGGGCATCCGCACCCCTTGGGTCGATGCGCTGACCTTTGCATTGGGTTCAGGCATTGCCGGGATCGCCGGGGTGGCGCTGTCGCAGATCGACAACGTCTCTCCGAACCTCGGCCAGAGCTACATTATCGACAGTTTCATGGTCGTGGTGTTCGGCGGTGTCGGCAATCTTTGGGGCACGCTGGTGGGCGCTCTCTCGCTCGGGGTCCTCAACAAGTTCCTCGAACCCTCGGTCGGCGCGGTGCTCGGAAAGATCCTCGTGCTCGTGCTGATCATCCTTTTCATCCAAAAACGTCCGCGCGGCCTGTTCGCGCTCAAGGGAAGGGCGGTGGAAGCATGATTACCGGCTTCATTCTGCGCGCCCTCGAGGGCAAGATCGTCGCCATGATCGTGGTCCTCGTCGGCATCGCGATCCTCGTTCCGGCACTCAATCTCCTGACGCCGCCGGATAGCGCATTTCATATCCCGACCTACGCGATGGCGCTGTTCGGCAAATATCTCTGCTATGCACTGCTTGCCCTGGCACTCGATCTCGTCTGGGGCTATTGCGGCATTCTTTCGCTCGGCCATGGCGCCTTCTTCGCGCTCGGCGGGTATGCGATGGGCATGTACCTGATGCGTCAGATCGGCCCCCGCGGCGTCTATGGCAATCCGGTCCTGCCCGACTTCATGGTTTTTCTGAACTACAAGGAACTGCCGTGGTTTTGGTATGGCATGGACTGGTTCGTTGTCGCCATGGCCATGGTTCTGCTCGTGCCCGGCCTGCTTGCCTTCGTATTCGGCTGGTTCGCCTTCCGCTCGCGCGTCAACGGCGTCTATCTGTCGATCATCACCCAGGCGATGACTTATGCGCTGATGCTCGCCTTCTTCCGCAACGACATGGGGTTCGGCGGCAATAACGGCCTCACCGATTTCAAGGACATTCTTGGTTTTCAGGTGCAGGCGGATGGCACGCGTGCAGTGCTCTTCGCGCTCTCGGCAATCATGCTGGCGCTCTGCCTTCTCGTCGCTTCCGCCATTACCCGCTCGAAATTCGGCAAGGTTCTGGTCGGCGTGCGCGATGCGGAAAGCCGGGTTCGCTTCCTCGGTTTTCGCGTCGAGAACATCAAGCTTTTCACCTTCGTCGTCTCTGCCATGTTCGCGGGCATTGCCGGTGCGCTCTTCGTGCCGCAGGTCGGCATCATCAATCCGGGCGAATTCGCGCCGGCCAATTCGATCGAGATCGTCGTCTGGACGGCGGTCGGCGGGCGCGGCACGCTGATCGGCCCGATCATCGGTGCAGTTCTCGTCAATGCCGGAAAAAGCTTCTTTACCGGTGCCTTTCCCGAATTCTGGCTGTTCGCACTGGGTGGCCTGTTCATCGCGGTGACGCTGTTCCTGCCAAAGGGCATTGTCGACACGATCCAGCATGGTTTTCGCGTCCGCAAGGCGATGAAGGCGGCGGCGGAGGCTGAAAAGGGCAGGGTGGGTACGGATGCCGTCAACCCATCGGCAGCACAGGCGGCGGAGTAAGATCATGAACACGATTGCCGAAACACGCACGAAAAGTCTGCTCTATCTCGAAAACGTCTCCGTCTCCTTCGACGGGTTCAAGGCGATCAATTCCCTGTCCTTCGTCGTCGAACCGGGAGAGCTTCGCGCCATCATCGGCCCGAACGGCGCCGGCAAGACGACGATGATGGATATCATCACCGGCAAAACGCGGCCGGACAGTGGCACAGTCCTGTTCGAGGATTCGATCGACCTCACCAAGAAGGACGAGGCGGATATCGCCCAGCTCGGCATCGGCCGCAAATTCCAGAAGCCGACCGTGTTCGAAAGCCACACGGTCTGGGATAATCTGGAACTTGCATTAAACCGCGACCGCGGCGTGTTCGGCACGCTGTTCTATAGGCTGACGCCAGAGGACAAGGCGCGGATCGAGGAAATCCTGGAGACGGTGCGGCTGACACATCGCGCGGAGGAATATGCCGCCAATCTTTCCCATGGCCAGAAACAGTGGCTGGAGATCGGCATGCTCTTGGCGCAGGAACCAAAGCTGCTTCTGGTCGACGAGCCTGTCGCGGGCATGACCGATGCGGAGACGGCGGAAACGGCGATCCTGTTGCGTGAGATCGCCAAGACCCGGTCCGTCGTCGTCGTCGAACACGACATGGGCTTCATCCGCGATCTCGGCGTCAAGGTGACGTGTCTGGCGGAAGGGGCTGTACTGGCCGAAGGATCGATCGATTTCGTATCGAGCGATCCGAAGGTGATCGAGAATTATCTGGGGCGCTGAACCATGCTGACAGTCAACAACGTCAATCTTCACTACGGCGCAGCACAAGCCTTGCGTGGGGTGTCGCTCACGGCCGAAATGGGCAAGATCACCTGCGTACTCGGCCGCAATGGCGTTGGGAAATCGTCACTTCTACGCGCCGTCACCGGCCAGCACGCGATCAGCGCCGGGACGATCAGTTTTCAGAACGAGACGCTGAACGGCCTGCCGCCCTATGCGCGTGCCAAGCACGGCATCGGTTATGTGCCGCAGGGCCGGGAAATCTTTCCGCTTCTGACCGTGCAGGAAAATCTGCAGAGCGGTTATGCGCCTCTTGCCCGCAAGGACAAATTTATACCCGAGGATATCTTCAACCTGTTCCCAGTCCTGAAATCCATGCTCGGCCGTCGCGGGGGCGATCTATCCGGCGGTCAGCAGCAGCAGCTGGCGATCGGAAGGGCGATGGTGACGCGGCCAAAAATCCTCGTGCTGGACGAGCCGACCGAAGGCATCCAGCCATCGATCATCAAGGATATCGGCCGGGCCATCCGCTATCTGCGCGACAGTACCGGCATGGCGATCCTGCTGGTCGAGCAATATCTCGACTTTTGCCGCGAGCTGGCGGATCAGGTCTACATCATGGATCGTGGCGAAATCGTGCATGAGGGGCCGGCGGAAACGCTGGATACGGCAGAAGCAAGGCGCCACCTCACGGTTTAATACCACTAATTATCCAATATGAATGTTTGCATCGCATTGCAGCAAATCAGGCGTGTCAAATGCTGTAGAGCTGTGGTATCAAGCGGCCAGTGAAGTAATACTCCGCACATTGTTGACCACCTCTTGCACCTATGATGAGGCGCTGATGGATCTTGCTCGCATGGCCGGTATTTTGTTTCGATCGGCTTTCTCCCGCCCCGCGACACTGGTTGCTCTCGTGGGAGCCACCACCTTTTTCGGAGCCATGACAGGCAGCGCTTCTGCCGCGGGTTGCGGAGAAACAATCGAGCCGGGTCGCCATGCGATCAGTTTTGATGTCGGCGGTGTGACGCGCCAGGGCATCTATTTCATCCCATCCTCCTATACCGGCAAGGACAAGGTTCCGGTCGTGTTCGATTTCCATGGCTCGAACAGCAATCCGGACGGCCAGTTCACCCGTTCGTCCTGGGACAAGGTCGCCGAGAAGAACGGCTTTATCGCCGTTGCGCTGCAGGGCAGCCTTTCCGGCAAGGCCGCCGGCACTTTTGGCTGGAACGTGCCTTTCGTTCAGGTTGCCAAGTCCATCCTTCCCTCGGGTGACCAGGGTGGTCAGGATGAGATCGCCTTCATTTCCGCAGCGGTGAACACCGTGAAGCAGGAATTCTGCGTCGATCCGGCCCGCGTCTTTGCCTCCGGTTATTCCGGTGGCGGACGCATGCTGTCGGCCTATATCTGCTCGGGCGGCGAAGGTTTTGCCGGTGCCGGCTTCGTCAATTCGCTGCGGGCCGGGCGTCCGGTCGAGGTCGATGGCAAGTGGGGCCCGGATGCGGCCAACTGCAACCCGGCCAAGCCGGTCTCGATCATGGCCTTTGCCGGTATCAAGGACCAGCAGAACCCCTATGCCGGCGGCGGCAGCGCCTATTGGCAATATGGTTTCAAGACGGCGATCCAGCGCTGGACCGATCTCGACGGCTGCAAGGGCAATGACGATCCGAAGACGGTCGATGGCGTGACCTACAGCATTTACGGCACCTGCAAGAACGGCGCCCGCATCGCATCCTACGTCTTTGCAAACGGCACGCATGACTGGCCAAAGCCGGTTGCCGGTGCGCAGGCTGTGCTTGCTGCGGCAAAGGAAAGCGCTGCTGCCGGCGTCACCAAGGTTTCGGCTGTGGCGCCTGCCAAGCCCGCTTTCGACAGCAATGTTGATCCGGCCTTCCGGATGTGGGATTTCTTCAGCAAGGCGGACAGTACCGACCTCGTTGCCACAGCCGCACCGGCCAAGACGAATGCAGGTGCAAAGACTGGCACGAGCATTGCTTCGGACTGCGCAACGCAAGCCGAACTTGAGGGAACCTCGTGCACCAGCAGTCAGCCGATCAATATGCGCCGCAGCGGGCAAGGGGTGCAGGACGCCTTGTAACCAAGGCGTTCGGCGGGCGCACGCGGCTTTCCGAATTCTTCCAGGAAGGCTGCGCAAAAATTCGCCTTCCGGAAACCTTTTCGCCTGAAATGGAGGCGATTCTCATCAATACGTCAGGGGGACTGACGGGCGGCGACGTGATCGAATGGTCCGTCGCCGCCGCTGATTCGACTAAGCTTTCCGTCACGACCCAGGCCAACGAGAAGATCTACAAGGCGTCTGCCGACACGGCGTTCGTCTCTACCCGCATCACCGTCGGTAAGGACGCATCGCTTCATTGGCTTCCCCAGGAAACCATCCTCTTCGACCATGCCTCGCTGACGCGCAGGATTGATGTCGATCTTGCCGAAAACTCCGAGTTTCTGGCCGTCGAAGCGGTCCTGCTCGGCCGCAGGGCGATGGGGGAGGTCGTCAATCTCGGTTTCTTCCGCGATCGCTGGCGCATCCGTCGTGCCGGGCAGCTGATCCATGCCGAAGAGATGAAGTTCGATGGCGAGATCGATCTTCTTTCCCAGTCCGCGGCCGTTCTTTCAGGCCAGGTCGCCTTTGCCACGTTGCTTTATACCGGCCCGCTGGCGGAGGCGATGCTGCCGAAGCTCAGGGAATGCCTCGGAGATGCGGCCGGTGGTGCAAGCTGTTGGAACGGCAAGCTGATTGCCCGCCTGACGGCCCCGACAGGGTTTGACCTGAGAAAAATCCTGGTACCGGCAATTTCCGTATTGCGTAATGGCGCTCCAGTGCCGAAAGTCTGGAACATCTGAATCTCATTCGAGTAATAGCGGTAGATCCATGAACCTGACGCCCAGAGAAAAAGACAAGCTCCTGATTTCCATGGCGGCGATCGTCGCTCGTCGTCGTCTCGAGCGCGGCGTCAAGCTGAACTATCCCGAAGCAATCGCGTTGATCACCGATTACGTCGTCGAAGGTGCGCGCGACGGCCGCTCTGTCGCGGACCTGATGGAAACGGGCGCGCATGTCGTCACCCGCGACCAGGTGATGGAGGGCATTGCCGAGATGATCCATGACGTGCAGGTGGAGGCGACTTTTCCGGATGGAACGAAGCTTGTCACCGTGCACGAACCGATCCGCTGAGGAGGTTTCATGCTGGAACTGCGTCCGAACTGCGAATGCTGCGACAAGGATCTTCCCCCGGAAAGCCGGGAGGCGATGATCTGCACCTTCGAATGCACGTTCTGCGCCACCTGCGCGACGGATGTGCTCGAAGGCGTATGCCCGAATTGCAGCGGTGAACTGGTGCGCCGCCCCGTGCGGCCGGCAGCCAAGCTCGTCAACAATCCGGCGTCGACCAAACGTGTTCTGAAAGCCGAAGGCTGCGCGCCGAAAGCGGCATAAGGGAGAGTATCATGATTCCGGGCGAAGTTATTGCTGCTCAAGGCGAAATCGAGCTGAATGCCGGTGCGCCAGTGATCTCGATCGAGGTCTCCAATTCCGGTGACCGGCCGGTTCAGGTCGGCAGCCATTACCATTTCTTCGAGACCAATAACGGTCTCATCTTCGATCGCGACAAGGCGCGCGGCATGCGGCTCGATATCCCGGCCGGCACGGCAGTGCGTTTCGAGCCGGGCCAGACCCGTGCCGTGACGCTGATCCCGCTGTCCGGCAAGCGTGAGGTCTATGGTTTCCAGCAGAAGATCATGGGAGCGCTCTGATCATGGCGACGCAACATTATCTCGGCAGCTGCCAGTGCGGTGCGGTTTCCTACGAAGCCGATACCGATCTCGACCAGACGATCACCTGCAATTGCTCGCGCTGCGAGCGGCTCGGCATCGTGCTGGCTTTCGCGCCGCGCGGTTCGTTCATGCTGAAATCCGGCGAGGACAATCTCACCGAATACCGGTTCAACACGAAAAAGCTGCAGCACCTGTTCTGCAAGACTTGCGGCATCGAGAGCTTTGCCTATGGCGATTCACCGGCCGACGGTTCGCCGATGGTGGCGATCAATGTGAACTGCCTCGAGGGCGTCAATCCGCGTGCACTCTCGTCGCATGCTTATGACGGCGCAGCGGTCTGAACGATTGCAGGCATGGATTTGACGGGAATGGGGAGGAGACGATGCTGAAGGCTCTGCTTTTGCCCATGCTCTGCGGCTGTGTGCTTCTGATGGATGCGCCGGTCGAGGCGGACGACAAGCCGGACTGCAAAAATGCCCAGACGCAGGCTGACATGAACATCTGTGCGCAAAAAGGTTTTGATACGGCCGACAAGGCATTGAACGTCCAGTATCTCCTGACCCGCAAAGCGGCGAAGGCACGGGACGCGGATAATGAAAGTATTCCCGACCAGCAGGGCGCGGATGCCGCTCTGGTCAAGGGACAGCGGGCCTGGATCGCCTATCGCGACGCCCATTGCGATGCCTTTGCCTATCAGGTGCATGGCGGATCGCTCGAGATGGAATTCGGCCTGGAATGCCTTGCCGATCTGACGAAGAAGAGGACGGCGGAACTGAGGATCCTGGAAGACGGATTCCGGAACTGATGTCCGCAAACACGATCAAGCCGCTTTGAAGATTTCTTATTTTACCGAGCTGACGAGGTAGACCGCCCATGTCCTACAAAATGTCCCGCGCCGCCTATGCCTCCATGTTCGGCCCGACCACCGGCGACAAGGTGCGGCTGGCCGATACTGAGCTTTTCATCGAGGTTGAGCGCGATTTCACCACCTATGGCGAAGAGGTGAAATTCGGGGGCGGCAAGGTTATTCGTGACGGCATGGGCCAGAGCCAGGCGACGCGGACCGAAGGGGCCGTCGATACGGTCATCACCAATGCTCTGATCGTCGACCATACCGGCATCTACAAGGCCGATGTCGGTCTCAAGGACGGCCGTATCCATGCGATCGGCAAAGCCGGCAATCCGGATACGCAGCCGGGCGTGACGATCATCGTCGGTCCCTCGACCGAGGCGATTGCAGGCGAAGGAAAAATCCTGACGGCGGGCGGCATGGACGCCCACATTCACTACATCTGCCCGCAGCAGATCGAGGAAGCGCTGATGTCGGGCATTACCTGCATGCTCGGCGGCGGCTCCGGCCCGGCGCATGGCACGCTGGCCACCACCTGCACCGGCGCCTGGCATATCGAGCGGATGATCGAGAGCTTTGACGCTTTCCCGATGAACCTCGCGCTTGCCGGCAAGGGCAATGCCTCGCTGCCGAAGCCACTCGAGGAAATGATCCTTGCCGGCGCCTCGTCGCTGAAACTGCATGAGGACTGGGGCACGACACCGGCGGCTATCGACAATTGCCTCACCGTCGCCGACGCATTCGACGTGCAGGTGATGATCCACACCGACACGCTGAACGAGTCGGGCTTTGTTGAAGATACGGTGAAGGCGATTGCTGGTCGCACCATCCATGCGTTCCATACGGAAGGGGCGGGCGGTGGCCATGCGCCCGATATCATCAAGGTTTGCGGCAATCCGAACGTCATCCCGTCCTCGACCAACCCGACGCGGCCCTATACGGTCAACACGCTTGCCGAACATCTCGACATGCTGATGGTCTGCCACCACCTGTCGCCGTCCATCCCGGAAGACATCGCCTTTGCCGAAAGCCGCATCCGCAAGGAAACGATCGCGGCCGAAGACATTCTGCACGATATCGGCGCCTTCTCGATCATCTCCTCCGACAGCCAGGCCATGGGTCGCGTCGGCGAGGTGGCGATCCGCACCTGGCAGACGGCCGACAAGATGAAGCGCCAGCGCGGCCAGCTGAAGGACGAGACCGGCGACAATGACAATTTTCGCGTTAAGCGCTACATCGCCAAATACACGATCAACCCGGCGATCGCCCATGGCGTCTCGCATGAGATTGGCTCGGTCGAAGTCGGCAAACGCGCTGATCTCGTGCTCTGGAGCCCGGCTTTCTTCGGCGTGAAACCGGAAATGGTTCTGCTCGGCGGCTCGATCGCGGCAGCGCCGATGGGCGATCCGAACGCCTCGATCCCGACGCCGCAGCCGATGCATTACCGCCCGATGTTTGCCGCCTATGGTAAGCTGCGGACCAATTCCTCCGTCACCTTCGTATCCCAGGCGTCGCTCGATGGCGGCCTTGCCCACAAGCTCGGCGTTGCCAAGAAGCTGGTAGCGGTGAAGAACGTCCGCGGCGGTATCGGCAAAGCTTCGATGATCCACAATTCGGCAACGCCGCATGTGGAGGTCGATCCGGAGACCTATGAAGTGCGTGCCGATGGCGAACTGCTCACCTGCAAGCCGGCAACCGTGTTGCCGATGGCGCAGCGTTACTTCCTGTTCTGAGGTTTTTCGAAATGCAGCATATCCATTCCTACCGCCCCGCCGGCGAGATCACCGATCCGCCGGTCGATATCGTGACCTTGCCGCATGACCTGCGGCATCTGCGCCGCAAGCTGCTGCATTTGTCGAATGGCGACATGGTCATGCTCGACCTGAAGGAAGCCGTGCTTTTCCATCACGGCGACCGACTGGTGCTCGACAATGGCGATACGGTCGAGGTGCAGGCGGCGCCGGAAAAGCTGTTTGAGGTCAAGGCGCGCGATACGCTGCATCTGATCGAACTGGCCTGGCATCTCGGCAACCGGCATCTCTCGGCGCAGATCGAGGAAGACCGGATTCTCATCCTGCGCGACCACGTCATCCGCTCGATGCTGCAGGGGCTGGGGGCCACGGTCTACGATATCGAGGAACCGTTCCAGCCGGCGCGGGGCGCTTACCACTCGCATGGCGGCCATTCGCATGGACACGACCATCATGGGCACGATCACCACGATCATGATCATCATGGCCATGATCATTAAGACCCGGATCGTATGAATTCAGCAGGAATGAATTCCGGCATGCAGACCCAGGCCCTTCTGCGACTGATGGCATGGCTGTCGCCGGCCTTTCCGATCGGCGGGTTTGCCTGGTCGGGTGGGCTGGAGCGGGCCGTGCATGATCGTCTGGTGACGGATGCGAATGGTCTTGGCCATTGGCTGACTGTTCTCATCGGCCATGGTGCGCTCTGGACCGATGGCGTGCTTCTGGCCGAGGGCTGGCAGAGCCATCAGGATACGGCGCGGCTGGCGGACGTTGCCGGGCTCGGGTTAGCCCTTGCGGGCTCGGCCGAGCGCCATGCGGAAACCCTGTCGCTCGGGCGAGGTTTTGCGGCTGCCGCCGCGGCATGGCCGGCTCCCGTCCTTGCGATCATGCCGAAGGATGTGCCGTTTCCGGTGGCTGTCGGTGCGGTCGCGGCGGCGCATGGCATTGCGGTGGAACAGGCGCTTGCGGCCTATCTGCATGCGGCCGTCTCGCAGGCGGTTTCGGCGGGGATCCGGCTCGGTGTCTGCGGTCAGGCGCAGGGGCTTGGTGTGCTTGCCGGACTGGAGCCGGCAATCGAGAATTTTGCCGGGCGTGCGAAAGATCTGACGCTGGATGATCTCGGCGGTGCCGCGATCCAGGCGGAGATTTCGTCGCTGCGGCATGAAACACAGCATTCCCGGCTTTTCCGCTCCTGAGAGCAGGTCTAAGCTGGATCTGAATTTGAAAGGATATTTTCATGAAATCGGCAAATGGTCCGTTGCGTGTCGGCATTGGCGGCCCGGTCGGCTCGGGCAAGACGGCGCTGACCGAAAAGCTCTGCAAGGCGATGCGCGAAAAATATTCCGTCGCCGTCGTCACCAACGATATCTACACGAAGGAAGATGCCGATGCGCTGGTGCGCATGCAGGCGCTTTCGTCGGACCGGATCGTCGGCGTCGAAACGGGCGGCTGCCCGCATACGGCCATCCGCGAGGATGCGACGATCAATCTGCAGGCGATCGCCGGCCTCAATGAGCGCATTCCTGATCTCGATGTCGTCTTCATCGAATCCGGCGGCGACAATCTTGCCGCTACCTTCTCGCCGGATCTGGCGGATCTCACCATTTATGTCATCTCGACCTGCCAGGGTGAGGAAATCCCCCGCAAGGGTGGGCCGGGGATTACCCGCTCGGATCTGCTGATCATCAACAAGAAGGATCTCGCGCCTTATGTCGATGTCGATATCGACGTGATGGACCGCGATGCTTCGCGCATGCGCGAGATGAAGCCGCATGTCTTTACCGACCTGAAGCGTGGCGAAGGCGTCGACCATGTCGTGCGGTTTCTGGAATTGCAGGGCGGTCTTGGCGCCTGAGGCGATCCTAAAGCGCGTCGCGATCTTTCAGATTCGCTCCGTACGCTTTAGTTCTTTTGGGCATGTCGTTTTCGCAAAACCGCGGCACACTTTTGCGCGACATGCTGTAGCGCCTTGAAAATATCAGGCTCTAAAAATATCAGGCTCTAAAAATATCAGGCCGGCGATACCGAGGGGGTTGGATCGCCGGCCTGTTTTTGCATTGTCATCACCGCCCGCCAGCGGTGCGACATGCGTCTGCGAAAAGGCCCTGCCGCCAGGTAGGCCTTTCTGCAAATTTCTCGTCTTGGGAGACTTGTTTCAGATCTGCCGAAGTGCCTGAACGTCGACCACCTGGATCATGCGCCCGCGCACGGTCACGCCGGTCTTGCGCAGGCTGGAGAAGGCGCGCGAGAGCGCTTCCGGCGCAAGGCCGAGCATGCCGGCAAGCAGGCTCTTCTGGAAGGGCAAGCGGATCGAGGCCGGACCACCATCAACCGGGCAGCGGCTCAGAATATAATTCGCCACCCGCTGCGGCGCCGTGAAGAGGCGGTCATTGGCGACACATTCCATCGTGCTCAGAAGATGACGGGAGAGCGAAGCCATGATGGCGCGCGCCACTTCCGGATCATGCTCTGCAAGGCTCTTTACGGCTTCGAGATCGAAATGCGCAATGGTGCAGGTTTCGGTTGCCTGGGCGTGGAACGGGTATTTCTGATCCGTGTAGAGAAGGCATTCGGCAAAGGTGTCGCCCGGCGCACAGATGCGGATATCCGCCTCGCGACCATCCCGGCTCAACCGGTAAAGGCGGACATAACCGCTCAGCACGCAATAGAAGGCTTCGGCATTTTCGCCTTCGCGAAACACCGTTGCACGGGCCGCCAGGGTCTGAACACCCATCGTCGCCAGCATGTTGACCAGCGAACTGCCCCCAAGGCTGTTGAGGAAGGGGGCCTTCATCAGCACCGCCTTGTCGCGGCTCGTAAGCTGGATATTGCTGTTCATCATGATTGCCGTCGCTTCCATTCCGAATGCCGCCAAAAGTTGTATTGACGCTAAAGTAGCGTTTTCTGGAAAGCGCGTTTTGACATCAATCAAATTTGCGAAATTTTCCGACACCTTATCGGTGGGGCAAACAGAAACGCCGGGTTTTCAAGCCCGGCGGTTTCAAACTTTGGATATGCCGTTGTTGCTATTCGGCAGCCATGGGCGGCAGTCGCAACACCTTGGCGCCCGTCTGTCCGCTGGCAGATGTGTCTTCCGACTCTGCACCATTGCCCTGGCCCAGACGCTTCTGCAGTGAAGCGATCGAACGGGCATTGTCCTCCGCCTTGCGGCTGAGTTCCTCGTTGGAGAAGGTCGGGCCTTCCTCTTCTTTCTTGCCGACCATGCGGCCGAAGATGCGGCCGAGCAGGCGTGACAGGTCGTCCATGATCAGGAAGAAGGACGGGACGACGAGCAGCGACAGCACGGTCGAGACGATGATGCCGCCGATCACGGCGATCGCCATCGGCGCGCGGAACGAGCCGCCTTCGCCGACGCCGAGTGCCGAGGGCAGCATGCCGGCCGACATGGCGATCGAGGTCATGATGATCGGGCGGGCGCGCTTGCGGCCGGCCTCGACCATGGCATGCACGCGTTCCAGTCCATGCCGCTTCATCTCGATCGCGAAATCGACGAGCAGGATGGCGTTTTTCGTCACGATGCCCATCAGCATCAGGATGCCGATCAGCACGGGCATGGAGAGTGCGTTCTGGGTGACGATCAACGCCGCCGCCACGCCACCGATCGCCAGCGGCAGCGAGAACAGGATGGTGAAGGGCTGGATGACATCCTTGAACAGCAGGATCAGCACGACCAGAACCAGCATCAGGCCCATCAGCATGGCATTGCCAAAACTCTGGACCATTTCGCCCTGCACCTTGGCGTCACCGCTTTCGGCCAGATGTACGCTTTTCGGCAGTTCGGTTTCCGCGACGATGCGCTTGAACTCCGCCGTTGCCGTATCGAGCGCCGTGCCGAAGGGCACGTCGGAGCCGATCGCCACGACGCGGGCGCGCTTGTTGCGCTTGATCGAGCTTGGACCTTCAGAATAATCGACGTCGGCGACGGTGGTGAGCGGCACGGTGGCGCCGGTCGAAGTTTTCAGTTTCAGCGCCTTGATCGCGGCGAGATCACGCCGTACGTCGAGCGAGGTCTGGACGCGGATCGGGATCTGCCGGTCGTCGAGCGAGATCTTTGCCAGGTTGGCGTCGATATCGCCGATCGTGGCGATGCGCACCGTTTCCGAAATCTGCTGCGGCGTGATGCCGAGCCGGGAGGCTTCCGCCATGCGGGGGCGAATCTGCAGCTCCGGCCGGGGCAGGGCGCCTTCCGAGGAAACGTTCGCGAGGATCGGCGAGGCGCGCAGGCGCGATTCCAGGAGGCTGACGGCCTCGTTCAGGTCGTCCTCGTTCTTTGACAGGAAGTTGAAGGCGAGGTCGCGTTCGGCGCGGTCGTTGACCTTGGAAATCCGCACGTCAGGAATGCCGTGCACGGCGGCAAAGATGTCTTTCTCGACATCCCACTGCGGCCGCGTGCGGCCGTTTTCCTTGATATGCGGGACATACGCACCAATGATCGGCAGTCCGCCGAGGCCCTTGTTGACGAGTGTCTTGACCAGCGAATGGTCGATATTCTGCAGGATGACGCGCACGGTGGCGCGGCGCAGTTCCAGATCGCCCTTGGGCGAGGCGCCACCGAGGATGAAGACGCTTTCGACGCCGTTGATGCCACGCACCGCGTCGTAAATCCGGTCGGTGGTCGAGGCCGTTTCGTCGAGTGTCGCATTCGGCGGCAGCTCAACGGAAAGCACGACACGCGAGGAGTCGTCCGGCGGCAGGAAGCTGCCCGGCACCTTGGAGAGAAGCACGATCGAACCGGCGAGAAAGCCGATCGCAGCGAGCAGCGTCGCATAACGCCAGTACCATTTGCGCGTCGTGCCGGTGACGAGGCGCGTATAGGCACGCATCAGCCAGCCGTCATTGTCGTGATGGTCTTCCATCCCGTCTTCGGCGCGCATCAGATAGGCAGCCATCAGCGGTGTGACGAGACGCGCCACCATCAGCGAGAAGAACACCGAGAAGGCGACGGTCAGGCCGAACTGGATGAAGTATTGGCCGGGAATGCCCGGCATGAAGGAAACCGGTACGAAGACGGCGATGATCGTGAAGCTGGTCGCGATGACGGCTAGGCCGATTTCGTCGGCCGCTTCCAGTGCCGCGCGGTAGGGCGTCTTGCCCATCTTGATATGGCGGGCGATGTTTTCGATCTCGACGATCGCGTCGTCGACAAGAATGCCCGTCGCCAGCGTCAATGCCAGGAAGGAGACGAGGTTGAGCGAGAAGCCCATGATGTCCATGATCCAGAAGGTCGGGATCGCGGAGAGGGGCAGGGCGATCGCGGCAATCAGCGTCGCACGCCAGTTGCGCAGAAAGAGGAAGACGACGATGACGGCGAGGATCGAGCCTTCCATCAGCGTGTGAAGGGCCGCCTCGTAATTGCCATAGGTGAAATAGACGGAATCGTCGACCATTTCGATCGCGACATCCGGATTGTCTTTGCGGATCTCATCAAGGCTGGTCGCGACGGTTTCGGCGACTGAGACCTCGCTCGCACCCTTGGCACGGAACACGGCGAAGGTGACTGCAGATGTGCCGTTGAAGCGCGAGAAGGATTTCGGCTCCTCATAGGTGTCGGTGACGGTGCCGAGTTCCGATAGTTTGACGAAACGCCCGTTCGACAGGCTGATCGTCGTATCGGCGAGCTGTGCGACGTTGCGGGTGTCGCCGAGCGTGCGGATCGTCTGCTCGTTGCCGGCCACCTGGCCGCGGCCGGAGCCGAGATTGACGTTGGTGCCGCGGATCTGGCTGTTCACGTCGGCGGCGGTAATGCCATAGGCATCGAGCTTGGCGGCGTTGAGCGAGACGCGCACCTCACGGTCGGAGCCGCCGTAACGGTCGACGCGGCCGATGCCGGGCTGGCCCTGCAGGGCGCGGGTCACCGTGTCATCGACGAACCAGGACAATTCTTCCAGCGTCATATTGGGAGAGGAAACGGCAAAGGTCTGGATCGCCTGGCCCTCGACATCGACCTTGCTGACGATCGGCTCGTCGATGCCGGCCGGAAGGTCGCCGCGGATCTTGTCGATCGCGTCCTTGGTGTCCTGCACCGCCTCGTTGGTGGGCTTTTCGATACGGTATACGACGACCGTCTGCGACTGGCCATCGGTAACGGTCGACTGGATCTCGTCAATGCCGCTGATCGAGGCGACCGCGTCCTCGATCTCCTTCGTCACCTGCATTTCGAGCTCGGCTGGAGAGGCGCCGCTCTGGTTGACGGTGATCGAGACGACGGGGACGTCGATATTCGGGAAACGGGTGATCGGCAGCGCATAGAACGACTGGATGCCGACGTAAAGCATCAGCGCGAAGGCGAGCAGCGGCGCGATCGGATTGCGGATGGACCAGGCGGAAAAGTTCATCTGGCTGTCCTCAATTGGAAACGGCGCCCGGTTCCGGCTTGGCCGGTACCGGAGCGATATGGTCGCCGTCGCGGACAAAGGCGCCGGCCTTGGCGACGACGACGTCACCTGCAGAAAGGCCGCTCACGACCTGCACGAAGCCGCCATCCTGGATGCCGGTTTCGATCTTCACCTGCTTGACGACACCGTTATCGACCTTGCGGGTGATGGAGCCGGTGCGGCCGGTCGTAACCGCCGAAAGCGGCAAAGCGAGGGCCTGCGTTTCTTCAATGATGATATCGGCATGCGCATACATGCCGTCGCGGGCGCCGCTCTTGCCGTCGATGACGATATGGACGGCACCGAGGCGGGTCGTCGCATCGACCGAGGGCGAAACAAGCCGCACCTTGCCCTCCACCCTGGTCGTGCCACCGGCGACGGTGATGACCGCTTTCTGGCCGACCTTGACCTTCTGGATATCGGTTTCCGAAAGATCGGCGACGAGTTCGATCGCGCCATTCTTGATGATGGTGAAGAGCGGATTGCCGGAGCCGCTGGCAATCGCGCCGACCCTGGCATTCTTGGCGGAAATGACGCCGTCGACCGGGCTTTTCACGCCGGTGCGGGCGAGATTGAGGTCGACATCCTCGATCTGCGCCTCGACCACCTTGATATCGGATTCACCGACCGCCACGGCCTGGCGTGCGGCGTTGAGGCGGGCTTCACCAACCTCGACCTGGGCCTCTGCCTGTTCGAGCTGCGACTGGGTGGTGGTGCCGCTCTGATTCAGCTTCTGCGTCCGGTCGCGCTGGCGGCGGTAATCGTCGAGATTGGCCTGGGCTTCGAGCACCTGCGCCTTGTATTGCGCGACGCTCGCCTCCGCCTTGGCCTTGTTGGCCTGCAGCTGGCTCTTCTGCAGCACCAGCGCATCGTCATTTAGCGTCGCAAGCACATCGCCCGCCTTCACACTGTCGCTGACATCGGCGTCGACCGTGCGGATCGACAAGCCATCGACGAGCGGCATGACATAGACATCATCCACAGGCTTGACTGTGCCGGTCGCTATCACGCGATCGGTCATAGGGCGGTTGACCGCTTCGGTGACGATGATGGCGGGAAGTTTCGGCTGGGCCGCTGCCGGCGGTGCCGTCTCTTCGGCATGGGCGGGCAGGGTGACCGTCGACATGAGGACGGCAAGCGAAGCGAAAACCGGCAGAATGCGAACCATATGAATGACTTCCGACTTGAGCGAGAGGTCTTCATTTCGCCTGGAACCATCCAGTCGCCACGCTCCTCCCCACGCGCGACCGAGGCAGAAGTGGTAACCAGAACGACAGGTTACAAGCTCGACTGCACAAGATCCATCCGGTTGCAGTTTTACGGGGTTGCGGTGGGCAAATCAATCTGTGGGACGCAGGGTGAGGCGTTGATTGAGGGCAGAGTGTTGCGGCGTTGCTTTGCGTCGAATGTGTTCGCAGGGAGGCGCCCCTCATCCGCCTGCCGGCACCTTCTCCCCGTTCTGACGGGGAGAAGGGATATGCCGTACCCTCGGAGCTCAATCGGGACACGTCCCCTCTCCCCGCAAGCGGGGAGAGGGCTAGGGTGAGGGGCAATGCCCCAGTTTCAAACGCCTACTTCACAGCCGCATCCGTAATCGCGGTCGTGTAAGCGCCTTCCGGATTCTTGGTGATGATCTTCTGGTCGAGAAGCGCCTTTACGGTACGGTCGTAGGTCGCCATGTCGAGCTTGCCGGAACCGTTGCCGATCAGCTTTGCGACTTCGCCCATCATCCGCTTCTGGTGGTTCTCATCCTGGCCGCCATTGTCCATGACGATCTCGGCGGCTTCATCGGGATGTTCCATGGCGTATTTCCAGCCCTTCATCGAAGCGCGAACGAATTTCACCATGTCGGCCTTGAACTTTTCGTCCTTCAGCTTCGTGTCGAGCACGTAGAGGCCGTCTTCGAGCAGGTCGTTGCCGAGAGCGGTGTAATTGAAGACGGTCAAGTCGGCCGGCTTGAAGCCTGCATCGATCGCCTGCCAGTATTCGTTATAGGTCATGACCGAGATGCAATCCGCCTGCTTCTGCACGAGCGGCTGCACGTCAAAGCTCTGCTTGAGAACCGTGACGCCATCCTTGCCGCCTTCGGTCTTGAGACCGAGCTTGTTCATCCAGGCGAAGAACGGATATTCGTTGCCGAAGAACCAGACGCCGAGCGTATGGCCCTTGAAGTCGGCTTCGGTCTTGATCGGGCCGTCCTTGCGGCAAATCATTTCGAGGCCGGATTTCTGGTAGGGCTGGGCGATGTTGACGAGCGGAACGCCCTTTTCGCGGGCAACCAGCGCGCCGCCCATCCAGTCGACGATGACATCGGCGCCGCCGCCTGCAATCACCTGTTCCGGGGCGATGTCCGGGCCGCCCGGCTTGATCGTGACGTCGAGGCCTTCTTCCTTGTAGAAGCCCTTGTCCTTGGCGACGAAATAGCCGCCGAACTGGCCCTGGGCGACCCATTTCAGCTGCAGCGTCAGCTTGTCTGCGGCCATCGCATTGGCTGCGGCAAGCGTCGCGCTACCGGCAATGGCGCATGCCATCAATGCCTTCATCATCTTTTTCATTGTCGTTTCCCTCTATTGTTGCCACGCCTCTTTTGAGGCGCGGATATCAGCGTCTAGCCACCACGGTTAGACGGATGCCAGAACGTCGTTGCTCTCTCCCCGAGGGCCACGACACCATAAAAAACCGATCCGGCAAGAGCCGCAACGGCAATCTCTGCCCAGACCATGTCGACATTCATGCGGCCGATCTCGGTGGAGATACGAAAGCCCATGCCGACGATCGGGGTGCCGAAAAACTCCGCGACGATGGCGCCGATCAAAGCGAGCGTCGAGTTGATTTTTAGCGCATTGAAGATGAAGGGCATGGCCGCCGGCAGCCGTAGTTTGAGAAGCGTCTGGCGATAATCGGCGGCGTAGGAGCGCATCAGGTCGCGCTCCATCGTGCCTGCGGCGGACAAGCCAGCCACCGTGTTCACCAGCATCGGGAAAAAGGTCATGACGGTGACGACGGCGGCCTTGGACTGCCAGTCGAAACCGAACCACATGACCATGATCGGTGCCACGCCGATGATCGGCAGAGCCGACATGAGATTGCCGATCGGCATCAGGCCCCGGCGCAGGAAGGTGAAACGGTCCGCCAGGATGGCGGTGAGGAAACCGGCGCCGCTGCCGAGGATATAGCCGGCCAGCACCGCCTTGAAGATCGTCTGCTGCACATCCGCCCAGAGGATCGGTAGCGAGGTTGCGATGCGGGCGGCGATCGAGGAGGGCGGCGGCAGGAGGATGAAGGGAATGCCGGCACCGCGGGTCGCGACCTCCCAGAGGATCAGGATCCAGGCGCCGAAAATGGCAGGGATGATCAGGCGCAACAGCCCGTCGAGGCTTTTCGATCGCGTCCTGACGGAAGAGAGCAGGCTGACGCAGCGCCAGGCAAGCAGCCAGTCGGCGGCGACGAGCATATAAAGCGCGCCGGTCGCCTTCCCCTCGTTTCCAGCTAGGCCGGCGATCAGCATGGCTGCAGAGAGATGGGTGCAGACGAAAAGCGTGATGGCAACGAGCATGCCGGGCAGCGGCAAGAGCGCGCAGACCGCGGCTGCAATCGTCAGCAGGAAGACCGAGAACATCGTGATCGGGTTGTAAGGCTCCGGCGCGTCGGCAAGTAGCGGGAGCGTCGCCAAAGCGGCGAGCGACAGGAGGAGGGCAAGCGCGCCCTGCCAGGATTGCCACCAGAAGTGCAGGCGGGCCTTGTTCATTGCAGTCATGCCGGCCTCCCGCCCATGGCGCGGTTGACGAGGCCGGCGACGATACCGACGATCGCAACCAGCACGGCCGCCAGAACCGAACCGGCAATCAGCGCCGCCCAGATATCGATCGTCTGGCTGTAATAGGCGCCGGCCAGAAGTTTTGAGCCGATACCGGCAACGGCGCCGGTCGGCAGTTCACCGACGATCGCGCCGACAAGGCTTGCCGCGACCGCGACCTTCATCGAGGTGAAGAGGAAAGGGATGGAGGCCGGTACGCGCAGCTTCCAGAAGGTCTGGGCGGTGCTGGCATTGTAGGTGCGCATCAGGTCGAGCTGGATCAGTTCCGGCGAGCGCAGGCCCTTCACCATGCCGACGGCGACGGGGAAGAAGGAGAGGTAGGTGGAGATCACCGCCTTGGGCAGAAGGCCGGTGATGCCGATTGCGCCGAGTACGACGATGACCATCGGCGCGACGGCCAGGATCGGCACCATTTGCGACGCGATGATCCAGGGCATGAGGCTGCGTTCCAGCGCTTTCACATGCACGATGCCGACCGCAATCAGAATGCCTAGCAGCGTGCCGAAGGCAAAACCGACCATGGTGGAGGAAAGCGTCACCCAGCCATGATAGATCAGGCTGCGATTGGAGGTGACGCTGCGCATCACCGTATTGTCGAACAGGTTTTGCGCCACCTGATGCGGCGCCGGCAGGATCGGTTTCGGCTGGGCGAGCGTCCTTGCGATGAATTCCATCTCACCGGTCACCACATTGCCGCGCTGGTCCATGTCGCGCTGGAAGGGGGCGTTCATCAGGATCGCGGCGACATACCAGATGGCGACGATGATCAGCATGATCGTCGCGACGGGCAGGATGCGGTGCGGGAATAGCTTTTCGTGGCTCATCAGCTTTTCGCCTGTACCGGAAACAGCATCAGCACCATGGCGAGGACGCCAAGCCCGACGCCTGCGAGCTGCATCGTGCTCGGGCGTTCGCCGAAGACGGTGAAGGCGATGACATTGATCAGCACCAGCTGCGCCACGGCAGAGGCGGAGATGGCGAGCCCCAGCCCGCCCTCGCGCATCAGCTTCACCATCATGAGGTTGCCGATGCAGTAAAGGAAGAGCGAGAGGATGAGGAGGAGGATGTTGTTGGAGGTGATATAGGCGCGCGACGCCGTCGCCGCAGAGAGGAACACCGCCATCGCACCGGCGAGCCAGAGGAGGAAGACGGGGTTCATCGAGATATCCTAATCCGGGGCTCACCCCCCTCTGCCCTGCCGGGCATCTCCCCCACAAGGGGGGAGATCGGCAAGTGGCGGCCTTGCGGCCATCTCAAATGTCGAGATTTGAGCGGAATAGGCGCTTCCAGCGGATCTCCCCCCTTGTGGGGGAGATGGCCGGCAGGCCAGAGGGGGGTATCGCTGGCGCGCAAACTTCTATTCCTCATAACTATGCCCCGCCCGCAAACCCTCACGCACCCGGTGGGCGATCGCCAGAAATTCCGGCGTTTCGCGGATTTCGAGCGGGCGTTCCTTCGGCAGGGTCGATTCGATTACGTCGGTCACCCGGCCCGGCCGGGGGGACATGACGACGATCTTGGTCGAGAGGTAGACGGCTTCGGGAATGGAGTGGGTGACGAAACAGATGGTCTTTTGTGTCCGCGCCCAGAGTTTCAGCAGCTGTTCGTTCAGGTGGTCGCGGACGATCTCGTCAAGGGCGCCAAAGGGTTCGTCCATCAGCAAGAGGTCGGCGTCGAAGGCCAGCGCGCGGGCGATCGAGGCGCGCTGCTGCATGCCGCCTGACAGTTGCCAGGGGTATTTCTTGCCGAAGCCGGAGAGATTGACGAGGTCGAGCGTACGCTCGATGCGCGCCTTCCTGTCAGCCGCCGTATACCCCATGATCTCGAGCGGCAGGGCGATATTGTTTTCGATCGTCCGCCAGGGATAAAGCGCCGGTGCCTGGAAGACGTAGCCGTAGGAGCGCGCTTTGCGCGCCTCTTCCGGCGTCATGCCATTGACGCGGATATCGCCGGAGGTCGCCTTTTCGAGATCGGCGATGACGCGCAGAAACGTCGTCTTGCCGCAGCCGGACGGGCCGATGAAGGAGACGAAATCGCCCTTTTTTACCTCCAGGTCGACATTCGACAGGGCATGGACGGGTCCGTCGCCGGTCTCGAAGGTCAGGCCCAGTTTTTGGGCCGAGACGACGGAAAAGCTGTTTTCATTCAATGACATTTAGGCATGGGTCCCAGTTTCGTGCCGTCCGGAAAGCTGACCGTATAGCCCTTGGCGGATTTGGTGATGGCTGCGGTCTCGGCCGGACCTTTTTCGCCCTCGGCATCACATTCGGCCTTGATGGTGAAGCCGGTCGATGTCTTGGTCGCTGCTCCCTTGAAGTCGCAGACGGAGACCGATGTCGTCACGCGCTCGTCCGTCAGAAGCAGAAAATCGTCTGCGCCGGAGGAATCGCCGGTCTTTGCGTAGATGCAGCCTTCCTTGCTGCCATAGGCGCCATCGAGAAATTTGGCGGCATGGGCGTCGGGCGAGACGGTAAATGCGATCAGCCCGATAATGGGCGCCAGAAAGCAGCGAGCGTAAAAGCTGTTGCATTCCCGTAAGGAAGACAATCCATGGTATGTTTGACCGGGATCAGTCTGTTCGGAGGAGATCAGCAATGGATGCGTCATCGAAACCCACCTGCCACGTTGTTAAGCCCGGCTCCGCCTATGACGGAAAGCAAGGGCTGAGTTATTTCGAGGGGATCTCGGCGCAGAGCGTCGGCGCCAAGGGTATCTGCATGCATCTCCTGACCATGCCGCCCGGTGCGCGCGCCAAGGCGCATCTGCACGAGTCGCACGAAACGGCGATCTACTGCCTCTCCGGCGCGGCCCACACTTGGTATGGCGATCGGCTGGAAAACCACGTCATCCTCAATGCCGGCGAGATGATGTATATCCCGGCCGGCGTGCCGCATCTGCCGGCCAACGCTTCCGACGGCCCTTCCAGCGCGATCATTGCCCGAACCGATCCGAACGAACAGGAAAGCGTCGTGCTTCTGCCGGAGCTGGATGCTCTGGTGAAGCTCTGAATTCCGCTTCGTTCGATCGGCTCGGGTGTCGTTCACGCTTAAACCCCGCTTGCCGGAATGCCTGACCGTTCCACCTTGCGCGGCGCGGTCAGTTCCTTCCAGGTCGAGAGCGCCTTGGCGGGGGCGGTGAGCGGTTCACGGGCGACGAACTGGCCGTCGCCTTCCTTCGACAGGATTTTGCCATCGGCATAAACGACCTTGCCGCGCGACAGGGTGAAGCGCGGCAGGCCGGTCACCTCTCTGCCTTCGAAGACATTGTAATCGATCGCCGATTGCTGGATTTTTGCCGAGATCGTTTTCGACGCCTTCGGATCGAGCACGACGAGATCCGCATCGGCGCCGACAAGGATGGCGCCCTTTCGCGGATAAAAGTTGAGGATCTTTGCGATATTGGTCGAGGTCACGGCGACGAATTCGTTCATCGTGATACGGCCGGTCGCGACGCCAAAAGTCCAGAGCATGGGCAAGCGGTCTTCAAGCCCGCCGGTGCCGTTCGGGATCTTTCGGAAATCACCGACGCCATAACGTTTCTGATCCGTCGTGAAGGCGCAGTGGTCGGTTGCGACCACCTGCAGTGAACCGGAGGAAAGGCCGGCCCAAAGGCTGTCCTGGTGGCGCTTGTCACGGAACGGGGGCGACATGACGCGGCGGGCGGAATGATCCCAATCCTTGTTGGCATATTCGCTGTCATCGAGCGTCAGATGCTGTATCAGCGGTTCGCCATAAACCCGCATGCCGTTCTGGCGGGCCCGGCGGATTGCCTCATGCGCCTGTTCGCAGGATGTGTGGACGACGTAAAGCGGCACGCCGGCCATGTCGGCGATGATGATCGCCCGGTTGGTGGCTTCGCCCTCGACTTCGGCCGGCCGCGAATAGGCATGGGCTTCGGGGCCGTCATTGCCGGCATCCATCAGCTTCTGCTGCATGGCGGCGACGATATCGCCGTTTTCCGCGTGAACGAGGGGCAGAGCGCCAAGCTCGGCGCAGCGGGAGAAGGAGGCGAACATCTCGTCGTCGTTCACCATCAGCGAGCCCTTATAGGCCATGAAATGCTTGAACGTGTTGATGCCGTGATTGCGCACTACCGCCTTCATCTCGTCGAAAACCTGTTCGCCCCACCAGGTCACGGCCATGTGGAACGAATAATCGCAATGGGCGCGGCTCGCCTTGTTGTCCCAGCGCTTCAGCGCGTCGAGCAGTGACTGGCCGGGTTCGGGCAGGCAGAAATCGACGACCATGGTCGTGCCGCCGGCCAGAGCCGCGCGGGTGCCGCTGTCAAAGTCATCGGCGGAATAGGTGCCCATGAAGGGCATTTCGAGATGCACATGCGGATCGATGCCGCCGGGCATGACATAACAGCCGGTCGCATCCAGCACTTCGTCGCCGGAAAGGTCGGGGCCGATCTCGATGATCCTGCCGCCGTCGATCTTCACGTCGGCCTTGTAGGTGAGGTCGGCGGTGACCACGGTTCCGTTCTTGATGACCTTCGACATGTGCTCCCTCTCTTCCCGTTACTGTTTTTTCATTCTGCGACCGCTTTTTCCTTGAGCGGCGGTGGCGGCTTATTCGGCGTAGCTCGGGTCCTCGCGGTCGAGGATGCGCTTCATCTCCTCGAAATGGGCAAAGGCGGCCCCCGCATAGGCATCCCATTCGGCGGCCGTCTGTTCGGCGATCTCGTCGCTCATGACGGACAGTGGCTGGCCGGTGGAGTAGGCGAGGATCATCGTCTGGGCGGCGCGCTCGAGGTAATAGATGTTGTCGAAAGCCTCGGCGACGGTTGGCGCGACGACGGTGACGCCGTGATTGCCCATCATGACCGTCGAATGATTTCCGATGGTTGCGGCGATCCGTTCACCTTCTGATTCTTCCGTGGCAATGCCGCCGAAGGAGAGGTCGATCGCCATGCGGTTGAAATACCGCGCCGTGTTCTGATCGATCGGCTTGATCGACGGATCTTTCAAGCCTGCCAGCGCCGTTGCATAAGGCGGGTGCAGATGCAGCGCCACGCGGGCATGTGGCACATGCCGGTGGATGGCGGAATGGATCGACCAGGCGGAAGGATCCGGCGCATCCGGCCTTGCCATCGTTTCCTTGTCGTCGGCATCGAGCGCCAGAAGGTCGCTGGCGCGGATCAGGCTGAAATGGCGCCAGCGTGGATTGACGAGGAAACGTTTGCCGTCGGCGGAAATCGCTGCGCTGAAATGATTGGCAACCGCCTCATGCCAGCCGGCGCGGGCGGCAAGGCGGAAGCAGGCGGCGAGATCGATGCGGAGCTGGCGTTCGTCTGCGTCCGGCGCCGGGGAGGGGGTGGCCATCACGTTCATGGGCGTGCTCCATGAGGCTGGGTGATGGTCGCAGGGCGGGTAAGGCGCTGTTCGTGTCCGTCAGGCCTCGGCGAGCTCCAGCCGTTTTTCGATGCGCAGCACACGCTCATCCATCCGGTCGAGGCGGTTGGAGATGACCGCATATTGCGCGGTAAGGACGCCGATTTGCGTCTCGACGATGCCGAGCCGGCTCTTGATATCCGATACGTCCTGTTGGACTCGATCAAGCGTTCCCCGCATTGCCCGGAGATGTTCGAGAACCAGATCTTCAGTTGCCGGAGACATGAACTATTCGCCTTGTTTCGATCTTCAGGCTTCGACGAGTTCCAGCCGTCTCTCAATGCGGATAATACGATCATCCATTCGGTCGAGCCGATTGGAGATGATGGCGTATTGTTGCTCAAGCACTCCCAGACGGGCTTTAACGTGTTGCATATCTTCAGACAAACGATCGACCGTCGCGCGGATGGCGCGAAGATGCTCAAGAACGAGATTTTCGGTTGCTGGCGACATGCACTGATCTCCATGGATCCTGCTTGCCAGCAATATAGCGCTGAAAAAGTCACGCCACAATCTCCGCGGTTTCCAGCACGGCATGCAGCAGCACGTCGCAGCCGGCGGCGGCCCAGTCTTTTGAAATCTCCTCGGCCTCGTTATGGCTCAGGCCACCGACACAGGGGCACATGATCATCGTTGCGGGTGCGACCTTGGCCGCCCAGCAGGCGTCGTGGCCGGCGCCGGAGATGATGTCCATGTGGCTGTAGCCGAGCTTTTCGGCCGCAGCGCGGACACGGCCGACCAGTGTCGGGTCGAAGGTGACCGGATCGAAATGGCCGACGGCCTCGACGGAACAGCCGACACCGAGCGTTTCGCAGATTTCGGCCGCGCCTTTTTCGATCGCCGCGCGCATGCGGTCGAGCTTTTCCTGGCTCGGTGTGCGCATGTCGACGGTGAAGACGACCTTGCCGGGGAGGACGTTGCGGGAATTCGGCGAAAAGAAAGCCTGGCCGACGCCGGCGACGGCGCCCGGCTGTTCGGCCATTGCCACCGTCTGCACCATTTCAAGGATACGGCCGAAGGCGAGGCCGGCATTGACACGCATATCCATCGGCGTCGAGCCGGTATGCGCCTCGCGGCCGGTCAGCGTAAATTCCAGCCACCAGAGGCCCTGGCAATGGGTGACGACGCCGATCTGCCGGTCTTCCGCTTCGAGGATCGGGCCCTGTTCGATATGGTATTCGAAATAGGCATGCATCTTGCGGGCGCCGACTTCCTCGTCGCCGAGCCAGCCGATGCGCTTCAGCTCGTCGCCATAGGTCTTTCCGTCCGGATCCTTTCGCCCGTAGGCGTAATCGAGAGAATGCACGCCGGCAAAGACGCCCGACGCTAGCATGGCGGGCGCGAAACGGGCGCCTTCCTCATTGGCCCAGTTGGTGACGACGATCGGGTGCTTTGTCTTGACGCCGAGATCGTTCATCGAGCGGATGACTTCGAGCCCGGCGAGAACGCCGAGAACGCCGTCATATTTGCCGCCGGTCGGCTGCGTGTCGAGATGGCTGCCGACATAAACGGGCAGGGCGTCCGGATCGGTGCCGGCGCAGGTGGCGAACATCGTGCCCATCTTGTCGGTCGCGACGGTCATGCCTTCCGCCTCGCACCAGCGCTTGAACAGGTGTCGCCCCTCGCCATCGGCATCGGTCAGGGTCTGGCGATTGTTGCCGCCGGCAATGCCGGGGCCGATCTTCGCCATCTCCATCAGCATGTCCCAGAGACGGTCGCTATTGATGCGCAAGTTTTCGCCTGGCGCTGCCACCATGTTTCCATCCTCACCTGTTTTGCGCAGCCGGATTTTATGGCTGCATGCTTGTTCCCGTCGGTCCGTCACAGCCCTTGTTTTCAGGCTTTGCGACATCGGCATTGCGTTTCTTTTTCTGGTCGCCGATAATTTGACCGGTTGGTAAAACATACAATTTCCGGTGCGCTGCTCAAGACGTAAATCACGAAAAATACACGCCGTTTTTCTTGGCATATGCCTTGATCTTGGGCGTTTTCTCCGTGGGTTGGCAGGGTAAGCGCAACGGCAGGCAAGGCAGGACAGAATGGCGATACCCAGGGCGGCGAAAACCCAGCGTCGGACACGGATTCAGGAGGAGAAGGAAGAGCTTATCCTGGAGGCGGCGCTCGAAGTGTTTTCGTCCAACGGTTTTCGCGGTTCGACGATCGACCAGATCGCCGAGGCGGCCGGGATGTCGAAACCGAACCTCCTCTATTACTTCCGCACCAAGGAGGCGATGCACCGGCAGCTGATCGACCGCGTCCTGTTCACCTGGCTTGAGCCCTTGCGGGTGATGGATGCCGAGGGCAGCCCGGAGGCGGAAATCCGCTCCTATATCCGCCGGAAGCTTGAAATGGCGCGTGATTTTCCGCGCGAGAGCCGGCTGTTTGCCAACGAGATCCTGCAGGGCGCGCCGCATATCGAGGACGAATTGACCGGGCCGCTGAAGGAACTGGTGGACGAAAAAGCTGAAGTCATCCGCACTTGGGCAAAAGCCGGAAAAATCGCCGAATGCGATCCCTACCATCTGATTTTTTCGATCTGGTCGACCACCCAGCATTATGCGGATTTCGACGTTCAGGTGCGCGCCGTGCTTGGCCGCTCAAAGGCCGATGAAAACCGGTTCGAGAATGCGGCGCTGTTTCTGGAACAGCTGTTTCTCGATGGGCTCAAGCTGCGCTGATCGTCGCTCTAGTCAGCCCTGAATCAAAAACGCCGGCTCGAGGCCGGCGTTTTCGTTTGTCGTCTTGGGAGGACGTTATCAGGCCGCAGCCGACTTGTAGCCTTCGGTCGACACTTCCGAAATCGTCTTCAGAACCTGGGAAGCGATCGCGTAGGGGTCGCCCTGCGAGTTCGGACGACGGTCTTCAAGGTAGCCCTTGTAGCCGTTGTTGACGAAGGAGTGCGGAACGCGGATCGAGGCGCCACGGTCAGCCACGCCGTAGGAGAACTTGTTCCACGGAGCGGTTTCGTGCTTGCCGGTCAGGCGCTTGTCGTTGTCCGGACCGTAAACGTTGATGTGGTCCATCAGGTTCTTTTCGAACTGCGCCATCAGGGCTTCGAAATATTCCTTGCCGCCGACTTCGCGCATGAACTTGGTCGAGAAGTTGCAATGCATGCCCGAACCGTTCCAGTCCGTGTCGCCGAGCGGCTTGCAGTGATATTCGACGTCGATGCCGTACTTCTCGGTCAGGCGCTGCAGGAGGTAGCGAGCCATCCAGATCTGGTCGGCGGCGCGCTTGGAGCCCTTGCCGAAAATCTGGAATTCCCACTGGCCCTTGGCCACTTCGGCATTGATGCCTTCGTGGTTGATGCCGGCAGCGAGGCACTGGTCGAGATGCTCTTCGACGATTTCGCGGGCAACCGCGCCAACGTTCGAGTAGCCAACGCCCGTGTAATACGGACCCTGCGGAGCCGGGTAGCCGGTTTCCGGGAAGCCGAGCGGACGACCGTTTTCGTAGAAGAAGTATTCCTGCTCGAAGCCGAACCAGGCGCCTTCATCGTCAAGGATGGTGGCGCGGGTGTTCGAGGAATGCGGCGTGACGCCATCCGGCATCATGACTTCGCACATGACGAGAACGCCGTTGGTGCGAGCCGGGTCCGGGTAAACGGCGACGGGCTTCAGCACGCAATCCGACGAGCGGCCTTCGGCCTGGTTGGTCGACGAACCGTCGAAGCCCCAGAGCGGCAGCTGGTCGAGCGTCGGGAAAACGTCGAATTCCTTGATCTGCGTCTTGCCACGCAGGTTCGGTACTGGGGTGTAACCGTCGAGCCAGATGTACTCGAGCTTAAACTTGGTCATATTTTATCTCTCAGGCCGTGAGTTCATGGTGAGCCATCCCGGAACTCGTCTCGCAAGCGCTCCACGCCCCGGGGATGAAATAGCTAACGCACATACCGTGCCAGTTTCGTACCCTCGGGCGAATTTCTTTCTCCAAAATATCGGCTGCGGCGAAAGATGTCATAGTCGGGAGTCATTCCGGCGGGCTTCTCCCGAGGGGGAAACCTGTTGCTTTGCAGATAGATGAGTGAATTCTTATGGAGAAATCCGGGTCTGTTTCAAAAGAGACACTATGTCGGCTGTGTTGTGTTTGTAGCCAATCTGCCCGCAAACCCGGCGTTTTGCCGCTGCTCTTTGTGATCGCCTGCTGAAATATCGGCTAGCGCGATTCATCAAAATGATGTAAAATCAGGCAATAAGCACAAAAAATATGCAGATACGCTGCCGTTATGTGTTTGTGTGCACCGGGAAAGTGAAGGAGGCGATGCAATGGCTATCAACATTCATCGGGAAAGTGCCAAGATTATCGAGTTTCCGATCCGGCCACGGCGTCGGATGGAGGGCGGTCTGACCGTTCCGGCCGGACGTTACGAGGTTGCCGTCAGCGTTGTCGAAAGCTGCTGGTATCACGACGAGGCCGTGCATGACGAGGTCGCGTCGGAAGAGCGCCCGAAGCCCTGCTGACGGCGCTCCGGGCTGGTTGCAGTCTGGATCGACATAGTACGGAACGAAGGCGGCGAGGAGGCCGCCTTTTGTTCCTGTGCTGTTGTCGCTAATGAGGGCTTCGATCAGAAGCCGAAAAGCCTCAGCATCGTAAATCCGAAAATCGCGATAAACAGCCAGCCGAAGGCGCCAAGCGCCAGCGGGCGCCAGCCTTCGGCCTTCAGTTTGCCGATATCGGTGCGCAGGCCCATAGCGGCGAGGGCCATGGACAGCAGGAAGTTGGTGACGTTTGCCAGCCCGTGGCTGATGCCGGCGGGGATCGTGACTGCGCTGTTGACCAGCATCATGGCGACAAAGGCGATGACGAACCAGGGCATGGGGGCGGAAAGCCGCTTTCCACCTGCAGTGTCAGCACCGGAGCGCAGCGATACCGCCAGGATCATGATCAGCGGCGCCAGCATGACGACGCGTGCCAGCTTGGAGATCGTGCCGAACTGGCCGGCAAGGTCGCCGCCCTGGAAAGCGGCCGCCACCACCTGGCCGACTTCATGGATGGTGGCGCCGGTCCACAGGCCGTAGGCACGTGGATCAAGCGAAAGCGGTGCGGCCAGAAGCGGATAGGCCAGCATGGAGAGCGTGCCGAACAGGGTAACGCAGGCAATCGCATAGGCGACATGTTCCTGCTTTCCGCGCACGACCGTGTTTGCCGCGATGACGGCAGAGGCGCCGCAGACCGAAGTGCCGGCGGCGATCAGATCCGTCAGGGCGCGGTCTATGCCAAGCACCCGTCCCATCAGCCGGATTGCGATGAAGGTCGAGGCGAGTGTCAGGGCCACCATCAGGATGCCGGCGCCGCCGAGTGTCAGCAGCTGTGCCACCGTCACCTGCAGGCCGAGAAGGACGATACCGAAGCGCAGCAGGCGCTTGACGGAAAACTCGACGCCGGGCTCGAAAGTGGCAGGCACGGAGGCGATGTTGCGGATCAGCATGCCGATGACGATCGACAGGATCAGCGGGCTCAGCACTGTGATGCCCGTCAGGCCGCGCAGGCCGAAAGCCATGGCGGCAATCGCACCCGTCAGCAGAAGCCCGGGCAGAAGGTGGCCTGCCTGCAGGCCTGAAAGCTGATTGAGGCCGAGACGCTGTTGCGTGTCGCTATCGATCGACTTCATTTTTGTTCCGCCATTCATGCATTTTGTCGAAGATCATTCTCGATCTTGCAAAAGAACAAATCCAACGGATAAATATGGTGATATCGTTCGATAAAACAGATTGATTGTTTTGCGCGCGCGGCCGAAGCGGTCGAGGGAGGCTGTTGCGGCGCCGAATCAATGGTCGTGGCGCTTGATCCGATCGACCAGTTTCAGGGATCTGTCCGGCTGGACGATATAGCGCTCGGTATAACCGCTGCCGGCATAGGAGAAATCGTAGGTGAACGAGCTGCCGACCGGCGCCTTCTGCAGGTGTTGCCGCTGTTGGCCCTGATAGGTGAGGCTGCCGGGAATGGGATCAAGGGCAAATACCGGGGTTGCGACGAGCAGGCCAAGGGCGGCCGCGCAGATCAGGGGTTTCATGGTCATGGGTTGTATCTTTCCGTGGGTTTCGAGCCATCTCTCATGGGATTGCCGGCCGCGGGTGGTACGCCGCCTGCGCGATGCAAAAATATGGTTGCCGTTTCCGTTCCGGATAAGGCTCCGGTCCGGATCGGTTGTCTATGGAAGCCGGCCGAATGGTCGCGGCGGATATGAATGTGGGGATGCAGGCATGCCGAGACAGCATGCTAACAGTTGCTGCGGCGATGAATTGTACAATCCGCGCTCAAACTATCGTGAATTGCGGAGCGGCAACGCGCATCCGGCGGTCTTTCCCGCTGCAAGGACTTTGAACTTCCCAGCTGTAGGCTTTCACGTGAAGACGGAGTATCCGGGGTGACGCTCGAACAATTGCGGATCTTTCTCGAAGTGGCGTCGCGCGAGCATGTGACTCGGGCGGCCGAGGCGCTCAATCTCAGCCAGTCGGCAGTAAGTGCTGCCGTTTCTGCGCTTGAGGCCAGACATGGGGTCATTCTCTTCAACCGCGTCGGGCGCCGGATCGAGCTGACCGAGGCAGGCCGGCTCTTCGTGCCGGAAGCAAGGGCGGTGCTGGAAAGGGCGAGTGCTGCCGAACATGTGCTGGCTGATCTCGGCGGCGCTGCGTCCGGCGTGCTGCGTGTCCATGCCAGCCAGACGGTCGCGAGCTACTGGCTGCCGTCGCGGCTCGTCAGTTATCATGAGCGCCTGCCGCGCGTGGATCTGAAACTGACTGTCGGCAATACGCAAAGCGCCGCCCAGGCGGTGCTGGAAGGCGCGGCGGAACTTGCCGTCGTCGAGGGCGATATCGCGCTCGACGGACTGACGCGTCACCGGGTGGCGGAAGATCGTCTGGTGCTGGTCGTCGGAAGCCGGCATGCCTGGGCGGACGGCAGGCCGATCGCGCCAAAAGATCTGACCGAAAGCAACTGGATCATGCGTGAGGAGGGGTCGGGCACACGATCGGCCTTCGAGGCGCATCTCGTCAGTCTCGGCATCGATGCCGGCATGCTTTCGGTCGTCCTCGAAATGCCCTCCAACGAGGCGGCTATGGCAGCTGTCGAGGCGGGGCTTTCGGCAACGGTCATTTCCAGTCGCGCGGCCGAAGCGCACTCGACCTCCGGTCGGCTGCATATCGCCAATTTCCAGATGCCACCGCGGCAGTTCTGGGCGCTGCATCACGCGAGAAGGCATGTGACGCGGGCGCTTTCCGGCATGCTCGAGTTGCTGGAAGAGGCGTGATGCGGCTCGCTGATGCGGGAGGCGGTCTAGTAAAAACAAAGCCCGGCATCCTTGGGAATGCCGGGCTTCTTGATAGGTCGAGATAGCCAGAGATCTCCGGCCGCCATGATCCGATCAGGCGGCGCGGGCGTGGCGGGCGGCGGGGCGCTCGTTGCTGTCCAGCTTGAAATTGCGCAGGATCGACTGCAGCTGGCGGCTTTCTTCGGCAAGCGTCTCGCTGGCGGCGGTGGTTTCTTCCACCATCGCGGCGTTCTTCTGGGTCATCTGGTCCATGTGGTTGACCGAGGAATTGATCTCGGCCAGCGCCGTTGCCTGTTCGCGGGCGGCGGTGGTGATCGATTCCACATGGGCGTTGACGCGGTTGACGAGGTTTTCGATCTCGAGAAGCGCATCACCGGTGGAGCGGACCAGCGAGACGCCGCCTTCGACTTCGGCAGCCGAAGTGCTGATCAGGGTCTTGATCTCCTTGGCAGCGTTTGCCGAACGCTGGGCAAGCTCGCGAACTTCCTGGGCGACGACGGCGAAACCGCGGCCGGCTTCACCGGCACGGGCTGCTTCAACACCGGCATTCAATGCCAGGAGGTTGGTCTGGAAGGCGATTTCGTCGATGACGCTGATGATCTGGCTGATCTTCGTGGACGAGTCCTCGATACGGCCCATGGCGGTGACGGCGCTGCGGACGATCTCGCCCGACTTGGCAGCGCTCTGCTTGGTCTCATGCACCATGTCGCGGGCTTCCGTGGCGCGGGCCGAGGCGGCGCGGACGGTTGCGGTGATCTCGTCCAGAGCGGCTGCCGTTTCCTCGAGGGCCGCGGCCTGCTGTTCGGTGCGCTTGGAGAGGTCGTTGGCAGCCGAGCTCAGTTCGGCCGAGTTGTTGTTGATCGTGCCGGCGGCGGCGCGAACATTGTTCATCGTGCCACGCAGGCGCACCATCGTCGTGTTGACATTGGTCTGCAGTTCGGCAAACGCGCCCTGGAACTGGCCTTCCATGCTCTGGGTCAGGTCGGCATCGGCAAGCGAAGCAATGACGCGGCGCACTTCGGTGACGGCCAGATCGACGCTGGCAACCAGTTCGTTGACGCCGGCCGCGAAGCGGTTGAGGTCGCCGTTCTGGTAATCCTTGGTGATGCGGCCGGAATAATCGCCGGCGACAGCCGAGGCGACGACCGTGGAAATGCTGCTCTGCAGATCGCTCGAGCGTTCGTGCAGGGCAGCTTCCTGGGCCTTCAGATCACGCATGGCGAGCGCGTTGCTGCGGAAGATTTCCACAGCGCCGGCCATTTCGCCGATCTCGTCCTTGCGGTTCGTATCGACAGAGATGTTTTCCATCTCGCCCTGGGCAAGGCGGCTCATGGCCGAGGTCAGCGAGCGGATGGGGCCGACAATGCCGCGGCGGGCGACGAGCGTGCTGATCGCCGAGCCGAGGATGATGAAGCCGATCGTGGCGAGGCCTGCGATGATCATCGCCGTGTTCGACGAGGCGACGGCATCGGCGCGGGCGGCGGCCAGCGTGTTGCCGGAATAGGTGGAGTAGACCTTGACCGTGTCGGTGACGACCTTCTGGCCATCAAGCGCCTTCTTCAGCGCGCCGCCGATCGCGGCAGCATCGGTCGGGTTCTTTTCAGCCACGTCGACCATGGCGCGGATCATGCCGAAATAGCTGTCGAGCGCAGTCTTGATCGTGGCGATCTGCTGCTTTTCGGTGGCGTCGGCCGTGGATTCGATCTTTGGCAGGCGGGCCAGCATTTCGGAGGAGCGCTTGTCGGTCTCGGCGCGGAAATCCTTCGCCTTGTCCGGCGCTGCAGCCAGCTGGTAGGTCATGCGGCTGATGGCGATGATGTCGACGCGAAGGTCCATCGCCTCACGGGCAACCTCTTCGCGGCCGCCGACGGTCGTCATCGCCTTCTGCAGGCCGTAGAGACCGGTGCCGGAAACGCCGGCGATGATCAATGAAGCAATGCCCATCACAACGACGACGAGGCCGATCTTCTTCGAAATGGATATATCTTTAAACGCCATGGTGTGCACCAATCTGTTCCTGCCCAACACACATCTCCATGGCGCGTCTCATCGTTCGCGTCAGGATGTCTGGCTAAGGTCTTGCCACATCTAGACTAATTGCAGGTTAAAATGTCGCAGCCAGACCTGATGGTCTAAGGCGGAGGCGGCTAAAACGGCGATTTGCCGATCAATATTATCAGTGTCGGGCAATTGCTCAGTAAAGGTTCCGCTAAAACTCTTTTAAAGTCGTATACTTCCCGATTTCAGGCGTTGAATGGTTCCACTGTGTTGCGGTGCGGCAATTTTGAGTTTCCCGCTTTATTTCAACGTTTCTCTGGTCAAAACCATCGAGGGAAATCTGCGCAGACACAATTTTTATCGCACTGCACGCGGTTCGTGCAGTGCGATTTTTGCATTCAATCGGAACCGGATGCGGTGTCAAAGCCCTCATCCGCCCAGCCGGTCATGCCACCAATCATGACTTTTACCGCATAACCGAGGCTCGCCAGGCGGAAGGCCGCCTTGTCGGTGCCGTTGCAATGCGGTCCGGCGCAATAGACCACGAAAAGCGTCTCGGCCGGCCATGCGGACATGCGATGCGCCGTCATCTTACCATGCGGCAGATTGAGCGCACCGGGCACATGCGATCGGGCAAAGAGCGTCGGCGAACGCACGTCGAGAAGCACGAAATCGGTGGTGCCTGACGCAAACGAGGCATGCACGTCCCAGCAATCGGTCTCGAAAGCCAGTTTGCGGGCGTAATAGGCGGCGGTTTCGGCGGGGGAGGCTGCAGGTGTTTCGGCGGCGAGGCTCGGCATTTTTTAGTCCTTCCGGTGATCTGCCTTTTGATGATCTTGCGGGGTCATCATCGCCTCTGATATCGATGGGCGAAATTGGCAATAATGACGATAGGCGTAAAGATCATGCCAAATGCGCTTCGCGGCCCTCATGTCGTCGTGCTGGCCTATGACGGGCTCTGCACCTTCGAATTCGGCATCGCCTATGAAGTCTTTGGTCTGCCGCGTCCGGAAATGGGCGAGGACTGGTACCGTTATTCGGTCTGCGGCATCGAACCGGGGCCGCTGCGTGCCGCGGGTGGTCTCACCGTCTCCGTCGATCGCGGGCTGGATCTTTTGGCCGAGGCCGATCTGATCGTCGTTCCGGGCTGGCGATCGATCAATGCTGAGGTTCCCGAAGACTTGGCGGAAGCACTGCGGCAGGCGCATGCGCGCGGAGCGCGGCTGATGTCGCTCTGCTCGGGCGTCGCGGTTCTGGCCGCAACCGGTCTGCTCGACGGGCAGCGGGCGACGACCCATTGGCGTTATGTCGAGGGCATCGCTGCGCGTTACCCGAATATCAGCTTCGATGCCGATGTCCTTTACATGGACGAGGGCAATCTCCTGACCGCGGCCGGCAGTGCCGCGGGCATCGATCTCTGCCTGCATGTCGTGCGCCGCGATCACGGCGTCGATGCCGCCAACAGCGTTGCGCGACGGCTCGTCCTGCCGCCGCATCGCGAAGGCGGACAGGCGCAGTTCATCCGCACATCGGTGCCGGTGGCGCGCGAGGGCATGCGGCTTGGCCCGCTTCTCGAATGGATGCGCGAGAATCTCGGGCAGGAACAGCCAATCCGGTTCCTCGCGACAAAGGCCGGCATGAGTGAGCGCACGTTTCAGCGGCGCTTCGAACAGACGACCGGCGAAAGCGTCGGGGAGTGGCTTTTGCGCGAGAGGCTCGGGCATGCCCGGACCTTGCTGGAGGGCAGGGCGTCGCTGCCGCTCGATGACATTGCCGTCGCCAGCGGTTTTGGGACGCTGGCAACGCTGCGGCATCATTTTCGCAGGCGGCTCGGGACGAGCCCGAGCGCCTATCAAAAAGTCTTTAACGGTGCTGCCCCAGCCGCTGCCGAGTAACCGGGCGGGGAGGCTTCACTCCGCCGCCTGCCGGGCCATCGGGTTGTTCGGATGGGTCGTCCAGTTGGCGTAGTTCGGATCGACGATCTTTCCCGTGCGCTGGTCGAGATCGCCCGGTTCCAGCGCATCCATGGTGATGCAGTTCTCGACGGGACAGACGTTGACGCAGAGATTACAGCCGACGCAATCCTCTTCCTTCACCTCGAAATGTCTGACGCCATCGACCATGGACGTAATCGCCTGATGCGAGGTGTCCTCGCAGGCGATGTGACAGCGGCCGCATTTGATGCAGGCATCCTGGTCGATATGCGCCTTGGCGATATAGTTGAGGTTGAGATATTGCCAGTCGGTGACGTTGCGTACGGCGCGGCCGGTAATATCATCCAGCGTCTGGTGGCCCTTTGCATCCATCCAGTCGGAAAGACCTGAAATCATTTCCTGGACGATCTTGAAGCCGTAGGTCATGGCTGCGGTGCAGACCTGCACATTGCCGGCGCCGAGAGCTAAAAATTCGGCGGCATCCCGCCAGGTCGTCACGCCGCCGATGCCGGAAATGGGCAGGCCGAAGGTTTCCGGGTCGCGGGCGATCTCGGCGACCATATTGAGCGCGATCGGCTTGACCGCCGGGCCGCAATAGCCGCCATGCGATCCCTTGCCGCCGACCGAAGGGTTTGGTGAAAAGCTGTCGAGATCGACCGAGACGATCGAGGAGATGGTGTTGATCAGCGACACGGCATCGGTGCCGCCGCGTTTTGCGGCGCGGGCAGGGTGGCGGATGTCGGTGATGTTTGGCGTCAGCTTGGTGATGACCGGCATGCGGGTATATTGCTTGCACCAGCGCACGACCATTTCGATATATTCCGGCACCTGGCCGACGGCGGAGCCCATGCCGCGCTCCGACATGCCGTGTGGACAGCCGAAGTTCAGCTCGATCCCGTCCACTTCCGTCTCCTCGACGAGTGGCAGGATCGCCTTCCAGGCGCTTTCCTCGCAGGGCACCATGATCGAGGCGATGATCGCCCGGTCCGGCCAGTTCTTCTTCACCTCCTTCATCTCTCGAAGGTTGGTGTAGAGGTCGCGGTCGGTGATCAGCTCGATATTGTTCAATCCCAGCAGGCGGCGGTCGGCGCCCCAGATCGCGCCGTAACGCGGGCCGTTGACATTGACGACCGGCGGCCCCTGTTCGCCTAGCGTCTTCCAGACGACGCCGCCCCAGCCTGCCCTGAAGGCACGCTCGACATTATAGGCTTTGTCGGTCGGCGGTGCGGAGGCCAGCCAGAAGGGGTTGGGGGATTTGATGCCGACGAAATTGTTGCGGATATCAGCCATTGTCTTTCCCCCTCACGCCACGGCGGTCGCCGGCCGCGCGCCGGCTGCGAACATGCGGTTGATGCTTTCGGCCGCGTCGCGTCCCTGCGCCACGGCCGCAACGGTCAGATCTTCGCCGATGCCGGTGCAATCGCCGCCGGCCCAGACGTTTTCGATCGAGGTATGCCCCGTGGCATCGACCACGATCTTGCCACGCTCGAACTGCAATGCGCCGAGGCCGGAGGCGGAAAAACTCTGGCCGATCGCCTTAAAAATCTGGTCGGTGGCGAGCATGCCGGTTTCGCCGGTCATCACCAGCCTGCCGTCATCGCCGAGTGCCGTATAGGCCACTTCGAGGCCGGCCACCGCGCCATCCCTCTCGATCACCGATTTCGGGGCCAGCCAGTGGCGGATGATGACGCCATTGGCGGTCGCGAGATCCTGCTCGTAAGCCGAGGCGTTCATGCTGGCCTTGCCGCGGCGATAACAGATCGTCACTTCCTCGGCGCCGAGCAGCTTTGCCTGGATGGCGGCATCGATCGCCGTCATGCCGCCGCCGATGACGGTGACGCGCCGGCCGATCGGGATTTTTCCCTTGTCCGGTGTCTGGCGAAGCGCGGCAATGAAATCCACGGCGTCATCGACGCCTAGAAGATTCTCGCCTTCGATGCCGAGGCCGTTGACGCCGGCAAGTCCCATGCCGAGGAAAACCGCATTATATTGGCCGGTGAGGTCGGAGAGCGAGAAGTCGCGGCCGAGCGCCTTGCCGTAGTCGAAGGTGATGCCGCCGATCGCGGTGACGTAATCGACCTCGCGCTGGGCGAATTCGTCGACCGCCTTGTAGGTGGCGATACCGTATTCGTTGAGGCCGCCGGGTTTTTCACGGGCTTCGAGAATGGTGACGGAATGGCCGTGCAAGGCGAGCCGATGTGCGGCTGCCAGCCCTGCCGGGCCTGCGCCGACCACAGCGATTGTCTTGCCGCTCTCGGGTTTGCGGGCATAAAACTGCCGGCCCGCATCCATGGCAATGTCGGTCGCATAACGCTGCAGCCTGCCGATCTCGACCGGCCGGTCTTCCGCCGTGTTACGGACGCAGACGTCCTCGCACAGTGTTTCGGTGGGACAGACGCGGGCGCACATGCCGCCCAGAATGTTCTGGTCGAAAATCGTCTTGGCGGATCCGAGCGGGTTGCCAGTCGATATCTGCCTGATGAAGAGCGGGATATCGATGGCGGTGGGACAGGCCGCCATACAGGGCGCGTCATAACAGAAATAACAGCGGTCTGCCGCCACCAGCGCCTCATGCCTGTCGAGGCGCGGGTGAAGATCGGAAAAATTGGATGCGTATTCTTCGGGAGAGAGGCGTCCGGCCTCGATCCCGCTTCCCAGTCGTGCCATCCGAGTTCCCTCATTTTATGGTCATGGACAACTATTGAGGGCAGGCTAACACAGTCAAAAAATTTATCAAACGGTAAATATTTGGCGCTGAGCCTTGGTCCAGGCCGCGGAAACGCAAGGAATGTGCAAGATCTGATAATTGAACGGGTTTTGTCCTCGGGTTAGGAATTAACGATCCTTTAACCAAGTTTTCCGGCCGGCCACATGTTGCAGAACCAGAAACGTCATTATCTCGCGCAGTTTTACAGCGCGAACGACAATCCGGGCATCCGCCAGCGCAAGGCCAATCTCGTGGCGCGGGCAATCTATCCGAAAGCGGGCGGGGTCAAATCCTTTGCCAGCCTGCAGGTCCGTATCGTCGGCCTGCATGAGAATGGCGCGACCATCCAGTCCAGCGCGATCGAGTTTCTGCCGGACCATTTTTATCTCTGCCTCGGGGACGGGGAGATCTTTTTCACCTGCGCCAAGAAAAACGTGATGAAGGCGGAAATGGTCGTCTCTTTCTCCAAGCCGGAAGACACGTTCTTCATCGAGGCGTTGAGCAAGATCAACCTGCCGCTGGCGACGCTGAAGCGGATGCGTGATTCGGTTCCGCCCGTCATTCAGGCGCGCATGGTCCCGCGCAAGGCTTAAAGTCCCGCGCCGATCAGCCTACATTTTTGTGACAATGTATCGTCTTGGCCGTGCGAATTGCCAGGATCTGTGGATGTTTAGGACCTGTTAAGTTTAACGGCGGGTGCAGGGCGCATTGGAATTCCGAGCGATCTAGGCAGGGGCATGGGCCGATTCCTGCAGAGAGGGCTTCGGGCCAATCGTCTTTAATGATGTGCCCTGACCGGCACGAAAATCCATTTTCAGAAGGTGATTGTCATGAGTGATAATATGGCTGCCGAACAAGCCTCCGCCGTCCCTCCGGGTTTTGCATCCGAACGCAAGACCTCCTTTGTCCAGCAGCTGGACCTGGCGCCGCAGCGGGTGAACGATATCCCGATCGAGGTGCAGGTGGTGATCGGCAAGACGAAGGTTTCCGTGGCGCAGCTGATGGCGGCGCAGGACGGCGCCCGCTTCCGGCTGGACAAACATTTTGGCGAGCCGGTGGAGCTGCAGGTCAACGGACAGGTGATCGGTTACGGTGAAATCGTTGCCGACGACCACGACAATTTCGTCGGCATTCGCATGACAGCGCTGGAAATGGCCCGCTGATATCGGGCCTTTTACACGGTATATGGAATGCCGTCAGATAGGCTTTAGCAGCCTTTCACCTTTCGGATGCCCATGTTTTTCCTTTGATTTCAAGGCTTTCGAAGGTTCTGAAATGCCTCTTTGAAATATGAGCAAAATTATCACCTTTTAATCTTTACTCTAATAGTCAACTTAACTAAGGTGCCGCCATCGACGGGGCCGCCCCGGAAGATTCTGCCGAAAATGGGGAGCGTCATGGCGAAGAAACAGAAGCGGAAGAACGGAAACAGCCAGGAGCAGAACGAGCAGCCGGCAAAGATCGGTGCCCGTGATGTGATCGACATCCGCAGCTTCCTCTATGTCGGTGGCCGTGACTGTCAGGTTGCGCATCTGCGTGAAATCGCCAGCAAGCATGGCGCAGAGCTGATCCATCATGATGGCGGCCTGCGCGAGGCGGTATCGCGCATCGATACGGTCCTGCCATCGGTCGACTGCGTTTTCTGCCCGATCGACTGTATCAGCCACGATGCCTGCCTCAGGGTGAAGACCGGCTGCAAGAAGTTCGGTGTTCAGTTCATTCCGTTGCGCAACGGTTCGAAATCCAGCCTTGAGCGGGCACTTCAGACGATCAGGGATAGAAATGATGAAAGACGACCGTCGTGACGCAAGCCTGTTGATCGGCCTGCACAAACTGGCCGAACACAGCGGCGACGGACTGGTGCCGGAACTTTATGCGCTGATTGCAGCGCGCGAAGAGGCCGAGGCGAGTAATATAATAACCTTCCGCTCGGCTTCGAAGCCGGGCGCCTCCAGTGTTCCGGCTGCCGAAGCCGGCAAGGTTCTGATGTTCCGCAAATAGGGCGCATGCCCTGCGCATCGGAATGTCAGCGTACAGGCGACCTGAAGAAGGCGCCTGCTGCGACCACCAGCCAGCCCAGCATCATCATCGTGCCGCCAAAAGGGGCTGCGAACGGAAACAGCCGGTCGCCGAGATAATGCCGTGACACCAGATCGCCGGCAAAAACGATGGTGCCGAGCCCCAGAATGAGGGCGGCTGGTGTCGCCGTCCTGAAGAATTTATCGCCAAGATAAAGCGCCAGCAGGACCGGCGCATGCGCCAGACACATGGTCGAGGCCGAGCCGAGAAACACCGCGTCGCCGCCATGGCTTGCAGCTGCCGCAAGCGCCACTCCGCAGGCACCCATGACGCCGCTCACAAACAGAATCAACGGCCGCAGTTTGACGAGTCTTTCCAACGGCCTATTCCTTGTTCTGCATGTGCTGGGCCAGCCGTTCGACCGGCTGCCAGATGATGTCGCGCAATTTCGGGTTTTCGATCGTCTCGTCTATCGCGCGCCGGAAGCAGAGCAACCACTCGTCGCGTTCGACAGGGCCGATCTCGGCGCCGAAATGACGTGAGCGCAGGCGCGGATGGCCGTGCTTCTCGACATAGACGGGCGGGCCGCCAAGATAACCGGTGAGGTAATCGTAAAATTTCGCCTCGCTGCCGGCAAGGCTCGGCGGATGGATCGCCCGGCAGCGTGCCGCTTCGGGAAGCGTGTCCATCAGTTCGTAGAAACGTTTTGCCAGCGCGCGCACCGTGTCGTCGCCGCCGATCGCTTCATAAAGAGTGATTGTTTCGTCCGACATGCCTGTCAATCCGCATCCTCAAGGTTGCGGTGTAGCGCTGCCGGAGCACGGGAGCAAGTGACAAGCCGCCGCAGATGCGGCGGCTTTCGAGAAGCGTGAGAAGGCCAGGCCTTCAATGGAAAATATCAGCCCGAGCCAGCGTCGATTTCCGGGCCGTTGTCGTCGGGAAGCGCGCCGGTGCCCGGCGTCTTGTCCTTGTCGGTGAGATGGGCTTTCGCATGCGGGCCGGCGGCGGGATGGTTGCCGGTGACGCCGGGTTTGTCGACCTTTTCGACGGCGATGCGAGCCCTGGTGTCTTCTACTGCTTTTGCACTTTCGGCCATGGTCATCCTCCCTGTTTGAGATCACGGCTTTTGCAAAAGGACAAACGTTGCCGCCAGCAGACTGGTTCCGAGTCGTGACGCCAGGGCGGGCGGAAGGTCGCGTTGACCAATTCTTATTCATGCCCCGCAACACAACCTTATGCATGCATGGAAACGGAACCTTACGGCTTGTCGTGTCTAATGGTGTCGGGACAGGAGACCCTCAAGGAGGAATGCCAATGCTTGCTCTATTCTCGACCACCATTGCCTTGCTGCTGCTTGCCGATCTGATTGTCTGCGTGGTGGCCCGCATGAGCCGTATTCGCCAGCAGATCTATGACGAGCAATATTGCCTGAACGAGATCGCGCTGATCGAAGCCGGCATGAAGGAGGCCGTTATCGTACCGGCGCAGCCGATGACTGCGGTTCGTCCCGCAGCCGCGGGCGGTTATTCCGCCGCAGCCTGATCGTTCAGTCTTAAAGCGCTGCGGCGATCGCCTTGCCGCACTCGACCGTGTTGGCGCTGCCGCCAAGATCACGGGTCTTCAGCCTGTCGTCTGCAAGCACGGTCTCGATTGCCTGCAGGATAGCCTTGGCCGCCGAAACCTCTCCCAGATGGTCCAGCATCATAGCCGCCGACCAGATCTGGCCGACCGGATTGGCAATGCCCATTCCGGCAATATCCGGCGCCGAGCCATGAACCGGCTCGAATAGCGACGGAAAGTTCCGCTCCGGATTGATATTGCCCGATGGCGCGATGCCGATCGTGCCGGTGCAGGCGGGGCCGAGATCGGACAGGATGTCGCCGAACAGGTTGGAGGCGACAACGACATCGAACCAGTCCGGATGCAGCACGAACTGGGCGCAGAGAATGTCGATGTGATACTTGTCCCATGTCACGCCGGGATAGTTTTTCGCCATTTCCTCCACCCGCTCATCCCAATAGGGCATGGTGATGGAAATGCCATTCGACTTGGTGGCCGAAGTGAGGTGGCCCTTGCGGGAAGCCGATAGCTCGAACGCGTATTTGAGAATTCGGTCAACGCCGGTGCGGGTCATCACCGTTTCCTGCACCACGACCTCGCGCTCGGTACCGGGGAACATCTTGCCGCCGATCGACGAATATTCACCCTCGGTGTTTTCACGCACGACGTAGAAATCGATATCGCCCGGCTTGCGGCCGGCAAGCGGCGATTTGACGCCGGGCATCAGCCGGCAGGGACGCAGGCTGACATATTGGTCGAACTCGCGGCGGAACTGGATGAGCGAACCCCAGAGCGAGATATGATCCGGCACACGGGCCGGCCAGCCGACGGCGCCGAAAAAGATTGCGTCGTGACCGCCGATCTGCTGTTTCCAGTCCTCCGGCATCATCCGTCCGTGCTTTTCGTAATAGTCGCAGGAGGAGAAATCGAACGTGTCGAATTTTAAGTCGATATCGAATTTCGAGGCCGCAGCTTCGAGAATACGCAAGCCTTCCGGCACGACTTCCTTGCCGATGCCGTCACCGGCAATCACGGCGATCCTGTAGGCGTTCGAACCCTAGCCGGCCATCGGTATTTCCCTTCGTCCCATCATTGCGCCGTCGCAAGGTAACGACGGCAATCTGTCAGGCAAGTCTCTCTTCGGTCTTCAAGGGCGGACTGTGCAGCCCGCCCTTTAAAAAACTCATTCGGCCAGTTCGCGCATGACCTTGATCAGGTCGGACTTGCCTTCAAAACCGATGCCCGGCAGCTCCGGCATGGTGATATGACCGTCGATCACCTTCACGCCGTCCGGGAAACCGCCATAGGGCTGGAAGAGATCCGGATAGCTCTCATTGCCGCCAAGGCCGAGACCGGCTGCGATATTGAGCGACATCTGATGGCCGCCATGCGGGATGCAGCGCGACGGCGACCAGCCGAACTGGCGCAGCACATCGAGCGTGCGCAGATATTCGACGAGACCGTAGGAAAGGGCGCAGTCGAACTGCAGGAAATCGCGGTCGGCGCGCATGCCACCGTAACGCAGAAGGTTGCGGGCATCCTGATGCGAGAACAGATTTTCGCCGGTCGCCATCGGTGCATCGTAAAATTCCGAGATTGCCGCCTGCAGCGCATAATCGAGCGGATCACCGATTTCCTCGTACCAGAAGAGCGGATAGTCGCGCAGCATCTTTGCATAGGCGATGCCGGTTTCGAGATCGAAACGGCCGTTCGCATCGACGGCGAGTTTTGCTTCGGAGCCGATCTCTTCCAGTACGGATTCGATACGGCCGCGGTCTTCGTCGATCGAGGCGCCGCCGATCTTCATCTTCACGACATTGTAGCCGCGGTCGAGGTAACCGCGCATTTCCTTGCGCAGGGCGCTATTGTCCTTGCCGGGATAATAATAACCGCCGGCGGCATAAACGAAGACTTTCGGATTGGCCTCGCGGCCCTTCATTTCGGCCAGAAGCCGGAAGAGCGGCTTTCCTTCGATCTTGGCGACGGCATCCCAGACCGCCATGTCGATCGTGCCGACGGCGACCGAGCGTTCGCCATGACCGCCGGGCTTTTCGTTCATCATCATCTTCGCCCAGATCTTGTGCGGGTCGAGATTGGTGCCGGCATCGTTGCTCAACTCGGCCGGATCGGCCTGAAGAATACGGTCCTTGAACCGTTCGCGGATCAGGCCGCCCTGGCCGTAACGGCCGTTCGAATTAAAACCGTAACCGACGACACGGCGGCCGTCCTTGACGACGTCGGTGACGACGGCGACGAGGCTGGCCGTCATTTTCGAGAAGTCGATATAGGCGTTGCGAATGGGCGAGGCGATCGGCTTCGTGACTTCGCAGACATCAATGATACGCATTTCATGCTCCGTTCTGAATGGGTATTGCGGTTTGTCAGTGTTGGGTCTGGACGGCGGCGGCCGTGATCTCGCGCGGCCGTTCGCCGCGCTGTTCGGCGATGACGGCCTTGACGGTGTTCTGGTCGAGCGCGCCTTCCCATTTGGCGATGGCGATCGTGGCGATGCCGTTGCCGATCAGGTTCACGACGGCGCGGGCCTCGTTCATGAAGCGGTCGACGCCGAGCAGAAGGACGAGGCCGGCAACCGGGATGGCGTGGAAGCTGGACAGCGTCGCGGCAAGCGTGACAAAGCCGGCGCCGGCAACACCCGCCGAACCTTTCGAGGTCAGAAGCAGCACGCCGAGAATGATCAGCTGGCCTTCGAACCCGAGCGGCGTATTGGTGGCCTGGGCAACGAAGACGGCGGCCATGGTCAGATAGATGCAGGTGCCATCGGCATTAAACGTGTAGCCGGTCGGCAGGACGAGGCCGACGACGGAGCGCTTGCAGCCGAGCTTTTCCAGCTTGTCCATCATCCGCGGCAGCACAGCTTCCGACGAGCAGGTGGCCAGCACGATCAGGATCTCATCCTTGAAATACCGGAAGAAATGCATCAGCGGGAAACCCGACCAGCGTGCGACCGCGCCGAGAATGACGACGACGAAGACGATCGAGGTGAGGTAGACGCCGAGCATCAGGTGACCGAGCGCAAACAGCGAACCGACGCCATATTTGCCGATCGTATAGGCGACGCCGGCACCGGCACCGATCGGCGCCAGACGCATTATCATGGCAACGATCTTGAACAGCGCCTGCAGCATCGTATCTAGCACATCGACCAGCGGCGTGGCCTTCGGCCCGAGCTGGACGAGTGCCACGCCCATCAACACGGCGACAAGGATGATCTGCAGCATCGCGCCCTTGGCAAAGGCATCGACGATCGTCGTCGGGATGATGTTCATGAAGAATTCGACGGCGCCGCCCTGGGCCTGGGCCGTCTGCTGATAGGTCGAGATGGCGCTCGCATCGATCTTGCTCGGATCGATATTCATGCCGACGCCGGGCTGCATGATGTTGACGACGACGAGGCCGATCACCAGCGCGATGGTCGACAGTACCTCGAAATAGATCAGCGAGCGCACGCCGATCTTGCCGACTTCCTTGATGTCGCCCATCTTGGCGATGCCGAGCACCACGGTCGCAAAAATGACCGGCGCCAGCAGCATCTTGATGAGCTTGATGAAACCATCCGCCAGCGGCTGCAGCTTCGTTGCGATATCCGGCACGACCAGACCGACAAGAATGCCGATCGCGATGCCGATCAAAACCTGAATGTATAATTGTCCGAGCAGCCGTCGCGCCATGGACCCTTCCTCCCTTGGTTCATGCATCTCTCCCCCAGAGTGCATGCTTTTTTAGGGTTGAAGGCTGACCGGGGTCCAATGCCGATCCGGGCCGTATCAATGCCGTTTCGGCATTGCTCTTTTATTGCTGCACTGCAAAAATACGGAAATGATTTGATCTTTTTCCCGATCTGTCTTTTTCATGGTGCATGAAAGGCATTGCGATGCAGGAGGATTGCCGATGGATACCGCCTGGCTTGCCGACCTTCAGGCGCTGGCCGAGACGCTGAATTTTTCGCGTGCGGCGGAAAAGCGGAACATTACCCAGCCGGCATTCGGGCGGCGCATCAAGTCGCTGGAAGACTGGTGCGGCGCGGAACTGATCGACCGCTCGACCCATCGGCTGAAACTGACGGCGGCCGGCGAAATCATGCTGGCGGCGGCCGGTGACGTCGGTGGTCGGCTGGAGCGGGCGCATCGGGATATCGAGCAGATGCGCAGCGCCAGCTCCACCGTGACCTTCGCCGCCACGCATGCGCTTTCCTTCATCTTTTTCCCGCACTGGATCCAGACGCTCGGGCCAATCGCCTCGACCATGCCGGTCAGGCTGCTCTCCGACAACATGAACGAATGCGAACGGATCATGCTCGAAGGGCGGGCGCAATTCCTGCTCTGCCATTATCACGCAGAAAGCCGGATCCGCCTCGACATGCAGGATTTTCGCCATGTGGAGCTTGCCAGCGACCGGTTGATCCCGGTGAGCGGCCGGGATGCCGAGGGCAGGGCGCTCTACGATATCGAAAACGCCACCGCCGGGGTCGTGCCGCATCTTTGCTTCGAGGAGAAATCCGGCATGGGGCGCATATTGGCCTCCAGCCTTGCGGCCCGGACGCAAGGCCTGCAACTGCAGCCGGTTTTCTCGTCGCATCTGGCGATGGCGCTGAAGGCGCTGGCGATCGAAGGCAAGGGGGTCGCCTGGATCCCCGAAAGCCTTGCGGCCGACGAAATGGGCGATACCGGTCGGTTGGCACGGGCCGGATCGGACGACTGGGCCATCGGCGTGAAAATCGTGCTGATCCGGCCGCGTGGGCGCATGGCGGATATTGCCGAAAGCTTCTGGACGCTGGCGCAGGGGCGGGCGCTTTAAGATGCGGCCGGGGATCGATTGCCGGCGCATCCTGGTTTAAACAAGCCGCAAGTTTGGCCGTGTGCCGCATGCAGAAACGAGACTTGTGCAGGAACCGGATTTGGACGACGACACGCAGATATCGGACAGCTTCCCATCGGATACGCAATCTTCCGACACGCCGACGCCGCGGATGTTTTCCTGGGCGCGTAACTCGACGATCTATCGCGTCGAAAAACGCATGCATACCGAAAAGCAGCTTTTTGACGCGATCGCCCGCAAGGCTCGGCAGAAATTCGAAAATATCAGCGAGGCGCAGGTGAAGGCACTGGCGGAATCCGCCGTGAAATTTGCCTATGATAACAAGGCCCTCGACGACAGCGCCTTTGCCGAGATCAGCACCCGATCCGGCATACGCAGTGGCCGCTCGAAACGGGCAATCGCCCAAAAACTGGCCCAGAAGGGCGTTGCCCGCGACACGGTGGAAACCGCAACCGCCGATGCCGATGATCTTTATGCGGCGGTCGTGCTTGCCCGCAAACGGGCATTCGGACCTTTTCGCAAGGTGGAGCCGGACGAGGCGCGTCGGGCCAAGGAGTTTTCGGCCTTTGCAAGAGGCGGCTTCGGCTTCGAGATCGGCAAGCGGGTTCTGGCGATGTCGATCGAGGAGGCGGAGGAGGTGCTGGATGCGGGGCGGGGAATTTGAGGATGCGACTGCTGCCTAGAGCGATGTCGGGGCAGCGGAGAGGCGCTCGAATCGATGTATAGGTTTTGCCATGCCTGATACGCTTGATATCTTCTCCGACGGATCCTTCGATGCCAAAACCCTCTCTGGAGGCTGGGCTTTCGTGGTGCTCGAAGGCGACCGGCAGGTCTATTCCGCCAGCGGTTTCGATAAAGGTCCGTCGAACAACGCGTTTGAAGTGCTGGCTGCAGTGAAAGCCCTATCCTGGCTCGAAATCCATGCAAACGGGCGAGCCGCCATTCTCCATACGGATTCCAACCATGTGTTTGAAGGATGTGGCCGGTGGAGGAGCATCTGGCGAAACAATGGTTGGAAACGGATCTATCCCAACCCGCGCTCCCGACGGCGACCGATCCCGGATGCGAAGCTGTGGCAGCAACTCGACGCGCTGCTCGAAAACAATCCGCGGGTCGTGGTCGAGCTCTGCAAGGGGCATTCCGGGGTCGAAGGCAATGATCAGGCCGATATTTTGGCACGGGGCGCTGCGCGCATTGGATCCCTTGGTGGCTGACCGATCCTGGCGAACGTAAACTTGACTCCGGGTCGGTCTGATATTCTGACTTAAAATGTTTCGGAGTGTCAGGCCGGAAGAGTGGGCGCGTCCAATTCGCGCTTGATACGATCTTGCAGGGCATCTGCAACAGCCTGGAGGAATTCCTTGCGGCGCGGATCCAATGTCACCTCGGCATCAAGCTGCAGCGGCGCGCGCATCCTTTCCATGAATCCTGCGTGGTCATACTGATCGGAAGCGACGTTGACTTCGACCTCATCCATGAAATGAGCCAGAAGAGGTGCCAGAGCGAGCTTCGCGTCTTTTTGATACTGAATAGCCATTTGCTGAGCGAGCTTGCGCATCTGTATATACGGGCCGAATTCAACGCTCATCCAATTCTCCTCTGAAATTCTTGGTCAGACCCCATAGGTAGGTTGCCATCGCCAACATCCCAGATGGCAGCGAGAAATACCGGATTTTCCGGCAATGCCCGAGACGTTCCGATCGGCTTCGCGCGGCGAGCGTGCGACTTCGGAATGCGGCGGAAATTCAGAAAAAACAACACTGTAGGTGAAATGAATGGCGCACCCGACAGGATTCGAACCTGTGACCTTTGGAATCGGAATCCAACACTCTATCCAGCTGAGCTACGGGTGCATGCCGAAAAGCGATGACTCGCTTCGTCCGATATCGGGTTCTTAACCCAGGTTGCCTGCCGCATCAATCGGCATTTTGCGAAATCGCAGAAGCATTTGATCGGCAGGCTTGATGTTGCCTTCATGCGGACTTCATCGCGCCCGGTCCGGGAACTGCGCCCGGCGGCACCTTGCCGAGGATGATCATGCCGAGCACCTCGTCCTTCGTCACGTCGCCGGTCCTGGCATGGCCGACGACCTTTCCGTTCTTCATCACGAAGACGCGGTCGGCGAGGTCGAAGACATCGTGGATGTCGTGGCTGATCAGAAAAATGCCGATGCCCTCGCGTTTCAGCTGTTTGATCAGGTCTCCGACCTGCGCCGTTTCCTGGGGGCCGAGTGCTGCCGTCGGTTCGTCCATGATCAGGATGCGGGCATCGAACAGAATGGCGCGGGCGATCGCCACCGATTGCCGCTGGCCGCCGGAGAGCGCCTTGACCGGCTCCTTGAAGCGCTTGAAATTCGGGTTCAGCCGGCCCATCACCTCGCGGGTATTGGCCTCCATCGCAACGTCGTCCAGCGTGCCCCATTTGGTCTGCAGCTCGCGGCCGAGATAGAGATTGGCGGCTGCATCGACATTGTCGGCAACGGCGAGTGTCTGATAGATCGTCTCGATTCCGTATTTCTTGGCGTCGCGCGGGTTGCGGATGTCGGCGTCCTCGCCGTTGATCAGGATGTCGCCGGCATCGCGGCGATAGGCGCCCGACAGGATTTTGATCAGCGTCGATTTGCCGGCGCCGTTATGGCCAAGCAGGGCCACGACTTCGCCGGGGAAAAGGTCGATCGAAGCATTCTCGACTGCATGAATGCCGCCGAAGGAGATGGAAATGTTCTTCATTTCCACGAGTGCGGTGGTCTGGTCCGTCACGGTCAAATCTCCTGTTCTTACTTGGATCTGGCGCGATAAACGGTGTCGAGCCAGACGGCCATGACAAGCACGACGCCGACGACGATGCGCTGGAAGGGCGTGTCTATGCCGAGCAGGACCATGCCGGATTGCAGCGACTGCATGACGAGCGCGCCGAGCATGGCGCCGGCAATCGTGCCCATGCCGCCGGAGAGCGAAGTGCCGCCGATCACGGCAGCCGCGATCGTATAAAGTTCGTCGAGCTCGCCTTGGGCATTGGTGGCGGCGTTGAGGCGGGCGGTCGAGATCGCCGCGGCAATGGCGCAGAGCACGCCCATCAGCGCGAAGATTTTCACCGTCACCCAGCGGGTCTTGATACCAGCGAGTTCCGCGGCTTCCGGGTTTCCGCCGATCGCAAAGACGTAGCGGCCAAAGCGCAGGCGGGTGGCGATGAAGGTCATGACGATGCCGACGCCGATCGCCATCAGTACAGGAATGGCTATGCCCTGCGAGATCAGGAGGCCGCCTTCGGGCCAGGGGATGTTGTTCGCCTCCGCATAACGGCGGGCGATGTTGATCGGCCAGTAATAGTCGTTGGCGATCATGACCGCGCCGAGCACGATGAAACAGCCGAGCGCGACCAGCACATATTCGGCCCAGATCGGCCGGCGCGGGAAATGAAAGCGCTTGCGCTGGTGGCGAGCGTTGATGATGGCGGCGATGATCGCGAGGCAGGCGATAATGCCGACGACCCAGCTCCAGGTGGCGCCGATCGAACCTTCCGTGCCGCCGCCCATCAGGCGGAAATTGACGTCCATCGGTGCCACCGTCTGGCCGCTCGTGACGAACCATGTGGCGCCACGCCAGACAAGCAGGCCGCCGAGCGTGACGATGAAGGAGGGGACACCGAGAAAGGCGATGATCATGCCGTGCAACGTGCCGATCAGTCCGCCGACGACAAGACCGCCGGCAAGTGCGATGACCCAGATCGCCGGATGGTCGAAGCCGAGCAGCGACGGCAGGAAACGCGCCTGCAGCACGCCCATCACCATGCCGGTGAAGCCTAGGATGGAGCCGACCGAAAGGTCGATATTGCGGGTGACGATGACGAGCACCATGCCGGTCGCCATGACGGCGACGGAGGCGGTCTGGACCGAAAGATTCCAGAGATTGCGCGGCGTGAGGAAAAGCCCGCCGGTCAGGATGTGGAAACCCACCCAGATGATCAAAAGCGCGCCGACCATGCCGAGCATGCGCGTATCGATCTCGGTGGCGCGGAAAAAGCGGGCGAGGGGATTACCCTCTGCCTTACCGCTCTTGGCCGAAGCTGCGGTATTCGTCGTGGAATGCGCCGTGTCGGCCATAATCTGCCGTTCCCTCTCTGTCGGTACCTTTGCCCTGAACCGGGCGATGGCGCCGTCCTCATGCCGAAACCGACGCCGCGGCGAAACCGCTACGGCGTCGGGATGATTTTGGGATCAGTCCTGCGGCATCACTTGCAGGCAGCGACCGTGCCGGCCTTGACGCCCTGGCAGGCTTCCGCCTTGGAAATCCAGCCGGCGTCGATGACGAGGTTGAGATTGTCCTTGGTGATCGCCTGGGGTTTCAGGAAGACAGACTGCATCTTCTTCTTCTTCGGGCCGCCTTCGAATACCTGCACGCCCTTGATCTCAGTGAGCTTCTTGCCGCCGGCGAGAGAAAGCGCGATTTCGGCGGCGTTCTTGCCGAGCTCTCGCGAATCCTTCCAGACGGAAACCGTCTGGGTGCCGAGGGCGACGCGGTTGAGCGCGGCCTTGTCGGCATCCTGGCCGGAAACCGGAACCGTGCCGGCCATGCCCTGTGCGTCGAGGGCCGCGATCGCGCCGCCGGCCGTGCCGTCATTCGAAGCGACGACCGCATCGACCTTGTTGTTGTTCTTGGTGAGGAACTGCTCCATGTTTTTCTGGGCGTTCTCAGGCTTCCAGCCGTCGGTATAGGCCTCGCCGACATTCTTGATTTTGCCGGCATCGATGGCGGCCTTCAGCACTTCCATCTGGCCCGAAAACAGGAAGTCCGCGTTCGGGTCGGCGGACGAGCCCTTGATGAAGACGTAATTGCCTTCCGGCTTTACCTTGAACACGCCCTGCGCCTGCAGGCGGCCGACTTCCTTGTTGTCGAAGGTGATGTAGAAGGCGTCCGGGTTTTCGATCAGGCGGTCGTAACCGACGACCGGAATGCCTTCGGCGGACGCCTTTTCGATGGCCGGGCCGATCGCGTCACTGTCCTGCGCCAGCACGATCAGAGCATTGGCGCCTTGCGAAATCAGCGATTCGACATCGGTCAGCTGCTTTGCGGCGGACGACTGGGCATCGGCGGAAATATATTTGGCGCCGGCGGCTTCGAGCGCCTTCTTGATGGCGGCCTCATCGGTCTTCCAGCGTTCTTCCTGGAAATTCGACCAGGATACGCCGACGACGGTCTGTGCCGCCATGGCGGCGGAATGCATGGATACGACGATGGCCGCGCCGGCCATCAGCTTGACGAGTGATCTCATATTGTCCTCCCGGGTGACAGCAAACGGGCGCGAATCCTCCACGCTGCCCGCCGCCGGATCGCTGTCGGAAAAGGCGCCTCCCGCTTTTTTCTCGACAGTCGAGAAATTAAATGTCAGAGATTTTTAAGGCTGTCAATCGGCAGTTGAAATGCGGTTTCCGGCCTGTCGAAAATGTGTACAAAGCGGCCGGCAAAGGCATAACAGGGCAGGGATCGGCAGCGATGCTGACAAGGATGGGGCTGGCAAAAACGGGCCCGACACGAACGGGGACCGAACAGCTGCGGCAGCAGAACAGCGCGCTGGTTCTTTCCGCGCTGCGCCGTCAGGGACTGCTTGCCCATACGGAGATAGGAGCCGCCACAGGGCTGGCTTCCGCCACGGTCTCCGCCATCACTGCCGATTTGGAACGGGCGGGGATCATCGAGAAGAGCGAGCAGCCGCCACAGCCGGGCATCGCGTCGGGCCGCGGCCGTCCGCGCGTTCTGTTCGGACAGCGGCGCGATTGCGGTTATGTCATCACCGCCAGCATTTCCTCGGACATGATCCAGTATTCGCTGGTCGATTATGCGGGTACGCTGCTCGACCGGTTTTCGGAGCCGCGAGGGCAGGCGGATGTGCAGGCTTTTGGTCAAGCGATCTCGGCGGCGCTCGAGCGACTGGTAACGCGGTCGCGTATCGAACGGGCCGCCGTGCTTGCCATCTCGATCAGCAGCAAGGGGCTGGTGGATGCGGCCCATCCGGTGCTTTTGTGGTCGCCGGTGCTCGGTGCGGCGGCGGTGGATTTTTCCGATTTGTTGGGTTCCAGCTGGGCGGCCCGGATTATCTTGAGCAATGAGACGTTGCTGGTGGCAGAGGCCCTTCGTGCCCGGCAGGCCAAATCCGGAGAGGTGGTGACGGAGCTTGCGGCTCTTTCCCTCGGCCACAGTATCGGGCTCGGTATTGCCCGACAGTCAGCATCCGGCGAGGCGGAGGTGTTGGCGCCGAATTTCGGGCATATGCTGCATCTGGCGCAGGGCGGTCTTTGTCGCTGCGGTGCGCGGGGCTGTATCGAGGCCTATGCCGGATTTTACGCCATCCTGCGCGCCGCTTTCGAGGTGCCTGACGACACGATCCCGGCCAAATTCGTGCCGGTCGTGGAGATCGACAGGATCGCGCTGCAGGCCCGGCAAGGGCATCGCCGTGCCCAGTTCGCCTTCCGGCAGGCGGGTGTCGCGTTCGGCAACGGGCTGTCGCGGCTGTTCAGCCTGCATGGCCACATGCCGGTTTTTCTCACTGGGCCAGGCACGCGGTATCAGGACCTTCTGCAGGCCGGTCTGGAGGAGGGGCTGTCGCAGTCGCAGACCGTTCGGCTTTCCGGCATGCCGAAGCTGACGGTTGTGGCCGATGAACCCTCCCTGGTGTTCGAAGGACACCAGAACCTTGCTTTTTCGCTCGTGGACAGGGATATCGTTCTGGCGCGGCCAAACCTTGCCGCCGCGGCAGCAGGAGCCTGAAACGATGATCGATCCGAACCACCCGTTTTACGAGCCGCTCTGGCGTCGAATCATGATCCCGGCCGTCTGCTTCGCCTGGGCCATTTTCGAGCTGTTTGCCGGTTCGGGCGTCTGGGCGGCGATTTCCGGTGGGCTTGGCGCCTTTGCAGCCTACAAGCTTTTCATCGAAAAGCGCGATCCGCCGGCAAAGCCGCGCGACGAAGCCCCGGAATAAACGCCGGGCCGGATTTCTGATTATCGCCAGAACAGGTTCTTGATTGCGGTGTCGATCAGGAGGTTGGCGATCTGCATGCGCCGGGTGGCATTATCGCGAAAATCTTCCGGCACGCCATCGGGATGGTTGGCCTTGGCGAACTTGCGGCGTTTTTCGTTGAGCGCCGCTTCCGTCGTCTCCTTGTCGAGCGCCAGTTCTTCGGCGATCTCTTCGGTCGTCAGCCGAAGCAGATGTTTTGGAATAATTGGAGCGGGCGGAGGTTCTGGCGCCGGGGCCGGCTTTTCGGGTTCGAAGGGCTGAATTTCCGGCAGAAAATCGAAATAGGCTTCCGTGTTCGTACCGGCGGTAAACGTTTCGTCGCTGGTTTCTGCCACGAAACCCGTCGCGAGCCCATGGATGCGGAAACCGACGACAGGCTCTTCCTTCTGAGCCTCGTCGCTTTCTTCCTTCAGACGTGTCACGACCGACTGGAAGACCGATTGTCCAAACAGCATGCCTTACCCTCTTGTCTGGGGCGGCAATGGATCATGCCGAGATGGTGCAAGGCTTGCGGAGTGGTGTGCTCTTCCCTTGAAGCGACTAAAGGCAAACGAGCTTCGGGGGCTGCGCAATGGCTGAGGATGAGAACAAGACCATCGAGACCATCATTGGAGCGATGGAGGGCTCAGTGCTTCGCTTCGATGATCCCTTTTCACCGGCTTGCGATCCGGAGGATTGGCACGCCGTCAGGGGGATTTTGCTCCTCCCCTATGATGATGCCAATCCTGAGGTTGGAGATGCGCCTAAGACTGACTCTGCGTCTGGCTCTGCCCGCCACTCGGTTCCACCGTCAGCGAAACCTTGAGGTTTTCTCCTGCGGAGCCGATGCGCATGCCCGAGACGGGGGCGCAGTCGCGGTAGCAGAGGCCGGACGCAACACGGACATAACGGTCGTCGGGGCAGACCTTGTTGGCGGCGTCGAAGCCGACCCAGCCGAGGCCGGGAATATGGGCTTCGGCCCAGGCATGTGCCGCCACCTGTTCGGTCTCGCCGTCCATCAGCAGGTAACCGGAGATGTAGCGGGCCGGGATGCCGATCAGTCGCGCTGCCGAGATGAAGATATGGGCGTGGTCCTGGCAGACGCCGTTCTGGGCCGCCAGCGCTTCCTCGGCCATGGTTTCGGTCGTTGTCGTGCCGGGCGTGTAGGCAACTGTCTCGTTGATCGCCTCCATCAGCGCATGCATTTTTGCAAGCTCGCTGTCGCCCTTCAGGCTTTTGGCAAGTTCCTTGATCAGCTTGCCGGCTTTTGTCCGCGGCGTTTCACGCAGGAAAAGCCAGAGAGGACAAAAGCCCTGATGCGGGCCGAAAACACCGGCCTTGTCGAAAGTCTCAACTTCGCCCGACGCGGTGATGCGGATCAGGTGTTCGGTGCCTTCCGCCGAGACAAGCTCGACACGGTTGCCGAACTGGTCGGCGTAACCCGCCTCGACCTTGGCGCCGTCGACCTCGACCTTCCAGTCCAGGACTTTCTGCATCGGGCCGTCGGTCGGCGTCAGCCGCAGGCGCTGCAGCGAATAAGGGACCGGCTCGTCGTAACGATATTCGGTGGTATGCGAGATTTTCAGCCGCATGGCTTCATCCTTGCTGCAGGCAGTCCTACTGGTTAAAGCGGTAGCCGTCGGAGATTTCGGCGCTCAACTGGTTGTTGCGGCCGACAAAATCCTCGATGAACTCATGCAGCCCCTGTTCCATGATGTCGGTCATCGAACCGCGGGTGAGCATCGCTTTGATCGAATGGGCCGTGTCATGGGCCTTGTGCCGCTCGCCGTAGTCGGCTTCCAGATAGCCGAGATTGCTGACGATCTTGGCGTAGCAATAGGCGAGCGAACGCGGCATGCGACCGTTGAGGATCAGGAAGTCGGCAATGTTGGCGGCCTGGTATTCGCCATCATAGACCCAGCCATAGGACCGGTGCGCCGAGACCGAACGCAGGATCGATTCCCACTGGAAATTGTCGAGCGCGCCACCGACCTGGCTGATCGAGGGCAGGAGCACGTAATATTTCACGTCGAGAATGCGGCTCGTATTGTCGGCGCGCTCGATAAAGGTTCCGATGCGCGAGAAATTGTAGATCTCGTTTCGCAGCATCGAGCCGTGGAAGGCGCCGCGGATCAGGCCGCAGCGGTTCTTGATGACGTCGATCAGCTCCGGCATGTCGGTCGGCTTCAGTTTTTTGGAAAGCCGTGCTTTGAGGTCGATCCAGGCTTCGTTGGTCGCTTCCCAGGTCTCGCGGGTGAGCGCCGTGCGCACCATGCGGGCATTATTGCGGCCAGCGTCGATGCAGGACATGACGCTCGACAGGTTGGACCGGTCACTCAGGAGATAGTCGATCGCGTTGGCGGCCGTCAGCTCCGCGTGCACCTCGGAATAGGCCTCGCGGACGCCGGCGCTCTGCAGCACGCCATCCCAGTCTTCATCGCTTGATCCAGCGCGGGTCAGGGACACGCGCAGACCTGCATCAACGAGGCGCGCGATGTTTTCAGCACGCTCGATATAGCGGAACATCCAATACAAACCGTTTGCGGTTCTTCCCAACATTCGCGTCAGTCCTCCAGAACCCAGGTATCTTTGGTGCCGCCGCCCTGGCTGGAATTGACCACCAGCGAGCCCTGCTTCAGCGCCACGCGGGTCAGCCCGCCGGGAATGATATTGACCTTGTCGGAGACAAGCACATAGGGGCGCAGGTCGACGTGACGTGGCGCGATGCCCTTGTTGACGAAGATCGGTACGGTGGAGAGCGCCAGCGTCGGCTGGGCGATGTAATTGCCGGGCTTTGCGGCCAGTTTTGCCGCGAAGTCGGAACATTCCTTCTTCGTCGCGGTCGGGCCGACCAGCATGCCGTAGCCGCCGGAGCCGTGCACTTCCTTGATCACCAGTTCCTCGATGTGTTCCAGCACGTATTTGAGGCTGTCCGGCTCGGAACAGCGCCAGGTCGGCACGTTTTCGAGCAGAGCCTTGCGGCCGGTATAGAATTCGACGATTTCGGGCATGTAGGAATAGATTGCCTTGTCGTCGGAAATGCCGGTGCCGGGGGCGTTGGCGATGGTGATATTGCCGGCACGGTAGACGTCCATGATGCCCGGCACGCCGAGCGCCGAATCGGCGCGGAAGGTGAGGGGGTCGAGGAAGTCGTCATCGACGCGGCGATAGAGGACGTCGATCGCCTCGTAGCCGCGCGTCGTGCGCATCTTTACCCGGCCGTCGATGACGCGAAGGTCCGAACCTTCGACAAGCTCGACGCCCATCTGGTCGGCGAGGAAGGAATGTTCGTAATAGGCTGAATTGTAGATGCCGGGGGTGAGTACCGCGACGCGCGGGCGGCCGGTGCAGCCGGGAGGCGCGCAGGCGGCAAGCGACTGGCGCAGAAGCCGCGGATAGTCCTCGACGCGCTTCACCTTGTTCTGGGCAAAGAGCTCGGGGAACATCTGCATCATCGTCTCGCGGTTCTCCAGCATGTAGGAGACGCCGGAAGGCGTGCGGGCATTGTCTTCCAGCACGTAGAACTGGTCTTCGCCGGTGCGCACGATGTCGGTGCCGACGATATGGGTATAGACGCCGCCCGGCGGCTTGAAGCCGATCATTTCGGGCAGGAAGGCGACGTTCTTCTCGATCAGCTCACGCGGAATGCGGCCGGCCTTGATGATTTCCTGCTTGTGGTAGATGTCGTCGAGAAAGGCATTGATCGCCAGAACCCGCTGCTCGATGCCTTGTGCGAGCTTGCGCCATTCGCGGGCGGCAATGATGCGCGGGATGATGTCGAAGGGGATCAGTTTTTCGGAACTGTCGGCGTGACCGTAAACGGCGAAGGTGATGCCGGTCTTTCGAAAGATGTTTTCCGCGTCCTGAGTCTTGCGGATCAGGTGGGCGGTGTCCTGACTGGCGTACCACTCATGGTAGGTCTTGTAGGGCGGGCGCGGAAGATCCTCCGCAGTCAACATTTCATCAAATGCCAAAGATGAATTCCCCTCGTTTTTTGACCATAAGAGTACAATGCGATTGGCAATGCAAGAACCATGCGCAGTTCCGGAGCCCGTTCTCGAAATCTTTTGTATTGCGCAAAAGAGCCGCAGAACGGACCATTATAAAGCAAGTGGATCGCTGGTTTTCGAAGTCAATCAAACCGGGTGGATGAAAACTTATGCAAATGATCATCCGTTGCGCGGAGCATGCTGAAAAGGGTCGCAGGCTGCTCGCGAATGCTGCGACAAATTGTGGTCTGCGGCGCGCGGTTGAGCTTTCATATCTGGCGTGTTGATCGCTCGCGACTATTCATTTTTTGCCTGAAAAAACAGAAAAGGGCCGTCTGACGGCCCTTTCCATTTCATGTCCCTCTTGCCGTGCCCCGGCCCATGTCCTGTGAGCAGACGGCCTGAGATAGGGTCTCAGAACTCCGACCATTCCTGTTCTGCAGCGGCAGCCGTTGCCTTGCCACCCAGTGCCGATGCCAGGCGGGTCCGGATGCTGCGGGCGGGCGAGGCGATGGCGGGGGACGATGCCGTTGCCGGCCGGATGTTGTTGCCTTTTTCGTCCAGCTTGAACTGGGCCAGAAGCTGCATCAGGGCGCCGGCCTGCTGGGCAAGGCTGTGGCTTGCCGCGTTGGTCTGCTCGACCATGGCGGCATTGCGCTGGGTGCCCTGATCCATCTGATTGACGGCCGTATTGATCTCGTGCAGCCCGGTCGACTGTTCGCGCGACGAAATGACGATCGAGCCGACATTGGCGTTTATCTTCTGGACGTCGGCGGCGATGGCGGAAAGCGCGTTGCCGGTCTCACCGACGAGATCCACACCGTCACGGACCTTGTCGCCGGAGCTCTTGACCAGGGCCTTGATCTCGAGCGCGGCCTTGGCCGAACGCTGTGCCAGTTCGCGCACTTCCTGGGCGACGACGGCAAAGCCCTTGCCGGCTTCACCAGCGCGCGCCGCCTCGACGCCGGCGTTCAGCGCCAGCAGGTTGGTCTGGAAGGCGATGTCGTCGATGACGCCGATAATGTTGCCGATCTCGCTCGACGATGCCTCAATCGCCTCCATGGCGGTCACGGCCTGGCGGACGATATCGCCCGATTTTTCGGCGCTGACATGGGTCTGTTCGACAAGCTTGCCGGCTTCACTGGCGCGGATGGCGGAATCCTTGACGGCGGTGGTGACTTCCTCCAATGCCGCTGCCGTTTCTTCAACGGAAGAGGCCTGCTGTTCGGTGCGCTTGGCGAGATCGTGGGCAGCCGAGCGGATTTCGTTGGCGCCGGCATCGATGAGGCGGGCATTTTCGCCGACATCGCGGAGGGCGCCGTTCAGCTTGGTCAGCGAGTCGTTGAAGTTGACGCGCAACTGGTCCAGCTGGTCGGCAAACGGCTGGGCGAGCCTGAATGTCATGTCGCCATCCGAAAGCTTTTGCAGGCCGAGGCCGAGATTGTCGACGGCAAAGGCCACGTCGGCGGCTTCGCGCGCCTTCTGCTCTTCGCGGGCGATGCGCTCCTTTTCACTCATCGAACGGTTGGCTTCGGTTTCCTGCTCCAGCCGCTCGCGCTCCAGGGCGTTGGTCCGGAAAACTGCCACGGCTTCCGCCATCTCGCCGATTTCATCATGGCGGTCGGCGTAGGGGATCTCGACCCGGTTATTGCCGGAGGCCAGCACATTCATCGCGCCGGTAATGCGCGAGATCGGTCGCGTGACCCGCACGATGCTCATGAAGGCTGCGCCGGCGGCAATCGCCACGGAAACCAGAATGCCGATGACCGTTGCCGTGACCGCTGCGGAGGCCGCTTTGCTTGCGCGGCTGCGATCCTCGACACCTCGTGCGGTATTGTCGCTGACCAGTTCGTCAAGGGTCAGGCCGACCTGCGTTCCCTTCTTCGTCATGGCTGCTGTCAGGGTCTTGGCCTCGGCCATATTGCCGGCCTCAACTGCCTTGACGAAGTTGGCACCCAGACCGTCGAATTCGCTAATGGCGGTGCGCAATCCGGCAAATTTCTCCTTGGCAGCGGCAATCGTCATGCTCGCGCCATACTGCTCAAGGGCGGTGTCGCGCGTCTGGGTCTTTTTCTGGATCTGCTCCAGCTGGCTCTGCCGCTCGCTGGCGGTGTCGGCCGCGAGCATGATCAGGTAATAACGACGGATATCGCCCATCAGTCCGTCGAGCGAGGAGATCGTCAGCGAACGCTCCATCCGGCGGGCAATATTGCCGCTCTCGGATTCGAGCTGGGATACGTATCGAAGTCCCAATCCGCCCTGGAGAATGATCAATAAAACTGTGAGGCCGAACAAAGCCGGCAGAATGACGCTTATCTTTGCTGATTTAAACATGGCTGCTTCCGACGTGATCGAAGATTAATCGTGCGGAAACAAATACGAGTTTCGAGCTTAATTTATTTTTTATGCAATATTAAATTATTTTTTAAACACGGAGCGCAATTCAAGATGCTTTCGTGAAAAGAATTTCAGGTGGATATATTGTGATTCACTATCGAATTTCGATGCCGATCGCCTAACCCGCTGCTGAAGACAAAAAAGCCTCCCGGGTGGTTTTCCCGGGAGGCTTTTGTTTTTGGGCGGCCGATCAGGCCTTATGCGGAAGCCGGGCGGCGCTTGCGGCCTTCGTGGCCACCGCCGCGGTTCTCGTTGCGGCTGTCATTGCCGAAACGAACCGGGCCGCGGTTTTCGCTCTGCGGTGCATGGCGGTTCTGGCCATTGTTGCCAGCGTTCTTGGGGCCGTTGTTATGGGCCTTGCGCTGGGCTTCCGGCTCATGCGCGCCGTGGGCCGCATGTTCGCGATTGCCGCCATTGCCGTTGCCATTGCCCTGGCCAGCCTTGCGCTGCGGCCGCGGGCCGCCCTGCGGACCGAACTGCTTCTTGGCGGGACGGAAATCCGTGGTCGAGCCGGCGAGATCGTTATCGCCTTCCGAACGCGGCATTTCTTCGCCACGACGCTGGCCGCGGAAATCCTCGTTGCGACGGTTGTCGCGCTTCGGACGGTCACCGTGGGGACGATCGCCATGCGGGCGATCACCCTGGGGGCGGCCGCCGTTCGGACGATCGCCATTGGCGCGGGCCGGACGGGCAGGGCGTTCTGCGCGGGCACCGCCTTCGGCGCCTTCACCTTCGAAGAAGGGCTTGCGGGCCGGGCGGGCACGACGCTCGGGACGGCCTTCGCCGCCGGAGCGCTCGCCACCATTGCCGCGACCGCGCGACTGGCCGTTGCCGCCGCGCTTGCTGCCGGGGCGGGCCGGACGGTTCAGGGCTTCCGGACGTTCGCCCGAAGCCGTGGTAATCTCGATATTCATCAGCTTTTCGATATCGCGCAGCAGGCCGGTTTCATCCGGCGCGCAGAAGGCGATCGCGATCCCGTCGCGACCGGCGCGGGCGGTACGGCCGATACGGTGAACGTAGGCGTCCGGCACTTCCGGCAGGTCGTAGTTGAAGACGTGGCTGACGCCCGGGATGTCGATGCCGCGGGCAGCGACGTCGGTGGCGACGAGAACGCGGATCTCGTTGTCACGGAAAGCCTTGAGCGCGCGCTCACGCTGGCCCTGGCTCTTGTTGCCGTGGATCGAGGCAACCTTGAAGCCGATATGCTCGAGATGCTTGGAGAGCTTTTCCGCGGTGTGCTTGGTGCGCATGAAAACCATGGCGCGGCCTTCCGGGTTCTCTTCCAGCGACTTCTTCAGAAGCTCGGTCTTGTCGTTCTTGCCGGCGACGAAATGGACATACTGCTCGACCTTGTCGGCAGCCTTGCCCGGAGGCGTCACGGAGACGTGGACCGGATCCTTGAGGAAGTCTGCGGCCAGATCGGCGATCGCCTTCGGCATGGTGGCCGAGAAGAGCAGGGTCTGGCGCTTGGCCGGAACCATCTTGGAAATCTTGCGCAGATCATGGATGAAGCCGAGGTCGAGCATCTGGTCGGCTTCGTCGAGGACCAGGTAACGTACGGTGGTGAGGCCGATCGCGCGGCGGGCAACAAGGTCAAGCAGGCGGCCGGGGGTGGCGACGAGAATGTCGGTGCCCTTTTCCAGCATCTGCTGCTGCTTGTTGATCGAGGCACCGCCGACGACGGCGTTGATCTTCAGCGGCGTGTTGCGGACATAGGCCTTGAGGTTGACGGCGATCTGGTTGACCAGTTCGCGCGTCGGCGCCAGGATCAGCGTACGAGCTGTCCGGTTGTCGGGGCGCTTCTGCTCCTTGATGAGCATTTCAATGAGGGGGAGACCGAAGGCGGCAGTCTTGCCGGTGCCGGTCTGGGCGAGGCCGATCATGTCGCGGCCTTCGAGAAGCTTGGGAATGGCCTGTTCCTGGATCGGAGTAGGCGTCTCGTAGCCGAGTGCAAAAAGAGCGGCGACGAGCTGCTTGGTCAGGCCAAGCTCCTGGAAATTCGTCAAGTCGAATACCTTTCGGGGCGCCAAAAGCGTACGCGCCGAAACGGCCCCATGCCGTTCGGTCTGCCTTTGGCGTCAAGAACCCCGCGTGAAGTGGGAACTTGCAAGTTGGAAAAAACTTTCCAGCGCTTAAACCCTGATGGTCAGGGCGATCTATCTGTGCGCCTTGTTCCTTCTTCGCGCATATCTTGGACGCGGGGCCAGCTCACGCGGCGGCCGGAAGGTGAAAGCTTGAGCGGCATTTGGTGCTTTTGCGCCAAAAAGTCAAGGAAATCTTTCGCAGGTGCAAAATGTCGCCAGCCTGTCGGGCCAGCTGAGTGCCTTGAATAGCATGGCCCGCTCCTTGTCGAAGCGGGCCATCATTGTCATGGAAATCGGTTCAGTAGCCGGGGCAGACGCGGACTCGATAGCCTTCGCCCCATTCGTTGCGCGCCCATTCATAATGGCAGGACGGCGCAGGGTAATAGGCCGGGCGGTAATAGACCGGCGGCGGGGGCGGAGGCGGCGCATAGGCGTAGCCGGGGGCATAGGCCGGTGCGGCATAGACCGGCTGGGTCGCGCCGGCGATGATCGCGCCGCCGATAATGCCGCCGGCCAGACCGGCTGCTACACCCGGCCAGACATTGTTGTGACGATAATAGTCGCGCGCTTCGGCGGCCGGAGCGGTTGCGGCAAGTGCGCCGCCAAGCGTCAGAGCGACAAGGCCCGCAGAGACAGTTCTTTGCATTACGGACATGAGTTTGTTCCTTTCCCTTTTTCGTCAGGGTACGGCCCCTTTTCTTCAAGGTACGGGATGAAGGATCATGCCGGATCTGGGCGGTTTCAAGGTGTTTTTTGAAGAGTAGTCTGAACGTCCGTTCAGGCTCGTCCATCCGCAAGTTGCCTTTTGCCAAGGGGCGGCAACTGCTGCTGCGCATTGTGGCTAAAAGCCGGCAAAATCGCGGCGGATCGAAGAATGGCCGATTTTCGATCGCGGCGAATCTGCATCGGCATGCCGAGCTGCGGGACAGGCCAGGCGTGAGCGTTTCAGGCGCGGCTTGGGATCAGCCTATCGAAGGAATGAACCCGCCGCCGAGCAGGCTTCAAGCCTCTCGCGCCCGGAATCGCTCAGGGGTAAATGTAGATCAATAGCCCGGCACCGGCGACCCAGAGGCTCAAAACTGCAGTGCCGCTCAGAATGAAATACTTCATGCCTGTAAAGCGCCCCCCGACGCAAGACGTTGCGGCTGTTGCGTGATGGGGTTATCGCGCAACAGCCGGAGCCAACCAACAGGAAGGTCGGTATGTGGATGATACGCATCGCGCGTCACCGCACCGTCACTCGGGAAGGGGATGGGCAGACGATCGCAAATTTCCTGTTTCGGGGGCCGATGAGGGCGCCCCAAAGGACGCCCGCAGGCAAGGTCAGATTGCGATCCCGCCGGCCACGTCGATGACGCTGCCGGTGATGTAACCGCCATTCGGGCCTGCGAGATGGCAGACGAGGGCGGCCACTTCCTCCAGCGTCGCGATCCGGCGGATCGGGTGCAGGTCAAGCAGTGCTGCGGGGATTTCGTCACCCAGGACGGCCGTTGCCATATCGGTCGGCATGACGCCCGGCTGGACCACATTGGCGGTGATATTGCGGCCGCCAAGGTCGCGCGCGACACCCTTTGCATAACCGATCAGCGCCGCCTTGCTGCCGGCATAATCGGCAGTGCCGGCGAAGGGAACGTGTGTCCCGAGCGCCGAGCCGATGAAGAGGATGCGGCCGCCATCGGAGAGAACAGGTGCAGCCGCGCGCGTCGTTGCGACCGCGCCCATGACATTGATCTGCCATTGGCGATCGAGGTTGACCGTGTCGAGGGCGGGATCATCGACCGTCTTGCCCTGTACCGCGATCGCGGCATTGTTGACGAGGATGTCGAGCTTGCCGAAATGGGCGATGACCTTCTCCACAAGCGGCTTTGCTGCTGCCATATCGGCCTGGTCGCTTTTGATCGCGAGCGCCCGAACGCCCTTCGCCTTCAACTTTTCGACGACGGCTTCGGCCTTTTCCGCAGAAGCGACATAGCTGATCGCGATGTCTGCACCGAGATCGGCAAGTGCTTCTGCCGTAGCTGCGCCAAGGCCGCGCGAGCCGCCTGTCACCAGGGCGACCTTGCCCTTCAAGAGGTTCGACATGGACTGTCCTTTCCACACTGTTTGAGCCACCGGTTTCCTGTCGGCGGCAGTGATGATTTTTACGTAACGACTGTTACGATAACGATCGTTATGAAATGTGGACATCGACTGTCAAGTGGTTTAATAACGACCGTTATGAAAACCTCGGGATTGTTCTGATGGGACGCCATCGCGAATTCGACGTCGATAAAGCGCTGGATGCGGCGCTCTGTGTCTTCTGGCGCAAGGGCTATGAGGGCGCGTCCTATGCCGACCTGACGGAGGCGGCCGGGGTGGAGAGACCTGCGCTCTATTCTGCCTTCGGCAACAAGGAAGCGCTCTTCCGGCTGGCGCTGCAGCGTTATTATGAGCGTTATCTCGATTATATTCCGGTGGCGCTCAAGCTGCCGACCTCACGGGAGGTCGTGGCGCATATCTTTTCCAATGCGATCGATCTCAATACCCGCTACCCCGAACACACCGGATGTCTCGGCATCAATGGTGTGCTTGCGGGGTCCGATGAGGCTGAGCCGGTGCGTCAGGCGCTGATCGAAGCGCGGGCGGCCGGTGGGGAGCTGCTTCGCGAACGTTTCGAAAAAGCGAAGGCGGAGGGCGATCTGCCGGAGACTGCAGATCCGCAGGTGCTGTCGTCCTTCGTGCTCGTCATCCTCCACGGCATGGCCGTGCAGGCCAAGGCCGGGTTCGGCCGCGAGGCGCTGAATGCGGTTGCCGAGCAGGCACTATCGACCTGGCCCTCCGGCCGTGCCGATGCGCGGTAAGTGATTGCGGGGCGAGGGGGCTCGCCGCCGGTTCAGAAATCCGTCGGCACGCCGCCTTCGGCCTTGCGCCTCGCGACGAAGGCATCGAGCTCTTCTTCGATCGCCGGATCAAGGGCCGGCTGCTGATAGGCGGCAAGCGCTTCCTTGTAGACGCGGTTGGCATGATCGTAGGTGGTCGGCCGGCCGGCTTCTGTCCATGTCTCGAAATTGCGCCAGTCCGACAGGATTGGCGAATAGAAGGCGTTTTCGTAGCGGGCGAGTGTGTGGGCGGTGCCAAAGTAATGGCCGCCGGGGCCGACTTCGCGGACGGCGTCCAGAGCCAGCGCATCGGTGCTGACATCGAGCGGAGTCAGGAATTCGGCGACCATCTGCAGCATGTCGACGTCGAGGATGAATTTTTCGAACGAGGCCGTCAGGCCGCCTTCCGTCCAGCCGGCGGAATGCAGGATGAAATTGCCGCCGCCCTGCGTCAGCGCCCAGAGCGACATGGCGCTTTCATAGGCGGACTGCGCATCGAGCGTATTGGCGGCATTGGTATTCGACGTGCGGTAGGGAATGCCGTAGCGGCGGGCCAGCTGGCCGCCGGCCATGACCGCCTTCATATATTCCGGCGTGCCGAAGGCCGGCGCGCCGGTCTTCATGTCGACATTCGAGGTGAAGCCGCCATACATGACCGGCGCGCCTTTCTTCACCATCTGGGTAAAGGCGATGCCGGCCAGCGCCTCGGCATTCTGCTGCACGAGGGCGCCGGCGATCGTCACCGGCGCCATGGCACCGGCCAGCGTGAAGGGCGTCATGATGACGACCTGTCCGCGCGACGACATTTCGATAATGCCTTGCATCATGGGTCCGTCGAGGCGGAGCGGCGAAGACGAGTTGATGACGGTGAAGAGCGAGGGCTCCTTTTCCATCTGTTCCATGGAAATGCCGCGGCCGATGCGGGCGATCTCAAGCCCGTCGAGATTGCGTTGCTGGCCGAGCGAATAGCAGTGAAACACCTTGTCGGTCAGCTTTACCAGATCCGACAGGCAGTCGAGATGGCGCACCGAAGCGTGGATATCGATCGGCTCGACCGGGTAGCCGCCGGTCGTGTGGATGATGTCGTAATGCTGGGCGAGCTTGATCAGCTTGCGATAGTCTTCCTGATTGCCGGCGCGACGACCGCCTTCGCGGTCGGCGACGAAAGGCGCGGATGCGACCTGCGCAAAGACGAGATTGTTGCCGCCGATCTCGACATTGCGGGCCGGATTGCGGGCGTGCATCGTGAAGGACTTCGGGGCGAAGGCGATCATTTCCTCGATCAGGCCGCGGTCGAAGCGCACCCGTTCCGAGCCCGGCGTGACATGGGCACCGGCCGCCTTCATCCGATCCCGCGCTTCCGGCAGAATGACGTCGATGCCGATTTCTTCCAGCACCGTCATCGAAGCGGCATGGATATCGTCCAGCGTTTCGGGAGTGAGGATTTCCGTGCGGGCGATATTGTTGACGAGGTTGCGGTATTTGGCCGTGCCGGAGCCTGTGCGCTGGCGCATGCCGCCGCGTCCACCCGAGCGTCTGGCCCGCTCCGGGGCGGCGGGCGTTTCGGTTTCCGGCAATGTCGGTGTCGTAATCTCGCTCATGATTGTCCTGCCCGCGTCGTCTTTGCGCGAATGTGTCAGAGACGGAGCCGGTTTCGATCCGCCATTTGCGACCAGCTGCCGCCTTTCCTAGGACAGTGCAGATTTTCGGCAGCGCAGATCTGCTCTGCACCTTCAGCGAGAGTTAAATTTGACAAAATGCAAAATGGCCAAATTAAGGCTTTGCGGGCAACACGTTGTTAACACCCGCTATGGTGTTATCATTCGATTCGCACATCAAAAATCAATGCAGCCTACAGCATAGGGGAGCGGGGACGCGTGGAGACGGAAAGCGAACTCTTGGCGAGAGCATGCGACCGGATCAATGATCTGTCGGAGCCTGCCTTCATCAAGGACAGCGCGCTGACCTACATTGCCGTCAACGCCGCCTATGCACGCCTGTTCGGCACATCACCGCAGGATCTGGTCGGCCGTACGAGCCGCAGCCTGCGCGGCCGTGAAGAAGGTGACGAGCGCAAGGACAAGGAATGTCGCGCGCTGGTTTTCGGCACGGATGAGACGGCGCTTGCCTTCGATCGCAGCGGCACCTTGCGTCATGAAATCCGCATCGAGCGGTTTCTGGCGGAAAACGACCATGCCTATCTGTTCGGTGCACTGTTCCCTGTCGCCCTCGATGAGGATGTGCCGTTTGCCGAAGCGGTCCGTCTGGAGCCGAAGCCGGCCGGCGCTGCACCCATTTCCGCATTTCCGCCGGTGCCGCCGCGGTCCGCAGCGCCCGTCGCTCCGTTCGTCTCCATGCCGTCCGCCTCGTTGTTTGAAAACGGACTGCTCGATGATGCGCTCGACATGCTCGAGATGGGGATCGGCATCTACGACAAGAACGATACGCTGATCTATTGCAACTCGCAGCTCACCGATCATTTCGATGCGATGTCGATCGCCGTCAGGCCGGGCACGACGCTGGCCGAGATTATCGGGCATGCCTATGACAACCGGAAGGGCGCAAAGCCGGCGGCAGCGGATGGGGCGGCCGACAGGGCCGCCTGGGTTGCAGAGCGGATGAAACCCTTCCAGGTGCCCTATTGGGAAGGCATTCATCAGCTGGCGGACGGCCGCTGGCTGCGCAGCATGAACAAGCGGCTGGAAAATGGCCTGATGATCGCCATCCGCCACGATGTGACGGAGTTCAAGGAGCAGGAAATGCTGCTCCGAAAGACCGTCGGCGAAACGGAACTGTTCCGCGCTGTGCTGGAGGATCTTCCAGCACCGGTCTTCGTGCGCAACGACGGTTACCAGCTGACCTATGCCAACCACGCCTATGAGCAGATGCTGGGCGGCGCACTCGAAAAATTTCTCGGCAAGACGGACATGGAAATGTTCCCCTCCGCTGCCGAGCGGTTTCGCGCCGAAAACGTCCGGGTCATGGAAGGCGAGGCGATCGACAAGTCGGAGGAGGTTACTTTTCCGGACGGTTCGGTCATCCCCGTCCTCACGCGTCTGCGGCGTATCGATACCGATACCGGACAGGCCTATCTGGTCGGCTCGCGCACTGACGTCACGCTGATCAAGGAAGCCCAGGCCAAGGCCGAGAAGGTCAGCCGCGATCTTGAAACCATTCTTCACTCGGTCCCGGTCGGCATTGCCATCCTGACCGCCGATTATGTTTTCGAATATGCCAACCCGTCCTTCTACGATTTCTGGGATGCCGGTGAGCGGTTCGATCTTCCGGGGCGCAGCTACCGGGATTTTCTCAAGGTCAATTTCGACAACGGCATCTATGCCGGATGGAACAAGACCTTTGATGCGATCTATGACGAGCGGGTCCGGCTGCTGACGGATACGCCGGAGATCCCGATCGAGGTCCGCAGCCGTGACGGCCGTGTTCTGGTGATTTCCGGCACAAGGCTGACCGGCGGCAAGCTGCTCCTGAGCTATGTCGACATTTCCGCTGTACGCAAGCGCGAGGAGGAAATCCAGGAGGCGCGCGCCGCGCTGGAGCGGCATGGCGCGCTGATGCGCGATGCGACCAGCGCCATGTCGCAGGGCCTTTTGATCCTGCATGACGGTGCGATCGTGTTTTCCAACGACGCACTGGTGCCGATGCTGGAAATTCCGGCAGAAATGCTGGCGAATGGCGGAACATGGCGCCAGATTTTCGGGTTTTGCGCGCGCCGCGGCGATCTTGGCGGTGCCGACCAGGCCACATCTGCGCTGCGGTCCTGGGAGGAAAGCCTTTCGGCCGGCGAACCGCTGTTTGCGTCCTTCCGTATCGAGGACCGGCGCTGGGTGCAGTTGGAAGCGAAACTCACCGGCGACGACCACTGGCTGGCCGTCTTCACCGACGTCACCGACGCCAAGGAGCGCGAGGCGGAGCTGACGCGCCTTCTCAACCGCGCCGAGGCGGCCGATCGGGCAAAGTCCGAATTTTTGGCCAATATGAGCCATGAGATCCGCACCCCGATGAACGGCGTGCTCGGCATGGCCGAGCTGCTGGCCAAGTCGCAGCTCGATACGCGCCAGAAGACGTTCATCGACATCATCGTCAAATCCGGCAATGCGCTGCTGACGATCATCAACGACATTCTCGATTTTTCGAAGATCGATGCCGGCCAGATGAAGCTGCGCAAGGCGCCGTTCGATCCGGTCGAAGCGATCGAGGATGTTGCGACGCTTCTGTCGTCGGCTGCAGCCGACAAGGATATCGAGCTGATCGTGCGAGGCGACGTGTCCGTGCGCGAAACGGTGCTTGGCGATGCCGGTCGTTTCCGGCAGATCGTCACCAATCTCGTCGGCAATGCGGTCAAGTTCACTGAAAAAGGCCATGTCTTCATCGACCTCAAATCGAAGCCGGCGAACGAAGGCCAGATGATGCTGTCGATCCGCATCGAGGATACCGGTCTCGGTATCCCTGAGGAAAAGCTGCAATCGGTCTTCGAGAAATTCTCGCAGGTCGATACCTCGTCGACGCGCCGCCACGAAGGCACCGGGCTGGGGCTCGCGATCACATCCGGTCTGGTCGAACTCTTCGGCGGATCGGTCGAGGTGGAAAGCCAGCTTGGCCGCGGTTCGGTCTTTACCGTGCATCTGCCTTTCCCGGTCGTCAGCGAACGGGCGCCGGAAACGACCCTGCCGATCAATACGAGCGGCGCCCGCGTGCTTGTCGTCGACGACAACCCGGTCAATCGCCGCATCCTCACCGAACAGCTGTCGATGTGGGGTTTTGACACGGTCGCAGCCGAAAACGGCGAGGAGGGGCTTGCCTTCCTGCGCGAGGCTTCGCGGATCGGCATTTTCGTCGATGCGATCGTGCTCGATTACCATATGCCGGTGATGAATGGCCTCGATTTTGCCCGCGCCATGCGCGCCGACCATCGCTTCGACGCAACCGGCATCATTTTCCTGACCTCGATGGATATGGCCAATGACGAGCGGATCTTTGCCGAACTGAATGTTCAGGCGCATCTGATGAAGCCGGCGCGCGCCAATCTTCTGCGCAGCACCGTCATCGATGTCGTGCGCTCGGTCCGCACCAAGCGGCGTATGCCGTCTGCCCCTGCTGCCGAGACCAGGGCGGCGCCTGTTGTCACCACCGTGCCGGAAACGCCTGCCTCGACGCCGGCCGTCATCTCCCGCCCGGCGCTCGACGTGCTGGTGGCCGAGGATAACGAGGTCAACCAGATCGTTTTCACCCAGATCCTGCAGACGACAGGCTGGCTGTTCCAGATCGTCCATAATGGTGCCGAGGCAGTCGAAGCCTGGAAGAAGCACGATCCGGCGGTCATCCTGATGGATGTCTCCATGCCCGTGATGAACGGCCATCAGGCGACGCAGAAGATCCGCGAGCTGGAGCTTGAGACGGGCGCGCATGTGCCGATCATCGGCGTCACCGCCCATGCTCTCGAAAGCGACCGCGAACTCTGCTTCCAGGCCGGCATGGACGATTACCTGTCCAAGCCGATCAGCCCGGAAGCGCTGGAAGAGAAGATCCGCCAGTGGATCGGCGGTGCTGTCGTGGCGTCAATGATCAACTGAGGCTTCGATCAAGAACAGTTTCGAGCAATCGCCGTTCATCTGGACATTTTACATCCGTTCGTTATGTTTCGATGATGAAATGCAGGCATGCCTAATCCATAAATAGGGATTGCCATGGCAAAGCTCACGACGAAGCCTTTGGGTGCTGCTGGTTTTGACACAGCCACCGACCTCGATGTCAGTGATCTTGAGGATTATGATCACTTGTCGCTGTCATCGACGCTGGCGAAGTTTTATGACGACGGCAAAAACTTCGTGTCCTTCTCCGGCCACGGTTTTCGATACACGACCAGCGGCGGCACGCTGACCGACGTTCTGGGCGGCACGATCACCAAGCTGGTCGTCGAGATCCATGGCGTGCAGACGGTCAGCGTGACCGGCCTGAAACTCTCCGCTGCGGACATTTTTGATGCTTACGAGGCGGGCAATCCGGGTGCGGCCATAAGAGCGCTGCTGGGTGGCAATGACACGATTGTCGGCACGAAAAATGCCGATTTCCTGACGGGATATACCGGCAAGGACACGCTGATCGGTGGGGCCGGCAATGACCGCCTCTATGGCGACGACGGCTATTATTTCGACAGGGATAAGGTGGCCGCGACGTGCTCAAGGGCGGCGCCGGCAACGATATCCTTGCCGGGGTGATCGGCAATGACGTGCTGAAGGGCGACAGTGGCAAAGACGTGCTGATCGGCGGCGAGGGCAATGACACGCTTTACGGCGGCACCGGTGCCGACACGTTCCAGTTCGACAAGAGCACGACCCTTGCGACGATGGGCATCGATACGATCGTCGATTTCAGCCATGCCCAGCGCGACAGGATCAGCCTTTCCTATCTTGATGCGAAAACCGACAATGTGATCACCGACGACAGTTTTACCTTTATCGGTGAGACTGATTTCACCAAGGTTTCAGGCCAGTTGAGAACCTATCACAACGGTGCCTATACCTATGTGCAGGGCGATGTGAATGCCGATGGGCTTGCCGATTTCACCATCAAGCTGAAAGGCAATCTGCATCTCGTCAGCGGAGATTTCCTGCTTTAGGCCTATTGTTGCCGGCAGGTCTTCCTGATCTCGGAGTGACGGGTGCGTCTACTTAACCGAAATCAGGACTTGCGACCGCAGAGCATTTCGCGCTTTCCGGCAAAGCCCGGTCTGCGTTCGACGGTAAAGCCGGCGGCCGCCAGATTGCGACGCACGAAGCCGGCCGCCGCATAGGTGCCGAACGTGCCACCGGTAACGGTTTTGGCGAAGAGTGTCTGCATCAGTTCCGCGGACCACATGTCGGCATTGCGCGATGGCGCAAAACCGTCGAGAAACCAGGCGTCGAAATCGGGCTCGGCTGCCGAAACGCCGACAAGGGCCGGGCCGCAGATAACGGTCAGGCGGGTCGCCTCGTCGATGTCGATCACCACGTGGCCGGCGGGCTGGTCCGGCCAGGCTGCGACCAATGCCTTGCGCTCCGCGTCGATTTCCGGCCAGCGGACAAGCGCCCGATCGATCTCTTCGCGGCTCATCGGATAGAGTTCGAACGAGGTGAAATGCAGCCGCGTGCCAGGGCGGCGGGCTTCTTTCCACTGCCGCCATGTCTCGCAGAAATTCAGGCCGGTGCCGAAGCCGAGTTCGCCGATGCGGAAGGTTTTTACGCTCGTGTCTCCGTCCGGAGACACCATCGTTTCCCAGCGTTCCGGCAGATTGTTGCCGGAGAGAAAGACATGGCCGCATTCCAGCCTTCCATCGGTGCGGCAATAAAAGTGATCGCCAAATTCGCGGGAATACGGCATATCGCCGTCATGCCAGTCCAGCGTCTGGACCTCCGGCGCCGTGGCAGCCGGCATGCGGTTCGGCTCTGTCGAAAATTCGGGATTTTGCTCGCTCATGGGACATGCGGATAATCCGCCCGGCTCTGCCGGTCAATCGGATCATGCCTTTGCCGATCTTCCGGTCCGTACCGATCTCGTCATTCTCGGCGGCGGCATCATGGGGCTCTGGGCGGCGGTGAAGGCCGAGCGGCTGGGCATAAGCACAATGCTTGTCGAAGCAGGAAAGCTGGGGCAGGGGGCAAGCGGCGGCCTGCTTGGCGCGCTGATGCCGCATATGCCCGACAAGTGGAACGACAAGAAGCAGTTCCAGTTCGAAGCGCTTCTGTCGCTCGAAGACGAGGTGGCGGTGCTGGAAGCCGAGACGGGTCTTTCCTGCGGTTACCGGCGTTCGGGCCGGCTGATCCCGTTGCCAAAACCGCATCTGCGGACGATCGCGCTGCGGCATTCCACCGAAGCCGAAACGAACTGGCACCAGTCGGGCCATCGCTTTCATTGGCACGTGCTCGACGGCTCGCCGGTCTCCGGTTGGCCCCAGAACAGTTTTGACGCAGGCCTTGTGCACGACACGTTCGCGGCGCGCGTTTCTCCGCGGCTGCTGACGACAGCTCTTGCCGCTGCCTTGCGGAAGGGCCGACATGTGCATGTCGCCGAAGGCCTTGCCGCAATCGATATCGATCCGGTCGCCCGGACCGTCCTTCTTTCTGATGGCCGCAGGATCGCTTTCGGCCACTGCATCGTCTCTGTCGGCCATCAATCGTTCCCGATCCTGGAAGCCATTTCGGCGCCGATGCCAAAACCGATCGGCCAGCCGGTCAAGGGGCAGGCTGCGTTGCTGAAGGCCGATATTGATCCGGCGCTGCCGGTGATTTTTCTGAACGGGCTTTATGTCGTTGCCCATGAGGGCGGGCATGTTGCGATCGGCAGCACGAGCGAGGACGTGTTCGATGATGCCGGCTCGACCGATGCGCAGCTCGACGACCTGATCCGGCGTGCCCGCGATCTCGTTCCCATGCTGGGCGATGCGCCCATCATCGAGCGCTGGGCGGGTCTGCGGCCGAAGGCGATCGACCGTGATCCGATGGTCGGGTCACATCCCGATCATCCACATGTGATTGCATTGACGGGCGGCTTCAAAGTCAGCTTCGGCCTTGCACATAAACTTGCCGAAATGGCGGTTGATCTGGCAATCGGCCGCGAAATTGCGCTTCCGGCCTCCTTTACACTGCAAAATCATCTTGCCGTTGCTTCGCGTTAAACGCGAATTAGAGGTCTCTTCGTCGTTAATCTGTCACGCAAATCACCTAATCCGCTCACCGGGGATAGTTGAGCATCGCGTAAGATATCGGGGCAGGCCACAGGCGCTGGAAGGACCGATGGTCCGAAGAGGCGCGCAAGAAGGTGACGCATGCGTTATGCCATATATTTTACTCCGCCGGCCCATGATCCGCTGACACTTGCAGCGTCGCAATGGCTTGGTCGCAGTGCGTTTTCGGGCGAGGCGACCGACATGCCGGCCGTGCGCGGCATCGGTCTGCATGATATTGCCTATAACACGGCGATCCCGCGCCGCAGCGGTTTTCATGCCACGCTCAAGGCACCATTCCGGCTGGCCTCGGGCATTACCGAATCGATGCTGCTGCGCCACCTGATGCGCTTTGCCGGCGCCCATGATCCGTTCGAACTGCCGCTGCTCGAAGTCGGGCGGCTCGGCAATTATTATGGTCTGATGGCGATGCGCCCCTGCGAGCAGATGCGTCATCTCGCCTGCTCCGTGGTGCAGGAATTCGACGTGTTTCGTGCGCCGCTTTCGGATGACGAGCTGGAACGCTGCGATCCAGGCGATCTCTCGGCGCCGCAATTCGCCAATCTCTACCGCTGGGGCAATGCCTATGTCATGGACGAATATCGCTTCCACATGACGCTGACAGGCCCGATGGCGCAGAAGGATATGCCGCGCTTCGAACTGGCGCTGCGGGATTATTTTGACCCTTATCTGACGAAGCCGGTCGAAGTCGCCAATCTCGCGCTATTTGTCGAAGACGAACCGGGTGCGCCCTTCCTCGTTCATTCGCTGCATCCGATGGGGCGCGTCGCCGCCCGCAAGATCGCCTGAGGCGATCCGGGGCGGTTCTGTCCCGGTCGTCCGCTTGTCACTTTTGTTCAAGAGCCCTGCCGGCAAATCTGCTAGACTTGAGGCATGGACAATATCTCGCAGGAACAGGCTTCCGACCATATGCCGCTGGCACAGGCGGAAAAGACCCGTTTCTGGCGGGATACGCGCTTCGGCGGCATGGAATGCCTGTCGGCGACGTTTCTGACCCATCAGTTCGCGCCGCATGCGCATGACACGTTCAGCATCGGCGCGATCGACAAGGGCGCGCAGATAGCGACGATCCGCGGCACCCGCGAGGCCTCCGGTCCCGGCGACCTTTATCTGATCAATCCCGGCGAGATCCATGACGGCGCGCCGCGCGAGGGTGGCTATCGTTACCGGATGATCTATCCGGACATGGCGCTTTTGCGCGAGATCCTGGAGGACGTCACCGGCAAGCCGTTTCAGGGCACGCCGGCTTTCGGGCGGCAGATCCTGCGCGACCAGGCGCTGGCGGATGCTTTTTATCGGGCGCATGTCACGCTGGAAGAGGGTGCCGGCGCGCTTGAGACCAGCCAGCCGATGTTCGAAGTGCTCGACGCGGTTTTCCGCCGCCATGGCAGCTCGATCATCATCCCGGCTGATACGCGCGAAAAGAATGCCGTCGAGCGGGCGCGCGACTATCTGGTCGAGAATTTTGCCGATGATGTCGGGCTCGAGGAGCTGGCCTCGGTCGCCGGCCTCAGCCGCGCCCATCTGATCCGCGCCTTTCGGCGGCAATTCCATATCACGCCGCATTCCTTCCTCACCGATATCCGCGTCCAGCATGCCCGCCGCCGCCTGCGGCAGGGCGGCCAGCCGGCGGAGATCGCGCTCGAATGCGGCTTTGCCGACCAGGCGCATTTCACCCGACATTTCAAGGCCCGCAGCGGTTTGACGCCGGGGCAATATCGCGTCCGTTGAAGCGATATCTCCGTGCGGTGACTTCTCTGCTCGACTGATGGCCGGCTGTCACTTTTGTTCAATACGCGCTTTTTGCGAGGCTTTAATGGCTCTCGCCGAAGCAGGCCTTCCCATCCGGTTTTGCCCCTCACCCTAACCCTCTCCCCTCAGGTGGGTAGAGGGGACGTGCCCCGATTGGGCCATGGAGAGTGCGGCATATCCCTTCTCCCCGCCAGCGGGGAGAAGGTGCCGGCAGGCGGATGAGGGGCGGATGCTAGGCATGGAGGAGAATTTGACGTGCAGACGAAAATGAGATCCCGGGAGTTTCTGGGCGGCATGGCCGCGATTGCGCCGCTGATTGCGGCTGTCGTGCCGATCGGCCTCGTCTTTGGAGCCGTGGCCGCCACCAAAGGGCTTTCGCCGGTAGAAGTCGCGTTGATGAGTGCGCTGGTCTTTGCCGGCGGCTCACAATTCGTGGCGATGGATATCTGGACGCATCCGGCCGCCTGGACGGGCCTCGGCTTTGCAGCCCTGCTCGTCAATATCCGCCACGTGCTGATGAGCGCCTCTCTTGCCACCAAGATGGACGGTTTTTCGCCGGCATCGCGGGTCACCTCCATGCTCTTCCTCGCCGACGAGATCTGGGCCATGGCCGAGTTCCGCTCGCGTGCGGCAAAACTGACGCCGGCCTGGTTCGCCGGTCTCGCGACACCCTTTTACCTCGCCTGGGTCTTGTCCGGGCTGGCGGGCGCTGTGCTCGGCGCCTTCCTCGGCGATCCCGTCACGCTCGGTCTCGATTTTGCCTTTCCGGCGGTCTTCATCGTGCTGATCATGGGATTCTGGAAAGGCCCGCAGACCGGTGCCGTGCTGGCGGCAAGCGGTGCGGCCGCCGTCGCCACCCAGCATTTCATCCCCGGTGTCTGGTATATCGCCGCCGGCGCGCTTGCCGGCCTGCTGGTCGCCCTTGCCGGCGGACGGCGCGAAGCTGCGGAGGCCCTGTCGTGAGCGTGGATCTCGATACGCTTCTCGCCATTCTCGCGATGGCGGCCGCGACCATTTTTACACGGGTCAGCGGTCTTGTGCTCGTTCGCCATGTCTCGCTCGACGGCAATCGTCGCAAGGCGATCGAATCGATCCCACCGGCCGTGCTGATGGCGGTCGTGGCGCCGACCGCCTTTGCGACCGGGATTGCCGAAACCGTGGCCTGCGGCGTCACCGCGATTGCCGCCCTGCGGCTGCCGATGCTTGCCGCCGTCGCGCTCGGCGTCGCCTGTGTGGCACTGCTGAGGATGGCTGGGCTGTAGGCTCACGTTTCCATCTCGACATTCGGCGAACGGGTGCGCTACCGTTGCCGAAAAATACGAGGTGAACGACATGCAGGCAAAAGACTATCCGCGCGAACTCATCGGTTACGGCCGCAACCCGCCCGATCCGAAATGGCCGGGCGGCGCCCATGTCGCGGTGCAATTCGTGATCAATTACGAGGAGGGCGGCGAGAGCTCGATCATGGATGGCGATCCGGCCTCGGAAAACCTGCTGTCGGAAATCGTCGGTGCGGCGCCTTGGCCGGGCCAGCGCAATCTAAACATGGAATCGATCTACGAATACGGCTCCCGCGCCGGCTTCTGGCGGCTGTGGCGGCTGTTCACCGAGCTCAAGATGCAATGCACCGTCTATGGCGTCACACTCGCCATGGCGCGCAATCCTGAAGCCGTCGCCGCCATGAAGGAAGCCGGCTGGGAAATCGCCAGCCACGGCTATCGCTGGCTGGAATACAAGGATTTTCCCGAGGCGAAGGAGCGCGAGCACATTTTGGAAGCCGTGCGCCTGCATACCGAGCTCGTCGGCGAGCGGCCTTATGGCATGTATCAGGGCAAACCCTCGGACAATACGCTGAAGCTTGTCATGGAAGAGGGCGGTTTCCTCTATTCCTCCGACAGCTATGCCGACGATCTGCCCTCCTGGGTGCCGGGTCTGGACGGCAAGCCGTTCCTGATCGTTCCCTATACGCTTGATACCAACGATATGCGCTTTGCGACGCCGCAGGGTTTCAACTCCGGCGACCAGTTCTTTACCTATCTCAAGGACGCCTTCGACACGCTTTATCGCGAAGGCCAGGAAGGGGCGCCCAAAATGATGTCGGTCGGCCTGCATTGCCGCCTCGTCGGCCGGCCCGGCCGTGTCGCGGGGCTTAGGCGCTTCATGGAATATGTGCTCTCCCACGAAAAAGTCTGGGTGCCGCAGCGCATCGAGATCGCAAGGCATTGGCATGCGCATCACAAGCCGGCAGCGACCGCATGACGGCACGTGGCGATTTCATTGAACGGTTTGGCGGCGTTTTCGAACATTCGCCCGTCATAGCCGAGCGTGCCTATGACGGCGGGCTGATTTTCGTGCCGCTGACGGCGAAGGGCGTGCATGCGGCCATGGTGCAGGTGTTTCGCAATGCAGGCCGGGACGAGCGGCTCACCATCCTGCGGTCGCATCCGGATCTTGCCGGAAAGCTCGCCATTGCCGGCGAATTGACCGAAGGCAGCCGCAAGGAACAGGCCGGCGCCGGGCTCGACCGACTGTCGCCGGCGGAACATGCCCGCTTCACCGCGCTCAACACCGCCTATACGGAAAAATTCGGCTTTCCTTTCATCATTGCGGTCAAGGGACTGACGAAGGACGACATTCTGGCCGCGTTTGAAGCGCGGGTCGGCAATGATGCCGAGGCGGAATTCGAAACGGCGACGGCGCAGGTGGAGAGGATCGCCCTGTTGCGGCTTCTGGCCTTGCTGCCGGAGGCGTGAGGCATCCTTTTCTTGGCGCGGACCATCGCCTATAGTTGTTCTGTCAGCAAAGGCAAAATCATGAGACCGTCGGAAGTCTTGGAGCAGAACCGGGAAGTCATTCGCCAGATCGTCGCTCGTCGGCAGGTCTCCAATCCTCGTGTCTACGGTTCCGTGCTGCGTGGAGAAGACCGCACCGACAGCGATCTCGATATCCTTGTCGATCCGTCGCCCTCGACATCTCTGTTTACCCTCGGTGGCTTGCAGGGCGATCTTGAAGATGCTCTGGGCATCAGTGTTGACGTCAAGGTACCGGGAGATTTTCCGCCGGGGATCCGCAAACGCATCATTGCCGAAGCTGCCGCCATATGACATCGGAACGGCTTGAAATCTATCTCGACCGCATGTTCGTAACGGGCAGCAAGGTTGTCAGATACGCGAAGGGACAAAACCTCGAGGCGTTTCGGCTGGATGAGATCAGGCAGGATGCCGTGGTCGCCAATATCATGGCGATCGGTGAGTGCGTAACGAAGATCATGGATCATTTTCCGGACTTCGTTATCGACCACCCTGAAATTGCCTGGAAGGATATCAGAAACATGCGCAACCGCATTGCGCATCAGTATTTTCATCTGGATATCGATATTCTCTGGCTGACTGTCGACCGGACAATTCCAGAATTCCTGGCGCATTTGGATGCCTTGCGCAATTGGCGTGCACAGGGCGAATGATCCGGCAAGCATTATTTAAGGCGAATGACTGTGAGCGAATTTCTCGAAATCCTCCCCCTTACCAAAACCTCTTTCGCCCCCTATGGCGAGGTGATCGAGGCCGATCCGTCGAAAATGCGGCTGATCAACAATGGCACGACGGAGCGTTTTCACGCGCTCGGTCAGCCGGTCGTGGTCGGTGCGCCGGAGCGGTTGATCTTCAACATCTTTCGCGGCCAGCCGCGGCAGTTTCCTTATTCGGTCGGCATGATGGAGCGGCACCCGTTTGGCAGCCAGAGCTTTATGCCGCTCTCCGGAAAGCCGTTTCTCGTCGGCGTTTCTGATGATGAAGGTGGTCGGCCAGGCAAGCCGAAGATTTTCCTCGCAAGAGCGGACCAGGGCGTCAATTATTTCGCCAATGCCTGGCATCATCCGCTGATGGCGCTTGGCGCGGTCAGCGATTTCCTTGTCGTCGATCGCGACAATACCGCCGCCAATCTGGAAGAATTCTTCTTCGAAACGCCCTATTCCATCGCGGAGCCAGACCTATGACCGGCCTCACCACCCATGTGCTCGATACGGCAACCGGCCGACCGGCCGAGGGGCTCGCGATCGATCTCTACCGGATCGACGGCGATACGCGGCAAAAGCTGAAGACGGTGACGACCAATGCCGATGGCCGCGTCGATGGCGGGCCGATCCTTGCGGGCGAGGCCTTTGTCGCGGGCACCTACGAACTCGTTTTTCATGCCGGTGATTTTTTGCGCGGGCAGGGGATTTTGCTGCCGGAACCGGCCTTTCTCGACGTGATCCCGATCCGGTTCGGCATGTCGGACGTGACGGCCCATTACCACGTGCCGCTGCTTCTCTCGCCCTATGGTTATTCGACCTATAGGGGCAGCTGATGCGCTTTGCCGCGATCGCCGACATCCATTGCAATTGCGCCGCCCTGCAGGCTGTGCTGGATGACATCGCCACCCTCGGCATTCGCGACATCGTCAATCTCGGCGACTGTTTCAGCGGTCCTCTGGAAGCCGACCGGACAGGAGACCTGCTGCTCCTGCTCGATATGGCTGCCACACATACAGTACGCGGAAATCATGACCGCTATCTTCTGGAAACGCCGCCTGCAAACATGGGCAGATCCGATTCCCACGCCTATCACCAGCTCTCGCCGCGGCATATCGAATGGCTTCGCAAACTGCCGGTCAGCATGGTTTTCCGAGATGAGGTTTTTCTCTGCCACGCCACGCCGCGGCATGACGATGTCTACCTGCTCGAAACCGTCTCCACGGATGGCCGTGTCTTTCTCAAATCTCAGGAGGAGATCGAGGTTTTGGCTTCCGGCGTGGAACAGCCGCTGATCCTCTGCGGCCACAGCCATATTCCGCGTGCCATACAGCTTTCCGATGGCCGGCTGATCGTCAATCCCGGCAGCGTTGGTTGCCCTGCCTATTCCGACGAGGAGCCGGTGCCGCACAAGGTCGAGACCGGCAATGCCCTGGCCTCCTATGCCATTCTGGAAAAGACCGAACGCGGCTGGGCACCGCAATTCCGCACCGTCGCTTATGACCACATGGCGATGTCGCGCCTTGCCGCCGAAAACGGCCGCGCGGAATGGGCGAGTGCGCTCGCAAGCGGGCGGGTGTGAAAGACTGGTCCCGTCGCCGCTCTAATGGACAAATGTCATGAATTGTACTATATATTGTACAAGTTCTGCGGAGGCCATGATGCGAACGGTGATGTTTTCCCAAGCCCGTCAGGAGCTTGCCAGTCTTCTCGACGAAGTCGCGAACGATCGCACCGCAGTCGAGATCATGCGACGCGACAAACGATCCGCGATATTGATCGACAAGGACGAATATGAGGGCATGCTGGAAACCTTGCACCTTTTGTCAACGCCGGCAAATGCAAAGCGTCTCATTGAGGCACTCGAAGAGGCCACGGATGGCCGAAACCTTATCCAGCATGGTCTGATCGAACCCAAAGAATAGTGGTCTTATGCTGCTGGTTTGGCACGCCCAGGGCTGGGAGGATTATCTCCATTGGCAGAAGCAGGATGAAAAGCTGCTTTTGCGGATCAACGAACTTTTGCGAGATGCGATGCGCCACCCCTTTGAAGGGCTGGGAAAGCCTGAGCCTTTGCGTGGGCAGATGAAAGGTGCGTGGTCTCGACGGATCTCGCAGGAGCATCGCCTGATTTATTATGTCGAAGGTACCGGCCGGGATCAGAAGCTCGTCATTCTCCAATGCCGCTTCCACTACTGATCGCACACCCCGGAAACCATTCCGCAATCCTTTCCCGTCGATAATTCCCGACGATTCGACAGGAGAGACGGCATGGCACAGGCGCGGGGGAAATCGACGGCGAAGCGCAAGAGCACGAAGCGGGCAAAGCCGGCTTCCGGCTCGACGCTCTGGCCCTGGGTCGCGGCGCTTGTCGGCGTCGGCGGAGCCATTGCACTTTACGACAATTCGCCTGCCACCCGGCATTTCATCACCGGCCTGACATCCCGCTCTCCCGTCCAGCTGGCTTCGAAGCCGGAGCCGGCAAAGCAGGAAACCGCGCGGGCCGAACAATCGGCGGAAAAGCCAGTGCCGCCGAAGCCGCTCGCTGCCGTCACGCACCGGCCGGTGACCGCCGTGCCGCATCTTCCGCCGGACCAGAGCCTGACCGCTGCAATCATTCCGCCGGCACCGATCGGTCGCCCGGTTCTGCAGGCCATGGTGAAGCCCGCCGAGACGCTGACCGTTGCTCCTGTGACCGGCGAAAAACTTGCCGGCGGCTATGAGGCAAAATTCTTCCTGTGCGGCACGGCCAAGCAGGATGACTGCGTCGTTTCCGCCGATCGTTTCGTTTTCCACGGCCAGAAAATCCGGCTGGTCGGTATCGAAGTGCCGGATATCAAGAAGCCGCATTGCGAGGCCGAGCGGATCAAGGCGAGCGATGCGGAACTGCGTGTCCGCGCCTTTCTCGATTCGGGCCCGTTCGAGCTGCAGAGCTGGCAGGGCAATGATGCCGAGATCGACGGTCACAAGCTGCGTGCCGTCACCCGCAACGGCCGTTCGCTGGCCGATATTCTCGTCAGCGAAGGCCTTGCAAAGCGACCAGGCGCGGGCAAGGGCTGGTGCTCCTGATCCTGCACCAGGCCCGCGTTCTGACTATCAGAACGGCTGGCTTGCCAGAATATTCTTGCCGCAATCGGCGATGTCGCGTTTGCCGCAGAGTGCCATGGTGATGTCCATCTCCTTGCGGATGATGTCCAGCGCCGTGGTGACGCCTTCCTTGCCCATGGCGCCGAGGCCGTAGAGGAAGGGGCGGCCGATATAGGTGCCCTTGGCGCCGAGAGCGACCGCCTTCAGCACGTCTTGGCCGGAACGGATACCGCCGTCGAAATGCACTTCGATCCGGTCGCCAACCGCGTCGACGATTTTCGGCAGCATGCTGATCGAGGAGGGGGCGCCGTCGAGCTGGCGGCCGCCATGGTTTGAGACGATCAGCGCGTCGGCGCCGGTATCGGCAGCGGCGCGGGCGTCTTCCTCATCCAGAATGCCCTTGATGATCAGCTTGCCGCCCCAGAGGTCCTTGATCCAGCGGATATCGTCCCAGGAAAGCTGCGGATCGAACTGTTCGGCCGTCCAGGCGCTGAGCGAGGAGAGGTCGGAAACGTTGCTCGCATGGCCGACGATATTGCCGAAGCCGCGGCGCTTGGTGCCGAGCATTTCCAGGCACCATTGCGGTCTCGTGGCGAGCTGCATGGCGCTGTTCAGCGTCCATTTCGGGGGAGCGGACAGGCCGTTGCGCAGGTCCTTGTGGCGCTGGCCGAGAATCTGCAGGTCGGCGGTGACGACGAGGGCGGCGCAGCCGGCGGCCTTGGCACGGCCGATCAGTCGTTCGATGAAACCACGATCCTTCATCACGTAAAGCTGGAACCAGAAGGGTTTGGACGTGACCGACTTCACATCCTCGATGGAGCATATGCTCATGGTCGACAGCGTGAAGGGCACGCCGAATTCTTCCGCAGCCTTGGCCGCGAGCATTTCGCCATCGGCATGCTGCATGCCGGTGAGGCCGGTCGGGGCGAGTGCCACGGGCATCACCGTCTTCTGGCCGACCATGGTGGTTGCCAGCGAACGGTTGGTCATGTCGACCAGCACGCGCTGGCGCAGTTTGATCTTGGAAAAGTCGTCTTCGTTGGCGCGGTAAGTCCCTTCGGTCCAGGCGCCGCTATCGGCATAATCGAAGAACATTTTCGGCACGCGGCGGCGGGCCAGTTTCTTCAGGTCTGCGATAGTCAACGGCTTGGACATGATGCGGTTTCCTCCAGAAATGCTTGTTTGACAGCTAGCACATCTGGAACACATCGCCACCGGAATCCGATCGCGAGCCATGTTTTTAAACCGCAGCGTCCGGGCTGCCGTCGCGCATCCGTCAGGGGATGAGCAGAAGGCTTCCGGCCATGCGCCCACTCTCCAGCACGGCATGGGCGTCGGCCGCCTGATCCAGCGAAAATTCGCCGGCGATGGTCGAGACGATGTCATGGCCCATCGCCGCGATCGCGGCTTCCGCCGCATGACGGTAATCAGCAAGGTCGGCCGAATAGGCCATGATGCTCGGCAGCGTCAGAGATTTGCCCGGTCGCAGCATTTCGATCGCGACCGGCGGAATGGGACCGGCGGCCTGGCCGAGCGAGGCGGCGGTGCCGAAGGGGCGCACGCATTGCAGAGTTCTGGCCAGCATGTCGCCGCCAATGCCGTCATAAGCGACGTCGACACCACGCCAGCCGGTCAGTGCATTGACCTCGGTAACGAGATCGGCGTCGCGGCCGATGACGAGATGGTCGGCGCCGCTGAGGCGGGCACGCTCGGCCTTTTCCGGCGAGCTGACGGTGCCGATCACGGTGGCGCCGAGATGTTTCGCCCAGCGGACGATAATTTCCCCGAGCCCGCCAGCTGCCGCATGGACGAGGATGGTCGTGCCGGGGCCGACCGGATAGGTTTTGTGGAGGAGCATATAGGCCGTCATGCCCTTCAGGAGAGAAGAGGCGGCGGTGCGCGAGGAGATTGCCTCGGGCAGGCGGATGGCGCGTTCCGCTTTCAGCACCCGCGCCGAGGCATAGGCGCCGATTGCGGCGGCATAGGCCACACGGTCACCGACGGCAAATTCCTCGACACCGTCGCCGATCGCCTCCACCCGGCCGACGGCCTCGACGCCGATCACTGCGGGATAGGCGGGCAGCGCATATGTCCCCTTGCGGTGATATGTGTCGAGGAAATTCATGCCGATGGCTTCGTGGCGGATGACGATCTCGCCCGCCTTCGGGGTCAGGGCCTCCTGATGCGAGGCGACAAGATTTTCGGGGCCGCCGCAGGCCGTCAGTTTCACCACCAGATCCGTCATCGCAATTCTCCATGAGCTTTCTTCTGTGAGAAGATCGCGCATGGCGGATTGTTTGGAAATTCCCTATGGTCGAATATTCATTGGGAAAAAATGCACAGTCATGGATTGGGAAAACCTGCGGTATTTCGCGGCACTCGCTGCCAGCGGCACGTTTCTCGGCGCGGCGAAGGCGCTTGGCGTAGAACATGCGACGGTCAGCCGGCGCGTGGCGCTGCTGGAGGAGCAGCTGAAACTGCGGCTGATCGATCGGCGTGGCCGCCGGATCGCGCTGACGCCGGATGGCGAGCGGATCGCCGGGATGGCACGGCAGATGGAAGAGCAGGCGCTGGCGATCCGCCGCTCGGCGGTGCCGGGAGACCGGCTGACGGGGTCGGTGCGCATCAGTGCTCCGCCGGCGCTGGCGGGCGTGCTTCTGCCCGGACCGATCGCGGCATTGCGCCGAGAGCATCCGGCGATCGATATCGCCGTTATCGGCGAAAAACGCTATGCCTCGCTCAACCGGCGCGAGGCGGATATCGCCATTCGGCTTTCGCGGCCGGATCAGGGCGACCTGACGATGACTAGGATCGGCAGCGTCACTTTCCATTTCTACGCCTCGCCATCCTATCTCGCAGACGTGCCGGAACGGGACTGGAGTTTTATCACCTATGGCGCCGATATGGAGGCGTCGCCGCAGCATCTCAGGCTGATCGAGGTGGCGGCCGGACGGCCTATCGGTTTGCGCGCCTCGACGCTGGAACTGCAGCGTGCCACGGCACAGGCCGGTGGCGGCGTGGCGGTGCTGCCGGATTTCTTCGTCGGCTCCGGTGACGGGCTGGTTGTCGCTCTGACCGAAAAGGAACCCGTGCGACGCGATATCTGGCTCGTCGTGCATTCCGACATCCGCTCAGTGCCGATCATCCGTGTGGTGATGGATGCGATCCGGCAAGGCTCTCGCGTGATGGGGCGGGGTGAGATGATGGACGATATCGGTCTGGCTGATGAGCGGTAGGCCCCAAACGAAAACGGGCGGCTGATGCCGCCCGTTTCCATAATGACGTTTCGGGATGGGCTCAAAACTCTTCCCAGGACTGCTCGGCCTGTTTGACTGCTGCAGCAGACGAACCGCCGCCGAAGGCGCTGGCGATCTTGCGGCCAAGGGCGCGAGCAGGGGATGCGACCGGACGGGCGGTTTCCGCTGCCGGGCGGGCCGGAGCCGATGCTGCTGCTCCGCCGTGGCCGATATTGAAGCGGGACAGGAGCTGGTTCAGGGCCGCTGCCTCGCGGGCCAGGCTGTGGCTTGCGGCGGTCGATTCCTCGACCATGGCGGCGTTCTGCTGGGTGCCCTGGTCCATCGTGTTGACCGCAGTGTTGATCTCCTGAAGACCGACGGCCTGTTCGCGCGAGGATTCGACGATCGCGCCAACATGGCGGTTGATCTCCTGAACCTCGGCAACGATCACCTCCAGTGCCTTGCCGGTTTCGCCGACGAGATTGACGCCGGAGCGAACATGTTCGCCCGACGTGTTGATCAGCGCCTTGATCTCTTTGGCTGCCTTTGCAGAGCGCTGGGCAAGCTCGCGGACTTCCTGGGCGACGACGGCAAACCCCTTGCCGGCCTCGCCTGCACGGGCTGCCTCGACGCCGGCATTGAGGGCGAGAAGGTTGGTCTGGAAGGCGATCTCGTCGATGACCGAAATAATGCTGGTGATCTCGGCCGAGGAGGTTTCGATCGCATGCATAGCGGTCACAGCATCGCCAACGACGCGGCCGGAGTTTTCTGCACCTTCACGGGCCTTGGCGACCAGCTTGCCGACTTCTTCGGCACGACGGCTGGCGTCCTTGACCGTGGTGGTGATTTCTTCCAGCGCAGCTGCCGTTTCTTCGACAGAGGCTGCCTGCTGTTCCGTGCGCTTCGACAGGCTGTCGGCTGCGGTGCGGATCTCGTTGGCGCCGGCATCGATGCCGCGGGCATTTTCACCGACGGCGCGCAGCGCGTTCTGCAGGTTGGCGACAGAGCTGTTGAAATTCGCGCGCAGGCCGTCGAGATGAGCGACGAACGGGCTTTCGATCCGGTAGGCGACATCGCCGTCCGACAGGCGATCGAGCGCCTTTGCCAACTGGTCGACGGCAAACTGGGTGTCGGCCGCTTCCTTCGCCTTCTGCGCTTCACGTTCCATGCGTTCGCGATCCGACATCGAACGGTTGGCGTCTGCCTCCTGTTCAAGGCGGATACGCTCGATGGCATTGTCGCGGAAGACCGAGACGGCGGCGGCCATCTGGCCGACTTCGTCCTTGCGGTCGAGGCCTTCGATGGCGGCGCTGGTCTGGCCTGCGGCAAGCGAGGTCATGCGTTCGCGCAGGCGGGTGATCGGTGTGGTGATGCCCTTGGCGGCGACCAGAAGCGAAGCGATGATGCCGAGACCGAAGACGACGACCAGGGTGGCGAGCGAGGTGAAGATGGTCGAGCTGGTTTCACCGGTCAGTTCGGCGCTGGTGGCGACGATACCCTTGGTGAAATTGTCGAGCGAGGCCGCAATGTCCTTGGACAGCGGCAGGATCAGGAGGTCGGCCTTGGCAAGCAGCGCGCGTGCTTCGGCATCCTGGTCGGTGGCGCCGAGCTGCACGGCCTTGTCGGTCAGTGCCACAACGTCGTTGACGCGGGTGATCAGCGCACCGATCTCGGCAGAGTTCGATGCCATGCCGGTCTTGACGTGGTCGAGGCGGGTCGCCAGGCTTGCCGTGCTTTCCTTGTAGAACGCCATTGCCGTGGCAAGGGCCGGATCGCCGACGTGATAAGTCAGCGTCTGGTAGGCCGCATAACCGGTGGCCGACAGGTTGCGGTTGGCGCGTGCCAATTCCACGGCCGTCGCATTGTCGGTCGAGATGAAGTTGACATAGGCGGCATCGGCGGCCTTGAACCTCGAGGCCAGGAAGCCGGAGGCGCCCAATCCCACGACGCAAAGCGGGATGATCACCGAAAGAATTTTGGTGCGAATGCTGGCATTCTTGAGAAACGACATCGTCCCCTCACGATTTCGAGCTGTCGGGCGCGAACCCAATAGTTCCGAGGGGCGCCGGCGAAGATCGCGGCGGCGCTGACTGCCCAGTTCTGAAGAGAGGTTCGGCGAATGAAATGCACAATGACGAAAGTGTTGTGCCGTCATGGCCACCGAAGCATCGTCGGGGCAATTCTTATTATTCTATAGTTTACATACGTTTAAATGCGAATTTTCGAATTTTTGACAAAGCGCAAGTCCGGAGGGCGTGATGTATTTCACAGCGTGTAGAGGGCCTGGCTGGATATACTTTTGATCGGTGCCCGTCTTGAAATCCGCAAAAGAAAACGGGCGGCCGAGGCCGCCCGTTTCCACCATAGAGCCGCGGGGGGAGCAGCTCAGAACTCTTCCCAGGACTGTTCGGCCTGTTTGACCGCTGCAGCCGAAGAACCGCCGCCGAAGGCGCTGGCAATCTTGCGGCCAAGCGCACGGGCAGGGGATGCGACCGGACGTGCGGTTTCCGCTGCCGCGCGGGCCGGAGCCGTTGCTGCCGATCCGCCCTGACCGATGTTGAAGCGCGACAGGAGCTGGTTCAGCGATGCCGCTTCCTTGGCAAGGCTGTGGCTTGCCGCTGTCGACTGCTCGACCATGGCGGCGTTCTGCTGGGTGCCCTGGTCCATCGTGTTGACGGCGGTGTTGATCTCCTGAAGGCCGACGGCCTGTTCACGCGAAGATTCAACGATTGCTGCGATGTGCCGGTTGATCTCCTGCACTTCGGCAACGATCACATCGAGTGCCTTGCCGGTTTCGCCGACGAGATTGACGCCGGAGCGGACATGTTCGCTCGATGTGGTGATCAGCGCCTTGATTTCCTTCGCAGCCTTTGCAGAACGCTGGGCGAGCTCGCGGACTTCCTGGGCGACCACGGCAAAACCCTTGCCGGCTTCACCGGCGCGAGCTGCTTCGACGCCGGCATTCAGCGCCAGAAGGTTGGTCTGGAAGGCAATCTCGTCGATGACGCTGATGATGCTGGTGATCTCGGCCGAAGAGGTCTCGATCGAATGCATGGCGGTGACGGCATCGCCGACGACACGTCCGGAATTTTCCGCACCCTCGCGGGCCTTGGCAACGAGCTTGCCGACTTCTTCGGCGCGTCGGCTGGCGTCCTTGACGGTTGTGGTGATTTCTTCCAGCGCTGCAGCCGTTTCCTCGACGGAGGCCGCCTGCTGTTCGGTGCGCTTGGACAGATCGTCGGCGGCCGAGCGGATCTCGTTGGCGCCGGCATCGATGGCGCGGGCATTGTTGCCGACGGATTTCAGCGTGTTCTGCAGGTTGGTGGCAGAGTCGTTGAAATTGGACCGCAGGGTATCGAGATGCGCCACGAAGGGGTTTTCGATCCGGTAGGCGACATCGCCATCCGCAAGGCGGCCAAGCGCGGTTGCCAGCTGGTCGACGGCAAATTGCGTGTCGGCCGCTTCCTTCGCCTTCTGGGCTTCGCGTTCCATGCGCTCACGATCCGACATGGAGCGGTTGGCATCGGCTTCCTGCTCAAGACGGATACGCTCGATGGCGTTGTCGCGGAAGATCGAGACGGCGGCGGCCATCTGGCCGACTTCGTCCTTGCGCTCAAGGCCGGGGATCTGCTGTTCGGTCTGGTTATCGGCAAGCGAGATCATGCGGGCGCGCAGGCGGTCGATCGGGCCGGAAATGCCGCGCGAGGCGACGACCAGGCCCATGACGATGCTGGCGAGGAAAAGAATGCCGAGCGCCGAAAGAGACGTGACGATCGTGGTGTTGGTGTCTTCGGAAATCGCGTTACTCTGGGAGAGGACCGCCTTGGCGTTTGCGATGTTCCAGTCGCGCAGGTCGTCGCGGAATTTTGCGATTTCCGGGTCGACCTGGGCCAGTGCCGCGCGGGCTTCGTCCTGCTTGTTGGCAGCGTCGAGCGCCACGGCCTTGTCGGTGATCGCTGCGATCGCGATGGCGCGGTTCTGGAAGCCGTTCAAAATGTCGGTCTGCTCGGGGATCAGCTTCTTGGCGGTCTCGAACCGGGCGATCGCGGCCTTCTTGCCGCTTTCGTAGTTCTTCATGATCTCGGCAAGGTAAGGCGCATCGGCCGGATAGGTGAGGACCTGATAGGCGCTGTAGGAGACCGACAGCATCGAGGTGGTCGCGCGCGAAACTTCGACGGCGGCGGCATTATCCTCGGCGATGAATTGATTGTATTGCGTGTCGGACGTCTTATAGTTGTAAGACACGGCGGCGATACCGCCAATGCCGATGACGCAGACCGGCAGGATCAGACACAGAATCTTTGTCCTGATCTTGGTGTTGGAAAGGAAGCTCATTCAACGCACCCTTGGACGAGTTTCTTTGCGCCGGCCGAAACTCACGAAATTATTGAAAATATTAGGACATCGCGCTCAAAAAGCCCGTTCATGGACTATGGGGGTGCAGTTAAGTGCCGAAAGTTTAATTCGCATTTAATTTAGTTTGCGATCCAACAATATTGTGCGTTGCGAAATAAATTTCGCAATCATTGATTGTGCATTTGGGTGCGGGAATCTTCGGCCGTGTGGTCCGCGTCGATCTGAGCGTTCAGGCCTGCAGACTTGCTTTCATCGGCCTGCCGGAAACATAGGTCTCGACGATGGCGCGGTCGTCACCCATTGTCTGCATCAGGAAAAGCTCTTCCGGCAGAGTCCTGACCGTTTCCATGCGCAGCTTCATCGCGGGTGTCGGTGCTGCATTCAGCACGACGAGGTCGGCGACGGAGCCTGCGTCGAGTGTACCGATCTCGTCCTGCATCGACAGCGCCTCGGCATTGCCGCGGGTCATCAGATAAAAGCTTTCGAGCGGGTTGAGGCGTTCGCCGAGCAGCTGCTGGATCTTGTAGGCCTCGTCCATTGTTCTGAGCATGGAATAGCTCGAGCCGCCACCGATATCGGTGGCGACGGCGACACGCACCGGCTTTTCTCGACGCATCAGCGATTTCATCGGGAAGAGACCAGAGCCGAGAAAAAGGTTGGAGGTCGGGCAGTGGACGGCAATCGCTCCGGCTTCGGCAATCGCATCCGCCTCGCGCTCGGACAGATGGATGGCGTGGCCAAGCAGCGTCTTTTTGCCGAGCAGACCGTAGCAAGCATAGATATCCGTATAGTCCGTCGCTTCCGGATAAAGCTCGCAGGTGAATTTGATCTCGTCGTGGTTTTCCGACAGGTGAGTCTGGATGAACAGGTCCGGAAATTCCTGAGCCAGCGCCTGAGCGGCTTTCATCTGGGCCGGCGTCGAGGTGATGGCGAAACGCGGGGTGATGGCAACATGGTTGCGGCCCTTGCCGTGCCAGTCGGATATGACCTGGCGGGTCTCGTCATAGCCCATTTCGGGCGTGTCGAGTAGGCCCTGCGGCGCGTGGCGGTCCATCATCACCTTGCCGCCGATCATGCACATGCCGCGGTTCATCGCCTCGGCGAAAAAGGCATCGGCCGAAGTTTTGTGAACCGAGCAATAGGCGACGGCGGTCGTCGTGCCGTGGCGCAGCAGCTCGTCGTAAAAATGCGTGGCGATGCGGTTTGCGTGATCGCTTTCGACGAAACGGCATTCCTCGGGGAATGTGTACGTGTTCAGCCATTCGAGCAGATTGGCAGCATAGGAGGCGATCACCTGCATCTGCGGGAAATGCACATGGCAGTCGATGAAGCCGGGCAGAATCAGATGCGGGCGGTGGTCGATTTCCTCGACGCCATCGGCCGCCTGCGCCTTGACCGCCGCATAATCCCCGACGGCTGCAATCCTGCCCTCTTCGGATACCAGGAGCGCACCGTCATGCTCGTAAAGATAGCTTTCGGTATCGGTGAGCGACAGCGGCGGCCGTTTGAATGAAAGCAGGCGGCCGCGGATCAGTTTTTCGGTCATTGCGAGATCGTGCTTTCATACCAGGCGGTGATCAGCCTGCGTTCTTCCTTCGAAATGCCGGTGACATTGCCGGGCGGCATGGCGTGGCTGAGGCCTGCCTGGATATAGATTTCCCGCGCATGCAGGGCAATCTGCGCATCCGTCTCCAGCTTCACCGATTTCGGCGTGAAATTGACGCCTTCATAGACAGGTTCGGCCGCATGGCACATGGAGCAGCGGGTCTGGACGACGGCTTTTGCCGCGCCAAAATGGGCGTTCGAGGCAAATTTCTGTTGGATCGGCGTCATCACGGTCTCCGTCTCGCCGGTCAGCACCTTTGGCACGGTCGAGAGCCAGATGATGATGATGAAGAGGATCACGGTGACGAGCCAGGTCCAGGTCGGCTTGCCCTTTCGCGCATGCGTCGTGTTGAACCAGTGGCGGATCGTGACGCCCATCAGGAAGACGAGGGCGGCTATCACCCAGTTGAACTGGGTGCCGAATGCCAGCGGATAATGGTTCGACAGCATGAAGAAGATGACCGGCAGGGTCAGGTAGTTGTTATGCAGCGAGCGCTGCTTGGCGATCATGCCGTATTTCGGATCCGGCGTGCGGCCGGCGATCAGGTCGGCGACGACGATTTTTTGGTTCGGGATGATGATCATGAAGACGTTTGCCGACATGATCGTTGCGGTAAACGCGCCGAGATGCAGGAAGGCGGCACGGCCGGTAAATATCTGCGTATAGCCCCAGGCCATCAGCACCAGCACGACATAAAGAACCGCCATTAGCCCCCAGGTGTTCTTTCCGATCGGCGACTTGCAGAGCAGGTCGTAGACGATCCAGCCGATAGCCAGCGAGGCGAGGGACAGACAGATCGCCTGCCAGGGGGCAAGCGGCAGCACGGAATGGTCGATCAGGAAAAGATCGGCACCACCGTAATAGACGATACAGAGCATCAGGAAGCCGGAAAGCCAGGTGAAATAGCTCTCGAATTTAAACCATGTCAGATGTTCCGGCATCTGCGCCGGCGCCACGAGGTATTTCTGGATGTGATAAAATCCGCCGCCATGCACCTGCCATTCTTCGCCATAGGCGCCGACCGGCAGATGCGGCCTCTTCACCAGGCCGAGATCGAGCGCGATGAAATAAAACGACGAGCCGATCCAGGCGATCGCGGTGATGACATGGAACCAGCGGGCGGCAAAAGCGAACCATTCCCAGGCGACGGCATATTCGTACATTCGGTTTCCCCGATACGTTCCCCGACTCGTGAGTTTGCGGAAAAATCACGGGCAAGGGAAGGGGGATGCTCGTAGTTGGGAAGTGGAGCTGACGTTAAAGAGAGATCGGCGTCGGCGCTTGGACCGCAGCGAAATGCATCAACCTCTCCGCCGTCATCCTCGGGCTTGTCCCGAGGATCTGCAGGTGCCCGATATGTTTATGTGGTTAGATCCTCGGCACAAGGCCGAGGATGACGAGATCGCCGTGTGAGGATTTCTCAGCCTCACGCCCCCAGCTGGCTCATCCGCACATTCGGATCGAGGCAGATCTGGTCGCGGCCGCGCATTTTTGCGGCGTAGAGCGCGAGGTCGGCGCGGCGGTAGAGATCGGCGGTGTCCTCGCCGGTCTCGCCATAGGCGATGCCTGCGGAAAAGGTGTAGCGAAAGCTCACCTGTTCCGGCAGCGGCCGGGATTTGCGGACGGCTTCGAGCATCCGGCCGACGATCGTCTGGGCATCTGCCGGCATGGTATTCGGCAGGATGAGGATGAATTCCTCGCCGCCGACGCGGCCCAAAATGTCGGTCTTGCGCACGAGGTTCTGCAGCGTGGCGGCAAAATCCTTCAGCACTGCGTCACCGAAGGAATGGCCGAAACGGTCGTTGATATATTTGAAATTGTCGATGTCGAGCACGGCAAGGCAGCCTGTCTTGCTCTGCCCCTTGCCTTCGTCGCGGAGCAGGTCCTCGAGCTTGGACATGACGAAGCGACGGCTCGGAATGCCGGTCAGCTCATCGGTCTGCGAGGCTTTGATCGCGTCGTCGCGGTCCTGTCGCAGCGTGCGCTCGTCGCAGCGGATCGAGGTGATGTCGCTTGCCACGCACATCATCCAGCCATTCGGCTGCATGGTTTCCGTCATCCACAGCCAGCGGCCGTCATGCAGATCGGTTTCGAAGGCACGAAAACCGGTCTTGCCGCGGCGCGACAGGGTGGATCGCAGCCAGCCTTCGAAATCCTGTGTCTTGACCACCGTGCCGCGACTTTCCACAAAATTGCGGCGCATCAGGTCGGCCCAGAGAAGATGCTCGTTGTCGCCGATGAACCAGGCCTCGCGAAAAGCGCGATTGGCAAAGGCAAGCCGATCGTCCTGATCGAAGATCGCGATCAAAACGCCGGCGGATTCCATCAGGTCTGCCGTCTGCAGAACAGTCATTGTGTCGCCCAAGGCCGTCATGCCCTCAGTATGAAGATCAGATGGGATTACCATGTAAGCATCAGCCGTGAAGGATCGGTTAGACGAATTGTTCGAACCCGGTAAATGAGACTAACCTTTAAGGCACAATAGAAAGGGGCTTGTGTCGCGAAATGGCACAGGGCCAGCAAGGGGCCAATAAGCGGTTTTCACGAAGGCGTGAAGGGGGGAGGGTTTACGAATTTTAGTCCGAATCATCCTATCCGGTGGTTTTATCGCATTCCCTTTCTTGGTTGCGCGGCAGGTTTGCCGGGCAAAGAGAAAGGACAGGAGGAGTGGCAGCGTGCAGATGAATTCGGCGAGTTCCGGTGTTCGAAAGACTGCTTGCGTCCGGATTGGTGGCGCGCTGGCGGCATTTTCCCTGCTTTTCGCCCTTCCGCAGGCGGCAAATGCTGCCCGGCAAAACAATGATGTCCCGGCTTGGCTCGATTCCCATGTTGGTGATGGGCCGAACCAGATCGCATGGCCTGTTTTGAAACGGGCGCGGGCGCTCTACATGCAGCGGGTTGCCGAGGGCAAGGTGAAAAATGCTTGCTATTTTGCGATGGACGCGACCAAGCCCAATGATCCGGGTGACGGCAAGACGGGCGGACGATTCTATATCGTCTGCGAGGCGGCGCAGTCTTTCGAGGCGATGTCGGCCGGCCATGGCAGCGGCAAGAATCTCGGTGGCGTCGCGGACTTTTCCAATGGCCGCACCTGCGCGCGCAATTTCGGCAATGCGCTGGACAGCAATCTGACGATGGGTGGCTCCTACCTGACGAGCGAGATCAAGACCTCGTTCAAGGGGTATTACAAGGCGTCCGGCGGCGCACAGGCGGCCTATCTGCGTTCCTTCCTGCAGTTCGACGGCGAGGGCGAGACGGCCAATGCCCGCCAGCGCGCGATCGGCGGCCATGCGGCGGCCAAGGTCGGCGGCATCTGCATGATGAAGAATGCCTCCAGCCCCTATGCCAACAAGGAGGGTTACGTGCCCTTCGGTTCGCTCATCACCTATGCCGGTGGTCGCAGCGACGGTTGTACCAGCTGGAGCCCGGCCGATGCGAGCGAGGTGATCGGCAAGGTCAAGGACAATCCGACGACGCTCTATATCTATCCGGAATCGAAGGATATCGAGGCCGTCGCCAAGGCGGCCGCGGCCAAGGCGCCGCTGGTCAATACCGGCCTCTACTGGAACGACGACTGCCTGAAGGCAATCGGCAAGCCAAAATTCTGGGCCAAGGCCCAGCTCGAGCCGGTGATCGAGAAATACAAGGCCGACCATCCGCCGCTGCCGGCAAAGCCTATCCCGATCTGCAACTGAGGCATCGTGTCAATGAATTGACACGATGGGATGCCGTCCTTCTCCTCCAGTCGCGTGCCTGCTCGCTCCAAGGAGCGCTCGGCGAGCGCCTGCCGTTGACCGGCCGCGGATTGATCCGCGATGTTGGACTGGCTGTTCCTGTGTCGGGACGCGATACAAATGGCGTCGCGATCTGCAATCCGGTTCGAAGTTTCGATATCCCTGCGCGGCTTCAGGCAAAAACGGCGCGTTTCATTGAAGCACTTGATAAGGCTACGGTCGACGAGATCATGGCTCGGGTTGTCGGTACGATTGATCCAGCCTCAGACGATAGCTGAGGGCGCCCTGATGCGGCGTGGCACATCGATACTTCAGCGGCTTTCATCCCGATGTTCCGCCGGAAACGCGGCAAACTCCTCTTCCGCCGTCTTGTCCCACAGCCCGAGCCCCTTCAGCACCTCGACGGCAAACGTATAGGGCGCCGTGCCGGCCGCGGTGATAACCTTTCCGCCACGAACCGCCTTTGGCGTATCGACATAGAGGTCGGCCCCGTCATAGGCCGGATATTTCGCATGTGAGGCAAGCCGATTACCGGTATGGGCGACATCGTTCAGCGCGCCCGATCCCGCCAGCATGCTGGCTGCCGCACAAATGCCGGCGACCACCCTGTCGCCGCCATGGAAGGCGCGGATCAGCCCGTCCAGCGTCTCGGGCACGACCTGATTTTCCCAGGCAAGTCCGCCCGGCACAACGAGCGCATCGAAATCCTTCGGGCTGACGGCTGCATAGGAAAGATCCGGCACCACCTTCAGCCCGCCCATCGAGGTTACCGGCCCGCCATCGGCGCTTGCGGTCTTGACCGTAACGCCGAGATAACTGCGGGCCGTCGCCATCAGAAGCGCGCATTCCCAATCCGCAAACTCTTCCGTCAGCGCGATCACGATTGCCGTCATGCCTTATCCTCCAGCTGCGATGACCGCTCGGGTCAGATGGGCGCTCAGGCGAGCGCCTGCGTATAGCGCATGCCGGTCACCGGCCGCGGCTTGAAATCCATGTGTTCGTAAAAGCGATGGGCGGCGAAATTGCCGGTGGCGGCGCTGACAGAGAGGTAACCGCAGCCGGCATCGCGGGCGATTTCGCGGGCGCGGGACACGAGGTGCTGGCCGATGCCGTGGCCGCGATGGCCGTCGCGCACGAAGAGGTGGTGCAGGTCCATGCCGCGGCTGCCTTCCTGCGCCCGGTATAGCGGCACGAGAATGGCGTAGCCGATCAGCTCCGAGCCGGTATCGGCCACGAGTGCGGAGATCCACGGCATGTCGCCGAACAGGTCGCGTTCCAGCTTTTCCGGCGTCATGTCGGCGGGGTCGTTGTGATGGGCGGCCAGCAGCGCAATCATCTCGTTGAGTTGCGGCAGGTCGTGGCGCTTGGCATTGCGGATCGTCACCACGTCCGGGCGCGGCAGTGTGATCTCGCTGTCCTCAATCAATCCTGGGGTCATTTCGGCATCCTCTTTCGGTTCTTTGGGAGCCGTCAGGTGCCGTTTGATACAACAAAGCCGCCTGACGGCGGCTTGTTGACAAGATGATCTGTCGAGCCGCCCTTTACAGGTAGGCCCAAAAATACGTCGCAGTGGTGGTCATGCGCTGGATCATCATGGCAGCCTAGATGCGCTCGAAGCGGGATGTTGTCAAGCGGGTTCGTTAACGCTCTCTTTCCTGGCCGCTCTTGCTGGAGTATTCTGTGGGAAATGGCTGGGGGCGGTCATGGCGAAGGCGAAATTGGTCCGGCAGGAAAAGACCTATTTTCGAAATGGCGTTTTCTGGGAGCTTCTCATCTGGAGCGTGCCCGTTCCGGTCAGGGCCAGCCGGCACCATTTCAAATATAGCCTAGCGCTCGTTGCCTCCGGCATATGCGTGTTGCGTTACGATAATGAGGCCGGCAAGGGCGATCATCGCCATTACGGAACGAGCGAGCTTCCTTACCAGTTTGCGGGACTGGATCGGCTGCTCGCGGATTTTCAGGATGATGTGAAAGGATGGCTGCGTGACAACCCTTAAAGTCAGGATCAGGACCCCGGAGCAATCCTTGGCTGATACGCGCTTGGCCATGATGGCGGTGGAGAATGGCGAAATTCTGGAGCCGGAATTTCTCTATTCCTTCCCCAGCTGGAAAGTCCTGCACCAGACGCTGACGCCGCCGCGCCTTGAAATCATTCAGGCTATGGCTGCTCAGGGGCCTTTGACCGTCGAGGAAATTGCCCGCCGCGTCGGGCACGATGTCGAGGCTGTCGAAGCTGATGTCATCGCCCTGCGCAATTGCGGCGTAATCGACAAGGCAGCCGACGGATGTGTGGAATTTCCCTATGACCGCATCCATCTCGATCTGGAAATCGAAGCCGCCGCTTAGGCATGAGGGCAGGCGCAAACTGTTCGCGCCCGCCTTTACGGTGTAAATCCACCGTTGCGATGCGTTACTTCGGCAGCTGTGCGCCGACCTGCTTGATGGCGTTGGCGATCGTTTCGCAGAACTGCTTCTCGGTGATGTTCTGCGCCTTTACGGTGGCGGAAATCTCCTGGTTGACGCCCATGGCGGCGATCGTGCCCTTTTCGCCGGTCTTTTCGGCTTCGTCGCCGGCGGTCTTGTCGGCTGGCGGCGGGATCATGCCGAGAAGTTTGGTCTGGATCGTCGCAGCGTCGCCGTCGATATGGCCTTCATTCTGGCAATATTTGAGGACGCCGAGCTGGTTGCGGGCGGAATTATAGGCCATTTCCATCTGCGCAGCCGTCGGGGCTGCTGCCGTCTGGGCAAGGGCAGAGAAAGCGATGCCGAAAGCGGCGAGACCGGTCAGAACGAACAATTTCATGAGAAATACCTCCTGGAATTTGCGTAAAGTCAGTTGCGCGCGCATGTGGCAGTACACGCTTCCATTTGGCAAGCCGAAAGTGTACCGTAAATGACTGATTTTATTTATAATATGACCGGATATTGATTTCTCGGAGCGGCGCTATATGTAACCGCCACTCAACTTCCGGCAGGCCTCGAAGGCGGTCTCAATGTTCGCCGTCGCACAACCCGTGGTCGGAGAGCGAGCGGATCACATAACAATCCTCGATCGCATGGTCGCCGTCGCAATGGGAGACGATGCGCGCCAGTTCCTGTTCGAGTTTTTTCAGCTTTTCGATCTTTTCCCGCACGGCCTTGAGATGGTCGGACGCGATGCGGTCCGCATCGGCGCAAGGCTGGTTCGGATGCTCGCTTAGCGAAATCAGCTCACGGATGGCTGAAATGTCGAGCCCGAGATCGCGGGCATGGCGAATGAAGGCGAGCCGTTCAAGATCGCCGCGCTCGTAGCGCCGCTGGTTGCCCTCGGAGCGTTCGGCAGCGGCCAGAAGGCCCATCTGCTCGTAATAACGGATGGTCGGAACCTTGACGCCGGTCCGCCTGGAAAGATCACCGATCGAAAGCATGCCCAAAACTCCTCGCCGAACGGCATAACGCCATCGCCGCCATTCATGGCATGGGCGAAATGCTCTAGTCTCTAGAGGAATTTAATGCTTTGGGCCGCGGCCTTCAAGTCGCGACCGGTATTCCAGGAGCGGTGGGGCAATGCCTGATCCGCCTTGAGCTGTTCAGATATCGAGAAGTGCGTCGTCTTCATTGCCGCCATTGCGCAGGCTGTTGCTGCCGGTGCCGCTCTGCTGGCTGGCCGACAGGAATGAGCCCGAATCCGGTTGCGCATCGGCGCCCATCTTCTTCAGTGCATCCTGCTTGTCGCCGTTGACGCCCATGGCCTCCATGATCGTCTTGCGAATATCGTCCTCGACTGCGGCCCGGTCTTCCGGTGACATCGCTTTCAGGTCGTCCTCGGTGAGGTCATGGCTCTTCAGATATTGTTCGCGAACCCGCTCGGCGAATGTCTGGTGGGCGAGTTTCATGAACTCGTCTTCTGCCGTGGAAGAGGGCTTTTCGCCGAGATAGGTATCGCCGCCATCCTGGTCGATCTCTACGCCCTGGCTTTCCATCGTCCACAGCGCGCTCGAAAGTTTTGCGCCGAAGGACGTGTCGCTGCCGGTGATGGTCGCACTGCTGGTCTGGCTCTGTTTCGGCGCGGAATAGGCGCTGCTGCCGCCCGTATCGCTGCCGTTATTGGCGACCCTGAGGGCGAGAAGGGAGGAGATGGAATAAGAGTTTGTGCTGCCAATGGTCGTCATCGCGACTCTCCTGGTGAAAAACACTGGCTCACGCCTAGGCCGCGAAACTGGTCCGTAGCTTTCCTCTCGGCCCTTTAGCGCAACTCCAGATTCCGCTTGGCAGCGGCTTTTCAGGAATATAGTATACCCCCCTATATTATATTGGAGCTGACCTTGGGACATACAGTTCGCGAAAAGCCGAAACTTCTGGCGCGTGTGCGCCGCATGAAGGGGCAGATGGAAGCCGTCGAGCGGGCGCTGGAGGCGGAGGCGCCCTGTGGGGATGTCCTGCAGCTTCTGGCCTCGATCCGCGGCGCGCTGGCCGGCCTGACCGGTGAGATCGTCGAGGGGCATCTGCATGAACACGTGGTCCACGCGGAAAACGAGGCGGAGCGCCAGAAGGCGGCAGAAGAGCTCGCCGGCGTGCTGAAGACCTATATCCGCTGATTTTATCGAAGGAGAATGAAATGGCAGACACGTTTGATGGTCTGAAGCACGACCACGTGTTCCTGGGCGCCGATCACGAGCGCAACGAGCGAAAGGTCTGGCTGGTCATTGCGCTCACCACCGTCATGATGGTGGCGGAGATCGTTGCAGGCTCGATGTTCGGCTCCATGGCCCTGACGGCCGACGGATGGCACATGTCCACCCATGCCGGCGCCATGCTGATCTCTGTCCTTGCCTATGTCTATGCGCGCCGCAATGCCGGCAATCCGCGCTACACTTTTGGCACCGGCAAGCTCGGCGATCTCGCGGGCTTCGCCAGCGCCATCATTCTGGCGCTGATCGCGCTTGCCATCGCCTGGGAAAGCTTTTTGCGTTTCGCAAATCCGGTCGCGATCGATTTCGACCAGGCGATCATCGTTGCGGTGATCGGCCTTGCGGTCAACATCGTCAGCGCCTGGCTTCTGCGTGACGATCACAGCCATCATCATGGCGGGCATCATGGCGGTCATGGCGGCCATCACGGTTCGCATCATGCCGGTCACCATGGGTCGCATGCGCATGACGGCCACCATGGCCACCACGGCGCCCATGATCATGCTGCCGAGCGGACCTCCGGCGCCAAGGACCACAACATCCGCGCCGCCTATCTGCATGTCATCGCCGATGCGCTGACATCCGTCCTGGCGATTGCCGCCCTCATTCTCGGCCGCGCTTATGGCTGGAATGCGCTCGATCCGATCATGGGCATTGTCGGCGGTCTGGTGATTGCCCGCTGGTCCTGGGGCCTGATCGGCGCAACGGCGACCGTGCTGCTCGATGCCCGTTCGCCGGGCGACGATCTTTCGGACAATATCCGCCGTGCGGTGGAGACGCAGGAAGACCGTATTTCGGATCTTCACGTCTGGCAGGTCGGCCCCGGCCATCACGCGGTCATCGTGGCGCTCACTGCAAAAACGCCCCGCGACCCTTCCTTCTACAAGGACAAGCTGCGAGGCATTTCGGAATTGTCGCATGTCACGGTGGAAGTCACGCCTGCAAAGGCGGCGTGACGCAAGGCATCAGAATTCGGCGAATTCCTGGTAGCGGTTTGCGACCCAGTCCTGGGCAATGGCCGGCGTCTGCGCGCCGGCTTCGCCGCTTTCCATGACCCAGAGAGCATTGGAAAGCGACTGCGACAGGAACGTGCTGCTGCCCGTGATTGCATTCGGTGAACGGGACATGGAGACGGCTTCCCGAGCCGGCGCTTCGTCCTGCTTGCGGTCGATGTCGCTCGACCGGTTCTGATAATAATAGCCGCTATGGCCGCTATCGATCTTCATGGCGCTTCGCCCGGTGGTGAATTTGGTTAACGAATGGTTAACGCCCGAAGCTTGCGCGAGGCTTGCGACGACATATTCGCGAGTGCGCGGGCGTATTGACAAGAAACTGCAATCTTGCCGTCGCGCTGCTTCGTTCCGTATTCGTTTACGGTGCTGATTGTGCTTTGCTAATTTGCCTCGCGCCGGAGCTTGGGCGGGGCTTGAGGAGCCGGTTCGCCCGGTTCCGAAGGACGAGTGGCCGAGGCGGGGAAATATAAAAAATCGGCGGCAGCGAACAGGCAATAACAAATGAAGCCGGCAATCTGCCGGCTTCAAGAGGGTAAAACGACTCGATTCTCATTTCCGAGACTGATCACGACCCTGGTGTGTCAGAGCCGAAGGCGATCACGCCTTGCCTGCAACCTTGATCGCAAATGCATATTCGAACGCGATCTCTTCCAGCCGCTGGAAACGGCCGGACTTGCCGCCATGGCCGGCTGCCATATTGGTCTTCAAGAGGATCGGCGCGGTGCCGGTCGAAAGTTCGCGCACCTTGGCCACCCATTTGGTCGGTTCCCAATAGGTGACGCGCGGGTCGGTCAGGCCGGAAATGGCAAGGATCGGCGGATAGGGTTTTGCCGCGACATTGTCATAAGGGGAATAGGCGGCGATCCACTGGTATTCTTCGAGGCTGTCGATCGGATTGCCCCATTCCGGCCATTCCGGCGGGGTGAGAGGCAGCGTGTCGTCCAGCATCGTGTTCAGGACGTCGACGAAGGGGACGGCGGCGATGATGCCGGCAAACTTTTCCGGCGCCATATTGGCGATCGCCCCCATCAGCATGCCGCCGGCGGAACCGCCCTCGGCAATGATGTTTTCGTAGGACGTGAAGTTCTCCTTCACGAGATGGTCGGCGGCTGCGATGAAGTCTTTAAACGTGTTCGGCTTGTTTTCCATCTTGCCGTTTTCGTACCAGGCGAAACCTTTATCCTTGCCGCCGCGGATATGGGCGATGGCATAGACGAAGCCGCGATCGGCAAGCGACAGCGCATTGGTCGAGAACGAGGCGGGAATGGTCATGCCATAGGCGCCATAGCCGTAGAGAAGGCAGGGCGCGGAACCGTCGAGCGCCACGTCCTTGCGGTAGAGCAGCGAGACCGGCACCAGTTCGCCGTCATGGGCTGGCGCCATGACGCGGCGGGTAACGTAATCGTCGGGATTGTGGCCGGACGGCACTTCCTGGGTCTTCAGCAGCACCCGTTCGCGGGTCGCCATGTCGTAATCGTAAAGCTGGGTCGGCGTCGTCATCGACGAATAGGTGAAGCGGATGACGGTCGAATCGTATTCGGCTGCGCCCGAGAGGCCGAGCGAATAGGCTTCCTCATCGAAGGCGATCGCATGTTCCTCGCCGGTCTGCCGGTCGCGGATGACGATCTGCGGCAGGCCCTGGTTGCGCTGCAGCCAGATCAGGTGGCGCTCATAGGCCATGTGGGAAATGATCAGCCGGCCGGGCACATGCGGCACGACTTCCTTCCAGTTTTCCTTGGTCGGCGCGGCAAACGGTGCCTCGACGATCTTGAAATCCTTGGCGTCGCCCTCGTTGGTGAGGATGTAAAAAACGTCGCCGCCTTCGGTCATCGAATATTCGACGCCTTCCTCGCGCTCCGCCACCAGTTTCGGTTCGGCGAACAGGTCCTTGGTCGAAAGCAAGCGGTATTCGGAGGTCTCGTGGTCGTGGATGTCGATATAGATGACATCGTCCAGCAGCGAGCCGCCGACGCCCATGAAGAAGCCCGGATCCTCTTCCTCATAGACCAGCCGGTCTTCCGACTGGTTCTGGCCGAGAATGTGATGGAAGACCTTGGATGGACGGTGGTTCTCGTCCTGCAGTGTATAGAAGAAGCTCTTGCCGTCCGGCGCCCAGACACCGCCGCCGGCCGTGTTTTCCAGCACGTCGTCCAGATCGTCACCGGTGGTGAGGTCGCGTACGCGTAGGGTAAAATATTCGGAACCCTTGTCGTCGTAGCCCCAGATGCCCTTGGAATGGTCGGTCGTGTGGTCGATGCCGGCGAGGCGGAAATAATCTTTTCCTGACGCTTCCTTGTCGCCGTCGAGCAGGACCTGTTTGTCGCCGCCATCGCGCGGGGTGCGGAAGTAATGCGGCTGCTCGCCGCCGGTGACGAACAGCGAGCCATAGGCGAACGGCCCGTCCTTCATCGGCACGGACGAATCGTCTTCCTTGATGCGGCCGCGCATTTCGGCAAACAGCTTTTTCTGCAGCTCGGCCGTGTCGCCCATGGCCGCTTCCATATAGGCGTTTTCCGCCTCCAGATGCTTGCGGATTTCCGGATCTAGGATCGACGGATCCTTGAACATCGCCTGCCAGTTGTCGGCCCGGAACCAAGCGTAATCGTCGGTGCGGGTAATGCCGTGGCGCGTGTCGCTCAACGGCTTCTTGGCAGCCTGAGGAGGGGCGGGGAGATTGGCGAAGGGGGATTTCGGGGAGGTGGCCAAGGAAGCACTCCGGATTGCAATGGGCGGGAGTGCCAGAGATAGGAGGCGGCGGCGCGGGAGGCAAGCCGATGCCGGCTGTCGAATGGGAAAGGAAGGTTTATTTCTTGTCGTGCGGCCTTTGGCTGGGCAGCACACCGTCGCGCCAGCTCTGCCAATAAACCACGCCGATCGCCATACCTGCGCCGAGAACAGGCATTACAAGTGCGATGATCTGCTCGGTCGTCATTTGCTCAGCCCTCTGAGGATCCAGCCTCCCGACAAATGTAATGCAATGCCCAATAGAAAACAACCAGTGGGCGCTACGGCAAGCCAGAGTGTCCCGACTTGCAGGCTTACGTCACCGTAGACGACGCGGATGATCGGCGTAAATACACCGATCAGCAACACACCGATCCCGATGTTGTTGAGGAACGTCGCCCGCAGCTTGATCTGTTCCTTCTTGGAATCTGAAAGCGACAGTCTCTCCTGATCCATAGCCTGTCTCCCCCGGCTTATCCCCAGCCCCGATCACATCATGTTATTTCGCGTTCTGGTAGGTGGTCAATTTCCGTTCCATCTCCTAGTTTCCGCGCCAACCGCAGTCACCATGATGGAAATGACATGAAAAAGACGCTGGCTTTGGCCGCCTTAGCCCTGTTTTCCGCTTCGGCCGCCCATGCGCTGGACAATCGTATCGTCAAGCAGCTGAATGCTCTTGCACCGGAAGAACGGCGCGAACAGCGCTGCGATATGGAAGCCATGGACCAGATCCGCAAGGAAGGCGATTTCCGTCCCGACAAGGTGATTGCCTACACGTTCGAGCCGCCGGTTGCGGCAGGCGACGACATCAAGGCGCCGGGCGCGGTCTTCCGCAGCGGTGGTGATTGGTACCGACTGAAATACAAATGCCAGACCGGTGACAAGGGACTGAAGATCATGTCCTTCGATTTCAAGGTCGGATCGAAAATTTCCAGAGACGACTGGGAGAAATATTACCTGTACGACTGACAACTTCGAGGCGATCTGAAGTATAAAATGCAACCGCGCATGCAGTCTGCTGTTTTTACAAGGGCTTCTTAGGGCTTTCTACACCAGTATCCGCTAAGTAATTCCGATCTTATAAAGCTTGGCCGGCAATTCGTTGGGAGGGCGGGTTCGGTCGGGCAGTGCTTGGAGCTGGTGATGCGGGGAATGCAGAGCACCGACGGGCTTGCCGTCGCAGACGATGATCTCGCCTATCTCTCGCAAAGCGTGTTGCAGCGGGAAGTGTCGAAAGCCTTTCGTCCCATCGTCCGCGGCTTCATGCTTCCGGTCGTCGCCTTCTACACGATCGTCATCATCCCGAATTTCCTGCTCAGCCCCTTGTGGGAAGCGACCAGAATGTCGTCGCTTTCATTGCTGACGGCACTCGCAGCGCTGGTCTGCCGCAGCCTGCTGCGCAGTCCGGATGTGAGTTTCGCAAGGCTCGAGGCGGTCGGCGCGGCCATGCTGCTGCTGATCTATGCCAATTGCTGCAACGTCGTCTACGTGCTCTTCCAGGCCCCGAACCTGATCTATTTCCTGCTTCTCTTCATTGTCACAGCAGCCGTCGCGGTCAGCATCCGGCTGATCGTCGCAATCTCGCTCGTCGTGCTGGCGACCATGCTTGCGGTTGCCTATGCCATGTCGCCGGAAGTGCTGCTGACCTATGCCTTTGCCAGCGTGGCGGCAGCGCTTGCCGCCGGCGGCCTTGCCATCATGACCCGTGGCGCGGTGATGAAAACCGTGCGGGCGCGCCTGCTTGCCGACCGGTTGCGATCACGCGCCGAGGTTCTTGCCGATCACGACGCACTGACCGGGCTGCCCAACCGCCGCTGTTTCTTCTCCTGCATCGAAAAGGCGATTGCCAGGGACGATGCGCCGGCCGTCTTCCATCTCGCGCTGATCGATCTCGACGGGTTCAAGCCGGTCAACGATCTTTATGGTCATGCGATCGGCGATGAGCTTCTGGTCGAGGTTGCACGCCGTATTCGCTTTGCCTGTGCTGGCGAGGACATGGTGAGCCGCCTTGGCGGCGATGAATTCGCGATTGCCGTCTCCCGCCGCCTTTCGCTTGCCGAGCTGGAGATGTTCGGCGCGCGGATCTGCGAGACACTGCGCCAGCCTTTTGTCCTGTCCGGCATCCGCATTTCGGTGACCGGTTCGATCGGTATCGCCCATTACCCGGAAAACGGCCGCGACCTGCGCCAGATCTACGAGCGCGCCGACCATGCGCTTTATCGCGCCAAGCGCGACCGGCGCGGCAGGACGGTGATCTTTTCATCCGAACACGAGGCCGAGCTCAGCGGCAATGGCCGTATCGAACAGGCGCTGCGCACTGCCGATCTCGACGCGGAATTCTCCGTCATGTTCCAGCCGCAGCACGATCTGATGCGGGCAAGAACGACCGGTTTCGAAGCGCTGGCTCGATGGAACAGCCCGATACTCGGCTTTGTCGGCCCGCAGCATTTCATCGCGGCCGCCGAGCGTTGCGGCCTAATCGAACAACTGACGGCGGTACTGCTGCGCAAGGCGCTTTCGGCCGCAGCAGGCTGGCCGGAGCATGTCCGGCTTTCGGTCAATCTGTCGGCGCTGGACCTAATGTCCTCCCGCTCGATCGACGATATCTGCCGTATCGTCGGCGAAAGCGGGTTTGATCCCGAGCGCCTGACCTTCGAGATCACCGAGACCTCGATCATGCACGATATCGAGAAGGCGAAAACCTCGCTGGATATCCTCTCCGGTCTCGGCTGCCGTATCGCGCTCGACGATTTCGGCTCCGGTTATTCCAGCTTCGCCTATATCCACCGCCTGCCGCTCAACCGCATCAAGATGGACCGCAATTTCGTCACCCGCCTGTCGGAAGAGGAAAAAGTCAGCCGCGACATCATCCGCGCCATTGCCGAGCTCTGCGCCAATCTCGGCGTCGAATGCCTTGCGGAAGGGGTGGAGACGGAGAGCGAGCTGATGGCGGTGCGCCTTGCCGGTGTCCGTTATATCCAGGGCTATTATTTTGGCCGCCCGCAAACAGCAGCGGACGCGCTCGCCCATCTCGAAGCCGAGAACGGCACCGGTCAGCCGGAAATGCTGCGAGCCTAAGCGATATCCCGCCTCAGCGCGGATCCCGGTCGAGCGCAAAATCGTCGAACCAGGCTTCATGCCTGCCGGAGATCATCGCCGCGATCATACGCGATGCCAGATAGGAAAACGTGATCCCATTGCCGCCATACCCATAAGCGGCATAGACCGCCTGTGTGCCGGAGACCGGGCCGATCAGCGGCAGTCCGTCCGAGGTCTGGCCAAAGGCGCCGGCCCAGGCTTCCGAAAGCCGGATATCGGCCTTGGGCCACAATCGTGAAAGCTTGTCCTGCAGCAGCCCGATCTTCGTTGCGATCATCGCGTCGCGCTGATCAGGGTCGGCGATATCCTCGTCCTCTCCGCCGACGATGATGCGGCTGTCCGAGGTCATGCGCATGTAGAGATAGGGGTCGGACGCCTCCCATACGAGCGCCCGGCCGCGCCATGCGACATCCGGTTTCTGCGGCACGGTGGCAAGCGCGAAGGTCGAGGCAGTGCGGTGCCGTTCGGGCATGACGAAATGCGGCATGACATAACCGGTCGCCAGAACCACATGCCGGGCATCCACCACATGCCCGCCTGCCGTCTCGACCATTACCCGTACACCTTCCTCGTGAAAGTTTACGGCATCGGCATTGATCAGCGCGGCGCCGCGATCGGCGGCGATCTGCAGTAGCCCCCAGCACAAGGCAAGCGGATCGGCCTCGGCCGAACCTGGCGACAGGATCGCCGCCTCACGGTCGAAACCGAATTCGCCCTGCAGCCGGCGGTGATCGAGGAGTTCGCCGGGCAGGCCGGCGCGCTGCCGCAGCGCCAGCTCGTCATAGAGGTCGCGTGCGCCTGTCTCGCCCGCCGCAAGATAAAGCGTCGGCCGCGGCTCGAACCGGCAGGCGATACGGTTGGTGGAAATCGTCTCGGCAAGCCCGGCCACGGCCGCGCGGCTGCGGCGATAGATATGCGCCGCCGTCTCGAAACCGTAGAGTTCCGTCAGCCCGGCCAGTGGCGTGTCGATTTCCCATTGCAGCAGCGCCGTGCTGGCGCGGGTCGATCCGAGGCCCAGTTCCTCACGGTCGATCACCATGACCTGATGGCCGGTCGCCGTCAGATGTTCGGCGAGAAGCGCACCGGTAATGCCGCCGCCGATCACGGCAACATCCGTCCTGACGTTTTCGGTCAGCGGCCGCCGATGTGGCCTCAATGCCTGCCGACCCCAGGGCGAGCGTCCGGAAATCAGGTCGTCATGGCTGGTGTGGCGGAAGCTGAGCTCGGCAGAGCGTGATGTCGTATCCACGGTATCTCCCTCCTCAACCGGGCAGGTTCGGCACGGTCTTCCGCTCCGGGAAGAGCTCGGAAATTACCGTCATCATGATCAGCGACAGCGGCAAGGCGAGCATGGCGCCGACCGCCCCCCACATCCATGTCCAGAAAAGGATCGCGATGAAGACGATGAAGGGATTGATCTCCCATTGCCGGCCCATGATCGCCGGAAAGATCAGGTTTTCCATCACGAGATGCACCGAGAAGAAGATCACCGCCGGCAGCAGCGCGAGAAGCAGCGAATCATGGGTGAGGATGCCGGCGATCGCCACCGATATTGTCATGACCGTGATGCCGAGAAACGGAATGAAGCTCGAGAGGAAGGCGAAGAGGCCCCAGAGCGCCGGCATGCTGAGCCCGCCGAAATAGGCGATTGCCGTCATCACCAGCCCGAGCCCGAAATAGAGCACGCTGGCGGTGGCGAAATAATAACCGAGCACTTGGTCGATCGAATTCAGAACCCGGATCGCCATCAGTCGCTGCCGGCGGATCGGGAAGGCGAGGATGATCGTGCGCCGCAGCCTCAGCCGGCCATAGAGGAAGAGCAGAAGTGCGGCAAAGAAGATCATGCCCTGCACAAGGGCAGGGGTGAGATTGGACGTGACGATGCCGAGAATATTGCCGGAATTTTCGATCAGCGACTGCATCGACATCGGCCCGGTCTCGAAACTGGCCGGCGATATGTTGAGCCAGTGCTGCTTTTCCAGGAACGGCATCACACGGTCTACTGTCCGTTCGGCGAAATTCGGCCCCTCCTGAATCAGCGTCGCCACCGGTTCGGCCAGCGCATTGACGATCATGAACATGACGGCAAAAACGAGACCGGACAGGATCGCGGCAATGACGAAACGTGGCAGGCCCAGTTTCCCGAGCTTGTCGGCGACGAGGCCGAGGATCAGCCCGACGACGACGGCCAGCGTCACGGGGATCAGGATCAGTGACAGGGAATGAACGACGGCGAAAAAGACGATCATGAACAGGCCGATGATCGCCCATGCCATTGCCACATCAAGTGCTGCGCGGCCAAGCGGCAGGCTTTCGGTAATGTCTTCCTCTTCCAGGGCGGAAAGATGCGCTTCGCGTCGCCCGGCCGTCACATCCGTAAGGTGCCTTTTCAGCCTGCTGCTGCGCGCGCCTGTCATCGCCATCCTGTCCGAAACCCCGCTGAAATCCCCGTTATGCGCGACAACGCAAAAAGGGCGCTCCGGTTCCGGAGCGCCCCTTCTGATTGCATGGATTTTGAAAGCCTCAGGCGACCAGCGTCAGGCCGATGCCCCAAGGGTCCTTCAGTGACCAGCCTTCGGCGGTTTTCGTCGTATCGATCTCTTGCACCTGCAGGGCCGAAAGCGCCTTGTCGAGCGCCTCCTTGTCGTTGAACTGGATCGTATAATCCGAAAGCCCGGTCATGTTAGTGGCGCGCTTCGGTGCGCCGCGGCTGTTCCAGATATTGGCGGCGATATGGTGGTGATAGGCACCTGTCGCAAAGAAGCTGGCGCCGGGATAACGCGCCATGATCTTGAGGCCCAGAACGTCGCGGTAGAAGGCATCCGCCTGCGGAATGTCGCCGACCTGGAGATGGATATGGCCAACGGCCGTGCCATCCGCCATGCCGCCCCAGCTTTCCTTCGGTGCGCTGTTATAGAGTTCCTGCAGGTTCAGCCGGTCGGTCGCCATCGCAACGGTGCCGTCCTGATGATAGGTCCATTCCAGCGGCGTGCGGTCGCGATAGATCTCGATACCGTTGCCTTCCGGATCCGACAGATAGATCGCCTCGCTGACGAGATGGTCGGACGCACCCTCAAGCGGCACATTGGCATGAGCGGCATTGGCCAGCCAATGGGCGAGTTCGCGGCGGTTCGGCACCAGGAAGGCGGTGTGAAACAGGCCGGCGGCATTGCGCGGTGCGCGCGACACGCTGTTTCCGGTCGTCAGGGTCAAAAGCGGCTTGCCGCCGGCACCCAAAACTTCGCCGCTCGGGCTCTTTTCGATCACCGAAAGCCCGATCACTTTCTGATAATAATCCGAAACCGTCGCAAGATCGCTGACGACGAGATGGGCGCTGCCCACATGGAAGGGGCGCGTAAGGGCGAAGGGCTGCTGGTCTGCCATGGTCATTCCCGCTTATCAGTGCGCCAACCCATCCGGAGGCATCCGGATATGCACGAAGGCGCGATTATGATCCCCTTATAAATCAACCAAACCTGTTCTCGATAGAGCGTCGTCCGGCAATAGATTGTTGCCGGAATGTTGACGATCATCCTGTAGATCGTCCCAGGCTTGATCTGCATCATGGTGCTGCTAGCTGCATCGGCATGAGCTTTGGCTGTACCGACGGAGGAAATGTCAAATGTATAAAAAGATCATCGTGCCCGTAGACATCACCCAGATCGAAAAGGGTGAAAAAATCCTGCGCAGCGCCGCGAGCCTGCTTTACAAGGGCGGCACCATCATCCTGCTCAACGTCGTCGAGGATGTGCCGGGCTATCTCGTTTCCGATTACACGACGGAGATGATGGTCGAGGCGCGCCAGAAGGCCGATACGGCGCTAATCGATCTGCGCGGCAAGCTCGGCGTCGAGGCCGAGATCGAGATCCGCCAGGGCTCGCCGGCCCGAGAAATCCTTGCCGCCGCCGAACAGCACGGCGCCGACCTCGTCATCGTCGCCTCGCATGTGCCGGATCTTTCCAACTATTTCATCGGCGCGACCGCAGACCGCGTTGTGCGGCATGCGAAATGCTCGGTGCTGATCGATCGGTAAAGGTCCCGCGATCCCGTGCCAGGATGTTTAAAAACGCCTGCAACGCAATGTGATTCCCGCCCGTCGGCGTGAGGCTTGCCTTCCGCCGCCACGCCCCTCATTCTATCCGTCAGGACGGAAGGATGTGATGAGCGAGTTATTCAATTTCGGTCGGAAATACGATTTCCACGAGATCGTCGCCGATGGCGTGGTCAACGGGATCGGCATCGTCTTTGCCCTTGTCGGGGCAACGGCACTGATCTTCTATGCGACCGTCTGGTCGAGCCATGGAGAGATTGCTGCCGCCTGGATCTACGGGCTTGGCCTCATTCTCTGCCTGTCGATCTCCTTCACCTACAATATCTGGCCGCATTCGCGCACCAAATGGCTGCTGCGCCGGCTCGATCATTCGGCGATCTTCATCCTGATTGCCGCCACCTATACGCCCTTTCTGCAGCGTGGCTCGGCCGATCCCTGGATCCTTTTCATGCTGGTCGCGATCTGGGCAACGGCGCTTTTCGGCATCACGCTGAAATGCCTGTTTCCCGGCCGTTACGACAAGCTCGCCATCCTGCTCTATCTCGCCATGGGCTGGAGCGGCGTCATGGTCATGGAACCGGTCGCCGCCTATCTGCCGCCGGTTACCGTATGGCTGATCGTTATCGGTGGGCTGATCTATTCGCTCGGCGTCATCTTCCATGTCTGGGAGAAGTTGCGCTTCCAGAATGCGATCTGGCACGGTTTTGTCATTGCCGCCGCCGCCGTCCATTACAGCGCCGTGCTGACCTGTTTCAGCCTGTCCGGCAATATTTGAGCCGAACGACCGCCAACCGCTTGGAACGGCTCCGATCGTCTGCTAAAGTAGACGAAATTATACGATAGTGGACAATTAAGCCGATGGCCGAAACCCTGATACGCGACGCAACCGAAGCCGATCTTTCCGTCGTCATGGACATCTATAATGACGCGGTCGCCAACACGACGGCGATCTGGAACGAGGTGCTCGTGGATCTCGACAATCGCAAGGACTGGTTCGCCGCCCGCAAAGGCCGCGGTTTTCCGGTCCTGGTCGCAACGGTTGATGGCGTAGTCGTCGGTTACGCCTCTTATGGCGACTGGCGGGCTTTCGACGGCTACCGCCACACGGTGGAACATTCCGTCTATATCCACCGCGACTGCCGCGGCGGTGGCATCGGCAAGCTCTTGATGCAGGCGCTGATCGGAAAGGCAGCCGAAAACGGCGTGCATGTGATGATCGCCGCCATCGAATCCGAAAACGCAGCCTCGATCGCCCTGCATGAAAAACTCGGTTTCCGTATCGCCGGCAAATTCTGCGAAGTCGGCACGAAATTCGGCCGCTGGCTGGATCTCACCTGCATGGAACTGAAGGTTTCCGGCTGACAACGCCACATTGCTGCCTGCCGCCTCCGCTGGTATTATTCGCTCACCGGAGGCAAAAATGACCGACGACGACCGCATGACCGATCTGGGACAGGATCTCGAAGACTATGTCGACGAGCTGGTGAAGACAGGCCGTTACGACAGTCGCGACGATGTGCTGCGCGAAGGTGTACGGCTGCTGGAGGTTCGCGAGAAGCGCAAGGCCGAGCTGGATGCGGCGCTGGCACGGGGGCTGGCGGATATCGAGGCGGGGAGGGGCAAGCCGATGGAAGAGGTGGCTGCGCGCCTGAAGGCAAAGTATGCCGCCATGGCGAAAGAACCTCGCCAGTGATCCTTTTTATCAGCGATACGGCCGAACAGGATTTCGAGCGTATCGGTGATTATATCGCTGGCTTCAATCCAGCCAGAGCCGAAAGCTTCGTCGAAGAATTATTCGAGCATTGTCAGCGCTTTGTAGAATTGCCGCTGCAATATCAACTCGTTGTTGGGCATGAGGAGAGCGGGATGCGCCGGGCGCCGCATGGCTCATATCTGATTTTTTACCGTGTCGAGGAAACCAGGGTCGAAATCGTCCGCATCCTCAACGCCGCCCAGGATCACGAAGCGATACTGTTTCCCGAAGACGTCGCCGGTGACGCGCAATAACCGCCACCGCCGCGATCAGCCCAGCTTACCCCGCCGATCATGCTCCCTCAGCAGTTCGATAAACGCTTTCAATCCGGCGGGCACATGCCGATGGCCGGGGTAGAAGAGGCATAGTCCGTCGATCTCAGGGCACCAGTCGGAAAGCACCGCCACCAGCGCACCGCTGGCCAGAAACGGCGCTGCCACCAGTTCATGCACATAGGCAATGCCGAGACCGCCGGCGGCGGCTTCCGCCATCAGGCCGATATGGTCGAGCATCAGCGCGCCAGGCACGTCGATCGCGACCTCCTCGCCATGTTTTTCGAACTCCCAGCGATAGAGCTTGCCGCTCGGCAGGCGCAGGCGGATACAGTCATGGCCCAAAAGGTCGTCGGGCACTTTTGGCACGCCACGTCGCTCCAGATAGCTTGGCGAAGCGATGGCGAGAAAGCGCGTTGTGCCGCCGAAGGGCACCGCGATCATGTCCTGCGGCACGCTTTCGCGCAGCCGGATGCCGGCATCAAAACCGTCTGCGACGATATCGATGAACCGCCCGTCGCTGACGAGATCGAGCGCCATATCGGGATAACGCGACAGGAAGGTCGGCACGATCTCCTTCAGCAGACGCCGTGCCGCGTGTTCGTTCGTGTTGATCCGAAGCGTCCCGCTCGGGCCGCCGCGCCAAGCATCGACGGTTTCCAGCGCCTGGTCGAGGCCGGAGAGCGCCGGCCCAAGCCGCGCCGCCAGCCGCTCTCCCGCCTCGGTCGGCGCGACGCTGCGCGTGGTGCGGTTGATCAGCCGCACCCCCATCCGTTTTTCCAGTGCCCGCATCATATGGCTGAGGCTGGAAGGCGACAGGCCGAGCTCGTCGGCCGCCTTGCGAAAGCTGCGATGGGAAACGATGGCGAGAAAGGCTTCGAGATCGCCTAGCGCCGGCCTATCCATGACGGCAATCCTCATTCATGGGTAATTTTCACTTCTTCATGCGCAATTGCTCGGATTATCTCAGCAATAGGCCGGCTTATCTTTGTCTGCAAGCGCGGCCGTTTCCGGTGCCGCGCATCTCAAGGAGATATGTCATGTCGAAAACTTGGTTCATTACCGGCACGTCCTCGGGCATCGGCCGGGTGCTCACCGAACAGCTTCTGGAGCGCGGCCATCGCGTCGCCGCCACCCTGCGCCGCATGGATGCGCTGGATGACCTCAAGGCGCGCCATGGCGATCGCCTCTGGATCGCAGCGCTCGAAATGACCGACCGCAAGGCCGTGCGCCAGATTGTCGACCGCGCCTTTGCTGAACTGAGCGAGATCGATGTCATTGTCAGCAATGCCGGTTATGGCCTGTTCGGTGCGGCGGAAGAAGTGGCGGAGGATGACATTCCGCACCAGATCGACACCAATCTGACCGGCTCGATCGACCTCATCCGCGCTAGCCTGCCGCATCTGCGCGCCCAGGGGCATGGCCATATCATGCAGGTTGCCTCGGAAGGCGGTCAGGTCACCTATCCGAATTTTTCCCTGTACCACGCCACCAAATGGGGCATTGAAGGGTTCTGTGAAACGGTGGCCAAGGAAATCGCGCCCTTCGGCCTGAAGATGACGATCGTCGAGCCGGGCGCCACCCGCACCGAATTCGGCGCCAGCCTGAAGCGTGCGCCGGTCATCGAAGCCTATGAGCAAAGCGTGGTCGGTGATGTCCGCCGCGCCATCGAAAACGGCGCTTTTGCCATTAATGGCGATCCGTCGAAAATGGCCGCGGCGATGATCGATATCGCGGAGAGCGAAAACCCGCCGCTGCGGCTGGCGCTCGGCGGCAATACCTATGTCGGCATCCGCGCAGCGCTCGAGGCCCGGCTGGCCGAGCTGGAAGCCTATAAGCATGTCACGCTCGCCATGGATTTCTTGGATTGAGTCGCAAGTTGAAAATCGACTTAAAAGTGTAGTCGAGCCGTTATAATCTTTCTCCATCCGGGCGGCAGTCCGTTCTGCCGCCCTGCCTTGAGCGGGGAGAGGACGATGGTCAATTATGCAGGTCTGAAACAGGCATTGGCGAAAGAGGAAGGCGCTGCCGAACGTTGCGCCGAGCGGCTGATCGCCATCCGCAAGCGGCTCGAACCGCTACGGGCGCGCAAGAAGGACACGTCGCTCTTGCTCGCCACCTGGAATATTCGTGACTTCGACTCGAACAAGTTCGGCTTCGGCCCCCGCCTGCCGGAAACTTTTTATTACATCGCCGAGATGATCTCGCATTTCGATCTCGTTGCCATGCAAGAGGTCAATCGCGATCTCACGGCGCTTGAAAAGGTGATGCGCATCCTCGGCCGCGAATGGGATTACATTGCCACCGACACGACGACCGGCGCCGGCGGCAATAGCGAGCGCATGGCGTTCGTCTACAACACGGAAAAGGTCTGGTTCCGCAAGATCGCCGGCGAAATCGTCCTGCCGGAAGGCCAGCTCGTCGTCAGCCACGACAAGAAGGTGAAAGCGCCGGCAGAGCAGACGAATATCGAGCCCGAAACGAAGGAGATGAAGCAGCAGTTCGCCAGAACGCCCTTCCTCGTCGCCTTCCAGTCGGGCTGGTTCCGTTTTAGCCTCTGCACCGTGCATATCTATTTCGGCGCCGATAGCGGCGCGCAGCTTGAACGTCGCGTCAACGAGATCAAGCAGCTCGTGCATTTCTTTGCTGAGCGTCAGGACAAGGACAGCAAGCAGGAGCTCGACCGCGCCGGCCAGGTGGAGAATTACATCCTGCTCGGCGACTTCAACGTCGTCGCGCCCGAGCACAAGACCATGCAGGCTCTGGTCAGCGAGGGGTTCGAAGTGCCAAAGGCGATCGATGGCGCGCATATGCCGAGCCGAGAGCATTTTTACGACCAGATCGCCGTGCGCGTGAAGGACAAGCGCTTCGACGTCTTGGGCGGTGGCATTGTCGATATGTATGAAGATGTCTTCCGCAGCACGCCGGAAGACAAGGATCTCTACAAGAAATACATGCCTGCCAAGGACCCCGGACCCGACGACCAGTACAAGGCAGATACGCCCGACAAACTCTACGAAAAATGGCGTACCTGGCAGATGTCCGACCATTCGCCGCTCTGGATCGAGATCGCCACCGATTTTTCCGACAGCTATCTCAAGGATATCGCCAAGGGCACGAAGTCGAAATAATTTGTCCCGGTCATCCTCTGGCAATCCTTCCCGACCCGGTTATGGTGCGCGCAGTCGAGAAGGAGACGCCCATGCCCACCATTACCCGTATCGCCAATGACCACGCTGCCGTCGAAGTCTCTTCGCTCGGGGCGGAGATGCAGTCGCTGCGCGCGGCGGATGGGCGGGATTTTCTCTGGAATGGTGATGCCGCCTGGTGGAACGGCCGCTCGCCGATCCTGTTTCCGATCGTCGGCAAGGCGCCGGACAATCGCATTCTGGTGGAAGGCAAGCCTTACGAGATGAACCAGCACGGATTTGCCCGCCGTAGCGAATTCGTGCTTGCCGTCTCCGACGCCACGTCCTGCCGTTATGAACTGCAGGCATCGGAGGCAAGCCGCGCCAGCTATCCGTTCGAATTCCTGCTGGCGCTCACCCATGCGCTGGACGGGGCGAAACTGACAGTAACCGCTGAGGTCGAGAACCGCGATACGCGGCCCATGCCCTTCGGCCTCGGTTTCCATTCCGCCTTCGTCTGGCCGCTGCCGGGCGGAGAAGGAAAGCCGCATACCGTCACGCTGGACAATGGCGCGGAGCCGGCTTTGACGCGCCTTTCCGGTGGTCTTGTTGATGGCACAAAGCTGCCATCGCCGTTCAAGGCCGGGCATCTGGTTCTCAAGCATGGCATGTTCGATGCCGATGCGATGATCTTTATGGAAGGTGCAGGCGAGGGGCTTTCCTATCAGGCGGAAGGCGCCGGCGCCGGCCTGAAATTCACCTTCGAAAACCTGCCGAACCTTGCGCTCTGGCAGAAGCCCGGCGCGCCCTTCCTCTGTGTCGAACCCTGGCATGGCACGGCCGCCGAGACCGGTTCGGATGGTGCGATCGAAAAGCGGCCCTATGGCACGCTGCTTCAGCCGGGCCAGACGGCGCGGTTTGCCTTCACGGTCGAACTTTCGGCCTGAGGGGCAGGGGTATGGCAGGGGGCGACCGCAACTGTCATCCGGCCTTTACAACCCCATGCTGTAAGGGTGCATGACGGATAACGATAGTCTGCCGGCCGACGAGGCGTTGGTTCGCAACTTGCTCTCAGGTCTGGAGCCGCTGGAATTTGGTGCATGGGCGCAATTGCCCGTGCAAAGGCTGGTATCGTCCGGCACGGACAACGCGCTTTTCCGCATCGGCAATGATCTGGTGTTGCGGTTGCCACGCCGCCGCTCGGCCATCGCGCTTGCGGCCAAGGAACTCGACTGGCTGCCGCATCTGGCCGGCCTGCCGCTAGAAATCCCGACACTGCGTTATCGCGGAATGGTTCCGAACGAGCCCGGCATCGATCGCGCCTTCGGTATCTGCGACTGGATGGAGGGCGAAATCGCTGTGCCGCGGGCGATTGCCGATCCGCGCGAGGCGGCATTGTCGCTTGCGGCCTTCCTCAAGGCGCTTCACCAGAAGGACACGACCGGCGCCCCGCCAGCCGGCGCCTGCAACAGCCGCCGCGGCATCGCGCTTGCCGAACTTACCGATATCACGCTGCCGGCTATCGAGATCGTCGCCGACGAGGTCGACATTCTTCGTGCGAAAGCGCTCTGGGAAGAGGCCTCGTCGCAGGCCTATGACGGCCTGCCGCGCTGGCTGCATGGCGATCTCAAGGCCGACAACCTGATTGCCCGCCACGGAAAGCTCACCGGCGTCATCGACTGGGGCCTGTCGGCGGTCGGTGATCCGGCGGCTGATTATGCCTCTGCCTGGTCATGGGTCGACCCGTCTGCCCGCGAGACCTTCCGCGATGCCTGCTCGCTCACCGATGCCGATTGGCTACGCGGCCGAGGCTGGGCGCTTTACGGCGCCGTCATCGCGCTCAGCTATTATCGCGGCGGCAGGAATGAAGCGCTCTGCCGGCAGTCGCGGCTCACGCTTTCGCGCCTTGGCCTGCTGCTCTGAGCGCTCTCGCATTTCGTGCATTTTCGATGGCGATACACGATTCCCTCCATGAGCAAATCGAGATATATTTTGATTCGCTAATAAGTTGGAGGTAACCATGGATCTCGCCGATCTTGACCTGACCTTGATTTTTAAGCGTATCGACGTCGAGCGAAAGAAGGACACGGACATCCGGGAAATTCTCGTGATCGTCCGTGAGATGCTCGAAAGCCAGCGGCAGGCGCGGGATGCGCCGCCTTCGGCCTTCGGACATGAAGGCGCAGGGAAGAAAGCACTCGATTATTTCAAGCTGACATTTTGACTATCCGGTTTTCTGCCATGAGGGTGGCGGAGAGCCATATGTCCCCGCCACCCTTTTCAAGTTTCAAACCGTCACAACGATCTTGCCGATCTGCTCATTGCTTTCGAGAAACCGGGTTGCTTCCCGGATCTGCTCGAAGGTGAAGCTGCGCGCAATCAGCGGCTTCAGCGTGCCCGACCGCAGGCCTTCGTTGATGAAGGTCTTTGCCCGGTCGAGCGCGGCGTCATCGGTTACGATCTCAGTGTAGAGATACCCTTTCAACGTCAGGCTTTTGCCGAGAACCGCAAATTGCGGAAAAGGCCCTTGTTCCGGGCTGAGCGCACCATATTCGAGAAGAAGGCCGCCGACGGACATGCAGTCGGCAAGCGCAGCAATCGCCGGCCCGCCGATCGGATCGAACACGACGCGTGCGCCCTTGCCGTTGGTGATCTCCATCACGCGCGCAACGAGGTCTTCCTTGGCCGTGGCGATGACATGATGCGCACCGGCCTCGATCAGCGCTTGCGTCTTGGCGCTGGTGCGGGTCGTGGCGATCACGGTGGCACCGACGCTGCGGGCGATCTCGAAAGCGGCAATGCCGACACTGCTCGATGCCGCCGAAACGATCACGAATTAGCCGGCCGAAAGTTTTGCCTGCTCGATCAGCGCACCCCAGGCGGTCACATATTGCATCCACGACGCCGCCGCCTGTTCGAAGGACAGGTTTGCGGGATGTTTGACCACATGGCGGGCAGGGATGTTGATCACTTCGCCATAGGTTCCCCAGCGCGCCATATCGAGCGTCGGAATGATGCTGACCGCATCGCCTTCGCGAAACCCTTCCACCTTGCTGCCAGTCGCTTTGACAGTCCCGGCCGCCTCGTAGCCGAGTTTCGAAGGAAATTCAGCCTGTTGCAGATAGGCATTACGCCGGAACATCACTTCCGCGCGGTTGAGGCCGATCGCCTTGACGGCGATCTGCACTTCGTCTTCCTGCGGTGCCTGCACCTCGATATCGTCGATGCGCAGTACATCCGGTTCGCCATATTCGTGAAACCGTACAACTCTGGTCATGCCTGTTCTCCTTGCATGTGTCTGCCGGGCGTCCCGAAGGCCGCCATCGGTCACATGCATCTGGCAACTGGCTGCAAAACTGGAAATACGGTAATCGAAAGCATATACTGCCCCAAAGTATACCACTCGACCGGGGCCGATGATGAACAAGGACAGGAACTATGATGAGGTGCCCGGCTGCACCATGTATGCGGCGCTCAACGTCATCAGCGGCAAATGGAAGGGAATGATCCTCTACCACCTGCTGAAAGGAACATTGCGTTTCAACGCATTGAAGCGGGAGCTTGGCGATTGCTCGCAGCGCCTGCTGATCAAGCAGCTGCGGGAGCTCGAGGAAGATGGCCTTGTCGAGCGCAAGGTCTATGCCGTCATCCCGCCAAAGGTCGAATACTCCATCACCGAAGAGGGAAGAACGCTCGCGCCGATCCTGCTCGGCCTGCGTGACTGGGGGCATGGCTGGCTGAGCCGCCGCAATCTCGTTGCGCGCGACGATCATCTGGAAGCCGATGCTCGCGAGGTCTCGCCTGCGGCTTGAGGTTGTCAGCGCTTTGATTTCGCTCAGGCAATGCGGTCCCTGCCGATCCGTCCGAGGCGCATGAGAAACTCCGTTTTTGCAATGCCGACCAGCAGGCCGAATGCCAATGCCAGAAGCGGGTTGTCTTTGATCATCAGCGAGGTGATCGCGGCGCGTACCGAGCCTGTTGCTGCATCCGGATCGCCGCCGAAAGCAATGACGACGAGACCTGTGATAAACAGGAGGCAGGCGGCGACACCCACCGCCACATCGAAAAAGATCGCCATCTCGATATGGCTCACTTCACCCACCTTTTCGAGATAGGTGTCGATCGAGGCGATCTTCTCGGAGAACGACATACCGTAATAGATCACCCGGCCGAACAGACAGCCGATAGCAACAAGGAAGAATGTATTGACCGTTGCCAGCTGCGGCAGTGACTGCCCGACAGATGTGTAGGTCGCAAGCAATATGCCGGCGATATAAAGGGCGCCCGTGATAGCTATCGCCAAGACCGTCAACTTAACAGGTCTTTTCAGCGTCATTCGATACTCCGGTGTCGCTACTCGCGTGAATATTTCTTTTTCGGCACTGTCGATTTCGTCCTTCATCCGCTTTAGGTCTCCCGAAAAAGACTGGACGAGCGTGGCGGAAAATATGCCTTTGATCCGCTGCATGATCTCGCTGGAAACGGCCGTTTTCGGCAGCTGTCGCAGAATCGACGCGAGCCGAATGATCATCGCGACGATTTCATATTGTTGCTCGTTGAGCGTCGCACCCTGCTTGAAATAATAGTTCCAGTCCCAGCCTTCGTTGTCCTTGTTATCGATCCCGAGAGGCCCGGTCCCGTCCTGCTGCCCATTCGGCGGTGACATGTCCGTCCTCCTCAGGGCAGTTTCTGGCCGCAGGTCTTGCAGGTATCGGGGCGTGGGCCGAGAGAGTAGGGGATCAGTGCCGGACCATCGAAGCCATCGAACAGCTTCACCTCGTAGGGCGTTTTTTCGGCGGAACTGGTCTTTTCCATCCCTTCGAGGAAAACGCCCAGAGCCTCGATCTCGGCAATCAGCCCGTCGGCACTCTCGTTCCGTTTCGCCAGCTCAGTTTCCTGGAGCTGCTGCAGCAGCTCCCCCAGGTGCTTGGTCAACAACATGCCCACCCCCTTTGAAACCCGGCTCCCCGCCGATGAATTCTCTTAGCAGAGATGGAATCGAAAATCATCTTAAAGTTGTTTTATTTTTGATCTCGCCTGTTGATTCTGCTCGCCTCCTCCTGACCCGCACAAACAAAAAAGCGCCCCGTTTCCGAGGCGCTTGTCTTGTGATCGTGTCGATCGGCAGAACTCATTTCAGCGGCGTAAAGTTCATCGCATGGCCGTTGATGCAATAGCGCAGGCCGGTCGGCGGCGGGCCGTCCGGGAAGACGTGGCCGAGATGGCCGTTGCAATTGGCGCAGCGCACTTCGGTGCGCACCATGCCATGCGTCGTATCGCGCAATTCCTTGACGGCATCGGGCTTCACCGCCTCGAAATAGCTCGGCCAGCCGCAGCCGGAATCGAATTTCGTATCGGAGACGAACAAGTCCTCGCCACAGCCGGCGCAGCTGTAAATCCCCTTTTCATGGGAATTCCAGAACGGACCGGTAAAGGCACGCTCCGTGCCGGCCTGGCGCAGGATGTAATACTGTTCGGGCGTCAGTTCTTCCCGCCATTCGGCGTCGGTTTTGGCAACTTTGGGTGTGGTGACATCGGACATGGCAAATATCCCTTTCGTTTGACCCATAGATAGGCATCACAAGGGCCGGAATAAAGATCAGCTTTCTGTGTTTCTTGCCCGCAAGTGCTTGAGGCGGTGGGGGCTTTACCCTAGAAATTCGGTGGACTTGCAGGATCCGCAGGGGAACGGATCCATTCTGGAGGGTAGGGCATATGGGCATGAACGCCCCGGCATGGACGTTCGCGGCACTTTTCCTGCCCTTTCTGGCAGCGGCACTCGCTCCTGTTCTGGTCGGCCGTTTCGGCGCCAGGGCTGCCTGGTTTCTGGCGCTTGCGCCTTTCCTCTCCTTCCTCAATTTCCTGCGCTTCTTCGGCGAGATTTCCAGAGGCGAGGTGGTGACCGGCGGTTACATGTGGGCGCCGAGCCTCAATCTTTCCTTCTCCTGGTTTCTCGACGGCCTGTCGCTCACCTTCGCGGCCCTCGTCACCGGTATCGGCACGCTGATCGTCATCTATTCCGGCGGTTACCTGAAGGGGCATCCGCATCAGGGACGCTTCCTCGCCTTCATGCTGCTCTTCATGGGCGCCATGCTCGGGCTTGTCGTGTCCGACAGCTTTCTGATGCTGTTTGCCTATTGGGAACTGACCTCGATCGCCTCCTTCCTGCTGATCGGCTTTGACCATGAACGGCCGGCAGCAAGGCGCGCGGCGCTGCAGGCGTTGCTGGTGACCGGAGGTGGCGGTCTCTGCCTTCTTGCCGGCCTCGTTCTGCTCTGGGATGTCACCGGCATTACCCAGATGTCGCTGCTGATCCATATGGAAACCAGCCTGCGCGAAAGCCCGTTCTATCTCGCCATCCTGCTTCTGGTCCTCGGCGGCTGCTTTACCAAATCGGCGCAGTTCCCTTTCCATTTCTGGCTGCCCAATGCCATGGAAGCGCCGACACCGGTCTCCGCCTATCTGCATTCGGCGACCATGGTGAAGGCCGGCGTCTATTTGCTGATGCGGCTGCAGCCGGCGCTCGGCGCCACGCCCGCCTGGGAAATCCTGCTTCCCTTTTTCGGTGGCATCACGCTGGTGGCCGGCGCGCTGATGGCGCTGCGCCATACCGACATGAAGATGATGCTCGCCTATACGACCATGGCCTCGCTCGGCCTGCTCGTCATGCTGACCGGCTTCGGTTCGCCGCATGCGGTCGAGGCGGCGGTGCTTTATCTGGTGGCGCATGCGCTGTTCAAGGGTGCGCTTTTCATGATCGTCGGCGCCATCGACCACGAGGCCGGCACCCGCGATATTTCCAAGCTCGCCGGTCTACGCAAGTTCATGCCCTGGACCTTCGCCGCCGCCGTGCTTGCCGCGCTGTCGATGGCCGGCCTGCCGCTGTTCTTCGGCTTTCTCGCCAAGGAAGAGATCTATGCCGCGCTCGCCGCCGGCAATCCGCGCGCCGTCTTTTTCACGACGCTGGCACTGATCGGCAATGCGCTGATGTTTGCCGTTGCTTTCGGCATCGCCTTCAAGCCGTTTCTCGGTGTTTTCGCACACCACGAAGGTGTTCGGCATCACATCCACGAAGCACCGCTTTCGATCTTTCTCGGGCCTGCCGCGCTGGCACTGGCCGGCCTCGTTGCGGGTCTCGCAAGCGGTGTCGTGCACACTTACGTCTCGTCGCCCATGGCCTCGGCCATCCTGCATGAGACGGTGACGATCGACATTTCCACCCTGCCGCATATCGGCCTGCCGCTTTTCCTCTCGCTGGTGACGATCGCGTTCGGACTGGCAATCTTCTGGAAGCTGTCGCGAGTCCGCAGCCTGATGGCCGCCCTGTTCGAAAGCCTCGGCCCCGGCCCGGATCGCGGTTTTGACACGGCGCTGAACGCGCTCCTGCATTTTGCGGCCTCCGTCACCCGCATCGTTCAGCCGGGACGGCTGGAAATCTACATCACCATCACCTTCGTCCTCGTTGCCGCCATGCTGCTCGTGCCGCCGATCGTCTTCGGCGAACTGCCCGGCCTGCCGCCATTACCGGCCGGCGGCGTTCTCGTGCAGGAAGGACTGTTCCTCGGCATCGCGGTGATTGGCATAGCTGCTGTCCTGCGGGCCGGCGACCGGCTGACGGCGATCGTTTCGCTCGGCATCCAGGGTTTTGCCGTTGCGGTGATCTTTCTGCTGTTCGGTGCGCCGGATCTCTCCTTCACGCAGTTCATGGTGGAAACCCTGTCGGTCGTCATTCTGGCGCTGGTCATGACCCGCCTGCGCCTCTCGCCCTCCGACAGTCGCCCGATCGGCCAGCGCCTGTTCGACGGCATTCTCGCCATCGCCTGCGGCCTTGGTTTCACGCTGCTTCTCTTGAAGACGTTCGAGACGCCGTTCGACAATGTTCTGACCGATTTCTTCAATGCCTATTCCAAGGTCATCGCCCACGGCGCCAATGTCGTGAACGTCATCATCGTCGATTTCCGCGGCACGGACACGCTCGGCGAAATCGCCGTCGTGACGATCACCGGGCTGGCCGTCCTGGCGTTGATCCGGGTCAGGGCAGGGGGCAAGACGCCATGAACACGCTGATCCTGCGCACCGTCGCCCCCTTCGTCACTGCGCTGACACTGCTCTTTTCCGTCTTCGTCCTGTTGCGCGGCCATAACGAGCCGGGCGGCGGCTTTATTGGCGGATTGATCGCCGTCTCTGGCCTTGCTCTCTATGGCATCGCCTTCGGTGTCGGCGCCGTGCGCCGAGCGCTGCATTTTCATCCGATGGCAATTGCCGGTGCCGGGCTTTTCCTGTCGACGCTCTCCGGCACCATCTCGCTTTTTGCCGGCGTGCCCTTCATGACGGGGCTATGGATCTATCCGCACCTTTTCGGCACCGAAATCCCGCTCTCGACCGTCATGTCCTTCGATCTCGGGGTCTATCTCGTCGTACTCGGCGCCATCACGTCGATTGCGCTGGCGCTCGAGCAGGAACCGGGACCGGAAGCGGACGAGCGCCAAAGTGGTCCTGATGGTCCGCAGAAAAGGGGGGATGTCTGATGGAAACGCTGTTTGCCGTCCTGATCGGCCTGTTCTTTGCTGCCGCCATCTATCTGATGCTGTCGAAATACACGGTGCGCATCCTGCTTGGCGTGGCGCTGCTCGGCAATGCGGTCAACCTTCTGCTTTTTACGACGGGCGGTCTTACCCGCGAAGTACCGCCGATCATTCCGGCCGGTTCCGACGTACTCTCGACCGTCGCCGCCAACCCGCTGCCGCAGGCGCTGATCCTGACGGCGATCGTCATCTCGTTTTCCTTCTTCGCCTTCCTTCTGGTTCTGACCTATCGCGCCTATCAGGAGCTCGGCACCGACAATACCGACAAAATGCGCCTCGCCGAACCCACCGACGAACCGCTGCCGCCGATGGGGTATTGATGCAGGTGTTTATGTTTGCGACCACCATAGCCCCTCACCCTAGCCCTCTCCCCGCGCGCGGGGAGAGGGGACGTGCCTCGCGCCATCTCTTCGAAGAGGCGAGGCAGTTCGGCATATCCCTTCTCCCCGTCGTTACGGGGAGAAGGTGCCGGCAGGCGGATGAGGGGCAAACGCGAAACACAGGGAGCGATTGCTGATGGCCGCCCCGCAATCCGCCGTCGATCTCTCTGCCGCCCTGATCCTCACGCCCCCACCGCTGGGCGAGTGGCTGGTCGTCGCCCCCGTCGTCCTGATGATCGGCCTCGGCGCCTTCCTGCTGATGATCCGCAAGTCGGTACGCCTCCAGGGCTCAATCGCGCTTGCCGGCCTCTCACTTCTCGTACTCCTCGATGCCGGCCTGCTCTGGCGCGTGCTTGATCAAGGGCCGGTCACCATGGTCATGGGTCGCTGGCTCCCGCCCTTCGGTATCGCCTTTACGGCAGACCTTTTCGGCGCGGCGATGGCGCTGGTCTCGGCGATTGCCGCTCTCGGGGCCGGCATCTACGCACTGAGGGATATCGATGCTGCCGGCCGGCGCTACGGCTTTTATCCGTTCCTGATGCTGCTGATGGCGGGCGTGTCCGGCTCCTTCCTCACCGGCGACATCTTTAACCTCTATGTCTGGTTCGAAGTCCTGCTGATTTCGTCCTTCGGCCTGCTGGTTCTCGGCTCGGAACCGCGGCAGATCGACGGCGCCCTGAAATATGCCATCCTCAACCTGATCGCCACGACCCTGTTCCTGATCGCCGTCGGTTACCTCTATGCGATCTTCGGCACGCTCAACATGGCCGATATCGCCCGCAAGGCGGCGACGCTGCCCTCGGGCGCACCGCTCGTCACCCTGACCGGCCTTTTCGTTCTGGCGTTTGCCATGAAGGCGGCGGTCTTCCCGGTCAATTTCTGGCTGCCGGCCTCCTATCACACGCCGCGTATCGTCGTATCCGCCCTGTTCGGTGGCCTGCTGACCAAGGTCGGCATCTATGCGCTGCTCAGGGTCACGATCATGCTGATGCCGGTGCAGCGCGAACAGTTGAGCCTCGTCATGGCGATCGCCGCGGCGCTCACGCTGATCGTCGCGGCCCTCGGCGCGCTCGCCCAGCACGATATCCGCCGGCTGATCGGGTATCTCGTCATCGCCGGCATCGGCAACATGCTGGCGGGTGTTGCGATCGGCACACCGGCCGCCGTGTCCGGCAGCATCCTTTATGCGCTGACCTCGATCATCACCATGACCGCGCTTTATCTCGTGGCGGCAGAAGCAGCCCGGATCGGCGGCAGCTGGTCGCTGGCGACGATGGGCGGCATTTGGCGCCGGTCATTCCCATTCGCGATAACTTCCTTCCTGCTTTTCCTCTCGGCCGCGGGCCTGCCGCCGCTTGCCGGCCTCTGGCCAAAAGTGTCGCTCCTGAAAGCCGCCATCGATATCGGCGCGTGGTGGCTCGCAGCCGCCATGTTGATCCAGGCCTTTCTCGTAACGATCGCGCTCGGCCGTGTTTTTCTGCTCGCCTATTGGCGGCCGCTTGCCGAAGCAGGAATGCCTGCTGCGGACGAAGAGCCGGCCGGCTTCTTCTCCGACAAGACCACGGCCCTGCCGGTCATCGGTTTTGCTGCTCTGACGCTCATCTTCGGCCTTTATCCCGAGCCGCTGCTGCAGCTCAGCCAGAGGGCTGCCCTCAGCCTCGCCGATCCCACCGCCTATATCGCCTCCGTCTTTGGCCCCTCGGATTTGGGTAGGGGAGGAAACCCATGACGATCTACATCCTTTCGCTGATCTTTGCCGTCGTCTGGGTGGCGATTACCGGCAGCGCCTCGCTGCTCAACCTCGTTTTCGGTTTCATCCTCGGCAGCCTTGCAATCTGGGTCGTGCGCGGCGAGATCGGTGTTTCCGGTTATGTCGGCCGGCTCGGGCGCATCCTTTCGCTGCTCGTCCTCTTCTTCAAGGAACTGGCGCTATCGGCCTGGAAGGTTGCGGTTCTGGTGACGCGTCGCGACATGGATCTGAAGCCCGGCATTTTTGCCTTCCCGCTCACCGTCGATCGCGACATGGAAATCACCCTTCTCGCCAATCTGATTACCCTGACGCCCGGCACGCTGTCGGTCGATGTTTCGGCCGACCGCAAGACGCTTTACGTCCATGCCATCGATTGCTCGGATATCGAGACGACGAAACGGGAGATTGCCGAAGGCTTCGAGCGCAAGATCATGGAGGCGTTCCGATGACGGCTTCCGCAGCCATTCTTTCCTGGTCGGTCTGGCTTGCCATGATCGTGCTGGCGGTCGCCTTCTTGGCTACAGTCTGGCGTGTCGTGCGCGGCCCGACCCTGCCGGACCGGGTCGTGGCACTCGACATGCTGGTCGGCATCGTCATCGGTTTCATCGCCCTGATCGCCATCCGCACCGGCTTTACGCTTTATGTGGACATCGCCATCGCGCTGGGCCTCGTCGGCTTCCTTGCCACCGTCGCTTTCGCGCGTTTCATCATGCCGCGCATGCAGGTGCCGGAAGCGGAGGGAGCGGCAGGGGAGGCGCCCGACATTGCTGCCCCGGCCCAGCCCGCAGCCAAGCCGGCAAAGAAGGCCGCCAAGGCGCCTGCGAAAACCACGGGCGCAAAACCGGCCAGCACAAAATCGAAAGCCGCAAAGCCTGCGGATGCGGCGCCCAAAAAGCAAAGCACAGCCGGCGCGCCGAAGAAAAAGCCTGCAGCCGAAACATCACGGGGTAAGAAGAGCCGATGATCGAAACGCTGTTCGCACTTGTCACCGCCATCCTGATTCTTGCCGGCGCGGCCTTTGCACTGGTCGCGGCAATCGGGCTCAACCGCCTGCCGGACGTCTATACCCGCATGCATGCCGCCTCAAAGGCCGGAACGGTCGGATCGGGGCTGCTTCTTCTGGCCGTCGGCATCCATTCGGGCGATATTTCAACCCTGGCGCGCGCACTTGCGGGCTTTCTGTTCTTTGTATTGACCGCGCCGGTATCGGCACATCTACTGGCGATTGCTTCGCGCCGGGCCGGTTATTCATTGTGCGACCGCACGGTCGTTGATGAGATGAAGAATTAATCTCAGCCAATATAGCCTGCTGCAAACGAGCTATAAGCTTGTCATAATTAAGGAATTTCTCGAGCTTCTGTCAGTAATTCAGATTTGTGGCGCAAATCGGGTGGAAAAACCTGAGGCATTACTAGATTTCGCAGTTGGACTTTTTTCTACAGGGTGCTAATTCAGGTACAGTAGAGCGTTGATGCTGGTCTAGTTCAGATGTTTTCACGTATACGGTACGCGTGCAGGCTTGAAATATGCACGCGAAACATGTGAATACGTCTGGTGCAGAGCAATGTCAGGTGGAACATGCGTTTGTCGCTCGCATGAAACTTAGGGGTAGGTTTCAGTCTTCGGACAATGCGAGCGGTAGCCAAGTACCATCAGCGCTGTGCAGGGCGCCGGTACCGCGGAGGTCGCGGATCCGTCGCAAGATGAAAACAGGAGACTGAAGATGACAGAAATCGCATTGGGCAAAGGCCCGGAACTGCTGGTCGAGCTGACCGCAGATATCGTGGCTGCCTATGTGAGCAACCACGTGGTCCCCGTCGGGGATCTTTCCCACCTCATCGCCGACGTTCATACGGCGCTGAGCAGCACCTCTTCCCCGGCACCGGTCGCAGCTGCGGTCGAAAAGCCGAAGCCGCCGGTTCCGATCAAGAAGTCCATCGAGGACGATTACCTGATCTGCCTGGAAGACGGCATGAAGTTCAAGTCGCTGAAGCGTCACCTGATGACGCATTACAACATGACGCCGGAAGAATACCGCGAAAAGTGGGGCCTGCCGGCCGACTATCCGATGGTTGCTCCGGCCTATGCGGAAGCCCGCTCGCGCCTCGCCAAGGAAATGGGCCTCGGCCAGCGCCGTCGTCGCGGCAAGGCTTAAGTTTAAGCCAAAAGAAACGGCCGATCTGCCGCCACGTCACCGGATATCACTCCGGAGACAGGCGGCGGGCCGGGCGGACACCAAATGGAATACCAACAAAGACCGGGCCCTGAGCCCGGTTTTTTGTTGATGATGATGAGGAAAAAAATCCCATATGAATTGAAGGGCTTCCAACGGAATTTTGTATTTATTGCAAAAAACCTGCCCTTCCAATTTCCTCCTCTCTCTGGCATGCAGTAAGATATGTGAATTAATTCCTATTTTATGGAGTTTCTCATGCCTCTGCAAAAACAGATCGATCCGCTGCAGGACGGTATTAAAGCCAGTATGCAACAGGGAGAACGCGCAGGCGCGATGGAGGAGAGCGGGGCGATTCATTCGGCTGCCTCTGACGATCGTGCCGCTTGCACAATCGACCCCACCGCTGAAAGCGCCGAATCGCGGCCATTGCTGCAATCATCACAAAGCGATGAGCCCGCCATGCCCGCGGCTACGCTCACCGGATCTTTCGATATTGCCGTCGGGCCGGACGCTCCGCTCGCCCTCGCCAAACCGGCACAAGGTGCGGGCCAGGCGCTGGCCGCCATGCTGGCGCTGCCCGATATGTCCGAACTTTTGCCGGTATCGGACCTGCCTGCCATTGCCGATGCGCTCGATGGTTTTCCGGGCGGCTCGCATCCGCAATTGCCCGAAAGCCTGACCTTGCGCACGGCCTGCCGGGCGGTGCGGCAGCTTGTCGGCGACGTGGTCGGTCTGCTCTCGGACCGCATGCTGATGCGCCGTGATCGCCGGCGCCTCAACTGCCATTCCCGCCAGATCGCCATCTATGTCTGCCACGTCGTGCTGCAGGTCCAGCAGCGCGATATCGCCGATGCTTTTGGCGTCGATCGCACCACGGTCAGCCATGCCTGTCATGTGGTCGAGGATCGGCGCGATGATTCCGCCTTCGACGAATTCGTCTGCGTCATCGAACGCATGGTCGGTGCTGTCTTCGGCATTTCGCAGGCAAGCAGCCGATGAGGGAAAGTGCTAATCCCATGAGTAAAAACCTGAACCTGCCTCACAAGACGTCTGGCGGTGATCCCGCGGCTGCCGGCCGCAAGGCGCTGATAGTGCTGATGCGCCATCTTCTGCAGGGCGCCTGCGCGGTCGAGAACATGGAAGAAGGGCAGATCTGCCTGACTGGCGTCACAAGGCGCCACCACCCGGAGGAAACTTTGGCTCAGGCCCTGTCGCTCGGTCTTGCGGAACGACAGGGCGATCGGATTGCGGCATCCGCCACAGCCACGTCGTTCATCCGGCGGGCAATGGCAGAGCGTGAAGAGGCGTTTCTCACCCAGCATCGCGAGGTGGAAACGGCGACTATGGAGGTCGAGGGCAGTCGCCAGCCGGTGCGCATCAATCTGGCCGAATCACCGCTCGGCGCCGTGGCACGATTGAAGGATCGCGACGGCGGTCCCTTCATGCCGCCGATGGCGGTGGAGGCCGGCGAGCGGCTGCTGTCGGATTTCACCCGCGGCCAGATGCAGCCGCGTATCACCGCCAGCTGGGAACCGCGTCTTTCCTCCCGCGCCAAGGGTAGTGCCGGCGGCAAGGTCGATATCACCGACAGCGCACTCGCCGCGCGCACACGCTTTTCAGATGCGATGGAGGCGATGGGGCCGGAACTGTCGGGCGTTGCCATCGATGTCTGCTGCTTCGGCAAGGGCCTGGAGCTGGTGGAACGCGAACGCCAATGGCCGGCCCGCTCGGCAAAACTGATGCTGCGGACGGCACTTCTGGCACTCGCACGGCATTACGATCCGCCAAGGCCGGATGTGCGGCGCCGGAGCCATCATTGGGGCGCAGACGGGTTCCGGCCGGTTTTGTAAGGGGAGGGTGCGGCATAAGGATCTTCCCCCTTGTGGGGGGAGATGCCCGGCAGGGCAGAGGGGGTGTCTCCACACTCCTCGTTCGCCTCGAATTTGCCAAACCGTTGCTCACTCCCCTCTGTCACTTCGTGACATCTCCCCCACAAGGGGGGAGATTATTGGGAGGCTGTTTCGCGGCTCGAAATTCATAGGCGTTCGGCAGAGCAGAGAGCTCTATTGCAACGACTGAAAAACCTTAAGCCGCTACCCGCAGCTGCGCTTCCGCGCGGATCCGCTTGATCATTGAGCGCAGGCCGTTGGCGCGCTGGGAGGAGAGGTGTTCGACGAGACCGATCTTGTCAAAAACTTCGATTGCATCTGTTGCTGCAATCTCCGAAGCCGTCTTGCCGGAATAGACGGCGAGCACGATGGCGACGAGGCCGCGCACGATATGGGCGTCGGAATCGCCTTCAAAAGTCATGACGGGGTCGGCATCCGTGTTTTCTACATGGCTGACGAGCCAGACCTGGCTGGCGCAGCCCTGTACCTTGTTTTCGGCGCTCTTCTTGTCGTCGGCAAGGTCGGGCAGCTGTTTGCCGAGCTCGATCACATAACGATAGCGATCCTCCCAGTCATCCAGGAAGGCGAAATCTTCGATCATCTGTTCAAGCTTGGTCATCGCTGCTGCATATAGGAAGTTCCACCTCTGATAAAAGCAAAAAAAAGCGCCGTGAGAAGATCACTTCTCACGGCGTCAGCAGATGCCGAATTCAGGGTGGGCAGTCCGGCACCGGGAACCATGGCAGGAAAACCGGTGCAAGCTTTTGAAATTTCGGTTACAGACGGTCTTAGCGGAGCGGACGTTTCTGCGGCAGGGGAATGGTCCCCGTATGAATGTCGTGAACGATGGGCGCATAAAGCGCTGCCTGCTGCTGCGGCAAGGCTTCTGGCAGCGGCTGGAGATCCGGATCGGCCTTGACGGCGATCGACGGTATCTGCGGCTCGACGGCCTCCTTCGTGCCGAACTGGCGGTCGAGAAGGTCGAAGGCCACCTTGGCGCCTTCGCGGGCCCTTACACCAAGCGCGGAAAAGGTATCGGCGCCCTTTTCACAGACATCCGGCTTTTCGGTGCAGATGGCGCTGACATATTGATAGGCCTGGGTTGCGGCCGAAAAGGCGTCGGCCACCTGAAGCGGCGACATAGAGTTGTCGTCACCCGGCTTCTGGGCGCTGAAATAAGACAGCACCACCAGCACGGCTGCGAAGAACACACTTCCCTTGATCAGAAACCACATCGTCCTGTCCACCTGTCTTGCCTTTTAGCTGGGACTTGATTTTGCCCCGGCTGGCCTGCCGGTCTGTGCCGGTCTTGAACATCAACGTACCGATCGGAAGCAAATATCGCTTTGACGGGTTCGCTCGGTTTTTCGGCAAATTTGATTAAAATGCGATCTTTCTCCGGCCCGTCATGACCGTTCCAGGTCCTTTCGTTAGGAGTTTAACGGCCGATGTTAAGCATAAATGCGGCGGCGGCGCCGTTCTCCAAGGGTTTTTGCCTCGCGCCATTGCCACAAATCTTAATGTCCCAGGAAAAATCAAACCAAATCCGTCGCTTACGCCGCGTTAACCACGATCGGAAATGCAGGCTCCAACCTGTCCCAAAGCCGGAAAAGCGGGCCTTTGACAGGCCTTCCGGCACCAGTTTTTATTGTTTCCTTAAGCCCGCGAGACCTATTGTGACGCTCGAATAGAAATTGCAGTCAGGGTTTTGCGTGCGCGTATTGAGTGACATAGCCGAGAAGGCGGTATCTCTGGTCGACGGGGCTGTGTCCCGTTGGCTGATCCGCATCGGCGACGAGGATGGGGCCCGTGCAGGCCATGTCCTCGCTCTGCGCCGCCTTGCCTTTGCCGGCGGTGCCGCATTTCTTGCCGTACCCGCGCTGCTTGCCACCGTCATGGCGCCTTCTCTGGCGCTCCCGGTCGGCGCTGCCCTCGTTCTTTCCCTGATGCTGATCGTTGCGGCCGCAGCCTTCGCCCTGCCGCGCCGCGCACAGAGCGAAATCTCCGCGCCCATCGAAAACGACATCGCCTTCCAGTCCTGCCCTGGCCTGGCATTGATCCTCGATCCGCAGGGTCGCGTGGTCAAGGCTGGTGGCCGCGACCTTTCCACTTTTCCCTCGGCCCTGCGCGAAAGCGCCGGCGAGGTTCTGGCCGAATGCATACATGTCTCGGATCGCATCGCGCTCCTGCATGCCATCGATACGCTGCGCCAGCGGGGCGAGACGGGCGCCGACATGGCCAATGTCGAGATCCGTATCGAAAGCCACTATTCCGCTGCCATCGGCCGCCAGTTCCTTTATGCGAGCCTCGACATGTCGGCGATCCGCGACGGCGAGGGCGAGCTGGTGCAGATCTTTGCCCAGCTGCGTGATCGCTCGGGCGAAGAACTGCTCCGCACCCAGGCCGCCGAGCGCGCCGCCGAAGCTGAAACTGCCCATCAGGCGAAATCCCGCTTCCTGGCAGCCGTCAGCCATGAGTTGCGCACGCCGCTCAATGCCATTCTCGGCTTTTCCGATGTTCTGGCCGGCGAATATTTCGGCAAGCTCGAAAACGACCGCCAGCGCGAATATGTCGGCCTGATCCGCCAGTCCGGCGCGCATCTCCTGTCGGTCGTCAATACGATGCTCGACATGTCGAAGATCGAGGCCGGCCGTTACGAGCTGATCACCGAACCCTTCGCCGTTTCGGAAGCCGTCGAGGCCTGCCGCGCCATGCTCGACCATTCGGCTCGCGAAAAGGGCGTGACGCTGACGGCGCGCGCCTCGCGCAGCCTTGGCGAAGTGATTGCCGATCGCCGCGCGCTGCAGCAGATCCTCATCAACCTTGCCGGCAATGCCATCAAGTTCACTGCTGCGGGCGGCGTCGTGTCGATCGATGCGGCCGTCAGGTCCGGCGAACTGGTGATCTCTGTCAGCGATACCGGTATCGGCATTGCCGAAGACAAGCTTGCCTCGATCGGCCAGCCTTTCATGCAGGTGCAGAACGATTATACCCGCCAGTATGACGGCACGGGCCTCGGCCTGTCGCTGGTCAAGGGCCTTGTTGCCCTGCATGGCGGCCGTTTCTCGATCTCCAGCCGCCCGGGCGAAGGCACGATGGTGACCATTCATCTGCCGGCCGATGGATCGGGCGTTGCAGGCGCAGAAGAAGTTATGCACAGCGAGAGGGTGGAGTTCCCGCCACGTCTCGTGGTATCCCGTCAGCCGACCATGATGGACGAACAGGATTTTGCAGATGGCCGCGCGAAAGCGAAAATCGCCTGATAAAAGGCGACCGGCCAAGAAGCCGGGGCTCGCTTCGACGATGCTGGTGACGACCGGCGGCGTTTTTGCGCGCACGATTTCGCGCAATCCGAAGGCCGTCTTCGGTTTCGCCGGCTTTGCCGTGCTGTTTTCCTTCGTTGCAGCCAATGCGCTCTGGTACCAGCCGGGCGGCCATCCGTCGCCTTTCCTGGCGACCCGCGATCCCGAACATCCCAATGCGCTGACCGGTTATCGCCGCCCGGCCCAGGTTCATCCGGACGACGTGACGACCTTCCGTATCGAGCGCGCATCCGACAAACCTGCCGATAAGCCTGCAGCACCGGCGCAAGTCGTCCAGGCAGCACCGCCTGCCGTGGTGCCGCCTGCTGCGAACCAGCCGGCCGCCGCCTTGCCGCAACCGCCGGCTCTCGCCAATGCCGCGACCCCATCCGCCGACAGTGCCCATGTGCTGATCGCTGCCGTCCAGCACGAGCTTGCCCGCCGTGGCCTTTATGACGGCGCCGAGGATGGTGTCACCGGTCCGCGCACGCAGTCGGCCATTCTTTTCTTTGAGGAAAGCGCCGGACTTGCCCAGACAGGCGAGGCGAGTGCCGAGCTTCTGGCCGCGCTGAAGGCCGAGCCGCGCCCGGCCGCAGCCCCCGCCGTCGCCCAGCGCCCGCAGATCGCCCCGCAGCCCCTGCCAAAGCCGGCAGCCGAGGTCGCAAAGAGCCAGCCGCGGCCCGCACCCGTGCCGCAGCCGGCCCGGCCGATCCCGGTCAGCGTCAAGGCCGAAGACCCGGTCGCTGCAGCCATCCGCGATGCGGAGCGCAAGCCTTCGATGATCCCGCCAGCGAACATCCCGACCGGCAATATTCCAGCTGCGGCTTCGAGGCCCGGCACGCAGGTCGCGTCCCGCAGCCCCGTGCCGGCAACCAACATGGTGCTGCAGATCCAGCGCGGCCTGTCGAACATCGCCTATTCCGACGTCGAGATCGACGGCGTCGCCGGCCTCCAGACCAAGGAAGCCATCCGCCGCTTTGAACGCCATTACCGCCTGCCGGAAACCGGCGAGCCCAATCCGATGGTGCTCAACAAGCTGAAGGCGATCGGCGCGCTTTAGGGCGCCGGATACGCAATACTTTGGCGGGCGATCGGCTGATTATCGCAGCAGCCGATCGAGACAGTTTCTCCCAAATTGCTGGACGGATGCGCACATCTGGAGGTTGATCCAGGCGCCTCCTGCAGCCATGCTGCCATTGCAACATTTCCTTGCTGAATTGAACCGTATACGGTACAAGAGGTTCGCATGAAGCGCATTGAAGCAAGGTTCTTCGTCACCTCTGATGGCTCTGAGCCGGTGAAGGAATGGCTTCAATCGCTCGACAAGGCCGACCGTAGGATCGTTGGTGCCGATATTGCGACCGTCGAGTTCGGCTGGCCGATCGGAATGCCGGTTTGCAGGCCGCTCCGGGATGGAGTTCGCGAAGTAAGGTCCAGCATTCGGGATGGGCGCGTCGAGGCCAGAACCTATTTCGGAATCGATGGTGAGATAATGTTGCTGCTCCACGGCGAGGACGGCAAGGATGGGCAGCAGGATGCGATACAGCTGGCAGTGAGGCGCTGGAAAGAACACCTGGAGCGGTCGAAACGGCTGAGCAAGGTCGAGAAGAGGAAGAAGAAATGAGCGAAGTGCAATCTTCTGTCGGCGGCACTCTTGAGGACTTTCTCGATGATCTCGGCGAGAGGCAAGAGGTCTATGGCGAGGCTATCAAGCGGGTTTTGACCTGGCAGATCGATGAAGCCCGTAAGAAGCAGTCGATCAGCAAATCGGATATGGCCATGCGAATGGGCACAAGCCGCACGCAGGTGAACAGGGTACTCGACCCTCACAACGTTGCCGTTTCCCTTGATACGCTTGATCGCGCTGCCCGCTCCGTCGGCAAGAAACTCAGAATTGAGCTGGTAGACGATTGAATTCTTCGTCGGCCGATGCTGTAGAGACGAGCATGCGCCTCAAATCCCACATCTTCGTCTCAGCTCTCGTTCGCCGTGTGTTCGCCGCAGGCGATTTTGCGGCTGTACTGCACAAGGGCGCGGAGGAGGCGGGGGCGGTGTTCGTGCGGCAGCGCCTGCGCGACGGGACCGAGACGCTTTATGCGCCGGCGCCGCAAAATTTCTTCGGCGAGGATGATGGCGGCCGAAAATTCGAGAAGCGGCTGGAAAAGGCCGATCCGGAAAAGGTCGGCGAGGCCGTGGCCAAAGAGCTTCGCTTCGATCCCGATCTCTGGCTGGTCGAGCTGGAAGTGGAAGAGATCGGCGACCTGATCGATATCGTCGCCGAGTAATCTGCCTTTAGCGGCCGTGCACGCTGCGGCGGATGCTGGCGGAGGTGCGGAAGGGGCGCGACAGCTGATCGTCGCTTTCCTCGATCTGCTGCGGCTCTTCTACCGTGTTTGATGGCGCCTGCGTCGCAAGGGTCTGCGTCTGGGCGTAGGTATAGCCGTCCGCGCGCCGCCAGGCTTCCAGTCGCCGGCCGCAATCGTCCGTGTCGAGCATGTCCCAGATCACTTCGGCGCGACTGCGGCGGTCATGGCTTTCGGCGAGGTGGTTGTAGAGTTTTTCGAGGATGAAGATCGCATCGCCTTCGTCCATGAACAGGCCCTTCAGCGTCGTTGCGAGCTGATGGCCGGATATGTCGAGCATGATCCGCTCCGCGAGCCAGTGGCTGGCCGAAAGCGCATCGGCAAGCACGCCGCAGAACAGGCTCGCCTCGCGGTTCCGCGCAAAACGCACGAGAAGCACGGACTGCATCTCCGAAACGTGCCGCAGGCCCAGCCGGTCGGCCGGGTCGCGGTCCTTATGGCCGGCAAGCAGTTTTATGCGCCGACGCAGCTGTTCTTCGCGCGCAAGTCTTTCGCTGTCTTCCGCCGTGATGGGCTGCCTTGCTTCGGGCTGACGAGAGTTCCGTGCTGGCGCAGCGTCCGCCTCAGACGCAGTCTCCACCGGCACCTCGGCGCTCACCGGCTGCTTGCGCCGAATGCTGGTGTCGTAGCGCATGCCGACCAGCGCATCGATGACCGTCGGCGACAGGTGTTCGCGGCGTGAGATCGCCCTTGCATGGTCGAGGCCCTGTGTGCGGGCAATCGCGATCAGCGCCTCGTTCGTCAGTGAGGGCGAGGAGATCAGGAAGGGGGCTGCGATGGAAATCGGCTGGCTGGCGATGAAGAAGGCGACGGCGGCTGGCACTTTTTCGCTCTGGGAGAGGGCGGCGACCGCCTGACGGCGCGCCTCTTCCGAAGAGGCGCTGAACAGCGGCGAGAAAAGTTCGGCAAACTGGCGGAGTTCCGAGCGGGATGGATGCGGCAGGCTTTCAAAACTGGTGACGGTCGCCATCAGCACCACGTCCTTCTTACGCATGGCTTGGGGCCTTTCGAGATCTCGAAACTCGTTCGTCACTGGGCAACTCACAACTACGCAACACATTTGATGTGGGAAAAGGCGATGCATCGCCCGACAAACACTCGGGTTCTAACATCCACCTCTGCCTGGGAACTCCCGGTGGCGAAGGCCGCTGGCACAAGATAATCGAAAGTGCCGCCGGTTACGCCTTGGTTTAACCGGATGCTAACTCTTGGAGGGTTAACGGTCGGTGAAAAGCGCTTCGTTTCGATGCATCTGTGATTTGTTGGGCATCTGTCTTTTGCTGCAATGGATCATGCCTGTGCAATGACGGCACAGGTCTCGAAGCTGAAAAAATCTGGCGAGATCCGGCGGTGGAAATTTCCGCGCAAAAGGTCGCCGCGCTGCGTGAACGAAAATGTCGTTTCTGCGTTCTACGTGAGAATACCAGCTTCCATCGATACGAAGTTTTATATTAGCATTTACTAACTGTTAAGAGTGCTCTGGCTGAATAAGCCTTATCCGGTGCGTATCTTCCGGATTTCGGGTGGCGGGGGATCTTGGCGTGAGATCCCCCGTATTCCCGGCCTTCAGGCGGATGGTCGGGATGTAAAAGTGTCGTTGCACCCTTTTTCAAGGATTGAGGGGGCTGGGACGAGAAGGATGCGCATGCCCCGCGGTGGTTCGTGGGGGCGCATCAGCCCCAAAGCGGGCAGGGTGAGATTGAACCGTCTTCATCCGTCTCGAATTCGTTGAACGGAGACGAGCATGGCAGAGATAGTCGTATTGAACAAATGGCGCGACCAGCACGGCCGGCGTCCGCAGGTCAGGATCGGCGCGGCCGAAGAGACCGGCGAGCTGGTGATGTTCACCGGCGTTCGTTACGAGCGTTTTGATGACCGGATGGATCGCAAGGCTGAAAACCACGCGGTCGTCGCAGGGGAATAACGAGGCTCAAAAGCGGCTTCTGAGGCGCCATTCGAAAGGCGCGCAGGTGGCCTGCTTGAGAAATTGGCCAACAGCCGCGGAATAACTTGTCTGCGGCGAAAGAGCCCTGAGCACGGCATAGCCATCGGCGCTGTGCGTTTCGACCAGGATTGCCTGCGAGATTGTCTCGGGCAGATCCTTGCGCAGCTGGGTGAGCTGTGCCGGCGTGGCGATCACCAGATCCAGCCTGCCGCCGGACGATGTCCGGTCATTGATGCTGAACACTTCATTGGAAGCGCTGTCGTAAAGCGCCAGCGACCAGAACGGCACGCCATCGGCAACCGCCGTCAGCCGAACAGGTCCCTCGCTCACATCGAAACCGCAGACAGATAGGTCGATGAACGGATCGTCCTTCTGCAGCCCGGCGCGGTCCGGCGCATCACCCAGCCTGTAGAACTGGTGGATCTCTCCCTCCGCCAAAACGCGCGTATAGGCATCACGCTGGCTGAAGGAGGGAAGGCTGAGCACAATGACCAGGTGCAGCAGTGCCGCACCGACGACCCCCGCCAGGCAGGCGATGAGAAGAGCGGGCAGGAGACGCCTACGCATTGCCGCAACCGATTTTTTTGATCCCCGGCATGGCGAGGTCGATCAGGCCGGAACTGCCGGCAGTCGGCGTATCGAGCAGCGTCAGCACCAGCCGGAAAGGGCTTGTCCCCGGCACGGCGAGCCAGTTGCCGGCTTCTGCGGAGGCGCCGACAGCGATATCGAAACTGCCATCGGCATTGCGTAGCACGGTGCGGGAATTGAGCGCCGTCGGCAGGTCCGACTGGGCTGAGGCGGCAGGTCCGCCGGCAGAGGTCGCATAAAGGGTCCAGAGCCTTGCGGCCGGCGTGCGCCCGCTGATCCGGTAATGGCAGGCGCTGGTGAGCGGCGCATTGCCGTCATCCACCGCCGCCGTGAACACGAGACCCTCGGCGCTGGCATAAAGCAGCCGTCCGGCATTGGCGCGGTGTGATTTTGCATAAGGATCGGCATCCACCGTCTGCGCTTCCGGAAAGGCTTCCCACGGGCCGAGCTTGATCGCGCCGAAGCCGATGGTCGCATCGAGCGCCATCCGGGTCGACCAGATGCCGCCGCCAAAGGCGATGGCAAGCGCGATGGCGATGAGAAAGGGAAGACGAAACACGGCTTGGCTCTGGCCCTCGCAAGAGTGTCGCCGAGGATTAGCATTGATTCTGTTGGGAAGGAACCGGGACGGGAGGATCTCAACGAGATTGGTCCGTGCTGTCGTTGCAGCCCATGACGCCTTGCGTTATGGTTATGGCCCATGATCCGGGATTTCGCAGATCGTGAAGTGCAACGCATCTGGAACGGGGAGCGAAGCCGCAAGCTGCCCGCCGACATCCAGCCGATTGCCTTGCGAAAGCTGCGTCTTCTCAATCAGGCGCGCAAGCTTTCCGATCTCAGCGTGCCTCCGGGCAACCGGCTGGAGGCATTGAAGGGCGATCGGGAGGGCCAGCATTCGATCCGTATCAACGATCAGTGGCGCATATGTTTTATCTGGATGGATGGAGGTCCGGCGCATGTCGAAATCGTCGATTACCACGGCTGATCCCGAGCTTCTCGACAATCCGCACCCCGGTGAAATCCTGAAGCAAGATTTTCTGAAGCCGATGCAGATCAGTCAGAATGCGCTTGCCCGTGCAATCGGCGTGCCGCCGCGCAGGATCAACGAGATCGTGCTCGGCAAACGCTCGGTGACCGCCGATACGGATCTTCGTCTGGCACGGTATTTCGGCATGTCCGAAGGTGTCTTTCTTGGCATGCAGTCGGATTACGATCTTCTCCAGCGCCGCCGCGAATTGGGCGAGGTGCTCGATCGCATCGAACCTCGGGCAGCTTGAGGATCAATGGGCCGGAAGATTGTTTGCTTTGCGGACCAGCGCCGTTTTGTTTATCGATCCGTATCATCCAGCCAGTGGGATGGATCTCTAGCTCCGTGAACGACACTCACGATTAAAACCCCATAGAGTGTCGGTTCGTAAATCGCGAGATATCTGCCTTCGATAATCAGCCGCGCATTCGCGGCGATCTCGGGCCGCGGCGGGCCCATTTCCGGATGAACGGCCGCGAGTGCAAATTTGTCGAAGAATCTGCCGATCAGCCTGTCGGCGGCGCTTTCATTGTCGATCGCGATGGTGCGCCAGATATCGGCAAGGTCGCGCTTGGCGCGTGGTGTCAGCCGGTAATCAGCCACCAGCCGAACGTTCGGCTTTCAGGCTTGCAAGGAATGCCGCGGGGTCGACGGTTTCGCCGTCTCCGCTTGCCTTTCCTTCGGCGTAAGCCTGTTTCAGGCGTTCCAGTTCAAGTGCGCGAAAATCCTTGCGCTGCTGCCACAGATCAAGTGCGTCATGGACGATGTCGCTGTCGGAAGCGTATTCGCCATTTTCGACAGCATGCCGCATCCGCTCCGCCTGGCTCGGCGTCAGGGATATGGTGACGGTGCGGAGATCTCTTGCGGTCATGTCCGCAAGAATAACATGATCGGTCCCAACCGGTAAACGGCCTCAGCCAGCAACCGCCTTCCGCTCTTCCACCGGCATGAAATCATCATTCAGCAGTTCCAGGATATGCAAAATCTCCGGCGAGGTCGAGGAATAATAGACCATCTGGCCATCGCGGCGGGTGGAGACGAGATGCGCGTCGCGGAGGATCCTGAGGTGCTGCGACAGCGCCGACTGGCTAAGTTTCAGCTTTTTCGCGAGCCGGCCGACGTCCCATTCCTCGTCGATGAGAAGGCCGAGCACCAGAAGCCGGTGCGGATTGGCAAGCACGCCCAGCACGCGGGATGCTTCAAGCCTGTCGAAACTCCAATGCGTCGTATAGCTCTTCATAAGCCCCTCACCGATCAAACCCGATCTACAATCAGATTATTCCGAATATGCTAATACAACAAGGGGTCGTTGTTTGGCGATCACAGATCAGTGGGAATATGATTAAGGTATTCCGAAATTTCGACTGTCCGCCAAAGCCAGTACTGCCGGAAAACCGGCAGTCTTTCAGCGTTTCAGCTCGACCCTGATCGGCGTCAGCTTTGCAACCGGCGGACCGATGGGGGCAGGTTTGGCGTCGGTTGTATTGGCCGAGGTTTCGGCATTGGCGACCTTCGGGGCAGGGGGCTCGGCCAGCGGCCCCGCCTTCTGCAGGCTGGCGGCGATTTGCTTGAGGATGCGGGTCGTTTCCGCCGAGAGCGACCGCGGCCGGATCAGCGCTGCCGCAACCGCTTCGCCTTCCTTCTTCTTGGCGACATCAGGCCCGCGGCCATTGCCGGGATGGTTGCCGCCCGGTAGCGGGTTTTCGATGCCGGGAATGGGTCTGAGCTCGATGCCCTGATGGGCATAATCCATCAGCGTCTTGAAGGTCATGGCCGGCAGCGAGCCGCCGGTCATGTTGTTCATCGAGGTAAAATCGTCATTCCCGAACCAGACGGCCGTTGTGTAATTGCCGGTAAAGCCGATGAACCAGGCATCGCGATAGTTCTGCGACGTGCCGGTCTTGCCGCCGGTGACGATGCCACCGTCGAGTGCTGCCTTCTTGGCCGTGCCTATCACCGGGATCTGGGTCAGGATGCTGTTCATCGAGGCCATGGCCTGTTCGGACAGCACGCGTTTTGCGGCTGGTTCGTCGCGATTGTAATCGTAGAGAACCTGACCGCCGTAACCCAAAACCTGCTCGATCCCGTGGCGGCGTGATTGCATGCCGCCGGCCGGCATCACAGCATAGGCGGTGGCCTGGTCCATGACCGTCACTTCCGACGTGCCGAGCGGAATGGTCTTGTCGTTGCGCAAAGGCGTTTCCACGCCAAAGGCTTTGGCGGTGTTCACGATCACGTCCGTACCGAGATATTCCTTGGCCAGCCGGACCGGGACGGTGTTGAGCGACTGCGACATGGCCTGCAGCAGCGTCACCTTGCCCTTGTAGGAGCGGCCGTAATTCTGCGGCGACCAGCCGCGCCAGGTGATCGGCGCGTCGGAAATGGTCGATTGCGGGGTAAACCCGTTCTCCATCGCCGCCGAATAGGTATAGAGCTTGAAGGACGATCCCGGCTGGCGCAGCGCCTTGGTGGCGCGGTTGAACTGGCTTTCGCCATAGTCGCGGCCGCCGACCATGGCGCGCACACCGCCGCCATTCTCGATCATCACCATCGCGCCCTGCTTGACGCGAAAGTTCTCGCCATATTCCCGCAGGCTGGTTTCCATCGCCGCTTCCGCCGCCTGCTGCAGGCTGGTGTCGATCGTCGTGCGCACGATAACGGAATGTTCGTGCAGCTTTCCGGCTGCGGCCAGCCGCTGCACCTCGTCAAACGCCCAGTCGAGAAAATAGTCCGGCGCCTTGATGTCGGCGCGGTCGACGACGGTTGCCGGATTGCGCCTTGCGGCGATCACCTGTCCCTCGGACATGATGCCGCCCTGGACGAGATTGGTTAGGACCTCGTTGGCACGGGCGCGCGCCGCCGGCAGGTTGACATGCGGGGCATATTTCGCCGGTGCCTTGAACAAGCCGGCCAGCATCGCCGCTTCTGCAAGGTTCACATCGGTAATGCTCTTGCCGAAATAGAATTGTGCCGCTGCCGCCGCCCCAAACGTGCCGCCGCCCATATAGGCGCGGTCGAGATAAAGCGACAGGATTTCCTTCTTCGACAGATTGGCTTCCAGCCAGGTCGCCAGAAAGGCTTCCTTCACCTTGCGTTCGATCGACCGCTCATTGGTCAGGAACAGGTTTTTCGCCAGCTGCTGGGTGATAGTCGAGCCGCCCTGCACGACGCCGCCTGCCTTGGCGTTTTCGCTCATGGCGCGGGCAAGGCCCAGAAAATCGATGCCGTAATGGTCGAAGAAACGGCGGTCTTCCGTCGCCAGAACCGCCTTGATCAGGTGGTCCGGCAGCCGGTCGAAGGGCACGGAATTTTCATGGATGATACCGCGATGGCCGATCACATTGCCGTAACGGTCTAGGAAGGTGACGGCGAAATCGCCGCGATTGCGCCAGTCTTCCTTGGTTTCCTCGAAGGCCGGCTGGGCCAGCACGAGCAGGCCGAGAAAACCGAGCGTGCCCCAGGTCATCGCCTCGCTCGTCAGCTCGACGACGATACGTTTCCACCCGCGCACGCGAAAACGGCGGAAGAAGATGGTGATCTCTTCCCAGATTTCCGCGAGCCGGAAACCCAGCGTCCAGACGGTGGAATCGATCCAGGAATCGATCCGCAGGAAGATGTGGCGCTTTCTGCGCGGCTGTTGCCGGGATGGCGTGTCGGATGACTGGAGATCGTCCTGCACTGTGTAAGCCTGCCTTGGTTGCCGCCCTGTATTTCTTTCCCTATATGCGCCTTGACGGCGTTCTGCGGTGAGGGGCTTGAGCCAAAAGCTTGACGCCGCCACCTTGAGGGCTCATGAGCCTTTCACCGTTATTCAGCATTAGCTGACAAATGGTTTCCATGCGATGACCAAATGACAACAAGCTTAAAACGAGTGGATCGATATTGTTCATTTCCGCTGAAAACGCGATGCCTGAGAACGCCATGTCGGAAGATGGCATGAGCGAACAGCCATTCTGGAAGACCAAGCGCCTGGACGAGATGAACCAGCGCGAATGGGAAAGCCTGTGCGACGGCTGCGGCCTCTGTTGTCTCAACAAGCTCGAGGACTGGGACAGCGGCGACGTCGTCTTCACCTCGGTTGCCTGTCGGCTGCTCGACGGCGAAAGCTGTCAGTGCAAGGATTATCCGAACCGTCAGGCGACGGTGCCGGAATGTATCCAGCTCACCCCGCAGGAGGTCAACGACATCCCCTGGCTGCCGCCGACCTGCGGTTACCGGCTAGTGCGCGACGGCGAGGATCTCTACTGGTGGCATCCGCTCGTCTCGGGCGATCCGGAAACCGTGCACCAGGCCGGCATTTCCGCCCGCGGCCGTACGGTCAGCGAAGATGATGTGCATGTCGACGATTTCGAGGACTATGTCGTCGACTGGCCGCTGACGGTGGGGCAGAAGGGCTGAAGCCCGTTCCTGATAATCTGCCTGCTTAAGGGTAGACTGGCATGCTATGCCGTCTTGACCCCACTACATGGACTGAACGGATAAATACGTACTTAAAAGCCAGAAAAACCGAATCTATTTCGGAAAACCCGTCGATTTTCAGTGAAAATCGAAAAACAACCCTCGAAGTTTTCCTTTATATTTAATCGGAACCAATTCTCCTCTAGAATAGTTTACCGGCATCTTGCATCTATCGGTTTCCATTGGAATTGCTTTTTTCGCAAATGGCTTTGGCTTCGATGACGGTAGACATGACCCTTGCGGATCGGCTTTACGAGGCGGCTCTCGTCCCCGATCTTTGGACTGACACCTGTGAGCGCCTCGCCGCCGAGGTCGGATCCTCGACGGCGGCGATTTTCACCATCGATCCGCGCGGCACCCACCGTTTCGTCGCAACGCCCAATGTTGCCGATGTCTACGCGCAGTTTGCGGTCAGCGATCTGCGTTTCCAAAACATCCGCCCGGTCAAGGCGATGGAGCGCATGCCCTTCGCCTTCTGTCGCGATATCGATTTCCTGACGCCGGAAGAGCTGGCGGAAGACGTCATCCTCAAGGAATTCATCGAGCCGGCCGGCATGCAATGGGAGGCGGGCTACGGTTTTCAGGAACCGACCGGCCACACGATTGTCATCGCCCTGATGAAGGCCAAGGGCATGGAGCATTTCAACCAGCAGGACATCGACAAGCTAAACCTCTTGAAACCGGATCTCGCCCGCGCCGCCTATATGTCGTCGCGGCTTGCCTTTTCCGAAGCCCGGTCGATGACGGAGACGCTCTCCATGCTCGGGCTGCCGGCCGCCGTGATCGGCGACAACGGCCATGCCATTGCCATGAATGCCGAGATCGAGGCGCTGGCGCCGCGCATCCGCACCGGCGCCGGCGACAAGCTGATCCTCGAAGGGGCGGGCGCTCGCAGCCTGCTGGATGAAGCGATCGCCCGGTATCAGGCGCAGGTCGTGCCGACCGTGCAGTCCGTGCCGATCCTGCCGCGTGACGGGCAGCCGGCGCTGATCCTACATCTCCTGCCGATCCGTCGCGCCGCGCGCGATATCTTTTCCCGCTCCATGGCAGTGCTTGCCGTTACCCAGGTCGGGCATATCGGCCCGCCAGACATCCGGGTTCTCTGCGGCCTGTTCGATCTCACACCCGCCGAAGCCCGTGTCGCCCGCGGCATCGCTTTGGCCCAGACACCGGAAATGGTGGCCGCAGCACTCGGCATCTCGCTGGAAACGGCCCGCTCGCATCTGAAGCGCATCATGCTGAAAACCGGCACGACCCGGCAGGCGGAATTGGTCTTGCTGCTTTCGGGGCTCAATGCGCCGGGGCTTGGTGGCCAGCGTAGCGAGCGGATTTGAAGGAAGCGGCAAGCGCCCTATGATCTCCCCCCTTGTGGGGGAGATGTCAGCGAAAGCTGACAGAGGGGGGTGAGCAACAGTCCGGCAAGTTCAAGATGAAATGGAATGCGGGGGACACCCCCCTCTGCCCTGCCGGGCATCTCCCCCACAAGGGGGGAGATCGGCTGGCGGCGCACTCTCGCTCATGTATCAATTAAAAAGCCCCGCATCCGATCCGGACACGGGGCTTCCTTCATGTCTCAATCAACCAAAACCGTCAGGCGTTCGCCTTGTCCGCTCCCGCCCGGCCACGACGCGGCAGGATCACGGCCATCGCGATCAGCGCCAGCACGACCAGAGCGCCGGCCCCCATGCCGATCCGTGCCAGGGTCACGATGTCGGATTTCGGTCCGCCTTCGCGGATGACGCCGACGTCATGGGCGGTCACCGTCAGTTTGCTGTTGCCGTAATCCTTGAGGATATAGTTGGCGAGCGAAGCGACCTCGACATTGTCGAGCTGGGTAAGGGCATTCGGCTGGTCGCCGAAGGGCGGCATGAAGACATGGCCGCTCTCGGTCTCCCGCTCGACACCATAAAGAATGGTGGCGATCAGGTTGCTGGCATTGCTGCCTGCCGTTGCCGAATTGTGAAAAATGCTCGGGTAATAACCGTCCGCCGTGCCCTGGCCGTTAAAGCCGTGGCAGGAGGCGCAGTTGGCGGAAAAGATCTGCGCGCCGGAATGGGCGCCCTTCATGCCGTTGTCAAAACCCTTGCCACGCAGGGCGGCCAGTTCGTTGACAGGCTTGCCCTGGTCGAAACGGGTCGCGCCGGTTGCCGCTGCCGCCGGATGCGCGGAAGGCACGCTTTCCACATAGGTGGCGATCGCCTTCAGATCGGCATCGGTCAGATGCTGAAAGCTGTGGGTGATGGCTTCGCCCATGCTGCCGGCCGCCTGTGCCTTGCCGGCAAGCCGGCCGGTCTTCAGGTAGGTGACAAGCTCATCCTGGCTCCAGCTGCCGATGCCGGTCACCTTGTCGGAGGTGATGTCGGGCGCATACCACGGGCCGACCTGGGCGCCGGAAAGGTTGAGGCTCGCCTTTTCCTGCATGAAGGCGCCGCGTGGCGTGTGGCAGGTGGCGCAGTGGGCGGCACCCTCTGCGAGATAACGGCCACGGTTCCATTCCGCCGACTGCTTTGGATCGTCGGAAAGCGGCGTGTTGTTGCGGAAAAGCAGGTTCCAGCCGATCATCGACGCGCGGATATTCATCGGGAAGGGCAGGCTGGTCTCGGCATTTTTCGCCTCGACCGGCGCCACGCCCTTCATGAAATAGGCGTACATGGCATGCACGTCCGCGTCGCTCATGAAGGAATAGGCCGTATAGGGCATGGCCGGATAAAGATTGGCGCCGTCGGCGCGAACGCCCTTGCGCACCGCGTCGGAAAACTGCGCTTCGGTATAATTGCCGATGCCGGTTTCCTTCGACGGTGTGATGTTGGTCGACATGATCGTGCCGACCGGCGAATCGATCGCCAGCCCGCCGGCCATCGGCTTGCCGCCCTTGGCCGTATGGCAGGCGACGCAGTCCGAAGCGGTGGCGAGGTAACGGCCCTTTTCAACGAGGTCCGCCGGAAAATCCTGCGCAAGCGAAATCGTCGGCGCGAAGGCGACAAAGGCGAAAGGCGCTGCCAGCAGGAAGGTCTTGAAGCTCGTCATGATCAGGCTCCCCGCATCTGGGCAACGATGGCGTCGGCCGCCTTGATGGCGAGCGCGGTCATGGTGATGGTGCTGTTGCCGCAGGCGGTCGAGGCCATGGCGCCGCCGCCGGGAATGAACAGGTTCTCGTGGTCATGGGCGCGACAGTCGACATCGACGACCGAGTTGGACGCATCCTTGCCCATGATCGTGCCGCCCATGATGTGCTTGCTGTTCGAAAATTTCGGCGTGATCTTCACGTCGATCGCGCCCATCGCCGCGGCGATCTGTTTGCCGATCGGCAGCGAATAGGTTTCCGCCGACTTCCTTACGTATTCGCCGACATCATAATGGATCGACGGTTTTGGCAGGCCGAGCCAGTCCTTCTTGGCCGAGAGCGTCAGGCGGTTGTTCGGATCGGGCAGGACTTCGTGCGCTGCGACGATATCGGCGGTGCAGGCCGTCATGCGGCGGATTTCCTCGTCCAGCGCCTTGCCGACAAGGCCTTTCTTCAGGGCCGCGAAGGTCACGAAGCGGTTGCGGGCAAAGTTGTTGTAGCGGAAATAGGCGCCGGCATGTTCCGAGCGGAACGCGCCTTGCGAGGTTTCCATGATGCCCGAATTGACGACCGGGCCGAGGCCCGACCAGAAGGGCTCCTTGGTGGTGACCGTCAACGTGCGGGCCGGATGGTCCATCATGTTGCGGCCGACCTGATCGGAAGAATTGGCAACGCCGTTCGGGTTGCGGTCATTGGCCGACATCAGGAGCAGTTTCGGGTTTTCCAGACCGTTGCAGGCGAGTACGAAAAGCTTGCCGGTGATGCGGTGGCTTTCCTTGTGCTGGTCGTAGAAATGAACGGCCTCGATCTTGTTCTGGGCGTTGGTCTCGACCTTGTAGACGACCGAATCGACCAGCAGGGTCACGCCCTTGCGCTCAAGGCGGCCAAGCGAGGTTTCCGCATCGTATTTGGCAGCGACGGGACAGACCGGAACGCAATTGTTGTTGGCGCAGCAGGCCGGGCGGCCGTCATAAGGCATGCCGCTATTGCGCGCCTGCGCGACCGGAATGTTGGTGTAACCCAGCGTCTTCACGACTTCGGTGAATTTCTGTTCGCCCGGCGAGAAGGGGAAGGAGGGCATCAGATAGGGCGCCGAACGCGCGCCGGTCTGCGGCCATTGCAGAGCCCGGTCGCTCGGGCCGGAAATGCCGAGCTTGTGTTCGGTGCGGACGTAATAGGGCTCCAGCGTATCGTAATCGAAAGCCCAGTCGCGGCCGACGCCGTAAAGCGAATGCAAGCGCATGTCTTCCGGCGTCAGGCGCCAGGACGTGCCGGCCCAGTGCCAGGTCGAGCCGCCGGCATAACGGATGAAGGTCTGGTCGTAAGGATCCGGACCGGTGAACTGCAGATAGGCGTCTTCCGGCTTGTCGGCGCCGGTCGGATGCGGCGCCCAGGGGCGCGGCGGGTAGGCGACGGACGTATCGCCCTTGACGCCGAGCGGCGCGTTGCGCCAGTTCTCGACCACTTCGGCACGCGTCACGCGCGGCCCGGCCTCGATCATCAGCACGGAATGGCCTGCATCGATGAGCTGTTCGGCGATCACGACGCCAACCACGCCCGTTCCGACGACAATGACGTCGGCACTCGTCTTGGTAACCATGGGAAATGTCTCTCTAGGGCAGGGGTGGCGTCAGAAGGTCGGCATCGGTGCGGACAGAGGCAGGTTCGGCCTCGTCCACAGGTTCGGGCCGGAAAATCCAAAGGACGGGATGGTGACGACATCGCTCGTCGTCTTGAAGGTCAGCGCTTCCTCATAGGTAAACACCTTGGCGTCGCGCTTTTCGGAGGAACAGCCGCTATACCAGGCAAAAATCACCCAATGGGCGAAGTCCTTGAGTTCGCCATCCGGAATATCGGTGAAGAAATCCTCGACCGTCTTGGCCTGCTTCTTCTCGGCAATGGCGATGATCGCATCCAGCATGGGTGAAAAATTCTTGTACTGGCTGGTCGCCGTCTCGGCGATACGGGCGCCGATATCCGGGTTGAGCTGGTGGTTGATCAGCAGCGTCGACAGCCGCATGAACCGTGTTTCAGCTGCCGAATCGACGGCGGCAAAGGACAGGGCCGGATGGGCCGCGGCGATCAGGGTGGCGCTGCCGAGCAGCATGCTGCGCCGGGACAGCATCAGCTGCCCGAACGGATCTCTGGATTGTCTGGTCATCGATTTTGTGGCCTTGGGGAGCGGGATGGGGAGGGGCAGGTGTTTCGCCCAGACATCCTGTCTGGGAATGCGCGGAAGGGCAGTTGTGCACGCATCATGGCGGATGCGTTGCGTCTGCGGTCGATCTCGGGCAATGTCGCGCGCTGCGGAGATGTCGTTGGCATCTCGACGTCGGAAAGCACGGGAGTGGTTAGGTTTTCGACCATTTGGAGTTTCGACTCGGCAGCGGATGTGGTGCGACACTCGATCGCATTGCTTCCGATCCGAAATAGTTGGATAGCTGATTATCAGCTACGCCACTAATTATCGATTGTCAATCGAGGTGAGGAGCGTGGACGTCGTATGCTGACTGCCAACCATATGCTGAACACACACGGGATCCTGCTCAGGCGCTGCCAGCAGGTCGCATTGGCCATTTTCAGCAAGGAGGCGGCGGAGCTCGATTTTTCCCCGACCCAGTATAGCGCGCTCGCTTTTGTGCATATCGAGCCCGGTATCCACCAGAATACGCTCGGCGAGAGAATCGCGCTCGACCGTTCGTCGGTGACCAAATGTGTGGAAATCCTCGAGGCCCGCGGTCTCATCCGCCGCGAGGTGGACAAGAAGGACAAGCGCGCCCGGCTTCTCTACATCACCCCCGAGGGCAGCGCCCTGCTCGACCAGGTTGCCGCCGCCGCCGCCCGCGCCAGAAAGCGCATCGAGGGCATGCTGGGCGAGGAGCGGTTTGCCGGGTTTCTGAAGGATTTGAAGGCGTTCAGCGAGATGCTGGACGACAAGGGGTAAAGGCTGAAGGCGGATCCATCCGTCCTGCGCTGGCGGCAGGCTTGCCCGCCGCCAGCTTTCGCCACACGGAGATTGCAACGTTTCCGGGGGTGGCGAACTCAAAGCATGCCGATCGGATCCGTTATTCGGTGATCTCGACCGGTGTTCCGTCCGGCATCAGGATCACGGCCTCGTAAAAGCCGTCGCCCGTGAGGCGCGGGCCGGAGGCAAGGCAGCCATCCTGGCCGCAGCGCCCGGCCAAAGCATCGACGGCGTCCCGGCTGCCAAGCGAAACGGCGATATGGTCCCAGCCGACATGTTCATTATCGAGGCGACCACGCAGCCACGGTCCCGTCATCAGTTCTATCTGGTCCGGTCCATCGGGAAGCTGCACGAAACGCGAGACAAAGCCTTCGCGTCTTCTGCTGTGATAGGGCTCTCCCACCGTGGCGCCGAAATAAGTCTCCCAGAAGGAGGCTGCGGCATCGAGATCCCTGGTCCAGAGCGCCGAATGGGCGATTCGCATGGTCATGCTCCCTTACTGGAATGTTTGGCGCTGGAACGGGTGACGAAACCGGCGGAAAGCGGGACGATGCAGAGCAGGGCGGCCAGCATCCAGAACGAGGCGCCAAGACCGACATGATGGGCGATGAAGCCGATGCTGGCCGGCCCGAGCAGGACCCCGGCATAACCGGTCGTGGTGATGGCCGCGACCGCCAGACCCGATGGCATGACCGTCTGTGACCCGCCCTGCCGGAACAGCACCGGCACGATATTGGCAGCGCCGAGGCCGATCAGCAGGAAGCCGCTCATGGCAATCAGCGTGATCGGGCAAAGCAGGATGATGGCAAAGCCGGTTATGGCGACGATACCGCCCCAGATCAGCGTTGCCCGGTCACCCAGGCGGGCGGTCATGGCGTCGCCGCTGAACCGGCCGATGGTCATGGCGATCGCGAACAGGATATAGCCAATTCCACCATGCGCGTCCGAAACATGGCCCGTGCCGGTGAGAAGCAGCGCACTCCAGTCCAGAATGGCGCCTTCGACGAGGAAGGTGATCGCAGCCAGGATCGCCAGCAAAAGCACGATACCGCGCGGCACGGCAAACAGCGGGGCGTCCTCGGCCTGTGCCGTGTCAAGCAGTCTCGGCCAGGCCACGAGCACGGCGGCGATCATGATTGCCGCGCAGATGAGCGTTGCCGTGAATGCACCGATATTGACCGAAAGAAATCCCGTCATCAGCAGCGAACCGGCAAAGCCGCCAATGCTGAACAGGGCATGGAAGCCGGACATTAGCGGCTTGCCGGCATCCTTCTCCACCTCGACGGCATGAATATTCATCGCGACATCGAGCGAGCCGAGGGCGCCGCCAAAGACCGCAAGCGCGATCCCGAGCGTCAGCGGACTGCCGGCAAGGGTGAGAAACGGTAGGGCAATGGCCATGACAAGGCCGCCGGCAATGATGATCGGCTTGCTGCCGAAACGGGCGCTCAATATGCCCGTCGCGATCATCGCCGCCACGGATCCGAGGCCGAGGCAGAGCAGCAGGCCGCCGAGAACGCCGTCATCGACGCCGAGCCGCTGCTTGGCAAACGGCACCAGCGGCGCCCAGCAGGCTAGGCCAAAACCGGCGACCAGAAAAGCAAGACGGGTCGCCAGCCGGGTTTCCGGCCGATCAGCAGAAAGCATGTTATTTCCTCTGGACTAAGGTCAGTTCGTCGTTGATGCAGGTGCCGCCCGGACGAGGTTGAAACCCGCCTGCGTCAGCTTTTCCGCCTCGTTCGCCGGCAGGTCGCTTTCGACGAAGAGAGTTTCGATCTGTGACGGGGTGGCGATGCGATAGGGCGCGCGTTCCTGGAATTTTTCCGATGTTGCAAGCACCGAACATGTCGCGCTGTTCTGCAGCACGGCGCGCTTGAAAATCGCATCCGCATGGTCATGCACGTTTATGCCGGTTGCGCCGGAAACCGCGCAGGCGCCGATGAAGCAGCGATCGATGTTGAGCAGGCTGACCGCAGCAATCGCCGATGCATCGACACTGCCGCCGACATGGCGGTTGAAGGCGCCGCCGATCAGGATGAGTTCGATATCCTCGCGCCTGGCAAGTGCGGCGGCGATATCCAGCGAATTGGTGGCGACGGTTAGGCCAAGCTCCGGCGCTAGGCAATCCACCATGGCAAGATTGGTGCTGCCGCTATCCAGAAACACCAGTTCTCCGGGCTTTATCGTCTTGGCCGCGGCCTGGGCGAGCTGGCTTTTGCGCACCGAACCCTCGCTGACGCGGAGCGCCATTGGCCGTGCGGATGCGAGTAGGGGCACGGCGCCGCCATAAACGCGGCGGCATTTCCCCTCCGCGGCAAGCGCCCTCAGATCGCGGCGGATCGCATCTTCCGAGACGTCGAATTCGTCGGCAAGGGATGTGGCCGACACCTGTTGCCCTGCCGCAAGCCGGGCCTCAATGACGTCACGTCTGGAAGATGGAAGACAATCGCTCATAAGTGTGCACTAACGTGCATAAATATGCGAGTCAACGGGCGAAAAGATTGAGACCGTGCGAAATCAAGAATTTTGGGTGGGGATTTTCCCCATGATGGTCGGCTGCATGTCATGCAGCGCTTGCCGTATCTGAGCCTTTTCGACCCTTACGCCACGCCTCTGACTTCTTCGCCATCTCCCTCGCGTCCTCGTACCGCCATCCGTGTCACGTCCCGTTTCGGCGGCTCGCCGAACATGCGGGCATATTCGCGGCTGAACTGCGAAGGGCTTTCATAGCCGACCTGAAAAGCCGCAGCCTCGACATTCAGCCCGTGCGACACCATCAGCCGCCGGGCTTCGAGCAGCCGCAACTGCTTCTGGTACTGCAGCGGCGAAAGCGCGGTCAGCGCCTTGAACTGGCGGTGAAAGGCAGACGGGCTCATCTGGGCGATGGCGGCAAGGTCGTCGACGCGGATTTGAGCGGCAAATTTTTCACGCAGTGTCCGCATCGCCTCCAGCACCCGGTGCGATGGCGTGCTGGTCATCGCCATCCGGGCGATTTCGCCGCCATGTGGGCCGCTTAACAGCCAGTAGCAGATTTCGCGCATGATCACCGGATAGAGCGTCGGGATCGCAGAGGGCGTATCGAGAAGGCGCACGAGGCGCAGCGCGCAATCGGCAAGCGGGCCTTTAAAATCGGTGACCAGCACGCCACGGCCACTCTCGCCCATCGGCTTTGGCGGCGGTGAGAGACCCTCGATCACGCTGCGCATGATCTCCAGATCGAGGGCGAGGATCAGCACAAGGCAGGGCTCTTCCGGGCTGGCCTCGCTGACGCGTCCGATCGATGGCGCCTCGACGCCGACGACCAAAGCCTCACCCGCCCGATATTCCAGCTTCGTGCCGCCGAATGTCGCCCATTTTGCCCCCTGCGCCACGATGCAGAGCGCCGGCTGCGACATCCGGTGCGCCGGCGGTTTGGGATGGTCGGAGCGCAGCACGATCATGGTCTCGATCGGCGTAAAATAAGGATTTTCGCCTTCCTGCCGCTCCGTATAGCGCCGCAGGGCCGCCGCCAGTTCTTCCATGTCTTTTCGATCTCCGCTCGGCGAAAGTGACGTGCATTCTACGATGCAGAACAGGAATAGGCAAGAATTGGCGCGGTTCCGGCATTCAATTCGGCCACCTTGAGGGCCTATGGTCGGGGCAGGAATTCAGCCAAGGAGACTGGCCATGACAACCGAAACTCAAGCAAATTCAGCCAAGAAGATCGCCCTGATTACCGGTGGCAGCCGTGGCATCGGCCGCAGTGCGGTGCTGGCGCTGGCAAAGCGCGGCGTCAGCTCGATCTTCACCTACAATTCAAATCAGGCAGAAGCGAAAAAGGTGGTGGCCCTTGCCGCCGAGGCCGGTGTGACGGCGATCGCCCTGCAGCTTGATGCCGGCAAGCCCGCGTCGTTTGCGGATTTCGCCGACCGTGTGAAGGCGGCGCTTGGCAGGATCGGTGCCGAACGTTTCGACTATCTCGTCAACAATGCCGGCATCTCCTCGACCGCGACGCTGGCAAGCGGCACGGAAGCCGAGCTAGACGCGCAGTTTGCCGTGCATTTCAAGGGCGTTTTTCTGCTCACCCAAGCGCTGCTGCCGCTGATCAATGATGGCGGCCGCATCGTCAATATTTCCTCCGGCCTTGCCCGTTTCGCGATGAATGGCCGGGCGATCTACGGGCCGATGAAGGCGGCGGTCGAGGCGCTGACCCGCTACATGGCGGTCGAGCTTGGTCCGCGCGGCATTTCCGCCAATGTCGTGGCGCCGGGCGCCATCGCCACCGATTTCAGCGGCGGCATGGTGCGTGACAATCCGGATGTCAACAAGGCGGTCGCCAGTCACACCGCGCTTGGACGCGTCGGCCTGCCGGATGATGTCGGCACGGTGATCGCCGGTCTTCTCTCGGATGAGTTCGGCTGGGTCAATGCCCAGCGGATCGAGGTTTCGGGCGGCATCCATATCTGAGCATTCGGGTGGGGGAAACGACAAGAGCCGGAGGCGGGAAGGGCGCATTGTCCGCATCGCCGACAGCTCTCCGTCCCCGCCTTCACTGCCCGTCCTGCTGCCTTTGTTGCCGCTTGGGCCGGGTGCCGCTGAAGGATTGTGACGAAGTCTCGGATGCCCCTTGACCTTCCCATGATGGGAAGCCTTACATGGGGTGCGAAAGCGAGATCGTCCCATGAACCAGATCGTCGACCCAAAGCGTATTCCCCTGACCTTTCCCGTCGAAGGCATGACCTGCGCCTCCTGCGTCCGTCGCGTCGAAACCGGTGCCGCGAAAGTGCCGGGCGTGGAAAAGAGCGCCGTCAATTTTGCGACGAAAAAGCTGACCGTCGAGACGGGCGAAGGGTTCGATCCGCAAAACCTCGAAAAGGCGATCCGCAAGCTGGGATACGAAGTGCCGGCCGGTGCGATGGATCATGCCTTGCGGGAGGCGGGGTATGCGCAGGACCAGAGCCAGGATCCGCCCCTCACCCTAACCCTCTCCCCGCAGGCGGGGAGAGAGGACGTGCCCAGTTCGGCATCGATGGGGGACGGCAACAGTGCAACGGGTCCCTTCTCCCCGTCAGGACGGGGAGAAGGGACCGAAGGACGCAGCCGGATGAGGGGCGGCGCAGAGCATGCGACTCATATGCACATGTCGGATGATCAGCATTCACCCCTCGATCACGCCCATATGGACCACACCCATTCCAGCGATGCCCATGCCGGCCACGACCATGCTTCCCATAGCCATGCCGCCCACGACCATATGCACATGCACCAGGGCGAGGCAGGCCTGCTCCGGCGTGACCTCATCATCGCCTTCATCCTCACCCTGCCGGTCTTCGTGCTGGAAATGGCGGGCCATGCCTACCCGCCCTTCCATCACTGGCTGATGGGCGTCATCGAGACCCAAAACCTCTATTATCTCTATTTCGTCCTCGCCACGGCAGTGATCTTTTGGCCCGGTTTTCGTTTCCTGAAGATCGGCCTGCCGGCTCTGTTTCGCGGCCATCCGGAGATGAATTCGCTGGTCGCGGTCGGCGTTCTCGCCGCCTATCTCTATTCGCTGGTCACCACCTTCGCGCCGGAATTTTTGCCGGAGGCGGCCCGCTACGTCTATTACGAGGCGGCGACCGTCATCACCGTGCTGATCCTGTTCGGCCGTCTGATCGAGGCGCGCGCCACCGGCCGCACCGGCGAGGCGGTCGCGAAACTTGCCGGCATGCAGGCAAAAACCGCGCGGGTCGAACGCAACGGTGAGGTGCTCGACATCCCGGCCGCAGAGGTCCGGGTCGGCGATATCATCCTCGTCCGCCCCGGCGAAAGGCTGCCGGTCGATGGCACTGTCATCGACGGCACGTCCAATATCGACGAATCGATGATTTCCGGTGAACCGCTGCCTGTCGAAAAAACGGCCGGATCACCGGTCACCGGCGGCACGATCAACCGCACCGGCGCCTTCCGATTCAGGGCGAAAAAGGTCGGCCGCGATACGATGCTGTCCGGCATCATCCGCATGGTCGAACAGGCGCAAGGGGCAAAACTGCCGATCCAGGCGCTGGTCGATCGCGTCACGGCCTGGTTCGTTCCGGCGGTCATCGCGCTGGCGGCCATCACCTTCATCATCTGGTTCGTGTTCGGTCCGGAGCCGGCGCTCACCCATGCGCTGATCAATGCCGTCGCCGTGCTGATCATCGCCTGCCCCTGCGCCATGGGCCTTGCCGTCCCGGTCTCGATCGTTGTCGGCGGTGGACGTGCGGCGGAGCTCGGCGTGTTGTTCCGCAAGGGCGAGGCGCTGCAGCAGCTGAGCGATGTCTCCATGGTCGTCCTCGATAAGACCGGCACGATCACGCTCGGCCGGCCGGAACTGACGGATCTCGTTGTTGCGGAAGGTTTTGAAGAGGCTGAGGTTTTGGGGCTGGTCGCTGCCGTCGAGGCGCAGTCGGAACATCCGATCGCCGATGCCATCGTCAAGGCAGCAGAGGCGAGGGGGCTTGTCCTGTCAAAAGTCGAGGCCTTTTCCTCGATCACCGGCTACGGCATCGAGGCCACTGTCGGAGGCCGCAAAATTCTGGTTGGCGCCGACCGGCTGATGCAAAAGTCCGGCCTCTCCGTGGATGCGTTTTCAAGCGTGGCGACACGGCTTGGCGACGAAGGCAAGACACCGCTCTACGCTGCAATCGACGGAAAACCGGCCGCCATTATCGCGGTAGCCGATCCGCTGAAACCGTCGAGTGTTGCGGCGATCAAGCGTCTGCAGGCGCTGGGTATCGAGGTGGCGATGGTGACCGGCGACAATCGCCGCACGGCGGATGCGATTGCCCGAAAAGTCGGTATCGAGCGGGTGTTTGCCGAGGTTCTGCCAGAGGGCAAGGTGGAGGCGATCCGGACGCTGCAGGGCGGCGAGGCAGAAAGCCCCTCACCCAGCCTCCGCTCCGCTCGGCTCACCCTCTCCCCGCAAGCGGGGCGAGGGGAAATCGAGACGTTGCGGCATATCCCTTCTCCCCGCGAGCGGGGAAAAGGTGCCGGTAGGCGGATGAGGGGCGAGCCTTCCTCCTCGAAAAAACTCGCCTTCGTCGGCGACGGCATCAACGATGCGCCGGCACTCGCTGCCGCCGATATCGGCATCGCGATTGGCACCGGCACGGATATCGCCATCGAAAGCGCTGATGTCGTGCTGGTCGGTGGCGATCTCTCGGGCGTTGTCTCGGCGATCGGTGTCAGCCGCGCGACGATGAAGAATATTCGCCAGAACCTGTTCTGGGCTTTTGGCTACAACGTGGCGCTGATCCCGGTTGCGGCCGGCGTGCTTTATCCGATCGCCGGCATCACGCTGTCGCCGATGATCGGGGCTGCGGCGATGGCGCTGTCCAGTGTTTTTGTGCTCGGCAATGCGCTGAGACTGAAGACGTTTAAACTCGGAGAAATAAGATGAATATCGGCCAGGCCTCGGACGCATCCGGCGTTTCGGCCAAAATGATCCGTTATTACGAGGAGATCGGCCTGATCCGGCCGGCCTCGCGCAGCGGCAATAATTACCGGGTTTATGATGAGGAACAGGTGCATGTCCTGCGCTTCGTCCGGCGTGCCCGCTCGCTCGGGTTTTCGCTGGAAGAGACCGAGACGCTCCTAAAACTCTGGCAGGACAAGAGCCGCACCAGCGCCGCCGTCAAGGAGGTCGCGACCGGCCATATCGCCGATCTCGAACGGCGCATTGCCGAAATGCAGGGCATGGTGAAGACGTTAAAACATCTCGCCCATTGCTGCGGCGGCGACCACCGCCCGGATTGCCCGATCCTCGACGATCTTGCCGGCGAAAAGCCGCTCCACGATCAGCATCACCATCACGAAGGAGAATTGAGATGACCGCGACCTTCACCGTATCCGACATGACCTGCGGCCATTGCGAAAAGACCGTGCGCGGCGCTTTGGAAGACGTGCTGCCGGGCGCTGCCGTCACCATCGACCTTTCCGCCCATAAGGTGACGGTCGAGGGCGATGCCGCAAAGGCCGAAGAGGCGATCCGCGAGGCGGGTTATACGCCGGAACGGGCGTGATATTATAAAGGCCGCCGACGTGACGCCGGCGGCCTCGAAAAATCTTAGGGATAGACCTTTAGCGGGTGCATCTTCAGTGGTTCGGCGAGGATGCGCTTGTGGATCTCGACCAGGTCCTGGAGATAGGGCTGGGCGAAATGCGCATCGAGCGCCGCCTGGTCGCGCCAGGTTTCGCGGATGAAGAACGTGCCGGGGCTGGACGTGTCTTCGCTGACGACGAACTGGATGCAGCCGTCCTCCTTGCGGGTCGGCTCGACGATCGCAAGGGTCGCCTCGCGCAGCTCGTCTTCCTTTCCGGGCAGGGCGCGGAAGGCAAAAATCGCTTCGATCATGAAATCACTCCGGTCAAAATTCGATATTTTGTTGCCATGCCAACAAATCAGAAAGATGACGCGAGGGAACGGGGACGGAATGTCGCGGGGCACGCCAAACGATCTCCCCTTGTGGGCAGGGCTATCGCATATGAGCTCGAAGCGGGCTCGGCGAACTCCCCATGATCTCCCCCTTGTGGGGGAGATGTCACGATAGTGACAGAGGGGGCAGCAACGTCTCAATAATTTCAAGGCGAGATAAGAGTGTGGAGATACCCCCCTCTGCCCTGCCGGGCATCTCCCCCACATGGGGGGAGATCCGCTGACGGCACGCTCTTCATCCATATGCGATAGCCCTGCCCACAGGGGAAGATCGATTTGCCGCCAGCCCCCGGCTTCAATTCACCGAGCGCAGCAGCACCGCCGGTTTGCCGCCGGCGACGACGCGGTTGCGGCCGCGGGATTTGGCCTTGTAGAGCGCCGCATCTGCATCGGAAAACAGCGCTTCCGCCGTCGCGGCGCCTTCAGGCTCGAGGCCTGCCTCGCCGCTGTCATTATCCGCCGTGATGCCGGTTGCCGTCACGGCCACAATATTGGCCGGCCTTGCCGAATAGGTCGCAGTGCCGATGCTGACAGTGACGCGGCCGAAAGGCCCATTGTTCTCATGCGGGATCGCCAGTGCCTCGATGCCGGTGCGGATCGCCTCGGCCACGTCCTGCGCGCCGCTCGCATCCGTGCCGGAGAGCAGCACGGCCATTTCCTCGCCGCCATACCGGGCGGCGATGTCACCCGGGCGGCGCACGCATTGGCGGATGATGCCGGCGATCTGGCGCAGGCATTCGTCGCCGGCCGCATGGCCATAGGTGTCGTTATAGAGCTTGAACCGGTCGGCATCGATCATCAGCAGCGACAGGCAATGGCCGCCCTGGCAGGCGGAAAGCATCATCTCGTCGAAACGGATATTGAACAGCCGCCGATTGGAAAGCCGGGTCAGCTCGTCGCTATTGGCCAGAAGATCGAGCGCATCCTGTTCCAGCTTGTGGCGGGTGACATCTCGGGTGACGGCGACGACACGGCTGGCGCTGCCGCCATCCGGCGCGGGAAGCGCGCTGAGAGCGGTTTCCAGCCAGACTTCCGTGCCGTCGGGTTTCCGGTGCGGCGTCACGAATTTTTCGTGCCGGGAGCCGGCCAGCATCCGTTCTGCCGCCGCCTTGACGATGAGAAGCGTCTCGGGCGGCATGTTGGCGAACACGCTTTTGCCGATCAGCTGTTCTGGTGGCAGGCCGAGAATGTTGCGGCTGGAGGGAGAGACATATTCGCGGATGCCGTTTTCGTCGAAACGCGAAATCACGTCGCTGGAGGATTCCGCCAGCAGACGGAATTCCGCCTCGCGGGCTTCCAGCAGCCTGGCATTGGCCTCTTTGAGGCCTGTCTGGCGCCGCCAGTAAAGGAAGGCGAGGGCTGCAACGAGCAGAAGCACGCCGCCGTAAAACCAGCGGATTTTTGCCGTCGCCACCCATTTCAGAAACGTGTCGCGTTCGGATTCCGCGGCTAGTCCAACAATGCCGGTGCGCGTGCTCTGGTAAAAACCGCCAATCCGGTCGATGCCGTCATTGCGCGAGCGATAATGATGGGCGCCCGAGGGGTATTTTTTGAGATCATCGGTGAACAGGGCCTGGCTCGACATGTCGGTCCCGAGCACGTTTTCCGCCATCGGCCCGCGCGCCAGAACCATGCCGTCGCCGCGCACCAGCAGGAAGGAAGCCTGCGGGCCAAGCCCGAAATTGCGGAAGAAATTGATGAAGTGATTGACCGGAATGGTCGAGACCACGACGCCGCCGAATGAGCCGTCGGCAAACACGACGCGCTGGCTGATCGGTAGCACCCATTCATAAGAAAGCCGGCTCTTCACCGGCTTGCCGAGCACGGCGAGCGGGAAGGGGCTCGACTTGTGATACTGGAAATAATCCCGCTCGCTGTAATCGCTGCCGATTGCATGCGGGTCAGCGGATGTGGCGACCAGCTTTCCGTCCGGCCCGAGATAGGAGAGGGTGCGGATGGTCGGCGAGGCCTTCAGCTGCCGCATGATCAGCTCGTCGATCTTCTCCTGCAGGTCGGGGCTGCCCTGGTTGTCGCGGATCTCGACGATCAGGCTCGACAGCGGCAGGCGGCTCATTTCGATCAGGTCATCGGCATGCTGGGTCAGCGCCTCGGCGGTCTGTTCGAGGCTTTTCTCGACGCTTGCGACCTGGCCTTTCCAGTTGGAATATTCGCCCCATCCGAGCAGCGCCACGACGGACGAAAGCGCGCTGGCCGCCAGCACGGACGAAACGACGGATCGCAAAACCAGGGACCGCATCGGCCTCCTCCGGAAAACGGGAGGTCGGCAAGCATGGCATTAATATATTATGGAAAACTGAATAATGCCGAATGCAGAATATCACAGGTTGAGGTGATGGCTAAGGCCTCATCGTGCGCGGGAAAAGACATGAATATTTCATGTATCTCCGTGGCACATGACAAGTATCCACGGCTTGACCGGAAGAAATGCGGCTATAGTTTTCTCTAAAATAAAGCCCTGGATGAGGATGACATGGCCATCAACACAGCTCCCTATATCTATACCGCAGCCGGCGGCAGCCAGCTGGAAAGCCAACCGATCGACAGTCTTTATCTGAAGCTCGATATTCGGGATCTGGATGGTGATGCCTTCACCTTCGAGATGATCGGGCAATATGCCGAGCATTATAATTATGATGCCGATGGCCACTATACCGGCACGACGACGGAAACGACCGACAATTTCACCCTGGTCGGCAACGAGATCCGTTCCACCAAGGTTTTCGATTACGATGCGGATGGTTACAACACCCGTCAGTTCGTCACCATTCGTGCGGTGGATTCACTCGGCAACGAGCGAATTTCCAACCAGGTGATCGATATCCGTGATGTCGAGGAAACCTTCTACAACTATTCGACCTCGCTGACCGGCACGCTCGGCGACGACAATATCGTCGGCAACCGCAAGGCCGAGACGCTGTACGGCCTTGCCGGCAATGACCGGATCTACGGCGAAGCAGGCAATGACAAGCTTTACGGCGGTGATGGCAGCGACGAGCTGCATGGCGGCACCGGCAACGATCTTCTCTGGGGCGGCCACGGCTTCAGCGCGCTTTATGGCGACGAAGGCGCCGACCGTTTCGTGTTCAAGTCGGTCCTCGATTCCCAGCGCAGCATCCCCTCCGTCATCTTCGACTTCAGCCTGAAGGAAAAGGACAAGATCGATCTCTCCTTCATGGATGCGGATACAACGACGGCCGGCCGGCAGGATTTTCATTTCATCGGCAAGGCCGCCTATTCCGGCGAGGCGGGCGAATTGCGCTAGCAGAAACTCACGACCGGCCTTTATGTGGCGGCCGACGTCGATGGCGATCGGCAGACGGATTTCCTGCTGAAGCTCGACGGCGTCACCCAGGTGACGAAGGACTTTTTCCTGCTTTGAGGAAAACCATCGGGATCGAACTGAAAACGGCGGCGTCGGGCCGCCGTTTTATCATCAGGCCGCAGCCGGCAGAGGCGGGCGCAGAACGAGACGCGTCTTGCGCATCGCCTCGTAGATAAGACCGCAGATCATCAGCGTCAGGATCGCAAGCGGCAGAAAGGCGTGCGGCCCGAGCAGGTGCATTTCGTTCAGCCAATGCGCCAGCAGGACCATCACCGTCTGATGCAGCACATAGAGGGTCAGCACCGCCTTGTTGAAATAACTGACGGCGGGGTGCGCCCTCGTGCAGTAGCGCTTTGCATAACCAAGCACGGCAGCAATGGCGTACCAGCGGAACATGGCGATCACCACATTGCTATAGGCAAGATCGACAAAACCCCGATCCTCCGACGGCACCGTGAAATTCCTCACCAGCAACATCGCGCCGCAAGTCATGGCAAGGATCAACGCGGCGCTGCGATACCGAACGATCTCCTTCCAGAACCCTTCATGCCGCGCGAGCAAGGCGCCGGCAAGGAAGGTGGGGAAATAGAGCGCATGAGAATACCAGTCCGTTGCCAGGTTGAGCGTCGGCGGAAAGAAGGGGCGCAGCGTGACCCGGACGACAAGAAGAAACAGGACGGGAAGAATGAACAGGCGTGGGCCGGAAAGCTGCCTGCCAAGAAACTCGGCCATGCAGGTGACATGGCGACCATGTCGCGCAACGGCCAATGCCAGGATCACCGTGTAGCACCACAGATAGATCAGATACCAGAGATGCTCCGTGCCAAACAACGGCATCATCCGCCCATCCGGAAGCGGCAAGGGAGACAATGTCAGGTAGTGGCGGAAGACTTCCATCATGCCGATATTCAGGCCGTCGAGATCATTGAGGCGGACATAGATCTGCGGCGGGATGAGGATCAGCATGCCGACGATGAGCGGCAAAAGCAGCTGTTTCATGCGTGCCATTGTGAAACGGTCGATTGTGCCATTCTGGAGCGCAAGCGTCGCGGAAGCGCCTGAAACGAAGAACAGAAGCATCATTCGCCAAGGATGCGTCAGCACATAAAACACGTCGAACAGTGATTCCGCAGCGGGTGATTTGATCAGGAAATCACGTGTGCCGTATATCAGGCTGGCATGATATAAAATAAGCAGCGGAAACACCGCAACCCGAACAAAATCAAGGTCATGACGACGCTGCATCCCAGCCCCCACCGGATGTTAGACGTGTATTTACAAAGACTCATATTCCCTTAATGGTTGCAATCTATTCTGCATGGATTATCCAACCGTTACCAACTTGGGTTTTATTTTATCGATTCCGGAATATTAACGATTTTTATTTGGGTGGATCTTTGACTGTAGATTTTTCACTCAAGCATAGATCAGCATCTATTCGCTCAGCAGCGGGCGTCCAGCGCTGCTAAAATGCTGTTTGCAATCAAGGGGTGTAGCGGGGTGGGCGCTGAAAAACTCAGATCATCTCGCCGAGATGGTGACGCACCCATGCCAGCTCCTGCGAGGCGGTGCGCCCGAAATGCCGCTTGAAGTCGCGGCTGAACTGCGCCGGGCTGGCATAACCGACGATACCGGAAATCTCGGCGATCGTGCTTGTCTGCCGGGCGATCATCAGCCGCGCCTCATGCAGCCGCAGTGCCTTGATATATTGCATCGGGCTGCTGCCGGTCAGTTCCCGGAAATGGACGTGGAAAGAGGGGACGCTCATGCCGGCATCTCTTGCCAGATCGGCAACGGCGATTTCCGAGCCGAAATTTTCCCGCAGATAGGTCAGGCTCTGCATCACCCGCCCGCTCGTGCCCTGCTGCCTGAGCGCGGCACGCATCGCGTCACCCTGCGGGCCGATCAGCACGCGATAATGCAGTTCGCGCAAAAGGCCCGCGCCCAGCACGGCGGTCTCGACCGGGCTCGACAAGGCCGTCAAAAGCCGCATCAGCGCATCCTCGATCTCGGCTGACATCCGGCTCGAGACGAGGCTTTTCGGCTTCTCGGCGGGCTGCCTTGCCTGAAACGCGCCCTGCGCCTCGACCTCGATGGCGATCTCGGCGGCCATGGCCATGTCGAACTCGACATAGACGGCGATCAGCGGTCTTTGCGGGCTCGCGGTCGATTGCATCCGGAACGGCACGGGCAGGGAGACGGCGAGATAATGGTCCTCGTCGTAGCGATAGACGTCGCCTTCGAGAAAACCCTGCTTGCTTCCCTGCAGCACGAAAACGGCGCCCGGTCGGTAAAGGACCGGAATGTCGCGCAGCACAGCCTCGGTGCGCAGGATACGCACGCTGCCAAGCCCGGTCGGATTGTAACCGCGTCTGGGGCCGAGGGTCGAGGCAAGTCCGACCAGCTCTTCCCGTCGAGAGGATAGGGATGGCGACATGATAGGATTTGGCAACATTTTCAGACGATCCGCAATCGAATGCCATGTGTTTCAATAATATCTGTCAAGTCCGCCATCAATCAAGGAGTTGCGGATCATGTCGAACAAAACCTTCTTCATCACCGGTGCGAATTCCGGTTTCGGCCTTGCCATCGCGACAGTCGCCATAGCCGCAGGCCATCAGGTGATCGGCACCGTGCGTTCCGAAGCATCGCGCGCGGCCCTTCTGGAAAAGCTTCCCGAAATCCGCACGGTTCTTTGCGACGTCACCGAATTCGACCGCATCGGCGATGTCGTGGCCGAGGCGGAGGAGAGCTATGGGCCGGTGGATGTGCTGATCAACAATGCCGGTTACGGCCATGAGGGCGTGCTGGAGGAATCACCGATCGAGGAGATGCGGCGCCAGTTCGACGTCAACGTGTTTGGCGCCGTTGCGGTCGCCAAGGCTTTTCTGCCGCGGTTCCGGCAGAGGCGGCGCGGTTTTATCGTCAACGTCACCTCGATGGGTGGGATGATCACCATGCCGGGGATCGCCTATTACTGCGGCAGCAAGTTTGCTTTGCAGGGGATTTCCGAGGTGATGCGGGCCGAAATGGCACCCTTTGGCGTGCATGTGACGGCCCTTTGCCCCGGTTCCTTCCGCACCGACTGGGCCGGCCGCTCGATGGTGCGCACGGAACGCTCGATCGCCGACTATGATCCGCTTTTCGACCCGATCCGTCAGGCGCGGCAGGAAAAGAGCGGCCGCCAGCTCGGCGATCCGGAAAAGCTGGCGGCGGCGGTTCTCGACCTGGTCGAACAGCAAAATCCGCCGCCGCAGCTTCTACTCGGCAGCGACGCGCTGAAATTCGTGTCGGAACGGGTCGAGCGGCTGCAGGCGGAGATCGAGGCGTGGAAATTGGTAACCGTCTCGACCGACGGCTGAGATTTCAGGCCGCTGCCGTTTCCTTATGGGCCGAACGCCGGGCCCGGAGCGCTGCCGAAATGAAGACCCGCGACAGGCCGTGGTAAAGCGGCTCGCGCGAGAGGATGCGCGAGGTGACATATCCGATCATGGAGACAGCCATGATCGGGATCACGGCCTGATGGTCACCGGTCATTTCCAGAATAATCACGAAGGCCGTCATCGGCGCCTGCACGACGCCCGAAAAATAACCGGCCATGCCGAGAATGGCGGCGAGCGCGATGCTGGTGCCGAACAGCGAACCCATCGTGCTGCCGAAGCCTGCGCCGACGGCCAGCGAAGGCGCAAAAATGCCGCCGGGAATGCCGGACAGCATGGAGAGGAAACTCGCCAGCAGCTTTTCGACGAAGAAAAAGGCCGGCAGCGCCTGCCCCTCGACCGCGCCGCGCGCCTGTTCGTATCCGGTTCCAAAAGTCGCGCCATGGGACGCAATGCCGATCAGCGCCACGGCCAATCCGCATATGCCGGCCAGCGCCACCATGCGGTAAAGCGGCTGCGGCTGCGCCCAGGCGCGGACACGCCGGCCGAAATGCAGCGCAAACCCGCTGAAACCGGCGCCTAGCGCGCCGCCGCCAATACCGCAGGCAAGGACCAGACCCCAGTCGCGCCAAGCGGTCGGAGCGACCGAAGCCTCGCCGAAATAATTATAGCTGCCGGCAAGCCCGAGCGCTGCAAGGCCAGACAGGATGACGCCGGTGAGCACGATGCCATTGGCGCGCGACTCGTAGGTGCGGCTCATTTCCTCGATCGCAAAGACGATGCCGGCCAGCGGCGTGTTGAAGGCCGCGGCAATGCCGGCGGCGGACCCGGCAAGGATCAACCCGCGCGCCTGCGCCATGCCGCCGAACCGGGCGACCGACAGCATGATCGACGCCCCGACCTGCACCGTCGGCCCCTCACGACCGATCGAGGCGCCGGAGAAAAGCCCCAGCACGGTGAGCAGGATCTTTCCGAAGGCGATTTTTAGCGACAGCAGCTTGACCCGATCCTTCTCGTCGCGCAGATGCCGTGCCGCGATCGCCTGCGGAATGCCGCTGCCTTGCGAATTGGGAAACAGTTTGGCCGCAAGGAAGGCCGAAAGCATGAAGCCGGCAGGGGCAAGCAGAAGCGGCAGCAGAAATCCCCATTGGCCGGAGGATGTCAGGGCACCGAACGCCTTCTGCGCCATATCCGCCAGTTCGGCAAAGCCGACGCTGATCACTCCGATTGCCAGCGCCCCGAGCCAGAAAACCAGCCGTGGTTTCCACAGCGCCGCGGATCCGAAGATCACTTTCGATCGGCGCAGCAGTTTCGATTTGCGATAGAAGCTTGGCATTGCGGTCTCGGCGCAGGCAGATGGTTTTTGCTCTTTTAGCCGCGATGAGATGGGGGCGAAACCCCTAAGGGAAGTGCAGAGGCTGGTAAAGGCTCGCCTTGTCCTCTCTATCCGCACAGGTCACCGCCAGCCGAAAATGTTCCCGCCCTGGAACCCTCAATACGGCGCCGCCGTTAAGCGCGCGCATCGATGCATGATGAAAGCCTAATATACTCACTTGTGCATCGCAATAAATGAGGGTTCGCTGAAAAGCCGACTCAACCTATCATGACAATTGCAAGACAGCCGGCGTTGCCGGGTATTGCGTTAAGCCACGCCGGGGATGGGATCATCAACGGAGACAAGGCTCATGACCAGAGATGCGGAATTCATTCTGGCTGGTGTGATCGTTGCGTATGCGTCCTTATTGCATGTCGGCCCGGCCACGGCCCACGAAGCCATGTCCGGCTTCAAATATGACGGTTTCTGCTGTAACGGCGACAACCATACCGGTGACTGCCAGATGATCTCGACGAAAAACGTCAAGGTCGTCAAAGGCGGTTACGAGATCATCATCGGGCCGGGCGATCATCGGCTGATCACCCGCCAGCATGATTTCACGCTGCCGCAAAGCCAGGCGCGCCGCAGCCTCGATTCCGAATATCACCTCTGCCTCTATCCCAACGAGGATACGCTGCGCTGTTTTTATGCGCCCGACATGAGCTATTGAGGCCAAGCCCGCGATATTTCTGATCTTTAGTCGCGAAAGGTCGGCATCTTGCCGCGCATGAATTCGCGGAAGGCGCGGATCTTTTTTGAATGGCGCCGCGCCTCCGGATAGGCGAGCCAATAGTCGCTGCCATCCGTTGCCCGCAGATCGAAGGGCTGGATCAGGCGGCCGAGCGCCACGTCATCGGCATAAAATTCCGGTTTCAGGATCGCGACACCCTGGCCGGCCATGGCGGCTGCGGCCTCGAAGGACTGGGCGCCATAACGGCTGAACGGCCGGCCCGAAAGATCCGGATCGGCAATGCCCGCCGCTTCGAACCAGAGCGGCCACCAGATATCGCCGGGATCGATGATCCGCAGTTTTAAAAGATCCGCCGGCTCGTTGACGCCGCCGATCGTCTCGGCCAGCGCCGGGCTCAGCATCGGCGTAAAATCGCTCTTCATCAGAAAATGCGACTTCAATCCCGGCCACTCACCGCTGCCGCTGCGGATCGCCACGTCGGCCTCGGCACGGGTGAAATCCACCATTTCCTGCGAGGTTTCGAGCCTGACGGCAATGCCCGGGTTTTCCATCTGGAACGTGCCGAGATGGTGGGCGAGCCAGCGCGAGGCAAAGGTTGCGGTCGTGTGGATGACGAGCATGCCTTCCGCCTCTTCCTTCAGGCTCGACAGGGCTTCTCCCATGATCGCAAAGGCTTCCGTCATCTTTGGTGCCAGCCGCGCGCCGGCATCGGTCAGCGTCACCTGGCGCGGACGGCGCAGGAAGAGCGGCTCGCCGATCTGATCCTCCAGAAGCTTGATCTGGTAGCTGACCGCCGTCTGGGTCAGGCCCAGTTCCTCGCCGGCCTTGGTGAAACTCAGTTGCCGGGCGGCGGATTCAAAGACGCGCAGCGCATTGAGAGGGATCTGCCGCGACAGTTTCATGGATCAGTTCTCTTTATGCATGGATCCGGTAATTCGATTGGATAACCGGTGCTTCGAAGCGCAAATTACCTCCACGGAATTCAAAAGAAAACAGCTTAAATCCAGGGAGAAACGCGATGTTCTCGATCGCCGATCATCTTTCACCGCGGCTTTTGCCATATTTTTCGCTCTTCGAAATTTTTCGCCCCCGCCGGGGCATGCATCAAAACAACCTCGATCTGCGGGCCATGCCGGAAGGTCTTCAGCGGGATCTCGGCATTTTTGACGGCCGCGGCCGGCGCGGCGAGCCCGACTGGGGCGAGAAGGATTTTCGGCAGTCTGGCGAGGTGAGGGGATATGGCCATAGCAGCGAGGAGCAGCTCTCTATCGCCAAGCTCGGTTCGTCGCTGCGCGGGTTTTGACCAGACGGTTGGAGAGGTGTCGCAGAGAGTGCGGCTTGCCGATCTCCCCGCTTGTGGCGGAGATGCCCGGCAGGGCAGAGGGGTATCCCCACGCTCCTATCTCACCTTGAATTCGCTGAGCTGTTGCGTACCCCCTCTGTCACTTCGTGACATCTCCCCCCTTGTGAGGGAGATCGTCAGGCCGGCCGGCCTGTATCCCTTTCCCCCGCCAGCGCCGCCATTATCCACGTCACAAAAGCCTTGATCTTCGGCGTGTTGCGGCGGGCAGGTTGATAGCAGAGCCAGTAAGTCTTGCCGTCGCCGCAGCCGATGTCGAAAGGCTGGATGAGACGGCCCTGTTCCAGTTCGGCCCGAAACAGGAAGGGGCTCAGCATGGCGACGCCATGGCCGCCGATCGCTGCATTGGCCTGAAGCTCGAGTGCGCCAAACGTGTCGAGATTGTTATGGCGTATGCCGTGCTGGTCGAGCCCGATCGTCTCGAACCAGTCGTGCCAGCCTTTATGCATATCCGAAATCCACGGCAGTTTCAGAAGATCCGCCGGTTCATGGATGCCGCCGACCGTCGCTGCAAGCTGCGGATTGAGCATGGGCGAATAGGTGAGCGTCAGGATCGGATGACAGGTCAGCCCCGGCAGCGGTTCTGCGCCGATATGGATGAGGATGCCGGTCGGTGCCCGTTCCTCGTCGCTGCGCTCCATATGGCGGATCAGCTTCAGCGAAATCTCCGGATGGGTATTCTGGAAACTGCCGAAATGGCGCGACAGCCAGTGCGAGGCAAAGGTCGGCGGCGAATGGATTTCCAGCATCTGGCCATGGGTCTCTCCCGCAGTGCCGACGGCTTCGACGAGAAGCGAAAACGCTTCCGCCACTTTCGGCAGCATGGTGCGACCGGTTTCGGTGAGCTGCAGATCGCGCGGTTTGCGGATGAACAGCGTTTTGCCGATATGATCTTCGAGAAGCTTGACCTGATAGCTGACCGCCGTCTGGGTCATGCCCAGCTCTTGCGCCGCCCGGGTGAAATTTTCAAGACGCGCCACCGCCTCGAACACCCTCAAAGCATTCAGCGGAAAACGGCGCGACAGTTTCATCGGCGGCTCTTGATCAAATTTTTTAGCGATAAGTTCTCTTTATCGCTGGCCACTGTAATTGAATTGGAATTTTCGGGCAATCCGGCGCAATTCTCATCCCATCAGACCAATTGAAACCGATCGATGTGGAGCGACCATGCTTTCCGCACAGGGCAGACCTTTGCCTTCTCCAGACCATGCCTTGCCCGTAGCCATCCTGTCGCCGGCCATGCCGGTGCGGCCGCCGGATTTTCACTGGCAGGCGCCTTTTCGCTCCCTGATGCGGTGGCTCGCGAAACTTGCCGGTGGTCGCCCGCGCTGCCCGGATCTGCCCGAGGACCTGCGTCGGGATGCGGGCCTGACCGAGGCAATTTCCGACAGCCGGGCGGAGAATTTCTGGCGAGGGCAGCAGACTTCAGCCGACCGGGATTTTCGCCCGTGATGGATGGTGGTTTTTCCCGGCATAAACGGTCAGAAGTTCCGCCGCCACCATGGCGGCGATGACTTCCGGACGCTTGTCCTTCACCGCACTGCCGCCGACCGGCAGGATGAGGCGTGACAGCATGGTTTCGGCATCTCCGGTCTCCTGTTGCGCGGTTTCATTGACCGCTTGACGCCGCAGCCAGCTGGAAAAGGTCGCGCGTTTCGTCGCCGAACCGATCATGCCGATATAGGCGAGATCGTCGCGGGCGAGCGCTTCCGCGGCGATCAGGAAATCCAGCGCATGGTCATGGGTCAGGATGATCGCGGCACCGCCGGCCGGGATGTTTTCGACAAAGGCTTCCGGCATGACAGACAGATGCCGTGCGACGCCAGCCGGCAGCTCTTCCAGGGCTTCCGCGCGGGTCTCGATGACGCTGACGGCAAAGGGCAGGGGCAGAAGCGCTTTTGTCAGCGCGAGACCCACATGTCCGGAACCGAACAGAAAAACGGCGGGGCGCTCATCGGCTTCGTCCGACAATCGCTTTTCGAGCGAGGCAGCCAGGTTTTCGTCGATCGTCGCAAAGGAAAGCTTGGTCCGGCCGCCACAACACTGGCCGATTTCCGGCCCGAGCGGGATGTCCATCACCGCCTCACCACGGCCCGAAAGAAGTGCGCGGGCGTTGTCGATCGCCATATATTCGAACTGCCCGCCGCCGATCGTGCCCCAGATCGCATGCTCGGAAACCAGCATGAACGTGCCGGCCTCGCGCGGGGTCGAGCCCTTTGCCTCCGTGAGTTCGATCAGCACGGAGCGGGGATGAGTTGAGAGGAAGGCGGGGAGCGGTCGTTCAGCCATGCGGATGGTCCCACGATTGCCGAGGCGGAGAATAAGGTGGGAGCTTGCCGCTTGCCGATCTCCCCCCTTGTGGGGGAGATGCCCGGCAGGGCAGAGGGGGGTATCCTGCTCGCTGGCCATCAATCGTGAAATATGCCGGGCCGGTGTTCCCCCCCTCTGTCACTTTCGTGACATCTCCCCCACAAGGGGGGAGATCCTCGGGCGCCTGCCACGCCGCTTCAACCCCATAGGCAATAGAACGGCCTTCAAGGCGAGCGCTCATCGGCAGACTGCTTCGTCGGCTCGGCTCCCGATCTGGTTGAAGAAATCGCATCTGGCATTCTTCTTTTCGCATAAGCAAAGATTGCACACCAAATCTTCCATTCTTCAAGACCCGTGTCGCTTTCGGTCCTTTCGATCTGCAACCGATCCTGTATGGAGGCCTCTCGACATCTTGCTGCATCAGGCTCCCATGAAATCCCGCGATCTTGCCATCTACATTTTTCTCTCGCTCGCCTGGGGCCTGTCCTTCCTCGTCGTGCTGCACCTGGTGCTCGCCTTCGGCTGGGTCGGCGCCGTCGCTTTTCGAGCGCTGACGGCGGCGGTCACCCTGTTCGCGCTGGCCGCAATCGGCCGGCGTAGGCTTGATTTTTCGGCCGGATGGAAGCCGTTTGCCGTCGTCGGCGCTACCACGGTTGCCGGCCAGCTGCTTGGGCTTTCCTATGCGACGCCGCTGATCGGCACGGCGATGGCGGCGATCATCGTCATTTCCATTCCGCTTTTTTCGATGCTGATCAGCCATGTCTGGGGGCTGGAGCGGATCGGGCTCAACGGGCTGATCGGGCTGCTGCTCGGTGGGGTCGGCATGGTGCTTCTGGTCGGTTTTCCGGCGGTTCCGGTGACACCGTCCTTCATTCTCGGCTGCGTCGCCATGCTGGCCGCCTGTTTTTCGGCGGCCTTCGGCAGCAATTATGCCAGCCACAAATTGGCTGCGACCGGTTCCTGGGAAATCTCGGCCGGTGCCTTTCTCGCCGGCGGCATCATGTGCCTGCCGTTTCTTTTCGCGGTGCCGGTGCCGGACCTGCCGGGTTTTGCCGACATCATCTATCTGGCGATCGCCGGCTGCGTCATGAGCGCCATGACCTATGTTCTCTATTTCCGCCTCGTCGCTTCGATCGGCGCCACCAAGGCGGTCAGCGTCGAATTCGTGGTGACGATCGTCGCCGTCATCGTCGGGGCGATCGTTTTGCACGAGCCGCTGTCGGTCCTGCAGGGATTTGGGGCGCTGATTATCGTCACCGGCTGCGCGCTGGTGCTCGGGCTGTTTCCCTGGCAGCGCAACAAGGTGGCGGAGGTGCCGTTGCCGCATGTCGACGGGACGCCGTAAAGGGGCGTCAGCCGTCGAAGGCCGGCCTGTAGACCAGCGTGCCGGCAGGGGGCGGGCCGTCGAAGACGATCCGCTGGATATAGGTCCGGTCGAGACCACCATAGGACAGCTGGCCATCGCTCTCGAAGCCGGAGCTGCGATAGACGGCAGGATTGCCGATCAGGGCGCAGCCCTTTGCGCCTTCCGTCTTCAGCCGGTGCAGGCCTTCCCGGATCAGGGCCCGGCCGATGCCCTGCCTTTGCAGGTCCTCTCGGACGGAAATCGGGCCGAGACCGAACCAGCCCTCATCGAGATAAGAGCTACCCTGCGGGCCGTTGATGCTGACGGGTGAAAAGGCGATATGGCCGACGATCTGTCCATCCTGCTCGGCGACGAGCGACAGGGTCAGATCACCGGCGGCACGAAGCTCGCGGATGATTTTTCCCTCCGTGCCCGAACTGTAGGCCATGGGCCGGAAAGCGGCCTGCGTCAGGTCGTGGATCGCGTCTTCGTCTCTGGGCTGCTCCGGGCGGATCAGTACGGTCATGACATGTTCTTCAACCGCTCCACCGCCATCAGCACCCGTTCCGGCGTTGCCGGTGCGTCGAGCCTCGGGCAGACGGAATAATCGGCAATGCTGGCAACGGCCATGGAGATCGCTTCCAGAACCGAGAAGGCCAGCATGAAGGGCGGCTCACCGACCGCCTTGGAACGGCCGATCGTCGGCTCGGCGTTTTCCGACCACTCGGCAAGTTTGACGTTAAAGATCTTCGGACGGTCGGAGGCCAGCGGGATCTTGTAGGTCGAGGGCGCGTGGGTGCGGAGCCTGCCCTTGGCATCCCACCACAGCTCTTCCGTTGTCAGCCAGCCCATGCCCTGAACGAAAGCGCCTTCCACCTGGCCGATATCGATGATCGGGTTCAGCGATTTGCCGACATCATGGAGAATATCGGTGCGATCGACCAGATATTCGCCGGTCAGCGTATCGATCGAAACTTCCGAGACCGAGGCGCCATAGGCGAAATAATAAAAGGGGTGGCCGCGGCCCGCCTTGCGGTCCCAATGGATCTTTGGCGTTTTGTAGAAACCGGCGGCCGACAGCTGCACGCGGTCGTAGTAGGCAGCCCTGACAAAGGTATCGAAGGGCACGATTTCCGAGCCGATCCGAAGACGGTTCGGCAGGAACTCGACCTCGCTTTTGTCCACCTTCCATTGGCGGCAGGCGAAATCCACGAGCCTTTCCTTGATCTGCCGGCAGGCGTCATAAGCGGCCATCCCGTTCAGGTCGGAGCCGGAGGAGGCGGCGGTAGCAGACGTGTTCGGCACCTTGCCCGTCGTCGTCGCGGTGATTTTCACCCGGTCGATATCCACCTGAAACGCCTCGGCCACGACCTGCGCCACCTTGGTGTAAAGGCCCTGGCCCATCTCGGTGCCGCCATGGTTCAGGTGGATCGAGCCGTCATTGTAGACATGCACCAGCGCACCCGCCTGGTTGTAGGCGGTCATCGTGAAGGAGATGCCGAATTTTACCGGTGTCAGCGCAATGCCCTTGCGGATGACCGGGCTGTTTTCGTTGAAGTCGAGGATAGCCTGCCGCCGCGCCTGATAGTCCGAAGACGCTTCCAGCTCCTCGACAACGCGGGCAATCACATTGTCCTCGACCTCCTGATGATAGGGCGTCGTGGTGCGGCCGGAGCCGGGCTGGCCGTAAAAATTCAGTTTTCGGATTTCCAGCGGATCCTTGCCGACGGCATAGGCGATGTCCTCGATGATCCGTTCTGCGCCGAGCATGCCCTGTGGGCCGCCAAAGCCGCGAAAGGCGGTGTTGGAGACGGTGTGGGTTTTGAGCGGCTCGGATTTCAGTTTTACATGCGGGTAGAAATAGCTCGAGTCCGCATGGAATAGAGCGCGGTCGGTGACCGGGCCGGACAGGTCGGCGGAATACCCGCAGCGGGCGGCATAAACGGCATCGAGCGCGTGGATGCGGCCTTCCTCGTCGAAGGCGACATCGTAATCGACACGGAAATCGTGGCGTTTGCCGGTGATCGACATATCCTCGTCGCGGTCCGGGCGGAATTTGACGGCGCGTTTCAGCTTCTTGGCGGCCACCGCCGCAAGGGCTGCAAACTGGTTGCCTTGTGTTTCCTTGCCGCCGAAACCTCCGCCCATGCGCCGTGTCTTGACCTCGACCGCATGGCTTGCGGTGCCCAGAACATGTGCCACCATATGCTGCACCTCGCTCGGGTGCTGGGTCGAGGACCAGACGGTGACGTCGTCATCCTCGCCAGGAATGGCGAGCGCGATATGGCTTTCGAGATAAAAATGCTCCTGGCCACCGATCTTCATCGAAGCCTGGATGCGCAGAGGCGGCTTTTCGATTTCGGTTTCCGGCTCGCCGCGCAAAAGCGTCATCGGTTCACAGACGAGCTTGGCGCCGTTTTCGCGGGCACTGTCGACATCGGTGAAATGCGGCAGGTCGCGATATTCGATCTTTGCCAGTTTTGCGGCGCGGCGCGCCTGATCGCGGGTTTCGGCGATCACGGCGAAGATCAGCTGGCCGTGGAACTGCACAAGATCGGTCGCCAGCAGCGGTTCGTCATGCTGGCCAGTGGCGGCGACGTCATTTTCGCCGGGAATGTCTGCGGCGGTGATCACCCAGACGACGCCGGGCGCGGCCTTGACCGCCTCCAGATCGACCGAGAGGATTTCCGCATGCGCCCGGTCGGCGAGACCGAGGCCGCCATGCAGTGTGCCGATCGGTTCGGGAATATCGTCGATATATTCGGCACTTCCGGTCACATGTTTATGCGCTGAATCATGTTTCAGCGACACATGCATCGGGCCGTTGATGACGGGTTTGGTCTCGAAGGTGGATTTGTCCATCAAAAGGTGCCTCCGAGATTATAGTAGCCCCTCATCCGGCTGCCGCCACCTTCTCCCCGTTCTGACGGGGAGAAGGGATGTGCGGCGCGCTCACCGTTTCCCCTCGCCCCGCGTGCGGGGAGGGGGTGCGCCGAGCGAAGTGGGTCCGAAGGACGGGTGAGGGGCAGCTTTGGGCGAAACATTTCTTCCATCCTCAAGCCTCCTCCAACTCGAACCGGCGCAATTCCGTCGGTGCGCCGGCTGTCTCCAGGAAGAAGCGCGTCAGCAAGTTCTTGGCAGTCAGGCTGCGATATTCGGCGGTCGCGCGCCAATCGGTGAGCGGCTGAAAGTCCTCGTCGAACAGGTCGCGCACCGCCGCAATCACGCCCCAGCTCCAGGGCTGGCCGGTCAAGGCCGCCTCGACATGGGTTGCCCGTTTCGGGGTCGCCGCCATGCCGCCGAAGGCGATGCGGATGGTTTCCACGTGTCCTTCACCGTCGAGCATCAGGTAAAAGGCGCCACACAGGGCCGAAATATCCTCGTCGCGGCGTTTGGAGATCTTGTAGACGGAGAAATGGCTGTCTTCGGTTGGATGCGGCACAAAGATCTTTTCGACGAATTCGCCCGGCAGGCGGTCCTGTTTTCCATAGGCGATGAAATAGTGTTCGAGCGGCATGACGCGGCGGCCCGAATGGGAGCGTAGGGTGAGCTGCGTGCCGAGCGCGATCAGCGGCGGGGGGCTGTCGCCGATCGGCGAACCATTGGCGATATTGCCGCCGATCGTGCCCATATTGCGCACCTGCTGGCCGCCGATCCGGTCGATCAACTGGCCAAGCGCTGGGATGGTCGCTTCGAGAAACCCTTGCGCCTCGGCATAACTGACACCAGCGCCGATCGTGATGCCATCAGGTTCGATCGAGATGGATTGCAGTTCGGAGAGGTGATTGATGAAGACGACCGGGTCGAGCCGGCGCATCTGTTTCGTCACCCACAGGCCGACATCGGTGGCACCGGCAACGATGGTCGCCTTTGGTTCGGCGGCCAGGATTTCGGCCAGATCTTCCAGCGAGGCCGGCACGATGGAGCGATCCCCGTCCTTTTCGACGATAACCGTGTCCGCTTCGGAGCGGATCGACCAGAGCTTTGCCATGATCTCGGTGCGGTCGCGCTCGATCGGGTCGAAGAGGGCGCTCGGCCGCTCTCGTGCAACCTGTTCGGCGGCTTTCAGGATCGGCTCATAACCCGTGCAACGACAGAGATTGCCTTGCAATGTGATCTCGATGTCCTGCCGCGACGGTTCGCTGTTGGACAGCCAGAGACCATAAAGCGACATGACGAAGCCGGGGGTACAGAAGCCGCATTGCGAGCCGTGGCAATCGACCATGGCCTGCTGCACCGGATGCAGCTTTCCGTCTTCGGCGGCCAGATGTTCGATGGTGACGATATGGGTTCCGTGCAGCGAGCCCATCAGCCGGATGCACGCATTGACGCTTTCGTATCGCAGGCCGGTTTCGCTCAGCCGGCCGACCAGCACGGTGCAGGCGCCGCAATCGCCTTCGGCACAGCCTTCCTTGGTTCCCGTCAGCCGTCGCTTCAGACGCAGGTAATCGAGAAGTGTCTCGGTCGGCGCAAAACCGCCGAGGGTGACGTCTTCCCCGTTGAGGATGAAGCGAATGGCTGAGTTCATCTGTCTCCTTCGTCCGCCGTTGCCGGCTTTGCATTGGAATCACCCGATTGCCGCGAATGGCTTGTTGCGGGTTGCATATCGTAACCTCATTCCTGTGCTTGTCACAGGAATGAGGGAAAAGGCTACTGCGCCGTCCAGCCGCCGTCGACCGAGATATGCGTGCCGGTAATGCTCCTTGCCGCATCGCTGGCGAGATAGATCGCCGTTGCCGCCACTTCCTCGATCGCAACGAATTCCTTGGTCGCCTGCAGCCGCAGCATCACTTCGGACTTGACCTCGGCCTCGGAAATGCCGCGCTCGCGGGCGGTGTCGGGGATCTGTCTTTCGACCAGCGGCGTCAGCACATAACCGGGGCAGATGGCGTTGACGGTGATATTGTCCTCGGCCAGTTCCAGCGCCGCCGTCTTGGTCAGGCCCATAATGCCGTGCTTGGCCGCCACATAGGCGGATTTGAACGGCGAGGCGACGAGGCCGTGGGCAGAAGCGATGTTGATGATGCGGCCCTTGCCCGCTTTTTTCATCAGAGGGATCGTGTGGCGCATCGTGTGGAAAGCAGACGAAAGAAGAATGGCGATCAGCTGGTCCCATTTTTCCGGCGGAAAATCCTCGATTCGTGCCACATGCTGGATGCCGGCATTGTTGACGAGAACATCCACCGTACCGAATTTTTCCGCTGCCGTTGCGATCAGGTCGGCGATCTCGTCCGGTTTCGTCATGTCGGCGGGATGGTAGAGCACCGTGCCGGAGCCGAGCCCGTCAAGTTCGCGCCGCGTCTGTTCGATCGCATCGGCCGGACCAAAACCGTTGATAATGACATTGGCGCCTTCGGCGGCAAAGGCATGCGCGACACCAAGCCCGATGCCGCTGGTGGAGCCGGTGACGACGACGGTTCTTGGCATATGGACCTCCCTGACCACGGCGTCCTGTCTGCGCCGCTTGTGATGGAGGTTATGCCCAAACCGGGGAGGGTTGCAATCGTTGGGCACCGGTTGAGACAGCATTATCGGGCGAACGGCGTTAGCGACGGTGTGGTGCCGAGAAATCTGGATTTGGAGGGTGCTGAGGGCTCCCGATAATCTCCCCCTTTGTGGGGGAGATGTCAGCGAAAGCTGACAGAGGGGGGGGAGCGCCGCCTCGACAAATTCAACGATGAAAGATCGCGCGTGGGATACCCCCTCTGCCCTGCCGGGCATCTCCCCCACAAGGGGGGGAGATTGGTATGCCGCGCGCTCTGATGCCAAAACTATGGTACCCGGAAGTATGGAGGTTTCACGCCTCCGTCTTCACGCCGGCTTGCCGGACGCAATTGCGGCCGGAGCGTTTGGCCTCGTAGAGCGCCTTGTCCGAAATCGCCAGCATCTCCTGCAGGCTTTCGCCGGATCTTGCCTCGTAGACGCCGAAGCTGGCGGTGAGGCGGCCCTGGCGCAGGGGAGGCACGAGTGTGCTTTCGAGGATGGTCCGCAGCCTTTCGGCCATGATCGCCGCTTCCGCCTGCCGGGTTTTCGGCAGGATGATGCAGAATTCCTCGCCGCCGATGCGGGCGGCCAGATCGTAGGCGCGCAGGGCGCCGCTCACCAGCTGACCGGTGGCAACAATGACGGCGTCGCCGGTGTCATGGCCGTAGCGGTCGTTGATCGACTTGAAATGGTCGAGGTCGAAGGTGATGACCGACAGCGGCTCGACCTGACGTTCGGCGCGCGCGCGCTCCTGGGACACGCGTTCGTTGAGCCAGCGGCGGTTTCCGAGCCCGGTCAGCGGGTCGGTCATCGCCTGGCGGCGCAGCTTTTGCATCAGATTTTCGACCTCGGCCACCATGGCGGTGACGGCATTGGCCAGCAGGCCGATCTCGTCCTGGCGTTTCAGCTGCATGCGTACCGGTTTTCCTTCGGCACGGTACATGCGGATGGCCGTGGTGAGGCCCCGCAACGGGCGCAGCAGGACCCAGAGGCTGGACAGGCAGGCGATGGTGCCGAGCAATGTCGCGGCAAGCATCAAAAGGAGAAGCGTCACCGGCTCTGCATCGAAACCGGCGGCAAGCGATGTAATCACGGCAATAAGAGGGACGTGAATGGAAACAAAGCAGATGACAAAGATTTGCGCAGTGAGGGACCGGCTTATGGCCCACGAGTTCACCCGAACAGTCGGAATCATTCCGAACTCCTTGCTTGACTAATTAAGGCGTCCCGAAGCTAGGCGGGTGGCGCAAAGGAGATCTTAACGAATTCATTCAAATGCGAACATCCCGGCAAAGATCCCGGTCATTGTGGATAAGTCCTGCCGGCCACGAAATGGTCGCGCGCCTTTGCATCGTCACTTCCGGTTTGACGCTGCGTGGCGCATCTGCTCAAACCGTTTTTAACGCGCAAATGGTGAGGGAGGACAGCATGGCGGGTTACATCCTGGCGATCGACCAGGGAACGACCTCGACGCGGGCGATCGTGTTTGATGGAAACATGCAGGTGGCCGGCAGCGGCCAGAAGGAATTTCCACAGATTTTTCCGCGCTCTGGCTGGGTGGAGCATGATCCGGAGCAAATCTGGGACAGTGTTCTGTGGACCGTCCGCAAGGCGCTGAAGGAAGCGGGGCTTGAAGCTTCGCAGATTGCCGCGATCGGCATTACCAACCAGCGCGAGACGGCTGTCGTCTGGGAGCGCGACAGCGGCAAGCCGATCCACAATGCCATCGTCTGGCAGGACCGCCGCACCGCATCCTTCTGCGAAAAGCTGAAGGCCCGAGGGCTGGAAAAGCAGTTTTCCAAAAAGACCGGTCTTCTGCTCGATCCGTATTTTTCCGGCACGAAACTGTCCTGGCTGCTTTCCAACGTCAAAGGCGCAAAAAAGCGGGCTGCGAAGGGCGAACTCTGCTTCGGAACGATCGACACGTTTCTGATCTGGCGGCTGACGGGTGGCAAAAGTTTCGTCACCGATGCGACCAATGCATCCCGCACGCTGATCTACAATATTTCGAAAAACCGCTGGGACGAGGATCTTCTCGACATACTCGATATTCCGGCGGTCATGCTGCCGGAAGTGAAGGACTGCGCCGATGATTTCGGCATTTGCGACGAGGCACATTTCGGCGCCGCGATCCCTATCCTCGGCGTGGCTGGCGACCAGCAGGCGGCGACGATCGGCCAGGCCTGTTTCGAACCGGGCATGATCAAGTCGACCTATGGCACCGGCTGCTTTGCGGTGCTGAATATCGGCAAGGATATCGTGCGGTCGAAAAACCGGCTGCTGACGACGATCGCTTACCGGCTGGATGGCGAGACGACCTATGCGCTGGAAGGTTCGATCTTCATTGCCGGTGCCGCGGTGCAATGGCTGCGTGACGGCATCAAGGTGATCGACAAGGCGTCCAAGAGCGGTGACCTTGCCGGACAGGCCGATCCGAACCAGGACGTCTATCTGGTGCCGGCCTTCACCGGCATGGGCGCGCCGCATTGGGATGCCGAGGCCCGCGGTGCGATTTTTGGCCTGACACGGGCGACAGGCCCGGCGGAATTTGCCCGCGCGGCGCTGGAAGCCGTCTGCTACCAGACGCGCGACCTGCTCGAGGCGATGCACCGTGACTGGAAAAATGCCGGCGAAGGAACGGTGCTGCGCGTCGATGGCGGCATGGTCGTGTCAGACTGGACGATGCAGCGGCTCTCCGATCTGCTCGACGCCCCGGTCGACCGGCCGACCATTCTGGAGACGACGGCGCTGGGTGCTGCCTGGCTTGCAGGGTCGAAGGCCGGTGTCTGGCCGGATCGGAAGACGTTTGCCAAGAGCTGGGCGCGCGAGCGGCGTTTTGAACCGGCAATGGAAGAGAAGACGCGGCGGGTGAAGATCAAGGGCTGGAAGGATGCGGTGCGGCGGACCCTGACCAAGGGGTGAGCCGGTCGATATGGGCAGTGAGCGTGCCGCCAGCGGATCTCCCCCCTTGTGGGGGAGATGCCCGGCAGGGCAGAGGGGGGTGTTTTCGCGCAGAACCTTAACTGTTGATTTGCTGATGCCTTGCCCCCCCTCTGTCACTTCGTGACATCTCCCCCTCAAGGGGGCGATCATTCGGAGCCCGCAGCCACGCCGAAATTGAACAAAGTTTGCGCACTGTATGGTTGCCGATATTTGAAGGCTTTCGCCGCTCTTCCTGCGTGTAAATTGTCCCGTCCCGCGTATCTGTTCCACAAAAATCCACTTAAAAACGCGTGACGTCATTTTCACACCAGCATGTGTGCTCTATGCTCGCGCCGATTTTCCATGAGGGTGAATGATGTTTCGTCTGGTGCGCGTCCTTTATTTTCTTGCTCTGTCGGCTGCCGGTTTTGCGGCGACGGGGACGGGCGCTCAGGCAGGATATGCGCATTTCATCTATGATGTGACGAGCGGCAAGATTCTCGCATCGGAGAGTGCCGACACACTCAATCATCCGGCATCGCTGACCAAGATGATGACGCTTTACATGACCTTCGAGGCGATCCGGGCAGGGCGTCTCAGCTGGGAACAGCAGATCGTCATGACCCCCAATGCCGCCTCGAAAATCCCCTCGAAACTTGGCGTCAAGGCCGGCCTGCCGATCACCGTGCGCGAGGCCGTTTACGGCATGGCAATCCGTTCCGCCAATGATGCTGCCGCGACGATGGGCGATTATCTCGGCGGCACGGAAGAGCATTTCGCCGAGCTGATGACGGCAAAGGCACGCTCGCTCGGCATGAACAGCACCGTCTTCCGCAACGCATCCGGCCTGCCGGACGATGCGCAGGTGACGACGGCGCGCGACATGGCTGTCCTGGCGCTGGCGCTGATCCGCGACTTTCCGAACGAATACCAGATCTTCTCGATGCGCAATTTCGAGTTTCGTGGCCGTCGCGTGCGTGGCCACAACAACCTGATGTACCGTTATCCGGGTATGGATGGGGTCAAGACCGGTTTCGTCAACGCATCGGGCTACAACATTGCCAGCGCCGTCGTGGTCAATGGCAAGCGTTATATCGGCGTCGTGATGGGCGGCAAGAGCGCCCGCAAGCGCGACGACCAGATGGCGGCACTGCTCGACCAGTATACGCAGCCGAATGGCGGCGCGGGCGCCAATGCGCTGGTCGCTTCCGCCAACAAGGTGGTTCCGGTGCCGACGCCGAGCGCCGTGGTCGAGACGGAAAAGCGGGCAGGTGAAGGGCCGAAGACGCTTTCCTATGCCGCACCGCGCAAGGAAATCACCATCGCCACGGCTTCCGGTGGTGCGACGCCGCGCGGCGCCATCGCCAATCTTTATGCCATGCCGCAGCCGAAGCCTGCGGCGCCGAGTGCGTGGAGTGTGCAGATTGCCGCTGCCGGCAGCGCCAAACAGGCGTCCGACATGCTGGAAAAGGCGCTGCCGATGCTGTCTGCCGATTTCGGCAAGGTTGCGCCGAGCGTCGAGGGTTACAAGAATGGCGGACGCGAATATTTTCGCGCCCGGTTCGTCGGCTTTGCCAGCGAGGAAGCTGCCAATTCGGCCTGCGCGACCCTGCAGCAGAAATCGCTCGCCTGCAACGTCGTGCGCTGAAGCCGCACGACGCCGTCCTTCAAAAGAGATCAGTTCAGGACGTAATTCACTGGCTGCGGCAGGGGCGGCAGGTTCGTTTCGCCGAGTGATTCCCGCATGTCACGTTCGATGACGGCAGCAAGCGCGCCGATCGCTAGATCGTTCGGTCCGGTGCCGAACGGTTCTTCCAGCTCGTCGCCAAGCGCATCGAGGCCGAAGAACGTATAGGCGATCAGCGCTGCCACCAGCGGCGTGCCCCAGCCGAGCAGATCCGAAAAGCCGAAAGGCAGCAGGAAACAGAAGAGATGCGCTGTGCGATGGACAAGCAGCGTGTAGGCGAAGGGAAGCGGGGTGAAACGCAGTCTTTCGCAATTGGCGATCGCAATGCCCATGGTCTGGACCGAATTGTCCAGCGCCTGCCACTGGATATCCGTCAGGCGATCCCTGGCGCGCAGTTCGGCGAGTTTTTGGGCAATCCTGCGCAACAGCAGGTCGGGCGGATTATTGGCCGTGTCGAGCGAGCGGCGCAGGTCTTCCGGCAGAAAAGTCAGCTTCGCCTCCGACCTGTCGGCCGGGCGCAGATAGGTGACCAGCACATGCGGCAGGGCGATGATCAGCTCGCTCAATTGCCGGCGCGCGGCCTTTCCTTCCTCGCCATGCATGGCCGGCAGGATTTCTGCCTGGCGGCCGAAACCGCGGGCGGCATAGATGATCTGGCCCCAGTTCTTTCGCGCCTCCCACCAGCGGTCGTAACAGGCACTGTTGCGGAAACCGAGAAAGATCGAGATGGCGATGCCGAGCAGCGCGAAAGGCGCGCCGAGCGAACCGGGGACGATGGCAGGAATATCGTGATGGGCCCAGACGACAAGGGCCGACACACAGAGGACAAAAAGGATCTGGGGCAGGATGCGCGGAATGATTGACCCCTGCATCACGAAGAAGAGACGCAGGAGCGACGGGCGGGGACGGACTATCATGACGGGCTCGGGAGAGATGGGGTGTTTTGACGGACGGGGATTCGCCCACCTCTTGCTAACGCAGGAAACGTGCCGATTCTGAGCCCCATTCTGAAAGACGCCCCGCGGCATTTTGAAGCGAGGGGCGGATTGGACGCTTCAAAGGCTTTTGCGGCTAGGGCTGGATGCGTCTCGCGCTTCGATCAGCTCATCGCCGGCAGCCGGTTCGGCATCGGGCGTGCGATCCAGAATGCTAAGAGCTGCATCGACATTCCCCGCCGCTGCCCGCTTCTTCAGGCCAAGGATGGCACGCCGATGGCCGATGCCATCTGCGATGAAAGCCGAGAGCAGCTGGTTCAGCGACACGTTGTCTTCTGCCGCTGCCTGTTTCGCCTCTTCCATGACATGGTCCGCTATTCTGAGAGGGTAGGTGCTCATTCCGATTATCTCCTTTTCTCCCGTTCTGCCAAAAACTCACCAGCCTTCATGACGGATAGGCCGAACGCTTCGACGGCTGGATGCCGAAAATGCCGATCGTTGCTGACGATGAGCGTAGCCCCCGCCGCCAATGCAAACTCGATGTAAATATCGACCTTGGGATCGTCCAAAAATGGCCTGAACCGAAACCGTGGAGAGACAAGCATGGCCCGGCTGATAACGGCATCCAGCACAGTGTCGATCTCCTCGTTGCTGATCCACGGAGTGTCGCCGAGCATGCCCGGACGTTTCAGCACGTCTTCGTATTCGACAGCTATGGCAGGTGAGAGAGCAAAAGCGACCTCGCCGACCAGCATTTTCCGCAACAGAAGATGCGACGCTCCTTTTGACGAGCGCAGAGCTGACACCATAACGTTAGCATCAACAACGATCATGACTTACGATGATATCACATGCGATATCATGTCAAGCCTGTGTGTAGTTCGGGGGACTGCCTCAGTCGAAGGTTTCGCCCGGATAGACGCCCCAGAGATCGATTTGACGAACGAAGCCGGTGAGGCGCCGGTCCTGCAGGGCGGCGCGGCACCAGTCGCCGTCACAATGCGAAAGGTCAAGCCGAACCTTTGCGGCAAGTTTTGCCACCGTGCGGGCATCGGAAGAGGGATCGGCGCGCAGGTTGACCGGCTTTTTGTGCCAGGGGCCGACGACGGCCGTGCGGCGCGAGGAGAGGAGCGGCGCGAACATCCAGCCAGTCGAGCCGTCCTCGTCGCGCACGCGCCGCCAATGGCCGTATTCCTCGGTAATCTCGAGCGGCAGGCCCCGGGCCGAATAGACGTAGGACGTGGCATAATCGAGCGAAGGGCCGACGCGCATATGCGCCTTGGCCGCTTTCAGCGAAACGAAGCGGGGAATGGGAAAGCCGGTTTCGCGGCCCTTCTTCCAGTCGTGATTGAAGGCTGGCGCTGCCTGCGGTGCGCTGCCTGCCGCGAAAGGCAACAGGACGGCTGCTGCTGTCAGGAGAAGGGGGATAAGTCTTTTGCTGTTCATGCACCGTCCCGATATCGCGCGGCCGGCATTTTTTGGACCGGCCGGCGACATTGACGGTGTCGGTGGTTACCGACGGGTTAATTTTGCGCGCCGGCAGGCATGGGCGGGGATCACTCAGGCGTCACGATCGGGTGATGCTGGATCCACCCTCGGCCAGGCCGATGTCGTCAGGCCTTGACCGGTTCGTTCATGGCCCAGATGACGCCGAAGGGATCACGCAGCTGGCCATAACGATCGCCCCAGAACATGACCTGCAGATCCGTGACGACGGTGAAACCGGCATCGACCGCGCGTTTCCACCAGGTGTCGATATCGGTCACCGGCAGCATCATCGTGAAGGCCTGGGGCTTTTCCAGCGGGTAACCGTGATCCGGATAAGCATCCCCCAGCATGACCGAAGAGCCGTTGATATAAAGATGCACATGCATGGTGCGGCCCTGCTCATCCGGCGGATGGGCACCGGCGAGCTCGGCGCCAAGCGCCTTTTTGTAGACTTCGGCCGCCTTCATCGCGCCATCCACCTGCAGGTAAGCCACGACACCGCCCTTGACGGGTGGCAGGGCAGCCTGGGTGTTTTCGGCATTGGTCCTCTCGTCCATAAAAACTCCTCCTTCGATCATTCGGCATCGGCCCGATCGGCTTCGACTGACCCAAGGACGCGGCCGCAGCCGGCATTCCGACAGGCAGGCTGAAAAAATATCAGGCAATGCGGAAGGTTGCTGCTGCTCCCGTTCAGCCCTGCGTGGAAAACTCCTTCGTCAGGCCTTCATAAGCCTCCATCGGCGGAAAGGCTTCGAAACTGTGGGCTGCTCCCGTTTGCGCCCACGAAAACTTTTCCGACGTGAAAGTCTCGATGAAGGGAGAAAACCACGAGACGTCATCGAACATGGTCGGCCGGACATTGACGAACCAGTCTATGCCGACGGGCTTCGTAAACAGCCAGCTCTTGCAACGCGGGCAATGATAATGGTGCGTGTCGTCGCCATGGGCGCCACCGATTACGGGTTCGCCGGACATCACCTCGAAACCTTGGGCCGGGATCGCAGCCGAGCAGGAAAAAGCCGAAGCGCTCATCTTCTGACAGCCGCGGCAATGGCAGGCCATGGTCAGCATTGGCTGCGCGCTGATCTTCAGGCGCACATCGCCGCAACGGCAGGAACCTTCGAGCGGCAGGGCGGGCATGGGCATAAAACTATCTCCTCGGGTTACACCGAGGAGATAGGGCAGGGGTTCACAAAATCAGGCCGGGCGTTTGGGAATCTCCAGCCCGCGCTGCACAGCCGGGCGCGCAAGCCCCCGTTCCAGCCATTTCGGCACGTTCTTCAGCTCGTCATAGGCAATCAGTTCGCCGGCGCCGTAAAAGCCGATCAGGTTGCGCACCCAGCCGAGCATGGAGATGTCGGCGATCGTATAGTCGTTCCCCATCACCCAGTCGCGGCCTTCGAGGCGGGTTTCGAGGACGCGGATGAGCCTTGCGCTTTCCTTGGCGTAACGGTCGCGCGGGCGCTTGTCCTCGAAATCCTTGCCGGCGAATTTGTGGAAGAAACCGAGCTGGCCGAACATCGGTCCGAGCCCGCCCATCTGGAACATCACCCACTGGATCGCCTCGTAACGGCCGGCCGCATCGGCGGGAAGAAACTTGCCGGTCTTTTCGGCGAGATAGATCAGGATCGCGCCGGATTCGAACAGCGCCAGAGGTTTGCCATCCGGGCCGTTCGGATCGAGGATAGCGGGGATCTTTCCGTTCGGATTGAGCGCCAGATATTCCGGCCCCCAGGTCTCGTCGGCGCCGATATTGATGAAATGCGGCTCATAGGCGAGGCCGGTTTCCTCCAGCATGATCGACACTTTCACGCCGTTCGGCGTCGGCGTCGAATAAAGCTGCAGGATGTCGGGGTTCTGGGCCGGCCATTTCGTGGTGATCGGGAAGGCGGAGAGATCGGTCATCGGATTTCCTCGGTCTCGAATTGATCCCGGGAATATAGTCACCGGCGCCCGAGGCGCCAGTGACGATGTCATGAACGCTGCGTTCCGCATTGCGGATGATGCAGGGTGGCTATCGGCGGAAAATCGGCCTCACTTCGCGCTTGCCGGAAAGGTCGGCAGGCGGCTGACATGGGTCGGGTCGTGCTGGATGACGAGTGTCGCATTCAGCGTCGAGGCGATCTTTTCCAGCCGCTCCATCGAGGCGAGCGTATCGGCGCGGTTGTCGTTGAAACCGGGCATGCCATGGGTGGCGAGATTGTCCTCGAAATGCACGACGTCGCCGGAGAGCAGGACCGGCCCGGTCTTTTCAAGTTTGACCAGCAGCGCCGTCTCGCCCTTGGTATGGCCGGGCATGGCCAGCATCATCACCGAACCGTCGCCAAAAATGTCGCGGTCGCCGGTGACCAGGTCGAGCTTGCCCTTACCGTCCAGCCAGGGTTTGACCAGATCCGGCACGACGGCGAAGGGCAGCGGCTTGTCATGAAAGGTCTGCCAGTCGGCCGCGCCGATCATCAGGGTCGCGGCGGAGAAGGTCGTGGCCTGGCCGAGATGGTCGAAATGATTGTGGCTGACGCCGACAATGCCGATCTGTTCCGGCTTGATGCCGATCTGTTTCAGCTGTGTCGGAATATCGGTCTTCAGCGTTACGCCGATGGCAGCCGTCGTATCGATCGGCTTGCCGACGAGAGCTGCCGGCAGGCCGGTGTCCCAGAGCAGGTAATCGCTGCCGTGGCGGATGACATAGCAGCTGTCGGTCAGCGAGGCCGTCTTGCCGGCAAAGGCAAACGTGTCGGAAAAGGTCGACATGTCCTTGACGACGACATCACCGCAGTCGAGGCGCCAGAGTTCGAGATCGGTGGCAGCCTTGGCGGGGCTGGAGAGCGCCAGTATCGTGGCACCGAAGGCGAGGAGGGAGGCGAGGGTTTTCATGATGTTTCCTGTCTTTGAGGATCGAAGAAGATCGCTTTTTGAAGTCACGCCTCTTTTGCCCTTTGCTCGGAGGCCATCCGTGCCGGATTCTTGCCGGTTTGAGCCCGAAACGCTCACTGGGCTGTTTTTCTTAAGGGCGGTCGCGCTATAGTCGCCCCATGAACCTGATGATCCGCGAACGCCTCCTTGATGTTTCCTCCGATTTCGGGCGCCGCCTGCTCGAGCGGCTGCGGCCGATGGTGAGGGGCCGGACCGAAGTCGGCATGCATCCCTATGGCGGCCAGCTTTTTGCCTATTGCTGTTTTGATCGCGAGCGGGTGACAGCATTCGAGCTCGACTGCCCGATGATCTGCATCGTGCTTTACGGCCAGAAGGATGTCTGGCTCGGCGATCGGGAACAGTCGTTTCCGGCGGGCTCCGTCTTCGTCCTGCCGGCCGGAGTGCAGATGGATGTCGTTAATGCGCCTGACGACGGTGCCGGCATTTATGCGGCTTTGCGTCTCGACGTGAAGGACCTGCCCGAGGGGATTGCGCCGCTTTCCGCAAGTGAGCGCCGCGAGGCCGGCGAGACGGGTTTTGCGCCCGTTCCACTGAGCGAAGATCTCGTCGAGGTGCTCTGCCATGCCGCCTCGACCATTGCCGATGCCAATGTCAGCGAAACGATCAAGAAGCTCAGGCTGACGGAAGTTCTGGCGCTGATGCGGCCTTTGCCGCAGGCCCGGGCGCTTTATCGCCTGAGCCTGTCGGAAGAAGTCGCCTGGCTGATCGCCACGGCACCCTCGGAAAGCTGGAGCGTGTCGGATGTGGCGGAGGAGCTTGCGATCGGCGCCTCGACGCTGCGGCGCAGGCTTTCGGCCGAAGGCACGTCGTTCCGGGCCATCCTGCGCCGCGAGCGGCTGAAGGCCGGCCGCCATGCGATCGCTTCCGGCGCCTCGGCCATCGCCGCCGCGGAAGCGGCCGGTTATGCCTCGCGCTCGCATTTCTCGCGCCGTTTCCGCGAGAGTTTTGGCACAAGCCCGACCGGACGGAGCTAGGCCCTTTCTAAAAAATCTGCTGCAGCCTGTCGGTTCTGCGTTAACGTCTTCGTCTTCAAACGGAGAAGGAGAGACGAATGCTGTATGCCATCCTGTGTTATGCCCATGAGGAAACCGTCTTCGCCTGGTCCAAGGAGGAAGAGGCGGCCGTCATGGAAAAGCTTTATGCGGTGCAGGAGCCGCTCGCCAAGGCCGGCAGGCTCGGGCCGACCGGGCGGCTGATGCCGACGACGGCGGCAACCACGGTCCGAAAGGGCCAGGGTTCAGCGGGACAGGAGCCGCTGGTGCTGGACGGGCCTTTTGCCGAAACCAAGGAAGTGCTGCTCGGTTTCTACACGGCGGAATTCGACAGTCTCGACGATGCCGTCGCGTTTTCGAAAGAGCTTTCGGCGGTCAATCCCGGTTCGTCTTCCTACGAGATCCGGCCCTTTTACGTCTTTCATCCGGGCGAGGTGACGGTCGGTCAAGGAGATGAGACGGGGGATCGGAAGGCTGAAACCTCATGACCGATCTTGCCCATATCGAACTTGCGCTGATGGCGGCGCGGCCGCAGGTTCTGGGCGCGCTTTTGCGTTATTTCCGCGATCTGGATACGGCAGAAGAGGCGTTTCAGGAGGCCTGCCTGCGCGCCATCCGCAGCTGGCCGGACAAGGGCCCGCCGCGCGATCCCGCCGCCTGGCTGATCTTTGTCGGGCGCAATAGCGGCGTCGACCAGATCCGCAAACGGGCGAAAAACGAACCGCTACCGGAAGAGGCCGCCTTTTCCTATCTCTCCGATGCGGAAGCCGATATTGCCGAGCGGCTCGACAATTCCCATTACCGCGACGACATTCTGCGGCTGCTCTTCATCTGCTGCCATCCGGACCTGCCCAATACGCAGCAGATCGCGCTGGCGCTGAGAATTGTATCGGGGCTTTCGGTCGCCCAGATCGCGCGTGCCTTTCTGGTCTCGGAAAGCGCCATGGAGCAGCGCATCACCCGGGCCAAAGCGCGGGTTGCCAAGGCACAAAGCGGAGAGGGCGCCGTGCCCTTCGAGGCGCCGGATGCGGCAGAACGCGCCGAGCGGCTGAAGACGGTCGCGGCGATGATCTATCTTGTCTTCAACGAAGGTTATTCGGCCGGAGCGACGAATGCCGACAGTGCCGCGCTTTGTGGCGAGGCGATCCGGCTTGTCCGCATCCTGTTGCGCATCTTTCCCGCCGAACCGGAGATCATGGGCCTGTTTGCCCTGATGCTTTTGCAGCATTCGCGGGCCGGCGCGCGGTTCGACGGTGAGGGGCAGATCGTGCTTCTCGAAGACCAGGACCGGTCGCGCTGGGACAGAAGGCTGATTTCGGAAGCGCTTGCCATGCTCGACAAGGCGATCCGCCACCGCCGGCCCGGTCCCTATCAGGTGCAGGCGGCGATTTCCGCCCTGCATGCCCGCGCCGACCGGGCTGAAGAGACCGACTGGGGCGAGATCACGCTGCTTTACGAGCTTCTGGAAAAACTTTCGCCTTCGCCGGTGGTGACGCTCAACAAGGCGGTCGCGCTATCGAAGCTGAAAGGGCCGCAGGCTGCGCTGGAACTGATCGAGCCGCTTGTCGAAAAGCTCGACGGATATTTTTACTTCCACGGCGTGCGCGGCAATTTTCTGATGCAGACGGGGGCGAGGGACAAAGCGCGCGACGCCTTTGGTCGGGCGATCGCGCTTGCCAATTCTCCGGCCGAGGCTGCGCATGTGCGCATGCAGCTGGAAAGGCTTTAACGGGGCGGGCCGAAGGCGCTTGCGCCGACCGTTTTCGGACTAACCCTGCCGGCGATCATATTCCGCCTGGGCTGCTTCCATCTGGGTGCCGTGGGTCATCGACCATGCGTAAAGCGCTTCGAAAGGCTGGCGCAGCGAGTGGCCGAGCGGGGTGATCGTATATTCGACACCGACTGGTGCCGTCGGCAGGACATGGCGTTCGATCAGGCCGTTGCGTTCCAGCCGCTTCAACGCATCGGCCAGCGCCTTGTGGGTGATGCCGTCGAGGCGTCGCATGATTTCGTTGAAACGCGACGGCTTGGTGCAGAGCACGGTCAGGATCAGCACCGACCATTTGTTGGCGATCTGCTCCAGGATCGGCCGCGATGTTTTGACATCGAGAAGAGCCTCGTCGATGACCCGTTTCAGGGAGCGCTGGCCGGAACGGGCCGTGTCGCGGGAAAGCTCAGCGGTTTCGGACATACATATACTCCTCGATATCTGCTTTACCTGTGGTGCGTATTTTGCCGTAGATATAGGAAATATATCTCTGCCTTCCATTCACCCGGCCGGTTTTACGGCCACCCATATGGAAGGATTTTTGAGATGGGCAGATTGCAGGACAAGGTCGCCGTGATCATCGGCGGTGGCAGCGGCATTGGCGCGGCGATTGCCGATCGTTTTGCCGGCGAGGGTGCAAGCGTCTATGCGACCAGCCGCAAGGCGGATGAGACCGCTTCGGCGGAAAAGTCCGAAAACGGCAAGGGAAGCGTGTTGCAGGTCCGCGCCGACGCTGGCAGCACCAGCGATGTGAAACAGGTTTTCGACAAGGTTCGCGACGCCCATGGCCGGCTCGACATTCTGGTCCTCAATGCCGGCATGTCGGAATTTTCCATGCTCGGCGACATCAGCGAGGATCTGTATGACAAGATTTTCGGGCTGAACGTGCGTTCGCTGCTGTTTGCCGCGCAGGATGCGATCAGCCTGATGCAGCCGGGTGGCGCGATCGTGCTGATCGGCTCGATCGCCGATGTGGTCGGCCCGAAGGGATATGGGATCTACAGCGCCAGCAAGGCGGCCGTCCGCTCCTTTGCCCGCACCTGGGCGAATGAACTGGCGCCGAAGGGCATTCGCGTCAATGTCGTCAGCCCCGGCCCGACCGATACGGCCATGATGGCGGCGACGACGGATGAGGTGCGCGAATTGCTGACGGGCATGATCCCGCTCGGCCGAATGGCGCGCCCCGATGAGGTTGCCTCCGCCGCGCTGTTTCTTGCCAGTGATGAAAGCAGCTTTACCACCGGTGCCGAACTCTGCGTCGATGGCGGCATGACCCAGGTGTGATGCTCCTTCGGTAAAATCTGCCGGCGGGTCTTCGGTTTTCTTTCGAAAAAAATCGCGTGGCCTGTCGGTTTCCTCCCCTTCCATTCGTCCTAGGTTCAACATCCAATGCGATGTTCTCGCAAACGAAAGGGAGACGGATCCATGACCATCAACGGTGCCAAGTACAAACTGCAGATCGTCCGTGAACTCGATGCGCCGGCCGAAAAGCTCTACAAGGCTTGGACGACGGGCGAGCGGATGGGCGAATGGTTCTGCCCGGCGCCGTGGAAGGTGACCGAGGCGAAGCTCGAGCTTTTTGCCGGCGGTTCGAACCATATCCTGATGGAAGGGCCGAACGGCGAAAAAGTGCCCAATCAGGGCGTCTATCTGGAACTGGTCGAGAACAAGAAGATCGTCTTCACCGATGCCTTTACCAGCGCCTGGGTTCCCTCCGAAAAGCCGTTCATGGTCGGCGTGATCGAGTTCGAGGATCTTGGTGGCGGCCGTACGCGCTACACCGCGAGCGCCCTGCACTGGACGGAAGAAGACATGAATATGCACCAGCAGATGGGTTTCGAAGAAGGCTGGGGCATTGTCGCGGACCAGCTCGCAGAGGTGGCGAAGACGTTCTGATCGCTGCTGCATGGATGGGAGGGAAGGCCGGCAAGATAGGGCTTCCCTGTCTTGCGATGAGCGCCGAACACCCTTTGCCGGTGCTGTTATTTTCAGGAAAAGCGTAGCGATTTCGCAATTTTAGTGCATCCGTATATTTCCGCATTGGACAATGCAGGCCATGGGCCTATTTTCTCCGTCTGAATTCCGGACCGATCGTGATCCGGAGCCCGTACGGAGCTTTGATTGGTCGCGACACAGGCAGAACAGGACGACGGAACGGTGTTTCCGGTGGGCGGCGGAGAAACCGGTTCGCTGATCCGCGCCTTCGACTGGTCCGTCACGCCGCTGGGGCCCATCACGTCCTGGCCGCAGAGCCTGAAAACCGTCACCAATATGCTGCTCCTGTCGCCGGTGCCGATCGTGCTGCTCTGGGGCGAAGACGGGATCATGATCTATAACGACGCCTATTCGGTCTTTGCCGGGGCGCGTCATCCGCAGCTTCTCGGTTCGAAAGTGCGCGAGGGCTGGGCCGAGATCGCCGATTTCAACGACAATGTCATGAAAGTCGGTCTTTCCGGCCGCACGCTCGCCTATGAAAACCAGCAGCTGACGCTGACCCGCCGTGGCGTGCCCGAGCCGGTCTGGATGAATCTCGATTATTCGCCGGTCGTTGACGAAAGCGGCAAGCCGGCCGGTGTGATCGCCATCGTCGTCGAAACGACGAAACGGGTTCTGGCCGAACAGCGGACGCGCCAGAGCGAGGCTCGGTTCAGGGCGCTGACCAATGCGACCTCCGACATCATCTACAGTCTTGGTCCGGACTGGAAGGAGATGAAGCAGCTGTATGGCCGCGGTTTCCTGTCGGATACGGACGCGCCGGCGATTGCCTGGCAGGCGGATTATCTTTTCGACGAAGACAGGCCACTTGTGCAGGCTGCGATCGACGAGGCGATGCGCAAAAAATCCGTCTATCAGCTCGAACACCGGGTGCGGCAGGTGGATGGATCGGAAGGCTGGGTGTTTTCGCGCGCCGTGCCGATCTTCGAGGAGGCGGGCGAGATCGTCGAATGGTTCGGGGCGGCTTCGGACATTACCGAACGGCGTCGCAACGAGGAACATCTGAAGCTTGTCGTGCATGAGCTGAACCATCGCGTGAAGAACAATCTGGCGATGATCCAGGCGATCGCCATGCAGACGTTTCGCGATGCCAGCGACCTGAAGGAAGCGCAGCGGCGTTTTTCCGCCCGCATGGTGGCGCTCGGCCGGGCGAACGATCTTTTGACCGGCGAGCTTTGGGTCGGTGCTTCGCTGCGCGGTGCGATCAGCCAGGCGATGGAGCCGCATTGTCCCGATGCCAGCCGCTGCCTGGTCGAAGGCGAGGATGTAACCCTGTCACCGAAGACGGCGCTCTCGCTGTCGCTCGCCGTGCATGAAATGGCGACGAACTCGCTGAAATACGGCGCCTGGTCGAATGACGAGGGCGTCGTGGATGTCGTGTGGAAGATCTATGAGCGGGCCGACGGGGCAAGACGCCTGCGGATCGTCTGGCGCGAGACGGGCGGTCCCGCTGTCTCGCCGCCACAGCGCCGCGGTTTCGGCTCCGTGCTGATCGAGCGCGGCCTTTCGCGCGAAATGGGCGGCGAAGTGAAGATGGAGTTCTTGCCCTCCGGCTTGGTCTGCACCGTCGATGCCCCGGAAGATCCCTATGCGGAACGGCCGGTCTGATGCGTGTTCTGGTGGTCGAAGACGACATGATGATCGCGCTCCTGATCGAGGACATGCTGATCGATCTCGGCCATGAGGTGATCGATCTTGCCATGCGCCTGCCGCGGGCCGAGGAGCTGGCGAAAAGTGCCGATTTCGATCTCGTCATTCTCGACGTCAATCTCGACGGCCGAAAATCCTTTCCCGTCGCCGATATTCTTGCCGACCGCGGCATCCCCTTCCTGTTTGCCACCGGTTATGGCGCTTCGGGCATAGAGCCCGCCTATGCCGGCAGTCCGGTGCTGACCAAGCCGTTTCTGGCAGGCGATCTCCAGGCAGCGATCGGAAGGCTGGTGGCGCAGCGGCCTTATGCATGATGCAGGGCTCTGCCCATCCATTTTCTCGAACGCTTCCTTCGAGAGAATCGCATTTGTGCCATGCCGGGCGAATAGCTATCTGAACACGATCTCAAACGGATTTTGGACACGATGGAACTCGGGCTGCATACTTTTGGCGATGTCGATGCCTCTGCTCTGAACAAGGGTAAAGAGGGCGCAAGGCGGCTCAAGAATTTGCTGGAGGAGATCGAGCTTGCCGATCAGGTCGGGCTCGACGTGTTCGGGCTCGGCGAACATCACCGGCCGGATTATGTCATCTCGTCGCCCGCCGTTGTTCTCGCCGCCGCCGCTGCGCGGACGAAGAATATCAGGCTGACCAGTGCGGTTTCGGTACTCTCCTCCGATGATCCGGTGCGCGTCTTCCAGCAGTTTTCGACGGTCGACCTGATTTCCGGCGGCCGGGCCGAGATCATGGCGGGGCGGGGATCGTTCATCGAATCCTTCCCGCTGTTTGGTTACGATCTCGGCGATTACGATGAGCTGTTTGCCGAAAAGCTCGACCTCTTGCTCGCCATCCGCGATGAAGAAGTCGTCACCTGGCAGGGCGCGATGCGGCCGGCGATCAATGGCCGCGGTGTCTATCCGCGGCCTTTGCAGGAAAAGCTGCCGGTCTGGATTGCGGTCGGTGGTACGCCGCAATCGGCAGCACGGGCAGGGGCGCTCGGCCTGCCGCTGGCGATTGCCATTATCGGCGGCGAATATCCGCGGTTTGCGCCCTTCTTCAACATTTATCGCGAGGCGGCGAAGCGTGCGGGGCATGATGCTTCCGTCACGAAGACCAGCATCAACGTGCATGGTTTCATCGCCGATACGACCGAGGCCGCGGCCGACCAGTTTTACGGGCCGCAGGCCGAAGTGATGAACCGGATCGGCCGCGAACGCGGCTGGGGACCGACCAACCGGGCGCATTTCGACCAGGCGCGTTCGCCGCTCGGCAATCTGTTTCTGGGCGAGCCGGAACTGGTGGCGGAAAAGATCATCGCCGCGCACAAAGTTTTCGGCATGGACCGGTTCCTGCTGCAGATGGCGATCGGGCCGATGCCGCACGATCAGATCATGCGCGGCATCGAGCTTTACGGCACGAAAGTCGCACCGATCGTCAGAAAAGAACTCGGTGTCACAAAAAGCCGTTGACGGTGAGGGCAGACGGGGCGAAACCGGCTGCCTTATCTATTCGGGACGTATCGATGGTTATTTCGACTGAAGAGGAACTGGCGAAGCTGAAGGAAATCGGCCGGCTTTGCGCGCGCGCCGTGGATGCCATGGCAAAGGCGCTGGAACCGGGGATCACCACCCGTGAGCTCGATCTGATCGGCCGCAAGCTCTTGGAAGACAATGGCGCCCAGTCGGCGCCGGAAACCGCCTACAAGTTTCCCGGCGCGACCTGCATTTCCGTCAACGAGGAAGTGGCGCATGGCATTCCGGGTGACCGGGTGATCCAGGCGGGCGATCTCGTCAATCTCGATGTTTCGGCCGTCAAGGACGGGTTTTATGGCGATACCGGTGCATCTTTCGCCGTGCCGCCGGTCAAGCGCGAGATCGAAAAGCTTTGCCGCGACGGTAAAAGGGCGCTCTGGACAGGCTTGCAGCAGGTGAAGACCGGCAAGCCGATGGCCGGCATCGGCAATGCGATCGGTGCCTTTGCCAAGAAAAACCGCTATACGCTGATCACCAATCTTTCCAGCCACGGCATTGGCCGTTCGCTGCATGAAGACCCGAAGGAATTGCCGACCTGGCCGGATCCGCAGGAAACGCGGATCATGGAAGACGGTCTCGTCTTCACCGTCGAGCCGTTCCTGTCGCTCGGTGCCGACTGGGCCGAGGATGGCGGCAATGGCGATCCTTGGACGCTCTATAGCGATCCGCGCGCCCCGACCGTGCAATACGAACACACGATCGTGGTCACCCGCAACGGACCGATGATTTTGACACTAGCGGATTGACGCATTTTGGAAGGGTTCTCCCGCCTTCCTGCCGGGAAGCAGGCAAGGCGAGAGATGGTCTTGTTCAGCCCTTGGTGAGGCTGGCGGAGGCGCTGCCGCCCCAGCTGTCCTTGTAGCTATAGGACATCTTGCCCTTGCCCGCGGGCGTCAGGACAATACTGCCCATGCCGGCACTGCCGACATTGAGGACGATCGACTTGCCGGAAAGTTTTGCCGAACTGACCATGACCGGCGCACCGCGGAAACGGTAGGTCGGATTGCCGCTTTTCGGGATGACGATCAACACGTCGCCACCCTTTGCGGTCTTTCCGGAATAGGTGCCAGCCAGATCGCCGAAATCCGCGGAGAATGCGGGAGATGCGAATCCGAGAGAAAGGCTGGCAAGAATAGCAGATGTTGCAGAAACGATTTTCTTAAGCATTTTCCCCTCATTTTTAAGTGCCTTTTAAGAAAATCGGCAAGGTCGGCGCGGCGCATCCCCCATTTAGGGTAGGGTTTTAAATATCGATGCCGGATTTGTTCTTTTTTGCTGCGTTGCAAGCGTCATTTCTGGGAGGAACGAGGACGAATGTGGTTCATTTGGTGAACTTCCCCCATTTTCTTCGTCACTTGACCGTGAGCAACGGCCTGAAAAGCGCTTCGCATCAGCGTGTTTCATTGCAGTGATGACAATTCCTGAATTGTGCCGATGGCGGCCGGCTGCGATAAGGGCGGCATGCTGCAGATGAACAGATCCCATTCCGCCAATCCTTTCCCGATCGGTCTTGCCGGCGCGCTTGCCATGGCCTCTGCCATGGGGTTCGGGCGTTTCATCTATACGCCGATCCTGCCGGGCATGATCGACGGCATTCCGCTGACCGCTTCCGATGCCGGCACGATCGCAGCCGCGAATTTTGCCGGTTATCTCGCCGGCGCCATTCTGTCCGCCTATGGCTGGGCGGCCGGGCGCGAGCGGCAGGTGGCACTGGCGGGCCTGTTTGCGACCGCTGCGCTGCTGGCGGCCATGGGGCTGACGACGTCGGTCACCCTCTTCGCCATCATTCGTTTCCTGGCCGGTCTTGCGAGCGCGCTTGCGATGATCTTCACGTCTTCAGTCGTGCTGCCGCATGCGGCGGGGCGGCAGTCGGTCAACATGCTGCATTTCGGCGGCGTCGGTGTCGGTATCGCGCTGTCTTCCGCGCTGGTGTTCATCGTCGACGACATTGCCGGCGATGCGGCAAGCGGCTGGCGGATGAACTGGCTGATGGCGGCTCTATTCGTGTTCATTGTTACGCTTATCGTGCAGCGTATGCTGCCGCGGCCGATCTCGACCGGTGTCAGGGTTTCCGAGCCGCCGCTCGTCTGGCGCCTGCCGCTGGTCTCCGCGACTTTGTCCTATGGTCTGTTCGGCTTCGGTTACGTGATCACCGCCACCTTTCTCGTCACCATCGCGCGGCAGGGCAATGCCGGGCCGATCGTCGAATTCCTGGCCTGGTTCGTCACCGGCGGCGTCGCTGCCGTGTCGCTCGTCCTGTGGCACCCGGTCGGTGCGCGGTTCGGGATCGGCAAGGCCTATCTTGCTGCAGTCGCGCTGCTGGCGGTCGGTGTGCTCGTTTCGGTGACCTTGCCTTCGACGGAAGGGGCTCTGGTCGGCGGTGCGCTGCTGGGCGCGACCTTCATGGTCGTCACCGCTTTCGGCTTGCAGATTGGTCGCTCGCTTGCGCCTCAGAGCCCGCGTCGCGTCTTTGCCTTCATGACGGCGTCTTTCGGTGTCGGCCAGATCGCGGGGCCGCTGGTGGCGGGCTGGCTCGCCCAGAAGAGCGGCAGTTTTACCGCGCCGACGCTTGCTGCCGCCGCCGTGCTTGCCGCTGCCATCCTGATCGCCCTGCCGCTGGCCCGCGAAGGGCGCTGAAGCACCATCCGGCTCCGGCCGTTACAATTGCGTAACAAAGGCGCGCGACCATTGCCGGGGTCATGGAACTGCCTTAGTTTCCGGTTCGATCGTCATTTGCGACCTCCCGCAGTTCGAACTTTAGGAAAGCTAAAGCTCCGTGTTTCATTCCTTCTTTCCCCGGCCGAAGTTTTTCTTCATTTCTGCTGTCATCTGGGCCTTCGTTGCCGTCCTCGGCTGGTATTTCGTCGTTGAAGGCATCGGCAGTTCCTTCGGCTACGTCATGCCCGAGCAGGAACCCTACGATCTCAGCTATTTCCTGGTTCCGGCCAATCTCTGGTTCTATTCGTATTTCGCGGTCTGCCTCGTTCTCTTCGGCGCGGTCTGGACAGTTCTTGGCAGGGATAATCCCTGGAAGCGCTGGTCGATCTGGGGCTCGTTGCTCATTATTGCCGTCACCTATTTCAGTGTGCAGGTTTCGGTCGTCATCAACAACTTCCGTCGCCCTTTCGGTGACCTTCTGCAGAATGCACTTTCCAAGCAGCCGGGCATCACGGTCTGGGACTTCTACGACCTGCAGATCATCTTCGTAAAAATCGCATTCCTCAGCATGGGCGTGTCCATCCTGACGGATTTCTTCACCAGCCATTACATCTTCCGCTGGCGCACGGCGATGAACGACTTCTACATGGCGAAGTGGGAGAAACTGCGCCATATCGAAGGCGCCTCGCAGCGTGTGCAGGAAGACACGATGCGCTTTTCCTCGACGCTGGAAGGCCTCGGTATTACGCTCATCAACTCGGTAATGACGCTGATCGTCTTCCTGCCGATCCTGCTTGGCCTGTCGAGCTATGTCTCGGAACTGCCGATCGTCGGTGAGGTGCCGCATGCACTGTTCTGGCTGGCAATCTTCTGGTCTGCCTTCGGCACCCTGCTTCTGGCCGTTGCCGGTATCAAGCTGCCGGGCCTGAACTTTCGTAACCAGCGGGTCGAGGCGGCGTACCGCAAGGAACTCGTTTATGGCGAGGATCATGCCGATCGCGCCGAGCCGATCACCGTCAAGGAACTGTTCGGCAACGTCCGGAAGAACTATTTCCGGATGTACTGGCACTACCTCTATTTCAACGTCGCCCGCTATTTCTATATCCAGGCCGATGCAGTTTTCCTGCTGACGGTTCTGGTCCCGACCATCGTCGCCGGCAAGATCACCTATGGTATCTACCAGCAGATCGCGACCGCCTTCGGTCAGGTGTCGAACTCGTTCCAATATCTCGTCAATTCCTGGACGACGATCATCGAGCTTCTCTCCATTCACAAGCGCCTGAAGGCCTTCGAAGCGGCGATCGACGATCAGCCGCTGCCAACGATCGACCAGCGTTATCTGGCCCGCGAGGAGAGCGATGGCGAGATTGCGGCCGACAAGCCGACCTGATCGCTTCTCTCATAAAAGCAGCACATTTGGCCGCGCCGGGTTGTCAATCCGGCGCGGTTTTTCGTTTGTGCGCGGGGATGCCGAAGAGGATGCGGATCTTCGGAGCCGATGCGCCTGGGAAAAGGGCAGGCGGAGTCAAATCGGGTATTTGGTGTGTCAGGTTTTCCACCTGCCCCGACCGGTTTCCGGTTTTTCGGAGGATTGCCGGTCCTCGTTTCCGGTCTGCGGCCATCACCGGAACCCGGGCCTTTTACGGGCCGTCAAGGATGCCGGTTCTAGACCCGGTTTCCCGTCCGATGACGAGGGCCAGTATCGCTCAGGCGGGAAGGAAGGGGACGAACCGGCGCTTCGAAAAACGTCAAGATGCTGAGTTTATTGCAGGAAAAAATAAATCTGCAGGACGAACGTCCCCGTCGTCTAAAATGGGTGTATGGGCGGCTGTTTCCGCCCGACACGGCCCGTTTTCAGAGCAGAAAATCGTCGGAATACATCTTGATCGAATCCTTGATCTGGATCGCGAAATCCGCCTTCTTGTCGCCGTTGACGTCGGCATAAACGAAGGTGTCGGCCTTGCCCTTCACATAACGCAGCTCGCTGGCATGGCCGGAGAAGTTTTTCGCGCCAATCCAGTCAAAGGCCTGATTGCCGCTGACCTTGGTATTGGCGTCGATCGCCGAGAGATCGATGAGATCGCGGATATCGTTGCGGGGGATGTGATCCCAGGCGGTGATGACGTCGGCGGCGCCAACCTTGCTTTCGGTGATCGACTTGAAGAGGAAGATGTCCGCGCCATCGCCGCCGCGCAAAGAGTCCTTGCCGGCGCCGCCATAGAGAATGTCATCACCGCCGCGGCCCCAGAGAATGTCGTTGCCGGCGCCGCCGATCAGCTTGTTCATGCCGTCATCGCCCTGCAAAGTGTCGGCCTTGGCCGTGCCGCGGATATCTTCGCGCACATCCTTCGGGTCAATGTAAAGGCCGCCTGTCGCGACGAGATTGCCGGACTTGTCGCGGGCTTCGAATGAGAGTTCGATATCGTCGCGACGCGACCAGAAACCGCGCAGCCATTGATCGTCCGCGACGACAATCTTGTCACCGTCGATTTTGAACGTATCGATCTCGTAATAGTAACCGTCGAAGGAGTAGGCTTCGAAATATTGCTGGTAGCTGATCGAGTAGACGAGCTCGTCGTCGGAATATCCGTCGAGGGAGAGGGAGCCGATGACCGTGCCCGCCGGCGTCATCTGCTTGACGTAACCCGCATAGTCTTCAACCGTGATTTCCAGCGCCATGGTCTTCTCCTCACCTGATGCAAATTGCTGGTGGGAAAATTATAGGGCCCGATCCTGTCCGGCAAGTGACATGTCCCGGCGAAGCCCGGTTCAGGCGGTGTCGTTCAGGCGGCGGCGAGGCGTCGTGCGCGAAACTGGTTGAAGCTCCAGCCGGCAAGGCAGCCAAGCGCGGCACCGGCAGCTTTCACCAGCGCGTCATCCAGCTGCGGGTGGCGGCTCGGCGCGAAAAGCTGCAGGAGCTCGATGCCGCCGGCGCCAAGTAGAAGAAGTGCGGCGCAGGCCTTCCAGTGACGCGGATAAGCGATGACGAACAGCAGCGACATCAGTGCGAAGGCACCGGCGCGGTCGATATCGACCGGCAAAAAGTCGTGCGGGCGCAGGCCGATCGGCGAGACGGTCGCAAAGATGATGAAGGCGAGGGCCAGCCAGGCGAGGATCTTGAAGAGAGGTGTCGTCATCAAACTGTCATAGGCGAGAGAGGCCCCGGGGGCAAAATCAAATCGGCGAGAAAGCCCAGAAATACGCGGGTTTTGAGGCAAAAAGAGCGAAAGTCAGAGGCCGGAAGCCTGCTGGCCGCCTTTGCGCTCCTTCAGCAGTGCAATCGCCTCGGAATAACTGACGCAGGCGACATCTTCCCTGGTGCAGACTTCCGTCGCCAGCCGCTCCATCGCCCGCCAATAGGCACCGGCATTCATCTCGACGAAATGCAGGCCGATCTGAAGCGGAATACGCTCACCGTCATATTGCCGGTCGAAGGCGGTGCGGAAGGCCTTGTAGGCACGTTCCTCGAATTCGGCCGAGCGATCAGGGTTTTCCACGGCATCCGAATGACGGACATAGAGATTATAATCCATGGCGATGATCGGCCGGTTCGACGGGCCTTCAGGTATCAGCGGTAGGCCGAAACGGATGATACCGTCCTTTTCCTCCTGCATGACCGGCCCCTTGGTGACTGCACTGGCATCATAACGGAAGCCCGAGCGCTTTTCCGCTTCGACCATGCCGGGGCTCACCGAGAAATAGGGCGCGCGAAAACCGGTAATGCCGTGGGCGACGAAATCACGCCAGCCTTCCGGCTCGTTTTCGGCGGCACCATTTGTCTTCCAGGCGTTGGAGAGGACATGGCGGAAATTGCCCATTTCCTCGGCCCAGTCTGCAGCGCTCCAGTCCTTGCCGTCGAAATGGCCGCAGGTATGCGAGCCGATCTCATGGCCTTCGAGATGCGCCTGCCAGATATGGGCAAGCCTGCCGCGGGCCTCGTCGCCGCTCTGGGCAAAGCCGATATTGGAACGGCCGGCCTTCTGATGCGGCCCCTGATAGGTTTTCGAATCCGCCTTCTGAATGACCAGCGTGCAGGAGAGGAAGAAGGTGAAATGCGCATTCACCTTGCGGCCGAGATCGCGGCTCCTCTGCCAGAGCTGGTTGGGACCTGCGCCATCGAAGGAAATCATCACCAGCTGTTTTGGCTTGCCATTGCCTGGCTCTGGGGCCGTCTCAGTGGCCGATGCCGTGCCGGCGACGAGAAGCGTGGACAGAGCGAGATGGGCGAGGGCAAGCGGACGCATGAAAACCTTGGGGGAGGGAATTGCAGAATCAAGCGAAGGTTCCTGCACGTGGAATAAGGCGAAGCTTTGAACGGTGATCCGATCGGTCGTCAATCGCCTGCACTGTGCCTGGGTCGTGCCGAGAGCTTCATGGCCTGTCCCGCGAGGTCAGATCATTCATAAGGTCGGCTAATAAGGGCATTCCGATTGCAGCATCTAATCGGCGCAAAGGGCGGGCGGTACACTCGGTGTCTCCGCCAGAATGACCGCCTTGCCACCAAGGGCTGCCGGTCTTCGATTCCGTCCAAGAGACCGCTGCATCATGACTTCGACCCGACCTGCCACAATTCCCGCGGAGAGCCGCCCCGTTCTGTGGATCATCCTCGTCAGCTTTGCGATGATCGTCATCGACAATTCGATCGTCTTTACCGGTCTCAACAAGATCCAGGCCGAACTCGGTTTTACCGACGAGGGGCTTTCCTGGATATCGAGCATCTATGCGTTGTTCTTCGGCGGCTTTCTGCTGGTTGGTGCGCGTGCCGGCGATCTCTTCGGCCGGCGGCGGGTGTTTGCCATCGGCCTTTTGATCTTTTCGCTGGCCTCGCTCGCCATCTGTTTTGCGCCATCGCAATCCGTGCTGGTGATTTCTCGTGCCGTGCAGGGGATTGGGGCTGCGATCATCGCACCTTCGACGCTGGCGCTTCTGCAGGCGGAGTTTCCGCCCGGCGAAACGCGGACGCGCGCGATTTCCTTCTATGCGGCGGCGGGCGGGGTTTCGGCGAGCGTCGGTCTGGTGATCGGCGGCATTTTTGCGGGCTGGCTTTCCTGGCGCATCGGCTTTTTCATCAATGTGCCGATCGGTCTTGCGCTGATCTGGGCGCTGAAACACTTTGCCCACGACAGCGAAGGCAAGCCGGGCCCTATCGACTTTGCCGGGGCGGTGAGTTCCACGCTCGCGATTGGCCTGCTTCTCGTTGCGATCGAACGGTCGGCGACGGTTGGCTGGGCGGATCGGTGGACGCTGTTTGCGCTTGTCGCGAGCCTTGTTCTGCTTGCCGTCTTCATCGTCGTCCAGACGCGGGTAAAACTGCCACTGATGCCGCTCCGGCTGTTTGCCAGCACTGAGCGCTCCGGCGCTTATGCCGCTCGCCTGCTGTTCCTTGGCGCGAACATGAGCTTCTATTTCTATATCAGCCAGTTCATGCAGGGCGTCGGAGGCATGAATGCGGCCATGGCCGGGGTTGCCTTCCTGCCATCGACCATCGTCAATTTTGCAGCGGCGATGGTGGTAGCGCGGTTCATCACGCGATTCGGAAACGGGCCTGTCCTGCTGGTCACGGTCGCCTGTGGACTGGCCGGCATGGTCTGGCTTTCCTTCCTGTCTCCGGGTTCCGGATATTGGGGCGCGCTCGTCATCCCGTCCATGCTGGTCGGGATCGGGCAGGGCGGTTCGCTTGCGCCATTGACGGCTGCGGCCCTTGTCGGTGTCGAAAAGGAGGATGCAGGTGCTGCATCCGGTGTCGTCAACGTCGCCCATCAGATGGGCGCGTCGCTCGGTATCGGCGTCGTGACGGCCTATGCCGCAGGTGCCAGCAATGCGCTTGTCGGACCGGAACTGCTGTCTGAACGCGTTCACCTCGCCATGCAGGCCGCTTCGGCCATGATGTTCCTGACGTTGATGATCGTCCTTTTCGTGCTGCAGCGCCGGCCGAAGTCGCTCGAACGGTAGCGGGCCTGACTCATTCCGGGGGGCGATTTTCGCCAGCCTTACGGTCCCGTCGATCCCGATCCGCAACAGTGCGCTCCTACCAGTAAAGCGAGTTTTATGTCAGGGGCCTTACATCCTGTGCAAAATAGTCTAGAAGGCGCTGTTTAGAGTGATGGGCCCTTCGGGGCCTCAAGTTTTCGGGACCGGGACGTAATGGCGAAGGACGACGACAGTTTTTTCCGTGAGGTGAACGAAGAGCTTCGTTCCGACCAGCTGACCTATGCATGGAAGCGTTATGGCCGCGTCGTCATCGGCGTCGCCGTGCTGATCGTCGTCGGCACTGCCGGCTGGCGCGGTTACGAATACTGGGACAACAACAATTCGTCGGCCTCCGGCGACCGGTTCATCGCAGCGCTCGACCTGGCGCAGCAGAACAAGAACGACGAGGCGCTCAAGGCGCTGGAAGCGATCGAGAAGGACGGGACCGGTTCTTATCCGCTGCTCGCCAAGATGCGTGCTGCCTCCGTCCAGGCCGCCAAGGGCGATGCCGCCGCTGCCGCCAAGGCATTCGGCGATGTCGGCAACGATACGAGCGCACCGGCTGCGATCCGCGATCTCGCAAAGCTGCGCGCCGCATGGCTGCTGATCGATACCGGCACCTATGAGCAGGTTTCGGCAGAGGTTCAGGCCATGGCCGTGCCGGCCAATACGCTTGCCAATTCCGCCCGCGAGGCGCTCGGTCTTTCCGCCTACAAGGCCGGCAAGCTGACCGAAGCCAAGCAATGGTTCAAGCAGATCGCCGAGGATGCGACGGCACCGCGCAATGTCGCAAACCGCGCCCAGATCATGCTCGACAATATCGCCGCATCCGGCAAGGCGCCCTAACTATCCGTCCTTCGGGACCTAAGGAACGATCATGAACTTCACCGTCGCCATCGTAGGGCGCCCCAATGTCGGCAAGTCCACGCTGTTCAACCGTCTGGTTGGCAAGAAGCTGGCGCTTGTCGACGATACGCCGGGCGTCACCCGCGACCGCCGGCCGGGCGATGCCAAGCTTATCGACCTGAGATTCACGATCATCGATACGGCTGGTCTCGAAGAGGCCGGTCCCGATACGCTCGAAGGCCGCATGCGCGCCCAGACGGAAGCGGCGATCGAGGAAGCCGATCTGACGCTGTTCGTGGTCGATGCCAAATACGGCCTGACACCACTCGACAAGACCTTTGGCGAACTGCTGCGCCGCAGCGGCAAGCCGGTCGTGCTGGTTGCCAACAAATCGGAAGCCAAGGGTTCCGACGGCGGCTTTTATGATGCCTATACGCTCGGTCTCGGCGAGCCTGTGCCGATCTCGGCCGAACACGGCCAGGGCATGATCGACCTGCGTGACGCGATCGTCGAGGCGATCGGCGAAGAGGTTGCCTTCCCGGAAGAGGTCGACGAGGCCGAAACCGATATCGACGTTCGCGACGCCGACTTTGAAGACGAAGAGGCAGACGAAGCCGCCTATGACGAAACCAAGCCGCTGCGCGTTGCGATCATCGGTCGCCCGAATGCCGGCAAGTCGACGCTGATCAACCGTTTTCTCGGTGAAGACCGGCTGCTGACCGGCCCGGAAGCCGGTATTACCCGCGATTCGATCTCGGTCGAATGGGACTGGCGCGGCCGCACGATCAAGATGTTCGACACGGCCGGCATGCGCAAGAAGGCGCGTGTTCAGGAAAAGCTGGAAAAGCTGTCGGTCGCCGACAGTATCCGCTCGATCCGCTTTGCCGAGACCGTGGTCATCGTGTTCGACGCGACCATTCCCTTCGAGAAGCAGGACCTGCAGCTGGCAGACCTCGTGCTGCGCGAGGGACGTGCTGCGGTGCTTGCCTTCAACAAGTGGGATCTCGTCGAGGATCCGCAGGCTGTGCTGGCCGATCTGCGCGAAAAGACCGAACGGCTTCTGCCGCAGGCGCGCGGCATCCGCGCCGTGCCGATCTCCGGTCAGACCGGTTACGGGCTCGACAAGCTGATGCAGAATATCGTCGATACCGACCGTGTCTGGAACAAGCGAATCTCGACCGCAAGACTGAACCGCTGGCTCGACGGCACCCAGACGCAGCATCCGCCACCGGCCGTTTCCGGCCGCCGCCTGAAGCTGAAATACATGACGCAGGTCAAGGCTCGCCCGCCTGCCTTCATGATTTCCTGCACACGGCCGGATGCCCTGCCAGAAAGCTATGTTCGCTATCTGACCAATGGCTTGCGTGCCGATTTCGACATGCCGGGCGTGCCGATCCGCATCCATTTCAAGGCCGGCGAAAACCCGTTCGAAGGCCGCAAGCGGAAGCGCTGATTGCTACCCACTGTTACCCTTGGGGCGGCGCAATACGCGGTCTGCTTGCATTGTTAACACCTTTATGATCCACTCGTGATGTTGACCCGGTGCTGTGGAGGGCGTCGGGCGACATTTTGGGAGGATTTCTTGCATGATCACATTGGGTCTGATCGTAGCCGTGTGTCTTGGCGCCGGTGGTATCGGCTATTTCCACTGGCGGGACACGCATAGCGGCTGATCCGGACGCTGTTCCATCAAACTTGCAGACATCGCGATCTCGGCCTTTATGGCTGTTTCGAGGTTTTGGCCTTTGATTGAACCCGGGCGCAGCCCGGTTTCAATCCTGCTGATCGCAGTGTTTGTATTGCCTTCTTAGAAGCTTGAGCTTGCGGCGATGATCCCTGAAGGGTTTTCGCCGCGGCTGCCCCACTGTCGGGATTTTTGTGGGCTGGCCTGCCTATGTGCGTGACGGGCGCGACGCGCTCCTTAAAATCCCAATCCCAATCTCAATCCCAATGCCAGACCCAGACCTGACCCTGATCGGCCACGGCCGCGAAAACCGCGCGTGCCAGCTTGCCATGATAAAACTTTGTCAGTATCGATATATCCATTGAGATATATCGATGGATTGAACGATGGCGATATTGCCGGGATTGCACCAGCATGAGTGTGCCTTTGGCGAACATCGCGGGTTCCGGGCCGATTCACTGCTGCCGCGACCCGCTGTGGTCGAAACCCGCCCGGAGATAAGGGCCGCGGGCAGAACGCAGCGGTTGAAAATCTGGGAGCTGAGCTCGCATTTTCATTGCTCGATCATCGGCACATGCCTGACGGCCGGCGAATTGCGGCATCTGCTCGTCAAGGCCGGTGATGCCGAGGCGAGGGCGGCGAGCGATCACGTATTGCACGGCCGCGGCGTGCAACTGGCCGGACATCGGGATATTGGCGGCAAGTTGCTCAACAAGGCACTGGACAGGCGGCATGAGGCTGCGATCCGCCGTGCGGCAAAGATCGAGAACGCGCAGGATCTGCGCCTCTACTGGCGGGAAGCCTTCGATCGCGGCGAGATTGCCGGGGCCTATTGGGCGGTCCAGACGCATCCGGCTGCGGATTCGGCGCTCATCCGCGATGTCTTCGGCGAAGTGCATATGCTCTCGCATCTGGTCGGCAGCGCCAGCCGTCTCGATATCGCCCGGCTGGCCGCGCTGGAGAAGGAGCTGGAAGCCCGGGATGATAAGATGGCACAGCAGCAGCGGCGGCTCGATGAAGCCGCCGCCGAACAGAATGCGCTGCGCCAGGAAATCGCCACGCTGCAGACCGAGCTGATGCGCGAAAGGGTTTTGCGCGAAAGCCGGGCGGGCGATGGAAAAGTGGCGGGCCGCAATGCGAGCGTTCTGGAAGAACGGTTGAGCGACGAACAGGCCTGGTCGGGGCTCCTCGTTGAAAAGCTTGCGCGCTCGCGTGAAGCCGAACGGGTTGCCGGTGAAAAGGCCGATTTCGGCGAACAACGTGTGGTGGCGCTTCAGCGCGAAAACGAATTGCTCGAAGCGATCCTCTCCGGCGAGGGGCAGGCCCATCAGGCGTCGGTTGGTCGGCTTTTGACGGATGGCGGATCAGACATCGCGATCCTTTATGTGGGTGGCAGGCGCGGCGTCTATGAGCGGATGCGCTCGCTGGCTGCCGAGAGCGGTTTTCGGCTCGAGATCCACGATGGCGGCATGGAGGACAGCACGACGCTTCTGCCTGCCGCCGTGCAGCAGGCCGATCTCGTCCTCTTTCCGGTCGATCATATCAGCCATACCGCGACGGGCATCATCAAGCGCCTCTGCCGCGAAAGCGGCAAGACCTATATCCCGTTGCGCTCCGCAGGTCTTGCCAGCTTTTTGACGGCAATCGCAGACCCTGTTTCTGCCGCCACGGAAACGGCCGCGCCCAAATCTGCGGAGCGCGCGAGCGTATAGGCTGCGGACAGGTCCGGTTCTATAAATTCATGAGGTCGGCGCGTTGCTGTGCATCCATCCGGATGCGCAGCGCGTCCTTTTTATTCGGCTGCGGCCAGCCTCGGCAGAACCTTGTCCGCCTCGACGCCCTGGGCTTTCAGCACATTGCCGAGAAACTGGCGGGAAGCCGCCTCCCAGGTGAAGTTGCGTGCGAGGCGGCTTGCATCCTCGCGGCGGCAGTTCAGCGCTTCGAGGCAGGCCTGGCGCAGGTCTTCATGCAGGGCACCGGCGCCGGAGGACTGGTCGATGATGTCGATCGGGCCGGTGACCGGATAGGCGGCAACCGGAACGCCGCTCGCCAGCGCCTCGAGGATGGTGTTGCCAAAAGTGTCCGTCTTTGAGGGGAACACGAAGACGTCGGCCTGCGCATAGGCGCGAGCCAGATCCTCGCCGGTCTTCATGCCGGTGAAAAGGACGTTCGGATAGCGTTTCTGCAGATCAGCGCGAGCCGGGCCATCACCAACGACGACCTTCGAGCCGGGCAAGTCGAGATCCAAAAAGGCCGGCAGGTTCTTTTCCACAGACACGCGCCCGACCGTCATGAAAATCGGTCGCGGCAGGTCGAAGGGGCGCTCGTCCTGGGCCATCGGATGAAACACCGTCTGGTCGATGCCGCGGCTCCAGCGCAGGAGGTTTTTGATGCCGAGCTTGCCGAGTTCGCGCTCCAGGCTCGCGGTCGCCACCATGCAGCCATTGCCGGCATTGTGGAACCAGCGCACGAAGGCATGCAGCCAGCGGGTCGGGATCGGAAAACGCGCGGCGACATATTCGGGAAAACGGGTGTGGTAGCTGGTCGAAAACGCCATGCCGTTCTTCAGGCACCAGCGGCGGGCGAGCAAGCCAAGCGGACCTTCCGTTGCGATATGGACGGCGGTCGGCATCGAGGCCTCGATCGCGTCGGAGACCTGCCGGTAACTTGCCATGGAGAGCCGAATTTCCGGGTAGGTCGGGCAGGGGATGCTGGAAAAGTCCTTCGGCGTGACCATGACCACGTCGACACCCATGCTTTTGAGTTCGCGATTGGTGTTCTCGATCGAGCGCACGACGCCGTTCACCTGCGGATACCAGGCATCCGAGACGATGGTGATTCTGGTCATGGGCGTCAGCGACTTCAAGCGGGTCATGTCTACAAGGGTCATGGAAGGGTCCTCGACCGGTTGCCGATCCGGAGGCGACTCAGCCATGCCTTGCGGAGCGTTTTCGCCCCTCTATCGGAAAAGTTTGTAACATGCCGATGAAGGGCGAAAAGGCGGGCAAACCTGATCAATCCGCGATGGAGAAATCCTGGTCGAAGCTGGAATCCTGGCCGCTGCTGATATCGTGGATCGTATAGGTGAGCAGATATTTGCCTGCAGGCATGCCGGTGAGGGTCAGGGTGAAGTCCATCGAGAATTCCATGGAGGCGTTATGGCTCTGCATGACGTTCTTCATGAAGCCTTTCTGGTCGGCGATCACCTCGCCCTTATTGTCCTTGATCGCCATGTCGACCACGAAATTCGTCTCGAACTTGCGGCCCGGCAGGTTCTTCCAGCCGTAACCGATCGGCTCGACATAGGTGATGAGCTTTTCGCCCTTCCTGAAGACATTGTCCTGCTTTTCCACGTAAAGGCCGTAGCCACGCGAGCTTTCGGTGATGAAGGCAATCTTGCGCTCCGTCAGCGGCACGTTCTGCCAGGCCTGATAGGTCTTGTCCTCGGCATCGTTCAGGTCATCGAGCGGGTCGGCTTTTGCCAATCCGGTCAGGCTCAGGACCATTGCGAGGACAAGGGCTGCACGCATTTCGCAATCTCCGTTCAGGGATGGGAATGTCCGGCAGGATATGGCCGGAGTGCGTTGATATTACGCGAGTTTTTACTGCTGTCCATCGGGAGGTTTACGGATGCGGCGGGGTATTTCAATCCGCAGATGAAGGACCCGGCAACGTGATTTGCGAAACCGGGATCGAGGCCTTACCTAGGCCGCATCCGTTGTTGAAAGTCGTATCATGCGTATCGTCAGATGGACCGCCATCGTCATTCTCCTGCCCATCATTCTGATTGCCGCCCATATGGGCATCAGCCAGATTCTCGGCAATTTCCACGAGGTCATTCCGGGCCAGCTTTACCGCTCGGGCCAGCTCGACGAGGCGCAGCTTGACGCCGTCGCGCGAAAATACGGGATCCGCACCATCGTCAACCTGCGCAATGAAAAGCGCGGCGACTGGTACCGGCAGGAACAGGCCGCCGCGTCGGATAACAATATCCGCCTGATCGACTACCCCTTAAGCTCGGGCAGCGTGGTTTCCAACGACAAGGCCAGAGAACTGGCGGATATCATGCGCGATGCGGAAAAGCCGATCCTCATCCATTGCGAACACGGCGCCAACCGCACCGGCCTTGCCTCGGCGATCTATGTCGGCGCCGTCGCCAAGGGCAGCGAGCTGTTTTCCGAATGGCAGCTCTCGCCCTATTACGGACATATCCCGATCCCCGGCATCGGCCGTTATGCGATGTACCAGTCCTGGGACAATTTCGAGGAAACGATCGGGTTCTGAGTTTTGTTGGGACGCGGCAGCACCGCATTGGTCGGGCATTTATAGCAACTTGCTATGAGGCTTGTGCTGCGTTAATCTCCTCATAGCAAAATGCGATAGGCGCGCTGGAGAATGCACGTCATCACGCAGAAAAGGATCTGGGAAGCGAAGGAGCGCTGGCCGCATGCGAGCGGCGCTCTCGATGCCTGGTACAGGCTGATGAAGTCGTCCGATCCTGCGGATTTTGCGGCGATGAAAATGCTGTTTCCTGCCGTGGACAAGGTCGGTCAGCATCATGTGTTCGATATCGGCGGCAACAAGCTTCGACTGATCGCGATCGTCCATTACGGGTTCAGAAAAGTCTATATCCAGCAGGTGCTGGATCATGCCGCATATGACAGAGGACGGTGGAAGAGATAGCTGATGAACACGTCCGTTAGACAGCTCAGCGAGCACTGGCTCCATGTTGCTCCACTTCTCGCCAAACCAGCAAGCGAGGCCGAATATGACCGGCTGGTGGAGCAGCTCGATGAGATTCTGGCTGAGGTTGGAGATGACGAGGATCATCCGCTGGCTTCGCTTGCATCGCGCATGGGCGACCTTGTCGAAGCCTATGATGAAGAGATGCGGCCCTTGCCTGCCCTGACCGGTGCCGATGCCCTTCGTTATATCATGGAGGAGAGGGGCCTTGGGCAATCCGACCTGCCGGAAATCGGCGCCCAATCCGTGGTCTCCGACATCCTGCGCGGAAAACGGCAGATCAACGTCCGTCAGGCGCGGGCGCTGAGCGACCGTTTCTCCATTCCTGCGGCCGTCTTCCTCTCTCTGTGAGAAGGCTTGCCAGCCTATTTCGGCAGAAGCTCCGGGCTAATCAGCGCGCCGTGATGGCCGATGACTGACGTGGCGACGGCGGCGCCGTGGGCGGCGGCTAGCTCGGGTGAAGCGCCGGTCACCAGCCTTGCGAGAAAACCGCCGTTAAAACTGTCGCCGGCGCTGGTCGTGTCGACCACGGCGGGAGCCTTTACGGCCGGGACATGGGTGACGGGCGCGTTGCCGAAGCTGAGCGTCACGCCATCGCCGCCGTTCTTGACCACGACATTCTCGACGCCAAGGTTTTTGTAATGGGCGAGCGTGTCTTCGACCGTCGCATCGCCGAAATGGGTCTTTTCGTCGTCAAAGCTCGGCAGGACGAGGGTGGCGGCGCGGGCGCCGTCTTCGATCGTCTTCAGCATGTATTGGCGGCCGGTTTCACCCTTCGGCCAGAGGCGGGGACGGATGTTGGGGTCGAAGGCGACCACCTTGCCGGCGGCTTTGGCGCGGCGCAGCTCCGACAGGAGCGTTTCGACCGCATCCGGAGACAGAATGCCGAGCGTGATGCCGGAGAAATAGACGATATCGGCCGCCTCGATCGCCTGGCGAAGGTGGTCGGCTTCATCGGCCAGCTTTTTGGCGGCGGCGGTGTCGCGCCAGTAGCTGAAGGTGCGCTCGCCGTCCTTCAGGGTGATGAGATAGAGGCCGGGCGTGCCGCCTTCGATGCGGCGGACATTTTTGGTGCCGATGCCGGCATTTTCGATCATCGCCAGCATGTCGTTGGAAAGCGGATCGTCGCCGAGGGCGGTAAAATACTCCACCGACCAGTCGGCCGGCATGCAGGCGCGGGCATACCAGGCTGTGTTGAATGTATCGCCGGCAAACCCCTTGCGCAGAAGGCCTTCGCCCGCCTGCGACAGTTCCACCATGCATTCACCGATCGAAAGAAACCGTCCGCCCAATTCACAAGCCCTCCACGCGATGTACCGTCGCATAGGCCGAAGTTTTGCCCGTGACAAGGCCTGAGGTCGCCGCTCGGGGACGCTCTTGCGATGCGAGATGACAGAAGCATGCGATCCCCGGTTTTCGCGTTGTCTTTTATCGGCACGGCTCTAGTTTGGGGTCTGGAACAATCGAAGAGGAGAATCGGGCATGGCGGCCGAAACGGCGAAAACGGTTGGGGCTGACTGGTGGCGTGGTGCGGTGATCTATCAGATCTACCCGCGGTCTTTCCAGGATACGACCGGAGACGGGATCGGCGATATCAAGGGCATTACCGAGCGCCTCGAACACGTTGCCTCGCTCGGTGTCGACGCGATCTGGCTGTCGCCCTTCTTCACCTCGCCCATGGCCGATATGGGCTATGACGTTTCGGATTACTGCAATGTCGATCCGATGTTCGGCACGCTTGCCGATTTCGATGCGATGATGACGGAAGCGCACCGGCTCGGCTTGAAGGTGATCATCGACCAGGTGATCAGCCACACATCCGACCGCCACCCGTGGTTCATCGAAAGCCGCGCCAGCCGCACCAATCCGAAGGCGGACTGGTATGTCTGGGCCGATCCGAAGCCGGACGGTACGGCACCGACCAACTGGCTCTCCATCTTCGGCGGGCCGGGCTGGGAATGGGATGGCGTGCGCAAGCAATATTACATGCACAATTTCCTGATCTCGCAGCCGGACCTCAATTTCCACAATCCGGATGTTCAGGATGCGCTGCTGGACACGGTGCGCTTCTGGCTCGACCGCGGCGTCGACGGCTTTCGCCTCGACACGGTCAATTACTACTTTCACGACCGGCAGCTTCGAAACAATCCGCCGATGGTCTACGACACCGACGGCGCCGGCATGGAGACGGATACCAATCCCTATTCCATGCAGAACCACCTCTATGACAAGACGCAGCCGGAGAACATCGGCTTCCTCAAGCGGCTAAGGGCGCTGCTCGATACCTATGACGACCGCGCGACGGTCGGCGAAGTGGGCGACGGGCCACGCTCGCTGAACACGCTGGCGCTTTATACGACCGGCAATGACAAGCTGCATATGTGCTACACGTTCGACCTGCTCGGACCGGCTTTTTCCGCCTCCTATATCCGCAAGGTCATGCAGACCGTGCTCGATACGGTGGTCAACGGCTGGGTCTGCTGGGCCTTTTCGAACCATGACGTGATCCGCCATGTGACGCGTTTCATCGAAAGCCCTGAGGAGCAGGACCGCGTCGCAAAACTGTCGATCACCCTCATTGCTTCGCTGCGCGGTTCGATCTGCCTGTATCAGGGCGAGGAACTGGGGCTGACGGAAGCAGAACTTTCCTTCGAGGATCTGCGCGACCCTTACGGCATCCGCTTCTGGCCGGCCTTCAAGGGCCGCGACGGATGCCGCACGCCGATGGTCTGGGATCATGCCAAGCCGCATGCCGGCTTTACCGAAGGGCCAAAAACCTGGCTGCCGGTGCCGGCCGACCACGCCGCGCGGGCCGTCGATGCGCAGGAAGGAGTGGCGGATTCCGTGCTGTCGCATTATCGGGACGCGCTTTCCTTCCGCAAGGCACATCCCTCGATGATCGATGGCGACATGACCTTCATCGAGACCAACCAGGACCTGCTGGCCTTCCTGCGCGAAAAGGGCGGTGAAAAGCTGCTCTTCGTCTACAACCTCACCCGCGAGGCGCAGAATTTCACGCTGCCGAAGCGGCTTGGCGATGTTCTGCCGGTGTCGCTGCCGGGCTTCGTGTCGAAGCTCGAGGGCGGTGTCGTCAAGCTTGATGCGCTCGAGGTTTTCTGCGCGCGGGTGTGAGCCGGCATAGGCTCTGAAAAAGGCCTCCAACGTGATCGTGGACGTCCTTGATCGCGTTCGAGGACGATCTTTTTGGGATTTCGCGCACTCTCCAGCTGGACGCTCATGACCTTTTCCTCGGCAGGGATGCCGAGGGGAGGCTGAGCCGATAACGGCTTTGGAGAGATCAATGATATTGCCATTCCATATTCTGGCGGCGACTTGGATCGCTGTCTCATCGTTGCTCGCTTTGCAGCAGCCGGCCGTCGCCGCGGGGCGCGATGTTGGTGTGCGGCAGGCTTTCGCCGTCTCGAAAGAACGCGGTGCCGATCTTGCCGTCACCGTCTGGTATCCGGCCGGTCCGGGCGGTGAACCCGTGATGCTCGGCGAAAGCGTGTTTTTCAAAGGCACATCGGCCTTGAAGGATGCACCGGTTTCGCCCGAAAGATATCCGCTGATCGTACTGTCCCATGGCGCGGGGCTGGCGGGAAGCCCGCAGGCGCTGAGCTGGATCGCGACGCCACTTGCAAGACAGGGCTATATCGTGGCGGCGCCTGCCCATCCCGGCAATAGCGGTCCCAACCGATCGGCGCTGGAGACGATGAAGCTCTGGCTGCGGCCGGGTGATGTCAGCGCTACTCTGGATGCTATGGAGACGGATGCAGCATTTCGCGATCACATTGTGACGGGCAAGACTGGCATGCTTGGTCTTTCAATGGGCGGCAATACGGCGCTTGGCCTTGCCGGGGCACGTCTCGATCCGCAGCGTCTGGCCGATTATTGCGATACGGATACGCTCAACGCCTCGCTCTGCGAATGGGTGAGGATGAGCGGGGCCGATCTGCACAGTCTGGATCTCGGGTCGGCCGGGCGCGACAACAGGGATGGCCGGATCACATTTGCGATGGCCATCGATCCGGCGCCGGCAGATGTGTTCGATCCGAAAAGCTTTGCGGGCATTTCCATTCCAGTCGATCTGGTCAATCTGGGGCAGGCGGGGAAAATCCCGGTCACGGCGGATGTCTCGGCAATTGCCAGAACCGTTCCGCAGGCACGTTATACGACGATCGAGGATGCCAGCCATTTCAGCATGTTTGCCGAATGCAGGCCGGGTGCCGCCGAACTTGCGCTGTCCGAGAATATCGGCGATCCGATCTGCGCGGATGGCGGCGGGCGTTCGCGTTACGAGATCCATGCGCAGATGATCGACATGGTGGTTTCCGCCTTCGATCGAGTATTCAAACCGGGGCTTTAGGTCTCACGTCTCCTCGATCCGCCGCGCATCTTCCGGCAGGACAGATAGTTCGCGCCAGTCGATTTCCTCGAGGAGGAGATTGTATTCGTCGACGGTCAGTTCGTAGGCGATACGCAACTCTTCCAGCGCCGCGCGCTGGCCGGCGATGACGGTGAGGACCAGGCGGCGGTAATTGTCGACCGAGGCGGCGCGGGTGGGGTCGTCATAGGCTTCCTGCTCGAGCCGGAACTTGTCGCGCAGGCGTTCGGCGTCCGGATCCGTCTCGTTGTCCAGTCTTGCAATGCCGGCCTGGGCGATGCGGCGGCGCAGGCGCGTCAGTTCCTCGGCGCCCTGGCCGCGGCGGTCGAGGCCGAGCCAGCGGATGACCGGCGCCAGCGTCAGGCCCTGGAAGACGAGGGTGGCCAGCACGACCGCGAATGCGGTCAGCACGACGACGTCGCGTTGGGGGAAATCCGCGGGCAGGGCGAAGGCTGTGGCGAGCGTCACGAGGCCGCGCATGCCGCACCAGGAGGCGAGGATGGCCTGTCTCGGTGTCGCCCGCGGCAGGCGGTTCTGCTGGCGGGCCAGCCAGTGTTCGAACAGGTTGAAGCTGAGGCAGACCGCGAAGCGGGCCAGGATGACGATGACGACGATCAGCGCGGCGAAGGTGATCGCTTCCATCAGATGGGCCGGCGACATGTCGGCAACGATGTCACGCACCTGCATCCCCATCAGCATGAAGGCGACGACGTTGAGGACAAAGACGACCGCCGTCCAGACCGCATAGGACTGGACGCGCATGCGCGCCGACGAAAGCGTGTCGCCGGTATTGGCCAGTGTCATGGCAAAGGCGACGATGGCGAGCACGGCGGAGAGGTGCAGCTTTTCGGCGAGGATCCACAGAAGGAAGGTCTGCACGAACTGCATCAGGTTGCCGCCGAGCGTGCCGGTCAGGAAGACATTGAGCTTGCGGATGATCCAGGCTGCGGCGACGCCGAGCGCGATGCCGCCGGGCACGGCGAGGAGAAGTCGCACGGACACTTCCGTATCGATGCCGCCGGCCGACTGGATGGAAAGGCCGGCGGAAAAGATCAAAAGGGCTGCGGCATCGTTGAACAGGCTTTCGCCGCGCAGGACAGCATCCGTCGAGCGCGGGATCGACATGCCGGAGAGGACCGCTGTCGCCGCTGCGGCATCCGGCGGGGCGACGATCGCGCCGAGCACGACGGCCGCGGCGATCGGCAGGCCGAGGAAAAGATGGCCGGCCAGGCCGACAAAGGCGGCGGTGACGATCACGCCGCCCAGAGCAAAGACGACCAGCGGCAGCCAGAAACGGCGCGCGGTGCTGATCGGAAAGTCGAAGGCGGCATCAAGCAGGGCAGGGGCGATGAAGAGGGCAAGCGCCGTTTCCGGGTCCAGCGCCAGATAAGGCGCGCCGGGCACCAGCGCGACGGCCACGCCTGCAAGCGCCAGCATGGAAGGGTAGGGGACGGCCAGGCGGCGCGACAGCTGCAGGAGAACGACCGCGACGAGCAGGATCAGAAGAAGGCTTTCGAAGAAATTCATGGATCCCCTTCCGATTGCGATACGTCTTGTGGGTTCGTCGAGCGGCTGCTTTGGATGTTTCTGAGGATGGTTTGGGCGTCGTGATGAAGAACCGCTCTCCAGGGCGTGGAGGGGCGGCCATTGTGATCACCATAACGGTGATCTTCCGGTCCGCAACAGCGCTACGCGATAAAGCGCAGGCTTTTCAGCGGCAAGTGGGGAAATATCTCCGGGTGGGCCTCAAGAAATATGGCGCTTTGCAAATTCGGCAAGGGCGAAATCTGACGTCTGGACAACCATGTGCTGTTCCATAGGGTTGGGCTGCGGTTGAGGGCCGCTTCCATTTCCAATCTCATCGCCATTTTCATTGCATTGTCGCCACCCCGAACGGACGGAGCAATTCATGGGCAGCGGGTTCATCACGACGAAGGACGGGACGGAGATCTTCTACAAGGACTGGGGACCGGCCGATGGCAAAGCCCAGCCGATCGTCTTCCATCACGGATGGCCGCTTTCAGCCGATGACTGGGATGCCCAGATGCTGTTCTTCCTGCACAAGGGGTTCCGGGTCATCGCCCATGACCGCCGTGGCCATGGCCGCTCCAGCCAGACCGAGACCGGCAATGAGATGGATACCTATGCCGCCGACATGGCCGAGCTCGTCGCACATCTGGGGCTCGAAGGCGCCATTCATGTCGGTCATTCGACCGGTGGCGGCGAAGTGGCCCGCTATGTCGGGACCTATGGCGGGAATGGCCGGGTCTCGAAAGCCGTGCTGATGGGCGCCGTGCCGCCGATCATGGTCAAGTCGGAGAAGAACCCGGGCGGGCTGCCGCTCGAGGTGTTCGACGGGTTCCGGGCGGCGCTCGCGGCCAACCGGGCTCAGTTCTATGTCGATATCCCGACCGGGCCGTTCTACGGGTTCAACCGTCCGGGTGCGAAGATCAGCCAGGGTGTGATCGACAACTGGTGGCGGCAGGGGATGATGGGCGGCACCAAGGCCCATTATGACTGCATCAAGGCCTTTTCGGAGACGGATTTTACCGAGGACCTGAAGAAGATCGAGGTGCCGGTGCTGGTGCTGCATGGCGACGACGACCAGATCGTGCCCTTTGCCGATTCCGCGCCGCTGTCGGTGAAACTGTTGAAGAACGGCATTCTCAAGGTGAAGGAAGGTTTTCCGCACGGCATGGCGACCACCCATCCGGATATCATCAACGCGGATCTTCTGGAGTTCTTCAATTCCTGAAAGAGCAAATGATCAGGTGCCCTGCGGACCTGATCCGCAGGGTGTAACCACCATCTTCAGAGACCGGGTCCGGTAAATGTCATCACCATCGCCGAATCGCAAAATGCCGGATCGATCAAAATCTTTGAGCGTCAAATTGATTTTCGTCACTTGCGCCGGTCGCCCGGGGCATGATCTGAATGGGCATGGGAGACGTCAGGTGCAGATCGTTCCATATCACTCCCCGCTCCAGACGACGCCTGCGGATGATGAGGCGCGTAAAAGAATTCGCCCCCGACACTTGCGTGACGGGAAGCTCAAGGGAGGGCCGTGATTTTGAACGTGGGCCGCTGGTTAGGCGGCAGCCGACGTCTTGCCCTGCTGCGGTGCGCAGTAGATGTCTTCCAGGACCGACAGGACCTTAAGGACCGAGTCGGACGTGCTGGAGTAATAGATCGTCTGTGCATCACGGCGCGTCTTGACGAGTTTCTGCGCGCGAAGCTTGGACAGGTGCTGCGACAGTGCAGACTGGCTCAATCCGACTTGCGTGGCCAGCGCCCCCACTGCCACTTCGCCCTTGACCAGGCAGCATAGAATCATCAGTCGCTTCGGGTTGGCCATTGCGGACAATAGGCCCGCTGCCGCATTCGAATGTTCAGAAAGTTGCATCATTTCCATCTGCTCGTTCCCCTCTATCCAGGGCATTTCTGCCCTGGCCGTCGTCGTTATGCTTTGGCCGGACTTAATCAGCAGTCGGCCAAGTTGTATATCCCTAGATTTCGGGTACTTACTACAATATTTTAGAATGCTTTAAAATATGTTGCGATGCACATTTTTTGTCGACACGGTGAAATTGTCAGGTGCCATGGCATTTATCACATGATTCGGGATGGAATCACCTGCGCAAGGCAGTTTTGTGGCAATTTGTGACCAGGACTCTACTTGCATCCGTAAGTTGATTTCGTGTATTCGCACGATTTTCGATGTACTTGAATTTAAAACGCAACTTTCTTCATTTCTCACCTTTTCCGCGATTTTCGGCGAGCAGCTCGCTTGCGGACAGGGCAAATGCCCGGCCGAAACCGCCATTTAAAAGGGCCGATTGCGGCACAAGCCGATAAAATCGAAAATCGGGAAAATCGACGTAAAGTTTCGCCTTATGGTGGCGAGCGATGAAGATTTTTCGGATTCTTTCGTAATCCTCGCTGTCACGGGTGATTCGTTGCGCGAGGCATTGCGCCATGATTCGCGGATGGGCGAGAGGATCACCCTTGCCGGTTTCACCCGCTAGAAGCGAGCAGCGCGGATCCGAATCGAGTGCCTTGGTATGGCCGGCAAGGCCGGAGACGAGGATGACCGGGACGCCGTCGGCATCGATGCCGGTCAGCACCCGGCTTGCGGCGGGAAAGCCGGTTTCGGCGTCGATGACTGCGAGCGCCATATGACGCGCATCGCCGAGCAGTTTGCGGGCGAGGGCGCGCGCATCGTCATCCGTATCGCGCAGGAGTTTCGGCTTGTCAGCTGCAGGCATTTCGGCGGTCGGGCTTTTGGCATTCTCGCGGTTGGGTGTTTCCGCCATCTTCATATCTCCCTGTCCTACAGGGAGGTTCTAGCATTCGGCCGAGCTTCGAAGAAGACGGAAAGGCTTCCGTCTTCTTCGGTCCTGGCATCTCTGGCTTTCGTCATTCGCCTCTGCGGCGATGGCGGGTGAGACCGGAAACGACGTCGTCGGCGGAAATCGTGCCGACGATCGTGCCATTGTCGACAACGGCGACGGCGCCCTGCTGGCGCGACAGCGCATCGAGGATATCGACCAGCGGCGTTTCGCTGCGCGCGGTGGCGCTGACAGGATGGTTTCCGGCTTCGCCCGATACGCCGGGGCGCATGACATCGGCTGCGGTCAGCACGCCGATCGGGTTCATGTGCTGGACGAAATCGGCGACATACTGGTCGGCCGGCTCGCGGACGATATCGCGCGGCGTGCCGCACTGGACGATGCGGCCGCCTTCCATGATGGCGATGCGGTTGCCGATGCGGAACGCCTCGTCGAGATCGTGGCTGACGAAGAGGATGGTCTTTTTCAGCCGTCGCTGGAATTCCAGAAGCTCGTCCTGAAGACGGGTGCGGATCAAGGGGTCGAGCGCCGAGAAGGGCTCGTCCATCAACAGGATCGGCGCGCCGGTGGCAAAGGCGCGGGCAAGGCCGACACGCTGCTGCATGCCGCCCGAAAGCTCGCCGACCTTGCGGTCACGCCATTGCGACAGGTTGACGAGGTCGAGCTGTTCGGCAACGCGCGCCTTGCGGTCCTTTTCAGAGACGCCGGCAAGTTCGAGGCCGAAGCCGACATTTTCGGCAACCGTGCGCCAGGGCAGGAGGCCGAACTGCTGAAAAACCATGGAGACGGTGTGCATGCGCAGATCCCGCAGAGTGCGGGCGCTGGCCCGGTAGGGATCGACCGGGCCGCTTGGCGTTGCGACACTGACGGTGCCGCGCACGACGGGGGCTAGGCCGTTGACGGCGCGCAGAAGTGTCGACTTTCCGGAGCCGGACAGGCCCATAAGGACGAGGATCTCGCCCTCGCGGATGGACAGCGAGGCATTGGCGACGCCGAGCACGATGCCGGTTTCAGCGGCGATTTCGTCGCGCGTGCGGCCCTGATCGAGCAGTGGAATGGCCCGTTCGGGGTGATCGCCGAAAATGATGTCGACATTGCCGAAGGTGACGGCGTCCTTTGCGATCTCGCTCATGACTTGCCTCCCGGCTCGGCGGTGCGGAACATGCGGTCGAGGATGATGGCGAGGATGACGATGCAGAAGCCGGCATCGAAGCCGCGGGCGATATTGACCGTGTTCAGCGCCCGCACGACCGGCACACCGAGGCCCGGCGCGCCGACGAGGGCGGCAATCACCACCATGGACAAAGACAGCATGATCGTCTGGGTGAGGCCGGCCATGATCTGCGGCATGGCATAGGGCAGCTCGACCTTGCGCAGCACCTGCGATGGTGTCGCGCCGAAGGCAACCGCCGCTTCCGTCAGGCTGCCGGGCGTCGAGATGATGCCGAGCCGCGTCAGGCGGACGGGTGCGGGGATGGCGAAGATCACGGTTGCGATCAGGCCGGGCACCATGCCGAGGCCGAACAGGATCAGTGCCGGGATCAGGTAAACGAAGGTCGGGATCGTCTGCATCAGGTCGAGGATCGGCCGCAGGACTTCGTAGAGCCAGGGCCGGCGGGCACAGGCGATGCCGATCGGAATGCCGACCAGCATGCAGACGGCGGAGGCGGCAAGCACCAGCGCCAGCGTCTCCGTCGTTTCCTTCCAGTAGCCCTGGTTATAGATCAGAAGCAGGCCGATCAGCGTGAAGCCCGCGACCGAATAGGAGCGGCGAAAGGCAAAGGCGATCAGCGTGACGATGGCGATCAGAACGAAGGCATTCGGCCATTGCAGGACGAAAAGCAGCGCGTTGATGACCGCCGAAAGACACTTCGACAACCAGTTGAAGAACCAGTCGGCATTGGTGGTCAGCCAGTCGACGCAGTCCTTGGCCCATATGCCGAGCCGCAATTTTCCGGTGGAATCCACCAGCCATTCGGGAAGCCAGTCCACGTGTTCGTCCCGTCCTGATCAAGGGGTGCCGGTCAGGTCAATCCGGCCGCATCAGCGGCCGGGACCCGTTACGTGACCTGGAACGCATCGCGTCCAGGCTTCTGTTTCGTTGCATGACTTTGCCGCAAAGCCGCCGGGCGGTCTGCGCGACATGCTCCTGGTTTTTTTAGAGGCCGAGCTTGGCCTTGACCGCAGTTTCGGCCGGCTTGCCGTCCTTGGTGGTGACGCCGGCGAGCCAGGGCGTGACAGCCGCGCCGTTCTTCTTCAGCCAGGCGGTTGCGGCTGCTTCCGGCTCTTCGCTGTCGTTCAGGATGCCGCCCATGATCTGGTTTTCCATCGGCAGCGAGAACTTCAGGTTCTTGATGAAGGTGCCGACATTGGTGCATTCCTGCGTATAACCGGCGCGGATATTGGTATAGACCTCGGCGCCACCAAAGTTCGGGCCGAAGACGTCATCGCCGCCGGTCAGGTAGGTCAGCTTGAAATTGGCGTTCATCGGGTGCGGTTCCCAGCCGAGGAAAACGACCGGCTGGCCGGCCTTGTCGGCGCGGGCGACCTGGGCGAGCATGCCCTGTTCGGAGGATTCGACGACCTGCAGCTTGCCGAGGCCAAAGGTGTTCTTCTCGATCATGCCGAGGATCAGGCGGTTGCCGTCATTGCCCGGCTCGATGCCGTAGATCTTGCCTTCCAGCGCGTCGGCCTTGCCGGCGATATCCTTGAAGTCCTTGATGCCGAGTTCGGCGCCCTTGGCATTGGTGGCGAGCGTATACTTGGCGCCGACGAGGTTCGGGCCGAAGGATTCGACGCTCTTGTCATTCAGGAAGGGGCGCACATCGGCTTCCTGGGTCGGCATCCAGTTGCCGAGGAAAACGTCGATATCCTTGTTCTTCAGCGAGGAATAGGTGACCGGTACGGAGAGAACCTTGATGTCGGTCTGGTAGCCGAGCGCCTTCAGGATAACGGAGGCGGTGGCGGTCGTTGCGGTAATGTCGGTCCAGCCGACATCGGCGAAACGGACGGTGCCACAGCTTTCCGGTTCTGCGGCCTTGGCAGTGCCGGCCAGAACGAGCATGGAGGCGGCTGCGGCAAAAACGGTCTTCAGCGAAAAGGTGATGGTCATCTTATGTTCTTCCCCGTTTAGTGTTCTGACCATTATCAATATCTCTCCGGAACAGGCAAGCATGCGTAATCGCGCGCTGAGAGTGGCGATTTGCGACATCGATAGCCGCAGGTAGCGGAAGTCGGGGGAGAGTTTTTTTGTGGGTTCCCCCGAAAACGTCTTTTCCTTCGCGGCTTTCGGTTTCAGAAGGCTGGCATGGCCAAGCTCTATTTCAACTACGCGACGATGAATGCCGGCAAATCGACCATGCTTTTGCAGGCCTCCTACAATTATCAGGAGCGCGGCATGCGCACCGAGATATTTGTCGCATCCTTCGACGAGCGGGCCGGCAAGGGCCGGGTCGGATCCCGCATCGGCCTTTCATCGCCGGCGACGCCGTTTACGGCGGGCGATGATCTGTTTGCGCTGATTTCCGACATGCATGCGGCCGAGCCGATCGCCTGCGTCTTCGTTGACGAGGCGCAGTTCCTGTCGCCCGAACAGGTCTGGCAGCTGGCACGGATCACCGATCGCGTCGGCATTCCGGTCATGGCTTACGGCCTTCGTACCGATTTTCAGGGAAAGCTGTTTCCCGGCTCGCTGGAGCTTTTGGCCATCGCCGACGAGCTGCGCGAGGTCCGTACCATCTGCTTCTGCGGCCGCAAGGCGACGATGGTGGTGCGTGTCGACGAGAGTGGCGAGGCATTGCGCGAAGGGGCGCAGGTCGAGGTCGGCGGCAATGACCGCTACGTGTCGCTGTGCCGGCGGCACTGGGCCGATAAGATGCGGTGCGATTGAGTAGAAATAACCTCGGTTTCTCCACCTGCGCCCGTTCATTGGTTTAGTTGGATGACTGATCGACCAGATGGCTTGCTGCCTGCTTGATCTTGCGTTTCGGCTTTCATCAAAAACCAGTCTCCTACTGTTCTTTACTGGATGGTTTTGGGTCCACCTAAACGACGTATCTTCGTCGTTACATGCTCTGGCGAATTTTTCGTTCTCCGCTATCTTTCCTCTCCAATGCCTGTGTTGGAGGAACTGGGCGTGGGGGCGAGAAAAAGTTTTGACGAAAACATGGGCCGTTTCGGCGCTCTGGTTACGGCCATGCGCGAGGATGTCGGGCAGTCCGAAGCGATGTTTCGCGAGGCGGCTGCCCAAAGCCGGATCCCGGATGGCAATGTAATCGGCGGGGAGGCGGCGCGGCAGCGTAGAATTGCCGCCACCTGGGCGCCTGCCGAAGCCATTCTGGCAGAAGAAGTTTTGGCGCTCGGGGCTGCGCTTGGCGAGATCAGGACGGCCTTCGATAGTCGTGAAATGCCGAGCCGGTTGGATAGCGCGATCGGCTTCCTGTTGAAATCGGCTGTCAGAAAAAGGCAGAAGCGGCGGTTCGAGCGGCGGGTCAATCCGCAGCATCTCGCCGGCCTGCTCGCACGTGCCGATCATCTTCAGGGCGCAGTGTTTGAGGAACGCGGCTTTCTTTCCGGTCGACGTCAGGTTCTTGAAAGCCTGCTGACGGAGCTTGCCGCGCATCGGCCCGAGCTGGTTCGCTCTTTCTCCGGGCAGGATGAGAGTGGGCAAGGTGTTGCAGGCCGGGAGAAGGCGGCGACCGGGCCGGCTCCGCAGGCCGGCGGCCAGGACGGGAAATTCAAAGATACCTTCGAGAAGGACGCGGTCGGCGTGATGTCGGGTCTCGAAGCTGTTGCCGCGACGGAGCGGCTGGTCGGTGCCGGTCTTTCGCTGAGCAGGATGCTCAACGCGCAGGTCGTGGCGCTGGATACCGTCTCCCACAAGCTGCAGCTCGATGCGGAGGAATTTCTGATCCTCTACCGGGCGCTGGCCGAGATCGACGGCGATGGTGACCGGGCGCTGCCGGATGGCGGCGCCTTGCCGAACCTGGCGGACGCGGTGGAGCGCTATCGCAACAACCGCCTCGTGGCACCCGGCGAGGGACGTCGGCGGCGGATTGTCGATCATGCCTTTGTCGAACTCTTCGTCCAGACACAGGAAGAGCCGGAGGGTGAGGTGCAGGAGGGCATATTTCTTTCGCGCAGGATCCGGACTTTTCGGCCGTCGGGCGGTCGCTGATTGGGCGCTTTGCCGCAACCCTGGCGTTTTTAAAGCGCCGGGTGTTGTGCATGGCGGTCGCGAGCCATAAGTGAAGGGCACAGCCGACCACCATTGAGCCGCCATTGAGGAGACAAGGATGCCCGATCGGATGACTGACCGAGTGACCGCCTTTTTCCAACGTCTGGGCCGGGCAATCGGCAGGGGTATCGGGATTTTCGCAGCATGGCTGTTCTGGCCGCTTCGGGCTGCGACCGGTTGGTATGGCGAGCGTCACTGGCTGATCAAGGGACCGATCATCGTCGTCCTCGTCTGCCTTCTCTCGCTTTATGGCTATTTCTTCTGGCAGACGCAGGTCTGGACAGGGTTCAACCCGAATTTCGTCGATGCCTATCGCTGGTCCGAACGGACGGTGCCGCCGGGGCAGGAATTGCCCGCCGCCGGCGCAGCTCCCACTGCCGGTACGCCCGCCACGACAGCGCAGGCGCCTGCCGTTGCTGCTGCTGCGCGGCAGTGCCAGCCCTCGGCGATCGTCGAGGCAGCGGCGGATCTGACCGACATGAATGTCAATCAGAATGCCTGGATCTCGTCCATGGTGCTCTACAAGATCGGCCTGTTCGGCATCGACTGGGATCACACGCCGTTCCTCGACAACAAGGCCTCGTTCCAGCGCGGCGTCAATCAGGCCGTGCGGCGCACCTCGTCGGAACTGGTCGATACGCTTGGGCGCGTGCGTGGCACGTCGGGCATCAACAGCAATCTGCAGGATGCACGCGGAAACCTGCAGTTCGACGAATATTCCTGGTATTTCGGGCTCGATCCGTTCGGCTTCAAAACGCCGACGCCGAGCTATTACCGCACCGCCATCCAGAAGCTTAAAGGCTTCAATGCCGACCTTTCTTCCTGCAACGCGACATTCGATGGTCGCGCCGACAATTTCGTGCAGTTCATCGACCGGATTGCCAACGATCTCGGCGGCACGGCGGCGATCCTGCGCGACCGCTCGGAAAATCATGCGGCCGGCTGGTTCGATACGCGGGCGGATGACCGGTTCTGGTTCGCCTATGGCCAGCTCTACGGCTATTACGCCGTGCTGTCCGGCGCGGGAGCGGATTTCTCGCAGGTCATCCGCGAGCGCAATCTCAGCCAGATCTGGAACGAGACCCTGTCACGCTTCCGGGCGGCGCTGAGGGTTCGGCCGACGGTCGTCTCGAATGGTGCCGAGGACGGGTTCATCATGCCGAGCCATCTTGCCGTGATGGGTTTTCATACACTGATGGTGCGTTCCAACCTGGTTGAAATGCGCGCCGTGCTCGAACGGTGAGTTTTGAGGTGATCGGCTTTACGAACGGCTGCCGACATGCGGCCGTTCGGAGGCGCTCTCGAAGGTCATGCCGATGATGGCGCCTGCATCGCCGCAGACGGGCTGAAAGGTTCCCATCGCCTGGGCCAGCTGGTAACGCCCGCCGCTGCGGCGCACCCTGAATGCGCAGCTGTAATCGCTCTTCTCGCTGCCGGCATTTTCAAAAACCTTCAGCAATCGTGGAAGGTCTTCGGGATGAATGCGCTCGCACAGCTGGACGAGGTTGACCGGCCCTTCGCGGGGTTCGAGCTCAAAAATATGGAAAAGTCCGGCTGTCGCAAAAACAAGGCCGCTGTCCAGCTCTATTCGCCAGAAACCACACAGGCCGACACCGGGGCCAACGATGCCCTTGCGCGTATATCCGTGCCGCTTATGGCTGGTCCCTACATCGTGAGGGAAGCCGAGAACCTGCACTTTCAATCATTTTCCCCTAAGCGGCAGCAAGTCGCCGCTAGATGATCAGCCTTAACCTGAGGGCCTTGGCTACCAACTGGGTTCTATTGACGCAATCGAGTTTTTTGATGGCGTTGGTCATATATGCGTTAACAGTGTGATCCGAGAGGGTGAGGATCTTGCCGATCTCGGACGAAGTCTTTCCCTGCGCCGTCCAGCGGACGACTTCGAGTTCGCGGGTCGTCAGCGGCCCCGAAAGCGACGCCTTTTCGGAGCGGCGGATCCTGTCGAAGACGCAGAATGCATGCAGCAGAAGCATGCCGATCTCGTTCAGCTCCACCTGTGTCAGCCGCGGCCTGCTGCCGTCTATCCGAATGCGGAAACCGGTGCCATCGGTGGAGTGAAGGGCCATGGCGACGCTTGTCGTCATCTCGTAGCGCTGCTGTAGCTGCGTCAGTTCGAGAGGAAAGGCCGGCATGCCGGAATGAAAACGGTCATCCATCGACCAACAGAAGGGAAGCGAGGATTCGGCGATGATCGACGAGATCGGACACTTGCGCAGAAGCCGCAGCCGGTCGAATTCGCGGATGTAGTCCTTGGGCAGATTGCTGTCGACCAAGATGCGCGACAGGAGCACTTCATCGGCCGGCGGCTGCTTGACCAGCATGAAGTATCGGAAGCCGAATTCACGCGTCGTCCGTTCGAGCACGGTCGAGATCTCCGCCCGCGAGTCCGCTGCAGAGATTTCGCTGTTCAGAATGGACTGCCGTTCCAGCGTGATCATATTTGAGGCAATATTGAACGTGATTATGTTATCGGCAACAAATATACCAATCTTGTTGTAATACCAGCAAAATTTGCTGGTCAGCAGTGGATAAGTGTTACTTTTCCGACAATCGCTTATGTTTTTTAAGGATTTCCATAGGCTTAGGCAGACCCTTCGCCGGCGAAAAAAATCGTGCTGCGGCAAGCTTGAGCGCCTGAGGCAAGCCCTTGGCACTAAAGATGTTTCTGGCGAGCCGCGATTGCGACTCGGCCGAGCTTTGAAAAAATGAAGGGGCGGGAACGCCGGCAAATTTCCACCGAACTGCCGAAGCATAGGATAGAATATGTCCTATAATTGCAGCATTTCGTGTGCGAACGATCTAAAAGTTATGGTCTTAATGCTTTTCCTCGGCCTTCTGCGCCTTGGTGCTGGTCATGATGCGCTCAAGCCAGCCGAGCATGACGGCGGAGACGACGAAGGCGAGGTGGATGATCGTGTACCACATCAGTTTTGCGTCGGTGTACTGATTGGCGTTCAGGAAAATCTGCAGGAGATGGATCGAGGAGATTGCCACGATTGAGGAGGCGACCTTGATCTTCAGGCTGCCGGCATCAAGCTTGCCGAGGAATGAAACGTCTGCTTCCGTCTCGTCGAAACGGCTGACGAAATTCTCGTAACCGGAAATCATCACCATCACGATCAGGCTGGCAACAAGCGCGGCATCGATCAGGCCGAGCATGGCGAGGATCATCTGGGCTTCGTCGAGTTCAAAGACGTTCTGCGCGACCTTCAGGAACTTGCCGACGAAGGAGATGGCGTAAACCGCCAGTGCCGCAACGAGACCGAGATAAAAGACGACGAGAATCCAGCGGCTCGAAAGGATGATGCGTTCGACCAAAAGTTCCAGCGATCTCATCTCTTCGTTCTCCGAGCCTAGAAAGAGACAACCCCATAATTGCAGGGGGCTTGCGGAGCAAGGGGAGGTCGAATTTTTGTTGCGATTTCAGCACGCCGAGGTGCTCTCTTAAACTTGATCTATCCGTTCATGTTTAATTTGTTGACATCAATCATCATGTTTTCTAATCGCTTGATTAAGGCAGTTTTCTGCCTCTCGCCACGTTATTGCCGTATTTGAACCGGGCTGCCAAAACCGGTGCAACTCTTGCGCTGCGACCCCGTATGCCCGCTGAAAGGACTGCCATGTTTCTCCCGCGCTCGCGCTCTCTTCTTGTCACCTGCTCGGCCTTTGCCCTTTTCGCCTGCGCGACGGCGGCAGGCGCCCAGCAAGCAGCGCAGCCGGCGGCGGGCGACAGCACGGAGCTGAAGCCGATCGTTCTCAGCGGCAAGACGAGCCGGGTTTCCAAGGATGGCACGGCCGCCGATACGCCGCTCGCATCGGAAACGACACGGGAAACGATCCTCAATCGCGATATCCAGAGCCTCGATGATCTCGGCAATACGGTCGAGCCGGGCGTCAGCTTCGTCTCGGCGACGAAGAGCGTGAATATTCGCGGTCTGGAGGATGATCGTATTCTGACGACGATCGACGGCATTCCGCTGCCGTTCATGACCGACCCGGTGCGTGGCGCCTATGGCGGCGTCGATGCCTATGACTTTTCCGCGCTCTCGACGATCGACATCCTGCGGGGCGGCGATTCCAGCCGTGCCGGTTCGGGTGCGCTTGGCGGCGCGGTGATCCTGCGGACGCTGGAGCCGGAAGACGTTATCAGCGACGGCAAGGACTGGGGTGCGATCACCAAGTTTACGTATGACAGCAGCGACCGCTCTTTCGTCGGCTCGGCCGCAGTCGCCAAGAAGATCGAAAACACCTCGATCATGTTCCAGGGCAGCTACAAGAAGGGCCATCAGACGGAATCGAACGGTATCGTCGGCGGTTACGGCTCGGAACGCACCGAGGCCAATCCGCTCGGTTATGACAAGTCGAACCTGCTGTTCAAGCTGCGCCAGCAGCTGGAAGGCGGTCACATGATCGGCGTCACGGCCGAGCGCTTCAACAACAATTCCAACGAGGATCTCCGGCAGGAGCAGGGGGCGACCTATCAGGAAAACGCCTATGACCGGACGTCCGATCTGCGCCGCGAGCGCGTCTCGCTCGACTACCGTTACAACACGCTCGGCGATACGTTCATCGACAATGCCTGGGGATCGCTCTACTGGCAGCGCGTGCTGCGCACCGAAGGCCCGCGTGGCCTGCGCCTGACGCCGCCGGTCGGTGAATATTACCGCATCAGCGAAAAGACCGAGAAGGATATCGGTGCCGTCGGTGCCCTGACAGGGATCTACGACACCGGTTCGCTGAAGCACAAGATCACGCTCGGCGGCGATGTCTCCTTCTTCACCACGCACCAGTATATCGATGGCGGCGATACCTGCGACGAAACCATCCCAACGCCGTCTTCCTGCGCCTATTACCACAACAACCAGTCGGACGAACCGGATGTCGACGGTACCCGCCTCGGCTTCTATCTGGACGACAAGATCTCGATCGGAGACAGCGGTTTCTCGATCACCCCCGGCGTCCGTTTCGACTGGTTCGATTATCGGCCGTCCTCGACCGCGCAGTATGAAAACAACAGCGGTTATGCGGGCGTGCCTGCTGGCGTTTCCGACAGCCAGTTCTCGCCAAAAATCCGCGCGGCCTGGGAAGTGCGTCCGGATGTCGAGCTTTATGCGCAGTGGGCAATGGGCTTCAAGGCGCCGAGCGTCAGCCAGCTCTACAGCAATTACGACAATGCGCCGCTCTATCGGCAGATCGGCAATCCGGACCTCGAATCCGAAACGGTCAACGGTTTTGAAATCGGGGCCAATCTCGGCGACAGCGATTTCGGCGGCGGCGTAAAAGCCTTCTACAACAAGTACAAGAACTTCATCGACAGCGAGACCACCGTCGAGCCGGGCTACATGCTGGGCACGATCGAATATTTCAACCGCAGCCGCGTGAAGATCTGGGGCCTCGAAGGCAACATCCACAAGGCCTTCGACAACGGTATCTTCACCCGCGCCTCGCTTGCCTATGCCTATGGCGAAGACCTCGATACCGGTGAGCTGATCAACTCCGTTGCGCCGCTGAAGGGTATCGCGGCGATCGGTTACGAACAGGAAAACTGGGGCACGGAACTGCAGTTCACGGCGGTGAAGCGGGTCAGCAACCTGTCGACATCTTCGTTCAAGGCGCCGGGTTACGGCCTGTTCAACCTGACCGGCTGGTACCAGCCTGAACAGATGAAGGGCCTGCGCATCCAGGCCGGCATCTACAACATCTTCGACCGCACCTATTACGATGCGCTCGAAACCAAGGATATTGCCGCCACCAACGAGTCCAGCAACCGCGCCTTCTATTCGGAGCCGGGCCGGACCTTCAAGATCTCGCTGACGCAGCGGTTCTAAGACGCCAGGAAGCGGCGGGCTTCACGGGGACAGGAAGGCGGCACGGGCGATCGTGCCGCCTTTTTCGTTGGCGGCGTGTTTTCACGCTCCCTGAATCCGATAGTCTGGGGGCGACGCATCCTGTCCTATTCACAGCACGCCCGCGTTTCGCTAAGCATGCCCTGAAATTCAGGCCTTATGGAAAGCGGACGGAAAACAAGATGGCGGCTGTCAAATCGGATATCGAGATTGCGCGCGCGGCGACAAAGAAGCCGATCGCGGAGATTGGTGCGCGGCTCAACATTCCGTCCGATGCTCTGCTTCCCTATGGCCATGACAAGGCGAAGATCGGTGCCGATTTCCTGAAATCGCTCGGCGATCGTCCGGATGGCAAGCTGATCCTCGTCACCGCCATCAATCCGACGCCGGCCGGCGAAGGCAAGACGACGACCACGGTCGGCCTTGGCGACGGTCTCAACCGGATCGGCAAGAAGGCGATGATCTGCGTACGCGAGCCGTCTCTCGGGCCGTGTTTCGGTGTGAAGGGCGGAGCGGCCGGCGGCGGTTATGCGCAGGTCGTGCCGATGGAAGACATCAACCTGCATTTCACCGGCGATTTCCACGCCATCACCTCGGCCCACAATCTGCTGTCGGCGATGATCGACAACCACATCTACTGGGGCAACGAACTTGATATCGACACGCGCCGCGTCAGCTGGCGGCGGGTGATGGATATGAACGACCGGGCGCTGCGCGAAATCGTCAACTCGCTCGGCGGCGTCAAGAACGGGTTTCCGCGTGAAGGCGGGTTCGATATCACGGTTGCCTCGGAAGTCATGGCCATCCTTTGCCTCGCGGAAGATCTCGCCGATCTCGAGCGGCGGCTCGGTGATATCGTCGTCGCCTACCGCTTCGACCGTTCGCCGGTGTTTGCCCGCGATCTGAAGGCCGACAAGGCGATGGCGGTTCTGCTCAAGGATGCGATGCAGCCGAACCTGGTGCAGACGCTCGAAAACAATCCCGCCTTCGTGCATGGCGGCCCGTTTGCCAATATCGCCCATGGCTGCAATTCGGTGATCGCCACCAAGGCGGCGCTGAAGCTTGCCGATTTCGTGGTGACCGAAGCCGGTTTCGGCGCTGATCTCGGGGCGGAAAAATTCTTCGACATCAAGTGCCGCAAGGCAGGCCTGAAGCCGGCCGCCGCCGTCATCGTCGCGACCATCCGGGCGCTGAAGATGAACGGAGGCGTGAAGAAGGAAGATCTTGGTGCGGAAGACGTTGCGGCGCTGACGCGCGGTTGCGCCAATCTCGGCCGCCATATCGCCAATGTCCGAAAATTCGGCGTGCCGGTCGTCGTCGCCATCAACCATTTCATCTCCGATACGGATGCGGAAGTGGCGGCGATCAAGGACTATGTTTCCCATTCCGGCGCCGAGGCGATCCTCTGCCGTCACTGGGCCGAAGGCTCTGCCGGCATCGAGGAACTGTCGCGCAAGGTGGTCGAACTTGCCGATAGCGGCGTTGCCGATTTCAAGCCGATCTATGGCGACGATCTTCCGCTGATGGACAAGATCGAGGCGGTGGCCACGAAGATCTATCATGCCGGCGAAGTGACGGCTGAAAAGGCGGTGCGCGAGCAGCTGAAGGCCTGGGAGGACGCCGGTTACGGCAACCTGCCGGTCTGCATCGCCAAGACGCAATATTCCTTCTCCACCGACCCCAACCTGCGCGGTGTGCCGGAAGGCCATGTTGTGCATGTGCGCGAGGTGCGGCTTTCGGCCGGCGCCGGTTTCATCGTTGCCATTACCGGCGAGATCATGACCATGCCTGGTCTGCCGAAGGCGCCGGCGGCTGAGCGGATTTTCTTGAATGATGACGGGCTGATAGAGGGGCTTTTCTGAGGAGTTGAGTCAGGCGGTTGAGAGGTTGATTCAAGACGGCTTGAGCGTTTCAGAATTGCCCCTCACCCTAACCCTCTCCCCGCAGGCGGGGCGAGGGGACGTGCCCCGAGTTAGGCTGGAGAGGGGTGAGAGGTCGCGGCATATCCCTTCTCCCCGCGAGCGGGGAGAAGGGATATGCCGGATGAGGGGCAGAGCTCCCCACAGGCATTGCTAAGAACCGCATCTGAAGGGGGCAAGAACTCCTGCCTCACTCGCAAATCCGGTAGCCGCCCTTCCGGTCCATGATGTCGAGATGCAGATGGGTCTCGTGAGCAGCGTCGCTGCCGGGTGCCAGCACCGTCATGAAATGCAGGCAGGCGCCGGCTGTAGCGGTTTTCTGGAAGGCGCCTTCCAGCGTATGGTCATCGTCGCGCGGCTTCATTTCCATCTTCTCGCCATTGTCGAACTTGAAGGCGGCGACGTCGAAGGCGTTGCCTCGGGCGTGTTCGGAAATTTTTCCCGTCGCCGCGCTGTTGCGCAGGCGGCAGGCATAGGTGGAGCCCGGCACGATGCTGGTAATCCTGCGGCCGGGCTTGGCGATGTTGAGGGCCGGCTGGACGGTGTCCTTCAGCCAATGGGCCATGGTGAGCGCCGTCTCGCAGCGCATCGTGGCGCCGCCGAGCGACAGGCCGGGTAAAACTTCGGCGACATCGATCGGATGTTCGATGCCGCAGCCGTCGCCTTCGTCGATCGGGTCGGTCGGCTCGAATTTCGCGCCGATGGCGGACAGATCGGCAAGGCAGGCCTTCAGCTTTTCCGGGTCTTCCTTGACGATCGGAGGCGGGGGTGGAGAGGCCGGCTTTTCGGCGGTTTCCTCGTCCTGCTTGCCCTCGGGTTTCGTTTCGTCCTCGCGCGCCTGTTCGGGTTTGGTGGCGTCCTTACCGCCGGCCTTGTCATCGCTCGCATCGGCGGTGCCCGTGTCGGGGCCTGTTTCCGGTTTGGCGAGTGGCTTTGGCACTTCGGCCTCATGCGCCGGTTCGCTGTCGGTTGCCGGCTGGACGACGGTTGGTGCAACAGCGGCGGCGCCAACGGCACCAGCACTGGCGGCCGGGACGGGGGGCTTGGTTTCGGCGGTATCCGTTTTTGCGGTCGTCGGGGCCGTCGGCTTTTCGCTGTCCTGGGATTCCGGAGCGGGTTTTTCGGCGGGAGCTTTTTCGGCCGCCTTGTCGTCGGTCTTCTCCGGCTGAGCGGTTGCTGCCGGCTTGCCGGATGTTTCGGGCTTGACGGAATTGGCTTCTGCCTTGGAGGTTGTTGCTTGATCGTCTGCCGGAGCGACAGGTTTGGCGGGCTGGTTGCCTGCCTGCTTTGCCGTCGAGTTTTCGGCCGGATTACCCTTGTCGTTCTGAGCCTGCTTTTCGCGCTCCTGCACGGCTGCGGCGTCGCCTGAAGTCGCAGGCTTCTCCGCCGGCACCGGAATGTTGCTGGCGACAGGCGGCTGCGGCGCCTTGCTGCGGGTCTCGTTGTTGCGCGGCGCGCGGTGGCGGGTCGCGGGCTTTTGGCGCCGCATGCCGCTGTCTTCGAGGAAACGGCCGAGGAAATCGACCTGCACGACATCGGCCGACTGTGAGGCCGGTGCCGGCCGGGCAAGTGACAGGTTTGGCGGCAGGGCGGCGCCGGCGATGATGGGCAGGCTTGCCAGAACGGCGATCCATGATGTCCGGATCCGCAAGGTCCGTGTCCATGACTTCCGCATGCCTTCTCCTTCCCGCATATCGAAGGCCGGATTTTCCGGCCGGTATGGGTTTGCGGGCAACCATAGCCTCTGCTCCGGTTGCCCCGTGGCATGGTGAACGCGCAGAAGCCGGATTTGGTCGCATCGCGGCTGCAGAAAAGAGGGCGTTGCTGCCTTAAGCAAATTCGCTTGCGCACCGGCCAAAGCCACGCTAACAATTCCGCCCATGACGATTTCGATGAACAACGGTAACTGGTGGTGGGTACGCTTCGCGCGGCCTTGACCAGTCATGTCCATCGACAAGACGACACCAAGCCGCCCGGAACCCGAGGCGGCTTTTTTGTTGGCTGCCGAGGAACCGGGCGCCACATCCTGGAAGGCGGAACATGGTAACGGTAATTCAAGACGACGGTTCGGAAACCTACACGACGCGCGGTGGCATCGAGATCCGGCGGCAGCGCCGGCCGGCAGAATATGCAACTGCCATCTCGTCCTATGTCGACAAGCTCGACGAGCGGCGCGGTGCGGTGTTTTCCTCCAATTATGAATATCCCGGCCGCTACACGCGATGGGATACGGCCATCGTCGATCCGCCACTCGGCATTTCCTGCAATGGCCGAAAGATCTGGGTCGAGGCCTATAACGAGCGCGGCGAGGTTTTGCTGAATTTCGTTGCGGCCAAGCTGGCGACGATTGAGGAACTGTCGCTTGGCGAGCGTTCCGCACGCCGTCTCGATCTGACCGTGAATGCTCCGTCGCGCGTCTTCACCGAGGAAGAGCGCTCGAAAATGCCGACCGTGTTTACGGCGCTGCGGGCGATCGTCGATCTGTTCTATTCGGATGCCGATAGCGCGATCGGCCTGTTCGGCGCTTTCGGTTACGATCTTGCCTTCCAGTTCGACGCGATCAAGCTTTCCATGGCGCGGCCGGAAGACCAGCGCGACATGGTTCTGTTCCTGCCTGACGAGATTTTAGTCGTCGACCATCACCAGGCCAAGGCCTGGATCGACCGCTACGATTTTTCCAGGGATGGCGAGACGACGGACGGAAAGTCTTTTGACATCACGCCAGAACCTTTCGAGCGCACCACGGTGCAGCCGCCGAAGGGCGATCACAAGCCGGGCGAATATGCGAGCCTCGTCACCAAGGCGAAGGAAAGTTTTCGCCGCGGTGACCTGTTCGAGGTCGTCCCGGGCCAGAAGTTCATGGAGCGCTGCGACTCGAAGCCATCGGAAATTTCGAACCGGCTGAAGGCGATCAATCCGTCGCCCTATTCCTTCTTCATCAATCTCGGCCACCAGGAATATCTGATCGGCGCCTCGCCGGAAATGTTCGTGCGTGTCTCCGGCCGTCGCATCGAGACCTGCCCGATTTCGGGCACGATCCGCCGTGGCGAGGATGCGATCGCCGATAGCGAACAGATCCTGAAGCTTCTGAACTCCAAGAAGGACGAGTCGGAACTGACGATGTGTTCCGACGTCGACCGCAACGACAAGAGCCGTGTTTGCGAGCCGGGTTCGGTCAAGGTGATCGGCCGTCGCCAGATCGAGATGTATTCGCGCCTCATCCACACGGTCGACCATATCGAGGGCCGGCTGCGGACCGACATGGATGCGTTCGACGGTTTCCTCAGCCACGCCTGGGCCGTCACCGTCACCGGTGCACCAAAACTCTGGGCGATGCGTTTTATCGAAGGCCATGAAAAGAGCCCGCGCGCCTGGTATGGCGGGGCGATCGGCATGGTCGGTTTCAATGGCGACATGAATACCGGCCTGACGCTGCGCACCATCCGCATCAAGGACGGTATTGCCGAAGTGCGTGCCGGCGCGACGCTGCTGAACGACAGTGATCCGCATGAGGAAGAGGCCGAAACCGAACTGAAGGCCTCCGCCATGCTGGCCGCCATCCGCGATGCACGGGCCGGCAATACGGCCAAGGCCGGTCGTGATGTCGCCAAGGTCGGGCAGGGGGTCAAGATCCTGCTGGTCGATCACGAGGACAGTTTTGTCCATACGCTCGCCAACTATTTCCGCCAGACGGGGGCGACGGTTTCCACCGTGCGCTCGCCGGTGCCGGAAGAGGTCTTTGATCGGTTCGATCCGGATCTTGTCGTGCTGTCGCCCGGACCTGGCAACCCGAAGGATTTCGACTGCAAGGCGACGATCAAGGCCGCGCGCGCAAAAGACCTGCCGATCTTCGGTGTCTGCCTCGGCCTGCAGGCGCTGGCGGAAGCCTATGGCGGCGAACTGCGGCATCTGGCTTTGCCGATGCACGGAAAACCGTCGCGGATCCGGGTTCTGGAACCGGGTATCGTGTTCTCCGGGCTTGCGAAGGAAGTGACGGTCGGCCGTTACCACTCGATCTTTGCCGATCCGGCGACGCTGCATCCGGATTTCATCATCACCGCCGAAAGCGAGGATGGCACGATCATGGGCATCGAGCACGCCAAGGAGCCGATCGCGGCCGTGCAGTTCCACCCGGAATCGATCATGACGCTTGGCGGCGATGCCGGCATGCGGATGATCGAGAATGTCGTGGCGCATCTGTCGCGGAAGCGGGCGACGAAGGCGGCTTGAGGTGGTCGATCAGCGTGAGGTAATGGGTTCGATTGCGATCGAACCCATTCGCGAGGATCATGTCGAGAGCTTTCGTCAGGCTCTCGACATCGTGGCGCGTGAGCGAAAATACCTGATCTTTCTGGAGGCGCCGTCTGTCGAGCAGATGCGCGCCTTCGTGCTGGACAATATCGCAGCCGGCCATCCGCACAGAGTTGCGGTTGCCGGTGGCGAGGTCGTCGGCTGGTGCGACATCCGCCGGCTGGCGCGGGACGCACAGGCCCATTGCGGCGTGCTCGGCATGGGCGTCATTCCCGGCTACCGGGATCGCGGACTTGGCCGCAAGTTGATCCTGTCGGCGCTCGAGGCTGCAAAACATGCGGGGCTGCGCCGGGTTGAGTTGCACGCGCATGCGGACAATACCCGCGCGATCGCCCTTTATGAAAAGGTCGGTTTTCTCCATGAAGGGATCGCGCGCGATGCGGTCAGGATCGATGGCCGGTATATAGACAGCGTCCTGATGGCGAAGATTTTCGACTAGGACTGGGCCGGCTTCCTCACCACCCGCATCTGCATGTCCTGCCGCACCGAAAAACCGAGCGACTGGTAAAGAGAGATCGCGCCGGTATTGGTCTTGTAGGCATGCAGGTAAACCGCCTCATCGCGGGCGGAAATTTCGCCGGCGACGAATTTGAACATCCGTTTTCCAAAACCCTTGCCCTGAAAATCCGGATGGGTGCAGAGACCGCTCAGCTCGGCAAAACCCGGCTGGCGCATGCGCTGGCCGGCCATGGCGACGAGGCGGCCGTCGATGCGGACACCCCAGAACGTGCCGAGTGCCTGGGCGCGCAAGGTGAACGGGCCGGGTTTTGTCAGCGTTGCAAGTTCCAGCATGTTGGCGGCGTCACTTTCGCCGAGTTTTTCGATGCGTGGGTCTTCGATCCGTTCAAAGGGCCGCTCGGCGAGCATCTGGACCAGCACCGCTTCCGTCAGCATTTCCAGATCCGGCGGGGCGACAATATTTCCCGCCTCGACAAGAACCATGGTTTCGGACGGGGCGGGCAGGGTGGCGAGAGCTGCCAGGCTTTCCGGCGTATCGTCGGCAGCAGCTGCGAAGGGGACGATCGAGGGCGGGTAGCGTCTTGCCAAAGGCGAACCTTCGGCAAAGCCGGCATGGGTGCTGGCAAGGGCCGTCCATGCGGGGCGGTCAAGAACGTGGTTCATTGTCTATATCCCTGGTCTTGCGGGTGCGTTGAAGCAATGTCTGTTCGCCGAGCCCATCCTCGATGGCCGCGAGCTGGTCGAGAAGCGGGCCGTCGAGGTCGCCGCAGAGGTCGCGGACTGCCGCCTCTATGCTTGGCCATACGGTTGTTTGCGAGAAGGTAGCCAATTCCTGTCCGGCCTGGGTCAGTGAGATCTTGCGGCGGCGCTGGTCGTCGTCTGCCACCGAAATCTCCACAAGCCCGGCATCCGCCATCTGGCCGATGGTGCGTGTGGCACCCGGTTGCGTGATGCCGACCGCTTCGGCAAGTTCGCCGACCGTCAGGGGGCCGTCCCGGTTCAGCGCCGCCAGAAAGGGATATTGCGCGGCCGGGATCGTCAGCTCGAACTCGCGGATCACTTCCTGCGTATTGGCCTGCAATAGTTCGCCGACACGCCGCAGGCGGGTGCCCAGCGTCAGCAAGCCGAAATCACGAACGATATCCTTGGGCACGATTCCTCGCTTCTTATATGAATAACAGGATATATAACGTGTTATATAAATGAGCGCAGCGGGAGTTTCAATGGGTCTTGGCTGCATGAAGAAGAGAGTAGGGATGCGGCTCGGCAAAGCCCGCTTTTTGCGCGAATGCCTGCCGCGCCAATGGCGAAGGCCGTTGCGCTGGTTCTCCGGGCCTATTCCCGAGGGACGCCTTTCGGTGTCACCCACAGGCTTGAAATGACGGGATCGATTTCCTCTCCCTCGGCAATGACCGGAAGGCCCCATGGTGGCAGCCAGGCTGCCTTCGAGCTGGTATCGACATGTAGGTTCTTGCCGATCTTCGGATCGCAGTCGAGCGTGCCGAGCGGCAGAAGCAGGTTGCCGAGGTCGGCAGGATCGCGGCTATAAATCAACGCGCCACAGCAGCTTGCGAAAAAATGCTCGGTACCGGCTGCGTGCTGCCAGCTGCGGACGAGGTGCCGACCGACCAGCACGTTCATGACCGAAGCCTCGACCCGCGCCGTACTGCTGAAGCCGGAACCGGACTGTTTGCGGCAGCCCTGGCAATAACAGTGATTGACCGGGCCGTTCAGGCTTCCGGCGATCTCATAACGGATCTTTCCGCATGCACAGGAGCCTTTCAACATCGCGTGCGCCTCCATCCCCGCCGTTCAGAACGGTGCCAGCATCGGGATCAGCGCCATGGCGATGAGCAGCCCGAGCGGCAGCGAGCCGGCGAGTGTCGTCAGGATGGTGGCGAGGCTCGTTCCCGGATGGGCGAACCTGCGCTCTATTTCCGTCCGCGCGACGCCTTCCTTTTCGAGGAGCCGCGTCACTTCATCCTCGCTCTGCGCCTTCCGCACCGTCACGTCCGGCTCGGAAAGATTGTTGTCCGAGAGGGATATGATGACATGGTAGCCGCTCGTCGGGCTCGGATAGACCGCGATGCGCCGTGCATTCTGCTTGCCTGCGTCTACGTAGAAATCCATCTCATCCTCTCGAAGGATATTTTAGATTTTTCTTATTTACATGATCGCGACGGGCGTGGTTGGACTTGCTGGCTTTAACCCTAACTGGAAAGCTTAATGGCGCGGTTGCGGTGGTGCGCCTGTCTGCAACGCCCATTTGCTGCCGCCCCTTTGACAGAATGCGCGGTTTGAGGCATAGGAGCGCCACCAGAAACCGCCGCAGCGAGACTTTCGCCGCGGCGGTTTCGTCGTTTTGGATATGCGCTTCTGCTAATCGTTCGCAGACGCAAGAGCGGTATCGCCCAAGAGGGATTTTGCAATGGCAAGAGAGGTAAACCTGGTCGAGCGGCTTGCCATGTGGGGCATTCCGCTCTCGCTCGTCGTGCTGGGCCTGAAACTTCTGGCCTGGTGGGTGACGGGGTCGGTGGCGCTGCTTTCGGACGGGCTGGAATCGCTCGTCAACGTGGCTGCCGCCTTCATCGCCTATTTCGTCATCCGCTATGCGCAGCGGCCGGCCGACCACGATCACCAGTTCGGCCATCACAAGGCGGAGTATATTTCCGCCGTCGTCGAGGGCGTGCTGATCGTCGTCGCTGCCGTGCTGATCATCCAGGAAGCCTGGGGGGCACTGTCTGCACCGAGCATGCCGGAAACGCCATGGCTCGGCCTCGGCATCAATGCGCTGGCCGGTGTCATCAATGCCGTCTGGGCGACGATCCTCATTCGCGTCGGCAAGCAACATCGGTCGCCGGCCATGACGGCGGATGGCCAGCATATCATGTCGGACGTGGTGACCTCGGCCGGCGTTTTTGTCGGCCTCGTGCTCGCCGTCCTGACCGGTTACACGATCCTTGATCCGCTGCTCGCCATCTTCGTTGCCATCAACATTCTCTGGCAGGGTTACAAGGTGATCACCCATTCGCTCGGCGGGCTGATGGACAAGGCGCTGGAGCCCGATGAAGAGGCGGCCGTGCGGGAAGTGATCGCCACTCATGCGGCGGGCGTGCTCGGTGTGCACGATCTCAAGTCGCGCCGGGCAGGGGCAGCGGCATTTATCGATTTTCACCTCGTCGTGCCGGCCTCGATGTCGGTCGGCGAGGCGCATGATATCTGTGACCGCTTGGAAGATGCGATCAAAGAGGTTATTCCCGGCGCCTCATTGGCAATCCATGTGGAGCCCGAAGGCGAGCGCGCCCATGGACAGAATGTGGAAGTCGAAGGACATACGAGCTCGGAAGGAATGAGCAAATGACGATGACGGATGTAAGCGGGCTTTCGCAGCTCGGACAGCAGGTCGAGGCTCCGACGAGCCCGGAAACCGCGGTGCTGGAAAAAGTGCCGAACGGCAATCAGGGCACGGATTACGTGGTGCGTTTCACCGCACCGGAATTCACCTCGCTCTGCCCGATGACCGGCCAGCCGGATTTCGCGCATATCGTCATCGATTACATCCCGGATGGTTTTCTGGTGGAATCGAAGTCGCTGAAGCTTTTCCTGCACTCCTTCCGCAATCACGGCGCCTTCCACGAGGATTGCTCCGTCTATATCGCCAAGCGGATCGTCGAACTGCTCAATCCGAAATGGCTGCGCATCGGCGCCTACTGGTATCCGCGCGGCGGCATTCCGATCGACGTCTTCTGGCAGACCGGCGAAGCGCCGAAGGGTGTATGGCTGCCGGAACAGGGTGTCGCGACTTATCGCGGACGTGGGTGAGGCGCGACGGCTTGCCGGCAAAACGCTCCAGTGGAGCGTTTTGAGCACCGAACGCGCTGAGCCAAAGCGAAGCGCCGGGGTGGCTAACTCAACGGCCACCCTTCAAAAGAAATCGGCCCTGAGCGCCCAGCCCGCGGGCGTTCGAAACAGGTAGATCGAACCTCCGTCGCCGACCCCGAAACGGCCCTTTTCGGTGCTGTCGATCTGCAGGCAGAATTTTGCCTCTTTCGGCCAGTCCGCACCCTGGATCCAGGTCGGCCAGCCGCCGAGCTTGACCGGGCAGACCATGCGATAGGGCTCAGTCTCGCGCACGAAACGGCTGTCGAAGAACCAGTCCATATCGTCGGAACGGGCAACACTGTCCGGGATCTTGAAGGCGGTGTCTTCCCAGCTCGGCTGTTCGTCGACAACGGCACGCCAAAGAAGCGGAAAGCTCGGAAATATTTCTGTTTCGCGGTAACCCGGACCGATCGGCACGAGGTTGTCGAGCGAGGGATAGGTCCTGATCGCAAACCCTTGACCGTCGATCGCGTCATGCAAGGGGACTTCTTCCGGGTCGATCCAGATCGTCATGAGGGCCATGCCTGACAGCAGGGGCGGGATCTGTGGAAGCTCGTCGATGCGGATCTGGACGAGCGGATGCAGTGGGCGGCCCGATCTGGTGCAGACGGGAATGGTCTCGTTTTCTGCAGCCAGGAAATTTGCGCCCCACCAGCTTCTCGCACGGTTTTCCTTGTCGGGTTTCTCTCCGCCTATTTCACCGAATATGGCGGGTTTCGCCAGCTGCCGCACCGTCTCCAGCGCGGTCTGCGTCTCGGCGACTGTTGGTGGCCGGTCTTCGCGGACGGGCGCCTTCTCATCTCGCTCGCGAATACCGAACATCTGTTTCAGACGCGTCACCACATCCATTCCGCCGCTCCATCTCCATTCCCGGTCTTTGGGCAATTAAGGCTTCATGCCGTGGCGGCAACCGCGGGGTTTTGGGGCGGGCATAAAAAAGCGCCGGCACATTGCTGGCCGGCGCTTCTTCGAGCATGAGGGGCGCTTGGGAGGATCGCGTTACACGTTCATGCTGTCGTCGTCATCAAAACTGCTGCCGAAATCCGACTGGTCGTCGCCGCCGTAATCGGCCTGTTGCCAGCCATCATTAGAGGGCGCGTTGTCGGCGGGATTGTTGTCCGAGGCTTCGCGAACAGCATCATCGCCAAAATAGTTGTTGTTGATGATGGTTTCTTCCACCGGTGCCGCAGCTTGCTCCGTGCCGCCGAGGCCGAGCGCATTGGCGGCGGAATGGCCGCCAAAGATGCCGGAAAGCGAATTGGCAAGCAGCATGCCACCGGCGACGCCGGCCGCCGTGCCAAGCGCGCCGCGCAAGAAGCTGCCGCCGGCAGACGGTGCCGCCTGTTGCTGCTGGCCGCCCCAGGGGCCGCCATAACCGGCGGAAGGTGCTGGCGCGCGATAACCGTCGTCATAGGGGCGCATCTGCTGTTGCGGCTGCTGCGGGCGGGCGCCCCACGGTCCCGAAGCACCGGACGCTGCCGGGCTCTGCTGCGGCTGCTGGCTGGAGCCGAAAATGCCGCTGAGGAAGCCGCCGCTCTGGGCTGCGGGCTGGCGGTTGTCCGCACCTTCTTCCAGCGTGCGAACACGCTCTTCCAGTTCCTTGATGCGGGCGGCTGCCGCTTCGAGGCCCTTTTCCTGAACGATTACCGCCTGGGACAGGTAATAGGCGGCATAGGGCTGTTCCTTCGTCGCCTGCTCGATCAGCATCTCGGCATCGCGGTCGCGCGGGGTCGAGGATGCCGTGCGCACGCGGTCGAACAGGGCGGTGAGAAGTTGGCGCTCTTCGGGTGACATCGTCTCTGCTCCTTGAAGACTGTTGTCCGTCAGACTGTGTTCGTCTGATCAAGGAGGTAGGAAGGGAATGCGGCTTTTCAAAGCGGCACTCCCTTAAATCTCGGTAATCTTCCGGTACCGCGGTTAAGGTACGAGGCGCGGTGCCGTCACGTCATGAAACGGCTATCAGCCGAAGATCAGCGAGAGGCCGAGCAGAGCGGTAACGGCGCCGAGAACACGGGCGATATAGGGGCTGAAACGGGCAATGCCCATGCCGAGCGCGATACCGGCAAGGTGCAGGACGGCGGTCGCAATCATGAAGCCGATGCCGAACTGCAGGGCGCCGGCGCTGCCGAGTTCGCCGCCATGGGCATGGCCGTGGAATAGGGCGAAAACGCCGACGATTGCGGCGCAGGCGGCAGTCGGAAGTTTCGCGGCGATGGCAACCAGCAGGCCCAGCGCGATGACGGAAGCGAGGATCGCCGGTTCAACGAAGGGCAGCTGAACACCGGCGATCGCAAGAAGGAAGCCAACGGCCATGGTGCCGACGAAAGCGGAGGGAACGATCCACAGGGCGCGACGGCTGCCGGACGCGGCGATCTGGGCTGCCCAGAGGCCGACCGAGACCATGACGAGGATATGGTCGGCGCCGAAGAAGGGATGCGAGAAGCCGGCGAGGAAGGAACCGTGTTCAGCCGGGTTCAGATGCGCGAAGGCGGGTGCCGTGCCGGTTGCGGCAAGGATGGCGGCGGAAAGCGAAAGACGTCTGAACATGGCGGTCCCCTGAATTCATTTTTGTAGAACTGGGGTCGAAGATATTCGGGCGATTTTTGCCTGTCCACCGTCAATCGACGTAGCTTCGGCTTTCTCCCGGCTCGGCTTCCTACCGCGTGTTCACCTTAGTCTCTTTCCCGCATTGTTTTACGGCCGCGAACACATTATGTCCCTTACATGAATTCCATGCAGGAGATCCTGATGTACGACGAAGACGACAACGACGACAAGACGAAGGAACTGCCGCTCGGCAAGGAAACGGAGGCGAATCTTTTCAAGTCGCGTTCCATCTTCATCTATGGCGGCATCACCCAGGAACTGGCGCAGAAGGTCAACACGCAGCTTGTGGCACTCGCTGCCGCCAGCGACGAAGATATCCGCGTCTACGTCAATTCTCCGGGCGGCCATGTGGAATCGGGCGATTCGATCCATGACATGGTCAAGTTCATCAAGCCGAAGGTCTGGATGATCGGTACCGGCTGGGTCGCTTCCGCCGGCGCGCTGATCTATGTGTCGGCTCCGAAGGAGCGCCGCATTTGCCTGCCGAACACCCGCTTCCTGCTTCATCAACCGTCGGGCGGCACCCGCGGCATGGCATCCGACATCGAGATCCAGGCCCGCGAGATCATCAAGATGAACGAACGCTTGAACAAGATCATGGCGGACGCGACCGGCCAGCCGATCGAAAAGATCGCTGCCGATACCGACCGCGACTACTGGCTCTCTGCCGAAGAAGCCAAGGCTTACGGCCTGGTTTCGCGCATCGTCACCAGCCAGTCCGAGATCTGATCCTTTGATCTCCTGAATATCCAGAGCCCCCGCTTTCGAGATGAAGGCGGGGGCTTTTTCTTGCCCGCATTTCAGACGAGAGTTTTCCAATGGCTATCCAGAAATCCCATTCCAAGGCGACCGAAGAGGTCATCAAGATCCCGGCGATCGGGCTCGATCTGACGGTGCGCGTCGCCCCGTCGATCACCGGTGGCGAGTTCTGCTTCATCGATACCGTCAATGCCCCGGGCTTCGGCCCGCCGCGCCACCGGCATGAGGAGACGGAAATCTTCCGGGTGATCGAGGGGCGCTACCTGTTCGAAGTGGATGGCGAGCAGTTTTATGCGGAGGAGGGGGATGTGGTGACGGTGCCCGGCGGGGCCGCGCATGCCTTCGTCAATGTCACCGACAAGCCGGCCCGGCAATATATCCTGATCGCACCGGCCTTCGATGCCGCCGCCTTCTTTACCGGGCTCGGAGAGGTGATGAAGAATGGTCGTCCCGATACGGCGGTGCTGAACGCCTTCGCCACCGAATGGCGGATGGAATTTCTGGGGCCGCCGCTTGCCGTACCGACAGCTGGCTGATCTCAGCTCGCCTTGGCGGGCAGGGCGATCGGGCGATGTTCGCTCTGCCAATTGCCAGCAAAGGTGACGAAATCGTCGGCCGACATCGGCTTTGCAAAGGCATAACCCTGCAGGATCTGACAGCCGAGGCTGCGCAGGATCTCGATATGGGCTGCCGTCTCGACGCCTTCGGCAACGATCTCGATGCCCTGCGAGCGGCCGATCTCGATGATCGAGGCGACCAGCCTGCGCTGAGAGCCGGAAGCGTCGAGCGGTGAAATCAGCTGGCGGTCGATCTTCAGCCGCTTGGGGCCGAGCTCGAGCAGGCTGACGATCGAGGCGTGGCCGGTGCCGAAGTCGTCGATCTCGATATCGATGCCGGCTTCCTTGAGGCGCCAGATCGTGTCGCGCAGGCTCTTGTCCTGGCCGTCGAAGGAGATCGATTCCAGAAGCTCGAAGGACAGTGTTCCCGGCATGATCGGGCGGCTGGCAATCTGCTCGAACAGGGTTTCGTCCTTCAGGCGCTGCGCCGAGACGTTGACGGACAGATGCGGCACGACAAGGCCGAGCGCCTTCCAGCGAGTGGACTGGAACAATGCCTGCTGCAGGATGATCGAATCGATGTCCGCCGAGCGATGCAGGCTTTCGGCGATGTCCAAGAATTGGTCGGGACCGATCAGGCCGCGGGTCGGGTGCTGCCAGCGGGCAAGCGCCTCGACACCGACGATATCGAGCGACTGGGCATCGAATTGCGGCTGGAAGAAAGGAACGATCTGGTCGCTTTCGATCGCGGTCAGAAGCTCGTCCGAGGTGCGTTTGGTGAAGATCGCCGTCTGCAGCAGGTTTTCGGAAAATACTTCCATGCGGTTGCGGCCGCGTTTCTTGGCTTCATAAAGCGCCACATCCGCATTGACGAGAAGCTGGCGCGGTTCCTCGCCGCCAAGCGTCTGGATCGCGACGCCGGCGCTGCAGCCGACATGGCATTTGTGGCCGTCGACGATGATCGGCTTGACCAGCGCGCGCACGATCGAACGGGCAAGCGTCTTGGCACGTTCTTCCGGTGCCGGGCCGCTGGTGACGACGACAAACTCGTCGCCGCCGATACGGGCGGAAAATTCGTCATTGTCGACGAGCTTGAGGAGGCGCGACGTCGTCTGGCGCAGAACCTCGTCGCCGGCGGCATGGCCGAGTGTGTCGTTGACTTCCTTGAAGCGGTCCAGATCGAAATGGATGAAGGCCAGCCGGTGGTTCGGGCTATGGGAGCGGGCGGCATCCATAAACTGGTCGAGAAAGCGGCGATTGGGCAGACCGGTCAGGGCGTCATGCAGCGACTGGTGTTCCAGCGTGCGGCGGGTGGCGCGTAGCTCGTCATTCTGTTCTTCGGCGCGGGAGCGCGCATCGCGCAGGTCCGTCTGCAGGTCGACGTCCTCGGTCACATCCCAGTTGGCGCCGACGATGCGCAGCACGCCGGAAGAGGTGGTGTAGGTGGTTCCATGGGCCCTGACATGGCGGGTATCCCCATTGGCCGACAGGACGCGGAACTGGGTGATATAGGGCAGATTGTCATCCATTGCCCTCAAGAGAAGCCGTTCCGCCTCGAGCAGATCGTCGGGATGAATGGCGCAGCGCCAGTCTTCGTAGCTGAAATTTTCCTGGCCGGACGGGGCGGAAAAGATCTCGCGCAGGCGGCGATCCCAGACCAGCGTATCGGTCGACGGCTCGTATTCCCAGACGCCGATTTCGGAGGCTTCCAGCGCCAGCGCCAGCCGGTGGCCGACGGCTTCCAGTTCTTCCTCGCGGTGCTGCAGGATGACGATATTGCGCTGGCGCTGCTTCATCAGAATGCCGGCCCAGACGAGGGGGGCTACGATGGCGAAGGCGATCAGTGCGGCATAGATGCGGAAGACGGCGAGTTCCGGCGGCGAAGTCTGCCAGCCGCCCTTGGGAACGGCGGCGAGATACCATGTATCATAACCGAGCTCGATGCGGCTCTTTACCGGCTCTTCCGAGAAGACGCGTCTCTGGCCAAGGAAGATATCGGCATCAGACGGCGCCGGGCGCTGCGAGATGGCGATATCGAGCGTCTGGCGCTCGGTGCCGATATTGCTGTCCTCATAAAGCCGGTCGAGATCGATGACGGCCGAGACGACGCCCCAGAACCGGCCGTTCGAAACGGAAAAGATCGGATAGCGGGCGATCAGGCCGGTGCCGCCCTGGACGAGATTGATCGGGCCGGTGATGACCAGTGAACGGCGCTGCACGGCCTGGAGTGCGGCAGGTCCCTGTTTGGTATCGGTCCGGTAATCAAGACCGAGGGCCTGCTGGTTGCCGGGCTCGGGATAGACGAAACGGACGACCATTTCCGGCGCCGCGACGACATTGCGAAGCTGGGAGGGGACCGTGAATATCCGCTCGGAGAGGGCGGCAAATTGCGGCTGGTTGATATTGGGATTGGCAGCGACCGCCGCGGCAAGGCCATGGACCAGATTGACGTTGCCGTGGATATTGGTCTCGAGGCTTGCCGCCACCTTGGCCAGCTGTTCGGCGGCACGCAGGCGCTGGCTTGCAAGATATTGCTCGCGCTCCTCGCTTTCGGCACGGATGAGCCCGATCGCAACGGCGACAATGACAATGATGGCCGGCAGAAAATAATTGAGCCCGATCCCTTTGGGTAGCGGCATCCTGGATTTGATGGGCAAAATCGATCGGGTCATGGGAGTTTCCGGCACAAGTGGCTCGATTGTGCTGGAGAAGATTTAATTTATTCTAATATCTTGGCGAATTACGGCTGGCCTATGCCTTGATAAACGTTGGTATTGCTTCGAAAATCTTAAGATGCCACGGAAAACGCCATCCATGGCCACGGCCTGATGGGGTGATCGACCGAAGGTGGCAGGCCGGGTGCGCGTACCGGATGACGGCGCGTTACCCTTGTCTTGCCGGTGGTCCTATGCTCCATGCGGAATTCCGATCTTTGCGAGCTGGCTGCATGTTCAAGGACTTTTCCCTCTCCGCCCTGATGATGGGTGTTCTGACCGCTTTCGTCGGCTTCATCAGCTCGTTTGCCGTCATCATGCAGGGCCTGAAGGCGATGGGCGCGACGGGTGACGAGATCGCATCCGGCCTGCTGGCGCTGGGGATTGCCATGGGCGTGCTGGCGATCGGCTTTTCGGCCTGGCTGAAAATGCCGATCAGCATTGCCTGGTCGACGCCGGGGGCGGCGCTGCTTTCGGGTATCGGCGCGATCGAGGGCGGGTTTCCGGCCGCGGTCGGCGCCTTCGTCATCTGTGGCGTGCTGATCGCGCTTTGTGGCCTGTTTCGCCCGCTCGGCCGGGCGATCCGGGCCATTCCGGCGCCGCTTGCCAATGCCATGCTTGCTGGCGTGCTGCTCAGCCTGTGTCTGGCGCCGGTCAAGGCGGTGTCCTTCAATCCCGCGCTCGGCCTGCCCATCGTGCTCACCTGGGCCGTGGTCGTCTCCCGCTGGCGGCTCCTAGCCGTGCCGGCTGCGCTTTTGGCGATGATCGTCGTCCTGTTCTTCGGCGTCGATCTGCCGGCCGACATGATGGCCGAGCTCGGGCAGGCGATCCATCCGCAATTCACCTTCGTCGAGCCGGTCTTCACCCTGCATGGCGTGATCTCGGTGGCCGTGCCGCTGTTCATCGTGACCATGGCATCACAGAACATTCCGGGCATCGCGATCCTGAAAGCGCATGGCTACGAGCCGCCACCCGGGCCGCTTTTCGTTGCGACCGGCTTCTTTTCCGCCCTGGTCGGTCTCGTGGGTGCCGTGCCCGCCAACATGGCGGCCATCACAGCGGCGATGTGCGCCAGCGAGGACGCTCATCCCGATCCGAACCGGCGTTACTGGGCGGCAATCGTCGGTGGCTTTGCCTATATCCTGCTCGGGCTCGTGGCCGGCGGCATTATCGCCTTCGTCTCGCTCGCGCCACCGATTCTTCTGCAGGCGGTGGCCGGCCTTGGCCTTGTCGGTGCGTTTTCAAACGCTGCCTTTGCGGCTTACCGCGAACCGGAAACCCGCGAGGCGGCCGCGATCACCTTTCTGGTGACGGCTTCCGGGCTGTCCTTTGCCGGTATTTCCGGGGCTTTCTGGGGTCTAGTTGCCGGTGGGGTGATGATGGGGCTGCGACGGGTGCTTCATTCGCCAAAAATCTGAGCAGGCCCTTGCCTCATTTTTCGACCGCAGTTATACATCCTGCCCATGACCATGACAGGCGCAATCATGTCCGACCGTCAGCCGACCTGCCGCACCGCGGCCGGGGCGTCGGTATTTGCGCTTCTCTCGCTTCTTAGCCTCGACCTTACGCGCGGTTGCCGGGTCCGTTGAGGAGCGCCCGGCGGCCGAAACGCCTGCCGGCATAAGAGCTCCTCGTAAACTCACCCCTGACTAAGACATAGACCTTCAATAGGTCGCCATCCGTTCGTTACAGACCTGCGATAACGCGGCTGCGGCTGATGGCACGAGACGAGGACGACATCATGGACGCCAAGACTTCCAATTCCGCAAAAACCATGGCCAACGCGGCGAACAAGTACCGCGCCTATCCGGCCATCAACATTCCCGACCGCACCTGGCCTTCGAAAGTGATCGAAAAGGCACCGATCTGGTGTTCGGTCGATCTGCGCGACGGCAACCAGTCGCTGGTCAACCCGATGGGCCATGACCGCAAGGCCCGCATGTTCAAGCTGTTGCTCGACATGGGTTTCAAGGAAATCGAGATCGGCTTCCCGTCGGCTTCGCAGACCGATTTCGACTTCGCCCGCTGGTGCGTGGAAGAGGGCGGCGTGCCGGAGGACGTGTCCCTGCAGGTTCTGGTCCAGTGCCGGCCGGAGCTGATCACCCGCACGTTCGAATCGCTCGAAGGCGCGCACAAGCCGATCATCCACTTCTACAATTCGACCTCCGAATTGCAGCGCCGCGTCGTGTTTGGCAAGGACGTTGCTGGCATCAAGCAGATCGCGGTTGATGCGGCCAAGATGATCACCGACATGGCGGCCAAGGCCGGCGGTGGCTACCGGTTCGAATATTCGCCGGAAAGCTTTACCGGTACCGAGCTCGAAGTCGCTCTGGAAATCTGCAATGCCGTCATTGCCGAGATGAAGCCGACGCCGGACAACAAGCTGATCCTCAATCTGCCGTCCACCGTCGAGATGGCGACGCCGAACATCTATGCCGACCAGATCGAATGGATGTGCCGCAATATCGACAACCGCGAAAACGTCATTATCTCGCTGCATCCGCATAATGACCGCGGCACCGGTATTGCCGCGACCGAACTCGGCCTGATGGCCGGCGCCGACCGCGTCGAAGGCACTTTGTTCGGCAATGGTGAGCGCACCGGCAATGTCGACGTCGTGACGCTGGCGCTCAACATGTATACGCAGGGGATCGATCCGGAGCTGGATTGCTCGGATATCGAGCGGATCAAGGACGTTTACGAATATTCGAACGAGATGGTTATTCCGGAACGTCACCCTTATGTCGGCGAACTGGTCTACACGGCCTTCTCAGGCTCGCATCAGGATGCGATCAACAAGGGCATGAAGGCGATCAAGATCGCCAACGACCCGCATTGGGAAGTGCCCTATCTGCCGATCGATCCGCGCGATGTCGGCCGCTCCTATGAGGCGATCATCCGCATCAACTCGCAGTCGGGCAAGGGCGGTATCGCCTATATCCTGCAGCAGGATTACGGCCTGAACCTGCCGCGCAACCTGCAGGTGGAGTTCCGCGAGGATATTCAGCGGATCACCGACGAGGAAGGCAAGGAACTGTCTTCCAGGCGCATCTATGACCGCTTCATGGAACGGTATGTGGAGCAGCCGGGGGCGCGCCTGAAATTCGTCGATCACCACACCTATCCGTCCGAGCCGAACCACAAGGGTATTCGCGTGGTGGCCGCCGAGATCACGGATCGCGGCGAGGTGAAGCGGATCGAGGGCAAGGGCACCGGCCCGATCGACGGCTTTATCAACGCGCTGTCGACCTATCTCGGCATCGACTTGTCTGTTGCCGATTATTCGGAACATTCGCTGCAGCACGGCTCGAACGCTTCGGCCATCGCCTATGTCGAGATGGAATATCCGGGCGGCAAACTCTTTGGCGCGGGCGTGAACACGAATATCGTGGCAGCTTCGCTCGAGGCGATTGTTTCGGCTGCCAACCGCGTGTTGGAAAGCCGGGGCTGAGCATGCGCTGCCAATCAGCCGCATGATGTAGCAAAGGCCGCCTTTCGGGGCGGCCTTTCGTGTTTATACCCGGTCGTGAAGCGATCAGATCAGCCCTGCAGCCTTGGCCGCGATATCGTCGAGGTCGGCCGCAGAAGACGGGCCGATGATGGCATAGGTCGCAAGCGGGGTGCTCCAGGTGACGATCCCCGTATCGCTGCGGATATCCTCGATCGGCTTTGCCGTTTCCGGGCGGTTTCTGGAAAAGGCGATTGCGATCACCTCGCCATCATCGTTGCGGCGGTAGAGCAGCAGGGCGAAGGGCTGGCCGGCGGCGGTGAAAAGCCTGGCACCGGCAAATTTGAGGCCACTCTGCTTGAGGTCGGGAATACGGAAACCGACGCCGGTTTCGGTCGTCAGCCATTCGAGTATTTCCGCCGGGCGGTCGGCAGCGATCTCCGTCAGCCGGTTCGGCTGATGGGTGTAGAGACGGTAATAGGAGACGACGTCATCCAGCCAGTCGCGCGGATCGATCCCGACGCCTGTCTGCTCGGCAAGGTCGGTCATTCCGGGGCGCGTGCCGGCCACGTAACCAAGGCCGCCGCCGATCACCAGGAAGACCAGACAGGCGATCAGGCTTTGGCGGGCAGTCGGCCTGAAGTGCAGACTGGAGCTTCCCGCCTGGGGCAGGCGCACCGCGCGCCGCGGCAGGGGCGCATTCTTGATGGCACGCACCAGATCGAGCGGAACCGGCTCCTTCAACAAGTCGTCGCAGACACGGCGGCCGAAATCCGCGCCTCTCTTCAGCGAATCATGGAGCACACGTGCCTGCGGGTCGTTGACCAGCAGCGCTTCGATTTCCTGCTGCTCGTCGTCGGTCATTTCCCCATCGAGATAGGCGGAAAGCTGGGTTTCTAGCTTCGATGCCGGCATGGCTTTGCGGATCATGCGCGGCGCTCCGAGGCTTCGAGGCCAATTGCGGAAAGTTCGAGGCGTGCCGAAGACAGGCGGGCGGCGAAGGTTTCGACCGGAATGCCGAGAATGGCGGCGCATTCGGCGTAGCTGAAATGCTCGACATCGGCGAGCAGGAAGGCGCAGGAGAGACCCTGCGGCAATGACAGAAGGACATTTCCGACGGGGGCATCAGCCGGCGGCGTGGCTTCCCGTGCCGCCGTGGCATCGTGGCCGCCGCGGCGCCGTTTGCGTGTCTCGTCGTTCCAGCCGCTGCGAAGCAGGCTGAAGAGCCAGTGCTCGATCCGGCCTTCACCCTTCCACAGATGACTTTTCATAATGGCGCGGCCGCAGACTTCCCGGACGAGATCGTCCGCATCCGCCGGGGCGCCGGTCAGAAGCAGGGCAAAGCGCCGAAGCCTCGGCAACAATGCTACCAGATCGCGTCGAATATCCGTCATTTGGGTCGGCTGAGTCATGAACAGGGCAGATCGGAATGAAGAGGATTGATGGGGCGATGCATGGATATCATGGCGACATCATAGCATGGATTCACCAGCTATGAATCGATTGTGACGATTTCGCAACATCACGATCTCTAAAATTTATACCAATCCCGCCGTTTCGGGTATCTCCGATGCAATTGGCAGGCTTCCGGAAAACAGCCGGCTGTCATCGAGCGCGATGCCGTCACCCTTTTCCGTCAGGCCATAGCGTTCACAGAGTAGGTTCCAGTGGCCCGGTTCGCCGGTCAGCGTGAAGAGATTGTAGGCGGCACGGGGCTTGTGGCCTCCCGGTCCCTGCGAGGCCGATGCGATGCCGACGACGGGGATTTTTGCCGGGGAGGGGCCGGCAAGCTGGCTGTGCTGGCTTTTCAGCCAGTAGACGGTGTTGAGATGGGTATGGCCGTGCAGCACGAGTTCCGCGCCACCGGTGGAAATGGCGGCGGCAAAACGCCGTATGCCGATCATCCGCTTGTGCGAGGCGGCGGCACCATGGATCGGCGGATGGTGGATCATGACGACGCGGAACAGGCCCTGTTCTCCGGCACGTTTCAACAGGTCGACGGTCTCGCGCGCCTGGCGCGGGGAGAAGAAACCCGAAGCCGAAAAGGGCGGAGTGGCATTCGAGGTCGAACAGCCGATGATGGCGATCGGGCCGCGGACCCGGTAGGTCGGAAAGATGTGATCATCTTCCGGCCAGTCATGCGGGTCGTCATCGCTCTTGATGAACGGGTACCAGGCGGCGACCGACTTGTCGTGGGCGCCCGGGACATAGGCGTCGTGGTTGCCGGGCACCACGGTCGTATCGTGCGGATCACCGATCGTATCCAGCCATTCGCGGGCCAGCCGTGTCTCGATCTTCGTCGCCAGATTGACGAGGTCGCCGGTGATCAGAAGCTCGTCCGGTTCCTTCGTCTTCAGGTCGCTCAGGAGCAGGTCGAGCGTGTTGACGAAAAGGTGCTTGCGGCGGTTGCGATGCCAGTTCACAAACCCGGTAATGCGTTTGGAAAACAGCTCACGCAATGTGAGTTTCGGCAACGGGCCCAGATGAATGTCTGAAATATGCGCGAATTTGAACATGGCGCAGACATAACGCATGAGAGGGCGAATGGTTATCGATTTTCTGGCTGCTCCCGGAGTTATGAATGGCTGAGGGGAAAATGACGAAACCTCCGGGGTTTCGCACCCGCATTCTCGTGCGGCTGATGCACGGCGTCTTCATCTTTACGCGCGGCATGACGCTGGGGGTGAGGGCCGCCTGTTTCGATGCCGAAGGCCGGATTTTTCTGGTGCGCCACGGCTATGTTCCCGGCTGGTACATGCCGGGCGGTGGCGTGGAGCGCGGTGAGACGGCGCTTGGTGCGCTTTCCAAGGAATTGCGCGAGGAAGGTAACCTTGAGATCATCGGGACGCCGGAATTGCTGCACGCCTATTACAACACGAGGGTCAGCCGGCGCGACCATGTCCTGTTTTATCGGGTGACGGTAAGGCAGACGGCGCCAAGGCTGCCGGACCGCGAGATCGCGGAGAGCGGATTTTTTGCGCTCGATGCCCTGCCGGATGGAGTGACGGACGCGACGGCGCGAAGGCTGAGTGAGCTTTCCGGGGATATGGCGCGGTCGGATTACTGGTAGCGGTGGGCGCTAAAACCAGATTCCCTTTTGGCGTATCAGGCGATGAATATCTGCTTGAAGCACTATCGCTGAGGAAGTCACGGCCGTCGAAGTGTCGCGGAAACCCCAAGGATCCTCGACAGTAGTGTTGCATTTGCCCGACTGTCTTCCGGGAAGGGTAGACGTGATTATGCGCGGATGGCCTGCGCGACCAGGTCGGGCTCTTGCTCGATGACTTTCAGCAGAAGCATGGCGGCCCGATCCGGCTGACGGCGGTTCTGCTCCCAGTCCTTGATTGTGCCTGTGGGCAGGCCGTACCGCTTTGCAAACGCTGCCTGCGAAAGCTTCTGGCGCTTGCGGATGGCCGCAACGTCAATGGTTTCAGGGACGAAAACGGCGGCAGGCTCCGCGCGCCCCTCCGCGATTGCAAGTGCTTCCTCTGCGCTCTGGATAAGCTCTTTTCCGAAAGTCATGCCTTATCCTTTCTCTGCCTGTAAGCATCGGCCAGTTTGGGCAGAATGCGGGCCAATTCGTTTCGCTAGGATTTAGAGAGGTTGCCCTTCTCGTTTTTTCCATAGATGGCGAGGGCAAAGACGGGAATATCTCCGCCCCCGAAGTAATGAATAGTGCGGTAGCCTCCGCTCTTTCCCTGACCTTCACGGGCGTGACGCAGCTTGCGTGCTCCGCCTGTGCCGGCCATCAGCGCTCCGCCTTCAGGATCGGCAGCGATAACGGCTACTATCTCCTGAATCTCGTCATCGGAAAGGCCGCACCGCTTGGACTGCGCCAGAAAAACAGAGGTCTGGATTACAGTTTGCATAGGAGGAGTATATACGGCATTGCCGTACATTTGGCAACAAAAAGACGGAGATGCCGGCGGCGGCCTCTTTCACGCCGCCTTCAAACCCTCGCGTCCATGCGGTGCATCGAGGTCGAGCGCCGGGCCGACCGGAACGATGCCGGTCGGGTTGATCGTCTTGTGGCTGCCGTAATAGTGGCCCTTGATATGCTGCATGTTGCAGGTCTCGGCGATGCCGCTCTGCTGGTAGAGGTCGCGCAGATAACCGGAGAGGTTCGGGTAGTCGGCAATACGGCGGATATTGCACTTGAAATGGCCGACATAGACCGGGTCGAAACGCAGCAGCGTGGTGAACAGGCGCCAGTCGGCCTCTGTCTGCGGGTCGCCAAACAGGTAGCGACCCTTGGCCAGCCGGGCGTCGAGCATGTCTAGTGTCTCGAACAGCTTCGTCACGGCCTCTTCATAGGCCTGCTGGCTGGTGGCGAAGCCGGCCTTGTAGACGCCATTGTTGACCGTGTCGTAGATGATCGCATTCAGCGCATCGATCTCGGTGCGCAGGTCGGACGGATAGAGGTCGAGCGTCGAGCCGGTGAGGCCATCAAAGGCGCTGTTCATCATGCGGATGATTTCGGCGCTCTCGTTGGAGACGATCGTACCTTGCTGCTTGTCCCAGAGGACGGGCACGGTGACGCGGCCGGAATAGGCCGGATCGGCCTTCAGATAGACCTGATAGAGATAGTCGGACCCGAACAGGGCGTCGCCGGTGGCGCCGTCACGCTGTTTGAACTCCCAGCCGTTCTCCAGCATCAGATAATCCACCACGGAAACCGAGATCAGGTCCTCTAGCTTCTTCAACTTCCGGAAGATCAGCGTCCGGTGTGCCCAGGGACAGGCATAGGAGACGTATAGGTGGTAACGGCCTGCCTCGGCCTTGAAGCCGCCGTTGCCGGAAGGGCCGGCCGAGCCGTCTGCAGTCACCCAGTTGCGGAACTGCGATTCCGAGCGCTTGAAATAGCCCTTGGTCGCCTTGGTATCGTACCAGACGTCCTGCCATTTGCCGTCTACCAGCATGCCCATGATGCTCTCCTTCGTTGTCTTGGCGTCTAGATACGCCTCTGCGCTGCGATTGCGAGATGCGATTTTGCGAACGCTGCGTTTTGCATTGGACGGGCGAAAAAAATCCTGATACGTGGCTTGTCACATTTCTGGCGGGACTGCCCCTTTATGACCGAAGTACGAGCACTGCGACGACGCTGATTTTCCAACAAGACGCCCAAAAGGCGTCGTTGAAGTCACGTCTCCTGTCCGCTCATTTTCTACGGCTTCGGTATATCCATGTCCCTGCACCTTCTCCAAAAGCATGACCTCGTCTATCTCACCGAGGACGCATCGCATGATGACGTCGTCGAACTGATCAACGAAGAGGCCTTCGGCCCCGGCCGCCATGTGCGGGCGGCGGCGCGGATCCGCGAGCAGGGGCCACATGACCGGTCGCTCTCCTTCGTCTGCGCCGATGACGGCGAGACGATTGCATCCGTCAGGATGACGCCGGTTCTGGCCGGTTCGGTCAAGGGCCATATGCTCGGGCCGCTCGCCGTTCGGCCCTCCCACAAGAACCGGGGCATCGGTCGGGAACTCGTCCGTATCGCCATCGAGGCGGCGCGGCGCAAGGGGTCGGAAGGGGTCATCCTGATCGGCGATCCGCCCTATTACATGCCGCTCGGCTTTGAAAAAGTCGCCTATAACGCGCTTGCCTTTCCGGGGCCGGTCGATCCGGGCCGGGTTCTGATCGTGCCGCTGAAGGATGATGTACATCCGCGGCTGAAGGGCGTGATCGGCTGGCGGCCGTAAGGTCGCCGGTTCAGCTGTAGCGCTTCTGCAGCCAATGCACGCAATGGCCGCCTTCGAGGCTGTCCAGTCTGCCGATGACCTCATAACCCAGTTTCAGATAGAGCCGCAGCGCATCTGGGTTCATCGTGTCGATATAGGCGCCGATGCAGCCGCGGCTGCGCGCCTCGTCGTCGGCCATCGTCATGATGCGCGTGGCAAGGCCCTGTCCGCGCAGGTTTTCCGGAATATAGAGCATCGAGATATAGAGCCAGCCACGCCCGGTATAGCCGACAAGGCCGCCGGTGATCGTGCCTTCGTCGTCGTAAAGCGGAATGGTCAGTTCGCGCCGGTGGCTTTCACCGAAGGTTTTCAGGTTATAGCTGCGCAGCTGGTCGAGGATCACCTCTTCCTCCTGCGGCGCGATGCCTTCCGTCACTTTCAGATCGATCGTCATCAGCATCCTCCGCCAAGGGGAGGATGGATAACCTAAAGCGCTTTCTTGAGGAAGAAGCGGCTACGCTCGCCGACGAAATTCGGAATCTCGCCAAACACTTCGTAGCCTTGCCGCATGTAAGCTTTTAACGCGACGGGGCTGAACGTATCGATCCATGCGCCCTTGGCACCGCGTGCGCGGGCTTCGTCTTCTGCAAGAGACAGGAGCTTGCCCGCCATGCCCTGGCCACGAAGGCTTTCGGGAATGAACAGGAGCTGGGTGAAAAGCCAGTTCCAGGACGTATAACCGGAAATGCCGCCGATCACCCGGCCCTGATCATCCCGGATCAGTACGGCGAGCGGCACACGCTCGGCCGGGCCGACATCGATCTCGTTGAAGGCACTGAGCCCGTCCAGGATGATGGCGAGGTCCTCGCCGGATGGCGTGGCCGTGACTTCGATCTGCGTCATGGTTTTAGCGTCCCTCGCGCCACCAGGTGGCGGAAATGGCGAGAAGCAGGATGCCGAGGCCAGCGAAACCGGCAAACAGCGGCAGGCTGTTGATGCCGCGCAGCACCGTCTCGTCGGTCATGCGGATGACCATGCGGTCGGGATCGCTGACCCGCACCTCGCCGCGCACCGGAAGAATGTCGGGGATCGTCACGCCATCGCCCGAGGCAACGCGGGTAACGAGGCCACGCGTCTCGTCGGCATAGGGTTTCAGCGTGTTTTCTGTCGAGATCATTGCCTTGAATTCGGGGGCATCCACCGCACCGACATGGACGAGTGTCGAGAACTGGCCGTTCGAAACTTCGAACAGGCCGGTTTCCTCCATGCGCCGCTCGACCTTGTAAAGGCCGGGACCGTCGGCGGTCATCGGTACCGTCTCAGTGCGGCCGGACGGGTATTTGATCGTCGCGGGACCAGGATTGTCACCGATCGTCTGGCGGGTCGCTTCCAGCGTCCGGCCGACGGCGCGGGCGGTCAGCGCCTCTTCCTCAAGCTCCGGTTCCTTCATCAGCCAGTGGGCGATGCGGCGATAAAGCGACACATGCGGGCCGCCGCCTTCGAAACCGCGGGCCCAGAGCCAACCCTGGTCGGACAGAAGCATGGCGACGCGGCCTTCACCCTGACGGTTCAGGACGAGGAGGGGACGGGTGCCGTCGCCTTCCATCACCGTCTGGCCGCGCGGTGTGTCGACATCGACGGTGCGGAACCAGCGGCCCCAGGCGGGCGGGTTCTGGGCAGAACCGTCAAGGCCGCGGGTGACCGGGTGTTTGGCGCCGACTTCCGAGAGATGCGGGTAGAAAGCCGCCTCATGCATGTCACCCGTGGGCGCTGCCGGCAGGACCTGTTCGAGCGGTGTCGAGGCGATCGAATCCTCGCCGGCATGTTCGGGGCCGGCGGCGATCAACAGCGCGCCGCCGTTCTGAACGTACTGGGCGATATAATCGTAATAGAGGATCGGCAGCACGCCGCGATGTTTGTAGCGGTCAAAAATGATCAGGTCGAAATCCTTGATCTTTTCGACGAACAGTTCGCGCGTGGGGAATGCGATCAGCGACAGTTCGTTGATCGGCGTGCCGTCCTGTTTTTCCGGCGGGCGCAGAATGGTGAAGTGGACGAGATCGACCGAACCGTCGGATTTCAAGAGGTTGCGCCAGGCGCGTTCGCCGGCATGTGGCTCGCCGGAGACCAGCAGCACGCGGAGATTCTGGCGGATGCCGTCGATGACATGGACGGCGCGGTTGTTGGCGGCCGTCACTTCGCCCGGCAGTTCGGCGACCGAAAATTCCATCACATTGTTGCCGCCGCGCGGCACCGTGAAGGAGAAGGGCATTTCGACACCGGGCCGGGCCTGCAGCGTGGCAATCTGCTGGCCGTTCATCTTGACCGTGATCTGGGCCTGCGCGCCGGTCTGGCGGCCGTCATCGACGACACGCAGGGTCAGTTCCTGCTCTTCGTTGACGATGCCGAAGCGGGGGGCGCGGACGACTTCGACACGGCGGTCGAATTCGTCGGGCTTGCCGGTGATCAGGCCATGGACCGGGGCGTTGAAGCCGAGATCCTGATTGGTGCCCGGCAGGTCGTGGATCTGGCCGTCGGTCAGGAAAACGGCGCCGCCGATGCGGGCGGGCGGCACGTCGGAGATCGCAGAGCGCAGCGCGGTGAAGAGCTTTGTCGAGGGCGTGTCGGAATCAGGATCGTTGCCGGCCTCGACGATGCGCGTCTCGATGCGCGGGTAACGGGCGAAACGTTGTTTCAGTTCGTCCAGTGCCTCGTCCGTCTGTTCCTTGCGGCCTGCCGTGTCCTGGCTCTGCGAGCGGTCGACGACGATGGGAACGACTGTCGACAACTGCTCGCGGTCTTCCTGGTTGAGGACCGGGTTGGCAAGTGCCAGCAGCAGGGCGGCGAGCGCCAGCGTGCGCAGGGTAGCGCCGCGGACGCCGCGCCAGAAGGTCAGGCCTGCGAGGATCAGGGCGAAGACGCCGAGGGCGGCGATGATCGGCCAGGAGAAGAATGGAGCGAATTCGAGGGTCATGCGATGGCCTCTCTATGGGAGAGGGGGATGGGGCGTAGTCTGCCCCTCACCCTAACCCTCTCCCCGCGCGCGGGGAGAAGGGACATGGCCCATGCGACGTTGGAGATGGATGGAGACGGTGCGGCATATCCCTTCGCCCCGCTTGCGGGGAGAAGGGTCCGAAGGACGCAGCCGGATGAGGGGCTGAGGATAATCGACTGAATCATCCCGTCACTGCCCCAATCGTTCGAGCAATGCCGGTACATGCACCTGGTCGGCTTTGTAGTTGCCGGTGAGCATGTACATCATGATGTTGACCCCGGCGCGGTAGGCATATTCGCGCTGCATGTCATCCGGCGGCACGGTCGGCAGGACGGAATTTCCTTGGGTATCGACCGCCCAGGCGCCGGCGAAATCGTTGCCGGTGATGAGGATCGGCGTCACGCCGTCGCCGCTCGAGGAAAGCTGCGATCCGGTGTTTTTCGCATCCTGCCGTGCCTCGACCCAGAGCGGGCTGCCACGGAAGCGGCCGGGGAAATCCTTCAGCAGATAGAAGGTGCGGGTCAGGACATGGTTTTCTGGCGTCGGCTCAAGCGGCGGGATATCGATATTGGCAAGAATCTCCTGCAGCCGCTGGCCGTTGGCGCTGGTGCCGCCGCCGAGCGAAGAAAACTGGTCGCGCGTATCGAACAGGACCGTGCCGCCATTGCGCATATAGGCGTCGATCCGGGAAATGGATGCCTGGGAAGGCATCGGCGCGGAGGCCGAGATCGGCCAGTAGATGATCGGGTAGAAGGACAGTTCGTCCTTCGAGATGTCGAGGCCGACCGGGGCGCCGGGTTCGAGCGTCGTGCGATAGGTGAGGAACTGGCTTAAGCCATCGAGGCCCTGTTCCGAGATGCGGTCGACATCGGCCTCGCCGGTCTGGACATAGGCGAGATGGGTCGTGTCAAGCCGTTCGAGGATCTGGGCGTCACCGGGTTTTGCCGCGGCGCCGGGGGCCATTTCCTGGGCGAAGGACGGGGTCGGCTGCAGGAGGGCGAGTGCCAGGCCGAAGCCGAAGACGGCCATGATGGCGGCCGCCGCACTGCCCGCGGTTCTTGACTTTCCGGGGCCGCGGCCGGGGCGGCGTGAGAAGGCGCCGTTCATGAAGAGCACCACGAGGCTGTCGAGAAGAAGGAGTGCGAAGGCAGCGGCAAATAGCGCCGGGCGTAGCGACACCGCTTCGCCGCCCGCGAGACCCTCGCGCTGCATGGCGCGGCCGGCAAGAGCGGTGTCGAAGGGCGCGAGCACGGTCTTCGGGGCCAAAAGGTTGACCGCGCTATAACCATCCTCGGTGCCGTAGAGGCCGGGCGGGTGGTCGAAGCTGGCGACCGGGGTCTGGCCGGCGGCGATGGCGATCGGCCGGGCGGTGCCGGTTTCGGTGGTGAGGATGCCGTTGGCGGTGAGGAGGCGGTAGGGGGGCAGGGTGATGGCGGCGCCTGCAGCCGCACCCGGAGCCGTCGCACCGCCGGCGCGGGCCATCTGCACCAGACGGCGCAGCATTTCGACGAAATTGCCCGACAGCGGCAGGTTGGACCATGTGGCTTCGGCGCTGGTGTGGAAGAGCACGATGCGGCCTGCCTCGACATCTTTGGTCGTGACCAGAGGCGTGCCGTCGGCAAGGCTCGCCCAGGTGCGTTCGGCCAGATCCGGCGTCGGCTCGGCCAGAACCTGACGGCTGACGGTGATGTCGGTTGCGCGCGGCATGCCGGCAAAGGGGCCGAAAGCCGGGAAATCGGCCAGCACCTGCGGTTCCGACCAGGACATGGCGCCGCCGAGCGCGCGTTCGCCCTGGCGCAGCGTCACCGGCACGAGCGGATCGTCGGCGGGGGCGGCGGCAAGCCGCGGCCCGGCGAAACGGATCAGCGTGCCGCCGCGGGCAAGCCATTGTTCGAGCGGCGCATAGACGCCGGCCGGCAGGCGGCCGATATCGGCCATGATGATGGCCGACGGGTTGCTGGCAAGCAGTTCGGGAATGGAGGTGGCGAGATCCGCATTGCGCGGCTCGATAATGTCGGCATAGGGCGAAAGCGCCCGGTTGATGTAATAGAGCGGCAGCAGAAGCGGCTGCATGTCATTGCCGCTATCGCCGGAAATCAGCGCGACGCGACGGCGCTTGAAACCGTCGTCCAGCAGATGCGCGGCGCCGGCCGTGGCCAGACCTTCGACGTTGATACGCGCAAAATCGTTGCGCAGCTCGTATGGCGCGGTGATTTCGGTCGTGGCGGTTGCGGCGCCGGGGGCGAATTGCAGCGTGCCGGAGGCGAGCGCACGGCCCTGCGGATCGAGAGCATCCACGGTCAGTTGTTGTGCAGAGGCGGTGGACAGGCGCGTGGCGGTCACGGCCATGGCAGTGGAATTGTTGGTTGCGTCGGTGACGGCGACCGCGCCATGGCCATCCCCTTCGATGACGCGCATGCCGGCCGGGTTCAATGTTTCAAGCGCGGCGATCGTCTCGCCGTCATTGGCGGCAGCAATGCCATCCGTGACGAAGGCGAGCGTGCCGGGACGGCGGCCATTCATGGCCTCGCGCAGCGCATTGACGGCGCGCAGGCGATCAGGAACGAGCGGTTTCGGGCTTGCGGCCGCAAGCTTGTCGCGCGCGACGGCTGCTGTTCCGGGGGCGGGCTCCTGGGCGGCATCGGCGGTGAAGGCGATCGCGACCGGCAGGTCGGCGCGTTCGGCATCGTCGATCAGCAGGCGGGCGGTCTGGGTGCGGCGTTCCCAGTCGGCGGACGAAGCCCAGCCATTGTCGACGAGGAGGACCAGCGGGCCGCTCGTATCAAGCGAATTGCCGCGCGGGTTCAGAACAGGATCGGCCAGCGCGAAAATGATCGCGGCGGCGAGAAGCATGCGCAGCAACGTCAGCCACCAGGGGCTTTGCGACGGGGTTTCCTCGCGCTGCAGGACTGTCGCCAGGATCCGAAGCGGCGGAAAGACTTCCGTCTTTGGCCGCGGCGGGGTCAGCCGCAGCAGCCACCAGATGACCGGAAGCGCGATCAGGCCGAGGAGGATGGCAGGGGTGGTGAAGGCAAGCGCGCTCACAAAACACCTCCGGCGAGGCTTGTTGCCCGCGGTGCCGGCATGCCGGAGAGATAACCGTGAACGGCGACCAGCGCTTCGGAGGCAAGGTGATCCGTGCGGTGGAAGACAAAACTCCAGCCGAGCCGGCGCAGACCATCGCCAAGCGCCTCGCGGCGGGCGAGATAGGCGCGCTGATATTGGTCGCGGATCGTCTCGGCGCGGCCCGAGACGAGCTTTTCGCCGGTTTCCGGATCGGTAAATTCGGTGCGGCCGGTATAAGGAAAAGTCTCTTCGGCGGGATCGGCGACTTCGACCACATGACCGCGCAGGCCGCGGCGGCCGAGCGGCGAGATGCGGCTCATGACAGTATCGGCGTTATCGAGAAAATCGCCGATCAGGACGATATCGCTCTGGCCACGGATCATCGCGGTATCGGGCAGGCCGGAGGTCACCGGTGCATGCATAATGGCGGCGGCCAGCCGTTCGGCGGCGTTGCGGGCCGAGACCGGTTCCATGATGCCGGGACAACCGATCCTTTCGCCGGAGCGGGCAAGGATTTCGGCCAGCGCCAGCATGATGACCAGCGCGCGGCTTTCCTTGGAAACGAGCGCCATGGTCGACTTGTACATCATCGACGGCGACATATCGGCCCAGAGCCAGACGGTATGGGCCGCTTCCCATTCGCGGTCGCGGACATAGGTATGATCGTCGCGGGCCGAGCGCCGCCAGTCGATGCGCGACAGGCTTTCACCTTCTGCATAGGGACGGAACTGCCAAAAGTTTTCGCCGATGCCGCGCTGGCGGCGGCCATGCCAGCCGGCAATGACCGTATTGGCGATGCGGCGCGCCTCGACCATGCAATCGGGAACCAGCATCGCGCGTTGCTGGGCGCGGGACAGGACTTCGCTGCTCGATGTCTTCTCGACGATCTGGCCTATGGATGCCACGCAGGTTCCTTTCCAGGAGGAATGCTAAAAGACGGGCGGCCTCAGCCGCGCGCCTGTTTCACCAGGCTTGCGATCACGTCGCGCACCGACATGCCTTCGGCACGGGCGGCGAAATTCAGCGCCATGCGGTGTTCGAGGACTGGTTCGGCCAGTGCATAGACATCGTCCAGCGACGGGGCGAGGCGGCCTTCGTAAAGTGCGCGGGCGCGGGCGGTCAGCATCAGCGACTGGCCGGCGCGCGGGCCGGGACCCCAGGCGACATGTTTGTCGGTCGTCGCATTGCCATGGCCGGGACGGGCGGAGCGGACGAGCGACAGGATCGCATCGACCACCTTGTCGGAGACCGGCATCTGGCGGATCAGCGACTGGATTTCAGTGAGCCTGGTCGGATCGATGACGGCGCGCGGCTTGCTTTCGGCAATGCCGGTCGTGTCGAGCAGGATCTGACGCTCGGCGGCGAGATCCGGGTAAAGCACGTCGACCTGCAGCAGGAAACGGTCGAGCTGGGCTTCGGGCAGGGGATAGGTGCCTTCCTGCTCCAGCGGGTTCTGGGTCGCGAGCACATGGAAGGGGGCCGGCAGATCGTAACGCTGGCCGGCGACGGTGATATGGTATTCCTGCATCGACTGCAGCAAAGCCGACTGGGTGCGTGGCGAAGCGCGGTTGATTTCGTCGGCCATCAGCAACTGGGCAAAGACCGGGCCCTTGATGAAACGGAAGGAGCGACGGCCGCTCTCGTCGCTGTCCATCACTTCCGAGCCGAGAATATCGGACGGCATCAGGTCGGGTGTGAACTGGATGCGGTTGGATTCGAGGCCGAGAACCGTGCCAAGCGTGGTGACGAGCTTGGTCTTGGCAAGGCCGGGAACGCCGACGAGCAGGGCATGGCCGCCGGACAGAACGGCAAGCAGCGTGTTTTCGACGACCTTTTCCTGGCCGAAGATGACCTTGGCGACTTCGGCGCGGATGGCGGCGATATCAGCCAGCGCTTTTTCGGCGGAAGCGATGATGGCTTTTTCATCGAGAACGGCTTCGGTGGATTTCATCATGCCCATGTCGTTCTCCATCGTTCAGAAACGGCATCCGAGACAGGCAGGTTTGAAGGCTGCCACATGTCACGTCAAGCGAATCGCTGCAGCGCAGCACTCGCCCCATTGCCTCAAACTTATTCCCCGAAACATGGCTGACAAGCTTGTTTCGAATGACTATCTCGTGAGGAACAATTGCCTGACTGACTGCTTACGGGCGAACCGGGACTGAAAGATGGCAGGATCCATGACAAATATGCCAGCCGATGCAAGCGGCCTTGCGGCGATGATTTCGCGCGCATCTGAGCAGAAAGACGGCAAAAACCGCGGTCTGCCGCCAGTGGAGAAATGGAATCCGCCCTTCTGCGGCGATCTCGACATGGAGATCCGCGCCGACGGAACATGGTTCTACATGGGCACGCCGATCGGCCGGGCGCCGCTCGTCAGGCTGTTCTCGACCGTGCTGCGCAAGGACGAGGACGGCAAAACCTATCTCGTAACACCTGTGGAAAAGGTTTGTATCCGGGTCGTCGATGCGCCTTTCCTCGCCGTCGAGATGCAGGTGACGGAGCTGGAGGGGCGACAGGTCCTGACATTTCGCACCAATGTCGGGGATGTCGTGGAAGCCGGCGCCGAGCATCCGATCCGTTTCGAGATCAAGGGCGAGGGGCGGGAGCTAAAACCCTATCTGCATGTGCGGGGGCGGCTGGAAGCGCTGGTAACGCGGGCTGTCATGTACGATCTCGTCGAACTCGGCGAGACGGTCGCGATTAACGGTGTGGCGATGTTTTCGATCCGCTCGGGTGAAACCGTGTTTCCGGTGATGCCGGAAGCGGAACTGGATGCGCTGTCGCAATGAGCCTCCTGATACCCAGCTTTTCCGCCGAGGAATTTCGCCGCCGTGCACAGCACCAGAAGGGCAGCGCGATCGAGCTTGCCTCACGCGAGCATGGCGACCATCTGCTCAATCCGTCGCTGGTCGATTTCGCCTCCGGCCTGAAGCTGCGGGATGCCGCTGTTCTGGTGCCGGTCGTCGACGATGGCGATGACGCCAAGGTGATCCTGACCCAGCGGACGACGAAGCTCAGAAAACATTCCGGGCAGATCGCCTTTCCGGGCGGAGCGGTCGATGCGGAAGATCCGTCGCCGGAGGATGCTGCTTTGCGCGAGGCGGAAGAGGAGATCGGCCTGTCGCGGATGTTTGTCGAACCAATCTCGCGGCTGCCGACCTATTTCGCGACGACAGGTTTTCGCATAACACCGGTTCTCGCCGTGGTGCGGCCCGGTTTCGAACTGGTACTCAATCCGGATGAAGTGGCGGATGTTTTCGAAGTGCCGCTGTCCTTCCTGATGAACGAGGCGAACCACGTGCGCAGTTCGCGTGAATTCGAAGGCACCGTCAGACATTTCTACCAGATGCCCTATGGCGAGCGGAATATATGGGGCGTGACCGCCGGTATTCTGCGGACCCTTTATGAAAGGCTTTATGCATGACTTCCGTTGCCGAACAGGACTGGTTCCGGGGCGCCTCGCTCAAGACCGTGCTGGCATTGCTGAATGCCGATGGCGGCGAAGCACGTGTTGCCGGTGGTGCGGTCCGCAGCGCGCTGATGGGGCTTGCTGTTGCCGATGTCGATATTGCAACGACGCTTCTGCCAGAGGAGGTGGTCGCGCGGGCCGAGAAGGCCGGCATCAAGGCGGTGCCGACGGGGATCGAGCATGGCACGGTGACGCTGGTCATCGAAGGCCAGCCCTTCGAGGTGACGACGCTCCGAAAGGATGTCGAGACCGATGGACGGCATGCCAAGGTCGCCTTCGGCACCGACTGGCAGGCCGATGCCGAACGGCGCGACCTGACGATCAACGCACTCTACGCTGATGCCGATGGCACCGTCATCGATCTGGTCGAGGGGCTTGCCGATATCGAGACGCGGACGATCCGCTTCATCGGCGATGCGGCGACACGGATCGCCGAGGATTATTTGCGGATACTGCGCTTCTTCCGTTTCTTTGCCTATTACGGTCATGGCCGGCCGGACGCGGACGGCCTGAGAGCCTGCGCGCGAGCCAAGGAGAAGCTTGCGACGCTTTCGGCCGAGCGGGTCTGGAGTGAGACGAAAAAGCTTCTTGCCGCCAAGGATCCGTCGCGGGCGCTGCTCTGGATGCGGCAGGTCGGTGTTCTGACGGAAATTCTGCCCGAGACGGAGAAATGGGGCATTGATGGCATTCATGGGCTGGTCGCTGCCGAGGCGGCGTTGAGCTGGGCTGTCGACCCGATGCTGCGGCTTGCCGCGATCGTGCCGCCGGACCGGGACCGAATGGAGGCGATGGCCAAAAGGCTGAAAATGTCGAAGGCCGATGCCGGAAAGCTGATTGCCTGGGCCGAAGCGCCAAGTTTACCGGACGAGATTACCGATGTCGGTTTCGACCGGATGCTTTATCGCAACGATGTCGAGGGCATCATCACCCGGTTGCGGCTGGCACTTGCCTCCGCACGGGTGGCTGCGGAGGACGATCCGATGGCGATGCGCAAGTCGGCGCGGCTCTCGGTGCTGCTGAAACGTGCTGAGACCTATCAGCGGCCGGTCTTTCCTTTGCAGGGCGCGGACGTGATGACGGCCGGCGTGCCGGCTGGAAAGCGCGTCGGTGAGATCCTTGGGCAACTGGAAGATTTCTGGGTCGAGCGCAATTTTACGCCCGACCGGGATAGTCTCAAATCGCGGCTGGACGCGATCGTCAGCGAGGCAGGTTGAAAGCTGCGCAGCATCGGATCGCGCAACCGGTCAGGCCGCGGCAGCGCTGCCTTCCGCGCGGATACGCGCCTTGATGTTCTCGACCATGTTTTCGCGCACCATCGTTTCTCCATGGGCGCTGCGCATGTGATCTACCGCGCGGCGGACAATTTCTGCATCCTCGTCGGCACGCGTGTGCCATTGGCAGCCGGGCACCAGCGTGCCGCATTCAAACAGTCGCATTTTATCTCCTCCCATTGGTTGAAAAGCCGCGTTTGCGCATGCTGCGAAAGGCGAGCTTCCGTTTCCTAACGAGGAGCGTGTCGGGATCGTTCCGACTATTCGGAAATTGCCCAGGAATGGAAGACCGAGGCTTTTTGATCCTGCGGCTTCTGATGCGCCGTCTCGTCGTTGGCTGCAGCTGTCTCCGTTGCCTTGCCGGCAAGCTGTTTTTTCACCTGCTCGACGCAAAAGGCATGAGGCAGCTCGCCGCCGCTCTTGACGCGAAGTTCATTCGCCAGACGATCGATCATTTCAGGCGTATTGATGGGACGCGGTGTCGCGATTTTTTCCGGTGTTCCAGGCAGTGGCGATGCGCTCATGGCGGTTCCTCCTCCGTGCAACCGAAGGTAACGCTAGCACCGGTACCCTGATTCGAAAATGACATTTATCAACGGCTAAAACTTGGAAAGCCGCCCGAAACGTCAACTCTTCGCGAGCTGGCCCGGTTGTCAGGGCCAGCGGACCACCGGCGGCAGCGACGACAGGATCGACTCGACGTTTCCGCCGGTCTTGAGGCCGAAAATCGTGCCTCGGTCGTAGAGCAGGTTGAACTCGACATAACGGCCGCGACGGATCAGCTGTTCGTCGCGATCCTCTTCCGTCCAGGGCTTGTTGAAATTGCTGCGGACGATTTTTGGATAGACCATGTTGAAGGCGCGGCCGACATCCTGGACGAAGGTGAAATCGGCATCCCAGCCGCCCTTTTCCTCCGGCGAATGCAGCCAGTCGAAAAAGATGCCGCCGATGCCGCGCGCCTCGTTGCGGTGCTTCAGGAAGAAATAATCGTCGCACCATGCCTTGTAGCGCTCGTAATCGGCGACCGCCTCGTGGCGGCGGCAGGCGATTTCCATGGCGCGGTGAAACAGGCTGCTGTCGGGATCGGTCTGGGTGCGGCGGCGGTCGAGAACCGGCGTCAGGTCGGCGCCACCGCCAAACCACTGGCTGGTCGTCACCACCATGCGCGTGTTCATGTGGACGGCCGGCACATTGGGATTGACCGGATGGGCGATCAGCGAAATGCCGGAGGCCCAGAAGGTCGGATCTTCGTCTGCGCCAGGAATCTGGCTGCGGAAATCGGCGGAAAATTCACCATGCACGGTGGAGGTGTGAACGCCGACCTTTTCGAAAACGCGGCCTTCCATCATCGACATCTTGCCGCCGCCGCCTTCGCCGCCATCACGGAGCCAGTCTTTCCGAACAAAACGCCCGGGTTCCTGATCCGAAAGCGGGCCGGAGACTTCGTCCTCGATCGCTTCGAAGGAGGCGCAGATCGTGTCACGCAGGCCTTCGAACCAGGCGCGTGCCGCAGCCTTCTTGTCTTCGATGTCCAAAGGCAATTCCTTGGGCAGTGCCGGCCGTTCCATGATGTCGTCCCCTCTCGTCAAATGGCTGACGCGATTCGTATTTCGCTTAACCGGGCCTTACCAGCTGTGGCTTTTGCGAACCATTCCCCCAGCTGTGATGGATGGAAAATCAGACTCGCAAAGCGTGCTGCCTCACACTATCTTGATCGTGTTACTGGTGCGGATGAGAGGCTTTTATGGCGAAATTCACACCCCCGCCGCTCGACGGGCTCAAACGCAGGATCAATCGCCACCGGCAGGAACAGGCCGGCGAAAAAGGCGGCATGTTCGTGCGGCAGACGTTTTTGCTCAATCGGGAAGAGGCGCGCGAAAAGGCCCGCCAATGGTTCGATGAATTTCCCAAGGCCGCCTACTGGACGGAAGTGGAAAGCTGGCGGCAGCTGGAAGGCGACCAGATCGAATTCACCATGCGGAGACTTCCGAGCGCCGACTGACCGGGTAATCCGCTGATCGCTCTTATTTCGGATCCTCGTAGGTATAGAGCGCGCACATATCCTGATCGCTTTTCGGCGGCCGGTTGCCGGTGAAAACGGCGATCGCTGTCATGCCGTCATCCAGTGCCCAGTTTGCGAGATAGGTGACGTCGCCGGCGCCGCAGAGCGCATTGCCATTCTGCAATTCCGGATCTGCCGGGTCTTTGACCCGGTATAGCGAGGCCGGGATCTTTTTGCCGTTGACGCGAAAATGGTCGGCGACGAGATCGGAAAATTCCAGGGATTCGTCGTTTTCAAAGGTGATGCTGAAATCGTCCATCCAGACGTCGCCTGTGACGCTCATGGCCGTGTTGCTGACGGCGGTGTAATGGTCGCCATCGGCGAGGGCCAAGGGGGCGGTCAAAAAGCTTGCCGCGATGAAAGCGAGGCAGGCCGGAAAGCATATCTTTTTCATGGTCATCGCTTGCTGCTGGTGGCGTCTGTCGTCACGTTACAGTTTTGTCTGCGCAAGGCATATGGGCCGCGAGCCTCAATGGCCACGAAACTTTTGCTCTCACATTTTGCGTGTTGATTGGCCGTCTCAGGCGCCCGGTTCCGCATGCCGCAGGCGGCTTTCGATCAGGGCGCCGCTGTCGTCGAGGATCGGGTGGGCTACTGAGACGATGTGGGCGTTGATGCGCTTCAGGTCGCGCAGCATGTCGAGATGCAGCGAACTGGTCTGCAGGCTTTCCGCCTTGCCGTCGCGCAGGCGCTCGAGATGGCTTTCGGAAGAGCTCTTTTCGAGGCGGCGGACCTCGACCTTGATCTCCATCAGCTGGCGGGCGAGCTTGAAATCGCCGGTGACGAAGACCGTCTGGGCCGTGCGCAGATTGCCGATCGTCAGGTCGAAAAAGGTCTTCAGCTCCTCGTAACCGGCTTCCGAAAAGGTCAGGCCGTTGGAAATCTTCTTGGCGAGCTGCTCGCAAAGACCCTTTTCGATGATGTCGCCGATATGTTCGAGGTTGATGACATAGTCGATGATGGTGATCGAACGCCGGCCGTTTTCGTCGTTCAGGCCTTCGCGGCCAAGGCGCGAGAGATAGAGTTTGACCTCCTGCTGCAGGCGGTCGACACGGCGTTCCAGCAGGGCGATTTCCGCAAGGGGTGCCATGTCGTTGTTCTTGAAAGCGTTTTCTGCGCGGATCAGCATGCGCTCGATCGTGTCGCCGACGCTCAAGGTTTCGCGGGTCGCATTGGCAAGCGCCATGACCGGGTTGCCGAGCGCTTCCGGATCAAGGAAACGCGGGCCATCCTCGACCTGCTTGTCGGCCGGGACCAGCTTTGCCGTCAGTTTCGAAAGGGTATCGGACAGGGGCCAGGCGAGGGCGGCAAGAACGACGTTGAAGACCAGATGCGCGTCGACCGGGAGCTTTTCGGGGCCAAGCGACAGTGATTGCATCAGGTTTGCGATGATGCCGGCGAGCGGCAGGGCGATGGCACAGCCTATGCCGCGCACGATCAGGTTGCCGAGCGTGATGCGGCGTGCGGCGGCCGGGCCGCTCAGAGTTGCCACGACCGGCGGAACGGCGCCACCGAGATTGGCGCCGAGGATCAGCACGACGATCAGGTCCGGTGAGACGATGCCGGTCGAGGCGAGCGACAGGATCAGCACCACGACCGCGAGGCTGGAGGACGACACGAAGGCGAGAACGGCCGAAAAGATCAGCGCCACCGGCCAGGCATTGTCGAGCAGGCCGATAAAGGCGCCGAGTGCCGGCGACTGGCGCATCGGCTCGGTCGCAAGGCCGAGAAGGTGAAGCGAGAGCAGCATGAGGCCGACGCCGATGATTGCCGTTCCTGCGCCCTTGCGGGCCGTCGAGCGGCCGCGCAGGGTGATCAGCCCGACAAGGATGATCAGCGGCGACAGCCATTCGATCCCCGTCGCTACCAGCCAAGCGGTGATCGCCGTGCCGATATTGGCGCCGAGGAGCACGATCTGCGCCATGCGCGGCTTGATCAGATCGCGTTCGGCAAAGGAGGCCACCGTCAGCGCCGTTGCTGTCGAACTCTGTAAGGCGATGGTCGCGAAAAGGCCCGAGAGGAAGGAACGCGGGCCGGTGCGGGTGCCTGTCGCAAGCGCGGTGCGCAGGCGAGCGCCAAAAGCTCTGGTGACGCCATCCTTGACCTGCGCAAGGCCGAACAGCAGGAGTGCGACGGCGCCGAGAAGGTTGATGATGACGGTGGTGGATTGCATTCACGTCTCCTCGTCTCCAGCCCCGCGAATCAGGGGGTAGGGCGACGATTTTTGGTTGCCGGCTAATCAATATAGGCCGTTTGCAAGGCTGTGCAAATCACGGTTCGCGACAGATGTTTTGCATCCGCCGCCAGACGTCACCGATGACGATCAGGCGGCATCTTCCCCGGCGACGGGTGTTTCATCCGTGCGGTTCTGTGCCAGTGCGGGCGTCAGTTCCAGCCCGAGCGCCTTCATCACCTTCATGATCGTGGCGAATTCCGGATTTCCTTCGCCGCTCAGCGCCTTGTAGAGCGCGGCCCGGCTCATGCCGGTCTCGCGGGCAAGCCTGCTCATGTTCTGCGCGCGGGCGACGATGCCGAGGCATTTGGCGATGAAGGCCGGATCACCTTCCTCGAAGGCGGCCTTGATGAATTCCTCGATGCCTTCTTCGGTGTCGAGATATTCCGCAGCATCGAAGAGGGTGGTTTCCAGAGCCATGTCTCAATCCTTCCAATCCTTCGCGAGGCGCTTCGCCTCTGCGATATCACGCTGCTGCGAGCTCTTGTCGCCGCCACAGAGCAGGATGACCAGAAGATCTCCGCGCTGCAGGCAATAGACCCGGTAGCCGGGGCCATAGGGGATGCGCAGTTCGCTGACACCACCTCCCACCGGCTTCACATCGCCTAGGTTGCCAATTCTTGCCCGTTCGATACGCATCGCGATGCGTGAGACAGCAAGCTTATCCTTGAGCGAGCTTAGCCAATTACGGAAAGTAGGCGTCTGGATGATGCGCATGGATTTGTACTCTATGGAGTGCAGTCCTGCAACAATCATAAGATAAACCAAAGCGTGTAATCAATTGCACGCCTCACCTTTTGGGGTGGTGATGCTTAGGAATGTCTACCGGCCGAACCCCGTCTGCCGCAGCGCCTCGCCGGCGATCATCGCTGCCGACATGGCGACGTTGATCGAGCGCTGGCCTTCGACCATGGGGATGAGAATGCGGGCATCGGCGCCCTCATGCACGTGGTCCGGCACGCCGGCGCTTTCACGGCCGAAGAGCAGGATGTCGTTCGGCTGGAAGGCAAGCTCCGGATAGGGCAGGGCGGCCTTGGTGGAGGCGAGCACGAGGCGGCGGTTTTCCGTGCGGCGCCATGCGTCGAACTGCTCCCAGTTCACGTGGCGGGTCAGCGCGACAGTCGCGAGATAATCCATGCCGGCGCGTTTCAGATTGCGGTCGGAAATGTCGAAACCGGCGGGCTCGATGATGTCGACACCGAGGCCGAGGCAGGCGGCGAGCCTGAGGATCGTGCCGGTATTGCCGGGAATGTCGGGCTGGTAGAGAGCGATGCGCAAGAGGGTCATGGTGGGCTTCTCTACAATATCGCCAAGCCTGCCGAAACCGGTTTCGATCCAACAGTTTACGATTGCCAGGCCGAAATTGCCGCTTTTCGTGTGACCGGGCTGCCGTTTCCGTGATCACATGCCGCCGATTTGGGCCTTTTCAAAATCCGGCGGAGCGGTTACAAGATCTGCGGCTTTAACGCCCGTCCTCAACGCCACTTATGGAGGCCACCATGGATATGACCGTGCTTTTGCGCCTCCGCCGACGTTCCATTCGGCTTGCCTAGGCGTTTCGCGGTTCCTCGCAGATTTTCCCAGTTCTGATCTTTTCGAGCGGCAGTCTATGCCGTGTCCATGAAATCCTGCCGGCCCGTGCCGGGTAACCGTGTCTTGCGGCTGCTCCTCGGGTCCGACTGACGGAGTTTTTCAATGTTCTCGTGGTTCGAGCGGCGTATCAATCCCTATCCGCAAGAGACGCCTGGCCGGCCGCCGACGGGCCTGCTGCCGTTTCTGTGGCATTATTCGAAACCGGTCTGGCCGTGGCTCCTTGTCACCGGGGTCTGCGCGGCTTTCGTCGCGCTCGGCGAAGTCATGCTCTTTCAGTTTCTCGGCGATATCGTCGATTGGCTGTCGCATGCCGACCGGGCGACCTTCCTCGACACGGAAGGACCGCGGCTATTGTTCATGGCGCTGGTCGTGCTGGTTTTCCTGCCGGGCGTTGCGGCCTTGAATTCTTTCGTCATGCATCAGGTGCTGATGGGCAATTTTCCGATGATCGCCCGCTGGCAGATGCACCGGTTCCTGCTGCGCCATTCGATGACCTTTTTCGCCAACGAGTTTGCCGGCCGGGTCTCGACAAAGGTGATGCAGACCTCGCTCTCCGTGCGCGAAGTTGTGATGAAGACGCTCGACGTCTTCATTTACGTCGTTACCTATTTCATCTCGATGGTCGTGGTGGTCGCCTCGGCGGATGCCCGGCTTGCCGTGCCGCTCGTCGTCTGGATCTGCGTCTATGCGGCGACCGTCGCCTATTTCGTGCCGCGGCTGCGCAAGATTTCCGCGCAGCAGTCGGATGCGCGCTCGCTGATGACCGGCCGCGTGGTCGACAGCTATACGAATATCGCCACCGTAAAACTGTTTTCGCATGCCGGACGCGAAGAAACCTATGCGAAGGAGGCGATGGACGTCTTCCTGAACACCGTGCACGCGCAGATGCGCAAGGTGACGATGTTCCAGGTGCTCGTCTATTTCTACAATTGCGCCGCACTTTTCGTCATCGGCGGGTTGTCGATCTGGTTCTGGCTCGACAGCGCCATCTCCATCGGCGCGATCGCCATCTCGATCGGCCTTGCCATGCGTATCAACGGCATGTCGCAATGGGTGATGTGGGAAGTCTCGGCGCTGTTCGAGAATATCGGCACGGTCTATGACGGCATGGCGATGATGACCAAGGATCACGACGTCATCGACCGGCCGGATGCGAAGGCGCTTTCCGCCCGGCAGGGGCATATAGTCTATGACAAGGTCGGCTTCCACTACGGCAAGGGCAGGGGCGTGATCGGCGCACTCACGCTCGATATCGCAGCCGGGGAAAAGGTCGGTCTTGTCGGCCGTTCCGGTGCGGGCAAGACGACGCTGATGAACCTTCTCCTGCGTTTCTACGATCTCGAATCCGGCCGCATCACCATCGATGGGCAGGATATTGCGGGCGTAACGCAGGATAGCCTGCGGGCGATGATCGGCGTGGTGACGCAGGATACGTCGCTGCTGCACCGGTCGATCCGCGACAACATCGCCTATGGCCGGCCGAATGCCACGGATGTCGAGATCATAGAGGCGGCGAAACGGGCGAATGCCTGGGATTTTGTCGAAGGGCTTTCCGACATGCAGGGCCGCAAGGGACTGGATGCGCATGTGGGCGAGCGCGGCGTCAAACTGTCCGGCGGCCAGAGGCAGCGGATCGCAATCGCCCGTGTCTTCCTCAAGGACGCACCGATCCTGGTGCTCGATGAGGCGACATCGGCGCTCGATTCCGAGGTCGAGGCGGCGATCCAGGAAAACCTTTTTGCCCTGATGCAGGGCAAGACGGTGATCGCGATCGCCCACCGGCTGTCGACGCTGACCGAAATGGACCGGCTGATCGTGCTCGACCGCGGAAAGATCGTCGAGACCGGCACGCATCAGCAGCTTGCTGGCGGCAATGGCATCTATGCGGATCTCTGGAACCGCCAGTCCGGTGGCTTCCTCGGAGATGAAGGACAGGAAGAGGCTGCGGCCGAGTAACGTCTCTGTTCTCGATGGTTTGAAAAGAATCCTGTCGGCGATCCGCCGGCAGGAAATCCGTTATTTTGTCGGTTTGTCACCCGCTCGGAATACGTGTTTTTGCGGCAGGTCTTAAAGAAGCACCATGCGGCGGTAAGTTTTTGTTCAGGCAAGCCTGCCACAAACGGAATCGAGCCCCGATGTCTTTCAAACTCCTGCGGTATTTTCATGAGCTCGATTAAAATCAAAATTCTTCTTCCGGCGCTTTTCGGTCTGATCGTCGTGCTGCTCGTTCTTCAGGGTGCGGCCGGCATGCGCTCGGTCATGCAACTGGAGCAACAGGCCGACAATATCAGCCTGCGCATGGACAAGTCGCTGATGATTGCCGGCATGGACCGCAGCATGTCGGATCTGCGCCGCCTTTATCTGATGGTCCTGTCGGCCAGCAATGCGGCCGACCAGAAGGAATGGCTCGACCAGGTCAAGGTCAAGACGAAGGAGCGCAATGCCGCTTTCGACGCTTTCGACGACCAGGGCGGCACCGCTCCGCGGCCGCGTTTCGATGCGTTGAAGCAGATCGTCGCCGATTACGACAAGCTCGGCGCCCAGTTCGTCGACTTTATCGAGAATTCGCGGGTCTATGACGCCAAGGCGGTTATCGCCGACATGGTGCCGAAGGGCGGCGAGGCCGGCAAGATCCTGCTGGATATGATCAAGGACAACCAGGTCGCTGCCGAAAAGGACAAGCAGGCCGTTGTCGAGGCAACCAGCTTCATCACCATTTCGACGATCGCAGGTGTTGCGGTCGCCGTGCTGATCGGCCTCGGTGCCGCGGTGATGAGCCTGTTCCGTGTCACGCGCCCGATCGGTTCGATCACCCGCGCCATGAACGCGCTCGCCGCCGGCGATAACAGAGTAGCGATCCCGCATGCGGAACGCCGCGACGAGATCGGCGAAATGGCAGCAGCCGTTGCCGTGTTCAAGGACAATGCGCTGGAGCGCGAGCGCCTGGAGGCCGAGACCGAAGCCAACCGCTCGATGAGCGAGCGCGAGCGTATCGCTCATGAACAGCAGAAGGCGCGGGAAGCCGCAGACGTTGCCTTCGCGGTCGAGAACCTCGGTCGGGGCCTGAAGAGCCTTTCGGATGGCGACATGACCTTCCGTATCAATCAGCCGTTTGCCGAGCATCTCGACACACTGCGTGGCAATTTCAACGAATCCGTCGGCAAGCTGCAGGACGTGCTGCGCGCCGTCGGCGACAATGCCCGGATGATCGATGCCGGTGCCAACGAGATCCGCGCGGCTGCCGACGATCTGTCCAAGCGCACCGAACAGCAGGCGGCTTCTGTAGAGGAAACGGCTGCCGCGCTCGAGCAGGTCAACAGCGCCATGAAGGATTCGGCGTCGCGGGCCGGCGAAGCTGGTCGCCTCGTGGATCACACCCGCAACGGCGCCGAAAAGTCCGGCGAGATTGTCCGCAATGCCGTCAGCGCGATGGAAGCGATCGCCACATCGGCTGGCGAGATTTCCAACATCATCGGTGTCATCGACGACATCGCCTTCCAGACCAACCTGCTTGCGCTGAACGCCGGTGTCGAAGCCGCCCGTGCCGGTGAAGCCGGCAAGGGTTTTGCCGTCGTCGCACAGGAAGTGCGTGAGCTGGCGCAACGCTCTGCGGCCGCTGCCCGCGAGATCAAGGGCCTGATCACCGGCTCCGGCGATCGCGTCCGCGGCGGCGTCGAACTTGTCGGCCAGACCGGCAAGGCGCTGGAAGAGATCGTTGCCAATGTGCAGCAGATCAACACCAATGTCGCCTCCATCGTCGTCGCCACCCGCGAACAGTCGACCGGCCTTGCCGAGATCAGTACTTCGGTCAACCAGATGGACCAGGGCACCCAGCAGAACGCCGCTATGGTCGAACAGACCACGGCTGCCAGCCACAGCCTCGCCACGCAGGCGGCCTCGCTGAACGAACTGCTGTCGCAGTTCAAGCTGGACGAAGGTTACCAGCCGGTGCGTGCTGCGACCCCCACCTCGCGTCCGGCTGCTTCGCCGGCCCGGGCCATGGGCGCCCGTATCGCCTCTGCCTTCGGCGGCGGTGCCGCTGCGGCCAAGCAGGAATGGTCGGAATTCTGAGTTTTGGGCGCCGACCCAAAATCGAACGATGGACGGCGGCCTTCGGGTCGCCGTTTTTCGTTCTGGAATAGCTTGCAGCGACTCGCGGCGGCCGCTAACTCTCAGGCATAGGCTTGGCCCGCGCCTCCTCCCTCCTTTCGGGAAAGTATCGCACATACGGGGTGACATCATCATCGAACCATCCGTTCGAGCACCGCATGAGGAGGGGTTGCGTTTTCGCTCGGTATGGAGGTCTTTCGATGAAACTTTCCGCACCTGTTTTCCAGTTGAAGCGCCGGGCAAAATTGATGGCCCGCAGCGCCGGCATGCCGCTCCACGCGGCTCTCGACACGATTGCCCGCGAGGAAGGATTTGCCCGCTGGAGCCTGCTGTCATCGCAGCTCGCGGCGGGCTCGCTTTCCGGTGCATTGCTGGGGCGGCTTGCTGATGGCGATCTTGTCCTGATCGCCGGCCGGCCCGGACAGGGCAAGACGATGCTCGGCCTGCAGCTTCTGCTTGATGCCGCCCGCGATGGGCGAAGAGCAGTGTTTTTCACGCTCGAATTCACCGAACGCCAGGCGCGCCATCATATCCGGTCACTGGCCGGTGATGGCGCTGAAAATACCAACATTGCCGATGCGGTGGAGATCGTCACATCGGACGAGATCAGCGCCGACTATATCATCCGCCACCTGGCCGGTGCCGCGCGGGGAACCGTTGCCGTCATCGATTATCTGCAGATCCTCGACCAGCAGAGGCGCAAGCCGCCGCTTGGCGAGCAGGTTCGGGCACTCGGTGATTTTGCCCGGGCGTCCGGGGTGGCGATCGGCGTGCTTTCGCAGATCGACCGATCCTTCGATCCGGCAGACAAGCGCTTGCCGGATATCCATGACATCAGGCTGCCCAACCTTGTCGATCTTGGCCTTTTCACGAAAGCCTGCTTCCTGCATGGCGGCGAGGCGCAGATACAGCACGTTGCCTGACAGATCTCCCGGCAGATGGCGGCTGTGGCCGTCATCTTGCCTTGCCTTCGACGATAGAGGTCGGCGGATTTTGCTGCATTACGGAAATATAACCTTCCGCCGCCTTTGCCGCCTGCCGTGAGGCCGCTATATCGGTCGCATGGGCATTACCGCACTGTTCCGCATTTTCGAAAACTGGATCTCACCATTCGCGCGGCAGGGCGACCTGAAGCCGCCCGAAAACGTGTTTGCCTTCATCTGGTTCTATATCTCCCAGGCCAAGGCGCCGTTCATCGCCATGCTGGTGCTCGGTGGCATCACGGCGGCGATCGAGGCTGCGCTGTTCTGGTTCGTCGGGCGGCTCGTCGATATTCTGGCGACGGTGAAGCCGGGTGACGGATGGGCCGGGCTGCTTTCCCAACATGGCGGCGAGCTGGTCGGCATGCTGGTGCTGATCGGCGTCGTGCGGTTCGTCGTGACGCTGCTGACGGCGCTGACCGACCAGCAGATCATCACGCCCGGTTTTTACAACCTGATGCGCTGGCAGTCCTACATGCACGTGGCGCGGCAGTCGCTGTCCTTCTTCCAGAACGATTTTTCCGGCCGCATCGTCACAAAGGTCTGGTCGGGCGGGCAGGCGGCGGGTGATCTCGTCACCTCGCTGATGGAAAGCGTCTGGTTCGTCTGCATCTATTCCGTGTCGATGCTTCTGCTCGTCGGTGGTCTCGACTGGCGGCTGGGGCTGCTTGTCTGTCTCTGGGTGGTCGTGTTCGGCTTTCTCGCCCGTTATTTCGTGCCGCGTATCCGCTACCATTCACGCGAGACGGCGGAGACGGCCTCGATGCTGTCCGGCCGCATGGTCGATGCTTATAGCAATATCCAGACGCTGAAACTGTTCGGGCGCGACGAGGCCAATGACCGCTACATGCGCGAAGGGTTCGAGACCTATCAGACGACGTTGATCATGTTCACGCGGTTCATCACTGGTGTGCGCGCCTCGATGGCGCTGCTCTCGGGCGTGATGATCGTCAGCATGGCGGCGCTCTGTATCGATCTCTGGCTTTCCGGCCGCATTACCTCCGGGGCGGTCGCCTTCACGCTGGCGCTGGTTCTGCGCCTGAATTTCCTGCTCAGCCGGCTGATGACGCAGTTCAATGGCATCATGCGCAATTTCGGCACCGTGCAGAATGCGGCCGAGCTGATTTCGCAGCCGATCGGGCTTGTCGATGTGCCGAATGCTACGGTCCTGAAAGTCGAAAGGCCGGAAATCCGTTTCGAGCATATCGGCTTTCATTACGGCAAGGCGTCAGGCGTCATCCGGGATCTGTCATTGACGATCCGGCCGGGCGAGAAGATCGGTATTGTCGGCCGGTCGGGGGCGGGCAAGTCGACGCTGGTCAATCTTCTCCTACGCTTCTACGACCTGCAATCGGGCCGGATCCTGATCGACGGGCAGGATATTTCCAAGGTCACTCAAGAGTCGCTGCGCGCCAATCTCGGCATGGTCACGCAGGATACGTCGCTGCTGCACCGCTCGATCCGCGACAACATCCTGTTCGGTAGGCCGGATGCAACGGATGCGCAGCTCACCGATGCCGTGCGCAAGGCGGAAGCCGATACATTCGTGCAGGCGCTGGAGGACCAGCGCGGCCGCAAGGGTTTTGACGCGCATGTGGGCGAGCGTGGTGTCAAGCTCTCCGGAGGGCAGCGGCAGCGGATCGCGATTGCGCGGGTCATGCTGAAGGATGCGCCGATCCTCGTGCTCGACGAGGCGACGTCGGCGCTTGATTCCGAAGTCGAGGCGGCGATCCAGTCCAATCTGGAGCGGCTGATGCAGGGCAAGACTGTGCTTGCCATCGCGCACCGGCTGTCGACGATCGCGACGCTCGATCGGCTGATCGTGATGGACAAGGGCGCGATCATCGAGGAAGGCACGCATGCCGAGCTGATCGAGGCGGGCGGTCTTTATGCCGAACTCTGGGCGCGGCAGTCGGGCGGGTTTCTCGGCGCCGAGGAAGAGCTTATCGCCCAGTGATGACGATGTCGGCGATCAGGCCGTCATGGTTGGAGCCGAGCGCATCCGGCATGCGTGTCAGCGTCCTGATCTTGAGGGGCGCCCGCACATAGACATGGTCGATCGGCACGCCGAATTTTCCGGCGCGCACCGGCCATGTGGCCTGTTCCCAGGCGGCCGTCCTGAGGTCTGTCCATTGCAGGAAGCCGATCATGTTCGGCGCCAGGCTCGATGCGTTGAAATCACCCGACAGAACGAGCGGACCATCCGTATCGGTGACCGCCAGCGCCGCCCGCATCAATTCCAGCGTATGGAAATTGTCGAAATAGGGCTTCGTCGTGTGGATGCCACCGACATGGATCGTGCGGCCCTGCAGCGTCACCTCGGCCATGATGAAGCGGTTGTCGAATATGCCGCTTAAGGATCGCACCGTGGCGTTTCGCAAGGGGACTTTGGACAGCATGAGCTGGTCGCAATCATCGACCATCACGCCGCAGCCGACCCTGTAGGGATAGGTTTCGCTGATCTGCCCCAGCGAATTGAGCAGCGGCTCGGCCTCCATGATGTTGACGATATCGGCGCCCGAGCCAATGATCGCTTGGGCGATCGCTGCTCCGTTTTCATAGTTTTCCGAAAGGATGTTGAACGACATCAGCCGGAAGCCTGGGCCTGCAGCCTCTGCTTCCGTGGGAGACGATGCCACTTCGCGGCCGATATAGAGCGAGTGGCCCACCAGGAACAGCGAAGCGGCGAGCAGCGCGTAGCTCAAGAGATTGCGCGACAGGATGAGTGCGAAAAGCATCGCTGCGACACAGGCGAGTGCGGCATGCAACTGCAGGCTATGCAGGGTCGCCAGCATCCAGTGCGGATGCACGTAACGCGTTGCAATGGCCAGAACCACAAGCGACACGATGACGCAGATGGCAACCGATAACGTCTGTCTCATTCAGATATTCCGAACCGGCAGCCACTGGGAAGCGAGGGCGTAACATGCCGCCCGTCCGCTTGCAACGTGTCGGCTTCGCATGCGCAAGGGGCGCAAATTGGGGCTTACGCGCTTTGCGTGCAGTGCAGCAAATTGCCAGGGCTTTTACGGTCGTGTCCGTGCGGCGGCATTTCGGGGGCAGAGCCTGCGAGAAACAGGGTGGGGCAAGCCGCGACATTGTACCGTGTAGGCACTTGCCAAGTGTGGAGTTAATCTGCGATCAAGCATTGGACGCGCCGGAATGCGAGGGGATTCTGTGGCCGAAATATGTCCGGATCCGATGCGCACGGAGGAGTGATGCGGGTTTTTCCCGCTAAAGCGTGAGAGGATGGATAGACGTGAGCGAGCAGGATACGCATAGCGAGGCGGTGGGCGAGCCCACCCGCCGTGACTTTCTATATTTGACGACCGGGATGGCGGGTGCCGTCGGTGCCGTTTCGGTGGCATGGCCCTTCATTGACCAGATGCGGCCGGATGCATCGACCCTGGCTTTGGCCTCGATCGAGGTGAATGTCGCGGCTCTGCAGCCCGGCATGTCGCTGACCGTCAAATGGCGCGGCAAGCCCGTCTTTATCCGCAACCGTACGCCGGAAGAGGTAACGGCTGCGGCAGCCGTGCCGCTCGACCAGCTGAAAGATCCGGTGGCGCGCAATGCCAACCTGCCGGCCGATGCGCAGGCAACCGGTGCCGACCGTTCTGGCGGCCAGGGCAAGGAGAACTGGATCGTGATGATCGGCTCCTGTACCCATCTCGGCTGCGTGCCGCTCGGCCAGTCCGGCGAATATAACGGGTGGTTCTGTCCCTGTCATGGCTCCGTCTACGATACGGCGGGCCGCATACGAAAAGGCCCGGCGCCGCAGAATCTGGCGATCCCGGCCTTCAAGTTTACGTCCGATACTGTGATCCAGATTGGCTGAGGGGGCATTCGATCATGAGCGGTCATTCCACATACCAGCCATCCACCGGTATTGAAAAATGGGTCGATTCGCGGCTGCCTTTGCCGCGTCTCATCCATGACAGTTTCATTTCCTATCCGGTGCCGCGCAATCTCAATTACGCCTATACGTTCGGCGCCATGCTGTCGGTCATGCTGATCGTGCAGATCGTCACCGGCATCGTGCTGGCCATGCATTACGTGGCATCGACGGGTGCTGCCTTCGACTCCGTCGAAAAGATCATGCGCGACGTCAATCATGGCTGGCTGCTGCGCTACATGCATGCCAACGGCGCATCGTTTTTCTTCATCGCCGTTTATCTGCATATCGCCCGCGGCCTTTATTACGGCTCGTACAAGGCGCCGCGCGAAATCCTCTGGATTCTCGGCGTCGTCATCTACCTTCTGATGATGGCGACCGGCTTCATGGGCTATGTGCTTCCCTGGGGGCAGATGTCCTTCTGGGGCGCGACCGTCATCACCGGCTTCTTCTCGGCCTTTCCTTTTGTCGGCGAATGGATCCAGCAGTTCCTGCTTGGTGGCTTTGCCGTTGAACAGCCGACGCTGAACCGGTTCTTCTCGCTGCATTATCTCCTGCCGTTCATGATCGCCGGCGTCGTTGTCCTGCATATCTGGGCGCTGCATGTGACCGGCCAGACGAACCCGACCGGCATCGAGGTGAAGACCAAGACGGATACGGTGGCGTTTACGCCCTATGCGACGCTAAAGGATGCGCTCGGCGTCTCGGTCTTCCTGATCTTCTACGCCTGGTTCATCTTCTACATGCCGAATTTCCTCGGCCATCCGGATAACTACGTTCCGGCCGATGCGCTGAAGACACCAGCCCATATCGTGCCCGAATGGTATTACCTGCCGTTCTACGCGATGCTGCGCGCCATCACCTTCAACATCGGGCCGATCGATTCCAAGCTCGGCGGCGTGCTGGTGATGTTCGGCTCGATCATCATCCTGTTCTTCCTGCCCTGGCTCGATACGTCGAAGGTCCGTTCGGCGGTCTACCGCCCCTGGTACAAGCTGTTCTTCTGGCTGTTCGTGGCAAATGCGATCCTGCTCGGCTGGCTCGGCTCGCAGCCGGCGGAAGGCGTGTTCACGCTGATGTCGCAGCTCGGCACGGTCTATTATTTCGGCTTTTTCCTGGTGATCATGCCGCTTCTCGGCCTGTTCGAAACGCCGACACGCATTCCCAATTCGATCACGGAGGCGGTTCTTGAGGAGAAGAATCGTCCGAGGCGTCCGCGTCCGGTCGTCGGCGCTCCTGTTGCCGATGAGGAACACGGGGAGGCGCATTGATGAGCGGCGCGGGAGAGAGGAACGCAATCATGAAGAAGCTTGCAGCAAGGTTCCTGCCACTGGTTCTTGTCGCAGGGTTTTGCAGCGCCGTCATGGCGCCGCAAGCCAGAGCGGAGGAGGAAAAGGCAGGGGCTGCAGCACAGCACGCCGAAGCCGAGACGCCGCATTACCCGCTCAAACATCCGAAGAGCGAGAAATGGACGTTTTCCGGACCCTTCGGGCACTATGACAAGACGCAGCTTCAGCGCGGCCTGAAAGTCTATGCGGAAGTCTGTTCCGCCTGTCATTCCATGCGTCTGGTGTCGTTCCGGACGCTGGAGGATCTCGGTTATTCCGACGCGCAGGTGAAGGCCTTTGCCGCCAATTACAAGGTGCAGGACGGACCGAACGACGAAGGCGAGATGTTCGAGCGGGCAGCCATCCCGTCCGACTATTTCCCGTCGCCTTATCCGAACGCGCAGGCCGCTGCTGCCGCCAATAACGGGGCGGCACCGCCGGACATGTCGCTGCTGGCCAAGGCACGCGGCATCACCCGCGGCTTTCCGCAGTTCATCTTCGACATGTTCACGCAGTATCAGGAAGGCGGACCGGACTATATCCACTCGCTGCTGACCGGATATGAGGAACCGCCGGCGGGCACGCAGGTGCCGGAAGGGGGGCACTACAACCCCTATTTCGCCAACGCCTCCTCGCTCGCCATGCCGAAGCCGATCAATGACGATCAGGTCACCTATGACGACGGCAGCCCGCAGACGGTCGACCAGTATGCCAGGGACGTTTCGGCCTTCCTGATGTGGACGGCGGAACCGCATCTGGAAGAACGCAAGCGCACCGGCTTCATGGTCATGGTGTTTCTGCTGATCTTCACCGTGCTGATCTACCTGACGAAGAAGTCGGTTTATGCCAACAAGGAGCATTGAGCTCCCTGAGGTTCAACGCATCAAAAAGGCGGCCTTCCGGTCGCCTTTTTTGTTGGGCTGGTGGGCGAGGCTTGATAGGTTGCGGCCTCATCTTTCAATCCAGTCGGACCATCATGCCAGTCAACGAAAAACTCGCCGCCTCCATTCGCGCCATCTATGATTACCCGAAGCCGGGCATCGTGTTTCGCGACATCACCACGCTGCTCGGCGATGCCGCGGCCTTCCGCACGGCGGTGGATGAGCTCGTGCATCCCTATCAGGGGCTCGGCGTTGACAAGATCGCGGGTATCGAGGCGCGCGGTTTCATTCTTGGCGGTGCACTGGCACATCAGCTTTCGGCCGGTTTCGTGCCGATCCGCAAGAAGGGCAAGCTGCCGCATGAGACGGTGCGGGTTGCCTATAGCCTGGAATACGGCGTCGACGAGATGGAAGTGCATGTCGATGCCGTCAAGCCCGGCGAAAAGGTGATCCTGACCGACGATCTGATCGCCACCGGCGGCACGGCCGAAGGTGCCGTGAAGCTGCTGCGTCAGCTCGGCGCGGAAATCGTGTCGGCCTGCTTCGTCATCGACCTGCCGGATCTCGGCGGCCGCAAGAAGCTTGAGGCGCTCGGTGTCGAGGTACGTACGCTGGTCGAGTTTTCCGGCCACTGATCGGTCCCATCCCATCAATTCTGGCGGGTTGCAGGTCGCTGCGAACCCGCTAGACTTGTCGCTTCTCCATATGGGTGAGGGGCCGATGGAATTTTCGACGATCGCAGCCTTTGCTGCCGCCTTCCTTGTTTTTGCCGCAAGTCCCGGGCCGGATAATATCACCATCGTCGCGCGGACTGTGAGCCACGGGGCAGCCTCCGGCATCGCTTACGGCGCCGGCACGGTAACCGGCATTCTGTTCTTCCTGTTTCTCGCATGTTTCGGATTATCGCTCGTTGCAGCCGAGATGGGGAGCGTGATGACCGTGCTGCGCTATGGCGGTGCGGCTTATCTCGTCTGGATGGGGCTAAAGCTCTGGTTTGCGGAGCCTGTGGCCGTGGATGTGAAACCGGAGCGGGGCAGTGGCGGACTGCTCGCAAGTTTTGCCACGGGTGTCGTGCTCAATCTCGGCAATCCGAAAATGCCGCTCTTTTACATCGCACTTCTGCCGAATGTCGTCGGTGCCGACCTTTCTTTCCGGCAGGCGGGCATTCTGGCCGCGGTCATCGTCGCGGTGGAGGCATTGGTGATCGGTGGGCATGTGTTTCTGGCGAGCCGCGCCCGCACGGCTCTGCGTCGGCCAAAAGTGCTTCGGCGGGTCAATCGCAGCTGTGGTGTCGTCATGGTCGGGGCAGGGGTGGCGGTCGTCGCTGCGCGTTAAAACGCGGGCGGTCGTTCACTCGAATTCGAGGACGGTGCCTTCGTAGCGCATCACGGTTTCGCCGCGCTGGTTGACGCCGTCATTGATCATCATGTTGATGAATGTACCGGGCCGCGAGGCGAGCGGGCGGCTGTCGGTGAGTGTCACCGAATAGGTGATGCTGTCGCCGGCATAAACGGGCTTCAGCCATTGCAGTTTTTTGAAACCGGGCGAAGGGCCGAGCTTTGGCGGTGTGACGCCCTGGCTTTCCAGTCTGGCCACTTCGGTTTCCCAATAGGCCAGAAACATCTTCATCCAGCCGGCGCAGGTATGCCAGCCCGAAGCGCAGAGCGCGCCGAAGACGTAATCCTTGGCCGCGACCGGATCCGTGTGAAACGGCTGCGGGTCGAATTTCTTCGCGAAACGGATGATGTCTTCGGCGGTGAAGAGCAGCGTGCCGGTCTCGATCCGTGTGCCGGGGGAGGAGAGTTCGATCAGTCTCATACCGTCCCCTTGGCTGCACCCTCGGCCGGATTGCGCACGCGGATCATGATCGGGTTTTCGCCGCGCATGACGATCTCGCCGTTTTGGTTTTCCACCTCGTGCAGGAATTTGACGAGGCCGATGCCGGGGCGGGAGCGCAAGGCGCGAGCCTCGATCACCGTCGAGCGGCCGGATAGTGTGTCGCCGGCCAGGACCGGCTTCTTCCATTCCATGAACTCGATGCCGGGAGATCCTTCGGAGGCCGAGCGGGACAGCCAGCCGTCATACATCATGCGCATGAACAGGCTTGCAGTGTGCCAGCCGGAAGCCGAAAGGCCGCCGAGAATGCTGGCCTTGCCGCCTTCTTCCGAGAGGTGCATGGACTGGGGGTCGAATTCCGATGCGAATTCGACGATCTCTTCCGCAAGGACCTGCCGTTCGGCGAGCGGGAAAGCCCTGCCTTCGACAAAATCCTCGAAATAATAGACCCAGCCGTTCACGCCGTTTCCGTCTTCGATCAGGTGTTGAAGCGGAAGTGGATGACGTCGCCGTCGTGGACGACGTATTCCTTGCCTTCGTCGCGGCCCTTGCCGGCTTCCTTGGCGCCGACTTCACCCTTGAAGGCGACGTAGTCGTCAAAGCCGATGGTGAAGGCGCGGATGAAGCCGCGTTCGAAATCCGTGTGGATGACGCCGGCTGCGGCCGGTGCCTTGGTGCCACGGCGGATGGTCCAGGCGCGGGTTTCCTTCGGGCCGACCGTGAAATAGGTGATCAGGTCGAGCAGGTGGTAACCGGCGCGGATCAGGCGGTCGAGACCGGCTTCCTCGAGGCCGAGAGCCGAAAGGAATTCTGCAGCTTCTTCTTCCGGCAGCTGCGCTACTTCGGCTTCGATCGCAGCCGAGATGATGACGCATTCCGCGCCTTGCGCCTTCGCCATTTCGGCGACCGCCTTCGTGTGCTCGTTGCCGTCGACGGCATCGCCCTCGGCGACGTTGCAGACGTAGAGGACCGGATGCGAGGTGAGGAGGTTGAGGCCCTTGAGGATCTCGATCTCTTCCGCCGCCAGCGTCTTCAGGAGAAGACGGGCCGGCTTGCCTTCGTTCAGGAGCTTGATGACGGCTTCCATGACCGGCAGCTGGGCAACCGATTCCTTGTCCTTGCCGGTGGCGCGCTTGCGGGTCTGTTCGACACGCCGCTCCAGGCTTTCGAGGTCGGCGAGCATCAGCTCGGTCTCGATCGTCTCGGCATCGCCGACCGGGTTGATGCGGCCTTCGACATGGGTGATGTCGTCGTCTTCGAAGCAGCGCAGGACGTGCACGACGGCATCGACTTCGCGGATATTGGCCAGGAACTTGTTGCCGAGGCCTTCGCCCTTCGATGCGCCGCGCACGAGGCCAGCGATATCGACGAAGGAGATACGGGTCGGAATGATTTCCTTGGAGCCGGCAATCGTCGCCAGCTGCTGCATGCGTGGATCGGGAACCGCCACTTCGCCGGTATTCGGCTCGATCGTGCAGAACGGATAGTTCGCCGCCTGTGCCGCCGCCGTCTTGGTGAGTGCATTAAAGAGCGTGGACTTGCCGACATTCGGCAGGCCCACGATACCGCATTTGAAACCCATGGGTCCGGACCCTGTATCTTTGAATTTTCGTTGGTCTGGCTATGGGGGAAAGTGGTCGGGCGGTCAAGGCTTGGGTTCCGATCCCGTCGTTCCCATTGCTTGTAGGTAAGGCATTTTTGCCTTACTTTAAGGGAAAGGAGATCTGCGATGGTCAGGCTTAAGGTGACTGCCAAGGGGCAGGTGACGCTGAAGAAGGAAGTTCTCGAACATTTTGGCGTAGAGCCGGGTGATGAGGTCGAAATCGACCTTCTTCCGGAAGGCCAGGGCAATATCCGGGCTGCCGGCCGGACGCGCAAGATAGAAAGCCTTTTCGGCATGTTCAGTAACAGGGACGCTCGATCGCACTCGATCGAGGAGATCAATGAGGCCATCGAGGCCGGTTATGCCGGCGAGATCAAGTCTTGAGGGCGGTCGTCGATACCAATGTGCTTGTTAGGATGTTCAGCACGATCATCCGGTCGAGACGCCGATCGCCGAGGAATTTCTCAAGTCCCACGATATTGTTGTTACCAACCAGACGGTTTGCGAACTCGCCTGGGTTTTGGCGCGCCTTTACAAGTTCACCAAGTCGGAGCTTGAGACGGCCATCGTCTATCTGAGCGAAACGGACAGCGTCTATCTGGACAATGCAGCAGTTGCGAGCGGGCTGTCATTTCTGAGGGCGGGTGGTGATTTCGCCGACGGCGTCATCGAATTCGAGGGACGCAGGCAGGGCGGCGAGGCCTTCGCCACATTTGATAGACGTGCTGCATCGATCGTCGAGAAACAAGGCAGGAAGGCCGTGTTGCTGGCAAGCGACTAAGCGGAAATCTCGAGCCGAAGTTCAGCGCCCTTCCTTGAATTGTCTCAATCGCAGTGCGATATGGAATTTATATCCATATCGCTATTTCAGACTGGCGAACGTCATCAGGAGATGCCGATGGCCGAAAACACGACCCTCAAACCGAAAACCGTGACCAAACCGAAGCTGGAGCGACCGAAGCTCTACAAGGTCATGCTGGTCAATGACGATTATACGCCGCGCGAATTCGTGACGATGGTGCTGAAAGCCGTGTTCCGGATGAGCGAAGAGACAGGGCATCGCGTGATGATGACGGCGCACCGGATGGGCGTTGCCGTCGTTGTCGTCTGTACGAAGGATATTGCCGAGACCAAGGCCAAGGAGGCGATCGACCTTGCCAAGGAGGCCGGTTTTCCGCTGATGTTCACGACGGAGCCGGAAGAATAAGGAGGCGAGCCGGCTGTTAGGCCGGCTCGGCCGAGTTCTTACTTCTTCTTGGGCGCCTTCACGCCAAGAGATTCGGCGCTGATCCAGAAAACACTGTCTTCCGACTCTGCCGTCTCGATCCAAAGGAATTCGAGATCGGGGAATTCCTCTTCGAGGATTTCGCGGCCGCTGCCGATTTCGCAGAGCATGCCGCCGCCCGGATTGAGATGTTTTGGCGCTTCGGTGAGAAGCTGGCGAACGATGTCGAGACCGTCGACGCCGCCGTCGAAGGCCATTTCCGGCTCGGCCCGGTATTCATCCGGGAACATCGCCATTTCCTCATGATCGACATAAGGCGGGTTGGTGATGATCAGATCGTATTTGCGGTTGCCGATCGGCGCGAAGAGATCGCCTTCATGCAGCTGCAGCCGGTCTTCCATCTCGTGATCGGCGACGTTGATCTTGGCCACTTCCAAGGCGTCGGCCGAGAGATCGACAGCGTCGATCTCGGCCATCGGAAAGAACTTTCCGGCCAGAATGGCAAGGCAGCCCGAACCGGTGCAGATATCGATGACGCTTTCGACCGATTCAGCGTCGGGAAGATAGGACGGCTCGTCGTCGCCGATATATTCGGAAAACAGGATCTCGCCGATATGCGAACGGGGCACGATAACGCGCTCGTCGACCTTGAAGCGGACGCCCTGGATATAGGAGCGGCCCGTGAGATAGGCGGAGGGCTTGCGGGTCGTCACACGCGCCTCGATCCGCTCCGCCAGCAGCTTGCGCTCTGCAGCAGTCAGGCGGGCATCAAGGAAGGGATCGAGCGTGTCGATCGGCAGATCGAGCGAGTCCAGCACAAGGAAGGCGGCATCGTCGATGGCCCGCGTCGTGCCGTGGCCGAATGTCAGGCCGGCAGCGTTGAAACGTGAAATGGCATAACGCCAGTAGTCGCGAAGGGTGACGAGTTCGTCGGTAATATTATTTGTGCTCAAAGGAAGGCCTCATCCGGTTTGGCATTTCCATAACTGCTTGACGGCGTCTGTTCCACCGCAATCTGCTACCGCATCGTTCGGCTGAACGCACCAAAACCGGGTGCGTTCCGGTCACCCTCAGTCGCCCTTGTTGCCGAACATCTTTTTCAGCATGTCGGCCATCGGGCCCGTCGTCGGAATGTTCGGCTTGCCGCCGCCGCGGGCCTGATGAACGTGGGATTTGCCGGCGGGCTTGGGCGAAGGCTGCCCCTCGGGCTTTTTCGCGGCCGGCTTCGGCTTTTCCTCGTCCGGCTTGGCACCGACGGCAAGGGCAAGCTTGTTCATCAGTTGCGAATCCTCGCCCTTGACCAGCATGGCTGCATTGTCGGCAAGCGTGTCCAGCAGCGGCTCCAGCCAGACCCGGTCGGACTTGGCGAAATCGCCGAGCACATGGTTGTGCACCTGTTCCTTGGAGCCGGGGTGGCCGATGCCGAGGCGCAGGCGGCGGTATTCCTTGCCGCAATGGGCATCGAGCGATTTGACGCCGTTATGGCCGCCATGGCCGCCGCCGGTCTTGATGCGGGACTTGCCGGGCGGCAGGTCGAGTTCGTCATAGATGGCGACGATGTTTTCGGGGCCGAGCTTGTAGAAGCGCATGGCCTCGCCGACGGATTCGCCTGACAGGTTCATGTAGGTCTGCGGCTTGACCAGTAACACCTTCTCGCCGCCGATCTCGCCCTCGGAAATCTCTGCCTTGAATTTCTTCGACCAGGGCGAAAATTCGGGGCGACGCTGGATCGCGTCGAGCGCCATGAAGCCGATATTGTGCCGGTTGCCGGCATATTGGCTGCCGGGATTGCCGAGACCTGCGAGGATCAACATGCGCCATTTCCGTGTTTCGATGGTTTCTCACCACATCGAAACAGGAATGAAGTCAACCCGTTTGTGTCTCCGTGCGGATCATTTCGGCGGGTTCAGGCCATAGCGGCGATAGATCTCCGCCATCCGACCGTCGCGCTTCATCGCGTCCAGACTGTTCTGCATGCGGGCGATGGTTTCGTCGGCCATATCCTTCTGGCAGGCGATGCCGAATTGCTGCAGGGCAAATTGCATCACCTTCTCGACCGGCGTTCCATTGCGCTTCAGCCGGTCATAGACATTTTCCGACATCGGCATCATGTCGATCCGTCGGTCGAGGAGCTTGCGCAGGCTGGTATCGAAATCGGCGCTGATATCGATCTTCTGAAAGCCCCAGTTGGTCAGAAGCCCTTCCGTGTAATCGCCGCGATGGGTACCGACCATATATCGCTTGGCGTCATCGATCGTCGCCGCCCTGACATCGGAATCGATGTGGCGCACGAGAATGTTGGGGCTTGTCGAAAGAGGTATAACCCACTTGAAGCGGTTTTCGCGATCAGGCGTCATCGCGGTCGTAAAGACGCAATTGTTGGCTTTGGTCTCGGCAAGAGCGATTGCGCGCGCCCAGGGCAGCATTTCCAGGCTGTAGGGCAGGCGGGCATCCCGCATGATCGTTTCCACCTGCTCGATAGCCGTGCCCTTATAGGTCCCGTCGGCATCGCGGTAACTGAAGGGAGGATAGGACTCGGTCTTGAGCTCCACCATTTCCTCAGCCCGCAGTGCGCCTGCTAGGCAGAATATGGTCAGGGCCAGTGCTACTGCCTTCATCTGTCGACTCCGGGTGGAATGTAATCGTGTCTCAAATCCGTGGATGTTGCAAATCTTCTGTTGGTTTATCCTGCCATCGATGCGACGGGAACTTGTTCTGCGCGCAATCCCGACAGGAGATCATTGATCTCGCGCGGCTTGGAGAAGTAATAACCCTGCGCGTAATCTACACCCATGTCGATCAGTGTCGATCTCTGCTGACTGGTCTCGACGCCTTCGGCGACGATCTTGCAGTTCATCTTCCGTGAGATCGCCGTGATGCCTTCGATCAGCATCTTGTTCTTGCGGCCGATTTCGCCCTGCTGGTCGAGCGAGCGGATGAAGGACTGGTCGATCTTGACGATGTCGACGGGGAAACGGCTCATGTAGCTCAGCGACGAATAGCCGGTTCCGAAATCGTCGAGCGCGATGCGGCAGCCAAAGCCCTGGATCTCGTTGAGGATAGTGCGGATCTCCGGGTTGTCGTGCATCAGCACGGCTTCGGTGATTTCAACGACCAGTCGCGACGGGCGGATCGCGTAGCGGCTGAGAAGGGCTGCAAGCCGGCTGGGCAGGCCTGCATCGAACTGCAGGGGCGAGAAATTGACCGCGACATAGCTGTCGGCCATGCCGGAGAGGCGCGACACGCGTGCGAGATTGGCGAGCGCGTCTTCGAGAATGAGGTTGCCGATCTGGCCGATCGTGCCGTTCTCTTCTGCGACGGCGATGATGCCTGCGGGGGAGAGCAGGCCTTTTCGCGGATGGCGCAGGCGCATCAGCGCTTCGAAGCCGGCGGGTACGCCGGTGACGATATCGACGATCGGCTGGAAATGCGCCTCGAACCAGTTGGCGGCAATGCCGACCTCGACATCGCTTTCGATCTCGGCGCGTTCACGCGTTTTGTCGAGGATGGAGGAATCGTAGACCTGCGCGCCGTTCTTGCCGTCCCGCTTGCGCGCATACATGGCAAGGTCTGATTTCTGCAGAAGGTCCGCGCCGGATGTGGCGTGGATCGGATAGATGGCAAGGCCGATGCTGGCGCTGAGACGCACACCCGTGCCTTCGGCACGGAACGGCACTTCGAAGAGATCGACGATCTTCTGGCAGAGTTCGGCTGCCGATTTGCCTGCGGCGTCGCCGGCCAAGAGAACCGCGAATTCGTCGCCGCCCAGTCGCGATGCCGCATCACTGCTGCGCAGCAGCGGCTGGAGGCGCTCGACGAACTGGCACAGGACGGCATCGCCGGCGGCATGGCCGAGATTGTCGTTGATCGCCTTGAATCGGTCGAGATCGATGAACAGGCAGGAGACTTCGCCGCCGACCGCATCCGCCTCTGCGATCTTCTGTTCCAGAAAAGCTTCAAAACCCTGTCGGTTCAGAAGGCCGGTCAGGTGATCCGAGATGGCCTGCTGGTGGTTGCGCATTTCCGACTGGCGCAGTTCCGTCACGTCTGTCATGACGCTGAGCGAGCCCGGAACATTGCCGCCGACGGCACCGAGTTCGGTTTCCACGATCAGCACGTCCATCACCTTGCCGTCGCTGCACAGGAAAGGCAGGGTAATCTCGATGGCAGCGCCTGCCGAGCGTTTCTTCTGCTTGCGGTTTTCGTAAAGGGTGCGGTCCTGGAGCGCGACCAGATGCGAAAACGGGCGTCCGACCACGTCTGCGCGCTGATAGCCGGTTGCGAGCAGCCAATAGTCGCTGACGGCGGCGATCTCGTCTGCGGGGTTCAGCGAGAACAGCATGGCGGGTGTCAGGTTGTAGATTTCCGTCGTCTGCTGGTGGGCGCGCTTCAGTTCGCGTTCCTCACGCTCGAGTAGCGCCTGCATTTCGTTGAAGCTTTTGGCGAGGCGACCCATTTCGTCGGTGGAGCGCCAGTCGACGTGGTGGCGGGAGCCAAGACGGCGGGTTGCTTCGATGGCGGCCGTCAGCCGCAAGAGCGGCTTGATCACCATGACGCGGTTGCCGAGAATGGCGGCGCCGAACACGGTGAGAATGGCGATGATGAAGATGGAGATGAACGCGAGCTCCATCTCGTGCAGGGTCGAGAACCAGCCGAGCGTCGGAATGGCAACGGTGATCGTGCCGACTTCGCGCGTGCCATTGGCGGATTTATAGGTTATCTGACGTGATATTTCGGTGAGGCTGGCAATCTCGGAGCGATCAACGTCGATTTCGGAAATGTCGATCTTGCCGGTATTGTCCGTCACGTGCACGACATGGATCATCGGGTCGGCGATCAGCATGGCGACGATCTGGTGGATGCTTTCCGAATCCAGATCCCAGAGCGGCCGTGCCAGCGCCTGCGAATTTGTCGTCAGCATGACGTCGATATGTTCGCTCTGATTGCGTGCGGCCTGCTGCGACGAAAGCGCGAGGAAAAGCGTGAATAGCGGGGCGACGACCACCAGGAGTGCGCCTGAAATGATCGCGATAAATCGACTCTCAACGGAATGAGTCATCCGTTCCCCACAAAATTTGCTTAGACATAAGTCAAAGGTATTTTTTATCGTTCAGTAGTTGGGGCGCATCCTTCCAGCGATTGATTAAAACTTTGCTGAAATGGAAATGGCAAATAAAGCATGCGCGGCAGCAAAGTTATCAATCTGACGCGCTTTTGCTTTGACATTTATTCAAATTTGAAATTTCGAGCATTAAAAAACCCGCCTTCGTGAGAAGGCGGGTTTTTATTCAACGGATTGTAGCTGCGATTACTCGCTGGCTTCAGTCGTTTCGTCTTCGGACACGCCGGCAGCCGGTGCAACGATCGTTGCAATGGTGAAGTCGCGGTCGGTGATGACCGGACGAGCGCCCTTCGGCAGCTTGACGTGCGAGATGTGGATGCTGTCGCCGATCTTCGCGCCGGTCAGGTCGACCGTCAGGAATTCCGGAATGTCGCTTGCCGGGACATGCAGCTCGACTTCGTGGCGAACGATGTTGAGAACGCCGCCAACCTTGATGCCGGGAGCCTTGTCTTCGTTGACGAAGTGAACCGGGACTTCAACGTTGACTTCCGTGTTACCGGAAACGCGCAGGAAATCCACGTGCATGGTGAAGTCGCGAACCGGATCCAGCTGGTAATCCTTCGGCAGGACGCTGATCTTTTCGCCGTTGACGTCGATCGTCGCGATGGTGGTCATGAAACCGCCAGCGTGGATACGCTTCGTCACTTCGTTGGTGTTCAGTGCGATTGCAATGGGGGACTGCTTGTCACCATAGATGACGGCAGGAATAAAACCGTTGCGGCGAAGTTCACGGGCGGACCCCTTACCTACCCGTTCGCGCGCCTCGGCCTTGAGCTCATACGATTCGTGGCTCATGGCATGTCCTTTCGAGGTTATTTGGAGAGTTCGTCACAGCGGCAATCGCCGTGTCAAACTGGAGGGCATCGTCCGACGCTCTCCATCCGCGTTGCCTCCAAGGGTGTCTGCGCGGACGCGGTCCCTATAATATATGGCGCCCCGTGATGCAAGCTGTGATGCAGGCGTGACGACGCCGGCATTCAGGGGCCGGCATATGCGCTTATGGTGTGCGGCGCACAACGGCAGGTTCGCTGCATGGCCGGCCATAACTCCAGATGGGAACCGGTTCTCTTTGCATTAAGCATGTTAGCGAAGAGAAATGCATGCCGGGGCGAAAAAGCCGGATTTGACGGGGTTTGTTAAGCGGCTTCGGTCAGGACTGCAACAGTTTCGGGGGAAACCGATTAATGTATGCCGTACTGAACTGCCTCGCTTATGAACATAATCCTGCACTCGTCCTTCTAGCGGGCGTGCTCTGCTATCTGGCGAACATGGCGACCGTCACCTTTATCGGTCGGGCCAAGGAAGCCAGCCATGGAGTGCTGATCGGCTGGATCGCGATCGCGGGTGCAGCCGGCGGCTTCGGCATCTGGTCGACGCATTTCGTTGCGATGCTCGCTTACGACCCCGGCCTCACCGTTACCTTCGATATCGTTGCGACGCTGATCTCGCTTGCGCTGGCTTTCTTTGCCACGTTTGCAGCGGGCCTGATCGTCGTGCTGCTGAAAGGACGCCAGGGAGCCGTCGCTGCCGGTGTCGTGTTCGGCGCGGGCGTCGCCTGTATGCATTTCACCGGCATGTCGGCGCTGGAATTCGGCGGCAAGATGGTCTGGTCGCAGCCACTGGTGCTGGCGTCGATTGCAGCTTCCGTCCTGACCGCACCGCTTGCCTTTCTCCTGACGCAGGGCAGGGCGCTCAAGTCGACGTCGATTGCCGCGGCAACTCTCTCGCTCGGCATCGTGGCCATGCATTTCATCGCCATGGGCGCGGTGACGCTGGTGCCGGATGCCGGCGTCAGCCTCGATACCGGCGAGCTTTCCAAGCCGCTGATGCTGGCGACGATCGTCGCGGTCTCCCTGTCGCTGATCGGATCGGGCCTTGCCGTTTCCGCCGTGACGGGTCGTGCCCAGAAATCCTCCAAGGCCAGCGAAGCCAATTTCCAGCTTCTGGTGCGTGGTGTTACCGACTACGCTATCTACATGCTCGATCCGGATGGTGTCGTGACCAACTGGAATGCCGGCGCCGAGCGCGCCAAGGGCTATACAGCCAAGGAAATCGTCGGGCAGAATTTTGCCCGCTTCTACTCCGCCGACGAACAGGCGCGCGGCATGCCGCAGCTTGCCTTGCAGACGGCGCGCGAGAACGGCCGCTTCGATGCGGAAGGCAAGAGGTATCGCAAGGACGGCACCTGGTTCTGGGCGCATGTGGTGATCCAGCCGGTGCGCGACGACGAAAATCAGCTCGTCGGTTATACCAAGATCACCCGCGACGTGACGCGTCAGAAGCAGGACAGCGATCGTATCGCGGTCGTAACGCAGAACCTCGATCTGGCGCTCGAAAACATGACGCAGGGCATCTGCCTTTTCGATCGTGATGAAAGGCTCATCCTCGCCAACGGCCGCTACAGCCAGATCTTCAAGTTCCCCGAAGGGTTTGTCGTTCCGGGCATGAGCTATTGGGAGATGATCGCCAAGGGTTATTCCGTCGCAATCGATGACGAAGCCGAAGCCTTGCAGCGGGCGCAGGAGCACTACGAGCGATACAAGAAGGCGCTCAACTCGATGGAAAACGCGATCCTTCACAGGACGATGTCGGGTCGGACCATTCGCGTCAATCTCAACCCGCTTCCCAAGGGCGGCTGGGTCGCAACGTTCGAGGACATTACCGAGCGGATCAAGACCGAGGAAAAGATCGCCTTCATGGCGCGGCATGACAGCCTGACCAAGCTTCCCAACCGCGCGGCTCTGGTGGATCATCTCGAGACGGAAGTCTCGAATGCTTCGGGGAATATCGCCGTCATCGGCATCGATCTCAACAAGTTCAAGCAGATCAACGACCAGCTCGGCCATGCGGTCGGCGACCGCGTGCTGAAGGAAATCTCCAGCCGGATGCAGTCGATGATCCGTACCCACGAAATGGTCGGGCGCTTCGGCGGCGACGAATTCGTGGCGGTGAAGCGGTATTCGGATATTGCCGAAGTCCAGGAGTTTCTCGACCGGCTGCAGAGCGCCTTCAGCCTGCCGATCCAGATCGACCGTCTGCGCATGAGCCCCGGCGCCAGCATGGGCGTTGCGCTTTATCCGCATGATGGCCAGTCGCCGGAAGCGCTGATCGCCAATGCCGATCTTGCCATGTACCGCGCCAAGGCGTCGCTGACGCGCGATATCTGCTTCTACGACGTGGAAATGGATGAAGCGGCCCGCGACCGGACGAAGATGGCCAAGGAACTCTGGACGGCGATCGAGGAAAACCAGTTCCGCCTGCATTATCAGGTCCAGAAGTCGGTCTCGACCGGCGAGATCACCGGTTACGAAGTGCTCCTGCGCTGGCATCATCCGGAACGCGGCAATGTCTCGCCGGCCGACTTCATCACCGTTGCCGAGGAATGCGGCGCGATCCTGCCGATCGGCGAATGGGTTCTGCGGCAGGCATGCATCGAAGCGGCGAGTTGGCCCAACAATTACAAGGTCGCGGTCAACCTTTCGCCGGTGCAGATCGCCCATGCGGACATGCCGGCACTCGTTCATTCCGTTCTCTTCGAAACGGGCCTGAGCCCGCGCCGGCTGGAACTGGAAATCACCGAGAGCTCGATCATCAGCGACAAGCAGCGGGCGCTCAACGCGCTGCGCTCGATCAAGGCGCTCGGCGTCTCGATCGCGATCGACGATTTCGGCACGGGTTATTCGTCGCTCGAGACGCTGCGCTCCTTCCCGTTCGACAAGATCAAGCTCGACCGGAGCTTCCTGATCGAGGTGGAAAACAGCGACGAGGCGAAAGCCATGGTACGGGCCATCCTGGCGCTCGGGCAGGGCCTGCGTATTCCGGTTCTGGCGGAAGGCGTTGAAACGACCGATCAGCTCGACATCCTGCGCGATGAAGGCTGCCACGAGGTTCAGGGCTATCTGTTCGGCAAGCCCATGCCGATGGGCGATCAGCTGGAAATCGAAGTCGAGGCGGCCTAAACGCCTCCGTTACCCAACCGCGGCGATCAGCGCCGCGGCTCGCCGCCCGGCGCATAGGCTGTCTTGCTCTCGAAACGGAACTTGTGGCTGCATTCGGTGCAGCGGATCATGTATTTGCGGGGATCGGTCGAGGAAAATTCCGTGACGAAGCCTTTTGGGAATTCGTCGACCCGGAAATCGCGGTTTCCCGCGCGCTTGTCGTCGGACTCGGAGACTTCCGCAAAACCCGAATGTCCGCATTGCGAACATTCGAGCTTGCGGGAATATCGATCGCGTGCCGCCATGCTCAGTCGAACAGGCTGGAAACCGAGGATTCCATCGCCGTACGGTTGATCGCCTCGCCAAGCAGGTTGGCGGTGGTGATGACGCGAATATTGTGGGCGGACTGCACCGCCGTGGTCGGCTGAATGCTGTCGGTGATGACCAGTTCGCGCAGCTTGGAGGCCGCGATACGGGCAACGGCACCACCGGAGAGAACACCGTGGGTGATGTAGGCCGTGACGCTGGTGGCGCCGTGCTTCAGCAGCGCTTCGGCCGCATTGCAGAGCGTGCCGCCGGAATCGACGATGTCGTCGATCAGAAGACAGTCCTTGCCGGAGACGTCGCCGATGACGTTCATCACTTCGGATTCACCGGCGCGTTCGCGGCGCTTGTCGACGATCGCCAGCTGGCAGTCGAGGCGCTTGGCGAGCGAACGGGCACGCACCACGCCCCCGACGTCCGGCGAAACGACCATGACGTTGTTCAGGTCGTAATGTTCCTTCACGTCGCGCGCGAGGATCGGCACGGCGTAGAGGTTATCGGTCGGGATGTCGAAAAAGCCCTGGATCTGTCCGGCATGCAGATCAAGCGTCAGGACGCGATCCGCACCGGCCTCGGTGATCAGGTTGGCGACGAGCTTGGCCGAGATCGGCGTGCGCGGGCCGGCCTTTCGGTCCTGTCGTGCATAGCCGAAATAAGGAAGCACTGCGGTGATGCGCTTCGCCGACGAGCGGCGGAAAGCGTCGATCATGATCAGCAGTTCCATGAGATTGTCGTTGGTCGGGAAGGACGTGGACTGAATGACGAAGACGTCTTCGCCGCGCACGTTCTCCTGGATTTCAACGAAGATTTCCTGGTCTGCAAATCGCCTTACGGAGGCTTTTCCGACTGGGACATTGAGATAGCTGCAGATCGCGTCGGCGAGATGCCGGTTCGAATTGCCTGCGAAAACCTTCATTGCGGTCCGCCTGTTTTGAGCTGGATGGGGGCCTTTTACCGTCGCTGCCCTCGAATGCAATAGAGTTTTCCACGCGGTCACCGTTTTTTATGAAGAAAGCGTGACTCTTGCCTTTTAGCCGGCGCGAGAACGACGCCAGCTCATATATTCCCGTATGGTCTTGTCGGCGATCGTCTCCATCACCGATGCCGGTACGGAGGCCCATGGGTCCTGTCCGCCGCCCGCGATGTTTTCCTGTCCCTGCATGCGATGAAGCCTTGCGCCGGATCCGTCGAGAACGTCCCAGACATAAACGATCGTTACCTTGCCCTCGTCGGAAAAGGCGGAGAAATAACCCTTGAGGATCTGCTCCGTACCGGTGTCTCCGGATGGACGGATCGTCAGGCCGGCTGCGCGCGCTTCCGAACCGAGGCGGCGGGACAGCGGTGTGACGGCCTGGACGGGAGCGCCGATGATCGGCAGGAAACGGACCGTGTCCGTGGTCGCTGCGGCTGGCGGCGGCGTGCCGGCCTGCTGCTGCGGTGCCTGCTGGTTGTGCGCAGGTGGATCATAGGCCGGTTGCTGGGCTGCTGTCGCCGGGCCCTGGTCGCCCCATTGCGGCGGTGGGCCGGAGGAGGCCGGCGAGGTGCCGTTTCCGGATTGCATCGCATCGGCCTGGGCATCGAGCGTGTTTTGCGGGCCGCGGTCGATGTTGCCGCTTTGCTGTGGATAGGAATTGGCGGCGCCAGAGGCTTCCGGCAGTGGTGCGCGTGCCATGCGCTCGGTATCTGCCTGGGTAACCGGCGTCGACGGGCGCCGGCTCGAACCAATCTCCATAGGTGGGGAGAGCGCATCCGACGTGTTGCACGAGGTAAGGACGATCAGCAGCAGGTTTGCGGAAAGCAGTTTTCCGAAAAGCCGCATCCGCCAGTCTCCTTCGCCTTCGTTCCGCCGGATGCAAGCTTACGGGCGCGGTTTCCGGCCTGTCAATGCGGGCGGTCCAACGCTGGGCAGTCAGCGTTGGATAAGGGAGAGGTCGTGACGCGAAAGGGACTGCGGAGCGCCATCCGTTGTCAGATAGGTCTGGCCGAGCGACATCGCCACGCCGCTGTCGGAATCCATGATGATCATGTGCACGAACAGCGTCATGTCGGGCAGGATCTCCTGGACATTGCCGAAGTGGAACATCTGGTGTTCCATCCAGGATGGCGAGAAACGTGCGCCGAGCGAATAACCGCAGGCATTCAGCCGGTGCCGGGACAGACCGCGTTCATCGAGAATCTTGGCATGGATGTCGAAGACGTCACCGAATGTATGGCCGGGACGCAAAACTTCCTCGATCGCATCGATGGTCTCGACGCAGGCCTTGTAGAGTTCCTTGTGTCGCATGGACGGTTCGCCGAGAACGATCGTGCGCATCATCGCGGCATGGTAATGCGCTGCGGCGCCTGCCCATTCGAGCGTCAGCTGATCGTTTGCATCCAGCGTGCGGCGGCCGGATTTGTAACGGCATAGAAGCGCATCCTCGCCGGAGCCGATGATGAATTCGTTGGCGGGATAATCGCCGCCGCCGGCCAGGATCGTGCCCTGCATGGCGGCAAGGATCGCGGCCTCGTCGCCACCTTCCTTGATCAAGGGGAGTGCCGCATCCAATGCGTCGTCGGCCAGTTCCGCGGCGCGCTTGGCATAGGCGATTTCGGCCGGGCTTTTGACGAGGCGCAGGCCGCTCACCAGATAGGAGGCATCGCTGATCTGGCCGAAGGTCATCAGCTGGCTGTCGAGCAGGCGGGCGACGCGGCCGGTCATGCCGTGCGTGTCATATTCGACGCCGATCCTGGCGCCGAGCAGATCCATCTCGCTCAACAGGTTCTTGAGGTCGAGGGTCGGATCGGCATTCACCCGGTCGACCCAGATCACGACATTCTCAATCACCGAGGTCTGGCGCGCCTGGCGCAGGTCGGCCGAGCGAGTGAGCAAGGTCATCGAGCCGTCGGCCTTGACGATCAGCGTCTGGAAAAAGCAGTAGCCGAACGTGTCATAGCCGGTCAGCCAGTACATGCTTTCCTGCGCAAAGAGCAGGATCGCATCGAGCTTCTCTGCCTTCATCTTTTCCGTCAGGCGTTCAAGCCGCGCGGAATATTCCGTTCGTTCGAAATGCAGGGCCATATCAATCCTCCCGAATTGCGATTGCCGAGATCTGCCGGCCGTAATCCGGCTCTTTGGCATGAGTGGTGCGGCGGTAGGAATAGAACCGCTCTTTGTCCGGATAGGTATCCATGTCGAGGTTTTCCGCCGTAACGCCTGCTGCCTTCAGCCGGCTGATCATCAGCGAGGGCAGATCGAACATCGAATGTCCGGCATTTTTCGACGGGCTGAAGAAGGCGGCATAGGACGGATCGGTGGCGAGGAACCGCTCGACGAATTCCGGTCCGACCTCGTAGCTCTCGGGCCCGATCGACGGGCCGAGCACAGCGGTGATCTTTTCCCGCTCGGCGCCGAGCGAGATCATCGCATCGATCGTGTTTTCGAGCACACCGGTCAGCGCACCCTTCCAGCCGGCATGGGCGGCGCCAACGACACCGTTTTCGGAATCGGCAAACAGGATCGGGCCGCAATCGGCCGACAGAACGCCAAGCACGATGCCCGGTACCGAGGTGACCATGGCATCCACCTGCGGCCGTTCGCCGTCATAGGCCGAATCGACCACGGCGACATCGGGCGAATGGACCTGATGCACGGTCGCGAGCTTTTCGGGAGCAAGTCCGAACCAACCGGCGACGCGGGCGCGGTTTTCCAGCACATGGTTTCGGTCGTCATTGGAGCCAATGCCGACATTGAGGCCGGCATAGATTCCTTCAGAGACACCGCCTTCGCGGGTGAAGAAACCATGGGCGATACGCGGTCCGGCCTTTTGCGACAGGAGAGGGCTCTCGATCGGCGTCGGCGAGGTCTTTTCCTGCATCGGCGTGTCTATCCCTATGATTTGTTGAGATTTTTGGCGGGCGTCAGAATGCCGCCCGCAGGTTCGATCTGGCGGGAGATTGGCGCAAGGGGAGGCGTTGTGTCAATCCGGGTATCAGCCCGAGTATCAGTCCACTGGCCGGAAAGGCATGAGATTGAGGGCCGGGCTCGAGACGGCGATGACCTTGAAAAGCTCGCCCATCTTGCCCGCACCTTCGCCGGCCAGACGGTCAACGGCCGCCGCGATCAGGCGCTGTTCGGCATGATCCTTGTCTCGTGCCAGCACCGAGGCGCGTTCGGAAAGGCCAAGGCCATAGAGGAATTCGCCCTGCCGCAGGCCGCCGTTCAAGTGGATGCCCGCCGAAAGCGCGACCTTGGCAAGATCCTCGAAATCGACATGGCTGGTCAGGTCCGCCTCGCCGGGATGCGCCAGTGGCGGATCGTAATCGTGGTCCCGCACGGCCTGAAGGGTGTCGCCGAAACCGGTGACCATGTGACCGTAATCGATGATCAGAGCGGAGCCGCCGGTTTCGCGCAGTCTTTCGCACATTGCCTGCATCACGGCCTGGCGGGCCGGGGCAAATTCGAAAATCGTCCGGTCGGGGATGTTGGTGATCGGAGTGGGCAGGATGGCCGGATCGAGCGTTGCGACGCCCGTGGTGAAGGCGAGCTCGTCATCGGCATCCAGGCCGACCATCCGTTCGCGGAAGGCCGACTGGAACTTGATGAACTGGCGGATCGGGATCGCGTCGAACAGCTCGTTGGCGGCGATCAGGGTAAAGCCGTCCGGCACGTCGTCGAAGCTCGCATGCCAGGAGATCTTCGTCGAATAGGCCTCGAGCGTCACCCGCTGGGCGCCGCGCAACCTCTCGCTGGTCTCGACCAGATGGACGTGCAGGCCTTCGAAGAGAGGTGGCGCGATGCGTTTGATGACGCGCAGCATGTCCGTCATCATCGTGCCGCGACCGGGGCCGATTTCGACCAGTCTGACATTGTCGGGCGAGCCGTGGCGCTGCCAGGCATGGACCATGAAGATGCCGACCATTTCACCGAACAGCTGGCTGATTTCCGGCGCGGTGATGAAATCGCCATGCCGGCCAAACGGCTCGCGGGCTTGATAATAGCCGTGTTCGGGATCGGCGAGGCACAGGGCAAAATAATCCGTGACGCTGATCGGGCCGTTCATCCGGATCAGAGCCTTGATCTTTTCGGCGAGAGGGGTGCTTACATGAGGGGTGCCCAAATGCGCCTCCATCTAAGCCTTTGCCGCTGCCATACGAGCCCTGACAATTGCCCAGAGGCCGATGGCGATCATCGGCAGGGACAATATCATGCCCATCGTCAGCCAGTTGGTGCCGAGCAGATAGCCCAGCTGGGCATCCGGCTCGCGGAAGAATTCGACGAAGATCCGGCAGAGCGCATAACCACAGACGAATGTGCCGGAGATCACACCCGGCACTTTCAGCGCCCGGAAACGGAAGATCATCAGCGCAAGGACCAGAAGAAGCACGATGCCTTCGAGCCCTGCCTCATAAAGCTGGCTCGGATGACGAGCGAAGGGACCGCCAGTCGGGAATACGATTGCCCAGGGCATGTCGCTGAGGCGACCCCAGAGTTCACCATTTATGAAATTGGCGATACGGCCGAAGCACAGGCCGAGCGGGACGACGGCCGCGACCGTGTCGAACATGCTCCAGACCGGGAGCTTGTTGCGGCGGGCAAACAGGATCATCGCCAGCGTCGCGCCGATCAGGCCTCCATGGAAGGACATGCCGCCATTCCAGATTTCCAGCGCGCGGATCGGGTTTTCCATCACCGACGGCAGATCGTAGAAAAGCACGTAGCCGGTGCGGCCGCCGAGCACGATGCCGGCGGCGATCCAGACGAGAAAATCGTCGAGATTGGCGGCCGTCAGCGGCGCCTCGTCCTTCGGCCAGAGCGAAGGTCTCGCGATCAGCTTGCGGGCATAAAACCAGCCGAGCATGATGCCGGCAACATAGGCCAGTCCATACCAGTGGACTGCGAGCGGCCCGATAGAAAATGCGACCGGATCGATGTCCGGGAACGGGATGAGAGCAAAAAGATGAAGGGCTTCGTACAAGTTACTGTTGTCTCACCAAAAACAGAGGTCTCATTGCGGCTCTTGTCCGCGCCTCTTTGGGCGGAACATGCCGTTGTGCTCATTCGCGGTCAAGACGAATCTGACGGGGCTTAAGTGCTAACGGTGGATGACGCTTGCAAGGATGCGCGGCAGGCCCTACTTGCTTGTTTAATGGAGCTGGAAGCCCCATGATTTTCATGGGGCACGGCTTTTTTAGGGCCATGTTGCCGCGACCGACGGAGATGAACCAATGTCAACCGGAACGAACCGTATTTTTGACGATTTTGCGCGTCTGATGACCGATGCTGCCGGCGCTGCCCAGGGTGTGCGCAAGGAAGTGGAGACCGCCTTTCATGCGCAGGCCGAGCGTTTCCTGAACGGCATGGACATCGTCAAGCGCGAAGAGTTCGAAGCCGTCCGCGAAATGGCCGCCCGTGCCCGCGACGAGAATGATGCATTGAAGGCGCGGATCGAAGCGCTCGAAGCCAAGCTCGGCAAATAGCCGAGAATCGCAGTGATGCGGATCACTGCAATCTGCTTCTTCATATCGGCCGCCTGCTCATGAGGCGGCCATGGATTCGGCCTTCCGGCCGTGTCCCTTTGCGAGACAGGACAGCCGATCGGGCGTCCTTCGCGTTAAGGTGCCGTTAAAAAATCACACCCTGTGGACACTCCCAAAAAGACCAGTGTCCAGAGTCGGTTAAGCACCCCTTCTGATCTCCCACAAGAACAGCTTTCGGCCTCAATCCACGAAAATCAGCCCATCGGGGGATGGTACTCAGACTCCGTCTAGCTACACTGATTTTAAAGGATGATTCGAAACGGGCCGGTAAGCTCCAGACAGGGTAACAGCGTTATTCTGGCGGCGTCGGGCGATCATCTAAATAGTATGTCTCCGGTAATTGTTGGCGCGTTCTCGCTCGAATTCGCATTCATTCCGGTCAAAAAGGTGCCGCATGAGCCTCATGGAATTTGAAATTGAGCGTCAATCGAACCCGGTCGACATGATCGAGTTCGTCGCTGCCTCGAACGACTGGACGTTCGAACGTTCCGGTGAAGACGAAATCGCCATGACGGTTGGCGGCCGCTGGGCCGACTACCACGTCTCCTTTTCCTGGATGGAAGAGTTTGAAGCACTGCATCTTGCCTGTGCCTTCGATCTTCGCGTCCCCGATATCCGCGTCAACGAAGTCATTCGCCTTCTGTCGCATGTCAACGGTCAGACGCTGATGGGCCATTTTGACCTGTGGCGCCAGGAAGACGTTGTCATCTTCCGGCAGTCGCTGCTGCTTGCCGGCGGTGCCGAACCGACCAATCAGCAGGTCGAAGTGCTGCTTTCGAGTGCGCTCGATGCCTGTGAAGCCTATTATCAGGCGTTCCAGTTCGTCGTCTGGTCCGGCATGGAGGCCAAGGCCGCCATGGATGCCGTCCTGTTCGAAACGGTGGGCGAAGCCTGATGTCTGCAGATTTCGGAACGGTCATTCTCGTCGGTGCCGGCAATATGGGTGGCGCTTTGCTGTCCGGATGGCTGAAAAACGGAGTACCGGGCAAAAACGTGACGGTGCTCGACCCGTCACCTTCCGAAACCATGAAAAAGATGATCGCCGATGCCGGCGCTCGTCATTTCACGGCTCTGCCGGAAGGGATGTCGGCCGATATCCTGTTCCTGGCCGTCAAGCCGCAGGCAATGGATGTCGTGCTTCCGGCCGTAAAATCTGCGGCCGGCGAAAAGACGGTTGCCGTCTCGGTCGCTGCAGGCAAGACCCTTGCCTATCTCGCATCGCATCTCGGTGAGATCGGCATGGTGCGCGCCATGCCGAACACGCCGGCTATGGTCGGCCGCGGTGTGACCGGCGCCTTTGCCAATTCCAAAGTCAGCGGCGCTCAGCGCGATGCCGTGCAGGCGCTGCTCGCCGTCAGCGGCCCGGTCGAATGGGTAGCGACGGAAGCCGATATCGATGCGGTGACCGCCGTTTCCGGCAGTGGCCCTGCCTATGTCTTCTATCTCGTCGAATGCATGGCCGAAGCCGGGCGCAAGCTCGGGCTGCCGGCCGATCTTTCGATGCGCCTTGCGCGCGAAACCGTCGCTGGTGCCGGCGAGATGCTCTATCAGTCGTCCGAGGAAGCCTCGAAGCTCCGCCAGAACGTCACGTCTCCGGGCGGCACGACGGCGGCGGCACTTGGTGTGCTGATGGCGGACGATGCGATGCAACCGCTGTTCGACACGGCGCTTGAAGCGGCGCGCAAGCGTGCGGAAGAACTGGGAAGCTGAGACGGCATGGCTGAAGAGATTACTTATGCCGACTTCGAGAAGGTCGACATCCGCGTCGGCACGATCGTCGAGGTCGAAACCTTTCCCGAAGCGCGCAAGCCGGCCTTCAAGCTGAAGATCGATTTCGGGCCGGAAATCGGCATCAAGAAATCTTCGGCGCAGATCACCGTGCATTATACGCCGGAGACGCTTCTCGGCCGTCAGGTCCTCGGCGTCGTCAATTTTCCGCCGCGCCAGATCGGGCCGTTCCGATCGGAAGTGCTGACGCTTGGTTTCGAGGATGAAAATGGTGCGATCGTGCTTGCCGCGGTCGAGCAGGGCGTGCCGAACGGCCGCAAGATGATGTGATATCTTCCGGCGGAGAGGTTATCCGTCAGCTGGAAATATAGTCGGCCCGCCGCCGGGCGGCACGGTTCGCTACAGCGAAACAGACCTGGCTCAGCAGACAGGCGACCACAACGACGCTCGAAGCCGTCAGCGTGTGGTCTTCGCCCAGGCCTGCAAGTGCGGTGGCGATTGCGCCGACCGCCATCTGGAAAAATCCATAAAGACCCGAGGCTGAGCCCGCGACGCGCGGATTGACGCTGATCGCTTCGGCCAATGCTGCCGGTGACGCAATGCCGCCGCCGATCGTGTAGATAAACATGGGCAGCATGACGGTGATGACGGTCAGGTGACCGGTCATGGCCGTGACGAGCAGGTAGAGGGCAGCGGCGAGGCTCAAGATGTTCGAGCGCAGCAGTTTGGGGACGGATACCCGGCCGGCGAGGCGGCTGGCGATCAGGCTTCCGAGCCAGTAGCCGAGAATGAGGATGCCGAGATAGATGCCGATCTCGTGGCTCGGCCGGTTCAGCTGGGTGCCGAAGATGAAGGGCGCCGCACTGACGAAGGCGTAGAAGGATGTGGTGGCGCAGCTGCCGCCGATCGCATAACCCAGAAATGCCGGCGTCCGCAGCAGGTTCAGATAGTTTTTCAGAACCAGACCGGCTGTCTGGTCGGCCGTCTTGCGAGCGGTTTCAGGCAGAAGTTTCCAGGTGAGCAGGCTGTTTGCGAGGCCGAGCAGACAGAGGAAAACGAAGATCGACCGCCAGCCGGCAATATCGCCGAGAATTGCACCGAGAACCGGCGCAAAACCCGGGCCGATCGTCACCATGAGGTTCATCAGCGCCAGCCGGCGCGTCGCCTCTTCGGTGGTCGAGGTGTCGCGCACGACGGCACGGCCGATCACCATGCCGGCGCAGCCGCCGAGCGCCTGCAGAAGCCGGGCGCCGAGCAGGGTGTGAATGTCGGGAGAGGCAAGCGCGATCACGCTGGCGACAAGATAGACGGCAAGGCCGGCGAGCAGGACAGGGCGACGCCCGTGCCGGTCGGAAAGCGGGCCGTAGAACAGCTGGCCGCAGGCAAGGCCCAGAATGTAGAAACTGATCGTCAGCTGCATCTGCGCCGGATTGGCGTCCAGGGATTGCCCGGCAAGCGGCAGGACCGGCACGAATATGTGCATGGCAAGGGTGCCGCTGAAGGTGATCAGTGCCAGCAGCCAGAGAGGTGGTATGGGCCTGCCGCCCAGTACATTCGGTTTTCCGTCAGTTTGCTCCGCGTCTGCCTTTTGGGGCATGGCGGCCTGCAGGGTATCAGTCATCCGTATCGCTACCCGGTTCGGCGAGGCGCTCGAAAATCTGCGTCAGCACATCGAAAGTCGTCTTGAGGGCCTCGTCGTCGATACCCTGCAGGAGTTCGTCGCGCACGGCGCGAGAGGCTGCCTCGACCTGTTCGATCACGTCATGCGCCGCCTCGGTCAGGTGGATCGTTTTTACCCGCCGATCCGAAATCTCGTCACGGCGTTCGATCAGCCCGCCGGCCTGCAGGGCGTCGAGCAGACGCACGACCGACGAATTGTCGAGTGTCAGCGCGGCTGCCAGATCCTTCTGGCGCATCGTCGTTTTTGCGCGCGACAGGTAAAGGAGGGGGAGCCAGGTCGCTTCGGTCAGGCCGAAGGGGCGCAGGCGCAGATCCAGCCTGCGGCGCCACTGGCGTGCGATCTGGGCAATAAGCTGTCCGACATTTTCGCGGGCGGGAGAATTTGGCAAATCGATGGTACCCTAATATTTGGTATTACAGCTATCTTGCAGTGGTAGCGCTGTAAAGCCGCCGGCATATCAGAACGGTACGATCACCGTGAGATTGCGGGTTTCCCGAGTCTGTTTTCTGGGCCTGATTATGCCGGAATGCGGATCACGGCGCGCAGGCCGCCCTGCGGGCTTTCGTCGAGCGTGACGTTGCCACCATGGGAGCGGGCAATGTCGCGCGCGATCGCCAGACCGAGGCCGGTGCCGGAGGCGTCGAGATTGCGAGCCTCGTCGAGCCGGTGGAAGGGCTTGAACACGTCCTCGCGCGATTCCGGCGGAATGCCCGGACCATCGTCATCGAGTGTCAGCGTCAGCCATTTGGCGCTGTGGCGGGCGTCGATATTCAGCGATTTGGCGTACCGGTCGCTATTGGCGACGAGATTGCCGAGAAGGCGGTTGAAGGCGTTGGGGCGCACCGCGATCTCGTCGTCACCATCGATCGTATATGTCAGCACCTTGCCCTTGAGAGCGAAATTGGTGCGGAATTTTTCGAGGAGTTCGCTCAGGAACAGCTGGCCGAAATCCTCCTCTGCCTCGCCCTTGGCGAAGGCGAGATAACCTTCCAGCATGGACTGCATATCGTCGACATCTTGGCCCATGCCGGCAAGCTCGGGCTTGTCGCCGGCCAGTGCCAGTTGCAGCTTGAAGCGGGTGAGGATGGTGCGCAGGTCGTGGCTGATGCCGGCCAGCATCGCTGTGCGCTGCTCCATCTGGCGTTCGAGGCGCTCGCGCATCTGGATGAAGGCAAGGCCGGCACGGCGGACTTCATCTGCGCCGCGTGGCGAAAAGCCTTCCGTCTTCTGGCCCTTGCCAAAACTTTCGGCGGCGCGGGCAAGCATCAGGATCGGGCGGATCTGGCCACGCAGGAAGAGGATGGAAATGACGACAAGCACGAAGGCGGTGCCGACCATCCAGATCAGGAAGATATGGGTGTTGGATGCGTAAGTGGAGCCGCGGCGGGCGAAGACACGCAGAACCCGATCGTCGAACTTGACGCGGATCTCGACGAGACGGCTGTCACCGACGGTGTCGATCCAGAAGGGCATACGGATCTGGCGGGTGATCTGGTCGGCAAGAATGTCGTCGAGGATCGCGAAAAAGGGGCGGGGACGCGGCGGCGGCAGTTCGCCATTCTCCTCAACGGCGATCGTCAGGTCGAGCGCGTCGTCGGCAATCTTCGTGATCTGGTCGTAATTGCTGTCCTGCGGATAGTCCTTGATCACCTGGATGATCGCCGCGATATCGCGGATCGTGCCTTCCGATAGACGTTCTGTGACCATGCGCCAGTGGCGTTCCATGAAGACCGCCGCAACGACGGTCTGCAGCAGCAGCATGGGCAGGATGACGATCAGCAGCGAACGGGTGTAAAGCCCGGTCGGCAGGCGGCGGCGCAGCCAGCGCGTGAACGGACGCCAGCCCGGAAGGCTCAGTCGCGCCGCATCGCGTTTCAGCGTCTCGAAAAGTGCCATCCTGCCGCCTGTCCGCTGCCTTTCCTCGTCAAGAGCAATCTATGCTCAGCCTGTAGCCGATGCCGCGTACCGTCTGCAGATAGACGGGGTTTGCCGGATCCTCTTCGATCTTACGGCGCAGGCGGTTGATCTGCACGTCGATTGTCCGCTCGCCGACATCCGTATCGTCGCCAATCAGTTCGTGGCGCGGGATCGTGTCGCCGGCGCGTAGGGCAAACAGCATCATGATCTCCTGCTCGCGGTCGGTCAGGCGGATCGTCTCGGCGGCCTTGCGCAATTCCTTGCGGGGAATGGAGAAGGTGAAGGGCCCGAACATGACCTGTTCGATCTTCGGCGCGTCGGCCGAGCTGCTGCGCCGCAGGATATTGTTGATCCGCAGCACCAGTTCGCGGGGATCGAAAGGCTTTGACAGATAATCGTCGGCGCCGGCCTCAAGTCCTGCGATCCGCGATTCCGCCTCGACACGGGCGGTCAGGAGAATGACCGGGATGGTCTTCTTCTCATAGAGCGACTGGGTGAGGGACAGGCCGGATTCGCCCGGCATCATAACGTCGAGAATGATCAGGTCGAAATGCAGGCCTTCGAGTTTTCTGCGCGCCTCGGCGGCATCACCGGCGACGGTCACGCGAAACCCCTGGTCCATCAGGTAGCGGTTCAGGAGATCGCGGATACGCGTGTCGTCATCGACAACGAGCAGGTGCGGCGCATCATCTGAGGGGGGCTGTTTCGTCATCTCAAATGTCCTTTGCGCTAATCGAGATCAACTGCAGGAATTTCAAGGTTCGGATCGCGTCCGCGCATGCGTTGCAGGAAGGTCCTGACATGGTCGCGCATTTCCGGTGTGAAATTTTCCATGGCGCGTGCGATACGGACCGATTGCGGCTCACAAAGGGCAAGAGCGAGTTCTCTTCCCGCCAAAGTGGGATAAAGGCGACGCTGGCGGCGATCCTTGGCACCGGCCATCTGCCTGATATAGCCAAGCTCGATCAACTTTTTCAGGACGCGCGCAAGGCTCTGCTTTGTGATCTGCAGCGTGTCGAGGAGATCGGCGACCATCATGCCCGGATTGCGGCAGACGAAATAGACGACGCGGTGATGCGCACGCCCCATGCCGATCTTCGCCAGGATGGCATCCGGATCGGAAACGAAGTCGCGATAGGCGAAGAACAGCAACTCGATCGATTCGAAGTCGATCTGCGCCTCGTCGACCGGCGGCATCTGCGGCAGGGCCTTCTTGACGGTCTTTCCCGTCGGGGCAAGCGACACTCCGGATTCCTTTCCGCTGTTGCTGTCATTGCAATGGCTTAAACTGTTTAGCGCAAACGCGATGCTGTGTCGCCCGCGATAAAGCGTGTGCCCCCGCAACAATCAACAGTATTTGTCGAAGTGCGTTATCAGGTTTTGCGCGCGGTAAAGCCAAGTCTGGCAAGTTCATACAAGAGCGGTTGTGCACGCCGCGATAAACAATGTGGCGGAACTTTTGGGTTCCAGAGCCATTATCGTCGCCAGAGAGAGTGGAGAATACCAATGACCGCGCACACCTATTCCGCCATCCCGCCGATCGAGCTTAACCGTTCGAACGAGACGGCACATCCGCTGCGTCCGGTCTTCATTACTGTGATTGCGTTGAAGATCGTCGTTTCGGCATTTCTGATCGCCACCGTATCGCTCGCACCGCCCGTTTCCGCTGAAACGCGTTACATGACGGTCGCCTCGAACTGATTTTCCAACGAGGCTGCCGTTTTGGGCTGAAACGGTGGTAGATTGCCGCTATATCCTCGGCAGAACTCTGATCGGAGCCGAGGTTTCATGGGTAAGTTGCAGGCCGGTATCGTTCCGGTGACACCATTCCAGCAGAATTGCACCATTCTATTCGACGACGAGACGATGGAAGGTGTGGTGATCGATCCGGGCGGCGACGTGCCGGCCATTCTGGAGGTCGTCAAGCAGAACAGCATCAATCTCAAGGAGATCTGGATCACGCATGGTCATATCGATCATGCCGGCGGTGCCGACGAATTGCGGGAAGCACTGTCGATCCCGGTGATCGGGCCACATGAAGACGATGTTCCGCTGCTTGCCAAGCTGGAAACCCAGGCCGGGATGTTCGGCGTCAAGATGGATGTCCGCAACCTCGTGCCGGACCGCTTTCTGAACGAAGGCGATACTGTTTCATTCGGAAGCCATGTGTTCGAAGTATTTCATTGCCCCGGCCATGCCCCTGGACATGTGATCTTCTTCAATCGCGATCATTCCTTCGCGCATCTCGGAGATGTATTGTTCAATGGATCGGTCGGACGGACGGATCTGCCGGGCGGGGATCATGATACCCTGATGGCATCGATCCGCGACAAGGTTTTGCCGCTCGGAGATGAAATCGGTTTCCTGTGTGGGCACGGGCCGGGCAGCCGTATCGGCGATGAGCGCCGAACCAATCCCTATCTGCGCGGTCTCTAGAACAACTCCGCTTTTCTTCGAAACGCGAAATTGCTCTATCTCTTTGATTTGACGCAGTTCCGGACGCAAAACCGCTACGCACTTTTGCTGGAACTGCTCTAAAGGCTGGCGCGAAAAAAGGTCAAAAAAAACCCGGCATGACTGCCGGGCTCCAACGCGATCGAACGCCGTTAACGGCTCAACCGGCAATCTGCAAGTTGACGGCCTTGGGGCCTTTGCCACGACGATCCGGTTCCGTGTCGAAGCTTACTTTCTGATTTTCAGTCAGTCCGGACAGGCCAGAAGCCTGGACGGCAGAGATGTGGACAAAGATGTCAGCGCCACCATTGTCAGGCTTGATAAAGCCGAAGCCCTTATCGGTATTGAAGAATTTTACAGTGCCAGTTTCGGCCATGCAGCAGGTCCTTTTCTCTCTGTCCGTGTTCAGCGGCGGACAGCATCACAGTATTGCCCGTGTGGGCGGCGGCAGGCAGTTTTAAGAAAGGGTCCCTGTCTTTACCGCGGTAAACTGGCAGCAATATTTCATGAAATTCGCCCCAAGTCCCCCGCCCGAAGTTTTGGCGCCTTCGGAACGCATCATTATAGGTCTTCCCATGCTCGTAAATTGCCCGAACTTGGACAGAGTGCTGTGTTTATCGAAAATTGGCAAGAAAAAGTTTTTTAACGTAATGCCCGAAATGGCGGCGGAAAATTTTTAGAAGCACTGGAAATGCTGGCTTTGCGTCCTTTCGGGAAAGTCGCCGAGGCGATGGATCGCCAGCAATGTTTCGTTAACCCTCAACTGTCCCGACATGAAACACATGATGTGGCCAAATATTGATGACCACATCCATAGCGCGTGCCAATGCTTGCGGCGCGCGCAATTCAGGATTTTTCGCGTCTGTCAGAGCAATCCGGAATTGCGTTTTCCGAAGGCCCTGGCGCGCTTCAAAGGCGAGGGGGCGGGTGCCGACAGGGTGCGTGTGAGGGGGCTGGCGGGCGTATCGGGTATTTCGAAGCGTGATGTCGTGTGCAGGGCCGAAGACGTTTGCACCGGTCTTTCCGGAAAGGTCTGGTCGAAGGAGGTCGGTGCCAGTTCGGGCCTCGCGAGCGCGTAACCCTGGATCAGCGAGACGCCGAGATCCTCGCAGGCCTCGACCTGCCATTCTTCTTCCAGACCTGCAATGATCGGCTCTATGCCGTCATCGAGCATTTGCTGGACAATGACGCGGAGCAGGGCGGTGCCTGCCTGATTGTCGAGAAAATCGCGCACCCAGCGGGGTTCGAATTTGACGTAGTCCGGGCGGATGCGCTTCAGCAATTCCAGGTCCGACTGGCCGGCGCCATAATCGTCGATGGCAACCATGAAGCCGATATCGCGCATATGGGTGATGAAGGCGGCAATCGTATCCTTGTCGGCCTGCACGCTTTCGCGGATCTCGCAGACGATCCGCTGGACGCCGAGGCCTGCTTCATGGCTCGCAAGCTTGATGCGCTCCACTTCCTGACGCATCTCGAGCGGGGTGCGCACGATGCCGGGCTGGAATTTTACGAAGATCTTTGCCTGGCTGCGGTTGAGCCGGCCGGTATTGAGAATGTGAATGGTTCGGGCAATGCTGTCGATCGCCGCGATGTCCTGTCCGTCCACCAGAGCGAAGAAATCGCCAGGCGCGACCGGTTCGTTATCGCGCGTCGTGCGCACCAGTCCTTCAAAGGCTTCGATCTGCAGAGCCTGGCCGGCGACTGACCGAAAGACCGGCTGCAGGGCCGATTGCAGGATGAACGGTCCATAGGCCGTCGAAAAGGAGCCGTCGTCACGGCGTATCAGGTTTGCGAATATGCTTTTGGGCGTCATGTCCGTCGCATCTCCCGTCATGGTCGTAAAGGTTGTACCAAGTGCCGGTTACGCGGATGTAAACATCGCATTGAAGCTTTTAATCAGCGACATTGATGGAACACATTCACCGTTTCCGCTTGAAACCTGTGATGTCATTCGACATACAGCTTTGCGGCGGATGAGCGCGCGCCTCCGCCTTGTTGAACAGCCCCATTGTCAATAGCCTCTAGGACCCCAGACATGGCCTTTCTTGCTGACGCCCTTTCCCGTGTGAAGCCCTCCGCGACGATCGCAGTTTCCCAAAAAGCTCGCGAGCTGAAGGCGAAAGGCCGGGATGTCATCGGTCTTGGTGCCGGCGAGCCGGATTTCGATACGCCGGGCAATGTCAAGCAGGCGGCCATCGACGCGATCAACCGCGGCGAAACCAAGTACACGCCGGTTTCCGGCATTCCGGAACTGCGCAAGGCGATCGCCGCCAAGTTCAAGCGCGAGAACGGCCTCGACTACGACTGGCAGCAGACGATCGTCGGCACCGGCGGAAAGCAGATTCTTTTCAACGCCTTCATGGCAACCCTGAACCCGGGCGATGAAGTCATCATCCCGGCACCCTACTGGGTTTCCTACCCGGAAATGGTGGCGATCTGCGGCGGTACGCCGGTCGCGGTCAACACGACCCAGGAAAACAATTTCAAGCTGACTGCCGCCGAGCTCGAAAGCGTCATCACGCCGAAGACCAAGTGGTTCATCTTCAACTCGCCGTCCAACCCGACGGGCGCTGCCTATAGCGCCGCCGAGCTGAAGGCGCTGACCGATGTTCTCCTGAAGCATCCGCATGTCTGGATCCTGACGGACGACATGTATGAGCATCTGACCTTCGGCGACTTCAAGTTCGCGACCCCAGTCGAAGTCGAGCCAAAACTCTACGACCGCACGCTGACCATGAACGGCGTTTCCAAGGCCTATGCGATGACCGGCTGGCGTATCGGTTATGCGGCCGGCCCGCTCGAGCTGATCAAGGCCATGGACATGATCCAGGGCCAGCAGACCTCCGGCGCATCGTCGATCGCCCAGTGGGCTGCCGTTGAAGCACTGAACGGTCCGCAGGATTTCGTTGCCAAGAACAAGGCGATCTTCGAAGGCCGCCGCGATCTCGTCGTCTCCATGCTCAACCAGGCAACCGGCATTGTATGCCCGAAGCCGGAAGGCGCCTTCTACGTCTACCCGTCCTGCGCCGGCCTGATCGGCAAGACCGCACCGTCGGGCAAGAAGATCGAGACGGACGAGGACTTCGTTTCCGAACTGCTGGAAGCGGAAGGCGTTGCCGTCGTGCACGGTTCGGCCTTCGGCCTCGGCCCGAACTTCCGCATCTCCTACGCGACCTCGGAAGAACTGCTGGAAGAAGCCTGCAAGCGCATCCAGCGTTTCTGCGCCAATTGCCGCTAATAGCGTTCTGAACTGATCATCAAAGAGGCCTGCCGGTGACGGCGGGCCTTTTTCGTTGATAGACGCCCAGATTGACCGTTTCCCGAGGCGGGCTTACATTTCGGGTATGAAAACCGTTTCGATCCGTGAAGCTCAGGACCGTTTTGACGAACTTGCCCAGGATGTGGAGCAGGGTGAGACGGTGACGGTGACGCGTGACGGAAAACCGGTGTTTGATCTTGTGCCGCGCTCTTCGGAGCACAAGGTAGAGCCGGCTAAAGGCGGATACGATCCGGAGGCTGGTGAAGCTTATCTGAGATCAAAAGGTATCGTCAGAACCGAGGGTTTTATCTCGGATGATTTCGACGACCCGTTGCCGGAAGACTTCCTGTTGAGACCTTTGCCGTAAAATGCGATTGCTGCTCGACACCCACGTTGTCATAGCAATGGCCGATGGGCGCTTCGAAATCGAATTTCCAAAAGTTCGGCGATTGTTGATCGAGAAGCAAGCCTATGGCTTTGCCAGTGTGGCGAGTTTGTGGGAGATCGCAATCAAGTCCCGTCTTGGCAAGCTCAAGACGGAAATCCCGGTTTTACAGATACCGGAATTTCTGACGTCATCCGGCATCGCTATTCTTGCCGTGGATGTTCAGCACGTCATTACAGCAGCCGATCCCGAACCTCCGACGAAAGATCCGTTCGACCGGCTACTCCTCGCCCAATGCCAGGTCGAAGGCCTGCAACTGGTGACGATCGACCGCGCGCTTGCCGATCACCGGCTGGCTTTCCGGTTCTGAAGCCAGCCGCGAGTAGCTCTGCCTGATCAGGCCTTGGTCAGCTTGACGATGCTCGATCCGCCGCCACCGCGTTCCTCCGTCACTGCATAAACCGCACCGTCCGGCCCGACCTTGACGTCGCGAATGCGGGCGTCGAGCGGGATGCGCTCCTCGGTCGCCACCTTGTCTCCGTCCATATGGAGGACAACCACCCCCTGGCTGACGAGGCCGCCGATCAGGAAGGCGCCTTTCCATTCGGGAATGGCGTCGGCACCGTAATAGGCCATGCCGGAGGGGCCGATCACCGGGTCCCAGTAATAGATCGGCTGTTCGGTGCCGGTCTTGGCAGTCAGACCCTTGCCGATCGGTGCGCCGCTGTAGTCAATCCCGTATGTGACGTTGGGCCAACCATAGTTCTTGCCGGCTTCCGGGCGATTGAGTTCGTCGCCGCCGCGCGGGCCGTGCTCGACAGTCCAGAACCGGCCTTGACCATCGAGCGTGGCCGCCTGCAGATTGCGGTGGCCATGGGACCAGATTTCCGGCCTCGCACCGTCGCGGTTCAGATGGGGATTGCCCGGGAAAGGCTTGCCCTCCATGTCGATGCGAAAGGTCTTGCCGAGGCCGCTGGCAAGATCCTGGGCCTGTACCCGCGGCTGGCGGTCGGATCGCTCGCCGACCGTCACATAAAGCTCGTTCTGCGGGCCGAAAACGAGACGGGAGCCGAAATGCTTGTTGCCGTCATAGGTCGGCATCTGCCTGAAGATCACCTTGAGATTATCCAGCCTGCCGCCGCCATTTCCGTCAGCCGCGAGTTTCGCCGAGGCGACGGAGGTGCCGTTTCCGCCATCGCGCGGTTCCGAGAATGAAAAGAAGATTTTGCCCGAGGTCTGAAAATCAGGCGCCAATGCCACATCGAGCAGGCCGCCCTGGCCGCCGGATGCGACCTTCGGCACGCCTTCGATTTTCGGACCGGGTTTGCCGTCCTTCGCGACGATATGCATCGCGCCTTCCTTGGCCGTGACCAGCATGCGACCATCGGGGAGAAATTCCATTGACCACAGGTTCGGCAGATCCCTTGCCACGACCGCGGTTGTGACCTTTGTTGTCGCGGCCGGTTGCCGCGCGCGGGTCTGGTTGGCGAAGGCGGGTTTCTGGTCGCGGGCATTGGGAGCCTGCGTTTCAACCGATGTGCCTTGCGCCTGTGCAAGGGCCAGTCCGGATATCGGGCCGGACATAAAGGCGGCGCCAAGGGCCGTGCCGGCGAGAAGGATAAGGGGGCGTTTCATGATCGTCTCCGCATCTATCGAGCGCATCCATGGTGATGCGGATCATGTAGTGCGGCAGCCTCCGGGTGCCGAACACGGGGCGTTCAAGATTTCTTTATTGGTAGGACTTCAGGCCGCCACGGCTGTGTCGGCCTGTTGTTAAACTGATTCAAGATGCCTCTGCATGGTGCTGAGGCAGAACGGTTTTCAAAGCCCGATCATGGTCAGCATGACGAATGTGGCGAAGAGCACGAAATGCGTCATGCCTTCGATCGCATTGGTCTGTCCGTCATTGAGGTTGATCGCGGCAACGACGAGCGTGATCGCCACCATCACCGTCTGGACCGGGGTCATGGCCATGATGAACGGCTGGCCTGTATAGAGTGCAATGCCCTCCATCACCGGCACGGTAAGGATCACGGTCGAGAGCGAAGCGCCCATGGCGATGTTGACGACGGACTGCATGCGATTGCGCAGGGCTGCGCGCATGGCGGTCAGGATTTCCGGCGCGGCGGAAATCGCGGCGACAACGACCGCGGTCAGCGCCACCGGCGCCCCGGACCCTTCCAGGCCCGTTTCCATGAAGGCCGACATGAATTCGGCGAGGAAACCGATGATCAGGACACCGACAAGAATGATGCCGATCGAAACGGCGGCGGAATCGTCACCCGCTTCCGCGGTCGGGGTCGTGGTGGTCGCCGTCTTCGGCGTGCGCGGATAGCTGTAGCTGAAGAAATAGCTGTGCGGCCCGACCTGCATTTTCAGGAAGACGCCGTAGAGGGCGATCATGGCAGCGATGGTGAAGGCGGAATAATAGGTCCAGCGGTCGTCGGGCACGAATTCCGGCACGATCATCGAAATGCCCATGGCCGTCAGGATCATCACGCTATAGGTGCGGCTGGAATCGTCGTTATAGGGCTGTTCGCCGTGTCTCAGGCCGCCAAGAAGGGCGGCAAGGCCCAATATGCCGTTGATATCGAGCATGACGGCGGAATAGATCGTGTCGCGCACCAGGGTCGGCGAAGACGAGCTGCCCATCATGATCGCGAGGATCAGCACTTCCACCGCGACGGCCGACAGGGTCAGGATCATTGTGCCATAGGGGTCGCCGACCTTGTGGGCCAGCACTTCGGCATGGTGGGCGACGCGGGTCGAGGCGAGCACGATGACTGCGATAAAGATGACGGCCGCAACTCCCGATGCCATCTTTCCGGCCTCAAGCACCGAATGCTCCGCCACAAATCCGAGAATGACGACGGCGAGGGCGATGAGGAGAAATTTCTCTTGGGCGAGGCGGGCGGACAATGTCACGGGTGGCGGCTCCTGATTGGTGATTTCAGATCTAAAGCAATCGGCGCCGTCATCAAGGAACTCTGCCGATCTTTCCAGGGTTTGCGGTCGGGCGCCTTTGATGACATTATCGTTTCGTGGTTTGAACTTCGCGGCGCCGCGCTCCTTTCTCAAGCGTCGCCCAGGATCAGCAAGATCGAAGCGGCCACGGAGACGACAGGAGGTATCATGACCAAGATTGTCTACAAGATCGTGCCGCATGACGGTGGTTGGGCGTACCGTCAGGGCGATGTCTATTCCGAGACTTTTCCGACCCATTCTGACGCCCTGCAGGCGGCGCGCATCGTCGCGGCCGAGCAGCAGGTCGGCGGCGAGCCGGAAGAGATCAGCTGGCAGGACGACAAGGGTGTCTGGCACAGCGAGCACAGTGATGGCGGTGATCGTCCCGAAGCGGAAGTCGTGGATGGCGACGGAGATGCTGCGGTCGCGCGGTAGGTTTCAGGCCCGCAGATAGTTCAGGAGGCCGCGCACCAGCGCATCGAATGTCACCCGCCAGCGGGGCGCCGACCTCAGGTTTTCATGCATGGCCACCCAGGTGTCGAGCGGCAGGCTCAGATCATCAGGGAGAATTGCGACGAGATCGGGATCGCGTCGGGCGATGCCGGCTTGGCAAAGGCCGATCCCGACGCCGCCACGGATAGCGGCAAGCTGGGCCAGATTGCTATCGGTCCGGTAGCTCCAGGCAATGGTTTCCACATCGGGAAACGAAGGTGCAACGGTGCGGATGCGTTCGGCGGCCGCGCGGATGAAGGCCGTATGGCGATCGAAGCCGATCAGCCGGTGGCCCTGAAGCTCATCGATGTTTTTGGGCATTCCATGACGATCGAGATAACAACGGTGAGCAAACAGGCCGATCGGGATTTCACCGATATGGCGCGCGACAAGCGCATCCTGGGAGGGCCGTGTCATGCGCACGGCAATATCCACCTCGCGGCTCAACAGATCCTCCAGCGCGTCAGAAAGCGACAGCTCGATCTCCAGCCCGGGGTGTTCATCCTGCAGGGTGGCGATGATCGGCGGCAGAACCTCGACGCCAATCACGTCACTTGCGCCGATCCGCACGGTGCCACGGATTTTCCCGTGTTCGGCCGTCACTATACGCCGCATCGCGGCGGTCGTCGTCTCCAGCGTCTCCGCGTAAGGCTTTAGCGCCGTCGCCTGTTCCGTTGGCAGCAGGCCTTGCTGGGAGCGGGTGAACAGCTGGCAGCCGAGTTCGCTTTCCAGAGCATCGATATGCCGCCCGAGCGTAGGCTGGGTCAGGCCAAGCTCGCGGGCCGCGGCCGAAAGCGTGCCGGTCCGCAGGACGGCCAGAAAGCTGCGATAATAGTCCCAGTTCTCATTATTCATTTTTGTATATCATGTGAAATTATTACGCCAATTCCGTATATCAAGGCATCGCGCAATAATCCAGTCATCGAAAGCGACAAGCAGATGGAAGGATCCTGCGATGAATAATGAGATGGAAAAGACCGGCATTGCCCTCGTGCTTGGTGCAACGGGCGGCATTGGCGGCCATGTGGCGCGCGGGCTCGCCGAACGCGGCTGGACGGTGCGGGCGCTGAACCGCAATGCCGAGGCTGCTGCCAGCCGCGAGCCGCTGTTCGACTGGATACAGGGCGATGCCATGTCGGCAACAGATGTCGAGCGCGCCGCCGAGGGCGCCTCTCTGATCGTTCACGCGGTCAACCCGCCCGGCTACAGGGACTGGGACAAGCTGGTCCTGCCGATGCTCGACAATACGATTGCCGCGGCACGCCGCAACGGTGCACTCATTCTCCTGCCGGGCACGGTCTACAATTACGGGCCGGAAACCTTCGCCGATATTTCGGAAGACAGCCCGCAACTTCCGGTGAGCCGCAAGGGTGCAATCCGGGTGGAGCTTGAAAGGCGGCTGGAAGAGGCCGCCCAGGGTGATGTGTCGGTTCTGATCGTCCGGGCAGGGGACTTTTTCGGGCCGCGTGCCGGTGGCAGCTGGTTCAGTCAGGCACTGGTCACGCCGGGCAAGCCTGTCACTTCCGTCAGCCGGCCGAGCGGGAAGGGCGTCGGCCATCAATGGGCCTATCTGCCTGATCTTGCCGAAACCATGCTGCGGCTTGTCGACCGCCGGGCAGAACTTCCCCGTTTCGCACGGTTTCATTTCGACGGGTTTCGCGATCGCGATGGTACGGAAATGGTCGAGGCTATTGCCCGCGTCGCCGGGCGCCGCCCCAAGGTCAAGGCTTTTGCCTGGTGGATGCTGAGGCTTGCCGCCCCCGTCGTCCCGATGTTCCGCGAGATCGTCGAGATGCGTTATCTCTGGAGCCGGCCAGTCTTCCTGCGCAATGACAGGCTTGTCGCGTTTCTTGGCGAAGAGCCAAAAACGCCGATCGACGAAGCGGTGCGGGCAACGATGGCCGATCTTCGCTGCCTATGAAAAAAGCCACGCCCGGTTCTGCCGGGCGTGGCTTTTGTTCTGTCGGTCCGACAATCAGGCGACGGCTTCGAGCGTCGGGTAATCGGTATAACCGGTTGCGCCGCCGCCATAGAGTTTCGAAGCATCGAGTTCGTTAAACGACGTTGCGCCGGTCTTGAAGCGTTCGACGAGGTCAGGATTGGCGATGAACAGCTTGCCGAAGGCGACGGCATCGGCATAACCGCTGGCGATTGCCTGTTCCGCCGTGTCCTTCGTGTAGCCGTTATTGACCAGCCACGCGCCGGTGCCGCCAGCCTTGCGATAGATGTCCTTCAGTTCATGGTAGTCAAAGGGCTTGTCGCCCTGGGTGAAGGCCCGATCACCGCCGGTTGCGCCTTCGACGACATGGATGAAGGCGAGGCCGCGCGAGCCGAGCTTTTCGACCAGGTAATTGAAGACAGCCTGCGGTTCGGTTTCGACAATGTTATTGGCAGGCGTGACCGGCGAGATGCGGATGCCGACCTTGCCGGCGCCGATTTCTGCTGCAACCGCATCGACCACTTCAAGTGCGAAACGGGCGCGGTTTTCGATCGAGCCGCCATATTCGTCAGTGCGCTGGTTGGCGCCGGACTTCAGGAACTGGTCGATCAGATAGCCGTTCGCGCCATGGATCTCGACGCCGTCAAAACCGGCTTCGATGGCGGCACGGGCACCCTTGGCATAATCTGCGACAACGCCAGCGATTTCCGACTTGTCGAGGGCGCGGGGTTCGGAGGTTTCGACGAAGGCGCCGCTGCCGTCCGGGTTGATGATATAGGTCTTGCTCTTGGCCGGAACGGCCGAAGGGGCGACCGGAGCGCCTTCATTTGGCTGCAGCGAGACGTGGCTGATGCGGCCGACATGCCAGATCTGGGTGACGATCTTGCCGCCCTTCTTGTGCACGGCGTCGGTCACCTTCTTCCACTGCTCGACGGCCTGCGGGGCGTAAAGGCCCGGAACGTCGGCATAACCCTGGCCCTGCTGGGTGACCGGCGTGCCTTCGGTGATGATGAGGCCGGCGGATGCGCGCTGCTCGTAATAGGTGACGTTGAGATCGTTCGGGATCGCCTTGGGCGAGCGATTGCGCGTCAGGGGCGCCATGACGATACGGTTTGAAAGTTCGATGTCGCCGAACTTGACTGGATCAAAAAGGCTGGACATGCAGTTTCCTTCGATTTTCGTTGAGGATCTGGGAGGAGTGCCGATCAGAGCGTGGCTTTCAGATCGGAGAGGAAGGCCGCGATCTTTTCTTCATCGCGGCTATAGAACGCCCACTGGCCGACACGGCTCGATTTAACGAGGCCGGCCTTTTCGAGCGTGGAAAGATGTGTCGACACGGTCGACTGCGAGAGGCCACAGCGCTCTTCGAACTGTTTTGCGCAAATGCCCATTTCGAGCGGATGCAGCTGATTGGAAAAATGCTCTTCCGGCACCTTCATCCATTCCAGGAAATCGACCCGGACCGGATGCGCCAGCGCTTTCAGTATTTCGGTCTTGTCTATTTCGGTGCTGTCTTGCGAATGGTTCGGCATGATGGAACCTCATATCGGGTTTAATCGATATATAGATCGCTCAATCCCGATTTAAAGGGACATTGTTCCAAAGATTTTGCGCAGAGCAAAAAAAAGGGCCTGCGGATTTCTCCGAGGCCCGTCAGGTGTGAAGGTCAAAAACCTCCAGAGGGGAACAGCCAACGCGGCGGTGACGGGGGAAGTCACCAAAATGCGTCAGCTGATTAGACATATGGGGAGTACCGCAGCGTTCGGCAAGAGGCTGGATGAAATATTGAACGGAAGTCTAACATTTTTGCAGGGGCATGCCCGCGCGGCGCGTTCGGCATTGCAGCAAAAAAAGAGGGCCACCGGATTGCTCCAGGGCCCTTTGAAGTGTGAAGGTCAAAAATAACCTCCAGAGGGGAACAGCTGCTGCGGTGGAACTGGGAGGAAAAAGCCACCATGTGCATCAGCTGTGTGCGATATGGTGGTTTTTTGTGCAGTGAACAATCTCATTTTGTGCAGGACAGCCATGCGCATGCTGCAACACTACCGTTATGAGATTGTCACAAATCCGAGTCGCCCCGTCTAACTTACTATAAACTATAGAGTTATTGACGCGGTGCCGACCCGCACGGCACCGTCAGAAATTCCAGTTCCGCGCCTTGGCGACGATGAAATCCCGAAAAACTTTCAGCTTGGCGGCGTTCTTCATTTCATCCGGGTAGCAGAAATAGGTGTCGAAGGACGGAATGTCGGCGTTGATCGCCAGCTGAATCAGTCCCGGGTCGCGGCCGACGATGTAGTCGGGCAGGACGGCAATGCCGATTCCCAGCAGGCAGGCGCGCTTGATCGAGGTCTGGCTGTTGATCTGCAGATGCGGAATGCGCGGATTGTCCGAAGAGCGGCCCGCATGTTCCAGCCAGTTGACGTCGAGGAGGTAGTTCGGCGCCGGCTCACCGAAGGTGATGATACGGTGATTGTCGAGATCTTCGACCTGCTGCGGCTCGCCGAAGCGGTTGATATAGGACGGAGCGGCATAGACGTGCATATGCACGGTAAAGAGCTTGCGCTGGATCAGGTCAGACTGCTGTGGTTGGCGCAGTCGAATGGCGCAGTCGGCATGGCGCATGTTGACGTCGACTTCCTCGTTGTCGAGGATCAGCTGGATCGCCATTTCCGGGTAAAGCTGCAGGAATTCCTGCACCTTGTCCGTCAGCCAGCCCTGGCCGAGGCCGACGGTCGTCGTGACGCGCAGCTTGCCGGATGGTTTTTCGGTCGTTTCGGTGAGCTGGACTTTTACGGTCTCGAGCTTCAGCAAAACGTCATGGGCGGTTCTGTAGAGAAGCTCGCCCTGTTCGGTCAGGATCAGGCCGCGCGCGTGACGATGGAAGAGTTTGACCCCGACATCCTGCTCGAGCGCGCTGACCTGACGGCTGATCGCCGACTGGGAGAGATGCAGCTTGTCGGCGGCATGGGTGAAGGATCCCGCTTCTGCCGCCGCATGAAAGATGCGAAGTTTATCCCAGTCTAAAGGTACGCCCATGCTTACTCCGCGGCGACGGCCACCGGCTGGATGCCGGCAAGGTAACGTTCGGCCTCAAGTGCTGCCATGCATCCCATTCCGGCGGCAGTGATCGCCTGGCGGAACGTATCATCGGTCACGTCGCCAGCGGCAAAGATGCCGGGCACGTCGGTTGCGGTCGAATCCGGTGCCGTCCACAGATAGCCGTTCGGCTTAAGCCGCAGCTTGCCCTGGAACAGTTCGGTTGCCGGTGCGTGGCCGATCGCCACGAAGACGCCGTGGATCGGGAATTCGGTGATCGCGCCGGTCAGCGTGTTGCGCAGGAGCACGCCTTCGACCGAAGGCGGCATCGGCGGCTTGGCCATCTTGCCGGTGATTTCCGCAATTTCCGTATTCCAAAGGACCTGAACATTCGGCCGCTGGAACAGGCGTTCGCGAAGAATCTTTTCCGAGCGGAACTCGTCACGGCGATGCACGACGGTGACCGACTTGGCGATGTTCGACAGATAGAGCGCTTCCTCGACGGCGGAATTGCCACCGCCAACGACGATCACGTCCTTGTTGCGGTAGAAGAAGCCGTCGCAGGTCGCGCAGGCCGAGACGCCAAAACCCTGAAAATGCTGTTCGGTTTCGATGCCGAGCCATTTGGCCTTGGCGCCGGTCGCGATGATGATCGTGTCGGCTGTCCAGACCGTGCCGGAATCCGTCTGCACGGTAAAGGGGCGGCGGGTCGTGTCGACATTCGTGACGAGGTCGTTGACGATCTCGGCGCCGACATGGGTCGCCTGCTTCAGCATCTGTTCCATCAGCCAGGGGCCCTGGATCGGATCGGCGAAGCCGGGATAGTTTTCGACATCGGTTGTGATCATCAGCTGACCACCCTGTTCCATGCCGGCAATCAGCACCGGTTTCAACATCGCGCGTGCAGCATAAACCGCAGCGGTGTAGCCGGCAGGGCCGGATCCGATGATCAGAACTTCGGTATGGCGGGTGGACATGACATTTCCTTTCAAAGACCGAGCGACGCCTTTTGTCTCCCCCTATATAGGTGGTCAAATCTCGGTCTGCTGCATCAAGGCCAGCATCTAAGGTCTATCCATGCATCAATGCAAGGGCAGGCTTGCATTAACAACAGATCACTTGGTGTTGATGGCAGTTTTTGTTGCGGCGCAGCAGGCATATTCCTGCTCTTGCCACTTCAGGGCCTTAAACGATCGGAATATAACCCGTTTGAGAAATTTTCTTGCGTCATCGCAACACTATTGTATGTGATAGGCAAGGCGAAGGTCCGAGGGTCAATCCGGAAATCATGATGAGACAGATCGCATATCGCTCGTTTGACGCTGGCGTCGACCCGCGATTCGTTTTGCTTTTTACCGCCGGAACAGGAGCGCGCGCGTGAGGATCGAAACGCCGGTCGTGCTCTGTCATCGACTGAAAGGCCTGATCCTGCCGGGGACGCTGAAGATCGGCGGCCGGGCAAAAATCATGGCCGGTGCCCGCGTCCTTTTCCATCGTGGGCGGATCGTTCTCGGCAAGCGGGCGCGGCTGCATAAGGGGTCGATGCTCGATGCCCAGAAAGGTTTTATCGAGATCGGCGACCGGCTTTCGCTCAATCCTTATGCGATCGTCTATGGCCTTGGCGGCGTGACGATCGGCAGCGATGTCCGGATTGCCGCGCATGCCGTCATCGTCTCGTTCGAGCATAACTACGACGACCGTTCCAAGTCGATCACCGATCAGGGCGTGACGAAGCGACCGATTGTCATCGAGGATGATGTCTGGATCGGCAGCGGCGCAAAGATCCTTGCCGGCGCCCATGTCGCGAAAGGCTGTGTGATCGCCGCCAATGCGGTGGTGAAGGGGCGCACCGAAGCCTACGGAATTTACGGTGGCGTGCCTGCGCGCCTCATCAAATATCGCGGGGAATGAGAATGCCGGTCTTCCGGGTTCCTGTTCCGCCACACCTCACAACGAATATGTCGAGATGACCATGAAACTCGAACTTGATGCCATCGACCTCAAAATCCTCCGCGAATTGCAGCGGGACGGCCGGATGACCAACGTGGAATTGTCCGAGCGCGTCGGCATCTCGGCGCCGCCTTGTCTGCGGCGGGTGCGCAAGCTGGAGGAAAGCGGGGTCATCAAGGGCTATCGTGCGCTTCTGCAGGCGCCGGCGCTCGGTTACGATCTCGTCGCCTTCTGCATGGTGGGGCTCAAGCATCAGTCGGATGCGACACTGAAGGGGTTTGCCGCCGCCATGGAAGGCTGGTCGATCGTCCGGCAGGCCTGGATGGTTTCCGGCGAAACGGATTTTCTGCTGCAATGCGTGGCCGAGAACCTTGCGAGCTTTCAGGACTTCGTTATTGAAGGCCTCACTGCAATGGACAATGTCGATACCGTCCGCACGATGCTGACCATTCGACAGGTCAAGGACGCACCCGTCGTCGAGATCCGGGAAGGATAAAAGCGTGAAACGATTGATGCGGTCGCTGCGCAAGCGGTTTCGCCACCTCACCAATGCCCGTACGGTGGTGATCGATGGCGTCCGCATCGTCTCCGAAAAGGGCCGTATTCCCGATCCACTGCGCGAGCTCCTGTTTCGCGAAGTCTATGAGGATACCGAACGCAATCTGCTGCTGCGCGTCCTCAAACCCGGCATGAAGGTTCTGGAAATCGGCACCGGCATCGGCTTCGTCAGCCTCCTGTCGTCAAAGCTCTGTGGCCAGGGGCAGGTGCTGAGCTACGAGGCAAACGGCTCGCTGGAGCCGATGATCCGCGAAAACTATGCGCTGAATGGCATGGAGCCCAATCTGAAGATGCGGGCCGTGACCTTTGATGGTCAGCCGATCCGCTTTTTCCGCAACGACAACATCATTTCGTCTAGCGTCTATGACCGCAAGCTGCAGGCGCAGGAAGTCGTGGTCGAAAGCGATGCCTTTGCCGACGTAATTGCCGGTTTCGATCCGGATGTGCTGATCATGGATGTCGAAGGTGCGGAGGTCGATCTGTTTCAGGTCGAAAACCTCGGTCGGATCCGCCATATCGTCGTCGAACTGCATCCGCATATCGTCGGCGAAGAGAAGATCGCGGCGGTCGTTGCGCGGCTGAAGGCGCAGGGCTTTGCCGTCCGCGAGCAGGATCGCAAGACATCGCATTTCGAACGCATCAGCGCTTAAAGGCGGTCCGGCGATGGCAAAGCTTCCGATCTCGGCCTTCATCATCTGTCAGAACGAAGAGGCCTATCTCGGCAATTGCATCGAGAGCCTTGTCGATTTTTCCGAGATCGTCATCGTCGATTCCGGCTCGTCTGACGGTACGGTCGATCTCATCCATTCCTATATCGAAAGCGGCTGGCCGATCCGACTGTTTCATGAGGCCTGGCGCGGTTACGCCGCCCAGAAACAGTTCGCGCTGGATCAGTGCGAGCAGCCCTGGTGTTTTAATATCGATTCCGACGAACGGCTGGATGCGGCGCTGAAAAAGCTTCTGCCGGAACTGGTCGAAGCGCCGTCAAACGTCGTCGGCTGGCGGGTGGCGCGGCGTCCCTATCTGATCGGTTTCGGTTATACGCCGGAAAGCGTCAAGGAACGCAAGAACCTGCGGCTGATCCGCAAGGGCGCCGGCGCCTATGATCTGACACAGGCGGTGCATGAGGGGATTGTTACTCGAGGTCAGGTGGAAAAGGCGAAGACCGGCAGTCTCCTACATTATCGGCCGCTGATCCTCGACGAGCAGATTCTTAAGGAAAACAAATATTCGACGCTGAAGGCGCAGCAGCAGTTTTTGGCCGGCAAAAAGCCGTCGGCGCTCAAACTCGTCTTTTCGCCTTGGCTCTACTTCCTGCGGCTTTACCTGAAAAACGGCCTCTGGCGCTGCGGCACGGCCGGTTTCATCGAGGCGATGACGGGGGCCGTCTATGCCTTCCTGACCCAGGCCAAGCTCTATCAGCGTAGCGTCTTGAAAAAGCGGCCGAACCAAGACGACGCCAGCGGCCACTAAAGGAACGCGACCATGAAAGTCATGCATATCCATTTCGGCAAGGATGGCGGCGCCGAGCGGTTTTTCGTCAACCTTGCCAATGCGCTGCATGACCGTGGTGTCGAGCAGCGCATGCTGATCCGCCCGGATCGCAGCTGGCGCAAGGAGATCGAGGCCTGCGGGCCGATCTATGAAGGCGTGTTCCGCCGCATCTCGCTGTCGCGCTTCATCCTGTCGGCGCGGATGAACAGGATTCTCAAGGATTTCCAGCCGGACGTGATCATGGCCTGGCAGCTGCGCGCCAGCCGGTTCATGCCGAAATACAAAAATGCACGCCGTATCTCCCGGCTTGGCGATTATCCAGAACATCTCGATTATTACCGCAATGTCGAGACGCTGGTCTGTATCACGCCCGATATCGCCCGAAAGGTCAGGGAATTCGGCTGGCAGCGCAATGTCGAGGTGATTCCGAATTTCACCCGTGCCAAGCCCGGCGCGCCGATTTCTCGCGCGCAGCTTCAGACGCCGGAAAATGCTTTCGTCGTGATCGGCATGGGCCGTTTCGTGAAGCGCAAGGGTTTTGACACGCTGATGCGGGCTGTCGCAAAACTTGACGGTGCCTATCTCTGGCTGCTCGGTGACGGACCGGAGCGCGAGAACCTCGAGGCGCTGGCTGGTGAGCTCGGGTTACGCGATCGCATCCGTTTCACCGGCTGGCGGACGGATGCCTATTCCTATCTCGCTGCCGCCGACGCATTCTCGATCACCTCGCTGCATGAGCCGCTCGGCAATGTCTGTTTCGAGGGCTGGGGCGCCGGCAAGCCGACCGTCTCGTCCCGCGCCGAAGGTCCGGCCTGGGTGATGACGGATGGCGAGGATGCGCTGATGGTCGATTGCGGCGATGCCGATCAGCTGGCTGCGGCGCTTGTACGAGTTCGCGACGATGCGGGCTTGCGCGAAAAGCTGGTCGAGGGCGGCCGGCGGACACTGGAAACCCGGTTTTCGGAAGAGGTGATCACCCGCACCTATCTGCGCCTGTTCGAAACGGGGTCGACAGCAGAATGAAGGTCATCCATTTCCATTTCGGCAAGGACGGCGGGGCGGAGCGGTTTTTCACGCATCTGGTCAATGCCTTTGGCCGCCGCGGTATCGAGCAGACCAGCATTATCCGGCCGGGCAGGGCGTGGCGCAAGGATATCGACGGCGCGACAAGGATCATCGAAAGCCATTTCCGCAATCTGTCGCTCGACCGGCTGCTTCTGCCGATGAAGGCAATGCGGCTGGCAAAGCAGGAAAAGCCGGATGCGCTGATCGCCTGGGCGCCGCGCGCCAGTGAGCTGATGCCGGCCTATCCGGGCTGCGTAAAAATCTCGCGGCTTGGCGATTACCCGCCAAAGCTCTCCTATTTCAAGAATACCGACATCATCGTCTGCAACACGCCCGGCATTGCCGATCACGTGAGAAAGCTGGGCTGGGACCGTCGCGTCGAGGTGATCTCGAACTTTACCACGACAGAGATCGTCGCGCCGATCGCCCGCAGCGCCGTCGATACGCCGGATGGGGTGCCGCTGGTCATATCGATGGGACGTTTCGTGCAGCGCAAGGGGTTTCACACGCTGATCGAGGCGGTGGCGCTTCTGCCCGGTACCTGGCTCTGGCTTGCCGGTGACGGCGAGGAACGCTTGGCGCTGGAAAATCTGGCGCGTGAAAAGGGCATTATCAACCGCACTCGTTTTCTCGGATGGCAGGCCGATACGCGGCCTTACGTGGCGGCGGCTGATCTTTTCGTGATGCCGTCCAATCACGAGCCGCTCGGCAATGTCATTCTCGAAGCCTGGGCGCAGAAACGGCCGGTCGTCTCCTCCCGTTCGGAAGGGCCGAGCTGGTTCATGCGCGACGGCGAAAACGGGCTGCTGGTCGATATCGACGATGTGCCCGGTTTTGCCCGCGCGATGCAGCAGGTTCTGGCTGACCCGGCGCTTGCACGGGACCTCGTCACTGGCGGTTACGGGACGCTGATGGAGCAGTTTTCCGAGGAAGCGGTGAGCCGCGCCTATATCGAGCTGTTTCGACGCTGAGCGTATGCTCGCCGGTCACGGACGTGACAGCAGGTCTTCGTAGACTTTTCCGAGCGCTTCCACCTCGTTGAGGATGGAGAAATTCGACTGCGCGTGCCGGAGCGCGTTTCTCGACGCTGCGTCACGGCGGGTATCATCGTCCATCAGGGCCGCGCTGGCGAAAACCATGTCGTCGAGCGTGTCGGGCTTGATGATGATCCCGGTTTCGTTTTCGCCGGTGACGAGAAGTTCGGAAAAGGCGCCGACATCGGTGGCGACGACCGGAACGCCCGTTGCCATGGCTTCGAGCGGGGTCAAGCCAAACCCTTCCCAGCGCTGCGGCGCGACGAAGAGATCGACTGGCTTGTACCAGTCCTGGATATTCGTGTGCTCGCCGACGAAAATAATGCGGTCGGCAAGACCTGCCGCCTCGACCTTGGCCTTCAACCCATTTTCGAATTCGACATGCGGACCGGTGGCGCGGCCGGCGACGATGGCGGACCAGCCCGGTCGGTCGGGAAGGAGCCGGATCATCGTGTCGACGAAAAGATCCGTGCCCTTCTGATGGCGCACACGGCCGAAACAGCCGGCGTATTTCTGGTGAGGATCGAGACCGAGAGCCGCTTTCGCTTCTGTCTTGTTTTCGGCCGGGCAGAAACGGGCGGTGTCTATGCCGTGCAGGATGACGGTGTTCGGCACGGTCAGATAAGCGGAGGTCTTGCCGCTGGTGGCGATTACCGCGTCCATCTTCGAGATCAGCCATTTCGTCCAGCCCGTATGGCGGCGCTGGGAGGCGGAGGTGAAGGCGATCTTGATCGGCATGCGCAGCACGTCGCGCATCAGAATGGCGGGCAGCATTTCCAGATTGCGGCGTGCATGCCAGACCCGGCGGCGCCGGCCACGGGGAGGGGACCAGAGCGCGAAAAGATCGCGAAAGCGGATATGCGGTAGTGTTTCCGGCAAACCCGGTCCGAGCGCCGCGACCTTCTGGCCGCGGGCGCGCTGGACGGGGACTAGCTGGATGATCGTCGAGGTGACGCCGGAGAGCCGTTTCTTGAAATTCGGCGCTATGATCTCGGCGTCACGGATATCGACTTCGGCCTTTTCGACCACGGGCGATCAGCCCCAGGTGACGGCGAGGATCTCGTAGGCCTTGGAGCCGCCGGGAGCGACGACTTCGATCGAATCGCCCTTTTCCTTGCCGATCATCGCACGCGCGATCGGCGATGAGATGGAGATGCGGCCGGCCTTCACATCGGCTTCCTGGTCGCCGACGATCTGATAAACCTTTTCCTCGTCCGTATCTTCGTCGACGAGCTTTACGGTGGCGCCGAACTTGATCTTGGAGCCGGACATCTTTGACAGGTCGATGACCTCGGCGCGGGCCGTCAGGTCTTCCAATTCGGTGACGCGGCCTTCATTGTGGCTCTGGGCTTCCTTGGCAGCATGATATTCGGCGTTTTCCGACAGGTCACCATGGGCGCGCGCTTCGGCGATCGCCTCGATGATGCGGGGACGCTCCTCCTGCTGGCGCCAGCGCAGTTCTTCCTGCAGCTTGACGAAGCCGTTCTGCGTCATCGGTACCTTTTCAACCATTTTCTTGTCCTTCAAGCTCATGCCCGCGGATGCCGCGGACACAAAAAGAAACAGGTCCCGGAGTGAAAACTTCGGAACCATCGTAAAATCCAAATTTAGGTGACCATAACAGATTTTCGACGGCCAAAGCCAAGAAAATCGAAAATCCCGTAATATCCCCGATGGGCATCATGTTGAATCCATGTGCGCCATTTTGTCAATCCGCGACAATTGACGGGCGATCGGAGGTAGCCGGATACATCGCGAAAATCCGTCCTTGCTGGCAGGGCATGCGCCCTTCATGACGCTGTCATTCGGCCTCGTTACGTCCCGCTTGAGCAACCCAAGCGAGGAACCCAGCCATGCGTCTGCCGCTCGTCATTCTCTCCCTGTTTCTTTCCTCTTCCGTTTCTGTGCTGGCACAGGAATTCAAGGCACCGACCTTCGTCGACGAAGTGACCTTGCCGACCGCATTTTCCATGAACGGCGTCCGCTTCGGCGGGATTTCGGATCTTTCCTATGATGCCGCTGCCGGCAACTACCTCGCCATCGCCGACGACCGCGCGGAAAACGGCCCTGTGCGATTCTACCGGATTGCAGTGAAGGCGGATAAGGGCAAGATCGCCACGCTCGATATTCTTGGCATGCAGGAACTGTTGGCCCCCGGCGGCGCGCATTTTCCGCTGAAGGGTGCAGATCCGGAAGGCATCGCGCTGGACGGCGCCAACAAGCGCATCTTCTGGTCTTCGGAGCGGAATGAGAAGAACGTGCCGATGCTCTACGTCGCCGATCAGGACGGCACGAATGCCAAATCCATCACCCTGCCGGATGCCTATATTCCCAATGCCGATGGCAGCAAGGGCGTGCTGACAAACCTCGGTTTCGAAGGTCTCGATCTCAGCGCCGATGGCGCGACGCTTTATGCGATGAACGAAAACGGCCTCGCTCAGGATGGCGGCAAGGCGACGATTGCCCAGGAAAGCGCCTCGCGCCTGATGCTGCTCGACACGCAGACATTGGCGCCGAAGGCGCAATATATCTACCTGACGGATAAGATCCCGGTCGCGCCGGAAAAGGCGGATGGCTGGGCGGATAATGGCGTTTCCGCCGTTCATGCGATGAAGGATGGCCGCCTGATCGTCGTGGAGCGCAATTTCACCGATGGGCACGGGTTCAACATCCGCTTCTACATCGCCGATGCCACCGGGGCGACCGATGTCAGCGGCATGGAGAAGGTTTCCGCCGCGGAGATTAAACCGATGGCGAAGACGCCGTGGTTCTCGCTCAAGGACGGTGATAACGGCCTGAAGATCGACAATATCGAATCGATCGCCTTCGGGCCGATGCTGGACGGTAAGCAGACGATGCTGCTCGCCTCGGACAACAACTTCAGCCCGGATCAGGCTTCGAAATTCACGCTGTTCACGGTGGATATTCCGGCTCTGCACTGATCGAATGACCGGCTGAAAAGCTCATTGCTGCGCCGTTGAAATTTCGGCCTCGGCATTTTCCCTTCGGGTGAAGTGCCGAGGTTTTTTGTTGCCGGCATTGACTTTTGGCGACGGAACGTATAGTGAACAAACTAATGAAGAAGTCGCTGAAAGAACGTCTGGCGATCCTGTCGGATGCCGCCAAATATGATGCATCCTGCGCCTCGAGCGGGACTTCGAAACGCGATTCGCTTGGTTCGGGCGGGCTCGGATCGACGGAAGGCTCCGGCATCTGCCATGCCTATGCGCCGGACGGGCGCTGCATTTCGCTCCTGAAAATCCTGCTGACCAATTTCTGCATTTACGACTGCGCTTATTGCATCAATCGGTCGTCCAGCAATGTCGAGCGCGCGCGGTTTTCGCCGGACGAGGTGGTCTGGCTGACGCTGGAATTTTACCGGCGCAATTATATCGAAGGCCTGTTTCTGTCATCCGGCATCATCCGTTCATCGGACCAGACGATGGAAGAAATGGTGCGGATTGCCCGTGACCTCCGGACCATCCATAACTTTCGCGGTTATATTCACCTGAAGACCATTCCGGAGGCGTCCGCGGCGCTGATCGAGGAGGCGGGGCTTTATGCGGATCGTCTATCGATCAATATCGAACTGCCGACCGATGCCGGGATCGGGAAATTCGCGCCGGAAAAGCGGCCGGACAATATTCGCCGCTCGATGGGCGAGCTGCGGCTGAAGATCGAAGAAATGGCCGAGCCGACCTTGCAGAGCAAGCGGCGCAAGAAATTCGCGCCGGCCGGGCAGAGTACGCAGATGATCGTTGGTGCCGATGGAGCAAGCGACGCGACCATTTTAGGCACTAGCTCCCGGCTTTACGGCAGCTATGGCCTGAAGCGCGTCTATTATTCGGCCTTCAGCCCGATCCCGGATTCGTCGAAAAACCTGCCGCTGATCAAGCCGCCGCTGATCCGTGAGCACCGGCTCTATCAGGCGGACTGGCTCTATCGTTTCTACGGGTTTTCGATCGGCGAGATTACCGCAAGCCGGACGGATGGGATGCTGGATCTCGATCTCGATCCAAAACTCGCCTGGGCTCTTGGGCATCGCGACCAGTTTCCGGTCGATGTGAACGGGGCGGACAAGGAGCGTCTGCTGCGCGTGCCGGGTTTCGGCACCAAGACGGTGAAGGGCATTTTGTCCGCCCGCCGCTTCCGGCGTCTGCGGCTGGACGATCTGAAGCGGCTGGGAGTTTCGCTGCGCAAGGTCCAGCCCTTTGTTACGGCCGAAGGCTGGACGCCGGGCCGGCTGGCGGATCGTTCGGACCTGCGCGCCATGTTCGAGCCAAAACCTGAACAGCTGTCGCTGTTATGATCTGGCGTCATTTTCTCAAGGGTAGGGGCGATTTTGGCGAGTGGCGTGATGCGGCACGTGCTTTTCTCTCAGCCGGGATCGTGCCGGAAAGGATAGACTGGTCGAGTGCGGCAGATGCGGATGGGCTGTTCGGAACCGGGGAAAACCGGCTGCCACCGGCTGATCCGCAGGGCCGTCCTACCACGGTAAGTGCCGGTTTTCTGAAGCTTGCAGAGGCGGTCATCTGCCATTCCGATCCGGCCCGCTTCGGCCTTCTTTACCGGATGCTGTTTCGGCTGAAGGCCGAGCGGCATCTGATTGAGATGACAACCGATCCGGATGTGGCCGCAGCGCGACGGATGTCAAAATCGGTCGGGCGCGATTATCACAAGATGACGGCCTTCGTGCGTTTCAAGGAAATGCCGCAGCGACAAGGTTTTGCGGGCCGGCGGCGGTTTCTCGCATGGTTCGAGCCGGATCATTTCATCGTGGCGCGGGTCGCGCCTTTCTTCCAGCGCCGGTTTACCGACATGGACTGGCTGATCCTCACACCGAATGGTTCCGCGTCATGGGATGGCGATCTGCTGCGGACCACGGACGAACCGGCGGAAAAACCGGACCTGACGGACGAGACGGATCAGCTCTGGCAAACCTATTACGCCAACATCTTCAACCCGGCGCGGCTGAAGGTGAAGATGATGATGACGGAGATGCCGAAGAAATACTGGAAAAACCTTCCAGAGGCCGAGCTCATCCCGTCCCTGATCGCCAATGCCGAGGCAAGCGTTCTGGATATGGCGCGAAGACAGGCGAGCGAACCCAAACTTTTCCATCACCGTATTCAGGAGGCCGCGGCACGCGTACCGCAGCCGGATATGCCCATTGCGGGGACGATTGCAGCTCTCAAAGAGGAGGCGCGGCATTGCACACGCTGCCCGATCCATTGCAACGCGACGCAGACGGTTTTTGGCGAAGGGCCGGCAGATGCCGCGACCATGTTTGTCGGCGAACAGCCGGGTGATCAGGAAGATCTTGCCGGAAGGCCGTTTGTCGGCCCGGCCGGAAAGCTTTTCAACGAGGTCATCGGCGCGGCCGGCATCGACCGGCGCTCACTCTATATCACGAACGCGGTCAAGCATTTCAAATACGAGCCGCGCGGCAAGAGACGCATTCACCAGAAGCCGAACATGGGCGAGGTGCAGCAATGCCGTTGGTGGCTCGCCCGCGAGCTGGAACTGGTGAAGCCAAAGTTGGTAGTCGCGATGGGCGCGACGGCGCTTTACGCGCTGACCGACCGTAAGGACCGGCTGGAGGATGTGCGCGGCCGACCGATCGCGATGGACGAAGAACGGACGCTGTTCGTTACGGTGCATCCGTCGTTCTTGCTTCGGATACCGGATGAAGGGCGCAAGGCAGATGAGCTCGCGCGATTCCGCGAGGAGGTGAGTCTTGTCAGTCGATTATCGAGATGAGCTCAGAAATTGATTCAACGCGTCAGTCGACGAATTGCGGGTTGCTCGGCAGGTTCGGCGGATCGTAGTTGCCGTTGTCGAGCCGTGTCTTGACCGAGCTGTGAAGCAAGGCGCCGGACGGAATGAGGCGCGGATCGGATCTTGGCACATACAGGCCTCGCTCCCCTGCGTTTCGCCAGGACGTCAGCGGGGTCCGGCGCGGGATCCACTCGAGGATACGCCAAGCGGCATTCATCGAATCATGCGGCGGATAGACCGGCGAAGGTTTCACATATTCCGGATGTTTCGGATCAAGGCCAAGCACGATCCTGTCGATGATGTCCTGGCGATAGATCAGGCCCGCCGGCTGCGTTTCGCGGATCATCCAGTCGAGCGGGATCTTGGCCTGCGGGCTTTCCAATTCGGGATAACCGCCGCCGACATCGCCATGGACGCCGGAAAACCAGACTTCCTTGAAATTCTGCTTGCCCTTGACCGGCGCGAAGGGATTGCCGCGATAGTCCTGATCCGGCGTCCAGAGCTCGGGGCGAAACATCGTGCGGCGCTCGTCGATGGCAAGCGCCTGGCGCACCCATTCCACGCTCGGGTTCTTGTGGGTGAAAGGATGCGTCTTCAGCTGGATGCGCCCGTGCCCCATTTCGATCATCGAGGCGACGGTGTCGAACAGGCCGAGCAGCTTGATCGGTGGCCTGTCATTATCGAGCGTCTTTTCGTAGAGCCGCATGCCGGCAAAGGGCGATGTGGTGTTCGATGCCGTGACCGGCGGTTGCTCAGGAATGCCCTTGTAAGTCCTGTAGGCATAATCCAGCAGGTTGAGATAGATGCTCTTCGTCAGCCCGAATGCATGGATGAAGCCGGCCAGAACACGGGCGGTATAGGCGCCGCGGCTGAAGCCGAAGATATAGATGCGGTCTCGATCCGGGTGCGCGCCCTTCTCGACCGGGCCGGCGTCGTAATTTTCGACCAGGAAGCGGTAGGCTTCCTTGACATTGTGGTCGAGGCCCCAGCCGGTCGCGAGCCCCCAGACTTCGGTTGCGTCACGCGAAAAAGAGGACCAGTTTTCATCGGCACCGAACGTCCCGACGCCGGGATCGTAATAAACCAGCTGGCGATCGGAATGTTCGAGCGTGCCAAAAAGCCGAAGCACATTCGTGCGGTCCGCCGAAATCTCGTTCGACGTTCCGTCGAGCAGAATGACGATATTCTTTGACATGAAATCCCCCAAATGTGCCCCAGCCAAGGCTAACGCGCATTCAAGGTGATTTCAACTTATGGTCTATGTGTTGCATCCGAAACGCGATAGGTGATCGACCGCAGGACGCCGCTTATCCTCGTCGCGAACCTCAGGAGGACGAGGCCGTCAGGCGTCTTTTTGCATGTCGGACAGCAAAATCTCCAGCCGGTCGAAATTCTGCTCGTTGGCGGCTGCAAGGAACTTTTCGATATTGCGATTGTCCTCGGTATCCTCAAAGCGCATCTGCCAGGCCATCAGCGTGCCGTCAGGCACTTCCCGATAGCTGATCTCCAGGGCAAAGGCGTGGATCGGGCCGTGATGGAAGGCGGCGATCTTCTCGTCCGGAATGATGTCTTCGAACGTCCAGCGGTTTTCGAAGTCGGTATTGCTGGAGGATGTCATGACGATCATCCACCTGCCACCATTCCTGAAATCGAATTGTTCGATGCGGTTGGTGAAGCCGTGCGGTCCCCACCATCTTTCCAGCAGGTCCGGTTCGGAAAACATCCTGAAAAGCGTGGCGCGGTCGGTCGCGAACAGACGTTCGTTTTCGATCACAAGCGCGCGGTTCAGATTGTCGGACATGGTCTTCTTCCGTTCGGTCTGCGGAAGGAAAGAGAGCCGGTCGGCAGTGATGCTGACCGGCTCCGGTATGGCTCAGAAATAGCTCTGCAGCGGGCGGACTTCGAGATTGCCGGCCTTGAGCGCCTTGATGGCCATGGCTGCGGCTTCGGCGCCGGCCATGGTCGTGTAGTAAGGCACCTTCTGCATCAGCGTCGCGCGGCGCAAGGACTTGCTATCCGAGATCGCCTTGTTGCCATCGGTCGTGTTGATGACGAGCTGGACCTGACGGTTGCGGATCGCATCTTCGATATGCGGGCGGCCTTCGAGCACCTTGTTGATCTTGGTGGCCGAAATGCCGTTTTCGCCGAGGAAGCGGGCGGTGCCGCCGGTGGCTAGAACCTTGAAGCCGATCTCGGTCAGGATGCGGATCGCCGGCAGGACGCGGGTCTTGTCCTCGTCACGAACCGAAACGAAGACCGTGCCGTTGCGCGGCAGTTCGACGCCGGCACCGAGCTGGCTCTTGGCAAACGCCAGCGCGAAATCGGTGTCGAGGCCGATGACTTCGCCGGTGGAGCGCATTTCCGGGCCGAGCAGCGTGTCGACGCCCGGGAATTTGGCGAAGGGGAAGACGGCTTCCTTGACGGCAATGTGCTTCAGGTTACGCGGATCCGGCTTCGTGCCATAGGCGCCGAAGGTTGCATCGAGCTTCTCGCCGGCCATGACGCGGGCTGCGATCTTGGCGATCGGCGCACCGATGGTCTTTGCCACGAACGGCACGGTACGCGAGGCGCGCGGGTTGACTTCGAGCACGTAGATCGTGCCGTCCTTGATGGCGAACTGGACGTTCATCAGGCCGCCGACATTGAGGGCCTTCGCCATGGCCTTCGCCTGGCGTTCCAGTTCGTCGATCATTTCGGCCGACAGCGTGCGCGGCGGCAGCGAGCAGGCACTGTCACCCGAATGGATGCCGGCTTCCTCGATATGTTCCATGATGCCGGCGACATAGACGTCGGTGCCGTCGGAGAGGCAATCGACATCGACTTCGATGGCGTTGGACAGGTAGCTATCGAACAGAAGCGGGTTCTTGCCGAGCAGGGTGTTGATCTGGCCGGTCTTGTCGTTCGGGTAACGCTGCTTGATGTCTTCCGGAACCAGTTCCGGCACGGTGTCGAGCAGGTAGGACTGCAGCATGCTTTCCGAATGCAGGATCTGCATGGCGCGGCCGCCGAGAACGTAGGACGGGCGCACGACGAGCGGGAAGCCGATCTCGCCGGCAACGGTGCGGGCCTGTTCGACGGAATAGGCGATGCCGTTGTTCGGCTGGTTGAGGTCGAGCTTCATCAGAAGCTTCTGGAAACGGTCACGGTCTTCGGCAAGGTCGATCATGTCAGGCGCAGTGCCGAGGATCGGGATGCCGTTCTTTTCCAGCGCTTCGGCGAGCTTCAGCGGGGTCTGGCCACCGAACTGAACGATGACGCCGACGACTTCGCCCTTTTCCTGCTCGGCGCGGAGAATTTCGATGACATCTTCTGCGGTCAGCGGCTCGAAATAGAGGCGGTCGGACGTGTCGTAGTCGGTCGATACCGTTTCCGGGTTGCAGTTGATCATGATCGCTTCATAGCCGGCATCCTTCAGCGCGAAGGCAGCGTGGCAGCAGCAATAGTCGAACTCGATGCCCTGGCCGATCCGGTTCGGGCCGCCGCCAAGGATGACGACCTTTTTCGCCGTCGAGACTTCAGCCTCGGAGCGCAGTTCGCCGACGAAAGGTGTTTCGTAGGTCGAATACATGTAAGCGGTCGGCGAAGCGAATTCGGCAGCGCAGGTATCGATGCGCTTGAAGACCGGGCGGACGTTGAGCGCGTTGCGCAGCTCGGCCACTTCCTTCGGACGCTTGGAGGTCAGCGAGGCGAGGCGGGCGTCGGAGAAGCCCATCGCCTTCAGCATGCGCAGGTTTTCGGCATCGGTCGGCAGGCCGTGCTCGCGGATGCGGGCTTCCATGTCGACGATCGCCTTGAACTGGGCGATGAACCACGGGTCGATCTTGCAGGCCTCGTGGACCTCGTTTTCGGACATGCCGAGGCGCAGGGCCTGGGCAACCTGGCGGAGACGATCCGGGGTCGGCGTGCCGATTGCGGCGCGGATGGCGTTCTGGCGGTCTTCACCGTCGTCGAGGCCGGGGATCTCGATTTCGTCGAGGCCGGTCAGGCCGGTTTCGAGGCCGCGCAGGGCCTTCTGCAGCGATTCGGCAAAGGTGCGGCCGATCGCCATGACTTCACCGACCGACTTCATGGCAGTGGTCAGGATCGGCGAGGCGCCCGGGAATTTTTCGAAGGCAAAACGCGGGATTTTCGTGACGACATAGTCGATCGACGGTTCGAACGAGGCAGGCGTCGCGCCGCCCGTGATGTCGTTTTCGAGTTCATCCAGCGTGTAACCGACGGCGAGCTTGGCCGCGACCTTGGCGATCGGGAAGCCGGTTGCCTTGGAGGCGAGCGCAGACGAGCGGGAAACGCGCGGGTTCATTTCGATGACGACGAGGCGGCCGTCCTTCGGGTTGACGGCGAACTGCACGTTCGAGCCGCCGGTCTCGACGCCGATCTCGCGCAGGACCGCAATCGAGGCGTTACGCATGATCTGGTATTCCTTGTCGGTCAGCGTCAGGGCTGGCGCGACAGTGATGGAGTCGCCCGTGTGGACGCCCATCGGATCGATGTTTTCGATCGAGCAGATGATGATGCAGTTATCCGCCGTGTCGCGGATGACCTCCATCTCGTATTCCTTCCAGCCGAGGACCGATTCTTCGATCAGCACTTCGGTGGTCGGCGAGGCGTCGAGGCCGGAGCCGACGATCTCGAAGAATTCCGAACGGTTATAGGCAATGCCGCCGCCGGTGCCACCGAGCGTGAACGAGGGGCGGATGATGGCCGGCAGGCCGATGACGTCGAGCGCCTGCACGCCGATCGCCATGGCATGGGCCATGTAGCGCTGCTTGCGGTCGCTCTCGCCGAGGTTCCACTTGTTTTCCAGTTCGTCGAGCGCCTTGTCGAGCGCGTCGCCGGTCAGGCTCTCGCGCAGCTTGGCGCGCTCGGCTTCATGGGTCTTGCGGTCGGCATCCTTGATGTCGGTGGCATTGGCCAGCATCGACTTCGGGGTTTCGAGGCCAATGCGGGCCATGGCCTCGCGGAACAGGGCGCGGTCTTCGGCCATGTCGATGGCAGCCGGCTTGGCACCGATCATTTCGACATTGTAGCGGTCGAGCACGCCCATGCGCTTCAGCGAAAGCGCGGTGTTGAGCGCGGTCTGGCCGCCCATGGTCGGCAGAAGCGCGTCCGGGCGTTCCTTGGCGATGATCTTGGCGACGACTTCGGGGGTGATCGGCTCGACGTAAGTGGCGTCGGCAAGGCCCGGATCGGTCATGATCGTTGCCGGGTTGGAGTTGACCAGGATGACCCGGTAACCTTCCTCGCGCAGCGCCTTGCACGCCTGGGTGCCGGAATAATCGAATTCGCATGCCTGGCCGATAACGATCGGACCCGCGCCGATAATGAGGATCGATTTGATATCTTGGCGCTTTGGCATGGTCTCTATCCGCTTCTTTTCCTGCGCGAAAAACCGGCACGGTGTGGGATCACCGGTCGGGGGCGCATTCATGATCTTTTCAGGCTAGACGCGGCTTATAGGCAAATCCGACCGGCAACGGAACCCCATAAATCAGCAAATCGACAGGAATCGACATGACTTTGCGTCGCAGTGTCATGCTGGTCCGAAGCGGGCGCGGGTGATTTCGAGATTGGGTCGGCTGACGGGAATTTCCGCGCCGTCCTTCATGACGACGAAAAGCTTTCCTTTCTCGCGCTTCAGTCTATCGACCGCGGCATCCGCCACCCAGTGCGAGCGGTGCACCTGCAGGCCGGGCGTGGTGCCCAGTTCCTTCAAGGCGTCGGCAAAGCGCAAAAGCACCAGTTCCCGGCCGCGGCTCGTCACCACTTCAGTATAGTGATCCTCGACCGAGAGGCGAATGAGGGCTCCGCGGTTCTGCGGTTTTAGCCGAGCGAGGATTTCCGGTTCCACCTGAACGTCGGTGGAGCTGGAAGCGGGCGGGGTGACAATTGCCTCGTCCGTCGCAAGCGCGATCTGCCGGTGCATGGTCATCCAGCTCAGCAGACAGAAGAGGGCACAGAGCGGCAGGGCAAACAGGGCGCGGTGAAGCCCGTTGTCCATTTCCGTCCACTCACCCGAAAAGGCATAGTCGATGACGCCGAGCGCAAAGCCGATCGGCAATGCGGCGATGAGTGAGCCGATCATCATCCGGGCAAACATGCTTGCGATCCGGCTGCGCAGCAGATGTTCCGCTGCGAGAGAGAAGACGATGGCAATCGCCCAGGTGACGGCATGGACGATCAGCCAGTAGCCCAGCCGTACTCCGATCGTCATCCGCTCCAGCGTGCCATAGGGGCCACTGACGACGAAGATCAGCACGACGAGAAAGAACGTGGTCCAGAAGCGCGGCGAGCGGATGAAGAGCTGCAATTCACGAAGCGTGGAATTCAAAAACGCCTGGTTCACGAAGTTTGTCCGCCGTCTGCGCCATGCCGGTTGAGGCCGCACAAATCATCGCCGAAACAGAGGGCAAGTTCAATCGATGCCGATTTCGACAGGATATTGCCATGAATACCCAGCCGCTTCTCGATGCTTCTCTGGCCGTGCAGATCCATGTGGCCGCCGTCATTCCGGCCGCCATTCTGGGTGCGCATATTCTGATCTATCCCAAGGGCACGCGCCTGCATCGATCCTTGGGAAAAGTCTGGATGGTGCTGATGGCGGTAACGGCGATTTCGAGCTTCTTCATTCACGAGATCAATCTCTTCTATGGCTTCAGCCCGATCCATCTTCTGTCGATCTTCGTGCTTGTCAGCATATGGCGGTCGATCGCGGCGGCGCGGGCGCATAATATCCGGGCCCACAAGGCGGGCGTGATCGGCATGTATGTCGGCGGCATCGGGGTCGCCGGCCTGTTCACGCTGGTGCCGGGGCGCATCATGAACACGGTGGTGTTTTCCGGTGGGCCGAGCTGGATGTTGTTGGTGGCCTGTCTGGCGATTGCCGCGCTTCTGGCAGCGCAAAGGCATTACGTGCTTCGCCGGGTTTGAGCGGGAAGTTATGACACACACGGCCAGATATCGTGTCCAAAGCGTACCGCCAGCCGCATAGCTGACATGGACAGGGTCTTCCGAGGCGATTAGAGCTGCTTTAGAAACTCATTATTCAGCAGCGGCGATCAGCGACGACGACCGTTTGCGCGGAGGACACATCCATGGCTGATGCCACTTCCAAGCCCGTCTCGGCCTCGGCGGCCGAGGCCACGGTTTTGCCGATCATTTTCGCCACCAGCTTCTGCCATATGCTCAACGACATCATGCAGTCGATGATCGCGGCGATCTATCCGATGCTGAAGACGGATTACCAGCTGGATTTCTGGCAGATCGGCATCCTGACGCTCGCCTTCCAGTGTACCGCCTCGTTGCTGCAGCCGCTGATCGGCATCGTTACCGATAAGAAGCCCTATCCCTATTCGCTGCCGGTCGGTATGGGCGCGACCTTTATCGGCCTGTTCCTGCTGGCTGGAAGCCATGTCTATGTGATGCTGGTCGTTGCCGCGGCACTGGTCGGCATCGGTTCGGCGGTCTTCCATCCCGAAGCGTCGCGCGTTGCGCGTCTTGCCTCCGGCGGTCGTTACGGCTTTGCGCAGGCGACTTTCCAGGTCGGCGGCAATTTCGGTCAGTCGATCGGCCCGCTGCTCGCCGCTTTCATCATCGTGCCGAACGGGCAGGGCAGTGTTGCCTGGTTCTCCGGCATCGCGCTGGTCGGTATCGTCGTCCTGAGCTGGATTGCGCGCTGGTACAAGGCGCATATGGCCGCCAACAAGGGTCGCAAGAAGGCTGTTCGTGCCCATAACCTGCCGCAGCGGACCGTGGTCGTGGCGCTCACCGTACTCGCCATCCTGACCTTCTCCAAGAATGCCTACATGGCTTCGATCGGCAGCTATTACACCTTCTTCGTCATCGAACGGTTTGGTGTCAGCGTACAGATGTCGCAGATCATGCTGTTCGTCTTCCTCGGTGCCGTCGCGCTTGGCACCGTCGTCGGCGGACCAATCGGCGACCGGTTCGGCTCGAAGGTGGTGATCTGGGTGTCGATCGTCGGCGCGCTGCCTTTCACGCTCGCCATGCCATTCGCCAACCTGCCGATGACGATCGTTCTGTCCGGCATTGTCGGCCTGATCATGGCCTCGTCCTTCCCGGCGATCGTCGTGATGGCGCAGGAACTGGTGCCGGGCCGGGTCGGCATGATTGCCGGCATCTTCTTCGGCATCGCCTTCGGCGTCGGCGGCATTGCGGCAGCCGTGCTCGGCGTCTTTGCCGACCATTACGGCATATCCTTCGTCTATACCGTCTGCGCCTTCCTGCCGGCGCTCGGTCTGCTCACTGTCTTCCTGCCGAGCAAGAAACAGCTTAACGTCGCCTGACGGCGGACAGAGTCCCGCTTTGATTAAGGCCGGTGCGGATGGGATCGTTCGCGCCGGCATTGCGTTATATCGCCGCCAACAGGTATCGAGCGAAGAGGGAGACGGTAGATGGAGTGGAGAGGGCGTCGCCAGTCGGACAATGTCGATGACCAGCGCGGATCTTCGATGGGCTCTTCAGGCCCCGGCTTCCGTATTCCGATCGGCGGTGGCGGCCGTGGCGGCGGCGGGCTCGGTATCGGCGGTATCGTCGTTGTCCTGATCATCTGCTGGATTACCGGCATCAATCCGCTGACGCTGCTGTCGGGCGGCGATATCGGCTTCGATGGTGGTGGTGGCAGCACAAGCCAGCAGCAATCGACCAGACGAGCCCCGGCAAATGACGACATGACGGCCTTCGTGCGCACCGTCCTTGCCGATACCGAAGATACCTGGGGCGACGTGTTCAAGTCGCAGGGCATGCGCTACGAGCAGCCGACGCTTGTCCTGTTTTCCGACCGGGTCAATTCCGCCTGCGGTTTCGCCTCTTCGGCAACCGGGCCTTTCTATTGCCCGAACGACCGTAAGGTCTATCTCGACACGGCCTTCTTCCGCGAGCTTGAGCAGCGTTTCGACGCGGCCGGCGATTTCGCCGAGGCCTATGTGATCGCCCATGAGGTTGGTCACCACGTCCAGAACCTGCTCGGCATCCTGCCCAAGGTCAATCAGGCCCGTCAGCGGATGAGCGAGGCCGATTCGAACCGCATGTCGGTGCGCGTCGAGCTGCAGGCCGATTGTTTTGCCGGCGTCTGGGGCAAGTTCACCCAGCAGAAGGGCATTCTGGAAAGTGGCGATCTTGAAGAGGCGCTGAACGCCGCGCAGCAGATCGGCGACGATACGCTGCAGAAGCGCAGCCAGGGTTATGTCGTCCCGGAAAGTTTTAACCACGGCACGTCCGCGCAACGCATGCGCTGGTTCAAGCGCGGCTTCGACAGCGGCAACATGAAGAGCTGCGATACGTTTTCGGGTGATGTCTGATCAGCGCAGGATCAGCGCCGTTCCATAAAGCCCGATCGCAAACACCGTATGGGCGATCAGGCCCATGATGCGGATCTTGTTCGGATTGGGCGTTTTCGATGCCGCCCAGCCGAGGCCCATGCCGGGCTGCAGCAGGAACCAGCCGCCAGCGATCGTGACGATGCCCCAGATCCAGGCAGGCAGGAATGTGGGGCTCAAGAACCATGCCGGTCCGATGATTAGCGCGAAGATCACGCCATAGAGGATGCCGACCAGATAATGAAATGCCCAGCCGAGCGCGAGTTCGTGCTCATAGGGTTGGGCAGCCGCGATATTGTCGTGAAAGACTTGGCCATGGGCGAGGTGCCGGACCCAGCGGCCGGGTGGCGCCCAGTTCGGCTTTGGCTGGGCAAGGGCGAAATGCAGGAGAAACGCCCAGAGATCCATCAGGATCGTCGCGCCGATACCGATGGCGATGCCACGCCAGAATAGGTCGATCATGTTCTGCCTGCCCCCGATGCCCTGTCACCGGTATAACCGCTTTTCGTCGATCGCTCCCATCAAAAACTTTCAAATGTTCATGGATTGTTTCGGTTTCCCTTCTGGTCTATCAAGGCCAGCCGGCGATCCGATCGTCTCTTTTTCATCATGTGCTCGAGAGACAATCGATGCTTGATCCGAAATTCGTCCGCCGCGGTCTCTTCCTCGTCTTCATGATCCTGTTTCTCGATATCATCGGGATTGCGATCATCATGCCGGTCCTGCCGACCTTTTTGCGCGAACTGACCGGCGACGATATCAGTGCTTCGGCTGTCGATGGCGGCTGGCTGCTCCTGATCTATTCGGCCATGCAGTTTCTGTTCGCGCCGGTGCTCGGCAATCTGTCGGACCGGTTCGGGCGCCGTCCGATCCTGCTCGCCTCGGTGCTGACCTTTGCGCTCGACAACCTGATCTGTGCGGCGGCGACTAGTTTCTGGATGCTGTTTGTCGGCCGGGTGCTTGCCGGCATTTCCGGCGGCAGCTTTGCCACCTGTTCGGCCTATATCGCCGACATCAGCAATGATGAAAACCGCGCCCGCAATTTCGGCCTGATCGGCATCGCCTTCGGGGTCGGTTTTACGGTCGGGCCGGTGATCGGCGGCCTGCTTGGCGAGCTGGGGCCGCGCGTGCCCTTTCTCGGCGCGGGCCTTCTGTCCTTTGCCAATTTCGTCGCGGCCTGTTTTCTGCTGCCGGAGACGTTGGAAAAGCAAAACCGCCGGAGCTTCGACTGGCGGCGGGCCAATCCGCTCGGGGCGCTGAGGCAGATGCGCCATTATTCCGGGATCGGCTGGATGCTGGCGGTGATGTTTCTCTACTGGCTCTCGCATGCCGTCTATCCCTCCGCCTGGTCCTTCGTCTCCAGCTACCGTTATGGCTGGAGCGAGGCAGAGATCGGTCTTTCTCTCGGGATTTTTGGCATCTGCGCGGCATTGGTCATGGGGTTCGTGTTGCCCAAGGTCATTCCCGTGCTTGGGGAGTGGCGTACGGCGATCGTCGGGATCGTCTTTTCCTGTCTTGGCCTTGCCGGTTACGCTTTCGCCTGGCAGGGCTGGATGGTCTATGCGGTCATCTTTCTGACGACGCTGGAAAATATCGCCGATCCGGCCTTGCGCAGCATTGCCTCGGCCAAGGTGCCAGCGTCGGCCCAGGGCGAGTTGCAGGGCGCCATGACGAGCCTGACAAGCCTGACGACGATCGTCGGGCCGGCGATCTTCACCCAGCTCTTCAGCCATTTTTCGGGGAGCGCGGCGATCGTCGAATTTCCGGGCGCGCCCTATTTCGCGGCATCCTGTTTCATGGCGCTCGCGGCAATCGTTTTCGTCTGGCGGGTTTCGGCCGTTTCGCCGGCTGCGAACCAAGGAGCGACGACCCATCAACATCCTTGATGGCCAGCCGCAAAAATACTGCTGGGTTGCAGTCCAGCACTTGCCGTAGGCAATTGCCTCACATATAGGCATTCTTACCCGCCGCTCGCCAAAGTTTTTTGGAAGCGGCTTTTTTCGTCTTATGGAGAATACCGTGTCTCAGTCAGCGCAAATGGCGATCACCGCACCGGATAATTCCTGGTCGTCGCATCTGCGCGCGACCTTTGCGCTCGGCGTTCCTCTGGTCGGCGCCCAGCTGGCGCAAATGGCGATCAATACGACCGACGTCATCCTCGTCGGCTGGCTCGGTACGACCGAACTCGCCTCAGCCGTCATTGCCACGCAGATGTTCTTTATCGTCTTCATCTTCGGTTCGGGCTTTTCCGCGGCCGTCGTGCCGATGGTCGCCCAGGCGCTGGGGCGCAAGGATACCGTTTCCGTGCGCCGGTCCGTGCGCATGGGCCTCTGGGTGGTGACCGGTTATGCCATGCTGACTGCGCCGGTCCTCTGGTTCTCGCAGCCGATCCTGCTGAGGCTGGGGCAGGCGCCGGATGTCGCCGCCATGGCCGAAAGCTACCTGCGGATCGTACAATGGGGCATTTTCCCTGCGCTGTGGCTGATGGTGCTGCGCTCCTTCCTGACCGGGCTCGAAAAGGGCGGCATCGTCCTTTACGTGACGATCGGCATGTTCCTGCTGAATGGCGTCGTCGCCTATCTGACGATCTTCGGCCATTTCGGTGCGCCGAAGCTCGGCCTGCACGGGGCAGCCATCGCGTCCGTTTGCGCCAATCTCACCGGCTTCATTCTGTCGGTCCTCTATATCCAGAGGCAGGAGGTCTTGAAGCGTTACGAGGTGTTCGTGCGTTTCTGGCGTTCCGACTGGCCGATGCTGGGCGAAATCGCCATGCTCGGCCTGCCGATCAGCTTTACCATCCTTGCCGAGACAGGCCTGTTTGCCGCCGCCTCGCTGATGATGGGCAATATCGGCAAGCTGGAACTGGCCGCGCACGGCATCGCGCTGCAATTCGCCTCGATCGCCTTCATGATCCCGTTCGGCCTCGCTCAGGTGGCGACGGTTCGTGTCGGTCTCGCCTATGGCCGCAGAGACATGGAGGGCGTGCGCAAGGCGGCGCTGGCGGCAGGTTTTTCCGCCGTCTGCTTCACCTTTGTCGGCGGCCTGATCTTTGCGGTCTTTCCACGTGAACTGGGGGCGCTGTTCCTCGATATCCGCCAGGCCGATGCGCAGGCTGTTCTTGATCTCGCCGCGCCGCTGATCGTGATTGCCGGTGTCTTCCAGCTTGCCGACGGCGTGCAGGCGGTCGGTGCCGGCCTGCTGCGTGGCCTCAAGGATACGCGTGTGCCGATGATCCTGGCGCTGATCGCCTATTGGCCGATCGGTTTTGCTTGCGCCTGGGTGTTTGCCTTCCCGCTCGGCTTCAAGGGCGAGGGCATCTGGTTCGGTTTCGTGCTCGGCCTTGCCGCCGCCGCTTTCCTGCTTTGCGGCCGCTTCTGGCTGCTTCTGCAGCGCCAAACGAAAACGGCCCGCTGATTTCTCAAGCGGGCCGTCTGATAGCTTTATTCCGTTTTAGCTCTTAGCGTTCGGCCAGTGCCGCTTCGCCCTTCTTCTCGCGCACCAGATTGATGAAGCGGCGGAAGAGGTAATGGCTGTCCTGCGGGCCGGGCGAAGCTTCCGGGTGGTGCTGCACGGAGAAGACCGGCTTGCCGGAGAGGCGCAGGCCGCAATTGGTGCCGTCGAACAGGGAAATGTGAGTCTCCTCAAGGCCTTCCGGCAGCGACTTCGAGTCGACTGCGAAGCCGTGGTTCATCGAGACGATTTCCACCTTGCCGGTCGTGTGATCCTTGACCGGATGGTTTGCGCCGTGATGGCCCTGATGCATCTTTTCGGTCTTTGCGCCGAGCGCGAGGCCGAGCATCTGGTGGCCGAGGCAGATGCCGAAGGTCGGGATGTCGGTCTTGATGACGTCCTGAATGACCGGAACGGCATAGGTGCCGGTGGCAGCCGGGTCGCCGGGGCCATTCGACAGGAAGATGCCGTCCGGCTTCAGCGCCAAGATGTCTTCCGACGAGGTCTGGGCCGGCACGATCGTCACCTTGCAGTCGAGGCCGGCAAACAGGCGCAGGATGTTGCGCTTCACGCCGTAGTCGATGCAGACGATGTGATACTTGGCGTCTTCCGGCTTCAGGTCGTCAAAACCTTCATTCCAGACCCAGGGCTTCTGAGCCCATTGCGAGGACTGGCCGGAGGTTGCTTCCTTGGCGAGGTCGAGGCCTTCGAGACCGCTCCATGCCTTGGCTTCGGCCTTCAGGGCCTCGATGTCGAAAACGCCGTTCGGGTCATGGGCGATGACGGCGTTCGGAGCGCCGTTCTGGCGGATCCAGGCGGTCAGCGCACGGGTGTCGATGCCCGACAGGCCGATGACGCCGCGGGCCTTCAGCCAGGCGTCGAGATGTTTTGCGGCGCGATAGTTGGACGGTTCGGTGATATCGGCCTTGAAGATCGTGCCGACCGCGCCGCGGCGTGCTGCCGGCGTCAGGTCTTCGATGTCTTCGTCATTGGTGCCGACATTGCCGATATGCGGGAAGGTGAAGGTGACGATCTGGCCCAGATAGGACGGATCGGTCATGATCTCTTCGTAACCGGTCAATGCCGTGTTGAACACGACTTCGGCGGTCACCTTGCCGGTCGCGCCAATGCCCATTCCCTCGATAACGGTGCCATCGGCAAGAACGAGGACTGCGGTCGGCTTTTTTGTTGTCCAGGGAGCGGTTGCGGTCATCTCTATCCTTCTGCCCCAGCGTTCCCGTTCCCGGCCGGGGAACAGGCTATGGAGGCCATCCATCGTCGATTAAGAACAGGGCGCGCGGAAACCCACGCAAAAGCCCGTCATCCAATTGTTGTGCAAGTGTTCGACATAAACAAGGCAGGCGGGGCGGTCAATCGTGGGAGTGCAAGAATCCCGCGCTATCAGGCATGTCTGTGATGCAATGCTCATGTCTATGATGCAATGCTGCGGCAAATCAATTGATCGCCCTTTGCCCTTGCTCTATGACAGCGCCAAAGACGGCGGCCGGCCCGATGAGGCGCGTCGCCCGAGCCATCCTCAAGGAGAAAAACAATGATGCGCGAACAGCTGTCCGCAGCGCTCAAGGAATCGATGAAGGCCAAGGACGCTCGTCGTCTGTCGACCGTCCGCCTGATCCAGACCGCCGTCAAGGATCGCGATATTGCCAATCGCGGCACTGGCAAGGATGAGGCGAGCGACGACGATATCCTGCAGATCCTCCAGAAGATGGTGAAGCAGCGCGAAGAATCCGCCAAGATCTACGACGAGGCTGGCCGTGCCGAGCTTGCTAGCCAGGAGCGTGAGGAGATCGAGATCATCCGCAGCTTCATGCCGGAACAGCTGAGCGACGAGAAGGTCAGCGAGATCATCAAGGGCGTGATCGCTGAAATCGGCGCCGAAGGCATGCGCGACATGGGCAAGGTGATTGCCGCCCTGCGCGAGCGTTATGCCGGCCAGATGGATTTCGCCAAGGCTTCCGGCATGGTCAAGGATCTGCTGAAGTAAGTTTTGGCCGCATTAGGGAAGGCGGGAATCCGATCATCGGTTTCCCGCCTTCTTGCTCTTCTACGCATCCCGCCGGTCGACAAAGAACGAGCCACCGACGGAAAAAGGGCGGACATTTGCAATCATTGCAAAAGCCCGCCCCGAAGAGCGAAATGAACTAAAAAAATAGTTTCCGTCGTCTGCGGCCAGCGGAGGTGTGGTTCGTCCTATGGCGGCAAGGTCGCGGTCGGCGGCTCATTTCAGCAAGACGTTAGATAGCCGCGGACCTGACTGCAAGTTACAAAAACGTAATCATGGTCCCCGGCGACTGCCTCAAATCTGTCATATCGAATCGGTCTTGATGGGTGGTCGACAGACTCGGGCAGGCGCCAGCCTTCATTTTCGCCTGTATTCTGGCCTGTGGATAGCGGGCAGGCCCGGGTTTGAGTTGGCCTTGATGGTGGCGCAGATGCGGCGCGGCAGCTAGAATGCTTGCCGACCCAGAGGTAGAAATGCGTTTCTCGAATAATTTTCTTGATGAAATCCGCGACCGCGTGCCGATCTCCACGATCGTTGGACGACGCGCGACCTGGGATCGCAAGAAAACCAATGTCGGCCGCGGCGATTATTGGGCCTGCTGCCCGTTCCATGGCGAAAAGAGCCCGAGCTTTCACTGCGAGGACCGCAAGGGGCGCTACCACTGCTTCGGCTGCGGCGTCTCCGGCGACCATTTCCGGTTCCTGACCGAAGCGGAAGGCATGAGTTTTCCGGAAGCCGTACAGACGGTGGCCGATATTGCCGGCATCGCCATGCCGCAGCCAGATCCGCAGGCGGAGCGGCGTGAGAAGGAACGCACCACGCTGCTCGACGTCATGGAAATGGCGACTCAGTTCTTTCAGGATCAGTTGCAGAGCGCTGTCGGCGTCAGGGCGCGCGCCTATCTGCGCGATCGCGGCCTGACGGCCCGGACGATCGACACGTTCCGGCTCGGTTATGCGCCGGAAAGCCGCAATGCGCTGAAGGAACATCTGGCCTCCAAGGGCGTGCCAAAAGAGCAGATCGAGGCCTGTGGGCTCGTCGTGCATGGCGAAGGTATTGCCGTCTCCTATGACCGGTTCCGTGACCGTGTGATGTTTCCAATTCTCTCGTCGCGGGAAAAGGTGATTGCCTTCGGCGGTCGCGCCATGGCTGCGGATGCGCCGGCGAAATATCTCAATTCCAACGAGACCGAACTTTTTCACAAGGGGCAGGTCCTCTACAATTTTTCGCGCGCACGGCGGGCGGCCCAGAAGACGGGCGGACGCGAGGAAGCGGGCACGATCATTGCCGTCGAAGGCTATATGGACGTGATAGCGCTGCATCAGGCGGGCGTCGAGAATGCGGTTGCGCCGCTCGGCACGGCGCTCACCGAAAACCAGCTCGAACTTCTGTGGCGCATGACACCGCAGCCGATCCTCTGCTTCGACGGCGATGGCGCCGGCATCCGTGCCGCCAACCGTGCGGCGGATCTGGCGCTTCCCTTCATCAAGCCCGGCAAGTCGGTCAGTTTCGCGCTTTTGCCGGATGGCAAGGATCCGGATGATCTTGTGCGCCATGAGGGCAGGGCGCCTTTCGATCGGGTGCTGTCCGAAGCACGGCCGCTTGCCGAAATGGTCTGGCAGCGCGAGACCAACGGCGCCAGTCTGGACACGCCGGAAAAGCGCGCCGAACTCGAGGCGCGTCTGAAGCAGGTCGTTTCGGTGATCGCCGATGAAAATGTCCGGCGCCATTACCAGCAAGATGTGCGCGACAGGCTGAACAGCTTTTTCGCGCCGGTCTCGCGCGGCGGTGGCGACCGGCGGCAGGGCGGTTTTCAGCGCGGTGGCGGTGGCCGGTCCGGGCAAGGCGGTTTTGGGCAAAGCGGTTTTGGCGCACAGGGACAGCGTGGTGCCGCGGGCGGCGGGCGGCTCGGCATTTCCGAGCGGCTGATGCGCTCCGGCCTTGTGCGCGGCCATCATGACCTGCCGGCGCTGCGGGAAAGTGTGCTGGCGCTCACCATCGCAAACCATCCGCAATTGCTGTTCGACGAATATGACGAGATCGCTTCGATCGAATTCGAAAATCGCGATCTGGTGCGCTTCTGGTCGTGCCTTCTGACGGTTGCCGGCAAGATCGGCGCCGAGCTGACGCCGGCCGTGTTGCGTCAGCAGCTGGCCGAAAACGGCTTTGACGATCTTGTGAAGTCGATGACCCAGCAGATTCGCAATGCGCGTCTGTGGACCGCGACCGAGGAGGCGGATGCGCAGGATGCGCTGCAGGCCTATCGGCAGACCCGGGCACTGCATTCGCGCAACAAGGAGCTGCGTTGGCAGAAGATCGAGCTCGAGCGAGAGATCGCCGAGATGACCGAGGACGAGCCGGATCGGGCGGAAATGCTGATGCGCGCGCTTTTCGAGGTCCAGAACGAGATCTCGCGGCTCGAAAACCAGGAGGCGATCATCGACGGGTTCGGCGTGCTGTCCGGCCGGGTGAAGGGAGCCGCAGTAACCCATGGATAAGCCGCGCGAAGTATTGATTGACGACTATCGTGCTGGTAGTGGTACCCAGGTGCCGCGGGTGTTTTCTGGATGTCGAGGGGAGCGTTGCATTCCTGGTCATAATTGTGCGGATGCGAACCTTGTCTTTGGCCATGCGCCGCCTACATAAGCGGTAACTTGGTGGGAATACCCCCCGAATCTGTCGCTTAGATGCGGCATTTTCCACTTTTCCTGGGCACAGCCTTCGGAAAAACTTGACGAAACATTAATTTGTGGGAATCACCATTTCAGTCAGAATGGGCGGATTGGGTCAAGCGCACCGAAGATGAAGGCCGTTGACCTGGAAGGGCCGGTCCTGTCATTGGCGACAGTCAATGGTAATCGGGAATTAAAGATCATTCCGTTACTGAGTTGAACATCGATTCGCGGCAAGCGTGGCATAGCCTCCAGCCGCAAGCCACGAAGCGCGGCGACGTGGCGTTCAGGGAAAGCGACGACATACATGGCAACTAAAGTCAAAGAAAACGAAGAAGCCGAGAACGAACGCGAAGGTTCGCATGACGGTCCGCTTCTCGATCTTTCTGACGACGCGGTCAAGAAGATGATCAAGGCCGCGAAAAAGCGCGGCTATGTCACGATGGACGAATTGAATTCGGTCCTGCCGTCTGAGGAAGTCACGTCCGAGCAGATCGAAGACACGATGGCGATGCTGTCCGACATGGGCATCAACGTTGTCGAGGATGAGGAAGCCGAAGAGGCGACCGAAGCCAGCGAGAGCGACGATACCGAGAGCGACGACAACGAGAGCGAAGGCGGCGAACTCGCACCTTCGGCCGGGACCGCGCTTGCGACCGCCAAGAAGAAAGAGCCGACCGACCGTACCGACGACCCGGTGCGCATGTATCTGCGCGAAATGGGTTCCGTCGAGCTTCTGTCGCGCGAAGGCGAAATCGCCATCGCCAAGCGCATCGAGGCCGGCCGCGAAACGATGATCGCTGGGCTCTGTGAGAGCCCGCTCACGTTCCAGGCGCTGATCATCTGGCGCGACGAGCTGAACGAGGGCACGACGCTTCTGCGCGAGATCATCGATCTCGAAACCACCTATTCCGGTCCCGAGGCGAAGGCTGCCCCGCAGTTCCAGAGCCCGGAAAAGATCGAAGCCGACCGTAAGGCTGCCGAAGAAAAGGAAAAGAACCGCAAGGCTCGTTTCTCTGCTGCCAATGACGACGACATTACGGCTGTCGGCGGCGACCTGCCGCTCGAGGAAGAGGAAGAGGACGACGACGAGTCGAACCTTTCGCTCGCCGCCATGGAAGCGGAACTGCGTCCGCAGGTCATGGAGACGCTCGACACGATCGCCGACACCTACAAGAAGCTGCGCAAGCTTCAGGACCAGCAGGTCGAGCAGCGTCTTGCTGCATCCGGCACGCTGTCGTCTGCCCAGGAGCGTCGCTACAAGGAACTGAAGGACGAGCTGATTACGGCTGTGAAGTCGCTGTCGCTCAACCAGAACCGCGTCGAATCCCTCGTCGAGCAGCTCTACGACATTTCGAAGCGCCTGATGCAGAACGAAGGCCGCCTGCTGCGCCTTGCCGAATCCTACGGCGTCAAGCGTGACTCGTTCCTCGAACAGTATCAGGGTGCCGAACTCGATCCGAACTGGATGAAGTCGATCTCCAACCTTGCCGCCCGTGGCTGGAAGGAATTCGCCAAGGCCGAAAACAACACGATCCGCGACATCCGTCAGGAGATCCAGTCTCTCGCCACGGAAACCGGTATTTCGATCACGGAATTCCGTCGAATCGTGTCGATGGTGCAGAAGGGCGAGCGCGAAGCGCGGATCGCCAAGAAGGAAATGGTCGAAGCGAACCTCCGCCTCGTCATTTCCATCGCCAAGAAGTACACGAACCGCGGCCTGCAGTTCCTCGACCTCATTCAGGAAGGCAATATCGGCCTGATGAAGGCGGTCGACAAGTTCGAGTATCGCCGCGGTTACAAGTTCTCGACCTACGCGACCTGGTGGATTCGTCAGGCGATCACCCGCTCGATCGCCGACCAGGCCCGCACGATCCGTATTCCGGTGCACATGATCGAAACGATCAACAAGATCGTTCGTACCTCTCGCCAGATGCTGCACGAGATCGGTCGCGAGCCGACGCCGGAGGAACTGGCCGAAAAGCTTGCCATGCCGCTGGAAAAGGTCCGTAAGGTCCTGAAGATTGCCAAGGAGCCGATCTCGCTCGAAACCCCTGTCGGTGACGAAGAAGATTCGCATCTCGGTGACTTCATCGAGGACAAGAACGCGCTTCTGCCGATCGACGCCGCCATCCAGGCGAACCTGCGCGAAACGACGACACGCGTCCTCGCTTCGCTAACGCCGCGTGAAGAACGTGTCCTGCGCATGCGTTTCGGCATCGGCATGAACACCGACCACACGCTCGAAGAAGTCGGCCAGCAGTTCTCGGTTACCCGCGAACGTATCCGCCAGATCGAAGCGAAGGCGCTGCGCAAGCTGAAGCACCCGAGCCGCTCGCGCAAGCTGCGCAGCTTCCTCGACAGCTAAGGCTGTTCGCGACAGATTATTGAAGAACCCGGTTTGCCCAAGGCAGGCCGGGTTTTTTGTTGGCCGGGTTTGCGTGATGCAACAGGGCGCGCGGCAGGACAGGCGTTCACACCTGTGATCACGCTTTCTTTTTGCCGCGATCCTTCGTCATGGACTCGATCCGGCGCACAATTCATCCTACATCGGGGCTATGCAGGAAACTTCCCGGACATCGCGGCATAAGATTATCGGAGTGCTGGCCGCTTCGGTGGCGCTGCATGCTCTGGTGGCTGCCCTGTTCTTCGTGAGGCTGCCATTGCCGCAGGCCGAGGCGCAGAAGGAAGAGGTCGTCCAGGTGGAGCTTGTGTCTCCGCCGGAAGAGGAGGCACCGAAGCCGGAGAGCGAGGCTGCTGCCGAGGCGCTCAAGCTTGAAGAACAGGCTGCGAAGAGCGAGTCGCCACCTCCGCCGTCGCCGAAACCGCCCGAAGATCCTAATCTGACCAGTTCGCAGGCGCAGTCCCAGGCATCTGATGCGCAGAAGGCCGATGCCCAGAAGAAGGCGGAGGCGAAGGCTGCCGAGGAGAAGGCGGCACAGGAAAAGGCTGCCGAGGAAGAGAGAGCAAAGGCCTCCGAACAGGCCAAGCAAGCCGCAGAGGCCGCAGCCCGTCAGAAGGCGGCAGAGCAGCAGAAGGCGGAAGCGCAAAAGGCCGCGCAGGAAAAAGCGCAGCAGGCAGCAGAACAGAAACAGGCGCAACAGAAAGCTGCCGAGCAGAAAGCTGCGCAGGAGCAGGCCGCGCGCGAACAGGCGGCCCAACAGAAGGCGGCGCAAGAGGCCGCCGCCAAACAGCAGGCCGCTGAGAAACAGGCAGAGCAGCAGAAGGCGGAGCAGGCGAAAGCCGAGCAGCAAGCCGAAGAGCAAAGGCAGGCCCAGCAGCAGGCTGAAGAGCAGAAGCAGGCGCAAGAGCAGGCCGCGCAGGCCGAGGAGCAGGCTCGCCAGCAGGCGGAGCAGCAACAGGCACAATCATCTCAGGAGCAGAGCCGGGATCAGTCGGCAGACAACCGCACCGGTTCGCCGGTTCCGACGTTGCAGCCCGTGTTCCGTTTCGGTGACAAGGATAGCGGCCCACGCAAGTCTCCCAATGGTGATAGCGCCGAGGCTGCAGACACAGCCGCTTCCGCCGACACTGCCTCTCAGGATACCGATCCAGCTGCACAGGCCGCTGCCGATGCCGAGAAGACGGATACACCGTCGGGTGCCACGGAAATGGGCCATGCGGTGCCGCAACAGTTGAGCGTTGCCTCTGGTGATCCACAGGCCGGCGCCGGGGCTTCCGCGACCGATCCGCTGGGTGGATCGCTTCCGGGCGTCGTGATGCCAAAACCGATGGCGCGCCCGACAGGAGACAAGACCTCGGAAAAGCCATCCAACAAGCCGGCCGAACTGACACCGGCCAAGACGCTGTTTTCGACCCAGGATACGGGTGACGATGTTGCAACGACCGCTATGGCCGGCATTCCGCGCGGCAGCCGCGCCGGCCAGCTTTGCGCCACCGAGCTTCGCCAGCAGCTCCTGCATGCCGCCTATCGCCCGGAATTTTTGCCCGCGCCGCGCCTGCCGCAGGGAACCGTTCTCGACATCCGCCGGGCCGGCTTCCTGCAGAGGGGGCAGTGGTTCGATCTCAGTTTCCGCTGCGAGATCGATATGGATGCCACAAGGGTCGTGTCCTTCGCTTTCGATGTCGGCGGCGCCATTCCAAGATCGCAGTGGCGAAGCCGTGGTTTTCCCGAGTTTTGAGGCGGGCCGGCTGGCAGCCAGCACCTGAGCGGGATTTTTCTGCACGGCAAGCCTTTGACCGCGGCCTGCGGGTCCCCATCTTGTCTTTTAGTGTTTCGACAAAAAGGTTTCAGGAAGGATCCGCATCATGGCTGACAAGGTGAAGAAGGTTCCGGGTCCCGATCATCCGATCGAGATCAGCCGCAACGGCAATCGGGTGGTCGTCAAGGCGGGCGGCCGGGTAATTGCCGACAGCCGCCGGGTGCTGACGTTGCGTGAAGCTGCCTATCCGCCTGTCCATTACATTCCGCGTGAGGATGTCGATATGTCGGCCTTTGAACGCACCGACCATTCCACCTATTGTCCCTACAAGGGAGATGCCTCCTATTTCAGTGCCGTCATCGATGGCAGGCAGATCTCGGCCAATACCGTCTGGTCCTACGAAATGCCTTTCGAGGCTGTTGGTGAAATTAAAGAGCACTTCGCCTTTTATCCCGACCGTGTCGATTCCATCGAGGAACTGGCTGCCTGAGGCCGGGCGTGCTGACTGACGCGTGGGCCAAGCCAGGCCCATGCGTCGATTTCGTCTGACTGTGGATGCGGCTGGCATTGACAAGCCGGCCGCATCGGCAGAACAGGATTTTCGAATTTTCGATTGATCCTCAGGGCGGCTTTCGTCCGGACAGGCGATGGCAGACATGGACAATACGCAGAGCCCGAATTCGACGTCTCCATCCTCTTCTGCAATTCCAAGCGTTCTTCATCATCCCGCCTATCTGCATCTCGCCGCCTCACGCGTCTTTACGGCGCTTGCCACTCAGGCGATGACGATCGCGATCGGCTGGATCATCTATGATCTCACCCAGAGCGCGTTTGCGCTCGGTTTCGTCGGCTTCTGCCAGTTCCTGCCGCGCTTCTTTCTGACACTCGTCGTTGGGCATGTGGCGGACCGTTTTGACCGGCGTATAATCGTCTTCATTTGCCAGGTCGTGCAGATGCTGGTGGCGGTCTGGCTTGCCTGGGCGCTGTGGGAAGGCTGGATCACCTCGACGATCGTCTTCATTGCCGTCACCGTGCTCGGTGCCGCGACCGCCTTCCAGCACCCGACCTCGACGGCGCTTCTGCCGAATGTCGTTCCGGCATCGATCCTGCAGCAGGCCGTTGCGACGGCCACCTCGCTACAGCAGGCAGCCTTCATCATCGGGCCTGCCGCGGGCGGCCTGCTTTATGGCGTCGATCCGACAGCCCCCTTCCTCATCTCCGCCATCCTGCTCGCGATTGCCTGCATCAACGTCGCCTGTATCCGGATTGAAAGACGGGTTGTGCCGCGCGAGCCGGTGACGCTGAATTCGGTCTTTGCCGGCATCACCTTCGTGCGTAGCCGGCCGATCATTTTGGGCGCCATCTCGCTCGACCTGTTTGCCGTGCTTCTCGGTGGCGCGACCGCGCTGATGCCGATGTTCGCCCGCGATATCCTGCATGCCGGCCCCTGGGGTCTCGGATTTTTGCGCGCGGCGCCGGCAATCGGGGCGCTGGTGATGGCGGTGCTGCTTGCCCGCCGGCCGCTGCGGAAAAATGTCGGCCGTCGCATGATGATAGCCTGCGCCGTGTTCGGCGTCGCGACGATCGCCTTTTCGCTTTCGACCAGCATCGTCTTTTCGGTGGCATGCCTTGCCGTGCTCGGTGCCGCCGATACGATCAGCGTGGTGGTGCGCAGCTCGCTCGTACAGCTGATGACGCCGGACGAGATGCGCGGCCGCGTCAGCGCCGTCAATTCGCTGTTCATCGGGACCTCAAACCAGCTGGGAGAGTTCGAATCCGGTCTTCTGGCCGGCTTTCTCGGACCCGTGCTGACGGGCGTGATCGGCGGCATCGGTACGCTCGTCGTCGTTGCTCTCTGGTTCCGCATCTTTCCCGAACTTGCCCGCGTCAAATCCCTGGAAGGCTAAGGCGCGGCCCAGGCCCGAACATCCTCCGACCTATGGGAGCAGATATGCCGCAGACGATGATCACGCTGAATACAAAAGGGCAGGGGCTCTACGAATTTACCGACGAGGTCGCGGCTTTCCTGCGCAGCAATCAGGCGGATGAAGGCCTGCTCACCGTTTTCGTGCGTCACACATCCTGTTCGCTAATCGTCCAGGAAAATGCCGATCCCGATGTTCGCCGGGATCTGAAAAGCTTTTTCGCGCGGCTGGTGCCGCCGACGGACGATCCTTCGATGCGCTGGGTCACGCATACGATGGAAGGGCCGGACGACATGCCGGCGCATATCAAGGCGGCGCTGACTGCTGTCTCGATCGGCATTCCGGTCAGGGAGGGCAGGCTGCTGCTCGGCACCTGGCAGGGGATCTATCTGTTCGAACACCGTGACCGGCCGCATCGGCGCGAGATCGTCCTGCACCTGTCGGCATGAACTGCGCGCGCGCCATCGTTTTCAGGAGACATTGATAGAATGACGGACACGAAATGGTCGGTCCTCTCTTCGGAGACGGTCGTCAAGGACAGATGGATCGACCTCAGGGCGGAAACCTGCGTGACCCCATCGGGCCAGGAAATAGCGCCCTATTACGTCTTGTCGTATCCGGACTGGGTCAATATCGTTGCGATTACCGCCGATGACGAGATCGTGCTCGTGCGGCAATACCGGCATGGTGCCGCCGATGTTTTTACGGAAATCCCTGGCGGCGCAGTGGATGCCGGTGATCCGGATCCCGTAGCGGCTGCGAAACGCGAGCTTCTGGAGGAGACTGGATAGGAGGCCGAAAGCTGGGAGCTGGTTTCAAGCCTTTATGCAAACCCCGCCTCGCATACCAACCGGCTGCATGTCTATCTGGCGCGGAACGCAATCCGCACCGCCGGGCAGATGCTGGAACATGGCGAAGAGGGGCTTTCCGTTTCGACCATGCCGATAGACACGCTGCTGAAAGAACTGCGCTCCGGCCTGATCGGGCAGGCGCTGCATGTCTCTTCCATCATGCTGGCGCTGCAGGCGGCTGGCCGGCTGGGCTGATAAGACGATATTGGCAGGCCTGTCTGGCTTTTCGTCTGTCTAGCCGCGGCAGGATCTCAAAAAAACTTCCGGCCCGAGGCAAGGCCAGGGCCGGAAGAATCTCAAAAGCTCAAGGCTTACTCGCCGAGCGAGAAGGTGACATTGACCGTTACCGTATAGGTATTTTCACCGGCTGCGACCGGAACGGGGGCGGGAGCCACGTCCTTGGCCATAGCCATGCGCATCATCGGCGCCTGCGGCATCGGGCGGGTCGATCCCTCGCTGATTTCCAGGATCTTTCCAAGCTTGACGCCGGCCGCTTCCGTCAGGGTCTTTGCCTTGTCGAGCGCTTCGGCGACGGCAGCCTTGCGGGCATCCCGGATTGCATCATCCGGCTTGTCATTGGTGAAGCTGATCTCGCCGCCGCTATTGACGCCAAGCTTGACCGACTGGTCGATCAGGCTGCCGAGTTTCGTCAGATCGCGGACCTTGACCGAAAGCGAATTGGTGACCTCGTAACCGACGATCTCCTGCGTCTCGATCGTGCCGTTCTTCGTCTCGCTGCGGCGATATTGCGGGTAGATCGAAAAATTGCTGGTCTGGATATCGCGCTCGGCAATGCCATCGGCTTTCAGCGCGGCCAGAACCTCGTTCATCGCAGCCGTATTGGCCGCAGTGGCAGCACCGGCGGTCTTCGCCTGGCGCACCACCGCCAGCGATACGATCGCCATGTCGGGCGCGACGGAGGCCTGACCTTCACCGGAAACGCTGAGCACCGGCTCGCGGCGGCGGACCTGCTCCTGGGCCTGCGCCGGGCCGAAGGCAAGGAGAAGCGGCAGGCAGGCAGCACCGATCGTCAGCAGGACAGGAGAGGTTTTGGAGCCAAGGCGCATGATGTTTCCTTTCAAGAGCGTCTTGTGGGGGCAGACCCGATGGCCTGCCGGAGGCGGTGTGACGGTATGGCCGGACGTTCTGGCGCGCTGACAAAGCTGCAACCATGACGACCGGTTTCACCGGACCTCGCCTACCTGCCGTGCGATTGTGAACCTATTGCGGCAATCCCTTGTGACGGAAAAGGATTTACGCTAGACGGGCATACCGGCCGGCGAACCATTGCGCCTGACCGCGTGCCTTACGGGGCAAGGGCCTGTAGCTCAATGGTTAGAGCCGGCGGCTCATAACCGCTTGGTTGGGGGTTCGAGTCCCTCCGGGCCCACCAAAATTCTTTTAAATCAAAGACTTATGGATTTTATTCGGCTTGGTTGCTCAACTAATGCAGCTGGATACTATTTTTGGAATTTCGCACCAGATTTCGAAACGTGTAGAAAATTCCAGGATTGGTCGAAAACGTTTTGGGCGCTTTTAAAGTGCAATTAGCGTGGTGGCGGGTGAACAGGGTGTCGTCTCTGCTTAAGCGACATGGTATTTCCTGAAATCATCCCCGTTTCGGGCAGCCACAAAACAGAACGAAAAATTGCCATATGATCACCTTTCTCGTCACCGTTGCCGTCATCGTCGTACTGTTCATCGTTGCGGTTGGGCTGGCGATACGGGCAAGATCGGCTGCCTATGGCAGTTTGACCAGAGAGCAGGTCAGAATTAGCCGACGTATGGAAAAGCGGGAGAAAAAACTCCGGCTGCGACAGAGGAAGCAACAGCGCATTCGGGCCAAGAAGCGCCTGATGCGAATGAAGATTGCGCGGCAGGCTCGAAAGGGCTGAGGACATATTGGCTGGTTTTCAGGCGCTCTTTGCTTGCACCCGCCGTCGTCTCAACTCCACCACCAGCGCGCCCGTCAGCGTCACAGCAATCAGGATCACCGCCAGCGCGTTGATCGTCGGCGTGATGCCGCTTCGTACCTTCGAGAACACATAGACCGTCAGCGTGTCATACGGCCCGCGCGTGAAGAGCGTGATGTTGAAATTCTCGATCGACTGGAAGAAGGCGATCACCGCACCGGCGCCGAGTGCCGGGTAGAGGTGGGGCAAGAGGATGCGGCGCAGGACCATGGAATGGCTGGCGCCGAGGTCCAGGGCTGCTTCCTCCAGCGAGCGGTCGAAGCTTTGCAGTCTTGCCAGAACCAGCAGCATGACGAAGGCGGCGATATAGGAGACCTGGCCTAAAACGGCGAGATGCAGGCCGAGCGGGACGGCGAGCTTGTTCCAGAAGAGAAGCGTCGAGATGCCGATGACCGCGCCGGGCGTGAGGATAGGGGCGACCATCAGGCCGTAGAGGATGGAGCGGGTTGCACCGCCGATACTGTTGATCAGGATGGCGGCGGCTGCGCCGATCGGGACCGACAGGAGGACGACGGCAAGCGCAACGAGGATGGTGTTCTTGAAAGAGTTGATCAGGCGCGCATCATTCCACAGTTCGACGAACCAGTTGAGCGTAAATCCGGCCCAGGGAAAGACCGAGGGGAACCGGCTGTCGTTGAAGGCGGCGCCGCCCATCACGATCAGCGGCAGCAGCAGATAGGCGAGGAAGATCACCAGGTAGAGGCGGAACAGGAAGTCGGATTTTTTGGTCGTCATCTGTCGTTCCTCCGGCTCACTTCGCGATGTCTGAAAGTTTGACGCGGAAGATGCGCATGACGAGCGTCACGAAGACGGTGCAGAGGATCAGCAGCAGGAAGGCGTAGGCCGCACCCGTGTTCCAGTCGAGCGATTCGAACATCCATTGCTGGATGATTTCCGTGAACCAGCGGGAATTGGTCGAGGCGAGCAGCGTCGGCACCAGGATGGAGCCGGCCGAAAGCATGAAGACCATGACCGAGCCGGAGGCGATGCCGGGCTTGGCATGCGGCAGGATCACGCGCCAGTGGATGCGCCACCAGGGCGCGCCGAGATCGTCAGCCGCCTCGATCTGCGCCGTGTCGAGCGACTGGATGGCGTTGTAGATCGGAAACAGCATGAACAGGACGTAGGTGTAGACAAGGCCGATGATGACGCTGCGAAAACCGGTCATCCAGCGGATCGGCTTGTCGATCACCTCGATATTGATGAGGAGGTAGTTGAGCGGTCCGCGCAGCGACAGGATGATGAACCAGGCGAAGGAGCGCATGATCTCGCTCACCCAGAGCGGCACGGTAAGAAGCAGAAAGATCGCCGGCAGGCTTTTGACCGAGACCTTTTTCGACAGGTAATAGGCGAGCGGATAGGCCAGCACGAAACAGATGACCGTGACGATCGACGAATAGAGAACCGTCGAGATGAAGACGGTGATATGGATCGGGCTGTTGAAAAAGGTCAGGTAGTTCTTCAGCGTGTAGACATCCTTCGGGCCACCCATGTCCTGCACCGGCAGGTAGGGGCGGAAGGAGTTTTCGAACAGGTAGAGGTTCGGGACGATGACCAGGATGACCAGCCAGAAGGCGACGGCAAGGCACATCAGAAGGGTGAGGGCGGTGCCGTAACGGTGGACGAGATCGTTCATGCGGCGGCAACCGGCTGGTTTTTTGCTTCATCGGCGAGGATGAAGGCCTTGTCGGCGTCGAAGCTTGCGAACAGTTTTGTGCCGCGGTCCGGAACCGAGGCTGTGCCGTCATTGCGGGTTTCCGAAACTACGGTGCGGCCGGTGGCGTCGATGGTCTGGATCGAGATGAAATTGCCCTCGAAGGCGATATCCGTCACTTCTACGGGGATTGTGTTGCCGTTGATCGCGGCGGCGTCGAGTTTCACATGTTCGGGGCGGACATAGAGCTTGGCGCCGTCGCCGATATCCGGTCCAAGCCTGCCCTTGAAGACGCCGCTTTCCGTCTGGAATTCGCCGCGGTCGCCGGAGCGGGAGGCGAGCGTGCCGGAGAAGATGTTGCTTTCGCCGACGAAGGCCGCGACGAAGCCGGTGGCCGGCTGGTTGTAGATCTCGCGGGGAGGGGCGACCTGCTGCAGCTTGCCGTGGGACATGACGGCGACGCGGTCGGACATGGCGAGCGCCTCGCCCTGGTCATGGGTGATGTAGATGAAGGTGACGTTGGTGCGCTTCTGGATGGCGCGCAGTTCGGCGCGCATGTGCTGGCGCAGTTTCAGGTCGAGCGCCGAGAGCGGCTCGTCGAGCAGCATGACGGAAGGTTCGACGGCAAGCGCGCGGGCGATCGCGACGCGCTGTTTCTGGCCGCCGGAAAGCTGGGCCACCGTCTTGTCGGCGGCATTGGGCAGGTCGACGAGGGCGAGCAGTTCCTCCGCGCGCTTTCGGCGGGTCTTCTTGTCGACGCCGCGGGCTTCAAGGCCGAAGGCAATGTTTTCCCAGATCGGCATCAGCGGGAAGAGGGCGAGGTTCTGGAAAATCAGGGCTGTCGGGCGCTGGTTCGGGCGTTGGTTGCGCATGTCCTTGCCGCCGATGCTGATCGTGCCTGCGGTTGGCGAGATGAAGCCGGAAACCATGCGCAGGATCGTTGTCTTGCCGCAGCCGGAGGGTCCAAGGAAGGAAAAGAATTCGCCGGCCTCGATCGACAGCGAGACATTGTCCACGGCGCGAAACGATCCGAAATCCGCGCATACATCCTGAAGTTCGACACTGGCACTCATTGCTCGCAGTCCATCCTCTGAAGCCATTGCCGCCAGATGCGCGGTCGGTGGCCTGTTCCGTCGGGCAGAAACCGGCCACTGAAGTGGCCGGTCATGGAGTCGGAGAGTTTGGGCCTCAGGCGGCCTTGTACTTGTCGGCATATTCGCCGCGTTTGGAGAGGAACCAAGCGGCCTGGCTCGGCCACCAGTACATTTTCGAAACGGCATCGCCCGGGAAGCTCGCCTTGTAGAAGGCGGAAACGGACGGATCCATCAGGTCGATGCCGCCCTTGCCGACCGGGTTGGCCGAAAATGCGGTCGCCCAGAGCGCCGAGCCGTCCGCCGTCGAGACCCATTTTGCAAATTCATGGGCCTGTTCGACGTTTTTCGCGCTCTTCAGGAGCACGAGGCCTTGATTCCAGGCAAACGCGCCTTCCTTCGGCGCGAGATAGGCGTAGCCATCCTTGGTGAGGTTAAAGCCGGTCGAATCCCAGCAGAGACCGACCACGGCGCCGTTGGTGCGGAAGGCGGCCTGGGCGTCATTTTCGCCGTTCCAGAACTGCACGACATTGCCCTTGGCCTTGATCGCTTCGGCCAGCGCGATGTCCCAGAGCTGGACCATGGTCGCTTCGTCCTTGTAGCTCTCGATCCAGGGTTTCGGCAGCTTGCCCTGCGCGTCAAGCCAGCGACCCATGGCGGCGAGTGCCGAGTGGCCGCGCACCGTTACCTGATTGGCCGGGTTGAACAGGTCGCCGAGGCTTGCCTTGCCATATTCGGTCGGGAAATCCTTCTTGTTGTAGACCAGCGCTTCCGTGCCCCAAACGGAAGGCAGGATCAGCGTCTTGCCTTCGATGGTCGAAAGCGTCGCGGCAGAGCCATCCGCGAGGCCGGGGGCGTAATTGTCCATACCGACCTTTTTCAGGTCCCAGCCCTGCAGCAGGCCGTTGGAGTTCCAGGCGGCAACGCGATCGAGCGTCGGCTCGACAACGTCGGACGCGCCGGTCGCAAGCGAGATCTTCGCCTGGGCGAACATCGTGTCCTGGTCCGGCTGTTCGGTGAAGTTGACCTTGATGCCGGTTGCCTTGGTAAAGGCCGGAAACACTTTTTCGGCCATGCCGGGATAACCGGCCCAGCCGGTGAAATTCACTTCGCCCGAAGACGCCAGCGCGCTCGAGGAAATGATGGCGGGAGAGGCAATGACACCAGCGCCAATAGCGGTGGTCTTCAGAATGCTGCGCCGAGAGATCGGCATGGTCAAAATGCGCATCGGTAAGCTCCCAGTTTTCTGTTGCGTTGGACTGTTCCCGCCGGTTTTCCGGTCTTGTTGGGTTTAAGATTGCAGTTTATGCGCCCTGCACTTTATTCGCTCTGCATTCGGCAAGCACGCAAAGCAGTTCGAACATGACGGTGATGCCGAGAAAGGCCGTCGTGCCGTTCATGTCAAAGGGCGGTGAAACTTCCACGAGGTCGGCGCCGACGATGTTCAGGCCGCGCAGCCCGCGGACCACTTCGAGCGCCTGAAAGCTGTTCGGGCCGCCGATTTCCGGCGTTCCGGTCCCCGGCGCAAAGGCGGGATCGATGAAGTCGATATCGTAGCTGACATAGGTTTCGTCGGAGCCTGCGATTTCGCGCGCCTCGGCCATGACATCGGCCACACCGCGGGCGTGAAACTCCTCGATCGGGATTACCCTTATGCCGACGGAATCGGCAAAGTCGCGGTCCTCGAAATCATAGGCGGGGCCCCGAATGCCGATCATGCAGACGCGCTTCGGATCGAGCAGGCCTTCCTCGATGGCGCGGCGGAAGGGCGTGCCATGGGTGTATTTGAAGCCGCCGAAATAGGAATGGAAGAGATCTGTATGGCTGTCGAAATGCACCATGCCGAGCGGCTTGTCCCTGGCCAGTGACCGCAGGATCGGCAGGGAGGAGAGATGGTCGCCACCAGCGGTGAGCGGCATGATGCCAGCCGCCTTCACGCGGTCGTAGAAGGCGGTGATGCGGGATAGCGAATCCTGCACGTCGGCCGGGTTGATGCCGACATCGCCGAGATCGGCGCAGCGCGCCAGGTCATAGGGTTTTACCTTGGTCGCGCCGTTCTGGAAGCGGACCATGGAGGAATAGTCGCGCAGCTGGCGGGGCGCGTGGCGGGGGCCCGGTCGGTTGGTGGTGCCGCCATCCCAGGGAACGCCGATCAGGCCGATCTCGACCTCGGCCAGGCGTGGATCGTCCAGCCCGATATGCGGCAGCCGCATGAATGTGGCAATGCCTGCAAAGCGCGGAAGATCGACGCCGGAAACCGGATGAAAATTGCCTGAACTCATAGATCCCCTTGGCGGCTTTGCCGCTGTTATTGGCCACAGGCTAGCACGATGATCGGGGCTGACAACGGGATATTTGGCGGGAGGGCGGCGTCTCCGGACACATTGCCAAAGGTTTTAGGCTTGCGTGAATGCAACCGCACAAATGCGCGCCATTCCGGCGTTCATAAATTTGGCGAGACGCCTGCGGATTGTTCAGGCCTGCCAGCCATATGCGCGGCGCTCGAAACCGGGTTTGTGAAATTTAGCCATTGAAAACAACGCGGTTTGCCAATTTTGATCATGCTGCTAGATGTGGCGAGCACCGAATATCTCTGGTTCCATGGTCAAAATATTCTGGATCTGTCATCGCTTTGCAGCCTGCGGCTAAGACCGTTCTATCAGCGACAGTGCCTTGGCTGGACAGGGTGCAGCGTGACAGGGGCGAGGCGGTGACGGGGGGATGTTTTTCTCGCGCCATCCGCCGCATGCAGACGGTTTACGTGATCGCCTTCGTCCGCATAGACTTTGCTGCAATGCGAAAGAAAAGGATCGATTCATGCCCCAGATAGCTCTCATCACCGGTGCCACGGCCGGGTTCGGCAAGGCCGCAGCGCAGCGTTTCGTCAAGGAGGGCTGGAATGTCGTGCTCACCGGCCGCCGCAAGGACAGGCTGGATGCACTGGTCACCGAACTGGGCGGGCCGAAGCGGGCGCATGCGCTCTGCTTCGACATTCGCGACGAAGCCGCAACCGAGGCGGCGCTTGCGGAACTGCCGGCCGAGTTCAGGGCGATCACCGCGCTCGTCAACAATGCCGGGCTGGCGCTCGGTACCGCGCCGGCGCAGGAAAGCGATCTCAATCAGTGGAAGACGATGATCGATACGAATGTCACCGGTCTGGTGACGATCACGCGGCTGCTGCTCGATACGCTGATTGCCGAGAAGGGGATCATCGTCAATCTCGCCTCCATCGCATCGAACTGGCCTTATCCGGGCGGCAATGTCTATGGCGCCACCAAGGCATTCGTCCGGCAGTTTTCGCTCGGCCTTCGCAGCGACCTTTCTGCCAAGGGCGTGCGTGTGACGTCCATCGAGCCCGGCATGGCGGAGAGCGAATTTACGCTCGTGCGCACCGGCGGCAATCAGGAAGCCTATGACAAGCTTTATGCCGGCGCCAACCCGCTGCAGCCGGAAGACATTGCCGAGACCATCTACTGGGTCGCGTCGCTGCCGAAGCATGTGAATATCAACAGCGTCGAGATCATGCCGGTCAGCCAGTCCTGGGCGCCGTTCCAGATTTTCAGGGGGTAGGGTGAGGGATCTTGGGGACGCCTCCTACCGAGTGTTTTGCCCCTCATCCGCCTGCCGGCCCCTTCTCTCCGTTCTGACGGGGAGAAGGGATATGCCGCAACCTATCCGTCCCTCTCAGACATAACATGAGCCACGTCCCCTCGCCCCGTTTACGGGGAGAGGGTTAGGGTGAGGGGCGCCAGCTACCGCAGTTTTATCCGAACACCTTGGTCAGCGCCTTGCCGATCGCCTCGGTTATCCCGTCGATATCCGTCTCCTTCGCAATTAGCGCCGGTGCGAGGCAGAGCGTGTTGTTCAGCCCCGGCAGCGACCGGTTGGTCGCGCCGATGATGACGCCCTGGGCGGCGCAATCGGCAACGACGGCCTGCACCAGTTTTTCGGCAACCGGCTCCTTGGTCTTGCGGTCGGCGACCAGTTCGGCGCCGCAGAACAGGCCGGCGCCGCGGACGTCACCGATCACGGCGTGGCGTTCCATCAGGGCCTCGAGATTGCCGACCAGCCTTTTGCCCATGGCAAGCGTGTTGTCGAGCAGGCCTTCATCCTCGATGATGCGCATGTTTTCGAGCGCTGCTGCCGGCCCCGCGACACAGCCGCCGAAGGTGGAGATATCGCGAAAATAGGACATCGGATCGTCGGCATCGTCCTTGAACATCTCGAAGACTTTTTCCGTCGTCACCGTGCATGAGATCGCCGCGTAACCGGAGGCGACGCCCTTGGCCATGGTGACGAAATCCGGCTCAATGCCGTAATTCTGGTAACCGAACCAGAGGCCCGTGCGGCCGACGCCGCAGACGACCTCGTCGATATGTAGGAGAATGTCGTATTTCCGGCAGATCTCCTGGACCTTTTCCCAATACCCCTTGGGCGGCACGATGACGCCGCCGCCGGCTGTCACCGGTTCGAGACATAAGAGACCGATCGTGTCAGGCCCTTCGCGCAGGATGACTTCCTCGATCGCTTCGGCGGCGCGTTCACCGTAATTGTCGATCTCGCCATACTGGCTGCGATATTCGAGGCAATGCGGAACTTCGACGAAGCCGGGCGGCATCGGGCCGTATTGTTCCCGCCGCTGCTGCTGGCCGGCGGCGGCGAGGGCTGCGATCGTCGTGCCGTGATAGTCGCGCTCGCGGTAGAGGATCTTGTATTTCTTGCCGCCGTGATGGCGATGCGCCATCTGGCGCACCATTTTAAAAACCTTCTCGTTCGCCTCCGAGCCGGAATTCGAATAATAGACGCGGCTCATGCCCGGCATTTTCGAGATCAGTTTTTGCGCGAATTTTGCGCCGGCGATCGAGCCCGCCGAATTGGCGAAATAGTTGAGCTGCACGAGTTGGTCGCGGACGGCATCGGCGATCGACGTACGGCCGAAGCCGACATTGACGGTCCACACACCGCCCGACAGCGCATCCAGATATTCCTTGCCCGTCGCATCCCAGACGCGCATGCCCTTGCCCTCGACGAAGATGCGCGGATCGACGGTCTCGAACGGCTTGTGCTGGGTCAGGTGATGCCAGACATTGGCACGATCCGCCTCGATGACGTCACGGATATCGTTGGGCTGCGCGGCGATGTTCACGGGGCGTCTCCCTGGCTGCGGAGGGTGGGTGATGCCGAAACGTAACATGGACAATTCGCATGGGACTTCGGTTTGCGCTTCTGGCTCCCTCGAAAGTCGCATCTGGTTCCCACCGGCCGAGCTTTAAGCGCGCGTGCCGTTTGTCCTGCAAAGGTCTTCGACGAGGGCGCCGAGCCTGATCAGACCCGCCTCGATACGGTTTGTGGCGATCGAGGCAAAACCGATGCGGAAAAAGTTCTGGCCCCGGTCGGTGCCGGAAAAGAAGATATTGCCCATCTCGATCAGCACGCCCTGTGCGCGGGCGCTCTCGACTAGGACGCGGCAATCGAGGTGCGCCGGTCCCTCGATCCAGAAACTGGTTGCGCCATCGTCACGCCGGAAGCGGCAGGAGGGCATGACCTCCGGCAGGATCTTTGCCATCAGCTGGGCGCGCTCGAGAATGGTGGTGCCGGCGCGGGCGAGATGCTGGCGATAGTGGCCGAGCGCGATGAAGGTGGCGAGCGAACGCTGGTTGTTGGTCGGCGGATGCCGCAGCATCAGGCGACGCAGAACGCGCAGTTCGTCGATCACCTGTTTTGGCGCGACCACATAGCCGATGCGCAGCCCGGGGGCCAGAACCTTGGAAAAGCTGCCGACATAGATGACCCGGTCTTCGCGATCGAGGCTTTTCAGGGACGGAATGGTGCTGTCGTTTTCGATCGAAAGGTCGGCATCGTAATCATCCTCGACGATAAGAACGTCCTGGCACGTGGCGGCATCGAGCAGCGACTGGCGCCGGGATTGCGGCATGACAAGGGTCGTGGGGCATTGGTGGCCGGGTGTGACGAAAACCGTCTTGCATCCGGCGAAGCTCGCATCGGGAATGACGCCATGGTGGTCGCTGGCGAGATAGACCGGCCGGTCGGTGGCAAGCTTCAGCATGTTGCGCAGGTCGGGATAACCGGGATCCTCCATGCCGGCTGCCGTATCGCGGCTAACCAGAAGCTGAACGAGCATGGACAGCGCCTGCTGCGAGCCGACCGTCACCATGACCTCGCCCGGATGCGCAAAGATGCCCCGGCGCGGCAGGACCTGGATCCTGAGCTGTTCGATCAGGTCCGGATCATCGTCATCGATCATGTCGGCGGCCCAGACCTGAATTTCCTGGACGCTGGACGTGGCGCGCACCGCCTCGCGCCAGTTGTTGGTCGGGAACAGGCCGGGATCGTATTGGCCCGAGAGAAAAGGGTAGGGGTAGCTGCGCCAGTCCTTCGGTTTGACGATCTGAGACAACCGGGATGGTTCGATCGCAAATCGCGACGACCAATCGGCGGGCGGCCTGGCTGTCTTCTCGACCGTGGCGGGCTTTATCGCGGCAGCGACATAGATTCCGCTTCTGTTGCGCGAGGCAAGCAGGCCTTCGTCGATCAGTTGCTGGTAGACGGCAGTCACGGTGTTGCGGCCGATGCCGAGATAAAGCGCCAGGTCCCGCGTTGACGGCAGGCGCGCATCCGCCAACAATACGCCGGTTTCAACGGCCTCGACGATCATGCGCCGCACCTGGATATTCAGCGCCTGCCCGTCACGATCGAGATCGCGAAAGACGCGGCGCCAGGCAGGTTCGGCCTGAAAGGGAAGGTTTCGCTGGGAGATCGTCATGGTCTTTTCGAAGCAAGAACCGGGCCATGCGGGTAAAGTTTACCGAATACACCTGAAAGTCCATGGGCCTTGTCTGCGGCTGGTAACAGCAGTTGATGCGCATCTCTTCATTTGTCCGCTACTTCGGCAACCTTCGCTTGACATTGCCGAGCCCAAAACCTTACTCGTGCGGCCGGCAGATATGCGCCCAGATCCAAACCATTGGCGGACCATAGCGAATCCCATGAAGAACAATTCCCTGGCTAATTTCTCGCGTCAGAACGGTTATGTGCCGCTGGCATGGGCAGGTTCCACGACCACCATGGATTACCTGAATATCGGTGATGCGCTGAGCCCGGTCATGGTGGCGCTGATGTCCGGTTTGGACGTGCGGCGCGTGCCGACCAAGTCGCAGTCGCTGCGCATGGGCTGCGTCGGTACGGTTGGTCACGGCTTTTCCGGCGGTGAGGTGCATTTCTGGGGCACTGGTTCTTCGCCCTGGTCCAATCCGTCTGCGGCAGCGGAGGAGCGCAAGCCCTTCGTCATCGAGCCGGACTGGAATTTCATCGTGCATGCGACGCGCGGTCCGGTTTCCGAAAAACTTCTGACAGGCAAGGCCGAGGGCACCGTTGGTATTTACGGCGACCCAGTCTGGCTGCTGCCGCGCTTCTATGCGCCGAAGATCGAGAAGAAGTGGAAGCTCGGCGTGATCGTGCATCTGTCCGAACTGTCGGACCGCGCGACGGAAGCGCATGTGCGCGAAGAGCTCGTTCGGTATCACATTCCCGATGAGCTGAAGGACGATATCCATATCATCAACACGGTGAGCGATATCCGCGTCGGCGCGATCGGCGAGAATATCGACGAGATGCTGGCCTGCGAACGGCTGGTTTCCACCAGCTTGCATGGCATGGTGTTTGCGGAAAGCTATGGCATTCCGTGCCTGCATTTCGGCCACCCGGTTCAGAACAACGGATTGCAGGACCGCTCGCTCGCAGATGGTTCGCCGATCGATCTGCGCGTCATCGATCTTTATCGTGGCCTCGGCATGTCGAGCCTGCCGATCTACGGCCAGTCGGCCACCGAAAAGACCGACTGGCACGCCTTGATGGCGGCAGTGGATGCGGCCTGGAAGCCGAAGACGATCGACGAGCAGGCGCTGATCGATGCCTTCCCGGTCGATTACAATCCGATCTCGGCGAGGCCAGGCGAGACGATCTGGGAACATCCGGTTCTGACCGGCCTGATCCTGCAGCACGACGTTGCCGAGCTGAGACGGTCCGACAAGAAGAAATAAGCGGCTCGGGCGCTGTCGCCCGGGATCTTTTCAGACGAAGCCCCAGAGAAGCCTTTGCCGAGCGGAGAGTGAAATTGCGTCTCGCCAGCCTTGCCATGTATGTCGCGCCGAAACCCGTGGAAGAGGCGACCGACGCGTTCTGGGCCTTCATTCGCGATTATCTTCGTCAGGCAGGGCTTGCCGACGTTCCTGACATGATCGACCGGAGCGTTGCTTATGACCATGCCTGGGCAAGGCCCGATCTTCTCCTGTCGCAGATCTGCGGCCATCCTTATGCTGCCACCTTCCGCGATCGGGTTCGGCTGATCGCGACACCCTGTTATTCCTATCGCGGATGCGACGGGCCGAATACGCGCAGTTTGATCATCATGCGCAAGGATGCGGGTTATACCTCGTTGGCCGACCTTCGCGGCCGCGTCGCTGCGGTGAACAGTTTTGAGAGCAATTCCGGGACGAACGTGTTTCGTGCCGCAATCGCGCCCTTTGCGAACGGCCAGAAATTCTTCGATCGCGTGTTCGAGGCCGGCGCGCATGTGGCAAGCATTGCCGCGGTTTCCGAGGGCAGGGCGGATTGCGCGGCAATCGACTGCGTCACCTTCGGCCATCTCAATCGCTTTGCGCCGCAGCTTCTGGACAGGGTAACGGTTCTGGATGAAACTCCTTCCGGGCCGGGGCTTGCGATGATCACGGCCATCTCGACCAGCGACGATGACGTTGCCGTGTTGCGTGCCGCGCTGTTTGCGGCACTGTCCGAACCGGCGCTTGCCGACGTTCGTGATACGCTGGCGCTTGTCGGTTTCGAAGTGTTGTCAGATGCCGATTACGAGGCGCTGCTCGATCTGGAAAGACAGGCGGCGGCGCTGGGTTATCCCGAGCTGGCCTGACGTCGGCTGGCGGTCGATACCAAAAATCTGCCTATTCTTTTTGCGCCATTTCAAGCCGCCTTCCAAAGCGGCGGATGTCGCTTGCATATCCCATAATGTCTCATATTGTTGCTCCACCGCCTGTTCTCAAGCTCCCGGTTTTCGGGGCCGGAATGGCGGGCAAGCCGGCGTCAGATCGGCAGCTGCGATGATATTGCAGAACCCCAGAGGAGAATTGGGATCATGAATTTCAAAGTTTTTGCCTTGTCCGCTTCGGTCGCGCTTGCCGCCGTCGCCTCGCCGGCGCTTGCCAAGGACTGGAAGAGCGCCACGATCACGCTCGAAGGCGCCTATGCGCCGTGGAACATGACGAATGCCGATGGTTCACTCGGCGGTTTCGAACCGGAGCTTGCAAAAATCCTGTGCGAGCGCGCCAAGATCGAATGCAAGCTCGTCGCCTCCGACTGGGACGGCATGATCCCGGCGCTGAATGCCGGCAAGTTCGACGTCATCATGGATGCGCTGTCGATCACCGACGAACGCAAGCAGGTCATCGATTTCACCGTTCCTTATGCCGCAACGCCGGCCGCATTCGCGACCGCCAAGGACAGCCCGCTGGCAAAAGCTGCCGGCACCGGCGCGACGATCACCATGACCGCTGGACAGACCGGCGTGAAGGAGATCGAGGCGCTTAAGGCCGCTTTCAAGGGGAAGACGATCGGCATCCAGGCGGCCACCGTCTATGCCAAGTTCGTTTATGACAATTTTGGCAGCGTCGCGGAAATCCGCGAATACAAGACCGGCGCCGACCGCGATCTCGACCTGCAGAACGGCCGTATCGACCTCGGCTTCGACGATGCCGTCTACTTCAACAACGCCTTCGAATCGGCTGGCGGCGCGCTTGCCTTTACAGGCCCGGAAATCGCCGGTTCGATCTGGGGCGAGGGCGAAGGTCTAGGCATCCGCAAGGCCGATACGGATCTGCGCGACAAGTTTAGCGCGGCGATCAAGTCGGCGCTGGCCGACGGAACCGTAAAAACCCTGTCGATGAAGTGGTTCAAGGTCGACGTCAGCCCGCAATGAGCGGCTGTCTTTCGATGAGGCTCGGAGCCCGGTTTGTGCCTTTCAGGCGCAGGCCGGTCTCCGGTGTTGTTGAAGCCGCAGTGTCGGAGACGTTTGAATGACAGGCTTGCAATTGCTCGGCTTCGGGCAGAACGGCTGGGGCGCCTGGCTGCTTGTCGCTGCCCTGATGACGCTTGCTGTGACGGCGACGGCGCTCGCCATCGGTGCCGTCTTAGGTGCGCTGGTCGCATCGGCCCGTCTTTCGGGCAGCCGGACCTTAAGTTTTTTCGGACATGTCTACACGACGATATTTCGCGGCGTGCCGGAACTGCTGATCATCTATCTGATCTATTTCGGCGGTGCTTCCGGCTTGACGGCGATTGCCCAGTCCATGGGATATGACGGGTTTTTCGGCATGCCGTCCTTCGTTGCCGGTTCGCTCGCCGTCGGCATCATTTCCGGCGCCTATCAGGCGGAAGTGTTTCGCGGCGCCTATCAGGCGATCCCGAAGGGCGAACTGGAAGCTGCTGCAGCGATCGGCATGAGCCGGGCCTTGCGGTTCCGCCGCATCATCATTCCGCAGGTCCTGCGGCTGGCGATCCCTGGTCTCGGCAATGTCTGGCAGCTCAGCCTGAAGGATTCGGCGCTCGTCTCTGTGACCGGCCTCGTTGAACTGATGCGCGCGAGCCAGGTGGCTGCCGGCTCCACCCGCCAGTATTTCATGTTCTACATTGTCGGCGGAGCGCTTTATCTCGTGCTGACCAGCCTGTCGGACCGCGTCTTCAACGGCGCCGAGCGGAAGGCGAACCGTAGCATGCCGTCGGCTGCGATCGGAAAGGTGTGATATCTATGGATTTCGCCTTTCTCTCCTCGACAATGGTGACGCTGATCAAGGCGGTGCCGACCTCGCTGATGCTGTTTTCCCTGTCGATCTTTTTCGGCGGGCTTCTGGCGCTCGTCATCGTCGCCATGCGCGTGAGCGGCAATCCGTTTCTCGCCGGTTTCGCCAAGGGGTATATCTTTGTCTTCCGCGGATCGCCGCTGCTGATCCAGATGTTTTTGATCTTCTACGGGCTCGGCCAGTTCGGCGTTATCCGCTATTCCTTCCTCTGGCCGTTTCTGCGCGAACCTGTGGTCTGCGCCGTTCTCTCGCTGGCGCTCTGCACGGCCGGTTATACGGCGGAAATCTTTCGTGGCGGCATTCGTGCCGTCTCGCCGAAGGAGATCGAGGCGGCGCGGTCTGTGGGCATGTCGGGCTTTCTTCTGGTGCGCCGTATCATTGCGCCGATCGCCTTCCGCCATGCCCTGCCGGCCTATTCGACTGAAATCGTGCTGATGATGAAATCGACCGCTCTCGCCAGCCTCGTCACCGTCTGGGAAGTGACCGGCGTTGCACAGCGGCTGATCTCGCAGACCTACCGGACGATGGAAGTGTTTCTCTGCGCAGCGCTCATCTATCTCGTCCTCAACTTCGTCATTCTGCAGGCGTTGAACCTGCTCGAATATTCTCTCTCCCGCCATCGCGGTGCCATCCCGCCGGCCTTGAAAGCCTGACCGGAGATTTTTGATATGCCGGATGTCACCCGTCTGTCCGTCCGCAACATCCGCAAGAGTTTTGGCACGCATGAAGTGCTGCGCGGCATTTCGCTCGACGCGCGCGATGGCGACGTGATTTCGCTGCTCGGCGCTTCGGGTTCCGGAAAATCCACGTTTTTGCGCTGCATCAACCTGCTCGAGATTGCCAGCGACGGCGAGATCATCGTGGATGGCGAACCGATCCGGATGATCCACAAAAACGGTGTCAGCCGGCCGGCCAGCCGCAAGCAGGTGGATCATATCCGCTCCGAACTCGGCATGGTGTTCCAGGGGTTCAATCTCTGGTCCCACATGACCATCCTGCAGAATGTCATCGAAGGGCCGGTGCATGTGCTGAAACGCGCCAAGGCCGATTGTATCGCCGAGGCGGAGGCGCTTCTCGAAAAGGTCGGCATTGCCGATAAACGCCACGCCTATCCGGCCCATCTTTCCGGCGGCCAGCAGCAGCGCGCGGCAATCGCCCGTGCGCTTGCGATGAAACCGAAGGTGATGCTGTTCGACGAACCGACATCGGCGCTCGACCCGGAACTGGTCGGTGAAGTGCTGCGGGTCATGCGGGCACTGGCGGAGGAGGGGATGACCATGCTGGTCGTCACTCATGAGATGAGTTTTGCCCGCAATGTCTCCAACCGCGTCGTTTTCATGCGCGAGGGGCTTGTGGAGAGCAGCGGTTCGCCCGACGAGATGTTCGGAGGCGGCGCTTCGCCGGCCTTCCGCCAGTTCATCGGCCATTTTGGAAATTCGCAGTGACAATATCGATCGAAAAGACCGTTTCGTGGCGCGACATCGCAAGCGTCGCCGCCGGTGAAAATTTTGTGCTTTCCGAGGCCGCACAGCAGCGTATTGCCGAGGCCCGGCGCATCGTTGAGGGCCTGGTCGAAAGCGGTGTGCGAGCCTATGGCATCACGACGGGGGTCGGCGCTCTCTCGGACACGGTCGTCGATCGCGCCGCCCAGAGCAGGCTGTCGCGCAATATCGTGCTCAGCCATGCCTGCGGCGTTGGCCCGTTGCTGAGTGCGCGAGAAGTGCGGGCGGTAATTGCCGCGCAGATCGCCAATTTTGCGCACGGCCATTCCGGTGTGCGGCCGGAGGTGATCCGATATCTCACTCTGTTCCTGAATGAGGATTACATTCCGGATGTGCCTTCGAAGGGATCGGCCGGCTATCTCACGCACAACGCGCATACGGCTCTGGTGCTGATTGGTGAGGGGCATGCGACGGTCAAGGGCGATCGGCTCACCGGCCGCGAAGCGCTGGCCGCGATTGGGCTTCAGCCGCTGGAACTGGTCGCCAAGGAGGGCTTGAGCCTCGTCAACGGCACGGCCTGCGCAACCGGGCTTTCTTCGCTCGCGCTTTCGCGTGCGGAAAATCTGCTGGACTGGGCCGATACGATTGCGGCGCTGACGCTGGAAGCCGCCGGCTGCCAGATGACGGCTTTCGACGAAGCGGTTCTGGCGCTGCGGTCATCGGCCGGGATTGCCAAGGTCGGCGCAAAACTGCGTGACCGTCTGGCGGGAAGCAGCATTATTGCCGCCGCTGTCGGGCGGCGGACGCAGGATGCACTCAGTCTGCGCTCCATACCGCATGCCCATGGCGCGGCCTGGGATGTGTTCGATGTGACCGGCCGCATCGTCGATCAGGAACTGGCCTCGGTGACGGACAACCCTGCCGTGGCGGGAACACCCGAAGATCCGCTTGTCTGGTCGGAGGCGCATGCGGTGGCGCCTGCGCTGGGGCAGGCGGCGGACAGTCTGGCGATTGCGATTGCCCAGATCGCGGCGATGAGCGAGCGCCGCATCGACCGGCTCGTCAATCCGCTGGTGAGCGGCCTTCCGCCCTTCCTCGCCAGCGATGCCGGCAGCCATTCCGGCTTCATGATCGCCCAGTATACGGCAGCGGCGCTTGTCAACGACAACCGGCGGCTGGCGGCGCCTGCGGCCACAGATGGTGGCCTGACCTCGGCACTGCAGGAGGATTTTCTGGCGCATCCGACGGCCGCCGCCAACAAGCTTCTCTCCATCCTCGACAATGCTGAATACATTTTGGCGATCGAGCTGATGGCCGCCGTGCAGGCGCAGGATTTTCTGTGCGACACGCTGTCGCCGGCCTCGGGCACAAAAATTGTCCGCGATCTCGTGCGGTCGCGGGTAGCCCGTTACGACGACGATCGCCCCCTGTCGTGTGACATGGAAGCCCTGCGGCAGCTGATCGCCACGACCACGCCTCCGGATAGTCCTTCCGACTGATCCAAGCAAACATCCAGCACCCGGATCAATCCACTTATATGATGTGATATTCTGCCTTTGCAGCGCCAAGCGCCGCAATGGCGCCGATAGCTTGCGGCAATTGGGTGGAATCCCCAGCAAAGCTTATTGACCTTCCATGGTCACCTTATAGTATAAGCTTAGCCATCATGTATGATGAGGTGCCTTGACGGGTATCCGGGCATCCTAGGGAGGATAAATGCTGAAAAGATTGTTGCTGACCGGCGCTGCCGGTGGCGTGGGTCGTGCTATCCGGCCGCTCTTGGGCACGCTCGCCGAAGAGGTCGTTTTGTCCGACCTTGCCGAAATCACGGATGCAGGTGCGACGGAAAGCTTCGTCCAATGTGATCTCGCCGATGCGGCAGGCGTGTCGAAAATGGTGGAAGGTGTCGATGGCATCATTCATCTCGGCGGCGTTTCGGTCGAGCGTCCCTTCGATCTGATCCTGCAGGGCAATATCGTCGGCGTCCACAATCTCTATGAAGCCGCGCGCCGTCACGGCAAGCCGCGCATCGTGTTTGCCAGCTCCAATCATGTCGTCGGGTATTATCGTCGCGACGAACATCTCGACAACACGGTCGCGCCAAAACCCGATTCGATCTATGGGGTCTCGAAGGTGTTCGGCGAGGCAATTGCCAGCATGTATTGGGACAAGTTTGGTCAGGAGACGCTGTCGATCCGGATCGGCTCCTGTTTCGAAAAGCCGATGAACACGCGCATGCTTGCCACCTGGCTCAGCGCCCGCGATTTCGTTTCGCTCTGCGGCCGCGCCTTTGTGACGCCGCGGCTCCAGCATACGGTCGTTTATGGCGCTTCGGCCAATGACGAGCAGTGGTGGGACAATAGCAAGGCCGGTTTTCTCGGCTGGAGCCCGCAGGATACTTCCGCAAAATGGCGCGCTGAAGTAGAAGCATCTGCACGCGACAATCCGTCGGATCCCGCGGTGATCTATCAGGGCGGTGCCTTCACCACGGCCGGTCATCCCAACGACGCCTGATCGCGGTATTTCATGTCTTATCTCCCACGGTTGAGGCGGGGGAGAACCGAGGAGTTTGACAATGACGATCTACCAGAACCTGATCGCCGGCGAATGGGTTGGCGCAGAGGCGAGCGAAAATATCAGTCCTTCCAATACCGGCGATGTCGTCGGGCTTTACGCCACCGGCAATGCCGAGGACACCAAGGCGGCGATTGCTGCCGCCAAGGCCGCATTTCCGGCCTGGGCGCGTTCCGGCATTCTCGAACGCCATGCGATCCTGAAAAAGACCGCGGACGAAATTCTTGCCCGCAAGGAAGAGCTCGGAAAACTGCTCGCCCGCGAAGAGGGTAAGATCCTGCCCGAGGCGATCGGCGAAGTGACCCGCGCCGCCCAGATCTTTGACTTTTTTGCAGGTGAAGCGCTGCGCCTTACCGGTGAGATCGTGCCGTCCGCACGTCCGGGCATCACCGTCGATATCACCCGCGAGCCGATCGGCGTCGTCGGTATCATCACGCCCTGGAACTTTCCGATCGCCATTCCGGCCTGGAAGATCGCCCCGGCGCTCTGCTACGGCAATACGGTCGTGTTCAAGCCGGCCGAACTGGTTCCGGGCTGCGCCTGGGCGATCGTCGACATCCTTCACCGTGCCGGTCTGCCGAAGGGCGTGCTGAACCTCGTGATGGGCCGCGGCTCTGTCGTCGGTCAGGCCATGCTCGACAGCAAGGATCTTTCGGGCATCACCTTCACGGGCTCGACCGGCACCGGCAAGCGCGTGGCGCTCGCCTCGATCGAACACAATCGCAAATTCCAGCTGGAAATGGGCGGCAAGAATCCGATGATCGTGCTCGACGATGCCGATCTGTCGGTCGCTGTCGAGGCGGCGGCCAATTCCGGTTTCTTCTCGACCGGCCAGCGTTGCACCGCCTCGTCGCGTCTGATCGTCACCGAAGGCATCCATGACAAGTTTGTTGCGGCACTGACGGAAAAGCTGAAGACGCTGAATGTCGACGACGCCTTGAAGGCCGGCACGCATATCGGACCTGTCGTCGACGAGCGGCAGCTGAAGCAGGATACCGATTATATCGAGATCGGTCAGAAGGAGGGCGCCAAGCTTGCCTTCGGCGGCGAGCTGGTCAAGCGTGATACGCCCGGTTTCTATCTGCAGCCGACCCTGTTCACCGAAGCCAATAACGACATGCGCATTTCCCGCGAGGAGATTTTTGGGCCGGTCGTCAGCGTCATCCGCGCCAAGGACTATGATGAAGCCTTGGTGATCGCCAATGACACGCCTTTCGGTCTGTCGGCCGGTATTGCCACGACGAGCCTGAAATATGCCTCGCATTTCAAGCGCAATTCGGAAGCCGGCATGGTGATGGTAAACCTGCCGACCGCTGGCGTCGATTTCCACGTTCCGTTCGGCGGCCGCAAGGCTTCGTCCTTCGGTCCGCGTGAGCAGGGCAAATATGCGGCGGAGTTCTTTACCGTCGTGAAGACGGCTTATACGCTGCCGTAACGGTTTGAAAATTTCGGGATGGCGGCGGAAACGCCGCCATCTCCGGCTTTAAGACTATTCGATCGTCTCGTGGCTATCGGCCTTGCCCTTAGCCCAGTAGCCGGCGGCCTTGAGCCAGGACAGCTTATGACCGCGCTTTTCGACCAGATGGGTGCGCACGGCGCGGGCGACGGAGCCCTCGGCGGCGATCCAGACGAATGTGTCCGGCGTCAGCTCGATCGCGTCGAGTGCGGCGATGATCGGTGCGGCATCGGTTGCCGAAGACAGCGGGCGATGGACCCAGCTGATGGCGAGCGCTGCCTTGGTGTCGAAACGCTGCTCTTCCGCAGGGCCTTCGATCGCCGCGACGACTGCGATCGTCTCATCGGCGCCGGCTTCCTCGATGCGTCTTCCGATGGCGGGCAAAGCGGTTTCGTCGCCGATCAGGATCCAGCGCTTCACACCGCTAATAACAGCCGAACCACGCGGGCCGCCGATGGTAAGTGACGTACCGGGCCGGGCTTCCAGCGCCCATTGGGTGGCCGGTCCCGCTTCATGGACGGCGAAATCGAGAACGAGGCGGCGTGCTTCGGTGTCGTAACGGCGTGGCGTGTAATCGCGCCGTTCCGGTTCGCCGTTCTCGACCGCGAGGAAAAGCTTGACGTGGTCGTCCGGTGCCGCGCTGATGAAATCAGCAAGGTCGTCGCTCGTCAGCGTGATGCGCAGCATGTTGGGCGTGACGTTTTCCACGGTCTCGACGGTCAGCTCGCGGCGTTTCAGCTCGTGGCGAACACGCTGGATGTTTGGAACCGGAGAGCCGGTGTCATTCTGTGTGCTGGAGATGTCGTTCATCTTTGTCCTTTCCGGAGGCAAGAGGTGCCGACCTGCGGGACGCGACCGCGCAGACCGAAACCGGATCGCCCGATCGATCAAGCGCGTTGAGTGACGTTAACGCTTACGTGCCGGAGCATATGCTGCAACAATACCGGTCTAGCTAGGGTAGGATCACGCCCGGAGCAAGAGAAAGATGATTTTTATAGTCATCTTTTCGTGAGCTTGAGATACCGAAGAAAAGGCGACTGGATGGCGAATAGCCCTGCAATCCGGGCATGTTTTGCGGCTGAACTGCCAGTCGGACCGTCGTAAAGTTGCGTTGCGCGGCATTTAAGCACTATTCCTGCTGTCCGCTCTTCGAATATGAGGGGGCGCCTCATGTTTGGCTTTTGCCGCATTCGCTGCCCGATCATTTCCTCTGCAGGTTTTCATGCTGTCGCGCTTCTTTTCCTATTACCGTCCCTATCGCACGCTTTTCCTCGTGGATTTTTTCTGCGCGATCCTGTCGGGCCTGTTGGAACTCGGTTTTCCGATGGCGGTAAAACTGTTCGTCGACCGGCTGCTCCTGTCCCAGGAATGGCTGCTGATCCTGCTCGCCTCCGCGGCCCTTTTTGTCGTCTATATCGTCAATACGGGGCTGATGGCGGTCGTCACCTATTGGGGACATATGCTCGGCATTAATATCGAGACCGATATGCGCCGGGCAGCCTTCAATCATATGCAAAAACTGTCCTTCCGGTATTTCGACAACCAGAAGACCGGCGTTCTGGTCGGAAAACTGACCAAGGATCTGGAAGAGATCGGCGAGGTTGCCCATCATGGTCCGGAAGATCTGTTCATCGCGCTGATGACCTTTGCCGGCGCACTCATTCTGATGTTTTCCGTCAATTGGCAGCTTGCCGTGATCACTGCGATCGTCGTGCCACTGACCGCCTGGGCGACCAGCCGTTACGGCAGCCGGATGACCGCAAATTTCCACCGGCTGTTCATGCGGGTCGGCGATTTCAACACGCGGATCGAGGAAAATGTCGGCGGCATGCGGGTCGTGCAGGCTTTTGCCAACGAGGCGCATGAACAGGCGCTGTTCGAAAGCGACAACCAGAACTATCGCCGCGTCAAACTGGAAGCCTATCGCATCATGGCGGCCAGTACCTCGTTCAGCTATATGAGCATGCGCCTGACACAGATGATCGTCATGGTCGCCGGCGCCTATTTCGTCCTGAGCGGCCAGCTGACGGCCGGCGGTTTTATCGGCTTCCTGCTTCTGGTCAGCGTCTTCTTCCGCCCGGTGGAAAAGATCAATTCGGTCATCGAGACCTATCCGAAGGGCATGGCCGGTTTCCGCCGTTTCCTCGAACTGATCGACACGGCCCCGGATATCGCCGATGCGCCTGACGCCGTTGAAGTCGGCAGCCTCAAGGGGGATATCGTCTACAAGGACGTCACCTTCGGTTATACGCCTGACAAGCCGGTCTTTTCGCATGTCGATCTGACCATTCGGGCCGGTGAGACGATTGCATTTGTTGGCCCGTCGGGGGCGGGCAAGACGACGCTCTGCTCGCTTCTGCCGCGTTTCTACGAGGTCGATAGCGGCCGGATCTCCATCGATGGCATCGATATCCGCAAGATGACGCAGCGGTCGCTCCGCCAGCAGATCGGCATCGTGCAGCAGGACGTTTTCCTGTTCGGCGGCACGATCCGCGAGAACATCGCCTATGGCCGGCTTGGCGCGAGCGAGGCTGATATCGTGGAGGCAGCCAAGCGGGCGCGTCTGGAGGACATGCTGGCGCGTCTGCCCGATGGCCTTGATACCGTGATCGGCGAGCGTGGCGTCAAACTTTCGGGCGGCCAGAAGCAGCGTGTGGCGATCGCCCGCATGTTCCTCAAGAATCCGCCGATCCTGATCCTCGACGAGGCAACCTCGGCGCTCGATACCGAGACCGAACGGGCGATCCAGCGGTCGCTGTCGGAACTTGCCGTCGGCCGCACGACGCTGGTCATCGCCCATCGTCTTGCCACCATTCAGGGCGCAGATCGGATTGTCGTCATCGATGAAAGCGGTATTGCCGAGCAGGGAACCCATCAGGACCTGATGGCCGGTCGCGGCCTCTATAACAGGCTGCATACGGCACAGCACGGTTGAGGATAACGAAACGCGGGACCGGGGAAGGGCGGTTTGCACAGGTCGTGCAGGCCGGGGATTGAAGACCCGAATTAAACTTGATAATAAGATACTAGTTTTTCGGGATCAAAGCGCGACATGAGTTTCCAGCCGCGAATGAGCAATCAGATCGAGGGCTTTTCCGTCGTCGGCGGCCTGCGCCGTCGCTACTGGAATGGCATTACCGCCGATCTCTGGGATGTCGAATGCGCCTCCTATGCCGGCGGCCATTATGTGGCGCAGGATCCGCGCCTGTTCATCCTGCTCGACCATCGCGGCGAGGGACGGCCGACGGTCAAAGTGTCGCCGAAAGCCGGTGGCGCTCAGAAGGACCGGCGTGAAAGCCCGATCTCCTATATTCCCGCTGACATGGATCTCTGGCTCGATATCAACGGTGTCCAGTCGATCCGTCACCTCGACATCCATTTCGATGCCGATACGGTGCGTCGGCGGCTGCAGGAGGAGATCGATCCGCAGCGGTTGAAGGAGCCACAGCTTCTGTTCTCCGATCCGCGGATCATGTCGCTTGCCGAGTTGATCGCCGCCGAGATCGCCAATCCCGAGCCGCTGCACGATTTGTATGGCGATGGGCTTGCGATCGCGCTTCTGGTCGATGTCTTGAAGATCGTCAAATCAGAGCAGCGCAAGCGCGGGGCGCTCGCCCCCTGGCAGCTGAAGCGGGTCACCCAGTTCATCGAGGAAAACTGCCTGCGCGGCATTCGTCTGCAGGAACTGGCACAGGTGACCGGCCTGTCGCAATCGCATTTCAGCCATTCGTTCAAGGCCTCGACCGGCATGGCGCCGCACGAATGGCAGATGAAGGCGCGGCTCAATCGTGCCAAGCAGCTCTTGCTTACCTCCGATGAGCCGCTGACGGTCGTGGCCGCCGAGGCGGGGTTTGCCGATCACGCGCATTTCACGCGCGTCTTCCGCAAGCATATGGGCGTTGCGCCATCGCAGTGGAAAAAGGCGCAGCGTAGCTGATTTTGCGTCATGTTTGATGATTGACGCATAAAAGACGCACCCGTTCCAAAACTTGTCGAGATTTGCCCAGTTTCGCAAACTTTGCCCAAAACCGTTCAAGTCTCTTGGATCAGGGCAAGCGCAATCGTGAAAATTGAGTTAATCACTCAGCTATTAAATTGGCCGTAAGTGAGGCCGGAGTGGGGCAAATTGATGAGTGAAAAGACAATGATTCGCGCAAGAATGGCGGCACTGGGGACAAGCGCCGCAATGATCGCGCTGTGCGTTTCCTTTAATGCGCAGGCCCAGCAGGCCGATGCGCAGGCTGCCGGCGGCACGACGCTGGCGCCGATCGTTCTTCAGGGCGAAGGCGAGTCCGGCACCGGCCCGATCAAGGGTTATGTCGCGAAGAAGACCACGACCGGCTCCAAGACGGCGACCCCCATCAACGAAATCCCTCAGAGCGTTTCGGTCATTGGCCGTGACGAGCTTGATGATCGTGGTGTCATCACCAAGGTCGATGAAGCTCTTTCCTATACGCCCGGCATTCTCACCCAGCCTTACGGCGCCGATCCGGATACCGATTGGCTCTACATCCGCGGTTTCGATGCCAGCCAGACGGGTCTCAGCCTCGACAACCTGCCTTTCACCAGCACGGCCTACGGCAATTTCCAGATCGACGCCTTTGCGCTTGAGCGCATCGAAGTCCTTAAAGGTCCGGCATCGGTTCTGGTCGGCGGTGCAAACGCCGGCGGTGTGGTCAACCTTGAGCGCAAGCGTCCGACGGACCAGCCGTATTTCTATACCGAGACCGGTATCAACAGCGATGGCAATGCCTTCGGCGGCTTCGATATTTCCGACAAGTTCAGCGAGGACGGTGTCGTCAGCTATCGCCTGACCGGCAAGGTCGCCGGCGGCGATGGGTATGTCGATTACACGAAGGACCTGCGCGGTTTCATCATGCCGCAGATCACCTTCGCGCCGACCGACGCGACGAGCCTCAACGTCTATGCCTATGTCAGCGGTCTGGACCAGACGCATACGACGAACGGCCTACTTCCCTATGAGGGAACTGTTGTCGCCAACCCGGTCTATGGCAAGATCGGCCGTGACCAGTATCTCGGCAACGAAGATTACGACATCGGCAAGGCCAACCAGACCATGGTCGGCTACGAGTTCAACCACGAATTCGAAGGTGGCTGGAAGTTCACCCAGAACGCCCGTTACGCCAACCTCTACAAGCGCGAGCGTTACGTCTACGCCTTCGACTTCGACCAGACGGATGCGCTGATCGGCCGTTATGCGGAAGACATCACGTCGCGTGCAAACGCCTTCAACATGGACAACCGCCTCGAAAACGATTTCGATATCGGCGGTGCGAACCACACGATCATGCTCGGCGTCGATTATCGCTACTACCGTCTCGATACCGACAAGTATGCCGGCTTCCCGACCTCGATCGATCCGCAGAACCCGGTTTACGGTCCCGATCCGGTCCTTTCGCCCGGCTCGCACCAGATCGTCACCATGAACCAGGTCGGTGCCTATGCGCAGGACCAGATCCGCTTCGGCGACGGTTTTATTGCGACCTTCAACGGCCGTTACGACTATCTGCATAGCGAAGCCAACGACCTGAACGGCGTCATGACGAACTACTCGTCCGACGACCATGCCTGGAGCGGTCGCGCCGGTATCGCTTATGAGTTCAAGAACGGTGTGACGCCCTATGCAAGCGTTGCCACCTTCTTCAGCCCGCTCGTCGGCACCAGCGTCGATGGTCCTCTGAAGCCGGAAGAAGGCGAACAGTACGAAGTCGGCGTCAAGTATGAACCGACCTGGTTCGACGGCATGCTGACCGCGTCGCTCTTCCAGATCGACAAGGACAATTACACCGTCAGCGTTCCCGGCATCGGCGACCAGCAGCTCGGCAATGTCCGTTCGCGCGGTTTCGAACTGGAAGCCAAGGTCAATCTCGACCAGAACTGGAAGGCGATCGGCTCGTTCTCCTATACGGATGTCGAGTTCACCAAATATCCGGGCAGCCCGGACATGGTCGGCAACACGCCTTACGTCGTTCCGGCGACCACGGCCGGCCTGTGGCTGGACTACACTGTCACCGAAGGTGCGCTTGAAGGCCTCGGCCTCGGTGCCGGCGTGCGGTATCGCGGCAAGTCCTGGGCGGACAATGCCAACACGCTGCGCGTAGACGATGCGACGGTCTTCGATGCCGGCATCCACTACGAGAAGAACGACTGGAAGGCGTCGCTCAACGTCACCAACCTGTTCGACAAGGATTTTGTCGCCGGTTGCGCAACCCAGTATTTCTGCGGTTACGGCCAGGCTCGTACCTTCACGCTCAAGCTGAGCAAGGTTTGGTAAGTTGACAAACTGAGTGAAGTTTTGCAGGAAGGCCCTACGGGGCCTTTCTTTTTGCCCGCACCAAAAATGTTGCAAGGAACGACTCAATGATGATCGACAGGTTCACCCTTTCCGGCAAGGCTGTTCCAGTGGATGCGGAGCGCATGCTCTGCGAAATCTGCAGCCATTTCGTGGAGCATAGCGAAGTCAAGCGCGAGGGCGACCACGTCAAGCTCGAGAGCGAGGCGGGCGAGGCGAGCTTCCGCAAGCAGAACGGTTGCCTGTCGATCGATCTGTCCTGCCCCTCGGCGCATATGCTGCAGCTGGTGCGCAGCTCGATAGCCGAACATCTCTTCATGTTTGCCGGCGAGGAGCCGCTGGAACTGAACTGGGCAGATGAGGCGCCGGCAACGCCGCTGCCGGATCTTAGCGAAGTCCGCGTTGTCGCCGTCAACCAGATCACGCCGCATATGCGCCGCCTGACCGTCGCCTGCGCCGACGTTGCCCGGTTTGCCTGCGAGCACATGCATGTGCGCCTGCTGATCCCTGTCAAGGGTCGCGCGCCGGTCTGGCCGTTGACCATGCCGGACGGACGTCTCGGCTGGTACCGGCAGGAAGACCGTATGGCGATCCGCATCTACACGATCCGCAGCGTCGATATCGAACGCGGCGAGATGGATATCGATTTCGTCCTGCATGAAAGCGACGGCAAGGGAATGCCGGGCGCCGAATTCGGCCGCACCGCTCAGGTCGGCGATGTTGCCGGTATTCTGGGACCGGGCGGTGGTGGCGTTCCGGACGCAACCGATATCATTCTGGCCGGCGACGAGACGGCCTTGCCGGTCATCTCCCGTATCGCGGCCGAGGCACCTGCCGACAAGCGGATGAAGATCATTCTTGAAGTCGACAGCGCCGACTGCGAGCTGCCGATTATCTCTGCTGCCTCGATCGAGTTTCAGTGGCTGCATCGCAACGGTGCGGCGCCGGGCACGAGCGGTCTGCTTGAGCCGGTCGTCAAGGCCGCCATCCTCGATGCCACGCCGGAGACGCATGTCTGGCTCGGTTGCGAGAAGAAGGAAGCGCGGCCGGTTCGCGACTTCCTGAAGAAGCGCAGCCATAACCGGCAGCTGATGTATATTGTCGGCTACTGGCAGCGCGACAACGATCACCATCACTGATCGGCAGAGCGCCGTCTTACATTTTCAGGATCGCGGTTTCGGCAAGCGTTGCGCCGGCGTTGTCTGGCGCTCGGCGTAAGGCTGCGCGGCCTGAGGCTGTTAAGGAAATGGTGCCCCTGCCTAGGAATTGAACCTGGATCGGCTACAAACGGGGTAGCTGCTCTGGCATTGAGCTACGAGGGGCGTGCATCCCTCTTGCCAGCATAAAGCCGGGCGCACAACCACAACTGATGCGGATGGTTATCCGGTAACGTTAAGATGAGAAAAGTGGAGAAGTGGGCAGGACTTGAACCTGCATGCACGGACGTGCAATCCGCACCATAGACGTTTCTGGCACCACTTCAGTGTCACCAATATGTGATCGATTTCTAAAGAAACTGTTAATTTTGCGAGCCTGTGCAGGGTATTGTCTCGCACTCCTAAGTTAATACATGTTTAAGTCTGTTTGTTTACTTTTGGAAAATGAGCAAACCGGCGCCCCACTTTCTGCATTTTCTGGCAGTCATGCTGGCAATGCTTGTCGGGCCAGCCGCAGAGGCGGCGGAAACGCAGCCCTGGAAGGATCCGAGCCGGCCGCTCGTGGTCGATGCCTATGAGCTCAATGCGATCGACTGGCAGGCGCTCCTGACCGACAAGAGGATTGCCGGTTTCATCCACAAGGCGTCCGACGGTCTTCCCGAGAGCTATTCCTGCAAGGAGCCGCATGCGGGCGACAGCGTTGCGCATTGCAAGACGATGTGGCGCAAATATGCGGTGAGCCGCGAGCTTTTCCAGACGCGCAAACTTGTTGCCCGTTCCGCCGGCCTGCTCTGGGGCGCCTATCATCTGGCGCGGCCGGGCAATCCGATCGATCAGGCCAATCATTTCCTGGATTATGCCGAGCCGGATGACAAGGACCTGATGGTGCTCGATATCGAGGACCTCGGCGAAAAATTCATGTCGCTGGAGGATGCCGAGATCTTTGTCCGGCATATCAAGGCGCGAACCGGCCGTTATCCGATCCTCTACACCAATCATAATGTGGCCCGGTATATCGCTGCCAGAAGCTTGGATTTCGCGCTGCTCTCACGCCTGCCGATCTGGTATGCGCGCTACCGGCCGGATGTTTCCGGCGTGTTTCCGATCGGCAGCTGGTCGAGCTATTTCCTCTGGCAGTTTTCCTCGGCGGCGAACTGTTCGCAGCGCAAATGTCCCTATCGCGTTCCCGGCACGGCAACGGATATCGACGTCAATGTCGCTGCCATGGATACCGAGGAGCTGAAGAAGGTCTGGGCACAGGGCACGCTTTTGCCTTCCAACCATCCGGATCTCGACCTGATGGCTTTCTCCGAAACAGCTTACAAGCCCTTCTGAAACGAATATCGCGCAGGGCCGGAGCGCCTGCGCGATATTTTTCGATCGGAAAATGGCTTGGTTTAAGCCGAAGGCTGCTTCGTCTTGCGCAGATAGGGCAGGACCGTATCGAACGAACCGAAGCGGGTGATCGCATCCTCATTGGAGACCGCAGCCGTGATGATGACGTCATCGCCCTGCTGCCAGTTGGCCGGCGTTGCGACCTGATGCTTGGCCGTCAACTGGATCGAGTCGATTGCGCGCAGGATCTCGTTAAAGTTGCGGCCCGTCGTCATCGGGTAGGTGAGGATCAGCTTGATCTTCTTGTCGGGGCCGATGACGTAGACGGAACGGACGGTGGCATTGTCAGCAGGCGTGCGGCCTTCGGAAGAATTGCCGGCGCCGGCGGGCAGCATGTCATAAAGCTTGGCGACATTGAGGTCCTTGTCGCCGATCAGCGGGTAGTCGACCTCGAAACCGGTCGCGGTCTTGATATCGGCCTTCCACTTGGCATGGCTTTCAACCGGATCGACGGAAATGCCGATTACCTTGACGCCACGCTTGCGGAACTCGCCCTCGAGGCCGGCCATCGTGCCGAGCTCGGTCGTGCAGACCGGGGTAAAGTTCTTCGGGTGCGAGAAGAGGACGGCCCAGCCGTCGCCGATCCAGTCGTGGAAATGCAGCTCACCCTGGGTGGTGTCGGCGGTGAAATCCGGTGCTACGTCGTTGATACGAAGGCTCATATGTCGGCTCCCTTTACGTGGTCTTCTGGCGACCGCTTGTTCGGGCAGGATACTAGCGGCTCGTGACACGAACACCACATCATTTGTTCCAAAAATGGTGGCGATCGAAACGAAACTCTTTTCTCTGGAGGCGGGTTTCGCAAAGTTCTTATCCCCACCTAATGGGCAGGGGCATCTCCGCCGCCATTCAGGTCGATCTTGCGCAGGATCAGCGCGAGCGGAATGGTGCAGGCCGAAATGATCGCGAGCGTATAGAAGACGTCGACATAGGCGAGGTAACTTGCCTGTTCCTGCACCTGCTGGCCGATCATGCCAAAAGCCTGTTGCTGGGCATCCGCCATCGTCGCTCCACGTTCGGTGAAGAAATGCTGCAGGTTGCGCATGGTCTCGATATAGGCCGGGTCGGAGGGAACGACATGTTCGACCAGCCGGCTCTGGTGCCATTGTTCGCGATGCGCCAGCACGTTGGTGGCGATCGACACGCCGATCGAACCGCCGGTATTGCGCGCCGCATTGATCAGCGCGGAGGCCTGGTCGGTCTGGTCGGGCCGCAGTCCGTCATAGGAGGCTGACGTGATCGGGATGAAGATCAGCGGCAGGCCGAGGCCAAGAATGCAGCGTGACCAGACGAAGAAACCGAAGTTCAGATCCGGATTGAGCCGCGTCATGTCATACATCGAGAAGGCGATGATCGCGGCTCCGATGGCGATCAGGTATTTCGGCTGAACGAGGCCGGAAAGCCTGCCGGCCGTGAACATCATCACCATGGTCACCAGGCCGCCGGGTGAAAGAGCCAGGCCCGACCAGGTGGCGGTATAGCCGAAATTCTCCTGCAGAACCTGCGGTACGAACTGGGTCGTGCTGTAGAGGATCGCACCGGTTGCGAGCATCACGAGAATGCAGGAGCCGAACTGCCGGGTGGCGATCAGCCTTGCGTCGACGATCGGGTTTTTCGCCGTCATCAGCCATGGGATTGCAGCGACGAAGGCGGCAAAGCAGATGACCGTGGTGATGATGATAAAATTCGAATCGAACCAGTCTTCCGTCTGGCCGCGGTCGAGGATCAGCTCGAGTGCGCCTAAAAAGGTGGCGACGAGCAGGAAGCCGATCAAATCGAAGCGGATCTTCTTTTTCCGCATGTCCTCGCGTTTCTTGCGGGCCTCGTCGGATTCCTGAACGAGGAAATAGACAAGCGTGAAGGCGATCGCGCCGACCGGGCCATTGATCAGAAAACACCAGTGCCAGGAGAAATTGTCGGAGATATAGCCACCGAGCGTCGGGCCGATGACCGGCGCCACGACAACCGCCACCCCGAAGATCGCAAAGGCCTGGCCGCGCTTGTTCGGCGGAAAGCTGTCCGTCAGGATCGACTGCGAGACCGGCACCATGCCGCCGCCGGCAAAACCCTGGATCATGCGGAAGATAAGAAGCGAGGGCAGGTTCCAGGCGAGGCCGCACGCAACCGAAGCCAGCGTGAAGGTCGCAAGGCAAAGGAGATAGAAACGACGGCGGCCAAAACGCTGGGCGATGAAGCTCGACGCGATCAGCACGATGGCGTTGGAAACGAGATAGGTCGTGACTACCCACGAGGCCTCGTCCGAACTGATCGCCAGCCCGCCGGAAATATAGCGCAGCGCGACGTTGGCGATTGTCGTGTCGAGCACTTCCATGAAGACGGCGACGGCAACGACGACCGCCACAAGCCATGGATTGGTGGTTCGGCCAGCGCTTCTTGCGCCGGAGCCGCCCATTGCAGCTGCGTCTGCCATGTCAGATCCTCATCAGGTCCAGATCAGTTCCGCGGGCGGACGGTGACGGTCGGAAGCACGGACATGCCGGGTCCTATCGAGACATCCTGCGGCCAGTGATCGACGGTGATCTTGACGGGCACGCGCTGGGTCACCTTGACGTAATTGCCGGTGGCATTTTCCGCCGGCAGAAGCGAGAAGGCGGTTCCAGATCCCGGTTGTACCGAGGCGATCTTGCCTGTCAGCTGATGATCCGGATAGGCATCGATCGTCAGATTGACAGTCTGGCCCGGCCGCATGTCGGCGAGCTGGGTTTCCTTGAAGTTCGCGGTCACCCAGATATCGTCCGGCACGAACATGGCGACGGCCTGGCCGGCTTCCACGAACTGGCCCTTTGAACCGCTGAGCTTGACGATCCGGCCGGGCTGGGCGGCGGTGAGGGTCGTGTAGCTGAGGTTCTGCTCGGCCGTTTCCTTCTGCGCTTCCGCTTCCTTGAGGCTTGCTTGAGCACTGTTGCGCTGAGCCTCCGCGGCCGCCTTGTTCTTCATGGCCGAGGTTATGCTGGCCTGGGCCTGCGCATTGGCGGCATCGGCCTGACGCAGGTTCGATTCCGATTGCTGCGAGGTCTGCAGGCTACCTGCGCCGCCCTGAAGCAGCTGCCGCTGGCGGTTTGCCTCGTCACGGGCAAATTGCAGTGCCGCAGCCGAAGAGTTCTGCTGTGCACGGGCTTCGTCCACGGAAGCGCCTGCGACTTCGATCTGCGCTTCGGCATTGGCAATCGAAGCCTTTGCGGATTGCACCTGGGCGTTCGCCTGGTCGACCGCGATCTGGTAATCGCGCGGCGCGATCTTTGCGATCACATCGCCGGCCGCGACATGCTGGTTGTCGGTCGCCTGAATGTCTTCGATATAACCGGAGACCTTTGCGGCGACGGAGAAACTGCGCGCGTCGACAAAGGCGTCGTCGGTTGTTTCATAGGGCTCGTAATAGATCAGCCATACGAAATAACCGGCCACCGCGATGGCAATCACGGCAATGAGGACGATCAGTGTCCAGAGCGGATGGCGGCGGATGATCGAGGGTTTCTTTTCCGCGTCTTCAGGCGCTTCCGGTGTCTGTGCCTGATCCGGCTGGGCTTTTACCTTGCCGGTGTCAATGTCTGTTTCGATGGCTGGATCGGTTGCCGGAACTGTCGGTTTAGCGTCGTCGGGATGACGGAGGGCGCGGGAAGCTGGGGACACGGGAGGGCCTCTGGACGTGGCTGGTGAAGTTTTCGAAACGCCCGGACCAGTCTTATGTTCCGGTTCGGAAGTCTCGAACTCGTGTCGATCAAGCTAGCATTGCCGTTTCCGACCGATCTTGTCGGAATGAATTGCCCCGCGGCGAAAGCGCGCGCGGGGCAAGGTGGGTGCATTCAAATTCGCTTGCCTGCCACCGACTGATCGGCCGGCTCGCCGTTTCGTCAGTTGATGACCTGAACGACGGTGCGGGTCTGCGGATCGACGATGACGCGCTGCTGATTGACATAGGCATAAGCGTAGCGCGGCGAATCCGGCACCGGCGTCAGAACGACGGCCTGCGGGATCGGCTTGCCGACCACGACCCGTTCCTCAACGACCACCGGCTGGGCCGGCATCGGCTGTTCCTGGACATAGGTGACGACGCGCTGCGGCGGCGGATCGATGGCCGAACCGGCGATCGCGCCGACGACACCGCCGACGGCAGCACCGACCGGACCACCGACGATCGCACCAGTGACTGCGCCGCCGGCCGCGCCGTTGACCGTGCTCTGCTGCGCCATGGCGGCCGGAGCGAGGGCTGCGGCAAACAGGGTGGAGAGAATAATGATCTTCGTTTTCATGATGTTACCTTTCTCGGTTCTCACGATGTTTCCTCCGATCGTGGCAGTTGCGTCGGGAGCGCCGCTGCGGAGATGGCGTCATAATCGGTGAGACGCTGAGGACGTTCCCGTCTGGGCCCTCATGCCCTGTGATTTTCGGACCAAAGGCTGATGGCATTTTGGACCAACGGCCGGAAACTCTTGGGAAACGCCTGCAAACACCCAAATAAGGGAACCGGGGCAACAGCTACCTGTTGTCCCACCAGCGTATTTCGGCGTCTGGCGAAAGCCGGCCATGGATGCGCCTCCGGGGCGCGATCGTCGATCGCATCAGCCGAAGGGGTGGAGCATGACGGGAAGACGGCAGTTCATCTTGTGGTGTGCAGGCGGATTGATTGCCGCCGCATTGGCGCCGAGCGGACTCGACTTTTCAAAAGGTTTTGCCGTGCCCGCCTGGAGTGAGGCCCATGCCGATAAGGGCGGTTCCGGTGGAGGTTCCGGGCATGGAGGCGGCAATAGCGGAAAAGGCGGGGACGGCAACAGTGGAAACGGTGGTGGAAATTCAAGTTCCGCTGGCGGTCGGGGAAATTCCGGTGAAGGCAGCGCATCGGGCAAGGGATCCCAAGACGGCTCCAGCGCCGGCGCGGCGAGTGATGCCGATAGCGGATCAGGCCAGGGCACGGGAAGGAACAGCAGGGGAAATGCTTCAGGCGATGCTGTCGGCGCCGATGATGCGAAGGGGGTAGGCGGGCGCGCCGTTTCCGATCCGACGTCTGGCGCCGACGGAGTAGCGGGCGCTACGGCAATGCCCTCTGCGACGGCAAATACGCCAGGCGGATCGCAATTGCAGGCCGGCCGATCGCTCACTGTCCGGCATGCCAACGGCACGACGGAAAAGATCGTCGGCGGACGTTACGAGATGCGGGATTCCCGCTCCCGCACCATCGTCAACCGGCAGGCGACCGGTGCCGACTTGCGCCGACTGGAAACGATCAGGCCATAAGCCGGCTTTCCGTCGCATCACGCATTGCAAGAGCTGCTTCCGTCCTGTTGCTGACCTTCAGTTTTGAGAGAATGCGCGTCATGTGGTGTTTGACGGTTTTCTCATGCAGGTCGAGCTCAAGGGCGATGCGTTTGTTGCTGAGGCCGGATGCAACGAGGTTCAGCACTTCCTGTTCCCTCTCCGTCAGTTCGGCCATCAGGTTCTGCTTGGCGGAAACCTCGCGCTCCTTTGACAGGCCGGCGAGAAGCCGGGCGGAAAGAGACGGCGACAGATAGCTTTCACCACCCGAGACCGTGCGGATGATATCGGCAAGGGCGCGGCTTCCGACGCCTTTCAGGACATAACCGCGAGCGCCGAGCTTGAGGGCGCCAGCGATATCGTCGTTTGCCTCGGAGACGGTCAGCATGATGATCTTCAGATCCGGGCAGGCTTCCAGAGCGCCGGCGACAGCTTCCAGACCGTTGCCGGGCATGGAAATATCCATCAGCATGACGTCCGGGCAGATCTGGTCGACAATCCTAAGGGCTTCGTCGGTCGAGCCGCCTTCCGCGACGATATCGAACCCGTCGATTTCGCCGAGGCTGCGGATGACGCCCTCGCGAAACAGGGGGTGGTCGTCGACGACCGCTACTCTTATCGCTGCCATCATGCATGCTCCATTTCATGGACGTTCAGGGACATCTTTACCGTCGTGCCGTGACAAGACGTGTCGAGGTTGAAGGTTCCGCCAAGGCTTTCGACGCGTTCGCGCAGGCCGCTCAGGCCGAGAGCGCCTGGACGGACATTGGCAGGATCGAAACCAGCGCCTTCGTCGCTCACTTCAACGGTGATATTGCCGTTATCATAATCCTGCCGGACCGATTGGCTGGTTCCGCCGCCGTGGCGGTAGCCATTGTTCAGGGCTTCCTGGACAAAGCGGTAGATGCAGATTTTTGCCGAAGGTGACAGCGGCCGCACGGGGATGGCCGTCGACAGGGTCACATCGGCGCCGGTGCGCTGGCGATGGGCATTCACCACCCGCTGCAGGACGTCGGAAACCTCGGCGCTTTCGATCTGCGGCAGGACGAGGCCGGTGCAGATGTTGCGGATCTCATCCATCGCCTCCTGCAGGCGAGACCGGATGGCCGAGATCTCGGTGTCTCGCGATCGCCGCGACGCTTTCGGATCGACGAGAAGCTCACTGTCCATGCGCAATGCGGCATAGGCGACGAGCTGCGCCGGCCCGTCATGCAGGTCGGCGCCGAGCCTGCGCAGATAACTTTCGTTCAGCGCCGTCGCCCTTTGCGATGCCCGCTGCGCCCGTGCGTGCAGGGCCTTGTTCTGGCTCAATAGATCCGAAAGCTCGGCGACGCGCTGGGTCAGCGTCCGCTGCTGGCTCTCGATCGTACGGCTACCGCGAAAGACGATGGTCGACAGTAGCAGGAAGAAGGAGAGCGTGACGCCGGCAACCGCCAGCCAGCTCTGCAGCCGCGCTTGCGAGAGACTGTTCTGGAAATCGTCCGCAACCTCGTAAAATTCCGAGACTGCCACGACCTCACCCGACCAGGGCTGAAGGACCGGATTGTAGATTTCGAGCAGCGGCTTGCCGAGCGCCCGTTCCCGCGGGCTTTCCGGATCGTCGACCCGCTCGAATTGCGCGACCATGCGGCCGGCGAAAGCCGATTTCAGGTCTTCGCTCGGATCGAACCTCTTGCCGCGCATCCCGTCTTCCGTGGAATAGAGGATCGTGCCGTCGCGCCGCCAGAGGCGGAAAGAGATGACGCGGCCGCCAAGCGCGCCCTGGCCGAAGGTCTCGTCGAGGACGCGTGTCGTCACGTCATCCAGTGTCTCGCTTGTTTTCAGATCCGGCAGGATGGGCGCGATGATGCTGTCGACGTAAAGCGCCGTCGTCGCAGCAGAGTTGCGGATGACGATCGCCTCGATCAGGCTCGTCACCAGTGCGCCGACCAGTATCATGGCGATGACCGAAATCACCCCGCCGGCAAGCAGGAATTGCCGCGCCAGGGATTGCCTGTTCCAGCGTTGTAGAATTCCTGTTGTCAGCAAAGGTCACCGCGTTGGTTGATGGATGCATACCTATGGCGGCAATCTGACGCGTCAATGTGGCGGCGGCAGCGAATAAATCCGCAATCGCCGGCCGCGGTCGTTTGACGCTTGCCCCTTGATGCGCGCGGCTCTACCCCCACATTGCTTGCCACCTGAATGTTTCAAGGGAGATCGGATGGTCATTCACCGCATAAGACGGCGCATTGTGGAACGTTTCATGACGTTCGAGCCGATCGGGCTTCTGCTGTTTGCCTCGCTGGCCGGCGGGCTTTTCCTGTTCGCCAGCCTGACAGGGCTCGTGCTCGATGGCGGCATGCATTCGTTCGACGAGATGATCCTTCTCTCCCTGCGCAAGGCGGGTGATCTTGCGGTGCCGATCGGCCCGAACTGGCTGACCCATGCGGTGGGTGATATCACGGCGCTCGGTGGCGTGACGGTCCTGTCGCTGATGACCGTGCTGGCGACGATCTACCTGCTCCTGGCACGGCAGCGAGCCATCGCCGTCTTCATGTTGTTCTCCATCATCGGCGGCTGGCTTGTGAGCTCGCTTTTGAAGCTCGGCGTTGCGCGGCCACGGCCGGATATCGTGCCGCATCTGGTGGAAGTGCACGATCTCAGTTTCCCGAGCGGCCATGCCATGCTCTCGGCCGTCACCTATATGACGCTTGGAGCGCTGCTGTCCCGCGCCGAGCAATATCGTTCGACGCGGATTTTCCTCATTGCGGCGGGCATTCTCCTGACGCTGATGATCGGCATGAGCCGCATCTATCTGGGCGTCCATTATCCGACCGACGTGCTTGGTGGCTGGTGTGCCGGCGCGACATGGGCGGTTGCCTGCTGGATCGTGGCCCGACGCTTCATCTCGTCACGCCCGGATCCTGTCGAAGCACCCGCCGCGCATTGACCCTGGCCGAGCGGCAGGGTTACAGATTGTGTCGGAGATGGAGGATCGGCCGCCGACAGGCGGCCGCGTCAGGAAGGGTGGAATTCGATTGACGCATATGACTATCGATGAGCTTTGCGATGTCATCCTCGGCCGCAGCATGCGTGCTGGGCGGTCTATGATTGCCATTGCCGGGCCACCGGGTTCAGGAAAGTCGACGCTTGCGGAGAGGCTCGCGCTGCGGCTTTCCGAACGCGGCGAGACTGCCGAAGTGCTGCCGATGGACGGTTTTCACATGGATAACGGTCTGCTGCAAGACCGGGGACTTTTGGCACGCAAGGGTGCGCCGCAAACCTTCGACCTGCGCGGTTTTGCCGATGTCCTGAAGGCTGTTAAGGCGGGCGAGGAAGAGGTGCTGGTGCCGGTGTTCGACCGGTCGCGGGAACTGGCGATTGCCGCCGCCCGTGTCGTCTCTCCCGATCATCGGTTCATCATCGTCGAAGGCAATTATCTGCTTCTCGGGGAGGGCGGGTGGCAGCGGTTGCGTCCCTATTTCGATTTCGCCGTAATGCTCGCGCCGCCGATCGAGGAACTCGAAAAGCGGCTGCTCGCACGCTGGCATTATTACGGGCTTTCCGGCGAGGCGCTCGATGCCAAAATGTATGGCAACGATCTGCCGAACGTGCGCCTCGTGCTGGAGCGCTCGTCAGGGGCCGATCTGGTGCTGGAAAGCTGCGATCTGGAGCCGGCTTCCGAATAACCGGAAACGTCGTTTCGACAGCAGGCCGTGCTGTCATAAGACCTGATAATCATGGATGGAGGAGACTATTTTGACCGCACTTTTCAGCCTTGCGGGGCGTACCGCGCTTGTCACTGGCTCGTCGCGCGGATTGGGTCGGGCGATTGCCAAGGGACTTGCCGAGGCAGGCGCCTCGATTGTCGTCAACGGGCTTGATGCGGAGAAATGCAGGCAGGCGGCGCTCGACATGCAGGCGGAGGGGATTTCGGCGCGTCCTGCCGCTTTCGACGTTACCGACGAGGCTTCCGTCACGGCCGCCTTCCAGCAGCTCGACGACGATGGCGTGGAGATCGACATTCTCGTCAACAATGCCGGCATCCAGCTGCGCAAGCCGATCGTCGACGTGTCGGCAGCCGAATGGCAGAAGGTGATCGATACCAACCTCACCAGCGCCTTTCTGGTTGGGCGCGAGGCCGCGAAGCGGATGCTGCCGCGCGGGCGGGGCAAGGTGGTCAATATCGGTTCACTGATGAGCGGGCTCGGAAGGGCAACCGTAGCGCCCTATACGGCGGCGAAGGGCGGTATCAAGCTCCTGACTCAGGCCATGGCCGCCGAATGGGCCGAACACGGCATCCAGGCCAATGCAATCGGTCCAGGCTACATGATCACTGACATGACCGAAGTGCTGATGAGCAATCCGCAGTTCGACGGCTGGGTCAAGGCACGCACACCGGCGCGTCGGTGGGGACGGCCGGAAGAGCTGGTCGGCGCTGCCGTTTTCCTGTCCTCGTCGGCCTCCGATTATGTCAGCGGCCAGATCATCTATGTCGATGGCGGGATGAGCGCGGTTCTTTGAACCGCTGATGACTTCATAAACATAGCAATGGCCGGCTTTACGGGCCGGCCATGAAAATCAGATCGTCATGTTCTTGCGCGGGTTATAATCCGCCTGCTCACTCTTGCTTTCGAAAAACTCAGTCAGAGCCGGATCGGGCTTTTCGGGCAGTGTGATGATGAGCTTTACCAGCAGGTCGCCGTTGCTGCCGTCCTGCCGCTTCGCGCCCTTGCCCTTCAGCCGCAGGATCATGCCACTGTTGGAATGGGGTTTCAGGTTGAGCTGCACATCGCCGGTCGGGGTCGGTGCGCGCACCTTGCCGCCGAGGATCGCTTCGCGCAGCGAGACCGGCAGATCCATGCGGATATCGTCGCCGTCCCTGACGAAGAAGGGATGCGGGCGCACACGCACCTCGATCAGGGCATCGCCGGACGGGCCACCGCGAAAACCGGAAGCACCCTTGCCGCGCAGTCTCAATGTCTGTCCGTCGCGGGTTCCGGCCGGAATGGCAACTTCCAGCGTGCCGCCCTCGGGCAGAGTGACAGTAACGCTCTTGCCATTCAGCGCATCGAGGAAATCGATATCCATGCTGATATGCAAGTCGCCACCTTTCGAGCGGAATTCGCTCTTGCCGCCGCCGCGATTGGACATGAAGCTCGAGAAGATGTCCTCGAAGCCGCCCATGTCGGAAAAATTGCCGGAGGAATTCCCTCTGGCGAAACCGCGTTCGAAATCGTCGGCGTTCGCATATTGCCGCTGCCGCTGGGAAGCGGTTTCAGAACCGTTGATGTCGATCGCGCCAAGGTCGAACAGCTTGCGCTTTTCCTCGTCGCCGAGGATTTCGTGCGCCGCGGAAATTTCCTTAAAAGTTTCCTCGGCCTTCTTGTCGCCGGGGTTCAGGTCGGGGTGGTATTTCTTTGCGAGCTTGCGGAACGCACTCTGGATGTCCTTCTGGCTCGCCGCGCGCTTCACGCCAAGTATCTGATAGGGGTCGGTTCTCATTTCCTGCTCCAACGCTTTCCATCTGCCGATGTCGGTCACGTCTCCATCCGGAGACTTGTCTCGACTTCGGCTACGGCACTGCGTTTCCATGCGATCTTCCTATGCAGCTTGCGCTGCCGCCAGTCAAAGCTGGCCGGAGACCGGTGACATGTTTTTCGAAACGACATGATCCCGCACTCCCGAGAGAGGGCGAAAGGCAATTGGAGACGTTCGTTGCCGCCATCATATCCATATCCTCGTCGAGCAACATGGTCAGAATAACGCTGCTGGAATGATCCAGTTTTGCCGGTCCCGAAAGGCGACCGCACCACAGATGTAATTATGCCACAGGCGGTTTCAAGGGCGGCCCGGTGAGGTTTCGCCATCGTTTCAACCCGCTGGAACTGGACCATGCCCCAAGCCTGTTATAGCTTTGCTTTCAAGAGGCAAGACAGGCTGAGCGGAATGACATATGCCCAGGCAGATATGGCGAGTGCGGTTCCGGCCAACCGGCTCTTAAGGCTCCTTGCCGCCTCCGATTATCTGCGGATCGAACCGCATCTTGAATTTCTCGATTTGCCGCAGGCAATGCAGCTTTCCGGTCCGGACGACATCGACGAATACTGCTATTTTCCGACCTCCGGCATCGGCTCGACCATTCTCGTGTCGCGCAAGGGCACGCAGTCGGAAACCTGCCTGTTCGGTTTCGAGGGCATGTCGCCGGCATCGGCGCTTCTCGGGTCGGACCGCAATCCCAATCGGGTGATCATGCAGGTTGCCGGGCAGGGCGTGCGGATCAGCCGGCCAAAGCTCTACGAGATCGTGCAGGGCAGCGACACGATGCGCCGCCTGTTCTTCCGCTGGGCGCATGTCGTCTCGACGCAGATCTCGTTCACGGCGCTGGCCAATGCCAATCACACGATCGACCAGCGGCTCGCACGCTGGATCCTGATGTGCCACGACCGGGCGGATGGCGACGAGATCAAGCTGACGCACGAGTTTCTCTCGATCATGCTGTCCGTGCGCCGGCCGAGTGTGACGACGGCGCTGCACGAGCTGGAGGGCATGCGTTTCATCTATTCCCATCGCGGCACGGTGATCGTGCGCAATCGTCAGGCGCTGGAAGGTTTTGCAGGCGATGCCTATGGCGGTAGCGAGAAGGAATATCTGCGTCTTCTCGGCCCGCTGGTCAGGGGAAGCGTATCGGCGCGGGCCGTCGGCCTATGACCGGCCGAGTTTTTGCGCCACGATTTCCGCGATGCGAACGGGATCGGCGGGTTTCTCGATCCAGTCCGATGCGGCAAACGGCCCGTCCTTCCAGCCTTCCGGCATATCGGTGCCGGAATAGATGACCGAAGGAATGCCGCATGCATTCAGGGCTTCGAGAACTTCATGGCAATCGCCGTCGGCGAGATGCAGGTCAAGCACGACCATGTCCGGGGAATGTTCACCCAGCCAGGCCATTGCATCGCTTCTGGAGCGCATGTTGACGACGTCGGTAAAGCCGGCGGCGGCAAGCGCGTCTTCCAGATCCAGCGAGATAAGTGGCTGATCTTCCAGCAGGAGGATGAGGTGATCGGACAAAATGACCTTCAGATTCGAACAGAGGATGCGATCCAGGCTTTCTAGCCGGTTTTCCCCTGCCTTGTACGCGTTTGTCTGATACCGTACCGATATGTCCGCGCGGCTTGTCTCTGAAATTTTATGGTCATAGATGGAATTATTCGGTTCAGGCAGAGGCCGTTTCAGTGGGGCCGGGCGGCACGCTTTGCCTTCAAGGGTATGTAATGGTTGAAATCAAGCAGGTCGGGGTTCGCAACAATCTTCTCCGGCTCATGTCCGGTGAATGTTTCGATGCTCTGGCGCTTGATCTGGACTATGTCGAGCTGCCGCGGGGCATGGAATTGTCGAAGCCGGACGAGCCGGCGCCTTACGCCTATTTCCCGGAATTCGGTCTCGCCTCGATCGTCGCACGCTCGCCGGGCGGCCAGCATGCCGAGATCGGCCTGTTTGGCCGTGACGGCATGACGCCGACGGCGCTGGTGCTGGATGCCGAGCGCGATCCCTATTCGATCTTCATGCAGGTGGAAGGGGCGGGCTATCGCCTGCCGGCAGAGCGCCTGAGGGCCGCCTTCGAGGCGGATCGCTCGCTTCACAACCTGCTTGCCCGTTATACCCAGGCGGTGACGGTGCAGGGCGCCTATACGTCGCTTTCCAATGCCGTCCACCATATCGATGAGCGATTGGCGCGCTGGATCCTGATGTGCCACGATCGCACCGATGGCGACGAGATCAGCCTGACCCACGAATTCCTCTCGATCATGCTGGCCGTTCGCCGTCCGAGCGTCACAACCGCTCTGCATGTGCTGGAGGGGCGCAAGCTGATCTATTCCGAACGCGGCGTGATCATCGTGCGGGACAGGGCTGCTCTCGAGAAATTCGCCGAGGATGTCTATGGCGAATGCGAGAAGGAATATGAGCGGTTGGTCGGGCCGCTGCGGTAGGCAGCTGCCGCCCTGTGGCAAGTCAGGGATCAGGGCAGACGTGCTGGAGGGCGCAGTTCGGCGACCTTCTTTCCTCCGAGATCATAGACCTCGATGATCGGCCGCGCCGGAAAGGGGCGACCCAAAATCCTGTCGGCGAGCATTTCAAGGATCGCCGCTTCGGCTTCTTCGCGCGCGGCGCGGATATCCGGAAGGTCGCTGCCTTCCAGATCCTCGATAAAATCATTGCCGTCGCGGATATGCAGATAGAATCTTGGCATGCGGAACTCGGATGCGAAGTGTGTCTATCCCTTACGCGCGGCGCCGCGATCCGTTCCAATCGTTAGCCGGTTTTTCTGTTCTGTACGGTTTCGTACGGGCGCCTGATGGTGCCTCAGGCGCGCTCTTCCCAGAGTTTTGCCAGTTCGACGATCGTCGTGACCGCCTTTTCCATGTCCTGGCTGCTGACCCATTCCAAAGGCGAGTGGAAAGCATGGCCGCCAGCAAAGATGTTGGGGCAGGGCAGGCCCATGAAAGAGAGGCGAGATCCATCGGTGCCACCACGGATGCTGCCGCGGACGGGATTTAGGCCGGCGCGGCGGACCGCTTCGAGCGCGTTTTCGACAATCTCCGGGTTCTTGTCGAGAACCTGCTTCATGTTTCGATACTGTTCGGTGATTTTCAGCGTGTAACGGGAGCCGGGATAGGCGGTCATCACCTCACTGATAATCTTTTCCAGCAGCTTTTCCTTGTCTTTCAGGCCCTGCTCGGTGAAGTCGCGGATGATCAGGCTGATCTTGGCCGCTTCCATGGCGCCCGAAACTTCCGTCGGGTGAATGAAGCCGTCCTTGCCCTTGGTTGCCTCCGGGGTCAGCTCCTTCGGCAGGCGGGCGAGGATTTCGCCGGCGATGCGGATGGCGTTCTCCATCTTGCCATAGGCAAAGCCGGGATGGATCGCGACGCCGGTAATGGCGATCTCGGCACCGTCAGCCGAAAAGGTCTCGTCCTCGATCGTGCCGACCGTCTCGCCATCCAGCGTGTAGCCGAAATCGGCGCCCAGCTTCTGCAGATCGACTTTTTCGACGCCGCGGGCGATTTCCTCGTCCGGCGTGAACAGGATGCGGATCGCGCCGTGCTTGATATCCGGATTGTCGATCAGGAATTTTGCGGCCGTGACGATTTCGGCCAGGCCCGCCTTGTCGTCGGCGCCGAGCAGCGTCGTGCCGTCGGAGGTGATGACGTCATGGCCGATCTGGTTCTTTAGCTCCGGATGCTCGTTCTCGCGGATCACACGCTCGGCATGGCCCGGAAGCCTGATATCGCCACCCTGATAGCTGCGGATCACCTGCGGTTTGACATTGGTGCCGGAAAAATCCGGGGCGGTGTCCATATGGGCGCAGAAGCAGATGACCGGGACATTGTTCTTGCCGGTATTTGAGGGCACCGTCGCATAGACATAACCATGTTCGTCGAGATGCGCGTCGGTGAGGCCGATCGCGAGCAGTTCTTCGACCAGCAGCTTGCCAAGATCGAGCTGTTTTGCGGTGGAAGGCTGGCTTTTCGATTTCGCGTCGGACTGGGTGTCGATGACGACATAACGGAGAAAACGATCGGTCACGGTATCGGTCATGGCAATATCCATTTTCATGCATCTGAAAGCCCGACCTTAGATCCTTTCGCGCGCAAAAAGAAAGGTCCCGTACGAAGACGGGACCTCAAGTTGCCAGAGGGGACTGGACGTTATCTAAACAGGCCAGGCAGCCAGAGCGACAGGCTCGGGATGTAGGTGACCAGCAGCAGGACCGCGAGGCTGGCGCCGAAGAAGGGCCAGATCGTCCGCATCGCCTCGCGGATACTGATGCCACCGACCGCGCAGCTGACAAAGAGCACGGTGCCGACCGGCGGCGTGTTGAGGCCGATACCGGCATTGAGGATCATGATGACGCCGAAATGGACCGGATCGACACCGAAGGCCTTGACCACCGGCAGCAGGATCGGCGTGGAAATGATCACCATCGGTGCCATGTCCATGAAGGTGCCGAGGACGAGCAGGATGATGTTGATCATCAGGAGCACGATGATCGGATTGTCCGAGATCGCGCCGATTGCGGCGATGATCAGGGTCTGCACCTGCAGGAAGGCCATGAGCCAGCCGAAGGAAGCCGCCGTGCCGATGACGAGCAGAACCATGGCGGTTGTCCGGACAGCGCCCATGACAGCCTCGACAAAGCCAGACCAGTCGAGCTCGCGATAAACGAGCATGGCGACAAGCAGCGCGTATAGGACAGCGATGCACGAGCTTTCCGTTGCCGTGAAGACGCCGGAACGGACACCGCCGAAGATGATGCCGATCAGGAGAATGCCCGGCAGCGAGGCCAGCAGGTAATAACCGACGCGAGCAAAACCCGGAAAGGGATCGGCCGGATAACCGCGCTTTACCGCAACCCACCAGGCCGTGAACATCAGCGCACCTGCCAGAAGCAGGCCGGGAATGACGCCGGCGGTGAAAAGATCGGCCACCGAGACATTGCCGCCGGCTGCGATCGAATAGAGGATCATGTTGTGCGACGGCGGGATCATCAGGGCGATGATGGCGGCATTAGCGGTGACGTTGACCGCGTAATCCTTGTCATAACCTCGGGCCGCCATTTGCGGGATCATCAGGCCGCCGACAGCGGATGCATCCGCCACGGCCGAGCCGGAAATGCCGCCGAACAGGGTGGACGCCACGACATTGACCTGGCCGAGGCCGCCGCGCATATGGCCGACGAGACCGGCTGCAAAGCGGATCAGCCGCGTCGCGATGCCGCCGCGCACCATCAGGTCACCGGCGAAGATGAAGAACGGGATCGCCATCATGGCAAACACGTTCATGCCGGAATTCATCTGCTGGAAAATGACGATCGGCGGCAGACCCATGTAAAGGATCGTCGCAAAGGAGGCGATGCCGAGGCAGAATGCGATCGGCATGCCGATGATCATCAGGAAGGTGAAGGAACCAAAAAGGATCGTATAGGCCATTATGCGGCCTCCTGAACCAGGACGTCTGCAGCGATTTCCTCGCCGATCGCGACGTCGATGAAACGTTCGAGAGAAAAGATGGCGATCATCACACCGCCGACGATCATCGGGATGAAATCGACGCCGCCCGGCCAGCCGAGAACCGGGATGGTGGCGGTCCAGGTGCCGATCGCCAGCAATGTCGAATAATAGGCCATGCCGATGCCGAACAGCACGATCAGGCCGAGGCTCAGGAGATCCATCGCCTTCTGGATATGCGGCGGCATGACATAACGGACGATGTCGAGGCCGAGATGCACGCTTTCGCGCACGCCGACGGCGGCGCCCAGCATGATGAACCAGGACATGAGATAAAGCGACAACGGCTCCGACCAGCTCGGCGAGTCGTTGAGGACGTAGCGCCCAAAAACCTGCCATCCGACGATGACGGTCATGGTGATGATGCCGATCCCGGCGATATAAAGCGATAGTTTGCTCAGCCCACCCAGAACGGGTTTCACGGCCAGCATGAATTTCCTCATGACCCTGTCCTCCTCGCCGGCTTCTGCCGGATATGCGAAAGAAGCCGGCCCCAGGGCGGGACCGGCTCTAAGTATCCCGGTTACTTGACGTCCTGGATCTGCGTGAGCAGGTCCTTCATCTTCGCGTCGGTGACGAACTTGTCGTAGACCGGCTTCATCGCGGCGGAGAATTCCTCCTTGTTGACCTTGATGACCTTCACGCCACCGGCACGGACCTTTTCTTCCGATGCCTTTTCGCGGGCGCTCCAGAGTTCGCGCATCTTGACGACGGAATCCTTGGCGGCCTGACGGACAGCCTTCTGGTCGTCCGGCGTCAGCTTGTCATAAGCGATCTTCGACATGACCAGGATTTCCGGGTTCAGCGAATGTTCGGTCAGCGTGTAGTTCTTGGCCACTTCGTAGTGACGGGCCGATTCATAGGACGGCCAGTTGTTTTCAGCGCCATCGACCACGCCGGTTTCCAGCGAGGAATAGACTTCGCCCATCGGCATCGGCGTCGGGTTGGCGCCAAAGGCCTGCATCATGGCAATCCACAGGTCGGACTGCTGGACGCGGATCTTCATGCCCTTCAGGTCAGCCAGTTTTTCGATCGGCTTTTTCGTCGTGTAGAACGAGCGGGCGCCGGAATCGTAATAGGCAAGGCCGACAAGTCCGTGCGGCTCGAAGGCGGCGAGGATCTTGTCGCCGATCGGGCCGTCGACGACCTTGTGCATGTGGTCAGTCGAGCGGAACAGGAAGGGCAGGCCGAGAACGACCGTTTCCGGCACGAGGTTGTTGAACGGTGCGGCGTTGACGCGGTTCATGTCGATGACGCCGAAACGGGTCTGCTCGATCGTGTCCTTCTCGCCGCCGAGAACCGAGTTGTTCATGACCTGCACCTTGATGCGGCCATTGGTGCGCTGCGACAGCAGCTCGCCCATGTACTTGACCGCTTCGACGGTCGGGTAGCCATCCGGATGGATATCGGCCGAACGCAGGGTAACGCTCTGGGCGTAGGATGCGCTGGCGCTCAGCGCCAGGGCCAATGCCAGGCCTAGGACTTTGGTAAATTTCATCTTCTGCTCCTCCTCAGGTGAAACGCCGGTGCCTCCACGCCCCGGTCGGTCGATTTATGCTCCTTCAGCCTCCCAAACGGACAGGCCATAAAGTTCTTGCGGATTGGTCACGAGCGCCTGATGCAACGCGTCTTCGCCGGCAAGCCAGCCAAGCACGGTGTCGGTCAGGGCGACGTCATCCGGATATTGAGATTGTTCGCGGGCAAGGTTGTGCGGCCAGTTGCTGCCCCAGACGATGCGTTCGGGGGCATAGGCCGCCAGAACCTTCGAGAAAGCGGCGACATCGGCATAGTCCGTGCCGCCGGTCTTTGACGATTCATAGACGCCCGCAAACTTGAACCAGCATTTGCCGCCGTCGATCAGCCGTTTCACGGCATCGATCTGCGGGCTATCTGGCGTGACGCCTGCAAAGAACTTGCCGTGGTGATCGAAAACCCAACGGGATTTCAGGCGAGCCAGACGGCTTTCGTGATCGAGAATATTGCTGCCGTCGAACTGTACGGCGAGCATCCAGCCACGGGCAGCAGCTTTTGCATCGATCGCCTCCAGCTCCTCGAGGCCGACTGCGCCGCCGGGAAGGTCCATGATGCGGGCGCCGATAATGCCGGCCGCCGAGAGGCGGTCGAGTTCTGCTTCGCTTGTCGTCTTGTCGACGACGCAGACGCCGCGGGAGACATCGCCCATTTCGGCAAGGCAGGCGATCAGGTTTTCATTGTCGCGCTGATGGGCATTGCCCTGGGTGATGATGACCCGGTCGATGCCGAGCCAGGCCATGAACTGGCGATACTGGTCGGCATCGGGAAGGGCACCCACCGGCAGACCGGGGCCGCCCGGTATGGATGGGAAGCCCGGCAGATACATGTGCATCTGCGTATCGACCGAGCCTCTTGGAAGTTTCGTCTCGGGCGATGGTCCGGAAAGCGGGCGGACGAGCATCAAGCCTCTCCCATCTTGAATTCGGCAAGCGCATCGCGGTTGATCTCGATGCCGAGACCGGGACCGTTGGGGATCTGCACCACGCCGCCGATATGTTCGATCGGCGTTTTGATCACCGCCTGACGGAAAGGGTTGTCGGTGCGGTCGAATTCGAGGATCGGCTCGATCGGGTTGACCCGAACCGGGCTCGGGATCATCGCCGCCATGAATTGCAGGGCGGCGGCGATATGGACGGCCGTGCCCCAGACATGCGGCACGACGCGGATGCCATGCAGGGCCGCCAGATCGGCGACGCGCTTGGCTTCGGTAAAGCCACCGACGCCAGCGAGATCGGGCTGGATGATATCGATGCAGCGGGTCTCGATCGGCTCGCGCATGCCCCAGCGGCTGTGCCAGGTCTCGCCGCCGGCAACCGGGATCGGCTGGCGGGCGCGGACCTCGCGATAGGCGGCCAGCTGTTCCGGCACGACCGGTTCCTCGAACCAGTCTATGCCGTATTCGGCAGCCGCATTGCCGAGTTTTACGGCCTCGATCACGTCATAACCGTGATTGGCGTCGATCATCAGCCGCATGTCGGATCCGGCCGCCTCGCGCACGGCCCGGATGACACGCAGATCCTCCTCGACGCCGAAGCCGATCTTGATCTTGGTGGCGTGAAAACCCTCCGAACGATATTTTGCGACATCGCTCGCATTGTCCTCGACCCGGTCGACGCCGTCGCGCTTGAAGCTGCCGGTCGCATAGGCGCGGATGCTTTCACGGAAACGGCCGCCGAGCAGGGTGGAGACCGGCACGCCAAAATGCTTGCCCTTGATGTCCCAGAGCGCGATGTCGATGCCGGAGAGGGCGGTGACCGCAAGACCACGCTGGCCCTGATCGCGCAGGGCATTGTAGAGCCTTGCCCAGATCTTCTCGTTCTCAAGCGGATCGGCGCCGATCAGCCAGTTGGCATAGGTCGCGACGATGGCGGCATTCGGACGGGCCGGACCGAGGCATTCGCCCCAGCCCGTCGTGCCGTCATCGCATTCGATCTCGACCAGGATATGCGCACGCCGGTCGAACCGCATCGAGGCGCTTTCGAAAGCGACGTCGAGCTTGTGTTCGAGAAGGTGGGTGCGGACCGCTGCGATTTTCATCGGATCACCGCTTGTGTGCGCCGATGAGCTTCAGAAGCATGTCTTCCTCTTCCGCCGTCAGGTCGTCGAGCGGCGGGCGAACCTTGCCGGCATCGAAACCCTGAAGGCGCACGCCGGCCTTGATCGCGGCAACGGCATAACCCTTGCGACGGTTGCGGATCGCCATGAACGGATAGAAGAAGTCTTTCAGGATCTCTTCGCAGCGCGTGCGGTTGCCGGCGCGCAGAGCCTTGTAGAATTCGACCGCAAGGCCCGGCACGAAGTTGAAGACGGCCGAAGAATAGGTGGTGAAGCCGGCGCCGAGATAGGCTTCGGCAAACAGTTCCGCCGTCGGCATGCCGCCGAGATAGATCAGGCGATCGCCCATCGTCGCCGTCACTTGCCGGACAAGTCCGATGTCGCCGGTGCCATCCTTGAAGCCGATCAGGTTCGGGCATTCGTCGCAGAGGCGCTTCAGCGTATCGACGGACAGGATCGAGTTGTCGCGGTTATAGACCATGACGCCGATGCCGACCGACTGGCAGATCTTTTTGACGTGCTGGTAGAGGCCTTCCTGCGGCGCGTCGATCAGGTAATGCGGCAGAAGCAGGATGCCATCTGCGCCGGCCTTTTCGACCGACTTTGCAAGTTCGACGCCGACATGGCTACCGAAGCCGCAACCCGAGACAATGGCCGTCTTGCCGGATGATTCCTTGGCTGCAGAGACGATGCCCGGGATCTCGTCGGGCGACAGCGAGAAGAATTCGCCGGTGCCGCCGGCGGCGAAGAGAACGGGGGCTTCGAAGCCGGACAGCCATTCGATGTGACGGCGATAGCTTTCGGCCTGGAACTGGCCTTCGGCGTTAAAATGGGTCACGGGAAATGACAGCAGACCGGCGCCGAGCGCGGCCTTGATCTCTTCAGGCGTCATATTATGGAATCCTCTGTAAATGTCTCCTCCAGACAAACTTGTCGTACATGTGGATATAGGTCATGTCAACAAGTCATCTTACAGATTGGCGAACTTCCCGCAGCAATGTTCTGTAACGCATCTGCGCGCCGCGCAGGTGCCGGCGCATGGCCTCGCGCGCGCCTTCCTCGTCTCCTTCGGAAATCGCAACGACGATAGCGTCATGTTCGGTATCGAGAAGAGCGATATAGGCGCCCTGATCGGTCTCGCCGTCATCCGGCCGCAGGGCTGCGCGGGGGATGAGGTTCTTGCCGATCATGGTCAAAAATTCGCGGAAACGCGGATTGTTGGTCGCTTCGGCAATGGCCAGATGCAGGGCGAAATCCGCCTCGCTGGTCGGCTTTTCGGCTTCGAGACAGTCACGGACGGCATGATGGCGCTCGAAAATGGCCTCTTCCTGAGCCGGTGACCGCCGCAGCGCCGCAATGCCGGCGGCTTCCACTTCGACGGCGGTTCGCAGCTCCAGAAGCTCGATCATCGACGAAACCTGTGCCAGATCGATATTCATCGGCGACAGAAGCGCCTGCTGGACGGCCGTTCGCGGCTCCAGCACAAAGACGCCGGCGCCCTGGCGCGCCTCGACCATGCGGTCGGCACGCAGGGATGCGATCGCCTCACGCACGACGGTGCGGCTGACGCCATGCGCCTCGGTCAACTGTGCCTCGCTCGGCAGGCGCGAGCCCGGTGGAAACTGCCCACCGGTAATGGCCTGCCGAAGCGTTTCGGCCAGTTGCGACACAAGCGTGCCCGATCCGCGTGTGGGTTCCACTTTCGTTTCGAGGCTCAATCGCTTGTCTCCCTGGGTCTGAGAGGCGGTTTTCTTTGCCGCCATTCGCCGTTCCGGCGAGGTTTTGAATGGTTTCCAACCTATATGATGAGTTTCCGAATTTGTCACGTACAAGTTGGCTTCCGGGCCTCCCTTGTTTCAGCGCAACCTTTCCACCACATGAATCTCCTCTTTCGCGTTCCTTTTCTGCGACGCGACACCCGGAGTTATCATTATGGGTTACATCGATCCCAATCCCCCGATTGCCGAAGGCCAGTTGCTGGACGCCTATTCGGATACGGTTTCAAAGGCCGTCGACCGCGTCGGCCCGGCGGTCAGCCGCATCGAGCGGCTGGATGATCGCGGCCACGGGTCCGGTTTTGCGATTTCGCCGGACGGCCTGATCGTCACCAATCATCACGTGGTCGCCGATGCGCGCACCGTGCGCATCCGAAGTGCCAATGGCGCGGTCGGGCAGGGCAGCGTGCTCGGCCACGACGCCGATACCGATATCGCGCTGATCCGCGCCGACATGGATGTGGCTGCCTGGGCGCGGCTTGGTGATTCCAAGACATTGCGGCGCGGCCATATCGCGATCGCCATCGGCAATCCGCTCGGTTTCGACTGGTCGGTAACATCGGGCGTCGTCTCGGCGCTCGGTCGTTCTATGCGCGCGTCGAACGGAAGGCTGATTGACGATGTCGTGCAGACCGACGCGGCGCTCAATCCCGGCAATTCCGGCGGGCCGCTGGTCTCGTCGGGCGGTGAGGTGGTGGGCGTCAATACGGCCGTGATCCGCGGTGCGCAGGGCATCGCCTTTGCGGTTGCCTCCAACACCGCCAACTTCGTCGTTTCGGAAATTTTGCGGTTCGGCCATGTGCGACGTGCCTTCATCGGTATCGTTGCCGATACGACGGCACTGCCGCGGCGCGTAGCGCTGAAGGCCGGCATGGGCCAGGAGACGACGGTGCGCATCCGCCGTATCGAACCCGGTAGCCCGGCGGAAAAGGCCGGATTGAAGGAGGGCGATTTCATCCTCGCCATCGACGGCCGTCCGGTCGCCGGCGCCGATGACCTGATCCGGCTGCTCGACGGCACGCGGATCGACAGGCAAACGCCCATCACCGTCTATGATCTGGATTCGCAGATCGTCGATAGGGTCATGGTGCCGATTGCGCGCGCTGCGCGTTGACCGTTGCCGACAGTTGAAAGCGCTGCTGCTTCTGACTGAGACGCGGCGCGCCTCAGATTATTGTTTGGCGCATGCCTTTCTCCCGAAACCGGGTGCCACTTTCGGGAGACATGCGCTAGGTTCGGCGGCGTTTTGACGACTGGGAGTGTGCGGTGAGGAAAAGTCTTGGTTTGATTGCTGTTATGGCCATGCTGGCGGCTGGCTCTGCAGAGGCGCAGCAGGCCTGGAAACCGACCGAACAGACCAAGACCTATCCGGTGACCGGCACGTCCGGCATCGAACTCTATTCCTCGATCGGCGAAAACGGCCCCAAGGCCGGCCAGCACGTGCGCGCCATCGCCCATACCGATTTCAAGCTAACCTGGCAGCGCAAATATGAACCGCAGGCTGATGGTTCCTGCATGCTGACGACGGCAAAGCCCAATCTCGTCATCATCTATACGCTACCGAAACTGGCATCGAAACTCTCGCCCGATCTGCAGGCCAAATGGGTGGTCTTCATCGATGGCGTGCGCCGGCACGAGCGGGTTCATGGCGAGATGATCGAAAACCTTGCCCGCAATATCGAACAGGTCAGCATCGGCATTTCTTCGCCGGACGATCCGAAATGCACAAAAGTCCGCGCCGCCCTGCAGGTGAAGATCGGCGAGATCTTTGCGGCCCATCAGCAGCGCAACCGGGATTTCGACAAGGTCGAACTCAGCGATGGCGGCAATGTCCATCAGTTGATCCTAGCACTCGTCAACCAGCGTTGATCGACGGGCCGAGGCTTGTATAGTCCGGGCATTCGTTTTTCCATGCCAGACTTTTCATGCAAGGCCGCATCATGACCCCGTCCAATTCCGCTTCCTCCGCCCAAGCCATTTCCCTCGACGATATCAACGAAGAAGCCCTGCTCGAAGAGCTGCTCCGCTGGGTGGAGATCGAAACCCCGTCGCGCAATGTTAGGGCGATCAACAGCCTCGTTGACCGCGTCGAAGAGCTTGCGCGCGAGGCGGGGATGGAGGTCGAGAGACGGCCGGATACGCTTGGTTTCGGTGATATTCTCACCGTTCGTTCACCGCGGCCGGCCGGCAGCAATGAAAAGACGGTGCTCGTTCTCGCCCATCTCGACACGGTGCATGCGATCGGCGTCATCAACGATCAGCTGAAGCTGCGCCGTGAGGGCGACCGCTATTATGGTCCGGGCATTTACGACATGAAATCCGGAGCGCTGATGGCGCTGGAGGCGATGAAGCTTGCCGTCGCCAAAGGCAGTCGCATGCCGATCGATCTCGTCTTCGTGCCGGACGAGGAAGTGGGCAGCCCCTCCTCACGCGCGTTCATGGAGGAATGCGCGAAAAACGCCGGCTATACGCTGGTGGTCGAACCGGCCCGCGATGGCGGCAAGATCGTCACCTCGCGCAAGGGTGTCGCCATGTATGACGCCGTCGTGCGCGGCCGTGCGGCGCATGCCGGTGCGCGGCCGCAGGATGGCCGAAGCGCCATCCGGGATGCTGCGCGACTGGTGCTGGAACTCGAGGCTCTCAACGATACGGAACGCGGCGTGACCGTGACGGTCGGCACGATCCAGGGCGGAACAGGGCGCAATACCGTTCCTGCCGAATGCCGCCTGCAGATCGACGTACGTGTCCCCGACGACGTGATTGCCCGTGAGATCACCGGAAAAATCGAGGCGATGACGCCTGTCGATCCCGACATCACCTTCGAGATCACCGGCAGGATGAACCGCCCGCCCTTTGCCCAGTCGGAAGCGGGCATGCGCCTGTTCGACAAGGCCGCTGAAATCGCATCCGGTCTCGGGATTGCGCTTGAAGGCATGTCGACGGGCGGTGGTTCGGACGGCAATTTCACCGCGGCGATGGGCGTGCCGACGCTCGACGGTCTTGGTGCCGACGGCGCCAATCCGCATACGTTCAACGAGCATATTCTTGTCTCCAGCCTTAAGCCGCGCACGGCGCTGCTTGCCAATCTGATGGCGACGCTGGAAGCGGATTAGGAATATTGCGGGCGGCTGATCGTCGAGAAGGTTTCGCCACCCTCAGCCATCTGCCTGACTTGCTCGGGCATAGCGGGCGGGCGGCATGCCGGTATATCGGGCAAAGGCAACGCTGAATGTGCTGGCCGATCCGTAACCGACACGTTCGGCGACCTGATCCATGGCCAATTCCCGACTGCGCAGAAGCTGTTTTGCAAGCGCCATGCGCCAGGCCACCAGATATTCCATCGGCGGCAGGCCGACGATACGGCTGAAACGGGCAAAAAATGCCGATCGGGACATGGCGGCTTCGGTCGCCAGATCCGCCACCGTCCAGGGATGGGCCGGGCGGGCGTGCAGGGCGTGAAGTGCTGATGCGAGGCGGTCATCGGCGAGGCCGCGGCTGAGGCTCGGCGCGTCGGTCGCTTCCATGCCGGAGCGCAAGGCTTCGATCAAAAGCACTTCCAGCAGCCGTTCCAGAACGATGTCGCGTGCCGGCCGGCGTGCGCGTGTCTCGTCGCCAACCAATTGCATCAGGGTGGCAAGCCGGGGCTGGCCGCGCACGATGACAACGTCGGGAAGAAGGGATACGAGCAGGGCCGCATCCGGCGCGCCAAAACTGCAATGGCCGATCTGCATGCGCAGATCCGCAGGGCCTTCAAGGCGGCCGCCGCGAAAACGGCCATCGTCAAGTCGCGTCGGGATCGTGGCGGCCAGATCGGCCGGGGCGTCTATACTTTCGTTGACGAGATCGCGCATGGCGGGCACGAGGACGAAATCGCCGGCGTTGAGGATAAACGGTTGTTCCTCTCCGAATCTGACGCGACAACGCCCTTCGAGAATGGCGCAATAAAACGGTTCGCCCGTGCCCTCACGATGAATTCGCCAGCTCCCGGCGCATTCCACTTGTTTTGAAAAACGCGCCGCGGGCTGCAGCAGGGTGACGATTTCTGCAAGAGGGTCTATGGCCATGATCGGGACTGACGCTAAAGAAATGGAGACTGAAGCTTATATCAAGTCTCTCTCCCGGTCACTAGCATGGCTTCATTCCTTTCATCTGGAGAAGTTCATGTCGACGATATTGATTACCGGCTGCTCGTCCGGCTTCGGTCTGGAAACCGCAAAACTGTTTCTCGAGCGCGGATGGGATGTGATCGCCACGATGCGCACGCCTAATGCTGATCTGCTGCCAGCCTCTGAACGGTTGCGCATTCTGGCGCTCGATGTGACCGATCCGGCGAGCATTGCGGATGCCGTGGGGCAGGCCGGCGAGATTGATGTGTTGGTCAACAATGCCGGCTTCGGAGCGCCTTCGCCAGTCGAGCTGACCGATCCCGCGACGACCCGGTCGCTTTTCGAGACGAATACGATCGGCACATTGTCTATGGTTCAGGCCGTCCTGCCGCAAATGCGTCGGCGTAGAGCCGGCGTCATCATCAATGTGACGTCCACGGTGACGGTCAAGGCACTCCCGGTGATCGGGCTGTATCGGGCAAGCAAGGCGGCAGTGGATGCCTTTACCGAAAGCCTGGCGCTGGAAGTTGAGCCGTTCGGCGTGCGCGTGCGTATCGTCCTGCCAGGGCGTTCGCCGGAGACGCGTTTTGGACAGAATGCGCGGCCGCATTTTCGCGGCATGGATGATCCGGACTACGGCCCGATGCTGCAGCAGTTCATTCAGGCTGTGCAGGATGACAAAGGGCCGGTAACCCATGCGCCGGACGTGGCGGCAGCGGTCTGGCGTGCCGCCACGGATGCGTCCGCGCCGCTCAGAATTCCGGGTGGTGCCGATGCCGAATTCTGGATGGCCGAGGCCAGTCTGTAAGCCGATCTGGCGCAAATTTTAGCCTCTATCGACCTGATGGTGAGGCTTGAAGCGGGATCAGAAACAGCGGTTTTTCTGATCCCGATCCTACCGGAGCGGGCGGAAGAAAGCCCTGATTTCCTCAGCCAGCAATTGCGGTTGTTCAAGCGCTGCAAAATGACCGCCGGCCGGCATTTCGGACCAGCGTGTCACATCGGCGACCCGTTCCACCCATGACTGGGGTGGAATGGGCAGTTCCTTCGGAAAATGTGCAATGCCGAAGGACGGGGCAAGCCTTTCGCCAAAGTCAAAAACCAAGGGGTCCAGCCGGTTTTCCTTGTAGAGGCGCAAAGCGCTGTCGAGATTGCCGCTGAACCAGTAGATCGAGATATCCGTCAGCAAGGTGTCGAGGGAGATGATGCTTTCGAGATCACCGTTGCAATCGCTCCAGGCCCGGAATTTTTCGGCGATCCAGGCCGCGAGCCCGACCGGCGAATCCGTCAGCGCGAAGGCAAGGGTCTGCGGTTTCGTGGCATGCAGGGCGGAATAGGCGCCTTCCAGTGCAGACCAGGCAAGGACCCGCTGCTGATAGGCGCTTTCTTCCTGCGTCGGCTCTTCGCCGGGACTCAGTGTCGGTCGGAAACCTGCCGAGACATAGTTCAGATGCACGCCGATCAGATCGGCGGGATAAAGCCGGGCGAGCCAAGTGGAAACACCTGCGCCGATGTCGCCACCCTGGGCGCCGAAACGGCGATAGCCGAGGGTGGTCATCAAGTCATGCCAGATCCCGGCAATGGCTCTGGATCCCGTTCCCGCCTTCAGGGGTGCGGATGAAAAGCCGTAACCGGGCAGGGATGGAACCACGACGTCGAAGGCATCCGCCGGATCGCCGCCATGGGCGCCGGGATCGGTCAGGAGCGGAATGATCCGTTCGAACTCGGTGAAGGAGCCCGGCCAGCCATGCGTCAGCACAAGCGGCATGGGTGCCGGTCCTGTGCCCCTCTTATGGATGAAATGGATATCGAGGCCAGCAATCTCAGTTTTGAAATGCGGCAGCTGATTGAGCCGCGCTTCCTCTGCGCGCCAGTCGAAGCGGTGGCTCCATTGGTGGACGAGTTTCTGCAGGAAGGCGAGGCTCGTGCCGTCTTCCCAGGATGCTGCATCCAGCGTGTTCGGCCAGCGCGTACGGGCGAGGCGGAGCTTGAGGTCGGAGATATCCTCGTCGGGAACATTTATCCTGAAAGGGGAGATGCCCATGTCCGTTCTCCGGGATGTCGAAATTCATCCCTCTCCGTTGTGCTTTGCCGGATCTTACGTCGCCTGTTCTGTCGCCGCTTCCTCGATGACATCCTCCGGAATGTCGTCGAACGACGAATAGTTGAGATTGTAGAGCTTTGAATAAAGCTTGTCGTTCTTCATCAGCGCGGCATGGTTGCCGCTTTCGATCAGCTCGCCGTTCTGCAACACGATGATGCGGTCCGCCTCGCGGATCGTGGCGAGCCGGTGGGCGATGACGAGGCCGGTGCGGCCTTCGAGCAGTTTGACCAGCGCTTTCTGGATCAGCATTTCCGTATAGCTGTCGATATTGGCGGTCGCCTCGTCCAGCACGAGGATCTTTGCATCGGCGACGAGTGCGCGGGCAAAGCTGATCAGCTGCCGCTGGCCGAGCGAAAGATTGCCACCGCGCTGGCCCAGAATGCTGTCATAGCCTTCGGGAAGGCGCATGATGAAGTCATGCGCGCCGACGGCTTTTGCTGCCTCGATCACCTTTTCGCGGCTGGCATCCTTCATGTGATAGCGGATGTTGTCGAAGACGGTGCCGGTGAAGAGATAGGGTTCCTGCAGAACCATGGCGATCTGCCGGCCGAGACTGTCCTGCGTCAGGTCGCGCACGTCATGGCCACCGACCAGAACCTCGCCTTGCTGCACATCGTAGAACCGATGAATCAGCGACATGCAGCTCGATTTGCCCGAGCCGGTCGGGCCGACCAGCGCCACCGTCTCGCCGGGGTTCACCTTGAAGCTCACATGTTTCAGCACCGGATGTTTTGGATTGTAGCCGAAGACCACATCCCTGAATTCCACCGAGCCATCCATGTCCGGCGACAAGGTTTTGGCATCGGGCGCATCCTGGATATCGACCGGCACGTCAAGCACTTCCGTCAGCCGCTGGCCAGACGCCATGGCGCGCTGCATCACCGAATATTGCAGGGTGAGCGAGCGGATCGGGTCGAAAAAGCGCTGGATGTAGAAGAGGAAGGCGACCATGACGCCGACATCGAGCGCCTGGTTCAGCACCCGCGCACCGCCGACGACGATGACCAGCGCCATGGCAAGACCAGTCAAAGAATCGACGATCGGCACCATGACCTGCGCGTATCGCGCTGCGGATAGATGGGTCATGAGGTTGGCGCGGGCCTTGTCGTCGTAGAGCGCGAAATTGATGCGCTCGCGGTCCATGCTCTGCACGGCGCGCACGCCGTGGATCGCTTCGGCCAATGCGCCATTGGCGATCGAATTCGTCTCATGCGCCGCCATGAAGGATTTTCGCGCACGCGGCAGCCAGAAGATGCGGACGATGAACAGGACGGGCAGGGCAGACAGCGTCAGCAGGCCGAGCTTGAAATCGAGCGTCAGCATGACGATGACGATGCCGAACAGGAGCGTGATATCGCCGACCGAAAGCACCGAGGTTTCGAGAAATTCCTGCATGGAATTGACGTCGCCCTGCAGGCGCGACATCAGCCGCCCGACTTCCGTCTTGTCCATCCAGGACAGCGAGACGCGCTGCAGATGCGAGAACATCGCCCGGCGGATGTCGAACAACACATCTTCCGCGACGCCGCCGACCAGGGTTTCCTGGGCATAGCTCGCGACGAAATTGACGAGAATGGCGGCGGCAAAGCCGGCTATGCACCAGTAGAGAACTGTGTGGCTCGCATTGCCCGGCTGCATGCCGTTGTCGATTGCGTAGCGGATGATCAGCGGGATGATGAGCTGCATGGCGGTGAAGGCGAGAACGGCGGCCACCGCGAGATAGATCTTCGTGCGGTAAGGGTTCACGAAGGCCCAGATGCGGCGGATGATGTTGCTGTCGAACACTTTTCCGAAGATTTCTTCCTCGATGCGGTGCGAGCCGACCACGGCGCGAGGCGGGCGTCTGCCGTCTTCTCTGATGTCCGGGCGTTCGGTTTCGAGTTCTTCCGACATTTTTTCTGTCCTTACGCCGTCAACGCATCGTCGCGCCCATCGTCTCCAGGCCGAACCTGGAGGTCGTAGAGCGCCTTGTAGCGGCCACCGGCGGCGATGAGTTCGTCATGGGTGCCGCTTTCGACGATCCGGCCGTCTTCCATGAAAAGGATACGGTCGGCGTGCATCAGCGAGCTCAGGCGATGCGCGACGATCAGCGTGACGCGATCGGCGGCATATCTGCGCATGGCGCTGCGGATCCGGCTTTCGGTCGCCGCATCGATTGCTGCGGTCGAATCGTCGAAGACCATGACGGCGGGACGCAGCATCAGGGCGCGGGCGATCGACAGGCGCTGCCTCTGGCCGCCCGAGAGCGAGACGCCGCGTTCGCCGACGACCGTCTCGTAGCCGGTCGGCAGGCCCAGCACGTAATTGTGCAATTGCGCGCTTTCGCTGGCCCGCTCGATGCGGCTTTCCTGCGCCCATGGGTCGCCATAGGCGATGTTGTTCTCGATCGTCGTGGTGAAGAGAAAGCTGTCCTGCTGCACGACGACCACCTTGCGGCGCAGCGATTGCAGCGTGATATCGCGGATATCCTGTCCGTCGATGGTGATGCGGCCGCTGCCGACATCGTAGAAGCGCGGAATGAGGTGGGCGAGGGTGGACTTGCCGCTGCCGGGCGGGCCGACAATGCCGATCGTCTCGCCGCGCTTCGCCTCGAAGGTGACGTTGGTCAGGACCTCGTTGGTCTCTGCGGATGGATAGGCGAAGCCGACATTCTCGAAACAGAGCGTGCCTTCGGTGACTTTCAGCTCGGGCGCGCCCTTGCGGTCCCGGATCGCGACTTCGAGATCCAGCAGTTCGAACAGGCGGGCGCCGCAGGTGGAGGCGCGGGCAAAGGCGTTGACCATCAAGCCGAGCTGGCGCACCGGCATCTGCAATATGGTCATGAAGGTGAGGAAGGAGGTGAGCGTGCCGACCGTGATCTCGCCAGAAATCACCTTGAGGCCGCCGACCCAAAGCACGAGGCCCATGGAGGCGAAGAAGGAGAGCGTCATGGCGCTGGTATTGGCGACACGGATTCCGACGCGCTGATGGGCGAGCGATACGGCGCTTTGCGAGGCGGCGTCGAATTTTTCCATCTCGTGATTTTGGGCCGCGAAGGCGCGCACGACGCGGATGCCGCCGAGATTTTCCTCCATGACGCGGGTCAGGACCGACAGCCTTTCTTGAAGGTCGAGCCAAGTGGCGCGCAGGCGAAGCTGGGTGACGGAGGACCGCCAGCCGACGAAGGGCACGAAGCTCAGGGCAAGCAGGCCGAGAACGAGATCCGTCGAAATCAGCAGATAGGCGCCGATGCCGATCAGCATGGAGAGCAGGAAGACGCGCACGAGCGCCGTCGAGAAATACATGCGCACGCCTTCCAGATCGAGCAGGCCGACGGTGATCAGGTCGCCGGAATGTATGCTGTCGTGGAAGGAGAAGGACAGGCGCTGGATCTTTTCGTAACAGGCCAGCCGCAGCCGGTAGCCCATGTGGTGGCCGACGGCCTCGCTGTAATAGTTCTGGACCAGCGTGAAGATGCCGCGCAGCACGCTGGCGCCGAGCAGCAAAAGGGCGGTCGTCAGCAGCGCATCCTGTGCTGCTTGGCCGGCTGCACCGCCCGTTAGCGCCACCTGCGTATTGTCGACGGCCTGACCGAGCAGGCGCGGAATGGTGAGCTGAAAAGCCGAAGCGATCAGCGTCGCGCCGATGGCGGCACCCGCCTGCCAGGGATGGCGGAAGGCCATGACGGTGATGCGCGTGAGGATGGACAGGCCCTTGCCCCAACCGGCTGCCTTTGCCAGCGCCAGAGAAGCCGACGGCTTTACGGCGCGCACTGTCGTGTCGCTGCTCACGATACTATTCCAAATGATTCAATGGACGGGCCCAAAATACCCGCGATGAAGGCCATTGTGAGGTGAAGATGGTTTGCCTGTCTAGCCAACATGCGTGATGAGTCGCGTCAACAGATTTGATAAAGGGCAAGGCCGGCGCTGCGTTGAGCCGCTTCCCTTGCGTGTCGTTTTCGTCGCATAAGGTTGCAACGATCATCGATCCGAAACGCATTCAGAAACGAGCATCATGACGACCGGCCTGCATCACATCACTGCCATCACCCGCAAGATCCAGGCGAATGTCGATTTTTACGTCGGCTTTCTGGGGCTGCGCCTCGTCAAGCGCACGGCCGGTTTTGAGGATGCGCAGCAGTTGCACCTGTTTTATGGCGATGGCGCCGCATCGCCCGGTTCGCTCATCACCTTTCTCGCCTGGGAGGATGGCTCGCTCGGGCGTGTCGGGCATGGCGCGACCAGCGAGATCGCCTTTGCGATCGAACCGGAGGCGATCGGCTTCTGGCTGACACGGGCGCTGCAGTTCAACGTCAAGCTTTCCGGTCCGGCGCAGGAGTTTGGCCAGCCAGTTCTGCGGCTGACCGATCCCGACGGGATCATCGTCAAGCTGGTCGGTACGGAAACGGTGTCGCCCTGGGTCTGGTGGCCGCAAGGCGGTATTGCCGAAGCAGATGCGATCCGCCGGCTAAAGGGAGCCACCATCCTCTCCGAAAAGCCGGAGGCGACCGCCGAATTCCTAACGAAACATATGGGGCTTTCGCTAGGCGCCAAGGAAGGCACGATCCAGCGGCTGACGTCAGAGGCTGGCGATATCGTCGATGTGCGCGATGCGGCCGGTTTCTGGACGGCGGCACCCGGTACCGGCGCGATCGACCATATCGCGCTGCGTGCGCCTGACCGGGCCAAGGTGGAGGCTGTCTATGCAGCACTCGAGGCCGACAATGCCGGCGAGATGAACATCCATGACCGGCATTATTTCTTCTCGCTTTATGTCCGCGAGCCGGGCGGGACGCTGATCGAGTTCGCCAGCGATACGCCCGGATTTACCGCCGACGAGACGCTGGAAGAACTCGGCGTCGAGCTCTTCATTCCAAAACATTTCAAGGTCGATCCCGATGAGCTGAAGGTGATGCTGCCGCAATTCGGCCTGCCGGGCGAGGAGCGCGTCACCTATCGCGACCTCGACTTCGTCCACCGCATCCACATGCCGGAAAATCCGGACGGCTCGACGCTTGTCATGTTGCATGGTTCCGGCGGCAGCGAGGCGGATATTTTGCCACTCGGCCGCAAGGTCGCGCCGAATGCGATGCTGATCGGCGTGCGTGGCCGGGCGACGGAGGAGGGCATTGCCCGCTATTTCCGGCGTTTCGGCACGATGGTTTTTGACCAGAAGGATATTGCAGCCGAGGCCGCGGCCTTTGCCGGTTTCGCCGAGGATATCGGTGCCGCCTATGGTGTCGATCCGGCGCGGACGACGTTTATCGGTTATTCCAATGGCGGCAATATGCTGGGCGCCGTCATGCAGCTTCATCCCGGCGTCATCGGCAGGGCGGTGATGCTGCGGCCGATGAACGTGCTGGACGAGGTCACGGATGCTGATCTCTCCGGCACACAGGTCCTTTCCGTCAGCGCCAAGCAGGATCTTTATGCACCTTACGCAGCGCCGATCGAAAAGCGGCTGGTGGATGCGGGCGCGACCGTCACGGCGCGGCGGATCGATGACGGGCATCCGCTCAGCCCTGCCGATGTCGCGATCATTCGCGAATGGCTCGATAACCTTTTGGCTGACCACTCATGACCGGTGCTGCCGTCTTGTCCAGGCCTCTCGAAGCCAAAGGAAACCTGCCCGTCTTCTGTGCCGATATCGGCGGCTCCTTCATGAAGTTCGCCGTCTCCGCTATGCCGGGCGCGTTGACGCTGCTTGAGCGGGTGCCGACGCCGGCTGCAAACTGGGACGATTTTTGCGGGGCACTTTCGGCGCTCGTGACGCGACACGCAGACAAGGGCGATCCGGCATCGCCGCTGGCTTTGTCGATTGCCGGGCTCGTCGATCCGCGCGATGGCGTGGCGACCTCCGCCAACATCCCCTGCATTACCGGTCGTCGGATCGGCGATGCGCTCTCCGAGGTTCTCGGCCGGCCGGTGCTGGCTGCCAATGATGCCGATTGTCTGACGCTTGCCGAAGTCAATGAGGGCGCGGGACGGGGGCATGACGTCGTCTTCTGCGCGATCATGGGGACGGGGGTCGGTGGCGGTCTGGCGATCGGTGGGAAAATGGTGCTCGGCGCAGGTGGTGTCACCGGCGAATGGGGCCATGGGCCGATCCTCAACACGATGATCGAGGTGGATGGCGAGACGCTGCATATTCCGCGCTTTGCCTGCGGCTGCGGCCAGTCGGGTTGCGCCGATACGATCGGCGGCGCGCGCGGTATCGAGCGGCTGCATCAATTTCTGCATGGTTGCGAGGAGACGAGCCACGGCATTCTCGATCAATGGCAGGCCGGTGAAGCGAAAGCGGGCAAGACAGTGTCGGCCTTTCTGGAACTGATCGCCGATCCGCTTGCGCTTGTGGTCAACATGACCGGAGCCTCGATCGTGCCGGTCGGTGGAGGTCTCGGTTCGGTGACATCGCTGATTTCCGCGCTCGATGTGGCTGTGCGTAAGCGTATCCTGAACAGGTTCGACCGGGTTCTGGTGACGCCGGCCTTGCGGCAGGATGACGGCGGACTTGCTGGAGCGGCAGTGCTCGGCCATCAGGGAGTGCGGCCATGAGCGTTCTTCTCGAAGTCTGCGTCGACAGTCCGCAGGGGCTGGAAGCTGCGATTGCCGGTGGTGCGGACCGGATCGAACTCTGTGCGGCGCTCGATGTCGGCGGGCTCACGCCTTCATCCGGACTGATGGCGCTGGCCGCCAAGGTGCCGGTGCCTGTCTATGCCATGATCCGGCCGAGGGCGGGTGATTTCGTCTTCGATGAAGCGGACGAAGCAGCGATGCTGGCGGATATCGATGCCGTCCGGTCGTTCGGGCTTGCCGGCGTCGTGATCGGCGCCAACCTGCCGGACATGCGGCTCGATATCTGCCTGCTTGAGCGGCTTGTTTCCCATTCGGCAGGCCTTGGCCTGACACTGCACCGGGCTTTCGATCTCGTTCAGGACCCTTTCGAGGCCGTCGATCAGGCGGCAGATCTCGGCGTCGAGCGGATCTTGACATCCGGTCTTGGCCCGCGTGCACCTGAGAGGCTGGATCTGTTGGCCGCCCTCAAGGCAAGGGCGCAGGGCAAAATATCGATCATGCCCGGAAGCGGGATCAATGCCGAGAATGCTGCGGAGCTTGTGCGGCGCACGGGCGTGTCGGAAATCCACAGTTCCTGCCGAAAGCCGGTCGAGGCACGCGATCGGCGCAGCGTCGAGTTCGGCTTCGAGATGCCGACGTCATACAAGACCAGCCGGGAAGCGGTGGCAGGCCTGCGTTCGGTTCTTTCCGGATTTTAAGCTGGTCTGAAAAAGACTTCGCGGCGGATCATGTGTGAGGATGATCCGCCGCGCGTTGCTGGGAGGCGCGTCATTCTTGGGGGAAGAGGACTTTGGAGATTGGTGGCCACCTGGGAGAAAGCGCCACCGTCTCTTTTCAGTCTACGCGCACAAACCTCCCAGCGCTTGGAAATCCTTGATCTGGACGCAGCGGACGCTCTGGAGCTTGATCAGCCCGGCGGCGCGCAGCTTGGCGAAAACCCGGGATACGGTCTCGATCGTCAGGCCGAGGTAATCGGCGATATCGAGACGCGACATCGGCAGGTCGAAATGGTTGAGGCTGCCCTGGCGGTTGGCCATGTCGAGCAGGAAGCCGACAATCCGTTCTACGGCCGTCTGGCGTCCGATCACGGTCAGATGTTCCTGGGCGCGCATCATGCCGCGCAGTGCCAGGATGAGCAGTTCCGGCGAAGCCTGACCGTCCGGCTGGCGGGAGATCCGCACGCCGGTCGGCACCATGGCTTCGGCGAAGAAGCTGTGGCTGCGTTCCGCCTCGAAACCGAACGTCTCGCCGGCAAGGTAGAAGGCGATGACCTGGCGCCGGCCATCGGAGAGAAGTCGGTGAAGACGCACTGCACCGAATTCCACTTCGTAGAGGTTTCCGGCCTGTTCGCCCGGGACGTAAATTTCTGCTCCGCCTGCAAAAGTGGTCAGCGGAGAGGTTTTCTGATTCCCGATCATCGAGGGGGGGAAGGCAATCGGGGTCGAGCCAGTTTTGGTCTCTATGCTGCGTGCAGTAATGCTCATCAGAAATCCTCTCCGTGACAGGTACAGAATGCCTGAAACGGAAGGCTCGGATAATTCGGTTGTAACACTACGGGATAATACGTAGCGCATCCCTTGTGTGCTCCAGATGGACGCAGAGGATGTGCTGGCGATCTGTGTCTGCAGGATCGGGTCTTCCGAAGATCGCTTCCGATTTCGGGCCGTTTCTGTTTTGGCCGGCTATTCCGGCGCCAGCACCCTTGCCGGGGCGGCAAGATCCTTGACGAGGCGCAGAAGCTCTGCCCCGTCGAAGGGCTTGGTCAGGATCTTTGCCAGGTTGTCGTCGGCAACCGGCGACAGGCCGTCGGCGAGCATGATCACCCTGTTTTCGGGATTGGCCACAAAATCAAAGGCTTCATCGGAGTTGCGGACGATGTGGTCGTCTATGACGACACAGAGCCATGATGCCAGCAGGCCGCCCTTCTTCCAGCGTTCGAACGCCGCTACACAGAAGCCCTCGACCTCCAACGCGAAGGTGAGCGACTGCCTCAGGGCCAGATCGGGCGCGAATACGGCGATGGTTCCTGTGGGAGATGGCAAGGTTTTTCTCTGACCAAGAGCATGCGGCATTGCCGCAGGAAGCGGTAGTTAAAACCTTTATGGTCGAGTAAACTTTGCGCTAGATCAAAAAATGCCAACTATTTTAGGGTGTCGAAATGATCTGCCAGATTGCATTCAGTGCGGGCCGAAACCTGCCGCGATTGCCATGCGGACAAGCTGCGGCAGGCTGCGGGCCTTCATCTTCGTCATGACATTGGCGCGATGCACCTCGACGGTGCGCGGGCTGATGTCGAGATCATAGGCAATCGATTTGTTCGGCAGGCCGGCGACCACGGCCGAGAGAACCTGACGCTCCCGATCGCTCAGGGAGTGCAGCCTGCCCAGCACTTCCTGCAGGTCGTCGAGTTCGACTGGCCTGTCGCTCAGAAGCCGTGCTGCGCGTTCGATCGCCTCGACGATGACGCTGTCCTGAAACGGTTTTTCGATAAAGTCGACGGCGCCGTTCTTCATCGCCTCGACGGCGAGCGGCACGTCGCCATGACCGCTGATGACGATCGCGGGAACCTTGATCTTAGCCGCTGCAAGGCTCTTGATCAGCTCTATGCCGCTGATGTCGGGCATTCTGAGGTCGGTGATCAGCACGCCGTTGAGCATGCCCGGCGCGAACTGCAGGAACCCGTTCGCGCTCTCGTGCATACGTACCGCAAATCCGTTCATCGTCAGCATGAAGGCGAGCGATTTGCGCACGGCCTCTTCATCATCGACGATATGGACCACGTAGTCAGCGGTCGGCATTATCGCTTTCCTCCTTGTCTATGGGGACGGTGAAACGGAAGGTCGCACCACCGGCAGAATTGCTGGAGACCGTCATCTCTCCACCATGAGCTTCCACGATGCGCTTGCAGATGGAAAGCCCTATTCCCATTCCGCCTGCTTTCGTGGTGACGAAAGGCTGAAAAAGCTGGCCGGCGATCTCGTCGGATATGCCCGGACCGGTATCCTCGACAACGACCATAACCTCATCGTCATCGTTGACCACCGTGCTGACCGAAAGCTCACGCCGTTCGCTGTCGCGCATCGCCTCGATCGCGTTGCGCATGAGGTTGGTCAAGACCTGCTGGATCTGGATCCGGTCGACGATCACCGTCTCGGGGCCGGGGGAGAAATGGAAAAGCGTGCGCACGCCCTTTTCGCGTGAGCCGACCAGAGCAAGTGCCGCAGCCTCTTCAACAAGCCGGCGGATATTGTGCGGCGCCTTCTCCGTTTCGCCCTTGGTGACGAATTCCCGCAGATGCTTGATGATCTGGCCGGCGCGCAAAGACTGCTGCGCGGTTTCCTCGAGCGCATCGCGCATCCTGACCGCCGTCTCGTCGTCGAGGTCGCGTAGCAGGCGCGAGCAGCCGTGGACGTAATTGGCGATCGCCGAGAGTGGCTGATTGAGCTCGTGGGCAAGGGTCGAGGCCATTTCCCCCATTTCGTTGAGCCGCGCCAGACGGGCGAGCTCGCCTTGGATTTCCTGCAGGCGTGCTGCCGATTCGGCGCGCTCCGTCAGGTCGCGGACAAAGCCCGTGAAGAAGGTCTCTCCACCCGAGCGCGTCTCGCCGACGGCGAGCTTCATCGGGAAGGTCGAGCCGTCCTTGCGCTTGCCGACAACGACGCGGTCGCGGCCGATGATGCGTTTTTCGCCGGTGCGCAGGTAACGGTCGAGATAACCATCATGTTCGTGATGATAGGGTTCCGGCATCAGCATGCGCAGGTTCTCGCCGATCACCTCGTCCGGCGCATAACCGAACTGACGAACGGCGGCCGAGTTGAAGGAGATGATCGTGCCGTCCTTCTTGCTGACGATCGTGGCATCCAGAACCGTGTCGAGGATGGATTCGAGATGTGCCTCGCGGGTCTCCGCCCTCGTCTGCGCCTGTTTGATGACGATGCGGGCGACATGAAGCGCCTTGCCCATCAGGGCGATCGCGAGGCCCGAAACCAGGACGACGATCATTTCCCAGAGACCGGCGCCTTCGGTCGTCAGTTCCTTGAGCGCCCAGATGGCGAGTGCCGAAAGGCCGACGGTGAAGACCGATGGCGTCAGGCCACCGATGACGGCCGCAACGAGGATGGGGGGGATGAAGAAAATGAAGGTCGCCTTGTCGGCAAGCGGGCCGGCGAGCAGGAGGCGCAGAATAAACATGAAGACCACGCCGCCGGTGACGATGGCGTAGATCTCCCTTGCTGAGAACTGCCGCTCCAGCACCGAATGCACGAAGCTTTCCGTCCGTCCTGTCATCGCGTCTTTAGCCATAGAGGGTCACCGAATGCGAGACTGCCGGCATGGTCCTCGCCGCGAAAGGGGCATTCAAAATGCCGTTTGTCAATTTGCGTTGTAGCACGAGCTGAAATGCAACGTCCAATGGGCAGGCGCGATGGGCTGGGTCATGCACATGGTTTTGTTCCATCAGAATCCCGATCGCCGAAAACAGACTGCAACTTTTTGGCGAGATGGGCTCGGCATCGTCTTTGTCATTGTCTTTCGAATCAAAAAAAAACTATAACCGAATGGGGCGCTTAGCATTAGGGACGAAGCATGTTTCGGCTGACGGGTCTATCCGCCATCGACTTCAATACGTTGTTCAACCTATCGCCAAATCCTTATGTCATTCTTGACCGGGAGTGGCGGCTCGTCGGCATGAACGACGCCTATCTCGCCGTCACCGGTCGATCGCGCGAAGAGCTGACCGGCAAGGGCATGTTCGACGCCTTTCCGAGTGCGCCGGGATCGGTGCCGGACCGGCTGCTGCGGCAATCCCTGACAAAGGTGTTTTCGACCGGTGCGGTCGATCACCTGCCGCTTATTCCCTATCCGATCGCCAATGACGACGGTGTGCTGGAGGAGCGTTACTGGAGCGCCACCCACACACCTATCCCGGAGGAAAATGGCGAGATCCGCTTTGTCTTGCAGCATACGGTCGATGTCACGGAACTGCAGAAGCTGAGGCATTCCGTGCCCGATAGTGGCACGAACCTGCAATCCTCGCTGCTGAACCACGCCAAGGCTCTCAAGGGCGAGAACCTGGCGCTTGGCGAGGAGCTCGAATATGTGCACGCGCTGTTCGAGCAGGCGCCCGGTTTCATGGCCGTGTTCCGGGGCGCTCAGCATGTCTTCAGCATCGCCAACGGCGCCTATCGGGCGCTTGTCGGGCGAGACGAGCTGGTCGGCCGGACCATTCGCGATGCTCTTCCCGATATTGCCGGCCAGGGGTTTTACGAGCTGCTCGACGAGGTCTACCGGACCGGCGTGCCCTATAGCGGCAAGAGCGTGCGCGTGCTGTTGCAGAACCATCCCGACGAGGCCTATCAGGAACGGTTTCTCGATTTCGTCTATCAACCGATCTTCGACCGCGACGATGCGATCACCGGCATCTTCGTACAAGGGCATGATGTCACCGACCTGAGACTTGCCCAGGTCGCGGCGCGGGAAAGCGAGGAGCGTTTTCGCACGCTTGCGCAATCGCTGCCGAACCAGGTCTGGACGGCCTCGCCGGACGGCCGGATGTTGTGGGTCAATGACGAGCTCTACCGCTATAGCGGACTGGACGAGATCTATTTCGACCAGACCAAGCGTTCCTCCATTCTGCATCCCGATGACATGCAGCGTGTCGAGGAAGGCTGGAAACATGCGGTGCGGACCGGAGAGACCTTTCAGGGCGAGCTTCGGTTGCGGCGTCATGACGGCCAGTATCGCTGGTTCCTCAGCCGGGCGGTGCCGGTCAGCAATCCGCAGGGCGAGATCGTCTTCTGGGTCGCCACCAATACGGATATCGACGATCAGAAACGCACCGAATCCAACCTCGAATATCTGGCGGAATCTCTTGGCCACCGCATCGAGGAGCGGACGGAAGAGCTGCAACGAACCCAGGAAGTGCTGCGCCAGAGCCAGAAGATGGAAGCGATCGGCAATCTGGCCGGCGGCATCGCCCATGACTTCAACAATCTCCTGCAAGTGATTACCGGCAATCTGCAGCTGCTTTCGAGCGAGATCGCCGGCAATACGGCCGCCGAGAAACGAATCAGCAATGCGCTGGCCGGCGCGTCGCGTGGTGCACGGCTTGCCTCGCAGCTTCTCTCCTTTGGTCGCCGGCAGCCGCTGGCACCGAAAGTGGTCAATCTTGGGCGGCTCATCCGCGAGCTGGACCACCTGCTGCGACGCAGTCTTGGTGAGGCGATCGAGATCGATACGATCGTTGGCGGCGGTCTGTGGAACACGCTGATCGATTCTTCGAATGTCGAGAACGCGCTTCTCAACCTGGCGATCAACGCGCGCGATGCGATGAACGGGCAGGGCAAGCTGACGATAGAGATCGGCAATGCCTATCTCGACGATGAATATGCCCGTACGGCCTTCGAGATCGAGCCGGGACAGTTCGTCATGCTGGCGGTGACCGATACCGGTTCGGGCATGACGCCGGATGTGCTCGAAAAGGTCTTCGATCCCTTCTTCACCACCAAGCCGGAAGGCAAGGGGACCGGGCTTGGCCTCTCCATGGTCTATGGTTTCGTCAAACAGTCCGGCGGCCATATCCGCATCTATAGTGAGCCGGGCGAGGGGACGACAGTGCGCATCTACCTGCCGCGGTCGCTTGGCGAGGAAGAGGAAACGGTCGAAAACCCGGCTGCGGCAACCGGCGGTGACGAGACCGTTCTTGTGGTTGAGGATGACGAAGCCGTGCGGGAGACGACGGTCGGTCTGCTGACCGAACTCGGCTATCGCGTGCTGAAGGCGCGGGATGCCGATAGCGGTCTTGCGATCGTCGAAAGCGGTGTCCCGATCGACCTGCTTTTCACCGATGTCGTGATGCCCGGCCAGCTGAAGAGCCGCGATCTTGCCGTGCGGCGAAGGAACGATTGCCCGGTATCGGCATTCTTTTCACATCAGGATATACGGAAAACTCGATCGTTCACGATGGCCGCCTCGATTTCGGCGTAAATTTGCTTAGCAAGCCCTATACGCGGGAAACGCTGGCGCGAAAGATCAGACAGGTACTCGACCAGCGTCCTCCCGGCCTGTTGCCGAGGGCGGAAACGCCAGTACTGGAGCCGAAGATCATCATGGAACAAACGAATGGCAAGCCGGACGGGCTGAAAGTCCTGTTCGTCGAGGATGAGGCGTTGATCCGCATCTCCACCGCCGACTTTCTCCAGGAACTCGGCATGACGGTTATCGAGGCAGGTGCCGCCAACGAAGCGATCGAGCTTGCGCGCGATCAGGCTTTCGATGTGCTGGTAACTGATGTGCACCTGCCGGACATGAGCGGGCTCGACCTTATTCTGGCGCTGCGCCAGAGCGTGCCGGACCTGCCGGTAATTTTTGCCACCGGTGACCGCAATGTCGAAGGCGCCGATAATCTTGCGCGCTCGGCTCTTGTCACCAAGCCTTACGATTATGATCTGCTTGCGACGCTGATCCGCTCGGTTGTTGCACCGAGCGGAACGGCCTGATTGCCAGAGGTCAGAAGCGCCCTTCGGCTTCGGTGATCACCTTCGTCAGGCTGCCGGTCGCGGGGAAAATCGGGATCAGGCAGGCCTGCAGGGCGTGGTAGATATCGCCCTTGCCGGGGAAGAGCGTATGGGCCGGGACTAGATCCTCGGTCAGCTCCTCATGCCAGCCGGCGTTTTTATGGTCGATGAAGCGATTGGCGATCGTGCTCCAGATCAGCCGGTAGCTGTCTTCATAGAACGGATCGGCCGGCAGATGCTGGTTGATGAAGTGCGCAGCACCCGCCGCCTCGCACATCGGCCACCAGAGCTTGTTGGTTTTTGCGGGCCTGTCATTCCAGTCGAGCGTATAAAAGAAGCCGCCCTTCTCCTTGTCCCAGCCCAGTGAGATGGCCTGGACGAAGAGGTTTTTCGCCGCTTCCGGCATCCAGTCCTGCTTTTTATCCCCGAGCACCCAGAGCTGAAGGGTCAGTCGCGCCCATTCCAGTGCATGGCCGGGCGTCGTGCCGGCCGGGCGGAACATCTCGTCGGGGTGGTAATAGTCCTTGTTGACGGTCCAGTTCGTGTCGAAATGTTCGGCGACGCGAAAACCGTGGCTGCCGGCCGAGCGGCGGATGATGAGATCCGCGATGCTTTCCGCCTTGCGCAGGTAATTATCTTCGCCGGTCGCCTCATAGGCTGCCATCAGCGCTTCGGTGAGGTGCATGTTGGAATTCTGGCCGCGATAGAGGCCGCCGTCGATCGGCGACCAGTCGGCATTGAATTCTTCCGCAATCGCGCCGTGCTTTTCTTCCCAGAATTTCGTTTCGAGGATTTCGGTGATGTCGGCTAGCATCCTGTCGGCAAGCGGGTGGCCGACGGTCTTGGCCGAAGAGGCGGCGAGCAGGACGAAGGCATGGCCGTAACCCTGCTTGGCGCCATCCGCCGGGCCGTCATCGTTCATCGACCAGGCATAGCCGCCGTTTTTCTGGTCGCGATGGCCGTTCCAGAGAAAGTTCATGCCGTGATCGATCAGGTCGCCGGCACCGGGGCGTCCGAGCAGGTAAGCGATCGAGAAGCAGTGGACCATGCGCGCCGAAGCGTGGATGCCACGCACAGGGTTTTTCGCGGGCAAGGGATTGCCGGAATCATCGAGATCGTAAAAACCGCCCTTGGGGTTGATGGCCCGATACTGGAAGAAGTCCATCAGGCCATCGGCCTGATCAATGAGCCATCTGCGGTGGTAAGGAAGCTCGCTCCAGAATTTCGACACCGAATTGGCCACTGGAACCGTCTCGCTCATGCTGTTCTCCCATCTGCATCAACGCTTTACTTAGAGCCTATAGCGGTGCCGGCCATAGCTGTCATCGGCAATAAGGCAGAAATACAGGCCGGCGGACCATATGAGATCCGTGCGACAAATCCGGACAGGATTGCGACACATCCACTGGACAGCACATAAACGTATCTTTATATGATTATGAACATTGCATTGATAATTGTCAGGAGCCTTGCCCGTGTTTGATGATCTCTTCGGTTCCGCTGCCGCCCCGCGCGACGGCGCAGAAATTTTCGAAGCGCTCAAGGCCGCTGCCCGCGAACGCATTCTCGTCATCGACGGCGCCATGGGCACGCAGATCCAGGGGCTCGGCTTTCAGGAAGAGCATTTTCGCGGCGAACGTTTTATCGGCTGCGCCTGTCACCAGCAGGGCAATAACGACCTCCTGATTCTGACCCAGCCGCAGGCGATCGAGGATATCCATTACCGCTACGCCAAGGCCGGTGCCGATATTCTGGAAACCAACACGTTTTCCTCAACCCGGATCGCTCAAGCGGATTACGAGATGGAAGGCGCTGTCTATGACCTGAACCGCGACGGCGCCCGGCTTGTCCGCCGTGCGGCCCTTCGCGCCGAAAAGGAAGACGGCCGCCGCCGGTTCGTCGCTGGCGCCATCGGCCCGACCAACCGCACGGCCTCGATCTCGCCCGACGTCAACAATCCCGGTTACCGCGCCGTTTCCTTCGACGACCTGCGCATTGCCTATGGCGAGCAGATCGACGGACTGATCGATGGCGGCGCCGATATCATCCTGATCGAAACCATCTTTGACACGCTGAATGCCAAGGCTGCGATCTTCGCTTGCGAGGAACGCTTTGCGGCCAAGGGCATCCACCTGCCGGTGATGATTTCCGGCACGATCACCGATCTTTCCGGCCGTACCCTGTCCGGCCAGACGCCGTCTGCTTTCTGGAATTCGGTGCGCCACGCCAATCCGTTCACGATCGGCCTCAACTGCGCACTCGGCGCCGATGCCATGCGGCCGCATCTGCAGGAACTGTCGGGCGTGTCCGACACGTTCATCTGCGCCTATCCGAATGCCGGCCTGCCGAACGAATTCGGCCAGTATGACGAGACGCCGGAGATGATGGCGCGTCAGGTGGAAGAGTTTGCCCGCGAAGGCCTCGTCAACGTGGTCGGCGGGTGTTGCGGCTCGACCCCAGACCATATCCGCGCCATTGCCGAAGCCGTTGCGCGCCACAAGCCGCGTGCGGTGCCGGACCATGTTCCCTTCATGTCGCTGTCGGGCCTCGAGCCCTTCACGCTCACCAAGGACATCCCCTTCGTCAATGTCGGCGAGCGCACCAACGTTACGGGCTCGGCAAAATTCCGCAAGCTGATCACCAATGCCGATTACACGGCAGCGCTGGCCGTTGCTCGCGACCAGGTGGAAGCCGGTGCGCAGGTGATCGACATCAACATGGACGAAGGCCTGATCGATTCGGGCCATGCCATGGTCGAATTTTTGAACCTGATCGCCGCCGAGCCGGATATCGCCCGCGTTCCCGTCATGATCGACTCGTCGAAATTCGAGATCATCGAGGCAGGCCTGAAATGCGTGCAGGGCAAGCCGATCGTCAACTCGATCTCGCTGAAGGAAGGCGAGGAGAAGTTTCTCTCGCAGGCGCGGCTGATCCGCAATTACGGTGCCGCTGTCGTCGTCATGGCCTTCGACGAGACGGGGCAGGCGGATACCTATGATCGCAAGGTCGAGATCTGCTCTCGCGCCTACAAGCTTCTGACCGAAGAAGCGGGCTTTGCGCCGGAAGACATCATCTTCGATCCGAACGTCTTTGCCGTCGCGACCGGTATCGAGGAACACAACAATTACGGCGTCGACTTCATCGAGGCGACGCGGACGATCCGTCAGAAAATGCCGCTCGTGCATATTTCCGGCGGCGTCTCCAACCTGTCCTTCTCGTTCCGCGGCAACGAGCCGGTGCGCGAGGCGATGCATGCCGTGTTCCTCTACCATGCCATCCAGGCGGGCATGGACATGGGTATCGTCAATGCCGGCCAGCTGGCGGTCTACGATCAGATCGATCCGGAACTGCGTGAGGCCTGCGAGGACGTCGTGCTCAACCGTCGTGCCGATGGCACCGAGCGGCTGCTCGAAGTCGCGGAAAAGTTTCGCGGCGGTCCCGGCAAGGAAGCCAAGGTGCAGGATCTCGCCTGGCGCGAAAAGCCGGTCGAGGAGCGCCTGTCGCACGCGCTGGTCAACGGCATTACCGACTATATCGAAGCCGATACCGAAGAGGCCCGGCAGAAGGCGGCCCGCCCGCTGCATGTCATCGAAGGCCCGCTGATGGCCGGCATGAATGTCGTCGGCGACCTGTTCGGTTCCGGCAAAATGTTCTTGCCGCAGGTGGTGAAATCCGCCCGTGTGATGAAACAGGCCGTTGCTGTCCTCCTCCCTTACATGGAGGAGGAGAAGCGCCAGAACGGCGGCGACGACAGGAAGTCGGCCGGAAAAATCCTGATGGCGACCGTCAAGGGCGACGTGCACGATATCGGCAAGAACATTGTCGGCGTCGTTCTCGCCTGCAACAATTACGAGATCATCGATCTCGGCGTCATGGTGCCGGCAACGAAGATTCTTGAAATGGCGATTGCCGAAAAGGTCGATGTCATCGGTCTTTCCGGCCTGATCACGCCCTCGCTCGATGAGATGGTGCATGTCGCGGCCGAGATGGAGCGCCAGGGTTTTGACATTCCGCTCTTGATCGGCGGTGCGACGACCAGCCGTGTCCATACCGCGGTCAAGATCCATCCGCGCTACAATCAGGGCCAGACGATCTATGTGACGGATGCCAGCCGTGCCGTCGGTGTGGTTTCGTCGCTTCTGTCGGAAGACGGCAAGGAAGGCTATGTCGACGGCATCAAGGCCGAATATGCCAAGGTCGCGGCCGCCCATGCCCGCTCGGAAGCGGAAAAGCAGCGCCTGCCGATCTCGCGTGCCCGTGACAATGCCGAAAAGGTCGACTGGTCGTCCTACGAGGCCACCAAGCCGCAATTCTTCGGCACCAAGGTGTTCGAGACCTATGATCTGGCGGAACTTGCGACCTATATCGACTGGACGCCGTTCTTCCAGACCTGGGAGCTGAAAGGCCGTTTCCCGGCCATTCTCGAAGACGAGAAGCAGGGCGAGGCGGCTCGCCAGCTTTATGCCGATGCGCAGGCCATGCTCGAAAAGATCATTGCCGAAAACTGGTTCCGTCCGCGCGCCGTCATCGGCTTCTGGCCGGCCAATGCCGTTGGCGACGATATCCGCCTCTTCACCGACGAAAGCCGGAAAGAGGAGCTCGCGACCTTCTTCACCCTGCGTCAGCAGCTGTCGAAGCGGGATGGCCGTCCGAACGTGGCCCTGTCGGATTTCGTGGCACCCGTGGATATTGGCAAGCCGGATTATGTCGGTGGCTTCGTCGTTACCGCAGGGATCGAGGAAGTGGCGATCGCCGAACGTTTCGAACGGGCGAATGACGACTATTCCTCAATCCTCGTCAAGGCGCTGGCCGACCGCTTTGCCGAAGCATTCGCCGAGCGCATGCACCAGCGCGTCCGCAAGGAATTCTGGGGTTACGGCGCCGAAGAGACGCTCAGCAACGAAGAGCTGATCCACGAGGACTATGCCGGCATCCGTCCGGCGCCCGGTTATCCGGCCCAGCCTGATCATACGGAAAAGGAAACCCTGTTCCGTCTGCTCGACGCGACCAAGGCAACCGGTGTCGAACTGACCGAAAGCTACGCCATGTGGCCGGGCTCCTCCGTTTCCGGCATCTATATCGGCCACCCGCAATCCTACTATTTTGGCGTCGCCAAGGTGGAGCGTGATCAGGTCGAGGATTATGCCAAGCGCAAGGGTATGGGCGTTGGCGAAGTCGAGCGCTGGCTTGGACCGGTGCTGAACTATGTGCCGGTTACGCCGGGCAGTGCTGTGGATGACGCTGCGTAAGGCAGGCTTGATAGTACAATAACAAAAAGGCCGGAAAGCGATGAGCTTTCCGGCCTTTCCTTTTGATCCTTCAGCGAAAAGAAGATCAGCTTTTCGCCATCCGTGCCGTCAGTTCCTCGATGCCGGCATCCGATTCTACCGTCTCGCCATAGAGGCTGAGATAGACGCCGAGGCCGATGGCGAGCGCTGCGATGAACAGCAGGTACCAGGCATGCGCCATCGGGTTGAGTGGCAGCAGCGAGGTGACCGCGATCGGGGTGAGGCCGCCGAAGATGGCATATGAGACGTTGTAGGAGAAGGAGAGCCCTGAGAAACGGACGCGGGCCGGGAAGGCGCGGACCATGACGTAAGGCACGGCACCGACCATGCCGACAGCCAGGCCCATCACCGCGTAAAGCACGAAGACGGTGGTGATCGAGACGCTGGCATAGCTGTAGAAGGCCCAGGTCGCGGCACCGAAAAAGACGCCGGAGCCGATGAAGAAGCGGCCGGAGCCGATCCTGTCGACGATGGCGCCGGCCGCTGCCGTGCCGACGATCAGGAACAGCGTGCCGAAGCTCGTCGCGGCCAGCGACTGCTGCGCGGTGTAGCCATAAAGCTTCTGCAGGAAGGTCGCGGTCATCAGCGTCGTCACGACGATGCCGGCCGAGAGGATCCAGGTGAGCAGGATCGAGATGACGACGCCGCGCTTGTGGTCGCGCAGGACCGCCTTCAGCGGCAGTTCCGGCGCCAGCGTGCGGCTAGCCTTCATCTCGGTGAAGATCGGCGTTTCCTGAAGCCAGCGGCGCAGCCAGACAGCGAGGAGACCGAAGAAGCCACCAAGGAAGAAGGGGATACGCCAGGCCCAGGCGGCGATCGTTTCCGGCACGAAGACCGAATTGATGATCGTCGCGATGAAGGAGCCGAGCAGGATGCCGAGCGTCAGGCCGGAGCAGAGGAAACCGCAGGCGAAACCGACGCGGCGGAAGGGGACGTGTTCGGCGACAAAAGTCCAGGCGCCGGGCACTTCACCGCCGATTGCGGCGCCCTGGAGGATGCGCATGCAGATCAGCAGGATCGGGGCGGCAACACCGATCGTCGCATAGGTCGGCATGGCGGCCATGCCGAGCGTCGACAGCGCCATCAACAGGATCGAGAAGGCGAAAACGCGCTTGCGGCCGAACATGTCGCCGAAATGGGCCAGCACGATTCCGCCGAGCGGGCGCACCAGATAACCGGCAGCAAAAATGCCAAAAGTCTGGATCAGTACCAGCCAGTCGGGCATGTCCGGCGGAAAGAACAGCTTTCCGATCACGGCCGCGAAAAACACGAAGATGATGAAATCATAAAATTCCAGCGCGCCGCCGAGAGCGGCAAGGCCGAGAACGCGGAAATCATGGGCGGTGAGGCGGCGCGGTGCGGCCGCAGAAGGCATGGTGGGAGACATATCGTTCAACTGACTTGCTGCGAGACGGCCCGGCCGGCAAAGGGCCGGGGCAATCCTTTCGCAATGCGGCATAAGGCCCGCATTTTCAAGTCAAAACGTCTGTTTCCCAAGGCTTTGGCGTGTGTTCCGATGCTGCATGGCAACAGGTTCTGCCTGCGGGCGATCCTGTTTTGCCGTCCGCAGGCTGGAATGGTCGCTAAGGCCGGACGCTTATTCCTTGACGAGCAGAAGATCGCTTGCAGCAAAGCGCAATGTCACGGTCTCGCCCGGCTGCGGCAGGGCCTTGTCCGGTGAGTTAAACATGTCGAAGGAAATCAGCGTGCCGCCGACATCGATCCGGGTGCGAACGACCGAGCCGAGGAAGTGCGAGGAAGCAACGGTGCCGGTGAGGGAGGTATCACCCTTCGCGCTTTCCGACAGCGAACCCGCTTCCGGGCGCAGGGCGATCGAAAGCTTGTCGCCGGCCTTCAGCGCGCCAATCGATTCCCGCAGGGTCACCAGGTTTTCGCCGATATGCACGGTGTTGGCGGCCGGATCGGCGACGGTTGCCTCGATCATGTTGAGCGTGCCGACGAAGGAAGCGACGAAACGGGTAGCCGGGCGGTTGTAGATGTCGGAGGGCGTGCCGATCTGGTCGGCGCGGCCGGCATTCATCACGACGATGCGGTCGGAGATCGACAGCGCCTCTTCCTGGTCGTGGGTGACGAAGACGGTGGTGATGCCGAGCTGCCGCTGGATCTGGCGGATTTCCTCACGCAGCGAAACGCGGATCTTTGCGTCGAGCGCAGACAGCGGCTCGTCGAGCAGCAGGACCTGCGGTTTTGGCGCAAGGGCGCGGGCAAGGGCGACGCGCTGCTGCTGGCCGCCTGACATCTGGTACGGATAGCGATCGGCGAGATGTTCGAGATGGATCAGCTTCAGCATCTCCTTCACGCGCGTCTCGATTTCTGACTTCTGCATGCCGGCGACCTTGAGGCCGAAGGCGACATTGTCGAAAACCGTCATGTTCGGGAAGAGCGCATAGGCCTGAAAGACCATGCCGATATTGCGCTGGTTGGTCTTCAGCCCATTCTGGTTCTTGCCGTTAATGGTGATCGTGCCGTCGCTCGGGCTTTCAAAGCCGGCGATCATGCGCAGGACGGTCGTCTTGCCGCAGCCGGACGGACCGAGAAAGGAGATGAACTCGCCTTTCTCGATCGACATGTTGAAATCCTTGACGACTTGCGTCTGGCCGAAACTTTTCTTGAGATGATCGAGCACGAGGAACGACATGGATTAAATTCCTTAGGGCCGGGACGGCGTCATTTTGCTGAAGCGGGAGACGAGCTGGAGAAGGCCCATCGACAGCCAGGTGATGGCGAATGCAATGATGGCGAGCGCCGCCGGTTCATAAGCCCTGTTGGCGCCGATCAGCTGCAGATAGGGGCCGAAAGCCGGGCGATTGAGCAGGGCCGCCATGGTGAACTCGCCCATGACGATCGCGAATGTGATGAAGGCACCCGACAGCACACCCGACATGACGTTAGGGAAAATGCAGCGGAACAGGATGGTCGGCCATTTGGCGCCGAGGATTTCGGCGGCCTCGGTCAACGTCCTGACATCGATCGTGCGCATCGCCGTATCGACCGAACGATACATGTAGGGCAGCGACAGGGTGATGTAGGAGAGGACGAGCAGGATGTTCGTGCCCTGAATCGAACCCGTGAAGGGAATATAGGACGACGAATTGTAGAGGCGCAGGTAACCGAAGACGATGACGATCGCCGGTATGACCAGCGGCATCAGCGTGATGAACTCGACGACCGGCCGCATCTGCGGCAGGCGCAGGCGCACCCAATAGGCGGTCGGTACGATCAGCAGCATGCCGAAGATGATGGTGAACAGTGCCATCAACATCGAGAAGCCGAAGGTCGAGCGGAACTGCATGTCCGAGAAGACCGAGTCGTAAGCGTCGAAGGAATAGGCGCCGCGGCGCATGCGCATCGAGAATTCGAACGTGCCGATCAGCGGCACGATGAAATAGATAACGCCGATGGCAAGCGCGACCCAGGCGAGGATTTTGCTGATCTTCATGGCGTGCTCCTCACTTCTGCCAGCGTTCGGCGCGCATCCTGAGCAGGATGTACAGGATGTTGGAGATGCCGGTGATAACGATCATGCCGAGTGCCAGTGCGTAACCGAGATTGGCATTGTGCAGGACGTCGCCGCGGATCTGCGCATAGAGCAGGATCGGCACGATGTTGAGCGAGGAACCGGTCAGCGCATAGGCCGTGGCGATTGCGCCGAAGGCGTTTGCGAAGAGAAGCAGGGTCGTGCCCATCAGGCTCGGCCAGAGGATCGGCAGAGCGACCATGCGCCAGTATTGCCAGGTCGAGGCACCGAGAATTTCGGAGGCTTCGCGCCATTCCTTCTTCATACCGTCCAGTGCCGGCGTCAGGATCAGCACCATCAGCGGGATCTGGAAGAACATGTAGGTGATGGTGAGGCCGAAGAAGGACAGGATGTTGAAGCCGGTTCCGTAGAGATTGAAGCCGAACCAGTCGCGCAACAGAACGGTGACGAGACCGGTGCGTCCGAGCGTGGCAAGGAAGGAGAAGGCGAGCGGCACGCCGGCGAAATTGGAGGCGACGCCGGAAAAGGTGAGGAGCCCTGAGCGGATCCAGGAGGGCAGGCCGCCGAGCACGATCGCCCAGGCGAGGAAAAAGCCGATCAGCGCGCCGCCGATCGAAGAGGCGACCGAGACCTTGATCGAGATCCAGTAGGCGCTGAGGATCGACGGAGTGAACAGGTCGGCAATGTTCTTGAAGGTGAAGTCACCGTCAGGCGTAAAAAACGCGCCAGTGACGAGATAAAGCGTCGGCACGACAAGGAACATCAGCGCGAAGATCATGAACGGCGCGATGCCGAGCCAATCGACGACGGTTTTTCGGTCGATAAAGGACGTGGAAGCGGTGCTCATGGGGGCCGATACTCGGGGTGGATTGTGCCGGATGAAAAAAGGCCTTCCCGCGCGGACGCGGGAAGGCTGATTGATGGCGGAGCTTACTTGACGTTGGCGCCGACGACCGAATCCCACTTGGTGGTGATGGCGGCCTTGCCCTTGTCCTGCTCTGCGAGCGTCGGGAAGACGGCCTTGGTGTAGCCTTCAGCCGGCGGCAGCTTGTCGAGCAGTTCCTTCGGAACCTTGCCCTTGGCAGCGAGGTCGTTGAAGCGGATCGGGTGGCAATAGCCCTTCAGCCAGCCGAGCTGACCTTCGTCGGAATAGAGGTATTCCATCCAGAGCTTGGCAGCGTTCGGGTGCGGTGCGAAGGCGGAGATCGCCTGAACGTAGACACCGGCAACAACGCCCGTCTTCGGAACGACGACTTCAACCGGCGGGTTGCCCTTCAGCGTATCGCGCCAGGACAGGCCGTTATAGTCCCAGGCTACGACGATCGGGGTCGAGCCCTGGGCGAGCGAAGCGGACTTGCCGATGACCGGAACGAAGTTGCCAGCCTTGTTGACTTCGGCGAAGTAGGAAAGGCCGGCAGCGCCGATCTTTTCCGCGTCCTTTTCGCCAGCGGCGACGCCGGCAGCGTAAACAGCCTGAACGGCCTGGTTGGAAGCGCGCGGGTCACCGGCGAGAGCGATCGAGTTAGCGAATTCCGACTTCTTCAGGTCGGCCCAGTCCTTCGGCACGTTCTTGACGATGTCGGTGTTCACGACGAAGGAGAGAACGCCGTAATAGTCACCGTACCAGGCGCCGTCGGCATCCTTGGCGGTGTCCGGAATGCTGTCCCAGGTCGAAACCTTGTACGGCATCAGCAGGCCTTCGGCCTTGGCGGACGGGCCGAAGGAGAGGCCGACGTCGATCACGTCAGGAGCCTGCGGGCCTTTGTTGCCCTTGTTAGCCTTGATGGCTTCGATTTCGTCGCCCGAGCCGGCGTCCGGGTTCAGTTCGTTGACTTCGATGCCGTACTTGGCCTTGAAGCCTGCGATGACGTCGCCGTAACCGCACCAGTCGTGCGGCAGAGCGATGGTGGTCAGCGTGCCTTCCTTCTTGGCGGCAGCGATCAGATCGGCGCTCGGCTCGGCAGCAGCGAGGCTGGCAGAGGCCATGACGATTGCGGTCGTCATGGAGAGCAGACGTTGGGTCTTGTTCAGCATGTTGTTCTCCTTGGGTGAAGTTTTTGTTGGCGCAACTCGTAGAGCGGATTCATGTAAGGTATGTGACAGGTTCGCAACGTGATCATCCGCTAATTATCGTCGCGTTTTTGAAAGGATATCCGGTACTTGGCCGCCGTTAATCGAGGCGGCTCTGTCGCCCGGGCCGGCGGAAAAGGCGACTTCGTTCGAAAAGGCCTTCAAGCGCGTTCATGCGCTCACGGGTTTCCTCCCACGTGGCGCTCTGAACCGCCTCGATCAGCGCCTCGACGACGAACAATGTGACAACCGAAGAATCCCATGCCGAGGGTGCCTCGATACGCACCTTGAAGACATGTTGCGCCCGCTTGGCGACGGGCGAAGTCCAGATGTCGGTGAACAAGACGATGACGACGCCGGCCGCCTGCGCAGCTTCGGCCAGCGTCGCCATCTCCTGCTCGTAGCGGCGGATGTCGAAGATCACCAGGACGTCGCCGGCGCGCATGTTCAGGACATGCTGCGGCCAGGAACTGGAGTTGGAGGAAATCAGCGTGGTCTTCTGGCGAATGACCTGCATGTGAGTGAAGAAATATTCGGCAAGTGACCCGGTAATGCGGCCGCCGACGAAATAGACCCCACGTTCCCGATCGCGCAAAAGTGCTGCCGCGCCCTCGAATGTCGCGGTGTCCAGATCGGAAAGGGTTTCGCGCAAATTGGCGGTGATCGCTTCGGCAAAACGGTTGAGAATATGGGTGCCCGGCGCATTCGAGGCCCAGCGATCATGTTTGGCGATCGGGCTCGAAATCGTCTCTTCCAGTTCCTGATGCAGATGCGCCTGGAATTCCGGATAGCCCTTGTAGCCCAGCTTCTGCACCATGCGCGCAACGGTCGGCGTGGAGACGCCGGCGTTTTCCGCAATCGTGGTGATGCTGCCGAGCCCCGACACCGGATAGTTCTCCAATAGGCTGTCCGCCAACTGTTTTTCCGCACGCGTCAGTTCGTCGTAGCGAAGACGAATGACGTCCGAAACGGTGCGTGCTGTTGGCGGCACGAAAGCTGTCCCCTCCGGTCTCTGCCGGTTTGTGACAATGATTAACCGCGGTTTGTTACAAGAAGTCAATCGGGGTTTTGAAGAGAAAATTTCAGTTTTGGCGTTGACGGCGCGAATGAAGTGAAGAATTCTCTTCTGAGTTTAGTTCGGTCAGATTTTGCGGAATTCCTCATGCTGCTGCACTCGGATTTTTTCACGGAGACGGACGGTGAACCCGTTGCCGTAGAGAATGCCGGAGGGCGCAGCGATGTGCTTCTGATCTGCGAACATGCGTCGCGGCGGCTGCCGCAGCGGTACGGGACGCTGGGCCTGTCCGAAGAAGCGCTCGCCTCGCATATCGCCTGGGATCCGGGCGCTTTGGCTGTTGCCCGACAGATGGCAGGCAATCTCGATGCGGTATTGATTTACCAGCGTTTTTCGCGACTGGTCTATGATTGCAACCGGCCGCCGGACTCGCCGTCGGCCATGCGTGACGTCTCCGAAATCTTCCGTATTCCCGGCAATGAAAATCTCCCGCAAGAGGAGCGCTCGCGCCGAACGACGGCGCTCTACATGCCTTTTCATGGCCGCATCCGCGCTGAAATTGACGACCGAAAAGAGCAGGGGCGGCACACGGTGCTCGTCACCGTCCACAGCTTTACGCCGGTCTATTTCGGAAAGTCGCGCAGTGTCGAGATCGGCATCCTGCATGACACCGACCAAAGGCTTGCGGATCGCATGCTGGAGGCGGCTGCCGACACCAATATTTTTAACGTCCAGCGGAACGAGCCTTATGGCCCGGCCGATGGCGTCACCCATACGCTTGAGGTTCATGCCCTGCCTGCCGGGCTTTTGAACGTCATGATCGAAATCCGAAACGACCTCATACAAGACGAAATCGGCCAGGGGGTCGTGGCCGATTTCTTGACAGGATTGCTGCGGGAAAGCCTCGCGGACATCCAGCGATAAAGACCCCGAACGATTGGGAACAGCATAAGGCGGACCTTCATCGACACCGATAAAAGCGGGCGATGCGGGAAATTTCATACTGGGGGTGTGGCAGGCCATGACGGCCGGCCGCCCATTTCTTTATCAGGAGAGAAGGGCATGGAAAGTTCATCTTCCGGCGTCAGCTACAAGAAGGCTGATGCATCCTATTTCGAAAAACGCGGGTTATCGCGGTATGCGGGCGTCTGGTCGCTTTGGGCACTCGGCGTCGGCGCGGTTATTTCAGGACATTTTTCCGGCTGGAATTTCGGCTTCGCCACGGGCGGCTGGGGCGGCATGCTGGTGGCCGGCACGATCATCGCCATCATGTATCTCGGCCTGACCTTCTCGATCGCCGAGATGAGCCCGGCTCTGCCGCATACGGGGGCCGCCTATTCCTTCGCCCGCACGGCGATGGGTCCCTGGGGCGGTTTCATCACCGGCCTTTGCGAAAATGTCGAATATGTGCTGACACCGGCGGTCGTCGTCACCTTTATCACCGCCTATGTGAACTCGATCCTCGGGCTCGACGCGGCCTATTCGCCGCTGATCTGGATCGTCTTCTACGCGATCTTCTTGGGCCTCAACGTGTTCGGCCTGGAACTGTCGTTCAAGGTAACGCTGGTCATCACGGTGATTTCGCTCGCCGTCCTCGTCTTCTTCTGGATCAGCGCCATTCCCAACATGAACTTTTCGCGTTGGGCGCTGAATATCGGCGTTGGTCCTGATGGGGCTGCAATCGAGCTTCCGGAAGGCAATGGCTCGTGGTTCCCCTTCGGCTTTTCGGGCGTTCTCGCGACGCTGCCCTTTGCCGTCTGGCTGTTCCTCGCCATCGAGCAGTTGCCGCTGGCCGCGGAAGAATCCGTCGATCCGAAGCGTGACATGCCGAAGGGCATCATTCTCGGCATGCTGACGCTGATGCTATCGGCCTTCATGATCGTGCTGCTGAACCCGTCTTTGCCGGGCGTCGGCGCCTTCCATCTTGGTTCGGCGCTGGAGCCGCTGCTCGACGGGTTCAAGGCGGTCTATGGCGATAGTGGCGTGGTCGTGCTCGGTCTCGTCGCGCTGACCGGCCTGATCGCGAGCTTCCACACGATCCTTTATGCGCAGGGCCGGCAGATCTACTCGCTGTCTCGCGCCGGTTATTTCCCGACCGTGCTTTCGGTCACGCATCCGACGTTCAAGACGCCTTATGTGGCTATGGGTGCCGGTGCTGCAGTCGGCCTTGCGGTCATGCTGGTCATCTGGTTCTCGCTCGGCGCAGAACAGGGCGGCAGCATTATCGGCAGCGTGCTGCTCAATATGGCGGTGTTCGGCGCCATGTTCTCCTACATCATGCAGGCGATCTCCTTCATCATCCTGCGCAAGAAACTGCCGAATATCGAGCGGCCTTTCCGCTCGCCGCTCGGCATTCCCGGCGCCGTGCTGACGATCATCATCGCCGTCGTAACGCTCTTCTACCAGATCCAGGATCCGAACTTCACCAAGGGCGTGCTCTGGGTCGTTCTGTGGTTTGCCCTGGCGATCGCCTATTTCGCGATCGTCGGTCGCCACCGGCTGATCCTCTCTCCGGAAGAGGAATTCGCCATGGAACACAAGCAGGCAGCTTCGCTCGCCTGATCTCCACATCAATCGATGCGGCTCGCTTTGTGCGGGCCGCATCTTTCATTTTCCTCGGGAGGGAAGACCAATCATGAGCAGCAGCTATTCCTTCGACGACCTGAAGCTCGATGTCGCCGCCGGCCGCATCGATACCGTCATTGCAGCGCTCGTCGATATGCAGGGAAGGTTGATGGGCAAGCGGTTCCAGGCGGAATATTTCGTCGAGAGCGCCTATCACGAGACCCATAGCTGCAACTACCTGCTGGCGACCGATCTCGAAATGGAGACGATCTCCGGCTACAAGTCGTCCAGCTGGGAGCAGGGTTATGGCGACTATACGATGAAGCCCGACCTTTCGACCCTGCGCAAACTGCCCTGGCTCGAAGGTACTGCGCTGGTTCTCTGCGACGTCTATGATCACCATACCCATGAAGAAGTGCCGCATTCGCCGCGGGCGATGCTAAAGAAGCAGGTGGCGCGGCTGAAGGACATGGGCATGTCGGCCTTCATGGCGACCGAGCTCGAATTTTTCCTGTTCGACCAGACCTATGACAGCGCCCGGGAAGGCGGATACCGCAACCTGAAACTCGCCAGCGCCTATAACGAGGACTACCACATTTTTCAGACCACCAAGGAAGAAGAGGTGATGCGGGCGATCCGCACCGGCCTGCAGGGCGCCGGCATTCCGGTCGAAAATTCCAAGGGCGAGGCATCCCCCGGTCAGGAGGAAATCAACGTCCGTTACGCCGATGCGCTGACCATGGCCGATAGGCATGCGATCATCAAGAATGCCGCCAAGGAGATCGCGTGGGGCAAGGGCAAAGCGATCACCTTCCTCGCTAAGTGGAATTACTCGGCGGCCGGCAGTTCCTCTCATATTCACCAGTCCCTCTGGAGCGCGGACGGCACGACGCCGCTGTTTTTCGACAAGGCTGGCCAGCACGGCATGTCGGATGTGATGCGCCACTATATTGCAGGCCTGCTCGCCCATGCCGGCGAGATCACCTATTTCCTCGCGCCCTATATCAATTCCTACAAGCGCTTCATGGCCGGCACGTTCGCGCCGACCAAGGCCGTCTGGTCGAAGGACAATCGCACCGCGGGTTATCGTCTCTGCGGCGAGGAGACGAAGGGAATCCGCATCGAATGCCGGGTCGGCGGCTCGGATCTCAATCCCTATCTCGCCATGGCAGCCCTTCTTGCGGCCGGCATGGACGGCATCGAGAAGAAGCTGGAGCTGGAACCTGCCTTTGTCGGCGACGCCTATATGGGCAAGGAAATCCGCGAAATCCCCAAAACGCTGCGTGATGCAACGGCATTGCTCGATGGCTCGCAACTGCTGCGCGGCGCTTTCGGCGACGATGTCATCGACCATTATGTCCGCGCCGCACGCTGGGAACAGGAGGAATACGACCGGCGGGTGACCGATTGGGAAGTGGCGCGTGGCTTCGAGAGGGCTTGAGATAATCGCAATTCGGCGGTGTGATTGTTGAGTTTTTCTCGATAATCGCCTAGGTTGAATTCTGCTTATCGGAGATTGATGCCATGGCAAAGATCGACAGCGACTGGTTCTACAAAAAGCTCAAGGAAAACGGTTCTTCCGCCAGCGAGCTTGCCCGCTACCTGAACCTCGACCCGAGTTCCGTCTCGCGCATGCTGAAGGGCGAGCGCAAGATGAGCGCCGAGGAGCAGGATGGGGTTTCTGCTTTTCTGAGTGTTCCTTTGGAAGTCGTCGCGATCCATCGCCGCGGCGAGGGAGAGTTTTACGGCTTGGGCGAGCGAAAGCAGGAATCGTATTCTGCGGGCAGCGGTCCGCCGGATCCGGATCCGTCTCGGAAGATGTTCGGCGAAGAGGACATTATCTACAAGGACGGCAAGCGCTGGATGGAAAAAGAGGATGGGACACTCGTTGAGCTGCATCCCGCCTATGGCTGCATGAAGGGGACGATCACCGTCATGCCGGGCGTGGATCTGACCGCGCCGATGGACTGGGACGGTTATGAATGGGGCGAGAAGCTCTACAATGAATAGTCCGTTTCTCGTCGATACGTGTTTCGTGATCTGGATGTCCCAGAAACAGGATCTGGCCTCCGAGGCATTGTCTTCTCTGGGGCAAAGCCGGGAACGTGGCATTCCTGCCTTCGTATCCGCGGCGACAGCGTGGGAGATGGGTATGCTGCTGGCGAGGGGGCGTATCCATGAAAGCAGGCCGGCCCAGCAATGGTATGACGACTATCTGCGCGATGCAGGTTTTGTCGAGCAACCGGTCAGTTCGGCGATCTTCATCGCCTCTTCCTTTCTGCCCAAGCCGATTCACAAGGACCCGATTGACCGCATCCTGATCGCCACCGCTCGCGAACACGACCTCACCATCATCACGCGCGACCGCGCTATTCTCGATTACGGCGCTGCGGGCCATGTCCGCACGCTGGCCTGCTGATTTATCCGGAGGAGTTTCATGACAATCATCCAATGCATTTCGCCGGTCGACGGCTCGGTTTATGCCGAGCGGCCGGCGATGCCTTATGAAGAGGCCTCGGCCGCCGTCGGGCGAGCCCGCAAGGCGCAAAAAGCCTGGGCGAAACGGCCGCTGGAGGAGCGGGTGCAGCTGGTGCTGAAGGGCGTCGCCCGGCTCAACGAAATGGTCGACGAGGTCGTGCCGGAACTCGCCTGGATGATGGGGCGGCCGGTGCGTTACGGCGGCGAGTTCAAGGGGTTTAACGAGCGCTCGAACTATGTCGCGTCGATCGCGGCGGATGCGCTGGCACCACTGCGCATCGAAGACAGCGCGTCCTTCGAGCGCCGGATCGAGCGTGAACCGCATGGCGTCGTTTTCGTCATCGCGCCCTGGAACTATCCCTATATGACGGCCATCAACACGGTGGCGCCGGCGCTGATGGCGGGTAATGTCGTCATCCTTAAGCATGCGGCGCAGACGCTGCTGGTCGGCGAGCGCATGGTGCGCGCCTTCGTCGAGGCCGGCGTGCCGGAAGACGTGTTCCAAAATGTCTTTCTCGATCACGAGACGACGGCAAAGCTGATCGGCGAGGGGCTTTTCAACTTCATCAACTTTACAGGCTCCGTCGAAGGCGGACGAGCGATCGAGCGGGCGGCGGCCGGCACGTTTACCGGTATCGGGCTGGAGCTCGGCGGCAAGGATCCGGGCTATGTGATGGAGGATGCCGATCTCGACGCTGCCGTCGACACGCTGATGGATGGCGCGACCTATAATTCCGGCCAGTGCTGCTGCGGTATCGAGCGCATCTATGTGAACGAAAAGCTCTACGACGCCTTCGTCGAAAAGTCGGTCGCCTGGGTGTCGAACTACAGGCTCGGCAATCCGCTCGATACGGAGACGACGCTTGGACCGATGGCCAACAAGCGGTTCGCTAAGGCGGTGCGCGAGCAAATTTCCGACGCCGTGTCGAAGGGCGCCAAGGCGCTGGTCGATCCCAAACTGTTCCCGGCAGATGATGGCGGCGCCTATCTCGCGCCGCAGGTCCTCGTTGATGTCGACCACTCCATGCCGTTCATGCGCGAGGAGACGTTTGGGCCGGCTGTCGGCATCATGAAGGTGAAGGATGATGCGGAAGCGATCCAGCTGATGAATGACAGCCGTTACGGGCTAACGGCATCGCTTTGGACGAAGGATGCGGAACGGGCAGGGCGGATCGGCGCGGAGATCGAGACGGGTACCGTCTTCATGAACCGCTGCGACTATCTCGACCCGGCGCTCGTCTGGACCGGCGTCAAGGAAACCGGGCGCGGCGGTTCGCTCTCGGTTCTCGGTTTCCACAATCTCACCCGCCCGAAATCCTATCATCTGAAGAAGGCCACGTCATGAACATCACAGCCAACTGGAGCTACCCGACCGCGATCAAGCTTGGCCGCGGCCGCATCAAGGAATTGGCGGATGCCTGCAAGACGCTTGGCCTGAAAAACCCGCTTCTGGTCACTGACCGGGGACTGGCGGCGATGGCGATCACCGGCCATGCGCTCGATATTCTCGATGAGGCCGGGTTGGGCCGGGCGATCTTTGCAGATGTCGATCCCAATCCGAACGAGAAGAACCTTGAGGCCGGCATCAAGGCCTTCAAGGATGGGGGCCATGACGGTGTGGTTGCCTTCGGCGGTGGCTCGGGCCTGGATCTCGGCAAGCTGATCGCCTTCATGGCAGGGCAGACACGGCCGGTCTGGGATTTCGAGGATATCGGCGACTGGTGGACGCGTGCCGATGCTTCGAAGATTGCGCCGATCGTCGCCGTGCCGACGACTGCCGGAACCGGTTCGGAAGTCGGCCGGGCAGGGGTGCTCACCAATTCCGCAACCCATGTGAAGAAGATCATTTTTCATCCAAAACTTCTGCCCGGCGTGGTGATCTGCGATCCGGAACTGACGGTCGGCATGCCGAAGGCGATCACTGCCGGTACCGGCATGGATGCCTTTGCCCATTGCCTGGAAGCCTATTCCTCGCCTTTCTATCACCCGATGTCGGGCGGCATTGCGCTCGAAGGCATGCGGTTGGTGAAAGAGTTTCTGCCGCTCGCCTTCAGGGACGGGCAGGATCTGGAAGCACGCACGAACATGATGTCGGCCGCGGCCATGGGCGCGGTTGCCTTCCAGAAGGGGCTTGGCGCCATCCATTCTCTGTCGCACCCGATCGGCGCCGTCTACAACACCCATCACGGCATGACCAATGCCGTCGTCATGCCGGCCGTGCTGCGTTTCAACCGCCCAGCAATCGAGGAGAAGATCGCCCGCGCCAGCGCGTATCTCGGCATTTCGGGCGGCTTTGACGGGTTTTATAATTACGTGCTTTCACTTCGTTCCGAGCTCGGGGTGCCGGACAATCTGACGGCGATGGGGATCAAGCCTGACCGAATCGACGAGTTGGCGGCCATGGCGATCGAAGACCCGAGCTGCGGCGGCAATCCGGTGCCGATGACGCTGGAGAACACCAGGGCGCTGCTGCTCGACTGCTTCTGAACATCGAAAGCCTGGCCATTAACGAAACCCGGAGGCGCAAGCCTCTGGGTTTTATGCGTTTTTATCGGTGCCATAATCTTGTGGAGTAATTGTAGGTGGGTGCAAATTAATCATCCGTTAACCATGTTTGGAAAGGATGCGCTTACGACACCATGCTTTTGAGGTGTCCTCGCGAGCGATGCGGCTCAGGTTTCCTTCGAGGACAGAAATGCCAGTAATTTCGTTCGCCAATGCCAAGGGTGGTGCCGGTAAAACCACCGCCGCACTTCTGCTCGCCACCGAGCTTGCCCAGCAGGGTTATCGCATCACCGTCATCGACGCCGATCCGCAGCGCTGGATCACCCAATGGAAGGAAATCTCCGGGCCGGTGCGCAATATCGAGGTGATCTCGGAAATAACGATTGCCTCGCTGCAATGTCACTTGCGGGAAATGGCATCCCGCACCGACTATTTCATCATCGATCTCGCCGGAGCCCGTGATGCGCTGGTGACGACGGCGATCGGCCTCTCCGATCACGTGATGATCCCGGTGCAGGGGTCGGCCATGGATGCCAAGGGCGGTGCGCAGATCCTCGATCTGCTCGCGCTGATGAAGGAAAAGGCCAATCTCGATATCGCCCATTCCGTCGTCCTGACCCGCGTCACATCCATGGTCACCACCAAGGCGCTTCTCGCCATCAAGGGCCTGCTCGCCTCGCGCGGCGTTAACGTGCTCGATACGCCGATCGGCGAACGCATCGCTTTCAAGGAACTGTTCGAGACCGGCGGCACGCTGCACACGCTCGATCCGCAAAAGGCGGGCAATCTGGAAAAAGCCAGGGACAACGCGCTTTCCTTCGCACAGGAAGTGATGCGGCTGATGCCGGTGCGGATCATCCGGTCCACCTCGCGCGTCTTCCCATTCGGTCGCAGGGCTGCCTGATCGCAAAATGATTTCGGAAGCTGCGTTCAGCCCGCAGCTTCAACGAAAACAGGGCCGGCAGCGATGCCGGCCCCGTTCGTTTATGGGGATGTTTCTTTCGTCAGTCGACGAATTCGACCGTTGTTCCCGGCTTCACCATCTTGGCCAGTTCCGTCGCATCCCAGTTGGTCAGGCGAATACAGCCATGGCTGTTGGTCTTGCCGATTTTCGACGGTTCCGGCGTGCCGTGAATGCCGTAGGTCGGTTTGGAAAGCGCGATCCAGATCGAGCCGACCGGACCGTTCGGGCCCGGCGGGATCTGCAGGATCTGGGTATTGTTGCCCTGCGTGAAGTTGATCTTCGGATTGTAGGTGTAGCCCGGATCAAACGCGATCCGCTCGACCGTGTGCATGCCGCTCGGCGAGGGCGTGTCGGTGGAACCGATCGTTGCCGGATAGGCGGAGATCAGCTGGCCGTCGGCACCATAGGCAAAAACCTGCTTCTTGCCCTTGTCGGCAAGAATACGGGTGACCTGACCGGTCTTCGGCTTGCCGGGATTGATGACCTTGATGGTCGTGCCGGGAATGGTGAAATCGACATTCGGGTTGAGCGCCTTCAGGTAGCCCTCGTCCATATGGAACTGCTCGGCCAGTTTTTCGGTGACCGACGTATATGACATGGCCGGCAGCTGCGCCTTGTGGGCGTAATCTTCCGGAATGGAGGCGACATAGGGGCCGGCCGCGTCTGCGGGCGAAATCGTATAGTCGATGATCGGCAGGCCGCCGGAATAGGTCAGGCGCTGCATGATCTCTTCGGAATTGTTCGGGTCCAGCGTCTCGCCGGTCATTTCCTGCCAGGCGGCGATCGCCTTGTTGACGTTGTCACCGAGATGACCGTCGATCACGCCGGGCGAAATGCCTTCGCGGTCGAGAAAGACCTGCAGCGCTGCAATTTCGGCCTGCGGCTTGTTCCTGACCGTGATGACCGGCTTTGCGTCATGCTGCGGCTCCAGCGCCGGCTGCTGGTCCGGATCGATCGAAGCTTCCTGCGAATAGTTCGGGTCGAGACCTTGCTGCTGCTGTTGCTGGCCATCGAGCGGCAGGCGGGTCACCGAACCCTGGCCGGGTATGCCGCCGGTGACATCACCGGGTTCTCCGCGATATTGCCGGTAGTCGCGATAACCGCCGCCATTGGTGTTCTGGTCCGCGTAACCCGGCTGATAGCCGCCGAGATTGCGCATGTTGCGGTAGCCGCCGGGTGCCGGCGGATACTGGTCGGCGGCGACCGGCCGGCGCGTGTCCTGCCGCATCTCGGTGGCAACGATATTGCCGGAACGGTCGATATAGACGCGCCGCCCCATGCCGTCACGGCTGATGATGACGTCGCGCCGATCCGGCATGTAATCGAGAATGGCGCCGTCGGGCGCGACCAGCACGGTGGACTGCGGTTCGCGATAATAACCGCCGCTCTGTGCCTGCGCCATTTGCACGCCGAAAGCGGCAGTCGAGATGGAAAGGCTGATCGTTGCAAGAATGAGGCGCTTCACGTTTTCACCGAAAGTAACAATTTGCGTCTACACTTAAGCCAAAAACCTTGTGCGTGGTTCCCGTCCTGTGTCGATTTGCTCAGACAAGGTAAATTTGACGGTAGTGTGAAAAAAGTGAATTCGTCATGAATGTACCGTTAAATTTAATCACGATCCGGCGAGACGGATTTGATGCCGGTATAAGTTTGATGAATTCAGGGGGAGGAGCATGGTCATGAAGGCATTATCGAGCGGCAAGGGGCCGGTCATCCATCTCGACGAGAGTTCCGTTCTCGATATCGGAGCATGTCTGGTCGCAGGGGTAGATATTGCGCCGGGGCGCGCCATCCCGGACGACGGCGATCCAAGGATCGATCACTCGCTGGAAGGTTTTCTGTTCACCTGCGGGCCAGATCACATCCGCCATCCGCAGCCGATCGTGGGACGCAGCGATGGTGCCAGATACCCGTTGCATGGATCCTTCTCCTCCAATCCGGCTGAAATCCTCTTCTGGGACGCGCAAGGAGATGCGGATTGCCATGCGCAGATCAGGGTTTCTCGTGCGGATGGCGGCGAGGCCGTTCTGGAGCGCCATTGGCGGATCGATGCGGAGACGGGCGAGGTCTGGCTTTCCGACAGGGTCGTCAATACCGAGGACCGGCCGCTGCCATTCTTCCACATGTACCACATGAATATCGGAGCCTGGCTGTTCGACGATGGTGTGAAATTGTCGGGATCGATGATCGAGGGCGGGAGCCTGCCGTGGAATTTCGGACCGGAACCGGGCAGCGTCTTCTGTGTCCCTGCACGGGAAGAGGGTGAGCCCTGGGCGGAGGTCGTGCTGGGCCCGATAGCGGCGCTGGATGGTCTGTCGCTCAAGGTCAGGTTCCGCACCGATACGCTGCCTTACCTGCAGGTCTGGCGAAACCAGAAGGCGCCGGCGCATGTGCTCGGCATCGAGCCGGTCTCGCATCGGCTGGCGAGCCGTGCCGAACTTGAGGAGGCAGGAGAGTTCGTCATTCTTCAGCCTGGGCAGAGCATCGAATACGGCTTGTGCTTCAGCTTCGTCTAAGTTCCCGGCGCCTGATTGACGCTTCCGGATCGCCATCGTAAAGCTGGCGCCGCATCAAAAAATGGAGGGTTCCGACATGGATATCCGCAAGATCAACGATGAGTATTCCGTTTCCGGCCAGATCACCGTCGAGGACCTCGACCAGATCAAGGCCGATGGGTTCAAGTCCATCGTCTGCAACCGTCCTGACGAGGAAGAGCCGGGCCAGCCCTATTTCGCCGATATCGCCGCACGGGCCGAAGAACTCGGCATCCAGATCCGTCATATCCCCGTCGGCCGCATGGGCCTGACGCCGGAAGGCGTGACCGAAATGGTCGATGCCGTCGAAGACTTTCAGAAGCCGATGCTGGGCTATTGCCGCTCCGGCGCCCGCTCGACCGCGATCTACGAACAGAGCCAGCGCCTGCGCGGCTGATTTTCTTTTCGCGCACGGCGCCTTAAGCGTGTCGTGCATCCCCAAAGCTCAGCATTCAGGAGCATATCCATGAGCATCAAGCGTATCGAACCGGGCGTCCGCATGAGCGGCGCCGTCGTCCACGGCAACACGGTCTACCTCGCTGGCCAGGTCGGCGATGGCGAAACCGTCACCGAACAGTGCAAGGACGCGCTCGGCGAAGTTGATCGCCTGCTCGCGGCTGCCGGCACCGACAAGTCGAAGATCCTGCAGACGATCATCTACCTCTCCGACATGTCCTATTTCGGCGAAATGAACGCTGCCTGGGAAGCCTGGGTCGACCCGGCCAACACGCCGGCCCGCGCCACCAGCGAAGCCAAGCTCGCTGCACCGAAGTACAAGGTTGAATTCGTCGTCACCGCGGCGATCTGATTCTTTTCCGGTATCACCCGGATAATAAAAAGGGCCCGGCGATTTTTCGCCGGGCCCTTTTTCATGTCTTTCGATCAGGCCTCGCCCGGGGTCATGCCGAAAAGATAAAAGGCAGCCAGGGCGAGAGCGATAAGGAAGATGACCGCGACGAAGGTCGACATGCCACCGAGAGCTTTTCGTTTCGTATCATTTGCCATGCCGTATCAACGACATGGCAAATGAAAAGTTCCTTCGATCTCTGAGCATTTGCTCAAGGTATCAACGGCGTTCGCGGATCTGCGTCAGCGTGCGGGCAGGGGTGATCGCTTCCGGATCGAGCCTGACCTCGATGATGGAAGGCAGGCCGCTTTCGCGGGCGCGAAGATAAGCCGGGCCGAAATCCTCGGTCTTTTCCACCAGCTCGCCATGGCCGCCAAAGGCCTTGGCATAGGCGACGAAATCCGGGTTGACGAGATCGGTGCCGCTGACGCGGCCCGGATATTCCCGCTCCTGATGCATGCGGATCGTGCCGTAGATGCCGTTATTGACCAGCACGGTGATGATCGGCAGGCCGTAACGCACGGCGGTGATGAATTCCTGCCCGTGCATCATGAAGCAGCCGTCACCGGCAAAGCAGACGACTTCGCGTTCCGGAAACAGTTGTTTTGCGGCGACTGCGGCCGGTAGCCCGTAACCCATCGAGCCGGAGGTCGGTGCGGACTGGGTGTTGTATTTCCGGAAACGGTGGAAACGATGCAGCCAGGTGGCGTAATTGCCGGCGCCATTGGTGAAGATGGCGTTGTCGGGCACGTTCGCTTCGATCCAGTCCATGATCGGACCCATCTTGACCGGGCCGGGGCCGCTTTCCGGCGGCGTCGACCATTTCAGATAGGCGTCGTGCATGGCCGACTTGCGCTCTGCCCAGAGCGGCAGGGCCGGCGGTTCGAGATCATTGAGGGCTGCGACGAATTCAGCCGGCGCAGCGCAGATGGCCAGATCCGGCCGATAGAGGCGGCCGAGTTCTTCCGGGTCAGGGAAGACATGTACGAGTTTTTGGCTCGGATAGGGAATGTCGAGCAGCGTATAGCTGGAGGAGGGCATTTCCGACATGCGGGCGCCGATCAGGATCAGCAGGTCGGAATCCTTGATCTCTTTTGCCAGCGCCGGATTGATGCCGATGCCGACATCGCCCGCATAGGAGGGATGCAGGTGATCGAACAGCATCTGGCGACGGAAGGAGCATCCGACCGGCAGCTTGAACTTGCTGGCAAAGGCCTGGAAATCGGCGACGGCCTGTTCGTTCCAGCGCGTGCCGCCGAGAATGACCATGGGCCGCTGGGCTGCCTTCAGCATCTTCTCGAATTCGGCAATCTGGCTCTGACCGGGATGGCTTTCAACGGGCGTGTAGGGACGCGCCTGCACGGCCTCGACGGCTTCGGTCAGCATGTCTTCCGGCAGGGTCAGCACGACCGGGCCAGGGCGGCCGGAGGTTGCGACCGCAAAGGCGCGGGTAACGAATTCCGGAATGCGGCGGGCATCGTCGATTTCGCCGACCCATTTGGCGAATTCGGTGAAGGCACGGCGATATTCGACTTCCTGAAACGCCTCGCGCTCTTTCATGTCGCGGCCGATCTGGCCGACGAACAGGATCATCGGGATCGAATCCTGCTTGGCGACATGCAGGCCGGCCGACGCATTGGTGGCGCCGGGGCCGCGGGTGACCATGCAGATGCCGGGTTCGCCGGTGAGCCGGCCCCAGCTGTCGGCCATCATGGCAGCGCCGCCTTCCTGGCGGCAGACGAGGACTTCGATGCCGCTTTCATACAGCGCGTCGAGCACGGCGAGATAGCTTTCTCCCGGCACGCAGGAAACGCGTTTGACGCCATTCGCCTTCAATGCCTCGACGATCAGTTCTCCGCCGGTCTTCATCGATTTTTCTCCTCCTCGATTGCATTCAGTTCTGCCAGGATTTCCTGAGTATGTTCTCCCACCTTCGGGCTTGGGCGGTGGTAGGATAGGGGGGTCTCCGACAGGACGATCGGTGTCCTGACGCCCGGAATGACGGTGCCATCGGCTGCCTCGAGATCGACACGCAGGCCACGTGCCTTGACCTGCGGATCCTCGAACATCTCGCCGATCGTGTTGATCGGGCCGACCGGTACGGCATTTTCGCCGCAGGCCTTCAGGAGATCCACCTTCGTCCATTTCGCCGTTTCGGCGAGCAGCAGGCTGCGGACCTCGACGCGGTGGGCGACGCGGGCTTTGTTGGTCGCGTAACGCTCGTCGTCGGCAACGGCCTCGATACCGAGAATGCGGCAGAAGCGGCGGAACTGGCCGTCATTGCCGACCGCAAGAATGATATGGCCATCCAGAACCGGGATCACTTCATAGGGCGAAATGTTCGGATGGGCATTGCCGAGCCTGACCGGCGCAATCCCGGAGATCAGATAGTTCATGTTCTGGTTGGCAAGCACGGCCGACATGACGTCGAGCAGGGCCATATCGACATGCTGGCCTTCGCCTGAGCGCATGGCATGGATGAGCGCGCCCTGTATGGCGGTGACGGCATAGATGCCGGTAAAGATGTCGGCGATGGCAACGCCGGCCTTCATCGGCTGGCCATCCGGCTCGCCGGTGATCGACATGAAGCCGGACATACCCTGGACGATATAGTCGTAACCCGCCAGATTGGCGTAGGGGCCGTCCTGGCCGAAGCCGGTGATCGAGCAGTAGATCAGTTTTGGATTGACGGCTTTCAGGCTCTCATAGTCGAGCCCGTATTTCTTGAGGCCACCGAGCTTGAAGTTTTCGATCACCACATCCGACTGTGCCGCCAGACGCCGCACGATGTCCTGGCCTTCTTCTGTCTTCAGATCGACGGCGATCGAGCGTTTTCCGCGGTTGGTGGAGTGATAATAGGCGGCCGAGAGATTTTCGCCGTCGACGCTTTCGACGAAGGGTGGGCCCCAGGCGCGGGTGTCGTCGCCGCCATCGGGATTTTCCACCTTGATCACGTCGGCGCCCATATCGGCGAGCATCTGGCCCGCCCAGGGACCGGCCAGCACGCGGGCAAGTTCGAGGACACGGATGCCGGCGAGCGGCGGCTTCTTGTCGGTGTTTGTCATGTCAGGGAACAATCGAGCTGTTGGCGGTATTGGTCACGGGTTTCATCGAGGCGACCTTGCGCTCGCGCCAGATGATATAGAGGCCGGAGGCGATGATGATTGCGATGCCCAGCCATTTTATCGCGTCTGGAAACGCGTCGAATACGAGCCAGCCGAACAGGGTCGCCGAGACGATCTCGAAATATTGCAGCGGTGCAATGACCGAGGCTGGGGCCGCCCGATAGGCATAGACCGCAAATATGCCGGACAGGGCGGCAAAAATGCCGACGCAGACCAGCCAGATAAAGGTCGTCGGATGTGGCAGCGACGGGGCAAGGAAACCGATATCGGCAGCCCAGCCGCCGAGCAGCAGCACGGCGCAGATCAGCACGCCCCAGAGTGACATCTGGAATTGCATCGACCAGGGATCTTCCTTGTGCGCAAGCGCCTTGGTCATCAAGGCGAAGATGGCGACACAAAAGGCGGTGACGATCGGCAGCAGCGCGACGTAGCCGATTTCCTGAAAACTCGGACGGATGATGATCATGGCGCCGAGAAAACCGACACCACAGGCGGTATAACGTCGCCAGCCGATCGTCTCGTTCAGGAATATGCTGGAGAGAACCGTCAGGATGATTGGTTCGACAAAGAAGATCGCCACCGCATCCGCGACATCCATGACCGCAAGGGTCGCGACGAAACAGATCATGGACAGCGTGATTACGGCTGCGCGGATCGCGTGGCTGAGGTTTTTTCGGAGCGAAAAATTTCGCCAGGTTCCGGTCCACAGGACAATCGGTGCCATGCAGAGCGCCTGGAAGAAAAACCGCGCTGCGGTGATCAGGGTCGGTGATGCATCGGCTGCGGCAAGCTTCGAGAAAATGTCCATGACCGGCGCGAAAATCATGGCGACGATCATCAGGCCAAGCCCGGTCGTGATTCCGGGGGCGGAGGAAACAGCGGGATGGGGCGATGCGGCGCTCATGTTTCTGCTATAGCCGCGAGCCGTGCCGGGTGCACTTGATGAAATGTCATGAACTCATTCCGTTCGCGTATCAGCCGCTCGGATATCCGGCGAATTCGTCGGCTCCAGCGCTTTTCCGCCATAGGTAAAATGGTAGCGCGAGCTTGTTCAGGCTCTGATCGTCGCTGCGGTTTGTGGCAGGGCGCTTGTTGCCCAGGCGGCGAATTCCGCTACTGCCTTGCGCCGAACGGTATCGTTCAACGTTTCGTGCCGGGTTTTCGGCCAGATTTTTACCGATACGTCGGAGAATCCGCTTTTTTCGAAATGCCTGCCCAGCCAGGCGATCTCCTGACCACCATTGGTCGCCGGATCGTCTTCGCCGCCGACGAGGTGGATCGGCAGCTTTCGGTCAAGCCGGTCGATCATCTTCGGGCCACGAAAGGTCAGCCGGAAAAGATCGAGCCAGAGCGAAACGCTGGCATCGAAGCCGCAGAGCGGATCGCCGACATAGGCATCTACCGCTGCCGGATCATGGCTCAACCAGTCGAACAGCGTCCGGTGGCCGGATATCGATTTGCCCCAGGCTTCGAAGGTGAGTTTTGGCAAAAGGCCGCTTGGCACATCCGAGCCTTTCAGCGCGCGTTCGGCAAGCAGGATCACCTGGGCGGCACGGCCGGCCGCGCCGGGATGAAAATTCGAATTCCAGATGGCGAGCGCGTCGAAACTGCGCGGGTGGTTGATGGCGGCATTGAGAGCGATCAGGCCGCCCATGGAATGGCCGAAAAGAACCACGGGCAGGCCAGGGTGAGCGCGTGCCGCTAGATCCCGCATCGCAATGAGGTCGCTGATGACAAGGTTTTCACCTTCTCGTAACGCAAAGCGGCCGATCGGCGCGTCGCTCGCCGTGGTTTCGCCATGGCCGCGATGATCGAAGGCGTAGACCTGAAAACCGTGTTCCGCCATGCCGCAGGCGAAGGATGCGTAACGTCGGGAATGTTCTGCCAGACCATGCGAGATGATCAAAATGCCGCGTGGCAGATCCTTTGCCGAATGATGGCGATAGGCAATGCTTGCGCCGGTCGGGCTCTTCAGACGTTCAGTCTTTTCGAACATATTTCCTCCGGCGGCCATCCGGAATGTTCCGTGGTCGCTTCCTGATGGACTTGTTGCAGACGGCCTGATGTAGCGCAATCTTAAAAGCTTGCATTTATGGATGAATTTGATGGGGAATGAGTGGGATGATGACGGGCGACCCCGATCCTGCGTCAAATGATCCCAGCAATCCGTTCCAGCTGTTCCGCATCGACCATGCGAAGCTGCAATGATATGGATTAAGGCGTTGAAAGCGCGGCTTTCGGCATGGCTGGCGTTGCCCCGCGGCACATCTTCGCCTACATAGCGGCAAACCCATTACGCCAGTCGAAATTCGCCCCGGAGCATATTCAACCCATGGCACGCCAATTCATCTACCACATGTCGGGACTGAACAAGTCTTACGGCGCCAAGAAGATCCTCGAGAACGTCAACCTGTCCTTCTACCCGGATGCCAAGATCGGTATTCTCGGCCCGAACGGCGCCGGTAAGTCGACCGTGCTGCGCATCATCGCCGGCCAGGACAAGGAATATACCGGCGAAGCCTGGCTCGCCGAAGGTGCGACCGTCGGTTACCTGGAGCAGGAACCGAAGCTCGACCCGAACAAGACCGCGTTCGAAAACGTCATGGAAGGTGTGGCCGACAAGCAGGCTGTGCTCGACCGCTATAACGAACTGATGATGAACTATTCCGACGAGACCGCCGAAGAAGGCGCAAAGCTCCAGGACATCATCGACAGCCAGAACCTCTGGGACCTGGAACAGCAGGTCGAGATGGCGATGGAAGCGCTGCATTGCCCGCCGAAGGATGCCGAGGTCGAAAATCTCTCGGGTGGTGAACGCCGCCGTATCGCACTCTGCCGCCTGCTTCTGTCGCAGCCGGACCTGCTGCTGCTCGACGAACCGACCAACCATCTTGACGCGGAAACGATCGCCTGGCTGGAAAAGCACCTGCGCGATTACCCCGGCGCCGTGATGATGATCACCCACGATCGCTACTTCCTCGACAACGTCACCGGCTGGATTCTCGAGCTCGACCGCGGCCGCGGCATTCCCTATGAAGGCAATTATTCCGCCTATCTGGGTGCCAAGGCCAAGCGCATGCAGCAGGAAGCCCGCGAAGAAGCCGGCCGCCAGAAGGCTCTGTCGCGCGAACAGGAATGGATCGCATCCAGCCCGAAGGCCCGTCAGGCCAAGTCCAAGGCGCGTATCAAGGCTTATGAACAGCTGGTTGACGCGGCCGAGAACATCCGGCCCGGCGATGCGCAGATCATCATTCCGGTCTCCGAGCGCCTCGGCAATGTCGTCATCGAGCTGGAAGGCATCAAGAAGGGCTTTGACGGCCGCACGCTGATCAACGACCTGTCGATCAAGCTGCCGCCGGGCGGTATCGTCGGCATTATCGGCCCGAACGGTGCCGGCAAGTCGACCCTGTTCAAGATGATCACCGGCCAGGAAGCGCCGGATGCCGGCACGATCCGCGTCGGTGACACGGTTCACCTCGGTTATGTCGACCAGAGCCGCGATGCGCTGGACGGCAACAAGACCGTCTGGGAAGAAATTTCCGGTGGCGCCGAAGTCATCAAGCTCGGCAAGTTCGACATGAACTCCCGTGCCTATTGCGGTGCCTTTAACTTCAAGGGTGGCGATCAGCAGCAGAAGGTCGGCAATCTCTCGGGTGGTCAGCGCAACCGCGTTCACCTTGCCAAGATGCTGAAGGCCGGCGGCAACGTTCTCCTGCTCGACGAACCGACCAACGACCTTGATACGGAAACGCTCGGCGCTCTTGAAAGCGCGCTCGAAGCCTTTGCAGGCTGCGCGATCATCATCAGCCACGATCGCATGTTCCTCGACCGTCTGGCGACCCACATCCTCGCTTTCGAAGGTGATGGCCATGTCGAATGGTTCGAAGGCAACTTCGAGGACTATGAAGAAGACAAGGTTCGCCGTCTCGGCCCGGATGCGCTGAACCCCGGCAGCCAGGCTCACAAACGCCTGACGCGCTGAGCCAAAACAACCGATGACATTCGAAGGGACCCGGCTCGGCCGGGTCTTTTCATGTGAGCTTTGCCCGTTTCGTTTGCGGATGGCTCTTGCGTCACTCCCGAAAATCACATAAACATATCTTTATATGTTGATTAAGGAGTGAGGGCGCTTTGGGACTGGGTCTCGACATTTTGGTGGACGTCTTGAAGACGGCAGGCGAGCCGACGCGGTACCGTCTTCTGGCGCTTCTTGCAGCGGGTGACCTGACGGTCACTGATCTTACCGAAATTCTCGGCCAGTCGCAGCCCCGTATCTCGCGGCATCTGAAGCTTTTGACCGAAGAGGCGCTGATCGAGCGTTACCAGGAAGGCGCCTGGGCTTATTTCCGGCTGCGGCAGGAAGGCGAGGCGGCGGCGCTGATCCGCACGCTGCTCGCGGCCGTTTCCGTCGACGATCCGATCCTGATGCGCGATGGCGAGCGTCTGGCCGCCGTCAAGGCGCAGCGTGCTACCCGCGCACAAGCCTATTTCAGCCGCAACGCGTCCCAGTGGGACGAGCTTCGCCGCCTGCATGCCAGCGACGAGACCGTGGAAGAGGCGTTGCTGCGTCTGGTCGGCCCGTCGCCGGTCGATTCTCTGCTCGACCTTGGTACCGGCACCGGCTGGATCCTGCAGCTTCTCGCCAAGCAATATCGCCGGGCGATCGGTGTCGATGCCAGCCGTGACATGCTGGCCGTCGCTCGCGCCAATCTGGACCGTGAAGGCATCGTAAAAGCCTCCGTCCGGCATGGTGATATTCTCAATCCGCCTGTCGAAGGGCAGGATTTCGATCTCGTCACGATCCATCAGGTCCTGCACTTTCTCGATCGGCCGGATCTCGCCATCGCCGAGGCGGCCCGCGTTCTGCGGCCCGGCGGGCGCCTGCTGATCGTCGATTTCGCGCCGCATGCGCTGGAACACCTGCGGGACGAGCATGCGCATGTGCGCCTCGGCTTCTCGCATCAGGCCGTCAGCGAATGGCTGAACCGCTTCGGGCTCGATGTCGAACAGGTGATCGATCTCAGCCCCGGCCGCGAAGGTGCCTTGACCGTCACCGTCTGGCTCGCTCGCGACAGACGCCTTTTGATTGCCGGCGCCCGTGCCGCCGAAACTGAATCCGTATAGGAGCCCCATCATGGACACCAAGACCGCTGCCCGCGATGAATTCGGCCTCTCCTTCGAATTTTTTCCGCCGAAATCCGAAGAGATGGAGGCGCAGCTCTGGGAAGCCGTTGGCGAACTTTCCGCCTGGCAGCCCGGTTTCGTCACCGTCACGTACGGTGCCGGCGGTTCCACCCGCGAGCCGACGCTTGCCGCAGTCCGGCGGATGATCGACGATGCGAGCCTCTCGACCGCGGCGCACCTGACCTGTGTCGATGCGTCAAAGGATGAGGTTCGTGCCGTCGTCGATGAATACCGCGCCGCCGGCGTGCGCCGCATCGTTGCCCTGCGCGGTGATCCGACGACCGGTATCGGTACGACCTATACGCCGCATCCCGCAGGTTTCACCGACACGTCGGAACTGGTGCGCATGCTGGTCGAGTATGGCGATATCGACGTCTCCGTCTCGGCCTATCCGGAGAAGCACCCGGAAAGCCCGGATATGGCTGCCGATATCGATACGTTGAAGCGCAAGGCCGATGCCGGCGCGCATCGGGCGCTCAGCCAGTTCTTCTTCGACAATGATGTTTTCGAGCGTTATCTCGAGGGTGTCCATAAGGCCGGTATCAAGATCCCGGTTCTGCCGGGTATCATGCCGATCCAGAACCTGACGCAGCTGAAGCGTTTTGCCAAACGCTGTGGTGCCTCCGTGCCGGAGTTTCTGGATCGCCGTTTCGAAGGTCTGGATGACAAGCCGGAACAGCGCGCCGAAGTGGCGGCCGACGTTGCAGCAGAGCAGATCGAGGACCTGATGCGCCGTGGCCTCAAGGATTTCCACATCTACACGATGAACCGCTCGCCGCTGGTGGGCGCCGTGCTGGAGCAGCTAGGTCGCAAGCGCGCCGACGCCAAGGTCGTCGCCGCGGCCTGATCTGGTCCTGATTTATCGAGATCTAAGAAAAAAGCGCATGCTCCAACCCCGGAACATGCGCTTTTCTAATTGCGGATCATATCAAGCGGTCTTGGATGCCAATGACCTTAAGGTGCACCAGGTGGCCTAGATGAAAAGCATCGAGGCTACGAAGACAAATGCTGCACCAACCACCAGGACATTCAGAGGATATGTGCGTCCCATATCTGCCTCCTTGCGTTGACCGTTAAACTTTATGTCCGTTTTTTGACGGATGAAAAGCGGATTCTATGCTGCAGCGCGACGACGAGGGGCCCGATTGCTTCAGCAGATTTTCGTAATGAGCTGAATTTGCTTGGTTAAGCCGCAGTGAAATTTGCGGTCGGAAAATTAACGTGAATGCCGGTTTTGCGACCGGCTGACATGGTTCGTGATCGCTCTCGGCGATTCTACTGATTCAGGCAGGCTTCTGAGCGCGACTGATCAGGCGGCCGTCGAGAACGATCAGGCCGATACCGATCACCGCCATGCCGGCAATGTCCGTCCAGCCCAGCCGCTCTCCGAGGAAGGCCGCGCCGAGCAGGATTGCGCTTGGTGGCACGAGCAGGGTGACCAGCGAGGCATTGGTGGCGCCGGCAAGGGCAAGTATCCTGAAATAGAGAAGATAACCGAGTGCCGTCGATAGAAGCGCGAGTGCAAGGATGGCGGCGATTGCGGAGGCGGAAGGCTGTGCCAGCGTCCAGGGCTGGTCGGCCGCGAGCGAGACGGGCAGCATGATCAGCGACGAGGCGGTGAGCTGGCCTGTCGCGGTGACCGGCGCCGGGATGCCGCGGAACCGTTTTCCATAAGTGCCGGCAACGCCATAGGAGATTGCCGCGCCGATCGGCAGCAGCAGCGCCCAAAGCGGTGCGGATGTGTGCGTGAAGGCGCTCGGACCAAGCAGGATGGCCGTACCGGCAAGGCCGAACAGGCAGCCGGCGATTTTCGCGCCGCTGAGCTTTTCGTCCTGCGTCCAGCCATTGGCGATCAGCACGGTCCAGATCGGCGTCGTGGCGTTGAGGATGGAGGCGAGGCCGGCGCCGATCTGCGTCTGGCCGATGAAGATCAGCGTATGCGGCAGGGCGTTGTTGACGAAGCCGAGGATGAGGAAGGAGCGCCAGTGCTCTCTCAGGATCGAATAGGTGTTGAAGCGGCCGCGAAGATAAATGTGCAGCGCTATCGCTGCGAGGCCAAGCCGTGCGAGGACCAGCGTGAAAGGCGGCACTTCATGAACGGCGATGCGGGCAAAGAAAAACGAACCGCCCCAGAGCAGGCCGAGAATGAAAAGGAGCACCCAGGCGAGCGGGCTCAGTCTGACGGCGGGTGTCGATGGGGTCACCGGTTGCTCCTCATGATTGCAGGATCAACCGATAGTCCGGGCGGCGGCAGGCCGCCACCCGTTTTATGCGCAATCAACCGATATGATCGAAGGCCGGCCTTATTGAAGCGCCGAGAGCAGCGCCTGGGTCGGCCAGCCATCGGCCGGCAGGCCAAGGCGCTTCTGTTCGGTCTGGACGGCAACGCGGGTGCCGGAGCCGAGAATGCCGTCGACCTTGCCGATATCGTGGCCGAGCGCTTCGAGCTTGGTCTGCAGCGCCTTCATGCCGGTATCGTCGAGACCGGGTTCCGGATTGCCCTTCAGGTAGGGCGGTGCGCCGGACAGACGGGTGGCGAAATAGGCGGCCGACGTCGTGTAGATGAATGACTGGTTCCACTGCAGATAGACGTTGAAGTTCGGATAGGTCAGGAAGGCCGGCCCCTTGCGGCCCTGCGGCAGGATGAGCGCTGCCTTCAGATTGCCGAATGCGGTGTCGCCGTCACGCGGTGTGACGCCATATTTGAACCATTCGCTGGCGGGGATCTCGTTGCCGAGGCCGCTCTTTTCCCAAGGCAGGTTTTCCGGCAGTGTGACTTCCTGAAGCCAGGGCTGGCCTGCAACGAAACCCATGCTCTGGATGAATTTTGCGGCGGTCAGGATCGCGTCCGGAGAGCTTGCCTTGACGTTGATATGACCGTCGCCATCACCATCGACGCCGTGCTCGATAATGTCCTTCGGCAGCATCTGCACCTGGCCGATTTCGCCGGCCCAGGCGCCCGTATTGGTCTGCGGGTTGAGATCGCCGTGCTGAACCATTTCCATCAGGGCAATCAGCTGCGGGCGAAAAATCTGCGGGCGGCGGCAGTCATGCGCCATCGTCACCAGCGCGTTGCGGGTGTTGAAATCGCCCTGGAAGGTGCCGAAGTCGGTTTCCATCGCCCAGAAAGCGGTGACGACGCCCGGCGCTACGCCGAACTCGTTCTGGATGCGCGCATAGGCGTCGGCATACTGCTTCATCTTGTTGCGGCCGATATCGAGGCGGCCCTGACTGACGGTGCGCTGCGAGAATTCGAGGAAAGTCTGGCGGAAGACGCCCTGAGCACGGTCACGTGCAAGAACCTTGGGATCGATCACAGCACCCTCAAGCGCCTGATCGGCAATGTTGGCCGGAACGCCCTGGGTGGCCGCTTCCGCCTTCACACCGGCCAGAAAGGCGCCGAGATCGCCGCCGCAGGGCGCGGTCGCGGGCGTCTGCGCCAAAGCTACGGAAGACAGGGCCGCCGAGAAAAGGCAGCCGTAAACGAGGCGGGGAAGCAAAGTAGTTTTCATCGGCGTTCCTGACATCAGAGAGGGCGGCCTGTCGTAACGGGAAGAAACTGCAGTAAAGGCGTCAACAAGCCAGCGTGCTTCTAGCCCAACAACTTCGACAATGCCAGACGCCTTATTGAGCGAATGCTGCAGGTTCGTTGTTGGAATAGGCGAGCGCCTTGGCCGGAACGATGATATGATCCGGCGACTGGCCAGGAGCATCGCTTGCCGCAACCGTTGCCGAGGGCGGCGTGTTGATGCTCGCCAGATACTGGTTCCAGCTTCTCTGGGTTCCCGCAAAGACGTTGATATCCGTCTCGCCCTTGAGGCCCGGCACGACGCCGGTCGCGGTATATTGCCAGAACACCCAGCGGCGCTCGGAATAGATCTTTCCGGGATGCGCTGCGACCGAGCGGACCCAGAACGGATAATCGTTGAAGGCGCCGACGAGGTTGTCGCGGTGGAAATCGACCGAGGTATAGATGATCGGCCGCTTGCCGTAATAGGCTTCGATCCGGTCCATGAAGCGCTTCATGTTGGCGCGGACGGTAACCGCATCCGGCTTGAGCTTGCAGGTCTTGGATGCGTGGTTCCATTCGACGTCGAGAACCGGCGGCAGTTTCATCGATGCCTTCGGCACGTTGGAGATGAACCAGTCGGCCTGTTCATCCGGCGACGAGCAGAAATAGTAGAAATGGTAGGGCGCGAAGGGAATGCCGACGGCAGCGGCATTGCGCCAGTTTGCCTCGAAAGTCGGGTCGATACGGTCCTTGCCCTCGGTCGCCTTGACGAAGACGAAGCTGACCCCCGACTTCTTGAGCGTCGGCCAGTCGATATCCGAACCGTTCCACTTCGACAGGTCGATGCCGTGGACTTCATGGCGACCCGGATGATCCTTGCCGAAATCCTGCGGGTCATTGTCCTTGAACTTCGTCTTGCCGATCGAAGCCGTCTTCATCATGTCGTAGTCGGTCGACGTGCAAGCCGTTGTCAGGAGCGAGATGGCCAGGAGAGCTGAAAGGAGACGGAGCATGGAAATCCCGAATTGATGCCGATGCAGAAGCCTCCGGCCCCGCTTACGCAATACAGGGGAGGCACGAACTCCTTATTTACCATACCCTCGTAAAAAAACGGTTAGGATGCAAGAGGCGGCAGCATCGGTCGGAATGCGCTGCCGGGCTCAGGACCTGCGGCGCAGCACGGCGTGCCAGGCATAGCCGCGGCCGATCTGCTCGAAAATCATGTCGCAATCGGCGGCTTGAAGCCTGTTTTCCAGGGCTTCCTGGAGGTTTGCCCGCGGCGTGACGTGAAAACGCGCCAGCCAGAGTTTCAGCCCGCGCCCGATCCATCCCGGCAGGTTTTCCTGCTGGCCGAAATCGACGATATGCAGGGATCCATTCGGAGCGAGTGCGGCAAGCGCTGCGTCGATCGCCTTTTCCCAGTCGGGGATCATCGACAGGGCATAGGAGATGAGGATGCGGTCGAAGCCTGCACCTTCGCCGGAAATGCCGAAATCCTGCGGCCTGAAAGCGGTGGCATCGGCAACCGCAAACACCGGCTTGACGGATGCGCCGCGAAAGTTCGCCTTGGCGCTTTCCAGCATTTCCGCCGAAATATCGAGCCCGTAGAGTTTTGCCGCCGGATAGTGGCGGTGCGCCAGCAGCATGTTGCGGCCCGTGCCGCAGCCGACTTCGAGAAGAGTGCCATCAGCCGGTACGGCAAGGCCCGCAATCGTCCGGTCGCGGCCGAGAAGGTAATATTTGCGGGTCAGGTCATAGATGTGTCGCTGATAGCGATACATCCGGTCCATCTGAGCTGCATGGCTTCCGGTCTTGGAACCGGATTGCGGCTTGCCTGCCACCGCGCCCGTCATCAGGCGGCCTTCACATAGATATGGAAGCCGCCATAGATGGCAGAACGGTCCTGCAGGTTGAGTTCGCGCGAGCGCTGTTCCTGATAGGTCCAGTTGTCGGCGATCGCCTGCGACAGGCGGCCTTCGATGACGCTCTTTTCGGCAGCCGTGCGGAAGATGACGCGGGCGCCGGGCGCTGCGGTGCGGGTGATTTCCGACCAGAGCTCGTTGAGCTGCTTGTCGTTCATCCAGTCCTGGGCATCGAGAAGGATGAAGCGGTCGACGCTGCCGGCATCCTTGCGGCCGAGAAGCGCGGTATAGCTCTCGTGATGGACGGTGACGCGTTCGGTATTGGCGCGGATCGCCTTGTAATTTTCCGCCTTGAGATAGGTCGGCAGATTGCCTTCATGAGCGGCCGGATAACGGCGCATGAAAGCCTGCCAGGCGAAGTAGTTGTCGCGCAGCGGAAAATGGCAGGCGAGCTTTTCGAGACGCTGGCGCAGGACTGGTGCGATCGATCCGTCATCGGCGAGGCCTGCCAGTTCGTCATATTGCTGTGGCGGAATGCCGAGGCCGAAAAGCGAGCTCTTGCGGGCGGTGATGAAGCGGATCAGCGGCTTGTCGAACAAAGGCGCGATGCGCTCCTCGAAAAAGCGGCGCTGGTCGCGCAGCGATGTCATCTCGGCCATTTCGGTGAGGTCGACGCCATGGACGCGGGCGATGACATGGCCGATGCCGATGAAGCGGCCGAGCAGGCCGGTGCGGTAGATGCTGCGGTTGAACACTTCGACGCGGCGGCGGCCGGCGAGCGAGCGCTTCTGCCAGTGGGCGCGGGTGAAGGCGTCGAGATGGCCGGCAATATGCGTGTCGAAGCGCTTGCCGTTCGATTTTGAACCCTGGGCGGCGAGGAAACGCACGACCTCGTTGTGATTCGGCAGATGGCGGAAAGCGGCAAGCTTCAGCCGGTTCAACGCGATATGGTGGGGGTTGAGATCGACGACGTCGATCGACTTCGGGCTCTTCGAAAGGTAGGCCAGCATGTTGCAGCCGCCGGAGCCGATCGTGACGATCGCATGGTTCGAGGAAAGCTCCATCGCTGCCATGTCGACATCCGGGTCTTCCCAGATCTGCGGATAGACGAGGCCGGTGAAGAGGAGGCTGAAGAGGCGTTCGGACAATCCCGCCTTGGACAGGGGGGCATGTTGCAGAAGCGCGTCCTTGAGCTTCTGATTCTTGCCGAACCGGGCTTCCTCTACGATCTCTGCCATCATGGTCTCCGCGGAGTTTTAAGAATTCCGGTGCATTTAAACCCGGCTTGCAACAATCGCATGACGCCCATTGTGGGCATTTGCCGCAGGCTTTGCGGTCAACAACAAGTGCCTTGCCAAAGGGGCAAAAACTGTTTGCATGGCGCGCGGAAAAGGAGATGCCATGCGCTGGATAAGAGGAATTGTGACGGTCTTGCTTGCGGCTCTGCTGATCGGAGCGGCAGCGCTTTTCCTGTGGCTCTGGGCATCGCCGCCATCGCTGCTGAAGGTCGGCAGCGGTTATGCGGCTAAGATCGTCTGTTCTAACGTTTTTCTCGCCGGGCGCGACCCCGATCAGGTGCTGGCACTCGATGTGCAGGCGCCGGGAAATCCGCTGTTGCGGCTGATGCGGGTTTCCGTCGATCGGGAGGCAAAACGGGTCCATGCGGCACTGCTCGGCAGCTTTGCGCCGAACGACGCCGTCTATCGTGACGGCATGGGATGCACGACGGCGCCGGATGGCGTCGAGACTGTCGCTGCCATGCAATCTCCCGTTCCGCAAGGGATGAAGGACGCGGCATCAAGCGAATCACTCTCCTGGCCGGAAGGTGAGAAGGTCGATCTGCGCGCCGACCTCACCCAGATCGTTTCGGACCCCGCGCTGGCAGGGCCGGGCATGCGTGCGATCGTTGTCGTCAAGGATGGCCGTATCATTGCTGAAACCTATGGGGACGGGTTTTCCAGGGAAAGCCCGCTGGTCGGCTGGTCGATGACCAAGACGGTCACGGCAACGCTGATCGGCCGGCTTGTGCAGGACGGGCGGATGCAGCTGGATGCGGCTGAGCTCGCGCCCACATGGGCGGGCGATCGGCGCCGCGAGATCACGCTGCGCCAGATGCTGGCCATGGAAAGTGGGCTCGCCTTCAACGAGGATTACGGTGCGCTCGCCGATGTGACGCGCATGCTTTATCTGACCAGCGACATGGCAGAGTTCGTCGCCTCGCGACAGCTGGAGAACGATCCCGGCACCAGGTTTCATTACTCTTCCGGCGATGGCGTGCTGATGTCGCGGATCTGGATGGAAAAGGCCGGAGGAGGGGAGGCGGCGCTCGGTTACCCGCGCACGGCGCTGTTTTCGCAGCTCGGCATGACGAGCGCCGTGCTGGAGGCCGATGCGGTCGGCATTTTCGTCGGTAGTTCCTACATGTATGCGACGGCGCGTGACTGGGCGCGACTGGGGCTGTTTCTGGCGCAGGATGGGATGTGGAACGGAAACCGGCTTCTGCCCGAAGGTTTCGTGCAGCTGATGGGGACACCGAGCGCACATTCGAACGGCCGTTATTCGCAGATGCAAACCTGGCTACCAAAAGCGGGCGATAATAGCGTGGCGCCCGACACATTTTATATGCGCGGGCATGACGGCCAGACGATTGCCGTCATGCCGTCACGAAATCTCGTGATTGTCCGGATGGGGCTGACGCCCTCCAGCCTGCGTTACGACCCAGGCTTGCTGTTCGGTGCCGTGGCGAAGGCGACGGGCGTGACACCCTGATTGTTGGAGCTGCCGTCGATGACGTGCAGCATGTCCTTGCGCTTGGCATCGTAATAATAGCCGCGCGCATAAAGCTGGATGGCGTTGTCGTTCTTGTTGTCGGCAACGAGCCAGGCGCCGCGCAGATATTTGATCGCGTATTTGAGGTTGGTCTCGGCGTCGAGCAGGCCTTCGGGCTTGCCCTGATAACCCATCGACTTGGCGGTCGAATACTTGATCTGCATGAGGCCCCAATAGCCATTCTTGTGATAGGCCTTGGGATCGTATTTGCTTTCGCGGTGAACGACGCGGTGGACCAGCGATTCCGGTACGCCATAGAGGCCGGCATAACGCTTGATCAGCTTTTTGAGCTCCGGCGGTGCTTCGGCCGCAGTATCGGGCATCGGATCACCGGGAGCCGGCGGAAAACCCATGCCGCTGTCGATCGCGGAAACGGCTGCAACGGTCTTCGGCTGCGATGCGTAGGCAAGTGTCGTTGCACCGGAACCGAAGACAGGCTTCGGTGTCGGGATGACGGATTGCAGTGCCACCATGTCCGGCGTCAGTTCCGGCTCGTCGAGCGCGATCGCTTCGGCAGCAGCCGGCTGGATCTGACCGGCGGCGACAGCCGGGGCTATGGCCGGTGAAACGAGACGGCCGGATTTCGGCGACACGTTGGCATTTGCCAGGAGAAGAGACTGAGTCGGCGAGGCATTCTGGATGCCTGCAGGCGCCTTGCCGAGCGGCTGGGCAGTTGCGGCATTGGCCGGCTGGACGGCGGCTGCGATCGGCTGCGGGGTAAACGCAAGGATCGGGGCCATTGTCGGCGCGGCCATGGCGGCGGTCTGGACCGAGGCGGTTTCAGCCGAGGACGGAACCGGGACGGGCAGGCGGCCGGTCTTGGCGAGCACTGCGGCCTGAGCCAGCGGCTGGCCATCGGCGCCGACCGGAACGGCCTGCTGATTCACGGGAAGAGAGGCATTGTATTGGACAACATGCTGGCCGTCGGCCGATGCCGTCTCGGTCTGCCCAGTCGCTGCATTCGGGTCCGTTGCACCAGCCTGCGCTGCCGCAAGCTTCTGATCCCGTTCGACGCTGGAGCAACCAGCCAGAACTGAAGACATGGCAACAGCCACCGCCGCTCCGCGGCCGATGAACCGGACAATCACCATCTGGTTGCTTTCATGAAAAGGTTAACCCCAATCCGCCGAACCTACCCAAATCTGAAATTTCATTAACTCATAAGGCGGCAACCGGCAAGCAGCCATAGGCGGTATCGTTGTGCCGGGTGCTGCCTAAGCAGCAATGCGCCTGAAGCCGGCAGTCACAGCACGGCGAGCAATGAATACGGTGCCAGGCTTGTTCGAAGCTGGTGTCCGGGGGGCGTATTTGCGGCGGCGGAGGAAAAAGCGCGGGAAAAGCGCCTGAAAGAGGCCTGACGCGAGGGTGCAGGCGACAAAGGCTTCCGCCATCGGCGGCAGCTGCGACGACAGGGAAATCGCCGGATCGAGGAATTGCGAGATGATGGCGGCAATCACCAGAGCATTTGGAAAAGTGCAGGCCTGACGCAGGACATGCGCCATGATCCGGAATGCCTTGCGCTCGGGCAGGTTGTCATTGTCGGCTGCCGGAACACGCGCCTGCGGGCTCTGCATCCGCCACAGGAGATAAAGCATGAGATAGCCAAGGCCGATCCAGGCAAGCGCTTCGGAAACGGCCGGCACATAGGTGGCGATCAGGGAAAGCGGCACGGCAGCGGCCACAAAGGCAAGCGCAAGCCCGATCACCATTGGCGGCACGGTCAGAAAGAGGCTCAATCGACCGCGCTGCCGGGAAAAGCTGGCCACAAGCCGGGCCAGCGGGTTCGGGAGAAGGACGAACACCAGGACGATCGCAGCAAAAGCGAACCAGATATCCATCGTCATTCATTTCCTCCCGAACGCCTGATGCGCCCGCTTTATGCCGCCTCGATCGGCTGCTCAATGAAGTCCATGACTTCGCCGAACCATTTTGCCGTCAGATCGAAATGTTTTCCACCCTTAATTCGCGGAAATTCGATTGTCCTCAGCTTGCCGTTCTGGTCTTCGTCATGGCCCGTGACGCCGGAGACCTTGTTGAGCGCGCTTTCGACGGCAAGATCGACCATTCCCTGGATCAGACGCAGGTCGTCGCCATTCGCCGGAGCGGAACGGGCGAAATAACCGGACTTCTGCACCATCGAGCGTTCGGCGCCGATCAGGTCGGCAAACTGCTTCTGGAACCAGTTGCCGACATTGATCGTATCGATCTTCACATGGCCGAAAGCATCACGCTTGATCGTTTCGCCGGCCGCTTCGCGTTCGGCAACGATCGTATTGAGGGCAGCACCTTCCGAAACGAAAAGCGTCACCGTGCCGCGCTGGTCCATGACCTTTTTCAGGCGGGCGGATTCGCGTTCCAGATTGAAGCCCGTTTCCGGCAGATAAAGGCCGTCGATCTTCTTCAGGTCGGCATTCATCATCAGGCCGTCGACATATTCGATGTCGCGGGTCTTCTGAATATAGGCGCGGGCAGTTGCCGCGGTCAGCCAGCCGCAATGGCGGCCCATGACTTCGTGGATAACGAGTGTGCGCGGCGAGGCGGTCTGCTCGTTGCCGACATTTTCGAAGAACTGTGCGCCAACTTCGGCCGCCGTCCAGGCGCCGAGCGACTGGCGAATCGGCACGACGTCATTGTCGACCGTCTTCGGCAGGCCGACGACCGTCAGGTCGTAACCATTGCCGGCGAGATACGCGGCGAGGTCGGCTGCGGTCGTATTGGTATCGTCACCACCGATCGTGTGGAGGATGGTGACGCTATCGGCTGCCAGCCGTTCGGCCGCAACCTTCAGCGGGTTTTCGCCTTCCTTGACGAGGCCGCGCTTGACGCAGTCGGCCGCGTTGGTGAGCTTGACGCGGCTATTGCCGATCGGCGAGCCACCGAAGCGATGCAGAAGGTATGCCTTCTCGCGCATCTCCTTCGTCACTTCGATCCTGTCGCCGAGGAGGACGCCCTGATAGCCCGACTTGTAGGCGATGATCTCCGCTTCCGGGGCAATATCCGTATAACGCTCGATCAGTCCGCCCACGGCCGAGGACAGGCAAGGGGCAAGGCCGCCTGCGGTCAAAAGGGCTATTTTCTGCTTCGCCATCGATCCTCCTTGGCGCTTTCAGCGCAACTCAAAACCGAAGGAATGGATGCGATACGCAAGGCGCGGTGTAAAGTGAATTTCTCAAGAAAATCCTTTGCTTCCAGCTTGCCTGTATCGATCATGCACAGGCTTTGCGCATCAAGCCGGACCTATTTAGGGTCCGCTGGAATTTTTCCTACGGCTCACTTAGTAAAATGTAATATAAAGACACATATTGATTCGCACGCGGCTGATCATGGCTGCTTTCGGGAAGGGAGGGCCGTGATGGCCGACAGCGGATCTGTGCCGGCGGCGACGCCGCTTTCTGTTCTCACCCACGCGATCGCCCGGCTGGCCGGTGCGCGCGGTGCGGAGGATGTGGTCGAGATCCTTCGCACGACGGCCAGGCGGATGATGGGATGCCAGGGCATTGCCGTGATCCGCAAGGACGCGGATCTCTGCCACTATATCGAAGAAGACGCGATCGGCGCGCTGTGGAAGGGGCAGAAGTTTCCGGCCTCGGCCTGCGTCAGCGGCTGGGCGATGGCGGAGCGCAGGACGATCGTCATCCCCGATATCGACGACGAACCGCGGGTTCCACACGAACTTTATCACAGCACGTTTGTGCGGGCGATCGTGATGGCGCCGATCGGTGGCGACAAGCCGATCGGTGCGATCGGCGCCTATTGGGCGATGCCTTATGCACCGTCGCGATCCGAAGTGGAAATGCTCGAGGCGCTGGCCAGCGCTGCGGCGACCGCCATCGAGAATGTCCGGCTGATAGCCGCCTTGTCGACCGCTCTGGATACGGCCGAGCTTGCCCGGGACGAGCTGCGCCATCGGGTCAAGAATGCCTATATGGGAGCGGAGAGCCTCGTTAGGATGTCGCTCGGGCGGCAGGCTTCGGAGGAGGTGACGGGCCGTATCCAGGCGCTGTCGCGGGCCCAGGCCTTTCTTGACGACCGGCTGTCGAAGACGTCGGGCGTTGATCTGCGCGACCTCGTCGCTCTGCAAATCTCGCCCTATCGGCTGGCCGGGTCGGAGCGCTTTCTGCTGGACGGACCGGCGCTGACGATCGACGGCGAACTGGCCTTGCCGCTCGGCCTTGCGATCAACGAACTGGCGACCAACGCCTTAAAGCACGGGGCGCTGTCGGCCGAGGGCGGCACGGTGGCGATTTCGTGGTCGCGCATGGCCGGCCGTATCGCCGTCCTCTGGCAGGAGCGGGGCGGGCCGCCCGTGGTCATCGGCCGCCGGGCAGGCGAAGGAAGCGGCCTCTTGTCGCGTCTGGTCGAAAGGCAGATGCGCGGGCGTCTGGAGCACCGGCTGGCGCCGGAGGGCGTCGTCTGCACGATCCGCTTCGCGGTGGCGCACGAAGCGGCGACCGCGGATGTCCTGTCGGTGGCGGCACAATAGGGCGTTTCGCGCGGCAGCCGACTGGCTGCGCTATTGCGTCATGGGCGCATGGTTTTGTCGGTTCGAAGAGATAGGTAACGCTTTGTACCGGAGACATGGGTAACACTTTTCGCTTTTTGGGACGTGTCGATGCCGTGGAGAGAGACTTCGGTCATGGAGGAACGTCTAGGCTTTGTCGCCCGACTGCTGGAGGGCGAAGGGATGAGCGAGGTTTGCCGGGATTTCGGGATCTCGCGCAAAACCGGCTACAAGATCTTCAATCGCTACAAGGCTGACGGGCTGGAGGCCCTGACGGACCGGTCGCGGCGGCCGGTGCGCTATGCCAACCAGTTGCCGGCTCAGGTCGAGGCGCTGATCGTCACGTCCAAGAAGAACAAGCCGCATTGGGGCGCGCGCAAGATCCGGGAACTTGCTGGTGCGCAAACTCGCTGGCGACGTGCGCATCCCCTCGACAAGCACGATCCACGCCATCCTGGATCGCCACGGGCCGGTCACTCATGCCCAACGAGCTCTGGTGCGTCGATTTCAAGGGCGAGTTCAAGCTGGGCAACGGTCGATACTGTTACCCTTTGACGGTCACCGACCAGCTCTCGCGCTATCTCCTGGCCTGCGAGGCGTTCGAAGCAACGCGCGAACAGGGTGGCCGCAATGATATGGCTGCGATGAATGTCGATCCGTCCTAATCGTTTCAATGCGCGCCAGTGTTCGGGCAGGGATGGTGCTTGCGGTTAAGGACGTTGATTGTTCCAAAAACATGAACATAGTTTAATGTCGCACGGGCGGTCGCACAGCTTGCAAAATTTCGCCATTTCTGGTCATTTGCAGACATGATTTTCGATTTTGCCTGCCTGCAATTGTCCTCCCTCTGGGAAAGGCTGCTCGGCGCTATCGGCGATGCCGCCGAAAGCACGCTTAACCGCGTCATCGAAGCCATTCGCACCATGTTCGAAGGTGATCCGGAAACCCGCCGTCAGGTGTCGTTCTCGGTCGCTATCATTGCGCTGTCTGCGAAGATGGCGAAGGCGGATGGAATCGTCACCGAGGCCGAGGTGAAAGCGTTCCAGCAGATCTTCGATTTTCCGGACGAGGAAGCCCGCAACGTCGCGCGTCTCTACAATCTGGCGCGTCAGGACGTCGCCGGTTACGAGGCCTATGCGAAGAAGCTCGCCAATCTCTGCAGCCCGGGTGCCGGTGAAGCCTGCAACTGCCCGATGCTCGAAAACGTCGTCGATGGCCTGTTCCACATCGCCAAGGCAGACGGCCTAGTGCACGAGAAGGAACTGGCTTTCCTTGCCCGCATCTCGGAAATCTTCCGGATCGACGAAGACCATTTCCGCCGCATCATGGCGCGCCACGTGCATCTCGAAGGCCGTGATCCCTATCTCGTGCTCGGCGTGTCGCGTGACGATGATTTCGCGACAATCCGCCGCCAGTATCGTCTGCTCGTTTCGGAACACCATCCCGACCGTCTGATCGCCCGCGGCGTTCCGGCGACGCTGCATCATGCCGCCAATGAGCGGATGGCCGCCCTGAACGCCGCTTACAAGGCGATCGAGAAAGAGCGCCGCGCCGCATGACGTCCTTTGCAGCCGACTGTCCCGGCGCATCCGTGCAGCCTTCGCCGAACCATGGCGAAAGGGCAGGGGCTCGGCGGCCCGACATGATCCTCCTGCATTATACCGGCATGCCGTCTGCGGAGCAGGCACTGTCCTGGCTGTGCAATCCCGAGAGCCAGGTCTCCAGCCACTATTTCGTCCACGAGGATGGCCGGATCGTGCAACTGGTCGAGGAAAGCCGGCGTGCCTGGCATGCCGGCAAAAGCGCCTGGGGCGGCGAGACGGATATCAATTCCTGTTCGATCGGCATCGAGATCGCCAATGCCGGCCATCCCGGCGGCCTGCCGTCCTTTCCGGAAAAGCAGATCGAAGCGGTCGTCGAATTGTGTCGGGATTGCGGCAAACGCTGGGATATCGTGCCCGAAAGGGTGCTTGGACACTCGGATGTCGCCCCTATCCGCAAGGTCGATCCGGGCGAAAATTTCCCCTGGCAGAAGTTGTATCTTGACGGTATCGGCCATTTTGTCGAGCCGGCACCGATCAGCGGCGGTCGCTTCTTCCAGCTCGGTGAAAGCGGTCAGCCGATCGAGGCGCTGCAGTCCATGCTGTCCCTCTATGGTTACGATGTTGAAATTTCAGGCAGCTTCTGCGAACGCACGAAAGGCGTGGTTGAAGCTTTCCAGCGGCATTTCCGGCCGGCGCAGGTGGACGGGATCGCTGATTTCTCGACGATCGATACGCTGCATCGGCTCCTGAAAGCACTGCCGAAATACAGCTAGGCGCAAGCTTCGCAAATTGCCCCGAAAGGCCTGAAAACCGGCCTTTGCTGCGGCGCCACATGTTCACCTCATTAGCCCGGTCTAAAGGAGCTGTTAACGCGGCTTCCAGTGTAGGGCGGGGGCTGCCAAGATAAACGCTCAGGTTTTGCGGAAGCGTCGCGCCGTCAGTCCGGCAGCGCGGCGGGTGGGCACTTGCGTATTTTGTGCCCGGCAGACCTGTTGTTCCGGAGACGACTGTTCTTAATGCGAAATTTTGCCTTTTTGGTCGCGGCTGGCCTTGCCATGCTGGTCGCGGAATGCGCGCCCGCATGCGCTGAAGATGGTGGCGAGGCGGTGATTTACACCAAGCCGCTGGTCACGACTTCTATCCCCCAGGCGATCACCCCCTGGGAAACACGGGATACCGGCTTTGCCGCCCCGGATGACGAGGACAAGCGGTTGGTGCGGCGGCTCCACTATACGAGGCTGATTTCGAAATACGCCGAGGAATATGGGGTGCCGGATGATCTGGCGCATGCCGTCGTGCAGATCGAAAGCAATTTTCGCCCGACCGTGAAGGGCAAGGCCGGCGAGATCGGCCTTATGCAGGTCAAGCCGTCAACGGCGCGGCTGATGGGTTATGACGGCCCCGATTACGGCCTCTATGATCCCGAGACCAATATCCGCTACGGCATGAAATATCTGGCCGGTGCGCATGATCTCGGTGGCGGCAAGCTTTGCGGCACGATCCTCAAATACAATGCCGGCCATGCGGCGAAGCGGATGAACCCGACCTCGAAACGGTATTGCGAGAAGGTTCAGGCGGTCATCGCCAAAAACGAGCCGCCGGTGCTGGGCATAACGATCGCCTACGGGCTTCCGTCTTCATCATTTTTAACCACGGTGCCTCTGGTATTCTGATTCCGGAAACGGCTAGAAATGCTGATTGCAAAAGCATTTTTGACCAATGGAATCGGAAGGGCAGGGCATGGCGAAGCGGTTCAGGTATATCGTGGTCGGGGCAGGCATGATGGGTGCCGCGGCGGCGCGGCATCTCTCCAAGTGGACCGATGGCATCGCATTGATCGGCCCCGGCGAACCTGCAAACTACGAAAGCCATGAGGGCGTTTTCGCCAGCCATTACGATGAGGCGCGGATTACCAGGACGATCGATTCCGATCCGGTCTGGGCGCGCCTCGCCAACCGTTCGATCGAGCGTTACGGCGAGATTGCCAGCGAGAGCGGCGTTGACTTCTATTCCGAGGTCGGATGCCTGATCGTCGGCCCGAAGCGGGGTGAAGGTCCGTCCTATGTCGCCAATGTGCTGGGTGCCGCCGGAAGGCTGGGTGTCTCGACCGAGACGCTGACCGAGCCGGAACTGGCGCAGCGCTTTGATTATTTTTCATTCCCGAAAGAGAGCGAAGGTGTCTGGGAAGCGAAGAATGCCGGCCATATCAATCCCCGCCGGCTGGTGAAGGCGCAGAACCTTTTGGCCGAACGCCAGGGCGTGGAGCGCATCACTGAGACCGTCTCGGCGATGAAGCAGGACGGCGATACCGTGACCGTGACGACGGCCGAGGGCAACACGTTTGTGGCCGACAAGGTTCTGGTCGCTGCCGGCGGTTTCTCCATCAACGAGAATCTCTTGCCGCGAAGAATTAATCTGGAAGTTTATGCGCGCACGGTCGCTTTTTTCGAGGTGAGCGAGAGCGAGTTGCCGGCTTTGGCTGCCGTTCCGTCGCTGATCTGGAAATGGAACGAAGAGCAGGACGGCATCTATTTCCTGCCGCCGGTGCGTTATCCGGATGGCAAGACCTACCTCAAAATCGGCGGCGATCCGGATGATCTCATCCTGCCGACCGAGCCTAAAATCCGCGAGTGGTTCCGTTCCGGCGGACGCGAGTCGACGAAACGGCATCTGACCGAGGTGATGAGCCGGCTGATGCCGGATTTCGATCTTTCCCGGTCTTCGATGGCGGCCTGCGTGACCTCGTTCACGCCGACCGACTATCCGGCGATCGCGATGACCGAGGCCAACCGGATCGGCGTCCTGACCGGCGGATGCGGGGCTGCGGCGAAAAGCTCCGACGAGATCGGCAGGCTCGGCGCCGAGCTGATTTTCAACGGCCGCATCGTCGACGAGGCCTATTCCGTCGATTTTGCCGCCAACTACGTCTGATCTATTTATCGGGCGGCTATTCCCATCCGGCTGCATCTCGGTTATGGCACGCCCGACCAGTTGGCCGGGCAGCCGCGCTTTATCAATGCCGAAAGGCGATAGGGTGAGGAAAGTCCGGGCTCCACGGAAACACGGTGCCGGATAACGTCCGGCGGGGGCGACCCCAGGGAAAGTGCCACAGAAAGGAAACCGCCCCGCTTTCTGTCCGCTGCATGGTTTCGCAGCGGAGAGATAGCGGGGTAAGGGTGAAAGGGTGGGGTAAGAGCCCACCGCGCTTCTGGTAACAGCGGCGGCAAGGCAAACCCCACCGGGAGCAAGACCGAATAGGGATGACGTGGGTCTGGGCGCAAGTCCGGGCTACAGCTGGTTTCCGAGCCAGTCATCCGGGTGGGTTGCGCGAGGCGGTATGCAAATACCGTCCCAGATGAATGGCTGCCACGTTCCGGTGCTTGCACCGGGGCCATACAGAACCCGGCTTACAGGCCAACTGGTCAAATCACCTTCCGAATGCCTCCTGATTCGTAACGAACCACGCGTTCGTGGGCGATTGCTCGCGGGCGAAAACGGGCGTTTTTCCGCCTCGGAAAATTATATCAGCGGCTTTGAATGCGCCTTCAATTTCCATCGCTTAAGGGGTGGTGAAAGGCGACTTGTCGGGGGCGGCCAAGGCAGTTTCTCCAAGGGCGTCGGTAACCCTTTGTTAAACTTAACAGCTTATAAATAAATCCGGTTTGGGGAAGGCTAGCGGGGCCTCTCCCATTGACGCCCATATGGTCCCATGGTATCCCAAAATCGCACTCCGATAGGGCCTTTGGAAGCCCACCTTTCCCAGAGCTTCGGTCTTTTGACCGGACGGCCTTGCGTCCATCCGGGCGGCGAAGCTGTGTCTGGGGCGGAGCGTTTTGTCGGGCGGATTTTCGCCTCTGATCAGAATGGGGCGGATGTTTGGCGTCATGAGCCGCTTCCTGTCGAATGCGACGAACAGAATCGATGCGAAGGGGCGGGTTTCCGTGCCGGCGGGCTTTCGTTCGGTTCTTTCGGAGCGAGGAATTCAGGAGCTTTATTGTCTCCAGGATTTCGTCTATCCGGCGATCAGCGTCGGAGGGCCGGAGCTGCTCGATCGTTACGAACGGCAGATCGCCTCCGTGGATCCGTTTTCGCCGGAAGCCAATCGGATGTCGCTGCTGGTTCACGGTGGCGGCGTTTTCATGAGGCTCGATGCGGAGGGCCGTTTGATGGTCACGGATTTCATCCGGGATTTCACGGGAATAAGCTCGGACGTCACCTTCGTGGGGCGTTCGGATCATTTTCAGCTTTGGCAGCCGAAGGCGTTTCACGAGGCGCAGTCGGCAGCAAGAGAGGGGCGCGCGAGTTTTCGTCCCTTGTAGAACAGGGGAACGGCATGGCGGCGAATTCAGGCGAAGGAACAACCGAGCCCGAAGGCGGACCAACACGCCACATTCCGGTTCTTCTGAAAGAAGTGGTCGAGGCGCTTCAGCCCGGCCAGGGTAAAGTCATTCTGGATGGCACATTCGGGGCGGGCGGCTACACGTCCGCCCTGCTCTCCGCCGGTGCAAACGTGATTGCGCTCGACCGCGACCCGACGGCAATCGCCGCCGGCCAACCGATGGTCGCGGCGCATGGTGGCCGGCTTTCGCTCATCCACTCGCAGTTCTCGCAGCTTACAGACCATGCACCGGAAGGCGGGCTCGACGGCGTCGTGCTCGATATCGGCGTTTCTTCCATGCAGATCGACGAAGCCGATCGCGGCTTTTCGTTCCAGAAGAATGGTCCGCTCGACATGCGGATGTCGGCTTCCGGCGTGTCTGCGGCGGATGTCGTCAATAATGCCAAGGTCGGCGATCTTATCCGCATTTTTGGCCTTCTCGGTGAGGAAAAGCAGGCGAGCCGCATTGCCCGCGCCATCGAGAAGAAGCGCCTGCTTGAGCCCTTTACCACCACGCGGGCGCTGGCCAATCTGATCGAGAGCGTCAATCCCCGCAAGGCGAAGGACAAGATCCATCCGGCGACGCGCGTCTTCCAGGCGCTGCGCGTTTTCGTCAATGACGAGCTGGGTGAACTGGCCGAGGCGCTGTTTGCTGCCGAGCGTGCGCTGAAGCCGGGCGGTCGCCTCGTCGTCGTCACTTTCCATTCCCTCGAAGACCGGATCGTCAAGCAGTTCTTCTCGGACCGCTCCGGCAAGGCTTCCGGCTCGCGCCATCTGCCGATGGTCGAAGCGAAGCCGGCGATCTTCGATCCGATCGGCAAGTCGATGATCGTCGCCAGCGAGGAGGAAGCGCAGTTCAACCCGCGCGCCCGCTCGGCAAAACTGCGCGCCGGCCTGCGCACGGAAGCTGCTTCGCGCGCTCCCGACATGTCGATCTTCGACCTGCCCAACCTCGCAAGCCTCGCCAAGATGGGAGCCTGACGGATGCTGAGAAGCTTCGACCTCGTGTTGATCGGCATCATGACCGCGACGGCGGTCGTGACCTATTCGATCAAGCACCGTGCCGACCAGAAGCTGGCCGAGGTTCGGCATCTGGAATCCGAGATCAAGCTCGAGAAGGACACGATCGACCTTCTGAAGGCCGACTGGGCGCTGCTGACGCAGCCGAACCGGCTCAATCGTCTGATCGGCGTTTATGACAGCGAACTCAGCCTTGCGCCGACCGATACGACGCAGCTCGCCATGCCGAAGGAACTGCCGATGCTGAAGTCGGCACTGCCGCAGCCGTCGACGACGATCGAGGACATTATTGCCGGCAAGAATACCGAGGTTGCCGCCGCTCTGAAGGGCGTCGAGGCCGCCAAGGCCAAGCCGGCGCCGAAAATCCCCGTGCCGGCGCTCCGCCATTCGCCCGTCGATATCAACTCTACCGGATCGGTGAAACGCTGATGTCTTTTCTTTCGCGCGTGATGGTTTTGAAGAGCAGGGCGCATTTTTCGGCCGGTGGCCGTACGCGTCCGTCCCATAATTCCGCTTTCGAAGGCACTCGCAAGCGCAAGTCGGCGCAGGCGAAAAACCGCGTTGGCCTGCTGATTCTCGGTTTCGCGGTGTTCTACTGCGTCATCGGCGGCCGCCTCGTGCAATACGGCATGGCCCATCCGGAAGTGACCTCCAGCATACTGCCGCCGGATCGCCTTCTGGCATCCCGCCCGGATATCGTCGATCGCAACGGCGCCGTCCTTGCGACCGACATCCGTACCGTTTCGCTCTTTGCCGAGCCGCACAAGATCGTCGATACGGACGAGGTGATCGAAAAGCTTGCGACGGTTCTGCCGGATCTCGACGTCAAGACGACCTATTCGCGTCTGAAATCCAATTCGCATTTCCAGTGGCTGCGCCGTCAGCTGACGCCGAAGCAGCAGAGCCAGATCTTGGCACTCGGCATTCCAGGCATCGGTTTCCGCCCGGAAAAGCGCCGTTTCTATCCGGGTGGCTCGACCGCAGCTCACATTGTCGGCTACGTCAATATCGACAACCGCGGCGTCGCCGGCATGGAGCGTTATATCGACACCCAGGGCCTGGCGGATCTCGCCTCTGTCGGCATGACTTCCGACCAGCCGCTCGAACCGGTCAAGCTGTCCATCGACCTGCGCGTCCAGTCGATCGTGCATGATGTCGTCGTCGAATCGCTGAAGAAATACCAGTCGATCGCCGGCGGCGCCGTCGTCATCGACGTGCATACGGGCGAAATTCTCGGCATGGCGTCCGCTCCCGACTTCGATCCGAACGATCCCGCAGCCGGCGGTGAGCAGGGCTGGATGAACCGCATGTCGAACGGCACGTTCGAAATGGGCTCGACCTTCAAGTCCTTCACCATCGCCATGGGTCTCGATTCCGGCAAGATGAGCCTGCAGAGCACGTTCGACGCCCGTTTCCCGATCAAGCTCGGCGGTTTCACCATCAAGGACTTTCACGGCAAGGGCCGTATCCTCAGCGTTCCGGAAATCTTCCAGTATTCGTCGAATATCGGCACGGCCAAGATCGCCGATATGGTCGGTATCGAGAACCACAAGGAGTTTCTCACCAGGCTTGGCCTTCTGTCTCGCATGAAGACCGAATTGCCTGAGGTCGCGATGCCGAGCCAGCCGCGCGAATGGAAGAAGATCAACTCGGTCACCATTTCCTTCGGCCACGGCGTCTCGACGACGCCGCTGCAGACGGCCGTTGCCGGTGTCTCGCTCGTCAATGGCGGCAAGTATCTGCCGCCGACCTTCCTGCCGCGTAGCCGTGCGCAGGCGGACGAAATGGCCGTTCAGGTTCTGAAGCCGACGACCAGCAAGGACATGCGCTTCCTGTTCGACTGGAACGGCATCAACGGTTCGGGCCGCAATGCGCGCGTCGCCGGTTTCGACGTCGGCGGCAAGACCGGCACGGCCGACAAGGTCGTCAACGGCCGTTACGCCCACGACAAGAATTTCAACGCCTTCCTTGCCGCCTTCCCGATGGACAATCCGCAATATGTCGTCCTGTCCTTTTCCGACGAACCGAAGACGGACAAGGGCAATGGCGCGGCACTTGCGGCGATGTCTGCGGCACCGATGGTCAAGGAGATCATCAGCCGTTCCGCCCCGATTCTCGGTGTAAAGCCAAAATTCGGCAATGACGGTTCTGCCCTGCTTGTGTCTTATTGAGCGATAAGAAACGACGGGGACGATTCGTCAGGGAGCCCGTGCGTATGGAAACAAGACCAATGAAATTGCGAGATCTGGCGGGAAATGACTTTCCCGAGATCGCCGAACTGATCGCAGGACCCGCGGGCGATATCGAGATTACCGGACTTTCCTCGGATAGCCGTAAGGTCGAGCCGGGCATGCTGTTTGCCGCCCTTGCCGGCACCAAGGCCGATGGCGCGGGTTATATCGGCGATGCTGCTGCTCGCGGCGCCGTTGCCGCCGTTTCCGGCCATATTGCCGAAGCCGGCATTCCGGTTCTCGCCGTTTCCAATCCGCGCCGTTTTCTCTCGCTGGCCGCTGCTCGGTTTTACGGTGCGCAGCCGAAAACCATGGTTGCCGTCACCGGTACTGCCGGCAAGACTTCTGTTGCTTCTTTCACGCGCCAGATCTGGGCGCATGCCGGTTATGCCGCAGCGCAGATCGGCACGACCGGTGTCGTGTCTCCGACCCGCAACGACTACGGTTCACTGACCACGCCGGACCCGATCAAGCTGCAGGAGCTCTTGGCCGAGCTTGCGTCGGAAGGCGTCACGCATGCGGCGATGGAAGCCTCCAGCCACGGTCTCGACCAGAGCCGCCTGGACGGCGTGCGCCTTGTCGCTTCCGCCTTCACCAATCTCGGCCGCGACCACATGGATTACCATCCGACGGTCGGCGACTATATGGCTGCAAAAATGCGGCTGTTCGATACGCTGACGCCATCCGGCGCGCCTGCGATCATCTTTGCCGATGACGAGGAATGGTCCGAACACGCGATCGAGGTTGCGATCGCCTCCGGCCTCGATGTGCGCACGGTCGGTCGCAAGGGCGGTTATCTCTGCCTCAAGCGCGTCGAGCATTTCCGTCACAAGCAGACTGCCGAAATCGTCGTCGGCGACGAGATTTTTGAAGTCGATATTCCTCTTGCCGGCGATTTCCAGGTGGCGAATGCCCTGGTCGCGGCAGGGCTTGCCATGTCCACCGGCGTTTCGGCCAAGGTGGCGATGGCGGCGCTCGAAAAGCTGGTCGGCGCCCCCGGCCGTCTCGAACTGGTAGGACAGACGAAGGACGGCGCGCTCGCTTACGTCGATTACGCCCACAAGCCGGATGCGCTGGAAAACGTGCTTTCCTCGGTTCGTCCTTTCACCACCGGCCGCATCGTTGTTGTCTTCGGTTGCGGCGGTGACCGCGACAAGGGCAAGCGGCCGATCATGGGCGAAATCGCCACGCGGCTTGCCGATATCGTCATCGTCACCGACGACAATCCGCGCTCGGAAGTGCCCGAGCAGATCCGCTCGGAAATCATGGCGGCGGCACCCGGCGCGATCGAGATCGCTGACCGGGCGCAGGCGATCCGCCATGCCGTCTCGCTTCTGAAATCCGGCGATACGCTGATTGTCGCCGGCAAGGGACATGAAGAGGGCCAGACGATCGGTACGACGGTTCTGCCGTTCTCCGATCATGTCGAGGTCCGCAAGGCGCTGGCGGATGTCGGCGAGGAGGTCGCATCGTGAGCTGGCTCTGGACATCGCAGGACATGGTCGCTGCCATGGGCGGCCGGCCTTTCGGGCAGTTGCCGACCGGCATTACCGGCATTTCCATCGACAGCCGTTCTGTCGGCGCCGGCGAAGCCTTTTTCGCGATCAAGGGCGATCGGGTCGACGGGCATGATTTCGCCAGCCTCGCGGTCGCCAATGGCGCATCCCTGATCGTTGTCAGCGAAGCCAAGATCCCCGCACTCGGCCGTCTTACCGTGCCGATGATCGTCGTCGAGGACGTGCTGGCGGCGCTCGTCAAACTTGGCATCGCCTCGCGTGAGCGCAGCCTGGCCCGCATCGTCGCGATCACCGGCTCTGTCGGCAAGACGACGACCAAGGAAATGCTGCGCAATGCTCTATCGCCCTCAGGTCAGGTGCATGCCGCGGTTGCCTCCTTCAACAATCACTGGGGCGTGCCGCTGACGCTTGCCCGCATGCGGGCGGAAACCGAATTCGGCGTGTTCGAGATCGGCATGAACCATGCCGACGAGATCCGGCCGCTGGTCAAGATGGTGCGGCCGCATGTGGCCGTGATCACCACGATCGCCGCCGCCCATCTCGGCCATTTCAAGAACCTCGAAGAGATCGCTGCCGCCAAGGCCGAGATTTTCGAAGGCCTTGAGCCGGGCGGCGCGGCCATTCTCAACCGCGACAATGCGCAGTTCGGCTTTCTCGAAGAGCGCGCGCAAGAAGTTGGCGTCGAACGGATCTATACGTTCGGCCAACATGCGAAGGCGGATTTCCGGCTTGCGGATTACGAAGGCAATGCGACCGGCTCCGTCGTCTGGGCCGTGCTTGGCGGCGAGACGGTGGAAGTGCAGATCGGCGCTCCCGGCCGCCACATCGCCGAAAACGCCATGGCGGTCCTCGGAGCTGCAAGCCTCGTCGGCGCCCATATGGAAGGTGCGATTGCAGCGCTTGCCGGGCTGAAGGCCGTCAAGGGCAGGGGCGAGCGCCATCTGCTCGGCATCGGCGAGGGGCACCTGACCCTGATCGACGAAAGTTATAATGCCAATCCGGCCTCGATGCGCGCAGCAATCGCGCTGCTTGCCGCAACCGAGCCGGAAATTTCCGGCCGCCGTATCGCCGTACTCGGCGACATGCTCGAAATGGGCACGTTTTCGCCGCAGCTGCATGAGGAGCTCGCAGGCGTGCTGCTCGCTGCCGGCATCGAGCATGTCTGGATGGCCGGCGCGGAAATGGCGGCATTACGTGATGCCCTGCCTGACAGCGTCGACAGCCAGTATCGCGAAACAACTGCCGAACTCGTCGATTTCGTCGTGCAATCCGTCCAGCCGGGCGATGTGGTGATGGTAAAATCCTCGCTCGGCCTTGGTTTTGGCAAGATCATCGCCGCTTTGCTTGACAACTATCCTCCATTTGCCGACACGGAGCGCAACCCGTGAAGAATACCCCGCTCGAGAAAGGGCTTCCATGCTGATCTGGCTTGTCGAACTGTCGGACAAACTCCAATTCTTCAATCTGTTCCGCTACATCACATTCCGGACCGGTGCTGCCCTCTTCACCTCTGCGCTGATCGTTTTCCTGTTCGGCCCGCGGATGATCGACGCCCTGCGCGTGCGTCAGGGCAAAGGCCAGCCGATCCGTGCCGATGGGCCGCAGACGCATTTCAAGAAGGCCGGTACGCCGACCATGGGCGGCCTGATGATTTTGGCCGGCATTGTCGGTGGATCGCTGCTCTGGGCGGACCTTTCCAACATCTACGTTGTCGCGACGCTGCTTGTAACACTCGGCTTCGGCGCGATCGGCTTTTATGACGATTATCTCAAGGTCACCAAGCAGACCGACAAGGGCTTTTCGGGCAAGGCCCGTCTCGGCATCGAGTTCCTGATCGCCGGTATCGCCGTGTTCTTCATGATGCGGCTTGCCATGGTCACCGAACAGTCAGCCAACCACCAGCTGGCCACCTCGATCGCCTTCCCTTTCGCCAAGGACTTTCTGATCAACCTCGGCTATTTCTTCATCCTGTTCGGCGGTTTCGTCATCGTCGGCGCCGGCAATGCGGTGAACCTGACCGATGGTCTCGATGGTCTCGCCATCGTGCCTGTGATGATCGCGGCCGCCTCCTTCGGCGTGATCGCCTATCTCGCCGGCAACGTGGTGTTTGCGAACTATCTGCAGATCAATTTCGTGCCCGGTACCGGTGAACTTGCCGTCATCATGGGAGCGGTGATCGGGGCGGGGCTCGGCTTCCTGTGGTTCAATGCGCCGCCGGCCGCCATCTTCATGGGCGATACCGGTTCGCTGGCACTCGGCGGCCTGATCGGTTCGGTGGCAGTTGCCACCAAGCACGAAATCGTCATGGCGATCATCGGCGGCCTGTTCGTGATGGAGACCCTGTCGGTCATCATCCAGGTCGGTTTCTTCAAGCTGACCGGCCGCCGCGTCTTCCTGATGGCGCCGATCCACCACCATTTCGAAAAGCTCGGCTGGACGGAAAGCCAGGTGGTTATCCGCTTCTGGATCATCGCCGTTGGCCTCGCCATGCTCGGCCTCTCGACCCTGAAGCTGCGGTAAAACCTCGATGATCGCGGTCACGACCTTCAAGGACAGAAACGTCGCCCTTTTCGGCCTTGGTGGCTCCGGTCTTGCGACCGCGCAGGCGCTGGTCGCCGGCGGTGCCAAGGTCACGGCCTGGGATGACAATCCCGACAGCGTGGCCAAGGCCCAAGCTGCGGGCGTGACGACGGCTGATCTGCGGACCATCGACTGGTCCGCACAGGCTGCCTTCGTTCTGTCTCCGGGCGTGCCGCTTACCCATCCGAAACCGCATTGGAGTGTGGATCTGGCTCGGTCAGCCGATGTCGAGATCATTGGCGATGTCGAGCTGTTCGTCCGCGAACGTCGTGCCCATGCCCCTGATTGCCCTCTGATCGCGATCACCGGCACCAATGGCAAGTCGACCACGACGGCGCTGATCGCGCATATCCTCAAATCGAGCGGCCGCGACACGCAGCTCGGCGGCAATATCGGCGTGGCGGTGCTGACGCTCGATCCGCCGCAGGCGGAACGCTATTATGTCGTCGAGTGCTCATCCTACCAGATCGATCTTGCCCCGACGCTGAACCCGACCGCCGGCATCCTGCTCAACCTGACACCCGACCATCTCGATCGGCATGGGACGATGCAGCATTATGCCGATATCAAGGAACGTCTGGTGGCCGGGTCGAAGACCGCGGTCGTGGGCATCGATGACACATTTTGCGCGCTGATTGCCGACCGTATCGAGCGGGCCGGCGTCAAGGTGAAGCGGATTTCCAAGCGCAATGTCGTTGCCGACGGGATCTATGCCGAGGGAAGCGGGATCATCGAGGCCGAAGGTGGAAAGTCTTCGCTGCTGATCGATCTCGACGGCATCGCGACGCTGAGGGGCAGCCATAACGCCCAGAACGCCGCCGCTGTGATTGCCGCGTGCCTCGCAGTCGGTGTTTCTGCAGACGATATCCGTGCTGGCCTGAAATCCTTCCCCGGCCTGAAACACCGTATGCAGCCTGTCGGGCGTCGTGGGCAGGCCGTGTTTGTCAACGATTCGAAGGCGACCAATGCCGATGCTGCGGCGCCGGCACTGTCCAGCTACGACCGGATCTACTGGATTGCCGGTGGTCTTCCCAAGGAAGGCGGCATCGCAAGCCTCGCACCACTCTTCCCTCATATAAGGAAGGCGTATCTGATCGGAGAGGCAGCTCCTGCGTTTGCTGCGACCCTCGGTGAGGCGGTGCCTTATGAGATTTCGGGCACGCTGGAACAGGCCGTGACGCACGCCGCCGCAGATGCCGCAGAAGACAGTGCCGCCTCGGCGGTCATGCTGTCGCCGGCCTGCGCAAGTTTCGATCAGTTCAAGAATTTCGAAGTTCGCGGCGATGCCTTTGTCGGCCTGGTCGCAGCCCTCGACGGCATAAAAATGCTGATCGACACCGGAAAAGGAAACTGAAGATGGTAAGCCGCGCAGACCGTGGGCCGCTCGCAGACTGGTTCTGGACGATCGATCGCTTCTTCCTGGCGGCCTTCATCCTGTTGATGGGCATCGGCTTCATGTTGTCCTTCGCCGCATCGCCGGCGGTGGCCCAGCGCATCGGCCTCGACGATTTCCACTTCGTCCAGCGCCACGCCATGTTCCTGATTCCGTCGATCATTGTGATGGTCGGGCTTTCCTTCTTGACGCCGCGTCAGGTGCGCCGAACGGCGATCGTACTGCTCACCATCTCGCTGGCACTGATGGTGCTGGCGCTGTTCTTCGGCGTCGAGGTCAAGGGCGCGCGCCGCTGGATCGGTGTTGGCGCTTTCTCCGTACAGCCGTCGGAATTCATGAAGCCGGCCTTCGTCGTCGTCTGCGCCTGGCTGTTTTCCGAGCATGCGCGCCAGCCGGAAATTCCGGGCAATCTGTTTGCCATCATCCTGTTCGGCATCGTCGCAGCACTTCTCGTCGCTCAGCCCGACCTTGGCCAGACCATTCTGACCAGCGTCGTCTGGGGTGGCATGTTCTTCATGGCCGGCATGCCCTGGCTGTGGATCGTGCTTCTCGGCGGTTTTGGTGCGGGCGGTCTGGTCGCGGCCTATTACATGCTGCCGCACGTCACGGCCCGTTTCGACAAGTTCTTGACCGGCGAGGGCGACCGTTTCCAGGTCGAGACGGCGCATGAGGCCATCGTGCGCGGCAACTGGTTCGGTCAGGGACCGGGCGAGGGTATCGTCAAGCGCATCCTGCCGGACAGCCATACCGACTTCGTGTTTTCCGTTGCGGCGGAAGAATTCGGCATCATCTTCTGCATGGCGCTGGTCGCCATCTTCGCCTTCATCGTTCTGCGCGGCCTGAAACACGCTTTCAACGAGCGCAACGACTTCAACCGCTTCGCGGTCGCGGGCCTCGTCCTGCAGATCGGCATGCAGTCGATGATCAATATCGGCGTCAATCTCGAGTTGATGCCGGCAAAGGGTATGACGCTCCCGTTGATCTCCTATGGCGGATCGTCTCAGATCGCCATATGTGTGACTGCAGGCTTCATTCTGGCACTGACACGTCACCGGCCGGAACGGCGGGCGCAGGAGCGAAGCCTCTTCCGCGTCGCATCCGGAGTTCCGGCGGAGTAGGACTATGAGTAAGGGTATTATCTTGTTAGCCGCCGGCGGGACCGGCGGTCATCTGTTTCCGGCCGAAGCGCTGGGCCACGAGCTGAAAGCGCGTGGCTTTTCCGTGCATCTGGTCACCGACAGCCGCGCCGAGCGTTTTGCCGGCAAATTCCCGGCCGACGAAATCCATGTCGTGCCGTCCGCGACCTTCGCGTCGAAGAATCCGGTCGCCATGCTGAAGACCGGATGGAAGCTGTGGACCGGCATGCGCGCTGCACGCCGTTTGATTTCGCGACTTAAGCCGATCGCCGTCGTCGGTTTCGGCGGTTACCCGACCGTGCCGCCTTTGATGGCGTCGACCGGCATGGGCGTGCCGAGCCTCATTCATGAACAGAACGCCGTCATGGGCCGCGCCAACAAAATGCTGGCATCCCGCGTTCAGGCAATTGCCGGCGGCTTTCTGCCGGAGACCAACGGACCGTTTGCGGCAAAGACCGTGACGACCGGCAATCCGGTGCGCCCCGCCGTTCTCGACGCGGCAGAGACGCCTTATGTCGCGTCGCGTGGAGATGATCCGTTCCGGCTCGTCGTGTTCGGCGGCAGCCAGGGCGCGCAGTTCTTTTCCTCTGCCGTGCCGACGGCGCTCAGCCTTCTTGAGCCCACGGAGCGCGCACGGCTCTCGGTGACCCAGCAAGCCCGTCCCGAGGACGAGGCGCGGGTGACCTCCTGCTTCGGCAAGCTGAATGCATCCGGCGATATCTCGCCGTTCTTTTCGGACATGGCCGAGCGTCTTGCGAAAGCGCATCTGGTGATCTGCCGGTCCGGCGCCTCGACCGTGTCGGAAATCTCCGTCATCGGCCGTCCTGCCATCCTCGTGCCCTATCCCTATGCTCTGGATCATGACCAGGCGGCCAATGCGGCAGCACTGGTCGCGACGGGCGGTGCGGAAGTCGTGGCGCAGTCAGAACTTTCGCCGGAACGGCTGTCCTCGATGATCGCTTCGGCGATGAAGGAGCCGGAGCGGCTCGAAAAAATGGCGGCGGCCGCGAAACAGGCGGGCCGGCCGAATGCGGCGGCGGCGCTGGCGGATCTCGTCGTAGCGGTCGCGGAACGCAAATCTCTATCGGAATTTAAGGGAGTAAGGGCATGAAGATGCCGAAGGCCATCGGCCTCGTCCATTTCATCGGCATCGGCGGGATCGGCATGAGCGGCATTGCCGAAGTGCTGCACAATCTCGGCCACAAGGTTCAGGGCTCCGACCAGTCGGACAGCGCCAATGTGCAGCGCCTGCGCGCCAAGGGCATTCCGGTCTTTGTCGGCCACGAGGGTGACAACCTCGGCGATGCCGAAGTCGTCGTCGTTTCGACCGCGATCAAGAAGACCAATCCGGAACTGATTGCTGCCCGCGAAAAGAAGCTGCCGATCGTTCGCCGCGCCGAAATGCTGGCCGAGCTGATGCGTTTTCGTAATGCGATCGCGATCGGCGGCACGCATGGCAAGACGACGACCACGTCCATGGTCGGTGCGCTGCTCGAAGCCGGCAATCTCGACCCCACCGTCATCAATGGCGGCATCATCAACGCTTACGGCACCAATGCCCGCATGGGCGAGGGCGAATGGATGGTGGTGGAGGCCGACGAATCGGACGGTACCTTCCTGAAGCTTCCGGCCGACGTAGCAGTCGTCACCAATATCGACCCGGAGCATCTCGACCATTACGGCAATTTCGATGCTGTGCGCGCCGCCTTCCGGCAGTTCGTCGAGAACGTGCCCTTCTACGGTTTCGGCGTGCTCTGCCTCGATCACCCGGAAGTTCAGGTGCTGGTCGGCAAGATCGAGGACCGCAAGGTCGTCACCTATGGTGAAAACCCGCAGGCCGACGCACGCTTCTCCAACATCCGCATGGAAGGCACGAAGTCGATCTTCGACGTTGAAATCCGTCGCCGCCGCACCGGCCGGGTGTTTTCGTTCAAGGATCTGGTGCTGCCGATGCCAGGCCGCCACAATGTTTCCAATGCGACCGCAGCGATCGCCGTCGCCAACCGGCTCGGGATTTCCGAAGAGGATATCCGCAAGGGTCTTGCCAACTTTTCCGGCGTCAAGCGGCGCTTCACGCTGACCGGCACCTGGAACGGCGTGCAGGTTTTTGACGATTACGGCCACCATCCGGTCGAGATCAAGGCGGTGCTGCGCGCCGCCCGCGAAGCGTGCCAGGGCCGGATCATTGCGGTTCACCAGCCGCATCGGTACTCGCGCCTGTCGAGCCTGTTCGAGGATTTCGCCAATTGCTTCAATGACGCCGACAGCATCATTCTGGCGCCGGTTTATGCCGCAGGCGAAGATCCGATCGAAGGGGTGAATTCGGAGGCGCTGGTGTCGCGGATCCGCTCGGGCGGGCATCGCGATGCGCGTTATATGGAGAACCCGACGGAACTGGCGTCTATCGTTGCCGGCATTGCTAAACCGGGTGATTTCGTGGTTCTTCTGGGGGCTGGCAATATCACGCAATGGGCTGCGTCGTTGCCAAGGGAACTTGAGGGTATTTCGGGACAGTGAGAATGAAGCAGGTAAATGGGGAAAAGCTGCTGGCGTCGCTCGGGGACGGCGTCAAGGAATTGCGTGGGCGCCTGACGCCTGATGCTCCGATGGATCGTGTCACCTGGTTCCAGGCCGGCGGGCTCGCCGAACTGATGTTCCAGCCGCATGATGTCGACGATCTCGTGACCTTCCTGAAACTTCTGCCCGCGGATGTGCCGCTGACCGTGGTCGGTGTCGGCTCCAATCTTCTGGTGCGCGACGGCGGTATTCCGGGCGTTGTGATCCGTCTTTCGGCAAAAGGTTTTGGCGGGCTCGAACTGGTCGGCGAAAACCGCATCCAGGCCGGTGCCATCTGCCCGGATAAGTATATCGCCGCCATGGCGATGGATAACGGCATTGGCGGTTTCGCCTTCTATTATGGCATTCCCGGCTCGATCGGCGGGGCGCTGCGTATGAATGCGGGCGCCAACGGCACCGAGACGAAGGATCGTGTCGTCGAAGTGCATGCGGTCGATCGCCAGGGCAATAAACACGTCTTCACCAATGCCGAGATGGGTTACAGCTACCGCCATTCGTCGGTCAGCCCGGACCTGATCTTCACGCATGCGATCTTCGAAGGTTATCCGGAAGACCGCGCAAAGATCCGCGCCGAGATGGACGCGGTCCGTCAGCACCGAGAAACGGTACAGCCGGTCAAGGAAAAGACCGGTGGCTCGACCTTCAAGAACCCACCGGATCATTCGGCCTGGAAGGTGATCGACGAGGCGGGCGGTCGCGGCCTGATGAATGGCGGCGCACAGATGTCGTCGCTGCACTGCAATTTCATGATCAATATCGGCCATGCCACCGGTTACGATCTCGAATATCTCGGCGAGACGATCCGCCAGCGGGTGTTCGAACATGCCGGCATCAAGCTGGAATGGGAAATCAAGCGGCTGGGCATTTTCATGCCGGGTCGTGAGGTAAAGCCTTTCCAGGGTGTCACGACGGAGTAAGTCATGTCGGGCGCCGAGCTTTTCGAAAGGATAGAACGGCGCCAGGCACTGGTTTTCAACGAGCGGACCAAGCTGGTCGCTGGTTCGCTCGATCGGCTTTCGACAGCGTCGGTCGTTGCCGGCCTCATCGGGCCGATCGCATCTTCATCCGCGACAGGTTCCATGGCGGCGATTACGCAGTCGGTCGCAGTATCGACGCTGACTTGGCTTGTTGCGGCTTTCCTATTACATTTTACCGCAAGGCAAATGTTGGGAAAGCTGAGGTTATGACCTTCTTGCAAGCCTTTTACATGTACATCCTGCCGTTGGCGATTTCAGCAGCCTGCCTTGTATGGCTTGTCTACGACAAGTGGCAGGAGCGCCGGAAGGATCGACTTCATCCCGGCGAATAACCGTCCAATTCTCCAAAGAAAAAGCCCGCGAGGCCAAAGGCTTCGCGGGCTTTTCGATGCTGTTGATTCAGTCTGGGATCAGACTTCGTCCTTGCCCGAAAGCAGGATGCAGGCGAGCGTTATGACCGCCGAGAGACCGAGGTAGTAGCCGACATAGGTCATGCCGTAATTGGCCTGCAGGTAGGTGGCGATATAGGGTGCTAGCGAGGCGCCGAAAATGCCGGCCAGGTTGAAGGTGATCGACGAACCCGTATAGCGGACCGCGGTCGGGAAGGGAGCGGCAAGCGCCGTACCGATCAGGCCGTAGGTCATGCCCATCAGCACCATGGCGAGAACCACGAAGATGAAGATCGCGCCTTCGCCATTGGTCATCAGGGACGGCAGGATGAACGAGAACAGGCCGATCAGGACGGTCGTCAGGATCAGCATTTCGCGGCGGCCGAAGCGATCGCCGAGCTTGCCAATGACCGGGATGGCCAGACCGAAGACGATGGAGCCGAGGATCTGCACTTCCAGTGCATCCAGGAACGGCATCTTCAGGACCTTGATATTGTAGGACAGAAGATAGGCCGAGCCGATGTAGAAAAGCACGAAGGTGGCAAGCGCCACGAAGGTGCCGAGGAACAGGCTGCGCTTGTGCTTGCGGAACAGCTCGGCAACCGGAACTTCGACGCGCTCATGCTTGTCGATGGCCTTCTGGAAGGCCGGCGTTTCGGTGATCGAGAGACGGACCCACAGGCCGATGGCGATCAGCAGGATCGAGGCGAGGAACGGAACGCGCCAGCCCCAGGAGAGAAGCGCTTCCTGCGAGATGAAGTGCAGAAGGATCCAGAAGACACCCGAAGACAGGAACAGGCCGACCGGAGCGCCGAGCTGCGGGAACATGCCGTACCAGGTCTTCTTGCCCGGAGGTGCGTTTTCGGTTGCGAGCAGAACTGCACCGCCCCATTCACCGCCGAGACCAAAACCCTGGCCGAAGCGGCACAGAGCAAGCAGCAGCGGAGCAAGGACGCCGATCTGGCTATAGGACGGCAGAAGGCCGATCACGACCGTGGAGATACCCATGGTCAGGAGGGCTGCCACCAGCGTCGTCTTGCGGCCGACGCGGTCGCCGAAATGGCCGAACACGATGGCGCCAAGCGGACGGGCGAAGAATGCGATCGAGAAGGTCGCAAAGGAGGCAAGTAGCGCCGTCGTCGCATCGCTGTTCGGGAAGAACAGCGTCGGAAAGACGAGAACCGCAGCGGTCGCATAAACATAGAAGTCGAAGAATTCGATCGTCGTGCCGACCAGGCTGGCCGTCAGGACGCGTGCAGGCGAATTCGTTGCAACAGGCGCTAACGGCTCAGCAGACGGCGAGGCGGAGGGCATCGCGTTTGTCATACTGATTCCAATTCAGAAGGATGTTCATGTGGATCTTTAATGAAGAACCGGGTCGGCATTACAGTAATTTTCTGACGAAGAAAACAGGAATCGCGCAATAAAATACAAGTTTTTCGCGCATTTTGAATTCGTTCCTTATGAGCGATTCCCTGGATGTGGTGCCGCCGGTTAACGCGGGCATCCTGTCCTAAGCTTTTGCGTTAACCATTTCATCATCAAAAATAGCCATTGTTTTCATATGCTTGGTACTTCGGATTAACAAAGATAAACGATTTGTTAACCATTTCGGTGCACCATGAAGTCGTGGTTCAAAGTGCCGGATTCGCTCAGTCGAGCAAGTTTGGCGCAAGCGCCGATCGATAGACTGAAGCCCTTTTCCTGGGAGTGGTGAATGACAGACAAGCACGTGGCCGTTTTGATGGGAGGATTTTCCTCCGAGCGGCCTGTCAGCCTGTCTTCTGGCAATGCCTGTGCTGCCGCGCTTGAGGGCGAGGGGTATCGGGTAACGCGCGTCGATGTTTCGCGCGATGTTGCTGCCGTCCTTTCGGAGTTGAGGCCTGACGTTGCATTCAATGCGCTGCACGGTCCTTTCGGCGAAGACGGCACGATCCAGGGCATCCTCGAATATCTCGAAATTCCCTACACCCATTCCGGCGTGCTCGCTTCCGCGCTTGCCATGGACAAGGGGCAGGCCAAGCATGTGGCGAAAGCGGCCGGCGTGCCGGTTGCTGAGGCCAAGGTCATGGACCGGTTCGATTTCACCTCGGTCCATCCGATGAAGCCGCCTTATGTGGTTAAGCCGGTTTGCGAAGGTTCGTCCTTCGGCGTCGTTATCGTTCAGGAGAATCAGTCGCATCCGCCGCAGGTCATTACCTCTTCGGACTGGAAGTATGGCGACCGGGTTCTGGTGGAGCGTTACATCTATGGTCGCGAACTGACCTGCGGTGTCATGGGTGATGTCGCCCTTGGTGTCACGGAAGTGGTTCCGACGGGTAACGCCTTCTACGATTACGACGCCAAATATGCAGCCGGTGGTTCGAAGCATGTCATCCCGGCGCAAATTTCACCGATTATTTACCAAAAATGTCAGACATTGGCGCTCAAGGCGCATCAGGCGATGGGCTGCCGTGGCGTCAGTCGCTCGGACTTCCGTTACGACGACCGATTCTCGGAAAATGGCGAGCTTGTCTGGCTGGAGATCAATACCCAGCCCGGCATGACCCCTACATCGCTTGTGCCCGAAATGGCCGCTCATGCTGGCCATTCCTTTGGTGAACTCGTCCGTTGGATGGTGGAGGACGCATCGTGCTTGCGTTGAACGGCAAAAGAGCGGGCGGACCGCGGGGGCATGGTCAGGCGCAGTATCTTAGCGCCGATGACCGTCGTGTCCTGCCGCGTCCTCTGCGCCGCATCGTTCGCTTCTGCATCAGCCTGGCAACGGGTCGGATCCATATTCCGGAGCATGCAGGCACTGCCGCAACCTTCGGCTTTTTCGCTGTGGTCGGCCTTTATGGCATGTCGCTCGGCGGCCATACGCAGGACGTCGCCCAGGCGACCACGGCAGCTGCCGGTTTTGCGATCGAAGACGTCAAGGTGTCGGGCAACGACCAGACGTCCGAGATCGATATTCTCCAGCTCCTCGGCCTCGACGGCACCACGTCGCTCGTGGCGCTCGATGTCGATGCTGCGCGCCGCAAGCTCGCAGAGCTTCCCTGGGTTCGTTATGCCGAAGTCCGCAAGGTCTATCCGAAGACGATCGAGGTGATGCTGAAGGAGCGTGAAGCGTTCGGCATCTGGCAGCATGGCTCGGATCTGTCGCTGATCGAAAAGGGCGGCGAAGTGATTGCTCCCCTGCGTGACAGCAAGTTTGCATCCTTGCCGCTCTTTGTCGGCCGTGATGCGGAAAAGCAGGCGGCGAGCTTCGTTGACTCGATGGCCGCATGGCCCGACCTGCGGTCGCGGGTGAAGGCTTATGTCCGGGTCGCCGGTCGTCGCTGGGATCTGCACCTCGACAATGGCGTCGTGCTGAAGCTGCCGGAAAGCGATGTCGACAAGGCGCTCGCCGTGCTGGCGCGCCTTGAAAAGGAACAGCGGATCCTCGAGCGCGATATCGCCGCCGTCGATCTTCGTCTCCAGGACCGGACCACAATCGAACTGACGGCTGCGGCTACAGAACGCCGCAATGATGCCGTCGAAGCAAGAACCAAGGCGTTGAAGAAGGCAGGAGAGTCGTGAGCGTATTCGGTTCTTCCCATTTCGGGCTTCCCAGGATGAAGCCGCTCTCCTCCAAGAGGAGCCATATCGTATCGGTGCTCGACATCGGATCGACCAAGGTCGTCTGCATGATCGCCCGTCTGACCCCGCGCCAGGAAAGCCAGATCCTTCCGGGCCGCACTCATAATGTCGAGATCATCGGCATCGGCCATCAGCGTTCGCGTGGCGTCAAGTCTGGCGTCGTTGCCGATCTCGATGCGGCCGAAAGCGTCGTGCGTCTTGCCGTCGATGCGGCAGAGCGCATGGCGGGCCTCACGGTCGACAGCCTGATCGTCAATGTTTCCGCCGGTCGTCTGTCCAGCGATGTCTACACCGCGACGATCGACCTCGGCGGCCAGGAAGTCGAAGCTTCCGATCTGAAGCGGGTTTTGGGCGCTGCCAGCCAGCGCTCGCTGCGCCAGGACCGCGCCACCCTGCATTCGCTGCCGACCGGCTTTTCGCTCGACGGCGAGCGCGGCGTGCGTGATCCGCTTGCCATGTTCGGCGACGTTCTCGGCGTCGACATGCATGTCGTGACGGCCGAACGTGCGACGCTCAAGAACCTCGAACTCTGCGTCAACCGCGCTCATCTCTCGGTCGAGGGCATGGTCGCGACGCCTTATGCCAGCGGTCTTGCTGCCCTGGTCGATGACGAAGTCGAACTCGGCTGCGCCGCGATCGACATGGGTGGTGGCACGACGACGATCTCGGTCTTTGCCGAAGGACGTCTCGTCCATACCGATGCGATCAGCCTCGGTGGTCATCATGTGACGACCGATCTGGCTCGCGGCCTTTCCACCCGCATCGAGGATGCGGAACGGATGAAGGTCGTGCATGGCTCGGCCGTTTCCAACGGCGCCGACGAGCGCGACATCATCGCGGTTCCGCCGATCGGCGAAGACGACCGCGATCTGCCGACCCAGGTGCCACGCGCTCTCGTTACCCGGATCGTCAAGGCCCGTATCGAAGAGACGCTCGAACTGATCCGCGACCGCATCCAGAAATCCGGCTTCAGCCCGATTGTCGGAAAGCGTGTCGTTCTGACCGGTGGCGCAAGCCAGCTGACCGGCCTTTCCGAAACCGCACGGCGCATCCTTGCCCGCAACGTCCGGATCGGCCGCCCGATGGGAATTTCGGGCCTGCCTGCTGCTGCCAAGGGACCGGCCTTTTCCACCGCCGTCGGCCTGATGATCTATCCGCAGGTCGCCGACATGGAAACGCATGCTTCGCAGGGCGGCCTGATCGGCTCGCTCGGAAACGGCAACGGGCGTCTCGCCCGTGTCGGACAGTGGTTGAAAGAGAGTTTTTGAGACGGCCGCCCAGCTTTTGCTACCGGTGGGATCATCTCAGATAAGTTGCAATGAATTGGCCAGCTCGGCGACGCGGCCAGAAGAAGAAGGACAGGTACAATGACGATCAAGCTGCAAAAGCCTGACATTACCGAGCTGAAGCCTCGGATCACGGTATTCGGCGTCGGTGGCGGCGGTGGCAACGCCGTCAACAACATGATCACGGCCGGGCTGGAAGGCGTCGACTTCGTCGTCGCCAACACGGATGCCCAGGCACTGACCATGACCAAGGCCGAACGCATCATTCAGATGGGCGTGCAGGTTACCGAAGGTCTCGGCGCCGGCTCGCAGCCTGAAGTCGGCCGTGCTGCTGCCGAAGAATGCCTCGATGAGATCGTCGATCACCTGAACGGCACGCATATGTGCTTCGTCACCGCCGGCATGGGCGGCGGCACCGGCACCGGTGCTGCTCCGGTCGTCGCGCAGGCTGCACGCTCGAAGGGTATCCTCACCGTCGGCGTCGTCACCAAGCCGTTCCACTTCGAAGGCCAGCGCCGCATGCGCCTTGCCGAGCAGGGCATTGCCGAGCTGCAGAAGTCGGTCGATACGCTGATCGTCATCCCGAACCAGAACCTGTTCCGCATCGCCAACGACAAGACGACCTTCGCGGACGCCTTTGCCATGGCCGACCAGGTTCTCTACTCGGGTGTTGCCTGCATCACCGACCTGATGGTCAAGGAAGGCCTGATCAATCTCGACTTCGCCGACGTCCGTTCGGTCATGCGCGAGATGGGCCGTGCGATGATGGGTACCGGCGAAGCTTCTGGCCAGGGCCGTGCAATGCAGGCTGCTGAAGCTGCCATCGCCAACCCGCTGCTCGACGAAACCTCGATGAAGGGCGCACAGGGCCTGCTGATCTCGATCACCGGTGGTCGCGACCTCACCCTGTTCGAAGTCGACGAAGCTGCGACCCGCATCCGCGAAGAAGTCGATCCGGAAGCCAACATCATCCTCGGCGCAACCTTCGACGAATCGCTTGAAGGCATCATCCGCGTCTCGGTCGTTGCCACCGGCATCGACCGTGCACATGGCCATGGTGATATCGACCTGCGTGCCGCTGAAATGCGCGCAGCCGCAAAGCCGATTATCCGTCCTTCTGCGGCCGTTGCTCCGGCTCCGGCCGCACCCCAGCCTGTCATGATGCAGGCCGCTCCGGTCATCAAGGCCGCTGATCCGATCGCCGACACCATCCGTCAGGCGGAAGCTGAAATGGAACGCGAACTGGCCATCCCGGCACCGATGCCGGTCGCTCCGGCACCGCAGCCGGTCATGCAGGAAGAAACCTTCCGCCCGCAGAGCCGCCTGTTCACGCCGTCCGCTCCGGTCGAAGCCCCGGTCATGCAGCGTCCGGCCCCGCAGCCGGCGCCTGTCCAGCACATGCAGCCGTCCGCTCCGGTCATCTCGCAGCCGGCTCCGGCTCCGCGCATGGCACAGCCGATGCAGCATGAGCCTGTCATGTCGCGTTCGCCGGTCATCGAACCGGTGCGCATGCCGAAGGTCGAAGACTTCCCGCCGGTCGTCAAGGCCGAGATGGATCACCGTACGCAGCCTGTACAGCATGTTCAGGAAGAGCGCGGCCCGATGGGTCTCCTGAAGCGCATCACCAACTCGCTTGGCCGTCGTGACGAAGACGACGTCGTTGATCAGGCGCCGCAGGCTCAGGCCCCGGCACCGCAGCAGCGCCGCCCGCTTTCGCCGGAAGCAAGCCTCTACGCACCGCGTCGCGGCAACCTAGACGATCATGGTCGTGCCCAGCCGCAGTCCTCGCATCACGAAGACGATCAGCTCGAAATTCCGGCCTTCCTGCGCCGCCAGTCGAACTGAATTAACGGTCGATAAAATTTGTGAATGGGGCCCGGGTCGACAGACCCGGGCCTTGCGCGTTTAAGCATTGCGCCGAACAAGAGCGGGGTCTCGCGAGGGTCTGAATAAGCGATTTCTTATCAATGGTTTGCGAAACGGAAATCGCGATTCGCCAGCGCGGAGCGAGGCGGCTAGCAGGGCAGAGTTAACGCCGTAACAATCCGAAACGAACAGTGATTTGGAATGTCCCAAATCGCTGCGTATGTAGGAAGCTAAGAGACGTCGCATTGCCTGTCGGATACAGGCGCCGCGACATTCGAAAATACGGCCCCGATGATTGGGGGCCGCGAGAAGAAAGCAGTGAGAATGACCATCGGATTGCTCGGGTTCCAGACCACCATCGCCGCCCCGGTTACATTGGCCGGCATCGGCGTTCATTCTGGTGCGCCCGTCAGCATCACCTTCCAGCCCGTCGAAGCCGGCACCGGCATCGTGTTTTCGCGCCAGTTCGCCGACGGTACCTCTGCCGAATATCGCGCCGTTTCCTCGCAGGTCGGCGCAACGGATCTCTGCACCGTGCTCGGCACCTCGCCGTCCCGCTGGGTCGCGACGATCGAACACGTGATGGCCGCTCTTTATGCGCTTGGCGTCGACAACGTCATGGTCGAAGTCGATGGCGGCGAAATGCCGATCATGGACGGCAGCTCCTTTGCCTTCATCGAAGCGATCGAACAGGCCGGTATCGTCAACCTGTCGGCCAAGCGTCGCTACATTCGCGTCGTCAAGCCGGTGCGGATTGATTCGGGTGCGTCCTGGTCGGAGTTCCGCCCGCATGACGGCACGCGATTCGAAGTCGAGATCGATTTCGCCTCGCCGCTGATCGGTCGCCAGAGCTGGAAGGGCGAACTCACCGCGCCGCGCTTCAAGCAGGAACTTTCCCGCGCTCGTACCTTCGGCTTCATGCGTGATGTCGAGCGCCTCTGGGCAGCCGGTTACGCGCTCGGCTCCTCGCTCGAAAATTCCGTCGTCATTTCCGACGATGATTCGGTCGTCAATGTCGAAGGCCTGCGTTACACGGACGAATTCGTTCGCCACAAGACGCTCGACGCCGTTGGCGATCTGGCGCTTGCCGGTGCCCAGTTTATCGGTTGCTACCGTTCCTATCGCGGCGGCCACAAGATGAATGCCAATGCCCTGAAGGCTCTTCTGAGCGATCCGACCGCCTATGAAATCGTCGAGGCTCCGACCTCGCGCGTGGCGCGGCTGAGGGCAGGGGACTTCGTCCCGGTCAGCGTCTCGGAAGCGGCGCCGTCCTTCGCCTGAATTCACCTCCAGTGAACCTTGACCGCTTTCCATGATGGAAAGCGGTTTTTTCTTGGATGACAGGCATATAGGGCGGTCGCCCGCCACAAAAATGCATTAATGCGTCATCATTGCGTTGCCCTGCCATTGCTTTTATGGCTAGAAACGGCCTGCTCTCACAGCCGGCTGGAATGGGCGGGACATCGGGAACTGTCGAATGACGAATGCGAAGTCTGTAGGAATGCGTAAAACAGCAAGGCTGGCGCTCGTCTCGTTGGTGCTTTCGGGCGCAGCGATGGGCATGACGGCCTGCCAGTCCGATAAGGACGTCGATATTACGAAGCTCGGCTTCGAAAGCGAATCGCCGGAAATGCTCTACAATCAGGGTCTGGCGAACATGAAGGCCGGCAACCTGCTTGAGGCGGCCCGCAAGTTCGACGCCATCGACCGCCAGAACCCGTTCACGGAATGGGGCCGCAAGGCGCTGGTGATGAGCACGTTCACGAAATACCGCCTCGGCCGCAACGATGATGCAGTCGCCGCCGGCAACCGTTATCTGAACCAGTATCCGAGCTCGCAGGATTCGGCCTACGTCCAGTATCTGGTCGGTCTGGCCTATTCCAAGCAGATCGCTGACGTGACGCAGGACCAGAAGGCGGCCACCAACACGATCTCGGCGATGAGCAAGGTTGTCAACGACTATCCGAATTCGGAATATGTCGAGGATGCGCAGACGAAGATCCGCTTTGCCCGCGACCAGCTGGCCGGCAAGGAAATGCAGATCGGCCGCTACTATCTCGAGCGCAAGGAATATCTGGCCGCGATCCAGCGCTTCCGCACCGTGGTCGAGACCTATTCCAATACCAACCAGGTCGAAGAAAGTCTGGCGCGTCTGACGGAAGCCTATTTCGCCATGGGTATCGTGGAAGAAGCCCAGACGGCAGCTGCCGTTCTCGGCCGCAACTATCCCGACAGCCAGTGGTATGCCGACAGCTACAAGCTCCTGAAGGGCAGTGGCGTCGAGCCGCGTGAAAACAAGGGTTCCTGGATTTCGCGCGCCGCATCGAAGATCGTCGGCGCCTGACGGACGCCAGAGACGTTAAAGAGGCCCCATGCTGATCCAGTTGTCGATCCGCGATATCGTCCTGATCGAGCGGCTGGATCTCGCCTTCGAGGCCGGGCTTTCGGTTCTGACGGGCGAGACCGGCGCGGGTAAGTCCATCCTTCTCGACAGTCTGTCGCTGGCCCTTGGCGGCCGCGGCGATGGCGGTCTCGTGCGCCATGGCGAGGACAAGGGGCAGGTGACGGCCGTGTTCGACGTGCCGGGCAACCATGCCGCCCGAAAACTTCTGCGCGACAATGGCCTCGACGATGACGGCGACCTGATTTTTCGCCGTATCCAGTCCGCCGACGGGCGCACCCGCGCCTCGATCAACGACCAGCCGGTCAGCGTACAGCTGATGCGCCAGATCGGCCAGGTTCTGGTCGAGATCCACGGACAGCATGACGATCGTGCGCTGATCGATACCGATGCCCACCGGACGCTGCTGGATGCCTTTGCCGGCCTCACTGACGAGGTTTCGACCGTTTCCGGCCTCTACCGCTCATGGCGTGATGCCGATCGCGCCTACAAGGCGCACAAGGCCAAGGTGGAGGCCGCCGCCCGCGAGGCAGACTATATCCGCGCTTCGGTCGAAGAGCTGGAAGCGCTTGCGCCACGTGACGGCGAGGAAGACGAGCTCGCAGAACAGCGCTCGAAAATGCAGAAGTCGGAGCGAATCGCCGGCGACATTTCGGAAGCGTCCGAATTCCTGAACGGCAATGCATCGCCCGTGCCGCTGATTGCCTCGATGGTGCGCAGGCTGGAACGCAAGAGCCATGAGGCACCAGGCCTTCTGGAAGAGACCGTCGAACTGCTCGACCAGGCCCTCAATCACCTGTCCAGCGCGCAGATGGAAGTCGAGGCGGCACTGCGCCGTACCGAATTCGATCCGCGCGAGCTTGAGCGCGTCGAGGAACGGCTGTTTGCGCTGCGTGCCGCCGGTCGCAAATATTCGGTCGCGGTCGTCGACCTGCCGGCGCTGGCCGAAAAGATGGTTGCTGATCTCGCCGATCTCGATGCCGGCGAAGAACGTCTCGGGGAACTGGAAAAGATCGCCGTCGCCGCCAAGGCGGAATTTGACGCTGCGGCTCAGGCACTTTCTGCCAAGCGCTCGGCGGGTGCCGGCACGCTGGCCGATGCCGTCATGGCCGAATTGCCGGCGCTAAAACTGGAACGTGCCCGCTTCATGGTGGAAGTGACAGCCGATGCGGATGCAGCGACGGCGGAGGGCATCGATACCGTCGAATTCCACGTCCAGACCAATCCGGGCACGCGTCCCGGCCCGATCATGAAGGTTGCCTCAGGGGGCGAGCTTTCGCGTTTCCTGCTGGCGCTGAAGGTTGCGCTCGCCGATCGCGGTTCCGCGCCGACGCTCGTCTTCGACGAAATCGATACCGGTGTCGGTGGTGCGGTGGCGGATGCCATCGGTCAGCGGCTGAAACGCCTGTCGGCAACGGTGCAGGTTCTCTCCGTTACCCACGCGCCGCAGGTGGCGGCCCGTGCAGCAACGCATCTTCTCATCTCCAAGGGGCCGGCCGGCGAAGGGTCCGACAAGATCGCCACTCGCGTGGCGACGATGGAGCCGGAACACCGGACCGAAGAGATCGCCCGCATGCTCGCTGGTGCCTCGGTGACGGACGAGGCGAGGGCCGCGGCGAAGCGGCTGCTGTCCGGTAACGGCTGAGCCTTACTCGGCCGGCGCCGATGCTCGGCCTGTCATGCGGCGCAGGACGTCATCCTTCCAGACATGACGATGGATGAAGACCATGGCGATATGGCCTGCGATCATCGCGAGCAGCGCCCAGGCGAACAGCCCGTGCAGAAGATTGCCCGGCGCCACCATCCATTCGACATTCGTATCGGTGCGCGGCAGTACCTGCCAGCCGAACAGCGTAAGGCCCCATTCCGAGCCGATCGCACGCAGAAGCGCCAGGCCGGGTATCGCCAGCATCAACAGGTAGAGCATCAGGTGGCCGGTGCGAGCCGCAAGGCCGAGCAGCCCGCTTTCATGCGGCGGGCGATCCTTCAGGTTATAGAGGCCCCAGACCGCCCTGACTGCAGCAAGGACAAGAACAGCGAGGCCGAGTTCGCCATGGGTGAGGTTGATCAGGTCCGAGACGGCTGTCTGGCCGAACAGCTTATAAAGCACGATGCCGGAAAACTGCCAGATGAGCAGCAGCGCCATCAGCCAGTGCAGGCCACGTGTCACCAGCCCATAACGCAAACCCGTATCCCGCCAGCGATTCTGCATCCGTTCCCTATCTGACCCTTAACTTGACTGTTCTGCGCCGGTTTAACGGCGGCGGCATGGTTTCGTCCAGTCAAGGCGGGCACAGTTTTAGGGAGAAGGCGGAACTTATTCGTGAGACGGGCTGCATCTATGGCGTATTTCGACCATGCTGTTTGTCGCGAGGTCAGGCGGCCTTGGATATGTCCGATATATCTATATGCACATCCGTGTAAGGAAAGATGACACCTGCTTCATGCCGATCGAGAAGGCCGATCTTAAGCAATCCGGCGAGATCCGCATGGACGGGGCGAAAATCCCGTTTCACCAGTCGGGACACTTCACGCATCGTCATGCCCCCCCTGTTCTTCATGGCAGCAAGAATCGCAACCCGGTTAGGAGTGAGGGCGGCATGGAGATCCTGCCATGTCGCAAAACTGTAGGTCGGCTTGCCGGGATTTCTGGAGGCTTCGAAATCGGCGATGATGTCACTTGCCGTTGCGATGTTTATCCTAAGCGTCGCCATTCTTTTCCAACCTTTCGACTTCGGTGAAGAAGTCGCGCAGCAATGTCGAAACGTCCGTGAAGGCATAGGGCGTTTCGACCGATCCCAAATGCCGGTGGTCGCCTTTGCCGGCCTCATTGTCATACCGCATGACGCAGACTTCGTTCACGACCAGCGCCAAACGGTATTTGTAGAGATGCCTGCTGCCCCTCAATGGCTCCGGTATTTCGAAAACGGAGAGATCCACGAATGACCGTGGTGAGCGATCCAGCCTTCTTTTCAGCAGACAGATTGCGCGAACCACTGATGACCTCCATATCATCATCGAGGAATGGCTTCAATTATCATGACGGAAATCAGGCAGTGGAACCGCGAGGCGCGGTCTTTCGCTTATGAAATTTTGCTCTAAAAACGATTTCCTGATCGAAGGAGTAACATTGCATGGCCGCCGACAAAACGCCCGTAGACACTTTGACCGAAGAACAGGCGGCGGCCGAGCTTGCGTTTCTCGCCGCCGAAATCGCCCGCAATGACGAGGCCTATCACGGTCACGATGCGCCCAATATTTCGGATGCCGATTACGACGCGCTGAAGCGCCGCAACGATGCGATCGAAAAGCAGTTTCCGCAGCTGGTGCGGGCTGACTCACCGTCGGTCAAGGTCGGTGCCGCGCCACTTGCGACCTTCGCGCCGATCACCCATGCACGGCCGATGCTGTCGCTCGACAACGCGTTTTCCGACGAGGACGTCGCGGATTTCGTCGGCTCCGTCTATCGTTTCCTCGGCCAGCTGCCGGACAATTCGATCGCCTTTACCGCCGAGCCGAAGATCGACGGTCTTTCCATGTCGATCCGTTACGAGCAGGGAAGGCTGGTGAATGCCGCGACCCGCGGCGACGGCACGACCGGCGAAAACGTCACGGAAAATATCCGGACGATCAAGGAGATCCCCAACCAGCTTCCGGCCGGCGTGCCTGACGTGGTCGAGGTGCGCGGCGAGGTCTACATGACCAAGAGCGAGTTTCTGGCGCTCAATGCCCGTATGGAGGCCGAGGGCAAGCAGACCTATGTCAATCCGCGCAATACGGCGGCAGGATCGCTGCGCCAGCTCGATGCGAAGGTGACGGCAAGCCGCAACCTGCGCTTTTTCGCCTATGCCTGGGGTGAGATGTCGGACATGCCGGCCGATACGCAGCTGGGCATGGTGCAGACGTTCGAAAAATGGGGTTTTCCGGTCAATCCGCTGATGAGGCGGCTTTTTGCCGTCGAGGACATTATCGGCCACTACAGGCAAATCGGCCTGGAGCGGCCGGATCTCGATTACGAGATCGACGGTGTCGTCTACAAGGTCGACCGGCTGGACCTTCAGGCGCGGCTCGGTTTTCGCTCGCGTTCGCCACGCTGGGCAACCGCCCATAAATTCCCGGCCGAGCAGGCGTTCACCCATGTCGAAAAGATCGACATCCAGGTCGGCCGTACCGGCGCGCTGACGCCGGTCGCGCGGCTGACGCCTGTCACTGTCGGCGGTGTCGTCGTCACCAATGCGACGCTGCATAATGCCGATTATATCGAAGGCATCGGCAATTCCGGCGAGCGCATTCGCGAGGAAGGACATGACATCCGTATCGGCGACACCGTCATCGTGCAGCGGGCCGGCGACGTCATTCCGCAGGTGCTGGATGTCGTGATGGAGAAGCGGCCGGCGGATGCCGTGCGTTACGAGTTTCCAAAGGTCTGCCCGGTGTGTGGCAGCCACGCGGTGCGTGAAAAGAACGAGAAGACCGGCAAGCTCGATTCGGTCACCCGCTGCACCGGCGGCTTTACCTGCAGCGCGCAGGCGACCGAGCATCTGAAACATTTCGTCTCGCGCAATGCCTTCGATATCGAAGGGCTGGGGTCGAAGCAGGTAGACTTCTTTTTCGAGACGGAAGATCCGGCCTTGCAGGTCCGCACCGCGCCGGACATTTTTACACTGAAGAAGCGACAGGAAGCATCGCCGCTGACCAAGCTCGAAAATATCGAAGGGTTCGGCAAGGTCAGCGTCAAAAAACTGTTCGAGGCGATCGATGAGCGGCGCTCCATTGCGCTCAACCGCTTCATCTATGCGCTCGGCATCCGCCATGTCGGCGAGACGACGGCAAAGCTGCTCGCCCGCCATTACGGTACCTATCCGGCCTTCGAACAGGCGATGAAGGAAGCTGCATCACTGACCGGTGACGCCTGGGCGGACCTCAATAATATCGAGGGGATCGGCGAGATCGTCGCCCGTGCCATCGTCGAGTTCTTCAAGGAGCCGCGTAATGTCGAGGTGATCGACAAGCTGCTTGCGGAAGTGACGCCGCAGGCGGCCGAACAGGTTGCGGCCTCGAACAGCCCGGTCGCCGGCAAGACGGTCGTCTTCACCGGCAGCCTCGAAAAATTCACCCGCGACGAGGCCAAGGCACGGGCCGAAAGCCTTGGCGCCAAGGTCGCCGGTTCCGTCTCCAAGAAGACCGATTATGTGGTCGCAGGGCCGGGTGCCGGCTCGAAGCTGGACAAGGCGCGGGAGCTTGGCGTCGAGGTGATGGACGAGGACGAGTGGCTCGCCTTCATTGCCGGCTGATCTTTTCGGTAAAGCGATTTTCATTTCCCCGTGACGGCGGGATTTGTGTCTATGCGCAGGGCGGCCTCAAACGGCCGCCGGCATTGCCACGACATGAACAGGACATTTTTTATGAGATCTGCGCTTTCCATCGCCACGCTTGCTCTGGCGACGTTTATCGCCGCGCCGAGTTTTGCCCAGCAGGCGGAGCCGTCTGCCACCGAAAAGCGCAACAAGGAAATCGTTCTCGATTTTTATGAAAAGGCGCTGAACCAGAAGGATTTTGCTGCCGCCTCCGTTTATCTCGGCACTTATACGCAGCACAATCCCAACGCGGCGGACGGGCCTGAGGGCCTCAAGAACTTTCTCGCCTTCCTGAAGGAAAAATACCCGCAGTCGCATAGCGAGATCAGACAGGTCTTTACGGACGGCGATTACGTCATCCTGCATGTCTTTGCGCTGCGCGAACCCGGCACACGCGGCAATGCCATCGTCGATATCTTTCGCCTCAAGGACGGGAAGATCGAGGAACATTGGGATGCCGTGCAGCCGATCCCGGAAAAATCTGCGAACACGAATACGATGTTCTGAGCTCAGCCCGCGATTTGTTCCGGCGTCGAGATGTCGATGCCGAATGGGGCGAAATGCTTGGTATTGCGGGTCACGATCGTCAGGTCGTGGATTTTGGCGGTCGCCGCGATCATCGCGTCGGCCATTCCCGGTTGATGGCCTTTCGACAATGCGAGGGCTTCCAACTCTCCGGCAACGATTGCCGCGTCTATATCGAAGGGCAATATCCGCTCCTCGAATATCGTGATCAACCGATCGAGCCAGCTGCGGATATCGGCTGCACGTGCCGTCGCCTTTTTGTGTTCAAGCAGCCGGGTGCCCTTTTCGATCTCGTGAACGGTAACGACCGAAAGATAAAGCGTGCCGGCTTCTTCCTGTTGCCGCAACCATGCCGCAAACGTTTTTGGCGCGCCTGGTCCGGATGGCGAGGCTATCGAGATGACGTTCGTATCGAGCAGAAATCCGCTCACAGATCGATATCCCGTGATGGCGTCCTGTTTCGCTCGAAATCGATCCCGTCACCGGCAGGGAATGCGAGAAGATGGTCGGCAAGACTGTGCTGTCGCGTCAGCGATACCTTCCTGGCAATCTCAGCGGCATCGACGCTGACCAGAACTGCGGCCGGTTTGCCATGACGGGTGATCGTGACGAATTCTCCGGCGCTCGCCTGATCGACGATGCTGGAAAAAGCTGCTTTCGCATCCTTCAGGCTGACTGTCGACATTGTAGCTCCGGCGTAAAAGGGTCACCTGTGACCACTTTACGCCGGTTGATTTTTTTAGACAAGCCGAAGCCCTTACCCCTTTAGTCGCGCCATCGAATAGGCATCGACGAAGCGGCCGTCGCGAAAAGCGAAATCCTTGAAATGGCCCTCGGTGACGAAGCCGTTTTTCTCATAGAGGCGGATGGCGCTTTGATTGTCGGTATAGACCGTCAGCTCGACGCGTTTCAGGTTCAGCCAGTTGTCGGCAATATCGAGTACGGCTTTCATCAGCGCCGAGCCGACGCCGCGGCCGTCAAAGTCGTCGTGGACGCCCATGCCAAGCGTCGCCGCATGCCGGCGTCGGCCCGAATTCGGTCCGAGAAAGATATCACCGATCACAAGCCCGTCGAGATCCGCGACCAGCCTGTTTGCCCCCGGCGCAGGGTTTTCCAGCCATTTGCGGGTTTCTGCGACGGTCTGGAAGGGCATGCGCAAGGTCCCGAAGCGGTAACCGGGCAGGTTGGCGAGCAGAGAAATCGCCTCCGCATCGTCCGGGGTTGCCGCGCGGATGACGAAGCCCTGAAGCTTGGCCGCTCGGGGTGGTTTTTCGCTGATATCGTCGTCCGGAATTTTCATGTCGCTCTCCTTGGTCTTGATGCCGAAGCAGAGCGGTATCTCCCGACCCTGCCAACGTTCGGCAGGGTGGTGGACGGATGACCGGCTAACGCGCCAAACCCGCCACACGCCCTGCAGGGCGGATGGTCATGGTAAGATGGGTAAGGGCGACGGTGTTGGTCATAGTGGGTATGAGGCCGGAAAAGCCGCGATGGGTCAAGGTGCCATATCTCACATTCTTTGCCGAATCGCCCAGCCGGCGCTAGAAGTCCCGGCACAATCATCCGGGACGGCTGCATTTGAAAACCATCGCCATCGATTTCGAAACCGCCAACGAGCAACGCGGCAGCGCCTGCTCGGTCGGGCTTGCCTGGATCGAGGATGGCCGGGTCGTCCGGGTCGAGGAGCGGTTGATCCGGCCGAAGGACATGCGGTTTTCCTCCTTCAACATCGCCGTCCACGGGATTACGCCTGATGACGTCGAGAATGCGGGTGAATTTCCCGAGGTGATGGACGAGTTCGCCGATGATTTTGTCGGCGCGACGATGATCGCCCATAATGCCGCCTTCGATTTCAGCGTCTGGCGGGCGACGCTCGACCAGTACCGGCAGTCCTATCCCGAGCTTTCCTATCTCTGCAGCGTCAAAATGGCGAAACATGCCTGGCCGCAGCTTGGCAGCCACAAGCTCAATGTTCTGGCCGGCCATCTCGGCCTGTCCTTTCGCCATCACAACGCGGCCGAGGATGCGGCAATCTGTGCCGAGGCGACGCTTGCGATTGCGCGGTCGGTGGGCGCCAAGCATGTGCGCGACATTCCGGGCAGGATCGGCATGACGGTCGGTCGGCTTTATGCCGGCGGATATGCGCCCTGTACGCTGCGGACACGCTGAACCGTCAAACCCGAAGGCGTATTGCAACATAGGCGAAAAATCCTATCTCTGATCACGGATCGTTGACCGGAGATTTTTGATGCGCCGACTTGCTTCCATCATGCCTGCAGCCGCGCTTGCGCTAGGCCTTTTTCAGACGCCTGCCTCCGCCGAAGTCGTCGGTCAGGTCGGTGTCGACTGGACCGGCAATGACATCGTGGTTGAGGCGCTGGCAGATCCGAAGGTGAAGGGCGTCACCTGTCATGTCACCTATTTCGATCGCGGTGTCATCGACCGCCTGAAGAACGGCAACTGGTTCGAGGATCCGTCGAACAATTCGATTTCCTGCAATCAGACCGGGCCGATCGAGATCGGCGATATCGATCTGTCCAAGGATGGCGACGAGGTGTTTCGCGCCGGCATGTCGCTGATCTGGAAGAAGATGGTCGTCAATCGAATCTACGACAAGGCGAACGACACGTTGATCTATCTCGTCCATACGCGCGAACTGACCGATGGTTCGGCCAAGATGGCGATCTCGACAGTGCCGCTCTACAACCAGAATCCGGTGTGGAAGAACGGCAAGCCGAAGCCGTGAGCTTCGACTGCCTTTAGCTGCTTTGGTTTCTTATGCCGCGATGCTGTAACCGCCATCGACATAGATCGTCTGCCCGGTGACATAGCGGGCTTCCGGGGACATCAGGAAGGCGGCCATGGCGCCGACCTGATCGATCGTGACCAGCTGCTTGATCGGCGCGCCGGCCAGCGTGTCCTCGATCAGGCCGTCGAGATCGACGAGGCCGGAGGCGGCGCGGGTGCGGACCGGGCCTGCAGACAACGCGTTGACGCGGATACCCTTTTCGCCGAGTTCGGAGGCTAGGTAACGGACACTGCTTTCCAGCGCCGCCTTGACCGGGCCCATCATGCCGTAACTGGATACCGCCCGTTCGGCGCCGAGATAGGAGAGGGTGACGACGGAGCCGCTGTCTTCCATCAGCGGTTCGGCATGGCGCACCATGCGGATCAGCGAATGGCAGGAAATGTCCATCGCCATCGAAAAACCTTCCGGCGAACAGTCGACGACGCGGCCGTGCAGATCGGCTTTAGGGGCAAAAGCGATGGCGTGCAGCATGAAGTCCAGCCGACCCCAGCGCTGCTTGATCGCGCCGAAAAGGGCCGACATCTCTTCCGGCCGGCCGACATCGAGCGGCATGATGATTTCTGCGCCGATTTCCTCGGCAAGCGGCCGGACATGAGGTTCGGCCTTGGCGTTCTGGTAGGTGATCGCAAGATCGACGCCGCGTGCCCTCAAAGCCTTGGCGCAGCCCCAGGCCAGCGAGTGTTCGTTTGCAACTCCGACAATAAGCGCCTTCATGTCGTCTCCCAATCCGATTTGAATTAGAGATAACTAAAATATATTGACGGCGGCCTGTCGAGCCAAGCTTCGAACTATGGTTACGGCTTTTGGTATATTTTGAAAGTGGCTGCTTCGTTGCCCGTGTGAACCGCACAGGTCGGTTCAAGGGGCGGGCTGCCATGGCAAAACCTCCGCGTGGCAGGGCCAGCGGAGGCTTCGATGTTGAGTGTTCTGCCTTGTATCAGGCGGCTTCGCGCGACAATTCGTCGGCGATGACGGTGTCGAGGTTGAGGAAGCAGACCATGGTCTTTTCCAGGGCAACGATGCCGCGGCAGAAATCGCGCTGGGCTTCCGGGATGATTTCCGGTGCCGGCTGCAGGTCTTCGCTCTTGATCGTCATCATGTCGGAAACCTGTTCGACCAGAAGGCCGACCAGCTTGCCGGCGATGTCCGTGACGATGATGGCGGAACGTTCCGACGGCTCGGTCATCTTCATGCCGAGGCGGCAGGCCATGTCGATGACCGGGATAACCGCGCCGCGCAGGTTGATGAGACCGAGCACGTAGGGCGGCGTATGCGGCATCGGCGTCACCGGCGCCCAGCCGCGAATTTCGCGGATCGCCATGATGTCGATACAGAACTCCTGGTCACCGAGATGGAAGGAGACGATTTCGAGATAGGCGCCGGACTGCTTGATGGCATTGCTCATGTCAGAACTCTTCCCATTTTTGGGCCGCATCTGCAGCCCTTACCGCTGCAGACGGGGTGTTGTTGTTGAAGGCGCCGGCCACTCTGGTCATCAGCGTGTGGGCAGGCGAGGGTCTGGTCGAAGGGCTCGGTCCTGCCGTCTCGACGAGACGTGGCCCGGCATTGCCCCTTATCTGGAATTGGCTGATCAGCCTGTTCAGGTTCTCGGCATCACCGGCAAGCGAATGGCTGGCGGCAGTACTCTGCTCCACCATGGCGGCATTCTGTTGCGTGGCTTGGTCCATCTGGGCGATCGCGGTATTGATTTCTGTCAGTCCGGTCGATTGTTCGCGCGCAGAAGTGAAGATCGAGTGAACATGATCGTTTATTTTCAGGACGTCATCGCCGATCCGGTCCAGCGCCTCGCCGGTTGCCTTGACGAGATCGACGCCGTTGCGCACTTCAAGGTTGGAGCGGCCGACCAGCGCCTTGATGTCCTTGGCGGCGCCTGCTGCCCGGCCTGCGAGTTCGCGGACTTCCTGGGCGACGACCGCAAAGCCTTTGCCGGCTTCCCCGGCTCGGGCGGCCTCGACACCGGCATTCAGCGCTAGAAGATTGGTCTGGAAGGCGATTTCATCGACGACATTGATGATCTTGCCGATCTCGGCCGTCGCATCCTCGATTCGCCCCATCGCAGCCGTCGCATTGCGCACGACAGTTTCCGACTGTTCGGCCGAGCTCTTTGCATGCGTCACCATCTCGCTTGCCTCCTGGGCGCGGTCGGTGGCGTTGCGAACTGTGGCGGTGATCTGGTCGAGTGCCGCGGATGTCTGTTCCAGCGAGGCGGCCTGTTTTTCGGTGCGCTTGGCAAGGTCGTCTGCAGCCGAGCGCATCTGGTTGGCGTTGGCGCCGATCGAGCTGGCATTGGTCGCGACCTCGGCCATCGTCACGCGCAGCTTGTCGGTGACCCGGTTGAAGTCGATCCGCAGCCGTTCGAGATCCTGACGGAAAGGCTTTTCGAGCGAGGCGGAAAGATCGCCTTCCGAAAGCTGGTTGAGACCCTTGGCGAGCGAATCGACGGCAAAATGCAGAGCGTCCGCATCGCCCTTCTGGTCGATCTCGCGTTTCTGCCGGCGGGCTTCGCTCTGCTGGCGTTCGTCGTCCAGGCGCAGCTGCAGACCTTCGCGCTCGACGGCGGCCTGACGGAAGACATCCGTCGAGCGGGCCATTTCTCCGATCTCGTCACCACGTTCCGTGCCGGGTACCGCGGTTGCGTAGTCGCCATTCATGATCCGCGTCATGCTGGCAGCGATACTGTTGATGCCGCGCCGGATCGCGCCGCCATGAATGGACTGGAGGATGAAGACGCTGACGAGGGCAAGCAGGCCAAAGCCGAACTGGATGTAGAGCGACTGGCTGGCAAGTGCCATCGTATGGGTCATACGCCGGTCGACCATGGCCTGGCCACCGGCGGAAAGAGTGGTGAGCATCGTGGTCAGCCGGCCGCCGGCGCCATCGATGGCGTCGTCCAGTCTGGCATATTCGGCTTCGGGCGCGCCACTTTCGACCAGGGTCTTGAGGTCGGACTGGATCGCCTTGGCGATCACATCGACATCGGTTCCGTAGGAGCTGACCAAGTCAGGCTTGCCGATCTCGGTCGCGAGCGAAGCCAGCGTCGAACCGCTGCCCTTCAATTGGGAAACGGCGTCGTTGATCGCCTTGAGGCGCTCGGGCTGGATCTGCTTGTCGTCGGCGTCGATGATCGTGTCCATCGCGGCAAGGACGAGCTGCAGGTTGGCAATGCGCAGCTCGTTGGCAATGTCGATCTGATGCTGGACCTCGGTCGTATGCTTCAGCGCCGTATCGATCTGCGTGCCTTCATACCAGCTGATCGCCAACATCGTGCCGATACCGGCAAGGGCGACGCCGCCAAGGGTCCAGAGGCGCTGGCTGACCGAAAGTGTCTTGCGAATGGAGGTTGCCGTCGTCATGCGGGTTGGGTCTCGCTGCCGGCGGCGCCGGCGATCGGTAAAGGAGGGCAGGCGCGAATGGTCTCCGGTGGCGTCATGTCGCCGGGATCATCGCTGGTGGCGCCTTTCACCGCGCAGACAATGCGCAGCGGAGCCGAATCGCGACTGATCGTGTTCGCAGGTTCAAGCCTGCCAGCGAGGCGTTAAACTTCCGCTAAGCATAAAATCTGCTGCCCCTTATTGTCCTCGCGAGCCTTGCCGGATGGCTGCGGCAAAACTCCTCAGCGGTGCCTGAAACGACTTATTGAATTGCGCTTCAACACCTGCGGCGTTATCGCTCTGGACATCCGGTCCTGCCTTGGTTCCCTCATGTGGTCCCGGCAATTCTGAAAGTTTTGGCATGACAATGTTTCGTACGGTCCTGTGGACTGCCGTTGTGATCCTCTCCGGTATTCTGATCTGGCTGACGCTCGAAGTGACGCGGTCGAAGCAGGAGATCAGCGAGGCGCCGTTCGGCGTGCCTTTCCAGCTCGTATCCCAGACCGGCCAGCCGATCACCGAAAAGGCCTTTCAGGACAAGCCTACGGCACTGTTCTTCGGCTTCACCCATTGCCCGGAAGTCTGCCCCACGACGCTGTTCGAGCTGAATGGCTGGCTGCATGAGGTCGATCCCGACGGGACGAAACTGAACGCCTATTTCATCAGCGTCGATCCGGAACGCGACACGCCGGAACTGCTCGGCCAGTATGTTTCCAATGTCACCGACCGGGTGAAGGGCATTTCCGGGGCGCCGGACAAGGTTCTGGAAATGGTCAAGGGTTTTAAGGTCTATGCCAAGAAGGTGCCGGTCAACGAGAAGGATCCGAACGGCGATTACACGATGGATCATACCGCTTCCGTCTTCCTTCTGAAGGATGGCGGACGGTTTGCCGGAACGATCGCTTATGGCGAGGATCCGGCGACGGCGGTGAAGAAACTCGACAATCTCATCAAGGGCTAGTGCCTTCTGCGCTTGAGGCGGACCGTGCTTCTGTGGCAATGCTCACCGCAAATGATACAAAAGCACGACTGTTAGGAAGAGGCGACGCCCTTGAGCGAGATCCGGCTATATGTCAGGGCGACGGAAAAGACCGCCCCTGAAATCCTAGAGCTTCTGTCTTTCGAGTTCGGCGAGGAAGACTATGCGATCGCCACGACGGAAGTGGACGAGAAAAAGGATCACTGGGAAGCCTCCGTCTATCTGATGATCGACGAGGAAGAGGAGATCCGGGCCCGCATCGCCCATGCGATCGAGGACGATTTTCCCGAAGCGGTGATCGAGCGCGAAGTCATTCCCGATGTCGACTGGATTGCCATGTCGCTCGAGGGCCTGAAGCCCGTCAGGGCAGGGCGTTTTCTCGTGCACGGCTCGCATGACCGCGACAAGGTGCAGGTCAACGATATCGCCATCGAGATCGATGCCGGCCAGGCCTTTGGCACCGGCCATCACGGCACGACGGCGGGCTGCCTCGAAATGATCGAGACCGTATTGCAGGCGACAACGCCGAAAAATGCGCTCGATCTCGGCACCGGCAGCGGTGTTCTGGCGATCGCCGTGCGCAAGATGCGCAATATCCCGGTTCTCGCGACCGATATCGATCCGGTGGCCGTTCGCGTGGCGCGCGAAAACGTGCGTCGCAACGGCATTTCCAACGGATTGCGGCTCGAAACGGCACCGGGCTTTCATTCGCCCGCCTTCGATCAGGACGGGCCTTTCGATCTGATCATCGCCAATATTCTGGCCAAGCCGCTGATGAAAATGGCGCCGCAGCTTGCGAGCCATCTGTCGCCGGGCGGTTCGATCATCCTGTCGGGCATCCTTGCAGCCCAGCGCTGGAAAGTGCTGGCCGCCTATAACGGCGCCCGCTGCCGTCATGTCAAAACCATCTGGCGCAATGGCTGGGTGACGATCCACCTGACACGCGGCTGATATTGCGCCGCACAATTGTATTTTGTGCATGGCTCTCAAAAATTCAGACACAAAAAACGGCAGCGAAGGCTGCCGTTTTTACGTATTCCGATTTCCTGATGCGTTCGCCGGCTTTTATTTGGCCGACGAAGTGATTGCTGAATAACAGCCTCAGAAAATGTAGGGGGTGGCACCCTTGCGGCGCAGTTCTGCGCGGGTGGTGCCGAGGCCTTCGAGCGTCTTGTCGTCGAGGCTGAGAAGCGCGCCGTTGACATAGCGGGAAACCTGCCGTTCGCGGGCTTCCATGACGCGGGTCAGAGCGTTGCGAAAAAACGAGTTTGCCATTTTGTCTCTCCGGGCGACAGGCCTTGTTCGGCGCCTGTCCATGTCCCTAACGTAAGCGCTTGCTTTAGTTTCAGGCAGGGGGCTTGCCTCAAGGGTGTTATGCACATCACGCATAGGTTGCTTCGTGTGGGACAAGGAGATCTTCGCATCTGCACAAGATCTGGGCTTCTCCACGGAGACGAGGCTCGAGACTGGCGGGACGGGTCGAAAATGGTCTAGCATGGTGTTCCACACATCATAACCGCCCGCACCTCGTCAGGGCCAAGCCGGATATCATCATGTTCCAGTCGTTCGAGACCAAGTCCGCCCCGCAATTCGGTCGCGAAAGGGTAACGGCCCTGCGCGCGCAGTTCTCCGATCTGGGGATCGACGGATTCTTGGTGCCGCGCGCGGATGAATATCAGGGCGAATATGTGCCCGAATCGGCCGAGCGCCTGTCCTGGCTGACGGGCTTTACCGGCTCTGCCGGCATGGCGCTCATCACGCAGCGTGAGGCTGTCGTCTTCGTCGACGGCCGGTACACGACCCAGCTTGCCGAACAGGTTGACGGTACTGTGTTTTCCGGTGGCGATCTGGTTGGCGAGCCGCCGCATCTGTGGATCTCGCGCCATGCGCCAAAAGGCTTTCGGCTGGGCATCGATCCCTGGCTGCATGCGGGCGCGGAAGTGAAGCGCCTGGAAAAGGCGCTGGCGGAGGTTGGCGGTTCGCTCGTGGCACTCTCCACCAATCCGCTCGACGCGATCTGGGCGGACCGGCCGGCCGAGCCGCTGGAGCCGGTGTCGATCCAGCAGGAGGCCCATGCCGGCCTGCCGGCTGCCGCAAAGCTTGCCGGGATTGCGGAAGATCTTGAGCCGAAGGGCATCAGCGCCGTTCTGATCACCGACCCGTCCTCCGTCGCCTGGATTTTCAATATCCGCGGCAATGACGTACCGCATACCCCACATCCGCTGGCGCGGGCGATCATTCCTGCCAAGGGCAAGGCCGAGATCTTCATCGACGACAAAAAACTTGGCGGCGAGCAGTCGGCCTATCTCGACGGTCTCGCGATCCGCCGCAGCCCGGCTGAATTTCTGGTCCGGCTGGCAGAGATCTCCAATGATGGTGCAAAAATCCTGGTCGATCCGGATCTGACGCCGCTCATCCTGACGACGGCGATCCGTGATGCGGGCGGCGAGGTGCTGGAAGGTACCGATCCGGCAAAAATGCCGCGCGCCTGCAAGAACAGGGCCGAGCTTGCCGGCTCGGCCCAGGCGCATCTGCAGGATGGCGCTGCGATGGTCGAATTCCTCTGCTGGCTCGATCGTCAGGCGCCGTCCTCGATCAGCGAGATCGATGCGGTCGAGGCGCTGGAGGCGGCGCGTGCCCGGGTCGGGCAGGCGATGCAGAACCCGCTCAAGGATGTTTCCTTCGATACCATTTCAGGCGCCGGCGAACATGGTGCCGTCATTCACTACCGGGTGACACGACAGAGCGACCGCAAACTCCTTCCCGGCGACCTGTTCCTGATCGATTCGGGTGCGCAATATATCAACGGCACGACCGATATTACCCGCACGGTTGCCGTCGGCGCGGTGCCGGAAGATCGCAAGCGGTTCTTCACGCTGGTGCTGAAGGGCATGATCGCGATCAGCATGGCGCGCTTTCCGCGCGGCACACGCGGCTGCGACCTCGATCCATTGGCGCGCATCGCGCTATGGAAGGCCGGCGCCGATTTTGCGCATGGTACGGGTCATGGCGTCGGCTCCTATCTGTCGGTGCATGAGGGACCGCAGCGGATTTCGCGCATGTCGACGCAGGAATTCCTGCCGGGCATGATTCTCTCCAACGAACCCGGCTATTACCGGCCCGGCTCGTTCGGCATCCGCATCGAGAACCTGATTTTTGTGAAACCGGCCGAGGAGATCGCGGGTGGTGATCAGCCGATGCTCGGTTTCGAGACGCTGACCTGGTGCCCGATCGACCGCCGGCTCGTGGTCGCCGAGCTGATGACGGTCGAAGAACTTGGCTGGCTGAACGACTATCACGACCAGACGCGCGAAAAGCTGCTGCCGCTGATCGACAGGCCAGAGGTCAGGGAGTGGCTGGAAGCGGCAACGGCGCCGATTGGCGCCGGAGCTTTAGAGGCCTATACCAAAACCGTGGCGGGCGGCCATGACCGCCGCCCAGCCGGCGGCGAGAATGGTCAGGCCCGGAAAGCGTAGCCCGACGATGAGGGCTGTGATCATGGCGATCTTGATGTCCCATCCGCCGTTGAAGAAGGGCGGCGCGACGAGCGTTGTCAGGACGGCGGCCGGAACCGCATTCAGCGCCGATTCGACGCGCGGCGGGATGCGCTTGAAGCCGCTGATCAGCAGATAGCCGCCGATCCGCGTAAAATAGGTGGCGATGCCGGCCATGACGATCAGCAGTAGCGTGTGATTGTCGACGCTGAACATGCCGGTTTCCGTGCTCATATTGTCCATCTTAGCCGGGCTCCTTTTCGAGGCCCGCAATATCCTTCTGTTCGCCCGCCTGTGCCGGTGGCGGCAGGATGGCGGCAATCGCTATGCCGAAGGCGGCGCCGACGCTGATATGCCAGGGCGAACCGACGATATGATAGGAGGCGACCGAGCCGACCGCGCCCGCCAGCATGACGGGGAAGAAATTATGTCTTGTGCGGAAGCCCATGGTGAGACCGAGGAAATAGACCGGCAGAAGCACGTCGATGCCGATCGCCTTCGGATCACCGATCAGGCTGCCGAAAAAGGCGCCGATCATGGTGTTGACGACCCAGCCGACCCAGACGACGCCGCCCATGCTCATATACCAGAGGACAGTGACCGGCTTGCCGGCTTCCTCGCGTTTTTCCGTCTCGGCGAATTGCGGATCAACCAGCAGGAAGAAGGCAAGGAGGCGCTGTATCAGCGGAAAGCGGCCGATGATCGGTGCCAGCGCTGCCGAATAAAGCACGTGGCGAAAATTGACCGCAAGGACGGAGAGCACGATCACCCAGGCGGCGACGTGATGGCCGAAGAGTTCTATCCCGACCAGCTGGCTTGCGCCGCCATAGACCAGCGCGCTCATCAGCGCCGCCTCTGCCAGGCTGAAACCGTTATCGACGGCGATGGCGCCAAAAAGAATGCCGAAGGGGGCCGAGGAGAGGGCGACGACAAAGCCCTTTTTCATGCCGTTGGTGAACTGCTCGCTGCGCGTCATGGTCTGGCCGGTCTTTTCCGTTGCAGGTCGTGGCTTGCAGGAGCTTTTTCTCCAGACCGGCCAAAACAACGGGCCGGCCGCCTGACCTTCGGCTGCGTTTAGGCGCAGGCGCGGCGGCTGACAATCGAATTGCGTTTATAGACGCATTGATTTTTCTGAATTGTCGGGGATTTTTCGGGTGGCCGAGAGATGGGCGAGGGCGCCTCGCCGTCCAAAAGATCAGTCCGCGAGGATCTCGGCACTGGTGATGATGCCGACGCCTTTCGTCTTCATCTCTTCGATCGCCGCCTTGACGCCTTCTGGATCTATCCCGCGGCTGGCGTCCGAGATGAACCGCACTTTCACACCCGGCAGCATTTCGACTGCATCGAGCGCCGAAAACTTTACGCAATAGTCCGTCGCAAGGCCGCAGACGTCGAGTTCGCTCACCTGCTGTGCGCGCAGATAACCGGCAAGTCCGGTCAGCGCCGCCTGGTCGTTGTCGCGAAAGGCGGAATAACTGTCGACGGCGGGGTTTTCGCCCTTCTGCTGAACATAGTCGATGGCCTCGACATTGAGATCGGGATGGAATTCCGCATCGGCCGTGCCCTGGACGCAGTGGTCCGGCCACATGACCTGCGGCTGGCCCGAAAGTTCGCCCATGTCGAACGGTTTCTTGCCCGCATGCTGCGAAGCAAAGCTGCCGTGATTCGCCGGATGCCAGTCCTGCGAGGCGGTGATGACATCATAACCGCCATCCTCGATCAGCCGGTTGGCAATCGCCACGACCTCATCGCCATGCGCCACCGGCAGATTGCCGCCGGGGCAAAAACCGTTCTGGATGTCGACGAGCAGCAGGGCTTTCATGGGTTTATCCTCCAATATTTGCAGCAGAGACCATGCCAAGAGCCGCCGCGTCGATCAAGCGGCTTGTCCGTGACCTGTCCGGCAGTGTTGTCGGCATGTCTCGCCGATGAGGGAATTTACCTAGTAAAAAATGCAATCAAAAAGAGAATTAGAAATCTCTTGTTAAGAATATTAGCAAATATTTATATGCGTAAACACCGGAGAGGAAAACCCGATGAAGCCGCGTATAACGACCAGTCTGATCGCTCTGCCGCTGGCCTTTTATCCGATGCTCGGTGCCGGCAAAGCCCATGCGGATCCGGCTCTCGTCGATGTCTGCTCCGGTCTCAGCGTCAAGCTTCCGGCGCTTGACCCAGTCACCAGCGGTCTCAGCGGATTGCTTGGTTCTGTCCTCAGCCTCGGCAACGCCGTTGATCTCAACCTCGTCGATGCGCTGAACGGCAAGCAGCTCGGCGTCTCGGTTCTCGACCAGAACACCAATACGCTGGTCAGCGCACCTTCGGATTGCGCCCTTTCCACAGATTCGGTTGCGATCGACGCAAATGCCGGCATTTCCATGGGCGGCGGCCAGCTGACCGGGCTTGGCGGTGCCGGCAATGGTACGGCGGCCGCTGGCGAGTTCAACTCGGTGGCAATCGGCAATGGTGCTGCGACATCCGCCAGCGCTGCTAATTCGATCGCTCTCGGCCTGCGCGGTACGGTAACGGCAACGGATGGTGTGGCAATCGGTCGTGATGCCAATGTCGGCGTCACCGGCGGTGTGGCGATCGGTGCCGGTTCGGTCGCCGACCGGTCGGGAATGAATGGCGCGGCCGAAGCCTTTTCCGGTCAGACCGTGGCCTCGACCTCCGGTGCTCTGTCGGTCGGCAGTGCCGGCAGCGAACGGCAGATCACCAATGTCGCCGGTGGTACGGCCGATACGGATGCGGTCAATGTCCGCCAGCTGCGTGCCGTCGATAGCGGGATGAAACAGAACATCACCAATGTGGCGGTCAGCCTTGGCGGCGGCGCATCCTATGACGCGACCACCAATGTCTTTGTCGGCCCCAGCTACACGCTGCGCGGCAATACCTATACGGATGTCGGCTCCGCGGTGAACGCGCTGAATTCCTTCATCGGAGGTGCCGGTACCAATGGCGCGGTTGCCGCCAACAATGTCACTGGGCTTCCCGATGCGGTTGCGGTCGGCGCGGATGCGACGGCGGTCGGTTACGGCGCGAGTGCCGCCCATGCCAACAGCACCGCGATCGGCCGCGGCGCCACCACGACGCGGGCAGGGCAGGTGATGATCGGCACCGCCGACAATACCTATACGATGGCAGGTGTTGCCTCCGCCGCCAGCCGCGCTGCCCAGAGCGGTGCGACACGGGTGCTGACAACGGATGCGGCGGGCAATATCGCCGCCTCGAATATCGATCTTGCCGGCATGAGTTCAGATATTGCCGGCCTCAGAGGCGATATTTCCGAGCTGAGCGGTGACATCTCCAAGCTGCGCAAGGAATCGCGACAGGGTATCGCCGCGGCCATGGCGATGACCTCGGCACCGCGCCCTTCCGCACCGGGCAAGACCACATGGGGCACCAATGTCGCCGCCTATCAGGGGCAGGTCGCCACCAGCTTTGCAATGTCGCACATGTTCGACACCAACTATCCGGTGATCCTCGACGCGGCAGTCGGTTATGCGCCGGGCGGCTCGGCCGGTGTCCGGGTCGGCGTCAGCGGCGAGTTCTAAAAGTTTCCGGGCTTGAAGAAGGCCTGACAGTTAGCTGGTCGACTATCCCCCCTCCGGTCGATCCAGCCAGTTCCACCCCGCGCTCCCCCCGCGGGGTGGAATCTTTTTAGGCTGTCGATTCGTGCGGGACGACGGCTTCCCATATTCTCGGCAAAAGATTCTGCGATATTTCTATATAGTAAAACGGAATTCCGCTTTGCTCCGCATATCCGGCATGGGGTTGCTCGCCCGCTTGGCGCGTTAAACCTATATGGTCCTCCATAGATTGGAGTTCCCCATGTCGCTTTCCTCCTCGCTCGACCGGTCGAGCGCTCCGCCCCTCGGCACGCCGGGGCTGCTTGCCCTTATCGTTCTCGTCATCGGCATCGTTGCTCTTGGCATGACCTATGGTCCGGCCCAGGGTGCGCTGTTCCTGATCGGCGGCGCGCTCGGCATGTCGCTTTATCATGCGGCCTTCGGTTTCACCTCGGCCTGGCGTGTCTTCATTGCCGAGGGCAGGGGGCGTGGCCTGCGGGTGCAGATGATCCTGCTGGCACTGGCCGTCGTCCTGTTTTTCCCGGTTCTCGCCGGCGGGTCGCTGTTCGGCCATGAGGTGCGCGGCTCGGTCTCGCCGGCCGGTACCGGCGTTCTGATCGGTGCCTTCATGTTCGGCATCGGCATGTAGCTCGGCGGCGGCTGCGCATCCGGCACGCTGTTTACCGCCGGCGGCGGTAATGCCCGCATGCTGGTGACGCTGTTCTTCTTCGTTGTCGGTTCGGTTCTCGCGACGATCAATTTCACCTGGTGGACCAGCCTTCCGTCGCTGCCGCCGATCTCCTTCGTCCAAAGTTTTGGCGCGATTGGCGGCATTGCCGTGTCGCTCGCAATCTTTGCCGCCATCGCCGCACTCACCGTTGTGGTCGAGAAGCGCCGCAACGGCGTGCTCGAAAAGGAACCGGCCTCGCCGCGCGAAGGTTTTTCGCGCTATCTGCGCGGGCCCTGGCCGCTGGTTTTCGGCGCCGTTGCGCTTGCGCTTCTCAATTTCGCGACGCTGGCGATCGCAGGCCGCCCCTGGGGCGTTACCTCCGCCTTCGCGCTCTGGGGCGCCAAGGGCGCGCAGCTGATCGGCATCGATCCGACCGCCTGGGCCTATTGGCAGCAGCCGGGCAATGCCAAGGCTCTGGCCGAAAGCGTCTTTGCCGACATTACGTCGGTCATGGATTTCGGCATCATTGCCGGCGCAATGCTGGCTTCGGCACTGGCCGGCCGGTTTGCCCCGAGTTTTGACATTCCACTGCGCTCGGTGCTTGCCGCCGTAGCCGGGGGCCTGCTGCTCGGTTATGGCGCGCGCATCGCTTATGGCTGCAATATCGGCGCCTATTTCTCCGGCATCGCCTCGGGCAGCCTGCATGGCTATCTCTGGGCCGTCGCGGCCTTTGCCGGCAACATCGTCGGCGTACGCCTGCGGCCGTGGTTCTTCCTCGAGCGCAGCTTCGTCCGCAAGATCGACGGCTGAGCCGTTCCGTCTTTATCCCGACATGTTTCGCCGCCGGCTTAACTCCGGCGGCGTTTTTGATTCCAGCACCTGCCAGACGTCGTGACACGGTGTTTTCCGCGGAGACTGGCAAGCGATTCGATTCGTTTCCGGTTTTCGGAAAAGGCGTTTTCCGTGAATATCTTGGCCGGTTCGAAACGAATCGCAACATTCGGGCTTGGCAAGGCCATTTTTGTGCAGGCTTGCATCAGTCTGTGCTTAACTAGGAAAATTAACGTTTTCGCCTTGAAAGAAAGGACGTTAGTCGCTAAACAGCAACAGTCGGCGGGACGACTTGCCTCATTTGCTGCACCGGAGGGACATTCGGGTGCCGTATTTCGGTTAAAGTTCTGGCGGCATGCGCTTTTATGTGCACCACCGAAACCACACTCGGGGCGACGTAAAGACATTGGTTACCATAATCGTTCATTCTCATGACCAGTCGAAAGACGGCAGTGAGCAGGTTTTGTCTGCGTCTGTGTTTCGACGTGATCTTTCCGGTAAGTCGGCGAAGGCTGGCCTTACCCGTGTGAGTAACGGTTTGGGTAACAAGTGATGGCGCGTTCTTCAGCAGTTTCAGCCGCAAATTCGGTTTCCGGCAAAAAATCCCGCAAGGCGCCAGTTCGCCGCAAGAAATCCCGCTCGCTTCTGTTCAATATGACCATCGGCTTCGGCCTGGCCGGTGCAGCCTTGTTCGGCGCCTCGCTGGTGACGGTCGCGACCTCGGTGAAGTCGGCCTCGGGTGTGAAGTTCGAAACCGCGCTGGTCACACAGAGCTTTGTTCACGCGCAACCTTCCAGCGCCCGTCAGGTGGCTGCGGTCGCCGAGCGCGATATCGATGTTTCGAAATTTTCGCGGCTCCCTGGCAGTGCCTCGGCCGAGCCCAAGGCCGGGCGTCTTGCCGGCGCCGATCTGGCCGCGCTCTCGGCGCGCAAGCCGGATGCCGAAAGCGTGCGGCAGATGCTGCATGTTGCGATGGCCAAGGCTTCGCGTCATGAGCAGTCCGAACAGCAGTTCGCTTCGCTCGAGAAGATCAGGCCGGATGCGGCTGCCATCAAGGCCGTGCTCGGCCCGGCCATGGCAAGCCTTGTCGTCGTTGCGCCGCGAGGCGAAAACGATGCCATGCCTGACCTCATCCAGGGCGTTCAGCCGGCTGTCGCCGTTGCCGACCTGAAGGACATGCAGCCGGTCGAGATGGCCTCGCTCGAGGACAATTCGACCGATCAGGACGACGGCGATTCGATGGAACTCGTCGAAGAGGCTCCGATCCCGACACCGGCACCGGAAATGCCGCAGGCTCCGGCGATCGCGCAGCAGTCGCTGCCGAAATCCGGCCCGCTTCCGGTCATCCTGCGCCCGTCAATGCCGGCACTTGCCAGTGCGGATGCGAAGCCTGCCAAGCCGAATGCGCTTGCCGCGATCGCAGCCGTTGCGCCGCAGAAGACCACCAAGGATGGTCCGGACGACGAAAAGCCGACCGTGCTCGCCTTTGCAAAGCCTGACAATCCGATGCGGGAAGAGCCTCAGCGCGTCGCACCTGCGCCGAACTGGCCGGGAATCGGTGCAAAGGTCGCCGTCTACGATATCACCGGTGGCGTGGTTTACATGCCGAACGGCACCAAGCTCGAAGCCCATTCCGGCATCGGCGGCATGCGCGATAACCCGTCCTTCACCCATGTGAAGATGCGTGGCCCGACGCCGCCCGGCACCTACAAGCTCTCCATGCGTGAAAGCCTGTTCCACGGCGTGGCGGCGATCCGCCTGACGCCGACCGACGGCAAGGCTCCGCAGGGCCGCACCGGCCTCCTGGCGCACAGCTTCCTTCTCCGCGTCCGCGGTGATAGCCACGGCTGCGTTGCCTTTGCCGAATACGACAAGTTCCTCGGCGCCTTCAAGCGCGGCGAAGTCACCCATATGGTCATCGTGCCCAAGTATGACGGCAAGCGTCCGGGTCGCGGCACCAATGGTGGCTTCATGGCCAAGCTGTTCGGCAATAACGACGCTTGATCCACCGGTAAAACGCGTCGACCAGTGGTGCGTTCCAAGATCGACTAAAAAATCTCATGCAAAAAGGCCGGGCGTTCAGCGCCCGGCCTTATTTGCTATTTGCTCTTTCGTCATGTCCGGGACGAGCCCGGAATGCGGAAAAGGGGTGTTGTCAGCCCAGAATGTCCTGTGTGGCGCGCAGAAAGATCTTTGCGCCGATCGGGATGAGGTCGTCGGGGAAATCGTAGTTCGGGCTGTGCAGGGCCGTCAGCGTCTCACCCGAGCCGAGGAAGAGCATGGCGGATTTCGACACCGCGCCGAAACGGCCGAAATCTTCCGAGCCGCGAAACGCCTGGCCGGCCTCGTGGGTGACGCCTTCCGCGTCCATTGCCGCCCGCAAAATCGCGGCTGCTTCTGGATCATTGATGCAATGGCCGAAGACGTCGTGATAATCGATCTCTACCGTCAGGCCGCTCTCCGCTGCCGCCTCGCGTGCAAGATTTTCGGCGGCCTCGACGAGGGCGGCCATCTGGTCGTCGGTGGAGGTGCGCAGGGTTGCCCAGACTTCTCCATGGGCCGGCGCGATGCCGAAGGCCGGTTCGCCGATCGTGGCATGGGTGACGGTGACGCGGACAAGGTCACCGGTCTCGATACTGCCGCTTTGGGGACCGGTTCCGAGCGCAGTCAGCGCCGGCATCAGCTTCGACACGGCGTTGACGGGCGAAATGCCGGTCTCGGGTGTCGAGGCATGCGCGGTGCGCCCGGTGAGCACGATCCTGATGCCGCGCGAGGCGCAATTGGACTGTCCATCCTTCAGCCAGGCATGGCCAAGCCTTATGCCCGGCATATTGTGCAGCGACAGGCTGTAATCGGGCGTGAGCGCCTTGAACTTTTCGTCTGCAATGACGGCGGCGGCACCGGCGCCGGTCTCTTCGGCCGGCTGGAAAAGCAGGATGACGCGGCCGCGCTTCGGCCGTTCACGCCCGAGCCGCCGGCCGACGGCGGCAAGCGTCGCCATATGCCCGTCATGGCCGCACATATGGCCCTTGCCGGCGATTTTCGATCGATGATCGGGCTCGCCGATCTCTTCGATCGGCAGGGCATCGAGTTCGGCGCGAATGAGGACGGTCGGGCCGGTTATGCCGCTGTCGTAGATTGCCGCGACCCCCGTGCCGCCAAGGCCCTCGATGATGGCGTCGGGAGCCGTGTCCTTGAGGAAGCGCACGACTTCGCGCGCGGTCTCCACTTCCTCGCCCGAGACCTCCGGCATGGTATGCAGCTTGCGCCGCCAGGCCGTGAGTTCGACGATATCCTGATTGGTGAGATACATGGAGCCGCTCCCTTATGTCCGATTTCCCTCATCGATTATGCCTAGAGCCTTTCCTTGTTAGATTGAAGCATTCTGTTGGCTCAAGCGGAGTCGGATGGTCGCCTGGCCGGCGCGCGTCGTAGCTGCGGCATACGGCCAAGCCGGCCAGGCGATCAGCCGGCCCGGTTCAGCCAACCCCGAAGGGGCCGGGCATCTTTCCGCCGGGATCAGAGGCGATCGGCTCGGACGTACCCAGCGGTATGCCCTTCGCCAATCGCCTCTGCCCCAACGAAAACCTGCTCCGGCAGAATGCTTCAATCTAACAAGGAAAGGCTCTGGCGAGGCTGGCGGGAGGCGGCAACTCTCTTTTGGTATCGGTCCGTTTCGTGTCAGTCGACTTCCAGTTCGCCGCGTTCCATCCTGTCGACGAGATCTTTGAACCATGCGAGGAAAGACGGTGCTGCGACCGGACGATCGGCATCCGCGTGCCAGAATTCGATGACGCGGCCGTGAGGATCGGCAGTGTCCACGATGTAATTGTCGCCGCCGCCATTGTGGGTGAAGGGGACCCACTCGCGTTTCCACCAGTCGGGGCTTTCGAAATCCGTCCCGATCATGCCGTCGAGAGTTTCCTTGGTCTGGCTGCTGCTCTGCAGCGAGATGAAGGCGTGATTGTCGACAAGTGCATCTGATTCACCGTCCGGCAGATCTGGATATTCGGGAATTCCGTTTTTCCATTTCCACAGGGCTCTGAGAGCCGCCGGCAATTTTAACCCGTGGCGCGCCTCGTAGGCATCGAGGTCTGCATCCGAGACGCCGGGCTGCAGCGCGGCATAAAAAATCGGCCGGTTTTGTTTCAGCCAGCGATCGGCGCGCGCGATAAGGTCGGCAATGTCGTCCTGCGGGTCATCTTCGACAATCGCGATCGCGCCGGTCGCCGTGCTGTCGGGCTCGGTCTTTGGCGCAATCGGTGCCGGTGGAAAGAACATGTCCTTCAGCACCAGCCTGAATGGCAGGCAGGCGGATTTTGGAAATGGGCGGATCATCTGGCCCTTGGCGACCAGCGGCTTCAGCTCCGGCATATGGTCGTTGATGAATTCGACCGCCTGCATGATCGCCGGTTCGACAAACAGGTCGGTCTCCTTCGAATCCGGCAGGGTGATGAAACCGGCGCCATCCCAGCATCGCGCCGTCTTCATCGGCAGCACCGTGAAGGCGTAGGAATCCGAACCGGTGTTGATATGCGTCAGCTGATAACCGCCGCGTCGAAAATACCCGTCGTAACGGGCAATCAGGATCGGGATCGCGGTATATTTCTCGCCGAGTTTTTCGGTGTCTGCCAGAAAGGCGTCACGCTCGGTCTCCGTCGGCGTCGCAAGGCCGACGCCATCCAGCATGTCGTCGAACGTGTCGGTGACATTGGTCCAGCCATCCTTCCAGTCGAATATGTCCAGCCGCCGTTCGAGGCGCGGATGATCGAGCTGGATGTCATAGGCATAATGCAGGATGAGGAAGGCATTGTGCATCTCTTCGACATCGAACACGCGGCTTGCCGTTTGCTCGAAACGCGAATCGTTGATCGCAGCGTCGCGGTTCGTTTCCAGAAGCTTTGCCATGTCGACGACATCGCGGTCGTTCAGCCCGAGCATGCGGGCAAAACGCACGACCTCGCTGTCGCGGGTTCCCTGCTGGCCGTTATAGACCCACCAGCCGATGATGCCGAAGACGAAAGCAGCACCTGGAATGGCGACGCAGAGAAGGAAGATGACGAAGATCTTGATACTGCCGAAAAACGCCCGCAAACGCCTGAACCCCATGCCATTGCCACCTGGCCCTTTGCCAAGGGGCGATATGGAACAATCGGCAGGGATTGCCAGAGCGTTCCTGCCTCGATTCTGACCTGATGGCGGATTTTACTGGGAGGCATGATTTTGAAGCCACAGGCTGATTTCATTCATCTATTGGAGCGACCAATGCCATTTTTTCAAAGCCGTATTTCCATCCTGCCGGTTGCCGGTCTTGCTCTCCTCATATCCTTTGCGGGCCAGGCCGCAGCGCAGCAGGCGGGGCAGGGGATTTTTGCCGGGGCGCGGGCCTGCCGGGCCGATATGCGCAAGCTCTGCGCCGATGTCGCGCCGGGCGGCGGACGCATCATCCAGTGCCTGCGGGACAATGAGAGCGCGCTTTCTCCTGGCTGCCAGCAGGCGGTGGTCGGAATGCAGACGTCGCCCGCCGGCAATGACGGTCAGGCGGGCGGTAAACGTGCGGAAGACAAGGGGCCGCCGGCGCTTCCCCAGGGCATGACCGTCATGCGTGATCTCGCCTATGGCAAGGCGCCGCAGCAGAGGCTTGATGTCTACCGGCCGGCAAAGGCGCAGAATGCGCCGGTCATTGTCATGCTGCATGGCGGAGCCTGGGCTTTTGGCACGAAGGAAGCGCGCGGCGTCGTTGAAAACAAGGTCGCCCATTACCTGCCCAGGGGCTATATCTTCGTCTCGGTCGAAACCCGCCTCGTGCCCGATGCGGATCCGTTGGCGCAGGCGGACGATCTCGCTGCGGCGCTCGCGAATGTGCAGAAAAATGCTGCGTCATGGGGTGGTGATGCGTCAAAACTGGTGCTGATCGGCCATTCGGCCGGCGCGCATCTGGTGGCGCTGCTTTCGGCCGATCCTTCGATCGCCGCCAAGGCGGGCGCAAAGCCCTGGATGGCCACGATCGCACTCGACAGCGCTGCCTATGACATTTCCGAGATCATGAAGGCCCGCCACGCGAAATTCTACGACAAGGCATTCGGGGCCGATCCTGCCTATTGGGCAAAAGCCTCACCCAGCGTGCAGATTGCCAAAACGCCGGAGAAATCGCCGGCAGGCCGCATCCTGCTCGTCTGCTCCAGCCTGCGCAGCAATTCATGTCCCCAGGCGGAGACGTTTGCGAAAGAAGCTGGAGGGAGGGCCAAAATTCTGCCGGTCGCCTTGCGGCATATGCCGATCAACGCGACGCTCGGGGCCGACAATCAGTATACCAAGGACGTCGATGCGTTTCTGGCAACGCTGGGGCTGAAGTAACGGGCGGTGAGAAATTATTAGCCGGCTTTGTTTTCGACGTAACGGATGAGCATGTCGACGAAGGCATCGAGATCCGCCTCGGTCGTGCGGTGGTTGACCAGCGCACAACGCACCACGAGCTGACCGTCGATCGTCGTCCACGAAGGGGCAGCCAGCCCCTCCTCCTGCAGATCGAGAACGAGCTCGCGAACGAAATCCGAACCCTTGCCGCGAATGCCGAAACAGACGATGTTGAGCGCTACCGGCGCCTTGATCTCGAAAAACTGGTGCGCGGCAAGGCGGGCGGCGAGGTGACGCGCATTGGCGCAACTTCCTGCGATCGATTGGCCGATCTTTTCGGTGCCGAGCGTCTCGATCGTCATCCACGTCTTCAAGGCGCGAAAACCGCGAGAGAGATCCGGTCCGAGGTCGCAGGGCCAGGTTTCGCCCGCCGCAAGGCCGCGATCGGCGCGCTGCAGATAGGCGGCCGGCTGGGCAATTGTGCGTTTCTGTGCCGCCCCATCCCGAACCAGCAGGAAACCGGCATCATAGGGAACCTGACCCCATTTGTGGAAATCCAGCGCCACCGACTGGGACTTTTCGATCCCGGCAAATTTGGGACGCAACTCGTCCGACAGGACGGCCAGCGCACCGATCGCGCCATCGACATGGAACCACAGGTTTTCGCGCGCGGCGATATCGGCGATCGCATCGAGCGGATCGACGGCGCCGGTATTGACCGTGCCGGCCGTGCCGACGACCAGGAAGGGCAGAAGGCCCGCAGCTCGATCCGCCGCGATCATCATCTGCAGATGTGACATCATCATCCGCCCGGACGCATCGACTGCGACCTGGCGCAGATTGGCCGATCCAATGCCGGACAGCTGCATCGCCTGCGCAATGCAGCCATGCGCCTCCGCCGACGTATAGGCGACGAGCTTTTGGCCCGCAGCCCCGAGACCTTCGCTGCGGCTTCCGACACCGAGCTTTTCGGTCTTGGCGATCGTCACGGCCAAAAAATTCGCCATGGACGAGCCGGTGACGAACAGGCCGTTTGCCGTTTCCGGATAGGACAGCGCCTCGCGCATCCAGCCGACGATCTGTTTTTCGACATCGATGCCGACATGATCACGGCCACCGCAATTCATGTTCAATCCGGCCGCAACCATTTCCGCCACCATGCCGACCGGCGTACCGGCGCCATGCACCCAGCCCATGAAAAGCGGATGCAGGTTGCCGGTGGCATAAGGCATGATCTTCTCCCGGACATCGCCGAGCACGACATCGAGTTCGCGCGGCGCACGGGGCAGGGATTTTCTGAACGCGTCCCGGTTTTCCTGCGGCTGCGGTTGCCAGACGAGGTTTTCGCGCACAGAGGCGATGTGGGAGATGACGTCGTCGAGCATGGCGTGGGCTTGCTCCCGAAAGTCTGTCCAGTCGGTGGGGTCGAGGCTTTGCGCGACTGGCTGTGCGGTTAGGCTGTCTTCGGCATCCCATGACGAAGACTTATGCGTATTGCCCATTCCCATGCGACACCCGACTGGATCGGCGAATGGACAATGATTGCCCCGCCCGGTTGTTCGACCGGGCAGCTCTTTTCAGAGCCGCCCGCTTATCGAACATGCTGTCGCAGCGATGGCTTGCTTGGGACTGACCAAGGCTGGGGTGCCCTGTGGCAGTTAACTCGCCTTCTCCACAAACCCGTCCAGCACCCGTTTCTGCCCAGCGCGATCAAACTCGATCGTCAGCTTGTTGCCTTCGATGCCGGAGACATTGCCGTTGCCGAACTTGATGTGGAACACCCGGTCGCCGACCTTGAATTTGGACGGCGTGTCGGTGGTGGATTTGGCGACGAGCTCGCCGTCGATCGTGCGGCCGCGCGGGCCGCTTTCGCCGTAACCGATGCGTTCCACCGCATGGCCGGAGCGGGAGCCCCAGTTGTCGCGGGTGGCGTCGCTCTTGTTGGCCTGGGCGCGTTTCCAGCCGGGTGTGGAATAGTTGTTGGCGAAAGGTTCGGCCTTGTCGAAGCGCGACTGGCCGTAGCCACCGCGGCCACCATACCCGCCGTAACTGCTGTCCGGAGCTGCCGCGACATCGACATGGCCGGCCGGCAGTTCGTCGAGGAAACGCGAGGGCATGGTCGATTGCCATAGGCCGTGAATGCGGCGGTTGGAAACGAACCAGATATGGCAGCGGCGTTTTGCACGGGTGATGCCGACATAGGCGAGGCGGCGTTCTTCCTCCAGACCGGAACGGCCGCCCTCGTCGAGCGCGCGCTGGTGCGGAAACAGGCCTTCTTCCCAGCCGGGCAGGAAGACGGTGTCGAATTCCAAGCCCTTGGCCGAATGCAGCGTCATGATCGACACGGCATCGAGATTTTCGTTCTGCTCGGCATCCATGACGAGCGAGACATGTTCGAGGAAGCCGCGCATGGATTCGAAGGCTTCCATCGAGCGGATCAGTTCCTTCAGGTTGTCGAGCCGGCCCGGCGCTTCCGCCGACTTGTCGTTCTTCCACATGTCGGTATAGCCGGATTCCTCGAGAATCTGCTCGGCCAGTTCCGTATGCGGCACGCTTTCCAGCCGTGTCTGCCAGTTCCTAAAACTCTGGACGACATCGAACAGCGCCTTGCGCGCCTTCGGTTTCAGCTCGTCGGTCTCGACCATTTCGGCCGCCGCCTGCAGCATCGGCACGTCGCGGGCGCGGGCACTGTCATGCAGGTAACGGATCGTCGTGTCGCCGAGGCCGCGCTTCGGTGTGTTGACGATGCGCTCGAAGGCCAGATCGTCGGCCGGCTGGCAGACGAGGCGGAAATAGGCCATGGCATCACGGATCTCGAGCCGCTCATAGAAGCGGGGGCCGCCGATGACGCGATAGTTGAGGCCGAGCGTGACGAACCGGTCTTCGAATTCGCGCATCTGGAACGAGGCGCGCACGAGGATCGCCATGTCATTCAGTGCATGTTTCTTGCCGTCAGCATCGCCGCGCTGCAGCCGCTCGATCTCTTCGCCGACGGCACGGGCTTCCTCTTCCGAATCCCAGGCGGCGTGGACCTGCACCTTCTCGTCATCGGGATCGACGCGGTCGGTGAACAGGGTTTTTCCGAGCCGCCCCTCATTATGGGCGATCAGATGGCCGGCAGCGCCCAAGATATGTTCGGTGGAGCGATAATTGCGCTCCAGCTTGATCACCTTGGCGCCCGGAAAATCCTTTTCGAAGCGCAGAATATTGTCCACTTCGGCGCCGCGCCAGCCGTAGATCGACTGGTCGTCATCACCGACGCAGCAGACATTCTGGGGCACGTCCTTGGGACGCTGTGCGAGCAGCCGCAGCCACATATACTGCGCCGTGTTGGTATCCTGATACTCGTCGACGAGGATGTAGCGGAACCGCTGGTGATATTCCTTCAACAGATCCGGCGTCTTGCGGAAGATGGCGATTGGATGCAGGAGCAGATCGCCGAAATCGCAGGCATTGAGGGTTCTGAGGCGCGCCTGATAGGCGGCGTAAAGCTCGCGGCCCTTGCCGTTGGCAAAGGCGCGCGCATCACCTTCCGGAATATCGGCCGGCAACAGAGCCTTGTTCTTCCAGCCGTCGATCATGCCCGCGAACTGTTTGGCCGGCCAGCGCTTGTCGTCCAGACCTTCGGCCTGGATCAGCTGCTTGATCAGCCGCACCACGTCGTCCGTATCCAGAATGGTGAAGTCCGAGCGCAGGCCAACGATTTCCGCGTGGCGGCGCAGCAGTTTCACCCCGATCGAGTGGAATGTGCCGAGCCAGGGCATGCCTTCGACAGCGCCGCCGACGAGAACGCCGATACGCTCCTTCATCTCGCGCGCCGCCTTGTTGGTGAAGGTTACGGCAAGGATCTGGCTCGGATAAGCACGGTTGGTCGCAAGGATATGGGCGATGCGGGTGGTCAAAACCCGCGTCTTGCCGGTGCCGGCGCCGGCCAGCACGAGAACGGGGCCGTCGAGCGTCTCGACCGCCTCGCGCTGTTCCGGATTGAGGCCGGACAGATAATCCATCTGCGGACGGTTCTGGTCACGCGCAGCCATGGCGCGGGCGGCAATGCCCAGGCCAGTATTGGGAGCGCCACCGCTGCCAGCGACCGGTGCTGGCGGGGCGGCATTGCCCGGCTGCTTGCGGGGCGCGGGTTCCGGCTCTTCGTCGAAGAACGGAATATCGTCGAAACTGTTACTCATGCGGCCAATGTAGTGATTCGGACCCGAAAGACCAGACGATGTTCTCTTTTCATTCCGGAATTCGAGGTGGAAAGCTGTGGGTGGGCTATGATCCGATCTTCCGCGGCTATCTATCGGCAGCGGTTGAAACTCGATTTCGGCTTTGTATTATCGTCTCATAGATCTTTCATTCGGCCGATTTTCAAAATGGATTTCAAACTCATCTATGGAAGCGCTGCGCCACTGCCGAGAGTTCCCTTTCTCGTCGGTTTCGTTGTGTCCATCGTCGCTTCTATACTCCTGCTGTTCGTCCTCGCTGGAGTGACGCCTTATGCCGAATGGTTCGCCGAGAGCTTCATGTTTGCCGTGCTGCTCTGGCTAAAAGCCAGAAGGCTGGCCGATATAGGCATCGCTCACCGGTCATTGGCGATCGGTGCGGTGCTGTTTGCCATGGCCATCAGTTATGGTCTGATGCAGTTTCATCCAGTGGCGGGCAGGATTGCTGTGCTGGCCTATCTTTCATGTCTGTTCGTGATGCCGTCGAACTGCAAAATGGTTCAGGCGCCTGCTCATTAAGCGCAGATGTCATATGGCCGCATTGGGGTAGAAGAGCGACGCTCAGCCTCGACCTGACCCGGTTATCCCCAAAAGTTGCACCAATTCTGACATAAGCGTGAGATATCGTGAGGTTAGATTTCTGCCCGGTTTGCCGCGCCACCATTGCTTGTTGAGGGCGAAACGGGAATAATTCCCGGCAAAACCTGCATTTGCAATATCGAGGGAACGGCATGCGGATTTGGAACCAGCTTGTGCTTTGTGCAGCATTGCTTGCGGCAGGCCTCTGTCTATGGGTCTACCTGTCCGCCGATGCCGCGCGCACGCTGGTTTCGATGGGAATGCCGGAAGCCGTCGTCGTTGCGGTCAATCCGCAAGCGGCCGAGCCTGCCGAGGCACCTGCCGCCGGCAGCGGCGCTGCTGCCCGCGCCATGCAGGGCCAGACTTCCGGTTCGGGCGCCGGTCGGGCTGGCGAGGCGAGGGCGGTGCTGGTTGCCGTCCGCCCGGTCGGCATGAGCGTCATCAATGATAATCTGTCGGCGATCGGCGATGGCGAGGCGATCCAGTCGGTCATCGTCATGCCGCAGGCAACCGGGACGGTGAACGAGATCCTCGTTTCTTCCGGCAACCGGGTGAAAAAGGGCCAGGTTCTCGCCCGGCTGGATGATGAGGAGCAGACGATCCTGCGCGATCAGGCGGCCGTCGTGCTGCGCAGCGCGCGCGAAAAATCCGCGGCCTACAAGAACCTCCAGAGCTTTTCGCGGCTTGACGTGCTCGATGCGCAGATCGCCGCCGAAACGGCGCAGCTTGCCGTTACCAATGCCGAACTGGCGCTCAAGCGCCGCGCGGTCGTGGCGCCGATCGACGGCATTGTCGGCATTGTTGCGGTCAATATCGGCGACAATGTCACGACATCGAGCAATGTCGTAACGATCGACAACCGCTCCGAACTGCTCGTTGATTTCTGGGCGCCGGAACGTTTTGCCGTGCAGGTGAAACCCGGCATGCCGGTTTCGGCCTCGTCCATCTCGCGGCCGGGCCAGGTGTTTCAGGGCGTTGTCGATGCGGTCGACAACCGCGTCGATCCGGCCAGCCGCACCATCCGCATCCGCGCCCGCATTCCGAATGGTGAAGACCAGTTGCGTGCCGGCATGTCCTTTGGCGTGACGATGCGTTTCCCGGGCGAAACCTATCCATCGGTCGATCCGCTTGCCGTGCAATGGGACAGCCAGGGTTCGTTCGTCTGGCAGATCGTCGACATGAAATCGGTGAAAACCCGCGTGCGGGTCGTGCAGCGCAATCCCGACGCCATCCTCGTTTCCGCCGAGCTGAAACAGGGCGATCGTGTCGCGATCGAAGGCCTGCAGCGTGTCCGTGAGGGCGGTGCCGTCAGGATCACCGGTGAAAAGCCGCCGGAGGTCGCCAGCCGATGACATCCAGCGATCGCCCCAACCATACACAGCATCCGCAGAATGCCGCTGCAAACGGGTCGTCCCATGGGCAGGCTCCGTCGAAACAGGGTTTTACCGCGCTTTTCGTGCGCCGCCCGGTTCTGGCCGCGGTTCTGAACACGCTTCTCGTCGTTGCCGGTCTTGCGGCGCTGGTCGGTATCGAAGTGCGCGAACTGCCGGATGTCGACCAGCCGGTCATCAGCATCCGCACCACCTATGACGGCGCTTCGGCCCAGACCATGGACCAGGAGGTGACCGACGTCATCGAAGGTGCCGTCGCGCGCGTCAGCGGGCTCAAATCCATCTCGTCGGAATCGCAATATGGCCAGAGCCGCGTGACGCTGGAATTCAACGACAGCGCCGATCTCGCCGTTGCCGCCAACGACGTCCGTGATGCGCTCGGCCGTGTCACCAACCAGATGCCGGAGGATGCCGACGAACCGCGCATCATCAAGGCGGATTCCGACAGCCAGCCGATCATGCGGCTTGCCGTCACCTCCACGACTTTGTCGATGGAAGACCTGACGCTCCTGGTCGATAACGAGATTTCCGACAGGCTGGCCGCCGTCGACGGTGTTGCCGATGTCGAACTTTATGGCGATCAGGAAAAGGTGTTTCGCGTCGATGTCGACCAGACGGCGCTGGCGAGCCGCGGGTTGACGATCGCCGACCTGTCGAAATCGCTGGCAACTGCGGCGATGGACGTGCCGGCCGGATCGCTCGAATCGACGACGCAGGACATTGTCGTGCGCGCCACGGCCAACCTGACCAAGCCGGAAGACTTTGAAAACGTCCTGATCGGCGACAATATTCGCCTGCGCGACGTCGCGACCGTCATGCTCGGACCGGATGACGGCACCACGGCCTTGCGCTCCAACGCCGTGCCGGCCGTCGGTCTCGGCGTGCTGCGCCAGGCGCAGTCGAATACGCTCAGCATTTCCGAAGGCGTGCGCGAGGCGGTTGCAGCCCTGTCCAAAAGCCTGCCGGAAGGCACGCGGATCGCGATCACCAGCGATGATGCGGTCTTTATCGAAGGCGCATTGCACGAGGTCGAAATCGCGCTCGGACTGTCCGGCATCATCGTCGTCGTCGTCATTTTCCTCTTCCTGCGCGACTGGAAAGCGACCCTCATTCCGGCGCTGACCATGCCGGTCGCCCTGATCGGCACGCTGGTCGCCATCTACATGGTCGGTTTCTCGATCAACATCCTGACGCTGCTTGCGATCGTGCTGGCGACCGGCCTCGTCGTGGACGACGCGATCGTCGTGTTGGAAAACATCGTGCGCCGCCGCGCCGAAGGCATGGGGCCGCGGGCTGCGGCCGTGATCGGCACCCAGGAGGTGTTTTTCGCGGTTCTGGCGACCACGGCGACGCTTGCCGCCGTCTTCATCCCGCTTTCCTTCCTGCCCGGCCAGATGGGTGGCCTGTTCCGCGAATTCGGCTTCGTGCTGGCCTTCTCGGTGGCGCTCTCGTCGATCACCGCGCTGACGCTTTGCCCGATGCTGGCCTCGCGCATGCTGACCAAGCCGATCAAGGAAAATCATGGCGGTCTGCTCGGCCGGTTCGGCACGCTGTTTGCCGGTTTCTACAAGGTGACGCTGGCGGCCTGCCTCAATGCGCCGGCGATCGTCGTCGTGGTGGCACTGCTGTTTGGCGCTGCCGGGTACATGGCTTTCAGGACGGTGCAGAGCGAGCTCACGCCGACCGAAGACCGCGCCATGGTGATGCTGCGCGCCACGGCGCCGGAAGGCATCAGCCTGCAATATATGCGTGACCAGCTGCGCCAGATCGAAGAAAAGCTGCAGCCGCTGGTCGATTCCGGCGAGATCAAGAACGTCTATTCGATCTCGGGCCAGGGCGGTTCGGCCAATAGCGGCTTCATGGTGCTGACCCTTGCCCCCTGGGGAGAGCGTGAGCGCAGCCAGGCCGAGATCGTCAAGGATATCAATGCGGCAACGGCCGCCGTGCCGGCGCTCCGGGCCTTTGCCACGCAGCAGAACAGCCTTCGCATCCGCGGTGCCGGCAATGGTCTGCAGATGGCGCTGGTTGGTACCAGCCACGAAAAGCTCACCGAAGCCGCGATCAAACTCGTCGATGCCTTGCGCGAAAGCGGTTATTTCGACACGCCGCGCCTCAACAACGAGCCGAGCCAGGCGCAGATCGCCGTCACCGTCAACCGCGAGCGGGCGTCGGATCTCGGCATCGACATCACCAATTTCGGCACCTCGCTGCAATCGCTGCTCGAGGGCCGTTCGATCGTCGACGTTTTTGTCGATGGCGAGGCGATCCCCGTCAAACTGACCTCGACGACGCGGCCGATCGATGATCCGACCGATCTCGAAGGCATTTTTCTGAAGGCCAAGGACGGCCGCATGGTGCCGATGTCGACGGTCGCGACGCTGGAAGAACACGCCGTCTCGCCGCGCCTCGACCGCGAACAGCAGCTTGCCGCCGTCTCCTTCTCCGCCAACCTGCGCGAAGGTGTTTCGCTCGGGCAGGCCGTGGGTGTGGCCACGGCGCTGGCCGAACCGCTGATGCCGGCCGGATCACGCCTCATCCCGCTCGCCGAAGCAGCAACGCTCGAGGAAAATTCGAACGGCATGGCGCTCACCTTCGGTTTTGCCATCGCGATCATCTTCCTGGTTCTGGCGGCCCAGTTCGAAAGCGTGCTTTCTTCGGTCATCATCATGTCGACCGTGCCGCTTGGCCTTGCCTGCGCCGCCTTCGCGCTGGTGATTACCGGGTCGAGCCTCAACGTCTACAGCCAGATCGGCCTTGTCCTGCTGGTCGGTGTCATGGCGAAGAACGGCATTCTCATTGTCGAATTCGCCAACCATCTGCGCAATGAAGGCGCCAATTGCCGCGAGGCGATCGAGCGGGCCTGCTCGCTGCGCCTGCGCCCCGTGATGATGACGATGATCGCGACCGTCATCGGCGGCGTGCCGCTGGTTCTCGCCAAGGGCGCCGGCGCTGAGGCACGTATCGCCCTCGGCTGGGTGATCGTCGGCGGTCTCGGTTTTGCGACGCTGGTGACGCTCTATATCACGCCGGTCGCTTATCTTCTCATCGCCCGCTTCGCCAAGCCGCAGGCGCATGAGGAACAGCGCCTGCATGACGAACTGGCCAATGCCGGCCGCAAGCCGGAACAGAAAGAACAGCCGCTTCTCGCCGCCGAATGATTTTCGGCGGCTTCCATGCAGGGGTGGTCGCGTGAGGTGAGAGCCTGACGTTACGGAAGGCTGCTATTTGCCTTCCTTTACGGCAAGCAGCTTGTCGAGCTGGCTCGCCAGCACGGCATCGCCATCGCGGTCGGCGGCCATCTTTTCGAACACGCCGGCCATGCCGTGAAAGATCTGCGAAGCCGCATCGTCAGGCCCCAGAAATTCCGCGATCTCGCGCATCTCCGCCACCCAGCGATAGGCCTTCTGGTACATGTCGGGAATGGAGGCGCTGAGCCGCTTGTCGATATCCGGCACGCTTTCGGCAATCTCCCGCTTGAGGCTTTCGTCGGCACCGTTGCGGATCGCGCCGAGCATCATGGCCGTGCCGAGGCCGGTCATGCCCTTGGTAATTCCGGCATAGGACATTTTCAGCGCCGAAGCGGCGCCGATACCGCCATCGATACGGCGGACCACGAGCCCGTGGTCGGAGAGGCGCCGGGTGTGGTTCTCGCTGTCGGCGCTGACATAGAATTTCGGATCATAGCCCGGACGGGGCGGGCCGCCGATGATCGAGCCATCGATCACTTCGACCGGCGTGCCGGCACATGTTTCCGCCACCTGTTTCATCGTTGCCGGCGCAATCGCGTTGCAGTCGATGAAGACGACCGGTTTCGCCAGCCGCAGCGATTCCGCCGCGACGGTTTTGGCGACCCCGAGGGCTTCGGCGGGTGGGACGATCGACAGCACGAGATCGGCGCCGATCGCCTCGGTCAATGTCGTCGGTCGCATGCCGGCCGCCTTTGCCCTGTCGAGCGTGGCAGTGGAACGACCTTCGAGAAAGGTCAGGACAGTCGCGCCACCTTCGGCAAGCCGGCGTCCGACCGCACTTCCCATTGCGCCTGCACCGATAACCGTGATCGTCGCCATGCCGGTCTCCTTGCAACAATGCCATTTTCTTATTGGTAGGGGGCAGGCAGCGCGGATCAAGCGGTTTGTGCGATTATTTTGCCTAACGGCGCGCAAGTGCTTCCCGCAGCATGTCGAAAAGGCGGTCGTCCAGCGACTGCGACACGTTGAAACGCATGAAGCCGCCAAAGGATTGCGAAGCGCTGAAGACATTGCCGGGCGCAAGCACGATGTTTTTCGCAAGTGCTGCGCGGGCAATCTCGCCGGCGTCCAGCCCGTCCGGCAATCGGCACCACAAAAACATGCCGGCCTGCGGTTCGATCCATGGGGTGATGCCGAGTTTCTGCAACTTTCCAGAAACCTCGACGGTCGCACGGGACAGGCGTGCGCGCAGCACATCCAGATGCTTGCGATAGCCGCCATCGCTCAGCACGTCATGAACAAGTTCCGCCGCCAGCCTGCCGCCGCCGAAGGTCGTGGCGATCTTCAAATCCGTCAGACCCTCGATCCAGTCCGGTTTGGCGGCGATAAAACCGCAGCGCGCCGAGGCCGAAAGGGTTTTGGAAAAGCTGCCGATATGGATGACCCGGTCGAGCCCGTCGAAGGCGGCAAGCCGCGGGGCAGCCACATGCTCGAAATCGGCAAAGATGTCGTCTTCTATGATGGTGAGCGAAAACTGTTCGGCCAGTTTCAGCACACGATGGGCCGTGACCGGCGAGAGCGTTGCGCCGGTTGGGTTATGGATGCCGGAATTGGTGATGTAGAGGCGCGGCCGGTGTTCGGCGAGCGTCTTTGCGAACAGGTCGAGATCGGGCCCGTTCGGCGTATAGGGCACGCTGACGATTTTTGCGCGGTGGGCCCGCAGCAGCGCCTGAAAGTTGAAATAACAGGGATCGTCGATCAGCACCGTATCGCCGGTTTCGAGCAGGAAACGGCAGAGGAGATCGATCGCCTGCGTGCCGGATTCCGTCAGCATGATCTGGTTCGGCGGGGCCTCGATACCATGCTCGGCCATCCGCCGCGAGATCAGCCGGCGCAGGGGCGAGAGGCCGAGCGGTGGGCCGTAGTCGGACAATGCCGTGGCATCGCCGCGCGACAGCGTGCGTAACGAACGGCGGATTGCGTCTTCCGGCAGCCATGAGGGCGGTAGCCAGCCGCAGCCGGGTTTGAGGTCGTTTTCCGCCGCTTCCAGCGATTGCCGCGAAACCCAGAAGGGATCGACGGCACGGTCGAGTTTCGGGCCGATCTCGGAAAGGGCGAGCGGCGCGGTCTGGTTCGCCACATAAAAGCCGGAGCCCGGGCGGGAGGTGATCGCACCTTCGGCGACCAGCCGGTCATAGGCATCCACCACGGTCGAGACCGACACTTTTAGCGATGCGGCGAGGCTGCGGACCGAAGGCAGCTTTGCGCCCGGCGTCAGGCTGCGTCCGGCAATGCGCTGGCGGATCGTCGTCATCACCAATGCGGTCCTGCTCTGGCCGGCGCCGGTTTCGTCTCCCGTCTCGACCTCCGGCCTTTTTGCCTGTGCGGAATTGTCCATCGTGATGCGTACTGCTCCATGCACCATAACAGTTTCCAAAAATTGTATCAGACTGTTTCTGTGCGGGCGAGGGGCGGGGAGCGATAACCGGAGTGACAAATGACATGATTTGCATGGGATAAGAGAGGTTTCCGACATGGACCGGACGACGAGCGGATGGATCAACGGGTTTCTGGGCGTGCTGATCTTCAGCGGCTCGCTGCCGGCGACACGCGTGGCGGTGATGCAGTTCGATCCGGTCTTTCTGACCGTTGCCCGCGCTGCGATCGCCGGCCTGCTGGCGCTTCTGCTTCTGCTCGCCTTCAGGGAAAAACGGCCGGCGGGGAGGGATATCGTTTCGCTCATCGTCATCGCGCTTGGTGTCGTCGTCGGCTTTCCGCTGCTGACGGCGCTGGCGCTGCAGCATGTCACCTCGGCGCATTCGATCGTCTTCATCGGCCTCCTGCCGCTGGCGACGGCGATCTTTGCCGTCCTGCGCGGTGGCGAACGGCCAAAGCCGGCCTTCTGGGTCTTTGCCTTGCTCGGCAGCGCGCTGGTCGGCGGCTTTGCCCTGTCGCAGGGTCTGATGGCGTCACCGCTCGGTGACGGACTGATGCTGGCGGCGATCGTCGTCTGCGGGCTCGGTTATGCGGAAGGCGCGCAGCTGTCGCGAAAGCTCGGTGGCTGGCAGGTGATTTCCTGGGCGCTGGTCATTTCGCTGCCGGTGACGATCCTGATCGCGCTGTTCAACCTGCCGGAATTTTCCGGCATCGAAATGCCGGCCTGGCTCGGCCTCGGTTACGTGACACTGTTCAGCATGCTGATCGGCTTCATCTTCTGGTATCGCGGCCTGGCTCAGGGCGGGGCCGCTTCCGTCGGCCAGCTGCAGCTCCTGCAGCCGTTTTTCGGCCTGGCCCTGGCGGCTCTCGTTCTGCATGAGAAGGTCAGCGGCTTGATGGTGGTGGTGGCGCTTGCGGTTATCCTGTGTGTTGTCGGGGCGAAGAGGTTTGCGCGGTAGGTGAGGGAAGCCCAACGGGTGTGGGATGGGGGTGTTTGGCGCAGCCCCTCATCCGGCTGCCGCCACCTTCTCCCCGCTAGCGTGGAGAAGGGTATGCCGCTCCCGCTCGCTCCTCATCGACCGTACCCATTTCCTATCCACCACCTCGCTTGGGGCAGGTCCCCTCTCCCCGCAAGCGGGGAGAGGGCTAGGGTGAGGGGCCGACGCACACACAAAGGTGCGCAAATATGGGGAAGTTCAGAACACCAGATAAAGCAAAACCAACACCTTGCACGATTTCACCTCCACCTCATTCCCACCACCCCTAAAATCCTCCTCGTCCTGCTTCGGCTACACCGGCACGCATCGCCGGCGAGGCGGGACCGGTGATCCGGTCGAGCGCTGTGATGCAGGCGTGAGATCGGAGGCTGCGCAGAAAATGGTCTGCCTCTCGCCTGAACAAGGAGGGACGTGCGTGTGTCGCACACATGCGATAGCTGGTTCCGGTCGGGGCTGACATCCCAACCGGGGCTTGGATCGCCGCAGACGGACCGGAGTTGCGCGGAAAAACCACCGAACGGGACACGGCGCGTGTCACATATAAAATTTCAATTCGAGGCACCCGACGTGTCCCGGCCGAAATTTTGAAAACCGAGATCGCCAAGGGCTCATTTTGCCCGCTCGCATCTGCGTGATCTGCACCCTCTTGTTCTTTCTGGACAAACGGCCAACCGTCGCCTAACCAGACCCCATCGCGTGCAGGAGATTTTTGGTCATGGCAGTTCGGGATGTCGTCGCAGGTGAGCGGAACGAGGCGGGGATCGCAGCCGTTCTCGGAATCCTGAAACAGGGGTTTGGCGAGCGTTTCCAGACCGGTCAGTCGTTTCGCGAACAGCATGCCCATACGACCACCTATCTGCCGGCGCAGCTGCCGGATGGCGTCGTGTTTGTCGAGACCAGCGAGGACGTCCAGTCGGTGGTGAAAACCTGCGCGGAACATCGCGTGCCGCTCATTCCCTTCGGCGTCGGCTCGTCGCTGGAAGGTCAGGTGAATGCGCCGTCGGGCGGCATTTCGGTCGATTTTTCCCGCATGAACAAGGTTTTGCGCGTGAGCCCGGAGGATCTCGACGTCACCGTCGAGCCGGGTATTACCCGCGAGGAGCTGAATAAGGAGCTGCGCGATACCGGCCTGTTCTTCCCGATCGATCCCGGTGCGAACGCCTCGATTGGCGGCATGGCCTCGACCCGCGCTTCGGGCACCAATGCGGTGCGCTACGGTACGATGAAGGACAATGTCCTGGCGCTGACCGTCGTCAACGCCAAGGGCGAAGAGATCCGCACGGCGCGACGGGCGAAAAAGTCCTCGGCCGGTTACGATCTGACGCGGCTTTTTGTCGGTGCCGAAGGCACGCTCGGTGTCATCACCTCGATCACGCTGAAACTGCAGGGCATTCCGGAAAAGATCGGCGGCGGCGTCTGTGCTTTCCCGAGCATCGAGGATGCCTGCAATGCCGTGATCATGACGATCCAGATGGGCATTCCGGTCGCCCGGATCGAGCTGCTCGACGATGTGCAGATCCGCGCCTGCAACGCCTATTCGAACCTCGCCTATCCGGAAAAGCCGACGCTCTTCCTCGAATTCCACGGCACCGAGGATACGGTGCGCATCCAGTCGGAACAATTTGCCGAGATCGCGGCGGAAAACGGCGGCGACGAATTCCAGTGGACGGCCAATGCCGAGGAGCGGACGAAGCTCTGGAATGCCCGCCACAATGCCTATTGGGCGGGCAGGGCGCTTGACCCGTCGCTGAACGGCCTGTCGACCGATGTCTGCGTGCCGATCTCGCGGCTGGCCGAATGCGTGGCCGAAACCCAGGCGGATATCCAGAGCTCCGGCCTGCTGGCACCGATCGTCGGCCATGCGGGCGACGGCAATTTCCACGTCCTCGTGTTGTTCGACGACAAGGATCCGGCGTCCGTCGCCAATGTCGAGGCGTTTACGGCACGGCTCAGCCGCCGGGCGCTGGCCATGGACGGAACCTGCACCGGCGAGCACGGCGTCGGCCAGGGCAAGATGTCCTATCTCGACGAGGAACTGGGCGGCGCTGTCGATCTGATGCGCACGATCAAGACGGGGTTCGACCCGGACAATATCTTCAATCCGGGCAAGATTTTTCGCATTGCGAAATAAGCGCTTCGCGAATGATTGACTTGCCGGGTTGTGCCGTCACACTACTCTTTCGAGAGAGATAAAGGGAGATATTGAGCGGTGCTCGGTCGGATCATGCTGGGATTGGGCGGCCTCATCGTCGTGGCATTGTTTGCGGCGTTGCTTGTGCCGTTCTTCGTCGACTGGTCGAGCTTTCGCGTCGCCTTCGAGGATCAGGCGAGCCGCATGCTCGGCAAGAAGGTTTCCGTGCATGGCTCGGTCGATGCGCGCATCCTGCCATTCCCGTCGGTGACCCTGCATGACGTGCGTGTCGGCCAGGATGTCGACGGCCAGCCGCTGGTGCAGGTGGCGCAGTTCTCCATGGACATGGAGCTTGCGCCCTTCCTGTCGGGCGAAGCGCGTATCTTCGACATGCGCATCGACCAGCCGAAGGTGAAAATCCGCATCCTGAAGGATGGCACGCTGGAATGGCTGCGCGGCAGCAAGGCGTCGCTCGATGCCCGCCGCGTCGTGCTGGAAGACGTGCATATCAAGGACGGTTCTTTCGAGATCATTGACGAGCAGTCGGGCCAGAAGCGTTTCGCGACCAGCGTTTCCGCCAATTTTTCGGCCGGTTCGCTGCAGGGGCCTTGGCGCGGCGAGGGCAATGCGATCTTCGATGGTTACGAGGCGAAATTCAGCCTGACCAGCGGCGAGGCCAATGGCACGACGCGGGAAATGCCGCTCAGGCTGCGGCTCCTGCCGGATGCGCAGCCGGTCGAGCTCAATCTCGACGGCGTGCTGACGACCGCCGAGAACAAACCGGCCTATAACGGCAAGTTCAATCTGACCTTCCTGCAGGAAGAGGACGAAAGCGAACCGGTCAAGGCGCCACCGCCGGGACCGCGCGTTTCTGGCGAATTCCAGCTGACCAGCGACCGGGCGCGCATTCCGCAATACCGGGTCGATGTCGGCCCGACCGACAATCCCTATACCGTGACCGGCGAAGCGACGCTCGATACGGGCCTCAAGCCCGAATTCCTGCTCACCGCCGATGGCCAGCAGATCGACGTCAACCGGCTGAGCGAAGGTGGTGGTGCACAGGGCAAGACGGGCCGTGATCCGGCAGCCTCCGCCCAACGCCGCATCAATGCCTTTATCCGCATGGCCGCATCGATCCCGATCCCGCAGGTGCCGGGACGGGCCAGCCTGAAACTGCCGGCGATCGTCATCAACGACACGACGATCCGCGACATCCGTCTCGACGTGCGCCCGGCCGGCCGCGGCTGGACGGTCGACAATGTCGTCGCCACGCTTCCGGGCCGTACCCAGCTGGAAGGCAAGGGCGTGCTCAACCTGCGTGACCGCACGTCTTTCGTCGGCGACATGCTGGTCGCCTCCAGCCAGCCCTCGGGTCTTGCGGACTGGTTGTCCGGCCGCGTCGATCCGGCCATCCGCCAGCTGCGCTCGGCCGGCTTTTCGGCCAAGGTCAATCTGACGCCGGAGCTGCAACGGTTTGAAAACCTCGAACTGGCGATCGGTGCTGCAACGCTGAAAGGCCGGCTGGAGCGGCAATCGCAATCCGGCCAGATGCCGAACCTGTCGATGGCGCTTGCCGGCAACGAGATCGATATCGATGCGATGCGGGCGCTGGCCTCGCTGGTGACCGGCGACGATGCCGGGCAGGACATTTTGGACCACCGCATTGCCGCCACCCTGAAGGCGGACCGGTTCACCGCCTTCGGCGTAGCCGCGACGGGTGTCGATACCGCGTTTACGGTGGCACAGGGCGTGCTGTCGCTGGAGCGGCTGAATGTCGGCAATATCGAGGGTGCAAAGATTGCTGCCAAGGGCAGGGTGGAGGGGTCGCTTCTTTCCTATGGCGGTTCCGGCACCGTTTCCTTCAAATCCGCCGATCCGTCGCGTTTTCTCACCATGCTGCGTGACCGGCTGCCGCGTCATCCGCTGTTCGATCGGCTGGCCGCAAATGGTGGCTGGTATGCCAATACCGATCTTGCCGCCGATATTTCCGTCGGCGGCGGCGGTCTGGGTGGGGCCGAGATCAAGCTCAAGGGAACGGCAAATGGCAGCGCGGTCAACGCCGATCTCACTCTGCCGGGCATTTTTGACCTGACCGGCGGCAATGATATGACGCTGACGGCCTCGCTCGCCAATAACGACCCGACCGTGCTGTTCGGCCAGGCGGGTCTCTCCCCGCTTCCCTTCGATGGCGACGGTGCCGGCCGACTGTCACTTTCCGTTCGTCAGCCGAATGATGGTCCGGCCGCGACGGAACTGAGTTTCGAGACACCGAAGACAGCGTTGAAACTGGCGGGCAATATCGGCATCCAGAGCGATGATTTTGGAAATGGCCGGGCGCATCTGTCTCTGAAGAGTGCGGATATCGAACCCTATCTGCTGATCTCGGGTATCGGCCTGCCGGATTTCGGCAGCGGGCTTGCAACCAACCTCGACGCCGATCTGACGCTTGATGCGCAGGCATTGAGGGTGACCGGCCTCAAGGCGGATCTGGCCGGCAATCGCGTCAGTGGCGAATTGTCGATGGACAGGCAAGCCGCTGGAGCGCCGGTGACCGGCAGGATCGATGCCGACAGTCTTGACCTCGCTTGGCTCGGCGGTGCGGTTTATGGCCCGCTGGTCGATGCGGCGAGCGGCGGCTTTTCGAAAAAGCCGTTCGAGAAGCCGATGTTTGCGGCTGCAGATGTCAGTCTGGCGCTCGGTATCGGAACTTTTAATGCCGACGCTCTCGGACTGGTTTCGGATTTCAAGGGCAAGCTGACACAGAAGGGCGGCGTGCTGACCATCGATGACGGCAGCGGCAACTGGCGTGGCGGTACGCTGTCCGGCCGGCTGATGATGTCGAACGGCGAGGGCACCGGCATCGTACAGCTGAAGCTCGCCGCAAAGGATGCCGATCTTTCGTCCATTGTCTGGAAGCCGAAGGGCGAAGCTGTGGCGACCGGGCGCGTCGGGTTCGATGCGACGGTGGAGGCGACCGGCAAGAACCTGCAGGACATGCTGCATGGTCTGAGCGGCTCGGGAGAGATGCGCATCGCCGGTCTTTCCGTCGGCGGGCTCAATGCCGCGGCGCTGCCGGCGATCATGGCCGGTGCGGACAAGCTGCAGGGCGAGATTACCGCCGACAGAGTGCGGCCGATCGTGACCAGCCTCGTGCCAGAGGGCCGGGTGGATCTCGGCGCCGTCACCATTCCCGTGACGATCAGCGGCGGCGAGGCGCGGGTCCAGAATGTCTCCGTGAATGCCGGCACGACAAAGATCTCCGGCGAGGGTGAATTCAACCCGATCGACAACCGGATGAGTGCCGTGCTCGGCCTGACTTTCGATCCCGGCGATGAAGCGGTGAGCGGTGGTGATCCCACGGTTCGGCTGAATTTCAGCGGCCCGATCGCGGCACCGCGCCAGGAGATCGACGTGTCGGCCATCTCCAATTTCCTGTCGCAGCGGGCATTCGAACAGCAGCGCCGGCGGGTCGAGACTTTGCAGGCGAGCGTGCTGGAAAAGCAGCGGCTGCGGCGCGAGGTGGCGCTCTACAATTTCCGCGCTGTCGAGCGGCAGACGGCAATGGACAGGGCGGCTGCGGAAGAAAAGGCGCGCCATGCGGCCGAAGAGGCCGAACGCGTGCGGATCGATGCGCAGCGCGCTGCCGCCCAGCGGGCCGGCAGATCGACGGAACAGCCGCGTCCGGCGGGTGGCGGCCAGCAAGCCGCGCCGCCGCCCTTCACCGTATCGCCGACGGATGACCTGTTCCGGCAACCGCCATCCCAGGATGCCGGGCCTTCGGCCAATCCGAGCCTGCCGGGCGTCGGGCAGTAATCGTCGAACGGGAATCCTGATCACATTATATTTTTGCGCGCATTATCGTCTGGCGCTCGCAAAAGTATTGTATATCCTCGGTTGTGTTTTCGCGAGCAATGGGGGATTGCAAGGTGAAAGTCAGCTCGGCGCATCGATTGGTCAATGATAACAACCAGCAGGTTCCGTTTACCGCCTCGCCGAATATCGGCGGCAAGCTGCCGAACGGAAAGCCGGACTATCTGATCATCCACTATACTGCGGGCGGCACGGCGGACGGAGCCATCAGCTGGTTCAAGAACCCGGACGCGAAAGCGGCGGCTCATCTCGTCATCGACCATAATGGCGCGATTACCCAGATGATCCCATTCGACACTGTCGGTTGGCATGCCGGAAAATCCAGCTGGAAGGGCATTGACGGGCTGAACGGCCATTCGGTCGGCATCGAGATCGTCAACTGGGGATTGCTCAAGGGAGGGCCGGGCGCCTGGCGCAGCAGTGTCGGCGCGATGATCCCCGATTCGCGCGTCATCACGGCCCGTCACAAGAATTTCGAGCCGACGACCGTGCATGCATGGGAAATGTTCGATGAGTCGCAGATCACCGCCGCCACGGCTGCGGCGATGGCGATCGTTGCTCACTATGGCATTCCGAGCAGTAACGTTCTCGGCCATGACGATATTGCGCCGGGCAGAAAGCAGGATCCGGGTCCCGCTTTCAATATGGAAGCGTTCAAGGGGAAGGTGTTCGGCAGAGACGATTCGACCGGTACGACAATGACGGTTCAGTCGGCGACGGGCCTGAAATTGCGCACCGGCCCCGGTCTCGACTTTTCCATCATCGCCGACCTGGCCGACGGCACCAAGGTCGTGCCCATGGGGCGAGACGGCGCCTGGTTTCAGGTCACCACTCTCAATGCGTCAGGCCAGCAAGACAAGACCGGCTGGGTGCATGGAAACTGGCTGGTCTGAAACGGTTCGTTGCAGGACGCCGCGTCGGCTGGCTACAGACGACGAAATGGCGCTGGTCATGCAAATCCCGCTCGGATGAAGCTGTCGCGACTCTGGGCGCAGAAACCCTTCCATCCGCTCAGGATCCGCGTTGTTTCGGGTCAGGCTGCGGCGGGCAGAGCGCCTTGAACCATTGCAGCACATGTAGCCGCAATGCCGAGGACAAATTGCTGTCTTCTGTACGGCCGTCATCGACCTCAGCAATCAGTGAGGCCAGGCTGAGACCGCGCGCCGAGGCGATGCGTTTCAGCTCCAACCAGAATTCGTCTTCCAGTGAAAAACTAGTGCGATGACCGTGTAAGGTCGCGGAATGTTTGCGAATCAAGCTTTGCCCCGTCACCTTCATGGTGATTGATGGAGCGCAATTGAGAGGGTCGCCTGCGCTCCGTCAAGCCGATGGCATGCGAGAGGCTAACGAAGGCTTAACGCCCTTAGTCCTTGTCCCGAAAAGGCTTTTCGAGCTTGCCCTGATCCAGCGTTTTTTGCGCTTTGTCATTTATGGACTTGGCCAGCTGCTTCTCGGATTTCGAAAGTCCGAAAGTGACACGGTTCTGCTCTGCCTGGTCCGCCTTTTCCTGGCGGGCCTTGCCCTTTTTGAACTGCCGTAGATTGACGATCTCGGCGCTCATGGCTGATCCACCTATTGTTTCTTGCGGCCTACTGCTTCTTACGGAACGAATCGAGCGAGACGACCGAACCGGGCTTCTTTTCTTCGCCCTCGGCAGCCGGCGTGTCCGTGGCGGGCTTGGCGACCGCCTCGACCGGGATCGCGGTGCTTGCTTCTTCTTCCTCGACGAGCGGAACTTCGAATTCGAGTTCGAAATTGACCGACGGGTCATAGAAGCCGCGGATGGCATTGAACGGGATGACGAGGCGTTCCGGCGTGTCGGAGAAGGACAGGCCGATCTCGAACTGGGTTTCGGTCAGCTTCAGGTCCCAGAACTGGTGCTGGACGACGATGGTCATCTGCTCCGGATATTTGCTCTTCAGGTGCTGCGAGATGCGGACACCCGGCGCACCGGTCAGGAAGGTGATGAAGAAGTGGTGGTCGCCCGGCAGCCGGCCCGTTGCAGCGACTTCAGACAATACCTTGCGGATGACGCCGCGCAGCGCGTCCTGTGCCAGAATATCGTAACGGATATGATCCTGCCCCATGCGATCCTGTCTTTCCATTTTATCGTCTTCAGGAGACGCTTTATGCCATTCCCAGGCGCTGCGGAAAAGCCCGCTCCCGCGCCGAGTCAGATGCCATAATATTCGAGCGGAAGGCGAAGGTGAAGGCTTCTGTTGCCAGGTGCCTTCGGACCCCGCCTTACGGGGCTAACCGTAAGGACTTAGTTCGGATTTCCCGCACCGCGATTAAGCAGCGAGAGCATAACCCTTAGCGTTGTTGTCGTTTGCAACTACACTTGTGACCCGATAACGGCGGTATCATGCCGAGCAAAAGTACGATCTTTACACCCTTGTCGATCCTATTTCGCCCCCATCAAAAGCCGGTCTGACATCGACCGACCGGTTTTTGGTGGAGGCGCCGGGTACCGCCCCCGGGTCCAATAGGTTTATTACACCGACCATTTATCGCCATATCCGGACCTAAGCCCGGCAAGGTTCATATAGGTCTTTCTTGCGCCCGTGAAAAGGGGTTGCGCAGCATTCGAAATCGCTTCTACAACATCATCTTGTTAAGCATTCACCACGAGCCGCCAAAGACCATAACTGACACCACAAGGAGAGGGCCATGAGCGAATATCTCGACGACGTGAAGAAGTATGACAGTGCAGCCAATGAAGCAGCGGTCGAAAAGATCGTAAAATATCTCGGCATCGCGCTTCGCAACCGCGATTCCGCCACTGTTGCCGCCAGCGACAAGGACGAGATGAAGACCGTGGTCAACAACTGGGCGGGCAAGAAGCTCGGCGTCACCGGCGAAGCGGCCGAAAATGCCGTGGCTGCGGCCGCCAAGACGATGACCGGCGATCGCTCCAAGTCGCGCGTCACTTTCTACTATCTCGTGGCCAAGGAACTCGGAAAGCTCGACACGCTCTGAGCCTCGCCGAAAAATTCCCATCCAAAAATATTGGAAAAAGGGAAAATGCGATTGGTCGGGCCGACTCGTGCTATTATCTGGAGACAGAAGAATGGAAACGGCGGCCTGACCCCATGAAGCAATATCTCGACCTGCTGCGGCATGTGATGGAAACCGGTACCGACCGCGGCGACCGGACAGGCAAGGGCACGCGCTCCGTCTTCGGTTATCAGATGCGCTTCGATCTTTCCGAAGGCTTTCCGGTCACCACGACGAAGAAGCTGCATCTGCGCTCGATCATCCATGAACTGCTGTGGTTCCTCAAGGGCGATACGAATATCGCCTATCTCAAGGAAAACGGAGTTTCCATCTGGGACGAATGGGCCGATGAAAACGGCGATCTCGGCCCGGTCTACGGTTACCAGTGGCGCTCCTGGCCGAATCCGGACGGTGGCCATGTCGACCAGATCGCCCAGCTGATCGAGGGCCTCAAGGTCAATCCGAATTCGCGCCGGCATATCGTTTCGGCCTGGAACCCGGCACAGGTGGACGATATGGCGCTGCCGCCCTGCCACTGCCTGTTCCAGTTCTATGTTTCGGACGGAAAACTGTCCTGCCAGCTCTACCAGCGTTCCGCCGACATCTTTCTCGGCGTGCCGTTCAACATCGCTTCCTATGCGCTGCTGACGATGATGGTGGCGCAGGTGACCGGGCTGAAGCTCGGTGATTTTGTGCATACGCTGGGTGATGCGCATATCTATTCTGACCATTTCGAACAGGCCGAACTGCAGATGAGCCGCAGCCCGAAGGCCTTGCCGGTGATGCGCATGAACCCGGACTTGAAGGACATTTTTGCCTTCCGGTTCGAGGATTTCACGCTGGAAAACTATGTCGCCGATCCGAGCATCAAGGCGCCGATTGCAGTCTGATGCGTGTTCCTGTCGCGATCTTCGTCGCCGTTTCGCGCAACAACGTCATCGGCCGTGACGGCGACATGCCGTGGCGGCTGTCGACCGATCTCAAGCGCTTCAAGGCGATGACGCTTGGAAAGCCGATGGTCGTCGGGCGAAAGACGCTTCTTTCCTTCGGCGGCAAGCCGCTTCCCGGCAGGCCGCATGTGGTCGTCACCCGCAATGCGGATTTTCATGTCGATGGTGCTGAGATTGCCACTTCGCTCGAGGCGGCACTTTCGCGGGCACAGGCAATCGCTGCGGAAACTGGAGCGGAAGAAATCGGCATTCTGGGCGGCGGCGAGATTTATGCGCAGGCCATCCATCTCGCCGATCGGTTGTATTTGACACATGTCGATACCGACATCTCCGACGGTGACACCTTCTTCCCGGCGGTCGATCCCGCCGTCTTCGAGAAGGTCGAGGAGATCGCCGTTCCAGCGGGGGAGAAGGACACTTATCCGACCCGTTTTGCGATCTATCATCGCCGTTCCGCGTCAAACTGATATATTTCGTTACCAAACACCGGGAAGTTATTGTGGTTGCGTTGAAAGCGGGCCGCTCGATACCTATAACGGCAAAGCTGCGTTCCGGAAAATGGGGCGCAGGCATGGGAGTGACACTAACTAAGAGGTTTTGATGCCCTGGAGCAATCAGAATGGCGGCGGCCCGTGGGGCGGCGGCAGCGGCGGCGGTGGCGGCGGTAACAACCAAGGTCCCTGGGGACAAGGACCGAACCGCCCGCGCGGCGGCGGCGGTGGCAATGGCGGACCGCCCGATCTCGAGGACATCATCAGACGCAGCCAGGACCGCCTGAAGGGCGTGATGCCCGGCGGTTTCAACGGCGGCGCAGTTGTGATCCTGCTTCTCGTCGTGGTGGCATTTCTTGCCTTCCAGTCCATTTACACGGTTCAGCCGGATGAGCGTGGTGTCGAACTGCGTTTCGGCCGTCCGAAGGACGAGATTTCCATGCCGGGCCTGCATTTCCATTTCTGGCCGCTGGAATCCGTCGAAATCGTCAAGGTTACCGAACAGCAGCAGAATATCGGCGCATCGCGCGGCTCGAGCACGAATGCCGGCTGGATGCTGACCGGCGACCAGAACATCGTCAATGTCGAGTTCTCGGTCCTGTTCACGGTCACCGATCCGAAGGCCTATCTGTTCAATCTGGAAAGCCCGGCCTCGACGCTGCAGCAGGTGTCTGAAAGCGCCATGCGCGAAGTCGTCGGCCGCCGTCCGGCGCAGGACATTTTCCGCGACAACCGCGAAGGCATGTCGACGGAAGTGCGCAACATCATCCAGGGCACGATGGACACCTATGGTTCGGGCATCACCATCAATGCCGTTCCGATCGAGGATGCAGCGCCGCCGCGTGAAGTGGCCGATGCGTTCGAAGAAGTGCAGCGCGCCGAACAGGACCAGGATCGTTTCGTCGAAGAGGCGAACCAGTATTCCAACCAGAAGCTCGGCCAGGCCCGCGGTCAGGCAGCGCAGATCCGTGAAGAGGCATCCGCCTACAAGGATCGCGTCGTTAACGAGGCAAACGGTGAGGCACAGCGCTTCGTTTCGATCTACAACGAATATGCCAATGCGCCTGAAGTTACGCGCCGCCGCATCTTCCTCGAAACCATGGAAGCGGTTCTCAAGAACTCCAACAAGGTTATCCTGGACGACAAGCAGGGCGTGGTTCCCTATCTGCCTCTGAACGAAATCAACAAGATGCAGGGCAACACGCAGCAGGGAGCGAAAAAATGATCTCCAACAAGCTCCCCGCTTTCCTGATCGGCCTCGCCGTTGTGCTGGTGCTGATCTATTCGTCGGTCTTCGTGGTCAACGAGCGCGAACAGGCGATCGTCGTCCGCTTCGGCCAGATCCAGTCGGTCAAGCGTGAACCGGGCCTCTATTTCAAGCTGCCCTTCGCCTTCCTCGATGCCGACCGCGTCCAGTATCTCGAAGACCGCGCGCTACGCTTCGACCTCGACAATATCCGTGTCCAGGTCCGTGGCGGCGCCTTCTATGATGTCGATGCCTTCGTGGTCTACCAGATCAGCGATGCACGCCGTTTCCGCGAAACCGTTTCCGGTGACCGTGAATCGGCCGAATCGCGTCTGCGCACCCGTCTCGATGCAGCGCTTCGCCGGGTTTACGGTCTGCGCAATTTCGAGGCCGCACTCTCCAACGAGCGGTCCTCGATGATGCAGGAAGTGCATGCGGATCTGAACACGGCTGCCGAAACGCTCGGCCTGACGATCAAGGACGTTCGCATCCGTCGTACCGACCTGACGCAGGAAGTGTCGCAGAAGACCTTTGAGCGCATGAAGGCGGAACGTCTGGCGGAAGCCGAACTGATCCGTGCCCGTGGTAACGAAGAAGGCCAGCGTCGCCGCGCCGTCGCCGACCGTCAGGTCGTCGAGATCGTCTCGGAAGCGCAGCGCGATTCGGAAATCACCCGCGGTCAGGGCGATGCCGAGCGCAACAAGATCTTCGGTGATGCCTTCAAGCGGGATCCGGCCTTCTTTGAGTTCTATCGCTCGATGCGCGCCTATGTGGCATCGCTTGCCGACAATGGCACAACGATGGTGCTGTCTCCGAATTCGGAATTCTTCAAGTTCTTCAATTCGTCCGACGGTACGCCACCGGCCGCTCCTGCTCCGGCTGCGCCTACCGCGCCGGCGAACTGACCAGAACAACCAAGGGGGCGGCAATGATGCCGCCCTTTTTCGACACGCCGTCCACAGACGAATTGCGTCCTGACGGCGCGCTCACGAAAAGGTAATTTTCCCGGTCTTCGATCCGCCTTATGCTTCTGTCGAAATAATGCCCGATTGAATGGGTCGAACGAGATGGTCGACCTGATAAAGCCCGCGGGCGACGCGCGAAGATCAATAGCGAGGTGCCAGATGGCCAATTCGATCCATTCGTCCTGGAAGCGTTCGACCGCGATCGGGCTTGCAGTTGCTATCGTTGTCAGCCCGCTCAATGCGTTTGCGCAGGCACCGGCGACGAAGCCTCAGGCCCCGGCCCAGGGGGGAACCCAGGGTGCGGCGCCTCCGGCGACGATGCTGCCGGCGCCACCGACCGCTCCCCAGATCAAGCAGCCGCCAACGGCAGCACTTGCCGGCCCGGCCGGTCCGTCATCCGTTTCGGATCTCGCGGAAGGTCTGCTGGATGCCGTGGTCAACATTTCCACGTCGCAGAGCGTCAAGGACCAAGGTGCCGGGCCACAGCAGCCAAAGATCCAGGAGGGTTCTCCCTACGAAGACCTGTTCGACGATTTCTTCGACGACAAGAGCAATCAGGGCAAGAACCAGAAAGTGTCGTCGCTCGGTTCCGGTTTCGTCATCGATCCGTCCGGTTATGTGGTGACCAATAACCACGTGATCGAGGGCGCCGACGATATCGAGGTGATCTTTCCGGATGGCACCAAGCTGAAGGCGAAGCTGGTCGGCACCGACACCAAGACGGACCTTTCCGTTCTCAAGGTGACGCCGAAGGCTCCCCTGAAGGCCGTGCCTTTCGGCGACTCGCGAAAAATGCGGATCGGCGACTGGGTGATGGCGATCGGCAATCCGTTCGGTCTCGGCGGCTCGGTGACATTAGGCATCATTTCTGCCCGCGGCCGTAACATCAATGCCGGGCCTTACGACAATTTCATCCAGACGGATGCCGCGATCAACAAGGGCAATTCCGGCGGCCCGCTGTTCAACATGCGCGGCGAGGTGATTGGCATCAATACCGCGATCATTTCGCCCTCCGGCGGTTCGATCGGTATCGGTTTCGCTGTGCCGACGGAACTGGCCGAAAACGTCGTCCATCAGCTGATCGAATTCGGCGAAACGCGCCGCGGCTGGCTTGGCGTGCGCATCCAGCCGGTCAACGACGATATCGCCGCAAGCCTCGGGCTCGACAAGCCGCGTGGCGCGCTGATTTCCGGCGTGGTCAAGGACGGGCCGATCAAGAACGGCGAGATCAAGGCCGGCGACGTGGTGCTGGCCTTCGATGGCCAGACCGTAGCGCAGATGCGCGACCTGCCGCGCATCGTCGCGGAAAGCCCGGTCGGCAAGGATGTCGAAGTGCGGTTGCTGCGCGACGGCAAGGAGCAGACGGTGCGGGTGACGCTTGGCCAGCTGCAGGACACGGCCGATGCCAGCGACGACGCCAATTCCGATGATGACGGTGATGGCGACATGGCACCGGACAGTGGCGACCAGACCGACAAGGGAGGCCAGACCGATAAGGGCGGGCAGCCGAATAGCGGTGGTCAGGCGGACAAGGGCGGCGAGAGCGGCACCAAGAAGGACGGCCAGGCGAGCAAGGAACCGGCATCTGCCTATGGCATGTCGATGGCCGTTCTCGACGAGGCGCAGCACAAGAGTTTTGGCATTGCCGACAGCGTCGAGGGCGTGGTCGTGACGGCTGTGGCAGCCGGCTCCGTGGCAGCTGAAAAGGGGCTGAAGCCTGGCGACGTCCTCGTCGAGGTGGCGCAGGACTTTGTCGAGAGCCCGGCGGAAGTCATCAGCCGGATCGATGTGTTGAAGGGCGAGGGGCGCCGCAATGCGCATGTGATGGTGGCCGACAAGAGCGGCAACCTGCGCTTTGTCGCGCTGCCGCTGGAATAGTCGCTAACGGATGATACGGCCCGGATCGCCCGTCGATCCAGGCCGTGTAGCGCTTATGCCTGCCTTGGCTGCTGCCGGCGGTCTGCGGCTTGTCTTGCCCATTCGTCGGCGGTGATTGCGTAGACGACATGCCGTTTCAGGTGCGGATGCGTATCCGGTACGCGCGGATGGTCGAAATCCATGTCGGGGATCCGGTGAAGGCCGATGCGGCGCATGACGGCGGTCGAGCGGGTGTTTTCTGCCACAGCGAAAGATACGACGGCCTGCATCTTCTTGTCGTCGAAGGCGAGGCCGAGCAGGGCGCTGGCCGCTTCCGTTGCGTAACCATTCCCCCAGAAGCGGGTCGCCAGCCGCCAGCCGATCTCGACCGTCTCGGCGGGGAAGATACTCGGCATGTTGGTGAAGGACAGGCCGCAAAAGCCGATCGGCTCGCTCGCCTCCTTCAGTTCGACCGCATAGAAACCAAGACCGCTGTCCTTGATCATCTCGTTCAGCTTGCCGAGAAAGGCATCCGCCTCGGCATGGCTGCGGCGAAAGGGGAAAAACTCCATTACTTTGGAATCGGCATTGATCTCGCGAAACAGGTCACGGTCGGAGGAGAGCCAGTTGCGCAGACGAAGGCGCGGGGTCTCGAGATAGATGGTCGCCTGCTCAATCTCGGACGTGGTCACGCGGATTTCTTTTCCTGCTCGGAGACATGGCGGCGCAAAACGCTGTTGATCTCGGTCTGATAGCCGCCGGATGCGTTTTCCTTGAACCATGCAATGACATCGGCGTCGAGGCGGATCGTCACCGATTTCTTGATCGGGCGATAGAGATCGCCACGGCGGGCAAGCTGCCATTGGCTGTCCGAAATTTCGGCTATATCGCTTGTATCGACAGCGTCGCCGGACCGGGTTTCGAGGTCGGCGAGTTCCTGTCGTTCGGCTTCGTTAAGTTGCCTGCCGTTCATATCGTTTCCTCTCATGCGGCGTTGCCCGTCGGGCGCTGATGATGCGGATGATCTCGTTATCGTCATTGCCACGATAGACATGGGCGGCGACGAGAATCGTCACAGGTCCGATTGCGCCGACCGCGAGCCAGCGTTCCTCACCATCATAAACGGTGTCGGGGACGATCAGATGAAAAGGGTCGTCCCAGATATGGCGCGCAAGTTCGAAGGATACGCCGTGTTTGGCTTTGTTGGTTCTGGCCTTTTCCGCATTCCATTCGAACCGCGTCATGGTCGTTCCAGTGTACATACATATTTGTCAATATCAAATGCAGACTGGTGGCAACAGCGGACGAGATGATCTCAGGCGCCGACAAAATCCGTCTTGCGATACCCCTGAATGTAGAGCAGCGCCGTCAGGTCGCCGTGGTTTATGCGGATCTGGGCTTCTGCGGCAACGGCGGGTTTGGCGTGGAGGGCGATGCCCGATCCCGCAATGCCGAGCATGCCGAGGTCATTGGCGCCGTCGCCGACGGCGATTGCGTCTGCGGCGGTGATGCCGAGTTCGGCGGCAATCTCGTTCAAGGCATCGACCTTGGCCTGCTTGCCGAGGATCGGCTCGGCGACTTCGCCGGTCAGAAAACCGTCTTTTTCGATCAGGATATTGGCGCGGTTGGTATCGAAGCCAAGCATGGCGGCGATGCGGCTTGTGAAGACGGTGAAGCCGCCGGAGACGAGGGCCGTGTAACCGCCCTTGGCCTTCATCGTGGCGATCAGTTCCGGGCCGCCGGAGGTCAGCGTGATGCGCTTGGCGATGACGTCGTCGACGACGCCGATCGGCAGGCCTTTCAGCAGCGCGACGCGTTCACGCAGGGCCGGTTCGAAGGCGATCTCGCCGTTCATCGCGCGGGCGGTGATGGTTGCGACCTTGTCCTTGAGGCTAACGACATCGGCAAGCTCGTCGATGCATTCCTGGCCGATCATCGTCGAATCCATGTCGGCGATGAGGAATTTTTTCCGCCGCGTTTCGGCATTCTGCACCACGACGTCCACAGGGGCGTCGCCGATCAGGCTGCGCAGGGTGGCCTCGGCGGCAGCAATGTCGGAGCCGTCGCGAAGGGCGATATCGCAGGCAATTCCGTCCGCCAGCCAGTAGAGGCCGGAGGCATTGACCGCTTCCGCCGCCTGCTCTCCGAGCCTTACGTTGAGAACGGGATTTGACGGATGGGCAATGAGCGTGGCAACGAAAGCCATATGACCGACCTTATCGAAAACAATGACGCGATCCTGATAACCGGGCCAACGGCCAGCGGCAAGTCGGCGCTTGCCGTGAAACTGGCGCGCGAGACCGACGGCGTCGTGATCAATGCCGACAGCATGCAGGTCTATGACACGCTGCGGGTGATTACGGCACGCCCTTCCGAAGAGGACATGGGCGGGATCGAGCATCTGCTTTACGGGCATGTGCCGGCGACGCGCGCCTATTCGACGGGGGAATGGCTGCGCGATGTTTCGGCTCTGTTGCCGAGGCTGAAGGCGGAAGGCCGCATGCCGGTCTTCGTCGGCGGAACGGGGCTTTATTTCAAGGCGCTGACCGGCGGGCTTTCGGATATGCCAGAGATCTCACAGGACATTCGCTGCCGGGTGCGGCTGCGATTGAAGGAAGAGGGGCCGGAGGTTCTTCACGCGGAACTCGCTTCCCGCGATGCGCCGGTCGCGGCCTCGCTCGAAATGCGCGACGGCCAGAGGATCGTACGGGCACTCGAAGTGCTGGAGGAGACCGGCCGCTCGATCGCCGACTTTCAGGACCGGATGGGGCCGATGGTCATCGATCCGGCCCGTGCGCGAAAATTTGTCGTCCTGCCGGACCGGAAAGTTTTGCATGGCCGGATCGATCAGCGATTCGTGAAGATGCTGGAAACTGGTGCAGTCGAAGAGGTCGAAACCCTGATGGCGCTCGACCCGGCGCCGGACCTGCCTGTCATGAAAGCGATCGGCGTGCGCGAGATCGCAGCCATGCTGAAAGGCGAGATGAGTCGCGAGATGGTGATCGAGCGTGGTGCCGCTCTTACCCGTCAATATGCCAAGCGGCAGATGACATGGTTCCGCAACCAGATGGACGAAAGCTGGGAACGCCTCTCCTGAGGGGAGTGGCGGCTCGGCTCAATCCTTGTCGTAGAGCGAGCCGAGCGGCTTTTTCAGCAGGCTTTCCCGCAGGGATGAACCCTCGCGGCGCAGCAGTGGCGAGCGCATGGGCGATTCAGGCTGGCGTGGCTGTGCGGGCTGTTCCTGAAGGCGGTCGCGGCGCAGGTCGGCAAAGCGGTCGGGCGCAGCCGAGGCTGTGGTCTCGTAGGTGCGGGCTCTTGGCAGCATGTCAGGCCGATAGGGCTCGGGTTGCGGAGGCGCGGATTGCGAAACTGTGGGCTGGCGCGGCGTGAAGGCCGGTGCCGGCGGCACGGCATCACGCCGCACTTCATCGCGCCAGCGTCCGAGTTCGGCATCGGTCGCCGGTGCAAATCTTTCCGTCTCTTCCGCACGCAGGCTCTGGCTCTGCTCCGTCATGGCGGCCATGTCGCTGCTGTAGCTCTGCTGGAAGCTGCTGATATCCGGGCCGCTGACCGAACGCATGCGGGCGACGATGGAGCGAAGGTCGACGGTATCCGGCGTCTCTTCCGCACCCTTGTCCGTCACGCCATTGGCCTTGGGCAGATATTTCGGTTCGACGCGGGCAAATTTCATGCGCATCGGCACCGAAAGCGCTTCGCCGAAGGCAATTGCCTCGCCATTGCCGATCGACGACAGGAAGCTGGTGGTGGAGACCGAAGAATTCGGGATGGCCGACTTGATGATTTCCTGGTCGCGGTCGTTCGACAGGCGCATGGCAAACAGGGTCGAGCACTGCGACAGGATCGTCTGGTCGAGTTCCCCCGGTCTCTGGGTGATGACACCGAGCGAAACGCCGTATTTGCGGCCTTCCTTGGCAATACGCGAAATCGCCTGCACGGTCGGCACGAAACCACGCTCACGATCCGCCGGCACGTAACGATGCGCCTCTTCGCAGACGACGAGCATATGGATGCCGCCATTGCTCCAGAGCGCCAGCTCGAAAGCCATTCGGCACAGGATCGAGGCAACGGAATTGACGACTTCCGACGGAATACCGGCCAGCTGAAAAGTCGAGATCGGCCGGTCGTCTCCCGGAATGCGGAAGATATGGGCGATCGTCTCCATGATCGTGTCGTTGATCGTGTTGTTGGAGAACATGAAATGGTAGCGCGGGTCGTTGATTGCCGACATGACGCGCATTTTCAGCGAGCGCAGGAAAGGCTTTTCGCCCCGGCCTTCCAGGCGGCCGATACGCTCGTCGATCAGGGCCAGAAGATCGGCCATGCGGTAGGGCACCGGCGTGTCGGCGGTGATCGAGCTCTTTTCCGTCGCACGGCGCATCAGTCCGCCGTCATTGCCGCGGAAGGCCCGTTTTGCTTCCGGGATGAGGTCGCGCAGAATATCGAGCTCGTCGACAATGGCCGGGCGGCCGCGGAAAACGACTTCGGAAAATTCTTCGAGCCGCATCAGCCAGAAGGGCAGGTCGAGCGTGTCGGTATCGATAACGACGGCGTGCTCGGGAAAGGCGGCGGCGAATTCGTTATGCGGGTCGAGAATGAGGACGCGCAGTTTCGGATCGGCCTCGATTGCCTTGTGCAGCAGAAGCGAGACGGCGGTCGATTTGCCGACGCCGGTCGAGCCGACAATGGCAAAATGTTTCGACAGCATGGACGGGATATGGATCGCGGCATCGATCGATTCGTCCTGACTGAGCTTGCCGATCACGCAGGTATCGCTCTTGCCGGCATCATAGATCTTCAGAAGGTCGGCAGCGCGGATGCGGTGAGCGATGGCGCCGAGATAGGGATAGCGGGAAATGCCGCTCGAAAATTCTTCGCGACCGTCTTCACCAACCCGCACTTCGCCGAGAAGCTCGACCTCGATATTGAACTTGTTGTCCTCGCCTTCGCCCCATTGCTGCCCGCCGGACTGCATGGAATAGGACAGGGCCACGACGCGGTTGCGGCCGACAGTTATGGAAATCAGGCGGCCGACCGACCAGAGTTCGGTGAGATCCGTTTCACCATGTTCGGCAACAGCAGAGATGGTGGCATGGGCGCCGTTGCACGCGACGACGCGGCCGAGCAGGCGGTTGCCGGGTTTCTGGACATCGCGGCGATCCTGCTCTCCTGCAGAGATCGAATGGTGAAGGTCGTTGTTCAACAAACAGGCGCCCCTGTCATTGGGGTTTAGATCTGATGGTCCGTCGGTCGGTTGTCACACCTATGAGAGGGGGCACTATAGGATGCCGGACTTAACAACTCGTGTAGGCTTTTCGCCGAATGAATGCGCAATAAGTCGCTGCAAAGTCAGATAGATGGCGTTTTTTGGGGCAGGTCCACGTTGACGAATGGCATTTATCTGGCTAACACTCCCGACCATGAAAATTTCGAACGCACTTATTGTGGTGGGAACGCGCATGGGCAGGACGGTGTAACCGTCCGGCGACAGCCACCCATGCGCGGAAAGACAGGCTCCTCAAGGGGCCTTTTTTTATGCCTTGTTTCCGGCCAGCCTTCGATAATCCAGCCGGACCGGAAGCAAAGAACTCCAGCAGCAATCCCGGCCATCGCAGAGACAGGGCCAGACATCAGGAGGACAGGACATGACGGACACGGCAGATAACGGCAATCGGATGACGGGCGCCGAAATCGTGCTTCGCGCTTTGAAGGACAACGGCGTCGAGCACATTTTCGGTTATCCCGGTGGCGCCGTGCTGCCGATCTATGACGAGATCTTTCAGCAGGACGAGATCCAGCACATTCTCGTTCGCCACGAACAGGGTGCCGGCCATGCGGCCGAAGGTTATGCCCGTTCGACCGGCAAGGTCGGCGTCATGCTGGTCACGTCAGGTCCGGGTGCCACCAATGCGGTGACGCCGCTGCAGGACGCGCTGATGGATTCGATCCCGCTCGTCTGCCTGACCGGTCAGGTTCCGACGACACTGATCGGCTCGGACGCCTTCCAGGAAGCCGATACGGTCGGTATCACGCGCCCCTGCACCAAGCACAACTGGCTGGTCAAGGATGTCAACGACCTCGCCGGCATCATCCATGAAGCCTTCCGGATCGCCCAGACCGGCCGGCCGGGTCCTGTCGTCGTCGATATCCCGAAGGACGTCCAGTTCGCGACCGGCACCTATACGCCTCCGACGGAGGGCGGCATCAACAAGAGCTACAAGCCGAAGCTGGACGGCGATTTGCGCGCGATCCAGGCGGCCGTCGAACTCATGGCGACGGCTCGGCAGCCGGTTTTCTACACGGGCGGCGGCGTCATCAATGCCGGTTCCGAAGCTTCCAAGCTGCTGCGCGAGCTGGTCGAGCTGACCGATTTCCCGATCACCTCAACCCTGATGGGCCTCGGCGCCTATCCGGCCTCGGGCAAGAACTGGCTCGGCATGCTCGGCATGCACGGTTCCTACGAAGCCAATATGGTCATGCATGATTGCGATGTCATGGTCTGCATCGGCGCGCGTTTCGACGACCGTATCACCGGCCGCCTGAATGCGTTTTCGCCGAACTCGCGCAAGGTTCACATCGATATCGACCCGTCGTCGATCAACAAGAATGTCCGCGTCGACATTCCGATCATCGGTGACGTCGCCCATGTTCTGGAAGACATGGTCCGCCTGTGGCGGGCTCTGCCGAAAAAGCCGGAAAAGGCACAGACCAAGGACTGGTGGACGCAGATCGATGCCTGGCGTGGTCGCAAGTCGTTCTCCTACAAGAACTCGAACGACGTGATCATGCCGCAATATGCGCTGGAACGTCTCTACGAGGCGACGAAGGGACGCGAGACCTTCATCACCACGGAAGTCGGCCAGCACCAGATGTGGGCGGCGCAGTTCTTCGGTTTCGAGGAGCCGAATCACTGGATGACGTCTGGCGGTCTCGGCACGATGGGCTACGGCCTGCCGGCGGCGCTCGGCGTTCAGGTCGCGCATCCCGAGGCGCTCGTCATCGATATTGCAGGCGATGCGTCGATCCAGATGTGCATCCAGGAAATGTCCTGCGCCATCCAGCATAACCTGCCGGTCAAGATTTTCATCCTGAACAACCAGTATATGGGCATGGTGCGCCAGTGGCAGCAGCTGCTGCATGGCAACCGCCTGTCGAATTCCTACACGGAAGCGATGCCTGATTTCGTCAAGTTGGCGGAAGCCTATGGCGCGGTCGGCATGTATTGCGACGATCCGAAGGAGCTGGACGACAAGATTGCCGAGATGATCGCAGTCGACAAGCCAGTCATCTTCGACTGCCGCGTGGCAAACCTCGCTAACTGCTTCCCGATGATCCCGTCGGGCAAGGCACATAACGAGATGCTGCTGCCGGACGAGGCAACGGACGAAGCGGTCGCCAAGGCCATTGATGCGAAGGACCGGCAGCTGGTCTGAGGACCACTGCCATTCCTGAATTAAAACTTGAGGAAACGGACCCAAGCACATGAATGCACATCAGCAACCGACCGGATCTGCCTATTTCATCAGCCCTGAAACGGCCAAGGCCGAAAGCCATACGCTTTCGGTTCTCGTCAACAACGAACCGGGCGTTCTCGCCCGCGTCATCGGCCTGTTTTCCGGCCGCGGCTACAATATCGAAAGCCTGACGGTCTCGGAGACGGAGCATGAAGCGCACCTATCGCGCATTACCATCGTCACCAACGGCACGCCGACCGTGTTGGAGCAGATCAAGGCCCAGCTCGAGCGGATCGTGCCGGTCCATCGCGTCGTCGACCTGACGGTTCGCGCCCATAATCTCGGTCAGGAACGGCCGATCGAGCGCGAAGTGGCGCTGATCAAGGTTGTCGGCCAGGGCGAGCGCCGCGCTGAAACGCTGCGTCTGGCCGATGCCTTTCAGGCCAAGGTGGTCGATGCGACGGTCGAGCATTTCATTCTCGAACTCACCGGCAAGTCCTCCAAGATCGACCAGTTCGTGGCGATCATGAAGCCGCTCGGCCTGGTCGAGGTCTGCCGCACGGGGATCGCCGCGATGAACCGTGGTCCGCAGGGCATGTAAGATGCCGTTCGCAGCGGACGATGATTTTCGGCTCGCTGCACACGGTTTTCCGCGCTAAGCCTCCATCATGCGCCTGATCGGCGCATGATTTTTATCAGGCGGCACAAAGGGGCAGGCGATTGCAGAAGGACTGGCTTCCGCAACAGGGAACGCGGATCGGCGCGACCTTTTACGTGCGCCAGTCGCAGCCCTGGCTCAGCCACTATTTTGGCGTCGATCCGCTGGAGCCGACATGGTCTCCGGGGATTGGTGGCGTGGTGCTTTGGGGCGGGCGCATTCCGGCCAAGACGGCGCGGCTGATTGCCGGGTTGCGTGGCCTGCCGTCCTGGTTTCTCGAAGACGGTTTTTTGCGCTCCGTCGGCCTCGGCAAGCAGAATGTTTTGCCGATCTCGATCCAGATCGATGATCTCGGCATGCCTGTGCGGGCGGCAAAGCCGTCCAGGCTTGAGCGGCTGATCGCCGGTTCGGCCGATGACGCAGGTAGTGGTTCGCTTGGCGGTGACATCCGCGAGGCGCTCGTCGAAAACCGGCTGTCGAAATACAATAATCTTCCACATCGTGCGCCAAAACTCGATGCCACGACAAAGCGGCGCGTCCTGCTTGTCGATCAGGTCTTTGGCGATGTTTCCGTGCCGATGGCCGGCGGTTCCGCCGAGAGTTTTTCCCGCATGCTGGCGGATGCGGTCGCGAGCGGTGCGCAATGCGTGGTGCGCACCCATCCGGATGTGATGGCCGGTTTTCGCAAGGGGTATATGACCGAGCAGGCGGCGAAAATGCCGGGTGTGATCCTGTCGAGCGAACCGGTTTCTGCAGCCTCGTTGCTCGACGTCGTGGACGAGGTCTGGACGATGTCCAGCCAGTTCGGCCTCGATGCACTTTTGCGCGGACTGCCGGTGCGCTGTTACGCGGCGCCTTTTTATGCCGGCTGGGGGCTGACGGAAGATCGCTTCGATCCTGCTGCCGCGGGTATTTCCGCTCGCAGGCAGGTGCGGCCGACAACTGACCAGCTGGCTGCTGCTGCCTTCAGCCTCTATCCCGTCTATCGTGATCCGAAGACATGGGCAGAGATCGACGTGTTCTCGGCGATCGAAAAGCTCGTGGCGGAACGGGCGTCGCTGGGGCTCGACTAGAGCATTGCCAGCGGCTGCTTTTTCGCCGGTGGCGGGAAGGCTGCGTCGAGCGCTGCCAGATCCTCGTCGCTAATCTCCAGCTCTGCGGCACCGGCATTTTCCTCGACCCGTTCAGGGCTCGACGATTTTGGAATGGCAATAACGCCGTCGCGCTCCATCAGGAAGGCCAGCGCCACCTGCGCCGGCGTCGCCTGATAGGCTTTGGCGATACGGATGAGTTCGGCATTGCGCAGGATCCGGCCTTGTTCGATCGGCGAATAGGCCATGACCGCAATGCCCTTTTCCTGGCACCAGGGGAGAAGGTCGTATTCAACGCCGCGGCGGGAGAGATTGTAGAGAACCTGGTTGGCGGCGCACATGTCACCACCCGGGACCATCATCAATTCCTGCATGTCGTCGAGATCGAAATTGGAGACGCCCCAGGCGGCGATCTTTCCGGACTGGCGCAATTGCTCGAAGCCGGCGACGGTTTCGGCAAGCGGATGTTCGCCGCGCCAGTGCAGGAGATAGAGGTCGAGCCGGTCCGTCTTCAGCCGTTTCAGGCTTTTCTCGCAGGCCTCGATCACGCCCTTGCGGCGGGCATTCCAGGGATAGACCTTGCTGACAAGAAAAACTTCGTCGCGGCGGCCTGATATCGCCTGGCCCGTCACGAGTTCAGCGCCGCCCTCGCCATACATTTCCGCGGTGTCGATCAGCGTCATGCCGAGATCGAGGCCGTGTTTCAGGGCCGCCACTTCGGCATCTGCGTGGCGGGCATCCTCGCCCATCTTCCAGGTGCCGAGACCAAGTGCCGGTACCAAAATACCGGAGGGGAGGGAAACTGTCGGGATCTCGACCATGGTGCACCTCGTCTTTTGCTTTCGGGCTAAGATATGCAAATCCCGTCGCGTGCCAAGCCCGGCGCAAACCGAAGTGGGCCGGACGGCATGCAGGTGGTTGCCGATCGGCGAATGGCGGCTTACACCTTGGGTCATACGATCGGATATGCGTCGAGGACCGGGATCGCACGGTTTCGGCAGGCCGCATATCCTGACGCTTGCGAGGAAGTTTTTCATGCACGACGACGATCACCACCATCACGGCGACCATGATCATGGTCACGGCCATAATCACGCACACGGGCATGGCCACGATCACCATCACGACAATCGCTATACCGACATGCAGGCGCGGGTGAAGGCACTCGAAACGGTGCTGACGGAAAAGGGCCTGCTGGACCCGGCTGCGATCGATGCGATCGTCGAGACCTATGAAACCAAGGTCGGGCCGCGCAATGGCGCGCATGTCGTCGCCAAGGCCTGGAGCGATCCTGATTTTTCCGACTGGCTGAAGCGCGACGCGACGGCGGCGATTGCGAGCCTCGGTTATACCGGCCGGCAGGGAGAGCATATGCGGGCGGTGTTCAATACGCCCGATACGCATAATCTCGTCGTCTGCACACTTTGCTCCTGTTATCCTTGGGCCGTGCTCGGCCTGCCGCCGGTCTGGTACAAGGCGCCGGCCTACCGGTCGCGGGCGGTCATCGATCCGCGTGGCGTGCTGGCGGAATTCGGCGTGACGCTGCCGGAAGACAAAAAAATTCGCGTGTGGGATTCGACGGCCGAGCTGCGGTATCTCGTCATTCCGGAACGGCCCGAAGGTACGGAAGGGCTTGATGAGGCGGCGCTTGCCGCACTTGTCAGCCGCGATGCGATGATCGGCACTGCGATTGCCTCGACCACGGTTGCGAGGGCAGCGGAATGAACGGCCCCCATGATCTTGGCGGACAGATGGGTTTTGGTGCAGTCGCGCCGGAGAAGAACGAGCCGATCTTCCATGCAGACTGGGAAAAGCGGGCACTGGGGCTGACACTCTCCTGCGGCGCATTTGGCGCCTGGAACCTCGACGAGAGCCGGCATGTGCGCGAAAACATCCCGCCGGCCAACTATCTCTCGGCCAGCTATTACGAGATCTGGGTGAGGGCACTCGAGACCCTGCTGGACCGCCACGGTTTCGTGATGAAGTCGGAAGTCGATGCGGGCCATCGCCAGGTCGATCCGGCGGTGCCGAAGCGGGTGATGAAGGCGGAGATGGTTGCCGGCATTCTGTCGACCGGCGGCCCGTGCAGCCGAGAGGTGGAGGCGGTTCCCGTCTTCGCCGTCGGCGACGGGGTGCGGACCAAAAATTTCAATCCTTCCACCCATACGCGGCTGCCGCGTTATGCGCGCGCCAAGACGGGCGTCATCGAAGCGGTGCAGGGCGCCTTCGTGTTTCCGGACGACAATGCACATGGCAAGGGCGAAAACCCGCAATGGCTTTATACGGTCGTCTTCGACGGGCCGGAAATCTGGGGTGAGGGCAGCGATCCGACCCTGACCGTCTCGATCGATGCCTGGGAGAGTTATCTTGAGCGCCTGTGAGATCGGCACCGAGCTGCCGCCTTCGCCGCTCGCGCAATCCGTCGGGCTGCCGAAGTCGCCGGAAGGTGACCCCGTCTTTGCCGAACCCTGGAATGCACAGGCCTTTGCCATGACCGTGCATCTGCACCAGAAAGGCGTGTTCACCTGGAGCGAATGGGCGGCAGCGCTTTCCGGCGAAGTACATGGTGATGGCCGTGCCGAGGATGGCAGCGACTATTTCGATTGCTGGGTGGCCGCCCTGTGTGGCCTGATCATCGAAAAGGGCATTGCCGACGACGAGATGATCATTGGCCTACAGGAAAGCTGGCAAAGAGCGGCCGAGGCTACACCGCATGGCAAGCCGATCGAGCTGTCCAACGATCCGATGCGGTAGCTGGTGCCGGCTTACGATGGAAACTGCCGGTAACATTCCTCGGCGATTTTCTGCAGCATGTCGCGGGAAATCTCCCCCGTGACGGCGTAACCGAGATCGCCGTCGATCCAGTAAAAGGTCTCGATCTCGTCTGCCGAGGCAAAGCGGAAGCTTGTCGTGCGGTTTTCGGCGTTCCTCGCAACGAGAACGGTGATGCGCTGGCCGGACCCGTCCTCGTACATGAACATCGCTCCCGGTCTGCCATCCACCGGCAGAAGGCGGCCGCCGACCAGCCGGAAGCCGAGCGTCTGCAGGTTCGGAACCTTGAGATTGGCGACCGAAAGCTTTTTGCCGAGCCAGGTCGCCAGATGCGCTTCCTCATTGGCAAAGACCTCGACCGGATGGCGGACTTCGCTTGCGTAAATGAGGAAGGCGTCGCGAGCCTCGCGCGGCAGGATTTCGGTTGCGGTGAGTTCGATCTGCGGTGCTTCGAAGATTTTCGGACCGTAATGCCCCGCTGCGAGCCCGAGCCCGAAAACCAGAATGGCCGATGCCGCGAGCGCAAGCCTGTGGCGCGGCTGGGAAGCCGGCCGTTTCGATGCTTTCGCGACGATATCGGAGATGAGCCGGATATCGTTCTCCTTCGGTGTTGCGGCACCGGCGAAGGCGGCCTGCAATCCGGCGCTCTGCGCCTGCCAGTCGGCGACCATCCCGGCAAGGTCGGGATTGGCGGCAAGATGAGCTTCGACGCGAGCGCTATCTTCCTCGCCGAGAAAGCCATCGACATAGGCGTGCAGCTCTGCTTCGGAGACGGGGCGGTTTTCGTTCATTTCGGTCTCCGCAGTGGAATGACGTTTTCCTCCCGCATTTTTTCGCGAAGGGCATGCCGCGCCCGTGACAGGCGGGACATGACCGTGCCGATCGGAATATCCAGCATGTCGGCCACTTCCTGATAGGCATAACCTTCGACGACGACCAGCATCAGCACGGCACGGGCATCCGAAGGCAGGGTTTCGAGGGCGCCGGTCAGGCGGCTTCTCTCAAGCGGATCGTCCTCGCGCGTGATCACCGGGGCGTTTTCAGCCTCGTCGAGCGCAACGACCGGCCGTCGGCCGGAGGCACGGCGCGTATTGAGATGAAGATTGGTCATGATGCGATAGGCCCAGGCCTTGAAATTGGAGCCGCGCCATTGGGACCGGGAGATGAGCGCCTTCTCGACACAGTCCTGCAGCAGATCCTCGCTCTCGGCCGCCGATCGTGTCAGGCTGCGCGAATAGCGCCTGAGTTGCGGCAGGAGAGCAAGGATCTGTGCTTCGAACGAAAACGGCACGCTTCCTTCGGCAGCGTCTCCAGGGAAACGCTGGTGGGGAGCCTCAGGGGCGCGCGCCGTTTCCGGATGATCAGGGTTTCGCGACATCCCACACGCCGTTAAAGCCGTCGCCGGTGGTGTCGCCCTGCTTCGTGTCCTTGACCCAGTAATAGAGCGGCATGCCGTCCTTGGCCCATTGCTTCGACCCGTCCTTGCGGGTGACGAGCGAGTATGCACCATCGGCCTTGGCATCGGAAGCGGCCATGACAGGCGGCCAGTTGGTGGCGCATTTGTCATAGCAATTGGAGGTGCCGGCCTTGTCGTTCTTGAACGTATAGACCGTCATGCCCTTTTCGCCGGCAAGCACGTCGCCCTTGTCGGTCTTGACGGTCGTGAAGGGGCCGGCGGCGAAGGCGGCGGTGGTCAGCACGGCAAGCGCGAAAGGCGCCAGAATAAGCTGTTTCATGGTTCGTCTCCCAGATTTTACGGCGGCCCGTTGCGGCCGTCAGTGTCAAGACACCGGGGGAGGCGGATTTATTCCGTGATCCGGGAGGATTTTTCGTCTGCTACCAGTCTGCGTTATGACCTCTGGTATCGACATGAACAAAGGTTGGATAGGTTCCAATGCCGCCGGCAAACGCTCCATTGGCGCGCATCTGTCTCAATACTGCCGCCCAGTCGGCAGGGCTTGAAAGAGACTTGGCAATGAAGTCGATTGCCCGGAACTCCATGTGCTGGCTGTTCGCCTCTCCGCCAATCGCTGTATTGTAGGCTGGCGAGCGATAGACGCTTTGGATGACGATCGGTGCGTTAAGCAAGTCTCGGAGATTGTCGAGCACGCGAATGGTCGGAACTATATTTGGCCACAAGGCTTCTGGCGGCAGTGTGTTCAATCCGAACGCCGGGCTATTGGGGTTGGAATGCTGATGGCCCATAGTCAGAAGTTCGTAGGGCTTGAAGTTCTTCAAGCCTAGATTGATCACGAAGGCCGCAAACCTGCTTTCCTCGCTCGGACCTGCAGCCATCGCATTGACAGGCACCTGCTGCTGGCCGACCTTCGATAGCAGTTCACTCGCAACGTCGTAATTCTCGCCAATGATCTTGCCGTAGTGCTTGGCGTTTGCCGAGCCATTGTAGATCGAAGCAAAATCTTCCCATTGGTGATTTTTCAGCTCATCGATTGCATTATTGCTCTTGCAGAAGTCGAAGAAGGCACAAATCTCCCAGCGTTCCGACGTGTTGAAGGCCTGGAACATCGCCGCCGCTGACGGATAACCGCAGATATCGTGGTTGGAGCCCAGGATCTGGCAGCCTCCAAAGCTGCTCGACATGGCGGCCGGCTCCGTGCCGGCGAGACTGATGGCAAAATTGAAAATCTGATATTCAGCAGTCTGGTCGCCGTGAAAGCTCGACCATGCTGCTGTGGTGTCATGCCGCCATTTGTGCTTCTCCCAGGATTTCCCGAGAATACCCTTACGCCCGCCGAACTGAAAATGTTGGTCGAAGTTCTGTTCGTGCGTATTGCCCAGTTCTTGAAGAATTTGTGATTCTCAAACCGCAGCACCGTCTTGTTCGGCGTATACCCGAGTGAGCCGCTTTCCGCCAACCAGACGGCGAGTGCCGCGCTCACGGATATACCTGCCTCGGCACCGAGCATTGCCATCAGTCCGCCAAGGCGGTTGTAATTGAGGGCAATTGTTCGACGGGATCCGGGCGTAGCCGGCTCAGGCAGCGGATTGCTTGCCGCCATGATTACGGCATCAATGCCGGGAATATCCTTGTAGAATGCCATCCCTATCTCCCCCGCCGGTCCTGCCGATGGTAGCGCAATCAATAGGTGTGTCAAGATTTCGGTTGTGCGGCTGCGTTCATCAATCCTGGGTTATTTCCATTTTAGATTGAGGGGCTGTTCATTCTTCTTTCGTTCTATTTTTCAGTTGCGCTTTCGGCCAGAATCCTGGCAAGTCGCAGCCATGCAATTTGCACCGCAACAGGATGAAGCCCTGAAGGCCGTTTCGAACTGGCTGAAGGAGGGACGCAGCCCGGTTTTCCGGCTTTTCGGTTATGCCGGCACGGGCAAGACGACGCTTGCCAAACATTTTGCCGAGCATGTCGATGGCGAAGTCTTGTTTGCTGCCTTTACCGGAAAGGCAGCGCAGGTTCTGCGTTCACGTGGCGCCCGCAATGCCAAAACCATTCATTCGCTGATCTACCGGCCGCGCGGCGAAGAGGCGGTCGAGGACGAAGAGACCGGCAAGACGCAGATCGCGCCGATGTTTTCGATCAACCGGCAGAGCCCGGTCGCCAAGGCGGCGTTGATCGTTATCGACGAGTGCTCGATGGTGGACGAGGCGCTCGGCAAGGATCTGATGAGCTTTGGCACGCCGATCCTCGTGCTCGGCGATCCCGGCCAGCTTCCGCCTGTTTCAGGCGGTGGCTTTTTTACCGAGCAGGAACCGGATTATCTCCTCACCGATATCCATCGCCAGGCCCGCGACAACCCGATCATCCAGCTCGCCATGAATGTGCGCGAGGGCAAGGAGATCATGTATGGTGATTATGGCAAGGCGCAGGTCATCTCCCGCAACGAGGTGACGCAGCCGCTGGTGCTGGAGGCGGATCAGGTTCTGGTCGGCACCAACAAGACGCGAAAGCGCTACAATCAGCGGCTCCGCGAGCTGAAGGGGTTCTCGGCCGATTATCCGCAATCGGGCGACAAGCTGGTCTGCCTTAGGAACGATCAGGTCAAGGGCCTGCTGAACGGCTCGCTCTGGCAGGTTATGAGTTCGTCGCGCGAGACGGTGAAGCCGGGTATCAACCTGATGATCCGCCCCGAAGACGACGACATGGATCGCGGTGCGGCGAAGATCAAGCTGTTGAAACAGGCGTTCGAGACCGAGGAGGAAATCCCCTGGTCGACGCGCAAGCGTTATGACGAATTCGACTACGGTTATGCGCTGACGGTCCACAAGGCGCAGGGCTCGCAGTGGAACAATGTCGTTCTGTTCGACGAGAGCTGGGCGTTTCGCGACAGCCGCGAGCGCTGGCTTTATACGGCGATCACCCGCGCTGCCGAGACTTTGACGATCGTCCGCTGAGCTTTCAGTTCAGGACGACGCCGAGCAGAACCGCTTTCGCAACGGCCTGAAAACGGTTGGTCGCCTGGAATTTCTCGATGATATCCGCCTCGATCCGGCGCAGGTCGTCGAATTCGATATGCAGCGTGCGCGCCAGTCGTGGTGGGGAATACCCTTCGGCCATCAGCGACAGGCATTGACGCTCCATGTCGGTGAGGGCCGGGGATTTGGGATTGGTGCCGATCCGCGGGCGCTCTTCTTCCTCGCAGGTCATCAGCGTTTCGATCTGCTGCATCTGCCGGTGGATATGCGAGATATCGGCGGTCAGCTCCCGCTTGCGGCGGGCGAGTGTGGTGCGAAATATTTCGTCGGCGTCGTCCTGCGAGCGGGCCGTGACCAGTTCCTCTAGAAACTCCTGGATGACCGCGATGCCGATGCCGACTTCGCGGCAGGCATTGATGATCGCCATGCGGCGGAGCTGTTCGACATAATAGACCCGCATCGGCCCGACGCGGCTGGCGTGCAGCAGGCCCTTTTCCTCGTAGAAATGCAGGGTTCTGTGGGTGACGCCGAAAAGGTCGGCCACTTCGGCAATCGGGAGAGGCTCATCCGGCAGGTCGAAGGGGAGCTGGATTGCCGGAAGATAAAAAGAAGAGGATGTTTCGTTTGCAGTTACGCCCACAACATCCGCACCATCAAACAAGTCGTTTCGCATCAGGTCCTTTATGCGGCACCATATCTGTTTCATGCATCCAATCGCTGCATCCCGGTGAGAAGATGCGTATGATCGCCGGTACAGAATATGCGGACCCGAGTGATCTGAGGAACGGAATTCGCCGTCTTTGCCCAAGTTTGCCGCATCTGGCAGGTCAGGCGAATTCCGTTGATTACAAATTACTTTAAATTCAAAGAATTCATAGCCGCCGAAATGCGTAAATTATAATCTACTAAAATTAGTTCGGCGGCTAATTTGTGCACAGATGTGGCGTTCCGGCTGCGCTTGGCCTAAAACGCTGGCATTTACAGTTTTGCCCCCTATTCCGGATGCTGCCATGCCCACCAAGCTTTCCGTCAATCTCAACGCCATTGCCATGCTGCGCAACCGTCGCGACCTGCCTTGGCCGAATGTCGCGCATCTCGGCCGGATCGCGCTTCAGGCGGGGGCTTCAGGCCTGACGGTGCATCCGCGCCCCGACCAGCGGCATATCCGCTTTTCCGACCTGCCAATCATCCGCGCTTTGATCGACGATGAATTCCCGCAGGCCGAGTTCAATATCGAAGGTTATCCGAGCGAGGATTTTCTCGAACTTTGTGAGAAGATCGAACCCGAACAGGTAACGCTGGTGCCCGACGATCCGTCGCAGGCGACCTCCGACCATGGCTTTGATTTTCGCGCGCATGGTGAGATGTTGAAGCCGATCGTTGCGCGCCTGAAGGCCAAGGGCATGCGGGTATCGCTGTTTGCCGATGGCGACGGCGATGTCGAGGCGGTGAAGCTGGCCAAGGCGACGGGTGCCGACCGGATCGAGCTTTATACCGGCCCTTATGGCGGCTGCTTCGATCATCCGGAACGCGGGGCCGAGATCATCGAATTGCTCGGCCGCACGGCCGATGCAGCTTTCGCAGAAGGGCTTGACGTGAATGGCGGGCATGACCTGACCGTCGCCAACCTGCCGGCACTGGTGAAGCGCATTCCGAAAATGGCCGAGGTTTCGATCGGCCACGGCCTGACGGCGGATGCGCTGGAATACGGAATGGCGGAGACCGTGCGGCGCTTCCGGCGCGCCTGCGGTCAGACAGTATGACGCAGCTTTACCTCGCCCGAATGTGTCTATGTCAGTTCGCTGCGCTGCAGCATTGACTTTGCGCAACTCTATTACGGGATATTTTCGGTGGCAGATCACAAGATCGTTGTTGTCGGTGGGGGATTCGGTGGATTGAGCACGGTGAATGGGCTCAAAAATGTGCCCGGTATCCGGATCACCATGGTCGACCGGCGAAATCACCATCTTTTCCAACCACTTCTCTATCAGGTCGCGACGACCGTACTGGCCACTTCGGAGATCGCCTGGCCGATCCGGCGGCTCTACAAGGACCGCAAGGACGTCACGACGCTGCTCGACGAGGTTATCGGCGTCGACCGCAAGACAAAGACGGTGATGCTGAGTTCCGGAAACGTCTTGCCCTATGACACGCTGGTTCTCGCGACCGGTGCGCGGCATGCCTATTTCGGCCATGACGAATGGGAGAGTGTGGCGCCGGGACTGAAGACGCTGGAGGATGCAACGACCATCCGCCGCCGCGTGCTTCTGTCCTTCGAACGTGCGGAAATGGAAGAGAAGACGGCGGATCTCGATGCCCATCTGACCTTCGCGATCATTGGTGCCGGACCGACCGGGGTCGAGATGGCCGGCATGATTGCCGAGCTCGCCAACGATATTCTGCCGCCGGAATTCCGCAAGATCGACACGACCAAGACGCGCGTGCTTTTGATCGAGGCCGGACCGCGTGTGCTGCCGGCGTTTTCCGAGGACCTTTCCGCCTATGCCCGTGCCGCGCTGGAAAAGCTCGGCGTCGAAGTGCGGACCGGAAAGCCGGTCACCAACATTACGGAAGAGGGCGTTACGATCGGTGACGAATTCGTGCCATGCCGCACCGTCGTCTGGGCGGCCGGCGTTCAGGCGTCGCCGGCTGCAAAATGGCTCGAGTCACCGGCGGATCGCGCAGGCCGCGCTATTGTCGGTGCCAATCTTGCCATCGAATCGGATCCGGATGTGTTCGTCGTCGGCGATACGGCGCTCGTGCTGCAGGCGGACGGCAAGCCGGTGCCCGGCATTGCGCCTGCCGCCAAGCAGCAGGGTTCCTATGTTGCCAAGGTGATCAAGGCGCGGCTGACCGGCAAGCCGGCACCAGGGCCCTTCCGCTACCGTCATCAGGGTAGCCTTGCTACGATCGGCAAGCGTGCAGCCGTGATCGACTTCGGCCGCTTCAAGCTGAAGGGCGGGCTTGCCTGGTGGATCTGGGGGCTTGCCCATATCTACTTCCTGATCGGCACGAGATCTCGCTTTGCGGTCGCCTGGAGCTGGTTGTGGATCCTGCTTTCGGGCCAGCACAGCGCCCGGCTGATCACCCAGAAAGAGACGCTTCGCGACGAGTCCTGAGGATTTTCGTCCTTGTGATTCTGGCGGCGTGAAAAAGGGTGATCAACGCCCGGCGCGCCGCCTTTCCTCGAGATCAAGTTCCCAGGTCTGCCCGTTGCAGGCCGGGCCGAACATGGCATGTCTCTCTTCGGAGACAAGCGTAAATCCGGCCGTTTCATAGATGCGGATCGCAGCCTTGAGGACGTCATTGGTCCAGAGCGACAGCCTGTCGTAACCGGCAAGCTGCGAGAAGGCGATGCATTGATCGACCAGCAGGCGGCCGAGGCCGAGGCCGCGGGCTGCCGGATCGAGATAGAGGAGGCGGAGCTTTGCGGTTCCATTGCCACCATCGGCGATTGCGATCGAGCCGACCCGTTTTCCGTCTTTTTCGGCAATCCAGCAGCGCTCCTTTTCCGGGTTGAAATTGACGATGAATTTTCCGGCGACCTCGGCAAGAAGACCTTCGAATTTCTCGTTCCAGCCATATTCGGTCGCGTAGGCCACGGCCTGTGCCTCGATGATCCAGCCCATGTCGCCGACCCGGTGCTCGCGGATCACGACAGATGCCGTTGCGGCAGTGGCAGGAGAGGCGGGCGCCGGTTCGAGTATGGTGCGGATGGAGGCCATGGAGGCGACCAGCGCATCACGCTTTTCCGGTACGAGATCGGCGAGCTCGCCGGCGATCTGGGCTCGCGAAAGAGCTCCGAGCCGCTCGTATTCGGCCTGTCCCTGATCGGTGACTGAGAGGATCTGGCTGCGCCCATCCGCCGGATCCGGTTCGCTCGTCAGAAAACCGGCTTCGCGGAATTTCTTTAGAATGCGGCTGAGATAGGCGGGATCGAGGCCTAGATCGCGGTTGAGGCCGGTCGCCGAGACCTGTTTGCGGGCGCCCATTTCGTAGAGGATACGTGCCTCGGTCAGCGTGTAGGCGGTGTTGAGATAGCCCTTGGCCAGCACACCAAGCTTGTTCGTGTAAAACCGGTTGAAGGCACGGATGGCGTCGAGAATATCGGGATCAGACATGAGAACTCCTCTTTCGAGGAGGTTTTCCGAGAAATTGTTGACTGAGTCAAGTATTTTGCTGCGCTGGGTGGAAATGTGCGGCACCGGCCGGAATGACCGGCCGGTGCTGTCATGGATCAGCCGGCCAGCGCTGCCTTGCGGGTCGAGAGATAGGCTTCGAGCGTCTGCGGCTTGGTACCGGTCAGGCTCTCGTAATCATTGGTCACCAGATCGAAATTGCCGGCACGGACATTGGCGTCAGCCGAAACCAGCATCTTGACCAGAAAATCCGGCAGGCCGGCGGCGGTCATGCCCTGGGCGAGCTGTTCGTCGGTGACCGGAACGACCTCCAGCGGCTTGCCGGCAGCCTTCGAAAAGAGCGCGGCAATTTCGGTCGCGTCGAGCGATTGCGGGCCGGTCAGGGTCAGCGTCTTGCTGCCGGCCGGCGGGTTGGCGAGGGCGGCCGCTGCGCCACGGGCGCAATCGTCGCGGCTGATATTGGAAACCTTGCCGGCGCCCATGGCCGTGAACCACTTTCCGCCCGCCAGATTGTGCGGCATCGACATCAGGTAGTTGTCGTCATACCAGGCATTGCGGATGATCGTGTAGGGAATGCCGGTCGCCTTGATGGCTTCCTCGGTGCCGAGATGGTCGGGTGCGAAGCTGACCAGCGATTTGTCCGGGTTCGGCATGGACGTGTAGAGGATGTGCTTGACGCCGGCCTTGGCGGCGGCGGCAACGGCTGCCTTGTGCTGTGCCAAACGGCCGCCCGGCGTGACGAGGTCGTCGGTGGAGATGATCAGGACACGGTCGATGCCGGCGAATGCGGCGGCAAGGCTGGCTTCATCCGTGAAATCGGCCTTGCGGGTTTCGACACCCTTTGCGGCGACATCGGCAAGCTTGGCCGTATCGCGGCTGGCAGCCACGATGTCGCCGGCGGCGACCTTCGAGGTTTCCAGAAGATGGGTCAGAACTGCGCGGCCGAGCTGGCCGGCGGCGCCGGTGACGAGAAGTTTGGTCATAGGTCTTCCTTCCTGATGCGCCGGCAATTTTGCCGGCATGATCTTTGGTCTCAAAAAGAGACTAGCACTAGAATAGGAATTGACGGAAAACTGTAAAGGAGGCATTTTTCAGGGAGATCGTTACCTGAAGGGAACCACCATGAAAACAGGCGCTGCACGCGTGCCAACCTTCGCCGGCGAAGAATGCGACATGTCGACCTGGGATGCCGGCAAATGTCCGGTGCGCGATGTGATGGACCAGATCGCCGGCAAATGGTCGACGCTGCTTCTGCAGGCGCTGGCCGACAAACCCTATCGGTTCGGCGAGTTGCGCCGGCTGGTTCCGGATATTTCCCAGCGCATGCTGACCCAGACGCTGCGGGATCTTCAACGAGATGGTTATATCGACCGAAAGGTGTTTCCGACCAAGCCGCCGAGCGTCGAATACAGCATGACGCCGCTCGGGCTTTCGCTGTTCGAGCCGCTGAAACGGGTTCTCGATTGGGCAGAGGCGAACCATGCTTCCGTCAAGGCGGCACGGGTGAAGTTCGATGAAAGCGAACTTGCCTGATTGCAGGCGCAGATCAGCGAATGACAAAAGGGCGGCTCAGGGCCGCCCTTCGTGTCTGATGCAGAATGTTTTCGATCAGGCGTCGAGCGAGGCCATGTCGATGACGAAGCGGTAGCGCACGTCGCTCTTCAGGACGCGCTCATAGGCTTCGTTGACCTGCTGGATGTTGATCGTCTCGATCTCGGAGACGATGTCGTGCTCGCCGCAGAAATCCAGCATTTCCTGGGTTTCCTTGATCGAACCGATCATTGAGCCGGACAGTTCCTTGGCGCCGAAGATCAGCGAGAAGGCGTGGACCGGGATCGGGTTTTCCGGCGCGCCGACGACGACCATGCTGCCCTTCGGCTTCAGGAGGCCGAGATAGGCGTTCCAGTCGATTTCGGCGGAAACCGTGCAGATGATCAGGTCGAATGAAACGGCGAGCTTCTTGAAGGTCTCCGGATCGTTGGTGGCGTAATATTCCTTCGCACCGAGCTTGAGGCCGTCTTCCTTCTTCGACAGGCTCTGGGAGAGGACGGTGACGTCCGCGCCCATGGCTGCGCCGAGCTTGACGCCCATATGGCCGAGACCGCCCATGCCGACGATCGCGACCTTCTTGCCGGGGCCTGCACCCCAGCGGCGCAGCGGCGAATAGAGCGTGATGCCGGCGCAGAGAAGCGGTGCGGACGCGTCGAGCGGAAGATTGTCCGGGATCGACAGGACATAACCTTCCTTGACGACGATCGAGTCGGAATAACCGCCCTGGGTGCGGGCATTGCCGTTCAGCGTGTCGGTGTCGTTATAGGTCTGGACCAGACCCGGCATGTAATGCTCGTTGTCGAGGTCGCGGGTTGCGCAGCCGACGCAGCTGTCGACGAAGCAGCCGACGCCGACATGGTCGCCGACCTTGAACTTGGTGACCTTGGAGCCGACGGCCTTGACGACGCCAGCGATCTCGTGGCCGGGAACGATCGGATAAACCGCGTTCTTCCATTCGTTGCGAACGGTGTGAATGTCGGAATGGCAGATGCCGGCATATTTGATGTCGATGACGACGTCGTCGTCATTCGGCTCGCGGCGCTCAAACGTGAAGGGCGTCAACGGCTTCGATGCGTCGGTCGCGGCATAGCCTCTTGCAATAGCCATGAAATGCTCCTGTGTTGGATGACCCCCGATGGGGTTACATGGACGAGGCGGAATATGGAGCGGAATGCGCAAGAGCGTTAGATCGATCCTCCAGTTCTCTTGCACGATCCTGCAAAAATGATGGGTGCGATACTTTGCGCAAGCGCCAAGGCATTTTAGATTAGAGGGGCAATTCCGCCTTCAGAAAGATCGCCGCATGACTTTGCCTTTCAGCCCGTATCAGGAGATTGCCTCGATCGCCTCGCGTTTCATCGCCGAGGATGGCGAGGTCCGCACCGCGATCGAAGCGCTCGGGATCAGCCGTCGCGTGAACCCGAGCGAACCCTGCCACGGCAGCTACAGGCCGTGTTTCGCAATGGTCATCCAGGGTGCGAAAAGCGTGCAGCTGGGCAGCGATACGATCAATTACGGGCCTGGAAACTATCTCCTGACTTCGCTCGACCTTCCGGTCGCTTGGCGGGTTGTCGAGGCGAGCAGGGAGGTCCCGCATTTCTGCATCACGGTGGCGATCAGCAGCGAAAAGGTTCTCGACCTGATGGAGCGGACGGGCCTCGACAGGCGCCTGGATGCCGCCAGAGGCCAGCGCGGCATCATCGTCAATGCCGCCACGCCGGAACTGCAGGATGCCGCCGTCAGGTTGATGCGCTTGCTCGATCGTCCGGATGATATTGCGGCCATGGCGCCGCTGATCGAGCAGGAGATCCTCTATCGTGTCCTGACCGGACCGGCAGGCGGGCAGCTGGTCAACATGGCCGTCTCCGACAATCAGGGCAATCGCATCGCCCGCGCCATCGCCTGGCTGCGAACCCATTTCGCAAGCCCGCTCAGGATCGAGGAGCTGGCCGAACATGCCGGCATGAGCCCTTCTTCCTTCCATCACCATTTCAAATCGATCACGGCGATGACGCCGGTCCAGTACCAGAAACAGCTGAGGCTGCACGAAGCGCGGCGGCTGATGCTGGCGGAGGGGCTCGACGTCGGCAATGCCGGACACCGGGTCGGCTACCAGAGCCCGTCGCAGTTCAGCCGCGAATACAGCCGGCTTTACGGCGTGTCTCCAACCAGGGATATGGAAGCTGTTCGCGAGGGTGGCGTCATGGCGTGAGACGCAAATCCCTCAATTCGTGAGTTGAGGGATTTGCCGTGGCTGCGGTCAGACGCTGGCCATCAGACTAGGCCGTCGATGGGCTTCAGGGGCTGAAGCACGATATCGGCAATGGCCGATATACCGACCTTGAACGCCACCTGGTATTCCGGATCGGCAACCATGTCCCTGAAGGCGGATCGCAGCGGATACTGGACCAGCACGGTCGCATCCCATCCCTGTGCTTCACCCGCCGTCAGGACCGGCAAGCCATCGCCGCCGAACAGGATTTTTGCGCCAAATCGCGCCAGGATCGGCTTGGCCATCTGCAGATATTGCAAATACCGCTCCCGACCGCCATCCGGCTCGAACTTGATGAGATTGAGCATGACGACGGGCGTATCGTCTTCCTCGCTGAGGAAGGCGTCGATGGCGGCGGGTGACAATGAAACCATTTTGTTTTCCTTTGACGGGACACCGGGTGGGTGCCTTGTCAAAGCTTAGCCTGCCGCCGTGTCAGAAACTGGCAGGAGCGAACGCCAGTCGCGATCCTGCTCTCGCCATTGCGCGATGATCGACTGGCGACGTCCCGGGTAACGTTCCTCCAAAATCGTGTTCACCTGCAAGCGATCGATGCGGAAATGGCGGAAGGCCGATCTCTGTTCGCACCATGCCGCCAGCACACGCACATCGTCGAAATAGACGATGGCGATTGGCCAGACGGTACGATCCGACAAGGCGCCCTGTGCGTCTTCATAGCTGATCATGACTTTCCATTGCCGCCGGATGGCATCGCGCAATGAAGCGGCCTGGGGAGGATCCACGCGCTCGGATGCCGAGGCCGCCGCGGCGATGGAAGGCGGCCCTTCGCTGATTGCCTGGCTGTTCTTTCCAGCGGAGAGGATCTTTGCCAGGGCACTTTCGCTGCCTTGCGCGAGCGCAGGGTCGGCGCGTTGCCGCACCCAGCCCAGACCAAGGATCAGCGCGTCCATCTCTTCCTGCGAGAATGCGAATTCCGGAAGAAAAAAGCCTTCTCTCAGGCAGTAGCCGATACCCGCCTCGCCATCGAGAGGTGCGCCCAGGGAACGCAGTGTTTCGATGTCACGATAAATGCTTCGCTGAGAGACATCCAGTTCGTGCGCCAGATCGAGAGCGGTGACGGGCGTCCTACGTGCCCGCAGCAGTTTTAAGAGTTCAAACAGACGGCTCGTTCTTACCATAAACAGAACCTTCCTCGGCATATGCGGTGTTTCGGCCTGAGCCTCAGCCCTTGAATTTCAGCGATTTGTCGTTGCGGCACTGGGCGAGCTTCAGCTGTTTGAAGGAGAGGATTTTCGTGATCGTTTCCTTGCCGTCCGTCTCCACCTTCAGGCAGGCGCAGGCATAACCGTAATTGCCATTGGTCTTGACGTAATCGCGCTCGGAAATATCGGGGATCAGGTCCATTCCCTCCGGACCTTCCTCGCTGACCTGGGTCATGATCGTCCAGGTATTGTCGCGATCCTCAAGCCACCAGTTCCGCGGCGTCGGATTTTCGATCCAGCCGCAGCGATTTTCGGCCGCCGCCGCGACGGTGGGCGCCAGCATGACGAGAGCGATGAATGCGGCAGCATAAGCGTGTCGAATCGGCATCAAATTATCTCCATGTTTGTCGGCGATCTTATCGCCTCCGGAGGAAAGAAACATCCGTCTCAAAATCCCGCTTGACGATCGCCGCGGATGCTTTATACGAACGGAACCGTACGGTACGGTACGCAAATATGCCGGCCGAAAAAGGATTGAACCCGTGAGACCCGACGCCAACGAGATGCCCGATTTTTCGCCACGCCAGAACGCCGTTCTGGAACAGGCGCTTCGGCTTCTCGTCGAAGGCGGCGAGAAGGGGCTGACGACTTCCGGGCTGGCGCGAGCCGCCAACTGTTCGAAGGAAAGCCTCTACAAATGGTTTGGCGATCGCGAGGGCCTGCTGGCTGCGATGATCGCGCATCAGGCCAGCAAGGTTCGCACTTTCGAGCGTTCCGGTGAGCGGCTGAACAGCGACTTGCTGCGCGAGCATCTGGAAGTGTTTGCCCGTGATCTTCTCGAAGTTCTGGCCGGTGACGTTTCGCTGGCGCTGAATCGTCTGGCGATCGGCCAGTCGGGGCCGGGCGGATCGAAGCTCGGCAAGCTGCTCGTCGAGCATGGCCGCCGGCAGATCGATCGCCGCGCCATGGCGCTGATCGATGCGGGAAAAAGGGCAGGGCTGTTGCGGTTCGACAATGCCGACGCCGCCTATCACACGCTTTATGGCCTGATCGTTTCCGACCTGCATGTGCGCATGCTGCTCGGCGAACCGGGCCTCAAGGACAATACGCGCCAGGCGGAGAGGGCGGTCGATGCCTTCCTCACCCTGCATGGCGTCGAGAAACAGCCGGCAGAGGCCTTTCGCGCCTCGGCCGGACGATGATTAACATCAACAAGCTACACGCATAGGGAAGGAACAATACGATGCGCGTTTATTACGATCGGGACGCTGATCTCAACCTCATCAAGTCGAAGAACGTTGCCATCATCGGCTACGGTTCGCAGGGCCGCGCCCACGCGCTGAACCTGAAGGATTCGGGCGCCAAGAACGTCGTCATCGCCCTCAAGGCCGGTTCGCCGACCGTCAAGAAGGCCGAAGCCGACGGTTTCAAGGTCATGACCGTTGCCGAAGCTGCCGCCTGGGCAGACCTGATGATGATGGCGACCCCGGACGAACTGCAGGCCGACATCTGGAAGGCCGATATCGCCGCCAACATCCGTGACGGCGCAGCGATCGCCTTCGCCCACGGCCTCAACATCCATTTCGGCCTGATCGAGCCGAAGGCTTCGGTCGATATCGTCATGATCGCGCCGAAGGGCCCGGGCCACACGGTTCGTGGCGAATACCAGAAGGGCGGCGGCGTTCCCTGCCTCGTTGCCGTTCACCAGAACGCTTCGGGCAACGCTCTCGAACTCGCTCTCTCCTACGCCTGCGGCGTTGGCGGCGGCCGTTCGGGCATTATCGAAACCAACTTCCGTGAAGAATGCGAAACCGACCTGTTCGGCGAGCAGGTCGTCCTCTGCGGCGGTCTGGTCGAGCTGATCCGCGCCGGTTTCGAAACCCTGACCGAAGCCGGTTACGCTCCGGAAATGGCTTATTTCGAATGCCTGCACGAAGTGAAGCTGATCGTCGACCTGATCTATGAAGGCGGTATCGCCAACATGAACTACTCGATCTCCAACACGGCCGAGTGGGGCGAATACATCACCGGTCCGCGCATCATCACCGAAGAGACCAAGGCCGAGATGAAGCGTGTCCTCAAGGACATTCAGACCGGCAAGTTCACCTCGGACTGGATGCAGGAATACAAGGCAGGCGGCTCGCGCTTCAAGGGCATCCGCCGCATGAACGACAGCCACCAGATCGAAGAAGTCGGCGCCAAGCTGCGCGGCATGATGCCCTGGATCGGCAAGAACAAGCTGGTCGACAAGGCCGTCAACTAAGACCTGTGGCTTGCCGATCCAGAGCATCTTTCGATGCGCGCCTGCGGCGACGCGGGGGATCGGCAAAAACAAGCTGGTCGACAAGGCCGTCAACTAATCGGTCTCAGGACTGAGTGAATTTCCGGGTCGCGCCATATCGCGCGGCCCGGAGCAAGCAAGATCAAGCCTTGGGCGGAACGACGCCCTTGGTGAGCAGGAAGCAGCCGTAAAAACGGGTCTCTCCTGTGGTGATGACGCAATAGGCCTGTTTGGCCTTTTCGTAGAACGCAAAGCGTTCGATGCCGTACATCGGCGCGGAGCCGCCCTCGGCGGCGTCGATCTCGGCCTGGACCTCGCGCTGGATCTCGGGGATCGTGTCAGGATCTCCGATGATTTCCATACGGCCGACGGAAGGCTGCAGCGGTGTATCGAGCGGAAAGACCGACAGGATGGCCTGCATGGCGCGGGCGGCGGAAACGTTGTCGATCCGCAGGACCCGGCCCAGCACCGTCTGGCGGGCGACCGAATCGGATGGAAAATTGGTGTCGGCGATCACCAGCGTGTCGCCATGACCCATGGACCGCAACGCATAAAGGACGTCGGCGTTGAGTGCCGGGTCGATATTCTTGAGCATGTTTCTCCTCCTTGAAGCCTGCGTCGCCGAAATGTGGCGACCAGCAATCGCATTGCTATCACAGCACCCGCAAGGGGTGGTCACGAATTGTCGCAGGGACAAAAAATACATGTCATTCCGATAGGTCAGTATTGCTGACGTGTCGAAACTTCTGTAAAGCTGACGCAACAAAATTGAAATTTGAGGAAACATTCCATGCTTGATTGGGAACATATCTTCGCAACGCGCTCCAGCCGGATGCGCGCATCCGAAATCCGCGAACTGCTGAAACTCCTGGAACAGCCGGATATCATCTCTTTTGCAGGCGGCATTCCCGACCCGGCACTGTTCCCCGACGCCGAGTTCAAGACGGCCTATAACGACATCTTTTCCGGCCCGCAGGTGAACGCAGCGCTGCAATATTCGGTCAGCGAAGGGTTCAAGCCGCTGCGCGACTGGATCGTCAAGGAAGTCGCCAAGATCGGTATCGACTGTACGGCTGACAACGTCTTCATCACGTCCGGCTCGCAGCAGGCGCTCGATTATCTCGGCAAGCTTTTCCTGTCACCGAAGGATACCGCGCTCGTCACCTGGCCGACCTATCTCGGCGCGCTTTCGGCCTTCAACGCCTATGAGCCGAATTACGACAACCTTTCGGTCAACGGCAATCGCACGCCGGAAGCCTATCGCGAGACCGCAGCCAAGCTCGGCGGTGACGTGAAATTTGCCTATCTCTCGGCCGATTTCTCCAACCCGACCGGCGAGACCGTCGACAAGGCCGGCCGCGAAAAGCTGCTGGCGCTGGCCGACGAACTGGATATCGCCGTCATCGAGGACGCAGCCTATCAGCATCTTCGTTATGACGGCGAAGCGATCGCCCCGATCCTTGCCATGGATATCGCTGCCAAGGGCGGCATCGAAAACACCCGCACGATCTATTGCGGCAGTTTTTCGAAGTCTCTGGCACCGGGCCTGCGCGTCGGTTTCGTCATCGGCGCCATGCCGGTCATCCGCAAGCTGGTCCTGATGAAGCAGGCGGCCGACCTGCATTCCTCGACGATCAACCAGATCGCCATCGAACATGTCGCCTCGCGCGGTTTCGATGCCCAGGTCGCCAAGATCAAGAAGGCTTACAGCGAGCGCCGCGATGCGATGCTGGCGGCACTTGAAAAATACATGCCGAAGAACACCAGCTGGACCAAGCCGGAAGGCGGCATGTTCGTCTGGGTGACGCTGCCGGAAGGCATGGACGGCGCCGAGCTTCTGGCGAAGTCGATTGCCACCGAAAAGGTCGCCTTCGTGCCGGGCCGTGCCTTCTATGCGGATGGCAGCAATGCCAATACGCTGCGCATGAGTTTTTCCTGCGCCAATGCCGAGATGATCGACGAAGGCATCAAGCGGCTTGGCCGTCTGGTCGCCAATGCCGATGCCGAGCAGCAGGAAGCGCTGCCGATCATCTGAGGCGACAGCCATCTCAATATTGAGGCGAGGGCGGCGTTATGCCGCCCTTATGCTTTCCAGCGGCTTCAAGCCTGTCCACCCCTGAATTTTAGGGGTGTCATATCCGTGTTACGGACCTGTGTTTAACGCATCCCATCTTGAAACAGGGTCCGTCCTCCATGAACAAACTCCTTTCCGCCTTCACGGCACTTTCCGCCTTCACGGCACTTTTCGCCGTCGGTCTGATCGCCGGCACCGCTTCGGCAGCCGATCTGGTTCTCTATACGAGCCAGCCGAACGAAGACGCCCAGGCGACCGTCGATGGCTTCAAGGCCGCCAATCCGGGTGTCGATGTTCAGTGGGTTCGCGATGGAACTCCGCAGATCATGGCAAAGCTGAATGCCGAAATCGCTGCCGGCAATCCGGTTGCCGACGTTCTCCTGATCGCCGACACCGTCACGCTTGAGCGCATGAAGGAAGCCAAGCAGCTTCTCGCCTACAAGTCGCCGGAAGCTGCCAATTACGACGCTTCGCTTTATGACGCCGACGGCTATTACTATTCGACCAAGCTGATCACCACCGGCATCATGTACAACACCCAGGCCGCCATGAAGCCGACGAGCTGGGCTGATCTTGCCAAGCCGGAAGCCAAGGGCCTCGTCACCATGCCGAGCCCGATCGCTTCGGGCGCTGCTCTCATCCACGCCCAGACGCTTGCCGGCGTTTCCAGCCTCGGCTGGGATTATTACAAGCAGCTGAAGGCTAACGGCGCTGTCGCTGCCGGTGGCAATGGCGGCGTGCTGAAGGCCGTCGCTTCGGGTGAAAAGGCCTATGGCGTCGTCGTCGACTACATGCCGATCCGCGAAAAGGCCAAGGGCGCTCCGGTCGAGTTCGTCTTCCCGAAGGAAGGCGTTTCCGCCGTCACCGAACCGGCTGCGATCCTCGCTGGCACCAAGCATGCCGACGCTGCCAAGAAGTTCATCGACTACGTTCTCTCCACCAAGGGCCAGGAAGGCTTTTTGAAGCTGGGCTATATCCCGGCCCGCAACGGCATGCCGGTTCCGGCCGGTTTCCCGGCTCGCGACACGATCAAGGTCCTGCCGCTCAACCCGGCCGAAGCGCTGAAGAATTCGGAAAAGGACGTCAAGACGTTCTCCGAGATCTTTGCCGTAAAGGGCTGATATAAGCGTCCCATGTTCGGATCTGCAAAAAGTGGAAACAGCCAGCCGCGCTGGCTGTTTCCTTTTGTCATTGTCGTCATCTTTCTCCTGAGCGTGCTGCCGCTCGGCCGTCTTGCCGCGACCGGCATAAGCTCGGCCTTCAGGAGCGGTGCGAGCGACCTCATCACCGATCCCGCTTTGTGGCAGTCGGTCTATTACACCGTCACGACCTCGTTCTTCGGCATGCTGGCGGCTATCGTGCTCGGCGGCGGTTTTGCGCTGCTGCTGACGCTGTTCGACCTGCGCTGCAAGACGCTGATCGGTTTCCTGTTCATGCTGCCGACGATGATCCCGCCGCAGGTGACGGCGCTGGCCTGGATCGGCATGACCGGTCCTTCCAGCGCGCTCCTGAAAGCGATCGGCCTTGCGCCGCCGCTCGGCTCGCCGCAGCCGCTTTATTCGGCCGGCGGCATCGCGCTTCTTTACGGCGTGCAGCATGCCCCGCTCGTCTATCTGTCGCTGCGGGCCGGCCTATTGGCCCTGCCGCGCGATGCGGTGGAAGCGGCGCGCCTGTCGGGTGCCTCTTCCTGGCGCGTGTTGAAGGATATCATCCTGCCGCTGTCGCTGCCGGGCTTTACTGCCGGTGCGGCGATCGCCTTTGTTTCCGGCGTCGGCAATTTCGGCATTCCCGCCATTCTCGGCATTCCGGCCTCGATCTACACGCTGCCGACGCTGATCTACTCGAAATTTGCCGCCTTCGGGCCGAATACCTTTGCCGATGTCTCGCTTCTGTCGGGCCTGATCGCCATTCTCGCCGTCATCGGCCTTGCGATCGAAGAGCGTGTTTTGCGCGGCCGCGATTACCGGGTGATTGGCCTTTCGGGCCAGGTTGCGGTGTTTTCGCTGGGGCCGTGGCGTATCCTCGCAGAACTTGTTCTGTGGCTGACGCTATTGATCATCCTCGTCATGCCGATGCTGGCGCTGATCGCAAGCTCGCTCGCGCCCGCCTATGGCGTGCCGCTGAGTCTCAAGACGGTGACATTCCATGCCTATGAGGAAATCATCTACCGGCAGGCGATCACCCGTATTGCCTTCACCAATTCGATCGGCCTGTCGCTGGCGACCGCTTTCGGTCTGCTGCTCGTCTCGGTGCTGATCGGTTATTTCATCGTGCGCAGCCGCTCGCGGATCGCGCCGGTCCTGTCGGCGATCGCCGAAATTCCCTATGCGCTGCCGGGCGTGGTGACGGCGGTCGCGTTCATCCTCGTCTTCGCGGCACCGCTTCCGGTACTCGGCTTCTCGATCTACGGGACGATCTGGATCATCCTGATCGCCTATTTTTCTCATTTCCTCGCCGTCAGCCTGAAACCCGTCGTCAGCGCCTTCCGCCAGATCGATCCGTCTCTGGAAGAGGCGGCCCGGCTTTCCGGAGCGGGCTTCGGGCGCCGGATGTGGGATATCGTCGTGCCGCTGGTCGGTCCGGCCGCCGGGGCGTCGGTGATCCTCGTTTTCCTCATCGCCTGCAACGAGCTTACCGTTTCGGCCCTTTTGTGGTCGGCCGGCACCCAGACGCTCGGCGTGGTGATCTATAATCTCGATGACAGTGGCAGCTTCAATCTTGCTTCCGCGCTCTCGGTTCTCGTTGTCGTCATGGTGATCGTGATGATGCTGATCCTCGAGCTGATGGCGAAGCGGCTGCCGAAAGGTGTGATACCGTGGCGCAGCTGACCCTCAACTCCCTTTACAAGACCTATGAAGGCGGTGCGCGCGCTGCCGTCAGCGATGTGTCGATTTCGGTACGCGACGGCGGTTTCCTGGCTTTGCTCGGGCCTTCCGGCTGCGGCAAGACGACGGTGCTGCGCATGATTGCCGGCTTCGAGCATCCGAGCGACGGCACGATCCAGCTGGGTGACCGCACGCTTGCCGGTGCCGGCAAAATGGTGCCGCCGGAACATCGCAACATGGCGATGGTCTTTCAGTCCTATGCGCTCTGGCCGCATATGTCGGTGGCCGACAATGTCGGTTATCCGCTGAAGGTGAGGGGAGTGAGCGGCGAGGCGCGGCGGCGCAAGGTGATGGAGGCGCTTTCGACCGTTCGTCTCGAACCCTATGCCGATCGTCGTCCAGCCGATCTGTCGGGCGGTCAGCGGCAGCGTGTCGCGCTGGCCCGCTGCCTCGTCACCGAACCGGCCGTGGTCCTGCTCGACGAACCGCTCGCCAATCTCGACCGGCATCTGCGTCAGGAGATGGAAGAGACGTTTCGCGAATTCCATGCCCGTTCCGGCGCAACGATGATCTATGTCACCCATGATCAGGCCGAGGCCATGGCGCTTGCGACCGATGTCGCCGTCATGTCCGAAGGTCGGCTTTTGCAGCTCGCGACGCCGGAGGAAATCTATGCACGGCCGGAGGGCGCCTTGGTGGGCGGGCTGATCGGGCAGGGATCCATTTTGCAGGTCCCGCTCCTGACCGGCGAGCAGCGCCTGTTCGACTGGCACGCGCTTCGACATCTTCTGACCGACCGTCGGCCGGGCCATAGTTCAGACATGCTGGTGCGGCCGCAGGATGTCGAGATCGTCGAAGGCGGTATGTCGGCCACCGTCGCTTCGGTCCTGTTCGAAGGCGAACGGTATGCGCTGAAGCTTGCACTCGCCGACGGGCAGCTTCTGCGCGCCTTCAGCCGCCAGCCGGTGAAAGTCGGGGATGTGCTTGGCATCGTCATCCGTTCCGGATGGAGATTGTAGCCACGGCGCTCAAGCACCGCTATGCTGGACGCTCACAGGGAATGCAGAATGTCGTTGCGCCTCGGAACGTTCAATATCGAAAACCTGATGACGCGTTTCGACTTCTCCGGCTGGCGCAATCGCTTCCGGCAGGATCGTGTGCTGCAGCTTTATGACGTGCAGGACAAGGCCGTCTACGAGCAGCTGGAACAGGCGCGGATGATCGCCGAGACAGACGATACCCGTCAGCTCTCGGCGCTGGCCATCGCGGATGCGGATGCCGACATTCTCTGCCTGCAGGAAGTCGACAACATGCCGGCGCTGGAGGCATTCGAATACGGGTATCTCTACCGGATGGTCGGCAGCGGTTACCGCCAGAAATATCTGGTCGAGGGCAATGATTCGCGCGGTATCGATGTCGCCGTCCTTATGCGGACGGAAACGCGTACGGGCGAAAAGATCGAGGTTCTGGACATCCGCAGCCACGCGATGGCGACCTACGATCAGCTCGGCCTTTTCAACGACGAGCTGGCGCTCGATTTCAAACCGCATGACAAGATTTTCAAACGCGACTGCCTGGAACTGGATCTGAAGATCGGCGGCCGGCATCTGTCGCTGTTCGTCGTGCATTTCAAATCGATGGGCAATGCGCGCGATGGGCAGGACGGGCGCACGGGCACGATGGCTGTGCGACGCGCCGAGGCGCAGGCCGTGCGGACAATCGTCGAACAGCGCTTCGGCAAGGGACGGACTGCGGAAAAGAATTTCGCCATTTGCGGCGACATGAACGATTACCAGGAAAAGGTGCAGGTGATCGGGTCCCGTCGGGAAGGTTTTCGCTTCGAGCCGCGCAGGGAAGAGGTGAGTGCGCTCGACGTCTTCAGCCATGACGGGTTTGCGGTCAATCCGATGACGCGGCGCGATGTGATGGATCGCTGGACGCTCTACCACCAGCGCGGGCCGCAGGAGCAGCATCTCTGCCAGCTCGACTATATCTGGCTGTCGCCCGCGCTTGCGGAAAAGAACGCCAATTCAGTGCCTGACATCATCCGCGGCGGCCAGCCGTTCCGTACGCCGTTTCCGCCAGGGCAGGAGGTGGAGCGGTTCCCGCGGATCGGCTGGGACCGGCCGAAAGCCTCCGATCATTGCCCCGTCGTGATGGAGATCGATCTGACATGACGACGGAAAACCCGGACGGACTGATCGGTTGGCCAGGCGATAGCATCGTGTCTCCACTTGGTGATGTGAAGCTGCGCGTCCTTCCGGGAACGCATCCGGTGCTCGACGAGAATGGCGAGGCGATCACTCGCAACTGGCACAGCGAGATCACAGCCAATCCGGCGCTTTTTGATGGACGGATGATCTTCAATTTCCGCGCCAGTCTTGAGGACGGGGTGCTTCACGCGGAAGGATACGTAACGCCTTTTTCCGCCTTCATCTGGTGGCGGCGTCAGATGCCGCGATCGGGCGGTGTCCACATTTCCGCCTATGCAGCTATCGAGACCGCGGATGGCGCGCTCGTTGCGATCCGCATGGGGGCGCATACGGCAAATGCCGGCCAGGTCTATTTCGCTGCCGGGTCGTTCGAACCCGAGGACGTCATAGATGGATATTGCGACGTCGCGTCCAATATGCGGCGTGAAGTGCTCGAAGAGACGGGCCTCGATCTGGCATCGGCGACGATCGCTTCGGACTATCACGCCAGCCATCAGGGCCCCGTGGTCACGATTTTCCGGCTCTTCCGGTTCGACCTGACGGCGGAGCAGATGATCGAACGCATAAAAGCCCATATGCAGGTTGCCGAGGACAAGGAGATCGCCGGCGCGGTCGCGATCTGGTCTGCAGATCCCGATGCGCAACCCTATCATAGTTCCATGCTGCCGGTGCTCGGCTGGTATTTTGACAAGGCGCGGAACGTGGGGTTGCGTTGATCGAGAGGCTCGGGCAGTTTTGCGCCGAATGAACTTTCGAGGAGGAGTTTCGTTTGGCCCGCAGCTACAGCATCTACGACGTCTTCACTGATCAGAAGCTTGCCGGCAATCCGCTTGCGGTGATCTTCGATGGCGACGGGCTGGAGGGGCCGGCCATGCAGGCCATTGCGCGCGAGATGAACCTCTCCGAAACGGTGTTCGTCCAGCACAGCGACAACCCGGCGCATGCGGCGCGGCTAAGAATTTTTACCCCCGCCAAGGAATTGCCATTCGCCGGTCATCCGACGGTCGGTGCGGCCGTTGCGCTTGCCGAGCGCAACCAGGGTACCGGCGGTTCCGCCGAGGTTGATCTGGTCTGCATGCTGGAAGAAACGATCGGGCCGGTGCGCTGTGCGGTGCGGCTGCGGGCCGGGCAGGCGGGCTTTGCCGAATTCGACTTGCCGAAACGGCCATGGCGCATCGAACTGCCGCTTGACCGTCAAAGCCTTTCGGATGCGCTGAGCGTCAAGTCGACCGATATCGGTTTCGAGAACCATGTCGCCTCGATCTGGAGCGCCGGCGTGCCATTCCTGATGATCCCGCTGCACAATCTGGCCGCGGTGCAGAGCCTGGAATTCGATACGGCCCGTTGGGAAAAGGCGGCGCCCTTCGTCGAAGGCTCGCTGGCCTCGGCCTATGTTTATTGCCGCGGCGGTGTTCATCATCAGGCGAAATTTCACGCGCGGATGTTTTCGCCGGATATGGGGATTGCCGAGGATCCGGCGACCGGCGGGGCGGTAGCGGCTCTCTGCGGTGCGATCCGTCATTTCGATAGTCTGCCTGACGGGCATCATCCACTGCTGATCGAGCAGGGCGTCGAGATGGGACGGCCTTCCTTCATCTATCTCAATATCGATGTGAAGGACGGTGTGATCGCAAAATCACGCATCGGCGGTCAGGCGGTAAAGGTCGCCGACGGTTTTCTTCATCTCTGAGTCTGGTGCGGGCTGTGGAAACGGCTGGTGCCGAATGAAAAAAAGCGATTTTCGTAAGATATTGAGAAGACTGGCAAGAATCCCGGTTTTCCGGGCTTTTTCGAGGGTTGGGCGCGCCGCATCCACAGCCGGCGTGAATTTTTTTCCGGTGCTACGTATATTTTTTGCGACAGCCGCTGGACAAGCCGAAACTTCCTCTTTATACGCCCCTTCACCGGCAGCGACGCGGTCGCAGCAAACGGTACGGGTGATTAGCTCAGTTGGTAGAGCAGCTGACTCTTAATCAGCGGGTCGTAGGTTCGAGCCCTACATCACCCACCAAATCCTCTCAGGATTACAAATGGTTAGGCCTCGCAGCGCGGGGCCTTTATCATTTTCAGGATTGGTTTTCCGACACAGTCTAAGTGTTTTTGCAGTGCGATGGGAACCCTTGTCGCCTGGCCGCATTCTGCCTGCGCAAAGTCATGGAACGGAGCGCCAAGGTGAAGGCAATTCTGATATTGTTGTCGGGTCTGGTTGCGGCAGTCGTCGTGTTTATCGGCGGCATGGCAGTCAGCGCCTACATGATCGCGGATCCCGCGCCGCACCGGTTCGCGCATCTCGATACGCCCGATCTTTGGACTGCAGAGCCGGTCAGGATCGATACCCAGAAACAGGCTTATGAGCGCGTGCCGGGGCCGGTCCTGGCGGCCGATGTGCCAGCCTCCGACCTGCCTGATGTCATGGTTGCAGCCCGTGGGCCTGCAAAGGCCGCAGCGGCCTCGTCAGAGGCGCCGGGAGCAACTGTTGCGGCCGATGCTCAGCCCGCGTCTGTCGCGTCCGTAGGCGCGCCCCCAGTCGTTGATACGGCTCAGGCCGAGTCGTGTTTTGCGCGCTACCGTTCCTATCGAATCGAGGACAATAGCTACCAGCCTTATGATGGCGGTCCCCGCAGGCCATGCGAATTGCCTGGACAGGCACAGCACATGGCTGCAGCGGCTGGCGACATGGCTGCTTCCGATGGTTCCGCTGGCGATGAAGAGGGCAGTCATGCGCTGGTGCAGAATGCGGCGATTAAGGGCGATGAGAACGTCGTACCCGTTCAGACGGCGGGTGCTTCTGCTTCCGGCGACACGTCCGGATCGCATGACGAATGGTGCTCTGCGCGTTATCGTTCATACCGCGCCGGCGACAACAGCTATCAGCCTTTCGATGGCGGGCCTCGAAAAGCCTGCCAGTCTCCGTTCGGCTAAATGATCAGGGAAGGGCGGTTACAAAGCCGCTCGGTTCAGCTCGCCTTGCGAATCTGTTCCCGGTTTTCCTCAGCCTTCATGTTCTGCACCAGTTTCGCCAGCCAATCGACGAAGACGCGCACCTTGTTGGAGAGGTGGCGGGTCTGTGGGTAGACGATGTAGAGCGGCAAAGGCTCGCATTCCCAACCGGGCAGGATTTCTACCAGCTTGCCGCTTTCGACCGAATCCTTCGCCATGAACCAGGCTGACTGGATGATGCCCATGCCTGAGAGGGCGGCGCTGACATAGCTGCGCGCGTCATTCACCGACACGACATAGCGGGGCGTCAGTTCGAGCACTTCATCGCCGCGGCAGGCATCCATGGTCATGACCCGACCCGCTGTCGCGTTGAGGTAACCGACAGACATGTGTTTTTCTTCGAGTTCGCTCGGATGGGTCGGCTCTCCGAATCGGCGGAGATAATCCGGCGAGGCGTAAAATTTCATCCTCAGTTCGCCGACCTTGCGGGCGATCAGCGACTGGTCCTTCGGCGTGCCGCCGCGCAGCGCGCAATCGACGTTTTCCGCAATGTAATCAACCAGCCGGTCACCGACGCCGATGTCGAGCTTGATCTCCGGATAACGCTGATAGAAGTCGCAGAGTTGTGGGATGACGAGGAGGTCGGCAAAGGCGCCGGCCATTTCGACGCGCAGGCGGCCGGAGGGCTGGGTCTGCGAATTCGACAGGCTGCCGTCCAGTTCGGTGATTTCCGAGAGAATCTGCGTCGCACGCTCGTAATAGAGGGCGCCGTCGGTCGTCACCATCACCCGCCGCGTCGTGCGGTTGAGCAGCTTGGTCTGCAGATGTGCCTCGAGGCTCTGCACCATATTGGTGGCGGTTGTCTTCGGAATGTTGAGGGTCGCGGCGGCACGGGTGAAATTGCCGGTTTCCACGACGCGCACGAAAACGCGCATTGCCGAAAGCTGGTCCATATCCTGACGTTCCTCTTGCGATGCAACATTGTTCCGGTATTCGGAATAGTGTTGCCGATGCGGCCTGCTTGTGCGATCTGCCAGGAATAATAATATCAGGATCAAGTTTTTCGGCAAGCGGGCTTTGGCATCGCTATGCTGCAGGCTCGCAACGAGGACGGAATCATGGCGGCCTGGGACAATATTGAAGACATCGCGTGGGCCGGGTTGCCGATCCCCATTCGCCGCTATGAAGGGGCGATCGCAACCAAGGCGCCGCCTATCGTGCTCTACCTGCGCGGTTCGGCCTTTCAGGACGACGGCAGGCCGCAGATGGAACGGCCGATCGGCAGGGTCCTGTCGGAAGCCGGGGCGGTGGTTGTCGAGGCCGATTATGGGTCGGCGTCGAGCAATCTGTTTCCGCAGGCGATGGAATGCGCCTTCATGGCGCTGAAATCGCTGTCCGGGCGCCGCAAGCAGTTCGGTTCGGCCCGCTCGCCGCTGTTCATCGCCGGCGACGAGGCGGGTGGCAATGTGGCGGCTGGTGCAGCGCTGAAGGCGCGGGACCAGCTTCCGGGAGAGCTCAGCGGCCAGATCCTTCTGTCGCCGATGATCGATCCGATGATGGCGACGCAATCCTTCCGCAGGGCCGACGAAATCGGCATGCGGGAAAAGTGGTCGGATGGCTGGAGCCGGTATCTGCGTTCCGCCTGCGGCTTTCAGCATCCCTATGCTGCGCCTTGCCTCTGTTCGAGGCTCTTTGGTGTAGCGCCTGCTCTGGTCGTGACCTCGGATGACGATCCGCTGCATGACGAGGTTGTCGGATATGCCGAGCGGCTCGCCGCATCCGGCGTATCGGTCAGGCAGAAAGTGTTTCCCGAAAGCTGTGGCTGGACGGGAATCTACAAAGGCGATTCCGGAAAGTGGATGGCGAGCTTGCGCGCCGAGTTTTCCGGGTTCGTCGAAGGGTTACAGGCGTAAGCTCGGCGGATCGAGACGGAATAGGCGCAATATTCCGATGACCCGCGGAGCCGGAATGAGACGATACGAAAGACCAGAATTTTAGGGTGAAGCCATTGTCGGCCCCGGTTTCGGGTGTCGATCCGCCCGCGGCATTGCGAAATATGTTCGCGCTGCGGGTAACGATTTCGGTCCTGCACCGAATTTGAACTGGAATGACAGGCGGATCAGAGACCGCCAGGAGAGCACTATGACATCGAAGATCAAGAACTGGGCCCTGTGGGGCACCGGACTGAGCACTGCTGCGCTGATTGTCGGCGCCGCCATCTATCTCGATCTGCCGCAGGGCGCCAATGCCGCGCCGGCGGCCGCTGCAGCTCCGCCGGCCGTGCCGGTCACGGTCGCGACCGTCGCGCCGCGCAGCCTGATCCTATGGCAGGAGTTTTCCGGCCGTCTGGAAGCCGTCGACCGGGTGCAGATTCGTCCGCGCGTTTCCGGCCTGATCCAGTCGGTTCATTTCCGCGAAGGCGGTCTGGTCAAGGCGGGCGATGTGCTCGTGACGCTCGACCAGGAGCCTTACAAGGCAGCCGTTGCCCAGGCAGAAGGTCAGGTCGCTTCGGCCGTGGCCAAGCTGGAGCTTGCCGATTCCGAACTGGAGCGCGGCAAGAACCTGGTGGCGAAAAACACGATTTCGCAGAGTGATCTTGCCCAGCGCCAGAGCACCCGCAGCGAAGCCGTCGCCAATCTCCAGTCCGCCAAGGCGGCGCTGAAATCCGCCCAGCTCAATCTCGATTATACCGAGATCCGTGCACCGATCGCCGGCCGCGTCGGCAAGCTGGAAGTGACGCTCGGCAACCTCGTCGCCGAAGGCTCGTCCGCCACCCCGCTGACGACGCTTGTGTCGATCGATCCGATCTATGCGAGCTTCGACGCCAATGAGGAACTCGTTGCCCGTATCATGGCCGAGCTTCCGGTCGCCGATGGCGTTCCGGCAATTGATCAGGTTCCGGTCGAAGTGACCACGCTTGGCGACGACAAGCCGGTGAAGGGCAAGCTGCAACTGATCGACAACGAGGTCAACGCCTCGAGCGGCACGGTGCGTGTCCGCGCTGTCTTCGGCAATCCCGGCGGCAGGCTGATCCCCGGCCAGTTCGTGCGCGTCAAGCTCGGTCAGCCGAAGCCGGAGGAGCAGCTGCTGATCAGCGAAAAGGCTGTCGGCACCGATCAGGACAAGAAGTTCGTGCTCGTCGTCGATGGCGAGAACAAGGTCAACTACCGGCCGGTTCTGCTCGGTTCCTCGATCGACGGCATGCAGATCGTCACCAAGGGCCTGAATGCCGGCGACAGAATCGTCGTCAACGGCCTGCAGCGCGTCCGGCCAGGTGCCATCGTCGCTCCGCAGGACGAGGCCAAGGTCGCCGCGAAATAACGTAACCCAATACCACCACGATAAAGCGTCGGCGTCTTTCCGCCTGCAGCCGCAAGGCTGCGGGAAGGACGCCTGCGTTTCGAACGTCTTCCCTGGAGAGAGGGATCCAACATGAATATTTCCAGATTCTTTATCGACAGGCCGGTCTTTGCCGGCGTTCTGTCGATCCTCATCGTCGTCGCCGGCCTGATCGGCATGCGGTCGCTGCCGATTTCCGAATATCCGGAAGTCGTGCCGCCATCGATCATCGTACGGGCCAGCTATCCGGGTGCAAACCCGGCCGTCATCGCCGAAACCGTCGCCACCCCGCTCGAAGAGCAGATCAACGGCGTCGAGGACATGCTCTACATGTCTAGCCAGGCGACATCGGACGGTGTGCTCAACGTCACCGTCACCTTCAAGCTCGGGACCGACCCGGACAAGGCACAGCAGCTGGTGCAGAACCGCGTCAGCCAGGCCGAGCCGCGTCTGCCGTCCGAGGTGAGGGCGCTTGGTATCACAACGGCAAAGAGCTCGCCCGACTTCATCATGGTCGTCAATCTCGTCTCGAGCAGCGACCGATATGATATTACCTACCTGCGCAACTATGCGACGCTGAACGTCAAGGACCGGCTGGCCCGGATCGAAGGCGTCGGCCAGGTTCAGGTGTTTGGCGCCGGCGATTATTCGATGCGCGTCTGGATCGACCCGCAGAAGGCGGCCGAACATTCGCTTGCCGCAAGCGATATCAGCGATGCCATCCGCTCGCAGAACGTCCAGGCCGCGGCCGGCATTATCGGTGCCTCGCCGAGCCAGCCGGGCGTCAACCTGCAGCTCAACGTCAATGCGCAGGGTCGCCTGAAGACGCCGGAGGAATTCGGCAATATCATCGTCAAGAGCGGCGAAAACGGCGAGATCACGCGTCTGCGTGACGTCGCCCGTGTCGAAATGGGCGCGGCCGACTATACGCTGCGTTCGCTGCTCGATGGCGAGCCGGCTGTCGCCATCGCCGTACTGCAGGCTCCGGGTTCGAATGCGATCCAGATCGCCGATACCGTTCAGGCGACCATGAACGATCTGCAGAAGGCGATGCCGGAAGGCGTCAAGTTCGAGATCGTCTACGACACGACCAAGTTCGTGCGTGCCTCGATCGAGAAGGTTCTGGATACCCTGCTGGAAGCGATCGCACTCGTCGTGCTCGTCGTCATCATCTTCCTGCAGACCTGGCGTGCCTCGATCATTCCGCTGATCGCGGTTCCGGTCTCGGTCATCGGCACCTTCGCCGTCATGTATCTGTTCGGATTTTCCGTTAACGCGTTGACGCTGTTCGGTCTGGTGCTGGCGATCGGCATCGTCGTCGATGACGCGATCGTCGTCGTTGAAAATGTCGAGCGCAATATCGAGAACGGTCTCAATCCGCGGGATGCGACCTACAAGGCGATGAAGGAAGTGTCAGGACCGATCATCGCGATCGCCCTCGTGCTCGTCGCGGTCTTCGTGCCGCTCGCCTTCATCAGTGGCCTGTCCGGCCAGTTCTACCGGCAGTTCGCCCTGACCATCGCCATCTCCACCGTCATCTCTGCGATCAATTCGCTGACCCTGTCTCCGGCTCTGGCCGCTCTTCTCCTGAAGGGCCACCATGCGCCGAAAGATGGCCTGACGCGGGTGATGGACTTTCTGTTCGGCTGGTTCTTCCGCGGCTTCAACCGGGTTTTCGGGGCTGCCTCGAATGGTTACGGTCGTACCGTTGGCGGGCTGCTGTCGCGCAAAAGCCTGGTCATGGTGATCTATCTTGCCCTGATCGGTGCCACCTACAGCATGTTCAACGCGGTGCCGGGCGGTTTCGTGCCGGCGCAGGACAAGCAATATCTGATCGGTTTCGCCCAGCTGCCGGATGGCGCAACGCTGGACCGCACCGAGAGCGTCATCAAGCAGATGAGCGACATCGCGATGAAACAGCCTGGCGTCACCCACGCCATCGCTTTCCCGGGCCTGTCGATCAACGGCTTCACCATCGGCTCGAACTCCGGCATCGTGTTCGCGGTTCTCGATGATTTCGACAAGCGCACGACACCGGATCTTTCCGGCGGCGCAATCGCCATGGCGCTGAACCAGAAATATGCCGGCATCCAGGATGCGTTCATCGCCATGTTCCCGCCGCCGCCGGTCAACGGTCTCGGCCAGACGGGCGGGTTCAAGCTGCAGATCGAAGACCGTGCAGGTCTTGGATATCAGGCGCTCGACGAGGCAACCAAGGCCGTCATCGGCAAGGCTTATCAGACACCTGAACTGGCTGGCATTTTCTCGAGCTTCCAGATCAACGTACCGCAGCTTTATGCCGATCTCGACCGTGCCAAGGCACAGCAGCTCGGTGTCTCGGTGACGGACGTGTTCGAGACGCTGCAGATCTATCTCGGCTCGCTTTATGTGAACGACTTCAATGCCTTCGGCCGTACCTACAGCGTGCGGGTGCAGGCAGACGCGCAGTTCCGTGCGAAGCCAGAAAATATCGGTCAGCTGAAGGTGCGTTCGCAATCCGGTCAGATGATCCCGCTTTCCGCGCTTCTGAAGGTCGATGCACAGGCAGGTCCGGAACGGACGACCCGTTACAATGGCTTTCTGGCCGCCGATATCAATGGCGGTCCGGCGCCGGGCTTCTCCTCCGGCCAGGCACAGGCGGCGATCGAAAAGATCCTTGCCGAAACCCTGCCGCCGGGCATCGAGTTCGAATGGACGGACCTGACCTATCAGCAGATCCTTGCCGGCAATTCGAGCATCGTCGTCTTCCCGCTCGCGCTGCTGCTCGTCTATCTCGTGCTGGCCGCGCAGTATGAAAGTCTCGTCCTGCCGCTTGCGATCATCATGATCGTGCCGATGGGCGTGCTGGCGGCCCTGACAGGTGTCTGGCTGACGGGGGGCGACAACAACATCTTCACCCAGATTGGCTTGGTGGTGCTGGTGGGGCTCTCGGCGAAGAACGCGATCCTGATCGTCGAATTTGCCCGCGAACTGGAATTCGACGGCAGGACGCCGTTCCAGGCCGCGGTCGAGGCGAGCCGGCTGCGTCTGCGTCCGATCCTGATGACCTCCATGGCCTTCATCATGGGTGTCGTGCCGCTCGTTGTCTCGACAGGTGCGGGCGCGGAAATGCGCTCCGCCATGGGTATCGCCGTGTTCTCGGGCATGATCGGCGTCACCTTCTTTGGCATCTTCATGACGCCGGTCTTCTACATGCTGGCCCGTTTGCTTACCGGCGGTCGCCCTCTGCGGCAGCACGGTACGGAGGCGGCGCCCGCTCTCTCTCCAGCGGAGTAAGCTGGCCTCCAGGCCGCGCGGGATCTCTCCAGTCGTATCCCGCGCGGCTTTTTCACATCATCCCTGTCCGGCTCGTCGGCCGTGCAGGTTCATGCAGGAACGGCGGCGATCGGAGTGCATCTATCGTGGGGGTAGATGCGCGCCGCTCGCCGCCGATCTCGTTTTAACGGGCAGATCGGTTGTTCAGAGCGCGCCACCGTCGATGACGATCGTCTGGGCGGTCATGGCGGAGGAAGCTTTCGAGGCGAGGAAGAGGCAGGGGCCGACGAGATCTTCAGTCAGCAGCAGACGTTTCAGGCATTGCCGCGCCACCATGGCCGACATGCCGTCCTCCGTCAGCCAGAGCTCCTTCTGACGTTCCGTGACGATCATGCCGGGCAGGATGGCGTTGACGCGGATGTTTTCAGGCCCGAGCCGGCCAGCCAGGCTTTTCGTCAGGCCGATAATGGCGGCCTTGGCGGTCGTGTAGGCGGGCATTTCTCCCATATTGAGCAGATAGGCGATCGACGAAAAGTTGACGATCGTTCCGCCACCGGCGCGGCGCATATGGGGGACGGCAGCCTGAGACGCGAAAAACACCTGTTTCAGGTTGATCGCCTGGCTTTTGTCCCAGTATTCCTCGGTCACGGTATCGAAATCGTGCCGGTCGTCCCAGCCGGCATTGTTGACGAGGACGGAAAGCGAACCGAGCTGTTCGGCGGCCGTATCGACGGCGTTTTTCGTTGCTGCGACGTCGCGCAGATCGGCATTGAGGTAGAGGACCGGGTGAGGGGATGTCACCGACAGGCGCGCGGCAAGCTCCTGGCTCGGGCCATCCGCATAATCGATGAAGGCGACGCGGGCGCCCTGGCGGGCAAAACCCTCGACCAGCGCCGCACCGATGCCGGAACCGCCGCCGGTGACAAGCACGCCGCAATCCGACAGGTCCGCGTAAAGCGCCGAAATCTCCATCATGCACTTGTCCTCCCTCAAGACATGTTTCAGTTCTAGCGCAGCGGCAAGAGACTGGAAAGCCGGCTATCGGTTATCGTCACGCAACGGAAGCAGTGATTGCATCGGCCGGCCGCAGCGTTTACTCGGAAGGGGCACAAGAGTTTTGATGTCCGATTCCGGACGGCCTGTTCAGGAGCCCGCCTTGTCTTCTTCCGCATCCGAAAATCCCGTCCTGCCGACCCGCTCCTATCGCGGCTTTCTCTTCGACATGGATGGCACGATCCTGAATTCGATTGCGGCGGCCGAAAGGGTCTGGGGCCGCTGGGCGGAGGCACAGGGGCTCGATGTCGAAAAATTCCTGCCCTTCATGCATGGCAAGCGCGGCATCGATACGATCACCTCGCTGAACCTTCCGGGCGTCGATCCGGCAGTCGAGGCGGAAAAGATTCTTCGCGGAGAGATCGAGGATCTGGAAGGGGTCGTGCCGATCCCCGGCGCGGCCGAGTTCCTGGCGGCACTGCCGCCGGAGCAATGGGGCATCGTTACTTCCTCACCGCTCGAACTGGCGAGGGCACGACTGGCTGCAGCCGGCCTGCCGCAGCCGCGCCATCTCGTTACCGCGGAAGACGTGACCGTCGGCAAACCGGATCCGCAGGGATATAAGCTCGGCGCGCAGCGGCTGGGTTTCGCGTCTTCCGATGTCATGGTGTTCGAGGATGTGTCTGCCGGGATTAAGGCCGGCGAGGCGTCTGGTGCCGAGGTGATGGTGATCACCGAAACCCATTCGCATCCGGTCGAAGGCGGTCATTTCCGCATTCGGAATTATCTGCAGGTCGCGCCGCATGTCGATGCAGACGGCGCGATCTCGATTGTTGCGAAAGCCTGATCAGGCTTCTGCCGTCCGCATCAACCGTATCGTTGCCAGCCACAGGATGACACCGAGGCCGATGAGGCAGGCGGCGATGGCGTATTGGATCGGGTCACGCCCGGCCCAAGGGCCTGCCAGGAAAACGCAGGAGATTGTGCCGAGTACAGGCAGCACGGTCGGCGTGCGAAAATGCTTGTGCTCGACCTTGTCCTTGCGCAGCACCAGTACGGCGACATTGACGATGGCAAAGACGCAGAGCAGAAGCAGTGCCGTCGTGCCGCCCAGCGCCGGGACACCGCCGGCAAACAGGATGAGGGCGACGGCCAGCAGCGACGTGAAGATGATCGCCACATAAGGCGTGCGGCGGCCGGCATGGACCTTGCCGAGCATTTCCGGCACGACGCCTTCGCGCGCCATGCCGTAGATCAGCCGGCTTGCCATCATCATGTTGATCAGTGCCGAATTGGCGACGGCGAACATGGTGATGACGGCGAAGATACCGATCGGGAAGGCGGGTGCGCCGGCCTGGATGACCTTCAGAAGCGGCGTTTCGCCTTCGCCAAGCTGATCGGCCGGTACCAGCGTGATCGCCGAGATCGCGACGAGGACATAGATCACGCCGGTGATGGCAAGACCGGTCAGCAGGACTTTCGGGAAAAGCCGGCTCGGCTCCTTGCATTCCTCGGCCATGTTGACGGAATCCTCGAAACCGACCATGGCGAAAAAGGCGAGGCCGGTTGCGGCGACGACGGGCCAGAATGTTCCGGAACCCTCCGGCGTTGCAAATGTCCATGCGCGCGAAAAATCGCCCTGTCCGCCAGCGATCGCCCAAAGGCCAATGCCGATGATGATGAGAAGACCGGTGACCTCGACCATGGTAAGGACGACGTTCATCTTGACGCTTTCGCCGACCCCGCGAAAGTTGATCGCAGCCACCAGAGCGATGAAGCCGACCGCAATCAGCGGGACGCCGAAACTGCCGAGATCAAGGCCGATGGTCGCGGAAAAGTTCGAGGCGAAGGCACGGGATGCCGTGGCCGCCGACGTGATGCCGGAGGACATGACCGCAAAAGCCACGAGGAAGGTGATGAAATGCACGCCGAAAGCCTTGTGCGTGTAGAGCGCGGCACCGGCGGCCTTGGGGTATTTTGTTACCAGTTCGAGATAGCTGCAGGCGGTCAGGAGCGCGACGATAAAGGCGATCAGGAAAGGCAGCCAGACGACACCACCGACCTTGGCGGCCACCTGTCCGGTCAGCGCATAGATGCCGGTACCGAGAATGTCACCGATGATGAAGAGCAGCAGCAGGCCCGGCCCCATCACCCGTTTCAGTTCCGGCGTCTCTCCCGTCGGTTGGGTGATCCCGGCCTTTTCGATCCTGTCCGTCATCGCGGTTCCTCCATCGCACTGACATTCCTGCCATTCTCAATGGAAGCGGCGGCCGAATGTTCCAGACCGGGACGCGAGTTTCGTTGGGCGCAAGCCTGCCGTAACGTCAGCCGACAATGCCGAGCGTTGCGGCAGCCAGTACCGCATAGCGGGCGGCCTTGCCGATGAAGACCAGAGCAAGGAAGATCCAGAACGGCTCTTTCAGCACGCCGGCAACGACGGTGAGAGCATCGCCGCCGATCGGCAGCCAGCTGAACAGAAGCGACCATCTGCCATAACGGCGATACCAGTTTTGCGCCTTTTCGAGCTTTTGCGGGCCAACGGGAAACCAGCGTTTTTCGCGAAAGGTTTCGATGTAGCGGCCGAGCAGCCAGTTGACCGCGGCTCCAAGCGTATTGCCGATTGAGGCCGTCAGGACGAGGGCTGCCAGCGAATAATGATCACTGAGGATCATGGCGACCAGAACCGCTTCCGACTGCATCGGAAGCAGTGTGGCTGCGATGAAGGCCGCAGCGAACAACCCGGCATAGGCGGCGAGATCGACCATTCTCTAGCTTTCAGCAGATGATGCTAAGCGCGCCGGAACGTAAGGTTCCGGCAATATGAAAAAGGGCGGAAACCGGTCCGCCCTTTTCTCATTATCGGTAACCCTGGATCAGGCCTTGGTAACCTGCTTGTCGTCCGTCGCTTCCGGCTTGTGGGCGCGGTGGCGGGTGCGCCAGTCGCCGAGGAAGAGCAGGATCGGTGCTGCGATGAAGATCGACGATGCACCGGCCACGAGAATGCCGAACACCATCGGGATCGCGAAGCTGGCAACGGCACTGCCGCCCCAGATCGCCATCGGTACAAGCGCCAGGAAGGCGGTCGCGTTGGTATAGATGCTTCGTGCCAGGGTTTCGTTGATCGACTTGTCGATCAGTTCGCGCAGCGGCATCGACTTGTAGAGCCGCATGTTTTCACGCATGCGGTCGTAGACCACGACCTTGTCGTTGACCGAGTAGCCGACCATCGTCAGGACTGCTGCGATGGCCGTCAGGTTGAAGTCGAGGCCCGTAATCGCGAAGAAGCCGATCAGCTTGGTGATATCAAGCACCAGCGTGATGATGGCGCCGACCGCAAAGGGCCATTCGAAGCGGACCCAGATATAGATCAGCATCGCGACGCTGGCGATGAAGACCGACAGGAAGCCTGCCGTCTGGAGTTCGCCGGAAACCTTCGGACCGACGACGTCGGTGCCCGACACGGTTGCCGTCGGATCGATCTTGACGACTTCATCCTTCAGCTTGGTGACGGCTGCGGTCTGCGCTTCCTCGCCGCCTTCCTGGCGCTGGGCGCGGACAAGCAGGCTGTTGGCATCACCGAAGGACTGCAGCGTGATTTCACCAAGGCCGAGCGTATTCAGGCCTTCGCGGAACTTTGCGAGATCGGCCGTCCCTTGCGTGCGGACGGACATCTGGATGCCGCCGCGGAAGTCGACGCCGTAATTGAGGCCCGGATGGAAGAACAGCACGACCGAGGCGAGCGACAGGAGGGCGGAAACGCCCACGCCGAAGAAGCGCGCCTTCATGAACTGGATGTGCTTGTCGTAGGGGTTGAACGGGATGAGCGGACGGATGTTGATCGTCTTCATCTTCATGCGGCCGGCAAGCGCGATCATCGAAACGCGGACGAAGGCGACCGAGGTGAACATGGAGATGATCAGGCCGAGCGCCATCGTGACCGCGAAGCCACGGACCGGGCCGGAGCCGAAGTAGAAGAGGATGGCGGCGGCGATCAGGGCGGTAACATTGCCGTCGATGATCGTCGAATAGGCGCGGTTGAAGCCGGTGTCGATCGCAGCAAAGGCGCTTTTGCCCTTGCGCGATTCTTCGCGGATACGTTCGTTGATCAGAACGTTCGCGTCGACCGCAAGACCGATGCCGAGAACGATACCGGCGATACCCGGCAGGGTCAGCGTTGCGCCGACCAGGGTCAGGGCCGAGAAGGTCAGGATCGTGTGGATGATCAGCGCGATATTGGCAAGGAGACCCCAAGTGCCGTAGAGCGCGAAGATGAAGGCGATGACGAGGACGAGGCCGATCAGACCGGTATAGATACCCATCTGGATCGCGTCGGCGCCAAGGTCGGCACCAACCGTGCGCTCTTCGATGACCGTCAGCTTGGCCGGCAGCGAGCCGGCGCGCAGCAGGGCCGAGAGCGTCGTGGTTTCTTCAGGCGTGAAGCTGCCCGAAATCTGGCCCGAACCGCCGGTGATCGGCGTCTGGATGACTGGCGCGCTCAAAACCTTGTTGTCGAGAACGATGGCAAAGGGCTTGCCGACATTGGCCTGTGTGATCTGCGCAAAGCGTGCGGCACCGGCGGTGTCAAAGCGGAAGGTGACGATCGGCTGGCGGGACTGCTGGTCGAAGGCGGCGCGCGCATCGGTCAGGCGGTCGCCCGAGAGTTCGACGCGATCGAGAACCGGATACTGGTTGCCGCGCTCGTCCGACAGCATGGTGACGCCGGGCTGGCCCTGGTCGCCGAGAAGGTGGAAGCTCATCTTGGCGGTGGAGCCAAGCAGCTGGCGCAGGCGGGTCGGATCCTGTTCGCCCGGCAGCTGGACCAGGACGCGGTCGGAGCCGATGCGCTGGATCGTCGGTTCGGCAACGCCGACCTGGTCGATACGTTGGCGGATGATTTCAAGGCTCTGCTCGACGGCGCCGGTGATATGGGCGTTGATGCCGGCTTCGGTCTGGGCGATCGAAATCGAATTGTCGCTCGGCGTGGAGATCGCGAGATCGCTTGCGCCGACCGAGGTCGTGGTGGTGATCGGGTTGGACAGCGTCTGCAGCTCGGTCACGGCCTGGGCGCGCTGGGCCGGATCACGCAGCGTCACGACAACCGCGTCGCCAGCGCGGCGGATTGCCGAGGTCTGGATGTTCTTTTCGCGCAGGATGCGGCGGCTTTCCTGAAGCAGGCTCTGGACGCGTTCGTTGATCAGATCGGCACGATCTACTTCGAGAACGAGGTGCGAGCCGCCGCGGAGGTCGAGACCAAGCGAAACGCGGCTATGCGGCAGCCAGGACGGCATGCGGTCGAGCACCGATTGCGGGACCGCATTCGGCAAGGCAATCAGAATGCCGATAAAGATGACGATGGCGTAGGTCGCCACCAGCCAACGGGAATTTCTCATGTCTATCAATCCTGCTTGGCCCAGGTCACGCAGCGTCGGCGGTCACGGGCAGATATGCTTTTCAAGTCGTCAGGTGCGTCAGATGACAGCTTCCGGGCAAGGCGGCGCGCGGGGCAGGGGGGCGGGCCAGAAATCGGTCGGGCTTCTGACAAAGGCGATTGTCGCCGGCTTGGCGAGCTTGAAGGCCGAAAATGCAGTGGACCAGGCGGCGGGCGGTGCGGCAGCATCGGCATTCTGCCAATGGTTTGCGCCGGCATCGCGCCGTTCCAGAACAACGATCGCGCGTATCGGATCGCGTCGCGAAATCTGCTGACCGTCGGCCTTGTTGGAAGAATGAACGCTGCGTTCGGCCTGGCTTTCACGGGTGCCGACCGAAAACAGGCCGATCATCGCGATCAGAAGAGCTGCGGCAAGGACGGACCAGCGCGACAGGGCTTTTTCCTGCGCGTTCTGCGTCACCTCAAGTGCTTCCCCTGGAAACACTGCCATCCCAAACCCGCTCCGGATCGTTCACGTAAGCCGAAGTGCCTGCTTCGGAAGAATGCCCGCTTCTAAAGGAGTGGTCTGCCATGGTCAATGAAGTCTTGAGCCGGGCCTTTCCCGTCCTTGTGTCCGAATTCCGTGCCGGATCTCGCCCGAGTAGGAATTCAGGACGGGGCTCACCAACTCTCTCGAGTAGTGGGTCCGCGAGCCCCTAACCGGCTTCATGCCGGCTGAGGTTCAAGTAGCGGCGGTTTCGAAACCGGTTCAATCGCGTTGTCGCCGCGATCCAGTGAAAGTGAAGCTGATGGTGAAGAAGGTTTAAAATGGTGTTTCAGTCGCGGACATATTGTCCGGAAGCGGGAAAGAAAAAGCCCCGCAGTCTGTCTAGATCTGCGGGGTCTTATTGAGTTACTTCTTATCTAGATAAATGCTTCAGGCCGACTGTATCAGCGGCAGTACTTCGACAAAGCCGTGATAGATCATAGTGATCGCCACATAGACAATGACTGCAAGGCCGAGATAGGCGATCCAGCGGTAGCGGTTGAGAAGCTTTGCGACGAAGTTGGCGGCAACACCCATCAGCGCGATCGACACGATGAGGCCGATGATCAATACGGTCGAATGTTCCTGAGCGGCACCGGCGACGGCAAGAACGTTGTCGAGCGACATGGAAACGTCGGCGACGACGATCTGCATGGCAGCCTGAAGGAAAGTCTTCTGGGGCTGGTTTTTGGCGGCGGCTTCGAGCTGGTCTTCGGCACTGACGGCGTCATGGGCACGCAATTCCCCCCACATCTTCCAGCAGACCCAGGCAAGCAGAAGGCCGCCGAGAAGCTGAAGCCCGACAATGCCGAGCAGATAGGAGGTGACGGCGGCAAAGATCAATCGCAGCACGGTTGCCGCGATGATGCCGAACAGGATCGCCTTCTGCCGGATATTTTCAGGAAGGCCGGCCGCAGCAAGGCCGATGACGATGGCGTTGTCGCCGGAGAGCACGAGGTTGATCGCAATGACCTCGACGAGTGCCGCCAAGCCCGCTGCCGTAAAAAGTTCCATCATGAATACGGACCCGATATGGATTGAAGAGGTGGGATTTCCTTCTATTCACGTCTTTGTGTGTTCCGACAAGCCTTTCGGTGCGACGATTTGACATCAATTCTTCGCCCGCTGCGTGCAATTGCGTGATCTCCTGGAATTTCCGGTGCTCCGATGGGGCAAAAGATCAACCACAGCGCGGTGCAGCCATGCCTCGCGATGCCTTGCCGGGACGAAGAGGCTTTCATATATCGCGCCTATATCGTGTTGCATGGCTGCAACCGTGGTGGATGTGGGCGATTCGCATGAATGCGAAAACTGCCTTCTTATCTGTTGGGAGATTTTCATGGCGCCGCAGAAACCTGCCGTTCTGATTGTCGAGGACGAGCCGCTGATCCGCTTTTCGACACTGGATGCTCTGGAAGATGTCGGGCATCTGGTTTTCGAGGCCGGCAATGCCGACGAGGCCATGGTGCTGTTTCGCAATCACGATGAGATCGGCGTGCTTTTCACCGATGTCGACATGCCGGGTTCTATCGACGGAATCCAGCTGGCGCGGCGGATCAGGGCCATTCGCCCGAGCATGGCGATCATCATCACCTCGGGTGTCGTCAATCTCGATCCGGCCCTGTTGCCGGCGAATACGATCTTTCTGCCAAAACCCTATCAGCATGATGCCCTGCTGACGGCGATCTACGAACTGGCGGCCTGATCGCCTTGCCTCGAGGCGATCGAGGGAACCGATGATCGTCAATCCGGTTTACCTGCCAGCCAGAGCTGGAGGAGCCGGAAATGAGGTTTTGCGAATATTCGGGAAAAGCCTTGCTGTTCCTGCCCTGCATGCGCGCCGATGCGGCATTGCCAATCGGCCCCGGCACAAATCCCTTTACTCGCGTTCAATCTCTATTAGTCTGGTAGTGATTGCGAATGACCGGTCTCAAGACTCGATGCCCGGTTTCAATGCGGCCTTTTACCAAGCGGGATGAGGAGTGTGCACGTGACCTATGACGTCGTGATCGTCGGAGCCGGATTTTCGGCAATCGCCCTGACCATCAATCTGCTGCGCACTCTGCCGCCATCGGCCTGTATCGCAGTCGTGGGGGATGACCCCGGTTTTGGTCGGGGAACGGCCTATCGCACGGAATTCCATCTGCACCGGCTCAATGTGCCGGCAGCGCGGATGAGCATGTTTCCCGACAAGCCCAATGATTTCGTCGATTGGCTGCGGCGCAATGGCAAGCCTGTCTTTGCCGAGGATTTCGCCTGTCGCGCCGATTACGGGCTTTATCTGCGCGATACGCTCGCAGCGCTTCTGCGCAACAGGCAGCGTGCGGATGTCGATTTCATCAAGGCGAAGGCGATCTGCTGCACACGGCGCGAGGGGAGCGAACTCGTCTTCAATCTCGACAGCGGTACGATGCTGCGGGCATCGAATGTGGTTCTGGCGCTCGGCGTCGGCAGTGCAGGACTTCCTGCCGCTGCGGCGGAACTTCCGTTGCGGTCGCGCGAACGCGTGATCGAAAATCCCTGGCGGCTTGGATGGCTTTCGCGGGTCAGGCCCGATGACGAGATCTGTATTCTCGGCTCGGGATTGACCATGATCGATCAGGTCCTGTCGCTGCGGGAACACGGACATCGTGGCCGGATCAGCGTTCTTTCGCGCCGTGGACTTGTGCCACACGGGCACCTGGCGAGACGGGAAACGCCCGAGCCGCCGGTTCTGCCCAATAGCGGAGATATCAGCGGCCTGCTCCGTGCCATGCGCCAGCAGGTAAAGCAGGGTGCACCTTGGCGCGCGGTTGTCGACGGCTTGCGGCCGCAGACACAGGCTCTGTGGCAAAGCCTGACACGCGAGCAGCGGTCCCGTTTTCTCCGTCATGGTTTTGCCTGGTGGAATATTCATCGCCACCGGATCGCGCCCGAGGTCGCCGCCCGTTTCGGCGCGCTGGTCGAGGATGGTACGGTTTCTGTTCATGCCGGTTATATCAAGGGCATGACGGGTGAGGGTGATCGCTGCCGTATCGATTACCGGCCGCGGGGTACCGACGTGTCTGCTTCCCTGAGTGCCGATTGGGTCGTCAATTGTACGGGTATGGAACGGGCAGGCATTGCTCATTCACCGCTTCTGCAGGCGATGCGCGACGGTGGCATGCTGGCAACCGATCCACTCGGGCTCGGTATCTGCGTCGATCAGCGGTCGCAGGTTCTCGGTCCGGATGGCGGGCGTCAGGCGGGTGTCTATGCGGTTGGTGCGCTGACGGCGGGGCAATTCTGGGAAATCACCGCGGTGCCGGATATCCGTGCGCAGGCACAGGATCTCTCTGTCGTCATTGCCGATGAAGTGGCAAAGGCATTGCCGCGCGCGGCGCAGAGAGCCTGATAAAACCGTTGCAGCACACGCCTTTACTTTCCTGACGGTCATTGCGATCAATGACGTCCTGTAGAAGGTAGAGGAGCGTGCCGTGACGATCGAAGACGATATTGCAAAGATCGCTTATCAGGAGGCGGAGCTGGTATTCGACCGGTTCGATCTGAGCGACGCCTGGGACCTCGGGTCGCTTCTACGAAACATGGCGCATGCGCAGAATCTGCCGGTTGCACTCGATGTCCGGCTGCATTCGATGCCGGCTTTTTACGCCGCTCTTCCCGGTTCTTCGCCTGACAATGAATTCTGGGTTCGCCGCAAGCGCAATCTCGTCCTGCGTTTCTTCCATTCGAGCTATGGGATCGGCCGCAAGCTCGAAAAGCAGGAGACCTCGCTTGAGGAAAAATTCGGCCTGCCTTCCGCGGAATACGCGGCGCACGGCGGCAGTTTTCCGATCAAGGTCCGAAATGTCGGCTGCATCGGTGCGGTGACCGTGTCCGGCTTGCCGCAGCGGGATGATCACCGTGTCGTCATCGATGCGCTTTGCATTCTGCTCGACAGGAATAATGCGGAATTCCAGATGGACTGAGCGGCGAGCCTCCATGAGAATCCCGCCGCTTGAAAATCGTCTGCCTGGGATGCCGAATTATCGGCGGATCATGCGGCCGACCGCGATCAGGATACATGCGCCGATGAAGCCGGCGATGAGATAACCGATCCAGCCGCCAAGCACGACGCCGAACACGCCGAGAATGGCATTGGCGACGATCGCGCCGACAATGCCCAAAATGATGTTCATGAAGATGCCCATATTGCTCTTCATGAACTGTTCGGCGAGCCAGCCGGCAATGCCGCCGATGATGATGGCTGCGATCCAGCCGATGCCTGCGTCTTCCATGACCTTACCCTCGCTGTTGAACTGACGGCTGGTAACGTCAAAAATGTTCCAAGGTTCCTTGGCAATTGCATCTGAGTGCCTCCTTAATCCTTGAGGCGTCCTTTTCTTCGCCTTGAACTGTCTCTATTTTCGCGCCGAATCCTGATCTCGAGCGAAGAGTAGAGAATTGGCGAACGTGCATATTTCCGGCTTCCTTCCGCGCGCAATGCAGTCCTTGCGTATTGCTTTCCTGGTCATGATCGTGGCGGCAAGCTGCATGCTTTCGGTCATGCCATCGGCCGTGCTGGCGCAGCAGGCTGGGCCGGATGCCAAGGTGACGGTCGATTCGATCAATCAGCAGATGAAATCGAAGATGGACGCGATCAAGCAGCAGCTTTCGCGCTTCCAGTCCCGGCTCAACGACGATTCCCAGGACGACGCCAAGCTTGCGCAACTGCGGGCGCAGGCCGAGGACATCGTCGCTGCCATGCGGGAAGCCTCGGAATCGATGAAGGCGCGTGTCGAGCAGATCCAGGCGCGGCTCACCAGCCTCGGCGAGCCACCGGCCGCAGGCCAACCGGCCGAGGCGCCGGCCGTGGTCGAGGAGCGCTCCAAGCTCGAGAACGAACGCTCGGAACTCAACCTGATCGTCGACGACGCCAACAGCCTTTCCAACAGCGCGACGCATCTCGCCAACAGCATTACCAACCTGCGCCGCACCCTGTTCGCCCAGACGCTGTTCCGTCATACGGAACTGAGCGGTGATCTTTTCCAGGATGCGGGCACTGCCTTTGTGGCCGAGGTCGGCAATTTCGGCTCGACCTTCGGTAGCTGGATCAGCTTCGTGCTGCGGTTCAAGGCTTGGCAGCTTCTCGGCGCGATCGCGCTTTCGCTCGGCGCGGCGATGATTTTTCTGTCGGGCGGTTACCGGATCTTTGGCCGCTTTCTTCGCCGCAATGGTGGTGGCGATACATCCTATATCCGGCGGCTGTCGGTCGCCTTCTGGTCGACGGTCGTGCAGACAGTGTCGGTCGCGGCGTTTCTCGTCTCGTCCTATCTTTTCCTGGACGGCTTTAATGTTCTGAGGCCGGATATCGCGCCGATCATCGCGACCCTGTTCGGCTTCATCTGGTTCATTTCCTTCGTCTGGAAGCTGACCTATGGCGTGCTGGCACCTGGCGAGCCGGAATGGCGGCTGGTGCGCATCACCAACAGGGGCGCCTGGCTGCTGACGGTTGCCGTTCTCGTCATGGCCGTCGTCAACAGCCTCGATTATCTGCTCGGCGCCATCAGCATCGCCCTGAGCTCGCCGCTGGTGCTGACGATCGCCAAGAGCTTGATCGCTTCCGTGATCGTCGGCCTGATTCTGATCGCGATCTCCTTCGTGCGGCCGAGGCTGAATGAAGATGAAGATCCGGATTCGGCCGGCCATGCCTGGCCGCGGGTGTTTTCGATCCTGCTTCGTGTCGCGGGCGGCCTGCTGATCTTCGCCGTGCTGACCGGCTATGTCGGCCTTGCGCGCTTCGTCTCGACCCAGATCGTCCTGACCGGCGCCGTCGCCGTGCTGGTCTATCTCGGCTTCCTCTCGGGCAAGGCGATTTCCAAGCAGGGCGCGTTCAAGAATACCACGATCGGCCGACGCCTGGCGGAGAAGCGGCATTTCAGCGAAGTTGCGCTCGACCAGACGGGTCTTGTTGCCGGTCTCAGCATCTATGCGGTCGCACTGCTGTTCGGCATTCCGCTTATTCTTCTGACCTGGGGCTTTCAGCCCGCCGATATCGAGAGCTGGTTCTTCCGCTTCTTCACCGAAATCCGGATCGGCAATGTCTCGATCTCGATCGTCGGCATTTTCGGCGGCGTCCTGCTCTTTGCGCTCGGTTACATCGTCACTCGCTGGGTTCAGAAATGGGTCGACGGCAATGTCATGGCGCGCAGCCAGGTCGATCTCGGCGTGCGCAACTCGGTCAAGACCGGCATCGGTTATCTCGGCGTGGGCTTGGCCGTGATCGTTGGCGTCTCGGCGGCGGGCATCAACCTGTCGAGCTTCGCGCTCGTCGCCTCGGCCCTCTCGGTCGGTATCGGTTTCGGTCTGCAGAACATCGTGTCGAACTTCGTCTCCGGCCTGATCCTGCTCGTTGAACGGCCGTTCAAGGTCGGCGACCATGTCGTGACCGGCGCCAATGAAGGCATCGTCAAGCGCATCTCCGTGCGTGCGACGGAGATCGAAACCTTCCGCAAGCAGTCGATCATCGTGCCGAATTCCGACCTCATCAACTCGCCGGTCGGCAACTGGACCCATCGCAACAGGATCGGCCGCTCGGAAGTGCCGATCTCGGTCAGCCATGATTCCGATCCGCAGAAGGTGATGGATATTCTTCTGGAGCTCGTCGACCAGATCCCGGAAGTGCTGCGCAACCCCGAGCCGCATGTGGAATTCCTGAGCTTCGGTGCCTCGGCGCTGAATTTCGAGCTGCGCTTCCATCTCGCCGACATGGGTGACGGATTGCGGATCCGCAACAACCTCAGGATCGCCATCCTCAAGCGTTTTCGCGAGGAGCATATCGAAATCCCGTTCCCGCAGCAGGAGATCGTTTTCCATCGTGGAAAGCCGATATCGGCAGATGAAGACGCGGATATGCGTGGCGGCGCATGATACGACTGTGACCGGACTGTAAAAAACAAGTCATGTAAGTCGGGCTGTCAAGTAAGAGATCATTGACCTTGATCGACGGCTCGTACGTGGCCGTTGATATATATACAGAAATCGCCGCCGCGATTAACGGTTCTGCAAATCGTTTGCTCTAGAGATACTTGCATAGGGACAGTATCATCAGGGTAGGGGTATCCATGGCATTCCTCGGTATTTCTGGCATGCAGTATGCAGGCGAGTCTTTGGCGGGTTCGAGAATATTGCTTGCCGAGGACTCGAACGTCTTCACGTCGATGATCGGAACGCGCATGAAGGAGCTGTTCGGCATCGAGGTCGAGATCTGCCGCAATTTCGAGGAATTGCAGCTGGCTTATGACCGCTCGACCGATCCGGTCACCCTTGCGATCTCCAACATCAACCTGCCGGGCGCCGAAAACGGCGAGGCACTTGAATATCTCGTTGATCTGTCGATCCCGACCATCGTCTTTACCGGCACCTTTCACGCGGAAACCCGCGACAAGCTGCTCGCCAAGGACATCGTCGATTACATTCTCAAGGACAATGTCTTTGCGGTCGAGATGCTGGCGGAATCGGTCTGCCGCTTCCTTACCAACCATCGCCACCATGTGCTGATCGTCGATGACAGCCCGACGGCGCGCGCTCTGCTTTCGAGCCGCCTGAAGCGCTACAATTTCCGCGTCAGCGTTGCCGAGAACGGCGCCAAGGCGCTGGAAATCCTCAAGAAGAGCCCGGATATCGGCCTGGTCGTCACCGATTACAACATGCCGGATATCGATGGTTTCGAACTGACCCGTCGCATCCGCTCGGTCCGCGGTTCGCATGAGCTGCGCATCATCGGCGTCTCGTCTTCTTCCGACCGGCTTCTGACGGCGCGTTTCCTCAAGGCCGGCGGCAACGACTTCATGCTGCGTCCGTTCATCGACGAGGAATTCTATTGCCGCGTCAACCAGAACCTCGACACGCTGATCCAGATCTGGTCGCACAGCTCCAAGAAGGCAGCTCCGGCTGTCAAGAACGTCGCGTAATCATCGCGGAATTTTGCAATGCCTTATATCGAGAGCCAGTTGCCGCGAGACGTGAGTGCCGATCTTGGCGGCGTGTTATCGCAAACGGCCGGCGCGTTCACGGCAGGCGGATCGCCTGCCGAAGATTGCCTGACAGGTCTTCCGACGCTCAGGGAATTTTATCGCCAGGCTGCTCCCATCGTTGAGGCTTGTCTGGCGGCAGGCGAGCCTGTGGCTGTCGCGATCGTTGATATCGACCACTTGCAGCGGATCAATGACGGTCACTGCATGGATGTCGGGGATCGGGTTATCACGTCGATTGCGCGGCATCTGAAGGGGGCTGTGGCCCGGACGCCCTATCTCGTCGCCCGCCTTGGCGAGGAAGAGTTCGGCCTTCTGCTCGTTCGTTGCGACGATGCTGCTGCGACGGAATTCTGCGAGACGCTGCGCCGGGATATTTCCGGGATCACGGTGAATGCGGGTGATGCGGATGTCGCCGTTTCCGTGTCGATCGGCGTTGCTGAAATCTATGGGCCGGAAACGTTCGACAACTATCTGAATGCCGCCGAACAGTTTCTGTTCATGGCCAAGTGCAACGGCCGCAATCAGGTCTTTTCCGACCACACGATGCTGGCCGGGATGCACTGATAACAAATAGCCATCTGCATTTCCATGCCGATGGCTATCTCGCTTTCGAAAACCCGATCAGACGACGACGCCGGTGCGTGACGTGTTCATCGTCAGCTTGCGTTCAGCGCGCTCCTGCTGCGGCGAGCGGTTATAGACTTCGCGGTAGCATTTGGAAAAATGCGAGGCCGAAACGAAGCCGCAGGCAACCGCCACTTCCACGACCGGCAGGGATGACTGCACGAGAAGGTGGCGGGCGCGGTCGAGGCGAATTTCCAGATAATAACGAGCCGGCGAGCGGCCCATTTCCTGGCGGAACAGGCGTTCGATCTGGCGGCGCGACAGGCCGACATCGTCGGCGATCTCTACCAGAGACAGCGGCTCGGCGAGATTGTTTTCCATCAGCTCGATGATCGACAGCACCTTGGAGTTCTGTACGCCGAGACGTGCTCGCAGCGGCAGGCGCTGGCGGTCATGCGGGTTGCGGACGCGGTCGGTCAGCTGCTGCTCGCAGACGCGGTTAACGAGGTTCTCGCCGAAATCCTGGCCGATCAGGTTCAGCATCATATCGAGCGAGGCGGTACCGCCGGCGCAGGTGTAGAGATTGCTGTCGACCTCGTAGAGATCGGCATAAACTTCAGCCTGCGGAAAGGCTTCCGCAAAACCGGGCAGGTTTTCCCAGTGAATGGCGCAACGCTTGCCGTTCAGCAGGCCTGCCTGGGCCAAGACATGGGCGCCTGTGCAGAGGCTGCCGACGGCGATGCCGCGATTATAGGTCTCGCGCAGCCAGGCATTGACCGACTTGTTCTGGAATTCCTCGACATAGATGCCGGAACAGACGAGAACCATGTTAGGACGGTTCTCGCCACCGAGATGGCGGCGCTCGTCGGCGAGCGAGGAATTGACTTCGATACCGATACCGCTCGACGAGTAAACCTTCTCGCCATCGGCGGAACAGAGCCGCCAGGAATAGGCTTCGTAACCGAGCATGCGGTTTGCAATGCGCAGCGTCTCGACGGCAGCCGAGAAAGGCAGCATGGTGAAATGCGGCACCAGGAAAAACACCAGCGAGCGCTTCTTTCCCGGACCTCTGCTTGTTACGTCCATGTCGTCGTTCCCCTTTGACGGTCATTTGCTGACTGTCTTCTTTAAAAACGACATTGCCATGGAAAAAGATGGCGGAGAAGGACTTTTGACGACAGGCCGATTACATTTTTGCGACATGGGGAGGTCGCAGGGGCGGCATTTTTTAACGAGGCGAATGATCGTCCTGCACGGTCCGGTTGCAGAGTGCAGCCGGAACCGGCAGGGCTTATTCGATCAGTGCCGCAGCGTGACTTCGTCGCTGGCAGGCCAGCCGATATCCTTGCGGATGTCAACGGGGAGGCCTTCCAGCATCCTTTCCGTCTTGCGGCGATTCCAGTTGTCGATCAACCGCAGAGCGGCGGCATGCAGCTTTGCGCCATAGGAGGGGGACGAAGCCTGGACCGGCAGACGGCCGCCTTCCCGAAGGGTGATGATGGTCATGGCAGTTCTCCTTGGGTGTATCCATGCGCGATGTCCGACTGGGAGAATGAACACCGGCAATTCATCAATCAATCAGATGGACGTGATGTCTCTTATGAATTTCTGTTGCGCTTTGTGGCGCTCTTCATCTGATGCTTGCTAATATGGGTTGTGTTTGACTTTCAATCAAACGAAATGATATGGTCTTTAAATTCAGAATTTTTGATGGAGAAGGTCATGACCGTTCCGTTTCGTTCGCCGCTTCCGCTGCTCGATAACGACATTTTGCGGACCTTCGTGGCGATTGCCGAGACAGGCAATTTTTCCACCGCAGCCGACGCGGTGCTGCGCACGCCGTCCGCCGTCTCCATGCAGATCAAGAAGCTCGAAGAGCAGCTGAAGACGACGCTTTTTCTGCGCGATGCCCGTTCGGTGACGCTGACGCAGAATGGCGAGCTGCTTTTATCCTATGCCCGGCGGATGCTTGCGCTTTCGAACGAGGCCTATTCGCGTTTCGTCATGCCGGAAATGTCGGGTGTCGTCAGGCTGGGGGCGCCGGATGACATTGCCGAGCGCATCCTGCCAAAACTGCTCAAGGACTTTGGCGAGAGTTTTCCGAGCATCATGATCGATGTCACCGTCGATCAGAGCCTGCAGCTCAGGAAGCGGATGGAGGAGCAGAGGCTCGACCTGACGCTGATCAACTGCGCGACACGGCCGTTTCCGACGATCGGCGAGGTGATCCACACGGAAAAGCTCGTCTGGGTCGGGGCGAAGTGCGGCACGGCTTATCTGCGCGATCCGTTGCCGATTTCCGTCTGGGAAGAGGGCTGCGTCTGGCGTCAGGATGCGATTGCGCAGATCGACAAGATCAAGCGTGCCTATCGCATCGCCTATGCCAGCGCCCATACGATGGCGCAGCGCGCGGCCGTGGTTTCGGATCTGGCGATCGCGCCATTGCCGCGCTCATACGTAACGGAAGACATGCAGATTCTTGGCGCCAAGGAAGGGTTGCCGGAGCTGATCAGCTTCGACATCCGCCTTTTGACCGCACCGCAGCTTTCTGCGCCGGCCAAGGCCGTGGCGGAAAGCATGCGGGATGCGTTCGGATCGATGATCGCGGCTGCGGCCTGAGGATCAATCGCGGCTTCTGCGCCGGCGGCGGCCACCGTCGCCGGTATCTCCGCCACCTGCCTTCTTCTCTGGTAGCGTGACGACTGCGGCTAGATGTGGAAAAGCATCGACCTTGTTGGGCAGTGCCATCGCAGCCACAAAATGTTCCTGGAATTTCGATTCGAGCGCCGTCTCGATCTTTTCGATCCGCGTGACGGTCTCCTCGATCTCACGGCGATAGTCGCGGTTGAGCAGGCACATGCGCGCACCGGTTCCGGCCGCATTGCCAACGGCCTTGACCTTGTCGAGGTCGCAATCGGGAATGAGGCCGAGAACCATCGCATATTTAGGATCGATGAACGTGCCGAAGGCGCCGGCAAGGCCGATGCGGTCGACATGATCGACGCCCTGCTTGTCGAGCAGCAGCTTTACGCCGGCATACAGTGCCGCCTTGGCGAGCTGGATGGCACGCACGTCGTTCTGGGTGACAGTAATGCTCTGCTGACCTTCATGCACAAGATAGGAGAAGGTGCGGCCGTTCGGCAGGATGCGGGTGCTGCGTTCGGCCAGTGAGCCGTCGACGACACCGTCTTCCGAGATGATGCCGGCGAGATACATTTCGGCGATCACCTCGATGATGCCGGAACCGCAAATGCCGGTCACGCCGACGGAGCTTGCCGCTTCGGCAAAACCCTGCTCATCCGACCACGGCTCGACGCCGATCACGCGAAAACGCGGCTCCAGTGTCACGGGATCGATGCGGACGCGTTCGATCGCGCCGGGTGCCGCGCGCTGGCCGGAGGAAATTTCCGCGCCTTCGAAGGCAGGGCCGGTCGGCGAAGAGGCGGCAACGACGCGCGTGCTGTTGCCGAGCACGATTTCGGCATTGGTGCCGATATCGACCATCAGCATCATCTCGTCCTGGCGATGCGGGCCTTCCGACAGCGTTGCTGCCGCCGCATCGGCACCGACATGGCCGGCAATGCAGGGGAGAATATAGGTGCGGGTGCCTTCATTCATCGGCAGGCCGATTTCCGAAGATTTGACTTCCACGGCACCGGAGACGGCAAGCGCGAAGGGTGCGCCGCCGAGCTCGGTCGGATCGATGCCGAGAAACAGGTGGTGCATGATCGGATTGCCGACAAAGACGCTGTCGAGAATGTCGGCGCGGGAAATGCCGCCCTCGGCGCAGACCTTGTCGATCAGGCCATTCAGCGTTTCCCGGACTGCGAGCGTCATCGCCTCGCGTCCGTCCGGGTTCATCATCACATAGGAGACGCGGCTCATAAGATCTTCGCCGAAGCGGATCTGCGGGTTGGAGGCGCCGGACGAGGCGACCGTGCGGCCCGACAGGAGCGAGGACAGATGCATGGCGATCGTCGTCGAGCCGATATCGCAGGCAATGCCATAGGCCTCGTTCTTGAGGCCTGGATAAAGGGCAACCAGGCGGGCGGGCAGGCCGCCGCGATCATGGTGGATCGCGGCCGTCACCTTCCACTCGCCCTTGCGCAGGATCTTTTGGACTTCCGGGATCAGATGGAAATCGACCTCGATCTCGTCGAAATGCCAGTCAGTGGCGATCGCCACTTTCAGCCGGTCGAGATCGCCGAGCGGCTTTTCCATGTCGGGTTCCTCGACCTCGACATAACACATGCGGATTGCCGGATTGCGGTCGAAGACGCGCTCGTCGGCCGCCTTGCGGACGACCTGGGCGTTGATGACCGTATCCTGAGGCACGTCGATGACGAGATCGCCAAGAATCTGCGCCGAACAGGAGAGACGGCGTCCGGCGGGCAGGCCGCGGACGCGGTCATAGCGCTCTTCCTTCGGTCCTACGGGCGAAAGATGATCGTCGGACGAGGTGATCCCGTGCTTGGCAAAATTGCCTTCCTGCACGGAGACCTGACAGCGCCCACAGGTGGCGCGACCGCCACAGACGCTCTCGACATAAACGCCAAGCTGCCGGGCGGCTTCCAGAACCTGTGTGCCAACCGGAAACCGGCCACGCTTGCCGGACGGCATGAAGAGGACGAGGGGATCTCTTTCGGAAATATCGGCCATGCTGGGTCTGCTTATTCCGTCCGTGCCCCAGCACCCGCGCGGGCCGCACGGCCGCCGCGACGACCGCTGGAAGCGGCGGGTGCTGCAGTTGCTGCTACGGCGCCGCCTTCGGCAGGCTTGTAATCACGATAGGTCATGATCCAGTTGCCGCAGTTCTGGTCGGTACCGTTCAGCACGTTGGCGGCGCGCACGGCTTCCATTTCCTGGGGACGGCAGGGGTTCATGATGGCGCTGGTCATGCCGGCGCCGATCACCATCGGGATAAAGCCGGCATTGATGCCGTGGCGGTGCGGCAGGCCGAAGGAGATGTTGGAGAGGCCGCAGGTCGTGTTGACCTTCAGTTCTTCACGCAGGCGGCGCAGCAGCGCAAAGACCTGCAGACCGGCGGAGCCGAGGGCGCCGATCGGCATGACGAGCGGATCGACGACGATATCATGCGGCTTGATGCCGTAATCCGCGGCGCGCTCGACGATCTTCTTGGCGACGGCGAAACGCACGTCCGGGTCCATGGAAATGCCCGTCTCGTCATTGGAGATGGCGACGACCGGCACGTCGTATTTCTTGCAGAGCGGCAGGATGGCTTCGAGCTTTTCTTCCTCGCCTGTCACCGAATTGACCAGCGGGCGGCCCTTAGCGACCTTCAATGCTGCTTCGATCGCGGCGGTGACGGAGCTGTCGATCGACAGCGGCACATCGACCAGACCCTGGACGATTTCCATCGTCTGGACGAGCAGGCCCGGTTCGGTCTCGTTCGGATTGACGGAGGTGACGCCGGCATTGACGTCGAGCATGGTGGCGCCGGCCGCGACCTGTTCCAGCGCATCCTTGATGACCGTATCGAAATTGCCCTCGACCATCTCGGCCGCCAGCTTCTTGCGGCCCGTCGGGTTGATCCGCTCGCCGATGACGCAGAAGGGCTGGTCGAAGCCAATGATGATTTCTCGGGTGGCGGATGCGACGATCGTGCGGGTCATGTCTTCCTCCGGCCGGGCGGCCCTTTGTTGTGTATTGGGGCTTCTCTTGGATGTCTGTTCGGATCTCAGGCGGCTTCGCGGCCGCCGGCCTTGACCAGCGCGACCAGCCGTTCCCTGTCATAGGCAGCTTCCAGCTCCGCTGCGGCCGTGTCGGCTTCTGCTTCGAGATCGTCGGAGACCGGGACCGGATCGGCCTTGCGCCATTCGGCGAGATAATCGTCGGTCTCGGCAGCGCCGGTGCGCATGGCGCACATGTCTATCGCCTCGGTAAAGCGTAGCGACAATTCCCGCTTCGCATTCTGGCGACCCTTCTTGATGATCACCTGAGCGGGGATGTCGCGCCAGTAGACGATGATGCGGTCTGCCATGAATTCCTCCGTACCGATCACGCCAGCATGCACCGGCCGGCCGAGCCAGACTGCGCTTGCCACGACGTCGCATGCCGCGAAAAGCGACGTGCTACCAGATACGTTTGGTAATCCCGTAATAGATCCAGGTCCAGATCGTCGGCGGAAAGCGCAAAGCAGATGCGCCCACAGGCTGGAATGGCTTCAGATTTCCGGAGACGGCATCTTCAAGCGCCTGTACGGCGATATCCGTCGCCGAGGCCGTCATCAGCAGCGGGTAGGTGGCCATGGTGTCGTTTTTGGCGGGCGTCAGCCGCTTTTCGTAAAGCGTGCCGCCGGTATCGATACCCTTGTCAACGAGATGCACGGTCGGCCCGAAATTTTTGGCGTCGTTGCCGACCAGCGACCAGTAGCCGCCCATCTGGCCGCGATACATCGGATTGATACCGGCGTGAAAGTTGATGACCGGCCAGGGGATGGCGGCCAGTGTCGCGGGAGACAGGATGCGGCAGGAAATCGTGAAGATCGCGGCCGGCTTTAATTCTGTCACCGCGGCGTGACATGCGGGGTCGTTCAGCGAGGCCACATGGGTGACCGGGATTTTCGGATCGATATCGCCCGACAGGCCGTGTTCGCGAATGATCTCTTCGGAGCGTTTGGCGGCGACGCCTTTGCCGAGACGGGAGGCGATCATCGTCGCCAGCTGACCAAGCGCCGTGAACCAGCCGAAACGGCGGGCGCGGCGTTTTAGAAGCGTCATCTTCGATTCCGGCTGTTCCTCGATGACATGGAGATCCGGAAAATGCCGGGCAAGCGCATTGATCATCACGTGCGGATTGGTTCCGCCTGCGGTCATCACGACGATCCGCGAAGAATTTTTCTGCTGCATCGGTCGCTCCCAAAATGCCGGAGCGAATTGTTGGTCGGAAGCCGAAAAGAAAGCGTTAAGCCGAGCGCAGCGCCGAGGTCAGGTCGCCATAACCGGTGAAACGGTATTCGTATTCCAGGCCAAGATAATCGGCAGCGGCGCGCGCCTTTTCCTGAAGCTCGGCATCCTCTTCCTGGGAAAGATAGACGAGCTTCCGATAATTGCCGAAATACATGTCTTTCAGCTCGGGATGCCGGTCGAGGCCGAGCGGCTCAATGACGAAGGCGCGGAACTGGCGGGCTAGGAAATCGGTGAGGAAAAACGCAAGCAGATCGTCGTCGGCCTTTTCCGCGAAGGCGGCATTGCCGGCGAAAAAGGAGTAACAGTGTGGACCTTCGATCCGGGCAATGCCTTCCTCTTCACAGAGCCGGTCGATGTCTCCGCCGGTTCCGCAATCGGCATAGGCGAAAAAGATCTTTTCGAAACCTGAATGCCGCGCTTCCGCGACTGCCTGGCGCAGCCCGGGCACGATTTTTTGCGGATAGGCATGCCAGATGGCGGGCAGGCAATTGAGGTCGATATGGGCAAGGCCATGCTGGCGACAGACGGCCAGAATTTCCCTAGCGATCGCGCCGCACGCGATCACGTGAACCTTTTCGCGAGTTGAACGTTCCTTGTCCGGAAAATCACTTTCCGGAACAATTTGATCTTCATCCATCGGAGTATTCTATCATGACGGCCAAGACAGTCACGGTGATCGCAGCACTTTTCGCAACGACGGTTTCGCTCAGCTCGTGTGGTAACACCATTCGCGGCATGGGCCAGGATACGGCAAACACCGTCAACGCGACGCAGGCCGCCGGTCATAAGGTTGCCAAGGCCGCCAATTAAGCGGCCCTGTCTTCACGCCGGGCTTCCGGCGCTTCTTCGATCCTCAAGGTCGATCAGGCGCCGGCAGCGAGGCTGTTATGCTTGCGCTTGATGAAATCCTTGGCCGTTTCGACGGTTACGGCGGCATCGCGGCAATAGGCATCCGCGCCAACGGCCTTGCCGAATTCCTCGTTCAGCGGCGCGCCACCGACGAGGACGACGTAATCGTCGCGAATGCCCTTTTCCTTCATCGTGTCGATCACGACCTTCATATAGGGCATGGTCGTGGTCAGAAGCGCCGACATGCCGAGAATATCCGGCTGTTCACGCTCGATCGCTTCCAGATAATTCTCGACAGGATTGTTGATGCCGAGATCGACGACGTCGAAGCCGGCGCCTTCCATCATCATGCCGACAAGGTTCTTGCCAATGTCGTGAATGTCGCCCTTGACGGTGCCGATCACCATCTTGCCGAGTTTTGGCGCGCCAGTGGCTGCCAGAAGCGGCCGCAGAATATGCATGCCGGCCTTCATCGCATTGGCGGACAGCAGCACTTCCGGCACGAAGAGAATGCCATCGCGAAAATCGATGCCGACGATGCGCATGCCTTCAACGAGCGCCTGGGTCAGGACGTCATAAGGCGCCCAGCCGCGATCGAGCAGGATCTGAGTGGCTTCCTCGATCTCTTCCTTCATTCCGTCGTAAAGGTCGTCGTGCATCTGCTGCACGAGTTCCTCGTCGGAAAGCTCCGCCAGAATGATTTCGTCGTCGGACATGATTCTCTCCCGGTTCAAAAAGGCTAGCCGGCCGAAGCCTGACATTTCCCTCTTCTCATTTCTAGCTGCAAAATCGTTCGCCATTTCTTTCGTCTGCGACAGTCCGGCGTCGGAATTGAACCTGAGCGTGACGACCGGCGCGATGTCCGATATGTCTGTCTGCAGCGGCTTTTGGCGCAGACAGACGAGGCTTGCGGCGCAGAATGGCCGACCTCGCAACAGCATGCGCCTAGCATGGCCGTATCAGAGGAAGATGCCCATAACGGGGCACAGGCGAGGAACATCATGGACGAGATCATTCAGGATGCGGAAGTAACCGGCGGCGCAGGCCGGCGTGGGCGTGGCGAGCGCGGTGCTGCTGGACGTCGCGCAGCGCGCTCCGGCGGCGGTCCGGGCTCCTCGCTGCCCTATATCACCCGCAAGATCAACGTTTATGAGGTTCTGGACGAAAAAGGTCTGGAACTGATCGAGAGCAATGCCGACCTCATTCTCGAGGAAATCGGCATCGAATTCCGTGACGATGCAGAAGCGCTCGAGCTTTGGGCCAAGGCCGGTGCGGATGTGCGCGGCGAGCGCGTGCATTTTCCGAAAGGGCTTTGCCGCGAACTGCTGAAAACCGCGCCGAGCGAATTCACCTGGCATGCCCGCAATCCAGAACGCAGCGTCCGCATCGGTGGCAATGCCACGGTGTTTGCCCCGGTCTACGGACCGCCCTTCGTGCGCGACCTCGAAGGTGTCAGGCGCTACGCGACGATCGAGGATTTTCGTAATTTCGTGAAACTCGCCTATATGGCGCCGTCCATGCATTCGTCGGGCGGCACCGTTTGCGAGCCGGTCGATATCCCGGTCAACAAGCGCCATCTCGATATGGTCTACAGCCATATCAAATATTCCGATAAGCCGTTCATGGGCTCGGTCACGGCGCCGGAACGCGCAGAAGACACGATCGCCATGGCAAAGCTGGTTTTCGGGGATGAGTTCGTCGAGAACAATTGCGTGACGCTGAACCTCATCAACGCCAATTCGCCGATGGTGTTCGATGGCACGATGCTCGGCGCGCTGAAGGTTTATGCGCGGCATAACCAGGCTTCGGTCGTGTCGCCCTTCATCCTGTCCGGCGCGATGAGCCCGGTCACGGTGGCAGGCACGCTGACGCAGATCCTTGCCGAAGTTCTGGCCGGCGCTGCGCTGACGCAGCTCATCCGTCCCGGCTCGCCGGTCCTGTTCGGCACGTTTGCAGCCTCGATCTCGATGCAGTCGGGTGCGCCGACATTCGGTACGCCGGAACCATCGCTGGTTTCTTATGGTGCGGCGCAGCTGGCCCGCCGGCTTGGCCTGCCGTTCCGTACCGGCGGCTCACTCTGCGCCTCGAAGGTACCGGACGCCCAGGCCGCTCACGAATCATCGAACACGCTGAACACGACGCTGCTCGCCGGCACCAATTTTGTGCTGCATGCGGCAGGCTGGCTGGAAGGCGGCCTCGTCTCGTCCTATGAAAAATTCATGATCGACCAGGACCAGCTCGGCATGATGCAGAAAATGGCCGAGGGTGTCGATCTGTCGACCGAAGGCCAGGCGCTTGATGCGATCCGTGAAGTCGGACCCGGCAGCCATTATCTCGGCTGCACCCATACGCAGGCGCATTTCCAGACGGCTTTCTATCGCTCGCAGCTTGCCGACAACAATTCCTTCGAACAGTGGGAAATCGAAGGCCAGAAGCGGATCGAGGATCGCGCCAATGCGCTTTGCCGCTCTTGGCTCGACAGCTATCAGGCGCCGGCACTCGACGCCTCGATCGACGAGGCGCTGCTTGCCTTCATCAAGGATCGCAAGGATTCGATGCCCGACGCCTTCACTTGAAGGGAGCCCGATGTCGCCAGGGAGCAAGGCGGTGCGCGGATGGTGGCCGACTTCATTCAGGAAGGCGTCTGGCGTCCGCATTACAAATATGAGGGGCTGCGATGAGCGGTCATGATGTACGAAAGAAGCCGTGATGAGCGGCCCGGCGAAAACGCTTCAATGGATCGAAGAAGCGCTTTCGCCGTATGGCATTCGTTTGCGCGGTGTCGTCAATTTTGAAGCAGGCGGGGGGCCAGTACTCTCCGATGGCCGTCATGCGGCGGCTGTCATCCTGCTCGGAAATATCGGCGGTTCGATCTGGCCGCCGTTTTCGGAGTGGCGGAAGACCTACGATGGTCCCGATCCGCTCGACGCTTTCTCTAAGGCGATGATTCTGCCGCTTGCGAAGGAAATGGGTGCGACCGCCTATTTTCCCTCCGATCCGCCCTGGCAACCGTTCCAGCAATGGGCAAAGCGGGCGGAGGGCATGTCGGGTTCTCCGCTCGGGATATTCATCCATCCGCAATATGGGCTATGGCACGGTTATCGTGGGGCTCTTGGTTTTGCCGAGGCGATTGACGTGCCCCAGGCTGCGACCTTTCATGCCTGCGATCACTGTCGCGAGAAGCCCTGCCTGACGCATTGTCCGGCGGGGGCGGTCACGGCGGCGGGGTTCGATGTCGCGGCCTGCCGAAACTATCTGCGCAGCGATGTCGGGCAGGCGACTTGCATGGTCGAAGGTTGTCGGGCGCGCAATGCCTGTCCGGTCGGGGCCGAATTTCGCTACCCCGCCGAACAGCTTGCCTTTCACATGCAGGCACTGGCGCTCTGAAAAATCAGATATTGGCCTTCGGGTATGCCCGTTCCATCCCGCCCGAAGCCGTCAGGCCATCGCGAAACGCCTGATAGGCGGGGTGCTGGCTGGATCTTGCGGCTTCCGCAAGACGGATCTGCAGACGGGCAGGCGCGGCATTGCCGATCCATTCGCCGCATTTCTTCAGCTTCAGCGAGTTGAGGAAAGGCGCTTCGGATGCCTGGTCGAGATAGAGGTGCAGGCCGTTCACCAGAATGTCGTCGGAGGTCGGGTTGTCCATCAAGAGGATCAGCCAGTCCTGCTGTTCGCGGGAGAGGGTGCTCAGACCCTCTGCCACGGTTTCCCGGTTGCCGATCGGCGAAACGCTGCTCATCTCTTAAAAATCTCCGCTTGGGCTCAGCCCCGGCGGCGGCGCCTTTCACGGCTGCCATCGCCACCCGACTCGCTTGCGGTCTTATTGCGCAGGGGGCCGATCTTGTCGACGATTTCCTCGATGGTCGGGCGCGGGCGCGGCGTATAGTCGTCGAGTGCGGCGCGCATGGCGGCCAGATGCTCGCAGGACGTGCCGCAGCAGCCGCCGATGATCTTTGCGCCGGCATCGCGGGCAAGGCGGGCATATTCGGCCATCAGCGGCGGCGTGCCGGAATAATAGATTTCCGAGCCACGAAATTCCGGAATGCCGCAATTGCCCTTGACGATGGTGATCGCATCGGGGGCGGATGCCGTCATGTCGAGCAGCGAGGACAGGATATCGGATGCGCCGACGCCGCAATTGGCGCCGACCGCGACCGGGCCCTCGCCGATATCCTTGGCAACGGCGTGAATATCCTTGGGGTCGAGGCCCATCATCGTCTTGCCGGCGGTGTCGAAGGAGCCGGTATAGGTATAGGGCAGGCCGACCTTGACGGCGGCTTCCGCCGCAGCACGGATCTCGTCTGCCGAGGACATGGTCTCGATCCAGGCGATATCGATACCGCCGGCCTTCAGGCCTTCCATCTGTTCGGCGAAGGCCGACACTGCATCTTCATAGGAAAGGGCACCGAGCGGAATCAGCAGTTCGCCGGTCGGGCCGACGGAGCCTGCGACGATGACCGGACGGCCTGCCTTGTCGGCAACCGAGCGGGCGATCTCTGCGGCACGTTTGTTGAGTTCGTGGGTGCGGCCTTCCGCCTTGTGCAGTTTCAGGCGATGGCGGGTGCCGCCGAAGGAATTGGTGAGGATGATGTCGGCGCCGGCATCGACGAAATCCTGATGCAGCTTGACGATCTTTTCCGGTGCGGTCTCGTTCCACAATTCCGGCGCTTCGCCGGCTTCGAGGCCGACCGCGAAGAGATTGGTGCCGGTCGCGCCGTCAGCCAGAAGCACGCCTTTTTCGGCGAGAAGTTCGGTCAGTTTGTTGGCACTCGGCATCGCCATCTCCTCTGCGAATGAACAAATCATATAAAGCTTTCTTTATATGGGTTCAAGTTTGGGTAGCGTGTGCAATGCGACGCGGATGCTTCTCATTCCGTCGCGGCCTGATCGAGCCGCGACGGGAATACTGCAACTACTCGGCTGCGATCTGCGCCGACTCGTTCACGGCCGGTGAGACCATGGCCGAGATGATCGTGTGCAGGTCGAGCGTGCCGATCGGCTGGCCGGCCGGATCGATGACGGTCGCACGGGTCTGGCCGGCCTCGCAGATCTGCTTGGCGGCAGCCTCGATCGTGGTCGAGCCGCTGAGCTTCAAACCATCGCTGCCGCCTTCGAAAGGCTTCATGATGGTGCGGGCCTGCAGCACGCGGCCGCGGTTCACTTCCTTGACGAAGGCGGTGATGTAGTCGTCGGCGGGCGAAAGCACGATTTCCTGGCCGGTGCCCTGCTGGATGACCTGGCCGTCGCGCAGGATGGCGATCTTGTCGCCCAGCCGCAGCGCTTCATCGAGATCGTGGGTGATGAAGACGACGGTCTTCTTCAATTCCTGCTGGAGATCGAGAAGCACGGTCTGCATGTCGACGCGGATCAGCGGATCGAGCGCCGAATAGGCTTCGTCCATCAAGAGGATGTCCGCATCGTTGGTGAGCGCCCGGGCAAGGCCGACACGCTGCTGCATGCCGCCCGAAAGCTGGTTCGGATAGTGGTTCTCGAAACCGGCAAGACCGACGCGCTCGATCCATTTCTGGCCGAGTTTCGTGCTCTGCGACCGCGGCACGCCCTGGATATCGAGGCCGTAGACGGTGTTCTCGATAACGGTACGGTGCGGCAGGAGCGCGAATTTCTGGAACACCATCGCCGTCTTGTGGCGGCGGAATTCGCGCAATGCGTTGGCATTCATCTGGCAGATGTCGGCGCCGTCATAAACGACTTCGCCATAGGTCGGTTCGATCAGCCGGTTGATATGGCGGATCAGCGTCGACTTGCCGGAGCCGGACAGGCCCATGACGACGGTGATTCCGCCCGCCGGCATGGAGATGTTGATGTCCTTCAGGCCGAGCACATGGCCGTGCGTCGCATTCAGCTCGGCCTTGGACATGCCGCCTTTGACGGCGTCGATATATTGCCGGCCGTTCGGTCCGAAGATCTTGTAGAGGCCTTTGATTTCGATGCCGTGACTAGCCATGAACCACCTCCGAATGTTTCTGCAGACGCTTGCCATAGGCCTGGCTGGTACGATCGAAGATGATCGCGATCGCCACGAGGGCAAAGCCGTTCATGAAGCCGTAGGTGAAGAACTGGTTGGCGATGGCCTGCAGCGTGTTCTTGCCGAGACCGCCGACGCCGACCATGGATGCGACAACGACCATGGCGAGCGACATCATGATCGTCTGGTTGATGCCGGCCATGATGGTGGGCAGGGCGAGCGGCAGCTGCACGTTCCAGAGTTTCTGGCTTGAGGACGAACCGAAGGCGTCGGCCGCTTCCAGCACTTCCTTGTCGACCAGGCGGATGCCGAGATTGGTGAGGCGGATCATCGGCGGCACGGCATAGATGACGACGGCGATCAGGCCCGGTACCTTGCCGATGCCGAAGATGACGACGACGGGGATGAGGTAGACGAAGCTCGGCAGCGTCTGCATCACGTCGAGGATCGGGTTGATCGTGCCTTGGATCCGGTCCGAGCGCGCCATCAGGATGCCGATCGGAATGCCGATGACAATGGCTATCAAGGTGGCGACTGTGGTGATCGCCAGCGTAATCATCGCGTCGTTCCAGAGACCGATCATGCCGATGGCGCACATGGCGACCGCCGTGCCGATGGTGATCTTGATGCTGCGGCTGCCGAGATAGACGATGGCCAGCAACACGACGAGGACGACGATCCACGGCGAATTGGTGAACAGGCGCTCGAAATAGTTCAGGAACCATTGCAGCGGCTGGGTAACGGCGTCGATGACATAACCGTATTCGCGGACGATGCCCTTGAAGCCGTCGTCGACGACCTTGCGCGTCTCGCGAATATACTGGTCGCCGATCGCCGGAAAGCTACAGAGAGCGTCCGGCAAGAAGTTACAGGTTGCCATGATGTTCCCCTTATCGGTTGGATTTTCGCATTTGCCCGCCATGGCTGACCGGGCCTGCCAGTTCCGATTGTACCAGTTTCGGACGGCAAGGCGGAGAAATTTGCGTCGCTCAAGCATAGCTGCGCGACATCTACATGACAGCGGTCCGGGATTGAGGTCGCAAATACGACCTGTCCACATATCAGGACCTTGCAGGCCGGGCCTTATCTCGTAGCCCGCCAATTTCATCGAGCCGGCTTGCCGGCAACCCGCCGGATCTCACCGGCTTCGGTTTTGGAGGAGAGGAGGCCGCTGATTGCGGCCTCCTTCCAGTCATCTCAGAGCGAAGCCTTGATCTTCTCGGCGACGTCGGCGCTGACCCACTTGGTCCAGATATCCGGGCTCGTCTTCAGGAAGTGCTTGGCTGCATCTTCGTTGGTGCCCTGGCTGTCGGTCTGCCAGGCGAGGATGCCGTTGACGGTCGCATTGCCCCACTTGCGCTTCTTGATGTAGTCCATCGCGACGCCAGCCTTTTCGGAGAACTGCTTGGTCACGACGGTGAAGGCCTGCGAGGTCGGATAGGAGTTGACCTTCGGATTGGCGCAATCCGGAACGGCGGTGCAGGCGTCCCAGTTGGCCTTGTCATGCGGCACGTCGAAGGAGAGCTTTACCATCTCGTACTTGCCGAGGATGGCGGTCGGAGCCCAGTAATAACCGAGCCAGCCCTTCTTCTTTTCGAAAGCGTTGGCGATCGAGCCGTCGAGGCCGGCAGCCGAGCCGCTGTCGACGAGGTCAAAGCCCTTGCTCTTGGCGTCGAGCGCCTTGTAGAGGTTGGCGGTCGAAACCTGGCAGTTCCAGCCGGCCGGGCAGTTGGTGACGGCGCCCTTCGACGCGTCTTCCGGAGCCGGGAAGAGGTCGGGATGCTTCAGGGCGTCCTGAACGGTCTTTATGTCGGGATGGGCGTCGGCGAGGAATTTCGGGATCCACCAGCCTTCGACCGCGCCATCGGCGAGGATTTCGGCGGCCTCGATCAGGCGACCTTCCTTGACTGCTGCGTCGAGCGGCGTGCGCACGGCATTGACCCAGAATTCCGGAGCCATGTCGGGCTGGCCCTTTTCGTTCATCGAGGTGAAGGTCGGCATGGTGTCGCCCGTGACGAGCTCGACGGAGCAGCCATAACCTTTTTCGAGAATGATCTTGTCGACATTGGCGGCAACGCCGGCCGATGCCCAGTTCATTTCCGCGATCGAGACCGAGCCGCAGTCAGCGGCGCTGGCTGTGCCGGCGAAAGCATAGAGGCCGGCGGCGAAGGCGGCGGATGCAAGGAGTTTTTTCATCGTTTAAGACCTCCCAGTCTTATCGTTCCTGAGTTCATCTGAGGATGGCGGTCGTCCGGCATCCGATGGCATCTGCAATGTGATCAACCGGCAGCTGTGTTCACATCGATCCACTGAGGTGATGCGTCTTTTTTACCATCGGGCAAACATTGCCACGGACAGGGCGCATTTATATGTCAGCGAGGTCAGCCTACGTTTTCCGTTGCAGAAATCAACAGCAGCTGGGCAAAGCTGCGGCAATCGGGCAAATACCAAGTGGTTGTAACGGCTCATTTCCTCGTCAGAATGGGCGCAAAAATGATCAAATGCCTTCAATATGCGCGATTGCAGCCTTGAATGCTCGACAGGGAGCGGGAGGCGCGGCGGATGTCACGCCCCAGATTTGACCTTTAGTATTCGATTAGCGCCTTCGACGGCGTCGCAATTTTTTTTGGGAAACGACGCAAGAAATTGAAAATAACAACCTCTTGGGTCGTCCGATAACTATCCGGTAAGAATGTCCGGCTAATGCTTTGCGGGTAGACAGTGTGTCTGCCTCGGGTGCCGGGTCTAGTATTGCGTACCGGCTACCGTCAGCTTCGGCCAGATCTGGCCTTTTGTTTCAAAATCAAAATTCTCTTAATGGTTGCATTTCATGTGGCGGCCGCAATTGCGGCGCTTCGCGAAAGTGCTACGCCTGGTCCAGTCATGCAAAAGGCCGGAAATGCTTTCCGGCCTTGTTGGTCTTTTCCGCAATGATTGGAGCATGTCGCCCGCGGGCAAGATGTCGGCATATGCTGGCCGCTGATTGGCGGCGGTAGGCATATACCACTTGTCGTTCAGCCGGCGTTGGATGTGCGGATGAAGCCCAGCAGCGAGAAACGGGTGTCGAGCTGCTGCTTGCGGCTCTGGCGATCGCGCTTCGGCAGCGCGGAATTCCAGGCGATCTGGACGCCGTCATTGTTCTTGAAGATGTAGAGCATGGGTGTTTCCTCAGGGCCTTCCTTCACCGGGAAGGCGCGGTGTTTTCTTGAGCGCTGAAATAATCCTGACTGCGACGTCTCGCAATGGGATAAGTCGTCGTCAAATGTCGCAAACAGACGAATCTTTGTACGGCGGCTGCCAGCGATCTATTCCCATGGAAGCAAGACGGGATTGACGTCGTGCTTTCCAGGCGGCACCATCGGATTGCAATGCGAATCCAGAGCAACAACCAACAGGGCCGGACGCCTCTTTTATCTACGAATCGTCCGGCTCCCTCTGGCGCCACGGAAATTCCCTCATGACGCGTTCCGGACATGTTTCACTCGTGCTTGGCGGCGCGCGTTCCGGCAAGTCGAGCTATTCGGAACGGGTCGCAATCGCGACCGGCCTCGAAAAGCACTATGTCGCAACCGGGCGCGCCTATGATGCGGAGATGGAGGCGCGGATCGCGGCTCACCGTACGGATCGGGGCGAGGGGTGGGAGACCCATGAGACGCCTCTTGATCTCGTCGGCACGTTGCGGTCGATAAACGCGCCGGACAACGTCATCCTGATCGATTGTCTGACGCTCTGGATCACCAATCTCATGATGGAAGATGCCGACATCGATGCAGAGGGCGCGTCGCTTCTGGCGCATCTTCGCGAATGTTCTGCGCGCGTCATTCTCGTTTCCAACGAGGTCGGGCTCGGCATCGTGCCCGAGAACCGCATGGCGCGGGAGTTCCGCGATCATGCCGGGCGATTGCATCAAAGGATCGCGGCGGAGGCGGACGAGGTGTTTTTCGTCGCAGCCGGGCTTCCCTTGAAGATGAAGGGCTGAGATTTTTTCCCAGCCTCCGTCCCCGTCTTTTTGCTAGATGCCGATCCAGATCCGAAGTGGGTGCGTCGGGTCGGCCAGCAGTTTTGTCGCGAGCGCCAGGCAGGACAGGACGAGAAGCGGCTTGATGATCTTGGCGCCGTTACGCATGGCAAGGCGCGAGCCGATCTGCGCGCCGATGAACTGGCCGACGCCCATCAGCAGGCCGATCTTCCAGAGAACCGATCCGGTCGCTGCAAATACCAGGAACGAACCGAAATTCGAACCGAGGTTGATCAGCTTGGTATGGGCCGTCGCCTTCAGCATGCCGAAACCGGCGAGAAGCACGAAGCCGAGCATATAGAATGATCCGGCGCCCGGGCCGAATACACCATCATACAATCCGACGATCGGCACGACCGTCAGCCCGAAAATCAGGGGCGTCACCCGTCGGTGACTGTCTGCATCGTTGAGATTGGGCTTGAAGGCAAAGAACAGTGCAATCGCAATCAGCAGGAAAGGGATTGCGGCGGCAAGGATCCTTGCCGGGACGAGGGAGGCGAGAAGGGCACCGATTCCACCGCCGATGACCGCCATCGCCGCCATGGGCAGCTGTGTTTTCAGCTGTACGTGACCTTTTCTGGCGTAGGCGATTGTCGCAGATGCCGAGCCGAATTGAGATTGCAGCTTGTTTGTCGCAATCGATTCCAGTGGCGGAATGCCGGCGATCAGAAGAACAGGAATTGTGATCAGGCCGCCGCCACCGGCAATCGAATCGACGAAGCCGGCAAAGATCGCAGCGAGGAACAGAAGCAGGAGAAGATTGGCGGCAAGATCGTGCACGGTCGGGGCTCGCGGAAAAATGAATGCGCCGCGAGAGCCGCGGCGAGGCCAGCGCTTTTGGCACCGAAACCTTGCCTCGGCAACAGGCCTGCGGCGAAAGGTGCCGATCCTTGATTTGGTGGCGGCATTGCGCTTCGTCTTTTTGGCGTTATGGTTCGCGCCCGTTTGCCAGACATGCTCCTGCACTTCTCCGTGCCGGGGGGCGGGCTCAGGAATTTCAATTTCAGGATTGGTCAGACATGAACAAGGTGATCTTCGATACGGATCCGGGCGTCGACGATGCGATGGCGCTGCTCTTCCTGCATCGCCACCCCAAGATCGACCTGATCGGCGTCACGACGGTGTTCGGCAATGCCTCGATCGAACTGACGACCCGCAATGCGCAGTTTCTGCATCGCGAATGGGGGATCGCAGCGCCGATCGCCAAGGGTGCCGGTCATGCCTATGATCCGGCCCGTAACGGCGACCATTCCGCAGCCGTGGTGCATGGCGAGGATGGGCTCGGTAATATCGGCGTGCCGCTCGAAATCGACCTGCCGCTCGATCCGCGCGATGCCGCGACCTTCATCGTCGAGACGGTCAAGGCCAATCCGGGCGAGGTGACGCTGGTCGCTGTCGGCCGCATGACCAATCTGGCGCTGGCCCTCAAGGCGGATCCGGAGATTGCCGGCCTCGTCAAGCAGGTCGTCGTCATGGGCGGCGCGTTTGATGTCAACGGCAATGTCACGCCCGCTGCTGAAGCCAATATTTTTGGCGATCCGGAGGCGGCCGATATCGTCTTTACGGCGCCGTGGAAGGTCGTTCTCTTCGGGCTCGATGTGACGATGCAAACGCTGATGTCCGCCGATTTCATGGCGGCCATGGCCAAGGGCGGCGACAAGGGGTTGCGGCTCCTGTCGGACCTTTCGCAATTCTATATCGATTTCTATCGCCAGCGGGTCGGGCTCGACGGCATGGCGGTCCATGACAGCTGTGCCTGCGTATACGTTGTCGCGCCTGAGCTTTTCGAATACCGCTCGGGTCCGGTGCGTGTGGTCTGCGGCGGGATTGCCGACGGCAAGACGATCCAGGCGCCTGACAGCGGCCGCAAATACGAGGGAAGCGCCTGGGATGGGCAGCCGAGCCAGCTGGTTGCCGTGGGCGTTCAGCCGCAAAAGGTGCTCGAGCTCATTCGTGACACGCTTGTAACGACGCCTTCCGCAGGGTAAGGACCACATTCACCGCAGATTTCCGGCTGTTTACGCAACAGTCGGGCGATAAAACGCGCCGGGCCTTTTATCAGGCCATTGGCATTTCACCCCGATTTCCCTATGTGGAAATCCAACAAGACTAATTCTTAGAGGACTATGGCGTGACCGCTACATTCGACAAAGTTGCCGACATTATCGCTGAAACGAGCGAAATCGATCGCGAAACCATCACGCCGGAAAGCCACACGATCGACGACCTCGGTATCGACAGCCTGGACTTCCTCGACATCGTTTTCGCGATCGACAAGGAATTCGGCATCAAGATCCCGCTTGAGCAGTGGACGCAGGAAGTCAACGAAGGCAAGGTTTCGACCGAGGAATATTTCGTCCTCAAGAACCTCTGTGCCAAGATCGACGAGCTGAGGGCGGCAAAGGGCTGATGCCCGCCGGCGCTTGCCATGCTGCTTGAATATTTCCAGATGATCGATCGGGTGGAAACGCTCGATCTTTCTGAAAAAACATTGAAGGCCCGTTCGGTCGTGCCGTCGAAAAGCCCTGTCTTCGAAGGGCATTTTCCCGGCATGCCGCTCGTTCCGGGCGTTTTGCTGATCGAGACGATGGCGCAGGCCTCCGGTTTCCTGGTGCTTGCCGCCACGAATTTCGCCGCGATGCCTTTCCTGATGTCCGTCGATGGCGCCAAGATGCGCGCTTTCGTCGAGCCGGATGCCGTTCTCGACATCGAGGCGTTTCTGGAACATGAAGGGTCCGGTTATGCCGTGACGAAGGCGAAGATTTCGTCGAACGGCAAGAAGGTCTGCGATGCGCAGCTGAAGCTGCGGACAATGCCGTTTTCAGAAGTGCCGCTTGCGCCGATCGTGCGCCAGCGTGCGGAAGAGGTCGGCCTCCTTGCCGCGATGCAAGCCGGCGCCTGAACTTGCCTGGCCCCGAATTTGCGGGGGCAAAGAGGACAGTGATGAAATCTGACAATGATGTGGTGATCACCGGTATCGGGATCGTGACCAGCCTTGGCGTCGGCAAGGAGCCGCACGTCGCGTTCCTCTCCGGTGCTTCCGCCGATGCGCCGAAGGTCGAGACCGAGCGCTTCAAGCCCTATCCCGTGCATCCGATGCCCGAGATCGATTGGTCCACGCAGATCGCCAAGCGCGGCGACCAGCGCCAGATGGAAAACTGGCAGCGGCTCGGTGTGTTCGCCGCCGGCCTTGCGCTCGACGATGCGGGTCTCAAGGAAAATGCCGAGGCCTGCGCCTCGATGGACATGATCGTTGCCGCCGGCGGTGGCGAACGCGATATCAAGGTGGATTCGCTGATCGTCGAAGAAGCGCTGAAGCGCAACGATCGCGACATGGTTCTGAACGAGAAGCTGACGACCGAGCTGCGTCCGACGCTGTTTCTTGCCCAGCTTTCCAACCTCGTTGCCGGCAATATTTCCATCGTTCACAAAGTCACCGGTTCCTCGCGCACCTTCATGGGCGAAGAGGCGGCCGGGATCACGGCTGTCGAGACGGCGTTTCACCGGATCAAGGGCGGCATGTCCACCCACAGCCTCGTTGGCGGTGCCTTCATCGCCGAACGCGCGGATATTCTTCTTCTCGTCGAAGGTATTGGCGCGCATGCGACCGGTGACTGGCATCCGCTCTGGTCGCGCACGACCGAAAACGGCGGCGGCATGATTCTGGGCACTGTTGGCGCATTCCTCGTGCTTGAATCGCGTGCCTATGCCGAGGCTCGCGGCGCCCATATCTATGCGGTCATCGACAGTGTCGAAGGCGATCGCGGTGCCCGTGACGAAGGCAAGCTTGAAAAGCGGCTGACCCGCCTGGCCGAGGCCGGTGCAAAGAATGCCGCGGCCGAGACCGTGGTATTTTCCGGCGCAAGCGGCATGGTCGATCTTGCAGCACGCGAAAAGACTGTTCTTGAAAACGCGTTTCCGGGTTCTGCGCTGCGCGGTTATGCCGGCATCACGGGGCATGGGCTTGAAGCCCAGTTCCCGCTCGGACTGGCGCTTGCGGCCTTTTCTCTCGATGGCGGCGCCAAGGTGCCGGCCTTCGATGCCGGCAATGAGACTGCGATGACGGCGCCGGCAAAACATGCCGTGGTCACGACGATCGGTTACACGCGCGGCGAGGGCCTTGCGGTTCTCTCTGCAGACGCGTGAAGGAGACAATCATGAGCGACAATCGCTTCAAGGACCATCTCGGCCGGCCGATCGTGGCGGTGACGGGCATGGGCGTCATCACCTCGCTGGGGCAGGGCCTGCAGGACAACTGGGCAGCACTGACCTCGGGCACTTCGGGCATCCACAAGATCACCCGCTTCCCGACCGACGGTCTTTCGACCCGCATCAGCGGCACGGTCGATTTCATTGCCGTTCCGGCCGACAATGCCGTCGAACGTTCCTATGCATTTGCTCGTGAAACGACAACGGAAGCGCTGGCACAGGCCGGTCTTTCCGGCGATTTCGAAGGCCCGCTTTTCCTCGCCGCTCCGCCGGTTGAGCCGGAATGGACAGACCGTTTCGCGCTGGCTGACCGCGCCCCGCCGTCTCAGGCGGAAGGCGATGTCTACGACCGTTTCCTGACGGCAATGCGCGAGCGTCCCGATCCGGTTTTTCTTGAAGCCGTCCAGTTCGGCTCGATCTCCGAGCGCCTTGCCGACCAGTTCGGAACGCGCGGCTTGCCGGTGACGCTGTCGACCGCCTGCGCGTCCGGCGTAACCGCGATCCAGCTCGGTGTCGAAGCCATTCGCCAGGGCCGTACGGACAAGGCGCTTGTGGCTGCGACCGACGGCTCCGTCAGTGTCGAAGCGCTGGTGCGTTTCTCGCTTCTCTCGGCGCTTTCGACCCAGAACGATCCGCCGGAAAAGGCATCCAAGCCCTTCAGCAAGGACCGCGACGGTTTTGTCATCGCCGAAGGTGCTGCGACGCTGGTGCTGGAATCGCTGGAATCCGCGATCGCCCGCGGCGCAAAGGTACTGGGCATCGTCAAGGGCCTTGGCGAGAAGGCCGACCATTTCCATCGCACCCGGTCTTCGCCGGATGGTGGGCCGGCGATTGCGACGATCCGTGCAGCCTTGGCTGATGCTGGTATGGAAGAAGGCGGCATCGGTTATATCAATGCCCATGGCACATCGACGCCTGAAAACGACAAGATGGAATATGGGGCCATGCTCGCCGTTCTCGGCGACAGCCTGAAAAGCATTCCGGTTTCGTCGAACAAGTCGATGATCGGCCATACCCTGACAGCGGCCGGTGCGGTCGAGGCGGTGTTCTCGATCCAGACCATGCTGACCGGCACGCTGCCGCCGACGATCAACTACACCAATCCCGATCCGACGATCGAGCTGGATGTGGTGCCGAACGTCAAGCGCGATGGCTCTCCCAAGGCTGTTTTGTCGAACTCTTTCGGATTCGGCGGCCAGAACGCCAGCCTTGTCATGACGCTGGAACCGGTCTAAGGCCTGCGCCCAACACTTTTCTGACGATAAGAACGCCCCAACGGGCGAAGGATGACCTATTATGCGCGCTCTTCAACTGATCGATGACCGCAGGCTCGAAGCTGTCGATATTCCCGAGCCGGAAGCACCCGGTCCGGGCGAGGTGACGCTGCGCGTCAAGGCCGTGGCGCTCAACCATATCGACGTCTGGGGCTGGCGTGGCATGGCCTTTGCCAAGCGCAAGATGCCGCTGACGATCGGCGCTGAAGCCTCCGGCGTCGTCGAGGCGATTGGTCCGGGCGTTTCCAACGTCCTGCCGGGCCAGCTCGTGTCGATCTATGGCGCGCGCACCTGCGGTCTCTGCAAGCCCTGCCGCGAGAAGCGCGACAATCTCTGCGAAAACGTCTCTGGTGTGCACGGTTTCCATCTCGACGGTTTTGCGCAGGAAAAGACCAATCTTCCGGCCCGCCTTCTCGTTCCCGCGCCTCCGGGCGTCGATGCGGTTGCCGCAGCGCTTGCGCCGGTGACATTCGGTACGGTCGAGCACATGCTGTTCGACAATGCCAAGCTTGAGCCGGGCGAAACAATTCTCATCCATGCCGGCGGTTCCGGCATCGGTTCGGCGGCCATCCAGCTCGCCAAGAAGACCGGCTGCACCGTCATCACGACGGTCGGTTCCGACGACAAGATCGAGGGTGCCAAGGCGCTCGGCGCCGATCACGTCATCAATTACCGCACCGACCGTTTCGAAGGTGTCGTGCGTAAGCTGACGAAGAAGAAGGGCGTTGACGTCGTCTTCGAACATGTCGGCAAGGACACGTTTGCCGCCTCGATGTTTTGCCTGAAGCGCGGCGGCCGCCTCGTCACCTGCGGTTCGACCTCCGGTGTTTCGACCGATCTCAACCTGATGATGCTGTTTCAGCAGCAGCTGAAGCTGCTCGGTTCTTTCGGCTGCCGTATGGAAAACATGGCCGACGCCATGCAGAAGATGGCGCGCGGCATCGTCCACCCGGTCATCGACACGGAAGTGACGTTCGATGAGATCGACAAGGCACTGTCGCGCATGGAGACCCGTCAGGTCTTCGGCAAGATCGTGCTTCGGATGGACTGAGGCTTAGCCGTGAAGATGGTCATCACCAGGCTGGTTCTGGCCGCCATGCATTTTCGCCAGTGGCTAATCGCGCAGCTGGTGTTCGGCTTCCTCAATCTCCTGAAAATCCTGCCGGCGGATCCGGCGATCCGCTGGGCAGATGCTTTGGCGCGGAAGATCGGTCCACGCCTGTGGCGGCACAAGCTGATGCTGACCAATCTGCGCAATGCCTTTCCGGAAAAGAGCGCCGCGGAAGTAGAGGACATTGCTGTCGCCAGCTGGGGACATATGGGCCGCATGGCCGCCGAATATGTGTTTCTCGACCGGCTGTTCGATTTCGACCCGGAGCAGGAAAAGCCGGGCAGGGTGGAAGTCTCAGGTATTCCGATCTTCCTCGACCTGCGCGACAATCCACGGCCGTTCATCGTCTTCACCGCCCATACCGGCAATTTCGAGCTGCTTCCGGTCGCAGGCAAGGCGTTCGGCCTCGAGGTGATGGTGCTCTTCCGGCCGCCGAACAATCCCTATATCGCCGAAAAGGTGTTTTCCTTCCGCAGCGCCCGCATGGGCCAGCTCGTGCCTTCGCATGCCGGCTCGTCTTTTGCGCTTGCGCGCAAGCTGGAAGCCGGCGGTGGCGTCGGTGTGCTGGTCGACCAGAAATTCCGTAAAGGTCTGTCCACGCAGTTCTTCGGCCAGCCGGTCAAAACCAATCCGCTGCTTGCCAAACTGGTCCGCCAGTTCGACGCGGAGGTTTATCCCGCGCGCTGCATCAGGCTGCCTGGCAACCGTTACCGGCTGGAGATCGAACCCCGGATCGAACTGCCGCGCGACGCAAAAGGCAATCTCGATGTCGAGGGCACGTCGCAGGTCTTGAACGACAAGGTGGAGAGCTGGGTCCGTGAATATCCGGAGCAGTGGCTCTGGTATCACGACCGCTGGCATATCAAGAAAACCGTCGCCCGCTAACTGTGGTATTCCCTTACTTGAGGGCGATTGCGAGTGCCGGTTTTCTGCGGTATTTGAGGGGCCATAAATAAGGGACCTATTTCAGCCAAGAATTAACAGGATTGGTATTAATAGGAAACGGATAGCGTCGTAGGAGGTCTGTCGTTGCTGTCTGGCGCTCGTATTGAGAGGGCATTTTCGTGGAAGCATTGATCGATCTGTTCTGGTCAAAATACGGAGAGCTGCGCGGCGCAATCGACCGCGAGGACGAGCCGGCCATGGCCATTCTGGACCGGGAACTGGACCCTCTGATGCTGGCCATTTTCGGCAGCGAAGAGTCCGATACGGCGAGCATCCAGGCACAATTCCGTTTTGCCCTCGATCTTCTCAACGAGGAAGCCGACGACCGCAGCTGCGTTCGCCGCAACGCCCATCTGCTGCAGACCCTGGTCGAGCGTTACTTGATGCCGCAGAACAAGGCTTCGCAGGCCCGTCGGGAAGCCGTCGGTGGCGAAGACATGTCGATAGACGAAGCAACGGCCGGTGGCATTCTCGACGAAGTCCTGCTCAACCGGATTTCCGACCGTATCGTCGTGGTCGCGCCGGGTTATCGGATCCTCTATTCCAACGAAACCAATGCTCGCCGCCACGATATGGCGCGTGAGCAGCTGGTTGGACGACACCTCGCAGAGTTTGTCGGCCTGCACCGTTTCCGCAACGAGTTTCAGCCCAATCTCGACAAGTGCTTTGTCGGCGAGAGCCTGTCGGTGACCTATGCCGACGAGGTCGATGGCCAGACCGTGGTCATGGTTTGCCGCATGTCGCCCTTCCTGCGGTCCTCGACGATGATCGGTGCGCTTGTCGTCATCCAGGAAACGGCGGATCGCCGCCGGCGGCCGGCTGCCTGATTTCTAGCGCGTTTCCAGTATCGCCTTGAGGCTTTGAAGGTCCTTGCGGATGTGCGCGGCATCCGCTTCGAAGGCGGCGTCGTCCGTGCCGGGCTGCCGCAACAGCGTGAACATGATTTCCGTGCCATCGCCATTCGGGACGACCCTCAGCGCGTTTTCTACGACCGTGCCATCGGCAAGCGTTACCGTGTGATCGATGACACCGAAGGCGTTTTGAGGCGCGAAGCGTATGCGGATCGTGCCGATCGGGCCGCCGTCGCCGAGCCAATCCTCCCCATCCTGCCGTAAACCGGAGGCGAGACCGGATGCCCATTGCGGCATGTTTTCAGGCCTGTGCACGAAGTCGTAGACATGCCTCCAGTTCCGGTCGATGGAAAGATGGACGATGCGGGCAGCCATGACGGTCATCGGATTTCGCTTTCGAAGTTCTTGTCGTCGACCTCCATAGAACTAGATAGGGCTTCCCGGCTTGCAAGAGGGCGCCCTTCCTACCGAAAACGCAGCCGCATCCTCGTTTCCGCGCCGCGGCCATTCACCGCGGACTGAAGGGCCGCCATTGTGGCCGTTTCCGCCGAAGCCTGTCTTGTGGTTTGCACATTGGGGTGCCAAAACAGCCGCGAAATTTAAAAACCGGAGGCTTTATCGTGGAACAGGCAGAAATCGGTCTTATCGGCCTCGGCGTCATGGGCGCGAACCTTTCGCTGAACATTGCCGAAAAAGGAAACAAGATTGCGGTCTTCAACCGCACTCCCGAAGTCACGAAAAAATTCTACGCCGATGCCGGCGAACTCCAGGGCCAGATCATCCCCTGCGAGACGCTCGAGCAGTTCGTTGCATCCATCCGCCCGCCGCGGCCGATCATCATCATGATCAAGGCCGGCGATCCCGTCGATCAGCAGATGGAGCTGCTGAAGCCGTATCTCTCGAACGGCGACATCATGATCGATGCCGGCAATGCCAATTTCCGCGACACGATGCGCCGTTTCGACAATCTCAAGGATTCCGGCCTGACCTTCATCGGCATGGGCGTATCCGGCGGTGAGGAAGGCGCGCGCCACGGCCCCTCGATCATGGTCGGCGGCACCGAAGAAAGCTGGAAGCGCGTGGAAAAGGTTCTGACCTCGATTTCCGCAAAATTCCACGGCGAGCCCTGCGTTGCCTGGCTTGGTGAAAATGGGGCCGGCCATTTCGTCAAGACGATCCATAACGGCATCGAATATGCCGACATGCAGATGATCGCCGAGATCTACGGCATTTTGCGCGATGGTCTCGGCATGAGCGCGTCCGAAATCGGCGAAGTGTTCGGCCGCTGGAATGCCGGCCGCCTGAATTCCTACCTGATCGAGATTTCCGAGAAGGTGCTGAAGGCAACCGACCCGATCTCCGGCAAGCCGATGGTCGATGTGATCGTCGATGCGGCCGGCCAGAAGGGCACCGGCAAGTGGTCCGTCATCGAGGCGCAGAACATGGGCGTCGCCGCGACAGCGATCGAAGCCGCCGTCGCCGGCCGTGTTCTGTCCTCGCAGCGCACCGAGCGCCTGGCCGCCGAGAAGCTGTTCGGCCTGCCGAAGGCTTCCAAGCCGCAGGACGGCATGGCTTTCCTGGCCGATCTCGAAAATGCGCTTCTCGCCGCCAAGATTGGCGCCTATGCGCAGGGTTTTGCGGTCATGGCCGCCGCTTCCAAGGAATTCAATTGGAACCTGCCCATGCCGATCATCGCAAAAATCTGGCGCGATGGCTGCATCATCCGGTCGCAGTTCCTCGACGAGATCACGTCGGCCTTCACCAAGGATCCGGATGTGCCGAACCTGATCGTCACTCCGGCCTTTGCCGACATGGTCAAGGAAACTGACGGCGCCCTGCGCCGGATCGTTTCTTACGCCACGATGTCGGGCCTGCCGGTTCCGGCGCTTGCCTCGGCGCTGTCCTATTTCGATGCCTATCGCCGCGGTCGTGGCACGGCCAACCTGATCCAGGCGCAGCGCGACTTCTTTGGTGCCCACGGCTTCGATCGCCTCGATGGTGTCGACAAGCACCATGGTCCGTGGGGAAGCGGCCTGGCGACGCTCGCGTAATCCGGGCTATTTTCATTCTGACGTTAAAAAGCCGCTCCAGACATCTGGGGCGGCTTTCTTCGTTTCAGGGTCGTTCCGACCAGACCGGATTGCCGATGCTTTGCAGCAGCTCCGGTGCCACGCCATCGATCCGCGCTAGCAGTGACTTGGCGAGTTGCCTGCCGGACTGCCGGATATCCTCATTCACCGTGTAGATCTCGGGCCTGATCCAGTTCAAAAATTCGGCCGATTGTTTTGAGACGAGATCAACCTCTTTGCCGAGCTTGCATCCTGATGCTTCGATGCCAGCGATCATGGCGACGGTTGCCGAACCGCTGATCGAGATGATGCCATCCGGCGGCTGTGTCCCGCGCAAAAGCCGTTCTGTATGGGCTCGGATGTCTTCCAGTGATGTTTCGCTGGTAACGCGGCCCATGGACACTTCCGTCGCGTTAAAATCGGAAAGGCCACGCTCGAAGCCGATCCGGCTATGGATTTGGAAGGCGAGTTTCGGATTGGGTGCGAGCAGTGCAATACGACGCCGGCCGAGGCTGACGAGCTTTTCGACCGCCTGATAGGTATAGGCCTCGTTGTCGAAGTCGTGAAAGGCATGGGTAATGCCCATGTCGGTGCGGCCGTGGGTGACGAAAGGCAGTTGTCGTTCGTCCATAAGGCGGACACGCGCGTCCTCGGGCTCGATCCGCGACAGGATCACGCCGTCGGCGGAGCCGGTGTCGAGGATATAACGGACCGGCACCATCGGGTCCTTCTCGAAGGAATGCGGGGTCAGAACGAGATGGTACTGGGTGCCGGCGAGCACTTCGGAAATGCCCTGCATCATCTGGCTGGAAAAACCCATCAGCTCCTGATCGATGCTCAGCACAAGCGCAATGACGTTGGTCTTGCCGGTGCGCAGGCGCACGCCTGCACGGTTTGGCTGGTAACCGAGCTGGCGGGCGACGAGCCTGACGCGCTCTTTCGTCTCCGCGCCGATATCCGGGGCATCCTTCAGCGCCCGCGAAACGGTGGTGATGCCAAGGCCGGTCATGTAGGCGATGGTTTTCAGGGTAGGGCGCTCGCGTGTCGCAGGCCCAGCTTGGTTCGGTTTTCCGTAGTCGTCCATGATGCCGTCCGAGCGCGCAAAGCGCTGCCTTTCAAGCCCGCTCAATACACTGTCGCTCTTACATAGCGGTAAAAACTGCAACGATACAGGTGAAGTGATGCATATTTTTTGTAGCATGCTGCGGCCGCGCATCTCATGGGTTGTATTTAGCGCACGCACAAACTTTTTTGCGCGTGCGAAGCGACTTGCGGCCATTTGTCGGCAAATATCTGAAATCGAATGGAATGCAATTTTTCCCTTGAGTCAGATATGTGCTATCAAAGATTGCATTCTTGTTTCGATTGAAATTTTACCGGTTCCTCCGCTTGCCTGTCTGAAGAGTTTCCCATAGGCTTTTACTGCAACGTTTCAGTGAGGGAGGAGACTCATGCGTATTCGTGCATTCACGGCCTTTTTGGCCGTTAGCGTCGCCATGCCGTTTGCCGCGCATGCGACCGATCTCGAAGTCACCCATTGGTGGACATCGGGTGGCGAGGCAGCAGCCGTGGCAGAGCTTGCCAAGGCCTTTGATGCAACCGGAAATCATTGGGTGGATGGTGCGATCGCCGGTTCCGGCGGCACGGCCCGGCCGATCATGATCAGCCGCATTACCGGCGGCGATCCGATGGGCGCAACCCAGTTCAACCACGGTCGCCAGGCGGAGGAACTGGTGCAATCGGGGTTGATGCGTGACCTGACGGATGTCGCCGAAAAGGGCAAATGGAAGGACGTCATCAAGCCGCAGAGCCTGCTGGCATCCTGCACGATCAACGGCAAGATCTATTGCGCGCCGGTCAATATCCATTCCTGGCAATGGCTGTGGCTGTCGAACGAGGCCTTCAAGAAGGCGGGCGTCGAGGTTCCGAAGAACTGGAACGAATTCGTCGCAGCCGGTCCGGCCCTGAAGAAGGCCGGCATCCAGCCGCTGGCACTCGGCGGCCAGCCTTGGCAGGCGAACGGCCTGTTCGACGCGCTGGTGATCTCGGTCGGTGGCACGGACCTCTACAACAAGGTCTACAAGGACAAGGATGCGAAGGTTGCTGCCGGTCCCGACATGGCAAAGATCTTCGAGGCGGCCGATCAGGCGCGCCAGCTTGCCAAGGGATCGAACGTGCAGGACTGGAACCAGGCGACCAATCTGGTACTGACCGGCAAGGCCGGCGGCCAGATCATGGGGGACTGGGCGCAGGGCGAATTCCAGATCGCCAACAAGAAGGCCGGTACCGATTACACCTGCCTTCCCGGTCTCGGACTGAACCAGACCCTGACCACCGGCGGCGACGCCTTCTATTTCCCGCTCCTGAAGGATGCGGAAAAGTCCAAGGCGCAGGAAGTGCTGGCGGCAACCATCGTCGATCCAAAGACTCAGGTCGCCTTCAATCTGAAAAAGGGCTCCGTGCCGATTCGTGGCGACGTGGATCTCGCTACCGCCAATGACTGCATGAAGAAGGGGATCGCGATCATCGCCAAGGGCGGTGTTGCGACCAGTACCGACCAGCTGATTTCTGCCGATACGCAGAAGCAGAAGGAAGACCTGATGTCGGAATTCTTCAATACCTCGATTTCGGTCAAGGATGCGCAGAAGCGCTTCGTGTCCCTGATCGAGGCTGCGGACTGATACCGCCTGGCTGACCATCTGAGCCGGCCCTGAACCGTCAGGGCCGGTGCAGGATATGCGCGTCACCGCGCATCGTGAACCAAGGAGGCGTTATGGCGAAGTCCGTTGCACCCGGCCGGCCCAACCAGTTCCTGCGCAATCTCAATTCGAAGATTGCCTGCATTCCGATGATGCTGACGGCACTCGTCATCTTCCTCGGCGGCACGGTCTGGACGGTCATCTATTCCTTCACCAATTCCAAGCTTCTGCCGCGAGCAACGTTTGTCGGCTTCGACCAGTATGAGCGGCTTTGGGCAGCGTCGCGCTGGATCATCTCGATCCAGAATCTGGCGATCTATGGCGTGCTTTGCCTGATCTTCAGCCTTTTGATCGGCTTCGTGCTGGCGGCACTGATGGACCAAAAAATCCGCTTCGAAAACACGTTTCGCACCATCTTTCTCTATCCGTTCGCGCTTTCCTTCATCGTCACCGGCCTTGTCTGGCAATGGGTGCTGAACCCGGAATATGGCGTGCAGGGCGTGGTGCGGTCGCTTGGCTGGGAAAGTTTTACCTTCGATCCGCTCTATACGCCTGAAATCGTCATCTACGGCATCCTGATCGCCGGCCTCTGGCAGGGAACGGGGCTTGTCATGTGCTTGATGCTCGCCGGCCTGCGCGGCATAGACGAGGACATCTGGAAGGCGGCGCGGGTCGACGGCATTCCGATGTGGAAGACCTATATTTTCATCGTCATCCCGATGATGCGCCCGGTCTTCATCACCACGCTGGTTCTGATCGCCAGCGGCATCGTCAAGCTCTACGACCTCGTTGTCGCCCAGACGAGTGGCGGCCCCGGCAACGCCTCCGAAGTGCCTGCCAAATATGTCTACGACTACATGTTCCAGGCCCAGAATCTCGGCCAGGGCTTTGCGGCCTCGACGATGATGCTGCTGACGGTGGCGATCATCGTCGTTCCCTGGGCCTATCTCGAATTCGGAGGGCGCAAGCGTGTCTGATACCTCGACCCTCAACGCGACTACGGCCGGCATCGATGCGATGTCGCCGGAGCTGAAAGTCCGATCCAGCCTCAATCCCGGCCCGAGAGGGCGCCGGCCGAAGCGGGTGCTGTCGCGGCGAAACATCTTTCTCTACGGCATTCTTGGCCTTGCGGCACTCTATTACCTGCTGCCGCTCTATGTGATGGTCGTAACCTCGCTGAAGGGCATGCCTGAAATCCGGCTCGGCAATATCTTTTCGCCGCCTGTCGAAATCACCTTCGAGCCCTGGGTGAAAGCCTGGGCTCAAGCCTGCACCGGGCTGAATTGCGATGGTCTTTCGCGCGGCTTCTGGAATTCGGTGCGGATTCTCGTGCCCTCCGTCGTCGTCTCCATCCTTGTCGCCTCGGTCAGCGGTTATGCGCTTGCCAACTGGCGGTTCAAGGGATCGGAACTGTTCTTCTCGATCCTGATCGTCGGCGCCTTCATTCCCTATCAGGTGATGATCTATCCGATCGTCATCATCCTGCGCGAACTCGGCATTTACGGCACGCTGACCGGCCTCGTCATCGTCCACACGATCTTCGGCATGCCGATCCTGACGCTTTTGTTCCGCAACTATTTCGCCTCGCTGCCGGAAGAACTGTTCAAGGCGGCACGCATCGACGGGGCGGGGTTCTGGCAGATCTATGGGCGGATCATGCTGCCCATGTCGCTGCCGATCTTCGTGGTCGCGATGATCCTGCAGGTGACCGGCATCTGGAACGACTTTCTGTTCGGCGTCGTCTTCACCCGGCCCGACACCTATCCGATGACCGTGCAGCTCAACAACATCGTCAACTCCGTCCAGGGGGTGAAGGAATACAATGTCAACATGGCCGCGACGCTGCTCACCGGCGCCGTGCCGCTGATCGTCTATTTCGTTTCCGGCAGGCTTTTCGTCCGTGGCATCGCCGCCGGCGCAGTAAAGGGGTAAGCCAAAATGACCGACCTCTCGAGTTTCGCCAATCGTGCGAGCAGCGTTTCGATCCGCGACTTGTCTCTGTCCTTCGGGGCGGTGACGGTTCTGGAAAACCTCAATCTCGATATCCGCGACGGGGAGTTTCTTGTCCTTCTCGGCTCGTCCGGCTGCGGCAAGTCCACGCTGCTCAATTGCATCGCAGGACTTCTGGAGCCGACCGATGGCCAGATCTTCATCAAGGACAGGAATGTCACCTGGGAGGAACCGAAGGACCGCGGTATCGGCATGGTGTTCCAGTCCTATGCGCTTTATCCGCAGATGACGGTGGAAAAGAACCTGTCCTTCGGTCTCCGGGTCGCGGGTCTCGCGAAGGACGAGATCGACCGGAGAGTGGCTCGCGCGGCCGGCATTCTGCAGATCGAACCGCTCCTCAACCGCAAGCCGGCAGCCCTTTCCGGCGGCCAGCGGCAGCGTGTGGCGATCGGCCGGGCGCTGGTGCGGGATGTCGATGTCTTTCTGTTCGACGAACCGCTGTCCAATCTCGATGCCAAGCTGCGCTCCGAATTGCGTGTTGAAATCAAGCGGCTGCATCAGTCGCTGAAGAACACGATGATCTACGTCACCCATGACCAGATCGAGGCGCTGACTCTTGCGGACCGGATCGCGATCATGAAAAGCGGCGTGATCCAGCAGCTCGACGATCCAATGACCATCTACAACCGCCCGAAGAACAAGTTCGTCGCCGGCTTCATCGGCTCACCTTCGATGAATTTTCTCAAGGGCGAGCTGGTCGACGAGGGTGGCCATATCGCGTTCCGCACCAATGGCGTCAGCTTTTCGCTCGATGGCTATCAGGCTTCGGAAGCGCTTGCCGCGGGGCGGAAGGTCATCCTCGGATTGCGGCCGGAGCATGTGAAGGTCGACAGCGATATCGGCCATGGTGAAACACATGAGGCGGTCGTCGATATCGAGGAGCCGATGGGGGCCGACAATCTCCTCTGGCTGAAACATGCCGGCCATACGCTTTCGGTTCGTATCGGCGGCGAGAGGCGCTACGCGGTCGGCACAAAAGTCCGGCTCGGGTTCGACATGAGCATGGCATCGCTTTTCGATGCCGTGAGCGAAGAGCGTATTTGAGAGTGAGTTTTTTCCGATGACCTTTATCGACCTTACCGGTTCTTGGAACCTGTCGTCGAAAGACGGCGCGCATCGGACTTCGATGCCGATCCCCGGTGATGTGCATACGGCGCTGAAACAGGCCGGCATCATTCCAGATCCCTATGTCGGCCGCAATGAAAACGACGTGCAATGGGTGGCGCAGGGCGATTGGGTGATCGAACGGCGTTTTTCGGTCGATGACCTAGATGGCTCCTGGTATCTCGACATCACCTATCTCGATACGGTTGCGACCGTTTTCGTCAACGATATCGAGGTTTTGGCCGCGGACAATTGCTTTCGCCGTTACCGGCCGGATGTGACGAAGGTGCTGAAGAGCGGCGAGAATGTCATCCGCATTCTCTTCCATTCCAGCATTGTCGAAGGGGCGGAGCGGCAGGCGCGACAGCCCTTCTACATTCCCTATTCGACGACCAATAGTCCGATCCCGAACGGCAACATGCTGCGCAAGCCGCAAAGCCATTTCGGCTGGGACTGGAATATCGCCATCGCACCGCTCGGTCTTTATGGCGATATCGCCTTGAAGCGGCTCGATGTGGCGCGGATCGAGCATGTCGTCACCGAGCAGAGACATGCCGGCGATGCAGTCGATCTGACTGTCACCGTAACGCTTCATGCCGAGGGGCAGGGTGTGGTGCCGGTTTACGTGTCACTCGGCGAAGAACGTCTGCGGCTGGATCTCGGCGTAAAGGCCGGCGAAAACACGCTGGCGCATGTCTTCCATGTCGAAAATCCGAAACTCTGGTGGCCGGCGGGCAGCGGCGAACAATCGCTTTATGCCCTGACGATCGAGACGCCGGATGAAACGGTGACACGCCAGATCGGTCTTCGCACCGCCGAGCTCCTGACCGACAAGGATGAGGCGGGCAGCCGTTTTGCCTTCCGCATCAACGGCCGGGAAATCTTCTGCCGCGGCGCCAACTGGATCCCGGCGGACGCGCTGTTTTCATTGTCGAGCCGGCAAAAGACCGAGGATCTCCTGCGGTCCGCCGTCGAAGCGAACATGAACATGATCCGCGTCTGGGGCGGCGGTTTTTACGAAGCGGACTGGTTTTACGATCTCTGCGACCGGCTCGGGCTGATGGTCTGGCAGGATTTTCAGTTCGCCTGCAATCTCTATCCCTCGACGCCGGACTTTCTGGAGAATGTCGCGGCCGAGGTGGATTATCAGGTGCGGCGGCTGTCCTCGCATCCCTCCATCGTTTTGTGGTGCGGCGATAACGAACTGGTGGGCGCGCTCACCTGGTTTCCGGAATCGCGGGGTAACCGAGACCGTTATCTCGTTTCTTATGACCGGCTCAATCACATGATCGAGCGCGCCTTCAAGGCATCAGCACCCGGCGCCCTCTGGTGGCCGTCGAGCCCGGCTTCGGGTTATCTCGATTACGGCGATGCCTGGCACGCGGATGGATCCGGTGACATGCACTATTGGTCGGTCTGGCACGAGAACAAGCCGTTTTCCGACTACCGGTCGGTCAAGCCGCGCTTCTGCTCCGAATTCGGATTTCAGTCCTACACGTCGCTGCCCGTGATCGAGACCTATGCGGCGGAGAAGGATTTCAACATCGCGTCGCCGGTCATGGAGCATCACCAGAAGAATGCCGGAGGCAATGAGCGGATTGCGGGCACGATGTTCCGCAATTTCCGTTTCCCGAAGGATTTTGCCAATTTCGTCTATCTGAGCCAGGTGCAGCAGGGGCTGGCGATCAAGACGGCGGTGGATTTCTGGCGATCGCTAAAACCCCATTGCATGGGCACGCTCTACTGGCAGCTCAACGACACCTGGCCGGTCGCGTCGTGGTCGAGCCTCGATTACGGCGGCAGCTGGAAGGTCTTGCATTACCTGGCCCGGCGCTTTTTCCAGCCAGTATCAGTTGCGGCTATTCCATCGGAGGATGGGAGCGAGATCCGGTTTTCGCTGGTCAATGATACGGCCGAGGATGTCTCGGTGACACTCGACATCTCAGTTGTCGATCTTGGCGGACGGCGCAAGGACACGATGCGCGTCGAAGCGGTCTGCGGACCGGATGCCGCCGTAACTGCTCTGACCATGCCGATGAATACGGTTGCTGCCGACACGATCCTTGCCTGGACGTTTGTCGCCTCGAACGGTATGCGCGGCGAGGGGAATCTTCCGGTCTCCACCTACAAGGCGCTCGAACTTCGTCCATCGGGCCTGCAGCTCTCCGTGTCTTCGACTGGTGACGGCTCGTTCGAGCTTTCCGTTGCCGCGACAGGGCTGGCGCTTTTCGTGCTGATCGAGACCGACATCGCCGGCCGCTATTCCGACAACGCTTTCGATCTCGCCTCCGGCGAAACCCGCATCCTGCGCTTCACGCCCGCCGTGCCGCAGGAGGCGATCCCGGATTTTCGCATCTACGACCTCTACAGCTGCCAGGCGGCAGCCTGATCTCATTCAAAGGAAAGGACAGGTCCATGACCAATCTCGGTTTTCAGCTTTACAGCGCCCGCAATTTCCCGCCGCTCTCGGATGTTCTGAAGGTCGTCGCCCGCAATGGGTATAAATCGGTCGAAGGTTATGGCGGGCTTTACGCGACGCTGGACGAGGCGGGCCTGAAGGCAATGCGAGCGGATCTTGACGCAAACGGACTTTCCATGCCGACCGGGCATTTTGGCATCGATCTTCTCGAGAAGGAGGCTGATCAGGCCCTGCTCATCGCAAAGACACTCGGCATCAATGCCATCTATTGCCCGCACCTCGTCGCCGACCAGAGACCGAGTGATGCGGCCGGATGGTTCGCTTTCGGCCAACGTCTGGCGGAGGCCGGCAAGCGGTATCAGGATGCCGGCTATATCTTTGGCTGGCACAATCACGATTTCGAATTCGTCACGCTTGCCGATGGTTCGACACCGCAGGAGCAAATCTTTGCCGGCGGCCCGGATCTTTCCTGGGAAATGGACGTCGCCTGGGTGGTGCGTGGTGGTGCTGACCCCTTCGGCTGGATCGAGAGCTACGGCAAGCGGATCTCGGCAGTCCACATCAAGGATATCGCGCCGGCCGGCGAAAACACCGACGAGGATGGCTGGGCCGATGTCGGCCATGGAACCGTGCCGTGGAAGGATCTGATGGCCGCCTTGCGCAAGACGTCGGCGAAATATTTCGTCCTTGAACACGACAACCCGAAGGATATCGAGCGCCTTGCCAGCCGTTCGATGGCATCCTTCAATACCTACTGAAAACAATCACATCTGACTGGAGAGGTTTCCATGCCAAAGGAACTCGGCGTCGGCATCATGGGATGCGGCAATATTTCGACCACCTATTTCAAGCTCGCGCCGCTTTTCAAAGGGTTGAAAGTCCTGGCCTGCGCGGACCTCAATGCTGATGCGGCAACCGCGCGTGCGAAGGAATATGGGGTCAAGGCGCAATCCGTGACTGAACTCCTGAAAAACGACGAGCTCGACGTGATCGTCAACCTGACGATCCCGGCGGCGCATTTTGCCGTCTCGAAGGCGATCCTGACCGCCGGCAAACATGTTTATTCGGAAAAGCCGCTGACGATCTCGCTTGCGGAAGGCAAGGAGCTGGCGGCTCTTGCCAAGCAGAAGGGCCTTTCCGTCGGCTGCGCGCCCGACACGTTCATGGGCGGGGCGCATCAGCTGGCCCGCAAATACATCGATGAAGGCGGTGTCGGGCAGATCACCTCCGGCACATGCCACGTGATGAGCCCCGGCATGGAAATGTGGCACCCCAATCCTGGTTTCTTCTTCCAGGAAGGCGGCGGCCCGGTTCTCGATCTCGGCCCTTATTATATCGCCAATCTCATCAACCTCATCGGTCCGGTAAAACGGGTCGCGGCACTGGCGACGATGGCGACGGAAACCCGCACGATCACCAGCGAGCCCCTGTTCGGCCAGACGATCCAGGTCGAGACGCCGACCAATATCCACGCCCTCCTGGAATTCGTCAGCGGCGCGACGATCACGCTTTCCGCCAGCTGGGATGTCTGGTCGCACCGGCATGCCAATATGGAACTCTACGGCACGGAAGGCTCGATTTACGTGCCCGACCCGAATTTCTTTGGTGGTGTGGTCGAGGCCAGCGGCCGCAACAAGGATATCCAGCCGCTTGAGAACTGGGATCATCCGTTCGGCAAATCCAATCAGGAGAGCCCGCAGGGGCCGCGCGCCAATTACCGCACGGCCGGGCTTGCAGACATGGCGATGGCGCTGATCGAAGGGCGTGACGCGCGGTGCTCGCTCGACCGGGCACTGCACGGCATCGACGTCATGACCTCGATCCTGAAATCGGGTGAGGAAGGAAAATTCATCGAGATGACGACCACCTGCAGCAAGCCGGCGGCGCTTGGCATCGACGAAGCGCTGGCACTTCTGCGCTGAACGAGTATCAATGCGGCGCGCTACAGGATGTCGCGCAAAAGTGTGTCGCGGTTTTGCGAAAACGACATGCTAAAACAAAAGACTAAAGCGTATGGAGCGAATCCGAAGGATCGCGATACGCTTTAGGCGCGCCGCATATTTATAGGAGGAATTTTGACCATGACCTGGCAACCGGCGGAAAACCGCTACGAGAAGATGAAGTATAATCGCTGCGGCCATTCCGGCCTCAAACTTCCGGCGATCTCGCTTGGTCTCTGGCACAATTTCGGCGATGACACGCCGCATGACCGCAAGGTGGAGATTTGCCGCAAGGCTTTCGATCTCGGCATCACCCATTTCGACCTCGCCAACAATTATGGCCCAAAGCCTGGTAGCGCCGAACTCGCCTTCGGCCAGATTCTTCGCGAGGATTTCAAAGGCTATCGCGATGAGCTGATCATTTCATCCAAGGCCGGTTACAACATGTGGCCGGGTCCTTACGGTGAATGGGGCAGCCGCAAATATCTGATCGCGTCCTGCGACCAGAGCCTGAAGCGTATGGGCCTCGACTATGTCGATATCTTCTATTCCCACCGTTTTGACCCGGATACGCCGCTCGAGGAAACTTGTGGCGCGCTTGATCATATCGTTCGTTCGGGCAGGGCGCTTTATGTCGGCATTTCCTCCTACAATTCGAAGCGAAGCCGCGAGGCTGCCGCGATCCTGAAGGACCTCGGCACGCCGATCCTGATCCACCAGCCGAGCTATTCGATGATCAATCGCTGGGTCGAGGAAGACGGTCTTCTCGATGCGCTGGACGATCTCGGCATCGGCTCGATCGTTTTTTCGCCGCTGGCACAGGGCATGCTGACCTCAAAATATCTCGGCGGAATTCCGGAAGACAGCCGCGCCGCACAGGGCAAGTCGCTGCGCCCGGCCTTCCTCAACGACAAGAACGTCGAAAACCTGCTTCGGCTCAATGCGATTGCCGAGCGGCGCGGCCAGACGCTGGCGCAGATGGCGCTTGCCTGGGTTCTGCGTGGTGGCCGCGTCACCACGGCGCTGATCGGCGCAAGCCGCGCTGCGCAGGTCGAGGATTGCGTCAAGGCGCTGGAAAAGCCGGATTTCACCGCCGAGGAGCTGGCGGAGATCGATGTTCACGCCAAGGAGGCCGATATCAACATCTGGGCTGCATCTGCTGAACGGGAAGGTCCGGCGCGGAATAAGTAGGTGCAGCGGATTTGCCCCTCACCCTAACCCTCTCCCCGCATGCGGGGAGAGGGGACTTGCTCAGTGCAAGGTCGGTGGGCAGGTCATCTTCACGCTTTGAACTAGGAACGAGCGGGCGCGGCATACCCTTCTCCCCGCATGCGGGGAGAAGGTGGCGGTAGCCGGATGAGGGGCGCCGGCGCCGCGTATCACACACACAGAGGAAGCCCGGGGAGAGGCTGGCCTATCTGTTTCATTCGGGAGGAGAGAAACATGATCCGCAATCCGATCCTGCCGGGTTTCAACCCGGATCCATCGATCTGCCGCGTCGGCGAGGACTATTACATCGCCACCTCGACCTTCGAATGGTATCCCGGCGTGCAGATCCACCATTCGCGCGATCTCGTCAACTGGACGCTGGTGCGCCGGCCGCTGGAGCGGGCAAGCCAGCTCGACATGCGCGGCAATCCCGACAGTTGCGGTATATGGGCACCCTGCCTGTCCTTCGCGGACGGTCTGTTCTATCTCGTCTACACCGACGTCAAACGATATGACGGGAATTTCAAGGATGCCCATAATTACATCGTCACGTCGCCGACGATCGAGGGCGAGTGGTCCGATCCGGTCTATGTGAATTCTTCGGGCTTCGATCCGTCCTTGTTCCATGACGATGACGGGAAAAAGTGGTTTCTCAACATGCAGTGGAACCACCGGACCGAAAGTTATGGCGGCGCCCCGAAACACCCGGCCTTTGACGGTATCTTGCTGCAGGAATGGGATCCGGTGGCCAAGGAGCTGGTTGGGCCAATCCGCAATATCTTTGCCGGCAGCTCGCTCGGGCTTGTCGAAGGCCCGCATCTCTTCAAGCGCAATGGCTGGTATTATCTGACGACCGCCGAGGGCGGCACAGGCTACGACCATGCGGTGACCATGGCCCGGTCGCGGCAGATCGAGGGGCCTTACGAGATGCACCCGCAGACGCATCTGATCACCTCGAAGGATCATCCGACAGCGGTTCTGCAGCGGGCAGGGCATGGCCAATATGTCGAGACGTCGGAGGGTGAGGTCTATCACACGCATCTCTGCAGCCGGCCGCTTGCGCCGAGCCGGCGCTCACCGCTCGGCCGTGAGACAGCGCTGCAAAAATGTATCTGGGAGGATGACTGGCTTTATCTCGCCCAGGGCGGTGTCGTGCCGGATGTCGAGGTTCCGGCGCCATCGGGCGGATTTCCTGTAGAAAAGCCGAAGCGTTTGGAAACCTTGTTCGAAGGGCCGGATCTGCCGACCGAGTTTCAGTGGCTGCGCACACCTTTGCCCGAACGGATTTTCAGCCTTCAGGCACGACCGGGGCATCTGCGGCTTTATGGGCGCGAAAGCATAGGCTCATGGTTCGAGCAGTCGCTGGTGGCGCGACGGCAGGAGCATCATGCATTCCGGGCTGAGACCATCGTCGATTTCGAGCCGGAGACCTATCAGCAGGCGGCGGGCCTGACGCATTATTATAACCGCCACAAGTTTCACGCGGCCGTCGTCACCCTGCATGAAAAGCTCGGGCGGGTCGTCACCGTCTTTTCCTGCCCCGGCGATTTCCCGCATGCACGGATGATCTTTCCGGCGGGAAGCGGGGTTTCAGTTGCAGACGGACCGGTGCATCTGGCGATGCAGGTGACGGATAACGACCTGCAATTTTATTGGCGCGACGGCGGATCCAATGATTGGCAGGAACTCGGGCCGGTTCTGGATGCCAGCGTCATTTCTGACGAAGGCGGCCGCGGCGAGCATGGATCCTTCACCGGCGCCTTTGTCGGCATGTTTGCCTTCGACACGTCGGGCCGCGCAAAATATGCGGATTTCGGCGGGTTTTCCTATGAAGAGATTCGCTGAAGGGCGGCATTCGGAAATGCTAATCATTAAATTCTTGTTATGAAGTTAGACCGGCAAACCATTCTTATCATTACATATATTTAATCTTGAATTCATTGGGCGTTCATCGCGGGCGCCCTAGTTTCCTCCCGTGTTCAATACGAGGAAACAGTCATGAAGAAGATTTTTCTTGCCCTTATCGCTGCAACCGTCATCGGCGCCCCGATGGCGCAGGCGCAGGATTTCCGCCATGGTCCGGATCGTCACCGCACGGTGACCGTTGAGAAGAAGAGGGTCGTCACCACTCATCGCTGGACCAAGGGCCACCGCATGTCGCCGGCCGAGCGTCGCCGCATGGCGGAGGTGCGGGATTACCGTCGTTACCGCCTGTCGGCTCCGCCGCGCGGTTACCACTGGGTTCGCGCCGACAACCAGTTCCTGCTGGTCGGTATCACCTCCGGCATCATCTCCAGCATCATCGCCGGCCGCTAAGATCTAAAGACAAAAAAAATCCCGCCGAGGTTCAAAGCCTCGGCGGGATTTTTCATTCGCAGGGTGTGTGATCAGGCACCCTTTGAAAGGCAATCGTTGAGGTTTTTGGCGATGCCGCGCATCATCTCGAAATAGAGATCCGGGCCTTCCTTCAGCGCGCCGGCTTCCGGATCAAGCACGCCGGACTTCGCCTTGGAACCTTCCGTCACGACCTTGACCAGTTTCGGCTCGAACTGCGGTTCGGCAAAAACGCAGGTTGCGCCGAGCTCTTCGACCTTCTGGTGGATTTCCTTGACGCGTTCGGCGCCGGGCATGGTTTCCGGGCTGACGGTGATCGAGCCTGCCACCTTCACGCCATAGCGGTGCTCGAAATACTGGTAGGCGTCGTGGAAGACGATGAACGGCTTGTTCTGGACCGGCGCAAGCGTGGTCTTCAGCTCGCCATCCAGCGCTTCGATCTTCTTGATCAGGGCGGCGCCATTGGCCTGATAGGCGGCGGCATGTTCCGGATCGGCCTGGACGAGACGCTTTTCGATCTCGATCGCCATGGCCTTGGCATTCATCGGGTCGAGCCAGAGATGGACGTCATTGCCGTCGTGATCGTGATCGCCGTCATCATGCGCTTCTTCGGCGCCGGCAGCATGGTCATGACCTTCTTCTTCGGCTTCCGGTTCGAAAACGCCGCCCTCGCGGAATTTCAGCTTGGTCAGGCCCGGCGCGTCTTCCAGTGTGACGACATTGGCGTTCGAACCCAGCGCCTCAAGAGGCTTTTCGAGGAAGGATTCCATGCCGTGGCCGATCCAGAAGATCAGGTCGGCTTTCTGCAGTGCCGCGGCATTCGAGGGCTTCATATTGTAGGTGTGCGGCGAGGCGGCGCCTTCGACGATCAGTTTCGGCTCGGCCACGCCCTGCATGATCGAGGCCACCAGCGAATGGATCGGCTTGATCGACACGACCACATTCGGGGTTGCCGCATAGGCACTCGGAGCGCCGATCAGCGCGGCGGATGAGAGGAGCAGGGCGGCGACGAATTTCATGGGAGGCTTCCTTGTTTTGAAATGTAATGTTATTACATCAATTGCGTTATGCTATAACGTGTGCCATGAGGGCTGACAACAGGATTTTTGAAAAACATGGCGATGAGCAATCGTGTTGCGACCGCGCCCGGCGGCGATCAGCTTGTGTCCCTGAACGGGGCCGGCATTCGTCGCGATGGCCGGTGGCTGGTACGGGGCGTGGATCTTTCGATCATACGCGGCGAGGTCGTGACGCTGATCGGGCCGAATGGCGCCGGCAAGTCAACGACGGCCAAAATGGCGGTCGGCGTGCTGAAGGCCGATGAAGGGTCAGTCGTGCGCAAAAACGGTCTGAGGATCGGGTATGTGCCGCAAAAGCTGTCGATCGACTGGACCATGCCGCTTTCGGTGCGCCGGCTGATGCGGCTGACGAGCCCGCTCGACAACAAGGATATTCTATCCGCGCTCGAGGCGACCGGCATTCCGCATCTGATCGATGCCGAGGTGCGGCATCTCTCCGGCGGCGAATTCCAGCGGGCGCTGCTTGCCCGCGCGATCGCCCGCAAGCCGGATCTGCTGGTGCTCGACGAGCCGGTGCAGGGTGTCGATTTTGCCGGCGAGGCGGCGCTTTATGCCCTGATCCGTGAAATTCGCCATTCCACCGGCTGCGGCATCCTGATGATTTCCCATGACCTGCATATGGTCATGGCCGGCACGGATACCGTGATCTGCCTCAACGGCCATGTCTGCTGCCGCGGCACGCCGGAAACGGTGAGCCAGAGCGCCGATTACGCAAAGCTCTTCGGCGGCGCATCGCAGCAGCTGGCGGTCTACAGCCATCATCATGACCATACGCATCTGCCGGATGGACGGGTGCAGCACAAGGATGGCTCGGTCACCGACCATTGCCACCCGGATGATGGACACCATCATGATCACAATGGTCATGCGCATAGCCATGGTGAGGATCACCACCACGATCATGACCATCACCATGATCACCCGCATGAGCATGCCGGCCACCATCATCATGCCGATGCCCACGAAAAGACCGGGGTGAACAGCCGTGCTTGACGATTTTTTCATTCGCGCACTGGTCGCTGGTGTTGGTGTTGCCCTGACGGCAGGGCCGCTTGGCTGTTTCGTTGTCTGGCGGCGCATGGCCTATTTCGGGGACACGATGGCGCATTCGGCGCTGCTCGGCGTGGCGCTTTCGCTGTTTTTCGGCGTCAATCTTCTGGTTTCCGTCTTTGGTGTCGCCGTTCTCGTGGCGATCCTGCTGCTTCTCCTGCAGCGGCGGCAGTCGCTTTCGGCGGATGCGCTGCTCGGCATCCTGTCCCATTCGGCGCTGGCGATCGGCCTTGTGCTCGTCGCCTTCATGAGCTGGGTCCGTATCGACCTGATCGCCTTTCTGTTCGGTGATATTCTGGCCGTCACTCGCTCGGATATCGCGCTGATCTGGGGTGGCGGCATTGTCGTGCTGGCCGCCGTTGCGTGGCTCTGGAGGCCGCTGGTCGCCTCGACCGTCAGCGAGGATGTGGCGGAGGCGGAGGGCATGCATCCGGGTCGCACGCGGCTGTTCTTCATGCTCTTGATGGCGCTGGTGATCGCAATTGCCATGAAGATCGTCGGCATCATGCTGATCACCGCCTTGCTGATCATCCCGGCTGCGACTGCAAGGCGGTTTTCGGCAAGCCCGGAATGGATGGCAGTGTTTTCGGCGCTGATCGGTGCTGCAGCCGTTATCGGCGGTCTTTTCGGTTCGCTGACCTATGATACGCCGTCCGGCCCTTCCATCGTGGTCGCTGCGTTACTACTTTTCATCGTGAGCCTGTTGCCCGCCTTCGGGAAAAGCCCCGCCGGGCAGGCTGGAAACAAGGGAGTGCGATCATGAACGCACCGGTATCGTCGCCCGCATTGACCAAGAACCAGACGCTCGTCTTCGATGTGCTGGACCGTTCCGAAGCGCCGATGAGCGCCTATACGATCCTCGACAAGCTGCGCGACCACGGTTTTCGAGCGCCGCTGCAGGTCTATCGCGCGCTCGACAAGCTGACCGAGTTCGGCATGGTGCACCGGCTGGAAAGTCTCAACGCCTTTGTTGCCTGCGCGCATCGGGAAAGCTCCTGCTGCGGAGCCGGCCACGGCCATGGCACGGTCGCCTTTGCGATCTGCGAAAGCTGCAGTCAGGTGATGGAATTTCATGATCACGCCGTCGATCACCGTCTCGGCGACTGGGCCAAGTCGAAAGGCTTCAAGCCGTCGAAAACGACGATCGAGATCCGCGGCCTCTGCCAGACCTGCGCCGCCTGAGACAGGGCGGAATACTGTACCGCGCATTTGCTGCGCGGTACAAAAATACCTCAAAGAGGTTTGAGGTCGCGCGAAAAGCGCTTCCAGTTTTCGATATATCGCAGAGCCGAATCCTTCAGCCGCGCGACGGCCTCATCATCCAGCGTGCGGATGGCCTTTGCGGGTGAGCCGACGATCAGCGAATTGTCGGGAAATTCCTTGCCTTCCGTGACGAGCGCATTGGCGCCGACCAGGCAGTTCTTTCCGATCTTGGCGCCATTGAGGATGGTCGCGCCCATGCCGATCAGCGAATTGTCACCGATCTCGCAGCCGTGGACGATGGCGTGATGGCCGATCGTGCAATCGATGCCTATGGTGACGGGAAAGCGCGGATCCGTGTGGATCATCACGCCTTCCTGAATATTGGTGCGGTCTCCGATCGTGATCGGTTCGTTGTCGCCGCGCAGCGTGGCGCCGAACCAGATGCCGACATCCTCACCCAGCACGACCTTTCCGATGACATTGGCATCCGGCGCGACCCAGAAACGGTCGGCGGCGGGCAGGGTGGGTTTGAAATCCCCCAAAGCGTAAAGCGGCATTTCTCTTCCTCCCTGCCGGAATGTCAGGCGACGCTGAGCGACAGCTCGCCGACACCTTCGACGCCGCAGGTGATCTTGTCGCCCTTGACGATCGGGCCGACGCCGGCCGGCGTGCCGGTCATGATCACGTCGCCGGGTGCAAGAACAAACAGCTTCGACAGTTCGACGATGATTTCCGGCAGTTTCCAGATCATCTGGTCGAGATTGCCGGACTGTTTGCGCGATCCATTGACGTCGAGCCAGATCGCGCCGTTCTGCGGATGGCCGATCTTGGCAGCCGGGATGAGGGCGGAGACCGGGGCGGAATATTCGAACGCCTTTGCCACTTCCCAGGAGCGGCCCATCTTCTTCATCTGGTCCTGCAGGTCGCGGCGGGTGAAATCGATGCCGACGCCGTAGCCATAAACCTTCGACAGGGCATCTTCGAGGGCGATATCGCTGCCGCCGCCGGAAAGCGCCATGACCATCTCAACTTCGAAATGGACGCTGGAAGAAAGCGACGGGTAAGGGAAGGTGTCGCCGTTATAAAGGTTGTCGGCATTCTTCTGAAAAAAGAAGGGCGGCTCGCGCGACGGATCATGGCCCATCTCGATCGCATGGTCGGCATAGTTGCGACCGACGCAATAGACGCGGCGAACCGGGAACTGTTCGGTTTCTCCGGCAACATCGATAAGGACGGGTTCGGGGGCGGGGATGACGGTGGCGCGCATGAGAGGCATCCTGAACTGACTTGTGACGACCGGTGTTGTCCCTCAATTTTCCAGTCAATCCAAGCCCTTCATTTCCGCCGGGTGGAAAACTGGCAAAGAAATTCGGTTTGCTGTATGGAGACGGCCGAACCCAAGGAATTTCGAATGTATGCTGATGCGCTGAAACAGGGCCGCAAGATATTTGCCGTTGCACCGATGATCGACTGGACGGACCGGCATTGCCGCTTCCTGCATCGGCAGCTGTCTGGCCAGGCGCTGCTCTATACCGAAATGGTCGTGGCCGATGCGATCATTTTCGGGCCTCGCGAACGGCTGCTGTCCTATTCGCCAGCTGAACATCCCGTCGCGTTGCAGCTTGGCGGCTCGGATGCGGCAAAGCTTGTCGAAGCGGTTAAGATCGCGGCCGATTACGGGTATGACGAAATCAACCTCAATGTCGGCTGCCCGTCCGATCGCGTCCAGTCCGGCACTTTTGGTGCCTGCCTGATGCGCGATGCGGCGCATGTCGCGGATCTCGTTGCTGCGATGAAGGCTGTCTCGAATGTTCCCGTCACGGTAAAATGCCGGATCGGTGTCGATGACCAGGAACCGGAAACGGTTCTGCCGGATTTTTTGACCCGGATGATCGGGGCTGGCGCGGATGCGATCTGGATCCATGCGCGAAAGGCTTGGCTGCAAGGCCTGTCGCCGAAGGAAAACCGGGAAATTCCGCCACTCGATTATGATCTCGTTCACCGGATGAAGCGCGAGAACCCGGACGTCTTTCTCGGCATCAATGGCGGCATCACCGATCTGGAACAGGCTGCCTCGCACCTGGCCGTCATGGATGGCGTGATGGTGGGGCGCGCCGCCTATCATAATACCGGGCTGCTGGCCGGCGTGGATGGTTTGATCGAAGGTTCGAGTCCTGCAGAGGTTGCCACCTTCGATATCGACTGGCTTTCCCTGCGCGACACGATGATGGCTTACGCGGAAGAGGTCATGACGCGGGGCGGGCGGTTGAACCATGTCACGCGGCACATGGTCGGTCTGTTCCAAGGCTATGCCGGCGCGCGGCGTTTCCGGCAGATTCTGTCCAGCGAAGCGACAAAGCCAGGCGCCACGACAGCCGTCATCGAAGCGGCTTTTGCAGCGGTCGATCTGGAAAGCGGGCCCAAAGTGCAGGTGGAAGAGAAGCGGCTGGCTGGTTGAGCTGCGTTTCGACGGTGGGGTTCGTCAGTCGCGCTTTATCGTCATCAGCACCTGCCACATGTCGGCGCCGGTTTCGAACGCGGCGGCGTTGGCGGCAAAGGCCTGTTTCGCACCGAGCATGTCCGTTACTTCGGTCAGCATGTCGACGCCTTGATCACCCGACGATGTGACCGTCGCCGATACGCCGCCGGTCGCGACCGAAGAGAGGTTCGTCGTCTGCCGGGCATATCCTGGCGTGGTGGCATTGGCGATATTGTTTGCGGTCGCCGACAGGCGCGTTGTCTGGGCCTGCATGCCCGAAACCGAAATGCCGATCGCTGCCGAAATGCTCATGCCGAATGCCTCGTCCGAATGGATGGGCGAATTCTATTCGTCAGGCCTCAAGGAAGGATGAAGCGGCAGCGTTAAGCAATCCGGCAGGCTTGGAGAGTTTTGTGCCGGATCGGCTCACTTCACGCTGATCAGCGCCGTCCCGATGATCGCGATCGCCGCACCCGCCCAAGCAAGCGGCCGCGGCATCTTTCCGCTTCTTACCCATACCATCGGCAGGATCACCACCGGTGTCATCGAGGACAGAGTGGACACGAGGCCGACATTGCCGGTCTGCAGCGCTGCCATAAGCAGCGACATGCCGAGCGCCGTTCCGAAGAAGGATGCCGTTACGGCAAGGCCGAGATCACGCGGCTGCGGCCTCTCGTTGGATCGGACACCGGGCAGAGGCAATAACAGGATGGCCCAGAAAATCAGGGTAGCAAAACCCGCGCGCACGGCCATGGCGGCAAAAGGTTCGGCACCGGCGGCCATGGCCGGCCGGGCAAGCAGGCTGCCGACCGCCTGGCCAAGCGCTGTGATGATGCCGAGAGTGATACCGAGCGCTGATATGCGGTGAAGCGGCGGCAAGGGTTGTTCGATAGGCTCGGCATCCGCAAGCGGGATCATCGGTGCGGGCCTTCTGCGGCGAATGCCGATCGCGATGACGATGCCGATCAGCACGAGAACGACGCCAACACCCTGTTGCGCCGTGATCGTCTCGCCCAGGTCGAGATAACCGAGTGCCAGCGCAAACGGTGCGGCAAGCGAGAACAGCAATGCCGTGACGCGAGGGCCGACGGAATAGATCGCCGCGAAATAGGTGGTGCTGGCAATGACGATGCCGGCAATGCTTGAGCCGATCAACGCCTCGATCTGCCACATGTCGAGGGTTGCCCAGCCTCCGACGATCGTCGCTGCGATCGAGGTCATGATGAAGGAAGATGTCAGCTGCCAGCGGGCCAGCCGCAACAGCTGTACGCGGCCGTTCAATTCGTTGATGAACATCGAGCTCAAGGCGATGCAGACGGCCGAGCCGATTGCGAGCATTTCAGAAGCAAACATCGCCGATTCCCCGCTGTGGAATCGTGCTATCGCCAAAGCCTGGGCAGAAGGCAAGAGGACAAATCAGGGGCAGGGCGATCCGCCCCTGATTGTCTGGTGTCATGGCCCTGGCTTCTGGGACATGCTGCTTCAAAACCCCTCCGAAGCAGCCTGACGCAAAGCCAGCATCCTCAGAACACTGCCAGATATTTCAGAAGCGAGATGATGCCGATAATGATCACGATGATCTGCACGATCTGGCGCATGCGGCCATCGATCGGCAGACGCTGGACCAGATAGAGCACAAGGATGATGACGAGAAATGTGATCAGAATTCCGATCAGGACGGACGAGGCCATAATACCCACTCCTATGAGAGAATGCCTTTCGGCTACAAGGAGTTAACTAAGGCTGACACGTCCGAAGGAAAGGGGCGAGCAAAAAGATCGGTTGCATTTCGGCCGCCTCGTTCCATCCATAGGAAACAAGACCATTGGCGGCTTTCAAGTGTGCCGCCAAGTTTCAGGCATCGCTCAACTGGCGCAGCAGGATGTCGATCTCGGGGGCCTCGCGCGGCAATTCCGGCGGCTCGCCCTTCATCAGGTTGCGATCGTTCAAGGCATGCTGATACCAGTCTATCAGCGCCGCTGCGATGTCAGCCGCAGAATTGTCGGCCATATCGACGGAGTTCTCGACACACCAGGCTTCGAGAAACTTTTCCAAAAGCTCCAGATCGTCTGGTGTCAGGGCTACGTCGGATGACATGATTTGTTGCTGATGCATATGCACCTCACCAATGGGTCTGGTTTCCCCGAACAGCTTGATAAAAGATCGAGGAAAACGTTCATAGCAAAGCACTATACACGCAAAACCTGCTCAGAGCATGCTAATATATAATAAGGGATCATGATTTAGCCGTGAGGCAACAAGCGCGCCATCATGGCGTGCGACATTGGGTTGTTGAGCGATCCCTCTTGCGGGTCTCGGATTTACAACGTCGGGGAGAGCAAAAAGGTTCCCTCGCAAACCATTAGCCGGCTGGCAAACTGATGGTCCCGCTTTGAGGGATGGGGCAAAGGGCCTGGAAAAGGGTTCCAGAATATGTGCCTGAAGGCGGTCATCTGCCTGAATAAATGGGGCATACGAAGAGCTGAAGAGCTCAGCTGAGTCACGCTAATCCGAGAGATTGTGGCACTTTAGAACGCAAAATCTCCCCGAACAGGATCGGCGAGCCGGGATAGAACAAGGTGACTGTCAGCGCTGTTTAGCGCTGCGCTTTTTGGGTGCCTGCTCCGGGGTGACCTGGGCCATGCGAAGCGCACGCAGCTTTTCGGTCTTCTTTTCGCGGGCATCCACTTCCGCCGCCAGAATGTCGCGTACGACCGAATTGGTCTGGTCGGCCTTGGCCTGGGCGGAAAGCTTGGCGGGTTTGAAAAATTCGTCCTTGGTCGCTGTCATGTCTTCCTCCGTTGTTTTCGGGAATGCGGGCTGCGCGGCATGTGCCGCGCGGCCTGGACAGCAGTCATCAGCGAGCGCGCGTGGCGATCACTTTCTTCTTCGGCGCAGGCAGGAGGCCTTCGCGCTGCATCTGCTTGCGTGCGAGCTTGCGGGCGCGGCGGATTGCGTCGGCCTTTTCGCGGGCGCGCTTTTCCGACGGCTTTTCATAGGCGCTGCGCGCCTTCATTTCACGGAATACGCCTTCTCTCTGAAGCTTCTTCTTGAGAACGCGGAGTGCCTGTTCGACGTTGTTATCTCTGACTAGTACCTGCAAAATATCTCCTTAAATGGTTGGACGCGGCCGGATCGATCACGGCGACGCAAGGGGCGTCGGATGCGCGTTAAAGCGGTTTACCGACATAAGCCTTCGGAGTGAAGGGTAAAAACAAAAGGCCGGGCTTCGACCCGACCTTCCATCATCATCGCCTGAAACGTCCCAGTACCTCCGTGGTGACGTCCGGCAATGACAAAACCTTAAGCGGCCTGCAGGTTGTCAGCAGCGCTCTTGCCGGAACGCTTGTCCTGCACGATGTCGAACGTGACCTTCTGGCCTTCGGCCAGGCTGCGCATGCCAGCGCGTTCAACAGCCGAAATGTGGACGAATACGTCCTGGCCGCCGTTATCCGGCTGGATGAAGCCAAAGCCCTTGGTTCCGTTGAACCACTTTACAATACCCGTGTTCATGACGATTTCCTTTCAATCGTGTTAGGTGCCGGTCAAACGAACCGACGTAGATCGACGTTGAGAGGAGATCTGAAAGAGCCGTAGGCGCGTACAAAAGTCGCAAGCAAAGTTCGATAGTTTGAACATAGTGAAAATTAGAGACAAGACAAGGGTCGCGGAGAAATAAACCAAACCCAAGGTCGATAAAGGGCCGCCCGATGGGGCGACCCTCAACTTAAAGGCGAAAAATCTTACTCGGCTGCTTCGGCATAGTCCTCAAGCGGCGGGCAGGAGCAGACGAGGTTACGGTCGCCATAGACATTGTCGACACGGTTGACCGGCGACCAGTATTTGTCGACGCGGAAGGCGCCCGGCGGGTAGCAGGCCTGCTCGCGGGAGTAAGGACGATCCCATTCGCCGACGAGATCTTCCACCGTGTGGGGAGCGTTCTTCAGCGGATTGTTGGTCTTGTCCATCCGGCCATCCTCGATGGCGCGGGCTTCCTCGCGGATCGCCAGCATTGCCTCGCAGAAGCGATCCAGCTCGGCCTTGGTCTCCGATTCGGTCGGCTCGATCATCAGCGTGCCGGCAACCGGCCAGCTCATGGTCGGGGCGTGGAAACCGCAATCGATCAGGCGTTTTGCAACGTCATCGACCGTAACGCCGGCCGAAGCATTGAGCGGGCGCGTGTCGATAATGCATTCATGCGCGACGCGACCAGCTTCCGACTTGTAGAGCACGTCGTAGGCACCCTTGAGGCGGGCCGCGATATAGTTGGCGTTGAGGATCGCCACCTTGGTCGCCTGCGTCAGGCCTTCGCCGCCCATCATCAGGCAATAGGACCAGGAGATCGGCAGGATCGACGGCGAACCGAACGGAGCTGCCGAAACCGCGCCTTCACGACCGTCCCACTGGGGATGGCCAGGAAGATGCGCTGCCAGATGCGCTTTGACACCGATCGGGCCCATGCCGGGACCGCCGCCGCCATGCGGGATGCAGAAGGTCTTGTGCAGGTTCAAGTGCGACACGTCGGAGCCGATGTCACCGGGACGAGACAGGCCGACCATGGCGTTCATGTTGGCGCCGTCGAGATAGACCTGACCACCATGCTTGTGGGTGATGTCGCAGATCTCCTTCACCGTTTCCTCGAACACGCCATGCGTCGAAGGATAGGTGATCATGCAGCAGGAGAGGTTTGCCGCATGCTGTTCTGCCTTGGCGCGGAAATCTTCCAGATCGATATCGCCGTTGTCACGGACCTTCACGACCACGACCTTCATGCCGACCATCTGTGCCGAGGCCGGGTTGGTGCCGTGCGCCGAGGTCGGGATGAGGCAGACGTCGCGATGCGCATCGCCATTGGCGATGTGGTAATTGCGGATGGTCAGCAGGCCCGCATATTCGCCCTGTGCACCCGAATTCGGCTGCATAGAGAAGGCGTCGTAACCGGTGACCTGGCAAAGTTTTTGCGACAGGTCGTCGATCATTTCCTTGTAGCCAAGCGCCTGATCGGCGGGAACGAACGGATGGATATCCGAAAATTCCGGCCAGGTGATCGGCAGCATTTCCGCCGTGGCATTGAGCTTCATCGTGCAGGAGCCGAGCGGGATCATCGCCCGGTCGAGCGCGAGGTCGCGGTCGGACAGGCGGCGGATGTAACGGGTCATCTCGCTTTCGGCGCGGTTCATATGGAAGATCGGATGGGTCATATATTCCGATTTCCGCAGCAGCGCGTTCGGTAGGCGGTATTCGACGGCAAAGTCTGAAACCTTGAAGTCACCACCGAAGGCGCGCCAAACGGCCTCGAGTGTCACCGGACGGGTACGTTCGTCCAGCGACATGCCGATCTTCGTTTCGCCGATCTTGCGCAGGTTGACGCCTTCGGCGACGGCTGCGCGAAGAATGAGCCCCTGCATATGGCCGACTTCGACGGTGAACGTGTCGAAGAACGTGTCCGGCTCAATCTTGTAACCGAGCTTTTCCAGGCCCTTGGCCATCAGCACGGCCTTCTTGTGGACGGCCTGGGCAATTGCCTTCAGGCCCTGCGGGCCGTGGAAGACGCCGTACATCGAGGCCATGACGGCAAGCAGGACCTGCGCGGTGCAGATGTTCGACGTCGCCTTTTCGCGGCGGATATGCTGTTCGCGGGTCTGCAGCGACAGGCGATAGGCGCGGTTGCCGCGGGCATCGACAGAGACGCCGACGAGGCGGCCGGGCATGGCGCGCTTGTGGGCATCCTTGACGGCCATGTAAGCGGCATGCGGGCCACCGTAACCGACGGGGACGCCAAAACGCTGCGATGAGCCGATGGCGATATCGGCGCCCATTTCGCCGGGCGATTTCAGGAGCGTCAGAGCGAGAAGGTCAGCCGCGACGGCTGCGACGGCGCCGGTCTGGTGCAGGCGGGAAATCAAGCCGGTAAAGTCACGGACTTCGCCATGGGTGCCCGGATACTGGAAGATCGCGCCAAAAACGTCGACCGGATCGAGATCGGTCATCGGATCGCCGATGACGACGGTCCAGCCGAGCGGTGCGGCGCGGGTTTCGATGAGGGCAATCGTCTGCGGATGGCAGGCTGCATCGACGAAGAAGGCGGTTGCCTTGGACTTTGCCTGACGCTGGCAGAGCGCCATGGCTTCGGCGGCGGCCGTCGCTTCGTCGAGAAGCGAGGCGTTCGCGACGTCGAGGCCGGTCAGGTCGGAAATCATCGTCTGGAAGTTCAGGAGGGCTTCGAGGCGGCCCTGGCTGATTTCCGGCTGGTAGGGCGTGTAGGCCGTGTACCAGGCCGGGTTTTCCAGAATATTGCGCTGGATGACCGGCGGCGTCACGGTACCGTAATACCCCTGGCCGATCAGCGAAACGAGCGTCTGGTTCTTGTTGGCCGTCTCGCGCAGCTTGTCGAGCGCCTCGCGTTCGGTCAGCGCCGCACCCCAGGTCAGCGGGTTCTGCTGGCGGATTGAGGAGGGAACCGTGGCGTCGATCAGGGCATCGAGCGACTTGTAGCCGATGACCTTGAGCATGTCGGCCATTTCTGCCGGCGAGGGGCCGATATGGCGACGGTTGGCAAAGTCGTACGGATTGTAATCCGTGAAGTGGAAATCGGTTTGGTCGGACATCAGGCAATCAGGTCCTTGTAGGCGGCTTCGTCCATCAGGCTGTCGGCGTCTGCGGCATTCTTCAGCTTCAGCTTGAAGAACCAGGCGGCACCCTGCGGATCGGAATTGACGAGCGACGGGTCATCGACGATCGCCTGGTTGACTTCGGTGACTTCGCCATCGAGCGGCGCGTAGACATCCGACGCGGCCTTGACGCTTTCGACGGTGGCGGCATTGCCGTCCTTGGTCAGCTCTGCACCGATTTCCGGCAGTTCGACGAAAACCAGATCGCCGAGCTGGTCGGCGGCGTGCTGGGTAATGCCGACGGTGGCGATACCGTCTTCAAGCTTGAGCCATTCGTGTTCAGCGGTGAATTTCAACATCTTGTTCTCTCCGGAGGGCTTTTTAGCGTTTGTAGGTGGGGGTGATGAAGGGCAGGGCCGCGACGGTCATAGGCAGATATTTTCCGCGCACTTCCGCAAAGACCTGAGTACCGGCGGCGGCGTGGCTGACGGGCAGGTAGCCCATGGCAACCGGGCCCTCGACGGTTGGTCCGAACGTGCCGGAGGTGACTTCGCCGAGTTCACTCTTACCTTCCGCATCGGCATAAAGCTTTGCATGCGAACGCACCGGTGCCTTGCCTTCCGGCTTCAGGCCGACGCGGCGGCGGGTCGTGCCGTTCGCGAGTTCGCCGAGAATGCGGGCCGCACCCGGAAAGCCGCCTTCGCGGTCACCGCCAGCCTTGCGGGCCTTCTGCAGGGCCCATTCGAGCGAGGCTTCGATCGGCGATGTCGTGGTGTCGATGTCGTTTCCGTAGAGACACAGGCCGGCTTCGAGACGCAGCGAATCGCGGGCACCGAGGCCGATCGCCTCGCAATGCGGATCTTCGAGCAGTGCGCGGGCCACCTGTTCGGCCTTATCGGCGGGAACGGAAATTTCAAAACCGTCTTCACCGGAATAACCCGAGCGGGAGACGATGCAGGGAACGTCATGGAGGAGGGCGTCGCAGACATCCATGAACTTCATGTCGGTGACGTCGGGCCAGAGTTCGGCCAGAACCTCTTCTGCCCGCGGGCCCTGCAGGGCAAGAAGCGCACAGTCGTCGAGCAGGGTGACGTCGCACCCTTCAAGATTCGCCTTCATATGGGCGAGATCGGCATCCTTGCAGGCGGCGTTGACGACAACGAGAAGATGGTCGCCGCGATTGGTGATCATCAGGTCGTCGAGAATGCAGCCATTGGCGTCGGTGAAAAAGCCGTAGCGCTGGCGGCCTTCCTTGAGGCCCAAGATATCGACGGGAACCAGCTTTTCCAACGCGAGGGCAGCATCGGCATAAGCACCGGACTTCGCCTTCACGATCACCTGGCCCATATGCGAGACATCGAACAGGCCGGCGGATGCGCGGGTGTGAAGATGTTCCTTCATGACGCCAAGCGGATATTGCACCGGCATGTCATAACCCGCGAAAGGCACCATTTTTGCACCGAGAGACAGATGCAGCGCGTGCAGCGGTGTGGTCTTGAGAACTGTATGGTCGTCCAAACGACGCCTCCAGGTTTGGCGCGCCTGAAAAACAGGTCGCACGCCGGCTCAGATTAGGGCGCATAAATGCGCCGGTTTCGAGCCCCCTCTGTCCTTGTCGCCTGAGATTGTTATCCCTTCGGCGAGCCCCCATTACGGTTGCTTCTCTCCAGAGTTCCTGCGGCTACCCGTGGTCCTTTTGCCTGAGAGTTTCCGGGGCGGTTGCTCCTTCGGCACCGCATCGAAGCGGTTTCTCCCATCGGGTATGCGCTCCATTATCCGGCAAGACGGCGGTTTGACAAGAGGCCGATGTCGCAGTGAATGCTATTTTTGTCGCAAGTCACAAATGAGCCCTCCGAAGCACGCCCAAGCGCTTTTGCCACGCTTGGCAAATCGCAAGAATACGGAAATAGTCGGCGCTTGCGCGAACGGGAGGAAAGTCGCATGAAAAGATTTCTGGCGCTGGTCGTCTGTACCGCCTTCGCGCTGCCTGTCCTGCCGGAGGGGCCGGCCTTTTCGCAGGGCATGGCCGCTGGCGGCAAGATGAACATGGATATGGGCGGTTCCGCGCCTACGGGTAGCGCCGAAGTCACGGCCGGCACGCTTGTCATCAGCAAGGCCTATGCGAAGGCGATGCTGCCGGGCCAGCCGGTTGGTGGCGCCTATCTGACGATCACCAATAACGGCAAGGCCGATGACGAGCTTATGTCGGTATCTTCTCCCGTCGCAGGTGCGGTGGAGCTGCACGAGATGGCGATGCAGGGCGAGGTGATGAAGATGCGCAAGCTCGACAAGGGCATTGCCATCCCGGCCGGCAAGTCGGTGGAGCTGTCACCCGGCGGACTGCACATGATGTTCACCAAGGTCAAACAGCCGTTCAAGCAGGGTGAGACTGTTGCCGTCACGCTGACCTTCGCCAAGGCCGGCAATGTCGAGATCGCACTTCCCGTCAGCGGTCTGTCGCCGAAATAACGGCGGAATCCGGTCGATCAGGAACGACTGTCGATCGGTGTCGTGCCGGGCCGGACATGTGCGCTGCGAAGCTTCGCATAGTCTTCACATGCGCCGATCAAGGCGTCGTAGGATGTCTTGCCCGTCTGATAGGCCTCCAGCATCATGCCGGCGGCCTCCTGTCCGAACGGGCTTTTAGGGTCGATGCCACTCTGGGCGCACCAGTCCCGATGCGCATCTCGGATGCGATTGAGCTGCTCGAAATCGAATATGCCGCCGCTGGTGCTGTTCATCAGACCTCTCCCTCGTCAGGCAATAACAGGCGACAAGATCGACCTGTTGCGCCTCCGCCTCGCCATAATGGCGGTTGCGGCATTCTGTTCCGACAGGCCTGCTGTTTATCGCAGGGCCTCGTTGCAACGCTTGGCGCCGTTCACTCTTCCATTTCGCGATAGGCGGCTTCGGCCTCGCGGATGGTCGCCTGCTGATGCGGCTGCTGACCGGACTCCATCAGGTCGAGCGATACCGTCGCCGGCGGAAGCATCGTATCCGTGGCATCTGGATCGGCATTTTCAGCGCGCCGTGCATTGCGGTCGGCATCGGCCTTGATGTCGGCCACCTGATCCTTGACAGAGATCCGCCGCGGCACTTTAAGCAATTCGATATTGAGCGCTGCGGTGGCGGCGGAGACTGTTACAAGCTGTGTCATCGCATTACCCCCTCGACGTTTCAGCCTTCAACGATCGAAGTGTCATAACGTTCTATCGCTTAGATTGTGCTTAAGGAAATCTGCGGCATTTGAATGAATCCCATTCTTGCCGGACAAGACAGGACAGGTTGATGACAAATGTGGTTCTCGTTGCCGTTGGTGGCGCCATCGGCTCCGTCTTTCGCTATCTGGTCGGCGTCTGGGCGGTGCGACTGTTCGGTCCGAGTTTCCCGTGGGGCACGTTTGCCGTCAACGTGATCGGCTCCTTCTTCATCGGCCTGATGGTGGAGATGATCGCCCGCCGCTTCAATGCGTCCGCGGAAATGCGGGTGTTCATCGTCACCGGCATTATCGGTGGATTCACGACATGGTCCTCCTTCACGCTGGACACGATGGTCCTTTTGGAGCGTGGTGCGGCGCTCCCCGCCTTCGCTTATCTGGCAGGCAGTCTGGTGATCTCCTTTGCTGCGATCTTTGCCGGGCTGGCGCTCGGGCGAGCAATGTTCTAAAGGGCAGGGCTGATCACAGATAAAATGAAAGAGCTTTGATGGCAGGCATCGAGCATATCCTCGTTCAGCCAGACGAGGCGGGCATGCGTCTCGACCGTTGGTTCAAGGTCCATTATCCGGGCCTCGGCTTCGGTCCTCTCCAGAAACTGCTGCGCTCCGGACAGGTGCGCGTCGATGGCGGCCGCGTGAAGAGCGATACCCGCGTCCAGCCGGGCCAGACGGTTCGCGTGCCGCCGATGGACGTGGATGCGAAGAAGACCGGGCCGATTGCCGGCAAGGATCTGAAGCATGCAGGCGATTACGAACTCCTGCAGCGGATGATCCTGCACGAGGACGACAAGGTTCTCGTCCTCAACAAGCCGGCCGGCCTTGCCGTGCAGGGCGGTTCGGGCGTGACGCGGCATATCGACCAGATGCTCGAATCCTTCATCAGCCCCAAGGGTGAAAAGCCGCGCCTCGTGCACCGGCTCGACCGCGACACATCCGGCGTGCTCGTCATCGCCCGCACCCGCGGTGCCGCCCAGAAGCTGACTGCGGCTTTCCGCGAACGCGATACCAAGAAGACCTACTGGTCGCTGGTAAAGGGCGTGCCGCGCAAGCGCGAGGACAAGATTTCGACCTGGCTCGTGAAGGAACAGACGCCGGATGGCGACCGGATGCGGATTGCCAAGCACGGCGAAGACGGCGCCGATCATGCGGTGTCCTTCTACCGCATTCTGGAGACGGCGGCGCAGTCGCTCGCCTGGCTGGAAATGGAGCCCTATACCGGCCGCACCCACCAGCTGCGCGTCCATGCGCTGCATATCGGTCATCCGATCCTCGGTGACCCGAAATATTTCGACGACGATATCAACTGGCCGTTCCCGGGCGGTATCCAGAAGAAGCTGCACTTGCACGCACGGCATATCGACATTCCGCATCCGAGCGGCGGCCGCCTGAAGGTCACGGCACCCCTGCCGCCACATATGGTGCAGAGCTGGAACCTGCTCGGCTTCGATATGGAAAATGGCGCAAGGGACGACGACGAATGAAACTGGTGCTTTTCGATTGCGACGGCACGCTGGTCGACAGTGCTGCGCTGATCCACGAAACCATGCGCCGCACATTCGTGAAATTCGGCAAACCGGAACCGTCTCTTGAAGACACCAAGTCGATTATCGGCCTGACGCTCGACATCGCCATTGCCCGGATGCAGGGCAAGGCGCATGCCGATGCCGAAGACGTCGAGATGATGGCCTATTACAAGTCGCTGTTCGGGCCGGTTCGGACCGAGCTCGATTATCATGATCCGCTGTTCGACGGCATCCAGGCGCTGCTCGACACGATCGGTCCGCGTGACGACCTTCTCATCGGCGCCGTCACCGGCAAGTCCCGTCGGGGGCTGAACACGATCCTTGAAACCCATGATTTTGGCTCCTATTTCATCGTCTCCCGCACGGCCGACGATTGCCCTTCAAAGCCGCATCCCGCCATGGTGACGGAATGCTGCGACGAGACCGGCATGCGGCCGGAGGATACGATCGTGATCGGCGACGCGATCTACGACATGCAGATGGCGAAGGCGGCCGGCGCCAAGGCGATCGGCGTTTCCTGGGGTTACGCGATGCGCGAAGAATTGCTGGCGGCGGGTGCCGACGCGATCGTCGATCACCCGAGCGAATTGCTGGCCCATATCGGCTGAGGTTTATTTCATGCGCGACATTTTTCCCGATCCCAAAGAGATCCTCAGCCATGAGGATCCGACCCGGCGGGCGCAGATCCAGATGCACAAGCCGCTGCCGAAGCGTTTCTATACGGAAGTTTCCGTAGCGGAAGGCGAGGGTGGTCATGCCATTCATCTCGATGGCAAGCCGATCAAGACGCCCGCCAAAAACGCGCTGGTCGTACCGGCGGTGCGGCTTGCGGCACTTCTGGCTGATGAATGGGCCGATCAGGTCGAGGTGATCGATCCGAAAACCATGCCGGTTACCCGGCTCGTCAACACGGCGATCGACGGTATATCCACCGATCCGCAGGCGGTCTTCGAGGATATTCTGCGCTTCTCGTCGAGCGACATGCTGTGTTACCGGGCCGACGGTCCGGACGGTCTCGTCGCTCGGCAGAACGAGAAATGGGATCCGGTCATCGACTGGGCTGCGAATGTGCTCGGCGCGCGCTTCACTCTGATCGAAGGCATCATGCCGAAGGAGCAGCCGAAGGAGGCGATCGCCGCCTTTGCGGTGACGCTCAGGAAGTACCAGTCGCCCATCGAGCTTGCCGCCCTCCACCTGGTGACATCGCTGACGGGCTCGGCCATTTTGGCGCTTGCCTTCGCGGAAGGTGAAGTCACGGCCGACGAGGCCTGGGAGCTTGCGCATCTCGACGAGGACTGGACAATCGAGCATTGGGGCGAGGACGCCGAGGCGTCGCATCGCCGCGCCTTGCGACAGCAGGAAATGCAGGCTGCATCTGCCGTTTTTCTGTCCTTGCAGGGCGCCGCTTAATCCTTCTCTAACCGTGTTCGGCGAACATCCGGAGGTCGTATCCTCCGGGTTTTCTCATGCTTCGCCGCCTGTCCTTTCATGCGCTGCTCGTTCTCACCGTCCTGCCGTTGATGGCATTCCGGATGCCGTCGTCGCGTGAGGTCAGCGAACGACTGCTTTATGACGTGCGCGGCGCTTTCGTGACGGCGAAACCCGACGTTCCGAAAACGCTGGTGACCGCCGTCGATTCACTGGTCGAATCTGCCATCCAGTCCACCACCAGGTCGACGGTTCTGCCGCGGACGATCATTGCAATCCGCATCGAAGAAACGTCGAGCGTGCCGATGCTGATCGGTGTGCGGCATATCGCAAAGGTCACGGTTCAGGCGGTCTCGGTGACCAGTGGCGAACCGGTTGCCGAAGGCACATTTACGGCATCAATCTACCTCTTTGATGAAAAGGTTGCCAACCAGGAGCTGGCTCTGAAGGTCGTCAATAGAATCTCCAGCGAGTTCCGCCTTGATGATCGGCGGCGCAGTTCGCTCGCAAGTGCGCTTGCCGAGTAAGCAACGACATTCGTCGTTCAAGGCAGTTTCAACGAAATGTGAAAGCGCGTCAGGCTCTTTTGAGTGTCTGGCGGTCGCGGGCTTGAATAAGGCTTCGCACCGCAACTTACTCTTGAGAGGTCTTCTCCCATGTCCATTTTCGAGCGCCTCGGCGCTTACCGGCCCCAGGCTCTGGCGGTTCTTCGTATCATGACCGCGCTGCTGTTCATCGAACACGGAACGATGAAACTGTTCGCATTCCCCGGGCCGCAGGGTGCCGGCGGATCGCTTTCCGCACTGATGATGTTTGCAGCTTTGCTCGAGCTGGTCGGCGGCATTCTGATCGCGGTCGGTTTCCTGACCCGTCCGGTCGCCTTCCTGCTCGCCGGTGAAATGGCCTTTGCCTATTTCATGGCGCATGCCCCGCGCTCGTTCTTCCCGGCCATGAATGGCGGCGATGCAGCCGTGCTGTTCTGCTTCGCCTTCCTCTACCTGGTTTTTGCCGGTGCAGGTGCGTGGTCGATCGATAACCGCAGCGCGAAGTGATTTGCGTGAGCGCCGCGTCGCTGACGTGGCGCTCATCCTCGACGCGACTGGTCGCTACTGCCCCAGGCCCACGGCCGCGTTGACGGAGGCGGCGACCAGGACCGTGTTGAAGAAGAACGATACGATGGCGTGGACGAGATTGACGCGCCGCATGGCGGTGCTGGTAATGGCCACGTCCGAGGTTTGCGCCGTCATGCCGATGACGAAGGAAAAATACAGGAAATCATAGGCACCAGGCTCATCGGTCTGGGGAAAGTCCAGCCCACCGCGCTTGTCTTCGTCTTTCTGGTTCTGCTCGTCCGGCCGCCAATAAAGATGCGCGTAATGCATCGCGAACATCGTATGGATTGTCAGCCAGCCGAACAGGACCGATGCGAAGGCGAGGCCGACCTCTGCGGCAGCAGTCCCGCCCTTGCGGTTCAGGGCTTCGAACAGAAGAATGATGGCGGCCGCGGCGGCAGCAAGGGTCACCGCAAGGATGACGGCTGCAGGTTCATCTTCGTTCTGGGCCGTTCGCCGTAGGCGATCGGCATCGACCGCCGGGATGCGAAAAGCCATCAGGACGAGATAGGTGAGGAAGAAGATCACCACCGTCAGACCGGCCGCAATGTCGGGAAAGCCGGCAATGAAAACGGGGAGTGCAAGAACAGCGACGGCGGCTGCAATCGCGAAGGGCCCATGTCTGTGATGCACGACCTTTCGCCAATTCAGCGGCATGTAAATCCTCTTGTCAGGCGGACGGATTGTCACCCAAGGATTTGGCGCGGCGGCACAGGCGGTCAAGGGTTTCGAGGAATTTGGAACGGTCACGCGGCGAGAAGGCGGCGTTATAGCCCTTGCTCTCGCCGGTCTCACGCAGATGCGCGCCGAGATCGCGCATCGCAGTCGCCATGCCGATATTCGTCTCGTCGAACACGCGGCCTGTCGGGCCGGTAACGAAAGCACCTGCCGCAACGCAACGACCGGCAAGCGGAACGTCTGCCGTGATGACGATATCGCCGCGGCCGGCGCGTTCGGCAATCCAGTCATCGGCGGCATCGAAACCGGCCGAAACGATGACGTTTTTCACCATCGGATCACGCGACGGGCGCAGGCCGGAATTGGCGACGAGCGTCACTTCAAGATCGTGACGCTCGGCGACCTTGAGGATTTCCGGCTTTACCGGGCAGGCATCGGCGTCGACATAGATTTGCGGCATGGTTTCATTCATGTTGGTAGGAGTTAAAGCCAAGGCCGTAGGCGTGAGGTTCATCGCCAGGTGGTTCCGTGGGATCGGTGGAATAGATGTAAATCCTTCCTGTCGCATCGAATCCCAAATGCCGCCCGATCGAGATCACCATATCGACAGCTTGGTCATCATCAATCGCCCAGGCATTGATTCTGAAAAATGCCGGGGATCCGGCAATGGTGCCAAAATCGTCATTTTGTTCGAATGTCTCGCCGTCTGCGATGACTGTGAAATGCTGAAAGCTTGTTTTCAGCTTTCCGTATCTGAGTTTGAGTTTCCAGTTTTTCACATCGCTCATGACGAGTTTACCGGTTGATTTAGGGCGCTGATGCTGGCCCGCATACCGCTCTTAACATGTCCACATGGGGGATGTCGTCCTCGAGATATTCTTCGGAGATCGGCACGAAACCGAAACTGCCGTAGAATTTTTCGAGATGGCTCTGGGCGGAAAGTTCGATCGCTTCGCCCGGATAGGCCTTTTCACATTCGCTGATCGCCTCGCGCATCAGCGCCTCGCCAAGCCGTTTTCCGCGATGGTCGGGAGAGACGGTGACCCGGCCGATGCGCGGATGCATGTCCGGCGTCGGGCGCCAGAGGCGGGCGCAGGCCAGCAGCGTTTCGCCATCCAGAAGCCGCAGATGCAGGCAGTCCGGATCATTGCCGTCGAGCTCCGGATAGGGGCATTTCTGCTCCACGACGAAGACATCGACGCGCATTTTCAGCATCGCATAGAGATCGCGTGCGGAGAACTCTTCTAGTCTCCGCACGTCGACCGTATAGGCGGGAAGGGTAGTCAATAGACCACCACGCCGCGGATCGATTCACCCGAATGCATCAGCTCAAAACCCTTGTTGATGTCTTCGAGCGGCATGGTGTGGGTGATCATCGGATCGATCTGGATTTTTCCGTCCATGTACCAGTCGACGATCTTCGGCACGTCGGTACGGCCACGGGCGCCGCCAAAGGCCGTGCCCATCCAGTTGCGGCCCGTCACCAGCTGGAACGGACGCGTGGAAATTTCCTGGCCGGCGCCGGCAACGCCGATGATGACGGACTTGCCCCAGCCGCGATGCGACGATTCCAGCGCCTGGCGCATGACCTTGGTATTGCCGGTGCAATCGAACGTGTAATCGGCGCCGCCGATCAGGTCGTTGCCGCGCTTCGTCAGGTTGACGAGGTAAGGCACGATGTCGTCACCGACTTCCTTCGGATTAACGAAATGCGTCATACCGAACTTTTCACCCCAGGCCTTGCGGTCCGGATTGATGTCGACACCGATGATCATGTCGGCACCGGCAAGGCGCAGGCCCTGCAGGACGTTGAGGCCAATGCCGCCGAGGCCGAAGACGATCGCGGTCGAGCCGATCTCGACCTTGGCCGTGTTGATGACGGCACCGATGCCGGTCGTCACGCCGCAGCCGATATAGCAGATCTTGTCGAAGGGGGCGTCCGGGTTGACCTTGGCAACCGCGATCTCCGGCAGGACCGTGAAGTTCGCGAAGGTCGAGCAGCCCATGTAATGGTGGATCTTGTCCTTGCCGATCGAGAACCGGCTGGTGCCATCCGGCATCAGGCCCTGGCCCTGGGTGGCGCGGATCGAGGTGCAGAGGTTGGTCTTGCGGCTGGTGCAGGAATAGCACTCGCGGCATTCCGGCGTGTAGAGCGGAATGACGTGGTCGCCCTTCTTGACCGAGGTGACGCCGGGGCCGACATCGACGACGATGCCTGCGCCTTCATGGCCGAGGATCGCCGGAAACAGGCCTTCCGGATCGGCACCCGAGAGGGTGAAATCGTCGGTATGGCAGATGCCGGTCGCCTTGACCTCGATCAGCACTTCGCCCGCCTTCGGGCCTTCGAGCTGAACCGTCATCACTTCCAGCGGTTTTCCTGCCTGTACGGCTACGGCGGCGCGGACGTCCATGGGTGTTCTCCCTAAAGGTTTTCTGAAAATTTCGATTCGAGCGACTTTGGCATGGCGAGGCGCTGCGGCTCAAGCCGCAAGCGACATGCTGAAGTCGCAATAAGGTGATGGGTCAGGCTTCGATCAGCGGCACATGTGGTGAGGCGGTGCGCGGCACCACGCCTGTCAGGCGCGGATCTTCCAGCATCTCGACCATCTGGCGAAACGGCTTGAACCCGGAGCGCTGATAGAAAGGTAGGGCAGCCGCCGAATCGAGATGGCAGGTATGAACCCAGAAACGGCCGATCGGACGTGACCATGCCGTCTCGATCGCCTTGTCCATCAGGAACCGTCCGGCACCCTTGCCGATCGCATCACTCACCAGGCCGAAGAAACCGAGCTCGCATTCGTTCTCGGTGCGGAAGTCGAGTTCCAGCAGGCCGATCGGCCGGCCGGCATCGACCAGTGCGTAGATCTCGACCTTCGGATCATTGAGGATCGCGGCGAGCTTGTCGTCTGCCATGGTCAGGCGTGAAACCCACATCCAGCTGGCACCGACATCCCTGAACAGCGCGCGATACCCTTCGATATCTGGCGAATCCCAGCGCTCCAGCACCAGCGTCGCTGCGGCAGCAGGCACGGGACTGCGCGGCGGCGGCGCGAACATTTCAAGGCAGGTGACGATGGTTGCGACATGGCCTGGCGGCACAGTCGAATAACCGGAGGCGAGGGCAGGGAATTCGGTTTTCATGCCCCCTTGAAGGATTTTGCCGTCGCCATGTCAAGCGCAGCGGTCAGGCCGCGTGGCCTTCCGGCTGCAGATCAGCCTCAGCAGGCAGCCAATGGCTGGCAGGGTAAAGCTGCTTCGATGCCTCCGTCAGCCGCTCGATCGCCGCAAACTGCAGCATGATCTCGTTCCAGCCTGGGTGATGATCACTGCGTTGGGCGAGTGCGTCGATTTCGCTCAATATCGCCAGCTCCATCATCGACAGCATGAGCCTGCCCTTGTCGACGGCAGGTCTCAGCACGCGCCAGATATAGGAGAGATCGAAGGCCGTCACGCCGTTCTGAGCGGGCCTTGTTTTGCCGTAGGCCGAATTCGATATCCCGCCCAATCGGCCACTTGCAGTCGTCGATAATCCGATGCGGACCTGATCGAGTGCGAATGCGGACAGTGTCTCGGTCGTGCTGTCGGCGATTTCCATCACGTGCAGCAGAAGTTCGATCTCGAGCCAGCTGCGCACCGCGCCATTGTCTGCGATCGCGCGGATCAGCCATGAGGTCTTGCGCTCATCGATGACACCCGGCATGCCGCCGCCATTGACGAGGTAGGCCGAAAGACTTTCGACGAAATAATTCGCCCATTCATCGCATTGCGTCGGGCAAAGATCGTGAAGTTCGAGCATCATCTGCGTATCGGAGACGCGTCGGACGCCCTCCGGAAAAGCATAGGTGCGAAGCATGAGGACGTCATAAGCCTCGATGCGACCCTTGCCGGCGATCATACATGCCGGGAAAGAAAAGCGGTTTTCGCTCATCCCTTACTCCGTTTCATCATGAAACTGCACGGAGAGGATAAAGTTCAATCTCTTTATGAGCAGACAAGAATGGCGGTTAACGAAGCCGCATATTGTGCGTCAGGCAGAAGTCGCCTGTTTCGTTCTGATCCGTTCGCGCCAAATGATGAACAGGCCGGATGCGACGATGATCAGAATGCCCAGCCATTTGGAGGCGGTCGGGAAGTCGCCGAACAGTGCGTAGCCGAGCACTGTTGCCGAGATGATCTCGAAATACTGGAAAGGGGCCAGCAGCGACAAAGGCGCCAGGCGGAAGGCACGCACGACGAGAAGGTGCATGTAACCGGAGATCGAGCCAAGGATGATCAGCAGCAGCAAGCCAAGCGCCGAGCCGGGCAGGGATGGTTCGAAATCGGCCGCTCCGGTTCCGCTCGCTCCGACAAGCGTCGCTGCAATCAGCAATGTTCCGCCGAGCCCCGCCATGGTCTGCATGGCGAGCGGTGAATCGGCTTCACCGATGGCGCGGTTTAGGAAGAGATAGATCGTATAAAGGAAGGCGCAGACCACCGGCAGGAGCGCGGTCCAGCCGAAGATCGCATAGCTCGGCTGGATGACGATCATGGCGCCACCAAAGCCGACAACGATGGCGAGCCAGCGGCGCCAGCCGACCTTCTCGCCCAAAAAAAGTGCTGACATCATCGTCAGCATGAAGGGCTCGACGAAATAGATGGCGAACACATCGGCCAGCGGCATGTATTTGACGGCGGTGAAGAACATCAGGCTGGCGGCTGCATGCAGCATGCCACGAAAAAGGTTCATCCATGGGCGTTTTGCCCTGAACAGCGCTGCAGGGGCTGCGAGCGCGAGCGGCAAAAGGCAGAGGAACTGAAACAGGAAGCGGTAGAATGTTACCTGACCCGGTGACATCGCCTCGAACGTCGCCATGTATTTGGCGATGGCATCCATCAGCGGCAGGATGATCATGCAGGTGGCCATGATGGCCATGCCCTTCAGGGGATTTTCGACTGTCTGGGCAGGCATGCGGCTTTGCTTTCGATGAACGGCTTTTTCAACCACAGCTGTTGGCGTTCTTCAAGTGCAGGGCAACCGAAGCCATTGCGCGTATTTGCGACCGCCCGGCCGTATTAACCCTGTACAAAACTAGAGCCCTGCAGAGCCGATCCACCCAGAAATGGTGCGGGAAGGGTGACGCGAATCTCTCTAGATTCCGACGCCGAAGGTCCCGCACCGACCTGGCGACAATATCTCCAACAGGATGAAAACCATGAAGAAGTTTCACTTCGCTCTAGCTGCGTCGGTGCTCTCGTTCTGCCTTGCAGGCGCCGCCCATGCAGAAGACCTGACCTTTAGCCTGAAGAACGGCACCAAGTCCGTTCTCACCAATTTTTATACGTCTCCAGTCGGTGTCAACGAGTGGGAAGACGATGTGTTCGGCAAAGATGTCCTCAATCCGGGCGAGAGCATGGACATCACCATCGCCGATGGTCGTACCGTGTGCAAATACGACATGAAGTTCGAGTTCGAGGAAGGCTCCAACCTGGACACCACGACCGACACGCAGGATCTCTGCAAGCTCGGCTCGTACACGATCCACGAATAAGCCGGCCACTGATGAATCGGATAGCCTGACGGGGGTCGGGCCGACCTTGGAGGGGTCCGCGACTGCGGATCCCTCCAAGTGTCACTTGATATGCGCGGAAGCACGCCCGGTCGTGCGCAGGGCGGCGGCATAGGCAACGGCTTCAGACATTGCCGAGAACTTCATTGCCTGCCAAAGCCGGTAGGCGCTGACAAGCTGCGGTGAAACCCAGCAATCACCCCGACTGATATTCTTTTCCCAGCTGATAAGACCCTCGCTGCGGGCCTTTGCAAAAAGACGCACCGTATGCGTCTGGGAGACGACATACCGCTTGGCAACCTCTGTCGGCGAAACACGTCCGACATTGATCGGGTCATTGCCGATTTCCTGCCCGGCAACCCGCGAAACCAGGTCATGGACGACGCTGCTTCCCGAATCGGACTTCACGAAGGCCGCAATATTCTTCGGCGGTGACCACCAGGTTTCCGCAAGCAGCATCAGGCGGGCAAAGCGCGGCTGAGCGATGTGCACGAAGCTTGGATCGGCAAGAGACAGCGCATGCCGGGCACCACCGTCGATCGTGTCGAGCGCGCGCAGGTGGATATCGAAATAGATGCGCATCAGCTCTTCTGTGCGCTCCGTCGCGCGAAATGCGCGGCTCCTGCGGTCCGATGTCTCTATCGCATCGACAAAACGGTAGTGCCGCATTTCCATGAGGAAGGCGAGGACGGTATTCTTGCTGGCTACCGGCTTGCCATCGAGGAACTTTATCAGATGGCTGGGTGTCAGACCCGCAGCCGTCGGATCGAGCACGTGCTCGTAATGGAGCGCCATCGCTGCCTGGCTCAGTATGAATTTCTGGACATCGGCGACGTAACGAACCTCGCGCGGGATCGTTCTGTGGATTTCGAGCAGTTCCTCGACCGCCTGCGAAAGGCCTATCGGAAAACGCCCCATCGCCGCGAGCTGGTGCGCGGAATAGGCGATCGGTGTTGCGTCAATAACGGCAGCAGCGCCAGACATGGGAGATTCGAATACGAGTTGAACGGTTTCGCCGGCGATTCCGCCAGCATTTCATAGACGTTATATGCGACAACTTGCCGGCAAGGCCAATGCCTTGTTCACCGTTCCGTCTCCCACACATTGTCGTCCATGTCTCTATTGTTTGGCAAGCGACCCACGGCTGTATCCGGCGGGATGAAAATCATCCGAAAAATGCGTTTCCGATGCATTCAGTGACGAGCAGGTTATCCACAGGGAAGAGATCGGACGTGTCTCACGGATGTTTTTCCGTGGGAGGCCAGAAAGATGCAAGTCATTGCCAGAAAACAAAAAACCCGGCCGAAGCCGGGTTCTTTTGGTGCGGTCGAGAAGACTCGAACTTCCACGGGTTGCCCCACAGCGACCTCAACGCTGCGCGTCTACCAATTCCGCCACGACCGCATCGTGGTAGGCCGTTTTGCTCCGGCGAGCGAGCATGTAGCAAAAGGATTCCGGGTGCACAAGTGTGCCGTGACAGATTTTTGAAGGATAAAAACAATTGCTTCAACACCCTATATGGGAAGCTTGTATAAAGCCCGGAAAACGTGGCCTTGCCGCGTTTGAAAAAATTTCGCCGAAGGTACCCATTATGCTCACGCGCACCGATCTTGATGTCTCAATGCTGCCCTTTGCCGGATCAAAGCCGGTCCGCTGGCGAATCTCCGATGAGCCTGTGGGCTATGAAGAGGCTGTGGCGGTGATGGAATCGGAGGTGGCGGCGATTGCCGAAGGCCGTGCAGACGAGCTTGTCTGGCTGGTCGAGCACCCACCTCTCTATACGGCGGGCACCAGCGCCAATGTCGCGGACCTTATAGAGCCGGACAGGTTTCCGGTTTTTGCGACCGGCCGGGGCGGGGAATATACCTATCATGGCCCGGGCCAGAGGGTTGCCTATGTGATGCTCGACCTCAAGCGACGCCGGCAGGACGTGCGGGCCTATGTGGCGGCGCTGGAGGCCGTCATTATCCGCTGTCTTGATATGATGAACGTCAAGGGCGAACGGCGCGAGGATCGCGTCGGTGTCTGGGTCAGGCGGCCGGAGAAACCGCCATTGCTGGACGGGTCGATGGCCGAGGACAAGATTGCAGCGCTGGGCATCCGTCTGCGCCGCTGGGTCAGCTTTCACGGCCTGTCACTCAATGTCGACCCCGACCTCTCGCATTTTTCCGGCATCGTGCCCTGCGGCATCAGCTCCTATGGCATCACCAGCCTCGTTGATCTCGGTTTGCCGGTCATGATGGCCGATGTCGATATGCGACTGCGTGAGGCCTTCGAGGAGGTTTTCGGGCCGACGGAAGCAGAGCCGGTTATTGCAGGCTGCTGAGGGGAAGGCCTGATGGCGAGTGTTTCGATAAAGCAGAGGTCGATTGGTGCCGCAGCGGTCGTCAGCCCAAAGGGTCACCCTATGGTGACAAGTCGGACGGGTGGCAGAATCGAAGTCGTCACTGGCGCCTCTGCCGAGGGATTCAATCCTCTCGACCTGATGTGCGCATCGCTTTCAAGCTGTCTGGCACTCAGTGGTCGCATCTCTGCGAGCCGCTTGGGATTGCTGGAGAATCTCATCGAGATACGTGTCAGCGTTTCACTCGAAAAGACCCATGAAGAGCCTTTTCGAGTCACGCGATTCTTTTGTGAATTCGCCATCGACGGCGAATTCACCGAAAGCCAGAAAGTCGATATCGCCCATATGGCGGAAGAAATTTGCACCGTCAGCAATACGCTGAAAGCCGGTGCGGAAATCGCCCTTGAGATCGCCTAATCCTCGTTGGGGATCCGTCCGTCGACACCATCAACCTGAAGCCGGCTGACCACACGCCGGACACCCGTCACCTGTCTTGCTGCATGGATGATCTGCCGTGCCGCCTGCGCCTCATCGACCATGCCTTCGATCGTGACGGTGCCGCTCTCCACATGCAGGTCGATCGAATCCATGGAGGCGACGCCGAGCGCTTCGATCGCGTCGTTTACGCGCTCTTCGATCTCGTCGGCATCTCCGGCTCCCGTCTCGGCCGGACGATTGCTGTCGACGAGCCGTTCTTCCAGCCCGTCGAAGCCGGCCTCGTCGATCTTGAAGCCACCATTGCGATCATCGTCAAAATTCGCGGCAGGCTGTCCGTAAGCTGCGTTGTCGACAGGGCGTGCGCCGGCGCCGGCCGCATCGTCATAAGGCCAGCCTTCATCGATATTGCGATCCTCGTAATCGCGAAAATCTTCTTCACGCGAAATATCGTCAACCTTCCTGGTGGATGGCATGGTCATCTCCTTCTCATACCGGTGGCTGGAGGCGCCGGCCTCTGCAGCCTTGGCGTCATCGCAGGAGAGGAACCCGCGGGCCGGCACCTTGGTTCCGCCTGCCGGCTGCGCGCCTGACGATAAGATGGAATATGCCATCCGCCGATGCGAATATTGAACGAAGCGACGGGAATTGCTTTTCATAGCGGGAAGGGGCGCCCAGCCAGCTTTTTGCTTCTGCCTGTTCGCTTCGATGAAATGAAACGCCTTACACAAGGCCACATCGCTCATATCGCAAAGCGGAGCTGTATGGAGCGAAGAACGAGACCTTATCTAGCCGGCCGCGTCCAGCCTCTCCTGCATGGCCATTGCGCCATGAGGTGCGTTGACCTTCCCTTCATGGATGAAGAAGGCAAAGACATCGCGCGGCTGCTTCTTCGGCTTGCGGCTTTCGTCGACCAGCGGCAGATCGCCCGGCACGCCGCCTTCCGCCCAGGTCTCCAGCCGCTTCTGCCAGGCGGCCATATCCTCGTCCGCATAACAGGTCTTGATCTCGTCAGAACCTTTCTGCAGCCGCGCATAGACAAAATCCGCCGTGACATCCGCGATCATCGGATAATCGAAATGATCGGCGCAGACGGGCGCGATATTGTATTTCTCGATCAGGCCAACGAATTCCGGCACCTTGAAACTGTCATGCCGGACTTCCACCACATGCTGCAGCGGCAGGCCTTCAAGCTTGTTCGGCAGAAGCTTCAGAAACGCCTCGAAATCATCCGGCTCGAATTTTTTGGTCGGCGCAAACTGCCACAGGAGCGGGCCAAGATGATCGCCGAGTTCGGTCAGGCCCTGGGTGAGGAATTTTTCGATCGACTCTCCCGCTTCGGCCAGCACCTTGCGGTTGGTCGTGAACCGGCTCGCCTTTAGCGAAAACACGAACCCATCCGGCACTTCGGAGGCCCATTTGGCAAAGGTTTCAGGCTTCTGGGAGCCGTAATAGGTGCCGTTGACCTCGATCACCTTCAGCTTGCTGGCGGCATATTCAAGCTGCCGCTTCTTGGCGAGCTTTTCGGGGTAGAACGTGCCTTCCCACGGATCAAAGGTCCAGCCGCCAATGCCGGTGCGGATCGTGCCGTGTTTGCTCATCTACCCCTCCAATATTCCCAATTACAGGTTATTCCGCCGCTTCAACCTTCTTCGGCGGGCGCCGCTCCAGAAGTTCCTTGAGGAACTGACCGGTATAGGACCGCTTCTCCTTGACGATCTGCTCCGGCGTGCCTTGGGCAACGATCTCGCCGCCGCCCGTGCCGCCTTCGGGGCCGATATCGATGATCCAGTCGGCCGTCTTGATGACCTCCAGATTGTGCTCGATGACCACGACCGAATTACCCTGGTTGACCAGTTCGTGCAGCATTTCCAGAAGTTTTGCGACATCGTGGAAATGCAGGCCGGTAGTCGGCTCGTCGAGAATATAGAGCGTGCGGCCGGTCGAGCGTTTCGACAGTTCCTTGGCTAGCTTGACGCGCTGCGCCTCGCCACCCGAAAGCGTATTCGCCTGCTGGCCGACCTTGATGTAGCCAAGTCCGACATCGAACAGCGACTGCAGCTTGTCGCGCACCGCCGGCACCGCAGAGAAGAACTCGACGCCTTCCTCGACCGTCATGTCCAAAACGTCGGCGATCGACTTGCCCTTGAAATGCACGTCGAGCGTCTCGCGATTGTAGCGCTTGCCATGGCAGACGTCGCAGGTGACGTAGACGTCGGGCAGGAAGTGCATCTCGATCTTGATGACGCCGTCGCCCTGGCAGGCCTCGCAGCGGCCGCCCTTGACGTTGAACGAGAAGCGGCCGGGCGCATAACCGCGCGCCTTGGCTTCCGGCAGGCCCGCGAACCAGTCGCGGATCGGCGTGAAGGCACCGGTATAGGTCGCCGGGTTGGAACGCGGTGTGCGGCCGATCGGCGACTGGTCGATATCGATGACCTTGTCGATATGTTCGAAACCGTCGATCCGGTCATGTTCGGCCGGGATTTCACGGGCGCCCATGACGCGGCGTGCGGCCGACTTGTAGAGCGTCTCGATCAGGAAGGTGGATTTGCCACCACCGGACACGCCGGTCACCGCCGTGAAAACGCCGAGCGGCACGGAAGCCGTAACATTCTTCAGGTTATTGCCGCGTGCGCCAAAAACCTTGATTTCCTTGCCCTTCTTGGGCTTGCGCCGTTCTGCCGGCACGGCCACGCCGAGTTCGCCGGACAGGTATTTACCGGTCAGTGACTTGGGATTGGCCATGACCTGTTGCGGCGTGCCTTCGGCAACGACCGTGCCGCCATGAATACCGGCAGCCGGGCCGATATCGACGACATAATCGGCCGTCAGAATGGCATCCTCGTCATGTTCGACGACGATGACGGTATTGCCGATGTCACGCAGATGTTTCAGCGTATCGAGCAGACGGGCATTGTCGCGCTGATGCAGGCCGATCGAGGGTTCGTCGAGCACGTAGAGAACGCCCGTGAGGCCGGAGCCGATCTGCGAGGCAAGGCGGATACGCTGGCTTTCACCGCCCGACAGCGTTCCGGAATTGCGCGACAGGCTCAGATAGTCGAGGCCGACATCGTTGAGGAACTGCAGGCGCTCGCGGATTTCCTTGAGGATCCGGACGGCGATTTCATTCTGCTTGGCGTTCAGCGTTTCCGGCAGGCCGACGAACCATTCGCGCGCGACCTTGATCGACATTTCGGTGACTTCGCCGATATGCAGCTTGTTGATCTTGACCGCCAGCGCTTCCGGCTTCAGGCGATAACCTTTGCAGGATGGGCAGGGGGCGGCCGACATGTAACGCTCGATTTCCTCGCGCGCCCAGGCGCTGTCGGTTTCCTTCCAGCGGCGCTCCAGGTTCGGCACGATGCCTTCGAAATTCTTGACCGTCTTGTAGGAGCGGGCGCCGTCGGCATAGTTGAATTCGATCTTTTCCTCGGTGCCCTTCAGGATCGCGTCCTGGGCATCTTCGGAAAGCTCGTTCCAGCGGCTCGATAGCTTGAAGCCAAACACCTTGCCGAGACCTTCGAGCGTCTGGTTGTAATAGGGCGAGCTGGATTTCGCCCATGGCGCAATCGCGCCGTCGCGCAGGGTGCGGGCAGGTTCCGGCACGATCAGGTTCTGGTCCACCTTCTGCTGCGAACCGAGACCATCACAGGTCGGGCAGGCGCCAAAAGGGTTATTGAACGAAAACAGGCGTGGCTCGATTTCCGGAATGGTGAAGCCGGACACGGGGCAAGCGAATTTTTCCGAAAACAGAACCCGTTCATGGGTCTCGTTGAGCGACTTGTTTGCAGAGCCGCCGGCCGCTGTTTCCTCCGGTGGCAGCGGCTTGTCGGCAAATTCGGCGACCGCCAGGCCCTCGGCCAGCTTCAGCGACGTCTCAAGGCTGTCCGCTAGACGTGCGCCGATATCCGGGCGCACGACGAGGCGGTCGACGACCACGTCGATGTCATGCTTGTATTTCTTGTCGAGCGCCGGCACGTCGGCGATCTCGTAGAACTGGCCATCGACCTTGACGCGCTGAAAACCCTTTTTCATCAGCTCGGCGAGTTCCTTCTTGTACTCGCCCTTGCGGCCGCGGATCATCGGCGCGAGGATGTAAAGGCGGGTGCCTTCCTCGAAAACAAGGATGCGGTCGACCATCTGGCTGACCGTCTGGCTTTCGATCGGCAGGCCCGTCGCCGGCGAATAGGGGACGCCGACGCGCGCGAAAAGAAGACGCATATAATCGTAGATCTCGGTGACAGTGCCGACCGTCGAGCGCGGATTGCGCGAGGTCGTCTTCTGTTCGATCGAGATGGCCGGCGACAGACCGTCGATCTGGTCGACATCCGGCTTCTGCATCATTTCCAGGAACTGGCGGGCATAGGCCGATAGGCTTTCGACATAACGCCGCTGGCCTTCCGCATAGATCGTATCGAAGGCGAGCGACGACTTGCCGGAGCCCGACAGGCCGGTCATCACGATCAGCGAATTGCGCGGCAGATCGAGATCGATGCCCTTCAAATTGTGCTCACGCGCACCACGTATGGAAATCGTCTTCAGTTCGCTCATCGTCATGCCTTCGGGGAGGATTGAAGGTCCTTATGTAGTGATTGATTCCCGCCTGTCGAGACGAAACTGCCGCAATGCAGCGCGGTTCCGATTCGGTTGACACGACTATAGGGATAAACCAGAACAAATAAAGAACAAAATTGCCTGTGGATTAAGGCGGCCGCATCCCCAACGGCCGGAAGCGATGGGCTAAGATGAAACGGATAGATTGAAAGCCGCATGAAGCGGCAGATGAAGGAAGAGTTTTATGGCGGGTAGTGTGAACAAGGTCATTCTGGTGGGCAATGTCGGCGCCGATCCGGAAATCCGCCGGACCCAGGACGGCCGCCCGATCGCCAACCTGCGCATCGCGACCTCCGAAACCTGGCGCGACCGCAATTCCGGCGAGCGTCGTGAAAAGACCGAATGGCACACCGTCGTCGTCTTTAACGAAGGCCTGTGCAAGGTCGTCGAGCAATACGTCAAGAAGGGCGCCAAGCTCTATATCGAAGGCGCGCTGCAGACCCGCAAGTGGCAGGACCAGACCGGCAACGACCGTTATTCCACGGAAATCGTGCTGCAGGGCTTCAACTCGACCCTGACCATGCTCGATGGTCGCGGCGAGGGCGGCGGCGATCGCGGCAGCTTCGGCGGCGGTGGTGGCGGCAGAAGCTCCGGCCAGGATTTTGGTGGCGGAGACTTTGGCGGCGGCGATTACGGCGGTGGTGGCGATTACGACCGCGCGCCGTCCGGTGGCAATCGTGGCGGCAGCGGCGGCGGCCGTTCGCAGGGCGGTGGCGCTCCGAGCGGCGGCAATTTCTCGCGGGATCTCGACGACGACATCCCGTTCTGAGATCAGAAACTGAATTGAATGGAGGGCGCCGAAAGGCGCCTTTCGTCTTTATGGTGTGCCATAGTTGGCTTGGATGGAGGGGATATGACAGAAACAGCAAATACCGGCAAAGCACCCGCGACATGGCGTATCGTGCTGGCGTTCATCCTCGATTTCTTCACGATTTTCGTGGCTGCCGGCTTCCTCGTCGCTTCGATTTTCGGCGGGATGACTGAAGAAGGCTTTCAGCTGAATGGCGCGCCCGCCTTCTTGTGTTTTGCGCTGATGATCGCCTATTTCGTCGTCTTCAACCGGTTCTTCGGTGGTACGATCTGGAAATACATTTTGAAGGCCAGGCGAACCGACCGCTGATCGGCGGCCGGCTTTTCCGTCAGGCGCTGACCGGGTGGTCCGCCAGCATGGCGACAAGCACGTCGGATTGCGAGAGGATGCCGACGAGCCGCTTGCCGCCCTCAACGACCGGAATATGATGCAGGCCTTCCTCTGCGAAGATGAGGATCGCATCGGCGAGCAGCGTTTCCGGCCCAACCGTCCGAACTGGGGCGGTCATTATATCACTGACCGTGCCATCGGGCGCGGTCGATCCCTTGAGGAGCAGCTGCAGTCGCCGGCGAAGGCCGGTTACCGGTTTGGCGGATGACCATGCCGGTTTGTCGAGAAGATCCGTCTGGGTGACGATGCCGACGACGTCCGCCTTGTCGTCGATGACGGGTAGGGCCTTGAGGTGATGTTCGTGCAGCAATTTCTGGACATCTTGCAGTGTATTGTCGGGTGAAACGCTGATCACGTCGCGGGACATCACGTCTGCGCAGGTGAGGTCGGTCGCCCGGCGGCGATAGGAGCGCAGCTCCGTCCGGCGCAAGATATCTTCCAGATCGTCGCGTTCGATATCGAGAACCTGATCGTAGTCCTTCAAAACATCGTCGAGATCTTCGGAGCTGAAACCGATGCGCTGTGCCGGCGCCGGGTCGCTTGTCTTGTGGCCGGCTGGCGCAGGTTTGACGGTGTGGGGATAGGGGCGGCCGGTCAGGTTGTTGAAGATCAGGGCGACCAGCAGGATTGCCAGGGAATTTCCAAGCACCGGCCACAGAACGAAGCCATAGCCCATCGCATGGACGGCGGGGCCGCCGAGTACCGCGCTGAGCGCGATTGCACCGCTCGGCGGATGCAGGCAGCGCAGAAACATCATGGCAGGGATGGCAAGGCCAATCGCCAGCGCGGATGACAGAACAGGATCATGGACGAAGATGCCGACCGTCACCCCGATCAGGGCGGAGAGCACATTGCCGCCTAGGATCGAGCGAGGCTGCGCCAGCGGACTTGCCGGCACGGCGAAGAGAAGGACTGCGGAAGCACCCATCGGGGCGATCAGGATCGGCAGAGCGGAATCTAGGTTGAGCGCGAGACTGCCGGTCAGGCCGGTGATCAGGATACCGAAAAAGGCTCCGGCTGCGGCCCGCAGTTTTTCCTGAAGGCTGATGGTGTTTTGTTCGGCGAGGAACATGCGGATTGCGCGGCGCATGGAAGGCTTTCGGTATTTCTGATGACGGTCAAAGGATGAGGTATCAGAGGTTGAAGGCGGAACGCACACCGTCGATGACGAATTGCACGGAGAGAGCCGCAAGCAGGACGCCGAGTAGCCGTGTCAGGATCGCCCGGCCTGTCACGCCGAGAAACCGGTCGAGCCGTTCGGCCACCAGCAGCGTGGCGTAAAGGCCGATCATGATCAGCGCGATGACGCCTATCAGAAGTGCGCGGTCCAGCGGGCCGTTGAAACTGCCGGCAAGCAGGATGGTCGCCGAAATCGCGCCCGGGCCGGCGATCAGCGGCAAGGCCAGCGGGAAGACGGCAATATCGTGGATCTGGTCGATGGTGATCGCCGCCCGTGATGTCTTTTCCTTCCGTTCCTGGCGTTTTTCAAACACCATTTCGAACGAGATCCAGAACAGCAGCAGGCCGCCTGCGATGCGGAAGGCGCCGATCGATATGCCGAGAAGCCCGAGAACGGCAGAGCCGAACAGCGCAAAGACAGCCAAAATGCCGAAGGCGATCAGCGAGCCGCGCAGGGCGACGAATTTTCGCTGGTCGCGGGTCATCGCCGCCGTCAGCCCGAGAAAGACCGGCGCCAGTCCCGGCGGGTCGAGTGTCACGAGCATCGTGGTCAGCGCGTTGACCAGCATATCCGGTGTCGCCATATCATCCCCCAGCGTATTGGCCCTGATCGTCGCGAACCTTGCGGTCGCATGCGAAGATTGTTAGGACAGGTCATCTATGAAGAAAAGCCCACCTCCTGCGCCTCCCACCTCTTCGAAAAGCCATGTTGAACGCGCAAAAGCTGTTCAAAACCATGGCGGAAATTGGCGCTCGGAAACGCTTTCCGCTATAAAAATTCAACTGATTCCGAACAGAGATCGTGATCCGATTTGACTGAGCAAAGCACACCCGGCGGCGGAAAGCTGCCTCCAGGCATCGAACCCATTTCCATCATGGAAGAGATGCAGCGGTCCTATCTCGATTACGCCATGAGCGTCATCGTGTCCCGCGCGCTTCCCGACGTCCGTGACGGATTGAAGCCGGTGCACCGGCGTATCCTTTTCTCGATGAACGAGATGGGGATCGACTGGAACAAGAAATACGTAAAATCGGCCCGCGTGACCGGCGACGTGATGGGTAAATATCACCCGCACGGCGACTCGGCGATTTACGACGCCTTGGCGCGTATGGCGCAGGACTGGTCGCTGCGACTGCCACTGATCGATGGTCAGGGCAATTTCGGCTCGATCGACGGCGATCCGCCGGCCGCCCAGCGTTATACCGAGTGTCGCCTTGAAAAGGCTGCTCATTCGATGCTCGACGATCTCGACAAGGAGACCGTCAATTTCCGCGATAACTACGACGGCACCATGTCGGAGCCGGTCGTTATGCCGGCAAAATTCCCGAACCTGCTCGTCAATGGCGCAGGCGGCATCGCCGTCGGCATGGCGACGAACATCCCGCCGCACAATCTGACGGAAGTCATCAACGGCTGCATCGCGATCGTCGACAATCCGGCGATCGAACTGCCGGAACTGATGGAAATCATTCCGGGTCCGGATTTTCCGACCGGCGCGCTGATTCTCGGTCGGCAGGGCATCCGTCAGGCTTATGAAACGGGCCGCGGCTCGGTGATGATGCGTGGCCGCGCCACGATCGAACCGCTGCGTGGCGATCGCGAACAGATCATCATCACCGAAGTTCCCTATCAGGTGAACAAGGCGTCGATGGTCGAGAAGATCGGCGAACTCGTGCGCGAAAAGCGCATCGAGGGCATTTCCGACCTGCGCGACGAATCCGACCGTCAGGGTTACCGCGTTGTCGTCGAGCTGAAGCGCGATGCCAATGCCGACGTCATCCTCAACCAGCTTTACCGCTACACGCCGCTGCAGACCTCGTTCGGCTGTAACATGGTGGCGCTGAACGGCGGCAAGCCGGAACAGCTGACGCTGCTCGACATGCTACGCGCCTTCGTCGCCTTCCGCGAAGAAGTCGTCAGCCGTCGTACAAAATACCTGCTGCGCAAAGCGCGCGAACGCGCCCACGTCTTGGTCGGCCTGGCGATTTCGGTCGCCAATATCGACGAAGTCATCAACCTGATCCGCAAGGCGCCAGATCCGGCGACCGCCCGCGAGCAGTTGATGACCCGCCGCTGGCCGGCCCATGATGTCGAGCCGCTGATCCGGCTGATCGACGATCCGCGCCACAAGATCAACGAGGACGGCACCTATAACCTCTCGGAAGAGCAGGCCCGTGCTATTCTCGAACTGCGTCTGGCCCGCCTCACGGCTCTCGGCCGTGACGAAATCGCCGACGAATTGAACAAGATCGGCGCTGAGATCTCGGATTATCTCGACATTCTCTCCTCGCGTCTGCGCATCCAGCAGATCGTCAAGGACGAGATGGCGGCTGTTCGTGATGAATTCGGCACGCCGCGCCGCACCGAGATCATGGATGGCGGCCTCGACATGGACGATGAGGATCTCATCGCCCGCGAGGACATGGTCGTCACCGTTTCGCATCTCGGTTATATAAAGCGTGTGCCGCTGGCCACCTACCGTGCCCAGAGACGCGGCGGCAAGGGCCGTTCCGGCATGGCGACCCGCGACGAGGATTTCGTTGCACGTCTGTTCGTGGTCAACACGCATACGCCGGTCCTGTTCTTCTCCTCGCGTGGCATCGTCTACAAGGAAAAGGTCTACCGCCTGCCGATCGGCACGCCGCAATCGCGCGGCAAGGCGCTGATCAACATGCTGCCGCTGGAGCCCGGCGAACGCATCACCACGATCATGCCGCTGCCCGAGGACGAAAAGTCCTGGGAAGATCTCGACGTCATGTTCTCGACGACGCGCGGCACGGTTCGCCGCAACAAGCTGTCAGACTTCGTTCAGGTCAACCGGAACGGCAAGATCGCGATGAAGCTCGAGGAGGAGGGCGATGAAATCCTCTCCGTCGAAACCTGCAAGGGTCCGAACCTCGATATCGGCGAACCCGGTGACGACGTTCTGCTCACCACGGCGCTCGGCCAGGCGATCCGCTTCCCGGTCGATGAGGTCCGCGTCTTTGCCGGCCGCAACTCGATCGGCGTTCGTGGCCTGACGCTTGCCGAAGGCGACCGCCTGATCTCCATGACCATTCTCGGCCATGTGGATGCGGAACCTTGGGAACGTGCCGCCTATCTGAAGCGCTCGGCTGCCGATCGTCGTGCTGCCGGCGTCGATGAAGAGGATATCGCTCTTGTCGGTGAGGAAGTCACCGAAGAGGGACAGCTGGGTGACGAGCGTTACGAAGAGCTGAAGGGACGTGAACAGTTCGTCCTGACGGTTTCTGAAAAGGGCTATGGCAAGCGGTCGTCGTCCTACGATTTCCGCACGTCGGGCCGCGGCGGCAAGGGTATCCGCGCAACGGATACGTCGAAGACCGCCGAGATCGGCGAACTCGTCGCCGCCTTCCCGGTCGAGGACAAGGATCAGATCATGCTCGTCTCCGACGGCGGCGTGCTGATCCGTGTTCCGGTCGGCGGCATCCGCATCGCCAGCCGCGCCACAAAGGGCGTCACCATCTTCTCCACCGCCAAGGACGAGAAGGTCGTGTCCGTCGAGCGCATCAGCGAGCCGGAAGGTGAGGATGAAGTTGCGGCCGAGCTGGACGAGGCAGGTGCCGAAGCCGGTACCGCATCGGAAGGCGCTCAGGCCAATGAAGCCGGCGTGGCCGGTGAGACGGATGAGGGCGCCGCCGAATAAGGCGCCCTTTGATCCGCAGCCCAGCGCGCGACGCTAACTCTTTTAATCTGTAAACAATCGGCCCGAAGATCAGCTCTGATTTTCGGGCCGATTGCTTTCAGGTGGCGGATTGTCACGTGGACATTCGGAATCAAAAAAGCCGGAGGATGAAGATCCTCCGGCTTTTTTTGAACCGGCTGCGCTGAACAGCTGCCTGAAGCCCGGCTCGCTGCTGAATTCGCCTGAAAACGTTATGAATGAAACGTCTGCTTGAAAAGCACTGCGATGAAGAGCGAAGTCGTCGATACCCTCACGCTTTTGGCGGAGTTTCGATATCGTCAGTCAACTCCGCCCCGATCCGATCAGTAGTACGAGATGTCGTTGTAGCGACCAGTGATCTGCTGATAGCCGTTGTCGTTGAAGTGGGAACGGTCCTGATAAAGCGTAACCGTCGCGGTCAGCATCATTGCGACCATGGCAGTCCAGACCAGGTTGATCATGGTGATCTTGTCCATGGCCATCTTGCGTTTTGCGATCATCATCTCCGCTGTATCCTTCTTTCTAAGCCCTGACGTAAATTTTACGCCCGAGATCCACCGTATTTTGAGAGAACGTAAACCATTTGCTCTGAAGCATGTTTGAATGGCTCGTTCATCTGGCGTTCAGAATTGGAGCCGGTTCAGGCTTCCTCTTCGACGAAGACATAGAGGAAGGCATCGAGCAGAACTGCTGCAAACACCGCACCCATGACCATCAACGCCAGCATTGTCGTCTCTCTCGTGTTTCAACGGGCACTCTGTCCGTCGTGAGGATGAGTTGACCATAGTGGCCCTGAAAGCGTCTTGAATGGCGTGTTCATCTGATATTCAGGCCCTATTGCCGCGACGGAAACCCTTGCGGCGGGCCGCCTTCCATGACAAAAGGCGCAGAAATCCAGCTGGAACAGGTCTCCATTTCGGCATGACGACTGCGCTTTATCCCGGCTCCTTCGACCCGATGACGAACGGCCATCTCGATATCCTCGTTCAGGCTCTGAACGTGGCGGAGAAGGTTGTCGTGGCGATCGGCATTCATCCAGGCAAGGTGCCGACGTTCAGCTTTGATGAACGGGCCGAGCTGATCCGCACTTCGCTGATCGAGGCATTGCCGGAAAAGGGCGGAAATATTTCTGTCGTCTCGTTCAGCGGCCTCGTTGTCGATGCGGCGCGCGCGCATGGCGCAAGCGTGCTGATCCGCGGCCTGCGCGACGGCACCGATTTCGACTACGAAATGCAGATGGCGGCGATGAACCGCAAGATGGCGCCGGATATCCAGACGCTGTTCCTGCCGGCGGGCACGGCCTCGCGGCCCATTACCGCCACATTGGTTCGCCAGATCGCCGCCATGGGGGGAGACGTCACGGATTTCGTGCCGGCTCCCATCCTGAAGGCCCTCAACGAAAAGCACAAACGCTGATCTTGGCGCTGATAGCTGCGCTGATCTTCAAGAGATACGGGAGTTTTGCATGAAACTGTTTCGCCTCGCCCTTGCCGGCGCCCTTGCGCTGGCTGCACTCGTCGCGCCGGCTTTCGCAGCCCAGGACGATTTTCTCACCATTCAGCTGAAGGACGGACCGGTCGTCATCCAGCTCATGCCGGAAGTTGCGCCGAAGCATGTCGCCCAGATCAAGGCGCTCGCCGCCAAGGGCGAATATGACAATGTCGTCTTCCACCGGGTCATCGACGGCTTCATGGCGCAGACCGGCGACGTAAAATTCGGCAAGCAGGGCGGCAAGGATTTCAACCCTGCACAGGCCGGCATGGGTGGCTCCACGATGCCGGATATTCCGGCTGAATTTTCGAAGGTCCCGTTCGAGCGCGGCGTGGTCGGCATGGCCCGTTCGCAGAGCCCGAACTCGGCGAACTCGCAATTCTTCATCATGTTCACCAAATACCCAAGCCTGGACGGTCAGTACACGGTCGTCGGCAAGGTCGTTTCCGGCATGGAACTGGTCGACAAGATCAAGCGTGGCCAGGGCGGCAATGGTGAAGTCAGCAATCCCGACAAGATGATCAAGGTCACTGTCGGCAAGAAGTAACGAAAGGGCGCGCGTCCTCGATAAAAGAGACGGGCGCTGCAAAAAGGAGAAGAAGAATGGCCGAGATCAAGGATCCCGAAAACACCATCATCATGGAAACCACCAAGGGCAAGGTTGTCATCCAGCTTATGCCGGAAGTGGCACCGGGCCATGTCGAGCGGATCAAGGAGCTTGCCCGCGAAAAGGCTTATGACGGCGTTGTTTTCCACCGCGTCATTCCCGATTTCATGGCGCAGACCGGCGACGTCAAGTTCGGCAAGCAGGGTGGTTCGGATTTCAACCCGTCGCGCGCCGGCATGGGCGGCTCGGAAAAGCCTGACCTGAAGGCTGAATTCTCGGCTGTTCCGCACGTTCGCGGCACCTGCTCGATGGCCCGTTCGCAGAGCCCGAACTCGGCCAACTCGCAGTTCTTCATCTGCTTCACCGACGCTCCCTGGCTGAACAAGCAGTATTCCGTCTGGGGCCAGGTCATCGAAGGCATGGACTTCATCGACCAGATCAAGAAGGGCGAGCCCGTCAAGGATCCGGACTCGATCGTTTCGGTCCGCGTCGCTGCCGACGTCTGATCCGGTTTTAACCGATTGGCCCGCTCCGTCTTCAAGGCGGGGCGGGTCTTGTATTTTCTGGATTTACCATGCGCGTCGACCTGTTCGATTTCGATCTGCCCGAGGAAAACATTGCGCTGCGGCCAGCCGACCCGCGCGACAGCGCCCGCCTGCTCGTCGTCCAGCCGGATGGCGAAACGGTCCTTTCCGACCATGGGGTTTTCGAGCTGCCGTCCTTCCTGAAGCCCGGCGATGCGCTGGTCTTCAACGACACCAAGGTTATTCCCGCGCAGCTGGAAGGCATCCGGCACCGGGAAGGGGCGGGCGGCCAGCAGGTTTCCGCAACGCTGCATATGCGCGCTGGCGCCGATGTCTGGAAGGCCTTTGCCAAGCCCGGCAAGCGCATCAAGATCGGAGACCGCATCGAGTTCGGCCATGCCGGTGATAATACCTGCCTTGCCGGTTCGCTGATGGCGACGGTCGAGGAAAAGGGCGAGGGCGGTGAGGTGACGCTTCGCTTCGATCTGTCCGGCCCGGCGCTGGACGAGGCGATCATGGCGGTCGGCCATATTCCGCTGCCACCCTATATCGCTGCCAAGCGTCCCGAGGATGAAAAGGACCGCAAGGACTACCAGACGATCTATGCCCGCGAGAAGGGCGCCGTGGCGGCGCCGACAGCGGGCCTGCATTTCACGCCGGATCTCTTTGCGGCCTTGGATGCCGCCGGCATCGAACGGCATTTCGTGACCCTGCATGTCGGCGCCGGCACGTTTCTGCCGATGAAGGCCGACGATACGGATGATCACAAGATGCATGAGGAGATCGGCTATGTCAGCGCTGAGACTGCCGAGCGTCTGAACGCCGTCAAGGCACGGGGAGGGCGCGTGATCTGCGTTGGTACCACCTCACTGCGTCTCATTGAAAGCGCTGCCGCCGACGATAGCCGGATCCAGCCATGGAGCGGCGCGACCGGCATCTTCATCACGCCCGGCTACCGCTTCAAGGCAGTGGACATGCTGATGACCAATTTCCACCTGCCGAAATCGACGCTGTTCATGCTCGTTTCGGCTTTCGCGGGCCTCGAGACGATGCGGGAGGCCTATGCCCATGCGATCGCGACGGGCTACCGTTTTTATTCCTATGGCGATTCCAGCCTGCTTTTCCGGAAAGACCGATGACCGAGACCTTTCAGTTCAATCTCAAGGCCACCGATGGCGGCGCCCGCCTCGGCGAGATCACAATGCCGCGCGGCACGATCCGCACGCCGGCCTTCATGCCGGTCGGAACCGTCGGCACCGTCAAGGCCATGTATCTCGACCAGGTCCGCGATACCGGCGCTGACATCATCCTCGGCAATACCTATCATCTGATGCTGCGGCCAGGCGCCGAACGCGTTGCCCGCCTCGGCGGCCTGCATGACCTGATCCGCTGGAAACACCCGATCCTCACCGATTCGGGAGGATTCCAAGTGATGTCGCTGTCGGGCCTGCGCAAGCTCGACGAGAAGGGCGTGACCTTCAAGAGCCATGTCGATGGTTCTCTGCACCACATGTCGCCGGAACGCTCGATCGAGATCCAGGGCCTGCTTGGCTCCGACATTCAGATGCAGCTGGACGAGTGCGTGGCGCTGCCGGCCGAGCCGAAGGAAATCGAGCGTGCGATGGAACTGTCGCTGCGCTGGGCCGAGCGCTGCCGCGTCGCCTTTGGCGAGCAGCCGGGCAAGGCGATGTTCGGCATCGTCCAGGGCGGTGACCAGCCGGCGCTGCGCATCCGCTCTGCCGAAGGTCTGAAGCAACTTGACCTCAAGGGTTATGCCGTGGGCGGGCTTGCGGTCGGCGAGCCGCAGGACGTGATGCTGTCCATGCTCGAAACGACGCTGCCGGTCTTGCCGACCGAAAAGCCGCGTTACCTGATGGGCGTCGGCACGCCGGACGACATGCTGAAATCGGTTGCCCGCGGCATCGACATGTTCGACTGCGTTATGCCGACCCGTTCCGGCCGCCATGGGCTGGCCTTCACCCGCCGCGGCAAGGTCAATATCCGCAATGCCCGTCACGCCGAAGACAAGCGCCCGCTCGACGAAGAATCGAACTGCCCGGCAGCCCGTGATTACTCCCGTGCCTATCTGCACCACCTTATGCGTGCCGACGAGGCGCTGGGCGGCATGTTGCTCTCCTGGAACAACCTGAACTATTACCAGGACCTGATGAAGGGCATCCGGCAGGCGATCGCTGAAGGCCGCTTTGCAGATTTTTATGCCGAGACACAGGAAGCTTGGGCAAAGGGCGATATCGACCCGATTTGACCATTCCAAAAGGCGAGGGCGGTCCTATCTGCCCTCGTCCCGGCCTGCCGGAAAGGGTATTCAGATACCCTGGCTACCGGTATTGCGCATCATCCGCACGCCGTTGATCTTGTAGGACCCGTCGTCCATTAGTCGCATCTCATAGATTGCCGTCCAGTCCGTACCCTGTCGGGCGCCGATCAAAACCTCCTGCAGCACGACTTCGCCGCCACCCACGAGCTTCGACCGGCCAAAGGCATAAGTGCCGGCGTGATAGACGGGTTCGTAATTCTTCTGCACCATGGCGAGAAAGGCATTCTTGTCCGGATAAAGATCTCGTATGCCGGGTGAAGCGTAGGAATAGGCCTTGTCGGCATCGTCACTCATCAAGGCGGCGATCTGGCCTGAAATGACGGCCTGCGCGTCCGCGACCGGATCTTCGGCACGGGCGGCGGTTGCAAGGAAGAGGACCAGGAACGCGATTACGGACGCATGTCGATAAGGCATCGGCTTTCTCCAAGGGCGACCGCTTTGAAGGGTAGCGCATTCGCGCCTGAGGAAAAGATGGGGGGAGCGGATTTTTCAGGCACGCGCGCGGTTGTGAACAGGCCGTGGCCGATCCGGCATGTCGGAAACGGCTGGAATGTCGATGGCCGCAGGGCAGGGTCCCATCTTCATCGCTTGTTCTAAAGCCCCAGCGCTGGCACCAATGCGGGTGATGATTCGTCCCGGATGCCCCCGATGATCCTGCTCCCTCCGGCGCTGCTTTATTTCTGCAATGCCATTCTCTTCGTCTCGCTGTTCACCCGCCTGCCTGCAATCCAGATGTCACTCGGCGTTGACAAGGCGGTGCTTGGAATGGCGCTTCTGAGCGCCCCCGTCGGGACATTCCTTGCGCTGCCTCTGGCCGGCCGTATCAACGACCGCCTGACGCCGCGCCTGACAGCGATCGTGACGCTTCCTGTCTGCGCGCTTCTGACCCCCGTGCTGACGATCGCACCCTTGCCGCTGTTTCTTGTCTGCTTCTTCCTGTTCGGCTTCTTCCGGACGATTTTCGATGTCTCCGCGAACATGATCTCGGCCGGCATCGAACAGCGCACCGGCACCAAGGTTCTGGCCCGCAGCCATGGCTTCTGGTCGGTCGGCCTGCTGATCGGTTCGCTCTATTCCGGCTTTCTCGCCGAACGGGAGGTGACCCCTTTCGCCCAGCAGATGGCGGCGGCCATCTTCGTCATCCTGGCATGTGTGTTCGTGCAACGCATTACGGCCCGTGATGCCGCGCCACGAGCGGCAACCACAGCAAGTGCCAAGCGATCGGCCTATGTCCTGCCTGATCGTGCAATCCTTTTGATCTGCGTGATGGTCTTCGGCCTCTGCATCGTTGAGGGCGCGGTTTATGACTGGGGTATCTTTTTCTTGCGCGAACATCTCGGCGCCGATCCGCAGACGGCGGGCATCCTTTATGCCACCTTCACCGTCGGTATGGGTCTGACCCGGCTTTCCGGCGACAAGCTGCGCGAAGCTTTTGGACCCGTCACGCTTGTCCGCAGTTCCGCAATCGCCGTCATTGCCGGCATCCTGCTTCTGGTGACGACATCCAGCCTGATACAGGCCGGGCTGGCGCTTTTCGTGATCGGCTGCGGCATCGCGCTGGCATTTCCGCTGGCAGTCTCGACGACGATCGCGTTCGGAAAGGGCCAGCCTTCGGAAAACCTGGCAGCGCTGGCGCTGACGCTGATGCTTTCGACCATCGGCGTGCCGCCCTTGCTCGGTTTCATCGCCGAACATGTAAGCCTTGTCGGCACATTCGTGGTTCTCTTGCCATGCGCGATCCTGAGCCTCCTGATGGCGCCCGTAGCCGAAGGTCGGCGCCCCTTCAGAAGACGCTGACGGGCAGGGGTGGAGAATATGTGGGTAAAGTCGGGCAGGGGTCGGCCTCGCCGCTAATTGGCCATAAGAGTGGATAATGGCTTGAGCCCGCCGGCTTTGGCCGCTACGATTCTGGTTATGACTTGCCGAAAACAGGTGGCACTGTGATCGATCCTTATGAAATCCTTGGCGTTTCCCGCGAAGCGGATGCAGCCGCGATCAAATCTGCCTATCGCAGGCGGGCGAAATCTGCGCATCCGGATGCCGGCGGCGACGTCGACCTGTTCGGCAAGATCAAGACTGCCTACGAGATCCTGAACGATCCCGTCCGCCGCAAGGTTTTTGACGATACCGGCTATGATCCCGAGCTTGCCGATACCAAGGACCTGCAGGGCCTGGTCATTCTGGAAACCCTGGTCAACGAGATGATTCTCGACGAACGCGAACCCGGTTCCTTCGATCCGGTCGCCTCCATGCGCCGCAAGCTGACGGACCGTGTCGTCAACGCCCGTTTCCACATCCTTGAAATGGAGCGCCATCGCGCCCGTATCCGCAATCATATCGACCGTATCGGCCGCAAGCCGGAAACCGATGTGCTCGGCCGCATGCTGAAGGCCCGTTGCGAGACTATTCAGGACGCGATCGGCAAGGCCCAGAGCGAAATCGAAACGATCGAGCAGGCCTATGGCATGCTGGACGGTTATAGCTACGAGATCGAAGCGATCGAGGTGAAGGACGCCGCCGAATAAAAGGCGTCCGGACCTCGCTGCTTTTCAAAAAAATCCTCATAAAACATAGAGACAGGTCATGACCATCACCATCCGCGAGGCGAGCCCCGAGGACGCCTCGACGCTGTTTCACTTCATCCGCGAACTCGCCATCTACGAAAAGGCCGAGCATGAGGTCGAGGCAACCGTTGAGACGATCGAGAGTTCGATTTTCGGCCCAGGCAGTGTCACGCATGCGCTGATCGCTGAAGCGGATGGCGAGCCGATCGGCATGGCGATTTGGTTCTTCAGCTATTCGACCTGGAAAGCCAAGAACGGCATCTATCTCGAGGATCTCTATGTGACGCCCAAGGCGAGGGGGCTCGGCGCCGGCAAGGCCCTGCTGAAACGGCTTGCGGCCATCGCGGTCGACCATGGCTGTGCGCGCTTCGAATGGAGCGTGCTCGACTGGAACACGCCCGCCATCAAGGTCTATGACGCGGTTGGTGCGGAACCCCTGACCGAATGGATCCGCTATCGGCTTGAAGATAATGCGCTGAAGAGTTTTGCTGCTGAATGACCGTCAGCAACTGATGTCAGGGAGACACCTTCATGGCGTCCCAGAAAGCGACTGCATGAAGCGATCGAGATCCCGGTTGAACCTTTCGGGATCCTCGGCAAAGGGCGCATGGCCGACATCGTCATAGTCGATCAGTTGTGCATGGCCGATTGCCGCGGCGCTCAGTTCGGCGCCGCGAAAGGTGATGATCGCGTCCTGCCGGCCATGCACGATCAGCGTCGGCACGCGAACGGCGCTCAGTGCCGCGGAATAGTCCATCTTGCGCCCAAGCGTCTGATTACGGACATAGAGCGGCGTCTGCATGCTGCTCATCGCCAGCGCATCGAGTTCCGCGCGTGACGGCGCACGGTGGAAACACAGGCGCACGAACTGCCGTGTCCCACGGATGAAGGCAGCCGGATCTTCGCTGCGGGCATTGCGGCTGGCGGATGTGAAGCGCGACGATGCGGGCGGCTCGTCCGGCAGAGTCGGCACGGAACGCGCGCCGACATAAACGATGCCGCCAAGCCCGGCGTCACCATGCACCGACAGATAGTCGTTGACGACCCGGCCACCAAAGGACCAGCCGCACAGAACCGGACGGGAAAGCTGCAGCTTATCGATCACCGTTGCGATATCCGCCGCAAAACGAAGACCGTCCCGATAAAAGCTTTCGCCATACGGTTTGTCGGATGCGCCATGGCCACGAAGATCGATGGCAACCAGCCGGTAGCGGCTGACGAGATCCGAATCCGAAAACTGCCGGTGCCAGCTGAGGGCCGACTGGTATATGCCGTGCATGAGCACGATCGACGGCAGATTTTCATCACCCCATTCGTAGATGGCAATGCGCGTTCCATCCGGTGGGGTGACATGCGAGATCCGGTCAGGCGGAGCGGGCGAAAAGATACGGCGGGAGGTCAATGGCGTGATCCACGGTGAGTATCAAAACAAAGGTCGCATTTCGGTAGAGGCGAGACATACGACAATCAGCGAGTGGAGGCCGACGCCTCATCGGTCATATGGCTAAACAAAAGTCAGATAAGATAGATTATGGAACTAAATGATATATGTTGTGCTGCAAAGGCTTATGGAAACCGGCGGATACGTCCCCGCGGTTAGAGATCGCCTTCCGTAACGTCAGTCTCGAATGCCATGCCGTCATAAGCCGGTTCGATATGGTCCGGCGTCTCGGCCATGACGCGATCGTAATCCAGCGGAATATGCATGTGTGTCAGGATCGCGTGCTTTGGCGCAAGCTGAGCAATCCAATCGAGCGCCTGTTCCATGGACAGATGGCTCGGATGGTATGCGTATTGCAGCGTATCGATAATCAGCGTGTCGAGGCCGCCGAGCTTCGCGACACTGTCTGCCGGGAAATCGCTGACATCGCTGCAATAAGCCACGTTGCCGATCCTGAAGCCGAGCGAATGGATATCGCCATGCATCTGCCGGTGCGGCTGGAACGCGATCTTGCCGCCTGGACCGTCGATCACGATCGGCTGGTCCAGCGTCTCGATCAGAACGGGTTTGACGATCGGCGGATAATTGCCGCCCGGCGGCGTTTCGAGACAATATCCAAAACCCTGGCGGATCCGGTCCATCGTGAACGGATCGGCATGGATCGGAATGCGGTGTTTCTGCAGGATGAAATAACCGCGCAGGTCATCGATCCCGTGCAGGTGATCGGCATGCGCATGCGTATAAAGAACGGCGTCGACGCGCTGCACCTTGGCGGCGATCATCTGCTCGCGAAAATCCGGGCCGGTATCGATGATGACGACGGTTCTTTGGCCATCCGGGGCAATCTGCTCCACCATGAAGGCCGCGCGGGTCCGCCGGTTCTTGGGGTTGTCGGGATTGCAATCGCCCCAGTCGCCGTTGAGGCGCGGAACGCCGGGCGACGACGAGCAGCCAAGAATGGTGAAGCGTCGCCGATATCCCGACACAGTCAGAGCCTCGGCATCTTGGAGAAGCAGCGGAAGGCGTTTTCCGTGGTGATCGCGGCGATCTCGTCGTAAGTCACGCCCTTGACCTCAGCCAGAACCTCGGCCGTGTTGACGACATAGGACGGCTCGTTGCGCTTGCCGCGCCAGCGTTTTGGCGCAAGGAACGGAGCGTCCGTTTCTACCAGCAGCCGGTCCATCGGCACGGTTGCGGCGATCGCGCGGATATCTTCCGACTTCGGGAAGGTGAGGATGCCGGAGAAGGAGACGTAACCGCCGAGTTCCACGCCAACGCGGGCGAGGTCGGGTCCGGCCGAAAAACAGTGCAGAATGAAGGGGAAAGCCCCCTTCCCGCTTTCCGCCGTCAGGATCTCGATCATGTCCTCGTCGGCGCTGCGGCTGTGAATGACGAGCGGCAGACCGGTTTCGCGGGCTGCCGCGATATGGCGCAGAAGTCCGGTCTTCTGGTCTGCCGGCGTCTGGGTGTCGTAAAAATAGTCGAGCCCGGCTTCGCCGATCGCGACGATCTTTTCGTGGCTGTTGGCGAGCCGCACGAGATCCTCGGTCTGGATATCGAGTTCCTCGCCGGCATTGTTCGGATGCGTCCCGACCGAACAGAAAACCGACGGATATTTTTCCGAAATGGCGAGCAGCGTGTCGAGCTTTTTCACCCGTGTCGAGATCGTCACCATCTGCTTGACGCCGGCCCGATGGGCGCGTTCGATCAACGCGTCGCGCTCCTCGTCGAACTCGGCAAAATCCAGATGGCAATGGGTATCGATCAGCATGGACACGTCAATAAAATCCCGGAATGCTCAAAATCAGGCTTTTGCTTCCGGCGCGACATAACGCGGGAAAACCGGCGTCGGCGCGTCGATCGGCGTGCCGGGCTTCAGGCGGCCTGCCTCGCCGAGAGCCGCGAAATCGCGGGCATCGGCCGATGCAGCCACCAGATCGAGAAGCTTTGACGAAGATCCCGGCATGAAGGGCTGCAGCAGGATGGCGAGCTGCCGCACGACTTCTGCCGTGACGTAAAGCACGGTGCCCATCCGCTCCGGATCGGTCTTCTTCAGCGCCCAGGGCTGCTGGCCGGCAAAATAGCGGTCGGTTTCCGAAACGACGGCAATGATCGCGGCCAGCGCGCGGTGAATGAGTTGGCTGCCCATTTCTTCGCGGCAGATGGCGATCAGCGCATCGACGGATGCCAGCATCTGCCGGTCTTCTTCCGTCAGTTCACCTGGCGTCGGCACCTGGCCGTCGCAATTCTTGGCGATCATCGACAGTGAGCGGCTGGCGAGGTTGCCGATGCCATTGGCAAGATCCGCATTGATGCGGGTACCGATCGCCTCTTCGCTGCAATGGCCGTCCTGGCCGAAGGAGATTTCGCGCAGCAGATAAAAGCGGATCGCATCAAGGCCGAAATGCTCGATGAGCTCGAACGGATCGAGCACATTGCCGAGCGACTTCGACATTTTCTCGCCGCCCTTGGCGAGCACGAAACCATGGGCATAAACGCGCTTCGGCAAGGGCAGGCCTGCCGACATCAGGAAGGCCGGCCAGTAGACGGCGTGGAAACGAATGATGTCCTTCCCGATAATATGCGCATCGGCCGGCCAGTATTTCGCCCGCGGTCCCTGCGGATCGTCGAGATAGCCGGTGGCGGTAACATAGTTCGTCAGGGCATCGACCCAGACATACATGACATGTGCCGGATCGTTCGGTACCTTGATACCCCAATCGAAGGTCGTGCGGGAAATCGAAAGGTCGCGAAGGCCGGATTTGACGAAGGAGATCACTTCGTTGCGGCGTTCGGCCGGACCGATGAAGTCCGGGTTTTCCTCATAAAGCTTCAGCAGCTTGTCCTGGTATTCCGACAGCTTGAAGAAATAGCTCGATTCCTCGACCCATTCGACCGGCGTGCCCTGCCCGCCATAGCGCACACCGTCGCGAACCTCGGTTTCATCCTCGGTGTAATAGGCTTCGTCGCGCACAGAATACCAGCCGGCATAGCTGTCCTTGTAGATATCGCCGGCATCGGCCATCCGGTTCCAGATCGCCTGGCTCGCCTTGTGGTGACGCTCTTCCGTGGTACGGATGAAATCGTCGTTCGACGCGTTCAGGAGCTTGCCCATGGCGCGGAATTCGTTGGAATTGCGCTCGGCCAGCGCTTCCGGAGAAATGCCTTCCGCGCGCGCCGTCTGCTGCATCTTCTGGCCGTGCTCATCGGTTCCGGTCAGGAAGAACACGTCCCTGCCGTCGAGGCGCTGGAAGCGCGCCATGGCATCGGTCGCGATCAGTTCGTAGGCATGGCCGATATGCGGCTTGCCGTTCGGATAGGAAATCGCGGTCGTGATGTAAAAGGGTGTCTTGTTCGGCATGATGGCACTCGTGTGCGGGAAAGGAAGTCACGCCGCTCTTAGCGCATGTTTCGCTGCGGTGGAACCCAAACTTGAACTTCAGTTCGGATGCCCGCGCGATCGTTTTGCCGTTCAGGCCTGCCTTGCTGCTTCGAGAACGGACATCAGGGTCTGCTTGCGGTCGAGATTATAGGCCTGCGCGGTGGTAATCTTTTCGCCGAGGTCGAAGACCAGCTTCGCCTGCCGGTCGGCGGCGGCAAGATCGCCCGCCAGCGCCGACTGCCGCGCCAGGGCGACAAGATGATCGCCCAGATGCTCCAGGAAAAAGCCAAAGATCACTTCGCTGTCCTTGCCGGACAGGACATCCGCCAGGCGGTGCATCGCCTTGCGGGCCGTCGGCCCCTCTGATGCGATCACCTCATCGAAGGCGCCGATGATTTCCGTGCCGCCATAATTCAGAAGCTTCAGCGCGCGCGAAACACTGCCTTTGGCGAGTGCGCGCACGGTCTCTTCCGTCTTGCCACCCGTCAGCGGGCTTCCAAGCGCCGCAAGCGCCTGGGAAAGATCATTGTCACTCAGTGGTGACAGCTTGAGCGGCTGGCAGCGCGAGCGGATCGTCGGCAGCAGCCGTCCCGGCGCATGCGACAGGACGAGGAAAAGCGAACGGCGCGGCGGCTCCTCAAGAATCTTCAGGATCGCGTTGGCGGCATTGCGGTTGAGATCGTCGGCCGCATCGATGATGACGATGCGCCAATTGCCGGTTCCCGATGTCTGCGAAAAGAAATGCCCGGCCTTGCGCACTTCATCGACGGTGATGGCGGTCTTGGTGCGGCCGGTCTTTTCGTCGACCGGCTTGGTCAGGTGCAGGAGATTGTGCGAGGCACCGGAGGCGATCTGGCGGCTGACGGCGCTATCGGGATCGGGCTTCGCCAGATAGCGCGGCGCAAGCGACGGCTCGGGGTTGGACATGACATGGTTGGCGAAACGGAAGGCAAGCGTCGCCTTGCCGATCCCTTCCGGGCCTTCGATCAGGATCGCATGATGACCTTTGCCGGACGCGTGGCCGGCCGCCAGAAAATCCTCTGCCGCCTGATGGCCGAAAAGATGGGTGTTCTTCGAAGGCGCGATGGCGCCGTCGAGTACGCTCGGATCATTTTCGCTCATCCGACCGATTCCGCGCTGCTGGTCTGGGCAAAGCCGAGCTCGCGCGCCATCGGCTCGATCGCTTCGGCAATTTCCGTCGCGATGACGTCTTCCTCACGATCGGCATCGATCACCCGGCAGCGATTGGGCTCGGCCGCAGCAATGTCGAGATAGGCCTGCCGACGCTTCTCGTGGGTCTCGATCTCTTCCTTCTCGAACCGGTCCGGAGCCTCGCCGGAACTGCGCTTGCGGGCCCGCGCCAGGCCGATATCGGCCGGAAGGTCGAGAATGATCGTGCAGTCGGGCTCGACGCCATCGATCGCGACGCGCTGCAGCACCTCGATCAGTGCCGGTTCGATATTGCCGGTTGCGCCCTGATAGACGCGCGAGGAATCGATGAAGCGGTCGCAGAGCACGATCGCCCCCGTCTTCAGCGCCGGGCGGATGATCTCTTCCACATGGTCGTTGCGGGCGGCGGCAAACAGGATCGCTTCCATCTTGACGCCGAATTTTTCAGCGGCACCGGACAGAAGGACATGCCGAACGGCCTCTGCGCCCGGCGAGCCGCCCGGTTCGCGCGTCACGAGCACATCGTAGCCGCGCCGCCGCAAAAGGTCGGCAAGCCGGCGGATCTGGGTGGATTTCCCCGCCCCTTCTCCACCCTCGAACGTTACGAATAGACCGGAATGATCTGCCACACGCGCTTCCGAATTGCTGTCATCGCTGATTTATAGCGTATCTGCATGGCTGGCGGAACAATGTCAAAGCCAGAAGAAGGCAAGTTCCAGCAATGCGTCGGTCGCCTGGTTCACCAGAGTGCCCTTTTCGACCGCTGTCGTGGTGAAGAGCGGTATTTCGCGCAGCGTCCGGTCGCCGGCCGAAATTTTCAAGGTTCCGACCTCCTGCCCTGCCGCAACCGGCGCCCTGAGCGGCCAGTGGTAGACGATTCGGCCCGAAAGGCGGTCAGGACTGTTGGTTGGCAGGTAGAGATCGACCGGCTCGCGCGCGACAAGATCGACATGCCGCACGGCGCCGCCATAAACGCTTGCCTGACCGACCACCTCGTTCTGAGGGAAAATGATCTTCGTCTCGAAGGAAGAAAGACCCCAGTCTAGCGCCTTCTTCGTTTCCTCAAGCCGTTCCTTGTCGCTGGCAAGTCCGCCCATAGCGAGGAAAAGGCGCGTGCCGTTGCGCTCGGCCGAAGCGACCATGGCAAAACCCGAGCCTTCGGCAAAACCGCCGCCAAACCCGTCGACGCCCATGTTCAGCGCAAGCAGCGGGTTCTTGTTGCGCTGAAAGATCTTGTTCCAGGTGAAATCCGGCTGTTTGTAGAGCGGGTAGAATTGCGGATAAGCGGTATAGAGATGCCGCGCCAGTTCCACCATGTCGCGCGCCGTCGTCCTGTTTTCCGCATCCGGCAGGCCGGTGGAATTGCCAAAACTTGAGCGCGCAAGGCCGAGATCCTTGGCGCGGGCTGACATGCGGGCTCCGAACTGCTGATCGCCGCCCGCCATGCCTTCTGCAAGCACGATGCAGGCATCATTGGCATTCTGGACGATCACGCCCTTGATCAGATCGTCGACCTTGATCTGCGATTTGAGCGCCGCGAACATCGTCGTTGTGCCGGAGGGAGCGCCACCGGTGCGCCAGGCATATTCGGAAACGGGATAAAGGGTTTCGGGCGAGATCTCACCACGCTCAAGCGCCGCAAAGACCAGTTCCATGGTCATCAGCTTGGTCAGCGAGGCGGCGGGAAAAGACTGGTTTTCATTGGTGGCGAGCAGAACCGTGCCAGTCTTCGCCTCGATCATATAGGCCTGTTTGGCCTTGGTCGGAAATGCGGCGGCCGTTTCTTCGGCAGCCGAAGCCGCGCCCGGCTGAAATGCCGTCGCAGCGACGAGAAAGGCCGAAAACAAAAGGCTGCGCATCATCGCTCCGTGCACCGTTTCGCTTATGCGTAGCAGCGCGCCTGCGGTACCACAATCCCCGTGCGGACTTCCATCCGCACGGTATTCACAAGGCTTAATCCTGAAGCAGGACGTTGCCGAACATGACCTGCGGTCCGCGGCTCTTCGGCGGCGAGACATAGGCAGTTTCGCTGGTCTGGGCGACCGGCTGAACCGCGCGCTGCTGGATACCCTGTGCACGCGGCTGGACCTGCTGCTGGGCGACCTGCACGCGTTGCTGCTCCCTAGGCTGAACCACGGGCTGAACTGCCTTCGGAGCGGCCGCGAACTGCGACTGAGCAGCGGGGCGAACCTGGGCGACAGGACGGGCCTGCGCTGCCGGCTCAACAAAACGCGGCTGCGACGGAGCCGGAACGGCACTTGCAACCACGCGCTGAGGCTGACGAGACGTTTCCGCAAGCGGACGCTCAGCCGGGCGCGGCGTATTCGACGATGCGGAAGCGAACCGGTCAGCCGACGGGAAGGCCGAAGCAGAAGCGACGATCGGCGCAGCACCCTGCCCCTTTGCAGAAGCCGGCGTGCGGCCACCGGGAAGGCTAGGCTGCGGCAGCGACGAGCCATAGGCTTGCATCTGTTCGCGCATCGGCTGGTTGGAAGCCACCATCACGCCGGACGCAATCTGGCCGCCCGGATTGAAGGTCGGCAGACGATCGCCCTTGCGGACATAGGAAGCCATCAAGAACGGCGTATCCTGGCCGTCCATGCGGGCACGACCGACATACTGGACGTTCACATGGGCAGTGCCCATTCGCTTCATGTCGAGCATTTCGGCGGTCTTGCTGGATACGTCGAGAATGCGGCCTTCGTGATAGGGACCGCGATCGTTGACGCGCACGATGACGGAAGAACCGTTATCGAGATTGGTGACGCGGGCGTAGCTTGGCAGCGGGAAAGTCGGATGCGCGGCTGTCAGGCTTGCGCTGTCATAGACTTCGCCATTGGCGGTATAACGGCCATGGAAAGCCGACCCATACCAGGACGCCAGACCCGACTTGTTATACTTTGGGTCTTCTTTGGGAACGTAGGTCTTGCCGCGTACCTGATAGGGATCGCCGACCATGAAACGGCCGCCGCCCTTCGGAACCGGCTGCCCTTCGGCAACGACGCGCGGACTGGCTTTCACGCCATATTCCGACTCGGAGAAATACTCCTTGCTACGGGCTACCTTCTTTTCCGGTGCCTTGGACTGCGTCGTGGCACAGGATGCCATTGCCGCGCAAACCACCGAAATCCCAAGCCATTTCGCACCAAGCGAAAGCGTGCCGCCACTCAAACGCAAATCAGACCGCCCCATTCCGCATCCGCTGAAATCGCTCGGTCAGGCCTCGCTCCGCCGCGCCATTTCAGCAACAAAAACCACACGAACGACGAATCGTCCGCAATGTCATGATGTCGAGCTTGTGCTTGGTTCGAGGTAAAAATGCGACGGAAAATTGTGGAGTAATTAAATTTCTACGTATTATGGTTAATCAATACTTAATTAACCCAAGATTAACACGTTCGCCTGCCCATCGCCCTTGATGGACGTTATTGCGCTATGCGCACATCGCGCGCAGTAGGCTTTCACAGTTATGGCGGAAGAGGTGGGATTGCCTTCGTGAAATAACGTAATGATTCTAAAGGATAATATCATGCACGTCAATCTCATGATGTAGCACTTTTGTAGCGTAGCCGAAAGCCTGAGAGAGAATCCCCTGCCACGATTCGAGGAACAGAATTCCACTAAATACTTGTGAGGCATCGTAAGCCATTCGAGCCTCCTCCTTTTGATTATGTTCTTTTTTGCAAACGAGCCTGAGACAATTGCGTCGGACAGTTGGATCAGGCTTTTTTGTGCCTGCTGGCCAGCCCGCGTTTTCAGTTTTCCTAAATAGATGTATGCGGGTTTAGCTTAACGGAAAAGCGCTAAGTCTTCCGAATTTAGAGATAGGGGTTCGACTTCCCCTAATCCGCTCCAAGCTAATCGTGTCTTATCCCCGCTGATATCAGATTTTGCCGACCCCTCTGTCTCCGATCTTCGGGCTCTCTTTCCAAGTTGTTGCTTTTTCGGTCTACGTCCGTTCCCTGATTTGGCAGCGTGTAACCAGAAAACTGAATGCGTCATGCGTGTGCAGTGCGGGAACATGTTGTTTCCGTGGCTGTTTTTATGGCTATGCAGATCACTTACCGACTTATCCGCTTGATCCGGGCGATGCCTCGAAAAGAATGGGCTGCGAAACCCCATGGCATTGGACCCACTACGCTGAAGGGCGCGATCAAAGACGGGCTTATAGAACAGCGCGCGGTCATTCTGGAACAACCGGAATACCGGTTGACCGCTTCAGGTCGTCGGCTAAAAGCCAGTTGGGCGACGATTAGAAGCACGCCTGCCCCGACCAACTCCGACCAATTGCCACAACTTTGAGCAGAATAATATGAATGCGAGTCAGGTTCATATTTGTATGCGCGCAGACCATAAAAAGTCACATATGATATCTCTCTAATGCAACCTAATGGCAGTATTCGCTATTATAGCTGCATATATCGGCGGAGAATCACATGGGCATTCAAGCAATATTTCAACCCGATCTGTCGCAGCTGGGTATGTATGCGTTCGATGTGTGCGCGAACAAGCTAATTGGCGACAGTGCATTTGCCAACATACACGGATTGCCGGTAGATAAGGCTGCTAATGGCTTATCTATAGAGTTTATCATCAATCGAATAGTTGACGGTGATCGCGAGCGTACTGCTAAAGAGATTCACACAGCCATTCTGACTGGTGGGTTCATACAGAGCCGGTTTCGCGTAAAAACTGAATCCGGTGAACTGAAACATGTTGGATGGTTCGGGCGATGCCTTCACGATGCTGACGGGATGCCGACGCAATTTACCGGCGGTGTGTTCGACCAGAGCAAGGGCTTTGTCGGTCGCCATTGAGCGGAACATTTGCTTCTTACCAGCATTATTCAGACGCTGTGTCCCACCGTACGCAGCAATCTCCAACGGAGCGCGGCTGTTACTCCCCAAAAGCTAACGTCGCGCTCCGACCTCCCTTGATGGAACATTTCATAGAGCAAGCGGTTTCTATTTGACCAGCTGCGCCAAATAGCTGGCACCTTGAGAGCGGAACCCGGCGAAGTCCAAGGCCAGCCGGGTTCCGACGCGCTTCTGTATTAGCTGCTTCTAAACCAAGCTGATGATTGTACGGTAGCGCTTACTTGTCGCCAGCTCGGCTCGACATCATATTGGCGCAATGAAAACCAACGTCACCGACAAGCAAATCGAGATGATCTTCGCCGCGTATCGCTACGTCTGCTCACAACGCGAGATCGATCCGTTGAGCGACAAAGGGCGGGAGATTGCAACGCGGATGTTTGCTATCTTCGATGGCTCGCAAAATGTCGAGCAGATGAAGCGAAAGTTCCTGCATTAGAACCATCAAGCACGATGGTGATATCGTTGCAGAGCGACATGACCGTCTTCGTACTTTACGCAAAGCACAGTCGAAGCGCCTCTCGACATCCGCGTTACGAACTTCATCAATGCTGGCTGGCTTTCGAACGTGCGATTGGTGTCGTGCACCTGAACGCCCTTCGCGGTGTGATCGACCAATGCGCACAGTAGATAAGCAGAGTTCACTTCCTCCGCGACATACCATCTTACGTCGTTATCAAAGTCCCAAACGTCCGCGAGCGTCAGCTTCATGCTGTCCATCCATGCTGGTTTGCGATGCAGCAGAACAGATGGCAGGCAGAGACGTTCCGTGAAAACCGCCCTTAAATTATTGGAACAAAACGCCTTTTGATATTTCGCTCAAAGCTTAAGCCAAGGCTCGCTCTTGCTCTCGCCATCTGCGCGTTCATCGCATTCAACCACTGAAGCAACACTGAGCAGTGCCGACGATGGAAAGCTATAGTTCTGATTGTCCGCAACAATGAACAGACCATCGGGCGTGAACATCAATGACGAACACTTCAGATTCCGTTCCCGACCTGCGTCAAAAACTGATACAATGTACACTTTTATAGTTCCCGCGAGCCTATTATTGGCTTTTGCGGCTTTATACACTCAACTATTACGCAATCAAGCTATCCGCCCATCAAGCGAATAAACGCCCAGAACTCACAGAGACGTGCGCTTTGTCAATTTACTGCTGAGGTTCGTTAATCGACAGCCAGCCGTCATTCCAAGATTGGTGGCTCTCGGGTTCAGTTTCGCGGGCGTATGGATTGCCGCGAACAAAATGGATACCTTGCATAGCCGCTGCTCTGCCTTCATCGAAGCAGAACGGTTTTGCGACTGTCTCGCGCAACGCCACTGCGAACTCTACAAACTTATCGAAATCCATGGTCACCGTCCGCCAAGATGGTGCGCTTTAAAGCGGCTACTTGAATTTGGTTCCGGTCGGTACGTTCGCGGACGAATGAGGCCCTGCCCTTTTCTGTCCAAAAGTTTGGGCTACTATTTGGCACTAATCAAAGGGTTGGGAGGCCCTTCATATGGCTCGTTCAGATAAAAAACGTCATCCAGATCAGGGGATGTGGACGATATTCGCCATCATCTACATTGCGGTTGCGCTGGTTTACGGCGGCATCCAGCTTTGCACTTGATGGACTTAGTCCCGTGCTTGAGAGACCGCCGCGAGGCATGTGGAACATGTCGGCGAAGAGAGTCTTATGTAAGCGCTGGACCTCCCAGCTGTGTGTAAGGGAAAACGAAGCCCGGTCGATCTCTTCCCCGACCGGGCTTCACCTTTTGCACGGCTCTCAATTCACGGCTTGCATCGAACCGTAGATCACGATTGCTCCGACAACGATCCCAACAACCGCGAGTGTCACACAGCATCCAATTAGGATTATGGTGCCCGCACCGAATTTCGGCTTTGGCTTTCCTTTGGCTTTGTAGACATCTAGCCCGTCCATGACTTCTATCCTTCCACGTGACTTTGCGAGCTTCCGTGTCTCCTCAAGCCGGAAAATCGCTCGCATGGTTTTCGCTGGAATGATTTCGGAAGCCATTTTAGTCCTACCTTAAGAAGGGAACCGGCTACCGATCGAAAGGTTCCTAAACGTCAGACGTGCGGACTACAGATCACAGGGGTTTCGCTAGACGCAGCCGATTGCCATCGAGGATGTCTATTACCTTTTGGCTTTGCAGGTAGAACAACGCATTTATCAGCTCGTCTTCGCTATAGCCTTTGTCGATGATGAGCGGTTCACCGATCCGATAGATGCTGATCGGCTCATCTACCTTAGCACCGAGATCGCGCAGCAAGTTGCAGATCGCGACATCCGCTGTTGCGCGTTCCATTGATTAGTCCTCGCGTTCGAACTTTGGCCTCAGCCCGCGTACTGGCGAGCTTGCGCATAGATCATGACCGGCCTCCGTGATTAGGACTGCGTTCCTATTTTGTTCACGGCAGGCGGCAGAGTCAATAGCGCTCATGACAACAGATAAGCTTCCCTCGCGGCAGCTGCAAAATCGTCTCGTGCTTGCATCAGGTCTACCTTACCTTCGATAGCGGATTGACATGCTATCACGGCAGCATTGTATGCAGGGCCACGCTCGGAGGGCCACCGTCGCCTCAAATAATCTAAAGCGACAACTGGACCCTCAACCATTTCGGACGCACCAAAGCCGATCCTGATGTAGACTGGCTCTCTCCAAACCGATGGCTCAATGTACTCAAGCGCCATCTATTCCTCCCAAAGTTTTTATAGCGACTTTTTACCCACGAAGCTCGCAGTATGTCGTGGTTCGTCGCAATGGCAACGATATCGATATGACAGGTTTTTCAATTGAAGGTGCGGCAACCTGCGACCCATCGCGCGTTGATTAAGCCACGTGGCCAATCCGCACCGCGCGCATTTCCGCTGCATATTCGGTAATGACATGCTGAACCCTTCGCTTCAGCCAGACAATATCTGTTCACGTTGCGTTCTTGTCAATATTCGTCAGCGAGACTCATAAACGCGCCTGCAAAACGGCATCGATCCGCCCAATGGTTTTGACTAATCGTCGGTAAATTCGCCGACCTCACGCCGCTCGATAACACAATGGTTTATCAGCATCTCAGCAGTTTCGTCGGGGTGGTTAAAAGCGTTCAGAAGGTCAGCCTCTTTCGGCATACGCATGAAAAACTGATAGACTTTCATGGGACCAAGTGGAGGCGCGGCTGCATGGAGCGCTTTGTATTCGCGGCGCAGTTCGGTAGCTTCGTCGCGGCATTCCTCATAGGTTTTGGCGAAGTGAAGGCTGTCATCAGAACCGGGCAAAAGTTGAAACCCATACGCTTGAAACTGCATATTAGTACGTCCTTTCATTGATATAGAAGGACCGTAAGCCGGAACCTAGAAATCGGTCTAGGTGCAAATTTGCAGCGATCCGATTCCGCTACCACTCCGGCAAAGACAAGCTAAGATTGCCTTGTTGAAGAGTCGGGGGATACCATGGCCGAAAAGACGCTTGAGACGATTTGGCTTGATGACATGCTGGATCGGAAAGCGGACGCCGATTTTTTGCACGACTTCCTTGTGAAGAGAATGGAAGAGCGAAAGGCCGCAGGCCGATCAGGCTCATATGTCCTCAACATCGATGCTGGTTGGGGATTCGGAAAATCGTTCTTCATGGAGCGTTTCAAGCAGCAACTGGAACTTGCTGAACATCCTGTTGTCCTTATCGACGCATGGAAAAATGACTTTTCAGACGATCCGTACACTAACGTGATTGCCGAGATTGAAGCCTATTTTCAGTGTTATTTCGACCAACAGAAAGAGGACCAGCCTGCTCTTCGCAAAGCTTATGAAGTCGTCAAAACGAATGCAGCCAAGATCGGATGGATTGCGCTCAAGGGTTTAGGAAAAAGAGCGAGCCGATATGTGATCGCTGAAGGCACAGATGAAATCCTAGAGGTCATTGACCAGCAGGTTCACGAAACTGGCAAAACAGGAGAAGACATCAAAGACACCTTTGAGAAACAGGCGGTCGAGGTCACGGACAAAATCATCGACAAGTTTGCCAAGAAACGTATGGAGGAATTCAACGAAGCTCGTGTTAGCCTCGAACGGTTCCGAGATAGCCTTTCCGAGCTTCTGAAATTATTCGAGGAGCAAACGGCTCGAAACCTACCGTTCTTTATCCTCATCGACGAATTGGACAGATGCCGCCCAACCTACGCAATCGCGATGCTGGAACGGATCAAACACCTATTTGATGCAGACAATGTCGTATTCGTTCTTTCGACGGATACCACTCAGTTGGCGCACTCGATCAACGCGGTTTATGGACCGTCCTTCGATAGTCGCCGGTATCTGCAACGGTTTTTCACGCGCTCGTACGAACTACCAGAGCCAAACACGCAGCAGATTGTCGAAAGACTAATGGCATTTCACAAACCTGATGTCAGTAAATGGCTTCATCCAGGTTTCGAGCAGAATCCGACCAGATATCTGTCTGATGCTACTATCCATTACAAGATGAGCTTGCGGGAGTCGGAACAAGCCATCGATATTTTGATGAGCCTGACTACCGTTTGGCAATACCGGTTCCCAATTTACATCGGGATCATGTTTCCACTCATTCTAGGATATCTCAGACGTGAAGATATCACCAATCCTCCGCATAATGAGTGGCTTTCGAGAATGGTCGGCTCAACAAACTGGTCTATTAAAGACCAATACCTCTACCAAGGACGTGAAAAACGTACTGAATTGAATAATGTTGGAAGCTCTATTAAGCTTGTTCTTGGTCTTGCTTCGCAATACTTAGACGACACCATAAGAAATGGTTATGAAGCAAGCAAGGAGAACTTTCAGCTACTACAAGCACACGAGTACTTCCAAAGTGAATACAACAATCGGCCCGTGCGGAGAAATGGTGATGGCGTCAGACGCAGCGTGGTGGCGGAGTACCCGACGCTTATTCGCCATGCCGGTAGGCTTTCGATCTGAGCTCAACCACATTTCCTGCCCCCGCCGCTTAAGGCCCGAAACTTCCACAAAGCGATGTGATACTATAACATCAGAACAAATGCGAAGCTTATTGCGAATGAGATTCGCAACTACATCATCCATTTTGCCAAGGCCGCTTCAGCCCCTGCTTGGTCATCCCTAATTCGCAAAACGGTCTGCCGTGTCAGCCCAGTCGTCTTAGAAATTGCCGAAGCTCCCTGCCCTGCGTTGATCATATCGATAACTGTGGTGAACTGGTCGCGGTCATAAGACGGCTTCTTTCCACGGTACTTTTCGGTGTTGCCTTTGTTCGCCTCTATACCGGCTCTCTGAGCTTCTTTCGTAGCTTCAGCTTGCGCTTGAGCAGTTGCAGCCATGAACGCAATCAAGGCGTCTCTCACGGCTTTCTGTGTCGGATCATCATTCGAGCCGTCAAAGGTCATGTTGTTGATGATCGTTCGAATAACCACGCCCTTCTTCATAAAGGTTCTGATGGTTTCGGTTACGTCTTCATAGTTCCTGCCTAGCCGATCAACCCAACGGCAAACGAGAACGTCACCTTTGCGGAGCATATCGAATAGACGTTTCCCTTCAGGTCTTTCGCTGAGCTTGGTGCTGACACCTGATACGCCGTGATCTGAAACGACCTCATCGATGACTAAGCCCGCCTTCTCTGCTTGAGTAAGCTGATGGGAAAGGTCCTGAGAGGATGTGGAAACGCGGCTGTAAAGGATGGTCTTGGTCATCGGATTACCTGTACGATTAGGCGATGTCCGATGATACGCGTGTACGATTAGATTTGCAAGCCTTGCGGACAGTTTGTGATGCCTGATTTGCAAGGGTCTCATTCAATGCTCAGATTGTACGCTGGACTATAGCCTTACGGACAACGCAGAAGCTTAGGGTTTCATTAACCACAACGATCCATAGTTCATTCATCACGTTTCGCCTCGTGATCACGGTGCGGAGGCAGAAATTTCAGGGCTCCATTCTGCCTCCGCTCCCATTCTCTCTATCCATATTTGTGGAATGGCGCGACAGGCTTGCACGCTCGAACCTATCCCTTTTAGCTTTTGCTGATCGTACGCTAACGGACGAGTGATGGGATAACGCTATCCAGCCTATTGGTCAGCCTTGATCAAATGCATATGATCTCTATAGGCGTCCCCTCGCCTAGGACGGCGATCGATCACTCATCACGGTTGTCGTCCGAACGGAAGCTCACCCAGCTTCTTCGAGACAGGCTTTAAGTCCCACAGATTCAAAGCCTGTCTCTTTCTAATTCCATTGACGACATGGTGGCATGGATGTCGTCAATCGTGCGTTGAGGTCTCTCCATTTCCTCGTCGCTGTCGAGGCAGGCGGGAGATTCCCTCTCCATCGCGCCTGCCTCGATAATCTTGGCCGAAATTCCGGCAATAGCGACCCCGGACACCCCCCTTGGCATCCAAGATTCATGATAAGGTCGTCCGGAAAATTTATAATGATTTTCAAATTCAAGAACGGCTGAACCGTCGTCTCAGCCACCAAGCCAACGCGACGGGACACATCATCACAGCAACCTGCACCGATACGGAAGAAAGCGGAACGCCGCCCCAATAGATCGCGTAAGTAGCGACCGAACCAATAGCGGGAAAGACAAATGTCCACCAAAACGGGGTTCGACTGCCGAGCGCTATGACCAGTGAGGCGACCAAAACACCGAAAAGCACCGGATTTTGGATCATGAAGTAAGACGCGAAGACAATTTCCGCAATGCTACGGATCAGAAATATCAGCACTTGATCAGCAATCATTGATGTCCTTCGCTCTCAGTCGTCAGTACGAACACGAGGCTACAATTTTGTCGGTTTCACTTTTTTGAACCCAAAGCATCAAATTGACGGAAATTTCAGATGACGTCGAAACGCATTACACTGAGGCATATTTGGCAGTACACGACCTTCCCGGACAAATTCACGGTATTGGTTTTAATCGCCGTTCCCTTCTGGATGTGTTTCGATCTGTTCCTCGATGGTCAGGCTGTCAACAAGCTGGCTCGTGTGATTGGTCCGGTCTGCATTATTGGGATGGTGATCATCCTTTGGTGCTATCTTCTGATACTTTACCGGCAAGTGCGAAGAGCAGTCGCTGAAGAGGCGGAATAAGAGAGCGCAATCATGAATGATGAGTAATCGCAACCAGAAATGACCTCAAAATTCAGCTCATTCAAATATCGGCGTTGATGGTCGAAACCCTTATTTTACAGGGCTTTGCACCTCGAAAATTCATATGAATTACGTTTTAGGTTTCTGAGGGAGTACCGATATAGCTTACGCGTGAAATAGCGAAAATCCGCGTCTAAAAACCGTTGAAATACAATAGCTTGCAAAGCGAAAATTAAAATGAGTGCGGAACGGAACGGCAAACCGGAACGGAAATCCAAATGGAGAATTCGGAAGCCCTGATGAATGGGTTTCGGTAGCAGCTTTGATAAGATTTGGATGGTGCGAATGCAGCGAAGCGGAATGAGCTTGATCGAACTTGGATCGGGATTTTAGGCGAGATGATCCCTTTAGAAACGGAAATGAGAAACTTATTCGTATGGATGAGATTCTTATTTGATCGGATTGAATCAAATCTCATTTCGAAATGAGAAGAAGTAATTGGCATTTTCGAGCTTGCGAGAAAATGTCATTACCTTCCCGAAGGGAAGGATTCATATCCATATGACGAACTTTCTGATCCGTATCTCATAGTTTCAAATTCGTATGAGTGACTTCATCATCCAACCTGATAGTTCTAAGTCCGTATGAGGAAACTTATCATTCGTATCTCATATTTCGTATCAGTTTCTCATACAGATTTAGAAGCATGTAATAGTTTCTAAAAACTTCAAGCAACTCTCAATCACTTCGCCTACGGCTCCATGATTGAGATAATCGTTTCCTCGCTGCGCTCAAAAACGCTTATCCCTTGGAATTTTTGAATCAGATTTGATATTATAATATATTGAAATTTGGACATAGTTAGCCCCGTCAGGGGGCTGACAACGCCCAACAATCCGTCGAATGTTGGTGTATAATCGATGCGAACAACCACTCAAAAGTGGGGTAGGACAGGCGTGGCGAAATGCCCTTGACGTTCGGTTTGTAATCACGCGCAAGATATTGTTAAAAGGCCAATCGATCACCTTTTGACATCTTTGATGGTTTTCCATCTCTCGACCGTTGCTCATTGAGCTTCAGTCTTCTGCTAAATTTTAAATTTGAATTCGCTCGCATCTAGGCGGCACGACTGCCGCAATCAATATGCGCTGCCCATCAGACCATGGGACCTACGGATTACCCTTACGCTAGAGATTCCGTCATGCTTTTAAAAAGGCCGCATGGAGCCATTTGTCTCAAATTTATTTATGGTAACTCCAAACGCAAGATTGAGTAATTACGCGTAATATTATTGCGTATTTCTCCTGAATTTCGCAACAATACGAAATAGGCAATCAGCGATGTTTTGGGGGTGATGGATTTATACCCCAGATAGCTTCAGAAAGCAATTCTTGTACGCGTGAAAAAGGGGCCTGATGACCCCGAAGAAAATTGAAAGCAATTCCGTGAGCGCTACGCGTTCGATATAACATCGAACACGTTTTCATCTCGGAATAGCGCTTTAGACCAGTTAGCGATCTGACTGTAGATGGCGTCTTGCTGCTCAGCCTCCGTAGCAAAGCCAAGGAATTCGGAAAGGCTACGCTGTGCGATCACTATCGTATGGCGATTACCTGTGATGCCATCGCCATCAACCCGAACAACACCGCCTTCCGCGATCATCTCCGCTACGCGCGGCTTCACGGCGTCGATGATACTTCTTCGGCCTGCCATTTTTGGATGGCTTTCCAGTCTCAAAAATACGTCCAACCCGCGACTGGAATTGTTCTCAAACGGAACTTGATGGTCGTAGTTGTCGTACAGGATGCCAGCTGTAACGAATATGTCGTTGACGATAGGAAACTCGACAGCGAAACGACCGTAATTCTGTTTTACCCGTCGATACTCATCTCCACGCAATGGTTCCGGCATGAATTCCCAATCGCGCTTGGCAATTGCCTTCATATACCGCTCGAAACGGGAGAGAAGTGGGTATCCGGCGACGAATGCCTGTGCTGCATCGGCGGTGATCGGCGGTCCAGCATTCAAGCCTTGATCCTCCATGAATTCCAACAGGGTTTTAGAGTGCCCACATTCGTCCGCGAATTTGGACAGCGCCGAATAAACCGTTTCCCATGTGAGCGCTGTGAACCCAACACCATCTGCTTCCGTGGCATCTTTCAAGGCTGAACTGCCCCCCATTTCGACCGGACAGTCGGCATAAGCAGAAAGGCTCAAGCACAGGCTTGAGGATAGGCTTATGTCTAACGAGTATCGACACG
>NZ_VIWP01000002.1 GCF_007829835.1 Neorhizobium alkalisoli | reverse complement strand
GCAGGACCTTGACCACTACGACCAGCACAAACGATACCTAAAGGCGGGTCACTTCTCGGTGGAAACGCCGGGTCAGCTCTCAGTGGAAATCAACATTCTTGCCTTTCAAATGCCGCGTATCTTGCGCCCATTCGATTTGGGCACGAACACGCGTTTTCTCGATGATTGGCCTCAGGTTCTTATGAAGCGGCTCCAATACGCTCATGCATAAATCGGGTGAAGGTACCCGGAGATTGTAGTTGCTTGGATATCGAAAGTCGAAATCCTCATTTTTGTGATGGATCTCACGAACGAATATGTCCAAGTTCTCGATTGTTGGAATATTAAACTCCACGCACTTCGAGAGGATATTTGGAAGATTATGCCCGAATTTCTTCGTTTCCCTCAATTCGGTTTTTTTGACACCATTCGAGGCGAGGAACGATTTAAGGTATAATTCCAGAGCGTGCGCGAGCAGAAAATATTTGGCGTGCATGAGCTCCAAGTCGCGCGGCGCCAGGACCCGAAACGCTTCGAAATACTCGGTTGCTCGATCGAAGAGTTGTCCGGCATATAGCCCTAACGGCTCAGGCATTTCGATAATTTCTGGTCGGCCGCTCATGTGAAATCATTCCAGATTGCGATCACGGCAGAGACGGCAGGGGAGTTTTTGTCGCTAAAAAATCAGTGAGCATCATAAAAAACCACCCTCCGCAAACTAGCAGACCGATCGACGCTAATCCGAGTAATATTGCCGAAATCTGAAATACCGCTCCGAAGCCATTTAGCAACTTGCGGCGGCGAGTCTCGAGGACGAAGGGGCTATCATAATTAAACGTATAAGATTGGAGGCTGTTGGTTACCAGAAGCTGGCTAAGGTACGCTATTCCTGAGCAGATGACGGAGAGAGCTATCGATCCGCAGAAGTAAGACAAAGCATGATTGAAAAACGCAATGCCTTCTGTACCAGCTAGAGCGCCCCTGTTCGCTGAAAAAAAGCCTAAGAGGGCTGCAATACCGGCACCAGCTGCTATTGCAGGAGCTCGCATTGCAGTTGTGGCGAAGCTGCCAACCAATGCGAAGCTGTCTGAGATAGTCTTGCGGTGTCCATCAAAAGCCTTGTGAGCGGCGTCCATCCGCCGATCGGTCATTTTTTCTACTCTGGCTTTTTCCTCTTCGTCGGCCATCACCCTTTCTCCAAGTACGATTTCTCGGCGCCTAGACGCGATAGTCAGCCATTTTGCATGGGTTTGCCGAGTGTGCAGGCAAACTACTAGAAATCAAGGGAAACACCATGCAACAATGCGCAATACGAACTACGTGAACTTTTGACTATATAGCCAGCAACGAATCTATATTGTTGTGAGATATTGGCTGGGGAACCTGGATTCGAACCAAGATTAACGGAGTCAGAGTCCGTCGTTCTACCGTTGAACTATTCCCCAGCAAGGACGCGTCGAACTCGACACGGTCACGGTGTGGGGCGGCTTATAACCAAACGTTTCGCACTTGCAAATACCCTTTTTCAAAAAATCTGCACGGAATCTGCTTGTCTCCACAAGCGGTCAAAAAGGCATTGGCGATTGCGGCCTCTGCTGGTATCTTGGCGCCAACGAAACGATCAGACGCCTGCGGCATGCTTTTCAAGGCCTTGCGCGGCGAGATGGACTTTAAAAGTGATGGACCCCGATAGCGGCGGAAAGCCGCCAGAAGGCGGGGCGTCGGCGGCAATGCGCAAGGAGGGGAGATCCTCCCGGCGGCGCAAGGCGAAGCGGAACGGCAAGAACCGGACCGCGGCGCAGGGGACAAATGCAGCTCAGGCTGATTCGTCCCTACAGGCTGGACGCCCGGAAACCCGACAGCGTGATTCGCGGCCACTCGACGCGAGGCTGCCTGAAGCAAGGTCACCCGACTCAAGATCGGCTGATGCAAAAGCTGAGGACAGATTGTCCGACGCGCATCCGCGCAAGCGGAAACGTCGTCGTGCGCGCTCCGGCGCTCCGGCAGGCCAGCCCGTCGAAATCTCCGATGCCGGCGCTCCCCCTGCTGATCGGGCAGAACATCCGCATGCGCAAAAATCCCATCGCGGTCGCAAGAAGAACCGTGGTGGTCGTGGGCCGCAGGGCCGTCCGCTCGCCGCGGGCGGGCAGGGACATGCGGGCAGCCATGGGCATAATGCGCATCAGGGCCAGTCGAAATCGGCGGCTTCCAAGCCCGCCTCTGGCGCAGGCCCGGCAACCGGTCGCGTCCATGCACATGGCCACGCTTCCGGTCACGCGCATGGGCATTCATCCTCGAGTGCCCATCAGGCAGCACTTGCAGCCAGCCTCGGCAAGAATGCGCCGGTCCGCGAGGAGCTTTATGCGGCGCTCGATCTCGGCACCAACAATTGCCGCCTGCTGATCGCCCAGCCGACGCGTCCCGGCCAGTTCCGCGTCGTTGACGCCTTTTCGCGCATCGTCAGGCTTGGCGAAGGTCTCGGCACCAGCCGCAGGCTTGCCAATGACGCGATGGACAGGGCTGTCGAGGCCCTGCGTATCTGCGCCGCCAAGCTCGCCCATCGTCCCGTCCGGCGCATGCGGCTGATCGCGACGGAAGCCTGCCGCGCCGCGGAAAACGGCGAGGAGTTTCTGGCACGCGTGCGCAGCGAGACCGGGCTTGAGCTGGAAATCATCGATCGTGAGACGGAAGCCCGGCTTGCTGTTTCCGGCTGCTCGTCGCTGGTCGGGCGTGAAGCCCGTTCGGTCGTGCTTTTCGATATCGGCGGCGGCTCTTCGGAAATCGCCGTCATCCGCATCGGAGACAACCGTTCCAGCCGGCTTGCCAACCACATCACCCACTGGACATCTTTGCCGGTCGGCGTCGTGACGCTGTCCGAGCGCCACGGCGGTCGCGATGTAACGCCGGATGTGTTCGCGGCCATGGTTGCGGAAGTCGAGGGCATGCTTGCCTCGTTCGATTGCCCGCCGATCAATCTTTCCCGCCGCGCCGGTCCGGAGGATTTTCATCTGATCGGCACCTCCGGCACGGTGACGACACTCGCCGGCGTGCATCTCGATCTGCCGCGTTACGACCGCCGCAAGGTGGATGGGCTCTGGCTATCGGATGACGAAGTTTCCGCCATGCAGGCAAAGCTCCTCTCCTGGGATTTTTCGGATCGTGCCGCAAACCCCTGCATCGGCCCGGACAGGGCGGATCTGGTTCTCGCCGGCTGCGCCATTCTGGAAGCGATCCGCCGCCGCTGGCCGAGCCAGCGCATGCGGGTTGCAGATCGTGGCTTGAGAGAAGGCCTGTTGACCGACATGATGGCCGATGACGGCGTCTGGCGGCGGGCGCGGGGCCGGCGTTTCGGCCATTCACACAAGGAAGAAGCGGGGCAGGCACGATGACGAAACCACCTGTCGGCAGCAACCGTACCGGCCGCAAGCTCGGCCAGAAGGTCAAGAAGGGCAAGCTCAAGGCGTCGTCGCGACGCTGGCTGGAGCGCCATATCAACGATCCTTACGTGCAGCGCGCCAAGCTCGAAGGATATCGCGCCCGCGCGGCCTTCAAGCTGCTCGAGATCGACGAGAAGCACCAGATTTTGAAGGGCGCGCGCCGCATCATCGATCTTGGGGCTGCTCCGGGCAGCTGGTCGCAGATCGCCGCCAAGGTCACCGATTCCTCGGATGGTGATGCTCGCGTCGCAGCCATCGACTTCCTGGAAATGGCGCCTTTGCCTGGTGTAAAAATCCTGCAGCTCGACTTTCTCGATGACGATGCACCGCGCCAGCTGAAGGAAGCGATCGGCGGCACGCCGGATGTTGTCCTCTCGGACATGGCCGCGCCGACCACCGGCCATCACCGCACCGACCATCTGCGCACCATGCATCTCTGCGAAGTCGCGGCGCATTTTGCCATCGAGGTTCTGGGCGAGGGCGGCCACTTCCTCGCAAAAACCTTCCAGGGCGGCACCGAGAAGGAGCTGTTGGATCTTCTGAAGAAGAATTTCAAGCAGGTCATCCACGTGAAGCCGGGCGCCTCGCGCTCGGAATCGGTTGAGATGTTTTTGCTCGCAAAACACTTCAAGGGACGTCGGGCCATGTCGGCTGAAGAGCATGAGGAAGACGTGGCCGAAGGCGAGTACCAAGACGACGGCCGGGATTGATCGTCCGTCTCTTTCGTCATCCTCCGGCTTGTCCCGAGGATCTGCAGGTGCCTGATTTCTTAACTGATTAGATCCTCGGCTCAAGGCCGAGGATGACGTCGAGCAAGAGGCGGAGCCTCCCGCAGCTCATCGGTAAGTCCCGTTACTCGCCGGCTTCCGGCTGCTGCTTTGCGACCAGCCGGCGGCGATGGCCGGAAACATCCGCGCCTGTCAACGGATCCAGCTTCAGGATCGGCACGATCGAGAACAGCGAAACCGCTGCGACGATGAAGAAGGCCAGGTGGAAATCCGCCAGTTCCAGATGCGTGCCGGACAGGGTCGATGACGCTTCCAGAATGAAGGCCGCGAAGGCGACGCCGAGTGCGAGGCTGATCTGCTGCAGGGCGGATGCCATCGAGGTCGCCTGGCTCGCATGTTCGTCGCTGATCTCGGAATAACCGAGCGCGTTGACACCGGTAAAGAACATCGACCGGAACAGGCCCGCCGCCAGCAGCGTACCGATGATGACGATATGCGGCGTGTCCGGTGTGAAAAAGCCGTTCGCGGCAGCTGAGGCTGCGCCGAGAATGCTGGTGAAGATCAGCGCCATCTTGAAACCGGTGAGCGCAAACATTCGGCGTGCGACGAATTTGGCGCTGAGCGCTCCGATTGCGCCCGAAAACGTGATGAGGCCCGACTGGAACGGGTTGAGCCCGAAGCCGAGCTGCAGCATCAGCGGCATAAGGAACGGGATTGCGCCGGTTGCGATACGGAACAGCGTGCCTCCCGTTGTCGAGGCCCGGAAGGCGCGATCGTTGAAGATCTTCAGGTTGAGGATCGGGTGAGGATGGCGCCTTGCATGCCACATATAGAGAATGCAGGCCGCAAAACCCACAGCCGTCGTGGTGATACCGACGGCCGGCGGCAGCGCCGGCAGGCCTATGACGGAAAGGCCGAAAACGATGCCGGCCGCGGCGATCGAGGTCAGCGCAAACCCGGCCCAGTCTAGACGGGCCGTCGCCACGGTCGGCACTTCCGGCAGATAGACGCCTGAGAGATAGATGCCGGCAAGGCCGATCGGCACGTTGATCAGAAAGATCCAGTGCCAGCTGAAATAGGTGGTGATGAAGCCGCCGATCGGCGGGCCGGTCAGCGGCCCGACAAGCGCCGGAATGGTCAGCAGTGCCATGGCCGAAACCAGATCGCTGCGCTGGGTGGTGCGCAACAGAACGAGGCGCCCGACCGGCGTCATCATCGCCCCGCCCATGCCCTGCAGGAAACGCGACAGCACGAACTGCACGAGCGAGCCGGAAATCGCACAGAGGATCGAGCCGATCACGAAGACCAGAATGGCCAGCCGAAAGATTTTTTTGGCGCCGAACCGGTCGGACATCCAGCCGCTGATCGGGATGAACATCGCAAGCGCCACCATATAGGAGGTAAGCGCCAGTTTCAGCGTGATCGGGCTGACGGAAAGATCGGTGGCGATCGTCGGCAGCGCGGTCGAGATGACCGTCGAGTCCATATGCTCCATGAAGAGCGATACGGCGAGAATAAGGGGGATCATGCGGTTCATGGAGGCGCCTGCGACACGCAAAATATGAGCTCCCTGTAGACCCGTTGAGGAGAGAAGCCAATTGCAGAATCTCACCTTTTCGAAAAATGGGTCACGTCTGCGTGAGGCGTGATTTTCCCGCCTTCCTCTGCGGCTATCTTCCGCCGCGGGACTCAACTTCAGGGGTCTGGCGACATCAGGGATAGGGGACTAAGTCATGACGGCATCGGGCATCAACCGACGGACACTCATGGGAACGGCCGCCATCGGCGCGCTTGCCGCTCCAGCAATTTTGACGGGCCAGGCGCTCGCACAGGAGAAGAAGACATTGGCAATCGACCGCGTAACCCCTCCGGACATTCATAAATTCAAGCTGGGTGGTTTTCAGGTTCTGGTGATCAAGGATGGCGCCCGCGCATCCGGCGTCCCGGGCGAAACCTTTGGCACCAACCAGACGCCGGAAACCGTTGGCGGTCTGCTGGCCCAGAATTTCCTGCCGACAGACCAGTTCGTCAATTCGTTCTCGCCGACGCTGATCGATACCGGCAGCGAAGTCATCCTTTTCGACACCGGCTTCGGCCCGGCTGGCCGCGCCATGGGCGCCGGCCGCCTGATCGAAGGCATGGCGGCCGCCGGCTACATGCCGGAAGATGTTACCACCGTCGTCATCACCCACATGCATGGCGACCATATCGGCGGGCTGATGGAAGACGGCAAGCCGGCCTTCCCGAAAGCGCGTTATGTCGCCGGTCAGACCGAATATGATTTTTGGACCGATGGCGCCCGTGCCGGCACGCCGGCCGAAGGCAACCAGAAGGCCGTTCTCGCCTCGGTGAAGCCGCTTGCGGACAAGATGAAGTTCATCGGCGAGGGCGGCGAGGTCACCTCCGGCATCACCGCCATGCTCGCACCCGGCCACACGCCCGGCATGCTGATCTTCAACGTCGAATCCCAGGGCAAGCGGCTGATCCTGACCGCCGACACCGCCAACCATTTCGTGCTGTCGCTGCAGCGCCCGGACTGGGAAGTGAAGTTCGACATGGACAAGGCCAAGGCCGCCGCGACCCGCAAGAAAGTCTTCGACATGATCGCTACCGACAAGGTCGCCTTCCTCGGCTATCACATGCCGTTCCCGGCCGTCGGTTATGTCGAGAAGCAGGATGCCGGTTACCGCTTCGTGCCGAAGAGCTACCAGTTCGACATCTGATCAAAGTGCAGCGCGCCTGTAACGGCCAGGTTGCGAGCCATGCAAACCCGGAGGGGCAGCCCTCCGGGTTTTTTCTGTTCCCTTCCTGTCATGAACGTGTTACCAGCCCTCGCCAACTTCCAAGCATTTCATGCAGAAGCAACCGGACAGGGATTTTCCTTTTTCCGGAGGATTCTGCCTATTCACACGAAGGATTTGGCAATGGCACGCATCATTGAAACGGCAACCGGGTTAGAAGCGCTGACCTTTGACGACGTCCTGCTGCAGCCGGGACATTCCGAGATCATGCCGGGGCAGACCAATATCGCCACCCGCGTCGCCAAGGACATCGATCTTTCGCTGCCGATCCTCTCTTCCGCCATGGACACCGTTACCGAAAGCCGTCTGGCGATCGCCATGGCCCAGGCCGGCGGCATGGGCGTCATCCATCGCAACCTGACCCCGATCGAACAGGCCGAAGAGGTCCGCCAGGTCAAGAAGTTCGAAAGCGGCATGGTCGTCAATCCGGTCACGATCGGCCCTGACGCGACGCTCGCCGAAGCGCTGTCGCTGATGAAGGCGCATGGCATTTCCGGCATTCCAGTCGTCGAAGACGGTGGCCGTCCGGGCCGTCTGGTCGGTATCCTCACCAACCGTGACGTTCGTTTCGCTTCGGATCCGAGCCAAAAAATCTACGAACTGATGACCAAGGAAAACTTGATCACGGTCAAGGAAAGCGTCGAGCAGAGCGAAGCCAAGCGCCTCCTGCATTCGCACCGCATCGAAAAGCTGCTGGTGGTCGACAATGAAGGCCGGTGCGTCGGCCTGATCACCGTCAAGGATATCGAAAAGTCGCAGCTCAATCCGCATGCCGCCAAGGACATGCACGGCCGCCTGCGCGTTGCCGCCGCCATCTCCACCGGCCCTGACGGCGTCGAGCGCGCCGAGCGCCTGATCGATGCCGGCGTCGATGTCATCGTCGTCGATACCGCCCATGGCCATTCCCAGAAGGTTCTCGACGCTGTTGCCGCGACCAAGCGCATGTCGAATGCCATCCGCATCATCGCCGGCAATGTCGCGACCGCCGAAGGCACCAAGGCGCTGATCGATGCCGGTGCGGACTGCATCAAGGTCGGCATCGGCCCGGGCTCGATCTGCACCACCCGCGTCGTCGCCGGCGTCGGCGTGCCGCAGCTCGCAGCGGTCATGGCCTCGGTCTCGGAAGCCAACAAGCACGGCATCCCGGTCATTGCTGACGGCGGTATCAAATTCTCCGGCGATTTTGCCAAGGCGATCGCCGCCGGCGCTTCTGCCATCATGGTCGGCTCGCTGCTCGCCGGCACGGACGAAAGCCCGGGCGAAGTCTATCTCTATCAGGGCCGTTCCTTCAAAGCTTATCGCGGCATGGGTTCGGTCGGCGCCATGGCCCGCGGTTCGGCGGATCGTTACTTCCAGGCGGAAGTGCGCGACACGCTGAAGCTCGTTCCGGAAGGTATCGAAGGTCAGGTTCCCTACAAGGGCCCGGTCTCGGCCGTGCTGCACCAGCTCGCCGGTGGCCTGAAGGCTGCCATGGGTTATGTCGGCGGCAAGGACATCAAGGACTTTCAAGAAAAGGCGACCTTCGTGCGCATTTCCGGCGCCGGCCTGCGTGAAAGCCACCCGCATGGCGTGACGATCACCCGCGAAAGCCCGAACTATCCGGGCGCCAACTCTTAAAAGAGAGCGGCAAATTCTTCACTGATTTCGAACGGGTCGGGCATTTTACCCGACCCGTTTTCGTGTCAGAAGGTCCGAAAGATCAGGAGAGACGACCGATGATGACTGACACGACTGCCATGTTCTGGCCGATGATCGCCCATGCGGCGCTGGTCTTCATTCTCTATTACCTTCTGTCGGTTCGCCGCGTGGCCGCCGTCAAATCGGGCAGCGCAGCCGCACAGCAGTTCAAGGAAAACCTCTCCGAGCCGGAAGAAAGCCTGCTGGTTCACAACAATCTGAAGAACCAGTTCGAATTGCCCATGCTGTTCCATGCCGGTGCGCTGGCGATCTATGCCACCAATGCCGACAATATCATCACCATCGTGCTCGCTTGGGTTTTCGTGATTTCGCGCTATGCGCATTCCTATGTGCACATCACTTCCAACCGCCTGCGCTACCGCCGGCCGCTGTTCATGATCGGCTTCGCCGCCACTGTCGTGCTCTGGGGCTGGCTGGCCGTCTGGCTCGCGACCTCCTGATCGGGAGCACCGGCTTCACGCATATGTGTGAGCCGGTCTAGGGCATTTCATCTTCCAGCTGTGCTGCGCCGCTATAGGTTTCTTCCGGAGATCAAGACGGAGGACAGGCCATGGATAATGAACGCCCGAAGATCACGCAGGCGATGATCAACGCCTATGATGATTACACGCATTTGCATCTCGACCGCCGCCGCTTCATGGAGCGGCTGACCCAACTCGCCGGTTCGGGCGCTGCGGCGGCTGCCATCGCCCCGATGCTGGCTGCCAATGGAGCCAAGGCTGATCAGATCCCCGCGACCGACGACCGGCTGGTGATCGAGGACGTCACCTATCCCGGCACCAAGGGCGCCACGATGAAGGCCTATCTGGCCCGTCCAAAGGCTGCGACCGCTCCGCTCGGCGGCGTCATCGTCATTCACGAGAACCGCGGCCTCAACGCTCATATCAAGGATATTGCCCGCCGCATGGCGCTCGAGGGTTTTAATGCGCTCGCCGTCGATTTCCTGTCGCCCGCGGGCGGCACACCGGCCGACGAGGATCAGGCGCGTCAGATGTTTTCCACGCTCGATGCCGGCGACGTCGCCGCCAATGGCGAGGCAAGCCGCGCCTATCTCGCCGGAATCAAGGGTGCCAATGGCAAGGTCGGCGCGATCGGCTTTTGCTGGGGCGGCGGCGCGGTCAACAATCTGGCGGTAAAGTCACCGGCCCTCAACGCAGGTGTCGCCTATTACGGCGCCCAGCCGAAAGCCGAGGACGTGCCGACGATCAAGGCACCGCTGATGCTGCATTACGGCGGGCTGGACGAGCGCATCAATGCCGGAATCCCGGCTTACAGGGAGGCGCTGGAAAAGAACGGCAAGACCTTCGAGATCTTCGTCTACGAAGGCGTCAACCACGCCTTCAACAACGATACGTCCGCTGCCCGCTACGACAAGACGGCCGCCGATCTCGCCTGGAGCCGGACGGTTGCCTTCTTCAAGAAATATCTCGCCTAGGCGACCGCGACCGCGAGCGTCAGCGCCGCTGGCCGGCAGGCGATCACCGCCTCGGTCAGCGCTGTCATATCGTCCGCCCGTCCGCTGGAGCGGCGCCAGACAAGTCCGATCTCGCGCGACGGCGCGGGATCGGCAAATGGCACTATCCGCAGGTTGTTGCGCGCGGTTTCGGTCGAGACGGCGATTTCCGGGATCAGCGTCATCCCCATATCGTGCGACACCATCTGCAAAAGCGTCGCCATCGAGGTCGCGCCGACATTGACGAGATTGCGTTTCGCGCCCGTGCCGCAGACGGCAAGCGCCTGATCGCGCAGGCAATGGCCTTCTTCCAGAAGAAGCAGGCGTTCCGTATCCACCTGGTTTTCGACAAGCGGCGAGACCAGAACTTCGGCCTCGTTATTCGCCATCGCCATGAAGAACCGGTCGGAAAACAGCGGCCGCGTCTCCACATGCTCCGCTTCGACCGGCAGGGCCGCGATGACGGCATCCAGCTTGCCGTCCATCAGGTCAGCGACGAGCCGGTCGGTAATCGCTTCCTTGAGCTCGATAAGCACGTCCGGATAGCTCGCCCGCAGGTAAGGCACGAGCTGCGGCACGAGATAGGGTGCGACCGTCGGAATGATGCCGATGCGGATCAGCCCTTCCAGAACGCCCGGCCGATCCCGGGCGGATTCTTCAAGACGCTCCACTTCAGCCAGAATAAGCCGGATACGCCTGAGGGCCTCAAGGCCTTTGGGCGTCAGAAGCACGCCGGCCCGGCTGCGCTCGACGAGTTTTATGCCCAGATGATCTTCCATTTCCATAATCTGGGCGGAAAGCGCGGGTTGGCTGACATTCACCATTGCGGCCGCCTTGCCGAAATGGAGGACGGAGGCGAGGGCCTCGAAATACCGCATCTGGCGTAGCGTAAGCACGATAAGATTTTCCGATCGATGTTTTTATCAAATACGATTGGAAATTATCGATGCCGAGTGACAGTTTCAATCCGGCGGCGGCAACGCCGACGAATTTTAAAGATGTTATCAAAAGGGAGAAGACCATGACCGATCGTCCCACATTGACGACGACAGCCGGTGCTCCGGTTCCGGACAACCAGAATTCCATCACCGCCGGCCCGCGCGGCGGCGTCATGCTCCAGGACTACCAGCTGATCGAAAAGCTGGCCCACCAGAACCGCGAGCGTATTCCGGAACGCGTCGTGCACGCCAAGGGTTGGGGCGCACACGGCACGCTGACGATTACCGGCGACATCTCCAGATATACCAAGGCGAAGTGTCTTCAGCCGGGCGCATCGACGCCGATGCTGGCCCGCTTCTCCACCGTCGCCGGCGAAATGGGCGCTGCCGACCATGAACGCGACGTGCGCGGTTTCGCGCTGAAATTTTATACCGAGGACGGCAATTGGGATCTGGTCGGCAACAATACGCCGGTCTTCTTCGTCCGCGACCCTTACAAATTCCCGGATTTCATCCACACCCAGAAGCGCCACCCGAAGACCAATATGCGCTCGCCGACCGCCATGTGGGATTTCTGGTCGCTTTCGCCGGAAAGCCTGCATCAGGTGACGATCCTGATGTCCGACCGCGGCCTGCCGGTCGATCCGATGCATATGAACGGCTACGGCTCGCACACCTATTCGCTGTGGAATGATTTGGGCGAACGGTTCTGGGTTAAATTCCACTTCAAGACGGAGCAAGGCCACAAGCACTACGTCAACGAAGAAGCCGAGACGATCATCGGCAAGACCCGTGAAGGCTATCAGGAAGCCCTGTTCGGCACGATCGAGGAAGGCCGTTTCCCGCGCTGGAAGGTGCAGGTGCAGGTGATGACGGAAGCGCAGGCAGAACAGACCTCGTACAACCCGTTCGACCTGACGAAAATCTGGCCGCATTCGGAATTCCCGCCGATCGACATCGGCACGATGGAACTCAACCGCAATGCCGACAACTACTTTGCTGAGATCGAGCAGGCGGCCTTTTCGCCGTCCAATATCGTGCCCGGCATCAGCCATTCGCCGGACAAGATGCTGCAGGCCCGCATCTTCTCCTATGCCGATGCGCATCGTTACCGGCTCGGCACCCATTACGAGCAGATCCCGGTCAACAAGCCGCAATGCCCGGTCCATCACTACAATCGCGATGGCCAGATGAACACCTATGGCGGCATCCTGTCGGGCAATCCGGACGCCTATTACGAGCCGAATTCGGTGAACGGCCCGGTCGAGCAGCCCTCGGCCAAGGAACCGCCGCTGAAGATCGAAGGCGAGATGGGCCGCTACAACCACCGCGAAGGCAATGACGATTACGGCCAGCCGCGGGCGCTGTTCAATCTGTTCGACGCAGGCCAGAAGGCACGGCTGTTTTCGAACATTGCAGCGGCGATGGGCGGCGTCCCCGGCCATATCGTCGAACGCCAGCTCGCTCATTTCAAGCTCGTGCATCCGGATTATGAAGCCGGCGTCCGCACCGCGCTGAAGACCGCGCACGGTTATGAGGCTGACACAATCAGCGCCAAGGCCACGGCTGCGGAATAAGGACGCGGTTATCTGGACAATGAGAAAAGCCGGGGGTGAAATCCCTCGGCTTTTTGCTGGCTCATTTGTCAGCTCTGCCGATCGGCCTGAATGACTTGCCAGCCGCCTTCTGGCGCTCATGCCGAACATTGGTGATTTCGAGAGTGCCATTCCAAAGGCGTGCTGTCAGGATGAGCGGCCGCATGATGATCCGTCTGGTTCCCGGAAGAATTCCGCGCTCTGTGATTTCAGGAAAATCCGCTAGCATGCTTTTGAGAGCTTCAAGGCGGATCAGAATTTGTCGTGCGGCAGCCGGGTTCTTATCGCTGAGATCGGCGATATAGGAAAACAGCCAACGTTCGGCTCGTGGAGAAAGCCGAACGATTCGCTTCGGCATCAGCCAGCTCGCCTCGTGCGTTTGGCTTCGGCAGCCTCGACAATCGAGCGCGCCTGTCCAAGAAAATCATCCAGATCAGTGCCTTCGCCTCGATCCAGAGCGGCGACGCCTTCCGCCTCTTCAAGGATTTCCTCGACGCCCTGGCTGATATAATCGGCGAGAATCGCACTCATAAGGCTTTGCTTATCGGTGCCCAGCACCGCAGCGATTTCGTCGAATGCCTTTAGTGTATCGATCGGCAGTTCCAGCTTGACCGATATCGTCTCATCAGCCTGCATAGCGCGCTTCCTCAGTGCCTGTTGGCAGTCTCCGCCTGGTCCGTCCCGAAGTCAAGAAAGCTGCAATCGAACTCACCACCCCGGCATCACCGAAACCGTCCGCGACCGTCCCATGCGTGAAAACTGCTTCACTTCCCCGTCGAGATCGTCAGGCGCGACGGCCGGCGAGATGTTGTCGAGGCAGGCGGCAATGTGGTCGGTGATGGCGTTCATCAGCGAGGGCGAGAGGCCTGGGCGCTTCATAAGCCCGATCTGCACGGGTGGCAGCGGCGGAAAGCCGTCTGCGGAGGACAGCACCTTCATGCCGCTGCGCAAAGCCGATTCCGGCAGGACTGACACGGCCATGCCAGCGAGAACCGCAGCGGTGATGACAGTCGACGACCAGCTGGTGAAGAGAACCTGATATTCCTGGCCCGAGGCATCCAGCGCCGAACAGGCAAGCTGCCGCCATAGACAGTCGCGGCGCCCGACGGCGAGCGGCACGGGCGCATCGTCTTTCAGCGGATGGTTGGCGGAGCTGACCCAGCAGAGCGGCTCGGTGCGCACGACATCGGAAATCCGCTGGCGCGGGTTGTGGGTGACAAGCGCGATATCCAGCTCGCCGCGCGCCATCTTTTCCGCAAGGCTGACCGAGGGCTCGCAGACGATATAAAGCTCGACATTCGGATGCGTCTTGGCAAATCGGCCGATGATTTCCGGCATATAGCGGTCGGCATAATCGTCCGGCGTGCCGATCCGGAGCGTGCCCTCGAGCCGGTTGTCGTCGAAGGCCGCGATCGCCTCATTGTTCAGCCGGATGATTCTTCGCGCGTAGTTGAGCAGCTTTTCGCCCTCGGCGGTCAGCCGGTTGCCGCGGCCATCCTTGGCAAACAGCTGCTTGCCGACCCTTTCCTCCAGCCGGCGCATCTGCATCGAGACGGCCGACTGCGTCTTGAAGACGCGATCCGCAGCCTTGGTAAAGCTGCCGCAATCGACGATGGCGACGAATGTATGCAGCTGGTCGATATCAAGCGGAGCGGACATAGCGCTGATCCATAAGGGTGTTTGATGCTTATCATTAGAAACATTCGTTGGACTGATCAATAGAATTTCCCGCATAACGGGTTCACAAATCAATCTCGAACACCGGCCCCTCTTGAGAGATGCCGTTCGAAGCCGGCCAGCCTTTGCGCTTTCATCGCGTGAGGGAAGGTCTTCTGCGTGCCTGAAGAAAGGATAGTCCCATGAGCACGACCGAATGCGGAACCGAAATCAAGCTTGTTCACCAGCCCGCCGTGGAAACCCGCCTGGGTTCCGTGATGCAGCTCGTGATCCTGCGAGGAAAATCCGCATGGCGTGCCATCCGAAATCGCTTGGCCTCCAATGCGCTGAATGATCTCGACGATTACCAGCTCGACGATATCGGCCTCAGCCGGCGTGACGTTACCCAGGCGCTCGACAGGTCCGGTGTGCTGCAGGATCCGTCGCTGCTTCTGTCCAAGGCTGCCCGCGAACGTGCGCGCTACCGCTTTGCGCGCCGCGCCGGCCACTGAGCCTAAAACTTTTCCCCGCAGGGTGATAGCCAATAGCCCTGCCTTTTGCCCGGCCCGGTTGATCCGCGCCGGGCTTTTTTATTTCGGCTGGCCGGCAGTCGGCGACTTGCCGAGATAGCTTTCGAAGATGGCTTCCATGTTCTTCTGGTAGGATTTTTGGGCCTCGATGCCACTGTCGAACATCTGGTTCATCAGCTCGCCATAGGAGGTCGCGCCTGCAGACGCAGCCTTTTCCGGCGCCGGCTTTGCGGCTCCAAAACTTCCCGTCATCATGTCATGAAACGCCTTGGTGAACGGATTTTCGGCGAAAGGATTGGGCTTGGGCTGTGGTGCTTCCGGCTTTTCTAGCCCCCACATGGTCCGCATCGCCTGGGCAAAGGGATTGTCGAACGGGTTTGCACCGGCTTTTGGCGCACTCTTGGTGTCCAGGCCGACGCTTTCTAGCCATTGCCGAAGCATCGAGCCCATCGGGCCGAAATCACCCACACCTGGCATCTGGCCGCTCATCTGCTTGAACAGGCCGCCCATCAGCGTGTCGGCCATGGCCGGCATCATCTTCTTGAAGATCTCCTGGCCGATCCCGGTGAACTGTTCCGCCTGCTCGGCGATCGCCCGCGACATGTCCTTGGAGCCGAACAGCTTTTCCAGCACCGCATTGCCGTCGGTGACGCCCTGCGGCGTAAACGCCCGCGTCATGTCCTCGAAATATTTCGAATAGGCGCCGGAAAACATCGCGCCCATCAGCGAGCTGAGGTCGTAGGGATTGCTGGCGCTGCGCTTGAAACCGGAGGAAAAGGCCGGCATCAGCGCGGCCATCGCCTGGGATGCCTGTTCCTGCGCCAGGCCGAATTGCTTCGCCAGCGCCTCCACGCCTTCACCATTCTGCGCCTTCAGCATCATGTCGAACAGTGGCAGCATGACAAGCCCCTCCAGACCGGCTTGCCGACACTATATCCGGAAAAGCAACGACTGGAAGGGTTTAGTAGCGATAGGCCTCGAACACCGGTTCGACCGAACGGTTCCACTCGCCTTCATACTGCGCCAACATCTGCTGCGCGAGCGTCTTGCCGCTGGAGAGAACGTCGTCGAGCGGCGCAAGAAAGATGCTCTCGTCCTCACTCTGCGCATTCAGCCTGCTGCGCGCCTTGAGGCCACGCCGTGAAATCGCAACCGCTTCCTTGGCGATGTCGAGCACGGACGCGCCGCAGATCGTTGCATCGAATCCCTTCGACGGTACGGCATCGCGCATGGCGACGACATCCTCGAAGCTCCAGTCCTTGGTCAGTTCCGCGGCATCGGCCAGCGCCGTATCGTCGTAAAGAAGACCGACCCAGAAGGCGGGCAGGGCGGAAATGTTTTCGAGCGGGCCGCCATCGGCGCCGCGCATTTCCAGAAACCGCTTCAGCCGTACGTCGGGAAAGAGCGTCGAAAGATGGTTGGTCCAGTCGCCCATGGTCGGCGCCCAGTCGGAAAGCGTGCCCTTCAGCGCGCCGTCCATGAACTGGCGGAAGGTGATGTGCGTACAGTCGTGGTACTTGCCGTCGCGCACGACAAAATACATCGGCACGTCCAGCGCCCATTTCGCATAATCGGCATAACCGAAATCGCTGTTGAAGACGAAGGGCAAAATGCCGGATCGCTGGTTGTCGGTATCGCGCCAGATATCGCCACGCCAGGAAAGCTGGCCGTTCGTTTTGCCTTCGGTAAAGGGCGAGGAGGCGAAAAGCGCGGTCGCGATCGACTGCAGCTTCATCGACACCCGCATCTTGGCGGCCATGTCCTCTTCCGAGGAGAAATCGAGGTTCACCTGGATCGTGCAGGTGCGGTACATCATGTCGAGGCCCTTGGAGCCGACCTTCGGCATGTAGCGGGTCATGATCCCGTAGCGGGATTTCGGCATGACGGGCGTTTCCGCTAGCGTCCATTTCGGGCTGCCGCCAATGCCGAGGAAACCGATGCCCATCGGCTCGGCGATTTCCTTGACCAGCGCCATATGCTCGGCAGCTTCCGTCGCGGTCTCGTGCAGCGTCGCGACAGGCGCGCCGGAAAGCTCGAACTGGCCACCGGGCTCGATCGAGATCGCGCCCATGCCGGATTGTTCACCAAGTCCGATAATGTTGGCGCCGTCCATGATCGGCTCCCAGCCGAGCCGGGCCTGCATGCCCTTCAGGAGCGCCGAGATGCTGGCATCACCGAAATAGGGAACGGGGCCATTATCCTTGGTGAAGAACACGAATTTTTCGTGCTCGGTGCCGATCTTGAACTTTTCCTTCGGCCGCGGACCTTCGGCCATATAGGCAGCAAGCTCGGACACCGAAGAAAGCGGGGTCTGGTCGGTGGTGTCGCGGGCCATGAAATCTACCTTGTTCGGAATGCGTTATCTCGGACAAAACGTCCGGCTGATTGGACCGGATTCATGTGCGGTGCAAGTGAATTTCTTTCAACGCGCTTTCAGAAAATCAGGCGAATGTGTGGCAATTCTGCCGAAGCCCCTTACCGCCAGTCGCCGATCGCCGCCTGGATCACGGCCAGCGCTGCCACCGCCGCCGTATCGGCCCTCAAGATGCGCGGCCCAAGCGGGATGGCGGTGACGAAGGGCAGGGCGCGCAGTCGGGCACGTTCCTCCTCGGAAAAACCGCCTTCCGGACCGACCAGAAGCGCCAGTTTTCGCTCCGAAATGCCGGAAAGCAGCGGCAACGGGTTCTGCCCCTCATCACCCTCGTCGCAATAGATGATCCGCCGGTCGGAAGGCCAGCGATCGAGCAGATCGCCGAGTTTCGCAGGCGCCTCGACGGTCGGGATCGACAATATGCCGCACTGTTCTGCCGCCTCGATCACATTGGCTTGAAGCCGGTCCATGCTGGTGATCTTGCCCTGCACATGCTGGGTCATCACCGGTTGCAGGGTGCCTGCCCCCATCTCGACCGCCTTCTGCACGAGATAATCGAGCCGCCCGACTTTCAGCGGCGCAAAGAGATAATGCAGGTCGGACGCTTCCGGCTGCGGGCGCACCTGTGCGAGCGGTTCCAGCGCGATCTTCTTGCGCGTCGGGAACGTGATCTTCGCCCGCCATTCGCCATCCCGGCCATTGAAGGCGAGGATCTCGGCGCCATCGGCCATTCTGAGAACATTTGCGAGATAGTTGAAATGCTCGCCGGAAACCTCCTGCGCCTGACCTTGTGAAAGGGGGGCATCAAGGAACAGCCGCTGCATCCGGAAATTGGCACGCATGGAAAAAGTCTCTCAAATGAACAGCGCGAAGATAACCGTTGCAATGATCGCCGCAAGGGTCGTCGCTGCCGGCAGGGTGATCATCCACGCCGCAATGATGCTGAGAAAGTGTGAGCGCCGCACCAGATAACGCCGCGAGATTTCCTCCTCGTTGCGCTCGAAGGGTTCGGTCGCATCTGGATCCTTGCCGGCCCTAATCCGCATATATTCAAAACGCCGGCGTGAATGACGCGTATACCACTCGCGAAAGAAGCCCACGCCGAACACGGCGCCGACGGCGATATGCGTCGAGGAGACCGGCAGGCCGATCCATGAGGCAACGAGCACGGTGAGCGCCGTCGAGGACGAGACGCAATAGGCGCGCATCGGGTTGAGTTTTGTGATCTCGGCGCCGACCAGCCGCACGAGTTTCGGACCGTAAAGCAGCAGACCGAGAGAAATGCCGAGCCCGCCGATCACCAGTTCCCAGAGCAGAATACCGGATTGCCCGGCGGGCACCTGTCGCGCCGCCTTGACGATCGCGGCCAGCGGCCCGATTGCGTTCGACACGTCATTGGCGCCATGCGCGAAGGAAAGAAGTGCTGCGGAAACGACGAGCGGTGCGCGAAACAGCTTTCGCAGCGACTGATTGCGGTTTTCGAGCCCGGCCGACTGTCTGGCAATGACCGGGATCATCAGCCGCCAGGCCAGAATACCGGCAACAGCCGCGATCCCCGTGGCCGCCAGTGCCGAAACGCGCATCAGCTGCCCGAGCCCGACAAGCGACAGATAGGCTGCAAAACCGCCGCTCATCACCCCGATCAGGATCGGCACCCATTTGCGGGCAGCCGCGATCTTGTCCTGCTGGTAGATGATCGTTTCCTTGATCAGGAAAAGCAGGGCGGCCGCAATCAGCGCGCCGAGCATGGGCGAAAGAACCCAGCTCAGGGTAATGCCGCCGATCATCTGCCAGTTGATGGCCGAAAGGCCCGCCGCGGCAATGCCGGCGCCCATCACGCTGCCGACGATCGAATGGGTGGTCGAGATAGGCGCGCTCAGCCATGTCGCGACATTGATGAGGATCGCAGCCGAAAACAGCGCCGCCATCATCGCCCAGATCATCACGGTCGGGTCGGTGATCACGCCGCTACGGGTAATGCCGTTGGCGATCGTGTTGGCAACGCCGCTGCCGGCAATCACCGCGCCGCCGACTTCGAACACAGCGGCAAGGCAAAGCCCGAAACCTATCGTCATGGCGCGTGCACCAACGGCCGCGCCGATATTGTTGGTAACGTCATTGGCGCCGATATTCATCGCCATGTAGGCAGCGAGCGCCGAAGCGGCGATGACGAGAACGGCGCCCGGCCCGCTGCTGACATAGGAACTGGCGAAAAGCGCCACGAGCACGATGAACAGCATCGCAGCGCCCGGTGCCGCAAGCCCACGCGCCGTCTGGCGGGTGGCTTCCTCCACCGAGGCGATCTTGTCCAGATCCTTGTCGAGCGTCGGCTTGGCGAGACGCGGCCGTTGCTGGGCCATGGTTTATTCCGATGAATGACGAAAAACGAAGCGCCGCGCGGCTATCATGGGCCGGATCTCGACGCTTTGCCGGAGGGATTATTAGCAGACGGTGACGAAAGCAATATTACGGGCTGGTCACACGGGGAGACCTCAGCCCGCAGCTTTCACACGCACGGGATGCGCGTTGGCCTGCATCCGTTCCGCAAAATGCAGGAACAGGGATTTCAGCTCGGGTTCGTTGACGCGCGCGGCAGCCTCCGTGCAGGAGACCCATTCCAGCCGGCGCGAACCTTTTTCCGGAAAGTTCTTCAGGCAGTCCTGCACTTCCATCGCATGCACCTGCACCCGGACCGGCACTTTCAGGCCGCTGTCGAGCGTCTTGCGATAGTGGTAGAAGCCGAGCGGCTCCTTCTCGATCTTGCCTTTGACGCCGACTTCCTCATAGGCCTCGCGTTCGGCGACCTGATGGGCCTTCTTGTCCTTCATCGGCCAGCCCTTGGGGATGACCCAGCGGCCGGTATCGCGGCTGGTGGCGACCAGAACTTCCAGCTGGGCGGTCTTCTTGGCGAACCGATAGCACAGCGCCGCATATTGCTGTCGCGGCGGCCGCTGCAGCATGAGACGAAGGTTGCTGATCAGTTGGTTCGTAAGGCCCAATTCCGGAATTCTCCTTCAAGTGGAATATTAGTAATATAAAGCTTGTCCGAGCATTAACGATCGGAAACACAGAATCGTTTCTTGGGAGCTTGGAGAGCTATTCTGAAGCGGATCAGCCGCAGGTCAATCGAAATTTGCACAGCTGTTCAACATGCCTGTTAATGCATCAATGTGGCCATCGATTGTCTAAAAGCGCCATCGCCAAATTCTGCCCAAAAAAAGTGGTGTAAATGTCGCTTGATCGACATAGGCTTGTGGTGGGGAGAGGAGAAAATCATGTCGGAGGCCATTCAGTTTCTGCCGCCGCGCCCGTCTGTCTTGGCGCGCCGGGATACGATCATCTCCGACCTTCTGGATCTCCTTCCGCCCGAATGCGTCGTCCATGAGGCACGCGCGCTGGTGCCCTTCGAGACGGATGCCTTCATCTCCTATCGCCGCCTGCCGCTGGCCGTCGTTCTGCCGAAAAACACCGCGCAGGTGGCCGCAGTGATGAAATATTGCCATCGCGCCGGCATTCCCGTCGTGCCACGCGGGGCAGGGACTTCTCTTTCCGGCGGCGCCATTCCGCAGGAGGATGCGATCGTTCTCGGGCTATCGCGCATGTCGCGCATAATCGAACTCGACTATGCCAACCGCACTGCCACCGTACAGGCAGGCGTCACGAACCTCAGCATTTCCGAAGCCGTCGCTACGGACGGATTTTTCTATGCGCCGGATCCGAGCTCGCAGCTCGCCTGCACCATCGGCGGCAATATCGGCATGAATTCCGGCGGCGCCCACTGTCTCAAATACGGCGTCACCACCAATAATCTGCTCGGCGTGAAAATGGTGCTGGTCGATGGCACGGTGATCGAGCTCGGCGGCAAACATCTGGATGCGGCCGGCTACGACCTTTTAGGCCTTGTCTGCGGCTCGGAAGGCCAGCTCGGCATTGTCACGGAGGCGACGGTGCGGTTGATTGCCAAGCCCGAGGGCGCAAGGCCGGTTCTGTTCGGTTTCGACACCTCGGAAGAGGCAGGCTCGTGCGTGGCGGATATCATCGGCTCGGGCATTATCCCCGTCGCGATCGAATTCATGGACAAGCCGGCAATCGAGATCTGCGAGGCCTTTGCCAAGGCCGGTTATCCGCTCGATGTCGGCGCGCTGCTGATCGTCGAGGTCGAGGGATCCGAAGCCGAAATGGATGCAACCCTTGCCTCGATCGTCGAGATCGCCCGCCGCCATGGCGTCAAGACGGTGCGCGAATGCCAGTCGGCAACCGAGGCGGCGCTGATCTGGAAAGGCCGCAAATCGGCCTTCGGCGCCACCGGCCGTATCGCAGACTATATCTGCATGGACGGCACGGTGCCGCTCGGAAAACTGTCCTACGTTCTGGAGGAGACGTCTAAAATCGTCGAACGTTTCGGTCTCCGTGTCGCCAATGTCTTTCACGCCGGTGACGGCAACATGCACCCGCTGATCCTGTTCAATGCCAATGACCCGGAAGAGGCGGCGAAGGCGGAAGAGGCCGGCAACGAGATCCTAAAACTCTGCGTCGATGCCGGCGGCTGTCTCACCGGCGAGCACGGTGTCGGTATCGAGAAGCGGGACCTCATGCGGCACCAATATTCCGATGCCGAACTTGCCCAGCAGATGACTGTGCGCGCCGCCTTCGACGAGGGCTGGCTACTCAACCCGTCCAAGGTGTTTCCGCTGGAGGGGCGTGCATAGTGTCTCTCGGATTTGCCCCTCACCCTAACCCTCTCCCCGTTCTGACGGGGAGAGGGGACCTGCCCCGATTGACGTTAGAGGGGTTCGCAGGCCGTGCGGCATATCCCTTCTCCCCGTCTGAACGGGGAGAAGGTGGCGGTAGCCGGATGAGGGGCAAGGCACATTGCGAGCGTGCCGAATGCTGATCCCCCATTCCGAAACCGATGCCGCCTATGTCATCCGCACCGCCGCGAGCGAAGGAAAGACGCTTGCGCTTTGCGGCGGCAATACCCGCTCCGGCTTCGGCAATGCCGTCGAAGCGGCCGAAACTGTCAGTTCCCGTGGCCTGACCGGCATCGTCGATTACGATCCGGGCGAGATGGTGATGACGGTGAGGGCCGGCACGCCGGCGGCTGAAGTCGAGGCGGCGCTTGCACAAAACCGCCAGATGATGGCCTTCGAGCCGATGGACCATCGCGGCATCATGGCAACGACGGGCGAGCCGACGATCGGCGGCGTCTTTGCCGCCAATGTCTCCGGCCCTCGCCGTCTCATTGCCGGCGCCGCCCGCGACAGCCTTTTGGGCATCCGTTTCGTCAACGGTTCGGGCGAAATCATCCGCGCCGGCGGCAGGGTGATGAAGAATGTCACCGGGCTCGATCTGGTCAAGCTTCTGGCGGGCTCCTTCGGCACGCTCGGTTTCCTGACTGAGGTGACATTCCGCGTCCTGCCGGTGCCGCCTTCGATAGAGACCATCGTGATTGCCGATCTCGACGACGAACAGGCGACGAATGCCATGGCGGCGGCCATGGCGCTTCCGGTCGAGGTCTCCGCCGCCGCCCACCTGCCGCCGACCGTGCGGCATCATTTTCTGGATGGCGCATTGCCCGGAAGTGCCGCCACCGTCCTGCGGCTCGAAGGTCTTTCCGCCTCGGTTGCCGTTCGTGCGGAAAAGCTCGCCGCCGTCATGCAGGCTTTCGGATCGGTCACGCGTCTCGGCATGGAGGAAAGCAAAACCCTTTGGCGCGAGATCAGCGATGTCAAACCCTATGCCGGTATTGCCGAAAAACCGCTCTGGCGGGTCTCGGTCGCGCCGACCACAGGCCACAGGCTTGTCGCGGCATTGCGGCTCGAAGCGGGGATCGATGCGTTTTACGACTGGCAGGGCGGCCTCGTCTGGATGCGGATGGAGGCCGAGCCGGAAGCGGCGCTGGTGCGCGAACAGATCCATATTCTTGGCACCGGCCACGCCACCCTGATGCGCGCGCCGGCTGCCATGCGGCCGGAAACGCCGGCCTTTGAGCCCTTGCCGGCAGCGATTGCGGCATTGTCGGCGCGGGTAAAGCAGAAGCTGGATCCGGTGGGGATTTTCAGTCCGGGGAGGATGGGGTGAGGAGTTTGATGTCGAGCATGCCGCTTTACCCCCCTCTGCCCTGCCGGGCATCTCCCCCACAAGGGGGAAGATCTATTTGTAGCGGCCTCCCGGTTATCTCCAGTGCCGTATCCGGAGCGGTGCCGGCACGCCCAGCCGATCTCCCCACCCGTGGGGGAGATGCCCGGCAGGGCAGAGGGGGGCACGCGACCTCAGGTCAGGAGGCAGCGTCGTAAAATGCAGACCTCCTTCACCCCCGCCCAGCTCGAAGACCCGCATGTCGCCGAATCCGAAAAGATCCTGCGCCGCTGCGTCCATTGCGGTTTCTGCACCGCCACCTGTCCCACCTATGTCACTTTGGGCAACGAACTCGACAGCCCGCGGGGCCGCATCTATCTCATCAAGGACATGCTGGAAAACGACCGGCCGGCGGATGAGGAAGTCGTCACCCATATCGACCGCTGTCTCTCCTGCCTCTCCTGCGTCACCACCTGTCCCTCCGGCGTTGATTACATGCACCTGGTCGATCACGCCCGCATCCACATCGAAAACACCTATAAGCGGCCGCTACCCGACCGGCTGATCCGCAACCTGCTGGCAGCTGTCCTGCCTTATCCAGCTCGCTTCCGGGCAGCGCTGGCGCTGGCCAAAATTGCGCGCCCCTTCGCACCGCTCCTGAAAGGCATCCGGGTGCTGAAGCCACTCGGTGCGATGCTGGAACTCGCGCCTAAATCCGCAAAACGCGCAGCCACCGTTGCAGAGAGTGATGCCGTCCCGCCGAAAGCGGAAAAGCGCGGCCGCGTCGCAATCCTTTCCGGCTGCGCCCAGCCGGTGCTCGATCCCGAGATCAACGTCGCGACCATCCGGCTTCTGACCCGGTTCGGCATCGAGATCGCAGCCCCAAAGGGCGAGGGCTGTTGCGGCGCGCTGGTGCATCACATGGGCCGCGAGGAACAGGCGCTTACCTTCGCCCGCCGCAATGTCGATGCCTGGATGGCGGAGGTCGAGGCGGGCGGGCTCGATGCGATCATCGTCACCACATCCGGCTGCGGCACTACGATCAAGGATTACGGTCATATGCTGCGGCTCGATCCGGCCTATGCCGAAAAGGCCGCCAGGGTTTCGACCCTGGCAAAGGACATCACCGAATATCTGGCCACCCTCGACCTGCCGAAGCTCGAAGCGCAGAAGCTGACCGTCGCCTATCATTCGGCCTGCTCACTGCAGCACGGCCAAAAGATCACGATGCCGCCGAAGACGCTTCTGAAAACGGCGGGCTTTACCGTCCGCGATCCGGCGGAAGGCCATCTCTGTTGCGGCTCGGCCGGCACCTACAACATCCTGCAGTCGGAGATTTCCACGCAGCTGAAAAGCCGCAAGGTGAAGAATATCGAGGCCACCAAGCCGGATGTGATCGCCGCCGGCAATATCGGCTGCATCACCCAGATCGGCAGCGGCACCGAAATCCCGATCCTGCACACGGTGCAACTGCTCGACTGGGCCTATGGCGGCCCGAAACCGGCAGCGATTTCTCAGAAGCGGTAGGAAATGCCGAGGTTGAAGGCGTTGGTAAGAATGTTCGTCTTCAGCGTCGCGCCACTGTCGATATCGACATTCACGAAGGAATAATTGCCCTTGTATTCGGCAAAGGCCGACCAGCCCTCGGTGAACTGGTATTTGACGCCGGCCTGCGCCTGCAGCGTCGCACCGCCGATCTGGTAGTCGAAGGTGCGGCCGGAACCGCGCGTCACTTCCACATGCGGCACGTTGATGCCGGCGCCGGCGCCGAGATAGGGCACGAACTTGCTGTCTTCCAGCGGAAACTGGCGGATGGCGTTGACGGTCAGGAGGTTCAGGCCGTCGGTGAATTCGAAATGCGACCAGCCGGCCTCAGCCATCGTGCCTTGCGTCGAATAGACCTTGGCATGGGTGTAATCGAGCGAGACGCCCCAGTTCGCAAGCCGGCCCTCGTCGAACCAGTAGGTGCCGCGAAAGCCGTAATATTGCGGGGCTTTGAAGGAATTGCCTTCCCAGCCGGCGGTAAAGCTCGGCTGGTCGGAGACGTCGACATCGCTATGCGGCGCGGTCTGGTAACCACCATAGGCGGAAATTTCGAAATCGCCGGCGAGAGCCGGGGAGCCGCAGAGAAGCGCAGCCGTGGAGGCTGCGGCAAGCATGGTGATGACGGAGCTGCGCATGATTCTGCCTGTCGCGATGTCGGTTTATCCGCAATAGCGGCCGCAGATGACAGGCGCATAACCGAATGGTTGCAATTCGGCACCACTCGTGGCGGGAAAGACGGTCACCCGCCTTTCCCGATATCGGGTTTCGTTCAGCCGCCGAAGATCGTGCGGAAAATATCCATGCCGCGATCCTTGAACACTGTATCGCCCGGCTTGCTGCCGGGGCCGATGACGACCACCTTGGTGCCGACATCGACGCGCGAATAAAGATCGGTGACATCCTTGTTCATCATCCGGATGCAGCCGGAGGAGAGGTTGAGGCCGATCGACCAGGGCTGGTTGGTGCCGTGGATGCGGAAGATCGTGTCGCGATTGCCCTTGTAGAGATACATGGCGCGTGCGCCGAGCGGATTGTTCTCGCCGCCCTGCATCACGACCGGCAGGATATGGCCTTCGCGGGCCTCGCGGGCACGCATTTCGGCCGGCGGTGTCCAGGTCGGCCATTCAGCCTTGCGGCCGATATTGACGACGCCCGACCAGCCGTAACCTTCACGGCCGACGCCGATGCCGTAGCGGGTCGCCCGGTTCGGACCTTCGACCAGATAGAGGAACTTGTTGTTGGTATCGACGATGATCGTGCCCGGCGCTTCATTGGTGGTGAAGCGCACCATGCGGCGCTTGAACTCGTCCGGCACGACGCGGTTCTTCGCATTGCGGGCGACATCGCTTGCCGTCGTCTGCGGGCGCACCGGCGCCGAAGTCTGGGCCGAAGCCGTGGTTGCGACCAGTGCGGCGGCGATCCCTGCGACGCCAAGCAGCATTTTAACCGATTTCATCCTTACCCTCTCGTCAATCTGACCCTCAATGGGAAGAAACTGTTCCGCACATCCGGTCAAGGCAAGATGAGGCAAGGCGAATATAGGCCTTGCTGCGGTGCGACCGGTGCCGATCGTGGCTATCCGGTCACAGGCGCAGGCCGTTTTCGTCACATGACGATGACTTTGGTGCCAACTTCGACGCGTTCGTAGAGGTCAGTCACATCCTCGTTGCGCAGGCGAATGCAGCCGGAAGAGACGGCGCTGCCGATCGTCCAGGGCGCATTCGTGCCGTGGATGCGGTAAAGCGTCGAGCCGAGATACATGGCGCGCGCGCCGAGCGGGTTTTCCGGGCCGCCATCCATGCGGGCCGGCAGGTAATGGCCCTTCTGGGCTTCGCGCGAAATCATTTCCTGTGGCGGCACCCAGGTCGGCCATTCGGCCTTGCGAGTGACGCGGTGTTCACCGGCCCATTCGAAACCCGGCTTGCCGACGCCGACGCCGTAACGGCGCGCCTTGCCGCCATCCATGACCAGATAGAGAAAACGGTTATTGGTATCGATGACGATCGTGCCCGGCTTTTCCTTCGTCTCGTAGGTCACGACCTGCGGCAGGAATTGCGGTTCGATCTGGCTGCGTGCCGGCGAGGCCGGGCGCACCATGGCGACCGGCTGGGCGGCGCTATTGCCGAAAATGCCGCGGCGATAGACCGGGCGGGGCTGCTGTTGCTGCTGCTGCTGGTACTGGACCGGCGGCTGGGCGGCCTGTTGGCGGGGATAAACGACCGGGCGCGCATTCGGGCCGGAAAGTTGCATCACCCAGGGGGCGGTCAGCTCGGAAGACAGCACGATCGGCGGGCGTTCCGCGTAACGGTCGTTGGCGATTGCTGCATCACAAAAGGCAGCGGCCATGCCGACCGCCAGAAAAAGGGTCTTCGTCTTCATGATCGGATCCACTCGTTACATTGACCGATTGGGCACTTGTCGCCCGTTGGCAGCTATGGTGAGTGGGGAGTGAAAGAGAATGGTAAACGGGTGGCGCCTCGAATGCGACAAAAGCCATAAAGCTTTTGGCAGGGTTACCGCCCCGTTCTGAAACATGGTTGACGGGTGTTAAAGCTTGGCCGGAAGGCCGTTAACGCCCAAGAGGCGAGGGGATTTGTGATGGAAAAGCCGGGCATCATCATCGGCGAGGATGGCCGAGGCCGTTGCGCCTGGCATGGCGGGCTCGAGGATTACCGGCACTATCATGATGCGGAATGGGGCAGGCCCGTTACCGACGATTTTCGCCTGTTCGAAAAGATCTGCCTCGAAGGTTTCCAGTCGGGCCTCTCCTGGCTGACCATCCTGCGCAAGCGCGAAAATTTCCGCGCCGCCTTTGCCGGGTTCGATTTCGAGAAGGTGGCGCAATTCGGCGAGGAAGATATCGCCCGCTGCGTCGCTGACGCCGGCATCATCCGCCACCGCGGAAAGATCGTCTCGACCATCAACAATGCCCGCCGCGCCATCGCCCTGCGCGACGAATTCGGCTCGCTCGCCAAATTCTTCTGGAGTTTTGAGCCCGGCGCGCATGAAAGGCCCGGCGTCATGGATCTCGAAACCCTGCGCGCCAATCCGACGACGCCGGTCTCGGTCAAGCTGTCCAAGGATCTGAAGAAACGCGGCTGGACCTTTGTCGGTCCGACCACGGTCTATGCCTTCATGCAGGCGATGGGGATGGTGAACGACCATCTCGACGGCTGTTTCTGCCAGGGGGAAGTGGACACGCTTCGGCTGAATTTCAGGCGGCCATGATCTTTTCGATGACAATGGCCAGCTCGCCGAGATGTTCGATCTGCCGGAAGCGCGGCGCATCGATCGGCGCGTCGACATGTTCGAAAACCCAGGTCAGCGCATGCGGTACGAACACGCCGTAACTTCCCGCGGCGATCGCCGGCACGATATCGGATTTCAACGAATTGCCGACCATCATCGCCCGTTCCGGCCCGTCCGCGACCTTCGAAAAAATCCGGCGATAGGTGGTGGCGCTCTTGTCGGAAACGATCTCGACCGCATCGAAATAATCGCCGAGGCCCGATTGCGCCAGCTTGCGCTCCTGGTCGAACAGGTCGCCCTTGGTGATCAGGACGAGCAGATATTCGCCGTTCAGCGCCCGCAGCGTCTCCTCGACATGCGGCAGTGTCTCGACGGGATGGCGAAGCAGGTCACGGCCGATATCGAGGATTTCGCCGATCGTCTTTGTCGGCACATTGCCGTCGGTAATCTCGATCGCCGTCTCGATCATCGACAGGGTAAAACCCTTGATGCCGAAACCGTAATAGGAAAGGTTGCGCTTTTCCGCCTCCAGCAAGCGCGCCGAAACATGCTCTCCCTCGGCAAAATCGCCGAGCAGTTTTTGAAAATGTTCTTCGGTCAGCCGGTAGAACTGCTCGTTCTGCCAGAGCGTGTCGTCGGCATCGAAGCCGATTGCGGTGATCGAGCGCATCAGATTGCCTCCATGCGCTGATATGGCGAAGAATAGGCCGCCGGGCAAGGGTTCGCCCCGCCCGGCAGACCAAGCACTACTTGCCGTGCGCCTTTAGCCAGGCCTGCATATCGGCGATTTCCGCAGCTTGCGCCTTGATGACGTCTTCGGCCAGCTTGCGCAGCGCGGGATCCTTGCCATGCGCAAGCTCGATCTTCGCCATGGCGATCGCGCCTTCATGATGCGGGATCATGCCGCGCACGAAATCGACATCCGCATCGCCGGAATAATCGATCATCATCTTCTTGTGCATCTGCGCGCTCGCATCCTCGAATGCCTTGGTGGAAGCGTTGCCATTCTTCTGCATGGCCGAATGGTCCATGCCTTTCATGTCATGGCCCTTCATCTCCTGCGCAAGGAGCGAGCTGGCGGTAAGCAAGACGAGGGCCGAAGCGGCTATATGGGTTTTCAGGGACATGGTTTTTCCTTTCCCGTGTCCATTGGAAATCTTGAAAATGTGAAAGCGGTTCGGACGGCTCAGGCGCGGGGAGGCGGGGTCAGCGGTGCGGGCACGGCGGAGAGAAGCGATCTTGCCGGTGCCGGGATCGGATAAGGCTGCGCCAGACGCTGGCTGGCGAAGGTGATGTCCGGCAAAAGCGTCAGGCAGGCGGCGCAGAAAGGCGTCACGCAGATCTTGCCGCCATGCGGACAGTTTTGCTGCGACTTGCCGTGGGAATGCGTCTTTTCCGCCGTCTGCGTTAGTTTGCCCATCTCGTGATGTGCATGGGCCGGCATTGAAACCTGTGCCGTCTCTTCCACCGGCTGCATCATCGGCATGCCGACAGCCGGCATTGCTCCGTAAAGGAGCCAGGCCAGAAACATCATGATGGCGGCAGCGCGAGACATGTTTCGAACTTAGGTCCACGGCCGCAAAATGCAACGGGCCGCCATATCACAAGCCGATGAAGTCAGATCGCGATCACCTCATGCACTGCCTGATGGTTCGGCCCGAGCTCGCCATAAGGCGCGACCGTCCATGTCCAGCGGCGCTGCGCTGCCGGCGCCTTCACGCCGCAGAGAAGATCCGCCTCCTCCGTCACCTTGCCGTCGCGATCCGCGACCTTGTACGAGACATCCGTTAGGAGTGCGGTCTTGCAGGGCAGGGCGGCCAGCCCATCGAGATGCGCCCGAACCAGCGCCTGCAGGATTTCGTCCTGCCGGGCATTGCCCTCCGCCTCAAGCCGGTGTTTTGCAGCAATGCCGATCTGCGACAGGATGTTTGCCGAAATCACGAGGTCGAGATAGGGCACCTGCCGCAGAAACCCGAGCGGTTCCGTCGCCTTGCCCGCAACGGCGTCGTCATAGCCGGAAAGATCGCGCCAGATGAACCGCATGTTGCGCATGCCGCGAACGCCGAGCGACAGCCGCACGCTCGCCAGATGCACGAGATCGACCAGTACGACCGTATCGAATTGTTGCGAAAGATACCCGGCCGGCACATCGCGCAACAGGCCGGAGCCGAGCACGACGCAGGTGCGCCTTTGTTTCATCCCCTCCACCCTGTCACGGATGAAGGACTGGCAATTATCCTCATGCTCAGCCCAGGCCCTGGCGCAACGATTGGCGCGCGACCAGAGGCTGACGGAGGAGCGGATGTAAGGGCAGAATGCGGACGGCGTGACCGGAGCGGTCGCGGCATATTGAAGGGCTTCGAGGATCATGGACTAGCGGTAGGCCTTGCTGCGGTGGTCGATCTTCCAGACTTTAGGTCTTGGCCCGAGCCTCAATCCTCTCGTCCACCGATTTGATGAAATCCGGGTCTTCCAGCCGTTGTCTGAGGGTGTCGACAAGATAAATCTCCAACTCAACTCCCGCATCGGCCGCGCGCGCTGACAGAAGGTCATATGTCTCATCCGACATTTCGATCGTAATGTGCTTGTTCATGACCCTAAGCCCCGTTGCGGCGGCCAAAATATACCACCTTGCGTCAGTCTTCACCAGCCGCCGCCCTTGCCGCTCCGGCCTCTATCCTCTAAGAAACCGCACACAAATCCGGCCTTTCCCGAAGGCCCGCCGGCAATGGAATCCCGATCATGAGCGACAAGCAGAAGAAACCGCAGAAACTCAAAGCCCGCCTCCCGCGCGGCTTCGTCGATCGTTCGGCTGCCGATATCCATGCCACCAACGAGATGACGGCAAAGATCCGCGAAGTCTACGAACGTTACGGTTTCGACCCGGTCGAAACGCCGCTGTTCGAATATACCGACGCGCTTGGAAAATTCCTGCCGGACTCGGACCGCCCCAACGAAGGTGTCTTCTCGCTGCAGGACGATGACGAGCAGTGGATGTCGCTGCGTTACGACCTGACGGCGCCGCTCGCCCGCCATGTCGCGGAAAATTTCAACGAGATCCAGCTGCCGTTCCGCACCTATCGTGCCGGTTACGTTTTCCGCAACGAAAAGCCGGGTCCGGGCCGTTTCCGCCAGTTCATGCAGTTCGATGCCGATACGGTCGGCGCGCCGGGCGTGCAGGCCGATGCCGAAATGTGCATGATGATGGCCGACACGATGGAAGCGCTCGGCATCAAGCGCGGTGACTATGTGATCCGCGTCAACAACCGCAAGGTTCTGGACGGCGTCATGGAAGCGATCGGTCTTGGCGGCGACGACAAGGCCGGCCAGCGCCTGAACGTGCTGCGCGCCATCGACAAGCTCGACAAGTTCGGCCCGGAAGGCGTCAAACTCCTGCTTGGCGCCGGCCGCAAGGATGAGTCCGGCGACTTCACCAAGGGCGCGGGACTGAACGAAGACCAGATCGAAAAGGTCCTCTTCTTCGTCGGCATCAAGAACTATGCCGAAAGTGCCGCCCAGCTCGCCGAACTCGTCGCCGGCACGGCACAGGGTGGCGAAGGCGTCGATGAACTGAACACGATCGGTGCTCTGGCAACGAGCGCCGGTTACGGCCCCGACCGCATCAAGATCGACCCCTCCGTCGTCCGCGGCCTCGAATATTACACCGGCCCGGTCTTCGAAGCCGAACTCACCTTCGACGTCACCAACGAAAAGGGCGAAAAGGTCGTCTTCGGTTCGGTCGGCGGCGGCGGACGTTACGATGGTCTCGTGTCGCGCTTCATGGGCCAGCCGGTTCCGGCCACGGGCTTTTCCATCGGTGTTTCCCGCCTCATGACGGCGCTGAAAAACCTTGGCAAGCTGGGGCAGGACGAGGTGGTTGCTCCGGTTCTCGTCACCGTCATGGATGGCGATGTCGAGAGCATGGGCCGTTACCAGCGCTTTACTCAGGCGCTGCGCGCCGAAGGCATCCGCGCCGAAATGTACCAGGGCAACTGGAAGAAATTCGGCAACCAGCTGAAATATGCCGACCGTCGCGGCTGCCCGATCGCCATCATCCAGGGTGGCGATGAACGTGCCCAGGGCGTCGTGCAGCTGAAGGACCTGATCGAGGGCAAGCGCCTGTCCGGCGAGATCGAGGACAACGCCTCCTGGCGTGAGGCCCGCGTCGCGCAGGACACCGTGTCCGAGGCCGATCTCGTCGCCAAGGTGAAGGAAATCCTAGCGGCCCAGGCTGAAGACCGGCGGCGGGCGAAGGATGCTTGAGCTTTTTAAGTCGCGGGGCTTGCCCCTCACCCTAGCCCTCTCCCCGCTTGCGGGGAGAGGGGACGTGCCCTGCCTGGGCTCGTGGGTGAAGCGAGGCGTTGCCACAGGTTTCCTTCTCCCCGCCTGCGGGGAGAAGGTGCCCGGCAGGGCGGATGAGGGGCAGTCACAGATGCCGGGAGTCATCCCATGCCTTTGATCAACATGCCGGAATTTTCCGGCCGCCTGCTCGATGATTTTGCCGCCCGTGGCGCGATGCGGATCGACACACCCGTCATCCAGCCGGCCGCGCCCTTCCTGGACATGGCCGGCGAAGACCTGCGCCGCCGCATTTTCCTCACCGAAAGCGAGACCGGCGAAAGCCTTTGCCTGCGCCCGGAATTCACCATTCCCGTCTGCCTTCGCCATATCGAAAGCGCCACCGGCACGCCGCGTCGTTATTCCTATCTCGGCGAAGTCTTTCGCCAGCGCCGCGAGGGCGATAACGAGTTCTATCAGGCCGGCATAGAAGATCTCGGCGAGACCGCGACGGCTCTGGCCGATGCGCGCGCCATCAACGATGCCGTCGAGATCGTGGAAAACCTTCTGCCCGGCCGCCGGCTTGCCGTCACGGTTGGGGATCAGGCGGTGTTCGAGGCCGTCGTTCGTTCGCTCGGCCTGCCGGGCGGCTGGCAGAAGCGGCTGATCCAGTCCTTTGGCGATACCGCCCATCTGAAGCAGTTGCTTCTGGCGCTCGCCAGCCCGCAGCCCGTGACCGGCCTGTCGCCGGAGATCGAGGCGCTGGTGCGGCAGGACGAGGCCGATCTGATCGCCCATATCGACCGCACCATGCAGGAAACCGGTTATTCCACCAATGCGAGCCGCTCCCCGCGCGAAATCGCAAGGCGGTTGAAGGACAAGCTGGCGCTCGCCGAAACGAAGCTCGATGGCGCAGCTCTCCTGCTTCTCTCGGAATTCCTGTCGCTGGAAATGCCGCTTTCGGAAGCCCCGGCAGCGCTTGCCGGTTTTGCCGATGCGGCCGGCCTTTCCTTCGGTGCAGCCCTTGCGCATTTCGAGGAAAGGGCAACGGCCCTTGCCGATCTCGGCCTCGATCTGTCAAAAATCACCTATCGCGCCGCCTTCGGACGCCCACTCGATTATTACACCGGCCTCGTTTTCGAAGTGAGCCTTGGCCTCGACCCGGCCGTGCTGGTCGGTGGCGGCCGGTTCGACCGGCTTCTGACGCTGCTCGGCGCGCGCGAAAACATTCCGGCGGTCGGTTTCTCGATCTGGCTGGACCGTATCGAACAGGCGAGGGCACGCTGATGACGATTACCATCGCTTTGCCCTCCAAGGGCCGCATGAAGGATGACAGCGCCGCCGTGTTCGAGCGCGCCGGCCTGCCGATCGTCGGCGTTGGCAATGAACGTTCCTATCGCGGCCGTGTCGAAGGTGCCGACGATATCGAGATCGCCTTCCTCTCTGCCTCCGAGATCGCCCGCGAACTCAACAACGGCAGCGTCGATTTCGGCGTCACCGGCGAGGACTTGATCCGCGAAGGCCTGGCCGATCCCGACCGCAGCGTCGAGATCGTAGCCCGGCTCGGTTTCGGCCATGCGGATGTCGTGGTCGCCGTGCCGGAAATCTGGCTGGATGTCGACAGCATGGCCGATCTCGGCGATGTCGCCGCCGATTTCCGTTCGCGCCACGGCCGCCGTCTGCAGATCGCGACAAAATACTGGCGGCTGACGCAGCAGCATTTTTCGTCGCAGCACGGCATTCAGCTCTACCGCATCGTCGAAAGCCTCGGCGCCACCGAAGGCGCGCCGGCGGCGGGGCAGGCGGATATCATCGTCGATATCACCTCCACCGGCTCGACGCTGAAGGCCAACAATCTCAAAATCCTGTCGGATGGGGTGATCCTGAAATCCCAGGCCTGCCTCTTGCGTGCCCGCAAGGCCGAGCATGACGGCAATCCGCTTTTGGCCCCGGTCGTGAAAAGGATCGTCGAAGCGGTTCAGAAGGCCGTCTGATGGCCGGCGAAGACGCCAATATCGCAGCCCTCTACGAACGCCATGCCCTGGCCTTCGACGAGCTGCGTGGAAAGAACCTGTTCGAAAAGCCGTGGCTGGACCGGTTCACGCGCCTCGTCGCCCCGCGCGGCCATATCCTCGATCTTGGCTGCGGCGCGGCCGAGCCGCTGGCCGCAAGCCTGATCAAATCCGGTTTCCGCGTCACCGGCGTCGATACGTCGGAGACCCTGATCGGCCTTTGCCGCACGCGCTTTCCCGAACGCGCCTGGTTCGTCGGCGACATGCGCAGTTTCGACCTGCCGGCGCAGTTCGACGGCATACTTGCCTGGCACAGCTTTTTTCACCTGAACCGGAACGACCAGCGGGCCATGTTTCCGCGCTTCGCCAAATTCGCGGCGCCGGGTGCTGCCCTGATGTTCACGTCTGGCCATTTCGAGGGTGAGGCGATGGGCGAATTCGGCGGCGAGCCGCTTTTTCATGCGAGCCTCGGCGCGGACGAATATCGCGCGCTTCTGGGCGAGAACGGTTTCGAGGTGGTGGAGCAGGTGATGCAGGACCCCGGATGCGGTGGTGCGACTGTGTGGCTGGCGCGGAAGATGGCGGCCTGAACCGGTCAGGCTGAGGTGAGTTTGGAAAAGTCCGTATCTTGGATGCGGCGTTGCGCCAGTCTCGGTCGTCGTTGCGATGTGCCAAAAAGGTAGCTACGACCAAATGGCTGCACCTGAAGGGGAATTCCATGGCTTTCGTGATTAAGCCTTCTGATGGTTTGGAAGGGCTTTCATTCCGCTCACCGAGAGATGAGGTAAGGAAGTTCTTTGGAAGCAGTTTTAGCGCTGGGCGCCGCACCCAAGGATCAAGGCCATACGACTATTGGGCGGAAGTACCAGTATTCGGCTACTATGATGAAGCCGATTTGCTTGAGGCCTTGGAGTTCCCCCGCGACGCGGATCTTGTTCTCGACGGCACGTCTTTGTTTCGTTCGAGGGCGACCGACACCGTTCAGTTCCTACGAGAACGCGATCCCGCCCTTCTTGTCGAGGAGCAAGGTACTTCTGTGACCTCAGAGCGGCTCGGGCTCGGACTATGGATACCAGAAGCCTCTGAGCCTGACGCGGCAGTTGAGAGCGTTATTATCTTCTGCGATGGTTACTATAGCAACTAAGTGGCTGAATGGCCCCGAGTTTTGTAGACCCCGTCGGGGCCGAACCACCTCACACACATCTACCCTAACAATCGACAAAAAAGCCGCCGGGCAAAAGCACCGGCGGCCAGTCTTGGGCAGGGAAGGTCTAGAAAACTCAGGCGGCAACCGTAACCGCACCGCGGCGGGCGTCGATCGAGTAGAGGCCCGGGCCGAAGGTGGCGAGGAGTATATAGGCGCCGGCCAGGGTAAAGTTCTTCATCAGCATGATGCCGTTGAGGGCATTGATCCAGCCGAGGGCGGCGTCAGGCCAGCCCGGGACGGCAACCGTGCCGGAATGGAAGACGGCGCCGGTGAACATGCAGAACAGGGCAAGCGCCCAGCCGACGATCTTGGTCTGGAAGCCGACGAGAACGGCAAGGCCGGTGACGAATTCAAACAGGCCGGCGAGGTAGGCGAGCGCGGTCGCGGCGGGAAGGCCGGCGCCGGTGATCATGCCGGCCGTGCCTGCCGGGTCGGTCAGCTTGCCGAAGCCGGAATAGATGAAGATGAAGGACAGAAGGATGCGGGCGACGAGAATGACGATGTTTTGCGTGTTGGACATTTGATCTCTCCGAAGGGTCTCGCTGAAAGCAGCGGTGAATTTCTGGAGACATATGTGCCGTATTTCCGTCGTCTTCGGAAGATGAACAATATTGGACAGTTTGTCTTATAAAAGAGAACGATGGTGAGGATGCGAGGGAGGCAGTCGTCTCCCTCGCAGGCGGTTCTCAAAACTCTTCCCAATGATCGGCTGGTGCAGTTGCCGCCCCGCCGATCGAGGCCATGACCTTGCTCACCAGCCGCCGTGCCGGGGATGTTGCATGTGCAGGCATCGCTGTCGCCGGTCGGGAGGAGGGCACATGTCTTGCTGCACGTTCGCCGATATCGAAACGGCGCAACAGGTCCCGCAGCCGGTTGGCTTCTCCGGCAAGCGTTTCGGTCGCGGCATTCGCCTCTTCCACCATGGCGGCATTCTGCTGCGTCACCTGGTCCATCTGGTTGACGGCGATATTGACTTCGTTCAGCCCGACGGATTGTTCCCGGGCCGAGGTCGCGATCGCATCGAGCTGGCCGTTGATCGCGACCACATGTTGCTGGATCGTCTGCAGTGCCGAACCCGTGGCGCTGACCAGCTCGACGCCGCTCTGGACCTCGTGTTCGGAATTGCGGATCAGTTCCTTGATTTCCTTAGCTGCCTTGGCGGAGCGTTGTGCCAGTTCGCGCACTTCCTGGGCGACGACGGCAAAACCCTTGCCCGCCTCGCCGGCGCGCGCCGCCTCCACGCCTGCATTGAGGGCAAGCAGGTTGGTCTGGAAGGCGATCTCGTCGATCACGCCGATAATGCTGGAAATCTGTTCGGAGGATTTTTCGATGCGCTGCATCGCATGCACGGCCTGGGCAACGACCTCGCCGGACTGGCGGGCGGATTCATTCGCCTCGATCGCCATCGTCCGCGCCTCATCGGTTCGTTTCGACGAATTGGAGACATTGGCGGTGATCTGGTCGAGCGCGGCTGCGGTCTCTTCCAGCGATGCGGCCTGCTGCTCGGTCCGCTTGGAAAGATCACCGGCACTCGTGCTCAGTTCACGCGAGCCGTTATCGATCGCGCCCGTTGCATCGGAGACCGCGGACATGGCGTCGCGCAGCTGCCGGACCGCCGAGTTGAAATCGTTTCTGAGGCCTTCGAAATCCGCGGCAAACGGCTGGTCGAGCGAAGAGGAGAGATCGCCGCCGGCAAGCCGCTGCAGGCCGCCTGCAAGGCCGCTGGTCGCCTGCGCCATGGCATCGGTTCTGGCGCGCTCCACCTCGGCGTTTCGCACGCGTTCGGTCTCCTGGGTCGCCCGGCCGGCCTCCGCGTCTTTCTCCATGGCAACCGTGCGCAGCGCATTGTCCTTAAAAGTCTGCACCGTTGCAGCCATCTTACCGATTTCGTCGCTGCGTTCGGTGCCGGGCACCGTGACCGACAGGTCGCCGCCTGCAAGCGCCAGCATGCTGTCCTGCAGGTTCTTGATCGGCCGGATGATCCAGGCTCTGACGGCAAAAAAGCCGATGATGAGAACGGCGGCGAGCCCGATGATCACGCTTCCGACCGTCGTCATGGCGATCCGATTTGCGCTGTCATCCAGCTCGCTGCTCTTTGCATCGGACTCGGCGATCAGCTCGTCGGTGATCGTTGTCGATTTTTTCGTATAGGGCGCAAAGAGCGGCTGGCATTCCGTCAGGAAGGACATCTGCGCTTGCTTGATCTCGTCTTCCGTCGTCGCCGCCATGCCGCGTTTGACGCTGGGCGCGCAGGCCGTGTTGACGATGCTGAGACCTTCCGCCTTGAGCAGGGGGATCTTCTCGTCCGTCGGAACGACTGCACTTGCGCCGTCCATCCGCTGAACGAAGGAATCCAGCGCCTTGTCCAAATCCGACTTGGCCGCGAGATTGCCCTCTTCCGTACGGGAGACGAGGATATCGGCAATCGCCGAGCGCGCCATCTGCATCGAGCGATTGGCCCGTGCGATCATCAGCGCCGCCTTGTTCTGATGGGCGAGCAGGTCGCTATAGGCGCCGTTCATGTAATAGATGCGCGAGGCGCTATATCCGGCAATTGCAATGGCGAACAGGCCGAAGAGGGCCATGATCGTGGCGAATTTTACGACGATCGATACATGCTTCATCACAATAACCCCGGGCTTCAAAGATTTGCATCAAAGTCCCATGGGTTGATTTATATATTAGTAATTCAACTTATAAGATTTTGTACCTGTAAAAAATAACAATGTGTCATAAAGTTCCAACGCGCCCGAAACAAAAAAGGCGGTCCGAAGACCGCCTTTTCCGTAACTGAACCGGTTGGCTCAGACATAAGACCTTAACGGTCTCACATCATGTCCATACCGCCCATGCCGCCCATGCCGCCCGGCATGCCAGCCGGAGCGTCCTTCTTCGGCAGCTCGGCGATCATGGCTTCGGTGGTGATCAGCAGCGAGGCAACCGAAGCTGCGTTCTGCAGAGCGGTGCGAACAACCTTGACCGGGTCGACGATGCCCATGGCGATCATGTCGCCATATTCAGACGTCTGGGCGTTGTAGCCGTAGTTGTCTTCGTTCTTGTCGAGGATCTTGCCGACAACGATCGAAGCTTCGTCACCAGCGTTTTCTGCGATCTGGCGAACCAGCGACTGCAGCGCCTTGCGGACGATGTTGATGCCGGCTTCCTGGTCTTCGTTGACGCCCTTGGCAGTGATCTTCGTGGAGGAACGCAGCAGAGCGGTACCACCGCCCGGTACGATGCCTTCCTGAACAGCAGCGCGCGTTGCGTTCAGAGCGTCGTCGATACGGTCCTTGCGTTCCTTGACTTCGATTTCCGTCGAGCCGCCAACGCGGATGACGGCAACGCCGCCAGCGAGCTTGGCAAGACGTTCCTGCAGCTTTTCGCGGTCGTAGTCAGAGGTGGTTTCTTCGATCTGAGCCTTGATCTGGGCAACGCGGCCTTCGATGTCAGCCTTGGCGCCAGCGCCGTCGACGACCGTCGTGTTTTCCTTGGAGATCGAAACCTTCTTGGAACGGCCGAGCATGTCGAGGGTGACGTTTTCGAGCTTGATGCCGAGGTCTTCGGAGATGACAGTGCCGCCCGTCAGGATGGCGATGTCTTCCAGCATGGCCTTGCGGCGGTCGCCGAAGCCAGGAGCCTTGACGGCAGCGATCTTGAGGCCGCCACGCAGCTTGTTGACGACGAGCGTAGCAAGCGCTTCGCCTTCGACGTCTTCAGCGATGATCAGGAGCGGCTTGCCGGTCTGAACGACGGCTTCCAGAACCGGGAGCATGGCCTGCAGGTTCGAGAGCTTCTTCTCGTGAAGGAGAATGAAAGCGTCGTCGAGATCGGCAACCATCTTTTCCGGGTTGGTCACGAAGTAGGGCGACAGGTAGCCGCGGTCGAACTGCATGCCTTCGACGACTTCGAGTTCGGTTTCAGCGGTCTTGGCTTCTTCGACGGTGATGACGCCTTCGTTGCCAACCTTCTGCATGGCTTCAGCAATGTCGTCACCGACCTGCTTGTCGCCGTTTGCGGAGATCGTGCCGACCTGGGCAACTTCAGCCGAGGTGGAGATCTTCTTTGCCTTTGCCTGCAGGTCCTTGACGACTTCTGCAACAGCGAGGTCGATACCGCGCTTCAGGTCCATCGGGTTCATGCCGGCAGCAACGGCCTTGGCGCCTTCGCGAACGATCGCGCGGGCCAGAACGGTTGCAGTCGTGGTGCCGTCGCCGGCGATGTCGTTGGTCTTCGAAGCAACTTCGCGGACCATCTGGGCGCCCATGTTTTCGAACTTGTCGTCGAGTTCGATTTCCTTGGCGACCGATACACCGTCCTTGGTGATGCGCGGAGCGCCGAAGGACTTGTCGATAACGACGTTACGACCCTTCGGGCCGAGGGTGACCTGCACTGCGTCAGCGAGGATGTCGACGCCGCGCAGCATCTTTTCGCGCGCAGAGCGGCCGAATTTTACTTCTTTAGCTGCCATTTTGAGAACTCCTGAAGAGGGTTGTCAGCGATATGCGATGAAGGCAAAAGGCTAGGAATTAGCCGATAATGCCCATGATGTCGGATTCCTTCATGATCAGAAGGTCTTCGCCGTCGAGCTTGACTTCGGTGCCCGACCACTTGCCGAACAGGACGCGGTCGCCGGCCTTGACTTCGAGAGCAACGATATTGCCCTTTTCGTCACGGGTGCCGGTGCCGACGGCGACGATTTCGCCTTCCTGCGGCTTTTCCTTGGCGGTGTCGGGGATGATGATGCCACCCTTGGTCTTGGCTTCAGACTCGACGCGACGAACGACGACGCGGTCGTGCAGGGGGCGGAAATTGGTGCTTGCCATTGTCTTAATCCCTCGATCAAATGACATGGACGGATTTTTCAGATCCGTATCGATGTGTTTAGCACTCGTCTCTTCAGAGTGCTAACGGCGCCGGAGATAAGGGGTGCTCCCGGCCGAGTCAAGGATATCGCCTAAATTTCACAGCTGGGCGACAACCCATGCGAAATAGCCTTAACGGCAGAAAAGCATGGTTCCTCCGGCAGGCGGGCTTGAAGCATCAAAGTTTGGTGGAAGCATGGCACCGGCTGCAATCTCCCTGATTGGTCTACCGGCTAAATTTGCTGCGGCGCGGCATGAAAAGCGCCGGCCTACCGCAAATCTCCTTGCCATCCTCGTTCAGCTTTGCGACATCAGCGCCATCTGAAACGACCGGATAGGCAGGCATGGTAGAGCGCATCGGCAATCTGACAGACGTTATCGGCGGATATGACGTTGTCCTCTCGGATGTCTGGGGCGTCGTGCATAACGGCGTCGAAGTTTTTCAGCATTCCTGCAAGGCACTGGCCGCGGCACGGGCCGCGGGTGCGACCGTCGTGCTCATCACCAATTCGCCGCGCCCGGCACCCGGCGTCATCGAACAGATGAAGGCGCTCGGCGTTCCGGACGGCACCTATGACCGCATCGTCACCTCGGGCGACGTGACCCGCCATCTGGTTGCCGAAGGTCCGAAAAAGGTGTTTTTGCTCGGCCCGGAGCGTGACCTCAACTTCTTCGACGGTCTCGACATCGAGATCGTCGGCAAGGACGAGGCCGACTGCGTCGTCTGCACCGGCTTTTTCGACGACGAAAAGGAAGTGCCGGAAGACTATACCGACATGCTGAAGGCCTGGGTGAAGCGCGACGTGCCGCTGATCTGCGCCAATCCGGACCTGATCGTCGAGCGAGGCCACAAGATGATCCCCTGCGCCGGCGCCGTTGCCGCCTATTACGAGCAGCTGGGCGGCAAGCAGCGCGTTGCCGGCAAGCCGCATCGGCCGATCTATGAAGAAGCCCTGGCGATTGCCCGCGAAGAGCGCGGCGATTTCGACAAGGCCCGCGTTCTCGCCATCGGCGACGGCATGCCGACCGACGTGCGCGGCGCGCTTTCCCAAGGTCTGGATCTGCTTTATGTCAGCGGTGGCATCCATGTCGCGGAATACACCGTCAATGGCGAGACCGACGAGGCGATCCTAAAAGCCTGGCTGAAGAGCGAGAATGCTGCGCCGAAATACTGGATGCCGCGCCTGGCTTGATGCATCGGGCATAACGACACGGCCTAACGGAATTCATTCGCATGACGGTCTTCCATCGAAACGAGAAGAAGGAACCCTTGCCCGACGCGCTGAAGGGCGGCGTTGTGGCAATCGGCAATTTCGACGGCGTCCATCGCGGGCACCGCAGCGTTCTCGACCGCGCGCTTGCAATCGCCGAGGAGCGCGGCATTCCGGCTCTGGTCCTCACCTTCGAGCCGCATCCGCGCAGCGTCTTCAAGCCGGATACGCCGGTGTTCCGTCTCACCCCAGCACCGCTCAAGGCCCGGATTCTGGAAGCCATGGGCTTTCATTCCGTCATCGAATATCCGTTCACGCCCGAATTCGCCGGCCGTTCGGCGGAAGAATTCATCCAGACTATTCTGGTCGACTGGCTCGGTGCGAAAGCGATCGTCACCGGGTTCGATTTCCATTTCGGCAAGGGCAGGGAAGGCGGCCCGGCCTTTCTGATGGCGTCCGGCAAGCGGCACGGTTTCGACGTTTCGCTGATGGATGCGTTTCGCGATGAAAATGCCGAAGTGATCTCCTCGAGCCGCATCCGCGACATGCTGGGCGAAGGCGACGTTGCGGGCGCTGCCGGCCTGCTCGGTTATCGCTACACGGTCGAGGCGGAAGTCATCGATGGCGAAAAGCTCGGCCGCCAGCTCGGCTTCCCGACCGCCAACATGCGCCTGCCCAGGGAAACGGAACTGAAGGCCGGCATCTACGCCGTCCGCTTCCGCCGCCCCGACGGCTCGCTTTTCGACGGCGTCGCCAGCTACGGCCGCCGCCCGACGGTGACGGACAATGGCGCACCGCTGCTCGAAACCTATCTTTTCGATTTTTCGGGAAGCCTCTATGGCGAAGTCTGCTCCGTAAGCTTCTTCGGCCATCTGCGCGATGAGCTGAAATTCGACGGGCTGGATCCGCTGGTCGCCCAGATCAAGCGGGACGAGGAGGAGGCGAGGGCGCTGCTTTCGGGTGTCAGGCCGCTTGGCGAGCTGGACGCAACCATCGCTTTCTGAGCTCTAGAACCGTCTTTTCTCACGGTTGCCTTATGCTGCACAGCAGCATTTTAAATCGATTGAATCCTCTAAGTCTTTGCTTGCGCTTTATCAGTTTCAGGTGATTTAGTGAGTGCAGCGCGGGAGTCGCGCGACTGGTGAGGAAATCTGACATGAACAATCGTTATGGTACGGCGGCCTGCTGGCTGCTTGTCATTCCCTATATAGGGCTGCTCTGGGTCCCTTTTTACAATCAGCATGACCCCGTCCTGTTCGGCTTCCCGTTCTTCTACTGGTACCAGCTCGGCTGGGTGCCGGTGACTGCTTTCGTGACCTGGATCGCTTACCGGAGCATGCGCCATGACGACTGAAATCGATCCGATGGCGCTTGGCGTCTTTGTCTTCTTCTTCATCCTGGTCACCGTCATGGGTTTTGTCGCCTCCCGCTGGCGCGCCCCGAAATCCATGGCCCATATCGACGAATGGGGTCTTGGCGGCCGCTCTTTCGGGACCTGGATCACCTGGTTCCTGGTCGGCGGTGATTTTTACACAGCCTATACCGTCATCGCCGTTCCAGCGCTTGTCTACACGGTCGGCGCCTATGGCTTTTTCGCGCTGCCCTATACGATCGTCGTTTATCCCTTCGTTTTCATGGTCATGCCGATCCTCTGGAAGCGAGCCAAGGATTTTGGTTATGTGACGGCGGGCGATGTCGTACATGGCCAATATGGCTCGCGCGGGCTGGAGCTTGCGGTCGCTGCCACCGGTGTCATCGCGACCATGCCCTACATTGCCCTGCAGCTGGTCGGCATGACCGCGGTCCTGAAGGCGCTCGGCCTGCATGGTGAGCTGCCGCTGGCGATCGCCTTCATCATTCTGGCGCTCTACACCTATTCCGCCGGCCTGCGCGCGCCGGCGCTGATCGCCTTCGTCAAGGACATCATGATCTATATCGCCGTCATCGCGGCGGTGGCGGTCATCCCGTCAAAACTGGGCGGTTATGAAAACGTCTTCAACTCGGCGGCCGCCGCGTTCGAGGCCAAGGGCTCCGGCAGCCTTCTGCTCGGCGGCAATCAGTATGTCGCCTATGCGACGCTGGCGTTCGGCTCCGCGCTTGCGGCCTTCATGTATCCGCACACGCTGACCGGCATTTTCGCCTCCAACAGTGGCAATACGATCCGCAAGAACGCGGTTCTGCTGCCGGCCTATACACTCCTGCTCGGCCTTCTCGCTTTGCTCGGTTACATGGGCCATGCCGCGGGCCTGAAATTATCCAGCGCCAATGACGTCGTGCCGGCCCTGTTCCAGACGCTCTTCCCGAGCTGGTTCGCGGGTTTTGCCTTCGCGGCGATCGCCATCGGCGCGCTCGTCCCAGCCGCCGTCATGTCGATCGGCGCGGCCAACCTTTTCACTCGCAATTTCTGGAAGGCCTATGTCAACCCGGCGGTCGATCCGGCCGGCGAGGCGAAGGTCGCCAAAATAACCTCACTCGTCGTCAAGGTCGGCGCTCTCCTGGTCATCCTGTTCCTGCCGACGCAGTTCGCCCTCGACCTGCAGCTGCTCGGCGGCATCTGGATCCTGCAGACCCTGCCGGCCCTGGTCTTCGGCCTCTATACCAATTGGTTCCGGGCGCCCGGCCTGCTCGCCGGCTGGTTCGTCGGCTTCTTCGGCGGCACCTATCTGGTCTGGGCCAACGGCCTGAAGCCGCTGCAGGCGCTCAGCCTCGGCGGCGCGCCCTTCACGGTCTATATCGGCCTGCTGGCGCTGGTGGTGAACATCGTCGTTGCGGTGATCGTTAATGCGGTGATGCCGAAGGCGGCTGTTGCGCGGGCATAGACATCACGTTGACACATCGGGCCGGCGGCGCAGGTCGCCGGCTTTCCTATCTCAGCAGTCTGCTGTCGAAAGGATAGCGGTATGCGGTCTCGATCCGAATGCTGTCCGCGCCGGCATGCCGAGGATTGATCAGGATATTCCGTGCCTGCGGCATCACCGCGCTTGGCACGTCAATCAGGCACCTGGCGTCACTGCTCAAAAGGCTTGTGCCCAGATCCTGTGTGGCTCTGAGGTCCCGCAAATCGACATCAGTCTCGCTAAGCCGGTGGACTGGCAGGCCTTCCGGGCAGGCAATCTTTAAAAGGGTGTAATCCGTCGGGATCTCGTCGAGATCGACGTGTACCAGAATTTCCAGAAGCGCCGTTGATGGATGGTCCGAGCAATAAACGACCGCATTTCCGCGCCTGTGCCATCTGCCGGCGGCGAGCAGTCCGCCCCGGCCACTGAGATCCGCATAATTGGAGATCCGCCACAGATACACGGCTAGACATAGATCCCGTGATCGATCTGCATCAGCGCTTCCTCCACCAGCCGCGCGCCCGTCTCGGAAACGAGAAGGTCGATGGGGGTAACCCCATGCATGGCGCGGCTCGGCTTGCGCAGCCAGTTCTGGGCTTTTTTCCTCTCGCCGAAAACCCGGTCGGCCAGTTCGCTGATCCGCAATATCCGCTGGGCGCTGTCGTTTTCCGACACGGTGAGAGGCTCACCCTTTTCGATGCGCCGGGCCAGCGTTCGGCGGGGAGCGACGAACCTGTAGATCTCGTCGATCGAAAAGCCGTATTGTTTCAGCTGCTCGACCGAGCGGCCGTCGAAATGCCTCATCTGCCCGCCGGTCGCTGTGTTGAGCAATTCCTGTGTCGAGACCAGTGCAACTGTCGTCATCATGTCTCTCGATGTCTGTTTGGGCCATTTGCCATCAAATCTAGGCGCATTTGGCCAGGACTTCAATCCGGCTCAATGAACCCCTTCCTTTCCGCCGCAAAACCCCTTAATAACCGCCGTCATGAAAAAGCTCCGGCTGAGCCCATCGATACGAATTATCGGCCCGGCTTTCTGCGCTGCCTGAGAGGCTGCGGGAAGGTCCGGGATTTCGGCGCCTCCTGACAGCGCCTCCGCCACCGAATTTCATCGACACATACGCCCCGATATCCAAGCGGCGCCAGCAACGATTGCCTGATCTCATGACCGACACTGCCGAAAAGCTCGACTATTCCAAAACCCTCTACCTGCCTGAAACCGAATTCCCGATGCGCGCCGGCCTGCCGCAGAAGGAGCCGGAAACGGTCGCCCGCTGGCAGGAGATGGATCTTTACAAGAAGCTTCGCGCCTCCGCCGCCGGCCGCGAAAAATTCGTGCTGCACGACGGCCCTCCCTATGCCAACGGCAATATCCATATCGGCCACGCGCTGAACAAGATCCTGAAGGACGTCATCACCCGCTCGTTCCAGATGCGCGGTTATGACTCGAACTACGTTCCGGGCTGGGATTGCCACGGCCTGCCGATCGAGTGGAAGATCGAGGAAGAGAACTACCGCGCCAAGGGTAAGGCGAAGCCCGACCTGAAGCAGCCGGCCGCGATGATCGAATTCCGCAAGGAATGCCGCGCCTATGCCGAAAAGTGGATCAAGATCCAGGGCGACGAGTTCAAGCGCCTCGGCATCGTCGGCGATTTCGACAATCCCTATCTGACGATGAATTTTCACGCAGAAAGCCGCATCGCCGGCGAACTCTTGAAGATCGCCATGAGCGGCCAGCTCTATCGCGGTTCCAAGCCGATCATGTGGTCGGTCGTCGAACGCACCGCGCTGGCGGAAGCGGAAGTCGAATACCACGATTACGAGAGCGACACGATCTGGGTGAAGTTCCCGGTCAGCAATGGCCCGGCAGCTCTCTCTGACGCCCATGTCGTCATCTGGACCACCACGCCCTGGACCATTCCGGGCAACCGCGCCATCGCCTATTCGCCGAAGGTCGCTTACGGCCTTTACGAGGTCACGGCCGCCGAGAACGATTTCGGCCCGCGTCCGGATGAAAAGCTGATCTTTGCTGACAAGCTCGCTGAAGAATCCGCGGCCAAGGCAAAGCTCGCCTTCAAGCGCGTTGCAGATGTGTCTGCAGCCGACCTCGCAGCCATCACCGCAGCCCATCCCCTAAAAGACCTCGGCTACGACTTCGCCGTTCCGCTCCTCCCCGGCGACCACGTCACCGATGACGCCGGTACCGGTTTCGTCCACACCGCGCCGTCCCACGGCCGTGAGGACTTCGAGGCCTGGATGTCCTCGGTCAAGGAGCTCGAAGCCCGCGGCATCGATCCGCGCATCCCGTTCCCGGTCGACGATTCCGGTACCTACACCGCCGACGCCCCCGGTTTCGAGGGGGCGCGCGTCATGGACGATAACGGCAAGAAGGGCGATGCCAATGACCGCGTCATCAAGGCGCTGATCGAACGTAATGCGCTGTTCGCCCGCGGTCGTCTAAAACATTCCTATCCGCATTCCTGGCGTTCCAAGAAGCCGATCATCTTCCGCAACACGCCGCAATGGTTCGTCTATATGGACAAGGACCTGAAGGACGGCACGACGCTGCGCACCCGTGCGCTTTCGGCGATCGACGATACCCGTTTCGTCCCCGCCGCCGGCCAGAACCGCCTGCGCGCCATGATCGAGCAGCGCCCGGACTGGGTTCTGTCCCGCCAGCGCGCCTGGGGCGTCCCGATCTGCGTTTTTGCCGATGAAGAAGGCAATGTCCTGCAGGACGAAGAGGTCAATGCCCGCATTCTCGAAGCCTTCGATGCAGAAGGTGCGGACGCCTGGTTCGCCGCCGGCGCCAAGGAACGCTTCCTCGGCAACAAGCATGACGCGGCCAAGTGGTCGCAGGTCATGGACATTCTCGATGTCTGGTTCGACTCGGGCTCGACCCACACGTTCACGCTGGAAGACCGCCCGGACCTGAAATGGCCGGCCGACGTCTATCTCGAAGGCTCCGACCAGCATCGCGGCTGGTTCCATTCCTCGCTGCTGGAATCGGCAGCCACCCGCGGCCGCGCGCCTTATGACACGGTCATCACTCATGGCTTCACCATGGATGAAAAGGGCCAGAAGATGTCGAAGTCGCTCGGCAACGTCGTCTCGCCGCAGGACGTCATGAAGGATGCCGGCGCCGATATCCTGCGTCTCTGGGTCATGACCACGGATTATTGGGAAGACCAGCGCCTCGGCAAGACGATTATCCAGACCAATGTCGATGCGTACCGCAAGCTGCGCAACACGATCCGCTGGATGCTCGGCACGCTCGCCCATGACGAAGGCGAGGAGATCGCCTATGCCGAACTGCCGGAACTCGAAAAGCTGATGCTGCATCGTTTGCACGAGCTCGATAAGCTCGTCCGCGACGGCTACGATGCCTTCGAATTCAAGAAGATCGCCCGCGCTCTGATTGATTTCGCCAATATCGAGCTCTCGGCCTTCTATTTCGACATCCGCAAGGACGCGCTTTATTGCGACGCTCCGTCCTCGCTGCGCCGTCGTTCGGCCCTGTCGGTCATCCGCAAGATCTTTGATTGCATGGTGACCTGGCTTGCGCCGATGCTGCCCTTCACAACGGAAGAGGCATGGCTGTCCCTGAAGCCGGCTGCGGTTTCGGTTCACCTCGAACAGTTCCCGTCGATCCCGGCCGAATGGCAGAATGAGGCGGTGGAAACCAAGTGGGAAAAGATCCGCAAGGTCCGCTCGGTTGTCACGGGCGCGCTCGAAATCGAGCGCAAGGACAAGCGTATCGGCTCTTCGCTGGAAGCGGCTCCTGTCGTCTACGTGTCGGATGCCGAGCTTCTGAAGGCGCTGGAAGGCCAGGAATTCGAGGAAACCTGCATCACTTCGGCCATCACGATCACGGCAAGTGAAGGCCCGGAAACGGCCTTCCGCCTGTCGGACGTGCCGGGCGTTGCAGTCGATCCGAAGCTGGCGGAGGGCGTCAAATGCGCCCGTTCCTGGCGTGTGACGAGCGATGTCGGCTCCGATCCGGCCTATCCGGATGTCTCGGCCCGCGATGCCGTGGCGCTGCATGAACTGGCCGCTCTCGGCCGGCTCTGAACGACTAAATATGCCGGATGATTGCGCTTTGGTGTGTCATCCGGTATTCCTGCCTGAAATTGGCCGGATTTTTCCGGCACCTGCATTTTAGTGGTTTGCGAGGCGTCAAGGACGGGCGCCGCTGGTAGGGGTTTGATGAAAACGACATACGTATTTCGTGTCGGCATGAGCGCGGCCGGCATTCTTGCCGCGAGCCTGACCCTTTCGGGCTGCGTCGGCAGCCCAACCTACGGTACTGACAAGACCGCGATGGAACAGCTTGGCGATGACCTCGGCAATGTCGTGTCGATCGGCTCCAGCCGCGAGGACAAGACCAGCAAGCTGCGTTACAATCCGCGTCCGACCCTGGTTGTCTCCAGCAATCCGAACGCCACCTCCGGCGCACCGCTTCCGGCACCGCAGACCTCGCTTGCCAACCGCGAGAACAACCCGAACTGGGTGGAATCTCCGGAAGAGACGCGTGACCGTCTGCGTCTTGAAGCCGAGAACAATGAAAAGAACCAGAACTACCGCTCGCCGCTCCTGAGCGGTCGCGGCCAGGCTGGCCAGATGACCGAATCGGAAAAGTGGGAAGCTTTCCGCAAGGCCAAGCAGGATGCCGAGACGGTGGATATCAATTCCCGTCGTCGCTCGCTGTCCGAGCCGCCGGCACAGTATCGTGCCGCAGACGCCTCCGCCCTTCAGGATCTCGGCGAATCGGAAAACGACAAGGAAAAGCGCCGCAAGAAGGAAGCCGAAAAGGCGTCCCAGTCGTCCAATTCCAGCTGGTGGCAGCCCTTCCAATAAGCCACCCACCGGTTGGCTCGGCTGTTACAGGCCGCCCTCTCGGTCTCGCTTGCTGCGAAAGAAATCGACCAGAAGTGCCGAAGCATCCGTTTCGGCAAGTCCCGAATAAACGTCCGGCGCATGATGGCAGGTCGGTTGCGTGAAGAACCGCACGCCATTGTCCACAGCGCCACCTTTAAGATCTTCCGCACCGTAATAAAGCCGGCGAATGCGCGCGAAAGAGATTGCCGCGGCGCACATCGTGCAGGGTTCCAGGGTCACGTAGAGATCGGCGCCGGAAAGCCGCTCCTGGCCGAGCAGGGCGGAAGCCTCTCGGATCACGGCGATTTCGGCATGGGCGGTAATGTCGTTTTCGGCCCGCGTACGGTTGCCGGAACGGGCGACGATGGCGCCGTCGATGACGAGAACCGCGCCGACCGGCACCTCGCCGCGGTCTGCGGCGGCGAAAGCTTCCTGGAGCGCCGCATCCATGAATTTTGCGCTATTCGTCATTTCCGCGATTTCCTCTTAACCCGGATCGCGCGAACTGATAGGAAACATCCAACTGGATGTCCGGCGGCGGACACGAACCGTATATATTCAACACGAACTAGAACACGAACAAGAATGTCCGGATCATTCCGTTAGACATCACGCTTCAGGCAAATAGCAAATGACCTTCAAAGACAAGCCGAAGCGCGGCGAGGCAAGGACCTTCGTTCGCGAAATCAAGCCGAAGGCGGCACCGAAAGACGGCGCAGCGGTAAAATCCGATGCAAGCCCCAAGAAGCGGGCTGCCTCGAAGGCTGCTGCCGACAAGCCCGCAAAGGTGTTTCGCCGCCAGGCAGACACGCCGGCTGCGGCCAGCGGCGACGGCAAGCCGGAACGCATTTCGAAGATTCTCGCCCGCGCCGGTGTCGCATCGCGTCGCGATGTCGAGCGGATGATTCTTGAGGGCCGTGTCCGTCTCAACGGCAAGCTTCTGGAAACGCCGGTCGTCAACGCGACCCTCGAAGACTCGATCGAGGTGGATGGCGCCCCGATCCGTGGCATCGAGCGCACGCGCCTGTGGCTTTACCACAAGCCCGGCGGTCTGGTGACGACCAATTCCGATCCGGAAGGCCGCCCAACCGTATTCGAAAACTTGCCCGGCGACCTGCCGCGCGTGCTTTCGATCGGCCGCCTCGACATCAATACCGAAGGCCTGCTGCTTCTGACCAATGACGGCGGTCTGTCGCGCGTGCTGGAACTGCCGACCACCGGCTGGCTGCGCCGTTACCGCGTCCGCGCCCATGGCGAGGTCGATCAGGAAGCGCTCGACAAGCTGAAGGACGGCATTGCCGTCGACGGCGTGCTTTACGGTGCGATCGAAGCGACGCTCGACCGCAGCCAGGGTCGTAACGTCTGGATCACCATGGGTCTGCGCGAAGGCAAGAACCGCGAAATCAAGAACGTGCTCGGCGCGCTCGGTCTTGAGGTCAACCGCCTGATCCGCATTTCCTATGGCCCGTTCCAGCTCGGCGACCTGCCGGAAGGCCAAGTTCTTGAAGTCCGTGGCCGCACCCTGCGTGACCAGCTCGGCCCGCGCCTGATCACGGAAGCCAAGGCGAATTTCGACGCGCCGATCTATAACGAGCGCGACGGCGACGATGCCGACGAAAAGCCCGCCCGTGCCGAGCGCTCGGCCTGGACGCAGCAGAAGCCGGAAAGATCCGAGCGTCCGCGTGGTGGCGATCGCTCCGACGACCGCCGCGAAAAGGCGCTTGGCCGTCTCGACACGAAGCGTGACGACCGCAAGTTCTCGGATAAGCCCCGCGGTGCAAAGCCGTTCGGCGGTCGCGATCAGGAGAGCAGCGAAGAGCGTCCGAAGAAGCGCCCGCCGATGGGCACGAGCCGCACGGCCAATGTCTGGATGGCTCCGGGCGCCCGCCCGACCACTGACGACAGGGGCCGCAAGACCTCTGCGCGTGCGCAGGCGGAAGAACTGTTCAAGAAGCCGTCGCCCCAGAACGACCGCCCCGTCGTCGTCAACCGCGCCGCGGAAGACAATGACTGGATCCGCGCCGATGGCCCAGACACTTCGGAAAAGGGTGGTTTCGGCCGCAAGGGTGGTTTTGGCGATCGACAGGATCGTGGCGACCGTCCTCCGCGTGGTGACCGTCCCTATGGCGACCGCAAGCCGCGTGCGGATGGCGACCGTCCGGCCCGTTCCTTCTCGGCCGGCGAAGGCCGTTCCGAGCGCCCCCGTGGCGAACGCTCCTTTGGTGATCGCCCCCCGCGTGGTGATCGTCCTTATGGCGACAAGCCGCGTGGCGACCGTTCCTTCGGTGACCGCCCTCGTGGAGACCGCAAGCCGCGCGAGGACGGTGACCGTCCCGCTCGTTCCTTCGGTGCCGGCGAAGGCCGCTCCGATCGTCCGCGTGGCGACCGCCCGTATGGCGATAAGCCCCGTGGTGACCGTCCCTTTGGTGATCGCCCCTATGGTGACCGCAAGCCGCGCGAAGATGGTGATCGTCCCGCCCGTTCCTTCTCCGACCGTCCGGCACGCGGCGAGCGCCCGGCGGGCGATCGTCCCTTCGGTGACAAGCCGCGTGGGGGCAAGCCAGGTGGAAAGCCGTTTGGCGGCAAGCCCGGCGGTCGTCCCGCAGGTGGCAAGAGCTTCGGCGGCAAGCCGGGCGGCTCCGGCAAGCCCGGTGGACGTCCTGCAGGCGGCAGCGGCAGGCCGGGGGGCAAGCCCCGGACGCCGAGAGGCTAAGCCGTGCGGATTGTTGGTGGTGAATTCCGTGGCCGTCCGCTGGCCACGCCGAAAAGCAATGCGATCCGGCCGACCATCGACCGGACGCGCGAAAGCCTGTTCAACATTATCGGCCATGTCTATCCCGAAGCGCTGAATGGCACGCGGGTGATGGATGTTTTTGCCGGAACAGGCGCCGTTGGTCTGGAAGCCGTGTCGCGCGGCTGCCGGCACGCGCTGTTCGTCGAGAATGGCGTCGAGGGCCGCAGCCTGCTCTGGGAAAATATCGATAGTCTCGGCCTGCATGGTCGCGCCCGCATCCTGCGTCGAGACGCAACGGATCTCGGGCCGTCCAACAATGTCGAGCCTTTCAATCTCCTGTTCGCGGATCCGCCCTACGGCCAGGGTCTCGGTGAAAAGGCGCTCCTTTCCGCTCACAAAGGTGGCTGGCTTCTGCCGGGTGCCCTTGTCATTCTGGAAGAGCGTGCCGATGTGACGGTAACGGCCGATGCCGTATTCAAGCCGCTTGAGAGCCGTATTTTCGGCGATACGCGGGTTGAATTCTTCCGGTACGAACCGGCCTGATTGAAGGGCAGGAGGTTGTCTTGAGTACGATGATTGCCCTGCCCGAAGAAGACATCGCGACGAAGCACAGTGGCGGCCTGCGTTATGCCGTCGCCTTCGGTGGCGGCGGGGCACGGGGCATTTCGCATATCCATGTGATCGAGGCGCTCGACGAACTCGGCATCCGGCCGGTGGCTATATCAGGCTCGTCGATCGGCGCCATCATGGGCGCCGGCATGGCATCGGGCATGACTGGCCGCGAGATGAGCGAGTATACGATCGAGACGGTCGGCAATCGCGGCAGGCTGTTCAACCGGCTCTGGAGCCTGGGGCCTGCCACGATGCGCGACAGGCTCGGCGGTTTTCGTTTCGGCCATTTCAATCTTGAACATATCATCGACGCGCTTTTGCCCACGCAGGTGCCGCGCGATTTCGCCGATCTCCTCATTCCGCTGAAAATCTCGGCCACCGATTATTACGGGCAGGCAGAAACCGTGCTGGAAACCGGGGAGCTGCGCACGGCGATCGCCGCCTCTGCCGCCATTCCAGGCCTGTTCATGCCGGTACGCGTCAACGAGCGCATCATGATCGATGGCGGTGTCTGCAATCCGGTGCCTTACGAGCAGCTGCTGGATCTCGCCGACGTGGTGATCGGCATCGACGTCGTCGGCGCGCCGGAAGGTGATGGCACCCATCCGCCGAACCGTCTGGACAGTATTTTTGGGGCAAGCCAGCTCACCATGCAGGCCAATATCGCCCTGAAGCTGAAGCTGCGCCCGCCGCATATTTTCCTGCGCCCGAACGTCAACCGGTTTGGGGTGCTCGACTTCTTCAAGGCCCGCGAAATCCTCGATGCCTCGGTCGATATCAAGGACGAGCTGAAACGGGCGATCGACGCGTTCGAAGCCGCCGTCGACGCCTGATAATCCCTTCTTCGCTTACCAATGCCCGACCTGGTTTGCCGGTGGGGTCTCCTCGGCCGAATTCGAATTGGCGCTCGGCCGCTTCGGCTTGATCAGCGGCTCCGGCCGGACAGGACTGTTGAACAGCATTTCGCGGCCGGCCCCGAGACCCTGAACGGCCTGGATCTGCAACCGCTCCTCGTCACGCCGACGGATGTCGCTGCCGATCTCCATGGCGTTGTTTTCGCCCATGCCGAGCGCTTCGAGCGTCTTCTGGCCGAACAGAAGGCCCGATTCCAATGTTTCGCGCAGCTCGTATTCGACGGATTTTTCGCGCAGCGCCAGCGAGTGGATACGGTCATAGGAGCGCACGAAGAGCCGGATCGACGGAAAATCCGAGCGGATCATGTCGACGATCTTGTCGGTCGTTTCGCGGTTATGGGTACAGACGGCAACGATCTTCGCCCGGTCTATGCCCGACGAGAGCAGCACGTCGCGACGTGTGCCATCGCCGAAATAGATCCGGAAGCCGAAATTCGCTGCCTGACGGATACGGTCTGGATTGTCGTCGATCACGGTCACCGAACTGCCGCCGGCAAGCAGGATCTGCGCGGCGATCTGGCCGAAACGCGAAAAGCCGATCATCAGCACATCGGCGCCGGCCCCATTGAAATCCTCCTCGATCTCCTCGCGTTTTTCGCCGCGGATGAAACGCTTGGAGAGAGCCGTGCCGAGCGGCGTCAGCGCCATGGAAAGAGTCACCGCCGCGATCAGCAGCGAGGCCGTTGCCGAAGAAAGAAGCCCAGCAGCCGTGGCGGTCGTGAACAGCACGAAGCCGAATTCACCGCCCTGCGGCAGCAGAAAGGCGATACGGACCGCGTCGTTATGGGGAGATCCCCACAGACGGCAGAGTGCATAGACGACGACCGCCTTCACCACCATGAAGGCGGCGACGGCCGGAATGAGGAAAAGCAGGTTGTCGAGAATGACATCGACTTCCAAGGACAGGCCGACGGCGACGAAGAACAGCGCCAGAAGCAGCCCGCGGAAGGGTTCGATATCCGCTTCCAGCTCGTGCCGGTAGGAAGATTCCGCCAGCATCACGCCGGACAAAAAGCCGCCCATCGCCATCGAAAGGCCGACCGCCTGCATCGCCGCTGCCGATCCGAGCACGACGAGCAGGGCAGCTGCGATCATCACCTCGCGCGCGCCGGTGCGGGCAATCACCTGGAACATCGGTGTCAGCAGATATTTGCCGGCAATCACCATGGCGCCGACCGCGCCGACCGCGATCGCGAAATCCAGAAGTGGCGTTGCCGCCGCCTCCTTGGTCCCCGGTGCCAGAATGGTAATCATCGCCAGAAGCGGCACGATCGCCAGATCCTGGAACAGCAGAACCGAAAACGACCGCTGCCCGTATTTGCTGTTCATGTCGCCGGCATCGTTGAGGATCTGCAGCGCAAATGCGGTCGAGGAGAGCGCGAGACCGAAGCCGATCACGACACTGCCGCGCCAGTCCGCCATGTTGGCGAGATAGGCAAGCCCGCTCAAAGCCGCACCGGAAACGATGACCTGTGCCGGTCCAAGGCCAAAAACGTCGCCGCGCAATTGCCACAGACGGCTCGGTTTCAGTTCAAGGCCGATGATGAAAAGCAGGAAGACGACGCCGAATTCCGCCACATGCAGCACTTCCTCAGTATCGGTTACGCGCTGCAGAAGCGGGCCGATCACGACGCCGGCGGCAAGATAACCGAGAACGGTACCAAGCCCGAGTTTGCGGAACAGCGGCGCGGCGATCACCGCGCCGGCCAGCAGCATCAGCATTTCGGAAAACAGGCTGTCACTTCCAGTCATTAATAATCTTTCAAATATACGGGCAGGTCTACGGGAGAGAAGGTCGGACCGGGAATCGTCGGCCCGCCCTTGATGCTTGGGCCAGCGCACAATAAATGGGTTATGAATGAAAGGCTTGCAAATATGAATTCCGAAATAGACGCCGCCTCCCTTCTCGCCCGCGCCGGCGAGCTCATCGATCTCGCCAGACAAGCAGGCGCCGACAAGGCAGACGCCGTCGTGGTGCGTTCGCGCTCCCGCTCCGTCAGTGTCCGGCTTGGCAAGGTCGAAGGCACCGAATCGTCCGAAGGCGATGATTTTTCGCTGCGTGTCTTTGTCGGAAACCGTGTGGCGAGCGTTTCCGCCAATCCGGGTTTCGATATGAAGACGCTGGCCGAACGCGCCGTCGCCATGGCAAAAGTCTCGCCGGAAGATCCCTTTGCCTGCCTTGCCGACGAAGCCAATCTCGCCACATCCTATCCGGATCTCGATCTTTTCGATCCAACGGATATCCCGACCGATAGTCTGCGCGAAGCCGCTCTTGAAATGGAACAGGCGGCACTGGATGTCCCCGGCGTCACCAATTCCTCCGGGGCAGGGGCTTCTGCCGGCATGGGCGGCATGGTCCTCGTCACATCGCACGGCTTTTCCGGCAGCTATATGGCAAGCCGCTTCGGCCGTTCCGTCAGCGTCATTGCCGGCGAAGGCACGAAGATGGAGCGCGACTACGATTTCGACAGCCGCCTTTATGCCGCAGACCTCGACGATCCGAAGGAAATTGGCCGCCGCGCCGGTGAGCGTGTCGTCAAGCGCATCAACCCGCGCCAGGTCGATACCGGCAGCAACCTGACGGTCGTCTTCGATCCGCGCATTGCCCGCGGTTTCGTCGGCCATATTGCCGGTGCCATCAACGGTGCCTCGGTCGCCCGCAAGACCAGCTTCCTGCGCGACAAGATGGGCCAGCAGGTCCTGAAGGCCGGGCTCAATATCACCGATGATCCTTTGATCGTTCGCGGCGGCTCTTCCCGTCCCTTCGATGGCGAAGGCGTCAAGGGCGAGCGCATGGTGATGATCGAGGACGGTGTGCTGAAACACTGGTTCCTCTCCACCTCCACCGGCCGCGAACTCGGTCTGCCGACCAATGGGCGCGGCGTCCGCGGCGGCAATCTCGTTTCGCCGGCCTCCACCAATCTGGCGCTGGAGCCGGGCGATATTTCGCCGGAGGAGCTGATCCGTTCGATTGGCAATGGCTTTTACGTCACCGAGCTGATCGGCCAGGGTGTCAACATGATCACCGGCGAATATTCGCGCGGCGCGACCGGCTTCTGGATCGAGAATGGCGAACTGACCTTTGCCGTTTCGGAAGTGACGATCGCCTCCAACCTCAAGGACATGTTCATGCGCCTGACACCGGCAAACGACATCGACCGCAAGTTCGGCGTCGCGTCGCCGACCATTGCGATCGAGGGCCTGACCCTGGCAGGACGCTGATCGCATGGTGGATCCGAAAAGCCAGTGGCAAGCCGATCTCGACCTGATCCGGGATGCAGCCCGTCAGGCCGGCGAGCTTGCGCTCGGCTTTTTCGGAAACGCGCCGGAAGTCTGGTGGAAGAACGAGGGGGCATCGCCGGTCAGCGCTGCCGATTTTGCCTCCAATGACCGGCTGCAGAGCCTGCTTCTGGCCGCCCGTCCCGGTTACGGTTGGCTTTCCGAAGAAAACGACGACGACGCCGCACGCCTTCAGAGCGAGACCGTGTTCGTTATCGATCCGATCGACGGTACGCGCGCTTTCATCAATGGCGACAAGACCTGGTGTGTCTCGGTCGCCGTTGTTCATCGCGGCCGTCCTGTTGCAGGCGTCTTGGTAGCGCCGGCACTCGGCGAGGAGTTCTGGGCACTGGCCGATGGCGCAGCCTGGAAGAACGGTGAAGTGATCCGCGTCGGAGGAGAAGCGTCGGAAGCCCCGATTGCGATTGCCGCCGATGAAGCCCTCGTGAAGAGATTTGAACCGGCCTTTCGCGACAGGGTCCACCGCGTCCGTCATGTGCCTTCGCTCGCCTATAGGATCGCCATGGTTGCCGATGGCCGCCTCGATGGCACGGTCGTCAAGCGCAACTCCCATGACTGGGATCTTGCTGCTGCCGACCTCATCCTTGAGCGGGCCGGCGGCCGTCTCGTGGACCTCGCCGATGCGGCACTGATCTATAACCGCAAGGACGTGACCCGCGAGATGCTGGTTGCCGGTGCGGATCACGCGCTCGAGCTGCTTTTGCCTTATCTGGTTGAGCACCCTGCGGGTTGACGTTTCCTGCGGAATGCAGCACAGAAAAGCGGGGATGGAGGCTTGAACTCGGACATGGCAGCATGACAGAGACGACTGAGAAAAAACAACTTCTGCATTTGGTTTTCGGCGGCGAATTGAAGAGCCTTGATGGCGTTCAGTTCAAGGATCTGGACGGCCTCGATATTGTCGGGATTTACCCCGATTATGCGACCGCTCTGGTCGCATGGCGGTCCAAGGCACAGCTGACCGTCGATAACGCGCAGATGCGCTATTTTATCGTTCATATGCACCGGTTGATGGATCCTGAGGTCAAGTAAACCTCAGGTAAGCTTCGCCGGCTACGTTATTCGACAATATCCAGGTTCCGACGATGAACGCCCTGTGGGCAAATGCGCCGGGACCATTTTTTGACGCATTTGTGAAACAGACGAATTTCCAATACGGATATGACTTCATAGGGGCGTTTACAGTGACCGCTGCGATCTCGGATCGGGGACAAAAGTGATGAGCAGCGGCTTGGCTCGCATAGCTCTGGCATCGTACCGTCTGGCCGGTATCACGCTTTATCCCTTGTCCAGTCCCTATCTGGCCTATCGCGCCATGAAGGGTAAGGAAGATTCCTCCCGGCGTCTGGAACGGCTCGGATATGCGAGCCTCGCGCGTCCGCGCGGTCCGCTCGTCTGGGTGCATGCGGCAAGCGTCGGCGAAACCATGGCGGTCATGCCGCTGATCCGCGAACTGCGCCGCCGCGAAATCCACATTCTGCTCACGACCGGCACGATGACATCGGCAGCTCTCGTCCAGGCCCGCCTCGGCGACGAGGTCATGCATCAATATGTGCCGCTGGACGTCAAATTCCCGATCAAGCGCTTTATCGCCTATTGGAAGCCGGACGCTTGCATCACCGCGGAATCGGAAATCTGGCCGACGACCGTGGTCGAGCTTGCCCGCCGCCGCATTCCGCAGATCCGCGTCAATGCCCGCATTTCCGATCGCTCCTTCACGCGCTGGAGCAATCACAACAACATTGCCGAGACGCTTTTCGAAAAGCTTGCTCTGGTCGTTGCCCAGTCGGATCTTGATGCCGAGCGTTTTCGTGATCTCGGCGCATGGCCGGTCATCGTTTCCGGCAATCTGAAGACCGATACCGACCCGCCGCCCTGTGACGAGGTCACGCTCGCCCGTTATCGCAAGGAAATTGGCGCCCGCAAGACCTGGGCCGCCATCTCCACTTTCGACGGTGAGGAAAAGGCGGCATCTGCCGTGCATCGCGCCCTGAAGCCGAAGAACGGCCAGCTGACCATCATCGTGCCGCGCCATCCGGATCGCGCCGACGAGGTCGAGGAAATGCTGAAGGGCGAGGGGCTGAATGTCGCCCGCCGCTCGCGCAATGACGAGATCACGGCCGCTGTCGACGTTTTCCTCGGCGATACGATCGGCGAGATGGGCCTTTACCTGCGCCTCACCGAAATCGCCTTCGTCGGCAAGTCGCTGACCAATGAAGGCGGCCAGAACCCGCTGGAACCGGCAATGCTCGGCTCGGCGGTCCTGACCGGCCCGAATATCCAGAATTTCCGCGATAGCTATCACCACCTCGTCCGCAAGGGCGGCGCGCGCGTGGTCAAGGATATCGAGATGCTGGCCAAGGCCGTGCATTATCTGATGATCAACGATCTCGCCCGCCGCAAGATGGTCGATGCCGGTCATGAGGCGATGGAAGAAATGCGCGGCGCGCTCGGCAAGACGGTCAAGGCGCTGGAACCCTATATCAACCCGTTGACGGTCAGCGCCCGCCTGCAGCCGAAAACGGTTGCAGCAGCGGTCAGATAATGTCGCAAACCCTCCCGCAAAACAGCACCCCGATCGCCGGCATCCTGTTCGACAAGGACGGAACCCTGCTGCGCTACGAAGAAAGCTGGGGACCGGTCAATCGTGAGGCGGCCCGTATCGCCTCGGCCGGCAATGCGGCGCTCGAAACGCAGCTTCTTGTCGCCGGCGGCATGGATCCGGTTTCTGGACAGACCCGCGCTGACAGCCTGCTCGCCGCCGGAAACGCTGCTGAGATCGCTGCCGGTTTCGTCGCAGCCGGTTCGCCGGTCGATGTCGACGATCTGACCCGCGAACTCGATGCCCTTTTTGTGCGCTCCGCCGATTATGCGGTTCCAGTCACCGATCTCGCCATCCTCTTTCGCAAGCTTAAGGCCCGCGGCCTGCGGCTCGGCATTGCCTCCAGCGACAACGAACAGGCGATCCGCCAGACGGCCTTGCGCTTCGGTTTTCTTGACGATGTCGATTTCATCGCCGGTTACGACAGCGGTTTCGGCGTCAAGCCGCATGCCGGCATGCTGAACGGTTTCTGTGAGACCGTCGGACTTCAGCCCATCCAGGTGGCGATGGTCGGTGACAACAATCACGACATGCATATGGGCGCCAATGCCGGTGCGGGCTTGAAGGTCGCGGTCCTGAGCGGGACCGGCTCGCGCGAAACGCTGGCCGCCGCCGCCGATATCGTCATCGACGACATTACCGGGCTCGAACACTTGCTGTCCGCGACGGATCAGGCCACAACGGCTTAGGCTGCCATATCCTCCTTTCGGGGAGGGGAGGCGCACAACAATCCGATCGAGGCGACGGGGAGTAGTTTTTGGTTTCCGAAGCACCGCCTTTCTGGTGGATCAAGGCCGACTGGCGCGCCTGGTCGCTGTCACCGATCTCCTTCCTCTATGGTGTCGTCGCCGGCCGCCGCATGGCGCGGTCCAAGCGGGCTGAAGCTTCTCTGCCGGTCATCTGCGTCGGCAATTTCACCGTCGGTGGCGCCGGCAAGACACCAACGGCGATCGCACTCGCCCGTGCTGCCAAGGAAAAAGGGCTGAAGCCCGGTTTCCTCAGCCGTGGTTACGGCGGCTCTATTGACGTGACGACCGTGGTCGATCCCGCCCATCACCGGGCCGATGCGGTCGGTGACGAAGCCCTGCTTCTCGCCCGCGAGGCGATGACGGTGATTTCAAGGCGTCGTGTCGCCGGCGCCCGCAAACTGGCGGAGGAGGGAGCCGATATCATCATCATGGATGACGGTTTCCAGAGCGCCCGGCTGGCGATCGATTTTGCGCTCGTCGTCATCGATACGGTACGCGGCATCGGCAACGGCCATCTCGTGCCAGGCGGTCCGGTTCGCGCGCCGATATCGGAACAGATGCGGCAACTCTCGGCGCTTCTGAAGGTCGGTGATGGTGATGCCGCCGACGCGCTCGTGCGCCAGGCCTCACGTGCCGGCAAGCAGATCCATGTCGGCGCGATCCGGCCCCATCGCAGCCAGATCCTCGCTGGTCGCAATGTGATCGCCTTCACCGGCATTGCCGATCCTGAAAAATTCTACCGCACGGTCAATGCCGTCGGCGGCCTGATCGCGGTGCGTCGGTCCTTCCCCGATCACCACTTCTTCACCGAGGACGAGATCGAAAGCCTGCTCGAAGAAGCCGACAAGCATAAGCTCGATCTCGTGACGACGGCAAAGGATGCGGTTCGTCTCGTCGGCCATCATGGGCCGGCCGAACGGCTGCTGGAGCGGGCTCAGGTCGTCGAGATCGACATGGTGTTCGACGACCCGCATGCTCCGGGCAATATCATCGATGCGGCCTTCGCCAATTTCCGGCAGAGGCGCCTGAAGCGAGGCGGAAAGCCTTAAGCCCGCTGTTGGTTCGGCAGGATGCCGGCGCGTTTGTCGGCGTCCATCGAGGTGGCGCAGTCGACATAGGGTTCCTGCCGCGCGACGCTCCAGTATTTCAGCTCGTCGACCGGGATCTGCGTGCCGGTCATGGCGCAGACGACATAGGAACCGGCCGTCAGGATCTGGTAGTCGCCATCCAGATACCGGATCTTCGCCTCGCGATATCCGCTGCCCTCGAACCGGTTCATCTTACGTCTCCTGCGGAAAATCATGTTTTCGCATTAAAGCCAATGGGTGGCGAATTCCAGCATTTTCAGCTGCGCCCGAACAGCCGCTCGATATCGGACAATTTCAGCTCGATATAGGTCGGCCGGCCGTGATTGCAGGTGCCGGAACCGGGCGTCGCTTCCATCTCGCGCAGAAGCGCATTCATCTCTTCCGCCCGCATCCGTCGGCCGGAGCGCACCGAGCCGTGGCAGGCCATGGTCGCCGCCACATATTCGAGCTTGCCGCGCAGGCCACCGGCCGTGTTCCATTCGGCAATCTCGTCGGCCAGATCGCGGATCATCGCTGTGGCATCCACCTCGCCAAGCATGGCCGGCGTTTCGCGCACGGCAACGGCGCCCGGTCCGAAACGCTCGACCGAAAGCCCCAGCCGATCGAGATCGGCCGCATGCACCATCAGGCGGTCGCAATCCTCTTCCGGCAGGTCGATGATTTCGGGGATCAGCAGCACCTGCGAGGGCAGCCGGCGGTCGTCCAGGGCCTTGCGCATCGCCTCGAATACCAGTCGCTCATGCGCCGCATGCTGGTCGACGATGACGAGGCCATCCTGCGTCTGGGCGACGATATAGTTTTCATGCACCTGCGCCCGCGCCGCGCCAAGCCGGTAGGCGGTCGCGTCGCTGGTGGCGGTGGCAGGTTCGGAAATGGAGACTTCCGCCCGTGCTGTCGGCATGGTCAGCGTGTCGAAACCTGCCTGCGTACGTTCGGAAAAACCACCCCCAAAACCAGCCGAAACCCCGTTTTGCGCGGGCATCTGGAAATCCTGCTGCAGCGGCCTCGAAGGCGACGTCGCGGCCGACCAGATTGGTCCCGGCTGCGGACGATAGGATGGTTGCGGCGAAAAGCCCGGCCGAAAAGCATGCATCATGCCGGATGTCCCGGTCGTCGCCGCGCGGTCGCCCTCGCGGTGCAACGCCTCGCGGATCGCACCGACGATCAGGCCACGCACCAGGCCGGGATCGCGGAAGCGCACGTCGGACTTGGCCGGATGCACGTTGACGTCCACCAGCGCCGGATCGAGCGTGATCGAAAGCACGGCGACAGGATACCGCCCCGACGGCATCCGCTCCGCATAGGCGCCGCGGATTGCCGACAGGATCAGCTTGTCCTGTACCGGGCGTCCATTGACGAAGGAATATTGATGCGCCGAATTGCCCCGATGGAAGGTTGGCACGCCGGCAAAGCCGGTGAGGCCGACATCCTCGCGCATCGCGTCGATCTCGATCGCATTGTCCTTGAACTCGGCGCCCAGAACCTGCGCCATGCGGGCAAGGTGGTCGTCGCCGGTCGCGGCAAATTCCAGCGTGCTGCGGTCCGGGCCGGAGAGCACGAAGCGAACCTTCGGAAATGCGATCGCCATGCGCTTCACCACTTCGGTGATCGCGCCGGCCTCCGCCTTTTCCGTCTTCAGGAACTTCAGACGCGCCGGTGTGGCAAAGAAAATGTCGCGCACCTCGACCACCGTGCCCGGATTGGCCGGCGCCGGGCGCACGCCCTCGGTGCGGCCGCCGGCAACCGCCACCTGCGAGCCTTGCGCATCGCCATGCCTGCGGCTGGTGATCGTCAGCCTCGCGACCGAGCCGATCGAAGGCAGCGCTTCGCCGCGGAAACCGAGCGTGCGGATATCGTCGAGCGTATCCTCGAGCTTCGAGGTACAATGCCGGCGGATCGCGAGATCAAGATCGGCCGCATCCATGCCGGATCCGTTGTCCGTAACCCTGAGCAGGCTCTTGCCGCCGCCGGCCGTCGCGATCTCGATCCGGGTCGCGCCGGCATCGAGTGCGTTTTCGATCAGTTCCTTCGCGGCACTGGCGGGACGTTCGATGACTTCGCCAGCGGCAATCTGGTTGATCAGCGTTTCGGAGAGTTGCTTGATGGCCATGGCCCATTTTCCCGGATTCGTGCCGCGATTGGAAGACCGCCTGACGCTTCTTCCAAAGCCGGCTTTCAATTGCGGTCGTCATTAATGGGCTTTTAACAGAAACCCGATAATTAGTTGGAAGTTGAATTGGATGAATCCAAGGGAGGCTTCTCCCAACGTGTGATCGATGTTCCGGCCGGCTGGAGGCTGAAACAACGAGGCTCGATCACTCGCTTAGAACTGGACCAGCATGTTTCCGACCGGACCTGATTGAAAGACAAGGATTCAGCGCCGAAAGGCAGGCTGTCGGCAGAGAAGAGTCCGATTGCCGGCCGTGTCTTAAAGCATACGGGGAGTTTCATCCGATGAATGATTTGGCGTCGGCGGACGCGAACATTCAGACTGCCATGCTTGAAGTCATCTCCGAGGGCATCTCGGGGGCACTCCTCGTTTATGACAAGAATGACCTGATCGTCTTCGCAAGCCAGCAGCTGCTGACCCTTCTTCCCGTGCCGCGCAGCCATCTGGCGGCCGGAACCCGGCTGCGCGATTTCCTGGGCGCCCTTTACGATGGCGGTGGCCGTCTTTCTCTCGAAACCAATGGCACCCGTCGCATCGTCAACCGCGAAGGCTGGGTCGCAGAACAGATCGCCACTCTCTGGAAAGAGCGTTCCGAGACCGTCGAGCATGTTGCCGACGAGCGCTGGATCAGCTTTGCCCGGCGCCGGCTGCCGTCCGGTTACGGCATTTGCATCGTCAAGGATGTCACCGAGCTGCGCAGGCGCGAGGAGCAATGGCGCGCCGACATGGAGCGGGTGCAGGTCACCGAAGACGTGCTCGACAACCTGCCTTTCCCGATCATGGTCAAGGACCGCAATCTGGCGCGCGTCGCCGTCAACAAGGCCGCCTGCCGTTTCCACGATCTGCCGGCGGAAGTGCTGCTCGGCACGAATGGCAGCGACATACACTCGCCGGTTCTCGAAGAACGGCTGGATGCGATCAACCGCAAGGTTCTCGAGGATGGCGAGGAGGTAAAGCTTCCCGAGCGCCTGACCCGTGCCGACGGTTCGGAAATGGTGATCGTCGCCCACAAATATCGCATCGGCAAGCCGGGTCGTTATTACCTCGTCACGGCGATGCAGCAGATCTCCGACCTCGTGGAATTCGATGCCGAAGGCCGCGCCTTCGTGCCCATGGTTGGTGACCCCGACCTCTATTCCGCCGTCCTGCGGCGTGACGATTTCGGGCAGCAGGAGATTGGCCAGAAACCCGTCGATATTGCCGGCGCCCAGGTTCTCGTCGTGTCCGCCGACACGCGGTTCTGCGACGATGCGCTGCGCATCCTGACGGCGCTTCGCCTGGAAGGTTCTGTCGTTCGGAACCCGATGGAGCTTTCTTTGTGCCTCGATATCGCCGTCCAGGCCAAGGTGAGGGTGGATCTCATCGTCACCGACCATGAAATGGAAGGCGCCTGCCTCGATATCGCTGCCGTCCACAGCAAGTCGCTGGTTTCGATCGACCCGTCGATGATCGAGGAGAGGTTCGCATCCGTCGTCACGCGCGAGCTGACCCGGTCGCTCGGCGGTATATCTCCCGAAGACGACTGGCAGATCATGCCGGATGATGGCGAAGCCGAAACGATCGACATCATCGTCGCCGAAGATAACGAGGTGAACCAGATCGTCTTCTCGCAGATCCTCGAAAGTTTCGGATATCGCTATGCGATCGCCGTCGATGGGGAAGAGGCGGTCCAGCTCTGGCAGGAACACCGCCCGCGTCTGGTGCTGATGGATCTCACCCTTCCGAGAAAGAACGGCTTCGAGGCGGCCCGCGCGATCCGCGCGATCGAGACGGCCGACGATCTTCCTGTCCCGATCATCGGCGTCATGGCCCAGGCCTTCGACCGCGACCGCGAGGAATGCTTTGCCTCCGGCATGAACGATGTCATCCTGAAGCCGATCAGCCCCGAGGCTCTCGACGCCGTATTTGGCAAGTTCCTGGTTGCAGATGCCGATCGTGACCAGTGGAACAACCGCGCCTGAGTGGCCGGTCAATTTCGCTATAGAAAAACGGCCAAAGGTGATTTCTTAATCTTTGTCCAGCATCCTTCGCGCAACGTATAAGCGTAAGTGGGATGGCGTATGAAGTCGGCGGGAAACCCGTGGCCGCTTGTCAGCCAGAATGAGCTGCAGGCCATGGCTTACAGCGACCCGTTGACGGGTCTTGGAAACCGCTATCGCTTGCGCGACAAGGTGCGGCTGCTGGCCAATGAGCGCGCCGCCGATCCTGCCCCCTTCACGATCTGCATTGCCAATCTCGACGGTTTCAAGCCGATCAACGATCTGTTCGGCGCCGAGGCAGGCGACGAAATTCTCTGCCAGGTTGCTCATCGCCTGAAAGCCTGCATCCCGGATGGCGCCACCGTCACTCGCCACGATGGCGACGAATTCGCCTTCGTGCTGCCGCTGGTTTTCGAGCGGATCGGTGCCGAACGCCTCGGCCAGATGATGAAGGACGTCCTGTCTGCCCCTTACGATCTGGGCGACCGCAATGTCCGTCTCTCGGCCTCCTTCGGTTTTGCCATCTATCCCTTTGCCGGCGAGGATTTCGAGGAATTGCTGAAGAGTGCGGAAACGGCGCTCTACCGCTCCAAACGCCGCGGGCGTGGTCAGATCACCGTCTATTCACGCGAGATCGCGCAGGAGATGAAGCGCGCAACGCAGGTGGAACAGGCGCTACGCCACGCGATCATCAATGATGCGGTGGATGTGCATTTCCAGCCGATCGTCAATATTGCCGATGGCTCGCCTGCCGGTTTCGAGGCGCTGGCGCGCTGGAACGATCCGGATCTCGGTTTCGTCTCGCCATCCGTGTTCGTGCCGCTTGCCGAAGAGCGCGGCTTCATCGATGCGCTCTCCGAAACGCTTCTGCGCAAGGCGGCGGAAGCGGCACTTGCCTGGCCGCGCGAGCTCTTCCTGTCCTTCAATCTGTCCTCGGCACAGCTGATGGATCCCGGCACGTCCCGCAATATCCTTTCCACCCTGTCGCGCGTTGGGCTGGATCCGCGTCGCCTCGAGCTGGAAATCACCGAGACGGCGGTGATGAGTTCGGCCGATACCGCGGCAAGGATCATCGCCGATTTCAGGCATGCCGGCGTCGGCATCTCGCTCGATGACTTCGGCACCGGCCAGTCGAGCCTTGGACGCTTGCGTGACTTCACCTTCGACAAGGTCAAGATCGACCGCGCCTTTGTTTCCCGCATCACCAGCGACCGCGCCTCCGAACATATCGTCAAGGCGATCATCGCCATGTGCGATGGCCTCGATCTCGCCGTCGTTGCCGAAGGCATCGAGGAAAAGGCCGAGTCCGACATGCTGGCCGCGCTTGGTTGCGGCATGGGGCAAGGCTATTATTACGGCAAGCCTGCCGATGGCCCGAAGACCATGCGATATCTCGGCGATCAGTATCGCGACTTCATGTCGATGCAGCGCGCCTGATCCCCGGCTTTCGCCGCAGCCATTCCTGCTCCTTGATATATCCGTCCACGCCGCTTGCCGGATAGTCCGCGGCGTATCTGGTTCTCGTCTTGTCTTGCGCGTTGCACAATGATGGACTGTCGTGGCTGCTCCCGGCCGCGTTGAAACAGTCCCATCCGAGACGAGAGGCCGATGTCGAACGATCCGTTGCTGCAGCCGTTTCAACTCAAGCATCTGACCCTGAAAAACAGGATCATGTCGACCGCGCATGAGCCGGCCTATTCCGAAGACGGCATGCCGAAAGACCGTTACCGGCTCTACCATCTGGAAAAGGCCAAAGGCGGCATTGCGCTGACCATGACCGCCGGCTCGGCCATCGTCTCGCATGACAGCCCGCCCGCTTTCGGCAACCTGCATGCCTATCGCGACGAGATCGTGCCGTGGCTCAAAAAGCTCACCGATGACTGTCATGAGCACGGCACCGCCGTGATGATCCAGCTCACCCACCTTGGCCGCCGCACCGGCTGGAACAAGGGCGACTGGCTTCCCGTGCTGGCACCGTCGCCGATCCGCGAACCGGCCCACCGCGCCTTCCCGAAGACGATCGAGGACTGGGATATCGAGCGCATCGTCCAGGACTATGCGGAAGCCGCCCAGCGCATGCAGGCGGCCGGCTTGGACGGGATCGAATTCGAAGCTTATGGCCATCTGATGGACCAGTTCTGGTCGCCAGCCACCAACCGCCGCGACGATGAATTCGGTGGCTCGCTGGAAAATCGCATGCGCTTTTCGACCATGGTGATCGAGGCGGTGCGCAAGGCGGTGGGGCAGGATTTCATCGTCGGCATCCGCATGGTCGCCGACGAGAACTGGGATCAGGGACTTTCGCGCGAGGAGGGGATCGAGATCGCCCGCCGTCTGGTCGGTTCCGGCGGTATCGATTTCCTGAACGTCATCCGCGGCCATATCGATAGCGATGCCGACCTGAACGACGTTATCCCGATCCAGGGCATGCGGGCCTCGCCGCATCTGGATTTTGCCGGCGAAGTCCGCCAGGCCACGAAATTCCCGGTCTTTCATGCCGCCCGCATCGCCGATGTCGCAACCGCCCGCCATGCGATCGCCGAGGGCAAGCTCGACATGGTCGGCATGACCCGCGCCCATATCGCCGATCCGCATATCGCGCGGAAAGTTGCGCGCGGCGAGGAAGACCGTATCCGCCCCTGCGTCGGCGCCACCTACTGTCTCGACCGGATTTACGAAGGCGGCGAGGCGCTCTGTATCCACAATGCCGCCACAGGCCGCGAGAGAGAAATGCCGCACCAGATCGAAAAGGCACCGGTCGCACGCAAGGTGGTTGTCGTCGGTGCCGGTCCGGCCGGTCTGGAGGCCGCCCGTGTGCTCGCCGAACGTGGCCATTCCGTCACCGTTCTCGAAGCCAGCGGCGAGGCGGGCGGTCAGGTCAACCTTCTCGTCCGCAACCCGCGCCGCAAGGAAATGATCGGCATTGTCGACTGGCGGCTTTCCGAACTTGCCCGGCTCGGCGTCGAGATCCGCTATGATACCTATGCCGGCGCCGACGATATCCTCTGTCTTTCGCCAGATCTCGTTGTCATCGCCACCGGCGGCATTCCGCAATCGCCGGAACTCGAGGCCGGCACGGAATTTTTGACCTCCAGCTGGGATATCCTTGCCGGCGCGACAAAACCCTCCGGCCCCATTCTTCTCTACGACGACAATGGCGGCCATCCCGGCATGAGCGCGGCAGAAGTGATTGCCGCGACGGGTGAGGAGCTGGAATTTGTCTCGCCCGAACGTTTCTTCGCACCGGAAATGGGCGGCATGAACCATGTGCCTTATGCGAAAGCTTTTGCCGAAAAGGGCGTGCGGGTCACCATCAACACGCGGCTGAAATCCGTCCGCCGTGAGGGCAATGCACTGATTGCGAGCCTCGGTTCCGATTTTGCAAAAGATGCCGTTCAGGAGAGGCGGGTGTCGCAGGTCGTCGTCGAACACGGCACGATGGCGAATGACGAACTCTATCTTGAGCTCAAGCCGCTTTCGAAAAATCTTGGTGCCGTCGACTATTCAGCTCTGATCGCCCGCCGCGCGCCGCTGCCGGCAAAGCAGCCGGAAGCCGCCTTCGACCTGCTGCGCATCGGTGATGCGGTGGCAAGTCGCAACATCCACGCCGCAATCTACGATGCGCTGCGCTACTGTTCCCTGCTCTAATCTCGGGTAAGCCTGAAAACGAAACGGGCGGCATCCGCAGATGCCGCCCGTTCTTTCCTTAAATCCGAAGCGTGGCCCGCTCCAGGCTCGGCAAGCTTACTTGGTGGGAGCCGTCGACGGGTTGGTGGCTCCGGCGCCGGTCGTTGCCGGTGTGGTCGAAGACGTTGTCGTGGCGTCCGTTGCTGCCTGCTTGTCGGCAAGCGTCTTGAACTCAGGCGCCGACTTCAGGGCATCCGCCGTTTCGGTCGTGGTCAGGCGAAGCTCGCCGTTGTTCTTGGCGTCCTGGGTCGTGGTGATCTTGGCGATCGGCAGAGCCACATCCTTCTCGCCGATACCGAGGAAGCCGCCGACACCGACCACGGCAGCGACAATGCCGCCATTCTGTTCGAACAGGAGGTCGTTCACATCGCCGATGCTTTCATTATTGGCGTTGTAGATCGACTTGCCGATATAGTCGTTGGCGCTCAGCTGGGTTTCCGACTGCTGGGTGATGTAGGAGCCCGCATCGGCACTGGAGGCCATCGGCTTTGCCGGGGTCATTGCACCGCCGGTTGCGTCAGAAGACGGAGCCGTGCTGTTGGTGGCCGGTGCGCTCGGGCTGGCCGGCGCTGCGGTCTGTGCGAATGCTGCCGTGGACGCCATGAGAACGGCTGCTGCTGCGAGGGAGCTAAGGGTCTTTTTCATAACGATCCTACCTTCGGTTTTGAGTGGGCCTGCTGTCGCAGGCGTCAAGCCTTGAACGACGGCTGTTGCCGTCAGCCCGGTCATGTCATCGCCGATTAGGACGTCGATCACGACTGGGGTTCGGGAGGAGAATGTTATGCGGGGATGGTTGGTTCCGATCAAAATTGCCGATTTTTTAGGCGAAATTTGAGGAACTTTTAAGCAGTTGCGCGGTTTGGGTCTGCATGTGCGCGTGGGCGGAAAGCACCTTTCCGCCCAGCGTCTTAACACCGAAAATAGATGTCAGAGACGGAAACGGGGCGTTGCCGTCATCTTGACCGGGGCTGCGATCTCGAAAAGCGCACCGGCCAGCTTGTCCTCGGCGCGTTGTTCGTCGCTCATACCTTCCCAGGCGGTGGTCACGGCCAGCCTGCCATCACCAAGGACGACAGGGCAGGAGGTCTGGGTGGCGGGGAACAGGTAGCGGCCGATCAGGCTGCCATCGGTCGCATAATGATCGACGGCGCCTTCGCCCCAGCGCGCATTCCACACAGTGCCGTCGCCGCTGCAGATGGCGCCGTCCATGCCACCCGGCTTGCCGCTGCCGTCAACGAACAGGCTCGGCTTACCGGTCGGCAGGCCCGTTGCCGGATCGAGCGCCACGCGCATCAGGTGATTGACCTTGGTGTCGACGTAATAACCGAATGCGCCATCCGGCGAGAAGCAGATGGCGTTCGGAATGCTGATCGCGTCGAACAGCTTCGTCACGGTCTTGCCGGCGACATGATAGATCGAGCCTGCAACGGTCTCGGCGCGCCGCCCCATCGTCCCGATCCACAGCGCTCCGGATGGATGCAGCCGGCCGTCGTTCGAACGGTTGCCGAGCTTGTCGGCCTCGATGTCGCAATGATGGGTGAGGTCGCCGGTGGCGCGGTCACGAATGAAAATGCCCTGGTCCGATGCCAGCAACTGCCGCGCAGAATCAATCTCGGCAATCACGCTCGCCATGACAGGCAGGTCATGAACCGTTTCGGTGCCGCTGTTGAGATCGAGCTCATGCAACTGCTTTTCGATGATGCTGAACCACCAGAGCGTGTTCGTCTCGCCGTCGAAACTGGGGCCTTCGCCCAGCTCGCACGGTGCGGACGAGAGGATTTTTCCTTTGAAATCATGGATAGGCGTCATGAGAATGCTCCGGCCGTCAGCGTGCGGCGAGGTGGAATTGCGGTCAAAGGGATGCACAACCCCCTGTTTCTTTGCAAGCGCCATGCTGCAAATTTTCTCTGACAACCCTGCAAAACCATGCGAGAAGGTTTGCAAATGCGATCAGATGTCATCATCATTGGCAATTGATAATTCGCAAGGATTCGGGGCGTTCTGGCCTGTATTCGCGGGAAGTTCGAAATGCAGCATGGCGGTCAGGCATGTTTCTTGCCCGGATGATCGCCGTGAGCGCGAGCCACAAGTGACTGATGAACGACTAATCGCGTAGCGCCTCGCGCATCTCGCATGACCCGGCCGGAGCAAAGAAACACGAAATGTCCAAGACCGAAAAAGCCGCCGAAATCCAGAGTTTCGAGGATAGCGTTGGCGAAATCGTCCACCTGAAGACGCAGTTCGATGTCATTCGCTTCATGAAGAAGATCGCGGAAACCTATGGATGCCGCAACTTCATGGTTCTCAATCTCCCCCCGATCACCTCGCGCGAACTGTCTGAAAATACCATCATCACCAATTGGCCCGCGGAGCTGATGTCGCTCTTCGACCGCCATGGCCTGATGCAGACGAGCGTGGCTCTCCGCCACCTGCGCAATTCCACCCTGCCTTACAGCTTCGATCTCGACAGCCCTCAGGCGGAGCGGGCCGATCCGTCGGTGCGCGAAACCTTCGTGCGGTTCGGGCTTCATCGCGGCAGCTTCTTCCCCGTTCACGAGCCGTCGGGCATTCGCGGCGCAGTGGCCTTTGGCGGGTCGGGCAAGCCTCTCGATCATCAGCAGATGATGGAGCTGATGTATCTCTCCGTCCACGTCTTCCAGCGGCTGGCGGAAATCCGCACCCTGGACGTCAAGACCACCGATGTGCTGACGGAGCGCGAAACCGACTGCCTGAACTGGACTGCCGCCGGCAAGACCAGTGCGGAGATCGCCGATATCCTCGGTCTCTCCGAACATACGGTCAACCACTACCTCAACCGTGCCGCCCGCAAGCTGGATACGGTCAACCGTACCCAGGCCGTCGCCAAGGCATTGCGGATAGGTCTCATCAAGTAAACCGAGATATGCTCGGCAAATGCGCACTGATGAAGCTTTGTGCATTTAAAATCAGCGACATGGCGAAAATCTACCGCCAGAACAGGCTGAAACCGCGTTAAACATGTGATTTCAAGGTCGAAATTACGCTCTTCCCGTCTGGCATGTTTCATGCTTGTGTAGGCGCAGGTCCAGAGGGGACTGGAAGCGTCCGAAGAGACGTACCGAGAAAAAGCCGCCGATCGACATGTGCGCCTTTTGGGCTGCCGGTTGGTCGGCGGCTTTCTTCGTTCAGGGATACTTTGCCTGATCTTGCTCGCCTGACCGGCGAACACCTATATAGAGCCCTCAGGAATCGCATGTGGCCGGTCGCCGTATCGCCGCTACCAGGCAGACGCGACGGCAAGGTGAGGGAGTTTCAGATGTCGGACGTCACGAAGGAACAGGTGCTTGAAGTTCTCGGAACCATCCGTGGCCCTGACCTCGAAGGCGACATCGTCTCCCTCGGCATGGTCTCGGACGTCTTCATTTCCGATGCCAAGGTTTATTTCTCGATCACCGTTCCCTCCAGCCGCGCGAGCGAGCTTGAACCCCTTCGGATGGCGGCCGAAAAGGTCGTCACCGCAATGCCCGGCGTCAAGGGTGCGCTCGTTACGCTGACCGCAGACCACAAGGCCGGCGGTGCAGCACCTCAGAAGCCGCAGCCCCAAAAGCCGCAGCCCACTGCCCATGCCGGCCATTCGCATCCACCCGCCGGCGGCCAGCAGCGAGGGCCGCAATCGGTCAAGACGGGCGTGCCGGGGGTCGGCGCGATCATCGCTGTCGCCTCGGGCAAGGGTGGTGTCGGCAAGTCCACGACCGCCGTCAATCTCGCGCTTGGCTTCCAGGCGAACGGCTTGAAGGTCGGCCTTCTCGATGCCGATATCTACGGCCCCTCCGTGCCGCGCCTCCTCAAAATTTCCGGCAGGCCGCAGCAGGTGGAGAACCGTTATATCAAGCCGATGGAAAATTATGGCCTGAAGGCCATGTCCATGGGTTTCCTTGTCGATGAGGAAACGGCGATGATCTGGCGCGGCCCGATGATCCAGTCGGCGCTTTTGCAGATGCTGCGCGAAGTCGCCTGGGGCGATCTCGATGTTCTCGTCGTCGACATGCCGCCGGGCACCGGCGACGTGCAGCTGACCATGGCGCAGCAGGTACCCTTGGCCGGCGCCGTCATCGTCTCGACACCGCAGGATCTGGCCCTGGCCGATGCCCGCAAGGGCATTGCCATGTTCAAGAAGGTCGAAGTGCCGCTGCTCGGCATTATCGAGAACATGAGCTATTTCATCGCGCCCGATACCGGCAAGCGCTACGACATTTTCGGCCATGGCGGCGCGAAGGCAGAAGCCGAGCGGATCGGCGTTCCCTTCCTCGGTGAAGTGCCGCTGACGATCGATATCCGCGAGCGCTCGGACGCCGGCACGCCGGTCGTCGTCTCGGACCCGGAAAGCACGGTGGCCGGAATCTACCGCGATATCGCCGCCCGGGCATGGTCCGAAATTCGCGGCAAACCCGTCCGTCAGGCTCCGGCGATCGTTTTCGAATAGGCTTGCTTTTCGAAAGCCCTCCCGGGACAGACATACGGCATACGACTTTGGTCTCAGATTCAAACAGATACCGAGGTCGTAAGCGGCGCCTTCGGTTGAAAGAAACGCCTTTCCTGCCGCCCCGCTTGAATATCTCGGATACCCGGTCCATGGTGCGGCGCGATTGGGAAATGCATGCAGCTCTTGATTTTGACCATGGCTGTCTTTAATAGCGCGTCCCGCCGGATGGTAACCGATCATCCCGCGTTCCGTGAGGCGGCAACACCGTTCTCGTTCAAGGCCGACGATTTTCGGCCGGAGACCAAGATTGATCAATGCCTATAGCCTCAATGGCTCGATGAAGTCGCTGGTGCCCACCGACGGGCTGAAGCATGTCCCCGCAGATATCGTCTGGCTGGACCTCGTCGATCCGACGGCGCAGGAGGATGCTTATGTCGAGACATTGCTCGGTATCAGCATCCCGACACGCGACGACCTGAAGGATATCGAGCCTTCCAGCCGGCTTTATGTCGAGAAGGACTCCGTCTTCATGACCGCGTCGCTGGTCTGGCGCGCCGATGGCGACGATCCGCAGCTGACCGATGTCGCCTTCATCCTGACCGGCGGCCTGCTGGTGACGGTGCGTTATGCCGAGCCGAAGAGTTTCAAGCTCTTCATCGCAGCGCTTGGACGCGGCGAGCCGACGGGCGATGGCCTCACCATGCTCGGCCGGTTGCTGGAGACCATTGCCGACCGCACGGCGGAAATTCTCGAACACACAGTCGATCGTATCGACACGCTCTCGACCGACATTTTCCGGGATCGCGGCAAGCGCCGGCCGCCGCAATTCCTCGAAGGCAAGCTTGCCGAAATTTCGGAAACGCATCGCCTGGTCAGCAAGGTGCGTGACAGCCTGGGCTCGCTTTCGCGTCTGCTGACCTTTCTCATCAACGTGCCGATCGTGCACAAGAAGGAGACGGAAGGAAGTCTCTGTCGCACCGTCGCGCATGATGTCGAGACGCTGTCCGAACATGCCTCGTTCATCGCCGGCAATATCGCTTTCCTTCTCGATGCGTCCTTGGGCTTGATCAATGTCGAGCAGAACGCCATCATCAAGATCTTCTCGATCGCATCCGTTGTCTTTCTGCCGCCGACACTCGTCGCTTCGATCTACGGCATGAATTTCCAGTTCATGCCCGAACTCAACTGGCATCTCGGCTACCCGCTCGCAATCCTCTGCATGATGCTCTCCGCCATCATTCCGTTTTTCTTTTTTCGCTGGAAAGGCTGGCTCTGAAAGGCCAGATGCTGAATGGGTCATCCCGCTGAACATCATGCTGCCGAAAAGACCAAGGTGAACAGTCTTTTCACCCTGGCGCTCGGCTCTGTCGGCGTCGTTTACGGCGACATCGGCACCAGCCCGCTCTATGCCTTCCGCGAAGCCCTGAAGCCGGTGGCAAATGATGGACTGCTGCGCTCGGAGGTGATCGGCCTCATTTCGCTGATGATCTGGACGCTGACGATCATCGTCACGTTCAAATACGTCCTCTTCCTGCTGCGCGCGGACAATGACGGGGAAGGCGGCACGCTGTCGCTGCTGGCCCTTCTCACCAAATCCGTCGGTGGCCAGCGCGCCATGCTGATGCTGCTTGGCCTGGTCGGCGCCGCGCTTTTCCTCGGCGACGCGATGATCACGCCGGCGCTCTCGGTCATGTCGGCGGTCGAGGGCCTCAAGCTCGTCGCTCCCTCGATGGAGCGCGCTGTCCTGCCGATCTCGGTCGGTATCCTGATTGCACTTTTTGCCATCCAGTCGAAGGGCACCGGCCTTGTCGCCCGGTTCTTCGGCCCGATCACCGCTATCTGGTTCATCGTTCTCGGCCTTGGCGGCATCGCCCATATCTTCGACGACCTCAGCATTCTGGCCGCCTTCAATCCCTGGTACGCCATCCAGTTCATGCTGCATGAAGGTTATGTCGGCATCGTCGTGCTCGGCGCCGTGTTCCTGACCGTCACCGGTGCCGAAGCGCTTTATGCGGATCTTGGCCATTTCGGCCGCCGGCCGATCCAGTGGGCCTGGTTCACGCTCGTCTTTCCGGCGCTGACCCTCAATTATCTCGGCCAGGGCGCGCTGGTTCTGCAGCATCCGGAAGCGATCAGCGATCCCTTTTATCTGATGTTCCCGAAATGGGCGCTGTTGCCGGTCGTCATCCTGGCGACGGCTGCGACCATCATCGCCAGCCAGGCAGTCATCACCGGTGCCTTCTCGCTGGTCCGCCAGGCGATCCACCTCGGTTATCTGCCGCGTATGCAGATCCTCTTCACCTCGGAGACGAATACCGGGCAGATCTTCCTGCCGGGCGTCAACACGATCCTGCTGATCGGTGTCATCGCGCTGGTCCTCGGTTTCGAAAGCTCGGATGCGCTGGCGACTGCCTACGGCATTTCCGTCACCGGCGCGATGGTCGTCACCACGCTGATGGCTTTCGAATTCGTCCGTTTCCGCTGGCGCTGGCCGCAGAGCCTGGCGATTGCCGTGCTGGCACCGCTGCTTGCGCTGGAAGTCGTATTCCTCGGCGCCAACCTTCTCAAGATCCATGACGGCGGCTGGGTGCCGGTCATGATGGCGATCATCTTCACCATCATCATGTGGACGTGGAAACGCGGTGCCGCGATCCTGTTCGAAAAGACCCGCCGCATCGATGTGCCGCTGATGACCTTCATCCCGATGGTCGAAAAGAAGAGCGACCATGCCCCGGTCTCGGTCCCGGGTATCGCGATCTTCCTGACCGGCGACCCGGAAACCGCGCCGGCTGCCCTGCTGCACAACATCAAGCACAATCACGTCCTGCACGAAAAGAACGTCGTCCTGACCATCATCACGGTCAACAAGCCGCGTGTCTCGCTCGAGGATCGCTTCAAGATCCAGAAGGTTTCCGATCGTTTTACGCTAATCGAGCTGCGCTTCGGCTTCATGCAGTCGCACAATGTCTCGCAGGCGCTGGCTTACTTGAGAAAGACCGGTTTTAAGTTCGACATCATGTCGACCTCCTTCTATCTCGGCCGCCGTAAGCTCGTGCCGGATGCGGCGTCGGGCATGCCCATGTGGCAGGACCGGCTCTTCATCGCCATGGCCAATGCGGCGACGGACCCGTCCGACTATTTCCATCTTCCGGCAAACCGCGTCGTCGAACTCGGCTCGCACGTCATCATCTGACGCTGTTCATCGGCATATCGCCGAATTTCGCAGGGCAGGGCGCTCCTCGAGAGGCGTCCTGTTGCTGGCAAAACACATCACTCGGTAATCACGATCATTTGCATGTTCTAAAGCACCCTGCGCCACAAGGGTTCCCAGCTCCTGTTAACCGCTCATCAAGGTTAATGATTCATCTTTCAAGGATCGATTGTTCTTGAAGTGAAGTCATTGGAGTCACCGGTTTTGCGTTCGAAGCGTGTTCAGCGTAGCAGGTCCCAGTCTCGGTCCACACCTCGGCCTCTGTCCCGTTTTCGTCGGGATGCCTGGCTTTCCCCGGTCGTCTTCGGCATCGCCGGCTGGCTTCTTTTTCCCTCGCTGCCGGCGCAGGGGGATTTGAGCGATCTGATTTCCGGTATCGATGGCGGCCGTGACATGTGGCGGGTCGTCATGACCAATTCGCCCGCGGGCTCGATCCATTCCGCCTCGCTTGCCTTCCCCGGTGCCGCAACCGTCCTCGGCGGCGATGCCGGCCTTGTCCTACCCGATGGCCGGAAGGTTGCCTTGTCGGATGAGACGAAACCTTCCGATGGTTCGCCGGACGAGGACCGGGTGAACCGCCAGGACAAGAAGGGCCGCGTCGTCGCCGTAGAGCGCATGCTGCCGCCTAAGGCCTTTTCGGCCGGTTCGGTTCTGCAGCGTTCCAGCGAGCTGACCAAACCTGTGGATGAGAAGGACGATCTCACCGCTTTCGTCAAACAGGATCAGGAGGATCAGCCGGCCGAAGTTGCCGCCTTCTATTTCCGCAAGGATGAGGCCGAGCCGGATGCCGGACTGCCGCCGATGATCGCCAGCATCGTCACCAGCAACAAGGCCGACATATTGGCGACGGCCTATGCCCAGCCCGCACCGGATTTCTCCCGGCAGTCGCCCTTCGATGCCATCCTGAAGGAAAAGCGCGAGCAGGGCCGTTTCATTCCGCCGATCGGGCCGGAAGATCATGCCTGGGCCGCCAATCCGCTGCGGCCCGATGCCTTTTCGCCGGCGCAGCAGCAATGTCTGGCGTCGGGCATCTATTTCGAGGCAAGGGGCGAATCGGTGAGGGGGCAGGCGGCCGTTGCGCAGGTTATCCTCAACCGTGTCCGCAACCCGGCCTATCCGGATACGATCTGCGGCGTCGTTTATCAGAACGAGGACTGGCGCAACCGCTGCCAGTTTTCCTTTGCCTGCGATAACATCAAGGACCGCATCGGTTCGCAGGAACATTGGCAGACGGCCCGCGAAGTGGCGATGGCCGTCACCGCCGGCAAGATATGGCTGCCCGAGGTGGGGTCTGCGACGCATTATCACGCCGTCTACGTCCGCCCCGCCTGGGCAAAGACGATGAAGAAGGTCGGACGCATCGGCCTGCACGTGTTTTACAGAACCTATGGTGGTGGTTGGAGCTGATACCACTGCCAGGCCGCGGCAAATTCCCGCAGAGGTTTTGGCCAAATCTGACAGGCAATCCCTTAAAGTATTGGGATTTCAGCCTTAATTTCCCCTGAATCAAGCTCTTGGGACGCCTTGACTATGCAGGCGGCCAAAACTATGTTGCGCGCGACTTGAAAGCGGGCCGGAAGGCGCGAAATCCCCTGCCGGACGCCCTGTTTGGGTGACTGGCTGGAACTGGCAGCCGGTTACGACTGGTAGAGGGGCCGGCTCTGGGAGGAGCGAATGACGGACGACCGAGGAGATGGTCTGGAAGAGCGCCGGAAGCGACTGTCTGCAGAACTTGCAGACAAGCACGCTGAAGACGCGGCAGAGGCGAAGCGGGACGCGCAATCTGAAGAAAGCCGCAAGGGCATGGCCCTCGGCTTGAAGATTTCCTCCGAGTTTATTGCTGCTGTCGGGGTCGGGGCTTTCCTGGGCTATGTGCTGGGGCTTGCTTGGCCGGCTTCGAAGCCATGGGGGTTGATCATCTTTCTCCTCCTCGGTTTCTGTGCAGGTGTGCTGAATGTCATGCGTGCCGTGGGAATGGTGGCTCCGCCGCCAGCCCTGTCGGTCGAGGCAAAGAAGCCGGGTAAAGAAGACTAACGAAGCGGACGGCCTTTGGGTCCTCGCCATAATGAACCAGCCGCAGGGACGCGGCGCAGGGATTAAGAGGTAGACGGTGTCAAACGATCCGATCCATCAGTTTCAGATCAGCAAGATCGTACCGATCGAAATCGGTGGCCTCGATTTTTCTTTTACCAATGCCTCGCTGTTCATGGTGGCAAGCGTAGCCTGTGCTGCCGGCTTCCTCTATTTCGCAACGTCTGCACGCAGCGTCATCCCGACGCGTTCGCAGTCCGTCGCGGAAATGTCCTATGAATTCATCGCCAACATGCTGCGCGAAGGCGCCGGCAGCCATGGCATGAAGTTCTTCCCGCTGGTTTTCTCTCTCTTCATGTTCGTGCTGACCGCAAACCTGCTCGGCATGTTCCCTTACTTCTACACGATCACCAGCCAGATCATCGTTACCTTCGCGCTGGCGCTTCTCGTCATCGGAACGGTCATCGTCTACGGTTTCTACAAGCACGGTCTGGGCTTCCTGAAGCTCTTCGTGCCGAGCGGCATTCCGGGCCTGCTGATCCCGCTGGTCGTCGCCATCGAAGTCATTTCGTTTCTGTCCCGTCCGGTTTCGCTTTCGGTTCGTCTTTTCGCGAACATGCTGGCCGGCCACATCACCCTGAAAGTGTTCGCGGGCTTCGTTGCCTCGCTTGGAGCACTGGGCGCCCTGGGCGTCGGCGGAGCAATCCTGCCCTTGATCATGACGGTCGCTCTGACCGGTCTCGAATTCCTCGTCGCCTTTCTTCAGGCCTATGTCTTTGCGGTGCTGACTTGCATGTACCTCAACGATGCAGTGCATCCTGGCGGGCACTAAGGATAACCAAATTGGCGTTCTGAAGCGTCAGTACAGCCGCAACAACCATTTCGAAGGAGTCTCTCATGGAAGCGGAAGCAGCAAAGTTCATCGGTGCAGGTCTGGCTTGCTTTGGCATGGCCGGCACGGCCCTTGGCCTCGGCAACATCTTCGGCAACTACCTGTCGGGCGCTCTGCGTAACCCGTCTGCTGCCGACAGCCAGTTCGGCCGCCTGGTATTCGGCTTCGCCGTTACGGAAGCTCTGGGCATCTTCTCGCTGCTCATCGCTCTCCTCCTGCTCTACGCAGTCTGATATCTGACCGGATATCTGGATCGCGGCTGGCCGGCAAAGGGCAGCCGTGATCTTTCGCATTTGGAATACACCTGCCCACGTTGGGTACTCGGAGGTGATGATGTTCGTGACCTCGGCATATGCGCAGACCGCGCCGGCCGCTACTGATACGCATGCCGCGCCGGCAGGCGAAACGCATACCGAAACCGGCGCTGCCCACGGCGGCGAGCATGCCGGTGCATTCCCGCCATTCGACCCGACCTATTATCCGTCGACGTTGCTCTGGCTGGTCATCACCTTCGGCCTCTTCTACATCGTCATGAAGAACGTTCTCGTTCCGCGCGTCGGTGGCATTCTGGAAACCCGCCGCGAGCGGATTTCTCAGGATCTCGACGAGGCATCTCGTATGAAGGCCGAAGCTGATGCTGCGGTCGAAACCTACGAGAAGGAACTGGCTGCCGCCCGTTCCAAGGGTCATCAGATCGCCGCAAGCGCCCGCGAGGCTGCCAAGGCCAAGGCTGCAAGCGATCGCGCTGCGATCGAGGCCGAACTGGCTGCAAAGCTTGCCGCTGCCGAAGCGCGTATCGCCGAAACCAAGACCAAGGCTTTCGCCGAGGTTGGTCAGATTGCCGAAGACACGGCATCCGCCATCGTCGATCAGCTGATCGGCGGCAAGGCGACCGGTGACGACATCAAGGCAGCGGTTGCTGCCGCCAAGACGGAGGCCTGATCCGATGGCATTTGATGCAACATTTTTCGCGCTTGTCGGCCTGATCCTCTTCATCGCCCTGATCGCCTATCTCAAGGTGCCGGGCATGATGGCGAAATCGCTGGACAAGCGTGCCGACAACATCCGTGAGGAGCTCGCAGAGGCCAAGCGCCTGCGCGAGGAAGCCCAGGCTCTGCTGGCCGAATACCAGAAGAAGCGCAAGGAAGCCGAAGCGGACGCTGCAAACATCGTGGCTGCCGCCGAGCGTGAAGCTGCAGCGCTGACCGAGGATGCCCGCAAGGCAACCGAGGAATTCGTCGCCCGCCGCAACGCGATTTCCGAGCAGAAGATCGCCCAGGCCGAATCGGACGCGATTGCCGCCGTCCGCACTGCCGCCGTCGACCTCGCTGTCACCGCTGCCGGCAACGTCATCGCCAAGAAGACCGACGCGGCCACCCGCAAGACGCTCTTCAAGGACGCGCTTTCCAACGTGACGCGCCTGAACTGATCGGGATCCACGGATCACCCTATGACAAAGGCCGGGGCACTGCTCCGGCCTTTTTTCTTTGGAAGATATTCGTTGGGATTGGCTTAGGCCGATTGCAGCCAAGGGAGAGAGGGCCGGAAGAACCGGATCTATTCTTCAGGCACGATATCTTTCTTGAGCGGCCGGAAACTCATCCGGTGCAGCACGCAAGGGCCATGGGCCGTGATGCCGTCACGATGCTGTTTGGTGCCGTATCCGGAATGCTTGGCAAAACCATAGGCCGGAAACACGTCGCTCGCCCTTGCCATCATCCGGTCGCGAGTGACTTTTGCGACGATCGATGCCGCGGCGATCGAGACCGAGCGCGCATCTCCCTTGATCACGGCCTTGCCGGCGCAGGCGAGGCCCTTCGGCACGTCGCGGCCATCGGCCAGGACGAGAGCGGGTGGGATCACGAGGCCGGCGACGGCCCGGCGCATGGCATCAAGACTGGCGCGGAGAATATTGTCATCATCGATACGCCTCGGGCCGGAGGACGCGATCGAGACTTCTGCGGTTGCGATGATCGCATCGAACAGAAACTCGCGCTGCTTCAGTGTCAACTTCTTGGAATCGTTAAGGCCGTCGGGAATATTATCGGGATCGAGAATGACCGCAGCGGCGACAACCGGACCTGCCAGGGGGCCGCGTCCAGCCTCGTCCGTGCCGGCGACTGGCCAGAGGCCCTGGGCTTTCGCCAGAAGCTCGAGGCTAAAATCCGGTCTGAGCGGTATCTCGTCGAAAAGTTTGGGAGAATCGGGCGGCGTGCGTGGCAACATGGCGGCAACCTCGCACGCCGGCCCGATCTCCTGCAACCCCGGACCAGCGATTGCGGCGTCGCTATCCACCCTGGCCGAAAGCTTCGGAAGCCAGGATGAGGCCGGGTTACTTCGACACGCATGAGGCGGGGATCGTGTCGAAGAATTTTTTGACTGACGCCAAGTGCTCTTTGACCTTCAGAGCAGCGACAGCTGGATACCTGCTCCGTTCGGGCGCAGGAAAATATCGTCCCGCAGCGGAAAGCCACGGCGTGTCATGCCGAGTCGCTTGGTCGCCATCTCGAAACGCCGGCCGATCTGCCAGGCATAGGGACCGGCGCCCTTCATGCGCTTGCCGAATTCAGCATCGTAATCCTTGCCGCCGCGCATGGAGCGCACCAGCGACATCACATGCCGGTATCGGTTCGGATAGTGCTGCAGCAGCCAGTCCTTGAAGAGGGGGCTGACTTCCAGCGGCAGACGCAGCAGAACATAGCTCGCCTCCGTCGCGCCCGCCGCATGACCGGCTTCCAGAATGCGCTCGATCTCGTGGTCGTTCAGCGCCGGAATGATCGGCGAGGCCATGACGGCGGTCGGAATGCCGGCATCGGTCAACGCCTTGATCGCTTCCAGCCGCTTCGTCGGCGTCGCCGCGCGGGGCTCCATCGTGCGGGCCAGCTTTCGGTCCAGCGTCGTCACCGAAATCCCGACCTTTGCCAGCCCCTTGGAGGCCATGTCGGCGAGAATGTCGATATCGCGCATGATGAGTGCCGACTTGGTGACGATCGCCACTGGATGATTGGCCTTGTGCAGAACCTCAAGGATCTGCCGCATGATGCGCCATTCCCGCTCCAGCGGCTGATAGGGATCGGTATTGGTGCCGATCGCGATCGCCCGCACCTTGTAGTCCGGCCGGCTCAGCTCGCGCTCCAGCAGTTTCGGCACGTCCGGCTTGGCAAACAGTTTCGATTCAAAATCGAGACCCGGAGACAGGCCCATGAAACTGTGTGTCGGGCGGGCAAAGCAGTAGATGCAACCATGCTCGCAGCCCCGATATGGATTGATCGAACGGTCGAAGCCGATATCGGGACTGTCATTGCGGGTAATGGCCGTGCGCGGCTTTTCCACCTGCACTTCGGTCTTGAAGGGTTCCAGCTCTTCCAGCGTCTGCCAGCCGTCATCGAAGGCCTCGCGGCGTTCCGCTTCGAACCGGCCGCTCGGGTTGAGCCCGGCTGCACGGCCGCGACGGCGGTCGATATCGATCCGCAGACCTGACGACTTTACCAGTGCATCGGCAATATCTGCCGTATGCGCAGGCGCAAAAGCGGCCTGCTGCAAATGAGACAGCTCGGTCATGGAACACTCCTGACGGGGAATTTCCCGTTCGTGATGACTATATTCCTAGATCAGGAATGAGAACATTGCAAGAACAAAATTGCGGAACAAGCTGTGGAGAACCTGTGGATGACGCCGTTCACCAATCCTCTTTACCAAGGCAAGCGCGTGTCGGCCGAATTGCTTTCCTTTGCAAAGGAATGGCTCTAAGTGTGGCAAATGCTCACTGTCTTGATGGAATGCCGCGATCAGGAATCCGAATTGGCGCAGACGCTTTCGGTTCTCGTTTCGGGGGCCGTGGAAGGTCTGGTCAGCGACGTGATCATTCTCGATCATGGGTCGCAGGATGGCTCGTCGCGTGTCGCCGATGCGGCCGGCTGCCGTTTTCATGTCGATTGGGACATCAAGGATATCGTGGCCAGTGCCCGTGGCGAATGGCTGCTGCTGATAGAGGCGGGTGCGAGGCCTCAGGCGGGCTGGATCGACGCGGTGATGGAATATATCGCGCTCGGCCGCTCACCGGCCCGTTTCGCGCCGTCCCGCACATACAGGAAGGCACTTTTCAAACGGCTCGTGCGCAGTGTGCCGCCGCTTGAAAACGGGCTGCTGTTGCCAAAGGGGCAGGCGATCGCGCTGGCACGCTCCGGCATGGATCTCGCCGGACTGGCACGCGGTCTCAAGGGATTGAAGCTTTCGAGCGAGATCGTTCCGGCCTGGGTCGTCGCGGCACGCTAGTCTTGAAGCCGAGGCTCAGGCGCCGCCGCGCCGCAAATGTTCGTCCAGCCGCGGCATGATCTCGATGAAATTGCAGGGCATGTGGCGATAGTCGAGCTGCGCCTTCAATATCCCGTCCCAGGCATCCTTGCAGGCACCGGGCGAGCCGGGCAGCACGAAGATGAATGTGGCATTGGCAACGCCGCCGGTGGCGCGCGACTGGATCGTCGACGTGCCGATCTTGTCATAGGAAATCCGGTGAAACACTTCCGAAAAGCCGTCCATGCGCTTTTCGAACAGCGGCTCCAGCGCTTCCGGCGTCACGTCGCGGCCGGTAAAGCCCGTGCCGCCGGTGGTGATGACGACGTCGATTTCGGGATCGAGCGTCCATTCACGCACCTGACCCGCAATGCGCTCCTTGTCATCAGGCACGATCGCGCGGGCGGCAAGCCTGTGCCCGGCATCGGTGATCCGGGCCACGAGCGTATCGCCGGATTTGTCATCGGCGAGCGTGCGCGTATCCGATACGGTCAGCACCGCAATGCCGATGGGAATGAAGGCACGTGTCTCGTCGATCCGGCTCATATCTTGGCTCCGACTGTCTGGACCGCCTGGAAATACCAGTCCGGCCGGCGGCTGGAAAGGTTTGCCGCCGCCGTCTCGGCCTGCGCCTTCGAGGAAAAGATCCCAAAACAGGTGGCGCCGGAACCCGACATGCGCACGAGGCTCGCGCCCTCCGCGCCGATCAGGTTGGAAATTTCGTCGATCTCGCGCACCAGCGAGCGGGCGGGCGGTTCGAGGTCGTTGCGCAGCGTCTTGAGATAGGCGAGCCAGTTGTCGCCCTGTTCGACGATCGGCGGGTTTTCCCGGTTCGAAAGCCGTCGAAAGATATCGGGCGTGGAAACGCCGATCAGCGGATTGCCGAGCACGAGCGAGAGCGAGGGCAGGGAGCTAAGAGCCGTCAGCTCTTCGCCGATCCCCTTGGCCATCAGCGCCTCGCCACGAATGCACATCGGCACGTCCGCACCGAGAGATAGACCCAGTTCGCCCAGTTCGTTCTCGCTCACCTCGGCGCCCCACAGGCGCACGAGGCCGCGCAGAGCAGCAGCAGCATCCGCGGATCCGCCACCGATGCCAGCCGCAACCGGCAGGTTCTTTTCGAGATGGATTGCAACGGGTGGCGCTGCCTGACCCTTGTTGCGCAGCAACTGCCGCAGCCTGTCGCGTGCCTTCAGCACGAGATTGTTGCCGTCAGCGGCCTCGGCATCGCCGAGCAGCGGAGAAAACCGGCCGGAAAGCGTGAAGCGGTCCGTCTCGGCCGCGGAAAAGGCAAGCCTGTCACCGCGATCCGCGAAGGTCACGATGCTTTCCAGAAGGTGATAACCGTCGTCACGACGACCGACCACATGCAGGGCAAGATTGATCTTGGCAGGCGCCAGCTCGAAAAGCTCCGCCTGTTCGGCGAAGCCTTCGGCCTCAAGGATCATGTCGGCGAACATCGCCCGTCAGGATTTCTTGTCGGGATTGGCCGGGGCAGGCGGGGCTGGCTGAACAGGATCCGCCTGGCCGCGATCCGCCGTGGACGGGTTGTTGTCGAGCGGGGCCAGACCGTTCGCGATCTTTTCCTTGACGCGTTCCTTGTTGACGTCCTCGCCTTCGGAGATCAGCGCCCGGTTCCACTGGTAGACGGCTTCCAGCTTGCGGCCGACGCGCCAATAGGCGTCGCCCAGATGGTCGTTGATCGTTGCATCGCCTGCACGCAGCTGCACGGCGCGCTCCAGTTCGGTGACGGAATCATCGAACTTGCCCATGCGGAAATAGGCCCAGCCAAGCGAGTCGACGATATAGCCGTCATCCGGCTTCGCATCGACGGCCTTCTTGATCATGTTGAGGCCCTCGTCGAGATTGAGATTCATGTCGACGAGCGAATAACCGAGATAGTTCAGAACCTGCGGCTGGTCCGGGTTCAGTTCCAGCGCTTTGCGGAAATTCGGCTCGGACTTGTCCCACTGCTTCAGGCGCTCATAGGCAATGCCGCGCTGGAAGAAAATCGACCAGTCACTCGGCTTTGGCAACGAACCGATCACCTCGACGGCCTTGTCGTAATTCTCCGCCATGGCTTTGTAGTCCTTGGATTCCGAAAGCACGCTGCCATAAGCGATATAGCTGCGCAGGTCGCTCGGGTCGGAATCGATCAGTTCCTTCAGGTGCCGCTTGGCCTCATCGATCTTGCCGGTATCCGACAGGGTGACGCCGAGCTGCAGCTCGGAAATCCGGCGCATCGGCGAATCTTCCGGCACCTTGCCGTAGAATTCGATGGCGCGTTCCGGCTGTTCCAGCTTTTCGGCAATGCCGCCGAGCAGGATCAGCGTATCGGCGCTCTTCGGGTCGAGCGCATGTGAGATCTGCAGGTAGAGCGCCACCATGTCCTCGGCACCCTGACGGTTCAGCGCACCGCCGATGGAGAAGAGCACACCGGCAGCGCCTTCCGAGGCGTTGGTAATCTGCTGGGCAGGCTTTTCGCCCTTTTCGATGCTCTGGCGCAGGGCCTTGAGCGGCGCGTAATTGTTGATCAGCTGGTCGGCGACGGAAATCGCGTCGAGCGCCTTCTGCTTATTGCCGGCATTGGCTTCCAGTCGTGCCAGCGCCATGACGGCGCGCATGAACGTGTCGGGCGCGGTGGCCACGGCTTCGCGGTTTGTCACGGCATCGTTCAGCTTCTGGCGGGCGGTATTGATATCGCCGGCAACCAGCGCCATCGCGCCGATATGGTAATCGGTGAAGACCTTGAACCAGTCCGGCCCCTTGACCGAGCCGAGCGTTGCAATTGCCTGCTTGCCCTTGCCGGCACCAACATCCGCCCAGCCGACCAGCAGCTGATGGGTCAGCTTGTCGAGATCGTTCGGGCCGTTATAGGACAGGATTTTTTTGGCGCTGTCGAACTTCCGATCCTTGATGGCGGCAAGACCGCGGACGATCTTGGTGATGCGATCGACGGAGGAATCGTCCTTCAGCGCATCGGCTTCCTTCAGGCCGCCGTCAAAATCGCCGTTCAGGAACAGCGAGACCATCAGCCTTTCGCGGATTTCCAGATTGGCCGGATCGAAACCGAGCGCCTTGCGATAAAGCGCGATCGCATTCGTATAATCGTGGTCCACATCGGCGGTGCGGGCAGCAAGGAACGCGCCGGAGAAGGACTTCACGTCGCCGGCGGTAAAGGTGACCGGCTTCTCGGCGGTGGGGCGGGGTTCGGCAGTTGCCGCCTGTGCCAGGTTGCCAAAGGCAAGAACCATGGAAAGAGCCGCGCTGGAGAGCAGAAGGAGGCTGGATCTCTGCCGCATGAAGGGTATGCCTTTCGTAAGAGCGAGATGGAACGCCATCACAAGGCCCCATCTGCGCCGATTCATTCACAACAGAATGGCTTTTTTGGAGCAGGTCCGCAAGGAAATCTCCGGCATCGCAAGGGTGCGATGCCGGTCAAACCTTCGTTAGAGCGGACGCCGGACGTCAGTTGACGCGCTGGATCGAGAAGTCGATGACTTCGAGCAGGGCGGCCTTGAGCGGCGAGGAGGGCAGCGGCGCCAGCGCATCGCGGGCGATCGTGCCGTAATGCAGCGCGCGGGCGATCGTGTCGGACAGCGCGCCGTATTTGTTGATCAGGCCAAGCGCCTTTTCGAGGTTTACCTCGGTGCTCTCGCCCTGTTCGATCGCCTTGCGCCAGAAGGCGCGTTCGTCCTCCGTGCCGCGACGATAGGCAAGGATCACCGGCAGGGTGATCTTGCCTTCGCGAAAATCGTCGCCGACATTCTTGCCGAGCTCGGAAGCCTTGCCGCCATAATCGAGCGCATCGTCGACCAGCTGGAAGGCGTATCCGAGATTGAGGCCGTAGGATTTGAGCGCCGCGCGCTGACCCTTATCGGCATTGGCGATGATCGGGCCGACTTCGGCAGCAGCAGCAAACAGAGCCGCCGTCTTGGCGCGAATGACCGAGAGATAGTCGTCCTCGGTCGTTTCCATGTTCTTGGCGACGGAAAGCTGCAGAACCTCGCCTTCGGCAATGACGGAAGCTGCGGTCGCGAGCACGTCCAGTGCTTCCAGCGAACCGACATCGACCATCATCTTGAAGGCCTGACCGAGCAGAAAATCGCCGACCAGGACGCTCGCCTGGTTGCCCCAGATCATCCGGGCGGTGGACTTGCCGCGGCGCAGATCGCTTTCGTCGACCACGTCATCATGCAGGAGCGTGGCGGTGTGCATGAACTCGACCGAGGTCGCGAGTTTGACATGGCCTTCGCCCTGGTAACCGAACAGGGCGGCGGAGGCGAGCGTCAACATCGGGCGCAGGCGCTTGCCGCCGGACGAGATGAGGTGGTTGGCGACTTCAGGGATCATCTGCACGTCTGAACCGGCCCTGGACAGGATCAACTGGTTGACCCGCTCCATATCCGCCTTGGTAAGATCCACCAGCGGCTTCACGGACGCAGATTTGTTTTTGCCTTCTTCAAGCGGTATTACGACGCCCAACGTGAGGACTCCCTATCAAAATTCTGCGGATGACCATAGTAAAGAGCGGGATATCGCGGCAAGGGCATTTTGCGCGATTGCAGCATAAAGGGACGTTTCTCGACCATGAAAGAGCTTATCCGCACTAACGATGTTGTTATCCTGTCACTGGCGACGAGCCTGATGAAGGATGCCGGCATCCATGCGATGGTGGCGGATCAGTCGATGAGCGTGCTCGAAGGCTCGCTCGGCCTGCTGCCGCGACGGTTTCTGGTGGAGACGGACAGGGCCGACCAGGCGCGTCGGATCCTGATCGATGCCGGGCTCGAGGCGGAGCTGAAACTGCCGTGATTGCGGTCGGTAGGATCGACATGGTGGTGACGCGCCAAACAATCGCGGCTTTCGCGGCTCGCCCCCCTCTGCCCTGCCGGGCATCTCCCCCACGGGTGGGGAGATCTGCTGGGGTTGCCTGCACCGTTCCAACTGCAAGTTCAGAGATTGTCGAGCGCAAGCCGCTTGCCGATCTCCCCCCTCGTGGGGGAGATGCCCGGCAGGGCAGAGGGGGGCTGGCCGGCGCCGACGCCCGACGGCAGATCGCATGACATCATCCGACCATACGATCGACGCTTTTCATCGTGGCCGTTTCCACCTCGTTCAGCCCAAGGGCGGCGGGCATCGCTCGGGCGTGGATGCGATGCTGCTCGCCTCGCTGGTCGCCGACGATCAACTGATCCGTGTCGCAGACCTCGGGTCTGGAGCAGGTGCCGCCGGCCTTGCGGTCGCAAGCCGCCTGCCGGAAGCGCGGGTGCTGCTGATCGAACGCTCGCCGCTGATGGTCGATTATGCCTACCGCACCCTGAACCTCGCCGAAAACGCGTTCCTCGCCAACCGCGTCGACGTGCTGGAAGCAGATGTGAGCCTCACCGGCAAGGCGCGTGTTGCGGCCGGGCTTGAGGACGAAGTTTTCGACCATGTCATCATGAACCCGCCCTTCAACGATGCCGGAGACCGCCGCACGCCGGACGCGCTGAAGGCCGAGGCGCATGCGATGACCGAAAATCTCTTTGAAGTCTGGATCCGCACCGCCGGCGCCATCATGAAGCCCGGTGGGCAATTGTCGCTGATCGCAAGGCCGCAATCGATCGCCGAGATCATCGCCGCCTGCGGCAGGCGTTTCGGCGGTATCGAGATCACCTCGCTGCATCCGCGTGCCGGCGAAAATGCCACCCGCATTCTGGTGACGGCGATCAAGGGCTCACGGGCAAGGCTCAACCTGCGGGCGCCGCTCGTCATCCATGGCGGCGATGGTCACACATTCGCGAGCGATGTCGACGATTTCAACAATGGCCGCGCCGCCTACGCCCGCAAAACCCGCTGAAACCGGCGATTTTTGGCAAGCGCACCATTGCGTTTGATGCACCACAACTTACATCACGAATGCGGGGACATGATCTCGACAGGATGGATGATGAGCTTTCTAAAACGTCTTTTGCCCAAACGGTTTCGCAAGAAGGGGGGGACCATCCCCGTGGTTCGGTTGCATGGCACGATCATGGCCGGTGGAAGCCAGTTCAAGCAGACGCTCAACATCGCCTCCGTCGCCCCGATGCTGGACAAGGCCTTTTCAAAGAAGGACGCGCCGGTCGTTGCGATCTCCATCAATTCGCCGGGCGGTTCTCCGGTCCAGTCGCGGCTGATTTTTCAGCGCATAAGGGCGCTGGCGGAAGAGAAGGACAAGAAGGTCCTGATCTTCGTCGAGGATGTCGCAGCCTCCGGCGGCTACATGATCGCGCTTGCCGGTGACGAGATCTTTGCCGACCCGACCTCGATCGTCGGCTCGATCGGCGTCGTCTCCGGCGGCTTCGGTTTTCCGGAGCTGTTGCGCAAGATCGGCGTCGAACGGCGTGTTTATACCGCCGGCGAAAACAAGGCGATCCTCGATCCCTTCCAGCCGGAAAAGGAAGGCGATATCGAATATCTGAAGACGCTGCAGCTCGACATCCACAAGGTCTTCATCGATATGGTGAAATTGCGCCGTGGCAGCCGGCTGGCCGAGGATGCAACGATCTTTTCCGGCCTGTTCTGGACCGGCACGCGCGGCCTCGATCTCGGCCTGATCGACGGGCTCGGCGACATGCGCGATGTCCTGAAGCGCCGTTATGGCAAGGAAACCAAGCTCGAACTGATCGGCGGCGCCCGCACCCTGTTCGGCAAGCGCGTTCCGGGTGTTTCGCTCGGAAGCTTCAACGGCGGCGAAATCGCCGCAGCTGCGACCGCGGGGCTTGCTGAAGGGCTGGAAGAACGGGCATTATGGAGCCGATACGGGCTATAAGGCCCGTTTTCGAGGGGACAATGGCACAGCTTATATTTCTGATCGTCGTCATCTGCGGCGGATGGATGGTCTACAAACGCTTCATCAAGGACGCCGAGAAACTGACGGCGCGCTCCAAGCGCCAGGAAAAAGAACGCGATACCGGTGCGATCGGCACGCTGGAAAAGGATCCGGTGACGGGGGAATATCGGGTGAAGCGGGATGATGAGGCCTGAGACGCGGCTTTCTTTCGTGATATAGTCTGCAGGTCTATCGATGGAGGCTACCCATGCGCGTAACCAGATCGGAAAATGGCCTGGCGGTCGAGATACCGGCGGACGTGGCGGAAGCGCTTGATCTGAAGGAAGGCGATGAGGTGAACCTGACGGTTGCTGCTGCTCCGGATGTTTCTGGTGCGGAGCCTTTTAGCGACAGAGAAAAAGCCCTGGAGTATATTTTCTCCCGGCGCTGGAAATTGCCGCCGGGCTGGAAGTTCGACCGCGAAGAGGCCAATGAGAGGTGAGCGCTTCGCCATTTCTCGACACGAATATCTTCGTTTACGCCTTTACCGAAGGCGAGCGGACCGCAGAGGCTCAGGATATTCTGAGGCAGCCTTTTGCAACGAGTGTTCAGGCTTTCAACGAGTTCGCGCATGTGATGCGTCGCAAGGCAAAGCGTGATTGGAATGAAATTCAGAGGTCGCTGGCTGCTCTGCTCAAAGCGGCCGACGAAATCGTGGTCATCGACCTTGCTCTGAATGAAAAAGCGTTTGATCTCGTCAGGCGGTATAATTTCACTTTCTACGACGCCCTGATGGTCGCCGCTGCATTGAAGGCGGATTGCGACACCTATTTTTCCGAGGACCTGCACCATGGCCTCGTCGTCGATGAAAAGCTGACCATCGTAAATCCGTTCCGATAGCGCGTCGCGTTTGATAAATCCTTGACCCAACACCCCCTCGCATGGCACTCGTCCGCATCCTTTAAAACAACCGGCCTAGTTTGTTCACATGACCGATCTGCCCGACCACATGTCCCCGAAGCGCTCGTTCCAGGGCCTTATCCTGACGCTCCACAATTACTGGGCGGATAAGGGCTGCGCCGTCCTGCAGCCTTACGACATGGAAGTCGGTGCCGGTACGTTCCATCCGGCTACGACGCTGCGCGCGCTTGGTCCCAAGCCGTGGAAGGCGGCTTACGTCCAGCCTTCGCGCCGTCCGTCCGATGGTCGTTACGGCGAAAACCCGAACCGGCTGCAGCATTATTACCAGTATCAGGTCATCCTGAAGCCGAACCCGTCCAACCTGCAGGAACTCTATCTCGGCTCCTTGAAGGCGATCGGCCTCGATCCGCTTCTGCATGACGTCCGTTTCGTCGAGGACGACTGGGAAAGCCCGACGCTCGGCGCCTGGGGTCTCGGCTGGGAATGCTGGTGCGACGGCATGGAAGTCTCGCAGTTCACGTACTTCCAGCAGGTCTGCGGCATCGAATGTGCGCCGGTTGCCGGCGAGCTGACCTATGGCCTCGAACGCCTTGCCATGTATATCCAGGGCGTCGACAGCATCTACGACCTGAATTTCAACGGCCGCGAAGGCGAAGAAAAGATCACCTATGGTGACGTCTTCCTGCAGGCCGAGCAGGAATATTCGCGGCACAATTTCGAATATGCCAATACCGAAATGCTGCACCGGCATTTCATCGATGCCGAAAAGGAATGCCAGGCGCTGCTCGCCGCCGGCGCCCCCGGCGACAATGCCAACCAGATGCTGCATAAATGCGTCTTCCCGGCCTATGACCAGTGCATCAAGGCGAGCCACGTCTTCAACCTGCTCGATGCGCGCGGCGTCATTTCGGTCACCGAACGTCAAAGCTACATCCTGCGCGTCCGCACGCTGGCCAAGGCCTGCGGCGAAGCCTTCCTGCTGACGGATGCCGGTGGCGCCAATTTTGGTCGGGAAGCGGCTTGAAGCTGCTCTCCGATCAATTCCCGGTGACAATTTAGTCAGGCCGACATAGTCTCCCCGCGGATCTTACATCCTTGGGGGAATCACCGTGTATATCGCGCTCGGCATCGTCGTTCTTCTCGGCCTCTACGTCATGATGGCCTATAACGGCCTGGTCAAATCCCGGCAGATGGCCGAGGAAGCCTGGTCCGGCATCGACGTGCAGCTGAAACGCCGCGCCGACCTGATCCCCAACCTGATCGAGACCGTCAAGGGTTATGCGGCCCATGAAAAGGGCACGTTCGAGGAAGTGGTAAAGCTGCGCAACCAGGCGCAGGCCGTGCCCGCCGGCGATGTCGCGGGCCGCGCTCAGGCGGAAGGCCTGCTCGGCGCTGCACTTGGCAAGGTCATCGCGCTCGCCGAAGCCTATCCGGACCTGAAGGCCAATCAGAACTTTTCCGAACTCCAGGCCTCGCTCGAAACCATCGAAGGCGAGATCCAGATGTCGCGGCGTTATTACAACGGTGCCGCCCGCGACCTGAACGTCAAGGTCGAAAGTTTTCCGTCCAACCTGATTGCCGGCCAGTTCGGTTTTGCCAAGCGCCAGTATTTCGAGATCACCAACGAAGCCGATCGGGCTGTCCCGACCGTCAAATTCTGACTTGAAGGCGCCACCATGCTGGCAAGGCTCTGGATCGCGCTCGTCCTCTTCTTCTGTGCCGCGCTTCCGGCCGCCGCGGAAGAATATATCCGCACTTACCATTCCGAGATCGCCGTCGCCGAAGATGGCATGCTGACCGTCGCCGAGACGATCAGTGTCAATGCCGAAGGCAATCGCATCAAGCGCGGCATCTTTCGCGATTTTCCGCTGACAATGCGTGATGCCGATGGCCGTATGGTCAAGGTCGGTTTCGAGCTTCTCTCCGTCACCCGCGATGGGCAGCCGGAAGCCTATCATACCGAACGTGTGACGGGCGGCATCCGCATCTATACCGGCTCCGAGGATGTCTTTCTCGACCGCGGCCAGCACACCTATGTCCTGACCTATCGCAGCGACCGCCAGATCCGGTTCTTCCCGGATCACGACGAACTCTACTGGAACGTCACCGGCAACGGCTGGCAGTTCAGGATCGCCACCGCTTCTGCGCGCGTCACCCTGCCGGAAGGCGCCGATGTCACGCAGACGGCAGCCTTCACGGGCCCGCTCGGTTCGGAAGCGAAAAATGCCCGCATGCAGGACAACGGCAATACCGCCGTTTTCGCGACGACGCGGCCGCTTGGTGAACAGGAAGGGCTGACCGTTGTCGTCGGTATCCCGAAAGGCGTCATCACGCCGCCTTCCGCCACCCAGGAAAAATCCTGGTGGCTGCGCGACAATATGGATGCACTGATCGGGTTCGGCGGGCTCGGCATCGTTCTTCTCTATTACGTCTGGTTCTGGCGCAAGGTCGGGCGGGATCCGGCGCGCGGCGTCGTCGTGCCGCGCTGGGATGCGCCGGAAGGTCTTTCGCCGGCCCTGGTCAACTATATCGATAACAAGGGCTTTTCCGGCGGAGGCTGGACGGCGTTTTCCGCAAGCGCGCTCGATCTCGCCGTCAAAGGCTATCTCGTGCTGGAAGATCTCAAAAGCTCCATCACGCTGAAGCGGACCGCCACAGCTGGGGGGCGGGGTGACGGAAAGCCGATGCCGACCGGCCAGGCGACGATCCTCAAATATGTCGACGACAGCGGCGGCACGCTTATCATCGATAAGGAAAACGGCGAAAAAGTTCAGGCCGCCGGCAGCGCCTTCCGCCAGTCAATCGAGAAGGAACATCGCGGCAAATATTACAAGTCGAATATCGGCTATATCCTCGGCGGCGTCTTTCTCAGCATCGTCGCGCTCGTGGCGCTGATCGGTTTCAGCGACATGGAGCCGGATCTTCTCGCCCTCCTGATTGTTCCGGTCTTCCTCTCCGTCTTCTTCGGCCTTTTCGCGATGAAATTCGGCCGCGGCCTGCGTTCCGGCTCGTCCGTCGGCGCCAAGATCGTCTCGGTCATCATCCTTGGCATTTTCGGCGTCGTGGCGCTGTCGATCATCTCGACAGTCGTCGTGTCGCTGATCTCGGAACTGGATGGCGGCGATCACTGGCCGGTCTATGTCTCGGTCGGCGGCATCGTGCTCGCCAACCTGATCTTTTTTTTCCTGATGGGCGCGCCGACCCCGCTCGGCCGCAAGCTGATGGACGGAATCGAAGGCCTCAAAACCTACCTGACGCTGGCGGAAAAGGACCGGATGAACATGGCCGGCGTCCCCACCATGTCGCCGCAGCATTTCGAAAAGCTTCTGCCCTATGCGGTGGCCCTCGGTGTCGAAAAACCGTGGAGCCGCACATTCGAAGCCTGGCTCGCGACGGCAGCCGCCGGGGCCGCCGCGGCCGCCTATGCGCCCGGCTGGTATAGCGGCTCCTCCTATTCCAATTTCGGCGATCGCATCGGCGGCTTTTCCTCGTCCATGGCATCCACCATCGCCTCGACAATCCCCGCCCCACAGAGCTCGTCGTCTTCGTCGGGCTTTTCGGGCGGTTCGTCAGGCGGCGGTGGTGGGGGGGGCGGCGGAGGAGGGTGGTAGGCCCAAATCCGCCGATTGAAAAATGTATCATTACATGATACATAGAGGGCAGCCCGATGATCCGGTCTTATGGGAATTCGACAACGGAATTGGTCGCACGCGGCAAGGTGCCGAAAGGTTTTCCTGCCGATCTTGCCAGAAGAGCTGTTCGCAAGCTGACCATGATCGAAAACGCAGTCAAACTTAACGACTTGATTTCGCCTCCCGGCAACCATCTCGAAGCGTTGAAGGGGGATCGCGATGGCCAGCATTCGATCCGTATCAACGACCAGTGGCGGGTGTGTTTCGTCTGGACCGACGCTGGCGCGGAACAGGTCGAGATCGTTGATTACCATTGATGGAGATGCCTGATGGCGAGCCTGCTTCCTCCTGTCCACCCTGGCGAAATCCTTCGCGAGGAATATCTTGTCCCGCTACGGATGAGCGCCGGTGCGCTTGCCAGAAAGCTCAATGTCCCCCGCACACGCATCGAAAGGCTGGCGGCTGAACAGACGGCCGTCACCATCGATACGGCTTTGCGGCTCGGCCGTTTTTTCGGCACGACGCCGGAATTTTGGATTAACCTCCAGACCAGCTATGACCTCAAGATCGAAAGCGCCGCCAAGCGCGATGAGATTGCAGCCATTCCGGTCATGACCGCCGCCTAATCGGCTTGGGACGCTGCTTTGGGGTAAAGCTGTAGGGTATCTTGCAGCCAATACAGCATAGGACTATCGTTACATGTAACGAAAAATGCGAGGAGATGCCCATGCCAACTCCCGTCAACAAGCGCGTTCAGAGATATCGTGATGCCATGCGATCGGCGGGTTTCCGGCCGGTCCAGGTCTGGGTGCCCGATACGCGCCGTCCGGGTTTTGCCGAGGAATGCCGCCGGCAGGCGCGTGTCGTCGCGGCAGCCGAGGCATCCGACCGTGATCTGGACGAATTTCTGGATGCCGCCCTTGCCGATATCGAGGATGAGAACCGGAGGTGAGGCGCGGCGATCTGGTCCCCGTTGCCGTATCGGGTGATTTCGGCAAGCCGAGACCTGCCCTCCTCATCCAGTCGGATCTCTTTCAGGAAACCGGCACCGTGACCGTGCTGCTGATCTCGGGAGAGATCGTCGATGCGCCCTTGATCCGCCTCACTGTCCCGCCGACCGAGGCGAATGGCCTGAAGAAGATATCGCAGCTGATGATCGACAAGGCCATGTCGGCGAAGCGCGACAAGCTCGGCATTCCCTTCGGGCGTCTGGACGATGAAACCATGCTTTCGGCAACACGACTTCTGGCCGTTTTTCTCAATCTGGCATAGCCGAAAACCGCGCGGTTCCGGCCATGAGATCGGCATCGCTGCCAGAACGAGACTTTCGCCAATCCAAGTGATGACTTTTGCCATCTGGCTTGCTAAGCCGACCGCCTGTTGTCTGGTCACCAAAAAGTTGATTATCGATGCCCGATCTGCTTCTCGAACTTCGCTCTGAGGAAATCCCCGCCCGCATGCAGCGCAAGGCGGCGGGAGACCTGAAAAAGCTTGTCACCGACGCGCTGGTGGATGCGGGCCTCACCTATGAAGGCGCACGCGAATACTGGACGCCGCGCCGCCTGACGCTGGATATACGCGGCCTCACCGCTCGCTCCGCCGATCTGCGCGAAGAGATCAAGGGCCCGTCCACCAAGGCGCCCGAACAGGCGGTTGCAGGCTTCCTGCGCAAGGCCGGCCTTTCCTCCGTCTCGGAAGCAACCGTCGTCACGGATCCGAAAAAGGGCGATTTCTACGTCGCGATCGTCTCCAAGGCCGGCCGCGCTGCCGAAGAGATCATCGCCGATGTCATGCCCGGCATCATCCGCACCTTCCCCTGGCCGAAATCCATGCGCTCCGGCTTCGCCTCCATGCCGAAGGGTCTTTCCTATGGCGGCATCGAGGGCAAGGGACCGGAAAGCCTGCGCTGGGTGCGCCCACTGCAGTCTATCGTCTGCATGTTCGGCACCGAACACGAAGAAACCAAGGTCATCCCCTTCGAGATCGACGGCATCACCGCCGGTAACGTCACCTATGGCCACCGTTTCCATGCGCCGGAAGCGATCACCGTGCGCCGCTTCGATGATTATGTCGCAAGCCTCGAAAAGGCGAAGGTCATGCTCGATGCGGACCGTCGCAAGGACATGATCCTGCATGATGCCCGCGATCTCGCCTTCGCCAATGGCCTCGATCTCGTTGAGGACGAAGGCCTGCTGGAAGAAGTTTCGGGCCTCGTCGAATGGCCGCATGTGCTGATGGGCACGTTCGAAGCCGATTATCTGCAAATCCCCGCAGAAATCATCCGGCTCACCATCAAGACGAACCAGAAATGCTTCGTCACCCGGCCGCAAGGGTCGGAGGATGCGCTCTCCAACCATTTCATCCTGATCTCGAATATTGATGCGAAGGATGGCGGCAAGGAAATCATGCATGGCAATGGCAAGGTCGTCCGCGCCCGCCTCTCCGACGCCAAGCACTTCTGGACCCGCGACCAGGGCGACCTGCCGGATCTCGATACGCTCACCGGCTCGGCGCAAAAATTCGATCTCGATCTGAAAAAGCCGCTCGACCAGCGCATGGCCAAGCTCGATGCGCTGAATGTGACGTTCCATGCCAAGCTCGGCACGCAGGGTGAGCGGGTGCGCCGTATCCGTGATCTCGCAGCCCAGATCGCACCGATCGTCGGTGCCGATGCAGCTCTCGTCGATCGCGCCGCCGTGCTTGCCAAGGCCGATCTGCGCACCGAAGCCGTCGGCGAATTCCCCGAACTCCAGGGCCTGATGGGTCGCCGCTACGCCGCCCTGCAGGGTGAGAATGCTTCTGTCGCGGTGGCAATCGAAGACCATTACAAGCCACAGGGCCCGTCCGATCGTGTACCGGAAGACAAGGTGGCAATCGCCGTCGCGCTTGCCGACAAGCTCGATACGCTGGTCGGTTTTTGGGCGATCGACGAAAAGCCGACCGGCTCGAAGGATCCTTATGCTCTGCGTCGCGCAGCGCTCGGCGTCGTGCGCATCCTGCTGGAGCGCAAGGTGCGCCTGCCGCTCTACAAAACCCTGCTTGCCGCCAATATCGATGCGGCACTGGTCGGCAAGGCAGATGTTTCCATCAACGAAGAGGTCCTCTTCGACCTCCTTTCATTCTTCCACGACCGCCTGAAGGTCTACCTTCGCGACATGGGCGCCCGCCACGACATCATCGATGCCGTGCTGACGCCCGAGGCCGATGACCTGCTGATGGTCGCCCGCCGCGCCGAGGCGCTGACGGCCTTCGTCACCTCGGAAGATGGCAGGAACCTGCTCGCCGGCACCAAGCGCGCCGTGCAGCTGCTTGCCGCCGAAGAGAAGAAGGGCACTGTCGTCGCCGATGGCGTTTCGGATGCGCTCCTGAAGCTCGATGCCGAAAAGGCGCTCTGGGCTGCCATCCAGACGGCCTCGAAGGAAGCTTCTGACGCGATCGCCAAGGAAGATTTCCGCTCGGCCATGGAAGCCCTGTCGAAACTGCGCGTTCCGGTCGATGCCTTCTTCACCGATGTTCTGGTCAATGACGAGGACGCCGCGATCCGCGCCAATCGTCTGGCGCTTCTGAAGGCGATCCGCGAGGCGACCGGTACGGTTGCCGATTTCTCGAAGATCAGCGGCTAACAAGATGGAAGGGGACGCCGCGATATCATCGCTCGGCGTCCTCGCTGCTGCCGCCGGCTGGTGTTTCAAGGCCGGCTTCCCGATCGACCACATCATGGCGGCGGCCTTTCTGGTCTTCTGGCTGGGGGCGCTGCTTCTCCTCGTGATCCTCTGGGTGGATCACCGCGATCGAACCGCAGCGGGAAAGTTCAAGGGGATCATCCTTGATGCGCACCAGCGCGGTTTTCTGAAAACTTATTTTTCGGCGGGTCCGGGCCGGATCCATGGACTGGTTCTGCTCTGCTGCATCGCCGCCTATCTCGTCACCATGACCATCGCCATGACCGTCTACGATATCCGCTGGGAAAGCTGCCAGGCCGTTCGCCTGCGTTCTCTCCAGTCGCAGTGATTTTTCGATCGCTTTGTCTGTCTCGCGTGCCTGTGTTAGGCTGCGCTCTCCCATCCGCTTCGGAGCCGCCATGAACAAGCCCGTGCAGATCACCCTCGGCGAACCCTTGGCAAGCTTTGTCGACAACGAAGTCGAAAGCGGCCGCTTCGCCTCCGCGGAAGAAGTCGTGGAAGCGGGGTTGCGGCTGCTGGAGGAGGAGCAGGCGAAGCTTGAAAAGCTGCGTGAACTGTTGATCGAAGGCGAAGAGAGCGGTGAGGCACGTTATGTCGATCGCGATGAGTTTCTGGCGCGTATGCGTGAAAAATACGCCAGATGACAGGATATCGTCTGAGCCCGGCTGCCGAGGCTGATCTGGACGATATCTGGGCTTATACGGCCACCAACTGGTCTCGCGACCAAGCCAATGGCTACGTTTCCAACCTGTTCGATATGTTTATCGTGCTCGGCGACAGCCCGGATCTTGGCCAATCCGTCGAATAGATCCGCCCGCACTACCGTCGCTTCCGCTGCGGCCATCACCTGATTTTCTACATGAAATCTGGACACAGGCAGGTGGAGATCGTACGCGTTCTTCACGAAAAGACCGATGTCATCCGGCATCTTGGATAGATCCCGATGACCCCGAAAATCCTCATCAGCGCCTGCCTTCTCGGCCATGCCGTCCGTTATGACGGCAGTGGCAAGCCCTTGCGCCATCCGGCGATCGACCGCTGGCGCGAGGAGGGGCGGCTCGTCACCATCTGCCCCGAGCTTGCTGGCGGCATGAGCGTGCCGCGCCCGCCAGCCGAGATCGAGAACGGCATGACCGGCGCCGACGTTCTGGCCGGCCGCGCGCGGGTGATGGAGGTGACGGGCGGCGATGTCACGGCGGAGTTCATAGCCGGCGCCCGCGCCGCGCTGGCATTCGCGCAAGGTCATGGCTGCACCCATGCGCTCCTCATAGACGGCAGCCCGTCCTGCGGTTCCGGTTTCATCTATGACGGTGCTTTTTCCGGCCGCAAACATGCCGGCAATGGCGTGACTGCCGCGCTTTTCGAAAATGCCGGCATCGCCGTCTTTTCCCATACGCAGGTCGACGCGCTCGACGCCCTGATCGTGGCCGACTGAAAGGCGGGCCATAAAATCGAAAGCCGCCGGACCTTTCGATCCGACGGCTTTCACGCGTGTCCCCCGCGTATTCGAAAATGTTTCGGCTCAGCCTGCGCGGCGCATCCGTGCCGCCATCTGGCCAAGTTCGCCGGTGCCACGTCCGCTGCTGCTCACCTTGAAGCCGCGGATGAGGCTCAAAAGCTCGTCCGTATCGGCAGCCAGCGCTTCGGCGGAGGCGGTGGTTTCTTCCGCCATGGCCGCATTGTGCTGGGTCGCCGCATCGAGCTGGTTCAGCGAGGACGAGATCGAGCGCAGCGTCGTATCCTGCTCGGAGGCCGAATGGGCGATCTTGCCGACGATCTCGCTTGCCGCATGCACCTGGCCGGAAATCCGCTTCAGCGCTTCGCCAGCCTCGCCGACGAGGCGAACGCCGTTTTCCACCTGGCCGGACGAGCGGGAAATCTGGTCCTTGATCTCCTTGGCCGCTGCTGCTGAACGCTGGGCCAGTTCACGCACTTCCTGCGCAACAACGGCAAAACCCTTGCCGCTTTCGCCGGCGCGTGCCGCCTCGACGCCTGCATTGAGGGCAAGCAGGTTGGTCTGGAAGGCGATCTCGTCGATCACGCCGATGATCTTGGAAATCTCCGCGGCCGACTGTTCGATACCGCCCATCGCCTCGATCGCCTGAGCGACGATCTGGTCGGAACGGGCTGCTTCCGTGCTGACGGTATTGACCCGCTTGGCCGCATCATGGGCGCCTTCGGCCGTCTGGCGTACGGCGGTGGTCAGCTCGTCGAGGGCGGCAGACGTCTCTTCCAGATTGGCGGCCTGGCGTTCGGTACGCTGCGACAGCTCGTTGGAGGCGCGGCGGATCTCTTCCTTGGAGCCACCGATATCGCCGCCCTTGGCATTGACGCGGGCCATGGCTGCCTCGAGATGTTCGAGCGCCTCATTGAAATTGCCGCGAAGACCGTCGTAACGCGAACCGAGATCGGCGCAGCGCACGGTCAGGTCACCCTTCGCCAGCGCTTCGAGAGCGGTGCCGATGGTCGAGACGACGCGGGCCTGCAGTTCCGCTTCCGACTGCTGCATCTCGACATTTTGCTGGCGCTCGCGGTCGAGTTCCTGGGTCTGGCGGGCTTCGCGCTCTGCCATGGCGTGACGCTCGCGGATCTTTTCCTGCAGCGCCTCTGTGGCCTTGGCCATCATGCCGACTTCATTGCCCATGTCGGTATGCGGGATCTTGATATCGACATTCTCGTCGGCAACGGCGTTCAGCGCACCATGGATGGCGCCGAGCGGACCGGAAATATTGCGGATGACGAGGAAGGCAAGCAGACAGCCGAGCACGAGAATGCCGCCGCCGATCGAGACCGCCTTCAGCACCTCACCGCGGATCTGCGCTTCCAGATCATCGACATAAACGCCGGTCACCAGAACCAGCTGCCAGGGTTCGAAAGCTGCTGCGTAAGAACTCTTGCGGAAACCGTCACCCTGCTGGCCGGGCTTTGGACCGAGGAAGTCGGCGACGCCGCCGCCATTGCGGGCAATCTTGACGAGTTCGTCGCGATACATGAAGCCCTGGCTGTCCGGCTTGCCCTTGAAATTCTGGCCGAGACGTTTCGGATCCGGATGCAGGCGCATCGTCACGTCATAGTCGTAGGCGTAGAGATAACCGTCCGGCGTGAAGGTCATCGCCGAGACTGCCGCAAAGGCCTGCTTCTGGGCTTCCGCGCGGGTCAGCTCGCCGGAAGCCTCGCGCTCCTGGAATTTCTTCAGAATGCCCATGCCGGATTCGACCTGGGTGCGCAGCATGGCATAGCGCTCCGCATAGATCGCAGCCGTAGACGAACGCAGCTCGAAATAGGTGGCAATGGCAAAGCCGGCCATCAGTGCGACGACGAGCAGGACAAGCTGATAGGAGATTTTGAGGTTTTTCACGGGCACGGCCTCTTGTGTGCTGGGCATGCCTCTTACAAGGGACGATGCACAGCGGCGGGGTCGGGTTTGACAGGGGAGAGCGCATCCTGCGCTGGAACGGCATGCTGCATCGCACACGCCGGAGAATAACCAGCATATTTGAAGAAATTTTTAAGGAGATTGCCGTTTTAGGCCGCCAAACAGCAATAAAAGCCCGCTATTTGCGGGTTTGAAGCCGGGATTTGCTTGAATCTGCCTATTGCAGCTTGCTGGGGCGCAGGTCAAACGCCTCAGGATTGAACGGCGTACCGGCGGCCTGTTCCTGCGGCTGGGGAGCGGGCGCCTGTTCCGCCGCGGAAACTGCGCTCGTCGTGGCGTCGATATCCACGCCGTCGCCGCTGGTGCCGGCAATGCTGCTTTCCGTCGACTTGCCACTCTCGACATTCACCGTGGCGGCGATCTTGCCCTTTTCCATCCAGGCCGGAACCTTGCTGACGAAGACGACCGGCGAACCGCCGAGCCAGGCTTCGGTGCGTGCCAGCTTCTTTTCACCGTCGATCTCGACGATCTCGGTGCGCTGGGTTCCCGGCTCAAGGGTCGGCACCTTGTAGCTGGATGCGGTCTCGGCCACTGCGCCGGAGCAATCAGAGCAATGTTTTGTAATGATGCTGTGGCTCGGCGGCTGAGGGCCCGAAATGGTGACAATAGACGAAGCCCAGGCACTGCCGCTTGCAAGCGTGAGTGCCGAGACTGCTACAGAAACTGTCATTGTCAGGAAAGGACGCATAGCCGGAAACCTCGCGATCATCAGGCAAAGATTACGTCCGGTTTCCTTTCCATCCCGTCAGGAGAATTGGTAAATTTTTAACCAACGGCCCTTTTGGCGTCAGGCTTTTTCGCGCGCGATTGCCTGCCAGCCGATGTCGCGGCGGCAGAAACCGTTGTCCCATTTCACCTTGTCGAGCACGGCATAGGCGCGGGCCTGCGCCTCCGCCACCGTCGCTCCCGTGGCGGTCACGTTCAGCACACGGCCGCCGGTCGCAACCAGCTGGCCGTCCTTCAGCGCCGTGCCGGCATGAAAGATCTTTTCGCCTTCGCCGGTCTTGGGCAACGAAGCGATCGGTGTGTTCTTGTCATAGGCACCGGGATAACCCTTGGAGGCCATCACGACGGTCAGCGCCACGTCGTCGCTCCATTCGGCCGTCGCCTTGTCGAGCGTTTGGGTCGCGGCTGCATAAAGAAGGTCGAGCAGGTCGCTCTTCAGGCGCATCATCAGCACCTGGCATTCCGGATCGCCGAAGCGGACATTGTATTCGATCAGTTCCGGACCCTTGGCGGTGATCATCAGGCCAGCGAAGAACACGCCGCTGAACGGATAACCGCTTTCCGCCATGCCGCGGATGGTCGGCTCGATGATTTCCTTCATCGTCCGCTCGACCATTTCGGGCGTCATGACCGGGGCCGGGGAATAGGCGCCCATGCCGCCGGTATTCGGACCGGTATCGCCGTCGCCGACGCGCTTGTGATCCTGTGCGGTGGCAAGCGCCAATGCCGATTTGCCGTCGGAGAGGCAGAAGAAGCTCGCTTCCTCGCCATCGAGAAAGGCCTCGACCACGACTTCCGCGCCGGCAGAGCCGAAGGCGCCGTCAAAACAGTCGTCGATCGCCGAAAGCGCTTCGTCCAACGTCATGGCAACGGTCACGCCCTTACCGGCGGCAAGCCCGTCGGCCTTGACGACGATCGGCGCGCCTTCGCGCTTTACATAAGCCTTGGCGTCTTCACCATTGGTGAAGCGCTGATAGGCGCCGGTCGGAATATCGTAGCGGGCGCAGAGATCTTTCGTGAAACCCTTGGAGCCTTCGAGCTGGGCTGCTGCGGCAGAAGGGCCGAAGACGGGAAAATCATGGGCGCGGAGCGCATCGGCAAGGCCAGCGACCAGCGGTGCTTCCGGGCCGACGACGATGAATTCGATTTCCGCGTCGCGGCAGAAGGAAACGACGGCGTCGTGATTGTCGATATCGAGTGTGACGATCTCGGCATGGTCGGCAATGCCGGGATTGCCGGGGGCGGCATAAAGTTTCGTCAGTCGTGGCGACTGGGCGAGTTTCCATGCAAGCGCATGTTCGCGTCCGCCGGAACCGATCAACAGAACTTTCATATGCCGCCCTCGCGATTGTTTCCCCGGCGGTTAAGGCCGGGAAGGGGAAAGGTCAAGGCCTTTAGCGGGGGTCTTCAGGCTGGATTGATCTGCGTCAAAACGCAGTGCGGGTAGGAAGGCTTTAAGTCTTCACCATATAGCCGTTGCGGCGCAATTCTAAGGTTGCTTCAAATATCACTTTATTACGATAGGAGAGAAAGGGGAAAGGTTCGTCGCGAAATTCGGCATCACGGATTTTCGCGTCGAGATAGTTGATTGCCGCTTCCAGTTCGTCGGAACCGACAGCGTCATCATTCGCCAGGATACGGGCGATCGTTTTAGGCATTCATACCTCCATGCAGGCCGTGTCATACGGCAGCCATGAGTATAGAAAGCAGGGGGAATCGGAGAAGGTGTCACGTCTTTTTCCACCGCTTCGGGGTTAAGCCGGCGTTAAACGCGGTCCCAGTGTGATACATTTCCCGCCCTGGCTGTGGTCCGTGAGGATGTGGCTGTGGGCCGTAAAGATGACGTGTTGCCTTGCCACAAAGTTTGACTATGGTCGCGCTCCCAATCGAAACGAGGATCCGCATGGCAGCCGATATCCGCCTTCTTGCAACCGTCATTGCAGCCGAGATCAATGCCCGTCCCGATCAGGCCGTCGCCGCGATCGGTCTTCTCGACGAAGGCGCCACCGTGCCGTTCATCGCCCGCTACCGTAAGGAAGTGACCGGCGGCCTCGACGATACGCAGCTGCGCAATCTCGCCGAACGGCTGGTCTATCTGCGCGAACTCGAAGCCCGCCGCAGCTCGATCGTCGAGTCGATCAACGGCCAGGGCAAGATGACCGACGAGCTTGCGGCAAAGATCGGCAAGGCTGCCACCAAGGCCGAACTCGAAGACCTTTATCTCCCCTACAAGCCGAAGCGCCGCACCCGCGCCGAGATCGCCCGTGAGCGTGGCCTCGGCCCGCTCGCAGAAGCAATCTGGGCCGACCGCACGCTCGATCCGGCAAAACTCGCGGAAACCTTCGTCACGGGCGAGGTGACCGACGTCAAGGTGGCGCTCGACGGCGCACGCGACATCATTGCCGAGACGATTTCGGAAAATGCCGATCTGCTGAAGAAGCTGCGCCAGCATATGCGCGACGGCTCGGTGCTGAAGGCGCGCGTCGTTGACGGCAAGCAGGAGGCTGGCGCGAAATTTTCCGACTATTTCGACCATACCGAACGCTGGGCAACCGCGCCGGGTCACCGGGCACTCGCCATGCTGCGCGGCTGGAACGAAGAGTTCTTGACGCTGTCGATCGAGGTCGATGCCGACGATCCGTCGCCGATCAAGCCGGCGCAGCGGATCATCGCCATGGCCTTCGATATCCGCGACAAGGGCGCCGCCGATCGTTTCCTGATGGACGTCGCTGGCTGGACCTGGCGAGTTAAACTCTCCGTCTCGCTGTCGCTCGACCTGATGCGGGAAATGCGCGAGCGGGCTGAAGAAGAAGCGATCCACGTCTTCGCCCGCAATCTCAAGGACCTGCTGCTGGCAGCACCGGCCGGCTCGCGTGCCACGATGGGTCTCGATCCGGGCATCCGCACCGGCGTCAAGGTCGCGATCGTCGATGCCACCGGCAAGCTTCTGGAGACGACCACCGTCTACCCGTTCCCGCCGAAGAACGATATCCGCGGCACTCAGGCCGAGCTTGCGGCGCTGATCCGCAAGCACAATGTCGAGCTGATCTCGATCGGCAACGGCACCGGCAGCCGCGAGACGGAAAAGCTGGTCGCCGATATGCTGGCGAGCCTTCCCGGCACCAAGCCGACCAAGGTCATCGTCTCGGAAGCAGGCGCATCGGTCTATTCGGCCTCCGAAACCGCGGCGCTCGAATTCCCCGGTCTCGACGTATCGTTGCGCGGCGCCGTCTCGATCGCCCGCCGCCTGCAGGATCCGCTAGCCGAACTCGTCAAGATCGAGCCGAAATCGATCGGCGTCGGCCAGTACCAGCACGATGTCGACCAGAACAAGCTGTCGCGTTCGCTGGATGCCGTCGTCGAAGACGCGGTGAACGCCGTCGGTGTCGATCTCAACATGGCATCCGCGCCGCTGCTTGCCCGCGTCTCGGGCCTCAGCCGCTCGATTGCGGAGGCAATTGTAGCCCATCGCGACCAGAACGGCGCTTTCACCAGCCGCAAGGACCTGCTCAAGGTCGCGCGCCTCGGCAACCGCACTTTTGAACAGGCGGCCGGCTTCCTGCGCATCCCGAACGGGAAGGAGCCGCTCGATGCCTCCTCCGTCCATCCGGAAGCCTATGGCGTCGCCAAGAAGATCGTCGCCGCCTGCGGTCGTGACCTACGTGCCCTGATGGGCGATAGCGCTACCTTGAAGGCGCTCGATCCGCGCAAGTTCATCGACGAGACCTTTGGCCTGCCGACGGTCAAGGACATCATCGCCGAACTGGAAAAGCCCGGCCGCGACCCGCGCCCGAGCTTCAAGACCGCCACTTTTGCGGAAGGCATCGACGAGATCACCGACCTCAAGCCGGGCATGATGCTGGAAGGCACGGTCACCAATGTCGCCGCCTTCGGTGCCTTCGTCGATATCGGCGTGCATCAGGACGGCCTCGTTCACGTCTCCCAGCTGGCCGACCGCTTCGTCAAGGATCCGCATGAAGTGGTGAAGGCCGGCGATGTCGTGAAAGTGCGAGTCGTCGAGGTCGATGTGAAGCGCAAGCGCATCGGTTTGACCATGCGCAAGGACGGCGGAGAGGCCCCGCCGCCGAAAAATGGCGATCGCGGCAAGCCTATGAACCAGAAATTTTCAAGCACTGAAAACAAATCGTCACAGGGCGCGTTGGGTGCAGCACTCGCAGCGGCTTTAAAACGCGGCTGAAATAGCAGCTTTCGACAAGAATTCTACTTCCGGATGTGATCTGTCTGACAATGGTTTGACGGCGTGTCGTTTTATGTCATTTTCATGGCTGAAATGCGCTTGCAGTTGAACGAGAACACGCTAAGTTTCAGAGATAGTAAGGCAGCCTTAGTATTCAGGAGGTGAGTCCATGGCCTCGTCCCTTCACAATCTTCTCAGCAAAATCATCAAAAAGGGTCACCTGACCGTTCACGGATCCGGTGGAACTCAGCATTATGGCGGCGGAGGCGGGCGAACCGTCACCATCCGCTTCACGGATGAAGCCGCGGAAAAGGAGATGGTCTCCGATCCGCAGCTCAAGCTCGGTGAGCTCTATATGGACGGCCGTCTGCTTGTTGAGCAGGGCGACATTTATGAGATGCTTGCCCTGATCAAGGACAACACGCTTGTCGAAGGTCTGAACTTCAGCATGGTGTGGCACGGTGTGCTGCGCATGATCGAGGCGCAGTTCCGCAATCGCGTGCCGATCAACCACAACCGCAAGAACGTCTCGCATCACTACGATCTGGACGAAAAGCTGTTCTCGCTCTTCCTCGACGAGGACTGGCAGTATTCCTGTGCCTATTTCAATCCGCCGGGTATTTCGCTGGATGAAGCACAGGTCGCCAAGAAGCGCCATATTGCGGCAAAGCTTCTCGCCGAACCGGGCCAGAAAGTGCTGGAAATCGGCTCCGGCTGGGGCGGCATGGCGATGTATCTCGCCGAATCCTCAGAGGTCGATGTTACCGGCATCACGCTGTCGACCGAACAGCTGAAGATTTCCCGCGAGCGCGCGGCCAAGCGTGGCCTTGCCAACAGCGTTCGCTTCGAGCTGCAGGACTATTATTACCTGCCGCCGACGAAGAGCTATGACCGCATCGTGTCGGTCGGCATGTTCGAGCATGTCGGTCGCCTGAACTACAAGAAGTTCTTCAACAAGGTGAACGACGTCCTGTCGGATGACGGCGTCATGGTCCTTCACTCGATCGGCCAGCCCTATCCGGCGATCTATAACAACCCCTGGATCGAAAAGTACATTTTCCCGGGCGGTTACATCCCGTCTTTGGCCGAAGTGCTGCCGTCGATCGAAAAGGCGGGCCTGCTCGTCTCCGACATCGAGATCCTGCCGATGCATTACGCCTATACGCTGCGGCATTGGCGCGAGCGTTTCATGGCCAACAAGGACAAGGCGGTCGCCCTTTACGACGAGCGTTTCGTGCGCATGTGGGAATTCTATCTCGCCGGCTCCGAAATGGCCTTCACCCATGAGGCGTTCCACATCTTCCAGATCCAGATCGTCAAGAAGCGTCAGGCCGTGCCGGACAATCGCGACTATATCTACGAGAAGGAAGCCGAGCTGCGCGAATTCGAGCAGCGCCGCATCCCGCTCGACAAGATCGCGGTCTGATACATCCATATTTGCCCCTCACCCTAACCCTCTCCCCGCATGCGGGGAGAGGGGACTTGGCTCGTTTGTGCCGATGAGCGCGCCGCAAATGTCCTTCTCCCCGCATGCGGGGAGAAGGTGCCCGGCAGGGCGGATGAGGGGCAGGTCTCGCCAGCGAGAGCCATGAAGGAACTGTTAATCTATCCTCCTTGACCGGCGCGAATTCACGTGGCTAGAAAGCCATCATGCAAAACGCCGACAATCTCTCGGGCCGCGTGGCCGACGCTCCTTCCGACAACTGGGTCTATCAGGCCCTGCCGCGGGCCGCATGGCCTTATGCACAGCTGGCGCGATGGGATCGCCCGATCGGCTGGCAGCTTCTGATGTGGCCCTGTTTCTGGTCGGCAGCACTTGCCGCTGGTGCCGCCGACAGGCTCGGTTTCTTTTCGCCCGGCCAGTTCCTCTCGCATCTCGTCTTCTTTTTCCTCGGCGCGGTCGCCATGCGCGGCGCCGGCTGCACCTATAACGACCTTGTCGACCACGATATCGACATGGAAGTTGCCCGCACCCGGTCGCGTCCGCTGCCGTCCGGACGGGTATCGCGCAAGGAAGCCAAGATCTTCCTCGCCATCCAGGCTCTGGTCGGCCTGCTCGTTCTCGTCCAGTTCAACGCATTTTCGATCGTGCTGGGCATAGCCTCGCTTCTGGTCGTGGCAATCTATCCTTTCGCCAAGCGCTTTACCGACTGGCCGCAATTTTTCCTCGGGCTTGCCTTCTCCTGGGGCGCGCTGATGGGCTGGGCTGGCGTTTTTGCCAGCATTTCCTGGGCCTCGATCTTCATGTTTGTCGCCGCCGTCGCCTGGACGATCGGTTACGACACGATCTATGCGCATCAGGACAAGGAGGATGACGAGCTGATCGGCGTCCGCTCGACGGCAAGGCTGTTCGGCGACAATACGAAGCCCTGGCTTCTCGGGCTCTACGGCCTGACGCTGGTTTTCCTGTTCTTCAGCTATATCGCGGCCGGCGTTGGGTTTTTTGCCTATCTCGGCCTCGTCGTCGCAGCCGTGATGCTCGGCTGGCAGATCCTGATCCTCGACATCCGCAATGCCGACCAGTGCCTGAAACTGTTCAAGTTCAATACGAAGGTCGGCGCCATCCTGTTCGCCGGCCTCGTGCTCGGCCTGCTGATCTGATCAGCGAAACCATTTTATCAACGCGAAGAAGCCCGGTCGAAAAACCGGGCTTCTTGCAATCGCGCGGGGCGGTGGTTCTTTTGAAGGACGGAGGCCCGTCCTAGCGACGCGCGATAATTTCCTTGCCTTCGATCTTCATGGCGACGCCGAGCGTACCAGTGGTACGGCGCACCAGGAAACGGGGGCGGCGGTCGGCAAAATAGGAGTGGCGGCGGCGCTGCTTGACGACATGCGCCTTCACTTCGCCGATATGGTTTTCGAGCGGGCGGGCAACGCCATCGGCTTCGACCATCAGCATCGGGATGCGGTAGGCATCCGACCAGCTGCGCCAGTCGGCGGCGATATCGCAAAGATCATGCGCCACGAGCAGCGGAATGCAGAGTTCCGGGTCCTCGTGATGCAGTTCGAGCGTGACGGTGACTTCGCCGTCGCCATGATCGATGGCACGGGCGGCGACGCCCTTGAATGCGCGTGCCGGCAGCGCGAAGGACAGCGGCAGGCCGCTTTCCGGCAGGACTTTACGCAGCACGGCGCCGCGTTCGTCGATGGTGATCGTCACATCTCCTGATGTCTCGTGCAGCGAGTAGGTTACTTGCTGCGGAAAGCGAGACGGATCGATTCTCAATGTCGACCCTGCCCAGACGGGCTTCAGAACGGTATTGGTCATCAGTGTTGCTACCCTTGTTTTACCTGAGAGCCGTTTCCGGATTTCTCTGCGGGACTTTTGTCCTCTGATGCCTGAAGCATAGGGCGGCGCTGTTCGAGACTGCTTAAAAATCGCGGTTAAGGAAAGTTTGCCTCGGTGAATGGTTAGCGAAAGCGCAGATTGTTGGGTTTCCGAAAAGTGAATCGTCTGATCCTGTTCTGGACTGGAACAACTGCGCGAAAAGCCGGCCCTTAACCGACGTACATTGCATGTTAAGGAATTTGTAGGACTTTAAGCTATGCGCTCACCCGGATGAAAAGGCCCGGGCAAGGCTGAACGGCGATGATCGCCGCGCGCGCAATACCGTTTACGGGGCAGTCCATGGTATCGACATATCTCAGTTTCGATCTCGTCAATCGCGATATTACCGCGAGCCTCAAACGCGTCGCCAGCCAGACCCAGGTCTCCAACGAGGCCACCTATTACAAGGAAAACATCGGCAAGGTGAAAACCGTCGATGAATTCCTCGATAATTACCGGTTGTATTCCTATGCCATGACCGCCTTTGGTCTCGAAGATATGACCTATGCCAAGGCCTTCATGAAGAAGATCCTGGAAAGCGATCTCAGCGATTCCAGCAGCTTCGCCAATCGCATGACGGATGACCGCTACAAGCAGTTCGCCGCGTCCTTCAATTTCGGCACCGCCAGCTCGGATGCCGCCGTCGCGCAGTCCGATGCGCAGATGCAGGATACGTTCGATCTCTATGACCAGACGATTGCGCAGCTCGGCGACAAGACCGATCAGGATACGCGTTATTTCAAGGCGATGATGGGCACGGTCGGCAACGTGAAGACCGTCGACCAGTTCCTGCACGATGACGAGCTGCGGCAGACCGTCTTCACCGCCTATGGCATCGACGACACCTATTTCAAATACGACGACATCAAGAACGTTCTGACCAGCGATCCGAACGATCCGAACAGCTATTATTCGAAGACCTACGGCGCCTACAATTCTGCGCAGACGGAAAAGTCCGAGCTGCAGGAGCGCCAGACGCTGAGCACCTCGATCCCGACCCTGCAGGATTCGATCGATCTCGGAACGCAGCGCCAGTCCGATCTCCAGAACCAGCTCGACGCCAAGCAGGCGCAGCAGGATGGCGGTGACAGCTCGGACGAACTGCAGGCCGAAATCGACGATCTGCAGAGCCAGCTCGACGAGACCAATACCTTGCTCGCCAGCGACCAGGAAAATCTGACCACGAGCCAGGCCCGGTATGATGAGCTCGACGCCAAACTGGTGCCGATGGACCAGGCCGATAGCCGCCTTGCCGAGCTTGCAAAGGTTCTGAACAAGTCGACATCCGACCTTTCCTATATGCAGAAGATGAAGGCGCTGGCGGAAGACTTCAATTTCAATTCCGACGGTACGGTACCGGCGACCGGCGTGCTTTCCAGCGACAAGATCGACGAGATCATCGGCAAGTATTTCGATGGCCAGGAGCGTGTGACGCAGGCCGAGGCGACCTTCAATCAGAGCTATTTCGAAAAGAAGGTTGCGACGGCGACCAATGTCGACGACTTCGTCTCCGACGACCGTATCTTCAACTACCTGCGGTCCGCCTTCGGCCTGACGCAGAGCTATATCGTCAAATCGACGATCGAACAGATTCTGACCAGCGACCTGTCCGATCCGGATAGCTATGCAAACCAGTATGCCGACACCCGCCCGGGATATGTCGCGCTCGCCAAGGCCTTCAGCTTTAATACCGATGGCACGGTCGAGGCCGGCAAGGCGCAGACCACGGCGCAGGCCAACACGACCCGCAGCAATTATTCCAGCGGCTGGGACGACAAGCAGGAGGCGGACGAGGCCACTGCCATCACCCACTACAAGTCCGACATGGCTTCGATCGAGTCGCTGGACGACTTCCTCAGCACCGATGCCAGCGAGACCTATAATTTTGCGCTGAAAGCGGTTGGTATCGATCCGGATTCCATCTCGAAATTCAAGATACGGCAGATCCTGCAAAGCGATCTGTCCGACCCGAAGAGCTTTGTCTATCAGCAGAAGGACGAGCGTTTCGTCTCGCTCGCCAAGCTCTTCAACTTCGATAACAAGGGCAAGCCCACGGTACCGGTGCTGGCGCAGTCCAATGCGGCGATCACCAATACCGGTTCGGAATACGTGCTGCGCAAGACGCGCTTCCTTACCGGCACCGAGCTCGACGCAGCCAAAAAGACTGCCGAAACGGAATCGACCTATTACACGACGACGATGCAGGGCATCACCACCCGCGACGAGCTTTTAGGGGATCGCCGGCTTCTCGATATCGCGCTGACCGCCAAGGGCATCGATCCGACCACCGTCACCGACGATTTCCTCAAACAGATCTTCACCTCGGACCTCAACGACGCCAACAGCTTCGTCAACAAGCAGACCGACAAGCGGTTTGCCCAGCTTGTCGGTTCGTTCAACTTCACCTCCGACGGCGAAATCGATCGCAGCACCGCCAAGGAAGTCCAGAACGCCGGCGAAGTCATGGCCACGCAGAACATGTATCTGCGCCAGACGCTGGAAACCGAGCAGGGCGAAGACAATAACGGTGTCCGACTGGCGCTGTATTTCGAGCGCATGGCCGACTCGATCACCGACCCATACGTCATCATCGGCGATGACGCGCTGGCCGAATTCTTCCGTGTTACCTTCAGCATGTCGACGGAATTCGCCAATATGGACGTCGACAAGCAGGCGGCCGTGATCAAGAAGAATCTCAACCTTCAGGATCTGTCGGACCCGGACAAGCTGAGCAAGCTTCTGACCCGCTTCACCACCATGTACGATCTGGAAAACAGCGACACGTCCACCAATCCGGCCGTGTCCATCCTGTCGGGAAGCAGCGGTTCTGCGGGCATCAGCGCCGATACGCTGTTTGCACTTTCGCAGCTGAAACTCGGCTGACGGCAGCCCTATCGGGCATGGCCGTCATTCCTCGGCAGCCGCCGCCGGTTTGAAATTGGCGTCGGTCTGGCCTTCCAGCCATTCCAGATCTGCCTTCATTGCCTTGAGGCTTTCCGCTTCCATATGCCGGTAACGCGCCAGCAGCTGTTCGCCGAAAGGCGTCAGTCCCGCGCCGCCGCCGGCCTTGCCGCCATGCCGGGTAGAGATGGACGGCTCCCTGAACATCCGGTTGATCTCGTCGGCCAGCAGCCAGGCGCGCCGATAGGACATGCCGATCGCAGCACCACCAGCCCGGATCGAGCCGTGTTCGGCAATCAGCTCCAGCAACTGCGCCTTGCCCGGCCCCAGCCTTATGCCGTTCGAAAGGTCGACGCGAATGGTGGTTCTCGGCAGGTCGCTCATGGCCCGGTCTCTCATGGTAGGGACACCACTTTCCCGGGGTTCATGATCCCGGCCGGATCGAAGGAACGCTTGATGCGGTACATCAGCTCCATCTCGATCGGCGAGCGGATATGCGAAAGCTCATCCCGTTTCAGCTGACCGATCCCGTGTTCGGCCGAAATCGAGCCGCCGGCCGCAAGCACGATGCCGTGGACGATCTCGTTCATCTCCCGCCAGCGGCCGATGAATTCCGCCTTGTCGGCACCGACCGGCTGGGAAATGTTGTAATGGATATTGCCGTCGCCGAGATGGCCGAAGGCGCAGATGCGGGCGCCGGGAATGGCGGCGAGAACCGCCTTTTCCGCATCCGCCATGAAGCTCGGGATCTTCGAAACGGGCACGGAAACGTCGTGCTTGATCGAGCCGCCTTCCGGCTTCTGTGCATCCGACATGCTTTCACGCATATGCCAGAGCGCCTTCTGCTGGGCGAGCGACGAGGCAATCACCGCATCCTGCACCAGCCCGGCCTCAAAACCCTGTTCCAGCAGCGACTGGATCATCGTCTCGGCGGTTGCCGCATTGTCGGAGGTCGAGATATCGATCAGCGCATACCACGGATGCGGTTCGGACAGCGGATCGCGCACGCCCTCGATATGTTTTGCCGTGAACTCGACGCCGATGCGCGGCATCAGCTCGAAACCGGTCAGCGCCGTCCCGCACAGGTTCGAAGCCTTCTCGAACAGCTTTAGGGCATCTTCTGGCGAATTCAGGCCCGCAAAGGCCACCTGATGGCCGATCGGCCTCGGAAACAATTTGAGGACGGCGCCGGTGATCACCCCGAGTGTGCCTTCCGCACCGATGAACAGGTCGCGCAGATCGTAGCCCGTATTGTCCTTCTTCAGCCGGCGCAGGCCGTTCCAGATCTCGCCGGTCGGCAGCACGACTTCGAGGCCAAGGCAGAGTTGGCGGATATTGCCATAGGCAAGCACCGCCGTGCCGCCGGCATTGGTGGAGAGGTTGCCGCCGATCCGGCAGGATCCTTCCGAACCGAGCGACAGCGGAAACAGCCGGTTCACCTCTTCGGCCGCCTTCTGCACGTCGGCAAGGATCGCACCGCCATCGGCCACGATCACATTGGCGACCGGATCGACGTCGCGGATCCTGTTCATCCGTTCCAGCGACAGGATGATATCGCTTGAGCCGGTGCGCGGGGTCTGGCCGCCGACGAGGCCGGTATTGCCGGTCTGCGGCACGATCGCCGTCTTGGTCTCGCTGGCAAGTTTCATGATCGCCGCGACTTCTTCGGTCGAGCCCGGCTTCAGGAGCATGGGCGAAGAGCCCTTGTAGAGCCCGCGGTTCTCGACGAGATGCGGCGCCAGATCGGCCTCGCTTCTCAGCGCATGGGCCTCCCCGACGATCGCCGCGAACCTGTCGAGAAGCTCAAGTGTCGGTACAGGCATATCCATGGGCTTTCTCCTATTCGCGGGGTGCCGCAGCGCGGGCGAGCCGGTCGTTGATCGCTTCACCCAGCCCGGTCTGCGGGATGGCGGTGACGGCAATCCTGTCGGCGCCGACCTTGTCGGCCTGTTTCAGGTAATCGAACAGATTTGCCGCCGCCTCGGCAAGGTCGCTGGCGGGGCTCAGGTCGAAAATGGCCGTCGCATGCTCCTGGCCCTCGATCCGGCCGAGACCGAAACGGATCAAGGCCTCGCCGGGCTCCACATGCGTCGCCTCAAGCCGCACGGCAGCTGTCGGGGCATAATGCGACGCGAGCATGCCCGGCGCCTCGATGATCGCCGCCGGTCCTTCGGGCCGAATGACCGGAATGCCAAGCACAGCCTCGATATCCTCCGCCGCAACGCCGCCCGGCCGCAGCAGGCGCACACGTCCGTCTTCCTCGACGCGGATGATGGTCGATTCCACGCCGACCGGTGCCGAGCCGCCATCAAGGATCAACCTCAGCTTCTCTCCAAGATCTTCTGCCACATGCTCTGCACTGGTCGGGCTGACCTTGCCGGATGTATTGGCGCTCGGCGCCGCAAGCGGCCGGTCGAAGGCCCGGATCAGATCCGAGGCGAAACCTTTGGGCAGACGGATGCCGACCGTATCGAGCCCGGCCGTGGCAAGCTCATGAATGCCGCTATCCGCCTTCAGCGGCAGAATCAGCGTCAGCGGCCCCGGCCAGAAGGCTTCGGCGAGCTTTCGGGAGATCGGATCGAGCACTGCGTAACGCTCTGCCATGGCGATATCGGCCATATGGCAGATCAGCGGATTGAAGCGTGGGCGGCCCTTGGTTTCGTAGATGCGGGTGATCGCGGCCGGGTTGGTCGCATCCGCCGCAAGTCCGTAGACCGTCTCGGTGGGGATGGCGATCGGAAAGCCGTCGCCGAGAACCGTGCAGGCCTCTGCGATCGCAGCGTGGAAATCCCGTGTTATGTCGATGATCTTTGCCGTCATGTCCTGTCGTCAATAACGCGGACCGGCCTCCGATCAAAGCCTTTTGATGATCGCGCGGATCGCATCGTCCGGCGCGCCGAGCATCAGCACGTTGCGCATCGCCTCATGCGGGTCGCTGGTCTGGAACAGAAGCCCGTTGCCGCGGATCGAACGGTTGATCCGCATCTGCTGATCGTCTGCCTTTTCGGTCGCGACCGCGAAATACATGCGCGAGATCCGGGCGTCGATGCGCCGGAAGAACTGTTCTTCCTCGCCGATCTCGGAAAAGAAATTGGCGAGATAGAAGGACCATGTCACCGGCGAACTGGAGGTGAAGAGCGTGCTGGCCGAGGTCACGTGACAGTAACCAAGATGCGGGCTCTGATCGAGCGTCCGGTGAAACACGATTTTTGGAAACTGGATCGAGTGGTGGAAGCCGTTGATCCGCTCATGGGTCTTTTCGCCCGCAGCGTCCAGCTTCTTGCCGGTGCGTTCGGCAACTTCCTCATAGCTGAGATAACGACGCTCCGAAGGCATCCAGATCGGATCGCTGCGCGAAATGCGCCCGGTGCGGAGAAACTCCGAATGCGCCGTCGTCTTGGAGGTGAGCGCGCCAAATGGCCTGCGCTTCGTCGCCTCGTAATAGCGGAGCTTACCTGTCGTTTGCATCGTCGCGACCCTCGTGGCGGAACGAAGTTTAGCAATGACGGTTTAACAGTCGGTTCACAGCCGAAAACAGGGCCGGGAGCCTGTCGTCGTCATTGCGGTTTCCGATGTCGCAATGTCACCTATGCGACACGCCCGGCTCATGGTTATAGTCGATGAAACTCAAGGTGCCGCCTCGCTAGGGAAGGCGGAGAATTGGGAAGCCGGCAGGTGTCAAAACCCATCCGGCGCTGCCCCCGCAACGGTGGTGGAGTTGAAGGCATGGCGAAACGCCACTGGGACAGAGCCGGAAAGGCCGCCTGGGAAGGTGCCATGCAGTCCGAAGAGGACAACTCCTGAGCCCGGAAACCAGCCTTGGGGAGATATTTTGACCGATCACGGCGGGCGTTCGGGGCAGGATGTTCGGTGGTCCCCGTGGCCGCATGCGCTTCCATGTCCTCCCGCAAGCAGAATTGACGAGGAAGTGACGATGGATTTGCGCAATCAGGTTCTGCGGCAATTGAAAAACCGCCGCGAGGGTTTCAGCCTCGAGCAGCCCTTCTATATCGACCAGGACTATTTCAAGCTGGACATGGAAATGATCTGGTATCGCGACTGGCTGTTCGTCGGCCATGATTGCGAGATCGAGAAGGGCGGCCAGTATTTCACCCTGCAGATCGGCGATTACCCGATCCTGGTCATCCGCGGCCGTGACGGCGCCATCCGCGCCTTCCACAATACCTGCCGCCACCGTGGCCACCGCGTCTGCACCAAGGAGACCGGTTCCGCGACGCGTCTGGTCTGTCCCTATCACCAGTGGACCTATCAGCAGGACGGCTCCCTCATGTCGGCCCGCCATATGGGCGAGAATTTCGACAAGAGCCAGTACGGCATGAAGCCTGTCCACTGTCAGAGCGTCGGCGGCTATATCTTCATCTGCGTCGCAAATGAAGCTCCCGATTTCGAGCCGGTCCGTGCCTCGATCGAGCCCTACATGGCGCCGCACCGTCTCTGGGAAGCCAAGGTCGCCCACAAGAACACGATCATCGAAAAGGGCAACTGGAAGCTCGTCTGGGAAAACAACCGCGAGTGCTACCACTGCGCCGGCAATCACCCGGAACTCTGCCGCACCTATCCGGAAGCGCCGACCGCGACCGGTGTCCAGGGTGCCGGCGACGATCCGTTCATCGCCGAACACTGGCAGCGCTGCGAGGCGGCCAACCTGCCGAGCACGTTCAACATGTCGACCGACGGCCAGTATCGCGTCGCCCGTATGCCGCTGATCGAGGATGCCGAAAGCTACACGATGAACGGTCAGCGCGCCGTCAAGCGCGCTTTGTCGGATGACGTCACGATCAGCCATATCGGCACGATGCTGATGTTCCATTATCCGACCACCTGGAACCACATGCTGGGCGACCACGCGATCTCCTTCCGCGTCATCCCGATCGGCCCGGAAGAAACCGCCGTCACCACGACCTGGCTGGTCCACAAGGATGCGGTCGAAGGGGTCGATTACGATCTGCACGAACTGACCCATGTCTGGGACATGACCAACGACCAGGACCGTCAGATCGTCGAGGAAAACGCCTTCGGCATCCGTTCGCCGGCCTATGAGCCGGGCCCTTATTCGGAAGCTCATGAAGGCGGCGTCATGCAGTTCGTCGAATGGTATGCGAACTTCATGGCCAACCGTTTGCAGGGCGAACAGGCAAAGCTTTCCGTCGTCGCCTGATTTCTCCCGCCGGAGGGAACAAAAAAAGGTGTTTCCCGTTGTCATTTCAATGACAATTCAAAAAAGGGAAACACCCATGACCACTCTTCGTCTGCGCCTTGCAACGGCGGCTGCCGCCGTTACTCTCGCGATAAGCGGCATCATTCCCGCTCAGGCAGGCCCCATGCCGGCGCCGCCCGTCATCTCGTCGCAATCGGATGTGACCAACGTTCAGTATCACCGCCATTGGCGTGGTGATCGCCACGGTTATTACCGCGGCCACCGCGGTTACCGCGAACGCCGTCCGGGTTATCGTTATCACAATGGTTTCTGGTTCCCGCTCGCAGCCTTCGGTGCCGGTGCGATCATTGGCGGCGCGATGGCCGCTCCGCCGCGTGGCGGTAGCCATGTCGCATGGTGCGAAAACCGTTACCGGACCTATCGCGCCTCCGACAATACCTATGTCGCGAGCGGTGGTGTCCGCAGGTCCTGCGTTTCGCCCTATTGAGCGACCCGCTTAGCTTCAGCAACGACCGGCCGGAGGCATTTGCCTGCGGCCGGTTCGGCGGTCTGAACTTGATGAATGTTAATCCGCCGTTCAGATCGGATTTTCTAGTATATCTTCCATGATGGAGTGATCGTCCAAGACGTGCGGTCCGCCTCCACCGACAATAAGAATTCCTTGGAATAGGGATTGGAGAAGTCATCATGACGCTGTTCAGAAAGTTTTCAGTCGCAGCCGTTTCCGCATTGTTGTTGGCCGGCTCTCTTGGTGAAGCGAGTGCCATGCCGCTGCCGGTGGGCCCGACTGTTCCTGCCGCAAGCTCCGACGTCACCAACGTCCAGTATTACCGCCATTATGGTGGCCGTCCCGGCTGGCACGGCGATCGTGGCGGCTGGGGCCGCCCCGGCTGGCATGGCGGTTATCGTGGCTATCGCGGTTACCGTGACGGCTACCGTTATCACAACGGCTACTGGTTCCCGCTCGCAGCCTTCGGCGCCGGTGCGCTGATCGGCGGGGCGATCGCCTCGCAGCCGCGTTATGTCGAGCCGGCTCCGGTCTATAGCGGCGGCGGTATCAATCCGCGTCACTACCAGTGGTGCTCGGAGCGTTATCGCTCGTATGATAGCTATAGCAACACGTTCCAGCCCAATAACGGCCCGCGCAGAACCTGCCTGTCGCCCTATTATTGAGAGCTGACAACCTGACTTGAGAAACCCGCCTTCCTTCCGGAGGGCGGTTTTTTCGTTTCGGGATGCTCAGAAAATCCCCGTCCGCCGCAGCAGCCACCATGCGATGGCAACCGAAAGCACCATGAAACCGAGCGCGAACATGGTCCCGTGCACACCTTGAGAAAACGGCAGGGACGAAGTGTTCATGCCGAAAAAACCGGTGACCAGCGAGGGCGGCAGCAGGAAGGCCGTCATGATCGACAGAATATAGAGATGCCGGTTGGTCTCCGAGGAAAGCTTTGAGTCGATTTCTTCGTGCAGCAGCCGTGCCCGTTCCTGCAGCGCATAGACATCATGGTCGACCGCCTCCAGCCGCCCGATCAGGCGCGATGCGACATCGTCAAACCCCATCGGCATGTCTTCGTCATCCGCTGCCGCTGCTCGGCGCATCAGGGTCAGAATGGTGCGCAGGTGCCGGTGCAGCCTGACGACGGTGCGCCGTACCGGCGCCAGTCGCCGCCGTTCGTCGCGCGGCGCGTTTTCGTAAACATAGTCCTCGATCAGGTTCAGTTCTTCGGTGAATTCCATCACCAGACCGATCAGGCCGCGCTGAAATTCCGCCACCAGCGTTTCGAAAAGATCGATCGGCTGCTTGTAACGGGCCGCGTTCTTCTCGATCGCCGAGCGAACCCGGTCGACGGAACGCAACGGCTGCAGCCGCGTGGTGATGATCACCCGCTCCGACACGAGAAAATGCAGCCAGCCGATATCTTTCGTATCGTGGTCGAAATCGCGCTGGAAATCGACCAGCGTGCCGTAGACGTGCTGGTCGTCGAGCGTGATCGCCGCATGGGTGTCATGGGTCGTGAGGGCCGCGACGGCCTGCGAGTTGAGGCCCGGATAGTTTTCCAGGAAACCCGCAACGCGCATGTCGGCAAGGCTCAGGTGCAGCCACAGGAAACCTTCGTCCTCCGGCAGGTCGTTTCGGGTCGCCTCTATGGGCAGCGCGGTGCAGGCACCGTGGCCGGGCTTGAAATGATAGGCCCAGACAAGGCCGGGAATGGTGGAGTTGAACGCAGACATCGTCGGGGAATCTGAAAGCATGGACCACTCCAATAGGCCGGCACTGTGACAGCCGTTGCAACATTATGTCCGGCAGAATGCGAATGAAATATTGCATTTTCCCGGCGGCGATCTTCGGACGCCGTCTATCCCGTCGACTGCCTCCTTCACGACCCGAAGAATATCGGGATTGGATTGACAAGCGTGTTTACGTTTACGTAAAAAGCAGATGGGAAACGGCCATCGGTGACTATCGTCCGATGGTAGTCGGTTGCGTGCTAGAGCGCGATCGGGAGGAGGAAAAGCATGTACAAGGCACCCGTCGCGGAAATCGCCTTCACTCTCAATCATGTCGCGGGTCTTGGCGACGCGCTGGAGATCGGCCGTTTCGGCGATCTGAGCGGCGATCTCGTTGATGCGATTCTGGAAGAGGCGGGCCGTTTCGCCAGTGAGGAAATGGCGCCGCTTGGCGAGACCGGCGACAAGCAGGGCGCGCGCCTGATCGATGGTGCGGTCAAAACACCCGATGGCTGGCCAGAACTTTACCGGCATTGGCGCGAAGGCGGCTGGAACGGGCTGACCGCGCCGGAAGCTTTTGGTGGCCAGAACCTGCCGCACATGCTGGGCGTCGCGGCGCTGGAAATGTGGAATTCCGCTTCCATGGCCTTCGCCCTTGCGCCGACGCTCACCATGGGGGCGATCGAGGCGCTCGCCGCCCATGGCAGCGAGGCCCTGAAAGCGACCTATCTGGAAAAAATGGTGTCCGGCGAATGGACCGGCACGATGAACCTCACCGAGCCACAGGCCGGTTCCGATGTCGGCGCCCTGAAGACCCGCGCCGAGCGGGCCGCCGATGGCAGCTATCGCATTTTCGGCCAGAAGATCTTTATCACCTGGGGCGAGCACGATGCCGCCGACAATATCATCCATCTCGTACTTGCCCGCCTCTCCGACGCGCCGGCTGGCAATCGTGGAATTTCGCTTTTCCTCGTGCCGAAATTTCTGGTCGGGGAAGACGGATCGCTCGGGGAGCGCAATGACCTCTTCTGCCATTCGATCGAACACAAGCTCGGCATTCATGGTTCGCCGACCTGCACGATGATCTATGGCGACGGAAAATTCGGAGCCGAGGCGGGTGCCGTCGGCTTTCTGGTCGGCGAGGAAAACAAGGGTCTCGCCTGCATGTTCACGATGATGAACAATGCAAGGCTTGCCGTCGGCATGCAGGGCGTGGCCATCGCCGAAGCAGCCACCCAGAAGGCGATTGCATACGCCAATGACCGAACCCAGGGCACGGCGCTCGGCTGGTCGGGTGCTGACCGTCGCGGCATGCAGCAACCGAATGGCCGCCCCGCCATGAGTCCAATCATCGGCCATCCCGATGTCGCCCGTATGCTTCTGACGATGAAGGCGCTGACCCAGGGCTCACGCGCCATCTGTTACGCCTGCGCCCATGCGATCGATATGGCCCATCATCTGGAGGGCGATGAGGCGCGCCATTGGTCCGAGCGCGCAGCCCTTTTGACGCCGATCGCAAAATCCTTCGCCACCGATGCCGGTGTCGATGTCGCCTCGCTCGGCATCCAGGTTCATGGCGGCATGGGCTTTATCGAGGAGACGGGCGCTGCCCGTTATTTCCGCGATGCCCGCATTGCCCCGATCTATGAAGGCACCAACGGCATCCAGGCAATCGACCTCGTCACCCGCAAACTGCCGCTTTCGGAAGGTGGCCAGGTAAGGGGTTTCATTGCCGAGCTGAAGGAGATTGCCGAAAAGGTCGAGGCCTCCAACCTCGCTGGCTTCGGCGAGACTGCGCCGCGCCTCAGGACGGCGATCGCCGATCTCGAACAGGCGACCGACTGGCTGCTCGAGACCCAGGCCGCCGGAAAGGCCGCCGAAGCGCTGGCCGGTGCCACGCCTTATCAGCGCCTGTTCGGTCTCGTCCTGACCGGCGCTTACCTCGCCAAAGGCGGGCTGGTGTCCGCCGAAGACGGGGAAGGGGACAAGCGCGTGCTCCTCTGCCGTTTCGCGGCCGAGAACCTGCTTGCCGAAACCACTGCCCTGAAGGACCGCGTCACAGCAGGCGCAGCCAGTCTCGAAGCCGCGCGCGCCGTGCTGGCTTGAGGAGAGATCCGATGAATGAAAACCAGGTCCTGATCGAACGCCCCGCCGACCACCCGGATCTTTTGCTGATCCGCTTCAACCGACCGGAAAAGAAGAACGCCATCACCGCCGCCATGTACGGCCAGATGACCGCGGCGCTCGAGGCGGCGAACACGGACGATACCGTCCGCGCCATCGTTTTCCTCGGCACCGAAGGCTGCTTTTCCGCCGGCAACGATATGGTGGATTTTCTGGCCTATGCCGTATCCGGTTCCAGCGAGCCGCCGGCCGCAGCCCTGTTCATCAAGGCGCTGGCGCTTGCCGAAAAGCCGATGGTTTCGGGAGTCGATGGCTTGGCGATCGGCATCGGCACGACGCTCAATCTGCATTGCGACCTGACGGTCGCATCGCCCCGCAGCCTGTTCAAGACGCCCTTCGTTGATCTGGCGCTGGTACCGGAAGCGGCCTCCAGCCTGCTTGCACCACAGATCATGGGTCACCAGCGCGCTTTCGCCATGCTCGTCGCCAGCGAAGGTTTTTCCGCTCAGGCGGCGCTTGAGGCCGGTCTGATTTGGAAGCTCGTCGAGCCCGCGGACGTCGAAGCGGAAGCGCTGAAAATCGCAGCCGGGCTCGCGAAAAAGCCGCCGGGTGCGCTAAAAATTGCCCGCGATCTCGTCCGCGGCCCGCGCGAAACAGTGCTGGCGCGCATGGACGAGGAACTCGTGCATTTCACTGCGCAGCTCAAAAGCGCCGAAGCGCGGGCGGCTTTCGAGGCTTTCATGCGCCGTTAACGGTGCGGAGAGGGAAATGGCCCGCAGAACCGCCGCCTACCTTTTTCCGCCGCATCTCAAGGATTAGATAGGCCGCATAGAGGAGAATCTTCCATGCGCAAGCTGCTGCCCGCCCTGATGTTTCTGACCATGTCCTGCGCCGCTGCCAATGCCGGCAGCTTTTCGGCACCGGAAATCTCGGCATCCCGAACCACAGCCCCTATGTCGCTCATCCAGTACAGCGGTAACAGCAACACCATCACGAACGACCGTCCACAGCGGCCGCAGCGTTATGTCTGCGTCGTGCCCCCGGCCCAGAGCGACAATCGCAACCGCCCCTATGTCTGCCGCGCCAATCCGGGCCGGGTCGGCGAGACCTGCCGCTGCTCGAACGTCGTCGGCTCCGGCAGGCTCGATCTGGACGACTGATTATTTTGCCTGTTTCGCAGGCGGCAACAGGTGGTCGATACCGGCGAGCGGTGCAAGGCGCTTCACCGCGCCTGCCGAACTGATCCGGGCTTGCGGATTTTCTTCGACCGCCCGCCCATGCCAATATTTGGCGGCATGGATATCGCCAAGCAATTCGTAGCACTCGCCAAGTTTCGTGCCGAGATATCCGGCATCGAGCGACGGATCGCCATCCGCCATGAAGATGTAGATCTTGATGGCGTCGACCACTTTGCCCGCGCTGATCAATTCCGCGGCCGTGTGTTCCAGCAGGTTGAAGTTGTAGGTCGGCATTCCATCACCTGCCTGAGCTTCACTTTTCCAGCAGTGCCACCGCTTCCACATGCGTCGACCACAAAAACTGGTCGATCGGCGTCACCGACTTGATCCGCCATCCGGCATCAACAAGGATTCTGAGGTCGCGTGCAAGAGTGAGCGGATTGCAGCTGACGGCGCAGATCTTCTTGACGGTGGAGCGGGCAAGCTCCTTCACCTGAACCTCGGCGCCGGCGCGCGGGGGGTCGAAGACGACGGCGTCAAACACCTTAAGTTCTGCCGGGATCATCGGCCGGCGGAAGAGGTCGCGCTTTTCGACCGTAACCGGCTTCAGCCCCTGCGTATTGCGGGCGGCGAAATCGAGCGCCTTCACCGACTTGTCGTCGCCTTCCGCCGCATGCACCTTGGCGACCCGCGCCAACCGCAGCGAAAACGTCCCGGAACCTGCAAACAGGTCGAGCACCCGTTTCGACTTGCCGACATGTTTGAGCACCAGATCAGCCATGGCCTGTTCCGCCTCGACCGTCGCCTGCACGAAACCGCCCGGCGGCGGCGACACTTTCACGCCGCCGAAATCGATCAGCGGCTTTTGGGGCTCGATGATAGTCTCGCCATTGACGGAAACACGGGCAATGCCCTTCAGCGCCAGAACCGTTTCGGTCACCTGCCGGCGCTGCTTGTCGGCAAGCGGCTTCAGCCCTTCGGCAGCGATATCGAGGCCCGAAAGCGTCTCCATGACAGCAATGCGGAACGTTTCCGAACCGATCGCCAGCGCCCGACCTATGGCCCTCACCGCATCCAGCCTCGCCACGATGCCGGGCGAGGCGATGGGACATTCGGTGATCGATATGATGTGGTTCGTCTCGGCGCGATTGAAGCCGAGCAAAAATTCCTTCTCGGTCTGCTTTGCCGAAAACACGACGCGCCGCCGCTGGCCCGGTTCGCAGGTGACTGTCTCCAGAACCTCCGGCGTCAGCCCTTTCGATTTCAGCGCATCGACCACAAGCTCGCGCTTGAAATCGTTATAGGGCTTTGCCGCCAGATGCTGCAGCGAACAGCCGCCACAGGCATCGCTGTCCGGGCCGAAATGCCGACAGACCGGTTCGATCCGGTCGGGAGACAGGTTGGAAGTCGAGATGACCGTGCCGTGATCGCCGTTGCGGGCAATCGCAAACGTCTCGCCCGGCAGCGCAAAGGGAACGTAAACGGGGCCATGCTCGCCATTGGCGATGCCATGACCCTGTGCGCCGAGCCGGTTGATGGTGACCGTGACGGTGCTCATGCCTCGTCACCATCCTCATCGTCGAAATCGGCGTCTTCATCCGCATCATCGCTTTCCGGCTTCGTGCCGGCCAGCAGATATTCCTGGTTTCCGTCACCGCCGGCAATCGGGGAGGGGATGAGGCCAAGGCTCGTCCAGCCCATGTCCTCGACCAGCCAGCGTTCCAGCTCCGCGGCAACGGCCGGTGCCGTTTCCGGCTCCTTCAGCAGGCCCGCCTTGCTGATCGCCTCGCGCCCGGCCTCGAATTGCGGCTTGACCAGAAGCACGCAGAGCGCGCCCGGTTCCGCCTGCTCCAGCGCCGGCGCCAACGCCAGTTTCAGAGAGATGAACGAGACGTCCGAAACGATGAAGGTGATTTCCCGTTCGTCGTAATCCTCGGGCTCGAGATAGCGGGCATTGAGGCCCTCGATATTGGTGACCTTGTCATTGGCGATCAGCCGCGGGTGCATCTGGTCGTGGCCGACATCGATCGAGGTGACGTGCTCGGCGCCGCGCATGATCAGCACTTCGGTAAAGCCGCCGGTCGAGGCGCCGATATCGAGACAGTCATGGCCGGTCGGATCGAGTTTGAAATGATCGAGCGCGGCAACGAGCTTTAGCGCGGCGCGCGAAACGTATTCCTGGGCCGGATCGTCGATGGTGATGACCGCATCCATCGCAAATGTCAGGCTTGGCTTGGTGACGACGCGGCCATTGACGGTGACGGTGCCGCGCGAGATCGCATCGCGGGCCCGCGCCCTGGAGGCGACGAGGTCAAGCGAGACGAGAATCTGGTCGAGGCGCTGCTGTTCTTGGGGTTTTGACATGGCTGCATCCAATGCCTGCGGACGTTGCCGGATGCAAGCTTTTCCTTGAATACCAGCCCTGCCGGGAGATCAGGGCGGCTTTGCGCAGGCGTGGATCCGGTCTATGGTCCGGCGCTTTCGAACGGGGGAAGGGGCAAAACCATGCGCACACCATTTCTGATCGGCGGAATGCTGCTGGCGGCTGCTCCAGCCTTGGCCAATGACACGACGGCGGAACTGACGACCGGCGGCCTCACCTTCGTGCAGACTGGCGATATCACCATGGCCGAGGAAAACCTCTTTCTCTCCCGCAGCCAAGTGAAGGTCGATTACGTTTTCATCAACAACAGCGGCAAGGATGTCGAAAGCACGATCGCCTTTCCGATGCCGGATGTGACCGGCGGCTCCGAGAGCGATCTCGATTACGGCGATCCTGAAGCCGACAATTTCCTTGGCTTTTCCGTGGTGCAGGATGGCAAGCCGATCAAGCCCGAGCTTCAGCAGCGGGTGTTTGCAGGCGATATCGACCGCACGGACGAACTTCTGGCTGCCAAGATCCCGCTCCTGCCCTATAGCGACAAGACCTCTGCCGCGCTGAAAAAGCTGCCGCAGGACGTAAAAGACCGCTTTGTCGCGGAAGGCCTCGCGCGCGTCGACGAATACGATGCCGGCCAGGGCTGGCAGAAGGACCTGACACCCGCCTGGACCCTGCGCTCCGCCTATTGGTGGAAAACGACTTTTCCGGCCGGCAAACCGGTAAAAGTCAGCCACCGCTACAAGCCGAGTGTCGGCGGCACGGTGGCGATGGCCTTTATCGAAAACGGCAAGCCGGCCTATGACTACAAGGACTATGTCTCCCGCTACTGCATCGACGCCGATTTCATGAAGACGGCGGCAAAACTCGAAGCCAAGCAGAAGGCGGGCGGGCCGAATTATTACGAACAGTGGCTCTCCTACATCCTGACCACCGGCGCCAACTGGAGCGGCCCGATCGGCAAATTCAAGCTCACCATCGACAAGGGCAAGCCACAGGATTTCGTCAGCTTCTGCGGCAAGGGCGTCAAGAAGGTCGGCCCGACGACATTCGAAATGTCCGCCACGGATTTCACGCCGGAGAAGGACATGCACGTGCTGTTTCTGACGGCGGCGGCGGAATAGCCGCTTGCGTCGGTCCGCTTGATATCCGCCGGGAAAGTAATACCTTCATGGGCGTGGGTAATACCGGAGTGGATCATGGGCACGACTGTCACATCAAAAGGTCAGGTTACGATCCCGAAAGCGGTTCGCGAACTGCTCGGCATCGTACCCGGAAGCGAGGTCGAGTTTCATCCCGCGGCCGATGGCAGCGTCATGCTGACCAAGGCTGATGACGAAAGACCGGCAAGCCGTTTCCAGCGTCTTCGCGGACATGCGGGGCAGGGGCTTGGCACGGACGAGATCATGGCGCTGACCCGCGGTGAACCGTGACATTCGTCGACACGAATGTCCTTCGATCTCGTCACGGATGATCCCCTCTGGGCAGACTGGTCGATCCGCCAGCTTGAGGCAGCCAGCCTTGCCGGCTCATTGCTGATCAACGATATCGTTTATGCCGAGCTTTCCGTCCGTTACGAGCGGATCGAGGCACTGGATGCCTTTGTCGAGGAGGCAGGGCTGGTACTCGTGCCCGTCCCGCGGCCAGCGCTGTTCCTTGCGGCGAAGGTGTTCACGCAATATCGACGCGCAGGCGGTGAACGCACAGGCGTTCTCCCGGATTTCCTGATCGGTGCACAGGCAGCCGTTCAGGATCTGCCCTTGCTGACGCGTGACACGCGCCGTTACCGGTCTTATTTTCCGACCGTGAAACTCATCTCACCGGACTGACGCGATCAGGTGGCATGACGGCGGAGGCGAAGCCAAAGGCCGGGATAAATCTTACCCCGCGGCGCCAACCCCGACGACCGTCTTGCCGAGCGCCCCGAACACCGTCGAGACAATCCCCGCGCGGTCCAGTCCGGCCTTGGCATACATCGTGTCCGGGCTTGCCTGTTCCATCCAGATATCCGGCAGAACCATGGAGCGCACCTTCAGCCCGTGATCGAGCAGGCCTTCGGTGGAGAGGAACTGCAGCACATGGCTTCCGAAACCGCCAACGGAGCCTTCCTCGATGGTGATCAGCACCTCGTGGTGGCGGGCAAGCTGGCGGATCAGGTCATGGTCGAGCGGCTTTGCGAAGCGCGCGTCGGCCACCGTGGTCGAAAGCCCGGCAGCGTCGAGATCTTCCGCAGCCAGCAGACAGTCTTTTAGACGCGTTCCGAAGGAGAGGATTGCGACTTTGGAACCCTGCCGGACGATCCGACCCTTGCCGATTTCAAGAATCTGGCCGCGTTCCGGCAGTTCGACGCCAACACCTTCGCCGCGCGGATAACGGAAGGAGATCGGACCATCGTCATAGGCTGCGGCGGTGCGGACCATATGCTTCAGTTCCGCCTCGTCGGCGGCGGCCATCACCACCATGCCCGGCAGGGCGGCGAGGAAGGTCGTGTCGAAGGAACCCGCATGGGTCGGCCCGTCGGCGCCGACGAAACCGGCACGGTCGATCGGGAAACGCACCGGCAGCTTCTGGATCGCTACATCATGCACGACCTGATCGTAACCACGCTGCAGGAAGGTGGAATAGAGCGCGCAGAAGGGCTTGAAACCTTCGGTCGCGAGGCCGGCTGCAAAGGTCACCGCATGTTGTTCGGCAATGCCGACATCGAAGGTGCGCATCGGATAGGCTTCGGCCAGCTTGTCGAGGCCGGTGCCATTCGGCATGGCCGCGGTAATGCCGACGATCTTGTCGTCAAAACCGGCTTCCTGCACCAGCGCATCACCGAACACGCTCGTATAGGAAGGCGCATTCGGTTTTGCCTTCGCCTGGGCGCCGGTAATGACGTCGAACTTGTTGACGCCGTGATATTTGTCGGCGGCGGCTTCTGCCGGCGGATAACCCTTGCCCTTCTGGGTGACGACATGGATCAGCACCGGGCCGCGGGCATTGTCGCGCACATTGCGCAGGACCGGCAGAAGGTGTTCGAACGAATGACCGTCGATCGGGCCGATATGATAAAAGCCCATTTCCTCGAACATTGTGCCGCCCGTGACATAACCACGGGCATGTTCGACGGCGCGGGTGATCGCGCGGTCGACGCGGCGGCCGAGATAGGTGGTCAGCTTCTTGCCCAGTTCGCGCACGCCCATATAGGTGCGGCCGGAGGCGAGGCGCGCCAGATAGGCGCTCATCGCGCCGGTCGGCGGGGCAATCGACATGTCGTTGTCGTTGAGGATGACGATCAGCCGGGCATCGAGCGCGCCGGCATTGTTGAGGGCCTCATAGGCCATGCCCGCCGACATCGCGCCGTCGCCGATGACGGCGATGACATTGCGCTTGGAGCCATCAAGCTGCGAACCGACGGCCATGCCGAGGCCAGCCGAGATCGAGGTCGAGGAATGGGCAGCGCCGAAGGGATCGTATTCGCTTTCCGCGCGGCGGGTGAAGCCGGAAAGACCGCCTTCCTGGCGCAGGGTGCGGATGCGGTCGCGCCGGCCGGTCAAAATCTTGTGCGGATAACATTGATGGCCGACATCGAAGATCAGACGGTCGTCCGGTGTGTTGAAAACCTTGTGGATGGCGATCGTCAGCTCGACGACGCCAAGGCCTGCACCCAGATGACCGCCGGTGCGCGACACGGCATCGATCATCTCGTCACGCACTTCACGGGCCAGCTGCGGCAGTTCCCGATCATCGACCTTTTTCAGGTCGGCGGGGATCTTGACCGTGTCGAGCAGCGGCGTTTCGGGAAACGGTGTCACGGAAGCTGGCCTTCTCTATACTCTGTCGCAGAATAGTCTGTCGCGGGCGCGTTTCTTCAAAAGATGAGAATGAAACAGGCTTTTTCAAGTTGTCCAATCAGGGGTTTCTAATCGATTTTAGCCGGGGGGCAAGGGTACGAATTCCTCTTCATCCCCAGGCACGATGTCGAAACGGCCGGTGCGCCACTCCTCTTTTGCCTGTTCGATACGCTCTTTCGATGACGAAACGAAGTTCCACCAGATATAACGCTTGGAATTCAGTGCTGCCCCGCCAAACAGCATGATGTGACAGCCCATGACGCCCGCTTCGAGCGTGATCGGGTCGCCCGGCCTGAACACGAGCAGTTGATCAGCAGCAAAACGATCGCCCGCGACGATAAGTTCGCCCGAGAGGATATAGAGGGCTCTTTCCTCATGTACGGCGGAAAAGGGAAAGCGCTTGCCCGCCTCCAGCCTCAGATCGACATAAAGCGTATCGGTGAGTGTCGAGACCGGCGAGGCAAGTCCTTCAAAGGCGCCGATAACGACGCGGCCATGCGCGCCATCGGCCTCGATCAGCGGCATAAGCTCCTTGGCTGTATGGGCAAAGACCGGATCGGTCTCTTCCTTGTCATCAGGCATGGCAAGCCAGGTCTGCAGGCCGGACATGGCAAGCGGATGGCCACGTAGGTTTTCCGGCGTGCGTTCCGAATGCACGATGCCGCGGCCGGCAGTCATCAGGTTGATGTCGCCGGGGCGGATGACCAGTTCGGTGCCGAGACTGTCGCGATGTTTTATCTCGCCGTCGAACAGATAGGTGACGGTGGAAAGCCCGATATGCGGATGCGGCTTGACGTCGAGCGCCTCGTCGGCGCGCAGCACGGCCGGCCCCATCCGGTCGAAGAAGATGAACGGTCCGACCAGCCTCCTTTTGCGGGATGGCAGCGCGCGGCGCACGGAAAAACCGCCGATATCGGAAGAGCGCGGAATGATCAGGTTTTCGATCGCATCACAGGCGAAAGCATCGCCGGGGGCGGGGTCGGTGCCGGGGAAGAAGGACATGTATCTGGCTCCATCTGACACTCCACCGTATCCCTGAAGCCGAATGACAACAACCCGGGCCCCCTATGACAATTGACGCCATATGGCGTACGATGTCATAATCGATCCATGAAAGCTGAGCGGATCATTCGTGAACGCATGGTGTTCGGTGACGGTGCTATTCTGGAGATCACAGTATGGCGCGTTGCCGAAAGCGTGCCGCCATCGCGGCATTTCCTGAAATATTCGCTCTTCTACGGCAGGCCAGGGCAAAGACTGGTGGCCTATTACAACGAACGCGGCAAGGGCGATCATCGGCATTACGGCGAGAATGAAGAGCCATACCGGCTCATCTCCATAGAACGCCTGCTGTCGGATTTCAGGGCGGATGTCGAAAAGCTGAGAGGAGAAGGTATATGAGCAAGGAAATCGAATTGCATGTCGGCGGCTCCTTCAACGACATTGCAGCACGTGTTGCGGACAGCTGGCATCGAGCCGAGCAGGGGCTTCCCGTCTCGGAAGACCACCTTACATTTGTTGATTGGGATGTTTTTTCGAGCTCGATGACGGGAAAACGCCTGGAGCTTTTGCGCTATCTTCACAAGAACCCGCAGGCAAGCATCGCTGCTCTGGCACGCGCGCTTGGCAGGGATTACCGGCGGGTACATGAGGACGTGGAAATCCTGGCGCGGGCCGGACTCGTCGAGCAGGACGAACAGGGGCTACGCGCCGGATATGATGAAATCCGTACGGTGATCGCGCTTTAAGGTCAGGCTATTCGTCTGACGGCGCGGCTCACTCCCCGTCGAGCGGCTCCACACCCTGCGGCTTGCCGGAGCGGTCGAGGCGGATCTTCTCGATCCGGCTTTCGGCGGCGTTGAGCAGCTTTTCGCAATGCTTCTTCAGGGCCTCGCCGCGCTCGTAGATCGCGATGGATTCATCGAGCGCCACATCGCCGCGTTCCAGCCGTGCCACGATGCTTTCGAGTTCGGCCACGGCCTTTTCGAAGGAATAGCCGCTGACATCAATGGTGTCGGTGCCGTCGGTCATTCTATCCCCTCATCAATCTGCAAATGTGCATTCCGGCCGATTCTGCCAGTCCTTCGAGATCATAACCACCCTCGAGCAGGCTGACGACCCGGTTATTGGCATATTTCCCGGCAATTTCCATCAGCCGTCCCGTCGCCCAGTCGAAATCGTCGCCGACAAGGTTGATCTGCGCCAAAGGATCGCGGTGATGTGCATCGAAGCCCGCCGAGATCAAAAGGAAATCCGGCCGGAAGTTTTCGAGCGCCGGCAGGACGCGGCTCTTGAACGCTTCGCGAAAATGCTCGCTGCCGGTATCGGGCGAAAGCGGCGCGTTGACGATCGTGTTTTTCGTGCCCGTTTCGTCCTTGGCGCCGGTGCCAGGATAAAGCGGCATCTGGTGCGTCGAGCAGAACAGAACCGACGGATCGTCCCAGAAAATGTCCTGGGTGCCGTTGCCGTGATGCACGTCCCAGTCGACGATCGCGATCCGCTCGACGCCATATCTCTGCTGCGCATGTCGCGCGGCGATCGCCACGTTGTTGAACAGGCAGAAACCCATCGCCTTGTTCTTTTCGGCATGGTGTCCTGGCGGACGGGCAGCGACAAAAACATTGTCCACCTTGCCGGTCATCACATCGTCGACCGCGGCAACTGCGCCGCCGATCCCGGTCAGCGCGGCCTGCAAGCTTTTCGGTCCGACATAGGTATCGGCCTCGATCTGGTGGATCGTGTCTTCCTCGGGGATTTCGCGCATGACACTGCGCAAATGCTCTTCCGGATGTGCGAGGAGGATCAGGTCTTCATTGCCCTGCGGGGCTTCCTGGCGATCGAGCTTCTCGAAATTGGGATGTTCCAGCGCGATCGCCAGCGAGCGCAGCCGGTCGGCGCGTTCGGGGTGGCCGGGCGGTGTTGCGTGTTCGAGAAAGATCTTGTTTTCGTAAAGGCGCGTGGTCATGGGTAGCGGCCTCTTTTCGGTTGGTTGCCTCCGACATGGCGCATATGGCCGTCTTTTTCAAGCGCCGGGTTCGCGTCCATCATCAGGCATCCGGTTAACCGCACAGGGCCTTTATCCTTGCACTTCGCCCTGTTTGGCCTGAAAAGAAAGCGCTGACGGGTAAGGCGAGGGATTTAAGGGGGTAAGGTGGTCAAGGATACGGTGAAACTGCAGGATTTCCGCGTTCCGTTCCGGGATGTGGATATGAACGGCGAAATGTTTCGGGCCGCCTATGTCGGCCATGCGGAACAGGCCGTCACCGACTTCTGGAAACGCCGCAAGGCGCAGAAGGACGATCCCTTTTTCACCGTCGGCAAGATTACCTGCACATTTCACGCGCCCCTGAAACTGGGCGATCTCGTGCATCTGCATGTTGGTGTGAGCAAGATCGGCGGCAAGTCGGCTGGTTTTCTCGTGCGGTTTACCCGCGGCAGCGATGCTGTGGCGGAAGCCGAAGTGGTGTGGATGGCAAGTGATCCGGAAAGCCGCGAACCGGTGCAGCTTCCCGAAGATCTTCGTGACTGGTTCTACCAGTTCCTCGACTGAGGCCTTCCTCAGGCGCGCTTTTTACGCCCTTTGCGGCAGAAGCGGATAACCGACCATGACGGCACGGCCGGCAAGCGCTGCGATCAATGCCTTCAGGACGTCGCCGGGAATGAAGGCGAGCGAGCCGACAAAAGCTTTCAGGAAACCCATGCCGGTGACGAAGGCGAGATAGGTGACGCCGAGGCCATAGACGGCAACGACGCCGCCAAGCAGTGCTGCAATGAAGAAGCTGGCGCCCTGGGCAAGGCCGGACTGATCGCGGCTAACCATGGTCTGCGACACGTAACCGGTCACGAGCGCGCCGAGCACCCAGCCGATCAGATAGCCCGTGGTCGGCGCCATGAACACGGCAAGTCCGCCGCGGCCGCCGGAAAGTACCGGCAGACCGATCGCTGCGAGAACGAGAACGAGAAGAACGGCGGTGACGCCGCGCCTGGCGCCGAGCACGACGCCGGCCAGCATGACGCCGAGCGACTGGGCCGTGATCGGGACGGGAATAAAGCCGAGCATGATCGGCGGAAGCATGCCGAGCGCCACGATGATGGCTGCGAACAATGCTGCGAGCACGAGGTCGCGGGTGGACATGTTTGGCGATCCTTCTCGCTGATTCTGTATCATTTCTGCCCGCGGATCGAGCGCGCGTCAATTGCGGCGGCGATCTCGTCGGCGTTGCGGAGCGTCAGGATGATCAGTGGCACGGCTGTCGAAATGACGTTCATTTTCAACCCGCGCGCGTAATGCGCATCCCGGATGGCCTGATAGCGCATCACGACTTCGGGCACAAATCGAATGACGAGGCCGACGCCAAGTCCAATATCTGCGGCCTTCACAAGCCCGATCCGTTCCAGCGGCCATGCGGCGGCGGTGATCTGGTCGATGAAATCGCCGGTCGTGGTCGTCGCCGTAACCGCAGCCGCGGCCAGCATCATCGCTGAGAGCCTAAAAAAAGTTTCAAGCGCGGCGGCCGGGCTTTCCAGAACCAGCGTAAAAAGTGCCACGACCACGATCGTCAGCGAAAAGACCCGTATCCGTAGCCAAGACTGGCGCCAGCCGATGTTCAGCGAGAGATAGACAGCCGCACAGGTGACAGCCACAATCCCCAAAAGGACCGGCGAGTGGGTGGCAAAAACGAGGAGGCTGAGGAGAAACAGACCGATCAGTTTTACCCGCGCCGAAAGCCGGTGCAAAACGCTGCCGCCCTCGACATAGAGCGTTCTCATTCCGCAAGACCGCGGTAGAATTCAATGGTTTCGTCAGCGGGCCCATCGCCCACCAACTGCCCTTGGTGAAACAGCAGAACCCGCTCGAAATCGCCGATCAGGTCGAGATCGTGGGTGATGACGACGACGCTTTCATGCAGCCCTTCGATGGTCCGCGACACGAGGTTGCGATTCTTCAGGTCCAGCTGGTTGGTCGGTTCGTCCATGATCAGGAGTTCCGGCTGGGTCACGAGAACGGAAGCCATCGCCGCCAGCTGTAGCTCGCCGCCGGAAAGCTCGTGTGCGCGCCTTTCTGCCAGATGGGCAATGCCGAAACGGGAAAGAACCGCATCCGAAGCGGCCTTGACCTCCGCTGCCGAAAGTTTCTTGCGCTTCAGACCGAGCGCCAGGTCCTCTTTGAGGATCGGCAGAATGATCTGGTTCTGCGGGTTCTGGAAAATGAAGCCGACCCGGCCGCGCACCGCATCGGCCTGCTTGACGGTATCGAAACCGTCGACTGTCACGTGTCCGGCGGTCGGGGCAACGAGCCCGTTGATCATCCGGGCGAAGGTCGTCTTGCCCGAACCGTTGAGGCCGATAATGCCGATCCGCTTTTCTACAAGCGAAAGTGTCAGTGGCTGCAGAATGGTGCGGCCTTCGAAGCGCGCCTCTGCCTGTTCGAAACGGATATCCAAGCCGGTCCCTCTGTTCCGGGGCTCTATAATCCAGATCGGGGAGGAGAGGAAATCAGAACTAAAAGTGAACATTGAAATTCGGCCGGATGCAACCTACTCTCCATGCCATGGCGATTCTCATTCCGAACGATCAGGCGAGACGAATTTTTCTGGAGCGGCAGCTTCTGTCCCAACCGCCGGGGCGTGCGCTTTCCAAGGCCGGCCTGCTGCAGCTGGTCGATGATCTCGGCTTCGTGCAGGTGGACAGTATCGCCACCGTCGAGCGCGCCCATCACATGATCCTGTTTTCGCGCAACCAGACCTATCGCCGCGAGCATCTGACCGCGCTTCTGGAAAAGGACGGCGAGCTTTTCGAGCACTGGACCCACGACGCCTCGATCATTCCCGCGCGTCTGTTCCGCTACTGGAAACACCGCTTTCGCCGCCGCGAACCGGTTCTGGCCGAACGCTGGCGCAAATGGCATGGCGAAGGTTTTGACAGCGCCTTCGACGATACCTTCCGCCACATTGCCGAAAACGGCGCGATCATGTCGCGGGACATGAAGGTCGAGGATCACAAGTCGGGCGGCTGGTGGAACTGGCATCCGAACAAGACGGCGCTCGAATATTACTGGCACACCGGAAAGCTCTCGATCGCCGGCCGCGTCAATTTCCAAAAGATCTACGATCTGACCGAAAGGGTGATCGCCTCGCACCATCACGAGCCGGCGGTGAGCCACGACGAATTCGTAGACTGGGCCTGCCGCAGCGCCATGACAAAACTCGGTTTTGCCACGTCAGGCGAACTCGCAGCCTTCTGGGATATCGTCACGCCGGAAGAGGCGAAAGACTGGGTAAAGGCGCATCGCGACGAACTGGTCGAGGTGCTGATCGAGACCGCCGACGGCAGCAAGCCGCGCGCATCCTTCGCCTTCCTGGGCTTCCCGGATCATCTCGGCGACATCACCGAACCGCCGGCCCGCGTGCGCATCCTCAGCCCCTTCGACCCGCTCCTGCGCAATCGCGACCGGGCGGAACGACTGTTCGATTTCTTTTACCGTATCGAGGTTTTCGTGCCCGAGCCGAAACGGCAATACGGCTATTACGTCTTCCCGATCCTCGAAGGCGACCGCATGATCGGCCGCATCGACATGAAGGCCGACCGCAAGACAGGTGTCCTCGATGTCAAGAAGCTCTGGCTCGAAAAGGGTGTTCGGGCCTCCGCCGGCCGGCTGGAAAAGCTCGACGCGGAATTGCAGCGGGTGGGGAAGTTTGCTGGGGTGGAGAGAGTCGTCTACCAACCGGGATGGCGGGGAGAATGACCGTCTCTCCCGCAGCAGGCCGCTGCTGCGGGTAGTCTCAGCCGAGGGCCACGATCAGCAGATGATGGTCTCGGTAATCTTGATGCCGAACCCTTCAAGGCCGACATAGTGCCGCTCGCTGCGGGTGAGCAGCTTGATCGAGGTGACGCCGAGATCCTTCAGGATCTGTGCGCCGAGGCCGATTTCCAGCCATTCGCTTTCCCGTGCCTTGGCCTGTTCATGGCCTTCCTGGCCCTGGCGAACCGTCCGCACCGTATCCGTCTGGCCGACGCCGACCGAACCTTCACGCAGATAGATGATGACGCCGCGGCCTTCTTCCTCGATCTTGGCCATATAGCGTTCGATCGAGCGGCTGGACCCGAAAACGTCGCGCACGACGTCTTCCAGATGCAGGCGCACCGGAATGTCGATGCCGTCGCGAATGTCGCCGAAAATGACCGCCACGTGCTGCATCGGATCCCAGGGCAGGGAATAGGCATGCGCCTTAGCCTTGCCATGCTCCGTCTGCACCTCGAAGCTCGACTGCATCTCGATCAGCGTTTCCTTGCGCTGGCGATAGGCGATCAGCTCGGCAACGGAAACCTGCTTCAAACCGTGAGTAACGGCGAAATCGGCCACCTGCGGACCGCGCATGACGGTGCCGTTGTCATTGACGAGTTCGGAAATGACGCCGATCGGCGGCAGGCCGGCGAGATTGCAGAGGTCGATCGCAGCCTCGGTATGGCCCGACCGCATCAGCACGCCGCCTTCGCGGGCGATCAGCGGAAAGATATGGCCCGGCCGCACGAAATCGCTCGGCCCGGCATTCGGATTGGCAAGGTTGCGCACCGTCAACGTCCGGTCGTCGGCGGAAATGCCGGTCGTCGTGCCGTGCTTGAAGTCGACGGAGACGGTGAAGGCTGTCGTGTGGGCGCTGTCGTTTTCCGCCACCATGGCGTTGAGGTTCAGCCGCTTGGCTTCCGAGCGCGGCATCGGCGCGCAAACGATGCCGGATGTGTGGCGCACGATGAAGGCCATCTTTTCCGGCGTGCAATGCACCGCCGCGACGATCAGGTCGCCCTCGTTCTCGCGATCGTCATCGTCCATGACGACCACGATTTCGCCGGCCTCGAAGGCCCGGATTGCATCGACGACGCGCTTCTGATCATAGGCCATGTCAAAACTTCCTAGCGGATTTTTCCGGTTTGCCCGCGATCGCGGAGATAGTGGTCGGCAACGGCGCAGGCGACTATCGCCTCGCCGATCGGCACGGCGCGGATGCCGACACAGGGGTCGTGGCGGCCCTTGGTGCGAACTTCGACATTGTTGCCGTCGGCATCGATCGACTGACGCTCAGTCAGGATCGACGAGGTCGGCTTGATCGCAAAACGCGCGACGATCGGCTGGCCGGTCGCAATGCCACCCAGAATACCGCCGGCATGGTTGGACAGGAACAGCGGCTTGCCGTCATTGCCCATCCGCATCTCGTCGGCATTGTCCTCGCCGGAAAGCTCGGCCGCGGCAAAACCGTCGCCGATCTCGACACCCTTGACGGCATTGATCGACATCAGCAGGGAGGTGATATCCTGATCGAGCTTGGCATAGATCGGTGCGCCGATACCGGCCGGAACGCCTTCAGCCACTACCTCGACCACAGCGCCGATTGAGGAGCCGGCCTTGCGGATACCGTCGAGATAGTCTTCCCAGACGGGGACCATTGCGGGATCCGGGCAGAAAAACGGGTTCTGATCGACCTGCGCCCAGTCCCAGTTGGCGCGGTTGATCTTGTGTTTGCCGATCTGAACCAGCGCGCCACGCACGGAAAGACCCGGCACCACGCGACGCGCCAGAGCGCCGGCAGCAACGCGTGCAGCCGTCTCGCGCGCCGAAGACCGGCCGCCGCCGCGATAGTCGCGGATCCCGTATTTCACATCATAGGCATAATCGGCATGGCCCGGCCGGTAGCGGCGGGCGATCTCGCCATAATCCTTGGAGCGCTGGTCGGTATTTTCGATCAGCATGGAGATCGGCGTGCCGGTGGAGATCATCGTCTCACCGTCCTCGTCGATCATCACGCCGGACAGAACCTTGACGATATCGTCCTCGCGGCGCTGTGTCACGAAACGCGACTGGCCCGGCTTGCGCTTGTCCATCCAGGCCTGGATCTCGGCAAGCGTGAAGCGGATGCCCGGAGGGCAGCCGTCGACGACGCAGCCAAGCGCCGGCCCGTGGCTTTCACCCCATGTGGTGACCCGGAAGAGATGACCGAATGAATTATGCGACATGAAGACTGACCGGCTATGACGACGGCAAATGCCGTCCATTTCGAGCGCCTGTCATATGGAAAAGGGAGCCGGGCGACAAGCCCTTAGAGCCGCCGCAGTGGCCTGCGGCGGTGAACGCTGTGTTGCTTAGAGCATGTCGCGCAAAAGTGTGCCGCGGTTTTGCGAAAACGATATGCCAAGACAAAAGGCTAACGCTTACTAAGCAATCTGAAGGATCGCGACACGCTTTAGGCGGCTTCCTGCTTCCAGTCCTTTGCAGCGGCCGCGACGAAACGATCGAAGGGCAGGGGGCGCGAGAAGGCGTAGCCTTGCAGAAGGTCGCAGCCGAGATCGCGCAGGATGGAGGCATGCTGCATGGTTTCGACGCCTTCCGCCACCGTATCGACGCCGAGAGAGCGGGCGATGTCGATGATCGAGCGGACCAGCGTGCGCTCCTGCGGCGAGCTCAGGATCGGCATGACCAGCTGCCGGTCGATCTTCAGCCGCTTCGGCTTCAGTTTCAGCAGCGAGACGATCGAGGTATGGCCGGTGCCGAAGTCGTCGAGTTCGATATCGATGCCGAGCGCCTTGATCCGTTCGAGATTGCTGGAGATCAGGTCGTCGCCGTCATCGAGGAAGATGGATTCGACGAGCTCGAAGGAGATTTCGCCCGGCCTGATCGGCAGCGTCTTCAGCGTATCGATCAATGCCTGGTCATGCAGACGCTTCGACGAGACGTTGACGGAGACCTTGGGGATTTCGAGCCCCATCGCTGCCCATCGCATCTTGTCCTTCAGCACGGTTTCGAGAACCAGCTGGTCGAGCACGGCCGCGACATTGAGATCCTCGGCAATTTTCAGGAACCTGTCCGGTGCCAGAATGCCGTGATGCGGATGGTTCCAGCGGATCAGCGCCTCGACGCCGGTCAGCTTGCCGGTCCGTGCCGAAAACTGCGGCTGGTACCAGGTGACGAATTCATGATTGTCGATAGCCGACAGCACCTCATCGGCCGTGCGCTTCTGGCTGATGATCTCCGCTTGCAGGTTCTGCGTGAAGAATTCATAGCCGTTACGGCCCTGTCCCTTGGCCCGGTAAAGCGCGATATCGGCATTGACGAGAATACGGCGGGCATCGATTTTCATGCCCGATGCCTGGGCGATGCCGATCGAGACGCCACAGCGGCAGGACAGGCCCTCGAAATCCAGCGGCTGGCGGAATTCGGCGATGATCCGCTGCGACAGCAGTGCCAGTTCCTCGGCCGTCGAATTGCCCGGCACGAGGATGACAAATTCGTCGCCGCCGATGCGAGCGACAATGTCTTCACCGCGCACATTGCGTGACAGGATGCGCGAGGCATGGACGAGCATCGCATCGCCGGCGGCATGGCCGAGCGTATCGTTGATCTGCTTGAACCGGTCGAGATCGAGATGCAGGATCGAGAATTTCTGGCGCGTTTCCTGGCTGGCGCGCGACAGGCGGTCGAGCTCCATGTCCAGCTTGCGGCGGTTGCTGAGCAGCGTCAGCGGATCGTGCAGCGAATTATGCTCGATGCGGCTCTTGGCGAGTTCCAGCTCGACATTCTTGGCGTCGGATTCCTGCTTGGCCGATTTCAGCTCGGCATTCATCAGCTCGTCCTTGGTGACGTCGAAGGCAAGTCCGATCAGCTTGCGCGATCCGTCCCGGCCGGTCTGCAGCTGGCCGACGGAACGAACATAACGAAGGGTACCGTCTGCCTGCGGCACCCTCACGAGAAGTGCCTCGTCCGTATGGCCCTGGAGGTAACGCCCGGAAGCGACTGCAGCCACTTCCCGGTCTTCCTCCAGCATCAGCGAGAACCACAGGTTCTGGGGCAGGGGCCTGCCGGTATAGGCAACGCCATAGAGCTGGCACATCCGTGCGTCCCAGGTTTCCTCTCCGGTCTGCGGATTGAATTCCCAGATGCCGCATCCATAGGAGGCGAGCGCCAGATCGAGCTTCTGCGACAGTTCCTCAAGCTTCTGTTCGCGGTCGGAAAGCTCGTCCAGCGCCAGTTCCAGCTCGGCATTCTTGATGTCGCTATTGTCCTTGGCATTGCGCAGCGTCTGCGCCACAAGGATGTCGGCCGTCACCTCCCAGACAATACCGGTCGTATGCCTTGTACCATTCTCGCCGCGGAAACTCGTCCCGGCCGAACGCAGGTAACGCACGCTGCCATCGGGCAATGTGACGCGATAGGTCTCGGTGCAGGCCTTCTGCGTTGCAATGCAGTTAAGGAAATGTGCCTCTGCCAGGCCCTTGTCTTCGGCATGGATCGAGTCCAGCCATTCGCCGAGCCGGTCGCGACGACCGCCGGGCGCCTTGCCGTGCAGCGCTGCGGAACGCTCGTCCCAGATCAGGCTCTGCCCCTCTTCGGTCATCTCCCAGATGCCCATATTGGACGCTTCCATCGCCAGGCCAAGCCGGCGGGAGAGTTCGAGAAGATTGGCTTCGCGCCGCTCGAGCGTGGCGATGATGCGATTGCGTTCGGAAATCAGCGACGTTGCGATGAAGACCGGCACGAGAATGGCGAGAACGCCGAGCATGAGGGCGAAACGGTACTGCCACTGGTCAGGCGCTGCCACAGACCAGCCGGCGCGCGGAGTTGCCGCGATCAGCCAGTTGGCGTCCTTGACCCGGACGGAATAGGTCACGGGCGCTTCGGGATCGGCAGTCTCGTCACCGAAAAGCGCAAAACGGTTCGAATCGGCGACATCGAAAAGGGCAAGGTTCAGCCAGTCGAGCGAAACAGGCGCTGCCCGGCTGCCGTCACTCACCGTGGAAACCGGTGTGCCGGAATCGATCAGGCCACGCTTGTCGATCATCAGCGCGATCGCACCCCAGGGCTCGGCGGAGACTTCGCTGCCGGAAAAGATCGGGACGACGAAGGTCAGCAGGTTTTTCTGCGATCCGGAAAATATCCTGGGACGGGCCTTGCCCTTGAGCGAGGCAAGGTCGGATGTCAGTTCGCCGAGATCGAGGCCCACTTCGGGGCTGCGGTTGAGCGCGCCATGCAGCGCGCCGCGGCCGAGAAATTCGGTCGGCTTGAAGTCGGGTGCGACGACGATCATCGAAAGATAGGGCAGATCTGCCATGATCTGCTGCACCAGCGGGGCAAAGGCCTGCTGTGTATAACCGCCGTGATTGACGATCGCATGCTTCATGCTTTCTGCCGTGACGGAGACCATGTCGGTGCGGCTGACGATGCGGCGGGAAACGGATCCGACGGCTCTTTCGGCCGATGCACGCAACTCGTCGCGATAGCTCTGCGTATGCTGGTGGTCGAGCACTGCTGCGGCGATCAGCACGATCCAGGCAATCACGAAGGCAAATGCCGTCGGAGCCTTTATGCTGTGCACGAAGCCGTGCAATTTTGGGGAAGACGAACGCCAGAACGCCAAGAGGGGATACTTTCTTGTTAACTCTTGTGATGCTGGCAAAACCCTATTGGGGCTCAGTTAATTTCCCATTTCCCGGTGTCCCACAAAGTGAAGGACGAAATCTTGTCGGCGAATACTTGGAGTCGATTAACTGTAATCGCAGCGGAACACGCCGGAACCGCTCATTCGATTGAAAATGGTTAATAATCAGCCGATTACTTGCACAGAAAATGTCATGGTCGGGGGCGATTTTCGCCACAATCGCAAGGCTATTCTTGCGTCGAAACAGGACAACATCCACCGCTTCGAAGGCTCCGACCATGCGTATTCTGATCGCTGCGCTGCTAGCAACCGCCAGCATCTTTTCGCCTCTCAGCTCATGGGCACAAAGTGCCGATGTCGAGGCGACCATCAAGAAGGTGGACATGAAGTCGTTCAGCCTGACGCTGGACGACGGCAAGATCTACAAAGTGTCCGAAGAGTTCAATTTCGAAGGGCTGAAGGCAGGCGTGAAGGTTCTCGTCTTCTTCACAGTCGTCGACGGTAACCGTGTCGTCGACGATCTCCAGATCGTCCAGTAATCCGTCTCACTGCCGCCCGTTCGCGGGCAGGCTTCCGCCTATCGGTCAGAGCCAGCCGATTTCGCGGGTTTCGCTGTCGATCCTGAGAATGTGATCCTGCGGGATCGAGATTGACGCCGCTTCGTCTTCCGGCATGTTGCCGATGAGGCGGAAAAGCGAGCGGATGACGCCGCCATGGCTGACGCTGATCGTCGGTCCGCTCAGGGAATTGAACCACGCCCCGACACGCCAGGAAAGAATCTCGTAGCTTTCCGCAGCCGGGCCGGGGGGAATGAAGCCCCATTTACCGAGATTGCGCTCGCGCAGCTTTTCAGGTGCGAATTGTTTGACTTCTTTGGTCGTGTGGCCTTCCCAATCGCCGAAGGAAAGTTCCCGCAGCCGATCGTCGGTCAGGTAATCCTTCGGATCGAGGCCCATCGCGGTCCTGATCCGCTCCATCGTTTCGCGGGTGCGCGAAAGCGGGCTGGCGATGAAGGAAAAGCCGGTGCCGTCACCGGCGAGTTCGCGCAGCTTGAGGCCGTTGCCGGTCGCCTGCTGGCGACCGAAATCGTTGAGCGGAATATCCTTCTGGCCTTGCAGCCGGCCTTCCGCATTCCAGTCGGTCTGGCCGTGACGGATCACGTAATGAAGCACGCCGTCAGCCTCCCGGCTTATCAGTCCTTGATGACCGAGATGTCAGGCGCATCGACCGCCTTCATGCCGATGACGTGATAACCGCTGTCGGCGTGATGGGTCTCGCCCGTTACCGAACGCGACAGATCGGACAGCATGTAAAGGCCAACATCACCAACTTCCTCGATCGTCACGGTACGGCGCAGCGGCGCGTTATATTCGTTCCACTTGAGAATATAGCGGAAGTCGCCGATGCCGGAGGCAGCCAGCGTCTTGATCGGGCCGGCCGAGATGGCGTTGACGCGGATGTTCTTCGGGCCGAGGTCGACGGCGAGGTACTTGACGCTCGCTTCGAGTGCAGCCTTGGCAACGCCCATGACGTTATAGTTCGGCATGACCTTCTCTGCACCGTAATAGGTCAGCGTCAGCATCGAGCCGCCATCGGTCATCAGCTTTTCCGCGCGGCGTGCGACGGAGGTAAAGGAATAGACCGAGATCTGCATCGTCTTGGCAAAGTTGTCCGGCGTCGTATCGACGTAACGGCCGGTCAGTTCGTCCTTGTCGGAGAAACCGATTGCATGAACGAGGAAGTCGAGCTTGCCCCATTTTGCTTCAAGATTGGCAAAGACGGCGTCGATCGACGCTTCGTCCATGACATCACAGTGTCCTGCCATATGAGCGCCGATTTCCGCTGCGAGCGGCTCGACACGCTTCTTCAGTGCATCGCCCTGCCATGTCAGCGCAATCTCGCCACCCTGCGCATGAATGGCCTTTGCAATGCCCCATGCGATCGAGCGGTTATTGGCGACGCCCAAGATGACGCCGCGTTTGCCTGCCATGAGGCCGGAAGCCTGAACCATTCTGCATCCCTCGAGAGTCTGGAAATTTCGTTGCCTATGACATAGGCGGCTCAAGGGTTCAAGCTTGCCAGTATCATCTCATGTTAGTGGCCGTAACAAAGGGTGCGAAACGGTTGAAAACCGACCGCTATTGTCACGGCACTGTAATATTGTCCGATTTGGTCAGATGAAGAGACCGTGGCGCATGTGCCGCATCAGGTCGGTAACCTTCTGATCCGGCTTTTCCCACAGGACAATACGAAGTTCGACGACGAGATCGCCGCGGCTTCCTGTCTCATTGCGAAGGCCGAGCCCATTGACGCGGATGCTGCGATCGGAACCCGACCAGGGCTCGACGGTGAGCGGCTTCTCGCCATCCGGCGTCGGCAGCGTCACTTCCGCACCAAGTACCGCATCTTCCAGCGAAATCTGCAGCACCGTGTGCAGGTCGAAGCCATCCACGGTAAACCGGGCGTCTCTGGCGACCTTGAGCGTCACGACGACATCGCCCTGTTTCATGCCCGGCAGCTTTGTGCCCTGGCCCTTGAGCCGCAGCACATGGCCGTCCGTCATGCCGTTTTCGAGGGGAACGCGCACGTCCCGCTCTTCGGGAAGATGCAGCGTCACCGCATTATGCTTCAACAGGTCGTCGATCGTGACCGTCGCCTCGATGGCAAGATCCGGCGCCTTTTCCGGCGGCGGCGCGGTGCCGCGGATCCGCCGTACCAATGCGGAAATGAGATCGATCGCCATCACCGGCAGCGGTTGCCGGCCCTCTGGCGCGCCGTCGGTCTTCTCCGAGTCGCCAACCTTGGCGTCCTGATTCGTTGCACCAGCCGTTCCGGACGCGGTCTCCGAGCGGCCACCGTCAGGGCCGACGCCGAAGATGCGCTCGATCATGTCCTCGGCGCTTTCCGGGCCCTGAGCCTTGCTCTGCTCGGCCTTGCCCTGTTCCGCCTTGTTCTGCTGGGTCTTGTCCTGCTGGCTGTTCGCGTTGCCGGCCTGGGCCTGTCCAGCCGTGTTCTGGGCTTTATTGGCCTGGTCGGACGTCTGCTGGGCCTTTTGCTGTTTGTCCTTTGCAGCCTGATCCTGCTGCGCGGCGGAAGCGGCGGCCTGGGCGCGCTGCGCATTGGCGCGCGCCAGCTCTTCCATCACCTTTTCCGCATTGGCTCTTGCTGCCCTCGCACGGGCTTCCGCCTCGCGGGCCGACTGGCGCTGTTGCATATAGGTCTGCTGCATCTCTGCCGCCTTGTCATAACGCTGCCGGCGCTGTGGGTCCTTCAGGAGTTCATAGGCCTGTCCGACCTCCGCGAAACGCGAGCCGGCCTCCGGATCGTCCTGATTGTGATCGGGATGGATGCTCTTGGCCTTGGTGCGCCAGGCTGCCTTGATCTCATCGGAATTGGCGTTTCGCTTCACGCCGAGCAGTGAGTAGGGATCACGCATTTTGAAACCACCCGTAACGCTGTGGGCGATGGATCCGTGCTCATGTCCTGGATCCCCCGATACTCGAAAAACACTCTGGACCGGCGACGGCTCCTCATGCGCCATCACCTGTCCGGTCAATTTCGATTAAACTAGGAGGGAAGTCCTGAATCAGTGGTTACGCGCTGCAACCGATACCGGTTAGGGTAAATAATCGGTCTACTGGCGGTCGAAGGCGGTTAACAGCCAGTCGCCCTTGTCGGTCATGCAGGCCTGACCGGAAAACATCGCGACGCCTTCATAGGAATGGCGGGTCGTCGTGAAGGCGCGGCAGACATGACCCTGGCCGCGATCTTCACGGATCGTCGAGACGACACCGGCACTGCCGGTCGCGGAATTGGCCCAGGGGAGGGGATTGCCGCCGACCTTGGCAAGGTCGGCCGAGGTCACGGCATTGCGGACCGTCGTTTCGTCGGACTGTGCGTCGCCGGATTTGACCTTCGGCACGGTGCCCGTCGAAATGCTGCGATCGACCTTGTCGGCACTGCTGAACAGATCCATGCTGCTGGTGCAGCCGCTGAGGAGCAGGCAGGCCACGGCTGCGACCCCGAACGGGCTCGTCAGGTTCGACCACTGTTTACGGCACTTCGACTTTGCTATCACTACCACCTTGGGTCCTGTCCGGAGGTCTCGGGCATGTTCAACAGACTGGGAGTATTTTAGTCAATATGGCTGCAATCGGGTTAACAAGCGGTGACTTCACCGAGGAAAGCGAGCCCTTCGCCTTGTTCGGCAAGTGGTTGAAGGACGCGGAAGCCACCGAAATCAACGATCCCAATGCCGTTGCGCTGGCAACGGTGGACGAGCATGGACTGCCCAATGTGCGCATGGTCCTGCTCAAGGGTTATGACGAAAACGGCTTTGTTTTCTATACCAATTTCGAGAGCCAGAAGGGTCAGGAGATCCTCGGCCAGAAGAAGGCCGCGATGGTCTTTCACTGGAAATCACAAAGACGTCAGGTCCGTCTTCGCGGCCCCGTGGAAATCGTCACGGATGCCGAAGCCGATGCCTATTATGCCTCGCGGGCAAGGGGCAGCCGAATCGGTGCCTGGGCCTCAAAACAGTCCCGGCCGCTCGAAGGGCGATTCGCGCTGGAGAAGTCGGTCGCCGAATACACGGCAAAATACGCGATCGGCGAGATCCCCCGGCCGCCCTATTGGTCCGGTTTCCGTATCCGTCCGGTCTCGATCGAATTCTGGCATGACCGCCAGTTCCGACTGCACGACCGTATCGAATTCCGCCGCGAGACGCCGGAAGGCAATTGGGAAAAGGTGCGGATGTATCCGTGAGGAATATCTGTTTTGGCTGAAGGCCCTCTCTGGCCTGCCGGCCATCTCCCCCACAAGGGGGGAGAAGACCTGGAGCGCTCTCCTGCTTCAAATAAGGTTGAGGCGGATCGGCCGGGTTAAGCCCTCCCCCTTGTGGGGAGGGTGGGGAGGGGTCTTTGGGGAAGCGCCTATTTCGCGACGGTGAACGGAATGCCCGAGGCCAGCGCCGAGACATAACGCGCGTGCTGGTAAAACCCGTTCAGCGAAATGCGCGGCAGGCCGGTCAGCCGGCTCATGCTTTTCTCGCAGATCGTGCCCGGCTGGGTGGTGACCGCGACCGAGAAATCGAGGTCGCGGGCGATCTGGTATTCGCGTTCCGACACGGCCTGGCGCGTGCCATAGGGATAGGCGATCGTGACGGGACGCTTGCCGGTCAGCTGCTCGACATAGTCGGCCGATTCCCGCATCTCCGCCTGCGCCTCTGCCGGCGAGAGCCGGGAAATCGCCCGATGGCTCGTCGTGTGGGCGCCGAGCGAAGCGAGCGGGTGGGCCGACAGGGTTTTAAGCTCTTCCGGTGTCATGGTGAGTTCGGCGGTGATCTTCAGCGGATCGACGCCATGGCTCAGCGCCAACGCATCGACCTTCGCGATGGCCGTCGCCTCGTCATTGTCCGAGACAAAGTCCGCGAAGCGCTCGAAGGCATCGAATTTGCGCGACACGGTGGAGAGGTCGAGAGTTTCGGCCCCGTAACCGAAATCGAAAGTCACCTTGTTTTCCCGGCCGAGAAGCACGGCCAGTGTTTCCCACCAGAGCGAATGGCTGCGTTCGGCAAAGCCGCGCGTTACGAACACGGTGAAGGGCACGTGATAGCGCTCGAACACCGGCAGCGCATATTCGGCATTGTTGCGATAACCGTCATCCAGCGTAAAGGCGGCAAACGGTTTTGAGGTCGGGGAAGCCAGCCGTGCGGGCACATCCGCCAGCGGAATGAAATCGTAGCCTTCTGCCGCAAGACATTCGATCGCTTCGGCCAGGAATTCCGGCGTCACTTCGAGATGGGCGCTCGGCTCGAGCGGCTGGGACTGTTTCGGGCGCACGTGATGCAGGGTAAAGATCGCGCCACGGCCGCGGGCGTGTTGCATCAGCCCGGCGCGTGACAGGATGGCCGCAAGATCGAGGCCGCCAGCCATCATCCGCCGTCTCCAGTAGCGGCGCCATAAGGTCCGCAGCTTCGCTTTCGTATTCCCCACTACGATTACGCCCGTGTTGTCCGCCAAGCCGAAACTGTATCGCGTTATACGTTAAGCGTTGCTGAAGAAAGCTGACAGGCGGTTGCAACAGGTGGTCAGGGCCGCAGGCTGTCGAACAGCGGCAGGCCGACCAGCACGGCAGCGGCGATCAGGAAGAAGCAGATCCGCCGGAAGGTAATATCGCTCGCCACACCGAAAAGCCGCGATCCGCCATAAAGCCCGAGCCCGTAGGCCGGCGCGATGATGACGGCGATAATCAGCACCTCCGGCGTCAGCAATCCGCCGATGATATAGGAGGCGGCCGAGATCACCGTCGAGAGTGCGAAATAGAAGATGAGATTGGCCCGCACGACTGATGCGGCGATCGTGCCGCCGAGCCAGTAGGCGACGACCGGCGGCCCCGACATCTGCGCGGCTCCCCCGAATATGCCGGCAAGCAGCCCGACCCCGACCGTCATCGGCGTCTTCGGCCGGCCATGATAACGCCAGCCGGAGATGAGGAAGACGAGGAGGCAGATTGCGACGATCGAGATGATCCAGCGCAGCGTGATCGAGGGCAGAAGCGCAAGCACCGCCGTTCCCGTCGGAACGCCGACCAGCGCCCCCGACAGCATGGTGAAGACCTCGCGCCGATTGGCCTTTCGCCAGCCATCCGGCACCATGCCGAGCGTCATGACGCCATCGATGACGAGAAGCAGGGCCGAAGCTATTTTTGGGCCGACCGCAGCGCTCGCCAGCGGCACGAAGATCAGCGCCCCGCCAAAGCCGGAAAAACCACGCGCTAGACCTGCAATCAGCGCCGCCGCAAACACGAAGGCAAGCTGCTCCGGCGAATGGCCGGGAAGCCAGTCGGCAAAAAAGGCTGCGAGCGGGGAGGGGGTATCCATGGGAAAGACTGCGTGTGACGGGAAAGGCCGGACAGTGGCGAGATTTCCGCCCGCAAGTCAAGCGGATGATCTTGTCGGTCAGCCGCGAACGAACTTTTGCCCTGCAGGTATCGACGCCGCGGCCGTCATGTGGTCACGGTGTGCGGCCTCTCTCCAAGATCCTCAAACAGCCGCAACAGATAACCGTCCGGATCCGCGACCACGAACTGTCTGTTTCCGCTTTCCAGATCGCCTATCCGATACCATTTCTCTTCCGGCGGCAAATAAAGCGCAATTCCTGCCGCATGCAGCCTTTCGAGAATGACATCGATTGCCAAAACCCTGATCTGCAGGTTCAAGCCGCGACCGAACGGATAGGTGAGTGGCGAGTCGGAAAGATCGAAGTCACGCCCGACGCCGATCTGGTCGAGCATCAGCTCCGCCTCACCAAGCGACAGATAGACGAAACCCTCTTCGGATCGTTCGTAAACCACGGAGAAGCCGATCAGCTCGCAATAGAACTCGCGGCTTTTACGCCAGTCGCTGACGGCGAGTTCCGGGACGAGCGCGTTCGAGCTTTGCGACGTCACGTCTTGGTGCCGCCGACCGTCACCTGATCCATGCGCAGATGCGGCTGGCCGACGCCGACCGGCACCCACTGGCCGCCCTTGCCGCAATTGCCGATACCGGTGTCGAGCTTCATGTCGTTGCCGACCATCGAGACGCGCTTCATCGCATCCGGGCCGTTGCCGATCAGCATGGCGCCCTTGATGGCAGGGCCGACCTTGCCGTTCTCGATCATATAGGCCTCGGTGCAGCCGAACACGAACTTGCCTGACGTGATGTCCACCTGGCCGCCACCGAAGGAGACGGCATAGATGCCCTTCTTGACGGACGCGATGATCTCTTCGGGGCTCTTGTCGCCGCCGAGCATGTAGGTGTTGGTCATGCGTGGCATCGGCTGGTAGGCATAACCCTGACGACGGCCATTGCCGGTCGGGGCGACGCCCATCAGGCGTGCGTTCTGACGATCCTGCATATAGCCGACGAGGCGGCCGTTCTCGATCAGTACGTTATAGGCCGACGGCGTGCCTTCGTCGTCGATCGTCAGCGAACCACGGCGGTTGTCGATCGTGCCGTCGTCGACGACGGTGACGCCGGGAGCGGCGACCATCTCGCCCATCAGGCCGGCAAAGGCGGAGGTCTTCTTGCGGTTGAAATCGCCTTCCAGTCCGTGGCCGACGGCTTCGTGCAGCATCACGCCCGGCCAGCCGGAAGACAGCACGACATCCATCGTGCCGGCCGGGGCGTCGATTGCCGTGAGGTTGACCAGTGCCTGCCGCAGCGCCTCGTCGGCGCCGGTATGCCAGTTGCCTTCGGTGACGAAATCGCCAAAGCCAATACGGCCACCCGTGCCGAACGAACCCGATTCCTGCCGGTCGCCGTCACCGACCACGACGGAAATGTTGAGCCGCGTCATCGGGCGGATATCCTGCACACGATGGCCGTCGGCGCGAAGGATGTCGACCACCTGCCAGCTGGCGGCGATCGATGCCGTCACCTGCCGCACCGATGGATCCTTGTCGCGCAGATAGGCGTCGATCTCGGCCAGGAGCTTCGCCTTTTCCTCGAAGCTCGGCGAACCGATCGGGTTTTCATCGCCATAATATTTCTTGTTGGTGCGCTGCGGAGCGGCGGCGTAATTGCCGGAATAACCGGCCGTGACGGCACGCACGGCATCCGAGGCGCGCGACAGGGCGGCGGCCGAAAGCTCGCCCGCATGGGCATAACCGACAGCCTCGCCCGCAACCGATCGCAGGCCAAAACCCTGGTCGGTGTTGAACGAACCACCCTTCAGGCGGCCATTGTCGAATGTCAGCGATTCCGCCTGCGCATGTTCGATGTAAAGCTCGCCGTCATCGGCGCCGGTCAGCGCTTCGGACAGGATCGAGCGCAGCTTGGTCTCGTCGGCGTCGAACAGGGAGAGGAGGTCGGTATTCATCGCTATATATGCTCCGCTGGCCAGAGGTTTTCCGGCTTGATTCTTGCGCGCATTGCCCCTCATCCGCCTGCCGGCACCTTCTCCCCGCAAGCGGGGCGAAGGGATATGCCGCACCGTCTCACTCCAAGAGCGAAGTTTCGATGTGGCACGTCCCCTCTCCCCGTTTAAACGGGGAGAGGGTTAGGGTGAGGGGCAATTACAGCGCGCCCGAACCAAAAATGTCTGGAACCCGATGTAGGACCCGCAACGGACCTGCGCAAGCCTCAGGCGACGCTGCGCAGTGCGGCCGACCGGCCTTTGAGTTCAGCCTGAACCTCTTGCGGCATGCCATCCCGCGGCAGGGCGACATAGGTTTCCTCGTCGCTGAAGATCATGAACGACCGCGGACGTTCCCAGATCTCCTTGATGTCGCGCCAGTTCATGCGTCCATTGCCGAGATCGGAGCGGATGTCGATACCGGCCGCATCGACCGTGATCTCAAGTTTCGGCTCGCGCATGTTGCGGTAGCGGCCAAACGCTTCGGCGTGATGCTTGTGGCGGCTGAAACCGACGATGGCGAAGGGTGCGACGGCCAGAGCCAGCATGACGACCGTAAACAGCACGGTCCCGCCGGTCGCGATCAGATAAACGGCAAAGATCACCATCAGCACGGAGACGGTCCACATCGTTTTCTGCTCGAGCACGGCTCTCTGCCAGACATAGGCATTGGCCGCGTCGCGCACGATGTCATCGTCGTAACGAAGGGTGAATTTCTGGGCGTCCGGCTGGCTCATCGGGATTTCGAGATCACGGCAGCGCGTCATAACCTTCACCGAACCCGGTGAGCTCGATCGGAATGCCGACGCGATCCTGGTCGGCGGATTCGCGCAGAGCGAAGACGGCGGCCTTGCCGGCGCGCAGGATGCGCATCAGTTCGTCGTCGATCTCCACTTCCACATAGCAGCCTTCCGAGAAGCAGCGGGTGAAATAGGCGCGGCCGATATTGTTGTTGTCGACATAGAGTTCCATGCCGTCCTTCAGAAGGACGCCGAGCGGCGCCAGGATGCGCAGGATGCGCGCCTTGCGGTCGGCGGTCTTCAGAACGACGACCGAGAGGCCGACTTCCGGCCGGTCTTCGGCAATCACGTTCTGCATCATCGCGCACTGTTCGGCCGAGGCGCCGGCCGGCTTGTCGCAGATGATCGACCAGGCGCCGTGATTTTCCTTCACGTTGCCGGGCGTCTGCGCCGAAGGCTGCGGCGCCTGCTGGGTCGGCTGCGAGGTTTTCGGGGCCGCACCGCCGCTCGGCGGCGCAAGGCCGGGAAGGGCGCTATTGCCGGATTGTGAAGTATTGGGGGTCGGCCGTGGTCCCGGCTGCTGAGCGAAAGCGGGAAAGGCAACGGCCCCCGCAAGCATCAAGGCAAGGCAAGCGCGAAGACGGGAGGGACGACCCATGGAAACCTCTGGATGGACGAATCAAGTGCGGTATTCATGGCGCTCACCGCGCCAATTGAAAAGCCCCGCCCTCATCCCAGCCGAGTGCGGCGAAAGTGGGACCCGGTGTTTTCCACCATATAAGCATTTTCATTCGCGCTGCGGTGCGCCCTGGCCGGGAGAGGTGCGGGTTTTCCCGCAAAGGTCGTCCTGGTGGCCTGCGCTGGTTTAAGTGTTGATTTTCGTCAAGGAGTGCGGCTTTGGCCTTCTTTAAACAGGCTGAAAGGAGCCGCCGGGCAGGCGTGAAAAAGGCGCCATCCGGCACAAAATGCCGCATGGCCTTTTCCGCGAATCTGTTGCGGCAGTAGGCAAATTGTGATTGAAGCAAGGAGGAGAGAGCCTGGATTCCGTGCTCCGTTTGCGCGGCCTCCAGGTGCAGGGGAGAGAGGTATCGAGATGAACAGAGCTTTCGCAGCTATGGCGGCGCTTATCTGTCTGTTCTTGGCCCCGGCCGGTTTTGCAGACCAGCCGAGGCCGTGGCAGATGGATCTTCAGCAGCCGGCTTCGCCGATCATGCACCAGATCAAGTGGTTCGAGCACTATACGCTCTGGTTTATTGTGCCCGTGACCTTGCTGGTCCTCGTGCTTCTGGTCGTGGTTGCGGTCAAATTCCGCGCCAGCGTCAATCCGGTGCCGTCGCGCACGAGCCATAATACGGCGATCGAAATCATCTGGACGGTTGCACCGGTCCTGATCCTGTTCTTTCTCGCCATTCCCTCGTTCAATCTTCTGAACAACCAGCTGGAGCTTCCGGACGCCGACCTGACGGTCAAGGCGACGGCCACCCAGTGGCAGTGGAACTACGAATATGAGGGCGGCCAGTCGCCGGTCGCCTTCGACAGCTACCTTCTGAAGGATGTCGATCGCGCTGCCGCCGGCAAGGAAGACAAGGCGGTTTACCCGCATCTTCTGGCCGTCGACAACGAAATGGTCTTGCCGGTCAACAAGGTGGTGCGCGTTCTGGTGACGGCCGCGCCGACCGACGTGATCCACGCCTTCGCCATGCCGGCCTTCGGCGTCAAGATCGATGCCGTTCCGGGCCGTCTCAACGAGACCTGGTTCAAGGCAGAGAAGGAAGGCCTCTATTACGGCCAGTGTTCCGAGCTCTGTGGCAAGGACCATGCCTTTATGCCGATCGCCATCCGGATCGTCTCCGAGGACAAGTACAAGACCTGGCTCGCCCAGGCAGCCAGTGATCTTCCCGGCGCCTATAAGGCGCTGATCGCATCCGCCGACAAGCCGGAAACCGGCACTGTCGTTGCGGCGAACGTTTCGAACTGATCACGGGAAGGTAAAAGACAATGGCTGGAAATTCCACGCACGACACACATTCCCATGATCATTCTCACGATCATGCGGGCCACGACCACTCTCATGATCATGCACATGATGATCATCACGGCCACAAGCCGGGTTTTGCCGCCCGTTGGCTGTTCTCGACCAATCACAAGGACATCGGCACGCTCTATCTGATCTTCGCGATCATTGCCGGCATCATCGGCGGCCTTCTGTCGGTCGCCATGCGCATGGAGCTGCAGGAACCGGGCATCCAGATTTTTCACGGTCTGGCTTCCATGGTCTACGGTTATGAGGGCGATGCCGCGATCGATGGCGGCAAGCACATGTTCAACGTCTTCACCACGGCCCACGCCCTGGTGATGATTTTCTTCATGGTCATGCCGGCCATGATCGGCGGTTTCGCCAACTGGATGGTGCCGATCATGATCGGCGCGCCGGACATGGCTTTCCCGCGCCTGAATAACATTTCCTTCTGGCTGATCGTCCCGGCCTTCATCCTGCTGCTGCTCTCGATGTTCGTCGAAGGCCCGGCAGGCGCTTATGGCGCGGGCGGCGGATGGACCATGTATCCGCCGCTGTCGATCGGCGGTCATCCGGGACCGGCGGTGGATCTGGCGATCTTCTCGCTGCACGTTGCCGGTGCCTCGTCCATTCTCGGCGCGATCAACTTCATCACCACGATCCTCAACATGCGCGCTCCGGGCATGACGCTGCACAAGATGCCGCTCTTTGCCTGGGCCGTGCTGGTGACGGCCTTCCTTCTGCTCCTGTCGCTTCCGGTTCTCGCCGGTGCCATCACCATGGTGCTGACCGACCGCAATTTCGGCACGACCTTCTTTGCGCCGGAAGGCGGCGGTGACCCGATCCTCTACCAGCACCTGTTCTGGTTCTTCGGCCACCCGGAAGTCTACATTCTGATCCTGCCCGGCTTCGGCATCATTAGCCACATCATCTCGACCTTCTCGAAAAAGCCGGTCTTCGGTTATCTCGGCATGGCTTACGCGATGGTGGCGATCGGCGCGGTCGGCTTCATCGTCTGGGCCCACCATATGTATACGGTCGGCCTGTCGCTCGATGCACAGCGTTACTTCGTCTTCGCGACCATGGTCATCGCGGTGCCGACCGGTATCAAGATCTTCTCGTGGATCGCGACCATGTGGGGTGGCTCTCTCACCTTCCGTACGCCGATGATCTGGGCGATCGGCTTCATCTTCCTGTTCACGGTCGGTGGTGTCACGGGCGTCCAGCTCGCCAATGCCGGCCTCGACCGTTCGCTGCACGACACCTATTACGTTGTGGCTCACTTCCACTACGTTCTGTCGCTCGGCGCAGTCTTCGCCATCTTCGCCGCCTGGTACTACTGGTTCCCGAAAATGTTCGGGTACATGTACAACGAGAAGATCGGCAACCTGCATTTCTGGGTGATGTTCATCGGCGTCAACCTGGTCTTCTTCCCGCAGCATTTCCTCGGCCTTGCCGGCATGCCGCGCCGCTACATCGATTATCCCGATGCCTTTGCGGGCTGGAACTATGTCTCTTCGGTCGGCTCCTACATTTCCTTCGTAGGCGTGCTGATCTTCCTCTTCGGCGTCTGGGAGGCTTTTGCGAAAAAGCGGGTGGCCGGCGATAATCCATGGGGTGAGGGCGCAACGACGCTCGAATGGCAGCTGTCTTCGCCCCCGCCTTACCATCAATGGGAACAGTTGCCGCGCATCCGCTGACGCGCGGCCTTCCCAAGGGGTCTCCATGAGGCATCGCATTCGCGGCGGTGCCTCATCCAACAGGTTACTAGGTTCAAAATGACGGTCATCGACAATCACGACGCTCTCGGCAAGGACACGAGCCTCATCCTGTCTGAAGCGGGAGCGCGTGACTTCTTCGAACTTCTGAAGCCGCGGGTCATGTCGCTGGTCGTCTTTACCGCCCTTGCCGGTCTTGTCCTGGCGCCGGGCCATATCAACCCGGTTCTGGCGATTATCTCCATTCTCTGTATCGCCGTCGGCGCCGGAGCCTCGGGCGCGCTCAACATGTGGTATGACGCCGATATCGACGCCGTCATGACCCGCACCGCCAAGCGCCCCATTCCGGACGGCCGCATCAAGCCGCAGGAAGCGCTGGCCTTCGGCCTGACGCTCTCGGCCTTCTCGGTTGCCATTCTCGGTCTTGCCGTCAACTGGTTCGCCGCCGGCCTGCTCGCTTTCACGATCTTCTTTTACGCCGTCGTCTATACGATGTGGCTAAAACGCTCGACGCCGCAGAACATCGTCATCGGCGGTGCCGCCGGCGCCTTCCCGCCCATGCTCGGCTGGGCCTGCGTGACGGGCGGCGTCTCGCTCGACAGCGTCATCCTGTTCATGATCACCTTCCTCTGGACCCCGCCGCATTTCTGGGCGCTGGCGCTCTTCAAGATGCGCGACTACGGTTCGGTCGGTGTGCCGATGATGCCGAATGTCGTCGGCGAGCGCTCCACCAAGCGGCAGATGTTCGTCTACACGCTGCTGACCATGGCGGTCGCCGTCGCACCCGCCTTCACCGGCCTTGCTAGCATCGGCTATGGCATCTTCGCCGGCATCCTCAGCCTCATCTTCACCTGGTATTCCGTTCTGGTGCTGCGCATGCCCGATGGCGACGAAAAAATGCTGCCGGCAAAGAAGATGTTCTTCTATTCGATCTTCTACCTGTTCGCGATCTTTTCCGCGCTGATGGCCGACCATCTGGCGGCAAACCTGATGCACCTGTTTGGAGGGGCTGCGTGATCGAAACGGTCAAGCTTAACGAAGCGCAGAAAAAGTCCCGCCGCAACCGCAATGTGGCGCTCGGCCTGGTGCTGGGCGGCCTCTGCGTGCTTTTTTATCTGATAACGCTGATCAAGATCGGCGGGTTCTGGAACTAGCCGGAACGAGTGAAGGTCTGGGAGGGCCGCATGGGAGGAGAGGTTCAGAACGGTCAGGTGAAGCGGGTCAGCAACGCCGCGATCTTCGGCGGCTGCGCGGTCTTCGTCGCCTGCATGGTCGGCGCCGCCTATGCTTCCGTGCCGCTTTACCGTCTCTTCTGTCAGGTCACCGGCTATAACGGCACGACCCAGCGTGTCGAGCAGTATTCCGACAAGATCCTCGACAAGAAGGTTCAGATCACCTTCGACGCCAATATTTCCAATGGTCTCAACTGGGATTTCAAGCCGGCAAAGCCGGTCGAATTGAAGATCGGCGAGACCGGCCAGGTGGAGTTCACGGCGACCAACCGTTCGCCTTATCAGACGACGGGTCAGGCCGTGTTCAACGTCACGCCGATGGAAGCCGCCGTCTATTTCAACAAGGTCCAGTGTTTCTGTTTCACCGAACAGACCTTGAAGCCGGGCGAGACGGTGCAGATGCCTGTCATCTTCTATGTCGATCCCGATATCGCCAAAACCAACGAGACGAAGAACATAAAGACGATTACGCTGTCCTATACGTTCTACCCGGGCCAGACGCCGAAGCCGGTTGCGGCTTTGCCTGCCAAGGGTGAGGCGAAGGACGGCAAGCTTTAAGAGGTTCGCCGGTTTCGGCGAAGAGGTTTCGCATATAGTTTCATCGCGGGGGAGGTCCTGACATGGCAGAAGCGCACCAGAAGAACCACGACTACCATATCATCGACCCGAGCCCCTGGCCGATCCTGGCTTCGCTTGGCGCCTTCGTCATCACTTTCGGCGGCGTCGGTTACATGCGTTACCTGAAGGGCGGCGAGTTCCACATTTTTGGGCTCAACCTTGCTACCCCGTGGATCTTCTTCATCGGCCTTGCCATCATCCTTTACACGATGATCGGCTGGTGGTCGGACACGATCAAGGAAGGCGACGCCGGCGCCCATACCCGCGTCGTGTCGCTGCACCTGCGCTACGGCATGATCATGTTCATCGCCTCCGAAGTGATGTTCTTCGTTGCCTGGTTCTGGGCCTTTTTCGACGCGAGCCTCTATCCCAATGAGGCGATCCAGGCGTCGCGCGTTCAGTTTCTCGGCGGTCAGTGGCCGCCGAAGGGCGTCGAAGTCCTCGACCCCTGGCACCTGCCGATCTACAACACGATCATCCTTCTCCTGTCGGGCACCTGTGTCACCTGGGCGCATCACGCGCTTCTGCACAATGACCGCAAGGGCCTGATCACCGGCCTGTCGCTGACGGTGGCACTCGGCATCCTGTTTTCGGCTGTACAGGCCTACGAATACGCCCATGCGCCGTTCGAATTCGCCAATTCCATTTATGGCGCCACCTTCTTCATGGCGACCGGCTTCCACGGTTTCCACGTCCTGATCGGCACGATCTTCCTGATCGTCTGCCTGCTGCGCGCGGCCAATGGCGGCTTCACCCCGACCCGCCATTTCGGCTTCGAGGCCGCCGCCTGGTACTGGCACTTCGTCGACGTCGTCTGGCTCTTCCTGTTCTTCTCGATCTACATCTGGGGCGGCTGGGGCGCGCCTTTGCATGGGTGAGAAGCGGTCGGGCAAAGCCCGAGCAATCGATCCAGTGGATCGATTGCAGCGCCGAACGCCCTGAGCCAAAGCGAAGGGCCGGGAGAGGGTAGACCGGATTTGACAGGCTGTCGGACCACACCTTCTGCTGAGCAAGGGGCGGGATCGGTAGCGAATGCGGGGCGGCGAAAGCCGCCCTTCTGCTTTAACAGGTAAACGAGATCATGGCAGAACAATCCTTGCCCCGGCAGACGGGAGATGCAGAGCGCAAACCCGGCAGGGTTCGCACGATCGCCACCACCATCCTCGTCCTCGCCTCACTCGCCACCCTTCTCGCCCTCGGCACATGGCAGGTCGAGCGCCTTCACTGGAAGGAAGGCCTTCTCGCCGATATCGCTGCGCGCCGCGCAGCACCACCCGTTCCGCTCGCCGAGATCGAGGCCATCGAAAAATCCGGCGGCGATATCGAATACCGCCGCGTCACAGTCTCCGGCACATTCGATCACAGCCGCGAACGGCATTTCTTCGCCACTTTCGAAGGCCGCACCGGCTTTTACGTCTACACGCCAATGACGCTTGCAGACGGCCGCATCCTGCTCGTCAATCGCGGCTTCGTTCCCTACGAGATGAAGGAGCCTGCGACGCGCAAGGCCGGCGAGGTCATAGGCGAACAATACATAACCGGTTATGCCCGCAGCCGGCTCGCCGCAAAACCGTCCTTCGCCGTTCCCGACAATGATCCGGCCAAGAACATCTTCTACTGGAAGGATTTTGGCGTCATGGCCTCGAGCGCCGGCCTCGATCCGTCGAAACTCGTGCCTTTCTTCGTCGATGCCGATGCATCGACAAAAAATCCGGGCGGTTATCCGCTCGGCGGCGTCACCCAGTTCGATCTGCCGAACAGCCATCTGCAATATGCCGTCACTTGGTACGGGCTGGCGGCGGCGCTTATCGCGGTCGTGATCGGCATGCGCCTGCGCGGCCGCTCCGAGAGAGCTTCCCGCGCGCGCTGAGCGGTTCGTCGCAGCGCCAAATCGAATTTTTGATTGGCAGGCCATGCCCGGCTCGCCTATATGAGGCCTTGCGAACAGGCATTCTTTTGCGGAACAGGCCAGCGGAACGTATATGAATATCCAGGTCACCGAACAGGCGAATGCCATTCCGGCCGAATTGAAGCCGGACCTGTCGATCCGTCTGTGCGGCCCGCGCGGTTTTTGCGCCGGTGTCGACCGGGCGATCCAGATCGTCGTTCTGGCGCTGAAGGCCTATGGCGCCCCGGTCTATGTCCGCCACGAGATCGTCCATAACCGTTACGTGGTCGAAGGCCTGGAAGCCAAGGGCGCCGTCTTCGTCGAGGAACTGAACGAGATCCCGGCAGAGCATCAGAAGCAGCCGGTCGTGTTTTCCGCCCATGGCGTGCCGAAATCGGTGCCCGAGGACGCGCAGTCCCGCAATCTCTTTTATCTCGATGCCACCTGTCCGCTTGTTTCGAAGGTGCACAAGCAGGCCATGCGCCACCAGCGCCTCGGTCGCCATGTGGTCCTGATCGGCCATGCCGGGCATCCGGAAGTGATCGGCACGATGGGCCAGCTGCCGGAAGGCACCGTCTCCCTGATCGAGACGATCGAGGATGCCGATGTCTACGTGCCCGCCGATCCCGACAATCTCGGCTTCGTCACCCAGACGACGCTGTCGGTTGACGATACGGCCGGCGTGATCGCGCGTCTGACCGAACGTTTCCCGAACCTCACGGCCCCGGCGGCCGATTCGATCTGCTACGCCACGACCAACCGCCAGGAAGCCGTGAAACAGGCTGCCCCCGGCTGCGATCTTTTCATCGTCGTCGGCGCGCCGAATTCGTCCAATTCCAAGCGTCTGGTCGAAGTGGCGCTCAGGGCAGGGGCGAAAAAGTCCCTCCTCGTGCAGCGTGCCGCCGAACTGGATTGGGCCGAGATCGGCGATATCCGCACGCTTGGCCTGTCTGCGGGTGCATCGGCGCCGGAAGTCATCGTCGACGAGATCATCGCCGCCTTCAAGGCGCGCTTCAATGCCACGATCGACCTTGCCATCACCACCGAGGAAACCGAAAACTTCCTCGTCAATCGCGAGCTGCGCGAAGTGCCGTTGACCCATGAGGATATGGCCTGGGTGAACGGCTCGCGCGTTTGAGCGATTGGATTTGCCCTTCACCTTAACCCCGCTTCCGGGGAGGGGGGACGTGCTTCGATTGGGTAGAGAGTTTGCGGTTCGCTCCCTTCTCCCCGCAGGCGAGGAGAAGGTGCCGGCAGGCGGATGAGGGGCAGACACAGACGCAAATCCCCATCAGAATGGCGACCGGCAACTCCCCCTGCCATGCCCCCTGTGGCAAAAGACAACAAAATCACCGACAGATGATTCTGTCCCGACAATCCGTGAGAAGCCCGTGGCCGTTTACACCGACATTACCGAAATCGACCTCAAGAACTTTCTGGCCGAATACGATGTCGGCGAACTGACCTCCTACAAGGGCATTGCCGAGGGCGTCGAGAATTCCAATTTCTTGTTGCACACGACCAAGGATCCGCTGATCCTGACGCTCTACGAAAAGCGGGTGGAAAAGTCGGACCTACCGTTCTTCCTCGGCCTGATGCAGCATCTCGCCGATCGCGGCCTCAACTGCCCGCTGCCTTTGCCGCGCCGTGACGGTGCGCTGCTCGGCGAACTCTCAACCCGCCCGGCCGCCCTCATTTCTTTCCTCGAAGGCATGTGGCTGCGCAAGCCCGAGGCCAAACATTGCCGAGAAGTCGGCAAGGCGCTTGCCGCCATGCACCTTGCCGGCGAAGGTTTTGAGATCAAGCGTCCGAATGCCCTCTCGCTCGAAGGCTGGAAAGTGCTTTGGGAAAAGTCGGCCGACCGCGCCGACGAGGTGGAAAAGGGACTGCAGGATGAGATTTCTTCCGAACTTGCCTATCTTGCCGCCCATTGGCCAAAAGACCTGCCGGATGGCGTCATCCATGCCGACCTGTTTCAGGACAATGTCTTCTTCCTCGGCGATGAACTATCCGGCCTGATCGACTTCTATTTCGCCTGCAACGACCTGCTCGCGTATGACGTCTCGATCTGCCTCAATGCCTGGTGCTTCGAGCAGGACGGCGCCTATAACGTCACCAAGGGCATGGCGCTGCTCGAAGGCTATCGCAGTGTTCGCCCGCTCTCGGATGCGGAGCTCGCCGCCCTTCCGGTCCTCTCCCGCGGTTCCGCCCTGCGCTTTTTCCTCACCCGTCTCTACGACTGGCTGACGACGCCGGCCGGCGCGCTGGTGGTCAAGAAGGACCCGCTCGAATATCTCAAAAAGCTGCGCTTCCATCGCGGCATCGCGTCTGTCGCCGAATACGGGCTGTCGGCATGAAACAGGTCGAGATCTTCACCGATGGCGCCTGCTCCGGCAATCCCGGCCCCGGCGGCTGGGGCACCATCCTGCGTTACGGCGAAACGACCAAGGAGCTGAACGGCGGCGAGGCGGAAACGACCAATAACCGCATGGAGCTGATGGCGGCAATCACCGGCCTCAACGCTTTGAAAAGCGCCTGCGAGGTCGATCTTTATACCGACAGCAAATATGTGATGGACGGTATTTCCAAGTGGATTTTTGGCTGGAAGAAGAAGGGCTGGAAGACCGCCGATAACAAGCCGGTCAAGAATGTCGAGCTCTGGCAGCAGCTCGACGCCGCCAACCAGCGCCACAAGGTCAAGTGGCACTGGGTCAAGGGCCATGCCGGCCATCCGGAAAACGAACGCGCCGACGAACTTGCCCGGCTCGGCATGGCGCCGTTCAAGAAGCGGTAGGCTGCGCGCTCAGGATAAGTGCCAAAGGCCAGGCCCTCTCTGGCTTGCCGGCCATCTCTCCCACGAGGGCACATCATAAGAAAAAAGGCCCCTCCCCACCCTCCCCACAAGGGGGAGGGCTTAACCCAGCTGCACCGTCAGTGCTCGATTAGGGAGCGAGCGGTTGCCGCGAGTCTTCTCCCCCCTTGTGGGGGAGATGGCCGGCAGGCCAGAGAGGGACTTTCTTCATAACGAGTTCAAAGCATCCGCCGCCCGTCGGTTGCTCTTCGGCGCCGAACCACTATTGTCGGCGAAAACAGAAAACCAGAAGGGTGGCCCCAATGATCCTCCACATCGTTTTCATCCGCTTCAAGAACGCCCTCCAGCAGGACGAGAAGCAGGCCCTTTACGAAGGTGTCGCCGCGCTGAAAAACGTCACGCCCGGCATTGTCGATGTCAAATACGGCCCGAATGTCTCGTCGGAAGGCCTGAATGGCGGTTTTCTCGATGGCTTTGTCGTGACCTTCGAAAGCCCGGAGGCGCGGGATGCCTATCTCGTCCATCCTGAACATATCGCCGTGGCTGAAAAGCTCGTGGCGGCCGCCGATGGCGGTCTTTCCGGCCTGATCGTTTTCGATATGGCCGCATAAGGCATTTCGCATGGGATGGGGCCGCAGAAAAATTCCGCGGCGCCCGATTTCATCTCAAAGCTTTGCCAGCATCGCATCGGCGGCCGAAACGGTGGCCTGACCGGGGCTTTCCTCGATGTCGAGGGATTTGACCACGCCGTCTTCGACCAGCATCGAATAACGCTTGGAGCGAACGCCGAGGCCGCCGGCCGATAGGTCGGCGTCGAGGCCGAGCGATTTCGTGTAGGAACCGTCCCAGTCTGCTAAGAAGTGGATCTTCCCGAGCCCACCCGTCTGGGTCGCCCAGGCGCCCATCACATGCCAGTCGTTGACGGCGATGACCGCGATGTCGTCGACGCCCTTGGCAAGCAGCGCTTCGCGATTGTCGAGATAACCGGGCAGGTGGTTCAGCGTGCAGGTCGGCGTAAACGCGCCAGGCACGGCAAAAAGCACGACCTTCTTGCCCTTGAACAGCGCGTCGGTGCTGGTTTCGACAGGACCGTCGACAGTCTTTTCCTTGAAGCTGGCGCTCGGCAGCGTGTCACCGATGGCAATGGTCATGGGGCAGGTCCTCTCTTTGAAGATGCAGTCTGTCTGCAGTCGGCGGCAACTATAGTGCCGGACCGGGGCAAGACAAGCTTCGAGGCCCCTTCAAAGGTTCGCTCGTGGAAAAGATCACTCGAAGGAGAGGGAAGTCTCGATCGCCCGGTTGCCGGCGATGGCGAGAATGCCCCAATGCTTGCCCTTGATGTCATATCCCTTCGGCAGCTTGCCGACCGGCATGTCGAGCGTATAGCCCTCGGCGTCGCGCTTGCCCTTGGCCTCGTCGAACAGAACATGGCCCTCCGGCCCGGTGACGATCACCTGCGGCTGGCTTGTGGCGTCATCCGGCAGGCGCAGGGTGAGGCGCAGAACCTTGCCATCCTTGACCATGGCATAACGCAGGATGCGGAAATCATCGGCCGGTTTCTGCGGCAGCTTGGCGGCGGCGGCATTGAGTATCATCGCCTCTTCCACCGGCGTGCCCTTGACCGCCTGCATGGTCAGCGGGAAGTCCGCCTGGAACGGAATGCAGATATTGCGGCAAAGCCCGATAAAGGCGCTGGCGCTGAGGCTGGTCGGCGCATTCGGCACCTTGCCGAAATCCTTCAGCGTCAGCTCGAACGGAAAGGTGACCGGCTCGTCATAACCGATATCGCGCAGATTGCCGGAATCGATGCGCTTCGGCACCGGAAAGGAAACGCTGTCGAGCTGCGTGTCGCCATTCTTCGAAAAGATCAGCTGCGGCGGAATGCCGGTATCGCCCGGTTCTTTCCAGTAGGTGATCCAGCCGGGTTTTGGCTCGATCTGCAATGCCCCGCGCACCTTGCCATCCGGCTCGGGCGGCATGGCGATGATGCGCATGCGCCCGCCCTCATTCGTCGCCCAAGGGGTCATCTCTGCCCGGGCGCCGCTCATGGCCGCTAAAAGGGTGGCCATCAGCGCGCAGCCGAAAAGGATAAACGAATTGGCAATCGGCGATCGCATTCCGGCCTGGCTGCGCATGGGTGTCTTCATCATGGTCAGCGGTTTAACCGATCACTTCTGGCGCGACCAGCCGGATTGCGGCACACGCGGGATCATTTTCCGTTGATTGCGGCGCGATCCTGCCCCATCTTGATCGAAGGACGCAATCTCACCGGTTCCGCCCATGCGATCCCACCGGGTGCCATGGACGAACCCAAGGATGGAGGCACGATGAGTTTTTCGACCCTCAAAACCGAAGGTGAGCGCGGCTTTCTGGATGGTCAGCTGTTGATCGCCATGCCGAGCATGCAGGACAGCAATTTTGCCCGCACCGTCGTTTATATCTGCGCCCACTCCAAGGCCGGCGCCATGGGCTTCATCATCAACCGCTCGCAGGATATCTCCTTTTGCGACGTGCTGGGTCACCTGAAGCTGCTGGATGCCACCGAGATCGGCACGCTGCCGCGCGACCGGCGTGAATTCCCGATCCTCGCCGGCGGCCCGGTCGAGACCGGCCGCGGCTTCGTTCTGCATTCCGACGATTTCTCCAGCGAATCCTCAATCCCCGTCAGCGACGAGATTTCGCTGACGGCAACGCTCGATATCATCCGCGCCATCTGCGACGGCCGAGGCCCGGCCAAGGCCACTATGCTTCTCGGTTATGCCGGCTGGGGCCCGGGCCAGCTGGAAGAGGAAATGTCGAACAATGGCTGGCTCAATTGCCCGGCAAGCGACGACCTGATTTTCGATCGCTCGCTCGACAACAAATATGAACGGGCTCTGGCCTCGCTCGGCGTCTCGCCGGAAATGCTCTCCAGCGAAGCCGGGCACGCCTGATTTTCTCGTCGGAAGAATTTTGTCCCGAATAATTTTCGGAACGAACTCTGACGATGATCGTTCTTCTCCTGCAAAGGCGACAAACAAAAACGCCTCGACATCAAGGAGAAATACGATGGGTAGCACCAGCGACAAGATTGCCGGCAAGGCCAACGAAGTATCCGGCAAGATCAAGCAGGCAGCGGGCGACATGACCGACAACCCGAAGCTGAAGGCCAAGGGCAGCGCCCAGGAAGCCAAGGGCAATGTCCAGCAGGCCAAGGGCAAGGTCAAGGACGCCGCCAAGGACTTTGTCGACCGCATGTAAGACGGTCGGCATGGGCCTCGAAGACGAAAGATCTTCTTGAGGCCACACCTTTTAAACCTGTTTCGGCTCCGGCCGGAGCAGGTTTTCTTATTGTCCTTTCCTCAACGCTTCACGGACCCGTCCATGCGCCTCTACGACTGCGATCACTGCGGCCAGACCATCCATTTCGACAACCGGAACTGCGTCAATTGCGGTTATCGTCTCGCCTTTGTGCCGGACGATCTGTCCATGCATGCGCTGGAGGAAAATCCGGGTGACAGCACCTGGCACCTGTTCGGCGGACACGGACATTCCGTGCGCCTCTGCCAGAACAGCACCATGGACATCTGCAACTGGACCGTCATGGCAGACGATCCAAATCCCTTCTGCCCGGCCTGCCGGCATAACCGGTTGGTGCCGGATGCCTCGACGGAAGAGGGGCTCAACCAGTGGCGCCGCATCAGCCAGGCGCAGCGCCATCTCTTCTATTCCATGCTGCGCTGGAAGCTGCCGCGCACCAACCGCGACGAGGACCCGCAGGGCGGCCTCGTTTTCGATTTCCTCGTCGATGAGATCCAGCCGGATGGCAGCATCAAGCCGGCCATGACCGGCCATGAAAACGGCCTGATCGCCATCCGCGCCGCAGAGGCTGATGACGCGACCCGCGAACAGGTGCGCGTCTCGATGAACGAACCCTATCGTACCATGCTCGGTCATTTCCGCCACGAGACCGGCCATTACATCTGGGACAAGCTGGTCCGCGATGGCGGCAAGCTCGATGCCTTCCGCGCCGTCTTCGGTGACGAGACGGTGGATTACGGCGAGGCGCTGAAGCGCAATTACGAACAGGGTCCGCCGCCGGATTGGCAGCAATTCTACATCTCGACCTATGCCAGCTCCCATCCCTGGGAGGATTTTGCCGAGAGCTTTGCCCACTATCTGCACATCGTCGATACGCTGGAAACGGCACGCTCCTACGGCATGTCGATCGAGCCGCGCCGCCATGAAGAGCTGGCCGCCGAGATCGATTTCAGGCCCTATGATGCGGACAATGCCGAACAGCTCGTCTCGGCCTGGATCCCGTTCAGTGTGGCGCTGAACAGCATCCACCGCTCCATGGGCGTGCCGGATCTCTATCCGTTCATCGTCACGCCCGTGATCACCGGCAAGCTGCAATTCGTCCACGACCTGATCCATGACCACGAACGCATATTGCTGGCTTCGGCAAGAGCATTGCCGACGGACAATATGGTCGCGCAGGTCGCCTAAGCGGGCTTTATGCCCGCTTGGTCAGCGGAAACCGTTCCTTCAACAGCCGCATCACTGCGTCGGCCGCAGCCGGTGGGCCGAAGAGATAGCTCTGGGCGTAATGGCAGCCCATCTTGGCAAGCTCTGCGGCGTCCTCGTCGGTCTGCACGCCCTCTGCGACGACGTCCATTTCCAGCGCCCGCGCCATGGCGATGACGGAGCGCAGCAGGACGGCGCGTTTTTCCGTTGCGTCGCGAACCAGCGACTTGTCGAGCTTGATCGTATCGAACGGGAATTGCGTCAGGTAACCGAGCGACGAATACCCGGTGCCGAAATCGTCGAGCGCCAGGCTTAAGCCCGTTTCCTTGAGCTTGGCGAGCACCAGCCGCGCCTGCTCCGGATTTTCCATCATCAGCGACTCGGTCAGCTCCAGCTTCAGCTGCTGCGGATTGACCTGCGTCCGCTGCAACAGGCCGCGCACGTCATTGTAGAGATCGGCATTCAGCAGCTGCGCACTGGACAGGTTGACCGAGGTGAAGATCGGCAGGTCGCCAAGCTGTGTCTGCCAGCCCGTCAGGTCGGAAACCGCCCGTTCCATCGCGAACATGCCGAGCGGGCCGATCAGGTCGGACATTTCGGCAATCGGGATGAATTCGGAAGGCGGAATCGTGCCGCGCTTGGGATGTTCCCAGCGCATCAGTGCCTCGAAACCGGCAAGCTCGCCATCCTTGAGGCGGATGATCGGCTGGTAAGCGAGGGAGAGTTCCTTGCGTTCGATGGCGCGTCGCAGGTCCGTTTCGATCTGCAGCCGGTCGGTGCCGGAGGAGCGGAAGACCGGGCGGAAGGGCTCGACCTTGTTGCCACCGGTGCGCTTGGCCCGGTACATGGCAAGCTCGGCATCGGCCAGCAGGCCGGCCGCACTTTCCTGCTGGTCCACCCAGGAGGCAAGGCCGATCGAAGCAGTCAGCACGATCTCGCGATTGGCAAAATTGATCGGCACCATGATCGCCTTGGACACCGCATCGGCGAAATCCGCGACCTTGGCCGGATCGCGTTCCGAAACCAGGATCAGGCCGAACTCGTCGCCGGAAAGCCGGGCAAGCGTATCCTGCGGCTTCAGGAGTCGGCGCAGGCGTCGCGTCAGGGCGATCAGGATATTGTCGCCGGCCGAAATGCCGAGACTGTCATTCACCTGCTTGTAGCGGTCGATATCGATCGCCATCACCGTCGGGCGCACGCTGTCGCCGCCCGGCGCCAGCGTCAGCACCGCCTGAAGACGGTCGAGGAAGATCTGGCGGTTCGGCAGGCCGGTCAGGTTGTCGTGCAGCGCATCCTGCAGCAGCCGTTCGATGGAGTTCTTCTGATCGGTCACGTCGATGACCGTGCCGACGCAACGGATGATTTCGCCGTTCGAGCCGAGAACCGGCCGGGCGCGGATCTGCAGCCAGTGGAAATGCCCGTCTTCAGCGCGGATGCGGAATTCGTGGTTCAGCCTTCCGCGGCGATGTTCCAGAAGCACGTCGAGCGTGGCGCGGAACCGGTCGCGATCGTCGGGATGCAGGCGCGGCAGCCAGTTGCGCACCGGCCCATGCATGGCGCCGGGATCGAGGCCGAGGCGTGCGGAAATATCCGGCGTGGTGACGACGCGGTCGCGTGCGACATCCCAGTCCCAGACCGTATCGCCGCTGCCCGTCAGCGCCAGCGACTGGCGCTCGAGATCGGAGAACAGGCCCTGCTGATAGGCACCGCCGGCAAAGGCATGCTGCATGACCGTGAAGCCGATCAGGAGAACGATCAGAACCAGACCGCCGCCAAGCGCTGGCTGGACGATGTCGTTGTCGAGCCGTCCCGTCACCGTCAGCCAGCCGCCGAATTGCCAGACGAGCAGAAGCGCCCATGTCGGCACCAGCAGGATGGCACGGTCATAGCGGTTGAGGCCGAGATAGATGATAAGCAGAATGCCGACCGTGCCCGTCAGCGCGAAGGAAAGCCGTGCGATACCGGAGGCGACGGAAGGGTCGTAGACGGCAACGCCGCCGAGAAGCACCAGGCCCACCACCCAGGCCAGCGTCGCGTAACCGAGATGCACATGCCAGCGATTGAGATTAAGATAGGTGAACAGGAAGATGACGAGCGACGAGGCAAGGGCCACTTCCGCCGCCGCGCGCCAGATGCGTTGGTCAGACGAGGTGATGGTAATCAGTTTGTCGAGGAAACCGAAATCGACGCAGATATAGGCGAGAACCGCCCAGGCCAGCGCCGCTGCCGCCGGCAGCATCGAGGTTCCCTTGACGACGAAGAGGATGGTCAGGAACACCGCGAGCAGGCCGGCAATGCCGAGCACGATGCCGCGATAGAGGGTGAACGAGTTGACCGTGTCCTTGTAGGCATCCGGCTGCCAGAGATAGATCTGCGGCAGGGAAGGGGTCGCAAGCTCGGCGACGAAGGTGATCGTCGCACCTGGATTGAGCGTGATGCGGAAAACGTCCGCATCGGGGCTCGCCACGCGGTCGAGCGCAAAACCTTCGGACGGCGTGATCGAGATGATGCGCTGCGAGCCGAGATCCGGCCAGAACACCTTGGAATTGACGAGGCGGAAATGCGGCGCGACGATGACGCGCTCCAGCTGCTCTTCCGAAACGTTGGCGAGCGCAAATACCGCCCAGTCGCCCTGGTGCTCGGGCGAGCTGGCGCGCACTTCGATGCGTCGGCGGATGCCGTCGGCACCGGCCGCGGTCGAAACCTGAAAGGCTTCGCCCTGATTGGTATAGATGTCGGTCGTGCGGGTGAGATCGAGTGCCGTATCGTCACGGGAAATCTTGACCGGCTCGGCAGCCCGCGCGGCGGAAGCGCCGAACACAAGGGCCATCGAAACCAGGGCGAAAAGCACGGAGAGCAGGGCCGGAACCTGCGATAAGCGCATGCCGCGGATGTTCATCGCTGCAGCATCTTCGCGAATTCACCATCTTCCGGAAGCCGGGAGAACATCAGGTGGTCGCGCCACTCGCCGTTGATCTTCAGATATTTACGCAACAGACCTTCCCGCTCGAAGCCGGCTTTTTCGAGGAGCCGGATACTTTTCCAATTGTCCGGAATACAAGCTGCCTCGATCCGGTGCAACTGAAGTCCACCATAGATGTAAGGGATTGCCATCTGCAATGCGGCCAACATATGGCCTTGGCCGGAATGTTGTTCGCCCATCCAGTATCCGATCATGCAGCTCTGGGCGGCCCCGCGACGGATATAACCGATGGTCAGCCCGCCCAGAAGCGCCATGTCGTCGCGCCGGAAAAGCAGGAGCGGCACGGCAAGTCCCGATGCATATTCCTGCGCCGCACGGAACACGCGGGCGCGAAATGCAGATTCCGTCAGCTCGTCCGATCGCCAGATCGGCTCCCATGGCTGCAGAAAGGCGCGGCTGTCGGAGCGCAGCCTCAGCCATTTCTTGTAATCGGAATTCTGCGGCAGCCGCAGAACATGGGTTTCGCTCACAAGCTCCGGCGTGTCCGGCTGTCGGGACAGAAACCGAAACACGGACTTTCCCATTCTGCTACTGCTCCGGACGGTGCAGCCGGATCGGGTTTGAAAAACCTAGCCGGCCGCCTTCTTGGTTGCGAAACCGGGCGAGGCGAGCGCCGCGGCGATATCGGCCACCGGTGCGAGCTTTTCGATCGGGCCGACGGCGGACAATGTCGGAACTGTATCGAAAAACAGCCGTCCGGCAAGATCGGTCAGGCGCTGCGTCGTTATGCCCTCCAACCGTTCCATCATCTCCTCATTGGGGATGGGGCGACCGTAAAGCATCATCTGGCGGGCGATCTGGCCGGCACGGGCGGCCGGGCTTTCCTGGCCCATCAGCAGCTGGGCGCGGATCTGGGCGCGGGCACGGTCGATTTCCACCTGCTCGATGTTTTCCGAAGCCTTGCGCAGCTCGTCGAGAACGACCGGAACGAGGTTCGGCAATTCGTCGCCATTGGTCGCGGCGTGAATGCCGAAAATGCCGGTATCGGAAAAACCCCAATGGAAGGCATAGACCGAATAGCAGAGGCCACGACGCTCGCGCACTTCCTGGAACAGGCGCGAGGACATGCCGCCGCCAAGAATGTTGGCGAGAATCTGCGAACAGTAGAAGTCGCGCATGTGATAGGCCTTGCCCTCGAAGCCGATCAACAGCTGGGCATCCATCAGGTCACGGTCTTCGCGGGTATCGCCGCCGATGTAACGGGCCGGCTCCAGCACCGGCTGGATGGTCGAAAACTGCGGCAGGCTGGCGAAACGCTCTTTCACCTGCTTGCAGAAGGTCTGGTGATCGACGGCGCCGGCGGCAACGACGAACATCCGGTCGGTCGTGTAATTGCGCGAGAGATAGGCGCGGATCTGCGGCGGCGTGAAACCCTTGACGGTATCAGGCGTACCGAGGATCGCCCGGCCGATCGTCTGGCCGCGATAGGCGGCTTCGGAAAAACGGTCGAACACGACATCGTCCGGCGTGTCGTTGGCGGCGCCGATTTCCTGCAGGATGACGTGTTTTTCGCGCCGCAGCTCTTCTTCGTCGAAGGCGGATTCGGTCAGGATATCGGCAAGGATATCGACCGCCAGCGGCACGTGGTCCTTGAGGACGCGGGCGTAATAGGAGGTGGTTTCCGTGGACGTGGCGGCGTTGAGTTCGCCACCCACATCCTCGATCTCCTCGGCGATGTCGCGAGCGCTGCGGCGCTCGGTGCCCTTGAAGGCCATATGCTCGAGAAGATGGGCGATCCCATGCTCTTCTTCGGTCTCGTTGCGGGCGCCGGACTTGATCCAGACGCCGAGCGCAACGCTTTCGAGATGAGGCATGTTTTCGGTGACGACTGTCAGGCCGGAAGACAGCCGGGTAATTTCTACATTCATACTCATGTCTTTCCGGCGCCCCGTCACTTGGCCTGTCACTTGGTCCTTGTATGCTCGCCGATGAATTTCTCGACGGCCTTCAGGTCCGGATCAAGGATATCGAAGCGCTCCTCCCTATGCATAAGATCGGCTAGCCATGATGGGAGTGCCGGATCAATTCCGCAAGCGGATTTTACGGCGGCCGGGAATTTGGCCGGATGCGCGGTCGCAAGCGTCACCATCGGGCTCAGGGGACGGGCATTTTTCTTCGCAACGAAGACGCCGGTCGCCGTATGCGGGTCGAGCAGATAGCCGGTCTCGGCCAGCGTCTCGCGGATCGTTGTGGCAACCTGCTTTTCGGTGGCGCGGCCGGCACGGAATTCGCGCTTGATGGCCTTCAGCACTTCCGGCTGGATTTCGAAGGCGCCGGACTGCTTCAGGCCGGACATGGCAGAGCGGATCGCGCCCGAATCGCGGCCATAGGCCTCGAACAGCAGCCGCTCGAAATTCGACGAGATCTGGATGTCCATCGAAGGCGAGGTGGTGGCCTTGACGCCCTTCATCTCGTAGCGGCCGGTCTTCAGCGTGCGGGCGAGAATGTCGTTGTCATTGGTGGCGATCACCAGCCGGTCGATCGGCAGGCCCATCTTCTTGGCGACATAACCGGCAAAGATATCGCCGAAATTGCCGGTCGGCACCGTGAACGAGATTTTGCGATCCGGACCGCCGAGAGAGAGCGAAGCGGTGAAGTAATAGACGACCTGGGCCATGATGCGCGCCCAGTTGATCGAATTGACGCCCGAAAGCTTGACCCGGTCGCGGAAGGCAACGTCGTTGAACATCTCCTTCACGAGATCCTGGCAATCGTCGAAATTGCCGTTGAGAGCAATCGCGTGGACATTGGACGCCGTCGAGGTTGTCATCTGGCGCTGCTGCACCGGAGAAACCTTGCCATGCGGGAAGAAGATGAAGATGTCGGTGCGCTCGCGGCCGGCAAAGGCGTCGATCGCAGCACCGCCCGTGTCGCCCGAGGTCGCGCCGACGATGGTCGCCCGTTCGCCGCGCTCGGCCAGAACGTAATCCATCAGCCGAGCAAGCAGCTGCATCGCCACATCCTTGAAGGCGAGCGTCGTGCCATGGAAGAGTTCGAGCACGAAGTCGTTCGGCCCGGTCTGCACCAGCGGCACCACGGCCGGGTGGCGGAACGTGCCATAGGCTTCGTTGATCATCGCCTTGAGTTTGTCGTCCGGAATTTCGCCGTCGACGAAGTGCTTGAGGATCTCGAAAGCGACTTCCGCATAGCTCTTGCCGCGCAGGGCCTTGATGTCGCGTTTCGTCAGGCTCGGCCATTCGCGCGGAACATAAAGACCGCCGTCACGGGCAAGGCCCGCAAGCAAGGCGTCACGAAAGCCGAGAGCGGGGGCGTCGCCCCGCGTAGAAATGTATTCCACGATCGATAATCCCCAATCGATTTTTGTTCGCGCCGCTGATATAGACCATCGAAATCGATGGTGAAAGGCTGGAATACGGCGCTATCGTTCGCCGCCAGACTGGCATGCCGAAAGGGATGAAAAAGGTTGAGTACGGTGTTTGGTAAGAATTCGCGTCGTTTGCTGACGGCATCGCGCCTCGTGGCCCTTGCCGGTTTGGTTGCCGGCTCTGTTGCCGGCTGCAGCACATCGTCTCCCACCGAGGGCATGACGACCCCTGCGGCATCCGCGACCGGAATGGCGCCCGCAGCGCAGGCAACGCCGGTCGTGCAGGCCTATTGCCCGCAGGTGGTGATGCTTGAGCAGACGGCCATCCATCGCGTTTACGCCAAGGGCGGCCAGGACAATCCCGACAAGCTGCTCTACCAGGCCTCGCTCGCCGATGCGACGCGCCAGTGCTCGGCCAATGAAACGACGATGACGATCAATGTCGTCGTCCAGGGCCGCCTCGTCGATGGCCCCGGTGGCGCACCCGGCAAGGTGACACTGCCGATGCTGGTCGAAGTCGTCGATGGCGATAATGTGATATATTCGCAGAAGGTCGCCTATCCGGTCGATCTTCCGGCCGGCGGCACCCAGTTCATCTTCCAGAAGCCGGATGTTCAGATCCCGAACGGCCAGGGCGGCGCCTCGCGCTTCACCCGTGTTCGCGTCGGTTTCGACCAGGGCCCGGTCAAGAAGCCGGCCAAGCGCGGCTAAGACAGCCAGGCAGAATATTGCTTGCGGGAATGCCCGGCGGACGGGGCCTGAAAACGGCTTCGTTCGCAGTGGAAAGGTTGTTTTCCTGCCTGATTTAAGGCTTGGTTAACCATAGTTCCTTACTTTATATTAGCAAGTGGTTAAGGGCTTCCCGCCTGCGCCGCTTCTGGCATGGGGTTGGGAATGGTTGCTGCGGCAATCCGGGCAGATGAAGCAGGCATATCCGTTGCGGGAGGAAAACGTCCGCGCGGCAGTGCCGTTATGCGCCGCCTGCGCCTCTGCTCCGCTCTCGTCACGCTTGCAGCCCTGGTCCCCGGCATTGCCGCGGCGCAATCCGCCTGGACCGGCGCTTCCGACAATGATTTTTCCAACGGCGCCAACTGGAGCACCGCCCCGACAGCTCCCGGTGTTGGCGACGATGCAACGATCGCGTCAGGTGCGCCGACGGTCGGCAGCAATGCCGCCGTCCAGACGCTCGGCGTTTCCGGCGGTGTCCTGCATGTCGATGCCGATCTCGGCGTTTCGGGTGGCACGACGCTTTCCGATCCGGGACGAATCGATATTTCGACCACCGGCCGGCTTTCCTCCGATGTCACGATGTCCGGCGGCTCGCTCGGCAATTCCGGCACGCTCGACGGCGATCTCACTGCATCCGGCGGCACGGTCGTCAATGACGGGCTGATCAGCGGCGAGACATTGGTCAATGGCGCGGCGCTGACCAATAACGGCTCCCTGCGTGACCTGATCATCGCCACCGGCAGCGCCGTCACCAACAATGGCAGCGGATCCGTCTCGGGCGCAACGACGATCACCGACGGCACGCTGAGCAATAACGGCAATCTCGGCTCCGTGGATGTCGGCACGTCCGGCCTTTTGACCAACAATTCCACAGGTCGCGCCGGGGCCGTCAGCAATGCCGGCACTACCTCGAATGCCGGCACGATTTCGTCGCTGACCAATACGGCCGGTTCTTTCTCCAACAATTCCGGCGGAAAGATCACCGGCAACACGGTGATTTCCGGCGGCACCGTCACCAACAATTTTGTCGTGACGGATGTGGACGTGGCGGCCGCCGCCAACTTCGTCAACAATTCGGGTGCCACGGCAGGCAATGTCACCAATGCCGGTACGACATCCAATGCCGGCACGATCGCCTCGCTCACCAATACGGGCGGAACGTTTTCCAACAATTCCGGTGGCACGATTACCGGCAGGACGGTTATTTCCGGAGGCACGGTCACCAACAATTTCGTGGTGACGGATGTGGATGTCGCGGCAGCGGCGGAATTCATCAACAACAGCGATGCGACGGCCGGCAACGTCACCAATGCCGGCACCGCCTCGAATGCCGGCACGGTCGCCTCGCTCACCAATACCGGCGGCACCTTTTCCAATACCGGCACGATCAGCGGCTATACGCGTGTTTCGGACGGCAAGGTGATCAACAATTTCGTGGTGACCGACGTCGACGTTGCCGCGACTGCCGAATTCGTCAACAATAGCGGCGCGACGGCCGGCGACATTACCAATGCCGGAACCTCTTCCAATGCCGGCACTGTGGCGTCCCTGACCAATACGGGCGGCACGTTTGCGAATGATGGCACGATCACCGGTTCGACGGTGATTTCCGGCGGCACGGTGACGAACAATTTTGTCGTGACCGACGTGGATGTCGCGGCCGCCGCGAGTTTCGTCAACAATAGCGATGCGACAGCCGGCAATGTCACCAATGCCGGTATCAGCTCGAATGCCGGCACGATCGCCTCCCTCACCAATACGGGCGGCACTTTCACCAACAATTCCGGCGGCACGATTACCGGCAAGACGACCGTGACCGGCGGTACCGTGACCAACAATTTCGTCGTCACCGATGTCGATGTCGCGGCGGCTGCCAGTTTCGTCAACAATGCGACGGGTGTCGCCGGCAATGTCACCAATGCCGGCACCTCGTCCAACGATGGCGTTATCGCATCGCTGACCAACACGGGTGGCACCTTTGCCAATACCGGCACGATCACCGGGGCCGCTACTGTTGTCGGCGGTACGCTGGTCAATGACGGCGCGGTATCGGGTGCGATCGATATCGGCAAGGACGGAACCTTGTCCGGCAGCGGCGCGGTCGGCGGCCTGACGGTTGCCTCGGGCGGCACGCTTTCTCCCGGTCCCGGTATTGCGACGACCACCGTCAATGGCGATGTCACCTTCGAAAAGGGCTCGCGTTTCGAGGTCGAGACGAATGCAACCGGAAAATCCGATCGCCTCGTCGCGACCGGCTCGGTCACGATCGAAGGCGGCACCGTGCAGGTCCTGGCCGGCAGCGGTACCTATTCGCTGGCAAGCCAGTATACGATCCTGACGGCAGACAGTGTTACCGGCACGTTCGACGAGGTCACCACCGATCTCGCTTTCCTGACGCCGACCTTGAGCTATGCGACCGATGCCGTGACGCTCGGCCTCTACCGCAATGATGTCGCCTTCGCCGATGTCGCGACGACGGCGAACGGCCGCGCCACGGCCAATGCGGTCGAATCGCTCGGCGCGAAAAACACAGTCTATCTCGGCGTGCTGCCGCTCGATGCCGCCGATGCCCGTGATGCCTTTTCGCAGCTTGGCGGCGAGATCCATGCATCCTTGAAGACCGCACTCCTTTCCGACAGCCGCTTTGTCCGCGATGCCATTCTCGACCGGGTCAATGGCGAAATCCCCGTGAGGCCGACCGAAGATGGTGCCGCCGGCGTCTGGATGACCGGCATCGCCGCCAGAAGCCGGATCGGCAGCGACGGCAATGCCGCGGGCATCGATACAAGCGCCGCCGGCCTTCTGGCCGGTATCGACGGCGAGCTCTCCGATCACTGGCGGCTCGGCGGTGTTTTCGGCTACGACCATGGTTCCACCGGCCGCGATGCAGACTGGGACAGTTATCAGGCCGCGATTTATGCTGCCGGCGAATGGGGCGGATTTTCTCTGGTGGGCGGTGCTGCCTATTCGAAGAACGAGATTTCCACCCGCCGCCATATCGCCTTCGGCACCTTCACCGATGATCTTGAAGCGGATTACGACAGCGCCACCCGCCAAGTCTTTGCCGATCTCTCCTGGCGCAACAGGCTCGGCCCGGTCACCGTCCAGCCCTTCGTGAACCTCGCTTACGTCAATCTCGATACCGACGGTTTTCGCGAGAAGGGCGGGGCCGCCGCATTGTCCGGCTCAAGCGGCAATGACGACATCACGCTCGCCACATTGGGGATGCGCTGGTCCGCAGACCTTCTGGCCGACGACACGCCCATCACCCTTGCCGGCATGCTCGGTTGGCGCCGCGCCATCGGCGACCTGACGCCTTCGACCCGTCTCTCCTTCTCCTCCGGCAGCCCCTTCGTTCTCGAAGGCGTCGCCACCCCACGCGACGCCCTCGTCGTCGAAGCCTCCGTCACCGCGCAAGTGACCAAGACGACACGGCTGAAGCTCGGTTACAGCGGCGAGTTCGCCCATTCGCTGACGACGCATGCGGCAAGAGCGAGCCTGATCGTGGATTTCTGAGGGGCGGCTGGCTAAGCTCGCCCAAGGCCGGATTTCGCCAGCAACGTCTTCTTGTTGCTCTTGATGTGTATCGTTTCTGCTATACATAGTTTTGAGTAAAAGTGGGAGGAAACGCTTTGGCAATTCACATCAACGCTTACGATCCGGATAGCAACGGTATCAGCATCTACTTTGACCAGTATCTCACGCACAAATTTGATTCGTTCGATAACGTCGCCGGAACATTTTCCACCGACGCTGGTGTGACCGAATATGCCTTTATCGGTGCTGATGGTGGCGGGATCGTTTTTCATTCCTCGACAGGCTGGACCGTCGATTCCACAACCGGCGACGTCATCGGAACGCTCGACAGCATATCGTTTGGTCAGCAGACTTCGACCGCGCTTGATGGCACATTCATCCAGACGGCGGAAATGACCATGTCTGGCTTGGATGTTTCATCAACCGATCTCCAGAAGATATTCGACGAAGCCTCGGGTGGATCCTTCTACAATCTCTATCAGGCAATGCGGCCTGACGATTTTGTCGTCTTCGGAAGTTCCAGCAAAGACAGTCTTGTGGGCGGCGATGGCCACGACATCATTCACGGTGGTGCCGGTGATGATCGAATCTATGGTCGCGGCAATTTTGGCGTGGGCGATCGTCTGGTTGGCGGCGATGGCAATGACAAGATCATCGGTGGCCGCGGTGCGGATGTGATTTATGGCGGCAATGGTGACGATGTCATCTCATCCAAAGGCGGCCAGGACATCGTCAGGGGCGGTGCCGGAAACGACATCATCGATGGCGGTGGCAACCTCGACAAGCTCTACGGCGATAGCGGCGACGATACAATTTACGGAGGCCGCTACGAGGATCGGCTGTATGGCGGCACGGGTAACGACACGCTTTATGGTGGCTCCAGCCCGGACACGTTCGTGTTCGAAAAGGATGCCGGGAATGACATCATTGCCGACTTCAAGCCAGGCAAGGCCGGTAAGGATGTCATCCTTTTCCATGACGTTGATCTGAAGTCATTTGCCGACGTGCTCGACCATGCAGCTGATACGGCCGGCGGCCTGCTGATCACCTATGATGAAGGGACGCTTCTTCTTGAGAACGTCAAGTTAGCGCAACTCGACAAACACGACTTCTTGTTCAGCTGATTTGGCTTCTTAAGCTGGCGGCTTCGATACGGCCGCCATCGGAAGTCTTTATCCCTCTTGGGGTTTTGCAAATGGGGACTGCCCACAAGGCGGTCCCTTAGCAATCGTCTAGTGACTTCGAAAAGCTCAGATCGCCCCGGCCCAGTCGCTGAGCGCCGCCACCACGCCCGGCAGGTCCACCATGCGGGAGATCACCGTTTCGGCGCCGGCATCGGTCAGCTTGTCGGCATGGCTCGGATAGGTATGCGAGGCGCCGGTAAAGCCGACGACGCGCATGCCGGCCGCGCGGGCGCCATGGATGCCATGGGTCGAATCCTCGATCACGAGGCAGCGTTCCGGCGCCACGCCGAACTGTTCGGCGGCATGCAGAAAGATGTCCGGCTTCGGCTTCACCCGGTCGGGGCCGAGATCCTTGGCCGAATAGACATGCGGCGCGAAGAAGGGCTTCAGGCCGACCTTGGTCAGCATCATGTCCAGCCGCTTGGACGAGGAATTGGAGCAGATGCAGCGTTGGGTCGTCAGCCGCGCCAGCGCAAACTTGACGCCTTCGATGATCTTCACATCCCGTTCCAGCCGCTGGTCGAGCAGCTTTTCCGACTTGTCGAGCAGGGAAGCGGAGAGCGGAATATCCGCTTCCTTTTCCACACGAAGCAGAATGTCCTTCCAGGTGAGGCCGGCGAAACGTTCGCCCATTTCCTCGACGCTGATCGGGTAACCGGCTTCCGTCAGAAGTCGAGATTCGACCTGGGCCGCGATGATTTCGGAATCGACGAGCACGCCGTCGCAATCGAAGATGATGAGGTCGAAACCGCTCATGGGAAAGCACTCTTGATAACTGCGGGTGAGGGCCATCTACACGAGCGAGATGACCGAAACAATGCAAGGTGGCCTTAGTCTACTGGAAAAAGGGCCAGAAAACGGCGTTCGCCCTCCGGCGTGAAGGCGACAACGCGGCTGTCCTCGCTGCGCCTTGCCCAGCCTTTTTCGAAGACATGCGACAGAAGCGCCTTGCCCAGCGTGCCGGCCAGATGCGAACGGCGCTCGCTCCAGTCGAGACAGGATTTGCAGAAGGGCCGGCGGCCGGAAGAAAGGCCCGAGACATCGATCCCGAGCGCCGCCACATGCTCATGGCCCGCCGGCGTCATCGTCAAATTCTCGCCATCCGTCTCGATCGCGCCGCGGCAGACAAAACTGTCCAGCATCCGCACGCCGTAATCGCCGGCCAGATGGTCGTAACAGACGCGCGCCTTGCGCAAGGCCGGATCCTTCGGGCCGGGCTTGTGGCGCAGATGGCCGCGGCTTGCGGCAAACCCCATAATGCTTTCGAGCAGCGTGCCGGCCGAGGCGTCGGCCAGCGCAAAATAGCGGTGCCGCCCCTGCTTGCGCTGGGCAATCAGCCCGCCATCTTCGAGTTTTGAAAGATGGGCGCTCGCCGTTTGCAGCGTCACGCCCGCCGCCTGCGACAGCTCGGTCGCCGTCAGCGCCTTGCCGGCCATCAGCGCGGTCAGCATGTTGGCGCGGGCGGGATCACCGATCAGCGTGCCGATACGGGCAATGTCCGGACCTTCCTTCATATGCCGCACTCCTTCAAACTGTGCCATCCATAGTTCGATCGTAACCGAAGCATATCCGTCGCACAACATGGCAAAACGCTTTCACCGAAGTCAGGAAAGCTAAAGGAAACGCCATGATCACCTGTTTCATCCGTTACGAGATCGACCCGTTCAAAAAGGAGATATTTGCCGAATACGCCCACACCTGGGGCCAGGCCATTCCCCGCAACGGCGCCGACCTGATCGGTTATTTTGGCCCGCACGAGGGCTCTGCGACGACGGCCTACGGGGTCTACAATATCGAAAACCTCGCAGCCTATGAGGCCTATCGTGAAAGGCTGAGCCTCGATCCGCTCGGCCGCGAAAATTACGAGTTCGCGAAGCGCGAAAAATTCATCCTGAAGGAAGACCGCATCTTTTTGAAAAACATGTCTCTGCCCCACGCCGCGCTGGTGCTGCCATGATTGCCGTCATCTTCGAAGTCGTGCCCTATCTGGGCGAGCGCCACCGGTATCTCGATCTCGCCGGCGACCTGCGCGGAGAACTGGAAAAGATCGACGGCTTCATCTCGATCGAACGGTTCGAAAGCCTCACCCTGCGCGGAAAACTCCTGTCGCTCTCCTTCTGGCGTGACGAGGAGGCGGTCAAGGCCTGGCGCAATGTCGAGGCGCATCGCGCTGCCCAGCTCGCCGGCCGCAACGGCATTTTCGCCGATTACCGGCTGCGCATCAGCCATGTCCTGCGCGATTACGGCATGTTCGAACGCGACGAGGCACCGAAGGACAGCCGGGAGGTTCATGTCGCCTGATCGGCACCGGCGCCGGCGCCGGCGGTCAGATGGTGAAGCGGGTTTCGAGCAGATCGATCTCGCGCACGAGCTTGCGGGCGACATCATCCGCAATCTTGTTCTTGCGGCCGAGCCGGTAATATTCGTCGCGTTCGGCCCGCAGTGCTGCCAGTCGTAGGCGGCGCTCCGCCTCTTCCAGCTTGCGCACGGTCTCGGCATCCTCGCCGGTTTTCGAATGGCCCTCGATGCGCTGGCGATAATAGGCCATCAGCCGGGCGCCGATCTCGGAATACCGGTCGGCATCGGTGCGGCCTTCGCCCATCGCATCCGACATGCCGTCGATCATGCGGATCGCGGCCTTTGCCGCTGCGACCCGTGCCGCATCTTCCTCCTGGTGATGGTCGAGTTCCGGCGGCAGTTCGAGATTGGCAAGCAAGAAAGGCAGGCCGATGCTGGCAACGATCAGCGAGACGACGATCACGCCGGCGGCAAGGAAGATGGCAAGGTCGCGGGCCGGAAACGGCGTCGTGCCGTCATTCATCACGAAGGGCAGGGTCAAGATACCGGCAAGCGTGATGGCACCGCGCACGCCCGCCAGAGAGGCAGCGGCCAGAAGCCGCAAGGGCGGTCGGCGAACCTCTTCGCCGCGCCGGGCGGCGCGGAAAAGGGTAAAACGCAGCGAAATCCAGACCCAGGAAAAACGCAGCGCCATCAGCGCCACATTGATGGCGATCACATAGACGAGCAGCCAGATCGGATGCAGATGCCCGGTCTCGGTGACGATCCTTGCTGCACCGGAAACAATGCTTGGCAATTGTTCGCCGAACAACACGAAGATCGCGCCGTTCAGCGCAAACTGCACCGTATCCCAGACCGCACCGCGGCCGACGCGCGTCGTCGCCAGCGCCTTGCCGCGCAGTTCGATATAGCTCATCGTGATGCCGGCCGAGACGGCGGCGAGAATGCCCGAGCAATGCAGATGCTCGGCCAGAAGATAGGCGCCGAAGGGCAGAAGCAGGCTGAGCAGGATCTGGCCGCCCGGCTCCTCGCCGATCTTTCGCGAGACGAGTTCCTTGGCCTTCATGACGACGAAGATGACGCCGACGCCGATCGCGATCCCGCCCAGTGCCAGCCACAGAAACGTGCCGACCGCATTGAACACCGAGAATGTGCCGGTGAGCGCTGCCGCAACGGCAAAGCGCATGCAGACGAGGCCGGACGCATCATTCAGCAGCGATTCGCCTTCGAGAATATGCATCAGCCGCTTGGGGATCGGCACGCGGGCCGAGATTGCCGAAACGGCGATCGGATCGGTCGGCGAAACGATCGCGGCAAGCGCGAAGGCGACCGCAAGCGGCATGGCCGGGATCAGCCAGTGGATGAGAAGCCCGACGCCGAGAACCGTGAAGACCACCAGCCCAAGCGCCAGTTCGAGGATCACGCCCTTGTCGCGCAGCAGGCCTTCCTTGGGAATACGCCAGCCATCGAGAAACAGCAGCGGCGGCAGGAAAAGCAGGAAGAAGATATCCGGCTCGAGCTTGACGCCGCCGCCGGTAACACCCGCAATCGCCGCGCCGAGCGCGATCTGGATCAGCGGCAGTGGAATGGGAAGCGGAGAGAAACGGGCGACTGTTCCACTGAGGACGACGGCAAGCAGCAGGACCAGTCCGATGGTGATGCTTTCCATGCCTGCACGTCTCCTTTTTATGTCGTCTCAAGGTTCTGAATAGGAAAGGGGTAGCAATGAGGCAAGGGGCGCAGGTGTCGCGATGGCTTTCGAGCATTGCCGAAGGTGCGGATCCTCCTATCTTGTATCCCTGAATTTCACTGGATAGCGGTGGTCACCCGATGTACTGCGCCTTTCTACGCCTGTCCCTTGCTTTCCTCCTTGTTTCCCTTGGGTTTACGGCGTCTCGTGCCGACGAAACGCTGACCTACAGATGGCAGGGGATCGATCGTACGGCGATTTTACACATCCCCGAAGGCGCGGCCGGGCATGCCGCTCCGCTTGCCATCGTCATGTACGGCTCCGATGACAAAGCCGTGAACTTTCAGAAAAACAGCGGCTTCGACGCCGTCGCCGACCGCGAAAATTTCATCACCCTCTATCCCGAGGCGATCGATGGCGCCTGGAACATCAAATCCAAACGACCTGCCATCAATGGCGAGCCGGTCGATGACATCGGTTTCTTTCGCACCATGATTGACGATCTGGTGACACGCGGAATTGTGGATCGGGAAAGGATCTATGCCACGGGTTTCTCGTTCGGAGCGCTGATGAGCTACACGCTCGCTTGCGCGCTGCCCGATAGGATCGCCGCCATTGCGCCGGTCGCGAGCGCAATCAACGAAGCGCAGGTCAGCGATTGTAAGACGGGCCACCCCATGCCGGTCATGATGATCAACGGCACGGGCGACGAGGTGCAGCTTTACGACGGTTATATCCGCTCCTTCGGACGGCTGCTTTCGGTGCCGGAAACAACCGAATACTGGCGCCGGATCGATGGATGCACCGGCGAAAATTCAAAACCGCTGCCGCATCTCAACCCTCATGACCTGACCCGCGCCAGCCTGGTCCAGTGGTCCGGATGTCGCGCCAATACCGGCGTTGAACTTTATCGCATCGAAAACGGCGGCCATTGCTGGCCGCATCTGGCTGTCGCCGGCAATGGCGATCCGGTCGACGGCCCGCGTTTCGGCGGCTGCAGCAACGATATCGAGACGGCGACCGAGGTCTGGAGCTTTTTCAAGCGCTACCGGCTCGATTGATCCGGCAGCTCTGTTCGATCAATCCAGGCTGATTTCGCTGCGCTCTCCCGCCTTCACGCTGACCGGCTTCTCTTTCGGCGCCACGTCACCGGCAAAGGTCGCCCGCACGATATAGTCGCCGGGCGGTATCGTGTCCTGCCATTCGGGGCCATAGGTGGAGGTGATTTCCTTCTGTTTGCCCTGAATATCCTTCTTGGCGGAAAGGACGACGATCCGGTCAGCGCCGGCCGCGGTGATCGCGACCACGCCACCATTGATGTTGACGATAACGGGTTTCGCCTCTCCGGCGCCGATCGCAAACGGTGTCTCGCCGATCGCCTTGCCGAGGGTGGCAACCAGCACGAACTCGCCGGCCGGCGTGTCGAGTTTTACGTCGGTCCCGTAATTATAGGCGATCGTCTTGCGGCTGCCGTCTATGGCTTTCGTCTTCGGCACGATCTCGAAATAGATGTCGCGCGAATCCACATCCGGCCCACCCTCGGCATAGACCGCTTTGGTGGTGACAATGCCCGACGCGATGATGATGTCCTTGGTGAGGATATCGCCCGCCTTGACGGTCAGCACTTCCTCGACGCTGCTTGCCCCGAGCGTCGCCTTGATCTTCGCCTCGCCCGCGGTGATATAGGTGGTCTTCTGCCCGTATTCGGTCACCTGATAATCGCCGAACTGCAGTTCCAGCACCGCATTGCTGTCCGGATCGCCGCCCGGCATACGCCGCGGCACCAGCGTCAGCTGCGCCGCATCGAAATTGACGAGCGGCTTTGCCACCGCCTTGTCCGTTACCTCGAAAGGTATGCGCCGGACGATGACGCCGTGCAGCGTCGCTTCGCCGATATACTTTCCGGGATCGAGATGGATGGCATAATGCGCCTTATAGGTCGTATCGAGCGCGTCTGTCGCCGGATTGTCGTTGGCATCGACGGCAAACATTTTCCACTGCACGTCGCTGTTTTCACCGAGCGATTTGCCGCCTTCCGACAGGACCGCGTCCGGCTCGACATTCATCGCCACCTTGGGCTCGGGCGGTGCCGGTTTCGGCGGCGGCGCCGGGGCAGGTGGAGGAGGAGCGGGCTGCGGCTTGACGACGACCGCCTGCTTCAGCGCCTCCGTCAACTGCTTTGCGTCCGATGCCTGGAAATACTTGCCGCCGGTATTTTCGGCAAGGCAGGCGACCTGTCTGCCTTCCTCCTTGGTCAGCCCGAAACCGACGACATGCGCGGTGAAATCCACGCCGTTCTTCTTAAGCTCCGTGCCGAGCGCACAAGGATCGGCCTCGCAGGTTTCGAGCCCGTCCGTCACCAGAATGACGGTCGCCTTCTCCTCGGTATATTTCAACGCTTCGGCGGCTTCCTTCACCGCTTCGGACAGCGGCGTTTTGCCCTTCGGCACGATGCCTTTGACGAAGGCGCGGATCTTGTCGGCGGTGCCGGTCGCGGGCGAGATGGCCAGCTCGATATCGGCGCAGGACCCCTTGTCGCGATGGCCATAGACCATCAGGCCGACGGCGCTGTCCAAAGGCACGGATTTGAGCACGGTGCCAAGCGTCTCGCGGGCAATATCGATCTTCGCCTTGCCACCGATCTGCCCCCACATCGATCCCGATGCGTCGAGCACGATGATCGACTGATCTGCGGCCTGCGCAGTAAAGCTGAAGAAGAACGAGGCAAGCAAAGTGATGGCTGCAATAAACCGCATGCACGTCCTCCCCAAGACTTTGGGATAAACTCTCATGGGGAGGGCCTGGCTGCAATAGAAATTGCGCTATAATTTTAGATGATCAGAATACACGGATCGCCGAGTTTTCGATCCTGTCTTTCAGCCGCGGATGCAGGCTTTTCCGTGTCGTGACATCGACTTCTCCGCCGAGCTCGTCTTCGAGGAACAGCTTGATGCCGACCAGATCGATAAGCGAAAACTTCTTGTCCGGATCATATTCGATAAACAGATCGAGATCGCTTTGTGGCCCAGCTTCATCGCGAGCGACGGAACCAAAAAGGTAAAGCGAGGTTGCGCCGAGTGCGCGGATCGCATCGGCCTGCTGCAACAGTTTCTCGATCGCCTCGCTTCTCTTCATGAGCCCAATTTTACAGCATTCCCGGCCGCTTTTCCACGTTCACGCTGCCTCTTGGAACTTTTTTGAAAAACCTGCCGCCGCTTCAGGTTTTGGTAACCAAAATGGGTAACCATAACAGTCAGTAAATTCGTTCTAGTACAGCGTAGCGAGTGTCCCAAATGGCCGCAGTTCTTGCGTTGGCCGACCTGAAGCAACAGGTCCGCCCTACCACCTGGCTCAATTCGATCATCAAGGGTGATTGCGTCGCGGCACTCGAGGCGCTTCCGGACAAATCGGTCGATGCGATCTTCGCCGACCCACCCTACAATCTCCAGCTCGGCGGCACGCTTCACCGTCCTGATCAGAGCCTTGTCGATGCCGTCGACAATGAATGGGATCAGTTCGCCTCTTTCGAAGCCTATGACGCCTTCACCCGTGCCTGGCTGCTCGCCTGCCGCCGCGTGCTGAAGCCGAATGGCACGATCTGGGTCATCGGCTCCTACCACAATATCTTCCGCGTCGGCGCGATGATGCAGGATCTGAATTTCTGGCTCCTGAATGACATCGTCTGGCGCAAGACCAACCCGATGCCGAATTTCAAGGGTCGCCGGTTCCAGAACGCCCATGAAACGATGATCTGGGCCAGCAAGGATGCCAAGGCCAAGAGCTACACGTTCAATTACGAAGCGCTGAAGGCCTCCAACGACGACGTGCAGATGCGCTCCGACTGGCTGTTTCCGATCTGCTCGGGTGGTGAGCGCCTGAAGGGCGACGACGGCAAGAAGGTGCATCCGACCCAGAAGCCGGAATCGCTGCTGGCCCGCGTCATCATGGCCTCCACCAAGCCGGGCGACGTCATTCTCGACCCGTTCTTCGGCACCGGCACGACCGGCGCCGTCGCAAAACGCCTCGGCCGCAACTTTGTCGGCATCGAACGTGAGCAGGATTATATCGATGCGGCTGCCGAGCGCATTGCCACCGTCGAACCGCTCGGCAAGGCCGAACTGGTCGTCATGACCGGCAAGAAAGCCGAACCGAGGGTTGCCTTCAACACGCTGGTCGAAAGCGGTCTTGTCCGTCCCGGCCAGGTCCTGACCGACGCAAGGGGCCGTTACAGCGCCATCATCCGTGCCGACGGCACGCTGACGGCAAACGGCGAGGCGGGCTCGATCCACCGTCTCGGCGCGAAAGTGCAGGGCCTCGACGCATGCAATGGCTGGACGTTCTGGCATTTCAACGACGGCACGTCGCTGAAGCCGATCGACGACCTGCGCGCCATCATTCGAAACGATCTGGCGAAAATCGGCTGAGCCACCAGCCGCCGCCAGATCCAGCATTCCTCTTCCGGTTTTGTACCTCTAGTCCCGGAAGAGGATAATTGACGCCCGGGGAGGCTGACCCCGGGCGTCATAGTTTTTTGCGTTCCGTTTCAGAACGCCTGATAATCCGTCACCTCGACCCTGACGACACGGCCTTCTTCGTTGAAGGTGATCGTTTCTTCGCCGCGGCGCTCCAGCGGCTTGCCGGTTCCGCTATGGGTCGCGGTCAGCGACCAGACGGCGCGTGCCGCCATCGGCGAAACGAGCTCGATCAGCTCGTCATCCGCTTCCTGATCCGGATAGTCGGCAAAATAGCCCCGGATCGCCGCCATGATTTCCGCGCGGCCCTTCAGATCGCCGACCCCGTTCGAGACATAGGTGGCGTCCTCGGCGAAGAATTCCTCGATCGCCGCAAAATCGATCGCGTTGATCGCCTCGTGGAACTGCCAGGCAAGCTCGACCGGATCGACCTTCATCAGAGTTCGACTCCATGCGCGATCAGATCCGCGCGCAGCTTGGCGGGATCGGTGAAATGCACCGCCTGCCAGCCTGCCGCCTTTGCGCCTTCGACATTGACGAGCGTGTCGTCGATGAAGATCGACGCTTCCGGGTTGAGGCCGAAATCGCGCGCGTGCTTTTCATAGATTGCCACATCCGGCTTGATCAGGCCGATCTCGCCCGAAACGGTGACGCCGCGCGGCCTGTTCAGGAACGGAAAAATCTTGCGCGCATCGACGAATGTGTCGGCGGCGAAATTGGTCAGCATCGTCACGTCGCGGCCGCTGTCGATCAGCTGTTCCATGATGGCGACGGACTCGTCATAGGCATGCGGTACCATCTCGTGCCAGTATTTACGGAAGGCGCGAATGTTCTCGGCCTGCTCGGGGTGTTCGGCGATCGCCAGCGCCTCGGCTTCTTCCCAGGTCCGGCCGCGATCCTGTTCCAGATTCCATTCATGGGTGCAGACATTCTGGAAGAACCATTTGCGTTCTTCTTCATCGGGAATGATGCGGCTGAAGGGAAGGTTGGGATCGTAATGGATCAGCACTTTGCCGATGTCGAAGACGATGTGGTCGATCTTGGCCGCCATGAATATGTCCTGCTGTCAGTTCAAGGATTTCGTAAAGGCGAGGGGTATAGCTGCCGTGATCGCTTTTTTCATGACAGTCGGCAAGGCCTGTGCCTCGAGATTGGTGACCGGCTCCCACCATCCACCGTTTATCGCCTGGGCGACCGTGCGAATGCGGAAAACCGAAAGCCGCAGTTCGAAATGGGTGAAGACATGCACGATCGTGCCGCTCGGCTGCCAGTCGCCGGCAAAGGGTGCGTGATCCGGCGTCGTGCCGCCATCCATCCGTGCGGTCCAGTCGGTCGTCGGCACTTCCGTCATGCCGCCGAGCAGCCCGCTTTCGATGCGCCGGCGTAGCAGGATCTCGCCGTCATCCGTCACCGCCACAAAGGCAGCACCATAACGCACCGGTTTCGCCTTCTTCGCCGCCTTCACCGGAAACCGTTCCGGATCGTGTTCGGAAAGCGCCAGACAGTCGTCGCGGAAGGGACAGAGCGCGCAGGCGGGCCGTTTTGGCGTGCAGATCGTCGCCCCGAGATCCATCATAGCCTGGGCAAAATCGCCCGGCCGATCGGTCGGCGTCAGCGCGGCCACCTTGGCCTTCATCACTGGTTTCGAGCCGGGCAGGGGAGCGTCGATTGCAAACAGACGGGAAATGACCCGCTCGACATTGCCGTCCATCACGGCGGATGGCCTGTTGAAGGCGATCGCAGCGACCGCAGCAGACGTATAATCGCCGATACCGGGCAGGGCGCGCAGGCCTTCTTCCGTATCCGGGAAAATGCCGCCATGCTCTGAAGCCACGGCTTCGGCGCATTTCTTCAGGTTTCGGGCACGGGCATAATAACCGAGCCCCGCCCAGGCGGCCATCACATCCTCGCTCGGCGCGGCGGCCAGATCCGTCACCTTCGGCCAGCGGGCCAGAAACTTTTCGAAATAGGGTTTGACCGCCTGCACCGTCGTCTGTTGCAACATCACTTCCGACAGCCAGACATGGTACGGATCGGCCCGCTTTCCGGCCTTGGCCGCAGCAGGGCTTGTCCGCCAGGGCAGTTCCCGGTGATGCCGGTCGTACCAGGCGAGCAGTTTTTCGGCGTGCGTGGCGCCAGGATCGGAGGTGAGGGCGAGGGAAAGGGTCATCGGTGACAAAATAGTAGCATCGTTAATCGCCGCCAACTCCTGTATCCTGCGGAACCTGGGGATGGGCGGACAAACGAAGCACTTGTGCTGCTAAGGCTGGAGGTCATGCCTTGGATAAGATCATCGCCGTCCTTTTGGAAAAACCGGAATTCCCGCAATATCTCGCCTTGCCGCTGATGTTTCTGGCCGCGCTGGTCACGGGGCTTGCGCTGATCTCGATAGCCGCCAGGCAGATCTTTCGCATGGCTGTCATCCTCTGGACACTCTACAGGGACAATCTGCACGACGATATCATGCTGGCGCTGCATGCCGCGCTGGATTGGCCGGAACTGTCGCGGCGGTCATTACGGCCGGTGAGCCTCGGTAATGCCTTGCGGGCATCCGGTCTGTTTACATTGGCCATCGTGTTCTTCGGGTGCTTTCTATGGTTGGCATTGGCCATGATCTTTTCGCCACCGGGCGCGGCTCGCCCGCTCGTCCTTTATGGGATTGCTCTGCTTTCCATGTTATTATGTGTCATGTTCAGCCGGAATTTTGCGATCACCGGCACCAAACACTGGTACGGCATCCGCTGACCTTGAAATCGCCTGATCCATGATGATTAGAAATCGACCATGAACGCCAAGGACACTAAAACTCCGTTTCGTCGCAAGGGCGCCCTGCAGATCGCCGAGCTGGCCAACGGCATTGTCGATCCGGTGCTCGCGCGCCGCGCCGGCATTTCCACGGCCCTGCTCGGCTCCTGGGACGAGATCGCGGGCGAAGAATTTGCCGATTGCACGCGGCCAGAAAAGATCGCTTGGGCGCGTAATGACGGTTACAGCGAAGGCGGCCATCAGCCGGGCGTGCTGACGATCGCCTGTGAAGGGGCGCGGGCGTTGTTCCTGACCCATGCGCAGGGCGAGCTGATCGGCCGCATCAACGGCTTTTTCGGTTTTCCGGCGGTGCGCCAGATCCGCATCGTCCAGAAACCGGTCTCGGCAACCTTCAAGCATCCGCGCAAGCCGCCGCCTCTGAGGGGCGAAGCGGCGCGGCGGCTGGAGGGCATGATGGAGGGCATCGAAAGCGATGCCTTGCGCCGGGCGGTCGAAAGGTTAGGCACGGCCGTCCTGCAGAAGAAGCGGGCCAGATAGAAGCGACAGATCATTGCCGGGCGAGAAACACTCTGTTTCACCTCCGATTTGTCACAATTGTTTGAAGGAATTTGCTTATCCGCCGCTTGTCGGGCCTTGGGTGCCGCGATACGGAATGGCAACGGAAAAGATCTCTCGCACACGGGTGTTTTATGCAGTTTACCGATATCACCACGACCAGACGCGCGCTTCTTGGCGGAGCTGCCGTCGCAGCGCTCTGCCTGACCATGCCGCTCGGTATCACGGAAGCTTTTGCGCAGGAAATCCCGACCTCGCAGGGCGATGTCGATATGGCCGCCGTGCTGAAGCCCGGTTCGCTGCCGGAAATGGCACTTGGCGATGAAAAGGCCAAGGTCACGATCGTCGAATACATGTCGATGACCTGCCCGCATTGCGCCCATTTCCACAACACGACCTTCGACGAGATCAAGACGAAATACGTCGATACGGGCAAGGTCCGCTTCATCATCCGCGAATTCCCCTTCGATCCGGTCGCGACCGCTGCCTTCATGCTGGCCCGCACCAATCCGCAGGATCCGTCGAAGCTCTCGACCGCTGATCAGTATTTCCCGATGGTCTCGATGCTCTTCAAGCAGCAGCGCGCCTGGGCGGCCCCGCAGGATGGCAATGTCCGCGGCGCTCTCATGCAAACCGTCAAGCTCGCAGGTTACTCACAGGAGACTTTCGAGAAATGCTTGACGAACCAGAAGCTTCTCGATGATGTAAATGCAGTCGTGAAGAGGGCGGCGGACGAGTTCGGCGTCAATTCCACGCCCACCTTCCTCATCAACGGCAAGAAATATTCCGGGGACATGTCGGTTGAATCCATGTCGAAGCTTATCGACAGCCTTTCGTAAGCTCGCACGACCACCCGTCGCGCGTTGCGGGACGGGTGCGGCCTGGCTTGAGCGAGGGGGGCATGCCGCCCTCGCGTGCGCCCCATGAAGTTCAACCGCCTTCGCCTCGTCGGTTTCAAATCCTTCGTCGAACCGACGGAATTCATCATCGAGCGCGGCCTGACCGGTGTGGTCGGCCCGAATGGCTGTGGCAAGTCCAACCTTGTCGAAGCCCTGCGCTGGGTGATGGGCGAAAACTCCTACAAGAACATGCGCGCGTCCGGCATGGACGACGTGATCTTTTCCGGCTCCGGCAATCGCCCGGCCCGCAACACGGCCGAAGTCGGCCTCTATCTCGACAATTTCGACCGCACCGCGCCCGCCGCCTTCAACGATAGCGACGAGATCCAGGTCACCCGCCGCATCGAGCGCGAAAACGGCTCCGTCTACCGCATCAACGGCAAGGAAGCGCGCGCGAAAGACGTGCAGCTCCTGTTCGCCGATGCCTCGACCGGCGCCCGTTCGCCCTCCATGGTGGGGCAGGGGCGTATCGGTGAACTGATCAACGCCAAGCCGCAGGCTCGCCGCCAGCTGCTCGAAGAGGCGGCCGGCATTTCCGGTCTTCATTCCCGCCGCCACGAGGCCGAGCTTCGCCTACGCGCCGCCGAAACCAATCTGGAAAGATTGGGCGATGTCGTTGCCCAGTTGGAAAGCCAGATCGAAAGCCTGAAACGTCAGGCCCGTCAGGCCAACCGCTTCAAGATGCTCTCGGCCGATATCCGCGCCCGCGAGGCCATGCTCCTGCATATCCGCTGGTCGCAGGCCAAGGAGGCCGAAGCGGAGGCGGACAGCGCCCTCAATCAGGCCACCGTCATCGTCGCCGAAAAGGCGCAGAGCCAGATGGAGGCGGCAAAGAACCAGGGTATTGCCAGCCTGAAACTGCCGGAACTGCGCGAGGAGGAAGCCAAGGCCGGTGCCGCCCTGCAGCGCATCCAGATCGCCCGCGGCCAGCTGGAAGAGGAGGCGGGCCGTCTCCTCAAGCGCCGTGACGAACTCACCCGTCGTCTCGCCCAGCTGGACGAGGATATCCGCCGCGAAGAACAGCTTGCCGCTGACAACGCCTCCTTCCTCGAAAAGCTCGATCAGGAAGAGGCCGAGCTGAACGACATGCTCGCCGATTCCGGCGCCGAAGCGGAAGAACTTCGCGAGGCATTCGAGGCTGCCGCATCAGCGCTTGCTGAAAGCGAAAAGACCTTTTCCGCCTTGACCGCCGAGCGCGCCGAGGCAGCGGCCGGCCGCAATCAGCTGGAGCGCCTGATCCGCGATCTCGAAGAACGTCGCCAGCGTCTCGATCGTCAGCTGTCCGATGCCAAAGGCGAACTCGAAACCCTGTCCGAACGCCTGGCCGATCTCGATGATCCGATGGAGCGGCGCGAGGCGGTGGAAGCCGCCGAGATCGCCGTCGAGGATGCCGCGATCGCAGCCGAGGATGCCGAGGCGCAGCTTGCCGAAGCGCGCGCCGCAGAACTCGCCGCCCGTGGTCCCGTCGAAGCGGCTCGCTCCGATCTGAACGCGCTCGAAACCGAAGCCCGCACGATCACGAAAATGCTGGCCGCTGGTGCCGCGGCTTCGGGTGGTTTCGTGCCCGTAGCCGAGCTGGTGCGTGTCGATCGCGGTTTCGAGGCGGCCTTCGGTGCAGCACTCGGCGATGATCTCGAAACCCCGGTCGATCCGGCTGCACCCGCCCATTGGTCCGTCAATGGCGACGGCTCGGGCGATCCCGGCCTGCCGCAGGGCGCGCAGCCGCTTTCGTCGCATGTCACGGCCCCGCCGGAACTGTCCCGTCGTCTCGGCCAGATCGGTGTTATTTCTGCGAGTGACGCGCATCGCCTGATGCCGCTCCTGCGCCCCGGCCAGCGACTGGTGACGAAGGAAGGCGCCGTCTATCGCTGGGATGGCCATATTACCGGCTCGGAAGCGCCCGGTGCTGCCGCCATGCGCCTGTCGCAAAAGAACCGCCTGTCGGAACTCGAAGCCGAACTCGACGATGCCCGCATCGCGCTGTCCGAAGCCGAATCGGCCTTGTCTGACGCCAGCGGCGCAGTTTCGGTTCAGGAACGCCAGCTTTCCGACGCCCGTGACCGCAGCCGTCTTGCCGCCCGTGGTCTGTCCGAAGCCCGCGAAGCGCTCGCTGTCGCCGAACGCGCTGCCGGCGAGCTGATGCGTCGCCGCGATGTCGTCTCCGAGGCGATCAGCCAGCTGAATGGCCAGATAGATGATCTCGGCATCCAGTCCGAAACGGCCCGCGCCGAGCTTGAGGATGCGCCGGATCTCGCCCGCATCGACGAGCGTCTGGCCCAGCAGCAGCTTGCCGTCGCGACCGATCGCAGCCGGCTTGCCGAAGCACGCGCGAATTACGAAGGCCAGAGCCGCGAGATCGACGCCCGCCAGCGCCGGCTCTCTGCCATTGCTCAGGAGCGCGCCTCCTGGAGCGCCCGTGCCGCCAGCGCCGCCGATCATATCGGCAGCCTGCGCGAACGCGAGGAAGAGGCGCGCGAAGAGATCGCCGATCTCGAAGCCGCCCCGGAAGAATTCGACGACAAGCGCCGCGCCCTGATGAACGAGCTGCAAAAGGCCGAGGAAGCCCGCCGTGCCGCCGGCGATCGCCTTGCCGAAGCCGAAACCCGTCAGCGCGATGCCGACCGGATTGCCGCAACGGCGCTTTCCGAACTCGCTGATGTGCGTGAAAAGCGTGGCCGTGCCGAGGAACGCCTCGTTTCCGCCGCCGAAAAGCGCCACGAAAGCGAGATCCGCATCCGTGAAACGCTCGGCATGGCGCCGCACGAGGTTTTCCGCCTGACCGGCCTCGCCCCCGGCGCCACCATTCCCGACATGCGTGAGATCGAGCGCGAGGTTGACCGGCTGAAAATGGAGCGCGAGCGGCTCGGCGCCGTCAACCTGCGCGCCGACGAGGAGCAGAAGGAGCTTTCCGACCGTTTGACCGCGCTGGTGCGCGAGCGTGACGACATTATCGACGCCATCCGCAAACTGCGCGGCGCGATCCAGAGCCTCAACCGTGAAGGCCGCGAACGGCTGCTGGCCGCCTTCGATGTGGTCAATACCGAATTCCAGCGTCTCTTCACCCACCTGTTCGGCGGTGGCACAGCGGAATTGCAGCTGATCGAATCCGATGACCCGCTCGAAGCGGGCCTTGAAATTCTCGCCCGCCCGCCGGGCAAGAAGCCGCAGACGATGACACTTCTTTCCGGCGGCGAACAGGCGCTGACGGCCATGGCGCTGATCTTCGCCGTCTTCCTCACCAATCCGGCGCCGATCTGCGTGCTGGACGAAGTGGATGCGCCGCTCGACGACCATAATGTCGAGCGTTACTGCAACCTGATGGACGAGATGGCGGCATCGACGGAAACCCGTTTTGTCATCATCACCCACAATCCGATTACCATGGCCCGCATGAACCGCCTGTTTGGCGTCACCATGGCCGAGCAGGGGGTCTCCCAACTGGTATCTGTGGACCTGCAGACCGCCGAATTGCTCCGCGAAGCAAGCTGAGATCCAGAAATATCGGCAAATTGATCGATGACCTACGTCAAATCACCCATTTGGGTGATGTGTATGACAAGTTACATATAGACAATCGGCTCCGATAGGAGTGTGGTGCCTTGGTGCCGCATGCTGTATCGGCAGATGCCGACGACGAATTTCGAACCCCCCGCACGGGTTTCCTGTCCCGAGCGGAAGGCTTTGCGGGGCCGCCAGTGATCCGGCCCCGCAAAGCTTTATTCGTCAAACCCCAACAAGCCTGACCTGCGTTCCCCACGGATCGACGATGCCGATATCCCCGTCCGCGATTGCAGTGGACGGGGTCTGTTTCAGCTTTTCCTTCAGCTGCGCAAGGTCGGCCCCGTTCGACAGTTCCAGCGAGAACCATTCCAGCCCGGTCGATTTCGCATCCCGCGGACCGGCGCCGGCGCTGTTCCAGATGTTGAAGGCGACATGGTGGTGGTACCGGCCGGAGGAAAAGAACCCGGCATCCGCGCGTTTGCCGCAGGTCGATGAAAGCCCGATCAGGTCGCCATAAAAGCCGGTCGCCTTGGCAACGTCTCCGACCCGCAGATGGATATGGCCGATGCGCAGATTGGCCGGAGCCTTGCTGTAGTCATCCTTGCTGATATCGGTCTTTGCGACGATATCGTCCACATCGAGCGGGTTGGTGCCCATGGTGACGACATCGCCATCCCATTTCCACAGGTCGCGCGGCCGATCCCAATAGACTTCGACGCCGTTTCCCTCCGGATCGGTCAGGTAGATCGCCTCGCTGACGCTGTGATCGGCAAACCCGGTGACTGGGAAACGCCGGCGCGCGACATGAACCAGCCAGCGGGCCAGATCCTGCCGGTCCGGCATCAGATAGGCAATGTGGAAAAGCCCGGCCGAAGTCGGGGTCTCGAATGGCGCATCCGGCATGTGCACGAGATGCAGCAGTGCCGCACCACCGGCACCCAGCACGACCGTGCCGCCATTATCGCCGGACCGGGAAATTTCCTCCAGCCCCAGCATGTCGCTGTAATAGCCGACCATGGCATTCAGGTCGCGCACCCGAAGTGCCGCCTGGCCGACATGCATCGGCGTCGTCACGGCAAAAGGCAATGCAGGTTCTGCTGCTCGCACCGCCGCCATTCCTTCCGCGCTCAAGGCGCCTTGCAGCGCTGCCGCCATGGATGTGATACCCGCCAGCTTCAGCGCCCGTCGTCTCGTGATCGTCATCTTCTTCCCCGGAAAAAACCCGGGGCTTTATAACCTGCGGCCAAGAGGCCTGCATCTCACGTGTGTATCAGAAAACGTGATATCGCGGCATTCGATGTTGCGCTGCAACATAATCCTGCCACCATAAGTTTTCAAACCGTCATAAAGGCTGTAAGGCTTTGACGGTGCAGCTGCGTGGGTGGAGAGCAGGCATGTTGAAATGGGTCTATCGCTTCGGCGGTGGCGAGGCGGAGGGGCGTGCGGCAGACAGCGCACGACTGGGCGGCAAGGGCGCTAACCTTGCCGAGATGGCGAGCCTCGGGCTTCCGGTGCCGCCGGGCCTGACGATCATCTGCGACGCCTGCACCCATTATTTCAACAATGGCCGCACCTTGCCGGAAGACCTGAAGCAACAGGTTCTGGACGGCATCACCGCCATGGAAGCGATTACCGGCCGCAAGTTCGGCGGCGGCGCAACGCCCCTTCTTCTATCCGTCCGCTCTGGCGCCCGCGCCTCCATGCCGGGCATGATGGACACGGTCCTCAATCTCGGCCTCAATGACGAGACCGTGCAGGCGCTCGGCCACGACGCCGGCGATGCCCGTTTCGCCTGGGACAGTTATCGCCGTTTCATCCAGATGTATGCCGACGTCGTCATGGGCCTCGACCACGAAATCTTCGAGGAAATTCTGGAAGACGAAAAGGCACGGCTCGGCCACGAATACGATACCGAGCTTTCCGCCGTCGACTGGCAGCATGTCGTCTCGCTCTACAAGCAGATGATCGAGGACGAGCTCGGCGAGGATTTTCCGCAAGATCCCTATCTCCAGCTCTGGAGGGCGATCTCCGCCGTTTTCGCAAGCTGGATGAACCCGCGTGCGAAAACGTTTCGCACCCTGCACCGCATTCCGGAGGAATGGGGCACGGCGGTCAATGTCCAGGCCATGGTGTTCGGCAATCTCGGCACGTCTTCCGCGACCGGCGTCGCCTTCACCCGCAACCCCTCGACCGGCGAGAACGCGCTTTACGGCGAGTTCCTCGTCAATGCACAGGGCGAAGACGTCGTTGCCGGCATCCGCACGCCGCAATCGATCACGGAGGAGGGGAGGCTCGCTTCCGGCTCGGAAAAACCCTCTCTCGAAAAGCTGATGCCGGACGCCTTTGCCGAATTCCGGGCAACCTGTCTGCGGCTCGAATCCCATTACCGCGACATGCAGGATGTCGAATTCACCATCGAGCGCGGAAAACTCTGGATGCTGCAGACTCGCTCGGGCAAGCGCACCACCAAGGCGGCGATGAAGATCGCCGTCGACATGGTCGATGAAGGCGTGATCACCGAACCGGAAGCCGTCTGCCGCATCGACCCGCCCTCGCTCGACCAGCTGATGCACCCGACCATCGATCCGCGTGTCGAGCGCCAGATCGTCGGCTCCGGCCTGCCGGCCTCGCCGGGGGCTGCGACCGGCGAGATCGTCTTCACCGCCGAGGAGGCTGTGGCTGCCGAGGAGGAAGGCCGCAAGGTCATCCTCGTCCGCATCGAGACCAGCCCCGAAGACATTCACGGCATGCATGCCGCCGAAGCGATCCTGACGACCCGTGGCGGCATGACCAGCCATGCGGCCGTGGTTGCCCGCGGCATGGGTATCCCCTGCGTCGTCGGCGCCGGCTCGATGCGGGTCGACATGCGCAACGAAACCCTGCTCGGCATCGGCGGCGCCGTTTTCCGCCGCGGCGATATCATCACCATCGACGGTTCCTCCGGCCAGGTACTGAAAGGCGCAGTGCCGATGATCCAGCCGGCGCTGTCAGGCGATTTCGGCAAGCTGATGGCCTGGGCCGACAAGACGCGCCGCATGACGGTGCGCACCAATGCCGATACGCCGCAGGATGCCCGTGCCGCTCGTTCCTTCGGCGCCGAAGGCATCGGCCTCTGCCGCACCGAACACATGTTCTTCGAAGGCGACCGTATCCACATCATGCGCGAGATGATTCTCGCCGAGGACGAAAAGGCCCGCCGCGCAGCCCTTGCAAAACTTCTGCCGATGCAGCGCTCGGATTTCACCGAACTGTTCGAGATCATGCACGGCCTGCCGGTGACGATCCGTCTGCTCGATCCGCCGCTGCATGAATTCCTGCCGAAGACGGAAGCCGAGATCGACGATGTCGCGCGCGCCATGGCAATGCCGCCAGCCTTCCTCGCGCGCCGCATCGATGCGCTGCACGAGTTCAACCCGATGCTCGGCCACCGCGGCTGCCGGCTGGCAATCTCCTATCCCGAAATCGCCGAAATGCAGGCACGCGCCATTTTCGAGGCAGCTGTTGCTGCCGCGAAAAAGACCGGCGAGCCCGTCGAGCTCGAAATCCTGGTGCCGCTCGTCAGCCTCCGGTCGGAGCTGGATTACGTCAAAACCGTCATCGATCAGGTTGCCGCCGAAGTGCTCGGGGAAACCGGTGTGACCATCGCCTATCTCTCCGGCACGATGATCGAGCTGCCGCGCGCCGCCATCCGCGCCCATGTGATTGCCGAGACCGCCGAATTCTTCTCCTTCGGTACCAACGACCTGACCCAGACCACGTTCGGCATGTCCCGCGACGACGCCGCCTCCTTCATCCCGACCTATCAGCGCAAGGGCATTATCGAACACGACCCCTTCGTTTCGCTGGATTTCGACGGTGTCGGCGAACTCATCCAGCTCGCCGCCGAACGCGGCCGCAAGACACGGCCGGACCTGAAACTCGGCATCTGCGGCGAACACGGCGGCGACCCGGCCTCGATCCGCTTCTGCGAGAATGCGGATCTCGACTACGTCTCCTGTTCCCCTTTCCGCGTGCCGATCGCAAGACTGGCGGCGGCGCAGGCGGCGATCGAACGGGTGAAGGTCTGAACTGGCTTGTCACAGCCCAGTCAGCGGTCGCGCCTCGCAGTTCGGTCAGCTGAGATGATCGGGCCATTTTCTGGAAGAATGGAAGATTGCAAGGATCTCCACCCGTGCGCGCAGGCGGTAGAATTCGATATATGGCGTGCCGGAGATCGTCAGCCGCCGCGTATCTCCATCGGCGGTGAGAGGCCCCATCTCGGGATGCCAAGCCAGGAGCGATACCGTTTCCATGATGCGGCGAACCACGTTCTCGGCAGCACGGTGATTGTCGCGAGCTATGTAATCCCCGATTGCCTCGACATCTCGAAGAGCTTCATCCAGCCAGATGAGTTCATCCATTGGGGATGAATTTGCGGATAACCGTCTTGACCGCGTCGGAGGACGCGAAGCGCCCTTCGTCGGCCAGTTTTTTTCGCTTTTCGATCTGGCTTTTCTGCCAAGACAAGACGTCTTCCTTGGGATCAGTATCCGAAGGAAGGATGGCGTCGTCAACAGAGATGCGATCAGAGCCCGTTTTCATAGCTGGATCATGCCAGAACTCGCAGGGCATGTGAACCGGATTCAGGTTTCTGATAAGGAAGGCTTCAATACCGCCGCACCACGACCGGCCGCTCGACGATCACCGGCGACCACCTGTAATCCTGCTGCGCCCGGAAGGCGCGCAGGTCTGCCTTTCGGTCGAGGTCGAGATCGAGCAGGCAGCGGGCCATGGCGTCGGTGCGTGGCTTGAAGCCGTAGCCGGCGCAGGTTCGCTCGTCGGCGGCGCGGCGTTCTTCGGGCGTTATCGTTGTGCAGGCGGCAAGCGGGAGGAGGGCGGTTACTGAAAGGATGAGAAGGGCATATCTGCGCATGGCGGGGTTCCTGTCTTTGCCGGAACGGATCCCAGAACTGTGCCTGTTGACGGATTCCATTCCGGCCGAACCTGTTCTAAACAGGGTTGGGCGATTCCGCCAATCAAGCCGCAGGGAGTTGAGTAACACCCCGATGACCGTTCGTTTCGTCCGGCCCGTTTCCCGTTCGGCCTATCTCGGCCGCAGGCTTGGTCTTTTCGCGCTGCTTCTGTCGTTGATCGTCGGCCTTGCCCATCGGTTCGGGCCGCTGAGCGAACCGAGTTTCATTGCGCTGCTGTTTCTTGCGGCCGCGATCGCCGCGGTCTCCGTGCCGCTATGCCTGATCGGCCTGTGGCGGCTCTGGCAGGTCGGCGCCAAAGGCGGTTATCCGGCCGCGCAGGGGCTTCTGCTCGCAGCCATTCCGCTCTGTGTCGTGGCGGTCGGTGCTTTCGGTTATTTCACCCTGCCGTCGCTTTTCGACATCACCACGGACATGGCCGATCCTCCTGTCTGGGTATCTGAACCGAAGGCCGACCAGCAATGGCTGCCGCGCCCAGGCACCGTGACGCCGGCCGATCGCCGGGCCCAGTTCGCCGCCTATCCGGACCTGACCGGCCGTCGGTATGAAGGCGCGCTCGACCGCGTTTATGACGGTGTCCGCAAAGCGGCCGTCTCTGCGCGTATCACCATCAACCGCACCGAAGGCCTGGAGCTGGTCGAGCCCGACATTTCGACAAAAGCCGCGCCGCGTGATGAACAGGCCGTGGTGCCGGACGTGGCCCCCATTCCCCTGCGCCGCCCGGAACCCTCGCTTCTGCCCACGGTCGGCAATCCCGGCGATGTACTTCTGCAGGGCGAAACGCGCAGCCTCGTCCTCGGCCTGCGCTTCGATATCGTCATTCGTCTGCGGGAAGATGCCGAGACCACATCCGTCGATATCCGGGTCGCCTCGCGCTACGGGCCGCATGATCTCGGCATGGGGGAACGGATCGCTGCCGATTTTCTCGGACGGCTCGATACCGAACTGCTCGGCATAGCCGGCGGCTGATAGGCTATACTATCCGGTATTCGCCGCTGATCGATGGCGCGCCATCCGTCGTGACAATGCCCTTCTCGATCAGGTCCTCGAGATGGGCGAGGACTGAAAGGCCTGCTGCGCCGTGCAGCCGGGGATCGGTTCTGGCATAGATCGCCTTCACCATATCGGTGATCAGCCGGTCGCCGCCCCGAATGCGCTCCAGCACGGCGCGCTCGCGCATCCGCCGATGGGTGCGAAGCCCGCGCAAAAACGAGCGCGGCTCAGTGACCGGCCCGCCATGGCCGGGAAAAAAGATGCGGTCTTCGCGCGCGAGCAGCTTTTCGATCGAGGCCATGAAATCCGCCATCGACCCGTCCGGCGGCGCGACGATGGTCGTTGCCCAGGCCATGACGTGATCGGCGGAAAACAGGATGCCGCTGTCCTTCAGCGCGCCTTCCAGCGCAAAGGCCGAATGATTGGCGGTATGGCCGGGCGTATGCACAGCCGTCAGCGCCCAGCCGTCGCCTTCGATCGTCTCGCCGTCGGCAAGCGCGATATCCGGTTCAAAACCGCTATCCGCACTTTCGGCAAACGGATTGGTCTCGCCTTGATGCAGCGGCCGGGACGGCCGGTGCGGCCCTTCCGCCACCGTGATTGCGCCGGTCTCAGCTTTCAGCCGTGCCGCCAGCGGAGAATGATCGCGATGCGTATGGCTGACGAAAATATGGGTCAGCTCCCGACCTTCGAGTGCCGCCATCAGAGCCCTGAAATGCGCCTCGTCTTCCGGACCGGGATCGATCACCGCAACGGATGAGGTGCCGACGATATAGCTATTGGTGCCGTGAAAGGTGAAAGGCGAGGGATTGTTGACGGTGAGCCGCTGCACACCCTGCGCAATCGTGACGGGCTCCCCGTAGGACGGCGAAAATGCGAGATCGAAGGAAATGTCGTCTGCCATGGGCGGGGATCGGTTTGCCTTTGCCGCGAGGGGCGGAATGAACGGATTTGCGCAAAGCCCTAGCATTGCATGGACCCTTGTGCACCGCAAACCGGGAAAATTCGTGTGCGGCGGCAAGTTATCCGTTGAGAGGCCTGAAAAGCTTTGCTAGAGCAAAGCCCGCGCAAGGGCGGCATTTCCTGATTTGCCGCCCGCCATGGTGGGGCGTCGCCAAGCGGTAAGGCACCGGTTTTTGGTACCGGCATTCCCAGGTTCGAATCCTGGCGCCCCAGCCACACTATTTTATATATCAGATCGTTATGAGGGATTGCGCACTTCTAGTCCGACTCGGTTATTCAGGAAAGTACCTTTCGGATCAGGTTGATCGGGTAAGCGAGCACGCCCGCCACGCCTTCTTCCCTCAAAGCCAACTGTGCGGCCATCTTGCACAAATGTACCCTGCGGCGGTTCGCGGGCACTATCTCCTCGCGCCTGTAGGCGTCGCTGTGCGGCAACTTGATGTGATGAGATAAACGATGTTTACGTCCTTCGGATAGCCAATATGATGTTGTAGCCAGAGGGCCCGTTCTGGGACGGGTAGGGACTGCCGCCTAATGAAGGGCATCAGCGGAACGGTAGGCCTCGATACCCATCCGCACTCATAGGCCTCCTGCGCCTGTTTCATGAACTCGTTGTCGTCTCACTAGGCCTAACGTCTTGACCTCCGAGAGTGGCCTTTACAAGGTCGTCTCAGGGTTGAAAAATCAGAGACCGTTAAATTACAAAACTGGATCGCCTGTGAAGTCCTGCCTGCAATCCGCAGGGATGGCCTGCAGAAGATCCGCACTGGCGAGCTTGAATGAAGACACCCTGATCCTAGGCGGCATGGAAGCTCTCTACTGCAAGGCCGAGTGTTTGATCTCTCACCATACGACGGCACCCGAAATATTAGCAGCGCTGTTATCTAATCTTCATTTTCAACAAATAGCTCGCTGTGTAGAGTGAGGTCATTCAACATAGTAATTTGAGGCAGACATGACCGTACCATCAACTCCAAAAATTTCCAATCTGACCATTAACGAGCATTCCGCCAACGGCACGATCCTGGGCACTCTCTCGTCCACCGATCCCGATGGGACCGCAGTTTCCTACGAGCTGATTACGACGAACTACTATTCCAACAAGGCCGGCTACAACACGGAAAATGCCACCGGCTACACCTGGGAAGAGGCTTACGCAGGAACGACGGGTCATACCCAGTTCGCCATCGACGGTAACAAGGTGGTCGTCGTTGGAGACATCGACTATGAGGAGAGCAGCTTTTACTATGTAGGCTACGACTACGAGGAAGAGCCGCAGTCCGGCCAAATCACGACCTACTCGTTCCAGATCAAGGCGACAGATGCCAATGGCGAAGTCTCCTATGCCTCGTTTGCACCGGTCATCAATAATATCAACGAGACGATCTATGGCACCAATGGCAAGGACACAATCTCCGCTATCGTTGACATATTTGGTTCCATTATTGACGGCAAAGGCGGCAACGATGTGATCCGAGGCAATTTAGGCACCGACAACTTGCTTGGTGGTAGCGGGAACGATCTTGTGCGCGGCGGCTATGGCAATGACATCGTCAAAGGTGGCAATGGCGATGACCATCTCTATGGTGATGAGGACGACGATATCATCAGTGGGGGCATGGGCTATGACGTTATGCGTGGTGGCAGCGGCCGCGACACGTTCGTTTTTGAGAGCCACTACACCTCTAAGGTGTCGAAGCCTGATTTGATTGTGGACTTCAAAGGTGCGGAGACCGTTGATCTCTCGGCTATCGACGCCAACCTCAAGGAGAAAGGCGATCAGTCCTTCGAATGGATTGGCGCGAATAAGTTTTCTGGTGAAGCCGGTGAGCTTCGGTTTGGGAATAAGGGTGGGGATACCTATGTCTATGCCGACCTGAACGGCGACAAGAAGGCCGACTTTGGTGTTCATTTCAAAGGCAACCTTACCCTTGCTGAACACATGTTCCTGCTTTAGTTCACTGAGGGGGCTGTGGTTTTGACCATGGCCTTTCACTCTATGATCGTATATCTGAACCCCGATAAATAATGTGCGGAATCAGAGTGATCCGCGAAGGTGGCAGGGCCGCTGGTCTGTAAAATCAATCCCCTTCTCAAATTTTAATGTTGGAAATGTCAGATACTCGGCAGCTTGGGCACCACGAAATTCTGCAAGCCGCGAAACATGCTGCTGATCAGCGAGACTGGGAAGTTGCTGCAGGCTTCTTTGCGCAAGCGATCACGTTTGATCCTTCGGCCGCTCTCATTGTTCAATATGGCCATATGCTCAAGGAGGCGGGCTATCTTGAGGCAGCGGTCGGAGCCTACCGAGCCGCGCTGCTTTGGGATGGTACGGCGACCGACGGATATGTTCATCTTGGCCACTTGCTGAAACGACTGAGCCGACCTGACGAAGCGATCGAAACATTCAAGGCTGCTCGGCGGATACCTTATGGCCCTCATGTCGAGCCGGAAATTTCTGGTCTCAATGTGGCTCGACTGAACGCGTCCCATGTAGTCAGGAGTGAGACGGGAGATAATTTGCGGCCCATGTCGGAGAGCGTTCGGCATCGGGACGAAGTGCTGCATGCTTGGCTTGCGGCGCAAAACGACGCGCGGCTGAAAGATGCAGAACGTGTTTCAAAGTCTGCAAAGGCCGCGTTCACGTGGAGAACGAAACGGATCCCGTCAACTCTTGAACCGGCTGCCGATCTGGTTGTGGAAAGAGGCATTTATCGTGCCACGACAAATAGATCGAGGATGCGCCTACAGCCAATTAGCCGAACGGGCATACAAGAGCTTTGTGGGCAATGGATAGAAATTACATTGAAGATCAGCGAGACTGAATGTGTCGTCGATCCTATTCTTTACATAGAAGAGACGCCGGGTTGGGGGCGTTTTAGGGCCGTTCGCTTGGTGAAACAATCGGGCAATACATATGGCGTGATTATTCGCATGCCGCCCTCAGTTGTCTCGTTGCGACTCGATCCGGTGCATACACCTGGCAAACTGATCGTGTCGGACCTGAATGTTTTGCGTCTGTCTTGGTTTTCGGTTCTTATGCGAGTGTTTGCGAAGGCAAGCGGTCCGTCTATCGCCAATGTTTTAAAGGCGGGCTTGCGCGGCAGTTTGGCGTCGGCGCTGGACAGGCACTTTGCAACCAAGATGGCTGATGAATATGGGCGTTGGATTGCCTTCAATGAAGGCCCTGCTCTTGCCGTCCCTATGCCTTCTGTCGATGAGGGAACGGTTGGTTTTGTGACCATGATCAGTGGCGGAGAAGGGGAGCAATTCGCGGCGATACTTGCTTCATTGCGTACACAGTCATCCAGTCGGTGGAGATTGGCAGTTGTATTGGATGAAAGCTTGGAATCTTCGCTTCGTGCGGCCATCGAGCGGGAAGCATCCAGGGACGAGCGGGTTAAGGTTGCCGTTGTAAAGCCTTCCACCTCTAGAGCGACCCGCATGTCTTCGGGTATGGTGCTCCTCGATACCGATCTGATCGGGCAATTGCCTCCCGGCGATATCCTCGCGAATGGCGCTGTGGCAAATTTTCTTGAGTACTCCAAGGCTAATCCGGCTGCAGTTGTCATCTACTGCGATCATGATGAAATTGACGAAAGTGGGCGGCGCCATTCACCACGCTTCAAGCCGGACTGGAATGCGGACTATATACTTTGTTACGACTATGTCGGCCCATCGGTTCTTTTTTCGCGAGCTGCTATCGATGCCGCGGGTGGTTGGAGAGACGATTTTCCGGAATTGGAAACCTTCGATCTCCTGCTTCGTATTTCAGAGAATGTTGGATCGGGTAGAATAGGCCATTTCGCAAAGCCAGTCTGGCATTGTGGCCTGACCGGCGAGAGTACGCCTATTGTTGCTCTCGTCAACGAGCGATTGGTTCGGCGGAAGCCTGCCATGAGTGCTGACCTCGGAATGGTTCCCGGCACGGTGAAACTTAGATGGCCAATGCCGGCCAATCCGCCGCATGTCACGATCATTATTCCGACCAGGGATCGTCTTGAACTGGTCAGGACAGCAATCGACTCCATACTGTCACGCACTGAATATCCATCTTTTGATATAATTTTGGTCGACAACGGCAGCGTCGAGCAGCAGAGCCTGGATTATTTCAAGACAATCAGCCGGGATGAGCGCATTTCTGTACTCCGGGATGATGGGCCCTTCAACTTCTCTCGTCTCAACAACCGAGCGGCCGATATCGCGAAGGGAGCTGTTCTTGCGCTTGTGAACAATGACGTGGAAGTCATGGACGGCAGTTGGCTCAGGGAAATGGTATCTATTGCCATTGATCCGAATATCGGCGCGGTCGGTGCCAAGCTCCTGTATGGCAGCGGGCATTTGCAGCATGCAGGTATCGTGGGAGGCGTGGGTACGGTTGCCGGGCATGGGCACAAGTATGAGTTGGCGGAATCGACTGGTTATATGAACCGGTTACTCGTTCAGCAGACGGTGGTTGCCGTGACGGGAGCGTGCCTTGTGGTAGAGGCAAGCAAGTACAAGGCCGTCGGGGGGCTGAACGAGGAGCATTTGACCGTCGCGTTTAACGATGTGGATCTATGCCTGAAGCTCGGCGACCGCGGTTGGCGGTCTGTGTTCACTCCGTGGGCTACGCTGTATCATCATGAAAGCTTGTCACGGGGACTTGATCTCTCCGGCGAAAGGGCTGCTCGGTTCGAACAAGAGGCAGATTTCATGGTCAAGGAGTGGGGCTCAAAAATTCTGCAGGACCGATTTTATAATCCGAACCTGACGCTTGAGCATGAGGATTTTTCATTCAGGTATCCCATGCCATAAGTCAGATTCGACTTGTTTGGAGACATTGCGTGCATCCCACCACCTTGGTATGAGCAAAGCCCTGTCCGTATTAAAGTTCAAGGCCCGCAGAATGCAGTTTCAAAAAACGGCGATTTCCGAAGTAGTCCTCATTGCTCCGAAAAGGATAGGCGACAACCGCGGGTATTTTTCCGAAACGTTTCGTCAGGACATGTTCGCCGAGAACGTGGGCGGGTGGCAGCTTATCCAGGATAATCAGTCGCTTTCTGCCGAGGTAGGTACTGTCCGAGGGCTTCATTTCCAGCTTAACCCGCGCGCTCAAGGCAAGCTTGTCCGGTGTATTGCTGGTGCGATCCTCGACGTCGCTGTCGATATTCGCGAAGGCTCCCCTACCTACGGGCAGCATGTAAAGGCTGAATTGACTGCTGATAATGGCCACCAGCTCTGGGTGCCGCCAGGTTTTGCCCATGGCTTCTGCACGCTCGAGCCCAACAGCATCATTTCCTACAAGGTTACCGACTACTACAGCCCCGATCACGATCGCGGCCTTTTGTGGAATGATCCGGAGCTTGGCATCGAGTGGCCCGTCGATGCGCAGACGGCGATCCTTTCGGCCAAGGACAAGGTCCAGCCGCGGCTTGTCGATCTCGGCACTGCCTTTGTTTATGACGTCTGATTGGGCCGGAGAACAAGCATGCGTGTAATCGTTACCGGCGGAGCCGGATTCATCGGGTCCGCGGTCGTAAGGCATCTCGTCAGCGTTAAGGGCTATGAGGTTCTGACCGTCGACAAGCTGACCTATGCCGGCAATATGGCCTCCCTGTCGACTGTGGACAATAATCCGCTGCACCGGTTCCTGAAGGCCGATATCTGCGATCGGTCGGCTATGCAGGAGGCGTTCGACAGCTTCCAGCCAGACAGGGTGATGCATCTTGCAGCTGAAAGCCACGTCGATCGGTCGATCACCGGTGCACGTGATTTCGTCGAGACGAATGTGATCGGCTCCTTTACGCTTCTCGAAGCGGCTCGGCACTACTGGAGTGGTTTGGCCGCGGATCGCAAGGACGCTTTCCGCTTCCTGCATGTCTCGACGGACGAGGTCTATGGTTCGCTCGGCGATGAAGGTCTTTTCACCGAGGAAACGCCTTACGATCCGTCCTCACCCTATTCTGCGTCCAAGGCCGCTTCGGACCATCTCGCCAAAGCCTGGGCACGGACATATGGAATGCCTGTCGTCGTTTCGAACTGCTCGAACAATTACGGTCCTTATCACTTCCCGGAAAAGCTTATCCCTCTCATCATCCTGAACGCATTGGAGGGCAAGCCGCTTCCCGTTTATGGCAATGGTGCGAATATTCGTGACTGGCTTTATGTCGAAGATCACGCGCGTGCTCTCGACTTGATTGCCGAGCGCGGTCGTATAGGCGAGACCTATAATGTTGGCGGACGTAACGAACGCCGAAACATCGATGTCGTGACGCGAGTCTGCGCTCTCATGGATGGCTTTCGTGCCAAGTCGACCAAGCATGAAAGTCTGATTTCCTACGTGACAGATCGGCCCGGCCACGACGCTCGATACGCCATTGACGCCACGAAGCTGGAGAATGAACTCGGTTGGAAAGCCCAGGAGAATTTTGATACCGGCATCGAAAAGACCGTAAAATGGTACCTTGAAAACGAATGGTGGTGGGCGCCGTTGCGCAAGGGCTATGACGGCAGCAGGCTTGGACTGCTTGCTACGCCCGGAGTGAAGTGATGGCCAAGCGTTATGCGGTGACAGGCCTGGAGGGCCAGGTGGTGCGCTCGCTGATTGAGCGTAGCGCCCAACATCCCGAGTTGCAGATAATTCCGGTAGGGCGGCCGACCTTGGACCTTGGCAGGATCGAGACCGTCGAGGCGGCACTGATTTCGGCCAATCCGGATGCCATTATCTCATGTGCTGCCTATACTGCCGTTGACCAGGCTGAGACTGATGAGGCTAATGCCTTTGCGATCAACGCCGCTGCTGTCGGTGAAGTCGGCCGTGTCGCAAAGGCGCTTGGCATTCCGGTGGTACACTTGTCCACCGACTATGTGTTCGACGGGGAAAAAACATCGGCCTATCTGGAGGATGATCCGGTCAACCCCTTGGGAGCTTATGGCCGCACGAAGCTCGAAGGTGAGCGTCTTTTGGCGTCTTCTGGTGCAGACCATGCCATCTTGAGAACCGCCTGGGTCTATAGCGCTTACGGCAAAAACTTCCTGAAAACGATGCTTCGTCTTGCCGAGACCCGTGACGATCTCAATGTTGTCGCCGATCAGATCGGTAATCCGACCTCGGCTCTGGACATCGCGGATGCTGTCATCAAGGTGGCGGATAATCTCCTTGCTTCGGATGCCGCAAGCATGCGCGGTATCTTCCACATGACCGGAACCGGAGACGCTTCCTGGGCAGACTTTGCTGCGGAGATTTTCTCGGCATCCCGGGAAAATGACGGCCCGGTTGCACAGGTCCATCCGATCACGACGGCAGAATATCCGACGCCGGCCAGGCGGCCGAAGAATTCGCGCCTCGATTGCGGTAAACTTGCTGTCGCACATGGCGTCATTATGCCGACCTGGCAAAGCTCTACCTCCGACATCGTCCGTCGTTTTCTTTCAGCGTAAAGCTACAACAAAAAATTGGGACTTGATCACATGAAGGGTATCATTCTGGCTGGCGGAAGTGGGACGCGTCTGCACCCGATGACGCTTGTCACTTCGAAGCAGCTCATGCCGGTTTACGACAAGCCGATGATCTACTATCCGCTGTCGACACTCATGTTGGCGGGAATTCGCGATATTCTTATCATATCGACTCCTCATGATCTGCCGAATTTCCAGCGCCTGCTTGGCGATGGTTCCGCTTGGGGTATCTCACTCTCTTACGCCGAGCAGCCGTCGCCGGACGGACTGGCGCAGGCCTATATCATTGGCGCCGATTTCGTGGGCTCCGACCCGTCCTGCCTCATTCTGGGTGACAATATCTTTTACGGCCACGGCATCACCGACCTTTTCAAGAACGCGGCCGCTCGCGAAGATGGTGCAACCGTGTTCGCCTATCACGTCCATGATCCTGAACGTTACGGCGTCGTGGAGTTCGACAAGGCGATGAAGGCTGTGTCGATTGAAGAAAAGCCGGTAAAGCCGCGTTCAAACTGGGCGGTTACCGGCCTTTATTTCTACGATAACCAGGTGGTTGATATTGCCGCCAATCTCAAGCCGTCTCCGCGTGGAGAGCTTGAGATTACTGATGTCAACCGGGTTTATCTCGAACGTGGTCAGCTGAGCGTCGAGCAGATGGGGCGCGGTTATGCGTGGCTTGATACGGGGACGCCCGATAGTCTGCTGGAAGCCGGTGATTTCGTTGCTACATTGCAGAAACGACAGGGCATCAAGATCAACAGCCCCGAGGAAGTTGCATATCGTCAGGGGTTTATTGACGGATCCCAGCTCGAAGCTCTGGGGAAGAAGCACGGGAAGAGCGAATACGGAAAGTACCTTCTGGCTATCCTACGCGAAAATACGTGAAAATCTGCTGCAAGCAATTCGACGATATCGCTTGCAGCAATACATATTGCATTTGAACCAGTACGGCGGCTCTGTAAGAGATGATATTCTTTAAGCGCAAAAAGAAACCCGGTCAGACCGAAGGAGAATTCGAAGCCTCGGTGCGTCTGGGAAATGCCGCCAATGCCGAAAGACGATGGGTAGAGGCATCTGCGCATTACGAAAATGCACTCCGGTTGCGGCCTGCGGATATCGCTATCCGGATACAGTTCGGGCATTCCCTAAAGGAGCAGGGTCTGCTGGCGCAAGCCGAACGGGCATATGGCCAAGCTACGCTCGATGATCCGCTGGATGCAGATGCCTATCTGCATCTGGGGCATGCGCTAAAAATGCAGGGTGCCAAGGGGAAGGCCATCTCTGCATACCGCCATGCCGCGCGCCTTGGTTCCTTTGGGGCCATTGGCAAAGATGCGCGGAGGGAACTGTCTGCATTGGGGATCAATGTGCCGGCCGGACCTATGGTCGATGTCAGCGGGGTCGAGATCGGCGAGCGTGCTCAAGCCGATCTTGCAGCTGCCCTGCGAAACGGCCGATTGACAAAGGCGCTGACCATAATTGAAGCCTCTGAAGCGGCATCTTTGCCGCTCAAGTTTGTCAAGGCGCAGGTCTATCAAGTCATCCAGCGATATGATGATGCACTGGTTCTATATACAGAATTGGTAGCCGAAGGTTTCGGAGGCTCTGCTTCCAGAGCTTTGCGGTCACTTCACATCGAAACCGGGGCACACGACAAGGCACTCCAGTCGCTTCGTAACGATCTGGAGACCAATATATCAGAGGGCGCACCATTCGAGCTGCAGGCCAGCCTGGTAAGTGAGCTGGTTTCTGTGAGCCAATTTGCCTTGGCATTCGAAGCTGGAGCAGCCTTGTTCGCCGCGAATGTGCGTCCGGAATTGGCTTCGGCCCGTACTGCGATCGATGTAAAGCGCGATCGTGTCAGCCGCAGTCTGCCTCATCAGCTCGCCGGCAAATTCGAGCGCGATTTCCTTGCGCGTTCTGCAGCCCTGGAAAAAGCCGGAGACGCTCCGCAAGCACGGCTTCTCGAAGATGAGGCGCGCGCGCTGGCAGCGGACTAATCGCATAGAGATAATCCGATTATTCGGATGGGAATTTGGTGCGGCATGGCTGCAAAATTAAACGAAGACGCGAGTACTGGTATGCATTTCGACGAGAATTATTATGTACGGATGTATCCTGACTTGGCCCATTGGGGCGCCTCGGCGTTGGAACATTTCAACACGTGGGGCTGGAAAGAAAACCGAAACGCATCTGTTGATTTCGATACCTATTTTTACAAGGAAACCTACCTTGGAGGCGAAGATGCAACGGTCAGTCCGCTATTGCACTTCGAGAAAACCGGAAGGGCGGCTGGGAATTTAACCCGGCCACAGCATTCGTTCTCTCTGGTAGAAACGACACAAAAGGCCTCCGTTGGTTCAGTCGCAATTCATTGCCACGCCTTCTATCTGTCGCTTTTGCCTGAGCTGTTTTCGTATCTTTCTGATCTGAAACTTCACTACAAGCTATACATAACGGTTGTCCGGAAGGTCGATGTTGCTGCCGCTGAAGAATTCGCGCGTGACGTCCTTCCCGCTCACGTTCAAGTCGAGGTCCGTCTGGTGCCGAACCAGGGGCGTGACCTTGCTCCTCTGTTTGTCGGCCTCGAGGATGTGCTCGAAGAACATGACATATGGTGCCATGTTCATACGAAATTCAGCCCGCATGTGCATTTCGGCTCGAAATGGCGGGCTTATCTGCTGGATCAGCTGGTTGGCTCTGATGAGCGGGTCAATGGTATCCTGGCGAAATTCGAGCAGGACGATAAGCTTGGCCTTGTCTATCCCGACAATTATTTCGAGATAAAGAAACACGTCGATCACGGCATAAACCGGGACGCTCTAGCGGAACTCTTTTCCCGACTTGGGGTGGACGATCACCTCCCGGAGCAGCTTTCACATTTTGCCGCCGGCTCCATGTGCTGGTTCAGGACAAAGGCGATGTTGCCCATCGTCAGAGCCGGCTTGACCATCGAGGAATTCGGTGAAGAGGCCGCCCAGATCGACGGCACCTTGGCACACTCTCTGGAGCGTGCGCTTTGCCTCGTTCCGCAAAAAACAGGGTATGAGGTGCTTTCTTATTATGCACCAGCCGCCCGGCCGGAAGCGTTGATCAATCCTGCACGCTGCGCGATAGAAGACAAGGATGCAGTTGGGCGGCGTTGGATCAGGGATACGCCGGCAATTTCCGCATCTGCACCACTCCCGCTTCAAGAGCATTTGCCCCCGTTCAATAGTTCGGGCCTGCAGGTTCATTGGGTCATTCCGGACTTCGGCCCGGGCGCGGGCGGGCATACCACGATTTTCCGCTTCGTGAAGATGCTGGACGATCAGGGGTTCAATCAGACGATATGGATACAAAACGCCTTCAACCACGGCTATCCGGCGGTTGCGAAGGCACGCATCTGTGCTTGGTACACTCAGGTTTCGCCGCGTGTTGTGGTGCGCTTCCTTCCCGACGACGTTGAGGCCATCTCCGGCGATGTCGTGATCGCCACGGATTGCTGGACAGCTTATCCCGTTGCGCGCATGACGCGCTTCATTCACCGGTTCTACTTTATCCAGGATTGGGAATCGGAATTCCATCCCGCCGGTGAATTGCGGTTTATGGCGTCTGCTACCTATGATTTCGGGTTCACGGCCCTTACGGCCGGAAAATGGCTGGAGTCCAAAGCCAAGGGAGCGGGCATGGACACAGTCTGCTGGTACCTTGGTGCGGATCTGGATGTCTACCAGCCCGCGACTGAGCCGCGCGAATATGTCTCTTACCGCTCTTCAGGAGGCAAGTCGGAGATGTACAATCTCCTTGGCCGCGTGGTGCCAGCCAACAGCCTCGAGCAGTTTGTGCCTTCGCGTGAAATCGCTGGCGAGGTATCAGAGACGTCGCCTCTTCCTAGAATAGCGTTCTATGCTCGCGCCTATACACCGCGGCGGGCCGTAAGGCTTGGCCTTGAAGCGCTTGACCTGCTGGCGCGGCGCGGCTGGAGGTTCCATGTCGATTTCTTCGGTGAGGAGCTGGATTTCGCCGAAAAGCCCTTCAGCTATACCGCGCATGGAGTGCTAAAGCCGCAGGATCTGGCGGTTCTTTACCAAGAGACCGATCTCGGTATGGTCTTCTCATGCACCAATTATTCGCTCGTGCCGCTTGAGATGATGGCATGCGATCTCCCGGTCCTGGAGATCGATACGGAGAGTACCCGGGCCGCATATCAGGAAGGATCGGTTTGGTTCTCTGCACCGTCCGTGCATGCTGTTGCGGACTCGCTTGAGCTGCTTTTGAGCAATCCTGATGAGCGCAAGGCTCTTGTCGAGAACGCAAAGTCCTTTCTTGAGACCGCAAGCTGGGAACGTTCGGGCGAAATCGTTGCTAACGCCATTCGCGAGAAAGTTACGGGAAGTGGTGCGCTCGATGTTGCGCCACTCGTCTCGTCGCTCGTCGCTGATGCTCAGCAGCGTCTCGCAGCGCCGGCATTATACGAGCGGCCCAAAGTGTCGATATTCATCCCGACTTACAATGCCGGTCCCGAATTCGATACGGTAATGGACGCGGTTGTGGCGCAGAAGATGGATGAGCGTTTCGAAATCGTCGTGATCGACTCGGGCTCGACGGATGAGACGCTGAGCATCTTGGAAGAAAAATCGCGCAAACATCCAATCAAGCTGCATTCCATTTCAAGCAGCGAGTTTGGACACGGCAAGACGCGTAATATGGGAATCGACATGGCACTCGGCGATGTCGTCGCGATCATTACGCAGGATGCCTGCCCAGCGTCTTCGGCTTGGCTCGATCGCCTTGTTGGCGGGTTCCAGGCGAGCGACAGGGTCGCCGGTGTGTTCGGACGTCACGTGGCCTATCCGCTGCACGAACTGTTCGAGGGCAAGGGGCTGAACGACATGTTCGACAGGTTCAGGCGTGTCGGTCCGGTGTTTTCTTGGGAAAGGGAAATGCCCGGTTTTGTCGAGCGCGGCTCCCCGACCTGGCAATATCATTTGCAGTTTTATTCGGACAACAATTCGTGCATGCGAAAGTCCGTCTGGCGTGAACTACCTTATCCGGACGTTCCCTGGGGCGAGGACATGATCTGGGCGTCGGAAATAATCCGACTCGGCTTCGAGAAGGTTTATGTCGATGATGCTGTCGTCTACCATTCGCACGATTATGATCCGCGCAAGTTGACAGAGGTTGGCCTGCAAGAAGGACGGATGTTCCTCAAGCATTTTGGCATGCATATCGTTCCGGATGTCGATGAGGGCGATCGCGACAGGGTTGCCTGGGACATGGCGCTTAACGCGGCGAGAAACGATGAAAAGATGTTAGAACAGCTAGATGCCGCTACTCCTCAGCTCGTCATGCGACGTGCGCTTCAGCATGCTGCGCTGATCCGGGGCAGAATGATGGGCGCGCGCGAAATGGCGGATGCGCTCAGGGCGCCGGGGCGGCATTAACGTTTAATGCTTCTGCGCCTGTGTTGATATAATTTTGGCCGGATCTGTCAGTCGATGAACCTTGGATTGCGGCCTGTTGATATGGAAATTTGAAATGACAAGAGCCGTAACCTCGACGCTACCGGTTGTCTTCATTGATGGAGGCTACCGTATACAGTTCGGCAATGGCCTTGCTGTTCCGTTGAGGAATCACGGTGATCTGGTTCAGACTTTTGATCCCGGCTGGTTTCCGAGATTTGTTTATGTCGGCTTTTATCCAATTATGGCGCTCGAACTGCAACATCGGGACGGCAGGCAGGCCACCTGGTGGCTTGATGGAACCATGAATGGGGTTGGCGATAGCGTTAGGCATCTCGGCAAGCCGATTCGCGAGCTTCTCCTGCGTAACAGTGCCCACGTTATGCGACATATCGTGGACGCTTCATTTTCAGCGACGCATGAGCCTGTGCCGGATAGCGTCAATGGATTTTACTCCCTCAACCCGAATACAAGGCAGGAAATCATTGACAGCTTCCTCCGCCAGTCAATTCCCCCGATAGGAATACGCGATATCACGCAAGAGGATGGCGTGATCCTCATTGCTACGGATCATGGCGAAGTCGAGGTTTTTGATCGCGACAGGGTCAAGGCATCTCTTGAAATGGATTTCAGGGAGACCAGCCTGAAATGGCTCGGCGGGGCGATGTCGTGGAAGAGCATCTATGACGATGGGGAATTCGAGTTCCGGGGGAGCATGCCTCTTGACGACTTCAGATTTGCTTTGAAGTTTTCGGATGCCGAAGACAGGAGAGAATTTTTCCTGCTGGTTTCCCATCATTGTTCTCAGGTCATCGGGATTTTTTCACCGTCGTGCTCGTCTGTTTTTTGCTTGAATGGGGAAAGAATCGGGCTGTTCAGGTCCCTCTACAGCAATTTTGAGGATATGCTCGGCAGGCATTTGAAGAAATATAGTTCCGAACTGAAAACCTATTTCGCTTCGGGGAAGAAAAAGATCGCCAGTCTGCCGCGCTTGGCGCCGCAAACCCATCTCGGTCACCAGCTGTGGAACGAGTTGTCGGGTGTGGATATGGTTTTGCGCAATCGCCGGCCCGGTGATTTACCTGAATGGTGGATCGTTGAGGCTGACGAGTCGGTGGAAATTTATGGTCCGCTTGAGAGGCTTTATCCAGAGATTGCCACCCGCGTGAGAAGGGGGCTTTCCAGCTTGGACGAGGCGACAAGGTTTGCCTACAAGAATAATTTCGCATTGCTGCGAATTACCGATGAATATGTATCGTCGGGGCTGCGTGCTCGGATCAAGTCCGTCGTGGACGCGACCGCGATCGGCCAGGAGGTCAATCGTTATGTTTCCGAAAACCGTCGGGGTCCGATAGTCGTTTTTGGTCTCAGGACTGAGAACAGGACGCATGTCGATCCCGTGGATTTCTTTGTGCGCGTCGCCAAGTCTTTTGAACGCCGTTTCGGAAAGGGAACGATCGTCATCGACGGCCACAACGGTAACGAGGAGTTTGCCACGACAGGTAAGGTGCGCAGCCATGGAGAGCATCTGTCTCTCCGCCCTCCCGTGGATGTCGAGCGTGAAATCGTCGATGCGGTCGGCGCGGGCCTGAAGGGGACCGGCGTCGACGTGGTCAGCACGATTGGCGCCAGCATGTACCGAAGCGCCGCCTGGGGCAATAACGCCGACTGCTTTATCGGGATTTGGGGGGCGGGGCTAACCAAGTACCGCTGGATATCGAACATACCCGGTGCAATTGTTAGCAGTGCCCATAACCTTGGTGGCCGCCCGGATTTCAATATCTATTTCAATGAAAAATACATGGAGGATCCATCTCCTGTATTGATGCCGCCCCGCGGCACGATCGAAGATGATGCTCAGGCGAAATTGCTGATAAGCGTGGCAGATCAGTCGTCTGCGTCGTATTATAATTTCAGGGATCGCCCCGAATTGCTGGAGGATTTCCTGAGCAAGCTTTGGGATAGCATGGCGGGGTGGAAGGATAGTTCACCTTCTCATTGAGGGCGATGGAAGGTGAGCTGGTGAGTTCACTAAATATGGTGCACTTGGTGGCGCTAAGGGTTGCACCAAAAACGCTTATGGTAGATGCGTTTGCTTCTGATAGATGTGCATGGCAGTGAATAGGGTTCCTTAGTATGCCGTTTAAAATCGCAGTCATCGGCGCAGGTTGGTACGGCTGCCATATCAGTTCTTCGCTGGCCAGCCTTGGCTTCAAGGTTATGGTATTTGATCGTGCGCAACGGCCTCTGCACGAAGCGTCGGGCAACAATCAGTTTCGCCTGCATCTTGGTTTCCATTACGCAAGGCACCAGGGAACACGTCAGCAGTCTCGCGATGGTTTTCTACGCTTTATCGAGCGATATCCCACGCTCTCGGCGCCCATCGAGGAAAACATCTATGCCGTCCCACATGGCGACAGCCTGATCGATTTTCAGACCTACAAGTTGATCATGGCGTCATCGGGAATCGATTTCGTAGAGCTCAAGAGCTCGCCGCATATTCACGATGTCGAAGGGGCTCTTTCGACATCTGAACGTGTTCTGCTGATCAGCCGTGCACGCAATTATTTCATGGAGCGCCTTGGAAGCGCGCTTATTCTGGACACTCCGGTCACTTCGATCGTCCAGCATCAGGATCACGTCGAGGTAGAAGGCATCAAGTTCGATTATCTGATCGATGCGAGCTGGGGGCAGGTGCGCACCATGCCGCTCGACATATTCTACGAGCCGACGATGCTGCTCTACTACGAGGCGAAGGAAAAGTTCCCAGCCATTACCTTTGTCGATGGGCCTCTTTGCTCCGTCTACCCAACCGAGGATCCCTCGATCTTCACCCTTTCAAGCGTTCCGCATACGCCGCTCGGCTCCTTCAGCGACGCCCGTGAGGCGCGAGGCGCTTTGACCAGCGTTACAAACGACCTGATCGGCCAGAAAAGGCGGCTGATGGAAGAGCAGATTGCGAAGAATGTGCCTCAATTTCGCGATGTCTTTTCGTTTGCCGGCGTGCAGCTTTCCATGAAGACAAAACCGGTCGGGCGTTCTGACGACCGAAGCTGCTATGTCTATCAGGACAACCGCATAATTAGCGTAATGTCAGGCAAGATCGACACGGTTTTCTTTGCGACGGAGCGCATTCTTTCCATGCTGGAGGCGCAAAACTCGCAAGGCGCTATTCCGGTTGAGAATACCATTCGTGGCGATATCGTTACGGCAGGGAGGGTTGCGGAATGGCAGGTCAAGTAAATCGAGCCCTTATCGGGTATACTGGCTTCGTGGGGTCGACCCTCCTAGCCGCCAATCCTTACGAGATGCTCTTTAACTCCCGCAACATCGAAAGCATTCGCGGGCAACATTTTAGCTCGGTCACTTGCGCAGGTGTATCGGCTGTCAAGTGGATGGCCAATAAGGAGCCGGAGCAAGACCGGGCGGCTATCGAAAATCTCGTCAATCCCCTCAAGGATGTGACGGCGGATCGATTCATTCTTATCTCTACTGTCGATGTCTATCCTGACCCCAATGATGTGACGGAGAGCGATGTCCCCGACACAACTAAGGCACAACCTTACGGGCGGCATCGGCGGCAGTTGGAAGAATGGGTGCTGGAAAAGTTTGAAAATGTCCTGATCGTCCGATTGCCAGCACTTTTCGGTGCTGGCCTGAAGAAAAATGTCATTTTTGATCTGATGAACCTCAACCAGACAGAGAATATCAATCCAAACGGGGTGTTCCAGTGGTATCCGATGCGTCGCTTCGCATCGGATCTGGCTTTGCTTGATGCGTCTGGGCAAAATGTTGTCAATGTGGCGGTCGAGCCTGTCGCCACAGCCGATATCGCGTCGAAATTTTTCCCGGATGTCGCCATTGGCTCCAAAGATTCGGCTCCGGTTGGTTACGACATGAAAACCCGGTTCCCGGAATTGCTCGGCGGCAAAGGCGATTACCATGTCGATCGACATGAGGTGTTTCGCGAACTTGGTCTGTTTACGGGGATGCCTTCGTGAAGCTCGCCATATCCAACCTCGCTTTTCCCGATGAGCTCGATGCGGTCAAATGCAGGACGCTGTTTGATTCAGGGGTCCGTGGTGTCGAAGTTGCGCCAACCAGGCTCGGAGACTGGTCGTCACTGACCGAATTTCGGCTTGGGGATTTCCGCTCCATGCTGGCTGACCAAGGCCTTTGCATTCCCTCACTGCAAGCCATTCTGTTTAATGTTGCGGATGCCCACCTTTTGAAGGAAGAAGGGCAATTTCAGGCGATGGTCGACCATATTCATCGGGTATCCGACATTGCTTCGATTTTGGGTGCGCAGGTACTTGTGTTTGGGGCGCCAAAACAAAGGATAAGGGGCGACCTTGCCGAGGACGCGGCCTTTCAGCTCGGGGTCGAGCGTTTTACGGCCCTGGCGAAGGCATGCTCCGAGCATGCCGTTACAATCGGACTGGAGCCGGTTCCTGCAGTCTATGGTGGTGACTTTCTGCCGACCTGGCAGGATGTGCAGGCAATGGTCGAGGCTGTCGCGAGCGATCATCTCGCCGTTCATCTCGACACGGGCTGCGTAGCGCTGGGTGGGGGAGATATCGGACAAGCAATTGCTGCGACCCGTGGGAATCTCAGGCATTTTCACATCGCCGAACCAAACCTCGGCAATTTCACATCTCCATCCGAAAGCCACGCGGTTGCTGCAGAGGAATTGTATCGCACAGCTTATAACGGTTGGCTCGCGATCGAGATTCTTGGAAAGACAGACAAGTCGTGGGACGATGCAGCTGAAGCCATTGCCTTCGCCAAAGACTGTTATGCCGGCAGAACGGGACGACCGGACTCTTGATCTGGAAAATAGCCTTGAAAACTACCGATCAACTCTCCGATGACGCGTGATATTTCAAACCCCGCTATTCCGGAAACTGTTCTATTGCATGACAGCGAGTGACAATCTTCTTTCCAAGAGATTGAATCAAAAGCGATTACAAAGATGAACCTGATGTATTTGGATGCGGCCTAGTCAAACAATGGAACACGTAGTCACACTGGGTGTCAAAATTCAAGAAGACGCCCTTTCTTTGACCTTAGCTACTCTCAGATCGATTACGTCATCGTAAAACTTTCTGTTCGCTGTTCGGCACTGCTCTAATGCGTCGGGATAGGTCACCGTAAGACGCATGGCATTCCGCCATTCGGAGGCTCTGCAGATAACTGGCAAGTGACGAAATCGATAGAGCTTTGACATATTGGGGATGCAAACAACTTTGCGCTGCAGCAAGGTTGCCCAATAGGCGCCATGATATGAGTTGGTAACAACAGTTTCTGCGCTAGCAAGAAATTTGATTGTCTCGTCTATATCATTTCCACCATTCGAGCGGCGTGGCAGCCCATCGATAGGCAGCGGGATACGTTTATGCTCATAAATGACGACATCTTGCGTAATTGCATAGTCGTGATCGAAGTGAGGAAGCATGCAACTGGCGCAAGGAACCCAGCGATATTCAGTGCCATAATCACGGATACCGACGAGATCAAAGCTCTTCAGATAGTCCGGCAAAGTGCTCGCGTAAGGCAGAACAACACCACCATCGACCCGTACGTTCAACGATTCGCCGATACCCCAGGCGATCAGGCTACCGCCGGCTTTCTTCAAGCTGGCCAGTTTGTCGAGAAAGGGATTGAAAGTATTTGCAATTAACCCACCGCCGCCAACGATAATATCTATGCCAAGCCGAGTTTCGTCGAAATCATAGATATCCATGAAATCACTACGTTCGAACGGAAAGTAACGCGAGGGATAACAGTACCAGTCGCCAACGTTGGTGCTATCTGCCCTGAACAGGTGCTCGATCTGATTTTGCAAATCTTCACTCATGCTTGATTTAACCGGAAATCGTAGATTCTCTGGCGCTCTCCAACCGGGCATTCAACATAAAGTTCAAAACCCGCGGCCGCAGCCATCGTTACCAACTGCGCCGAAGTCAGATCGTTAAACCAACCTTGCGCACGACGATCGCGCGCGTGATCGAGATCGGCCGGATTGTAGCTCATGACGAGCCGGCTCCAGCGTTTCGCCAAACGCTCAAATAGGATCGGCGGTTCGTGTACATATTCTAGTACGCCGAGCATGACCACGACGGCCGCAAACCGGTCAGGTAATATGCCCTCATTGAGATCGCATTTCAGAGTGCGTTCGTCTCTCGGCACTAGATCCGCAGGGAGATAGAGCGCTCCTTCTGGAAGAAACGCCTCGAGATTCATCTTTCCACAGCCCAAATCGATAACTGGTGAGGAGCCACCGATCATGGTAGCCGCCACAGCTGCTCGTTCTGACCAGTCGCTATGAAGGTTTTGCTCATTCGCCCAACGGGTATGGTCGGACGCTCGCTTTTCCATCAGGGCTGTCGTGGCAGCATTTCGTATTGAAGCCGCTTGCTGGGCATAAGAGGGCATTTCTGCCACGACAGGAGACGAAATTGGGGCGAGGCCTAACTCATTCTCAATCGCCTCCACACGTGCTCTCCGTCGCTCTGCGTTCTGGCGACCTTGTTCCCCTTCTTGCTTCTCTTCTCTGCTTGCTTGAAGATGCTCTACGACAGGTGTGATTGGTGGATTGTAGGTCTGGTCGAAGATAGCAATCATGCTCGCGGGTAAATATTGGATATCGAGCTTGTTAACGCTTTTTTCGCGATAGCTGCGATGCACAACCGCCTTTAAGGCATGCTGATCCCAGGCTTCCGGCTGCCGCTGCTGCTCAACAATCCATTGATCAAGCAACTCATGAGCTCCCGCAGTGTCATGGAGAAGGAGAGACCCACTCAAGACTTCTCCTGCCACATGAGTTCCGATCACAGCATCGCCACCGTAGCCTCTCAGATATGGCCACGGATCGGAGTGCAGGATAGCGTCAACATCGACGTAGAAGAGCGGTCCCCGCAAACGCTGACGGATGCGTTTCAGTACATGAGGCTTGGCGCGGACGTTATCAAGCCAACCCTGCCCTGGTTCAATCGCCTCGAGATCCAGAGGAAGGCCCAACTTTTGAACAGAGGCCGCAAGTCGCTGGGCCTCCCGTTCGTACCGCGTACCTGCGGTATAGAAGCCGACAATCGTACCCGGCAAATCATTCAATGCATTTGGAGCTCGCGATGCCAAGGCATCAAACCATAGACGGTCGGTGCCATATCCCCATCGGTCAAGAATTTCGAATAGTTCTGGAGCTAGCCTAAATTGGCGCACCACACGGTCCGCATGTCTATCAGAAAACCATGCGGATCCGGCGCTCAGTGTTTGCGCCCTGATGATATCCACCGCTTGGATGAACTCACTCCCAATGTTCAGACCAGTAAATTTTTCGATCTTTTTTCGAGTTTCGCTCGGCTCGATCAGGAGGTCTTCGAAACGAAGCACCAAAACATCTTGGTCATTTTTATGAAAGTTGCTGATTACTTTCTCTGTGAAGAGGATTCCTGGATTGGAATAGGCAACTCGACCTTGGCCATAATCCATCAGTGAATGATCGTATCCCGTCTGATAGACATTCGGATAGCGATCAGAAGTTTCGGTCATGACAGCGCGAATATCTTTCATCATGACAATGGGACGAACGGATATTGTCTCCTTCACGGATTCGCGGAAGCGCCGAAGGGGAAGAATATCAAGAGGTCGTTCTGACACGACATGTGCCTTAGAACTTTTGTAAAGTTCGGAGGCGGCCATACCTTTATCCACAAAGGTCGCGTTTGTCGCGAATTCCTTTAAAAGGTCGAATAGAATATCAGAGCCAGCATTGCTCATGCCGCAAAGCAAGATATGCGCCAAGGTCGGTTCGCCTCCTAAAAAATGCCCGGCACTGATGGCACGTCGAGTTGCAAAATGCTAGGCCACATCCACTACATCATGGCCAAAGAATCCCGACGAGAAGCTAGGTTTCGGACTCATTAGCTGATGCGATTCATATCCCCGTATCGGCCAGCTTAACAGCTGCGAGTTGGTTATCTGCGCGACGATTATATTGTTTGGCGGAACTATACATCTGCTTGAAGCAATTGAAGAACCGCTCCGCGAGATTACGTTGACGATAGACCTAGCGGCAGAAGCTGAAACACTGCTTGCGATTGGCTTTCGCAGGGATGTTTGCCCAGCATTTCTGTCACTTGCGAAATTGCTAATTATGTCGGTATCATATGCTTTGGCAGCACTATTCGGAGAAGTTTAATGGCCCCTGGAACAAATACGCGCTGCGAAAGCTCTATGACGCGTTCGCGCCTTTGCCAACGCAGTGGCGAGAGCAAAAACAAGGGTTCCGCTGGCCAAACGTTATTTTTTTCGAGAGAACAAGACGTCTGTTCTGGAATTGATTGCCGGTTCGCAGGTCTTGAAGGACCACATCGATGTCAATTTGTTTCTGGACGAAGCCGCTGTCAACGATAAGGTCGCGTTCACTGATTTTACGGCGCGCCTTGTTGCATTGCGGGCCTCGAGCAAGTGCACTGACCGCGGTCGAGCCGATGGTCGGCATGCGATCCTGATGAAGCAAAGCAATTCAAGCAAAAATGCATGGCAGTTCCGCGCCCGGAACTGCCTAGAATGGATGAGTGAGAGCGAAGTCGCCTTGCATTGCGCTGAAACACCATGAAAGGCTCAATGTCGGTTCCTCGTGAACCGGCTTGCGCGGGATCAAGCGATGTTCTGAGTGGCCAGATATCGATTGAGATTTTCCTTACGACTGATCTTACCACTCGTGGTTTTCACCAGCCAACCCGGTTCAACAAGAACAACCTTTTGCAATGTCAGTTCGAGGCGGCTGAACACCGTGCTCTTGATTGAAGACTGCAAGTTCAGGCGCGCCTGTTTGTCGGTGATCTCTGTTTCGGCGACGACGATCGCAACTTCGCTTTGGGTGCGGGGCTCGAATACGGCAAAGGCGACGTTGCGGCCGCGTTTTAGGTTTTCTACGCTGTTGACGGCTTCCTCGATGTCATTCGCATAGTAGTTCCTGCCGTTGACGATCAGCATTTCCTTGGCACGGCCGCAGATATAGAGTTCGCCCTCATGGAAGAAGCCAATATCACCGGTACTGTAAAACTCTCCGTCCATGGCCGAGTCTGTCGCCGCTGCATTCAGATAGTAGCCGTCGAACAAAAAGGTTCCGGCGATTTGAATCTCGCCGCTTCTATGGGAGTTAGCCTGATCGTACTCGTATCCTGCCTGCGTTTTCAGCCGCAGCTTCAATCCGTTTATGGCTGGACCATTGGATAGGAAGGTTGCGGCATGCTCCGAGTTGGAGTCTAGGAGCGCAATTTTCTCCTCCGTCTCCAGCAAGTGCCGGTCGATATGCAGAATCCGCGGAGTCGTTTCCGTCGAGGACTGGGTCACCGCGAACACCGTCTCGGCCATGGCATAACATGTCCTGAGCGCCTCATTCCGAAGGCCGCAGTTCGCGAAAGTAGAGTAAAAGCGTTCGAAGGTTTCGGCTTTGCACGGCTCGGAGCAGCTGATGAGGCCTTTCAACGAGGATAAATCGGGAAGCTTTTCGTTCTTGGGCCGCCAAGTCTGGGCAATGAGGTTAAAGGCAAAGTTCGGCATCCAGGTGAAGTTGCCGCCGTATGTCTCTATCGCCTCAAGAAGACTTGCAGGCCGCGAGACCCATTCGAATGCATCTATCGACACGAGACGTGCACCAACGGTTATCGGAGTTATCATGCAGGCGATTAGCCCCATGTCGTGATAGAGCGGCAGCCAACTGACGATCGTGTCTCGTGGTCCCAATCCTATGGCTGCCGAGTAGCTTTGGATCTGGGTGGCAATCTTGCCATAGCTTAGCATCACCCCTTTTTTAAGCCCGGTCGTGCCGGAGCTATGCTGGAGGAAGGCAATATCGTCATAACCTTCACGGCCAGACGGTTCAGCCGCCGTTGATATATCGAGATCCGCTATGTCTATGATACTGACATTGAGATCGCCGCACGCCGCACGTATCGCGCCGATGTTTTCCGAATAGGTAATGATCGCGTCGGGTTGGACGAGCTTGAATAGCTCTTCATGCGCCGCCCAGTAGAGATCCGCGTCCTGCTTTGGCGTAGGGAAGGGCAAGAAGGATGGGATCGCACCGTGATACATTGCACCAACGAACGAGAAGTAAAGTTCTGCGCAGTGCCGCAAGACTATGAATACCACTCGGCCCGGCCTGATGCCCGCTTTGTGATAGGAATTGGCAAACCGGAGCGATTGAACGCGAAAGTCTGAGAAGCTGTAATCTACACGACTTTCACCCTTGATCAGTGTCAGGAACGGTTCGTTGCTTCGATCTCTCGCATGCGTATCGAGCGCGCTCAGAATGCGTTCGCAGTTCATTTCTTTATGCTCTCTGCAGCCCAAGTGAACAGTCGCCGTGCGCCTTCTTCGAAGGAGATCTTGGGTGACCAGTCCAGAAGCGAATGTGTGTAGCTGATGTCTGCCATCGCGTGGCGTATATCGCCAGGGCGGAACTCTCCGGATATGCTCGGCGCAAAGTCATGCTTTCCGGCCAATTTCGCAAGCGTCACTGCTGCATCGTAAATCCTGGTGGATACTGCCGCACCGACATCCATCGGACGCCTCGGCACGACCGCCGACATTGCACCGAGCATCATCGCCTCAACCACATCATCGACATAGACGAAGTCACGCGAGATTTCTCCGTCTTCGAAAATCGCGATAGGCAAGCCATTTAATAGTCGCGCAATGAAGATCGATAACACGCCTGTATAGGGGTTGATCAGCGATTGGCCGGCGCCATAGACATTCTGGAAGCGATAAACAAGCAACCGCGTTGAGGTTAACGACAGTGCATTATCAACCAGATTCTCCTGCATCAGCTTGGTACTGGCATAAATCGACAGAGGGTCCGGTTGAGTGGTGACCGATGCCGACGGTACTTCGGTCAATGCGCTTCCGTCTCGACCATAAACCTGGAAGCGCCCGGCTGACATGTCTGTCCCGAACCGCCTTGCTTGAGAAACGTGCTGCCCAGTCGAGTCGACATATGCCCCTTCGCCATAAACTGCCCGAGACGAAGTGAGCAAGAACCAGTCGAGTTGTCTCGGCAATGCCCGGATCGCCTCGAGCAAATATGCCGTTCCCGAAACATTGACCTCTACATAACGCGAGATTTCATCATAAGACTGGCCAGTTCCGGTTTCCGAAACCAGATGGGCCACAGCCGTCGGCGCGAAATTGGCAACTATCGCCTTTAATTGCGTGGCGTCACGGATATCGGCATTCACGAACTCGACTTTTGGGCCGAACGTCGGGGGAATCGCATCTTTCCCGTGAACTTGCGGGTGCAAGTTGTCGTATATGAGGATCTTATCTGCACCACGTGCTTCAAGTTGGCGCACAAAGCGCGAGCCGATGAAGCCAGCGCCTCCGGTAACGAGAACACGCATATTTAAACACTCCCTCTAATGGCGGTGATCATCCGCTCGTATAGCCGGTTATCCACGCCATCGACGAACTCTCTTTCGGCGGTAAGATGCTCGTCAAATCGGCAGATTTCGCGCCAGAGATAGCCATTTCGAGACTGATTGCTGTGGTTGTCGAGGCAATAACGGAAGGCTTTCGCTCCATGCTCGCGAGCAAGCCCCCGGTGGTCAATATAGAACTGGATAGCTTGCCGCCAGTCTGCCGCGGTCCGGGCGATGACGCCCGCACCCGATTTTCGGATGTCGCGCTCGAACTCGAAAAGATTCGATGCAATGACCGGTACGCCAGCTGCACCAGCCTCCATAAACTTAAGCGACGACTTTGCAAGGTTGAAACGAGTGCGCTCCAATGGCACGAGCAGGACATCGTGCTGTGCCACGATCTTTAACATTTCCTCCCGTGTCACAGCTGGCAATCTGTTGACGTTGGGCAGATGGTCAAGACCGGTGTCCCGGAGCTCGCCGAGGATCGTTAAGGTGATATTGGGGTTGCTGAGCAAGGTCTCAGCCACCACATCTTTGATCAACCTGAAATCCATCTCATGTGTCGGAGTGCCCGACATGAAAAGCATCTTGAAGCCTTCCTGCACTCCATCCTGAGCGAGCCGCAGAGCGCCGTCGATAAACGATCGATCGTCAAGGGCGTTCCGTGAAAGGATAGCGGGCATGCCCAGGGAGGCGAGCTCCCGCTGGAGGAATGGTGTCGAACAGATCACGCCCTGGCAGAGCAGCAGCATATCCAGTCGGCGTTGGAGGCTGTCACGATAGTTTTCATCATTGAAGCTGTAAGTCCCTGAGCGAATTACCCCCATTTCAGCTCGCAGCCACGGCTTGAACATCAAGTCATCGACGTCGTACAACACCAGCCGGTTGTATCGACGCGCCTGCTTGACAAGATTGACCATCGCATCACTGTACGGGACACGCTGAAGGAGGATGAGATCATACTGCCCTAGATCCAAGCTGTTTTCTGCAACTTGGCTGATGGCATCTTCCTCCTCCATGATAGTCACTTCGACGCCGCTCGCTCTTAGCTGCTGAGCGGGCAGTTCCGCGCGGTAGATGCGAGATCCGTCTGATGCCAACCTTGCATTGGGGATGAAAAGCGCCCGGGGATGAGCCGTTCCTGTCCAGTGGAGTGGCCGGCGCGTTGAAGGCTTGCCGCGGAATCGAATGGCGAAATCATTAATGCTGTCATACCGGACCGATAGCGGGATGCTTAGAGCGAAACCGCTTCCACTTGGCAGTCGATCACTGTTTTCACGATCAGGTTTCTGCTTGACGCATAAGCCAGAAACTACTGGCTTTTTTCCGACAAGGATTTCTACTTCAGTGACTTTTGCAGATGGATCAAGGGCAGCGCCTGTCACGAAACCGTTCCGAACCAGCGACAGCGCCATGCCTGCGCCAGCGATCGGGAAGTCGAAATGGACTGCGCTAATCGGCGCATCTTTTTCGGGCAGCGGTAATCTGCCTTCGGCATGGCCGTATTCTACATAATGCGTCAGAGGGTTGATGCCGGCGGCACGAATATCCGGATACTGGTTCAGATAAAACGCAAGACTGAATTGCTCTGACGGGGATCGTCCCTCGCGCCATCCGAATTGCATGAAGTGCTCGAACGGATCCATGTTCGATGCCTTCACGTCGGGATTTTTCAAGAGATAGTAAGTGCTGTCGAAAAGTTGACGCTCGGTCAGTGAAGCGCTGTCCTCGTATGCATCACGCGCCCCCGCCCGGTCAGTTCGTGGTAGGGGTTTGCGCCCCTCATTTATTCCGTATTCAGCGTAGTGAAACAGCGGGTTGATGTTGGCTTCAAGCACATCCGGGTATTCACTGAGATAGAAAGCAACATCGAAATGCTTGGATGGAGCGCGGCCTTCTCGCCATCCGATTTCCACGAAATGTGAAAAAGCATCGAGCCCGGCAGCTTTAACATCGGGATTCGCGTCCAGGTAGTATTCTTCGTCGAACAGTTCCAACCCTTGCGACCCAAAGTTCGTAACTTGAGCTTTCAGAAATGCAATTTCATCTTCTTTGTTTTTGTCTGGTGATTCCACAACAAAAGCTCTCTTAAGTATTATCGGTAAATGTGTGCCGTTTGCCGGAGCAAGCGCGAAGGGCAAGTCAGAAATATCGACGATGTCGCGGCGTATATCAATTTCCCGCCGATGGTGCCAGTCCTGCGGATACCTGAATGGTATGTTTTCCCGGTATCGTGAGGTAGGCGCCTATTGAATTGGCCAAGGCCTTCGTATAGTCCGACGAAAACAGCGATGAGCACGATTAAGTAAGGGCTCTACTGGCGAAGATCACGGATTGCCGGGCCCCCAAAGGGCGACTGTGCACCCAAAGATGATAGGAAAGCATATGAAACGGAACGAAAATTCCTGCTTCTTAGATCTTCCGGTGTTACTTGTGGCTTGTCCTGCGACACGCAATTTTGCGGTTTCTTGGGCGTGAGCGCGGTTTTCGCCGGTGAGCCCGACTCAGATATCAGGGCAATTCTCGACAGTGCGCAGCGGGGCGAATTGGGCGCGGCTATCGCCGCGGTAAAGACGTATGTCGCAGCGATGCCGAACGATGTGAACGGATACCTAGCGTATTCGCAGCTTCTGACTCGGGCATACCAGCACGACCAATCGGCTGCGGCCATGCAGCGTGCTGTATCGGCCGCCGGAGGCCCTGAAGCGTTTAAGAAGGCTATAGACCGTAAAGTTGTGCTGATCGTGTCCAATTGTCACGGTAAGGTGCTGTATGCCAGCTTCCATCCCATGGCACAATTCGCTGAGCGCTTCCTGTTTATCGGCTACTATAACGTCGCTATAAATGCTATTCCAAAGGAAATCCTTGCTCTCGCCGACGTAATGATACTGCAGCAGACATCATGGAATGATGCGACGCGCAAGCAGTTTGAGGAAAGCTTACGGCCTGGCGTAGAGGTCATTCGCTTTCCGGCGGCAACGATGCTTAGCCTCTGGCCTTATTACGTTCAGGCGCCGTCAAAACGAGACGAAAGTGGGCGAGCCATATACCGATACGCTTATGGGGATCGGTTCATCGACTCGCGAGTTCGAGACGGTTGGAAGCCGGAGGCAATTCTTGAAGCTTATCAGGATCTCGATTTGCCGAGCGAAGTGCAGCTTGAGCGCGTAATCGAGGCGGAAAGCCGCAAGGAGTTCGCCAAAGAAGCGAATTCCGATATAAAAATTAGGGGTTATATTGAGGAGAATTTTCGACGATTTCCCATGTTTCACACTCCCAACCATCCAAGTAGGAGGGTGATGAACGTTCAGGCGGTTCAGGTCGCTGAGCGACTTCAGGTGCCTATTGCCTTGGATCAGCTTTCTTCTGAGGAGTATCCGGAAACGAGCTCCACCGAACATCCGATCCATCCGCGTCTGGTTGATTATTTAAGGCTAGGATATAGAGGGGCGTTCGATACATTCCGTATGTCGCGCTCGGTGCCTCTCACTTTTGAGCAGTTTGTGCCCTTGTATATTGCAGGGAAGATTTGATCCGCAGTGGCGCCGTTGAGCGACCGTGGCGAAGGGGTGTGTGGATATGGTAGTATTTAATGATTTACGCCGGCTTATCGCAGATTTTTTTGGCGTGGAAGCTGAAGATATCACGGCTGAAAGCACAGCGAACGATATTGATGGGTGGGATTCGATCGGCCACACTATGTTAATCATCGAGATCGAGCGGACTTTCGGCGTTAGCTTGGAAGGGCATGATACCCAGGCGCTTGACAATGTAGGTGGGCTGTTGGCGCTGATCTTGCAACAGAAGGCTACGAGTGGCGGAGTAGCACGGTCTTGAATACATGGAAGCCGGATTTTGTTGGAGGAAATCCCATCCGGACAAACAGTTCCGGCGAACTGAACGATATACTGCTAAGAGCAATGGTGCCCGAGCTTTCTGGCCGGACCGCTGCTGAAACGCGGGTACTGGTATTTAGCAGCAACGTTGATGCAACGGTGGAAATCAGTTTTCTGGCTCCCGCCAGATCGGCTCCCGAAGGTATTTGTCTCGCAGTGATAGATGATGCGCGTATGCGCTCTCTAGGGTCGAGGGGGCTTGAGGCATTATTCGGTGCAATGGCACCGACCCATGTTGTATTCTGTCGTTACTGGGGAGGAAATTTTTCCGCTATCGTTGATTTGGCGAAAAGTGTCAGCGCAGCGACACTGACATTCCTCGACGACAATTTGCTTTCTGTTCCACCGGAAACGGGCACAAATGTTTACGCTTTTTTCCAAGATAAGCGGCGACGGCAGGTCTTGGAGCAGACAATTAGGGACGTGGACCTTTTCGTGCCATCGACGCCTGCTCTTTCCGAAGATCTTTCTGTCTACCGTACTGGAGAGGTTGCTGATTGGGGCATCTACAGAAGTGCTGATCCAGCCGAATTTCGGCAGGGGGATCTTCCCGAGCCGCGGCCGGTAATCGGCTACATGGCGTCGGAAAGCCATGCCGCGGACCTTGAGAGTTATGTTCCCGCCCTTGTGAAACTCCTCGCCACGCGCCCTGAGCTGCGGATGGAATTCTTTGGAACGATCCGGCCGCCTGAGGCACTGGGTGTGTTTGGGAATCGTGTTGTCACGCGGGGCAAGGCCAACTCATATGCAGATTTCATGCGGCGCCTTAAACGTCTTCGCTGGATGGTCGGGTTGGCGCCCCTTGCGGACACACCATTCAACAGGACGAAGGCTTGCACAAAGTGGGTTGAATACACGTTGGCTGACATTCCAACGATTGCAAATTCGCAAGCCGTTTATGGGCGGGCGGCGGACCGTGGCGCGATCGCTATGGCAAGCTCGGAGACATTCTTTGAGAGTCTCACGGCCATCATAGACGATCGGGACTTGCGCAATAGTCTTTTGACGGCGTCGCGAGAGCTTATATCGTCGGATTACAGGTTGGATTCGCACCTATCGCAGCTAAAACAAACACTTGAGCAAGCGACCCGAATCCTTGGGGAGCGACTGTCAGACCGAGGAACGACGGTTGGTATGGAGGCGGCCGCGAAATGAAGGGGTATTTAAACGTTTCGGCACCGCGCGAACAGCGCCGCCCTATGATCGGCGTGATGCTTCCAGGTACCAACGCAGTTGAAATATTCGCCGCGACTGTAGAGATGGTAAAGGAGTTCGATTTCCTGATCTATCTGCCCAACATAGATGGAAAAGCGCGAGCTGCATTTGATCGTCTCGAAGCTCGCTTTACTACCGATATTTCTTTCTTCATCCTGAATGCTGCACAATTGGATGTCGTTCTGACATTCGGGTGCCTGCCACATGTTGCGCACGGCAATTTGTTGCTGCTGACTGCCTTGATGCGTGAAATTGGTGTCACGGTACTCGACATTCAGCACGGCCTCTACCAGTGGGGTATCAATTTTACAGATGACAGCCGAGAGCAGGGATATTCAGGCACGAGCGGCATAAGTATGCCCATCTCAACCTTGGCGGATCAGCAGATTACCTGGGCGGGTGTCAATGGCATAGGCTATCCGCGTTACAAGAGGGAACATTTAGCGCAGCCGCAGTCGCATGCGCCGATCCTTGTGGCAACGAATACCAACTGGCACATATATGGTGAAGAGGATCGCTATCGGTTTCGCCATATACTAAGGCAGTTGTTTTGCAGCTTGCCGCGTACGCGCTTTATCTGGAAGCCTCATCCTGCCGAGTGGTCTCCCACAAATCCTGTTCTACTTGAACTGATCAATGCAATCAGGGCGGAGCCGAAGGACTTCCCCAATGTTACGTTGGTCGGCGGTGGGCAGGGAGATCAATCTACGCTAACCGAACTTATAGGACGGTGCCGAGCAGGTATCGCAACAGTTGGAACAGCGGTTATCGACTTTGAAATGTTGCGAAAGCCTTGTGCAATTTTCGAATGCGGTGCCGTTTCCTCACTCAATGCCCATTTTGTGAGGAAGGACCAGTTCGGTAATCTCAAGCAGCTTTTAATTTGGCTGAAGGCTCTTGAGGAAGACACACCGCCACCGGTTACGGGTCAACTTGTGCCCTTCGATCAAACCGCTCTTGTCTCCTATATAAGCGAAGCGGTCAGCCGCACTTCTTCTCTTCGTGTTTCTAGCGAGCGTCTGCTGCCGATCTTAATGCGCTACCAGCGGCTGGCGTGCTGCTAGCGTCTCGGATATTCTGTCAAACGCACCGGACCGCAGCAGCTATTCCGAATAGACGTTATCATGAATCCCAATTTTGGCGCGATGCCGTCGCGCCATAGGCGCAAGATTCGGCGGTTGATCGGGTGCTGGATAACCTTTGCGTCTCATCCTTAAGCCTCGCGGCTGGTAAACGCCGGCGGCCGCGAGATTATTTTCGCGGTGGCTCCTTCTGGAATAGTCGCGAATGTAAATTCAGGCGTCTACGAGTCATGACGGGCCTGATCATGCGGTCTGAGGTTAGAGAAATACGGCGCATGCTGAGAGGCTGCAATTCGTGCGCTAGACTGTTTTTAAAAACGGCCGCCATCTGGCGGACCTTTTCGCGTCTATTGTATTCGGCGAGCATCCTCTCGCGCGCTTTCACCATCTGATGCAAGCCAAGGCCAATAAGGCACATCATTGAAACGACTAGCAAGCCGGGAACTATTTCGATTGGCGACAGCGATGCGGTCATAGTCTTTCGTGCCCGATTGGCGGGGGATGGTTCCCACGCGCATTACGTATTTTGCACAGGTGTTTTCGTCGGAACAAATTCATATTCTCGCCGCACGCATCGACAAGATTGCGCTAGGTCCGGTGCTTCTTTGAGAACCGGGTTCGCTGGTCTGGTCTTTGACGATTCCCTTCAACGGAGGAAGCACGTGCTCCTATCAAATTCAACTTGCAGGCGCCTCCTTGTGGCCGCCTTTTTCGCCGGATCGGCCTCAATTGGCCATGCGGCAGGCGGCTCGCTGGGGCCGATCTCGGATTTCATGACGATGGACGTCTGTACCCAGCCTGACGGTTCCATCGCGCCCGGAAAGATTCCCGGTACGCCCGACTGCAAGGCTCGCCGCGACATCCGCCCCGGTGAGCGCCCGCCTTATGTCGTCGGTAACTTCCCAGCACCGAAATCCGGCTGCGGTCAGGGTCCGGTGACGAAAATTAACGTCCCTGTCCAGAAGGGAAAGAACACACGCATAGTTTCTTCTACGATCCGTTCTGCTTGTGGCGAGCCGGTCGCTGCCGATGACGACGACGCTGATCGCAACGGTGCTTCGATTCAATGGTATGATGGCGGATACGGGTTCATTATGGGCAGTTACAGCCCGGTTGCGTTATCGAGCTTCGAGTCGGATCTTTGCGCGCAGAATCCCGAAAGCTCTCAGCGCTTCTTCCGTGGTTGGGTGATCGCGCCTTCTATTGTTCCGGCGCTTGGTACTGCTGGCTACGGCGTCTTCCCGAGCAAGCTGAATACCGGCGATCCGGCAAAACTCGCCACCGGCTGTGCACAGCGATACAATCGCGGCCTGACGACGTGGTTCACCACGAAATTCCAATACAAGTCAAACCTGAATCTCGTCTCGATCGTGTCCAGCCATTATTCGCGCAGTTCCAAGAGCGGTGAGACGCCAGGCGAGGCAATGCAGGTGGAGCAGACCTATTGGACTAGAGAGTTCGGCCTGTCGCGCTGGGAAAAATGGGCTCGTGAAGATTGGGTGCATCCGCGCTCTGGTCAGGCAGCACCCGCACTTGCAGCTCGCATCGCTGCTGCGGGCCGTTGTAGCCGCCCCGCACTTGATGGGGTTTCGTATAACGACAAGCTGCAAGTTTCTGCAACGTCGGGGGATCCCAAGGCCTATGCCCGGACCGTCCGCGACAGGGAAACCGGCCAGGATCACACTTGGTATATGACGCTCTGCGAGGATTATACCAATGCGGCCGTACCATCGACGTCTACCGACTACCTGAAGTTCGTCAACGGCCTCGCCGATGACCTCTATTGGAAATGAACCTTTCCGAATGAACATATCCCGCGCTGCCTTTCGAGGTGGCGCGCGGAGAAATTCCGGGGACATAGACGTTCGCTCGCCTTTCGAACGGCTGGAATAAACAAATGGTGAGCGAACAAAATCTCGCCATACGGCGTTGAGATCATCGGAAAGGCACACCACATGATGGACATGAGCAGCGTGTTTCTGATGTTTACAGGTTTTATTGTGGTCTTGACCATTGTCGCAGGCGTGATCGGACTTGCAATCTTCCGTCTCTCGCTTGCCTATCGTCAGCAATTTGCTGAGGAGCGGGCCCTTGAGCGGTCAATGGAAAAACATATGCAGATCGCGGCAAAGCGCGAACAGAGGCGGCAGAAGATCCGTGCAGAACGCCGTGCCGCGCGCTCGAGCATGGCGCACGCCTGATAGGACTTTGGGTCGACTAGCGGTTGATTAAGCGTAAGCTTACAAGGGCTTGTTTTAGCCTAATCCCCATTTAAAGGTGCCCCGCGGCATCATCCCGACAACTTGTGATTTTGACGGCTGCTGACGAACAAGGCGTCAGCCGCTCTTCTTCTCCGCTTCGATAAGCGTAAGCATCAGCGCGAGGAGTAGCGTGAGCGGGGTCGTCGGCGCGGATTCTGGTTTTGGACTATCACCCGTCCATGTTCCGACTTTGGCGACAGGCATGTCATCGAGATTATGGCCGCTGGCGCCGAGCGTCCACCAGCCGTTCGGCAAGACTTTTTGTACCACAAGCGCGGCCAGATCGAGCGAACGGGAAGGCGAGCCAGGTGGCAGTATATCTTCGGTTGATGGGTTCTTAGCAAAAACTGACGCGTAATAGAGGCGCCGGATCGAATCGTCGATGTCGTCATTGCCTTCGGTCGCACTCTTCAGCTTCTGGCGGATCTGGCGCAGTTCTCCGAGCAAGACCGGTTCGGTCGCATTGGCGCGTTCGATTTCCGCAGCCAGCAGCTCCGGTGTGCCATAGGCGCCCGGCACCATTTTCGACAGCGGTAGATCAACCGGTAGCTGGCTGTTGCGTATTACATTGGCAATGCCTTTGACGGCATCGCGAAAGATTTCCCGACGCAGCTCCGCTGGATCACTCGGCGCCGCTTCGATTACGGCGCAGAGTTCGAGAATAAGCTCGGATTCCCGTGTTTGTGGAGCCTGCGCCGCGTGGCGGCGGGCTGTGGACAGTAGGATCTCCAGCTGCGTGGATGCGACCTGATTGGCATTTTCAGTGATGGTCGATCCCCTTTTTCTGAACCCAAGAGCGTCTGTAATCTTGTTTATCGAGCTCATTTCAGTCGCTTGTAGAGGGCATCCAGTCTTTCAGAATAACGCTCTGGTGAAAAGACCTCGGCACGTTGCTTTCCGACGGTTTCGTAATGAGCAACCATGTCATCATCATTCTGCATGTCACGAATGCCTTGCGCAATCGCTCCGACATCATAGGGATCAACCAGATAGGCGCTATCGCCGGCCACTTCCGGGTTGGAGCCTTCTGTACCGGTTATCACAGCCGTGCCAAGCTGCATGGCTTCCAGGATAGGCAGCCCGAACCCTTCATAAAGCGAAGGAAATACGACGGCGCGGGCGCAGCGAATGATCGAGGTCAACAGGGCGAGCGGAAGATATTCAAGCCGGATGATCTGTTGCGCGCGTGATACAGCCGAGATCGACGGATCAGCAGCCTGCGTTTTGCTGCCGCCTCCTCCCCCCGATACTCCGAGAAGCCGAAGGTCGTTGGTGTCCTTCCAGGTCAACTGGCCGACGACGACTAGCGGATATTTCGACTGGCTGGCCAGATACGCCTCGATGATGCGGCTGACATTCTTTTTCGGCTCGATCGCGCCGAAAAAGAGGAAATATTTCTTTGGTTCCAGACCAAAGATCGCTTCGACCTCCTGAGCCACCTCGTCGAATGAGCGGGCAAGCAGAGCCGGCGGCAGACTGACTGACTGATAGGTATTTGTCACCCGCTCCTCGGGGACTTCCAGAAGGTCGACAATATCGCGCTTGGAGGCTTCCGACACTGTGACGATATGATCCGCGTGGCGGGCGATGTCGCGCGCAACGCGATAATATTCCTTCTTGTTGTCGAGCGTCGTGTAGGGCAGGCGGAGTGGCACAAGATCGTGGATCGTATAAATGTTCTGCGCCTTCTTGAGGCGGATCGGCAGCGGATAGGTCCAATGGGCGATGTCGGCCGGCTGTTCGTAGGAGGTTTCCATGAACCGCCCAAAGACGCGGAAATGCCAGCGGGAAAGCGAAAACAGGTTACGGTAGTTGAAGATGCGGTCATAGGGCGGCAGGACCCGCACGGGATTCTTGGCGATGACGCGGCCGGTGATCGGTACTTCTCGGGCCGTCAGACCGAGTGGCGATTTGAACATCGTCTTAACGACTTCAGAGGTCTTCAGTGACTTCGCCATGGGGTCGAAGAAGTTGACTTCGCTCATTAGAGCATGTTTGCCGGTCGAGGCGCGCACACCGTATAGAAGGTCAATCTTGTGGCCGAGCTTGGAAAGCTCCAGGCTGAGGTTGCGGGAATAGGTTGCTACGCCCGTGCCCTTTTCCAGCGCAAGATTGTAGCCATCGATCATGATACGTGTACTTGACATGGTATTCCCGTATGGAGAGCTGACGAGCGGCCGCTATGCCTGTGCAGAGCGCCTAATTGCGTGATCTTGACCTGATTTGCAACCGATGCAGTGGTCTTCGTCTGAATTTTGCGCCTCCCACCAGCAAAGATGGACGGGCTTCAACAGATCAGAGCTGCAGGACGTCACCGCCTGCGTCTGCATTCTCTGTGTAGCCATCTCCTTCTTTGAGCCTTGCCGGGCCGATGATTTCGACCGCTTCTTCGATCGTATCCACCTTCAGCAGACCCAGCCGGTCGATGATGTAGAAATCGTTGCAGTATTTGCGCAAGAGGCTAGGGGATGAACTGTAAATGACGAAGCCGGAGGTGGTCATCCTTTCGAGCACCAGTGCCTCGCAGCGGTCACGAAAAGTGTTCCGCCCTCCGATGATCGAATCATCGACGACGTAAATATCGAACGGGATCGCATAGCAGGACGCGAACATCAGCTTCGTTCGTTCATCTCGTGTATAGGTCTTCAGCGGTTTGTCGATCACTTTGCCGAGGTTGGTGAATTCAATGATGAATTTGATTATTGGCCGTGGATCGAATCCGAAGACGCGGCATAAGAAAACCAAGTTCTCGCGACCGGATAGCAAGCCGTTGAATATGCCACCTGATGCGACTGGAAACGAGACGAGCGAGGTCCTCTGCACTCGACCGATATCGGGGCGTAGTTTTCCGGTGGTCAACTGTGCCGCAGTAGTCTTGCCAGAGCCCGGGGGCGCCAAAATACCGGTTATCTTGTCCTGCTGGAACAGCGCGTCGGCACCATCGAAAACCTTTGTCTTCTTGGTCTTCTGGCGAAGTTGTTTATGAACGTTGCTGAAGGTTATCGACATTCTGGAACCAATCGACGATCAGAGGCTGCCGGCCGGCGAGGGCACGTGCTGTTTTCCGGTTTTAGACATTATAGACCGTTTCCAGCCGGGCCCGTCGAGTGGATCGAGAAAGATTGTGCCTGCCGGCGCGACTTCGCGAAACACCGGGATGTCGGAAACGATACATGGTAGATTCATCGCCGCAGCTTCCAGCAATGGGATGCCGAGACCTTCGACGAACGAGGGAAACAGAAGCGCCTCCGCCCTCATCATCAAAAGCTGCACCTCGGTATCGGAAAGAGAGCCGAATTCCGTGACCAGACCTTTGATGGCATCGCAGCGATCAAGCATATCCAGAACATTTTCATTCTCCCATCCCCGCTTGCCGATAATGCACAACCTCGGGGGGGCGTCACATTCCTCGGCAAGCTGCCGCCAGAGATTGAGAAGCAAAAGATGGTTTTTTCGGGGTTCGATCGTGCCGATGATGGTGAAGAACGGACGGGGATCTGCAAGATATGCCGAGACCAGAGGACGTGGTTCGCCAGACTTTATCGGCATCTGCGAAAGCTGCGGCTTGAGAACGGTGAAAGTCTCGACGGGCCATTTCTCCTTGGCCGCGAGTTTGCGCACGCGCATGTCGGTATCGTCGGAATTGGAGGCGATCACCAGAGGCGAATCAGTCAATTCGCGCAGATAACGTTCGAATGCGCCTCGCGTCTCCGGTCGCTGATATTCCGGCATTTCAAGTGGAATGATATCGTGCAGATAGACAAACCGCCGCATCCTTTGTTCCGGATCAAGGCGTTTTAATGCGCCTTCGACTTTGCCAAGACCCGAATGCGAGGCGACGACATAAGTCGTGTCGGCCGTCGCCAGCTTCCGCTGCTCGCTGCGAGTTAGTCCGCGCAAGATGGCATCTGCGGTAAAGCGTCGGCCTGAAAAAGGCGCCAGATCGCCGCTAGAGGGGTCGTTCCAACGTTTATCAAGATGCGCGAGCAGTGCGAGGCTGGCTGCTTGATCGACGATCGCCGGTCCCGCTGGGCCGGCATGCACGAAATGGCAGTGATCCGCGAATTGCCTCACAAGGTTGAACGCCAGTGCAAGGTCAATACGATCTACCCCTGTCGCAAAAGCATTGCTGCGGCATCTGAATAGGCGTGAAATATCGAATAGCACACGCGTTGTTTCAATCCGGGCAGGGGGCATCGATAGTATGAACATTGCTTTTTCTTTTGATGCGACCCAGTGGGCGCTCTCTCCTCGTGCAGCGTACTCATTTGGCGCGCATCGGAGCGGTCCGGCGCCACACACATATACGCATTCATCCGCTGATTGGGGAGATTGAATATCTGCGCTATTGTGATTTGCAGTGTCGTGTTATAGGCGGCATCCGATAATAGCTCTGCTGCGGCAAGCGTCGGTTCTGCAACGCTAGAATGGTATAAAATGTCAAATAGCTTGAAAGAGGTTGTTGCCTCGACTGGCACCATACCTCTGTCCTGGGTCGGTAAAACTGCCAAACAGGATTATCTGAACCTCGGAGATGCGCTGTCTCCGATCATCGTTTCGATGGTCTCCGGTCTGCCTGTCAAGCATGTTGCATCCAAGTCCGGCGAAACGCGGCTGGCGGCTGTCGGCACGATCGGTCACATGTTCGAAGGCGGTAGCGTGTCTTTCTGGGGTACTGGTACCTCGCCGCACACGAATCCGAGTCAGAGCGATGAGGCGAAGATTCCTTACACTCTTCCGCGTAACACGACGATGCATGTCCATGCGACGCGTGGGCCGTTCACGCGTGCGCTGCTGGCTCCGGATTCCGGCCCGGGCGTCTATGGCGATCCACTGTGGTTGCTGCCACGCTTCCACACTGCGCCTGTTGAAAAGCGTTATGAGCTCGGCGTCATTCTTCATCTTTCGGAATTGGCCGATCGTAGCTATTCGGCAAAGCCGCTACCTGATCATGTCCGTTATAATCTGTCGCCTGAGGATGCGGGTTCGATTAAGCTGATCAACACTGTCACCGCGCCGACGACCGCAGCGCTGCGTGAGCGGCTTGACGAGATTCTGGCCTGCAAGCGGATCGTTTCCACCAGCCTTCACGGTATGGTTTTTGCAGAGAGCTACGGAATTCCTTGCCTATATTTCTCGCCGCGCGCTTCCAGTGCAGGCCTCGGCCGCGTCGATTTCGAAACGCCTGACGCCATCGATCTCCGGTTCAACGACCTTTACCGCGGTCTGGGTCAGTCCTTCGTCGACGTCTGGTACCAGCCGCGTCGTCAAGAGACCGATTGGAACGCTTTGATCGAGACGATCGACCGTGTCTGGTATCCCAAGCAATTGGATGAAGATGCATTGATCGGGGCTTTCCCGATCCCGGCTAAGCCGCTTGCGAAAGGACCTACCGGAAGTGCTTTCGACCATTCGCTGATCGCCACGGGCACGAAGCCAAAAGCGTCGTTCCTTGGACAGCTTGTTTCGAAATTCCGGTAAGCGAGATACGATGCCTTTAGCTGCTGCCAAGCGATTGTTGAGCCGCAACAAGCGGTATCCGGCTTCCGGTGCGCTTGCGCGTGACGGAAAGAAGGGGGTCGAGAGCCTGCGGTTCTCGTGGGTCTGGACAACAGCGACCCACCCCGATGCCAATCTCGGCGATGCGCTAAGTGCAGTCATTGTTGCAGCGATCTGTCAGCTTCCGATCAGTCGTGCAGCTTTCAGCGCCGATAGTGAGCGTCTCGCGGCCGTCGGTACGATTGGTCATGCATTGCATTTCGGCAAGGTGCATTTGTGGGGTACCGGTTTCGATATGGGGCGCGACAAGACTGGCGCGTTGACGGGGTACAGCATACCGGATGATACCGAGATGGTGGTCCATGCAGTGCGTGGCCGCCGGACTGCTGCCGCATTGCGCCAGCGCGGCCTCGATGTCGGCGAAAATTACGGGGATCCGGTTTGGTTCCTTCCAAAGGTTTTTCCGGCCCGTGTAGAAAAGAAATGGGACCTTGGCGTCATTGTCCACATTTCTGAACTCGATAGGCCGACGGCCGATTCGCTCGTGCGCGCGACGATCGAACGGTATCGCATACCGCCGGAACTCGCCGACCGGGTGCATATAATCAACACCTATACGCCGGCGACGATCGACGGCCTGCGCGACAAGGTCGAAGAAATCGCAGCTTGCAGGCGGATTCTCTCAACGAGCCTGCATGGATTGGTGATTGCCGAAACCTACGGCATACCTTGCGCTTGGTTCGCCACTTATGCCGGCCCTTCAGGTCCGCTGGCGATCGAGGGCGAGCTTTCCATTGACCACCGTATGAAGGATTTTTACAGCGGCGTCGATCGAGATTACGTGCTGAGCTATTTGCAGCCGCTGGCGCAGCCAACCGACTGGGATGGTGCGATTCGTTTCATCGACGACAACTGGCGCTCGCTATCTTATACGGGAGAGAGCCTTTTTAGGGCTTTTCCGCTGCAGAAAAAGGTTCGTTTCGAGGATGCCGTCTGGATCATTCCGGAACAGGTCCTATCGAAGATACCGCTTTAGCATTGGCTGTTAAGTCACACCTTTTAAAAAGGAACTGGGTGCAAGATGGTTAACGCTCGCATTGGATGTTGAAGAACCGGACGGGCTGGTTTACTGATGCGGGCGCGCTGGTCTTTGGGGAGCTGGCGGAAATGGCGGAAAGTATAGAGTGAATGGCATCTCGTAACCTATTTTTGCTCGCCTCGGCCGTCGCCCTGTCTCTGACAACGACTTCCTGCACGATGATTCCAAGCTCCGGACCGAGTTCCGGCGCAATCGAGTCGGGCGGCAAGACAGTTGATACCCCCTATGTTCTCGTGAATATCACGCAGGCAGTAGCGGACATTCTGTCGGCCAGCCAGGACAAGCCGCTGTCGGTTGCTTTCGGTAATTCCCGAAAGTCCAGCACTGCGCTGATCGGTGTAGGCGACATCGTTACTGTTTCGATTTGGGAAGCGTCCGAGAATGGACTTTTTTCCTCTGGGGCACGCCAATCGGGCACGCAGATACCCGAGCAGCCGGTTTCAGAGCGGGGCATGATTGTCGTGCCTTATGCAGGTACCATTCAGGCCGCTGGCCGTAGCCCTCAGGAAGTTAAAGCGGTAATCGAGAAGGCGTTGGCCGGCATGGCCGTAGAGCCTCAGGTGCTCGTCAATGTCGTTAAGAACAACTCTAATACGGTTACAGTTACGGGTGAAGTCGCGCAAAGTGGTCGTATCCCGCTGACTGCCGGCGGCGAGCGCCTGATGGATGTTATTGCGACAGCCGGTGGTCCGCGCGTCGAGGCGCATCAGCTGGCAGTCCAGATTTCCCGAGGCTTGCGAACCGAGACCATGCCAATGGAAAAGTTGATCTCGGATCCGCGCGAGAACATCTTTGTCCAGCCTAATGACGTCGTCACTCTGATTCGTCAGCCCCGCAGCTTTACCGTCTTTGGCGCAGCAATGGCCAACGCTTCGATTCAGTTTGACGAATCGCAACTCTATCTCAATCAGGCGCTTGCGAAGGTCGGTGGCCTGAATGACGATCGTGCCAATGCCAAGGGCGTCTTCATCTATCGCCGCGAGCCAATTGAAGAAGTGCGCAAGCTGATTCCGTCCGCGCGCGCGATGCATTCCGACGGAACCGTCAACGTCATTTATCAGATTGACCTGAAGGATCCGAGCGGCTTCTTCTTGCTGAAGAGTTTCAAGATCAAAAATGGCGACCTGATCTATATCGCCAATTCGTCGTTGGCCGAGATTCGGAAGTTCTCGACGCTTATCGGCACCACGGTTGCGCCGGTTGTCCAGGGAGCATCTGTCGCCAACAGTGTCGGTGCTCTAGGAAACTAGCCTTTTTTGAGCCGAGATTGTTGATTATTGGATCGGCCTTCGGCTGATGCCGGTTGATTTGCGATTATGCAAATTCCTTTGGGCAGCGCAGCTTAGCTGTGTTAGTCTCTGAAAAATCGTGCTGTTTGCGAAGGGCGGGGAATGAAGTCAGAAGGCTCACTTGTACGGCGGCTTGACGAGGTTCGGCCTGGAAGCTCCGCATCTGTTGCTCGCTCGCAGCCGCCTGTTCCAAAAGCCCCGGATCAACGGACGCCTGTTGCTGTTCCGGCTAATAAGAAGAAGACGGTCGTCACCTATAAGGTTCACGGCGTCGTTTCCAAGAACGGGCTCCAGCAGTGGGGTAAATGGCTCTTCTTCTTCATCGCCGTCATTTTGCCAACGATTGCCGGCGGCATTTATTATGCGTTGTTCGCTTCGCCGCAATACGTATCGGAATTTCGCTTTTCGGTGCGGCCCAATATTTCGACGAGCTCGACCAGTGCCGCGGCAGTGGACACGATGCTGGCCATGTCCAACAGCTATATCGTCTCGGATTATGTCGCCAGCCGTGACGCTGTTTTGGCACTCGATAAGGCTGTTGATCTCAAGAAGCTGTATTCAACCGAGACGGCCGATTTCCTCAGCCGACTTGATCCGGATGCGTCTGTGGAGAGCATGATTTCCTATTGGAATTCACGTATCCATACGAGCTACGATATTACGACTGGGATTAATGTCGTTGAGGTGTCTGCATTTTCTCCACAGGACGCCCAGCGTATCGCTATGGCACTGAAGCTTTTGTGTGAAAAGTTGGTCAACCAGATATCCGACGATGCGCGCAAAAGTCAGATGGAGTTCGCGAAGACAGAACTCGATCGCTCCGAAGCCCGGCTCAAGGCGGTACGTGCCGAAGAAACGGAGATGCGGACAAACCAGAAGTCAATCGACACACGGAAAGAAGCCGATGGACGTATTCAGGTTAACGTGAAACTGCGTGGCGATCTGGCAGCCCTCCAGTCGCAATACGCTAGCTTGACAAGCTATATGGATCCAAAGTCTCCGCGACTGTCCGTGATGAAACAGCAGATTTCTGCGCTCCAGGATCAGATCGCGCAGATGCAAAACCAGGTTGGCAGCGACGGCAAATCCGATGATGCTGGTGGTGATACCCTGAACGCTCAGGCGTTGACGCGCTACGATCAGATCCAGACGGACGTTGAGATCACCTCAAAGCTCTACGAATCATCACTGACGAATTACGAGACGGCCCGTGCTCAGGCGAACAATAACCAGATTTATCTGGCAACTTATGTCCAGCCCGGGCTACCAGAGATCGCGACTTATCCACGCGCATTCTTTGAGACATTCCTGATTTTCCTCTCATCCTGCGGCATCTGGATCGTGTTGACGCTGGTTTATTACAGTATTCGCGATCACGTCTGAGGAATCTCAGAAGTTATGCAAAATCACTTCTGGCGCCAGTCAGGAGTGATTTTGCGTTTGGGGTCTTTTTTTGTGAGAATGGCGCTGATGTGTGCGCCCCCTTGTCTCGGCAACTCATGCGCTCCGCTCCATTAGCGAGACTTTATAGTGCCGCAGCTTCTCCACTGCGTGCCCAGAAAATGCCGATTAATACCTGACCTACTGGTGCCGAAACGCATTCCGTCATTTATGTGTGAGAGGCCGCCAGCGCTTGGTTTGCGCAATCCGGAGCCACCATGCGGGGTCAGCTAACCGATAATCAGCGCGGGGTTTGCGACCAACATCGCCAATTACTTCGGAGAACGTCGAGTTAGCTCTAGGCGATAAACAAAAGAAGCCCGCGACTGCGGGCTTCTCATAGCTGTACGGCCGATGCGGCCTACCTAGCCTCAGCCTCGACCAAACTCATCGACGATACGGATGATATCGTCTTCACCGAGATAGGAGCCGGTCTGCACTTCGATCATCTCGAGCAGGATTTTTCCCGGATTTGCGAGGCGATGGACTTCACCCTGGGGAATGTAGACGCTTTCGTTCTCGCGCACGGTCTGCACCTTGTCGCCGATCGTCACTTCGGCCGTGCCCTTGACGCAGATCCAGTGTTCCGAGCGGTGGTGGTGCTTCTGCAGCGACAGTTTTTTGCCCGGCGTCACGAACAGGCGCTTCACCTGGAAACGATCGCCGTTGAGGATTGAGGTGTAGCCGCCCCACGGACGATAGGAGGTCGGATGCGTTTGGGTCAGCGCTGCGGTCGACTTGGCGGCGGCAAGCTGCTTGACGATATTGCCGACATTCTGGCTCTCGTCGAGACGGCCGACATAGACCGCGTCCTCGCTGGCGATGACGGCGACGCCTTCAAGGCCCTGTACGGCGAGATGGCCGTGGCGCGACATGACGAGCGAGTTCTTCGTATTGACCAGTGTGGCATTGCCGGAGGTGACATTGCCGGCCTCATCCTGGTTGCCGAGCTTCCAGACCGCGTCCCAGCTGCCCATGTCCGACCAGACGAAGGAGGAGGGGACAACGGCGGCATTCGAGGTCTTTTCCATCAGCGCATAGTCGATGGAGATATCCGGGCTGGCGCCGAAGGAAGCCTCGTCAAGGCGGATGAAGTCCAGATCACCGCTGGCCTTCTCGACGGCTGCGGTCGCTGCCTCGGAAACGGCCGGTGCAAAGCGGGAAAGCTCCTCCAGAACCTGGCTCGCCTTGAACATGAAGATGCCGGAATTCCAGACATATCCACCGGAAGCAAGCATGGCCTCGGCCTTTTCGAGGGCCGGCTTCTCGACGAAACGCTTCACTGCATGGGCGCCGCCCGGCAGCTTGTCGCCGATCTCGATATAGCCATAACCGGTCGCGGGTTCGGTCGGGGTGATGCCAAAGGTCACGAGCTTTCCGGAGGCAGCTGTCTTGGCCGCGACCGTGATCGCTTCGAAGTAGTCCTGTTTGGCGACGATCTCGTGGTCGGAGGCAAGCAGTTGCAGGATGGCATCTTCGCCGAAACGGCCGGCGACAAAGGCAGCGGCAGCGGCCACGGCAGCGGCGGTATTGCGCGCCATTGGCTCCAGAAGAATCGTGGTCAGCGCCATGTCCATTTCGCGGGCCTGCTCGGCCGCTAGGAAGCGAAAATCCTCATTGGTGATGATGATCGGCGCTTCGTAGAGCTCGCTGTCGGAAACCCGCGACAGGGTCGACTGGAACAGGGTGCGATCGCCGACGAACTGGATGAACTGTTTTGGCGCGCTTGCCCGCGACAGGGGCCAGAGCCTTGTGCCCTTGCCGCCAGCCATGATCACGGGAATAATCTTGCCAACCATCTTTCTCTCCAGTCGTGCCTTGTGGTGTCGGTCGCTGTTCGCTTGCTGTTGTTCATGCCGCGCCGATCATTCGGCGCCGCCTTGTCAATCAATAGGTCAGTATTTTGCGTTTTGTGCCCAGGCGCGGATCAGGCCGAGGCCCTGCGCCAGAAGCGTCTTGGCATCCGCTTCATTGCCAGCTTCGACATAGCAGCGCATTTCCGGCGCATTACCGGAGGGGCGAAGGTGCACGATCCGGCGATCAGCAAGCGTCACGCGAAGCCCGTCGGTGTCGTCCTTCGAAGCGACCTTGCCGATCAGCGCCAGAAAAACAGCGAGATTCGCATCGGAAGCCCTCAAGTGCTTCATCAATGCGGCGCTGATTTCGACGGCAAAGTTTTCCAGACGGTCGGCTGCGGCAAATGCGAGTTTGTAGCTTGCCGCAAGCGCGCTCAAGCTCGCCTTGGTGGACGCGGCGCCATAAAGCGTCGCTAGAACCGGCAGGAAGCTGTCGCGGGTCGGCAGGGCAACAAGCGTTTCGCCTGCAACGGAAAAATCAGAACCGGTCAGCGTTCCGCCATTGGCCTCGAAACCGACCACCGCCGTCTTCCCACCTTTGGCAGCATCCTGCATGCCGGCAATCACGAAGGGAGAGCCGACCTTGGTGCGCAGAACTTCGAACTCACCGGCGGCCTCTATGCCGGAATTCGACGTGACCGGGGTCACGACCGCATCGGCGGAGAGGAATTTTGCGGCAATCAGGCCAAGCAGGTCGCCCCGCAGCGGCTCACCGGTTTCGTCGGCAACAAGCGGACGATCGCCATCACCGTCGGCAGAAACGATCACATCGAGCCCGTGTTCAGCAGCCCAGCCCTTCAGGAAGGAAATCGTCTCGGCGGAGACCGCTTCCGTATCGACGGGAATGAAGGTCTGGGAGCGCCCGAGCGCCAAGACCTCTGCACCGTAACCTTCAAGCACCTCGACAAACAGGTCGCGGGCGACGGTGGAATGCTGGTAGACGCCGACCTTCAGGCCCTTGAGTGCATCGACAGGCAGAAGGACCGAATTGCGGGCGACAAATTTCACCAGCGCATCCTGCGACCGGTCGGGCGCGGTGCCGGGCGTGAAGTCGATCTCGGATTTTTCCAGTTCGGCGGCGATCGCGGTAATGCGCGCCTCATCCGATTTGTCGATTTCACCATCCGGGCGATAGAATTTTATGCCGTTGCGGTCGTCCGGAATATGCGACCCTGTGACCATCAGACAGGCGGCACCGATGCTCGAGGCGTAGAGCGCCAGAGCCGGCGTCGGCAAGGCGCCGCAATCCACCGGCGAAAGACCGGCTCTTGCCAGTGCACCAATGGCGGTGGCGGCAATCGAAGGGCTCGATGAGCGGAAATCCTGCCCGACCAGAACCATGCCGCCGGGGGGGAGCAGGCCGGCTTCAAGCAGGTGTCGTGCAAAAGCGGTCGTGTAGAGCGAGGAAGCACGTCCCTCAAGATCAATCACCAGTCCACGAAGACCGCTGGTTCCGAATTTAAGAGACATGCAGTTTCTTTTGCGCCAGGTTTCGGTTTCACTGAACGGAATGGTCCGGCAAACCTTGAAAGTCCGCCGTTTGATGTCCGATTTGCTATGCAAGACCATGCGTTCCGGGTCAAGCTTTGTCTCATCTTGTCGGGCTCGGAGAAGGCCGAAGCATGGGGAAACAACCTTTTCGGGCACAAGGCGCCATCTGTTTGGCTATCGATATTTAGGGAGCGATTTCAGGTTGCGATGGACCATCTGGCCATCCCGCGTTAACTGGTCATCATCGCTCTGCGGCTGTGCCCGAAGTGCGGTTTTGAGGGAAGCCAAAACTTGGAAAACATTCTGGTGGCAAACGTATCGATCGACAGGCCGGATCTTGCAGGTCGCCATGTCTTTGCGCTCCAGATGCGCCGCTGGAAAGGGCCGATGCTCGAGGCCTATTTTCCCGGTACACGCTTCGATTATCTGCCGCTCTATCTTTCGCCAAAAGCCTTTTTCCGAGACTGGAAGGCAACCATCCTTGCCACGCCGAACAGCGCGCTTCTTGTCTGGGGGCGCAACATCCCGGACGAGGTCCTGAAATTTGCCCGTGAAAATTCCATCCCGGTCTATTTCATGGAGGATGGCTTTATCCGTTCACTGGCCGCCAATGCCAGTCACAGCCTGTCCTTCTCGCTGACGCTGGATAGCCGTACGCCCTATTTCGACAGCCGCCAGGCATCGGATCTCGAAAACATCCTGGCGACCTACGACTTCGCGGCCGATCCCGCACTGATTGCGCGTGCCCGTTTGGCCATGGACAAGCTGCTTGCCTCGGGCCTCAGCAAATACAACGCTCCGGCGGCCATATCGGCATCCGTTGCCGAGGTCGAGACTAGGCCGACAACGCGCCGTATCCTCGTTATCGGTCAGGTCGAGGATGATGCCTCGATTCAGCTCGGCTGCGACCGGCTGGTCAACAACAACGACCTCGTCCGCCTCGCCGCATCGGAAAACCCCGGCTGCGAGATCCTCTACAAGCCACATCCGGATGTGCTGAATGGCGTCCGCAAGCGTCTTTCCGACCCGTCCGACGTTGCTCATCTGGCGACGATCGTGACGGACCCGGTGCCGCTGCCGCAGCTGCTCGACCGGGTTGATCATGTCTATACCATCACCTCGCTCGGCGGTTTCGAGGCGCTGATGCGCGGCAAGCCGGTCACGGCTTTCGGAATGCCCTTTTATGCCGGATGGGGATTGACCGATGACCGGCAGGCAAGCCCGCGGCGCGGACGCAAACTCGCTGTAGAGGAAGTTTTTGCCGCTGCCTATCTTCTCTATCCCCGATATTTCGATCCCGTCGAAGGAGCTGAGATAAGCTTCGAGACATGTTTTGAGAACGCGCTGCAGTGGCGAAAGTCCGGCATGCCGGAAAGCCGCATCGCATCGGCACAGATGCCGCCAAAACCTGCTTTCGCTCTCTCAGGACCCTACGGCCTCCTCGGCTGGCGCCATCTCATGACGCCCTTCGTCGCTCGCCTTATCGCGACAATCGGCTCTGCAGACGACGTGACGGATTACCGGACAAACCCGATCCTGTTCTTCCGCGAGCTTTCGAACCCGAAGCTGAGAAGGCTCGGGCGCCTACTTTATCCACACGACGGCTGACACAGGGCAAAGAAAAGCCGGCAGAGGCGCATTGCCAGCTGCCGGCCTGATGTTTTTGAAAATGCCTGCCCGCTTACTTGGCGGTCAGCACTTCTTCGCAATAGCTTTTGCCGCTGGCGCCCGGACGGTCGCCGATCACGGAAATGTCGCGGATCGTGTAATTTTCCGAAACGGTGATCTTGGCCGAGCAGCTGACGCTGACCGAGCGGCCTTCCTTCGTCTTGATCCGCGAGTAACCGCCGCGCCAGTTGTAGATGGTCGAGGAACCGCTGTCGGTATCGCTGAGCGGGGGATTGTATTTTGCGAAGAACTCGCCGGCCGAATGGCCAACCCAGCGGGCGTTGATCGGGCTTTCCGCGATGCTGACGGTGGTGCAGGAGGTCAGGGCAAGTGCAAGAAGGGTGGTCGATGCGATGAGGCTGCGGCTCATGATCCTCGAAATCCTCGTAATGTCGAAAGTGTGAGCAAGGTTTTGCTAAAGCGCAGCTAACAGATTTTTGGGCGCGTCTGCGAGGTCATGCGGAACAATGCACATCAAATTTTACGAAAGCCGCTTTTTTGCAACGCATTGCAAGCTTTCGCGACGGCTGCCGGCGGCCATTTCGGGGCTTGAGAAATTTTGCCGGCAAATTTTTCAAAAGGGCGCTTGTGGAACGGAAAATGCTGCTCTATAGAGGCGCCACTGGTCACGGAGTGTAGCGCAGTCTGGTAGCGCACCACGTTCGGGACGTGGGGGTCGCAAGTTCGAATCTTGCCACTCCGACCAGTCAGAAAGCCCGCATTTGCGGGCTTTTTCTTTTTCTGCCGTTTGAAAATGCCAAACCGCTCATACGCGATCTTCATGAAAAGGCCGAAGACTGCGTTGGCGTTATGCCAGCAGCCGATCGAGGATCGCGGCCGTTTCCTCCGCACCGTCCAGCGAGAGCGACAGCGTCGCTGCCGGCTTCAGTGCGGCAGCACGGGTGATGGCGGCGGCGAGTGCTTCGCCAGACAGTTCCGCTTCGGTCACGACTTCCGCAAGTCCGAGGCCTGCTAGTTTTTCAGCCCGCACCGTCTGTTCCGTCTCGCCGCCGGTCGCAAAGGGGATCAGCACCGGGCGGCAGCCGGTCTGGAGCAGGTCGCAGACCGTGTTGTAGCCGGCCTGCGAGATCGAGAGCTCGGCATTGGCGAGCAGGGAAGGGAAATCCGGGCGGAAGCGGATGACGGTGACATTGTCTGGTGCAGATGCGGAAATGTGGTCAAAATCAGCGGCTGGCAGGTTCGGGCCGGTAATGACGCACCAGGAGCGGCGGTCACCCAGGATGCGTTGTGCCTCGAGCGATGCCGTGATCAGCCCGGCGCCGACCGCGCCGCCGCCGGCCGAGACGAGCATGTCGAAACGGTCTGCAGCAGGCTCCGGCTTCCTCGGGGCGACGAGGCCCGTATAATGGATTTTTGATGCAAATTCGGATGCGCGCGGAAACGTTTCTTCCAGTTTCACAAAGCGCTCGTCGCCATGCACCAGCACGCCGTCGAAATGGTCGTTGACCAGGCTGATCGTCTCGTCGTCGCGCCCGGCCTTGCGGTTTTCCTGCAGGATGTCGCGCACGGAGGAGAGCAGGAGGGGCTTTTGCGGCGCCTGCCTGACGGCGGAAAGCAGCGGAAGGAGTTCGAAACGCACCTGTCGACGGCCGAAGGGAAAGGCTTCGATGATCACGGCAACCGGGTTCGTCTCGTGAAAGGTTTCAAGCAGAAGCGCGGTGCGGCGCTCCTCGAAAGCCTTGTCCACCGGCTTGCCGTTCTCGTCGGCGAGGCTTGAAAAGCCGCTGTTCGAGGCGACCACGGGTGGAAGCTGGACATGTTTCACGCCTTCCGGCGGAAAGCCGCGCACGGGTGTTCCCCCCGTCACCAGCGTCACGTCGAAACCAGCTTTTTGCAGCGCCTGCGCCACCCGGCTCGCGCGCACGATATGGCCGATGCCGAGCAGGTGCTGGACATAAAACAGAACCGGTCGGCCGGCACCGGGAAGAGACGTATAAGGAAGGGAAGACGTCGTTGCAGCGCTCATGACTTCGCTCCCGACGTCCAGCTTTCGGAAAACAGCCGTTTCAGGTCGGCAATGCTGGTGTGATAGTCGAAATCGCTGCGTACCCGGTTTTCCGCCGCCTTGCCGAGGCCGATACGCAAGGCTGGATCCCGCATCGCCCGCTCCAGCGCCTGCGCCAGTTGCTGCGGCTGGTCCGGCTCGACCAGCAGGCCGTTTTCGCCGTCGACGAATAATTCCGAAATGCCGGAAATATCGGTCGCGACGATCGGCAGGTTCTGGCTGGAGGCTTCGACAAGCACGTTGGGCAGGCCGTCGCGGTCGCCATCGGCGGTGATCCGGCAGGCGAGAGTGAAGAGGTCGCTGTCGCGATAGTGCTGCAGCACGTCGCGCTGGTCGAGTGCCCCCTTCCAGGTGATACGCTCGGCGATCTTCAGGTCGGTCGCGATCGCTTTCAGCCGGGACAATTCCTCGCCGCCGCCGATATGGATGAACGTCCAGCAGAGTTCGGCCGGCAGAAGCGAAAGGGCCTTGAGCAGCGTGTCATAGCCCTTTTTCGGCACGGCGCGGCCGACACTCAGGATCCGCACCGGATCGGCGGGATCGGAACCGTCCCGTCGGCTGCGGTCGCCCTCGAAGGCCGGAAAGCGCTTGAGGTCGAGGCCGTGATAGCTCAGATGCACGTTCGGCCGGGTGGAAAGGCTTGCAAGTTTCTGAAAGCCGGTGCGGGTGCAGGTCACGGCCCAGCGGGCGTCGTTCAGCTTGTCCCTGAGGTCCGAGTCGCCGGATGTCCAGATATCCTTGGCATGGGCCGAGACGGTCCAGGGCGTGCCGCTCATCAGGCTCGTGTAGCGGGCGACGGCGGCCGGTGTGTGGATGAAATGCACATGCAGCCAGGATGCGTCTGCCGGCCATTCGGCGGCCAGCACGGCAGCCTGCCCGAAACGGCGAAAGCGGTTACGGGAAACATCCTTGGGCAGGTCGCGCAGGAAGGCGGACAGCGCCTTGCCGAAGCCGGGCATGCGGCAGACTTTCCACAATGCCTTGAGGACACGGCCGGGTTCTTCATGCAGATATTCCGGCAGGTAGCTCACCGGCGCCTGGATCTCGTCATGCACCGGGTGGCGTTTCTTGTCGGTCGGCCGGCGCATCGCCACCAGTTTCAGGCGAAAACCGGCGCGTTCGAGGCCGAGCAGCTCCTGCGCGATGAAGGTTTCCGAAAGCCTCGGATAGCCCTTCAGGAGCACGACCATTGTCTTGTTCGTCATGATAAAATGTCAGCCCTGCACGACGGCAAGGTGAAAACCCTTGTTCTTGAACCAGCCTTCGACGATCTGCGAAATATGCGGCAGGCCTTCCATCTGCAGTCCCGGCGCGCTGACTGAGGGCGGATCCCGCTCCCAGAGCTGCTTGATCGCGTCGGCGAATTTCGGCGCATCGCAGCTGTCTTCGGCAGACAGCATGTCGATCAGCCCGAGTTCGGCGGCGCGGGTGGCGCGGATCAGCTGCTCTTCGCGCGGCTGGGTGCGCGGCACGATCAGTGCCGGTTTGTCGAAGGAGAGGATCTCGCAATAGGTATTGTAGCCCCCCATGGCGATCACCGCCTTGGCGCCGGCAATGCGGTCTTCCATGCGGTTGTCGAATTCGATGACTTCGAGCAGCGGATGGTTCTTGCAGGCCTCGGTGAAATTCGCCCGCTGTTCGGCCGGCATATAGGGGCCGAGCACGATCACGGCCTTGTAGGTCAGCGTCGGGTCGGCCTCATAGGCGGCGATCACGTCACGCACCAGATCGGCGCCATCGCCGCCACCACCGGTCGTCACCAGCAGATAGTCCTCGTCGGTTTCCGCCTCCGGCTGGGCGTCGATCGAGACCTTGCGCTGCAGAAAGCCGACGAACTGCATTTTCGAGCGCACGGCGGGTGGCGCATCCATGCCTTCGAGCGGATCGTAGAATTCCGGCGGGCCATAGACCCAGATGTCGTCGTAAAGCTGGCCGATCTTGCGCAGCGTGTCATGACGCTGCCATTCGGCCTGCAGCAGATGCGGCGCATCCATCACGTCGCGCAGGCCGAGAACCAGCGTCGTGCCCTTGGTCTTCAGGTAGACGAGCGTGTCTTCCACCTCGCCGCGCAGGCCAAGTGGTTCCTTGTCGATGATGAAGATGTCCGGCTCGAAACTTTCCGCCGTATGGCGGATGATCGACTGGCGCATCTTCATGGTTTCCTGAAGATCGATATGCCGGTCCATCGACGTGTATTCACCGTTGCGCAGCTTGATCACGCTCGGGATCTTCACGAAATCGACGCGGGCGCGATAGTTGAACGCGCCGGCAATCGTTGCGCCGGAAATGATCAGCACCTGCAGACCGCGGTAGTTTTCTACCAGCGAGTCGGCAATCGTCCGACACCGGCGCAGATGGCCGAGACCGAACGTGTCATGGCTGTACATGAGAATGCGTGCGTTACCCAGATGACGCGACATGCCCTATCTGCCCCCAATACCCTGAAACTCGCTGAACATAGCCCGTATGCAGCACATGCTACTTGTATGGATCTGCTGCATCTCTGAGGCCATCACCGAGGAAATTGAATGCAAGAATAACGAATATCACTGGCACGACCGGGATCAGCAGCCAAGGATAAAGAGCGACGGCGCTGACGCTTCGCGCTTCTGTGAGAAGCACGCCCCAGCTCGTGATCGGAGGTCTAAGACCAAGTCCAAGGAAACTCAACGTGGTTTCGCCAAGGATCATACCCGGAATGGTAAGTGTTGCACTGGCAATCAGGTGCGACATAAAGCCTGGGATGAGATGCCGGCCGATGATGCGCGTGCTGCCGGCCCCCATCAGCTGTGCCGCAAGCACGTAATCCTCTTCACGCAGCGCCAGCAATTTCGAGCGCACCGCGCGCGCAAGCCCCGTCCAGTCGAGCATGCCGAGAATGAAGGTAATGCCGAGATAGATCAGCATCGGGCTCCAGTCGGCCGGCATGATGGCGGCCAGCGCCAGCCAGAGCGGAATATGCGGTATCGATTGCAGAACCTCGATGACACGCTGGGTGACGAGATCGAACCAGCCGCCCCAATAACCGGCAATGCCACCGATGACGATACCGAGGATGAAGCTGGTCGCCACGCCGAGAAGGCCGATCGTCAGCGAGATGCGGGCGCCGTAGATGATCCGCGAAAGCATGTCGCGGCCGAGGCGATCTGTGCCAAGTAGGTGGAACTGACCGCCTTCGGCCGGGCAGACGAGGTGGAAATTGCCGGGTATCGCGCCCCAGAACCGGTAGCTTTCGCCCGAGCAGAAGAAACGCAGTTTCTGCACGTCGGAATGATCGTCGGAATAGACGCGCCTCAGCGTCGTCATGTCCAGTTCCATCTTCTGCCCGTAGACGAAGGGGCCGACGAAATTGCCGTCATGGAACAGATGCACGCCTTGCGGCGGCGCATAGATGAAATCGACATTGCGGCTATGCACCTTGTAGGGCGCCAGGATCTCGACGAAGACGATCGCGATATAGGCGATCAACAGCAAGATGCCGGAAATCAGCGCCAGCCGGTGCTTTTTGAACCGCCACCACATCAGCGTCAGCTGCGAGGCTTCCTTCGCCTGCGACGATCCTTGCGCGGTCTTTTCGACGTCATAGGGGTCGAAGGGCCCCTGATGCACGTAATGGGCCAGTGCGCCCGCTTCCCTCGGCCGATCAACGGTCACTTGGTTTTTCCTCCGCGCAGTCGGATTCTCGGGTCGAACAGGGCAAGCGCGATATCCGATATCAGCACGCCGATGACGGTCAGGAAACTCAGGAACATCAGGAACGAGCCGGCCAGATACATGTCCTGGCTCTGCAGCGCACGGATCAGCATCGGGCCGGTGGTTTCGAGCGACAGGACCACGGCGGTGATTTCCGCACCTGAGATGACCGAGGGCAGGATCGAGCCGATGTCGGAAATGAAGAAGTTGAGCGACATCCTGAGCGGATAACGGACAAGCACCTTGAACGGATGCAGGCCCTTCGCCTTGGCAGTCATCACATATTGCTTGTGCAACTCGTCCAGCAGATTGGCGCGCAGGCGGCGAACCATGCCGGCGGTGCCGGCCGTGCCGATGATGATGACCGGGATCCAGAGATGTTCGAGGATCGACTTGAACTTCGCCCAGCTCATGGGTTCGCTGATGTAGTTCGGGTCCATCAGATGGCCGATCGACGTGCCGAACCAGATATTGGCGAAATACATCAGCACCAGCGCCAGCACGAAATTCGGGATCGCAAGGCCGATCAGGCCAAGCAGCGTCAGCCCGTAATCGCCCCAGCTATACTGGTGCGTGGCGGAATAGACGCCGATCGGGAAGGCGAGCAGCCAGGTAAAGACGATCGTCACTGTCGAGACGAGAATGGTCAGCCAGATCCGGTCGCCGACCACGTCCGTCACCGGCAGGCGGTATTCGAACGAATAGCCGAAATCGCCATGCAGCATGCCGACGACCCAGTTGAGATAACGGATCGGCTCCGGCTGGTCGAAGCCATAGCGGGCGCGCAGCTCCTCGATTTCCTGCAGGTCGGCCTTTTCGCCGATCGCCTTCAGCTGTTCGATATAGCTTTCGAAATAGTCGCCCGGCGGCAGTTCGATGATCGTGAAGATCAGCATCGAGATCAGCACCAGGGTGGGGATCATCACCATCACCCGCCACAGAATATAACGCAGCATGTCAGGCGCTCTCCTCGTACCAGAAGGCGTCGGGCAGATAGACCCCGAGATAGGAGGTCGGATCGAAACCGTAGAGGGCTTTTTCCGGCAGGTTCTTCAGTTTTCTCGTGCGCACGATCGGCTGCAGCGTCGCATTGACGATGCCGATCGAAAACACCTGGTCGGTGAACAGCGCCAGCATCTTGTGCCAGATCTCCGCCCGCTGGTCATGGCCCTCGGCCTTGCGCCAGTCGTCATAGAGGTTGAGCAGCGAAATCGCCTCTTCCAGTTCCGGCGGATGTCCGTCACCGCCGCCTGAAAGCGTGTGCAGGCCCCAGATGCACCATTGCAGCTGGTCGTCGCTGGTCGGCGCCAGCTCCTTCGGCGACATGTCGGCCGTCGGCACGCCATTGTCGAGGCCGATACCGACCGACATGATCGCATCGCCGCCCTTGACGCGCCGGCGCAGAAGCTCGCGTTGCGACACATGCGGGAAAATCCTGAGGCCGATCTCGCGGAACTGGTCGGTCAGCAGTTCCAGCACGTCCGTCTCAAAGCTGTTTTCGCCGGTGATCTCGACGATGATCGTCGCCGGCCGTCCGTCGGGCAGTTTGCGCAGCCCGGTATCCTCGTCCATCGGCAGACCCGCCTCGTCGAGCAGGGCATTCGCCTTGGCCGGATCGAAGGCCGCCCAGGCATCGCGATATTCCGGCTTGAACAGCGGGCTTTCCGGCAAGATCGCGTTGGCGCTTTCCTTGGCGAGCCCGTAGAAGACGGCCTTGTTGATCTCGCCGCGATTGATCGCAAGCGACATTGCCCGGCGGAACCGCTTGTCCCACAGAACCTTGCGCCAGACATCGTCCTTGCAGTTGAGATTGGGGAAAAGTGCCATGCGCGAGCCCTGCGTGCGCTTCCACAGGTCCACTTCCAGCGAGTAGCGTTTTTCCGCGCCCTTCAGGAACGTGTAGTCGGCAAAATCGAGATTGGTGATCTGCAGGTCGCTTTCGCCGGTGCCGGTCTTGGCGGCAATCAGGTCGGCCGAGCTCACATCCAGCAGCACCCTGTCGATATAGGGCAGCTGCCGACCGTCTTCGTCGACCCGGTGATAATAGGGATTGCGATCGAACACGAAACGTTCGGCCGGCGGTTCGGTGCGGCTGCGCCAGGCGTCGAGCGTCGGCAGTTCCGGGTTTTCAGGCCGCACGGTGCGCGACATGCGCTGGTGCACGGCCGCCCAGTCATCCACCTTGAATTTTTTGATATACTGGTTGAGGATTTCCTTGGTCTGATATTTGACGTGGAACTGTTTCAGGTAGTTGGCCGGAAACATCAGACGTGTCGGCGAAGGCGATGCCTGGTCCGCCAGGAAATCCGGGTTCGGATCGTCCCAGCTGTAGCGCACGGTGCGCTCGTCGATCACCTCGAAACGCGGCGCCTTGCCGTTGATCAGCAGCGAGGTCGGCGGGCCGCCGCGGGCAAGCTTCTTCTCGTGAAAAACGTCTTCCCAGACATAACGGAAATCTTCCGTCGTGAACGGCGTGCCGTCCGACCATTTATGGCCTTCGCGCAGGTGGAAGGTGAAGACCCGCTCGTCCTTCACCTCATAGGCTTCAAGGATATCGGCCTCCAGCTGCAGCTGCGGATTATAACCCACCAGCCGGCTGTAGCAGTTGATCGGCATGTAGCGGATGTCGCGCTGACCACCGATCAGCATCCGCATCGTGCCGCCATGTTTGCCGGGGAGAAGCCCACGTTCCGAGAGTTTCAGCACGCGCGGCACTTTCGGCAGCCGCTCGTCCACCGGCGGCAGAGGCTGGTCGGGTGAGATCGTCGCAACGAAATCGGACTGGCTGTAGGCGGCGAAGGCCGTGCCGGACATTACCGCGGTCCCGGCAGCCGAGCCGAGAAGCGCCAGCATCTGGCGGCGGGTGATGGTGGAAAAATCGGACATGGTCATGCGGAAAGCTCCCGCGCATCGACATTCTTCTGGGCAAGCACCAGATGCCCGCCACCGAGGTCGATATGGGTCAGGTTGTCGGAATCCTTTTCCTCGATGAACTGCTTGCCCCAGATTTTCTTGGAGGCGGAGGTCGAGGTCCCGGTCAGGCCGAAATCCAGCTTGTGATCGAGGCTCGGCAGCGGCACGGCCGCCAACAGCTTCTTTGTATAGGGATGAACCGGTTTGCGCATGATCGTCTCGCAGGGGCCGATCTCGACGATGCGGCCGGCATACATCACGGCGACCCGGTCAGCCATATAGTTCACCACGGCCAGATTGTGCGAGATGAACAGATAGGTGAGGCCAAGTTCCTGCTTCAGGTCCTTCATCAGATTGAGGATCTGCGCCTGGATCGACACGTCGAGAGCCGAAACCGGCTCGTCGCAGATCAAGAGGTCAGGCCCGAGCGCCAGCGCGCGGGCAATGCCGATACGCTGCCTCTGGCCGCCGGAAAAGCTGTGCGGATACCGCATCAGCGCCGCATCCGGCAGGCCGACGGCGTTGATCAGCTTGCGCACCTGTTCCTGGCGCTTCTTCTTGTCGCCGCGGCCATGGATATCGAGCGGTTCGCGCACGATATGCTGCACCGGCATGCGCGGCGAAAGCGACGAGACCGGATCCTGAAACACCATCTGCAGGCGGGTGCGCAGTTCCTGCATCGCATCGCCCTTGGCATGCAGAACGTCGATCGGCCCGTTTTCGCCGTGATAGGTCACTTCGCCATGATCCGCGGAAAGGCCGCGCATGAGAATCTTGCTGAGCGTGGTCTTGCCGCAGCCGCTTTCGCCGACAAGGCCCAGCGTTTCGCCGCGCTTGATGTCGAATGAGACGTCGTTGACGGCAACGGTGCGGGCAGAATTCCCGCCGAAGCCAAAACTGCCGCTGCGTTTGCTCGCGAATGTCTTCGTCACGTGCTTGACGGAGAGGAGCACTTCCGGCGCCTGCCAGTTGCCGATCGCCCGACCCTTGGACATCAGGCCATGGGTATCGACCTGGATCTCGCGCAGCGGCTTCAGCCGTTCGGTGCGCGGCCGGTCGAAATCCGGAACGGCGGCCATCAGGCCCTTGGTATAGGCATGCTGCGGGTCGTCGAAAATGTCGGCGGCGGTGCCCGCTTCCATGACTTCGCCGCGATACATCACCACCACCTCGTCGGCCATCGAGGCAACGACGCCGAGATCGTGGGTGATCAGCATGATCGCCATGCCGAGCTGCGACTGCAGGTCCTGCAGCAGTTTCAGGATCTGCGCCTGAATGGTGACGTCGAGTGCGGTCGTCGGCTCGTCGGCGATCAGAAGGGCAGGGCGACAGACGAGCGCCATGGCGATCATTGCGCGCTGCCGCATGCCGCCGGAAAGCTCGAACGGATACATGTCGAAGACGCGGGCCGGATTGTCGAAGCCGACCAGGCCGAGCATTTCCTCGCTCGCCTTGCGGCGCTCCGCGGTCGACATCGCCGTGTGGATCTTCAGCACTTCCTCGATCTGGTCGCCGACCGTGTGGATCGGCGAAAACGAGGTCATCGGTTCCTGAAAGATCATGCCGATGCGGCTGCCGCGAATGGCGCGGATCTGGCGACCATCCTTGGGCAGCGAAAGAAGGTCGATCGACTTGCCGGTGGCGGGATCCGTAAACACCGCACGGCCGGAAATCTTCGCCGCTTCGGTCTCGATGCCCATCACCGCCCGGCCGAGCGCCGACTTGCCGGATCCGGATTCCCCCACAAGCGCCGTCACCTTGCCCGGACGCAGGCTCATGCCGAAATTCTTCACGGCATGAATAGAGCCACCCCACACAGGGAAGGAGACGTTCAGTCCTTCGATGTGAAGCAGTTCTGGACGCTTGATCATACGGGATTATTCCAGCTCGTTTATTTTGGGTAAACAGAATGTCATCGGGGTTGGAACAGAGCCTAGCCTAGGGTCCGGGGCCTGTCCATGTATAAGGCTCTCATTGGTTTTGTACTGTTCGTCTAACGCCCTTGACGGGGTTTGGATGCGATCTGTCCTTGATAAGACAGAAGAAAAGGTTTCTGTCTTGACGAATATGCGCGTGAATTCGGGTAAGAACGCATGCCGCGTAAGCTGGTTGCGTGACATCGGCGTGAAACGTACCGATAAAATCCGGGCAGAGTGAATTGCGGGGATGAGTTATTTGTCGGCTGAAACTTCCGGACCCAAGAATTTCCGTGCGCTTCTGCTTGCCGCCCGCGATCTGATTTCGGCAGGCAGGCTCGATGAGGCCCGCCAGACCCTGGACGCCCTGCGCGCAGATGCCGAGGCGATGAAGAGCCGGGCGCTCGGCGAGATGACGCTGCTCGGTTATCCGCGAAAGCTGCATTCCGCCTATCTGAAGCTCGCCAAGGCCGAGCGCGATATCGTCCGCCGCGTCGGCCTGCAGCACAGCCTCGTACCGCCGCCGCAGGCCATGGCGGCTCTCGGGCTTTTCGATCCCGCGGAACGCCGCGTGATGACCGAACTTGCCCGTGCGCCGGTACCGCGCATCATCCACCAGATCTGGCTCGGCACTCTGCCGGTGCCGCCAAGCGTCGAGCGCTGGGCGATCCATGCGGAAAAGACCGGTTTCGAATACCGCCTGTGGCGCGAGGCCGATCTCGAAAAGCTCGGGGCCGATGCCCATCCATCCTATCTGCGCATGCTGGAGATCGGCGATTATCCCGGTGCCGTGGATATCGCCCGTTATGCCATCCTGCAGGCGCTCGGCGGCATCTACCTCGACTGCGACTGGTACCCGACCCGCGACGATCTCGGTTTTGCCGATCTGCTGCCGCTGATCGGGCTTGGCGCCATGGCCGAGGCGGTGCCGCGCGAGACGGGTTTTGGCAGCCTGCTTCTCGCCAATTCCTTCATCGCCACGCCCCCCGGTCATCCGGTCTTCAAACGCATGCTACAGACGATCCCCGATATCGTCGCGGCACTTCCCGACGCACCGGCCTGGTGGTCCACCGGCCCGCTCGCCATGACGGTCGCCTTCCGCCAGACCAGCACATTCGTCGCACCGGCAGACCTTGTCGCCGCCGAACTTTCGCGCGGCGCGCCGATGAGCGATGTCGAAGCGGCCTGCAAGGCGGCGGTTTCCGGTGGCGGCGATGGTTTGCTAATCGCCTGGAAATCCTGGTAGGCGGCTTAGTGCCGCAGCAAGTCTGGCGCTGACCGCCAGCGACAGGCCGGGTGCCCGGATGTCAGGCGGAACAGGCGCGTCAGAAAATCCCAGGCCTGTTCATCATGAACGAGATGATGGCCGAGAATGCCGATTACCGGCTTTTCGTCTGCCCCGTCGAGAAGCGCCAAAATCTCGGCGAAAAGCGCATCTGCCGGACGCCCGCCACGGGTACCATGCCAGTCCATGATATCGACATCGCTGTTGAGCACGGCCACCGGCGCCGGCTTTTTCGGGCCGAAGGTGGAGAGCGAGCGAAAACCGAGATCGGGCAGGGCCGCGATGACTGAAGGCGCAATCCGGTTCCACGGCGGCACCAGCATGGGCACGAAGCGTGAGGCATGCAGTTCGGTCAGTTTCGCAAACCCGGCCGCCAGCTCGTCCGTCACCTCGGTCAGTGGGCGATGGCTGCCCAGCTCCTGTTTCTTCTCCTGCGGCCCGGCATGGTTTTGATGCGTCCATCCATGCACGGCGACCGCGACATCGGCCTTGTCCAAACCGTCCAGATGCGCGGCCAGCCTTTCGTCGGTTGGCTCGGGAATGACGGCGAGGAGAAGCGGCACGGAGAATTCCATGCAAAGACCCGTGAGCTGGTCGAGCGCTGCCGTCGGCTCGGTTGCGTCATCATCCCGCAGCCAGAAATCGACGCTTTTGCCCTGCTGCGCCAGCCGGTCAAAAGCCTGTTTCAGATCGATCTCGCTCACGCCGGCATGTCTCCGCAGTTTGTGATGATGTCGTTGAGCCGCGTCGCCGCTGCGGTGATGGACCGCTCGCTGAGGATGAAGTCGCGGGCATTGCCGGCAAGTTTTTGCCGTTCCGTCTGATCTTCGAGCAAACGTGCGATCGCCATCGCATAGGCATCCCGATCGCCGCCCGGTGTCAAAATGCCGCTTCGGCCATTCGCAACGGCTTCCGAAACGCCTGCCACCGCCTCGGCGACGACAGGCAGGCCCGCCGCCTGCGCCTCGAGATAGGCCAGCCCATAGGCCTCGCCATGGCCGGGCCAGACATAGAGACTGGCCGTCGACAGAAGTTTTGCGATCTCGGCCGGTTCCCGCTGGCCCAGCCATTCGATCCGGCCTTCCGGCAGGTTTTCGAACAGCGCCTCCACCTCCGCCCGCGCCGGCCCGTCGCCGATGATGGAAAGCGCCCAGTCGAGATGTCCGATGCGGGAAAGCGATTCTGCCAGCGCCGTATAGCTCGAAAGCTTGTCGCCGGGCCGCATCATCGCCACCGTCATCAGCTTCCCAAGCTGAGGCACGGGATCATGTACGAGGTAAAGGGCCGGATCGATGAAGGGCGAAATCCGCGCCAGCCGCGCCTCGGGAATGACCTCCCGCAGCCCATGCGCGTCCCGCTCGGTGATGCAGATATTCACAGTCGCTTGCCGCGCCCCTTCCGCCACCAGTTCCTGCGCCCGGATCCACTGGCCGCGATTGCGCCGGTTCGAATAGGAGGTTTCGACGGTCAGATACGGTACGCCGAAACGGCGGCATAGGTTCGGGCCTATCAGGTCCGGCGCCTTGTAATAGGGGTGATAGGTCACCCAACGGTCCGGCGTCCCGGTCTCTTCCCAAACTGTTGAGATCCGCGTGATCTCGGCCTCAGCCTGCGCATCACGCTCTTCCGTTGGCGACGTGGCATCCGGCAGGAAGGCGCGAAATTCCGAAACCACATCTGCCGCATGCCTCGCCAGCCGCAAAGCCTCCAGCAATTGCCGGGCCATCAGCCGATCGCCGGACGGTACGGGATGCCTGGGGGATTTGAGAGGCGCATAAAAGGCGATGTTCATCGCCGCAGATAGCCGCAAGCGGGTGGCTTTTTGCAAGGGGCGGGGTGGATTTTTCTGCAGCGCTCAGTGATCTCCCCCCTTGTGGGGGAGATGTCACGAAAGTGACAGAGGGGGGTAGCAACGTCTCGGCGATTTCAAAGCGAAATAAGAGCGCGATAATACCCCCCTCTGCCCTGCCGGGCATCTCCCCCACAAGGGGGGAGATCGGCTGGCGGCGCCCTCTTCGCCCTCTATCCAGCCATCATCCCTCCCGGAAACCTCTCTTGACACCGCCGCCCATCGGGACCACGTGAAGAAGCCATAAAGACTATCCTTCCGGAGTACCTCCCTTGAGCCAGGAACGACCCCAGGCGGCGGATCTTCTGCCTGCCATTGAGACGAAACATGCCCGCGCCGGCGTCATCGGATTGGGCTATGTCGGTCTTCCGCTCGCCATGACGATTTCCCGCGCCGGCTTCTCGGTGATCGGTTTCGATATCGATCCGGGCAAGATCACCGCGATCGAGGCCGGAAAGAGCTATATCGAGGCGGTGTCCGACACGGTTCTGACCCGTGAGACCGGCGAGGGGCGTTTTTCCGCCACCAGTGATTTCGCCCGCCTTGCCGAATGCGACATCATCGCCATCTGCGTGCCGACGCCGCTCACCCGCCATCGCGAGCCGGACCTGACCTATGTCAGCAAGACCTGCGAGCAGATCGCCAAGACGCTCAGGCCCGGCCAGCTTGTCGTGCTCGAATCGACCACCTATCCCGGTACGACCGAAGAGGTGATGAAACCCATTCTCGAAGCGACCGGCCTCGTCGCCGGCCGTGACTTCTTCCTCGGTTATTCGCCGGAACGCGAAGATCCCGGCAATCGCGATTTCGACACGTCGAGCATCCCAAAGGTCGTTGCCGGCGATGGCGAGATCGCATCGGCATTGGTCGAGGCCTTTTACGGTTCGGTCGTGAAGACCGTCGTGCCTGTCTCCGGCACACGCACGGCGGAAGCGGTCAAGCTGACCGAAAACGTCTTTCGCGCCGTCAACATCGCCCTCGTCAACGAGCTGAAGGTCGTTTACGAGCGGATGGGCATCGACATCTGGGATGTCATCAACGCCGCCAAAACAAAACCTTTCGGTTACATGCCGTTTTATCCGGGCCCGGGCCTCGGCGGCCACTGCATCCCGATCGATCCCTTCTATCTCACCTGGAAATCCCGCGAATACGACCAGCCGACCCGCTTCATCGAGCTCGCCGGCGAGATCAACACGGCCATGCCGCGTTACGTCATCGACCGTCTTGCCGAAGCGCTGGACCGCAATCTCGGCAAGGCACTCAGCCGCTCGAAAATCCTCGTGCTCGGCCTTGCCTACAAGAAGAACGTGCCGGATATCCGCGAAAGCCCGTCGCTCAGGCTGATGGAACTGCTGCTCGAGCGCGGCGCCGATGTCGCCTATCACGACCCCTTTATCGACGAAGTGCCGAAGACGCGCGAATACGGCCACCTCATGGGCCGCCGCTCAGTCGCAATCGACAAGCCTTCTGAGTTCGATGCGGTGATCATTGCCACCGACCACGATCAGATTGACTACGCCGCTCTGGCGCATGATGCCCAGCTCGTCGTCGATACCCGCAATGCCATGGCGGTGCGCGGCATCGCATCCGCCAATATCGTCAAGGCCTGAGAAGGAAACATAAAATGAGCAGACTAGACAGCTTCATCAGCCGGATGACCGCCCAGCGCGACATTCTCAATCATGTCGATCAGGTTCTGGGGCTCCCGGCGGGTGATGTTCTGGAAGTCGGCCTCGGCAATGGTCGCACCCACAGCCACCTGCGCCAGCTGTTTTCCGACCGCCGCATCATCGCCTTCGACCGCCAGATGGGCGCCCACAAGACGGAAGCTCCGGAGCCGGAAGATGTCGTGCTCGGCGAGATCAAGGAGACGGGTCTCGGCTTCGTCGGCAGCAATGCGGCCCTCGTCCATGCCGATATCGGCACCGGTTACCCGGATAAGGATGCGATCACGCTGACCTGGCTGCCGCAGATGGTGGCCGGCATGCTCGCCAAGGGCGGTTATGCCGTCAGCGGCCTGCCGCTCGAACATGCCGACCTCGAAGCCCTGCCGCTCCTGCCGACGGTGGAAGAGGGGCGTTACTTCTATTATCGCCGGCGCTGAAGATCGTTAACGATTGGTTACGATAAGTGCCTGTCATCACAGACAAAAAGTAACGTGCTGATGAGTTTATCGTGATTGCTGGAGCGGGCGTTTTGCCCGCTTTTTGCCATATTGGAACGGCAAATCTTCCGCATCAGATCACGGCGAACCACTGCGATGACAGCTATCAAACTGCCACCGAACTTAATTGTGGATAACCGTTCCGGTCTGGATCAGGCGTGCTGCTTTTCGTGCTGCATGTCGCTCAAACGCGAGCCACGGATCGTCTCAGCCAGCGTACGGCTGATCTCCATGCTGATTCGCGGATTGTCGGCGATGACCTTGAAGAACGCGTCCTTGGTGATGCGCAACGCATCGACTTCGGTGGTGGCGCGTGCGGTGACCGCCTGCGACGCGTTGGAGAGAAGGCACATCTCACCAATGATTGAATTGCATCCGGCTTCGCCGATCTTTACTTCTCCGTTCGACGAATCGGTGAGGAGATCGACCTTGCCGCAGAGAATGACGTAAGCGGCTTCGCTATCGTCGCCCTGGGTAAACAGATACTGGCCAGGCTCGTAGCACACGCGATCCGATGTAAAAGCCAATAGCTTGAGCTTGCACGGATCTACCCTGCAAAAGTAGGGGACCTTGCGCAGCAATTGGACTTCTTCATTCAGCAACATGACGCCCACCAGTCTGGTCGTTTGTTTTGATGACACCGGTATTATGCCACCAATGATTTGAAAATTCCACTCTTCATGTCTAGCGTTTCGAAGGTACCGTCTTCGACCACGTGACCGCGGTCGAATACTATCACCCGATGAAACAATCGTGACAGGGATGTGTTAGACAAAACCCATACCACGGAGGGATTATTGTCCTGCTCTTGCAGGAAGTGAAGCACATTTTTTACAATTTCCTCCTGAACCCGTCGATCGAGGCCCGGAAGAGGCTTGTTGAACACGTAATAGCTCGACCGGCGCACCAATGCGCGGGCAAGGCTGAGCTTGTGGCGCTGGATCAACGTCAGCCGCCGGCCGCTGGCGCCAACGTCGTAATCGAGGCCAAGCCCGATGAAGCTCTCGTAAAGCCCCATTTCCCTTAAGAGTCTTGCCGCGACATTGCGGATCTTCGCCGGAGCATCGGGGCTGCGATGCGACAGTTTGCCGAACAGGATGTTTTCTCGAAGCGTCGCCGCAGACATGTACTTGTGCGGGTCATAACGCTCGATACGGTCGCGCAGGGCGGCCGGCAGGTTGGCATAGAAGATGTCGCGCGCCGCGACGATCTGCCTCATGATGTCCGGCGTCAGCACGCCGAAACGATAGCGCGGCTCGACGTAATACAGGCTGAGCTTGACGATTGCCCGCTGTTCGTTGGCGCTCACCTGCAGGTCGCGGCGTGAGCGCTTGCGCTTCAGGAACTGCTGGTAGAAGGCGATGTCCTCCGCCGTGATGTGCTCCAGCTGCTGAAAGAGCGGATGTTCCGGCGGCAGGCCGGCAAAGATTTCGGTGACGTTCTCGGCAATCGCCAGACCCATGTCGTAGAGAAGGTCGAAGAGCTGTGCGGTCTTCAGCACCTCGAAGACATATTCGCCTTCTTCGATCTCCACATCCGGCGTGCCGTTGCCGTTCTGGCGGGTTGCGGCGAAAAGCAGGTTTTCGCGCACCGTCGCCTCGGTATTGTAGGCGCTGAAATCGAAATGCGAAACGATGCTGCCGAGGCCCTGTTTGGTCAGCTCCTCACGCAGCGCGAAACGCATTTCCACCACGCGCTCGGTCAGCGTCGGGTTTTCGGCTGGATCAATATAGGAATGCAGCGCCAGTTCCATGACATCCGGGGTCAGCTGCACGGCATCGAGCGCGCCGAGCACCGATTGCTTCACATCGTCCTGCGAGCCGCGGGAAACGGATGTCGAGCGCCGATCGATCCAGTCGGTATTCGGATCATGGGTCGAATTGCCGGCCATCTGTGCTTCGTTCAGCGCCCAGCGGCGCGCCATCGTCAGCTTGGGCTCCTTCTCCTTCGTCATCGGCGCGTGTTTCAGCCCGTAGAGAAGATTGTCCTTCAGCGTGCCATGGAAGAAATAGCTGTCGGCAGAGGCATAGGTCATCTGCCGCCCGGTCACGGCTTCCGGCAGCTCGAGAATATCCGTATCGCCAAGCATGACCTTGCCGGAGGCGGGCCAGACGATGCGGCCGAACGCTTCCGCGACGGCTTCCGCGCCAATCCCGGCATTGTCGATCACCGCCACCGTCTCGCCAAGCTCGATCTTGAGCGTGACGTTTTCGGCAACGCTTGCGCCACTGCCATCGACGATCGTCAGGTTGACGGCTGCGAGCGGAGAGGCGTCGTGATCGGGAAGCTTGACGGCGAGCGCATGCACGGTCGGCTCGATCAGCTGGGTCGGCTCGAACTGCTCCCGCACTTGCTCGTATTTGACCTGTACGTCCTGGCGGGCCTGATCCCAGTCGATCAGTTCCTTGAGCGGTCCCGGAAGGTCCTTGTAGGCGTTGATGACGGCAACCAGCTGCCCGACGTCGAGCGTGCCGCGCAGCGCAAAATAGCCGCCGATCGAATAGAACAGGAACGGCGTCAGCTGCGACAGGAAATTGTTGACGAACTTGACGATGAATTTCCACTGATAAAGCTCGTAGCGGATCTTGTAGATCTGCCCGAGCCTGTGGGCGATATCCGCCCTTTCGTAATTCGTCGTGTCATAGCTGTGGATCGTGTCCATGCCTTCGACGATCTCGCCCACCTTGCCGGCAAGGTGGCGGGCGGTGATCTGGCGCTGGCGTCCAAGCTCGATCAGCCGCCGGCGCATCTTTGGAATGATGCCGACCTGAATGGCCACCATGAAGGCGGCGATCAGGCCGAGCCAGAGGTTCTGCAGCACGATGAAACAAAGTGCCGCAATCGCCTGGCCGCCCAGCATGGCCGGCTGCACGAAGGCATCGCCGGTAAAGCCGCCGAAAGGCTCCACCTCGTCCTTGACCATGCTCGACACTTCGGCGCCGCGGATCTGGCGCATCGTGCTCGGCGGAAAGCGCAGAAGGCGATCGACCAGTTCGTAACGGATGCGCCGCAGCAGCCGCTCGCCGAGCCGGCCCTTGTAGTTGTTGATATAGAACTTGAAGAGGCCGTTGATGATGACGAGCAGCAGGAAGACGCCGGAAAGCGCCATCAGCATCCACAGGCGGTTCATCTCGAAACCGTCGAAGCTGATCGACCAGCCGACGAAGGGAATGGAATAATCGAATGCCAGGAAAGGCATCGTGGCGCGGGGGCCGTTAAAACCCTGTCCCTGGATCGGCCCGTTGATGATCTGCTTGGGCAGGTCGAAGGCCATGAAATAGGGGATCATCGAGATCAGGACGATCGCCAGGATCCAGATCTGCTGTGGCCGCGTATGGTTCCAGATATATCGGAGTAGATGCTTTTCCATCGACAGCAGATCTTTGCCCGAGGCATGCGGCGCTAAAGCGCGATTCCCGGAGAGTTAAGGAAGCCATGATATAGGCGTTTGTGTCAGTCGTGCAAACAGGTCGTGCAACCTGCCTGTTCCTTAGTCGGCGAATGTGGCAAACCTGCCAGTTTCCGCAATGCACATCTTCGCACAATGAATTGAAATCTTTGGCATAAACAGGTGTCGCGCATAGCTCGCACCAATTGTCCGGCTTTTCCGGTATCTGTGTTCAATAGAGTGGCAATTCCCGCCAGATCGCGCAAGAGCTGTGTTTTCTGACGGTTTTGTTGCATGGGTTGCAATCGGCGAAACAGGCCGCGATCCGGGAGCGCATTGCGTGGTTCCCTGCGCCTGCCGGTAAAAATCGGGATGTTTCAATATGCCGGGCGGTCAGCCTTCGCGGTCTTTCCAGCGTCGTGGAAGGGAGCAGCGGAAAAACGAAAACCCGGCAAGCCGTGAAGCTGCCGGGTCTCAGGAAGGCGTTGTCGGTCTTCAGTCGTTCTCGCCCGTGTCCGACAACAGGTCTGTAGCCTGCTTGCCGCTCAACCGGCGGATCTCCACTTCGTTGCGGCGGGCGGCGAAAAGCTCGCTGGCCATGATCTGTTCGGCAAGATCCGCCGGCAGGGACAGGAGCACGCGCTGGCCTTCCAGATGAATGCCGCCGAGATCGGCGCGCTTGGCGGTGATCATGCCGCCGGCAACCGTGTTCAGCGTATCCGGATCGATCAGGATGAAGGCGCCGGTTGCCCGGTTCTGCTCATAGGTGTCGAAGATCGCCTGTTCTTCGAAGGCGAGGTGCACCTTGCCGATCGCGTTCATGGCAAGCGTCGAGGCATGCGGTTGCCACTTGCCGCTTGAAAGCTCGAGCTGCGAGACCGGCTCGACCGTGACGCGCTGGCGGCGCGAACCGCTCTTCAGCCAGTAACGCTTGCCCGGCTCGATGCCGCCCGGCTGCAAGGCGACGATCTGTGCATCGAAACCCGTGCCGGTCATCGGCGGGCCATCGATCGAGACGATCATGTCGCCGCGGGCTACATCCACCTGCCGGTCGAGAACGAGCGTGATCGCATCGCCGGCCACGGCGGCATTGCGCACGAGGTCGAAGGTGACGATCTGCTTCACATTGGCGATCGTGCCGGAGGGCAGGATGGCGACACTGTCGCCCGGCTTGATTGCGCCACCGGCAACCGTGCCCTGATAACCGCGAAAACTCTCGCCCGGACGCGCGACGCGCTGCACGGGCAGGCGGAAACCGCCGGTCTGGGTCGACCGTGTCGTGGCAAGCTCCAGCGCCTCGATCAGCGTCGGCCCCTGGTACCAGGGCATGGCGCCTTCGGATGCGTAGACGACGTTTTCGCCCTTCAGTGCCGACATCGGGATGGCGGTCACCTGGCGCACGCCGAGCGACAAAGCCAGCTCGCGAAAATCATGCGAGATCTGGTCGAAGATCGCCTTGTCGTAATTGACGAGATCGAACTTGTTGACCGCCAGCACGAACTGCCGGATGCCCATCAGCGCTGCGATCGTCGCATGCCGACGAGTCTGTTCCAGCAGGCCGGCGCGAGCGTCGGCAAGCAGGATGGCAAGATCGGCAGTCGAGGCGCCGGTTGCCATGTTGCGGGTATATTGCTCATGGCCGGGCGTGTCGGCGACGATGAAGGAGCGCCGGTCGGTTGCGAAATAGCGATAGGCGACATCGATCGTGATGCCCTGTTCGCGCTCGGCCTGCAGGCCATCGAGCAACAGTGCGAAATCGGGCAAGCCGAGATCGTTCTGTTGGCCGCTGTCACGGGCAAGCGTCGCGGCCTGGTCTTCCTTGACGGCCTTTGTGTCCCAGAGCAGGCGGCCGATCAGGGTGGATTTGCCGTCGTCGACCGAGCCGCAGGTGATCAGCCGCAGCGGTCGCGCGTCACGGCCCGAGCGGGCTGCCGGTTCAGCGAAGGGCAGAATGGTGGCTGATGAGGAAGCAGCGGTTGCGGTCATCTCAAAAATATCCTTCACGCTTCTTCTTTTCCATCGAGCCTGACTGGTCGCGGTCGATGGCGCGGCCCTGGCGTTCGGAAACGGTGGCGATTTCCAGTTCGGCGATGACTTCCTCGAGGTTCGAGGCCGTCGAGCGGATCGCGCCGGTCAGCGGGAAGCAACCGAGCGTGCGGAAACGGATCGAGCCATGCTGCACGGTCTCGCCGGGCAGGAGCTGAAGCCGCGGATCTTCGGCCAGGATCATCATGCCATCGCGCTCAACGTAAGGCCGTTCGGCGGCGTAATAGAGCGGCACGAGCGGAATATCCTCGGCCTGGATGTAGCGCCAGATATCGACCTCGGTCCAGTTCGACAGCGGGAAGGCGCGGACGCTTTCGCCCTTTTTGATCATGCCGTTATAGACGTTCCACAGTTCCGGACGCTGGTTGCGTGGGTCCCATTTGTGGTCGGGCGTGCGGAAGGAATAGATCCGCTCCTTGGCGCGGCTCGCCTCCTCGTCGCGGCGGGCGCCACCGAAGGCTGCGTCATAACCACCGGCATCCAGCGCCTGCTTCAGCGCTTCCGTCTTCATGATGTCGGTATAAAACGCCGAGCCATGGGTAAACGGCGTGATGCCTTCCGCCTTGCCGCGCGGATTGGTGTGTACGACGAGGTCGAGATCGTATTTTTCGGCAATCTCGTCGCGGAACTCGATCATCTCCTTGAACTTCCAGGTCGTATCGACATGCAGAAGCGGGAAGGGGACGCGGCCGGGATAAAAGGCCTTGCGGGCGAGATGCAGGAGGACGGAGGAATCCTTGCCGATCGAATAGAGCATGACCGGCTTTTCAAACTCGGCCGCGACCTCGCGAAAAATGTGGATCGCTTCGTTTTCGAGGGCCTTCAGATGCGGATCGAGCGGTGGCTTGGAAACGGGCGGGTTCTTGATTTCCGTTTCCTGTGCGGACAGGGGCATTTCAGTCTCCGGGTATTCAACAAACACAAGAGTTGGCAGGGTGTCCTCAGCGGACCGCGCTTGCCGGGGAAATGGCCTGGGAAACAGGCTGAGCGACGTTCTGCTGGCTGCTGTCTTCGGCACCATGATTGTCCGGGACATGCAGGCCGCATTCGCGCTTTTCGTCGTTTTCCCACCACCATCGGCCGGCGCGTTCGGGCTCGCCGGGCTTGATGGCGCGGGTACAGGGTTCGCAGCCGATCGAAGGATAACCGCGACCGTGCAGCGGGTTGACCGGAATCGCTTCCGCCGCGACATGGGCGTGGATCGTTTCGATATCCCAGTCGGCCAGCGGGTTGATCTTGATCAGGTTGCGCTCGGCATCATATTCGGCAAACGGCGTCGTCGCGCGATTGCCCGACTGGCCGCGTCTGAGGCCGGTGATCCAGATGTCGGCGCCAGCCAAGGCCTTTGCGAGAGGCTTCAGCTTGCGCACATGACAGCAGGCATGCCGCGCTTCGACGCTGTCGTAAAAGCCGTTCAGGCCGTATTTCTCGGCATAAGCGTCGATATCGTCCTGTTCCGGAAAGAAGCGGCGGATAGACATGTCGAAACGGGCTTCCGTCTCGGCGATGAGGTCGACTGTTTCCTTGAAGAGGCGGCCTGTCTCGAGCGTCGAGACTTCGATCGGCAGGCGATGGGTTCCGATCGCCGCGGTGATGACCTGGTCTTCGATGCCGAGCGAGGTGGTGAACACGGCCCGGCCAAGCTTGGCTGCAAGCGCCAGACGGCCGGCAAGATCGAGGTTCTGCAACTCGGTATTCAGGTCGGCTGCGAGTGCCGGACGCCCGTGGCTGGTTATTTCATGCAAAGTCATGGATGTTCTTTCATGAGCATTTGCGGAATTATCCCGGGAATGCACGTGAAAAACGAGAAAAAGCGGTTTCTTCCGGCCTGTGTCGGGAGCAAATATCTCTCCAAACCGCGCTGCACACAGAAAACCAGCCGCCTTAACCAAATGTGAGCATTTTTAGGGCTTTCCGCCCGGTCATTCGTTTGTATTCCCTCATCATTTGAGGTAAGCCTGAACAGGCTCAAGAGCTGCGGTTCCGCGGCCTTTGACGAGCACCCTTCGAACGTCTTTCCCAAGCGCCGGTGGATGCCCTGAAATGAGATGATCGAGCGACGTCGCAGGGTGGTCTTTTACCCCGCGGCGGCGATAAAGCGTTCCAACGGTTGCGTGATGATATCCCAGAAGGCGAAATATGCGCTGCGAGCCCTGACGGCCCTGGCGCAGTCCGATCCGGCAGAACCGATGTTGATCTCCGACATTGCGGTCCAGCAGAGCATCCCCAAGAAGTTCCTGGAGCAGATCCTGCTTGACCTGAAACGCTCAGGGATCGTCATCAGCCGGCGCGGCAAGCAGGGCGGTTATCTGCTCCTGAAGCCTGCGGATGCCATCACCTTCGGCGAAGTTCTTCGCCTCGTCGACGGCCCGATCGCGCCGCTTCCCTGTCTTTCCCAGACAGCCTACCGCAAATGCGATGATTGCGACGGCGAACATCTCTGCGAGATCCGCCACGTCTTCGCCCGCGTTGCAGATGCCACCCGTGACGTGCTGTTCAACACCACGATCGCAGACGCCGTCGAAGGCGCCGGCGAGCCCAAGGCTCCGGTCCGCGAGCTGATGTCGGCGTAAGGCCGGCAATCCTCGCGATACGGCGGCAGGTCAGCCCGTCAAGGGAATATCAAACACCAGCAGTCCCGGCGTTCCGAGTAGAAGCTGTGCCGCCACCTTGCCCTGCGGATCGAGCACGGCAGTCGGCCCGATCGCGAGCCGGCCGTCGCGTTCGCCGGTGACGTCGGCGGAGATGAGCCAGAGGCCGGTCTCGCGGCAGCGCTCGCCGCGGACGGCATTGTGCACGTCGCGAAATTCCTCGGCCCTTTGTCGTGGCATCATGTTGTTGGTCGGGCAGACGATCAGCATGGCGCCGAGATCTGCGATGGCGCGGGTCGTTTCGGGAAAATTGGTGTCGTAGCAGACGCTGATGCCGAACGGCATCTTGCCGACCGTAAACAGCGGCGTATCAGTGCCGGGTGTAAAAGCCTTCTCGCCCGGCAGGAGATGTTTCTTGCGATAGCGGCCGACAAGCTTTCCCCGTTCGATCACGACGGCCGTGTTGTACAGCCTGTCGCCATCACTCTCGATCATGCCGAAGACGATCACCGGCCCCGTCTTCGGAAATTGGTCCAGCAGGGTCTCAAATTCGCTGGAAGCAAGGTCGATCGCGACCTGCCGTGCCGAAGCCGCGTCGATCAGATAGCCCTGTAGGAAACCTTCGGGAAAACAGACGAGTTGCGCTCCGGCTTCCTCAGCCTCGGCGACCAGGGTCGTGAGATGGGCCAGAGCAGCAAAAACGTCGTCGCGAAATTCCGGCGTCTGGGCGGCTGCGATCCTGACGGAAGCGATGGTATCGCAACCGGTTTTCACGCTCCGGTCTGGTTGGGCAGGCATGGATGGAAATCCGGCAAGGGTTCGGGGAGGAGTGGCGAGTCGGCCGCCATTGTCGCCGATAGCCGCATCCTTCTCCAGCGCCATTTCCGCATCGGCAACGCGTATAAAAGGCCAGAAGGCGTCTGGTCAGAGAAACGCGCTGCGCTCGCCAAATGGCGTGTCGTCGTCGAAATTCATCGTGCCGATGCGGTCGCTTTCGCCTGAAAGCGTTGCGGTCTCTTCTGGGGATGCTTCCGCTGCAATTTCCTCCAGCAGCGCGCGCTCCTGGGGCCGATGTCCGTGCTGTCCATCCGCATCGACTTCGTCGCCATGAGGATGCGGGGCGGGAGCGACTTCCTCCTCGTTCAGCGCGGCACTCTGTCGGGCAAGCAGGTCCGCCGTGATATGCGACTGCCGGGCGCCGACCCAGGCATTGGTCGGCTCGGCAAAGGAAAGGCTGCTGTCTGCCTGCGTCGCCCGTGATGCGGCCGAACTGGAAATCGATGTAATGGCATCTACCATGCGTTTTCTCCCGGCGGCCGCGCGCTGTCGCCTGGCGGATCTGCCCGGCGGATCTGCATGTCTCTGCAGTCGAAGGTAGTGCCGGAGCGGGTCGCCCGCAAGGATGGCGGGGAGGGATGTGCCGAAAGCGTGAAGAAAAGCTTTATTGCGCTGCAGCACCCGCTTCTGCGAAACGACGGGAATAACGTCATCAGCTTCCGGCACGCGGGCATTCATGCTAGCAATCCAGCTGCAACCGCCGGAATGGGGAAAAGGTGTGATTTCGGTTTCGATGGCAAGCTCGCCGAAGGATTTTCAGGCCGTCACGGTCATGTGCGACCGGCTGGCGGATCTCGATGCGAGCATCCATGCCGAAAAGGGCATCCCGCCCGATCTCGTCTTCGAGCTTTTTCACCGGGACGACAATCCGAACCTTGCCGAACTCTATGTCGCGCCCGCCGCGATGTTTCTCGCCCGCTGGGACGGCCAGCCGGCCGGTTGCCTCGGCTTTGCGCCTCATGATGAGACGGCCGATGAACTGCACAGGTTCTATGTCGATCCCGCTTTCCGAAAGAAGGGGATCGGCAAGGCGCTGATCGAAGCCGTTTTCGCCGGCATCACGGCAGGCAACAAGCGCCGGATCGTTCTGCAGACCTCGGTCTATCTCCCCGATGCGATCCGGTTTTATCAGGCGTCCGGTTTCGCCTTCTGCCCGCCTTTCCGTTCGGTGCATACTCTCTTCACCGAGACCGAAGTTTTCATGAGCTGCCTGCTCGATCCCGCATCGGACAGGTAATTTCGGGGTTCGGATCGGCAATTTTCGCCGGATTGTGTTTCCGCCAAGCGCCGTTTTGCCGAACGGCCTCTTCTCCATGAACATGCCTGTCCGGGGCTTCTGTGCTGCGCCAAAGCGGCCGAGGGAAACAGTTTTGCCTTCTTTTTGCCTCAGATTGACTAACTCGACCTAACCGATAGAGTTTTGAGCAGACATCAGGAGGGAACGCATGTTCACATCTGCCAAACCATTCGGAAGCTCTTTCGGCAAGGTTCTCGGAACCGCAATTCTGGGCCTGTCGCTTGCCGTCGGCTCGGTCGCACCGACCTTCGCCGCGACCCAGCTTCTCAACGTGTCCTACGATCCGACCCGCGAGCTCTACAAGGATTTCAACGCGGCCTTCGCCAAATACTGGAAGGCGCAGGGTGGCGATGACGTGACCGTGCGTGCCTCGCACGGCGGTTCCGGCGCACAGGCACGTTCGGTGATCGACGGTCTCGACGCCGATGTCGTGACGCTCGCGCTGGAAAGTGATATCAACGCCATCGAGAAGACCGGCAAGATCAAGGCCGGCTGGCGCGACCGCCTGCCGAACCACGCATCTCCCTACACTTCGACCATCGTCTTCCTCGTCCGCAAGGGCAATCCGAAGGGCATCAAGAACTGGGGTGACCTGGTGAAGGGGGACGTGCAGATCGTCACGCCGAACCCGAAGACTTCAGGCGGCGCCCGCTGGAACTATCTCGCGGCCTGGGCCTGGGCGAACGAAGAGTTCAAGGGCGATCAAGACAAGATCAAGGCCTATGTGGGCGAGCTCTACAAGCGAGCCCCGGTTCTCGATACCGGCGCCCGTGGCGCCACCGTCACCTTCGCGCAGCGCCAGATCGGTGACGTTCTGCTCGCCTGGGAAAACGAGGCCTATTTGGCCGGTGAGGAATTCGGCAAGGACGCGTTCGACATCGTCGTGCCGCCGATCTCCATTCTCGCAGAACCGCCGGTCGCCGTCGTCGATAGCGTCGTTGACGCCAAGGGCACCCGCAAGGTTGCCGAGGCCTATCTCCAGTATCTCTACTCGGACGAGGGCCAGAACATCGCCGCCAAGCACTTCTATCGCCCGTCGAAGCCCGAAGTGGTAAAACCGGAACTGTTGAAGCAATTGCCGCCGATCAAGCTCGTCACCATCGACGATCCGATCTTCGGCGGCTGGAAGAAGGCGCAGCCGGAACATTTTGGCGATGGCGGCATTTTCGACCAGATCTACAAGCCCGGCAAATAAGCCGACCATGTCGTCCGCAATCGCAGCCAAGTCGGGATATTGAATGACGCATACCGCCACTGCCGCATTGACGCGGTGGCGACTGAAACGGCCGAGCATCATCCCGGGTTTCGGGTTGACGCTCGGCTTTTCGCTCGCCTACCTGTCGCTGATCATCCTCATTCCCATCGCCGGGCTGTTCTGGCGAACGGCCGCCCTCGGCTGGGGCGGCTTTTTTGCCGTACTTCTCGACCAGCGCACGCTGCGCGCACTCTACGTCTCTTTCGGCACGGCCTTCTTTGCGGCACTGGTCAATGTGGTCTTCGGCGTCATCACCGCCTGGGTCCTGACCCGCTACCGCTTTCCCGGCCGCAGGCTGATCGATGCGATGGTCGATCTGCCTTTCGCGCTGCCGACGGCGGTCGCCGGTATCGCGCTTGCCTCGCTTTACGCGCCGCAGGGATGGGTCGGTTCGTTCTTCATGCCTTTCCGCATCGCCTTCACGCCTTATGGCATCGTCATCGCGCTGGTGTTCATCGGCCTTCCCTTCGTGGTGCGTACCGTCCAGCCTGTCATGGAAGAACTCGACCGTGAGGTGGAGGAGGCCGCGGCAACGCTCGGAGCGAGCCGGCTGCAGACCATTTTCAAGGTCATCCTGCCCGGCCTCACGCCGTCGATCCTGACCGGCTTTGCGCTCGCCTTTGCCCGTGGCGTTGGCGAATATGGCTCGGTCATCTTCATCGCGGGCAATATTCCTTACGTCTCGGAAATCGCGCCGCTGTTGATCGTCATCCGGCTGGAGGAGTTCAATTATGCCGGCGCAACGGCGATCGCGACGATCATGCTGCTGATCTCCTTTGCCATGCTTTTTGTCATCAACCTGATCCAGGGCTGGAACCGCAGGAGATATGGCAATGGCTGATATCCGTCGCGTGAATGGGCGCCCCAAAACCTTCCGCAGCCCGACCGATGAGGGCCTTGTTTTCAAGCTCGTGCTTGTCGTGCTGATGGTCGCCTTTCTCGGCTTCTTTCTGGTCCTGCCGCTCGTCTCGGTTTTCGTCGAGGCGTTTCGCAAGGGTTGGGAGGAATATTACGAGGCGCTGATCGAGCCGGACGCCGCAGCCGCCATCTGGCTGACGCTCACTGTCGCGGCAATCTCCCTGCCGCTCAACCTGATCTTCGGCCTCTGTGCCTCCTGGGCGATCGCCAAATTCGAGTTCAAGGGCAAGTCGTTCCTGATTACCCTGATCGACCTGCCATTCTCGATCTCGCCGGTCATTTCCGGCCTGGTCTATGTGCTGCTGTTCGGCTCAGCCAGCTTTCTCGGCCCCTTGCTCAAGAGCTACGGCATCGAGATCCTGTTTGCCGTGCCGGGCATCGTGCTGGCCACCGTCTTCGTCACCTTTCCCTTCGTCGCTCGCGAGCTGATCCCGCTGATGGAAGACCAGGGCACAGGCGACGAGGAGGCGGCGCTTTCGCTTGGGGCCTCCGGCTTGCAGACCTTCTGGTATGTGACGCTGCCCAATATCAAATGGGGCCTGCTTTACGGCGTGCTGCTTTGCAACGCCCGCGCCATGGGTGAGTTCGGCGCCGTCTCTGTCGTCTCCGGCCGTATCCGGGGCGTGACGACCACCATGCCACTGCATGTCGAGATACTCTATAATGAGTATAATATGGTGGCGGCCTTTGCCGTGGCCTCGCTGCTGGCGGCCCTTGCCCTCGTCACGCTCGCATTGAAAACATTTCTCGAACTTCGGTTCGGTGCCGGCGCTGCCGGCGGCAGGCATTGAAAGGCGCGCTCTCTTGGAAGTTACGGTCAACAATATCCGCAAGGAATTCGAGCGCTTTCCGGCGCTGAACGATGTCTCGCTGAAAATTGCCTCGGGCGAGCTGATCGCGTTGCTCGGCCCCTCCGGCTCCGGCAAGACGACGCTGCTGCGCCTGATCGCCGGTCTTGATTTCCCGACCGCCGGCCAGATCCTGTTCGGCGACGAGGATGCCTCGCATCATTCGGTTCAGGACCGCAATGTCGGTTTCGTCTTCCAGCATTATGCGCTGTTCCGGCATATGACGGTCGCCGACAATATCGGCTTCGGCCTCAAGGTTCGCCCGTCGGCCACGCGCCCGGCAAAAGCCGAAATCCGCCGCCGCGTCTCCGAACTGCTCGACATGGTGCAGCTTTCGGGTCTCGAAAAGCGTTATCCGAACCAGCTCTCCGGCGGCCAGCGCCAGCGCGTGGCGCTCGCCCGCGCCATGGCAATCGAGCCGCGCATCCTGCTCCTCGACGAACCGTTTGGCGCGCTCGATGCCAAGGTGCGCAAGGAACTGCGCCGCTGGCTGCGCGAATTCCACGACCGCACCGGCCACACGACGGTCTTCGTCACCCACGATCAGGAAGAGGCGCTGGAACTCGCCGATCGCGTCGTCGTCATGAGCCAGGGAAAAATCGAGCAGGTCGGTTCGGCCGATGATGTTTACGACCGCCCGCAATCGCCTTTCGTCTTCTCCTTCATCGGCGAATCCTCGCATCTGCCGGTGTCGGTTAAGGAAGGCACGGTCCTCTTCCAGGGTGAGCCGATCGGTATTTCCGAAGCTGGGCAAGGCGAAGGCGACCTGTTCTTCCGGCCGGAAGATGTCGCGCTGGTTGACGAGAAGGACGCGCTCTGTGGCAAGGTCACTGCCAGCCGCCGCCTTGCCGGTACGCGTATCGCCGAGATCGACATCGCCAATGACGGCCACGCGCCTTATCATGTCGAGGTCGAAGTGCCGCTGCACGCGGCCGTCGAGCTCGGCAGCGAAGTGCGCTTCCGTCCGACGCGCTGGAAAGTGTTTGCAAAGTAGGTTTTGGTGAGGGGCGTTGCGCCTCATCAAACACCCGTCGAGCAAGTCGGCAAAGATACGGCAGGACGAACCAGCGGGCTCCCGCACACAAGGCGCGTGTCTATCGCGGCCTGTCTTCTCTTCCCGCTAACCCATTCTTAGCCACGTCTTGAGATGCACCGCCGCATCACTGCCGGAACTTCGCGTCAAAATTGATCAGCGTCAATTTTCTGACGGAAATAAGCTGATATGCAGCCGCTGCGCGTAAGTTTCGGTAAATGGGTTTACGCTATAGAAATCGCGGTTTTGTTTTCTCCGACAGGTAATCCATGGCAGACGTCGCCAATGAAATCGCCGAACCCTTGCATCAGGATGCGGCGGGCCAGCTGAAAGCTGCAAGCTTTGGGGCTTTCTTGCAGGATAACCTGCTGCGGCGGCTTGTGCCGGACAGGAGCATCGTCCTTTTCCTCGGTCTCCTGGCCTTTACCGTCTGCCTTTCCCTCTATGTTTTCCTGGAAGACAATCTTGTCGCCGTCAGCTGGCGCATGGTCATGGTGGACAAGGGCGTGCATGTCTCCGTCATGCTGGCCGCCGCCGTTCTGGCCGGTTGCCTGGTTGCCGCACGGGCTTTGCGCGTCAATCGACCGAAGCGCGCCCGGCCTTCGAGCCAAGACCTCGCCCGCGCTGTCGATATTCTGGCAGCACAGCCGAGCGCCAGCGCTGGCCTTGTACGTCTTGGCGACAAGAACCTTCTGTTTTCCGAATGCGGCAAGGCCTTCATCATGTATGCCCGCTCCGGAAAAACCTGGGCGGCGCTGTTTGATCCCGTCGGCTGCCGCAAGGCATGGCCGGGCCTGATCATGCGTTTCATGGACGAGGCCCGCAAGGATGGCTGCCGTCCGGTCTTCTACCAGGTCTCCGCCGATTTCCTGCCCTGCGCGGTCGAAGCGGGCCTGAAGCCTTACAAGCTCGGCGAACAGGCCGTCGTTGACCTGACGAAATTCGACTTGAAGGGCGGGGCGTGGCTAAAGCTGCGCCGTTCGATCAACCGTGCCGAACGCGACGGCCTGCAATTCTCCATGCTGCCCGCAGCCGAAGTGCCGGCCGTGCTGGACGAACTGCTGGAAGTTTCCCGTGTTTGGCTTGCCGCCCATAATGCGGCCGAAAAGGGCTTTTCGCTCGGCACTTTCCAGCCGGCCTATGTTGCAGCAGGCCCGGTCGCGATCATCCGGCTCGAAGGCCGCATCGTCGCCTTCGCCAATCTCCACACGACGAATTCCGGCGGCGATGCCTTTATCGACCTGATGCGGCATATTCCCGATACCCATCGCGGCATGATGGATCTGCTCTTCGTGCGCATCATGGACCATATGAAGGCCGAAGGTTTCCGTACGCTCAATCTCGGCATGGCGCCGCTGGCCGGCCTTTCCACCCATCGCCGCGCGCCGCTGTGGAATCATGTCGGCGAGCGCATTTTCCGCAAGGGTGAGCGCTTTTACAATTTCCAGGGCGTGCTCGCCTTCAAGTCTAAATTCGATCCGGAATGGCAGCCGCGTTACCTCGCTGTCAGCGGCCGCGGCATGCCTGTCGTGGCACTGTTCGATGTTACCAAGCTGATTGCCGGAGGGGTCAAGGGCATCCTGCGCCGATGAAGCTGTTGCCGATCATCGTCGGGTGTCTGACGATTGCGTCCTTTGTCGCCAATGCGGATTGCGAGACCTATAGCGAGCTGGCAAGCCTGCCGACCTCGCTTATTGCCTATCCGGATGAAAACGCCTCCGGCATCGTGATCCTCCTGTCGGATGAAGACGGCTGGACGGACGATGAGGAGGACATGTCCGATGCTTTGGTCGCCGAAGGCGCCGTCGTTGTCGGTGTCGATCTGCCGGACTATTACGCTTCCCTCTCTGCCGAAGAGCGCGACTGCCTCTACTTGGTCTCCGACATCGAGGAGATCAGCCGGCGCATTCACCGCGACCGGAATATGCCGATCTATCACCAGCCGCTGGTCGCAGGCATCGGCGCCGGCGGCGCGCTGGCACTGGCAATCGCCGCCCAGACCCCGCCCTCGACGATCGCCGGCACGCTCGCCATTAATCCGAAAGCCGATATCGCACTCCAGAAAATCCTCTGCACTCCGGCAAAAAAGACGCCCGTTGAGGGCGGCATGGCCTATGGCCTGACCGATGGCCCGCTGCCGAACCCGGTCCGTGTCGTTTTCGGCCCGCAGGCAGATGAGGCCGGCCGCGCCCATGTCGGGGAATTGCGCGCGGCTCATGCCGATATCGAGACCGCCGACGCTGCGACTGATCCCGGCACCGCCGTAACCGCCCCTGAACTTTTGCTGCGCGATCTTGTCGTCATGCTGCGCCATCAGCGTGATGCCTCGACGCCACTCGACCTGCCGATCATCCCGCTGGATACAGTGGCTGCGCATGACACGATGGCGATCATCTATTCCGGCGACGGCGGCTGGCGCGATATCGACCGCAAGCTCGCCGCCTATCTGGTGGAAGACGGCATTCCGGTCGTCGGCGTCGATGCGCTGCGCTATTTCTGGACGGAAAAGGGCCCGGAAGCGACGGCCGCCGACCTGTCGCGCATCATCGATACCTATCGCAAGCGCTATCGTGTAGGCCATGTCGTGCTGATCGGTTATTCTTTCGGCGCCAACATCCTGCCGGCAACCTACCGGGCGCTGCCGGAAGCCGATCGCAAAATGGTCTCGCTCATCTCGCTTCTCGCGCTGTCGCACCAGGCCGATTTCGAGATCGCCGTCACCGGCTGGCTGGGTTATGCCGGCGCCGGCAAACATGGCGATCCGGTGGAGGACCTGAAGGCGATCGAGCCTTTCAAGATCCAGTGCGTCTACGGCATCAAGGAAGAGGACACGGCCTGCCCGGACGTTCAGGCGATCGCTGGCGCACAAGTGCTCGCCCGCAACGGCGGCCACCATTTCGACGGCGACTACAAGGCAATCGAGCGGCTGATCGTGGAGCGGCTGAAGACGCTGGTGGCGGTGAACTGATTTCTGGTATTCCCTGCCTGTATTCGATATTCTTGGCTCGCGATTGCCATGGAGATTGTCTTGCGGACCCTTGTCGAATTGCCTGAAGCGGAGATCGAGGCGTTGGACCGCCTGGCTCAGGCAGAAAACACGTCCCGCGAGTTGCTGATCGAGCGCGCTGTACGAGCCCTTCTGGACAAGAACGATAGACAGGCCAAGATTGATGCCTACGGTCTATGGGGAAATCGCACGATCGACGGCCTCGAATTCCAGAAAAAAGTTCGTGGAGAATGGTGATCGATCAGGTGCTGTTCGACACCAATATCATCATCGACTATCTGAATTCGATACCCGAGGGCCGTGAAGAGTTTGAGCGATACGACCGGCCCAGCATCAGCATCGTGACGTGGATGGAGGTCTTGGTGGGTGCGCCGCCTGATCTTGCGGCGGCGACACGCGCATTCCTCGATACGCTGAATATCGTTCATCTCGACGCGGCCGTTGCCGACAGGGCTGTTTCACTTCGGCAGCATTACAAAATAAGGTTGCCCGATGCCATCATCTGGGCCAGCGCCGATATTCATTCGATGCTGCTGGTCACCAGGAACACGAAGGATTTTCCAGTCGGTCTGCCGGGTATTCGGATTCCTTATGTCCTGCGTCACTGAGTGAACGGCCTCAATAGTCCCTTGCCAGGCGATTGCGATAGGCGCATCCTTGCATCGCAATTGCAACGCATGGAGCGATGATATGAAAACTGCGACCATTCCCTCTCTGCGTGTCGACCCGAAACTGCGTGCCGCTGCCGAAAGCGTGCTGAAGGAGGGCGAGACGCTGTCGGCATTTGTCGAGGATTCCGTCAAGCGCCAGGTGCATTTCCGGAAGACGCAGGCGGAATTCATCGCGCGGGGGCTGGCATCCCTGGAAAAAGCCGAGCAAACCGGGCGGTACCACACTTCAGAAGATGTGTTGAACATGCTGGAAGCCAAGCTTGCCGCAGCCAAGGCTGCGCGTTCGGCAACAAAGAAATGAGCTATCGAATCCGGTATACGGATGAAGCGATCGAAGATTTCGATCGGCTCTATGATTATCTGATTGCCTACGATATCGACCTCGCCGAACGTGCTCTGGCCAAAATCCGGGATGCGATCAAATTGCTTGAGCAATTTCCCTTTTCTTGCCGGAAAGCTTCAGAAGACAGCCCGCTGCTTCGCGAACTGGTCGTCCCGTTTGGCGCGTCGGGTTACGTAGTCCTTTTTCGTATCGATGGCAGCGATATTGTCTCCGTTGCAGCCATCCGCCATCAGCGCGAAGACGATTACCACTGACCGTCCCGACTACCGATCACTCACCATCGCCCGCGGATTGACCCAGGGCTCCTGGTTGCTGCGCGGCAGCGGCTGCTTTCCGAGAATGTGATCCGCAGCCTTCTCGCCGGTCATGATCGACGGGCCGTTGAGATTGCCATAGGTGACATGCGGGAAGATCGAGGAATCCGCGACGCGCAATCCCTCCACGCCAATCACCCGGCATTCCGGATCGACGACCGCCATCGGATCGTCCTTGGCTCCCATGCGGCAGGTGCCGCAGGGATGGTACGCGCTTTCCAGATGTTCGCGCAGGAAGGCGTCGATCTCTTCGTCCGACTGCACCTTTTCACCGGGCTGGATTTCCGGGCCGCGATACTCGTCAAACGCCTTCTGGGCAAAGATCTCGCGGGTCAGGCGCACGCAGTGGCGGAATTTGATCCAGTCTTCCTCATGGCTCATATAGTTGAAGTTCAGCACCGGTTCGGCCGCCGGATCGGCCGAACGCAGCGTAACGGAACCCCGCGATTTCGACAGGTTGTAGCCGACATGCACCTGGAACCCGTGGCTCTTGGCCGCCGCCTTGCCGTCATAGGAGATCGCGACGGGCAGGAAATGAAACTGGATGTCAGGCTGTTTCAGCCCGGCTTCCGAGCGCAAAAAGGCGCAGGCCTCGAACTGGTTGGAAGCACCGAGCCCGCCCTTGGTCATCAGCCACTGGGCGCCGGCCACGCCCTGCCAGAACCAGGGCAGCCAGGAATAAAGCGAGACCGGTTTTGTCGAGACTTGCTGGAAATAGAATTCCATATGGTCCTGCAGATTGGCGCCGACGCCCGGCCGGTCTGCCACCACGTCGACCCCCATCTTCTTCAGATGCGCCGCAGGCCCGATGCCGGACAACATCAGCAGTTTTGGCGAATTGAAGGATGAGGCCGCGACGATGACTTCCCGGTTCGCTTTAATAACTTCGGTGACACCCTTGCGCAGGATTTCAACACCGGTCGCCCGGCCGTTCTCGATCACCACCTTATTGGCGAAACCATAGACGATCTCGACATTCGGGCGTTTCAGGGCAGGCCTTAGATAGGCATTGGCGGCGGACCAGCGACGACCATTGTGGATCGTCTGCTCCATCAGCCCAAAACCTTCCTGCTTGGAGCCGTTATAATCCTCGGTCAGCTCGAAGCCTGCCTGGGAACCGGCCTGGATGAAGGCGTGAAAGAGCGGATTGGTCACCGGCCCGCGCCGCACATGCAAAGGCCCATCCGTGCCGCGCCAGCCCTGTTCGCCACCATGCGAATGTTCCATGCGCTTGAAATAGGGCAGCACGTCCGCATAGGCCCAGCCGCTCGCGCCGAGCTCTTCCCAACGATTGTAATCCTCCGCATGGCCGCGGACATAAACGAGGCCATTGATCGATGATGACCCGCCGATCACTTTGCCGCGCGGCGCGGTGATGCGGCGATTGTTGAGCCTCGGTTCAGGCTCGGAAAGATAACCCCAATTGTAGCGTTTCATGCTCATCGGCCAGGCAAGAGCGCCCGGCATCTGGATGAATGGCCCGATATCCGTGCCGCCCGCCTCGATGACGATCACCGAATTTTTGCCGTCCTCCGACAGGCGATAGGCCATGGCGGATCCTGCCGACCCGGAACCGATGATGACGAAATCTGCCTGCATGATTGTTCCCGTAGGTTTCTTATGTGCTACTATAGGGTGTGTTTCTGATCGCTATTTGCGGTGGTCAATTGTATCGCTGGGGGCTATATTCATGAAGCTTGTGCAGTATACGAGAGCCGCCCGGAAAGAGCTGGAACGAATGCAGCCAAAGCGGCGCGCTGCTATCCGAAGTAAAGTTGATTCCTTCGCACGCGGCGATAAGGTCGATGTGAAAAAACTCAAAGGCAGCGGGCTCGTTCGAATTCGAGTCGGAGACGATCGTGTCATCATCGATGAGCAGACGGCCTTGGTTGTGGTTGTCGAAGTCGGCCCACGCGGAAGCGTCTATTAGGAGGAAGACATGGGGCAGTTGCAGAAAACCGTGATCGACGGTCAGTCTTATGTTCTGGTTCCTGAAGAGGAATACGAGGATTTGCTCGACACCATCCACGCACAGCGTGTGATGGAGCGTGTTAGAGCGGGCGAGGAAACGTGGCCTGCTGAGCTTGTCTATGAATTGTGGGAAACCGACAGCCGCATCCGCACCTATCGCACCTATCGCAAAATGTCGGTCGCGGAACTTGCCGCAGCCGCCGACATATCCGAACTTGAACTCTCCGAGATCGAGGCCGGCAAGAAGACTGGCTCGGTGGACGTGCTGCAGCGCATCGCCAAGGCGCTCAGGATCGATCTGGATGATCTCGTCTTCGAGGTCGAGCCGGACTGATCCCATCCTCAATACGGCGCCTCGACCTTGCCCATGCCGACATAAACCGTCTTCAGCTCGGAATAATGCGAAAGCGCTGCAAGCGAATTTTCGCGCCCGAAACCGGACTGCTTCGAGCCGCCAAAGGGGATTTCCACCGGGCAGAGATTGTAGGTGTTGATCCACAAAGTCCCGGCTTCCAGCTGATCGACGACACGATGAGCGCGGGAAATATCGGCGGTAAAGACCCCGGCCGAAAGGCCGAATTCGGTGGCATTGGCCCGCGCGATCACCTCTTCCTCACCCTCGAAATCGAGCACGCACATGACCGGCCCAAAGATCTCTTCGCGGGCGATGGTCATCTCGTCGGTCACGTCGGCAAACACGGTCGGCTGGATGTAATAGCCTTCACCGGTCACATGGTTCGGCAGGCCGCCGCCAGTCAGGAGCGTCGCGCCCTCGGCCTTGCCCTTGTCGATATAGGCCAAAACCTTCTGGCGTTGGTCGAAGGAAACCATCGGCCCCATCTGCGTTGCCTCGTCCAGCGGTTCGCCGATGACGATGTTTTCGGTGCGGGTTTTGAGGCGGGAGAGGAATTCCTGCTTTATCTTCTTCTGCACGAAGACGCGCGTGCCGTTGGAGCAGACCTGGCCGGTCGAATAGAAATTGCCGAGCATGGCGCCGCCGATCGCCGAGTCGATATCGGCATCGTCGAACACGATCAGTGGCGACTTGCCGCCGAGCTCCATCGTCACATGTTTCAGATTGCCGGCAGCCGCCGCTGCCACCTTGCGGCCGGTCGGCACCGAGCCGGTCAGCGACACTTTTGCGACATCGGGATGGTTGACGAGCAGCGGCCCGGTCGTCCGGTCGCCCTGGATGACATTGTAAAGCCCCTTCGGCAGGCCGGCTTCGATCAGGATTTCGGCGATCTTCAGAGCACCGAGCGGCGTGTTTTCGGAGGGCTTGAAGACCATGGCATTGCCGGCGGCAAGGGCAGGGGCGCCCTTCCAGCAGGCGATCTGCTGCGGATAGTTCCAGGCGCCGATGCCGACGCAGACGCCGAGCGGCACCCGCTTCGTATAGGCAAAATCGCCGCCGAGCGGGATATATTCGCCGTTCATGCCGGCTGCGATAACGCCGCCGAAAAATTCAAAGCTGTCGGCGCCGGAAGTGGGGTCGGCGACGATCGTTTCCTGGATCGGCTTGCCGGTATCGAGCGTTTCAAGCTCGGAAAGCTCGCGGTTGCGTTGGCGCATGATTTCGGCGGCACGTTTCAGGATACGGCCGCGCGCGGTCGGGCTCATCGCGGCCCATTCCGGCTGGGCGCGCTTGGCGGCGGCAATGGCGCGCTCGACGATGGCGGGCGTCGCGGCATGCAGCCTTGCAATCACTTCGCCGGTTGCCGGATAAAGGCTTTCGATCACGGTGCCGTCGGTATCCTCGACATATTCGCCGTCGATGAAATGGCTGGCAATAGGCTGGGCTCTCATGGTCATTCTCCGCGCGGATAGCGCTTGCTTTCCTCGAGATTGTCGAGGTTCATGTGATTGCGCATGTAGCGCTCGGATGCCCTTTGCAAGGGCTGATGATCCCAGGGGTAATAGGCGCCGTTTCGGAGCGCCTCGTAAACCACCCAGCGGCGCGCCTGGCTTTCGCGAACGGCGGCGTCAAAGGCGCCCATATCCCAGCGGTCTTCCCGCTTTTTGCGGAACATGGCCACGACCTCGGCGAAATCCGGATCGTCTGCCAGGTTCTTCAGTTCGTGCGGATCGCTTTCCAGATCATAGAGCTGGTCCGGATCGAGCATGCAATGGATATATTTCCACTTGCCCTCGCGAATGCCGACCAGCGGCGCATAGGAGGCTTCGGCGGCATATTCCATCAGAACCGGCGTCGTGCGCGTGGCGCCGTCGATGACGGGCTTCAGGCTCTCGCCATCCGTCCAGGGCGCGATCTCGGCCATGGAAATGCCGGCGAGGTCGCAGAGCGTCGGGGTGATGTCGAGATTGGAAACGGGTACGGTGTGGAGGTGAGGGGTGACGCCTGGGCCTGCGACCATCAGCGGCACGCGCGCCGAACCCTCGAAGAAGTTCATCTTGAACCACAATCCGCGCTCGCCCAGCATATCGCCATGGTCGGAGCAGAACAGGATCAGTGTGTCGTCCAGCTGGCGGGTGCGGGTCAGCGTGTCGATCAGCTCGCCGACCTTTTCGTCGATATAGGAAATGTTGGCGAAATAGGCGCGGCGCGAACGGCGGACATTGTCTTCGGAAATGTCGAAGGCGGCATAATCGCAGGATTTGAGAATGCGGGCAGAATGCGGATCCTGCTCGTCGAGCATGCCGATTTCCGGCACCAGGTGCTCGCAATCCTCATAAAGATCCCAGAATTTTTTCCGGGCCACATAGGGGTCGTGCGGATGGGTGAAGGAAACCGTCAGCGCCCACGGCCGCCGGTCCGCATCGTCCCGCTCGCGTGACAGGTGATAGATCTTCTGGTTGGCGAGGAAGGCGACCTCGTCATCATATTCCATCTGGTTGCTGATTTCGGCGACACCGGCGCCGGTAACCGAGCCCATGTTGTGATACCACCAGTCGATCCGCTCGCCCGGCTTGCGGTAATCCGGCGTCCAGCCGAAATCGGCCGGGTAGATATCGGTCGTCAGCCGCTCCTCGAAGCCATGCATCTGGTCCGGCCCGACGAAATGCATCTTTCCGGACAGCGCCGTGTAATATCCGGCGCGGCGCAGGTGATGCGCATAGGTCGGGATCGAGGAGACATATTCGGCGGCATTGTCATAAACCTGCGTCCGGCTCGGCAATTGCCCGGCCATGAACGAGGCCCGCGCCGGGGCGCAGAGCGGCGAGGACGTGTAATTGTTTTGAAACCGCGCCGAACGGGCGGCGAGCGCCTTCAGATGAGGCGCATGCAGCCAGTCCGCCGGGCCATCCGGAAACAGCGTGCCGTTCAGCTGGTCGACCATGATGATGAGAATATTCGGGCGGGCCATGGCTGCTCGGCTTTCTTACGATCGGAACTCGGTTAGAGTGAGTTATTTTCGATCGCATCCGCAATCAAGAAACGATTGCGAACCATACTATCCAAAAAGCGCGGCATAACCCTTTGAAGCAGGTGAGGTGCAGCATGCTGATGACACCGCGCAAGCCGGCCACGGTCGGTGAGATCCTTATAGAGGAATTCATGGAGCCGATGAAGCTGACGCAATCGGTACTCGCCGAGGCGATGGGCGTGCCGCGCAAGCATGTCAACGAACTCTGCAACGACCGGCGCGGCATGACCGTGCCGACGGCGCTCATCTTGGCGCGGGTTTTTGGCAATAGTGCGGATTTCTGGCTGAACATCCAGCGGCGCAGCGATCTCTGGCAGGCCATGCACGACCCGAAGGAGCAGGAGCGCATCGGCCGCGCCAAGCCGATTATTCAGGCGGCCTGAATGCCGATGAAGCGGTGCGTCTGGATCGCGTCTTCCTGGCTGCTGTAGGTCGTGCTGACTGACTTTATAAGCAATTGTAATAAAAAGAGAATCTGATGTCGTCAAAGTTTCATAGAACTGTCATTTGCCAGAAAGGGAATCTTGACGATTGACCGCCAAGGTACCGGCCTAATTCTTAAAGGCCATTGCGCATTGGAGTAGGTCAAGTCATGTCGTCAGCGGCCATTCTGGAACCCGGCGTCTTCCGTCGTTATGCGAGCGATCAGCTGATTGCCCTCGGAAAACTGGTTCTCGAAAACGCTTTTCAGCCCATTGTCGAAGTCGCCACCGGTTCGGTCTTCGGTTATGAATCACTCCTGCGCGGTCATGAGCGCCTCGGTTTTTCCTCGCCGCTCGAACTGCTCGATCAGGCGCAGGATGGTGGACAGCTTCTCGCTCTCGAGCAGATGATGGCGGCACGGGCCTTGGCGAAATTCGCCAGCCTGCCGGATTTCTCCTCCTCGACGCTGTTCCTCAATCTCGATGTGCGGCTGATCCAGGACGGCCACCATTTCCTCGAAAAGATCGTCCAGCACCTGCGCCAGGCCGGCATTGCGCCGTCTTCCGTCTGTTTCGAGCTGTCCGAGCGTTTCGACAATACCAGCGTGCCGCAATTCGCCGAGCTGGTCACCGCCATGCGCAAGGCGGGTTTCAAGCTGGCCATCGACGATTTCGGCGTCGGCCATGGCGAAATGAAACTGCTCTGCGACTACCCGATCGATTACCTGAAGATCGACCGCCATTTCGTTTCGGGCGTCGATTCCGATCCGCGCAAGCGGCATCTGTTCAAGAGCATCGTCAACATTGCCCATGTTCTCGGTATCCGCGTGATTGCCGAGGGCATCGAGACCGAAGCGGAATTTTTGACCTGCCGCGATAACGGCGTCGATCTGGTCCAGGGCTGGTTCATCGCCCGGCCTACCACTTTTATCAACGAGCTGCAGACCTCGTTTTCCTATCTCGCCGATATCGGCCGTTCGCGCCGTTCCAGCCAGTCGCTCGACGAGATCCTCATCCGAAAGCAGATCGAACACCTGCCGACGGTTTATGAAAACGAGAGCATCGACAGCATCTTTGAACTCTTCCGCCGCAATCCGCGCCAGGCCTTTTTTCCGGTCCTGAATGCCAATGGCGAGCCGCGCGGCGTCATTAACGAATATCACCTGAAGGAATATATCTATCAGCCCTTCGGCCGCGATCTGTTGAAGAACAAGGTCTATGAGCGCTCGATCTCGCATTTCGTCGAACGCGCACCGATCATCGGTCTTGATGCCGAGGCGGAAGAGCTGATGAGCCTGTTTGCCAATATGGAAAACAGTGCCTGCGTCATCCTCACCGAGAACATGCGTTATGCCGGCGTCGTCTCTGCGGCATCGCTCATCAAGGTCGTCAACGAAAAGCAGCTGAAGATCGCCCAGGACCAGAACCCGCTGACGGGCCTGCCGGGCAATCACGCCATCCGCGATTTCATGCGCGAGGCCGGCCGTGACGACGATCAGCCGCGTTTCTTCTGTTATTGCGACTTCGACAATTTCAAGCCGTTCAACGACCATTACGGGTTCCACATGGGCGACCATGCGATCTCGCTGTTTGCGGCCCTGATGAAGCGTTATTTCTTCTCCGACGAACATTTCCTCGGCCATGTCGGCGGCGATGATTTCTTCATCGGCGTGCGCGACTGGAGCCAGGAAGAACTGTCGGAAATCCTCGAGCGCCTGCTGTCGGATTTCCATGACGACGCGATCGAGCTTTATTCGGAAGAAGAGCGCCTGGCCGGAAAGATCCGCGGCCATGACCGTGCCGGCCTTGAACGGGATTTCCCGCTCCTGCGCTGCTCGATCGGTGTCGTCGAACTGCCGCAGGGCCTCGTTCTCGATGACGTCGCCCGCATCGGCTCGGAAATCGCCGCCGTCAAGGCTGCGGCCAAGGAAAGCGAAGACGGCCTCGTCTTTGCCACCTTCGGCGACCGCTAATCGTCTGACCCCAGTAACCGGGCCTCTGTGAAAAGGCCCGGATAAAAACCGCCGGCAGTTGTTGAAATGCCGGCCGGCCGGGCTATCTGCCTCAAGGACATGCCGTCAATCGATCCCAATCCCGCGGTTCCCCTGAACTGCGCTATCTGAGGTCTGGTATTCCATGAGCAGGTTTTTTCCGATCCTTCTCCTGTCCGTGTCATGGGCGCTTCCCGCTGCAGCCGAGGTTCAGTTCAAGGCAGGCGATTTCGTAAAACAGGTCAAGCACTGGGATTCGGACAGCAACCGCATCCTTGCCGGTGCCGATGAGGGCGAGGCAGAGGGGTGCTGGCAGGTCCTGAAGGTCGGTAGCGCCGATGTCGAGCTCAAGCTTGTTAGCGGCGTCTTCAAGCCATGGTGGGCCGATGAGCCGATCGCGATCGGCAATACGGATACCTGGTTCGACAGCGACGGTTACAAGGAGGCCAATCCAAAGCATCCGCCCCTGTCCCAGATCGGCGCCACCTTCGCGACCGTGCCGTCCTGCGGCTGAAATCCGCGCTCCGGTTTCACCGAGACAAAATGACCACGCGGCCGAACGTCGCCTTTTAACCGGCAAGGGACTGTCCTAAGTCAGTGAACAATTGCTGAGAGGAGAGCCTTCAATGACCTTACCCGCAACCATGCGCTACATTGACCTGCCGTCCTTTGGTGCGCCGGATGTGATGACGGCCGCCACCGGGCCGCTGCCGAGCGTCCGTCCGGGCGAAATCCTCGTCAGGGTCGAGGCGGCAGGCATCAACCGGCCGGATGTGCAGCAGCGCAAGGGTGCTTATCCGCCGCCGAAGGATGCAAGTCCGATCCTCGGGCTCGAAATCGCCGGTGAAGTTGTTGCTCTCGGGGAGGGCGTGTCCACCTTCAAGATCGGCGACAAGGTCTGCGCGCTTGCGAATGGCGGCGGTTATGCCGAATATTGCGCCGTGCCGGCCGGTCAGGCGCTGTTCTGGCCGAAGGGCTATGACGCTGTGAAGGCCGCTGCCCTGCCGGAAACCTTCTTCACCGTCTGGGCCAATCTCTTCCAGATGGCAGGCCTTACCGAAGGCGAAAGCGTCCTCATCCATGGTGGTTCCAGCGGTATCGGCACGACCGCGATCCAGCTTGCCAAGGCGTTTGGGGCAACGGTTTACGCCACGGCCGGCTCCCGCGAAAAATGCGAGGCCTGCGAAAAGCTCGGCGCCAAGCGCGGCATCGACTACAGAAAAGAAGATTTTGCCGAGGTGATCAAGGCCGAGACCGGCGGCAAGGGCGTCGATGCGGTGCTGGACATGATCGGCGCCGATTATCTCGAAAAGAACCTCTCCATCCTCGCCAAGGACGGTTGCCTGTCGATCATCGCCTTCCTCGGTGGCAATGTCGCCGAAAAGGTCAACCTGACGCCGATCATGGTCAAGCGCCTGACGGTGACCGGATCGACCATGCGCCCGCGCACGGCAGATGAAAAACAGGCGATCCGCGACGATCTTCTGGCGGAAGTCTGGCCGCTGCTCGAGAAGGGCGAAGTCGCGCCCGTCATCCACGCGGTCCTGCCGTTTGCCGAGGTCGCCGAGGCGCACCGGCTGATGGAGGAAAGCAATCATATCGGCAAGATCATCCTGACGATCTGATTGCCCTTGCAAGCTCCGACGATCTTCCCCTGGCCAAGGTCGCGCATAGGGGAGGTCGTCTCCAGAACCTCGTCGCCTCAATCCTCGTCGCGCCGAAAACTCTTCATCATCTCCATCGCACCCTGATGGCGGATCTCGCCGGTTTCGCAGGTCTTGCAGATGGCAAGGATCTCGAAACCGTCGATAAAAGTCTGGGCGAACAGGCCGGATTTCATGTTGTGGCGGGCATCGGTCTCGACCACCTGCCAGTCGCGTGTACCGATCGTCATCGGCCCGAGCATCTTTCTGAATTCCGCATCCTTGCTGGTGGCGTTTCTTACCGCGCGGAGGCGAAAATAGCGGTCGAGCGGGTCGGCATAAAGTGCAGCCAGGCTTGCCGCGTCACCGCCTTGCGTGCCGGATCTCTGCGCCGGCATCCTGAAATGGCAGGTCTCCTGCGTTTTCTGACAACGCGCGCTTTCGCAAACGAGATTGACGGAAAGCTGCCCCTTGTCGCCGCGGCGCGTATCACGCCGGTTCGCGACCACCCATCCGGCCGGCAGGGTGAAGGAAATGCCGTCATCCAGGGTGATTTCGGTCGGCGCTTCCGATTGCACGTCCTGTGCAATCGAAGCCGTGGCCGCCAGCAGCTGGATCAACACGGCGGCAAGGGACACGCGTTTCATGCGGCGGCTCCTTCGGTTGTAAGCGGCTTTCCGGCACGCTCACGAAACAGCGTCTCGACCTCAGGCAGCGTGCCGGGTGGCAGGGCGCTTTTCGGATAGGCCATAACCGCGCCCATGCGGAAGGTGATCAGGATATGCTGGTCGGTGAACCGGAAAGCACGGATCGTCGGCCAGGGCAGAAACTGCCGGTCCGTCAGATTGTCGTTCCAGATGCCTTTTTCGCCGAATACGGCAATGCCGCGGCCAAAGCCAGTTTCCATCATTTTCGAAGCGAAATAACCGGCATTCCACCGCTGCAGCCAGGGCTGCGCCAACATCAAAGCCGTAACCGCGCCAAGCCCCCATGCGGCCGGGATCCAGAATGTCGTCGCAAACAGTTCAAGATAAAGCGGCCAGGTCAGCGCCAGGGGCAGGCGGTCCGGGTCGACAAGCCAGCCGACCAGATAGAAGGCGGGCATCAGAAGAACGGAGCAAAGGGCGAGCGTGAGATAGGTCTTGCGCCGCCGATAGCGCCAGCCCGGCGCATTCGCAATCTCGAGCATTGCAGCCACGAGCTCGGGTTTTTCCGGTGCGAATTCCTGCGTGCGCAGGATTTCCCGGCCGGCAAGGCCCGCCTGCGCTTTCGGCCTTTCGTCGACAGGGCCCTTGTCGCGCAGGCCGTTCCAGCGGCGCACGGCCTCGATCTCCTGCGGCGTCAGCTGCTGTTTGGGGATGACGATATTCATCTCCTGCATCGGCATGAACAGGCAGAGCCAGCGCTCGTCCTCGAAAAATGCGATTTCCGGCCGCCAGGGCAAAAACCGCACTTCGCCGCTCGTCTCCCTGGTGGAAATGCCTTCGCCGTCGAAAACGATCGTTATCCCGCGCTCACCTTCCTCGCCGGTGCGCCGCAGATGTGCCCGGTAACCCGACCGTTTGCGGGCTTCTGCCCCGCGCGAAAGGAGATACAGCACGGCGCTTGCGGCCATCAGCAGGATCAGCGTCGGCAGGACGCTCATGAGGTCGAATTCCGCGAGAAACCGCGAAAAGCCCTGAGCCTTGATCTCGTCAAACCAGATCGCCCCGAAGGCGAGTGCGGCGACGAGCCATGTCCAGATCAGGGCATGTGTCCACGACTTGCCCTCCTTCTTCACGCCGTAGGAGCGCATCTGCAGGATATAGGCCTGCGCCTTGTCATCGAGCGTCTGGATAACGGTGATCGAAAGCGGCGGTTCTAGCAGGGTCATCTCCCTGCCGGCTTCTGAGGGGCTGGTCTCGTCTCTGCGGATTGTCGGCAGCTTCACGGGCAAACCTGTCGTAAAAATCGGACGCAATATGCGGTCGATCTAGCGCAGCGGTTGCGGATGTCCAGTTGTGAAAATCAGCCCAGAGCGGGCCGGAATGCGGAACGGGCAGTCGGCCATATCCGGCGAGCGTGCGAATGGTAACGCAACCGCATGAGATAGCAACTCAATTACATGCGCGACCGTTTACATAACTTGCCTTGCAGGGAAAGCGGATCGCTCCTACCTTTTAGTCATCGTCAACGTAGTGAAAGGAAGGTGATCCAATGTCTAATGAGATTTCGGTCTGTGTAACGGGCAATGGAAAGGTGGCGGTCTTGACGGGGCAACCCTCGGCCTGAACCTCACTTTCCTTCGGACTGTCGCGAAGACGGCCCGGGTTCGTTCAACCGGACCAAACTCATGGAAGGGTCGCCTCGTGCGGCCCTTTTCCGTTTCCGGCATTCCCTTTCAGTTCCTCCATCCGCTTTCCTTGATCCATGTCACGATGACCCATGCAAAGAACGCATGGGTGAGGTGAAAAGCCAGCGCTTTTGGTTCAGAAATAGGCAGAGTATATAAGGGTCATCGAAGACAGAGAGGGCGCCAAACAGCTGGCCGCCAAGACTTCGAAAACCCAGGAAAGGGGACCATCATGACCATTACACGCACTCTGAACAACTGGCGCAAGTACCGTCAGACGGTTGCCGAACTGGGCCGTATGACCTCGCGTGAACTCAATGACCTCGGTATCGAACGCAACGATATCCGCCGCGTCGCACGCGCCGCCGTCGGCTTCTGATCGCAATCTGATCATCTTGTCTGCAAACGCTCGCATCCCTGCGGGCGTTTTGCGTTTTATGCATGGCTGACCCTCAAATCCCGATCCGCCCGACCGCCGGCACCTTGATGCCGGGATTTGCGAGATCGAGGCCGGCGACCAGACCGAGGACATGCAGCTCAAAACCGCTGCGAACGCCGGCGGAAAAGCCGATCAGGCCGCGGATCGTCACATGCAGGTCGCGGCCATCCTCGTCGAGATGCACGAATTCGCCGTTTGGCAGATAGTCGCGCCCCACAGCATGTGGCGGCAGCACGGCGCCGAGCTCCGGCAAGGTGCGCAGGACATAGGCGACGAAAGTGTTTGAGTTCGGCCCGGGCCAGATCGTGTAGCCACCGGGCTCCGCATAAGGATAGGCGGCGATCGCGCCCTCGACCTTGTTGGGGATCAGCAGTTCCGCCTTTGAGCCGGTGATCTTCGTGACCAGCTGCGGCGGATTGGAATACCAGTAGGCATCCGGTTCCCGGTGGTTGCGGCGGATCGGGCTGCCCCAGCCGACCTTGTCGTAGCGCGTATAGGCTTTTGCGCCCTTTTCCTTGAAGACGATCCAGGCATGGCTCGCGACCGAGCCCTTCAGGCCGCCGGTCATTGCCGAAAACACGTAAATTGCTGCGTCGGGCGCGTCTTCCGGCTTCGGCAGAATGCCGGCGGAAGACCATCTTGCCGCGCTCCAGCCTGACGGGTGATCGCGCATCGCCCACAATCCGGCCGAAGCGAAGGTCGGCACGAGGTAGATGATGAAGATGACGAGCAATAATCGTTTTACCGCTTTCATAAGCATTCCTGTGCAACTTAAGCGCAAACCGGTTATGAAGGCCGCCACCGGGGCAGCTTCAGGGCCGCTCATGCTTGAAACATCCATTGAAGCCAGACAATTCAGGACTGACCATGCAAAATCCCGTGACCGTTGAAGTGACCCGCGGCAATCTCGTCGAAAGCCGCCATCGCGGCCTTGGCGTGGTGGTCGATGCAAGCGGCAAGACCGTGTTTTCCTTCGGTGATGCAGAGGCGGGCGTTTTTCCGCGCTCGTCCTGCAAGGCCATGCAGGCGCTGCCGCTGATGGAAAGCGGCGCTGCCGATGCCTATGGTTTCGGCAACAAGGAGCTGGCCTTTTCCTGCGCCTCGCATTCCGGCGAAGACGTGCATGTCGCGATGGCGTCTTCGATGCTGGCAAAGGCGGGCCAGGATGTTTCCGCCCTTGAATGCGGCGCCCATTGGTCGTCCGAGCAGAGCGCGCTGATCCATCAGGCGCACACGATCACCGCGCCGACCGCCCTGCACAACAACTGCTCCGGCAAACATTCCGGCTTCGTCTGCGCCTGCGTTCACAGTGGCACGCAGCTGAAAGGTTATGTCGGTTACGAACATCCGCTGCAGCAGGAAATCCGCGGCATCATGGAAAGCCTGACCGGCGCCGTGTTGGCCGAAGACAATTGCGGCACCGACGGCTGCTCCATCCCGACCTATGCCGTGCCGCTCAAGGGCCTGGCCCATGGTTTTGCAAAAATGCTGACCGGTCAGGGCCTCGAGCCCGTCCGTGCAAAAGCCTCGCGCCGGCTGATCGAGGCCTGCATGGCCGAACCCTTCTACGTTGCCGGCACCAACCGCGCCTGCACGAAGCTGATGCAGGTCGCGCCGGGCAAGATTTTTGCCAAGACCGGCGCCGAAGGCGTCTTCGTCGCAGCCCTTCCCGAGCAGGGCCTCGCCATGGCGGTGAAATGCGAAGACGGCACGACCCGCGCCGCCGAAGCGATGATCTTTGCGCTGATCGCCCGTTATTTCGAAAAGGGCAGCGAAACGCAGGAAACCCTGATGGGCATGGCCAACCGCACGATGAAGAACTGGAACGGTCTTCGCGTCGGCGATATCCGCGTGACCGACGCGATGTTTGCCTGATCCAGACGATCAGACTTCCACGATAGAAAGCCTGAGCGCCCGGTAGGGCGCCAGGCGTTCTTCGCCGATCCCGCTTTGCACGATCATGCACGAAAGTTCCGTCACCGGCATGATCGTGTGCGGCGAAACGGCGTCGATCTTTTCCTCCGTCAGCAGGGTGATCGTCTCCGCCGAACAGGTGGCGATATGGCGCTTGATCGCCGCTTCCTCGAAATCGCCGGTCGAAAGCCCGCGGGCAGGGTGGGCGGCGGTCACGCCGAGAAAAAAGATGTCGGGCCGCATCAGGCTGATCTGCGCCATCGCCGCGGCACCCGTTGCCACCATCGAATGTTTGTAGATTTTTCCGCCGATCAGGATCACCTCGGCCGCCGAAAAATGCTCCAGTTCCGCCGCGATCGTCGGGCTGTGGGTGATAGCGGTAAAGCCAAGGTCGCGCGGGATCGCCCGAACGATCTCGGCCGTCGAGGTGCCACCATCGAAAAACACCGTCTGGCCGGGCTTTATCATCGCCGCCGCCGTTGATCCCAGCCGCTTTTTGGCATCGGAAGAAATCGTCCGTCGCGCCGAAAAATCCGGCAGGTCCGGCGAAAGCGGCATCGCGCCACCATGCACCCGCTTCAAAAGCCCTTCCGCCGCCATCTCGCGCAGATCGCGGCGGATCGTGTCTTCCGACAGCGACCATTCCTCCGCCACGTCCTTGGCGATGATCTGGCCCTGGGCGCGCAGTCGGTCGAGAATGAGGGCCTTGCGTTGTGTCGTCAGCATGTCTTGACTCTGCATGAAATTGCACGAATAGTTATGAATATGCCCGAATTGATGCTGAGATACAATTCAATTCGGGCAATATCGTGTAATTCCGTGATGATTGCGGACGTTTTTTGGAGGATGACATGCTGATACTGATCGCCGGCCCTTACCGTTCCGGCACCGGTGACGACCCGGAAAAGATGGCCGCTAACCTTAAGCGGCTGGAAGAGCCCTCGCACGCTTTGTTCAAGGCAGGACACCTGCCGATGATCGGCGAATGGGTGGCTATGCCGGTCTGGCATGCGGCGGGTGGCAAGGAAGTGGGTGACGACCTCTATGAAGAGATTTTTCACCCGACGGCCGGGCGCCTTTTGCAGCTCTGCGACGGGGTTTTGCGCCTGCCCGGTGCCTCCAAGGGGGCCGATAACGATGTGAAGATCGCAACCGAGCGCGGCATTCCGGTCTGGTACCGGCTGGAGGATGTGCCCGGCATCGCCGCCTGATTTTCGAATGGGCGGGATATGGACTTCACCGTCATGGCCATCGTGCTAAAACCCTTCCATCAATGGAGAGGCCCCACACGATGACCGAATTGAAACTCTATATCTCGCCCGGCTCCTGCTCGCGCGCCAGCCATATCGCGCTGGCCGAAACGGGCCTGCCTTACACCGTCTCGCGCGTAAAATTTGCCGAAGGCGAGCAGCGTTCGGAAGCCTATCTGAAGATCAATCCGAAAGGCCGCGTGCCGGCTCTGGTGACGGACAAGGGCGTGCTGACGGAAACCGTGGCGCTGCTGGCCTATATCGCTGCACTGGCCCCGGCAAAGGCACTGGCGCCGCTGGACGATCCGTTCCGTTTTGCCGAAATGCAGGCCTTCAACGCCTATCTGGCCTCGACAGTCCACGTCAATCACGCCCATGGCCGCCGCGGCGCGCGCTGGGCGAATGAAGAAACGTCGATCGCCGACATGAAGCAAAAGGTGCCGCAGACGATGCGCGACTGCTTTGCTCTGATCGAGAACGGCTATCTCACCGGCCCCTATGTGCTGGGCTCGACCTATTCGGTTGCCGATGCCTATCTGTTCGTCATGACCGGCTGGCTGAAGGAAGATATCGGCAGTCTTGACGATTTTCCGCGCGCCAAGGCGCATTACGATCTCATCGCCGGCCGCCCGGCCGTGCAGCAGGTGCTTGCAGAAGAACAGGCCGCCTGAGTTTTCAGCGGTTTGCGCTCAGGCGCATTTCGCAAACACGACCGGCGGCGAGGGCCGCAGGCTCGCCTTCGCCGCCGGGCGATAGAAGGCCTCGGGGAAGGGCAGATCCGCCAGCTGGCGCAGGGTCATCTCTCTGAGATCAGGGTGGAGAAGCGGATCGTCGCTTGCGACGGATGGGGCGGTCAGTGCCTGCCTCAGGCTCAAGAAAAACTTGAATGGTGTCATATATCACCTTTGCAAATAAGAGTTCATTTGCAGGGTTCATATGGGCGTGCGGGCCACAATTTTCAATTGAGTTCTCAAAGGCGAGCCTTTAGAATATCTATATGAACAACCTCAATCTCGTGCATCTGAACGGGCTGCGTGCGCTAGAGGCGGTGGGCCGTCTCGGCTCGCTGCAGGCCGCGGCAGACGAGCTTGGCGTTTCCGTCGGCGCCGTCAGCCAGCAGGTCATCAAGGCCGAGGCGCAGCTCGGCCAGACCGTGTTTCACCGCATGCCGCGCGGCATGGTGCCGGTCGATGCAGCCCGCCCGATGCTTTTGCGCCTGAGTGACGGCTTTCACTCGCTTTCCGAAGCCGTCGGCATCGGCCGCCGGCGGGATGACAGCCTTCTCACCATCTCGGTCGCGCCCGTCTTTGCCGCGCGTTTCCTCGTGCACCGGCTGGACCGTTTTTCAGCACTCCATCCCGATATCCGCCTCAGGATCGAGGCCACTTCGTCGCTGGCGGATCTCGCCACGGATGGCGTCGATCTCGGCATTCGCGTCGGCCTCGGCAAATGGCCGGGCGTCGATGCCCAGCCGCTCCTGCCGCAGCTCGTCTTTCCCGTCTGCGCGCCGTCACTGGCGAAACGCCTGAAAAAGCCGGCCGACATCTTTGACCTGCCCGTGATCGTCGATGGCCAGGCAATGTTTTCCTGGGATGTCTGGCTGAAGGCGGCGGGTGTCGAGCCGCGGCCGGTCAATGTCCGGCATGTCTTCAACGAGGCCTCGCTCTACCTCGATGCGGCAATTGCCGGCAGCGGCGTGATGCTCGCCTGGCAGACACTGGCCGCCTATGCGCTGGGGGAGGGGCGGCTGGTCGAACCCTTCGGCATCCGTGCGGCAACCGGGTTCGGACATTATTTCGTCACCCGCAGCAGCATCCGCCCGCCGGCCAAGGTGAAAGCCTTTCACCAATGGCTGACCGGCGAACTTGCCGAATTTCAGGAGCCCCGCTGAACCGTTCCAGCGAGGCCCGCTCTTTTTAGAAAATCACGCCGGCTCGGCGTTGCGCTTGTCCCACATGGCCTTGAAGCCGGGGCGGGCCTGGCATTTTTCCAGCCATGCCTTCAGTGCCGGACGTTCGTCGAGAAGCGGCGCATAACCTTGCGCATAACGGACGATTTCCGCGACATTGACGTCGGCTGCCGTGAACCGGTCACCCAGCACATAGGCATTGGCCGCAAAATGCTTTTCGAGCACGTCGAGCGGGCGCTTCAGGAGGCGGGCGGACACGGCGATATCGGCCTTGCCTTCTTCCGTATCCTGCTTGCCGCCGGCGATCGTTGCCGAAATCTTCAGGGCCGGCGTCTCGATGCTGGTTGCCGCAAACAGCGACCACTGCATCATCAGCGCTTCTTCCTGAATATCCTTGGGCCCAAGTTCGCCGCCATATTTGCGGGCGAGATAGACGCTGATGGCAAGCGATTCATGCAGAACGAAACCGTCATCGTCGATCGAGGGAACCGAGCCCATCGGGTTGACGCCGAGAAATTCCGGCGACAGCGTGTTGACGGGGCAACCCGGCGCCATCGGCTCGGCCAGCCGGTAGGCCTGGATGACCGGTACGTGTTCGAACGTCAGTCCCATCTCTTCCGCAAGCCAGAGCGGCCGCGTCGCGCGCGAGCGATAGACACCGTAGATTTTCAGCATGGAAGTCTCCCCGTGAATGAATGCGCGGCAACCTATGGCGCGCCGCGGCAAAACGGAAGCGTCTGGCGCGTTGGACGGTGATCAAAGTTTTTGATAGGATTTGGCCTGTCGATTTCCTTCTGTGGATCTTGAGAGGCGCGTTCTCATGACCAGTACACAGTCGCTTGTCATAACCTTACCGACCGAACTTGCGGAGATGGTAAGGGCGAAGGTGGCTTCCGGTGAATATGCGTCGGAAAGCGATGTTATTCAGGCCGCGTTGCTGAAGCTCTTTTTTCCCGACGATACCGAGGTGGATCCGGATGATCTGGAAATCGAGAAATGGCTGCGTGAACAGGTGGCACCCACTTTTGACGAGATGCAAGCTCATCCCGAACGCGGACTCACTCTCGATCAGATCAATGCTCGCCTCGATGAGCGGATCGACATGCTGATGGAGGAGGAGAAGTCGGGGAAGGCGGTTCGTCAATGATATGTTGGGCTTGATGGATTGTGATGGAGGGTGCTGCTGATCTGCCAGAGCGAGTGGACTATCTTCTGATGCTGGAGATTAACCACTCTTGAGGATTGGTAGCGGACGGCGCCCCAATTACCTCATCCCTGTGCTTGTCACAGGGATCCAGCAGCGTCGCGTCTGCGACGCAGAGAGACTCCTTTCAGCCCAAGGACTTGGGCTGGCTGGATTCCTGTGACAAGCACAGGAATGAGGAGAGGAGGCTGAAACCGGTGCCAATAAGGCCCGTACCTTACTGCATAGTCCCGCCCAAAGGTGGAGAGCCTTTGGGAGCCGACCCAACGTTCGCTCACCCCACCCGGTTCATCTCGATCGTCAGATTGGCAAACTGCTTGCTGCCATTGCCAAGTTCCCCAGTCGCGGCCGCCTTCCAGCGATGACCGATCACGCCGCCATTGCGGCAGGCCTGGAACAGGTTGTTTGTAATGACCGCATTGCCGGCCCCTTCGACGACGCTGACCGCGCAGCCGATCCCGGCCTCTCGAACAATGTTGCCGTTCGCGACCAGGTTTCGCAGATAAGGCCCGAACCCGAGCGCCAGCCCCCAGAGCGGGACGCCTTCCACCACATTGCCGGTGATCGCCGCATCCGCCTCGGCCGAAATGCCGACGCCGAAAATCGCCTCGTCGAGCTTGTAAGGGCCGGTCGCAGACAGGTTGCGGACGATATTGTTGGCGATCGTTGCCAGCCTGCCGCCCTCGTTGAAATTGACGACGGAAATGCCGTTCGCGGCGCCATCGACGATATTGCCCGACACCATCGCCCCCTCGAAGGCGAATTCCGCATAGATTGCCGTCTCGCCCGAGCCAAAACACTGGTTGTTGGCGATCTGGGCGTTGGAGGCGCTGTTGGCGCGGATCGCCGAAAAGGCCGACCGGGTAATGTGGTTGCCGCTCACCATCACATTGTCGGCGCGAAACAGGTTGATCGCATTGCCATACTGGCCGGTGCCGCCGCGGGTCGCACCGATATTGGAGAGCCGGTTGCCGGTGACGATCGTGCCATCCTCGGCCTTGGTCCAGCGATGGATGAGAATGCCGCCATTGCCGCAATCGGAGACGCTATTGCCGGTCACCGAAAGCCCGCGGCTCTCGACCGCGTAGAGACCATATTCGGCAGCGCCGGAGATCTGGCACCGTTCGATCCGCCCGCCGCAGCGTTCAAGCTGCAGGCCGGTCTTGCGCGAACCGGAAATCTCGCAATTGTCGAGGTAAAGATCATCGACGCCAAGGAAATGCAGGAGCGCCGGGTTCTGGTCGTCGAGCCAGCGCTGGGCGCCATCGATCACGAGATTGGAAAGCTCGATCCGCTTCGCGCCGTCCGCCCGCATCAGAAAACCGTCGCCGGAATAGACGATCCGCGAGGCGCCCGCGACGCCGACGATGCGGGTATTGTCCGGCAGATCGAGGCCCGAAACCTGGTAATTGCCGGGCGGCAGATAGACCGGCATGTTCTGCGCGGCCGCCTTCTTGATCACATCGGCAAGCTTGCGGCTCGCCTTGTCACCGCCATCCGGCGTTACGCCATGGTCGCGCGCATCGATCGAACCGCGCAGGTCGACGGTGGCGATTCGTGCCGGCGCGGCCGTGGCAGCAAGCGGCAACAGGCCTGCAGCACCGCCTGTTGCGATCAGTCCAAGGATCTTTCGTCTCGAAATCATCCACATCTCTCCTTGGCGGTTTAACAGGCATTTTCCATGCCACAGCTTTTGCATTGTTTCGGCACGGGTGGGCTCAACATAGTTGGGATCGCGTCCTCCTCCATCTTGGAAATGGGAAATCGACATGCTCTTTTGCTCAGGATCAAGGAAATCCGCCGATGCCGCGTATTCGTTGGGCTGCAGTGTTCGAATTTTAGAGCAAGGGGAGGGGCGAATGGTGAATTCACCGGCAGGCAGCGCGGATTTCGATCAGTCTTCGGATCTGCTGGCTTCGGATCCACTCGAAGAGCTTTGCAGCCGCCTTCTGCGTATTGCTACCGAGCGCGATATCGATGCCGGCGCCACAGCGCCCGAACTTCACACCGCAAGGCTTCTCGACCAGCTGCCGGATTCGATCGCCGTCAAGGATCGCCGCAGCCGTTATGTCTTCGCCAACGCAGCCGTCATCCGCAATGTCGGCATTTCGCGGCCCGCTCTGGTCGGCAAGACCGATTTTGACCTCCTCGACGAGGATGTTGCCTCCGGCTTCTTCGCGATCGAGCAGGAAGTGATGTCGACCGGTCAGGCCGTTACCGGCATGGAAGAAGCCGTCCGGCTGCGCGATGGCCGTATCCTCTGGATGACGACGTCCAGAATGCCGCTTCATGACCAGGATGGCCAGATCGTCGGCGTCATCCGCATTTCGCAGGATATTACCGAGCGCAAGCGGCAGGAAAAGCTTCGCCACGGCCATGCGCGGCTTTTGGAAATGATCGCCCGCGGCCAGCCGCTCGGCAGCGTCCTGCATGCGCTCGTCCATCTCATCGAAGAGGAACTCGATGGCATCATGGCCTCGGTCATGTTTCTCGATGAGGATGAGCGCCATTTGTCGAGTGCCGCATCCCCCAGCCTGCCGCCGGCCTTCGTCAAGCTGACCGAGGGTCTGGAGATCGGACCATTCCACGGATCATGCGGCACGGCCGCCTGGCGGCGTTCGCCGGTGATTGCCTGCGATATCCTGTCCGATCCGCTCTGGGAGCCATTTCGCGAGTTCGCAATCATGTTCGAACTCGGCTCCTGCTGGTCCACCCCCATCATGGGGCCGGAGGGGCGCGTGCTCGGCACGATCGGTCTTTATTCCGCCGGCCCGCGCACGCCGACGAAGCTGGAAACGGAACTGATGGCCATGGCGACCGATATTGCCGGCATCGCCATCGAGCGTGCCCGCAATGAAGACCGCATCCAGCACATGGCGCATCATGATCCGCTGACCGGGCTTCCCAACCGGGCGCTGTTCTGGGCGCAGTTCAACCATGCGCTCGTGCAGGCGCGTCGCGAGGCCCGCAAGGTCGTGGTCGTTTATATCGATCTCGACAATTTCAAGCCGGTCAATGATACGCTCGGCCATGCTGCCGGCGACGAGGTGCTGAAAGTGCTGGCCTCGCGGATTGCCGGCTCGATCCGCGCCAGCGATATCGTCGTCAGGCTGGGGGGAGACGAATTCGCCATCGTCTTCAGCAATCCCGATCATGACGAGGAGGCGATCCTCCGCCGGCTCGGCGATATCCGCAATGTCATCTGCCGCCCGATCACGATCGAAGGCGAAAGCATCGTCGTGACCTCCAGCATGGGCGTTGCCTTTTTCCCGCGCGATGGAGACAATCCGGAAGGCCTTCTGGCCGCGGCCGACCGCGCCATGTACGAGGCAAAGCAGTCCGGCCGCGACACGCTCTGCTTATGTGCCTGAATTCTAGCGTGTTCCGGTAAGCTCGGCTTCGCCGCCTTCCGTTCTGCTGGCATAGAGATAGGTGGTCTCGAAGCGGCCGATGAATTTCTCGAACAGGTGGGAGAAGGCGGCAAGCTCTTCTTCTGACCATCCATCCAGCACTTCCTCGAGAACCGAAGCCTTCACGGCCCTGCGCTCGGCCTGCAGCCGGCAGCCAAGCTCCGTCATCACCAGCAGCGAACGCCGTCCATCCTGCTGCGAGGCATCACGGCGCAGCACGCCGCGCGATACGAGTTCGGCAACGATCCGGCTGCCGCGTGAAGGATCCATGCGCATCGCCTCGGCGATCGCACCCACCGTCACTTCACCCTCGATCCGCTGCATCACGTCCAGTGCATCCAGATGCGACAGGTCTAGGCCCGGCACGGTATTGGCAATTGCCGTGCGGGCAATCATCCGCCGCCCCATCAGCATGCGGAACCGGCCCAGCGTCTCGCTGATGCGCGTCAGGTCCTCCACGGCGTCGGTCGCAGCAGGCGTTATTGGCAAAACAGTGTCGGTCATCGCTTTCATCTCCGCAGCTTATCAGAGCCGGCAAGCGGGTTTCAATGCATTCTTGCAAATCACATAAGCATGCCATTGACAATTATATGCTGAAAGCACATAAATCCAGAGAACCTTGGATGGATCTTCATGGACATGTCCCGCCCGGCTGCTTCCGCGGCCAACACCTCTGGCCAAGCGGCAGCGTCTTCATCTGTTTCCGCTCCTGCCGCCCCGCCTGCATTCGAGCCCCTCGTTGCCGACCACCGGCAGAAACTGGCCGTGTTCTGGTTTCTGATGGCGGCGCTGTTCATGGCGACGCTCGACAACCAGATCGTCTCGACGGCGCTCCCGACCATCGTCGGCGAGTTCGGCCAGATGGAGCGCTTTGGCTGGGTCACGTCCGCCTTCCTTCTCGCGACCAGCGCCGTCATGCCGATCTATGGCAAGCTCGGTGATCTGTTCGGCCGCAAATATGTGATGCTGTTTGCCATCATCCTTTTCACCGTCGGATCGGTTGTCTGCGGTTTCGCATGGTCGATGGACAGCCTCGTTGCCGCCCGCATCCTGCAGGGCCTTGGCGGCGGCGGCATCATGGTGTCGATCTTCTCCATCAATGCCGACCTGTTCGAACCGCGCGAGCGGGCAAAGTACCAGAGCTATTCCAGCCTGATGATCATGGCCTCGGGAAGTATCGGCCCGGTTCTCGGCGGCACGATGAGCGACTTGTTCGGCTGGCGTTCGATCTTCCTGATCAACGTGCCGATCGGCGTCATCGTCGTTTCCGGCATTGCCCTGCTTCTGCCCTATCGACGCCCGCAGCGTCGCCCGAAGATCGATTATGCCGGCGCCGTTCTTCTCGCCGCCACCATTGCCAGCCTTGTCGCCTGGGCCGACAGCCGCCAGATCTTTGGCTCCATGGTTGCCCCCGCAGCCCTTGGCGTTCTCGCCTTCGGCATCGTCTGCGCCGGCCTCTGGACGTTTGTGGAATCGCGCGTGCCCGAGCCGATCATCCCGCTGAAACTGTTCCGGGATTCGACCTTCTCGCTCTACCTGATCGTCACCCTCTGCTCGGGTGCGATCGCGATCGGCATGGTCAATTATTACGCGCTTTTCCTGCAGACGACGACCGGCCTTTCGCCGTCCACGGCCGGCCTGTTCTTCATCGGGCTGACCGGCGGCATCGTCATCGGCTCCATGTCTGCCGGGCGGCTGATCTCGATCACCGGCCGCTACAAGCCGTTTTCGATCATCGGCCTGACGATGAATGTCTCCTGCCTGTTTGCGATATCGCAGATCGGCCCGCATACGCCGCTTTATGTCATCGCCGGTCTGCTGCTGCTGCAGGGCATGGCGATCGGTTTCGGCCAGCAGGCGCCGATCATCGGCGTGCAGAATTCGGCGCCGCGTTCGGATATCGGAGCCGCCACCGGTGCCGTGACGCTGATGCGCATGGGCGGTGCCTCGATCGCGATTTCGGTCTATGGCGCCATCATCGGTATGTCGCTCAAAGGCGTCACCGTCGAAATCCCCGGCGTGCCGGATATCGCTGCGCTGACGCCAAAACTGATGGCCGAGCTGCCGGAAAGCTCGCGGATGGCGATCGCGACCGTCTATTACGGCGCCTTCACGCCGCTCTTCCTGACGGCGACTGCTATTGCCGCAATCGGCCTGATCGCCGCTCTTTGCCTGAAGCCGAAACGTCTGCCGCCGGCAAGACTGCCGGCCGCGCCGGTCACGCCGCCCGTGGTTGAAAAGAACGCGGCATAAAACCCTTCCAAGCGGCGCCTCGCGGCCTATCTTCTGGCCGATGAAACCAGAGGCGCTGCTTCACCCCACCCCTGCCGGGCTGTTCTGCCCGATTGGCCGCTTTTACGTCGATCCGGTGCGTCCCGTTGAGCGGGCGCTGATCACACATGGCCATTCCGATCATGCCCGCTCGGGTCACGCCAAGGTTTTGGCCACCCGCCAGACGCTCGATGTCATGCGTATTCGTTACGGCGAGGATTTCTGCGGGGAAGAACAGGCGGCCGCATGGGGCGAGGTGATCGATCTCGATGGCGTCAAGGTGAGCTTTCATCCGGCCGGCCATGTCATCGGCTCGGCCCAGATCGCCATCGAAAAGGACGGCTTGAAGATCGTCGTCTCGGGCGATTACAAGCGCGGTATCGACCCGACCTGCGCGCCGTTCGAACCGCTGTCCTGCGATGTCTTCATCACCGAGGCGACGTTTGGCCTGCCGGTTTTCCACCATCCCGATCCGAAGGGCGAGATAGGTAAGCTGCTCACCTCGCTCAAACAGTTTCCCGAACGCAGCCACCTGATCGGGGCCTATGCGCTGGGCAAGGCGCAAAGGGTGATCCGGCTGATCCGCGATTGCGGCTATGACCAGCCGATCTATATCCATGGTGCGCTGGCAAAGCTCTGCGACTATTATGTCGGGCAGGGGGTGGAACTCGGCGACATCCGCCCCGCGACGATCGAAAAAAGCACACCCGATCTGTTCAAGGGCGCCGTCGTCGTCGGCCCGCCCTCGGCCTTTCAGGATCGCTGGGCGCGACGCTTCAACGAACCGCTGATCGCCTTTGCCTCCGGCTGGATGATGGTGCGCCAGCGCGCCAAACAGGGCGGCGTCGAACTGCCGCTCGTCATTTCCGACCATTGCGACTGGCCGGAACTTCTGGACACGATCAGCGAGATTGGCCCCTCTGAAGTCTGGGTTACCCATGGTCGTGAGGAGGCGCTGGTGCGCTGGTGCGAGCTGAAGGGCATTCCGGCCAGGCCGCTGCATCTGGTGGGTTATGAGGATGAGGGGGATTGAGGATGAGCTACAAAGTTTGCCCCTCATCCGCCCTGCCGGGCACCTTCTCCCCGCTTGCGGGGAGAAGGACACTTGCCGCGCGCTCGCTGCCTCGATCGGGGCATGTCCCCTCTCCCCGTCAAGACGGGGAGAGGGTTAGGGTGAGGGGCATGACGCGAGGTTTGTACCGCCCATGAAACCCTTCGCCACCCTCCTGGACCGCCTCGTCCTCACCCCCTCGCGCAACGGCAAGCTCAAACTCCTCGCCGACTATTTTCGCGACACCCCTGATCCCGACCGCGGTTACGGCCTCGCCGCCCTTGCCGGCGCACTCGACCTGAAAAGCGTCAAGCCGGCCATGCTGCGCGAACTGGTGCTGGAAAAGCTCGACCCCGTCCTCTTCCAGTATTCCTACGACTATGTCGGCGACCTCGCCGAAACCATCGCGCTCGTCTGGGATGGCCGGGAGAAGGACGACACAACCGACGCCGAACAGCCGCGGCTGTCACAGGTCGTCACCCGCATGAATGCACTCGGCCGCACCGAAGTCCGTTCCGCCGTCCGCGATCTGCTCGATCATCTCGATCCCTCGGCGCGTTTCGCCTTCCTGAAACTCGTCACAGGCGCGCTCCGGATCGGTGTTTCGGCAAGGCTTGCCAAGCAGGCTTTGTCGGACATGTCCGGAAAAGACGTTACCGAGATCGAGACCCTCTGGCACGGCCTCACCCCGCCCTATGTGGAACTCTTCGCCTGGCTCGAGGGCAGGGCGGAGAAGCCGGTTCTCGCAACGCCCGCTATCTTCCACTCTGTCATGCTCGCCAATCCGGTCGAGGATGGCGATCTCGAAAAGCTCGATCCAGCCGATTACGCCGCAGAATGGAAATGGGACGGAATTCGCGTGCAGATGTCGAGTTTCGTTGGCACGAAAAAGCTCTATTCCCGCTCCGGCGATGACATTACCGGCGCTTTCCCGGATGTGGTCGAGGCGATCGATTTCGACGGCGTCGTCGATGGCGAGCTTTTGGTCGGCGGCACAAAGCGCTCCAACAACCCGACCCGCACCTTCTCTGACCTGCAGCAGCGGCTGAACCGGAAAACGGTAACGGCCAAAATGACGGAGGATTATCCGGCCTTCGTGCGCGCCTATGATCTCCTCTTCCAGGGTGACGACGACATCCGCGCCAAAACCTTTCTCGAGCGCCGCGAGCGCCTCGCCAAAATCATCGAACATGCGCCGCATGACCGTTTCGATCTCTCCGACCTCGTCTCCTTCACGAGCTGGAACGAACTCGACACCCTGCGCAAGGCGCCACCCGATCCGGTCATCGAAGGGGTGATGATCAAGAAGAAGGACAGCCCGTATCAGGCCGGCCGACTGAAGGGCCTGTGGTTCAAGTGGAAGCGCGATCCCTACAATATCGATGCGGTCATGCTTTACGCGCAGCGCGGCCATGGCAAGCGCTCGAGTTATTATTCCGATTTCACCTTCGGCGTCTGGACAGAGACGCCCGAGGGCGACCAGCTCGTACCGGTCGGCAAGGCCTATTTCGGCTTTACTGATGCCGAGCTCGAAATCCTCGACAAGTTCGTGCGCGACAACACGGTGGAGCGGTTCGGGCCGGTGCGTGCCGTGCGCGCCGAAAAGGATTTTGGCTTCGTGCTGGAAGTCGCCTTCGAGGGCATCAACCGCTCGACACGCCACAAGTCCGGCGTCGCCATGCGCTTTCCGCGCATCGCGCGCCTGCGCCAGGACAAGCTGCCACGCGATGCCGACCGGCTGTCGACGCTCGCCGCCATGATCGATGGCGGGGAGGACTGATTTTTTGACGAAGAGGGCCTGCCGGAGGGGTTCGCCGGGTCTTCTATATTGAGGGACATTGGAGAGGGTCATGTCATTTTCAGGTATTTCGTTTCCGAGCCGCCCCGTCGCGGTTCGGGGAAATGTCATTCAGCCGCCGCGCGGTTACGCGTTCCTGACGGTGATGATGCTGGTTTTTGCCGGCCTGATCGCCTTCTGGCAGGCGCCGGATCTGATCAAGGATCTTGAGATCAGCAAACATCCGCTGGTGCTTCAGGACGGCAATATCCGCGATGGCCGCTGCACGACGCGCAAGGGTGTCTTCACCGATTGCGAGGCGCATCTCGCCTATGATTACAACGGCAAGCATTACGAGCGCGATGTCGAGCTGTTTTTCGTAGACCTGCATGTCGGCGATTACGAGACCGACATGGTGATCTCTTCCGAGAAGCCGGAACTCGCCACGCTGACGATCGGTCTCGACAAGCTGTGGAACCGGGTGATCTCGCTTGCCGCCATCGTGCTGATCATGGTCGCCGTCGCAATAGGCCTTCTCTTTCAGGCCTTTCGCGCCGGCCGCGTCCGTCGCATGTTGCGGCATCCGGCTGAACTCACCGCCATTCCGGTCGAGATCACCGCTTTCGACCGCAGCCGCCGCGGCCTCGCTGTCACCTATGCCGACAAGCTGTCGAGTCACAGGACGAACCGCGCCGCCCATACGCATTTTGCGCCGGGCGAAGAGCCGCTGATCATCGGGCTGACGGAAGGCAAGGGCCGCAAGCCCGGCAATACCAAGGGCAGCCAGGCCGTCGGCCTTGCCGTGCGCCACGGCCGCGCGCCGCTGCCGGTCCTGCTCGACAGCAAGCTCGACCGGCTGGAACTGACGGAGGAGGAACGCCGGGCGATCCTCGACCCGATCGAGGCGGAACTGGCGCCCTATGGCGGCATGATCACGTTGAATGCGCCAAAACGCATGCCAAGGATCCTGCGCGGCATCGTCACTTTCTTCGCCGTCATTCTGCTCTTCATCATCGGCCTTCTCGGCTTCTGGGTCTGGTATGTCACCAGTTCCGAAACCCAGTACAACCAGATCGGCATGGAATTGAACAACGTCATGCCCGCACCGATGAACCGCTGGGGCTGCGGCGAGCTGCAGAAACGCTTCGGCAATGGCCCGGCGCCTTATGGATGTGCTGCGGCGGATTTTAAGAGCTGGAAGTGAGGTGAAGGCAATCGGGGGCTTGAAAGAAAAGCCCTCTCTGGCCTGCCGGTCATCTCCCCCACAAGGGGGGAGAAAACTCGCGGCAACCGTCCTGCCTCAATTTGAGTTTCAGCGGGCCCGCCGGGTTAAGCCCTCCCCCTTGTGGGGAGGGTGGGGAGGGGTTTCTTGCCGCATAGGTTCGCCCGGATGAACATAACCGTTTCAATCCAGCCTCGCGCCAGCCGCGCCTGCCATTCATGGGCCAGACGTCATCTGCCGTAAGCGGGGCTCCATGCCATATTCAGCCAAATCTTTCCGTAGGGTTTTGAGCCCGATCGCCGGTCTCGTTGCAGCCGCCACGCTTGCCGGCTGCCAGGTTCCCTTTGTGACCGATACGAGCCGGATGAATCCGGATGTCTTCGTGCAGGAAACCATGCCGGTCTTCAATGCGCCGGTCGGTATCGATCCGGTACAGGAACAGGCTAAACAGAAGCGTGAGCCGATCCCGCAGCGCCGGGAACTTTACCAGACGCAGTTCCACCAGACCTATGGCCTGCCGGTTTCCAACCCGGTTCACCGCACCATGTATGCGATGATCCGCGATGACGGCCACACGCTCCCGGCCATTCCCTATTCGCGCATCGACCAGCGTTTTCTGCGCCAGGATGTCGATTACCAGACGACCGAAGCGCCCGGCACGATCGTTGTCGATACCCGCTCGCATTACCTCTATCTCGTCCAGACCGGCGGCAAGGCGATCCGTTATGGTGTCGGTCTCGGCAAGGCCGGTTTTGCCTGGAGCGGCCGTGGCGTCATCCAACGCAAGGCGAAATGGCCGCGCTGGACGCCGCCCGATGAAATGGTCGACCGCCAGCCGGACCTGCGCCCCTTCTCGGCTGCCGCCGGCGGCGCGACACCCGGCCTCAACAACCCGCTCGGCGCCCGCGCGCTCTACATCTTCCAGAACGGCCGCGACACGCTTTACCGCGTCCACGGCACGCCGGACTGGCAGTCCGTCGGCAAGGCGACCTCGTCCGGTTGCGTGCGCATGCTCAATCAGGATGTGATCGACCTGTTCGACCGCGTCCCGAGCGGCACGCCGATCGTCGTCATCTGAGCTATGCAACGAAAGTGGCTGGAAAAGCCGCTCGTCTAGACAGTTTTGGGCCTGTGGATCTTGCGATCCGCGGGCCTTTTTCTTGTGTGGGGATCGCGCCGGTGTGAACCGGCGTGTCTTGTCGTGAATGGTTGGTTAATGACCGGCGGCCTATTCTCAAATCTCGGGGACGGCGAATCGGAACCTTTTGGGGATGGCGCCGTTTAAATGTGCTTTTGAGCATTTCGTTGCGTTTCTCTTGGGTGGTCCTGCCTCACATGATCTCAGATATCCGTTTATCCCGCCGGGGCCTCCTGTCGCTGATGGGCGTCGGTGCCGCGTCCACGCTGGCCGGCTGTGCTTCCACCGCAGCACCCGGTCCGGGCGGCTCCATCATCAGCTATCGTGACGGCGTCACGTTCCGCAGCCCGGATGCGGCCGGCTCCGTCGATGCCGCCTCCATGTATGCCGCCGTCGATGATGGCGGTTTCCACATTCCGGCCATTCCCTACCAGAAGATCAATCCGCGCTATTACCGCCAGCGCGTCGTCGATCCGACCGGCGAACGTCCCGGCACGATCGTTGTCGATACGCCGTCGCGTTTCCTTTATCTGGTCGAAGAAGGCGGCAGCGCCATGCGTTACGGCGTCGGCATCGGCCGCGAGGGTTTTTCGTGGTCGGGCGAGGGCGTCATCCAGTGGCGCCAAAAGTGGCCGAAATGGACCCCGCCGGACGAAATGGTCGCCCGCCAGCCGGAGCTCATCAAATATTCGTCGAAGAATGGCGGCATGCCGCCGGGCCTCTTGAACCCGCTCGGTGCCCGCGCGCTCTATATCTTCCAGAATGGCCAGGACACGCTTTATCGCCTGCACGGCAATCCGGAATGGAATTCAATCGGCAAAGCCGTCTCGTCCGGCTGCGTGCGCCTGATGAACCAGGACATTATCGATCTCTACGACCGCGTGCCGCAGAAGGCGCGGATCGTCGTCTGGCAGTAAGCCTGGCGCACAGCGATCAAGACATGGAAAAGGCCGCAGCGATTGCGGCCTTTTTTCATGGAGGCTGGATCTTTCGCCTTACTCCGCCCCGTCAAGCCGCCCCTTCAGCGCATTTACCGCATCCCGCAGCGCCACGGCCTCGTCGAGGCTGCAGCCGATCGCCTTGCCGATATTCGCGGTCACCGATGCGGCCTCGGCCTTCATCGTCAGCCCCTGTTCCGTCAGATGCACATTGACCTGCCGCTCGTCCTCGCGATTGCGCTTTCGGGCGACGAGGCCTGCCTGTTCCAGCCGTTTCAGCAGCGGCGACAGCGTGCCGGAATCGAGGCCGAGGCGTTCGCCGAGCGCCTTCACCGTCTGTGCATCCTCCTCCCAGAGCGCCACCATCACCAGATATTGCGGATAGGTGAGGCCAAGCGGCTCGAGTAGCGGCTTATAGGTGCGGGTAAAGGCATGCGCCGCGCCATAGATCGCAAAGCAGAGCATGGCATCGATCTTGATCGGCGGTTCCGGGGCAACTGTCTGCGCATTTTTCGACATGGCGGGTCCTGACGTCACGCTCTCGTGACCTAAGTTTTTTCCTCAAACACAATATCGCAGGCTTGACGGCAGATTTCAATGCGCGTAATTAGATTGTGCGCAATTGAATTGCGGACAAATTTTTAAACCAAGGAGTATCGATCATGGCTATTCTCTACACCACCAAGGGTTCCGCCACCGGCGGTCGCGCTGGCCACGGCGCTTCTGAAAACGGCGTTCTCGATGTCACGCTGACGGTTCCGAAGGAACTTGGCGGTGATGGCGCCACCGGCACCAATCCGGAACAGCTCTTCTCGGTCGGTTATTCGGCCTGCTTCCTCGGCGCGCTGAAGTTCGTCGCCGGTCAGGCCAAGGTAAAGATCCCGGAAGACGCCAAGGTCACCGCAACCGTCGGCATCGGCCCGCGTGATGATGGCACCGGTTTCGGCATCGAAGTGTCGCTCCTCGTCGATATCCCGGGCGTCGATCGCGCCGTCGCGGAAGACCTGATTGCCAAGGCTCATATCGTCTGCCCTTACAGCCACGCCATGCGCACCTCGACCGAAGTGCCGGTCAAGCTCGCCTGACAAACTCGCCCTGTCGGGCGGACAAGCAGATCTGTAAAGACAATCAGGGAAGCGGCTTCGGTCGCTTCCTTGAATTTTATGTAGATCCCTGCTATTTCTTTCTTGGGAAAGGAAATTGCCATGGGTTTGCAGCAGCAAAGAGAGCCTCTCGCCATATCCGAGGGCCAGGTGGTCACCAAGGCCGCGACCGTCGCAGCCGAGCGGCTGGGATTGAATGCCCGCGCCCTTGCCGGCGTCATCGGCGTCTCGGAAGCCTCCGTATCGCGCATGAAACGGCTCGATCATCTGCTCGAAAAGGGCAGCAAGCCGTATGAACTGGCGCTTCTCTTCATCCGCCTGTTCCGTTCTCTGGATGCGATTTCCGGCGGTGACGAGGCAGTGGCGCGTAGCTGGCTGCGCAATGAAAACACCGCACTCGGCGGCATTCCCGCCGAAAAGATCCTTTCCATATCCGGCCTGACCGATGTCCTTGCCTATCTGGACGCCCGCCGCGCTCTCGTCTGAGTTCCGCACCGTCTCCGGCGTCTTCTGGCGGCTCGTCGAGGCACAGCACCGTGTCTCGACAATGAAGCTCGTCGATACGGTGGAGGAGCAGGCACTTCTGGAAACGCTGCTGGAAGAGACGAAACCTGCTTTCCCGCCGGAATGCGAGGGGCTGGATTATCTCCTTAAAACCCCGTTCCGTTATGCCGCCGCCTATCCCTACGGCTCGCGTTTCCGGCGCGCCGGCAAGACGCTCGGCGTCTTTTATGCGGCCGCCCGGATCGAAACCGCGGTTGCCGAAATGGCCTTTTACCGGCTGCTTTTCTTTGCCGAATCGCCGGCAACGCCGCTTCCAGCCAATGCTGCCGAATATTCCGCCTTCGCCGTGCCGATCGAAACCGGTTTCGGCATCGACCTGACGCTGCCGCCGCTCGATCGCGATCGTACCTTCTGGGAGGACCGGCGCGATTATACCGCCTGCCAGGCGCTTGCCGATACCGCCCGGGAGGCTGGCGCCGAGGCGATCCTCTATCGCTCGGTGCGTGATCCGGGGGGAGGGGTGAATGTCGCCCTGCTGACGGCAAAGGGTTTTGCCGCAAGCGAGCCGACCGAACGCCAGACCTGGCGCATCCGCCTGTCTCGCGCCGGCATTCAGGCTATCCGCGATTTCCCGCCCATGCGGCTCGGTTTCGCCACCGCCGATTTTGCCGCTGACGGCAGGCTCTGACGCCTGTCAGAGCAGGAAATAGCCCTTAGAGAGCGCCATCGCGTCATCGAGATGGACGGCGAAATCGGCCTTCTTGTCGCCGTTCACATCGCCATAGACATAAGTGTCCGAAGCCTGTTTTTCGTAACGCAGCTCGCCGGCATGGCCGCTAAAGGCCTTGGTGCCGATAAAGCTGAAAGCGTCGTCCTTGGCCGTCTTCGAATTGGCGTCGATATCGGAAAAATCCATCTTATCGCCGCTCGTGCCGGAAAAGTCGAAGATCGTGTCGCGGCCGCTGCTCTTCACCGTGCTGTCGGTCGCTGCCTTGAACACAAAGGTGTCCTTGCCCGTGCCGCCATAAAGGTCGTCGGCGCCGCGACCGCCATACAGCGTGTCATTGCCGCCATTGCCCTTCAGCACATTCACCGTGTCATTGCCGAACAGTTTCTGGCCGGTCGAGCCGCTGGAAAGATTGGTCTTGGCAATGCCGAGCACATGCAGCTCGGTCACCTTGGCCGAGGCCGTGCTGATCGAGGCATTCGACCAGACTTCGTGGCCGTTGACGACATCAAGCTTCACATTGGTCGCGCCAAGCGCAAGCCCGACGGAGATCTTGCCGGTCGAAAGCGCAAAATCGACCGTCTTCGTTCCACTGGTGCTATAGGCAAGCTCGTAGCCGCCGCCGGCGCCCGTCGTGTTCGTAACGGCACCTGAAGACGACACTTTCACCTTCGTCATCTGCTCGCCGACGCTGAAGAAATCGTCCTTGATCACCGTGTCCTTGTAGACGACGCCGGTGATGAAGACCTTATCCCCGGTCTTGCCGAAATCCTGCGTCGCCATCGAGGCATTGAAGGTCGTGCCGCCGGAGGTGAAGGCGCCGGTCTGCTGGCCGATGCCGATTTCCTGAAAATCCTTGCCGAGAATGTTCAGCCGGTGGCCGCGGCCCGCAATGCCTTCGTCGACGAAAAGATCCTGATGCTGCAGGATGATATATTCCGTCAGCATCTTGGTCGTCAGGGTCTGCGACGTGCCGCGAAAGGCGATGTTTTCGCCATAGGTCCAGCTGCCGGTGAATTCATAGCCCGCGGCCGTCATGCGGTCGCCGGGGCCTTCGCCGGTAAAGCCGGTCGTGCCCTTTGTTTCCTGGTGGGCGAAATTGTCGTTCTCGATCATCCAGGCGCTGTGATTGTCGGCAGCCTTGGCGATGGCATCATTGCCCGCCAGCACCTGCCGCGGCGCCGAGGACAGGGTTCCGGCCGAAAGGCCCTCGTTGAGCGAAATGCCGAACCGCTTCGCCTCGCCGGCCGGGTCCATCCGGGCCCGGTTGGTCAGTTCGAGCATCAGCTGTTCCTGCGGGGTAAGGTTCGCCATATCGTCCTCCCGATCATGCCTTCGCAAAACTGGCCACGGGCGGATCACGCCGCCGATCTTGCCATCCCGGCTTGCTTATACACGCGGGGTCGAGCTTTGAGAACCGATCCCGGAAAAAGTGAGCCATACTTCATGTATAAGGCTGATTTATTAAGTGTATTCCCGTATCGAAATACTGGGCCGGTTGCCATATTCCTGCGAATCTGGCGTGTTTCTATACACCGGCGGGACTAAAGGGGAAGTTGATGGCCACGAAGAAATCTTTGACCACGGCGCAGGCTGCCGCGCAGCTGACGCGCTACGATTCCAGCTGGTCGGATTACCTTAAGGAACACGCGACGGTCACCTATGCCTACCGGGCAAGCATTCCGTCCGGTTATGAGGGTGATTACATCGAAGCCTCGACCTTCCAGCGCTTCACCTCCAGCCAGATCGCCATCAGCGAACTGATCTTCAAGCAGTTCGAGGACGTGGCCGGCATCACCCTGACGCGCGTTTCCGGCACGGACGGTTATTCCGATGACGCAACGATCCTGCTCGGCAATTACGCCGACCGCGCGAACAGCGACACCTATGGTTATTCCTACACGGTCGGTTACGGCGACCGCAGCGCCGCCTCGACGGATGGTGACTTCTGGTACAATCTCCGGGGCCCGAACGACAATGGCAACAGCCCGAATATCCGGGTCGGTTCCGACGATTACAACACCGTCATGCACGAACTCGGCCATTCGCTCGGCCTTGAACATCCGACCGACTATCCGGATGATTTCGATTATGCGTCCGACGCCTCCTATGTCGAGGACAGCCTGCAATACACGGTCATGAGCTATTTCGATGCGTCCGAGACCGGCGCGGTGTTCGGCGGCCGTTATCTGAAGACGCTCGGCCTGCACGATATCGCCGCCCTGCAGCGCCTCTACGGCGCCAACATGACGACGCGCACCGGCAACGACACCTATGGTTTCGGCGGCGATGGCGTCTATGGCCTGTCTTCGGCCAGCGACAAATCGGTGTTTTCGATCTGGGATGCCGGCGGCAATGACACGCTGAATTTCGCCAAATATTCCAACAAGCAGGTGATCGATCTCAACGCCGAACATTTTTCCTCGGTCGGCGGCCTGAAATACAATGTCTCGATCGCCAAGGGCGTGACGATCGAAAACGCGATCGGCGGCTCGGGCGCCGACGAGATCACCGGCAATGCCGTGGCCAACAAGCTGGAAGGCCGCGGCGGCAACGACACGCTGATCGGCAATGGCGGCAATGACAAGCTTTATGGCGGCGGCGGTAACGACCTGCTTTATGGCGGTACCGGCAAGGACACGCTCTCCGGCGGCGCCGGCCGCGATTATTTCGTTTTCGGTGGCTCGGCCCTCTCCAAGCTCGGCCTCGACCTGATCCTCGATTTCGGCAAGGGCGACAAGATCACGCTGCTGGACACCACATTCACGGTCTTCGATTCCGACAAGAAGACCGGCGTCTCCAAGGCGGACTTTTCCTCCGGCACCTCGGTAAAGTCGATGGGCAAGGGCGACCACCTGTTCTACGACACCAAGGATCACTGGGTCTATTACGACAGGGACGGCGCCGGCACAGGTGCCGCGGCCATCAAGCTGGCCGAGCTCGACAACAATTACAAACTCGCCTTCAACGATTTCCTGATCGCATGATCGTTTTTGCGGTGATCTTGATCGACGAAATGCCCGGTGGCGAACCGGGCATTTTTTGTTTCACGGCCTGCTGAACCATTGGTCGTCGGAATTTAATATGACTGTTGCAGTCAATATTATGTTTCGTTACACCAGTTTCGGGTGCATATGGCGATCGTTGGTATCGCAACTGCTTTGCGCCCAATTCCTGTTTTGAAGCAAATCGTTACTCCGCATTGCCGCCGCGCGCTTCAGCGCATTTCCATGCCTTTTGAACCGCAACGGCGGCAGGTTTCCCCGCAAGGTGAGAGGTTATTGTCATGCCGGATAACCGACACGTTTTCGAACCTGTCCGTGGAATTTTTCGAGCCTATTGGAAGCTGGATCGTTGGATGATCCTTCTGAGCTTTGCCATCGTGCCGATTGCCAGCTGCGGCGCCATTGCGGCTCCGATCGTTTTCTCGCGCATCATCGATGCGCTTCCGCGTGACCGGGCAGTGGAAGGCGTCGCCTTTGCCTTCATCGTCTATGCTCTGCTTCTGGGCCTCTCGTCGGTCCTGCAGCAGATGGTGCAGTTCTTGTCGCTGATGACTGCTCGTAATCTCGGCTTCGTTGCCAGCACGCAGTTTTTCGAAACGATCCTCAGGAAGACATCTGCCTTCTTCATCGAGCACAATCCGTCCGAGATCATGCTGGCGGGAGCAAAGGGGCAGGGCGCCCTGACGCAGCTTCTTCAGCTCGGCCTGATCGTCTTCATCCCGGGCATGGTGCAGATCGCGCTGACGCTTGTGACACTCGGCGCAATGATCGACCTGCAGGTCGTGGCCATCGTCGCAGCCTATGGCGTGTTCTCCACATGGCTGACGCTGGTTTCGACCCGGCGGGCACGCGTCTTCCTCGACCGCGCCGTCGAGGCGGGGCAGGAGAATTCGCGCTTTGTCGGCAATGCGATGAATGCCATGGAGACGCTTCGGCAATTTGGCAGCCATGCCTGGATGAAGCGACGTTTTGTCGAAAAGGCAGAGGAGGTTCGCGCCAGCTGGCGCAGCTACGTGCTGCAGCGCATCGGTTATGTCGCCGTGATCGGCCTTGGTCTTGCCTTGCAGTTCGCTGTCACCCTTCTGCTTCTTCTGCCACGTTACCAGTCGGGAGAACTCTCGGTTGGCGATCTCGTATTGTTCAATGCTCTTCTCATCCAGCTCAACATGCCGTTCGAGATGATTGCCCATACGCTCGACGATCTTGCCCGTGTCAGGTCGGATCTTGCGCCGATGTCGGACATGTGGCGGGCTGGCGAGGAACGGGTTCTTCCGCACGCGGCCAGGTTTTCTCCGCGAACCGGCAAGCTGCAATTCGAAAATGTCGGTTATGCCTATGACAACGGTCGTGGTGTCGAGAACGTCTCATTTGACGCGAGCCGCGGCGGCATCACCTTTCTCGTCGGCGAGACCGGCTCCGGCAAATCGACGATCTTCAAGCTCGCGCTGAAATCGATGTCACCGACCGCCGGCCGTATCGTCATCGACGGCACCGATCTCGAGACCATAGGCCGGGCCGACTGGTATTCGGCCATCGCCGTGGTGCCGCAGGAGGTTATCCTACTGAACGAGACGCTCGCCGACAATATCCTTCTGGGCCGACCGAGAGACGAGAAACGCCTGCGGCTTGCGGCCGGCAAGGCGGCAATCCTGACGTTCATCGAGGACCTGCCGGATGGGTTTGAAACGACGGTCGGTGAGCGCGGATTGAAACTGTCAGGCGGTGAACGGCAACGGATCGCCATCGCCCGTGCCCTTTATGGTGATCCGGCCATCCTCTTCCTCGACGAGGCCAGTTCCGCCCTCGACGAAGCGACGGAGAAAGGCGTGATGGACCATATCCGCATTCTCTGCAGCGATGTCACCGTGCTGGCGATCACGCACAGGCGATCCGTGATCGGCCCGGCAGACCGGATTGTCAGCCTCGATACTCCCGCTCCGAACTGAGTTCCGCGTGGCCATCCGCTTTTCCGCACAGCAGTTCCTGTGGGCGGCATCGTGGCACGGCTTCAAAATCATTCACCCATATGGTTGACTATTCCAGCTGGATATTTATATTCAACCATACGGGTGAATGAATGGACGACGACGCGCTATCACGTATTTTGAAGGCCGCTGGCGATGCCACGCGGCGGCAGATCCTCACGCTTCTCGTTCAGGAGGGGGCGCTGAGAGTGACGGCGCTCGCCAACCATTTCGACATGTCCCTGAATTCCGTCTCGAAGCATATCAAGGTGCTGGAGGAGGCGGGACTTGTCACCCGCCGAACTTTTGGTCGCGAGCATCTGATCACCGCCGAGCTGGAACCCCTCCGGCTGACGGAGGCCTGGTTTTCCGATCTCAAGTCCATCTGGGAACTGCGCCTTGAGGCGCTCGAAAAACTGCTTGTTCAGAAGGAGGACAGTGATGAGTGAACTTGAACTGACGGTCACCCGCAAGATCGCCGCTCCGCGTGCAAAAGTATTTCAGGCCTGGCTCTCGCCGGAAACCCTTGCGGCCTTCATGCGCACACCCTCCGGCGGCCCGCCGTCGCGTACCTCCACCGATCCCGTCAAGGGCGGCCGGTTTTCCATCGTGATGTTTGCCGGCGACAAGGAAATCCCCCATGGCGGCACCTATCTGGCGGTCGATCCGCACCAACATCTCTCCTTCACCTGGGAATCGCCCTATTCGCTGGACGACAGCGTCGTGACGATCGATTTTGCCGAGATCGATGCCGGCACGACGGAACTGACCCTGCGCCAGGTCAAATTCCGCAGCATCGAGGCGCGCGACGGCCATATCGGCGGCTGGACCGCCATTCTGGGCAATCTCGAAACAATGCTCGGCTGAAGAGGGCAAGCAGCAAGGCGCATCGCCGCGAAGATGGGTGCGCCTTGCTCACAAAACGCGGTTGAGGTCGGCACAAAAAGCTGGCAACGCTATTCCCGAAGGGAATGGCTATTATGGATCGCTTTTCGTCATTACAGCTCTTTGTCCGCGTCGTGGAAAGCGGCAGTTTTACCCGCGCCGGCCGCGAGCTTGGCCTTGGCCAGCCGGCAGTCAGCAAGCAGATTGCCGCCCTGGAACTGCGCCTCGGATCGCAGCTTCTCAGTCGCACCTCGCGAGGTCTCAATCCCACTGCGGCCGGCCAGGATTTTTATGATTCCGCGATAAAGATCCTCGCCGACCTCGATGAGGCCGAAGGGCGGATCGGTCGAAGCGGCATCACTCCGGCGGGCATCGCGCGTCTGGCAACACCGCCGGCGCTCGGGCGCATGTATATCATTCCAAGACTGCCGGGCTTTTTTGCCCGCTACCCGGATCTTTCGCTGGATATCTCTCTTGCCGAACGCCGTGTCGATCTGGTGCGGGAAGGGCTGGATATGGCGCTCCGGGTCGGGCCTCTCAGCGATTCCGCGCTGATAGCGCGAAAAATCGGCGATCTGCACATGATGGTCGCCGCCACGCCCGCCTATATCGAGCGGCACGGAATGCCTCTGACGCCGGCAGACCTGCGCGACCACAACCTGATCGCCGGCCAGACGCAAGGGGCAACGCAGGCCTGGAAATTCAACAGTCCCGGCGGTCCTTTTCTGGTCGAGCCGGAAGGCAATCTCCGCTCCAATGATGTCGAGGACCAGCGCGCCGCCATCCTTGCCGGTCTCGGCATCGGGTATACCGGGCGGGCCATGCTGGAGGCGGATATCAGGGCCGGAAACGTCGTGCCGCTGCTGGAGGATTTTGCGCCCGATCCGTCGCCCATTCATGTCATTTGCGTCAGCGGCCGGCGCATGCCGGAGCGGTTTCGCGTCGTTGCCGATTTCCTTGCCGATATCTGTGCGGAAGAGCCCGCCCTGCGTTCCGGATCGCGCCCAAAACCATAGGCGCCTTTCACATCCATTCCCTGCCGGAATGGATACTAGTCCGTTGCCCCGCCTACGGCGAGGCCGGAGCGTTGATTAGATCCTGCCCATGGCTGCACTCCCGCAGCACAGGATGGAAGGATAAAATCATGGCAAAACTGGATGGAAAGATCGCCCTCGTCACCGGCGGCAGCCTCGGCATGGGGCTCGCAACCGCAAGGCTGCTGGCCGAAGAGGGCGCCAGGGTCATCATCACCGGCCGCGATCAGGTATCGCTCGATGCCGCCGTCGCGGCAATCGGCCCGGATATCGACGCGGTCCGCAGCGACATTTCGAAATTTTCGGACCTCGAGGCGCTGAGAGCGCATATCGAGCAGCGCTACGGCCGTCTCGATATCCTGTTTGCCAATGCGGGCGGTGCAAGGCCCCTGTCTTTCGAAGAGGTGAGTGAGGAGGATTTCGATTTCACGGTCGGCATCAATTTCAAGGGCACGTTCTTCAGCGTCCAGAAGCTCATTCCGCTGATGACGGCCGGTGGCTCGATCATTCTCAATACCTCGATCCAGGGTGTGCGCGGCACGGCCGGCTTTTCCGTCTATTCCGCGACGAAGGCAGCGCTCCGTTCTCTGGCGCGCTCGCTGACCGCCGAATACGGTCCGAAGGGCATTCGCATCAACGCGCTGGCGCCGGGTTACATCGATACCGGCGTCATGCAGCGGACCGGGTTTAGCGACGCGATGATCGCCGAAATGACCAGTCAGGCGACCGCCCATACGCCACTCGGCCGGATGGGGACGAGCGAAGAGATTGCTAAATCGGTGCTTTTCCTCGCTTCCGATGACAGCGAGTTCATCACCGGTGTCGAACTGACGGTGGATGGCGGCTGGGCGCAGGTTTAAGCTGCCTGACATCACCGGAGCCGCTTTGCCAAGCGGCTCCCATTCACGCGAGAAACGGGCGAAAAGTGACGACCCGCAACGTGGGTCACGGATGCTGCGGCCCCGTCTCGGTACCGGCGATCCGGTCCAGATTGTCGATCACGCGTTGCAGGAACTGGACGAACTGTGCCGCCTCTTCATCCGAAAATCCGTCCAGCGCCTCGCGATTGCCCTGAAACAGGGTCGTTATCGCTTCAGGCATCTTTTCCCGCGCGGCTGCAGTCAGTTCCACCCTGCTGCTGCGGCCATCGGCCGGGTCCGGTGTCCGGCTGATCAGCCCATCCCGCTCCATGCGCGACAGCATCTGCGCCATTGGCGGCTGTTCCACCTTTGCGAAACGGGCGAGATCACGCTGCGTGCTCGCCTTTCCTTCACCAAGCGCCACCAGCACCGGCAACTGGCCAACGCCGAAACCGAGCGGTTTCAGCCGCGCCTCGCTCAGCCGCGCGAAGCCGCGTGCAGCCAGGCTGATCAGATGCCCCGGTGTCGACAGCACGTCTTCTTTCATCGGATCGGTCCTTGTTTTCGCCGTTGACGCCTAGATATATACGTACATATATATTTACATGAAACGCCGATCAAGCTCGGCTTGCCGGCTTGAAGACGTTCGAAAACGATATCGAGGAAATCTCATGTCCGAAAACCAGATTCAGCTGATCAACCATCTCTACGAGCGTTTTAATGCGCGGGATATCGACGGCGTGCTTGCCGCGCTGTCCGATGACGTCGCCTGGGCCAATGGCATGGAAGGCGGCCATGTTCATGGGCTGGACGCCATTCGGGATTACTGGACGCGGCAATGGGCGCTCGTCAGCCCGCATGTCGAGCCGGTCGCGTTCAAGCCGGAGGAGGGCGGGGTGCTTGCCGTGGAAGTGATCCAGAAGCTTTTCGATCTGGACGGCAATCCGCTCGGAGGGGAGGTGCAGGGCCTGAAGGACAAGACCGTTTTCCATGTCTTCACGATCAGAAGCGGCAAGGTCGCCCGCTTCGATATCCGCGAAACCGATTGAGCCGGCTGCTCTTCTGGTCCCCCAGAAACGAAAATGCCCGGCTCATCACCGGGCATTTCCTTGTTCTCTCAGTCTTGGCCGGTCACTTCGGCAGTGCGTAGGCGATCACATAGTCGCCGCGGTCGGGCGAGTTGCGGCCGCCGCCGGCGGAGATGACGACATACTGTTTGCCTGATTTCGGCGACTTGTAGGTCATCGGGCCGCCCTGGCTGCCGACCGGCATGCGGGCTTTCCAGACTTCCTTGCCGGTCGATGAATCGAAGGCGCGCAGGTAATAGTCCTGGGTGCCGGCGATGAAGACGAGGCCGCCCTGGGTGGCGAGCGTGCCGCCGAGCGTCGGCATGCCGATCGGCATCTGCATGCCCATCTTGATGCCGAGCGGACCGGTATCCTGGACGGTACCGACCGGAACCTGCCATTTGATCTTCTGCGTCTTCATGTCGATCGCAGTCATCGTACCGAAAGGCGGCTTCTGGCAGGGAATGCCGAGTGCCGACAGGAAGCGGTTCTTGTCGACCGCATAGGGCGTGCCCTTCATCGGAACGATGCCCATGCCGGTATTGACCGATTCGCCACCCGAAGCGACCTTGTCGCTCGGTGCGGCCGGGATCATCCGGCTCCACAGGCCAAGGCGCATGTCGTTGACGAAGATCGTGTTGGTCACCGGGTCGGTGGAAAGACCGCCCCAGTTCATGCCGCCGAGCGAACCTGGATAGGCAAGCGACAGCGTCGTGTCCGGCACGGTGTAGAGGCCGTCATAACGCATGCCCTTGAAGGCGATGCGGCACAGAAGCTGGTCGAACGGGGTGGCACCCCACATGTCGCTTTCGGTCAGCGTTTCAGCGCCGATCTGCGGCATGCCGACAGATTTTGGCTGGGTCGGGGAATAAGGCTCGTTCGGAATATTGCCCGGCTTGACCGGAACTTCTTCCACCTTGGTCAGCGACTGGCCGGTGGCGCGGTCAAGCACCCAGATCTGGCCGGCCTTGGTGCCGAAGACGAGCGCCGGAACGGTCGTTCCATCGGCCTTCGGGAAGTCGATGAACGACGGCTGCATCGGCACGTCGAAATCCCAGAGGTCGTTATGGACGGTCTGGTAGACCCACTTCTCATTGCCGGTCGAAGCGTCCAGCGCCAGCATGGAAGCGCCGTATTTGTGCTCCAGCGGGGTGCGCGGCACGCCGTAGATATCCACGGACGGGCTGCCCATCGGAATGAAGACGGTGTTGGAGGCCGCGTCATAAGACATGCCGGCCCAGTTGTTCGGCGTCGAACGGGCATAGGTTTTGCCGTCAGCCGGTTCGCTGTGATCGGTCGGGTTGCCCGGATCGAAAGCCCAGCGGAACTTGCCGGTAATCACGTCGAAGCCGCGCATGACGCCGCCCGGCATGTCGGTCTGGACGTTGTCGGCAACGCGGCCGCCGACGATGACGGTGGTGCCTGCAACGGTCGGCGGGGCGGTCAGAACATATTGCGGATCGGGCGCATTGCCCATGCCGGCCTTCAGGTCGACGCGGCCATTCACGCCGAAATCCGGGCAGAAGGCGCCGGTATCGGCATCGAGCGCGATCAGCTGTGCGGTGATCGTGTTCATCAGGATGCGGCGCTGGCAAAGCGCACCTTCGGCAACGGTGGCCGGCAGCACCGGCGTCGAGCCGTCGGCCGTCGGCTGCACGATCGGCTGGGTCGCATCGAAATAGGCAAGACCGCGGCAACGCATCCAGACGGACGACTTTGCGTTGATCTCGTTCTTCCAGATTTCCTTGCCGGTATCGGCATCGATGGCGATGACATTGTTATGCGGCGTGCACAGGAACACGCGGTCGCCGACCTGCAGCGGCGTTTCCTGGTCTTCTGCGCCATTGGCGCCGGGGCTGATCGGCGTATCGCCGGTATGGTAGGTCCAGGCGACCGTCAGATCCTTGACATTGTCGCGGGTGATCTGGTCGAGCGCGGCAAAACGCGAGCCGCCGGTCGTATTGCCATAGGCTGCCCAGTTCTTCTGTTCCTTGGCCGGATCGACCGGCGTCAGGGCTTCCGGTGTGCCGGAAAAGGCAACGGTCGGATGCGGCACGAACATGCCGGCAAAAGCTGCGGCAGAGGCGATGGCCAGCACGGCAGCGAGAATGAAAGACGGAACAGTGGCCGGGCTGCGGCCGGCGGCCTTGCGCAGAAGCGGGAAAGTCAGCGCGATCACGGTTGCGCCGACGCCGAAGGCGAGCAGGCGCGAAATCAGCGGCCAGAAATCGAAACCGGCATCAGCAACGGCCCAGATGGCGGTGCCGATGGTGACGAGACCGAAAAGAAGCGCGCCGGACGGCTTGCGCAGAATGACGAGCAGGCCGGAAATGACGATGCCGATACCGGCAATCAGGAAGTAGAGGCTGCCGCCGAGCATGGCGAGCTTGCCCCCGCCAATGGCGAAGAAGAGGCCTGCGAGAATGAGTACGGCGCCCAGGAGGATCAGCCATAGTCTGGCGATCAGGGGGAGCGCCCCTTTTGTGTCGGTCATTTGTGGTTTCCAGTTCCTTTGAGAGTGTCGACTGAAGGACAGTGGAGAACCGTTGGTCTGTAGCAGGTCTTGTTGGACAACATCGCGCAGGGGCCTCGTCATTCAGCCGAGCAGACACCGAACCGAGAACAATGGATTGTCTTATCGGGAGTGTCTTTCGGGCATTGTCGGAAATCCAGCGCAACGCCCTCCCATGCGTTGTGGGATCGCAGGTATTACCCTGCGGATCGGGTTATAAATCCATGAAATGAAATTTTTCAAGTTCTAAAATTATAAACATATCGTTTGATGATCAACGAAATGTCAGATGACAAATGACCGCAGCGACAAAAATTCTTGTGGCATGTGTCGGATGACGCTCTCCCCGCACGTCTTCAACTTGAGGGCCGCCGTTTTTCGCAGCGGCGCGGGCTTTTGTGAAAAGCCCAAACAGGCCCGAAAGGCAGGCCGACCGCAGATTTGACAGCCTGCCATGATTGTATTGGTATGAACGCAATCTATCGAGGAAGAGGAGACCGAGATGGACATCACCACGACACCGAAGAACAAGGTCGTCAGCCAGGAGGAATGGCTGGAGGCACGTCGCCGGCTGCTTCTACTGGAAAAGGAAGAGACTCATTTACGCGACAGGGTGCGCGCCGAAAGACAGGCGTTGCCCTGGGTCAAGGTCGACAAGCACTATGTCTTCGACACGCCACAGGGCAAAAAGCGGCTGGCCGATCTGTTCGAGGGCCGCAGCCAGCTGCTCGTCTACCATTTCATGCTCGGGCCGGATTGGGATGCGGGCTGCGTCGGCTGCTCCTTCCTGTCCGACCATGTCGACGGCGCCCTGCCGCATCTCAACAATCACGACGTCACCTGGGTCGCCGTTTCCCGCGCGCCGCTCGACAAGATCGAGGCCTATAGGAAGCGTATGGGCTGGAAATTCCCCTGGGTGTCTTCGAACGGCAGCGATTTCAACTTCGATTATCACGTCTCGTTTGCGCCGGAAGATCTGTCGGGCGAGACGATCCGCTACAATTTCACCGACATCCCGCGCGCCCAGGGCCATGACGAACTGCCCGGCCTTTCCGCCTTCTACAAGGACGCGGACGGTCAGGTATTTCACACCTATTCGAGTTATGCGCGCGGGCCGGAGGAGCTGATCGGCACGCTGATGATTCTCGATCGCGCGCCGCTTGGCCGCAACGAGGATCAGACGATGCATTTCGTCAAACGGCATGACGAATACGCGCCGAAGCCGGCCGAGAGCGGTGGTTCATCCTGCTGCCATTGAGACGGCCTAAAATTGTAACGGATTAGGGAGGAAGACATGACGATGGTCATGGCGAAACCGCGTGCCGAGCATGGTTTTCTGGAAAAGCTGGTCGGGCGCTGGGATGTAACGTCGGAAATGAGCGACAAGCCCTGGGTTGAAACCGTCCGCTCGCTCTCCGGCATCTGGTTTATTGCCGAGGGCAGCGGCGACATGCCGGGCGGCGAAGGCCCGGCAACGACCATGCTGACGCTTGGTTTCGATGCGGCCAGGGGCCGATATGTCGGTACCTGGCTGGGTTCGATGATGGACAATCTCTGGGTCTATGACGGCGAGGTCGAGCCGGACGGCAAGACGCTCAGCCTCTATACCACCGGCCCGTCCATGGAAGGCGAGGGCATGGCGGATTATCGCGAGCAGATCCGTTTCCTCAGCGACGACCACCGCACCTTCACGTCGGGCGCAAAACAGCCGGACGGCAGCTGGAAACAGTTCATGGAAGCGCATTACCACCGCAAGGCATGAAACCGAGGGTCGATAGGGCCCGGTCAACCGACGAGAGGAAATGATGATGGATCAGACATCGCAGACCCACTCCGCCATCCGCTCCGACACCCATGGCAAGTTCATCTGGTGCGAGCTGATGACGACCGACACCGATGCCGGCGGCCGCTTTTATGCCGAGGTCGTCGGCTGGAAAGTGCGCGAAATGCAGATGCCGGGCATGTCCTATTACCTGTTCGGCATGGGCGAGGGCGACAATTGCCCCGGCGTCGGCGGCATGATGAATTTTCCGCCGGAACTCGAAGGCAAGATCCCGCCGAACTGGACCGGTTATGTCGCCGTCGATGATGTCGATGCGACCGCGCGCCAGTTTTCAGAGCTCGGCGGGCGTATCCAGCGCGAGCCGGAGGATATTCCCGAGATTGGCCGTTTTGCCGTCGTCGCCGATCCGCATGGCGCCGTCATCTGCATCATGACCCCGATCCCGCCAAAGGATCCGCCGCCGGAACTTGCGCCAAATGCGGCGGGCAATGTCGGCTGGCACGAGCTTTATGCCGGCGATGGCGAAGAGGCGTTTTCCTTCTATGAAACGGTTTTCGGCTGGACCCTGTCGCGCGCTGTCGACATGGGCCCGATGGGCACCTACCGCGTCTTCGCCCATGCCGGCCAGGACATCGGCGGCATGATGACGAGACCGCCGGGCGTTCCCGTCGCCTGCTGGGTCTATTATTTCAACATCGACGCGATCGACGCCGCCGTTGGCCGCATCGAAGCGGCAGGCGGCAAGGTGGCAAACGGCCCGATGGAAGTCCCCGGCGGCAGTTTTGTCGTTCAGGCGACGGATCCGCAGGGGGCGTTCTTTTGTCTGGTGGCGCCGAAAAGGTAGATTTGTGCGCACTCGCCTTGATGATGGGGCGAGAGCATCTTTTAGGGGCAGGGCTGTCGCATATGGCCAAGACCCTCTCTGGCCTGCCGGCCATCTCCCCCACAAGGGGGGAGAAGACTTGCGGCACTCTCCTGCCTCGAATTGAGCCTCGGCGGATCGACTGGGTTAAGCCCTCCCCCTTGTGGGGAGGGTGGGGAGGGGCCTTCGCTCCATATGCGGTGCCCGCTCAATGGGGTATCGTTCTAAGGTTCGGTGGCCTCTTCTCAATGCCGCGAATTCACGCCCGCAAACATCGCATCGAAATTGCCGCTCTCGGCCGCAAAGCGCAGCGGTTTGCAGCGTTCGACGATGACTTCCTTCGCATCCGGATTGTCGGTCAGGATCTGCATCACTTCCGAGATGAAGTCGGTCAGTGGCATGGCGTTCGGGTCGCTCGCCTGATGTTCGCCCATCAGCTCCGTCTGCACGTAAGGCGGGGCGATCTCGACGACCTTGACCGACGTGCCCTTCAGCTGTTCGCGGATCGCCATCGAATAGGAATGGATGCCCGCCTTCGTGGCCGAATAGGTCGGCGTCAGCACGAAGGGAATGAAGGCAAGTCCGGAGGAGACGTTGACGACCGAGGCATCGCCTTGCGTCTTCAGATGCGGCAGGAGCGCTGCCGTCAGCCGGATCGGCCCGAGAAGATTGGTGGCGATCGTCGCTTCCGCGGTTTCCAGATAATCCGGCGCGTCGCCGATCGTCTCGGCCACCATGATCCCGGCATTGTGGATGACGATGTTGAGCGCCGGATGGGTTTTGGTGATCTCGGCCGCAAAACCCTTGATCGCCTCGGCATCGTTGATGTCGAGCACCATGGCCTGCATGCCGGGATTGGCGGCGGTCACCGTATCGAGCGCCGATTTGCGGCGGCCGGTGATGATGACGCTGTTGCCGAGCGCATGAAACGCTTCGGCAAGTGCGCGGCCGATGCCGGAGCCGCCGCCAGTGATCAGGATCGTGTTTCCGTTCATTTTCATGGGATATCGCCTTTGCTGTTTGCGCTGCGTTCGATTGCGCTGCGAGGGATTTAGGCCTATCGGTCTTTATCGGTAAGAAGGCACCCGAAAGATTTATACACACCAAAAGGAGAGTGACTGTGGATCAAGGCGTTCGCGCTCCAAGACTGTCCGCATCCGGCCGGGAAATCCCCGACGAGATCGACCCGGCGCTGGAGGAACTGGTGCGCGGCATTATCGGCCAGGTGGCGGATAAATGGACCATGCTGATCCTCGAAGTCTTGGATGAACACGGGGTGATGCGGTTTACCGAGATCGGCCGTCAGGTCGGCGGCATCAGCCAGAAGATGCTGACCCAGACATTGCGGCAGATGGAGCGCGACGGTTTTGTCACCCGCACCGTCTATCCGGTCATCCCGCCCAAGGTCGAATATAGCCTGACGGAACTGGGCCTCAGCCTCGGCGCCGCCTTTTGCGGCGTCTGGGAATGGGCCGCCGCCCGCCATCAAGATATCGAGGCGGCGCGCCAAAAGTTCGAAGAGCGGCAGGCCGGAGCCTGACGCCCGTTTTTCACCAATGTCTTAGTTCATGCCGCCATTGGCATACAGCACCTGGCCGTTGATCCAGGTATTGCGACCGGCGAGGAAGGAGATGACCTCGGCAATGTCTTCCGGCGTGCCGAGCCGTTCCATCGGGTTGAGCTTGGCCATCTGAGCGATCAGCGCATCGTCCTTGCCCTTGAGGAAAAGGTCGGTCGCGGTCGGGCCGGGGGCGACGGTGTTGACGGTGATCCGGCGGCCGCGCAGCTCGCGGGCCAGAATCATGCCGATCGCCTCGACGGCGCCCTTGCTGGCCGCATAGGCGGCGTAACCGGGGATTGCCTGTTTCTCCACCGAGGTCGACAGATTGACGATCGCCCCGCCATGCCGCACCCGCCGCGCCGCCTGCTGGTTGACGACGAACGTGCCGCGAATATTGATCCGGTGCATGCGGTCGAGATCCTCGAGCTTCAGCTCGGCGATCGGCGACAGGACCATGATGCCGGCCGAATTGACGACCACGTCGATGCCGCCGAATTCCGCTTCTGCCGCATCGAACATGGCAGCCACCGCCACCTCGTCGGCGACATCCGCCTTGAAGGCGATGGCCTTTCCGCCGGCCCACTTGATCGCGGTCACGGTCTCTTCCGCCGCTGCTGCATCGCCCGAATAATTGACGACGACCGAAAACCCGTCCTTGGCGAGCCGTTCGGCCACGGCCTTGCCGATGCCGCGCGACGATCCGGTAACGATGGCTGTCTTGCCTGCTGTGCTCATGATCTTTCTCCACAAATGGCCGGCTTCGAGAACAACGCCGGTCCGATGGAGATGGTTTACACCCGCCGCGAGATTGCGCATAATACATAGATGTCGTCATTAAAATGACTGAAAGTATGTCTTGATGTCCTTCGACAGCCGCCTCCTGAACGGCATCGGCGTCCTCTCCGCCGTCATCGATACCGGTAGCTTTTCCCGCGCCGGAGAGGCGCTCGGCCTGACCCAATCGGCCGTCAGCCGCGCCGTGTCACGGCTGGAAAGCCGTGTCGGCCTGCGCATCTTTCACCGTAGCGCCCGCTCGATCACGCTGACCGACGAGGGACGACGTTTTTATGAGTCGGTCGCCCCGCATCTGGAAGGCATCGAGGAGGCGGCCATCCGCGCCGGTGGCTCGACCGTCGCTGTGCGCGGCCGGCTGAGGGTCACGGCAGACGGCGCCATCGGCCATCATTTCCTGCCGCCGCGTCTCGCAGCCTTCCTTGCCCGCCACCCGGATCTGCATCTCGATCTTGCGGTCCGCGACAGGGTGGGGGACCTGACGGCGGAAGGATTTGACGTCGCCGTGCATTTCGGCGAGCCGGAACCTTCGGCGCTGGCCTGCCGTCTCCTCTTCGAGACCCGCGTCACCACCTGCGCCTCGCCGGCCTATGTCGAACGCTACGGCCTGCCGCAACATCCGTCCGATCTGGAAGCGGAGCATCAATGCGTGCTCCTGCGCAACCCGGCAACCGGCCGGCATTACGACTGGGAGTTTTCACGCGGGGAAGAGGCGGTTCCGGTCAAGGTCCGGGGCCAGATGATGGTCAACGACACCGGCGGCCTGATCGGCGCCTGCCTCGGCGGTCAGGGGATAGCCCAGCTTCTCGGCGTCTACGCCCGCGATTTCCTCGCCGATGGCCGCCTCGTCCCTATCCTGCCGGACTGGGCTGACGAAACCTTTCCGCTTTACGTTTATTATCATGCGCAGACCCTGATGCCGGCAAAGGTCAGGGCGTTTCTGGATTTCCTTGGCGAATTGGCGGAAGATCAGCTCTAGCCATGCCGCCATTGCAGATCTGCCAGGCGTCACGCCTGCGTGAGCGGGAGGGTCGCTTCTGTTGCAATGCAGCATGATCGGTGGTTAAAGGGCCTCGCCGACCGCCGCCATCGCGACAGCCTGCTTTTCCCTGTCCCATTTCGCCCGGCATAGACCTCTGACATGACCACCGTCGAACATACACCCGTTTACGCGGTCGAGCGCGATCCGAAACTTCGCATCATCATTCCCTGCGTCGTCGCGATCGCCTTCCTGATGGAACAGCTGGATTCGACGATCATCGTCACTGCCATTCCGGACATTTCCAAAAGCCTTGATACCACGCCGCTCCGGATGAACCTTGCGATCACGGCCTATGTGCTGATGCAGGCCATGTTCATTCCCGTCAGCGGCTGGTTCGCCGATCGGTTCGGCGCCAAGAAGGTGTTTGCCGCAGCCCTCTTTATCTTCACCATCAGCTCCGTTCTCTGCGGCCTGGCAACCAGCCTGCCGATGCTGATCGCGGTGAGGGCGCTGCAGGGCCTTGGCGGCGCGATGATGACGCCGGTCGGGCGGCTTGCCATGATCCGCAGCTTTCCGCGCAGCCAGTTGATGAAGGCGATGACCTATATGACGCTGCCGGCGGTCGTCGGCCCGCTGATCGGCCCGCTTCTCGGCGGCCTGCTCACCACCTATGCCGACTGGCGCTGGATTTTCTGGGTCAACGTGCCCTTCGGCCTGATCGGCGTTCTGGTTGCCCTGCGTTATATCGACGATACCCGTGCTGATACCAAGGCGCGTTTCGATTTCCCCGGCTTCCTGATGGTCGGCTTCGGCTGTCTTTTCCTGCAATACGGCATCGAGAATGTCGGCCACCCGGCCATCCCCGTGCCGGCCATCATTGCCGTTCTGGCACTCGGCGCCGGCCTGCTGGCGATGTTCTATTCTTATGCGAAGACGGCCCGCGAGCCGGCCGTCGATCTCACCTTGTTCCGCACTCGTACCTTCATGGTTGGTACGCTGTATGGCGGCCTCTGTCGTATCGGCCTCAACGGCGTGCCTTTCCTGATGCCGCTGATGCTGCAGGTCGGTTTCGGCATGAGCCCGGTCTCGGCCGGCCTGATCACGTCTGCCAGCGCGCTGAGCATTCTCGCCAACCGGCCGTTTCTGCCCTTCCTCCTGCGCCGCTTCGGTTTCCGCACGCTGCTGAATGTCAGCGCGATTGCGGGGTCGCTGCTGCTTGCCGGTTTCGCGTTCCTTGATCCCGCAACGCCACACTGGTTCCTGGCAATCTATGCCTTCCTCGTCGGCACGACCCGTTCGGTGCAGTTTCTGGGCTCGAACATGCTCTCCTATTCGGATGTGCCGGCGGAAAAGCTCAGCCGCGCCACCAGCCTGTTCGGCGTGCTGCAGCAGCTTTCGGTGTCCTTCGGCGTCTCGGTCGCCGCCATGCTGCTCGGCCTCGTCATGCTCGACGGCGCCGGCCTGACGGCGGAAACATTCCGCACCGTCTTCCTCATCTCCGCCATCCTGCCGCTTCTTGCGCTACCGGGTTTTCTGGCCCTCCGCCGCGAGGATGGCGCGGCGGTCAGCGGCTACAAGATGCGTCTGGAAGAAGCCGAATAATCCGACCGAATTCCCTGCAAAGCATTCTTGATGCGGCAGCATCCTTCGACTAATTTTCGATCAACTGATCGAGGAGAGGGTGGTCGTGGCAGTAGAACCGGTTCATTATACCTATTACCGTTCGTCCGTTCCCGAAAATGTGCCAAAGGGCACCGTGATTGCGGAACTGGCTCTCGCGGAACCCCAGGATGGTGACGTCACCTATACGATTGCCGCAGGCTTCTATACCTGGCTCGAAAACGAAATCCCCACCGATGCGTTCAAGCTGGTCGGCAACAAGATCGTCACCAACAAGGCGCTCGATTACGAATATCTGCAAGACAACGAGCTTCATATCGAAATCAAGATCCGGGCCTATGTCGATGGCGAATGGGTCAAGAGCGAGTCCGGATTTGGTGAAAACATCCTGACCCTGAAGGTCACGGATGTGATGGAAATCATCAAGGGCACCTCGAAGGCCGACGTCATCAAGGGAGCCGGCGGCAGCGACAAGATCATCGCCGGCGCCGGAGACGACAAGCTTTACGGTTACGACGGCAATGACGTCCTGTATGGCGGCCTCGGCAAGGATACGCTTTATGGCGGCGACGGAGCCGATACCTTCCTCTACAAGTCGATCAAGGAAAGCACGGTGAAGGCGCCGGATACGATTGCCGACTGGGATCATGCCAAGGGCAATCCGATGCGCGACGTGATCGATCTGCAGGCGATCGATGCCAATACGAAGCTTTCCGGTCATCAGGATTTCGACTGGATCGGCGCAAAGAAGTTCAGCGGCCATGCCGGCGAACTGCGCTATGAAAAACTCAAGCACGACACCTATGTCTATGCCGATGTGAATGGCGACGGAAAAGCCGATTTCGCTATCCATTTCAACAAGTCGATCAAGATCTACATGGACGACTTCCTGCTCTGACGTCCCTTCTGGCTGTGACAAACCGCCACCGCTACGGCGCTTTGTGCGCGCCGGTTCTTGCGGGTGTGATCCTTCATGCTGTAAGCGCCGATCCGACACATGCTTGCATTTTTTTGAAGGATAGACGCCGATGGCAGCCGATGACGACGATTACGTATACGACGAAGCAACCGGCGAATGGCGCCCGGCATCGGAACTGGCCGCTGAAGCTGCCGCCGCAAACCAGGTGCTCGATGCCGCCGGCAACGTCCTGAAGGACGGCGATTCCGTCACCCTGATCAAGGACCTGAAGGTCAAGGGCGCCGGCCAGACGCTTAAACAGGGCACGGTCATCAAGTCGATCCGCCTCACCGACAACCCGGAAGAAATCGACTGCCGCCACGACGCCATCAAGGGTCTGGTTTTGCGGACGGAGTTCGTGCGCAAGCGGTAAAGGAACGGTGGGTGTAGTTTGCCCCTCATCCGGCTGCCGCCACCTTCTCCCCGCATGCGGGGAGAAGGGAGCAAGTCGCCAGGTTCAATCCACCTTTCAACATCACACGGGGCACGTCCCCTCTCCCCGTCAGAACGGGGAGAGGGTTAGGGTGAGGGGCAAACCCTTGCGTGCCGTGAGGAAAAGAGGTCTGCCCTCTCACGGATTGCTCTTCAGATATTCGATGACGTCATCGATATCGGCCTGTTTCGACAGCCCGAAAAAGCTCATCCGCGTTCCCGGCATCGCCTTGCGGGGGCTGGCAAGGAAGGCGCCGAGCGTTGCGTCGTCCCAGACCGTTCCGCCGGTGCCGGCGTCGGTCAGTGCCTTCGAATATTTGTAATCCGCCACCGCGCCCGCATGCCGGCCGACAACGCCCTTGAGCGACGGGCCGACCTTGTTGGTCGCCGTATCGGCCGAATGGCAGGCGCTGCATTGCCGGAAAACCTGCTGGCCGTGGGCGGCATCGGCGGCCTGGGTAAGGGTCGCCGTGCCAAGACAGAGGGTCCCATAAACGACCGCTGCCATCAGCGGCCGAAAGATCATTTCATATGCCATGCTGTATCCGATCGCGGCAGGCCTCGGCCTACCGCTTCAGGCTCCCCAGAATGCCGCGCACCAGCGCCTGACCGACCTGCGTCGCAACGGTGCGGGCCACGCTCTTCATCGCCGCTTCGACGATCGTCTCGCGCTGGTAGCCGGAGCGGCCGGTGGAGCGTCCATTGCCCTTGCGGTCGTCATCGTCATTCGTGCCGAAGCCGGGCAGCGTCCAGCCGCCGATCGTCGGGCCGGAAGCCTGCGGCTGGGCCGGGTCGAGCTCGTCCTTGGCCTGCTTCTGGGCTGCGGCATCCGACACCTGCTTGGCCTTGGCGGCGAGCATTTCAAACGCGCTTTCGCGGTCGATATCCTCGTCATAGACGCCGAGCACCGGGCTCTTGTCCATGACTGTCTGGCGCTCCGCATCGGTGAGCGGCCCGATCCGCGCCGCTGGCGGGCGGATCAGCGTACGTTCGACCATGGAGGGCACACCCTTGGCTTCCAGCGTCGAGACCAGCGCTTCGCCGGTGCCGAGCTGGGTGATCGCGGTCGCGCAATCGAAATCCGGATTGGGGCGGAACGTATCGGCCGCCGTCTTCACCGCCTTCTGCTCACGCGGCGTGTAGGCGCGCAGCGCGTGCTGCACGCGGTTGCCGAGCTGGGCCAGCACGGTTTCCGGCACATCGAGCGGGTTCTGGGTGACGAAATAGACGCCGACGCCCTTTGAACGGATCAGCCGCACCACCTGTTCGATGCGCTCGAGCAGAACTTTTGGCGCATCGTCGAACAGGAGATGGGCCTCGTCGAAGAAGAAGACGAGTTTCGGCTTTTCCGGATCGCCCACTTCCGGCAGTTCCTCGAACAGTTCCGAAAGCAGCCAGAGCAGGAATGTGCCGTAAAGGCGCGGGTTCATCATCAGTTTGTCGGCGGCGAGGACGGAAATCTGGCCGTAGCCCGAATTCGGGTTCACCCGCATGATATCGGTGATCTTCAGCGCCGGTTCGCCAAAGAAGTGTTCGGCACCCTGCTGTTCCAGAACCAGCATGGCGCGCTGGATCGAGCCGACCGAAGCCTTGGAAATCAGCCCGAATTCCTTGGAAAGCTCCGAGGCATTGTCGGCCATGTAATTCAGAAGTGCTGTAAAATCCTTGAGGTCGAGCAGCGGCAGGCCGGCCTTGTCGGCGAGCTTGAAGGCGATGTTGATCACGCCTTCCTGCGGCTCCGACGCATCCATCAGCCGGGCGAGCAGGAGCGGGCCCATTTCGGCGATCGTGGTGCGCACACGATGGCCCTTTTCACCGAACAGATCCCAGAAGATCACCGGAAACTGTTCGAATTCGTAATCCTGCAGCCCGATCTCTTCGGCGCGTTTCAGCAAAAAGTCCTTTTCCACGCCCTTGGCCGCGACGCCGGAAAGGTCACCCTTGATATCGGCCGCGAAGACCGGCACGCCGGCCCGCGAAAAACCTTCCGCCAGAACCTGTAGCGTCACCGTTTTGCCAGTGCCGGTGGCACCGGTGACGAGCCCGTGGCGGTTGCCGAACTTCAGGTCGAGATATTCGGCCTTGTTGAGCGTGTCGTCAGGCTTGCGGCTGCCGCCAACGAAGATTTTTCCGGTCTCGTCCATGCAACTATGCACTCCCTCGGCGCGTTGTTTTGAAAAGCTTTATAGGATGAGCTGAACAACCCGGCAACGGCTGTGCGATGTCGCAGGCAAGGTTTAGGCCGCATACTGCTGACGCGGTTCGACGAGAGGGAAGGGGCGGCCATGGCCATCGATCATATGAGCAACGCCTATTCCGCAGATCTCGGTGCCGCAGACATTCATGCCAAGGATATTCATGCGAAGGACAGGGGCCGCGAAGCGACCGGCCCGGAAGAAATCCCCGCCCGTGGCCTGAAGGACGTCTTCTGGCGCGTCTTTGCCGCGCTCACCGAAGACCGCATCACCCTGATCGCCGCCGGCGTCACCTATTACCTGCTTCTCGCCCTGTTTCCCGCCGCAAGCGCGCTCGTTTCGATCTACGGTTTCGTCTCCGATCCCGCCGCGATCGTCGATCGGATCTCTTTCCTCAGCACGGTCATGCCCGCAGATGGCCTGAAAATCTTCCTCGATCAGGTCGCAGCCCTTGCCTCCGAACGCGGCTCCACTCTTTCCATCGGCCTGATCGGCGGTCTCGCGCTGGCGCTGTGGAGCGCCAACAATGGCATGAAGGCGCTGTTCGAGGCGATGAACGTCGCTTATGCCGAGCAGGAAAAGCGCAGCATCATTCGCCTCAATCTGATTTCGCTCGTCTTCACGCTCGGCGCCCTGTTCCTCGCTATCGTCATTCTCGTCGCCATGGGCATCGTGCCGGCCGTGCTTTCCTATCTCTGGCTCGACCGCTGGGCAGAACTGATCATCCGCATCGCCCGCTGGCCGATCATGATGCTCTTTGTCGCCGGCGGCATCATGGCGCTCTATCGATTTGGCCCGAGCCGCGAGCCGGCAAAACTGCGCTGGCTCACCTGGGGCGCCGGTTTTGCCACCATATTCTGGTTCGCCGCCTCGCTCGGCGTTTCCTTCTATCTCTCCAACATCGCCAATTATAACGCCACCTATGGCACGCTCGGCGCGCTGATCGGCTTTATGGTCTGGACCTGGATTTCCGTCATCATCGTGATCGCCGGCGCCGAGATCAATGCCGAACTGGAGCACCAGACGGCCATCGATTCCACCACCGGCCGGCCGCAGCCGATGGGAGAGCGAGGCGCCTACATGGCCGATACGGTCGGAGAAGCTTCCGACCAGGCTTGAGGCCTCTTGTGCCACAGCCCTGTTGTCAAAGATGTGATAGAGAAAGCCGCAGCCTGCGGCCTCCTGTAGCAGCCTGATCGTGTCCGTCGCGCCGGGCAGTGGTTGAAGCGGCGCATCGATCATGCCAACTGTGAGCGACTGTTGGCATTCGCCAAAACTGGCTGTATGACCGACATGCGATATTACCTTGACGTGAACGTCAAAACCCCGAGGAGAGAGATTGATGAACGAACTGGTTTCCCGCGTCTCCGAAAGCGTCGGCATTTCGCCGGATCTCGCCGAAAAGGCGATCGGCATGATGCTCGGCTTCTTGCAGCGCGAAGCGGATGACGGCGCGGTCGCCCAGATGATCGAGGCCATACCGGGTGCGACCGAACTGGTCGCCCGTTTTAACGGCGAAGGTTCCGGCGGCGGTGGCCTGCTCGGCGGCCTGATGGCAAGCTTCGGCGGCGGCGTCATGGCGCTCGGCCAGCAGCTGATGAGCCAGGGTCTTGGCATGGGCGAAATCACCTCGCTTGCCAAGGAAACCATGGCCGTTGCCCGCGAACATGCCGGCGATGAGATCGTCGACAAGGTGATCGGCTCGGTGCCGGGCTTGAGCCAGTTCGTCTGATCGGCTGATCGAAAACCTTTCGAGCCGCTGGCGTCCCGAGGCCGGCGGCTTTTTCGTTCGAGGATATGGCTTTGCCGGCCCGGCCGTTTCATGATCGGCAGCAGGACCGCCGCGGGAGACAATCATGGTCGAATTTGCAACTACCAAGGTAAGGGTGACGGGCAGGGTGCAGGGCGTCGGTTTTCGCGCCTGGACCGAACGCGAGGCGCGGCGGCTTGGTCTCACAGGCTGGGTGCGGAACGAGCCGGATGGCGCCGTCACCGCCTTTCTCGCCGGCCGGCCTGAAGCGGTCGCCACGATGCTGGAACGTCTCCATCGTGGCCCGCTGGGCGCTTCGGTTGCAGATGTCACGATGCTGCCGTCGGATGGAGAGGCAATTCCATCAGACTTTCGAGTCACGCGCTGATCCGGCCTGCGGAAACTGATCACTGCCAAGCCTCACTGCGCTTCGCCGCCTAGGTATTTTCCCCACCCCATACCCCATTGACTTTCCATCGAAACAGGCCCATTTCACGCGCAAAGCGGAGGCCCGACCGGACCCCGCTCTTTCAAAGGACAACCGAGATGAACCCCGACAGTCGAAGTTCGACGTCAATACATAGACCTGTTTCTTCGGGGCTCTGATCCGTTCTCTCTTTCGGATACGCGCTCCGGGGACCCGATGGTCCGAAAAGGAGCCGTCATGCTGCGTATCCATGCCTATGACCTTGACCGCCTTGTTTCCGCATCGCCCGATGATCGGGTTGTGGCGGAGCCCGCCGAAGCCGCACCCGCCGTTGTCTGGTACGACCTGATCAACCCGACTGCCGAGGAAGAGCGGCAGGTCGGGGAATGCCTTGGCATTACCGTCCCCACCATGGACGAGATGGAAGATATCGAACTTTCCGCCCGCCTCTATCAGGAGGATGGCGCCGAGTTCATGACCATGACCGTGCTGATCCGGCCGGATTCCGGCACGCCGCACAAGGTGCCGGTCACCTTCATCGTCAAGGGTTCGGTGCTCGTCACGGTCCGCCATTCCGAGCCCCGCCCGTTCGACGCTTTCATGGCTCGTGCCCGCAAGGCAAATGGCACCGGCCTGCATTCGGCAACCGGCGAGCTGATCATGACCGGCCTGATCGAAGCGATCATCGACCGCATGGCCGATACGCTGGAACGGCTCGGCAATGATATCGACCAGATCTCCCGCGATGTCTTCGAGGCCAAGGCCGACAAGGCCAACAAGAAGACGCGCGACCTGCAGGAACTGATGCGGGCGATCGGCCAGAAGGGCGAGTTCATCACCGTCACCCGCGAAAGCCTCGTCAGCGTCTCGCGCGTCGTCGCTTATTACGCGGCGCTCGATGGCGTCGACCGCAAGCTGCCGAAGGAAATGCGCCAGCGCCTGAAGCTGTTGCAGCGGGACGCGACCTCGCTGGGTGACCACTCGGCCTTCATGTCGGGAAAGATCAACTTCCTGCTCGATGCGACGCTCGGCCTGATCAATCTGGAGCAGAACCAGATCATCAAGATCTTCTCCGTTGCCTCGGTCGTTTTCCTGCCGCCGACCCTGGTCGCCTCGGTCTACGGCATGAACTTCGCCTACCAGCCGGAACTGCAATGGCATTACGGCTACCATCTCGCCATCGTCCTGATGGTGACCTCGATGGTTCTGCCTTATGTCTATTTCAAGCGAAAAGGCTGGCTGTAAGCCAGGTCGTCGCCTCTCTTAGCCCGGTACCCGCGAAAGCTCGCGCACGAGGCTGACATAGTGCGCGACGACCTTTTCATTCGCCTCGATCAGGTCGGCATTGCTGGCGATATCGGTCCAGAAACCGGTTTCGTGCAGCCAGTCAATGTCCTCCTTGAGGCGTGCGACGGTCTCTTCGTGGCGCTTTATCCTGTTTTCCGGCAGCATGCTGGTCTCCTGTTTGTGAGGCAGGATCTAAGGCGTCAATGCTGTCAAACAAGCGCAGAAGGATGGATTAGACGCGATCGTGATGAGGTTTGAGGATAATCGCAGGCCTTGAGGGAAAACCGGCGCGACCCTTGCCGCGCCGGTTCTCACGCGCCTCTATCCTGTGTGGGGCTCCACCTGAGGGCGGCTCAGGCCGAGCGGCGGGCGCGGTAGGCGGAGATCGACAGGCTGATCGCCGAGACGAGGAAATAGAAGGCGCCGAAGGCTGCATAAGGCGCGATATCGACAATCGAGGGCACCGTATCGCCCGTTGCCTTGACGATGAAATGCGCGCCCGCGAGCGAGGACTGCGCGCCGCTCAAAATCATCGCCCATTGCGCGCCGGCAATCTTCCAGCGGCGTACGCCGGTCGCAAGCTGCAGAAGGCCGGAAAAGATCGCCCAGGCGCCGAACACGGCCAGCACCGCATTCATGCCGTAACCGAGCCCGATCGCCACTGCAGCCGCCGTCAGCGTGCTGACGAAGACGTTGAGCGTCTGGGTCGGGTTTTTCCCGAGCCCGCCATTGCGGCGCGCATCGACAAGGTTCGCGGCCGCATCCCAGAGCGGGTAACCGACGAGAAGCACTGCGGTAACGGGGCCGAAATTCGAGCCGGTGGCAAAGGCGGCCGCGACCCAGGCGACCGAAAAGGCGCCGCGGGTAAAATAATAGGAACGCAGCCAGCTGCCGGCATTGTTGCCCGCATTCTTAGCCGTGCTGCTGCCGGTCGAGGTTGTGGATTGGCTGGTCATGATCATCTCCTAAGGTGTCAACCTACTAGTAGGTAGATTTCCAGAATGACGCAATCCGCTGCGGTGTCTAGACCAGTCACTTTAAGTTCAAACAGTCCTGACTTGACGCCCTACCAATTGGTTGGTAGGCGTGCGCGATGGACCAGATTTCGACCTCAGCCGCTGTCCTCGCCTCCGCCCGCAGCTTTCTTGTCGCGGGGGGCTATAACGGCTTCAGTTATGCCGACATTGCCGGCGTCGTCGGCATCCGCAAGGCAAGCATCCACCATCATTTTGCCAGCAAGGCCGATCTCGTGCATGCGGTGGTCGAGGGCTATCGACGAGAGGCAACCGAGGGGCTGGCGACGCTCGACCGCGCCGTTACCGACCCGTCCGCAAAACTCGCCGCCTTCATCGGTTACTGGCGCGCCTGCATCACCGATGCGACGGCACCCTTTTGCGTCTGCGCCATGCTGGCCGGCGAAATGACCATGCTGCCGGCACCGGTGGCAGAGGGCGTGCGCGCCCATTTTTCCACGCTGGCCGGCTGGCTGACCGAGGTGATGCAGGCTGGCGAGGCGGAGGGAAGGTTGACGCTGATCGCGTCACCGCGTGCCGAGGCTGAGGCTTTCATGGCGATCGTGCATGGCGCGATGCTGTCGGCGAGGGCTTATGGCGATCCGGGGATTTTTTCGGTGATTACAGATCCGCTTTTGGCGCGGTTGCGGGGGTGATCGCGGCTTAGCTTCTATGGGCGATGGGCATGCGGTTTGCCGATCTCCCCCCTTGTGGGGGAGATGCCCGGCAGGGCAGAGGGGGGTATCCCCACGCTCCCGTTTCACCTCGAATTTGCGGAACCGTTGCTCACCCCCCTCTGTCACTTCGTGACATCTCCCCCACAAGGGGGGAGATCATCGGGAGCTCTGCATCGATGCCCAATCCCACATGCAATAACTCCGCCTCTCATGGGGCGGATAGCAGCTAGGCCAGAGCCCACCGCCTCATTCCTTCTCCAACTGCGGCTCGAAATCCTGCAGAAACCGGCAAGGCTCCTTGTAAACCTTGCTCTTCTCCTCACATCTCGCCGCCACCGTCTGCCGCGTCGGCTTCTCGCCCTTTTCGATCCAGTCGACCATCTGCGAAAACAGCGCCGCATATTGCGGTGTCGAAAGTTTCGAATGCTCGGCCTCGTCGGTAAAGTTCTGCACGAGCAGGTCGCTGTTTCCCGCCTTTTCCACGACATCGCGATAATGCGCCTCGAGCGGCACGAACGCCGTCGGGTCGTTTTTCGCGTGCATGGTGATCGTCGGCAGCACGATCTCGCCGGTCAGGTCCGCATCATAGGCGAGCAGGCGCACGGCTTCAGGGTCGGCGGTAAAACGTTCGACGCCCTTGTTCAGCGCAGCATCGTCATCCGAGCCGGCATAGACGGTTTTGGAATTGTCGAACGGGTTCTTGCCGCCGAGCCGCTTCCAGACCATGTCGTGGAACAGGCCGGTGGCCCAGGAAAGATGCGCCACAAGCGTCTTCTCCGGCACATGCGTCACGGCCAGGATGTTTTGCAAATTCTTCGCCTGTTCGGGCGTGCGCTTGTCCTTCGGCTCGGAAATGCCGGTGCATTCGTTGACGCGCGCCTCAAGCTCCTCGCGCTTCATCTTGCCGTCCTTCGGCAGCCCCTGCCAGACGGGATATTGCACCTCGTCGGCGCGCGGATGGTTCTTGCAGTAATATTGATAGACGGCCCGCAAATCCGCGCGGAACGTGTAGGAATAAGTGCCGCCGCCAAGCACGCCGCTGGTCAGCACGACACCGTCATAGTTCTTATGCCCGTCCGGATCGATCGCATAAAGTTCGGCCGTTTTCGCCGCCACATTGCCGCCCCAGGATTGGCCGTGCAGCAGAACCAGTTTCGGCTTGCCGAGAAAACCTTCCGCGATTTTTCGGACATTGTCGGTATCGGCCGCCGCCATCCGCACGCCATAACCGGGCCTGCGATAGTTCGAGCCGACCCAGGCATAACCTTCATCGACAGTGACGGCGAACCGCTCCAGATCCTCGACCGGATCATCCGGCTTCGGTTTCGCCGTACGCGGGCCGCCATGCGAATGCACGACCAGAATGCCGTTCCAGTTCTTCGGGCGCGCCATCCAGTAATAGGCACCGTTCTCGTCCTGGCCGGCAAAGCAGTCGGCATCCTTCGGCAGTGCCGCCGGGCATTCCGCCTTTTTCGGCCCCGCCGCTTTTTCGTCGGCGGCGGCTGCGGAAAACGGTGCCGCGGGCAAAAAGGCGGCAAAAACGACCGCCGAAACAAGCATCGATCTGAAATACATCAACAATTCCTCCATTCCTGCCTCTGCATCTCGAAAGGCGGATCTATGGCACGGAGAGAAGGAAACAACCGATCGCGGCAGGGAGATGGCCGGCAACCGGTTTTTGCTGGGGGTTATGGGTCGGATCATGCCCAAATGCGGAAAGAGGTGGGTGGGTTTCCACCCCAGGCCGCCGAGACGTTAATCCCGCTCTTTGGAAAGATAGTCGACCAGCGCCCTTGCATGGACCGGGAGCGCCGCAAAGCTGCGGGCGCAGACGAGAAGATGCCGCACCGCCCATGTATCGGTGATCGCCACGACTCGAAAGGACATTTCCGCCTGATAACGCCGGGCATAGATTTCCGGCACGATGGCAAGCCCAATGCCGCTGCTGACCATGGCGCAGATATCCTCAAAGCTGTCCAGCCGGATGCGCAGCTTGAACGGCCGCCCCTCCCGCGCCGCATGAATGGCAAGATGCCCCTGCAATGCGCTTTCCGCCGGAAGGCCGATGAAGGGTTCATCCAGAACGTCGGCAAAGGCAACGGATTCGAGATCGCAGAGCGGATGATCGGCCGGCGTGATCAGCACCAGCCGGTCGGCCTCGAATGGTTTGGTTTCCAGCGTCCCCGTATCGGTCGTATCGGCGGCAATGCCAAGATCCGCATGCCCGCCGGCGACGGCCGCGACCACATCGGGGCTCTGCCGCTCCACGAGGTCTATGTCGATCGTGGGATGTGCCGCGAGAAACCGGCGAAGAACATCGGGAAGATGTGCCATCGCCGCACGGCCGGAAAAGAAGCGGATCTTGCCGCGCAGGCCACGGGCATAAAGCTGAAGGTCGCCGCGCATCTGTTCCATCTGGCCAAGCACGATGCGGGCGTGATGGGCAAGAGATTCCCCGGCGGCCGTCGCCTTGATCCCGCGTGGGCGCCGGTCGAGCAGCGAAACGCCACTCATCTCCTCCATGCCGCGAATGCGGGCGCTCGCCGATGGCAAAGCCATGCCGGCCCGTTCCGCGCCCTGGGTAATGCTTTCCGCCTCGACCACATGCAGAAACAGGCGAAGGTCCGTCAGGTCAAAACGCATGGATGCCTCCTCCTCGATGCCTCTCTTGAACCCTTCGGATTATCCGAAGGGTTCCCTTGTATCTTCCGCATTGTGCAAAGTCGCCTGTCTGCGATCCTTGGCGACATGATTTTCACCGCCGGGGATCGCTCCATGGATGCTTCAGAAACCCTTCTCCACGCCTTCATTTTCAGGCTCTCGCTGCTCGTTTTGGCCGTCTTCATTGCACGGACGGTGCCGGATCACAGGCCGCAGACGGACAATCTCGCGCAGGTCTCAACCAGTTATCAGTCCGCGCAACTGAACGCCACCGCCCCCTAAAATCCTGCTGGAGCCTTCGGATTGCCGGCAAGGCTAAGCAAACCTCTCTGCCGTCATCAAACGAAAAAGGCTCCGGAGATAACCTCCCCGGAGCCTTCCTTATAAACCAGAATCAACGTCCTGCTTACTTGTCCCAGTCCGGTGCCAAATGGCCCGGGCTGACGATGCGGCCATTCGGACGGGCCAGCTTGTGCACGGCCTGCATTTCCTCTTCCGACAGCGCGAAGTCGAAAACTTCAAAATTTTCCGGCAGGCGGCTTTCGGTGGCGGTCTTGGAAAGAGCGATCACGTCCTTCTGCTGTACGGCCCAGCGCAGCACGACCTGGGCGGCGGTCTTGCCATGCTTGGCGCCGATATCCTTCAAAACCTCGTCCTTCGGCACGGCGCCGTCGGCCATCAGGTAATAGGCGGTTACCGACATGCCGGTCTTGGCGGCCTCGGCCAGAACCTTGGTCTGGTCGAGATAGGGATGGTATTCGACCTGGTTGTTGACGATCGGTGCATCCGACAGCTTTACCGCCTCGGCCATCAGCGCAGTCGAGAAATTGGAAACGCCGATATTCTTGACCTTGCCGGCCTTGCGCAGGTCGTTGAGCGCGCCGATCCGGTCAGCGAGCGGCATTTCGCTCTGCGGCCAGTGGAGAAGCAGAAGGTCGACATAATCGGTCTTCAGCTTTGCCAGGCTCTCGTCGACGGAGGCGATGAAGGCGTCATGGCCAACGCGGTCGACCCAGACTTTCGTGGTCAGAAAAATGTCCTGGCGCGGAATGCCCGAGCTTTTCAGCACGTCACCGACGGCCTGTTCGTTCTTGTAGATCTGCGCCGTATCGACATGCCGGAAGCCAATCTTCAGTGCGGCCGGCAGGATGCGATGGACATCGGCATCCGGCATGCGGAACGTGCCGAAACCGAGGGCGGGAATGTTGGCGCCAAGGGCGCTGACGTCGTGCATGGTAACTCCTGTGGACGGATTGCCCGGCGGCGCCGGGCAGGGAGGGGGCGGGCCTTCCATAATTCGTGGAGTGGCCCGCAGACTGTAATGGGGCTCCCATTACATGGTGCCTTTGACGATCGGATCAACTGCCAGATTTTGCGTGTTCCGCAGTGATCCGTTCATCCAAAAAGTTCAGCCGGCGAAAACTTCAGCCGGCGAGCGGCGGATCGAGCAGGGCAAACCCGGCCTGCCGGCGATAGGGGAAATGCGGGTAGGGTGCGGTCACGGTGCTGGCCGCATCGAGCTTGGCGATCTGCTCTGCCGAAAGCGACCAGCCGACGGAACCAAGATTCTGCCGCAGCTGTTCCTCGTTGCGGGCGCCGATGATGACGGAGGAGACGGTCGGCCGCGAGATCAGCCAGTTGATCGCCACCTGCGGCACGCTCTTTTCGGTTTCAGTGGCAACCGCTTCCAGCGCCTCGACGACGCGGTAGAGATGTTCGTCCTCCACCGGCGGGCCAAAATCCGCCGTCTCGTGCAGGCGGCTGCCGGCCGGGATCGGTTTTGAGCGGCTGATCTTGCCGGTAAGCCGACCCCAGCCGAGCGGGCTCCAGACCAGAGCCCCAAGCCCCTGATCGGCGCCTAAGGGCATCAGGTCCCATTCGTAATCGCGGCCGAGAAGCGAATAATAGACCTGGTTTGCCACATACCGCGTCCAGCCGTTCTTTTCGGCGGCGGCCAGCGATTTCATGATCTGCCAGCCGGAAAAGTTGGAAACGCCGATATAACGCAGCTTGCCGTCCTGCACGAGGCGGTCGAGCGTCGAGACGACTTCCTCGACCGGCGTCGAGGCGTCGAAGGCATGCAGCTGAAAGATATCGATATGATCGGTGCCAAGCCGTTTCAGGCTCTTCTCGACGGCGCCGATCAGGCGGGAACGGGACGAGCCCCAGTCGTTCGGGCCGTCACCGGTCGGCAGGCTGGCTTTGGTGGAGATCAGCACCTCCTCGCGCCGACCCTTGATCGCCTCGCCCAGGACTTCTTCCGAGGCGCCGGCCGAATAGACATCTGCCGTATCGAACAGGGTAACGCCGGCCTCGAGGCAGATGTCGACAAGGCGACGGGCTTCCGCCACATCCGTCGTGCCCCAATGGGAAAACAGCGGGCCGGAGCCGCCGAAAGTGCCGGCGCCGAAGGAGAGGACCGGCACTTTCAGGCCGGATTTTCCAAGTGTGCGATAGTCCATGATCATGGTCCTTCTGCTGATTACTCGGCCGGGCTGGCGAGAGGAATGTTGCGGTTCTTGTTCTGATCGAGGCGGATTGCGATGACTGCGACGGCAAGTGCGCCGAGCGGAATGATGCCTGCTACGAAGGTGACGGCGCCGAGGCCGGGGCCATGGTCGATCACCGCGCCGCCAAGCCAGGCACCGATCGCATTGCCGAGATTGAAGGCGGCAATGTTGAAGGAGGAGGCGAGGCCCTGGCCGGCACCTTCCGCCTGTTTCAGCACCCAGATCTGCAGCGGTGCAACAGTTGCGAAAGCGGCAGCGCCGAACAGGCCGATCGCGATCACGGCAAGCACAGGCTGATGGATTGCGGCCGTCATGACAAGCAGCACGGCGGAAAGTGCCACAAGGCTGCCGACAATCGTCGGGATCAGATGCTTGTCGGCCAGCCAGCCACCGAACAGGTTACCGACGACCAGACCGCCACCGAAGATCAAAAGGATCGGCGAAACGGCGGCTTCAGAAAAGCCGGTGATCTGCGTCAGGATCGGCGCGATATAGGTGAAGCCGGCAAAGACACCCACCCAGGAAAGAACGGTGGTCAGCAGGCCGAGAATGACGCTGCGGCGGCCGAGCACGGCGGCAACGCCCTGCGAGGCTTCTTCATCCGCATCCGAGGCCTTGTCCTTCGGGACAAGCAGAGCGATGACGGCAAAGGCAACGATGCCGATCAGCGTCACGGCGAGGAAGGTCGAGCGCCAGCCATAGGCCTGGCCGAGCCAGGTGCCGAAGGGCACGCCGAGAATGTTGGCGACGGTGAGGCCGGTAAACATGACGGCGATGGCCGAGGCCTTCTTGTTCGGGGCAACCAGGCTGGTTGCGACAACCGAGCCGACACCGAAGAAGGAAGCATGGGCAAAGGCGGTCAGCACGCGGGCAGCCATCAGCGTCCAGTAATCGGGCGCCAGCGCACAGGCGAGATTGCCGATGGTGAAGACGACCATCAGCGCCATCAGCAGGGTCTTGCGCGACCATTTGCCGGAAATGGCGCCGAGGATCGGCGCGCCGATGACGACGCCGAGCGCATAACCCGAGATCAAGAGGCCGGCGGCGGAGATGGAGACACCCAGATCCTTGCTGACATCGATCAGCAGACCCATGATGACGAATTCGGTGACGCCGATACCAAAGGCACCGGCCGTCAGCGCGTAAAGAGCGAGAGGCATGGTTTTAGTCCTTGTGCGGAGATGCCTTTGGAAATGTGCTTGGGAGGAGCGGCATCTGATGCAGTGCAATATCGTCTTCCGTCACTTGCCTGTGTAGCAGGGTAGGTGGATAATCATTTGTGAAATGAAGTCACAGGTGATTGGTTGGTGGCGGTCGCGTTTTCGGCTGCCGATGCGACTTGCCCCTCACCCTAGCCCTCTCCCCGCCTGCGGGGAGAGGGGACGTGGCCTGCTTGAGGTTGGGAGAGAGCCACAACCTCCCTTCTCCCCATCAGAACGGGGAGAAGGTGCCGGCAGGCGGATGAGGGGCAATTGCCGACTTCAGGCGTAAAAATCGGGCACCGTCCCAAAACCAGATGCAGAAGCGGATATTAGGAATTTACCCCCATGGATAACCGCGCCGGAGAAATGGAAGTTTTCGTCCTCGCCGCCGAGCTGAAAAGCTTCTCCGCGGCAGGCCGAAAACTGCAACTATCCCCCTCAGCCGTCAGCAAGCTGGTGACGCGGCTGGAGGATCGTCTCGGCACGCGCCTAGTCGTCCGTTCCACCCGCCTCCTGCAGCTCACCCCCGAAGGCGAGACCTATTTTGCGCGGGCAAAGCGGATACTTGCGGAGATCGCCGATACCGAGGCGGTGGTGGCCGGTGGCGGGCGGATGCTGCCGCGCGGGCCGCTCTCGGTCAATGCCTCGGTCGGTTTCGGGGAGCGCTATATCCTGCCGCTGACGGGCGAGTTTCTGGCACAGTTTCCCGATGTTCAGCTCGACGTCACCCTGACCGACGACACGGTCGACCTGATCCGCGAACGCGTCGACATCGCCATCCGCCACGGGCCTTTGCGGGATTCATCGCTGATGGCGCGAAAACTCGGCCAGAGCCGGCAGGTGGTGATGGCCTCGCCGGACTATGTCGCCCGCCACGGCATGCCGAAAACGCCGGAAGAGCTGATCCACCACAATTGCATCAACTTCAATTTCCGCCGCTCGGTCGAAGGCTGGCCGTTCCGCGATCCGAAGACCGGCCGCATTGAGCCAAGGCCGGTCGCCGGCAATTTGAAGGCCTCCAGCGGCTCGATCATCCGCCAGTTCTGTCTGGATGGTCTCGGCATCGGCCGGGTCGGGCGGTTCCATGTCGAGCCGGATATTCAGGCGGGGCGCCTGCTCGTGCTTCTGGAAGATTACAATCCGGACGACATCGAGGAGATCCATGCCGTTTATGCCGGCCACGAACATCTGGCGGTGCGCATCCGCGCCTTCATCGATTTTCTGGCGGCGCGGATCTGATCCGGATCAATCCCGGTCCGGTGCTCCGAGCGGAAAATACTTTCGGAATGGCCGGGCCTCGTCGACGGCACGCGCGAAAGAGGGGCGGGCAAGAAGCCGGCTGCGATAGGCGGTCACGGCCGGAAACCGGTCTCCCAGCGGATGCGACCAGTCGGCATAAAACAGCGAGGGTGCCGCCGCACAATCCGCCAGCGTGAATGTATTGCCCGCAGCCCATTCGCGGGCCTTCATCCGCGCCTCCAGCCAGCCATAGGCGGCATCCAGCATGTCGCGCGCTTCCTGCACGCCATAGGGATCGCGGTTCTCTTCGTTGCGGATGGCGTTGAAGACGATCTTCTGCTGCGGCGTGGAAACATAATTGTCGAAGAACCGATCGAGCATGCGCACCTCGACCGCCGCCGCCGGATCCTGGGGGATCAGCTGCACCGGGCCGGAATAGTGGATCTGCAGATATTCGATGATGATCGAGGCTTCATGGATGGTCTCGCTCCCATCCTTCAGCATCGGAAATTTCTTGACCGGCCAGAGATCAACGAGCTCTTCATAGGCTTCAGGATCCTCCGGCCCGAGCATCCGCGTCTCGAATTCCGTATCGTTTTCGTAAAGCGCAATCAGCACTTTCTGGCAGTAGGATGAAAAGGGGTGCGAATAAAGGACAGGGGTCATCATCGGCCTCCCAACCGGGTGATGGTTCATCGGTAGCGGAACCGTTCTCAGAAGCAGTTCCCGTCGCGGTTCTCAGGCCTCCACCGCCACCTTTTCCTCCTGCAGCGCCCGGATCTCCTTCGCCACCATGTCCTGCAACTGCCAGAGATTGCGGTCGCGAATGCCGAATTCGGCGAGATGGACGACGGTGTTGTAGAGATATTCGGCGCAGGAGCCGCGATGGCCGCAGGCGCGGGCAAGGACCGGCGCGACCCGCTCAAGCGGCAAGAGCGGCGAAATGATGCGCGGGCTTTTGCCGCCGGCCCAGAAGGTCAGCGCCCGCACCGTTTCGCCCTCCGCGGTTCTCACCGGCAGGAAACGGAAGGTGGAGAGACTATCCTTGTGGCTTACCTCGCGACGCAGCGCCTTTTCGATCTGGTTGCGCTTGTCGTCGTCGGCAACGCGATAGATTACCCCGTCGCAACGCCCGCCACGCGACAACATCATCATCAGGCCGGGCTGGGAAGGCGAGCCGCGGCCGCGTTCGATATGCAGCGAGAACGACCGGTGCCAGCCATAGGCGGTCGCTTTCTGGCAGGCGATCGAGTCGAAACCGGGTTTCCAGATCAGCGAACCATAAGCGAAGATCCACAGCGGCGCATCGCCGATCTCTGCGGTCAGCCGGTCGGCGATGGTGGCGAAATCGGAATCGCTCAGCGGCTGCCAGTTCTCCGGGGTGCCGGGATCGGCCTCTTCGCGAAAGCAGAGATCGACAAGGTCCTGGGTGAGCGACATGGCGCGGGGCATTGGCATAACGTCGGGTTGGTTTGCAGAAGATCAACGCAAGAGTGCCGCTGGTATCGGAACCTGTCAATTGCTGCACTGCGTTCTCTTTTCGGAGGCTCTTCTTTAAGCCTTGCCGCATAGAGGCCCAACTGTTTGCCTAGAGAGATCACGGATCGTTGCGGCGCGTAATCTGGCGTGTCGCAACCCGTCGAAGCGTGAAGGAGCCCTGATTGATGCGTTGGCTGTTTATCCTTGTCCTGATCTTGTTGGTCGCCTGTGTCCTGTCCCTCGTCTGGATGAACGACAAGAGCCGTTGGCCGCTTGGAGACAGCCGTAGCCAGAGCGTGCAGCAGCCTTCCGACGCGCCTTTCCTGCCGGCGCCGACCCCGCAGCAGCCCGGTCAATAAACCGGTAGATCATGCCGAAAGGTGGAAAGGCCTCGCAGCAGCACCTATCTGGGGAAGGGGAACAAAACCGTTCCGGACGGTGTTTTCCGTCATCAACCAGACAGGATTTTGATCATGCGAGCTCTTTTCGCCATGGCACTGGCCGGTGCCGTCTTTGCTTCATCAGGCGCCTTTGCCGCCGAGCAGGATTTTCTGAAGTCCATCGAAGGACAATGGACCGGCGGCGGCAAGGTGCTGACCAAACTTGGCGGCAGCAATGTCCCCGTCTCCTGCAAGATGACGTCCGATGCCACGTCCTCCGGCTTTTCGATGAACGGTACCTGCCGTGCGCTGGCGGTGATTTCCCGCACCTTTACGGCCAAGGTCAACACGTCGGGCAGTTCCTATTCCGGCAATTATGTCGGTGTTTCCGGTCAGCCGTCAAAACTGGCGGGGAGCCGCAGCGGCGACACGATCAATCTCGACGTCACCTGGGCCAAGGTCGAATATGGCGATCGTGAAGCCAAGATGACGATCGAAAAGGTCGGCGATAACGGCCTGCGCATCCGCACGATCGATCAGGACCCCGATAGCGGCAAATCGGTGGTCACGACGCAGCTGGATCTGAAGCGGATCTGAGGTCTCGGTTAAAAGACCCTCTCTGGCCTGCCGGCCATCTCCCCCACAAGGGGGGAGAATACCTGCGGCACTCGCCTGCCCCAATCGAGCTCCGGCGGTTCGGCCAGGTTAAGCCCCCCCCCTTGTGGGGAGGGTGGGGAGGGGTTTTTATCCGCCCCGGCGTTTAAGCCTTCACCGCCACGACAAAAATCCGCGGGAAGCGCAACAGCACCCGGCCATCGGCCATCGGCGGATAGGCCTTGACGATACGATCCGTATAATCCGCCAGAAACCCTTCGCGATGTTCTTCGCCTGCTGCAGCCAGAAAAGGCCGCAAGCCCGTCGATTTCACCCATTCGACGATGGCCGGACCATTGGCGAGAGGATGGTAATAGATCGTGTGCCAGACATCGACGCGCATGGATTTGGCCTGCAGCGCTTCCATATAGGCCGATGGCGGCGGCAGGAGCGGGCGGGCGACGCCGCCGTTTGCAAAGGCCGGCGCCCAGGGACCGGACGCGGCCGTCTCGCGCATCAAAACATGCGTCGGTTCGGAAAAATTGTCCGGCATCTGCACGGCAAGCACGCCGCCGGGTGTCAGATGGTCCATCAGGCGCGACAAGGCGGAAAGATGCTCCGGCACCCATTGAAACACGGCATTGGCATAAAGCAGGTCGGCCTTTTCCGGCGGCGCCCAGCTAGAAAGGTCGCCCGAGATGAATTCCGTTCCGGGCAGGCGCTCACGGGCGGCGGCCAGCATGTTTTCGTCGCTATCGAGGCCGATGACGCTACCGGCGCCGAACCGCTCGACCAGCAGTTCGGTGGAATTGCCCGGTCCGCAGCCGAGGTCATAGGCGCGGCTGGCCGCTCCAAGTGGCACCTGCGCCAGCAGGTCGCGGGCAGGGCGTGTCCGCTCGTCTTCGAATTTCACATATTGTTCGGGGGACCAGACCATCGGCATTTCTCCTCTGTCGGCGGCGGGATACCATGATGGAAATGACGCCACCATGACGGCCTTCGGCGCAATCAATCAATTTTTGTGATGTTCCATCTGACATTATTGCTTGACGCGGCGTGCTGGCGGGTCCTTCACTCGCCGCGATTTTTCGACCTGCCTATATGTTCAAGGAGACCGTCATGGCCGTCAACACAGCCCCCCGTTCCACCACCTGGACCTTCGTCGATGGCGAATGGCTGGAGGGCAATCCGAAGCTGATTGGCCCGACCTCGCATGCCATGTGGCTCGGCACGACCGTGTTCGACGGCGCCCGCTGGTTCGACGGCATCTCGCCGGACCTCGACCTGCATTGCCAGCGCGTCAACCGCTCCGCCACAAATATGGGCATGCAGCCCGTCATGAAGGCCGAGGAAATCGAAGCGCTCGCCATGGAAGGCGTCAAGAAATTCGACGGCAAGACGGCGATCTATATCAAGCCGATGTACTGGGCCGAACACGGCATGCCTTACAGCGTCGTTGCCGCCGATCCGGAATCGACCCGTTTCGCGCTCTGCATGTTCGAAGCGCCGATGCACACCGCCCAGCCGTCCTCGCTCACCGTCTCGCCCTATCGCCGTCCGAACCCGGAAGTCGCGATGACCGGTGCCAAGACCGGCAGCCTTTACCCGAACAGCGGCCGCATGATCATCGAAGCCCGCAACCGCGGTTTTGACAATGCGCTGGCCCGCGACATGAACGGCAATGTCGCCGAAACCGCCTCCTCGAACATCTTCATGGTCAAGGACGGCGTCGTGATGACCCCGATCGCCAACGGCACCTTCCTCGCCGGCATCACCCGCGCCCGCGTTCTCGGCCTTTTGCGCAAGGGCGGTTTCGACGTTCGCGAAGTGACGCTGACGGTCGAGGATTTCGCCAATGCCGACGAGATCTTCACCTCCGGCAACTATTCCAAGATCGTGCCGGTCACGAAGTTCGAAGAGCGCTCGCTGCAGGAAGGCCCGGTCGCCCGCAAGGCGCTGGAGCTGTACATGGATTGGGCCCGCTCGACCAAGGGCGACGACGTCTGAGATTTTTGAGAAATGGCCGGGTGAGGGCGCACCTCATCCGGCCAACTATGTCTTCCTGCCTGAAGGTGAAGATGCGCGTCAGAGGCGTGCGATCTTGTTCTCGACTTCAGTCAACCTCACGTCCAGGTCGCGGGCCATGCGAGCCGCCTGTGATGAATCCTGCACGGCGTTCAACACTTCATTATACTGGCTGATCAGATCTATCTGGGCTCGCTTGATGTCATTCGCGCGTTCGTCCAGCAGCCTGTCTATATCTTCGAGTCGGGCAACTATCGCGTCGAATCTTGACGAGATTTCATTACGTAGATTGCTAAAATCATTCTGCAGATTGAGCAAAAGCGTATGAGCCGCGCCATTCTGCCGAAGCAAAAGCTCCTGCAGGGTATTCATGCCACGATTGAGCTTGGTGATCTCCGTTTCCGTCGAACTGAACTTTTCGATCGCAGCTTCGACCATGTTCAATGTCCGTTTCTGACCATTGAACATGGCTTCCATCAGCGCCAGCAGTTTGGCTTCTTCATTTCCGTTCACGGTGAAGATCCCTGGTTCCACCTTAAATATGGCACTCTCTCAGGTAGAGAACAAGAAGAGGCCGATAGAGCGGCAGGCCCGGAGAACACTCACTCCGGCATCGCCGCAAACGCCTCCGCCTTTGCATCCGCACTGCGGCTCACCGCTTCCCATCTTTCGTCGCTTTCGCGCCTTGCATCCTCCACCCGCCGCGCATTCGCCACGGCGTCGCTGCCGATCAAGAGTTTCAGCGGCGGATTGTCGTGGCCGGCAAGCTCGAACAGGATTTTTGCCACCCGTCTCGGATCGCTGGTGAAGAGGTTGACCTCGCCGCTCGATCGCAGTTTCAGCATCCGCCCGACCGTTTCCTCGTAATCAGGGCTGATCTCGGGCGCATCACCCATCGTCCGGGCTGCCCAGTTCGTCTTCATGCCGCCCGGTTCGACCACGGTCACCTTGATGCCGAGCGGCGCCATTTCCGCGGCCAGCACGCCGGAAAAGCCGCCGACCGCCCATTTGGCCGTCTGGTAGGCGCTGAGCCCGGGCGAGGCGACGCGGCCACCGACCGACGAGATCTGCAGGATATGTCCCGACCGCTGCCGGCGCAGATGCGGCAGTGCTGCGCGGGTCACGAAGATCGTGCCGTAGAGATTGGTGTCGATCTGGTCGCGAAAACTGTCCGCATCCGTGTCTTCGAAGGCGGAAAGCTTGCCGTAGCCGGCATTGTTGACGATCACGTCGAGCCGACCGAAGCGTTTTATGGCCTGCGCGACGGCGCCTTCCGCACCCTGCGCATCGCGCACGTCGAGTTCGATCGCCTCGATCCGCTCGCCATAGGTCTGGACGAGATCCGCCAGTTCTTCCGGCCGTCTCGCGGTCGCCGCGACCTGATCGCCGCGGGCCAGAACCTCTTCTGTGATATCGCGGCCGAGGCCGTTCGCGGCGCCTGTAATGAACCATGTGCGTGTCATGAAAAGTCTCCTTCGTGGTTGAGACCCAGCATGTAGAAACATCAGTGCATTCTTGAAAGAAGGTACCCTGATGATCTATACTTACCTCATGGATACTAAAGACCAGATACTCGAAGGTGCAGAAGACTTCTGCAAGGGGCTCACTGATGCGCAGGATGAGACGGCGCGCGAGATATTGAGCCTTGTTGCGGACAAATGGCCGCTCTGGGTCATGCAGGTTCTGGGCGCCAGTCCTGAGCCGGTGCGTTTTTCGCGCGTCATGGAGCGTGTCGATGGTATCAGCCAGAAGGTCCTGACCCACACATTGCGCCGGCTGGAGCGGGAAGGGCTCGTCACCCGCACGCTTTATCCGCAGGTACCGCCGCGGGTGGAATACGCGCTGACCCCGCAAGGCCGTGATCTTCTCATCCAGGTTCTGCCGCTCTGGCGCTGGGTTGCCGAGCGTATCGGCCATTTCGAGGCGTCGCGTGCCCGCTGGCAGTTGAAATCCGAGTAGTGATCGTATTGTCGTGAGAAATACGTGAATTGCACTGTTCCAATACATGCAATTCACGAATTACTAGCCATTCATCATGGCCAAGACTTTGGTTGATCTCATTTCTGCCGCATTGCAGCAAAATGATACCCGGGCAGTCAAGTAATGCCCGCTATCTCTCTCCCGCTCTCGGAACCCCAATACCGGATAGGAGTCGCAATGTCGGTCAATTCTTCTCCCGCAAACGATCTTGAAGCCGTCGCGCGCAGCGGCAGTCGTTTCCGCCGCATGGCAGTGCGCATCCCCACCTATCTTGCAGACGTCAAGGAAAACCCGGCCTGGCTGCCGATGTTCATCCTGGCGCGCACCATGCCGGGCCGCCGTGCCCATTGGCTGATGTCGAAACGCCACCGGGCCACAGAGGCCTCCGGCCCGTCGATCTTCGGTGATCTCGACGCGGAGAAAGTGGCAGAATCCCTGCGGTCCGAAGGCATATTCAACGGTCTTCAGCTGCCGGAAGCGGTGCATCGGGAAATCCGCGCCTTTGCCGACCGCACGCCCTGTTTCGGCAATTTCAGCCGCAAGCTCGAATTCCTGGCGCCCGACCACAAGGCGGCCGAACAGGGTTTTGGCCGCTCACTGCTGAGCGGTCATTTCTTCGAACGCTCGCTCGATAGCGAAGGCGTGCGCACCGTGCGGGACGACCCGCTTCTGATCGATGTCGCCCGCCATTATCTCGGCGCCCAGGCGCGGCTGATCACGACGCGGATCTGGTGGAGCTTTCCGACCGAGGCCTCCGAAGCAGACCGGCATCTCGCCTCGCTCGACAAGTTCCATTTCGATCTCGACGACTGGCGGATGATCAAGTTCTTCTTCAATCTGGTCGATGTCGACGATACGACCGGCCCGCATGTCTTCGTCAGGGGCAGCCATGCCCGCCGCAAGGCAAAACACCAGTATACGCTGCTCGTCGGCCATCCGGCCGAAGAGGTGCTGGATTATTACGGTTCCGGCAGCCCCGTCACTCTCACCGGCCCTGCCGGTTCCGGTTTCGTCGAGGATCCGTTCGGTTTCCACATGGGCACCGTGCCGACTGCAAAACCGCGGCTGATGATGGAAGTCGGTTTCGGTGTTTCGCCGCCCTCGCGCCGCCGTTTCCACGGCGAACCGGTCGTCCGCTAAGGCCTGGGGTGTTGCGGGGTTTCGGGGCCTGACCTCACGTCAGGCTCCAAAACCGCCCCTGCGGACCGATGTTGTCACCGTGTCGGCATCGCGGCCTGTCTCGGCAGAGGGATCGAACAGTTCTGCCTGCTGCAGCCCGGCCTCATGGTCGCTTGCGGCCACATGGTGCCTGCCGCGACCGTCATAGATGCAAATCCTGCCGCGGCCTTCCCGCTTGGCCCGATAGAGCGCCTCGTCGGCATTGCGCAGCAGCGTCGCGCGGTCCAGCCCATTATCCGGGTGAAGCGCGATGCCGATGCTGACACCGACACGCAGCGCCTTGCCCTCGAACAGGATCGGCTTCGGAATGCTCTCCTGCAGCCGTGTCGCGATCGCCAGCACGGATGGCGGCTGGTTGTCGGACGTGCTGATGATGGTGAACTCGTCGCCGCCGAGACGGCCGATGAATCCCTGGTCGCCAAGACAGGTGCGCATCCGCCGCGCCACTTCCACCAGCACGATATCGCCGGCGGCATGGCCATGGATGTCGTTGATATCCTTGAAGTGGTCGAGATCAAGCGACAGCACGCCGAAACGCCCGCCATGTTTCTCATTGGCCTGGATGACCTGATTGAAACGCTGCGCAAAACCGGCTCGGTTGAGCAGGCGCGTCAGCGGGTCGTGATGGGCAAGATAGGTCACCTGCCGCTCCGCCAGAACGCGTGCCGTCACATCCGCCTGGGTCGAGAGGATGAAGCGGCCTTCCAGCAGCCGGTCATGAATGGCAATGACGCGATCGCCGAATTCGACTTCCATGATGAAAGGCCGGTCCTGCAGGATCGTCCTGCGCATCTGGTCGAAATAGCCGGCCGGATCGATCTTCCACTGGGCGAACAGGCCCTTGTTGATCATCTGCGAAAAGGTGATGCCGGATTGTTGCCACCAGTCGAACCGGTAGAGGTCGATAAAGGGCTGATTGAGATAGACCGGCTTGCCTTCGAGCGTCAGGATGCCGATCGCCACGGGCAGATGGTCCATTGCGAGCTCGAGACCACGCAGGCGGCGGCTCTCGAGGGTCTCATGATCTTCCAAATTGACAAGTCTTTCCACGGCCTGGCTCGTCCAATCCCCTCAATATCACGGGAGCCAATTGTAGCCCCGACCATTTAACGATTTTCTAAGGGGACTCGGGGGTGAAAGGGCTCGATTTGACGAATGGTAAACGCGAGGAAAATGCTATCAGGCAAGGCGCCGCCCTGCCTGACAGAGATCAAAGGGCATGCGCCCGCCTTGTCCTGAAGGCTTATTTCGCAGGCTTTGCGATCAGCTGTTCGCCCGGGATTTCGCCGCCCACTTCGGCCTTTTTCGTCTTCTTGTCATAGGCGCAGATCGTGCTGACCGTGGCCTTGCCGCCATGTGCCTTGCCGGTGACGACGGCCAGCCCATAGCTCTGGCTGCCGAACGGATCGACCACCGCCTTGCCATTGTCGATCAGCCCCTTGGCGGCGGTGATGCAGGCCTTGGAAACGTCCTTGCTGAAGGCGCCCCAGGCGTCGTCGGAAGAGGCATGCGCCTCGATGGCGAAAGTGGCGGACAGGATCGTGGCGATTGCGAGCGTGGTTCTCATCTTGGTCCTTTCATGTCGTGGCCCCCATCTTCGCGTCGGGCGCCAATCCAGTCCATACTGGCCCGAAAATTCAGCAGTTTCTTGACGGGGATGAGTTGATTTTTGGCAAGTTCACCGTTGCCTCTTGCCGGCCACGCTCCTATGTTCCCGCACGACCTGTTACCCACGGTGCTTGCCAAAAGGAGTAGACCAATGGCTTTCGAACTTCCTGAACTCCCCTACGATTACGAAGCCCTTGCGCCCTTCATGTCGAAGGAGACGCTCGAGTTCCACCACGACAAGCACCACAAGGCCTATGTCGACAACGGCAACAAGCTTGCTGCAGAAGCCGGCCTGGCTGACCTGTCGGTCGAGGAAGTCGTCAAGAAGTCGTTCGGCACCAATGCCGGCCTCTTCAACAACGCTGCCCAGCACTACAACCACATCCATTTCTGGAAGTGGATGAAGAAGGGCGGCGGCGGCAACAAGCTGCCGGGCAAGCTGGAAAGCGCGATCGCTTCGGATCTCGGCGGCTACGACAAGTTCAAGGCTGATTTCGTTGCTGCCGGCACGACCCAGTTCGGCTCCGGCTGGGCCTGGCTCTCCGTCAAGGACGGCAAGCTCGTCATCTCCAAGACCCCGAACGGCGAAAACCCGCTCGTTCACGGTGCATCCCCGATCCTCGGCGTCGACGTATGGGAACACTCCTATTACATCGACTACCGCAACGCCCGTCCGAAGTATCTCGAAGCCTTCGTCGACAGCCTGATCAACTGGGACTACGTCCTGGAAATGTACGAAGCCGCCACCAAGTAATCGGCGCTTCCAAGCATTTTTTCAAAGACACCCGGCGTCGAAAACGCCGGGTGTTTTCGTTTTCAGCCCCCTGAATCCCTGCCGATTTGCGCTATTGACCGGAATCCGCTTCCATTGCGACAAAGCTGTAATGCAGTTGTCACAATGCCGATCTAGTGCGGGCAAATGTCTGACGAAACCTCCCTTATCCGCTTCGGCGTCATCGCCGACCCCCAATATGCCGACGCCGACCCCTGGGCCGAGCTTGATCGCCATTATCGCGAAAGCCCGCGCAAGCTGCGCGAAGCCATCACTGTCCTAAACAACGAGGATCTCTCCTTCGTCGTGACGCTCGGCGATCTCATCGATCGGGACGCGAAGAGTTTTGGCGATATCCTGCCGGTCTATGATGCCCTGCGTCACGAAAGCTTCCTGATGCCCGGCAATCACGACTTTTCCATCGCGCCGGACCTGTTGGCAAAAGTGCACGAAACGCTCGGCATGCCGGCCCCCTGGCACCACTTTGCCCGCAACGGTTTCCGTTTCGTGGTGATCGACGGCAATGAGGTCAGCCTGTTTTCGGCCCCCGAAGGCCACCCGCGCCGGGCGCTGGCGCAGCAGATGCTGGATACGCTTCTCGCTGAAGGCGCGATCAACGCAAAACCCTGGAATGCCGGCATCAGCGACGAGCAGTTTTCCTGGCTGAAATCTGTTCTGGAAAAGGCAAAGGCCGATGGCGAGAAGGTTATCGTCATGGGCCATTATCCGCTTTTCCCGGAAAACGACCACAATCTCTGGAATGCCCAAAAGCTCATCGACCTGTTCGAACAGGCCGGCAATGTGACCGCCTATCTTAACGGCCATAACCATGTCGGCAATCTCGGCCGCCACGGCTCCACCTGGTATGTCAATTTCAAGGGCATGGTGGATACCAAGGACGAGAACAGCTTTGCTGTCGTCGAGATCTTTGCCGACCGGATCGAGATCACCGGTCATGGCCGCGAGGAAAGCCGCAGCCTGCCGCTCTGAGCGGGATCAGACTTGTGTCGTCTGGCCGGGCGCCGCATTGCCGGCGCTCGCCTGCGACGCCTGCCAGCCATCCACCCAGAGTTTTCGCAACCCGTCGCCTTCGCCGCGGAAAAAATCCTGCACCGGCTCGCAGGCCTCCACCCGGTCGGCGCGAAAATTGCGGATCGCCTGCCGCAGCTCGCACCAGGCGACGATGTTCGATGTCTGCGAATAATAGATCAGCGCGATCGGCCGGATGGTTCTTTCCGTGACCCGCCCATATTCGTCGCGATAGTCCAGAAGCAGCTTCTGCTCGTCGCGGATCGCCTTGCGCAGCATGGCAAGATCGACCGCTTCGGGGGAAGGGGCGGCGGTGCCCCAGGCATGCAGGGCATTGTCTGAAAACAGCCCGGCAAGCGGCGCGGGCAGGGCCGCGGCAATTTTTCTGTTCACCTGTTTTGCCGCCTGTTTCAGCCCCGTATCGCCGGTCCGCTCCAGAAGCGCCAACGACAGCACGATCGCCTCGGTCTCCTCGATCGACAGCATCAGCGGCGGCAGGGTGAAGCCGGGCCGCAGGATGTAACCGATGCCGCGCTCGCCATCGATCGGCACTCGCATCGCCTGAAGAGCGGCAATATCCCGGTAGATCGACCGCACCGTCACTTCCAGCTGGGCGGCAATCTCGGCCGCCGTTACCGGCTTTCTGGCCAGCCGCAGGATCTGGATGATCTCGAACAGCCGCGATGCCTTGCGCATGATTTTCCTGCCCATCGTCGACCGCAACTGACAGAACGCTGTCAGTTGGCCTGCCGTATAGAGCCGCATATTCCCCTGAATTTCAAGGCTCTGCGCATTGCCGGAGCCAAATGCAAGGCTCGACAACTGACATGACCTACACCGAAAACCTCTGGCTCTTCTTCACCCTCCTGTTCGGCATCATCGTCGTGCCGGGCATGGACATGATCTTCGTTCTTGCCAATTCGCTCTCCCGCGGCAGGGCGGCTGGCCTGGCGGCGACGGCGGGCATCATGGCGGGCGGCCTTGTGCATTCGCTTTACGGCGCCATCGGCGTCGGGCTTCTGGCGAGCCTCGTGCCTTTCCTCTTCAAGCCGCTGCTCGTTGCCGGCGCGCTCTACATGGCCTGGATCGGTCTGACCCTGATGCGCAGTGCCATCACCGTCTCGGACGTCGGTCCGGCTGCCACCCATGACCGCTGGCAGGCCTTTCGCCGCGGCGCGCTGACCTGCCTTGCCAATCCAAAAGCCTATCTCTTCATGCTCGCAATCTATCCGCAATTCCTGCGGCCGGATTTCGGACCGCTGGCGCCGCAGGCGGCAGTGATGGCGGCGATGACCGCCGGTACCCAGCTTGCCGTTTATGGCGGCCTTGCGCTTGCCGCCGGCCGCGCCCGCGCAGCACTGGTCGGCAATGATTCTGCAACGATCTGGGTCGGTCGCATTGCCGGGCTTCTGCTGCTGCTCGTGTCGCTTGCGACACTGTGGGAAGCGCTGATGCGCTGAAACCGTGACCTGACGGAATCGTGACTTTTTTCAACCGCATATGCTTGCCATCATCGCCCGGTAGCAATGGCCGCATAAGGTGGCGCATTGGCACATGAGGGAGCATGTCATGAAGTTCAGAACGATCACCCTGGCAACCGCCGCACTCTGTCTTTGCTTCACTGCCGTATCCGCCAAGGATGCGGTGGTGGAGAAGCGCGAGACGATGATGAAGCAGATCGGCGGCTCGATGGGTGCCTTGGCGGCGATTGCCAAGGGCACGAAGCCGTTTGACGCCGATGCCGTCAAGACGGCCGTCAGCACGATCAGCACCAATATCAAGGCGTTTCCCGACCAGTTCCCGGCCGGCTCCGATGCCGATTCGGAAGCTGCTCCGGCCATCTGGACCAACAATGCCGATTTCCGCGCCCATGCCGCCAAGCTCGGCAGCGATGCGGACATGATCCTCGCCGCCATGCCGACCGATGCGGCCGGCGTCGGCAAGGCAGCCCAGACGCTCGGCGCCAATTGCGGCGCCTGCCACCAGACCTATCGCCTGAAGAAGTAAGCGCAGTCATCCCGACCGGCAGGCGGCCATTCCCTGTGATGGCCGCCTGCTATTCAGCTTGTAAGGGGGAGGAGCGTCATGGCTTCGAAATGGTCGAAATTTCTGGTCGCCAGCGTGGTGATCATCGCCGCGGGCGCTGCCACCGGCTGGGCGCTGACAAAACCCGCCCCAAGGCCCGACAGCGACTGGGCAAACGTCGGCGGACCTGACCTTGCCAAGGGTGAACAGCTTTTCTGGGCGGGCGGCTGCGCCAGCTGTCACGCCGAACCGGGCGCCACCGGCGACGGCCTAAAACTTCTTTCCGGCGGGCGCGAATTGCCAAGCCCGTTCGGCACATTCCATATCCCCAATATCACGCCCGACCCGGCAGCCGGAATCGGCCGCTGGACGCTTGCCGAATTCGGCAATGCCATGACCCGCGGCGTCGGTCCGCGCGGAGAACATCTCTACCCGTCCTTTCCCTATGGCTCCTATGCAAGGCTTTCGCCGCAGGATGTCGCGGATCTCTTCGGTTACCTGAAGACGCTGCCCTCCAGCACCAACGTCGCCGCCCCGCATGACCTGAAATTCCCCTACAATCTGCGCATGGGCGTCGGCGTCTGGAAATTCCTGTATTTCAACGACAAACCCCGCGTCGAACTTGCTTCGGCCGACGCAAAGGTGAAGCGCGGCCAGTTCCTCGTCGAAGGCCCCGGTCATTGCGGCGAATGCCACACGCCGCGCGACGCCATGGGCGGCTTTCTCGCCGGCAAATGGCTGGCGGGTGGCCCGAACCCGGAAGGCAAGGGCTCCATCCCCGACATCACGCCGGGCTCCAAGGAGATCGGCTCCTGGAGCGGGGAGGAAATCGTCAACTACCTCGAAACCGGCTTCACCCCCGACTTCGATTCCGCCGGCGGCTCGATGGTCGAGGTGCAGCAGAACATCGCCCATCTGCCGAAAGGTGATCTGGAGGCGATCGCAGCTTACCTGAAAGCGGTGCCGGCGCAGTGATGCGCCGGACGCCGCTCAAACCTCAGAACTTCACGCCGATCCCGAAATTCACGACATTCTGGTTGAAATCGGTGCGGGCGCCGCCGAGATCGCCGTGGCCGTAATCATTGTAGCGATATTCCAGCCGGCCGAAGACATTGTCGGTGAAGGCGTAATCGAGGCCGGCGCCGATCGTCCAGCCGTTCAGCGTGTCGTCATCCCTGGCCGGTCCGTCGAGGCTGACATTGGTGGCCGTCCAGCCGCCGGCGGCATAAACCAGCGCCCGGTCGAAGGCATAACCGACCCGGCCGCGCACCGAACCGGACAGGCCGGTATCGATATCGAACCCGCCCGGATAACTGTTCTTGTTCCAGTCGTAATTGAGATCGCCTTCCACACCGGCGACAAAGCCGTTGGAAAGCTGCCAGTTATATCCGGCAAAACCGCCGATCCGCCAGCCGTCGAAATTGTCCGACGCGCTGCCACCGGCGCCCGACGCATTGCCGTCGCCCCAGCCGTAACCGCTATGCAGGCCGAGATAAGGGCCGCTCCAGGTAAAGACCGGCACGGTCTCGACCGCCGCCGGCGCTGACGGGATCGCCTCGACCGCATCCGCCGCAAAGGCCGCGGGCGCTACACTGAAAACGAATACCGAACCCAGAATGAATGCTGTCTTCATGACATTGTCTCCGAAGTCCCCGGATCCTTGTTTCGGATCCTGTTCTCAACGCTCCTCCGGTCTCCCAAATGCCTATGTAGTGCGCCTCGTTTGAAAAGCGCGTGCTTTATTAGAAAATTGCGTAAATTCTGCGTGTAGGCCCGGCCGGAACCTGACCCGATCCGTGCCCAGCCATTGTCCGGACCTGCCACCACAGCCGTTCACATCGCCGGAAACGCTTGTTCGCGCGGCCCAAAACACCATATTGGAAGAGACCCGGAAAAGGCTGATCAGCACAGATTTCTGACGGCCGTCCGCAAGGGAGAGATTTCGTGTTCCAGTTCGACAATTCCTACGCCCGCTTGCCGGAGCGCTTTTTCGCCTCGGTCTATCCCGAGCCGGTCGAAGGACCAAAACTGTTGAAATTCAACGCCAAGCTCGCAGCTGAACTCGGCCTTGATGTCGATCTGTCCGATCCCGACCGGCTGGCAGCGATTTTTTCCGGCAATGTCCTGCCCGCAGGGTCTACGCCGCTTGCCATGGCCTATGCGGGTCATCAGTTCGGCGGCTTTTCGCCCCAGCTGGGGGATGGCCGTGCCATCCTGATCGGCGAAGTGGTCGATCGGGCCGGAACGCGCCGTGACATCCAGCTGAAGGGCGCCGGCCCGACACCCTTTTCTCGCCGCGGCGATGGGCGTGCGGCGCTTGGACCGGTCCTGCGCGAATATATCGTTTCCGAAGCCATGCACGCTTTCGGCATCCCGTCGACACGGGCACTTGCCGCCGTCGCAACCGGCGAGCAGGTTTATCGCGAGCGGGTGGAGCAGGGGGCAGTTTTCGTGCGCGTCGCGGCAAGCCATGTTCGGGTCGGCACGTTCCAGTTCTTTGCCGCCCGAGGCGACAATGAGGGGGTAAAAACGCTCGCCGACTATGTCATCGACCGCCATTACCCGGAGCTGAAGGCTGCCGAAAGCCCTTACCTCGCGATGCTGTCCGCGATTGCCGCGCGTCAGGCGGAACTGATCGCCCGCTGGCTCGGTGTCGGTTTTATCCATGGCGTGATGAACACCGACAATATGACGATTTCGGGCGAGACGATTGATTTCGGCCCCTGCGCCTTTCTCGACGAATACGACCAGATGAAGGTGTTTTCCTCGATCGACCAGGGTGGCCGTTACGCCTATCGCAACCAGCCCGGCATCGGCCAGTGGAACATAGCAAGGCTTGCCGAATGCCTTTTGCCGCTGCTCGACACGGATGAGGAGAAGGCGGTGGACAAGGCCAATGGAGTGCTAAAGTCCTTTGGCGAGACCTTTCAGGCAAAATGGCTTTCGGTGTTTCGCGACAAGATCGGCCTCTCGACTGCCGAAGACGGTGATGGCGATCTGGTACAGGGTCTGCTGGCCGTGATGCAGGGCGACGGCGCCGATTTCACGCTTGCCTTCCGGGCGCTCTGCGATGCGGCCGAAGGCGACGATACGGACTTTCTTGCCTGTTTCGCAGATCCGGCCAAGGCTTTGGAATGGCTCGGCCTCTGGCGCACAAGGCTCGACTCGGAAGAGGTTTCGTTGGCAGAGCGGGCGCAAAAAATGCGGCTTGCCAATCCCTATCTCATTCCCCGAAACCATCGCATCGAAGAAGCGATCGCGGCCGCCAATTACGGCGACATGAGCTTTTTCCACCGCCTGGTCGAGGCGACGGCAAAACCGTTCGAGACACGCGAGGAATTCGCCGATCTCGCTTTGGCGCCGACGCCTGAGGAGAGGGTGGCAAGGACGTTTTGCGGGACGTGAGGCGATTGCCCCTCAGCCGGAGAGCAGCTAGCTGCTCTCAACCTCTCCTCGCGAGCGAGGAGAGGGGACGTGCCCCATGCGACGCTGTGGAGAACCGGGGAGGGCGCGGCATATCCCTTCTCCCCGTAATGACGGGGAGAAGGTGGCGGCAGCCGGATGAGGGGCTGTTCGTGTAAATCTTGCCATCGGAATAAAATCCACAAATAGGAAAATAATCCTTGACGCCGTGACGGTCGTTTGGTAGGTTTATGGCATAGTCGAAGAACTGCGCCGATGACGGTCCTGATCGGATCGCGGGTGCGTCGACACGAAGGCTCGGTTCGCAACCGGGCCTTTTTCATCTTCACCATCGACAGTGGAAACGAACGCGCAGCTCCAGGCCGGCGGCCGGTTCCACATGCCCTTATGGGAGCTCGGATATGCAGCGTGACATGGATGACGACACGGACGATTTCGATCATTTCGATCCGAACCTGTTCGGCATCTGGCGGGAGGCGCCGACCTATGGCGATCCGGCCTCCGAGGAGATGCCGGCGGAGCTGCGTGGCATGTTTCTCGAAACCAAGTCCGGCGAGGACACCGTTTCGCCCACGGAAACCCTGCGGCTTCTCCTGAACCAGATGACCGAGGAGATGCAGGCGCAGTTCAAAACCTTTCGCGACATGCGCCGCGCTGCCGAAGGGGAACTCGCCGATGGCGACGACGCGGCGCAAAAACTTGCCCGTGCCGATGTGAAGGCGGCGACCGACGCCATGTCGCTGATCGTCCGCACGCTGGAAAAGATCGACAGCCTGCAGCGTCAGCTCGCCCGCGACCGCCGCGAGGAAGCGGAAGCATCCGCCGATCGCGATGCTTACGAGGATGCGCGGGAACGCTTGCTGCAGCTCATCAGGGTCAAGGCGGATGAACAGGCAAGATTGCTTTTCGAGGCATGGAAGCGGGATGGGAAACGGGATGACGATCCGGGCAGCGCCGCAGCTTCTGCCGGGTTATCCGCATCTCCGCCTGCCGCTGTTATTGCCGGCACTGGACCACCGGCCGGCACGGCATGAGCGGCGTGCCGAGGCTTCGATCCTGCGGCCGAAACTGACTTTGAAAGATGAGATCATCGGTTCTTACGGAACGATGATGGACGGGATCAACGCATGGCATGAAGGCGAATACGCAATGGCTGTGCTTCCGACGGCCGGTGTCGATGGAATTCTCGGACGCGTGGGGAGCATCACGAGGGTGGATAAAGACCCCTCCCCACAAGGGGGAGGGATTAACCCAATCGATCTGCCTGGCGTGGATTTGAGTGGGCGAGCGCCGCGAGTCTTCTCCCCCCTTGTGGGGGAGATGGCCGGCAGGCCAGAGAGGGTTTTGGCTATATGCGATAACTCTGCCTCAACGTCGGAGATTGATCCTGCAGATCCTCCGCTTTCCGACCATCACGCCGTGCCGGCAGAAATGCCGAGTTTGCAGATGCCACAAGCTCTTGTTGTTGCAGGAGACAGCCGCCCCGCCGATATCGTCATCGACGGCCAACACTTTCCGGCGGATTTTTCCATCCGCTCCGCCCGCGACTGGCGCTTCATCGGCCGTCCCGACCAGCACCCACCGAAGGGCGACTGGCGGACCTGGCTTGTCATCGGCGGCCGCGGTTCCGGCAAGACGCGGGCTGGTGCCGAATGGGTGCAGGCGCTGGCGAGTGCTTCGAAACGCTCGGACCTGCGCATTGCACTTGTCGCCGAAACACTGGGTGATGCCCGCGAAGTGATGATCGATGGAGTCTCCGGCATCTGCCGGATTGCCCGCAAAAACGTGCCGGATTTCGAGATTTCGCGGCGAAGGCTGATCTGGCCGAGCGGTGCGATGGCGCAGATCTTTTCCTCCGAGGATCCCGAAGCGCTGCGCGGGCCGCAATTTCATTTCGCCTGGTGCGACGAGCTCGCCAAGTGGAAACACGCGGCGGAAACTTTTGACATGCTGCAATTCGGCCTGCGGCTCGGTGACGATCCGCGCCAGCTGGTGACCACGACGCCGCGGCCGGTGCCGGTGCTGAAACGGCTGATCGCCGATCCCGGCACGCATCTGACGCGGATTTCGACCGGCGCGAATGCCGGCAATCTGGCGCCCGGCTTTATCGCAGCGCTTCAGGCGCGCTATGGCGGCACGCGGCTTGGGCGACAGGAGCTGGATGGCGAGCTGATCGAGGACCGCGAGGATGCGCTCTGGAAGCGCGCCGAGATCGAGGCGGTAACGACGCGGTTTACCTCGGGTCTGAGGCGCATCGTCGTCGCCGTCGATCCGCCGTCCGGTTCGGCGGCTTCTTCCTGCTGCGGCATTGTCGTCGCCGGCCTGGAGGCCGGCGGGCGCGCCGTCGTGCTGTCGGACTGTTCGGTAGAGGGAAAAAGCCCGGCCGGCTGGGCGCAGGCGGTCGTCAGGGCGTTTCAGCGTTTCAATGCGGACAGGATCGTCGCCGAGGTCAACCAGGGCGGCGAGATGGTCTCGGCCATGCTGAAAAGCATCGATGCCAACCTGCCGGTGACGATGGTGCGCGCGACAAGGGGAAAGTTTTTACGCGCCGAGCCCGTGGCGGCGCTCTACGAGCAGGGAAGGGTGGCACATGCCGCCCGGTTTACCGAGCTCGAGGATCAGATGTGTGATTTCGGCCCGGATGGGCTTTCGTCAGGCCGATCGCCCGACCGGCTCGATGCGCTGGTCTGGGCTTTGACGGCGCTTGTTCTAGAAGGGCAGGGAGAGCCGCGGGTGCGCGGCATTTGAACCGTGTCCTTCAGGGCAGGCGATGAAGTTGACATCATCGCGCCCTGTCAAAAATCAGCGGCGAACAGGCTGCGGCGGCGCGCTTTCGCGGATCTGCTTCCATTCGGATTCCATCCGCTCGACGACATGCTGCGGGATCGATTTGGAAGGAACTGCCTGGGTCGGCTGCTGCATGGTCGTCATCTCCTGTTGTGCCGCCGTCGTCATAACGGCGCCGACATGAACGGTGTCTGAGCGAATTGGTTCCACAGCGGACGCGAGAAGTAAATGACGCCTTAAACGCTTAAAACGATTTAGTTTTTCTAAACCGATTGAAACTTGTGAGAGGCGGCACGGGAGTAATGCCGATGGCCGCGCCGCGATGGCCGGAAGCAGGTTTCGAAGCGCAAACGGCATGCTCAGGCGGACTGAACGCAGCCATTCCGGATCTGCGAAAGCACCGACTCCAATCGCGAGGACTTCGCATGAACAGTTCATTTTTCCGGCCCTGGCTTTCATCGCGCGGCAAGTCTTCCCCGACCGCAATCGAGGAGAAGGGAGCCTCCGCACTCTCCGCCGGTTTCGCCATCGTCGCCTCCGAAGGCGTGGCGCAATGGTCGGGCCGCTCCTATGCGGCTTTGGCAAGGGCCGGCTTCATGCGAAATCCGGTTGCCTATCGGGCGATGCGCATGGTCGCGGAGGCCGCGGCGGCCGTCCCGCTGCTTGCCTATCGCGGAACGGAAGAGGCCGCGGATCACCCGGTTCTGGCGCTGATCGCCCGGCCGAACGGACGCCAGAGCGGCCCGGATTTCCTTGAAGCGCTTTATGGCCACCTGCTTCTCTCCGGCAATGCCTTTGTCGAGCCGCTGACGATCGGCGAAAACCTGCGCGAGTTGCATCTTTTGCGGCCTGATCGTGTCAGCGTCGTCGAGGGTCGCGACGGCTGGGTGACAGGTTATGATTATCGCGCCGGGCAGGGCACGCGAAGACTGCCGGCCGATGGCGACGGGCTGTCTCTGCTGCATCTAAAACTGTTTCATCCGCTCGACGACCATTACGGTTTTTCGCCGCTCGGTGCCGCCGGTGCGGCACTCGATCTCTCCAATGCCGCCTCGGCCTGGAACAAGGCTTTGCTCGACAATTCCGCCCGGCCTTCCGGCGCGCTGGTCTACCAGCCGAAGGATGGCGGCAATCTGTCCGCCGACCAGTATGAGCGGCTGAAGGCGGAGCTGGAGGCCGGTTATGCCGGCGCCGTCAATGCCGGACGGCCGCTTCTGCTCGAAGGCGGGCTGGACTGGAAATCGATGGGCCTGACGCCGAAGGACATGGATTTCATCGAGGCGAAGAACGGGGCCGCCCGCGACATTGCGCTCGGCATCGGCGTGCCGCCCATGCTGATCGGCATTCCCGGCGACAATACCTATGCCAATTACCAGGAGGCCAACCGCGCCTTCTATCGCCTGACCGTTCTGCCGCTCGTCTCCCGCACCGCCGCCAGCCTTTCCGCCTGGCTCGGCGGGGCTTTCGACGGTGCGCTGAAACTGGTGCCGGATCTGGACGCCATCACCGGCCTGGCCGCCGAGCGCGAGGCGCTCTGGTCGCGCGTCGGGGCGGCCGGGTTCCTGAGCGACGAGGAGAAGCGCGAGGCGGTCGGCTATTGAGGCCAGTTGTCGGAAATGGTGGACGGGTGTAAATTTGTAATACGGCGTATTACAAACTGGAGGTTTCCATGGCCGACAAACCCGTTCTCTCCGACCCGATCACCCTGCGTGTGCCGCAGGACATTCTGGACGATATCGAGAAGATCGCCGAAACATCCGAGCGCAGCCGATCCTGGGTGATCGTGCGGGCGCTGAAATATTATCTGATGGCGGAGGGCAACGACATTCTGCAGATCCGCAAAGGCGAGGAGCAGATCGCCAATGGTGAATTTGTCGATGCCGACGAATTTTTCGCCGAATTGCTGGGCGAGAAGTCAGGCGCCAAAAACAGCGATGCCGCCTGATGCGGATCCGGCTTTCTAAAAATGCCGGGAAATTTTTGAAAAACGAGCAGCGTTATCTGGAGCATTTTAATCCCCGCGCTGCTGAAAACGTCATGCGGCAATTGTGGAAATCGCTGCATCATCTCGCTGAATATCCGCAGGCGGGCAGCGACGATCCTGCGCTCCCCGGTCGACGTCATTTCGTGTCGGGCGATTACCATATCCGTTACCGGGTAGACGGCCGGTTCCTTGCCGTCTCGCATATCCACCATGGCCGCCAGCTGCCGCCGGATCTTGAAAAGGACGAGGATCTGCCGGCCGACAAGTGACGCCTGCCGGCTTTGGGCAGTCTTCCACACAAGTTCATTCACTTTGTGAACAACCGGACTCAGCCTGCGAAGACCGGCCGCCAAGCGATTCAGAATATTTGAGAATGACGCGTCGCTTCGTGTGACGCTTGAAGAGCCGCCGGCGGAAAAGCGCCAGAGCGCGGCTTCAATCTGTGCGCATCCTAATCAAGAGAGATTAACAATGGCTGACCTCGGCAATGATCCGGGCACGATCACCGGTGTCTGGCTGGCAAAGGTTTTTGGCGCGACGGCGGGAGCCGGCGTGTCACTGATCTACCTCCTGCCGAAAAGCCGCCGGGAAGCCGCAAGCCGTTTTGCGACCGGCCTCAGCTGTGGCCTGATCTTTGGCGGACCGACCGGGCTCTGGCTCACGGAAAGGCTCGGCCTCGGCGGCCAGCTTTCCGGCGCCGAAACCATTCTTGCTGGCTCGGCGGCCGCCAGCCTTTCGGCCTGGTGGGTGCTCGGCGTCCTCTCGCGCGTCGCCGGCCGTTACGGGCGCATATCGCGGTAACGGCGCTTTAGCCGCACCGGCAAGACCCAAGAACATTGCAGGGAGACTTTTATGCACGTCTATCGCGGGCCGTGCCCGACCATGCGCAAATTCGCCAATCTGGAACTGTCCGGCATTACCGGCGACGGGGTGTTTTCCGGTTATGCCAGCGTTTTTGGCGAGGTCGATCTCGGCAAGGACAAGATCGAGCGCGGCGCTTTCCTAAGCTCTCTTACGGCGCGCGGGGCAGGCGGCGTGCGCATGCTCTACCAGCATGACCCGAACGAACCGATCGGCGCCTGGAAGACCATTCGCGAGGATGGCCGCGGCCTTTATGTCGAAGGGTTTCTGTCGCCCGGCGTCGGCCGCGCCCGCGAAGTGTTGGCGCTGATGAAATCCGGCGCGCTGGACGGGCTGTCGATCGGCTTTCGCACCGTGCGCGCCAGAACCGACGCCAAGACCGGTGTGCGCCGCATCCTGGAGGCCGATCTCTGGGAGATCTCGGTCGTCACCTTCCCGATGCTGCCCTCCGCCCGCGTCTCCGATGTCAAGCACGGACGCTTTTTCCGCGACCGCGAGACCGAACTCGTCCGCCAGATGCGGCGGGCGGCGAAAATGATGTTTTCCGCAACCTTCAAAGGATGATCGAGATGACGGAAGCAATGCCCGAAAGGACGAAAGCCGCCCCGGCCGCGCCGGTAGCTCCTGAAGTGAAGGCCGTGCCGGAAACCATGACGGCCGCCTTCGACGATTTCATGGAGGCTTTCGAGGCCTTCAAGGAGGTCAACGACCGCCGTCTCGGCGAGATCGAGCAGAAACTGACCGCCGATGTCGTCACCCGCGACAAGATGGACCGCATCAACCGCGTGGTCGACGAGCAGAAGAAACTGCTCGACCAGATGGTTCTGAAAAAGGCCCGTCCGCAGCTCGGTTCGGGTGGCAATGGCCGCGAGCTTTCGCCCGACATGGTCGAGCACAAGGCGGCCTTCGACGCCTATATACGCCGCGGCGACGAGGCCGGCCTGCGCGAGCTCGAGGCAAAGGTATTGTCTGCCGGCAGCGGCGCCGATGGTGGTTATCTCGTACCCGATGAGACCGACACGGAAATCGGCCGCCGCATCTCGGTCGTTTCGCTGATGCGGGCGCTGTCCACCGTGCGCACCGTCTCCTCCGCCATCCTGAAAAAGCCCTTCACCACGGCCGGCCTTGCGACCGGCTGGGTGGCGGAAACCGCGGCGCGCCCACAGACGGCGTCGCCGCTTCTCGCCGAACTCTCCTTCCCGACCATGGAACTCTACGCCATGCCGGCCGCGACCCAGGGTCTGCTGGATGATGCGGCGGTCGACATCGAGGCTTGGATCGCCGGCGAGGTCGATATCGTTTTTGCCGAACAGGAAGGCGACGCTTTCATCCGCGGTGATGGTCTCAACAAGCCGAAGGGTTTTCTCTCCTATACGGCGGTGGCCGATACCAGCTGGAGCTGGGGCAATCTCGGTTATGTCGCGACCGGATCCGCCGGCGCCTGGAAGGCGGCTGGCCCGTCCGACACGCTGATCGAACTGATCTACGCGCTGAAGGCCGGCCATCGCCAGAACGGCACCTTCATGCTCAACCGCCGCACCCAGTCCGACATCCGCAAATTCAAGGATGCCGATGGCAATTATCTCTGGCGCCCGCCGGCATCGGCCGGCCAGCCCGCCTCGCTGATGGGGTTCCCGATCGCCGAAGCCGAGGAAATGCCGGACGTGGCGGCCAATGCGCTTGCCGTCGCCTTCGGCGATTTCCGCGCGGGTTACCTCGTTGTCGACCGCGCCGGGGTACGGGTGCTGCGTGATCCCTATTCGGCAAAACCCTACGTGCTTTTCTATACGACCAAACGCGTCGGCGGCGGGGTGCAGAATTTCGAGGCGATCAAGCTGGTGAAGTTTGCGGCGGCTTGATTTCGCTGAATGCAGGATTTGCCCCTCACCCTAACCCTCTCCCCGTCTTGACGGGGAGAGGGGACGTGCCACACGCGGCCTCCCATGACCTTCGACGGTGCGGCATATCCCTTCTCCCCGCAAGCGGGGAGAAGGTGCCGGCAGGCGGATGAGGGGCAGACACTCCATAGGAAATTCCCCATGACCTATATCCAAACCACTCCGCCCACCGCGGAGCCGTTGACGCTGGCCGAGATCAAGGCCCATCTTCGGCTCGACAACAGCGATGAGGACGCGCTTCTCCTGTCGCTCGTCACCACCGCCCGCGAACATCTCGAGCGCGAGACCGGGCTTTGCCTGATCAGCCGGCCCTTGCGCCTCTGCCTCGATCACTGGCCGAAGGACGGCGTGATTCAAATTCACCGGTCGCCCGTCCAAACCGTTGAGGCGGTTACCGTTTACGAAGCGGACGGCACGGGTGTTGAGGTTTCGCTTGAGGATCATCTCCTCGATGGCGCTGCCCGCCCGGCGCGGCTGTGGCTGAAAAATCCGCCCATGCCCGGCCAGGCGATGAACGGCATCGAGATCGATTTTATCGCCGGTTACGGCGAAGCCGGAACGGATGTGCCCGGCACGCTGAAACGGGCGATGTCGCTGCATGTCGGCCATATGTTCGCCTTTCGTGGCGTTGTTTCACCGGACCAGCAGCCGGCCGGCATTCCCGAAGGGTATGAACGGCTGATCGCGCCGTTCCGGATGCGGAGGCTCTGATGGTCACCTTTCTCGACCCCGGCCAGATGACCGCGCGTCTGGAGCTGGAAGCGCCGCAGGCCGAGCCGGACGGGCAGGGCGGCGCGGTGGTTGTCTGGAACGAGGTCGCCTCGCTCTGGGCACGGATCGAGCCCGTTTCCTTTGCCGTCGGTGAAGAGGCCTCAGCCGAAGGCGGCACGGTCAGTCACCGGATCTGGGTCCGCTTTCGCGAAGGGCTCGCCGCCGGCCAGCGGTTTCGAAAGGGGGCGCGGCTGTTTGCCATCAAGCTCGTGCGTGATCCGGACGAGACCGAGCGCTACCTCGTCTGCCAATGCGAGGAGGAGGCGCCATGACGGCGGCCGGTGCGCTTTTGAAAGCGATCCATCAGCGGGTTTCCGGTGATCCGGCGCTTGCGACGATCATCGGGCCGGATGGTCTTTACGACCGGCTTCTGGCCCGGCCAAAATTCCCGTGCATCGTCTTCGGCGACATGGAAACGCGGGACTATTCGACCGGCACGGAGCCCGGCGAGGAACATTTTCTGACGCTGGAAATCTGGTCCGATGCGGATGGACGGCGGCAGGTGCAGGAGATTGCCGGTCTTCTGGGCGAAGTGCTCGCCGGGATCGAGCCGGCGCTCGAGGGCGCTGCGCTGGTCAATCTTGTCATGACGGGGCTAAAGATCGCCCGGCAGCCGAAGACGCGGTTTTATCTGGCCGAGATGCGGCTGCGAGCCGTCACCGAGTGAGCCTCAGCGGAGGTCGCATTGGCGCTTTTCACCAGCCGTGTCAGCAGAAGGACGAAAGTCAGGGCGGCGAGGATCAGCACGGCGCTGAGGATCAGGAGATACTGGCCGCCGAGACGATCGAGGATTGCCGTGAAGACGACGGGAGAGGCGGCGGTCGCAAGGTTCTGCGGCAAGGTCAGGCGTGCCGATTGCATGCCGAAATCCTTGGCCGAAAACAGGGTCAGCGGCAGCAGTGCGCGGGCGACGCCGACAACGCCGGAGCCAAAACCATAGAGGACCATGAAAGTGACCAGCGCAGCCGTTGCCGGCGCGAGCGTGGCGGCGATCAGGAAGCCGCACAGCATCAGCGACAGGCCGATCAGCGAGGTGATCAGGGCATTGCCGCGGCGGCCAAGCGTCATGTCGACGACACGGGCCGAGACCCCGAAAGCGCCGCGAGCGGCACCGAGCTGCAGCGCAAGGGCAGGTGCTGCGCCGGATTGTATCAGGATGGTGATCAGCGAAGGCGCAAGGCCGTAACTGACCAGCGCACTGATGGTGATGACGGCAGCAAGGTAGAAGAAGGCCCTTTTCTTCTGCTCCGGCGTCAGCTGCACCGGTTCGATCTCGTCGGCCTTCGCGCGCTCGGCGCTTTCCACCCGCGGCGGCAGGCCGAACAGGTGCAAGGGCAGGCAGATGAAAAGATGCACGCCGGCACAGACGACAAAGGTCTCCCGCCAGCCGATGAGATCGGTCAGATAGGTGAGGAGCGGCCAGAACACGGTGACCGAAAGGCCAGTGAACAGCATCAGAATGGCGATCGCCCGCTTGCCGTCGAGGCCTTCGCGTTCGACCACGGCCGTATAGGCCGGCGCGGACAAGCCAAAGGAACCGGCAATGCCGATAATGAGCCAGGCGGCGAAATAGACGAATGGACCGTGGGCTGCGGCGAGCAGCGCTAGGCCGAGCGCAAACAGCAGCGAGCCGCAGGCTAGCACCTTTGCAGCCCCGTGCTTCACGAGCAGCCGCCCGGTCGTCGGGCCGACCACGGCACTGACCAGCATCATGATCGTCAGGCCGCCGAAGACGATTTCGTTCGGCAGGCCAAGATCGGGAGCGACGATACGGCCCATGACGCCCAGCATGTCGAAGCTCGTGCCCCATGACGTGATCTGGGTGATCGCGAGCACCGCGATTGTCCGCGCCGAGCGGAACCGGGAAGACTGGGGCATCGAGGCAAGTCTTTTGAAATGAGAATATGAAGCCGGTCCTACAGCATCGTCTGCGGGAACGGAACGGCTTTTCTTTGCAGAAAAGGAATTCGACCATGGTAGCGCAGAAGGGCAGGGACCTGCTCCTGAAGATCGACAATGGCGGCACGTTCGCGACCGTCGCGGGCCTCCGCTCCCGGCGACTGGCCTTTAACGCCGAGACGGTGGATGTCACGGACGCGGAAAGCGCCGGGCGCTGGCGCGAACTTCTGGGTGGCGCCGGCGTGCAGCGCGCCTCGCTCTCCGGCGCCGGCATTTTCAAGGACCAGGCGAGCGATCTTCTGGTGCGTAGCGCCTTCTTTGCGGGCAGCATTCTCTCCTGGCAGGTAGTCATCCCGGCCTTCGGCACGGTGACCGGACCTTTCCAGGTTACGGCGCTCGAATATTCCGGTGAGCATGATGGCGAGGTGCGTTTCGAACTGGCGCTGGAATCGGCTGGTGCTCTGACGTTTGCGACGCTCTGAGCGGGAGGCGGCGATGAGAGGTTCTGAAATTGCCGCGCATGGCGCCGGCACCGCCCGCGCCAACCGGCGGCGGGGCGAGGTGGAGGCTGTGATCGATGGCGAGAGGCGCATCCTGTGCCTGACGCTCGGCGCGCTGGCCGAGCTGGAAACGGCCTTTTCCGTCGGCGATCTCGGCGGGCTCGGCGAGCGGTTTTCATCCGGCAGGCTGAAGGCGGCAGATATGATCCGCATCCTCGGCGCCGGCCTGCGCGGCGGCGGCAATCTGTTTTCGGACGACGAGGTGGCGGCGATGAGCGTCGAGGGCGGGCTTGCTGCCTATGCCCGCATCACCGCCGACCTATTGACCGCGACCTTTGCCGGGCCGGAGGGAGTATCGGAAGGAGCGGTTGCCGCAAACCCTTGAAGGCCGCGGCGGGATCGGACGGAGCTGCAGATGGAGCACGAGGGAAGGTCGAAACAGCGCCCTTTCCCTGGGATGCCGTGATGCATGCCGGTCTCTTCCTGCTGCGGCTTCCGCCACGGGATTTCTGGGCGATGACACCGCGCGAATTCTTCATCATCACCGGCGGTACGCGGCGGCGCGCGACGCCTCTCGCACGAGGGGTTTTGGATGCGTTGATGGGGGAATTCCCGGATCGATGAGGCAGACCCGCCAGAATAGGCGCTGAAACAGTGGCCTGACGGAGTAAAGCGAACCATGCAGACCGATAGCGATGACTTTTCCAATGCTCTCTCCGGCGCCGAGGCGCTTTCCGGCGTCATGGCCGATCTTGAAGCCCGCTCGCAGCGTTTTGGCGCGGCACTGACCGGCGCGCTTCGATCCGCCACGACGGGCGGCAAGGGGCTGGAGGATGTGCTGAAAGGGCTCGGAAACCGGCTGACGGATATCGCGCTTGCCGCGGGCCTGAAGCCGCTTGAAACCGCGCTTGGCAATGCCGTCGGCAGTCTTGCCGGTTCGGTGACGCCATTTGCCGATGGCGGTGTCGTCCGCGCGCCGACCTATTTTCCGATGGATGGTGGTGCCGGGCTGATGGGTGAGGCGGGCGCTGAAGCGATCCTGCCGCTGCAGCGTGGTCCCGACGGAGCGCTTGGCGTGGCGACCGGTAGCGATGGCAATGGGCGAACACCGCAGATCGTCTTCAACGTCACGGCCACGGATGCGGCGAGTTTTCGCAAAAGCGAAGGGCAGATCTCGGCCATGCTGGCGCGCAGTGTCGCACGCGGCCGGCGCGGGCTATGAGGGGAGGCGGTCATGGCCGGATTTCATGAGGTGCGGTTTCCGCTGCGGCTGGCGCTCGGCGCGTCTGGTGGCCCGGTGCGGCGCACGGATATCGTCAATCTATCGAACGGGCGCGAACAGCGCAACCAGCGCTGGCGCGACAGCCGCCGCAGTTATGATGCCGGATCGGGCATCCGCTCCACGACGGATCTCTATGAGGTGCTCGAGTTTTTCGAGGCACGCGCCGGCCAGCTTTACGGGTTTCGTTTTCGCGATCCCCTCGACTGGAAATCCTGTGCGCCGGGTGGCGTCGTTTCGGCCATGGACCAGATCCTCGGCGCCGGTGACGGCGCGACGGCTGCCTTTGAACTCTTAAAAACCTATGCCGATTTCGCCGGCTCCTGGGCGCGACGGATTTCGAAACCGGTCGCGGGTTCGGTTCTTGTTGCCGTCGCGGGCGCGTCAAAACCGGCCGGGTCGTTTGCCGTGGATGCCGTGACCGGTGTGCTCACCTTTGCATCTGGCCATGTGCCGCCGGCCGGCGCGGTTATCACGGCCGGCTTCGAATTCGATGTGCCGGTGCGTTTCGATATCGACCGGATCGATGTCAGCCTTGCGCATTTCGAGGCGGGGCGGATTCCCACCATTCCGCTGACGGAGATATTGCCATGAGAAAGGTGCCGGTTGCCTTGCGCAACCATCTGGCCGGCGATGCGACGACGACCTGTCACTGCTGGCGGGTGACGCGGCGCGATGGTGCGGTTTTCGGTTTTACCGAACATGACCGCGATCTGACCTTCGACGGCACCACCTATCTCGCCGCCAGCGGTTTTGCGGCAAGCGATACGGAAGCCGCCACGGGGCTTTCCGCCAATGCCGGTGAGGTGGCGGGCGGGTTTTCAAGCGTGGCGATCAGCGAGGATGATCTGGCCGCGGGGCGTTATGATGGCGCCAGGGTCGAACTCTTTCTCGTCAACTGGACGGCACCCGAGCAGAACCTGCTTTTGAACATGCGCGAGATCGGCGAGGTTTCGCGGGCGGGCGGGGAATTTCGTGCCGAGCTGCGCAGCCTCACGCATCGGCTCGATCAGCCGCAGGGCCGCCTTTACGGCCGCCGCTGCGATGCGCGCCTTGGTGATGAGCGTTGCCGTGTCGATCTTTCCGAATGGCGCGGCAACGGGCAGGTTTCGGATATCGTCGACGAGAGCAGGGTGGTCGTCTCGGGTCTTTCGGATTTCGCCGCCGGCTTTTTTGACCGCGGCACCCTGACCTTTTCCGGCGGCCCGACTGTCGTTGTCGAGACGCATGTGAAAAAGGCTGGCGGGCTGGCGGTGATCGGTTTCTGGCTGCCGCTTGAAGTGCCCATTACGGTCGGGCGCGGCTGCAGCATCACGGCAGGCTGTGACAAGAGTTTTGCCACCTGCCGGTCGCGGTTTTCCAACCAGCTGAATTTCCGCGGCTTTCCGCATGTGCCCGGTACGGATTTCGCCTATTCCTATGTCGATGGCGAGCGCGTGCATGACGGCGGGGCGCTGTTCGAATGAACAGCCAGCGGGAAAGGCAGGGGCAAAGGATCGTCGCCTTGGCCGAAAGCTGGCTTGGCACGCCCTATCGCCATCTGGGCGCGACCAGGGGCGTCGGCTGCGATTGCATCGGCCTGATCCGCGGCATCTGGCGCGAACTTTACGGCGGCGAACCGGAGCCGGTGCCGGCCTATGCGCCAGATTGGGCCGAACGCAGCGGCGAAGACCGGCTCATGGCCGCGGCCTTGCGGCTGTTCGGCCAGCCACTGGCGATCGCGGATGCCGCGCCGGGTGATCTGCTGCTGTTTCGCTGGCGGGCGGATTGTGCCGCCAAACACGCAGGGATCCTCGCCGGGAACACGCATTTCATCCATGCCTACGAGCGGGGATCTGTGATGCGCTCGGCTCTGGTGCCGTCCTGGCGGCGCCGGATTGCGGGTGTGTTCAGGTTTCCTGACGTGGCTGAATGAGAAGGTTTTACGCGCAATTCTGTTGCTTGATGCAATTATGAGGCGAATCGCGTTGTCGTTGCAATTTTACTGGGGGTCGGTTATATTCGTGGAGTGATGAGCGGGGGTGCAACCCCGCCCATCGTTTGCTTATGCTTTGAAGATGACCCGGACGGCGATAGACCAGCCCGTCCGGGTTTTCATCCAGCTAAGTGTGATTCTAATCGGTCTGAACCTCATAGAAGTCACCTCCACGGTTGAGAGCAGGGCCTCTGCCTCGGTCGATGCGGCCTGTCTTCATCGACACGCCGGCTGGTTCGGCGCATGCTGCTTTTGCTCTCAACCGCCACAATCATATCGCGCAATCTATGCGTGTCTATGGCTGAATTTTCTCCTTTTAGGCGATCCGGATTGATGTCATGCCACGCGAAATGTCGCGCAAGCGGCTGTCTTTCGCGCCGATCCTTTTACGCACGTTGCGGCTGTGTACCGGTTTTGTCGGCAAGCAATGACCGCTCATCCGGATAATGGGTGAAAACGCCTCGTTTTATTCATCTTCCGTTCCCGTATTCCGATAAAATATCACAATTTTAACGCGCATCCGGCTTTCGATCTGGTTGCCGCGGAGGGCGCTTATGGCCACTCTTCTCCTTCAGGCGGCGGGTGCCGCGCTTGGCAGCGTCTTTGGCCCGGTCGGCGCGATCGTGGGTCGCGCAGCGGGCGCTCTTGCAGGCAGCGTTGTCGACAGGGCGTTGATCGGCGGCAGCTCGACCGTCACCGGCGCAAGGCTCGCCACGGCGCGCATTCCCGGTGCCGACGAGGGCACGGCCGTCAACCGGCTTTACGGCACGGCACGGATCGGCGGCACGCTGATCTGGGCGACGCGTTTCGAGGAGGAGGTGACGAAGGAGCGCTCCGGCGGCAAGGCCGGCGGTTCGCAGGTCGAGAATTTTCGCTATTTCGCCAATTTTGCAGTCGGGCTCTGCGAAGGGCCGATCGCCATGGTCCGTCGCGTCTGGGCCGATGGCCGCGAACTCGACCTGACCGCGATCGAGATGCGTGTCCATATCGGCGGCGAAAACCAGCAGCCGGATCCGCTGATCGAGGCGAAGCAGGGGGAGGGGCAGGCGCCGGCCTATCGCGGCCTCGCCTATGTCGTCTTCGACCGCCTGCCGCTCGATACGTTCGGCAATCGCATTCCTTTGCTGCAGTTCGAGGTCCTGCGACCGGTCGGACGGCTGGAACGCCAGATCCGGGCGGTGACGATCATCCCCGGTGCGACGGAACACGGTTATTCGACCATCAAGGTGACGGAAAAGACCGGCGAAGGATCAAAACGCATCCTCAACCGCAATGTGCTGACTGCCTCGACCGACTGGGAGGCCTCGATCGACGAATTGCAGGCGCTCTGCCCCAATCTCGAACGGGTGGCGCTGGTCGTTTCGTGGTTCGGCACCGACCTTCGCGCCGGTGAGTGCCGTATTCTGCCGGGCGTCGAGGTCGCGGCACGCAACAACGAGAGCAGCGATTGGTGGGTGGGCGATATCACCCGCGCCGATGCGCATCTCGTCAGCCGGCGTGCCGGATCTCCCGCCTATGGCGGCACGCCGAGCGACGCCAGTGTCATCCAGGCGATCGCGGATCTGAAGGCGCGGGGGCTGAAGATTTATCTCTACCCGTTTCTGATGATGGATGTGCCTTTGGACAACGGTCTGCCCGACCCCTATGGCGGGGAAGAGCAGGCGGCTTATCCCTGGCGCGGGCGGATCACCTGCCATCCCGGGCCGGGGCGTCCGGGCAGTGCCGACAAGACGGCCGCTGCCCGCAGCCAGCTGCAGGCGTTTGCTGCCGGACCGGAAGGGTATCGCAGGCTGGTGATGCATTATGCACGGCTTGCCGCCGATGCCGGCGGTGTCGATGGTTTCATCATCGGTTCCGAACTGCGCGGCCTCACAAGACTGCGTGACGAGGATGGTGTCTTTCCCTTTGTCCATATGCTGACCAATCTCGCGACGGATGTGCGCGAGGCGCTGGGAAGTGCGGCAAAGATCACCTATGGCGCCGACTGGAGCGAATATTTCGGCTACCACCCGGACGATGGGTCGGGTGACGTCTTTTTCCATCTCGATCCGCTCTGGGCCTCGCCGGATATCGATGCCGTCGGCATCGACAATTACATGCCGCTGTCCGACTGGCGCGACGAGGATCTCGCGGCGACAAATCCGGATGTCTTCCGATCGATCGATGATGCGCACGGCATGCTGACCCAGATCGATTCCGGCGAGGGTTTCGACTGGTATTATGCCGATACGTTCGGCCGAAACGGCCGTGATCGCCTGCCGATCGAGGACGGGCTTGCGGGCAAGCCCTGGGTGTTTCGTTACAAGGATCTCGAAGGCTGGTGGTCGCATCGCCATTGCGACCGCGAGGGCGGCGCCGAGCATATGGTGCCGACCGACTGGCTGCCGCGCATGAAGCCGATCTGGTTCACCGAGCTCGGCTGCCCGGCGGTGGACAAGGGCGCCAACCAGCCGAATGTTTTCGTTGATCCCAAATCCGCCGAAAGCGAGCTTCCCTATTATTCATCCGGCCATCGCTCGGACAGCCAGCAGAGGCGCTTTCTGGAAGCGCATCATCAATGGTGGCAATCCGAACAGCCACCGGAAGGCATGGTCGATCCGGACCATATTTTTGTCTGGACCTGGGATGCTCGGCCGTCGCCTGCCTTTCCCGATGATCTGACCGTCTGGAGCGATGGCGAAAATTGGCGCACCGGTCACTGGCTGAACGGCCGGCTGGGGACGGCGACGCTGGCCGACACGTTTTCCGCCATCCTCACCGACCAGGGTTTCGACGATTTCGACGTCTCTTCGGTGAGCGGCGATCTCGGCGGTTACGTCCAGGCGGATGTCACTTCGGCGCGGGCGCTGCTCGAACCGTTGATGGAGGTTTTTCAGGTCGATGCGGCGGAAGACGGTGGCATCTTGAATTTCCGCTCGCGGCTGCGCGCCAGCCTTGCGCCGCGCGATATCTCGGTTCTCGGCGATGTCGAAGATGAATCACTCTGGTCTGAAACCCGCGCCCATGACAGCGATCTGGCAGCCGATGCGGTGCTGAATTTCTACAATCCTGTCCTCGATTACGAACAGGCCAGCGTCCGCTCCCGCCGCACCCCGTCGGCAGGCGATCGGACCGCGGCCTATGCGCTGCCCGCGACGCTTGCCGAGGAGGCGGCGCAGACGGCGGTCGAAACTTTGCCGCGCGCCCAGCGTGTTGCCCGCCGCTCGATCGGCATTTCCATCTCGCCGGCCGATATCGCGGTCGAGCCGGGCGATGCGATCCGTCTGCCCGGTTTGGTCGATGGCACATTCGTCGTCGAAAGGATCGAGGATGGAGCCTTCCGACGCATCGAGGCCCGCCACCACGCAGCCTTGCCGCCAACCAGCGTACCGCGCACGACAAAGCGGAAGTCGACGGGGAGCAGCGCTTCCGCCGGCTTTGCGCCGATCCTGCATTTTCTCGATCTGCCGCGGCTTTCGACGGCTTCGGCCGAAAACTTTGCCTGTGTGGCAGCCTATGCAAAACCCTGGCGTCGCATCGCCCTGTCGTCGTCTGCTACGGTGGAAGGATATCGACAGCGCGTCATCCTCGACCGTCCGGCCCGTATCGGCGCATTGACCGCGGATTTATCCGCCGGTGTTTCGGGCCGTTTCCAGAGGGGGCAGGCGGTGGAGGTCAATCTGCTTTTCGATGGCCTTGCCTCGGCCGATCCGCTTTCCGTTCTCGGCGGTGAAAACCGTATCGCGGTGAGGGCTGAGAACGGAGCGTGGGAGATCCTCGGCTTTCTGTCCGCTGAAGAGATTTCCACCGGAATCTGGCGGCTGACGGGCCTGCTGCGCGGTCTTGCCGGCACGGAAGACGCGATGCTCGCCGGTGCCATCGCCGGTGCGGCCTGCGTCGTTCTCGACGACGCGGTTCTGCCGCTGGGGCTTTTGACCGAAGAACGCGGCCGCAGCCTGAACTGGCTCGCCGAAAGCCTGGGTGGCGCGACGGAGCGTTATGGCCCGGTCGTCTTTGCCGGCGGCGAGCGGGCGGAGACACCGCTCTCTCCCGTTCACCTTCGCGGGCGCCGCCAGGCGGATGGAAGTATCCGGTTCAGCTGGACGAGACGCGGCCGGATCGATGCCGATGGTTGGGAGGCGTCCGACATTCCGCTGGACGAACCTTTTGAGCGTTACCGCGTCGAGCTTCTCGACGGTTCGGCAGTGCGGCGGACGGTGGATGTCGATGCATCGTCCTTCACCTATTCCGCAGCCGATGAGATCGCCGATTTCGGCAGTCGTCGCAGCATGATCGACCTGCGCATACGCCAGATGGGGCGTGCGGTTGCGCTTGGAATTGCCGCACAGGCGACCGTGAAACTGTGAATCCGTTTCACCAGATATCCGGCCAGCCTGCTGGAAGAGAACGAGTTTTCGAAGAGGAGAATGGACATGGATGGCATCAAGGAATGGTACCAGTCGAAGACGATCTGGGGCGCGCTGATTGCGGTCGCTGCCTCGGTTCTGCACCTCGTCGGCTTCGATCTTGCGCCCGATGCGCAAGGGGAACTGGCCGATATCGCGGTGACGCTCGTCGGTGCTTTTGGCGGTCTTCTGTCGATCTATGGACGGCTTGTCGCCACGGCTTCGGTGGCGCGTCCGACCGCGGCCGGGGGCGGAACGACCGGTGGATAAGCCGGATGAAGGCCAGCATTACAGACCATTCATTTGCCATTCAGCCGCTATTGGCTACATAATCCATCACATGCTTTGGACATGATCCTTGTTCGTCTTGTGAGTGGAAATTGCAGCCATGGCGCGACTGCCGATCATCGCGATAATCGCCGCAGCACTGGCGGGCCTTGCCGCCTTGCTGCCGGGCAAGGCGCCCGCGCGCGACTACCGCGACTATCTGGTGATGGTCGCGGGGGACTGCAGTACTGCGGCAACCAAGGTCATGCGTGACACCGGCGGCCAGCTGCTTTCCGCCCAGCCTTCGTCCGATGGCCAGACCTGCATCGTCACCGTCCTGGTTCAGGGCAATGGCAGCGAGCGGCCGCGCAAGGTCACGGTCCGGGTGCCTATGTAGGGACCTATACAAAGGCGATATTGCGGCGCTACAGAGGCAATTTGGGGGCGCGCTGCAGTCGGGATGTCGGCGCCGGGTAAGTTCTAGGGAAAAATTCATGCGCATTCTGGTGGTCGAAGACGACGTCAATCTCAACCGGCAGCTTTCGGACGCCCTCAAGGAATCCGGTTATGTGGTCGATCAGGCCTTCGACGGCGAGGAAGGCCATTATCTCGGCGATACCGAGCCCTATGATGCCGTTATCCTCGATATCGGCCTGCCGCAGATGGATGGTATTACCGTCGTTGAAAAATGGCGCGCCAGTGGCAAGGGCATGCCGGTCATCATGCTGACCGCCCGTGATCGCTGGAGCGACAAGGTCGCCGGCATCGATGCCGGCGCCGACGACTATGTCGCAAAGCCTTTCCATGTCGAGGAAGTGCTGGCCCGCGTGCGGGCGCTGATCCGCCGTGCAGCCGGCCATTCTTCGTCTGAAATCGTCTGCGGCCCGGTCCGGCTCGACACGAAGGCGTCGAAGGCGACCGTCAACGGCATGCAGCTGAAGCTCACCTCGCATGAGTTCCGGCTTCTCTCCTACCTGATGCACCATATGGGCGAGGTCGTTTCCCGCACGGAACTGGTCGAGCATATGTACGATCAGGATTTCGACCGCGATTCCAATACGATTGAAGTTTTCGTCGGACGCCTGCGCAAAAAACTCGGCGTCGACCTGATCGAGACCGTCCGCGGCCTCGGTTACCGCATGCAAGCGCCGAACGATGCGCGTTAGACCGATCGGCCCGAGATCACTTACCGCCCGCGTCCTTCTGCTCGCCACGGCCTGGTCGGCCGTTGCGCTGGTGGTGATTTCGGTCGTGATCCTGCAGCTCTACCGACAGTCGTCCGATCGCGCCTTCACCGACCTTCTGCGCGCGCAGCTCTACAACGTCATCAATTCGATCACGATCGGCGAGGACAACAAGCTCTCCGGCAATCCTCAGCTCGGCGATCTGCGTTTCTCGCAGCCTGAAACCGGCTGGTACTGGATCATCGAGCCGCTCGGCACCTTTGCCGCGACGCCGCTGTCCTCTTCCTCGCTCGGCACATCCAATATCACCGTGCCGACCATCCTCGCCGTGCCATTCAACAATCGGTATGAGCGGTTTTATCCGACCCGCGACGCCTTCGGAAACCACGTCCTCGTGGCCGAAACCGAAGTTGTCCTTGACGGGGAGGGGCGGGCCGCGCGTTTCCGCGTCTCCGGCAATCTCGATGTCGTCGAGGACGATGTCCGCAGCTTTTCCCGCAGCCTCTACATCGCGCTTGCGGTCTTCGGCGTCGGCAGCCTGATCGTCAACGGCCTTGCCATTCTCTACGGGCTGCAGCCGATGGATGCGGCCCGCCGTGCTCTGGAACGGGTTCGCCGCAACGAGGCGGAACGGCTGGAAGGTGAGTTCCCGCGCGAAATCATGCCGCTTGCCAATGACATCAATGCGCTGATCGAAAGCAATCGGCGCATCGTCGAGCGGGCGCGCATGCAGGTCGGCAATCTCGCCCATTCGCTGAAGACGCCGATTGCTGTTCTGCTCAATGAATCGCGCATGCTCGACAAGGTCCAGTCCGATCTGGTGCAGACCCAGGCGGAGACGATGCAGGCGCAGGTCCAGACCTATCTCAACCGGGCGCGGATCGCCGCTCAGCGGGAATCGCTGCTGGCCCGCACCGATGTCGAGCCCGTGATGGAACGGCTGATGCGGGTGATCCGCCGGCTCAACCCGGAGCGGGAATTTCACCTGTCGCTGCTGCCGCCCGGCCAGTTCCTCGCCATGGAACAGCAGGATATCGAGGAGACCGTCGGCAATCTGCTCGAAAATGCCGCGCGCTTCTGCAAGACCGCCGTCTGGGTGACCGTCACCCCTTATGCGCATCCGGCGACCGAAGGCGATGCATCCCGCCGCCATTGGGTGGAAATCCTGGTCGAGGACGACGGTCCGGGCCTTGATCCCGACCAGATCAGCGAGGCGATGAAGCGCGGCAAGCGGCTTGACGAGAGCAAGCCGGGCGCCGGTCTCGGCCTTTCGATCGTCAAGGAAATCGCCAGCGAATATCAGGGCCAGTTCGAACTCGGCCGGGCCGCGCAAGGCGGATTGCAGGCAAGGCTGATCCTGCCTGGCCTCAGCAAGGACGCTGCCTGAATCGCGGTCGCATCGACTCCCGGCTATGATGCTTCTACCCGGTTGACCTGTGGCCGAAAGGCAACGCTGCGTGACTTGCCATAGGCTGCATGGCCTGAAATCATAGCAAAATCTTCTAAATTATTGATATTGCGCAATTCCACACAAGGTGCTGAAGCAATCCTTTGCCCGAATTGCTCTGGACGGATCGATCGCCTGCTATATCTTGTTCTCTTGAACACGTCTGGAAACCGGAAACAGGAAATGTGACCATCGCTGCCCATCTGCCTCGTTCACGCGGTGTCATAAAGATGCCATGCCGGAAGCCGAGCTCTGCTTCAGCAGGTGCTGCGACAACCCTCAATCACCCGGTTTCAGACGATATGCGACTGTCAGGTTCCCGTAATACGATTTCCCTTCTTCTGGTTGCTGGCCTTCTGGCCGGCTGCAACACGACCTCGACGGCATCGAACGGGTCGCGCGGCCTTCTGTCGCCAAAACCGTCGAGCTCCGCGTCCTATATCACCGCGCTTCAGGGCGGCATTGTCGGCCGCACCGGTGCCGAACTGTCGAGCAGCGATCGTTCGCGGGCGCTCGAGGCGGAGTATCGTGCGCTTGAAGCCACCGCCGTCGGCCAGGTGATCAGCTGGAAGGGCGATGGCGCCAGCGGCGAGGTTGTCGCCAACGCGCCCTACCAGGTCGGCCAGCAGAATTGCCGCCAGTATCGTCATACCGTGACGGTGGATGGCAAGGAGATGATGGCGAGGGGGGCTGCCTGCCGCAATTCCGATGGCACATGGTCGCCTCTGACCTGATCCGGCGGTAAATCGCCCCACGGCGCCTCAAATTCGCGTTAACAATTTCTGAGCGATTGGAAAGCTCTCCCGCTTGGAGTATTGGGCGGGGATGATGTTGTGGATCCTCCTTGCGTTTCTGACGGCCGCCGTCGCTGCGGCCCTGCTTATCCCCCTTTTGCGCGGCAACGCGATCGCGGCGGGAGAGGGCCATGCGAGTGGTCATGCGGGCGATATCGAAGTTTACCGCGACCAGCTGAAGGAAATCGAGCGGGACCGCGAGCAGGGCCTGATCGAAGCCGAGCAGGCGGAATACGCGCGCGCCGAGGTTGGCCGCCGGCTTCTTGCCGCAGCCGCTTTGAAGGATGGCGAAGTGCAGGCCGGGTCGACCCGGCGCAAACATGGGCTGGCGACGGCGATCGTCACCATTCTTCCTCCTGCCATCGGGCTCTGTCTTTACATCATGCTCGGCAGTCCGGGACTTCCGGATCAGCCGCTCGAAGCGCGCCTCGCCGCGCCGGGCAATGATATTGCGCTTCTGGTGACGAAGGCCGAACGGCATCTCGCCGAAAACCCGTCCGATGGCGCCGGCTGGGATCTGCTGGGGCCGATCTATATGCGCATGCAGCGCCCCGGCGATGCGGAGCTTGCCTATCGCAACGCGATCCGCCTGATCGGCCCGAGCGCTGCCCGCCTGACCGGGCTCGGCGAAGCGCTGATGACGCTGAGCGATGGTGTGATTACCGAAGATGCGCGTACCTCGTTCGAAGCGGCGCTAAAGTTGGAGCCGGATGATACTCGCGCCCGTTTCTATGTTGCGCTCGGCCTCGAACAGGCCGGCAAGGCGCCCGAGGCCCTGGCCGCCTTCGAGGATATTGCGAAAAACTCCCCCGCCGACGCACCCTGGATGCCGCTTCTCAGCCAGCACATTGCCAAGAATGGCGGTGCTCCGCTGGCCGCTGCCGCCCCTGAAAATGGGTCGGGGGCCGGCCGTGCGCCGGGCGGTCCGAGCCAGGAGGATGTCGCGGCGGCCGAAAACCTGTCGCAGGGCGATCGTCAGCAGATGATCCGCGGTATGGTCGACAGTCTCGCAGCGCGCCTCAAGGAAGAACCCAACAATCTTGACGGATGGCTGCGGCTGGTGCGTTCCTATGCCGTGCTCGGTGAAAAGGACAAGGCGGGCGAAGCACTGAACCAGGGACTGGTGCAGTTTTCCGCCGATGCAAACGGCAAAAGCCAGCTTCTCGCTTTGGCTGGAGAAGTCGGACTGACCGCGCAGGTGCAAAACCCTGCCGAAGGAGCAAAGCAGTGACCCGTAAACAGAAACGCCTGACGGTCATTCTCGGCGGCATGAGCTTCATCATGGTCGCCGTGCTCCTTGTCATGTTCGCCTTCTCGCAATCGGTCGCCTATTTCTTCATGCCGGCCGATCTCGCCAAGACCGATGTCCAGCCCGGCACGCGCATCCGTCTCGGCGGTCTCGTCGCCGAAGGCTCCGTCAAGCGCGGGCAGGGATCGACGGTCAGCTTCACGGTCACCGATGGCACCGGTAATGTGCCCGTCACCTATACCGGCATCCTGCCCGACCTGTTTCGCGAAGGGCAGGGCGTCGTCACCGAAGGTGCCTTTGACGTCAGCCACAAGTTCGTCGCCGACAGCGTGCTTGCCAAGCATGACGAGAAATACATGCCCAAGGAAGTCGCCGACCGCCTGAAGAAGGACGGTGTCTGGGAAGACGGTAGCGGCAAGGGCATGGCCCAGGGCACGAATAAGGCTGACGGGCAGGGAGTGATAAAACAATGATCGTCGAACTCGGCCATTACGCGCTCGTTCTGGCGCTGGCGACGGCGCTGATCGTCTCGATCCTGCCCATGATCGGCGCGCGCCGCGGCGATGTCGCGCTGATGACGCTCGGCACGACCGGTTCTATCGCCCTGTTCCTGCTGGTGGCACTGTCCTTCGGCGCGCTGACCTGGGCCTATGTCGTCTCGGATTTCTCGGTCAACAACGTCTGGGAAAACTCCCATTCGATGATGCCGCTGATCTACAAATATTCCGGCGTCTGGGGCAATCACGAAGGCTCGATGATGCTCTGGCTGCTGATCCTGACGCTGTTTTCCGCGCTGGTCGCCGTCTTCGGTCGAAACCTGCCGGAAACGTTGAAGGCCAACGTGCTCGGCGTGCAGGCTTGGATCGCCTCGGCCTTCCTGTTCTTCATTCTCCTCACCTCCAACCCCTTCCTCCGCCTCAATCCGGCGCCCGCGGAAGGTCAGGATCTCAACCCGGTCCTGCAGGATCTGGGTCTCGCCGTGCATCCGCCGCTTCTCTATCTCGGTTATGTCGGCTTCTCCGTCTGTTTCTCCTTTGCCGTCGCGGCCCTGATCGAAGGCCGTATCGATGCCGCCTGGGCGCGCTGGGTGCGTCCCTGGACGCTTGCCGCCTGGACCTTTCTCACCGCCGGCATCGCCATGGGTTCTTACTGGGCCTATTACGAACTCGGCTGGGGCGGCTGGTGGTTCTGGGATCCGGTCGAAAACGCCTCTTTCATGCCCTGGCTCGCCGGCACGGCGCTGCTGCATTCGGCGCTCGTCATGGAAAAGCGCGAGGCGCTGAAGATCTGGACGGTGCTTCTCGCCATCATGACCTTCTCGCTGTCGCTGCTCGGCACCTTCCTCGTGCGTTCCGGCGTGCTGACCTCGGTCCATTCCTTCGCGACCGATCCGACCCGCGGCATCTTCATCCTCTGCATTCTGGCGCTTTTCATCGGCGGTGCGTTTTCGTTGTTCGCCTGGCGGGCGCCGATGCTGAAGGCAGGCGGCCTGTTCGCGCCGATCTCGCGCGAAGGCGGGCTGGTGCTGAACAACCTGATCCTGACGGTGGCGACCGCGACCGTCCTGACCGGCACGCTCTATCCGCTGGTTCTCGAAACCCTGACCGGTGAAAAGATTTCGGTCGGCGCGCCTTTCTTCAACATGACCTTCGGCCTGCTGATGCTGCCGCTCCTGATCGCCGTTCCCTTCGGACCGATGCTCGCCTGGAAGCGCGGCGATCTTTTGGGCGCGCTGCAGCGCATCTACGTCTTTGCGGCGCTCGCACTCGCCGCCGGCTTCGTCTTCGCTTACCTGAAGGGCGGCGGTCCGATCCTGTCGATCTTCGGCCTTGCCCTCGGCTTCTGGGGCATGTTCGGCGCGATCGCCGATCTCTGGTATCGCGGCAATTTCGGCAAGCTGAAATTTTCCGTGGCGTTCCGCCGTCTTGCCGGCCTGCCACGCTCGGCCTTTGGCACGGCCATCGCCCATTTCGGCCTCGGCGTCACCGTTCTCGGCATCTTTGCCGCAACCACGTTCGGCACCGAAACGGTCGTTGACATGAAACAGGGCGCGACCGTCAATGCCGGCGGTTACCAGGTGACGTTCGACGGCATGAAGGATGCGGCCGGCCCGAACTATACCGAGCAGCGCGCCCATTTTACGGTCCGTGAGGGTGGCGCCGTCATCTCCGACGTCTGGTCCTCAAAGCGCCTTTATACCGCCCGCCGCATGCCGACCACCGAGGCCGGCATTCTGACGATGGCCCTCAGCCAGCTTTATGTCTCGCTCGGTGACCCGATCGATGGCGGTGGCATGGTCGTACGCATCTGGTGGAAACCTTTCATCCTCTGCATCTGGGGCGGTGCGCTTGTTATGATGTTCGGTGGCTTCGTCTCGCTCTCCGACCGCCGCCTGCGCGTCGGCGCGCCGAACCGCAAGGCTAAAGCCGTCAAGGCTGCGAAGCCGGTCATGGAGCCGGCGGAATGATGGGTCGTTCCCGGAAATTGCCCCTCACCCTAGCCCTCTCCCCGCTAGCGGGGAGAGGGGACATGCCTCAATTGGGTCTGGGAGCATGCGGCTTGTTCCCTTCTCCGCGCGCGCGGGGAGAAGGTGGCGGCAGCCGGATGAGGGGCTTCGTCAGCAGGCTTCTTCTCATCCTGTTTATCCTCGTCCCCATCCCGGCCTTCGCCGTCAATCCCGACGAGATGCTGAAAGACCCGGCTCTCGAACATCGAGCCCGGGAAATCTCGGCGCAGCTGCGCTGCATGGTCTGCCAGAACCAGTCCATCGATGACTCGAATGCCGATCTCGCCCGCGACCTGCGCGTTCTTGTGCGCGAGCGGCTGACAGATGGCGACAGCGACGGCCAGGTGCTGGATTATGTCGTGTCGCGTTACGGCGAGTTCGCGCTGCTCAATCCGCGTTTCAGTGCGAAGACGGTGATTCTCTGGGTCATGCCGATCGCAGCACTCCTGATCGGTATTCTGGCGCTCGTCATTTTCATCCGCACCCGCCCGAGCCAGCGTTCAGTTGCTGCCTTGAGTGCCGAAGAGAAGGCACGGATCGACGATCTGCTCGGCAAATAGTCGGGTTTTTCCAACATTACGAACATTTCATTCGCTCGCCACCTCCAGTTAACGTGACGGCTCCTATATCTTGGTCATCAAACGCAGCCGGCATGGTCCGGCATGCAAGAGTGACAGAAGAGAAGAAGGTAGCCACACATGCGCACGATTGGACGTCCCTCCCTGAAAACGGTCCTGAAAACCTCGACCGTCGCCGGCCTTGCGGCCGTCATGCTTTCGACCGGCATTCCTGCCCAGATCATGTCTTCCTATGCCGCGCCGGTGAGCGTCAACGCCCCGCAGGCCCCGAGCTTTGCCGATGTCGTTTCGGCCGTTTCCCCCGCCGTTGTCTCCGTCAAGGTTCAGTCCGACGAGCAGCAGGTTGCCGACAATGACGGTGGCAACACCTTCTCCTTCGGTGGCCGCGGTTTCGACCAGCTTCCCGATGATCACCCGCTGAAGCGTTTCTTCCGTGAATTCGGCGGCCAGATGGGCCCGAACGGTCAGGGCGGCCAGAACCGCAATCAGGACCGCGCCGACAAGAATGGCCCGCGTCCGCACCACCTGCGTCCGACCGCCCAGGGTTCCGGTTTCTTCATTTCCGAAGATGGCTACATCGTCACAAACAATCACGTCGTTTCCGACGGTCAGGCCTATACGGTCGTTCTCAGCGACGGCACCGAGCTCGATGCCAAGCTGGTCGGCAAGGACAGCCGCACCGATCTGGCGCTTCTGAAGGTCGATGCGCCGGCCCGCAAGTTCACCTATGTCTCCTTTGCTGATGACAGCAAGGTCCGTGTCGGTGACTGGGTCGTCGCCGTTGGCAACCCGTTCGGCCTCGGCGGCACCGTCACCGCCGGTATCGTTTCGGCCCGTGGCCGCGACATTGGCTCTGGCCCCTATGACGATTACATCCAGGTGGACGCTGCCGTGAATCGCGGTAACTCGGGTGGCCCGACCTTCGACCTCAATGGTCAGGTCGTCGGCATCAACACCGCGATCTTCTCGCCGTCGGGCGGCAATGTCGGTATCGCCTTCGCCATTCCGGCCTCGACCGCCAAGGACGTCATTGCCGACCTGATGAAGGACGGCAAGGTGGCCCGCGGCTGGCTCGGCGTGCAGATCCAGCCTGTCACCAAGGATATCGCCGACTCGCTCGGCCTGAAGGAAGCCTCGGGCGCCCTTGTTGTCGCCCCGCAGGAAGGCTCGCCGGGCCAGAAGGCCGGTATCAAGGAAGGTGACGTCATCACCGCCGTCAACGGCGCTACGGTCAAGGATGCCCGTGACCTCGCCAAGCGCGTTGCCGCCTTCGGCCCGAACACCAAGGTCGATGTCGATCTGTGGCGTGATGGCAAGCAGCAGACCATTCCGGTCATGCTCGGCAACATGGCAAGCGACGATACGGCTTCCAATGACAACAGCCGTCCGTCCGAGACGCCGGCTCCGTCGAGCTCCAAGGCGCTCGCCTCGCTCGGCATCACCGTCTCGCCGTCCGATGACGGTTCGGGCCTCGCCGTCACCGATGTCGACCCGGATTCGGAAGCTGCTGCCCGCGGCCTGAAGACCGGCGAGAAGATCATCTCGGTTAATAACCGCAAGGTCACCTCTGCCAGCGAAGTCGGCAAGGTCATCGAGCAGGCCCGCAAGGACGGCCGCACCCGCGCGCTGTTCCAGGTCGAGGCGGACGGTTCCAGCCGCTTCATCGCGCTGCCGATCAACGAAGGCTGATCTCCCAGCTGCCTTCATGAAGGGGCGCCGCCGGCAACGGCCGGCGCCCTTCTGCTTTGAGGAGAGGATGCCATGCAGACGATATCCCCAAATTCCCCGGCTTCGTCCAAAACGCCAGACGAATCTACTGGCGCGAAAATGGCCGTAGACGCTATTGTTCCCCACATGAAGATTCTGGTGATTGAAGACGATCTCGAGGCGGCTGCCTACATGACGAAAGCCTTTCGTGAGGCTGGCATCGTTGTCGACCATGCAAGCGACGGCGAAAGCGGTCTCTTCATGGGCTCCGAAAACGCCTATGACGTCATGGTGATCGACCGCATGCTGCCGCGCCGCGATGGCCTTTCGGTCATCAGCGAGTTGCGCAAGCGTGGCGTCAACGCGCCCGTCCTCATCCTCTCGGCCCTCGGCCAGGTGGATGACCGCGTGACCGGCCTGCGCGCCGGCGGCGATGATTACCTGCCGAAACCCTATGCCTTTTCCGAGCTTCTGGCGCGTGTCGAAGTTCTGGGCCGCCGCAAGGGCACGCCGGAGCAGGACATGGCCTATCGTGTCGGCGATCTCGAACTAGACCGTCTGTCCCATGAGGTGAAGCGGGCCGGCAAGGAAATCCTGCTGCAGCCGCGTGAATTCCGTCTGCTCGAATATCTGATGAAGAATGCCGGCCAGGTCGTGACCCGCACCATGCTGCTCGAAAACGTCTGGGATTATCATTTCGATCCTCAGACCAATGTCATCGACGTGCATGTGTCGCGCCTTCGCTCGAAGATCGAGAAGGATTTCGACAAGCCGCTGTTAAAGACCATTCGCGGCGCCGGCTACATGATCAAGGACGAGGGGTAACATCCGTTGTTTTCCCGCGCCGTCCGGCGGTCCCGGCTGATGTTCCGTTCGACGGCCGTCAGGCTGTCGGCCCTCTACATCCTGCTTTTCGCGCTCTGCGCCGCTTTTCTCGTCTTTTACGTCACCGCCATGTCGGAGCGCCTTCTGGCGCAGCAGACCCGTCAGGCCGTGCAGGAAGAGGTGACGGATATCCAGCGCGCATACGAGCGGGGTGGCATCAACCTTCTCCTGCGGATCATGGAAAGGCGCGCCCGCCAGCCGGGTGCCAATCTTTACGTGATCGCCGGGCCGAACGGCGAAATCCTTGCCGGTAACGTTGCCTCGGTACAGCCGGGTGTTCTGAACGAGGAAGGCTGGACGGATATTCCCTTCCGCTACGAGCCCTTTTCCGAACAGGGCACCCCGCGTTTCCATCTCGCCACGGCCAATGTCCTGCAGCTCGATAATGGCATGCGGATCATGATCGGCCGCGATCTCGGTGATCCGAGCCGCTTCCGTTATATCGTGCGTCAGGCGCTGATGGTGGCGCTGGCGATCATGGGTCTCGGCGCGCTGGTCATCTGGTTCGGCATCGGCCGCAATGCGCTCAAACGCATCGACCGGATGTCGGCCGCAAGTCAGAAGATCATGGCCGGCGACCTCTCGCAGCGGCTGCCCGTCGGCCGCTCCGGCGACGAGTTCGACCGCCTGTCGGATTCGCTCAACGCCATGCTCGGCCGCATCGAAAAACTGAACGAAGGCCTGCGCCAGGTCTCCGACAATATCGCCCATGACCTGAAGACGCCGCTGACACGGCTGCGCAACAAGGCGGCGGACGCGATTGCGGAAGACAGCGACGACCTGCGCCGGGCAGCGCTTGAAGGCATCATTGCCGAATCCGACCAGCTGATCCGCACCTTCAACGCCCTTCTGATGATTTCCCGTGTTGAGGCGGGTTCGATTGCCGCCGAGATGACGGAAGTCGATCTTTCGGTCATTTCCGCTGACAGCGCCGAGCTCTATGAGCCGGCGGCGGAGGAAGCGGGCCTGACGCTGACGACGGAGATCGCCGCCAATCTCAAGGTCAACGGCAATCGCGAACTGATCGGACAGGCGATTTTCAACCTGCTCGACAATGCCATCAAATACGCCGCCGAGGGCAGCGGCCCGCCGCAGATCGGCGTGCGGCTGGAAACGGCCGATGGTGCTGTCCGCCTGTCGGTCTGCGACAACGGCCCCGGCGTTCCGGCCGAGAAGCGTGGCGAAGTGACAAAGCGCTTTGTGCGCCTGGATGAAAGCCGCTCCAAACCGGGCACCGGGCTTGGCCTGTCACTGGTCGAGGCTGTCATGGAACTGCATGGCGGCACGCTGGAACTCTCGGCCACCGACGAGGCGAGGGTGGAGTCACCGGGGCTAACGGTGACGATGGTGTTTCCGGTGCCAAAACCCTGAATTGGGTTCATTGTAGCGTCTTGCCCCTCACCCTAGCCCTCTCCCCGCAGGCGGGGAGAGGGGACTTGCCCCAATAGGCCTGGAATGGGGAGCGAGTGGTTTCGGCATACCCTTCTCCCCGCAGGCGAGGAGAAGGGTCCGAAGGACGCAGCCGGATGAGGGGCGATTTCGCCTTGCACTACACCAGCGGCGGCAGAAGATTCATCAGCAGGACCATGATCAATCCGACCACTGAGACGATCGACTGGATGACCGAGATCGTCGCGGTGGCTTCCCCCATCGACATGCCAAAGCTCTCCTTCACCAGCCAGAAGCCGGCATGGTTAGCATAGTTGAAGAAGAGCGAGCCACAGCCGATCGACAGCGCCAGAAGCGGCACGTTCAGCGCGTCTGCGCCGGCAAGCGGTGCGAGAAGCCCCGAGGCGCCGACAATGCCGACGGTGGCGGAACCGGTCGAGACCGACAGAAGCATCGAGATGAACCAGCCGAGCAGGATCGGCGACAGCGAGAACTGCTGGCTGAGATGCATGATCGCATCGCCGACCTTCGCATCCGTAAGCACATGCTGGAAGGCGCCGCCGCCGGCGATGATCAAGAGCACATTGGCGATCGGCTTGACGCTGGCCGACATCGAATTGCGCAATTCCTCGGAAACGCCGCCGCGTGCATAGATCAGGATCCACGCCGCAAACAGCACGCCGATCAGCATGGCAATCGCCGGATCACCGAGAAAACCGGTGATCCTGACGATCACAGAACCCTTGTCGAAGGCAAGTTCGGCAATGGCGTTGAGCAGCATCAGCACGGCCGGCAGAAGCGCCGTCAGCAGCGAAATGCCGAGGCCGGGCGGCACATGCGAAGGATCGGTCACTTTCGAGCCGGTCGATGCGAACTGGTCGATCAGCGCCTGATCCGGCTTGACCTTAAGCCGCGGCGTGATGAAGGCGCCATAGATCGGGCCGCCGAGAATGATGGCCGGGATCGCAGCAATGAAGCCGTAGAGCATGGTCGGGCCGATGCTCGTCTTCAGCGAGGCGATCGCCGTCAGCGGGCCGGGATGCGGCGGCACCATGCCATGCATTGAGGCAAGTGCCGCAATGACCGGAACACCGACATAGACATAGGCGGAGCCGCGAACGCTGGATTGTGCATCCAGCTTGCGGGCGACGCTGAAGATCAGCGGCAGGAGCACGACGAGACCGACTTCAAAAAACATCGGAATGCCGATGATGAAGGCGGCACCGGCCATGGCCCAGGGCAAAAGCCGTGTCGGCGTCTTGCGGATGATCGTTTCCGAAATGCCTTCCGTCACGCCGCCATCTGCAAGGATTTTTCCGAGCATCGCGCCGAGCGCAACGACAAGGCCGACTGCGCCGAGCGTGCCACCGGCGCCCGCCTCGATCGACTTGATCAGCTTGTCCACCGGCATGCCGGCCACAAGGCCGACGGCGATCGAAGTGATCAGCAAAGCGAGCAGCGGATGCAGCCGGATGCGGGACACGATCAGCGCGACAAGGAAAACGACGCCGCCGACGGCGGTCACGAGAAGCTGGATATCCGTGGAACTCATGGTCACTCCCGATAGATAATTCATTGATCGACGCCGCTCTCCCGCAACCGAGAGCGCTTGCCTGATGAAGACAGATTGGAATGGTGTGCGGGCGGCGGAGTCGGATCGACATCCAGATAGATGGGATGCCAATTAAATCGCGCTTTCTTCGCATTCGTCAATGGCGGATCCCGCTGTGCCGGTACGCTCTCTGAAGAAGAGGTTTCGGCAAGACAGGTCCGTTTCAGGCATCTTGCCCGGCTTGACCCGGCTCCGTTGACATTCGAATGTGCGGATGCGACGGGCGATGCGAGCCGGGGTGAACACCGGTCCATGAGCGCGCCCGCCGCCTGCAGCTATTCCCTTTGGGAAGGATTGCAGCGAAGGGAGGAATGCGATGACCAGTACAGATACAATGCAGCCCGAACGACGCCTCGATGCCGTCGAGGCGGAAACCATCCGTCCGCTGAACCAGACGGAAGCCAAGGCGGCGCTAGCCGCTTTGAAGGAGATCGGCAAGTCGGAGCCGGACATCGCCAAAATTCTTGCGGATTACCCGGCGCTGCGGGATTTCCTCGCCGCCGCCTTTTCCCTCTCGCCCTTCCTGCGCGATATGGCGACCATCTCTCCCAAACTGCTGGCGGACGCCCTTGCAGACCCCGTGGAAACCGTTCTGTCCGGCCTGATCGAAACCGCCCGCAACGCCTGGCGGCCGTCAGACGGCGGTGCCGTGCCCTCCGAGAGCGAGGTGATGGCGACGCTTCGATATGCCAAGCGCGCCTTTTCGCTGACCGCAGCACTTGCCGATCTTGCACGCATCTTTTCCGCCGCCGAGACGACAAGTTGGCTGAGCGATTTCGCCTCCGCCTGCACGGCCTCCGCGATCGATCATCTGCTTCTCGCCGCCCACCAGTCCGGCAAGCTGAAGCTCGTCGATCCGGCCGAACCGGCCAAGAACTCCGGCCTGATTGTGCTCGGCATGGGCAAGCTCGGCGGCCGCGAGCTCAACTATTCCTCCGATATCGACATCGTCGTTTTCTACGAGCCGGAAGCGGGGATTCTCGCCGATCCTCTCGATGCCTCGGAAACTTTTGGCCGGATGATGCGCCGGCTGATCCGCATCCTGCAGGACAGGACGGCGGACGGTTATGTCTTCCGCACCGACCTGCGCCTGCGCCCCGATCCCGGCTCGACACCGCTTGCCGTCTCGGTCGATGCGGCGCTGATCTATTACGAGGGCAGGGGGCAGAACTGGGAGCGGGCCGCCTATATCAAGGCGCGGCCGGTGGCCGGCGATCTCGCGGCCGGCGAAGAGTTCTTGCGCCAGATGACGCCCTTCGTCTTCCGCAAATATCTGGACTATGCGGCCATCGCCGACATCCATTCGATCAAGCGGCAGATCCACGTCCACAAGGGGCATGGCTCGATTGCCATCAAGGGCCATGACGTCAAGCTCGGCCGAGGCGGCATTCGCGAAATCGAATTCTTTGCCCAGACCCAGCAGCTGATCGCCGGTGGTCGCATGCCCGCCCTTCGGGCGCGCGAGACTGAGATAGCGCTCAATGCACTTGCCGAGGCGAAATGGATCCGCCCCGAGATCGCCATCGAACTGACGGAGGCCTACTGGTTCCTGCGCGATGTCGAGCACCGGATCCAGATGGTGCATGACGAACAGACCCATCGCCTGCCGGACACTGATGCGGAACTGAAACGCATCGCCCTGATGTTGGGTTTTGCCGACCAGCGCACCTTTTCCGAAAAGCTCGAGAATGTGCTGCGGTTGGTCGAAAAGCGCTATTCGAGACTGTTCGAGCAGGAGGAAAAGCTTTCCGGCGACATCGGCAATCTCGTCTTCACCGGCCAGAAGGATGATCCCGATACGCTGAAGACGCTGGCTGATCTCGGTTTCTCCCGCCCCGCCGACATGTCGCGGCTGATCCGCACCTGGCACAATGGTCGCTACCGCGCCACCCAGTCGATCGAGGCGCGTGAACGGCTGACCGAACTGATGCCGGCGCTGCTGAAAGCCTTTGGCGAAAGCCGGCGTGCCGACGAAGCCCTGCTACGCTTCGACAGTTTCCTGAAGGCACTCCCTGCCGGCATCCAGCTGTTTTCGCTGATCGGCAACAACCCGGCGCTTCTGTCGCTGATCGTCACCATCATGTCCTCGGCGCCAAGACTTGCCGATAGCGTCGCGGCCAAGCCGCATATCTTTGACGGCATGCTGGATCCCGGCCTCCTGTCGCAACTGCCGACCCGCGACTATCTCTCCGCACGCCTCGCCACCTTCCTGAACGGCGCCCGTTATTATGAGGAGCGGCTGGACCGCTTGCGCATCTTCTCCGCCGAACAGCGTTTTTTGATCGGCGTGCGCCTGCTGACCGGCGCGATTTCAGGCGAGGAGGCCGGCCGTGCCTTCACCCATCTCGCCGATATCCTGATCGGCGCGGCGCTCGATGCCGTGCTGGATGAGGTGACCGAGGCGCATGGCACCTATCCGGGCGGACGTGTGGCGCTGCTCGGCATGGGCAAGCTCGGCAGTTTCGAGCTGACCGCCGATTCCGACGTCGACCTGATCCTCCTCTACGATTATGACGACACGGCATTCGAGAGCGATGGCGCAAAGCCGCTCGATGCGCAGCGTTATTTTACGCGGTTGACGCAGCGGCTGATCGCGGCTCTCTCTGCACCAACGGCGGAAGGCGTGTTGTTCGAGGTCGACCTGCGCCTGCGCCCCTCCGGCAACAAGGGCCCGGTCGCCACCCGTATCGGCGCCTTCGGCAAGTACCAGCGCGAAGAGGCATGGACCTGGGAGCATATGGCGCTGACAAGGGCGCGCCTCATCTGCGGCGATGAGAGCCTTTCGGCCGAGGCGGAGGCGCTGATCTCGGACGTGCTCTCGGAAAAATCCGATCCGCAAAAGATCGCAGCTGACGTCCGCGAGATGCGGGCCCTGATCGAAAAGGAAAAGCCGCCGCGCGATATCTGGGATGTGAAGCTGATACCGGGCGGTCTCGTCGATATCGAGTTTATTGCTCAATATCTGAGCCTCGTCGCCCCGGCAAAGGGTGTCCCACCGTCTACCTATGGCTCCAGCACGGCGGAAACACTTCAGGCCATCGGCACGCCGCAGCTGGCGCCTGATGATCTCGCCATCTGCCTTGAGGCGCTGCATCTCTTCTCCGAATATGCCCAGATCACGCGCCTCTGCCTCGACGCGCCCTTCGATCCGAAGGATGCGCCGGCAGGGCTCGTTGAGCGTATCTGCAAGATCGGCGATTGCCCGGATATCGGCACGCTGGAGGGCGAGATGAAGAGGCTGGCGAAGGCGGTGCGGGCGGTGTTCAGGAAAACAGTCGGGGCTTAGTGGTTGCGGCTGCCCCTCATCCGGCTGCCGCCACCTTCTCCCCGTAAATACGGGGAGAAGGGATATGCCGAAACGTCTCCGTCCCTCTCAGACATAGCATGAGCCACGTCCCCTCGCCCCGTTTACGGGGAGAGGGTTAGGGTGAGGGGCAATCAGGAACTCAGTGGCTAAAGGTCTTCAAGCAATCCGCTTGCGGGCAACCACCGGCATCGGCAGGTCAGGAATATGCAGCGAAACGATCGTGCCCATTCCGACCTTGGAGCGGATGCGCATGCGGCCGCCATGGAGCGCCACCAGCGAGCGGGAGATGGCGAGACCGAGGCCCGAACCACCCTTGCTCTTGGCATATTGGCTCTGAACCTGCTCGAAGGGCTGGCCGATCTTCGAAAGCGCCTCTTTCGGAATGCCGATGCCGGTATCGGCGATCGTCATCAGGATGCCGCCGCTCGTCCGCTTGGCGCGCAGTTCGATATTGCCACCTTCATTGGTGAACTTTACCGAGTTCGACAGGATGTTCAGCATCACCTGTTTCAGTGCCCGGCGGTCGGCATTGATGCCGAGGTTTTTCGAGAACTTCTGGTGGATGGAAATTTCCTTTTCCTGCGCGACGATCGACGTCAGGCGCAGGGTTTCCTCGATCAGCGGCGTCAGGTCGACGGCCTCGCAGCTGATGCGCATATGGCCGGCCTCGATCTTCGACATGTCGAGAATGTCGTTGATGACGTTGAGCAGGTGCTTGCCGCTGTCGTGGATATCCTTGGAATATTCCGCATATTTCGGCGAGCCGAGCGGGCCGAACATGCAGCCGACGAGGATTTCGGAAAAGCCGAGAATGGCGTTGAGCGGCGTGCGCAACTCGTGGGACATGTTGGCCAGAAATTCCGACTTCGCCTTGTTGGCGGCCTCAGCACGTTCCTTTTCCGCCTGGTAATTGGCATTGGCCTCGGAAAGCTCGGATTTTTGGCGCTCCAGCTTCTTCTGCGAGGCGGAAAGATCGCCGATCGTTGCCATCAGGCGGCGTTCGCTTTCGCGCAGGCGCTCCTGGTGGCGCTTGAGAAGGGTAATGTCGGTGCCGACCGAAACCGTGCCGCCATCGCGGGTGCGGCGTTCGTTGATCTGCAGCCAGCGCTCGTCGGCAAGCTGCACTTCCGTCGTGCGCGACAGGCCGCTGCCATCGGCATCGGCGACGCGACGCTCGATCACCGGCCGGGCCGAGGCGGCCGTCACGGCGGCACGTTCGGTGCCGGGCACCAGCACGCTGTCCGGCAGGCCATGCGCCTGCTGGAAATGGGTGTTGCACATCACCAGACGGTCGTTCTTGTCCCAGAGAACAAAGGCTTCCGAGGTGCATTCGATCGCGTCGGCAAGCCGCTGGTCTGCCTCGGCGTAACGTTGGGCCAGGCGGTGCTGTTCGGTCACGTCCATGGCGATGCCGATCACATGGGTGCGGCCGTTTGCCATGCGGACCACCTGGGCACGGGCGCGCATCCAGACATAGTGACCGGCGGCGTGGCGCATGCGAAACACCTGGTCGACCTGGCGGGCATTGCCGCGGCTGATGGTGCGGGCAAGAGCGTAGAGATTGCCGTCGGTCGGGTGCATCATCCTCGCGGCGTCGGAAAAGGACACGACATTGCCGACCGGCGGCATGCCGAGCATTTCATACATCGAGCCGGACCAGAACAGCCGCTTGTTGTCGACGTCGAAATCCCAAAGGCCGCAGCGACCACGGGAAAGCGCGGTCTCAATGCGCAGGTTGGACTGGAGAAAGGTCTCGTCGGCGTCGCGGGCGCGCTTCACCTGCACATAATAGGCATAAAGGATGACGAGAAGAATGGCGGAAATGCCGGCGAAGATCGTGACGTTGAGCGAGACTTCGTGGCGGATGAAACGGTTGGTCAGTTCCAGCGAATGGGCGGCGATGACGAGCGCCCCGTCGCTGCCGATCGGCTGGATGGCGGCGAAGAACGGCGTCTCGCCGAAATAGGTCTCGATCACGCCGCTGCCGCCATCGACGCGGCGCAGGGCTGCTGTTTCCGGCAGGATGGAGGACAGCGAAAGGCCGAGATAGGAACCGCTGTCGCCAGCGCCGCCAAAGATCCGGCCGGACGTGTCGACGAGAAGGATGGCGGCCCCTTCCTGCAGATTGCCCTGGCCGATGAAGGCGGAAAGGCGCGCTTCGGCAGCACCGCGATTGCCGGCGGCAAAGACATCGGCCTGATCGGCAAAGGCTGCGGCGGCCGTTGCGCCCATCAGCGCGGTTGTCTGGCGAGCGGCGTCTTCCATGCGCCCATGTTCGCCGATAATGCCAACGATGCGTGAGGCGGCGACCACGGCAAGGAAGGCAAGGATGAGAATGGGGATCGAGCGCTTCAGCATCATCTCGACGCGCGGCACGGGACGGGCGATCGGCTGAACGGTAAGATGGGACTCGTCGGGGTGAGCGCCCCGCAGACCGGCAAAACTCGGAAATTTAAAGCGCAGCTGTCCTCCGGCCGCGGTTTCCCGCTGCTCGCTCGCAATGATGGTCATGTAGTCCCTCGTGGTGATTCGGCGCGCCGCCGCCCGAATATGAGCAGTGAATCATTAGTGATTCTCTGTGTCCAGAGGGCTGGTAATATTTTTTTAACGATTTGATTCAAAAGGGATTCACGGTCGTGGAAATCACACGACCGCAACCCTTGATGATTTGCGCTACGAGAGCGCCTTGGCTTCCGTCAAGTTGGTTCTGGTGATTGCCACAGATATCGCGGAGAGCAGAACGATCGCTGCGCCATAGACATAGGCCGCTGTCTGCAGGCCGACCATCGGGGCGGCAAAACCGGCAATGATGGCCGGCACGGAGAAGGCGAGATAGCTTTCGATCAGGAAGGCGGCGAACAGTTCGGCCCGCTCATGGGCTTCTGCAAGCGGCAACAGGATCCGCAGAATGTTCGAGAAGATCGCACCGAAACCGAGGCCGGCAAGGGCGGTCCCGACAAACAGCAGGCCGACGGCCTGCAGATGCACGCCGGCAAGCGTCACGATCACGCCGACCACGAGCGCCGCCGTGCCGTTGAACAGAACCTTTTGCGCCGGCCATTTGCGGAAGATGAAGACGGAAGCGGTGCCGCTCAGCATCAGCGTGGCGACAACCGCAGCCCCGATGAAGGGCGAGACGATGCCGGTCGCAACCGTCACCAGCGTCGGCATCAGCGACAGGTAAAAACCGCCCAGCGACCAGCCCGCGACATTGACCGGCGTGACGCGGATGAGGGTCGAGCGCGCCCGGCGAGGCACGCTGACATGCGGACGCAGCGAGGCGAGAGCGCCCGGCCGCCGCGAAATCGTCTCCGGCATCAGGGTGAGCGCTGCGATGCCGAGCGCGGTCAGGACGAGGAGGACGATATAGACGAGCTGTGTCGGATGCGGCGCGAACTCGACCAGAAAGCCGCTTAAGAGCGAGCCGACAGTCAGGCCGAGAAAGGCCGTAACGCCGTTGAGGAGCGGTGCCCTTGCCTTGTCGGTGTCGAGAATGGTGGCACCGAAAGTCGGGAAGGCGATGCCGGTCGCAAAACCCTGGATGATCCGGGCGAAGATCAGGCCTGAAGCGGAATTGGCAAAGAGGAAGATGACCAGAGCTGCGCCATTGAGAAGCAGCGCCATCAGGATCAGCGGCTTGCGCCCGAGAAAGTCCGAAAGACCGCCGGCCGTCAGCAGTGCTGCCAGAAGCGCAAAGGCATAGGCGCCGAAGATCAGCGTGATCGTGCCGGAGGTCAGGTGAAACGTCTGCTGGTAGAGATGATAGAGCGGCGTCGGCGCGCTGCTGCAGGCCGAGATCATCACGGCGCCGATGAAGCTGTAGACGGTCATGCGCGAAAAGGCCGAATTGGCCGCTGCGGGAGTGGGCTGGTTCATGAGATCACCTTAACGCAAATTATTAGCGTTAGTGGGATATAATTGCGATCCTGAATTAATGCAATATATTTGCATTAAGATGCGTCGTGAAGATTTGCCGTCGCTATTTAGGGGCGATATGCGCAATGGATGGCGTGAGATGCGCAATGCCGGTGAAACGGCTTTTTGCGCGGGTAAAAATGCGGATGCCGGCAGAACCGGCGCGGGAAGGAAAACAATGGCCAGGGAAATGTTGCGTCAGGGCGGCCGGAGTGCTCGCATCCAGGAGGCGGTGCATCGCACGGTCAAGGAGCTTCTGGCGCAGATGGATCGCAGCGAGATCACCGTGCCGATGATTGCCGAAAAGGCCGGCGTCCCGCCTTCGACCATCTATCGCCGCTGGGGCGACCTTTCCGATCTTCTCGCCGATGTTGCGCTGGAGCGCCTACGGCCGATCGCCGATCCGGAAGACACGGGCGCGATGGGATCGGATATCGAAACCTTCATCGTCGATTATGCCGAGGAAATGTCGTCGGATGTCGGTCGCGGCATGTATTCCGACATTCTCGGCAGCTCGTCGGATAGCGCCGCCCGCTGCTGCCATTATACGATCCATCACCTCGAAACGCTGCGTCAGCGTGCCGAGGGGCGGGGAGAGCCGGGTTTTGAAGTCGATGCCGCGATGGACAAGATCGTCGCGCCGATCGTCTACCACATCCTGTTTCAGGATAAGGCAGTAACGCCCGACTATTGCCGGGCGCTGGTTTCGGATTTTTTAGGCGGTAAGGGCTGAACTCAGCCCTTGAGCATGCGCTCGACGATGTCGCGCACGTCGGTCGACAGCGTCGGCGTGCGTTCGATCGTCATCAGCGCGTCGCGGGCAGCGTCGGCTCGCTGCGGCTCGAGCGAACGCCAGGAGCGCATCGAGGTCAGGATGCGGGCGGCAAGCTGCGGGTTCTTTGGGTCGATCTCGAGGATACGCTCCGCCAAGAACTTGTAACCTTCGCCGTCGCGGCGGTTGAAGCCGGTCGGGTTGCCGAAGGCAAACGTGCCGATCAGCGAACGGACGCGGTTCGGATTGCCGGCGATGAAGCGCGGGTTTTCCATCAGTGCCTTGACGCGGTCGAGCGCACCGGCACCCGGAATGGTCGCCTGCACCGAGAACCACTTGTCGATGACCAGAGCATTGCCGTCGAAGCGGGTGAGGAACGTGTCGAGCGCCTTGGCCGTTTCCGGCGCATCCGGAAAATGATGCGCAAGCAGCGTCAGCGCCGACATCTGGTCCGTCATGTTGTCGGCGGCTGCAAAAGCCCCGGCGGCCCGAGCCGGCGTCGCTTCCGCATAGGTGAGATAGGCGAGTGCACTGGAACGCAGCGCCCGCTTGCCGGCGTTTTCGGCATCCGGGCTATAGGCGCCGTCCGTCTGCATATCGTCGAAGAGGCGCGCAAAGGTCTGGGCGCCGGCCGTGGCGATAGCCGAGATGATGGCCTGGCGTCCGGTGCGGATTGCGTCGGGATCATTGTTGCCGCCGAGTTCGCGGCCGATATCGGCCTCGCTCGGAAGCGTCAGAACCTGCGAGCGGAAGGCGGGCTCGAGCGTATCGTCGCCGGCAGCTTCCAGGATCGCGGCAATCAGGGCCGGATCACAGGTGATCTCCTTGCCGTCGCGGGCATCGCGTGCGGCCTGCGTCAGGTTCGGAATGGAAAGATCGGTCAGGGCCTGCCAGCGGGCAAACAGATCCGTATCGTGGCGGGCGATATGGGCGAGATCGGCTGCACTCTGGTTGAACTGCAGATTGATCGGCGCCGAGAAACCGCGGTTGAGCGACAGGACCGGACGCGAGGAAATGCCCTTGAACACAAAGATCTGGTTGCGCTCGGTCAGGTGCAGCACTTCACCGGTCACTTCGCCGCCGGTGACGGAGGAGGGCGTGGCAGCCGCACCGTTATCCGAGATCAGCGAGAAGGACAGCGGAATGTGCATCGGCAGCTTGTCCGGCTGGCCGGGCGTTGCCGGAACCATCTGCTCCAGCGACAGCGTGAACGTGCCGCTTGCCTGATCGTATTCGCTCGACGCGGTGACGAGAGGCGTGCCTGCCTGCGAATACCAGAGCGAGAACTGTTTCAGATCCCGGCCAGCGGAATCCTCAAAGCACTTCACATAGTCCTCGACCGTGACGGCCTGGCCGTCATGACGTTCGAAATAGAGATCCATGCCCGACTTGAACCCGTCCTGGCCGAGCAGGGTGGAGATCATGCGGGTGACTTCCGAACCCTTCTGGTAGACGGTCGTCGTGTAGAAATTGTTGATCTCGCGATATTTCGTCGGGCGTACCGGATGCGCCAGCGGGCCGGCATCTTCCGGGAACTGTTCCGATTTCAGATGGCGGACTTCGGCGATGCGCTTGACGGCGCGCGAGCGCATGTCGGCCGAAAATTCGTGGTCGCGGAAAACCGTCAGGCCTTCCTTGAGGCAGAGCTGGAACCAGTCGCGGCAGGTGATGCGGTTGCCGGTCCAGTTGTGAAAATATTCGTGGGCGATGATCGCCTCGATATTCGCATAATCCTGGTCGGTCGCGGTTTCCGGATCGGCCAAGACATACTTGTCGTTGAAGACGTTGAGCCCCTTGTTTTCCATGGCGCCCATGTTGAAGTCGGAGACGGCGACGATCTGGAAGATGTTGAGATCGTATTCGCGGCCAAACCGTTCCTCGTCCCATTTCATCGAGCGCTTCAGCGCATCCATGGCATAGGCCGCGCGGGCTTCCTTGCCGTGTTCGACATAGATTTTCAGCGCGACTTCATTGCCGGACATAGTCTCGAACGTGTCTTCGACGACACCGAGATCGCCGGCGACCAGCGCGAAGAGATAGGACGGTTTTGGATGCGGATCGAACCAGGCGGCGAAGGCGCGGCCTTCGTCATAGCCGGCGCCGCCGAGAAAATTGCCGTTCGACAGCATGACCGGATTGGCCGCCTTGTCACCGATAATGGTGATCGTATAGGGCGCCAGAACATCCGGACGGTCGGGGAAATAGGTGATGCGGCGAAAGCCTTCCGCCTCGCACTGGGTGCAATAGACACCGTTGGTACGATAGAGGCCCATCAGCTGCGTATTGGCTTCCGGGTTGATATAGGTCGTGACCGTGATTTCGAACGGCGTTTCTGCCGGCAGGTCACGGATCGTCAGGCTTTCCGGCGTGACGTCATACTGGCTGGCCGGAACCTCGTTCTGGTCGAACAGCAGGCCGGAGAGGTTGAGCTCATCGCCATCGAGCACCAGCGGAGCGGACGGATCGACGCCTTCGCGGCGATGGAAGATAAGCCGGGCTTCCACCTTGGTATTGGTTGGATCGAGCTCGAATGTCAGATCGACACGTTCCAATACGAAATCCGTGGGGCGGTAATCTGCCAGATTAACGATCTGACCAATATCTGTTCGCATAGTGATTCCCGGACGACTCTAAAAATAAGCGATGGAACGAGACGTGTCCCGTCAGACTGGCATCTGTGTCGCGCAGGGATGATTGCATTCAAAGTTAAACGATTATTGAACCGCAACCAAATTAACTGCCGTTTGTGTCGGGATTTGCCTATTGGTTTTTACCTACGGATATTCATAGGTGTATCACCACTTTTCATGGTCCTGCCGCCACAATTGCGTTACCTTCGCACATGTACACGTAGCTGATCACCCGTCCCGCCGATTAGGAGGCCTTCGCCTTGCCGCGAAAAGCCTCTCCAGAAGAGTTGTCGATGCCTGCCCCCGCCATCAATCCTCTCCGGGGGATTTTCCTGAAAGTCATATCCGTCGTCCTGTTCGTGATCATGCAGACATGCATCAAGGCGGCAGGGCAGGATATTCCGGCAGGGCAGATCACCTTTTTCCGCTCCGCCTTCGCGCTTGTTCCGATCATGGGCTATCTCGCCTGGCGGGCGCAGCTTAAGGGCGCGTTCCATACCGACAGTTTTTCCGGCCATCTCAAGCGCGGTTTCTTCGGCATATTGGCGATGATCTGCGGGTTTTACGGCCTGGTGCACATGCCCATGCCGGATGCGATCGCGCTTGGTTATTCCTCGCCGCTGATCGCCGTTGCGCTCGCCGCAATCATCCTGAAGGAGTCCGTCCGCTTCTATCGCTGGACGGCGGTTGGCATCGGCATGGTCGGTGTCGTCATCATCTCCTGGCCGAAGCTGAGCATGTTCGGATCGGGCGGCATGGGCTCCGAGCAGGCGCTCGGTGCCATTGCCGTCATCGCCGGCGCTTTTCTCGGCGGGCTTGCCATGATCCAGACCCGCCAGCTCGTGCATACGGAAAAGACGACGACGATCGTTCTCTATTTCTCGCTGACGGCCGCCGTCTTTTCCATGGCAAGCATTCCCTTCGGCTGGATCCTGCTCAGCCCGAGCCAGGCGATTTTCCTCATCTGTTCGGGTTTCTGTGGAGGGGTCGCCCAGATCTTCCTCACCGAAAGTTATCGCCAGGCGGACGTCTCGACTGTCGCGCCTTTCGAATATTCGTCGATCATCCTCGGCATCGTCATTGCTTATGGCCTGTTCGGCGAGGAGCCGACCAGGGCAACGCTGATCGGCACCGCGATCACCGTCTCGGCCGGCATTTTCATCATTTATCGCGAGCATCAGCTCGGTCTGGAACGCAAGGCTGCCCGAAAGGCATCGCCGCCCGGTGCCGGAGCCTGAAACGCTTCAATACAAAAAGCCCCGGCCTGAGAAAGGCGCGGGGCTGACATGTGGCAGGATGTTCACGAGATCAGGAGTGCAGTAGCGCTCCAGGGGATCGCAACAGGGCGATCAGAAAAAGATCGCAGCGCTTGCCGGATCCCGCTTGCAGGCGGCGGAAGAGCTTTCGCAGCTATAGGAGCGTGAAGCGCTGACTGCGGCATTGATCTGATAAAAGCTTTCGCGCAAAGCGCGGATAGGGGTGAGGATGACCGTCATCGCCGCGCTCCTTGTATTATATCAGCGTTCGCGAAAATCAGCGAAGACGGCTGCCGGGCGAAGTGCGCCGAGCGGACGGCCCATGCCGCGGGAGGTCATCTGCTCATTGGTAGCAGAGCCGAAATGATGATACCCATCGGTCGTGCGCGGCGAGAGGCCGGCGATGCGGAGGGTTTCGAAGCCCGAATGGATCGGACGAAAGCGCGTGGTCATTGCCTTGGTTCCTTAACCAGAATTCCTCCCAAGACAATTGTAATATTGCAGCGCAGCATTGATTCGACAATGTGAGAGAATGCGAGACTGCCATGCAACCTATGCATGGCGTTTTTCATATTTCCGTAACTTTGCTCGTTTTTGATGCGTTAATGGCTTAATCGTGGCCAATCAGCCCGCACCCAGCCTCTTTTTGAACGTCAGCAAGTCCTGCCAGGCAAGGGCCTTATTGGCGGGAGCCGCCAGCAATTCCTGCGGATGCAGCGTTGCGATCGCCGCAATCTTCGACGTGCCGATCGAAACATCCCGCCATTCGCCACGCATCGAATGGATCGTGCCGGTGCCACCGAAAAAGAAGCGGGCCGGAAAATTCCCGAGCAGAAGCAGCATTTGCGGATCGGCAAGCGCGATCTGGCGATCGAGGAACGGCCGGCAGATTTCAAGCTCTGCGGGGGAGGGCATCCGGTTGCCCGGCGGCCGCCAGGGAATGATGTTGGTCAGCATCACGCCTTCGCGCGAAAGCCCGATCGCGCCGAGCATGCGGTCGAGGAGCTGACCCTGCCGGCCGGAAAACGGCGTGCCGTCCCGGTCGTCATCGGCATTCGGCATGGCGCCGATCACCATGATGCGCGAAGCCGGATCGCCGCTTGCAAACACTGTCGAACGCGCACCATGCTTCAGGTTGCAACCCGTAAAAGTCTCGACAGCCTCCTTCAGCGCGCCGAGCGAGCCTGCGGCTTCCGCAGCCATCCTTGCAGCGGCAACCGCCTCACCATCCGGCACGGCGACCTGCTGGTTGACCGGAGCTGGTGCGGGGCTGCGTGTCGCTGCGGCAGTTTGAGCGCCCCCCATTCGGGACGGGGTAGCCTGACCGGCTTCCTGCGGCTGGGATTGTCGCGCATTTGCCGGAGCCCGCGCCTCGGCCCTTGCGGCTTTCTGGGCTGCAAATTGCGCAACCCTGTCGATCGCCTCGTCCTCGACAAGCCAGTCCACGCCCGAATCCGCATAAAAATGCAGAAGCGCGGCAAGTTCGGCTGGGTTGAGGTCAGAGGCGGCGTTCATCCCCGATCTATAGCACGGGGAAGGCAGCAGGGAACCGCTTTCACGGTCCCGACCGCCAGACTCACTGAATTCGCCTCGACGAGAACCATATGGACGACCTTAAGCCGCCCACTGTTCCACATTGTCGCTCTCGCCGATCAGCGCCAGGCCGTGGGCAATCGAGAGAAGCTCGCCGCCGGTCTCGATGCGGCTTTCGTCGAAGCGGCGGGTGAAGATCCGGCGCACGGCCGGCACGAAGGATGTGCCGCCGGTCAAGAACACCTTGTCCACCGTTTCCGGCGCGGTATTGGTCTTCGTCAGCACGTCGTCGAGCGCGCCTTCGATCCGGGAAAGCTCGTCGCCGATCCAGCTTTCGAAATCGGCACGCTTCACCATCTTGCGGCCGGCCTTGCCGAGCGGCTTGAAATCGAACTCCGCTTCTTCCGAGCCGGACAGTGCCATCTTCGTCGCGGAGATCGCCTGATAGAGCGGGTAACCCTCGTCATGTTCGACGAGGTCGATGAAGAGTTCCAGCTTGTCGGGTTCGACGGCCGAACGCACCAGCGATTTCAGGTCGTTGAATTCGCGGGTCGTCTTGAAGATCGACAGCTGGTTCCAGCGCGAGAAATTGGCGTAGTAGCTGGACGGGACTTCCAGAAGCTTGTCAAAGCTCTTGAAGAAAGTACCCTTGCCGATCTCCGGTGCCACGAGCTGTTCGATCATGCGCGCGTCAAAATGGTCGCCGGCAATGCCGACGCCGGAATGGCCGATCGGCTTTGCCGTCAGCTTGCCGGCCACCCGTTCGAAACGGATCAGCGAATAGTCGGTCGTGCCGCCGCCGAAATCGGCGACCAGAACGGTGGCATCGCTCTTCAGCGTCTGGGCGAAGTAATAGGCGGCCGCGACCGGTTCATAGACGTAATGGATTTCCGGAAAGCCGAGCCGGGTCAGCGCCTCGTTATAACGCTCTGTCGCGAGTGCCGGATCGGGGCTGGCGCCGGCAAAATGCACGGGCCGGCCGGCGATCAGCCGCGATACGTTTGCCGGCCACGCATCGCCGGCATAGCTCTGCAGCCGCTTCAGAAAGATTTCCATCAGGTCTTCGAACGAATGCCGGCGGGCAAAGACCAGCGTGCCCTGAAACAGCGCGCTTGCCGCAAAGGTCTTGATCGACTGCAGGAAGCGGGCATCACCCGGATTGTCGATGAACTGGCGGATGGCCGCCTGTCCAGCCTCGACCTTCAGTGCCTGTGCGCCGAGCTGCGCATCCTTCATGAAGGAAAGCGCGGTGCGCATGCTGTCCGTCGTGCCGGCGCTGCTGGAAAACGACATGGAATGCGTTTCCGCTCCACCGTCGCTCAGTGCCAGAACCGTGTTTGTCGTGCCGAAATCAAGCCCGAGCGCGCGTGCCATGGCCGTGCTCCATCCTTTTGCCGAAATGGCCTTTTGCCAAAATGGGTTGAACCGGGGCAAGGCCCCGAAGGCGAAGGGGGCAGGCGCCCGTCCTCCGGAATTTTTGAGAGGGCGGGTGATGGCACAAGCGGCCTGTAATGACAAGAGCCGCTCTCGAACGGATAGTTAGGCAGTCAGATGTCGCAATCGCCGGAAAGAGACTGCGTAAATGTATTTACGGAAGGCGGATGAAAGGGATCCGCCTTCCGTTTTCGGCAATCAGGCTTCCATGTACCAGCGATTGGCCAGCGACATCGTGCCGCTGACGGCGTCGCTCGACTTCGTCTGGCTCGCGGCATTGGCGCTCTGCTGGGTCGCGAGGCCGCTCAGCATCTGGCTGACCACGAGGCCCTGGACCATTTCCAGCGCGCGCTCGCGGGTGCGGTCCTTCTGTTCCGTCGTCAGGTTCGCATAACGGTCCTGGATATCGGACATCTTGTCGAGGAACTGCGAGGCGTAATCGGGCAGGGCTTCCTTGGTCGTAGCAGGCGTTTCGACAGCCGCGTCGGTGCCGGTTTCGACGGCCGGTTCCGGCGTAATGGCCGGCTGGATGACGACGGGCGCGGAAGCGTTCGTGTCGGCAGACTTGGCCGGTGTCGTCGGCTGTGCTGCTGCGGTGTCGTCGCTCGTCTCATTGTCTGCGTCAGTGCTGGACGGCGGGGTGCCGGCGGATGCGCCGTTGGCCGCAGGAGCGCTGGCGCTGGCGTCGGCAGTCGCGCCGGTGCCGGCCGATGCATTGCTTCCGGTTGTTGCCGGCTGTTGAGCCGCAGCATTCGGAGGCGTTTGCGCAGTGGCTTCCGTGCCGCTGTTCTCAGTCTCGTCAGGAGCAGCGCTTTCGGCGGAACCGCTGTTCTCGGTCGCGGCCGGTGCCTGTTCTTCCGTGGCAGGCGTGCTCGGCTGCGTCTGCTGCGGGGCGGCTTCAGCCGTTTCGCCGGTCGTGGCGGCAGGCGCTTCGCTGCTGCCGGCGCTTACGCCGGCCGTATCGTCGGATGCAGCTTCATTCTCTGCCGGCGCGGGTGCAGCCGAATAGGTGCCATCGTCCGTATCGCCGGGAGCCGTGACTTCGTCATAGTCCGCCGAGGAACCGCTGGTATCGGTCTGGCTCGAAGCAGGCGTACTGGAAGAAGAAGTGCTCGAAGAAGGAGATGTGGACTGGCTGGCCTGCGTATTCGATGGTGTCGTCTGGCTGGAAGGCGAGGAATGACTACCGCCTCCTAATAATTCTTCAAGCAATTTCCGCTCCATTCGTGTCTCATGTAGCGGGGTCTGTAGCAGCCTTGTCTTGCTGCCCGGTCAAAACCGAAGCGTGAATTAGATTAAAGGTTTAGCGAAGAAGATTTGACGCGGCCGAGGTCTCCTTCGCCATGCCGGAAAGCCAGTTGCGGAACATCTCCATGGCGGGCGAAACGGCGCGGGATTTGAGCCGCGTCAGCCAGTAACTCCCCTTCGAGACATAGACCGGAAACGGCTGCACCAGCGCCCCGCTGCCAAGCTGTCGGGAAAACATCTGCGGCGGCGCCAGTGCCACGCCGACACCATCCAGCGCCGCCTCCACCATCAGCACCGAACTGTCGAACACGATGCCGCGGATCGGCGGGGCCGGGACGCGGGCATTGTCGAACCAGCTCGTCCATTCGTCGGCGCGATAGGAGCGCAGAAGCGTCTGATGCGCCATGTCTTCCGGCGCATTCAGCTGCCTTGCGATGGAGGGCACACAAAGTGCCGAAAGCGGCGCCTCGAACAGCTCTTCCGCCTCGATATCCCGCCACGCGCCATTGCCGAACTTGATCGCATAATCGAGTCCCTCGGCGGCAATATCGACGCGGTTATTGTTGGTCGAAAGCCGAAGGTCGACGAACGGGTATTTTTCACGAAAATCGCCAAGTCGCGGCAGAAGCCAGCCGACCGCAAGCGTGCCGACCACGCCGAGCTTCAGCTGTTCACGCACATGCCCGCCATCGAAGCGCTCGAGCATGTCCGCCATGCGGTCAAAACTCTCTTGCAGCGAGGGCAGGAGGGCCGCCCCCTCTTCGGTGATCAGCAGGCCGCGCGGCAGGCGGCGGAACAGCGTCACGCCCAGCCGCTGTTCCAGAAGTTTCACCTGATGGCTGACCGCCGCCTGCGTCACGCAGAGCTCAATGGCTGCACGGGTAAAACTCAGGTGCCGGGCGGCGGCCTCGAAGGCGCGCAGCGCATTCAGCGGCAAATGCGGTCGAACCATGGCAATGCCCTAGATCACTTTATACCTCGTGGCAGTTATCATCGTTTGTCGAACACAAGCAAGCCGGCCTAGATAGGTCCCGACACAACCACGAGGGGCGAAGCATGGCTTTCCGCAAAACCGGCAGGATTGTCGGTATATTGGCATTTTTTCTCACGATTGCGGCCACTTCACCGATGGCAGCCACAGCATCTGCGGCAGAACCTCTGCGCTGCACCGTTATTGCCGATGCCGCAAGCGGCGCCACCCTCTATCGCCAGGGAAGCTGCGCCGAGGCGGTCTATCCACAATCGACCTTCAAACTTCCCTTGGCCATGATGGGTTATGATGCCGGCATTCTGACCGATGCCCATACGCCGCTCTGGCCGTATCAGGCCAAGTTCAACCGCTCGAAGCGCGAGCAGAAGGACACCGATCCGACGATCTGGGAGCGGGATTCGATCGTCTGGTATTCGCAGGAAGTCACCCGGCGCCTGGGCAAACAGAAATTCGCGGATTACACCGCCCGTTTCAGTTACGGCAATCACGACGTTTCCGGCGGCCCCGGCAAGACGGACGGGCTGACCGAAGCCTGGCTCATGTCGTCGCTGAAGATTTCCGCGGATCAGCAGGTGGCCTTCCTGCGCCGTTTCCTGAATGGCCAATTGCCGATCTCCAGGAAGGCGCAGGAAAACACGATGGCCATCGTCCCGCATTTTTCCGCCGATGGCGGCTGGGACGTGCAGGGCAAGACCGGGGCCGGCTGGATGCGCGATGCGGCCGGCAAGACGGATCGTGACCGGCCGCTCGGCTGGTTCGTCGGCTGGGCTGTGAAGGACGGCCGCCGTGTCGTTTTCGCCCGGTTGCTTGTCGATACGAAACGGTATCCCGACGACCCGATCAGCTATGTCGTCCGCGACAGCCTGATCGCAGATCTGCCGAAGCTGGTTGGTGGGCAGTAATAGGGCCGCATCCTCCCCGGTTCGAACGTTGCACCGCGACGGCCTCCCGATGATCTCCCCCCTTGTGGGGGAGATGTCAGCGAAAGCTGACAGAGGGGGGTGAGAAACGGCTCAGCAAATTCAAAGGTTACGGACGGTGCGCGAAGTCCCCCCTCTGCCCTGCCGGGCATCTCCCCCACAAGGGGGGAGATCGGCGGGCGGCTCGCTCTCGCCCAAATCCAGACACTTGAAGTCTCCACCTCTTGCCCAATCCATTTTCCCCGGAGCCAACCCATGCCCACCCCATCCCCAAAACTGCGGATTGCCGTCCTGTTCGGCGGGCGTTCGCAGGAACATGAAGTGTCGATCCTGTCGGCCACCAACGTCGTCTCTGCCCTCGATCCGCACAAATACGAGACGGTCCCGATCTTCGTGACCCATGAAGGCCGGTGGCTGGTAAGCCGTTTCGAGGATGGGCGCCTGTCGCGGCCGGCAAGTGGTACGGAACTCTGCCTTCTGCCCGGAGGCGAAGGACGCATGCTGTCCATCCAGCCAGATGGTGCCATGCGCGATGCCGGAAAGATCGATATCCTGTTCCCGGTCTTGCATGGCCCACACGGGGAGGATGGTTCAGTACAGGGATTGGCCGATGTGGCGCGCGTGCCGTTGGTCGGCTGCGGCATTCTCGGTTCGGCGACGGCCCTGGACAAGGAGATCGCCAAGCGGCTCCTGACCGCTGCCGGCCTTCCCGTCGCCCGCGCCATAACGATCCGCAAGGGGGAGGCGCCCACTTTGCCAGAACTGGAGGAAAAGCTCGGATCGCCGCTCTTCATCAAGCCCGCCCGGCAGGGATCCTCGGTTGGCGTCGCAAAAGTCTCCGGCAGCCAGGAATTCGGCCCGGCAATCACCGAAGCCTTTCGTCATGACGACAAGCTGCTGGCGGAGGAATTCTTTCCCGGCCGCGAGATCGAATGCAGCGTGCTGGAAGCGCCGGACGGCTCGCTTTTCATCTCCCGCCCCGGCGAGATCGCACCGGCCGAAAGCCATGGCTTTTACAGCTATGACGCCAAATATATCGATGCCGAAGGGGCGGCGCTGAAAGTGCCGGCTGAACTGCCGGAGGAGATCGAGAGCGAGATCCGCGCCATGGCAGCGCGCGCCTTCCGAGCCCTCGGCTGTGACGCCATGGCCCGCGTCGATTTCTTCCTTTCGGCCGACATGCGCTTCGTCGTCAACGAGGTGAACACCATCCCCGGCTTCACCGATATCAGCATGTATGCCAAGGCAATGGCCGCAAGCGGCGTGCCTTATGCGGAGGTGCTGGACAGGCTGGTCGAACACGGTTTGGCTCGCGCCGCGCGGTCTGCGTAAACTTGAGGAAGAAGCGGCGGAGATCACTCCGCCGCAATCGACCGCGGCACGTCGTCATTGGCCTCGTGCCGGTCACCATCCTTGCCGCCGCCGAGCCGTTTCAGGAATTGGCCGAAACGGTCCATCTCGACGAAGATGACCGGCGTGATGAACAGCGTCAGCGCCTGAGAGACGATCAGGCCACCGACAACGGCAATGCCGAGCGGCTGGCGCAGTTCCGACGAGGCGCCTGTGCCCATGGCGATCGGTAGCGCGCCGAGAAGGGCGCAGAAGGTCGTCATCATGATCGGCCGGAAACGCCGCACGCAGGCCTCGTGGATCGCCGCCGCCGGGCTTTCGCCCTTTTCACGAATCAGTTCCACCGCGACGTCGATCATCATGATCGCGTTCTTCTTGACGATACCGATCAGCATCAGCAGGCCGATCAGCGCAATGATCGACAGGTCGAAGCCGAAGATTTTCAGCGCAAGAAGGGCGCCGAAGGCAGCAGCCGGCAGGCCGGAGAGGATGGTCAGCGGGTGGATGAAGCTTTCATACAGCACGCCCAGCACGACATAGATGGTGATCACGGCTGCGAGGATGAGAAGCGGCGTATTGCCCTGGCTCTGCTGAAAAATCTGCGCCGTGCCGCCATAGGAGGTGAACACGTCCGTCGGCATCTGCAGGTCACGCTTGATCTGGTCGATTGCGGCCGTCGCATCCGAAAGCGCTACGCCCTGCGGCAGGTTGAACGAGACCGTGGTCGAAACGAGCTGGCCGGTCTGGTTGATCGTCACCGGCGCCGTCTTGCGCTTCACCGTTGCGAAGTTGGAAAGCGGCACCAGCGAACCGTTGCTGGACATGACGCGGATATCCTGCAGCGACTGGTCGTTCCACGGCTTGGCATTGTCGAACTCGGTGATCACGTCATAGCTGTCGCCGGTCGACTGGATCTGGCCGGCCGTATAACCGCCAAAGGCCATTTCCAGCGTCCGGCGCAGGGTCTCGTCGGTAATGCCGAACGAGGCTGCCTTTTCCGTATCCACCTTGATATCCGCCTGGATCGCCGAATTCTGCGCATCCGAGGTGACGTCGGTGAAATGCGACCGGTCGGCGCGCATTGCGGTCTGCAGCTTGTCGGACCAGACATTGGTCTGGTCGGCGCTCAGCGCCTGCACGACCAGCTGATACTGGCTTGCGGTTGAACGGCCGCCGAAACGCAGGCTCTGCTGCGGCGTGATATAGGCCTTGATGCCGGCCACCTTGCCGGTTGCCTGGCGCAGATCGCGCAGGGTCTGCTCGAGCGGCGGCCGCTGGTCGCGGTCCTTCAGCTCGACGAAGATCGTGCCGTTGTTGAGCGGGCTGCGGGCATTGCCGCCGACGATCGAGGTGACGTGGCGCACCGCCGGATTGGCCTGCACGATCGCGGTGATCTGGCTCTGCAGGTCCCCCATGGCCGAATAGGAAATGTCTTCGCGGGCACGGGTAGAGATCGACAGGCGGCCGATATCCTCGCTCGGGAAGAAGCTCGAAGGCAGTGTCTTGAACAGATAGACGGAGGCGCCGACCGAGGCGAGGAAGACCAGCATGATCACGCCGCGATGCTTCAGACACCAGCCGACGGACTTGTCGTAGCCCTTCAGCGTCCAGTCGAAACCGCGGTCGAAGATGCGCACGACAAGGCTCGGCTTGTGATGTTTGTCCGACATGCGCGAACCGAGCATCGGCGTCACCGTCAGCGAGACGATCGCCGAGGCAACGATCGCGAGCGCCACGACCATGCCGAATTCGTTGAACAGCCGCCCAACGACGCCGCCCATCAGAAGGATCGGGATAAAGACCGCGATCAGCGAAACCGACATCGAAACGATCGTGTAGCTGACCTCCGCAGCCCCCTGCAGGGCGGCTTGCCGCACCGGCATGCCTTCCTCGATATGGCGCATGATGTTTTCGAGCATGACGATCGCATCGTCGACCACGAGGCCGACCGAGAGTGTCAGCCCGAGCAGCGAGATGTTGTCGACGCTGTAGCCGAGCACATACATGGCGCCAAAGGTCGAAACCAGCGACAGCGGCACGGCCAGCGCCGGCACGATCGTCGCCGAGACGCGGCCGAGGAACAGGTAGATGACGAGGACGACGAGGCCGATCGTCAGGAACAGCGTGAATTTCACGTCGGAAATGGAATCGCGGATCGCGGTCGAATTGTCGTTCATCACGGCAATCGAGACGGAGCCGGGAAGTTCGGCCTGCAGCGATGGCAGCTTTGCCTTGACGGCATCGACGACATCGACCGTATTGGCATCCGGCTGGCGCTGGATGGCAAGGATGATTGCCGACTTGCCGTCATACCAGCTGCCGGAATCGAGATTGTCGACACTGTCCTCGACCCGCGCGACATCGCCGAGATGGATCGGCGCGCCATTCGGTGAAGCGATCACCAGCGAGCGGAATTGGGCGGCATTGGTGCGCTGCGTATCGGCATTGATCGTCAGCTTTTGGGCCTTGTTCTGCAGCGAGCCCACCGGCGTCTGGCTGTTGGCGGCGGAAATCGCATCCGTGACGCTTTCGACACCGATATTGCGCGCCTGCAGTTTTGCCGGATCGACCTCGACGCGTACGGCATAGGTTTTCGAGCCGTAGATCGTCACTTCCGCGACGCCGGACAGCGTCGAAAGGGCAGGGGAGAGCACGTTTTCGGCGATTTCGTCCACCTTGCTTGCCGGCATGGCATCGCTGCGCACCGCAAGCAGCAGAACCGGCGCATCGGCCGGGTTCGTCTTGCGATAGCTCGGCGCCGTCGTCATGTTGTCGGGGAGCTGGCGGGTTGCCTGGCTGATCGCCGCCTGCACGTCGGCGGCAGCGGCGTCGATATCGCGGTTCAGGTCGAACTGCAGCACGATCGACGTATTGCCGAGCGAGTTCGAGGCGCTGATTTCGCTGATGCCGGGAATGGTCTCGAATTTCTTGATCAGCGGCGTTGCGACCGCCGTCGCCATGGTCTGCGGCGAAGCGCCGGTCAGCTGGGCGGATACGTTGATGGTCGGAAAATCGACCTTCGGAAGGGCTGCGACCGGCAGGAGCTGATAACCGGCAAGGCCTGCAAGAATGGCGCCGATCGCAAGCAGCGTCGTTGCGACCGGGCGGCGAATGCAGAATGCAGGGATCATTGCGCCTCTCCTACCTCGATCGAACCATCCGAATTTTTCTGGCCCGCATCTTTCTGGGCCGTACCGTGCTTGTCGCCGGAAAACTCTTCATGCACCGGCGAGCCGTCGACCAGCTGCACCTGGCCTTCGACGACCACATGTGCACCCTCATCAAGGCCCTTGGCGATCGCCGTATTGTCGCCATTGGTGCGCACGACCGTGACCGGTGTCATATGCACCTTCTTGTCGTCGCCGACGGTAAAGACGAAAGGCGCGTCCGCACCGGGATTGACCGCCACGGTCGGCACGACGACATGTTTCTTGTCGCTCTGGAAATGCACGGTGACATTCAGCGACTGACCCGGCCAGAGTGCTCCATTCGCATTGTCGAACCGTGCCTTGGCAAGAATTGTTCCCGAAGCGGTGTCGACCACGTTGTTGAAGAAGTTGAGCTTGCCCTGGACCGGTTTGACATTGCTTTCCGGCGCCGTGCTGAGCGGCATCGCATCAACGGTGACCGTGCCTGCGGCAAAACCATCACGAAGATCGGCAAGATAGGCTTCCGGCAGGTGGAAATTGACGAAGATCGGATCGTATTTGGCAATCGTCACGACTGCCGAACCGGCCGTCAGATAGGCACCGACGCTCGGGGTGATATCGCCGAGCCTGCCATCGAAGGGTGCGCGGATTTCCGTGTGCTCGACGACGATCTCGTCGGCGGCAATAGCGGCCTTGTCGCTTTCGATCGTCGCTGCGGCCGTATCGCGGGCGGCGCGCGCTTCGTCGGCGGATTGCTGCGTGCCGGCATTGCGCTGCACGAGGTTTTCGGCGCGGGCAAGGGCGGTTTCGGCCTGGGCGAGCGTTGCCTGGTCGCGCAGCAAAAGCGCCTTGTCCTTGTCGAGATCGGCCTTGGCCGTGCGGTCGTCGAGCTTGGCGATCAGGTCGCCGGCCTTGACGACATCGCCGTCATGGGCAGCGATGGACGTGATGATCCCCGCCTCCTGGGCGGCGATCGTGGTGTTTTCGTCGGCATCGGCCGAACCGGTCGCGGTTACGTCAAGCGGCAGAACGCGGCTTGCGGCAGCAACCGTCTTGACGACGGGCGGGGCACCGTTGCCACGGCGTTGACCGCCAGACTGGCCACCGTTCTGGCCGCCTTGCTGCTGTCCGCTGCTGGCTTCCTGCGAGCCGGCTGTCGTCTTGCCGAAACTGGAGAGATAGGGGATGCGGTCGCGATATTGCCACGCCGCTATGCCGGCAATGGCCAGGCAGAAAACAAAAAGCCACGTCTTCTTCATCGGATATTCCCGTCTGCCTGCTGTCTCTGCCGAGACGTCGCAATGGAGCTGCCCTGCTGCAATACGGAAAAATACTACGCCAAGTTTCTGAAATGAGGCATTAAATCTCGGTAATGAAGGGCTTACCGGATGGTAAGGTAAAGCGTTTTTCGCGATCTCTGCGTGCTGTCCGATACGGTCTGCGATCTGCGGTATTGCATTAGCGCAGGAAACGCCGCGCCGCCCAGAGAATGAGGAGGCCGGCAACCGCGGTCAGCGCGCCCCGCCAGATCCATGGCGACTGGTTGATCATGAAGCTCGAGGCCGGATAGGGAAACAGTCCGCTGCCCTGGCCGATCCATATGACACCGCTCAAGATGACAAGAATGCCGACCAGTGAAACCGCTATGCGCAGGACTGCCAAAGGAGCCTCCATCTTCGGCTGTTGCGTGCTTGCCTGTTGAGGCAATCTACACTGTGGCGAGCCGATCGCGAAACGCAAAACTGTGATGGAGAGGGGGATGTCTGTCGACTTAGGCCAAGGCTGAGTGGAGTAGAAAACCCTCCCCATGAGGCGGGGAGGGTTAGGACGTGCTTTTATCAAAACAGGGTTTGCAGCTTTTGGGCTGCCGCAAGAAAAATCAGAGCGAGCGCGCCGCGCCGCCATCGACCCGCAGCATCGTGCCGGTAATGTAACCTGCCTGTTCCGAGCACAGGAAGGCACCGGCAGCGCCGAATTCCTTCGCCGTGCCGAGACGGCCGGCCGGGATGGTTTTGACGGACGCTTCGCGGATTTCCTCGACGCTTTTGCCGGTGCGCTTTGCGGCGGCGCCATCCAGCTCCTCGATCCGGTCGGTATGGATGCGGCCGGGCAGGATCATGTTGGCGGTGATGCCTGAACCGGCCACTTCCGTCGCCAGCGTCTTGTTCCAGCCGGCGAGCGCGCCGCGCAGCGTGTTCGACAGCGCCAGATTGGCGATCGGCTCGATCACGCCCGAAGAGGCAACGGTCAGGACGCGGCCCCAGCCCTGCGCCTTCATCTGCGGCAGAAGCGCGTTGGTGAGCGCGATGACGCGCAGCACCATGGACTGGAAGAAGGTGTCCAGCTTGTCGACGCTCATGTCTTCGGTCGTGCCGGGCGTCGGGCCGCCGGTATTGTTGACGAGAATGTCGATACCGCCGAGCTTTTCCTTGACGGCCGCAACCATCGACTCGACGAAATTTTCTTCGCCGAGATCGCCCCAGACCCAGTCGGCCTTGCCCTTGCCGAGCGCATTGATCGCCTTGCAGTTCTCCGCCAGCTTGTCGCCGGAGCGGCCGACCAGAAGCACGTTTGCGCCTTCTGCTGCCAGCGCGGTTGCGATGCCGAGGCCGAGGCCGCGGGAGGAGGCGAGCACGAGTGCGCGTTTGCCGGTAATGCCGAGATCCATGATGAAGTCCTTGCCCTTTGAGGTCGCCAATGCCCGCAACGATGACGGAACGCGACCGGTCGAATGATGCGCTGGCCGTTATAGCTTTGCCGTTTCAAAGGCGAAAGCTTGAACTTGTCCGGGTCCAATCCACATTGATATTACGTGAACGTAAACGTAATATGAGAAAAAGACACGGCCCATTGCGCGATTGGCAAGGCCAAGGACGCTTTAGCGCCTCGACAAGCAGGGCGGCTTTTGTCAAGAAGAGCTTGAATAACAAGCCGGGAAGGGACCGGCATGCGGAGTTTTAGATGAGCGAACAAGAGCTTCCCGAACGCGAGAGCATGGAATTCGACGTTGTGATCGTCGGTGGCGGCCCGGCCGGCCTTTCGGCGGCGATCCGCCTGAAACAGGTCAATCCGGATCTCTCCGTCGTCGTTCTCGAAAAGGGGGCCGAAGTCGGCGCGCATATCCTCTCCGGCGCCGTGGTCGATCCGATCGGCATCGATGCGCTTCTGCCGGGCTGGCGCGAAGAAGAAGGCCATCCGTTCAAGACCGAGGTGAAGGACGACCAGTTCCTCGTGCTGGGCCCCGCCGGCTCGATCCGCCTGCCGAACTTCATGATGCCGCCGCTGATGAACAATCACGGCAATTACATCGTCTCGCTCGGAAATGTCTGTCGCTGGCTCGCCGAAAAGGCTGAGGCGCTGGGCGTCGATATCTATCCGGGTTTTGCCGCATCGGAAGTCCTCTACAATGACGAGGGCGCTGTGATCGGCGTCGCGACCGGCGACATGGGCATCGAGAAGAACGGCGAACTCGGCCCTAACTATACCCGCGGCATGGCGCTGCTCGGCAAATATGTGCTGATCGGCGAAGGTGTGCGCGGCTCGCTGGCAAAACAGCTGATCGCCAAATTCGACCTGTCCAAGGATCGCGACGTCCAGAAGTTCGGTATCGGCATCAAGGAGCTGTGGCAGGTCAAGCCGGAGAAGCACCGCCAAGGTCTCGTGCAGCACTCGTTCGGCTGGCCGCTCGGCATGAAGACCGGCGGCGGCTCCTTCCTCTATCATCTCGAAGACAATCAGGTGGCGGTCGGCTTCGTCGTTCATCTCAATTACAAGAACCCCTATCTCTTTCCCTTCGAGGAATTTCAGCGGTTCAAGACGCATCCGGCCATCCGCGACACGTTCGAGGGCGGCAAGCGCCTCTCCTACGGAGCCCGCGCGATTACCGAAGGCGGTTACCAGTCGGTGCCGAAACTGACCTTCCCGGGCGGCGCGCTGATCGGCTGTTCGGCCGGCTTCGTCAACGTGCCGCGCATCAAGGGTTCGCACAACGCCGTCCTCTCCGGCATGCTCGCAGCCGACAAGATCGCGGCTGCGATCGCTGCCGGCCGCGCCAATGACGAGGTCGTCGAGATCGAGAACGAATGGCGCGATACCGCGATCGGCAAGGACCTGAAGCGCGTCCGCAACGTAAAACCGCTCTGGTCGAAGCTCGGCACCGTGCTCGGCATTTCGCTCGGCGGTCTCGACATGTGGATCAACCAGATTTTTGGCACGTCGCCCTTCACGCTGAAGCACGGCAAGACCGATGCGCAGAGCCTAGAGCCTGCTGCAAACCATAAGCCGATCAACTACCCGAAGCCGGACGGTGTCCTGACCTTCGACCGCCTGTCCTCGGTCTTTTTGTCCAACACCAATCATGAGGAAGACCAGCCGGTCCATCTCAAGGTCAAGGACATGGATCTGCAGAAGCGTTCCGAACACGACATCTATGCCGGTCCCTCGACGCGCTACTGTCCCGCCGGGGTTTATGAGTGGCGCGAGCAGAACGGCGAAGAGGTCTATGTGATCAACGCCCAGAACTGCGTCCACTGCAAGACCTGCGATATCAAGGACCCCAACCAGAACATCAACTGGGTGCCGCCGCAGGGTGGCGAAGGGCCGGTTTATCCGAATATGTGATCCCGGATGGCATTGTGCGCCGTCGCTGCGTGATTGGCCTCAAGGTTCGTATCTGAGGCCAAGACCGGCGGCGATGCGCGCCATGCGCTTGTCGCGGGTCCAGACGAGCGTGCCGGGTATCAGCTTGGCCGCCGTCAGGATATGCGTATCGACATAACCAATGCCGCTTGCCATCAGTGAATGCCGTTTGATCGTGAAGAGAACTTCTTCGGGCGTTGCCACTGCCGCCTGAGGCATTTCCAACAGTGCTTCAATCACGGCATCGTAGTTCCGCAATGATCCGAGAGCCAACTCACCGATCACATAGGGATGTATCAGGATCTGTTCTCGCCGAAGCAAGCTCTCAAGCGATGGCTCCGCAGTCCGCAGATGATCGATCCAGACCGATGTGTCGGCAATGATCATTCAGGGCTGCCGAAGCTTTCTTCGGTATTCCAGCGTCGTCGCGGCGGAGCTTTCGCATCGGGCTCGCTGCCGCCAAGCGCGATCAGCCTAAGCGCTGCCTCACGCTCGATCATCTGGGTCAATGCCCTCTTGATAAGCGCCGATCTTTCGGTGATCCCGGTTACTTCCTGAGCCCGCTCGATAAGCTGGTCGTCAATGGTAATTGTCGTGCGCATGGGCATCTCCAAAGGCGCATCAAAATTATCACCGAATGATGCATATTTCAACGCACAGCTGGCTTGGGCTCGCCGGTCGGTTGATCTTGCGGTAGAAACCGCAGCGTCAGCTTGTCCGCCGAAATCACAAGAAACGCTCCCGCAAACGTCGCGATCAGCCGGTCTGCCAAAAGCCCGCTGTCGAAATGCCCGCTGCCGTCGAGGATCAGCATGATCAGCGGCGTCATCAGCGCCGAATAGGCGATATAGTTGCGGGCGGCGAGGAGAGGGCGCAAGGCGGCGATCAGGCCGGTTGCGGCGACGATCAGCCAGGCATCCGGCCGCGTGAACAGGAGTGCACCGGCCAGCGCCACGCCGATGATCGCACCGATCGCACGCTGGCTCGCCCTCATCGCCGCGGCATCCGGTTGGCGGCGCAGAAGCGTCGCGGTGGTAACGGCAATCCAGTGCAGATGATGGCCCGGCCAAAACCATTCGGCGAGCGCTGCGATCGCAAGGCATGTGCAGAGCCTGATCGGATAATGCCAACCCGCCAGTTGCTTCAGGCTGCGTTTCAGACGCGCGCGTTTTTGGACGTGGGTGGGCTCGGGTCTTGTCGCTGCCGCTTGTGCGGCTTTGGCCGGTCCCAGCCGCCTTTCGATCAGGCCCGCTGCCATCATCAGCAGAATGGCGAAAAACGCGCCGGCGAGTACAAGTCCGGCCAGAATGACGTGGTGTCCTTTCGGCGCGCCCTCAGCCGCGATGCTTGCCGCCATGCCGCTTCCCATCATGCCGCTCACGATGACGAGGAACAGCACGAACCGTATGCCGGCCTCTGCCAGCGGCCGGCTATAGCCGCAGATCACGGCGACCATTCCCGCGCAGACGATGATGGCGACCGGGGCCAATTGCCCGAAGCCCGCAAATGCGAGGGCAGCGATCGTGGCCACAGCGACTGCGGCAAACCTCAGGAGAAGCAGTCGCCACCGGTTCTGTGCGGTATCCGCATCGACCGGGCCACTCACCGCCATGCCGCCAAAAGCTGCGGCGAGGCCCGCGCCGAGATGCCCTCCCATCGTCAGCGCCGCCGCCGGCAAAAGCATGGCAAGCCCGCCGGCCGCCATTTCGACGATCGTCACCTCCGTCTCGACGGACCAGTGAAACATGTCCTTCAGATGCGAACGATAGGTCATGGCTGTCTCCGAGGCGCGGGTTCCAGATGATACGCTATGCGTACTAAAATTAATACGCTATACGTATGAAATGCAATCGCCCGATTCGAAGATTTCGCCCGCCATCGTCAAAGCCGTTCTGCTGCTCGCCCGACGCCTACGCTCGGAACGGCCGGAAGGGGCGGCGCCTCTGTCCCTGCTGAGCCTTCTCGGCACGCTGCATCGTCTGGGAGAAATGCCGGCCACGCGGCTGGCGGCGGAAGAGCGACTGCAGCCGCAGTCACTGACGCGGATGATTGGCATTCTGGAAGAGAAGGACTGGATTGCCCGCCGCCGCAGCGATGCCGATCGGCGCGAGATCCTGATTGCCATCACGCCTGAAGGAAAACGGGTGTTGAGCCGCGATATCGAAGCCCGCCGGGTCTGGCTCGAAGGCGCCATGGAAGAGACGCTCGATGAGCGTCAGCGGGCGGTGCTGATGGAGGCGGCCGGGATCATGCTGAAACTGGCAGGGAGCGACCACGGGAGGGTGGACGAGGGGTGATCTGGTGTCGTTCGTGCCAGAGCCCCCCTCTGGCCTGCCGGCCATCTGCCCCACAAGGGAGGAGATCCAGTCGTGGCAACCTCTCGCTTCTCTTGACGCTTGAGGTCTGGGTGATGTGAGCTCTCCGAGCCGATCTCCCCACCTGTGGGGGAGATGCCCGGCAGGGCAGAGGGGCGCGCCACACGGCAGAACCTGAGACGGCTTCCCCTCTCAATCCCCTCTTACGTCCGCGGCTTGAGGTTTTCCGGATCGTAGATCGGCTTGTAACCAATGCCGACCACTTCCACCGGATAGGTTTCCGCAAAATATTCGACATTCAGCTTGCGGCCGACCTGGCAATAATCATGCGGCAGATAGGCGAGCGCGATGTTCTTGCCGACCGTCGGGCCATAGGCGATCGAGGTCGTGTAGGAACGGCGGCCGAGGCTGTCGACCAGCGTCTCGCCGGTCGCCGGATCCATCACCGGCAGCGAGCCGACCGGATAACGCGCGACACCCTTTTCATCGACATTGTCGGTCATGACCAGCGTGCAAAGCATGGCCGGTTGATGGTCTCGGGCCTTGTATTCCAGGTGTTTCGCCTTGCCGCGGAAATCGGCTTCCTTGACCTTCGGACGGGCCAGATCGGCCTCGATCAGGTTGTACTGGGTGAGCAGGTCGGAGTTCTGCAGGCGTAGGCTCTTTTCCATGCGGCGCGAGTTCGCATAGGTCTCGACGCCAAACGCCATCACGCCGGTAGCGCGCAGCGCGTCCCAGACGGCAAGGCCGTCCTCGTATTTCATATGCAGTTCCCAGCCCTGTTCGCCGACATAGGAAATGCGGAAGGCAGTGACCTGCTTGCCGGCAATCTCGATCGGCTTGATCGCCGCAAAGGCAAAATTCTCGATGTCGAGGCCTGCCGGATCCGCAACCACCTTCTTCAGCGTATCGCGGGCATTCGGGCCCCAGATGCCGATCGTAATGAATTTTTCCGAGACGTCGGTAATGGTAACGTCGAGGCCGCGATCCTCGGCGATACGCTTCATGTAATGCAGATCGCGCGGGCCGGCATCGGCGCCGTTTACGAGGCGGCCGCGGTCGGCGAGGCGGAAGACGGTGAAGTCGGCCCGCACCATGCCCTCGTCGTCGAGGAAGTGGGTATAAATCCCCTTGCCGATATTGGCGTCACCGCCGATCTTTGCCGCGCAGAGCCATTCCAAGAGCTCGACATGGTCGGGGCCTTCGATATCGACCATGTGGAAATGCGACAGGTTGACGATGCCGCAATCGTCGCTCATCGCGAGATGTTCGGCATTCGAGACGCGCCAGAAATGCCGATTGTCCCACTCGTTCTTGCGCTCCGGAACCCGGTTGCCATATTTTTCGAGCAGATGCTCGTTGGCAGCGTAACCATGGGCGCGTTCCCAACCGCCCAGTTCCATGAAATGACCGCCGAGTTCCTTCTCGCGCTCATAGAAGGGCGATTTTTTGGCGCCGCGTCCGGTCGCATAGGGCTCGCGCGGATGCACGGCCGGGAAATAGATTTTTTGCGCGGCCTCGAATGTGCGGCCGTGAATGAACTCTTCCGTCAGCTGATGCGGGTAGAAGCGCGAATAATCGATCGAATTGTGGTCGATCTCGGTGCGGCCGTCGGTCATCCAGTCGGCGATCAGCTTGCCGTAGCCGGGACCGTCCTTGACCCAGATGGCGACGCAATACCAGAGACCGCGCACTTTTTGGCTTTCGCCGCAGGACGGGCCGCCGGCGGCAGACACCTGCAGCAGGCCGTTGAAGGAATGGCCCTCATTGTAACCGAGTTCGCCGAGGATCGGCGTCAGTTCCATCGCCTTTTCAAGCGGTGTCAGGATCTGTTCCATGTCGAGATCGCGTTGAGACGGCGACAGGCGCGCCTCGTGCTTTTCAAGGATCTCGCGCGGATGGCAGAGACGCGGATTGTCGGTCTCGTAATACCCCCACTCGATCTGGCCGCCTTCGGTCGTGTTCGGATCACCCGTATCGCGCATATAGGCGGAATTGCCCTGGTCGCGCAGCAGCGGATAACCGATTTCCTTGCCGGTACCTTCGAACTCGTTATACGGGCCGAAGAAGGTCAGGGGATGATCGACCGGCATGACCGGCAGATCTTCACCGACCATTTCGGCGATCAGACGGCCCCAGATGCCGGCGCAGACGATGACATGGTCGGCCATGATCGTACCGCGCGGCGTCACCACGCCCTTGATATGGCCCTTCTCGACGATCAGCGAAGTCGCCGGCGTATTGCCGAACATGGAAAGCTTGCCGGTCTTTTCAGCCGCATCGACCAGCTTGCCGGCAACCGTCTGGCTGCGCGGAATGACGAGGCCGGCATCCGGATCGAACAGGCCGCCCTGAACCTGATCTTCCTCGATCAGCGGGAAGAGCGCCTTGATTTCGGCCGGAGAGACGTAATGGGCACGGGTGCCAAAGGCCTTGGCGGAGGAAAGCTTGCGCTTGATCTCTTCCATCCAGGTATCGTCGCCGGTGCGGGCCACTTCAAGGCCGCCGATGCGGGCGTAATGGCCCATCTTCTCGTAGAAATCGATCGAGTACTGCGTCGTCCAGACGGAGAGATAGTCGTGGCTCGTCGTGTAACAGAAGTCCGAGGCATGCGCCGTCGAACCGATATCGGTCGGGATGCCCGACTTGTCGATGCCGACGATATCGTCCCATCCGCGCTCGATCAGATGATGGGCGATGGAGGCGCCGACGATGCCGCCGAGACCTATGATGACGACCTTTGCCTTTTCGGGGAATTTTGCCATGACTTGCTCCGTGATCTGCGGGCGACGTTAGTTCAGGACGGCCGTCATGCCCTGTCGATATACGACACGCAACGCACCTGATCCGCCATTCTGCGTCACGAGACATGACACGAAGGTCGCAACGGAACCAGTCCCGGAACTGGCTCCCAGGCGCAGGCAGCAGAAGGGCAATGCAAAAGGTTAAAATTCACGCATTCGTCAGCGCAATCGCGCCGCTTATTTAGCCATTCGTTAACCATAAACTCCTTAGCTTGCGACATCATTTCGACGCACCAAGGACACGTTCATGCCGATTTCCCGCCGCGGCCTTCTGGCCGGCCTGCCGCTCTTCCTGGCCGGTTGCTCGTCCACGACGCTGAACAGCCAGACGAATTACGCAGCCCTTCCGGATGAAAAGTTTCCGCTGCGCCAGGTGCCGATCGACAAGATCAAGCCGGACCTGCGCCGCACCGAAGTCGCCTATGAAACCACGCATGAAGCCGGCACCGTCGTCGTCGATACGCCGGCCCGTCGCGCCTATTACGTGCTCGGCGGTGGCCGCGCGATCCGTTACGGCGTCGGCGTCGGCCGCCAGGGTCTGGCGCTCTCGGGCGATGCCTATGTCGGCCGCAAGGCGGAATGGCCGACCTGGACGCCGACGCTCAACATGCAGAACCGCGAAGCCCGCTACAAAAAACTCGCCGGCGGCATGCCGGGCGGCCCCAACAACCCGCTCGGTGCCCGCGCCATGTATCTCTACCGCGCCGGCAATGACACGCATTTCCGCATCCATGGCACCAACCAGCCGGAATCGATCGGTTATGCCATGTCGAGCGGCTGCATCCGCATGATGAACCACGATGTCATCGACCTTTACGAACGCGTCAAGGTCGGCGCCCATGTGGTCGTGATCCAGGCGTGATTGAAGATCCGGGCCTGAATCAAAACCACCGCCTCAGGCCCAACCCGAAAGCCCGCCGTTTCAGCCACGGCGGGCTTTTTCGTTTCTGCGCTCAGCGCGATTTCCAGGCGACGACCATCAGGCCACCGATGACGGTGATATGCTCCATCACCACGTAGAACTCGAATGTCCGCATCGGCTCCTCCATCGTCCAGAAATGATGGACGATCGGGATGGTCAGTGCGGTGAAGACGGCAAGCGCACCGGCGCCGAGCCAGGTCCAGCGGTTGAGAATGATCAGCGCCGAGCCGCCGAGCTGGGTGATGATGACAGCGGTATTGAAGGCGGCCGCCGGCTCGAGCCCGAAAAAGCTCATCTCCGCCATGCCCGCCTGAAAATCGATAAGTTTCGACAGGCCGCTGCCCCAAAACATGAAGGTCAGCACGATCCGCGCCAAGTAACCGAACCAGCTCGTGCTGGTGACGATACTCAGCGGATTTCCGAATGTATTGTTCTGTAGTGTCGACATGACATCCCCCTTTGCCCTCGGGTCGGATGATACATGAGAGACGTCTTTTTGTAAGATGTGCTGGTGCGAACATGTCTTCGGCCTCATCCCTGTGACAAGCACAGGAATGAGGAAGGGTCAAAATCCCGAAAGCACCAGCTTCCCGCGCGTCGTTCCGCTTTCGATCATCGCATGCGCTCGTCTCAGGTTCGTCGCGTTGATCGTGCCCAGCGTCTCGGCAAGCGTCGTGCGCACCTTTCCGGCATCGACCAGCTCGGCAACCTGATTGAGAAGCTTGTGCTGTTCGATCATGTCGGCCGTCTGGAAGACCGGGCGGGCGAACATCGTTTCCCAGTGGATCGACAGCGCCTTGCGCTTGAACAGGCGCAGATCGACCGGATCCTTCGGGTCGTCGATCAGCCCGAGACGCCCCTGAGGCGCGATCAGTTCGAGAATGTCTTCGATATGCTGCGACGTTTCGGTGATCGAGAAAACAAAGGAAGGCGCACCAATCGCCATCTGCGCAAATTGCGGCGCAAGCGGCTTGGAATGGTCGAGAACGTGATGGGCGCCGAGTTTTGCAATCCAGTCCTTCGTTTCCGGCCGCGACCCGGTACCGATCACAGTCACGTCGGACAGCGTGCGCAAAAGCTGGACGGCGATCGAACCGACGCCGCCGGCAGCGCCGATGATCAGCACGGCGTTCCAGGTACCGGTCACCCGGTCCTGCACCTTCATGCGGTGAAAGAGCGTTTCATAGGCGGTGATCGAGGTGAGGGGCAGGGCAGCCGCCTCCTCGAAGGACAGGCTTTTGGGCTTGAACCCGACAATCCGTTCGTCGACCAGATGATATTCGGCATTGGTGCCCGGCCGATTGATGGCGCCGGCATAAAACACCTCGTCACCCGGCTTGAAGAGTTTCACGTCCTTGCCGACCGCCGTCACGGTGCCGGCCGCGTCATACCCCAGAATACGATACTGACCGGGTTCAACCGGCGCCGACTTGCGCACTTTTGTATCGACGGGATTGACGGAGATCGCCTTGATCTCGACCAGAAGGTCGCGCGGGCCGGGCTCCGGCATGGGCAGATCTATGTCGAGAAGGGCCGTGTCCGAGGTGATCGGTTGCGGTGCGTTGAAGCCGACGGCGCGCATGGTCTCTTCTCCCGGTCTGTCTGATATCCCGGTTAGATGGCGCATCTACCCGGTGCGAGCAAGCGTGATCGCACCGATTTTCATTCGGAAAGAGCGACGGCGAGCAGGAGGCACCCGCTCGCCGGGAGGCTATCAGGCGTGGGCGGTCTTCTTCTCAAGCAGGACGGAGACGATGAAGACGATCAGGCCCAGGAAGGACAGGAATGCGCCGACATAACCGGTCGAGGCAAAACCCCATCCCCAGGCAATGACCAGACCGCCGAGCCAGGCGCCGAGCGCATTGGCGATGTTGAAGGCGGAATGCACGGAAGCGGCCGCCAGCGTCTGCGCATCGGCTGCCACGTCCATCAACCGTGTCTGCAGCGCCGGGCCGCAGGCAAAACCGCAACCGACGAGGAAGACGGTGACATAGAGCATGGCCGGAATATGCGCGAAAGCGGCAAAGCCGAGCATGACGATGACATAAAAAGCCATCGAGCCGCCGATCGTGCCGCCGAGCGACACATCGGCGAGCCGCGAACCGACGATATTGCCGACATTCATGCCGATGCCGAACAGTGCGAGCACGATCGCAACCGTCGAGGCAGGAAGATGGGCCGTCTCGGTCGTGGTCGAGGCAATATAGCTGAACACGCAGAACATGCCGCCGAAGCCGACCGCTGCAACGCCAAGCGTCAGCCAGACCTGCGGCCTGGAGAAGGCACCGAGTTCGCGGCGGATGCTGGCGCCTTCCTGCACCGTATCACGCGGCTGGAAATACCAGAGCAGGACAACGGTCAGTGCACCGATGCCGCCGACGAGGAAGAAGGCTGCGCGCCAGTTGAGGATCTGGCCCATGAATGTGGCCAGCGGCGTGCCGGCAAGCGTTGCGATGGTCAGGCCAAGCATCACCCGGCCGACGGCCCGTGCCCGCTTGTTGGGCGGCACCATCGAGGCGGCCACGAGCGCGGCAACGCCGAAATAGGCGCCATGCGGCAGGCCGGTGATGAAGCGCAGAACGGTAAAGCTCCAGAAGGACGGAGCAACCGCGGACAGAATGTTGCCGAGCGCAAATACGCTCATCAGACACAGAAGCAGCGTGCGCCGCGGCAGCTTTGCCGAAAGCACGGCGATGATCGGTGCGCCGATGACGACGCCGAGCGCATAGGCGCTGATGACGTAACCCGCCATCGGAATGCTGACCTGAAAGCTGCTGGCCACATCCGGCAGCAGGCCCATGATGACGAATTCGCCCGTGCCGATGCCGAAGCCGCCGACGGCGAGTGCGAATTCGATCAGGAGAATGGCGATCGGGGAGAGGGCAGGGATCGCCTCACTGTCTTGCGGGCGCGCGGAATCGAAAGGAATGGCAGGTTCTGTCATCGCGTCTGATCTGTCGGGTATCGAAAAAAGAAAGCGGGTCAGGCCTGAACGGCGCCTACCCACGCTGAAGGCGAGTGGTCATTAAGATGACCTTTATCAATGCTATCACTTTATTGTGCACCGCGGTAGCCGTCCCGGCAAATTTGCATTTGCCTCACAGGAATGTGTGCGCCTGCCGCATGTCGGGGTGCGAGCGAGCCTCGATTGGCGCCGCCGTCCTGCTCCAGAGGGCTTTTGTCGCAAGGTGTTGCAGCGAAATGCCGTTGATAATTTTCGAGCAGTGACCATTTTTGTCTTGCCCTTGATGGGCTGACCAATTTGCTCGTGAGCCCGGGACGCGATGAAACTGTCTGCCGTATTCAACCGCGATGGCGGTACCTTCCGAACCACCGACATGGAAGCCTATTGCGCCCGCGCCACCGAGATTTTTCGCGCGGCAGGCCATGATTTCGAATGCCATGTCGTGCCCGGCGACGATGTGGTCGACGCGATGAAGAAGGCGGCCGGCCGTTCGGGTGTCGAAGGCCTGATCGCCGGCGGCGGTGATGGCACGATCTCGGCAGCGGCCGGCATCGCCTGGAAGGAAGGCATTGCGCTCGGCGTCGTGCCGGCCGGCACGATGAACCTGTTTGCCCGCTCGCTAAAGCTGCCGCTCGATATCTGGCAGGTCCTCGATGCGCTTGCCGAGGGCGAGCCGGAGGCGATCGACATTGCCAGCGCCAATGGCAAGAGTTTCGTCCACCAGTTTTCCGCCGGCCTGCATGCCCGCATGGTGCGCTATCGCAATTCCATGCATTTTGCCTCGCGGCTGGGAAAGATCCGCGCTAGCACGCGGGCGGCGATCGGCGTCATGCTCAATCCGCCGGAATTCGAGGTGGAATATACGGTCGACGGCAAGACGAATTATCGCAAGGTCTCGGCGATTTCCGTTTCCAACAACGAGTTCGGCCGCGACCCGCTGATGTATGCCGACAGCCTGACGCGCGGCCGCCTCGGCTTTTACCTTGCCGAACCGATGAAGCCGGCCGGCGTCGCCAAGCTCACCTTCGACATCCTGCGCGGCCGGCTGAAGGAAAACGCGGCTGTCACCGCCATGACCGCAACCGAACTGGAGCTGCATTTTCCCCGCCATCGCAAGGACGTGCGCTGCGTCATCGATGGTGAGCTCCTGCCGATGAAGCGCGATGTCGTTCTGAAGATCCATGCCGGCGAGCTGAAAGTGCTGGTCAACCGGCCGCAACGGTCATCTGCCGGCGAAAACGAGATGGGCGGCGGCATCTGACCGTCAGCGCGGCTTTCCGCTGCCGGATTGACTGCCGGCGGCGTTTCCATTAGCGATCTGCATGCAGCGATACAAACGCTGCCGTAGGCGTTACCGTCATCCAACGCGCCTTTTCGAGAAGGTCCCGGCTGGGAAAGCTCGATCACCAAGGCGCGCGGTATGGATTTCAATCCTCACCCCGGACAAGTTTTTGCAGGACCGTTTTTCGGCTCCGCACATTTGTCTGCGGGTATCGATGATCTCGCCGTGGCCTTCCCAAAAGCACGACTTTTGAAAGGTCCGACAATGAGAATGACCGACAACACTATCCTCGTCACCGGCGGCACAAGCGGCATCGGCCGTGCACTGGCCGAGGCATTTCATGATCGCGGCAATCGCGTCATCGTCACCGGTAGGCGCCGCGATTTGCTGGAAAACATCGCTGAAGCTCGCCCCGGCATCACCGGCCTCCATCTCGATCTCGACGATCCCAGCTCCCTCCCGCATCTGGTCGGGGAAGTCCGCGGACGTTTCCCGGAACTCAATGTCCTGATCGCCAATGCCGGCATTTCGCGGACGGAAGACATGGCATCCCCCGATTGGGACGCGTCGGCTGCCGAGGCGATCGTCAATACCAACATTCTCGGCGTGCTGCGCGTCACCGCGGCCTTCCTGCCGATCCTCAAGGAACAGCCGCAGGCAACGATCATGGCAACCAGCTCGGCGCTTGCCTTCCTGCCGCGCGCCGATTTTCCCGCCTATTGCGCCAGCAAGGCCTTTTTGCATTCCTGGCTGGTCTCGCTGCGCCACCAGCTGCGGAAACTGCCGATCGAGGTGCTCGAACTGTCGCCGCCCTATGTTCAGACCGAACTGACGGGGGCCGCCCAGGCTGCCGATCCACGGGCGATGCCGCTCGGCGATTATATGTCGGAGGTCATGGCCATGCTGGAAGAGGGCAGGCATCCGCGCGGCGAACTGCTGCTCGACAGCGACCTCGCCCGCCGCTTTGCCGAACGCGACGGCACTTACGACAGCATCTTTGCTGCCATGAACCCTGATTGAGCGCCGATCGCCATGTCACAGGCCATCCGGAGACCTTTACCGGGTGGCCGCTTCGGCTCCTGCATCCATGGATGCAATCATCCAGTCCATTGCCGATTGCAGCGCGGCGGATTTTCGATGCCGCGGCCAGACGAGATAGAAGTCCGACGGCCCGTAGAGGATTGGCGCATCCATCTGCACCAGCCGTTTCTCCGCAAGGTCACCGGCGACGAAGCTGCGGGTCGCAAGGGCAATCCCTTGTCCCGCAATCGCGGCATCGATTGCATGCGACGACTGGTTGAAGCTGATGCGTTTCGACAGCGGCGGCGTCTGCTGCGGGTTTCCGCTGAAATGCCGCTCGAGAAATTCCGGCCAGAAATTATGCGCATCGTTGAGTAGCGCGAAGCCGGAGAATTCCGCGGCGGTTTTTGGCAGCGCGCGTTCCTTCAGAAGCATCGGGCTGCAGACGGCAATGATCTCCTGCCGGAACAGAAGCCGCGATTCCAGCCCCGGTCCGAAGGGCGGCCGACCATAACGGACAGCGAGATCGATGCCGTCGATCTGGAAGCTGGAGATGCGATCCGTCGCGACGATATGGATGTCGAGATCCGGATGCCGGGCCGTCAGGTCGGGCAGGCGCGGGATCAGCCATTTCGAGGCGAAGGTCGGCGTCGTGCTGATCGTCAGCGTCACCGGCCGCGGCCGCAGATCGCCGGTCGCCCGCGCGATGATCTCGAAGGCTCGCCGAATATCGGCGATATATCCCCGGCCTTCACCGGTCAGAGCAAGGCTGCGTGGCAACCGCTCGAACAATCTGACGCCAAGTTCGGCTTCCAGCCCGCGCACCTGCTGCGCCACCGCCCCCTGCGTCACGCCGAGTTCTTCTGCCGCAAGCCTGAAATTCAGACGGCGCGCCGCAGCCTCGAAGGCTTTCAGGCCATTGAGCGACGGAAGCTTTCCGGGTGCATTGCTCATCCGATAGATTTTCTACTGCCAGGAAAGAAGAGAACTGATTGGCGGAGTGGCCGCCCATGATGCTAGACCTTTCGACAGACCATAATCAAGCAGCAGCCTTTTTTGAAAGGAACCGGATCATGTCAGTAGAAAAAGTAGCAATCGTTACGGCCGGCGGCAGCGGCATGGGTGCCGAAACCGCAAAGCGACTGGTCAAGGATGGTTACAAGCTCGCCATCCTGTCTTCTTCCGGCAAGGGCGAGGCGCTGGCGGCCGAATTGGGCGGCATCGGCATTACGGGTTCCAACCAGTCGAATGACGATCTCAAGCGCCTCGTCGATGTGACCATGGAAAAATGGGGCCGTATCGACGTCCTGGTCAACAGCGCCGGCCACGGCCCGCGGGCTCAGATCACCGAGATCACCGATGAACAATGGCATACCGGTCTCGACGTCTATCTGATGAACGTCATCCGCCCCGTGCGGCTGGTGACGCCGATCATGCAGGCCCAGAAATCCGGCGCGATCGTCAATATCTCGACCGCCTGGGCCTTCGAACCGGCCGCCATGTTCCCGACGTCGGCCGTGTTCCGCGCCGGCCTTGCCTCCTACACGAAGATCTATGCCGATACCTATGCGGCCGACAATATCCGCATGAACAACGTCCTGCCCGGTTGGATCGACAGCCTGCCGGCGATCGAGGAACGCCGCGATTCCGTGCCGATGAAGCGTTACGGCACCAGCGCCGAAATCGCCGCAACTGTCGCCTTCCTCGCCTCGGAAGGGGCGGGTTACATCACCGGCCAGAACCTCAAGGTCGATGGTGGCCTGACCCGGTCGGTGTGATCGAGATCGGCTTAAACGGCAATCGGTGTCGCGGTCGGCAGTGACGCTGCCGCCGCAGCCTCGGTCGAAGCCTGCCCGCCCGCTCCCGAGCGCACGGTCACGGCATTCGACGCGAATTCCAGGCCGGCGGCCTTGGAATCGGCGATCAGCCGCTTCATCGCCTCCCGCTTGATCAGGCTCGGATTGCCCGGCCGCGAGGTGAACTTGAAGCGGACGATCATCGAATTCTCGGTAATGTCCTGAATGCCCTGCATCTTCAGCGGGATCAGAAATTCCGGTCCGAATTCCGGATCCTCCAGAAGCGCAAGCCCGATCTTCTTGGCAATCTTGCGGATCACCTCGGCATCCGCATCGCGCTCATAACGCAGCTGAAATTTCGTCGTGCCCCAGTCGCGGCTGAAATTGGTGACCGAGCTGATCTGGCCAAAGGGGATCGTGTGGATCGGGCCGTTATGGTGGCGAAGCCGGATCGAGCGGACGGTGATCTGTTCGACCGTGCCCTGCAGCTTGCCGGTATCGATATATTCGCCGATGCGGAATGCGTCGTCGGTAATGAAGAAAATCCCCGAAACGACATCCTTGACCAGCGCCTGCGAGCCGAAGGAAAGTGCCAGACCCAGCACGCCGAAGCCTGCCAGCAATGGCGCGACATTGATGCCGATCGAGCTCAGGACCAGCAGTGCCCCGACCGCCAGCACCGCCCCGAGCGCCAGATTGCGCACGACCGGCAGAGCGGTCGAAAGCCGGCTGGTCTGCTTTTTTGCCTGTTCGTCTTCCTGGCCGGGCAATTGCACATGCGGCGAGGGGGCGATCGATTCCGAATACCGCCAGATCAGCGTGCAGACCGCCCAGCTTGCGACGATCGCGAAACTGAGGCGCTCGAGCCAGATGATCCAGCCGGTGGCGATCGCCGCGTCGCCGGCCATCAGCGGCCACCATAGGGCGGCGATCAGATGCAGCCCGCCGATCCAGACTGCGCCCGAGCAGACGACGCGCAGGCTGGCAAGGATCGAGGACATCAGGCCGGGACCGCCGGTCGTCTCGCAATGGCGCGCGAATTCGTCGACCACATGATGCGCACCGAGCGCCAGGATCGGCAGGACCAGCAGGATGACCTGGGTCAGCACGGCGGCATAACTCCAGCGGGCGCTATCCGGCGTGCCGGCGACAAGAAAGCCTGAGAGCCAGATGAAAATGGCCGAGACGGTGTAGAAATCCGGCAGGATATTGCCGATCACCCGGCGCACGAGGCCGGAATTTTCGCCGATAAAGGCATCACGAATGCTGCTCCGTCCGCCGATGAACCAGATCAGTTTCAGGAGCGTCAGCAGTGTGCCGCCGATCAGGAACAGCCCGTCGATCGAACCGCGATCAAGGCCGATCTGGTCGGAAATCCGCATCGCTTCGCTGAAAAAGGCGCTGATCACGCCATAGACAGCCAAAATGCGGAAATGCCATTGCGGATGCCGGATGGCGATCAGCGTCTGGCCGGTCTGGTCCGGGCGAAACAGGAAACGGCCGACCGACAGGTAGATCAGCGAGACCAGCGCCACGGCAACGACACCCCGGCCGACCTCGAAGGCGACCGTATTGTCACGCAGCAGCATGTGCAACACCAGCCGCGCGACGCCGAGAAAGATTGCGACCGACACGAGATCGCCGATCAGCCGCTTGAAAGCCCGCCGGAATTTTCCGGCAATCCGGTGAACACGAGGATCGCGGTGACGCATGGCAAGCGCAAACAGCGTCCTCACCAGGCCGGCCGCGACAAGCCCGGCAGCAATCGCCGAAAGGGCGACGAACAGGATCCGCCCATGGCCAATCCCCTCGGCCTCCAGCTGCGACTTGGTCATGTCCATCATCGTCGACATGCCGAGTAATCCGGCTACCGCAGTCGAGGCACCGCGGCCGAAAGCGCTGGTCAGGCGTTCCCAGGAGGCCATGCCCATATTGGCCGCTGCCGTCTCGGGCATTTCCATGGTTGGCTGGGGAGTTGGCTGGGCGGGGGCAGATGCGACCTGGCTGGTCTGCTGGGTGGTCGCTGATGTATTACCCTGAACTGCACTGGAGGAGGGGCTTGCCGCACCATCCATTCGGATGCTGACCGCCCGGCCGCTTTGCGCCGCAATGTCGAGGATCGGCTTGATATCCGCTTCGCTCTGGCCCGGACGCAGTACGATCGTCAGCGGCGCGTCCTGCGCGGAGAGGCCGGAGGCCCCGGAAAGCCCAAGGCCCAACGCCAGCAGCCCGAGCCACAAACGCCTGATGACCGCTTTGATAAACCCGTCGACCAGCACCATTCCACATCCTCCGCGGTCCTCCGTGGCGGTGTGCCGCGCCGCGAATGCTCGCAATATCTGTAGGACGGATTTTTGCCTTTCGCCAGAGCCGTGAAATCGAAGCCTCAGATCCGCGGCAGATAGGTCTGATAATCGAAATCCGAAACCGTGCGTAGGTAGGTTATCGCTTCCTTCCGCTTCGTGTCGCCATAAAGCTTCCGGTACCGTTCGCCAAACACGTCGGCGATGAAAGGCGAGGCGGAAAAGTCTTCGACGGCGGTCAGAAAGTCGTGGGTCAGGCGTTTGGTGCCGGCCGGCGGTTCCTTGCCCGGTTCGGTCGCAGGACCCGGATCAAGCGTCTCGTCTAGGCCCAAAAGCATGCCGCCGAGAATGGCGGTCAAAAGCAGATACGGGTTGGCATCGGCGCCGGCGACGCGGTGTTCGATACGGGCAGCCGGGCCATCGGCATCCGGAATGCGCACCGCCGTGCCGCGATGGCCAAACCCCCAGTCGATATCGACCGGCGCAAACGAGCCGGGCTGAAAGCGTCGGTAGGAATTGGCAAAGGGTGCAAAGATCAGCTGCGCATCGCGCATCGTCTTCAGCATGCCGGCTGAGACGGATTTGAGTTTCTGCGGATCGCCGCCCTTGGCATCGAGAATGTTTTTGCCGTCGCGGTCGATGATGCTGGCATGCACATGCAGGCCGGAACCGGCATGATCAGCATAGGGTTTTGCCATGCAGGTGGATTTGAGCCCATGCTTGCGGGCGGCCTGCTCAGCGATCCGCTTCAGGTAAATGCAGTCGTCGGCGGCGGCCAGCGCATCGGCGCGGTGCAAAAGATTGATCTCGAACTGGCCAGGGCCGAATTCCGCCGTCGTCGCATCGGCCGGCAGATTTTGTGCCTTGGCCCAGCTGCGCACCGTCTGCAGATAGTCGTCCAGCGCATCGACGGCGCCCATGTCGTAGAGCTGAAAACCGTTCGGCTCGCCGCGATAGGTCAGTTTTGCCGGCGGCCTCGGCTTGCCGGTCTCGCGCCAGTCGTCTTCGACCACGTAAAATTCCAGCTCCGTCGCCACGACCGGCGTCAGGCCACGGTCATCAAAGCGTTTCAGAAGCGCGGCGAGGATGGCGCGCGGATCCATGAAGGATGGCGTGCCGTCGAATTCGTGCATCGTCGCCAGGACCTGTTTCGATCCTTCCGGCGCCCAGGGCATGGGGGCAAGGCTGCGGCGGTCCGGCAGGCATTGCCCGTCCGGATCGCCGACCGAAAGCGACAGACCGGTAATATCGTCATTGTCATCGCCCCAGATATCCAGCGACTGGGTGGAGGAGGGCAGGCGCACCGTGCCGTCCCAGACCTTCTTTTCGGCCTCGAGCGGGATCTGCTTGCCGCGCAGGTCGCCATTCATGCCGACGAGCAGGATTTCGATACGGGGCGGCGCGGTTTCTAAAGCCATGCGGGAAGATCACCTGAACGGTTGCACTTGAATGGTTGCAGAAGCCTGTTCGTAGCCGATAAGAATTGGCCTTACAATCTTGAGGCATCGGGCTGGGCTGATGCTCAAGGGCAGGGAGGCACGCCATGAACGAAAAGCCATCGATTTCCAATCTCGCCGCGATCGACGCTGCCCATCACATCCATCCTTTTTCCGACATGGCCGAGCTGAACGCCCGCGGCACCCGCATCATCGAGCGGGCCGAAGGCCTGTTCATCACTGATTCCACCGGCAAAAAATATCTCGATGCCTTTGCCGGCCTGTGGTGCGTCAATGTCGGCTATGGCCGCAAGTCGATTGCCGAGGCGGCCTACAGGCAGATGCAGGAACTGCCCTATTACAACGCCTTTTTCGGCACCACGACGCCGCCCGCCACCCTGCTTGCCCAGAAGGTCGCCTCGCATGCGGGGCCAAATCTCAACCGCGTCTTCTTCACCAATTCCGGCTCGGAAGCGACCGATACCTGGTTCCGCATGGCGCGCGTCTACTGGAAGGCGCTCGGCAAGCCGCAGAAAACGCAGGTCATCGCCCGCAAGAACGGCTATCACGGCTCCACCGTCGCCGGCGCCTCGCTCGGCGGCATGAAGCTGATGCACGAACAGGGCAACCTGCCGATCGACGGCATCCACCATATCAACCAGCCCTACTGGTATGCCGAGGGCGAACATCTTTCGCCGGCCGAATTCGGCCTGAAGATCGCCCGCGAGTTGGAAACGAAGATCGACGAACTCGGCGAGGACCGCGTCGCCGCCTTCGTCGCCGAGCCGATCCAGGGGGCCGGCGGCGTCATCATTCCGCCGGACACCTACTGGCCGGAAATCGCCCGCATCTGCAAGGCGCGCAACATCCTGCTGGTGGTGGATGAAGTCATCTGCGGCTTCGGCCGACTCGGAGAATGGTTCGGGCACCAGCATTACGGCGTCGAGCCGGATCTCGCGCCGATCGCCAAGGGCCTGTCCTCCGGTTATCTGCCGATCGGCGGCGTGCTGGTCTCGGACCGTGTCGCCGAGGTGATGATGAACGAGGTCGGCGAGTTTTATCACGGCTTTACCTATTCCGGTCACCCGGTCGCCGCTGCCGCAGCGCTGGAAAACATCCGCATCATCGAGGAAGAGGGGCTGGTGGAACGTGTCCGCGACGATATCGGCCCCTATTTCGCCGCCGCCTGGAAAAGCCTCGAAAGCCATGAAGTCGTTGGCGAGGCCCAATCGGTCGGCCTGATGGGCGGCCTGCAGCTGGCGGCCGACAAGGCCACGCGCCGCCGTTACGAAAAGCCGGACGATATCGGCACGCTGGTGCGCAACCACTGCCTCGAAAACGGCCTGATCCTGCGCGCCACCGGCGACCGCATGCTGGCATCGCCGGCGCTGACGATCAGCCGGAGCGAAGTGGATCAGGTGATCGAGACCTTGTCGAAGGCGCTGGATCATTTGCGGGAGAAGGGGCTGGGATAGGCGGCGAGGAATATCCGACGACCAGCCAAGACTGCTTTCGGCCCGAAGCGGTCATTGAAATCAGTATACGACTATGCAGTATGCGCCATTCAACTAGCAGGGTTTCTGATGGAAGACGATATTTTTTCAGGTAAGGTCCGACCGGAGAAAATCCCGTCGCACTGGATGGGCCGCCCTACCTCCAGCGCTCCGGGCTGGCGATGGGACGATCCCGATGATCTGGGTAATAGTGTAAGGTTTTTTACTGGCGATCCAGACGATCCCTTACCATCGAAACAGACGCCCTACGTTATTGTGGTGAGCGGCGGTTCAGTAATAGGGCGTGATGGCAAGTCTGTTGCCGGCTTCGATCCTCCCGAATAAAGCCAAGACTGCTTTCGGCCCTAAGCGGACATCATCGCTCCGCTGCGGTTGGCTCAGGTCAGTTCTTTTTCCATAAAAAGGCTAAGGGGGTCAGCTTTATAACTCCCGAAAGGCCCGATCTCCCGAAACCCGTAACTGCGATAAAGTCTGATGGCTTCGGGTTGGTAGATGCCGGTTTCCAGCCGGATGGCCCGCAGACGCATTTCCAGGCCTCGAAGAACGAGCTGGTCCATAATTCGTTTGCTGATTTTAAGGCCGCGCGCATCCGGATCGACGAACATGCGCTTGATTTCACCCGTCATATCACCGGAATTCACCAGGGCGCAGCAGCCAACGATGTCTTCGTCTCTTCTCGCGACGAAAAACGTAACGTTTGGTTTTTCTAAGGTTTCGAGGTCGAGAAGATGGTTGCTATCTGCCGGGTACAATGAGGCAGCATAGGCATTGGACGCCTCCAAAAGCCTGATCACGCCAGCTTGACGTGGGCTCTCGACAGATATCGTGACCGGCATGGTTGGCTCCATCAGCGCGGCAGATCCATCACGGCGATCCCGAACGCATACTGATCGCCGACATTACCCCAGACATAGGGATAGCTGACGATTGCGACCGAAGGCGAGGTCGCGGTAATCCCCCGCTCGCGCAGGTAATCGGCAAACTCGGCCTCGAAAGTCGCCGGCGTCGAGCCGTCCCGGTCGCGCCAGGCGAAAACGATGCGCTGGTAGGATGTGAGCGAGACGGGCTGCATGCCGGTCGGCGCCTTGGTCGTCAAAACGGTCGCCTGCGGCAGGTTCAGCCGGATATTACCGGCCAGCTGCCCGTCGGAGGTCAGCACCACCGAATCCGCCCCCGCCATCCGCGACGCGACCTCGCGCGAAACCGCCTGGAAGGGGATGTTGATATATTCGTAGTCATGCGTGTAACGCGAGGTGGCGATCCGCCCGAACAGGATAGCCGGCACCAGCACCATGATGATGCCGGCCGTGATCCAGATCCGTTTCAGCCCCGGCAGAAGCGGGATCTTTGCCGCATCGACCTTGAGGGTCAGATAGAGCGGGCCTAGAATGAGGATCGGCGTCAGCCAGCGGTCGCGCACCCGCTCGACGCCGGCAAACAGAACCATCAGCACGATCAGCGCCAGCGAGAAGATCAGCACGCGCCCGATAAACCGGGTCCAGCGGTTTTCCGCCCTGATCAGCGTTTTGACATGCTCGCGATAGCAGATGGCAAAGATGACGAAAGTCAGCGCCAGGAATCCGATCGCCGAAAGGCCAAGCGTCCCGAGACCTTCAAGGATGGCGATAAACGGATTGCCGTCACCGCCGACCAGTTTTTGCATCGTGTGGCTGCTCGTCGCCGCAAAATTGTCGCGCAGCCAGAGCGCATGCGGCGTGACGATTGCAAGAGCGATCACGCCGCTGATCAGGAGCCGCCAGTCGAGCAGTTTCGGGCGCAAGTCACGGTCGCAGAGGATCGCCAGCAGCGCCGCTGCCGGAAGCAGGATGAAATTGTATTTGGTAATGCCGCCGACACCGGTGGCGATGCCGAACAGGATAAAGGCCACGAAGGACGGTGCCGACAGGGTTCTGAGCAGCGCATAGGCGAAAAGCGACGCGCCAAAGATGGCCGCCACCGTGTGGCTAAGATCGCGCTGCGCCTCAAAGGCGACCTGCGGAATGGTGAGCAGACCAAGCGCTGCAACGATTGCCAGCCGCTTGTCCGCCACGACCTGTCGTGCAGCGAGATAATAGAAGACATAGGAAGAGAAAAGCAGCGCGTTCTTCAGCCCCGAAAGCGAGGCGAGAGACGTGCCGAAAATCTGAAAAACCGCATATTGCAGCCAGTTATAGAGCGGTGGTTGCGAGCTGTAGCCGGCGAGCAGCCATTGCGAGAAATTGGTCTGTTCCGCCTCGTCCAGTTCCAGCCCGTGCGGCATGATCAGCCGCAAGGCCATGTTGAAGAGGAAATAGGCAGCGAGGACCGAAAACAGCGTTTTGGCGCTTTCCAGCTGGCCACCAACCGGAGATCTGCCGTCAAGCCGGCGCGTTCCGTCGAGCGGTGAGAGGCGGGCTTGTTTCATCGGATCTCCAGAATACTGGCCAGAACACTGGTCTATGGTTATGCGCTAGCGCCTGTCGAGCACCAGATAGGCGAAAGGCGCCGTCGCCTTTCCCCGTGAACGAATGAACGGGACATCCAATATTCTGACTGCATCCGGCTTGGCAACAATTCCGTGCGCGGAAAGAAAGGCCGCGGTCCAGGGCGGAATTGTCGTGTCATGCCCCTTCGGCTGCCAGATGACCAGCCCGTCGGCCTCCGGCCTGTAGAGCTGTTCCTGCTCGATCTCGTTGAGATTAGGCATGATCACCGGCACGTCGCGCAGTTCAAGCCGTGCCGCACCGGCAAGCGCCATGTCGCCGGAAATGATATAGCCGGGGAGGTCGCCGCCCATCTGTTTTTCCACAACCTCGCGCAGGAAGGCCCGCGAAGGCAGGCTGTCCTTCGGATAGCTGCCGGTGAAGGGCGCCAGAAGCGTGCTGAGCATCAGATAGATGATGAAACCGAATGCCATGAGGAAGACCGGCACCGCCATATGCGGCGTCGCATTGCGGTCGATCGGGCCGGCAGCGTCGAGCTTGAGACAGAGGTAGAGCGGCATCATCATCAGGAAGGGCGAAAGCCATTTCTGGCTCATCGTCGAGGCGCCGATGCCGATAATGGCGATCAGACAGACGAGCAGAAGGCTGAAAATGATGGTGCGGCCCAGAACCCGGGTCCAGACGCTTTCGGCGCGGATGATGGTCAGCATCTTGCCGCGAAAGACGACCAGGTAAAAGGCGATCGGCGCAAACGAGGTGTCGATGATCGACACGACGAGGTCGCTCAAGCCGCTCCAGCGGTCGGCGATCGGGTTGCCGGTCGCATCGTCGCGCATCGCATTGATCGTGCCGACCGTCGCGGCACGAAAATTCTCGATCAGCCACAGGCCATGCGGAAGACAGATGACGAGAGCAACGGCGACCGTCACCAGCATCCGGACATCGTAAAGGCGGCGCCGGAAATCCGGCTCGGGCAGAATTGCGAGGGCCGCGGCAACCGGCACGATGACGAAATTGTATTTCGAGATCAGCCCCAGACCGACGGCAAGCCCGGTCAGCGCATAGGTGGTGATGCTCGGCCGGGTCAGCGTGCCGAAGAAGCCGTAAAGGAAAAAGGCGACGGCACAGATGGTCGCGATCGCATGGGTCAAGTCGCGCTGGGCAAGGATGGAGATGGTCGGCACGGCGATGACGCCGAGGGCTGCGATCGCCGGCAGGCCCTTCTGCGTCACGATCTTGCGGGCGGCCATGGCGTAAAGCGCGCATGCCAGGAAAAGCAGCGTGTTCTTGACCAGCGACAGCGCCAGGATCGACGGCCCTAGCTGGGTGACGACAGCGTGCTGGATCCAGTTATAGAGTGGTGGCTGCCGGCCGTAGCCGGTCAGCAGGAATTGCGACAGGAATAGCTGTTCGGCCTCATCATTCTGAAGGCCCTCCGTGCGCAGGACACGGAAGGTGATCGCCGTAATGTAATAGGCAGCAATCAGCCAGAGAACGAATTCGGGCCGAAGTGCGAGGGTCTCACGGAGCCGGCGTATCGCCTTCATACACTTCCCTGACGATATAGCTCAGCGCCGTATCCTCGCGGTAATAAGTCCGCGCGAGCATTTCGGCGAGAATGCCTGTTGTGATCATCTGCACCGCCGAGAGGAAGAGCATGACACCGATCATGAACAACGGCCGTGTGCCGATATCGTTGCCCATGATGAACTTGTCGATGAACAGATAGAACAGGATCAGCGCCGAAAGCGCGCCGAGGCCAAGTCCAAGCGAGCCGAAGAAATGCCCCGGCCGCGCCTTGAAGCGCATGAAGAACATCACCGACAGAAGATCGAGAATGACCCGGAATGTGCGCGAAATACCGTATTTCGAAACGCCGTGCTGGCGGGCATGGTGCGTCACCGGCATTTCGCCGATCCGCGAGCTCGGCACGACGCCGGCCACCCAGGCCGGAATGAAACGGTGCATCTCGCCCATCAGCTTGACCTGCTTGATGACCGAGCCGCGATAGATTTTCAAGGAACAGCCGTAATCGTGCAGGCGCACGCCGGTAATGCGGCCGATCAGCCGGTTGGCGATGAAGGACGGGATTTTCCGAAGGACAAGACCGTCCTTGCGGTTTTTCCGCCAGCCGACCAAAAGGTCGAGCTCGCGCCGCTCCAGTTCGCCGACCATGGCCGGAATGTCCTTCGGGTCGTTCTGCAGGTCGCCGTCCAGCGTCGCGATCAGCCGGCCCGAAGCCTGGGTAATGCCGGCCTGCATGGCGGCCGTCTGGCCAAAGTTGCGCTGCAGGGCGACGATCTTGAGATCGAGACCCTGCCGGCCGAGCCAGGAACGGGCATTGGTAATGGTCGCATCCGTGCTGCCGTCATCGACGAGGATCAGTTCCCAGGTCGAGGTATAACCGGTCATGGCCTCGCAGATCCGCTCGATCAGCGGGCCGACGCTTTCCTCTTCATTGAAGAGTGGCACGACGAGGGACAGTTCGATCGGTTCCGCCGGCTCGATGCGGCTCTTGACCGATTCTGCTGTTGTACGCACCTTGTGTTTCTCCTAGAAACTCGGGCCTCAAAGCCGCCGTCATGGCGATACCGACCCGCAAACGTCAGATGGGGCCTCCTACTATATGAAGAATTCCCCGGTTGCCAGCCGTCGCCCGTGGATAATTCGCCACGCCATGAGCCTTGCAACATTGGCGATCGTGCTGGTCTATGCCGTCTTCATCCAATGGGTCTGGGGCTGGGAAAGCGTCGTTTCGCTGTGGATCGAGGCGGGCTGGACATCCGGCCTGATCGCGCTTCTTCTTCTGCTCGCGACCTATGTCCTGCGCACCTGGCGCATCTACGATTACTTTCCGACGGAAACTGCCGGCCGTTTCGGCACGCTGCTGCGCCTCACGCAGGTGCATAATCTCCTCAACATCATGCTGCCCTTCCGCACCGGCGAGGCGAGCTTTCCACTGCTGATGAAGCGCGAGTTCGATCTGCCGATCGCCCGCGGTACATCGGCCCTGTTCGTCATGCGCCTGTTCGACCTGCATGCGCTGCTTGCCGCGGCCGGTACCGGGCTTGCGCTGCAGAACGGCCATGCCTGGGCCTGGGGCCTCTGGCTCGTCTTCCTCATCCTGCCGGCCGGCGCCTTTGCGCTGCGCAGCCACGCTTTGCGTTTCGCGGCAAAAATCCTGCCCGGCAAGGCGAAAAAGCTGCTGGACGAGGTCGAGGCCGGTCTTCCCGCCAATGCCGGCGCCTTTGCCCGCGCCTGGGGCGCGACGCTGATCAACTGGTTCACCAAGATTGCCGTTCTCGCCTGGGTTCTTTGCCTGCTCGGCGATCTGAACATCGCGGCCGGTTTCGGCGGCGCGCTGGGCGGAGAGCTCTCTTCCGTCCTGCCGATCCACGCCCCCGCCGGCGTCGGCACCTATCCCGCCGGCATCACTGCCGGTGCGGTTGCTTTCGGTGCAGGCGCGAGCGGCCCGTCGCTGGCGGAACTGGGGCGTGCGGCGGTCAACACCCATCTGCTGGTGATCGTCTCGTCGATGATCGGCACTGCGCTGTCGCTGTTTGCGGCGCGGCCGAAGACGGAAGGGTGATCAGACTAGTTTGAGGCCGAGATGCTCTGCCATCGGCAGGTAGTCCTTGTCGCGCTGCAAGAGACTGTAGCCATTGGCTATGCAATACGTTCCGATAATCAGATCGGGCGCCTTGCTGATCGTAAAGCCGCGCTCACGCAGTGCTCGGTAATTGGATGCAGCCCTGACCGCCAATTCGGGAGACAGCATCGACACAACCGGGAAATCCCGCAAATTCTGCTCGATCCAACGTGCCTGGTGATTGTCCCGCGCGCCTTGCAGTACTTCCATCAGGATGACGTCCCCGAGCAGAACGACGCCACGGGGTATCAATGACCGCAATCTGGAAGCGACGTCGACATCATCTTTGCGAAAGAGGGAAATCCAGACGGAACTATCCGCAACGATCATTCCCCCTCCTGAAAGCCCCAGTTTCCATATCTGACAGAGTTGTCTCTCGCTGCAGCCAGATCGCCGTCCCAGCCGATACCTTCAAGGTTATCGATGGCGCGCAACTGCCTTTTGGTTCGGACAAAATCTCGAAGCGCCTGATCTACGGCAGCCTTCTTCGTCGATAAGCCGCCAAGCTCCATGGCTTCTGCGATCAAATCGTCATCCAATTCGATATTGGTACGCATCTCAGCCTCATGGTGTATGATTTCGAAAAATCATACACCATTGAAGCAGGCCTCGCAATCTTACTGAAACGCCGTCTCGTAAAAGCTCCTGAGCTTTCTCGAATGCAGCGTCTCGGTCGGCATGGCCGCCAGTTTCTGCACGGCGCGGATGCCGATCTGCAAATGCTGGCTGACCTGGGTGCGGTAGAAGGCGGTCGCCATGCCAGGCAGTTTCAGCTCGCCATGCAGCGGCCGGTCGGAAACGCAGAGCAGGGTGCCATAGGGCACGCGGAAGCGGAAACCGTTCGCCGCGATCGTTGCCGATTCCATGTCGAGTGCAATCGCGCGTGATTGGGAGAGACGCTTGACCGGTCCCTTCTGGTCGCGGAGTTCCCAGTTGCGGTTGTCGATCGTCGCGACCGTGCCGGTGCGCATGATCCGCTTCAGTTCGAAACCTTCGTAACCGGTCACTTCCTCGACGGCGCTTTCCAGCGCTTGCTGCACTTCGGCCAGCGCCGGGATCGGCACCCAGACGGGCAGGTCGTCGTCGAGCACGTGGTCTTCGCGCACATAGGCGTGGGCCAGAACATAATCACCGAGCCGCTGGCTGTTTCTGAGGCCCGCGCAATGGCCGACCATCAGCCAGGCATGCGGGCGCAGCACGGCGATATGGTCGGTGATCGTCTTGGCGTTGGAGGGGCCGACGCCGATGTTGACCAGCGTGATGCCGGAATGGTCGCCCTTTTTCAGGTGATAGGCCGGCATCTGCGGCAGGCGCACCGCGCCCGGCGCGTCCGGCCGGTCGGCACCGGCTGGTGTGACGATATTTCCGGGCTCGACAAAGGCTGTATAGCCTTCGCCGCCTTCCGCCATCAGCTTGCGGGCCCAGGCAGCGAATTCGTCGATATAGAACTGATAGTTCGTGAAGAGCACGAAATTCTGAAAGTGCTCGGCGCCGGTCGCCGTGTAATGACTGAGGCGTGCCAGCGAATAGTCGATGCGCTGGGCGGTAAAGGGCGCAAGCGGCGCCGGCTCGCCGGGCGACGCTTCATATTCGCCATTGGCGATGAGATCGTCGGTATTGTTGAGATCCGGCGTGTCGAACAGGTCGCGCATCGGGATGTCGGCCAGCGAATTGGTGGCCGAGGCTTCGACATGGGCGCCTTCCCCGAAAGCAAAATGCAGCGGGATGGGCGTCGTCGATTCCGACACCACGACCGGAACGCCGTGATTGCGCATCAGAAGGTCGAGCTGTTCGATCAGGTAATGCCGGAACAGTTTTGGCCGCGTGACAGTCGTCGTATAGACACCGGGCGAGGCGACATGGCCGTAGGAGAGGCGCGAATCGGCATGGCCGAACGAGGTCGTCTCGATCGACACCTGCGGATAGCAGGCGCGATAACGGGCGGTCACCGGATCGCCCTTGGCAAGGCCACCGAAGGCCTCGATCAGGAATTGCGTGTTGCGCTCATAGAGCGCGATCAGGGCATCCACAGCCTCGACCGGATTGTCGAAACTTTGTGCCGGCACCGGGGCCGGGCTGATGAATGCGAGGGGGGAGAGAGAGATTCGTGTGTTCATGCGCCATTATAATGAGATCTCGCCGACAATCAAATGACGGCGCAACCATGTTTATGGCGCACAACCATCACAGCGAGACATGGCAGGACATCATTGCCTCGCAGCCGCCGGCAAGCCCGCCAAGCTGATAGCTCCCGTGACGGCCGGGATGGGCGACCAGTGCCGAGAAGGTCAGCGCGAAGATCATGAAGGTCAGCGTGATGATGGTGAGCCGGCGCGCAATGATGATATCCATGAACCCCTCCAGATCGCCCTCGGAACGGTTCGGAGCGAATTGGAGGCAGAATAGAGGCGGCGGACTGAATGGGTGCTGAGAGCCGAATTCATGAGGCATTCAGGGTGATTAATGATGGCTTTTGAGAAGTCCAAAGCCCCCAACGCAGCCTCATCATGAAAAAAGCAGTGCCGCGACCACGGCACTGCCTCCGCATCAAGCTTTTAAAGCCGCGTCCAGGTCTGCGACTTGCAGAGGATCTTCAGGACGCATCCCTTCATCTTCAGCGAATTGCCGCTGACGGAGCCGGATCCGCTATAGGTCTTGTCGGCTTCGGGATCGGTGATCTCGCCGGTATATTCGCTGCCCGCGCCGGAAAGCTTGCCGATCTGGCGGCCGGAAAACTTGCCGGTCTTCAGGGTGATGCAGAAGCCGTCGCCGCATTTGCCGATCGCAGCCGTCTCGCCGCTCTCCGTCTTCCAGTTGCCCTCGATCGGCTCGGCGGCTTGGGCCGCCATCGGGCCGACAATGGCCGCAAGCGAAAAGGCGGCCGCCAGCATAAGTGTGCGCTTCATCAGAAAAATCCTCCCATTCATCACCGCCTCGTTTCAGCGGGCGGTGGTTTGTCGTCCTGGCCGTGCTCCTCCGCGCGGGTTGGAAGAGATCTATCTGACGCAGACGTAAAGGTAAATACTGCTCGGATTATCCTCGGAAACGCCGGTTTTCCGGTGCGGCTTTGCGCCCATTTTCCGCAAGAGGAAAAAACGCGACCCGAATTCGTGGTGAACATTCGGTTTACGCGCCATCGTAAATGCTTCGTAAACAGAGAGCCAAAATCCTTAAAATGCAAGGCATCCGATGCTTAACGAAAACCCAAGTTTACGAAGCATTTGAACTTTGTTTTCGTTGAATTAACTCTGCTTTTTAGGCGTCCATTGCAAGGTTTGAGCGATAGTGAAGCCACAAGACGAGCGGGACAAACCGCCACCCTGAAGGACCTTAACAACAGCCGCAGAAGACGGTGGTCCGGATGGAAAACAGGGCAGACGAACAACAACCTTTTAAACAGGGATAAAACCGATGGCACGCTTTGAAATGAATGGTTCTGAAATGGCCACCATGGGTGGCGAGACACGGGCAGACGCCCTGTGCGAAATGGGTCTGATGTATGCGACGGGCCGTGGTTGCCCGGTCGACCTCGTCTCCGCCCACAAGTGGCTGAACATCGCCGCGATCAAGGGCTGTGACCGCGCCGCCGAGCTGCGCGCCGATCTGGCCGCCACGATGACCAAGATGCAGCTGGCGACCGCGCTGCGTGCGGCCCGCGAATGGATGACGGTCCACTGAGATCTTCTGAAAATTTCAATGCAGAGCCGGTCGTTGAAGAAGCCGGCAGCAATAAAGATCGACAAGAACAAACAATAAAACGGGATGGACGGCAGCGGTCAGGGAGCCGAAGCCGAAGAATTGCGACCGCGACCGGCAGAAACAAGGCCGGCGCGGTCGTTTTGATTCCTGTCGATTCCGGGGCTCAAGCATGTCGCGCAAAAGTGTGCAGCGGTTTTGCGATAACGACATGCGATAAAACAAAAGCTTAAAGCGCGGAAGCGAATCCGAAGGATCGCGACGTGCTTTAAAGCGAAGCCAGAACCTGTGGCAGCGCCTGTTCAAAAAGCGCCATGTCCGCTTCCGGTCCGGTGCTGACGCGGATGCAGCGGTTGAGCGGCGCGACACCCGGCATGCGGATGAAGACGCCGTGCTGCATCAGCCCGTCGACGATCGCCTTGGCGTAAGCGCCGTCGCGGCCGCAGTCGATTGCCACGAAATTGGTGGCGGAAGGCAGGGCCTTGAGGCCGTTGGCGGCGGCAACTGCCGCAATCCTTTCGCGCGAAACCTTGATCTTGCCGATCACCTCGGAAAGATAGGCCTGATCCTTGAGGGCCGCGATCGCGGCGGCAACGCCGATCCGGTTCATGCCGAAGTGGTTGCGGACCTTGTCGAAGGCCTGTGCCGTGCCCGGCGTCGAGATCACGTAACCGACACGCGAGCCGGCAAGACCATAGGCCTTGGAGAAGGTGCGGGTGCGCACGATGTTCGGCAAGTCGATCAGCTCGGCAATCGCCGGCGTGGCACCTTCGGGTGCTGTTTCGCAATAGGCTTCGTCCAGCACCATCAGGCAGGTTTCCGGCAGAGCCTTGGCGAAAGCGACCACATCCTCGGCTTTGTGCCAGCTGCCCATCGGATTGTCCGGGTTGGCGAAATAGACGAGAGGCGCATTTTCCCGGCGCACGAGATCCAGCAGGCCGTTCAGATCCTCGCGGTCGTCGACATAAGGCGTCGTCACCAGTCTGCCGCCATAACCGACGACATGGAAGTTGAAGGTCGGATAGGCGCCGAGCGAGGTGACGACCGGCATGCCGGGATCGATCACCATGCGTACGATCATGCCCAAGAGCGCATCGACACCTTCGCCGATCGCCAGATTGCCCGGCTGACAGCCGAGATGGGCAGCAAGGGCGCTTTTCAGCTCGAAATTTTCCGGATCCGCATATTTCCACGTATCGGTTGCCGCCGTGCGCATCGCCTCGATCACCGAAGGCGCGGGGCCAAAGCCGTTTTCATTGGCGCCGATGCGCGCCTTCACCTCGAGGCCGCGATTGCGCTCGATGGCTTCTGGGCCGACAAAGGGAACGGTGGAGGGAAGGGCACCCACCAGAGGTGTGAAGCGCGAGAATGCGGGCATGGCAGAGGGGTCCAGTGAGGGGACCAAAAGGGTCCGTTTCGAAATCGCGCCCACAATAGGAGGGTTTGCCTGTCGCGCAAGTGCGCCTTTGCCGCATTGGGGAGAGTGGGCGAAAAACAGTCCGAATCGCATTGCGGCAGCGGGCAATAAGGCCGGGGGCTCTAGAGCCGCGCAGTCAGGCGTGCGGCATCGCTTTCCAGAGCGGCGGCATGACCTTTCAGGCCGACAAAAAACCGCGTCGATTTCTGAAACTGCTCATTTCCTGACAGGCGGGTATCGGTGAAGCTCGAGTGATAGGAGACGATCCATCGGTCATCGAGATCCGTATGGTCCCCGATATCTGCCGCCGGCGGGAAGTCGAAGGTGAGGTTCACGAGATTGATGAATGCCGGGCATTCCAGGGCTCGCTCGAACCGGCTGGTGAACTCGCTGCCCTTGCAGACCTGCATCGGCGCTCCCGGCAGATAGGCATAATGTTTTTGGCGCGCGCTGGAGAGCCTGTAATAGAATGTCCGGGTGAGTGGTTCGCGCACGCCCAGCCATACCTGCCAGACGGAAATATCCGGATCGCTCTCCAGTCTCCTGATCCAGTCCGCAACGCCGAGAATCGCGGTCTTGCCCGCCGACAGGGCGTTCGTGTCGTTGAGGCTCATCGGGTTTTGCTCGCTTTCCGGTGCGCGTGCAGGACGCCATGCTGATTCTATTCCTCGAAAATCTCTTCGATCTTCAGGCCGAAGACGCGCGCGATTGCAAAGGCAAGCGGCAGGCTGGGGTCGTAACGGCCGGTTTCTATCGCATTGATCGTCTGTCTGGAGACATCAAGGCGTGTGGCGAGCTCGCCTTGCGACCATTGTCTTTCGGCGCGAAGCGCTTTGAGCCGGTTTTTCATCGGTAACGCAGATGGCTTGCGATGGTGCCGATGATCCAGAACGTGGCCATGACGGGCCAGATGACGAACATCGACATTTTCGGAAAACCGACACCTTCGAGAAAACCGTAGCTGAAGGTCACGACTGCGGTTGCCGCGAAGGCGAGACCCAGCGCCTCAAACTGCATCCTGCGCTGCATCTCATCCATGCGGCGAAGCTGTCGCAGCACCACCCAGCAGATCGCAATGCCGGGGAGCATGGGCAGAAGAGAGAGTATAATGCGGAATGCAGGTCCGCCGTCGATCGTGTTCAGGACGGAGATGGAGGCGATCAGTGCGATGATATAGGCCGCCATGCAGGCGCCGAATTCTAAGAAATAACGATATCTGGCCGGAATTCGCATCTGACTGCTCCATGTAAAGTTTCCTTTACATATTGGCGAGGCGCCAGCGGTGTCAAGGACGCTTTACATCTCCATGCTTTCCGGAGGCAGCCGGTGCGCCGAAATCCGCAAGGGCAGCAATGCCGGCATTAAACCACCGGCATCTGCCATGACTGCGTCAAATCTACCCTGGACCTTAGTGGCTCGTCTCGAAGCTCAGCCGGATCACGTGGTGCAGGAATTCGGCATCGAGCAGCATATTGAAGCCGATCGTTACCTTTTCTTCCTCGCGACGGATCACGGTGCAGCCGATCTCGTCATGAATGCCGAGAATTTCCAGGAAGAAATGGCTCGGAACCGGTAGATGCGGGCTGACATCGAGTTCTGCGCCTGCGAGCGAAATGGTGCGGATCAGGCAGCGGAAACCTGTCTTGGTGCTCAGGTGGTGGCCGACGAAAACGATCTTGCCGGGCCGGTCGATCGAGAATTTTTCGAAAGCCTGGTCGGGGATCGGGGTTTTGTTGTTCGTGTCCTGGTTCATCGCAAAGGGCATAACACCCTCCCTCATGTCTCCTCTGATGTGACTTTATTCCTCTTTCCCTGAATCATTCTGAAACAGATCTGTAAAATGCCGCGCATCTGCGCGTTTTCGTCGCTGCACGAGCGATTGCTCACGGGCCCCTGCCGCTAATGTCCGGCTGCAAGCGCGGTTGACGGGCCGCCGGAGCGGCGGTACCCCGTTTAGCCAACAATTCCAAACATGGCAGGGAGCAGGGCGTGGCAGGCAGATTGGTGATCGTCGGGGCAGGGCAGGCCGGGTTCGCATTGGCCGCTAAGCTGCGCGCCCTGAAAGATGAGCGGCCGATCACGATGATCGGTTCGGAAGATGTCATTCCCTATCAGCGCCCGCCGCTTTCGAAAAAATACCTTCTCGGCGAAATGACCTTCGAGCGGCTGACGTTCAGGCCCGAGACCTGGTTTGCCGAAAACAATGTCGAGATAAAGCTCTCCACCTTCGTGGAAGAGATCGACCGCAGCGCCAAGAGCATCCGCATGCAGGATGGCTCGGTCCTGGAATACGAGACGCTGGCACTGACGACGGGCTCGACTCCGCGCACCCTGCCGGCCAGCATCGGCGGTGATCTTGCCGGCGTCTATACGGTGCGCGACAAGCGTGACGCGGATCTGCTCGCCGGCGAGATGAAGGCCGGCCGTCGTCTCCTGATCATCGGTGGCGGTTATATCGGCCTCGAGGCTGCGGCGGTTGCCCGCCATCTCGGCCTTGAAGTGACGCTGATCGAAATGGCCGAGCGTATCCTGCAGCGCGTTGCCGCCAAGGAAACCGCCGATATCATGCGCTCCGTCCACGAGGCCCATGGCGCCGTCATCCGCGAAAAGACCGGTCTGCACAAGCTGATCGGCGAGAACGGCAAGCTGAAGGCTGCCGAGCTTTCGGACGGTTCGGTCATCGAGGTCGATCTGGCGATCGTCGGGATCGGCGTTACCCCCAATGACCGTCTGGCGCAGGATTGCGGCCTCACCGTCGGCAACGGCATCGTCGTCGATGAATTCGCCCGCACCTCCGATCCGTCGATCTTTGCGATGGGCGACTGTGCGCTTCTGCCCTGGCGCGGCATGCCGATCCGTCTCGAATCGGTACAGAACGCCGTCGACCAGGCCGAATCGGTCGCGGCATTCCTCGTCGGCGGCACCGAGCCTTATGACGCAAAACCGTGGTTCTGGTCGGACCAGTATGACGTCAAGCTGCAGATCGCCGGCTTTAATATGGGTTATGACGAGACGGTCCTGCGTCCCGGCGCCCGCGAAGGCAGCTCTTCGGTCTGGTATTATCGCGAGGGCAGGCTGATTGCCGTCGATGCGATCAACGATGCCAAGGCCTATGTGACCGGCAAGAAACTGCTCGAAACCGGCCGAAATGCCGAAAAGGCGCAGATTGCCGATCCCGCCTTCGATCTCAAGCAGCTGCTTGCCTGAGCCGGACCACTGACGACCAGACAATCGGAGGAGCAGAGAATCATGCCGGCACCCAAAAACCTGTTCAAGCAGGCGCTTGTCGCCCGAAACCGGCAGATCGGCCTCTGGCTGAATATGGCCGAAGCCCTTCCGGCCGAAATCGCCGGTCAGACCGGTTTCGACTGGCTGGTGATCGATGGCGAACACGGCCCGAACGATCTGCGCAGTATCCTGGCGCAATTGCAGGCGCTGGCGACCTCGCCGTCCGAAGCGGTCGTGCGGCCGCCGATCGGCGAGACCTGGGTGATCAAGCAGCTTCTCGATATCGGTGCCCGCACGCTTCTGGTGCCGATGGTCGATTCGCCCGAACAGGCGCGGGAACTCGTTTCGGCTGTGCGTTATCCGCCGGAAGGCAAGCGTGGGCTCGGCGCCGCCGTCGCCCGCGCCTCGGCCTTCAGCACGATTGCCGACTATGCCGATACCGCTGCCGACGAGATCTGCCTGCTTGTTCAGGCCGAAACCCGCATGGCGATCGACAATATCGAGGCGATTGCGGCGATCGAAGGCGTCGATGGCATTTTCATCGGCCCGGCCGATCTTTCCGCCGACATGGGCTATCGCGGCCGCATAGAGGCGCCGGAGGTCCAGGAGGTGATCGAGAAGGCGATTCGCCGAATCGTTGCCGCAGGCAAGCCGGCCGGCATCCTGACCTTCAATGAAGAACTGAATCGCCGTTATCTCGATCTCGGCGCGACTTTTGTCGCTGTCGGCGCCGATGTGACGGAGTTTTCCACCGCCCTGCGCTCGCTGGCGGGCCGTTACGGCCGCGGTTCCGCAGAGGCGCGCGGTCCGGCCAGCTACTGAGCAATGCCGTGTCCGGGGCGCGATTCGCTGCCTTTGTGGTGAAATGCGCCCCGAAAACTGTGGGCATGGCCTTTCGTGGCCAAGGAAATGCGGGACTGTTTCGATAAGACCTTGCAATCGGTTTCGTTTCGAAATAATCAGGCCGCACCGGAGAGGTGGCCGAGTGGTCGAAGGCGCTCCCCTGCTAAGGGAGTATACGTCAAAAGCGTATCGTGGGTTCGAATCCCATCTTCTCCGCCATTCCGGATGATCCGGCTTTTACATCTTCCCAAATTTCATAATCTGTGTTGCCGCACCTGTGGCGGGCTCTCGCGTTTGCGGTCTAAGTGCCTGCTCCAAAAGACGTTTCTTAACAACCGGTAAACACTTGGGGTCGCCACCTCACGGTTTTGTGTCCTTTCGGCAACAGGCTTCGGGGAAGCAGGGTTGATGGTGTGTTCCAGCATCAGTTCAAGATTGCATGACCTTCTGCGTTTTGTATCTTGAAGTCCGGAAGCGCGGCGGTGGTTCGTCCGTTTTCTTAAGTCCGGGGATGGGCAGGGAACAAATGCTTCGGCACTAAAGACCCAGCCCCTTATGAAAACTTGACTGGAGGTCAACAATGAACATCAAGAGCCTTCTCCTTGGCTCCGCTGCAGCTCTCGCAGCAGTATCCGGCGCTCAGGCTGCCGACGCTATCGTAGCTGCTGAGCCGGAACCGATGGAATACGTTCGCGTTTGCGACGCATTCGGCACTGGCTACTTCTACATCCCGGGCACGGAAACCTGCCTCAAGATCGGCGGCCGCGTTCGCTTCGACGCCAAGTACGGCGACGCTTACAACGACAACAGCAACGGCACCTACACCAACACCCGCGCTGAAATCTACATGTCGTCCGCTACGGACACCGAATGGGGCGCTCTCAAGACGAGCACGACCGTTCGTTTCGACTACAACCCGCGTTATGACGTTTCGACGCTCGACGGCAACAACACCCGTACCCGTCTGATCGGCGCCAACATCCAGCTCGGCGGCTTCCTCGTCGGTCTCGCTGACTCGCAGTACTCGGCCTTCATCGGCTACGCTGGCGACGTCATCAACGACGACGTGGTCTCCTACGGCCCGTTCGAACTCAACCAGGTTGCTTACACCTTCGACGCTGGCAACGGCTTCAAGGCTGTTATCGCAGTTGAAGACGACGGCCAGATCGAATCTGACGGCGGTTCTTCCAGCGATTGGCCGGACGTCACCGGTGGTATCAAGTACGACAACGGCACCTTCATGGCTGCAGTCGTAGCTGGTTACGACGAATCGGCTGAAGAAGGCGCTGTTAAGGCTCGCATCGGCGGCAACGTTGGCGCATTCTCGGCCTTCATCATGGGCGGCTGGAACACCGACGGCGACACCTCCAACAAGTATGCTCCTTCTTCGAACGGCATCGGCTGGGGTGACTGGGCTCTCTGGGGCGGTCTCGGCTACAAGTTCACCGACAAGGTTGCTGCTAACCTGCAGGTTGCTTACACCGACAACAAGACGCTCGCCATCACCGGTAACGTCAAGTGGACCCCGGTTGCTGGCCTCCTGATCCAGCCGGAAGTTTCCTACACCGACTGGGATGCAATCAACGAAGACCAGTGGCAGGGCATGATCCGCCTGCAGCGGACCTTCTAATCCTTACCCAAGGATTATTCTTCGGAAAGGCCTGGCGAAAGCCAGGCCTTTTTGTTTGTGCATCTACCTTTTGCACACGACCGTTTTCTTGATGGGCCTGCCTGTCCATCACGCCTCAGCATTTTTGCCGGCCTCTTCTGACCGCTCGACCTCGTGATTGCTCGTTCGTCGAATCGGTATCTCGCCTCGACGAAGAGGCGAGGGGCATGCCGACCGAATCGGCGATCTGGCAGATTGCCGTCAGCGGGATTTTCGCATCGTCTCATCCATCTCTCGCAAGGCATGCCGCACTCTCGCGATGGCGGCCGCTCGATGACACGCGTCTGAAATCCAGAAATGGCTTTAAAGGTGAGGGGATGTTCCGGCCATCGGTCGCCAGGGCTCTCCGGGTCGGTCGCGATGCAGCTGTAAGCCTTTGGCACCGGGCTCTTTTGCCCTTGTGAGGGCGTATTTTGCTCGCCCTGTTTGCTGCACTGCACACAGTTCGCGCAACCATAAAGAGATATTACTATATAGAAATAAGTCGCCGAAAAGACCCCAATGTGACGCGAAATTTGTTGGAGGATTTGTGACGTTCTTGCGAATCGATAATTTTCGCTCACGTATGAGTTGCCCCTGAAATTCGGGGGTATTTGACGCAATCTCTAATGAATGGTGAGCGTTTGTGGGCTTTCGGCTGTGCAATGCGATGAAACGTTGCAACACTTTCAGAAATTACACGTGCCAAACGCCTCGCGTGTCGCGTGAAATGCTTGTCACATTCCAGACACGATTCTACCTTGCCTCAAGGAAACGCGGTGGTTGTTTTGCCGGTTTTCTGTAAGTCGAGGGGATGGGCAGGGAATGCGTTTTGCATTCGACCAGACCCAAATGAAAAATGACTGGAGGTCAACATGAACATCAAGAGCCTTCTTCTTGGCTCCGCTGCGGCTCTCGCAGCAGTATCCGGCGCTCAGGCTGCCGACGCTATCGTCGCTGCTGAGCCGGAACCGATGGAATACGTTCGCGTCTGCGACGCGTTCGGCACCGGCTATTTCTACATCCCGGGCACGGAAACCTGCCTCAAGATCGGCGGCCGCGTTCGTTTCGACGCTGCTTACGCTGATCCCTACACCCCGAACAGCGACGGCACCTACACCAACACCCGCGCTGAAATCTACATGGATTCGGCAACGGACACCGAGTGGGGCGCTCTCAAGACCAGCATCACCGCTCGTTTTGACTACAACCCGCGTTACGACGTTTCGACGCTCGACGGCAACAACACCCGTACCCGTCTGATCGGCGCCAACATCCAGCTCGGCGGCTTCCTCGTCGGTCTCGCTGACTCGCAGTACTCGGCCTTCATCGGCTACACCGCTGACGTCATCAACGACGACGTCATCTCCTACGGCCCGTTCGAACTGAACCAGGTCAGCTACACGTTTGATGCCGGCAACGGCTTCTCGGCTGTTGTCGCAATCGAAGACGATGGCAACATCGAATCGGATGGCGGTTCTGCCAGCGATTGGCCGGACGTCGTCGGCGGCGTCAAGTTCGACAACGGCTCCTTCATGGCTGCTGTCGTAGCTGGCTACGACGAATCGGCTGAAGAAGGCGGCATCAAGGCTCGTATCGGCGGCAACGTCGGCGCCCTGTCGCTCTTCGTTGAAGGTGGCTGGAACACCGACGGCGACACCACCAACAAGTACGCTCCTGGCGACAGCGCCGGTATCGGCTGGGGTGACTGGGCTGTCTGGGGTGGCGGCGGCTACAAGTTCTCGGACAAGGTTGCTGCTAACCTGCAGCTCGCCTACACCGACAACAAGACCTTCGCTGCGACCGGCAACATTGCCTGGACCCCGGTTAAGGGCTTCCTGATTCAGCCGGAAGTTTCCTACACCGACTGGGATGCAATCGACGAAAGCCAGTGGTCTGGCATGCTGCGCGTACAGCGCACCTTCTAATCCTCATTCAGGATTACGATTCGGAGAAGGCCCGGCGATTCGTCGGGCCTTTTTTGTGCCGAAATGAAAATAACGTCCCGTGGTTGCGCGCAATATTGCATTGCACACGGTTTGGGCGATCGCGTGTCGATTTCATGACAGTTTGCGTAACCGCAGTGCAACACCACCCTGTTTTAGAAGAGGCGAAAGCGCTCTGACGGGCTGCCGGTCGTTGTCAGGCGTCGGAGATATTCGTAATTTGCAGAGGTGCGGCGCGATGGTATGCGCCGACCCGCCTTCCGGGTGCGGTGGCTCCATCCTAAAGCCATCGGTTCCGCCTAATAAAACTGCTTTTGGAGATTACAATGAACATTAAGAGCCTCCTTCTTGGCTCGGCTGCGGCTCTCGCAGCTGTTTCCGGCGCTCAGGCTGCTGACGCAATCGTCGCTGCTGAGCCGGAACCGATGGAATACGTTCGCGTCTGTGACGCGTTCGGCACCGGCTACTTCTACATCCCGGGCACCGAAACCTGCCTGAAGGTTGGCGGCCGCGTTCGTTTTGACGCCACCTACGGCAGCGCCTACGCTCGTGACGCTGACGGCACCTACACCAACACCCGCGCTGAACTGTACCTGTCGTCGGCTTCCGACACCGAATTCGGTGCTCTGAAGACCAACATCACGGCACGTTTCGACTACAACCCGCGTTACGACGTATCGACGCTCGACGGCAACAACACCCGTACGCGTCTGATGAAGGCAACGATCGAACTCGGTGGCTTCACCGTCGGTCTGCAGGATTCGCTCTATGAATCCTTCATCAACTACGCCGGCAACGTCAACAGCGACGACGTCATCAACTACGGCCCGTCGGAAGTTAACCAGATCGCCTACACCTACAAGGCTGGCAACGGCTTCTCGGCTTTCGTAGCTGTTGAAGACGACGGCCAGATCGAAAGCGACGGCGGCAAGGCCAGCGATTGGCCGAACGTTTCGGGCGGTGTCAAGTTCGACAACGGCACGTTCCTGGCTGGCGTAACCGCTGGTTACGACGAATCCATGGAAGAAGGCGCTGTCAAGGCTCGCCTCGAAGGCAAGTTCGGCGCGTTCAACGCTTTCGTCATGGGCGGCTGGAACACCGACGGCGACACCGTCAACTCCTACGCTCCGGGCACGAATTTCGGCGACGGCACGATCGGCTGGGGTGACTGGGCTGTTTGGGGTGGCGCTGGCTACAAGTTCACCGACAAGCTGGCCGGTAACTTCCAGGTTGCTTACACCGACAGCAAGATCTTCTCGGCTGCAGCTAACCTGCAGTGGACGCCGGTTGCTGGCTTCCTCATCCAGCCGGAAGTTGCTTACACGAACGTTGACAACGCTACGACCAACGACGACATGTGGTCTGGTATGGTTCGCTTCCAGCGCACGTTCTAATCCTTACCCAAGGATTTGTGGAAAGGCCTGGCGAAAGCCGGGCCTTTTTGCGTTTGGGTGCGCCAAAGGAGAGGGCAGGGCCGTCGTAGCCGCCCGGCAACACCGCGATGATTTCGCGGGCGACCTCCATCCTGTACCAAAGCTATTCTTGTCACCCGGTTGAGATACCCATAGCCTATCCTTCATGGTGCGGGCCGAACGGTCGGCTGCCCGCATGTCGCGGCCTCATCAGCGCCTGAAAAGTGCCTTCGCAAGTCATTTCAGAACGGATTTGGAGATCATGATGGGTATCAAGGGCCTGTTTCTTGGCTCGGCCGCAGCGCTTGCGGCATTTTCCGGTGCAAACGCTGCCGATGCGATCGTCGCAGCCGAACCGGAACCGATGGAATACGTGCGCGTCTGCGACGCGTTCGGCACCGGCTATTTCTATATTCCGGGCACGGAAACCTGTCTCAAGGTCGGCGGCCGAGTCCGTTTCGACGTCAAGGTCGGCAATGCCTATGCCTTCAAGGGCGATGGCCTTTTCACCAACCTGCGTTCGGAAATCTATACGAGCTCGGCTTCGGACACCGAATGGGGCGCCCTGAAAACCAACATGACGGCGCGTTTCGAATATAACCCGCGCTATGACGTCTCGACGCTCGACAGCAACAATACCCGCACGCGCCTGATGGTCGCGACGATCGAGTTCGGCGGCTTCACCGTCGGCCTGCAGGACTCGATGTTCGAGACCTTCACCTATTATGCCGGCAATGTCGCCAATGACGATGTCATCGACTACGGCCCGAGCGAAGTGGCGATGATCGCCTATAGCTACAAGGCCGATAACGGCTTTGCCGCTTTCCTGGCGCTCGAGGATGACGGCCAGATAAAGAGCGACGGCGGCTCGGCCAGCGACTGGCCGAATGTGGCGGGCGGTATCAAGTATGATGACGGCACCTATCTTGCCGCACTCGCCGCCGGTTACGACGAATCGGCCGAGGAGGCCGTGATCAAGGCAAGGATCGGTGGCAAGTTCGGTCCGCTCAGCGTCTTCCTGATGGGCGCCTGGAACACGGACGGCGACATTCCGAATTCCTATGCGCCGGCAAGCCGTTACGGCACATCGAGCACACCGGTCGGCTGGGGCGACTGGGCGGTCTGGGGCGGCGGCGCCTATAAATTCACCGACAAGCTTACGGGCAATCTGCAGGTCGCTTATACCGACAGCAAGATTTTGGCCGCCACCGCCAATGTCCAGTGGTCGCCGGCGGCCGGTTTCTTCATCGCCCCGGAACTCGGTTATACAAGCTGGGACAATGCCATCGGCGATGGCGACCAGTGGAGCGGCATGGTGCGCTTCCAGCGGACCTTCTGATCGGTTCAAATGTCTCCGAAAAAGGCCCGGCGCAAGTTGGGCCCTTTTCGTTTTTACGCCTTTATTGGCGGGATCCGGACCAGGACCGGATATCGGGTCTTGCAGACACGTTCCTGTGACGGCGGGCAGGCGCCAAATATGGCGGGCCACAATGCCGTCACAATGGTGCAACCTTGCGGATATCTGTCGTATCCATACTGCAACACTCCTGTTCTTAAAGCAGGGTGCAAGTGCTTTTGGACACCACTGTCCAGTTGCCGGCTAATTCAGACCCTCATAAATTATCCAGGCAGAGAGCGACAGGTTTGCCGCCCTCTCCAATTCCTCCGGATGCCATGGCGGCCTTGGGCAGCTATCGACACCCTCACACACATCTTGGAGATTACTTACAATGAATATCAAGGGCCTTCTTTTTGGCTCGGCTGCGGCACTCGTAGCTGTTTCCGGCGCACAGGCTGCCGACGCAATCGTCGCTGCTGAACCGGAACCGATGGAATACGTGCGCGTCTGCGATGCGTTCGGCACCGGCTATTTCTATATCCCGGGCACTGAGACCTGCTTGAAGGTCGGCGGCCGCGTCCGCTTCGACGCCACCTATGGCGACGCGTACTCCGTCAACAATGACGGCACCTACACCAATACCCGCGCCGAACTCTACATGAACTCGGCGTCTGACACGGAATACGGCGCTCTGAAGACCAGCCTCGTCGCCCGTTTCGACTACAACCCGCGTTACGACGTTTCCACGCTCGACGGCAACAACACCCGTACGCGCATCATGGAAGCCACGATCTCGCTCGGCGGTTTCCAGGTTGGCCTGGCCGACTCGCTCTATGAGAGCTTCGTCGACTACGCCGGTAACGTCGACAGCGACGACGTGATCGATTACGGCCCGTCGGAAGTCAACCAGATCTCCTACACCTACAAGGCAGACAACGGCTTCTCGGCCTTCGTCGCTGTTGAAGATGACGGCCAGATCAAGCACGACCATATCGGTGCAAGCAGCGATTGGCCGAACGTTTCGGGCGGTGTGAAGTTCGACAACGGCACCTTCATGGCAGCTCTCGTCGGCGGTTATGACGAATCGGCTGAAGAAGGCGCGATCAAGGCTCGCATCGGCGGCAAGTTCGGCGCATTCAACGCCTTCATCATGGGCGGCTGGAACACCGACGGCAAGACCACCAACTCCTACGCACCGGGCGACACCTATGTCGGTTGGGGCGATTGGGCTCTGTGGAGCGGCGCCGGTTACGAATTCTCCGACAAGGTGTCGGCGAACGTACAGGTCGCCTACAGCGACAACAAGACCCTCTCGGTTGTCGGCAACGTTCAGTGGACCCCGATTGCCGGTGTCCTGATCATGCCGGAAGTCGCCTACACGAACTGGGACAATCCTGTCGTCAACGACGACGCATGGTCCGGTATGCTGCGCTTCCAGCGCACGTTCTGATCTTTTCAGATCCCAGCAGAAATCGAAAAGGCCCGGCATTGCCGGGCCTTTTTGCATTCGCGCTTTAGAAAGAAGGTCTCAGCCTTGTCTGTCAGCGCAGATAATGAATATGCGGCCTGGCATGGTGGGGGGATGCTTCCACCCGCGCCTCGATCGAAAACACATCGCGCAACAGGCTTTCCGTCAGCACCTTTTCCGGCGTACCGGTCGCGACGATCTTGCCGGCCTGCATGACGATCAGGCCATCGCAGAACATCGCCGCATGGTTCAGGTCGTGCAGGGCGATGATGCTGGTGATCGGCAGGTCGGCGACAAGCCGCATCAGGTTGATCTGATGCTGGATGTCGAGATGGTTGGTCGGTTCGTCGAGGATCAATTCCTGCGGCGATTGCGCCAGCGCACGGGCAATCTGCGCCCGCTGCTTTTCGCCGCCGGACAGGCTCTGCCAGCGCTCGTCACGCTTCACCGCCATGCCGGTGCGTTCCAGCGCCTGATCGACGGCATCGCTATCGGCCTTCGTCCAGCCGGAAAACATCGAGCGATGCGGAAACCGGCCGAGTTTGACGACATCGATGACGCGCAGGCTGGCATTGGTGGCCGCATGCTGTTCGACAAACGCCACCCGCTGCGCGATCGCTTTCCGGTCGATGGTTTTCAGATCCTGTCCGCCAAGCGTGATCCGCCCCGAATGCGGTTTCTTCAGCCCGGCCAGCAGGCGCAGGAGCGAGGTCTTGCCGGAACCGTTCGGCCCGAGCAGGCCGAGCATTTTTCCGGGTTCCGCCTGCAGCGACACGCCGTCGAGCACGGTCTTGCGCCCGATCTTCCAGATGAGATTGTCGGCCGTGATGCTCATGACGCCTTCTGGAACCGGTAGAGGATGATGGAGAAGAAGGGAACACCGACAAGCGCCGTGACGACGCCGATCGGCAGGACCTGCTGCGGAATAAGCGCGCGCGCGGCGATATCGGCCAAGACCATGAAGATCGCCCCGACGATCGCGCAGGCCGGCAGCAACCGGCTGTGCAGCGGCCCGACGACGAAGCGGGCGGCATGCGGCACGACGAGCCCGACGAAACCGATCGAGCCGACCATGCTGACCACGGTCGCCGTCATCATCGCGGTCAGCGCAAAGAGCACGATCCGGGCCCGGCCGACATTGACGCCGAGCGAAGACGCCGCTTCGTCACCGAAGGCAAAGGCATCGAGGATGCGCGCATAACAAAGGCAGGCAATCAGCCCGAAACCGATCACCACCGAGACAAGCATGAATTCCGGCCAGCGGACGCCGCCAAAGCTGCCGAGCAGCCAGAACATCACGTCACGGGCCTGCTGCGCATTGCCGGATGTGGTGACGACATAGGATGTGGCGGCATTGAACAGCTGCGAGGCGGCGACACCGGCAAGGATCGTCCTGTCCGCGCCGCCGCGCGTGCCGTTGGACAGCAGCGCCACGAAAAAGAAGGCGGCAAAAGCGCCGGCAAATGCGCCGGCCGAGAGCGACACGGCGCCCGAACCGATGCCCAGAATGACGACGGTGACCGCCCCCGTCGAGGCGCCGGCCGAAATGCCGAGAACATAGGGTTCCGCCAGCGGGTTACGCAGCAGCGACTGCATGATAGCGCCGGAAAGCGCGAGGCCCGCGCCGCAGAAGGCGGCAACCAGCGCCCGGCTGAGGCGGTAATCCCAGATCACCGTCTCATGGATGCGGTTGAGTTGAACCGAGGTCCAGCCGAGACGGTTGGTCACGGCTGAAAACGTGGTGGAAAGCGGGATCGGTAGATCGCCGATCCCGACACTGACGCCGACCACGAGACCGATCGCGACGAGCGAGGCCAGAACTAAGGCGCCGACTAGGGCGAACTGCCGCACGTGGTGACGTCCTTCGATCACTTCAGGAGACCGGCAGCCTTGAGCTGCTTCTGAACCTGTTCGGCACCATAGATGGTGCGCACGGTCGGGTTCATCGCCTGACCGTCCATCACGACGATCGCCTTGTTCTTGACGGCCGGCATCTGGCTGACGGCCGGATCCGTGGTCAGGAACTTGATCTTGGCTTCCGGCTTGTCGAGTTCCCAACGGTTACGGTCGAGATTGGCAACGACGATGACGTCGGGATTGGCGGCGATGATGCCTTCCCAGCCGAGCGTCGGCCATTCGGCTTCGGCGGTGATCGCGTTCTTGCCGCCCAGTACATCTGCGATGAAGCCCGAAGCACCGTTCTTGCCGCCGAGATAGGCGTCTGCGGTCGGCGACTGGCTGGAGAACCAGAAGACGTAGGAAAGCGGCTTGCCATCCTTCGAAACGCTGGCGCGCAGATCGGCCTCACGCTTTTTGAAATCGGCAATCAGCGCCTGGCCGCGGTCGGCCACGTCGAAGATGCGGGAAAGCTCGTCGATTTCCTTGTAGAGCAGGTCCATGTTCCAGAGCTGGTCACGGCTGCCATACTCGTTCTTCACCTTTTCGGTGGAGAGGCAGGTGCTGGGCGAGATGTAGGACGGCACGCCGACCTTTTCGAAATCCTCGCGCTTGGCGACCTTGCTGGTCGGGCCGATCAGGCTCGGCAGGGCGGCTGCGACGAAATCCGGGTTCTGCGCCAGGATGGATTCGAAGGTCGGGAATTCGACGGTGAGCAGTTTTACCTTGGCATTGGCTTCGGCAAGCTCGGGAAGAACCTTGCTCGGCCAGAAAGCCGTGCCGGCCATCCTGTCCTGAAGGCCGAGCAGCAGCAGGATTTCCGCGCTGTTCTGGCCAAGGCCGATCGCCCGCTGCGGTGCAGCCGGAATGGTCACCTGCGCGCCGCAATTCTCAAGCGTGAGCGGATATTTCGTCGGTTCGGCCTGAGCGGGCGCAGCGGCAAAGCCGAGGACGGCAAGGAGACCGGAGGCGGTGAGGAGGGATTTCAGGGTTTTCACGGAGAGCCTTCTTTTAAAGATGCCGCTGATGAAGGAAATTATGCGCGCGGGGGTATAACCTTGCTCCGGTATGGATAACAAGACTCATTCGCTCATATTTATAGTAATAGTCGCGCGCGTGATGTGACGATCAACAGCGAATGGAAAAACGGCCGCCCGAATTGTCTTTTGGCGCATGTCTGGCGCAAGGCGCTGTGCCGCTAAACTGCTTCGTCTCAGGCCTGTCGGGCATCGTAGCGAAAACGGTTGTCCTCGATATCCTGCCGGTGTGCCACGGCCCAGTTGGCAAGCTGATGCACGGTTTCCGAAAGGGAATAACCGAGCGGCGTCAGCGTATATTCGACCTGCGGCGGAGTGCTGGGCAGAACGGCCCGTTCCACCATGCCGTCCCGCTCCAGCGTCTTCAGCGTTCTCGTCAGCATCTGCTGCGAAATGCCGTTGACGTCGCGCTTCAGCCCGTTGAACCGTCGCGAGCCCATGCGCAGGACCACAACGACCTGGATCGTCCACTTGTCGCCGACGCGGCTCAAGATCTCGCTGACACTCCGGCAGTCCGCGCCTGACGGTTTTGCGGTCACATCCATCTGACCTGCTCCCAAACATATGCTTTTGACGGGTATTTTTAGGTCCCATAAATGGGCGTGGTCAACATTCTAGACCTTCTCTCGAAAACATATCGAGAGGAGGTCTGATGCAAGGAGACCATCATGAACCTCATCTATTACCCCGCCGCCTGCAGCCTGGCCGATCATATCGCGCTGATCGAGGCGGGCCTCTCCCACAAGATCATCAGCATCGACCACGACAGAATGACCGAGGATGGCCGCGATTTTCGCGCGCTCAATCCGAAAGGCTATATTCCGGCTCTGGAACTGGAGGACGGGTCGATCCTCACCGAAAACCCGGTCATTCTGAACTACATCGCCGAAACGAGCGGCAAGCTGTTGCCCAGGGATGGCATTGCCCGCTGGCGTGCGCTGGAGGCGCTGGCCTTCATGGCTTCCGAAATCCACGGAAGCTACCAGCCTTTCTTCCGGGATTTTCCGGAGCCGGAAAAGGCGCGGGCCCGCGAAAAGCTCGAAAAATGCTTCGCGATCCTGTCGGCCCAGCTTGGAGAAAAGCCGTTCCTGGTCGGAGACGAAATGACGATCGCCGATTGCTACCTGTTCTGGGTGCTGATGGTCGCGCCGAAGAGCGGCGTCGAACTGCCGGAAAATCTCGGCGCGCTGTTTGCCCGCCTGCGCGCGCGGCCGTCGGTGGCTCGGGCGCTTGCGGAGGAGGGCCTAAGCTGAGCAGGCGAAGCCATCGAGGTCGAGGGGCTTTTATAGCCCCTCGACGATCCGGATATCCCGAACAGCTCCATCGCCGAGCAGCGCCATGGCCTCCTGATAGGCCGGGCTGTCATGTGCAGCTTTTGCCTGCTCGACACTGTCGAACTCGATCAGAACCGTGCGCTGTTCGAGCCCGGCCTCATAGACCTGGGACGGCATGCCGCGCGCGAGAATACGGCCGCCGGCAGTAGTGATCGCCGGGCCGCTCAGCTTGGCATAAGCGGCAAAAGCGTCTGGATTGCTGATCGAACGGTATGTGGCGACCCAATAGGCTTTGGACATTTTATCTCTCCATCGTTTTAGAGATCACAGCCCTTGCCGGGCCGGCAGTCAATCGCCGAACGGGCGAAAGTCACAGTCGAAGCTTTGATGCTGGCAAATGGAGATGGCAGGCATCACGGATTTCGTCATCCTCCAGCTTGTGCCGAGGATCTAACCACGTGAGTTACATCAGGCCGTTACAGATCCCCGGGACAAGCTCGAGGATGACGGAGGCAGGGGAGGCTTTTGCCAGCGACAATGAGCGCAACACGCCCCTACTGCTGCCGCCCATATCGCAGGTCGCCGACGATATCTGCCTTCTGGCCGAGCCGGGTCTTGTAGACCTGATAATTCTCCATCACCCGCTGCACGTAATTGCGCGTTTCGGGGAAGGGGATGCGTTCGATCCAGTCGACGACCTCATCGATCGATTTGCCGCGCGGATCGCCATAACGTTCGATCCAGTCGGTCACCCGACGCGGACCGGCATTATAGGCGATGAAGGTCATGATATAGGAGCCGCCGAACGTGTCGATCTGCTCGCCGAGATAATGGGCGCCGAGCGTCGCGTTATAACCGGCATCCGAGGTCAGCCGGTCGGCCTTGAAGTTCATGCCGTGCCGCTTGGCGACACCCTGTGCCGTTGTCGGCAGGATCTGCAACAGGCCGCGCGCATTGGCGGCCGAGACCGCAGAGGGATTGAAGGCGCTTTCCTGACGGGCGATGGCATAGGCGAGCGCCTTGCCAGAGCCGGCAATATCGGCGCCCTGCGGAATGACGCCGAGCGGGAAGGCGAGCGCTGCCACATCGATGCCGCGCGAAAACGCGCTCTTGCCGATCTGTAGGGACAAAGCATGATCGCCCTGCATTTCGGCGCGGGCCGAAAGAAGCGCCAGTTCACCGGGGCTGGTCAGCTCTTCGCCCAGCGCCCTGTAGAGCATGGCCGAACGCCGGTCATGGCCGGTCTCGTCGAGGCGGATGATCGCCTGCACGACGTCGCGGCTTTCGAAATTACGCCGGTCGGAAGGCGACGGCGTCGGATAAGAAACGTCGAGCGTGCGCACACCCAGTCGTGCCGCGGCCAGCTGGCCGTAGAACGTGCCGGAATAATGCGAGGCCTTGGTGTAAAACTCCTGCGCCGAGCCGGGGCCGCCGGCTTCGGCCGCGCGACCGAGCCAATACCAGGCGCGCGAGGACGAAAGCGGCCGGCTCGAAGCTTCCATGATGTTGCGAAAATGCTTTTCCGCCGTCACCGGATCGTTCAGGGCGCGCAGCGCATACCAGCCCGCATGGAATTCCGCATCCACCTTGTCGGTGGACATCACCGCCATCGGATTGGCGACCGTCTGATAGGCGAGCTTGAAATTGCCGTCATCGGCAAGGCCGCGGGCGATGATGCGCTGTTCGTTCCACCATTCCGACGGGCTGACCAGCCGCGCCGTGTCGCGTGGCGCCTTGGAGAGAAGCTGCGCCGCTTCCGCATATTTGTCCTGCCGGCGCATGAATTCGACGCGCGCGAACAGATAGGCGGGATCGCTCATCAAAGGTGCATCGACGGAGGTCAGAAGGCTGGCTGCGGTCTTGGCATTGGAGGTGACGGCGCTCCAGGCCTTGTAGAGCGACTGGCTGCCGCCGAGATCGCCAAACCGTTTTGCCTGCGCAGTCTTGCCACGATACATCAGATAGTCCATCCGCGCCCGATGGTCGGCGGCGGTGAACAAGCCTGAAAACTCGCCCAGAATCTTGTCTTCGGTCGGCTTGTCCAGCGCGTCGGAAATCCAGATGGCCTTGAGGATGCGCCCGGCATCGGCAGAACGGCCGGTGGCCACGAGAGCGCGTGACAGAATGATCGCGCCGTCCGTGGTTTCAGGCTTTGTATTGCCGAAGGCGGCCAGAACCTGCGCCGGATCGGGGTTTTCGCGGTAAAGCGCGCGTTCGGACTGGGCACGCAACCCGCTCAGGCCCGGCCAGCCTCTGAGCTTGCGCTGGGCGGCGGCAATCTCGCCGGAGGGGACGCCCTTCAGGCCGGATGTGGCGATCGCCCATGTTAGAATACGCTGGTCAAGTGACCCGTCTTCCATGCCGTCGCGGATCGCCATTGCCGTCAAGGCGTCGTTTGCGGACAGCGCGTCGAGGCCGGATTTCAGCACTGGGGTTACGGTCGGCCGGTTGGTGCGTGGGATGGCGCCAGTAATGTCGGGAACAGGAATCGCAGCCGGCGTCACCTGGGCCGCCGGCGGAGCAGGGGCCTGCATCGGCGCGGGCATGGGCAAAGGCACGGAAATCGGCGCGTTCGGCCGCGCAAATGGAAGCGGCGCCACGACGGCATCGCTGGCAGGACCGGCATAGGCGCTCAGGCTCGCGGCCCCCATCGCAAAGGCCCCAAGCCCCAAGGCGGCAAGGATCAGAACAGGTTTGTTCATCCGGCAACTCGCGACAAGAACGTTAAGACCTCTCACTCTGCTGTTGTGTTGTTTAACAAAGCCTTATCACGCCTATGAAACAAGAGCGTTTCATATATGGAATTCCGCATGAAATCATGCCGGCTCCCGCTTGTCGCAACCTTGTCGCGGCTTTATGGTGCCCGACCTTATAGTTATGGAATACGGCCGAAGCATGGACTGCGGCCTCTCGGGAGTTTTGCATGTTCAAGGGATCCATCCCCGCCCTCATTACCCCTTTCACCGCTGCCGGCGCAGTGGATGAAGACGCTTTCAGCGCCTATGTCGATTGGCAGATCGGCGAGGGGAGCTCCGGTGTCGTCCCGGTCGGTACGACCGGTGAATCGCCGACCCTTTCGCATGCCGAGCACAAACGTGTCGTCGAACTCTGCGTCGAGGCGGCCAAGGGCCGGGTTCCCGTCATCGCCGGTGCCGGCTCCAACAATACGCGCGAAGCCGTCGAGCTTGCCCAGCATGCCGAAAAGGCCGGTGCGGATGCGCTGCTCGTCGTCACGCCCTATTATAACAAGCCGACCCAGAAGGGTTTGATCGCGCATTTCTCGGCCGTGGCCGAAGCGACCAAACTGCCGATCATCATCTACAACATCCCGCCGCGTTCGGTGATCGACATGTCGCCGGAAACGATGGGCGCGCTCGTCAAGGCGCACAAGAACATCGTCGGTGTGAAGGACGCGACCGGCAAGATCGAGCGCGTCTCCGAACAGCGCATCACCTGCGGCACGGATTTCATCCAGCTTTCGGGCGAGGATGCGACCGCACTCGGCTTCAACGCCCATGGCGGCATCGGTTGCATCTCGGTGACGGCCAATGTCGCACCGCGCCTCTGTGCCGAATTCCAGGCCGCGACGCTGGCCGGCGATTTTGCCAAAGCGCTGGAATATCAGGACCGCCTGATGCCGCTGCACAAGGCAATCTTCATGGAGCCCGGCCTCTGCGGCGCAAAATACGGCCTGAGCAAGCTGCGCGGCATGAGCCGCACCGTCCGCTCGCCGCTGATCTCCAGCCTCGAGCCGGCAACGGAAGCGGCGATCGATGCGGCGCTGGTCCATGCTGGCCTGCTGAACTGATTTTTCTGGCGCTCTGCCCAAGACGGGGCGGGCGCTTCACTTTCGGCCCTGGCCGCATTACATAATGTCAGAACCCCGCTCATCACGATGGGCGGGGATTTGTTTTGGATGAAAGTTAGTCTCATGGCCCCCAAAGGCAGCCAGCGCACGGTGAACAAGATTGTCGCGGAAAACCGCAAGGCCCGCTTCAACTATGAAATCATCGATACCTACGAGGCCGGTCTGGTTCTGACCGGGACCGAGGTCAAATCGCTGCGCGAAGGCAAGGCGAATATCGCCGAATCCTATGCGTCTGACGAGGGCGAGGAAATCTGGCTGATCAATTCGCATCTGCCGGAATATCTGCAGGCCAACCGCTTCAACCACGAGCCCCGCCGCCGCCGCAAGCTGCTGCTCTCCAAGCGCGAGATCAACCGCCTGCGCACCAGCATCAACCGCGAGGGCATGACGCTGGTGCCCTTGAAAATCTATTTCAACGAAAAGGGCCGCGCCAAGCTGGAGCTGGCACTCGCCAAGGGCAAGAAGCTGCACGACAAGCGCGAGACCGAGAAGGAACGCGACTGGAACCGGCAGAAGTCGCGGTTGCTGAAGACGGGGTGAGATCGCCCTGGCAGTTCCGTCGCATCATTGATCTGGCGCTGAGACATACGGCGCCAGCCCGTCACCAACAAAATCTGAGACTTGGCTTGCACTAAGCGCCTCTCGGAACCAATCGCCCTCTCCATCCGTTTGATTTCGTTGAAATCTGGGTTGCGAGCGGGCGATGACGAAAAAGCAGGTCTTTACCTATCTGATGCTGGTGGTCGGCTTCGGCGCTGCCGCTTACCTGCTCTACCATACGTTTCGCGACTATTCGCTCGATGACGTCATAAAATCCTTCCGCGCCATTCCGCTGACGAACCTCCTGCTGGCGCTGCTTTTTGCCTTTGGGTCCTATGTCTGCCTGACCGGTTTCGACTGGGCTGGCGTGCGTTACGTGAAGAACGATCTCGCCTATCCGAAGATCGCGCTTGCCTCCTTCATCGCGCTTTCGATCGGCCAGAGCGTCGGCCTGTCTGGCCTCAGCAGCGGCGCACTGCGCTATCGTTATTATGCCCATTGGGGCATGACGACAGAGGATGTCGCGAAGATCGTGCTTCTTTCGGGCTTCACGGTCGGCATCGGCATGGGCGTACTGACCGGCGTGGTGATGATCATCAATCCGGGCGATGCCGCCTCGGTGTTGAAACTCCCGGACACGATGGTCATCGCAATCGGTGTCGGCCTTCTCGCTGTCACGGCCCTTTACCTTGCACTCGCCGCCTTCGTCCGTGCACCGCTCAAGATCAGGTCCTGGTCGTTCCAGATGCCGACCTTGCGGATCGCGCTTGCCCAGGTCGTCATCGGCACGGTGAATTTCGCGCTCGTGTCTGCCTGCCTGCGCGAAGTCATGGCCGTCAGCGGTGATGTAAGCTACCTCAAGGCCGTCACCGCCTTTACGCTCGCCAATTACGCCATTCTCATCACCCATGCACCGGGTGGTCTCGGCGTGCTGGAAGCGACGGTCCGGCATGTGATGGGCGATCAGGCCTCGATCGGCTCGCTTGTCGCTTTCCGGGTGATCTATTTCTTCATTCCGCTTTTCATCGGCCTGCCGCTTTCCCTCATCGTCGAAGCGGTGTTCCGCGCGCGCAAAGCGAAGTCTTCCAGCGGGTCGTCGTCGCATCCGCCGGTAACAAGCGAGATGGCGCCGGCCGAATAAGGGCCGAAACGAAAACCGCCCCCATGATCGCTCATGAGGGCGGCGTAATCTATTCGGTTTTCGTCCGAACTATCGACAGATCGCGATCATCACGTTTCGATCGGCTCCGCCGGTTCGGCAGCGCGCGGCGGGCGCTCGGAAGCGTCGCGGCCGATCTCGGCCTTGATCGTCATCAGATCGATGAAATGGTCGGCCTGGCGACGCAGGTCGTCGGCGATCATCGGCGGCTGGGTCTGCATGGTCGAGACGACCGATACCTTGCGGCCCTTGCGCTGCAGCGCCTCGACCAGCGTCGTGAAATCGCCGTCGCCGGAGAAGATCACCAGATGATCGCAGGTTTCCGACTGTTCCATGGCGTCGATGGCCAGCTCGATATCCATATTGCCCTTGATCTTGCGACGGCCGAGCGAGTCCGTGAACTCCTTGGCGGGCTTGGTCACGACCTTGTAGCCATTGTAGTCGAGCCAGTCGATCAATGGGCGAATGGAGGAATATTCCTGATCCTCGATCAGCGCCGTATAATAGTAGGCCCTGAGAAGATAGCCGCGCTTCTGGAAGGCCTTCAGAAGCTTGCGATAGTCTATATCGAAGCCGAGGCTTTTCGAAGCTGCGTAAAGATTGGCGCCGTCGATGAAGAGAGCAATTTTCTCTCTCGGGTCAAACATATGTTCTCCATCCCCTTTGTAGCTGCTTGGCCGCTGCTCGAACAAAACGAAAAGTTGAGCCGAAACCCAAGGAATAATTCATTAAATTAAGAATTATTCATATTAACGTCATGTATGGCACGATTCGTGTTTCTCCAAGCAACTTTTCGTTGAATCGCATGGTTGCGCCTATCCACCTTCGTAGGGCCCGCCACTCGACTTCCTCCAGAGTGAATGATGGGCCAGGGCAGGAAGAGCTTGAATTTCGCTTGCAATGGCTGTATCGGGCGTATCAATTCCAGAAATAACCGACCGCAAAGGACAGGCAATGGCCCGTGTCACAGTAGAAGATTGCATTGACAAAGTCGATAACCGTTTTGAGCTGGTCCTGCTCGCGAGCCACCGTGCCCGCCAGATTTCCCAGGGCGCCTCGATCACGATCGACCGCGACAATGACAAGAATCCGGTCGTCGCCTTGCGCGAGATTGCCGACGAAACCCTTTCGCCGGACGACCTGAAGGAAGACCTGATCCATTCGCTGCAGAAGCATGTCGAAGTTGACGAGCCCGAGCCCGATCCGGCTTCGGTCGCCATTGCCGGCGTCCTGACGGCCTCTTCGGAAGATGAAGATGCACCGGAGCCGATGACCTTCGACCAGATGTCGGAAGAAGATCTGCTGGCCGGCATCGAAGGCCTCGTGCCGCCGGAAAAGAGCGACGATTACTAAGAGAGACGATTGCCGGAAATGGTTGGTGTTTAAAGACCAATCGCATTCCGGCAAGAGATCGTTCATTCTCTCGCCCTAATCTCGTTGTCTTCGTTATGATGGCTGCGCTAATCGGATGGTTGGCGCGCCATTTTTCATTTTATCGGCAGTGCTGCTGCGGTGGATGGCGCCGCGTGTAGCAGGAACGGGTTTGAGGCAAATCAAGGGATGATGAGACAATACGAGCTCGTCGAGCGGGTTCAGAAATACAAGCCCGACGCCAACGAAGCTCTTCTCAACAAGGCCTATGTTTACGCCATGCAGAAGCATGGCCAGCAGAAGCGCGCCTCCGGCGACCCTTACATTTCCCACCCTCTCGAAGTCGCAGCCATCCTCACCGACATGCATCTGGACGAGTCGACCATCGCGGTCGCCCTCCTGCATGACACGATCGAGGACACGACCGCAACGCGCGCGGAAATCGACGAACTGTTCGGCGAGGATATCGGCCGTCTCGTCGAAGGCCTGACCAAGCTGAAGCGGCTCGATCTCGTTTCGAAAAAGGCCAAGCAGGCGGAAAACCTGCGCAAGCTTCTTCTCGCCATTTCCGACGATGTCCGCGTTCTCCTCGTCAAGCTCGCCGACCGCCTGCACAACATGCGCACGCTCGACCATATGAAGGCCGAGCAGAAGGCGCGCATTTCCGAAGAGACGATGGATATCTATGCGCCGCTTGCCGGCCGCATGGGCATGCAGGACATGCGCGACGAGCTGGAGGACCTGTCCTTCCGCTACATCAACCCCGAAGCCTATGAGACCGTCACCCGCCGGCTTGCCGATCTGTCGGCCCGCAATGAGGGCCTGATCAAGAAGATCGAGGATGAGTTGCGCGAGCTCCTAGTCGCAAACGGCCTGACCGACGCCTCCGTCAAGGGCCGGCAGAAAAAGCCCTATTCGATCTTCCGAAAGATGCAGTCGAAGTCGCTCTCCTTCGAGCAGCTTTCGGATCTTTACGGTTTCCGCATTGTCGTCGGCAATACGTCCGCCTGCTACAGCGCGCTTGGCATCGTCCATACCCGCTGGCGCGTCGTGCCCGGCCGCTTCAAGGACTATATCTCAAACCCGAAGCAGAACGATTACCGCTCGATCCACACGACCATCGTCGGCCCGTCACGCCAGCGTATCGAGCTGCAGATCCGCACCGAGATGATGCAGGAAATCGCCGAATACGGCATTGCCGCGCATGCGCTCTACAAGGACGGCCGCGGTACGGTGAAGGGCGATGAGCTGCTGCCGAAGGAAAGCAATGCCTATTCCTGGCTGCGCCACACGATCGAGTCGCTTGCCGAAGGCGACAACCCGGAAGAATTCCTTGAGCATACCAAGCTCGAACTGTTCCAGGATCAGGTCTTCTGCTTCACGCCGAAGGGCAAGCTGATCGCCCTGCCGCGTGGCGCAACCCCGATCGACTTCGCTTATGCGGTCCATACCAATATCGGCGACACGACGGTCGGCGCCAAGATCAACGGCCGCATCATGCCGCTCGTCACCCGCCTCAACAATGGCGATGAGGTGGAGATCATTCGTTCCGGCGTGCAGGTGCCGCCCGCCGCATGGGAAGAGATCGTTGTGACCGGCAAGGCGCGTTCCGCCATCCGCCGCGCCACCCGAATGGCGATCCGCAAGCAATATTCCGGCCTCGGCCACCGCATTCTGGAGCGCACGTTCGAACGCGCCGGAAAACAGTTTTCGCGCGAGGCGCTGAAACCGGCTCTGCACCGTCTCGCCCACAAGGATGTCGAGGATGCGATCGCCGCCGTCGGCCGTGGCGAGCTTTCCTCGCTCGACGTGCTGCGCGCCGTATTCCCCGATTACAAGGACGAGCGCGTTACGGTAAAGCCGTCTGCCGACGAAGGCTGGTTCAACATGCGCAGCGCATCTGGCATGATGTTCAAGCTGCCCAACCAGCAGAAGGCGGCAGAGGCAGGCCAGGTGGCCGGTGACGCCGCAATCGAGCCGATGCCGATCCGGGGCCTCTCGGCCAATACCCAGGTCCGTTTTGCCCCCTCCGGCGCCGTGCCCGGCGATCGCATCGTCGGCATCATGGATGAGGACAAGAACAAGGGCATCACCATCTACCCGATCCAGGCGTCGGCCCTGCAGCGTTTCGACGACCAGCCGGAGCGCTGGATCGACGTGCGCTGGGATCTCGACGAGGCCAACAAGTCGCGTTTCCCGGCTCGGATCGAGATCAACACGATTAACGAACCCGGCACGCTCGCGACCGTCGCGCAGACCATTGCCGGCCTCGATATCAACATTCGTGGCCTCACCATGGGCAGCAACCGCGCCGCCGATTTCTCCGAGATCGAGATGGAAGTCGAAGTCTGGGATGTGCGCCAGCTCAACCAGCTGCTGCTGCAGCTGAAGGAACTGGACTGCGTTTCGAACCTGAAGCGCGTTTACGACTGAGGCGCGGCCGGCTGGAGAATTTTGGCTACCTGCACAATGTCATCGCCTGACAGGGTGAAGCTGGAAGACCGCTTTCCGCTCCGCCATGCAAGCAGCAGTTTTTCCACATTTGCATCCGCGCCATCGAGGGATTGCAGCTCGATGTCGTAACGCTTGCCGAGATGGATCGTCTCGTAATCCTGTTTCGCGCTACCGATCGGTCTGTCTCCCCGGGCGACCTCCCGTTCGATCAGAAGCTCGAGCGGGCAATGGACTGCGACGAAGAAGACATCGTGGCCGATAAAAAGGTCCACCAGCATTTGCAGCCAGGCTTCATTGTCCAGGATGTGTTCGAGGATGAGGTTGTTGCCGGCATCGGCATAAGCCTTCAATGAACCGTGAAACCCGTCGAAAAACGCTGTGCGCGCTTCGGACCAGCGAAAATCTCCGTTTTTGAAACGTGCCGTCGGAAGCACGCCGGCATCACGCAGATGATCGATCGATATGTGCCAGAAGGGTTTTTCGATGCGTTGCTGAAGGGTTCTGGCAATGGTGGATTTGCCGCTGCTCGAAGCGCCGTGCAGAAAAATCACCTGTGCCATGACCTGTCTCCCTTATCGTCGGGCGCTCTAATGGAGCGAGATGACAAGGCTGTGTCTGCTGCCGGCTGTCGCGGAATATCGCCGCGTTTGGCGCTTTCTCCGTCACATATCCTTCACCATGCCCGGCTAGGCAGGCCGAAATCCGCAGCCTGCGAGAACAAGAGCCTGTCATGAACGCGACCACCCAGGAAAACCGCCCCAAGATTGCCGAGACCGTCATCCATCCTACGGTGCACCTGCGGGATACTGAGATCGGCCAATGCTGCGAAATCCTTGAGGATACCTCGCTGAATACGGCGGAACTCGGCGATTATTCCTATCTCGGCCAGCGCTGCATGGTCGGCAATGCGGCGATCGGGAAATTCTGCGCCATTGCCGCCGAGGTGCGGATCGGTGCGCCGAACCATCCGATGGGCCGGCCCTCCATGCACCGCTTCACCTATTGCCCGGAATATTATTCGGCCGAGGCGGAGCGCGACCAAGCCTTTTTCGCCGACCGCAAGAATGACCGCGTCATCATCGGCAACGATGTCTGGATCGGCCATGGCGTCATCGTCCTGCCGGGCGTGACGGTCGGTGACGGCGCCGTGCTGGCAGCCGGTGCCGTGGTGACGAAGGACGTTGCGCCCTATACGATCGTCGGCGGCGTTCCGGCAAAATTCATCCGCGAACGGTTTTCGCGCGAAGTTGCGGAAAAGCTGGCGGCGATCGCCTGGTGGAACTGGCCGTTCGAAACCATCATGGCAAGGCTCGGCGATTTCCAGTCGAGCGATATCGGGGCCTTTTGCGAGCGCTGGGCCTGAAGCGTTTCTGGAAAAGGCGAGGGGAGTGAGTAATGAACGAAGACGTAAAACAACATGACGTCGCCTGCCATTGCGGCACTGTCCGCCTACGGGTGCGCCTTGCCGACGAATTCAACACGATCCGCCGCTGCACCTGTTCCTATTGCCGGATGCGCGGCGCAATCGCCGTCTCGGCAAAGCTGGCGGATATGGAATTCGTTCAGGGCGAGGACAATCTGACGCTCTACGAATTCAACACCCGCACGGCAAAACACTATTTCTGCAAGACCTGCGGCATCTACACCCATCACCAGCGCCGCTCCGACCCGAGCCTGTTCGGCATCAACGTTGCCTGCATTGAAGGTGTCAGCCCCTTCGATTTTGCCGAAGTGCCAGTGATGGATGGCGTCGTGCATCCGTCGGATACAGGCTCCGCGGCACGGGTTGCCGGCATGTTGAAGTTCGAACCGTCGAGGTAAGAGCCTCTCTTCTTCCGATTATGGGAATACCCTCTCTGGCCTGCCGGCCATCTCCCCCACAAGGGGGGAGAAGACTCGCGGCGCTCGCCTGCCTCAGCTGAACCTCGGCGGATCGTCCGGCTTAAGCCCTCCCCCTTGTGGGGAGGGTGGGGAGGGGTATTTTTTCGGCTGGGCATGGCTGTCGCGAAGATCCGCTGAAACGGCCTCGATAAAATGAAAACGGGCCGGAGTTTCCTCCGGCCCGCTGTCTTTTGGGATCCGTCAAAGATGCCGATCAGACCGCGCCGCGGGTCTCGACGTAGATGGCGTAGACCGAATGCGAGCTTGCCATGTAGAGGCGGTTCTTCTTGACGCCGCCGAAGACGAGGTTCGGGCAACGTTCCGGCAGCTTGATGAAGCCGATCGCCTTGCCTTCCTTGTTGAAGATCTTGACGCCGTTCAGGTCTTCCGGCTTGGCGCCGGCGGCACCACTGGAACCCCAGCCGCACCACAGGTTGCCGTCGACGTCGACGCGGAAACCGTCAATGCCGCCATTGTCGTCGGCGGTGACGAGCGCCTTCTTGTTCGACAGCGTCTTGCCGTCCTTGCCGACGTCATAGGACCAGATGATGCGGTAAGGCGCAGCGCGGCCTTCGACGACGTAAAACTTCTTTTCGTCCTCGGAGAAGGCGAGGCCGTTCGGGCCCTTCAGCTCGTCGGTGACGAGTTCCAGCGCGCCTTCCGGCGAAATGCGGTAGACGGAATGCGGCAGTTCCGGGGTCGCCTTGTCGCCTTCCCAGTCGCCGGCAATGCCGAAGGGCGGGTCGGTGAACCAGATCGAACCGTCCGACTTGCAGACGATGTCGTTCGGCGAGTTCAGCTTCTTGCCCTTGTAATTGTCGGCAAGCACGGTGATCGAGCCGTCATATTCCGTGCGGGTGACACGGCGGGTCAGGTGTTCGCAGGAGAGAAGGCGGCCCTGCTGGTCGCGGGCATGGCCGTTCGAATAGTTGGAATTGGCGTTGAAGACGCTGAACGTCTCATTGGTCTCGTCATATTTCATGACGCGGTTGTTCGGCACGTCGCTGACCAGAAGGTAACGGCCATCACCGAACCAGACCGGGCCTTCCAGCCAGGCGCAACCGGTGCCGACCTGAACGAGCGAGGAGGAGGCGACGCGGTATTTCGCGAAGCTCGGATCGAGGATCTGGATGGCCGGATCGGGATAGATCGGGCTTGGCTGGAACGGAATGGCCTGCGCCGAAGCGAGCCTGGGGGCGGCACTGGCCGCAAGTGCTGCGGCAGAGAACGTCATGAGGTTACGGCGTGAGAAATCCACGTGTGAAAGCCCTTTGATGATGATCTGATTTCATATCGATTGCCCGGCAAGGCGCGGGGGAGCCGCAATCATGGCTCGCGGCGCCTAGATAGCGGGCGCGGCTTTCGCACTGCAACATGCAAGCCATGCTCTTTTGGCACAATGGTTAAGCGTTCGTCGCCAAAAGGCGCTCGATTCCGGTCCAACTCTGCCCCGAGAGGGTGCAAACGTCACCAAAAGCATAAGTCTTTAGCGCAAGTGTAAGATTTTCTTATCCAAACGCCCGTACCTATTGTGCAAGGCAACATGATCGATCTCGATCTCTGCGCGCATGATGTGCACCGCTCTCTTGGCGGCTACTGCCCTTTGTCCGCTCTCCGCACCCAGCGGTTTCTGCCGCGTTTTCATAGGGTTATTCAATGTTGAAGAATCTGAAGATCAAAACCAAGTTTTTGATGGCGATTGCCGTCCTTGGTATCATCTCCCTTGCCGGCCTGCTGTTCGTGACCCAGCGCTTCAGCGATGCCAACCAGTCATATTCCAGCTTCTTGCAGAACGAGAGCAATGCCGCGACCTTTGGTCCGCGTGGCGCCGCCGGCCTGTGGACCTCGACCACCTGGCTCAGCCGCGCTTTGGCGCAGGATCCGAAGTCGGATGCCTTCAAGGATTTCGCCGGCCGCTTCACCAAGGAAATTTCCGGCGCGCGTGACCGTCTGGCCCAGATCCCGGCCATCGTCCCGAGCCGCAAGTCTGCGATCGACGAGCTGATCGCCGGTCTCGACGGCATGAAGGCGCTGGGTGATCAGCTGCTGCAGGCCCATTCTGCCGGCGACGAAGCCAAGGTCACCGCGGTTTCGGCAACCCTCGACAAGGCGATCGTCGACCTGTCGCCGAAGTTCGGTGCCAACAATGGCGCCATGGCGGAAATCATCAAGAACGGCGCCGAGCGCCTGTCTGCCGAAGTGTCCTCGACCATCCAGTTCGCCATCATCGGCATGCTGATCGGCATCGCCATTGCCGTCGTCATCGCCCTGACGATCGCCCAGAAGGGCATTACTGGCCCGATGGCAAGCCTGCGTGAACGTATGGCCTCGCTCGCAGCCGGCCAGACCGAAGCCGCCATCGATGGCCTCGACCGCAAGGACGAAGTCGGCGACATGGCCAAGGCCGTCTCGATCTTCCGCGACAACGCCCTTGAGCGTACCCGTCTGGAGCGCGAAGCCGAAAGCAATCGCAGCATGTCCGAGCAGGAGCGCGTCGAGCGCGAAGCCCAGAAGGCCCGCGAAGCCGGCGAGATCAAGTTTGCGGTCGACAATCTGGCAGAAGGCTTGAGCCACCTGTCGGATGGCAATGTGTCCTACCGCATCGCCCAGCCGTTCACCGCATCGCTGGATGGCGTCCGTAACGACTTCAACGCCTCCGCCAGCAAGCTGCAGACCGCTCTGGAACAGGTTGCCCAGAACGCTCGCAGCATCGAAGCCGGTTCTGCCGAGATCAAGTCGGCTGCTGACGACCTTGCCAAGCGCACCGAACAGCAGGCCGCTTCCGTCGAAGAGACGGCCGCTGCCCTCGAAGAAATCACCACGACCGTTAAGGACGCCACCAAGCGCGCCCAGGAAGCCGGCGCTCTCGTTGCCCGCGCCCGCACCGGTGCCGAAAAGTCGGGCGAAGTCGTCCGCCGCGCCGTTGCAGCCATGGAAGGTATCGAAAAGTCTTCCGGCGAGATCGGCAATATCATCGGTGTCATCGATGATATCGCCTTCCAGACCAACCTGCTTGCCCTGAACGCCGGTGTCGAAGCCGCGCGTGCAGGCGAAGCCGGCAAGGGCTTTGCGGTCGTTGCACAGGAAGTGCGCGAACTCGCACAGCGCTCGGCAAACGCTGCCAAGGAAATCAAGGCACTGATCACCACCTCGAACGAGCAGGTCAATTCCGGTGTGCAGCTGGTCGGCGAGACCGGCCGGGCGCTGGAAACCATCGTTGCCGAAGTGCAGGAAATCAACCGGCACGTCGTCGCGATCGTGGAATCTGCCCAGGAACAGTCTTCGGGCCTCCAGCAGATCAACACGGCCGTCAACACGATGGACCAGGACACCCAGAAGAACGCGGCCATGGTCGAGGAATCGACTGCTGCCAGCCACGGTCTTGCCCGCGATGCAGCGGCTCTCAACGAGCTCCTGTCGCAGTTCAAGCTGTCTGGCCAGTCTCAGGGCTATGCCCAGCCGGTCCGCGCTGCCGAGCGCCGTGACGCACCGGCCGCATCTCCGGCCCGTGCACTTGGCCGCAAGATCGCCAGCGCCTTCGGTGGTTCTTCGGCCGCCGCTGCCGTCAGCAACGAATGGCAGGAATTCTGAAGTCCACCGCCCTTTTCCCTTGAGGGCAGGGGCGTTTGATACCTGAAAAAGACAGAAGCCGCGGATATCAGTCGATATCTGCGGCTTTTTCATATCTGCGGGTCTGAAATTCCACCGACTGCTGCTTTTGAAGTCAGTTATGCCTATTTCGAGTGCGACATTTTGTCCACGCCATGCATCCTGTGCATGGCTGGCCATCTGTTGTGGCGTTGGTAAAGGCAGGTCGTTCGTATTACTTATGTTGCAACGCAATAACGACGACACAACGAACGAAAGACACGACGATGTTGAACTCTGTACGCAAGCTGGCCCGCGCTCTCCGCGTTCCTTCTGCTCAGGACCGGGAAATGGCTTACCTCAACGAAGCCCGTGACCGTATCGACCTCGAATACCGCATGCGCCAGGTCGATCGCGGCATGTTCCGCAAGAGCTTCTGATCATAGCTGATGACGGGCGGCGCGGCTGACGCGCTGCCGGGGAATGGTCCGGGTTCCGGGCCGTTATGGATCGCGGTTCGGCATGAAGGCCTGAACGTCGGGCCAATTTTTGCCATCATCTTCGGCTTCCGCTATCGGATTGATTGTAACCAGCCGGGATGAATGTCACCGCCGCAATTGCTGCCGTGACCTGCAAGCAGATCCGCCATGCCTTTTCGCCGTCGCATACCGTTGAATTTCAGCCAGAAACTGCGCCATGCCCTTGTGCCCCGGAAAGGTTTCCGGCGAGCGCTCGGCTATTACAGGCTCAAGGTGATGCGTATCGGCGGCTCGCCGCATGCCGTCGCCATCGGCCTTGCCATCGGCGTCGTCAGCGCCTGGACGCCGTTTCTCGGCCTGCATATCCTCTTTGCCATTCCGGTTGCCTATCTTCTGGGTGGCAGCATGGTGGCCGCAGCGCTCGGCACCGCTTTCGCAAATCCCCTGACCTGTCCGATCATCTGGCCGCTGAGCTGGGAGATCGGAGAATTCATGCTCGGCAATCGCGTCGATGGGGCCAAGCATATCGATCTTGCCGCACTTTTTGCCCATCTCGACCTGTCGCAGCTCTGGCGTCCGATCCTTGAGCCGATGCTGATCGGCTCCCTGCCGCCGGGCATTCTCTGCGGTCTCGCCTTTTATCTCGTCACCTATCTCGGCATTCGCAGTTTCCGCAATCGCCGGCTGGAGCGCTTGACGGCGCGGGCCGGAATGCTCAAGTCAGTGCGCACGGAACTGCAAGCTTGAAGAAGGGCAGCGCATGATCATCGGCCTCGGCAGCGATCTCATCGACATCAGACGGGTGGAGAAATCCCTCGAACGGTTTGGCGAGCGGTTCACCCAGCGCTGTTTCACCGATATCGAGCGCGCCAAATCGGATCGCCGCAAGAACCGGGCTGAATCCTATGCAAAGCGCTTTGCCGCCAAGGAGGCCTGTTCCAAGGCGCTCGGCACCGGCCTTGCCAATGGCGTGTTCTGGAAGGACATGGGCGTCGTCAACCTGCCCGGCGGCAAGCCGACCATGGTTCTGACTGGCGGCGCCGGCGAAAGGCTGGCGGAATTGATGCCGGCAGGGCACAAGCCGGTCATCCATGTCACCATTACCGACGAATATCCCTACGCCCAGGCCTTTGTGATCATCGAGGCGCTGCCGGCCTTGGAGCCTTCGCCCACAGCCTGATATCCCGCGCCTGACTCATGGATAAACCGTAATCAATCAGCCATTGCCGCGGATTGGGGAAGGGTTTAGACAAAGCACCCAAATTGCCGAGAAAGCCCGGCCTTGTTGATAAAGAAAGACTGACACGTGTCTGATAAAGCCGAGACCAAGCAGCCAAATGCCCTTTGGGAAAATATCAAGGTCATCATCCAGGCACTGCTGCTGGCGATGGTCATCCGCACGGTGCTCTTCCAGCCTTTCACGATCCCGTCCGGATCGATGATGCCGACGCTTCTCGTGGGCGACTACATCTTCGTCAACAAGTTCGCTTACGGCTTCTCGAAATATTCGCTGCCTTTCTCGCCGAACCTGTTTTCTGGCCGTGTCCTCGAATTCAGCCCGCCGAAGCGCGGTGATGTCATCGTCTTCCGCCTGCCGCCGCAGCCGGATGTCGATTATATCAAGCGTCTCGTCGGCCTTCCGGGCGACCGTATCCAGGTCACCAACGGCATTCTGCTGATCAACGGCCAGCCTGTTCCCAAGCAGCCCGACGGCTTCTTCACCTCGGATTACCGTCTTGATCCGGGCGCCAACGTTCCGGTCTTCCGCGAAACGCTGGACAATGGCGTGACCTACGACACGCTCGACCAGTCGCCTGTCTCGCGCGGCGACAATACCCAGGAATTCGTCGTTCCGCCGGACCACTATTTCTTCATGGGTGACAACCGCGACAACTCGCTCGACAGCCGTTTCGACGTCGGTTACGTGCCGGCTGAAAACCTTGTTGGCCGCGCCAGCGTGATCTTCTTCTCGCTCGGCAATGACACGTCCTTCCGTGAATTCTGGAAGTGGCCGACCAACATGCGTTGGGATCGTCTGTTCAAGAGCGTTCAATGACAAAAGTGAAGGCGACGATTTCGGACGAGGAGAAGGCCCAGCTTGAAAAGGCGATCGGCCATACCTTTTCCGAAAAGCAATGGCTGGACCGGGCGCTGACCCATGCAAGCACCGGTTCGGCCAAGGTCGCGAACTATGAACGGCTGGAATTTCTCGGCGACCGGGTCCTTGGCCTCTGTGTCGCCGAACTGCTGTTCAACACGTTCCGTTCTGCACCCGAAGGTGAGCTTTCCGTGCGCCTGAACCAGCTGGTCAGCGCCGAAAGCTGCGCGCTGGTGGCTGACGAGCTGGAACTGCATCGCTTCATCCGCACCGGCGCCGATGTCAAGAAACTGACCGGCAAGCGCATGATGAACGTGCGCGCCGACGTGGTGGAAAGCCTGATCGCGGCGCTTTACCTCGATGCCGGCCTCGAGGCCGCCCGCGCCTTCATCACCCGCCACTGGCAGGAGCGTGCGACGCGTGCCGACGGCGCCCGCCGCGATGCCAAGACCGAGCTGCAGGAATGGGCGCATGCAAAATTCGGTTATGCGCCGACCTACCGTGTCGACGACAGGCATGGTCCTGACCATGACCCGCGCTTCACGGTGACCGTGGAAATCAAGGGCGTGGCGCCGACCACCGGTGTCGACCGCTCCAAGCGTGCCGCCGAACAGGTGGCGGCGACGAAGATGCTGGAACGCGAAGGCGTCTGGCAGAAGCAGGCCGGCGAAGCGTAAGGTTGAAAATCGCTTTCGCAGCCGGAACGTGATATGCAGCACAGTTGAAGATGAGGCCTGCGTCAGCGCGGGAGCGGATATGCCGCTCTGGCGCCGGCGAAAAGGGCATTGAAACGGATCCGGGGGCGGATCCCGGAGACAGGATTGATAGTGGATACGATGATCGAAGACGAAAACCTTCCCGAGGGCGGTGCAGAGGTGGAGAATGATGCGGACGCAGTCGCAGCCGGCCCGACCCATTCGGGTTTCGTGGCGCTGATCGGCCCGACCAATGCCGGCAAGTCCACCCTGGTCAACCGTCTCGTCGGCGCCAAGGTCTCGATCGTCAGCCACAAGGTTCAGACGACGCGCGCCATTGTGCGCGGTATCGCGATCCACGACAATGCCCAGATCGTCTTCATGGACACGCCCGGCATCTTCAAGCCGCGCCGCAGGCTCGACCGCGCCATGGTGACCAGCGCCTGGGGCGGCGCCAAGGATGCCGACATGATCGCGCTCCTGATCGACAGCGAACGCGGCCTGCGTGGCGATGCGGAAGCGATCCTCGAAGGCCTGCAGGAAGTGCAGCAGCCGAAGATCCTGCTTCTGAACAAGATCGACCAGGTCAAGCGCGAGGACCTTCTGGCGCTCGCCGCTGCCGCCAATGAAAAGGTCAACTTCGTCCGCACCTTCATGATCTCGGCAACGACCGGTTCGGGCTGCGAAGACCTGATGGATTATTTTGCCCGCGAACTGCCGGAAGGCCCCTGGTATTATCCGGAGGATCAGATCTCCGACCTGCCGATGCGCCAGCTCGCCGCCGAAATCACCCGCGAAAAGCTTTTTCTGCGCCTGCATCAGGAGCTTCCCTACGCCTCGCATGTCGAGACGGAGAAGTGGGAGGAGAAGAAGGACGGCTCGGTTCGTATCGAGCAGGTCATCTATGTCGAGCGTGAAAGCCAGAAGAAGATCGCGCTTGGCAAAGGCGGCGACGCAATCAAGTCGATCTCCAGCGCCTCCCGCAAGGAACTGTCGGAAATCCTCGAACAGCCGGTGCACCTCTTCCTGTTCGTCAAGGTGCGCGAAAACTGGGGCGACGACCCGCAGCGCTTCCGCGAGATGGGTCTCGAATTTCCAAAGGGCTGAGCTTTAGAAGAGCTGAATTTTTTTGGGGCAGCTGACCGGGCTTGTTGTTCCGGTTTAGTGCCCCAAAGTTTTCAACAAAGGATTGTTGCACATCAAACAGTAATTACTAAAATAAACTCTCCGGGCAACCCGAAGATATAATGGATAAGGTTATGCAACTTGCCTGTTCCAGAATTCGGATCAAATGTCGGGAAATTCGGGAGGTCTCTGAATGAGAAAACAGATTCGTTCGCAACCGGTCGAAGTCATCAGCCTGACGGACGCGATTGGTTTCTTCAGCTGGAATGTTCAGGAGAACAAGGTCTATAGCGATAAGGTCTTCGCCTATGTCTATGGCGTCGATCCGCACATGCTCGCATCCGGTGCGCCGATCGAGCTGGTCTTGAAGAATATCGATGACGGTGATCTTCAGCGTGTCGCCAAGGCGCTGCACGAGACCATTATTACCGGTGAGCCCTGCAATCAGAGTTATGGCATCACCCATCCGGATGGTCGCAAGATTACCGTGACGGGGCAGGGGCGCTGCCTGCGTGACGGCGCCGGCGTGCCGTCGATCTATACCGGCTCCGTCGTTGCGGCGGAACGCGGTAACGAAATTGGACCGAGCGATCCGCTCGAATCCCATTGCCTGCAAGCCCTGAATATCGCCAAGAGCCGCCGCCATGCTCTCGCGGCCCGCTACCTGTCCTCCGCCCTCAACGCGCTCGGCCGCAAGGTCGATTTCTGAATTTTCCCCATTGTTTTCAGCGATGATGGCCCTTTGTCAGGCCTGCCTCAGGATCTGGCCGATCGCATTGACGAGAATGCGTGCAGCCGTCAGCGCCGTCAGGTTGGCGATGTCGGAAGGCGTGTGGAATTCGACCAGATCGAAGCCGGCAATGCGGCCACGCGCGGCTGCGGCTTCGATCAGCTCGATCACCTGCGTATAGCTCAGCCCGCCGGGCGTCGGCGCGACCACGCCCGGCATGATGCTCGGGTCGAGCCCGTCACAGTCGAGCGTGATAACGATCCTTGCTCCTTGTGGGATATGCCGGATGGCGCTGTCGATCCCCTGCGCATGGATTTCGCGGGCCGTGACGATTTTCGCCCCATAACGCCGTGCATCCTCGACTTCCTGGATACGGGCACTGCCGAGGCCGCGCATGCCGACCTGCACGATGCCGGCAACATGCGCCATCTCGCTCGCCCGCCGCATCGGGCTCGAATAACCGAAGCGCTCGCCGCCATGCAACTCTTCGCGCCAGTCGATATGCGCGTCTATCTGCAGGATCCAGACCGGATCACTTTCGGCAAAACCGGCGAAGAAGGGGATGGGTGTCGAATCATCGCCGCCGATCATGATCGGAACAGCACCCGCCGAGAGGATTTCCCGCGTCTTCGCCGCGATCAATTCCCTGTTGCCCTCATCGTTACGAACACGTGTAGGCAGATCACCGGTGTCGACGCAGCTCGGCACCTGTCCGTTGAACAGCGGGCCACCGAGATCGAAATCCCAGTTTTCGATCAGCGCGGCATCCTCTGCCACTGCTGCCCGGATCTTTGCCGCAGCCGTCGCATAACCGCTGCTGTCCTTGCCCTGATACTCGGTCCCGTAAGGCGCACCGAAGATCACAAGGCGCGGCTTCTGGCCGTCCGGAAGCTTTTCGGGAAAACCAAGAAAACCGGTATGTCCTGTCATGCACTGATCGTCCTGCCGATGGTGATGGCAGGAACCTAGAACATTTCGTCAGAGGCCGGAATGGCGATACTTTGCGGGGCGCACCTTCATTCCGGCCATCCGATCAATCAGCCTAAAGCCTATTTGTGCCGATCCATCAACGCCTTCACTTCCTGGTAGCGGCGACGATTGTCCGGTTCCTGCTCGCCCGGCCCGTAACAGGTCTTGGAAATGCAGAAGCGCAACAGGGTAAAGGGCGGGCTTGCCTTGTCGAATTCGCAATCAATCTCGTTGTTGAAATCGGTCGGCTTGGCGTCTTCGCGGGTGGAATAGGTCAGGCGCGCGCCGGGCGGATCGAGTTCCGGAAAGGATTGCACGATGCCGGTCTTGATGGACGGGATCAGCAGAAAATTCTTGGCGACGGCCATGCAGGCCTGTTCCAGCTGCGGCGATTGCGCTGCAGCCGGCGAGGCGGTAACCAGCGTGACGGGAAGGGCCGAGGCAAGGGCTGCGGCAAGGAGGAGGGCGTGTTTCATGGTCTCTCCGGACGTCATTATTTCGGCGGGAAAATCCGCGAGAGTGGCAATTTGTTCCAGCCGTGCCGACAGATAGTCGTATTGCACCAGCAGATGCGGTGCTTTCGAAAAAGCGATTCAGTCTGAATGACTTATCGGCTAGAACTGAATCACTCTCAAAAGATCTTCATCCAGGAATGCAGTGGCCAGCAATGCAGTGGCAGGACGAGGCAATCATCATCGGTGTCAGGCGCCACGGCGAGACGAGTGTCATCGCCGAGCTGATGACGCGTGAGCGCGGCCGGCATCTCGGCATCGTGCGCTCGGGCCGTTCACGCTCCATGCAGCCGGTCCTGCAGCCGGGCAATCGTGTCGAGGCGGTCTGGCGGGCAAGGCTCGACGAGCATATGGGCGAGTTCAAGCTGGAGCCGCTGCAACTGCGTGCCGCCAAGCTGATGGAAACGGCGACGGCCGTCTACGGCGTGCAGGCCATGGGCGCTCTCTTGCGCCTCTTGCCGGAGCGTGATCCGCACCCGCATTTGTTCGAGGCGCTCGACATCATTCTCGATGCCATGGACGATCCCGCCGATGCCGGCCAGCTCTTCATCCGTTTCGAACTCGCCGTGCTGAACGACCTCGGCTATGGGCTGGACCTGACCGAATGTGCCGCCACCGGCAGCCGCGACGATCTCGTCTATGTCTCGCCGAAATCCGGCCGCGCCGTCAGCCGTGAGGCCGGCGCACCCTATGCGGACCGGATGTTGGCTTTACCTGCTTTTCTCGGGGAGGGGCGCCCGCCCGTGGTCGACCGGGACACTCTGGTTCAGGCGTTCCGGTTGACCGGCTATTTCCTCAACCGCCACGTCTACGAACCGCGCGGCCTGACGGAAAGTTCTTCCCGCGACGGTTTTGTCCAGGCGGCCTTGAAAGCCGTCTCGAAACAGGCGGAATGAGCAGATTTAGAGCGCGCCCGGCGGCTCGATCGGCGGGCGGCTTTTCCCCAGCCGCGCCTCGCGCCAGAGCGTAAAGCCGCCGGCACCGATGACGACGGCACAGCCGGCGATCATGTTGATCGTCATCGTCTCGTCGAACAGCAGAACGCCGATAATGCAGACCAGAACCGACTGGATATAGAACATCGGCTGCACTGCGACTGCATCGAGCACCGCATAGGCGCGGATCAGGAAATAATGGCCGCTCATGCCGGTAATGCAGAGGATCAGCATCCAGAACCAGTCGCTGAACGTGATGTTGGCCCAGTAGAACGGGCCGATGAAGGTGATCGCCACGGCGCCGGCCATGCCGGTGTAGAAGAAGGATGTTTCCGGTCTGTCGCTGCGGCCTGCCAGCCGCGTCAGCACCGAATAGAGCGCAAACATCGTTGTTCCGAGGATCGGCACGATGATCTTGAAGTCGAATGTCGCATGCAGCGGATTGACGATCATCAGGATGCCGAGGAAACCGATGCCGATCGCAGTCCAGCGCCGCCAGCCGACGGTTTCGCCCAGCAGCGGCACGGAAAGACAGGCAACGATCAGCGGCGTCGCGGCAAAGATCGTATGGGTGGCGGCAAGTCCCACTCGGGAAAACGAAAACACCGAAACGACGATCTGCCCCACCAGCAGAACGCCACGGCAGATCTGCACGAACAGCGTATTCGAGACGGCCGTGCCCTTCACCCCGCCTGGCGCCCGGCTCGAAAGAATGGGCACGAAACCGGCAAAGGCCCAGTAACGGATCATGGTGACGAAGATCGGCGGATAGGCGGTTCCGAGATGTTTGGAAATGCCGTCCTGAATAGCAAAAATGGTCACCGCCATGAGGGCGAAAAGCAGGCCGGTCGACCGGGATATCATGCGCAAGGTCTCTTCATCGGTAGTTCGCGGATCGCAATAGCGGTCACGCTTCAGGCATGGGAGGCGGGATGTCTGACAACCTGCCTCCCGACTGCCCGTCATGCAAGCCGATCTCACCGCGGAATGTGTAATTCCACGCTAAAATTCGATGACTGGATCCTATAATTCAGGCCCGGCGCTTGAGCGGCCAGGCATCGCGTTCGCCGGTCACCGTCGCCATGTCGCCGATCCGGATGAGACCCGTGCTGCGCGGCACGGCATTCCAGCCGAAAAGCACGCCCGGCACACGCCTGTCCGCCGACATCCTGATACGCCCCATGGCCGGCATCGGGTTCGGAGCGTCGCGCGATCCGCTTGCCTGATCCTGGGTGGTCATGATGCAGCGGGCGCAGGGTTTGACGAAATCGAAGCGGATGCCGGCGATCTCGATGCCTTCCCACATGTCCTCGGCAAACGGCTCGTCATGATCGAGCACGATATTCGGCCGGAACCGCTCCATGCCAACCGCATCCTCGCCATGCGCCTTCATATTGGCATTGAGCCCGGCAAGCGAGCCGGTCGTGGTGACGAGAACCTGATAACCGTCGGCAAAGGTGACGGGCGAGGCAGGGCCGGCCCATTCGGCGCTGGCCGTCCGCTCCGCCACGGCATCGAAATGCACCAGACGCACCTCACGGCCGAGCCAGCCGGAAAGCGTCGCATTGGTCTCGTCATCGGCCACGGCAGCGCTGACGATCGATTTCCAGACATCGACATCCATCCGCCGGTCGGCAGGCGGCAGGGCGGAGATGATTTCGCCCTTGCCGGCGATCGCGATCCTGACACTTTCGCCCTGCGGAGTGACCTCGACCTGCGCCAGCGCCTGCAATTCGCGCTGGGTGATGAAATGGCCGGACGGATCGGTCAGCATCATCCGGCGGTCACCGGGAATGCCTTCCGGCGCGATTTCGGCTTCCTGAAGGGCGATGCCGCGGCCGCTCTTCAGCGGGTAGAAATTGAGTTCGCTGACACGCATGAGATATCCCCCTGATAAACCTGTCCTGCCTTCGGTCTCAGATCTCGTCGAGGAAGAGATCGAGAACCGTCTTCAGCCGCTCATGGCGTTCGGTGGCAAATGCACGGCCGGTCGCCGTCTGGAAACCATCCGCCAGCTTGAACAGCTTGACCGGAAAATGGTCGATGGCAAAAGCCTTGTCGTCCAGCGGCCGATCTTTTGCAAGCGGGTCGGCAGGATCGTAAAGACCGGAGCCCATCCGTCCGGCAATATAGAAGCAACGCGCAGCACCCACCATGCCGATCGCATCCAGCCTATCGGCATCCTGCAGGATTTTCGCCTCCAGCGTTTCGGGCGCGATATTGGCGGAGAAGCTGTGGGTGGTGATGGCATGCGCGACGGCCGCGATCTTCTCATCGCTCCAGCCGAGACCAGCCAGAATACCGCTCGCCTTTTCCGCTGCCAGTCTTGAAGCCTGATTGCGCAGGGGCGAGTTCTTTTCCACCGAAACGCAGTCGTGCAGCAGCACGGCGGCGGCAAGCACCTCGCCATCGCCGCCCTCGGTCGCATGGATGCGCATGGCATTCTTGAAGACGCGCAGGATATGGGCGATGTCATGCGACCCGTCATCGCCTTCGGTTGCATGCGGGATCAGCTGTGCCGCAAGTGTTTCGAAGGGCGTGAAGGCGGCAGCAATATTCGAATTCAAGGCGTGTCTTCCTTGGGATCAGGACGGGAATCGGCATTGGCAGTCTTGCCGCCCTTGTTGACCAGAATCCGCTGATAGAAAAGCCCGATCCCGATCAGCACGCCGCCAAGCCCGATGAAGGACAGCGCCCGCAAGATGCCTTCGAGGTTCGACATGTCGATCAGGAAAACCTTGACCACGGCGACGAGGACAAGCACCGCCGAGGCAAGCCGCAGGCTTTTTGCGTTGAGCCTCGAACCGAGCACCAGAAGCCCGACGCCGATCAGAAGCCAGGTGACCGAATAGGCATAGGTCTCGGCCTCCATAAACCCTTTCCAGGAGGCGATATATTCGCCCTGGAAGAAACGCCGCACGGAAAGCGTCGCCCAGAGGAAGCCGAGGACTGCACCGGCCACGGCAAGCATCGCCACATAGGGCGGAGGCCGCCGCGTGCGGGCGAGATAGGCGACGAGGCCATAGGCGAGTGCCGGCAGGAGGTAACCGATCAGCAGCAGGTTGAGGAAGGGCCAGGAACCCGTCCGCTCGCCGCTAAAGAAGGGGTTGAGCGCAAACACATGCAGCGACAGGACATTGAGCGTCGCGATCGCGCCGGCCAGCATCGAGCCCCAGCGGAAGACGGGGCTCGGGCTTTTCAGGTCGAGTGTCATCAGCACGCCGGAGAAACCGATCGTCACCAGCGTGTAGATCGATTGTTCGCCAAGCGTCGGCGTCCGGCTATCCAGCACGCCGCCATTCATCGCATGGCGCACCAGAACCGCGATCGTCATCAGGGCTGCCAGCGAGGCAAGCGCCTGCAGGATATTGCGAAGCCGGAAATCAGGCGAATTGCGCAAAAGGAAGGCCGCGATGATCGCCAGCAGGGTCGGGATACCGTAGCCGGGCAGGAGCGCGTTGAAGAACGGCGTCGTGCCGAGACTGTTCGGCCCGATGATCGTCGGCTGCCAGGCGATCCGGCCGAACACGACCAATGTCGCCGCCGCCATCATCCACGGCAGAGCCGGCCAGGTGCGGATGCGGCCAGCCATCAGATAGGCAAAGCCGAGCGCCGAGACGAGGATCGTCGTGACGATGCCATTGGTCAGCGTATGCAGCGAAAGAGTCAGCGCCGCGAAGGAGCCGGCGACGGCGAGGTTGGCCGGCCAGTCGATCTTGCCTTCTTTTTCCGGGCTTGTGCGGAACAGCCAGTCGGCAAGGCCGATCAGCACGAAACCGAGCGCCAGCCCGTAGAGCCCATGCGTCCAGTCGCGCGAAAACGTGCCGAAATTCAGGAAGCTGATGAAACCGAGCGTCACCGGCACGCCCGACATCAGCACGCTCCAGAGGATCGAAAATTCGGTTTCGGTTGCACGGAATTTGCGCAGGAAGGCAGCACCGAGCAGGGTGAATATTGCCCCGAGAAGCAGGAAGGTGGCGATCTCGTGGGTAAACGTCAGGATCGGCGAGTTGCTGCCGACGATCGGCGTCGGCGCGATATAGTCGAGCCAGGTGAAGGCCGTCATGCTGATGATGCCGACCGCGCCGGCAGCCGCGATCAGGGCCGGCCAGACGGCATAGATGCGGCTTGCGCCGAAGGCCGCCAGCGCGGCGATAACGGCAGCCGAAGCGAAGAGCGGATCGATACTCGCCTGCGTCGGAACGAGCAGGAAGGCGAAGGCGGAGAAGACGGTGGTGATCGCCGCCGACAGGGTTATCTTTTTAGGCGGCCGGTTGAGAAGTGCCGGCCAGCCGGGCTTTGCCGCCCGCTTGGCGCCATAGGTGGCACCCGGCCAGAAGAAGATCGTCCCGGCCAGCATGACGATCAGCGTCAGCGCCGGTGGCAGCGGATCGAACATGCCGACGCCCAGCGTATAGGCGATGGTCCAGAAGCCGATGCCGATATTGGCGAGCATCGGCACCACCGTCCAGCGCGGCTTGCGCGAGGCGGCATTGACCGCCGCCCAGCTGATGGCAAGGAACGTGAACAGGCCCGGCGCATAAGGATGGCCGGTCGCCACCAGTGCTGGCGTCACCATCGAGCCGAGCAGGCCAAGGCCGGCCAGGGCCTGACCGTGCAGAAGCGATAGCGCGATCGTCGCAAACGAGACGAGCGCAAGCAGGCCGAAGGCCGTCGTCGGGCCGATGAAGCCATATATGCCATAGGCGGCATAGGCCGCTCCCATCAGCGTTACGGCCGCGGCGGCAGTCAGCGCGCCGGGGATCATCGCATGGCTATAGGCATTGCTATAGGCTGGCGGCATGTTCGGCATGCCGCGGCGCCGGATGAATTCACCGGCCGCCGCCAGCACGAGGCCGAACAGGACGGCGAGCGCCAGCCGCGTGCCGGGGCCAAGAAGCCCGGCCTCGATCGAATAACGCACCAGAAACACGCCGCCCAGCGCCAGCGCCACACCGCCGACCCAGACCGGCCAGCGCGCCCCGAGATAACTTTCGAGGTTTTCGCGGGTCAGTCCTTCACGAGCGGGAGATGTGTCGAAGGTGAAGGATGGCTCCGGCGCACTGTTCGTCTCGCCCGGCGGCAGATCGCTCTGCGTTGTGCCAGCGTCCGCCGCCATGGCCGCCGTTGCGGCTTCTGGTCCATCGACGCGTGCAACCGGGCTCGTCTCTTCTGCCTCGCCAGCCTGCGCCAAGACGGTAGGGCTGTTCTGAAGATCTTTCCTGACGGCCGCGAGTTCCTTCTCGAGCGAAGACACCCGGCTCGACAGCTTTCGCTGCGAGGCGATCAGGAAAATGGTCAGGAGAATGAGAAACAGTTCGATCATCGGCACGTCGCGTCTTTGCCCCTTTGTCAGGGGAGGTGGCAGATGGAAGATCGGGCAAAATTATACAATTGTTCCGCGAAGGGAAGGCAGGCCTTCATCCATCCCGGCTTTTCGTCACGGAATACGGATCGCGAGGGCGAGGGCAGCAAGTGAAAAGCCGCAAAAATAAAAGCGCCGGTCCCAGCCCCTCGTAAAGGCTGAAAGACCGGCGCATCCTTTGCATCAGGTCGGTGTCGAAAGCCCCGTTACCGCTTTCGGAAGCGGCAGGTCCGCGAGGGGCCGTTCGGCACTTTACTCCCCCTGATGATTGGGAATCTCGGGTTTCGGGTCGAAGGCCAGCTTGACCGCCTTGGTCAGGTCGCGGCTGGCACTCCACCAGTCATGGCTCTTGGTCCAGTAGCGCAGGGTCATCTTCGTGCTGCCGGCATCGAAATCGGCAACATAGGCGCTCGGCGCCGGATCTTTCTGCACGCGGTTGTCGCCGGTTGCCACGGCAGTCAGTTTGGTCTGCGCTTCTGCCAGATTGGCATCGGCCGGAATGCTGACGGAAATCTCGTGGCGGCGGGTTTTCAGGCGGCTGTAATTGGTGACCGGCACGTTCCAGAGCGTCGAATTTGGAGCGAGGCGATAAACGCCGTCAGCCGTGCGCAGCTCGGTCGCAAACAGGCCGACATCGACCACGGTGCCGGTAACGCTACCCGTTTCGATGCTTTCGCCGACCCGGAAGGGGCGCAGCACGAGAAGCATGATACCAGCTGCGATATTCTGCAGCGTACCCTGCAGCGCCAGACCGACGGCAAGGCCGATCGCGCCGAGTGCTGCCAGCACCGAAGCCGTCTGCACGCCGAACTGGCCGAGCACCATGACGACGACGAGAACCAGAATGGCGTAGCGGATGATGTTGGAGAAGAATTGCGACAGTGTCGCATCGATACCGTGGATGCGCGACAGGCCGTTATGCGCCCAACGGCTCATCACACCTGCAGCCAGCCAGCCGATCACAAGCAGGACAAGGGCGCCGACGACGGAGAAGGAATATTGAACCGCAAGCGCGCTGAGTTGCGCCAGGGCTGCCCGTGTTGCGACGACGAATTCCGATGCCTGCTCCATGCGGCCGATCGCTCCTTGTTTTTAAGGCTTCTTTTGATTCCGCCCTTAATTGGCGCAGAGGCCGGATAGGTCAAGGTTTTTCGGGTCGATTTTTTGTAGCGCTAAATTGTTCGTATGGCTCAACTTTTACGCTCAGACGGGAGCTTTGAGCGGCAGCACGAAGGAGGCTCTGCCATCGGTTTCCGCGCCGCGGCCTATGCCTTTGACCGCTGCCACCAGCCGCCCTCCGCGGCCCAAAATCCGGTCGCCGATCTCGATCAGGCGGGTATTGGGCGTCGCATGCGGTGCCACCTGACGCAGCCTCGCGGACAGCGCAAAATCGTCCTCGTCGGGAAAAAGCGAAAGCGCTGCAATCAGCGCCGCTGCCGGTGAGCGTGACACGCCCATCCAGCAATGGACGACGAGGGGCGACGATTGGTCCCAGTCCTTCACGAAGGCGATCAGGCTTTCCACATGCGCTTCGCTCGGTGCAATCAGGTTGCCGGTTCCGGCAAAACCGATATCGTTCATCTGCAGTTTGAGATGGCGCTCGGCCGAGATCACGCCTGGGCGATGAAAATCCTGCTTCTCGGCAATCAGGCTCACCATTTCGCGGGCGCGATGCCGCACGGCCATCTCTGCAATGCTGGCAAGCGGGCAGACGATGATCGCGCTCATGCCTTTGCCGCGCCCGTCCTGAGGGCCTCGATCGCCTCGAAACGTTCGACGAAAAGCGCTTGCGCCTGCAGGACCGGCATCGGCGCGATCGTCAGCATGTCGACACTGATGTCGCGCGGCTGACCGAAAAACTTCTTCGCCTCGGTGGCGGAAAACCCGGCAAGTTCCACCGCCTCGAAATAGGCGGCGATCGTATCGGCCTTCTTGATCAGCACCTTCAATTCCTTGGTCGGATGGGCAGCGAGCCCGAAACGCAGGTGGATGGCAGCCTCAAGCCGCATTTCCACCGTCTTGTAGCCGCCGCCAACCACCGCCTTGAAGGGCGAGATCATGTCGCCGATCACATATTCCGGCGCATCGTGCAGAAGGGTCATCTGCAATGCGTCCGGCGTTGCGGCCGGATTGCAGCGGCGAAAGATTTCCTCGACGACGAGACTGTGCTGGGCAACCGAAAACGCATGGTCGCCGCGCGTCTGGCCATTCCAGCGGGCCACGCGGGCAAGGCCATGGGCGATGTCGGAAATTTCCACATCGAGCGGCGAGGGATCGAGCAGGTCGAGCCGGCGGCCGGACAGCATGCGCTGCCACGCCCGTGCGGAAGAGGCCGCCGGTGCGGCAGGCGTCACGATTCGGCTCCCTGGCTCTCTGCCGGGAAGGTAAGCCCACTCCAGGCGGGCAGGGTGATTCGGACTTCAATATCGCCGGCCGTCAGCGGCACGCCGCTTGCCGCGGCATCCGCCACGCGATCGATCCTGACGATCGCAAGACCGCTTTTGCCCGAAACGGAACCGAGTGCCCCAACCGGCTTGCCGCCGGCAACAATCTCCGTTCCGGTCGCGGGGAGATCGGCATCCGCCTCGACCAGTGTCACGCGTCGGCGCGCGGTGCCGCGATGCTGCATGCGGGAGACGACTTCCTGCCCGACATAACACCCTTTGCGGAACGAAAGCCCGTCGGTGCGATCAAGCAGGACATCATGCGGAAACGCATCCTGAAGCGCGAAATCAGCGCCTGACGTCGCAATGCCGGAGGCGACGCGCAGAGCCTGATAGGCCTCTTCGCCACCATCTGCCGCCTTGCCGGGTGCGCGGCTGAGCGCCACACCCGCCTTTGCAAAGGCCGCATCGGTGACGGTGCCACGGCCGGCATCATCGCCCCAATAAACGGTCACGCCTTCACCTGCAGGCGAAATATCCACCGCGGCCCGTAGCTTGTACATGGTGAGCCGGCGGATCAGTCCGTCGCGCTGGCTCTCGTCGGTTTCCATCAGAAACCCGTCGCCATCGCGCCAGAGAATGAAATCGAACAGGATCTTTCCCTGCGGCGTCAAAAGCGCGCCCGGCCGGGCTTCGCCTTCAGGCAGCGAATCGACATCGGTGGTGATCAGCGAATGCAGAAAATCGCCGGCATCCTTGCCGCCGATGCGGATCAGATGGCGCGAGGGAAGAGTGGCGGCGGTCATGGCAGGTCCGTTCAAGGTTGAAGGCCTTGAGGTAGGCTTTTCGGCGGCGGCGGACAAGGGGTTTGGCATGCCCCGGCGATAGCCTCTACTGGCCGATTTTTCGGCACGGCAAAGAGACGCCGGTGCCGAAAGCACCAACGAGAGCCGGAAAATAAGGTTTGGAAAGGAAGGCCGGCCTTATTCGCCGCCGGCCACGAATTTCCACTGCCCGTCCGGCGAAATGCCGATCCGGTAGAAATTATAAGTACCGGTCTCTTCCATGCCGAGCAGGTCACCCGCGGTGATGATCCTGAGCAGCTCGACCCGTTCGGGCGGCGTCAGGCTGGAGAGCGGCGTGCCGGCGAAATAAGGCCAGACATAGACCTCGTCCTGCTTGCCCGCCTCGAGCCGGACGGCTGCGGTCGACAGAAGGTCGATGAAGATCGCAAGAATTTCCTGGCCGTCCGCATCGCCGGCAAAGCTTTTCAGCATTTCGACCGGATCATCCGAATCGGCATTCATGACCAGGGTCTGATTCGGCCCGATATTGACGAGCGGGCGCAGGCGCTGGATGTCGCCGGAGGCAGCCGCCTCGATGATCTTGTCGCGCATCTGCCGCACCGGGGCGGGAAGCTGCGACATGTCACGGATGATCTCGCCGGACGGAGCATCGAGGATCGCTGCAGCATCGTCGGGATTGGATTGATCAGGAGCGGCCTGGCCTGAATTCGGTTGGGCGGGAACTGCCGGGCTGGTGGGGGCCGGCGCGCCGGTCAGCGGATTCTTGGGCTGATCGGAGGCAGAGGAAGGCGCTGCGGGGCTTTCAGGCGCCTGCTGCACCATGGTCTTGCTGCTATCCGATTCGCTCGCGGCCTTTCCCTGGTCGGCCGTAGAGGCAGAGCCGGTCGCCGCGAAGGATGCCGTCGTCGCAACGGCTGTCCCAGCCATCAAGCCAGCCAGAGCCAGGGCAAAAATCGGCTGCTTGGCGGCCATCATCTGCAAACCCCTGTTCGTCTTTACCCTGGACATATCCGCTTACTGAACGGTGCGTTCGGGCGAAAACTCTCCGGCCAGCATACGGCTGCGCAGGGATTCGAGCAGGGCTTCCGCTCCGGTTTCGCCATGCACGCGGATGGTTTCCCGCATTGCGAAAGCGATTGCCGCGTCGGCGATGATTTCAGGCTCGATACCGTCGGCGCGGCCGTCGGCCCACGCGTCGTTCTGATATTCCAGCGCAGCCTGCATCTTCTCGTGGACGATCATGTCATCGATGTCGTTGCGGCCTGTTTGCATTCGATCTTCCTCGGTACGCGATTGATTACTAGCCCGTTAAGAAGTTTAGCAGCGTTTTATCAAAACGACACGGCCTCAGACGAAAAGAGGTAAATAACACCCTAATTTCCGAACCGCCCTGCAATTTCTGCGGCAAGTGTTGCGCCTTCGTTACGGTACAGCTGCTCGGCAGCCCGCGCAGAATCGGTGCAGGTCGTGTGCACCGCGGCAAAAGACCGGTAGCCGCGATTGAAGGCCGCCGTCAACCGCTCGCGACGGCGCGGCTCGTTGGCCGTGTCCGAATCGAGCAGTTTTGCCATCATCGCCCGCCAATCCTCCTGCTCTGCACCGCAGAGCTGCCGCAGATAGCTGATCGAACCGAGCACTTCGGCAAGCCGCGTCAGCTGCGAATCATAAGGTGCGGGTTTTTCTTCGGCCGGAGGCGGCGGAGCGGTGGGTGCGGCTGCCGGTTTGGCAGGCTGCGCTGCGCCAAGCGGCAGGCTGGAGGCGCAAAACGCCGTCAGCGCGGCGAAAACAAGAAGGGCAGCGGGGCGCGATAGATGGATCATCGGTGATTCTCGGGTATCGGCCTGTCCTGCCAAAATGTCTCGCCAGCCTGTTCTGCCAGCCTGACTCGTTGCTTTATTTTAACGGCCTTCGAGCTCCGCGGCCAGCCTCTCGGCACATTCCAGCACGCTTGCCGGCACCGGCAGATTGCGGATTTCCTCGACCGTAAACCAGCCCGGATCGGCCGCATCATCGGCAGCCGCGGCCTCGATATCCTCATCGGCCTCGACCCGGAAAACCGACAGGAAAAAATGCCGCTTATCGTCCTTGTCGCCATTGAGATCATAGGTCGCGAACAGGACCGGATTGCGCACGGCGATCCCCGTTTCCTCGAAGAATTCCCGCACCGCCGTTTCCGGTGGCGTTTCTCCCGGCTCCGCCCGCCCGCCAGGAAAGGCAAAGAGATCGGCCGATGGCGGGTTCATCCGCCGGATCAGCAGAAACCGGCCGTCCCGTTCGAGAATGGCGGAGGATGCGGCTTGGGGGGATCCAGATTTTGGCGAGGACATGGTCAGGCAGCCGTCAGCGTCGGAATCTTGCTGACATCGACATCGCGCTCCGCATGCCAGGCGTCATGAGCGGCCTGCATCCGCAGCCAGATAGCCGCGCCGTCGCCGAACATCTTTCCAAGCCTTGCCGCAACGTTGGGCGAGACCGGTTTGCGCTCCCGCAGGATGTCATAAAGCTGCTGCCGCGAAATGCCGAGCAGTTCGGCAATTTCCACCTTGGTCTTGCCGGTCGCTGGAATGATCTCGTCAAGCAATGCGCCGGGGTGAGACGGGCAACGTGCGACGGGTCGTTTCACTTCTTGCTCAGCCATCGATCTTTCCTAATGGTATTGCTCGAAATCGACGCGCGCCGCGTCTTTGCCATCGAATTCGAATGTGATGCACCAAGGCCCGTTGACGTGGATCGTATACCGCGTTGGATCGAAGCCGTGCAGCAAATGGAAATCAAATCCGGGCAGATTCATATCCTCGGGACGTTCCGCGACATCAAGCCGGTCCAGCCGCACAAGAATGCGCTTGTGCATCTTGGCGTCAATCTTGCCAGTCTTTCCGGTTTCGAACAGGGCAGCCAGAGCCTTGTTCCTGAATGACTTGATCATAAGAAACGTAAGCATTCAGCTTACGTTTCGTCAAGCCTTCTCGGGAGTCCGTACGATCGTCAGATCATACCCTATGGCCCTGATGACTTTGACGATGGTTGCGAATTCCGGATTGCCGTCTTCGCTCAGTGCCCGATAGAGATTTTCGCGCGATAGGCCGCTATCCTTGGCGACCTGGCTCATGCCGCGTGCGCGCGCCACGTCGCCGATTGCGGCTGCGATCGTTGCCGGATCGCCGTCCTCGAACACGGCTTCCAGAAAGAGTGCGATGCGTTCATCGCTATCCAGATGTTCGGCAATGTCCCACTTCTTCATTTCAACCGCCACCGTCATGCCTCCAGTTCGTTCGCCAGCGCCTTGGCCAATGTTATGTCCGCCGACTGGCTGGATTTGTCCCCGCCGCAGAGAAGCAGGATCACTGTCTTTCCACGCCGAATGAAATAAAGCCGGTATCCGGGGCCGTAATCGATCCGCATCTCGCTGATGCCGGCACCAACAGGCTTTACATCGCCCGCATTGCCGCGCGACAAGCGATAGATGCGCGCATTGATCCTGGCCTTGGCTCTCTCGTCGCGCAGCCGGGAAAACCATGTCGCATAGATTTTGGTTTCCAGGATCTCAAACATATGGAAATGTAGCTTATAAGCTACAAACCTTCAAGGTTCGCCTTTGATCAAGACCTACGCCCTCTATGCCTTCGCCGCCCTTGCCGAGATTGCCGGCTGCTTTGCCTTTTTCGCCTGGTTCAGGCTCGGCAAAACTGTCTGGTGGCTCGCGCCGGGCCTCGTGTCGCTGGTGCTTTTCGCCTATGCGCTGGCGCTGGTGCCGAGCGAGGCTGCGGGGCGGACCTATGCGGCTTATGGCGCGATCTACATTCTCGCCTCGATCCTTTGGCTCTGGATCGTCGAAGCCAAATTTCCCGATCGCTGGGATATTGCGGGTGTCGTCATCTGCCTGATCGGCGGTGCCGTCATCCTGTTCGGGCCACGCAGCGCCTGATCCGAAGGCGTGAAGCACAGTCGCTTGACCCGCCTCATATCGGATGCCATCTAAACTGGCATGTGCGGACGCTACGCCCTGACGGCGCATTACACGAAGGTATTTGAAGATCTGCAGGTGCTGGGGGAGGAGGATTTCCCGGCGCGCTACAATATTGCCCCGACCCAGCCGATTCTGATCGTCGTTCAGTCGGAGCATCAGCGTCCCGGCAGCAACCTGCCGCAGCGTCGCGCCATGCTGGCCCGCTGGGGTTTTCTGCCGGGCTGGGTCAAGGATCCCAAGGATTTCCCGCTGCTGATCAATGCCCGGGCTGAGACCGCGGTTGGCAAGGCGTCCTTCCGCGCCGCCATGCGGCACCGTCGCATTCTTGTTCCCGCCAGCGGCTTTTACGAATGGCGCCGTCCGCCCAAGGAAAGCGGCGTCAAACCGCAGGCCTATTGGATCCGTCCGAAAAACGGTGGTGTCATCGCTTTTGCCGGGCTGATGGAGACATGGTCTTCCGCCGAAGGCTCGGAAGTCGATACCGCAGCGATCCTGACGACCGGTGCCAATGCCGCCATCCGCCCGATCCACGATCGCATGCCGGTGGTGATCCAGCCGGAGGATTTTGAACGCTGGCTGGATTGCAAGACGCAGGAGCCGCGCGAGGTCGCGGATCTGATGCAGCCGGCGCAGGAGGATTTTTTCGAGGCGATCGCCGTATCCGACCTCGTCAACAAGGTCTCGAACATGGGCCCCGACCTGCAGAAGCCGGTGCCGGTGGCAGCGCCCGGAGACGTGCCGCCGGAAGAAAAACCGCCCAAGCGGAAATCCGATCCGTCCCAGATGTCGCTCTTCTGATTTACCCGCCTCAAGACCCGGTCCGGCCGTGGCAGCCATGCCGCCGGAACCTCATTCATCCCACCGGAATACAATCATGAACCTTCTCTCCGCCGGTCTGTCCGGTTTTGCCCTTGGCGGTTCGCTGATCGTCGCGATCGGCGCGCAGAACGCCTTCATCCTGCGCCAGGGCCTGATCCGCGCCCATGTCTTCGTGCTGTGCTTCATCTGTGCGCTGTCGGATGCGCTGCTGATTGCCGCTGGCGTCGGCGGTCTCGGCACGCTGGTGTCCAGCTCGCCGGTGCTGATCGCGGTCGTCACGCTCGCCGGTGCAGCCTTTCTCGCCACCTATTCGGCCATGGCCTTTCGTCGGGCAATCAAGCCGGGTGCGATGGTCGCGGGCGCACCGGAGGGCATGCCGCTGAAGGCTGCAGTACTCGCCTGCCTCGCCTTCACCTTCCTCAACCCGCATGTCTATCTGGATACGGTCCTGCTGCTCGGCAGCCTGTCTGCGGCTTTCGAGGGCCCGGAAAGGGTCGCTTATGGTGCAGGGGCAGCCATCGCGTCCTTCGTCTGGTTCTTCGGGCTCGGTTACGGCGCGCGTCTTCTGGCGCCGCTCTTCGCCAGACCCGCCGCATGGCGGGTGCTGGATGTCGTCATCGGTCTGGTGATGGGGCTTCTGGCGATCGGCCTGCTCGTGAGTTTTCTGCACGGCGGCTGATGGGCGCAGGTGAGGCCAATCAGCGAGCTGGCCAGTTAGCGAGCCGGCCAGTTAGCGAGCTGGATTAAGCTTCGGCTTGCGGTTCAGCATCATGGCGGCGGCAGCGACGGCCTTGAGGCCGAGCGGACGGTAAGGGGTGCTGGCTTCAGGCTTCGGATGATTGGTCTTTTCAGTGCTCACGTAAAATCTCCTCGCAATATGATTCCCGTCGGTCGGGCCCGCCTTTCGGGTCGATCAGTCGGGAAGGCGCGTTTCGCCGCGGATCTCGGCGGAATCGTGGCCGTCGATATCGCGCATCGTGAGTTTGTTATAAAAGCGTCATCTTGCCGCAAGCTGTGGCTGCGCCGCAGCAAGAAACTGCGCATCCGCAAGAAGGCGCAGTTTCCCTGAAAAGCTGTCGTTAAGCAGGCTGAAAAGCCTCAGACGTGGGTAATGTCGTCTTCGATGGTGATCGTGCCAAAACGCCGGTGCCAGGCGCGGGCGCTGAAAGGCAGGACGCAGAGATAGGCAACAACGCTGATCGACAGCATTTCCCATGTATAGCTCATAACCAGCGCCACATAGAGAACCAGCACGAGCAGGATCGGCAGCATCATGTCGCGGCGGATACGGCTTGCCTTGCCCGACCAGACCGGCAGGCGCGAGACGAGCAGGTAACCGATCACGACCGTATAGGCGATGCTGGCATAAACGAAGACCGGCGAGGGTTCCACGCCCATAAAGCCGATATAGACCGGCAGCAGCATCAACAATGCTCCCATCGGTGCCGGCACGCCAACGAAGAATTCCGACTGCCATGGCGCCTTGACGCCGCGCTCTTCCATCACGTTGAAACGGGCAAGCCGCAGACCGGCGCCGATTGCGTAGATAAGCGCGGCAATCCAGCCCAGCGAATGGCCATTATGGAGAAGATAGGCATAGGAAACGAGAGCCGGCGCGACACCGAAATTGACGATGTCGGCAAGCGAGTCCATCTGCACGCCGAAACTCGACGTGGCTTTCAGCAGGCGCGCGACGCGCCCGTCAATGCCGTCGAGAAAGGCGGCGAGCAGAACCATGGCGACGGCAAGCTCGTAACGCCCCTCGAAGGCAAGCCGGATCCCGGTCAGGCCGGCGCAGATGGCCAGCACCGTGATCAGGTTCGGCACCATCAGACGAAGCGGAATTTCGCGCAGCCTGGGGCCGCGCGCTTCATCCTTCTTGCGGTTCTGCTCGGGCGTCGGTGCTGGCGTCACGGGCGTCTCCTCCATGGTGCTTCCATTCTCTCCTGATCAGGTACGGCGGCTGACGGTCGGGCCCTTGGCGGCACCGAATTCGGCAAGCACGGTTTCGCCGCCGAGTGCCAGCTGGCCAACGGTCACGCGTGCCTGGCCACCCTTCGGCACGAAAACGTCGAGGCGCGAACCGAAGCGGATCAGGCCGAAACGCTCACCGGCATTGACCGGCTCCGAAGGCTTGACCCAGCACACGATGCGGCGAGCGACGAAGCCGGCAATCTGCACGACACCGACATCACCGTGGCGGCTGCGGATAACGAGGCCGTTGCGCTCGTTGTCCGAGCTTGCCTTGTCGAGTTCGGCATTGACGAACTGGCCGGCGCGATACTCGATACGGGTCACTTCGCCGCGCACGGGCGCACGGTTGATGTGGCAGTTGAAGACGTTCATGAACACCGAGATGCGCAGCATCGGCTCGGAACCGAGACCGAGTTCGGCCGGCGGCACGACCATGGCGACATGGCTGATACGGCCATCGGCAGGCGAGATGATCAGATCGTCGTCCTGCGGCACCATGCGCTCGGGATCACGGAAGAAATAGGCGCACCACAGCGTCAGGACCAGCCCGATCCAGAACAGCGGCTCGGCGAAATAACCGAGGATCAGCGAGACGACGAAAAAGGCCGCCACGAAGACATAGCCTTCCTTGTGGATCGGTACGAGCGTGTTGCGAATGGTGTCGAAAAGATTGATCAACCGGGTTCTCCTGCAGTGTCAGCGCCCACTGACTATATAAAAACCGCTTTTGCAGCAATGCGGTTCCCTACGGAGTGCCCCGGGAGTTAACCGGATTAACCGGAAGGCCTTTTCTTATCGTCATGCGGAGAGCGACCAATCCAATCGCGCAGCTTCTGCGTAAAGGTGATGCATGCAATGTGGACCGCTGGCGGCATCGACCTTTTGTCGGTTGCACCAGTGGCGCAAGAACCGTAGGTTCCGGCCCCAAAGGCGATGCCGGGGCCGGGTATCGCCGATCGTATCGGTGACAAGGCCAGAAGGCGACCGTCGAGACAGGGCGGCAAGGTGGTACATGCTTGAAACGTCGGCAGCGTCTATGCCCGGGAATTCAGTGGCGGCGGTAAGTCGGGAATCCGCAAGACTGCTGGCGCTCGAACGCCTCGATATGCTGGATGCACCGAAGGATGAGGCTTTCGAACGCGTCATCCGGCTGATCAAGGCCATTTTCGAGGTGGAGATCGGCATTGTCTCCCTCATCGATGCGCATCGCCAGTGGTATCAGGCCTGTGTCGGCTTCGATATCGATGAAGTGCCGCGCGACGCCACCTTCTGCCGCATCGTCGTCGAGCAGGAAGAGGTGATGATCGTCGAGGACGCGACGCAGGACGCGCGGTTTTCGGATCATCCCGCCGTCACCGGTGAGGCGCATGTGCGCTTTTATGCCGGCATGCCGCTGAAGACGAAGGACGGTTTCACGATCGGCACCATCTGCGCCATCGACCGCCAGCCGCGCGGCTTCACCGGTCGCGAACTCGGCATTCTGAAGGAAATCGCCGACGCCGTGATGGACCGTATCGAGCTTCTACAGTTCGCTGCGACCGATGGTCTGACGGGCGCGATGACACGCCGCGCCTTCCGCAACGAAGCTGCCCAGCACGTCACGGATGCGCTGCGCGTCAATGGCGATATCTCCGTCATCACCCTCGATGTCGATCATTTCAAGCGCATAAACGATACGTTCGGCCATCCGGCCGGCGATCAGGTGCTGAAGACGATTGCCGCGATTTCCCGCCGGGTGCTCGGTCCGGATGCACTGTTCGGCCGTCTCGGTGGCGAAGAGTTCGCAGTCGCCCTGCCGGGCATGGACCAGGCCGATGCGGTCGTCGTCGCGGAAAAGCTGCGGGCAGCCTTCGCGGAAAAGGCGGTTGCCATCGAAAACGCCTTCATCAAGGTGACGGCAAGTTTCGGTGTCGCATCGCTGACGAATGTGCGCGAGGATATCGAGACGCTGCTCGCCCAGGCAGATGCCGCCATGTACCGCGCCAAGCAGACCGGCCGTAACCGCTGCGTCACATGGGATGCGGTGCGCCCGCCGCGCCCGTCTGCCCGCCGCCGTCGCGTGGTGCGGGCCGGCACGCTGGTGTTCGGCGAAGGAGTACTCGCCATGCCCTGCACGATCCGCACGCTCGGTGATGATGGCGCCGGCCTGCATCTGTCGGATACGGCCGAGGTTCCGGATACATTCACGCTCGTCATAGAAGGCGAGGGCCGCGAGGTGCGTTGCAAGGTGACGACGCGCGATCGCCAGCGGGTGGATGTGGCTTTCGTCGCGGCAGCCTGATTTTCCGCAACCTCTCCTGAGGCATATCCGGCCGGAGAGCTGTTTCGCCTGACGATCGGCGGTCACGACGAATTGTGGGGATCTCCGGGTGATATCCCCACGAATCGCAATGGCAGATGATATTCCGCAAGCGGGAGGTCATGCTGCGTGCCGGATCTTATCGGCGTTTCACTGAAAGCTATTGTCTTGGATCACTGGACATCCGGTTATGTAGACGGCCTGGACTATACCCATGGCTTCTATCGAGTTCTGACGCCCGCAATCATCTCCATGGCAGCATTGTCGCGCGGCTGTCGGTTCGATGCCCCGCTGGAGACGCTGAAATATTGCGAACTTGGCTGCGGTCAGGGTTTTTCTGTCAATCTTCTGGCGGCCGCCAACCCCGGCATCGAATTCTACGCCAACGACTTCAACCCGGCGCATATTGCCGGTGCCCGTGGTCTGGCACGGCAGGCGGGGCTGACCAACACGCATTTCTTCGAACATTCCTTCGCCGATTTTACCGAGGAAAAGAGCCTTCCCGAGGAGGGCTTCGATATCATCGCCCTGCACGGCATCTACAGCTGGATTTCTGCGGAAGCGCGGGCGCAGGTGGTTGATTTTATCGGCCGGCGCCTGAAGCCGGGTGGGTTTGTCTATATCAGCTACAATACGCTGCCGGGATGGGCGCCGATCATGCCGCTGCGCCGCTTTCTGGTGGATCAGGCGGCAAGGGTCAGCGGCCCGATTACATCGCGTATCGACGAGGCGCTGAAAGCCGCCCAGTCGCTCGTGGATGTGGATCCTGCCTATTTCAGGCTGAATGGCCCTGCCGCATCGCGCCTCGAAAGCATGATGCCGCTGTCGCGGAACTATCTCGCCCACGAATATTTCAACCGTGACTGGACGCCGTTCTATTTCGAGGATGTCGCCCGCGAACTGTCGGCCGCCAAGCTCAGCCATGTCGGTTCGGCCAATCTGTTCGACCAGATTGACGATCTGGCTCTGACCGGTCCCCAGCAGGCTTTTCTGGCTGCCGAAACAGACCCGGTCAGGCGGGAAGCACTCCGGGATTTCGTTCTGAACGAACAGTTCCGCACCGATATTTTTGCCAAGGGACAGCTGCCACACAGTTTCCGCAGCGGCGTCGGTGTCTGGCTCAACACGCGTTTTGCGCTCTCCGTGCAGCGCGACGAGGTGAGCATGACGGTCAAGGGTCGGGGCGGCACGAGGGAGCTGCACGCGCATATCTACGAACCGGTTCTCGACGCCTTCGCTAAAGGGCCGATGACGGTCAGGCAGTTGCTGGCGCAGCCGGGGATTAGCGGGATCAGCTGGGAACACCTGTCGCTGGCGCTGAAAGTGCTGGTCGGCACCCGCAATCTCGAACCCTGCCTGCCCGAAGAGGGCGAGGAGGAGCGGCTGAAGATCTGTCAGGCCTTCAACCGGGCAGTCTGTCGGCGTGCGGAGGAAAGCGATGCGCTGCAATTCCTGGCATCGCCCGTGACCGGCGGCGGGATCGAGTTCGGCCGCGTCGAACAGCTCATCCTTCTGGCGATCAGCGAAGGCCAGAAGGATCCGGCAGAATGGCCGCGTTTCGTCTGGTCCGTTCTCGCGCCACAAGGCCACCGCCTCTTCAAGGATGGCAAGCTCCTGCAAAGCCCTGAAGAAAACCTGGCCGAAATTGCCGCCCGCGCGGAAAAATTTCGCACGTCCAAACTGTCGATTTGCGCCAGCCTGAAGATCGGGCTTTGATCCAGGTCTTCAAAGCGCCACGGTCCGACCGTGGCGCTTCTGCAAAAGGTCGCCCGCATCGCTTCACAGCCCGTTGGTCAGGAGGCAATGCGGCCGATCCTGTTGTTACCGCCAGCCCATGGCCGGCGCGACGTGTGTCAAAATGCTCTCGATCAAATGTGCGTTGTAGTCGACGCCGAGCTGGTTCGGGATGGTGAGCAGCAGCGTATCGGCTTCTGCGATTGCCTCGTCCTTCTTCAACTGCTCGACCAGCTTGTCCGGCTCGGCAGCATAGGAGCGGCCGAAGATGGCGCGCGTGTTCTCGTCGATGAAGCCGATCTGATCATCGCTGTCGCCCGAACGGCCGAAATATGCCCGGTCCATGTCATTGGTCAGCGCAAAGATGCTGCGGCTGACCGAAACGCGCGGTTCGCGGGCATGTCCGGCTTCCTTGAACGCTTCGCGATAGACGCGGATCTGCTCGGCCTGCTGGACATGGAAGGGCTCGCCCGTCTCGTCGTCCTTGAGCGTCGAGCTCTGCAGGTTCATGCCGAGCTTGGCCGCCCATTTGGCCGTCGCATTCGAGCCGGCACCCCACCAGATCCGGTCGCGCAGGCCTTCCGAAAAGGGCTCGAGGCGCAGGAGGCCCGGCGGGTTCGGGAACATCGGCCGCGGGTTCGGCTTGGCAAAACCCTGGCCGCGCAACACGTCGTAAAACACTTCTGCATGGCGGCGGCCCATATCGGCATCCGTCTCGCCTTCGGCCGGGGCATAACCGAAATATTTGTAGCCTTCGATCACCTGTTCCGGCGAACCACGGCTGATGCCGAGCTGCAGGCGGCCGCCGGAAATCAGGTCGGCAGCACCGGCATCTTCCGCCATGTAGAGCGGGTTTTCATAGCGCATGTCGATGACGCCGGTACCGATCTCGATCTTCTTCGTGCGGGCACCGACGGCGGCCAGAAGCGGGAAGGGCGAGGCGTGCTGGCGGGCGAAATGGTGGACACGGTAATAGGCGCCGTCGAGCCCGAGCTCTTCCGCCGCAACCGCAAGGTCGATCGACTGCAGAAGGTTTTCGCAGGCAGACCGCGTGCCGGATTGCGGGGAGGGCGTCCAGTGCCCGAACGAGAGGAAACCGATCTTCTTCATGACATTACCATCCTGAATTCGCGTATCGAATTCGCTGCAATTGACGTTGGGTCTTAAGTGGCATGCCGCTTCCCGCGTTCACAGGCACGTTCCGGTGAACACTGCGTCCGCCATTGCCGCGATCACGTCTTGACTGATCCGCTTGACCAGACAGCTTGACCTATCAGCGCGCCGCCTGCGGATCGACCCAGCCCATCCAGGTGGTGAAGGCGAGAAGCGGCGAGCCGTAGAAGGTCAGCGTCAGCAGATAGGCAAGCACCAGGGTGCCGGCGATCAGCATTCTCTTGCGCGAATAGTTCATGGTCTTGTCTTTTCCTCTCGCGCGGTCGGTCATTCCGCCGCCGGCTGGCCGCGCACGACCACGCCCATCTCGTCGCTTTCGCGCACGCGGCGCAGCTGTTCTTCCGCCTGCACGGCTTCGCGCTGGCGGTTCCACATCGAGGCATAAAGCCCGTTTTCTTCGAGCAAGGCCGTATGGGTGCCACGCTCGGCGATCTCGCCATGGCGCAATACGATGATCTCGTCGGCATTGATGACGGTCGAGAGGCGGTGCGCGATCACCAGCGTCGTGCGGTTCTTCGACACCTGGTCGAGCGCCGACTGGATCTCGTGTTCCGTCGTCGTGTCGAGCGCCGAGGTCGCCTCGTCGAGGATCAGGATCGGCGGTGCCTTCAAAATCGTGCGGGCGATCGCCACACGCTGCTTCTCTCCACCCGACAGTTTCAGGCCACGCTCGCCGACCTTCGTCTCGTACCCTTCCGGCAGCTGCTTGATGAAGCGGTCGATCTGAGCGATTTCGGCGGCCTTCTGAACCTCGGTTTCGGAAGCGCCCGGACGCCCGTAACGGATATTGTAGGCGACGGTGTCATTGAACAGGACCGTATCCTGCGGCACCATGCCGATCGCGGAGCGCAGCGATTTCTGGGTGATTTCGCGCACATCCTGCCCGTCGATCGTGATCGAACCGCCCTGGATGTCGTAAAAACGGTAGAGCAGGCGCGAAATCGTCGATTTGCCGGCGCCCGAGGGGCCGACGATCGCCACCGTCTTGCCGGCCGGCACCTCGAAGGAAACGCCTTTCAGGATCGGCCGCGCCGGATCGTAGGAAAAGCGGACATCCTTGAACGCGATGGCACCCTGGCCGATGGCAAGCGCCTTTGCATCCGGGCTGTCGACCACTTCGGCCTGCACTTCGAGAAGCGCGAACATTTCCTCGATATCGGTCAGGCCCTGGCGGATTTCGCGATAGACGAAGCCGATGAAATTGAGCGGCACGGAAAGCTGCATCAGCAGCGCATTGACGAAGACGAAATCGCCGATCGACTGTTCGCCGCGCTGCACGGCCATTGCCGACATGATCATGATGACGGTCTGGCCGAGGCCAAAAATCACGCCCTGGCCGAAGTTGAGCCAGCCGAGCGAGGTCCAGACATCGGTCGCGGCCTTTTCGTAACGCTCCATCGAGGCATCGAAGCGTTTGGCCTCCATCTCCTCGTTGCCGAAATATTTGACCGTTTCGAAATTGAGGAGCGAGTCGATCGCCTTGGTATTGGCGTCGGTGTCGTTGTCGTTCATCGTCCGGCGAATGGCGATGCGCCAGTCGCTCGCCCGGATCGTGAACCAGATATACAGCCAGACGGTAACGCCGGTGACGAGCACGTACCAGAAACCGTAGGCGGCCCAGAAGATGATTGCGGTCAGAACGAATTCGACCAGCGTCGGCACGGAATTCAGGATGGTGAAACGGACGATCGTTTCGATGCCCTTGGTGCCGCGTTCGATGATGCGCGACAGGCCGCCGGTCTTGCGCTCCAGATGGAAACGCAGAGACAGTTCATGCATGTGCACGAACGTCTTGTAGGCAAGCTGGCGCACCGCATGCTGGCCGACCGAGGCAAACAGCGCGTCACGCAGCTGGTTCAGCCCCACCTGCAGGATGCGGGTAAAGTTGTAGGCTATGACGAGAACCACGGCGCCAAGCAGGAAGACCGGTAGGATGCCCGCCATGTCGAGCTTGCCGTTTAGCGCGTCCGTCGCCCATTTGAAGAAATATGGAACCGAGAGCAGCACCAGCTTGGCGGCGAGAAGAAAAACCGTCGCCCAGACCACCCGTGCCTTCAGATCGGCGCGGCCGGTCGGCCACATATAGGGCCAGAGATTGACGAGGGTGCCGAGCGGATTGCTCGAATCCGCCGAGATGGTCTTTTTCTTCGCTGCCATGGGGTGGTTCCGGTCCTTGGGGAGCGCAATCGCTGCGCCCCCGGCACATAAGGGCCAAGAGCCTGTGTTGCAATGACGGTTTGGTGAAACTTGGCTAGCCGCCGTGCTTACAGCCTGTCTTTTAGTCTCACCATCAGGTCCATGCGCTCGTGAAGGATGGCGAGGACAAGCGCCGGCGCCTTCTCGCGGGAGAGACAGAAGATGTAATGATGCCCGCAATGGGCCATCAGCAATTCGGGATGCAGGCCGCCGAGATCCTTGAACATGCCGTCACGAGCCGCAAGCCTAGCAATGCCGCGCTCAAGTTCGCCAATATATCGACGTGTCTGCGCATCACCCCATTGCTCACGCGTGTGGCGGATAATCCCTCGCAAATCGGCTTCGGCCGCATCGGTGAGGACATATCCTTTGTTCACCGACCGCTATCCTTCGCTAGTTCCTCTTCGAGGATCTCGCCGATACTCTTCGAGGAGACTTTTCCAGCGAGCCCTTCGCTGATGCGGCCTTCAAGAAGCGACTGTAATTCGTTCAATGCCTGATCACCTTCCTGGCCGTCAGGGAAAAGCCGCTCAAGCGCGTATTGCTTGATCGTCTTACCCTGGAGGGCGGCCAGTGCCTTCAGGCTTTTATGCTGCTGATCGCTAATGTCGATGGTGAGGCGGCTCATCAGGAAACTCCATGTTCAAACCCACATTAACACAAATGTGGGTTTGAACCTATCGCTGCAGATTTACGCCGAGATCGTGGACCGGATGATTTCCGATGGCTTTTTGGCGGCGTTGTTGTGAAGGTTAAAACGTTCCCGCCAAAGATCGGTGGACCTGCATCCGGCGATCACGTTTTGTAACCGAATGGCACAAAACCGGCCCTCAGGGACTTTAGTCTTAAAGCAGCGGGGCTTTTCCCTAGGTAGAGTTCCGAATTGCGGGGAGGGGCGGGGATTGAGTATTTCCCCGTCACGCCACTCAATGGGAGGATATCATGCGCTTGAAGACTTTTGCCGTCGCCAGCATCCTGAGCCTGGCCATCTGGGTCGTTTCTTTCGAGGCCGCCATTGCCGGCTATCGTTTCCTGAAGATGGTGCCGGATATGCACGTCGCCCACACGCTGTCGGCGCTGATCGGCTGATCATGACGCAAGGTCGTGGATCAGGTAACGGAAACGGGGTTCTCACCCCGTTTCATCATCTCGGTGCTCATCACTTGGTTGTCGTGGAGCTCGATGCGGTCGTCGTTACCGCCTTGGTCCAGGACAGGTAATAATAGGTCTCGCCGATCATCCCGAAATAGGAGCTGGCGCCGGTCGTCTTGTCCTGATGGCTGGAATCGCCATTGCGGACGTAGCGGCCATTGTCATCCCGCAGCAGGTGCTGCTTCAGATAACTGCTCCAGTCGGAAATATCGGTATCGGTCGGTGTCGTCGGCGTGCCGTCATCGGCAACATTCCAGCCGGTGATCTGCTGGCCGGCAACGACGTCGGTAATCGTCAGGTTTCCGGAATCGAGCGCTTCCTGCATCGTCTCGGCCATGGCAGCCGTATCCGGACTGTTCTTGAGCGCGTCGATCTTTTCCTGCACAGCCTTCATGAAAGCCTTGCTCGACATGTCGTCGACGGAGCCGTCGTCTTCCGTATCGGTCTCGGTCGCGCCGCCGGTCATGGCCTGCTGCTGCAATGAGGCGATAAGCGCGGAGAGCTTGCTGTCTTCGCCGTCGTCATCCGCATTGTCCTGCGAATAAAAATAATCGGCCAGCGACATGCTGGACCCGTCCGAAGTCGAACTATTGGACGTCGTGCCCTGATCGACCTCCTTGAAGGCCTTCAGCGCTGCCTGTTGCGACCAGAGCCGCATTGAATCGATGCTGGAAACCATGGCATGCCCCCTGCTGAGTGCGGCATGAGCGGGTCTCCTGGGTTATCCGGGAGATCGCTCTGTTCATGCCGCCTGGATAAGCCGGGTTTGCGCCTGGAACCCTGCGCGAAACTTGCGAAAAGCCGATTCCCACTCGTTTTCCCCCTTGTGATGCTGCGTTGCGGTATCCTTATGCCCGCTGAAATGTGCAGCCTGAGCATCATTTCGCGCCCTGCATGCAGAATCACTGCGCTCCGTTTTTCAACGACTCAGCGTCGTACTCATCTTGATTCCCGACAGCCGCAGACGCCGCGCCGGACAAGCGTCCGCGACGATAGAAGATGGGAATGGGGCAGGCGGTGTATTTTGGGTATGGGGATGTCAGGTTTTGCCTGCCCCGGCCGTTTCGGGCGGTTTCAAGAGGAGTGCCAAACCTCTCCGCCGCTTTTTCGACCATCACCGGCGACCGGGCCCAGCTTGCTGGAAACGCTAAACCGGAAGCCGAAAACCGGTTCGCGAACCCGGTTCCCTGCCGATGACGGAATGATTATCCGCCCAGATTCCGATGCGGGGACGATCCGCACGAAAGAATCGCGCAAGCCATTGAAGTGGTTACGTTTTAATTTTTTCTCAGCGGCAAACGTCCCCATGCTCCGGCATGGGCTTATACTATCGGGTTGTCTTGCAGGCCGTTCAGGCGCCGTCTCGCAGCGCCTGATCATCGAAAATCCCTGCTGTCAGGACCGGCGATGCTGCATCATCCGTTCGCGGTGAAGCTCTTCCGAATCCGGGCGATATTCGTCCGGCACGCCAAAGATCTGGCCGGGCTGGATCACGTCGGGATTGCGGATCTGGTCCTCGTTGGCGAGATAGATCGTCGTGTAGCGCACGCCCTGGCCATAAACGCGGCGGGAAATCTGCCACAGCGTGTCGCCCTGGCGGATGATCACCGAGTTACGCGCGCTCTGGGTGAGCGGCGCCTGCTGGATGGTCGTGGCGCCATTGCCGTCCGTCGCAGCGGCGGTCGCGGCCACGTCCGCATTGTCGAGCTGCTGGCCGATTGCCGGGCCGACGACCTTGGCAATCATCTGGGCAATGTCCTTCAGGGCAGCCCCGACAGCGGTGACATCGTTGGGCAGCCCGTTCAGGGCCGCAAGCGCCGTTGCGGCATCCTTGGCGGCATTGTCGGTGAGCGAGCGTGCCGCGACCGAGGCATCCGCCGGCAGGCGGTATTCGGTGATCGACTTCAAGGCGATTGCGGTCGAGGAGCGGGCTGCTGCCATCTGTTCTCCAGACGGTACCTTGCCGTTGACATAAAGGCCCTGCAGCAGGTTGAAGGCGCGTACCGTCTCGTTGCGCAGCTTGTCGAAGGCGCCGCCATCGATCGAGGCCATCGGGCTCGAGACCGAAGGTGCCGCAACAGCAGCAACCTGATCGCCGACCGGCCGGTTGAACGGCACTTCGACGCGCAGCTGCGGCTGGCCGGCATTGTTGAGCGCCTCGACGCTGATCCGGTGATCGCCGACCGTCAGGTCAAGCGTACCCTCGATGACGAAATGGCCATCGCTGCCGGCGCGGGTCTGGCCGACGAGCTTGCCATCGGCAAGGCCGCGCAGCGTCGTGCCGGATTTGGAAATGCCGGCGATGAAGATTTTTGCACCTTCAAGCTCGACGGCCGTGATCTGCAGGGCAGGCGTCGCACCGGCCGTTGCCGGAGCGACGGCGGTCGGTGCGGCCGGCGTAGTCACCGGAACATTCGGTGCCGTCGTGGCAATCTCGGTCGAATTCTGCGGCAGGGCAGGCGTGGTGACTGGAGCGGCAGAGCCCGCCGGCGCGGCAGCATTTGCGGTGACTGCCGGCTGCGAGGCAGCATCCGCAGGCTTTGGCGCTTCCGGCGTCGCGATCAGCCGGCTTGCCTTGCCCGGTGTCGTTACCATGGCGAGCAGCTTGCCGGTTTTCTTGTCCGTCGGCACGGAAATCGTTGCCGTTTCTTCCGAAACGGTGGCCTTGCCGTCCTTGTTGGTTGCCTTCAGCACCAGCTGATGGTCGCCGGGCGGCAGCGGATTGTCGAGAATGGCGACGAAATCGCCGCTCGGGCCGACATCGGTCTTGGCGACGATGGTCGATGCGCCATCGGTGACTTCGAGCGTCGAATGGGGATCGGCGCGGCCGGCGATGACGGCAGAGCCGTCCGGCTCGACGCGCAGGACATCGAAGGAAGGCGTCACGGCAGCCTTGGCGGCGGGCGCCAGCTGGCCGGTTTTCGGCGTCGTCTGGGGAGCGACCGGCTGTGCGGCCTGCGGGGCGGGCGTCACGGCGGCCTGATCGCCGGTTTTCGGCGCTTCCGTGGGCTTCAATGCCTGCTTGTCGTCATTGACCGCATCCTTGACGGCATTGCCGGCTGCGTTGATGGCGTCGCCAAGCGGTTTGGCGTCCTGGCCGATCCGCGGCAGCACGAAAAAGATCATCAGCAGGGATGCAATGGCAAGTACGATCAGAGCCAGCCAGCCGGCACGGTTTTTCATCATCAAAGCCTCTCCCGATGGCGACGGCCATCGCAACTTCCGGATTACCCGTTTCCTCCAATCTTAACAAGCGATTCGCTCTATAAAGCCTTGCTCTTGCGGGCATTTCCCGTCAATTTTAGGTGTCGGGGCGCATGCATTGGCCCTGCCTTGAAATGCCCATGGAGAAAACTGTGCCAATTCGATCCATCTGCGTCTATTGCGGTTCCCAGCCGGGCCGCGATCCAGCCTATCTCGCAGCCGGCCGCGCGCTCGGAAAATCCATTGCCGCCCACGGGTTGCGACTGGTTTACGGCGGCGGCACAAAAGGCATCATGGGGGCTGTTGCTGCCGGCGTCCTGTCGAATGGCGGTCAGGTAACTGGCATCATACCCGAATTTCTTGTCGATATGGAGGCAACCCGCCATTCATTGGGCCAGCTCGACGAATTGATCGTCACCAAGGACATGCACGAGCGCAAGCACAAGATGTTCGAGCGCTCCGATGCCTTCGTCACCCTGCCGGGCGGTATCGGCACGCTGGAAGAGATCGTCGAGATCATGACCTGGGGCCAGCTCGGCCGCCACGAAAAGCCGATGGTCTTTGCCAATATCGGCGGCTTCTGGGATCCGATGCTCTCGCTCGTCACCCATATGCGCGAACAGGGCTTTATCCACCGCGCCCACCTGGTGCAGCCGATGGTCATCCCGGAAGTGGACGACATCGTTCCGGCCATCCTCGAACGCGACGAGGCACAGGCCGCCACGAGCGGCGAGGCGGAAGTCATCTCCAAGCTGTAAGGCGTAAGGCCGAAACAGGCGGCAAGCGAAGGACAAAAACATGCCGGGCATGGATCTGTTGATCACCTTCTTCATCACCACGGCGCTGTTCGCCTTCCTGCCGGGGCCGGCCATGCTCTATGTGGCGGCCCGCACCATGGCGGGTGGGCGCAGGTCGGGGCTGATGGCGGTGCTCGGCATCCATATCGGCTCCTACGCCCATATCATTGCTGCCGCGGCCGGCCTGTCGGCACTTTTTCATGCCGTGCCGGTCGCTTATGCGCTGGTCAAGCTTTTCGGCGCGATCTACCTGATCTGGCTCGGCATTTCGCTTTTCCGGTCGCGGTCGAACGGCTCCGGGGATGCGCCGCAGGCCCTGCCGAAATCCGCCCGCAAGGCCTTTTTCGAAAGCATCGTCGTTGAGGTCCTGAACCCGAAGACGGCTTTGTTCTTCCTCGCCTTCCTGCCGCAATTCGTCGACAGCGCGGCAAGCCTGCCGGTCTGGCTGCAATTCACCATTCTGGGAACGGTGGTCAGCATCATGTTCACGATAGCCGATCTCGTCAGCGTGCTTCTGGCGGGACTGGTCATGGCAAGGCTGAAACGCTCGTCGACGGCCCAGAAACTGGTACAGCGGGCCGGCGGCGCGGTTCTGGTCGGGCTCGGTGCGCACCTTGCCCTGCAGAGAAGCTGAGCGCATGTCTCCCGAAAGTGGTCACCGGTTTCGGGATGAAGACGTGCGGAAAAATAAAGACCTGAGTTTCAGTCGACGATGAAGAGCTTTGCGCCGATCGCGGTCGAGGAGCGGTGCGGCTCGGCATTGTCGGCCACCTGATAGCTCATGCCGGGTTTCAGCGTGAAGGTACGGCCGTCTTCCAGCTCGGTGTTCAGCTCGCCTTCGAGGCACATCAGGATATGGCCCTTCACGCACCAGTGGTCGGCGAGGTAACCCGGCGTGTATTCGACGATACGCACGCGGATCGCGCCGAAATTGCGGGTCCGCCAGGTGGCGCTGCCGGTCTCGCCCTTGTGGTGGGTCGGCTCGACATCCGACCAGTCGGTCGTGCCAAAGGGAATGTCTGAAATCTGCATTTCTGAAAAAGTCTCCGATCAGGCGCTGCGCTTCTGGCGCAGCAGGCCTGTCGTATAAACCACGAGTGCCGCCCAGATGAAAAGGAAGGCCGTGAGCTTTATGCCGCTCAATTCCTCGTGGAAGGCAAAGACCGCGATCAGAAAGATCATCGTCGGCGCGATATATTGCATGATGCCGATGGTCGAGAGCTTTAGAAGCTTTGCGCCATTGGCATAGATCATCAGCGGCCCGGCGGTGACGATGCCGGCCAGCGCCAGGATCACCGTGTCATAGCTGTTGCCGGCGAGGAAATGCCCCTGTCCGGTCGCTTCGAGATAGATGACATAGGGCAGCATCGGAATGCTGATCAGAAGCACTTCGAGGAAAAAGCCCTGATTGGGCCCGATCGGCAAGGTCTTGCGGAACAGCGCGTAAAAACCCCAGGTGAAGGTCAGCGCCAGCGAGACCCAGGGCAGGCCGCCGGCACCCCAGGTGAGAATGACGACGCCGACAAAGGCAAGCCCGATCGCCGCGATCTGCAGCGGCGACAGCTTTTCTTTCAGGATCACGGCGGCAAGAAAGATGCTGAACAGCGGATTGATGAAATAACCCAACGCCGCATCGAGCGCATGGCCGGAACCGACGGCCCAGACATAAATGCCCCAATTGCCGGTGATGAAGGCCGCGGTGACGCAGGCCATGCCGAGCATGCGCGGCGTGCGGAACGCCGTCTTCAGCTCCTTCGTGCGACCGAGCAGAAGCAGCACGATGCCGGCAACCGGCACGGACCAGAGCGCGCGATGGGCGAGAACCTCAAGCGCCGGCAGATGCGCCACCGCCTTCAGGTAAAAGGGAAGGAACCCCCAGAGGAAATAGGCCGTGAGCCCGAAAGCGAAGCCGCGCGGCGTATCTTCGTTTGCAGGCGTTGCAACGGAAGCCGCGACGGGAGCGGCCGGTGCCGCGACGGTGTCGGCGTGATCGGTGGACATCTGGGTGTTTCCGGCAGTCTGTTCTTGATTATCCGCTGTCTCTAAACCAATCGCCGCAGCCCGACCAATTCATTCCGTTGAAGCAAGGATTGAGCCCGCTCATCGATCCTGCCATCATGCGGCGCAACCCTTGGGAGCGCGCCATGACCTTCGACGAGCAACCTCTGCATCGCCAGATCTATGCCCGCCAGATTTTTGCCAAGGCCGGTGTGAGGGAAAACCCGCGCCTGCTGAACGCTTTCGCCAGCGTGGCGCGGGAGGACTTTGTCGGCCCGCCGCCCTGGTATTTCCACGATTTCAGCCGCTATCGTGAACTGCAATCCACAGATCCCGTGGCGCTCTATCAGGACATTCTGGTCGGCCTCGATAAAGATAGCGGCGTCAACAACGGCATGCCCTCTCTGCATGCCGGCGCGCTCAATGCACTTCATGTCCGCGAAGGTGAGACAGTGTTCCATATGGGAACGGGCACCGGTTATTACGCCGCGATCCTCTCCGAACTGGTCGGCCCGTCCGGCAAGGTTTTCGCTGTCGAATACGATGCGTCATTGGCCGCGCGGGCGCGCGAAAATCTTAAAACCTATCAAAATGTCGAGGTGATCGAGGGAGATGCGACCGCGCTTCCGAAGGCGGATGCCGATGTCATCTATGCCAATTTCGCGCTCGACCACCCGCCATCCGCCTGGATCGAAAACCTCGCCATGTCCGGCCGCCTTCTGTTCCCGCTCGGTTTTCCCGACAGGCGCGAGGGCAGGGAGCAGGCTTTTACCAAAGCCGGCGGTTTTCTGATGATCGACCGGCAGGCAAGGGGGCTTGGCGCAAGATTTCTGCAGCCGGTTTCCTTCATCTGGGTCCGCGGCCAGGAAGAAACGCCGGCCGGCCGTCACGAAGGACTGGCGCAGGCCTTTGCATCGAAACGCGCCTACCGTGTTCGCAGCCTGCGCTGGCAGCAGCCACCGGGCGGGCAGGAATGGTATGGCGAAGACGAATGGGGCCTGTCCTTCGACGAGGTTTGAGCCGGTGACCCATGAGGGACCGCGCCAAGGCACCGCAATTTCGGTCAGGAACCTTCGGCGGCAATCGATCATCGTGGCGCCATGAACATCCAACCCGTCCATATCGTCCGCGAAATCATTCTCTGGATCGAGCAGCATCTCGATGACGAGCTTACGCTCGACCTCATCGCTGCCCGCGCCGGTTATTCCCCCTATCATTTTTCGCGGATGTTCCTCGCCCATACCCGTCGCACGGTGATGGATTATGTGCGCGGACGGCGGCTTGTGCGAAGCGCCAGGCGTCTGCTGGCAGAGCCGGATCTGCGACTAGTCGAGCTTGCGCTCGATAGCGGTTTCGACTCCCAGGAGGCATTCACGCGAGCTTTCAAACGGATGTTCGGCAGCACTCCGGCGCGTTTTCGCCGGGGTTTCACCATCGAACCCCTGGAAGGACAATATCCGATGACCGCACTTGCAAAGACGACCACGAATGTCACGCGCCTGCCCGATCTCGTCACCCGCGACGGTTTTATCGTCGCCGGCCCCGCCCGGCGTTTCGGCGAGACCGACAAAAGCGACATTCCGCAGCTCTGGTCCCGGCTGCTGAATACCGTGCCGATCCCCGGCCAGCGGGGCGGGGCGATGAGTTATGGTGTCGTGTCCGATATCGACCGCGACAAGGGCACGCTGAATTATCTGGCGGGCGTCGAGATCGGTCCCGATACCGCTCTGCCCGAAGGTTTCGAGCGACGGGTCATCGCGCCTGCCACCTATCTCGTCTTCCGCATCACCTTCGATGGCGGCCCGGTTCACCTGCAGATTGCCGCGGCGCTGGAGGAGGTCTGGGGTACACTAATCCCGACCAGCGGCGTGAAGCTGGCGCGGGGGCCGGATTTCGAATGCTATGATGGCACGAAGCCGGTCAATCTGGCCGGTTCGACGGTGGATTATTATGTGCCGGTCGAGGTTTGAACCTCTGCACGGTTTCCTTGCTGCGGTACTGACCCGGGGCAATCGCATTTGGGCGAAGGGCGTGCCGCCAGCCGATCTCCCCCCTTGTGGGGGAGATGCCCGGCAGGGCAGAGGGGGGGATCGCCGGGCGCCCCCTTTCACCTTGAGTTTGCGGAACTGCCGACACCCCCCTCTGTCACTTCGTGACATCTCCCCCACAAGGGGGGAGATCCTTTGCCGCACCGCCTCCAATCCATTTGCCACTGCCCCCGCTTCCACCCACCCATTCCAATCGTCCCGGAAAGCGACTAGGAGAACCCCTTCGGCAATAAGGTGTCTTTCAAAAATGCTTCCCTGGATCCAGCTCGACAGCGCGACCATTCCCGGTGACGGCGGCGAACTGCGCCTAAAGCAGCGCGGCCAGGAATTTTCGATCATGCTCGGCTCCAACGAGCTGATGAACAGCCGCCTGAGCGGTTCGGAAGAGGCACTGGCGACGCTGTCGCAGGAGAGGATCGCCAGCCGCGCGGCACCTTCCATGCTGATCGGTGGCCTCGGCATGGGCTTTACGTTGCGCGCCGCGCTCGCCGTTCTGCCGGAAAAGGCAAAAGTCACCGTCGCCGAACTCGTGCCGGCCGTTGTCAGCTGGGCGCGGGGGCCGATGGCGGATGTGTTCAAGGGCTGTCTCGACGACCCGCGCACCGATATCCATGTCGGCGACGTCGCAGAACTGATCCGCTCGAAGAAGGCCGCCTATGACGCCATTCTTCTCGATGTCGACAACGGCCCGGACGGACTGACCCGTGCCTCCAACGACCGGCTCTACAGCGGCGCCGGCCTTGGCGCCGCCCGCGAGGCCTTAACTCCTGGTGGCGTGCTCGCCGTCTGGTCGGCCCATCCCGACGAGGGTTTTACCCGGCGGCTGCGGGGCGGCGGTTTCGAGGTCGAGGTTATCCATACCCGCGCCAATGGCAAGCGCGGCGCAAAACATGTCATCTGGCTCGGCCAGAAACGATAGGTTGCTGCGCCGCACACTCTGAAACCGCTTGATGGCGGGAAAAATTTGTGGCTAGAAATTCCCCATGAACACGATTTCGAAAACCATGCTCGGTTGGTGGCCGCTTCTCTGAAGGCGGCGCCGCGATGTCATGAACAGTGTCATGTGCAACCAGGGCCGCCGCATCGAGGCGGCCTTGTTGTTTTTCCGGCTCGATGAACACGTCCGATTTCCGAACGGAAAAGCGAATGGAAACTGCAATCCTGCCCGCCCTGATGGGGTTTGTCTTCGCGGCGACAATCACGCCCGGTCCCAACAATATCATGGTCATGACCTCGGGCGCCAATTTTGGCTTCCGCCGGTCGATCCCGCATCTGCTCGGCGTTTCGCTCGGGGCGCTTGCCGTCGTCCTTCTGACCGGGTTCGGCCTGATGGCCGTGTTCAAGGCAGCGCCCTTCCTCGAAACGGCACTCAAAATCGCGTCGGCCGTATATCTCGTCTGGCTCGCCTGGAAGATCGCCAATGCAAGACCGCCGGAAGCGGGTGTTGCGCCGGGTAAGCCGCTGACTTTCCTGCAGGCCGCAGCTTTCCAATGGGTCAATCCGAAAGTCTGGGCAACCGGCCTCTCGGCCATGACGCTGTTTGCGCCCGATCGCTCGGTGCTTTCGATGCTGGTGATCGGCCTTGCCTTCTCGACGATCGGCATGGGCTCGAACGCCGTCTGGACATTTATGGGGACCGCATTGCGTCACTGGCTGACTGTGGGCCGGCGGCTGAGGGTGTTCAATATGACGATGGCGATCCTGCTGGTTGCCTCGATCTATCCGGTGTTTGTGCATTGAAGGGTAGGGCGGTGCGGCATTCCGATCTCCCCCCTTGTGGGGGAGATGCCCGGCAGGGCAGAGGGGGGTGCTCTTGCGCCAACTTAACCTCTTAATCTACCGAACCATTGCTCACCCCCCTCTGTCACTATCGTGACATCTCCCCCACAAGGGGGGAGATCATTGGAGCCAGCTCACTCCGCCGCAATCCGTCCCGCCAGTTCCCGGTTCTTCATCAGCTTGTAGATCACCGAATCCATCAGCGCCTGGAATGAAGCATCGATGATGTTTTCCGACACGCCGACCGTCCACCAGCGCACGCCGCTCGAATCGGTCGATTCGATCAGAACGCGGGTGATCGCCTCGGTGCCGCCGTTCAGGATACGCACCTTGAAATCGGCGAGCACAAGGTCGTCGATCTCGTTCTGGTATTTGCCGAAATCTTTGCGCAGCGCCAGATCAAGCGCGTTGACCGGACCGTCGCCTTCCGCGACCGACATGTGCATGACGCCGTCGACGACGATCCGGACCACCGCTTCCGACACGGTTTTCACCCGTCCAAAACTGTCGAAGCGGCGCTCGACCATGACGCGGAACCCATCGACCGAGAAGAATTCCGGAATGGTGCCGAGCGTCTTGCGAGCGAGCAGCTCAAAACTCGCATCGGCGCCTTCATAGGCATAACCCGAGGCCTCGCGTTCCTTGACGATCGAGATCAGCTGGTCGAGTTTCGGATCGTCCTTGGAAACCTCGATGCCGCGGCGCTTCAGGGCGTTGATGAAATTCGACTTGCCGCCCTGGTCCGACACCATGACCTTGCGAAAGTTGCCGACGCTTTCCGGCGTCACATGTTCGTAGGTGCGCGGATCTTTTAACAGCGCCGAGGCATGGATGCCGGCCTTGGTGGCGAAGGCCGAGGCGCCGACATAGGGCGCCTGATGGTTCGGCGAGCGATTGAGCAGCTCGTCGAAGGCATGCGACAGACGCGTCAGGCCCGAAAGCCGCTCCGGGTCGATCGCGGTCTCGAAACGGGAGGCATAGGCCTCCTTCAGACAGAGCGTGCCGATCAGCGTCACGAGATTGGCATTGCCGCAGCGCTCGCCGATGCCGTTCAGTGTGCCCTGCACCTGCCGACAGCCCGCCTCGACCGCAGCCAGCGAGTTGGCGACCGCCTGGCCGGTATCGTCATGGGCATGGATGCCGAGCGAGCCGCCCGGAATGCCGGCTGCGATGACGGCGGCAACGATCTCGCGTACCTCGTTCGGCTGCGTGCCGCCATTGGTGTCACAGAGCACGATCCAGCGGGCGCCGGCGTCGTAAGCCGTGCGGGCGCAGGCGAGCGCGTAGTCGGGATTGGCCTTGAAACCATCGAAGAAATGTTCGCAATCGACCAGCGGTTCCTTGCCTGCGTCCTTCGCCGCCGCGACGCTGTCCCGTATCGATTCGAGGTTCTCTTCGTTCGTGCAGCCGAGCGCAACGCGCACGTGATAATCCCAGCTTTTCGCCACGAAACAGACCGCATCGCTCTTCGCCTGCAGAAGCGTGGCAAGGCCCGGATCGTTGGAGGTCGAAATCCCGGCCCGCTTGGTCATGCCAAAGGCGGTGAATTTCGCCTTTTTCGTACGTTTTTCCGCGAAGAAGGCCGTGTCGGTCGGATTGGCGCCGGGATAACCGCCCTCGATATAATCGAAGCCGAATTCGTCCAGCATGGCGGAAATCGCGATCTTGTCCTCGACGGAAAAGTCGACGCCGGGCGTCTGCTGCCCGTCGCGCAAGGTCGTGTCGAAAAGGTGGATGCGTTCGCGTGTCATGGTCTTGATCCGGGTTGCGGCCATTCGGATGTGTCGTGGTCGGGATGTTGATAGGGGCGGCGGCGCTCGATCTCGTCGGGCGAGGCCGAACTCGGTTGTTCCGGCAGCGTCGCCATGGCGTGGAACCAGGGCATGCGCTGGCCGGCGAAATATTGCTTGTCGGGTTCGATGGCCGCCGGATCATCGAGCGTGCCGATCGACAGGTCGATCGCGCTCTTGCCGACCGGCTGAAAGCTGATCGGCGTGCCGCAGGCGGCGCAGAACCCGCGCTCGGCGGCTTCCGAGCTGCGATAAAGGGCAGGGCGGCCACGCGTCCATTCGAGATCGGCGACATCGACGGTGAAGAACGGCCAGACCACCGAGCCGACCGCCTTCTGGCACATGCGGCAATGACAGATCGCCCGGTCGGTGACAGGACCGCGCGTCGAATAGCGGATCGCGCCGCACTGGCAGCCGCCGGTCAGTTTTTCGGTCATGCTCTCCTCCCGTGGCCTGCTGTTCTATCCGAGTCAGCCCCTCATCCGCCTGCCGGCACCTTCTCCCCGTTCTGACGGGGAGAAGGGATATGCCGCACGCTCCCTGTCTCAATCAGGGCACGTCCCGTCTCCCCGCAAGCGGGGAGAGGGTTAGGGTGAGGGGCAAACCTCAACCCGCCAGCCGCGCCCCTATCCCTTCCCCGCAAACCGATCCGTCGCGCGGATCAGCTGGTCGGTAATTCCAGGCTCCGACAGGGCATGTCCGGCCCCCTCGATGATGTGGAAATCCGCATCCGTCCAGACCTTCGACAGCTGCCAGGCATATTTCAGCGGGCAGGGCATGTCGTAGCGGCCATGCACGATGACGCCGGGAATGCCCTTCAGCTTCACCGCATCGCGCAAAAGCTGCCCGTCTTCCAGCCAGCCGGCATGCATGAAGAAGTGGTTTTCGATGCGCGCGAAGGCGAGTGCAAACCGGTCGTCGTCATGGCTTGAGGCGAGATGCGGATCGGGCAGGAGGGTGATGGTCGACCCTTCCCACACACTCCAGGCCTTGGCGCAGGCGATCTGCTCGGCACGGTCGATGCCGGTCAGGCGGCGGTGATAGGCCGCCATCATCTCATGGCGCTCGTTTTCGGGAATGGGCGCGACAAAGGCTTCCCATTTGTCGGGAAACATTTCCGAGACACCGAACTGATAATACCAGTCGAGTTCCGGCCGGGTCAGCGTGTAGATGCCGCGCACCAGAAGCTCGCTCACCCGCTCGGGATGGGTTTCCGCATAGGCAAGCGCCAGCGTCGAACCCCAGGAGCCGCCAAAAACCTGCCATTTGTCGACACCGATCATGGTCCGCAGCCGTTCGATATCGGCCACCAGATGCCAGGTCGTATTGGCCTCCAGGCTGGCATGCGGCGTCGAGCGGCCGCAGCCGCGCTGGTCGAACAGCATGACGTCGTAAAGGGCCGGATCGAACATGCGGCGCTGGTTGGCATTGCAGCCGCCGCCGGGCCCGCCATGCAGGAAGACAGCGGGTTTCGCGCCCTTGGTACCGACACGTTCCCAATAGATCACGTGCCCGTCGCCGACATCGAGCATGCCGGTCTCATAAGGCTCGATCTCGGGGTAAAGCGTGCGCAGAATTTCGGTCACAGATGCAGTCCTTTTTCAGGCCAGATTTCGGTGTCGTGGTCGGGGTGCTGGAAGGAGATGATCATCTCCTGGGTGACGACATCGTCCGCCGAGGCGCGTTTCGGCGCATCGAAGATTTCCGTGACCCAGGGAATATGGCTGTCGAAATTCACCTGGATTTTCGGCACGAGATCGTCGCGATTGTCGAAGGCGCCGATCGAAAGCTCCAGCCCCTGCGGATGGCGATAGGTCAGCGGCGTGCCGCATTCGCCGCAGAAACCGCGGTCGATATTGACGGAGGACTGATAATATTTCGGCTCGCCGCGGGTCCATTCGATCCCGGCTTCCGGGCCTTCATTCGGTGCCGAAACGAGCGGCCCGAAAAAGCCGCCAAAGGCTTTCTGGCACATGCGGCAATGGCAGATCGAGGCACGGCCGAGTTGACCGCGGGTGCGAAAACGCACGGCACCGCATTGGCAGCCGCCGGATCTCAGAAGTTCGGTCATCGTGTAGTGTCCTCCGTGCTGCCGCCTGTGGCGGGCTTTGGCTGCCAGGTCTCGGTATCGTGGTCCGGATGCTGGTTGGAAACGATGTCGGCGAGAAAAGGCGCGGCCTCCAGATCGTCCATCGTGTGATGAGCGGGGAGTTCGTGCAGGTGATCGACGAAACCGATCTTTCCTTCGACGCCATATTGCATGACCGGCGCAAAGGCGGCCGGATCGTCAAAGGCGCCGGCCGCAACCGAAATCCCGTCCATCGCCTCATAGGTCAGCGGCGTGCCGCAATTGCCGCAGAAGCCGCGCTGCACATGGTTCGACGACTGGAAATACCGTGGCGTCCCGCGGGTCCATTCGAATTTTGCCCCGTAGGCGGAAACGAGCGGTGCATAATAGGCGCCGAACGCCTTCTGGCACATGCGGCAATGGCAGATCGACGATTTTCCGGGCTTGCCGGTGATACGGAAACGAAGGGCGCCGCATTGGCAGCCGCCACTATGGACCTCGGTCATGCCCCATCACCCTCCGCGTCATGGCAGACCGCCTCGACATTGTTGCCGTCCGGATCGAAAACGAAGGCGCCGTAATAGTTGGGATGGTAATGCGGCCGCAGGCCCGGTGCGCCATTGTCACGGCCGCCGGCGGCAATTGCGGCCGCATAGAAGGCATCGACCTCCGCACGATTGCGGGCGGTGAAGGCCACATGCTGGGTGTGGCCTGCCACGGGCGTGGTTTCGTGCAGCCAATAGACCGGCCGGTCGCGGCCGTAACCGGCCATGGTCGCGCCGGCGGTAAATTCGACCGGCACGATGTAGAGGAGCGACGCGCCGAGCGGCGCGAAGGCTGCGTCATAAAAGGCTTTGGACCGGTCGAAATTTGCGACCTTGATGCCCATGTGATCGATCATCTCTTCCCCCTCCTTAAAAAGATTGGCAGCGCTAGCGCTTGACCTCCCAGGTCGTCACGCGCTCGCCGGTTGCGGCATCCTTGGTATCCTTCAGCTGGATGCCCTTGTCCGAAAGCTCGTTGCGGATCCGGTCGGCCTCGGCAAAATTCTTCGCCTTCAGCATTTCCAGCCGCATCCCGATCAGCGCATCGATCGCCGCTGCAACCGCCTCGTCGACTTCCGCCATTTTCGGCAGCACGCCGAGAAGAGCGGCACTGGCGGCAAACATCGGCAGCAGCGCCCGGTCGGCATTGGCCTCCTGGGCAAGCTGGTGCAGCCTCTGCACGGCGGCCACCGTGTTCAAATCGTCGCCGAGCGCCTCGATGACGATCGGGCAGGGCGCGACGGAAGCGTCCGGCGCATCTGCCGCCGGCCATTTGGCGATCAGCCTTTCAGCCTCTTCCAGCCGCTTGACCGAAAAATCGATCGGCTCGCGATAATGGGTCATCAGCATGGCAAGCCGCAGGATCTCGCCCGGCCATTGGCGGCCACCGAAGGTTTCCGTCGCCAGCAATTCGTGGATGGTGATGAAATTGCCGTCCGACTTCGACATCTTGCGGCCTTCGATCTGCACGAAGCCGTTATGCATCCAGACATTCGCCATCACATGCGTGCCATGGGCGCAGCGCGACTGGGCGATCTCGTTTTCATGATGCGGGAAGATCAGGTCCAGCCCGCCGCCATGAATGTCGAACACTTCGCCGAGATACCGCTCGCTCATCGCCGAGCATTCGATATGCCAGCCCGGCCGGCCGCGACCCCAGGGGCTGTCCCAGCCGGGTTCGTTATGGGAGGAAAGCTTCCACAGAACGAAGTCGCCGGGGTTCTTCTTGTGCACATCGACGGCGATGCGGGCGCCGGCCTGCTGCTCGTCGAGCGGGCGCTTGGAAAGCTGGCCGTAATCGGTCATCGACTTCGTGTCGAACAGCACTTCGCCTTCCGCCACATAGGCATGGCCGCGGGCGATCAGCCGCTCGATGATCGTCACCATCTGCGGGATATTGTCGGTGGCGCGCGGTTCGACCGTCGGCTCGATGCAGCCGAGTGCGGCTATGTCCTGATGGTATTGCGTCTCGGTCTTTTCCGTGACCAGCCGGATCGCATCGTTGAGCGGCAGACCGGGATGGTCGCGCAGGGCGCGGGCGTTGATCTTGTCGTCCACGTCGGTGATGTTGCGGGCATAGGTGACATGGGTGTCGCCATAGACATGCCGCAGCAGCCGGAACAGCACGTCGAAGACGATAGCCGGGCGTGCATTGCCGATATGGGCGTAATCGTAGACGGTCGGGCCGCAGACATACATGCGCACGTTATCGGCATCGATCGGCTGGAAAGCCGTCTTTTCGCGGGTCAGCGTATTGTAGAACTTGAGCGAAGAGCTCATCGAAAAATTCTCCCAAAGCAAGGCATCCGGGTGGACCGGGCGTTTGTCTTCAAGGCTTTTCGAGAGACGAAAACGGCCGGGCCAGCGGTAAGCTAGCGAATAATGATCCCGCAGATGGAAATCGCCGTTTTCATGGGCTCGGTTATGGCGTGCGTCGCGGATTTGGTCAAGGGGCCAGATCCTGGCGGCTTGGCGGAAGATGCGGAGATGGCACGTCTTCCGAGCAAGTCCTGGGCTCTGCAGGATTGAAGGCCGAAAGCAGCCATTTGCGCCCGATAAAAGCGGCAATGCCGACCGCAACCACGATCACCCCAAGCGCGATGAAAAGATGCGAGTGCAGCCGCAGCCGGCCAAAAATCGCCTCGACCGCATTGCCGAACAGATAACCGACCGCGGTGATGACCACGCCCCAGACAATGGCCGAAATCAGGTTGAGGATAACGAAGCGCAGGGCCGGTACGGAAGACAGGCCGATCGCAACCGGGCTGACCGTCCGCATCCCGTAGACAAAGCGGAAGGCGAGAATGAAGCCGGTCGGATGCGCTTCCAGCAGTCCGTTTACCCGGCTCGCCGCCTCGCCGCGCATGAAACGTCTGACGATGGCAAGGCGGCCGGCATGGCGTCCGGCAAAGAACAGCGCCTGGTCGGCGGCAAAGGAGCCGAGCCCGGCCGCCAGTGCCGCCTGCCAATAGGCCATGAGGTGCCGGTGCGCAAAGACGCCACCGAGAAAGGCCGCCGTTTCGCCTTCAAAGGCAGCGCCGGCAAAGACGGCCGCGGGGCCATATTGGGAAATCAGCGTTTCGAGTGACAAGAACCGGGGTCTCCAGCGGGTTTGCGCGCGATCCTATTGTTTCAGCGAAGCCGGCGATAGTTGGTCCGTACGGTGGCGGACCGGATCGATTGGCCCCGGTAAAGCGTTGATCCCGAACTTTGTTCCAGACTGGAGGAGCAGCATGGCGGGTGAAGACGAAAATGCCGGCAAACGCGTGAAAAAGGTCCAGCCGGCAAATGCGGCTGCCGCCGCAAAACCTTCGGCGAAAAAGCAGGCTGCGGACAGCCGATCGGCATCGAAACCCGCCGGCGGCAAAACCAAGCCTGCCGCCAAAACCAAGGATGCCGCCAAGGCCAAGGGCGGCATGGCGATAACAGAGGCGCCGCGGGATGCCTCGACCGGTAACGACGGCTCGACGGCCAGGACACCGAACCGTTCCGAGTCCGACGACAGCGGCACGGTTGGAAAGCAGAATGATCGCGGCAAGCGCAGCATTTTCGACGTTTTCTCCAACGCCGTTTCCGCCGGTGCCGGGAAACCCGCCACCTTCGTGGCCGCCGTTGTGCTGATTGTCGTCTGGGGTGTCAGCGGCCCGTTTTTCGGCTTTTCGGAAACCTGGCAGCTGGTGGTCAATACCGGCACGACGATCATCACCTTCCTGATGGTCTTCGTGCTGCAGAATTCCCAGAACCGCGACAGTGAAGCTGTTCAGACCAAGCTCGATGAGCTGATCCTTTCCAGCCACGCCGCCAACGAATTTGTCGGCATCGAGAAGCTCGACGAAAAACAGCTGAAACGGTTGAGCGAAAGCCTGAAACGGCATTCGGACCGGCTCGGTAAAAAGGCGGAGGAATTGTCCGCGAGCGGCTGAGGCCGGCTTATTTCACGCCGAGCATCGGCACGGCGCCGCCCGGGATCATCGTTGTCGGCAGCTTGCCGTCCCAGCGTTCGGCCTGGGTCAGCGCCACCAGATCCGGGTTCTGCTTCAGCGCATCGCCGCGGGCCTTGATGGCGGCGGCTTCCGCCTCGCCGCGGATGCGGGTGGCTTCTGCTTCCGCCTTGGCGACGGCGAGCTGGCTGTCGGCCTTTGCCTGCGCCTGGGTAACGGTGATTTGCGCCAGCTGCTTTTCATTGGCGACACGCTGGGTGGAGCGCTGCACCTCGACCTCGGCCATCATCCGGGCCTCGATCGCGCTTTCATATTCCTTGGAGAATTTCAGGTCTTCCAGCTGCACGCCTTCGACCTCGACCAGACCTTTGACCGCTTCCTGAACGGCCTCGCGCACTTCGGTATTCAGCTTGTCACGCTGGCTGATCGCGGTTGCGGCGGTGTAATGGCCAAAGACATTTTTCAGCTGCTGGCGCACGCGCGGGCGGATCAGGCGCGTCTGCAGGTTTTCCTCGGAACCGAACTGCGCAAAAACGGCGGAGGCCTCGGCCGGAATGATCGAATAGTTGATCGATAGCTGCAGATGCGCTGCCTGCTGGTCCTGGCTATAGGCTTCCTCATTGTCGAGCTTGATGATCTGCGTCTGCACCGAGATCGGGTTGACCTTGGTGATCAAAGGCACCTTGAAGCCGAGCCCTGGCTCGGCCGTTCCGGTCACCGCACCGAAGCGGGTGATAACGCCACGCTCGCCCTGGGCCACCGTGTAATAGGCGCTGGAAATGACATAGAGGACCGCCAGCACGACAAGGCCGGAAACGATCAGTGTCAGGCTGAACGGATTACGCCGCTGCGGCCGCGGCCTGCCGTTTTGAAGGGGAAGGCTCGGGGAGGAATCGTCGTTGCTCATGCTTGCAAGTTAAGCGCGAAATAACCTGATCGTATAGCGAAGATTTTACGACGGGCTTTCCAGGCCGTTAATCGGGCAGCCTGAAATCCACGAAACGGTTTTCCCGGACCACGAACATGCGGCCGGTATCCTTCAGTTCCGGCGAGGCGAGGAAGAGGATCTTTTCGGCCACCTCCTGCGGATGCGGCAGGGTTTCCGGATCTTCGCCGGGCACGGCCTGGGCGCGCATGGCGGTGCGGGTGGCGCCGGGATTGACCATGTTGACCTTGAGCGGCGTATGGTCGGTCTCGGCCGCCCAGATCCGGCCCATCGTCTCGACGGCAGCCTTGGAAATCGCATAGGCGCCCCAGAAGGCCGGAGCCTTGGAGGCGGCGCCGGAGGAGAAGAGCAGGGCGCGGCCGGCATCGGAGCGGGTGAGAAGCGGTTCCACCGAGCGGATCAGCCGCCAGACGGAGGTGACGTTGGTCATCATCACCTTCTCGAACACCTTTGCCTCGATATGGCCGAGCGGCGAGATGACACCCAAAATCCCGGCATTGGCGACCAGAATGTCAAGCTTGCCCCAGCGTTCGAAGATCGAGGCGCCGAGCCGGTCGATGGCTTCCATGTCGTTGAGATCGAAGGGAACGAGGGTGGCTGTGCCGCCAAGCGCCTTGATCGCGTCGTCGAGTTCTTCCAGTCCGCCAACGGTGCGGGCGGTGGCGATCACATGCGCGCCTGCCTTGGCGAGTTCCAGTGCCGTGAAATAACCGATGCCGCGCGATGCGCCGGTCACCAGCGCAATCCTGCCCTTCAAGTCGATCGTCATGCCGTCTCCCCTGACAAGACGCCGTTATGGAATGGCGCCTTCATTCTCCTCATGCCTTTTGAAGGCGGTCGAGGATTGTCATAGGGATGCGGCCCGCGCAAGGGGGATACGCGGGCCGCTATAGCCGATCGGGCCGGGGAGGCGAGGGGCGGCGCAGCGCAGCCCGATCGGTGCCGCAACGGATTTCACAGAAGGAAATCGTTGCTGGTCAGATGGATCGAACCATGCAGGCCGACCGAGAAATCGGCCTTGCCGTCGCCGTTCACGTCGCCATAGATGTAGGTATTGCCGCCAACCACCTTGGTGTTCAGCTCGCCGGCCTTGCCGCTGAACCCGTCCGATCCGATGAAATCGAAGGCCTGGTTACCACCGGCATGGCTGTTGGCGTCAATGACCGATAGGTCGATCTTGTCGTGCTGGCCCTGGCTGAAATCCAGGATGACATCGCGACCCGCGGTCGCGACAGTCGATTCTCCGATCTTCTTGAAGATGAACCGGTCCGCATCCGCGCCGCCTTGCAGCTTATCGCGGCCAAGCCCGCCATAGAGCGCATCGCGACCCGTCGAGCCGAGCAGGACGTCATTGCCCTTGTCGCCTATCAACGTGTCATTGCCGGCATTGCCATAGAGCCGGTCATTGCCAGCGCGGCCGTTTATACTGTCATTGCCGTTGTACCCGCTCAGGACGTTGGCGCCCGTGTCACCCAGCAGCTTGTCGTTGAAGCTGCTGCCTCCCGCCCTTTCAAAACCGGAGAAAGTGTCGCTTTGCGCATCGCCACCACCTCCTTTGCCGATCAGGAGGTCCACTCTCACACCAGCACTGGAGCCGCGGTAATCGAGCGTGTCGACGCCCGAACCGCCGGTCATGGCATCCGCGCCAGCGCCGCCATTGACGATATCATTGCCGCTGCCGCCATCGATCGTGTCATTGCCACCGAGACCATAGATGACGTCATTGCCGCCGAGGCCCTTGATGATATTGGCATTGGCATCGCCATAAAGCCGGTCGGACAGATCGCTGCCGGTGATGTTTTCGAAATTGGCGATCTTGTCGCCCTGGGCATGGCCGCCTGAGGCTGCACCCGTGCCGAGATTGACCTGAACGCCACCGGACGAGCCCTGGTAATCGACCGTGTCGGAGCCGCTGCCGCCATCCATCGTATCGGCGCCTGCACCGCCATTGACGGTATCATTGCCGGCATCGCCGGTCAGCGTGTCATTACCGTCGCCGCCATTCAGGGCATCGTCGCCATCCTGACCGTTCAGCACGTTGTCGCCGGCACTGCCGGAGAGGATGTCATTGAGCCCACTGCCGACCGCATTTTCGATATTGGTGAGCGTATCACCCTCGGCATGCCCACCAGATCCGGTCCCGGCAGCGAGATCGATCGCGACGCCCGCGTCGGAATCACTGTAATCGGCGGTATCCGTGCCGTCGCCGCCATCGAGAATATCGGCACCGAGGCCACCGTGGAGAATGTCGTTGCCGGCATCGCCGGTCAGCGTGTCATTGCCGGCCCCGCCATGCAGCATATCGTCGCCATCCTGGCCGTTCAGCACATTGTCGCCGCCATCGCCGGACAGAACGTCGCCGAGCGCACTGCCAACGGCATTTTCGATACCGCTCAGCGTATCACCCTCGGCATGGCCGCCAGACCCGGTGCCGGCTGCAAGGTCGATGACGACACCCGCGTCGGAATCGCTGTAATCGGCCGTATCGACACCGCTGCCGCCAATCAGCACATCGGCACCGACACCGCCATGCAGCGTGTCGTTATCGGCCCCGCCATCCAGCGTATCGTTTCCTTCGCCGCCATGCAGGATATCGTTGCCGGCATCGCCGGTCACCGTATCGTCACCGGCGCCGCCATCGATCTCGTTATTTCCGGTATCGCCGCCGATCACGTCGCTACCAGGTGTGCCGGTCACCGGCGTCGTGCCGTCGTTGAAGACCGCATTCGGATCGAGCCCGACTTCGACGGGCAGGTCCGGATCGGCTGCCAGATGCAGATTATCCAGCGAGGCGGTCGGCTCGGCGCCGAAAACCGCTGAAAGCAACGGATCGGTCAGTCCGTTCAGCCCGAGCCCGAGCAGGTCGATTCCGCTGGTGCTGCCGAAATTCACGGCCACCGGAGCATCGAGCGTCAGCGTGGCATAGGGCTGCCCGTTCTGTTCGATGACGACCTGGTCGTAATAGCCCTGCGCGCCGGTCGTCGCCGAGAGGAGGCCGCCATTGATGGCAACTTCCCAGTTGCCGATATAATGATAGGTGAACCCGCCGCTTTCGAAACTGTAGTCGCTATAGTTGGTGACGACATTGCCTATGCCGAGAACGAGATTGCCGGTCTGCGACGTCTGATCGCCAAAAGCCTCGTTCGTGGTCTGGGCTGCATTCTCCACCCAGAAATCATCTGCCTGGACGGTGACATTCGGTGCTGTTGTGACCTGTGGCATGTTAGCCTCCCTGCTTTTTGATAGATATCAATTCCGAACTTTAGATATTTCTAATTAGTTAACGGCGGCGACAGCTGGCCTTTTGCAGGCATGGCGGATCAGGGGAGGGAGTTTGGATGTGTCTGATTGTCAGATTTTCGCGTGTCGATCCGGGACAGGCTTTTCCCCGGTGTGCCAGCGATTTTTGGCGACGTCGGATGCGAGGCGGAGCGCGCGATAGGTATTAATTTACCATTTGCTAATTTTAGAAACCGCTTTATGCTTCCATCCTTCATCGGTCTGCGTTCTATTAGCGAATGCTAACTCATTGTATGGGAGGCGAGATGAACAGTTCAGAACGCGCAACAAACGACCCGATCTCTCCGGAAGAGCTGGAAAGGTTGAAGGTGATCTACGAGACGGCGCGCTACACGGCTTGCCTGTCACGTCACGATCCGCTGGCCGAGCGGCTGGCCGCGATGGCAATCCGCTTCTACCAGCTTGGCATCCGCGATGATGGTGTGCTGATCGACAAGATCGTCGAGACATCCCGGTCCCTGCGCCAAAGTTATTCCTGACCTTTTCAGTCGCATCGACGCTCCAGGCGTCGGAATTACGCGAGCTCGGGTGCTTTCAAACGGGTGGGATAATGCATCCCACCTCCCGGCGAAGGATGATCTCCGAGACTTAAGCCTCTGATTGCTTCTCACCGGAAAGCAACCGAAAGAGGAATTTGATCGGGAACAATGACAAACCTTTTTCGCGCTCTATGTTGCAGGAAGATTGTGTTGTTTCGGGACCGACCTTGCGTAATTTCGACCATGATGACGAGGCCGCGTTGCTGGACCGCCTTGAAGCGTTAGCCGCCTACGATATCCTCAACTCTCCCGCCGAAGCCGAATTCGATGGCATCGTCCAGATCGCCACGGCGCTGTGCAAGACGCCTGTCGCGCTGATCAGCCTTGTCGAGGCGGATCGCCAGTGGTTCAAGGCAAGGGTGGGCTTCGAAGCCTGCGAGACGCCGATTTCACAATCGGTCTGTCGCCATGCATTGTCGGGTACCGATCTCCTCGTCATCCCGGACCTCACAGCCGATCCGCGCACCCGCGACAACACGTTGGTGACCGAAGAGCCGCATATCCGGTTTTATGCCGGGGCGCCTTTGATCACGCCGGACAATGTCATCATCGGCAGTCTCTGTGTCATCGACACCGTGCCGAGACCGCAGGGGCTGGAGCCCGAACAGCGGGAAGGCCTGCGGGCGCTGGCCGCGCAGGTCATCGTCCTGTTCGAGGCGCGAAAACTGTCGCAGCGCAAGGATGATCTGTTTCGCCGCCAGAAGAGCCTGACGGCCAATATGCGCGCAAGTGCCAACGAGACGCTGGCGGCGCAGGAGGCCGGCGGCATCGGCACGTTCGAGGTGGATATCGCCAGCGGCATTCTGAAACCGTCGCCGACCTTCTGCCGCATCTTCCATGTGCCTGTCGCCGCATCCTATCCGGCCGCCATGCTGGAAGCGAAGATCGTCTCCGGTGATCAGGGTGCGCAGTCGAACGACAGTTCCCGTGCCGATGCCAGCGCCGCCTTGGAGGTCGAATACCGGATCCAGACCGATCTCGGCATTCGCTGGATTTCGCGTACGGCGAGTTTTGTCAGGGACGAGGCGGGGCGGCCGGTCAAGATGATCGGTGCGGTCAAGGACATCACGATCATCAAGCGTGCTGCAGCCCGCGTACAGGCCTTGCTTGATCTCGGTGATCGGCTGAGCCATCTGACCGATACGGAATCCATGGCAATGGCCGCTGCCGACCTGATGGCCAAGGCGCTCGATGCGACGCGCGCCGGGTTCGGCATCGTCAACATGGCAGAAGAGACGGTCGTGATGCAGCCGGAATGGACGGCGCCAGGCGTATCCTCGGTGGTCGGCCTGCATCATTTCCGCGATTACGGCTCCTTCATCAACGATCTGAAGATCGGCAATCCGGTCGTCATTCCCGATGTCACTCAGGATCCGCGCACGAGCGCCAATGCGCAGGCCCTGCTCGATATCGACATCCGGGTTCTGGTCAATGTGCCGATCATGGATCAGGGCCGGTTCAGCCTTGTCGTCTTCGTCCATCACAATCATCCCTATGCCTGGAGTGGTGAGGAACTGGCCTTCCTGCGCAGTTTCGGTGACCGCATCCAGTCGGCGATCGCGCGTGTGCATGCGGAAGCCGAACAGCAGGTCCTGCAGCGCGAACTGGGCCATCGTCTCAAGAACACCCTTGCCATGGTGCAGGCCATTGCCGCCCAGACGCTGAGGCCGGTGAAGGAGCGTGAACATGTCCATGCCTTCGAGCGCCGCCTGCATGCGCTGAGCTCGGCGCACGAGATCCTTCTCGAGCGCAACTGGAGCAGTGCGCCGGTTGTCAACGTGATCGACAGAACGCTCGATCGGCTTGCCGTGCGCGACAGGGTGGATGTCGATGGCTCGCCCGTCACCTTTGGTCCGAAGGGCACTTTGTCGCTTTCGCTGGTCCTGCACGAGCTCGCGACCAATGCTGTAAAATATGGAAGCCTTTCCGGTCTCAACGGCCGTGTTGCCATCGGATGGCATGTCGAGGGCAGGGGCGATCAGGCGGTTTTCCGCTTCACATGGAAGGAATCCAATGGTCCGCTGGTGGCGGAACCGGAAAATAAAGGTTTCGGGTCCAAGCTGATTCGTATGGGGCTGGCTGGAACAGGTGGCGTCGACGTTCGTTATGAACCTTCTGGCCTCATCGTAGAGATGTGGGCGTTATTATCTCAGCTCCAACAGGCAGACTTCTGAATGGGATCGTCCAAGACACCTACCAAGCCTGCCGTCCTCGTCGTCGAGGATGAACCGCTATTGCTGATGATGGCACTCGACCTCGTCGAGGATGCCGGTTTCGAGCCGGTGGAGGCACGCAATGCCGACGAGGCGCTGGAAATTCTTCAGACGCGCAAGGATATCCGCATCGTCTTCACCGATATCGACATGCCGGGCACCATGAACGGCATGCGACTGGCAGCGATGGTACGCGACCGCTGGCCGCCGATCGAGATCATCATCGTCTCAGGCCACGTCAAGGGCGGTGACGTCACGCTGCCGCCCCGCAGCGTGTTTTATTCCAAGCCCTATGATACCTCGCAGATCACCGCCCAGCTTCACCGCATGGCGGCACTTCACTGAACGCGGCGCGGCGTAAAACCTACTCGTCCCGCCTGCGGCGGCTTTTCTTTGTGCCGTCGTAGAAACCCGGTGGTTTCTTGATCACCCAGTTCACGAATTTCCGCATCTCGGGATGATCGAGAAGCGCATCGACTGTAAAATAGGATTTTTCCAGTTCGGCCTCGCTGAACAGGGCGTGGATCTGCCTGTGGCAGATGCGGTGCAGCGCCTGCGTTTCCCTGCCGCCGCGGCTCTTTGGAACAAGATGATGTTCGTCGCGCTGATCCGCCGGAATGGACCGGCCGCAAAGTGGGCAGATCTCCGGTTCCGGCTGCTGATACCAGGAAACGATGTCGCCTCTTTGTTTTCTCGCCATGGGGCGAAGATGGCGAGGGACGAGGGCAGGCGCAAGAGCGGGCTGTCTGTCCCCGCCCGATCAAACCAGCCCGTCGAAGTCTCCGGCATGCCTGGCGAGCGCCGCAAGATCGTCATAGACGGTGGTGTGGCCTGCATCACTGCTGGCCACCAGCTTGTGGGATTTCGTCACCAGCGCCACCTCGATGCCGAGGAAGTCTGCGGTTGAAAGCACATATTTTCCCTTGAGGCGGATGGTGAGATCCGCATCGCGGTCGCCGTCCGTATCGACGAGAATGTTCGTCATGCTCGACGTTTTGACGATCCGCATCTCGCCGTCATGGCCCGTGAAGGCTTTTCCGCCGAGATAGGTCAGGGCCTGGATGCCGGGCGTCGACCGGTCCGCATCGAAGGAGCGAAAATCGAGCCGGTCACCCTTGGCAAAATCGGTGATCGTGTCGATGCCGCCGATATCGGCGCGCTTGAAGATGAAGATGTCATTGCCCTTGCCGCCGACCATGACGTCATTGCCGGCACCGCCCCAGAGACGGTCATTGCCATCGCCGCCATAAAGCCGGTCATTGCCACCCTTGCCGATCAGCGTGTCATTGCCACCGTAGCCGTAAAGCACGTCGCGGCCATGGCCGCCATTCAGCTTTTCCGCCTTGCCGTGATCGTAGGAGAAAGGTGTGTCGTAATCGCCGAGCAGCTTGATGTAATCGGTCACCGGAACGGCATTGCCGTCCTTGGGAACGGTATCGCCGCCGGAATTCAGGTATTTCGCGACATTGCCGGCCCCGACCAGATGGCTGCCGCCGAGCAGGCCGGAAATGGTGATCTTGATGCCGTCGATTACCTGGCCTTCATATTGCTGGGCGCTGCCGAGATAACGCCAGAGCAGGCTCGTATAGGTCTGGATCGCGTTTTCCTGAGCATCCGGCGAAGAAAGAAAATCGGCCTTGCTGAAAACGCCGTCCTTGCCGGTGAAATGGCTGCTGTCCCAATCGTTTCGCCAGCTGCCGTCCGAGGTGTAATAGCCGCTGTCGATCAGCGCGCCTTCGCCCATCTGGTATTTGCCAAGATATCCATAGGAATTGGTGGCGTCGTAACGACCGCTGGATTCCCGCTGGCCGAGCGCTTCGAAATAACCGCTATAGGGCTTTGCCATTGTCTTTCCATCGATCACGAGGCCTGATTGGCCGTGATCCTAGACGGGCAATGCTACTTTTCTGCAAACGCAAACGAGGCCGCGGAGATGATCCGCGGCCTCGTTGAAATGCTGATGGCGGTGTCGAAGCTCAGCCGTTGCTGGCGAGCAGCGATACCTTGCGGCCGACAGCTTCGCCGTCCTTGTCGAGAAGGCGGGTCGGATAGTCACCGGTGAAATAGTGGTCGGTAAACTGCGGCCGCGCATCGTTGCGGTCTTCGCCGCCGACGGCCCGGTAAAGACCGTTGATCGACAGGAATTCGAGACTGTCCGCGCCGATATATTTGCACATCGCTTCGAGGCTGTCATACTGGTTGGCGAGCAGCTTTTCGCGGTCCGGCGTATCGATGCCGTAGAAGTCCGGGTAATAGATCATCGGGCTTGCGACGCGCAAATGCACTTCCTTGGCACCGGCATCGCGGATCATCTGCACGATCTTCAGCGAGGTGGTGCCGCGCACGACCGAGTCATCCACGAGAACGACGCGCTTGCCTTCGATCATCGCCCGGTTGGCGGAATGCTTCAGCTTGACGCCGAAGGCGCGGATCTGCTGCGTCGGCTCGATGAAGGTACGGCCGACATAGTGGTTGCGGATGATGCCGTATTCGAACGGAATGCCGCTTTCCTGGGCGTAGCCGAGGGCAGCCGGGGTGCCGCCATCCGGAACCGGCACGACGACGTCGGCGGCAACCGGGGCTTCCTTGGCAAGGTTGATGCCCATGTTCTTGCGCGCGACATAGACCGAGCGGCCGCCGACGACCGAATCCGGACGGGCGAAATAGACATATTCGAACAGGCACAGACGTTCCGGCTGGCCATTGCCGGCCTTGCGGGCATCGATGGCGATCGAACCGTCCGGCTGGATCTCGCAGATGATGACTTCGCCGTTTTCGACGTCACGCACGAATTTCGCGCCAATGATGTCCAGCGCGCAGGTTTCCGATGCGAAGACCGGCTTGCCGTCGAGCTCGCCCATGACGAGCGGGCGGATGCCGACCGGGTCGCGGGCAGCGATCAGCTTCGTGCGGGTCATGGCCAGCATCGAATAACCGCCTTCCATCTGGCGCACGGCGTCGATGAAACGGTCGGCGGTCGAGGAATAGCGCGAGCGGGCGATCAGGTGCAGGACGACTTCGGTATCCGAGGTAGACTGACAGATGGCGCCACCGGCGATCAGCTGACGACGCAGCGTCAGGCCGTTGGTGAAATTGCCGTTATGGGCAATTGCGATGCCGCCGACTTCGAGTTCGGCAAACAGCGGCTGCACGTTGCGCAGTGCCACTTCGCCGGTCGTCGAATAGCGGTTATGGCCGATGGCGATATTGCCGGGCAGGCGGGCAAGCGTGGCAGGATCGGTGTAATGGTCGCCCACCAGACCCATGCGGCGTTCCGAATGGAAGCGCAGGCCGTCGAAGGAGACGATACCGGCCGCTTCCTGGCCGCGATGCTGGAGCGCGTGCAGGCCAAGCGCCGTCAGCGTCGATGCGTCCGGATGGCCGAGAATGCCGAACACACCGCATTCTTCATGCAGAGTGTCTTCCTCCCACTCGTTGGCTTGTTTGACATCGAATGTTTGCGAATCCGGCTGCAGCATCTGGCCGTGTCCTTTCGGAAAAAATGGAAAGGCCGGCCGGGGAATCCTCCCCGGAGACCAGCCCGTCTTTCATCAGATTTCGAATGTTATCACAGATAGTGACGATGTGCGCTGCATCAAGCGCAACACAGCGTCAATTATTTGTTGCAGGTGCGTCCTCGGCCGGAGCCTGATCCGTGCCGGTCGTGCCCTCTGCCGGCGCTTCGCCATGGCCAAGGATACGGGCGCGGATCTGCGGGTCGATATCGGCCGGCAGCACGGCTTCGAGGCGCGCGACCAGCGTATCGAGGAAAGGCTTCGATTTGGCGTGGGTGACCCAGGCCGGCTGGGCGTTTTCGGCCACCAGCCAGTTCCAGAATGCGACAGCGACGACCAGCAGCAAAATGCCGCGGGCAGCGCCGAACAGGAAGCCGAGCGTGCGGTCCAACGCGCCGATGCGGCTGTCGATGATGAAATCGGCAACCCGCGAGGTGATGAAGGAAATGACGATCAGCGCCACCAGGAAGATGATGCCGGCAGAGGCGGCAATCGCGATCCGGTGATCGGACGTGTATTTTTCCGCGTAGGGCACGACCATCGGGTACAGATAATAGGCGGCGGCGATCGATCCGGCCCAGCTTGCGATCGACAGGACTTCGCGGGAAAAGCCGCGGACCATGGCGAGCACGGCGGAGAACAGGGTGACGCCAATGACAATACCGTCGAAGATCGTGATGGGCATAAAGACTCTACTCCAGGACCTGCCGTTTTATGCCGGCATTTTCGCCGGGCAATCTCTCACCCGGCGCAGTCTCATACATCAGCCGCGCTGTTAACGGAAGATCAATCATCTTCAACGGGTTTCCCCAGCTTCTTGGCGGAACCGGCAATGCGCGAGACGAGATCGGGCAGATCCTCGATCTCGATCCAGCGGCTGCCGCCCTTCGGCAGTTCGGCAGAACTCGCCGGCAGCATGGCGCCGGCAAAACCGAGCTTTTCCGCCTCCTTCAGCCGCTGCGCCGTCTGTGACACGGGGCGCACGGCGCCAGACAGGCTGATTTCGCCGAAATAGACATGGTCCGCCGGCAGCGCCAGCCCGGCAAGCGACGAGACGAGCGCCGAGGCAATGGCAATATCAGCCGCCGGTTCGGAAATCCGGTAACCGCCGGCAACGTTGAGATAGACGTCGTGCTGGCCAAGCCTGACCCCGCAATGCGCTTCCAGCACCGCAAGGATCATCGCAAGCCTCGATGAATCCCAGCCGACGACGGCGCGGCGCGGCGTGCCGAGCGAGGTCGGCGCCACTAGCGCCTGCACCTCGACCAGAACCGGCCGGGTGCCTTCCATGCCGGCAAAGACCGCGGCACCCGGTGCCTTGGCATTACGCTCGCCCAGAAACAGTTCGGAGGGATTGGTGACTTCGCGAAGTCCACGATCCGACATTTCGAACACGCCGATCTCGTCTGTCGGCCCAAAACGGTTCTTGACCGTGCGCAGGATGCGATAATGGTGGCCGCGGTCGCCTTCGAAATAGAGGACGGCATCGACCATATGCTCGACGACGCGGGGGCCTGCAATCTGGCCTTCCTTGGTAACATGGCCAACGAGAACCATCGCAGCCCCGGTCTGCTTGGCAAAGCGGATCATCGCCTGCACGCCTGTCCTGACCTGCGTCACGGTGCCTGGCGCCGAATCCGCCGTATCGCTCCACAGCGTCTGGATGGAATCGATGATGACGAGATCCGGCCGCTTGCCCTCGGAAATCGTCGCCAGAATGTCTTCGACATTCGTCTCGGCCGCGAGCAGCACTTCGGTATTGGCGGCATCCAGCCGCTGGGCGCGCAGACGGACCTGGGCAACGGCTTCTTCGCCCGAGACATAGATGATCCGGTGACCGCGGCGGGAGAGGGCAGCTGCGGCCTGCATCAGCAGCGTCGATTTGCCGATGCCTGGATCGCCGCCGATCAGCACGGCCGAACCGCGCACAAACCCGCCACCCGTCGCCCGATCCAGTTCGGAAATCCCGGTATGGATGCGCGGCGCTTCCTCAGTCTCGCCCGACAGCGTCGTCAGCGCCACGGCACGCCCCTTTTTCGGCACCTTGCCGGGACCCGACCCGATGCCGCCCATCGGATCTTCCTCGACAATCGTATTCCACTCGCCGCAGCCATCACACTTGCCGGCCCAGCGGTTATGCACCGTGCCGCAGTTCTGGCACACGAATTGGGTTTTGGGTTTTGCCATGGGGGAGGTCAGTCTTTTTCTGGTGATTGGTACAGCGGAAGAAAATAGTCCGGCGAAGCTTTCTGCCGCATGTGCAGCACACGCAGCACCGTCATTTCTTCCTCATCGACGAAGAAGTAGATGGTGCGTTTTCGATAGGGAAAGGCTCTCAGGCCGGGGATAAAGGTGCGTGGGCTGCCGGTAATGCCGAGCTTCGCCATCCATGCGATCTTGCCGTTGATATCATCAAGAAAGCGCTTGCCGGCAGTCGGATCGAATTCGGCGATATATTCATACATGCCGCGAAGATCGTTCAGCGCCTCGAGCGATATCTTGAGACGACGCGGCTTCATTCTTCCGTTCCTCCGCCATCTTCAAAATATGTGCCGTCATCTCCTCGGCGCTTTCGAAACGCAACACCCGTCCTGCATCGACATCGTCAATGCCCTGCTGGATAAGGTGGCGAAGCTCTTCCACCTTGCCTTCGTCGCTGCCGAGCAGACGCAATCCGGCAGCCACGACCGCGTCGGCATCCTTGTAGATGCCAGCCTTCACCTGTTCGTTGATGAACGCTTTGTCTTCGTCGCTGAGATGGATCTCGGCCATTTCGATCTCCTTTTGTTCTCTTTTAGCACGAAGATTTCAGGCTTCCAAGAGGGATACGAAAAGGCGAGACGGCGGGATCAGTCGTCCGGATAGATATACCGCCGCTCATAGCGCAGGCCGAGGCTGGTGAGCAGTTCGTAGCCGATCGTGCCGCCGGCGCGGGCAACCTCGTCGAGCGGCATGTTGGGGCCGAACAGTTCGACATAGTCGCCGGCCTGGATTTTTGACGCAGGCACATCGGTCACGTCGAAAATCGTCAGATCCATGGTCACACGGCCGACGACCGGCACGCGGTGGCCGGCGATAAAGCCGAAAGCGCCTTCCGGCACCGCGCCGCGCAAGGGCACGCCGGAGCCGGAGAGGGAACGCAGATAGCCATCCGCATAACCGGCCGAGACGATCGCCAGCCGGCTGTCGCGGGAAAGCGTCGTGGTGCCACCATAACTTACCGTCTCGCCCTTCCTGGCATCGCGGATCTGGATGATGCGCGCCTCGGCCTTGGCGACCGGCCGCATCGGATTTTTCACGCCACCGACCGCTTCGCCGCCATAAACGGCAATGCCGGGGCGAGTGAGGTCGAAATGATACTCGGCCCCGAGAAAGGTCCCGGACGAGGCGGCGAGACTTGCGGGAACACCTTCGAAAGCGGCTGCAACCCGCTGGAAAGACTCCAGCTGCCGGCGATTGAGCTCGGAGGAGGGCGTGTCGCCGCTATGCAGATGCGACAGGACGAGAACCGGTGAAAAGCTCGCCGGCCGCGACACGTCGTCGGCAAAGGCGATCGCATCTTCCAGCGGAATGCCGAGACGGTTGAAGCCGGTATCAATATGCAGCGCGCAAGGGTGTTCGCCGAACTCCGCCGTCACCGACATCCAGAAAGCCAGCTGCTCTTCCGAGACGAGAACCGGCACGAGGTCGTTTTCGAAGAAAAGTTTTTCCTGTCCCGGCCAGATACCGGACAGCACGTAGATGCGGGCATCCGGCGCGTAATTCCTCAGCGTCATGCCTTCCTGCACCACGGCGACGAAGAAATCGCGGGCGCCGGCTTCGTAAAACGCCACGCCGCAATCCTCGAGGCCGAGGCCATAGGCGTCGGCCTTGACCACGGCGGCTGTCCGCGCCTTGCCGGAACGTTTTGCCATCTCCCGCCAGTTGTCTGCGAGGGCACCGAGATCGATCGTGAGCCTTGCCGGCGCGATATCGAATTCGTCGATGATCTCGTCTTCGAAATCCACGTCGATATCGCTCACTTCAAACTCGCTCATAGAATGGCCTCGCCGACAGATAGGGTGTGCCGATACTTATCCGTTTCCGCGGCGGTAAAAAGACAGCACCCCAAGATTCCGGATCGTTGCACAGGTTTTGCGCGCGCCTCCGGCCTATTGCATCGATGCACAGCGGCCTTCTCAAATCTGTTATATCGCGCAGCTACAGAGCGCGCTCGCGCGCAGAATCGCCTTGAGCTTGGGATTCGACTGCGCGGCAAAGCCTCTTTCTCGAATGGAATGAAATCGATGCAGAACAATCCGGCAGTGGTGATCGACGGTGCGACCGTTGTTTTTGGTGATCGTCTGGAGCGCGCTGCCGTGCGTTTCGAAAATGGCAAGATCACTGCGATCGATGGTGCCCGCGATGGTGCCGAGATCATCGATGGCCGCGATCATCTGCTTGCCCCTGCCTTCGTCGATATCCATGGCGACGCCTTCGAGCGTCAGATCATGCCGCGTCCCGGCACGATGTTCCCGATCGCTGCCTCGCTTCTGGAAACCGACCGCCAGCTCGCCGCAAACGGCATCGCCACCGCCTATCATGCGCTCACCTTGAGCTGGGAACCGGGCCTGCGCTCGGTCGAGAACGGCCGCGCCGTCGTCGAGGCGCTGAACACGCTGGCACCGCGCCTGATGGTCGACAACCGCGTCCAGCTGCGCTGGGAAACCTTTTGCTTCGAGGCGATCGATCTGATCCGCGAGGCGCTCGCCGGCCCGAAGCGCCCTTCGATCGCCTTCAACGATCATACGTCCATGCTGCTGCTCGACCCGTCCGTCTCGCTGCAGGAACGTCCCTTCGATCTAGACCCAGCCTATCCGGCCATGGATCCGGCAACTCCGGCATTCGCCGACAAGATGGCCGACCGCGCCAAGCGGGCGAAAATGCCGGTGGTCGACATGGTCGCCATGGTCCGCGCCATGTGGGAGCGCCGTCCTGACGTGCCGGCCGCGATCGAGGAAGTGGCAAGACTCGGCCGCGAAGCAGGCGCGCCGATGCTCTCCCATGACGACAGCCAGGTCGAATCCCGCGATTTCTACCGCGGCCGCGGCGCCCGCATCAGCGAGTTCCCGATGAACATGCGTGTCGCCCGCGCCGCCCGCGAGGCCGGCGATTTCATCATCTTCGGCGCCCCGAACGCCACTCGCGGCGGCAGCCATCTCGCTTCGATCGGCGCCGCCGACATGATCCGCGAAGGACTCTGTGATATTCTGGCGTCGGATTATTACTATCCCGCCATGCTGCTCGGCCTCGCGCGCCTCAAGGCCGATGGCGTCGGCGCCCTGCACGAGCTCTGGCCGCTCGTCTCCGCCAACCCGGCCCGTGCGCTCGGCCTCGACGACCGCGGCACCATCGAGATCGGCAAACGAGCCGATCTGGTTCTGATCGACTGGCCGGAAGGCGCCGCCCCCGCCGTCCGCCGCACTTTTTCAGGCGGCCGCGAAGCCTATCGGGCGATCGCTGCGGGCAATTAAGTCGGAAACAGACATGTAAATTCGGCGCGCCTCGCCCCTCATCCGCCTGTCGGCACCTTCTCCCCGTTCTGACGGGGAGAAGGGAATAGCTGTACGGTCACCGCCTCCCTCAGACGTCGTGCTGGGCGCGTCCCCTCTCCCCGCATGCGGGGAGAGGGTTAGGGTGAGGGGCTTGTCAGCGTCCTCATGCGTGAAACTTCAAGGTTAGGCGACGCTGCGCAGATCGAAGTCGGCCTTGATGACATCGTAAGGAACGTGAATGCGGCCGTCCTCGTTGATTTCAACGAGTCCCCATTCGATCAGCACTGCCGTATCTTCGTGAACTCTCTTCACATCACGGGAGAGGGCGGTCGCCAGCGCCCGGTAGGTCGAAGGTCCGAGCTTCTGCAGGGTCTCAATCAGCTTCCAGCGCTTGGGGCTGAGCACGGTGAACAACTGCTCGGGGGATGAAAAGCTGAAGACGTGTTCCTGTGCCTGTCCGGATTTCCAGGCGACCACAAAACCATCCGCCGCGTGCTTCAACGCGTCGTCGTCGGAACGCTGAATTCTGATCGTTGCCGTGGTCATCTCGATCCTTGCCTCCTGACATGCACGTCGCGAAGAAAGTCGGAAATAAGCGCCTCGACGGTCGAGAATTCGTAAGGCTCTTCGTTGCCGTCCAGATGCCGATGATCACCCTTGCCACGTTCGTTGTCGTAGGCGACGATTCTACTGCCTGCATACCCGTAGAACAGGCTGTACTTATGGAAGTGCTGGCTGCCCTCAACGCGCCTTGGCACTTTCCAGATCACCATCTCGACAATGGCGCCGTCCGACAGAACGTTTTTCGACCGGTAAAGCAGTTCGGCCTTCATGTTGGCGAGAGTGCCAACATGAAGGCCGTCTGTCAAATCGGCGTAGCGATCAAGGTTCTTCGTATTGCGTAAAGCTCGGCTCGGCCAGATCCGCGAAGCGGGTGAATTCCGACTGGAAGGCGAGCTTGACGGTGCCGGTCGGTCCGTGGCGCTGCTTGGCGATGATCACGTCGGCCGTGCCCTTGACGCGGTCCATATGCGCTTCCCATTCCGGGTATTTTGGATCGGCGAGATCGCGAGGCTCCATGTTCTTGACGTAATATTCCTCACGGAACACGAAGAGCACGACGTCGGCGTCCTGTTCGATCGAACCGGATTCACGAAGGTCGGAGAGCTGTGGACGCTTGTCTTCGCGGCTTTCGACGCCGCGCGACAGCTGGGAGAGGGCGATGATCGGAACGTTCAGCTCCTTGCCGAGCGCCTTCAGGCCCGTGGTGATCTGGGTAATTTCCTGAACGCGGTTCTCGCCGGATTTGCCGGAACCGGTCATCAGCTGGATATAGTCGACCACCAGGCAGTCGAGGCCGCGCTGGCGCTTGAGACGGCGGGCGCGGGCGGAAAGCTGGGCGATAGAAATACCACCGGTCTGGTCGATGAAGAGCGGAACCTTCTGCATCATCTGGGAGCATGCGACCAGCTTTTCGAAATCGGCCTCGGTAATGTCACCGCGGCGGATCTTTGACGAAGAAACTTCCGTCTGCTCGGAAATGATACGCGTGGCCAGCTGTTCGGACGACATTTCCAGCGAATAGAAGCCGACGACGCCGCCGTTCTTGGCCTTCGGCGTGCCATCCGGCAGGTAGTCGGGCTCATAAGCCGCGGCAATATTATAGGCGATATTGGTGGCAAGCGAGGTCTTGCCCATGCCGGGGCGTCCTGCAAGCACGATCAAGTCGGAGCGCTGCAACCCGCCCATCTTGCCATCGAGCGACATGATACCGGTCGAAATGCCAGAAAGGTGACCGTCGCGCTCGTAAGCCTGCCCCGCCATGTCGATGGCGAGCGCCACGGCGTCGTTGAACGACTGGAAGCCGCCGTCGTAGCGGCCGTTTTCGGCAAGCTCGAACAGGCGGCGTTCGGTATCTTCGATCTGGCTCTGCGGCGGCATGTCAAGCGGCGCGTCGTAAGCGATATTGACGACATCCTCGCCGATGGTGATCAGCGCACGGCGCAAGGCCAGGTCGTAGATCGCCCGGCCATAATCTTCCGCGTTGATGATCGACACGGCTTCGGCGGCGAGACGGGCGAGATATTGCGCCACCGTCATGTCGCCGACCTTTTCGTCGGCCGGCACGAAATTCTTGATCGTCACCGGATTGGCGGTCTTGCCCATGCGGATGATATCGCCGGCGACCTCGAAAATCTTGCGATGCAGCGGCTCGAACAGGTGGGTCGGCTTCAGGAAGTCGGAAACGCGGTAATAGGCATCGTTGTTGACGAGGATCGCGCCGAGCAGGGCCTGTTCCGCCTCGATATTGTTCGGCGCCTCGCGGTAATGCGGTTCGGCGGCCTTGTTCGAAAGCGATGTCACGTTGCGCGCGGCTTCATTCATTTTTCTGATCCGTCCAATCCATTCCCAAAGCCATTCAAGCGGTCGGTTCTAGAGACAAGCGCAGGGCCGATAAACCGTGCTTTTGCAGCAGCGGAGATTCCCACAGCTTTCCACAGCATCCGTCATTTTCAAGAAACAAAAAACGCAATGAAGCGACGAAACCGGTTGACTGTGCACGCATGCGGGAGGCCGGAACGACTCGCATTTTACCGTATGAAAGAGACAAAAAAACGCCCGGGTGCGAGACCCGGGCGTCCTGTGGATAAGGTCTCTGTAAAGAGGCTTATTCGTCGTCGCCGTCGCGGTCGGCTTCCGGATCGAAGAAGTCTTCCGGACGCAGGGCGTCTTCGTCAACGCCGTAGATGGCGTCGGCCGAGGTGAGGCTTTCGCCCTTGGCCTGACGCTCGGCTTCTTCAGCCGAACGGGCAACGTTGATTTCGATTTCGATCTCGACTTCCGAATGCAGGTGCAGGGTGACCTTGTGCAGGCCGATCGACTTGATCGGAACGTTGAGGTCGACCTGGTTGCGGCCGATGTTGAAGCCTTCGGCAGCGAGCGCCTCGACGATGTCGCGGGCAGCAACCGAACCGTAGAGCTGGCCGGTTTCGCCAGCCGAACGGACCATGACGAAGCTCTTTTCGTTCAGGGCTTCGGCAACGGTCTGGGCCTCGCTCTTGCGCTCCAGGTTACGGGCTTCGAGCGTTGCACGCTCGGCTTCGAAGCGCTTCTTGTTGGCGTCGTTGGCGCGCAGTGCCTTGCCCTGCGGCAGCAGGAAGTTACGTGCGAAACCGTCGCGAACCTTGACGACTTCGCCCATCTGGCCAAGCTTGGCTACACGTTCAAGCAGAATGACTTGCATTTCTCGTTTCCTTTCAAGTTTTCAATTGCTGTCATTGTTGGATTGATCGGGGTCTTTGTCGTCCCGACCGGATGTCTTGTCTGTCTTCGGGCCGGCTGCACCGCCCGTACCCTTGACCGGCGTCAGCGCGATCGTGCGGCGGGTATCGGAGAGGCCGAGAACCACGACGGCGAGTGCCGGCAGGACCAGCATGGTCGACAGATAGCAGAGGATGAGGGCCGGCAGGCGCCAGTCCTTGCCAAGCGTGCGGAAATGCAGCGAGGCGAAACCGGCCATCAGGAAGCCGGCGCCAAACGTGCCGCAGATCGTGGCACCGATCATCGCCGGCACGCCGCCGATGAAGGTGAGGATCACGCCACCCAGAAAGATGAAGATCGCATGGCGGTTCATGCGCAGCGCCGACGGCATGTCTTCGCGCGGACGCAACGCCCGGCCGGAGCGCGAGACGATGCGCACAGCAATGTAGAAAGCCGCAAACAGCAGCATGACCCAGATGCCGCCCTGGAACATCGGCAGCATCAGCACCAGCATGCTTTTGGTCTGCGCAAGCGCATCGGCCTGGACGGCAAAATCCGGTTCCTGCACCTGCAGCGCGGAATTCATCGCATCGACCATCTGACCGGTCAGTTCCGGGCCGTAACCGATCGCAATCCCGAGGATGATGACGGCGATCGTCACGAGACCGCAGAGATGCAGGAGAATGTCGGAGATCGGGTACCAGGCCATCAGGTGGTCAGGGCCGCCGAGTTCGGAAGCCGGCCGCGCCAGATTGGCGAGATGCGAAAGCCAGCCGGCCGGGATCAGCGTGAAGATCGCCATGGCCAGCGCAAACAGCGGCGAGACGAGGGCAGCGCCGAGAATGGCGGCGGTCAGCACGCCGATAATGGCGGCACGATTGCCCCAGCCGAGACCGGCGATCAGAATGGGAAGTGCGGAAGCAGCATAAAGGACGGAAGCAAGCGACGACTGTGCGCTCGCACCCAGCACGAGCAGGGTGGCAACGATACCGGCGATAATGCCGGTCGGCAGCACTGTCTGAATCTTGTTCGTCACGGGTCTCGCTGTCCTGCCGGTTCAAGCAGTTAGGGGAGGAAGTCTGAATCTGTTTGTCAGACGCTTCATCCCCAACATGGGGTTTGGTTCAGTTTCCGATCCGCGCCCAACGCGGAAGGGAGAAGACCCGCCGATCAGAGACCGGCGGGTCGAAAGTCAATTACGCCAGGACGTAAGGCAGCAGGCCGAGGAAGCGGGCGCGCTTGATGGCCTGGGCCAGTTCGCGCTGCTTCTTCTGGGAAACGGCCGTGATACGCGAAGGAACGATCTTGCCGCGCTCGGAAATGTAGCGCTGCAGGAGACGAACGTCCTTGTAGTCGATCCGCGGAGCGTTTGCACCCGAGAAGGGGCAGGTCTTGCGGCGGCGGTGGAACGGACGGCGAGCCGGGGAAGAGGATACGTCAGCCATTGGTCTTTATCTCCTTCTATCCGATTAAGCGTCGCGAGCCGGGCGCGGTGCGCGCTCGAAGCCGCCTTCACGCGGGGGACGGTCGCCGAATTCGCGGCGCGGGCCACGATCGCCGAAGTCACGGCGCGGGCCGCGGTCGTCGCCTTCGCGGCGCGGACGGTCGTCACGGTCGCGCTTCTGCATCATGGCAGACGCACCTTCTTCGTGCTTCTCGACAGCGATGGTCATGTAACGAAGAACGTCTTCGTTGATGCGCATCTGACGCTCCATCTCATGCACGGCAGCTGCCGGTGCTTCGATGTCCATGAGCGCATAGTGAGCCTTGCGGTTCTTCTTGATGCGGTAGGTGAGGGACTTGAGGCCCCAGTTTTCAATGCGCCCGACCTTGCCGCCGTTAGCTTCGATGACACCCTTGTACTGTTCGACGAGGGCATCAACCTGCTGAGCGGACATATCCTGCCGGGCAAGGAATACGTGTTCGTAAAGAGCCATGTAAGCTTTGCCTTTTCTTGCGGTTGTTTTGTCACCCGGTTTCGGCGGCTAAGCCTCAACGACTGCTCCTGTTGGCTTTTGGCCGGCAAGAAAAGTTGTTGTTTCGAGACGGTCGAGAGCGGAGACACGGGAGGCCGGACCACTTATGTGTCCTGCGGTTCCTTATCAGAACCTGCCCTCCGTACAGCCACCAGCCAGAAGACCGGGTGTTTCGAACAGGGCGGCTTATACGGATTTTTGCGGGAAAGGCAAGGGGCAGGGGGAATTACCTGAGGAAGGTATTCGCAGGTGCCTGCCGGATCGAACGCAGGTCAGGCGAAATCATGCCTGGCGCTGTTCCAGTGCTTTGCCTGAAAGTTCGCATTGGCGGCAAGCGCCTTTTTCAGCGTCTTTCGTCTCCCGTCCCATTCCGACGAGCCGATCGCCAGAAGTTCGTCGAAAGGATGGGCGCTTGCCATAGCCTCGGCAATCAGCGGCCATGTCATCTTGCCGCCGCGCCCCTGATGCAGCACGTCGGCAATGAGGCAGCATTGCTCGGCTGGCCGTCCATCGAGCGGTATCCGCTGTTCGGCACGTTTCATGAAGGATTTGAAAGTCTTGACCATCTGGTCGACCTGCACGGCGCGCGCATCTTTCGACTGGGAGGTGAAATGGATAAGTCTTGCGGCCGCAATCACCTCGGCATCTTCTACCTCGTCCAGCGTGGGGTTGAGGTATTTCATCAAGCCATTGGTGGAGTTGCTGTCTTCGAGTGGCACTTTCTGGCCGGCACCATTGATGCTGCAGATATGGCCGCCGGACAGAACGAGATGCGGAAAATAATCGCCGGCATCCGGTAGGGAGAGCAGCGAGCGCAGGTATTCAACGAAATCCCCGTCCGGCACATGCGCTGCGAACTGGCCGAAGCCGAAAGTGAAGGCCGCGCGGTCATAGGTATTCAGTGTCAGGAAGTTGCGTCCCTCGCAGAGCGCCGTCGGCTCGATGAATTCTGCCCAGAAGCCGAATTGCCCTGTGAAATCGGCGGCCTTGAAGTCCAGCTTTTCCAGTTTGCTGCCGCCGAAGATGTTGTAGAGCCCGATATTGTCCTTGTAGGGCACGCGCCTGCCGACGAAGAAGGGCGGCAGAGTGTCGGGAGCGGCAAAGAAGTCCCGGCCGTCGCGGGTGATCTTGTACAGAAATGCCATGGCAGACCTCCTCCAGCCGGACGCGGAAGGACGCGGCGAAACGGCTTCGCGGTCCGGCGACAATCACGGGATAAAAATGTCATGCGATTTTATGGCAGCGAATGCATTTGGGTTGCTGTGGCTAGCGCCGTAACCCAAGGTTGATTTTAATACATGACTATTTGTCGACTTTCCAGCCCGCGTGAATGCGCGACATAAAATTCCCGCACCGGAAAGCGCAAGCGGGCAGGAGCCGTTAAATTTCCAATAGCAAACACCCCCGGCGGCTGGGGCCACCAGGGGTGTCGGTTTCTATTGATCCAATAAGCTGTCGCTTCGGGAACCGGCGATGGCCGCCGGCCTCTTTCGGAATTTACTTGCCGCGGCCGAAGCCGCCCTTGCCGCCGGGCTTCGGGCCACCGGATTTCGGCTTGTCCTTGCTGAAAGGCTTGCCAGCCTTGAACGGCTTGTCCTGCGAGGCGCCGTCCTTGTAGGGCTTCTTGAAAGGCTTGTCGCCGGCCGGACGGGCCTTGGGCTTTTCGCCCCAGACTTCGTCATCGACCCGACGGTCGTCGCGGGCCTTGTCGCCACCGGAGAACTTGGCCCCCTTTGTCGGCTTGTTCGGGGCGGCCTGGTCCTTGCCCTGCCATTCCTTGCGGGGGCCATCCTTATAGCCACCTTCCTTGCGCGGGCCATCCTTGTAGCCGCCCTCCTTGCGGGGGCTGTCCTTGAAGCCGCCTTCCTTGTTCTTGCCCTTCCACGGTTTGTCCATGCGCGGACCGTCGTGGCGGGGAGCGCTGTCGTCGTAGGACTCGCGCTTGAAGCTCGAAAAATCAGGCGCGCTGTCGAGGCGGGTGACGCGGATGCCGCGTTCCATCATGCCGTCCTTGCCGAGCTTCTGCATGAAACGCTCGGCATTGGCGGCAGCGATTTCGACAAACGTCTCGTCGGCCTGCATCTTGATCGCGCCGATCTCGTTCTTGGTGATGTCGCCGGCACGGCAGATGGTCGGGATCAGCCAGCGCGGTTCGGCGCGCTGCTTGCGGCCGACGGAGAGCGAGAACCAGACGGCCTCGCCGAAATCGCCACGCGGCGTCAGCGGACGCGAGGCCGGATCGCCGCCATCGCGGGCACCTTCGCGCGGCTTGCGGGTGCCATCGACGGCAACCTCGATCAGGTCTTCCGGCGCCGAATTCTTGGAGCGGTAGAGATTGACGAAAGCGCTCGCCAGCTTTTCCGCGCCATGGCTTTCGATCAGGCGGGCGATCAGGCCTGCCTCTTCCTCGCCCGGCTTTTCTTCAAAAATCGGATCGGCGAGCAGCCGGTCGTCGTCGCGGGTCGTGACTTCTTCGGCCGACGGCGGGCGCGCCCAGGTCGGCGTGACGGCGGCGCCGCCAAGAATGCGTTCGGCCTTGCGGCGCTGGTTGAGCGGCACGATCAGCGCGCTGATGCCCTTGCGGCCGGCGCGACCGGTACGGCCGCTGCGGTGAAGCAGGGTTTCCGGATTGGTCGGCAGGTCGGCATGGATAACGAGATCGAGGCCGGGCAGGTCGATGCCGCGGGCAGCGACGTCGGTGGCGATGCAGACGCGGGCACGGCCATCGCGCATGGCCTGCAGCGCATGGGTGCGTTCGTTCTGGGTCAGTTCGCCGGAAAGGGCGACGGCGGCAAAATTGCGGTTGCTGAGCCGCGCCATCAGATGGTTGACGGCAGCGCGCGTCGAGCAGAACACGATCGCATTCGGCGCTTCGTAATAACGCAGCACGTTGACGATGGCGTTTTCACGGTCCGACGGAGCGACCATCAGCGCGCGATATTCGATATCGACATGCTGCTTTTCCGAGGTCTGGGTGGAGATGCGCTTGGCATCCCGCTGGTAGCTTTTTGCAAGCTTTGCGATCGCAGCGGGCACGGTGGCCGAGAACATCAGCGTGCGGCGGCCATCCGGCGCCGATTCCAGGATGAATTCGAGATCCTCGCGGAAGCCGAGATCGAGCATCTCGTCGGCTTCGTCGAGAACGGCGACCTTGATTTCCGACATGTCGAGCGCATTGCGGCGAATATGGTCGCAGATACGGCCGGGCGTGCCGACGACGATGTGTGCGCCGCGTTCCAGCGCGCGCCGCTCTGAGCGGATATCCATGCCGCCGACGCAGGAGGTGATGACGGCGCCGGTCATTTCATAAAGCCATTCCAGCTCGCGCTTCACCTGCATGGCAAGTTCGCGGGTCGGCGCGATGACGATCGCAAGCGGCGCGCCGGCGCGGTCGAACTTTTCGCCGTCTTCCAGCAGCGTCGGCGCCATGGCGATGCCGAAGGCCACCGTCTTGCCGGAGCCGGTCTGCGCCGAAACGAGCGCGTCGGAGTTCACCAGTGCCGGATCGAGCATCGCCTGCTGGACGGGCGTCAGCGTCTCATAGCCGCGTTTGGCCAATGCCTTGGCGATCGCCGGAACGGCGCCGTTGTAATCGGTCATAAATCTGTCTTTCGGAATTTCGTGCGCATTTTGAGCGCCCTGGCCGCAACGATCGCGACCGAACATGGCGCCCTCGTAGCGACAAGGCCGCGAAATGTCAAAGCGAAGCGCATAAAAGCCTTAAGAAGCAGGCCGAAACACCGCCGGAAGTAAAGCGCAAAGGGATGGTGCGGAGCCGTCGCTCTGAAACGCGGTTCCTTAAACCTTTACTGTATCAGGAAGTTCGATCTTAAGCGGGTGCAAATAGAACGACATGGCACCGAGTTCTTCGGATCGCGCCAGCCCATTGATAATGACGAGGATTTCATGGCGAATATTGTTCTTGGCAGCATCGGATCTGCCGGCTTCCACTTCGACAATTTTGAAAACTACGATTTCTTCGAATTCGACAAATACGACAAGCTCAAGACCTATGGTGTCGACGGAAAGGACGGACTGCGCGTCTACGCCGATTCGAAGAACTATACGGAAGTGCGCGGCGACGATCTGAGCTACGTCACCGAACATGGCGAGATCATGGGTCTTGAGAGCGGTACGCTGACCAGCCTGACGCAGGTGACGAGCGGCACCAAACTCTTCGTCGGCACCGGGTTCAAGATCACCGCGGACCAGTTCAATGCGATCGGTGATGGCGAAGATATTTCTAAGGCCGTTGCCACCATTCTTTCCGGCAATGACAAGATCACCGGCAGCAAGTTTGCCGACACGATCTATGGCGGCAAGGGCAATGACACGCTGAAGGGCGGCGCCGGAAACGATGTGCTGAAGGGCGATGCCGGCAATGACACGCTCTATGGCGGCCTCGGCAAGGATGTGCTGACCGGCGGTGCGGGCAAGGACACGTTCGTCTTCGACACCAAGCTGGGGGCGACGAATGTCGACACGATCACCGATTTTTCGGTGAAGGACGACCGCATCATTCTCGACGACGATATCTTCAAGAAAATCGGCAAGGTCGGCGATCTCTCGGCCGCAGCCTTTTATACCGGCACCAAGGCGCATGACGCCAGCGACCGCATCATCTACGACAACAAGTCGGGAAAGCTCTGGTATGATGCCGATGGCAATGGCAAGGGGGCTGCCGTGCAGTTCGCGACGCTTGATCATGGCCTGAAACTCACGGCCGCGCATTTTGATATCATCGCCTGATCGGGCGAAAGCGCGATCTCAAGATCGTTAGGCGCTGCCGCAAGGTGGCGCCTTTGCTGTTTGGACCGGAGCAATAAGCTCTCACCCGTCATGCTCGGGCTTGTCCCGAGCATCTAACCACCTGTGTTGTTGGAAACATATTGGGCGTGATCAGATCCTCGGGGGGCAAGCCCGAGGATGACCTATCGTGAGAGAGGAGCGTCGTCTCAGCCGATCTTCAGAACGGTCTGGCCCTGATCCATTGCAAATGCATAGGTGAGCTTGCCGTCGTTCAGCGCCTCGTTTGCGAGGGTGACGCTGATCTTGTCGTCGGAACCCTTGACCCTGGCCGTCAGCACATTGCCGATGACGGAGATCGACAGGTCGTCTTCGGTATAACCATCGAACCGCACCGAAAGGCTCCCGTCGCTCGCAACCGTATCCTGCCCGTCGCCCTTGCCGAACGTGTATTCGGCGACGCTGTCCTTGCCCGTCTGGTGGATGGTCACCGTATCATTGCCGGCGCCACCGCTCGCAAAGATGCGGTTGCCTTCGAGATACATGCGGTCGTCGCCGTCGCCGCCATCGATATTGATCAGCGTGTCACCGGACACTTTGATATCGTCATTGCCGTCGCCGCCCGAGACATCGAGAACCAGCTTTGCCGCCAGCTCGATCTTGTCATCGCCGCTGCCTGCCTGAATGTCGTTAATAAGTTCGCCCTTGATCTGCAGGGTGTCATTGCCTTCGCCAGAATCGATATTGGAAACGGTATCGCTCTTGATCATGACGGTGTCATCGCCGCCGCCGCTTGTCAGATTGGAGACGGCGCGGCCCGTCAGCGTCAGCTTGTCGTCGTCTTCGGTGCCGGTTGCGCTGGTAATATAGCCATAGGTCTCGCTGACACCGGCGCCATCATCGGCCGTGCCATTGCCGAGCGCCAGGATTTCGGTGATGCGGGCAAGCGCCTTCTGGGCCGCGGTGGAAACGCCCGTTTCGCTTTCGGAAGAAGACACGGATTGCCGGGCCGTCGAGGCCGCCGCAGTCGATGCGGAACCGGTAAACAGCACCGAGGCGTAACTCGCCGCGTTCGCATTCCGGTAAAAGGCATTGGTGATCGTCGTCACGGCGCTACTCTCCAGCATGCGCACATCGACAGCCAACAGGCTCGTGCCGCACCATCCGCCATCATGCCGGAGTTTCGTTGAGAATAGATTAGGACGCGATGACCGGCCACGACAGGCAATTGTCGTGGATGGGTAAGCGAGAGGTAAATGCAATGCTGAGTTTTAGCATGAAGACCCTCTCTGGCCTGCCGGCCATCTCCCCCACAAGGGGGGAGAAAACCTGCCGCACCCACTCGCTTCAATTTGGGCGCTGACGGATCGGCTGGGTTAAGCCCTCCCCCTTGTGGGGAGGGTGGGGAGGGGACTTTTCTTATCGTCGCACCAGTTCAGATCGGCATCGTATAAAGCCGGTAAACCGCAGCGATATCGGCCATCACCTCATCCGACAGCGTCAGGTCGGCCGAGGCGATATCCAGCTTCAGCTGGTCCATCGTCGTGGCGCCGATGATGACCGAGGCCATGAAGGGCCGCGTCAGGCAGAAAGCGAGCGCCATCTGCGACGGGTCGAGGCCGTGCTTTTTCGCGACATCGAGATAGGCCTTGACCGCCGGCTCCTGCAGCGGCTGCAGGCGGCCGCCGAGATCGGTGTTAATCGTGCCGCGCGAACCGGTCGGCCGGGCGCCGCCGACATATTTGCCGGAGAGAAGGCCGGCTGCGAGCGGCGAATAGGCAAGCAGGCCGACATTTTCGTGATGCGCGACTTCGGCAAGGTCGAGGTCGAACGTCCGGTAGAGCAGGTTATATTCGTTCTGGATCGAGGCGACCCGCGGCAGGCCTTTTTCCTCGGCGATGCGGACATATTGCATCGTGCCCCAGGCGGTCTCGTTGGAAAGACCGATGGCGCGGATCTTTCCCGCCTTGACCTGGCCGTCCAGCGCTTCCAGCTTTTCGGCAATGCCGTCGATCGACTCGGCCGTGTTCTGCTTGCTTGCGTCATAGGTCCAGGAACCGCGGAAATGGTAATGACCGCGGTTCGGCCAATGGATCTGGTAGAGATCGAGATAATCGGTCTGCAGCCGCTTCAGGCTGGCGTCGACCGCTTCGACGATCGTCGCAGGCGTGATCGGCTGGCCGCCGCGGATATGCGGACGGCCGCCGCCGGCGATCTTGCTGGCGAGCACGATGTCCTTGCGCTTGCCGCTCTTTTTCAGCCATGTGCCGATCAGTTCCTCGGTGCGGCCATGCGTCTCGGCCTTGACCGGCGTCGTCGGATAGAGTTCTGCCGTATCGAAGAAATTGACGCCGTTTGCGAGCGCATAATCCATCTGCTCATGCGCGTCGGCCTCGCTGTTCTGCGAGCCCCATGTCATGGTGCCGAGGCAGATTTCCGACACGGAGAGTTCCGTGCGTCCGAGTGTCCTGTATTTCATCAAGTGAAGTCCCGTCATTTGAAATGCCGGCGGACTTTAAGCGGCTTTTGCTGCAGCGCAAGAGGTGTGGAGTGTCGCAGATCCGCTTCATCGCAAGGGGCCTAACCCTTGACTCTGCGGCTGTGAATGTGAATGGAGAGGCAAAATACAAGGGAAGGATACCCTATGAGCATCGCATTCACGTTTCCCGGTCAGGGCAGCCAGTCCGTCGGCATGGGCAAGGAGCTTGCAGAGACCTTCCCCGAAGCCCGCGCGGTTTTCGAGGAAGTCGATGAGGCGCTTGGCCAGAAGCTCTCCGACATCATGTGGAACGGCCCGGAAGACACGCTGACGCTGACGGCAAACGCCCAGCCGGCGCTGATGGCCGTGTCGATCGCGACCATGCGGGTTCTCGAAGCCCGTGGCCTGAAGCTGGCCGACAAGGTTTCTTATGTCGCCGGCCACTCCCTCGGCGAATATTCCGCTCTCTGTGCCGCCGGCACGTTCTCGCTTGCCGATACTGCCCGCCTGCTTCGCATCCGTGGCGATGCCATGCAGTCGGCCGTTCCGGTCGGGCAGGGCGCCATGGCGGCGATCATCGGCCTCGAACATGGTGATGTCGATGCGATCTGCGGGCAAGCCCGTGCAGACGGCGTCTGCCAGATCGCCAATGACAATGGCGGCGGCCAGCTGGTGATTTCCGGCTCGAAGGCAGCGGTCGAAAAGGCTGCGGCGCTTGCCACCGAAAAGGGCGCCAAGCGCGCCATCATGCTGCCGGTCTCGGCACCTTTCCACAGCGACCTGATGGCGCCGGCGGCAGATGCCATGCGCCACGCGCTCGACAAGGTCGAAAAGCACAACCCGATCGTGCCGGTCGTCGCCAATGTTCGCGCCACGCCGGTCACCGATGCGGACGAAATCGCAAAACTCCTCGTCACCCAGGTCACCGGCCAGGTGCGCTGGCGCGAGACGGTGGAATGGTTCGGCGCCAATGGCGTTACCACGCTTTACGAAATCGGCTCGGGAAAAGTGCTGACCGGCCTTGCCCGCCGCATCGACAAGAATATTTCCGGCGTAGCCGTCAATACACCGGCCGACATTGACGCGGCGATTGCCGCCATTCTCGGCTGAAGAAGAAGGAACAGAAGCATGTTTGATCTGACCGGCCGCAAGGCACTGGTGACGGGCGCAACCGGCGGCCTCGGCGAAGAGATCGCCCGGCTCCTCCACAAGCAGGGCGCCATTGTCGGCCTGCACGGCACACGCGTCGAAAAGCTCGAGGCGCTGGCTGCCGAACTTGGCGAACGCGTCCACATCTTCCCGGCCAATCTTTCCGACCGTGACGAAGTCAAGGCGCTCGGCGAAAAGGCTGAAGCTGAACTCGGCGGCGTCGATATTCTCGTCAACAATGCCGGCATCACCAAGGACGGCCTGTTCGTGCGCATGAGCGATGCGGACTGGGATGCGGTCATGGAAGTGAACCTCACCTCGGTTTTCCGCCTGACCCGCGAACTCACCCATCCGATGATGCGCCGCCGTTTTGGCCGCATTATCAACATAACCTCGATCGTCGGCGTCACCGGCAATCCGGGCCAGGCGAACTACTGCGCCTCCAAGGCCGGCATGATCGGTTTTTCGAAGTCGCTCGCCCAGGAAATCGCCACGCGTAACGTCACGGTCAACTGTGTTGCACCGGGCTTTATCGAAAGCGCGATGACCGGCAAGCTCAATGAGAAGCAGAAGGACGCCATCATGGGCGCCATTCCGATGAAGCGCATGGGCGCCGGCGCAGACATCGCCGCAGCCGTGCTTTATCTCGCTTCCGACGAGGCAGGCTACGTCACCGGCCAGACTCTCCACGTCAACGGCGGCATGGCAATGATCTGATAGGGCCTGTGCCATTCCCGCCCATATGCGATAGGCTGTTGGCGGGGGTGTGCAGGAACAAATTCTGGCTTTGCGTAGCACGGAAACCGTGTTAAGCGGGCCTAGACTATATCAAAGTCACCCCGAAATTCAGGTCGTCATAATGCGTGAGCATGTGGCAGGAACCTGGAGAGGGGCCAAGGGGTTTGCCCGCATAGGCGCTATCCGGCGCCTGCGGCAGGTATCAACAGGGTACGGATGCCATTGAGGCATTCGAGAAGATAAAGGTCGAGGAAACCGACATGAGCGATATCGCAGAACGCGTTAAGAAAATTGTTGTTGATCATCTCGGCGTCGACGCCGAAAAGGTAGTCGAAGGCGCAAGCTTCATCGACGATCTCGGCGCGGACTCGCTGGATACCGTCGAGCTGGTCATGGCGTTCGAAGAAGAATTCGGCGTTGAAATTCCGGACGACGCTGCTGACTCGATCCTGACGGTCGGCGACGCCGTCAAGTTCATCGAGAAGGCCCAGGCCTGATCGGCGAATACATTCGGGCGCACGGCTTCCGTGCAATGCCCCAGTCACGGCCCGCTAGTTCGGGCCGTTTCAGCAATTGGCACATGAATAACAGGGTAGGGCGCTGGCGATGAGGCGTGTCGTTATCACCGGTACCGGCATGGTATCTCCTCTCGGATGCGGAACGGAAATCAGCTGGTCGAGATTGCTCGCCGGCGAGAATGCCGCGCGTGTCGTCACCGAATTCGAGGTCGAAGACCTCCCCGCAAAGATCGCTTGCCGTATTCCGGTTGGCGATGGTTCCAATGGCACATTCCATGCAGATGACTGGATGGAGCCGAAGGAACAGCGCAAGATCGATCCTTTCATCCTTTACGGCATGGCCGCCGCCGACATGGCGCTGACCGATGCCGGCTGGCACCCGAAGACCGACGAAGACCAGATCGCCACCGGCGTTCTGATCGGTTCCGGTATCGGCGGCCTCGAAGGCATTGTCGAAGCTGGCTATACGCTGCGCGACAAGGGCCCGCGCCGTATTTCTCCTTTCTTCATTCCCGGCCGCCTGATCAATCTGGTCTCCGGCCAGGTTTCGATCCGTCACAAGCTGCGCGGCCCGAACCATTCGGTCGTCACGGCCTGTTCGACCGGCGCGCATGCAATCGGTGACGCAGCCCGTCTGATCATGCTCGGCGATGCCGATGTCATGGTTGCCGGTGGTGCCGAATCGCCGATCTGCCGCATCTCGCTGGCCGGTTTTGCCGCCTGCAAGGCGCTGTCGACCCAGCACAATGACGATCCGCAGAAGGCCTCGCGCCCCTATGACCGCGACCGCGACGGTTTCGTCATGGGCGAGGGCGCCGGCATCGTCGTGCTCGAAGAGCTCGAACATGCCAAGGCGCGCGGCGCCAAGATCTATGCCGAAGTTGTCGGTTACGGCCTGTCGGGTGATGCTTTCCACATCACCGCCCCGTCGGAAGATGGCGATGGCGCTTTCCGTTGCATGACCTCGGCTCTGAAGCGTGCAGGCCTTGCCGCGTCGGATCTCGATTACATCAATGCCCACGGCACTTCGACCATGGCCGACACGATCGAGCTTGGCGCTGTCGAGCGTCTGGTCGGCAATGCCGCGTCCAAGATCTCCATGTCGTCGACCAAGTCGGCTATCGGCCATCTTCTCGGTGCTGCCGGTGCCGTCGAGGCGATCTTCTCGGCGCTTGCCATCCGCGACAACATTGCCCCGCCGACGCTCAACCTCGACAATCCCGATGTCGAGACGGCGATCGACCTCGTGCCGCATACGGCCCGCAAGCGCGACATCAACGTGGCGCTGTCGAACTCCTTCGGTTTCGGCGGCACCAACGCATCGCTCGTTCTGCGTCGCTACGAAGCGTAATCAATGCCCGGCGCCGGCTCTTCGGAGCGGGCGTCGGGACACAATCCTCTTCGGGACCTGTTTTTGCCGCATTGCTTGGCCAGATAGCGAGCGGTAGTTTTTAGTGCTTTACGGGGGTGTGGGTGAATAATTCCAACAATCTAGGCGACAATCCCCCAGGTTCTGGCCCCGCTGCTGGCGGAAACGGTACTGCACCTGCCGGCACCAATGGTGCTGCGCGTGGCCCGATCATTCCGAAATCGCCGAACGAAGCGCTGCGCCCCGAGCGCGTGCCGGAACCGCCGCGCCGCTCCAAGAAGGCGCGCAGCCAGTTCGTCATCTTCCTGAATTTTGTCATGACCATGGTCGTGGTGATCTGCATCGCCGCGGTCGCCGGCTTCTATTACATGATCCGCGTCTATCAGGAGCCGGGTCCGCTCGAGACCAATTCCCACTTCCTCGTCCGCTCCGGCAATGGCCTGTCGGAAATTGCCGCCAATCTGGAGCGCAACGGCATCATTTCGGAAGCCCGCATCTTCCGTTATGTGACCGCGACCTATCTGCGCAATGGCGAGACGCTGAAGGCCGGCGAATACGAGATCAAGGCGCATGCCTCTATGAAGGACGTGATGGACACGATGGTGTCCGGCAAGTCCATCCTCTATTCCGTCGTGCTGCCCGAAGGCCTGACCGTCCGCCAGATGTTCCTGCGGCTTGCCGAGGACCCGGTTCTGGAAGGCGACCTTCCGTCCGAACAGCCGCCGGAAGGCAGCCTGCGCCCGGATACCTACAAGTTCTCGCGCGGCACCAAGCGCAACGAGATCCTCTCGCAGATGCGCGCCGCCCAGCAGAAGATGGTCGACCAGATCTGGGAAAAGCGTGATCCGGATCTTCCGGTGAAGACCAAGGAGGAATTTCTGGTCCTCGCCTCGATCGTCGAGAAGGAAACCGGCAAGGAAGATGAGCGCGCCCATGTCGCTTCCGTTTTCCTCAACCGTATCCAGAAGGGCATGCGCCTGCAGTCCGATCCGACCATCGTCTACGGCCTGTTCGGTGGCGAGGGTAAACCCTCCGACCGTCCGATCTACAAGTCCGACATTGCCAAGCAGACGCCCTACAATACCTACCAGATCAAGGGCCTACCGCCGACGCCGATCTCCAATCCCGGCCGCGCAGCCCTCGAAGCCGTCGCCAATCCCTGGCGCAGCAAGGATCTGTATTTCGTCGCCGACGGCACGGGTGGTCACGTCTTTGCGGCAACGCTCGAAGAGCACAATGCCAATGTGAAGCGCTGGCGTCGGGTCGAGGCTGAGCGCGCGGCTGCCGGTGGCGGAAACGAGGTCGTCGACGGCCAGCCGGATGGCGACGAGGCCGAGAAGCCGCCGAAGGGCAACTGATCGCCTTTCCGCGCATTGCCTTTCATCCGGCATTATAGGCTGGATGCGCATATGATCCGAAGTGGTACCGGCAGCCCGCATGGGCTGCCTCCGCTTTGGTGGAATGACAGTCTGGAGACATTCATGACCCTGCAATCCATGACCGGCTTTGCCCGCAGCGAGGCAGCCGATGGACGCTATCGTTTCGGCTGGGAAATCCGCTCGGTCAACGGCAAGAGCCTCGACGTGCGCCTGCGCCTGCCACCGGGTCTGGAAAGGCTGGAACAGGAAGTGCGCAAGCGCATCTCCGAAAAGCTATCACGCGGCAATCTGCAGGCGACGCTGACGTTGTCCGTCGAGCAGGCGAATGTCGAGGCTGTCTTGAACCGCGACGCTCTGAAGGCCGTTCTGGCGCTGCGCGAGGAATTGGGCGATCTCGTCGATCCGGCACCGCTCCGGCTCGATACCCTGCTCGGCATCCGTGGCCTGGTCGATATCCGCGAGGCCGAGGATGGCGCCGAGACGCAGGCGGCACGCGATGCAGCCGTCCTGACCTCGCTTGACCAGGCAATTGCCGGTCTGGTCGCGATGCGCGAGAGCGAAGGCGCTGCCATGGCGGGTGTGCTCAAGGGGCACGTCGCACGCATTGCAGAGCTGACGGCCCAGGTCGAAAACGATATTTCGCGCTCGCCGGAAGAGATCGCAAAGCGCCTTTCGGCCCAGCTTGCGGCACTCCTGCAGGATGCGCCGTCGCTCGATCGCGACCGGCTGCATGCGGAGGCGGCGCTTTTGGCCACCAAGGCCGATCTGCGCGAAGAAATCGACCGGTTAAAGGCGCATGTCGTCGCGGCCGGCGAGCTTTTGGACCGCGGCGGACAGGCCGGACGACGTCTCGATTTCCTTGCACAGGAATTTAACCGGGAATCGAATACGATCTGTTCCAAATCCAACTCCGCCGCTGTAACTGCGGCAGGCATAGAATTGAAAGTCGTGATCGACCAGTTCAGAGAACAGGTCCAGAATCTGGAGTAGACCATGAGCCCGGCCCAGAAGTCGACCGCCTCGAAAATGCCGACGACGATCGCCCGTCGCGGTCTGATGCTGGTTCTCTCGTCGCCCTCCGGCGCCGGCAAGTCGACGATCGCGCGCAATCTTCTGGAGACCGATCCGAGCCTCGAAATCTCGGTCAGCGTCACGACCCGCCAGCGCCGCCCGAGCGAGATCGCCGGAAAGCACTACCATTTCATCACGGTGCGCGAATTCGAGCGCCTGCGCGATTCCGACTCGCTGCTGGAATGGGCGCAGGTTCACGGCAATTTCTACGGCACGCCGCGCGAGCCGGTGGAACAGGCGATGTCCGAAGGTCGCGACATGCTGTTCGATATCGACTGGCAGGGTGCCCTTCAGCTGCAGGACAAGATGAAGGCCGATGTCGTGTCGATCTTCGTGCTGCCGCCGACCATGACCGAGCTGCAGTCGCGCCTGCACCGCCGGGCCGAGGATTCCGAAGAGGTGATCCGCACCCGCCTTCTGAACTCCCGCGCCGAGATCGAGCACTGGCGCGAATATGACTATGTCATCGTCAACGACGATCTCGACGAGGCATTCCGCAACGTCAACTGCATCGTCAATGCCGAGCGCGTCCGCCGCGACCGCCGCCACGGTCTGTTCGATTTCATCGGCAATCTGCTGACGGAAGAACCGGTCCTCTGAAGCGGTATTCAAGTACCTGAATAAGTTGATATTTGTCTATTTTATTGCAAACTTATGCTTGTAATCGGCAGGCGTACGTATGATCCTCCGCGCGTTAGTGACGAGGAGATTATATGACTAGCGAAATTTATGTTTCTACGTTGAGCAGCCAGCTCATTGCGATCAACCCATACAACCTGTCTTCCCGCTATATCGGCAACACAGGCACGGCGATGACCGATATCGCCTTTGCCCCGGACGGGACGCTTTACGGGATTTCCTTCAGCGACCTGTACCGCATCGACCCTACGACCGGCGCTTCGACACGCATCGGCTCGCTCGGCATGTACAGTGCCAATGCACTCGAGATCGACGCCAACGGAAACGCCTATCTCGCATCCAATACCAACGGAAACCTCTATTCCGTCAACCTCTCGACCGGTGGCGCGACGAAGATCGGCCAGTATTCGACGACCGTGGGCTCGGCAGGCGATCTCGCCTTCCTCAACAACAAGCTCTATCTCGCCGCAACCGATAACAGCATCATCGAAATCTCGCCTGTCACCGGTGAGGCGCTGCATCAGGCGAAGACCGGGCTTTCCAACCTCTTCGGCCTCGAAAAGCTTGGCGCCGCACTTTACGCCTTTGCCGGTGATGACTTCTTCACCATCAATCCGGTGACGGGCGAACGCGTGCCGATGAAGGAAGTCTCGGGTTACGGCCAGTTCGCCGGTGCCAGCGCCATGGACTTCGAAGGCACGGGGCAGGCCTATACCGTCAAGGGCACGGCTGCGACCGACTGGATCTTTGGCGCCGCCAAGAACGATCGTCTTTACGGCCTCGGCGGCAATGACACGCTCTGGGGCGGCCCGGGCGGCGATTACCTGAATGGTGGCGCCGGCAATGATACTGCCTCTTATGAAGGCGCGACCAAGGCCGTCACCGCGAACCTCGAAAAGCGCACGCTCAACAAGGGTGATGCCAAGGGCGACACCTATGTGTCGATCGAGAACCTGACGGGCTCGAAATATGCCGATGTTCTCACCGGCAACAAGCTCGCCAACCGCATCGAGGGCGGCAGCGGCAATGACACGCTGAACGGCCGTCTCGGCAAGGATGTTCTAGTCGGCGGCGCCGGCAAGGATACGTTCGTCTTCGACACCAAGCTCTCGTCGTCCAATATCGACAAGATCCTCGACTTCAACCCGATCTCAGATTCGATCGATCTCGAACTGGCGATCTTCAAGAAAGCCGGCAAAGTCGGTCACCTGGCGGCCGACGCCTTTTATGCCGGCGCCAAGGCCCATGATGCTTCCGACCGGATCATCTATGACAGCAAGAGCGGCAAGCTCTGGTACGACGCCGATGGTACCGGTTCTTCCAAGGCCGTGCAGTTCGCGACGCTCGACAAGGGCCTGAAGCTCACCTACCACGATTTCGATATCATCTGATCGAGATAACCGGGCCGCCGTCTTCCATGAGAAGGCGGCGGCCCGTTGCATTTGCCGGCCGAATGGCCCGAAGCCGTTTAGTTCGATTGGGATTTCAGCGTCATCGCTTCCGGCAAGGTCAGGTCCGAATAGACGCGATTGCGGCCGTTTGCCTTGGCCAGATAGAGAAGCTGATCGGCAGCGTTCAGCTGATTGGTAAAGGTCTCGCCGGATTCGATTTCGACGACGCCGATGGAGATCGTCACCGAGATTGGCTTACTGGTATTCTGTGTGCTTGCATCGGCGATGGCAACGCGCAGTCCCTCGCAAAAGGAATGCGCCTGAAACGCATCCGCTTTCGGCATATAGATCGCAAATTCCTCGCCACCCAGCCGGGCTGGCAGAAGCTTTGCCGACTTGCACAGATCCGCCATCACATCCGCGACCATCTTCAGAACCTGATCGCCGACATCATGGCCATAGGTGTCGTTGACCGATTTGAACTGGTCGATGTCGAGAAGCGCGATGGCGCCCGTCATTGCGCCGCCGTCCAGCGCGCTCATCTTTTCAAAGAAATGCCGCCGGTTGGCGAGCCCCGTCAGGTGATCCCGCTCCGCAAGGCGGCGAAGGCGTTTCAGCTGCACCAGCGTCTCGATATTGTTGTCGATACGGCATTGCAGTTCTTCCGGCACGAACGGTCGATAGATGAAGTCCGACGCGCCTGCCTTCAGAAAGCTGGCGGAGAGCAGCCGGTCGGACGATGAGGAGACACCGACGATCCGCAACTCCTCGGACGTGCGTGTCTCGCGGATCCGGCGGGTGAGTTCGTAACCATCCATGTCGGCCATGTGATAGTCGGTAATGACCAGCTGGATCGTGTCGTCGGCTTTCAGGATATCCAGCGCCTCGCGGCCGGAGCTTGCCTGCAACACGTTGAAATTCTGGCGCGCCAGGATCTCGACCAGACCGGATCGTGCCGCCCTTGCATCGTCGACGACAAGGATCGTGAAATCATGATTGCCGAGGATCCGCCGAACCGTCTGCACGACCGTGTCGACGGTCCTGCGGCTGTCCTTGACGATATAGTCGAGGACCTTTTTCTCGGCATAACGCTCGCGGGCATTCGGATCGAAAGTGGCGGTAAAGACGATCGTCGGCACTTCCTTTTCCACCAGAAGCGACAGGATTTCGCCATTGGGTGCATCGGGAAGGTTGAGGCCGGTCAGCGCCAGGATGAAATCGCCGGAGGCAAGGGCCGAGCGTGCTTCCGCCATCGTCCTGCAACAGGTCAGGGAAGCCTCCGTTTCCGCTTCCAGGCGGCCGGTCAAAAGGGTGGAAAGGGCAATCGAATCTTCGACGAGCAGGATACGGTTGCCACGGTATCCTTCGCTCCCCGTCAAGCCATTACGGCTTTCGGTCATTTCGTACTCCAGTCAGTATGCCACTGAAGCACGCATACACGAGATCACTTACAAATCGCTTTATCTGCGGGCGTGCTGGCGACCGAGATCGTCAGGTTTTACAGGCAGTTCGCCAGCCGCACGAACTCTTCCACCGACAGCGTCTCTGCGCGTCTCTGCGGATCGATATCCGCCTTGGCAAGCAGTGTTTCGCCACCGAGCGACTTGATGCTCTGGCGCAGCATCTTGCGGCGTTGTCCGAACGCGGCCTGGGTCAGGCGCTCGAGCTTGGAAACGTCGCAGGGCAGGGGGCTAGCCTTGGGTGTCAGGTGCACGACCGTCGAGGTGACCTTCGGCGGTGGCGAAAAGGCCTGGGGCGGCACGTCGAACACCATATGCGCATCCGTGCGCCAGCCGGCGACGACGCCGAGACGGCCATAGTGGTCGTCATCCTCGTTGGCGACGATCCTCAGGCCGACTTCCTTCTGGAACATCAGCGTCAGGCTTTCCCAGAAGGGCGGCCATTTGCCGTCCGTGGGGATCAGCCAGTTGATCAGCAGCTGCGTGCCGACATTGTAGGGCAGGTTGGCGATGATTTTTACCGGTCCGCCCTCGGCTTTCTCGGCTGCCAAGGCGGCAAAATCCGTCTTCAGCGCGTCGCCCTCGATGACCTCCAACCGGCCGGGATAATAGGTCTCGACTTCGGCAAGGGCGGGCAGGGCGCGGGGGTCGCGCTCGATTGCGATCACCTTCTTCGCTCCGAGCGCAAGGATGGCGCGCGTCAAACCGCCCGGACCGGGGCCGACCTCGAACACGGTGACACCCTCCAGTGGCCCGGCGGAACGAGCGATCTTTTGGGTGAGGTTAAGGTCGAACAGAAAGTTCTGGCCAAGCGCCTTTTTCGCGTCGAGCCCAAAACGCTCGACGACATCGCGCAGCGGCGGCAGACCGTCCAGCGTTGCCATCAGGCGCTGGCCTTGGATGCAAGCTTACCGGCGAGCTTCAGCGCTTCGACGAGGCTCGTTTCGCGCGCTACACCCTGGCCGGCAATACCGAAGGCGGTGCCATGGTCGGGCGAGGTGCGGATGAAGGGCAGGCCCAGCGTGACATTGACAGACGTGTCGAAACCGAGCGCCTTGGCCGGGATCAGGGCCTGGTCGTGATACATGCAGATCGCCACGTCATAGCGGGCGCGGGCATCATCGTGGAACATAGTATCGGCCGAGAGCGGCCCGAACACATGGATACCTTCGGCGCGCAGCTTGAAGACCGCGGGATGGATGATGTCCTGGTCTTCCACGCCGATCGCGCCATCCTCGCCCGCATGCGGGTTGAGGCCGGCAACCGCCAGCCGCGGCTGGGCCATGCCGAAACGCGTCTTCAGGTCGTGATGGGTGATCCGGCAGGTTTCCATGATCAGCGCTTCGGTGAGCGCGCCGGGAACATCCTTGATCGGAATATGGATGGTGACCGGGATCGCCCGCAGTTTCGGCCCGGCGAGCATCATGACAGGGCGCACGGGCGTGCCGGTCTTCTTCTCGGCAAGGGCTGCGAGAAATTCGGTATGGCCCGGAAAACCAAAACCTGCTTCGTAGAGAATGGACTTGGCGATCGGATTGGTGACGACGCCGGCAGCCCTGCCTTCGAAGGAAAGCGCCACGGCGGTCTCGATCGCAGCGATCGTGCCCTTGGCCGTCGCGACATGCGGCTCGCCTGCCGCGACCACGGCACCTGCTGGGATGGGCAGGATAGGCAGAGCATCGTCGAAGACGGAAAGCGCCGTTTCCGGGTCGGCTTCGCGGATCGGCAGATCGTCGAGGCCGAGGATCGCGGCGCGCGATTTCAGGACATCAGGATCGCCGAGGAAGATGAAAGGTGGAATACCCGTTTCCCGGCGTGAGGCCCAGGCAGCAAGCGTGATGTCGGGGCCGATACCGGCGGGATCGCCCTGGGTGAGTGCGAGCGGACGATCGAAGGGCATGCTGTCTCCGTCAGGACTTGCCGATATAGTCGATCTGCGCCTTGGCGCGCAGCTCGTCCATGTATTTCTTTTCGTTCGGGTTCTCGCCGTCTTTTTCCTTGGTCAGGTCTTCGGCGCGGAACACGGCTTCGGCGGCGGCGTCGTCAGATACCTGGCGCTGCTCGCAGATGGCGAGGAATTCGACGCCACGGTCGGTGACGCGGGCGGCCGTCGTATTGCCGGAAGCCTTCTCGATCAGCGGCTTCCAGTCTTCCGGCAGTTCCGGCTGCAGAACGCGGCCGAGATCGCGGATCGAGACGTCCATCATCGTCGCTGCAAATTCCTTGGCATTGTCACAGCCCGGGAATTTCGAACGCGACGCTTCGGCTTCCGCCTTGCGCTTGTTGAGGATGGCGTTGCGCTTGGCGGCGGGTACGACGAAGATTACCTGCTTGAGGAAATATTCCGTCGTGACCGGCTTCTGCTTGTTTTCCATCATGCGGCTGACGAGCTCGTCCGACGACATGCGCGAACGGCCACCGCCGTAACGGGCGTTGAGCAGGCGCGGCCAGCTCATCTGTACGGCGATATAGGCCTTGAAGTGCTCGGCGCCGACACCGGCCTTGGACAGGATCTCGGTCAGCTGCGGCACGGTCATCTTGTTGCTGGCGGCAAAGCGCGCAAAGGACTTGTCGACGTCGTCAGTGCTGACCGACATTTTGACGCGGGCGATTTCCTGGCGCTTCAGCGTTTCGTCGACCAGCTGCTGGCGGGCGGTCTTCGCGTCGCCCGGACGATGCTGCAGGCGCAGGAAGGCCACGCGGTGCGCAACGTCGGATGTGGTGATTGCCGTCTTGTTGACGACGGCGGCGACGCTGCTGGCACTCTGTGCGCCGGCCATCGTCGGCATGATGAAAGTCGAGGCGGCGAGTGCGGCAAGCGCCATCAGCGTGTTGCGCGTTGCAGTCCTTGCAAACATCAAACCCAATCCCTTTTTCCGCTGCGGTCCAGTCCCGCTCACTCCGGCCTTTATACTAGCCGATCGGAGCCCGCTTGCACAATCGTTGCGGCAAAACCATGACAAGGCGGCCCGGACCTGGTGGCCGGGCCGATCACTTCGCGGAGATCAGTTCCGGAAGTTTTCCTGATAATCCTTGGTCGAGCCGATATTGATATCGCCGAGTGTCCGGAAGCTCAGCCTTGCGCTGATCGTCCAGTCATTGGCATCAGAGTCCGAAGGCTTGTCGGTATAGGCGAGCGTGAAGATCGTGCACTCGTCTGCGTAGCTGATACCGACGCCACGGCGGATGATGTCATTGTTGGCGAAGTCGTAGGTGGCGGAGCCGGCCAGCGACCAGTTCTCGTTGATCCGAAGCGACATCGTGTTCTTCAACACGTCGGTCGGTTCGGAATCACCATATTCTTCCTGCGGATCGAGCTTGGTGTAGACCAGCTGTCCACTGACGCGCGGCGTCGTGTAGCTGAGCGACGTATCCATGCGGCGAACCTGGAAGCTCTTCTCGTCGAAGCGCGTATTGGTGCCGACCGAGAAACCCTGCGGCAGGTCGATCGCAGCCATCGCCACGTAGTCGGAGCGCTTCGTTTCGAGGCCGGAATCAGCACCCGCCTGAACGAGGTCTTCCGTCGCGAACGAATTCTGGCCGAACAGCTGATAGGACTGGCCGAAGATACCGCGCAGGCCGACGCCATTGTCGAACGAGCCGGTATAACGAACGCCGACATTGGCGCGCGAGCCGCCTTCGACACGGTCGAAGCCCGAGAACTTGTCGCGCTCGAACAGGGTCGTCGCGTCGAATACGAAGCTCTGTGCATCTTCGTTCGGCAGGCCGCCGGCCATCTGCTCGTTCGGCCGCAGGAAGACCTGGGCGATCGGCTCGATGATATGGCTGCTGCTGCCGGCCGAGATCAGGATCGGATAGCGGGTTTCGAAACCGGCCGTGACCATGTAGCGGCCATCCGAGCCGTTCGGCTCCAGATTGCCGTCATAGGCGGCAGACAGGTCCGACATGTCGTGATGCAGGCCGTCCGCGCGTGCGGCGAGGATCGGCGTGAAGAGCAGGCCGCCGGGCGTCGTGAAGGTGCGCTTCCACTCGGCTTCCGTGGTCAGGCGGCTGTAATCGCCTTCAAGCCCCGGGAAACGGTTGGTCGTGCCTTCGAAATACGAATCTTCCTGGCGACGCGTCAGATTGGTGAGGTTGGCGGTGATCGAAAGCTCGCCGCCGGCAACCGGTTCTGGTGCGTAATAGGTATAGTCGAGAGACGGATAGACGATCGCCTGCTGGCGCTCGAGATCGTTTTCGACCGCGTTGTCCTGCACGTCGAAATAATAAGAGTGCAGGTCGAAATAGTTACGCTTGCCGAGACCCGTCAGATAGACGTCGTTGGTGAACGTGTCGCTGTCCAGACCGTCGAGATTGTAGGTACGGGCAAAGTTGTTGTCCGTCTGGGCCATGACGTTCCAGCCGAACGACCAGCGCGGATTGATCTGGAAGTCGCCCTTGGAAGCGGCCATCAGACGCGTGTCCTGGGCGCGGTCGCTGGTTTCCGCATCGAACGTGCCCGGATCCCGCTGGTCGATGCCGGCGAAACGGAACGTATGCTGGCCGTTTTCGAAGCGGTTACGCACTTCGCCTTCGACGAGCAGACCCTGGGTCGAATAATAGGTCGGCGTCAGCGTCGCATCCATGCTCGGTGAGAAGACATGGTAATACGGAACCGAGACGCCAAAGCCGAGATTGTCGCTGGCGCTGAACTTCGGGAACAGGAAGCCCGACTTGCGCTCGACCGTCTCGTCGGGAACCGTGACCGGGAAGGGCAGGGTGCCGAGCGACATGCCGAACAGCTCGAACTGGGCATTCTCCAGCCGGATCGTGTGGGTCTGGCCGTTGCGGATGACGCGCTGCGCCTTGACCTGCCAGACGGGCGCCTTTCCGGGCGTCGCGGCGCAAGGAAGACACGCGGTATAAACGGTGTTGTTGAGCACCATGACTTCGCCGGGCTGACGCTCGGCGCTTTCGGCGGCAAGACGCGTATTGTCCGTCGTCTCGACCCGCAGCGAGTTCATGAAGCCTTCGCCGAAGTCATCGGTCACATCCAGCTGGTCGGCATAGACGCGGTTGCCCGAGGGCTCGATGAATTCGATATTGCCGGTCGCCATCACGCGTCCGGTCGTCTGGTCATATTCCACCCGCTGCGCGACCATGCGGTAGCGGTTGTAATAGATCTGCACGGCCCCGGTTGCGGTGACGCGCTTATTGTCCTGATTGTAGACGAGCTCGTTCGCACGAAGAAGCATCTTCGCGCCATCGGCAGCCTGCGGCACGGCGAGACCCTGCGCATATGCGCCGGTTCCAGCAACGCCAATTACGCTTACAGACACTCCGGTCAGCAGGGCGGCGGCGAGCCGTCTAAATTTCTTGCGGTCGATTGCCGCCACTAGCCATCCTCCTGATGGAGCAAAATTGTTGCGCCCAACGCTGTCGCCACGGTGACTGGAATCCAGACCGCAACGAAAGGAGGAATCGCCCCACTGCCCCCGAATGCTTTTACAAGCACGGTCACAACATAAAGCACGAAGCCTGAAACTATGCCACCCAGAATCATCGATCGCGACTGTGCGAAGCGACTGAATTTTAACGATACTGTTGCAGCAATGAGAGTCATGGCCACAAGCAGGATCGGCAGCGACAGCAGCGAGTGGAACTGTGTCTCAAGCGCCTTTGTCGAGATTCCGAAGGATTTTCCGATCTCGATCTTTCTGGAAAGGTCAAAAAACGCAATGGTTTCCGGCTGCGCCAGGCTTTCGGAAATATATTCGCGTCTCAAGTTGGTGCGAAGCTGTACCGTATCCTTACGGGTCGAGATTTCGCCCGGGCGATTCTCCACAACATCCTTAAGAAGCCAGTAACCATCTTCCAACTTTGCCGACTTCGCATCCTGCCGAAGCGTGACGCGATCGTCCTTGTCGAAGTGGAAAACCACCACGTCGAGCAGCTCGGTTCCGCTATCGCGATAGCTCTTGCCGCCGATGATCGTGTCCTCGTTGCCGCTGATCTGGCGAATCCACGGCACGAAATTGGAGGCCTTGGCGCGATTGCTCGCCTGTCGCCAGGTCGTCTCCAGCGAGATCGATTCGCGCTGGCCCCAGGCGCCGAGCGGATTGATGACGAAGATCGTGAAAAGGCCGATCAGGAAAGCGCCGACCACGAACGGGGTGACGAACTGCCAGACGGAAATGCCGGCGGCGCGCGTCACCACCAGCTCGTAACGGCGGTTGAGCGCGATCAGCACCGTCATGCCGATGAACAGGCTGAGTGTCGGGATGACCTGCTGCAGGATCTGCGGGACGCGCATCGCCGTCATCGCAAGCGCGCCATAGACCGTATAGCCCGTCAGGCCAGAAAGCCGCCGGCTCGTCTCGCTGAAATCGGCAAGAAAGATGATCGCGCTGACGCCGAGCAGGAACCAGAAGGCGGTGATGATGTAGCGCTTGAAGAAGTAGCGGCCGAGTGTCGAGAAGATCATGCCGCACCTCCCTTGGAGCCGGGCTTCGGAAGCCGCCGCTGCACGGATCGGGTCATGCTGGTAATGCCGTTGCCGATGAATTTCGGCATCTGGATCTGTCGATTGGTTGCCAGCATGAAGCTGACGATCGCGCAGGTGCCGAGCGGAATGGCATAAACCAGCGGAATATAGGCCGCGTTGCGCTCCGTCAGGTTCGTTGCCGAGAAGCCGACCCAGCGCAGAAGGAAGGCGACGATCAGAGCATAGATCATCGGATGCAGCCGGGCCTGACGATGCGAGCGGGTATTGCCGGCGACGAGCAGGGAAATCAGCGCGAAGGTGATCGGGAACAGCCAGTCGGAGAGGCGACGGTGCAGTTCGCTGCGATAACTTTCGGGTTTCTTCTGATAGGCCGGATCGTTCGGGTCGGGATTGAGCAGGAAGCTCAGGGGACGGTCGCCGGAATAAAGCGGCAGGCCACCACCATTGTCCGACTTGGTCATCGAAGAAAGATCAAAGGCATAGGAGGCGAACTTGACGATCGAGATACGGCCGTCCGGTCCCTTGCGGTGGACTTCGCCGTCGCGCATCGTCAGCGACGTGCCGCCCGGATCGACCGAGCCTTCGCGGGCGTAATAGATCAGATCGAACTGCGGATCGCGGTAATCCACCACGAACAGGCCCTTCAGGACGCGGCCCGAATGGCGCTCCGAGATCTGCACGTAAAGCCCGTCTTCGATCGTGCGAAAGGTCTTTTCCTCGATCACCGACGAGAGAAGGTCGGCATAGGCGGCAGCGACCATCTGGCGCGCGCCCAGCCGCGAGACCGGTTCGACGAAATTGGTGATGGCGAAGGAGGCGAGGCTGAGGCCCAGCGCCAGAAGGATGACCGGCTTGTAGATGATGCTGCGGCTGGCGCCGGCTGCATCGATGACCGGCAGCTCCGAATCGTTGTTCATCGCCGTCAGCGTCTGGGTGATGCCGATGACGAGCGCGAACGGCAGCACGACGGGGATGATGGTCGGCAGGATGTAACTTGCGAGCAGCATGAACGAGCCCATCGACTGGCCCGTATCGGTGACCAGGTTGATGCGGCCGAGCACCTGGATCGTCCAGATGATCGTCAGCACCGGAACCAGTGCCACGAGGAACATCTGTATGATCCGGCGCAGTATGTAGGTTTCGAGAAGTTTCATTCCCGCCTGATGCCCAAGTCCTGCCTGATGGCCTGTCGTCCCGCCCGTCATCCCGTGATGACAGCCGCGCCTATCTAAGCGATAGAAACGGCATTTGCGACAGGCCTAATGTCACAAAATTGTTGGGGGACATTGTTTTCTTCCCCGTTGTGACATTTCGTATCGCAGCGCAACGGCCGCATAGACGACCGGAGCCGACAGCCAGCCGAGCATGACATCCGACAGATAATGGCCGCCGAAAGCCAGTCTGAGGGCCGGTGAAACCAGCGAAATGGCGATCAGGGGCGGACCGAATGTCAGCCGCAGATGTTTTGGCAGAAGCACGATCAGGCAGGCCATCCAGCCGGTGCCGGCCGCCTCTCCGGAAATGAAGGAGCAGTTACGCATGCAGGCGCCTGCAAAATCGCCGGCAGCCGTAAAGGCCGAGCTGCCGCCGAACAGATCCGTGTCATAGGGACGCGGCCGGTTGGAAATCTGCTTGATGACGAGATTGACGAGCAGATAGGGGCCGATGAGCAGCGCGGTCAGGGCGATCGAATAATCGCGTGCCTTGCGCCAGCAATAGGTGGCGCCGTGATGCTGGAAGTTATCGAGCAGCCGGTAAAGCAGATAGAGGCCGCAGGCTCCCGGCAGATAGAACAGGATTTTACGCACAAGGATGAGGCCGGGATCCTTGCTGTAGGGGAAAAAGCCGCAGATCACCGCCTTGGCGTTTGCGCCGTTACAGGCGGTTTCCCGAAAGAACGCCTCGGCGACCATGATATCGATCTGTGGAAAGGCGTGGAACAGGGCGAGAAGCAGGCACCATGCCGTCGCCAGTACGGCGAGCCAGCCGGTCGCGCCTGCGAAAAAATGCCGCCGTGCCGACTGCTGCAGGGGGAAGGGAAGAAGCAGTGTCTGCGGCATCGTGCTGATTCCATCGGGCGTTGATCCATTGATCTGATGGCATCCGCTGCCCGTCGGCCGCCCCACGGATCTTATGCCGGACTTTCATGAAAGGCATTTGATGATGCCGTGACGAAAGCTTGAGTCGCGACGTTCTTCGCCATCCGCTGCGGGCGACGCCATTCCGTCCTGCATCCGATTGGTTCGAAGAAGGGCTGGTTTTCGGCGCGTTGCACGCCAAATTGCCGATGCCGGTGCGTCCTGCCTTGCGTTCATGGACGAAAGCGTGATGATCGGCGCATCTTTTTGCAGCAAATGCCTGGAGCCGTAATGTCCGTCGATTTCCACATCACCTTCGCCGCCACCGCAAAGCTCAAGGGTGGGCTTGCAATCCAGCTGAAGCTCTCCGGCGATGAGCCGGCGGCGGGTGCCGACGTGGCCGACCCTGAAAACGTCGCGGTTCGCGCCGCGGGCATTGCCGGCTTCAAGGGCAAGTCGATGTCTGTTCTCGACGTGATCGCGCCGCAGGGCTCGCCCGCCGATCGTCTCGTCGTGCTGGGTCTCGGCAAGGCCGGCAAACTCGAGGCTTATGACTGGCTGAAGGCCGGCGGCGCCGCTGCCGCAACGGTCAAGTCGATGACCTCGGTCACCGTTTTCCTCGATGCGCCGGGTGTGGAAGTCGGTGCCGATCAGGCTGCCGGTTTCGCCCTCGGCATGCTTCTGCGCGCCTATACGTTCGATGCCTACAAGACCAAGAAGGCCGATGACGACGACAAGGCGCCGAAGAAGGTGACGGTGGAGATCGTCACCGCTTCGGCCAAGGAAGCGAAGAAGGCCTTTGCCACGTCGCAGGCGATTGCCGGCGGCGTCAATCTCGCCCGCGACCTCGTCAATCTGCCGCCGAACGTGCTTGGTCCGGTCGAATTCGCCGACAAGGCGAAGGAACTGGAAAAGCTCGGTGTCGAGGTGGAGATCCTGACCGAGAAGGAAATGAAGAAGCTCGGCATGGGCGCGCTTCTCGGTGTTGCGCAGGGCTCGGCAAAGCCGCCGCGGCTGGCAATCATGCAGTGGAAGGGCGGCAAATCGGGTGAAACGCCGGTCGCCTTCGTCGGCAAGGGCGTCGTTTTCGACAGCGGCGGCATTTCCATCAAGCCCGGTGCCGGCATGGAAGACATGAAGGGCGACATGGGCGGCGCTGCCGCCGTGACCGGCCTGATGCACGCGCTGGCCGCCCGCAAGGCGAAGGCCAATGTCGTCGGCATTATCGGCCTCGTGGAAAACATGCCCGACGGCAATGCGCAGCGTCCCGGCGATATCGTCACGTCGATGTCCGGCCAGACGATCGAGATCGTCAATACCGATGCCGAAGGCCGGCTCGTCCTCGGCGATGCGCTTTGGTACACCAAGGAACGGTTCAAGCCGCGTTTCATGATCAACCTCGCGACCCTGACCGGTGCCGTTGTCGTGGCGCTCGGTGCCCATCACGCCGGCCTGTTTTCCAATGACGACACTTTGGCCGCTGAACTCTCCGCTGCGGGCGAGACGACCCACGAAAAGCTGTGGCGCCTGCCGCTCGCCAAGGAATACGACAAGATGATCGACAGCCGTTTTGCGGACATGAAGAATTCCGGTGGCCGTCAGGCCGGTTCGATCACCGCCGCGCAATTCCTGAAGCGTTTTGTCGGCGATACGCCCTGGGCGCATCTCGACATTGCCGGCACGGCTCTGAACTCGCCGACGAACGAGATCAGCCAGTCCTGGACCTCCGGTTTCGGCGTCCGCCTGCTGGACGAGCTTGTCAGGGCGCATTACGAGGGCTGATGACCGACGTCCTGTTTTATCACCTGACCGAATCGAAACTGGAAGACGCGCTTCCGGCACTCTTGGAAAAGAGTGTCGAGCGCGGCTGGAAAGTGGTGGTTCAGACGGGGCTCGAAGGTCGCCGGGATTTTCTCGACGACCATCTCTGGACCTTTCGCGACGACAGTTTTTTGGGCCATGGCACGGATGCTGCGCCGATGGCGGAAGACCAGCCTGTTCTCCTGACGGCAACGCAGGACAACCCGAATTCCGCAACAGTCCGCTTCGTCGTCGACGGCGCCGAGCCGCCGGCGGTGGAAAGCTATGAGCGGATCGTCTTCATGTTCGACGGGTATGACCAGCAGCAGCTGGAAGGCGCGCGCGCCCAGTGGAAACGCCTGAAAGGCGAGGGACATGCGCTGACCTATTGGCAGCAGTCCGAAGAAGGGCGCTGGGTGAAGAAGGCGTGAGGCGCTTTTCCGCTACACGCTGTTCTCGATTTTCAAATCTCCGGGCTGGCCCGATCAGCGCACCACGGTTTCGGTCGATCCCATGATCGAAGCCGTCAGCATGCGCGAACCGCCGGCATGGCGCAGCCGCACGACCTTGTAACCTTCCGCCTTCAGCTGCGTCAGCAGCGCCGGCAGCATGGCCGCGGTGCGGATATGGATGTCGTGCAGCAGGATGATGCCCTTGCGCTGGACGCGCAGCGTATTCATCGTCCGGGTCGCGACGGCAGCCGGGGTGACGCCGAAATAATCCTTCGAATCGACCTGGACATCCATCACCACCATGCCGTGATCGCCAACCCACTGGCGCAGCTTGCGGCTATCGGAAAGGTAGGGGAAGCGGAAAAATTCCGGATCTTCATGCGTGGCGCTGGCAACGGCCGCCTTGCCCTTTTCGATCTCGGCGACTGCCGCATCGAACGAAAGATGCGCAAGGTCAGGATGGCGGTAAGTATGGCTGCCGATCGAATGGCCGGCCGCAACCACTTCGCGGGCGATTTCCGGATGTGCCTTGGCCATTTCACCGACCATCAGGAAGGTCGCCTTGACGCCGAATTCATCGAGCGTCGCGAGGATCCGCTCCGTCTTCTTCGGCATCGGGCCATCGTCGAAGGACAGAACGACTTCCTTGTCGCGCAGCTTGATATCCGAGAGAGAGGAAACGTCGATCGTGCGGCCGGCAAGGCTGCCCGGATTGCCGAGGCGACCCCAGGCAGCCGGCGTCAGCGCCACCGGATCATCGGCATCGGCTTTTTTCGGCGAACTCAGCGCTTTGGCTGGGGCAAAGGATGTGGCAAGCGAGCCACCTTCGGACGGCGGACGGCCGGCGCAGGAGGAGAGAAGGGCTGCAAGCGCTGCGGCAACACAAAGGGTCCTGACGGACATGGGGACGTGCTCGGCTGAAAAATGAAGAAGGATTTGATTCTCCTTCACTTTCTCCGATCATGGTTAACGGATGGTTAGGATTGGCTTTCGGCGCTTAACGTTTCATCCGAGATCCGTCAGCGCAAAATCGCCGCCGACATAGAGGAGAGGCACGCCTGCGATCTTCGCGCCGGCATAGGAAAAGCAGTCGCCGAAATTGAGTTTTGCCGGATGGCGGCCTTTGCCGTAGCGGGAAAAGGCGTCGATGGCCGCGGAGGCGGTTTCGTCTGTGATTGGCATGATCTCGGCCCGCAATTCCAGGAGGAGATCGTTGAGGAGAACGTAGGCTTCACTGACTTCAATCTGCCGGCGGCTCGCGAGAACGGTCGTGGTTTCGAACATCACCATTCCTGAAGTGCAGAAGCGGGTATTCGCGGTGGAGAACGCAGAAGCAATCCGATCGAACTCGGGACCAGTGATGAAATATTCCACAATCGCCGAGCTATCCAGAAACATCAGGGTTTCCACATTTCGTCGACAAACGCCTTTTCATCAAAAGCGGGATCGGGCGTACCCATCGCCTGATATCGATCGCGGATGGTTTGGAGCCTCTCGGCCAAAGGTCTTTCGGCGGGCGGATTATCCTGCTTCGCCTCTACCACACGCTCCAGCGCCTGCCGGATCGCGTCCGCCTTGCTCGGCGCCTTCAAAATCTTCTGCGCCTGCTCGGCAAGCCGGTCGATGCTGTCGTCATCCAGGGAGAGGGCCATGGTCGTGCCTCGTGAAGATGGTTCAAAGATAGTGCATCTTCACGAAGGCGACAACCGAAGGTCTTTTGTTCACCCCTTAAGGATCGTCTGCCGCAGAAAGCTGTAACCCATTGCCAGCCGTTCGGCCTGTTCCTTGGAATCGCCGGCGCCGCCATGGCCGCCGGAGCCGTATTCGTGGAAGAGTGGCGTGTGGCCCGCCTCGATCAGCCGGGCGGCGAATCGCCGGGCGTGGGAGGGGTGTACGCGGTCGTCGTTGGTCGAGCTTTCGATATAGACCGGCGGGTAAGTCACCTCGGATGCCGGCTTTACCTGATGCAGCGGCGAATAATCGAGCATCGCGTCCAGGTCCTCCGCAACGTCGGGATTGCCGTATTCGTCCATCCAGGCGCGACCAGCCGGGAAGAGATGGAAACGTTCCATGTCGATGACCGGCACGCGGGTCCAGACCGCGCCAAAATCTTGCGGGTAGCGGGTCAGCATGACGGCGGTCAACAGGCCGCCATTGCTGCCGCCTGTGCAGGCGATGCGCGACGGTTTCGAATAACCGCGCTTCACCAGATCGCGGGCAATTGCGGAAAAGTCTTCGAAAGCCTTGTGGCGGCCCTTGCCCTTGGCGACCGTGTGCCAGTGGGGCCCGAGTTCGCCGCCGCCGCGGATATAGGCCTGCACATAGGCGCCGCCATGGGTCAGCCACAGGCCGTTATTGCCGGAATAATAGGGTGACAGCGGCACCGCGAAACCGCCATAGCCATACATCAGCACCGGCAGTTCACCCATAGTCCACGTCTTTGGAAAGACAATGTGGTAGGGCACTTTTGTGCCGTCTTCCGAAATGGCTTCCAGAAGCTCGGAGCGCATGCCGTCTGCATCGAAATAGCTCGGCGAGATACCGGTCGGCACCAGTTCCTGCGTCTTAGCGTGATCGGTCAGGTCGAGCCGGTAGGTGCCGTAAGGCGTGAGAAAGCCCTGGCCGACGACGGTCAGGATTTCTTGGCCGAGCGTCAGGTCGGCGTCGAGAAGGCGAAAACTGATGCTCTGCAGTTCGGAGGGCAGGGAGAGTTCCTGCGCTTCGGCATCCGGTCTCGTCAGGTCGAGCAGGAACAGTTTCGGCACTATCCGGTCGCTGACGATATAAAGCGCCCAGGTTTTCAGCAGTGTGAACTGAGAAACCGACTGGCCTTCCTTCGGCGAAAACAGCACGCGCGCCTTGCCCAGCTGTTTTTCGCCAAAAGGCGAAAACTCCTGCAGGATCAGGCTGCCGCTCGGGTAACGCTCATCGGTCTTGGCGCGCCAGAGGAGATGCGTGTGGTTAAGGTCGCTGTCGATCTCGGTCGGCAGATCGAGATGGTGGATGTCGCCGTCAGCGCCCCGCACATAAAGGCTCGATTTGCCGATCTCGTGGCCGACCGAAAAGATTTCGATACGGCGCTCATCAGTGGAGCCGCCCCAATAGAGCGGATCGATGAAGCTGGCTGCGCCATAAACGTCGTCCATGCCAGCTTCGAACAGGATCGGCGCATCCGTGATCGCCTGTCCGCGCTTGAGGATACGGCCGACCCGCGGCCAGCCGGAGCGGGTGGCGGAAAATTCATCCACCGAACCAAAATAGGCGATCTCATCGCGGCTGATCCAGCTTGCATGGGCGCGCACCGGCGGCGTGTCGAAACCACCTTCGACAAACGTCTTCGTCTCTGTATCGAATTCAACGAGCCGCAGCAGGTCGGAGCCGCCGTCCGAGAGGATCAGCAGCACAAGCGTCGGCTCGAAGGGACAGGTGATCGCGCCGGAATAGATCCAGCGCTTGCCTTCCTTTTCGCAGAAGGCGTCGAAATCGAGCACGGTTTCCCAGGCGGCATCCGAACGCGGTTCCTGATCGGCCGGCAGGCGGCGCCAGAGGCCGAGCGGGTTTTCCTTGCTACGATGGAAATCAAACAACCAGCGGCCGCGCCGTGTCGGCACGATCAGCCGGTCCTCGCGCTCGAACATCGCCTTGACCGCATCGCGATCCGCCTCGAATTCCGGTGTCCGCAATTTTGCGTCGGAGGCGGCGTTCAACTCCGCAACGAAGGAAAGCGTCTTCGGGTCGTTGTCGGTTTCGAGGAAAAGATCCATGCCAGTTTTCACGCGAGCCTCCTGATTTGCGAGCTCTTACCTAGGCATCAAAAGGGCAGGGGGCAAGCATTCGGCAGATACGAACAGTTTGAGTAAAAGCTTAGCTGTTATGCTTAATGGTTTATTATGATTTGCTTATATCGTTGATTTCGAAAGTGCTAATTTATACTCTCCAGTCATCGCAACCACACATGCAACTCGGGAGTAAAGTTCATGAAAATCATCGCTATCGCTGCTGCCTTCGCCCTCACCGTCGCTGCTGCCTCGCAGGCTTCTGCAGGTTCGCTCATCAATATCGGTGGTGGCTCGTCGAGCCTCATTTCCGTCTCGCCGCAGGTGAGCGTCCTGAACAACAGCAATACGAGCGTGCTGAGCGGCCTGCTCTCCGGCAACAAGATCCTCAACGGCAACAGCATCCTGTCGGGCAACAACAATAACGGCCTTCTCGGCCTTGGCATCCTGTCCGGCAACAACAATGACAACAGCAGCTACGGTGGCAAGACACGGCGCTGCGGCTGCCGCTAAGCTCCGTGGCGAGGGGCGCCCTGAGCCCCCCGGGCGCCCCCTACGCCTCTTTCGACCTGAAGCACACCGCAATCCTTCGGATCCGCTTGCGTGCTTCAGGTTGTTTTTCATCGCATGTCGTTATCGCAAAAACGCTCTACATTTTTGCGCGACATGCTCAGGAGGCCATGGCCTCTTCATATTCGGAGGAAAGCATCAGCCATTCCTCCTCGGCGGCGGAAAGTTTCGCCGCCGCTTCACCGCGCTCCTTGGCTTTGCTCGCCGCCTTGGCGGGCGCCTTTTCATAAAGCGCCGGGTCCGCAAGTTCCTTATCAAGCGCTTGAATCAGCTTCTCCAGCTTTGCGGTCAAAGCCTCGGCTTCGTTGATCTTTTTCTTCAGCGGCGCCAGCGATGCGCGCTTCTCCGCATTGGCCTTGCGCTGGTCGGCCTTCGATGCCGTATCGTCCGCAGCTGACGTTTTTTCTTCCTTCTTGCGGCCGCTCGCGATGATCAGCTCGCGATATTCCTCAAGGTCGCCGTCGAAGGGTTTGACTGTACCCTCATTGACCAGCCACAGCCGGTCAACCGTCGCCTCGATCAGATGGCGATCATGGCTGATCAGGATAACGGCGCCGTCATAGTCGTTTAGCGCCTCGATCAGCGCGCGGCGGCTGTCGATATCGAGATGGTTGGTCGGTTCGTCGAGGATCAGCAGGTTCGGTGCATGGAAGGCGGCAAGCCCCATCAGGAGCCGCGCCTTTTCGCCGCCGGAAAGGTCCTTGGCGGCCGTGTTCATCTTTTCCGTCGCAAGCCCCATCTGGGCCACCCGGGCACGCACCTGCGCTTCCGGCGCCTGCGGCATCAGCCGACGCACGTGATCGACGGGCGTCTCCTCGGGGATCAGGTCGTCCAGCTGGTGCTGCGCGAAAAAGCCGATCGACAGGGAAGGGGCAAGCTTCATCTCGCCGGCTTCGTTTTGCAGCCGGCCGGAGATCAGCTTGGCGAAGGTCGACTTGCCGTTGCCGTTCGAGCCGAGCAGGGCGATGCGGTCGTCATTGTCGATCCGCAGGCTGATGTTCTTCAGGATGGGCTTACCCGGCGTGTAGCCGACCGACCCCTTGTTGATTGCAACGATCGGGGATGCGGGCAGCTTTTCCGGCTTCGGAAAATTGATCGGCTGCACATGGTCCTCGACCACGGCCGCGACCGTGCCCATCCGCTCCAGCGCTTTGACACGGCTTTGTGCCTGCTTGGCCTTGGTGGCTTTGGCCTTGAACCGGTCGATAAAGCTCTGCAGGTGCTTTCGCGCCGCGTCGTTCTTCGCCTTGGCCTTCATCTGCAATTCGTCGTTCTCGGCCTTCTGGCGCTCGAACTGGTCGTAACCGCCGCGATAGAAGGTGAGCTTCTTCTGGTCGAGATGCACGATCGAGGTGACGGCATTATTGAGCATGTCGCGGTCGTGGCTGATGACGATGACGGTGTGCGGATAACGCCGCACATAATCCTCGAGCCACATCGTGCCTTCGAGATCGAGATAGTTGGTCGGTTCGTCGAGCAGCAGCAGGTCCGGTTCGGCAAACAAAACGGCGGCCAGCGCCACGCGCATCCGCCAGCCGCCGGAAAAGGACGAGGCGGGCCGCAGTTGTGCTTCGGCATTGAAACCGAGGCCGGCCAGAATGCTCGCCGCCCGCGCTTCGGCCGAATGGGCGTCGATATCGACGAGCCGCATCTGGATTTCGGCAATCCGGTTGGGATCGGTCGCGGTCTCGGCTTCCGCCATCAGCGCCGTGCGCTCCTTGTCGGCTGCCATGACGATGGTGATCAGCGAATCCTCCGTGCCCGGTGCTTCCTGCGCCACCTGGCCGATCCGCGCATTTTTCGGAATGGTGACGTAACCGCTCTCGGAGACGAGATCGCCGGTAATCACGCGAAACAGCGTCGATTTCCCGGCACCATTGCGGCCGATCAGGCCGACCTTGGCGCCCGCCGGAAGCGAGACGCTGGCATGGTCGAGAAGCAGGCGGCCTGCGATACGGGCGGAGAGGTCGGTAATCGTGATCATGGCCGCGGTTTTGGCCGAAACGCGGGCCGAACGCAAGCGGTCCCCGGCATTGGCCGAGGATCAATCACAAAGGCATTTTGCGGTCTGATTGGCTCAGTTATGCACGACGACCGTCAGGCGGGGGCTTGCCTTGGCTGTCTCCAGCGCCTTGGCGGCCTGCAGCCGCAATTGCTGCGGCGAAAAGGCGTCGGCTGCAAGTGCGACGCCGATCGACACCGTCACGCGCGCCGAACCGTCCGATGTGGCAAAGACCAAGTTGTCGGCAATCGATGTTTTCAGTCGGTCGGCGATCGCATGCACGGTCTCGCGATTGACCTCGCGGAACAGGAAGGCGAATTCGCCGCGGCCAGTGCGGGCCAGAAAATCGTGCTTCTTGATCGCCTTGCGGAACACCGTCGCCGCCTTCTTGACGATGCGGTTGGCGGCGGATTCACCGTAGACCTGTGCCAGATGCGCAAGATCCGTCAGCGAAACGAGGAAGAGCGCGCTTTCGCGCTCGTCGGAACCGCCGTAGAGCGCCTCCAGCCTTTCGGCAAGCGCTGTATGGTTGGGAAGCGAGGTCAGCCGGTCGCGCAGCGTGATCGCACGGGCTGCATTCGCTTCGGTTTCCGCCTGGATCAGGCGGTCGGCGGCAGAACGCAGGATGCCTTCGAGCTCGGTTTCAGCAACGACCGCATCCGACAGGGAGACGCTCAGGAATTCGATTTCCGCAAGAATGTCTTCCGGGCCTGCGCCCTTGTCCTGCCGCAGGCTGCGGGCAACGGTTTCCAGAACTTTGGTAAAACCCTGCTTCTGGGTGACGCCGCTTGCCATCTTGGTCCGGAGGTCGAGAAGCAGACGGATTTCGTCGGCGCGGCTTTTGGGCGTCGCCAATGTGACGAAGGACGTGATCTGATAGCGAGCGCCGATCTCGTCGAGCAGGCTTTGCGGCGGGTTGGCAAGCGACAGGACCTCGCGCGAAAGTGCGGCATCCGTGCCTGATATTGCCTCGTGCACGAGCTCGTAATTGCGCGGCAGGCCGGCAATCTCGTGTTTCGCCATATGCTGGGTCACCAGCTGCAGCTGCCGGTCCTGCGATGTCTTCAAAACTTCGCCCGCCATGTTCCGCGTCCTCATCCTCTGGTCGGAAGTATCGTCTTTGCAGAAAGGCATGCACGGATGCCGCTTAATATCCGCTAAAAGACGACATGCTGCGTGGGGTTGCGGTTAATGAAGCGTGCAGATGAATGCGAGAATGCGCCGAATTCCTCCTGCCGGGGCCTTGCAACAGAAACCCTGTCCATGAATGGCGCCCATGAAATTTCCTGATTGGACTCGGTGCCGATTACTGCCGCATTATCGCAGCCATTCGCATCCGGAGAGAGCCCATGACACGCATCCTCTATACGCTTTGCGGCGCCGACGAGAGCCGCCCCTTTTCTCCCCATTGCTGGAAAGTGGTACAGGCCCTGGAGCATAAGGGTCTCGATTTCATCGAAAGGCCCACGCCCTTTACGGAAATCCCGGCACTGGAGGACGGGTTCTCGAAAACGGTACCGATCCTGCGGGACGGCAACGAGCTGATCCGCGACAGTTTCGACATCGCGCTTTACCTCGAGGACAAATATCCCGACCGGCCGACCCTGTTCGGCGGCGAGGGCGGCAAGGCGCTTGCCCGTTTCGTCGAAGGCTTTTCGCAGATGGTCGTGCATCCGGGGATCACCCGTATCGCAGTGAAGAATATTCACGACATGCTGGGCGATAAGGATCAGGTCTATTTCCGCGAGAGCCGCGAGGCCTTTCTCGGCACCACGCTCGAGGCCGTCGATGCGGTTCGCCAGGCGGAGATCGACGGTTTTGCCGAAAAGCTGAAGCCGATCCGCCATACGCTGAAGTTCCAGGACTTCATCGGCGGCGACAGCCCGCTATTTGCCGATTACATCCTGTTCGGCGCCCTGCAATGGATGCGTATCACCGCAGGCGCCAAGGTGTTTTCCGACGACGACCCGGTCGGTCTCTGGTTCGAACGCTGCCTCGACCTGCATAATGGCGTCGGGCGACGTGTGACAGCGGCGTGAAATTGGCCGAACCCCCTTGTTTCCAATGAAAGGGGCGGGTAAACACCGCCCACTTTCCCTGGATATGAAGGACAGAGACATGGCGATTGAACGCACGTTTTCGATGATCAAGCCGGATGCCACCAAGCGCAACCTGACCGGTGCAATCACCAAGGTATTTGAAGACAACGGTCTGCGGATCATCGCATCCAAGCGCGTCTGGATGAGCAAGCGCGAAGCCGAAGGCTTTTACGCCGTTCACAAGGAACGCCCCTTCTTCGGCGAACTCGTTGAAGGCATGACCTCCGGCCCGACCATCGTTCAGGTTCTGGAAGGCGAAGGCGCCATCCTGAAGAACCGCGAAATCATGGGCGCGACCAACCCGGCAAACGCTGACGAAGGCACGATCCGCAAGCAGTTCGCCCTGTCGATCGGCGAAAACTCGGTTCACGGTTCGGACGCTCCGGAAACCGCTGCCCAGGAAATCGCTTACTGGTTCGCTGAAACCGAAATCGTCGGCTGAAGCCATAAGCCCGTCGGCAGCTGACAATGGCTGCCGATCGGTCGAAATAAAAAAGGCCCTGGATGTGGGAACATCCAGGGCCTTTTTCGTCCGCGGCTCTCGTGCCAACTGTAAAAAGTTTAGAAGATCAGGAAGTCTGCATTGGTCAGCTTCAGGCCGTCGCTGAGCGTGGCAAACAGCACCGCCGCCGCCTTGCCACTGCCGTCGCTGTCATAATAGAGCTTGCCGTCGTCCTTGTCGTAGATGATGCGATCGCTGGCATCATGCGCCTTGCCTGAGGTCGAAGCCCAGAACTGGGCCGAGCTCAGCTTGCCAGTCCCCGTGATCTCGGTGAAGATCGCGTTGTCGAGCTTGAAGGTATCGTCCTTGACGCTGAAGTCCTCGATCGTATCGACATTTTTCGTCTTGGAGAGCGCTGTGTCGAACACAAAGATATCCTTGCCGGCGCCGCCGATCAGGTAGTCGTTGCCGCCCTTGCCGGCGAGCGTGTCATTGCCGCCGTCGCCACGCAGCGTGTTTTTTACCGCACTGCCGGTCAGCTTGTCGGCAAAGTCGCTGCCGCGTACGCCCTCTATGCTGGTCAGCGTATCCTTGTCGCCGAAGCCGTCGACTGCCGTTCCCTTGGTAAGGTCCACTTTGACGCCGTGCTTCGCGCCGTAGTTTGCGTCGCGATGGTAACGCACCGTATCGAAGCCGGCACCGCCGTCGATCTTGTCGTCGCCCTTCAGGCCCATGAACGTGTCGTCGCCGGACGACCCCTTCATCGTGTCGTCGAGCAGGGTGCCGCGGAAGCTCTCGATGCTCTTGAAGGTTTCCTTGTTGCCCCAGGGATCGATCGCGGTTCCCTTGGAAGCATCGATCGTCACGCCGTGCGTGCCTGTGGTGTCGCGCTCTACAAAGCTGAGCTGGTCGTAGCCGGAGCCACCATCATAGGTATCCTTGCCACGGCCGCCATGCAGGTAGTCGCCGCCGCCGCCGCCGATAAGTTTGTCATTACCATTGTGGCCGAACAGGTCGTCGTCGCCGCCGCCACCCTTCAGCGTGTCATTGCCGCTGAAGATGCTGTAGAGCACATTGCTGAAGCCACCTTCATTGGCCAGGGATTTGAAATTTGCAATGGAGAGGGTGAACTTGCTGATCGTCTCGATCAGTGACCCATCCGAAGTGAAAGTCTGAAACCCCGTGATCGTGCCAGCAGCAACGTCGCCATCTGCGTCGAGCGTGAAGGAGCCGTTGATCGCGAACTGGATGCCGTTCTGCAGCTTGAGAAGAGCCTGTGTCGTGCTGGAACTGCCGGAGACGGCATCCTGACTCAAATCGACCATCTCGTCCATCATCGGCATGTAGTCCATACCGTCGATTGGCGGATCGTACTCGTCCGGATTGACCCCGCCCGGGAAATATCTCTGTAGGTTTGCCATGTGCTCCGTCCCCAAAAGGCGAATTTCCGCCGCCCATATCCGTAACGAAAGCGTAAGGCGGCGGCGCCCCCCATTTGGGTTAGGAGAGTAGTTAATTCAGAAGCTTGCAACCGTATTTGAAGGGGTTGCGCAATCTCTGGGCGGCTTTGCCTTATTGCGAGCAACTCTCGGTGCGCCGGTCGTCCATACTGCCGTCCGGTTTGAATACGTCCGGGTTGGGCGTATAGACAGGCCCGACCACCAGCGGCTTGCCCGGCATGACCGACTGGTCGACATCCGATGTGACGCTCGTCTCGATTTCCTGCAGCAGCGCGCCCGTGGAATCGACAAGCCGCACATGAACCTTATAGGGCCTGTCCTTCCTGACACAGCTGAGGAAAGGGCTGGTCAGTGACACGCGGTCATCGATGGCGAATAGAGGCTCGCTGGCAACAAGCGGGGCTCCGCCATGCGGATCTTCGAATTCCGCCTGCACGCGGCTGCCGTCGGGTATCGGAGCCACGCGCCTGAGCGTCACGAGATAATTGGCGGTCGCCACGCGGTAGTTGAACACGAAGATCCGGCCGGAAATTTCCAGATAGATGCCCTTCGATTCCCGCTGGCAACCGGCGGCAAGCGTCAGAAGAAGGAGTGTCGTTGCCGCCAGCCAGCGCCGTCTCACGGCTTCTCTCCCGTGGCCACCGATCTGCCGCGCCGATAATGGCGGGCGGCCTTCACCCGGTTGCCGCAGACGGCCATGTCGCACCATGTGCGGCTGCGGTTCTTGCTGCGATCGATGAATAGCCAGCCGCAATTGCCGCAGAGTTTCAGACGCTTCTTTTCCCCCTCGGCGAGAAGAGCAAGCGCAGAATGCGCCGTTGCCGCCTCCAGTGAACCGCTGGCCGAGCGCCGCAGCATGCCCGCCACAGCCTCCAGCAGATCCGCCAGCAGCCCGCCATTTTCATTGCCGCGAACGACCGCGCGAAAATAGCCGTCGATCGCCTCACGCAGCACCAGAAACGCTTTTCTGTTTTCCGATACCACCGGTGCAAGCGTGCCGAACAGCGCCCGTTCCGTCGAAAACTCCATCGCGGCCTCGGGAAAGGCATCCATCTGTTCCGGCACGGAAAAACGGTCGATGCTGCGCTCGGGATCGATGCGTAGAACGACGCTATTGGCGACATCCAGCGCCAGCGCCCCTCCCGCAAATCGATGTTCTGTCCACGAAAAATCCATGCGGCCAATATAACTGGCAAAAGCATTTTTACCAGTTATATTCATGCTGGATATCCGGAGCCGTACATGGCCTATCTCCTGCAGCAACTGGCAAATGCTCTGCCGCTTTCGGCGCTTTATGCGACGCTCGCCTTCGGCTACGCGATCGGCTTTGCGGTGACGAGACGCGCCGACATTGCCTATGGCGCGCTCTTTGCCTTCTCCGGTCATCTCTATGTGCTGTTTGCCCATGTCGGCTGGGATCGCCTCTGGCTGATCCTGCCGGCTTCGCTTGCCTTTGGCGCCGCGGCCTCAATGATCGGCAGCCTCGGCGCGGGTCTGGCGATCGGCGGTATCGTCATGCGCCCCTTGGCGCGCTCCGCCCCGAACGCGTTGATCGTCGCAGCACTCGGCGTGCTTCTGGTCCTGATGGAGGGGGCACGGCTGGCAGCCGATACCCGCGAGCTCTGGTTGCCGCCGTTCTTCAACCAGGTGATCGTCATCTGGCAGGGGGACGGATATCCGGTGACGCTGACGGCCATACAGCTCGCCAATGTGGCGCTGATGCTTGCCGCAATCAGCCTCGGCTGTCTCGTTCTGGATTGCAGCCGGCTCGGCCGCCTGTGGCGTGCCGTAGCGGAGGATCCGCTGGCGGCAGAACTCTCCGGCGTCAATTCTGCCCGCGTCTTCGTCATGTCCTATGGTGCCGCGGCACTCTACGCCGCCTTTGCCGGCATTCTCTCCACCTCGCATTACGGCACGATGGATTTCGGCGCCGGCCTCGTTTTCGGCCTCAAGGTCGTGCTGATCGCCGCAGCCGGCGGCCACTCACACCCGGCACGTTCAGCAGCAGGCGCCGCAGCGGTCGGTTTGGCGGAAACGTTGTGGAGCGGCTATGGCCCCGTCGTCTGGCGCGATCTCGTCGTCTCAGCGGCGCTCGTGGCCGTCCTGGTTCTCAGCCGGCGGGAGAGGGTGGTGCCTTGAATGTGGATTTTGTCCCATCGGAATGGTAAAGTTAGCTACCTTAGCTAAGGGGTGCATATGCAAGTCACCATTCATGCCGCCAAGACAAATCTTTCCAAGCTGATCGAGCTTGCCCGTGCCGGTGAGGAAGTAGTCATCGCCAAGGGCAAAACGCCTGTGGCGCGCATCGTTCCCGTAACCGAAGGAGGCTTTACCATCGGCCTCTTGAAGGGCGAGCTCGATGGCGAGGCGCCTGATTTCTTCGAGCCGATGCCTGATCATGAGCTGGATCTGTGGGAAGGCAAGGCTTGAACGCCATTCTGCTTGATACCCATGCCTGGGCCTGGTCTCTGACGGGAGATGCCCAGCTTTCGGAAAAGGCGATATCGGCCATGCTTGCGGCCGAAAGCGTCTTCGTCAGCCCCATCAGCCTTTTCGAGATCGGCCAGAAAGTGCGGATCGGCAAATGGCCGCAGATGCAGCCACATGTCGAAAACCTGCCGGCACTTCTGGAGAGGCAGGGCGGTCGAGTGGCTTCACTGACACCGCAAATATCCTTGCAGGCGGCCATGATGGTCTGGGAGCATCGCGATCCGTTTGATCGAATTCTCGCGGCGACTGCTTTCGATCTCGGGGTGCCGCTCATATCCGCAGATGCCGTCTTCGATACCATGCCGGGCCTGAACCGCGTCTGGTGAAGACCGAATCGCCGGTCAAGCAGAGACCTGCGTCCTTACGACCACTTGTCGCGGGCGTGGTCGTCGCTGTCTTTCGCTTGGATCCATTCGCCTTGGCTGCCGTCTGCCGCGTGTTCCTTCTTCCAGAAGGGGGCGGAGGTCTTCAAAAAGTCCATGACGAAATTGGCGCCGTCGAAAGCGGCCTGGCGGTGGGATGCGGCTGCGATCACCAGCACGATATTTTCGCCGGCCGCGATTTTGCCATGGCGATGGATGGCGGTGAGGTCGATCAGTGAAAAACGTTCGATCGCGAGATCGGCGATGCGGCGCATCTCGGTTTCCGCCATGCCGGGATAATGTTCGAGTTCAAGCGCTGAAAGTTTTCCTTCTTCGCCGCGACACAGGCCCACGAAGGACACGACCGCGCCGATATTCAGACGACCGGCGGTGATCGCTGCCATCTCGGCCTGCTGGTCGAAATCGGCAGATTGCACGCGGATCGTTGGGGTGATGGGCATGGTCTTGGTCCTTGGCAGCAGGTGGAGCGGTCCGCACCGTATCCCGCTCCTTCGCTTTGGCTCAGGGTGTTCGAGGCTCAAAACGCTCCACTGGAGCGTTTTGCCGGCTTGCGCCGTCGCCTCTCACCCACCCGTCATCGGCGGGAAGACGCCGATTTCGCGGGCGCCGGCGATCGGTTCGTCGTGCTCGACATGTTCCTGGTTGATCGCCACCCGAATGACGTCGGGAAACTGCAACGCGTTCTCGTATTCCTCGCCGAGCGTTTTCAGATGGCTCAGCAGGTCGGCCACGGTGACGACGCCTTCGGGAAGATCGAGATCTTCTTCCGGCTTGCCGATTCTCTCACGCACCCAGGCGAAATAGACGAGCTTCGTCATCAGTCCTCATCCACCAGATGCTTGAGGCCAGCGCGGAAATAGTCATAGCCGGTGTAGAAGGTGAGGATCGCAGCGATCCACAAAAGGCCGATGCCGATCATCGTGGTGTAGGGCAGATAGGCTTCGCCGGCCGGACCTGCGAGCAGGAAGGCGATCGCGACCATCTGGATCGTCGTTTTCCACTTGGCGATGCGCGTCACCGGCACCGAGACTTTCAGCGCCGCCAGATATTCGCGCAGGCCGGAGACCAGAATTTCGCGGCAGAGAATGGTGATCGCGGCCCAGAGCGACCAGCCGGCAATCGTGCCGTCCGCTGCCATCAGAAGCAGCACGGATGCGACCAGCAGCTTGTCGGCGATCGGATCGAGCATGCGGCCGATATTCGACGTCTGGTTCCAGATACGCGCGAGATAACCGTCGAGATAGTCGGTGATCGAGGCGACGACGAAGATCCAGAACCCCGCCCAGCGGGCAAAATCCGAACTCTCGAGCTTCCCTTCGACGAAGAAGCATAGAACGATCAACGGCACGGCGATGATGCGTGCATAGGTCAGGAGATTGGGGATGCTGTATGCGCGGGAAGCCATTTTCGACCTGTGCTTAGGGTTTGCCCCTAGTTGATGTCTGGAGACGAAAGCGTCAACAGGCTTTCGCGGCTTTTTTGCAGTTGTTTGCGGCGGTGCGATGAAGGGCGAAGGCAAGTTCCGAAATATACCGAAAAAGATTCGGTCTTCCGGCCGCCCAGCCCTTCATTTTGGCTCATGGCGCCCGGTTCTCGTGAAAATGGTTATAGACCTGTTTCGCCACCGCTTCGGAAATTCCCTCGACCGCCATCAGGTCGGTCAAACCGGCCCGTGACACGGCCTTGGCCGTTCCAAAGTGCTGCAGAAGCTTGCGCTTGCGGCCGGGGCCGATGCCGGAAATCTCGTCGAGCGGGTTTTTCACCATTTCCTTCTTGCGCCGAGCCCGATGCGAGCCGATGGCAAACCTGTGGGCCTCGTCGCGCATGCGCTGGATGAAATAGAGAACCGGATCGCGCGGCGGCAGCGAGAAATCGCTCTTGCCATCGGCGAAGAAACGCTCGCGGCCTGCCTCGCGGTCGACGCCCTTGGCGACGCCGATCGCCGTCACCACGTCGCGGATGCCGAGTTCGTCGAGAATGGCGCGCACCGCCGTCATCTGCCCCTGGCCACCGTCGATCAGGATCACGTCGGGCCAGGCCGGGAAGGCGGTGTCGTTGATGTCGTCGCTGCCGCTTTCAGCTCCGGTCGCCGCTGCGCTCCGGTCCGGAAGGCCTTCTTCCTTGAGCAGGCGTGAAAACCGCCTTGTCATCACTTCCTTCATCATCCCGAAATCGTCGCCGGGGGTGATGTCGGTCGATTTGATGTTGAATTTTCGGTACTGGCTTTTGGCAAAACCTTCCGGTCCAGCGACCACCATGCCACCGACGGCATTGGTGCCCATGATATGCGAGTTATCGTAGATCTCGATGCGGCGTGGCACGTAGGAGAGGCCGAAGGTCTCGGCCAATCCCTTGAGCAGTCGCGCCTGCGAAGACGTTTCCGCCAGCCGCCGTCCATGCGCCTCGCGGGCATTGGCGATGACATGGTCGACGAGATCTTTCTTCTCGCCACGCTGCGGCACCAGAATCTGCACCTTGTGGCTGGCTTTCTCCGAAAAGGCGAGGGCCAGCAGGTCCTGTTCCTCGACGGTTTCCGAAAGCAGGATCTGCCGCGGCACCGGCTTGTCGTCGTAGAACTGCGCCAGAAAGGCGTTCAAGATCTCCGCGCCGGACATTTGCGGGTCGGCCTTCGGGAAATAGGCGCGGTTGCCCCAGTTCTGGCCGGTGCGGAAGAAGAAAACCTGAATGCAGGACAGCCCGCCTTCATTATAGATGGCAAAGACATCCGCCTCTTCGACGCCGGCCGGGTTGATGCCCTGGTGGCTCTGTACGTGCGAAAGTGCTGCCAGTCGGTCGCGATAGATCGCTGCCCGTTCGAAATCGAGATCTTCGGAGGCTTCCGCCATCTGGCCGGCGATCGTCGCCTTCACGGCCTGGCTCTTGCCGGAAAGGAAGTCCTTGGCCTCTTCCACCAGTTCCGCATACCCCGCATCGCTGATTTCATGCGTGCAGGGGCCGGAACAGCGTTTGATCTGGTAGAGAAGACAGGGCCGCGTGCGTGTCTCGAACACGCTGTCGGTACAGGTGCGCAGCAGAAACGCGCGCTGCAGCGAATTGATCGTCCGCCCGACTGCCGCCGCCGATGCGAAGGGACCAAAGTAGTCGCCCTTGCGGGCACGCGCGCCGCGATGCTTGAAGATGGCCGGTGCCCGGTGGTCGCCGGTGATCATGATATAGGGAAACGACTTGTCGTCGCGCAGAAGCACGTTGAAGCGCGGCCGCAGGCGCTTGATCAGGTTGGCTTCGAGAAGCAGAGCCTCGGTCTCGGTGCGGGTGGTGACGAACTCCATATGGGTCGTCTCGCGCACCATTTTCGCAATCCGGTTGGAATGCACGCGCCCCTGCGCGTAATTGCCGACGCGCTTTTTCAGGCTGCGCGCCTTGCCGACATACATGACGTCGCCGGCCTCGTTGAACATGCGGTAGACGCCCGGCGCATTCGGCAGGTGTTTGACGAATTCGGCGATCAGATCGGCGCCCTTGAGGCCGCTGTCGTTCTTCAGGCCCTCGTTCCAGTCGATCGGCAATCCGGCGACGGCGGACGGTTCGGCTGTGCCGATATCGTCGTCATCATCTTCCGTCCCGTCATAAAGAACGCCGCCATCCGGCAGCTTGCCTGCATTCATTACATGTCTCCGCCGGCCCTAATCTCCGCGGCAAGCCGGGCCGGACGCATTTATTTTCGATTCGCCGCTGAATATTGTCAGGCAGAAATAGTGTCTTCGACTGCGGTTTGAAAGCGGCAGGCTGGCGGTGCCGAGGTCGGGGAGGGAATTCACGCTTTCGTGTCCCATTGGTCGGCATGCCTCAGGTAACCGATTGCCACAAGATCGATCATGTCTGAATTCGGGCATGCTTACGCACAGAGCGTGGGTTGGCGGCAGGATCGATGGTAATCCCTCAGAATTGATGGGCATAAAGCACAGACCCGACACCGGGTTTCCTGGCACTCAATGTCTAGAATCATGGATTTCGGCCGATGGCTTCGTGATACTAAGTTGTATTGACCGCGTTTTGTTTTGATATTAAGAAGTAAGTAACGGGTGTGAAAACGTTAATATTTGAATTTATCTTTTGTTAGGGTTAATATTATACATGTTGCGGCCAAGCAACATCGAAATTTAGCCGCTCTGTTGCCATAATCAATTCACAATTCGGCTCTTCGAAATCCTCAATTGGCATCCAAATTCCTTTTCAGCGGGCAGGGAACAAAGCCGTCGCCAACACATTGAAGCGACGTGTTTTCCCGGCACAGCAGTAAAAGGAGATAAATGTATGCGTATCCTCGTCGCAACTCTGATGGCCTCGGCCGCCAGCTTCATCGCGATTTCTGCGGCGAACGCCGCTGATGCCGTAGAGCAGATCCCGCAGGCTCCGGTCGCGGTTGACCAGCCGGCTCCGGCCGCCACCTGGCAGGGTTTCTACCTCGGTGGTAACGGCGCCTATGACTGGGGCCGCTTCGGCGCCTATGGCGACCGTGACGGCAAGTTCGGCGGCGGTGCTTACACCGGCTACAACTGGCAGTCCGGTTCGGTCGTCTACGGTGTTGAAGCTGATGTCGGTTACAACGGCACTAAGAACACCACGATCGAAGGCAATGATGCCAAGCAGAGCTGGAACGGCTCGGTTCGCGGCCGCGTCGGCTACGACATGAACCCCTTCCTGATCTACGGTACGGCTGGTCTGGCACTCGGCGACAACAAGATGTCCGACGCCACCTCGTCTGACTCGAAGACGGCTGTCGGTTACACGGTCGGCGTCGGTGCAGAAGCTTTCGTCACCAACAACATCACCGCCCGCGTCGAATATCGCTACACCGATTTCGGCAAGGATACCTACAACCTCGATTCCGGCTCGGTCTCGAAGGGCTTCGACGACCACAGCGTCAAGGTCGGTATCGGCGTGAAGTTCTAAGCCTCCCAAGGTTTGAAACAGAAAAAGCCCGGGTTTGTAGCCCGGGCTTTTTGCTGCGTGATTTTTTCCTGTTTTATCAGGCGGCGGCCTTCATCGACTGATAGTCCGCAAAACGCTTGGCGAAATCGTCGGGCCAGGAGGCGAGTTCCGGCCGGCCTTCGGCCCATTGGCCGTTGAAGCGTAGGTCGAGGTAACCGATCATCGCGGCCAGCGCGAAATGGCCGCCATGCAGCTTCTTGCCGGTCTTCGGCAGGTTCTCCTCGAGATAGTCGAGGCTGCGCACCACCTTGGACCACTGCTTGTCGATCCAGGGCTGATGCACCTTTTCCTCTTCGCGCGAGCGGCGCTCGTAGACGATGGCGAGCAGGCAATCCATCACGCCGTCGCACAGCGCTTCCAGCACCTCAGCTTCAGTGCGCTTGACCTCCTTCTTCGGATAAAGCTTGCCGCCCGACTGGCGGTCGAGAAAATGCATGATCGCGACGCTGTCATAGATCGGCGTTTCGCCGTCGCGGATCAGGACCGGGATTTTTCCGAGAGGATTGTTGCCGGTGAGCTCCGCAGGCGCCGCATTCGTATCGGTCTTCACCTCGGTGATCTCGATGCCGAGATGGCGGGCCGCCATGCGCACCTTGGCGGAATAGGGGGAGGCGGGGGAATAAAGCAGTTTCATCCAGAAATCCTTCTCGGTCATTTCGGCAGGCCAGTCCTGTGGCCTGCAAATTTCAACGCGGCGGCGGCACGCTCAGCTGGCCAGCCCGGCAGCTGTCGCGGTCGACCTCCTGGCAGTCGCGGAACTGCAGGTCCTTTGTCAGGCAGATGCGCACTTCCGTCAGCTGCCGGTTCTGGCAGCTGGTGGAGATGCCCTTGGTGCTCATGCCGGGATTGGCGGCGACGAATTTCGTCTCGATATCGGCCGGCGAAAGCGTGGCCGTGGCCGAACCTTGGGAAAGATCGGCCGGAATTTTCACATTCGAAAAGGCCTGCCGGATCTGGCCAAAATAGTCGCGCTGGGAAAGGCCGGAGCAGACGCCGTGCTTGCGCCATTCATGGCCGATCAGGCCCATCGACGGCATGATGTCGAACAGCGAACGGCCGAGCGAGTAGGCAACCCGATCCGGCTCCGAGCTGCGGCAGAAATCCGGATAGCCTTTTTCATATTGCGGCCAGAGGCCATGCACGATGAAGCGGTAATGCTTGTCGATGCCGCACTGGTCGTCATTGCTGCCGCCCTTGTTCGAGGCGCAGAAGCTTGGCGACCAGGAGAGCGACAGGACGTAGAAATCGAAGACGCCGGCGCGATCCTGACGGCCGCCGGACTGGTTATCCCAGCGGCGTTCCTGAGCGGCAGCGCCGCCGGCCATGACAAGCAGCATCAATAGGGAAAGGATCTGTCTTTTCATGGCGACGCCTCTTTCGGATCGGCGGCACCTTGGCGACGAAGCGGGACCCGGTCAAGCCGGAATGTCGACGCTTTCACCCCTTATCCAGAAGGCGCGCTGCGAGGCGAAACGGTCCTGCGCGAGGATCGTCTTGATGACCGGCAGCATCACATGCAGCTCGTCCTTCAGCGTGAAGGGCGGGTTGACGATGATCAGGCCCGACCCGGAAAGGCCGGTCGTCTCCCGGTCGCTTTTGACCGAGAGCTCGGCGCAGAGCATTTTCGGAATGTTGAGGGCCTGAAGCTGGTCGTGGAAGGCTTTGATCGGCGCGCCTTTCTTGATCGGATACCACAGGCAATAGGTACCGCCCGCAAAGCGTTTCCAGGCATGTGCCAGGCCCGAGACCAGCCGCTCATATTCGCCGTTTTCCTCGAAGGGCGGATCGACCAGAACGATGCCACGCTTTTCCTTCGGCGGCAGATGCGCCCCGAGCGCCAGCCAGCCGTCGAGTTCCGTCACCCGCGCCTGAAAATCACCTTCGAAGAGATTGTGCAGCCGATTAAAATCTTCCGGATGCAGTTCCATCGCCGACAACCTGTCCTGCGGCCTGAACAGCATGCGCGCCAGCTTTGGCGAACCGGGATAAAGTTTTATGCCACCGGCCGGATTGAGTGTTTTGACGGCGGTCAGATAGGGTTCGAGGATCTCGGCCACATCTTCCGGCAGTTCGGCCTCCATCAGCCGGCCGATCCCGTCCACCCATTCGCCGGTCTTCTGCGCTTCTTCGGAGGAGAGGTCGTAAAGCCCGATACCGGCATGGGTATCGAGCACGCGAAACGCCTTGTCCTTGTTCTGTGCATACCGCACCAGCCGCGCCAGCACCGCATGCTTGAGCACATCGGCAAAATTGCCCGCATGATAGATGTGGCGATAGTTCATGGCGGTTGGGGTCTCGCGTGAATGGGGTTCGATGCCGCAGATGACGCTTTCCCGCGCTTAGTGCAAGAGCTCGATATCGAAGACGTCAAGAATAGTGCGTGTGATGCACTATTCTTGACGTCTATCCATGGCATCTGTACGATTGCAGGCAGGTGAGGAGGCCCTGAATGCCGACGATCGTGATCCTGGGCAATGTGGCGATCCGCATGTTCGCCAATGATCACAATCCCCCGCATTTTCATGTCGCCACACCGAGTCACCAGATTTCCATACTGCTTTCCGACTTTTCCATCGTGGCGGGCAGCATGGACAGGAAGAGCCTTGCGATCGCCCTCGCATGGGCAGCGGAAAACAGGGAGCACCTTGAACGTGAGTGGAAACGTCTCAATCCCGGACGATGATATCGTTCACGGCACTGAAACCCTGCCGCGTCTTGTCGATGTCGCTGCCCTGGAAGGACGGAAACTGCGTGTAACCTTCGAGAGCGGAACAACAAAAGTGGTGGATCTGGCGCCGGCCCTTGCCAGCCGTCGTTTCTACATAGCGCTACGCGACGACGACGCCCTGTTTCGGTCCTTCAAGGTCAGCGACTACGGCGATGCGATCGAATGGGGGGAGGATCTCGACTTTTCGGCCGTATGGCTCGATAAGCTTCCTTCAGTGGAATTCGGCAATGCTGATTTTCGGCAGGCTATGGACGACCTGGGCATGAGCCTGGATGGCATGGCTTCCGCGCTGGAGATTTCCCGGCGACAGGTCGCCGACTATCGGAAAAACAAGCCCATTCCCCGCCATATCGGCTTGGCGACGCGCTATCTCGTCGAGCATGAAGGACAGACAGACCGATGAACGTTGCGACCAAAATCACCCCTGTTGCCAAGGCCGGCCACAATTCTGTCGGCCATACCGTCTGTCCGCATGACTGTCCGAGCGCCTGCGCGCTCGATGTCGATCTGACCGCGGACGGGAAGATCGGCAGGGTGCGTGGCGCTTCCGACAACACCTATACGGCCGGTGTCATCTGCGCCAAGGTCGCGCGTTATACCGAGCGCCTCTACCATCCCGGCCGCCTGATGGTGCCGCAGCGCCGCAAGGGCGCGAAGGGTGCCGGCAATTGGCAGGAGGTTTCCTGGGAGGCGGCGCTCGACGAGATTGCCGATGCCTTCGTCAAGGCCGAGGCGAAGCATGGGTCCGAAGCGGTCTGGCCGTATTTTTATGCCGGCACGATGGGGCAGGTGCAGCGTGACTCGATCGAGCGTCTGCGGCATGCGAAAAAATATTCGGGCTTCATGGGCACGATCTGCACCAACATGGCCTGGACCGGTTATGTCATGGGCACCGGCGCCCTGCGCGGCCCTGATCCGCGCGAAATGGCGAAGTCGGATTGCGTCGTTATCTGGGGCACCAATGCGGTTGCCACCCAGGTCAATGTCATGACCCACGCAGTCAAGGCCCGCAAGGAACGCGGCGCAAAGATTGTCGTCATCGACATCTATGACAACCCGACGATGAAACAGGCGGACGTCAAACTCGTCCTGCGCCCCGGCACGGATGCGGCGCTGGCCTGTGCCGTCATGCATATCGCCTTCCGCGATGGTCATGCCGACCGCGCCTATATGGAAAAATATGCCGACGATGCGGCAGGCCTCGAAGCGCATCTGAAGAGCCGGACGCCGGAATGGGCCTCTGCGATCACCGGCCTTTCGATCGAGGGAATCGAGGCTTTCGCCGCTCTGGTCGGCACGACGAAAAAGACCTTCTTCCGCCTCGGTTACGGCTTTTCGCGCCAGCGCAACGGTACGGCTTCGATGCATGCGGCGCTTTCCGTCGCGACCGTGCTCGGCTCCTGGCAATATGAAGGCGGCGGCGCCTTTCACAACAATGGCGAAATTTTCAAGCTCGACAAGTCGGAGCTGATGGGCACGGCCTATATGGACCCGGACATTCGCCAGCTTGACCAGTCGCAGGTCGGCCGGGTTCTGACCGGTGATGCCGAAGCGCTGCGCCATCGCGGCCCGGTGACGGCCATGCTGATCCAGAACACCAATCCGATGAATATCGCGCCGGAACAGCGCCTCGTCCGCGAAGGCTTTTTGCGTGATGACCTGTTCGTTGCCGTCCACGAGCAGTTCATGACCGATACGGCCAAGGTCGCCGATATCGTCTTGCCGGCCACCATGTTCGTTGAGCATGACGATCTTTATCGCGCCGGTGGTCAGCAGCATATTTTGCTGGGCCCGAAGCTCGTCGAGCCGCCGGAAACCGTGCGCACCAATCTCTTCGTCATCGAGGAACTGGCAAAACGCCTCGGTGTTGATCATTTCGCCGGTTTCGGTCTGGATGAGCGCACCCATATCGACCACATTCTCGAAGCCAGTGGCTGGGGTTCCTACGAGGATCTCAAGGCCAACAAGTGGATCGATGCCCAGCCGGATTTCGAGATGGCCCATTACATAAACGGCTTCGGTTACGCGGACGGAAAATTCCGCTTCAGCCCCGACTGGGTGGGCGGCCCGTCGCCGGATCGCACGCCGGACAGCGTCGGCCCGCTCGGCCCGCATGCAGACCTGCCACGTTTTCCCGACTTCGTGCCGGTCATCGAGACTGCCGATGCCGACCATCCGTTCCGGCTCGCCACCTCGCCCTCGCGCAGCTTTCTGAATTCCAGCTTCGCAGAGACGAAAAGCTCGGTGCAGAAGGAAGGCCGGCCGGAAGTGATGATCGAGCCGAGCGATGCCGAGCGCCTCCAAATCGTCGATGGCGATATCGTCTCGATCGGCAATCGCCGCGGCGAGATCCGCCTGCATGCGAAACTCGTTCCCGGCGCAAAACCCGGCGTGCTGATCGCCGAAGGTCTCTGGCCGAACGATGCGCATCTCGACGGCGAGGGGATCAACGTCTTGACCGGCGCCGATCCAGTCGCCCCGTTTGGTGGCGCGGCGGTGCATGACAACAAGGTCTGGCTGCGCAAGGATTTTTCGCCGGATACGACCAGAGAGATGGCATGACCGATAACAGTGACCGAGTAAAAATCGTCAGCGACAAGACGCTGTCGAACGGATGGACACGACTCTCGAGCTACGAACTCGATTATACCGACCGCAAGGGCGACACTCACCGCATCCACCGCGAGATCTTCCACCGCACCCCTGCCGCCTGCATTCTCCTCCACGATGTCGAGCGCGACACCGTCGTTCTGGTGAAACAGTTCCGGCTACCCGCACATCTCGCCGGCGAAGACGATTTCATGATCGAGGTGCCGGCCGGACTTCTTGACGGAGATACGCCGGAAGAGGCGATCCGCCGCGAGGCCATGGAAGAAACCGGGTTTCGCGTCCGCGATGTGAAATTCGTCTTCAAGGCGCTGATGTCGCCCGGTGCCGTGACCGAAGTGGTGCATTTCTTCCATGCAGAGGTCGATCTTACCGACCGTGTCGAGGAAGGCGGAGGCCTGGCCGAGGAACACGAGGATATCGAAGTGCTCGAGGTCCCGCTCGATGACGCGCTGGCGATGATCGAGGATGGTCGGATCATCGACGCGAAGACGATCATGATGTTGCAATGGGCAAGACTTCAACGCGGCTGACCATGACATCGAGCGCTTTAGATCAGCAGTGCTGATCCTTTTGCGCCTGATCCGCAGAGGCGCCGAGGGCGTCAGAATGTGCCTTTGAGGCCGAACTTGATCGACATGGTCTGGAACGACGCGCCGGCAGCCCCGGCAGTATTGCTTCGCGTGCCACTCGTCCGTTCATAGCTGCTGATATCACCATCGGCTCGAAAGACGTTTTCGAATGAGCCGGCGAGGAAGATCGAAACGTTGCTGGCAACCTTATAGTCGGCGGACGCATCGATCATCATCATCGGTGCCGCATCCATGCTGCCCTTGAAGCGCGTGTTGCGCAGCCAGTGGTCGTCGACATCGTTGATGCCGAAGGTGAGGCCGCCCTTGACGCCGGCCGACAGCGTCAGCCGGTCAAAGCTCTGCGAGCCGTTGACGCCGAGAAAGGCGGACGGGATGCGCTGGCGATAGGTGATGACCGTCGCATCCTTGAACTCGCCGATATCATTGCGAAAACCGCCGCTGCTGTAGATATAGGAGCCGCCGCGGGCATCCCATTGCACATCCGTGTATTTGAAGCCGCCGCTGATGCCGAGGCTGCCCGTATCGGTGACGGCGACCTTGCGGCCGATTTCCAGCGTGCCGGCCAGATAGTGGTTGAGATCGGTCCTCGGGTGCAGCGAACGATGGCTCCAGCCATCCTTGGAATTGTCGGTCGGGTAGGGCGGTACCCAATCGTAATCGGCCATGTCGCCATTACCGCCGGCGCCGAAATCGAACTTGGCGGTGATCGTCCAGTCATCCGCGAATTCCGCGCCGATCGTGCCGCTATAGAGCATGACGTGCTTGCTCTCCCAGTCGAGCTGGCTCAGCTTGAACCCGGGTCCGTTGACATATTCGCGGGCGGTGATGTCCATCAGCCCGACGCTGCCCGACAGCCAGAATGTATTGTCGGCAGAACTTGCGATCGTGTCATCGGCGAAAGAGGGCGTGGTCGCCAGGGCGCCAAATGCGAGGGCAAGAGCAGGCAGGGTCTTTTTCAAATCAGCCATCCATAATTAAGATGGCCGCATTATTGCCATAATTCAGTTGGGCGCCAAGTGTCGACAGATGACTGAAAGGTCATTTGCCACCATTGATGCAAAATTGCCGCGATTTATTTGAAAATATTATCGAATATCAGGTTTTTTGGTTCGCGCATCAAGTAATGCACGAACTTTTCCGAACGGATCTCGAAGCAGAATTAATGGGGCTAGAATGTGTTGTTCACCAAGGTTTGTCCGGCCATCAGGCCGAAACATCCGGAGAGATAAGCTTCGCCGTTTCATTCGCCGCAAGATCGGCAAATGCCGCCTTGCCGTCTTCCATCCTGACCTTGCCTTCGGAAAGCATCCGCAGTGCCAGCGGGTAAAGCTTGTGCTCCACGGTCAGCACGCGGCTGGCCAGCGTCTCAGAAGTATCGTCTGCCATCAGCGGCACAACCGCCTGGGCGACGATCGGGCCTTCGTCCATGCCTTCGGTGACGAAATGCACGGTGCAGCCGGCAATCTTCATGCCGGCATTGATCGCACGCTGGTGCGTGTGCAGGCCGGGGAAGAGCGGCAGGAGGGAAGGGTGGATGTTGAGCATCCGGCCTTCATAGACGCGGATGAAATCACCGGAGATGATGCGCATATAACCGGCGAGACAGATGATGTCCGGGCGAATGTCTGCAAGCGCCGCGAGGATAGCCGCTTCGTGTTCGGCCTTGCCCGCAAAATCCTTGCGTTCGAAGACGAAGGTCGAGATGCCGCGGCCTTGAGCCTTGGCGAGCCCGCCGGCGGTCGGCTTGTCGGAGATCACGGCGACGATTTCGGCCGGAAAGTCCGGCGCGGCGCAGGCATCGGCAAGTGACACCATGTTGGAGCCGCCGCCGGAGATGAAGACGGCGACGCGCTTCTTGGATGTCGTGGTCACGGCGTCGCTCACAGGCCGAGCGTGCCCTTGTAGATGACGCCGGCTTCGCCCTCGGTGCGATCGACCATGCGGCCGAGTGGCAAGACGACTTCGCCTTCGGCCGTCAGTACGTCGGTCACGGCCTTCACGTTTTCAGCCGCAACGACGACGATCATGCCGACGCCGCAGTTGAAGGTGCGCAGCATTTCCTTGGCTTCGACGCCGCCGGTCTTGGCCAGCCACGAGAACACGGCCGGAACCGGGATGGAAGCGAGATCGATTTCGGCTGCCAGATGCTTCGGCAGCACGCGCGGAATGTTTTCCGGAAAACCGCCGCCGGTGATGTGGGCGAGCGCCTTCAGCGAACCCGTTTCGCGGATCGCCTTCAGGAGCGGCTTCACATAGATGCGGGTCGGCGTCAGCAGCGCTTCGCCGAGCGCCTTGCCGTCCGCGAACGGGGCAGGGGCATCCCAAGCGAGACCGGAAAGCGAAACGATCTTGCGCACCAGCGAAAAGCCGTTGGAATGAACACCGGAAGAGGTGAGGCCGAGAATGATGTCGCCGGAAGCGATATCGCCGGCCGGCAGAAGCTGGCCGCGTTCGGCCGCACCGACGGCAAAGCCGGCAAGGTCATAATCGCCATCGGAATACATGCCCGGCATTTCGGCGGTCTCGCCGCCGATCAGCGCACAGCCGGATTCAACACAGCCGGCGGCAATGCCCTTGACGATCGCCGCACCCTGGTCGGGATCGAGCTTGCCGGTGGCAAAATAGTCGAGGAAGAGCAGCGGTTCGGCACCCTGCACGACGAGATCGTTGACGCACATCGCAACGAGGTCGATGCCGACAGTGTCGTGGAAATCCGCGTCGATGGCGATCTTCAGCTTGGTGCCGACGCCGTCATTGGCGGCAACGAGGATCGGATCCTTGAAGCCGGCGGCCTTCAGGTCGAACAAGCCGCCGAAGCCGCCGATCTCGCCATCGGCGCCCGGACGGCGTGTGGAGCGCACGGCCGGCTTGATCTTTTCCACCATCAGGTTGCCCGCATCGATATCGACGCCAGCATCGCTATAGGTGAGACCGTTTTTGCCCGGCTCGCTCATCTCATTTCTCCGGTGGGGACCCAAGGGTATGTTTTAACGCCGCCAATTGCACGGGACGCCCCGATATGCAAGCGTTGAGGCGGGTTTTGAAGGCTTTTCACAGCTGCGGCCTTCCGCCCCTCCTGCAAACTTGACCTTACCCTATATGCCCCTCATATGCCTATCCGGGCCTAAGTCCAAAGCAATCAAGGAGCAGACATGCCTCATCAAATCAGTGGCGCGACACTCAAGCGCCATATCCTGTTCTGGATGGGTATACTTGTCGGCTTCATTCTTTTCGTCTGGTTCTTCTCGTCCATTCTGCTCCCCTTCGTGGCGGGCATGGCGCTGGCCTATTTCCTTGATCCGGTGGCCGACTGGCTGGAACGCCGCGGCCTGAGCCGCACCATGGCGACGGTCGTTATCCTCGTCTGTTTCGTGCTCGTCTTCGCGCTGTCGCTGATGCTGGTCATCCCGATCATCATCAACCAGTTCACACAGTTCGCAGCCGCCATGCCGGGTTATATTTCCGAGCTGCAGCAGATCCTGTCGAGCCCGCAGAGTTCCTTCCTGCCAAGCTGGGTCACCAGCCAGATCGATACGATCAAGCAGAATTTTACCGAGGTCCTGAGCCAGGGCGCCGGTTTTATCGGCACTTTGTTCGCGCAGATCTGGAATTCCGGCAAGGCGATCGTCGATGTCGTCTCGCTGCTGATCGTCACCCCCGTCGTCGCCTTTTATCTCCTGCTCGACTGGGACCGCATGGTCTCCAAGGTCGACAGCTGGATCCCGCGTGACCAGACCGTCGTCGTACGCGAGATCGCCCGCGAGATGGATGAGTCCGTCGCCGGCTTCATCCGCGGCCAGGGCTCGCTCTGCCTCATTCTCGGCATCTATTACGCCGTCGGCCTGTCGCTGGTCGGGCTTAACTTCGGCCTGCTGATCGGCTTCATCTCGGGCATGATCTCCTTCATCCCTTATATCGGCTCGACCATCGGTCTGATTCTCGCTGTCGGTGTCGCCGTCGTGCAGTTCTGGCCGGATTATCCGTGGATCATCGCAGTCGCCTGCGTCTTCTTCTCCGGCCAGTTCCTCGAAGGCAATATTCTGCAGCCGAAACTCGTCGGCCAGAGCGTCGGCCTGCACCCGGTCTGGCTGATGTTCGCGCTGTTTGCCTTTGGCGCGATGTTCGGTTTCGTCGGTCTGCTGATCGCGGTTCCGGCCGCAGCCGTTGTCGGCGTGCTTGTCCGTTTCGCCCTGTCGCGATATCTTGACAGCGACATCTATTACGGGCGGTCCATGGACCTGCCCTGGGAAGACGATCAGCAGCAGGTGGTGAGCCATGAAGCCGCCACGCTGCAGCGGATCGATGCTTCCCACAGCGAAAATCCGAAAAGCTGAAGTTCGAAAAAAAACACCGATGACCGAGACTGACGAGCGTCGCAAGACCGAGCAGCTGCCGCTGCAATTCACCCATGATGCGGCGAGGGGGCGTGACGACCTTCTCGTCTCCGAGCGCCTTGCGGCCGCCGTTTCGATCGTCGACGAATGGCCGGCATGGCCGTCGCCGGTCGTTATCCTTGCCGGCCCGGTCGGGTCTGGCAAATCGCATCTGGCGCATATCTGGCAGGAACGGGCGGCAGCCCGCGACATCCATCCGCTTGCCGGTTCCGAGGCCGCGGTCATCGCTGCTTCCGGTCCCGTCCTGTTCGAGGATGCAGATCGGCGCGGCTTCGACGAGACGGAATTGTTTCACGTCATCAACAGCGTGCGCGAAAATGGCCACAGTCTGCTGATGACATCGCGCCTGTGGCCGGCTTCCTGGTCCGTGACGCTGCCCGACCTGAAATCGCGCCTCAAGGCGGCGACCGTGGTCGAGATCGGCGAACCGGATGAGGAGCTGCTCGCCCAGGTGATCGTAAAACTGTTTTCCGACCGCCAGCTTTATATCGATGACAAGCTCGTCGCTTATATTGTTGCGCGGATGGAGCGGTCACTCGGTGCGGCGCAGGCGATCGTCGACCGGCTCGACCGGCTGGCGCTCTCGCGCGGCACGAAGATAAACCGGGTGCTGGCGGCCGAAGTCCTGAGCGATTTCGGAAATGCCGGAACCGGCGATTGACTGTGACAATTCCCTCGTCAAAGTGGGGCAGGGGCCAAGCAGAGGACATGCACTGGAATGGATGAGATGGAATCGATGACGGAAATGCAGCAGCAGCCGGAAACGGCGCCGGTGGCCGATGCCGCCGAGGACTTGCTGACGAGCCCGCATCGCTTCATCAACCGCGAATTTTCCTGGCTGCAGTTTAATCGCCGTGTTCTCGAGGAAACGCTGAACACCGCCCATCCGCTTCTGGAGCGCATTCGCTTCCTGTCGATTTCGGCCGCCAACCTCGATGAATTTTTCATGGTCCGCGTCGCCGGCCTCGAAGGTCAGGTCCGGCAGAACATCGCCATCCGCAGCCCCGATGGCAAGACGCCGGTCGAGCAGCTGGAAGAGATCCTGCAGGAGATCGACAATCTGCAGATGGAACAGCAGGCTTCGCTTGCCGTCCTCCAGCAATATCTCGCCCAGGAAGATATCCTGATCGTCCGCCCGGCAGCACTTTCGACCGAGGACAAGACCTGGCTCGCGACCGATTTCGAGGACGATCTCTTCCCGGTTCTGACGCCGCTTGCGATCGACCCGGCGCATCCTTTCCCGTTCATTCCGAACCTCGGCTTCTCCATGGGCCTGCAGCTGCACAGCCTGCATGGCAAGGAGCCGATGACCGGCCTGTTGCGCCTGCCGACGACGCTCGACCGCTTCATTCGCCTGCCGGATGATGGCGCGACGGTGCGTTACATCACGCTGGAAGACGTGGTCGGCATGTTCACCGACCGGCTTTTCCCCGGTTACGAGGTGAGGGGTGCCGGCACGTTCCGCATCATCCGCGACAGCGATATTGAAGTCGAAGAAGAGGCTGAAGACCTCGTGCGCTTCTTCGAGACGGCGCTGAAGCGCCGCCGCCGTGGTAAGGTCATCCGCATCGAGACGGATAGCGAAATGCCCGCCTCGCTGCGCCAGTTCGTGGTTCAGGAACTCGGCGTGCCGGACAATCGCGTCGCGGTTCTGCCGGGCCTTCTGGCCCTCAACACACTGTCTGAAATCGCCAAGGCGCCGCGCGACGATCTGCGCTTCGAAAGCTACAATGCGCGATTTCCCGAGCGCGTCCGTGAACACGCCGGAGACTGCCTCGCCGCCATTCGCGAAAAGGACATGGTGGTCCACCATCCGTACGAAAGCTTCGACGTGGTGGTGCAGTTCCTGCTTCAGGCGGCGCGCGATCCGGACGTGCTTGCGATCAAGCAAACCCTCTACAGAACCTCCAACGACAGCCCGATCGTCCGGGCGCTGATCGATGCGGCCGAAATGGGCAAGTCGGTGACGGCGCTGGTCGAGCTCAAGGCGCGTTTCGATGAGGAGGCCAATATCCGCTGGGCGCGCGACCTTGAACGCGCCGGCGTGCAGGTCGTGTTCGGCTTCATCGAACTCAAGACCCACGCGAAAATGTCGATGGTCGTGCGCCGTGAAGACGGCAAGCTCAGGACCTATTGCCATCTCGGCACCGGCAATTATCACCCGGTCACGGCGAAGATTTACACCGACCTGTCCTTCTTCACCTGCAATCCGAAGATCGCCCATGACATGGCGAATATCTTCAACTTCATCACCGGTTACGGCGAGCCGACCGAAAGCATGAAGCTGGCCGTCTCGCCCTATACGCTGCGGCCGCGTATCCTGCGCCATATCGAGGAAGAGATCTGCCACGCCAAGGCCGGCAAGCCGGCGGCGATCTGGATGAAGATGAATTCGCTGGTCGATCCGGAAATCATCGATGCGCTTTACCGCGCCAGCCGGGCAGGGGTGGAGGTCGATCTGGTCGTGCGCGGCATCTGCTGCCTGCGCCCGCAGGTGGCCGGCCTGTCCGAAAATATCCGCGTCAAATCCATCGTCGGGCGCTTCCTCGAACACAGCCGCATCTTCTGCTTCGGCAATGGTTATGGCCTGCCGTCCGACAAGGCGTTGGTCTATATCGGCTCGGCCGACATGATGCCGCGCAACCTCGATCGTCGTGTGGAAACGCTGGTGCCGCTGTTGAACCCGACTGTGCATGAGCAGGTTCTATCCCAGATTATGCTGGGCAATCTCATTGACAACCAGCAGAGCTACGAGATATTGCCCGACGGTACGTCGAGGCGCATGGAGGTGCGCAAGGGCGAGGAACCGTTCAACGCGCAGCAGTATTTCATGACCAATCCCAGCCTTTCCGGTCGTGGTGAGGCCCTGAAATCGAGCGCACCGAAACTGATCGCCGGCGTGATGTCGGGACGTAAGAAGTAGCCCGTTAATAAAAGCCCAATTCAAGAAATAGGCAGTATGGTACGATCTGAAGCCCAGGGGCGCCTTCCCGGCATTGCCCCCGTTTCCGTCATCGATATCGGCTCGAATTCGGTTCGCGTGGTTATCTACGAAGGCCTTTCGCGTGCGCCGACCATTCTCTTCAACGAGAAGGTCCTGTGCGGGCTCGGAAAGGGACTGGGTGCGAACGGCCGCATGGACGACGAAGGTGTCGCCCGTGCACTCGGCGCGCTGAAGCGTTTTCACGCGCTCTCCGTCCAGGCCCGCGCCACGCATGTCTACGTGCTGGCGACAGCTGCCGCCCGCGAAGCCTCCAATGGTCCCGATTTCATCCGCGCTGCCGAAGAAATTCTGGGCCAGCCGGTTCAGGTCCTTTCCGGTGAGGAAGAGGCCAAATATTCTGCGCTCGGCGTTATCAGCGGCTTCCACGATGTGGATGGCGTTGCCGGTGATCTCGGCGGCGGATCGCTGGAACTGATCGACATCAAGGGACATGACTTCGGCAAGGGCATCACGCTGCCGCTCGGCGGCCTGCGCCTGTCGGAATCCTCCGGCAATTCGCTTTCCAAGGCACGCACCTTTGCTCGCAAGCAGGTGAAGACGGCGCGTTTTCTGGAAAAGGGCGAAGGCCGCACCTTTTACGCCGTCGGCGGCACATGGCGAAACATCGCCAAGCTGCATATGGAAATCACCAAGTACCCGCTGCACATGATGCAGGGTTACGAATTGCCGCTCGCCGAAATGCAGCGCTTCCTTGAAGAGGTGATCGCCGCCAAGGATTCGAAGGATCCCGCCTGGCAGGCCGTTTCCAAGAGCCGCCGCTCACTTCTCCCCTATGGCGCAATCGCCATGCAGGAAGTGCTGAGCGTCATGAAGCCCGCTTCGGTCACCTTCTCCGCCCAAGGCGTGCGCGAAGGTTACCTCTATTCGCTGATGCCGGACGATGAGCGTGAAGCCGATCCGCTTCTCGTCGCCGCCGACCAGCTGGCAATTCTGCGCGCCCGGTCACCGGAGCACGCCCGCGAGCTTGCCGACTGGACCGGCCGCATGGTGCCGTTCTTCGGCATTACCGAGACGGAAGAGGAAGGCCGCTACCGTCAGGCTGCCTGCCTTCTCGCCGATATCAGCTGGCGCGCCCATCCCGATTATCGCGGCGCCCAGGCACTGAATGTCATTGCCCATTCGTCCTTCGTCGGCATCACCCATGCCGGCCGCGCCTATCTGGCGCTCGCCAATTATTATCGCTTCGAAGGTCTGAATGATGACGGCGCGACCGGGCCACTTGCCACGATCGGCACGCCGCGCCTGCTCGATCTGGCAAAGCTACTCGGCGGCCTGCTGCGGGTGGTCTATCTGTTCTCGGCCTCCATGCCCGGCATCGTCAACCATCTGACCTTCCGGCATTCGGCATCCCCGGATCTCGACCTCGAATTCGTCGTGCCGCACGCCTATGCCAGTTTCGCCGGCGAACGGCTGGACGGCCGGCTGCAGCAGCTTGCGAAGCTGACCGGCAAGCGGCTCGCTTTCGTTTTCGAATAGTCCCATATCGGTTGTGAGGGCCGTCCTGCCGCGATGAATTCAGTCGGGCAAGGCGGTCTGCATCCTTTCCGCGCGTCTGAGACGTGTTCGCATATGCTGCCTCGGGCAGTTTTTTGCAACTTCGTAAAATCTAAAGTTGTACTTCTTTTGTTCTTCATCTAGGATGAAAATCCTAGGTTGCTTTTGGGTGTTTGGGTTTTATTCCTCTCAACCGTAGCCGCCGTTACCGACTATTGTTGAAACAGGATAGGTCGCGATGCCCGACTACGGCCTTCGCGTGCATTTCGTATGCGCCGCCGAGCAACGGGCCGAGGAATTCATGGCCAATATGGCGGTGCTCGAAGGGTGCCGCGGTGAGATTTCGGCATCGGGCAAGCTGGGGCTCAGCGGCGATGAAAAGGATCTGGTCATCCTTGCCGACATGGTCGAGATCGACACCGGCAAACGGGCTTCACCGCAACTTCTCGCCCAGTGCCGGCATAGCGGCATCCCTGTTCTGGCTGTCGTGAACAGCGGACACAAGGAACGGGCGGCGCTTTTTGCGGCCGGTTTCAGCGATATTGTCTATTATCCTTTTCTTGCCATGGAGCTGGCGACACGCCTCGGTACCGTTGCCGCTTTCCGTGTCCTTCGCTGGCCGCTTCCAGAAGCATCGTTCGCGGAGGCGATAGACGCCGGCAGCTCGCACCGCGCCACAGCAAAGGAGCGCAAGCTGGTCAACGACACATGCGCCTTCCTGGTCAAGGATATCGTGGCCGAGTTTTCCCTGCATGCTCTGGCCCGGCATATGGGTTCAAATCACAACTCGCTGACGCGCGCCTTCAGGAATGTCCTGGGCATAGGTCCATACGCCTGGTTGCGGGAGCGGAGGCTCGATGAGGCCGCAAGGCTGCTACGAACCTCGACGCTTTCCATCGGTGAGATCGGCTTTGCAGTCGGTTACGGCGAGCCGGCAAATTTCGCCACGGCTTTCCGGCAGAGCAGGGGGCTCTCTCCAAGCGCGTATCGCCGGATGATGATGCGATCACAAGCATGAGTGATTGCGCCAAAAGAAAATAACCAATGGTTGCGTAGATTGGTGTGGCAACTCTGGGATGCGAACAGGCTTCGCATTCTCCGGGAAGCAGAAGAACTGCCGGGCATCGGGCCGGTTCCAAAACGAAAGTCCGTGTCCGGACCAATATCTTTCACATCAACCAGGAGAGGGCTTTGCCATGGCAAAGGGCGCCTATTATTTCGAGTGCATGTCGAAAAACATCCACAAGGGTGACGTGCATAATATCATCAAAAAGGCCGGGGAAAATCAGAGTAATCCGGAGGTATATGATCCCAATCTTTACATATATGAAGAGGCCTCAACCAAGCGGGTGATCGCCAAGGGACCTGGCGATATGGCGATCAACCCCCTGGAATTTGCAGGCTCCCAGCTCGGTTTCAAGGGACTGAGCGTCATGTGGGTCGCGGGAAAAGTCGCTGCGGCAACATCATCCGATGGTCCGGCGGACCGGTCTTTCGGACCGCTGGAACCGACAATGGGCAATCTTCTCGGCGCCACGAGTTATGGCGTCGCTATTCAGATGACGGATGCGACAGTTACCGCTCTCTCCAACGGCAATTACCTGCTCTACGGTTTCAAAGGTGTTCAGGCGAATATGGGGGGAGGCAGGCCGCTCGTCTGGTTCAAGTCAGCCGATTACGGAACGGAGACGGATGTCAGCTGGGAAATCCAGTACCAGGCCTATACATCCCGATCTGAGATCATCCCCAACGGGCAGATCAAGGGTTTGACCCCGTACAACATCAACCTCGGCCAGAAGCTCAAGGTTCAGACACCGCAGGGTTCCGGCAATGTCGTTGAGGGTGATCCGGGCAATATCTCTATTCTCAATCTCACCACGGATCAGATGACCTGCGGTATTTCCGAAGTCGTCGAAGGCACTGCCCAGCCGCTGTGCGCGTTCCCCCTTTATGGCAACGGCCTGGATGCCATGGTTCCTATTCAGAAGGTGCTTCTCACCTTTTCGACCAAGGTGGTGAACACCGGAACCGTGATCGAGCAGGCCTACAGCCAGAGCATCCTGATCGACCTCACGAGCAGCACCCACAGGGCGGTGTCATTCGACATCAACAAGGGATGGTCGTGGGGAGGATATAGCTGGGCTCAGAAGGTCGAGGCGGACTCGAATGTCGTACCGCTGCTGATCGACGCAGCCTGATCAGAACCTCCGGGAATGAACAGGACAAACGGTCGTGCGCTGCGCTGCCGTTTGTCTTCGCGACAGCGCACAGGTCTTTCCGAAGGCGCGGAGATTGTCATATGGCGACCAAAGCCACCTATATCGTCGATATCGCCCTCTCTTCGGCCACGGTCGATGCACTCTTGAAGGGAGGGTATTCCCTCAGCCTGCTTTTTGCGACGGCAATGGCCAACGCAGCGGCGCGTCCGACGGTTGCCTTTTCAACTCGAGACATCATGCCACGGATGGCATTGGAATGGTCGCTGTCGGTTGGGGCTTACACATCCTCTAGCCCCATTCGTGCTGGTCGAGTGATCGCGCCTGGATTTGAAACGGTCGTTGAACCAGGAGAGACTTTCTTGGTTCATGCGGGTGGTGGAGGAGAGGTCAAATCCGAAGGCGTGTTGTCCGCAATCACCATGATAAACGAGACCGGACACCAGTTTACCTCCGGTCTGTCGCGTATGGTCCTGGGCTCCGACGTTCCGGCGCCAATCTATGCGGTTCCTCTTTACGGTCATCAGATCAATGTCGCGACGCCCTTACCTCGCTGTCTTCTGCTCTTCACGACCCAGCCAGCGAACCCGGGAACGGCATTGGAAAAGTATACGCCATCTGCGGGGCATGGTGGCTCCTGCAGTCAGGCATTGCTTGTCTCCGTGGATCGGGAGCAGCAGCGTTCTCTGTCATTCGACATGAACACAGGTTGGGAATGGGGCGGAAATTCGTGGGGTACGATTGTCCCTGGCGATGCCGATCTCGTCTCGCTGCTCATAAAGCAGGGGCATGCCTCGTGAAGCAGGCTCTAGTTCCTGGCGTGTCGATACGCGAGCTTGAGGACGCCATCTTTCCTGTGGGCAGGCGCCGGTATTTAGCCGGGCGTAATGTAAACGTTATCTCGCTGACTTATGGCGATGGCGCGTGCCTGGCCGGCGGAGTTTCTCCGCGGGCGGCGCCCGATCAGAATATTGCCAACGCCTGAGGCCTGGAGGTCTTGAACATGAAGAACAAACTGGTGGCTGCAGCCGCCTTTGCCGCATCCCTTTACGCCCTTGCCGGTAACGCCCATGCTGCCGATTGCGGCACGGTGACGATTGCCGAGATGAACTGGGCCTCTGCCGGCGTCGCGGCCAATGTCGACAAGATCATCCTCCAGGAAGGGTATGGCTGCTCGGTCGAGCTCGTCACCGGCGATACGCTGCCGACCTTTACCTCCATGAACGAAAAGGGCCAGCCGGATATCGCGCCGGAACTCTGGATCAATGCCGTGCGCACGCCGCTCGACAAGGCCGTTGGCGAAGGTCGGCTGGTGATTGCCGCCGATATCCTGTCGGAAGGCGGCGTCGATGGCTGGTGGATCCCGAAATTCCTGGCCGACGCCCACCCGGATATCAAGACCGTGCAGCAGGCGCTGGAGCATCCCGAGCTCTTTCCGGCGCCGGACGACAAGTCCAAGGCCGCCATCTACAATTGCCCGCCCGGCTGGCAGTGCCAGTCCTCGCTCGGCAATCTTTATCGCGCGCTCGGCGCAGAGAAGAAGGGATTTGAACTGGTCGAGACCGGTTCCGGTGCCGCACTCGACGGCACGATCACCCGCGCCTTCGAGAACAAGACCGGCTGGCTCGGTTATTACTGGTCGCCGACCGCGATCCTCGGCAAGTATCAGATGGTCAAGCTCTCCTTCGGCGTGCCGCATGACAAGACCGAATGGGATGCCTGCACGTCTGTGACGGATTGCGCCAACCCGAAGGTCAATTCCTATCCGGTCTCGGCCGTCTACAGCGTCGTGACAAAGCAGTTCGCCGAAAAGGCGGGTATTGCCATGGATTACCTGAAGAAGCGCAAATGGACCAATGACACGGTCAACAGCATCCTTGCCTGGCAGGTCGACAACCAGGGCACCAATGACGATGCGGCCCGTTATTTCATGAAGAACCGGCCGGAAGTCTGGACGCAGTGGGTCAGCCCGGAAGTCGCGGAAAAGGTCAAAGCTGCGCTTTGAGCCCGCGGTTTTCACCGCTCGAAACCGATAATGCAGGCGATGAAGCCTGACGAATGTGCCGCCCCGGCCTGCCAGGGCGGCATTCTTTTCGCTTACGCCGTGGTTTCACTGGTCGTCAGAAAATCCTCCGCCCGTGCCGGATCGAACGCCCGAATGAAGGCGTCGAACAGCTTGCGCATGGCAACGTGTTTGTAAGGAAACACCGTCGGGCTATCCATGTTGTGGACGACCATGGCGACATCCACCTCGAAAACCAGCAGCCGCCCGTCCGGCAGTTCGGCGCAATCGATGCCGAAATAATCGAGCCCGATATGGCGGTAGAGGGCCGAAAACGCATCCGCATGCCGGACCGCATAATCTTGGTCAAAGGTCTCCATCCAGATGCGTTCGACATCCCGTTTCGCGGCGTCGGTCATCATGCCGGAACTGAGATAATGAACGATCCAGTGATCTGAGAGAGCCATATGACTGGCGAATGGCCGGCCCTTGATGAACACGACGCGCTGCTTGTTATAAAGTCCGTCGCTGCCACGAAAATCGATGAAAGGCGCGGCATAAAGCTGCTCAGCCGTTTGGCTCGCCAGCATGGCAATCAATTCGCCGGGATCGGCAATCTTCTGCATGCCTTCGCCGGCATGGGTGCTGACCGGTCGCAGAACGAGCGGGAAGGAAAGCTCTGGCGCGACGTCGGCAAGCGCCTTTTCCCCGCAGGCAATGTCCATCAGCACATCCCGCGACAGGCGAAAGGTCGCGGGGGACAGGATGGAGGGTTCGTTTGCCAGCATGGCGCTGACGCCGTCTCGGGTCAGGCCCGCAACGAGCGCGGGACGGTTATTGATGATTGTGCCGGTATAGAGGGACAGCAGATCCACCATATGGCGCAGAACCGGCAGGTTATCTGTCGATTCGGCAATCGCCATGAAGGCGACGTCATGGTCCGGCAGGTTGTCCAGCGTTTGTGTCTGCGCATCGACATAGTGGAGATGAAGCACGCAGTCGCTACCGACCAGAAGAAAATCCAGCGGCGTGTTGGCCATGAAATCGCCCGCCGTCACGAAGGCCAGCAGCTTCAGGCCCGTGCCTTCACCATGCACGCTGCAGAAATTCCGCCGCAGTGAAAGAGCCGTGTCGAGCGTTTGGCGTGCTTCGCGGGTTCGCCCGAGGCTCTGCAATATGGTGGCGATGTCGAAGATTGCAGCGGCGTCGAACGGGTTGGCTTGGACACGTTGCATCAGCATGTTCCAGAGCGGTGAAAAATCAGCCCTGTCGAAGGCCATCTGCACGATCGCATGTATGCCGATGATACCGCCGCCGAAGTCACGCCTAAGCTCCGGATCCTCTCGTGTCACAGGAGGTCCGCTATCGTGGCCGGTCGTAACAGCCACCGACATTATCGGTCACCCGCAAGGCGGTCTTGCGTCCCCTCTGCTGATGCCCGCAGGACTGAAAAAAGGTCTTTGGAAATTGAGAAAATATAGAACATGCGTCGCCCCGATTGGTGTCGCGACTCAGGCTTTGAAGCGTGTCGCGCCAGACCGTGGCCTGTTCCCGATGAGCGGGAGTTCGCATGATCGTTAAATCTATTTCATGAAGGCGCTCGGAGGACCGCAAAATCCGGCCGGAAATGCAAAGAGCGCCCAGCTTGCGCCGGACGCTCTTCTTTTCCGATTTGAGATCGTTACTTGGCCGAGAGGAATTCGCCGACTTCCAGCAGGCTGAATTCGTTATCGTCAGCCTTGTCGACGGCGCGGCCGGCCGAGAAGGGCAGGTTGTTGTCATTGCCGATGACGATATGCGTCGGGTCGACGACATCGACATTTTCGATCGTCACGAACGGCATGTCATAGATGCCATCCTTGGAGCCGGCTTTCTTCTTGTTGTTCGGGTCCTTGATGTCGAGCAGGTCGATATAGCCGATCTTGCGGACGGCCTTGCCGACATTGGCGTCGTTGAATTCGATCTTGTAGACGCGCTTCAGCTCGGCCGGGGCTTCGAAGCAATCCGGCTTCGGCTGCTTCGGATCGGCGCAGGCCTTGTCCTTCGTGCCGGCACCATTGTCGCGCTCGATGACGAGGGCGGTCGTCTCATCGATCATGTTGAAATCGCCGATCGCGATACCCTTATCGGCGAACGGATAGAGCCAGGAGCGGCCGGTCCATTTCTTGGCGGCGGTATCGAATTCGATGACGCGGATCGCGGTCTTGCCGTCCACCTGCTCCATCTGGCCGTCGACAAAGATCGGGCCTTCGAGAAGACCATAAAGCTTCGAACCATCCTTCGACATCGCAAGGCCTTCAAAGCCGCCCGAGCGCTTCAGATTGAAGGCCGGCATTTTTGCGACCGGCGTGCCCGGCAGCTGGATCAGCGGATTGTCGGGCGAGGTGACCGGCTTGCCATCGACCGTGGTTGCGAACACGTCGGTCAGGCGGCCTTCCATATCGACCTTGATCAGATAGGGACCGAATTCCTCGCCGAGCCAGAAACCGTCAGCGACCGGCTGGATCGACTCGATGTCGAAATCGGCGCCGGTCAGGTAGCGCGTGTCGGTCGCTTCGGTCACGATCGGGAAGGGCGCGATCTTATTCGGGTCGGAGAGGAAGATGTTCTTGACGACATCAACCTTATTGCCGGCCCAGTCGAACTTGATCTGGTGCAGGAAAAGCATGGCGTCGGAGGAGTTTGCCTTGGCGCCGAAACCATTGTCCGAAAGCGTCCAGAACGTGCCGTCAGCCATCTTCTTGATGCCCGAAAAACCCTGGATCGGCTGGCCGTCGAGCGGCAGCTTGATGTCGGTCACACGGGCTGCGTCCTTGCCATCGACGGTGCCGAGCTTGTCGGTGCGCTTGCGATCCGGCGTGGTGAACTTGCCGGAGGTCTTGAGCGAGGCCGGTGCGTCGGCCGGCGCCGGAACGACCGTGTTGGCCGGCAGGATCGCCTGGCCGGCGAGCGTTGCGGTGAAGGCCTTGTCGTCGGCAGATGCGGCGCCGGCGAAAAGCGCAGCCAAAGCAACGGAAGCAAGCAGAAGTCTCGTCATGGGATCACCTGTGGTTGGCGGGTCTGGAATGACAACCGGATAGGCGGGCCACATGACGGACACGTGATGGTAGATTAACGCCCCGATGAAGTTTCCATGAAGGGATTTTTACAATCTAATGGAGAGATTTCGCGCTCAGGCGGAGGCCTTCAACGCCATCCAGCGGCCCGGCGTCATGCCGAATGTCTTCTTGAAATGGCGGGTGAAATGCGCCTGATCGGCAAAGCCGGTTTCGCTTGCCACCTGCGCCAGGCTCTCACCCTCAGACAGGAGATGCCGCGCACGATCGAGCCTGCGCATGACGAGGTAACGATGCGGGCTGGTGCCGAACAATTTTCGGAAATGCCGCGCTGTCTGATAGCGGTCGAGACCGCCGACCTTTTCCAGATCCGCAGAGGAAACGGCGGCATCGAAATTTTCTCTGAGAAAATCCCGGCAGCGCAACATGGCCTGCCGGGCGACCCGTTCGGATGCCATTCCGCCATCCCTTGAGCCGCCACCGCGCCTGTCATCGGCATTGCGCCACAGGCCGGCCGAAATTCGGGTGATGAGATCATCGAGCAGAAGTTCCTGCGGAGCGGCAGCAAGATCGTCCAGCGCCTCGGCAAGACACAGACGAAAATCCTCGTCTGCGACGATCGGGTTCGGAATGAAGGGCAGGGCGTCTTTCTGGCGCGCTGTCGCACCGGTTGCCTCGATCAGCCGTTCCGGCGGCAGGTAGAGCATGCGGTAGGTCAGGCCCTGTTCCGTGCCCGCCGCGCCGTCATGCAATTCGTCCGGGTGCAGTACGATGATATTGCCGGGCAGGCTGGCGCGGCCGGCGCCGCGATATTGAAATGTCTGGACGCCGGAAAGTGTCAGGCCAAGCGCATAGGTATCGTGGCGATGCGGGGAAAATCCGTTGCCACGAAAACGCGCCTCGATCCGCTCTATGCCGGCCAAAGCGGGGCTTTCGATAATGCCGTCGCCCTGTGTTAGGGCGGCCTCCTGCTTGCACAAACGTTCAATACCGGCAGACGCGCAGGCGGCTATCTCCCCGAGACCCGCTTCGTTGGGTCCCGTTCCATCCAGTTTGGAAAAGCCTTCCAGGGAGTTCTTCTTCATGTTCGATACCAAGATCGCCATCGTTCTGTGCGAAAACCTTGCCGGCTGGCAGGCTCTCAACGTGACCGCCTTCCTGACGAGCGGCATCGTCGCCCAGACGCCTGCGATCATTGGGCAAGCATATCGGGATGCAGCGGGCAATGTCTACAACCCGCTGACCATCCAGCCGATCGTCGTGCTTTCGGCCGATCAGGAGACCCTGCGGACGATCCACAGGCGTTCGCTCGAGCGGGAGGTCGTCACGTCGGCCTATATCGAGGAAATGTTCTCGACCGGTCACGACGCCGCCAATCGAGAGGTTTTCGCGCAGTTTTCGCCGGAGGATGCGAAATTGGTCGGTTTAGCGCTGAGGGCCGACAAGAAGATCGTCGACAAGATCACCAAGGGTGCCAGGATGCACGCCTGAGGCTGACTCTGCTCTTATCGCTCGCGTTGAAAAGAGGCCTAGGAGCGAATATCATCCGCCGCAATAACCGATGAGGTCGGAGGTGCGATGATGAATGCCATCACGATCAGAAACCTGTCCGACGAGGTCAGCCGGGCGCTCGAAGCGCGCGCCGCGGAGAACGGCACGACAGCCGAGATGGAAGCGGAACGCATTTTGGAGGATGCCTTGGCTATCGCTGGCAGCGACGCGAAAGCCGGTCCAGCAGATGAGCCGAAAGTCGGGCTCGGTACGGCGCTTCGGCAGCTGGGCGAAAAATATCCAGAGCTTGCCGATATCGACTTTTCGCGAGATCAGACCCCGGCTTGGGGGCCGTCTTTCGAGTGATCGTTCTCGATACGAATGTGGTCTCGGAAATAGCCAAAACGGATCGTCACCGGCAGGTTCAAGCTTGGCTGGATAATTATCCGGAGGCCGCTCTCTACACGACGGCCATCAGCCTCGCGGAAATCATGTTCGGCATTGAGAAGCTTCCTGATGGCCGGAGGAAGGAGACGTTACGCGAGGGGACAAGGATCATATTTGATCGCTACCTTTTCGGTCGCATTCTGCCGTTTGACGAAGCTGCAGCTCATGCCTATGGCCGTATTGTTGCTGCCGCTCGTGCTCAGGGGCGGGCGATCTTAATAGCCGATGGGCAGATTGCTTCTATTGCTCAGGCTCGGGGTGCGATAGTCGCCACTCGCGACACGGCGCCCTTCGAAGCGGCCGGAATTCCGGTCATCAATCCCTGGCAGATTTAGAAGTAAAGGCGGGCGGTCTAGAACTCGACCGCCTCGACCTTCTTGTTGACGAAGCGCAGGCCGACACCGCCGCCGATCAGTTTCAGCGCGGTTTCGCCAAAGAGGTCGCGGCGCCAGCCGGAAAGGGCGGCGACTTCGGCATTTTCGCCTTCTGCCGCGATCTTTTCCAGATCGTCGGTATTGGCGATCACCTTGGCAGCGACGCCTTCCTTGTCCGAGATCAGCTTCAGCAGAACTTTCAAAAGCTCGACGGCAGCACCGGTGCCCTCAGGCACATGTACGTGCTTCGGCGCATGCGGCATTTCAGCCTTCGGCAGCGCCAGCGCGGCATTGACGGCCTCGATGATCGCGGTGCCTGAAGCTGAACGCTCCCAGCCCTTCGGAATGGTGCGAAGGCGCGACAGGGCTTCCGTATCCTTCGGCTGCTGCTGGGCGATCTCATAGATCGCGTCGTCCTTCAGCACGCGCGAACGCGGCACGTTGCGGCTGCGGGCTTCGCGCTCGCGCCATGCGGCGACGAATTTCAGGATGGCCAGTTCCGCCGGCTTGCGCAGGCGTGATTTCAGCCGCAGCCAGGCATCGTCCGGATGCAGGTCATATGTGCCGGGCGATTCCAGCACGGCCATTTCCTCGGTCAGCCACAGGGCGCGGCCTTCGCGCTCCAGCTGCTCTTTCAGGGAAAGATAGACGTCGCGCAGATGCGTGACGTCGGCCAGCGCGTAATCAAGCTGCTTTTCGGACAGTGGTCGGCGGCTCCAGTCGGTGAAGCGCGACGACTTGTCGATCTGCACGCCCTTGATGCGGTTGACCAGCTGGTCGTAGGAAACCGAATCGCCGAAGCCGCAGACCATGGCGGCCACCTGCGTGTCGAAGATCGGATGCGGCACGAGATTGCCGAGATGGTGGATGATTTCGATATCCTGGCGGGCAGCGTGAAACACCTTCACGACTGCCGAATTGGCCATCAGCTCGAAGAAGGGCTTTAGGTCCAGCCCTTTTGCCAGCGGATCGACCAGCACTTCCAGCGTCGGGCTTGCCATCTGGATCAGGCAGAGCTCCGGCCAGAAGGTCGTTTCCCTCAAAAACTCGGTATCGATGGTGATGAAGTCCGATTGCGCCAGCTTGGCGCAGGCCTCCTCGAGAGCGGCAGTGGTTTCGATCATCTTCTCGTTCGCATACGGGTGATCAACCTTCCTTTCCCTTCCGGCCGCATATGTCAATAACTACCGGGCTTTCCTGACTATTTTCTCTCATCTTTATCGGCCGGTGCCGCCAATCTGTTGAAATAGGCGGAGGTTCGAAGAAGCGCGTGAAAGCGTGAGGTGCGCTGTGCCGGCGGTACCGAGGGCCGCGCCCGCATGCGCCGCAGTGTGAAGATCAGGAACCCGGCAAAGATGAAGGACGTATAGAGGAAGAAGGCCCGAGCGCCGTAATATTGCAGCAGGACGGAAGCGAGAAGCGGTCCGACAATCGCACCCGCCGACCAGAAGAACAGAAGGCCTGCGGAAACCAGCGCATGCTGGCCGGGCTTGGCGTAATCGTTCGCATGGGCCGAACAGAGCGAATAGAGCGGCATCGAAAAAGCGCCGAACAGGAAGACGCTGACGATATTGGCTGTCTCGTTCGTGCCAGCGCCAAAGGACATGTAGGCACCGCTGATGATCGAGCCGACGGTCGTCCAGAGGATCACCTTGCGCCGGTCGAGCCTGTCTGAATAGACGCCGAGCGGATATTGCAGCACGACACCGCCGATAATGCCGGCGCTCATGAAGGTGGCGATCGAGGTGATGCTCATGCCGATATCCTTGGCATAGAGCGGCCCGATATTGCGGAAGGCGGCCATCGAAAGCCCGACTGCGATAACGCCGACTACGGCCAGCGGCGAGATGTTCCAGACGGCCCTGAGGTCGAAGGAAATCGATTCGGGTGGCTCTGGATTGGATTTGTCGGCAAGCGAGATCGGCACGAGCGAGAGCGTGAGGGCGATCGTGATGAGATTGAAGATGATCGGCCCGTCTATGCCGACGGTCGGGATGATATACTGGGCGACCGTCACCGAACCCAGGTCGACGAAACGATAGATCGACAAAGTCCGGGCGCGGTTGGCATTGGTGACCTTGGAATTGATCCAGCTTTCGACCGCCGCAAACAGGCCCGCAATCGTGATCCCGGTCAGAAAGCGCATTGCCAGCCAGAAGAAGGGATCGATCACCATCGACATGCCGATCGAAGCCGAGGCGTTGATGGCCGCAAGCGCTGCAAAGGCGCGGATATGCCCGATCTCCCGCAGCAGCCTCGCGATATAAATGCAGCCGATGGCGAAGCCGATGCTGTAGCCGGCGCCGATCATGCCGATTGTCGAAGGTGAAAATCCCTCTGCCGATCCCTTGAGCGCGATATAGGTTCCCTGCAGCCCGTTGCCGCCGATCAGGATGCCCGCGGTGACGAGGAGGGGAATGAGGGGACGGATATGGCTCATCTGCAACCGGCGAGGGGATTCGCAATGTTTCTCTTTGCCGAATCTCTATCCTGACTGGCAGGGCTGCGACAGGCCAGAAGCGACGCGATATGGTCACGCTCTGCGATTTGCGCGCGATGATCGTGATCAGGAGGCCTGTTTTCTTGTCGCAAGCGCACCGAAGGCAAAACGGCGGAAGCGATCGAAGGCATCACCTTCGCCGTCAACCTTCATCCGCACCAGCATTCCCTCATAGGCATCGATCAGAAAAGCCGCAGCCTCTTTCGTATCGAGCGCCGGATCGATTTCGCCTGCGGAACGGGCTTCTTCCAGCAGGCCACCCAACTGTGTCTCCCAACGGAAAAACACTTGCGCCAGCTTGGCCTTGAATTCCGGGCTGCGCGTCGCGGCCGTCTGGCTCAACACGCCATAGAGACAGCCGCCGAGTGGCGTTTCGGCTCGGTGGATCCGCTCGACCTCGTCAAAATAGTTTCTAAGCCGCTGAAGCGGGCTATGCGACAGATCGCCGAGAATATCATTGCGCAGGTCGACATAGACCCGCTCATACTCTTCAAGAATGGCGCCGGCAAACGCCTCCTTGCTCTTGAAGAAGTAATAGAAGGAACCCTTCGGCACGCCCGCAGCGTCGAGGATCGCATTGAGCCCGATACCGTCAAATCCGTTGACGATCATCGATTTCAGCCCCTCTGCGATCAGCTTCTGTCGGGTCGGATTATTTTTGTCGGACATGGGATAGTAGACCAGTTAACTAGTGGCTAGTCATACCATCGTCCGCCCCGCGCGCCAATGGCCGCGTGCTCGATGCGGATCGCCTCGTGATCGGCTGGCACGGGGTGGTTTTCGCAAGCCGTCGCAGGGAAGACCGTTGAGATGAGCCATTTTGCCGACCGGAAAGTTTTGGGCATCGTCCTGGCGCTTGCCAGTTACGCCACCTATTCGCTGCATTATGCGACGATGAAATGGCTCGGCACCGGCTATTCGATCTGGCAGCTGATCTTTCTGCGCAGCCTCGTCATGTTCCTGATCACGCTCGGTATTGGCAGGGCTGCAACGGTCCGGGGTTTCGTAGCTAGCCCCTACAAGCTTCCGACGGCGATCCGCGGCGTGCTGCAATTTCTCTGCGCCTATTTCTTCTACGTGGCTGCGAACAGAATGCCGCTTGCCGATGTGACGACGCTTTATTCCGCCGCGCCGCTGATGATTGTGCTCCTGTCGATCGTCGTGCTCGGCGAGAAAATCCATGGCCTCCACTGGGTTGCCGTGATCCTCGGTCTGGTGGGAACGGCAATCGCCGCCAATCCCGGTGCCGATACGGATCTGCTTGCAGCACTACTTTCGCTCGGAGCCGCGCTGTTCTGGGCTCTCACGGTCGTATTCACCCGCAAGAGCGGCGCCCGCGAAAGCTCGGATGTGCAGCTCTTCACCAACAGTCTTGTCTTCATGGCGCTCAGCGTCGGCTTTGCAACATGGCAGATGCCCTCGAGCCTCTATGACTGGGGACTGATGCTGGCGCTCGGCATACAGATCTATCTGGCCCAGCTGTTTTTCGTAGAAGCCTGCCGCTTTGCACCGGCCTCCCTTGTCGGGCCGATTGAATATTCGAGCCTTGGTTGGGCGTGCCTGTTCGGTTTCCTGTTCTTTGCCGATGTGCCGCCTCTGCCGGTCGTAGCCGGAGGCGTGCTGATCGTCGTCAGCGGTGTTGCGCTTGCCGTCGGAATGCGCCGCATGTCGAAGAAAAGCCAAAACCTTCCGCTGGCCGCGGCAGGAGCGATCGAGGGCTGAGAGACGCGCAACTGCCGGGCATGCACAACTTCGGGTCCTGTCCTTCGAGCCCGTCTGCGCGTATCCTTACCTGTGCCCTTGGCCGCGAAAGCCTTGACAAATCGGAGCACCCGTGCGCTTTTCGCGCCGATTTTCCATGATATCGGCCGGCCATGCTTCGCGAGGCCGACAGACCGTAAAAGCACCAGTCCAGGATCAGACAATGCATCGTTACCGCAGCCACACCTGTGCAGCCCTCCGCAAGTCGGATGTCGGCTCCAATGTCCGTATTTCCGGCTGGGTTCACCGTGTCCGAGATCATGGCGGCGTTCTCTTCATCGACCTGCGCGACCATTACGGCATGACCCAGGTCGTTGCCGATCCAGATAGCCCGGCCTTCAAGGCTGCCGAAACCGTTCGCGGCGAATGGGTCATCCGTATCGACGGTGTCGTCAAGGCGCGTTCGGAAGACACCGTCAACAAGAACATGGCGACCGGCGAGATCGAACTTTACGCCCAGGATATCGAGATCCTGTCCGAAGCGAAGGAACTGCCGCTGCCGGTCTTCGGCGAGCCTGATTACCCGGAAGACATCCGCCTGAAATATCGCTTCCTCGACCTGCGCCGCGAAACGCTGCACAAGAACATCGTCAAGCGCAGCCAGATCATTTCCGACATCCGCAACCGTATGACCTCTGCCGGTTTCGGCGAATACACGACCCCGATCCTGACGGCGTCCTCGCCGGAAGGCGCGCGCGACTTCCTCGTGCCGAGCCGTATCCATCCCGGTACATTCTTCGCCCTGCCGCAGGCGCCGCAGCAGTACAAGCAGCTGCTGATGGTGGCCGGTTTCGACCGTTACTTCCAGATCGCACCCTGCTTCCGCGACGAAGACCCGCGTGCCGACCGTCTGCCGGGCGAATTCTACCAGCTCGACCTGGAAATGAGCTTCGTCACCCAGGAAGACGTCTGGGATACGATGGCCCCGATCATGACCTCGGTCTTTGAGCAGTTCGCCGAAGGCAAGCCGGTCACCAAGGACTGGCCGCGCATTCCTTATGACGTCGCGATCCGCAAATACGGTTCCGACAAGCCGGACCTGCGCAACCCGATCGAGATGCAGGCCGTCACCGACCACTTTGCCGGCTCCGGCTTCAAGGTGTTTGCCGGCATGATCGCGTCCAACCCGAAGGTCGAAGTCTGGGCGATCCCGGCCAAGACCGGCGGCTCCCGCGCATTCTGCGACCGCATGAACGCCTGGGCGCAGTCGCTCGGCCAGCCGGGCCTCGGCTACATCTTCTGGAAGGAAGAAGACGGCAAGGTCGGTGGTTCCGGTCCGCTCGCCAAGAACATTGGCGAAGAGCGCACCGAAGCGCTCCGCGTCCAGCTCGGCCTTGAAGCCGGCGATGCCGCCTTCTTCGTCGCCGGCGAACCGGCAAAGTTCTACAAGTTTGCAGGCGAAGCCCGCACCAAGGCCGGCGAAGACCTCAACCTCGTCGATCGCGACCGGTTCGAACTGTGCTGGATCATCGACTTCCCGTTCTACGAATGGAGCGAGGAAGACAAGAAGATCGACTTCGCCCACAACCCCTTCTCGATGCCGCAGGGCGGTCTCGAAGCGCTACAGACCCAGGATCCGCTGTCGCTCAAGGCCTATCAGTACGACGCGGTCTGCAACGGTTTCGAAATTGCCTCGGGCTCCATCCGTAACCAGTCGCCGGAAGCCATGGTCAAGGCCTTCGAACTGGTCGGCCTCAGCCAGACGGACGTGGAAGAACGTTTTGGCGGCATGTACCGTGCCTTCCAGTACGGCGCCCCTCCGCACGGCGGCTGCGCCTTCGGCATCGACCGCGTCGTCATGCTCCTGCTCGGCGCCAAGAACCTGCGCGAAATCACCCTGTTCCCGATGAACCAGCAGGCACAGGATCTTCTGATGAACGCACCTTCGCCGGCAACGCCGAAGCAGCTGATGGAGCTCTCCCTGCGCGTCATGCCGCCGCAGAAGAAGGACTGAGGGTCTTTGGTGGAATGAGATTGAAAAGGCCCGGAGCGATCCGGGCTTTTTTGTGCGCGCTGTTCTGACTCGAGAAATCTTGACGAAAGGCATTCGTTCACCGCTAATCGTGATGTCCTAACGAAAGCGATGCCGATGGTTGATTTTACCGCACAGGTCGCTGAAGAGACCGCGATAAATCTCTCGCAGATTGCCGAGATTGAAGCTGGTTTGGCTGAGGCTGATCGTTGCGAATTCGCAAGCGAAGAAGAACTGGCTACGGTTATCGCCAAATATGTGAAGGCCGAGCGCCGACAGCAGCCACCGTCCACTTAAGGACGAATTTGCTGCGGAGTAGCGATCACCCCTCCGGCAGGCTGTTATCCAGAAAATACCACTGGTCGAGATGCGCCGAGATAACCGGCTCGATCACGCCGTTCAGCATCAGAATATCCTCGGCCAGCCGGGCGCCCGGCTTGTCTTCCGGCGGCAGCTCGATCGGCGGCAGAAAGTAGGCGTCGAAGCGAAAACCTTTGCCGCGCAGATTGTACCAGGGGCAGATTTTTGCACCCGTCATCCGCGCCAGCCGCACGGCGACGGCGAGATTGCCTTCCTGATGCGGCGCCCGGCCGAAAAGGGGGCCGCGGATCTTTCCGGAAACACCTTCGTCGCAGAACATCGAGACCATGCCGCCATCCTTCAAAACCTTGACGGAGGCGCGGGTGCCCTGATGCCCCGGAGGCAGGAAGGCGACGCCGGCCTTCAGGCGAACGCGACGCGAAATCCAGGCTTTGGCACGGCCGGATGGTGGGATGTAATTGATGTTGGGCTGCAGGCCCGCGGTGCTGAGGATCAGCGGTCCGATTTCCCAATTGCCGAGATGCATGCCGACGACGACCACAGGTCCGGCCTTGGCCGTATCCCTGAGACGCTCGAAATTGTGCAGCTGGATCCGGTCCATATGGCCGCGCAGCCGGTTGATCGCGGAAAACTCCGTCATCAGCCGGCCCTGTGCCTGCCAGTTGCGATAGAGAATGGCGTCGCGTTCGGCTTCGCTTTTTTCCGGCAGAAGGCGGGCGAGTGTCGCCCGGCCGCGCCTGATCGCGGTCTTGTGGAAACGGGGCAGGGCAAAGGGGCCGAGCCAGGCGCCGAAATTCGAGGCCGCATCCATCGGGATCAGCTTGAGGCCGAAATGGACGGCAAGATCGATACCGTTGACGAGATTGTCCTTCACCCAGTAGCGCCAGAATTTCTTCCGGCCTTCCGGGCTTTCGAACAGGGCGGAAAGCCTCGGTGCCTCGCTCTGCGAAAACATCCAGGCTTTTCGCTTGCGCAGCGGTATCTCTTTCGATTCGGGCTCTGCCATCCGTGTCTCAGCGCTTGTGCAGGGTCACGGGCAGGCCGCCGCGCGGTCTGAGCGTCAGCCGGCAGACCGGTTCAACCTTGTGATCTTCCCTGACGCGTACGCGAAAACGCTGGGCGATGACGGCAAGGCAGAGGATCGCTTCGGTCAGTCCGAACTGCAGGCCGGGGCAGACGCGGGGGCCTGCCGCAAATGGAATATAGCTGTAGGGGATAGGCCTCTTGCCTTCCATGAACCGCTCCGGGCGGAATTCATGCGGGCGGTCGAACAGCGAAGCGGTGCGGTGCAGGATCCACGGCACGATCAGCAGCAGCGAGGCGCGTTCCACCTCGAGATTGCCGACCTTGTCCGCCTCCTTCGCCTGCCGTGCCAGGATCGGCACCGGCGGATAGAGCCGAAGCGTTTCCTCGATCACGGCCGAACACCATTTCAGCTTCGGCACGTCGTCGACCGTTGGCGGGTTGGAGCCGCAGACTGCCTCGATTTCCGCATGCACGGCTTCCTCGATCCATGGTGCGCGGGAGAGGAGATACCAGGCCCATGTCAGCGTCGCGGCCGTCGTCTCGTGGCCGGCCATGAAGATGGTCGCGGCCTCGTTGCGCAGCGCCACCACGTCGAGCTTCAGTTCCGGATTGCGGGCCTGCCGGCGGATCAGGAGCTCGACCATGGAATTGTCGTCGCCCTTGCCGGCGAGATGGTCTTCGATGACCCGGTCGATGATCTGGTGGATGCGCTTGACCGAGCGGCGCAGCGACGGCGTGCGCAACTGCGGCAGGCCTTCGTCGAAACCGAGGAAATAGCCGATATTGATACTGTCGATCAGCGACTGATAGCTGGTGAACCCTTCGGTGACGGCATTGGCAGCATCTTCGCCAAGATCGTTGCCGAACACGCTGCGCGAGATGATTTCCGCCGTGAGACCAGCCATTTCGTAAAGCGCGTTGACGGACGCGCCTTCGCCGAGCGTCTCCCAGCGCTTGACCAGCTCGAGCGACGTGTCGGTCATGATCGAGCCGAAGGCCGGCACGCGGTTCTTGTGGACGATATCGGAGACCAGCGGACGCCGGTTCTTCCAGGTCTCGCCATCGGAAATGAACAGGCCGTCGCCCAGCAGATATTCCAGCGCCCGGCGCATCTGCGGCGTCTTGCGCTCGAAATTGTCATGGCGGGTCGCCACGACATACTTGATCGCTTCAGGTGAGTTGACCGTGACCACCTGCCGCCCGAAGATTTTGAGGCCCGAGACCTTCTGCTGGTAATCGGCTGCCCGCCAGACGGCCAGAAAATCCTTGCGCGCGGTCAGCAGGCGCTGCACCTGCCGCCCGGGCTTGCCTTTGTAATAATCGGTACGCGCCGGCTCGAAGCTCTGCGCGCTCGTGTCCAGCCGTTCGATCGTATCGATTGGCGGAGCAAGCCAGGACAACATGCAGTTTCACCATCTCAAGCGATGCCTGCGCCCCCGCAGTCATCGACACCCCTTGCTGCCCGAAGGCAGGTCAAAACTGTCATCGCCCGCAGGCGCCGTTTCGTCAAGCTGCATCGGGCCACGGGAATGAAAGCCATGATGCAGCGCACAACGAAGGCAGAGGAGGAAACGGAACCATATCCTGCCGCTTGTGTTTACCACCCAGCAGAAACCTAAGGGAGAAGCACTATGCGCAAGATCGTTCTGGCTGCCTCGGCCGCCCTCATGGCCCTTTCGGGCACCGCAATGGCCCAGACCATGGTCATCACCCAGGATCCGACGGTGACCAATTCCACCGTGGTCATGCCCGGTCAGGTCCGCACCTATGTGATGGAACAGCAGGTCGAATCGGTGCCTTACGAAGGCGATGTCCTTGTCGGCCGCGTCCTGCCGGATACTGTCGAGGTACGTCCGGTCCAGGGGTACGACAATTACGGCTATACCGTCGTCAATGAGCGCCGCGTGATCGTAGATCCGCAGACCCATACGGTGATCCAGGTTCTGGAGTGACCGACGCGGTTGCGCTTAAGCAGATATCATGGAGCTTTAAGGCCGGCGCCAACAATAGAGTGCCGGCCAATTCATGTCGATTTGCAAGAATGGCTCAGTCGCGGTGATCGTGGCCGAACTTGCGGTTGACAATGTAGAGGGCCACCAAGGCGAACGCGAGTCCGGAAACCGGCATCAACAGCATCGACGCAATTTGCAATGTGTTCATGATACGAGCCTCCTGAGAAATAGACTTCCAACATAATGTATTGCGAAGGCGCCCAAAATACAAATCGAGCTTGTTAGCAAGACGGCTTTTGAGATGCCGTTGGTGCCCTATAGGCTCGATATCATGGGGTAAGTCCTCCTACGGCAAATGTCGCTATCCCAATTCCATTCACGAATGTCGCCAGTAATTTCAGTCGCTCGTTATTAACCAAAGTTCTCCTTGCAATCTCATTCATCACAGCCCCCGATGTTTTATGCGGACCATGATAAACGCAAAAATTGCATCGGCAATCCCGGCATTTGCCAGTCTCGTTATTCCCCGCTATAGCTTTCCCACCACAAGGACTCGGGTGAAACTCCCGGGTGGCTCTTCCGGCCGCCGATCCGCCGGACAACGCAAAGCATCAGCCTTTTTCAAGACGAAAATCACACCAGGATTTCTTCCCGGCGGATGCGTTCCCTTTTGCGAAAAATCCAAAACCCATGAACGCTTTTTCCACCTATCGCCGCGAATGGTTTCCCAACATTCGCGCTGACATTCTCTCCGGCATCGTCGTGGCGCTCGCCCTGATCCCCGAAGCCGTCGGCTTTTCCGTCATCGCCGGTGTCGATCCCAAGGTCGGCCTCTTCGCTTCCGTAGCGATTGCCTGTGTCACCGCGATCACCGGCGGGCGTCCGGCGATGATTTCGGCGGCCACCGCCTCCACCGCCGTCCTGATGGGGCCGTTGGTCCGCGACCACGGCATCCAATATCTGTTTGCCGCAACCATCCTGATGGGCATCCTGCAGATCATTGCGGGCATGCTGAAGCTCAGCCGGTTGATGCGTTTCGTCTCGAAATCGGTCATGACCGGCTTCGTCAATTCGCTGGCGATCCTGATCTTCATGGCCCAGCTGCCACAGCTCATCCATGTGCCTGAAGTCACCTATCTGCTGATCGCCGTGGCACTCGCTGTCATCTATCTCTTTCCCTATCTGACCAAGGCGATCCCTTCGCCCCTGGTGGCGATCGTCGTCGTGACCCTGATCGCGCTCGGCTTCGGCATCCATGTGCCGACTGTCGCAGATCTCGGCGAGATGCCGACGACGCTGCCGGCCTTCGCTTGGCCGGATGTGCCCCTGACCTTCGAGACGCTGCGGATCATCTTTCCCTATTCTGTCGCGCTCGCCGCTGTCGGTCTGCTGGAATCGCTGCTGACGGCGCAGATCGTCGATGAGATGACCGATACGACGAGCAGTAAGAGCCAGGAATGCGCCGGGCAGGGGGCAGGCAATATCGTCGCCGCCCTGTTCGGCGGCATGGGCGGCTGCGCGATGATCGGCCAGTCGGTGATCAACGTCACTTCGGGTGGCCGTGGCCGTCTCTCGACCTTCATTGCCGGCGCCTTCCTTCTCGTGCTGCTTCTCGTTCTTGATGATGTCCTGCGCGTCGTGCCGGTGGCGGCGCTTGTCGCTGTCATGATCATGGTGTCGATCGGCACGTTTTCGTGGAAATCGATCGTCGATCTGAAACGCCATCCCGGCACATCTTCGATCGTCATGCTGGCAACGGTCGGCACCGTGCTTGCCACCCAGGATCTCTCCAAGGGCGTCATCGTCGGCGTGCTTCTCTCCGGCGTCTTCTTCGCCGGAAAGGTCGCCCGTCTGTTCCGGGTTTCTTCAAACCTGTCTTCGGATGGCAAGGAGAGGCACTATCTGGTCGAGGGGCAGATCTTCTTTGCCTCCGTCGAAAACTTTCTCTCCGCCTTCGATTTCGCCGAGCCGGTCGAGCGGGTCACGATCGATGTCGGCAATGCGCACCTCTGGGATATCTCGGCCATCGGCGCGCTTGATCAGGTCGTCCTGAAATTCCGCCGCCGTGGAGTTTCGGTCGAGGTGAGGGGCGCAAATGAGGCAAGCGCCAGTATGATCGACCGCTTCGCCCTGCACGACAAGGAGCATGCTTCCCTGTCTGCTCCGACAGGTCACTGACGTTCAAAATCGTCTCCAAAACAAAAGCCTCGGCAATCGCTTGCCGGGGCTTTTTGAATCAGTCTGCGAAACGATCAGTCGTTTGCGGAAACCTTGACGCCGAGAACCTGCGGCAGCGTGTTCGGGGCGCCCATTGCGGCGCCCATCAGCATCGGGAAGGGGACCGGGTTCTTCGGCTCGGCATCGACGGTGAAGCTTTCCGGCTTGTCGAGGAAGCTGTTGACGGCCTGGCTCAGCATGTTCTGCAGTTCCGGCACATTGTACTGGGCCAGCACCAGCGGCGTCATCGCCTTGATCATCTGGGCCATCTGCGGACCGGTCGTGTTCTGCGTCTTGCCGGCGTAATCGAGTGCCTTGGTGGTGATGCCGTCATCCTCGAAACGGATCTGGGCGCTGTTGAAGGTCAGGCGCTGCATCAGGCCGAGCATGGCAAGGTTGGCGGCCTGCTGGGCCTCTTCCTTGTTGGCATTGGCTTCCATCGCCTTGGCGGTTTCTTGCGCCGACTTGATGAAGTCGATCGTGTAGCCCGACAGGCTGAAGGCGAGGTTGAGGCTGCCGACCTTGTCGAAGTCGATCGCATATTCCTCGACATCGACCGTGCCGTCATTCTGCGTCCAGCTGCCCTTCATGGTGATCTTGCCATCGAGCGAGGTCAGGCCGAGCGCGTTGATCGCTTCCTTCGACTGGGCGTCATCGACGATGCTGAGATCGGCCTTGATGCCGGTCATGTCGAAGGCGAAATCGAGGCTGGTATCGTCATCGGCGACATCGGTCGTGGCATTGGTTTCGGCGATCGCGAAAATCGTCTTGCCGCCGACGCTGACATTCACCGGACCCGAATGCGCCTTTTCATAGATGAGAAGCGAATCCAGCGATGCGGTCGTGGCATCCGCCGGAACGGTGACGCCGCTCAGAGTCAGATCGGTGGCAGTCACCGTCGTGCCTTCGCTGGAGGCGTTGATATTGGGGAAGGTGACCTTATCGATCGAATAACCGCCCGCATCTTCCTCGACACCATCCATGGTAACGGTGCCGATCGTCAGTTCTTCCGGCGTCGCGACGGGGCTGACGCGCGTGCCCTTAAGGGTCACGGTCGAACCGCTGATGTCGATCGACTCCGCCGTCAGCTTACCACCCTGAACGGCCATGGCGGCATTGATCTTCTTCAGGAGGTCCTGACCATCCAGCGCGAAAGCCGGGCTGGCGAAGACCGAAAGCGCCGTACCGGCGATAAGAAGCCGGGCCTTGGTGGAATAGTGCGTCATTTTTCCTCCTGGCGGGCAGATCTTGCCCGCAAAACCGATGAATGCCTAATCAAGGCAAGAGTTATAGGCGGCGAATACCAAACGTCTATGGGGTCCTGCAGTAAAACGCTGACAGAGTTACGCAACTCCCAAACGTCGCCCCTAAAGCCCTTCTGTGAAGACAAGATTGCGGCGGAATGATTACGCGCAGCCAAACTGTCCTTGGAGTGCAAAATCTCTTAATCCACAGGCGGTTTGCCCGGCTTTCTTGCCGCAAATCCGCATTTCCGCTAGGGCAGTCCCATGGGAAAAACTGTAAATCCGCCCTCTGACGGCGGCGATGACCATATTCTGCCAGTCGACCTCAAGGCAGCGCTGGAAGAGCGCTACCTTGCCTATGCGCTGTCGACCATCATGCACCGCGCGCTTCCGGACGTCCGCGACGGCCTGAAGCCGGTGCATCGCCGTATCATCCACGCGATGAGCGAAATGGGCATAAGGCCGAATTCGGCCTTCAAGAAATGCGCCCGTATCGTCGGTGACGTCATCGGTAAATTCCACCCGCATGGCGACCAGTCGGTCTATGACGCGCTGGTGCGTCTCGCCCAGGACTTTTCGCAGCGTTATCCGATCGTCGATGGCCAGGGCAATTTCGGCAATATCGACGGCGATGGCGCCGCCGCCTATCGTTACACCGAAGCGCGCATGACCGATGTCGCGGCGCTGCTGCTCGAAGGTATCGATCAGGACGCCGTCGATTTCCGCCCGACCTATAACGAGGAAGACGAAGAACCGGTCGTCATGCCCGGTGCCTTCCCGAACCTTCTGGCGAACGGCACGTCCGGTATCGCCGTCGGCATGGCGACGTCCATCGCGCCGCATAACGTGCATGAACTTTGCGACGCCGCGCTTCTCCTCATCAAGAACCCGCAGGCGACGGTCGAGGATCTGATGGCCGATCCGGCCAATCCGGCCAAGGGTGGCATCGAAGGGCCGGACTTCCCGACAGGCGGCATCATCATCGACAGCCGCCAGCAGATGATCGAGGCCTACAAGACCGGCCGCGGCGGTTTTCGCGTTCGCGCCCGCTGGCAGATCGAGGATCTCGGCCGCGGCGGTTACCAGATCGTCGTCACCGAAATTCCCTATCAGGTTCAAAAATCGCGGCTGATCGAAAAGATCGCCGAGCTGCTTCTGGCCCGCAAGCTGCCGCTTCTCGAAGACGTCCGCGATGAATCTGCCGAAGACGTGCGCGTCGTTCTGGTGCCGAAGAACCGCACCGTCGATGCGACGCTGCTGATGGAATCGCTGTTCAAGCTGAGCGAGCTGGAAACCCGTTTCCCGCTCAACATGAACGTGCTGTCCATGGGCAAGGTGCCGAAAGTGATGGCACTGAACGAGGTTCTGGTCGAATGGCTCAGCCATCGCCGTGACGTTCTGATCCGCCGCTCGCGCTTCCGTCTGGCCGCGATCGACCGCCGCCTCGATATCCTCGGCGGCCTCCTGATCGCCTATCTCAATCTCGACGAGGTGATCCGCATCATCCGCGAGGAGGACGAGCCGAAGCCGGTCATGATCGCGCGCTGGTCGCTGACCGACACGCAGGCCGAGGCTATCCTCAACATGCGTCTGCGCAATTTGCGCAAGCTGGAAGAGTTCGAGATCCGCAAGGAATTCGACGAATTGAGCAAGGAAAAGGCCGATATCGAATCGCTGCTCGCCTCCGACGACAAGCAGTGGAAGGTGATCGAGCACGAGATCCAGGACGTCCGCAAAACCTTCGCCAAGGGCAGGGGCAAGCCTTTTGCCCGCCTGACGACCTTTGCCGATGCGCCGGATGCCGATATCGAGGCGATCAACCAGGCGATGATCGAAAAGGAACCGATCACCGTCGTCATCTCGCAAAAGGGCTGGATCCGTGCGCTGAAGGGCCATGTCGCCGATACGTCGGGCCTGACCTTCAAGGAAGGCGACGGACCGAAACTGGCCTTCCCGGCGCAGACGACCGACAAGCTGCTGCTCGTCACGACCGGCGGCAAGGCCTATACGCTCGGCGCCGACAAGCTGCCCGGCGGCCGCGGCCATGGCGAACCGATCCGCATCATGGTCGATATGGAAAACGACCAGGACGTGCTGACCGCCTTCGTGCATGACGCATCCCGCAAGGTCATTATCGCCTCGACCTCCGGTTACGGTTTTATCGTCGGCGAGACGGACATGGTCGCCAATACCCGCAAGGGCAAGCAGGTGATGAACGTCTCCATGCCGGACGAGGCCAAGCTCGTCGTGCAGGTCTCGGGCGATCATGTCGCCGTCGTTGGCGAAAACCGCAAGATGGTCGTCTTCCCGCTCGCCCAGCTGCCGGAAATGAGCCGTGGCAAGGGCGTGCGCCTGCAACGCTACAAGGATGGCGGCATTTCCGACATCAAGTGCTTTGCGATGGAAACGGGCCTTTCCTGGGAAGACAGCGCCGGTCGCGCCTTCACCCGCAACAAGGACGAGCTGCTGGAATGGATGGGCGACCGTGCCTCGGCTGGCCGTACCGTGCCGAAGGGCTTTCCGAGAAGCGGGAAGTTTGCGGGGTGATTATGGATAGGGGATGGTGTGGTCGCGCAGAAGGTGCGTCGCACCTTCCTCGTCGACCTCGCCGGCGGCTACGGCAAGGACTAGGTTAACGATCTGCCTCTGGCTCGCCTCTATCAGGTAGCCGTTGATCAGTAGGAACGTAAATGCAGCAAGATAGCCAATGCGTTTATTGCCGTCGGAAAACGGATGGTTGCGAGTTAAGCCATAAAGATAGGCGGCAGCAAGTACGAAAAGATCGTTTTCTCCGTAGGTGTGCTTGTGAATAGGACGGGCCAGCGCTGCTTCCAAAGCATTGACGTCTTTAAGGCCAGACAAGCCGCCGTGCTCTGCAATTTGCTCGGAATGAATAATCTCAATGGACGAACGTGACAGCCACTTAATGGCTGTCATTTCGCGAGTTCTCTCAGGGCAACTTTATATTTTTCCATACCGAGGCGAGCGGCTTTAAGCTGCTCTGAGAGTTCGGCCTGCTCTGGCACGAGAGCAATACTCCCGTTCTCCTCCAGAACCTGAAGCGTATCGCCTTCTTTCAAGCCCATGCGATCTAGAACTTCCTTGGGGATAATAATGCCTTCGGAATTGCCGATTTTACGTATCGTGACGTTCATGGCCTGCCCCTATCGTATAGCCAAGTTATAGCATGAGCGAAAACTGGCTACAATTTGAGCCAACCTATTCCCCGCCGTCCTCACCCGCAAACCGCTCCCACCCTCGCGCGGTCAAATGCTCTTGCGGCTGGTACCGCGTCTTGTACCCCATCTTCGTCGACCCCTTCACCCAGTAGCCGAGATAGACATGCGGCAGGCCGAGCGTGTTGGTTCGGTTGATGTGGTCCAGAATCATGAACGTGCCGAAGGAACGCTTCTCGAGCTCCGGGTTGAAGAACGAATAGACCATCGAAAGCCCGTCGCTCATCAGGTCGGTCAATGCCACGCCGAGCAATTCGCCCTTCGGCTCTGCGCTGATGCCGGCGCCCGGTTCGCGGCGGCGGTACTCAATGATGCGGGTGTTCACATGCGTGTCCTCGACCATGATCGCATAGTCGAGCGCAGACATGTCCGACATGCCGCCCTTCTGATGGCGGTCGTCGAGATAACGACGGAACAGGGAAAACTGTTCGGTGGAGGGCTGGGCCGGGCCGACGCTGGCAATGACGTCCTTGTTGGCGGCAAGCACGCGGCGCATCGAACGGGCCGGCTGGAACTCTCCGGCGAGAATGCGGACGGACACGCAGGCGCGGCAGGCTTCACATGCGGGGCGATAGGCGATGTTCTGGGAACGCCTGAAACCGCCCTGGGTCAAAAGGTCGTTCATTTCCGCAGCGCGTGGTCCCACGAGGTGGGTAAACACCTTGCGTTCCATTTCGCCGGGAAGATAGGGACAAATCGCCGGTGCCGTCAGGTAGAACTGCGGTGATGGCGTCGCCTGCGTATTCATCGAGTGCCGACCGGGTCCCTCTTTATTGCCTTTGTAACCATAGCATGGCGCATAAACGCCAAACGTCAACTCCGGCAATCTACGGTATGGGCTGCCTCAACATTTTAGTGATTGCAGTCCCGCGCCGCATCGATAGGGACGCGGCACGGAATTGAAAAAGATCAATTGGTGCGCATTACCACGGTGCCGAGCAGCAGGTCGTGTACGAGTCGCGAGCGCTCGATGAACAGGCCGGCCAGCAGGATGAGCGGCGTCAGCACCGAGTTGATCAGCCAGAACAGCACGGTGTGGACCATGGCCGTCAAGAAATCCATGCGGCGACCATCGATGCGTGCCATGGCAAGACCCATTGCCCGCATGCCGGGCGAGGCCTGGTTCGGCCCGCCGAGCGTCATGCCGAAATAGAGAAGCGCCACGATGACGAACAGCGCCGGATAGAGCGCAAAGCCGAGGCCAAGCGTGATGATGCCGAGGAAGAACACAATCACGGCGGCCGGAATGCACAGAAGCAGCACGATCAGATAATCGATCAGGAAGGCGAAGATGCGCCGGGACAGAACGCCGCTATAGGCGCGCCAGTCCTCCGGTGCGGCAAAAGTCGGGTTCGGCTCGATGCTCATCGTCTTGGTTTCTCCTGAGAAAGACATGACATGGGATATGGTATCGCGCCGGATGCAGTTCAACTGCCATGGCCCTAAGGCCGGTACCGGCAATCGTCACGCGCAATCCGGCGTGACGATTGCAGATCGCTTCAAGAATCAGCCCTTGGCAAGCTTCTTTGCGGCCTCGATCGCGAAATAGGTCAAAATACCGTCGCAGCCGGCGCGCTTGAAGCAGAGCAAGGTCTCCATCATGATCCGTTCGCCGTCGATCCAGCCGTTCATCGCGGCAGCCTTGATCTGCGAATATTCGCCAGAGACCTGATAGGCATAGGTCGGAAGCCCAAATGCTTCCTTCACCCGCCAGCAGATATCGAGATAGGCAAGGCCGGGCTTGACCATCATCATGTCGGCGCCTTCCTCGACATCGAGCGCCGCATCGCGCAGCGCCTCGGTGCCGTTAGCCGGCGAGACGTAGTAGGTGTTCTTGTCGCCCTTCAACAGGCCGCTTGTGTTGATCGCCTCGCGATAGGGGCCGTAATAACCGGACGAAAATTTCGTCGCATAGGACATGATGCCGACATCCTGGTGGCCGGCGGCGTCGAGCCCGCGGCGGATGGCGCCGATGCGGCCATCCATCATTTCCGACGGCGCGATGATATCGGCGCCGGCATCCGCCTGCAAGATTGCGGCACGCACGACCTGATCGACCGTTTCGTCATTGACGATCACGCCATCGCGCAAAATGCCGTCATGGCCATGGCTGGTGAACGGATCGAGCGCCACGTCGGTAATGATACCGATATTCGGCACGGCCTTCTTGATCGCCGCCGTCGCCTTGTTGATCAGATTGTCGGCGACAAGGCTCTGCGAGCCGGTAACGTCGCGCAGATCCATCTCGATATCGGGGAAGGTGGCGATGGCCGGAATGCCAAGATCGGCCGCTTCCTTGACGGCCTCGACCGCCTTGTCGACGCTCATGCGGTTGACGCCCGGCATGGCCTTGATCGGATCGACGATGCCCGTGCCCGGCACGATGAAGATCGGCCAGATGAAATCGTCGACCGTCAGGCGGCTTTCCTGCACCATGCGGCGCGTCCAGTCCGCCTTGCGATTGCGGCGCATGCGCCGGTGGCCGGTGACGGTGTCGACGAGATGGGTCTTGTCCATGAAAAATCTCCGATACGGGTTTTGTCGTGGCCGTCGGCGAAGTCGGCGGTCCGATCGTATGGCGAGGTCACTAGCATAGGCGCCACTTTATATAAAAGGGCAGGATGCCGCAGGTGACATGGAAAGCAGGTGACATGGAAAGGGGCAGGGCTGCGCTCAACGGAGGATACAAGGTCTGCATTCCCCTGCCTATCTGGCGAGGCGCGCCCATCCATGTTTAATGTGCGGCCATGGAACCTGATTCCCCCACGGCGCTCAAACGCTCGCTGACCGAAATCCTGTTCGTGATCTTCCTGCGGATGGTCGCGGTGGCCTGCCTTTGGTTCGGCATCCAGTATTGGGGCATGCTGGTCGGTTATTCGCTGAAGGGTGCGGCCCGCTTCGATCTGCTCAATCTGCCCTGGAAGGTCGCCGCCTGTTCGCTGGCCGTGCTCTTTCCGGTCGCCTCGCTCGGCCTCTGGCTCACCGTCTCCTGGGGCGCGGTGCTGTGGACGATCGCCGCCGCCGTGCAGGTTCTGATGTATGTCGTCTGGCCGGATGTCTTCGGACATAACAGGCTTGTGCCGCTTCTGCACGTCTTCGTGGCGGCCCTTTATATCGTCTTTCGTCTCTCTTTGTGGCTGGAAGAGCGCCGCAAGGCCGAGCGGGTAAGGATTGATTTACCCTGAAATTAAAGCTTTGACCCCGCGATTTTAGCGAAAAATCGCATCTAAGTCATTGAAATTTCAAGGGTGAGATTGCGGCCGCTTTATGGGGCTCACAAGTGCCGGGCATTGGAAAAACTTCGGCAAGGTTTCATTAACCCTTTGTTTTAAGTCGAATTTTATGCGCTTTCGATAGTGTCTGTCTCAAGGCGGGAATAAACAAACACACCGCCAAACGAAACAGTGAGGCAGTCATGTTGAATACCAAAATCAAGCCGCAGGCCGCGGCCGTCGCAGCTCCGCATGAAGACACCATCCGCTCGCTCTACATGGAGTCGCTGCACCTCGTAGAACGCCTGCACCGTCGCCTGCTCGACGTCATCAAGGACGAGTTCGACCGCCAGGGTCGCGACGATGTCAACGCAGTCCAGGCACTGCTCCTCTTCAACATCGGCAATTCCGAACTGACCGCCGGTGAACTTCGCTCCCGCGGTTATTACCTCGGCTCGAACGTCTCCTACAACGTCAAGAAGCTCGTCGACCTCGGCTTCATCAACCACCAGCGCTCGCGCATCGACCGCCGCTCGGTCCGCATCAGCCTGACCCCGGAAGGCCAGGAAATCGCCGAAACCGTCGCAAAGCTTTACGAGCGCCATATCGGCTCGATCGAAAAGGTCGGCGGCATCGGCGAAGGCGAGTTTTCGCAGATGAACAAGCTGCTGCAGCGTCTGGATCGTTTCTGGAACGACAGCATCGCTTACCGGATGTAAGCCGCTAAGGCTTTGCGAAAGCTTGATAATTCGAAACTGCTAACTGGCGCGTAAAGGCACGAAAGTGCACAAGAATGCACACGGTAGCGCATGAATGCGCGCCAGTTGCGCGCCAGCCATTTGCCTGCCTCCAGCGGCACAGATCACGCACCATGGGAACCACACCATGGTGCGCCTTTCGCGTTATGCAGCGCGTTCGAAACGAGCGAAGCATAGAGTGCGGCTCTAGGGCCCCGTCTCGTAGTTATAGGCGTACATGGCGAAGTTTTTCCCGTATTCAGTCAGGCGATATTCCTTGGCCTGTCCACGGCCGCTCGTCGGCTTGTAGCCAAAATCCACCAAATTGTGGGAGGCGAACTCTCCGAGGATACTGACGGCTGTGTGGTCGTCATTACCAAACATCTTGAAGCTCTCGCGCCAAACTTCCCACATTTGCCAAAGCTCCGCGCCCGTCGCCAAGACTTTATGGGACGCGAGAAACACATCCAGCAGGGAGGGGATGTCGTCCTCGATCTCGTAACCCTCGCAGTAGCTGTTGACGGAGGACATCTGAAGTTGCTGGATGCGGTAGATGACTTCCGGTGGGATCGAAATGCTCTCCGACCCCGACAGCTGCTCAACCCGAGCCTGTAGCTTGCGTTTTTCGTCGGACAGGATGGACAGTTCTTCCACCACCTTCAGCGACGGCACTGCATCCGCCCGCACCCATCCTACACGGGGGATATCTATTGTGACCGCATTCAGTGACTGGGTGACCTTCAAAGCCAAGTCTTCAGAGGTTTTCCAGAACTTCACCAGACGCTGTTTGCAAAGCGAGCGGAATTCTTCGACCTGAGTTTTCTTCTCGAAATCGACTTTCGTCTGCGGCCATGTGGCCCGCACGCTGCCATCGAGAAGGAGGGCAATGACGGGTATACCTAGTTGCACCGCAAGCTCGTATTCTTTCTGCGTATAGCTCTTGCCCTCGAACTCGGAACCATACCTCTCCGCAACGATAACAACGTAATAATCGCATTCCGCAATTCGGCGTTGAATGTACTGCCACTGCGTTTCGTCGGTGGCGTGAAATAGCTCCATTCCCACGGGAATGTGCCTTAGGTTCAGGATAGCCTCCATCACCGCCCGGCGCTCTTCTATCAGGTCGTCGAAGGTCGAACTCACGAAAATCTGGTATTTGACGTCCATTGAAGCACCGCGCGTGAAAGTTGTTGCCAAGACCTAATGGATGGGCGACGATTCTTGCAATGGATGCGGCCCCAGACCCGCATCCCAGCCTTCTTGAAGGTTGTCTGGGAGGCAAAACAATTGGAAGTTCTGGGATGTGGAAAGCCATCCTTTCATGCCGTCATACCGGCAACCGCACGCTACTCAACAATAAGTCAGAACGCCAACTCCTCTTCGGAGAGGTAACTTGTCTCTGCGGCGCCGAGGACTAAGTGCCCTTAAGCCACGAAGGGTTCGATGGCACGGCATTTCCTCCAGTCATGCAGTGACACCTAAGGTCGAACGGAGTGCAGCAATGCGCTCCGTCGCACCTGTTTCAGCCGAGCTTCACCGCAAATAAACCGACGGATACCAATAACAATCCTGCGCGTCCTTCGGCCGAATGCAGAACAGTGATTGCGGTTTTGAAAATCCTTCGACCGTCACCTGTTCGAGCCGCTTGAACAGCCTGCATTTCGTACCGGCATCGTAGGCCATCTTGATCGCGGCATTGACTTCCTTCTGTTTCAGCAGCCCGGCAATCACGTTCTCGGTCTTGAGATCGATGCAGCCCGGCAGGCCGAAGGAGACGGTTTTGGGTTGTCCGAAGCTGAAACTCTGCGCCTGCGCCGATCCGGCGATCGCGGCGGTGATGAGGGCGGCGGCGAGCAATGTGCGCATGACGATTCTCCGATCGCCGAAAGGCTAGCCAAGTCTCGGCGGAAATCATAGGACGAGGTCGTCCGCAGCGCCGGATACCCACATCGCGTTTTCGTGAGTGTTGTGGCGCACCGAGTGTTCCCGAAAACACACGTTCACACAGCTTTGTGACCCATTCGCAACTGACACGAATTGGCCGTATTGCTATGTGAACGCCAAGGTCTATGTAGACGGTAAAATCGCGCTGAAAACTTTGGGTTCCCGCTGTTTCACCGCAGCGACCACGCGCAGTCAACGCTTTGTATTAACCATATCCCCGTAACCTCTTGACGTTACTTGGGATCGAATGGACGGGATAATGTCGAAGAAGATCGGATCGGAAGCTTTTTCTCGCCGCGCGCTTTTGCGTACGGCCGTTTCCGCAGGGGCGGCCGCACTGGCAGCGCCGGCGTTTGCGCAGAGCGCGGTCGATGAACTGATCAATGCCCGCGGCCGCGGCACCTGGGACGACCAGTTCGATGCGCAGGTTTCGCGTACCGCGGTCGGCACCGTGTCCAACACGCCGATCCTCAGCCCGCAGTCTGTTCCGAACATCCAGGTGGCGATCGCCCAGTACCAGCAGATCGTCTCTGCCGGCGGCTGGCCGATGGTCAATGTTTCCGCCCAGCAGCGTTTCAAGATCGGTGTCACGGATTCGAACGTCCAGACGCTGCGCCAGCGCCTGATGATCGTCGGCGACCTGCCGCGCAGCGCCGGCATGTCCAGCTCGTTCGACAGCTATGTCGATGGCGCGCTCAAGCGTTTCCAGGCCCGCCACGGCCTGCCGGCAGACGGCGTGATGGGCGAATACACGATCAAGGCGATGAACATCTCCGCCGACGTGCGCCTGCAGCAGCTGAACACCAACCTGATCCGTCTCCAGACGTTCCAGGGCGATCTCGGCCGCCGCCACGTCATGGTCAACATTCCGGCGACCTATATCGAGGCCGTGCAGGACGGGCAGGTGGCGCTGCGCCACAGCGCCATCGTTGGCCGTCTCAGCCGCCCGACGCATATCATCAACTCGAAGATCTATGAGGTCATCCTCAATCCTTACTGGACCGCGCCGCGCTCGATCATCGTCAAGGATATCGTGCCGCTGATGCGCAAGGACCCGACCTATCTGACGCGCAACAACATCCGCCTGCTCGACGGCAAGGGCGGGGAAGTGGCGCCGGAAACGATCGACTGGAATGCCGAAAAGGCGCCGAACCTGATGTTCCGTCAGGATCCGGGCAAGAACAACGCCATGGCATCCACCAAGATCAACTTCTACAACCCGAACAACGAATACATGCACGATACGCCGGAACAGGGCCTGTTCAACAAGCTGATGCGTTTCGACTCGTCCGGTTGTGTGCGCGTTCAGAACGTTCGCGACCTGGCCGTCTGGCTGCTTTCGGAAAACCCGGAATGGTCGCGCCAGCACATGGAAAGCGTCATCGCTAGCCGCGTCAACACGCCGATCAAGCTGACGACCGAAGTGCCGGTCTACTTCTCCTACATCACCGCCTGGTCGGCCAAGGACGGTGTCGTGCAGTTCCGCGACGACATCTACCAGATGGACGGTGAACAGGAACTGGCGCTTCAGACGACCAACGGCCAGGAAAAGCCGGTCGGCTCGATTGGCGAGGAAGTCCTGCCGCAGTAAGAGACTGGGTCTCTGCAGAATTTTGAAAGGCCGCGTCCGAAAGGGTGCGGCTTTTTCGTTTTCCAGGATGCTTGACCGGAGTTGGACGCGCAAATGTCGCTCGGCGTATTGCCCTGACCCCGCCGGGGCGCTAATACGCCTTGCATCGCCTGCCACCCCTTTCGAGGAGCCTGCTTATGTCGAATACCGACACCTTCTTCTCCCGCCCGCTTGCCGAATCCGATCCGGAAATCTTTGGCGCGATCGAGAAGGAACTGGGTCGTCAGCGCCACGAGATCGAACTCATCGCGTCTGAAAACATCGTCTCCCGCGCCGTGCTCGAAGCCCAGGGCTCGATCATGACCAACAAGTATGCGGAAGGGTATCCGGGCAAGCGTTATTACGGCGGCTGCCAGTTCGTCGATATCGCCGAAGAACTCGCCATCGAGCGCGCCAAGAAGCTGTTCGGCGTCAATTTCGCCAACGTCCAGCCCAATTCGGGTTCACAGATGAACCAGGCCGTATTCCTCGCGCTCCTGCAGCCGGGCGATACGTTCATGGGCCTCGACCTCAATTCGGGTGGCCACCTGACCCATGGCTCGCCGGTCAACATGTCCGGCAAGTGGTTCAACGTCGTCTCCTACGGCGTGCGCGAAGGCGACAACCTGCTCGACATGGAAGACGTCGCCAAGAAGGCGCGCGAACACAAGCCGAAGCTGATCATCGCCGGCGGCACCGCCTATTCCCGTATCTGGGACTGGAAGAAGTTCCGCGAGATCGCCGATGAAGTCGGCGCCTACCTGATGGTCGACATGGCCCATATTGCCGGTCTCGTTGCCGGTGGCCAGCATCCGTCGCCGTTCCCGCATTGCCACGTTGCCACCACCACGACCCACAAGTCGCTGCGTGGCCCGCGCGGCGGCGTCATCCTCACGAATGACGAGGATCTGGCGAAGAAGTTCAATTCGGCCGTTTTCCCCGGCCTGCAGGGCGGCCCGCTGATGCACATCATCGCCGCCAAGGCCGTTGCCTTCGGCGAAGCGCTGCAGCCCGACTTCAAGGATTACGCAGCCCAGATCGTCAAGAACGCCAAGGCGCTGTCGGAAACCCTGATCGCTGGCGGTCTCGACATCGTCTCGGGTGGCACCGACAACCACCTGATGCTGGTCGACCTGCGCAAGAAGAACGCCACCGGCAAGCGCGCCGAGGCAGCTCTGGGCCGCGCCTACGTCACCTGCAATAAGAACGGCATCCCGTTCGATCCTGAAAAGCCCTTCGTCACCTCCGGCGTCCGTCTCGGCACCCCGGCCGGCACGACCCGCGGCTTCAAGGAAGCCGAGTTCAAGGAAATCGGTAACCTGATCGTCGAGGTTCTCGATGGCCTGAAGGTTGCCAATTCCGACGAAGGCAATGCGGCGATCGAAGCCGGCGTGCGGGAAAAGGTGGTCGCTCTGACCGGCCGTTTCCCCATGTACCCCTACCTGTAAGGAAAAGGCATGCGCTGCCCCTATTGCGGTTCGGAAGATAGCCAGGTCAAGGATTCGCGTCCGGCCGAGGATTTCACCTCGATCCGCCGGCGGCGCATCTGCCCGGATTGCGGCGGTCGTTTCACGACCTTCGAACGTGTCCAGCTGCGCGAGCTGATGGTCACCAAGAAGACCGGCCGCAAGGTGCCTTTCGACCGCAACAAGCTGGTGCGGTCGTTCCAGATCGCGCTGCGCAAGCGGCCCGTGGATGCCGACCGCATCGAGCGGGCCGTTTCCGGCATCGTCCGCCGTCTCGAAAGTTCCGGCGAGAGCGAAATCTCGTCGGAAGAGATCGGCCTGCAGGTGCTGGAAGCCCTGAAGAGCCTCGATGACGTCGGTTTCGTCCGTTACGCCTCGGTTTATCGCGATTTCTCCCATGCGGAAGATTTCGAGAAGGTGATCCAGGAGATCAACGCCAAGATCGCCCGCGATTCCGGCGTGGAAATCTGATCATGTCCGCGGCCGAGGACGCACGCTACATGGCGGCGGCCCTTCGGCTGTCGCTCTGGCATGAAGGACAGACCGAAACCAACCCCTCCGTCGGCTGCGTTATCGTCAGGGACGGCGCCATAGTCGGCGCGGCCGTCACCGCTGTCGGCGGCCGCCCGCATGCGGAAACGCAGGCATTGGCCATCGCCGGCGAAAAGGCGAGGGGAGCGACCGTTTATGTCACGCTCGAACCCTGCGCCCATTACGGCCGCACGCCGCCCTGCGCCAATGCGCTCGTGGCTGCCGGTGTCGGCCGCGTCGTCATTTGCCTGGTCGATCCCGATCCGCGCGTTGCCGGCCACGGCATTGCCATTCTGAAAGAGGCGGGCATCAAGGTCGAGACTGGTCTTCTGGAGAGCCAAGGCCGCCGGGCATTGGCCGCCTATCTCAGCCGGCAGGTCAGAAAACGCCCTTATGTGACTCTCAAGCTTGCAGTTTCTCTGGACGGCATGCTCGGCCGTCGCGGCGAGGAAGTTTCCATCACCGGTCCGCTCGCCCGCGCACAGGTGCATGTTCTGCGCGCCGAAAGCGATGCGATCCTCGTCGGCATCGGCACCGTGCGTTGCGACGATCCGGAACTCACCGTCCGCCTTCCTGGCATGCGCGACCGTTCGCCGGTGCGTATCATCCTCGATCGGCGGCTGGAACTGCCGCTCGATTCCAATCTCGTGCGCTCTGCCCGGGTCGTGCCGGTCATCGCAGCATCCGTGGGTGCGCTCCCCGCCACCGCCCAGCCATCCTCATCGATGGGCAAGGGGCGTGCCTCTGTTTCTTTCTGCCGCTGTGGTGAGGAGCAGAAGCATATCTATGTCGCGCAGGATGTGACCGGTCAGACCTGGAATGAGACCGAAGCCGCGCCGATCTCGGACGACCCCGCACGTAATGCGCTTCTGGATGCGGGCGTCCATATCATCGACGCTAGGGATCTCGCCGATCTTCTTTATACGCTCACCGAACACGGTATTTCCTCGCTGTTCGTCGAGGGCGGAGCGGCCGTTGCCCGTGCTTTCCTCGATGCCGACCTCGTCGATCGTGTGATCGTTTCGCAAGGGCCGGTGACGATCGGTGAGGGCGGGCTTGAATCGCCGCTGACGCCATCCGATATGCCGGAAAAGTTCCGGCCCGTCCGCAAGGACATGTTCGGCCCGGACAGCTCTTACGAATTTGAACGAGGTTTTTGATGTTTACCGGAATTGTCACGGATGTCGGCACGGTCGCATCGGCATCGCCGATGGATGAGGGCGTCAAGCTTCGGATCGCCACCAACTACGATCCAAAAACCATCGACATGGGCGCATCGATCTCCCATGGCGGCGTCTGCCTGACGGTCACAAATCTTCCGGCCGAAGGCAGCAACGAGCGCTGGTTCGAGGTCGAGGCCTGGGAAGAAGCGCTGCGCCTGACAACGATCGCCTCCTGGGGCGAAGGCACGCGGGTCAATCTCGAGCGGGCGCTGAAGATCGGCGACGAACTCGGCGGCCATATCGTCTCCGGCCATGTCGACGGCAAGGCCGAAATCCTCTCGATCAAATCCGAAGGCGAGGCGGTTCGCATCACGCTGCGCGCGCCGCAGGATCTCGCCCGTTTCGTTGCGCCAAAAGGTTCGGTCGCGCTGGACGGCACGTCGCTGACGGTCAATGCCGTTGATGGCGCGGATTTCGACGTCCTTCTGATCCGCCATACGCTTGCCGTCACCACCTGGGGCGATCGCAAGGCCGGCGACTTCGTCAATTTCGAAGTCGATACGATGGCGCGTTACGCCGCCCGTCTGGCCCAGTTCCCGACGGCATGATCCTCGACGCGGCCGCTCAGGCCGCGTTCGAAAACTTGCGGTGAATATCCTTGAAGATCGGCGCGATCTTGATGAAGACCTCGACGATATCGGGGTCGAAATGCGTGCCGCTCTCGCTGGCGATCAGGTCCACGGCCTGCTCATGCGGCATGGCTGCCTTGTAGATCCGCTCCGAAACCAGCGCGTCATAGACATCGGCAATCGCCATGATCCGTCCGGCAATCGGGATTTCCTCGCCCTTCAGGCCGCGCGGATAACCGGTTCCATTCCATTTTTCATGGTGGGTATAGGCGATTTCCTTGGCAAGGCTGAGGAAGGGCGTCGTCGAGCCCATATAGCTCTCAGCCGTCTCGATTGCCGCCTGGCCGATCTCGGCATGTGTCTTCATCACCTCGAACTCGCTCTTGTCGAGCTTGCCGGGCTTCAAGAGAATGCTGTCGGGAATGCCGACCTTGCCGATATCGTGCAGCGGCGCCGACTTGTAGAGAAGGTCGATCAGCTCATCATCCAGCGTCGCCTTGTAAGGTTCCTGCTGCCGCATCGCCTCGGCCAGAGCCCGCACATAATGCTGGGTGCGGCGGATGTGATTGCCGGTCTCGTGGTCGCGCGTTTCCGCAAGAGAGGCCATGGCAAGGATCATCGCGTCGCGCGCACGCTGCGATTCCTCGCGGGCGGTGGCAAGCGAATTGATCAGTGCCACATTGGTCATGGCGATTGCCGCCGTATTGGCGATGCGCTTCAGGCGCTGGACGATTTCGGGCCCCGGTTCGCCGACCTTGGACCAATAGGCGCCGATCGCACCAACCGGATCTTCGGGACGCACCGGCACCATGACCAGGCTTTTCACGAACGTGTTCCTGTAGGCCTCGATCGGTACCCGCGGATCGACATAGATATCCGGGATGACGACGGTCTCGCCATGGATCATTGCCCAGCCTGAAATGCAGCTGGTCATCGGAAAGCGCTGTCCCTTCCAGAGCGGACCGATCGCATCCTCGTCGGCATAGTAGCAGCTTGCCCCGTCCCGCAGGACGAAGCTTATGCCGTCAGCCCCGATGAGGCTGCGGGCCGAATGCCGGACTATCGAAATGATTTCCGATATGTCCCGGGCCATCGACATCTGCAGGATCAAATCTTCCATACAGCTCTGGTCCGAAAAATGCATTCAAGAGTTCCAACTGCGGCGTGTTTCACAACCATTATATTGCATCCTCCTAATAAAAGGAGAATAGAGACTGCATAAATTTATAGTAGGTCAATGCAACTGGCTGCATATGGATCCCGTTTCGACTGTCGCCGCCCCGTTCGTCAGGTCGTCCCTGAAACGAGATATTCGCGACATGCAACGCTGAGGTCAACGAAAATAGCTTGCCAAGTGCTGCGCGGCGTGTTTTGACCGCCGCCTGTCCCGGCGGCTTGGCTGCACCGCCCGGTTTGAAAAGGTAAAATCATGTCGCAAGAATCCGCTCCCCATATCCTGATCGTCGAAGCGCGCTTCTACGACGACATGTCTGACGCGCTCCTCGAAGGTGCAACTTTTGCACTCAAGGAAGCCGGCGCCACCTATGACGTCGTGACCGTTCCCGGTGCGCTCGAAATCCCGCCGGCAATCGCCATGGCGCTCGATGCAGCGGAAGAGGGCGGCACCGAATATAACGGCTTCGTCGCGCTCGGCATGGTCATCCGTGGTGAGACCTACCACTTCGATATCGTCTCGAACGAATCCTCGCGTGCGCTGATGGATCTGGCCGTCTCGGAATCGCTGGCGATCGGCAATGGCATCATGACCGTCGAAAACGACGATCAGGCCTGGGCCCGTGTACGCCGCTCGGACAAGGACAAGGGCGGTTTTGCCGCTCGTGCTGCCCTGAGCATGATCGCGCTGCGCGAAAAGCTGAATGGTGGTTGATCCGATGACGAAGGAAGCTGACCAGCAGGTCCGTCCGGCCAACCAGCGTGGCGCAGCCCGCCTCGCTGCCGTGCAGGCCCTTTACCAGATGGATGTCGGCGGTACCGGCGTGCTCGAGGTCGTTGCCGAATATGAAGCGCATCGCCTCGGCCAGGAACTGGACGGAGATACCTATCTGAAGGCCGACGCCTCCTGGTTCCGTTCCATCGTCGCCGGCGTCGTGCGCGATCAGGTCAAGATCGACCCGCTGGTGCGTTCGGCCCTGCAGGAAGACTGGCCGCTGTCGCGCCTCGATTCCACCCTGCGCGCCATCCTGCGCGCCGGCACGTTCGAGCTGATCGAGCGCAAGGACGTTCCGGTCGCCGTCATCGTCACTGAATATGTCGAGATCGCCCGTGCGTTTTTCGCGGATGACGAGCCGAAGGTGGTGAATGCGGTTCTCGACCGTATCGCCAAGCAGATTCGCGGCGACACCAAGAAGTAGGCAATTTCGGCATGGATGCGGCAGCGGAAATTTCGACTATCGATCTCCGCTCCGCGCGCCGCCGTGTCATGCTCTTGGCCGGAGCCCAGGCCGTTCTGGGCTCGGCCACGCCGATCGCCGTGTCGATCGGAGCACTCGCCGGTTACCAGCTTCTCGGCGATGACAAGACGCTTGCGACCGCTCCCGTCACCGCGATGAATGTCGGCACCGCCTGTGGTGCGGTGCTGATTGCCGTTGCTTCCCGTGTTTTCGGCCGCAAGGCCGCCTTCATGCTCGGTGCCGTGATCGGTTGCCTTGCCGGCGCACTTGCGGCAATCGCCCTGTTTCGCGAAAATTTCTGGCTGTTTGCCTTCGCGCTTCTGCTGATCGGCACCTGCGGCGGCTTTACCCAGAAAATTCGCTTTGCGGCAGCTGACGTCTCGCCGCCTGCCTTCAAGCCGCGGGCGATCTCCTGGATTCTCGGTGCCGGCATCGTCTCGGCCATTATCGGCCCGCAATTGGCGATCCTTGCTAGGGACTGGTTCGCGCCGGTCACCTTTGCCGGAACCTTCGTAGCTCTCGTGCCGGTCTGCCTCGTCGGCCTTGCCGCCATGAGCTTTCTGAAGCTGCCGAATGCTTCCAAGGCCGCTGCCAGCCAGCTGCCGGCCCGGCCGCTCAGGGAAATCGTCCTCACACAACGCTTCATCACCGGCATCGTCTGCGGCATCGGCACCTATGCGCTGATGACTTTCGTCATGACCGGCGCGCCGCTGGCCATGGTGATCGGCTGCGGTTTCCCGACCGAACTCGCGGCGCTCGGCATCCAGTGGCATGTGCTTGCCATGTTCGGCCCGAGCTTTTTCACCGGCATGCTGATTACCAGGTTAGGGGCCGAAAAAGTCGTTGCGACCGGCCTGGTGCTCCTGATGAGCTGCGCGGTCGTCGCGCATATCGGTATAGAACTCTGGAATTTCTGGCTCGCCCTGATCCTGCTCGGCATCGGCTGGAATTTCGGCTTCATCGGGTCGACCACCATCATCGCCTCCACCTATCGGCCGCATGAGGCCGACAAGGTGCAAGGGTTCCACGATATCGTGCTCTTCGCTTCGGTCGCCTTGTCCTCTTTCTCCTCGGGCAAGGTTTTCGTCACCTGGGGCTGGTCCTTCATCAATCTCGTCATCTGGCCGGTGGCGATCACCTGCCTTTTGCTGCTCATCGCCCTGATGATACGACGCCCCGCGGCAAATCCCCGCGCTTGAGCCTCTCGTACGGTGTCGGCGCTTGACGCCGGTTGTTCCTGCCCCCAATCTCTCGCATGCATGGTAAGCACTCCTTGGGAGGGGAGAAGCAGACCGGAGGAATGCATGGCCGGAGGGCATTTGGCCGGACGGCGACAGGGAGAGGAAAAAGCGAATGACCGTAATTTCAGGTGTGATCGTCTGCGGCCTGCTGTCGATCATTTATGCCGTCTGGGCGACACGCTCGGTTCTCGCCGCCGACCAGGGCAATCAGCGCATGCAGGAGATCGCGGGTTATATCCGCGAAGGGGCACAGGCCTATCTGACCCGCCAATATATGACGATCGCGATCGTCGGCGTGGTCGTGGCCGTGCTGGCCGGTATTCTTCTGTCCGTCACCGCCGCGATCGGCTTCGTCATCGGCGCCGTTCTGTCGGGCCTTGCCGGCTTTATCGGCATGCATGTCTCGGTGCGCGCCAATGTCCGCACCGCGCAGGCCTCGTCACATAGTCTTGCTGCCGGTCTCGATATCGCCTTCAAGTCCGGAGCCATTACCGGCATGCTGGTCGCCGGCCTCGCATTGCTCGGCGTCTCCATCTATTATCTCGTTCTGACAGCCGGCCTCGGCCATCCGGGCGGCTCGCGCGAGGTGATCGATGCGCTTGTCTCGCTCGGTTTCGGCGCGTCGCTGATTTCCATCTTCGCCCGCCTCGGCGGCGGCATTTTTACCAAGGGCGCTGATGTCGGCGGGGACCTTGTCGGCAAGGTCGAGGCCGGTATTCCGGAAGATGACCCGCGCAACCCGGCAACGATCGCCGACAATGTCGGCGACAATGTCGGCGATTGCGCCGGCATGGCAGCCGACCTGTTCGAAACCTATGCGGTCTCCGTCGTCGCCACCATGGTTCTGGCCGCGATCTTTTTTGCCGGCGCTCCGATCCTCGACACGGTCATGATCTATCCGCTGGCGATCTGCGGCGTCTGCATCGTCACCTCGATCATCGGCACGTTCTTTGTCAAACTCGGCTCGAACGGCTCGATCATGGGTGCCCTCTACAAGGGCCTGATCGTCACCGGTCTTCTGTCGATCGTCGGTCTGGCACTCGCCACCTCGGTCACGATCGGCTGGGGTTCTATCGGCACCGTTGCCGGCCTCGATATTACCGGTGCCAACCTGTTCATCTGCGGTCTGCTCGGCCTCGTCGTGACAGCACTGATCGTGGTGATCACCGAATATTATACCGGCACCAACAAGCGGCCGGTTAATTCGATCGCCCAGGCCTCCGTCACCGGCCACGGCACCAATGTCATCCAGGGCCTTGCCGTCTCGCTCGAATCGACGGCTCTGCCGGCGATCGTCATCATCGGCGGCATCATCGCCACCTACCAGCTCGGTGGCTTGTTCGGCACCGGCATCGCCGTCACCGCCATGCTTGGCCTTGCCGGCATGATCGTCGCGCTCGACGCCTTTGGCCCGGTCACCGACAATGCCGGCGGTATCGCCGAAATGGCGCACCTGCCGCCGGAAGTTAGAAAGTCCACCGATGCGCTCGACGCGGTCGGCAATACGACCAAGGCGGTCACCAAGGGTTACGCGATCGGTTCTGCCGGTCTCGGCGCTCTCGTTCTGTTCGCCGCCTATTCCAACGACCTGCAGTATTTTGCCGCCAATCCGCAGCAATATCCTTATTTCGAAGGGGTAGGGCCGATCTCGTTTAGCCTGTCCAACCCTTACGTCGTCGCGGGCCTGATCTTCGGCGGCCTCATCCCTTATCTGTTCGGCGGTATCGCCATGACCGCCGTCGGCCGCGCTGCCGGTTCGATCGTCGAGGAAGTTCGTAAGCAATTCCGCGAAAAGCCGGGCATCATGCAGGGTACGGAAAAGCCGGATTACGGCCGCGCCGTCGATATTCTGACGAGGGCCGCGATCCGCGAGATGATCGTGCCGTCGCTGCTGCCTGTTCTGGCGCCGATCGTCGTTTATTTCGGCGTGCTTTTCGTCTCCGGTGGCAGCAAGGCGTCTGCTCTTGCAGCCCTCGGCGCGTCGCTCTTGGGCGTTATCGTCAATGGCCTGTTCGTGGCGATCTCGATGACCTCGGGTGGCGGTGCCTGGGACAATGCCAAGAAGAGCTTTGAGGACGGTTTCGTCGACAAGGATGGCGTTCGCCATATGAAGGGTTCGGAAGCCCACAAGGCTTCGGTTACCGGCGATACGGTCGGCGACCCCTACAAGGATACGGCCGGCCCTGCCGTCAATCCGGCGATCAAGATCACCAATATCGTAGCACTTCTTCTGCTGGCCGTACTTGCAGGCTGAGACGGTAATGCGCAGAAATCAAAAGGCCCGCCGGAGCGATCCGGCGGGCCTCTTTTCATCTCATTCGTCCGGGCAGCCGTTACTGGCTCATATTGCCCAGCATGTTGCGGACGGCGGCAGCGCCGCTCGAAGCCGCACCCGTGCCGCCATTCAACAGCTGCTGCAGGAAGGTCAGATCGCGGCCGCCGGTCGGCGTCGTGCGCGAGATGGTGTCGAACACCTTGCCGTCCTGCATCATGTAATTGGCACGACGGTCAACGACGCCGTCCTTGTTGAAATAGATCGCAAGCACCGTCTGGTCGACGACGTTAGGCTTCATGAAGGCCACGGCGCGGTGGCGCTTCTGCGAGATGTAATAGAAAACTTCGGCGTCGAAGGTCGCCGTGGTCGAGGGCGTGCCCATGGTCAGCAGAACCTGCTCGCGGCTCGATCCGACCGGGATGAGGTTGAGCGACTGCTCATCGACGACATAGCCATTATACATGGTATCGCCGATATTCATGGAGGTGCAGCCCGAGACGGCTATCGATGCGACGGTCAGGGCCGCGGCGGTCTTGCTCAACACGTTCATTTCGTACCCGAAAATCCGCTTTTTCAACGGCATCCCCCACATATCGACTCCGGCTCTCGCCGGTTACTCTGCTGTTCATACCATTGTGGCTATTCCGGGGAAGCCGACCGCCGGGAGCCGAAAAGCCCATCCTTTGCGGCGAGCTCGCCCGCACATGGCGAACGCATTGCATTTCGTGCATGCTTCGGTAAACCAGCTTTGGCTTGCATGCAACATCGCCGGTCGCCGGCAAAGCGGAATGATGGATGCCGGACGGGAGAAAATTGACGATGTTTGGCCTGTTCAGGAAGAAGAACCGCAATCGCGCCATTGTCGATCGCCAGTATCAGACCTTGACCGCGGCGGCCCGCATTCCTTTCTTTTATACCGATCTCGACGTGCCGGACACGGTCATGGGCCGGTTCGAGATGCTGTCGGTCGTGATGATCCTGTTTTTCCGGCGCACGGCCAAGGCTGAAGGCAGCGGCCAGGAACTCGCGCAGGAGATTGTCGATGCCTTTTTCCAGGACATCGATCATTCGATTCGCGAGCTCGGAATTGGCGACCAGGGCGTGCCGAAGCGGATGAAGAAGCTCGCCGGCATGTTTTACGGCCGGCTGGAACGTTATGCCGCAGCCCTTGAGGCAAAGGATGTTGAAGGCTTGGCAGAAGCGCTGCGACGGAATATCCATCCGCAGGAAAGCGATGCGCCTGACATGCGCGGCCTGGCTCTCTGGATGATTGCCGCCGAAGCAGATCTGGCCGGTGTGTCGGAAGACGAAATTTCCCGTGGGCTGCTGCAATTGCCGGCTCCGGGCCTGAGCGAGAACTCAGGGAAGTGAGGAACGATGAAGACTGAACATGACGGCGGCGACAAGCCTCCTTTCTCCTATCCGGTAAAGGTTGGGAATATCTCGGTTAACCCGGTCACCGTGACGCTTGAAGCCGATCCGCGCGAACTTGTCGGTCTGGCCAAGCTCTGGCGCGTCCTGTCGGTGGAGAGCCTGAAAGCCGAGCTGCAGATCGTTCGTTGGAAAAAGGACGGTATCCGCCTCAAGGGCAGGGTTTCTGCCGATATCACCCAGGCTTGCGTCGTCACGCTCGAGCCGGTCATCTCCCATATCGACGAGCCTTTCGAGCAGATCTTCGTGCCGGAAGGTTCGAAGCTTGCACGGGTGATCTCTGCCGAGAATGCCGAAATGGTGCTCGACCCCGAAGGGCCGGATCTTCCGGAGACCTTTGTCGGCGATACGATCGATGCCGGCGAGGTGGTGACGGAATTTGCAGCCCTCTCGATCGATCCTTACCCGCGCAAGCCGGGCGTCGAGTTCACCACCCATCTGGAAGGCGATCCGAACGACAAGGGAGGCCGGCCCAACCCGTTCGCAGTCCTCAAAGATTGGAAAAAGGATTGAGGCCTGTTGTAAGCGGCAACAAAAACTATATTTTGGCCACGATTTCGCCGGCAGGGCAGAGCATTGGCAAAGCCACTGCACAAGCGTCACTGCAAAACTGATGAGTGGCACACGGCTGCTGGGCTTAGATGTCCGGTGAAAATAAGGATCTGGCAAGCGTGATCAGAATTTCCATTGACGCCATGGGTGGTGATTTCGGCCCAGAGGTCGTGATACCCGGTGCCGCCAAGGCGCTGGAACGTCACCCCGACGTCAACTTCCTCATCTACGGCCTGAAGGCTCAGTGCGAGCCTCTGCTTGCCAAATATCCGAAGCTGCGCGACCGCTCCGTCTTCCACGAATGCGAACTTGCCGTCGGCATGGATGAAAAGCCGAGTGCTGCGCTTCGCCGCGGCCGTTACGTCTCCACCATGTGGCGCACGATCGAAGCGGTGAAGCTCGGCGAGGCCGATGTCGCTGTTTCGGCCGGCAATACCGGCGCGCTGATGGCGATGGCAAAATTCTGTTTGCGCACCATGGCAAGCATCGAACGCCCCGCGATTGCCGGCATCTGGCCGACGCTGAAGGGCGAAAGCATCGTTCTCGACATTGGCGCGACGATCGGTGCCGATGCGCAGCAGCTGCTTGATTTCGCCCTGATGGGCGGTGCCATGGCACGTGCGCTGTTTGAACTCGACCGTCCGACCGTCGGCCTGCTCAATGTCGGCGTCGAAGAGGTCAAGGGCCAGGAAGAGGTCAAGGAAGCCGGACGGCTGATCCGCGAGGCAAGCCTGCCAACCATCGCCTATCACGGCTTCGTCGAAGGCGACGATATCGGCAAGGGCACGGTCGATGTCGTGGTCACCGAAGGTTTTACCGGCAATATTGCGCTGAAGGCGGCCGAAGGCACCGCGCGGCAGATCGCCACGCTGCTGCGGGAATCGATGTCGCGCACCCTGCTTGCCAAGATCGGTTATCTCCTCGCCAAGCCGGCCTTTGACCGGCTGCGTGAAAAGATGGACCCGAACAAGGTCAATGGCGGTGTGTTCCTCGGTCTGAACGGCATCGTCATCAAGAGCCATGGCGGCACCAATGCCGATGGTTTCGCAGCGGCGATCGATGTCGGCTATGACATGGCCCGCAATGATCTCAATGCAAAGATCGCCCAGGATTTGAAGATTTATCATGCCAAGCGCCAGCCTTCGGCTGGCCCTGAAGCAGCATGACGAGATGTGAGTTTTAGAATGATCCGTTCAGTAGTTCGCGGTTACGGGGCAGCACTCCCCAAGCGGGTAGTCACCAATCGCGAGTTGGAAGACATGGTCGATACGTCGGACGAGTGGATCGTCCAGCGCACCGGCATCCGCCAGCGTTATATCGCGGGCGAGGGTGAGACCACCGCCTCGCTCGGCGAACAGGCGGCCCGTGCAGCGCTCGACAAGGCCGGCCTGACGCCGGACGATATCGATCTCGTCCTCGTCGCCACCTCGACGCCGAACAACACTTTTCCGGCCACGGCCGTCGAGATCCAGGACCGTCTCGGCATGACGCATGGTTATGCCTTCGACATGCAGGCCGTCTGTAGCGGCTTCGTCTACGCGATGGCGACTGCCGACCTGCATATCCGCGGCGGCATGGCCAAGCGCGTGCTGGTGATTGGTGCCGAAACCTTTTCGCGCATCCTCGACTGGACCGACCGTACGACCTGCGTTCTCTTCGGTGATGGCGCAGGCGCCTTGGTTCTGGAAGCGCAGGAAGGCGAGGGGACGAATGCCGACCGCGGCATTTTGACCGCGCATCTGCGCTCCGACGGTTCCCACAAGGATAAGCTCTTTGTCGATGGCGGCCCTTCGACGACCGGCACGGTCGGCCATCTGCGCATGGAAGGCCGCGAAGTCTTCAAGCATGCGGTGGCAATGATCACCGATGTCATCGAAGGTGCCTTCGACGCAACCAAGACCACGGCAGACGATATCGACTGGCTGGTGCCGCATCAGGCAAACCGCCGAATCATCGACGGTTCTGCCAAGAAGCTTGGCATTCCGTCCGAAAAGGTCGTCGTCACCGTCGATCTGCACGGCAATACCTCGGCGGCTTCCATACCGCTGGCGCTGTCCGTTGCGCTGGATGACGGACGCATCAAGCAGGGCGATCTCGTCATGCTGGAAGCCATGGGCGGCGGCTTCACCTGGGGCGCGCTTCTCATTCGCTGGTAAATGGTGCTGGTAACCGGGCACCATGTCTGACCGTTCAACGGCCAACGGTCTGGGCAAATGTCCAGATCGCGGAAATAATCGATTTCAAACAGGTGCTTGACCCAAAAGCTTAAGCAAAATACTCTTGGTCGGCTTTGATAAGATCAATTTTCAAAATCGGGCGGGGATCATGGCCGGCAAGACAGTGACACGGGCGGATCTGGCGGAATCTGTATTTCGCAAGGTCGGGCTTTCCAGAACGGAGTCTGCCGAGCTCGTCGAGACGGTAATCGACGAAATCTGCAACGCAATCGTACAGGGTGAAGTGGTCAAGCTTTCGTCCTTCGCCACCTTCCAGGTGCGCGCCAAGAACGAGCGGATCGGCCGCAACCCGAAGACCGGTGAGGAGGTTCCGATCTCGCCGCGGCGGGTGATGACCTTCAAGGCGTCCAACGTCCTGAAGCAGCGCATCCTCAAGGCGCACAGTTCCCGCAAGGCCAAGCAGAAGCCGGCAACCCCTGTCGCCTGATAGAGCGGGTCGATCGCGACGATATCGACGGGTGGGCAATTTCCTGCGCACCCGCTTTTCCATTCTTGTGAACATGCTTGAATCTTGCGGTGCAAACCGTTGAGATATGTGCGATTCGGCGCATAGTTGCTGTCGCGCTTCGCAGCTTGAAGCTTCCCCTGCAGCACAGCGTTCGAAGGTTGGAGACTGAACTTGGAAAAGAGCCCGGACGCTTTCCGCACGATCAGCGAAGTTGCTGACGACCTCGATCTGCCGCAGCACGTCCTGCGTTTCTGGGAAACGCGTTTTCCGCAGATCAAGCCGATGAAGCGCGGCGGTGGCCGCCGTTATTACCGTCCGGAAGATGTCGATCTCCTCAAGGGCATCCGTCATCTGCTCTACGACCATGGTTACACGATCAAGGGCGTGCAGAAGCTTCTGAAGACGAACGGCAACAAGTTCGTGGCGGCAATCGCCTCCGGCGATATGGCGACCATGGAAGCCATCATGGCCGCCAATAGCGACAAGCATGTCGAGCCAAAGGTTGCCGCTGCCGATGACGACCAGATCGTCGGCCGTCCGAAGGTCAAGCCGAGCGGCCGTTTCTTCGGCTTCGGTGGCTCCGACGACACGCCGGAAGTTTCCATCGGCAAGTCGAGCGTCGGCAAGGAAGATCGTGCGCTCTTGCAGGAGGCGCTGTTCGATCTTCTCGAATGCAAACGCCTGCTCGATCAGGTTCGCTGACGAAAAAAGCGCCAGATCACCAGGAATTTACCGCTCGCCCCTGTTTCGAACGGAAAGCTGACGCATTTCCTATTGTGGAAACACGAATAGGAGAAAAACGATGAAGAAAATCGCGATCCTTGTCGCTGCCTTCGCGACAGCGGTAAGCGGTGTCATGCCGGCGGAAGCCTTTCCGATCGCCGCAGCGCCGCGTGTTGAAACCTCGCAAGTCACCCAGACCCAGCCGGTAGAACAGGTGCAATGGCGTCACCGCGGCGACGGCTGGAGCCATGGCGACTTCCGCAATGCGCGACCGCACCGCTACTATCGCGGCAATCACGGCCGCTATTACCGTGGCAACCATGGTCGCTATTACGGCAATCGTTATTACCGCGGTCGTCACTATGGCGGCTATTATCGCCGCGGGCCGAGCGCCGGCGCCATTATCGGCGGACTGGCCGCAGGTGCCATCATCGGCGGCGCGCTCGCCCAGCCGCGTTATTACGGCGGCAACTCGCATACCAGCTGGTGCTATAACCGCTATCGCTCTTACCGGGCGTCCGACAATACATTCCAGCCGAATTACGGCCCGCGCCGCCAGTGCGTTTCGCCGTGATCGCCAGTCGGACAGCTCATTGATGTGATGAACCAAGGCTCGCTCCCGAACGGAAGCGGGCCTTTTTCTTGCCATGAGAGGAGTTGCGGGCTCTTGGTCCGGATCGGGATTTTTCGCTTGCGTGGACAGGGGCATGTCAGTATGGAAGGCATGCTTCCAACGAAGCTGGTCGGGGCGTAGCGCAGCCCGGTAGCGCACTTGACTGGGGGTCAAGGGGTCGTCGGTTCATTATACGGGACCGTCGATCTGTTCACGACCGAGACTAAAAACTATGACGGAATGTAGCGCAGCCCGGTAGCGCACTTGACTGGGGGTCAAGGGGTCGTGGGTTCGAATCCCGCCATTCCGAGGTTTTTCAAAAGGTTACCTCATTTGGTAATCGACTTCTTAGGCGCCAGCTAGTTAACTGCTAGTTGGCGCCTTTGCTTTTCTGGACACCATCTGAACATCTGAACAGTCAGTCGTGGCACTTTATGCCGACTCATCCGCCGGCTAGGCGGATTCCTTTCAGAAGACTAGGCCGAGGAGCGGAGCCCAACTTCGCAGCGGACGAGGCCTTGTCGTCAAAATGAATTTAAGAAGCCGGCCGATAGGCCGTCATTTCCGGCGAAGCCGGCTTTGGACCCCGACCGAAGGAAGGGGCTTTGAGCGCCCGATTGATCGATATTGCCAGTCCGTCACTCTGGTCGCTCATCATCATAGGAACCGGCGACAAAGTTGGCGCGGATGCCCCAGCCTTCCGTCCCACTTGGCGCGAGAAAAATCACCCCCCGCTTGCCGTAGTGGCGGACGAGTTTTTCAACGCTTGCGATCCCGGCTGCCCCCTTCTCGATCATGTAGATCGTGCGTGGACTGATGCCGGAATCCTCCGCCACCTCGGCCTGAGTTTGACCAAGGACAAGTCGAGCGACAGCAAGCATTCGTGATGGCGGCCTCATGCCGCCTTGGTGTCATCAAAAGCCCCGGTTCGCAAACAAATGTTGACAATAGCGATCGACTCGCGAAAAGTAGCGATAGATTCGCTAATAAGAGCGACAGAACCGCTAATCTTTCGTGGCTCGTGGAAGCCGCGAATCAACATGAGAGGGCAATCCCATGAAGTTCGCCTATTTGAGCGCAGAAGATGCACAGAGACTGTCCGCCGATTTGCGCTCGGTTGAGGCTGGGATTACCCACACACTGTCACTCCACACCGCTCCCATCCTCGAAGCCCATCAGATGTATTCACGCAGGACGGCCTGCCTCTCCGGATACGTCTTTGGACATCCATCTCTGGGAGACAGTCGTGAAATCATGACCAGTCAGCTCATGTACATGGACACGGAGGTCGGCATCGCCCGTACGATCAACCGTTGGTACCGCCTGGGGCGTCCGGCCGAAACTGGAAAAGCATGAAGCCGGGCCGAAAGCGGCCACGACTTCGCACCAATGCTTGACTAGGATTCAAATAGGTGTCCCGTGACAGATAAACTGCCACCACAAGATCGCCACTTCCTACGCCGGCAGCAGGCAGCAATCGCCGGATTGCATTTGCCGACCGCCGAGGAGCTGCTCCTAGGGATGGCCTTCTTCCGCGAAGACTTGGCCGAAGACATCCGCGAATATTCCGAACGTCTGTCGGGTCTACTTAAAAAGCGGAAGCGGACTAGGCTTGCGCTCCTCGCCGCTGGCCTGGATGAGCTAGCATTGCATCCCAGTAGCGACGCCGTGCTTGCGGTGGAGGCTGCTCTCGATCTCATCGATGATGCCCAAGGATTGCCGTTCGATGAGTGCCGCCTGCGATGCAGATTCTACCGGGCGTTCTTCGGGGATGGCCAAGCGACGGCGTTGATCGCCGGAGAGATCGCCCATCTAGCTTCTGAGAAGCTCACTGCTGCGGAGAGTCTCCACCTGCTGTGGCGTTCGCTCAGTTGGGCAGCACAATCCCGTGCACTCCACGCGCGGCAACGAGCAGGTGTTTCTAGTGAAAGATCCGCAGAGTGGTTCGAGATGGAAGTGCGGACCTACGAGGCGCATTTCAAAAATGCGATCACTTCAAAAATGGTCGATGGGTCTGAACCCAAGGATTCAGGTGATGCCGGCCTTTCAATCCCGACCTGGGAAGAAGAGCCCTTAGAGCACCAGACGCGACCGACTAACGGTGTCGTCGTTATCAACGGCGTCGGTAATGATACGACGGCCGAAGGGAAGCGAGTAGCCAAGGAATTCGAAAAGTTCAAACAGCGTGAGTTGCCTTTGCCCGGCATGCCTCAATTGACCGAAGTTCGTGCGCGGCTGATCGCGGAATTTCCCTATGCAGTGACGGTTATTGACAATGTGCTGGAGGGCCTTGATGGCCGGGCCAATCTCTACCTGAGACCAATGATCCTGCTTGGTGCGCCTGGAAGCGGCAAGACTGAGTTTGCCAAACGATTGAGTAAGGAACTCGGCGCGCCCTTTGAAGTCATATCTTGTGGCGGCCTGAGCGATAGCGCCATCGGCGGGACCGCCCGGAGGTGGTCATCGGGCGAACCAAGCCTCGCGATCATGGCCGTGCGTCGCCACCGGTGCGCCGGACCGATTCTAATTCTCGACGAGATCGATAAGATCGGCACCAGTCGCAACAATGGCAATGTGCACGACGTGTTGATCGGCCTGTACGAACCGGTGACATCGCGCTGCTGGCATGATCCCTACATTCAGGCTCCATGCGATCTGTCGCACGTGTCCTGGCTGATGACCGCGAACTCGATTGAGCCGATCCCGAGAGCCTTGCGCGACAGGTGCCGAATCCTTCGCTTTCCCACCCCGGGAGCCGATCAATTGCCGACGCTCGCCTCGCGTATCCTGGAGCGGTTGTACATCGATGCGGGTTACGATCCGCGCTGGGCCAAGCCACTCGAAGGATTCGAATTGGACGCCTTGGCGAAGGTCTGGACCGGTGGCTCGATCCGAAGGTTGGAACGGGTTGTCGAGGGATTGCGGAAGGCCCGCGAGCAAGCAAGGCGGCAACAATGAGTTTCCGAAAGGCCGCAAGCGTCTGACATGCGGCGCATGTTAGAATTGCCCACATTCTTTGTTGCGAATGGTGTCCACTTCAAGCGAAGTTGGCCACTTCGCGTCCAGCTCTGCCCACTCTATAGCGAGGTGATTGGAGATTGGTATGTCAAAAGGGGGAAAAAGCGATGCGAACAAAACCAGCGATAGTCGAGTAAGGAATTCGGTGCCTGACGCCGAGACGTTTGGCGAAGCTCTGTCAGAGGTAGGATTCGTACCGGCCAATGTCGGGCCAAAGACTGTGTCTCAAGGGAAATACAGGGAGACACTCAAAAGGCGGGCTCTTAAGAAGTCAGGCGAGTAGAATTTCGGCGACCAACCTCCTCAGCCTGCGATAGTGGTTCGGAAGCTACGGCGATGATGGAGGTGTATGGTGACTGGCAAGCTATCAGGAGAGAATAGGCGAAAACTCTTGCGAAACTTGGCTCTTTCCACTCAAACAGTGGTCGCATGTGGCCATGCGATGCGGGTGACGGTGGCTGATATGCTTCAAGATTTTGAGAACATCCGCGCCGTGTCGGCGTCGGATCCACAAGCACTGCGTCTTTGTGAGGCTCTTGAACGAGCCATAGAAGACAACACCGTGCAAAACCGCCAGGTTTTTCAGATACTGGGCCTTAATATCGTGTAGGGAGGTCGTCGCCTGCACCCAGGGTTCCGATCGAATGTTAGCATGCTTGGCCTGTTGGCCGCCGTTGGTCTTGAAACGGGTCCGGCCGATGAGGCCAAGCGTGATACCTCGCTCTCCGATGTCTACTCAACAACGACAGGGCAGACGAATCATCGTCGTTCGTGCCATGCAGACTACTCAGATTGCATATGAACGGTAATGAGAAACATAAATGCCTTTGACCCTGGCTCAGCTTGAGCGCCATCTTTTCAGCGCAGCAGACATTCTCCGCGGTAAAATGGACGCGTCGGAGTTCAAAGAATACATCTTCGGGATGCTGTTTCTGAAGAGGTGTTCCGACGTCTTCGAGCAGGCAAGGTTGGAAGTTATCGAGAAGCGCGTGTCCAGTGGCGTTTCGCCAGAGCGCGCTGCGCAGGACGCTGAAAGCAAGGTCTGGTACGGACGTAGCGGAACCTTTTGGGTTCCACCGCAGTCCAGATTCGAATTCTTGGTCAACGAAGCTCATGAAAACATTGGCGACACGCTGAATAAGGCCCTAGGTGGCATAGAGTCCGAGAACATCGCGCTCGAAGGAGTCCTTGACCATATCGATTTCACCCGGAAAGTCGGCCAGAGCAAAATCAGTGATTTAAAACTCCGTCAGTTGATCACGCATTTTGGCCAGATTCGTCTTCGTAACGAAGACTTCGAGTTCCCGGATCTGCTCGGGGCGGCATACGAATATCTCATCGGAGACTTTGCGGATTCGGCCGGAAAGAAGGGTGGCGAATTCTACACGCCGCGTTCCGTGGTGCGCATGATGGTTCGGCTCCTTAAGCCCTCGCTCGAACATGACATCTATGATCCGTGCTGTGGTTCCGGAGGGATGCTGATTGCCGCCAAGGAATACATCGACGAGCATGGTCAGGACGGACGTAAGGCCAACCTCTTTGGCCAAGAAAATGCCGGCACCGTCTGGTCCATCGCCAAGATGAACATGCTGCTGCACGGGATCAACAGCGCTGATCTTCGCAACGAAGATACCTTGGGTGAGCCTCAGCACGTTGAGAATGGTGAGCTCCTCCGGTTCGATCGAATCCTGACGAATCCCCCCTTTTCCATCACATGGGGCACGAAGGACAAGGACCGTTCCGGCAAGCCAATCTGGCAGCCGAAGTTTAGGGAACGCTTCTTTCACGAGGTGCCTCTGGGCTCTAAGAAGGCCGATCTCATGTTCTTGCAGCACATGCTTCACGTCACCCGGGACGGCGGCATGATCGCAACCGTCATGCCGCACGGAGTGCTGTTCCGCGGCGGGGATGAAGGCAAGATCCGGCAGAAGATCATCGAGGACGATCAGATCGAAGCGGTCATCGGCCTTGGTCCGCATCTCTTTTATGGCACAGGTATTCCGGCTTGCATCATTGTCCTGCGCCAACGGGTCCACAACGGAGCCAACCTTGTCTCGGGCAAACCCAAGGAACGGCAGGGCAATGTGCTCTTCATCAACGCTGACCGCGAGTATTTCGAGGGACGCGCGCAGAACCACCTACTACCCGAGCATATCGAGAAGATCGTCACCACTTTCGAGGAGTATCGCGACGTACCCGGCTTCTCCGCCATCGTGGACATCAAGACCCTGAAAGAGAACGACTGGAACTTGAACATCCGTCGCTACGCCGACAACGCACCAGCGCCGGAACCACAAGATGTGCGCGCCCATCTTGTTGGCGGCATCCCCAACGCCGAAGTCGAGGCAAAGGTAGGCCTTTTCGCCTCTCATGGCTTGGATCCTATGGATCTGCTCACCATCCGCGATGACCATTATCTCGATTTCGCGCAAGGTCTCGACACCAAGGTCGGCCTGAAGCCCGCTGTCGAAACCAATTCGGGATTACGGGCCAGGGAGGCCGAGGTAAAGAACAGCTTCAACGCCTGGTGGGGTGCCCATCAGGCGAATATCCTGGCTCTCGCCAAAGTGAATGATCCGGCGGGGCTGATCGCGCTGCGCGACGAACTCCTGTCCAGCTTCCCGGAGACGCTCGAGAGCCTCGGTACGCTGGACCCGTTCACCGTGCGCGGGATCATCGCGCAATTCTGGAACCAGTCGAGGTTCGACTTTCTCACCCTCATGGCGCGCGACACTACAGGTGTGATTGATGCCTGGCGCACCTCGATCGTCACGGCGCTGGAGGACAAGGGGAACAAGGACAGCCCACTGGATCACAAGCTGGTAACCTTCCTGATGGGCAGCTTCGTGGCCGAGATTGCCGAGCTTGAAGGACGCAAGGCCGAATTGGACGCGCAGATCAAGGCTGCCACCGCCACGCCCGAGGAAGGCGAGGAGGACGAGGACAACACCGATCCGGTTGACGAGGCCCAGATCAAGCGGTGGAAGAAAGACCTGACCGAGGTCAATAAAGCCCTCAAGGCCAAGCACGCCCAGTTCACCGACGAGATCAACAGGTCGGTTGACGGACTGACGCCCGAGGAAGCCGGCGAACTCCTCCTAAAGATCCTGCATGACGACATGGAGAAGATTCTTACCCGCTACATTGCGGCACAGCGCGGGCAGATCGTGGCGACCTTCGAGAACTGGTGGGACAAGTATCGCGTGACCTTGACCCAGATCGAGCTCGCGCGGGCGCAGGCGACCGAAAAGCTGACCGGGTTCCTTAAGGGGTTGGGGTATGTCTGAACCAGCTTTTAAGAGAGTCGAACTCGTGGATATTGCTGAACGTACCAGCAACAGCTTCGTTGATGGGCCGTTTGGATCAAGCTTGAAGTCCAACGAGTACACAGAAGCAGGCATTCGGCTAATTCAGCTCCAAAACATCGGCATCAACGAATGGAATGACGACAACAAGAAATTTATCTCCGAGCAGAAATTCCTCTCGCTTCAGCGGCATGGCGCAGTGCCAGGTGACATAGCCATTGCAAAAATGGCCGACCCAGTTGCGAGGGCATGCATAGTGCCTGAAGCCAGCAAGCAGTTCGTGGTGGTGGCGGATTGCATCCGTCTACGACCGGACACGACCAAGTTCGTCCCCTCATTTGTTGTAAAGGCAATCAATAGCCCCTACACCCGACAAGAGGCGGAGAAGAAAGCAATTGGTTCGACACGCATTCGGATCAATCTCTCGACGCTGAAAACCGTGGGATGCCTCATTCCACCTTTTGATCATCAATCCAAAATCGCCGAAATTCTCGACACGCTAGATGCGGCGATCCGGGGCACCCAGGCGGTGATAGCCAAGTTGAAGGCATCAAAGCACGGGCTGCTGCATGACCTGCTGACTCGCGGCATCGACGTGAGAGGAAATCTCCGTCCTCGCTACCCCGACGCACCCCATCTCTACAAGGAAACCCCACTGGGGTGGCTACCAATGGAATGGGATGTTCTGGAAATACAGGACCTGCTTGCCGCAGTTGATCCGGCGATGCGCTCAGGACCGTTTGGCAGTGCTCTTCTGAAGGAGGAGCTTGTCAGTCATGGCATCCCATTTCTCGGTATTGACAACGTCCATGTCGAGAGGTTCGACCGAGACTACAAACGCTTCGTGACGCGCGCAAAGTTCCTCGATCTTCACCGATATGCCGTCCGACCGGATGATCTGATGATCACCATCATGGGCACCGTAGGACGTTGCTGTTTGGTGCCAAAGGATATCGGTGACGCACTGTCTTCCAAGCATACTTGGGCGATCTCGTTGGATAGCGACAAATACTCTCCCTACCTTGCAATGTTACAAGTCAATTATTCAGACTGGGTTCTTCGCCACTTCTCGAAGGATCAACAGGGGGGCACTATGTCGGCTATCAGGTCAGATACCATTCGCTCGACACGATTGCCTGTTCCGCCAAGGGAAGAGCAAACCGCCATTGAGTCGATAGTCTTGGAGTTATCCGAACGACTGCGGGAGGAAGAAGCAATTCTAGCCAAGTACCGCCTTCAGAAATCCGGTCTCATGAATGACCTGCTCACAGGGCGCGTCTCTGTCACTCCGCTTTTGTAACCGGAAGATCTGCCCATGGCTCACGAATACATCGATGTCGAAAAGCCGTTCATTGACCAATGTGTTGCCATGGGCTGGCAGGCGCAGACCGGCAACAAGGATGACGCGGGCCTGACCGGACGCACGAGCTTCAAGCAAGTCATTCAAGAGACGAACCTGCGCGAACGACTGCGCACCATCAACCCCGGCCCGGATGGTCAGCCCTGGCTCGACGATACTCGCCTCTCCGAGGCAGTCAGTGCGCTGACGCGCCACGGCCAGCGCGGGTTCATGGAGGCGAACCAGGCGGTGACGGACCTGCTCCTTAAAGGGCTGACAGTCGAGGGTCTGCCCGGTTGGAACGGCGGGCGCGGCCAAACGATCCGCTATATCGACTGGTCCAACCCAACGGCTAACACCTTCACCATTGCCAACCAGTTCCGCGTCGATTGCCCGCCTGGCCATGATGTGGGCAAGGGCTTCATCATCCCCGACATAGTGATGCTGGTGAACGGCATCCCGCTGGTCGTGGTAGAGGCCAAGAGCCCCGGCATCCCCGAGCCCCTGGCTGAGGCGGTCAAGCAGTTGCGGCGCTACCACAATGCCCGGAAGGCCGCGCTTGAGGTCGAGGAGAATGAGGGCGCCCCCGCGCTCTTCGCGTCGGTCCAGCTATTGATCGCCACCAGTTTCGATGAGGCCCGTGTGGGCTGCATCGGCGCAGGGCTGGAACATTACGGACAGTGGAAGACGGTCGTCGGGCCCGATGGCACAGGATCCGAGGTCGTTGTGGCGTCAAATTTGGGAAAAAACGCGCTTTCGGAGCAGGAACGCCTTGTCGCCGGCGTGCTACGCCCTGCGCATCTGCTGGATCTCCTGAGGCACTTCTTGCTGTTCATGCAGGTCGGCGGGCAAATTATCAAGACAGTGTGCCGATACCAGCAATACCGTGCCGTGAACCGTGCTGTCGAGCGGCTGCGGACGGGCAAGACACGATTGCAGGATGGCGAATACGACCGCCGAGGCGGCATCGTGTGGCACACCCAAGGCTCGGGCAAGAGCCTCACCATGGTGTTCATGATCCGCAAGATGCGCACGAACCTCGAACTACGGAAGTTCAAGGTGATCGTGGTCACCGACCGACGCGACCTACAACGGCAGTTGTCGGAAACGGCGGCGCTCTCGGGGGATGTGGTCGAGTTAGCGACAGACGCGGGAGCGCTTAGGAAATTGGCGCGGCGCAAGGGGCCAGGCCTGGTCTTTGCCACGATCCAGAAGTATCGGACGGACGAGGATGTGCCCGAGGTTACAAGGGGACCCGCCTTCGAGGTGCTCAACGAAGATGAAACGATCCTTGTCGTGGTTGATGAGGCTCACCGCACGCAAGCAGGTGATCTGCACGCAAACCTGCTGGCTGCCCTGCCAAACTGCGCTCGGATCGGCTTCACCGGCACACCCATCATCATGGGTGAGAAGAAGCGCACAACTCAAATCTTCGGTGATTTCATTGACAGGTACACCATCAAGGAAGCGGAGGCGGACGGCGCCACGGTGCCAGTTCTTTACGAGGGGCGCACGGCAGAAGGTGCGGTAAAGGATGGCGCTACGCTCGACGATCTTTTTGAGGACATGTTCCAAGAGCGTAGCGAGGAAGAACTGGAGGCGATCCGCAAGAAGTACGCGACCAAAGGCAACATCCTCGAAGCGCCCGCAATGATTGCCGAAAAGGCACGCGATATGCTTCGACATTACGTGACCAACATCTTGCCGAACGGGTACAAGGCTCAGGTGGTAGCCTATAGCCGGACTGCCGTCGTGCGGTACCATGCGGCTTTTCTCGAAGCACTCGACGAATTGCTGGCCGAAGCCACAGCGCTCTCCGATCAAGAGAAGGCCTTGGATGACGAGGCGCTTTGTACAAAACCGCCCCGGCTTCAAGCTCTCGTGCAGGCTTGGCGTTACCGCGAAACTCTGGCGCGGATCGAGTTCGCCGCCGTCATGTCCGGAGGCAATAACGATGATGCCGGTTGGAAGCAATGGACTGATGGAAGCATGCAGGAGGTGCGGATAAAGCGCTTCAAGAAGCCGCTGCTCCACGCTGATCCTTCCAAAACGGATCCCTTGGCATTCCTTATTGTGAAATCAATGCTGCTGACCGGGTTCGACGCCCCAATAGAGGGGGTGATGTATCTTGACCGCTCAATCCGGGAGGCCGAGCTTTTGCAGGCAATCGCCCGCGTGAACCGGACTGGCCATGGAAAGACCTGCGGCATCGTCGTCGATTACTTCGGCGTTGCCCACCATCTGAAGGCAGCTCTCGCGGCCTATTCCGATGAAGACGTCGATGGTGCTCTTGTCAGTCTGAATGACCAGATACCCATTCTTCGAGATCGCCATATTCGTGTGGTGGACATCTTCCGACGTGCGGGTCTTGATGATCTAGCGGACGATGAAATATGTCTGAATGTCCTCGCGACCGAAAAGGCGCGCGCCGAGTTTTCTGTGAAACTGAAGGATTTCTTGAAGTCGCTGGAGATCGTTCTCCCCAGGCCTGAAGGCTTGCCTTTTGTTAAGGACGCGAAACGACTTGCCTATATCTATGCACGGGCGAGAAACCGATATCGGGATCTTGTGCCAATCGGATCCGACGTCGGGGCAAAAGTACGGAAGCTCATTGATGACCACGTGATCTCGCTAGGGATCAATCCAAAGATTCCGCCCGTCCAGTTGACGGATGCTGAATTCGAGCACCAAGTTGGCCAGGCATCCGGCAGTCGTGCGAAGGCTTCCGAAATGGAACATGCTATCCGTTCTCATATTAGGAAAAATCTCGAGACAGACCCTGTCCGCTTCAAGCGAATGTCTGAACGACTTAACCAGATCCTTCGTAGCCTGGGACAACAGTGGGAGGAAATAGTCCAACAACTGCAAACGATCATCGATGAATTGCGCTCAGGCAGTAACCCTGACAATGATGATCCATCGGACATCCCTGCCATTTACCTTCCGTTTCTTCGGACCGCGCTGGACGCTTTTGCCAGAGACCAGAATATTTCGGAGGCTGAGCTCCAAGCAATCCACCGGATGACTATCGAAGTTGTGGATCGAGTTATCGAAGAAATCCGCGCAAATCGGTCAATTTGGAACTCGTTCAAGATGGCCGATCAAGAGAATCTGCGCTCGGAGATATTCGAGATCATATTCGACAAACACCTGCCTGGCGTTGGAGTTGACGACGCTGAAGGCCTTGCAGATCAAATTCTGCAGCAGGCCAAGGCCAACGATGACATCCTCCGGAGCGTCTGATGCCATTGCTTCCGCTTTCACCTGTTCGAACCGGAGGGAAGTTAGCCCGTTCGTCGGGTGATACGCTGGAAATCGATGGGTTGATCTTCGAAGTTCACCGAAGCGACAGGCGCAAGACACTGCAGATTACGGTAGAACGGTCCGGAGAGCTCTCGATTACTGCTCCCACTGGAGTGCCGGAGTGGGACTTGGCGTCTTTCGTTGAAGAAAAGCTGCTATGGATCCACACCAAAATCGAAGAGAAAGCGCGGCTGCAAAAACGCGCTCCGATCAAGGAATTTGTGAATGGTGAGGGCTTCCTGTATCTCGGCAAGAGTCACCGCCTCCGGCTAGTCGAGAACCAGCTCGTCGATCTTTGTTTGAAGAATGGCCGCTTCTGCCTCAGGGCCTCCTCAGCTCACCGCGCTAGAGATGTCTTCATCGCATGGTACACAAGGCGTGCTCTGAAATGGTTCTCGCAACAGGTCGCTGAACACGCCAACCGGATGGGTGTCCAAGTAAGCGAAGTTAAGGTTCAAGATCTCGGCTTCAGGTGGGGATCGTTCAGCGCCGACGGGAGGGTTTCGTTTCACTGGAAAGCGATCTTGTTGCCTCCACGGATTGCGCAATACGTGATGATTCATGAGCTTGCTCATGCGCACCACCCGGACCATTCGGCTAGTTTCTGGACTAAGGTCGAGCAACACCTGCCCGATTGGCGAACTCGGAAATCCTGGCTGGCGGAAAACGGAGTTCAAGTTGAAGGACTGTAAGCTCCGCATGCGGACCATCCGAATCGGTGCGGGTACCCGAGGGCACGTCCTCCATCCGCAGATAATAGCCAAGGCGAATTCAATACGCGGCTCTGTTAAATTATTGCGATCAGCAGGGATAAAGTCGCTCGGAAGTCAGGTCCTAGGTCACCATCCAAAAAAACTCGATGCAATTGATTCGGTTGCGATTGCGTTGAACGCTTCACTCAGCGATAGCTTTGTAACTCAACCTACAGAAGTGATTCCTGATCAAATCTGCAGTCGAGGTTGCTGCTTTAGTGAAGCTTTCGGGTAAATGGACGGGAGCCTGCGGGCCAAACTGCATGAGTTTAATTTTGACACCGATCTCGCACGGAGATCTCTGCCATGGAAATAGATGGGAAGTTGATGACCTCGATCTTCTTGTCGAACGCGTCGCCCGTGTGGCGATGGGGCAGTACCGCCATGTTTCCAGGATACTCGATGGCTTGAACGTAGCTGCCCCGAAAGGATCGAAAGTTCACGCAGAGAATGCCATCCAGAAGATGCAAGTCGCGAAGAACGGGGATCCGTGGCAACGCGATGGATGGATCTTTCAAATCATATCGTGGATCGCCGCAAGCCAGCAGAAGGCGGGGAAGGCCATTTTGAAGCCGCCACACATTTTCCATGCGCACAAAGGATTCGACGGTATTCAGCTTGAAATTACTGATGATGGCCAATCGGTAATCGCACTCATCATATTCGAAGACAAGGCGACCGATAATCCAAGAAGCACCATTCGGGAGGATGTATGGCCAGGAATCGTCAGTATGGAGGCTGGCGAAAGGGTCGCTGAACTCACGCACGAGGCGGCCGGTCTCTTGGAAGCGCAGCAACACGTCTATCCCGGCATGGATATTGACGGCGCAGTCGATCGGATTCTCTGGCAGGAAGCGCGTCGATATCGCGTCAGTATCACTACGGGCAATACGCACAAGACAGAGAACGCTCGCGCAGGCCTTTTTGCAGACTATGACACGACTGCGGCTGGAGACACGCTTCGTCGACAAGCAGAGACAATGCATTTCGACGACTTAAGGGCCTGGATGGCCGGCTTCGCTGCCAAAGTGATCATCAAGCTGGAAGAGTTGGGGAATGTTTGATCCAATCACATCCGCAATCATTGCCTCGGCGCCTGCATTGTCAGGTCTCGACCTTGATGACCTTCCCAAGAGATTGACACAGGCCTTCTCTGAAATCGTCGCCGCTCGTATCGAGCTTCGGGGCCGGAAGCGGGACGAGCCGGCGGAAGCGCTTTTACAAACAATTCGCGAGATGCAGCGGCTTGCGTCGGCCCACGAGAGCTACGTCGCCCTATTGCCAGATCGCGATAACAGATCTGCGGCAGCTTTCGTCGCCGCGTCTGCACATCAGGTCTGCCTTTTAGGAACCTACAAGCCTGATGGTTACGTGTCGTACCTAGATGGTGCCAGCCTCTCCGCAGAGGTGTGCGCGAGCTTGCTGTTCCTGATTGCAGAGGCGCATGCGGACGCTGCAGAGTGCGCTAAGCGGATATCAGCACCTACGGATCCTGAACGTGCTGTGGAGGCGGCGCTGTTAAACGCAATCCGGTGGCTTTGCCTAGGTCGTGTGCATCTGGTCGCTGCGATCACGGTTCCGGAGCTTCCGATCTACGCCGAGTCCAGCGATACAGCCGTCAGTGCGCTCTATCTCGAACTTCTCAGGGGTATCAAGAATCTTGCTCTGCGTATCCAACGCAGAACGGATCTACCCTTGGAGGTGGGCGGTATCGAACCCTCGGCGAACTTCTTCAACCGTGTAAAGCAGCTCAGCATCGGGCAGCTTGATGACATCTTCGGGACCGGCGATCCGGTCTTCAGCCTTTTCCCTGGGCCACTGCATCTTGCGAACCTTCTCCTCGCCGTTGATCGCGACCTCGTCGGTTCCGCTCTGAGCCGCATTCCGACCCCCGATCAAGTCCCCGACCAGGACTGGTGGCGAATCGTAAAGCGCATGTCCGGGGGGCGACCTTTCTTGTGGCGTAACCACATGGCCGCGATCGATAGCGGCTATCTCAATAAGGGTGTCTCTGCTGCAATCAGCTTTCCGACGGGAGGCGGAAAGTCGACGCTGTCTGAGTTGAAGATCGCCACGGCGCTGTTGCGAGAAGAGAAGGTCATGTTTCTGGCGCCAACACACGCGCTCGTGGATCAGACTGCTAGATCGCTGCAAAAAACCTTCAAGACTTTCGATTTCGAAATTTTTGGTGACGTCGCCGACGACAGTTCGGATGAGTTGATCGAGCTGCCGGAAGCTATTGTCACGACACCGGAGCGATGCCTTATGCTGCTCACCACACAGCCCGAAGCCTTTAAGGATCTTGGGCTCGTGGTATTCGATGAGTGTCATCTTCTCCACCCCCGCGACGTCGAGAAGAGCCGACGCAGCGTTGATGCCATGCTGGCGCTATTGAACCTGTCGCTCGTTGCGCCGAATGCTGACTTGCTTCTCCTCTCGGCTATGATGAAAAACACGGACGAGATCGCAAACTGGGTTGGCGACCTGACGGGTCGGAACTGTCTTGCTCTTAATCTTGCGTGGAAACCTACCCGTCAAGTCCGTGGCACCGTCGTATATGCCGCCCGGCGAATCAATGAGCTCAACGAGGCGCTGACTGAAGCCCGCGGAAAATATCCGAACAAGGACGCTCCCAAAGCGGTCACTGACACCCTGACGGCGCGGCCCTTCGGTTTCTTCGGCTTGCTGCAGACATGGGCTACTCAAGACCGAAGAGACTATGCGTTGCTCCCCCTTCTATCAGAGGAGCATGCCTTATCAACGGGAACGACGAAGCGGAAGACGTGGTATCTCACGCCGAATGGAAATCACACGAGTGCCGTTATTGCTGCGGCCGCAGCGGAAGCGGATTTGAAGACACTTGTGTTCGTCCAGTCCGTAGTGTTTGCCGAATCCGCCGTGAAGGAATTTAGGGCTTTGGACAGTCGCGATCCGGTAACGCTGAACGAAGCGGAGCTGGATCTTTACCGGATCGCTTCGGAAGAGATGGGTGGTGCAGGATTCTGCTACATCAGCGTCGATGAACATGGGAAGTATTCCGGCGGCGCCGCCGGGCACCATTCTCTGCTGCTTCGCGAGGAGCGTCTGCTGCACGAGTCCCTGTTCAGGCGCGCAGACGGTATCAAGGTTCTATTTGCAACCTCCACTCTCGCCCAGGGCATGAACCTACCCAGCGAGCTGGTGATCATAGCTGGTGATAGTCGTTTTGACCCCGAGAAGGAGAAGATGGCTCAACTAGAGGCACATGAATTGCTGAATGCCGCTGGACGCGCTGGCAGGGCGGGGGAGAATTCTCAGGGTATGGTCTTGGTAGTACCTAGCAAGGTCGTGGAATTTGACGAGGAAAAAGGCCTTATCAACGCCCATTGGATGACGCTGCAGTCGATTTTTTCACAAAGCGATCAATGCCTCGAAATCGATGATCCCACCACGGTACTTCTCGACCGCATTCAGGCGGGAACTTGGGGCGACGCCATGTCGACCTACTTCGTGAGCAGGCTGCCACCCGCGGATGAAGATGGCAGCGACGGCACGCTTCGGAGTGTACTCAATAAATCGCTCGCGGCCTTCAAGGCGCGTCAACGTGGAGACGAGCAATGGATGGAGGATCGGATCAGCGCGGTTTTCTCAGCGCGAAACCAGATCCCGGTCGCTGCAGAGGATGGGTGGTTGGACAGGGTTTCTGGTTTGACAGGTGTAGGAATCGAATCCTTGCGCCAGATCGCCGCCGCCTTCGAGCCGGTCGAGACATTCGAATCGACTGACGCGGCTATCGCAACGCTGTTGAAATGGTTGATGGCTGACCCTAGAAGATTGTTCGAGGTCATGCGCCCGGAGAACGTGGATGACTTCTTCGGTGTCGCCTTCGGCAAGCTCAGCATTGAAGAGAAGGCTGGGTACGCTTTACCGATAATATGGGACTGCCTTGACGCCTGGATGAGCGGTGCTCCGCTGAAGGACATCGAAGCGAAATACCCCAACGGGGATTCTGGTCGTTGCAAGCATGCACGGCACTTCGTTCTTCGAATGGTTCCAGATTTGGCGTTCTTCGCAGGACTGCCAGCCCGTCTTTCTGCCGCACGCCACAGTGACAAAGGCGACGAGGAAGCCTTGTCGATCGTGCTCAGCACGCTAGGAGCAGCGGTTCGTGAAGGATGCGATAGTCCGGAGGCATTAGCGGTACGAATAACATCGGCCCGTCGAACGACTTCACGGGTCGCCGCGCGCGCTGAGTTCGACCTACTCAAGGCGTACTTCCCGGCAGGATCCTGGAACGAGACCTTTGAGAAGACGCAAGAGCGCGCTCGCAATGCCAAGCTTATTCGGGCGTTCGTAGTGCCGTAGCCAATGCCGATTACTTCGCGAAGGATTGAGCCGCTTTTAGAATGGCAATAGCATCGCGATATTCATCAGTGGAGATCCAGTCCGGGCTGCCCCTTTCGATGATGGTGAAAATCTCGTCGTCCGCGGCCGTCCTTATGCCGTTGAGGACATTGTTCAGAAAGTAGTTTTCGTGTCCGTCGGCCTGGCACAACATGGCTCTAGCGACAGCCTCTGGGCTGGGCTTGACGTTTTCCGGAACCGTGGCTGTCGCGAGCACCAGGTCAAAATCTGCCGAAGCGCCGTCCTCTGTTACAGGCCACGGAATATTCAATGATCCATCGCTTCCGACAACCGCTAGAGACTTCGTGCCCATCTTCTTGAAGTGTGCCCGCCATGATTCCGCAAAGCCCGCGCTCGACGCGCCCTCTCGGAACAGGACTCCGACGCTGCCCCAAGTTGAGCCTATTACTCCCCGCTTGGCTTTCGGAGCTTCGGCTTTCCAGAGGGCGGAAGCCTCGGCGACAAGATCGTCAATCGTTACAACTTCGCGTCGGCACGGTACAAGCAACCCTGTACCCGGAGGACCATCTGATCGCAGCACCATGGTGAACGTGTTGGATCGGCTTGAGGATATACGTCCATAGTCAATGGGAACCAAAACCGGAACTGCCTTAGAGACATCCAGCCTATGATCTCGCCAGTCCTTCCGCCCCTCTGTTTTGTCGTCCCAGAGAAGCGAGCCGATGATCAAGATGCCGCATTTCATACCAAACTCCGACCAGTCGATCCGTCTCGCCGCTTCTCAACATGGTCCACTAGGATGACCTCGGCCCTAATACCGGATCGCCGTCGAAGACCGTAACGCCTCTCTCACCGGCACTCTCCCGCGTTGGCCGACCATTTAGTATCGCAAAGCGCGGCGCAAGTTTGGTGGCCCACCTCGGGCGGTGTGATGCGGTGACGCGCGAATGCGTCGCTAATTTGTCGGAACAAACCTTCTCCGTGTCAACTCCGTCTTCAGCCGCTTTATCTCTTCGCGTAGCTGCTGGTTCTCATCGTCAATAGTTACAATCTTGATGGCTGCAACTTTGTTTCGCCGAGTCAGATCTGCGACCTGATCTTCGAGGTGTGCTATGAGCTGGAAGGGATCCGCGGGATCCGGCTCATCGATAGCCGTCTTCTTCGGTGCAGAGAAATCGTCTGAATGCGGTGAAGAAGTGTTACCTGCTCGCGGCGTTTTCAGCCTCTTCTGCGCGTCGATTGCTTCACCAACTGCCTTCCTCACTGCCGGATATGCGCAGGCATCGTGGCCAATCAGTGTTCGTGATCGTGCCGCCTCCGCCGCCACGGCGCTGTAGGAAATTCGGACTGCTCGCCCCTTGGAAATTTTGTTCTTCAGCCTTACGAGAGCGGCCAAGAGCTCATTCTCGACCGAAGATTTCACCGTTGCTTGGGCAGTGTCAGTTTGCGTCATGAATTGGCCACCTCCCGCATTTCCGCAAAACACTTCGTGCTTGTGCGGCGCGAGACGCGGCGACTGCCGCCGTTCTAAGATCTCCGATTTCTTCGTTCGCGCGCCGGACGTGTTCATTGAAGCGGTATTCTTCCTCCCAATAGGGAGTGTGGTAGCCGTTGATGACACCGTTCTGGCAGACCGAACAGTTCTTTTTTGTTCGGTAGGCACGAAGCGGCCTAGTCGCATTCTTGTCGAAGTATCCGAGAAAGTCGTAGTGACACATCGCGTGGTCGGGTCGAAAAAGGCAATCGAGGTAGTCCGACGTGAAGATCATAATGCCCTCTACGGACAGGGCGTTGGCCAATGCCGATAAGCGCCTCTCGTAAGTGTCCAAGCCGTCGAGTAGTTTGCGGATCACGGTTTCGCGGGCGTCAATCACATCGGCGAGCTTTCCGCCAAGTGGAAGTTTGCCGTATACCCGGTCCAACATGATCTTTGCGGCCTCTCGGGTCGCCACATCATCGATCAGCTTCAGCATCGTTGCATCATTGCCAGTGTAGGCTTCGTCCGTGATGTAAGCCGAAGCGTGACCGTAGTGCTCCTGTATCGCCGGGAGCGCGCGTGGATTGATGCGGACGATATCCTGACAAAAGGTCTTCCGAAATTGATGCGATGTCACGTTCCAATCAACGAATTCCTCGGGAACCTCGACCTGCTTCATAAAACGCTTCAAGTTGCTAGCTTGTCGATCTGTCAAAGGCTTCATGTGGGCCGGTGCGGAATGGGGTAGCCCTCCGCCCTTGCCTAAAGACATAACAAGGTAATCACACTGAAATCTGTCCCGCCAAGGCAGGAATAATTTGTCGAGAATGAGGATCCCTCGAGCCGCAATAGGCAGGAACTGTGTTCCTGCGGGCCTAACCCCTAGTAGCCATTCGAAGGGCGTCCCTTGATCATCTCTTTCGCCTTTGAAAATGTGACTTGAAAGATAGAAAAGATCGTAGAGCCCCGACCTGGAGGCTCTTTGGATTAAACAAGCTGGCCAGCCGTTGGGCTGACGAGGCTCGGCCTTCGCATGTAGCGCCTCGCTGATGCGAATTCCTGTAATCGCTTGAACGGAACCCAGACCGGCAGCTTCCAAGTGTTCGATTAGATCTCTTAGTTGACTGGTCGGTCCGCGTGTCGCGTCTGACGGCAATGCATCTCCCTTTCGACGTGCCACTGTCGGTAGGAGGGGCGGTCTCCATTGATAGGTCAATTGCCCACAAGAATCAAAACGGACATTAAGAAGAGCAGCGTCGACGAACTCGCCGTAGTTGTGACCAGTGTACTTGCGACGACTGTCCATAACTCGAAAATATTCGTCCTGGGCGAACAGAATGTCTTTACTGTAGACATCTATCCAATTCAAAGCGGCCTGCATCAATGGGTTGAAAACCTCATCCGGAATTCGAGGGATCCATCCATCGGAGCTGATGGCTAAGCTTTCAGCCAAGGAAGTGACACTTTGGCCTCTGAATGGATGAGCAGGCAGACGGAGCTCAGGGAAGCTCTCAAATTCTTGAGAGAGCTCGAATATGTCCACCAATACACGAAGCCGCACGAATAGCTTCGAGACACTGATTTCGTCGCGATCATTTTCAAACTCCAGGTCGGAATCTTGCTCCTCTTCCTCTCCGTCGCCTTCAATCCCAGTGGGGCCAGCTTCAAGCAAATCAGATTTATACCAGTCTGCGATTTCAGGTGTGAGGTCAGCAAACGTCCAAACGGCGTTTCTGTACATCCAGGTAACGAGATCGAGCAACCTCCTCGCTTTCTGCCTGAAAACCGTGCGTGTCGCCCTACTCTTCGCGAGGAGAGGATAGCGCATCGCCCCAACAAAACGGCGAGCAGAATCGATCAACGCTTTACACCGCGGATCCTGTAGCTCATCGGTCGAAAAGCCTTTAAACCAGTTGATCTGCAGCGACTTCCCGCCTCCCAAGGAGTTATCCTCGTACCACCAGGAATCAAACCAGAAGGAATGAGGTGTAACTTTTGTGACGAGAAGAACTGTATCTGGTTTCAGATGGTTTGCACTCGGCTCAAGGCGGCGACCTTTTCGTGAGGACACGGCGTTTACCTATTCGATCGATGGCACAGGAGGAAGCTCGATCGCACGAGCCTCCTGGAGAATCTCCACGGGGATAACTAGAAGCCAGAAGTCCAACAGCGCCCGATACTCTGCATCCCATTCTAGCGTCCATCTAGCGCCATTCATCGTCGCTCGCGCCTCCTCGAAGCGCGCGTGCATTTGGAGGAGCCTCCCCGCATTCGTCGGCGTTGGAAATAGAACTGCCCTTGGGCAACTGAAGCATTTCCCATAAGCTGAACAGAGCGCGCCCTTGCGTTGACCCCTAACTGGAGAATTCATCGCATCCAGGCAGTCGATTCCTGGCGTTGCGGCGCGATAGAGCCCCACGCTTGCTCCTGCGTTTCGTGGATCGATGCGGCCGCCTGACGTGATAAACCGCTCGCGTTCATTGATCAGATGAGCCAGATTCTCTTGCCGCTCCCTTGCAGCCTGGTAGGTTTGATAGTGATCCTGCGTTGTCTGGATCGAAACATGGTCCAGCAGGATTTGTTGCACCTTTATATCACCGGCCGACATCATCGCCGCTACATCCGCGCCGATAGTTCGTAGATCATTGAGACGAAAGTCTGGGATCCCGTGAGTTTTCAGATATCTCTCGAGCGCCATACCAAGGCTCCCCGTTATTTCATTTCTTTCGTTGAAAAAGCCTCCGGGTTCCTCTCCAGTCTTCCGGGCTGCTATAAGCAACGTGTCGGTGTATGCGCTGCTGACGTGTTGGCGAAGAGCTTCGGAAAACTGCTCGACGGTAGTCACGATTGAGTCCAAACAAAACGGGTCGTCAGGATCAATCGGAAAGGAACGTCGTTGATGGCGCCCCGCTCGGGGCTTGACCCCAATCACGAACAGTCGTGCGTCGCCAAGAATCCCGTGACCACGCTTTATGTTAGATCGTCTGAGTGTCACGAGACTTATCTCGTTGAAACATGTCATAAGACCAATCATCACAATGAACGGGATAAGCGTCTGTACCGTGAAGTGAATTTCCTCAATGATCGCTCCCGTGTCTCCATAAGGCTGACGCAGCGACCTCGCGAGGCCTTTCATGGACTTCCGAAAAGAGCCGCTGAGACGATTGATTTCGAACGCTTGGGCGGCTGCCTTGAGCCGTACGTCATGATCGTGGAACGGTGTGAGGGACGTAGTCCTATAGAGATCTGGAACTCGTATCGACGGAGAACTGATAATCCTTGAGGTCCGCTCAAATCGGCGTCTCACAGCTTCTATCGATGATTTGCAAGCCTTCCGCAGGTTCGCCACATCAGTGATCGATAGCGAACGTGTGCTTGGAGGAGATCTTCGCTTTTCCGCCCATCGTTCGCGAAATCCGAGCGTCTGAGAAATTTTCGCCTTGGTAGCTTCAGAGCGCTGGCAATACTTTATGAACCGAATGAACGCGCGATATCGGTTGTTCTTAGTATTCGTGCTGAGCTTCAAGCTAGAGCCAATGTGCTTGTCTCCGTCCAGCCAATCGCCGTAACCGCGGGTAATGGTGTTCGTGAGATCTAAGAGCTTGAAAACACGGACGCCAAAGGCGTCCTCGTAAGCTTCCAGGAAATCGATGAACTGTTCTAATGTCCCTGCAAGCTTATTTCGGGAGGTTTCAGCTAATTCTGTGGCTTCTGCGTCGAAGAAAAGGCAGAAAGCGCTGGTGAGCTCCGGCCTCTTCGTTGCAAATTTGGAGAAATCGACGGTGTGGTTTTTCTGTCCAGGCTTGCCCCGAAAGACAACCTCCGTAACACTCTCATAAAGACGCTCTTCGACCTTCGCACCGCGATCAAGGCGTCTTTTGAAATTCACCGCTATGGATGGACGTTTTGTCATGCCGGCTGAGCACTGCCAATCGTGTCGATCAGGCCGTAGAACCTCATCAAATCATCGGACAGCGTCTCTTCGATACGGTCCAACCATCTCAAATAGCTGCGCAGAGTTGTCAAAACGCTTTCATGGCGAAGGCGAACCTGCACGGCTTTCCAAGGCTCTTGTTTGCCCGACCGCGCGCAATCCTGGTACGTCAGCATCGCGAACGTGTGCCGTAAATCGTGAAATGTATGGTCTGCGACGATGTCCGTTGTAACAACGTTTTTGCCGGATGCGGAAAGCACGGGATTTCCTGCCTCATCGAGCAAGTACTTATCAACGCTGCTACACATTCCTGCAGCAATGCACGCGCTCGTAAAACGTCGAGAAAGTGTATCTGCAGTCATCGGATTTCCGGCATCGGTATAATTCGACCGCAGATCGCTGACGAACAAATTTTGTGTCTGCTCAAATTTGCCTCTTACCCTCTGAGCGCGGTCAATTACTGACTTCCGCTCCCCTTTTATGTATTTCAAGAGCTGCTCGACAAGAAAGGAAGGAAGATAGACAAGGCCGGGCTTCAAACCTTTCGTTTTGGTGATGCGCAGGGAGATCAACTTTGAAGGTTGCTGTGGATCGACATGGCGCTCAAGGTTAAGGATCTGCTGTACGGTGAGTGAGCAGACCTCGTCGATCCGCATTCCCGTAATTAGCGACGTCTCGCTTGCCAGTCGGTCGCGCCGAGCGTCTTGGTTGTCTTCCTCTGGTGCCGGACCCAGACACTCGAATATCTTCATCCAACTACCGTTCAGGATAGGATGAATCTTGTCGGCGGCATCCACGTCTCTCGGGAGCCATGCGTATGGGGAGTCGGGATCAGATCTCAGGATGCCATCCCGGAATCCCCCTTGTGACGTCAGCTCAATTAGCGATACCGACGATGGCAGCCCCCGAAAAATGCGATGTTTGTGATAGCGCACGGCTGTGCCATGCCGACGATACGCCGTTGCTACTTTGAATTTTTGTCGCGTCTTTATCGAGATGCCGCCGACGAAACACGACCCGTAATCCTCTAGGTCGGTGAGTGTTACGTCGCCTTCGTCGAGCTCGACGGCGATCAGGAAAACTTTGTACTGATATAGATCGTCAGCATACGCGTTCTGCGTATTCAGCCACGATTTACCAGCTCGGCGCTTTCTGTGTGCCGGCTTTAACGTGAACTCATTCATATGGCTTAAGGGATTGAAGTCGCTATCAAGCAGAACCTTGACACCCGGCACGATACGAGGATGCACCCCTCTTTGTCCCTTGAGACAGTTCCAGTCAGAGACGTCGTCGACACGCAAGCACTGCACGCTAGTCATAGGCCTTCTTCCTGCTGACCTGATGGGGAGGCGTTTCGGAGGCCGAACCTATGACGTAGATCGGATGATGCCGTACATCATCAGCGAAACGCCAACCCTAACCAAACTCTGGCCTTCTATGAGATACCAAACACTGGTGGGGCGTACAGTCACTATAAATTGCTGTATAGATATAGTTTAAGCAAAATTTTATATTGACAAGGATTCGATATGACTGAGCTCTACTAGAGTAAATCTATGATAGGTCATTGTATGGAAGGATTGATGTCCGTTGTCAACATTACGCGAATCCTTGAGCCGATCCTGATGAATCCTATGGAATTGTATCTGCTGGCCTCGTGTACTCGTGCGCGAAAACAGGTTGCCGCGACGATACTTTCACAGCGGCTTCTAGCGCGTGAGTGGTCGGCTAGCGGAAAGCGAATTGTGGCACTCCCTGCTGAGGCGGGCTGATCGGAGAGGTTCAGGCATGGAGGCAGCTCGGTAAGCAGCCGACCGGCCATAAGCCGCCTGGCAGTGGCCCTTATTTTTGAGCTGGATGTGGCCGGCCAACCTCGGAACATTTCCTTATCGGTTTTCTGCACACAGCGCGGCTCCGCCGCACTCTGCTTAGAATACCAAAGGCAGTTCACCCTTTTGGGCCACCCTATCGTGGCCTGCGCTGATGCCAACAGACCGGTGATCTCCAGCCTGTCACCGACGAGTTCATGCCTCATGGGCCAGCGAACGACATCAGGTCGCTATATTTTCGTTCGGGCGATCACCCAGCTCTGTAGCCAACCAGGACGCTCACGAAAGCATGTAGCCATGCGGAGTGAACACTTCGAGCCCATATAAGGTTCGAATCCGGCCGCCCCGACCATTTAAATCCTTGATATTCAAGGTGCTGACATTCTCTCCCCCAAGGGTCTGACGACCTAGAAGAGAATGAAAACTTCAAATGAGAATGATGAGATGACAACCGGGAATCGATGGATCCCGGTTGGTATTGCCGTTAGCGCATCAAGGACTCAGGATGCTTGCCGCTCCCATGGCGCAAATGGATCCGGCAGACCCCGCCAGAGATCTGGTGTATAGCCGCCGCTTTCGACCAGACATGCGTCCAGTTCCGCGCGGATCTGCGTCTCGCTCATCGGATCCGCGCCGATGAAGACGATCTCCTGGCGCCGGTCGCCCCAGATTGGATCGAGATAGGGCTTCATCATCTGCAGAAAGCCCGGATCGCGCGGCCATTGTTCCTTCGGCACGGAAGACCACCAGAGACCCATCTTCTGGGTTCTGACGAGCGCGCCGGCCTGGCTGATCTCGCCGACATGATGCGGCCGTGTCGCCAGCCAGAAAAACCCCTTGGCGCGAATGACCCCCGGCCAGTCCCGGTTGACGAAGTTCTGGAAACGCGACGGATCAAACGGTTGCCGGGCGCGATAGACGAAGGAGCGGATGCCGTATTCCTCCGTTTCGGGCACATGGTCTGCAAAACCGTGCAATTCCTTGAACCAGAGTGGATGTTCCTGGGCTCTCTCAAAATCGAAACGCCCGGTGCCGAGCACCTCCTTCAATGCCACCTTTCCGAAATCCGCCTCGATCAGTTTTGCATCCGGATTGAGCCCGGTGATGATTTTGCGCGCAGCGTCGCGCTCGGCTTCGGTCGCCGTCCCGATCTTGTTGAGAATGACCACATCGGCAAATTCGATCTGTTCGACCAGAAGATCGACGAGTGTGCGGTTGTCGCCTTCGCCGGCGGTCTCGCCACGGTCTGCGAGAAAATCGGCTGAAGCATAGTCCTTGAGCAGGTTCGCAGCATCGACCACGGTAACCATCGTGTCCAGTCTCGCGACGTCCGAGAGGCTTTCACCGCTCTCGTCACGAAAGTCGAACGTGGCGGCGACGGGGAGGGGCTCGGCAATCCCTGTCGATTCGATCAGCAGATAGTCGAAGCGATCCTGTTCGGCGAGCGCGCGTACCTCTTTCAGGAGATCGTCGCGCAGCGTGCAGCAGATGCAGCCATTCGTCATCTCCACCAGCTGTTCTTCCGTGCGGGACAGATTGGCGCCGCCATCGCGCACCAGCGCGGCGTCGATATTGATCTCGCTCATGTCATTGACGATCAGAGCGACGCGCAAACCCTCTCGATTGGCGAGGATATGATTGAGCAATGTCGTCTTGCCGGCACCGAGAAAGCCGGAAAGGACGGTGACAGGGAGTTTGTTCGGCATGCCGAATGTCCGTTATGTTACGTTATAAAGTAACAAATGACATTGTGAACTGTCTCCGGTCAAGCGTTTTTGCGCACACGGGAGTTCGGCAGCTTGAGCCGCTCGCATCACGAAGCGATGTTAAGTGAGGGGGGCGTGCAGTCGCGGCGCCGTAAAGCGCCGCTGCACGGATGACGAGATTAACGGAAGCGCGGAGCCCTGCTGGCATTCATCAGCAATTCCTGCTCGGACGCAAAGGCGCCAAGAAGTTTCAGCAGGCGTGTTTCCTCCTCGTTGTCGAGGCGATAACGCTTGGCGAATTCGCTGACGTTCCAGACCTTCTTGAGGCCAGTATTCTGAATGTCGGAAATATTGAGGTGCGATGTCATGAAGTTCCCGCTTTTCTAGGTGACCTTCATGTCACCTCAAATTTTCTTTGAACAAAACTGCGCTTCTATCGTTAAAAATCTATCCGCTATTGAGCGGTTATTTTTCTTGTACTTTTACACCGTTCTCGCCGATGCTCAGCTCTACGCCCTTCGGCTTTGTCTGTTCATGATAGACATAGGCGCCAAGGCCAATGACCACGACAACCAGTGCGCCGATGATGAAGTAGAGGTTATTCGAACGTGTCATGAAGTGTCCCCAGATGCGATTACAGCGGGGAAATGCATGAAAACTCAATTAGTTCCGTAGAGTATAAAAAATATCTGAGGCCGACCTGTTCAACTCCGGGAAACAGTTCGGCGATCTAAGGCGCTGCGCGGCAGAGGCATTAGGATTGTCGTAAAGAAATTGGCTCAGCCGTCGTTGGCAGCGTTCAGGTTCTGCGGCCTGATGCCTTCGTCATGGTTTTCGAGACGCAGGCGTACACCCGGACCCGCTGCCGGATCGCCTTCGCCGGCGCCGAGGAAAATCACGCCCTTCGATTCCAGGATGGAATGCAGGCGTGCCGCAAGCTCGGGCTCGGAATGCAGGTCGCTGGCTTCAGCCTTGTGGATGGTCGATGCAGAAACGCCCGCCGCTTCGGCAAGCTCTTCGATCGTCATTCCGGTCAGTGCGCAGGCTGCGCGAAGTTGAGAAGCTGTCAGCATAGTATAAGATTTGGCGCGTCTGCATTCCAAGTCAAGAGGTTTGCAGTGCAATATGATCGCGCGCCAGGGGCAGAGTCACTGCCAGAGTAAGGGCCAAGGTCAGGGATTAAGCGATCCGGTCCTCTGATACCGGTGCTCCAGCGCGAAACAGCCCCAGAGCATGCCGAGCAGCAGATAGAAATGCCGCCAGTGGTCGGTATCGATGACATTGCCGATCATCGCATGGCCGAGGATCAGCACCCAGGCGATCATCAGATAGGGTTGCCACGGCCGTTCGCGCAGCATGTATTTGAAGCCGAGCCACAGGCTCGTCCAGATCATGATCTGATAGGTGATGGCGCCGACCCAGCCATAGGTGGTCAGCGTCTTCAGCCAGATATTGTGCTCGTCTTCGCCATAGATCTTGCCGAACGCCATCGGGCCGAGACCTAGCGGCCGTTCCATCGCCATCAGGAAACCGATCTTGTGGCGTTCGAAACGGCCGAGGCGGGCACCGTCATAGTCCTGCACCAGCTTGGCGCGGTTGCTGAACAGATCGGCGATCTGCGGGATCTGCAGCGCGATCGCAAGTGCCAGAACCAGAAGCACGGCAGCACCAACCGAGATCAGCAGGATTTTCAGGCGAAACGCTGTCGACCTTTCCTTGAGCAGCATGACGATCGGCAGCACCACGGCGCCGAATACCATCAGGCCCCAGGCCGCGCGGGAGAAGGACAGGAAGATGCCGATCGCCAGGATCATCATGCCGAACAGCAGAAGCGGTGCGCGCAAAAGCGAACCGGTGAGGAGCCGGTAGAGAAGATAGAGGAGGGGGGCGACCAGATAGGGGCCGAAAACGTTCGGATCCTGGAAGGCACCCATGGCGCGATTGTAGCGGGTGAACACATGCGCGCCGGGAAACGCGTTGAAATAACCGAGAATGCCGAGCAGCGCGGTGATGATCGAGGCGATGATCCAGGCGCGAAAGATCAGGTTGAGGCGCCGGTAGTCGTTCTCCACCACGGCCGCATAAAAGACCGCGCTCAGCGCCAGGAAGGTCGAGATGGCGAAATACATCGGCGCGCCGCTCATGTCCTTCATGACCAGCATCGAGAAGAGGCCGCTCGTGTTGAAGACGAGGAGCATCACCATCAGGGGCGCCACGGTACGCGAGATCGTCAGCCCCAGCATGAACCAGAGGCCGATCTGCGCGACCATGATCAGTTCATAAGGCGCCGGTTCCGAGATGACGAAGCCGGAGAGGAAGACGCCGAAGGCCAGCAGCCATGTCGTCATCAGCCGCAGGGCGGCCATGCTTATGCCCGTCCGTCTTGGTCCGGCCGGGGGCGCCTGATTGCCGTTAGGCTGGTCGTGGATGAGCGCGCTCAATAGGCATTGTCCGTATTGAGCAGCCGGATCGGCGTCAGGAACAGGATCTTCAGATCGAACAGCAGCGACCAGTTTTCGATATAGTCGAGATCATAGGCCGTGCGGGCACGGATCTTGTCGTCGCTGTCGAGCTCGCCGCGCAGGCCGTTGATCTGCGCCCAGCCGGTCACGCCCGGCTTCACCCGGTGGCGGGCGAAATAACCTTCGACGACATCGACATATTTGCGTTCGCCGGTCTGGGCGCTCACGGCATGCGGGCGCGGGCCGACCAGAGAAAGCTCGCCCTTCAGGACGTTGAACAGCTGCGGCAGCTCGTCGATCGAGGATTTACGCAGGAAACGGCCGACCGGCGTCACGCGCGGATCGCCCTTGGTGACGGCCTTGATTGCCGTCGCATCGCCCAGATCCGTATACATCGAGCGGAATTTCAGGACTTCGATGATCTCGTTGTTGAAGCCATGGCGCTTCTGGCGAAAGATGATCGGCCCCTTGGAATTGATTTTGACCGCAATCGCCGCCGCCAGCATGATCGGCCACAGAAGCGCGATCGCGACCAGCGAGAAGCCGATGTCGAAGATGCGCTTGGCAACCGAATCCCAGTCTCGGATCGGCTTGTCGAAAATGTCGAACATCGGCACTTCGCCGACATGCGAATAGGAACGGGGGCGGAAACGCAGCCGGTCCGCATGGGCGGCAAGCCGGATATCGACGGGCAGCACCCAGAGCTTGCGCAGCAGCTGCAGGATACGCTGCTCCGCCGTCGCCGGCAGTGCGATGATCAGCATGTCGATACGTGCCAGCCGGGCGAATTCCAGCAGTTCGTCGAACGTGCCGAGCTTGGGATAACCGGCGACGACGGTCGGTGAACGATCGCCGCCACGGTCGTCGAAAATGCCGCAGATGCGGATGTCGTTATCGGGCTGCTGTTCGAGTGCACGCACGAACTGCTTTGCCGGTTCGCCGCCACCGACGATCACGGCACGGCGTTCCATCGTGCCATTGCGCGCCCAGTTGCGGATGCCGAATGCGATCGCCTGCCGCTCGACGACGAGAACGATTGCACCGACGACGAACCAGGAGATCGTGCCGATCGCGGAAGGCAGGCCCATGCCGAACAGATGCAGGAACAGGATCGTCAGGAGAAAACCGATGACCCAGCTGCCGACGACGCGCTTGATCGAGCGTGTCGCAGCCCGCAAAGCCGGGATCTGGTAGGCATCGGCTAGCTGCAGCAGAAGCACGGTCAGCGCCGAGCCGAAACCGAGGATGAAAAGCCGCAGCAGGAAGGGGATACTGTTGGAATTGGCGCCGCCGAACACCAGCTCGCCGCCGAGGCCGACAGCCAGCATCAGCCCGAACTCGATCAGCCGGAACTGGCCGATCAGCATGGCCGGCGAATGGCTGGTCTCGCGGAACTGTTCGGCAATCTGGCGGGCGAAGGGATTGAGGACGGTGCTTGTCGCCGGCTCGTCGCCGCGCGCACGCAATTCCGACACCTTGCGGCGCAGGTCGTCCACATCGAAATCGTCGGGATTGTTCACCTTGTTCACGCCTCAAGTCCTCACTTCCCGCTTCAAGGCATAGGAAGGCATTATTAGCATCGTCTTATAGCAAGAAGAAGCTAAGGAAGCCTTTAGCGGCCGTTCCGGCTGGAACCTTGACGGTCGATATCGGCAAGCAGATCCTGGTAGAGGTCGAGCATGTCGCTCGCCATGACCGAAGCGGAAAACACCGCCTTGAAATCCGCAGGCCTCGGCATGACCCTTTGCTGCCAGTCGGTTTCGGTCAACGTATCGGCCATGACGCGGGAGAGATCTGCCGCATCGCCGGGACGGGCAAGTGCCGCACTGTTTTCACCGAGCACTTCCGGAATGCCGCCGACGCGGGATGCGATCACCCGCTTTTCCGCAGCCAGCGCTTCCAGCACGATATAGGGCATGGCTTCGGCGCGTGAGGGTACAACGACCGTCCCGGCAAGGCCGAATGCCTTGCGCGCCGGCATGGCCGGCATCATGCGGATGCGCCGGCTGAGGCCGGTCTGCTCGATCATTGTCTGATAGCGTTCGACATCCGGCCCATCGCCGACCATCAGAGCCGAAAGCGGCCGTCCCACCGCCCGTTCGGTGCGGGCAAAGGCGTCGATGAAGACGTCTGGCCCCTTCAGGTCGCGCATCATGCCGATATAGAGGAAATCCGGCGCGTTCGGAGCCGGTTCGATCGCCTCGAACTCGTCGTCCTTGATGCCGTTATAGATGACGCGCGCGGCCTTGAGCGGTTTCCCGACCTTGGCCTCATAGGTGCGGCGCTCGTAGTCGCAGACGAAGACGAGCGCATCGCCGAGGCGTTCCTGCGCGCGTTCGAGCCTGAGTACGACCTGGCCGGAAAGGCTCTTGCGGTCGAAATGCAGGCTGCCGCCATGCGGCGAATAGAGGCGGGCGACGCGATACCTGTTAACCCGCAACACTGAGCCGATCACTCTGGAAAGCGCGCCACCCTTGGCGCCATGCCCGTGCAGAATGTCCGGCCGCAAACTTTTTATATGCTGATAGCTCCTGTAGATGGCCGCAAGATCGGACGGTGCGATCGCGCGGCGCATCGGAATGCGTGTGAGACCGAGCGAAAGCTGCGGCCGAATACTGTCGAACAACCGGTCCTCATGCTCGCCACCGGTCGAACTGTCGCAGAGAATGCCGACCTCGTGGCCTGCCGCGCGATGCTCTTCCACCAGATCGCGCACATGGCGAAAAATCCCGCCGACGGGCGATCGGAAACAGTGGACGATGCGCAGGGGAGGGCCGGCCGGCATGATCGTGTCAGAACAGCCGCTCGCGGACATAGATCGTATCGCCCGCCATGACCGTCGAGGAGACGCTCGTGCGGCCGGTGATCGACTGGCCGTTGATCTTGCGGGTGAGGTCGATATCGCTCCGGTTGCCGCGCGAGGTGAAGCCGCCGGCAATGGCGACGGCATTCTGCGCGGTCATGCCCGGCACATAGGAATACTGACCCGGCCGACCGACTTCGCCCATGACGAAGACCGGACGATAACGATCGACCTCGATCGTTACGTCGGGATCGCGCAGGTAACCCTGCTTCAGCTTGGCGGCGATCGCACCTTCGAGTGCCGGCATGGTCTGGCCACGGGCCGCGACCTGGCCGATCAGCGGGAAGGCGATATAACCGGCCTGGTCGACCGTATAGGTATTGGTGAGACCCGGCTGCTCGAAGACGCTGACACGCAGCCGGTCGCCGCTGTCGAGCCGGTAAGGCTGCAGCGCAGCCTGCTCGAAGCTTTTGGGCGCCGGCGCATTTGCCGTGCAGCCGGCAAGCGTCAGTGAAGCGCCCGCAAGCGCCAGGGCCAGCATATTTGATATACGGACGAATGCCATCTTCGCGTCCAGGCTCCGGTAATCACAATTCCCGCTGATTATCGAACTGTTAGGGTTAATGCCGGGTAAAGACGCCGAAAATATCGGCAGGCTCAGTAATGGCCCTTAGTAAAACAGGACGGAATCGAGGCGGATATCGTCTCGTTCCTAATATTAACCCTCGCGTTACCATAAGCCTTTACCATTCACCGAAAGCGGTAGTTTGGAGCGCGCAATGTCGAGCGTAAATAGCGGTCATCAGGACGTGGATATCGATCTCAGGCAGGTCATCGCCGCCGTATGGGCGCGCAAGACCCGCGTCCTGACGGTCACCATCGTCGCGGCAGCCGTGGCCCTTGTGGCATGCAGTCTGATCAAGCCGAGCTATAAGGGCGAGACCCGGCTCCTCATCGAATCGCGCTCGACCAATCTGGCGGCGGCCGGAGATGGCGCACTTGCGGCCAACGACCCGGTGCTGGATTCGCTCAATATCACCAGCCAGGCGCAGCTTCTTCAGTCCACCGACCTGATCAAGCGGGTCGCCCGCGAGATGAAGCTGGCGCAGATCAAGGAATTCGATCCCAAGGCGCAGTCCTTCCTGCCGGATCCGCTCGTCATGATCGGCCTCAAGCAGGATCCGATGAAGCTCGATCCCGAAGATCGCGTGATCCAGGAATTCCGTCAGAAGCTGCAGGTCTACGCGGTCGAGAATTCGCGCGTCATCGCCATCGAATTCTCCTCGCATGACCCGAAGCTCGCGTCCGACATTCCGAACAAGATGGCGGCGATCTATCTGGAACTGCAGAGCGGCGCCAAGCTCGACAACCACTCGGAAACTGCCAAGTGGCTGGAGCCCGAAATTGCGAGCCTGACGGAAAAGGTCAAGGACGCCGAGACGAAGGTCGCCGATTACCGGTCATCCAACGGCCTGTTCCAGACGACCGAAAACAACACATTCTCGACCAAGCAGCTGAACGACATTTCGACCGAGCTTGCCCGCGTCCGCACCGACCGTGCCAATGCCGAGGCGCGTGCCGAAAACGTCCGCGCCGCAGTCAAGGCGGGCAGGGCGCCTGACACACTGACCGACGTCGTCAGCTCGCAGGTCATTCAGCGGCTGAAGGAGGCGGAAGCCAATCTTCAGGCGCAGATCAACGATCTCTCCACCTCGCTGCTCGAAGGCCATCCGCGCCTGAAGGGCCTGCGTGCACAGCTCACGGGCATCCGCCAGCAGATCGACAGCGAAACGAAAAAGATCCTCGGCAGCCTCGACAACGAGGCGGAAGTGTCTCGCCTGCGCGAGCGCCAGCTGACGCAGCAGCTCAACAGCCTGAAGGCCGATTCGGCCAAGAGCGGTGAAGAGGAAGTCGGTTTGCGCGCTCTGGAGCGCGAAGCAGCTGCCCAGCGCCAGCTGCTGGAAACCTATCTCGCCCGCTATCGCGCGGCGACCTCCAGGCTTGAGGCCAATTCAAGCCCGGCGGATGCCCGTATCGTCTCGGCCGCCGTCGAGCCGTCCGAACCCTATTTCCCGAAGATCATCCCGATCGTCATCGTCGTCACGCTGGCGACGCTGATCGTCAACTGCCTGATCATCATCGTCGTCGAACTCTTCTCCGGGCGTGCATTACGCCCGCTGAACGGCCCGCGCGACGAGGACAGGGTAGCCGTGCCTGTTGCCCCGACGGCTGCACCGGCTCCGGCCGTGGCCCGTATCGCTCTCGCCCGCAAGCCTGCCGATGCTGCGCCGGTTACGGCAGCCGAGGCCGAGCCGCTTGCCGTCCACCAGATGCAGGCCGAAGCCGGCCAGTTCATCCGTCACGAGCGCACGGTGACCGAAAAGGTCGTGCTTGATAAAAAGTCTGCCGAACATCCGACCGTCGAACACGTCTCCATCGAGCAGCTGTCCGCCGAACAGAGCGAAATGCGGTCGGAAGCAGCCGATCCCGCTATCGAGACCGTGGCCGAATCGGAAGACCAGTCCTTCAGCATCGCTTCCGTTGCCCGCTATCTGCAGCGCCGCGATGTGCCGATCGCAATCGTCGTGTCTCCGGATGGTGATGTCGGCTCGACCGCGACTGTCATGCTGGCCCGCGAGATTTCCGAACAGGGCCGTACGGTGGCGCTGGTCGACATGACCGGCTCTGCCTGCCCGACGCGCCTGATGGCGCAGGACATGAAACTGCCGGGCATTACCGACCTTCTCTGCGGCGAGGCTGCTTTCGGTGAGGCGATCCATCGCGACCGCCTGTCGGACGCCCATATCGTTCCGCATGGTGCATCCGACGCCGAAAAGGCGATGCGCGGTGTCGAGCGCCTGCCGATGATCGTCGATGCGCTGGCCGATGCCTATGATCTCGTCATCGTCGAATGCGGCCCGGCCGAGATTGAAAGCCTGTCGCGGCTCACCCGCAACGAGGCGGCCGAGGTTGTCCTGTCGGTTCCGGAATTCAAGGATGAGGAACTCGCCAACCTCGTTCTTGCCTTCGAGGATGCCGGTTACCAGAACCTGCTGATCATGTCGGGCGAGGGCGATCGCAGCTCGCCGCTCTCGGGTGGCCGCCGGGCCGCCTGATCAGCATTGGTCCAAGGCGCAGGCTTATCCGGCATGCGCCTTGGAACGCAGCTTTTGCGCAAATGCGTAGAGGCGCGGGTTGCCCTTGATGGCAGCCTTCATCCGGGTTGAAAGGGTCAGCAGCGGTTTTGCCACTCGGCCCTTGAGTGTCACCGGCACGAGCAAGTCATGCAGCACCGTTTCCTGCGTGCACCAGCTGCGCTTGTAGAGCTGGTCGCCGACGCCGAAATCGAAGATCGCCGCGCCCTTGTGGCAGCTCTGTTCGATCATTGTCCAGAACAGCAATTCGCCGGGACTTGCCTCCGGGCAGATCGTCTCGTCGATCGAGCTGAATTGGCAGATGACGTGATCGCCCTTGCGTGAAAGTCCGGCGATGGCGGCGATATGGCCCGCATGCTCGCCCTTCAGCCGGATCGAATGCAGGACAAGCGGACTATCGGTTCCGTTCGTCGGCGCATCGAGCAGCCGGTGGAAGAAATTGCGGATCTCGCTTGCCTCGAACACGTCGGGCAGGCCGAACAGTTTCAGCCGTTCGGATTTCTGCCGGAAGAACGTATCGAGCAGCGCGTGCTTTTCATCGGGCGTCTCGGGCACGAAATGATCGTATCCGCCGATCGCCTCCAGCTTGCGGGTCTGGGCGCGAAATTTCTTGCGGCGTGTCTTGAAGTTCAGCTGCTCGATCGTCGCATCGAAATTGGCAAAGAGAGGCAGCTGGAAGGAATGATTCTGGTTCTCGATCGTCGCAAGGCCGGCGAGCGGATGCTGGCCGCCGCGCCAGACAAGCGGCACGCAATCGAGCACCATCAGATCGGCGACCGGACGAAGCGCACGGCTGATCGCGCGGGAAATGGTCTGCACCATTTGTGCATCTGGCTGGCCAAGCGCCGGATCGAACAGGCCGGTATTGAGATTGTTGTAATGATCACCCGGAAAGGCGGCGACCCGGATGCCGGCCTTCGGTACGATCTCGAGTGGCAGGATGAATGCCGAGCGCTCGCCGATCCTGCCCTCTATGGCGATCTGCCGGCGGCCAAGTGCCTGTCCCCAGGCGCGGCACCAGTCATAACCCTGATGCAGAGAATTCCGGTTCATCGCCTCCAGGCGGCGCCAGTCTTTCTCGATCGCCCCGGTATCCGTCACGAGCCGGATATCGACCTGTGACCAGGCAAGAATCTCCCGCGCGCTTTCGCGCTCACGGGCATCCTGCGCCTCGCTCGAGGAAAATTGATCGTGAAGGACTGTTGGCGTCTGCATGGCTTCCCTGCGTCTTTGCCCGCGTCATTGCTGGGAAGGATAGGGGACGTCCAACAACAACAGGTTTACCGGCAAGCTTTGCCTGCCCGAAACACGTGTCTCTGGTTAACCGCTGGTAAAACTATTGCCGACGTCGGCCGCCGGCCATCCACTTGATGATCAGCATGGCCGGCAGGATCCACAAAAGGCCGGAGATCAGGAAATACAGGAAATGCACCCACCAGGGCGCGGTGCCGAGAAGAAGCGATGCGATCGTGGTCGCCGCCAGTGCATAGACAATCACGAGCACGATGATGAGGATCGTGCCGATGAAGCTTTTCACGCCTGGAACCAAGGTTCTCCTCCCGTCGGTACCCGTCTTTTGATCGGCACGATGTGCCCGATCAACCCAATATGAATGCCGCGACGGCATGCCGCAAAGGGCTTGGACTTGTTTTGCACGGGCCTATGATGCAAATCAACGCCTGCAGGCGAAAAGTCGCGCACCGGTGGGGCAAACTCTCTCAGAACACGATCCTGAGGGTTTGCTCTCAAGACGGGAGCGCCATTTCCTTTTAAGACAGGAGCATCGCCCATGTCGGCGACCGATGCAGTCATCATCGATGTAAAAACTCAGACGAGAGACCGTGAGAGAGATCGAAAGGCCGTGCGCATCTGGCTCGGCTTCGTCGTCTTTGTGCTTTTCTGTCTGGTCATCGTCGGTGGCGCGACGCGCCTGACCGATTCCGGTCTTTCCATCACCGAATGGAAGCCGATCCACGGCGCCATCCCGCCGCTGACTGCTGCCGAATGGCAGGAGGAATTCGATCTCTACAAGCGCATTCCGCAATATCAGCTGTTGAACAGCGACATGACGGTCGAGCAGTTCAAGTCGATCTTCTGGTGGGAGTGGGCGCACCGGTTTCTCGCGCGCTCGATCGGCATGGTGTTCGCGCTGCCGCTGATCTTCTTCTGGGTGACCGGCCGTATCGAAAAGCGGCTGCGCTGGCCGCTGGTCGGCGTTCTGGCGCTCGGTGGTTTTCAGGGCTTTATCGGCTGGTGGATGGTGTCTTCCGGCCTCACAAAACTCACCAGCGTCTCGCAATACCGTCTCGCCACCCATCTGACGATCGCCTGCCTCATCTTCACGGCCTGTATCTGGATCGCTCGCGGTCTCGGCCGCCAGGATCGGGATAGGGCTCCGACCAAAGGCTCGAAATGGGCCGCCGGCGGCATCGCTTTCCTTGTCCTCTTCCAGATCTATCTCGGTGCGCTGGTCGCCGGTCTGGATGCAGGTCTCTCCTACAATACCTGGCCGTTGATGGATGGCGCGCTCGTTCCGAACGATCTCTTCATCCAGAACCCCTGGTGGATCAATCTCTTCGAAAACCCGAAGACGGTGCAGTTCGTCCACCGCTGCGGCGCCTATGCGGTCTGGGCCGCGACCTTCCTGCACATGATCCTGTCGATCACACTTAGCCCCGGCAGCAGCCACGCCCGCCGCGCCACGATCCTGTTCGGCCTCGTCACGGTGCAAGCCGCCATCGGCATCTCGACGCTTCTCCTGCAGGTGCCGATCGATCTGGCGCTGACCCATCAGGCCGTTGCCCTGATCGTGCTCGGTTACGCCGTCGCTCACTGGCGCGGTCTCGTCGGCACCTATGCGCCGGAACAGGCAGTTACGGCGAGGGCCTGATGGTCTGAAAATCGGTCATGCCTCTCCGACAAGAGGCATGACTACCTTGGCGAAGGTAAAACGCTCGAAGGCATTGCCGCCTCTGGAGAGCGTATCGCCATTCTCCATCGACCAGCAGACCGAAAGCCCGGCATGGGCCGCGGCGTAACGCAGGATCTTTTCCTTGCTGCAGCCGAGAATTTCGGAAAACAGCCGGGCCAGCGTCATGATCCGCGCAGGTTCGATGATCTCGGCAAAAGCCCCATCCGGATTGCCAAAGATATTGGCGACATCATAGGCCGGATCACCCCAAAGCCCCTGCGGATCGATTGCCAGCCAGCCTCGGCCAGTGTCGCCGACGATATTGTCGTGATGCAGATCGCCATGCAGCGGCCGTATATCCGTCTGCGCCTGCAGCAGCGCCTCGGCAATTTTCTCACAACGGCGCAGCACCGAAGAAAGCTCCGATACCTCGGTTCTGGCAGCTCCTTCGAACAGAGATCGAAAATGCCGTTCCAGTGGAACGAGGCCTGCCGGCGGTTTTTCGGGGGAGGGCGCGTGCAGGTTTTTGACGAGATCGGCAATCACCGCATTGGCGGCAGCCTCGCCCTGCGACTGCCGGTATTGCCGCAGCGTCAGCGTGCCCGCATCTTCGAGCAGGCAGGCTGTGTCGTGACGGTCGAGCAGTTTTGCCGCGCCAAGGCCGGCCCGCCATGCCAGAAAATCCATGCCCGGCATTTCGTGCAGACCGGATGGTTTCAGGAGTTTCGCAATCGCATAAGAACCGTCTGCGAGTCGCACCCGGTAGACACCGCTGCTTCTGGTATCGGCAACAAGCTCTGCGTTCCGGACACCCCAGCGTTCCAGGAGATCATCCGGAAAGGCTGGGGCGGTCCTGTTCATCAGGCCGAGAGCATCAGGTCCATGTTCTGCACGGCAGCGCCCGAGGCGCCCTTGCCGAGATTGTCGAGTAGCGCCACCAGGTTGACATGGCCGGTCGCGGGGTTGCCAAACACGAAGAGCTTCATCGTGTCCTTGCCGGCAAGCTCTTCCGCATCGATGCGCGGCAGCTTTGCGCCGTCCTCGAACGGAACCACGGTCACAATGTTCTGACCGGCATAATGCTCGACCAGAGCCTTGTGAATGCCTTCGATCGTGGCGCCATCCTTGAGGTCATCGAGGAAGAGCGGAACCTGCACGATCATGCCCTGCGGGAAGCGACCGACAGACGGCGAGAAGAGCGGCGCGCGGTCAAGCCCGCCATGGATCTTCATCTCCGGCACGTGCTTGTGCTTGAGCGTCAGCCCATAGAGGAAATTGTTGGCGGAGATCGAATCTTCGCGTGAAGAATCTTCCATCTGGGCGATCATCTGCTTGCCGCCGCCGGTATAACCGGAGACCGCGTTAACCGAGGCCGGATAGGTGGTGGGCAGGATGCCGGCAGCCGTCAGCGGCCGGATCAGCCCGATCGCGCCGGTCGGATAGCAGCCCGGATTGGCGACGTAACGCGCCGACCGGATCTTGTCGCCCTGCGCCTTGTCCATTTCCGCAAAACCATAGGCCCAGTCGGGATCGATGCGGTAGGCGGTCGAGGTGTCGATCACCCGCACCTTGTTGTTGCCGGACAGCATGGAGACGGCTTCCTTCGAAGCCTCGTCGGGCAGGCAGAGGATGGCGATGTCGGCACTGTTGAGGAGATCCTCACGCATGGCGGCATTACGCCGCTCGGCTTCCGGGATCGACAGCAGCTCGACGTCGCGGCGGTCGGCCATGCGGGTGCGGATCTGCAGTCCCGTCGTGCCGTGTTCGCCATCGATGAAGATTTTCGCTGCCATGGTCTTTATCCTAGAAAAATCAGTGCCTTGGATTGATAGCCGGAATCATATTACCAGCCGGTTGAATCAGAATTTTAACGGCCGGATTTTTGCTCGGCCCGAAGCCCGAGCATATACATTGCAACGGTTGCCCCGGCAATGGCGGTTATATCGGCATGATCATAGGCCGGCGCCACCTCGACGACATCGGCGCCGCGGATATCGAGGCTCCCGAGCTTGCGCAGCACCGACAGGATCTTCGCGCTCGACGGGCCGCCGGCAACCGGCGTGCCCGTGCCCGGTGCAAAGGCCGGATCGAGGCAGTCGATATCGAAGGTCAGATAGGCCGGCCCGCCGCCGACATGGTCGGTGATCACCTTGGCGATCTCGCCCGCCGTCATCTCCTCGACCTCATGGCCATAAACGAGCTTGATGCCGAAATCGTCCGGCGCATGGGTGCGGATGCCGACCTGGATCGAGCGCGCCGGATCGATGATCCCGTCCCGCACGGCCCGCGCCACGAAGGACCCGTGGTCGATCCGCCGGTTATCGTCGAACCACGTATCCTGATGCGCATCGAACTGCACCAGCGCCAGCGGCCCGTGTTTTGCCGCATGGGCCTTGAGGAGGGGCCATGTGACGAAATGATCGCCGCCCAGCGTCAGCAGAAAGTCTGCCGCGTCGAGAATGGTTTTCGCCTGTGCCTCGATCGCGGCGGGCGTTTCCTGATGATTGCCGTAGTCCATCAGGCAATCGCCGTAATCGATCACCGCCATCTCGGCAAACAGGTCGCGGTCGAAAGGATATTGCGGATCGTTGTCAAAAATCGCCGAGGCACGCCGGATCGCCTGCGGCCCGAAACGGGCGCCAGGCCGGTTGGAGGTGGCGGCATCGAACGGAATACCCCAGACCACCGTATCGACGCCTGACAAATCCTTCGTGAAGCGGCGGCGCATGAAGGACAGCGCGCCGGCAAAGGTCGGATCGGTCGCAGCCGATGTCAGCGAACCTGCAGTGAAGGCGTGGTCGATGGTTTTTTTCGCCATGGGGCCGCGTGCCTCTCGTTGAACCGTTTTCGTGGTGCCGTTTAAGCATGTCGCACCCTGTCTGTCAGCGTCTTTCGATCACGCAATTAGGGGTGCAGATGATGTCCCGCTCCACATCATGGTGAACAGATGATGAAGCAGAAAATCCTACCTATTTCATTTAGGAGCATTTAAGCGGCCAGATGTATTCGGACAACATGTCACAATTTCAGGGGGCGGTTGAAGATGAATGCATGTAATAAATGGCTGTCGAGTTGTATTCGAAGGTTAAAGAGTGATCGGGGCGGCAACTTTGCCATGGCAACGGCAATCATGTTGCCGGTTCTGGTCGTCGCGGCGGGCGGGGCCGTCGATGCCTCTTCGGCCTATCTCGAAAGAACCCATATTCAGGGACAGCTCGATGCGGCGATCCTTGCGGCAGCCGGCGAGCCGGATAGCAGCAAACGTTATGCCCGTGCCGCGAGCTTCCTGCCGCCGGTCGAGGACGTGCCGGGGGGCACATCCGAAAATCCGCTGGCCGTGACCACCAATAGCGACGGCAGCGTTTCGGGAACCTATACGCACAAGGTTCCGAACGCCTTTCTGACGGTGATCGGTATCAACAGCTTCGAGATCGTCGCCAATGCAACGGCGATCAGCACGGGCAGTACCTCGACCGCAACGGCGCCCTGCATCTACGTACTCGGCAATTCTTCGCAGGCCGTACTGATCAATTCCGGCGCGAACGTGAAATCGAAGGCTTGCGGCGTCGATGTGCATTCCACAGCCTCGCCCGCCTTTATCATGAACAGCGGCGCGACGATCGATACGGCACGCTTCTGCGTCAAGGGTACCAACTACATCAAGAATGGCGGCACGCTGACCAATCTTCAGGTCGGCTGTTCGGTCTCGCCGGATCCTTATGCCGGCGTGCTGACGGAGCCGGCCGTGCCGTCGAAATGCGATGCATCCGGCGCGCAGTCGGGATCGACCTTTACCCTCAATCCGGGCGTCTATTGCGATGTGACGTTCAACGGCAGCCCGACGATCACCTTCAAGCCCGGTCTTCATATCATCAAGGGGCGGATGATCATCAATTCCGGCGCCAAGGTCGACGCGCAGGGCGTTACCTTCTTTTTTCCCGATGTGAACAGCGAGATCCGCGCCAATGGCGGTTTGAGCTTCAACGCATCCGCACCGACCAGCGGCGCCTATGCCGGCCTGTTGATGTTCGAAGCGACGAGCAGCGCATCGAACAATTCCAACAAGCAGCAATATATCTTCAACGGCTCGCAGGGAGAGACGCTGAGCGGCATCATCTATCTGCCGAACCGGGATGTGACCTATAATTCCACCACCAACCAGACGAGCAAGATCTCTATGGTCGTCAACACGATGATCATGAATTCGTCGAACTGGAGCTTGGAGCCCTATACGGGCACATCGCCCTTCATCAAAGCCGGCAAGGGTGCCGTTCGTCTGATGAACTAAGGCGTCTCCCGAAATCATCAAACTCAAAAAGCCGCCGTGTCCTCGATGGATGCGGCGGCTTTTGTTTGCCTCGTCCGCCACAAATCTGCGGCCAATGCCGAAGCCCAAACGAAAAAGGCGGAGCCGAAGCCCCGCCTTTCGAAAATCGATAGAACTGAAGCGATTAACGCTTCGAGAACTGGAAGGAACGGCGAGCCTTGGCCTTACCGTACTTCTTACGCTCGACGACGCGGCTGTCGCGGGTCAGGAAGCCACCCTTCTTGAGCACGCCACGGAGGCCCGGCTCGAAGTAGGTGAGGGCCTTGGAAAGGCCGTGGCGCACGGCGCCGGCCTGACCGGAAAGACCACCGCCGGTGACGGTCGCGATGATGTCGAACTGACCGGTGCGGGCAGCAGCGACGATCGGCTGCTGCAGGATCATCTGCAGGACCGGGCGGGCGAAATAGGTCGTGAAGTCACGGCCGTTGACGATGATCTTGCCGGAGCCCGGCTTGACCCATACGCGGGCAACGGCGTTCTTGCGCTTGCCGGTCGCGTAGGAACGGCCAAGGCTGTCGACCTTGCGGACGTGAACAGGGGCCTGGTTTTCGGTCGCCGGAGCGAGGTCCTTCAGGGAGGAGAGGTCGGCCATGATCAGGCGCTCCTTACGTTCTTCTTGTTCAGCGATGCCACGTCGAGAGCGACCGGCTGCTGAGCTTCGTGGGGATGGTTGGAGCCGGCGTAAACGCGCAGGTTCTTCATCTGGCGACGGCCAAGCGGGCCGCGCGGGATCATGCGCTCGACAGCCTTCTCGACGACGCGTTCCGGGAAACGGCCTTCGATGATCTGGCGCGCAGTGCGCTCCTTGATACCGCCCGGGTAACCGGTGTGCCAGTAGTACTTCTTGTCTTCATACTTCTTGCCGGTCAGGGCGACCTTCTCGGCATTGATGACGATGACGTTGTCGCCGTCGTCAACGTGGGGGGTGTAGGTAGCCTTATGCTTGCCGCGAAGGCGCATGGCGACGATGGTGGCGAGGCGACCGACAACGAGGCCTTCGGCATCGATGATCACCCACTTCTTCTCCACCTCGGCGGGCTTCTGAACGAAGGTTGACATGGTTCTCTTCTTTCATCTGAACCCATGAGCGGCCGTTGGACGGACGCATGGGCGTTTCTTGTTGCTTGGATTGCAGGCTTGTCCCGCAAAAAAGAAAGCGGGCCTTCGGGAAGGTCCGCAATCCGAGGCGGCTTATACGCGGCAAGGCCTGATGCGTCAACTGGAGCGATTTGGCGGCTCCAAAAATAGATCAAGCGAAATCAATGAGTTAGGTATGTGGTATTATTTTACCACATTTATTCGGCGGCAAATCGCGGTTTCCTGATGGCGGCCGCGTATGGCTTGTGAAGATTGTTTGCAGATTCTGTCTGCCGGAGGGTGCGGCCGAGGATATCCTGCGTGCCGTCTTTTGTATCATTTCCGAATTTTGCCAGGCGTTGACCGTCGCGTTTTTGCCGGTCTTGCGCCCCATCCGGGATTTCAACCTAAAGTTATAGTTGTGGCGCCGTTTTTGCGGTAGCCGAATACCCATAAGATCTTCGTTGCTCCTGAATGTCGTATGACAGGTGATTGAAAGATGATTCATGCTCACAAAACAAACGGGTTGCTTTGACGATGGTCATTTTTGATAAATCGCACTTATCCGGCAATATTACCTGTGCAGTCTAGTAGGATCTGCTAACTCAACCATGAGGTGTTTCTAATATAGACTCGCACAAATGCGGAACAATAAGGAACATTTATAGAACTCCTGTTTCGTTACTAAAGATGAGCGTCTGCTCGCTTTGTGGGCAAGATTATAACTTTCGACACAGGGTTGCATCCGGTGGTGGTGCTAATGTCGATAATCTGTCAGATGGGTATCGCTGTTTTGCCTGAGCGATCCTAGATAAGGGGGACCCCTTGAATGATGGGGGTTTTAAAGGCTGAGAAAGAGATTTTAGGCGATGGATCACAACCGTTACGAGGATGGCTATATTGCCGACATCCTGAAGAGCACCCGCACGATTGCATTGCTCGGCGCCTCGCCCAATCCGGCAAGGCCGAGTTACGGTGTCATGAGCTTTCTTCTGCGCAAGGGTTACGACGTCTTCCCCGTCAATCCTGGGCAGGCCGGCAAGGAGATTTTGGGGCGTACCGTTTATGCGCGTCTCGCCGATGTGCCGCAGCCCGTCGATATGGTCGACGTGTTTCGCGCCCCGGAATTCCTGGCGGCGGTCATGGATGAGGCGATAGCCCTGCCGACAAGGCCGAAAGTGATCTGGAGCCAGCTCGACATCCGTGATGATGCGGCAGCCGCAAAGGCGGAGGCCGAAGGCATCAAGGTGGTGATGGATCGCTGCCCCGCCATCGAATATCCACGACTGATCGGCTGAGCCCGCCTATCCGATCAGCACGTCCGGCTCGGCCCGCAGCGCATTCAGCGCGTCCGTGTTGCCGCAATAATGAGAGAACTCGGTCCTGCTCTGGCCGGCTGAAAGGTCGGCGCGACAGAGGGCCTTGTGCGAGCAGCGGCTGCAGCTGATCTGCATCTCCCGGAAAAGGGCAGGGTGGATACGGGCGACTTCCGCCGAATCGACATTGAGCGCGCGCATCATTGCCAGCAGCTCGTCGGCCGCATGTGGTCCCGCCTGGGCGAGGCACATCAGGTCATCCGGCGTGATCGAGAATTCATGCGAAATCTTCCGGACGGTATCCTCGTCGAGCATGGCGATCGCATCGGCCTCGCTGGCTGCCTCAAAGGCGCGTCCGCACCAGCGCAGGAAACGCAGCCCAAGCCCGTCCTGCTCGAAATTAACAGCCTGTGTCATGGCGTCATCCTTCCCTTTCGCGCAAAGATGCGCTCTTTGGAACGCTATTCCTTGATCGCGATCAATCGGCGCGCTTTGCTGCCGACACAGGCAAAGACAAGCAGGCAAAGACAGCCAGCCAAAGATAGAAACAAAGGGAGGAAGACATGCCGACGATCAATCCCGGATTCTCGACGCTTGCAGTCCATGCGGGTGCGCAGCCGGACCCGACGACCGGCGCGCGGGCGACGCCGATCTACCAGACGACATCCTTCGTCTTCAACGATGCCGACCATGCGGCTGCCCTGTTCGGGCTAAAGCAGTTCGGCAATATCTATACCCGCATCATGAACCCGACCCAGGCCGTGCTCGAAGAACGCGTCGCAGCCCTTGAGGGCGGCGCGGCAGCACTTGCGGTCGCCTCCGGCCATGCGGCGCAGATGCTGGTCTTCCACACGCTGATGCGACCTGGCGACAACTTTGTTGCAGCCCGCCGGCTTTATGGCGGCTCCATCAACCAGTTCGGCCACGCCTTCCAGAATTTCGACTGGCATGTCCGCTGGGCCGATAGCGGCAATCCGGAAAGCTTTGAAGATCAGATCGACGAGCGGACAAGGGCGGTTTTCATCGAAAGCCTTGCCAATCCGGGCGGCACTTTCGTCGATATCGCGGCGATTGCCGATATCGCCCAGAGAAACGGCATTCCGCTGATCGTCGATAACACGATGGCAAGTCCCTATCTCATCCGCCCGCTGGAACACGGCGCCGATATCGTCGTGCATTCGCTGACGAAATTTTTAGGCGGCCACGGCAATTCCATGGGCGGCATTCTCGTCGATGGCGGCACGTTCGACTGGTCGCGCTCCGGCAATTACCCGATGCTGTCGGAGCCACGGCCGGAATATGCGGGCGTAGTCCTGCACGAGACCTTCGGCAATATCGCCTTCGCGATCGCCGCTCGTGTTCTGGGCCTGCGCGATCTCGGTCCCGCCATCTCGCCTTTCAACGCCTTCATGATCCTGACCGGCATCGAAACCCTGCCTTTGCGCATGCAGCGCCATTGCGAAAATGCGGCAGCGGTCGCGACTTGGCTGAAGGCCCATTCCAAGGTCGCCTGGGTCAACTATGCCGGCCTGGAGGATGATCCGAACCACGAATTGCAGCAGCGCTATTCGCCGAAAGGCGCGGGCGCCGTCTTCACCTTCGGCCTGAAGGGCGGCTACGAGGCCGGAAAGGCGTTTGTCGAAGGACTGCAACTCTTCTCGCATCTCGCCAATATCGGCGATACCCGCTCGCTGGTCATCCACCCGGCTTCGACCACGCATCGGCAGCTCAGCGAAGAGCAGCAGATTGCTGCCGGCGCAGGGCCGGATGTCGTGCGGCTTTCGGTCGGCATCGAGGATGCTGCCGATATCATCGCCGATCTGGAACAGTCGCTGGCGAAAGTCTGATCCGGATCTCGCGGTCGCCGTCAGCCGTCAGGCGCCGACGACCGCGAGATAGACCGAAATCGTCACGATCGACAGAATGGTCGAGGCAAGCACGACGCGCCCCGTCAGGCTTGCCTCGCGATTGTAGAATTCCGCCAGCATGAACGGCCCGGTGCCGGTCGGAAGCGCTGCCAGCAGCACGGCCACATGGGTGGAAGCCGGCGGCAGCTGCAGCAGATAGGCCGCGATCACCCAGGTCACGATCGGCTGGGCAACGAGCTTCAGCGCGACCAGAATGCCCGCCGTCGAGAGACGCTGCTTCGCCTCGCCGGACGAAGTGCCTGCGAGAAACAGGCCAAGCGCGATCAGCGCACAGGGCGAGGCGGCACCGCCGAGCAGTTTCAGGAAGGCATGAACGGGAGCCGGAAGCGGAAAGCCCGAAACCATCACCAGCGCTCCAAGCACGGGTGCGATCAGCAGCGGATTTTTCGCCAGCGACCGAAACGTCTTGATCGCAATATCGCGGCGGCGGGCCTCCTGTTGCAACCCGCCTTCGATCAGGATGATGGCGATGGCGAAAAGCACGCAGACGGTGAGGATTGTCGCGATCAGCGTTGGTCCGAGACCGGTTTTGCCGACGATTGCGGCGACAAGCGGAAAGCCGACAAAGCCGGTATTGGCATAACTCGCATTCAAGGCATCGATCGAGGCGTCCGCCAGATGCCGGCCCTTTGCGAGCCTCCACCACAGCGTTCCGCCAAAGATGACCGCGCAGCCGCCGGTGAAGGCTAGGATGAAACCCGGCTCCCAGATCTGCGCCGGATCGGCATTCGCCATGATGTCGAAGAGAAGCGCGGGCAGGGCGAGATAAACGACCAGTCGGTTGACTTCGCGCGTCGCATTAGGCCCGAGCGCGCCGCTTTTGCGGGCGATCCAGCCGGTAAGGATGAGGGCGAAGATGGGCAGGACGATGAGCAGGTTCGTGAGCATGCGGAAACTTTGGATCTGGAACGTCAAAATTGCCTATATCTGTGGATCGATATAATCCAATGTCATTGCGACACATGATCAATACCTCTGGGGTATCGAATGGATACGCGACATATGCGGTATTTCGTGGCCTTGGCCGAAACCCTGCATTTCGGTCACGCGGCGGCCAGGATGAACATGAGCCAGCCGCCCTTCAGCCGGCAGATCGCCGGCATCGAGAAGGCGCTCGGCGTGCGACTGTTCGAGCGCAATTCCCGCCATGTCGCGCTCACCCCTGCAGGCCGGCATTTTCTCGGCGACTGCCGCAAGACGCTCGCCGCCTTCGAGGCTGCCTGCCGCGATGCGCAGCTGGTGGCTAGTGGCGTCAAGGGAGAACTCAGGCTCGGTTTTACCATGTATGCGGCGCAGAGCGTCATACCCCGCCTTGTCCGGCGCTATGCCGAAATCCGGCCCGACGTGCATCTGATCCTCGAGGAGCGGATTCCGACCGAGATCGACGAAATGCTTCTGGAGGGACGGCTGGATGCGGCGGTGAATTTTGCGACGGGAGACAATCCGCATCTGAAAACCGCCTCGCTTGGCCGTGACAGGCTGCAACTGGTCGTCCCGGCCGATCACAGGCTGGCGGGCGAAGAGGCGGTTGGCCCGCAGCAGATGGAGGGCGAAAGGCTGATTGCGGCACCTGCCGCCGTCGCGCCAACCCTGCGCTCGGCAATCGCCATCTATTTTGCGGCGGGCGGCGTCGTGCCCTTCTTCGGCTTCGAGCCGCGCCTGCAGCAAACGATCGTTCAACTCGTGGCGGAAGGTCTCGGTATCGCGCTGGTGCCGCAATCCATCTCGGCGCAGCTTCCTGCCGGAACGGTTTCCAGACCCCTGATTGATGCGCCGGAATTCGACGTGGTTCTCTGCGCTCCGGCCGCTTCGAAAAGCCCGACCGTGCCATCGCTTTTCGAGGTCGCGATGATGGCGTGAAGGGGACTTGTTACCCTCTGGTCAAGGAAAGCAGCTGCTCCCTTATGGCTGCGACATCGAGCCCTTCCTTGCCATGGCTGATATGGGCAAGCCACGCACCATCGACCGCAAGCCGGACGACCTCTAGGATCGGCGCACCATCCGTTTCTACATGTCTTTCGAGACGTGCGGCCAGCCAGTGCGACCAGGCAAGGCCAAGCGAAGGATCGGAAATCGTCGCGACGCCGATCGCTGACCACGGCGATTCCAGTCCGAATTCTTCGCCCGACAGCATGGTTTCGATATAGGCGCGGGTAAAACTGCCCGGCCTGTAGTCATCCTTCTCGAGAATGTCGTCGATCTCGGCATCCAGCTTTTGCAGCACGTCCTCGAACATGCCCTGGATCAATGCCTGCTTGCTCGGAAAATGGTGAAACAATCCGCCCTTGGTGACGCCAGCCGCCCTTGCGACAGCCTCGACCGTCACGCCGACAAGTCCTTCCTGTCTTGCGAGATCCACGGCGCTGTCGAGGATCAGGCGACGGATCAGGGCGGGCTGTTTCTTGCGGCTATGGGCTTCCGACATCAGTGCGACGCCGAGTGCGAAAAGAGGTTCATGACAACGACGCCACCGACGATCATGGCAATGCCGAGCATGGCGGCCGCATCCAGCGCATGGCGATAGATAAGCACGCTGACGGCCGCCGTCAGCACCGTGCCGACCCCGCCCCAGATCGCATAGGCCATGCCGAGCGGAATGACCTTCGTCGCATGCGACAGGAAGAAAAGCGCCAGCCCGAAGCAGATCGCCACGCCGATCGACGGCCAGAGTTTTGTAAACTGCGCCGTCCGGTAGATCATCGAGGATCCGGTGACTTCTGCAACGATTGCGGCGGCAAGGGCGCCATAGGCGAGGACGAGGGGATTCATGGTGTATCTTTCATCGGCTTTCGATAAAAAGATACCGTACGGTCGGTTTGTTTGCAATGGCCGAAATTCCATTGCGGCCAAGGAAGAGTGAGGGGAGGCGGTGGGCCGGATATTCCGACCCACCGAGCTTTATGCTCAGGCGCCAAAACCGCCGTCGATCGTGTGCATGGCGCCGGTGATGAAGCCGGCTTCCGGGCCGGCCAGATAGGCGGCCATGCCGGCGATCTCTTCCGGCTTGCCATGACGCTTCAGCGCCATGAAGCTGCGCATGTAATCGCTCATCGGGCCGTCATGCGGGTTCATGTCGGTATCGGTCGGGCCGGGCTGGATGACGTTGACGGTGATCGAGCGGTCGCCGAAATCGCGGGCAAGGCCGCGAGCCATGCCCTGTACGGCGGATTTGGTCAGCGCATAGGCGGCACCGCCGGCAAAGGGCATGCGATCGCCATTGACCGAGCCGATGATGATGATCCGGCCGCCTTCCGGCATTTTGCGCGCGGCCTCGACGGATGCGTGGTAGGGCGCGCGGACATTCACGTCGATCATCCGGTCGATCGCATCCGGATCGATTTCCAGCGGATTGCCGAGCGCCAGCGTGCCGGCATTGACGACGAGAACGTCAATCGGGCCGGCGTCGCTGACCGTGGCGATCAGTGCCGAGCGGTCTGCCGCATCCGACTGGACCGGCTTTGCGCCGGTTTCCTTGCCGAGCGCTTCCGAGGCTTCCTTCGAACCGGCATAAGTGAAGACCACGTCGGCGCCATCCTTGGCGAAACGACGAACGATTGCAGCCCCGATACCACGGCTGCCGCCGAGAACGAGAACCTTCTTGCCATGAAAATCAGTCATTGCCTTGTCTCCTGTAAAGGGGTTGAGATTTAATGTAGTGACTGATACATAAATAGCGCTGGAGGGATCGTCAAGGATTTATGTAGTGATTGATACAAAAAAAATAACAGCCCGCGGGCGCCCCCGGTCTTTCGATCGGGACAAGGCGCTGGCCACGGCGCAGCGCCTGTTTCATCAGAAGGGGTATGATGCGCTGAGTGTCGCCGACCTGACGGCTGCGATCGGCATCAATCCACCGAGCTTTTACGCAGCCTTCGGCAGCAAGGCGGCGCTTTATGCCGAGGCCTTGTGGCTTTACGAGGCAAATGAAGGGCTGGATGTCGCCACCGCATTGGCGCCGGAGATCCCACTTGGGCAAGGCGTGGCGGCAATTTTCAAACAGGCCGCCGATGCCTATGCCAGCGGCGATGCGCGAGGCTGCATGGTGATCGAGGGCGCGCGCGGCACGGTCGATCCGGAAGCCGGTGCCGTGGCCCGGTCCCGCATGGAGGCGAGCCGCAGCTTCATCCGCGACAAAATTGCCGCCCGCGATCTTCCGCAGGCCGAAATTCTCGCCGATTATATCATGATGGCACTGGCCGGCCTGTCCTCCAGCGCCAAGAACGGCCTTCCGACCCAGCGGCTGCGCACGCTCGCTGCCATGGCGGCGGATGGCGTGACGCAGCATATCGAAGAGGCATGATGATGGGGAACTGGACGACATTCGATCTCGCCGGCGTCGAACCGGAGGAGGGCGCGCCTGCGCCGGACCGGCTGATCTCCGGCAATCCGAAATTCCGCACATGGAATATCGAGGAAGCGGATGGCGGCCTTTATGCCGGCATCTGGGAAGCGACGCCGGGCAAATGGCGGATCGTTTATGAGGAATGGGAATATTTCCACATCCTCTCCGGCCATTCCGTCGTCACAGAGGAGGGCGGCGAGCCTGTCCAGCTAAAGGCCGGCGACAGCATGGTTTTAAGGCCCGGCTTCAAGGGAAGCTGGGAAGTGATTAAAACGACTCGCAAGGACTATGTGATCAGGCTTTAGAGGCCTGGTCTTCGTCACCCTTTGAAAACGTCCTGGCGAATTCCGGCGAGGAGATGAGGCTCATCACCCGCCGCAATTCCTGCGATTTTTCCTTGCCGAACGTGGCATCGAAACGGTCCTGCGCCACCTGCCAGCGAGCGGTCATCTCCCGCTGTTTTGCAACACCCTGTGCCGTCAGGCGCACGCGCTTGACGCGCTTGTCCTTCTCGTCGGGTTCAAGCTCCACCAGCCCGTCACGGATCAGCGGCTTCAGCGTGTGGCCGAGCGCCGAAAGATCCATCACCATCGCTTCTGCAAGCGTCTTCAAAGTCGGCCCGTCGGAATAGGCGATCTGTGACATCAGCGAGAACTGGGTTCCCTTGAGCCCGGTATCGCCCATCGCATCTTCGTAAAGCTGGCCGAGCTGTCTCGCCGCACGACGGATCGCGCTGTTCGAGCAATAGAGCCAGACGCCGTCTTCTTCGTGTTTCGCGCTCATCGTTCTTCCGTCCTGTCGCGCCAGCATGCCCCGTTTCGCGGGATGCTTCCATCCCAATTAAAAATTTGCGGCTCCCTCTTGCAGGATCAAATCCGCCTTTTCATATTTAGTGGCATATACCAGTAAATTCCAGATCCACCGGAATTCCCAATCCAAGGAGAGCAGCAATGACCGATACATCGAAACCCAAAACCGCCCTTGTGACCGGCGCCTCGTCCGGCATCGGCGCCACCTATGCCGATCGTCTGGCAGCCCGCGGTTATGATCTTATTCTGGTTGCCCGCGACACGACCCGCCTCACGGCGCTGGCTGAAAAGCTATCTGCCACCCACGGCATCATGGCGGATGTTCTGTCGGCCGATCTTTCGCAGAAAAGCGATGTCGTGAAGGTCGAGCAGCGCCTGCGCAGCGATGAAACGATCAGCCTCTTCGTCAACAATGCCGGCATTGGCCCGAACGGCCCGCTGCTGACGAGCGATCTCGATTATCTCGACACGATGGTCGATCTCAATGTCACGGCCGCAAACCGCCTGGCCGTTGCCGCCGCGCAGGTTTTCGTGGCACGCGGTGCAGGCGCGATCATCAACACCGCCTCTGTTGTGGCGCTCGCCCCGCATTTCTTCAACGGCACCTACAGCGCTACCAAGAGCTTTGTCCTGACCTTGACGGAATCGCTCGCCGCCGAGCTCGAAAATACCGGCGTCAGCATCCAGGCTGTGCTGCCGGGTCTCACCCGCACCGAAATCTTCGACCGCGTTGGCCGGTCCTTCGACGATCTCGATCCGAACATGGTGATGGAAGTGGGTGATCTCGTGGATGCGGCTTTGGCCGGTTTCGATCAGGGCGAACTGATCACCATTCCGTCGCTCGCCGACAAGGCTCTTTACGACAGCTATATCGCAGCCCGCGGCGAGCTGCGCCCGCATCTCTCGCTCAATCGCCCGGCCGGCCGTTACGGCATCGCCGCCTAAGCCATCCTGCCGCTGCTTGTCTTATCGCAGGATCACGGCAAGCAGTGGCGCGGCCAGCACATTCGCAAGGCCCACCAGAACCATGACCAGGCCGGCGACGGAGCCTTCTTCCGCGCCGATCTGGTTTGCCTTGGCAACGCCTGCGCCATGCGCACCCATGCCGAACAGGGCGCCGCGCGCGAGCGTCGATTTCAGCGGCAGAAACCGCAGCAGGCTTTCGCCCATGATCGCCCCGAGCACGCCGGTGACGATCACGAAAAACGCCGTCAGATCCGGCACGCCGCCGATGTTTTCAGACACTTCCATGGCGAACGGCGTGCTGAACGAGCGTGGCAGGAGGCTCAGCCGCAATGTGCCGTCGATGCTGAGCAGGCTCGCCAGCGCCCAGGCGGTGAGAATTGCGGTAGAACTGCCGACCACGATGCCGAAGGCAAGCACCGGCCAGTATTTCGAGATCATCGCGCGCTTTTCGTAGATCGGCACGGCAAAGGCGACCGTTACGGGTCCGAGCACGACCATCAGCCAATGGGTCGCGCCGATATATTCGCGGTAGCTCGTATGCAGGACGAGCGCGATCACCACCAGCACCGCCGGTGCAACGATCAGCGGCGACAGCAGGTTCTTCGGCCAGCGGCGATAGATGAGCTTCGAGAGATAATAGAAAAAGATTGTCGCAGCCGACCAGAAAAGCGTGGTCAGGCCGTTTTCAAGCGTGAACACGCCGGTTCTCCAGCGCCACCATCAAACGATATCCGAGATCGACCGCAAGCGCGGTCATGCACATCACGGCAAGCGTGCCGGCAAGGATGACCGCGATGATCTTCAGCCCGATCAGCCCGATGAATTCGCCATGGTCGAGAACGGCAAGCACGGCAGGGATGAAGAACAGAAGCATGTCGGCCAGCAGCCAATAGGCGCCGCGCCGCATGCTGGAAAGGCGGATCACGCCGGTGGCGAGAAGCGCCAGAAGCGCAAACATGCCGATCACCGCGCCGGGAACGGGAAGGCCGCTCAGCCGCGAGATCGCCTCGCCCGCCAGCCACATGGCAACGATCACCGCGACCTGCGCGATGCGGCTGTTCTGAAGGCTGCGGGAAAGGAGAATGGCTGTCTTGCGCCTGGACACGGGGTAAGGGCCTTTTCAAAAATCCCTCCCTGCCGCGTACTATACGGTACACATGCCCTTAAGCAATTGAAGACATTGCATGCGAGCCATGTGTTTTCGGCGCAGCCTGCCTTTCGATCGTGCATCCGGCCGCCCGAATTCGGGCAGATGCCGCGGCATTCACCAATGCGTCGAAACGCCGAGCGGCTGAATCTGAGGATCGATCGATATCAGGGCCATGTCTTCGATAATCGATTGTGCCGCGAGAATGCGATCGAATGGATCACGGTGTTCACCCGGAAGGAAAGCACTTCTGACCATGTGTTCGCTACTGATCGAAAGCTCGACGAACCCTTCTTCCTCGATCACGCTGCGAAAATCCGGAAGAAGCAGGGAGGCGGCAGGAAGCCGGCCCTTCGCGAATTTCGTCGCGATTTCCCACGCGGATGCGGCGCTCACATAGATATCGTTATCTGGAGATCTGATTGCATCGCCAGCCGTTTCGGAAAGTTGCGGGTCGTCAGCGAGCCACCACAAAAGCGCATGGGTATCGAGCAGATATTTCATTCTGCCGTGAGCTCTTTGAGTTCCTCTTCGCTCAGCGGCTGGAAAAATTCAGGCCCGACAGTCATCCTGCCCTTGAAGCGCCCCGGCACCCGTTGTGTTTTTGGCGATGGGTCGTGATCAGCCGTCTCCGCGGCTTCGTCGAGTACCGCCCGCGCAGTATCGATGTCGCCGTCCTCCACTGCTTTGACCATGCGCTGCAGATGCTCGGTCCGCATTCCAGTCGATCCATTTGCCGTGGCGATATCCGTCCAGGGAAAAGCATACAGGATCGGCCGCCAAAACGGAACTGCGGCGTTACCAGCGCAGCTCCAGCTTCTCCAGCCCGTGGAAATGATAGACGTCTTTTACGGTCGGCTGAGCCGCGATCTTCAGTCCCGGCAGGCGGCGGAAGAGGATGGGGAGAACGGTGTTGAGCTCCAGTCGTGCCAGCGGCGCGCCGATGCAGAAATGGATGCCGGCGCCGAAGGAGAGGTTGGGCGCTTCCTGCCGGTCCGGCTTGAAGGCCAGCGGGTCGGAGAATTTCTGCGGATCGAGATTGGCGGCAGCCAGGATCAGGCTCACCTTGTCGCCGCGCTTGAAGGACAGCCCGTCCAGCTCGACGTCCTCCAGTGCCCAGCGCTGGAAGATGTGGACCGGTGCGCAGATCCTCAGTGTCTCCTCGACCGTGCGCTCGGTCACCTTCTCGTCGGCAAACAGGGTTCTGGGGTCGATCCCGCTTTCGAGAATGATGCGGACCGAATTACCGATCTGGTGAACGGTCGCCTCATGCCCGGCATTGAGCAGAACGATCGTTGTCGAAACCAGTTCGTCGTCGGTCAGATACTGGCCCTTGTGCTCGGTATGGATCATGTGGGTGAGCAGGTCTTCACGCGGCTCCCGGCGGCGCTCGGCGATCAGCTCTTTGACGTAGTCCGCGAACTCCTTTGCGGCCTGGTCGGCGGCGTATTCATCCTCTTTCGTCCGCTTGAACATATACATGCCGACATAGTCGTGGGACCATTTCAGGAGCTGCGGCCCCATCTCGTCGGGAATGCCGATCATGCGGCCGATCATCGTTACCGGGATGATATCGGCGAAGGCAGAGAGAAGTTCGGTTTCGCCGTCCTTCTCGAACCCATCGATCAGCTTTTCCGCCAGATCGGCGATTTCCGGGCGCAGCCGTTCGATATGGCGCGAGACGAAGGCGCGGTTGACCAGTGTTCTGAGCCGCGTGTGTTCCGGCGGCTCGACTTCCAGCAGCGAATGCAGTTCGGCGAGATCGAAATTTGTCAGATGCGGTTCCGGTTCGGCAAGCCCGAGTTCCTCGCGGCTGGCGATATGCAGGATCTGCCTTCCGAAACGGCGGTCGCGCAGCAGCGCGTTCACATGGTCATACCCGGTAAAGAACCACTGTTTCTGCTCTTCCCAGTAAAAGGTCGGACATTGGGCATGCAGCGCCGCATAGACCCGGTTGGGGTCGCCATAAAAGGCCGGATTGCGGCCATTCAGCGAGACGTGGCGGGTATCGGGATCGATGGAAAGGAAATCGGCAAGCTTGGTCATGCCTCGAGAGCTAGCGGATTTCGCAAGGGTGGGGAAGGGGTGGCGATGACGCGAAAATTGCCGGATTGACGCAATTCTGGATTGCGATCACACTTTAGCTGATAGAGATACGTTGGGGGGCGTTATGGATCAGGCAGAACTGTCGTCGCGGGAATGCAAGCTGACCCTGCGCGCCGAGCGTTTTTCGGGCAATCAACAGGCCTGCCGCTCGCAGGTGGCCCAGTTCTGGGAAGATGCCGGGCGCCGCCTGAAACCTTTCGGGATCGCGACCAAAGGCAGGCTCGTTGCTGACAATGCCGACAAGCAGCGGGAGATCATCTTTCTCGATACAGAGGCGAACACCCTCTATCGCCGCTCGGATCTCGTCTTTCGCCTGCGCCGCAAATTGGGCTCGAACGGCGACTGGGAGGCAACGCTGAAATTCCGCCACGGAGACCGGCTGCTTGCGGCCTCCCAGAATTTCGCGGCCAGAAAGCGTGACGAAAAGGACGATGCCCAGGAAAAATTCGAGGAGGACGTCAAGCTGATGCCACCGGCGGATACGCCGCGTTTCTGGGCGCTGTTCAGCCGTTCCGCGAAAGCAGAGTTTGATCCCGGCAGCCTACCGCGCACGGTCGGCGATTGCCTCGCCCCTTACGATAATGTGCCCCAACGCGATCTGCCGCCAAAGGATACGGCCGTCTGCACCGTCCGCGGCCTCAATATCACCGAGCATGTCTTTGAGGACGGCAAGCTGGATTTCGGCGATTTTTCTGCGAAATGCGCCCTGATCCTGTGGTGGAAGAAGCCGGACACACTTTCGCCCGTCGCCGCCGAATTCAGTTTTCGCTTCGATCTGGACGAGGTGGACGAGGCCGTGGTGCGAAATGCCTGGACGGCCTTGTCGGTGCTTTACGGTCTGCCCTGGATCGACCTCAAGGGCGTAACCAAAACCGGTCTCGTTTATGGCTCCGCCGAAGTGTGACCCTCGCGGCGTCTCATTCCCCGACGGCAATGCCCTCGCGGCGTGGGTCTGCGCTGCCGGCGAGGCCCTGTGCGGTAATTTCAATCGCCTGCAGGCCTGAATTCATATCGCCTGCCTTCACCTCATAGCCCATCGCCTTCAAAGGCTCGGCCATGGCTTCCGCATCGGTACCGGTCTCGATCTCGTAAGTGCCGAACCGATTGATGAGATGCGGCTGTGCGACGATCGCCTCGACCGGCATGCCCCAGTCGATATAGGCGACCAGTGCCTGCGCCACGTAACCGATGATCTGGCTGCCGCCCGGCGAACCGATCGCCAGAAGCGGCTTGCCGTCCTTCATCACGATGGTCGGCGACATCGAGGAGCGCGGGCGTTTGCCCGGTTCGACCCGGTTCGCGACAGCCATGCCGCCGTCATGGGTCTTGAAGGAGAAGTCGGTGAGTTCGTTGTTGAGCAGGAACCCATTCACCATCAGCCGCGAACCAAAACCGTTCTCGATCGTCGTCGTCATCGTCGCGACATTGCCGTCGCGGTCAACGATGACGATATGGCTTGTGGAAGGCAGTTCGATCGCTGCGTCCCGGCCGAACAGCAGCGCGTGGTCCCATGTCGGCTCGCCGGCCTTCACCTGATCCTTGGAAAGAGCCTTCTCGCCATAGAGCAGCTTGGCCCGCTCTCCGAGATAATCCTTCTTCAGAAGCCCCTTGATCGGCGAGGGGGCAAAATCGGTATCGGCCAGATATTTTTCGCGGTCGGCAAAGGCGAGCCGCTGGGCATCACCGATCAGCCGCCAGCTCTGAACGTTCTTCGGGCCAAAACCCTTGATGTCGAAATTTTCAAGCATGCCGAGCATCTGGCTGATCGCAACAGCGCCGGAAGAGGGCGGTCCCATGCCGCAGACATCAAGCGCCCGGTAATCGAAGCAGACCGGTTCGCGTTCCTTGATGCGGTAATTGGCAAGGTCCTCGAGCGACAGGACGCCGGGATTGCCCTTGGCCTCCCGTACGGTGCGCACGATCGCCTCGGCAATCGGCCCCTTGTAGAAAGCATCCGCCCCTCCCGTCGCGATCGCCTTCAGGCTTTCGGCATAATCGGGGTTCTTCAGGATCACGCCGGCCTTCAGCGGTGCGCCGGATGCGTCGTAGAAATAGCTGCGTGTGCCTTCATAGGTCTTCAGCTTGTCGCCTTCGACTGCCAGCAATCCGGCAAGCCGTGGCGAAACCGCAAAACCGTCTGTTGCCAGCGTTTCCGCCCTGTCGAACAGTCCGGACCAGTTCGCCTTGCCGTAGCGGCGATGCACCTCTTCCAGCAATCGCACCGTGCCCGGCGTTCCGACCGAACGGCCGCCCACCACCGCTTCCATGAATTTCAGCGGCTGGCCCTGATCGTCGAGAAAGAGTTTTGGTGTTGCCGCCATCGGTGCCGTTTCGCGGCCGTCGAACGTGGTCAGCTTGCCCGCCTTGGCATCGTAATAGACGAGGAAGGCGCCGCCGCCGAGGCCGGAACTTTGCGGCTCGACCAAGCCGAGCACTGACTGCACGGCGATCAGCGCATCGATCGCGCTGCCGCCTTTGGCGATGACGTCGCGTCCCGCCTCGGCAGCGAGCGGATTTGCGGCAGCGACCATGAAGTTTTTCGTCTCGACACGTTTTCCCGGCTTGAAGCCCGTCGCCCGTTCCGGCGCGACTGTGTCGGATGCCTGCTGCGCCACGGCCGGACTGATGATCAGAAAACCAGCAAAAACCGTTCCCAGAAATCGTTTCAGCATGGCCGCGCCCTCCAGATTGCAATGGCCAAGAAATGCGCCATCCGGCCTGGAAGACAAGGGCGAATTATCGGAACTGACTGTTCGGTGCGCCGGCCACCTGCCGATTATTTGGCGATGGCGGCAATCCGTTTCAGCGCCGCGATCTGCCGGCTGATATCGACGATCGCCGCCGGTTCTTCCGAGTGATCGACCGAGGGAATGATCGAGACATCGCCATCCGTGCTGATCGCGGTGCGGTCGCGCCCGCTCGTCTTCGCCACATAAAGCGCCCTGTCTGCAGCGCTGAGCAGCATGTCGAGATCCGCGTCCTTTGTCTCTGCAATCGCAATGCCGGAGCTGACCGTGCAGATGATCTGATGCTCTCCGGCCTTGATCAGCTGGTGCTTCAATGTCGTGCGGATCGCTTCCGAAAGGCTTGCTGCCTCGATCATGTCCCTGACATGCACGATCGAGGCAAACTCCTCGCCGCCCATGCGGCCGAACGAGCCGCGGCCGCGCTGCGAAGCGGCGCCGATCCGCGCAAAGGCGATCAGCACCTCGTCGCCGGCCTGATGGCCGTAGCGATCGTTGATCTGCTTGAAACCGTCGAGATCGAAATGAATGAGCGCCAGCATGGGAACATGGGGCGGTGCCGCCTTTCTCATGCGCTCGAATTCGTCGATCAGGCCACGCCGATTGAGGACGCCGGTCAATGGGTCCGTCTGCGCCAGCAGCTTGAGCTTGGCTTCCGAGCGTTCGTTGATGAGCTTGGCGCCGCACATCAGGGCGGCCACAAAACACAGGGCGGCCGAGATCAGCAGCCAGAGAGACTTTGTATCGCTGGCAAACGTGCTCGGCTGCTTGGTGAGGGCGAGCGCCGCGACGATGATGCCGGAAACGACCTGGATCCCGATAAAGGCGGCAAAGACCCGGCGGGTATGGGATTTCCGGGCTTCCCTGCTCGCAAGCATCACTCCGATCAGCATCATGAAGCCGATCGAGGCCGCGCCATGAAACAGTGCCACACGATAGGCGAAGGTCTCACGTACGGGATTGAGGAACATGCCGGCGATCCACAGCAGCGCAGGGATTGCGGCATAGGGATCGACGCGGCGATTGTCGAACTGCATCATCCCGGCGATCCATAGTCCGACGCCGGAAAGCGCCACCGTATTGGCAACCTCGATGGATATGAATTCGGGGAGATCGCCGCGGAGCGCGACGAGCGCGACCCCGGTGCCGTGCAGAATGAAACCACCGCCCCAGCTGAGATAAAACCGCTGACGCTCGTAAAACCATCTCGAGCACAAAAGCGCGCCAAGCGTCGTCGCTTCTGCGGCCCAGATCATGAAACCTGTTACAATATCCAACGCAATACTCCCCGCGAGATGCGGTAACCCATCTCCTATAGCCCAGAATGCTTAAGCTGAGGTTTGCATCCTGTGGGCGCATTTTAGCAAAGTGCGGCAATAGGTTGCCGCGTGGCGGAATTTACCGCTGCTTTACCCTTGTGGCTGAAAAACCGGTGGCTTTCGTCGGAATGGCCTCGCCAAACGGGCGTTTATTCGCGACAGCGCAGATACGGTCAGCCTCGCGCATCCTCGGGCGATTAAGGATATCGGGCTCTCCGTCTTGAAGTATCGGGCGTTGACACTCTATGTAGGAGATGAGCAATTTCCAATGATTCCGGAGCGCATTCGTGCCTTCGGCAAGGCATTTGACAAAGGACGGACATGAGAAATCCAGTTGATACCGCAATGGCCCTGGTGCCGATGGTCGTAGAGCAGACCAATCGCGGTGAACGCTCCTACGATATCTACTCGCGCCTCCTGAAGGAGCGCATCATCTTCCTGACGGGTCCGGTCGAGGATCACATGGCGTCGCTCGTCTGCGCCCAGCTTCTTTTCCTTGAAGCCGAAAACCCCAAGAAGGAAATCGCCCTCTACATCAATTCGCCGGGTGGCGTCGTCACCGCCGGCATGGCGATCTACGACACGATGCAGTTCATCAAGCCGGCCGTTTCGACACTGTGCGTCGGCCAGGCAGCATCGATGGGTTCGCTTCTTCTTTGCGCCGGCGAAAAGGGCATGCGCTTCTCGACGCCGAATTCGCGCATCATGGTTCACCAGCCGTCTGGCGGTTTCCAGGGCCAGGCTTCCGACATCGAGCGTCATGCCCGCGACATCATCAAGATGAAGCGCCGCCTGAACGAAGTGTATGTCAAGCATACCGGCCGTACCTACGAAGAAGTTGAAAAGACGCTCGACCGTGACCATTTCATGACGGCGGACGAAGCTCAGGATTGGGGTGTGGTCGACAAGATCCTCACCACCCGTGAGGAACTCGAAGGCGGACCTGCGGCGTAAGGAGAACAGGGCGTTCGTGCGGCTCACCCCTATGTGAGTGAATTCGGGGGTTTCAAGTCGCACGGAAAGCGCTATTAGTACCCATTAAGGCTGTGTTGAGTTTTTATGACATAGCATTGGCGTCTCAGGGGTTTCGTTGCCGCCGGTTCTGGCCGAGCGTCAGAGCCGGTTAGAGTACCCCCGGAGCAAGGCGGGCCCGGACTGAGATCCGGGCGTGTCGACAGCGGTAAAGTTGGCCCCACCCGTTCATGCGGGTCTGGCGGAGTGCTGGAAGGAAATTGATATGAGCAAAGTCAGCAGCGGCAACGGCGGCGACTCCAAGAATACACTATATTGCTCCTTCTGCGGAAAGAGCCAGCACGAGGTTCGCAAGCTTATTGCAGGACCAACCGTATTCATCTGCGATGAATGCGTTGAACTGTGCATGGACATCATCCGCGAAGAGAACAAGTCCTCGATGGTCAAGTCCCGTGACGGCGTTCCCACGCCGCAGGACATCATCAAGGTTCTCGACGAATACGTCATCGGCCAGAAGCAGGCCAAGCGCATCCTGTCGGTCGCCGTTCACAACCATTACAAGCGTCTCGCACATGCCTCCAAGGGCGGCGATGTCGAGCTCGCGAAGTCGAACATCATGCTCGTCGGCCCGACCGGCTGCGGCAAGACCTATCTTGCCCAGACGCTTGCCCGCATCATCGACGTTCCCTTCACCATGGCGGATGCAACGACCCTGACCGAAGCCGGTTATGTCGGTGAAGACGTCGAAAACATCATCCTGAAGCTCCTGCAGGCTGCGGATTACAATGTCGAACGCGCCCAGCGCGGCATCGTCTATATCGACGAAGTCGACAAGATCTCCCGCAAGTCCGACAACCCGTCCATCACCCGTGACGTTTCGGGCGAAGGCGTGCAGCAGGCGCTTCTGAAGATCATGGAAGGCACGGTTGCCTCGGTCCCGCCGCAGGGCGGCCGCAAGCATCCGCAGCAGGAATTCCTGCAGGTCGACACGACGAACATCCTGTTCATCTGCGGTGGCGCCTTTGCCGGTCTCGACAAGATCATCTCCGCCCGTGGCGAAAAGACCTCGATCGGTTTCGGTGCATCCGTCAAGTCGCCTGAAGATCGCCGCGTCGGCGAAGTTCTGCGCGAACTGGAACCGGAAGACCTGGTCAAGTTCGGCCTCATTCCGGAATTCATCGGTCGTCTGCCTGTCCTGGCAACGCTTGAGGACCTGGATGAAGACGCTCTGATCCAGATCCTGTCGGAGCCGAAGAACGCGCTGATCAAACAGTATCAGCGCCTGTTCGAGATGGAAGACGTGGAACTGACCTTCCACGAGGACGCCCTGCGCGAAATCGCCAAGAAGGCGATCGTCCGCAAGACCGGCGCCCGTGGTCTTCGCTCGATCATGGAAAAGATCCTGCTCGACACGATGTTCGAACTGCCGGCGCTGGAAGGCGTTCGCGAAGTCGTCATCTCGGATGATGTGGTCAAGGGCAATGCCCGCCCGCTCTACATCTATGCCGACCGTGCGGAAGAAAAGGCAAACGTATCGGCCTGAGGCTGAACGTATTGTTTTGAGAACTTCGAGAGGCCCCACTGGGGCCTCTTTTGCGTTTTACGTCTTAATCCTGTGCTTTTTTGCGAATTCCACCATTTTTGGTGGGCAAGGAGTTGCAAGATAGCCATCTTGATTTAGACATCAGGCGGGCAGATGATTTCCATCCCGACTGCTTCGTTTTCTGGCCTCTGTTTCAGAGGCGCGGAGCAGGGGAGAGCCAGATGGGATGGAACGTGCCGTGTCTCCCGGTGTTTTGTGTAGAACCGGTTGTTTTAGCGTAGAGCGTTGCGTGCTGCGCCTTGTAACATCTCTGTCATGTTCGTAACGGGCAGCGGCCATGCAAGGCTTGAAAACGATTTTTGAAAACTCCACTTTGGGTGGGAGTGAAGTGCCTGGAACATTTGATCCAGGCCATCCCGGCAACGGGACGATGGAAAGGAAATGACATGACGAATTCAACGTCTGCAGCAACCGGCGCCGAGACCTATCCGGTCCTGCCCCTGCGCGACATTGTGGTCTTCCCGCATATGATCGTGCCGCTGTTCGTCGGCCGGGAAAAGTCGATCCGGGCGCTTGAAGAAGTGATGGGTTCCGACAAGCAGATCATGCTTGCCACCCAGATCAATGCAGGCGACGACGATCCGGAACCGGACGCGATCTACAAGGTCGGCACCGTTGCCAACGTGCTGCAGCTCCTGAAGCTGCCCGACGGCACCGTCAAGGTTCTCGTCGAAGGCCGTGCCCGTGCAACGATCGGCAGCTATACCGACCGCGAAGAGTTCTACGAAGCCAAGGCCGAGATCCTGGCCGAGCCGGATGAGGATGCCGTCGAGGTCGAAGCCCTGTCGCGTTCCGTGGTTTCCGAATTCGAAAACTACGTGAAGCTGAACAAGAAGATCTCGCCGGAAGTCGTCGGCGCCGCCAGCCAGATCGAGGATTACTCGAAGCTCGCTGATACGGTTGCCTCGCACCTGTCGATCAAGATCACCGAAAAGCAGGAAATGCTGGAAACGGTTTCCGTCAAGCTGCGCCTTGAAAAGGCGCTCGGCTTCATGGAAGGCGAGATCTCCGTCCTGCAGGTGGAAAAGCGCATCCGCTCGCGCGTCAAGCGCCAGATGGAGAAGACCCAGCGCGAGTACTACCTGAACGAACAGATGAAGGCGATCCAGAAGGAGCTCGGCGACGGCGAGGAAGGCCGCGACGAGATGGCCGAACTGGAAGAGCGCATCTCCAAGACGAAGCTGTCCAAGGAAGCCAAGGAAAAGGCTGATGCCGAGCTGAAGAAGCTGCGACAGATGAGCCCGATGTCTGCGGAAGCCACGGTCGTGCGCAACTATCTCGACTGGCTGCTCGGCATTCCGTGGAGCAAGAAGTCGAAGATCAAGACCGACCTCAACAATGCTGAAAAGATCCTCGAACTGGATCACTTCGGCCTGGAAAAGGTCAAGGAACGCATCGTCGAATATCTGGCGGTTCAGGCACGTGCCACGAAGATCAAGGGCCCGATCCTGTGCCTCGTCGGTCCTCCGGGCGTCGGCAAGACCTCGCTCGCCAAGTCGATCGCCAAGGCGACCGGCCGTGAGTATGTCCGCATGGCACTTGGTGGCGTTCGTGACGAAGCCGAAATCCGCGGTCACCGCCGCACTTACATCGGTTCGATGCCCGGCAAGGTCATCCAGTCGATGAAGAAGGCGAAGAAGTCCAACCCGCTCTTCCTGCTCGACGAAATCGACAAGATGGGCCAGGACTTCCGCGGCGATCCGTCTTCGGCTCTGCTGGAAGTGCTCGACCCGGCACAGAACTCGACCTTCATGGATCACTACCTGGAAGTCGAATACGACCTGTCCGACGTGATGTTCATCACCACGGCGAACACGCTGAACATCCCGGCACCGCTGATGGACCGTATGGAAGTCATCCGCATCGCCGGTTACACCGAGGATGAGAAGCGCGAAATCGCCAAGCGTCACCTTCTGCCGAAGGCGATCAAGGAACACGCCCTGCAGCCGAACGAATTCTCGGTCACGGACGATGCCCTGATGGCCATCAGCCAGCAGTATACCCGCGAAGCCGGCGTTCGCTCCTTCGAACGCGAGCTGATGAAGCTCGCCCGCAAGGCGGTGACCGAGATCATCAAGGGCAAGACGAAGTCGGTTGCCGTCACGGCCGCCAACATTTCGGATTACCTCGGTGTTCCGCGGTATCGCCATGGTGAGGCCGAGGGCGAGGATCAGGTCGGTGTCGTCACCGGTCTGGCCTGGACCGAAGTCGGTGGTGAACTGCTGACGATCGAAGGCGTCATGATGCCGGGCAAGGGCCGTATGACGGTCACCGGCAACCTGAAGGAAGTGATGAAGGAATCGATCTCGGCTGCGGCATCCTATGTCCGCTCGCGCGCTGTCGATTTCGGCATCGAGCCGCCGCGCTTCGACAAGTCGGACATCCACGTCCACGTGCCGGAAGGCGCAACCCCGAAGGACGGTCCGTCTGCCGGTGTTGCCATGGCAACGGCGATCGTCTCGATCATGACCGGCATCCCGGTTTCCAAGGATGTCGCGATGACGGGTGAGATCACCCTGCGTGGTCGCGTCCTGCCGATCGGTGGCCTGAAGGAAAAGCTGCTTGCAGCACTTCGCGGCGGCATCAAGAAGGTGCTGATCCCGGAAGAGAATGCCAAGGATCTGGCAGACATTCCGGACAACGTGAAGAACGGCATGGAAATCATCCCCGTGTCCCGCATGGGCGAGGTTATCAAGCATGCGCTCATTCGCCGGCCTGAGCCGATCGAATGGGACGGCACTGTCGAAACGCCGGTCATTGCGACCGTCGACGGCGTCGATGACACTGGCACGACTGTCGCACACTGATTGCGACACCGGCTTTATGTCAGGCCGATAAGAACTGTGAAAAAAGCCGGTCAAAAGCCGGCTTTTTTTGTGAAATATGCTCTGTACCCCTTGTTTTTCAGGCGATTGCGGAGCTTTTGGGTTGCCAAGGCGCGACGCCTGAGTATGGTCGCGCCGATTATGAATCGTTCCAAAACCGTTGAAAGGGTGGAAACATGAACAAGAACGAACTGGTATCCGCAGTGGCCGAAAAAGCCGGCCTCTCGAAGGCTGATGCCGCCTCTGCAGTTGATGCCGTTTTCGAGACTGTCCAGGGCGAACTGAAGAAGGGCGGCGACATCCGTCTCGCTGGTTTCGGCAGCTTCTCCGTTTCCCGTCGTGAAGCTTCCAAGGGCCGTAACCCGTCGACCGGCGCTGAAGTCGACATTCCGGCACGCAACGTGCCGAAGTTCTCGGCCGGCAAGGGCCTCAAGGACGCTGTTAACAGCTAATCTCTTTGCTGACGCTTTTGCGTCGGCAATGGACATGAATAAAGCGCCGGGCAGCAATGCTCCGGCGCTTTTTTCATTTTCCGCCCAATGCTTTTTCATGGTCTGATTGCGGTTTGACAGTAGATTTTGGGAGACGAGATGACCAGCGGTGGAAATGTCATCCATCTGTAATGGAGCGCCCCTAGACGGAACCCCTCACTAAACTGAAGGGTCCTATGATGAAATCGATCTTCCTCGCCGCAGCTGCCTTCGTCGTCACCGCCGGTGTCGCTTCCGCCGACTATGTTTCCTACATCGACTATCCGCAGAAGAAGGATGACGGCAAGGAATTCAACGTTGCCATCGAGATCCCGCAGGGCAGCTTCACCAAGTATGAGATCGATGCCGATACCGGCCACATCGTTGTTGATCGTTACCAGTCCATGCCGGTGATCTATCCGGCCAATTACGGCTCGATCACCAGCTCGCTCGGCGGCGACAACGATCCGCTCGACGCGCTGGTCTACACCCGCGAGCCGGTCGTTCCGGGCGCCATCATCAAGGTTCGCCCGATCGGCGTCCTGAAGATGATCGATGGCGGCGAAGTTGACGACAAGATCGTTGCCGTCCCGACCAGCAAGATCGACCCGACCTACGACAACATCAAGGAAATCACCGACCTGCCGCAGGTTGAGCAGGATCGCCTGCAGGCCTTCTTCCGCGTCTACAAGCAGCTCCCGGCCGGCCGCAAGGCGGTTGAACTGAACGGTTTCGAGCCGGCTGCAAAGGCCGAAGCCGAAGTTTCGACCGCCATCAAGACCTATGCCGAGAAGCACAAGAAGTAATCCTTCTTCATCTTCCGTCGAAAGGCCCGGCCACCCGCCGGGCCTTTTGCGTTGTGGGAACGTGAAAACCCATCCTCACACCATGATGGAAAGGGCGCTGGCGATCTCCACGATTGGGGCGTTCCGGCATATCGGCACCAATATCAACCCAAGATATATAAAACGTCATCTATTTGTCATTGGCGTACACCAGAAGCTACTTGTGGTTTCACGGAGGGGCTTCCCATGACATTCTCGATCCGCGTCGCATTGGCTGCAGCATTGCTGACCTCGGTCGCCTTGCCGGCCGCCGCCGAACAGGTCTTTAACCGCATCGCTTCCTTCCCGGTTGCCGGCAATCTGCCGACCGGTGAGAAGAAGGAAACGTCGGCCGAAATCGTCACCGCCAGCGAAGACGGCATGACGCTCATCTATTCCGACAGCCCGCTCGGTGCGATCGGTTTCATCGACATCAAGGATCCGAAGGCGCCGAAGGCACTTGGTGCCGTCACGTTCAAGGGCGAGCCCACCTCGGTTGCCGCCGTCGGCGCCAAGGCTCTCGCAGCCGTCAATACCAGCGAAAACAGGCAGAGCCCGACCGGCATGCTGGCCGTTGTCGATATTGCCTCCAAGAAGGTCGACCTGACCTGCGATCTCGGCGGCCAGCCGGATTCGATCGCCGTTTCGAAGGACAAGACCTTTGCCGCGATCGCGATCGAGAACGAGCGTGACGAAGACGTCAATGACGGCGCGCTGCCGCAGATGCCGGCCGGCGACCTCGTCATCGTCTCCCTCAAGGACGGCACGCCGGATTGTGCCTTGATCAAGCACATATCGCTGACCGGCCTCGCGGCCATTGGTGGCGAAGACCCGGAGCCGGAATTCGTTGCCATCAACGACAATGGTGAGATCGCTCTCACCATGCAGGAAAACAACGAGATCGTTCTGATCGACGGCAAGACCGCCAAGGTCATCGGCCATTTCCCGGCCGGCAAGGCCGATCTCGAAGGCATCGACAACAAGACCGACGGCCAGCTTTCCTTCACCGGCAAGGCCTCCGGCGTCCTGCGCGAACCCGATGCCATCAAGTGGCTCGATAATGACCGCATCGTCATCGCCAACGAAGGCGACTGGAAGGGCGGCTCGCGCGGCTTCACAATCTTCGATCGCTCCGGCAAGGTGCTTTACGAATCCGGCGCTTCGCTGGAACGCGAAGTTGCCCGCCTCGGCCATTTCCCGGAAAAGCGCGCCCGCTCCAAGGGTATCGAAGTCGAAGGCATGGAGGCTGCGACCTTCAATGGCCAGAAATACTTCTTCCTGCTTGCCGAACGTGCCTCGGTCGTTGCCGTCTACAAGGATACCGGCGCCGAGCCGCAGCTGATGCAGATCCTGCCATCGGGCGTCTCGCCGGAAGGTGCCGTCGCCATTCCGTCGCGTAATCTTCTCATCACCGCCAACGAAGCCGATCTCGGCAAGGATGGCGGCCCGCGCTCGCATGTGATGATCTACGCGCTTGAAGACGGTAAGCCGAACTATCCGAAACTGGTCTCCAAAGATCTCGACGGCAACGTTCTCGGCTGGGGCGCCCTGTCGGGCCTGGTTGGCGATGCCGAGAAGGATGGCATTCTCTACGCCGTCAGCGACAGCTTCTATTCGATGCAGCCGTCGATCTTCACCATCGATGCGACCAAGTCGCCGGCCGAAATCACCAATGTCGTCCGTATCACGCGAAACGGCCAGCCGGCCCAAAAACTCGATATCGAAGGCATCGCGCTGGACGGGAAGGGCGGCTTCTGGCTCGCTTCGGAAGGTGATAGCGCCAAGCTGGTCGGCCACGGCCTCTACAATGTCAGCGCCAAGGGCGAGATCAAGACCGAGATCGGCCTGCCATCCGAACTGCTTGCCGGCGAGACCCGCTACGGTTTCGAAGGCGTCACCACGACCGGTTCCGGTGACGACCTGACACTGTGGATGGCGATCCAGCGCGAATGGAAGGATGATCCCAAGGGGCAGGTCAAGCTCGTCTCCTACAAGCCGAAGTCGAAGGAATGGGGCGCCGTCCGTTATCCGCTCGAAAAGAGCGAAAGCGGCTGGGTCGGCCTGTCCGAGATCACCGCGCGTGGTGACCATGTCTATCTCATCGAGCGCGACAATCTGGTCGGTGATGCAGCCAAGCTGAAGAAGCTCTATCGCGTGGCGCTTTCCGAGATGAAGCCGGGTAAGCTCGGTGGCGATCTGCCGCTCGTCAAGAAGGAAGAGGTTCATGACTTCCTTCCCGAGCTGAAGGCATCGAACGGTTATGTTCTCGACAAGCTCGAAGGTTTCGCTTTCGACAAGTCCGGCAAGGCCTTTGCGGTTACCGACAATGACGGTGTCGATGACAGTTCCGGCGAGACGCTGTTCTTCGCTGTCGATCTGAAGGGCACCAACTGATCGTGCCGCTCATCAACAGGAAAAGGCCGGGTCTTTTCGCCCCGGCCTTTTTTCTGTTCCGCGGATGACCTAAGTCTGGCGTTCCCGATGTGTTCGCATGAGGCTTCGAGTCGATGACCGCCTTTCGTTTCATCCATGCCGCAGACCTGCATCTCGGCAGTCCCTTCCAGGGACTTGCGCTGAAGGATGCGGCCCTTGCCGACATTTTCATCGAGGCGAGCCGCCATGCCTTCACGGCGCTCATCGACGTTGCGATCGAACGCCAGGTGGATTTCTTTCTGGTGGCTGGCGATGTCTATGACGGCGACTGGAAGGACAACAAGATCGGCCTTTTCTTCAACCGCGAAGTGGCACGGCTGGAACGCGCCGGCATCCCGGTCTTTCTCCTGAAGGGCAATCACGATGCCGAAAGCGTCATCACCAGGACGATCACGCTGCCGAAGAATGTCAGCGAATTTCCCGTCAACAAGCCGGGCACCTTCCGGCTCGATCATCTGAAGGTGGCGCTGCACGGGCAGGGGTTTGCCGAGCGCTCCGCCAATGAGAACCTGTCGCTTGCCTATCCGCCGGCCGAGCCCGGCTGGTTCAATATCGGCGTGCTGCATACGTCTCTCACCGGCCGCGAGCCGCATGCCGTCTATGCGCCCTGTTCGGTCGAGGATCTGAGATCGCGCGGTTACGATTACTGGGCGCTTGGCCATGTCCATGATTTCGAGATCGTCGCGCAAGAGCCGCTCATCGTCTTTCCCGGCAATCTCCAGGGGCGCTCGATCCGTGAGCAGGGCGCCAAGGGCGCCGTCATGGTCACGGTCGAGGATGGCCAGGCCAGTGTCGAAAGAATCATCGCCGACATTGCCCGTTTCGCCGAATTGGCCATTGTCGTCGAACCCGACGATGGCGTCCCCGCCATCCTGCGCCGCGTCGAGACCGGCCTAGAAACGCTGGCCGAGGGCATGGAGGGCAGGCCGCTCGCGCTGCGTATCCGGCTCACTGGTGAAAGTCGTTTCCGGGCGGAACTGATCGCCCGTGGCGACTATTTTCGCGATGAGGTCCAGGCCGCCTGCCATCGCAGCCACGAGGACATCTGGCTGGAAAAGCTTGAAATGCGGGTTGAGGCCATGGCTGCTGCCTCTGCATCCTCATCCCAGCCCGATGCGCTTGGCCTCGATGGCCTGATTCCGATGCATGATTTTCCGCCGGCTTTGGTCGAGGAGGCCAATGCCCGTATCGCCGAGATCGTTGCGCGCCTGCCGGGCGGTATAGGTGCCGCAGAAACGCCGCTTGGCGATGACGCGGAAGCCCTGCTGGCGGAGGCCCGTGACCTGCTTCTGGCACGCGCGGCGAGGGTCGGCTGACATGCGTTTCAATCGTCTCGACATTTTGCGTTATGGCGCCCTGACCGATCGTTCGCTGCGCTTCCGGCCCGGTGCCGGCCTGCACGTCGTCTATGGCCCCAACGAGGCCGGCAAATCCTCGGCGCTTTCGGCCATATCCGACCTCCTGTTCGGCTTCCCGGAAAAGTCCGACTATACCTTCCGCCACGATTCCGCCTCGCTGCGGGTCGGTGCCGAGATCCTGTCTCGCGATGGCGGCACGTTAAATTTCCGTCGCCGCAAGGGCCGCAAGAATACGCTTCTGGCTGCCACGGAGGCGGAAGAGCCGCTCTCAGACGATGCGCTGGCGCCCTTCCTCGGCAATCTCTCCCGCGATGTTTTTCAGCGGGCCTTTGGCCTTGATTCCGACAGCCTGCGGGCCGGCGGCGAGACGATGCTGAAAAGCGGCGGCGAGATCGGCAGCCTGCTTTTCTCGGCAGCGTCAGGCCTCAACGGTCTCTCGGATCTGCGGCGCTCGCTGGAGGCCGAGGCCGATAGCATTTATGGCCAGCGCAAATCCAAGGACCGCCGCTTCTATCAGGTCCTCGACGCCCATGATGAGGCACGTCGCGCCGAGCGCGACAACGAGCTGAAGGCCGGTGACTGGAAAAAGCTGATTGCCGAACAGGCCGAGATCGAGGCTTCGATCAAGACCGTGCAGACAGCGCGCGTCGATACGAAAGGCACGCTCGACCGCTTGAACAGGCGACTCAGACTGCAGCCGCTGCTGCGCGAGATCGACCTCGAACGCGACAGGCTGGCGGCCTATGCCGGGCTGGCCACGCTCCCGGCCGGTTTCGAAGAGGAACTGGCGACATTGCTCGATCGCGCCCGGCAGGTTGCGGAAGCCCATCAGGCCGCAGGGGCGGAAGTCTCGCGCCTGAAGGACGAGATCGCCACGGTGCATGTCGATGAGGAGCTGATCGCTTCTGCTCCGGCAATCCTTGCTGTGCACGCTGACAAGGGCGCCTATCTGAAGGCACGCGAAGATATCGCCCGTGTTCGTGCCGAGGTCGAGGATTTCGAGACCAGATTGCTGCATTCGGCCCGGCGTCTCGGCTTTTCACGCGCGACCGATCTCGAAGGCGCCCAGCCTGCCGATGCGGATCTCGTGCGTCTGAAGGAGCTTGTCGGAGAGGGCGAAAATCTTGATCGCGAACTGAAGCAGCTGCGCAAGCGTATCGATGAGGAACGCGACGCCCTGCGGAAGCTGGAAGCCGATGCGGCGGGCGGGCGGCTTGTCGATCCAAAACCCTGGTCCGATCGCTTGATCGCGCTCAGACCGGATCTTGCCGAATTGTCGGCCATCGAAAATCTGACGGTGCGGGTGAAGCGTGCCGAAAGCGATCTCGCCGCTGCCGCCGCCCGTCTCGATCCACCGGTCCGCGATGTCGAGCGTCTGCTTTCGGTAAACCTTCCCGAGATTGCCACCCTGGTCAGCCAGCAGCGCGTCATAGAGGCGGCGAGGCTGGAAAGTGCCCAGGCTGCGCAGAAGGTAGCACAGCTGCAGCAGGACGTGGCCGACGTCACCGCCGCGCTGGCGGCGCTGGAAGGCGGAGGGCAGATCGTCTCTCGTGAAAAAATCGCGGAGGCGCGGGAAGGCCGAGACGCCCTGATCGGCCTTCTGGCAGAAAAGCCTTCGGCTGCTGCAATGGATGCGGCAAGACAGGCTGTGACCGATGCCGACCGTCTGTCTGATGCCGCTCTCGACGATGCCGAACGCGTGCTGAAGCATACGCAGCTCGTCATCCGCCAGCGCGAACTGGATCAGAAGGCCGCCGCTGCCAGGCGGGCGGCGAACGAAGCATCCATCGCTGCCGCCGATGCCGTCACCGAGTTTGAGGACCTTTTTCAGGTTGTTCCCGTGTCTCTGGCAACGCCGGAGCGGATGATCGAATGGCGGCGGTCGCTGGATGGAATCTTTGCCCTTTCGGGCACCCTTGCCGACGCCCGCGATGCCATCGAGACCTTGCGCCTGAAGGAAGAGGCGTTGCAACCGGCCATGCAGGCGCTTGCCGATGCCGTCGGCGTTGCAGGTGGTGTCCTGCCGCTCACGAGCCTCGCCCGCGAACTGGAACGGCGGCTGGAGGAGTTGGGTACGAGCTGGAACGAGCGCCGCACGCTGGAGAGATTGCAGTCCTCAGCAAGGGAGCAGCTCGGTCGTTTCGAGGAGCAGCAGGCAGGCCTCGATGAAAGGGTCGAGGAATGGCGCCAGAGATTTATGCTCTCCCTGACACGGGCCGGCCTTGGTGACGATGCGACGACCGAGATGGCGCTCGCGGCCCTCGATGTCTGGCGCACGATACCGTCGATCATGTCAGAGCGTGACAATCGCGAAAGGCGCGTGCGCGGCATGTCCCGCGATATGGAGCATTTCGAAGAGACGGTATCGGGGCTCTGCAGCAGGATCGCAGCCGAACTGACATCGCTTCCGGCCGATGTCGCGGCAGGCCAGCTCAATAGCCGGGCGATCGAGGCACAGACGGCGGAACACCGTCGTGCGACGCTCCTGGAAGGACTGGCCCGTGCCGAGCTTTCATCCACCCGTTGGAGCGAAGAGGCATCGTCGGTCGACCTCGCACTGACGCGGTCCGCAGAGCAGGCCGCGGTGGAGCCCGCCGAACTGCATCGATTGCTCGCCGATCTGCGCGAGCGCCGCGAAGTTGAAACCTCTCTCACTCAGTCGCGGCGGCGTTTCGCCGAACAGGCGGACGGGGCGCTGGAAGCGGATATCCGAACGGATCTCGCCGAATTCGACCGCATCGCGGCCGGCATCGAGATCGAACGGCTGCAGGCCGAGGACGATCGTCAGGTCGAGACCTTGCGGACGCTCGGCATCGCCCAGGCCAACAATGAGCGCCGGCGGCAGGAACTGGAGACGGGGATCGGCGCCGAGCGGGCCGTTTTCCAGAAGCGTGCTTCCGAAGAGGAGGCGAGGGAGCTTGCCCGGCGCTGGGTCGTGCTCAAACTCGCAGCCGATCTGCTGGCAAGCTCCATGGAGACCTATCGCGAGCAGCAGGCCGATCCCGTGATGATGCGGGCCGGCGAGGTATTTTCCGCCCTGACAGATGGCCGTTTCTCCCGCCTCGTGCAGCTTTATGACGAGGCGGACGAGCTGCGGCTTGCTGTCGAACGTCAGGCAGGCGAGCAGGTGCCGCTTTCAGGTCTCAGCGAAGGAACGGGTGATCAGCTTTATCTGGCGCTACGGCTGGCATTTCTGGAGGATTACTGCAGCCGCAACGAGCCGGCGCCGCTGATCCTCGACGACGTTTTTCAGACTTTCGACGACGAGCGCACGGCTGCAGGCCTCAAGGTGTTGGCAGCTGCCGGCGACCGGTTCCAGACAATCCTGTTTACCCATCAGCTGAGCCTTGTCGATGCGGCCGAAAAGGAGCTTGGCGATGCGGTCGATGTGGTGAGGCTGGAAAGGCTGTGATCCACTCAGCCTGCGGCTGGTGGTGCCCAGGAACGACCGCTTTGCAGTGGCAGGCAGGCGATTGAAACGGCGGTAATGGAGGTCAAGGCCGTTTCCGGAACGCTCCGGCATTCGCTCGTCGCCGGGCGTGCTACGAGAACGAGGTTGAACCGGCGCTGGTCCAGCATTTCCGGCCCGAACACGGCGCGAAAGTTTTCGAGTGTCGACTTGAAGCTGACCCGGTTCCTGAGCTTGTCTTCCAGATAGGCGCGGCTTTCGGGGCTGAGACGCAGCTCGAACTGGTCGATCGCGCTTATCGCACTGGCCAATACTTCATCGTCTTGGGCGGGATCGGTAAAACTCGTCTTGATGCGGAACGTATGCAGTTCTCCCGCAACGATCCCTTTCGCCTGTACGAACAGTGAAGCCGCTTCCGGCGCGTCTCCGAACGGGCGCAGATAGTTGCACTCCCATTCATGGCCGCGCGCCTTGTATTCGGCAACCGGCCCGCTCTCGCCGCCGAGCTGACGGCAACGATCTTCCATCGCAGGACCGGATGCTGCCCTCAAGGTCGTGGCGCGCTCCAGCGAGGCTCGCAGAAGCCATCCGGGATAAAGCGACGCCGGATAACGGATTGCCGGTGAGAGCTGGCGCTGGCGGTTGATCTTGAGGTCCGGTGCCGGTGCGGCGGGCAAGAGGTATTGCTCGAGGTGGAACTGATGCACCAGCCGCAGGTAATTTCGTCCGTCATTGACGGCAAGCACGGTTGCAGCAAGCCCGCCGAGAACGGCGACCAGCAGAAGCCAGAACACGAGAAACCCGCCACTGCGCCGGCGGCGGCGATCAGCGGGGGTGGCGAATTTTACCTTTTCCTCATGCGGCGGCATAGGCGGGTTCCGGTTGAGGAAGGCCTGGTGACTATGCGCAGACAACGGAAAGATCGCGGCGGGGCAGGGCCGACATTCCGCACGGTTTGATCAGCACATGACATGCCTTGTGGAAAAAATCCTTCCCCTTGGCTGCATATTGCGTGATGCGCTGAATTTCCCGCACGGGTTGAAAATTCCTATTGTCCACAGGACCTAACCCGATCGGCATAACACATCGTCGCAAGGCTTCAAATGCGATACAGGTAAAATCGTTGTTTCCTAGGGAGTTACTTCGTTACAGCAGGATTTGTGTCGAAAATTGCGGCTCTCTGCATGACACAGGTGGCGGTAACTTGGAGGCTCGCCTTGCGCGTGCCGCTGCCGCGCCAAAAGAACGCACAGATTTTATTTTTCGCTGCGTTGCGAAAGGTCCGGCTTGTTGTCGGACGCTCCATATGCTTAAGAGCGTCGAATCCCGTCTCGGTCCTTGGGCCTGTCGGACGGTGGGAATCGAGGTTTTGTCGGGGTTTTGGATTGGAGTGGGCCAATCTGATTCTCCAGGCGATCGGGTGATCGACATGCTTCTCGTTGATCAAGTGGGCCGTTTCGTCCGTTGCTGTTTAGCCGCCGTCTCGACTTGGTACGGCGTCTGTTTTTGCTTTTCTCGTGACAACTGCGGATAAGTATGTTGTTAAAGTTATCTGACGCGGTACTCCCACGTCCGCCATTTTAGCTGTGACGAACACAGAGTGACAATGACGATCGACATTATTGGTAGGGCGTGTGTCGCCCCTGGTGCAAAATCCATCAAGGAACTCCAGAAGATCCTGAGCGCAGGACGGTGCACAGTCACCGAGATCCCTGGAGACCGGTGGGATCTTGCGCGGTTCTGGCATCCAGCACAGGGCGTGCCCGGCAAGACCTACACTTACGCAGCCGGCGTTATCGACGGCGTCTATGATTTCGATCCGTCGCTGTTCGGGCTTTCCCAGCGCGAAGCGATGCAGATGGACCCGCAGCAGCGTGTCCTGTTGATGCTTGTCTGGCAGGCGCTGGAAGACGCAAGTCTCGCGCCGAGCACGCTCGCCAATGAACGGGTCGGCGTCTATATCGGCGCGTCCAGCCTCGAAAGCGGCAATCTGTCGTCGGAAGATCCGGCTTCGGGCAGCCCGTATTTCATGACCGGCAATACGCTGTCGATCGTCTCCAACCGTATCTCGCATGTCTTCGGCCTGAACGGCCCGAGCATGACGATCGATACGGCCTGCTCGTCCTCGCTGTTTGCCCTCGATCAGGCAACGCGCGCCCTTGAGCGTGGCGATATCGACACCGCGATCGTCGGCGGCGTCAACATCCTCGTTCACCCGCTGTCCTTCGTCGGTTTTGCGCAGGCGCGCATGCTGTCGCCGGAAGGCCTTTGCCGCGCTTACGACACCAACGGCCACGGTTACGTGCGTTCCGAAGGTGGTGTTGCCATCGTGCTTCGCCGCAGCGACCGCGCAAAGCGCGAAAAGGACCGCAGCTATGCGCGGATCCACGCGACGGGCGTCAACTCGTCCGGCCGCACCAACGGCATCAGCCTTCCGTCCCGCGAGGCGCAGGCCGAGCTCCTGAAGACGATCTATCAGGGCAATGGCATCGACCCGAACCGCGTCGCCTTCATCGAAGGTCACGGCACCGGCACGCGCGTCGGCGACCCGGCCGAAGTCTGGGCAATCGGCACCGTCATCGGCCAGAAGCGCCCGGCGCCGCTGCCGATCGGTTCGATCAAGTCGAATATCGGCCATACCGAGCCGGTCTCCGGCCTGTTCGGCCTGTTGAAGGCGATGATCGCGCTCGAAAACGATTACCTGCCGGCCACGCTGCATATCGACAAGGTCAACGAAGACATCGATTTCGCCGATCTCAATGTTCGTGTGAACATGCAGGCGATCAAGCTTCTGCCGGGCAAGGGCAATCGTCTCGCCGGCATCAACTCCTTCGGTTTCGGCGGCGCCAATGCCCACGTCGTCATCGGCGATCCGGAGCCGGCCGAAGCGCCGGAGGTTCCGGCCAAGTCCGACAACAACACGCTGTTCCTCGCCAGCGCCCATAGCGCCAGCGCGCTGACCTCGCTGCTCGAAAGCTACAAGTCCGCGCTCGAACGCGCCGATGTCGCCAAGGCACGCCAGATCGTTGCCGCTTCGGCCGCCAACCGCGATCCGATGCGCCACCGCTTTGCCGTCGAGGCAAAGTCGGAAGACCGCGTCCTGCGTGCCATCGAAGCCCATCTGACCGGCACCGCCTCCGAGGGCGAGCGCGGCGAAGCCCCCGGCCATGTCGGCAAGCTTGCCTTCGTATTCGCCGGCAACGGCGCGCAATGGGCAGGCATGGGTGTCGAGGCCTATCGTGAGAACCGGCATTTCCGCCAGTGCTTCCAGGCCTTCAGCGCACTGTTCGAATATTACCTTGGCGAAAAGCTGAGCGATCTTCTCTTCGCGGAAGATCTGAACGTCCGCCTGGCCGATACGAAGATCGCCCAGCCGCTTCTGTTCGCCATCCAGGCTTCGATCTCCGATTGCCTCGCCGCTCTCGGCGTGCGCCCCGATGTCGTCTTCGGCCACTCGGTCGGTGAAATCGCAGCAGCCTATGCCTCCAAGGCCCTGACGGCTGCCGAATCCGTTGCGATCGTTGCCAAGCGTTCCAAGTCGCAGGACCTGTTCGCAGGCCAGGGCAAGATGGCCGCCATCGTGATGAGCGAAGAGGCAGCTCAGGCTTTCGCCCGCAAGCATGGCCTCGACCACATCTGCGTTGCTGCCGTCAACTCGCCGAATTCGGTGACGATTTCCGGCCCGGTTGCCGAAATTCAGGCCTTCCGTGATGCGGCCCGCAAGTCGCAGACCGTCGTCCACATCCTCGACATCAACTACCCGTTCCACCACCCGATCATCGACAGCGCCCGCGACGCATTCCTCGCTGACCTGCCGACCATCGAGCCGAAGAGCGGCGAATGCAACTTCGTTTCGACCGTGACCGGCGGCATCTATGATGGCCGTGGTCTCGATGCCGAATACTGGTGGCGCAATGTCCGCGACCCGGTCCTGTTCAAGTCGGCTGCCGAAGCGGCAATCGATCTCGGCTGCAATCTCTTCATCGAGATCTCGCCGCGCTCGATCCTGTCGAACTATGTCAGCGAAATCGCCAAGAGCGAGCAGCAACCGGCTGTCGTGATCGGCACCCTGCAGCGCGAAGCGCCGATTGCCGGCCGTGATCCGGTCTCGCAGGCCTTTGCCCGCGCGATCGCCAATGGCGTCGCTCCGGCCCAGTCGCGCCATGCCGGCAAGCGCAATGCGTTTGCCGCACTGCCGGCACTGCCGCTCGAGCCGGTCTCCCTGAAAATGCCGGGCACGACCGACGAGATCGACGTTTTCGGTCGCGACCACAAGAGCCGCTATTCGCTGCTCGGCTGGCGCAACGACCCGAACGGTTCGCACTGGAAAAACCATATCGACGCCCAGCTCTTCCCGGATCTGGCCGAGCACGTCGTCGATTCGCGTGCGATCCTTCCGGGTAGTGGTTTCGTCGAAATCGCTGTCACCGCCGCACAGGCGCATTTCAACGCCGACGAGGTCGAGATCTCCAACATGGAGATCGTCCGCCCGCTCGAGCTGCGGCCCGACCGCATGCTCGAACTGTCGACGCTGATCTCGCCGGAAACCGGCGACATCGAGATCCGCTCGCGCGAACGTCTCAGCAGCGACGACTGGACCGTCCATGCCGTTGCCCGCTGCCGCAAGCCGGTCGAGCATTCCAGCGACCGTCAGGCCTGGCGCGCGCATGAAGGCGAGGGCACCATTCTCGGTTCTGCCGAAGTCTACGAGACGGCAGAGCGCTTCGGCCTGCAATACGGCCCGCGTTTCCAGCTCCTGTCCAAGGCTGTCGCCTTCGGCGGGAACATCGTCGAAGTCGAGCTGAAGTCGGCGGCTGTACCCGCGCATCCCTATATCGGCTACAATCTCAACCCGTTCTCGGTTGACGCTGTCTTCCACGGCCTCGTTGCCCTGTTCGATCAGCTTTCGGGCAGCGAAGCGGGCTCGCCCTATATTCCGGTGCGCTTCGGCTCCGTCCGCGTCACCGGCAAGGGTAAGGCGATCAGCCGTGCCGTCATCGAGATCGAGCGCTTCAGCAGCTTCTCGATCAAGGTCAATTTCCGCATGTTCGGCGAAGACGGCGAACAGGTCGTCGTGTTCGAAGACTGCCGCTTCCGCCGCACGGCGCTGCGCCGTCATCACAGCCTTGCCTCGGTCGCCTTCCACTACGAGACGGTGCCGACCACGCTGCCGATGCCGCTTGCTCCGGTTCGCCTGGAAGATGCTCTGGTGCTGAACCGCGCCGGTGAACAGCAGCAGGACAATGCCTCGCTGATGCTCGACGCGGCGATCTATCGCGCCTGCCACGAGATCGGCCTGACGCTTGCCTCCAAGGATGGTCTGGTATCGCCGCAGAAATTTGCCGGTGACGCTAATTTCCGCTCCTTCCTCGCAAGCTGTCTCTACATTCTGGAAGATGCCGGCATCGCTTCGCCCGTCGAAGGCGGCTGGCGCATTCCGTCGGAATTCAGCTTCCCGCCGGTTGGCGAGCTGATCCAGGAAATCTACCGCGAGGATTCCGGCCGTATCGCCGAGGCCGTTCTGGTCCACAACGCCTATCGCGATGCACTTGAACACCTCTCGGTCACGCTTCTGCGTGGCGAGGACGAAGCCGTCGACCTTCGTAATTTCAGCGAAGCGACGCTCGACCACGTTCTCGTCCATTCGCCGCTTGGTCAGGCCCGTTCGCTGAAGGCGCTCGACGTGCTGGAAGAGGTCTGCCGCTCTGCAGGCCGGCCGATCCGCACCATGCTCGAACTCGGCACGACGTCGGCTTCCGTCAGCCGCCGTCTGGCGTCGCTGGCTGCCGATCAGGGCGCGGTCCTGGTCATTGCCGAGCCGCGTGAAGGCGTTCGCCGTGCGCTGGAACTGGAATTCGATCAGGATGCGCATGTTTCGGTCATCGAGCCGAAGCGCATTGCCGGCCTCACCACGATCGACGCGATCCTGGCTGCCGGTATCGAAAGCCAGAACCTGCTCAAGGCCGATGAAGATATCCGCTCCGGCCTGCGTGCCGCTGCTGCCCAGGGCGCTGCCCTGGTCTTCGTCGATCGTGCACCGTCCGCATTCAACGACTTTGCCTTTGGTCTTTCCGAAGGCTGGTTCGCCGCAAGCCAGTCGCCGGAATTCCCGGTCGGCACGCTCGGTACCGTGCAGCAGATCAAGGATCTGGTCGCCGATCTCGGCTTCCCGCTCTCGTCTGCCGAAGAAGCTCTGCTTGCGCAGGGTGGCCTGATCGTTGCTGCCGCTGCATCCGAAACGGTGCAGGAAGCCGCCGTTCCGGTGCTGCCGAAGACGCTGGTTGCCATCACCGAAACGCCGACCCATGCCGCAACGCTCGGCAAGGATCGCATCACGATAGATGCGACGGCTGGTGAGGCCGCCTTTGCCAAGGCGCTCGAAGCTTCCGAAGCCGCGCCGCTGCAGTTCGCCTACCTCGGCGAACGTCTGGCCGATCGCGATCCGGCCGAGCTTTCGCTCGCCCGCATGGAGCGCTTCCGCCAGTATGCGGAAAGCCTGACGAAATGGGCAACTGCGCATTCGGCTGCCGACAAGCCGCGTCTGATGATCGTCGCCCCCGGTGGTTCGCCGCTGGCCGACAAGGCAAGCGACGAGGCCAATGCCGGCCTCTGGACTTTTGCCCGCGTTCTTCAGAATGAATATGACGCCGTCGAAATCCATATGCTGGATGTCGAACTGGAAGACGAGAATCTCGGCGCGCATCTGGCCGCCATCCTGGCGTCCTCGGTCGCCAACCGCGAATGGGTGCTGCGCGACGGTACTCTGGCCGAAATCCGCGCTGCTGCCGGTCCGTTCCGCTCCACCGATATCGCCGAAACGGATTTCCGTGCCGCGACCATCCGTCAGGGCACGACCGGCCGCGTCGACAGCATCGTCTGGGAAAGCTGTGCGCTGCCGGTTCCGGCCGAAGACGAAGTCGTCATCGCCATGGAAGCAGCCGGCCTCAACTTCCGCGACGTCATGTGGGCCATGGGCCTTCTGCCGGAAGAAGCGCTGGAAGACGGTTTTGCCGGCGCCACGATCGGCATGGAAATGGCCGGCCGCGTCGTCGAAGTCGGCTCCGCCGTCACCGATCTCGCTCCGGGCGACCGGGTCATGGGCATCGGCCCGGCCGCGTTCTCGACCCACGTCAAGGTTCGCCGCGACGGTGTGACGAAATTCCCGGCCCGTCTCGATTTCGAGGCTGCCGCGACCGTTCCCGTTGCCTTCCTGACCGCCTATTACGCCATGGTCCAGCTCGGCCATATCGAAGCCGGTGAAACGATCCTCATCCACGGCGCTGCCGGTGGTGTCGGTCTCGCCGCGCTGCAGATCGCCAAGCTCAAGGGTGCCGTCGTCATCGCCACGGCCGGAACGGTGGAAAAGCGCCGCTTCCTGCAGGCGCTGGGTGCCGACCATGTCTTCGATTCGCGTTCGCTCGATTTCGTCGCCAAGGTGCGCGGCGTCACAGGCGGCGAGGGCGTCGATCTGGTCCTCAACTCGCTCTTCTCCGAAGCGATGGAACGCAGCTTGGAACTGGTGAAGCCGTTCGGCCGCTTCCTCGAACTCGGCAAGCGCGACTATTATTCCGACCGCAAGATCGGCCTGCGTCCGTTCCGCCGCAATATCAGCTATTTCGGCATCGACGCCGACCAGCTGCTGGTCAACCTGCCGGCCATCACCAAGAAGATCTTTGGCGAGATCGGCAGGCTGTTCGACGAGGGCGAACTTGCGCCGCTGCCTTACCGTGCCTTCGGTTACGATGAGATCGGCAGTGCCTTCCGGCTGATGCAGAATGCCGGCCATATCGGCAAGATCGTCATCCGTCCGCCGGTTTCCGGCAAGGACAAGGTTGTGGCCGCACCCGGACAGGCAATCCGTCTTGATGACGAGGGCGCTTTCCTGGTGGCCGGCGGTATCGGCGGCTTCGGCCTCGTTGCTGCCGACTGGCTCGTTGCCAAGGGCGCCAAGCGCATCGCGCTTTGCTCGCGCCGCGGCATTGCCGATGCGGAAACGCTGGCAGCAATCGCCAAGTGGCAGGAAAAGGGCGTCACTGCGACTGTCCATGCCTGCGACATCACCAATGAAGCATCGCTCTCGGCGCTGCTGACCGAGCTGCGCAAGAAGACCCCGATCAAGGGTGTCATCCACGCCGCCATGGTTCTGGACGATGCGCTTCTGACCAACCTGACGCCCGAGCGCAACAAGCCAGTCGTTGACGTCAAGGTCAAGGGTGCCGAACTTCTCGACCGCCTGACGGCCGGTGACGAGCTGGAACTCTTCCTGCTCTTCTCGTCCGCCACGACCATGCTCGGCAATCCGGGCCAGGCGAACTACGTCATCGCCAACGGTTATCTCGAAGGCCTCGTCCGCGCCCGTCGCGCGGCCGGCAAGGCAGGTCTCGCAGTCGGCTTCGGCGCGATTGCCGATACCGGCTTCCTCGCCCGCAATGCCGAGGTCAACGATCTGCTTGCCAAGCGTATCGGCAAGAAGGCGATGAAGGCCCGCGACGCGCTGGAACAGGTCGAGCGTTACATGCAGACCGATACCGGCACGATCGACGCCGCAGCCGTCATGATCGCCGAAGTCGACTGGGCCGCCGTCCGCATGCTGCCGATTGCCAATGCCGCGATCTTCGAGACGGCGATCCGGGCTGCCGGTAACCAGCAGACGGCAAGCGACGGCGACCGGATCGATCTGGAAGACCTGATCCGCGGCAAGTCGGCGGAAGAAGCCCAGCTTCTCCTGCACGCGCTCGTCGCCTCGGAAATCGCCACGATCCTGCGCGTTGCCGAAGATACCGTCACGCCTGAAAAGGTCCTGAAGGATATCGGCCTCGACAGCCTGATGGCGATGGAACTCGGCATGAGCTTCCAGCAGAAGACCGGTTTTGACATTCCGTTGAGCGGTGTCGGCGAGGATACGACTGTGAGTGATGTCGTAAGCCGCTTGCGTGAACGCGTAGCAAAGCGTAACGGCGAGGAGGAAGCCGTTCACGATGAAGTTCTCGATCGGCTTGTGAAGAGCCACTCGACGACGACGCAGCAGAAAGCAGCCGCACAGTGACCAGCAAAGATCCGGATCAAAACCCCTCCACGCACAGCATGGGGGGGAAGAAGGATTTCCTCGAACAGATGCGTCAGGCCAAGGAGGCGAGCGGTCGTAATCGGTCCGCCCGCCTGAACCGCCAGCCGAAACAGCCGCTGCGCGAGCCCGTCTCCTTCGACAAGCTTCCGGAATATCAGCGCGTCACCGTCCAGCGCAAAGCCGGCGAGATGATCGGCGTCGACAATCCCTTCTACCGTTCGCATGACCGGGCAGCCGGTGCGACGACGGCAATGGGCGGCAAGGAATTCATCAATTTCGCCTCCTACGACTATCTCGGCACCAATACCGATCCGAAGGTGACGGAAAATGCCAAGGCGGCGATCGACCGTTACGGCATTTCCGCTTCCGCGAGCCGTCTGGTTGCCGGCGAGCGTCCGGTCCATGCCGCGCTCGAGGAAAAGCTGGCTGAAGTCTACGGCGTTGATGCGGCCGTCTGTTTCGTCAGCGGTTATCTGACCAATGTCGCAGCGATCAGCTGCCTTGTCGGCCCGCAGGATCTCGTCGTGCATGACGAGTTCATCCACAACAGCGCGCTTGCCGGCATCAAGCTGTCAGGTGCTACCCGCCGCCTGTTCCGCCACAACGACGTCGAAAACCTGGAAACGGTTCTGCGCACCCTGTCTTCCGATTTCCGCCGCGTGCTGGTCATCGTCGAAGGCGTTTATTCGATGGACGGCGATATTGCCGACCTTCCGGGCCTGCTTGAGCTGCGCTCGCGTTACGGCTTCTGGCTGATGGTCGACGAGGCGCATGCGCTCGGCGTTCTCGGCAAGACCGGCCGCGGCACGTTCGAACATTTCGACATCGATCCGAAGAGCGTCGATATCTGGATGGGCACGCTGTCGAAGACGAGCTCGAGCTGCGGCGGTTATATCGCCGGTTCCCAGGCGCTCGCCGACATCCTCAAGGCGGAAGCCGGCGGTTTCGTCTACAGCGTCGGTCTCGCACCGGTGCTTGCCACGGCGGCCAAGACCGGTCTCGACATCCTGACCAGCGAGCCGGAGCGGACCGAAAAGCTCAAACAGAACGGTGCCTTCTTCAAGAAATGCGCCGAGGAAGCCGGCCTCGATACCGGCCTCAGCGTCGGTGTTTCCGTCGTGCCCGTTCTTGTCGGCGATTCCCTGCGCTCCGTGCAGCTGTCGAACGAACTTCTCGAAGACGGCATCAATGCGCTGCCGATCATCCATCCGGCCGTACCGGAAGGTCTGGCGCGCCTGCGCTTCTTCATCACCTGCAATCATACCGAAGAGCAGATCCGTTATGCCGTCCAGGCGACGGCGAAGCGGCTGAAGGCGTTGCAGGAGCGGAATTTCGGCCTTGCCTCGCTCGACATGGAAAAGATGATGCAGCTCTCGCCGATGCTGCAGACGCCCGACAATTCCTGATCGGCAAGGTGGCGCGATGCACGTTGTCGTCACGGGAGGATCGAGCGGCATCGGACTTGAGGTCGCCCGCATCTATGTCCGCCGCGGCGCAAACGTCTCCCTGATCGCGCGCAATCTCGACCAGCTCGAGCTTGCCGCGCGTGACCTGTCGTCCACGCTTGCTGCGGGGCAGGGCACAGTCGCCATCCAGTCCGCCGATATTTCCATCGAAGCCGAAATCTCGGCGGCTTTCGCTGCCTGCGAATCGCGTTTCGGCCCCTGCGATATTCTTATCGCTTCGGCCGGCATGGTCGAACCCGGCCGTTTCGATGAACAGGCTGGATCGGTTTTCGCGCAGCAGATCAACGTCAATCTTCTCGGCACCACCAATGCCGTGCGCGCCGCCTATGCCGGCATGCGTGCGCGCGGGCGCGGAAAGATCATGATCGTTTCCTCAGGCGCGGCTTTGATCGGCATTCCCGGCTATTCCGCCTATTGCGCCTCGAAATCGGCTCTGGCCGGTTTTGCCGAGGCCCTGCGCACGGAAGCGGCCATGCACGGCGTCTCCGTCTCGATCTGCTTCCCGCCCGATACCGATACGCCGCAATTCGTCAACGAGCTGCCGAAACGCCCGCCCGAGGCACGTGCCCTGATGGGCGCCGCACCGCCCTGGTCGGCCGTATCGGTCGCGGAAAAGATCGTAGTCGCCACCGATCGTGGCCGCGCAAAACTCTATTTCGGCTTTTCGATCACCATGCTCGGCCTGTTCGGCCCGCTGATCAAACCCTTCGTCTTCGCCTGGTTCCGGCCGCGCCATAAACGGTAAGGCTCAGATGAACGCGACCTGGCTGCCATCGATACGCAGCACCGTCAGCACGCCCGAATAAAACGCGCCGGTATCGATGCCGATGCGCTGCGGGCCGGGCGAGGGGGCATCATGCGGCGTATGGCCGTGGATGACGATCAGATGCGGCAGTTTTGGCCCGTCCGAGAGGAAAGGCTCGCGGATCCAAAGCATGTCGTTCTCGCTCTGGTCTTCCGTCGGAATGCCCGGCCGAATGCCGGCATGCACAAAGAACAGATCGCCGACCTTGAGGCTGACCGGCAGGCCGGCCAGAAACTGCCGGTGGATCTCCGGCACCGTGCCATCGACCAGCGCCTTCAGCGTGCCCGCCCGGCTTCTCTGGCGAAACGTGCCGTTGTGAATATCGATTCCATAAGATTTGAGCGTCTGCTCGCCGCCAAGGCCGAGCCAATCGGCACCTGCATCCGGATCAGCGAGAAAACGCTGAAAGAGGTCGTCGTGATTGCCGCAGAGCGGCAGCCGCTTCAGCCCGAGTGCGCTGGGTGCGATCAGATGATCGAGTACCTGGGCAGAGGCAGGTCCACGGTCGATATAGTCCCCGAGCAGGACGACAAGCCCGGCGCGGCCCGTGGCGGCGATATCGGCGGCGATCCTGGCTTCGGCACGCTGCAGGAGGTCGAGGCAGCCATGGACGTCGCCAATGGCATAGATGGGATAGGGAGCCGGCCGTTCGCCAAGATCAATCCGTCGGCGACGCGATGGCGCCGCCTGGCTTGTCTTGGTCCGGGAAAGCCAACCGATGACCTTGCGCATGTTTTCCGATCGCTGTGTGGCGAAAATTTCAAGTGAGATATGACAATGGGAAATGGTTGCCTAACGGAAGCTTAACAAGAGGCTGCGCCAAATGGTGCGCCGCACCATCAAGCGAAAGCGAATCGCGCCAGTGTCTGCCTCCGGCCTCGTCCCGAAACTGCGCCGACCGGCTTGGTATTTTTCCGCCATGCTTATCGCCGGATAGGCAGGAGAATAGCTGATAAACATGGCCTTTCCGCCAAAATAGAGGCGATCGGCCCATAATCACCGGCTGCTGTTTCCCGCCCTTCGCGCCTTTGATAAGATTCCCGCAAGATTGCGGCGCTCTATACGGCGTCTTACATGCGGCAAATGGTTCCTTAGGGGGAAATGATGACAGCGAGTGCCAAGGGTATCGGCAAGGGCGGCGACAAGAACAGCGGCAAGACAGCCCTGATCACCGGCGTGACCGGCCAGGACGGTGCCTATCTGGCGGAACTGCTGCTCGAAAAGGGCTATACGGTCCACGGTATCAAGCGCCGCTCGTCGTCGTTCAACACGAACCGGATCGAGCACCTCTACGAGGATCCGCATATCGATCATCCGCGCTTCATCCTGCATTTCGGCGACATGACCGATTCGACCAACCTCATTCGTGTCGTGCAGGAAACCCAGCCGGACGAGATCTACAATCTCGCCGCCCAGAGCCACGTCCAGGTTTCCTTCGAGACGCCGGAATACACGGCCAATGCCGACGGCACCGGCACGCTGCGCCTGCTGGAAGCGATCCGCCTTCTCGGCCTCGTGGAGAAGACCCGCTTTTACCAGGCGTCCACCTCCGAACTTTACGGCAAGGTGCGCGAGACGCCGCAGAGCGAAACGACACCGTTTTATCCGCGTTCGCCCTATGCGGTGGCAAAACTCTATGCCTACTGGATCGTCGTGAACTATCGCGAGGCCTATGGCATGCATGCCTCGAACGGCATCCTGTTCAACCACGAAAGCCCGATCCGCGGCGAAACCTTCGTCACCCGAAAGATCACCCGCGCGGCGGCCGCCATCCATCTCGGCCTGCAGGATCGGCTTTATCTCGGCAACCTCGATGCCAAGCGCGACTGGGGCCATGCCCGCGAATATGTGCGCGGCATGTGGCTGATGCTGCAGCAGGATCAGCCCGACGATTACGTTCTGGCAACGGGCGAGACCCATACCGTGCGCTCCTTCGTCGAAAAATCCTTCGCCAAGGTCGGCATGCCGATCGAATGGAAGGGCGAGGGCGTCGACGAGAAGGGTTATGATTCGACCTCCGGCCAATGCGTCGTCGAAATCGACCCGCGTTATTTCCGCCCGACCGAGGTCGATCTCCTGATCGGTAATCCGGCCAAGGCGCTGGAAAAGCTCGGCTGGACCCATGAAACCAAGCTCGATCAGCTCGTCGCCGAAATGGTGCGAGAAGATTTGAAGATCATGGCCCGCAACGTGCCGCTGTCCGGCGGCAACAAGGGCCTGCCGCATGCCTGAGGCGCTTTACGACCTGTCGGGAAAGAAAGTCTATGTCGCGGGTCATCGCGGCATGGTGGGGGCAGCCATTACCCGCCGTCTCGCCTCGGAAGATTGCACGGTCCTGACCGCGACGCGCGCCGAGCTCGATCTGACCCGTCAGTCCGATGTCGAATCCTGGATGGAGAAGAACAGGCCGGATGCGGTCTTTCTTGCTGCCGCCAAGGTCGGTGGCATTCTGGCGAACGACACCTATCCGGCCGACTTTCTCTACGAGAACATGATTCTCGAAGCCAACATCATCAACGCTGCCCACAAGGCTGGCGTAGAAAAGCTGATGTTCCTCGGCTCGTCCTGCATTTACCCGAAATTCGCCGAACAGCCGATCGTCGAGGAATCGCTTCTGACCGGTTCGCTGGAGCCAACCAACGAATGGTATGCGATCGCCAAGATTGCCGGCATCAAACTCTGCCAGGCCTTTCGCCGCCAGCACGGCACCGATTTTATCTCGGCCATGCCGACCAATCTCTATGGCCCCGGCGATAATTTCGATCTGAAATCGAGCCATGTCATGCCGGCCCTGATTCGCAAGGCGCATGAGGCCAAGGTGAACGGCCAGGCGGAAATCACCGTCTGGGGCACGGGCACACCGCGCCGCGAATTCCTGCATGTCGACGATTGCGCCGATGCCTGCGTCCATCTGATGAAGAATTATTCCGCCGAAACCCATGTCAATGTCGGCTCCGGCGAGGACGTCACGATCCTGGAGCTGACGCAGCTCGTCTGCGATGTCGTCGGTTTCAAGGGCAGTATCGCCCACGATCTCTCCAAGCCCGATGGTACGCCACGCAAGCTGATGAGCGCCGAAAAGCTGCGTGCGCTCGGCTGGAAGCCGTCCATCGCGTTGAGGGATGGCGTGGCGAATGCCTATGCGGCCTTTCTCAAGGGCGAGTTCACGGAACGCAGCCGGGAGAGTGCGGCTTAAGCCGAACCCGCGTGCATCTCTTGCCAGCCTTCCTGTCCATGGTCAGAATGTCCTGACGGTCGACGGGAGGACAAGTCATGGCTGTCAACGAAGCTCCAACGATGACGATTGCCTATAGCGGGCTGAATCTCGAAGGCCGGGCGGCCGGTTCTCTCTGGGCGGCGCTGCATGTCGATGATCCGGAAGGTGACGCCGTATCCCTGATGATTGTCGATCAGACGCTGGTGCGTTATTCCACCGATCCCCTGACAGACGTCGCAACGGTGGTGAGCGAGGAAGGCGGCAGGGAGGATTTTTATCTGTCCGGCAGCCAGATCCGTGCATCACGGACCTTCGACTACGATGCCGATGGCTATCATGCCTATTACAAGCTGACGGTCCACGCGATCGACAGCGCGGGTAACGGCAGTGATCTCGACATCGTCCTCGGTGTGCGGGACGTCAAGGAGGTCTCCCGCGCCCCGGCCATTCCTGCGACCTTCTCGGGCACATCAGGTGTCGACGAGATCTATGGCAATGGCCGCAACGAGGTTTTCTACGGCAGGGAAGGCAACGATATCCTTGTTGGCGGCGGCGGTAACGACAAGCTTTACGGCGGCGCTGATGACGACACATTGCGCGGCGGTGATGGCAAGGACATGCTTTACGGCGGTGGCGGCCAGGACGATCTTTATGGCGGCGCAGGCGCCGACCTGTTCGTGTTCAAGTCGGCCATCGAATCGGTTTCCGTCGAATGGCAGACGATCCAGGATTTCAGCCTCAAGGAACACGACAAGATCGATCTGCGCTTTATGGATGCCGACATCGGCAAGGCCGGCCGCCAGGATTTCCATTTTATCGGAACAGACCGCTTTTCCGGCGAGGCGGGCGAGCTGCGTTTCCACAAGTTCGCCACCGGCACGGCGATCGCCGCCGATACGGATGGTGACGGTTATACGGATCTGTGGATTCGGCTGCAGGGCCAGCACGATGTCACGAAGGACTATTTTCTGCTGTGACGGGGAAATAAAGCCGTTTGGCGGCTTTTGAAGGCGAAAACGCGCTGAAGCCGTTTTGCAGTTGTGTTTTGATTTTCGGAGAGAAAATGGTGGGCGATGAGAGACTCGAACTCCCGACATCCTCGGTGTAAACGAGGCGCTCTACCAACTGAGCTAATCGCCCTTCCGCGGTGATGGGCCGTTGAGGCCGCCGCGTCGGTGGCTGTGATCTATGCGGGTCGGCGGAAAACCGCAAGAGCTTTCATGATGTTTTTTTGAAAAAAATGGCGAAACCCACAGACGATGGGGGAGGGGAGAAGAAAGATTGGAAGCGTCATTCTTTTGTCTTGAAACGCGCTTGACACCCGAACATGAACCACTTAGTTAGCCGCTCACAGTCAAGCGGTCGAGGCCGCAAGACGGAGGGATCTGATCCCTTGTTGATGATGCGGGTGTAGCTCAGTCGGTTAGAGTGCCGGCCTGTCACGCCGGAGGTCGCGGGTTCGAGCCCCGTCACTCGCGCCATCAAACGCCTCGAAACTCTGCCTTAGCGGAAACGCGAAAGGCTCTGCCGCAAGGCGGAAATTATGCGCGGGTGTAGCTCAGTCGGTTAGAGTGCCGGCCTGTCACGCCGGAGGTCGCGGGTTCGAGCCCCGTCACTCGCGCCATTTCCCTTCTCCAATTCCTCCGCTTTTTCGCTTCCCCTCCGGGGTTGTCGTTCGTCTTTTTCGAAAAAAATCCGACAGTTTTTTCAGGGTGCAAAATATTGTCCCCGAGCCCCGTTTGCGCGGTGTTCCATGCTGGATCGCCTGCTATCCAAGGGGAGTGGGAATGCGCCTCCCGTTCCGGCCCCAATCGTCGCAGAATTGTGTCGAATTTTGGCGTTGGTTGCAGGGGGCAAGGGGCTTGCACGGGGGCGTCGGCTGCGCTAGTCACGGCGTGTTGCAATGCACGTTCGCTTGCCGCGCATTGATTCCAAAGCGCCGCCCGGCGCTTCTGGCAAGCAGGGATCGAATACAATGAGTGACCTCCTCGCATCCTATGTCCCGATTGCGATCTTTATAGCAATTGCCATGGTGATCGGAATTGCACTTCTCGTCGCACCCTTCGCAGTGGCCTACAAGGCGCCGGACTCCGAAAAGCTCTCGGCTTACGAGTGCGGCTTCAACGCCTTCGATGACGCCCGCATGAAGTTCGACATCCGCTTCTATCTCGTGTCTATTCTCTTTATCATCTTCGACCTGGAAGTCGCCTTCCTGTTCCCCTGGGCCGTATCCTTCGGTGACCTCGGCTGGTTCGGCTTCTGGTCGATGATGGTCTTCCTCGGTGTTCTCACCGTTGGCTTTATCTATGAATGGAAGAAAGGAGCGCTGGAATGGGAGTAGTCGATAGCGGCAGCACTCTCGTCGCGCCACAGGCCAAGGGGATCATCGATCCCAATACCGGCAAGCCGGTCGGCAGCGATGATGCGTTCTTCGGCGAGATCAACAATGAGCTCGCCGACAAGGGTTTTCTCGTCACCTCGACGGACGAGCTGATCAACTGGGCCCGTACCGGCTCGCTGATGTGGATGACGTTCGGTCTCGCCTGCTGCGCCGTGGAAATGATGCAGCTGTCTATGCCGCGTTACGACGTCGAGCGTTTCGGTTTTGCGCCGCGCGCCTCGCCGCGCCAGTCGGACGTGATGATCGTCGCCGGCACGCTGACCAACAAGATGGCGCCTGCGCTCCGCAAGGTCTACGACCAGATGCCGGAGCCGCGTTACGTCATTTCCATGGGCTCCTGTGCCAATGGCGGTGGCTATTACCACTATTCCTACTCGGTTGTGCGCGGTTGCGACCGCGTCGTGCCGATCGATATCTACGTGCCGGGCTGTCCCCCCACGGCAGAGGCGCTGCTTTACGGCGTGCTTCTGCTGCAGAAGAAGATCCGGCGCACCGGTACGATCGAACGCTGAGGGCTGGAGGAGGATATCATGACCGAAGCCCTTACCGAGCTTTCCACCTATATCCGCGAGGCGCGTTCCGCCCTCGTGGAAGATGCCGTTATCGCCTATGGCGAGCTGACGCTCGTCTCCAATGGTGACAGCATCGTCGAGCTTCTGACGTTCCTGCGTGACGATCCGAAATGCGGTTTTGTCAGCTTCATCGACATTTGTGGTGTCGACTATCCGGCGCGCGCAAAGCGTTTCGATGTCGTCTACCATCTCCTGTCGCCGAAGCAGAATGTCCGCATCCGCGTCAAGGTCGCGACCGCCGAGGAAGAGCCCGTTCCGTCCGCCTGCTCCGTCTATCCCGGTGTCGACTGGTTCGAACGCGAAGCCTGGGATCTCTACGGCATCCTGTTCACCGGCCACCCGGATCTGCGCCGTATTCTGACGGACTATGGTTTCGAAGGGCATCCGCTGCGCAAGGACTTTCCGACCACTGGTTTTGTCGAGGTTCGCTATGATGACAGCGTCAAGCGAGTCGTCTACGAACCCGTTGAACTGCGTCAGGAATTCCGCAATTTCGACTTCTTGTCGCCTTGGGAGGGTACGGATTACGTTCTGCCCGGAGACGAGAAGGCCAAAAGCTGAATTTGATCTCAACCGCATGCAGTAAGTTGTTGAAGTTGCAGGGAGTTAGGCGGGCAGGGCATTTTTGAGTGTCACTTGATATCGATCAACTCCATTTCGGGTCAATGCGACATTTTGTACACAGAATGTCGGGGGAGCTGAGGCGGAATGGGAGCGAGATCAAGGAAGGGAGGAGGGGTTGTCGTATATGTCTATCGCAAATGCAGCGCCTGTTTCTCTCGCCTGCCTGGGTCGGTCTGTTTCGGGGCAACCTGTTTGCGGCCAGCCTGTTTCGGGAATGAATGAAATGACGATGAAGCATGTAGTCGGGCTTTGCCCATTCTTGACAAGCGCGGAGCGCTGAAATGACGGAACACAACGTCCGGAACTTCAACATCAATTTCGGACCGCAGCATCCTGCGGCGCACGGCGTTCTGCGTCTCGTGCTGGAGCTGGACGGCGAGATCGTCGAGCGGGTCGATCCGCATATCGGCCTTCTGCATCGCGGCACCGAAAAGCTGATCGAGACGAAGACCTATCTCCAGGCCGTTCCCTATTTCGACCGTCTCGACTACGTCGCGCCGATGAACCAGGAACATGCCTATGCCATGGCGGTCGAAAAGCTTCTGGACATCCAGATCCCGATCCGTGGCCAGCTGATCCGCGTTCTCTATTCCGAAATCGGCCGTATCCTGTCGCATCTCCTGAACGTCACGACGCAGGCCATGGACGTTGGCGCCCTGACGCCGCCGCTCTGGGGTTTCGAAGAGCGCGAAAAGCTGATGGTGTTTTATGAGCGTGCCTGCGGCGCGCGCATGCACGCTGCCTATTTCCGTCCGGGTGGCGTCCACCAGGACCTGCCGCCGGAACTGGTCGAGGATATCGGCAAGTGGTGCGATGAATTCCCGAAGAAGCTCGACGATATCGACGATCTCCTGACCGGCAACCGCATTTTCAAGCAGCGCAATGTCGATATCGGCATCGTCAAGCTGGAAGATGCCTGGGCCTGGGGTTTCTCAGGCGTCATGGTGCGTGGTTCGGGTGCTGCATGGGATCTGCGCAAGTCGCAGCCTTATGAGTGCTACAGCGAGCTCGATTTCGACATCCCGATCGGCAAGAACGGCGATTGCTACGACCGTTACCTGATCCGCATGATCGAGATGCGCGAGAGCTGCAAGATCATGAAGCAGTGCGTCAACCGCCTGCTGGGCGACGCCAAGACCGGCCCTTATTCCTCGACGGACGGCAAGGTCGTTCCGCCGAAGCGTGGCGAGATGAAGCGTTCGATGGAAGCGCTGATCCACCATTTCAAGCTCTATACCGAAGGCTACCACGTTCCGGCCGGCGAAGTTTACGCCGCGGTCGAGGCGCCGAAGGGCGAGTTCGGCGTGTTCCTCGTGGCGGATGGCTCCAACAAGCCGTATCGCTGCAAGATCCGGGCTCCGGGTTATGCGCATCTCCAGGCGATGGATTTCCTCTGTCGCGGATACCAGCTGGCCGACGTCTCGGCCATTCTGGGCTCCCTGGATATCGTGTTCGGCGAGGTGGATCGCTGATGCCGCGTTTGCTTGCGTTTGTTGTATCTGTTTTCGCCGGGGCTCTTTTGAGCGTGCCTGCCGCATTTGCGCAGGCGACGGACGAGGGCGGCTCGACCGCAAGCGGCGGATCAAAGACGATGAGCCAGCTGCTCTCCGAAGGGTATGAAATCAAGACCTCGGTGCCGATCGGCACCAAGACCATTGTGTTCATGCAGAAAGACAAGATCGCCTATGCCTGCGAATTCGTGACGCTCACGAGATCGCGGTGTGGTGTGATAAACTGATAGGGCGTGGAAAAGAATGTCCGTTCGTCGACTAGCCGAAGACCAGTTTCAGCCGGGTAATTTCGCCTTTAACGAGGAAAATACCGTCTGGGCAGAGGCAACGATCAGGAAATACCCGGCAGGCCGGCAGCAGTCCGCTGTCATCCCATTGCTCATGCGGGCACAGGAGCAGGACGGCTGGGTCACGCGCGCCGCAATCGAGCATGTCGCGGCCAAGCTCGGCATGGCCTATATCCGCGTGCTCGAGGTTGCGACCTTCTACACCCAGTTCCAGCTGAAGCCGGTCGGCACCCGCGCCCATATCCAGGTCTGCGGCACCACGCCCTGCATGCTGCGCGGCTCGGAAGATCTGATGAAGGTCTGTCAGAAGAAGATCCATCACGATCCCTTCGCGCTCAATGCCGACGGCACGCTTTCCTGGGAAGAAGTCGAATGTCAGGGCGCCTGCGTCAACGCTCCCATGGTCATCATCTTCAAGGATGCCTATGAAGATCTGACGCCGGAACGTCTGGAAGAAATCATCGACGCTTTCGAAGCCGGCAAGGGCAGCGAGATCAAGCCCGGCCCGCAGATCGATCGCCATCTCTCCGCACCCGAAGGCGGCGCGCTGACCCTGCTCGACGACATCAAGCCGGTCCGCACGAATCTCGAGCCGCAGCCGGAAGTTCCGGCCGAGCCTGCTGCCGCGGTTCCGCCGGCGGAAGCCGCCCGTCCGAAGGACACGGCGCCCGAGACCGACCCGAAGCTGAAAACCCCGGCAACCGCACCGGCTGCCGCTGCCGCGAATGCCAAGGCGACCGAAATGGAAGGCGCGCCGAAGGCTGCCAAGGCGCCTGCCGCTGCGAAGACCGAGAAGCCGTCGCTTGAGGACAAGAACCGCCCGAAGGGCATCGACAAGCCGGAAACGCCGGACAATCTGGAACTGATCTCCGGCGTCGGCCCGAAGATCGCCGGCATCCTTAATGAACTCGGCATTCATACCTACGCCCAGATCGCCGGCTGGAAAAAGGCCGAGCGCGAATGGGTCGATGGCTATCTGAATTTCAAGGGCCGCATCGATCGCGACGACTGGGTCAAACAGGCCAAGGCGCTCGCCAAGGGCGGCGAAGCCGAATACATTAAAGTCTTCGGCAAGAAGCCACGCTGAGGAAGGACAGATGGCGGAAGTCACCAACGATCTGATCTACGAGGTTTTGAAGTCGATGCAGGGCAGGCTGTCCAACATCGAGCACAAGCTCGTTGAAGTAGATGGTCGATTGGAGTCCCTGACGTCACAGGTTCGAGGCTTGTCGATGGAAATCAATGGCCTGTCCTTGGAAATGAATGGCGCTCGCGGCGACATTTCCAACATCTACAAAACTCTCGGACGTCAGGATGCGCGTCTTTCGCGCATCGAAAAGCGTCTGGACATCATCGAAGAACCGGCGGAATAAGCCATGCTTAAAGACCAGGATCGCATCTTCACCAATATCTACGGCCTCAAGGACAAGTCCCTGAAGGGCGCCATGAGCCGTGGGCACTGGGACGGCACCAAGATCATCATCGAGAAGGGCCGCGACTGGATCATCAACGAGATGAAGGCGTCCGGCCTTCGCGGTCGTGGCGGCGCCGGCTTCCCGACCGGCCTGAAATGGTCCTTCATGCCGAAGGAAAGCGATGGTCGTCCGCATTACCTCGTCGTCAACGCCGACGAATCCGAGCCCGGCACCTGCAAGGACCGCGAGATCCTGCGCAACGATCCGCATACGCTGATCGAAGGCTGCTTGGTCGCCGGTTTCGCCATGGGCGCGCATACGGCATTCATCTATGTCCGCGGCGAATACATGCGTGAGCGTGAAGCGCTGCAGGCGGCAATCGATGAATGTTATGATGCCGGCCTGCTCGGCAACAACAACAAGAACGGCTGGGATTTCGACATCGTCGTCCACCACGGCGCCGGCGCCTATATCTGCGGCGAAGAGACGGCTCTGCTCGAAAGTCTCGAAGGCAAGAAGGGCCAGCCGCGTCTCAAGCCGCCGTTTCCGGCCAATATGGGCGTTTATGGTTGCCCGACGACGGTCAACAATGTCGAGTCGATTGCGGTGGCCCCGACCATCCTGCGTCGCGGCGCGACCTGGTTTTCGTCGATGGGCCGGCCCAACAATGTCGGCACGAAGCTGTTCATGGTCTCCGGCCATGTTAACAAGCCCTGCACCTTCGAAGAACAGCTCGGTCTGACCTTCCGTGAGATCATCGAAAAGCATGCCGGTGGCATCCGCGGCGGCTGGGACAATCTCCTGGCCGTCATTCCCGGCGGCGCGTCCTGCCCGATCGTCAAGGGCGAAGACATGATGGATGCGATCATGGATTTCGACGGCATGCGTGACGTAAAATCCTCCTTCGGCACGGGCGGCATGATCGTCATGGACAAGTCGACCGATGTCATCAAGGCGATTGCCCGTCTCGCCGCCTTCTTCAAGCACGAAAGCTGCGGCCAGTGCACGCCGTGCCGCGAAGGCACCGGCTGGATGTGGCGCGTGATGGAGCGCATGGTCAAGGGCAATGCCCAGAAGCGCGAAATCGACATGCTTCTGCAGGTCTCCAAGCAGATCGAAGGTCACACGATCTGTGCGCTCGGCGATGCTGCCGCATGGCCGATCCAGGGCCTCATCCGCAATTTCCGCCCGGAGATCGAGGCACGCATCGATCAGTACACCCATAACGCGACGTCGCACGGCGCCGTTCTTGAAGCTGCGGAGTAATTAACGTGGTCGAAGCCGGAAGACATCGCGAAGGGCAGGGGACGGCAAAGCCGGCCGCGGGCTCTGCGCGTCTTCCGGACTATGCCGACATGCTCGCCATGAACCCGCTGCTGGCCAATCCGGCCGCAGCCATGGTCGCAGCGACGACGATCGGTTTCGGCATCGCCAATCAGATGGCCGGCGTCTTTTTCGGTGCTGTCCAGACGATGATGGAACAGGCCAACCGGGCAAATGCTGCGGCTGAACAGGCCAAGGCAGAGCAGAAGGTTCCGGCGAAAGCCGAAGCCGCACCGAAGGCCGAAGTTGCCGAACCGGTAGCTGCAGTCGCAAAGCCGAAGCGCAAGGCGGCCGCAAAGCCTGCCGCCAAGGCTGAGGAAAAGGCGCCGGTGGCTGTAAAGGCCAAGGCTGCTGCTCCGAAAAAGGCCGAGGCGCCTGTAACGGCCGCACGCCCACGCCCTGCCAAGTCTGCGGGCATGGATCTGAAGAAGATTTCGGGCGTCGGTCCGAAGGTCGAGAAGGTGTTGAAGGAAAAGGGCGTGGCAAGCCTGGCGCAGATTGCGGCCTGGACTGCCGAGGATATCGCCCGCTTCGACGGGGAATTGGGTTTCGACGGGCGCATCGCGCGGGACGACTGGGTCGGCCAGGCGCAGGCGCTGTTGAAATGAGGGACATGTCCGCGGGCCTCAAGGCTCCGGGGATTGAACACAGGACGTAAGTGATACGATGGCAAAGCTGAAGGTAGACGGCAAGGAAATCGAGGTCCCGGATCATTTCACGCTGCTGCAGGCGTGCGAGGAAGCCGGTGCCGAAGTTCCGCGTTTTTGTTTCCATGAGCGTCTGTCGGTGGCGGGCAACTGCCGCATGTGCCTCATCGAAGTGAAGGGTGGCCCGCCGAAGCCGGCGGCCTCCTGCGCCATGGGCGTGCGCGATATTCGCGGCGGCCCGAATGGCGAGCTTCCGGAAGTCTTCACCAACACGCCGATGGTCAAGAAGGCCCGCGAAGGCGTGATGGAATTCCTGCTGATCAACCACCCGCTGGATTGCCCGATCTGCGACCAGGGCGGCGAATGCGACCTGCAGGACCAGGCCATGGCCTTTGGCATCGACTCGTCGCGTTACACCGAAAACAAGCGTGCGGTCGAAGACAAGTATATCGGCCCGCTGGTCAAGACCGTGATGAACCGCTGCATTCACTGCACGCGCTGCGTCCGCTTCACCACAGAAGTCGGCGGTATTTCCGAACTCGGACTGATCGGCCGCGGCGAAGATGCTGAAATCACCACCTATCTCGAACAGGCGATGACCTCCGAGCTGCAGGGTAACGTCGTTGACCTTTGCCCGGTCGGCGCGCTCACCTCCAAGCCCTTCGCCTTCACTGCCCGTCCGTGGGAACTGAACAAGACTGAATCGATCGACGTCATGGACGCCGTCGGCTCGGCCATCCGCGTCGATACCCGCGGCCGCGAAGTCATGCGCATCATGCCGCGCGTCAATGACGACGTGAACGAAGAGTGGATCTCCGACAAGACCCGCTTCATCTGGGATGGTCTGAAGACCCAGCGCCTCGACCGTCCTTACGTCCGCAAGAACGGCCGCTTGCAGCCTGCCACTTGGGCCGAAGCCTTTGGCGCCATCAAGTCTGCTGTTTCCGCCACGTCGGCCGGCAAGATCGGCGCGATCGCCGGTGACCTCGCCTCCGTCGAAGAAATGTATGCTCTGAAAGAGCTGATCCGTTCGCTCGGTTCGGACAATCTCGACTGTCGCCAGGACGGGACGGCGCTTGATCCGTCGCTTGGCCGTTCGAGCTACATCTTCAACCCGACCATTGCCGGCATCGAGCAGGCTGGCGCGCTTCTTCTGATCGGCGCGAACCCGCGCTTCGAGGCAGCCGTCCTCAACGCCCGTATCCGCAAGCGCTTCCGTCGCGGCAACTTCCCGATCGGCGTGATCGGCGATGCCGGCGAACTGCGTTATGCCTATGACTATCTCGGCGCCGGTCCGGAAACCCTCGCCGATCTCGCATCCGGCAAGAACTCCTTCCTCGACAAGCTGACCGCTGCGAAGAACCCGATGATCATCGTAGGGCAGGGGGCTCTCTCCCGTCCGGACGGTGCAGCCATTCTGGCCGCCGCTGCCCAGCTCGCCGGTTCTGTCGGTGCGCTCACCGAAGAGTGGAACGGCTTTGGCGTCCTGCACACCGCAGCCTCGCGCGTCGGCGGCCTCGATCTCGGTTTCGTACCAGGCGAGAAGGGCGAAAACGCAGCCCGCATGCTCGCCAACATGGACGTTCTCTTCCTGCTCGGTGCAGACGAACTCGACTTCACCACCAAGGGTGCGAAGTTCACCGTCTATATCGGCAGCCATGGCGATAACGGCGCCCACCATGCCGACGTCATCCTGCCCGGCGCGACCTACACGGAAAAGTCCGGCACCTGGGTCAATACCGAAGGCCGCGTCCAGATGGGTAACCGCGCCGGCTTCGCACCAGGCGATGCCCGCGAAGACTGGGCGATCCTGCGCGCGCTGTCCGACGTTCTCGGCAAGAAGCTGCCGTTCGATTCTCTCTCAGCACTGCGTGGAAAACTCTATGAGGCCTATCCGCATTTTGCTGCGATCGACGAGATCGCTGCCGGCTCGGTGAACGAGGTCGCGACGCTCGGCCAGAAGGCTGGGGATATGACGCGCACCGCGTTTGCGACCCCGATCAAGGACTTCTATTTGACCAACCCGATTGCCCGTGCATCGGCCGTCATGGCTGAGTGCTCGGCTTTGGCCCGCAACAAATTCCAGGCTGCGGCGGAGTAATATGAACATGGATTCGTTTTTTTGGACCTATGTCTGGCCTGCGATCATCATGGTCGCGCAGTCGCTGCTGGTTCTGGTCTTGCTGCTTGTTTCGATCGCCTACATCCTGCTGGCCGACCGTAAGGTCTGGGCGGCAGTACAGTTGCGCAAGGGCCCGAACGTCGTCGGCCCCTTCGGCCTGTTCCAGTCCTTCGCCGACCTGATCAAGTTCGTGCTGAAGGAACCGGTCATTCCGGCCGGCGCCAACAAGGGCGTCTTCCTTCTGGCCCCGCTCGTCGCAACGACGCTGGCGCTCGCCACCTGGGCGGTCATTCCGTTCAACCAGGGCTGGGTGATCGCCAATATCAATGTCGGCATCCTCTATATTTTCGCGATCTCGTCGCTCGAAGTCTATGGCATCATCATGGGCGGCTGGGCTTCGAACTCGAAATACCCGTTCCTCGGCGCGCTCCGCTCCGCAGCACAGATGATTTCTTACGAAGTCTCGATCGGCTTCGTCATCGTCTCCGTCCTGCTCTGCGTCGGCTCGCTGAACCTGACGGACATCGTCAACGCCCAGCATGACGGCCTCGGCACGATGATGGGCCTGCCTGCCTCGTTCCTCGACTGGCACTGGCTGGCGCTTTTCCCGATGTTCATCATCTTCTTCATTTCGGCGCTGGCCGAGACCAACCGTCCGCCCTTCGACCTTCCGGAAGCGGAATCGGAACTGGTTGCCGGCTTCATGGTCGAATACGGCTCTTCCCCGTACATGATGTTCATGCTCGGCGAATATGCTGCCATCGTCCTGATGTGCTCGCTGACCACGATCCTCTTCCTCGGTGGCTGGCTGCCGCCGGTCGATATCTGGATCCTCAACTGGGTTCCGGGCATCGTCTGGTTCGTGCTGAAATCCGCATTCGTCTTCTTCATGTTCGCCATGGTGAAGGCATTCGTGCCGCGCTACCGCTATGACCAGCTCATGCGCCTCGGCTGGAAGATTTTTCTGCCGATCTCGCTCGCCATGGTCGTCATTGTTGCATTCGTGCTGAAGCTGATGGGATGGGCGTGATCATGACCATCCGTTTCCTCGGCATCATTGGAGAATAAGATGGCTATTGCTCAGGCTATCAATTCGCTCTTCCTGAAGGAATTCGTCGGCGCCTTCTTCCTGTCGATGAAATACTTCTTCAAGCAGAAGGCGACGATCAACTATCCCTTCGAAAAGGGCCCGGTTTCGCCGCGCTTCCGTGGCGAGCATGCGCTACGCCGTTATCCGAACGGGGAGGAGCGCTGCATTGCCTGCAAGCTGTGCGAAGCCATCTGTCCCGCTCAGGCGATCACCATCGAAGCCGGCCCGCGCCGCAATGACGGTACCCGCCGCACGGTGCGTTACGATATCGACATGGTGAAGTGCATTTATTGCGGCTTCTGCCAGGAGGCTTGCCCGGTCGATGCGATCGTCGAAGGCCCGAATTTCGAATTCTCGACCGAGACGCGTGAGGAACTTTATTTCGACAAGGCGCGTCTGCTCGACAACGGCGATCGCTGGGAACGTGAGATCGCCCGCAATATCGCGATGGATTCGCCCTATCGCTAAGAGGGGCAGCATGCCGGTGCTGACAGGGCGCCGGAAGACAATATGACCGGTCCCGGTGTGTTCACGCCGGGTTTCTGACGGACTGGGGCAGGCGCCTCGGTCCGGGTGAGGGACAAGAAGGCACCACTATGGGTCTGCAGGCTATCTTTTTCTATATTTTCGCGTTCATCGCGGTGGCATCGGCGTTCATGGTCGTTTCGGCCAAGAATCCCGTTCACTCGGTGCTCTTCCTGATCCTGGTCTTCTTCAATTCGGCGGGCCTCTTCCTCCTGACGGGGGCCGAGTTCCTGGCGATGATCCTGCTGGTCGTCTATATCGGCGCCGTCGCGGTTCTGTTCCTCTTCGTCGTCATGATGCTGGATATCGACTTTGCCGAACTGCGCTCGGGCATCCTGCAATATGCGCCGGTCGGCATTCTGGTCGGCCTGATCGTTGCGGCAGAACTGATTGTCGTGATCGGCGGCAGCGTATTGTCGCCGCAGGCCGCCAAGGCGATCACCATGCCGATCCCCAATCCGGCCGAGCGGACCAACACCGCCGCCTTGGGCGACGTGCTCTACACCAACTATGTTTATTTCTTCCAGATCGCCGGCATGGTTCTGCTGGTGGCAATGATCGGCGCGATCGTGCTGACCCTGCGTCACCGCCAGAACATCCACCGCCAGAACGTGTCCAGACAGGTCGCCCGCACGCCGGAAACCGCCGTTGAGGTGGTCAAGGTCAAGCCGGGCCAGGGCCTCTGAGGCGGGAGCAAGGATTAGAAAAATGGAAATCGGACTTTCCCATTACCTCACGGTCAGCGCCATTCTCTTCACGATCGGCGTCTTCGGCATCTTCCTGAACCGCAAGAACGTCATCATCATCCTGATGTCGGTCGAGCTCATCCTGCTCTCGGTCAACCTCAACATGGTGGCCTTCTCCTCCTTCCTGAACGACATCGTCGGCCAGGTCTTCGCATTGTTCATTCTGACCGTGGCGGCTGCTGAAGCGGCGATCGGTCTTGCAATTCTCGTCGTCTTCTACCGCAACCGCGGTTCGATCGCGGTCGAAGACGTCAATATGATGAAGGGCTGATCGGGTCATGATCTATAAGGCAATTGTCTTCCTTCCCCTGATCGGCTTCCTGATCGCCGGCCTGCTCGGCCGCCAGATCGGCGCCAAGGCTTCGGAATACGTCACCAGCGGCTTGATGATCATCGCCGCCGTCCTGTCCTGGATCGTCTTCTTCGACGTCGCGCTGTCGCATGGCGAGGCTGGCGAGGTGATCCGCGTATCGGTGCTGCGCTGGATCCAGTCCGGCACCATCGATGTCGAATGGGCATTCCGGATCGATACGCTGACGGCCGTCATGCTGGTCGTCGTCAACTCGGTCTCGACGCTGGTCCATATCTACTCGATCGGCTATATGCATCACGATCCGGATCGGCCGCGCTTCTTCGCCTATCTGTCGCTCTTCACCTTCGCCATGTTGATGCTGGTGACCTCCGACAACCTGGCCCAGATGTTCTTCGGCTGGGAAGGCGTCGGTCTCGCCTCCTATCTGCTGATCGGTTTCTGGTACACCAAGCCCTCGGCTTCGGCTGCCGCGATGAAGGCCTTCATCGTCAACCGCGTCGGCGACTTCGGCTTCCTGCTCGGCATTGCCGGCGTCCTGGTTCTGTTCGGCTCGGTCAATTTCGAAACGATCTTCGCCACCGCCACCAGCTATCTTCCGGCGGAAGGCTCGCCTGAGGCGGGTAAGGTCATCGCGACCTTCTTCGGCATGTCGCTCACCAAGTCCGGTGCGATCACCGTCGTCTGCCTGCTGCTCTTCATGGGCGCCATGGGTAAGTCGGCGCAGTTCCTGCTGCACACCTGGCTGCCGGACGCGATGGAAGGCCCGACCCCGGTCTCGGCCCTCATTCACGCCGCAACCATGGTCACCGCCGGCGTCTTCCTCGTCGCCCGCATGTCGCCGATCTTCGAACTGTCGCCGGATGCGCTGACCTTCGTCACCATCATCGGCGCGATCACCGCCTTCTTCGCAGCGACGGTCGGTTTGGTGCAGAACGACATCAAGCGCGTCATCGCCTATTCGACCTGCTCGCAGCTCGGTTACATGTTCGTGGCGCTCGGCGTCGGCGCCTATGGCGCGGCCATCTTCCACCTCTTCACGCACGCTTTCTTCAAGGCACTCCTGTTCCTTTGCGCCGGCTCGGTCATCCATGCCGTGGACGGCGAGCAGGACATGCGTCACATGGGTGGCCTGCGTCCGCACATCAAGATCACCTTCGCGATGATGATGATCGGCACGCTCGCCATTACCGGTGTCGGCATCCCGTTCACGCCGATCGGCTTTGCCGGCTTCTTCTCGAAGGACGTGATCATCGAGGCGACCTATGCCTCGCATTCGCCGGTCTCTGGTTTCGCCTTCACGATGCTCGTCATCGCGGCCGCCTTCACCAGCTTCTATTCCTGGCGCCTGATCTTCCTGACCTTCTTCGGCAAGCCGCGTGCGAGCCACGAAGTCATGCACCATGTGCATGAGAGCCCGAATGTCATGCTCGTGCCCCTCTACATCCTCGCCATCGGCGCGGTCGTTGCGGGCTTCGTCTTCGAAGGCATGTTCTACGGCGAGGAATATTCGGAATTCTGGAAGGGCGCGCTGTTCACCTCGGAACACAACGAGCTCCTGCACGAGTTCCACCATGTTCCGGCGCTGGTGGCCCTCAGCCCCTTCATCGCCATGGTGCTCGGTTTCGTCACGGCCTGGTATTTCTACATCAAGTCGCCGGAAACACCGAAGCGTCTCGCCGCCTCGCAGCAGGGCCTCTACCAGTTCCTGCTCAACAAGTGGTATTTCGACGAGCTTTACGACTTCCTGTTCGTCCGCTCGTCCAAGGCGCTCGGCCGCTTCATGTGGCAGCGCATCGACATTGGAACCATCGATTATTACGGGCCGAACGGCATTGCCGCCCGGGTCATCGACATTGCTGACCGGGTGGTGCGCATCCAGACCGGTTACCTTTATCACTACGCGTTCGCGATGCTGCTCGGTGTCGCTGGTCTTGTTACCTGGATGATGTTTGGGAGTGCACTCTGATGACCGATTGGCCGATCCTTTCAACGGTCATTTTCCTGCCCATGGTGGGCGTGCTGCTCCTCCTCCTGACCAATGACCAGGGGGAAGACGGGCGCCGCAACATCATGATCATCTCGCTCGTGACGACGCTGGTGACGTTCTTCGTCTCGCTCTTCGTCTGGATCGGGTTTGACGGCAACAATCCCGACTTCCAGATGGTCGAGCGCTACGGCTGGATTGGCGACAGCATGTCCTACCATGTCGGCGTTGACGGGATCTCGGTCCTGTTCGTCGTCCTGGCGGCATTCCTGATGCCTTTCGGCGTGCTGACCAGCTGGAAAGCCATCACGTATCGCGTCCGCGATTACATGATCGCCTTCCTCGTTCTGGAAACGCTGATCGTCGGCGTGTTCACGTCGCTCGATATCGTGCTCTTCTACGTCTTCTTCGAAGCAAGCCTGATCCCGATGTTCCTGATGATCGGTGTCTGGGGCGGACCGCGGCGCATCTATGCCTCGTTCAAGTTCTTCCTCTATACGCTGGCCGGCTCGGTGCTGATGCTGATTGCCATCATCGCCTGCTATGTCGAAGTCGGCACGACCTCCATTCCGGCCCTTCTGGCACACCAGTTCTCGCCGGGAATGCAGATGTGGCTCTGGCTCGCCTTCTTCGTCTCGTTCGCGGTGAAGGTTCCGATGTGGCCCTTCCACACCTGGCTTCCCGACGCCCACGTCGAAGCACCGACGGCTGGCTCGATGGACCTTGCGGCTCTGCTCCTGAAGTTCGGTGGTTACGGCTTCCTGCGCTTCTCGCTGCCGATGTTCCCGCTGGCATCCGACTACTTTACGCCGCTCATCCTCACCCTGTCGGTCATCGCCATCGTCTACGCCTCGATCGTGGCGCTGATGCAGACCGACATCAAGAAGATGATCGCCTATTCCTCGGTCGCCCACATGGGCTACGTGACGATGGGTATCTACGCGGTCAACCAGCAGGGTATCCACGGCGCGATCTTCCAGATGCTGTCGCACGGCGTCATCTCGGGCGCGCTCTTCCTCTGCGTCGGTATCGTCTACGAACGCACCCACACGCGTGAGATCTCCAACTATGGCGGTGTCGTCAACACGATGCCGAAATATGCCCTCGCGCTGATGATCTTCACCATGGCCAATGTCGGTCTGCCCGGCACGTCCGGCTTCGTCGGCGAATTCCTGACCACGGTCGGTATCTTCCGCGTCAATACCTGGGTTGCCCTGGTTGCCGCCACCGGCGTCATCCTCTCTGCCGCCTATATGCTCTGGCTGTATCGCCGGGTTGTGTTCGGCAAGGCCGTGAAGCCGGCCATGCTGGCGCTCGAAGATCTGGACCTGCGCGAAAAGTTCATCGTCTGGCCGATGATTTTCGTGACCATCTTCTTCGGCATTTACCCCGCGCCGGTTTTCGATGCTTCCGCAGCCTCGGTTGACCAGCTTATCACCAAGTATCGTGCAGCCGTCTCCTCGACGGTCGATCCCGCGACGCCTTCGAACTGACGACAGGACTTTTTCGATATGACCGCTGAAATCTTGTCTCAAAGTCTGTCTTTCGTACTGCCGGAGATCATCCTGGCCCTGGGAGCGCTTGCTCTCCTGATGGTCGGCGTCTTCTCGGGCGAGAAGTCTTCCTCGCTGGTCACCGGCCTTGCGATCGCCTTGATCGCGGTCGCCGGCCTCGTTCTGATCTTCGGGACCGGAGAGGGTGAAGCCTTTGGCGGCGCCTTCAAGCTCGACAGTTTCGCACGCTTCATGAAGGTCGTGGCGCTGATCGGTTCGCTGACGGCGATCGTCATGTCCATCACCAGCGCCCGGGGTTACGAACTCAACAAGTTCGAGTTTCCGGTGCTGATGGTTCTGGCGACGCTCGGCATGATGCTGCTGATCTCGGCCAACGACCTGATCGCCTTCTATCTCGGCCTCGAACTGATGTCGCTGGCGCTCTATGTCGTCGCGGCCTTCAACCGCGACAGCATCCGCTCGACGGAAGCGGGTCTGAAATATTTCGTTCTCGGCGCGCTGTCTTCCGGCATGATGCTTTACGGCATGTCGCTGGTCTACGGCTTCACCGGCAATACAGGTTTCGACGAGATCGCCTCGGTTCTCTCGTCGCAGCCGCGCGGCCTCGGCCTTGTCTTCGGCATGGTTTTTGTTCTGGCCGGCGCCTGCTTCAAGATCTCGGCCGTTCCGTTCCACATGTGGACGCCGGACGTTTACGAAGGTGCACCGACCCCGGTCACCGCCTTCTTCGCCTCCGGTCCGAAGATTGCCGCCATGGCAATCCTCGTACGCGTCGTTTCCGATGCCTTTCAGCCGATCGTCCACGACTGGCAGCAGATCATCGTCTTCGTGTCGATCGCTTCCATGCTGCTCGGTTCGTTCGCGGCAATCGGTCAGAAGAACATCAAGCGCCTGATGGCCTATTCCTCGATCGGTAACATGGGTTATGCGCTGGTTGGTCTTGCTGCCGGTACCCAGGCAGGCGTATCGAGCGTCGTCCTCTACATGACGATCTACATGGCCATGACGCTCGGCACCTTCGCCTGCATCATGGCGATGCGCCTTCCCGATGGCACGATGGTCGAGGAGATCGACGATCTCGCCGGCCTTTCCACGACCAAGCCGTTCATGTCGCTGATCCTGTCGGCGATGATGTTCTCGATGGCCGGCATCCCGCCGCTCGCCGGCTTCTTCGCGAAGTATTTTGTTTTCGCCGCTGCGATGGAAGCCAAGCTCTATGCGCTTTCGGTCATCGGCGTTCTCGCCTCGGTCGTCGGTGCCTATTATTACCTGCGTATCGTCAAGCTGATGTGGTTCGATCCGGCCAAGCGCGAATTCGCCACGGTGTCCGGTGAGCTGCGTCTCGTCGTCGGCCTCTCCGGTCTCTTCATCCTCGGTTATGTGCTGATCGGCGGCTCGCTCGGCGCTGCTGCGGATGCCGCTGCCAAATCCTTCTTCTGAGGATGGCCGCTGCAAAGAGGCGTCTGACGCTGGATGAATTCCGGCATGAGGCGCTGGCCGAAACCGGATCGACGAATACCGAATGTCTCGCCCGCGCTCGCGCGGGCGATTCCGGTTTGTTATGGGTAACAGCCGGCCGCCAGACGGCCGGACGTGGCAGGCGCGGTCGCGCCTGGACCTCCGAACCGGGCAATCTTTATGCCTCGCTGCTTCTGATCGACCCGGCGCCGCCGGAAAAACTGGGTGCTCTGCCGCTTGGCGTCGCCGTTGCCGTGCATGCCGCAATTCGCTCGGTTCTGCCGCCGGGATCCGCGCCGCTCGAGGTCAAGTGGCCGAACGATATCCTGATCGGCCGGGCAAAGACCTGCGGCATTCTTCTCGAAGGCGAGGGGTTGCCGGATGGTCGCCGGGCGCTGGTGATCGGCATCGGCATCAACATCCGCCATATGCCCGATAGCGCCCCTTATGGTGTCACAAGGCTGGCGGATCACGGCGCCGCAGTGTCGCCGGAAGAACTTTTCGCGCATCTTTTCAGAGAGATGGCGGAGGTTCTGGAATCCTTTGATGAGGGCCGTGGCACAACCGAGATCGTCCGGCGCTGGCGGAATGTCGCATGCGGAATCGGTGAGAAAATCACCGTGAACCTTCCTGACCGCTCGCTTGTTGGAACATTCGCAGGTATCGATGAAGGCGGATTTCTGCAACTCGACAGCGGGGACGGCGTTTTGAAGCCGATCGCAGCCGGTGATGTATTCTTTGCAAGGACGGAATAAGAAGAAATATGGCTAAACAGGAAGAACTGGTGTTTCTGCCGCTTGGCGGCGTGGGCGAGATCGGCATGAACCTCGCTCTCTACGGCTATGGTACGCCGGAGAAGCGCCAGTGGATCATGGTCGATTGCGGCGTCACCTTCGCCGGCCCGGAACTGCCGGGCGTCGATCTCGTCCTGCCCGATATCAGCTATCTCGCCACCCAGAAGAACAACATCAAGGCGATGATCATCACCCACGCGCACGAAGACCATTATGGCGCGATGAATGATCTCTGGCCGGGCCTCAACGTTCCGGTCTATGCCTCGCCGTTTACGGCCGGCATGCTGGAAGCCAAACGCAATTACGAAGGCACGCGGGCGGAAATTCCGATCACCATCTTCAAGGCTGGCGACCGGGTGAATATCGGTCCGTTCGAAGTCGAGGCGGTCGGCGTCAACCACTCCATTCCCGAGCCGATGTCGCTCGTCATCCGCACGCCGCTCGGCAATGTCGTCCATACCGGCGACTGGAAGATCGACCAGGCACCGTCGCTCGGGCCGCTCACCGATGAAAGCCGCTTCAAGGCGATCGGCAACGAAGGCGTGCTGGCGCTGATGTGCGACAGCACGAACGCCATGCGCGAAGGTGTCTCGCCGTCGGAAGAGGAAGTCTCCGAAGGCCTGCGCAAGGTCATCGAGGAGGCTGAGGGCAGGGTGGCGATCACCACCTTCTCGTCGAATGTCGGCCGTATCCGCTCGATCGCCCAGGCGGCCGACGCTGCCGGCCGCGAAGTCCTGCTGCTCGGCTCCTCGCTGAAGCGCGTTGTGGCCGTCGCTCGCGATATCGGCATCATGGAAGGCATCAAGCCGTTCATCGCCGAAGACGAATTCGGTTATATACCGCGCGACAAGGTCGTCGTCATCCTGACCGGCAGCCAGGGCGAGCCCCGCGCAGCACTCGCAAAGATTTCGCGCGACGAGATGCGCAACGTTGCCTTCACCGCTGGCGATACGGTCGTGTTTTCCTCACGCACCATTCCCGGCAACGAAAAGGCAATCCTCGATATCAAGAACGCCCTGATCGAACAGGGCGTCAAGATTGTCGGTGATGGCGATGCGCTGGTGCATGTTTCCGGCCACCCGCGCCGCAACGAACTTCTGAAAATGTACGAATGGACCCGGCCGGAAATTCTCGTGCCCGTCCATGGCGAGGCCGCGCACCTGACGGCCCAGGCCGCCCTCGGTGCCTCTGCCGGCATCAAGTCCATCCCGCGTGTCCGCAACGGCAATATCCTGCGTCTCGCTCCCGGCCCGGCCGAAGTCATCGACGATGCGCCGCATGGCCGCGTCTTCAAGGACGGCAAGCTGATCGGCGATTTCGAGGAAATGGGCATCGGCGACCGCCGCAAACTGTCCTTTGCCGGCCATGTCTCGGTCAACGTCGTGCTCGACAGCCGCTACGATTTCCTCAACGACCCTGACGTCGTCGCTTTCGGCCTGCCGGAATTCGACGAGGAGGGCGAGGATATGGAGGATACGCTCTATGACGCCATCCTCGGCGCCGTCGAAAGCATTCCGCGCGCCCGCCGCAAGGATCTCGACGTTTTGCGAGAGTCTGTCCGCCGCGCGGTGCGCTCGGCCGCCAACCAGGCTTGGGGCAAGAAGCCGGTTGTTACGGTGTTTGTGACGAAGGTCTGAGTTTTTTTGGGGGCGGGTGTTTGGGGTGGTAGCCCCTCACCCTAACCCTCTCCCCGCAGGCGGGGAGAGGGGACTTGCCCCAAGAACGGCCGAGGGGAAGCGAGCGAGACCGGCATACCCTTCGCCCCGCAAGGGGGGAGAAGGTGGCGGCAGCCGGATGAGGGGCCTGGGGGCCACCGACTAAAAATACGCGCACGGAGGAGGAGCCATGCTCGGTAGGGTCAATCACATCGCCATCGCCGTGCCGAACCTTTCGGCAGCGGTCGCGACCTATCGCGACACGCTGGGCGCCGCCGTCTCCCAGCCACAAATCTTGCCCGATCACGGCGTGACGGTCGTTTTCGTGGAGCTGCCGAACACCAAGGTCGAACTGCTGGAGCCTTACGGCGAGGCCTCGCCGATCGCAGCCTTTCTCGAAAAGAACCCGTCCGGCGGCATGCACCACATCTGCTACGAAGTCGCCGACATTCTTGCTGCGCGTGACCGTCTTACCTCGGCTGGAGCGCGCGTGCTGGGTGACGGCAATCCGAAGACTGGTGCCCACGGTTACCCCGTGCTTTTCCTGCACCCCAAGGATTTCAACGGCGTCCTGCTTGAGCTGGAGCAGGTGCCTTGATCCCGGAAGCGATTCAATTTCATGCGCTTGGCCGGTTTTCCGGAATCATTCTGGCAGACACTTCCAGCCCCGTCTCAACGGGCATCTGCCACCCCTTGCTCACAATTGCCGCAGAACTGGGAAAAGTCGCATGTCGCTGCTGACCGTCGCCGCCGTCTTCTTCATCATCTGGTGGACGGTTCTGTTCATCGTCTTGCCGCTCGGTTACCGCAGCCAGGAGGAGGATGGAGAAGTGATGCTGGGCACGGTCGAAAGTGCGCCAAAAGCATTTCGCGGCGGCCGCGTGCTTCTGATGACGACCGTGATCTCGATCGCCATCCATCTTGGTTATTACGGCGTAACGACCTATTTCGGCTTCGGCATTGCCGATATTCCGAACATTCTGCCGGATTTCGGCAACTGAATTTTGACTGAAAAGATCGTGAAGCGCTGCGGCCGGATAAAACAGTCATGATCCTGTCATGAGTGCCGGAGTAGAAGAGCCCCGCAACGGTGGCCACCATAAAGGCAAAAAAAAACAAGGCGGTTAAGCCTTGTTTTTCAGTTTCGCGTGATCCTTAACCGTTGCCGGGGCAGCGACTGAGCGCGCCTAAGATCTGATCCTCCCAAGACTTGACCGCGAATTGGCAAGAATTTGAACTCCTTGCCTCTTTTGTGAGCTGAACGTAGCCCACCAGATGGGCTTTGTCACTCAGTTTTTTTGCAATTTCGTCACAGTTTGATAAAAAAATCCTGTTGACGAAAATGTCGCAGGCTTGCCTCGAGATCCCAGCATTTCCAGCCGGTTGCGCGCGCCAGAGTCTATTGCAGTGCAGCATGGCACCCAGCTGTATCTGGTTGTTGGCGAGCTTGCGCCGATGGGTTCTCTGGTGGGTTCCCTTATACGGCCTGAACGGCTATGAACGCTCGCAAACCTGAAGCTTTACCGGCCGAATCCCTTTGAGACACCTCACGCGGATACGGCCGTCAACCCCGGAAAAGTCCATGCGTCTCTCCCGCTATTTCATGCCCATCCTCAAGGAAAACCCCAAGGAAGCGGAAATCGTTTCCCACCGGCTGATGCTGCGCACCGGCATGATCAAGCAGCAGAGCCAGGGCATTTATTCCTGGCTGCCGCTTGGAAAGCGTGTGCTTGACAAGGTCAATGCGATCATCCGCGAGGAGCAGAACCGCTCCGGCGCCATCGAGCTTTCCATGCCGACCCTGCAGTCGGCCGAGCTCTGGCAGGAAAGCGGTCGTTACGACGCCTATGGCAAGGAAATGCTGCGCATCAAGGACCGCCAGGAGCGTCCGATGCTCTACGGCCCCACCAATGAGGAAATGGTGACCGATATTTTCCGGTCCTACGTCAAGTCCTACAAGAACCTGCCGCTCAACCTCTACCATATCCAGCTGAAGTTCCGCGACGAGATCCGTCCGCGTTTCGGCACCATGCGCTCGCGCGAGTTCATGATGAAGGACGCCTATTCCTTCGATCTGAACAAGGAAGACGCCGTCCATTCCTATAACAAGATGTTCGCGGCCTATCTGCGCACTTTCGATCGGCTTGGCCTGCGTGCCATTCCGATGCGCGCCGATACCGGCCCGATCGGCGGCAATCACAGCCATGAATTCATCATTCTGGCCGAAACCGGCGAGTCGGAAGTGTTTTCGCACCGTGACTTCGTGAATTTCGACATTCCCGCTGCAGACGTCGATTTCGACGATGTTGCCGGCATGCAGGCGATCTTCGACAAGTGGACGTCGGTCTACGCCGCAACCTCCGAAATGCACGACGAAGCCGCTTTCGACGCGATCCCGGAAAGCGACCGCCTCTCGGCCCGTGGCATCGAAGTCGGCCATATCTTCTATTTCGGCACCAAATATTCCGAGCCGATGGGCGCCAAGGTGCAGGGACCGGACGGCAAGGAACACCTTGTCCACATGGGATCCTACGGCATCGGCCCGACCCGCCTTGTTCCCGCCATCATCGAAGCATCGCATGACGAGAACGGAATCATCTGGCCGGCCTCGGTTGCGCCCTTCGATGTCGTGGTCATCAACATGAAGCCCGGCGACGAGGCCTGCGACCGCATTTCGGAAGGCCTCTATGGCGATCTCGGCAAGGCAGGCAAGGACGTGCTCTATGACGACACGGACGACCGCGCCGGCACCAAGTTCGCCACGGCCGACCTGATCGGCGTGCCGGTCCAGGTGATCGTCGGACCCCGCTCCGCCGCAAACGGCGAAGTGGAAGTCAAGGACCGCAAGACCGGTGCCCGCGAAGTCATGACGGTGGAAGCCGCCATGAACCGCATCACCGGCTAGCGCGCCGTGCGTCCGTTCGGACGCACAAAGGACGCGCTAATCTTTTGAAGTTTCAGCATCGTGCTTGAAAGCGCGATGCTGAAAGGCGAGCCTCGCGACAGGTCCGTCAGGCATATCGGAACACCGCCGCGGGAAATCTTCCGCGGCGGACTTAGCATTCAGGGAAAATTGCGGATGGCGAGCGTCGCGGCAGAGGACAAGGCGGAAAAAGCGGAACGGTCGCCAAAGGCCGGCGCGTTTTCGGCCTTCGAGCGCATGGTCGCCTGGCGTTACCTGCGCTCGCGGCGCAAGGAAGCCTTCATTTCCGTCATCGCCGGCTTTTCCTTCATCGGCATCATGCTCGGCGTCGCGACGCTGATTATCGTCATGGCTGTCATGAACGGTTTTCGCACCGAGCTGATCTCCCGCATTCTCGGCATTAACGGCCACATGATCGTCCAGCCGATCGATTCGCCGCTCAACGATTACGCCGAACTCACGAAGAAGTTCGCAGCCGTGCCCGGCGTCAAGATGGCGCTGCCGCTGGTCGAGGGCCAGACGCTGGCCTCGGGCAAGGGCGGCGCCGGTTCCGGGGCGCTGGTGCGCGGCGTGCGCCCGGAAGATCTCGAAAAGCTGACGGAAGTCGCCGGCAATATCAAATCCGGCGATATCGTCGGTTTTGCCTCGGGGCAGGGCGTCCTTGTCGGCTCGCGGCTTGCAAACCAGCTCGGCCTTTCGGCCGGCGACCAGATCACGCTGATTTCGCCGGAAGGCGACGTGACCCCCATGGGCGTCAACCCGCGCGTCAAGTCCTACACGATCTCCGGCATATTCGAGATCGGCATGTCGGAATATGATGCGACGATCATCTACATGCCGCTCGAGGAATCTCAGCTCTATTTCAATGCCGAAGGCATCGTCCAGTCGATCGAGCTGTTCATCGACAATCCCGACAATGTCGATGAGCTGAGGCCGAAGATCGAGGCGGCCGCCGGGCGCCAAATCTTCATCACCGACTGGCGCCAGCGCAACCAGACCTTCTTCTCGGCGCTGCAGGTGGAACGCAACGTGATGTTCATGATCCTGACGCTGATCGTGCTTGTCGCCGCGCTCAACATCATTTCCGGCCTGATCATGCTGGTGAAGGACAAGGGCTCGGATATCGCCATCCTGCGGACGATGGGCGCCAGCTCCGGCGCGATCATGCGCATCTTTTTCATGACCGGGGCTGCGATCGGCATTGTCGGCACGATTGCCGGCGTCCTGCTCGGCGTCCTTGTCTGTCTCAATATCGAATCGATCCGCCAGTTCTTTTCCTGGGTTTCCGGCACGATCCTGTTCGACCCGGAACTCTATTTCCTCAGCCAGCTTCCGGCCGAGATGAGTTTTGGCGAGACCTTTACGGTCGTCATCATGGCGCTGGTCCTTTCCTTCATCGCCACCATTTTCCCGGCGTGGCGGGCCTCCAGGCTCGACCCCGTCCAGGCCCTCCGTTACGAGTAATCGGCAGAATTCATGGCACGCAAACCCGTCCTGCAGCTTTCCGGCGTCGAGAGGCATTATGGCCAGGGCGAGACGACGCTCTCGATCCTGAAAGGCGCCGATTTTTCGCTGTCGAGCGGCGAGATCGTCGCGCTCGTCGCCCCTTCGGGCACCGGCAAATCGACCCTTCTTCATCTCGCCGGCCTGCTGGAACATCCCGATGGCGGTGACGTCTCGATCGGCGGCCGTTCCTGCAATGGCCTGTCGGACGAGGAGCGCACGTCGATCCGCCGTTCCGAAGTCGGCTTCGTCTATCAGTTCCATCATCTCCTGCCGGAATTCTCGGCGGTAGAGAACATCATGATGCCGCAGCTGATCGGTGGCCTGTCCAAGGCCGATGCCCGCGAGCGGGCAAGCCAGCTTCTCGATTACATGCGGATCGGCCATCGTGGCGAACATCGTCCGGCAGAGCTTTCCGGCGGTGAGCAACAACGCGTCGCCATCGCCCGCGCCGTCGCCAATGCACCGCGCGTGCTGCTGGCCGACGAACCGACCGGCAATCTCGACCCGAAAACCGCATCCTACGTTTTTGATGCGCTGGAAGCGCTGGTGCGCCAGTCGGGCCTGGCTGCGCTGATCGCCACCCACAACCACGAACTCGCCGCCCGCATGGACCGTCGCGTGACGATCGAGGGCGGCAAGGTGGTGGAGTTCTAAACTCCGCTGATTTCGCTTCAGACAAAAAAGCCCTGCGGCCTTTGTGTTGGCCGCAGGCCTTTTTTATTGCAGTTGGTTCGAAATTATCCGGCCGTCAGATGATCCACCAGGATCGAGGTGCCCAGGCAGAACAACCCGACGCCGCCGACCACTTCGGCCCATTTGCCGAAACGCGGGCCGATCAGGCGCGACAGAAGCATGCCGCCGGTCGACATGGCGAAGGTGGCAAAGCCGATGGCGATCGCCACGATGACGATATTCACCTGCAGGAAGGCAAGCGAAACGCCAACCGCCATGGCATCGATGCTGGTGCCGATCGCGGTCGCCATCAGAATGACCAGCGAGCGGCTATCGGCCGAAACCTCTTCCGTCTCGCTACGCGAAAAACCTTCCATCGCCATGCGGCCGCCGACGATGGCGAGCAGGATGAAGGCGATCCAGTGATCGACGGTCTGGACATACTGGCTGGCGACGATGCCGGCGAGCCAGCCGATCAGCGGCGTGATCATCTCGACGACGCCGAAGACGATGCCGGTGCGCAGCGCTTCTTTCAGGGGAGGGCGTTTGAAGGCAGCACCGCGGCTGACGGAGGCGACAAACGCATCGATGGACATGCCGACGGCAAGCGCGGCAATCGTGAACGGAGACATGGCATAACTCGTGTTCGGGCTCTGGTTGGATGGCATGACCACGCCCTTGCCCCAAGGACGCTGCCACCAACGGTCTCGCATGGCCTTTTCAGGCTGACGGCGCCACGCGAAAGAGATCGCGATCATGTTGACGCAGTCCCGCCGAACAGGCGGTTGCTACTCCCCGATGCGGTCCAGATAGCGAGTCGTTCGAAATAAGTCAATAAAAACAGTTTGTTATGGTATTGAGAGGCATTTGCAACTGAGGTGGCGGGGATGGCTTGTCGTCCTTTATTCTGCTGCCACGCATCTCTCATGCGACGGCCCCTCATCCGGCTGCCGCCACCTTCTCCCCGCTCGCGGGGAGAAGGGTATGCCGCGCCCGCTCGATCCTCATTTAAAGCGCGACGATGACCTTCCCACCAGCCAGCGCAGGGCAGGTCCCCTCTCCCCGCAAGCGGGGAGAGGGCTAGGGTGAGGGGCAGACGCACACACAGAGGTGCGCAAATATGGGGAAGTTCAGAACACCCCATCCAGCAAAACCAACACCTTGCACGATTTTACCTTCACCTCATTCCCGCCCCCCCTAAAATCCTCCTCGTCCCGCTTCGGCTACACCGGCACGCATCGCCGGCGAGGTGGGACCGGTGATCCGGTCGAGCGCTGTGATGCAGGCGCGGAACCGGGGGCTGCGCAGAAAATGGTCTGCCTCTCGCCTGAACAAGGAGGGACGTGCGTGTGTCGCACACATGCGATAGCTGGTCTCGAAAGAGGCTTGGATCGCCGCAGACGGACCGGAGTTGCGCGGAAAAACCACCGAACGGGGCACGTCGCGTGTCACCTATAAAAAATCAATTCGAGGCACCCGACGTGTCCCGGCCGAAACTGAAAATCTTACGATCGCCAAGGGAGACATCCGTGCCGCAAAAGGCACGCGGTTAACCATCCTGCGGCTTCCTGTATTCTTGTTTCGTTCTCTTGTTGACTCTCGTACAAAAAGAGAACAAATTAAAAACACAAGAGAACACGGGAGACGACGATGACTGACCTTCTTCGTGATATTGCCGCATTCGCTTCCATCGCGACCTTTGTTGCCAGCCTTTCGATGATCATGCTGGTCATGTAAAAACCCTTGTCTTTCAGGCTTTTGGCACGGCTCAAAGCCTGAAAGACGTTGAGAGAGGAAATCCGAACTGGACTCCTCTTGTCGCACATCCGAAAATGCCCCGATTCATGAAATGGGTAATGTGCGGATATGGCAGACGCTGCGGGCGGTAAATCTATGGCAGGGGCAACTGGCACGACGCCGCAATTCGTGCACCTGCGTGTCCATTCCGCCTATTCGCTTCTTGAGGGCGCCTTGCCGCTCAAGAAGATCCTGGCCAAGGCCCTGAGTGACGACCAGCCCGCGCTTGCCGTCACCGATACGAACAATCTCTTCATCGCGCTCGAATTCGCCCAGAAGGCGATCGGTGACGGATTGCAGCCGATCATCGGCTGCCAGCTGTCGATCGACATGGAAGACCAGAGCGACGAACGCCGCAGCAGCCACCAGCAGCTCGCCAAGCTGCCGGCAATCGTTGTGCTGGCGGCGGATGCGGCCGGCTATGAACGCCTCGTCGATATCGTCAGCCGCGCCTATCTCGGCGGCGAGGGGCATAGCGCCGTCCACATCCGTCGCTCCTGGCTGGAGGAGGCGGGTACCGGAGGCCTGATCGCGCTGACCGGTGCAGCCGGCGGTCCCGTCGATATTCCGATGAGAGACGGCAATACGGCGCTCGCACAATCCCGTCTCCTGTCGCTCAAGGAACTTTTCGGCGATCGCCTTTATCTCGAACTGCAGCGCCACGGTTCCTGGGATCGCCGCCATGAGCGCAAGATGATCGATCTCGCCTACACGAACGACGTGCCGCTGGTCGCGACCAATGAGGCGTTTTTCCCGACCAAGGGCGATTACGACGCGCATGACGCCCTGATGGCTGTGGCGCACAATGCCATCGTCTCGGATGACAACCGTTTCCGCCTGACGCCGGATCATTATCTGAAAAGCCGCGCCGAAATGGCAAAGCTGTTTGCCGATCTTCCCGAAGCGCTGGAAAACACTGTCGAGATCGCCAAACGCTGCTCGTTCATCCTGAAAACCCGCAATCCGATCCTGCCGCGCTTCACCGGCGCGACCGCCGATCCGGAAGAGGCCGAACGCGCCGAGGCGGACGAGCTGCGCCGCCAGTCGATCGAAGGCCTTGAAAGCCGCATGGCCGAGCTTGGCCTTTCCGCCGGCTTTACCGAAAAGGATTATCGCGAGCGGCTCGATTTCGAGCTTTCCGTCATCGAGAAGATGAAGTTTCCCGGCTACTTCCTGATCGTTGCCGACTTCATCAAATGGGCAAAGATCCAGAACATTCCGGTCGGCCCCGGCCGTGGTTCGGGTGCAGGCTCGCTGGTCGCCTATGCGCTCACCATTACCGACGTCGATCCACTGCGTTTCTCGCTCCTGTTCGAACGCTTTCTCAATCCAGACCGCGTGTCGATGCCCGACTTCGACATCGACTTCTGCCAGGATCGCCGCGAAGAGGTGATCCGTTACGTGCAGCGCAAATACGGTCGCGAGCAGGTGGCGCAGATCATCACCTTCGGTTCGCTGCAGGCCCGCGCGGCCCTGCGCGACGTCGGCCGCGTGCTCGAAATGCCCTATGGCCAGGTCGACCGTATCTGCAAGCTGGTGCCGAACAACCCGGCCAATCCGACACCTCTATCGAAGGCGATCGAGGAAGAACCAAAGTTCCAGGAAGAGGTCGAGAAGGAACCAGTCGTCGGCCGCCTTCTCGATATTGCCCAGAAGATCGAGGGCCTTTACCGCCACGCCTCGACCCACGCCGCCGGCATCGTCATCGGCGACCGGCCGCTGTCGAAACTGGTGCCGATGTATCGAGACCCGCGCTCGGACATGCCGGTCACCCAGTTCAACATGAAATGGGTGGAACAGGCAGGCCTCGTCAAATTCGACTTCCTCGGCCTGAAGACGCTGACGGTGCTGAAGACCGCCGTCGATTATTGCCGCAAGCGCGATATCGAGATCGATCTGGCAAAGATCCCGCTGGACGACAAGAAGACCTATGACATGCTGTCGCGCGGCGAGACGGTCGGCGTGTTCCAGGTGGAAAGTGCCGGCATGCGCAAGGCACTGATCGGCATGAAGCCCGACTGTATCGAGGATATCATCGCGCTCGTCGCCCTCTACCGTCCGGGCCCGATGGAAAACATCCCTGTCTACAATGCCCGCAAGCATGGCGAGGAAGAGATCGAATCGATCCATCCGATGATCGATTACCTGCTGAAGGAAACCCAGGGCGTTATCGTCTACCAGGAGCAGGTCATGCAGATCGCCCAGGTCCTGTCTGGGTATTCGCTCGGCGAGGCCGATCTTCTGCGCCGCGCCATGGGTAAGAAGATCAAGGAGGAGATGGACAAGCAGCGCACCCGCTTCGTCGAGGGTGCCGTCAAGAACGGCGTCTCCAAGCCGCAATCCGACCTGATTTTTGACCTTCTGGCAAAATTCGCCAACTACGGCTTCAACAAGTCGCACGCCGCCGCCTACGCCATCGTCTCCTATCAGACAGCCTTCATGAAGGCGCATTACCCGGTCGAGTTTCTCGCCGCGTCTATGACCTACGATATGGCCAATACGGAAAAGCTGGTCGATTTCCGCGAAGATGCGGTCCGGCTCGGCATCAAGGTCATCCCGCCCTCGGTACAGACCTCGTTCCGCCGTTTCGAGACGGGCGACAACTGCATTTTCTACGCGCTCGCGGCGATCAAGGGCGTCGGCGAATCGGCTGTCGAACACATTGTCGAAGTGCGCGGCGACAAGGAATTTTCCGGCATCGAGGATTTCTGCCTCAGGATCGATCCGAAGCAGATCAACCGGCGTGTCATGGAAAGCCTGATCTCCGCCGGCGCCTTCGACTGCTTCGGCCGCGACCGCGCCGAAATGAGCGCCGGTCTCGACCGCATCATCGGTTATGCCCAGCGCGCCCAGGGCGAAAAGGTCAGCGGCCAGCATGACATGTTCGGCTCCGGCTCGGCGTCCGGCCCCGAAGCACTGGTCTTCCCGACCTTCAATCCCTGGATGCCCTCCGAAAAGCTGATGCGCGAATATCAGGTTCTCGGCTTCTATCTCTCGGCGCATCCGCTCGACACCTATGCGCCGCTTCTCGCCAAACTGCGCGTCCAGACTTTTGCCGATTTCTCCGGCGCTGTCCGCAAGGGCGCGACCGCCGGCCGTCTTGCGGGCACGGTGACCTCCCGTCAGGAGCGCAAGACCCGCACCGGCAACAAGATGGGCATCGTCGCCTTCTCCGATTCCTCCGGTCAGTTCGAGGCGGTGCTGTTTTCGGAAGGTCTCGCGCAATATCGCGATCTGCTCGAGCCCGGCAAATCGCTGGTCATCACCGTCCAGGCCGAAGAGCGGCCGGAAGGCATCGGCCTGCGCATCCAGACGGCTCAGTCGCTCGAAGAAAAGTCGGTTCAGATGCAGAAGGCCCTGCGCGTCTATGTGCGGGATTCCGGCCCGATGCGCACCGTCGCCCGCCACTTGAACGCCCGCGGCGATGGCCTCGTTTCCTTCATCGTTATCAAGGATGACGGCAAGCGCGAGATCGAGGTGGAACTGACGGAAAAATACCGGCTTTCACCGGAAATTGCTGCGGCGCTGAAGGCGGCACCCGGGGTGCTGGATGTCGAGCTTCTGAGCTGAGGGCGGTCGTTGACCACTGCCGTTTGAGCACAGAACGGGCGGCATATCGATCTCCCCCCTTGTGGGGGAGATGCCCGGCAGGGCAGAGGGGGTTAACCCCGAGTACTCGTTTCACCTTGAATTCGCTGCACTGTTGCTCACCCCCCTCTGTCACTTCGTGACATCTCCCCCACAGGGGGGAGATTATTGGGAGCCTGCTGCGCGGCCTCAGCCTCTGCGTTGGCAATCACTCGGCAAGAAAATCAATAAAGCCCGATCGACCGGTACTGCTTGTTGCTGCTGCGCTTGGCCGGGCGCGGCTGTTCCACCGGCTCGTCATAGCTCGTATCGGCTTCGGCGACCTGCTGTTCCGGCTGGGTGATGGTGATGAAATCCGTGCCCTTGCCGGTATCCGGGCCAAGGCCCTGATCGTTGATGGTGATCGACGTGCCATCGGCCATCGCGGTCTCGATCTTTTCGCGGATGTCGTCCGGGATCTCGATCCGATCGAGCGCGGCGCGGGCGGCACCCGATAGCGACGAATCGCTCGGCAGCGTGATGCCGAGGCGTTTCATCGTCGCGTCGGAAAGCTGGTTCGGCAGCGTCACCGCATGCCATTCGGCCGTCTCTTCCTGGCGGTTGACATCGGTGACGGTGAAGAGATGTGTGCCAAGCGCCACTTCCGGCGCCTTGATCCCGACCGGCGCTTCGAACATCGGCTCGAAATTCTGGCGCACCATGATCTGGCCGGCCGGCGGCTTCGGCTTGTCTGCGGCTGCATAAAGCGCGTCGAGGAATTCGCCGCTGATTAGCGGCCCCTTCTGGGAAAGGTTCTTCCAGCGCTTGAAGCCGGTTATGGCGGAGCGGGTGAGGGGGCCGAGATAACCGTCGGAACCGCCGGTTTCGAAACCCATGCTTTCCAGCAGAACCTGGGCGTCCATCAGCGTCTCGCGATCGCCGCGGCGGGTGATCAGGATGCGCAGGATCTTTCCACCATCGGCCTTTGTCGCAGCCGGCGTCCCTGGCTGGGCTGCCGGAGCATCGCTGCTGGTCTTGCCGATGGGGCTGCCAAGCGGGTTTTCGGGCGCGACATTCATAGCTACCTGCACCGGCTTCGGATCGGCCTTGATCGAGGAGGTGCGCAGTTCGACATCGGGAAGAAGCGGGCCGGTCGGCGCGCTCTTGCGCGGCTTGAACAGAACGACATCGTCGATCAGCTGCGGCGTCACCGGCGCATCGGTGATGATCACATGCGCACCATTGGCGGTCATATCATAGAGCGAGCGCGCAAAAGCGCCCGGCATGCGCACGCAGCCATGCGAGGCGGGGTGATTCGGCACGACGCCTTCATGCAGCGCGATACCGGACCAGGTGATCCGCTGCATCCAGGGCATGGGCGCGTTCGAATAGATGTTCGATTCGTGATATTTTTCCTTCTCCAGAATGGAGAAGATGCCGCTCGGCGTCGTATGGCCGGCCTTGCCGCTGGAAATCCTGGTGGTCGCGACAACGGCTTCACCGTCGTAAACGACCATCTGCTGTTTGTCCTTGGAGACAATGATCTGCAGAGTGCGGCCGTCTGCCGCAAAAACCGTCTGCGACAGCATCGTCGCCGACAGAAGACCCAAACCAACAACCAGGCGACGCAACATTCACCGACCTCTTATACGCAATACATTTGATGCGCATTTTCGCGAATGAGGTTTAAGGAAGATTTGCCAGAGGGCGAATCGATTTCGCGTGATGGACAAAAATCATCACGTTTCATTGATGCAGGTCAGCGGTTCCGGTCGTCAGTCGCGCCGCTTGTTGCCGAACGTATAACCGGTCTCGACCGCCGCCTTACCGAACTTGTCGCGCAGCTTGTCCATCGCCGCTTCCGCCGCCGCCCGGCGTCCGGCCTGGTGGTCGACCAGATCCGGCGGATCGGCACGTTGTGGGTCACAGAGATCGGTGACGCCGATGCCGAGCAGGCGGAATTTCGCGCCATCCGTCTCGCGCTCCATCAGCGACAGGCCGGTGCGAAAAATCCGGTCGGCAAGCTGCGTCGGGTCTTCCAGCTTCTTGTTGCGGGTGCGGCTCTTGAAGTCGGCGGTCTTCATTTTCAACACGACCGTATGGCCAGCAACGCCCTGTTTCTTCAGTCGGGCCGACACTTTTTCCGAAAGCCTGCGCAGGATCGGCACGAGATCGTCATAACGGGAAATATCGTCGAAAAACGTGGTCTCGGCGGAAACGCTTTTTGCCGGGTCGTTGAGATGCACCTCGCGATCGTCAATGCCGCGGGCGAGGCGATAGAGGCGCTGGCCCATCGTGCCATAGCGCCGCATCAGGTCGCTCTCTTCCATGGTCTGCAACTGGCTGATCATGCGGATGCCATCCGCCTCCAGCGTCGCGTTGAACGCCTTGCCGACGCCCCAGATGGTCGTCACCGGCCGCTGTGCCAGAAAGGACAGCGCTTCCGCCTGTCCAATCACCGAAAAACCGCGGGGCTTCTGCAGGTCGGACGCCACCTTGGCCAGGAATTTGCAATAGGAAAGCCCGACCGAGATGCTGATGCCGAGTTCCTTCTGCACCCGGTTGGCGAATTTTGCCAGAATGCGTGCCGGCGGGTCGTTGTGCAGCTTCTCTGTGCCGGCGAGTTCGAGAAAGGCTTCGTCGATCGACAGCGGCTGCACCAGTGGCGTCAGCTCCATCATCATCTGACGCATCTGCCGCCCGACACTGACATATTTTTCCATATTCGGCGGAATGACAATCGCGTCGGGGCAGAGTTCCAGCGCCTTGAACATGGGCATGGCGGAGCGCACACCGCTGATGCGGGCGATATAACAGGCAGTCGAGACGACCCCGCGTTTGCCGCCACCGATAATCACAGGCTTGTCGGCCAGTTCCGGATTGTCGCGTTTCTCGATGGTCGCATAAAACGCGTCGCAGTCGATATGCGCCAACGTCAGGTCATAAAGCTCATCGTGATAGAGTAGGCGCGGGCTGCCGCAGGCGCGGCAACGGCGCGAACCTGCCTTCTGCTCCGTCAGGCAGTCGCGGCAGAAACCGGATGTCTTGTCAGATACAGCTGTCATCTCAGGAACAAAGGTTGAACATCGGAACAATAAGCCCTAAGCTCGTTCATCTCAAGAGCTGGGGGCATGCCGATGAGGGAGTTCGAAGCCTATCCACTGACACCGGATCGCTGGGACGACTTCGTCACGCTATTCGGTCCGTCGGGCGCCTGTTATGGCTGCTGGTGCACCTATTTTCGCTTGCCGCGCGCCGAGCGCGACCTGCTCGATGCCGGCGAAAAGAAAGACCATATCCGCAAGAGAATAGAGGCAGGTCCGCCGCCCGGTATTATCGGTTATGTCGAAGGCCAGCCGGCCGCTTGGGTTCAGGTCGGCCCGCGTTCCGATGTGCCGCAATGGAATTCCCCGCGCACCGTTTCGCGCCCGCTTGAGCCGGAGGATGCGGGTGACGATGGCGTCTGGGGCGTCAGCTGCTTTTTCATCGGCCGGCGCCATCGCGGCAAGGGCAATAGCCATCGCATCCTGGCCGCCGCAGTGGATTTTGCCCGCGCCTCCGGCGCGAGGCTCATCGAAGGCTGTCCCATCGAAAATGCCAAAACATCCCAGTCACTTGGCCTCTATGTCGGCTCTGCGGCGGTCTTCAAGGCGGCGGGGTTTGTCGAAGTTGCGCTTCGCAAGGCGGGACGGCCGCTCATGCGTCTGTCTCTGGCTCCGGAAGGAGTTTTAGCGTGAAGAGGCACGGCCGATATGGGTGTTGATAAGCTCGCCTGCATGTGGCCAGTCCATGGCGCGCACGATGCTGTCGTCCGGTTTCGGCGCAAGCAGGTGCAGCGGCGAATCGGGCATCATGTGTATGATCAGGCTGTCGCTCACATGGTCACGCACCGAGTGAAGATTATGCGCCATGTCGTCGATAAAGACCGAGGGCAGGGCGCGCTCGGCATGCAGCCGCTTCATGATCGGCCCCTTCGGCGCTTCGCTGGCGATCAGCGGAAAGGTGAGGCCGAGCCGGTCGAGAAGACGGCGTCTTGCCTCCTGAAACCGTGGCGGCATGGCGGTGAGGAAGAGCACGTCGGCATCCTCGGCAAGGCTTTCCAGCGTCTCGCCAACACGGTCGAATGGCGTCTGCCAGGTCTCCTGCGCCTCGAAAAAGGCGCCGATCGTCCGCTTCACCTCGAGTTCGGCCATGGCCTCCTGCGTGGCGATCGAGACGATATTGCCGGTCAGCCGGAACGAGCGTGGCAAAAGCTCATGCCCGCTTTCGCGCAAAAAATCCTGGAAGGGTGCGGCGAAGTTGAGAACGACATCATCGACGTCGCAGACGATCAGCGGCCGGTCGGAGAGGGTGACATGGGAAAGGTCGAGGATCTCGCTCATCGCAAAACTGCTCCGAATTTAATACTGGCCCGAATCGAGGCCGGGCCTCGTGTAATAAAGCGAGACCGCGGCCACGGTTTCCGGCTTGGTGCCGGTCGCCTCGCAAAAGGCCATCAGCGTCGGCTCGTGGCTCATCAGGAAATCCACCATGCCGGCCAGAAAGCCGGAGTCATTTACCGCGTGCCGCAGCTGGTCTGCCTGCAGGCCGGAGAGTGCCAGGAAACGGCCGAGCATATCCGGCTCGCCGGCCAGCCAGCCGAGGATTGCAGCCGCGGTCTGCTCCGCCTGGCCTGCATCTACTTTGCCAATTCTGCCATCTCTCTGCATTTCCAGCTAAGTTACCTCTTTTTCAACCAAATCGCCTTACCGTAACCGGATGACGCCCCGGGGAATCGACTTTCCCGGGAGCTTATATACCGAAAACACGCTTGCAAGGCGCGATTTAAGGAACGGATCGCAATGCCCAAACGGGTCATGATTGTCGAAGACAATGAGCTGAACATGAAGCTCTTCCGCGATCTGATCGAGGCCTCGGGCTATGAGACCATTCAGACGCGCAACGGCATGGAAGCGCTCGATCTCGCCCGCAAGCATCGTCCGGATCTCATTCTGATGGATATCCAGCTGCCGGAAGTCTCTGGCCTGGAAGTCACCCGCTGGCTCAAGGAAGACGATGAGCTGCATATTATTCCGGTCATTGCGGTGACCGCCTTCGCCATGAAGGGCGATGAGGAACGCATTCGCCAGGGAGGCTGCGAAGCCTATGTCTCGAAACCCATTTCGGTGCCGAAATTCATCGAGACGATCAAGACCTATCTCGGCGATGCATAGGATCGGAACCCAGCCATGACAGCGCGTATCCTTGTCGTCGACGATATCCCCGCCAATGTGAAATTGCTCGAGGCACGGTTGCTCGCCGAATATTTCGACGTGCTCACCGCCGATGACGGTTACAAGGCGCTGGACATCTGTAACAGCCACCATGTCGATGTCATCCTGCTCGATATCATGATGCCCGGCATCGACGGTTTCGAAGTCTGCGAGCGCCTGAAGGCCAATCCGCGCACCGCCCATATTCCGGTCGTCATGGTCACCGCGCTCGACCAGCCGTCCGACCGCGTCCGAGGCCTGAAAGCCGGTGCCGACGATTTTCTGACCAAGCCGGTCAACGACCTGCAGCTGATCTCGCGTGTCAAAAGCCTCGTCCGGCTGAAGACGTTGAGCGACGAGCTACGCATCCGCGCCGACACCGCCCATAACCTTGCCCTGCAGGACATGCTGAAGGGCGTGGAAGGGCAGGAGGATATCGGCCAGGTTCTGCTAGTCGATGGACGCGGAAGCTCTCAGGAGCGCATCATCAAGGCGCTGAAGCCGATCGCCGAGGTCAATGCCATCTCCGATCCGCAGGCAGCCCTGTTCGAGGCGGCCGAAAACACATTCGACCTCGTCATCGTCAACGCCAATTTCGACGATTACGATCCGCTGCGTCTCTGCTCGCAGCTGCGCTCGCTGGAGCGCACCCGTTTCCTGCCGGTGCTTCTGGTGACGGAACTCGGTGATGACGAGATCATCGTCCGGGCGCTCGATCTCGGCGTCAACGACTATATCATCCGCCCCATCGATCCGAACGAGCTGGTTGCCCGCGTCCTGACCCAGATCAAGCGCAAGCGTTACAACGACCGTCTGCGGCTCAGCATGCGCCAGACAATCGAACTTGCGGTCACCGATGGCCTGACCGGCCTCAGCAACCGCCGTTATCTCGACAATCACCTGAAAGTCCTGTTCAACCGCGCCGCCGCCCGCGGTCGGCCGCTTTCGGTCTGCATCACCGATATCGATCGCTTCAAGGCGGTCAACGATACCTATGGCCATGACGCCGGCGACGAAGTGCTGAAGGAATTCGCCATGCGCATCCGCTCGACGGTGCGCGGTGCCGATCTCGCCTGCCGTTTCGGCGGCGAGGAATTCGTCGTTGTCATGCCGGATACGGATGCAGAACAGGCCGCAGCCATTGCCGAGCGCCTGCGCGACATCATCGAGCGCACGCCCTTCCTGATCAAAAGCACGGGCGCCAAGCTAAGCATCACTGCCTCGCTTGGTATCGCCTGCAACCTTGCCGGCGCCGAGACTCCCGAACAGTTGCTAAAGCAGGCGGACAGGGCGCTTTACGAAGCGAAGAACAGCGGGCGCAACAAGGTCGTTGCCGCCGCGGCCTGAGTGCTGTCCGGCATCGAAACCAAGTTGGCGGATTGTTGGTTTTCGCAACGTTCCGGGCTCTTCGCCCGAGTGACGTAAAAAAGAATCATTTAAGATTTCTAATATTGTGTCGGGATTTTTGGCTGCGGAGCGCCTTGCATGCCTGTGCACCCATTCATTTCTGACACCGCAGGATCACTTTTCACAGGTATGATTTTGTGGTGATCCGAAATAAAAAAGTTCCATGACAGCCTTTCCTGGCAAATCTTGCAAACAAGTCGGAAGTCGAATGCGGTTACTTGCAGGGCGCATGTGAGTTGAAGGTGAAGCTAAGTCAGCTTCGTCGGTGCCGTGATCGGGCGATGTCCGCAAATATTATTTCGCGTTTCTTGGCGTAAAATTGCGTTTTGGCAAGTTGAAAATCCCTTTGATGAGGGAGTTCTTTAAAAACAACATTGAAAAAGAAGAGAACGCGAATGCTTTCGTGGCGAATTTTAACCAATAAACAAGTGGAGTTGTGGCTCCGGTTAAGAATGTGTTGATTTTCTTTTCGTTTTGCGCAATTTTGGCCTCAACGAAAACAAAGGTTCCCGCAAGGGACGCCGATACCCCATGATGCTCAGGTCCGCCGCATCTCCTGGGTCGTGGGGTCGGTCGATCGGCAAGCATGCCAAAGCGGTTCCTCGTGCCGTGATTGCAAGCCGATCGACCCCCAATTGCGAAGCGCCATCGTCCGGACAGGGCGGTGGCGCTTTTCGTTTTGAGCCTTATTCCACAAAAGTGAAAACCGCCGAGCCGGGATCGTCCAGTGCGATCGCCGTTGAATCGCGGGCAAAAGAAAGGGCGCCTGACCTATGAGGCCGGCGCCCTTCTGATAGACAGAAAACCAGATCTTACTTGATCTTGGTTTCCTTGAATTCGACATGCTTCTTCGCGACCGGGTCGTACTTGGTCTTGGTCATCTTGTCGGTCATCGTGCGGCTGTTCTTCGTCGTGACGTAGAAGAAACCGGTGTCAGCCGTCGACAGCAGCTTGATCTTGATGGTCGTAGCTTTCGCCATGGTTGTTCTGCCTCTAAGAAAAATGAAGCCGCGGACGCGGAGGGCCCACGGCAAAATCTGGCGCGAAATTACAAATCGCGATCAAAATGTCAACTCTGTTTCGAACGGAAAAGCACGCGAGCGGCCGAAACAAGCACATAGAATGCAAAGAATCCGGCCAATGCCCAGGCAAAACCGTCATTGCCGGCAATGTCGATGGCAGCCCCGATCCCCTGTGGACCGGCAACCGTGCCGACCGCATAACAGAAGATGAAGGCTGCATTGGCCGCCGCAAGGTCGGCGCCGCTGAGTCGCGCGCCGAGATGCGCAAGCCCGATCGTGTAGAGACCGGAGACGCAGCCGCCCCAGAAGAACAGCACCACCGCCATCATCATCCAGTTCTGCACCAGGAAGGGCAGGGTGAGCGAACCGATGACGCCCAGTACCGCCATGCCTGTCAGAAGCGGCCTGCGGTCATGCATCCGGTCGGAGATCATGCCGAGCGGGATTTGGAAGGCCATGTTGCCGAAACCCATGACGGTGAGCAGAATGGCCGCCTGCGCCTCGCTGAGGGCCGAACGCAAGGCATAGATCGGAAATAGCGACAGGCCGCCGGCAGAAACGGCGCCGAAGGCGAAGACGGCTGCCGTCGCGGTCGGCACGAGAAAGATATAATGGAAGAAATGCCGGTCCGGCTTTTCGTCCAGCGCCGGGCTTTCGTTGCGGGCGATAAAGATCGGGATGATCGCCAGCAGAATGATGGCTGCGCCGACCAGGAAGGGCAGGATGCCATCGCTGCCGAGCGCGGAAAAGAGCAGCGGTCCCATGGCAAAGCCGATCGCCAGAACCGTTGCATAGATGCCCAGTACCAGCCCGCGGCGACGCGGTGGTGCTGCCTCGTTGATCCAGAATTCCGACAGGATGAACATCGTCGTCGTTGCGCCATGGAAGGTGAAGCGCAGCGGGAACCACATCCAGAAGTCGGTCGCGTAATAGAAGCAGATGGCGCTGGCAGCAGCGACGACGATCGCCAGCATCATCGTCCTGGCAACGCCGAACCGATGGGCGATCATGGTCGTCACGGGGGCTGCGATCATCGATGCGACGCCGGCCATGGCGGCATTGAGACCGATCAGCGTCGAGGCTATGCCCCGTTTTTCAAGAATGATGCTGAGAAGTGGCAGGCCGAGGCCCATCGCTATCCCGACGGCACTGATTGCGGAAATCGCGGCGATCAGCGACGGCCAATGTATCTCTTCAACATGGCCGTTGGCGTCTGTCGTCGGCTGAGGCATTCCAAATTCCTTACAGTCGGCTGCGGACGAAACGTCCATGACGCATGAGATAGAAGGAGACAGGGGTTCCGAAAGGTAAGTCCGGATAAGCAGCCATTAGTTCGCTCACGTCCTCCAGCACCGTCTGCGTGATGCGCGGCAGTTTCAGACCTGAAAGCGCACCGATGTCAAGCCAGCGAATGTCCTGAAGTTCCTGCGTATCTGCCAAATGCGTCAGGTCGATGGGGGTTTCCTGACAAAAGGCAAGAAAGAACCGTGTATCGTAACGCCGCACATTGCCGGGCGGCGTGATGGCGCGGGCCACATAGCGCAGTCGCGAAAGGTCGGGCAGCCCGTCCGCTCCGCCGAAGGTTGCGCCGGTCTCCTCGCAGAGTTCGCGCATGGCCGCGAGCGCCAGCGCTCTTGCACGGCTGGGGGCGATCGGCGCGGCGGGGCCGAGGCACAGCCTTTCCATCACGGCCGGATCGAGATCGGCGGCAAAGGGCAGGGCATGGTCGCGCGCGTCACGCTTGCCGCCGGGAAAGACATAGACGTCAGGCATGAAGACATGGCCGCTGCCGCGCCGGCCCATCAGCACCTTCGGCGTGCCGCCGGAACAGTCGATCAGGATGATCGAAGCGGCATCCCGTGGCCTGATACCCGTGACGGGCCGATGTGCCTTCGCATCGAGAGCGGAGGTGGCGTCTTTCTCGTCGGCCAAGGTCATGCGATCGGGCCACCTCGACCGGGATCATTCTTGGGATCGAACGTATCGTCCTCGCCGCCAAAACCATGCATGCGGGTCGCCCATTGCAGGCCGATCACGCCGCCCTTGATCGGCTGGATGGTGAGGATGGCGGCCAGAACCGCAAGCGGTGCCCAGATGGCCAGATGGATCCACGGAGACACTCGCCAGACCATGTCGGTCAGCATATAGCCGCCCATCAGCACATGGCCGACCACGACGATGACGAGATAGGCCGGCAGGTCGTCGGCGCGCTGGTGCGAAAAATCCTCGCCGCAGGCGGCGCAATGATCGACCGGTTTCAGAAAGGCCCGGAACAGCTTTCCGGTGCCGCAATTCGGGCAGCGGCAGAGAAGACCGCGCTGGATAGAACGGCCAAGCGGACGCTCCGCCTGCGGAGAGCCGCCATAGGAAACCGTCTCGCCCGCATCGCTTCGCATGCCTATCTCCTGCGGTTGCCGCGCGGTGGCCTTGTGCCCGGTGTCGAGCGGCCACGCCGCCCCGCCTTGTGGAAGGAGCGGGTCGCGGTCGGCAATTTCTTGCCCTCGCTCAGCATTTCGAACAGCAGGGCGCCGGCCAGCGGCACGGCATCCTTCAGCCGCACCTCCACCGAATCGCCGATCTGGAAGCCAAGTCCGGTCTTTTCGCCCGACAGCGCCTGATGCGCCTCGTCATAGATGTAATAGTCATTGCCGATCGTCGAGACCGGAATGAAGCCGTCGGCGCCATAGGTCGGCAGCTGCACGAAGAGGCCGGCCTTGGTGACGCCGGAAATGCGGCCCTGGAATTCCTCGCCGATGCGGCCTGCCAGATGATGCGCGATCAGGCGGTTGATCGTATCGCGCTCGGCTGCCATGGCGCGGCGTTCGAAGGTCGAGATTTCCGCTGCGATATCGTCGAGCTGCGCCTCTTCCTCCGGCTTGATGCCGCCTTCGCCGAGACCCAGCGAACCGACCAGTGCGCGATGCACGATCAGGTCGGCATAACGGCGGATCGGCGAGGTGAAATGCGCGTATTTCATCAGGTTGAGGCCGAAATGGCCGATATTTTCCGGGCTGTAGATCGCCTGGCTCTGCGAACGCAGCACCATCTCGTTGACCATGACCTGATGCGCGGTGCCATGCGCCTTGGCCAGAATGCCGTTGAACGAATTGGCGCGCACTTGGCCACCCTTGGCAAGCGGAATGCCGAGCGTCGACAGGAATTCGCGCAAGGTCTCCTGCTTGGCAAGCGACGGTGCATCGTGGATGCGGTAGATCAGCGGCTGGCGCTTCTTTTCCAGCGTCTCTGCGGCAGCAACGTTCGCCTGGATCATCATCTCTTCGATGAGCTTGTGGGCATCGAGCCGATCCGGCACGAAAACCCGGTCGACGGTGCCGTCGGACTTCAAAAGGATCTTGCGCTCCGGCATGTCGAGCTCGAGCGGCTGGCGACGGTCGCGACCGATCTTCATCACCGCATAGGCATGCCAGAGCGGCTTCAGGATCGGTTCGAGCAGCGGTCCGGTCTTGTCGTCGGTCTTGCCGTCGATCGCCGCCTGCGCCTGCTGGTAGGAGAGCTTTGCGGCACTCTTCATCATGACGCGATGAAACGTGTGGCCGACCTTGCGGCCTTCCTTGGAAAACACCATGCGCACGGCAAGCGCCGGGCGGTCTTCGCGCTCGCGCAGCGAGCAGAGATCGTTGGAAATCCGCTCCGGCAGCATCGGCACGACGCGGTCGGGGAAATAGACGGAATTGCCGCGCTTCAGGGCTTCGCGGTCGAGTGCAGCACCCGGCCGGATATACCAGGAGACATCGGCAATCGCGACGGTGACGATGACGCCATCCGGATTGTCGGGCGAGGGGTCGAGTTCGGCATAAACCGCGTCGTCATGGTCTTTCGCATCGGCCGGATCGATGGTGATCAGCGGTATTTTGCGCCAGTCCTCGCGATGCGACATCGTCGCGGGCTTGGCCGCTTCCGCAGCCTCCATCACGTCCTTCGGGAAGATGTGCGGAATGCCGTGGGCATAGATGGCGATCATCGAGATCGCCTTTTCGGAGGCAACCGAACCGACGACCGACAGAACCTTGGCCCGCGGCAGACCGTAACGGCCGGAACGGACGATTTCCGTCTCGACCAGGTCGCCGTCCTTGGCCTCGCCGATATCGGTGGGCTCGATCACCATTTCCTCGCCGCGCCGGTCGGTCGGTAGAAGACGGATTTCTCCGTTGGCGATCGTTTTGATCACGCCGAGCGAGGAATTCTGGCGCTTGTCGAGAACTTTCAGCACACGCGCCGTATAGGCGGGACCGGAGCGATCCTTGTTCGGAAAAATCTTTGCCAGGATCCGGTCGTTGATGCCGGCGGAAGGCGCCTTGCTCTTCGACCGGTTGTCGGAATTCTGGCGGATCAGCACGGCCGGTGCCGCGCCGGCATCATCCGGCCATTCCGCCGGACGGCCGATCAGGTCGCCATCCTTGTCGCGGGTGGTAATGTCGAGAACCGTGACAGGGGGAAGAGCGCCCGGCCGCGTCAGCGACTTGCGGCTCTTCTTCAAGAGCCCGTCTTCTTCCAGAGTGCGCAAAAGATCCTTGAGTTCGACGCGCGCTTCACCCTTCAGGCCGAAAGCCTTGGCGATCTCGCGCTTCGAACCCTTGTCGGGATTGTCGGCAATGAAAGCGAGCAGCACGTCGCGCGGCGGCACCACACCCTGGACGATCACCGGCTTGTCGCCGGCGATCTTGCCGCCACGTTCGGCTCTTTCAGCCCGCTTCTGCTGACGTCCCGATCTTTCGCGCGTTTCTCTCACGTGTCCGTCTTCTTCGCCTTGGCGGCCGGCTTCTTGGCCGCAGCTTTCTTCGGTGCAGCCTTCTTTGCCGCAGCCTTTTTGGGAGCGGATGCCGTCGTATCGTCATCCGACTTGGCGGCAGCCTTTTTGGTCTTTGCCGCGGAAGACTTGGCCTTAGCTGCCTTGGCCGGCGTCTTGCCACCCTTTTCGATGATCAGCGCCATCGCCTGTTCCATGGTCACGCCCTGCGGATCCATGCCCTTGGGCAGCGTCGCGTTGATCTTGCCCCAGTTGACATAGGGACCATAACGGCCGTCACGCACGGTGATCGAGCCGCCATCCGGATGCTCGCCAAGATCCTTGAGGGCTGCCGGCGTGCCGCGGCCACGACCGCCTGCGGCACCCTTTTCCTTCTTTTCGGCAAGCACGGTCACGGCGCGGTTGAGACCGATCGAAAACACGTCCTCGATCGATTCCAGATTGGCGTAGGAGCCGTCATGCAGCAGGAAGGGTCCGTAACGGCCAAGCCCTGCCGAAATCATCTTGCCCGTCTCCGGATGCTGGCCGACATCGCGCGGCAGACTGATCAGAGCCAGCGCCTTTTCATGGTCGATATCTTCCGGCTTCCAGCCCTTCGGCAGCGAGGAGCGTTTTGCATCCTTGCCGTCGCCGCGCTGGATATAGGGTCCGAAACGGCCCGACCGCAGCGTCAGCGGCTCGCCCGTATGCGGATCGTTGCCGAGCGCCTTCGGTTCGCTGAGACCGGATGCTTCCGCATCCGCGCCGCCTTCGGACGACAGTTGGCGGGTAAAGTTGCATTCCGGATAGTTCGAGCAGCCGACAAAGGCGCCATATTTGCCGAGCTTCAGCGACAGGTTGCCGGTGCCGCAGACCTGGCAGATGCGCGGATCCGAACCGTCCTCGCGCTTCGGGAAGACGAGCGGCGCCAGAGCTTCGTTGAGGGCGTCGAGAACATTGGTGACCCGCAGTTCCTTCGTGTCCTCGATCTGGGCAAAGAAATCCTGCCAGAAATCGCGCAGAACCTGTTTCCAGTCGAGTTCGCCGGCGGAAATCCGGTCGAGCTTTTCCTCGAGATCGGCGGTGAAATCGTATTCCACATACTTCGTGAAGAAGTTTTCGAGGAAGGCCGTTACCAGCCGCCCCTTGGAATGCGGGATCAGCTTGCGCTTCTCGGTCACAACATATTCGCGGTCGGACAGCGTCTTCAGCGTTGCGGCATAAGTGGAAGGACGGCCGATGCCGAGCTCTTCCATCTTCTTGATCAGCGATGCTTCCGAATAACGCGGCGGCGGCTCGGTGAAGTGCTGGCTGGCATTCACCTTCTGTTTGTCGAGCTTTTCGCGGGCAATGATTTCCGGCAGACGGCCATCTTCTTCATCGTCCTCGGATTTGTCGTCCTCGTCGCGGCGGTCCATATAGGCGCCAAGGAAGCCGTCGAAACGCACGACCGAACCGACGGCGCGCAGGCCGGCCTTTTCCGCACCATTGCTGGCGAGGATCTCGACCGTCGTGCGTTCCATTTCGGCGGATGCCATCTGGCTGGCGATGCCGCGCTTCCAGATCAGCTCATAAAGACGCGCCTGGTCGGCATCGAGGAATTTGCGGACCTGATCCGGGGTGCGGTTGAAATCGGTCGGGCGGATCGCTTCGTGCGCTTCCTGGGCGTTCTTGGCCTTGGTGGAATAGAAGCGCGGCTTTTCCGGCAGGTAGCGATTGCCGAACTGGTCGACGATGGCCGCACGGGCAGCCTCGATCGCCTCCGGTGCCATCTGCACGCCGTCGGTACGCATATAGGTGATGAGACCGACCGTCTCGCCGCCGATATCGACACCTTCATACAGCTTTTGCGCCACCTGCATGGTGCGAGAGGCATTGAAGCCGATATTGGAGGAGGCGGCCTGCTGCAGCGTCGACGTGGTGAACGGAGGGCCTGGATTACGCTTGACCGGCTTTGCCTCGACGCTTTCGACCGCAAAGGCGGCGCCGTCGAGCAGCGTCTTCAGCCGGTTGGCATCTTCGCCGTTCTTGACGCCGCGCGGCGGCAGGCGCTTGCCGTCCGCCGAAACGAGCTTTGCTTCGAACTCGTCGCCACGGGGCGTCTTCAGCAGTGCCGAGAGGTTCCAGTATTCTTCGGCGACAAAGCGCTCGATCTCGTTTTCGCGGTCGCAGACGAGGCGCAACGCGACGGACTGGACGCGGCCGGCCGACCGGGCGCCCGGCAGCTTGCGCCACAGGACCGGAGACAGGTTGAAGCCGACGAGATAGTCCAGTGCGCGGCGGGCGAGATAGGCGTCGACCAGCGGCACGTCGATATCGCGCGGATTGGCCATCGCGTCGAGCACGGCCTTCTTGGTGATCGCGTTGAAGACGACGCGCTTGACCGGCTTGTCGCCGATCACCTTCTTCTTCTTCAACAGATCGAGCACGTGCCAGGAAATGGCCTCACCTTCGCGATCCGGGTCGGTTGCGAGGAAGACGGCATCGGAACCCTTCACGGCATCCGAAATATCTTTCATGCGCTTCTGCGATGCGGGATCGACTTCCCAGGACATTTCAAAGTCCTGGTCAGGCAGAACCGAGCCATCCTTGGCCGGAAGATCGCGGACGTGGCCGAAAGACGCGAGAACCTTGTAGCCCGACCCGAGATACTTATTGATCGTCTTGGCCTTGGCGGGAGATTCTACAACAACAACATTCATCTTTGTTTCTCTGGAATAGAGCATTGCCCGGCATCTTGCGATCCAGGCGGAAACTTTGACCTCCCGACATGGAGGGCGATTGGCCCGCGGTCAAGAGGTGGCGTCAATTTAAGCATCACAACGGAATGCAACCAAAACGAGATTTACAATTTGTTGCAATCTTAAATAAACGCTTGTATGGTTCTTGCAACAATAACAATCCCGCTTCAACACCGCATTATATGGCAGCCCTGCAACCGGGGTTTTCAACAGGTCGTCGTTTTCAATAGGCCGGCTCTTGAACAGGCCGCGCTCTTGAACAGGCCGGCCCTTAAACAGGAATGCGATATGGTTCCCCAAAGTGACACGACAGGCCGCGGCGAGGAGACCGGAGACAGCATTGCCTATATAAGGCAGATGCTGGGTGAGTTGCGACAGGTTGCCTATGCCGAAGGAGCCGAGATGCTCTGCTATCTGATCGAGATGGCCTATGTGGAGGCCGGTGATCTTCAGGCGGGGCGTCGCAAGCGTTCAATCCTGCATCACGAGTGAGACCATTCCGCCCGGATGGCGATAGAGCCGTCCCGCAAGATCGAGTTCCAGAAGCACGAGATAGACCCATTGGGCTGGCAGGCCCGTGTGGCGGATGATGTCATCGATATCGACAGGCGTTGGGCCGAGCGAGGAAATGATCCGATCTCGGTCGTCGTCATCAGGGGGCGGAAGAGGGGCGGCAGATTTGTCCGGTTCCTCGACGACGAAATCCTGCGACGGATCGATTTGCGAGATCGGCGACAGCATGTCGAGCACATCGGCAGATGAGGTGGTGACGATCGCCCCTTGTTTCAACAATCCATTGGTACCGTGGCAGCGCGGGTCGAGCGGCGAGCCAGGGACGGCAAAGACCAGCCGGCCGAATTCGGTGGCAAGCCGGGCGGTGATCAGCGAGCCGGAGCGCTCGGCGGCTTCGACGACCACGACCCCAAGTGAAATGCCGGCGATCAGCCGGTTGCGCCGGGGAAAATCCCGCGCACGCGGCTCCCAGCCGAAGGGCATTTCGCTGATTGCAAGGCCAGCGCCCTCGGTGATCTCGTCAAGCAGGGGAATATTTTCCGGCGGATAGGGCTGGTCGAGACCGCCGGCCAGCACGGCGATCGTTCCCGTGTCGAGACTGGCACGGTGGGCGGCAGCATCGATGCCACGGGCAAGGCCCGAGGTGATCGAATAACCGGCCCTCCCGCAGTCCCGTGCGATCATCGCGGCAAACTTGGCACCGGCGATCGAGGCATTGCGCGATCCAACGATGCCGACAGAGGGGCGCGTCGCGATGGAGAGGTCGCCTTTCACACTGATCAGCGGCGGCGCGCCATCGATCTGGCGCAGGGCAGGGGGATAGTCCGGCTCGCCGATGCCGATGAAGCGTGCACCAAAGCGGCGTACCGCCTCCAGCTCCCGTTCGGCCTCTTCAACAGATGCGATGCGGATCGCCCGCAAGGCTCCGCCGCGAGCCGAAAGCTCCGGCAGCATGGCAAGCGCGTTTTCCGCCGAGCCGCAATGATTGATGAGATCGCGAAAGGTAACCGGGCCGACATTGTCGGAGCGGATCAGCCTCAGCCAGGCGATCCTCTGTCTTTCCGTCAGCGCAATCCCGGTTCGTCTTGCGCCGACAGTCTCCATTCCGCCACCCCCTCGGGGCCTTTACCCCTTCTGGCCGATCTTGCCTTCGGTGCCGGCAATCAGCCGCTTGATATTGGCTTCGTGCTTGATCCAGGAGATCACCGTCATGATGGCCATGACCAATGCGATCTTCGGTTCGTTTATGAACCACAGCACAACCGGAATGACAAGAGTTGCAACCAGAGCGGATAGAGACGAATATTTGCTGATCTTGGCGACCGACAGCCAGATCACGGCAAAGACCAGCACCATCCAGGGTGCGACGCCAAGCAGGGTGCCGATATAGGTCGCCACACCCTTGCCGCCCTTGAAGCCAAGCCAGACCGGGAAGAGGTGGCCCATGAAGGCCGCAAAGCCTGCAAGCAGGCCCGCCTCCGGGCCGAAGAAATAATATCCGACCAGGGCGGCAACCGTCGCTTTCAGCGCGTCGAGCAACAGCGTCGCGGCGGCAAGCTTCTTGTTGCCGGTGCGCAGAACATTGGTCGCGCCGATATTGCCCGAGCCGATCGAGCGGATATCGCCAAGCCCGGCCGCCCGTGTCAGCAGCAGGCCGAACGGGATCGAGCCGAGAAGATAGCCGAGAACCAGCGCCCCGGCTGCGATTGGCAGCGTGATCTGCCAGTTGAAGAGGTCTGCCATCTTGTTCCCCCCGAGGATCTGATGTCGGCCTTGCCCCTCACCCTAACCCTCTCCCCGTTTTGACGGGGAGAGGGGACGTGCCCCGATCGAGGCAGGGAGTGTGCCGCTTGTATCCTTCTCCCCGTCAGAACGGGGAGAAGGTGCCGGCAGGCGGATGAGGGGCAAGCACCAAGCGAATTTTGGTCCGACCGAATTTCTAGTTCAGGCTGTAAACGCACTTGCCCGCGACATAGGTCGCGACCGCGCGGCCGGAGAAACGCGCGTCATCGAACGGCGTGTTCTTCGAACGTGAGAGAAGCATATCCTTCGACACGATCCAAGGCTCTTCCAGATCGATCAGCGTGATATCGGCCTTCGCGCCCGGCTTCAGCGTGCCGGCATCGAGCCCGAAAATCTGGGCGGGGCGGGTGGACATGGCATCGATCAGGCGCATCAGCGGCACGCGGCCGTCGTGATGCAGGCGGAGGGCGGCAGCCAGCATCGTCTCGAGCCCGATCGCGCCATCGGCGGCATCGGCAAACGGCAGGCGCTTGGTGTCGACATCCTGCGGATCATGCGAGGAGACGATGATGTCGATCGTGCCGTTGGCCAGCGCATCCGCCATGGAGACACGGTCTTCTTCCGAGCGCAGCGGCGGCGACAGTTTGAAGAAGGTGCGATATTCGCCGATGTCGTTCTCGTTGAGCGACAGATGGTTGATCGACACGCCGCAGGTGACGTTGGCGCCGCGTTCGCGGGCCTCACGCAGCACGCGCGCCGATTCGGCCGTCGAGATTTTTGCGGCGTGGTATTTCGCCTGGGTCAGCGCGGCGATCCGAAGATCCCGCTCCAGCGGAATGATTTCTGCCTCTTTCGGCACGCCGGAAAGGCCGAGCCAGCTGGCAAACAGGCCTTCGTTCATCACCCCGTTGCCGAGATATTTTTCCTTGAGTTCCAGCGAGATCACTGCGCCGAACTCGCGCGCATAAGTCATCGCGCGGCGCAGCAGCAGCGTATCGGAAAGACCATGGCGTCCATTGGTGAAGGCGACGGCGCCGGACTGCTGCAGGAGACCGATCTCGGTCATCTCCTTGCCTTCAAGCCCGCGGGTTAGCGCTGCAGCCGGATGCACGTTGACGACCGCCTTGTCGCGCGCCGTCTTCTGCACGAATTCGATAAGGGCGATATCGTCCAGCACCGGATCCGTATCGGGCATCATGATGAAGGAGGTAACGCCGCCGGCTGCTGCCGCGCGGCTGGCCGATTCGATGGTTTCGGTATGTTCCGCGCCGGGCTCGCCGACATAGACGCGGGCATCGACGAGGCCGGGCGTCGCGACGAGGCCCTTGCAATCCTTGACGGTGGCGCCTTCCGGCGCGCCCTGGTTCTGGGCGTCCTTGCCGGAGGCCAGAATACGGCCGTCGTCACCGATGATAACAGTGCCGGTTTCGTCGAGATTGCGCGAGGGATCGAGGATGCGCAGGTTTTTGAGAACGGTCACGGTCATGCGCGTTCTCCATTGTTCTGGGAAACAAGCAGCGTTTCCATGACAGCCATGCGCACGGCGACCCCCATTTCGACCTGTTGTTCGATGACGCTCTGCGGACCGTCGGCAACTTCGGAAGCGATCTCGACGCCGCGGTTCATCGGGCCGGGATGCATGACGAGCGCATCTTCTTTGGCGGCTTTCAGCTTTTCCGCATCGAGACCGTAGAAGTGAAAATATTCGCGCACCGACGGCACGAAGGCGCCGGCCATGCGCTCGCGCTGCAGGCGCAGCATCATGACGACGTCCGCATCCTTGAGGCCTTCCTCCATCGAGTGGAAAACCTCGACGCTCATGTCGCGGATGCCCGAGGGCAGAAGCGTCGCAGGCGCCACGACACGGACGCGGGCGCCCATGGCGTTGAGGAGAATGATGTTGGACCGGGCAACGCGCGAATGCAGAACATCGCCGCAGATGGCGACGATGATGCCAGAAAGCTTGCCCTTGGCGCGGCGGATGGTCAGCGCGTCGAGCAGCGCCTGGGTCGGATGTTCATGCTGGCCATCGCCGGCATTGACCACCGAGCAGGCAACCTTCTGGGCGAGAAGTGCCGCAGCGCCCGCGGAAGAATGCCGCAGCACCAGCACGTCCGGCCGCATGGCGTTCAGCGTCATCGCCGTATCGATCAGCGTTTCGCCCTTCTTCACCGACGAATTGCCGACCGACATGTTCATCACGTCGGCGCCAAGCCGTTTGCCTGCAAGCTCGAAGGACGATTGCGTCCGGGTCGAGGCTTCGAAGAAGAGGTTGATTTGGGTGAGGCCCCGGAGCGTGGACGTCTTTTTCTCCCGTTGCCGGGATATCTTCACAGCCTCGTCGGCCTTGTCGAGAAGATAGGTGATGTCCTGTTCGGTGAGACCCTTGATGCCGATCAGATGTCGGTGGGGGAAGAAGACCATGAGGCGTGTCTCCGCTTGCGTTCGGCGGTCTATAAGGTTTGGGAAAACGACCTGCAAGTCGATAGGGGCGATATCCCGTCCGGTAAGCGGCTTTTGAACAGGGATGTCGCTTTTGTTGAGAAGACGGTATTTCCTGAACGGGAGCCGTTTCCACGCTCTGTAACTTCCGCTAGAACCGGCGCATGAACGACATGTCGCACGAAGAACAGAAACTCGCCGAGCTCAACCAGCCAAAACCCTGGTCCGGCATCAATGCCTATCGGTCCGACCCTTTGGTCGTCGACCTGACCGGCGACCTCAACCGGGCGATCCGCGACGAATACGATCAGCTCGGCAATTACGTGACGTCGCCGGAAGCGCAGGAACTGGCGCGGATGGCGAATGAAAATCCGCCAAAACTCAAGACCCATGGTCCGCGCGGTGAAAGGCTCGATACGGTCGAGTTTCATCCGGCTTGGCACGCACTGATGCGCCGCTCGATGCAGACCGGCCTGCATTCGTCGATCTGGGAAAACATTCCGGAAGCTCGCGGCAACGAGCATCGTGCCCGTGCGACGCGCTTTTACCTGACGGCGCAGCTCGAATGCGGCCATCTCTGCCCGCTGACGATGACCAGCGCCTCGCTTGCCGCGATGATGGCCTCGCCGCGCGTTCATAAGGAGTGGGCGCCAAAAGTTCTGTCGCGCAAATATGATTCGACCAACAGGCCGGCCCTGCAGAAATCCGCCATCACGCTCGGCATGGGCATGACGGAAAAGCAGGGTGGCACGGATGTGCGTGCCAACCGCTCGACGGCGGAGCGGGTGGGCGAGGGCGTCTATCGTCTTTCCGGCCATAAATGGTTCATGTCGGCGCCGATGAGCGACGGTTTCATCATGCTGGCAAAGACCGGCGATTCGATGGGCTGTTTCCTCGTGCCGCGGCTGCTGGAAGACGGATCGGCCAACGGCCTGCAGTTCCAGCGCCTCAAGGACAAGCTCGGCAACCGCTCGAATGCGTCCTCCGAAGTCGAGTTCACCGATGCCTTCGGTTATCTTTTGGGCGAGCCCGGTGGCGGCATCCGCACCATTCTCGACATGGTGACGTTGACCCGCCTCGATTGCGCCATGGCCTCTGCCGGTATCATGCGTGCTTCGCTTGCCGAGGCCGTGCATCATACCCGCGGCCGCAGCGTGTTCGGCCGAAAACTGATCGACCAGCCGCTGATGACGCGCGTTCTGGCCGACATGGCGCTCGACGTGGCCGCTGCGACTGCACTCGGCTTCCGTCTCGCAACGGCCTTCGACCGTGCCGGTGGCAATCCGGTCGATGCCGCCTTTGCCCGCGTCATGACGCCGGTCGTCAAATACTGGAACTGCAAGATCGCCCCGTCGCTGATCTATGAGGCGATGGAATGCCTTGGCGGCAACGGTTATGTCGAGGAGCGTCCGATCGCCCGGCATTATCGCGAGGCCCCGGTCAATGCGATCTGGGAAGGGTCGGGCAATGTCATGGCGCTCGACGTGCTGCGCGTCCTGTCCCGTGGCCGTGATCTGTTCGAGCTCGTGCTGTCGGGTTTCGAGCGCGATCTTGGCGCCTCGGGCAAGCGAACCGTTGAAGTGCTGAGGGCCGCAATGGCGCTCTGCGAAAGCGATGAGGGCGCCGCAAGGCTTCTCGTCGAACAGCTGGCGCTTGCCGCCGGTGCCGCGGAACTGGCTCGTCTTGGCGCCGGCAAAATCGCCGATGCATTTCTGGAAACCCGGCTTGCGGGCGGATGGCGCTCGACCTACGGCATGCTTGATGCCCGTTTCGACGCGCGCTACATCGTCGACCTGCTTTATCCGCCGGCGACGTAATTCGAAAACAGCAGCACGGCGGGAATGGTGAAGAAGGCGCACGCCGTCTGCACCGTTGCCGCCGCGGCGTAGAATTCGGTATCGCCGCCCATCTGCTTGGCCAGAACATAGCCGTTCATCGCGGTCGGCACGGCAGCGCTGAGGGCGAGCAAGGCCAAGTTGATGCCGGAAAGCCCGCAGGCAATGCCGACACCCAGCGCCAGGAGCGGGAAGAAGACCAGTTTCAGCACGACGGCAGCAATCACGCCCGCGCTCGGCTTCAGTGCATCCTGCACCCGAAGCCCGGCGCCAACCGTGATCAGGCCGAGGCTGAGCGAAGCCTGCGACAGAAGTTCGACCGCGCCCATGACGGGCTGGTAGATCGGTATGCCGACAAGGTTGATGAGAATGCCGACGATCGTCGCAAGGATCATCGGATTGGTCACGATCCGTATGATCAGTCCGCGGATGCTTGGCCGTGAGCCTGAAAACCACGAAAGCACCAGGATCGTCCCGATATTGACCGGCACGATCACCACCGCCATCACCAAGCCAACCACGGCCAGCCCGTGCGGGCCAAAAGTCTTGGCGGCGATGGCGAGCGCCATGAACCCGTTCCACCGCGTCGCCGTCTGGTAAAGCGACGTATAGGAGGAAGGGGTGACGTTCAGCCGTTGCAGGAGCGGCCATAGCGACAGGACCAGAAGCGACATGGTCATGAAGGAGACGACGGCGATCAGGCTGACGCTGATGCTGCTCGTATCGCTGAAATTGGCCTTGACCATGGTCTCGAACAGCAGCGCCGGGAAAAGGACATAGTAGCTGCACTGCTCCATGCCGTCCCAGAAGGTCTTGTCGATGACGGAGGTGCGTTTCAACCCGACGCCGAGCAGGACGAGAAGGAAGATCGGCAGGATGCTTTCGAATATGGCGAGCATGAAGCGGAGGAGACTGGTGGCTGATTGATCTTGTCGTCTGTCCTCCCCCTTTAGGACTTCTGCATGGAAAAGATCCGATTGCAATGGCGCAATCCTGTGCATCACCGCGCAAACGCCTGCCGATCCGCTTGTCGGGGCGAAATCCGCGCTTTATCGCGGAGGATAGACTTTTGAGATACGGACAAGCGCATGCTGCAAATCGCTGAGACGACGCAAACGCAAGGGGCGGTGCCGAAGCCGCGCAACCGTGCCGGCACCGAGCGGGCGATTTTTGTCGCAGCGCGCGACCTGCTTGCGGAAGAGGGCTTTCAGGGTTTCGGCATCAACGCCGTCGCGCGCCGCGCCGGCTGCGACAAGCAGTTGATCTATCGCTATTACGGTGGTCTCGACGGTCTGGTCGAGGCGATCGGTACCGATCTCGGCTCCTGGGTCCAGGATCGCATTCCGCAGGATACCGGCGGCATGTTCCTGCTCACCTATGGCGACCTGATGGAAAAGCTCTCCATCTATTTCATGGAAGCGCTGCGTGACGACCCGCTGGTCTGCAAGATCGTCGCCTGGGAAGTCTCGCAGGATACGCCGCAGGTCCGCCGCCTTTCGGAAGCGCGCATGAAGGCGCTCGGCAAATGGCTGGAGCACATGCGTGGCTCTCTGACACCGCCGAAGGGCGTCGACACGGTGACCACCAACGCCCTCATATTCGCTTCCATCCAGCATCTCGTCATTTCGGCTTCGGTCAGCGGCCAGTTCGCCGGCGTCGCGTTGAAGACGAAGAAAGACTGGGAGAAGGTGGAGGCAGCCGTAAAGCGCCTTGTTCGCGCCATTTACGGCTGATCCGCGCGACGCCTGTCCACAGACGGCCAACGGAAATTAACCATATCCATCGGTTTGCGTTGCACGAAAATCCTTGGCGCCTAAATTCAGGTTAACCGATTGTTAACCAAGTTTGTACCGGGCGTCATGACAATGGGAACCTTGTTCTGGGATCGTGCATTGCTGGTCGTCATGACGACGATCTTCGCGGTGCTGGCCCTGGATATTTCGGTACCCGCGCTTGTCTTGAGCCTCATGGCCCTGTCAAGATGGGTGGTAGTGCTGGACTTTTATCCAGTCGAACCGAAAGGCGAGACCGCATGAAGTGGTTTCTGATTCTCTGGGCCGGCCCCGTACTCCTGCTCACCAGCTGGTACGGGTTCTCCTATTATGACATGAGCTTCGGCTTTTTCATGCTGACCCGCCAAACGCATGACCTCGTTTTCCAGGTCTATGGCAATATTCTCGGCATTCCGCCGGAAACCATCCCGCCGCTCGTCGCGCGCGCCATGGTGTTCGACAGTTTTGTCGTCTTCGCGATCATCGGCCTGCGCAAGCGCAAGCAGATCATGGCCTGGTGGCGCCGCCGTCAGCTGTCCCGCGCGGCTGCACTTTCCCTGCGCAGCGACGAAAGCCTGTCCAGCGCACCCTGAAGAATGAAGCTGGCAGCGGCCGAATCGATCCGCTCCTTCCGCTTCGCCCTTGAAACGTCCATTTCCAGCAGTGCCCGTTCGGCAGCAACCGTCGACAGCCTCTCATCCCAGAAGATGAAAGGGATGTCGGTCTTTTCGCTCATCGACCGCACGAAGGCGCGGGTTGCCTGAACACGCGGCCCGGCCGAGCCGTCCATATTCATCGGCAGGCCGATGACGAAACCGCCGACCTTGTCCTTTTCCGCAAAGCTCAGCAGCACTTCGGCATCGAGCGTGAACTTCACGCGCTTGATGACGGGGCGAGGGGATGCGAATCGCCAACCGAGATCCGAGAGCGAAAGCCCGATCGTCTTGGTGCCGAGATCGAGCCCTGCGACGCACTGACCCGGCGTCAGGATTTCTGCGAATTCCTCTATCGTCATCACGGTCATGCGCTATACATCTCGTCCTTGTATCAGCTCGCCTATATTCCTCAGGCGGAAAAGCAGTCTTTAACACTCCCAAAAGTTTTTACATCATCCATCGACGGAGAACTTCCATGAAGATCACCTGGCTCGGCCATGCCGCATTCCGGATCGAAACCGCCAAGGCAAAGATCCTGATCGACCCATTCCTGACCTATAACCAGCCGTTTGCGGATGCCGGCCTGAACATCAAGGATGTTACCGACGGCATTACTCATATCCTGCTCACCCACGGCCATGCCGACCATGTCGGCGACACGGCCGCGATCGCCAAGGAAAAGGGCGCCGTCGTTCTCGCCAATGCCGATCTCGCCTCCTGGCTCGGCACCAAGGGCGTCGAGAAGCTGGAAATGGGCAATACCGGCGGCACCGTCGGTTTTGATGGTTTTTCCGTCACCTTCACCCAGGCGCTGCATTCCTCCGGCCAGGTCGACGAGATGGGCGTTGCCCATTCGCTCGGCTCGGCCAACGGTCTGATGATGCATTTTGAAGACGAAATGTCGGTCCTGCACATGGGCGATACCGACATCTTCACCGACATGGGCCTGATCAACGAACTGCACCAGCCGGATATCGGCCTCGTGCCGGTCGGCGATCGCTTCACCATGGGCGGTGCCGTGGCAGCGCTCGCCTGCCAGCGCTTCTTCGATTTCAAGCACGCCATTCCCTGCCATTACGGCACTTTCCCGATCATCGAACAGACGCCGGAAAAGTTCATCAAGGGCATGGAAGGCCTGAAGACCCGCGTCGAGGCGCCGGCGCCCGGCACCGTGCTCAGCTACTGAGCAAAACCTTGAATAAAAGCGATATGCCGGGCCCTCCCGGCATATCGTGTTTCTGGCACAGGCTTCAGGCCATCTGCGGTTCGACCCGGCCGGCCTGCTCGCGCACCTGCGGGGCAGGGCTCTGATTGGCCGACTGGGCGAACTGGCTGATCGCCTCGACCCGGCGCGTCAGGCGCGGATAGAACGAGAAGATGTGCAGGAAAAAGCCGGCGATCGACGGCACCATGCGTTCCTGCGCCTCGAAGGCCGTCGGGTTCATCTGGGCATTCAGCTTGGCGCTGCCGCAGGCCAGCATCTGCAATGCCGTGCGCGATGCCTGGATGTTGCGGGAGACGACGAGACCGACGCGGTCGCAGGTGAGTTCGCGGCCACGCGAATAGGCCTGGCCGAGGAAGGGCACGATATAGGCCGGCAGGTGCAGCAGGCTCGGGACCGTGTCGAGATGGCCGGCAACATGGTGGCCGAGCTCGTGGCCGATGACGAATTTCACCTGCTCTTCATTGTCGGCATCGATCAGCTGCGACGTCAGCCAGATGTAACGCGTGCGGCCGACCAGCGTCAGCGCCATGGCATTCATCACGCCGCTGGAATTGTAGACGAAGGCCTGCGGCGCCTCTTTCAGACCAAGCGCCCGGGCGCCGTCCTGAACCATCTTGTGCAGCTGCGGAAACTGCTGCTCGCTGACCATCACGTAATGGCCGATCATGTAGGCGCGCGTCAGGGCACGGGCGACGAAGCTCATGAACCAAAGAAGAGCGATATAAAAAGCGACGACGAAGATGATTGCGATGCCTTCCGGCGCCAGCATGACGGCGGCGACAATCGCACCAACGGCAATCAGCCAGATCAGAGATCCGATCACCAGCATCAGTGATCCGTAGAACTTCTCCTTCGGATGCCGGACTCTTGAAATCTTGAATTCCATGGATATTCCCTCTCGCAATAAAGATTATGTTCAAATGGTGGCGAGGCGGGACATAGGGCATCGGCGGGCAAGGCAAACCGCCTAATGCACTGGACGCGCGGACGTTGCATTCCTGCAACGCTGCGTGATGGTGCTCTATCGTGGCGACAAGCTGCGCTTTCGCGGCGGTTTTGCTGAAGAGCGCGGCCTTACCCCGTTGCGCAGCTGGTGCGTCGCCATTATAGCGGGGAGGAATTATCTTGCCCGGAGTAAAGCCATGTCCGTCGATCTCGCCACAGTGAAGCGCGTTGCGCGCCTTGCCCGCCTTGCGGTCACCGAGGAAGATGCCAATCGCATGGTTGGCGAGCTCAATGGCATCATCAATTTCGTCGAGCAGCTGTCCGAAGTGGATGTGACCGGTGTCGAGCCGATGACCTCGGTGACCCCGATGGACATGCGCAAGCGCCATGACGACGTCACCGACGGCAACAAGGCCGACGATGTCGTCGCCAATGCGCCGGCCACCGACCGCAATTTCTTCCTGGTTCCGAAGGTCGTCGAATAAGCTGCTTAACCCAAGCGCTGCCGACCGTTTCCCGCATTCGAACGAGCCGAAAAAGATCATGACCGAACTGACCAGCCTGACCATTGCCGAAGCCCGCGAAAAGCTGGTCTCGAAGGAAATCACCGCCGTCGAACTGACACAGGCCTATGTGTCGGCGATCGAGGCCGCCAATCCGGTCATCAACGCCTATGTGACGGTAACGTCGGACAAGGCGATCGCCATGGCCAAGGCTTCCGACGAGCGTTATGCCGTCGGCAAGGCAGGCGCGCTCGAAGGGGTCCCGCTCGGCATCAAGGACCTGTTTGCCACCGAAGGCGTCCATACCCAGGCCTGCAGCCACATTCTCGACGGTTTCAAGCCGAAATACGAATCGACCGTCACCCAGAACCTCTGGGACGATGGCGCCGTGATGCTCGGCAAGCTGAACATGGACGAATTCGCCATGGGCTCGTCCAACGAAACCTCGTTCTACGGCCCGGTCATCAATCCGTGGAAGGCTGAAGGTTCCAACCAGCAGCTCGTTCCCGGCGGTTCTTCCGGTGGTTCGGCCGCAGCCGTTGCCGCGCATCTCTGCGCCGGTGCCACCGCGACCGATACCGGCGGCTCGATCCGCCAGCCGGCCGCCTTCACCGGCACCGTTGGCATCAAGCCGACCTATGGCCGCTGCTCGCGCTGGGGTACGGTTGCCTTCGCATCCTCTCTCGACCAGGCTGGCCCGATCGCTCGCGACGTGCGCGATGCGGCGATCCTGTTGAAGTCGATGGCCTCGGTCGATGCCAAGGACACCACCTCGGTCGATCTGCCGGTGCCGGATTACGAAAAGGTTCTCGGCCAGTCGCTGAAGGGCATGAAGATCGGCATTCCGAAGGAATATCGCGTCGACGGCATGCCGGAAGAGATCGAAAAGCTCTGGCAGCAGGGTATCGCCTTCCTGAAGGATGCCGGTGCGGAGATCGTCGATATCTCGCTGCCGCACACGAAATACGCGCTGCCGGCTTATTACATCGTCGCGCCCGCCGAAGCCTCGTCGAACCTCGCCCGTTATGACGGCGTCCGTTACGGCCTGCGCGTCGACGGCAAGGACATTGCCGACATGTATGAAAAGACCCGCGCTGCCGGCTTCGGCACCGAGGTCAAGCGCCGCATCATGATCGGCACCTATGTTCTTTCGGCCGGTTATTACGACGCCTATTATCTGCAGGCCCAGAAGGTGCGCACGCTGATCAAGCGCGATTTCGAGATCGTGTTCCATGCCGGTGTCGATGCCATCCTGACGCCGGCCACACCGTCCTCGGCCTTCGGCATTGCCGACGAGGATCTCGCCGCCGATCCGGTTGCCATGTACCTGAACGACATCTTCACGGTGACGGTCAACATGGCCGGCCTGCCGGGCATCGCAGTCCCCGCCGGCCTCGACCGGAAGGGCCTGCCGCTCGGCCTGCAGCTGATCGGCAAGCCGTTCGAGGAAGAAACGCTGTTCAAGACGGCGCATGTCATCGAACAGGCAGCTGGCAAATTCACGCCGGCGAAGTGGTGGTAAGCAAGCGCTTCCCATGAATTGTCTTCGCCGACCGATTTTTTGGCCGGCGAAGCAGGTGATGCTTCAGCTCACGTTTCGGGAGGGTATCGTTTGCGCTGATGGACGATCGTCAGGATATCGAGACTGGTCTTGCTGCTGATCCGGTAGACGATCGTGTAGGGAAGGCCGGGTATGGCAAATTCCCGCGTATCGCTTAGGCTACCTTCTCTGCCGAGCATGGGAAAATGCCCGAACATATCGGTCGTCTGCCTGATACGGGAAATGACGCGGTCTGCAGTTCCTGGGTCGAATTCGGCGATATAGGCGTGAATGTCACGCAGGTCTGATACGGCTTCCGGGGTGAACTCAACGTTCAAAGCCAAATCGTTTCCAGACCTCTTCCGCAGGAACCATCAGCGAGCGGTCTTCCGCCTGTTTCAGGGCCTTGCGGATTTTCGCCTCTTTCCACGCAAGATAATCGGCATCGGTCGATTGGCCTTCGGCGGGGGCCGTCAGGTCTTTGAAGCTGATTTTTCCCTTGGTCTCGCTCATGCCCGCACTATAGCGTGAAATCGAGGTCGCGCCAATCGTCACGGCTTTTCCCCAGTTTGCCTTAACCAACTCCATCCGGATTGCTGGTCAAAACCGGAACTCTTTGTTCTACTCACAGGTGAGATAGAGAGAGCATATGGCAATCGTTCGCAACGCGCGTGAAGATGAGGCGGAAATCATCTCCGAAATCGGCTTCCGCGCCTGGGAAAAGGCGATGGTCGCGATCGGTGAGATGACCGATATGCGCGACAATGCGCGTCGTGCCTTTCGCACCTTTGCCCGTGATTACTGGCTGACGGTCAATGTCGTCGAGCTGCATGGCACTGTCGCCGGCTGGTCCGCGCGTGAAAAGCTGGATGAGCTGATTACTGACTTCTGGGTTGATCCCGCCCATCAGGGGCAGGGGCTCGGCAAGGCGCTGCTCAAGGAAGTCGAGGCAGAGATCGTCCATCAGGGGTTCGAGATCGCCAGGATCGAGACCCATGCCCGCAATGCCGAGGCGGTCGGCTTTTTCGAAAGGCATGGTTATACCGTCCACTGGCTGTCGATCGCCTATTCGCCGAGGATCGACCGGGACGTGCAGTCGGTGGGGCTGTCAAAGCGCCTCGTTGAAGACTGGGATGGCACCTACGGGCCGAAATTCTGAACCGGTCAGGGGGCCGGCTTGGTGATTTCGTAGGTGCAGGCGAAGGATGCGGCGGCGATGCGGTAGGTATCCGACGGATCGCTCGGGATCTGCACGATGGCGTCGCCCGGCTTGGCGATCATCTTTTCACCCCAGGGCGCGGTGAAGGAGAAGCCTCCCATGGTCGCGGGAACGATGAAATAGTTCATTTCGCTGCCCTTCGGCTGGAAGGGACGATAGCCGCGCGAATCTGCCTCGCCGAGCGGCTTGCCGTAACGGTCGGGAAACTTTGCCGACTTTACGAGGATTTCCTCATTGCCGGTTTCAGGGCAGCGGTTGCGCACCACCCAGTCGCCATCTTCGGCCGGCTTCGATTTCGTTTCCACGCCTTCGCCCTTGATCATCGTGATGACGATCTCGCCGAGATTGGCGGGGCGGGCATCGACTTGCTTCGTCTTCTTCGCTGTCCCGGTCTTGCCCTGGCTTTTCATCTCCTCCATCAGCTTGACCTGATCCTTGACGGTGATCTGCTGCGCAAGAAGGGGAAGGGCAGAGCCGGCGAGGATCGAAAAGGCTGCGATGAAAAGGATCGGGCGACGGGTCATGATGCTCCCTGGGCTTTTTTCCGATGACGGTCCTCAATCGGTAACATCGCGACCGGCAAGCGGCAAGTCCGCGGGAAAAGCGGAGTTTTTGCCGTTCACCACAGGGCGATGGAACGCCAGATTGCAACGAAGCTCTCCGGAGTTGTGATCAGGACGATCACAATCGCGATCTGCAGGACAACAAAGAACGGCAGGGCAACCGGGAAGGGCGGTTTCCGCGTCTTGTGCCGCAGCAGTTTTTGAGCGGTAAAAGCGCCCGGTCCGCCGCCGGCAAAGGCGAGAAGCAGAAGCGTCGATTCCTTGACGCGCCAATTGCCGTCGCGCGCCGCCTGCTTGTCGCGCCAATAGACGCAAAAGACGACGGTGTTGTAGAGGAAGGCGGTTGTCGCGAGTATGAGGATCGTATCGAGCGACAACAAATGCCTCCGGGGCAATGCACATGGGCGCTTAAAGGCTCGGAGGAGGCTTCAAGCCTTGCGCCACAATGGCATTTGTTCTACCTCACCAGCTTAAAGAATTCACCTATGAGACGAGCATAAGATGACCCTAGTCGACGTTCGCACGCCCGATCCGAAACGCTTCATTCCCGGCGCCACAGGCGACTGGGAAGTGATCATCGGCATGGAGGTGCACGCTCAGGTCCTTTCCAATTCGAAGCTTTTCTCCGGCGCCTCGACCGAATTCGGCAAGCCTGCCAATTCCAACGTCTCGCTCGTCGATGCGGCGATGCCCGGCATGCTGCCCGTCATCAACGAGGAATGCGTGGCCCAGGCCGTGCGCACCGGTCTCGGCCTGAAAGCCCAGATCAACAAGCGTTCGATCTTCGACCGCAAGAACTATTTTTATCCCGACCTGCCGCAGGGCTACCAGATCTCGCAGTTCAAGGATCCGATCGTCGGTGAAGGCCAGATCGTCATCTCGCTCGGCCCCGACCGACAGGGCCAGTTCGAGGATATCGAGATCGGCATCGAGCGCCTGCACCTAGAACAGGACGCCGGCAAGTCGATGCACGACCAGCATCCGACCATGTCCTATGTCGACCTGAACCGCTCCGGCGTGGCGCTGATGGAAATCGTCTCCAAGCCCGACATGCGGTCTTCGGACGAAGCCAAGGCCTATATGACCAAGCTCCGCTCGATCGTCCGTTATCTCGGCACTTGCGACGGCAACATGGATGAAGGCTCGATGCGCGCCGACGTCAACGTCTCCGTCCGTCGTCCGGGCGAAGGTTTTGGCACGCGTTGCGAAATCAAGAACGTCAACTCCATCCGCTTCATCGGCCAGGCGATCGAATACGAGGCACGCCGCCAGATCGCCATCCTCGAGGATGGCGGCTCGATCGATCAGGAAACCCGTCTGTTCGATCCGGGCAAGGGCGAGACGCGTTCGATGCGCTCCAAGGAAGACGCGCACGACTATCGCTATTTCCCGGACCCGGACCTGCTGCCGCTCGAATTCGATGATGCCTTCATCGCCGCCATGGCAAAGGACCTGCCGGAACTGCCGGACGACAAGAAGGCCCGTTTCGTCGCCGAACTCGGCCTGTCCATCTATGACGCTTCTGTCCTGACTTCGGAAAAGGCGATCGCCGATTATTTCGAGGCCGTGGCCGAAGGCCGTGACGGCAAGATGGCTGCCAACTGGGTCATCAACGACTTGCTTGGCGCCTTGAACAGAACCGGCAAAGACATTGAAGAGACTCCGGTTTCCGCCGCTCAGCTCGGTGCCATCATCGACCTGATCAAGGCCGAGACCATTTCCGGCAAGATCGCCAAGGACCTGTTCGAAATCGTGCTCACCGAAGGCGGTGATCCGGCCGAGATCGTCGAAGCCCGCGGTATGAAACAGGTCACCGATACCGGCGCCATCGAAAAGGCCGTCGACGAGATCATCGCCGCCAATCCGGATCAGGTCGAGAAGGTCAAGGCGAAGCCGACGCTGGCCGGCTGGTTCGTCGGTCAGGTCATGAAGTCCACCGGCGGCAAGGCCAATCCGCAGGCCGTCCAGGCGTTGGTCAAGGCAAAGCTGGGGATCGAGGAGTAGGCTTATGGTCTACTTCGTTCGCACCGCAGGTGAGGAGGATGTGGAAAAGATCCGCTCCGTCCTCACCGAAACCTTCCATGCCTCCTACGACCCGTTCTACGGGCCCGAACAGGTGGCGCGCATGGTCGGCAGCTGGCATTCGGCAGGCGCGATCAAGGCACGCATCCTGAAGAAGGATGGCGAGTTCCTCGTCGCCGATGACGGCCGTTCGATCGGCGGCATCGGTTATGCCGCCAAATATCCGAAGATGGACAAGACGGTGATGCTGCATCAGCTCTACGTGCGCCCCTCGGCGCAGGGAGAGGGTGTCGGCCGCGATATCTTTGCCGAACTCGAAACCTGCTTCCCCGATGCCGAAATCATGCGGGTGGAAGTGGCGTTGCAGAATGTCCGGGCCTTTTCGTTTTATGAGCGGCTCGGATTTGTCGAGGTCGACCGCATGGAGGAGTGGGGCGCCCCCAATTCCGGCCTGCCGGCGATCATCATGGAAAAGCGGCTGGCCTCGCATTAGAGGCAAAGACGCACCAGGGAGGGCATGACATGGTCGAGATCATCATCCGCCGGGCAAGGGAGGCGGATCTGCCGGCCCTGATAGCTCTCTTCGCCGACGACGATGTCGGCGGTCACGGCGATACGACGGACGCTGCCGCCTTCGACGATTACCTGCGTGCCTTTCATGTCATCGACGCCTCCCAGAACGAGCAGCTGTTTGCAGCCGAGCTTGATGGCGAGGTCGTCGGCACGTTCCAGATCGTCTTCAATCGCACCCTGACCGGCCGCGGCTCGCTGACGATGATCATCGAGGCCGTCCAGACCCGCGCCGACATGCGCGGGCGCGGTATCGGCGCCCAGATGATTGCTTACGCCATCGAAGAAGCGCGGCGCCATGACTGCCGGGTCGTGCGGCTGACATCGAATATGAAGCGCATCGACGCGCATCGTTTCTACGAGCGACTGGGTTTCTCCAAGGGCCATTTCGGCTTCAAGATGGAGCTCAAATAAAGGTGCCAAAAGCCGGAATCACTGGACACGCACGCTGCCAAGCGGCATAAGCGAAGCAGTGCGGTGCCATTGGCCAGCCAATGACCAGCCTACGATCAGATTGTATTTCCAACCTGCTTTCAAAGCCGACGGAACATCCATGAAAAACCTCCTGCTGCAGATCTTCACTTGGTGGAACGGACAGACGATGGGGACCAGGGTCTTCACCTGGCGCCACGGCAAGAAGGTTGGCGAGGATGAAATGGGCAATGTCTATTACGAAGGTCCGATGACCTCGTGGGGCAAGCCGAAGCGCTGGGTCGTTTACAAGGGTTATGCTGAGGCTTCGGCGATTGCGCCGGGCTGGCATGGCTGGATGCACTACCGCACCGACGTTCCGCCGTCGCAGGAAGACTACAAGGCCCGCGAATGGCAGAAGCCGCACAAGGCCAACATGACCGGTACGCCGCTTGCCTACCACCCGAAGGGCTCGCTTGCGACCGGCGGTGAACGCGCCCGCGTCACGGGCGATTACGACGCCTGGACGCCAGGAAACTGATCCTGCCCTTTCGAGGCCGACACCTGTTTTGGCCATAATCCACTTTTAAAGCATGTCGCGCAAAAGTGTGCCGCGGTTTTGCGAAAACGACATGCTCCAACAAAACACTAAAGCGTACGGAGCGAATCTGAAAGATCGCGACACGCTTTAGTCCTCGGCGGACAAAATCTGTCGAGACGGGATGAATGATGACACGGACGAAGCTTATCTCACGCAAACTGGCGGTCGGCGCCCTTCTGGCGATCGTTCCGGTTCTGATGGGAGGCGAGGCGTCCGCGGCCCGTATCGAGAACCACGTCGCCGAGTTCGCTGGCATCGACAAGATCACCGGCCGCATCACCAAGTTCGACGTCTATCTGAACGAGACCGTGCAATACGGCGCCCTGCAGGTGACGCCGAAGGTCTGTTATTCCCGCGACGATACGGAAGTGCAGAAGATCGATGGTTTCGTCGAGGTCGACGAGATCACGCTCGACCGCAAGATCCGCCGCATCTTTTCCGGCTGGATGTTCGCAGACAGCCCCGGCCTCAATGCCGTCGAGCATCCGATCTATGACGTCTGGCTGACAGGCTGCAAGCAGACCTCGGACGTGCCGGCGCCCGCCGCCAAGGCAGCGAAGTAAGCGTCTTCTATTTCCTGAATTTCAGAATACCAGATGCGGCCCGTCGACGGCGGCCCGCAACATGGCGAGATATTCGTCCTTGGGCACGTCGATCGCGCCGAACGTCTTTAAGTGTTCGGTGGTGAACTGCGTGTCGAGCAGCGTAAAGCCGTGCTGCTTCAGGCGCTCGACGAGATGCACGAGGGCAATCTTGGACGCGTTGGTGCGGCGGGAGAACATGCTTTCGCCGAAGAAGGCGGAGCCGAGCGAAACGCCATAAAGCCCGCCGACGAGTTCGTCGCCGTCGAAGGCCTCGACGCTATGGGCATGGCCCATGGCATGCAGTTCGCAATAGAGCTTTCGGATCGTGGCATTGATCCAGGTGCTGGGCCTGTCTTCCGCGGGTTCTGCGCACATCTCGATGACACCGGGAAAATCGGTATCGAAGCGGATGTCGAAAGGTTTTTGGCGGATTGCCTTGGCAAGGCTTTTCGAAACGTGGAACGTATCGAGCGGCAGCACGCCGCGCATTTCCGGATCGACCCAGAAAATCTCCGGGTCGTCCGCGGCTTCGGCCATCGGGAAAAGCCCGATGGAATAGGCGCGCAACAGAATTTCCGGTGTAATCGCCGGATAGTATTTGCCGCGACGCCCTGCCATTGATCTCCTTACTGAGCGGACGTTGCCGCCAGATGCTTCTCCAGCCAGTGGATGTCGTAATCGCCGGCTGCGATATCGGGATTGTCGACAAGTTCCTGGAAGAGCGGCAGCGTGGTCTTGATGCCGTCAACGACGAATTCGTCGAGGACGCGCCGCAAGCGCATCATGCATTCGCTGCGCGTGCGACCATGCACGATCAGTTTGCCGATCAGGCTGTCATAGTATGGCGGGATCTTGTAGCCGGCATAGGCACCCGAATCGACGCGAACGCCAAGACCACCCGGAGCGTGGAAATAGGTGATCGTACCGGGCGAGGGTACGAAGGTGCGCGGATCCTCGGCATTGATACGGCATTCGATCGCATGGCCCTGAAAGACGATCTCGTCCTGGGTCACGGACAGGCCGTTGCCGGAAGCGACGCGGATCTGCTCGTGCACGAGGTCGATGCCGGTGATCGCTTCGGTGATCGGGTGTTCGACCTGAAGACGGGTGTTCATTTCGATGAAATAGAACTCGCCGTTTTCGTAGAGGAACTCGATCGTGCCGGCGCCGCGATATTTCAGCTTCTTCATCGCATCGGCGCAGACCTGGCCGATCTTCATCCGCTGCTCGACGGTGAGGGCAGGGGAATTGGCTTCTTCCCAGACCTTCTGGTGACGGCGCTGCAGCGAGCAGTCACGTTCGCCGAGATGGATCGCATTGCCTGCGCCGTCGCCGACGACCTGGATCTCGATATGCCGCGGCTTTTCGAGATATTTTTCCATGTAGACCGCGTCATTGCCGAAAGCGTTCAACGCTTCGGTCCGGGCGGTCGCCACGGCTTCGTCCAGATCTTCTTCGGTCTTGGCGACCTTCATGCCGCGGCCGCCGCCGCCTGCGGTTGCCTTGATGAGAACCGGGAAGCCGATCTTGCGGGCGATTTCCATCGCGTTCTCGGGCTTCACTTCGCCGTCCGAGCCGGGCACGACCGGGATACCCAGTTCCTGTGCCGTCTGCTTGGCGGTGATCTTGTCGCCCATGATGCGGATATGGTCGGCGGTCGGTCCGATGAAGGTGATGCCATGGGCGTCGAGAATATCGGCGAACTTGGCATTTTCCGACAGGAAGCCGTAACCGGGATGCACGGCGTCAGCGCCAGTGATCTCGCAGGCGGCAACGATCTGATGGATGTTCAGATAGCTGTCACGCGAAGGCGGCGGGCCGATGCAGACGCTTTCGTCTGCCAGGCGCACATGCATCGCATCGGAATCGGCGGTCGAATGAACCGCAACCGTCGCAATTCCGAGCTCCTTGCAGGCGCGCAGGACGCGAAGTGCGATTTCACCGCGGTTGGCTATGAGGATCTTGGAAATCATGGGCTCAAGCCTTACTCGACGATGACGAGCGGCTGGCCGTATTCGACAGGCTGCGCGTCGTTGACCAGGATTTCCACGACCTTGCCGGACTTCGGCGACGGGATCTGGTTCATCGTCTTCATGGCTTCGATGATGAGCAGGGTCTGGCCTTCCTTGACGGTGGCGCCGACTTCGATGAAAGCGCGCGAGCCGGGAGCCGGTGCCATGTAGACAGTGCCGACCATCGGGGCCGTGACGGCATTCTTCAGGTCCGGACCGGCAGCAGCGGCCGGAGCAGCTGCAACGGCCGCGACAGGTGCAGCGGCGGCAACCGGTGCTGCTGCGATCGGAGCCTGGATATACTGCGTATTGCCCTGGCGCGATACGCGGATACGGAGATCGTCCTGTTCGACTTCGATCTCGGTCAGATCGGTGTCCTTCAGGATGTTCGCGAGATCGCGGATCAGACCCTTGTCGATACCGGCTTTCTTCTCAGACATAGCAAACCCTATTGTTTTGTTTATGTTGTCAGGCAGTGATGGATTTCAAGGCGTGCAGGGCGAGAATGTAGCTCGTCGGCCCGAACCCGCAGATGACGCCCTTGCAGGCCGCCGCTATCGCCGAATGGTGCCGGAACTCTTCCCGGGCATGCACATTCGAGATGTGAACTTCCACGACTGGTACGGATATCGCACGAATGGCGTCGTGCAGCGCAATCGAAGTGTGGGTATAGGCACCCGCGTTGAACGCGACACCGGCGGCTTTCTCGCCGGCCTCATGGATCCAGTCGATCAGCACGCCTTCGTGGTTGCTCTGGCGAAAGTCGACGGTGAAGCCAAGAGCGTCGCCGGCGGCGCGGCAATCGGCAGCGATATCATCGAGCGTCTTGCCGCCATAAATGCCCGGTTCCCGCTTCCCCAACATGTTGAGGTTGGGGCCGTTGAGAACGAAGATCGTTTTGCTCATCGCAATCTTAGAAGTTCCATCCACAAATCTGCGGCCACCTATAGACCGCTAGGACCGCAAGGAAAAGCCCCCGGCAGGCCGAAAGAGGCCGCCGTCCACGGAAGTCAAGGCCAAGGGCGATAAAGGGGAGGATGTTCGGATCGGAAGATCAGCAGCTTGCCTTGCCGCAGGAACGCACATTGGAGATCTTCTCTTCCAGCGTTTCACCGCCGACGGCACCGAATACGGCCTCGTCGCCGACGACATAGGTCGGCGTGCCGGTAATGCCGATCGCGTTGGCCAGCTGGTAGGTCTCGCGCACCTGATCGTCATTCGGCTTGTCGGCCATCGACTTGCGGATCGCAGCCTCGTCGACGCCAAGCGACTTTGCAACGGCAAGGGCCGTCTGTTCCGAAGCATGCGCCGTGCCGCCGAGGAGCTTGCGATGGAATTCCGGATATTTCGTCGGCGCGACCAGGCGCACGGCATTCGCCACGCGGTGCGCAGCAACCGAATCCGGTCCGAGGATCGGGAATTCCTTCAGGATGAAGCGGACATTCTTGTCCTTGGACAGAATGCCGTCCATGTCGGACAGTGCGTGTTTGCAATAGCCGCAATTGTAATCGAAGAATTCGACGATGGTGACGTCGCCCTTCGGATTGCCGAGCGTGATGTCGGACGGAGAGGCGAAGATCGTGTCCTTGTAGGCTGCGACCGCCTTGGTCGACTGGTCGACGCGCTGGGCCTGCTGCTTGGCTTCAAGCGCGTTCTGCGCCTCGATCAGCACTTCCGGATTGTCGATCAGATACTGGCGGATGAATTCGCCCATTTCCTTCTTCTGCGTGTCATCGAGTGCGAGTGCCGGGGCGGCAGCCGAAAATCCAGCAGCGACCAAGACGCCGGCAAGAGCAAATTTCTTGAAGAAGGTCATCCGGTCCTCATGTCGAAGAAGGTGAAATGCAGAAATGCCGAACAGCAGTTCGATTCGGGCCGAAATTAAGTCAGGAAAGACCGTCTGGAAACCCGAAAACGAACGGGGAGGCCAACTCGACTTTCACAACTGCGTAAACCGGCGCCGCGAGAATCGAAAAAACCTTTTCCAAGCGATGTTTACGGCCGTCGTGTGAATCAGATCCTCAACAGAGGATGCGGTGTCATCCAACGAGAAACGGCCGCTGACGCGGCCGTTTCGATAATCCAGAATATTGACCAGGCTCAGAAGAAGCCGCGGCGCTGCCACCAGCCAGCCTTCTTGGGCTTGCCGGCTTCGCCATCGGTTTCCGGTGCTGCTGCCGGGTCGGAGCTTTTCACCACCGCCTCGCTGGAGGAGGAGATGTTGGAGGCGCGGTTGGCGCGGGCCGGCTTGTCGTCGCCTTCAGCCGTTTCAGCTTCCGCTTCTGCAGCCGCTGCGGGCTGTTCTTCGGCAACGACAGGCGTTTCGACGACCGGAGCCGCTTTGACCGGTTCCGCAACGGCTTCGACCGGAGCAGGGGCCTCGGCGGCAGGCGCTTCTTCCGTTGCTGCAGTCGCAGCCTTGCCACGGCGCGAGCGGCGCGGCTTCGGTGCTGCAACTTCAGCCGGAGCCTCTTCGGCTACAGGCTCGACAACGGCTGCGGTCGTTTCCTCGGCAGCTTCGACTGCGACAACCGCATCTTCCGCCTCGGCACCGGCTTCATCCGACGATGCTTCGTCGTCGCCGGCTTCGGAAGCCGTCATTTCGCTGCCGTCCTCGTCACCGCGGTTGCGGCGGCCACCACGCTTGCCACGACGGCGACGTTTGCGGCGCGCACCTTCATCGCCTTCGCCGGTTTCTGCACCCTCGGCGCTGACGGCGCCTTCGGCTGCATCATCCTCGTCCTCGTCGCCATCTTCGGCTGTAAGGTCCTGGCCATCAGCGTCGGAAGCCTGCGCTTCGCCATTGCGTTCACCGCCGCGATTGCGACGACGGCGGCGACGCTTGCGCTTGCGGCCGTTTTCATCGCTCTGCTGGGCGCGTTCGCCGGAAGCCTGGGCCGGAGCTGCGTTCAGCTCTTCCTCGTCTTCTTCCTCGTCGATCTCGATGACGACATCGTCTTCTTCCTCGACCGGGATCGCCGCGAACTGCATCAGGCTCTCGATGCGGACCGGGTTTTCAACCGGCTCGCCCTTGTCGATCGCAAAATGGTTCGAACCGATGCTGACGTCGGATTCGATGAAGATCGAGACGCCGAAGCGGTTTTCGTAATCCACCACGGTCGCGCGCTTGTGGTTGAGCAGGTAGAGCGCGATGTCGGGCGTCGTGCGCACGGTAATGTCGTGCGTCGTGTTCTTGAGCAGGTATTCCTCGATGCCGCGCAGGACATGCAGGCCGACGGAAGACTGCGAGCGAACGTGACCGGTACCGCCGCAATGCGAGCAGATCTGCGTCGTCGATTCGAGAACCGATGCGCGGATACGCTGGCGCGACATTTCCAGAAGGCCGAAATGCGAGATGCGGCCAACCTGGATACGGGCACGGTCGTTCTTCAGGCAATCCTTCAGCTTCTTCTCGACAGCGCGGTTGTTGCGCTTTTCTTCCATGTCGATGAAGTCGATGACGATCAGGCCGGCAAGGTCGCGCAGGCGCAGCTGGCGGGCGACTTCCTCAGCCGCTTCCAGGTTGGTCTGCAGTGCCGTGTCTTCGATCGAGTGCTCGCGGGTCGAACGGCCGGAGTTGACGTCGACGGCAACCAGCGCCTCGGTCTGGTTGATGATCAGGTAGCCACCGGACTTCAGCGTCACCTGCGGCTGCAGCATGCGGTCGAGCTGCGCTTCGATGCCGGAACGCGAGAAGATCGGGTGCAGGTCGCGATAGGGCTGAACCACCTTGGCATGGCTCGGCATCAGCATCTTCATGAAGTCTTTCGCTTCACGATAGCCTTCTTCGCCGGAGACGATGACCTCGTTGATGTCCTTGTTATACAGGTCGCGGATCGAACGCTTGATCAGCGAGCCTTCTTCATAAACGAGGGTCGGCGCGGTCGACTGCAGGGTCAGCGTGCGGACGTTTTCCCACAGGCGCATCAGATATTCGAAGTCGCGCTTGATCTCGACGCGAGTGCGGTTGGCGCCTGCGGTGCGCAGGATGACACCCATGCCCTGCGGCACGTCCAGCTCGCGCGCAACTTCCTTGAGGCGCTTGCGGTCGGCCGGCTGGGTGATCTTGCGGGAAATGCCGCCGCCCCGTGCCGTGTTCGGCATCAGGACCGAATAACGGCCTGCAAGCGACAGATAGGTGGTCAGCGCTGCGCCCTTGTTGCCGCGTTCTTCCTTGGCCACCTGCACGAGCAGGATCTGTCGGCGCTTGATGACTTCCTGGATGCGGTACTGCTTGCGCGGGCGGCGCACGACGCGATCCGGAACTTCTTCCATCGCGTCTTCTGCGCCGACGGATTCGATTTCTTCCTTCTCGTGATGATCGTCGTCGTCATCCTCGTCGTCATCACGACGGCGGCGCGAATCGACGTCTTCCGAGATCGAGTCGGTATCGACCATGGCGGCCATGCTGTCCGGCGTCGAATCGTCGTTGCCCTGATCCTCGGACGGGGCAGGCGCGGCGTCAGCGGTCTCTTCGGAAGAAGCCTCTTCGGCCTTTGCGGCCTCCGGCTTCTTCTTGGCGCGGCTGCGGCGCGGCTTGGTCTTCTTTTCTTCAGGCGCCGGCTCTGCGGCTTCCGCGGTGGTCTCGGTAACAGCCTCGACGACTTCGGCTACGGCCTCAGGCGCTGCGGCCTCTACCGGTGCGGCCGGAACGATGCCGATATCCGGCTGTTCCTCGTTGGCGAGATCGACAACAGGATCCATGGCGTCGGCTTCAGCGATCTTGCGCTGATCTTCCGCTTCCTGCTGCATCAGCGCCTGCCGGTCGGCAAGCGGGATCTGGTAATAGTCGGGATGGATTTCCGCGAAGGCGAGGAAGCCGTGGCGGTTGCCGCCGTAATCCACGAACGCGGCCTGAAGGGACGGTTCGACCCGTGTCACCTTCGCCAGATAGATATTGCCGCGTATCTGCTTCTTATGCTGCGATTCGAAATCGAATTCTTCGATGCGATTGCCGCGTACGACGACTACGCGCGTCTCCTCTTCGTGAGACGCGTCGATAAGCATTTTGTCTGCCATTGATGTTCTGCTCCTCGGCGCCGCACATCCGCAAAAAGGCCTGCCACCAGTATTTCAACTGGGACAGACCGATCATGAGAGACAGTCGTTGCGCCGGATAAGGGGGATCCCGTCGGGTGGACCTGTCGTGACGGCAACCGGAAAGAAGACGGAGCCAGAGGCTTCCTTGTTCTCTCCCGGTTCTGAAAACTGTGCCGCGACATCAAAGACCAAACGAGAATGACGTAAACATAGACCCTTGAGGGTCCGATGAAATTGCTCCACTGAGCGACGGATAGCGTGCCATCCGGTATTTTTCCGGCCACCGCCGGACGGATCGTGTGTATCAGGATAAAGCGTAGCGACGGCGGATGACTGCGGTCCTCGGCGCCAGGCCCGTTAAGAGGCTGGCCAGCCTATCGGCAGACTATCCCGTCAACGCTTTAACCTTCACCTGCGTTGTATGGTTTATCTGTCACAATAGCAAGGGAAAACCCGTATCCGCCATATTGTCGATCGATTTGATCCTCTTATGAAACATCAGGACGGGAAGGCATGATTCGCGCGTTTTCGCGCATCACTCCTTGCAATACAGGCTTGGCATATGGGATTTTCCATTCGGGACAGGCTTGAAGCGGGTATTCGAGTAGGGAACTGGGGTTGAAAGCTCACCGGAAACAGACAGGCGCCGACCTGTCCCGAAGCGGGACGGGCCATGCGCCAGTGCTGCAATTTCGATGGATCTCGGCGCGAATCGCCTGCCGGGTCGCGCTTCTGATGGCCGCGGTTCTGATGGGGCAGGGCGCCCGCGCGGCGCAGCCGATTCTCGCTTATGGCGCACGCATCGCCGGTGATGCCGCCAGAACCCGCATCGTCATCGATTTCGAGGCCAAGCCGGAATTTTCGGTTCATTATGTCGGCGGTCCGGAGCGGATCATCATCGACCTGCCCGCAACCGCCTTCGGCTTCCCGGCCGACGATCTTTCCCCGCGCGGCCTGTTCAAGGATATTCGCTACGGCACGATGGGCAGCGCCAGCGCCCGCATCGTCCTGACCTCGGTCAAGCCGGTCAGGCTGGTCAAGGCGGAGGCGCGCCAGGAGGAGAATGGCGGTTACCGGCTGGTGCTCGATGCCGAGATGACCAGCAAGGACGATTTCGCCACGCTGCTCAAGGGGCAGGACTGGAATGACGGTTCGACGGTTGAGGCCGCGCCCAATCCGCTGGCCGCCGACGATGGCGTTTTCACCGTCGCGATCGATGCCGGCCATGGCGGTATCGATGCCGGTGCGACGGCACTCGCCAGCAAGACGCCGGAAAAGGTGATCACGCTCGGTTTCGCAAAGCTTCTCGCCGACAAGCTGAACAAGCTGCAGGGGGTGAAGGCCTTCCTGACGCGGGAGGATGACACGTTCCTGTCCCTGTCCGAGCGGGTGACGATTGCTCGTCAGCACCATGCCGACCTGTTCATCTCCCTGCATGCCGACACGGTTCCGCAGAAGGATATCCGCGGCGCGACCGTCTACACGCTCTCGGACAAGGCGTCCGACCGCATGGCGGAAAATCTCGCCGCCCGTGAAAACCTTTCCGACCAGATCGCCGGTGTCAGCCCGGAGGCTGGTCCGTCCGAGGTTGCCGACATCCTGCTCGATCTCACCCGCCGCGAGACCCAGGCCTTTTCGGTGTCGCTGGCCGACAAGGTGGTCAAATCCTTCGAAGGGCAGGTGGGCCTCATCAACAATCCGCACCGCCAGGCGGGCTTCCAGGTTCTGCGCGCCCCGGATTTTCCGTCGGTACTGCTCGAACTCGGTTTCCTCTCCAATCCGGACGATGAAAGACAACTGCTCGATGAAGCATGGCGTGAGAAAGTCGCTGGCCTGATCTCTGCGGCCGTCGATCAGTATCGTGGTCGATCCGTCGCAAACGGCGGCTGATGCGGGGCTTTGCTGATCACGAATACGTGGCCTGCCTGCCACAGATGCAGGCGAATATCGTAAACCTTGCAGACAACCCACGGAAATACTTGGGCGAAGCCCTATTTTCCTCACATTCGGACGATTATTCGTGGCCAGCCGAATGCGGCGGAGACGGTGCGTTTTATCGCCCCAAGCCTTGCGTCGGTGCAATCACCGTGCAAAACGCCTTGAACCATGCGATGGTGCGCATTGCGCGCCGACTGAAAGCTGAACGGTAGCTCGGACATGATCAGACTGATTGGATATTTCTTTGGCATGGGCTGCGTCCTGTTTCTGGGTGTCGCCGCTGCAGCCGCCATCTATCTGAATGGCGTTGCCAAGGATCTGCCCAATTACGAGGTCTTGGCTTCCTACGAGCCGCCCGTCGCCACCCGCGTGCATGCCGGCAACGGCGCGCTGATGTCGGAATATGCCCGCGAGCGCCGCCTGTTCCTGCCGATCCAGGCCATTCCGGACCGCGTCAAGGCAGCCTTCCTGTCGGCCGAAGACAAGAACTTCTACAATCATCCGGGCGTTGATATTTCCGGTCTCGGTCGTGCAGTTCTCAACAACCTGCAGAATTTCGGTTCTGGTCGTCGCCCTGAAGGCGCCTCGACCATTACCCAGCAGGTGGCGAAGAATTTTCTTCTGACCAACGACCAGACGATCGACCGCAAGGTCAAGGAAGCAATCCTCTCCTTCCGCATCGAGCAGACCTATTCCAAGGACAAGATCCTCGAACTCTACCTGAACGAGATCTTCTTCGGCCTGAACTCCTACGGCATCGCCGGTGCGGCACTGACCTATTTCAACAAGTCCGTCACCGAACTGACGACGGCGGAAGCCGCTTATCTGGCTTCGCTGCCGAAGGGACCGAACAACTATCATCCGTTCCGCCACACCCAGGCAGCACTGGACCGCCGCAACTGGGTCATCGACCGTATGGCCGAGAATGGCTACATCACCCAGAGCGATGCCGACGATGCCAAGAAGCAGCCGCTGGGCGTCAATCTGCGCCGCGGCGGCGGCCAGGTCTTCGCTTCGGAATTCTTCTCCGAGGAAGTCCGCCGCCAGCTGATCGAACGCTACGGCGACAAGGTTCTGTATGAGGGCGGCCTTTCGGTCCGCACCTCGCTTGATCCCGATCTGCAGGCTCTTGCCCGTCATGCGCTGCAGGATGGCCTGATCGATTACGACGAGCGCCGCGGTTACCGTGGTCCGGTCACGCAGATCCCGCCGAGCGGTGATTGGGGTCCGGCACTGGCAAAGCTGAAGGCGCTCGGCGACATTCCGGAATGGAAGCTCGCCGTCGTGACAGACGTCTCCGCCAAGTCGGTGACCGTTGGCCTGCAGCCCGACACCGATGGTGCCGGCAAGCCTGTAGCTGACCGCGTCACCGGTACGATCGCTGCCGACGACATGAAATGGGCCTATCGCGATGCCACCGGCGACCGCAAGACAGCCAAGTCTCCCGACGGCGTGCTGAAGTCCGGCGATGTCGTTTACGTCGAGACGATCAACGAACAGGCCAAGACCTACAGGCTGCGCCAGCCGCCTAAGGTACAGGGCGGTTTCGTTGCCATGGACCCGAATACCGGCCGCGTTCTCGCCATGGTCGGCGGCTTCTCTTATGCGCAGTCGGAATTCAACCGCGCCACCCAGGCGATGCGCCAGCCCGGCTCGTCCTTCAAGCCTTTCGTGTATTCGGCCGCACTCGACAACGGCTATACGCCGGCTTCGGTCATTCTCGATGCACCGATCGAGGTCGTTTCCGGCGGCCAGGTCTGGAAGCCGGACAATTACGGCAATGAAGGCAGCAACGGTCCCTCGACCCTGCGCTTCGGTATCGAGCATTCGCGGAACCAGATGACCGTCCGCCTTGCGCAGGACATGGGCATGGAACTGGTTGCCGAATATGCAGAGCGTTTCGGCATCTATGACAAGATGCTGCCGGTTCTCGCCATGTCGCTCGGCGCCGGCGAAACCACGGTCATGCGTATGGTCTCGGCCTATGCGGTCATCGCCAATGGCGGCAAGCAGATCAAGCCGACCGTCATCGACCGCATCCAGGACCGTTACGGCAAGACGATCTTCCGTCATGAGGAGCGCACCTGCGAAGGCTGCAACGCCAATGACTGGGCGAACCAGGAAGAGCCGACCGTCGTCGACAACCGCGAGCAGGTTCTCGACCCGATGACTTCCTACCAGATCACCTCGATGATGCAGGGCGTCGTCCAGCGCGGCACCGCCGCCGGCAAGATCACCGTCAAGGATCGCGACGTCGCCGGCAAGACCGGCACCACCAACGACGAAAAGGATGCCTGGTTCGTGGGCTTCACCCCGAACCTCGTCGCCGGCCTCTATATCGGCTTCGACACCCCGTCACCGCTTGGCCGGGTCAGCGGCGGCACGCTTGCCGCGCCGATCTTCAACGAATTCCTCGAGGGTGCGGCAAAGCACATGCCGGCTGAGCGCTTCCACGTGCCGGAAGGCATGACGGTCATGGCCGTCAACCGCAAGACCGGCATGGCGGCTGCGGAAGGCGATCCCGACACGATCATGGAAGCCTTCAAGCCCGGCACCGGCCCGGCCGACAGCTTCCACGTCATCGGCGACGGCGAATACATGAGCCAGGACCAGATCCTGGAATCCTCGCCGCAGGCCCAGCAGGCCGTCACGTCCGGCATGCCCGGCCTCTTCTGATCCGTCTTGGGCGTGAGCCGGGCGCGGGCCTTTACATCCGCGGCCGGCGCAACTATGTCCACGGCAATCCGAAATCCGATAAATCTGAAAGCGAGAAGCAGAACGCCATGCGCGCGGAAATCGAGAACGTAGTCGACGAAATCAAGCAGGCCATAAGCCTGCTGAGGAGGCATCTTTGACTGGGATCAGGCGGTAAGACGACTGGACTGGTTGAATAACAAATCCGAGGATCCCAACCTCTGGAACGATGCCACCGAAGCCCAGAAGCTGATGCGCGAGCGCCAGCAGCTGGATGACGGCATCAGTGGCGTCCGGGCCATGGAACAGCAGCTCAACGACAATATCGAGCTGATTGCCATGGGCGAGGAAGAAAAAGACGAGGCAATCGTCAAGGAAGCCGAGGATGCGCTGAAGGCGCTGAAGGCAGAGGCAGGCCGCCGCCAGGTGGAAGCCATGCTTTCGGGCGAAGCCGACAGCAACGACACCTATGTCGAAGTGCATTCCGGCGCCGGCGGCACGGAAAGCCAGGACTGGGCCAACATGCTTCTGCGCATGTATACCCGCTGGGCCGAACGTTCGAAGTTCAAGGTCGAGCTTCTCGAAGTGCATGACGGCGAAGAAGCCGGCATCAAGTCCGCGACGATCCTCGTCAAGGGCCACAATGCCTATGGCTGGTTGAAGACCGAATCGGGCGTTCACCGCCTCGTTCGTATTTCTCCCTATGACAGCAATGCGCGCCGTCACACCTCGTTTTCCTCGATCTGGGTCTACCCGGTCGTCGATGACTCGATTCAGATCGACATCAACGAGAGCGATTGCCGCATCGACACCTACCGCTCGTCGGGCGCCGGTGGCCAGCACGTCAACACGACCGACTCGGCCGTGCGTATCACGCATATGCCGTCCGGCATCGTCGTGCAGTGCCAGCAGGAACGTTCGCAGCACAAGAACCGCGCCAAGGCCTGGGACATGCTGCGTGCCCGTCTCTACGAAGCGGAACTGAAGAAGCGCGAAGACGCGGCCAATGCCGAAGCGGCCTCGAAGACCGATATCGGCTGGGGTCACCAGATCCGCTCCTACGTTCTGCAGCCCTACCAGCTGGTCAAGGACCTGCGCACGGGTGTTTCCAGCACGGCGCCGGACGATGTTCTGGATGGCGATCTGGACGAGTTCATGGAAGCCGCACTCGCGCACCGCATCAGCGGTGCCGCCGACGTCGCAGCCGACATCGACTGATCTTCGATTTCATCGGACAACAAAAAACGGCCGGATCTTACGATCCGGCCGTTTTCGTTTGCAATGATGGTTTTGTTATTCGGCCGCCGCCATCGCACCGCGCGAACTGCGCAGTACGAAGAGCGACAGGCCGCAGACGACAAGCGAGCAGATCGCGATGATGGTCACCATCGGCAGCGCCGTGCCATCGACGAACAGGCCGCCGACGCCGATCACCACGGCCGACGTGCAGAACTGGATCGTGCCCATCAGCGCCGACGCGGTGCCGGCGATGCGCCCATGGTGTTCGAGCGCAAGGACGGCTGCCGTCGGCACGATCATGCCGAGGAAGGCGTAACCGCCGAACAGGAAGGCGGCCATGATTTCCAGCCGGTCGAAACCGGTATGCATGACGAGCGCCAGCGCCACCATCATCGTGACATAACCGAGCACCGCTCCGCGGATGACCTTGCGCAGGCCGATCTTGCGCGAAAGCCAGCCGTTCAGCTGCGACATGCCGATGAAACCGACGGCATTCATCGAAAAGACGATGCTGTAGAAGGTCGGCGACAGGCCGTAATGCTCGATCAGCACGAAGGACGAGTTGGCGACATAGATCATGTAGCTCGACATGCCGAACGAGGCGATGAAGACAAGGCCGAGATAATAGGGATCGCGCAGCAGCATGCCATAGGAGCGCAGGGCGCCTGCGATCGAGCTTTCACTGCGGGCCGCTTGCGGCCGGGTTTCTTCCAGACCGAAGAGGGCAACGGCCAGACCGGCGACGCCGGCAATCGCCATGACGGCAAAGATCAGCCGCCAGTCGCCGAACAGTGTGACGATACTGCCGGCAAGCGGTGCCAGAATGGGCGACACACTGAAGACCAGCATCAGCCGCGACATCAGTTCCGCCGCAGCCGGGCCGGTATGCAGGTCACGCACGACGGCGCGGGAAATGACGACACCGGCACAGGCGCCCATGCCCTGCAGAAAGCGGAAGGCGACCAGCCATTCGATCGACGGCGACAGCGCGCAGCCGATCGAGCCGATCAGATAAAGGCAAAGGCCGACATAAAGCGGGCGCTTGCGGCCGAACATGTCCGACAGCGGACCGTAAACGATCTGCGACACCGCCATGGCGGCAAAAAAGGAGATCAGGCTCGCCTGGACGGCATGGCTGTCGGCCTTCAGGTTTTCGCTGATGGTCGGCAAAGCGGGGAGATACATGTCGAGGGCAAACAGACCGACGGCCGAAAGCAGGCCGAGCACGAGCGCATGATGCGAAGACTTGCTCTGCATTTGGAAAAAGCCTTTCTCGTCACCACATTTTGCGTATAGACCGCAAGGGTGGGACGACCATAGGAAGTAAGGGAACGATTGCCGGCCGAATGGGAGCTTGGATGGCAATTATGTAAAATATTTTGGACACGATTGTCCAATCAGTCAAGTGGCCTTATGTTGCTGTCATGAAAAATTCGCTGTCGGACACGCTTCTGGAACCCGAAACCTGGCCTGCGCCGCAGAACAAGCGGCAGGCCATCCTGAACGCTGCCGCGGATATTTTTGCCGAGGAAGGGTTTGCCGGCGCCAGCATCGATGCGATTGCCGCAAGGGCAGGGGTGTCGCGCCAGACGATCTATAACCAGCTGGGCGACAAGGATAATCTCTTCAAGGTCGTGGTCTCCGACATTACCGACCGTTCCAGCGCCGGCTTCTTTAAGGTGCTGGACACCTTTCCCGTAACGCCCAAAAATCTGGAAGCTGAGCTCGCCGAATTTTCCGCCAATCTGCTGCGCAAGGCGATCTGCGACCCGAACGGCCGCTGGCTGAGAAAACTCGTGGAAACCGAGGGCGATCGCTTTCCGGAACTATTCGAGACCTGGAAGGAATACGGCCCGGGCAAGAAATACCCGGCGATCGCCGCGCGGCTGGCGCAGCTTGCCCTTGGCGGTTATCTCGATCTCGACGATCCGGCGCTCGCTGCCCGCCAATACATGGCGCTGCTGGCGACCGACCTGAAGATCAACCAGCAGACCGGCCGGCCGATGCCCGAATCGGAAATCGACCAGATGGCCGCCGACGCGACCAAAACCTTCATCCGCGCCTTCGGCCGCCGCTGAGCCTCGCCTAAGCCTTAGACCCGCAGTTTAATTGTTGAACTGTTCCGCAAGAATACGGTCAGACCAGGAATGGTCCGGATCGGAGAGAAGCCGCGCCTTGAGATCCGCCGTCTGGGCGACGCGCACATGCAGGATTGACTTGATCTCGGTATTGTCGGCAACCGCATTCACCGGCCGCTTTTCTGGCTCGAGAATGGTGAGGTCGACACAGACCTGATTGGGCAGAAGCGCGCCGCGCCAACGCCGCGGCCGGAACGCGCTGACCGGCGTCATCGCCAGAAGCGGCGCCTCGAGTGGCAGGATCGGCCCATGGGCAGAAAGGTTATAGGCGGTGGAGCCGGCCGGTGTTGCAATCATCAACCCGTCGCAGATCAGCTCCTCCAGTCGCACATGCCCGTCGATCTCCACCCGAAGCTTGGCCGCCTGATAGGACTGCCGGAACAGATAGACCTCGTTGATGGCGAGCGCCGTCGAAGTGTTGCCGTCCGAATCGGTCGCAGTCATCAGCAGCGGATGAAACTCGTTTTCGACGGCGGTTGCGACGCGGGCCTGCAGATTGTCGGTCTTGTAATCGTTCATCAGAAAGCCGACCGAACCGCAATTCATGCCATAGACCCGCTGGCCGGTATGGATGGTCTCATGCAGTGTCTGCAGCATGAACCCGTCGCCACCCAGCGCCACGATGACATCCGCTTCCGGGGCCGGCACATTGCCATAAAGCCCGACAAGCTCCTCCAGCGCGGATTGCGCGTCCGGAGCCGGGGAGGCGATGAAAGCGAGCTTTTCGGCCGATACCATGACGAACCTTCGATGGAGCCCTAAGCGTGACGCGAACGCGTTTTGCGCAGGGACACAGGATTTTTGACGCACGAGGATCGTACGGAATGTACGGCCGCTGCCGTTAGGTACAGGAAAACACCGGCCCGCCACAAGCGCCATGGCCAAGCCCAACCGGCGACATCCTGTCCCGCCCCCGTTCGATCCATCCACATGTCATGATCATGTGACAGGAGTTTTCGCTTTACAGGAGGATAGAATATGCTAACTCCCGTCCCCGAGTGCCCTTGTAGCTCAGTTGGTAGAGCACCTGATTTGTAATCAGGGGGTCGCGGGTTCGAACCCTGCCGGGGGCACCACAAATTTCCCAATGTTTACAGTGAATCAGCGGCTTTTTTGGGCTGCATGGCATGTGCATGTTGTAAGCTGGTTCCCTTGGCTTCCCGGCACTCCGTGAAAATGCTGGCGAATGCATTCAACATGCAACACGGGTAGGGTGGGTCTATTAAGTGTGGCTGGGCAAATAGCCGTGACCGAACTGGTGGTCGTTTTTTCTGCGACCAGGAAAATGAAAATCAAGTCATTGACAGCCGACCATGCCGTGGCACTTTGGGCTTGCAAAGTGTGGGGATGCTTATGACCGAGACTGAAAATGTAGCCAGTTCACGGATAGACTTCTTATCGACCATCTTCAACACTGCCAGTGGTGCGGTCTTCGCAGCACTCTTCGGTGTCGTCGGAGCCCTGATAGCTTCAACGACGGGCTTTATTAACAAGGATCGCGAGCTCGATATTGAGATGATGCGCGTAGCGCTATCGATCCTATCGGAGGCAAGCAACCCTGCAGCAAACGAAGAGTTAGAACCGCAAAGAAAGTTCGCCGTGCGTGCACTGGAAAAGTTCTCAGGCATTGAGATTGAGTACGGCGATTTTGAGACTTGGGCGCGTGAGGGGGTTGTTCCTAAAGTTGCCGAGAGTGTTGAGCAGGTATGTGGCAGGTTAGCTCACAATTTCTCAAACTACAAAAGAACGCACTTTTCAAGCGCGTCGTCTCGATCGGAGAATTACATGAATATGTATATTTTGGGATGTCTTAATAATACATCAAGCGATCAAGTAAAAATTGTTTACAGCGCCCTAATTAAGGAGGAGGAGCAAATTGAGCGCGAAGAAAATGAAATGCGTGAAGAAATGAGAGCTAAAAGAGCAGCCGGGGAATATCCGTTCAATTTTCAAACTCTCGATAGTCCGCCCGCTCAGAATTGGCCAAGGGTAATCAGAAAAAGATTTGAACCTAAGCCGATTCCCTGAACCCCGAATCAAAGATCTCGGTGGTGAGATATATGGTCGATCATCACCGCCTAATCGACCCCGTCATCACCGGATCAATAACCTCCAGCCGATGCCAAGCCACGGAGGCGCTGAACATCAGCATGGCGATGATGGGAATGATGAAAAGCACGACGGCGCCGTTACGCATGACAAAACCTCGACTGCCCCCAGCCGTGGTCGAGATTTGCGGCTTTCCCGATTAACAGGTGGTTAATTTGTCCCGGTTCTGCACAGGCGATTGCGGCTGTTGGACCGGAATGATCCTCGGGTAAGGTGCGGCGGCTAAAGCCGCTTGTCGAAATCGACGCTCGTATCCGTGCCCTTCGGTGATGGATAGGAGAAACGCCCGAATTCCGCATAACCCTGATTGCCCCAGAACTTCAGCGTGCCGTCTGCAAGCGCGTCGGCATGGAGGTAGGAGAGGGCATAACCCAGCTTTTCTGATTCCGCTTCCAGTGCATGGACGATACGGCTGCCGAGCCCGTGCCGGCGCACCGTCTGATCGAGATAGACGCGGACGATCTGGCAGGTTTTAGCCGGATCAGGATAACGATCCTTCAGGCGTTCCGCCGTACCGGGTTTTCGGCCAAGGCCGCACAGTCCGCCTGTCGCGATGATCTCGTTCCGATCATTGCGAACGATGATGAAGGCACCGCGGCTTTTCTCCGTGAACCAGTTGCCTTCCCCCGAGGACCGCAGAGAATCGAGATCGGCATGCCAGACGGGATTGTAGTCGATCCCGTAAAATTCCTGGATGATCCGCAGGCAGAAGCTGCGCGCTTCATCCCCCAGCACGGCAAAATCCGCCTCGGTCAGAATTTCCAGCGAAAAGCCTGCAGTCCGGTTCATCTCGATGGGCCTCCGGTGATGTGGTCTCATCGTAGATAAGACAGTGAAAAGAAAAAGGGCGACATCGCTGCCGCCCTTGAAAACTATCCAAAATCGCCGGCCTCACTTCACCTTGCCGACGCCCGCATAGGCAAAGCCGTGTGCCTCAACCTCATGGGCGCGATAGACATTGCGCAGGTCCACCAGAACAGGGGCCTTCATCACCGATTTCAGCCGGTTGAGATCAAGCGCCCGGAACTCGTTCCATTCCGTCACCAGAACCGCGACATCGGCGCCTTCGGCCGCCTGATAAGGCCCCTTGGCAAATTCGATATCCATCATCTGGCGGGCGTTTTCCATCCCCTCCGGATCGTAGCCGGAAACGATTGCACCCGCATCCTGCAGAGCCTGGACGATCGCAATCGCCGGGCTGTCGCGCATGTCGTCTGTATTCGGCTTGAAGGTGAGACCGAAGACGGCGACCTTCTTGCCGCGCACGTCGCCGCCGGCAGCATTGATGACCTTGCGGCCCATGGCGCGCTTGCGGTTGTCGTTGATTGCGATCGTCGTTTCGATCAGCCGCATCGGGCTGTCATGGTCCTGTGCGGTCTTTGCCAGCGCCAGCGTGTCTTTGGGGAAGCAGGAACCGCCATAACCCGGGCCGGCATGCAGAAACTTTGCGCCGATACGGCCATCGAGGCCGATGCCGCGCGAAACATCCTGCACGTCGGCGCCGACACGTTCGCACAGATCGGCGATCTCGTTGATGAAGGTGATCTTCATCGCCAGAAAACCGTTGGCCGCATATTTGATCAGCTCGGATGTCTGGCGGCTGGTGAAGAGAATGGGCGCCTGATTGAGATAAAGCGGCCGGTAGACTTCGGTCATGACGCCACGCGCACGATCGTCGGCAAGGCCGACGACGATGCGGTCAGGCCGCTTGAAATCTTCGATCGCTGCACCTTCGCGCAAAAATTCCGGGTTGGAGACGACAGCGACATCGGCATCCGGATTGGTCTCGCGGATGATCCGCTCCACCTCGTCGCCGGTGCCGACCGGCACGGTTGATTTGGTGACGACGACGGTAAAGCCCTTGATCGAGGCCGCGATTTCGCGCGCCGCCGCATAGACGTAGCCGAGGTCGGCATGGCCATCACCGCGCCGCGACGGCGTGCCGACGGCGATGAAGACGACGTCCGCGGCAGCGACCGCTTCCGCGAGCTCGGTCGTGAAGGAGAGGCGACCCGCCTTGACATTGGTTTCGACGAGCTGGTCGAGACCCGGCTCGAAAATCGGGATAACGCCGTTCTTCAGGGCCTCGATCTTGTCTGCGGCCTTGTCGACGCAGACCACGTCATGCCCGAAATCCGCAAAGCATGCACCAGACACCAGGCCCACATAGCCCGAACCGACCATTACGATATGCATTCCGCACCTCTTTGCCACGCATTCTGCGCGGCTTCCTAAATCATCTGTTTTTTATTGCAATGTGACGGGCCGCCCGCCCATTGCGGGGTATCAACGGATTTCCTGTCTCACCACCGGATCTGGCGCCGGACCTTCCGCGATAAAATGCGGATTGGCAAAATCCGCATCATCCGACTGGTTCGTCTTGCCGTAGCGCAAGGGCAGGCCGTTTGTGTCACGCGTATGGCCGCCGGAAGCGCGCAGCACGGCATCGCCGGCAGCCGTGTCCCATTCCATCGTCCGGCCGAAGCGGGGATAGATATCGGCGCCCCCCTCTGCCAGAAGGCAGAATTTCAGGGACGAACCGATCGATTTCGTTTCCATCGCGCCGCAACGTTCAAGGAAGGCGTCCGTCTCGGCGGTGCGGTGCGACCGGCTGGCCAGCGCCACCGGCGGCTGGCGCATGGCCCGGCAGCGGATCGGCTCGCGGCTCTCAGGCGTAAAATCCGCACCGACCTTGATCTTCCAGGCCTGACTGCCGGCACCCGCATAGGCAACGCCCAGTGCAGGCGCATAAACGATGCCGGCAGTCGGCACGCCATCTTCGATCAGGGCTATATTGACGGTGAAATCATCCTTGCCGCTGACAAATTCCTTGGTGCCGTCGAGCGGGTCGACGAGCAGGAAGGATCGGCCGGTAATGTCAGGCACATGGCCTGCCGCCACCTGCTCCTCGGCAATCACGGGAATTTCCGGAAAGTTTTGGGCGAGCGCCGCAAGAATGATCCGCTCGGCTTCTTCGTCGGCCTCGGTCACCGGGGAGCGGTCAGCCTTGTAATGGGTGACTGCCCCGGCTTGCCGGATCTCGACAATGGCCTTGCCGGCGGCAAGGGCCGCGCTTTCGAAAATCTCCAGCATGCCGGAGACTCGGCCGGGGATCAGAGAGGAGGCAGGCTCGGAAGGTTTCAACATCGATGTCATGGGCAATGCCTTACGGCAATTGCCCTCCGTCACGCAATGCCGGCTTCTTGCCACGCGCCGAAACGCCGCTCCTCCCGCTTATATATAGAGCGCAGCCTACTGCGGCGCTGCCCGACCGGGACGTCGCCGCCGGATATCGATATTGAGCAGGCCCGCGGCATTCTGCAGGGTGACCAGCATGATCATGCCAAGCGTTTCGGCAAGCCGGATGAGAAGCACATGCATGTCGGGAATATCGGCGCGGGCGGCGAGAGCAGGAGCCGGCTGCGAGACGAAATGTTCCGTCCAGGTGACAGGTGTCTTCTCTGTTGCCGGTGCCGCATCCGCGCTGGGCGCCGGCAGATAGGCGGAAATGCTGTCCGGAAGCTCTTGCGCCGGCATGGCTGGGTTCGGTGCTATTGCCTGATCGATCATGGGAGAGGACAGGGGCGGTAGCCAGGAAGGTCGCGGCGGCACATAGAGGATGACCTCCGGTTCTTCTTCCTCATTGTCATAAAGAAAGGTTTCCGGCTGCACATGGAAACCGGCCTCAAGTGCTGCGCCGATAAAATCGGCCCGGGCCAGCGAGGGTGATGCCTTGCCGGTCAGCGCGTCGCGGCAGGCGCGCACGGCCGTCAGATGTGCGTCCGTCCGTTTGCATGGCCAGGCCGCGAGCATCATCAATGCCGCGTCGAGCGTGTCCGAAACGGTAATCGTGCCGGGCCGCCCGAAGATTTCGAGGACGACCGGCTTTTTCCAACTCCCGCGATTCATATGAATCTCCTTAATAAGCACATTAGGAGATATTCATATAAAGCTTGCGTCGGGATTGCGTCGAAGTTGTATTGCGCTGCATCATGGAATGGACCGCCCGCATGGATTGTGTGGGCGGTCCGGATCTGGTGTCGAAATTCAGCTCTTGCGGGTCAGATGCTGGCGTGTCGCATAAAGCGCGATTGCCGCGGCATTCGAAACGTTGAGCGACTTGATCGCGCCCGGCATGTCCAGCCGTGCCAGAGACGTCACCGTCTCGCGCGTCTTCTGGCGCAGGCCCTTGCCTTCGGAGCCGAGTACAAGCGCCACGCGCTCGCCCTCGAAGGTGCCTTCCAGCGGGGCGGGGCCTTCCGAATCAAGGCCGATCGTCTGGAAGCCGAGCCGATGCAGCTCGTCTAGCGCCTCGGCAAGATTGCCGATCTGGATATAGGGAATGAGTTCCAGTGCACCGGAAGCCGATTTGGCAAGCACGCCCGACTCGGTCGGGCTATGTCTCTGGGTGGTGATGACGGCGCCGGCATCGAAAGCAACGGCCGAACGCATGATCGCGCCGACATTATGCGGATCGGTGACCTGGTCCAGGACAAGAAGAAGCGGGCTTTTCTTCAAGGCTTCAAGCCGGCGCACCGGCAGCGGCCTTGTTTCCAGCATCACGCCCTGGTGGATCGCTTCGGGGCCGAGCACCTTGTCGATATCCTGCGGCGAAACGAATTCGACGGGGAAGGAAAGGGCGGATGGATCCTCGCCGATATCAAGCCTTGCGAACGCATTCTGCGTCACCGAAAGCTTGATCAGCTTGCGCTCTTTATTATCGAGAGCCGCCCTGACCGTATGCAGGCCATAGAGAAAGACCTGTTCGGGCTGCAACTGCGGCGGCTTCCAGTCCTTGTTGGACTTGATCCGCTTCTGCTGCGGGGTTGGAATTTCGCCACGCTCGCGCTTGGCATCGCGCACCGCGCGCCGAAGCGTCGCATAATGGGTGTCGCGGGTGGATTTGTCTTTTGTGTCGTCTTTGCTCATGACGCCTTATAACTCAGGGGCATTGGCCCGGCAAAGCCCCACCTGCCAAACCGGCTGCCTGTGGACGCTGTTTTATTTTCGTAATTTTTGCTGTTTTCCCGTGTTGACAGACGGGATCGAGGCCGTCATATACGCGGCGCAGACAACGGGGCGGCAAGCTTCACAGTCTGCCGAACTTGGTCTAACGATCCGGACGAAAAACTGGAGAGATGCCCGAGTGGTTAAAGGGGACGGACTGTAAATCCGTTGGCTCAGCCTACGTTGGTTCAAATCCAACTCTCTCCACCATTCGTCTCAGATCGTGACCACCTCCGCGGGTATAGCTCAATGGTAGAGCAGCAGCCTTCCAAGCTGAATACGCGGGTTCGATTCCCGCTACCCGCTCCAAGCTCCCTCTTCGAAAATTGATGATAAAGTATCGGCGGCATCCGCTATTCTTGCGTTTGGTCAAATTTACGCGCCGCAGAAATTTATCTTTTTAAAGCCGCGGTTTATACCATTTTTGGATGCGACTTTCCTTGCGGTTTCTTCTAAAGATCGTGGGCCGGCAAGATGCCGCGCTCTCCTCTTTTGACGGATATTCTCCATGAAGAAAATGCTTGCTGCCGCAGCGCTTGCAACCATGCTGATCCCTTGCGTCTCTTTCGCCGAAACCCTGAAGTTTCCGAGCGAAAAGCCGATTGCCCAGATTACCATCCCCGACAGCTGGGGCCCGGAGGAGACCGAAACCGGCATCCAGGCAACCTCTGACGACAGCGCGATCTATCTGTCGATCGATATCGCCGACGAAAAGACCTCCGACAAGGTGATCAGCGACGCGATCGATTTCCTTCAGCAGAATGGCGTCTCGATCGACGAGAAGAGCCAGAAGGAATCCGATGATACCGTCAACGGCATGAAAATGAGCAATCTCGACTGGAGCGGCAAGGACAAGGACGGCCCGGTCAATATCGGTCTTTCCTTCCTGTCGCCGAAGCCAGGCAAGCTTCTCGTCATTACCTATTGGGGTACCAAGGGCGAGCAGGAAAAGCATGGGCCGGAACTGCTGGCGATCATCCAGTCGCTGAAATCTGCCGGCAAATAAGCCTGCGGCATCCATTGGCCGGCTGTCATCCCATGTTATGGCGGCCGGCTTCATGGCTGAAAGGCGAGGGCATGCATGGCGATTTCGCCATGTCGGAAAAGCCTCTCGTGGAACGCGCGATTTACCGCGTTTTCGGCCGCGCCCCTTGTACTGGCGCCGCGCGCAATTATGTCTTGCGCAATCCTATGGAAAGCCTTAAACGGCGACACCAAACCCGGACGCCGGGTTCACCTCTTATGTTCACAGGAAGCATTCAATGGCAAAGAGCAAGTTTGAGCGCAATAAGCCGCACGTCAACATTGGCACGATCGGTCACGTCGACCACGGCAAGACGTCGCTGACGGCTGCGATCACGAAGTATTTCGGTGAATTCAAGGCGTATGACCAGATCGACGCTGCTCCGGAAGAAAAGGCCCGTGGTATCACCATCTCGACGGCGCACGTCGAATACGAGACCCCGAACCGCCACTACGCACACGTTGACTGCCCCGGCCACGCCGACTACGTCAAGAACATGATCACCGGCGCAGCCCAGATGGACGGCGCGATCCTGGTGTGCTCGGCTGCTGACGGCCCGATGCCGCAGACCCGCGAACACATCCTGCTCGCGCGCCAGGTTGGCGTTCCGGCGATCGTCGTGTTCCTCAACAAGGTCGACCAGGTTGACGACGAAGAGCTCCTCGAGCTCGTCGAACTGGAAGTTCGCGAACTTCTGTCGTCCTACGACTTCCCGGGCGATGACATTCCGATCGTCAAGGGTTCGGCTCTGGCCGCTCTCGAAGATTCGAACAAGACCATCGGCGAAGACGCTATCCGCAAGCTGATGGCCGAAGTCGACGCCTACATCCCGACGCCTGAGCGTCCGATCGACCAGCCGTTCCTGATGCCGATCGAAGACGTGTTCTCGATCTCGGGTCGTGGTACGGTCGTGACCGGTCGCGTCGAGCGCGGCATCGTCAAGGTTGGTGAAGAAGTCGAAATCGTCGGCATCCGCGCCACCTCGAAGACGACGGTTACCGGCGTTGAAATGTTCCGCAAGCTGCTCGACCAGGGTCAGGCCGGCGACAACATCGGCGCACTGGTTCGCGGTGTTAACCGTGACGGCGTCGAGCGTGGTCAGATCCTGTGCAAGCCGGGTTCGGTCAAGCCGCACAAGAAGTTCATGGCAGAAGCCTACATCCTGACGAAGGAAGAAGGCGGCCGTCATACGCCGTTCTTCACCAACTACCGTCCGCAGTTCTACTTCCGCACGACGGACGTGACGGGCATCGTCTCCCTGCCGGAAGGCACGGAAATGGTTATGCCTGGCGATAACGTCACGGTTGCCGTCGAACTGATCGTTCCGATCGCGATGGAAGAAAAGCTGCGCTTCGCTATCCGCGAAGGCGGCCGTACCGTCGGCGCCGGCATCGTCGCTTCCATCATCGAGTAATCGATAGAGCGACCAAGTTAGAAAGGGCCTCGCCGGAAACGGCGGGGCCTTTTTCGTTGGGGTGAATGGTGGCGCATCAGCGGGGAGGCGAGTGTGCGGATTATCGCAATCATGGCATTAGCCGTTGCTGCTGCGTTTCATCAGGCGCCGGCTGCCCATGCGGCATGCCCTGACCGTCCCGCTTGCCGTGGTTGCGGCTGCAAAGGTGGTCCGGGTTATCGCGGACCGGACGGAAAATGCGTGGGCTTCAAGGCCCTCTATAAAGTGTGCGGCAATCCGCCGGAGACGCGATGCGTCTTCGAAAACGCTCCCGGCACCGGCGCAAACCGTGAATGCGCGCTCGAACCTCCAAAGACGCCCAAGTCCAACGATTAGAGCGGCTGCAATATTATGATTGCCCGAGCTCTTCCGCATATCGGAACCGAGGCATCCCCTGCGGCTTGCGCAGCGCTATCGGCAGCCGTTCCTCTTCTTCCAGCAAACGCGCGGCAACATTCTCCGCACCGGCGGTGATCGCCGCCTCGCCGATAAAGCCGCCGCGCACCTGTGTCGTGGCCGCAAGCGCCCGGAGAAACGCGTCGAGAAGGTCCGGATCGGGTGTGATCGGGTAACGCCAGAAATCCGCCAGACTGTCCTGAAAGGTCAGGCCCGGCACATCATAGATCGCAGCGCCGAGCGCGATGACCGGGCGGCCGGCGATCAGCGCCGTCAGGCCGACCGTCGAATTGACCGTGACGACGCCTGCCGATTTGCGGATCAGCTCGTCCGTATTGCCGCCGTCGGCCAGAAAGACGCGGTCCGAAATGCCGTGGCGTGCGGCAGTTTCGGCGATCCGCTCCGGCCAGCGTGACAGACCGTTATCGATCGGGTGGACCTTGAACAGCAGTCGTGTTTCAGCCGGCGCATGTTTTGCGAAGGAGGCGATCGTCGCCTCGACCAGCCGGAACAGATTGCCGCCCGGCGCGTGGCGGATGATCTGGTAATCGCCCGGCAATTGCAGTGGGAACAGGAAAAACGGAATTTCCCGGCCCTTGTCCGTTGCAAGGCAGGCGTTGATCGCCTGTTCTGCCCGCGCGCGCCGCTTGCGCAGCGTCAACGCCTTCCACACCCAGCCGCTATATTCGATGACAGGATGAACGGGGCCGTGCTGCTTGTAATGCGGATGCACGAGCCAGCCGAAAAGGACGTTCGGAATATGGAAGGCGAGGTCGTAGAGCGCGTAAGTGAGGAAGCTCGACCGGTAGAGGCCGCCGGCCGGCACGGGAGGGGCCTGATCAGCGAGCGCCGCGATCTGATTCGCGTCCTGGGGAAAGCGCGAATGCGCAGACATTCCGTCTGGCTCGATCGTCAGCCAGTCCGGCCGCAGATAACCGTGTTCGAGAATATGCACGCGCAGGCCGCGTTCCATGCCGATCCGGGCGGCCGTCGCGTGCGGCGCGCGCCCATCACCCAACATGACGATGTCGGTGATATTGTGATCGGTAATGTAGCAATCCAGATACACTGCCCAATCTTTTTGCCGTCCGCGGAAGAGCGGGCTTTTCTTCGGCCACCAAAACACCACATCTCCGATGCACAAGCTCACCTTCAAAACGCTGGAGCCTTGCGTTTCAAGCACTTGCGCCAGCTTCTTCATGAAAGGAGAGGCCGGCCCCTGCAGGAACAGGAATCTGCGGCCGGTCATGATCCGCAACCTGTTGTGGAAAGTTTTGAATCGAATTGTGCCATTGACGGGAGGGCTGCCTTGATGAAAATACCCGCGTTGTTTATCGGCTTATACATAAATTGAAACTCGCATTCTAAGCGGGTCACTTGTCCTTATCGTGATTCAAGTAGCATTGGCTTCGGAATGACAAAAGTTTTGTTTCTGCAAGGTCCCCCTTCCGTGTTCTGGCGCGAGCTCGCCGATGCGTTCGAAGCGCAGGGGATCGGCACGAAGCGGGTCAACTTCTCGTTCGGTGACCAGCTCTACTGGCGCAAGCGCAATGCGATCAACTATCGCGGCACTTTGCGCGCCTGGCCGCGCTATCTGGCGGACCTGATTCGCCGCGAAGGCATTACCGACATTCTCTATTATGCCGACCGGCTTCCTTATCACCGCTTTGCCGCGCGCGTCGCAAAGCGGCTCGGCATCCAGTGTCATGCGGTGGAATTCGGTTATCTGCGGCCGGACTGGATCACGCTCGAGCGTAACGGCATGGGCCGTTTCTCGCATTTCCCGCATGATCCGGAACAGGTGCGCACGATTGCGGCCCAGGTCGCCGATCCGGATCTGCATGCCCGTTATGCCCATACATTCGGCCAGGAGGCGACCAACGAGGTCGTCTACAATCTGTTTGCCTATTTCGGCCGGCCGATGTTTCCGTTCTACAAGTCCGACAAATATTACGATCCGCTCTTCGACTATCTGTCCTGGCTACCGCGCATGTTCCGCGCCCGCCACGATATGCCGGCGGACTATTTCGAGGACAAGTCGCGAATCAATTACCTTCTCGCCCTGCAGCTCCAGAGCGATTACCAGATCCGCGCCAATTCGCCTTACCGGCACCTGTCGCAGATGCTGGAACAGGTTATCCAGTCCTTTTCGCGCCATGCGCCGGAAAATGCCCGTCTTCTCGTCAAGCAGCATCCGCTCGACAACGATCTGGAGCGCTGGGGCAAGGTGGTGATGGCGCTTGCCAAGCGTTACCACGTCGAAAACAAGATCCAGTTCATCGAGAAGGGCGATCTCGGCGCCATCCTGCGCAATGCGCATGGCACGATCGTCGTCAACTCGACCACGGCGCTGCACAGCCTGCGCGCCGGTCTGCCGACGATTGCGCTCGGCTCCGCCGTCTACGACATGCCAGGCCTGACCCATCAGGGCGGCATAGATACGTTCTGGCGCACGCCCGATCCGCTTGATTCGGAATTGCTGCGCGCCTTCATCAAGGCGATTGCCGGTACGATCCAGATCAAGGGCAATTTCTACAATCGCGAAGGCCGCAAGCTGGCTGTTGCCTCGATTGTCGAGCGCGTGCGTGGCCGGACCGTGAATGAACCCGGTGCCTTTGTCGAAAGCCCGCCGCGTCTGGCCTGGCAGCGTCTGCCGCTTGCCCAGGAAAGGCAGGAGAGGAAGGCGGCTTCGGGCGGTCTCCTGCCGAATGGCATAGATATCCCCGGCCGCGACATCCTTGGCAATGGTCCGGAACAGGCGCTTTCGGCCGTGGTCGTTGCGGATATTTCCGATCGTCTCGGCGGCAAGTTCCGCTAATGCCGTAACCGGCCCCGAACTTTACCGGGACCGGATAACTTAAGATTGGCAAACGTGAAAAACGCTCTTGCCAAGTCTGGCGCAGCACCTTAAAGGGAGCGCCTAGCCGGGTGGCTGAGTGGATCGGAAGCGATCCGATCGCTGCCTAAGGTGAAGGGGTATAGCTCAGTTGGTAGAGCGGCGGTCTCCAAAACCGCAGGTCGTCGGTTCAAGCCCGGCTGCCCCTGCCAGTTACACCGATAGCTCGACGCTTCAGATTGAAGCTGGCTCGACAGGGCCTTTCGGAGCATTCGGCGAAATTTCATCGAACGCTGTTTTTCCTCTTGTTTAAGAGGGAAGGGGTGTTTATGTAGGGTCAAAACAGACACGCGGTGCGTGGGGCTGAGTAAGTTCGGCTTTACGCGCCGTAATTGCGTGGATAATCGATGGCATCCAAAACCAATCCGGCAACGTTCTTCAAGCAGGTTCGTTCCGAAGCGTCCAAGATCACTTGGCCGTCGCGCCGCGAGACGGTGATCTCCACGGTCATGGTTGTCGTGATGGTCGTTGTCGCTGCGCTGTTTTTCTTCGCTGCCGACCAGTTTATGGGCTGGTTGCTACGTTTGATTCTGAACGTCAGCGTTTGATTCTGGAGAATGAAGATGGCGGCGCGCTGGTACATCGTCCACGCATATTCGAATTTTGAGAAGAAGGTTGCCGAGGACATCGAGAACAAGGCTCGCCAGAAGGGGCTTGAGCACCTGTTCGAGAAGATCCTCGTTCCGACCGAGAAGGTTGTGGAAGTGCGCCGTGGCCGCAAGGTCGATGCCGAGCGCAAGTTCTTCCCGGGTTACGTCATGGTGCGGGCAAACCTCACTGATGAAGCGTACCACCTGATCAAGAATACCCCGAAGGTTACGGGTTTCCTCGGTTCCGACAATAAGCCGGTTCCGATTCCGGACTTCGAAGCCGAGCGCATCCTGGGTCAGGTCCAAGAAGGTGTCGAGCGGCCGAAGTCCTCGATCTCCTTCGAGATCGGCGAGCAGGTTCGCGTCTCCGACGGTCCCTTCGCTTCGTTCAACGGCATCGTTCAGGATGTCGACGAGGAGCGCTCCCGTCTCAAGGTCGAAGTTTCGATCTTCGGTCGTGCGACCCCGGTCGAGCTGGAATACGCCCAGGTCGAAAAGGTCTGATGGGTTTTTAAAGAATGGGGCTCGCCGTTTTGCGGTGGGCCTCGTGCGGCGTTTGCCGCAGCCGCGTGGGAGGTCGGGCATCTTAGCCGGATGTCCTTGGATCGAACCACGCAACCGCAGCCGCTGGATTTATCCGGCATAACGGACCTTCTCGGTCCATCATGAAAGGCAGAGAGATATGGCTAAGAAAGTAGCAGGCCAGCTCAAGCTTCAGGTCAAGGCAGGATCGGCTAACCCGTCCCCGCCGATCGGCCCGGCGCTTGGTCAGCGCGGCATTAACATCATGGAATTCTGCAAGGCGTTCAACGCTGCCACGCAGGAAATGGAAAAGGGCATGCCGATCCCGGTCGTCATCACCTATTTCCAGGACAAGTCCTTCACCTTCGCAATGAAGCAGCCGCCGGTTTCGTACTGGCTGAAGAAGGAAGCGAAGATCACCTCGGGTTCCAAGACCCCGGGCAAGGGCGCTTCCGCCGGCAAGCTCACCAAGGCTCAGATCAAGACGATCGCTGAAGCCAAGATGAAGGATCTCAACGCGGCCGATCTCGAAGGCGCAATGGCCATGATCGAGGGCTCTGCCCGCGCCATGGGCCTGGAAGTGGTGGCGTAACATGGCAAAGCTTGCAAAGCGTATTCAGAAGATCCGCGAAGGCGTTGATCCCACGAAGCTGATCGCCCTCCCGGAAGCCATCTCGATGGTCAAGGAACGTGCGACCGCGAAGTTCGACGAAACCGTCGAAATCTCGATGAACCTCGGCGTCGACCCGCGCCACGCTGACCAGATGGTCCGCGGCGTGGTCAACCTGCCGAACGGCACCGGCCGTGACGTTCGCGTCGCCGTCTTCGCACGTGGCGCCAAGGCTGATGAAGCCAAGGCTGCTGGCGCTGACATCGTCGGCGCAGAAGACCTGGTCGAAATCGTTCAGGGCGGCAAGATCGACTTCGATCGTTGCATCGCAACCCCGGACATGATGCCGCTCGTCGGTCGCCTCGGTAAGGTTCTCGGCCCGCGTGGCATGATGCCGAACCCGAAGGTCGGTACGGTTACGATGGATGTCGCTGGTGCCGTTAAGGCTTCCAAGGGCGGCGCTGTCGAATTCCGCGTCGAAAAGGCCGGTATCGTTCACGCCGGCATCGGCAAGGCTTCCTTCGACGCCAAGGCGCTCGAAGAAAACATCAAGGCCTTCGCTGACGCGGTCATCAAGGCAAAGCCGGCTGGCGCCAAGGGTAACTACGTCAAGCGCGTAGCGATCTCCTCGACCATGGGTCCGGGCGTCAAGATCGACCCGTCGTCGGTCACGGCCTGATTGAATTGTCCGGCGCCCTAGGGTGCCTGACCGCATGAATTCCTGGTCCTTCGGGACCGGGAATTTCCGGAGAAATCCGGAATTCCTGTCCGAGATTGCGGGTGGCTGAAATCCTTCTGGATGATGCCTTAATCGAATGACCTGCATGAGACGGGTAAGAACGCAGAATTTGGAAGTGCGTCCTGCGCTTCGATTTTCGGTTCGAGCCTAGTGTGCCTTGTGCCTGGAACCTTGCGGTTTCAGTGCGGGGGGACAGGATCCTCAACCGCCACTTACGGTCTCTTTCGAGGCCGTATGAGGCAAAGGCAACCCGGTGGGACTTGCAGGATTGCGGTCCTACCAACTGGAGACAGACAGTGGAAAGAGCGGAAAAGCGCGAATTTGTCACGGAGCTGAACGAAGTCTTCAAGGCTTCTGGTTCGGTTGTCGTGGCCCACTATGCTGGTGTCACAGTCGCACAGATGAACGATTTTCGTTCGAAGATGCGCGCTGCTGGCGGCACCGTCAAAGTCGCGAAGAACCGTCTGGCCAAGATCGCTCTTCAGGGCACGGAATCGGAAGGGATGTCCGACCTCTTCAAGGGTCAGACGCTCATCGCTTACAGCGATGATCCCATTACGGCTCCGAAGATCGTCATGGATTTCGCCAAGACTAACGACAAGATCGTTGTTCTCGGTGGCGCCATGGGATCGACCACGCTCAACGCCGATGCAGTCAAGTCGCTTGCGACCCTGCCGTCGTTGGACGAACTGCGTGCAAAGCTGCTGGGCATGATTCAGACCCCGGCTACCCGCATCGCAGGCGTCGTACAGGCACCGGCAGCTCAGCTTGCTCGCGTGTTTGCAGCGTATGCCAAGAAGGACGAAGCCGCGTAAGGCGGAACTTCGCTGTTTATTTAAAACCAGTTCGAACCGAACAGAAGGAACTACAAAATGGCTGATCTCGCAAAGATCGTTGAAGACCTCTCGGCCCTGACCGTTCTGGAAGCTGCTGAGCTTTCCAAGATGCTCGAAGAAAAGTGGGGCGTTTCCGCTGCTGCTCCGGTAGCAGTTGCTGCTGCTGGTGGCGCTGCTGGCGCTGCTGCTCCGGCTGAAGAAGAAAAGACCGAGTTCGACGTTATCCTGGCTGACGCCGGCGCTAACAAGATCAACGTCATCAAGGAAGTCCGCGCCATCACCGGCCTGGGCCTCAAGGAAGCCAAGGACCTCGTCGAAGGCGCTCCGAAGGCTGTCAAGGAAGGCGTTTCGAAGGCTGAAGCTGCCGACCTCAAGAAGAAGCTTGAAGACGCCGGCGCTAAGGTCGACGTTAAGTAATACTGGAATGTGGTGGGGGAGAGACTATCTCTCTCCCATCCATTTCTCCGGAACTTATTACCCGGGGACCGTCGAAAAACGGTCCCCGGGTAATGGGTTCTCAAGAGGATGGTCCCGAATCGCACCGAACAGGCAATCCGGCCTGGCGCGTTCGAGAAGTGGGACGAGTTTGAGAATACCCATTTGTTGACGTGGGATCGACTGGCCAGCGAACCCCGTCCGTTGCAGGCCCGGATGCAATTTTGAAGGAGCGACGATGGCTCAGACCCTTTCGTTTAATGGTCGCAGGCGCGTACGCAAGTTTTTTGGAAAAATCCCCGAAGTCACGGAAATGCCGAACCTCATCGAGGTTCAGAAGGCTTCCTATGACCAGTTCCTGATGGTTGACGAACCGAAGGGCGGACGTCCGGACGAAGGTCTGAACGCCGTCTTTAAGTCTGTTTTCCCGATCAGCGATTTCTCCGGCGCGTCCATGCTGGAATTCGTGTCCTACGAGTTCGAACTGCCCAAGTTCGACGTCGAGGAATGCCGTCAGCGCGACCTGACCTATGCAGCTCCCTTGAAGGTGACGCTGCGTCTCATCGTGTTCGATATCGACGAGGATACGGGCGCGAAGTCGATCAAGGACATCAAGGAACAGTCCGTCTACATGGGCGACATGCCGCTCATGACCGACAACGGCACGTTCATCGTCAACGGCACCGAGCGCGTCATCGTCTCCCAGATGCACCGTTCGCCGGGCGTGTTCTTCGACCACGACAAGGGCAAGAGCCATTCTTCCGGCAAGCTGCTCTTCGCAGCTCGCGTCATCCCGTATCGCGGTTCCTGGCTCGACATCGAGTTCGACGCCAAGGACATCGTCTATGCGCGTATCGACCGTCGCCGCAAGATCCCCGTATCGTCGCTGCTGATGGCACTCGGCATGGATGGCGAAGACATCCTCTCGACCTTCTACACGAAGTCGACCTATGAGCGCGACGGCGAAGGCTGGCGGATTCCGTTCAACGCTGAGACGCTGAAGGGCGCCAAGGCTCTGTCCGACATGGTCGACGCCGATACCGGCGAAGTCGTTGTCGAATCGGGCAAGAAGCTCACCCCGCGTCTTCTGCGTCAGCTGACCGAGAAGGGCCTCAAGGCCATCAAGGCCACGAATGACGATCTGTACGGCAACTATCTTGCCGAAGACGTCGTCAACTACTCGACGGGTGAGATCTATCTCGAAGCCGGCGACGAAATCGACGAGAAGACCCTCAAGGTCATTCTCGACCACGGTTTCGACGAGATCCCGGTTCTCGGCATCGATCACATCAATGTCGGCGCCTATATCCGCAACACGCTCGCAGCAGACAAGAACGAGAACCGTCAGGACGCTCTGTTCGACATCTACCGCGTCATGCGTCCGGGTGAACCGCCGACAATGGATTCGGCCGAAGCCATGTTCAACTCGCTGTTCTTCGATGCGGAGCGTTACGACCTCTCCGCCGTTGGCCGCGTCAAGATGAACATGCGTCTCGACCTCGACGCTCCGGACACGATGCGCGTTCTGCGCAAGGACGACATCCTGGCCGTGGTCAAGATGCTGGTCGAACTGCGTGACGGCAAGGGCGAGATCGACGACATCGACAACCTCGGCAACCGTCGCGTTCGCTCCGTCGGCGAACTGATGGAAAACCAGTACCGTCTCGGCCTGCTCCGCATGGAGCGCGCGATCAAGGAACGCATGTCGTCGATCGAAATCGACACCGTCATGCCGCAGGATCTGATCAACGCCAAGCCGGCTGCTGCTGCTGTTCGTGAATTCTTCGGCTCCTCGCAGCTGTCGCAGTTCATGGACCAGGTGAACCCGCTTTCGGAAATCACCCACAAGCGCCGTCTCTCGGCACTTGGCCCGGGTGGTCTGACCCGCGAGCGCGCAGGCTTCGAAGTCCGCGACGTTCATCCGACCCATTACGGCCGTATTTGCCCGATCGAAACGCCGGAAGGCCCGAACATCGGTCTGATCAACTCGCTCGCCACCTTCGCCCGGGTCAACAAGTACGGCTTCATCGAAAGCCCGTACCGCCGGATCATCGACGGCAAGGTCACCAACGACGTGATCTACCTCTCCGCTATGGAAGAGGCCAAGTATTACGTCGCCCAGGCGAACTCCGAGCTGAACTCGGTCGGTGAATTCGTCGAAGAATTCGTCGTCTGCCGTCATGCCGGCGAAGTCATGCTGTCCCCGCGCGACACCATCAACCTGATGGACGTTTCGCCGAAGCAGCTGGTTTCGGTTGCAGCCGCTCTGATCCCGTTCCTGGAAAACGACGACGCCAACCGCGCTCTCATGGGCTCGAACATGCAGCGTCAGGCCGTTCCGCTCGTTCGCGCTGAAGCGCCGTTCGTCGGTACCGGCATGGAACCGGTCGTTGCCCGTGACTCCGGTGCAGCTATCGCTGCCCGTCGTGGCGGCGTGGTCGACCAGGTTGACGCGACGCGTATCGTTATTCGCGCCACGGAAGACCTCGATGCAGGCAAGTCCGGTGTTGATATCTACCGTCTGCAGAAGTTCCAGCGTTCGAACCAGAACACCTGCGTCAACCAGCGTCCGCTGGTCGCCGTCGGTGACATCCTGAACAAGGGCGACATCATCGCCGACGGCCCGTCCACGGACCTCGGTGACCTGGCGCTCGGCCGCAACGCGCTCGTCGCGTTCATGCCCTGGAACGGCTACAACTACGAAGATTCGATCCTGATGTCGGAACGCATCGTCGCTGACGACGTGTTCACCTCCATCCACATCGAAGAATTCGAAGTGATGGCCCGTGACACCAAGCTTGGTCCGGAAGAAATCACGCGCGACATTCCGAACGTTTCGGAAGAAGCGCTGAAGAACCTCGACGAAGCCGGTATCGTTTACATCGGTGCGGAAGTTGCTCCTGGCGACATTCTCGTCGGCAAGATCACCCCGAAGGGCGAAAGCCCGATGACGCCGGAAGAAAAGCTTCTGCGCGCCATCTTCGGTGAAAAGGCTTCGGACGTTCGCGACACCTCCATGCGCATGCCTCCGGGCACGTTCGGCACCATCGTCGAAGTTCGCGTCTTCAACCGCCACGGCGTTGAAAAGGACGAACGTGCGATGGCGATCGAGCGCGAGGAAATCGAACGCCTCGCCAAGGACCGCGACGACGAACAGGCGATCCTCGACCGTAACGTCTACGGCCGTCTGCTCGACATGCTGCGCAACCAGGTTTCGGTTGCCGGTCCGAAGGGCTTCAAGAAGGGCGTCACGCTCGCCAATGCGGTTGTTTCCGAATACCCGCGTTCGCAGTGGTGGATGTTCGCCGTCGAAGACGAAAAGGTCCAGGGCGAGATCGAAGCTCTGCGTGGTCAGTACGACGAATCCAAGTCGCGCCTTGAACAGCGCTTCATGGACAAGGTCGAAAAGGTCCAGCGCGGCGACGAAATGCCTCCGGGCGTCATGAAGATGGTCAAGGTCTTCGTCGCTGTGAAGCGCAAGATCCAGCCGGGCGACAAGATGGCCGGCCGTCACGGTAACAAGGGCGTTGTCTCGCGTATCGTGCCTGTCGAAGACATGCCGTTCCTGGAAGACGGTACGCATGTCGACATCTGCTTGAACCCGCTCGGCGTGCCTTCGCGCATGAACGTCGGCCAGATCCTCGAAACCCACCTTGCCTGGGCTTGCGCCGGCATGGGTAAGAAGATCGGCGAGATGCTCGACGAGTATCGCAAGACCATGGACATCAGCAACCTGAAGACGGTTCTGACGGACGTGTACGCCTCTGAAGCCAAGGATGAAGTCTCGTCATTCGATGACGACGCTCTCGTCAAGCTGGCCGAACAGTCCCGCAAGGGCGTCTCCATCGCAACGCCGGTCTTCGACGGTGCGCATGAACCGGACGTTGCTGCGATGCTGAAGAAGGCTGGTCTGCACGAAAGCGGTCAGTCGGTCCTCTATGACGGCCGTACTGGCGAGCCCTTCGACCGCAAGGTCACCGTCGGCTACATGTACATGATCAAGCTGAACCACCTCGTGGACGACAAGATCCACGCGCGTTCGATCGGTCCGTACTCGCTCGTCACCCAGCAGCCGCTCGGTGGTAAGGCGCAGTTCGGCGGCCAGCGCTTCGGGGAAATGGAAGTCTGGGCTCTGGAAGCCTACGGCGCCGCCTACACCCTGCAGGAAATGCTGACCGTGAAGTCGGACGACGTGGCAGGTCGTACCAAGGTCTACGAAGCGATCGTCCGTGGCGACGACACGTTCGAAGCGGGCATTCCGGAGAGCTTCAACGTTCTCGTCAAGGAAATGCGCTCGCTCGGTCTGTCGGTCGAGCTGGAGAATTCCAAGCTCGAAGTCCAGCCGGAAGACCAGCTGCCTGACGCAGCAGAGTAATGATTTGACAACGGTGTGCGTGAGAGATCGCGCACACCATTCCTTGGCTCCGCCGGGCAACCGGTCGGGTGAGGGGAGTTTCGCCTTAATTGGCGTCTATTGTCATTGAGGGTTGGTTCGGCAGCCCGGGAATTTGCCGATACCAAACCCGTTTGAGGGCTTTTGCCCCATAAGGAGACAGGCATGAACCAAGAGGTCATGAACCTTTTCAACCCGCAGGTGCCGGCACAGCACTTCGACTCGATCCGTATCTCGATCGCGTCGCCGGAGAAGATACTCTCCTGGTCCTACGGCGAAATCAAAAAGCCGGAGACCATCAACTACCGTACTTTCAAGCCTGAGCGCGACGGTCTGTTCTGCGCCCGCATCTTCGGGCCTATCAAGGACTACGAATGCCTGTGCGGCAAGTACAAGCGCATGAAGTACAAGGGCATCATCTGCGAAAAGTGCGGCGTCGAAGTCACGCTGTCGCGCGTTCGCCGCGAGCGCATGGGCCATATCGAGCTCGCCGCTCCGGTTGCCCATATCTGGTTCCTGAAGTCGCTTCCCTCGCGTATCTCAACCCTGCTCGACATGACGCTGAAGGATGTCGAACGCGTTCTCTATTTTGAGAACTACATCGTCACCGAACCGGGCCTGACGTCGCTGAAGGAAAATCAGCTTCTGTCGGAAGAAGAATACATGATCGCCATCGACGAGTTCGGTGAAGATCAGTTCACGGCCATGATCGGCGCGGAAGCCATCTACGAGATGCTTGCGTCGATGAACCTCGAAAAGATCGCTGGCGACCTGCGTGCCGAACTTGCTGAGACCACTTCGGATCTCAAGCAGAAGAAGCTGATGAAGCGCCTGAAGATCGTCGAGAACTTCATCGAATCCGGCAACCGCCCGGAATGGATGATCATGAAGGTCGTTCCGGTCATCCCGCCGGATCTGCGCCCGCTGGTTCCGCTCGATGGTGGCCGTTTCGCGACGTCCGACCTCAACGATCTGTACCGCCGCGTCATCAACCGTAACAACCGTCTGAAGCGCCTGATCGAACTGCGCGCTCCGGGCATCATCATCCGCAACGAAAAGCGCATGCTGCAGGAATCTGTGGACGCGCTGTTCGACAACGGCCGTCGTGGCCGCGTCATCACCGGCGCCAACAAGCGTCCGCTGAAGTCGCTGTCCGACATGCTCAAGGGCAAGCAGGGCCGCTTCCGCCAGAACCTTCTCGGCAAGCGCGTCGACTATTCCGGCCGTTCGGTCATCGTGACCGGTCCGGAACTGAAGCTGCACCAGTGCGGCCTGCCGAAGAAGATGGCGCTCGAACTGTTCAAGCCGTTCATCTACGCCCGCCTCGACGCCAAGGGTTATTCCTCGACCGTCAAGCAGGCCAAGAAGCTGGTTGAAAAGGAAAAGCCGGAAGTCTGGGATATCCTCGACGAGGTCATCCGCGAGCATCCGGTTCTCCTGAACCGCGCACCGACGCTGCACCGCCTGGGCATCCAGGCCTTCGAACCGACCCTGGTTGAAGGCAAGGCTATCCAGTTGCATCCGCTCGTCTGCACGGCCTTCAACGCCGACTTCGACGGTGACCAGATGGCCGTTCATGTGCCGCTGTCGCTCGAAGCCCAGCTCGAAGCCCGCGTGCTGATGATGTCGACGAACAACATCCTGCATCCGGCAAACGGTGCGCCGATCATCGTTCCTTCGCAGGACATGGTTCTCGGCCTGTACTATCTGTCGATCATGAACGAGCGCGAGCCGGGCGAAGGCATGGCCTTCTCCGACATGGGCGAACTTCACCATGCGCTGGAAAACAAGGTCGTCACCCTGCATGCCAAGATCCGCGGTCGCTTCAAGACCATGGATGCCGATGGCAAGCTGGTTTCGAAGATCTATGAAACCACGCCTGGCCGTATGATCATCGGCGAACTTCTGCCGAAGAACGTCAACGTGCCGTTCGAGACCTGCAACCAGGAAATGACCAAGAAGAACATCTCCAAGATGATCGACACGGTCTACCGTCATTGCGGTCAGAAGGACACGGTGATCTTCTGCGACCGCATCATGCAGCTCGGCTTCACCCATGCCTGCCGCGCCGGCATTTCGTTCGGCAAGGACGACATGATCATCCCGGATTCCAAGGTGAAGATCGTCGGTGACACCGAAGCTCTCGTCAAGGAATACGAGCAGCAGTACAATGACGGCCTGATCACTCAGGGCGAAAAGTACAACAAGGTCGTCGACGCCTGGGGCAAGGCAACCGAAAAGGTCGCCGAAGACATGATGGCTCGTATTAAGGCCGTCGAATTCGACGCGGAGACCGGTCGCCAGAAGCCGATGAACGCGATCTACATGATGTCCCACTCGGGTGCCCGTGGTTCTCCGAACCAGATGCGCCAGCTGGGCGGCATGCGCGGCCTGATGGCGAAGCCGTCGGGTGAAATCATCGAGACCCCGATCATCTCGAACTTCAAGGAAGGCCTGACCGTTAACGAGTACTTCAACTCGACCCACGGTGCCCGTAAGGGTCTGGCAGACACCGCCTTGAAGACCGCGAACTCCGGTTACCTGACCCGTCGTCTCGTCGACGTGGCACAGGATTGCATCGTCAACCTCGTGGATTGCGGCACGGAATCGGGCCTCACCATGACGGCGATCGTTGACGCCGGTCAGGTCGTTGCTTCCATCGGCGCTCGCGTCCTTGGTCGTACCGCTCTGGACGATATCGATCATCCGGTCACGGGTGCTCGCATCGTCGACGCTGGCAAGATGATCCTCGAGCCGGATGTCATCGAAATCGAAAAGGCTGGCATCCAGTCGATCCGCATTCGCTCCGCACTGACCTGCGAAGTTCAGACCGGCGTTTGCTCGGTCTGCTACGGCCGCGACCTTGCTCGTGGTACGCCGGTCAACATGGGCGAAGCCGTCGGCGTTATCGCAGCACAGTCGATCGGCGAGCCGGGCACCCAGCTCACCATGCGTACGTTCCACCTTGGTGGTACGGCAAACGTGGTCGACCAGTCGTTCCTGGAAGCATCGTACGAAGGTACGATCCTGCTCAAGAACCGCAACATGCTGCGCAACTCGGAAGGCGTTCTCGTCGCGATGGGCCGCAACATGGCGGTCACCATCCTTGACGAGCGTGGCGTCGAGCGTTCGTCGCAGCGCGTTGCCTACGGTTCGAAGCTGTTCGTCGATGACGGTGACAAGGTTCGTCGCGGTCAGCGTCTGGCAGAGTGGGACCCCTACACACGCCCGATGATGACGGAAGTCGCCGGTACGGTTCAGTTCGAAGACGTGGTCGACTCGATCTCCGTCTTGGAATCGACCGACGAGTCGACCGGTATCACCAAGCGTCAGGTTATCGACTGGCGTTCGACCCCGCGCGGTACGGATCTGAAGCCGGCAATCGTCATCAAGGACGCTTCCGGTGCGATCATGAAGCTGTCGCGTGGTGGCGAAGCCCGCTTCAACCTTTCGGTTGACGCCATTCTGTCGGTCGAGCCGGGTCAGAAGGTTTCCCAGGGTGACGTGCTTGCACGTGTGCCGATGGAAAGCGCCAAGACCAAGGACATCACCGGTGGTCTGCCGCGCGTCGCAGAACTGTTCGAAGCTCGTCGTCCGAAGGACCACGCCATCATCGCTGAGATCGATGGTACGATCCGCCTCGGCCGCGACTACAAGAACAAGCGTCGCGTCATGATCGAGCCTGCCGAAGACGGCGTCGAAGCAGTCGAATACCTGATCCCGAAGGGCAAGCCCTTCCACCTTCAGGAAGGCGACTACATCGAAAAGGGCGACTACATCCTCGACGGCAATCCTGCGCCGCACGACATTCTGGCGATCAAGGGCGTGGAAGCACTCGCTTCCTACCTCGTGAACGAAATCCAGGAAGTCTATCGTCTGCAGGGCGTTGTCATCAACGACAAGCACATCGAAGTGATTGTTCGTCAGATGCTGCAGAAGGTCGAGATCACCGATGCCGGCGACAGCCAGTACATCGTCGGTGACAATGTCGACCGGATCGAACTGGAAGATGCCAACGATCGTCTGGCCGAAGAGGGCAAGAAGCCCGCTTACGGCGAACCGGTCCTGCTCGGCATCACCAAGGCATCGCTGCAGACGCCGTCCTTCATCTCGGCCGCATCCTTCCAGGAAACCACCAAGGTTCTCACGGAAGCTGCGATCGCCGGCAAGATGGACACGCTGCAGGGTCTCAAGGAAAACGTCATCGTCGGCCGTCTCATCCCGGCCGGTACCGGCGGCACCATGACCCAGATCCGCCGCATCGCCACCTCGCGCGACGACCTCATCCTCGAGGAGCGCAAGAAGGGTACGGGTTCCGCTTCGGCAACCCCGATGCTGCAGAACATGAACCCGGAAAACACCCCGGCCGAATAATCGGCCGGATTTTCCGAAGGAATGAAAAAACCGCCCGGAGCGATCCGGGCGGTTTTTGCGTTCTTAAGCGTGGCCGTGGGCGTCGAATGATGCTCGGCGTGTCAATAATAACTAATTCTGGTCTCGTTCAATACGACCCGCAAAACGCGATAGACATAGATGAAGCTTGCGAGCCCCAAAGTTACAATGATCAGCAGGAACCAGAGAATGACGTGACCGATGGAGGATGCCAGATTGAACTGGCAATCCAGCCTGCCGATCGGGCGGCCTGCTGCGTCCAGAACCTCCGTCTTATTGAGCACCGCCCGATTGAGGTAATAGGGAAAGATCAAGAGCGCGAGGCCGAGCGTCACGATTGATAGGATGATCCAGATGATGATGCTTCCGATCGCTTCGGTGACCGAAAAATTGCACCTGAACTTTGCTGGCCTTGCGATTGAGTTGCCAGATAGTGCCTGAATACTGTTTTCCATGATTTCCCCCTGGAATTTAAAGCATATCGTGCTGTTCGTCTGCTTGATTTGGCTTTCTTGCGCGATGTAGCCGACTAGACCACGCAAGATCCGCCACCGCTTGTGCGTGTCCTTCCCCCGATTGGCCGGACACTTCGACGAAACCAGATTGATTATCAAAAGTCGAATGGAAGTAATAACAAAGCCGCCGGCATGACCGGCGGCTCGCTTGTCTCCGGCTGGAGACTTCTGCTCACATGCCGAGCGCGCTGCGCAGTTCAGCCTTGGCAGCGTCGAATTCGGTCTTGTAGTCGTCATGCTGCATGATCGTCTGGGCGATCGAGATGCCGGAGATACGGCCGGCCTCGATGTCGCTCGGATAGTGGATGCCGCCGATTACGCGGTTCCAGCCGAATTCCCAGGCGCGTGCCATGATCGCATCGCGCTTTTCCGGCAGCATGTTGGCAAGCACGACGCCCATCAGCGTGCCAACCGTCGTGTGGCCGGACGGATAGGAGCCGGATTTCGACAGCGGCACGGCCGGTTTGACCAGATCGGGGTAGAGAAGGTGAGGGCGGGTCCGCTTCCAGACATCCTTGGCCGGATCGACGACGGCCGCTTCTGTTTCGACGACGCGGTCGAAGAAGGCGGAGAATTTCGGCAGATTTTCCTTGGCGAACTTCGGATTGTCGACGACTTCGGCAAAACGGAAGATCGTCTCTTCCGCATCGGCCTTGGCGCGAGCTTCCATCTCGGGCGTGCGGGTCACCTGAATGGTGAGGATCTGGCCGATCTCCTGCTTGGTCTTGGCAGAATCGTTCGCCGGCGGCGGCGGCAGCAGGTTGACGAGATTGACTTCCTTCGCGTCGGTGAAGGGAGCGGCCTTCTCTTCGGCAAGGACGGGAGAGGCAAAGGCGATCGCTGCGGCCAGGCCGAGGGAGACGAACGTGGACAGGTTGCGCATGAAAACTCCTCTTGAGGCAAAAATGCGGGAGGAGATTTAGGAGCGTATTGTTCTGGATACGTGACAGTCAGCCCGCGCGGCTGATTAACTTTTGTCCATGATTCAGAGGACGGCATGCGAAGCGCGGCAGGCCGCGAAAGGCCGCGGCAGGGATGCCGCGGCGCCGATTGGTGCGGGAAGGGTCTATTCGAAGCGGATGATCGCGACTTCGCCTTCGAGTGCGCCCTGATAGGCCGATGCATGCGGCTCTTCCGGCGGCTCGTCGGTCAGGACACCGATCTGGTCGAGGTCCGCTTCGATAAAACCTTCTTCGGAAAGCGCGTTCAAGGCTTCGCGCACGGCCGAATCGTCGTCGGGTGCACGCAGCATGATATGCAGCTCGACGCCTTCGCCGCCCTTGTTCTCGTAGCCCTTGCCGATGATGATGAAGATCATCGGTCCGTCGAGCCGGTTGTCATTGTCTGGCGAGCTGATCATCTGATTCTCCATGCCGAAAGGTCGATCCCCTTTCTGGCCCCTGTCCCGAGTGCCGAAAATGGGCGTATTGAACGCATCCATAGTGCCATCCGCGCCGATTCCCAAATAGAATTGGATGGACCGCCATATTCATGCCGGAACGGTTAAGGGCAGGGGGTCCCATGGCGGCCGTTTCCCCCTTGAAACCGGGCGTTTCAGCCATTAATTTCGGGCCGGGCCTTGACGCGCAGGGGCTAAGACAGTAAACGCCCCGCATCGGAAGCGATGTGAGGCTTGCCCGTCCAGTACGTCTAGTTCTGGATTCTGCCTCAAACAAGGTTCCAAACGCACGTTGACGACACGAATGCTGCACGCATGACGCATCTTGAATGCGTCCTCTGCCTTATTGTGGTCCATCCGTTGAGGATCGGGCCACGTTTCGTGCATGAGGAAATGTGTGTAGCGCCGCCGGAAACGGCATGAGATTGCCCGCAAGGGTACAGAAAAACGTAAGGGATGGTTGTATGCCTACCGTAAACCAGCTGATCCGCAAGCCTCGCCAGGCGAACGTAAAGCGCAATAAGGTTCCTGCCCTGCAGGAAAACCCGCAGAAGCGTGGTGTTTGCACCCGCGTCTACACCACGACCCCGAAGAAGCCGAACTCGGCTCTGCGTAAGGTTGCCAAGATCCGTCTGACCAATGGCTTCGAAGTCATCGGCTACATTCCGGGTGAAGGCCACAACCTGCAGGAACACTCTGTCGTCATGATCCGTGGCGGCCGCGTCAAGGACTTGCCGGGCGTTCGTTACCACATCATCCGCGGCGTTCTCGATACCCAGGGTGTCAAGAACCGTAAGCAGCGCCGTTCGAAGTACGGTGCAAAGCGTCCGAAGTAATTCGGAACTTTAAGATCCCGGCGCTGCGCGAGGTCCTCCGCGTGGTTGAGCGCCTTAACGTTTAGAGACGAGAAGAAGTATGTCCAGACGCCATAGTGCAGAGAAGCGTGAGATCAACCCGGACCCGAAGTTCGGCGATCTGATCGTCACCAAGTTCATGAATGCCATCATGCTCCACGGCAAGAAGTCCGTAGCTGAAAGCATTGTTTACGGCGCGTTCGACGTCGTGCAGGGCAAGGCCAAGGCCGATCCGCTCGGTATCTTCCATTCGGCGCTCGACAATGTCGCGCCGCATGTTGAAGTCCGTTCGCGCCGCGTTGGTGGTGCAACCTATCAGGTCCCGGTTGACGTTCGTCCGGAGCGCCGTCAGGCTCTCGCCATCCGCTGGGTTATCGCTGCTGCCCGCAAGCGTAACGAAACGACCATGATCGATCGCCTGTCCGGCGAGCTCATGGATGCTGCAAACAACCGTGGTTCTGCCGTCAAGAAGCGTGAAGACACGCACAAGATGGCTGACGCGAACCGCGCATTCTCGCACTACCGTTGGTAATTTCCATCCGATCGAAATTCGAAAGGCAGTCCTATGGCTCGCGAGTATAAAATCGAAGACTACCGAAATTTCGGTATCATGGCGCATATCGACGCCGGCAAGACCACGACCACCGAGCGTATTCTTTATTACACCGGTAAGTCGCACAAGATCGGCGAAGTTCATGATGGCGCAGCCACGATGGACTGGATGGAGCAGGAGCAGGAGCGTGGCATCACGATCACCTCTGCTGCGACCACGACCTTCTGGACCGGCCGTGATGGCAAGAAGCGTCGCTTCAACATCATCGACACCCCCGGCCACGTCGACTTCACCATTGAAGTCGAACGTTCGCTGCGCGTTCTCGACGGTGCGATCGCTCTTCTCGATGCCAACGCCGGCGTAGAGCCGCAGACGGAAACCGTCTGGCGTCAGGCTGAGAAGTACAACGTTCCGCGTATGATCTTCTGCAACAAGATGGACAAGACCGGTGCGGACTTCTACCGCTCGGTTGAGATGATCAAGACCCGTCTCGGCGCCACCGCAGTTGTCATGCAGCTCCCGATCGGTGCAGAAACCGAATTCAAGGGCGTTGTCGACCTGATCGAGATGAACGCTCTCGTATGGCGTGACGAGTCCCTCGGCGCTGCCTGGGACGTAGTCGAGATCCCGGACGACCTGAAGGAAAAGGCTGCCGAATATCGCGAAAAGCTGATCGAGACCGTTGTCGAGATCGACGAAGAAGCGATGGAAGCTTACCTGAACGGCGACATGCCGGACAACGACAAGATCCGCGCCCTGGTTCGCCGCGGCACGATCGACGTCAAGTTCCACCCGATGTTCTGCGGCACTGCCTTCAAGAACAAGGGCGTTCAGCCGCTGCTCGACGCCGTTGTCGAATACCTGCCGTCGCCGCTCGACATTCCGGCGATCAAGGGCATCGACTTCAAGACCGAAGCCGAAATCGAACGTCACGCTGACGACAACGAGCCGCTCTCGATGCTCGCGTTCAAGATCATGAACGACCCCTTCGTCGGTTCGCTGACCTTCGCTCGCATCTACTCGGGCAAGCTCGAAAAGGGCTCGTCCGTCATGAACACGGTCAAGGACAAGCGCGAGCGCGTCGGCCGTATGCTTCAGATGCACTCGAACTCCCGTGAAGACATCGAAGAAGCCTTTGCAGGCGACATCGTTGCTCTCGCCGGCCTCAAGGAAACCACCACGGGTGACACGCTCTGCGATCCCCTGAAGCCGGTTATCCTCGAGCGCATGGAATTCCCGGAGCCGGTCATCCAGATCGCGATCGAGCCGAAGTCCAAGGGCGACCAGGAAAAGATGGGCCTCGCGCTCAACCGCCTGGCTGCTGAAGACCCGTCGTTCCGCGTCAAGACCGACCAGGAATCCGGCCAGACCATCATTGCCGGCATGGGCGAACTTCACCTCGACATCATCGTCGACCGTATGCGTCGCGAGTTCAAGGTCGAAGCAAACGTCGGTGCTCCGCAGGTTGCTTACCGCGAGACGATCACCCGTCAGACGGAAAAGGACTACACCCACAAGAAGCAGTCGGGTGGTACTGGTCAGTTCGCACGCGTCAAGATCATCTTCGAACCGAACCCGGATGGCGAAGATTTCAAGTTCGAATCCAAGATCGTCGGTGGTGCTGTTCCGAAGGAATACATCCCGGGCGTTCAGAAGGGTATCGAAAGCGTTCTGTCTTCCGGTCCGCTGGCAGGCTTCCCGATGCTGGGCGTCAAGGCGACCCTCATCGACGGCGCTTTCCACGACGTCGACTCGTCGGTCCTGGCCTTCGAAATCGCTTCCCGTGCATGCTTCCGTGAAGCTGCCCGCGAAGCCGGTGCCCAGCTCCTCGAGCCGATGATGAAGGTCGAAGTGGTAACGCCGGAAGATTACGTCGGCGACGTCATCGGTGACCTGAACTCCCGTCGTGGTCAGATCCAGGGTCAGGAAAGCCGCGGTATCGCCGTGGTCATCGCTGCCCACGTTCCGCTCGCGAACATGTTCAAGTACGTCGACAACCTGCGCTCCATGTCGCAGGGCCGCGCTCAGTACTCGATGGTGTTCGATCACTACGCACCGGTCCCGTCGAACGTCGCGACCGAAATCCAGGCAAAGTACTCCGGTCAGAAGTGACCGGAGCTACCCATCCCTAGGCATTGAAGAATTTCCCCCTTTGGTGGGGACAAGAATGGAGAGCCTCCAATGGCAAAGAGCAAGTTTGAGCGCAATAAGCCGCACGTCAACATTGGCACGATCGGTCACGTCGACCACGGCAAGACGTCGCTGACGGCTGCGATCACGAAGTATTTCGGTGAATTCAAGGCGTATGACCAGATCGACGCTGCTCCGGAAGAAAAGGCCCGTGGTATCACCATCTCGACGGCGCACGTCGAATACGAGACCCCGAACCGCCACTACGCACACGTTGACTGCCCCGGCCACGCCGACTACGTCAAGAACATGATCACCGGCGCAGCCCAGATGGACGGCGCGATCCTGGTGTGCTCGGCTGCTGACGGCCCGATGCCGCAGACCCGCGAACACATCCTGCTCGCGCGCCAGGTTGGCGTTCCGGCGATCGTCGTGTTCCTCAACAAGGTCGACCAGGTTGACGACGAAGAGCTCCTCGAGCTCGTCGAACTGGAAGTTCGCGAACTTCTGTCGTCCTACGACTTCCCGGGCGATGACATTCCGATCGTCAAGGGTTCGGCTCTGGCCGCTCTCGAAGATTCGAACAAGACCATCGGCGAAGACGCTATCCGCAAGCTGATGGCCGAAGTCGACGCCTACATCCCGACGCCTGAGCGTCCGATCGACCAGCCGTTCCTGATGCCGATCGAAGACGTGTTCTCGATCTCGGGTCGTGGTACGGTCGTGACCGGTCGCGTCGAGCGCGGCATCGTCAAGGTTGGTGAAGAAGTCGAAATCGTCGGCATCCGCGCCACCTCGAAGACGACGGTTACCGGCGTTGAAATGTTCCGCAAGCTGCTCGACCAGGGTCAGGCCGGCGACAACATCGGCGCACTGGTTCGCGGTGTTAACCGTGACGGCGTCGAGCGTGGTCAGATCCTGTGCAAGCCGGGTTCGGTCAAGCCGCACAAGAAGTTCATGGCAGAAGCCTACATCCTGACGAAGGAAGAAGGCGGCCGTCATACGCCGTTCTTCACCAACTACCGTCCGCAGTTCTACTTCCGCACGACGGACGTGACGGGCATCGTCTCCCTGCCGGAAGGCACGGAAATGGTTATGCCTGGCGATAACGTCACGGTTGCCGTCGAACTGATCGTTCCGATCGCGATGGAAGAAAAGCTGCGCTTCGCTATCCGCGAAGGCGGCCGTACCGTCGGCGCCGGCATCGTCGCTTCCATCATCGAGTAATCGATAACACTCGGCGCAAACCAGGTTTGCGCCGAGTGCATGAATTTCTTTAAGCAAGTTGCCGATGGTGACTTGCTTATGACACAGAAATGTAGCAAATGGCGCGCAAGCGCGATTTGCGCGTGCTTCGTTTGTACGAAGTAGGCAATTGCTAAAGAAATTAAGGTGGGCCAATGGCCCGAAGACTGGAAGGGGATGCTGCTGTTCGCGCATCCCGTTCGATCTTTGACACCGGTGGTCCCGCCTTAGGAAAACGAACAACGTGTGCCGTAACCCAGGCATGCGTAAACAAGATAACAAGGATAACGTCGAATGAACGGCCAAAATATCCGCATTCGCCTTAAGGCATTCGATCACCGTATTCTCGACGCTTCTACGCGCGAGATCGTGTCGACGGCGAAGCGCACCGGAGCTAGCGTCCGGGGCCCCGTTCCGCTTCCGACCCGCATCGAGAAGTTTACGGTTAACCGGTCCCCCCACGTCGACAAGAAAAGCCGCGAGCAGTTCGAGATGCGCACGCATAAGCGCCTTCTCGACATCGTAGACCCGACCCCGCAGACGGTGGACGCGCTCATGAAGCTCGACCTCGCCGCAGGTGTCGATGTTGAGATCAAGCTCTAAGACTTCTGTCTTGGACTGAGTGAGAAGGATTGAACCGATGCGTTCGGGTGTAATTGCACAAAAGGTGGGAATGACCCGCGTCTATAACGACGCTGGCGAGCATATCCCGGTTACCGTATTGCGGCTGGAAAACTGCCAGGTCGTCGCACACCGCACTGTTGAGAAGAATGGCTATGCAGCCGTTCAGCTCGGTGCTGGTTCTGCCAAGGTGAAGAACACCTCCAAGGCTATGCGCGGCAACTTCGCTATTGCCAACGTTGAGCCGAAGGCGAAGCTCGTCGAGTTTCGCGTTTCTGAAGATAACATGATCGAAGTCGGCACCGAGCTGAAGGCTGATCACTTTGCTGCTGGTCAGCTGGTCGACGTGACCGGTACCTCCATCGGTAAGGGTTTCGCCGGCGCCATGAAGCGCCATAACTTCGGCGGTCTTCGCGCGACCCACGGTGTTTCCGTGTCGCACCGTTCGCACGGTTCGACTGGTAACAACCAGGATCCGGGTAAGGTCTGGAAGGGCAAGCGCATGGCTGGTCACATGGGCCAGACGCGCATCACCACCCAGAACCTCGAAGTCGTTTCGACCGATGAAGGCCGCGGCCTGATCCTCGTCAAGGGTGCCGTCCCCGGCTCCAAGGGCGCCTGGATCGTTGTTCGCGACGCCATCAAGTCGGCCGCGAAGTAAGGGAGCCAGCTACAATGGAATTCAACGTCAAGACCCTCGAGGGAAAAGACGCCGGCCAGGTTTCCCTGTCGGATGCGATCTTCGGCCTCGATCCCCGCGAGGACATCCTCGCACGTATGGTGCGTTACCAGCTCGCCAAGAAGCAGCAGGGCACGCACAAGACCAAGGGCCGTGCGGAAGTTTCGCGCACCGGCGCCAAGATGTACAAGCAGAAGGGTACGGGCCGCGCTCGTCACCATTCGGCTCGCGCTCCGCAGTTCCGCGGCGGTGGTAAGGCTCACGGCCCGGTCGTGCGCAGCCACGAGCATGACCTTCCCAAGAAGGTTCGTGCGCTCGCTCTGCGTCACGCTCTCTCTGCCAAGCTCAAGGCCGAAGACCTGATCATCGTCGACAACCTGGTTGCTGCTGAAGCAAAGACCAAGGCTCTCGCTGGTACGTTCGCTTCGCTCGGTCTCACCAACGCCCTCCTGATCGGTGGCGCTGAGCTCGACAGCAACTTCAAGCTCGCAGCCCAGAACATCCCGAACGTGGACGTTCTGCCGGTTCAGGGCATCAATGTTTACGACATCCTGCGTCGCGGCAAGCTCGTGCTTTCCAAGGCTGCGGTTGAAGCCCTCGAGGAGCGTTTCAAGTGACAGACATTCGCCACTACGACGTGATCGTATCTCCGTCGATCACCGAAAAGTCGACCCTGTTGTCTGAGCACAACCAGGTTGTCTTCAACGTTGCCAAGACTGCTTCGAAGCCGGAAATCAAGGCTGCCGTAGAAGCTCTCTTCGGTGTGAAGGTCACTGCCGTCAATACGCTGGTCCGTTTGGGCAAGACGAAGCGCTTCCGCGGTTTCGTCGGCAAGCAGAAAGACGTCAAGAAGGCTGTTGTCACCCTGGCCGAAGGTCAGACGATCGACATCTCCACCGGTCTCTGAGGTAAAGAAAAATGGCACTGAAAAGCTATAATCCGACGACCCCGAGCCAGCGTCAGCTGGTCATCGTCGACCGTTCGGGCCTGTGGAAAGGCAAGCCGGTCAAGGCGCTGACGGAAGGTCTCTCCAAGAGCGGCGGTCGTAACAACAACGGCCGCATCACCGCCCGCTTCATCGGCGGCGGTCACAAGCGTACCTACCGCCTGGTCGACTTCAAGCGTCGCAAGTTCGACGTTGAAGGCACGGTCGAGCGTCTGGAATACGACCCGAACCGTACGTCGTTCATCGCGCTCATCACCTATACCGATGGCGAGCAGGCCTACATCATCGCTCCGCAGCGTCTCGCTGCCGGCGACAAGGTCATCGCTTCGGACAAGGCCGTCGACGTAAAGCCGGGCAACACCATGCCCCTGCAGTACATCCCGGTCGGCTCGATCGTTCACAACGTCGAAATGAAGCCGGGCAAGGGCGGTCAGATCGCTCGCTCTGCTGGCACCTACGTACAGCTGGTCGGCCGCGATGCCGGCATGGCTATCCTGCGCCTGAACTCCGGCGAACAGCGCCTCGTTCCGGGCTCGTGCCTCGCTACCGTTGGCGCCGTTTCCAACCCGGATCACGGCAACATCAACGACGGCAAGGCCGGTCGTACCGTATGGCGTGGCAAGCGTCCGCATAACCGCGGCGTCGTCATGAACCCGGTCGACCACCCGCACGGTGGTGGTGAAGGTCGTACCTCGGGTGGCCGTCATCCGGTTTCGCCTTGGGGCAAGCCCACCAAGGGCAAGCGCACACGTTCGAACAAGTCCACGGACAAGTTCATCATGCGCTCGCGCCACCTGAAGAAGTAAGAGAGGAAGTCGTTCAATGGCTCGTTCAGTATGGAAAGGTCCGTTTGTTGACGGCTATCTTCTCAAGAAGGCTGAGAAGGTGCGCGAAGGCGGACGCAGTGAAGTAATCAAGATGTGGAGCCGTCGCTCCACCATCTTGCCGCAGTTCGTCGGTCTGACGTTCGGCGTCTACAACGGCAACAAGCATGTGCCGGTAGCCGTCAACGAAGACATGGTCGGACACAAGTTTGGTGAATTCGCTCCCACCCGGACCTACTACGGTCACGGCGCGGACAAGAAGGCGAAGAGGAAGTAATCATGGCGAAGGCAAAGACCGAACGCCGGCTGAAGGACAACGAAGCACAGGCAGTCGCCCGTACGCTTCGCATCAGCCCGCAGAAGCTGAACCTGGTTGCCGCCATGATCCGCGGCAAGAAGGTTGAGCGCGCACTCGCAGAACTCGAGTTCTCGCGCAAGCGTATCTCTGGCACGGTGAAGAAGACCCTCGAGTCTGCTATCGCCAACGCCGAAAACAACCATGACCTCGACGTCGACGCGCTGATCGTAGCAGAAGCTTACGTCGGCAAGTCGATCACGATGAAGCGTTTCCACGCTCGCGGCCGTGGCCGTGCATCGCGCATCGAAAAGCCTTTCGCGCATCTGACGATCGTCGTTCGCGAAGTCGAGGAAAAAGGGGAGGCCGCATAATGGGCCAGAAAATTAATCCGATCGGTTTCCGCCTCGGCATTAACCGCACCTGGGACAGCCGTTGGTTCGCCGACAACGCCGAATACGGCCAGCTGCTCCACGAAGACCTGAAGATCCGTGCATATCTCATGCAGGAACTGAAGCAGGCCGGTATCGCCAAGGTGGTCATCGAGCGCCCGCACAAGAAGTGCCGCGTCACGATCCACTCGGCTCGTCCGGGCCTGATCATCGGCAAGAAGGGCGCAGACATCGAAAAGCTCCGCAAGAAGCTTTCCGAAATGACCCGCTCGGAAACGCACCTCAACATCGTTGAAGTGCGCAAGCCGGAAGTTGATGCTACGCTGGTCGCTCAGTCGATCGCCCAGCAGCTCGAGCGCCGCGTGGCTTTCCGCCGTGCGATGAAGCGTGCCGTTCAGTCGGCCATGCGTCTCGGCGCCGAAGGCATCAAGATCACCTGCGCCGGCCGTCTCGGCGGTGCAGAAATCGCTCGTACCGAATGGTACCGCGAAGGCCGCGTGCCGCTTCATACGCTGCGCGCCGACATTGACTACGGTACTGCAGAGGCTGAAACCGCTTTCGGCATTTGCGGCATCAAGGTCTGGATCTTCAAGGGCGAAATCCTTGAGCACGATCCGATGGCTTCCGAACGCCGCGCGCTGGAAGGCGACGCACAGGGCCCGGCAAGCCGTGAACGCGGTGATCGCGGTGACCGAGGCGGTCGTCGCGAACGCGAAAACGCTTGATAAGCGCTGGCGAAAGATAAGCTCGGAGAAGTAAGAAAATGTTGCAGCCAAAGCGTACCAAGTACCGCAAGCAGTTCAAAGGTCGCATCAAGGGTGTGGCCAAGGGCGGCTTCGACCTGGCTTTCGGCGAATTCGGCCTGAAGTCACTTGAACCGAACCGCGTCAATGCTCGCGAGATCGAAGCGGCCCGCCGCGCGATCACGCGTGCTATGAAGCGTGCCGGCCGCGTCTGGATCCGTGTGTTCCCTGACGTTCCGGTTACTGCCAAGCCTACCGAAGTCCGTATGGGTAAAGGTAAGGGCGGCGTCGAATACTGGGCTTGCAAGGTCAAGCCTGGTCGTATGATGTTCGAGATCGATGGTGTTACGGAAGAGCTTGCCCGCCAGGCTCTGACGCTCGGTGCCGCCAAGCTCTCGGTCAAGACGCGCTTCGTACAGCGCATCGCAGAGTAAGGAGCAAGGCACATGAAAGCCGAAGAAGTTCGCGGCCTCACGGCCGACCAGCTCAAGGACAAGCTCGCCGACCTGAAGAAGGAGCAGTTCAACCTGCGCTTCCAGAAGGCCACCGGTCAGCTCGAGAAGTCCTCGCGCATCAACGAAGTCCGCAAGGACATCGCCCGCGTTAAGACCATTGCCCGCCAGAAGGCGGCAGAAGCCAAGGCCTAAGGAAGAATAATATGCCAAAACGCATTCTGCAGGGCGTAGTCGTTTCGGACAAGAACGAGAAGACCGTTGTTGTTCGGGTAGAGCGCCGCTTCGCGCATCCGCTGCTTCAGAAGACGGTTCGCCGTTCCAAGAAGTACAAGGCGCATGACGAAAACAACCAGTTCAAGGTTGGTGACGTAGTTTCCATCGAGGAATGCGCACCGATCTCCAAGGACAAGACCTGGACGGTTATTACCGCCCAGGCCTAATCTTACAGTTTTGCGTCAGACTGGCCTAAGGGCCTTGCGTCTGGCGCAGAATCGTATATGAAGCACGCCACTGGCGCAGTACGCTCGGCAACGGGCGTACTTTTGCTTTGAGCGCATGGAAGGTCCCAACTCGGGAAACCACCTTGGCAAGACCCATCCCGCGCACAAAAATTATGTTCATTGCCGGCTCCGTGCATTTTCGCGCGCGGTCTTGCCGGTCATTAGAAAAAGGCGACCTGACATGATTCAGATGCAAACAAACCTCGACGTGGCGGATAATTCCGGCGCACGTCGTGTCATGTGCATCAAGGTGCTGGGCGGCTCCAAGCGCAAGTACGCTTCCATCGGCGACATCATTGTCGTTTCGATCAAGGAAGCGATCCCGCGCGGCCGCGTGAAGAAGGGTGACGTGATGAAGGCGGTTGTTGTGCGCACCGCCAAGGACATCCGTCGTCCGGACGGCAGCGTCATCCGCTTCGATAACAACGCAGCGGTCCTCATCGACAACAAGAAAGAGCCGATCGGCACCCGTATCTTCGGACCGGTTCCGCGCGAACTTCGTGCGAAGAACCACATGAAGATCATCTCGCTGGCTCCGGAAGTGCTGTAAGGAGCTCATGCGATGAATAAGATCAAGAAGGGCGACAACGTCGTCGTATTGGCTGGTAAGGACAAGGGCCGTTCTGGCGAAGTCCTCCAGGTCCTGCCGAAGGAAGACCGTGCGGTCGTTCGCGGCATCAACATGGTGAAGCGCCACCAGCGTCAGTCTCAGACGCAGGAAGCCGGCATCATCAACAAGGAAGCGTCCATTCACCTGTCGAACATCGCGATCGTCGCGAAAGACGGCAAGCCGACCCGCGTTGGCTTCTCCGTCGTCGATGGCAAGAAGGTTCGTGTTGCCAAGCGTACGGGAGATGTGATCGATGGCTGAGGCTAAGTATGAGCCGCGTCTCAAGGCGGAATACGTTTCGCGTATCCGTGGCGCGCTGAAGGAGCAGTTCTCCTACTCCAACGAGATGATGATCCCCAAGCTGGAAAAGATCGTCATCAACATGGGTGTGGGCGAGGCGACTGCCGACTCCAAGAAGCCTTCTGTTGCTGCTGCCGATCTCGCAGCGATCGCCGGCCAGAAGCCGGTCATCACCAAGGCGCGCAACTCGATCGCAGGCTTCAAGGTCCGCGAACAGATGCCGATCGGCGCGAAGGTCACCCTGCGCGGCGCCCGTATGTACGAGTTCATGGATCGCCTGATCAACATCGCGCTTCCGCGCGTTCGCGACTTCCGCGGCCTGAACCCGAAGAGCTTTGACGGCCGTGGCAACTTCGCCATGGGCATCAAGGAACACATTGTGTTCCCGGAGATCAACTACGACAAGGTTGATCAGATGTGGGGCATGGACATCATCGTTTGCACGACGGCTACCAAGGACGACGAAGCGCGGGCTCTTCTGACAGAGTTCAACTTCCCGTTCCGCCAGTAACCGTAACGACGAGCGTTTAAAAGGAACTCCCATATGGCGAAGACCAGCGCAGTTGAAAAGAACAAGCGCCGCCGCAAGACCGTCGCCAACCAGGCTGCCAAGCGTGCAGAACTGAAGGCGACCATCATGAACCAGGAACTTCCGATCGAAGACCGGTTCAAGGCAACTATCAAGCTCGCTTCGATGTCTCGTGATGGCTCGAAGACGCGTATCCGCAACCGTTGCGAAGTCACCGGTCGCCCGCGCGCTTTCTATCGCAAGCTTAAGATGTCGCGTATCGCGCTTCGCGAACTCGGCAACCTCGGCAAAGTGCCGGGCATCGTCAAGTCGAGCTGGTAAGGAGATCGTTAGATGACCATGACTGATCCCTTGGGCGATATGCTCACCCGTATCCGCAACGGCGCAGCCCGTCGCAAGTCGTCCGTTTCCACGCCTGCTTCCAAGCTGCGTGCACGCGTTCTCGACGTTCTGCAGGCTGAAGGCTACATCCGCGGTTATTCGGAAATCGACTACGGTAACGGCAAGGCCGAGATCGAAATCGAACTCAAGTACTACGAAGGCGCATCCGTGATCCGTGAGATCGGCCGCGTTTCGAAGCCGGGCCGCCGAGTTTATGTCTCGGTTAAGTCCATTCCGCAGGTCGCGAACGGCCTCGGCATCACCATCCTTTCGACCCCGAAGGGCGTGATGGCCGATCACCAGGCTCGCGAACAGAACGTAGGCGGCGAGGTTCTTTGCTCGGTCTTCTAAGACTGGGCAAGGATCTCCATAACGGACAGACAGGATAAAAAAATGTCTCGTATCGGTAAAAAGCCCGTTCAGGTTCCTGCTGGGATCACGGCTACCGTTGACGGCCAGAAGATCTCTGCAAAGGGTCCGAAGGGCGAACTCTTCTTCGTCGCCAATGACGAAGTAAAGGTTGAATTCAAGGACAACGCCGTTTCGGTGACCCCGGTCAACGATTCGAAGGATGCTCGTTCGAAGTGGGGCATGTCCCGCACGATGATCGAGAACATCTTCAAGGGCGTTAAGGACGGTTTTGAGCGCAAGCTCGAAATCAACGGCGTCGGTTACCGCGCATCCATGCAGGGCAAGAACCTGCAGCTGGCGCTCGGCTTCAGCCATGACGTTGTTTACGAAACCCCTGAGGGTATCACCATTGCCGTGCCGAAGCCGACGGAAATCGTCGTCACCGGCATCAACAAGCAGCAGGTCGGTCAGGTTGCCGCGGAAATCCGCGAATACCGTGGTCCCGAGCCCTACAAGGGCAAAGGCGTCAAGTACGCCGAGGAACGGATCGTCCGCAAGGAAGGCAAGAAGAAGTAAGGACGAGCGATCATGGCTACCAGAAAAGAAGCACTCACCAAGCGTGCGAGCCGTGTTCGCCGCCAGATCAAGAAGGTCGCAAACGGCCGTCCGCGTCTGTCGGTTCACCGCTCCTCCAAGAACATCTACGTACAGGTCATCGACGACGTGGCCGGCCGCACGCTTGCTGCCGCTTCCACGCTCGACGTCGATCTGCGCAAGTCGCTGAAGACCGGTGCGGACGTTGCAGCAGCTGCTGCCGTCGGCAAGCTGGTTGCAGAACGCGCCTCGAAGGCTGGCGTGAAGGAAGTCGTGTTCGATCGCGGCGCCTTCATCTATCACGGCCGCATCAAGGCACTTGCTGAAGCTGCCCGCGAAGGCGGTCTGAGCTTCTAATCAATTTCGCCCGTCCTGCCTTGTGAAAGGGCAGGGCGGGCGAATTGCGGTTTTTCCGCACCTCAATCCGGCAGGTGAACTCACATGCCGGAATTCATGCAACTGCCGTTCCACCCGCAAAAGAAAAAGGACAAGGACAATGGCACAGGAAAGAAGGGGCCGCGAAGATCGTGCGCCTCGTGAAGAGCGCGATAGCGAATTCGTCGACAAGCTGGTCGCGATCAACCGCGTCGCCAAGGTCGTCAAGGGCGGCCGTCGTTTCGGTTTTGCTGCTCTCGTCGTCGTCGGCGACCAGAAGGGCCGCGTTGGCTTCGGTCACGGCAAGGCACGCGAAGTGCCGGAAGCTATCCGCAAGGCAACTGAATCCGCCAAGCGCGACCTGATCTTCGTACCGCTGCGCGATGGCCGTACGCTTCATCACGACATCAACGGCCGTCACGGCGCCGGCAAGGTTCTGCTGCGCGCTGCCAAGGCTGGTACGGGCATCATCGCCGGTGGTCCAATGCGCGCCGTCTTCGAAACGCTCGGCGTTCATGACGTCGTCGCCAAGTCGACCGGTTCCTCGAACCCGTACAACATGATCCGTGCGACGTTCGACGCTCTCAAGCACCAGGTGCATCCGAAGGACGTAGCAGCTCAGCGCGGCATCAAGTATGCCACCCTGCAGTCGCGCCGCGCCGCTTCCGGCAATGCGTCGGAAGAATAAGAGGAGTCTGATCCATGGCTAAGGCTACGAAGAAGACTGAAGCAAAGACGGTTACGGTCGAACAGATCGGATCGCCTATTCGCCGTCCGGCCATCCAGCGTGCAACGCTGATCGGTCTGGGCCTCAACAAGATGCACCGGGTTAGCACTCTGGAAGATACGCCTTCCGTTCGTGGCATGATCCGGGCCGTCCAGCATCTCGTCCGCGTCGTCGACGAGAAGTGAGGGTTTGATCATGAAACTGAATGAGATCAAGGACAACGAAGGCTCCACCAAGGACCGTATCCGCGTAGGTCGCGGTATCGGATCTGGCAAGGGCAAGACCGGTGGTCGCGGCGTCAAGGGTCAGAAGGCCCGTTCCGGCGTTGCCATCAAGGGCTTCGAAGGCGGTCAGATGCCTATCTACCGTCGCCTGCCGAAGCGCGGCTTCAACAACATCTTCGCACTGGATTACGTCACCGTATCGCTCGGCCGTATCCAGACCGCGATCGATGCTGGCAAGCTCGACGCCAAGGCAACGGTTGACGCGGCTGCCCTCAAGGCTGCTGGCGTGATCCGTCGCCCGAAGGACGGCGTTCGCGTCCTGTCCGACGGCGAACTGAAGGCAAAGGTCTCGATCGAAGTCGCCGGCGCCTCCAAGGCTGCTGTCGAAAAGATCGAAAAGGCCGGTGGTTCGATCAAGCTTCTCGAAGCTGTCGAATCTGCCGCAGAGTAAATCGTTTGAAAATGCCCGGTGTGAGCTTCACACCGGGCATTTTTATCTCCATATGTGAGCCTCACGATTCCGCGGCGATCCAGCCGGGTCGCCTGTCCGGAATCACACGGAAAACAGGGTGAGGCAGTCGATTGCAGCCGCAATCTCCCGAAGCCCGGTTTTTAAAACCAGAATTTAGACTGCTTTCCGGGTTTGGTTTTGTTCACCGCCGGAGAAATGTGTCGGGCGGAGAATTGCATGGCTTCTGCAGCAGAACAACTTGCCTCCAATTTGAATTTTTCAACCTTTGCCAAGGCTGAGGATCTGAAGAAGCGGCTGTGGTTTACGCTCGCTGCTCTCCTCGTTTATCGCCTTGGTACGCATATTCCGCTTCCGGGCCTGAACCCTGAAGCCTATGCGCAGGCTTTCCGCGGCCAGGCCGGCGGTATCCTTGGCCTGTTCAACATGTTTTCGGGCGGCGCCGTCGAGCGCATGGCGATCTTCGCCCTCGGGATCATGCCTTACATCTCGGCTTCGATCATCGTTCAGCTGATGACCTCCGTCGTTCCTTCGCTTGAGAACCTCAAGAAGGAAGGCGAACAGGGCCGCAAGATCATCAACCAGTATACCCGCTACGGCACCGTCATCCTTGGCGCGCTGCAGGCCTACGGCATTGCCGCCGGCCTTTCGAGCGGGCAGGGGATCGTGTCCGAACCCGGCTGGTTCTTCACCCTCTCGACCGTCGTCACGCTTCTCGGCGGCACGATGTTCCTGATGTGGCTCGGCGAGCAGATCACCTCGCGCGGTATCGGCAACGGTATCTCGCTGATCATCTTCTCGGGTATCGCAGCCGGTCTGCCGACTGCTCTTGCCAACACGATGGAACTTGGCCGCACCGGCGCTCTGCCGACCGGTCTGATTCTCCTCGTCCTCGTTGTCGCGATCGCCGTCATTGCGCTGATCGTCTTCGTCGAACGTGCCCAGCGCCGCCTTCTGATCCAGTATCCGAAGCGTCAGGTCGGCAACCGCATGTTCCAGGGCGATACTTCGCACCTGCCGCTGAAGCTCAACACTTCGGGCGTCATTCCGGCGATCTTCGCGTCCTCGCTTCTGCTTCTGCCGGCAACGGCCGCAGGTTTTGCGGGCACGACGGCGCTGCCGACCTGGGCGACTGCCGTTATCTCGTCGCTCGGCCATGGCCAGCCGCTGTTCATGCTGCTTTATGCGGCGCTGATCGCCTTCTTCGCCTTCTTCTACACGGCCATCGTCTTCAATCCGAAGGACACGGCCGACAATCTGAAGAAACATGGTGGCTTCATTCCGGGCATCCGTCCGGGCGAGCGCACCGCCGAATATATCGATTATGTGCTGACCCGAATCACGGTCATCGGCGCGATCTATCTAGTCGTAGTCTGCATCCTGCCGGAATTCCTGGTGGCCCGCACCGGCGTGCCATTAGCCCTTGGTGGTACTTCGCTTTTGATCGTGGTCAGTGTTACCCTCGATACGGTGGCGCAGATCCAGGGACACCTCATTGCGCAGCAATATGAGGGTCTGATCAAGAAATCGAAGCTGCGCGGAGGCAAGAGGGGACGATGAGACTGATTCTTTTAGGACCGCCGGGCGCGGGTAAGGGGACCCAGGCCCAGCGGATCGTGGAAAAGCACGGCATTCCGCAGCTTTCCACGGGTGACATGCTGCGTGCCGCTGTTGCTGCAGAAACCGAAGTTGGCAAGCGCGCCAAGGCGGTGATGGATGCCGGTAATCTCGTCTCCGACGAGATCGTCAACGCGATCGTCTCCGAACGGATCGATCAGCCTGACTGTACGAACGGTTTTATCCTTGATGGTTTTCCGCGGACCTTGGTCCAGGCGGATGCCACCGAGGTCATGCTGCAGGCCAAGGGCAAGGATCTCTCCGTTGTCATCGAGCTGCGGGTCGACGACAAGGAACTGGTTCGCCGTGTTTCCGGTCGTTATTCCTGTGGGCAGTGCGGCACGGTCTATCACGACACGGACAAGAAGCCTTCCAAGGAAGGCGTCTGCGACAAGTGCGGTTCCACCCACTTCAAGCGCCGTCCGGACGACAATGCCGAAACCATGACCAAGCGCCTCGAGGTCTACTACAAGGAAACCTCGCCGCTGATCGGCTATTACCATGCCAAGGGTAAGCTGAAGACCGTCGACGGCATGGCCGAGATGGACAAGGTCACGGCCGATATCGAAAAGATCCTCGGCAGCCTCTAAAAGGCTGTCACAGGTCTGTTAAAGAATCTTGGGCGGTAAGGTTGCATTCAAGCACTGATTCCGCTAAACACCGCGCCAACTCGCGACAGTTTTCAGCGATCGGCGCGGAGGTCCTGCCAAGGACATCCGGGGCGATCCTTTTGAGCTGTCCCGTATGACGTTTGAACTGGCGGCCGTTATTCGGTTGCTTTCATGGAAGAAATACCGCTTGCCGGATGGCAACCGGAACCAAGGAGAATAGGCGTGGCACGTATCGCTGGCGTCAACATCCCGACTGCGAAGCGCGTTGTCATCGCGCTGACCTACATTCACGGGATCGGCCCGAAGTTTGCACAGGAAATCATGGACAAGGTCGGCCTTGCTGCTGACAAGCGCGTCCATCAGCTGACGGACTCTGAAATCCTTCAGATCCGCGAAACCATCGACCGCGATTACCAGGTCGAAGGCGATCTTCGTCGCGAAACCGCGATGAACATCAAGCGCCTCATGGACCTCGGTTGCTACCGTGGCCTGCGTCACCGTCGTGGCCTTCCGGTCCGCGGTCAGCGCACGCACACCAATGCCCGCACCCGCAAGGGTCCGGCCAAGGCAATCGCCGGTAAGAAGAAGTAATTTTGGATGGATCGTCCGAGCAGGCAGGGTTCCTGTCCGCTTTTGCGTGATGGTCCGTTCCAAGGTGGAGCCGCTGGCATTACGGCGGTGCAGAGATCAACGAAAGGGATAATATGGCCAAGGAAGCCACCCGCGTTCGTCGTCGCGAACGCAAGAATATCACGTCGGGCGTTGCCCACGTCAATTCTACCTTCAACAACACGATGATCACCATTACCGACGCACAGGGCAATGCTATTGCCTGGTCGTCTGCTGGTGCCAAGGGCTTCAAGGGTTCGCGTAAGTCGACCCCGTTTGCTGCTCAGATCGCTGCCGAAGACTGCGCCAAGAAGGCTCAGGAGCATGGCATGAAGTCGCTTGAAGTCGAAGTTTGCGGTCCGGGTTCCGGCCGTGAATCGGCACTTCGCGCTCTGCAGGCTGCTGGCTTCATGATCACCTCGATCCGCGACGTCACGCCGATCCCGCACAACGGCTGCCGTCCGCGCAAGAAGCGCCGCGTCTGATCGTCAGACTTAAGGGTCGCCCTTGGCGGCCCGGTTTTGAACTCGGGGACAGCCGCTTTACCTATAAAAGGTCGAGCGGCTTTAACCGTATCGCCGAAGAGCTTTGCTCCTCTCGGAGTTCCTCATGCTCGGTTGCCACGATTGAATGGTGGCAACGAACGGAAGGTTTAAGTGATGATCCAGAAGAACTGGCAGGAACTGATCAAGCCGAACAAGGTGGAATTTTCCTCCTCCGGCCGTACCAAGGTAACGCTTGTTGCCGAACCCCTGGAGCGCGGCTTCGGCCTGACGCTCGGCAACGCGCTTCGTCGCGTGCTTCTGTCGTCTCTGCGCGGTGCTGCTGTCACCGCAGTGCAGATCGACGGCGTATTGCATGAATTCTCGTCCATCCCCGGCGTTCGGGAAGATGTGACCGACATCGTGCTCAACATCAAGGAAATCGCCATCAAGATGGATGGCGACGACGCAAAGCGCATGGTCGTGCGCAAGCAGGGCCCGGGCTCGGTTACCGCCGGCGACATCCAGACGGTTGGCGACATCGAGATCCTGAACCCCGACCACGTGATCTGCACCCTCGACGAGGGCGCTGAAATCCGTATGGAATTCACGGTCAACAACGGCAAGGGCTACGTCCCGGCCGAACGTAACCGTGCCGAAGATGCTCCGATCGGTCTCATCCCGGTCGACAGCCTCTACTCGCCGGTCAAGAAAGTGTCCTACAAGGTGGAAAACACCCGCGAAGGCCAGGTTCTCGACTACGACAAGCTGACCATGACCATCGAAACCGATGGTTCGGTCACGGGTGAAGACGCTGTCGCCTTCGCCGCCCGCATCCTCCAGGACCAGCTCGCTGTTTTCGTCAACTTCGACGAGCCGCAGAAGGAAGCCGAAGAGGAATCGGTTACCGAGTTGGCGTTCAATCCGGCACTTCTCAAGAAGGTCGACGAACTGGAACTTTCCGTTCGTTCGGCTAACTGCCTGAAGAACGACAACATCGTTTACATCGGCGATCTGATCCAGAAGACCGAGGCGGAAATGCTCCGCACTCCGAACTTTGGTCGCAAGTCGCTGAACGAGATCAAGGAAGTTCTGGCATCCATGGGCCTCCATCTCGGCATGGAAGTTCCCGCCTGGCCGCCGGAAAACATCGAAGACCTCGCCAAGCGTTACGAAGACCAATACTAACAGATCATACTGCAGGCGTATGCCTGCAAGTGAAGGAGACCTAACATGCGCCACGGAAAATCCGGCCGCAAGCTTAACCGCACCGCAAGCCACCGCAAGGCGATGTTCGCCAACATGGCGGCTTCGCTCATCACTCATGAGCAGATCGTAACGACCCTTCCGAAGGCGAAGGAAATCCGTCCGATCGTTGAAAAGCTCGTCACTCTCGGCAAGCGCGGCGACCTGCACGCTCGTCGTCAGGCGATCTCGCAGATCCAGGACCAGGACGCTGTCAAGAAGCTGTTCGACGCCATCGCTTCGCGCTACGCAACCCGCAACGGCGGCTACCTGCGTATCATGAAGGCCGGCTTCCGCCAGGGCGACAACGCTGCCATGGCCGTCATCGAGTTCGTTGAACGCGATGTTGACGCCAAGGGCGCAGCCGACAAGGCTCGCGTTGCTGCTGAAGCAGAAGCTGCCGAAGCCGCTTGATTTCAAGCGACCGATACTGAATTCAAAAAGGCCGGGTGGAAACACCCGGCCTTTTTGTTATCTGCAGGGTAGGGCGACATGGCGGGCAAGGGGATTTCGAAACGGCGGCTCGGCCGGCTTCTGGCGGCGCTTTGCGTGATCCTCCTCGGGCTTTTGCTGCGGCGCTTCGGATACGATCTCGGCCTGCCTTTCCTCATCGTCAAATATGGCGGCTCCATCCTCTGGGGCGCGATGGTTTTCCTAATCGTCGCGTGCCTTGCCGGCCTACGCCGGCCCATCGTCCTCGTCACGGTGGCGCTCCTGATCGCCATCGCAGTCGAGTTTTCGCGGCTCTACCAGACCCCAGCGTTGGATGCATTCCGCCTCACACTCGCCGGCAAGCTGCTTCTCGGCCGTGTCTTCTCGCTCTGGAATATTCTCGCCTATGCGATCGGCATAGCGCTTGCGGCCGTCGCGGATGCCATGCTGACGCGTGTTGACCGCGATCAATGAGGTCATTTCTGCCGAGTGTAATCTCGGACCGTATCAACCAAAGGGGTTGTGAGGGACGACGATGGCGTACACACCTGCATTCGACAACGAACCCAAAGAACTGTTCATTCCCGCCTTGGGCGGCTTTTACGAGCATGTGGCCCAGCCCATGGCCTGGACCATCTTCCGTGTCGCCATCGGCGGCATGCTGGTGCTCGAAGGCTGGCCGAAGCTGATGGCGCCGATGGCCCAGGTCGGCTTCGTCGAAGGGCTCGGCTTCCATCCGGGGTGGCTTTTCTCGCCCATGCTCGCCGTCATGCAGGTCTTTGGCGGCCTGCTGATCGCGCTCGGCCTCTTCACCCGGCCAGCCGCCCTTGCCAACGGCGTCATGCTGGCCATCACGCTCTGGTACCATTTCGCCCATCCCTATGGCGATGCGGTCCTGACCCAGGCGGGCATCGATGCGTTGAAGGCCGGCAGTGACCTCTTCACGCCGAATGCCATGGCCCGCATAGCGGATGGCGGTGCTAAATTTCTGCATCAGGTTCAGGAAAAGGCCGAACAGAACTCGCTGTTCTGGACCGGCGGCGCCTTCATCTTCGCGGCTTTCGGCGGTGGTTACCTGTCGCTCGACCGGCTGCTTTTCAAAAAGCAGTTCTAGCCCTTGCGAGGAGGGCTTTCGAGCAAGGACAGGAAAGAGGCCGGGTTTGGGGACCCGGCCTCAAACGTTTTTATGAAAGAGGAGCGTCAGTCCGGAACGTGGATCTGCCGCTTGATATGCTTGAGGTTGGCGACGATCGTGAAGGTCATGATCACCAGCAGCGACCAGGAACTCCATTTGCCGATATGCACCGTCGACCAGGCGCCGAGCTGGTTCGGATATTTCCAGATGCCGAAAAAGGTCGAGATGTTTTCCGCCAGCCAGATGAAGAAGCCGATCAGCACGAAGGCAAGCAGCAGCGGCATCTTTCTGTCGCGGTCGTAAGGGCGGAAGATCACGCTGGTGCGCGCATAAAGCCCGAGCGCGCAGGCGGCGATATACCAGCGATAATCGCCGATGAAGTGATGGGTGAAGAAATTGGCGTAAGTAGCGAGCGCTACAAGGGCTGCCATCCAGTAGCTCGGATGATGACGGATGCGCAGGTCAAGCAGGCGCCAGGCCTGGATGATGTAGCTGCCGACCGCCGCATACATGAAGCCGGAAAACAGCGGCACGCCCAGAACCTTGGTATAGGCGAAATCCGGATAGGACCAGGACTGGATGCTGCCGGAGGTCTTGAAGACTTCCAGAGCAAAACCGACAACATGGAAGAGGCAGATTGCCTTGGCCTCGTCCAGCGTTTCAAGCTTGCTCCAGATCATGAAGATCTGGATGGCGAGCGCGATTACGAGAAGCACGTCATACCGTGGCACCCCGAAAAGCCCGGCCTTCGGCACAAGAAAGATCGACACGAAGAACAGGCCGGCAAACAGGCAGGCGCGTGCTTCCTTCATGCCGAAATAGAGGAATTCGACGACAAAGCGGAGAAAGCCCGTCAGCTGACGAAACGGCCGGACATCGCAGAGATAGAAATCCAGGAGCGCCAGCCGCCCGTTATTCACCCCCGTATCCGTTGTCATGCCAAACTCCCCATTCAGGGCTCGGAATGGACCCCGGCGAGCGTGGCATGTCAACCCGCGCGCACAGGCGATGCCGGTTTCACCAACAGGATGTAGCGGCTAACGCTCGGCCGGCCTTGGCGTCCGGGCGGATTTCCCGCCCCGCTTCCAGGCGAGGAAAGGCCTCCGCAGCGGGCGGTAGGCGAGAAGCAGGCCGATCAACGCGATATGGATGAAGGGCACCAGCGTCACCGACTTGACGGCCAACACGTAGTGGATCGCGCCGCCCACGGCGATCAGATAGATCAGCTTGTGCAGCCTGTTCCAGGCGCCTGACAGCTTGCGGATCGACCAGTTGTTCGAGGTGATCGCAAGCGGCACGAGGAAGACAAGGCAGGCGAAACCGATGGTGATATAGGGCCGCCGAATAATGTCGCCGCCGACCGCGCCAAAATTTAAGCGCAGGTCGAGCAGCAGATAGACGGCAAAATGCATCACAACGTAATAGAAGGCGAGAAGCCCGAGCGCTCGCCGGTAACGCATCCAGTTGATGCCAAAGATGTCGCGCAGCGGCGTGATCGCAAGCGTCGCGATGATCAGGCGCAGCGCCCAGCTGCCCAGGAGATGTTCGAATTCCTTGACGGGATTGAACCCAAGCCCGCCTGTTGCCGCCTGATAGAAATACCAGGCGGCGGGACAGAGGCCGATGACGTAAAGCGCCCAGATGCTGGCGGCGTGATAGTGTCGGGGCAGGGTCGGTAGAAACGCCATGCTCAGTAATTCGCCTTCAGGTCCATGCCGGAATAGAGGCTGGCGACTTCATTGGCATAACCATTGAAGGGCAGGGTATCGCGCCGGGCATTGCCGAACAGGCCACCTTCGCCGATCCGCTGCTCCGTCGCCTGGCTCCAGCGCGGATGGTCGACGGCCGGATTGACGTTGGAATAAAACCCGTATTCGCGGGCATTCGAATTTTTCCAGGTCGTCTCCGGCTGCTTTTCGACGAGCGAAATGCGGACGATCGACTTGATGCTCTTGAACCCGTATTTCCACGGCACGACGAGCCGGATCGGTGCGCCATTCGGGTTCGGCAGCGTTTCGCCATAAAGGCCGACGGCAAGAATGGTCAGCGGATGGCGCGCTTCATCCATTCTGAGCCCTTCGATATAAGGCCAGGGCAGGGGCTGGAAAAAGCCGCTCTGGCCCGGCATTTCCTCCGGTCGCACGACGGTTTCGAACGAGACGTATTTGGCGCTGCCAAGCGGATCGACCTGATCGAGCAGGCTTGCCAGCGGAAAACCGATCCAGGGAATGACCATGGACCAGCCCTCGACGCAGCGCATCCGGTAGGTCCGGTCCTCGAGCTTCATTTTCATCAGCTCGTCGAGGCCGAATTCCTTCGGCTTGCCGACAAGGCCATCCACTTTCACCGACCAGGGCGTCGGCTTGAAACTGCCGGAATTCTGGGCCGGATCTTCCTTGTTGACGCCGAATTCGTAGAAATTGTTGTAGCTCGTCACCGCTTCCTTCGGCGTCAGCTTTTCGTCGATCTTGTAGGCGCTGGGCGCTGCCGTCAGCGGCGCTGCCTCGGCCATGCCGGCGCCCATCAGCGCCAGACCGGCACCGGCTGCCGCCGTGCCGATGAACTGGCGCCGCGACAGATAGGTATCGCGCGGTGTGATTTCGCAAGACGGAATATGCGGCGGACGATAGGCAGGCATCGAGGTCTCCTCAGGCGGGAAGCGTGTCTATGCTCATACGTAAGCACAAAGCCCTTGGTTTCACAGCAACAAGCTGATCCGCGAAGCACGTTTGCGTGAAGAATCCGGTGGAGCTGCCGAAGATCTGGGCCGATTTGAACTTTTGGGCCGCCATATCCATTTACGGAATACCCCTTCAATGATTGGCGGGGCATGGAGGCACATAGATCGATGGCAACCAGAACCTGGGATGACCGCGCCGAAAGCGCCTTTGCCGACAATGCCGACCGGCTGGAACTGATGCGCCGCCTGCGCCGTCTGCATGGCATCGCCCGGCTGATGGATACCGCAATCCGGATTCCCGGCACCGGCATCCGTTTCGGTGCCGATTCCGTCTTCGGCCTTGTGCCCGTCATTGGCGACGCCGGAGGCGCTCTGGTCGGCCTCTACATGATGAACGAGGCACGGCTCTTGGGCGTACCCGCGGAAAAGCTCGTCCGCATGCTCGCCAACATCGCCGCCGACACTCTGCTCGGCAGTGTGCCTGTCGCAGGTGACGTGTTCGACGTCTTCTTCAAATCCAACCGCCGCAACCTCGATATCGTGCTGGAGCATTTTGGCATGAGCCGGGAAGATTTGAGGCGAGGGCGCTAACTTAAAATGCTTTTGGTAATCCCGCCTGCTTGAGGGTCGCATTTGCGGTATGGCGCGACTTCACACCGTGGTCGACGGTAAAATAGCGCTGGGTTATTGGGCTGTACCAGATCTCATGGTCGCCTTTTCCTGGACGATGATAATGGCAACCAGCCTTTTCGAGCAGTTTCTTGAGTTCGCGCAGATAGCTCGCCATGGCTTACGCAGCGTGAGGGTTGGCAATATGCGAATGCTGCTCCGAAAGGATACGAATAGGAATCTCAGCCAGAGGTGAGCTGATCCCGTTAAGCTCGATGAGGTCCGCAAGAGCTTCCTTCACCTTGGGTTCAAGTGCCTCGATCGTGGCAGCCTCGACAGCCAGCCCATCGATATCGTCGGTGGTTGCGACCCACACGGATGCTTCGTCATCCCATGTTGCATGCACGATGATGGACATGACAGTGTTCATGGAACTCTCCGAGAAAATCGCTGGCTGATTATAACCGCAGCCATATCGGAAATACAATTTCACCGGATCAAACCGTACCGTACCGCACAGTACCGCTTTTGCCCTTGCTGGTAGTGACAGCATTTTTCCGGTTTGCTAGGAGAGCTTACAAAACAGCGGCTTTTGCGTCCCGGCTGATAAACCGGTAGACTGCAAGACCGGGAAGAGACCGAGGATACATCCATGCCTGTTTATCGTTCGAGAACCACCACCCACGGCCGCAACATGGCCGGAGCCCGCGGCCTGTGGCGCGCCACCGGCATGAAGGACGGCGATTTCGGCAAGCCGATCATCGCCGTCGTCAACTCCTTCACCCAGTTCGTGCCCGGCCACGTCCATCTGAAGGATCTCGGCCAACTCGTTGCCCGCGAGATCGAGGCGGCCGGCGGTGTTGCCAAGGAATTCAACACGATCGCGGTCGATGACGGCATCGCCATGGGCCATGACGGCATGCTCTATTCGCTGCCTTCGCGCGAAATCATCGCCGACTCGGTCGAATACATGGTCAATGCGCATTGCGCCGACGCCATGGTCTGCATTTCGAACTGCGACAAGATCACGCCCGGCATGCTGAATGCCGCGATGCGCCTCAACATCCCAGCGGTCTTCGTGTCCGGCGGCCCGATGGAAGCCGGCAAGGCGACCGTTCACGGCAAGAAGGTTGCGCTCGATCTGGTTGACGCCATGGTTGCCGCAGCCGACGAAAGCTACACGGACGAAGAAGTCGAAACGATCGAACGTTCCGCCTGTCCCACCTGTGGCTCGTGCTCCGGCATGTTCACCGCAAATTCGATGAACTGCCTGACCGAAGCCCTTGGCCTGTCGCTGCCGGGCAACGGCTCGACGCTTGCCACCCATTCGGACCGCAAGCGCCTGTTCGTCGAGGCCGGCCACCTGATCGTCGATCTCGCCCGCCGTTATTACGAGCAGGACGATACGACCGTCCTGCCGCGCAATATCGCCACCAAGCAGGCCTTCGAGAACGCCATGTCGCTCGATATCGCCATGGGCGGCTCGACCAACACGGTTCTGCACATCCTGGCGGCCGCTTACGAAGGCGGCGTTGATTTCTCTATGGAAGACATCGATGTGCTCTCGCGCAAGGTTCCGTGCCTCTCCAAGGTCGCGCCTGCCAAGCAGGACGTCCATATGGAAGATGTTCACCGCGCCGGCGGCATCATGCGCATCCTGGGCGAACTCGATCGTGGCGGCCTGATCAACCGCGATTGCTATACGGTCCACGAAGCAACCCTCGGCGACGCAATCGATCGCTGGGACATCACCCGCACCAATTCGGAAACCGTCCGCACCTTCTTCAAGGCAGCACCGGGCGGCGTGCCGACCCAGGTCGCGTTCTCCCAGTCGTCGCGCTGGGACGAGCTCGATACCGACAGCGAAAAGGGCGTCATCCGCTCGGTTGAAAAGCCCTTCTCCAAGGATGGCGGTCTGGCCGTGCTTTACGGCAATATCGCGCTCGACGGCTGCATCGTCAAAACCGCCGGCGTCGATGAATCGATCCTGAAATTCACCGGTCCCGCGCGCGTCTTCGAAAGCCAGGACGCCTCGGTCAAGGCGATCCTCTCCAACGAGATCAAGGCCGGTGATGTCGTCGTTATCCGCTACGAAGGCCCGAAGGGCGGCCCGGGCATGCAGGAAATGCTCTATCCGACGAGCTACCTGAAGTCCAAGGGCCTCGGAAAGGCCTGTGCGCTGATCACCGACGGCCGCTTCTCGGGCGGCACCTCGGGCCTGTCGATCGGCCACGCCTCGCCGGAAGCAGCCCAGGGCGGCGCCATCGGCCTCGTGCAGGAAGGCGACATGATCGAGATCGACATCCCGAACCGCACGATCCACCTCAAGGTGACCGATAGTGAACTCGCCGCCCGCCGCCACGAGCAGGAAGCCCTCGGCTGGAAGCCGGCCGCGCCCCGCAAGCGCAATGTCACGACGGCGCTTAAGGCTTATGCGGCATTTGCCGCTTCGGCGGACAAGGGTGCGGTTCGCATCCTGCCGGAATGATTGAATTGGCCGGAGGGGGCTAGTCTTCCTTCGGCCACTGTCCTTTGCGCCAGTCACGGGATGTATGGATGAGGCGCAGAACGGTAAGAACAGATCCGCGATCCGTCGCTGAAATGTTGTAAGCAAGGATATAAGGCAGCCCGGCAACGGACTTTTCCAAGGTGCCGGCGACCCGACCAGGGCGTCCTGTCGAATGCACAGAAAGCCTAAGTGCGCATTCGTCCACTCGCTTGGCCACATCGCGCGCACTTTCAGGATTGTGCTCGGCAATATATCCAATTTGTCTCTTGAAATCCTCCAATGCATCACGTGACCACTGGAGTTTTGCTGTCATCAGCGACGAGCCGGAGAGTTGCTGATCAGAGTGTTGATCTCTTCCATCGCATCCTGATGAGATACGACCCTGCCGGCCTCCAGGTCGGACAAGCCTCGCTCAATACCCCGGACAATTTCAAGCTCATTAGCCACATAGGCGGACAATGCTTGGCTTGCGAGGCTAGCCGAGGATACGGAAGACCTGTTCGCAAGCCGATCAAGGCCGACCATGACGTCGTCGCTAATGTCGATCGTAAGTTTCTTGGCCATGACAAACCATTGTTATGAATGGGTCTAGGCTATCATCTTTCGACGCGTAGGGCCATCGCGGCCGGGCATATCACAAAGGCCGGCTCAGCCCCTTATACGCCTCATCCAGCTGCTTCAGCCGCTCGGCATAGGCGCCGCGGATACATTCCACATCCTCGCCACAGGCCTGGCGCTTCTTGAGCCACACGCTTTGCTCTTCCTGCAGCTTGCCGCGGTTCCCCATCGCAAGCAGGCTGGTCAGGATGTCGAAGGTGGTCACCATTTTCACATCCGCATCGTTGAGCGAACGCGTGTCGCAGATCACCTTTTCATCCGCGGCCAGCTTGCCGCTGTCGCAGTCGAAGCTGGCGGCAGAGGCGGTCGAAGGTGCTGCCATCAGGGCTGCGCCGAAGAGAAGGCCCGTTATGCCGGTTGTCGTCAGAAAATGTCTCATGCCTGTGGCCCTCGTGATCGAATGCGGGGAGCCGGTCTCAGAAGAGATCCTTCAGGCTCCATCCGAGAAAGATGAGGCAGGCGAGCCAGATGGCAAGGATGAAGATGAGACCGCTGCGGCTGACCGGTCTTTCGGCCCTGCGCATGGCCTCTGCGCGAAACTCCGCCATCAGCGCGTCCGGCACCAGCCGGATGGCCAGCATGATGCCGAGCGGCACGATCAGAAGGTCGTCGAGATAACCGAGGACGGGAATGAAATCCGGAATGAGGTCGACCGGCGACAGAGCATAGGCAGCAACCGCGCCGGCGGCGATCTTGGCGGAAAACGGCACGCGGCGGTCACGGGCGGCAATCCAGAGCGCGACGACATCGCGCTTCAGCGCTTTCGCCCAGATTTTCAGCCTTGCCAGCATGTTTACGCCTCTTTGATTTCGTGACCGCGTCAAAACGACGAGATAGCCCTTTCCGTCCTGTTTCGGCCACCTTTCTTTTCCAGCCTGCCGCGCTAAAACTTGATGCTGAAATTGAAAGAGGAATCGAATGCCAAGCCTGTTTAAGCGCCTGTCGGCCGGTCTCATCGTTCTGGCCCTTGCCTGTCCCGCTGCCGTTACGGCGCAGGCACAGGAAAGCCAGGGCAAGGCTCTGCCGCAAACCCGTCAGGACATGCAGCTGTCCTTCGCGCCCTTGGTCAAGCAGACCGCCGGCGCCGTCGTCAATGTTTATGCCGAGCGCGTCGTGCAGCGCTCCAACCTGTTTTCCGGCGATCCCTTCTTCGAGCAGTTTTTCGGCCAGCGCATGCCGAACCGTTCGGAAAAGCAGTCCTCGCTCGGTTCGGGCGTCATCGCCACGCCGGAAGGCCTCGTCATCACCAACAATCACGTCATTCAGGGCGCCGACGATATCAAGATCGCACTGGCCGATGGCCGTGAATTCCCCTGCGAGGTGGTCCTGAAGGACGAGACGGTCGATCTCGCAGTCCTGAAGATCAAGTCGAAGGAACATTTCCCCGTTCTGCCGATCGGCAATTCCGATGCGGTCGAGGTCGGTGATCTCGTGCTCGCCATCGGCAACCCGTTCGGCGTCGGCCAGACGGTGACGAGCGGCATCGTGTCGGCGCTTGCCCGCAACCAGGTCAGCTCGGGCGATTTCGGCTTCTTCATCCAGACCGACGCATCGATCAATCCCGGTAATTCCGGCGGTGCGTTGATGAACATGAAAGGCGAGTTGATCGGCGTCAACACGGCGATCTTTTCGCGCGGCGGTGGCTCGAACGGTGTCGGGTTTGCCATTCCGGCCAATCTGGTCAAGGTGTTCTTGGCTTCTGCGGAAGAGGGACGCTCCACCTTCGAGCGGCCCTATGTCGGCGCGACATTCGATGCCGTCACCTCCGATGTCGCCGAAGCGCTCGGTCTGAAGGCTGCGCGTGGTGCACTGGTCAGCCGCATCGCCGAAGGTGGCCCTGCAGACAAGGCGGGCCTCAAGACTGGTGAAATCGTCACGGCGGTCGACGGCGTTTCCGTCGAACATCCCGATGCGCTCGGTTATCGTCTGACGACGGCCGGTCTCGGCAAACGCGTCAAACTCACCGTGCGGACCGCCGATGGCCAGCGCGAAGTTGAGCTGGCTCTCAACCCGGCGCCCGAAAACACGCCGCGCGACGAACGCCTGCTTGAAGGTCGCAATCCCTTTGCCGGCCTGCGTGTCGCAAACCTTTCACCCAAGCTCGCCACCGAAATCCAGATGGCGCCTGACAAGACCGGCGTCGTGGTGACCGAGGTGACCCGCGGCTCGCCCGCCGCCCGCCTCGGCTTTGCACCCAAGGATATCCTGATTTCGGTCAACGGCGATCCCGTCAAGTCGACCAAGGTGATGGAGCAGATGCTCAACGAGGATCCGGGCTTCTGGCGGGTCGAGATCGAGCGGGACGGCCAGCGCATCCGGCAATTCTTCCGATGAGCGACGACCTTTTCGCGCCGAAAATTCCGGAGGAGGTGGCCAATCGCCGGCCACTTGCAGACCGGTTGCGGCCGAAAAGTCTCTCTGAAGTCACCGGTCAGCCGCATCTGACCGGTGAAGACGGCGTCTTGCGCCGGATGATTGCCTCGGGCTCTCTCGGCTCGATGATTTTCTGGGGGCCTCCGGGTACGGGAAAGACCACTGTTGCCCGGCTCCTCTCGGGCGAGGCGGGCCTTGCCTTCGAGCAGATCTCGGCAATCTTTTCCGGTGTCGCCGATCTCAAGAAGGTTTTCGAAACGGCGCGCATGCGGCGCATGCAGGGGCGTCAGACCCTGCTTTTCGTCGACGAGATCCATCGTTTCAACCGCGCTCAGCAGGACAGCTTTCTGCCCGTCATGGAAGACGGCACCGTCATCCTCGTTGGTGCCACGACGGAAAATCCGAGCTTTGAGCTCAACGCCGCTCTCCTGTCGCGTGCCCGCGTCCTGACCTTTCGCGCCCATGATGAAGAGAGCCTGCGGGAACTTCTAGAGCGCGCCGAAGCGGCCGAGGAAAAGCCGCTGCCGCTCAATGACGATGCCCGTGCGAGCCTCATCCGCATGGCCGATGGCGATGGCAGGGCGGTGCTGACGCTGGCGGAGGAAGTCTGGCGCGCAGCAAGGCCGGGCGAGATCTTCGATACGCCGGCCCTGACGGAAATCGTCCAGCGCCGCGCGCCGGTCTACGACAAGGCGCAGGATGGCCACTACAATCTGATCTCCGCCCTGCACAAGTCGGTGCGTGGCTCGGATCCGGATGCCGCCCTCTATTATCTCGCCCGCATGTTCGATGCCGGCGAGGATCCGCTTTATCTCGGCCGTCGGCTGGTCAGGATGGCGGTCGAAGATATCGGCCTCGCGGATCCGCAGGCGCTGGTCGTCTGCAATGCCGCCAAGGACGCCTATGACTATCTCGGCTCGCCGGAGGGGGAACTGGCGCTTGCCCAGGCTTGCGTCTATCTGGCGACGGCGCCGAAATCGAATGCCGTCTATACCGCCTTCAAGGCCGCCACCCGTGCCGCCAAGGAAAACGGTTCCCTCCTGCCGCCCAAACACATCCTGAATGCCCCGACCAAGCTGATGAGGACGGAAGGGTATAGCGACGGTTATCGCTACGATCACGACGAGCCGGACGCGTTTTCAGGCCAGGACTATTTTCCCGAAAAGATGGGCCGCCAGGTCTTTTACGATCCACCGGAGCGTGGTTTCGAGCGGGATATCCGCAAGCGACTGGAATGGTGGGCAAAGCTTCGCAAGGAACGGTCCGGCGATTGATCCATCTGCCGCTTGCCGCTGATGTCGAAGCCCCAGCTCGAGCTCAGACTCAGGAGGCCCGTTTCTGGGGCACGTGGTTGGGAGAATTGATCAGTTTGACCGAGGATTCGGCCAGCCCGTTATGACCTTCCATGTCGACGATCAGATGCCAGTGGCCATGGTCGGGAACGGTGAGACGGATCGGCGATTTCTTGGCGACGCCGCCGACATATTTGAAGTCCAGCTTTTCGGTAAACCGCTGAAAATTGGCAGCCGTCATCAGGCGGATGTTGTTCACCGCGCTCAATGTCACTTCTATCACCGTGCCAGCACGCTGAGATTGAAGATCGTAATGCTTGTAGCGGAAATTGGGTCCCGCCATATCTGCCTCATTGGTGTCAGCATTCCAGTCGATCAAGCCTAACCCGGTGTGGTTAAGGATTGGTGGAACTTAGTCGCAGTTCAAGTGTTATTCAATGGAACCGATCAACTGTCGCAGGCTGAGGTCTGTAGATGGCAAGATGAATAAACGGGCGATGTCGTCCCCTGCGTCGCCGCACAACAATAACAATCGACCTCCTATCTGATGCCCGCTGTTCCCCACAGCGGGCATTTCTTTGTTGCGGCGGGGCAGGGATGCATATTTGCTTCGCCGCATTTGAGGAGATCTTTTTAAATCAATGTTCTGCTGCCGAAAGCGGAATCAAGATGTTAGCGACATGAATCATTTTCTCAGGTTTTCGCGGTCGAGCTGGACCGTGAGCGCAAGCACGGTTTCGCAGATCGGCGTCGGGACACCGGTCAGCTTTCCGAGCGAGACGACCATGCCTGTCAGCGGCATGATTTCCAGCTGCTTGCCGGCCAAAAGATCCTGCAGCATGGATGTCCTGACCGGTCCAAAACCGCTGGCGCTGGCAAATTGTTCGTCGGCCGAGCGGGTAAAACGGCAGCCGAGAGCGGTGCCGACGGCCTGCACCTCGTTCATGATCCGCCGCACCATTTGCGCGAGTTCGGGATTGGCCATCATGTTGTTCATCAGGGCTCTGGTCAGAGCGCTGATCGGATTGAAGGCGGCATTGCCGCGCAGCTTGGCCCAGATCTCGTCGCGGATACGGGCCGTCGGCCGCGCCTCGAGATCGCTCCGGTCGAGAATGGCGGCAATTTCGGCGAGATCGTCCGACATTTCTCCGGAAGGTTCGCCGAGGTAGAAATGTCCCTTGCCGGTCAGGCGGATCTTGCCGGGCTCGATGACTTCCGCGCCCTGATAGGCAACGCAGCCGATCACCCGCTCCGGTCCGATCAGGTCCCAGATGCGGCCATCCGGATCGACCTCCGGAAGCTGGCGCCCGGCGAAACCGCTTTCCGTATCGCCATGGAAATACCACCACGGAATGCCGTTCAGGATCATCATCACGCGTGTGCCGGGCTTCAGCAGGGAGGCGATGCCATCTGCTGCGGCACTCAGCTGGTGACCTTTCAAGCCTGTGATGATCAGGTCCTGTTTCGGCAGTAAGGCGGGGTCGTCGGTGGCCGTGACCTTCGCTGCGACCGGTTCCAGGCCATCCCGGTCATAAACCACCGCAAGGCCGTTTTCACGGATCGCCGACAGGTGACTGCCGCGCGCAACGACCGAGACATTGGCCCCGTTCGATGCTGCCGCAATCTTGGCCGCAAAGGCACCGCCAAGCGCCCCCGCTCCGTAAACGCAGATATTGGTGATTGTCATGATACCTCGCCGGCGTTGTTGAAGCCGGCAGGCTACAGCATCGGCCGGAAAATCCTAATCGATTTTGAGGCTGACGCTGCAGTTTCAAAGAGTTAGTGCGTTTTTTGCACGTCCATCAGGACGCCACCTGCACTCGCTTCTCTTGCCGGCCACGAGAATGGTGCCGGCAGCATATCTCTGTAAGACGAAAGTTTTTTGGAAGAATTCAGTGCGTGCTGGGATGTGCCAGCAATTCGCTGCGGCGCAGCTCGTCTATCGCCGCAACGGCTTCCTCGACCGGCCATCCGGCCTTGACGGCGGCGGCGATCATCCTGACCTCGGCTTCCTGCTCCAAGGCAAGAAACAGGGGTTCCAGCGCCTCCTGAACAGTCAGGACATGTTCGTCAGGGGAGGTGAGGGGCTGGTGTGTTGCAGACATCGGCATTGTCACGATTCTCCTCTTCTCGTTTTTTGTCTGAATCTTTCCAATTTCCTAATGTAGAAAAAGTTCCATCAAATTCAAAAAAATCTTGGTGATTCGGCAAATACCGCGCGGGTCAGCCTTGCTGGGCAACGGACCTGCGGGCGCCGATGCGGGCCTTCAGCCACTTCTGCAAAGGCTGGTCGACCTTGACGGTCAAGAGCCACGAGAGAAGGACGATAAGACTGATCAGACCGATGCCGGCAAACGGCGCGATGCCGGGTTCCGTCATGCCCGGCCACAACACATGCGCCCAGTCGAGCAGCGGCGCATGCAGGACATAGACCGCATAGGATGCGGTGCCGAGAAAATTCGAGACGGCGGCCGTTACCGATCCCGGCACGATGCCGCTTGCGACATATAGAAGGGCCGGCCAGACGAGGAAGACGATGAAGAGATCGAAAGGCGCCTTCATGTCCTTGGGCGTCGGGAAGGTCAGCACGATGCAGAGGACGGCAATGCAGAGCAAGGCCTGGAACGGCCGGACCAGCGGCACCTTGCGGCGATAGCGATAGATCAGCATGCCGACCGAGAACGAGAAGAATACCCGTCCGAAGCCCGCATACATTTCATGCCAGCGAAAACCCGCATGCAGCCGCTCGAACTCGATCGCCGCGATCACCAGAACGACGGCGCAGAACGCGATGAAGACGAGCATCTCCCGCACCTTCGCCCGCGCACCTTTCAAGGCATAGGCGATATTGGCCACCAGTTCGTCGAACAATGACCAGGCCGGGTGCACCAGAAACAGCGCCGCATTGAAGGATATCGTGAAAGGGGCGGGCAGGAAGAGGAGACCGGTCAGCATCGACACGGCCAGCTCATGCGGGACGACGAATTGCCCGAAGAAGACCGGCCGTCCCGACAGATACATGAAGATGTAATAGGCCGATACCAGTGCCAGCGCGAAGCCGTAGAGCGGATAGAGCCGCATCAGCCGCGCCTTCATGAACTGCCCCGCCGACATGCGCCCTTCGCGAAGCGCGGCGCCATAGGCATGCGCCAGCACGAAGCCGCTCAGGCCGAAGAACAGATCCACGCCGAGATAGCTCGAGGGCAGGGCATCGCCGAGCAGGTCCTCGGCATGCCGCTGGATGATGAAGATGGCGGCGATGCCGCGCAGGCCGTCCAGAAGGACGAAACGTTCATGGGTCGGTCTCTCGGCCTGCGTCATCGATGCGCCATCCTCGCTTCGGGCGCCGCGGTCGCGGCCATTCCGGTCATCTGTCTAGTTGGGACAATTGCTGCGCCGCGTCCAGAGCCCTGCCGCCCGCTTCGACACCAGTCTCGGTAAAATGATGTTGCCTTTGGGCCCGATCGCCGCACTTCTCGGCTTCGTTACATAACTTGATCGAAGAGTCGGGCGCCCGGGTCGGTCCGGTTAAGGATGTGTTTATAAAATCATGAAAATGAGAAGGGACCTGCCGGCGGTCCGGGGGCGGCGCCCAGGAATTGCTTAAGCGGTCCTGTCGCCGGGTGAAAACGGCGACGACCGCTGCACAGATTTGTAACGAGTAACGCCTGCGTCCTGTTTGAAGCGCGGGCTCTGTACGGAGTAAACCATGACCAAGACTTTCGCGCCTTTCGCGCTGGCATTTGCCGCTGCGGTTTCCGCAACCCCGGTTCTCGCCGCCGATCTCACCAACTATTCCGAGCCGGCCCCGGCTTACAACGAGCCGTCTTCCGGCCCGGCCAACTGGACTGGCGCCTATGTCGGCGGCCACGGCGGCATGACCTCGCGCAAGATCAACCCGTTCGACGGCGGCAAGGGCCTGAACCTCGGCGTTCACGGCGGCTACAATGCTGATGTCGGCGGCGCTGTCGTCGGTGGCGAACTCGACTACTCCTACCTCGGCGATGCCGGTGTGAAGGCCCGTGGCGGCAAGCTCGACGAGCGCCACCGCATCGCTGCCAAGGTCAAGGCCGGCGTTCCGCTCGACCAGACCCTCGTTTACGGCACGACCGGTCTTGCCATGACCAAGTTCCGCGACCACGGCGATGTTTCCGGTCCGGACGGCTGGAAGCCGGGCTTCCTGATCGGCGCCGGCGTCGAGCAGAACCTGACCTCGAACATTTCTGCCCGCGTCGAATACAATTACGTCATGACCGGCGATGTCCGCAGCGAAACCGGCGGTGTCGAGAGCAAGAAGGACGTTCACGACCACACGATCAATCTCGGCGTGAACTACAAGTTCTGATCTGTTTCCGATCGATCTCCAGTCGATCCAGATTGCGGCGGGGTGCCTTGTGCCCCGCCGTTTTTATTTCCGGCGATTGTCACCATGCCCGGAATGGCTGCCGAACCGGACGATGCAGACGACGATGCTGACGCTGAGCGGCAGGGCCCAGACCAGATCCGGCACGGGCGGCTCGATCTCAGCGGCAACGAGGCCGATGGCGCCGGCCGGTGCAAGCCATGGAAGTTTCCTGAGCATCCCTATCCTCTGTCCTGAAACGTCAAGCCGTGCGTCTTTCCTCTGATCGGCATACCTGCCGGGAAGGGCGGCTCAGCCGCCATCCTTCTTCTTCGCCGCGCCCTTGCGGCCATCCCTGTCCTTGACGATGTGATCCGGAAACGGCTGCACGCACATCATGGCGACCAAGATGCAGGCCGTTCCAGCCAAGCCGACGATCTGAACTGCAATCCACATTTTCCCTTCCTCCAATCCGCTTGGTTTCCGGGATACGCTCAATCTGAGCGAGCGTCATTTTCGGATAGCTTGCGACTTCGTTAGGTCAGGCCTAATGATCTTTTCATGATCGAGCTCCGACATTACCGCTATATCGTCGCCGTCGAACGGGCAGGCGGCTTTTCCCGCGCCGCCCTTGCGCTCGGCATATCGACGCCGACGCTCTCGGTTCAGGTCAAATATGTCGAGGATCTGCTCGGCGCGCCGATCTTCGAACGCACCAGCCAGAAACTCAGCGTCACGACATCGGGCCGGGAATTCATCAAGGCGGCGCGCGACGTGTTGGCAGCCGCTGCCGCTGCCGAAGAGATCGGCCGTTATGCGGCCCGCGGCGAGGCCGGCAAGGTGTTTGTCGGTTATGTCGGCTCGGCCGCCTATGGCGGCACGCTGCAGCGCATCGTCTCCGCCTTCCGCCAGCGTTTTCCGCGGGCGGTCGTGATCGCCGCCGAATACCAGATCGAGGAATTGCCGGTCATGGTGGAGAGCCGCAGCATCGATTTTGCGCTGGTGAGGGCGCCGCTGGCGCCCGGTGCCGCCGAGCTGCGCAAGATCGGCCTCACCGACGACAGCCACGTCGTGGCACTCTCCTCCGACCATCCGCTCGCCGCGACGCCGGATCTGCCGATCGAGGCCGGCGAACTGGCCGACAGCCGTTTTGTCGTGCCGGAACAGTTCACCTATGGCACGAACGAACTGGCCCGCCGCGGCGGCTTCGTCGTCAATGTCCAGTCCGTCCAGCGCACATTGATCGGTGTCCTGACCCAGGTCTCGCTCGGCGGCTGTGCCGCGATCGTGCCCGGCGCCGTGTCGTCGAGCGTGCTGATGCCGGGCGTCGTGTTTCGTGAACTTGCCGGCGATCCGATCCTGTCCGGCATTGTCGGCCTCTATCGCCGCGACGAGGCCTCGCCGCTGGTGCGCAATTTCCTCGATGTCGTCGGCGCGCTGGAGCGGGCGGTCGGCGGCTGAGGCATTTTCATGCCGACCTTTTCCCGCGCGATCCAGCCGCGCCGAACACGCCTCACTTCATCGAGGCGTCGAGCTTTGCCTTCCAGTCGCCATTCGAAAGCTCCTTCGTCATGAAGGCATCGACGGCCTGCTTGAAGGCGGTGTCCTTGCGCAGCAGATAGGCATTTTCGAAATGCGTGAATGGCTCCTTGACCGCGACCGGGCAAAGCACGCCGGCATGCAGCTTTGACTGCAGATCGGCCTCGACGCCGTCCGTCACCATCACGTCGGCCTTGTTGGCGGCGATCTGATCAAAGATCGTCTTGTTGTCGGGAAAAACCTCGATCGTCGATTTTTCCAGCTTTTCATGGGCGAACTTGTCGTTCGTGCCGCCCGGATTGACGATGACGCGCACGGACGGCTGGTTGATCGCTTCGATCGTCGAAAATTTCTGGGCATCCTCGCAACGGGCGATCGGCCTTTTGCCATCGCTGACATTCGGCACGGAAAAATCACCGACCTCGGCGCGGGCCGGATTGACGGTAATGCCGCCGGCGACCATGTCGAATTTGCCGGCCTTGAAATCCTCGAGCATCGTCTTCCAGCTGGTCATGACGAATTCCGGCTTGACGCCGAGCTCGGCCGCCAGATCCCTGGTCATGGCGATATCGGCGCCGACAAGTTCGCCATCCGGCCCCTTGTAGCTGAAAGGCTTGTAATCGCCCGTCGTGCCGATCTTCAGCACGCCATCCTTCTTGATCGCCGCCAGCGCGCCGTCATCTGCCAAGGATTGCGCCGCATAAAGCCCGACCGCAAAGATCGCCAGCGCTGCCCAAAAGATCCGTCTCATCGCCAAAATCCCTTCGTCCTCAAATATCGTCCCGGGCAGGGTGAGCCGGGCATCGGTTGATGTCAACGCGAAGCGCTGCCGCAGGCAGGCGCAAGGCAGAGTTATCCCTTGGCGATCCCGGCCTTTTGATTGAACGGACGGGGCGCCGAAAGCTGCCTCGTGAATTCAAAAACAAATGACACCTCCCGGCGCCCCGTTCGGCGGTTTTTGCCCGCGACTTCGGTCCCTCTGCCGTGGTTCTTCCGGACGGTCTTTTCCGCCGGTCTTTCGAAAAGTGTCACGGACTGAAAAGCCCGGCAAAACTTGTCCGTCGAACCACCCTGTGTGCCGCACAGGCACGCCCGGCGCCCTGGTCGGGCATCAAGAAATGACGAGCCGGTCCGAACCCGTCAAAACTCCCCGTCTCGCCGGAGGGAGACCATTTTCCGCGAACCCGGGATGCGAGATCCTGCGTCTCTCCCTCACACCCCGCGCCGATCCCGCCTCGCCGGCACGCCTGCCGGTGTATCCGTGACGGAACGCAACCATTATAGGCACAGGTTTTGGGGAGGGGGAAAACGCGAGGTGAATTTTTTTTGGAGGGGAGTGGGGGATGCCGGCCATGTCTGTTTTCGGCCCGAAGCGGACATAACAGGACTGAGCTAGGCTCGTCTGAGATGGGGCGGGAACCGGAGTGGCCGATTTTGCGAAACAGCGTCGAAAATCAGACTATGCTCAAATTTTACATCTCAGAAGAATGGCTGAGCGAGCAGCTCTGATTCTTGGACCGGAATTTGAAGGTTGAAGCGCTCCAGAATCGAACCGAGCAGTGTTGAAAACCATGCTGGGGCAAGAGGGGAAGGTACAATTACCTCAATCAACTCGGAAAGGTTGATCGAGACGGATACGCCAGACCGATCCTCACTCAGTCTACGCGCGATAACAGCGCGAACCTCAGCCTCATGACTTAGGGACTTACGCTTCCAAAAGATGCGATCATGAAAACCGGCAAATGACGTCCTGAAGTCTACGTACTGGACTCGTCCTAGCTTGACTGGAGCGTTGGGATCCAGTGCGCTCATCAATCGGCCAGCTGTTGTCTTGATCACGACACCGCTTGAACCGGGCGGGCAATATAAACGCCACAGCGCCTCCGATTCCCCGGAGTTGGCATGCCAGCAACTAACGAAAGTCGAGCGACGATCACGAATAGCGCCATCTCGGATCGAGGCTAGGAGATGCTGAGCGTTTTGCTCCACGGCATCTTCCGACAGCAAAGCTGTAGTCACTCCCGGTGGAGGGTTTCGAACCACACGCCGGAAATAATCTAGGTAGAAAGCGTCCCATTCTTTTTCGCGCGACTCTAGGCCTGAAGCGCCTTCGAAAGGATCTTCGAACTTGTCCGCACGAGAAAAGAACAACGCGCTTCCATCCAATAGCTGGAGGAATTTCGCAAGGTCCATGTATCGCCATAGGGTAGTGCTCGGTTCAACACGCTTGTCGGCTTCCCACCACCAATAGACGTGAGTCGCTAGCTCATCGAGCTCCTGGACGCAGCATTCGCCGACATAACGAGCGCTGCCATCAGCCGCATAGCCTGCATACGCAGCCACCTCCCTTGGCAACTGTGCGCCGCACGATTGGCACCGGTCATAGCTATTTGACTGCAGAGCCCTCAATTCCGCATTGAAGCGACCGGTACTTTCCAAGCTAAAGCCTTTCGCTTTATTAATAACAGGATGCTACTTGCGCCTACAACGCGGCACGAAACTCTATTGCAGCTTTCGGACGAAGTACAACCGAGTTGCGGTGTCTTAATTGGGTCGGTAGCGCACCTTCATGGCGCTTCGAGGCATGTCCGCTATTGGCGCATCCGCGCCACAATAGCAGCCGGCCCGAAACGGTGTATGAGGCCGTCCTCTATCTCCCTTTCACCTGTACCAACGTCCCCGTCGAGCTGATCCTCAGGATAAAGGCATTGAAGCCCGCTGTTCGACCCCATAGACCCTCCTGACGCAAAGTCTGATGATGGCGACACCAGGTCCATCATCGAAGCAAGCGTGTTTCTATTTGATTGGATGCCGACAAAGGACCGCAGATGTCTATCACCGTACAGAAATCAATCCCCGCTGCGCGCATGCGTCAGTTCCACCAGATGGTGGATCGGTGGCTTCAGGAAGGTCCGATCAAACTCGCGACCAATGCCACGATCACCGCAATGGACAATGCCTTGATCCCGAAGGCCGAGCAGACGGCGATCATCGAAGACCGCGATATCATCATGAAACACAATATGCGCCTCGGTGTCATCAGCGAGCTATTTGCACCCGCCATCGAGAAGGCGGTGAAATTGTCTCGGTCGGGAAGCGAAGCGCAGGACGAGATCGCCCGGTTGATCGTGACCGCAGTCGGTATCCGTCAGGAGGATGACAGCGAACTGATCACATTCAATTTTGCCACCCAAAGCGAGGCAGATGCATTCGATGCAGCCATCTGACGGCGTCGCTGCGGCCGGGTTTTAATCTCGTGTGTGGCAGGCACCTGTCGATATTGGGGCGGGCCGACCGATCCCTTGAGGGCTTTACCCCTTCGACCAGAACCGCGTGAAATCGAAATCTTCCGAAATCGCGGCCGGCAGGGGTTCGGTGCGGGCGGCGGGGGCGGTGAGGTCGGTCAGGGTGCGGCCGGTGACAACAGGGGCGCTCATGCCGGCAGGCGTGCCGGGTTTGGAGATCGCCCAGGCGATCAGCGCGTCCTGCGCGTCGAACTCGTCCTCTTCCTCCTCGAATTCCGGCCCGGTGATCGGCAGCGACGCGATCGAGCCCGCCTTCGGCATGGCAAGGCGGATTGTCGAGACGGGATGCAGCCGGCCCGGCGCGAAGGCGGCCGGGATGGGAGAAGCGATGGAGGGCGCGAGCGCCGCCAGCGGATTTTCCGACACGGCCGGGGTCGCTGCGGTTGGCGACGGCATCGGCAAGGGAGCGGCGATCGCGGCGGGGTCGATCGATGCGGTTTCGATGTCGTCGATCTGCGCTTCCGGCCCGTCGGATTGTGGTCGGGTGCCGGGTCTTGGAATGGCGAGGCGGGCGAGATCGGCAAAGGCCGGTGTTTGTGGTGCCGCCGGCGCCTGTGGTGGTGTCAGGGTTGGTGTCATGATCGGCGCCAGGGTCGGCGTTGGTGCCGCGGCTGCGGCGAGGATCGCCTTTGCGGCTTCCGGCCTGTCCTTCGGGGTCGGCAGCATGGCGGTGATCACGCTGCGTCTCGTGACGGGCGCGGAGGGTGCATCATCGTCGTCATCTGCGGATGTGGCGGCAACCTCGATGGTTTTTGCGCCGACGCGGCGGCGGTAATCGGCAACGGCATCGTCATAACCGGGCAGCGGTCCGCCCGATGCCGGCAGATGCATGGTGCGGCCGCGCGGAAACAGGCGGGCAAGCTCCTGCCGGCTCATGCGCGGCCAGGCGCGGACATTGCCGACATCGACATGCACGAAGGGCGAGCCGGATGTCGGGTAATACCCGACGCCGCCGGACTGCATATGCATGGCCAGCGCCCGCAGGGTCGCAAGTTTGACGCCCGGAATGTAAAAATCCATCGCCTTGCCGAGCATATGCTGGCTTTTCTTGGCAACGCCCGTCGAGCGCGAGCGGCCGCGCAGCATCGCATTGGTGGCGGGTGACCGGTAGGCGGAGACGACATGGATATATTGGCTCGTGCCGGTGCGGTCATAGATTTCCCAGATCACGTCGAGCAGGCGCGGATCCATGCGGGCATTTTCATTGCGGCGCCAGTCGCGCAGGAAACGGTTGATCTTGGCAATGCCCTGCATGTCGAGCCGGCCATTGCGCTTGTAGGTGATCGTCGCCCTTTCGCCCGTATGGGTGAAATAGAGTTTCAGCGCCCGGTCTTCCGCCTCGGCGTAGACGGTGGAGCCGACCAGCGCCGCGAGCGACAGGGCGAGTGCGCCAAAAGCCTTGCCGATAAAGCCGCGGGCCGCCTTGATGGCGTCCAAAAAATCCTGCGACACGGAGACTGGCTGGGACTGAGACACGAAAAACCCGCTGACTTTAAAACTGTAACGACCGGATTGCGGCATTGCGCAATTCCGGCTGGTCAGCGGAAATTATGGTCAATGAAAAGCTAACAAGCGGTTGATGTGCGCCATATCCGGACATCGGAATGCGCCTGCTCGCGAAAGAGTGAAGCCGAAAGCATCGCCAAAACATGACTAACTATCTGAAATATTAAGCCGGCTGTTTTGAGGATTTTCCGCGGGTCTTTGCCGCAATTGCAGTCATATCGATGTATTGCATCAGCAACATCTTAACGTGTCTGTCATAAAACGGTCAGCAGATCTCTCGAGCCGGGCGGCCATGGAAGACAAGGAACTCATCAAACCTGAAGTACTGGCATCCATGCTGATGCGCCTCTTCGAGTTTGCGCCGGTGGCCATGGCCGTCAGCACGAGCGACACGAAGACATCGAGTTATGCCAAGGTCAACGATGCCTATCTGAAACTGACCGGGCTGCGCTGGGACGATATTTCCGGCCGCAAGCTGACCTCGAAAGGGGCGGCGATCGACAATCCCGCCCGCGACCGCCGCCACCGGATGCTGGCCGAACAGGGCTCCTACGTGTTGGAAGAGGTGGATATCCGCCATGTCGACGGCACGATCATCCCGACCCTGATTTCCGCCCAGCGCACCGTGGTGGACGGCGTGTCCTTCGATGTCGAAATCATCCTCGACGTCTCGTCGCGCGTGCGCCACCAGCAGGAAATCGACCGCGCCCTGATGGCCTCTGCCCGTACCGATTTCCTGACCGGCCTTGCCAATCGCGCCGGGCTGGAAGCCGAACTTGCCGAAAGGCTGCTCGCGCCGCATCTCTCCGGCGATCTGCTTCTTGCCTATATGGACCTGAACGGCTTCAAGCCCGTCAATGACCGCATGGGCCACCATGCCGGCGACGAGGTTTTGAAGACGATCGCCAGCCGGTTGCGCGACAATTTTTCCAACACCCATTTCATCGCCCGCGTCGGCGGCGACGAATTCGTCATCCTCCTGCCGGTCTCAAGGCATGACGGCATGGCAGCGGTGGATAATCTGAAAGACGCCGTGGCGCGCGTCTTCAAGCCGGTGCCGATCGAAGGCGAGCTTGCCGATGTCGGGGCCGCCGTCGGCGTCGCGTTTCTGGAAAAGGGCGATGATGTCGCAAGCCTGATGAAGCGGGCGGACGGCTATATGTATATCGCCAAGGCGACCCGCGAGCGGATCGCGGTCGTCTGTCTCGGGGTGCCGCAGGAGGCGGAGGAAGAGGCGGAACGGGGATTTGGGACGTGAGGATGAGGGCTTAGGCTCTGCCGCTCGCCTTCTTCAATGCCGACGCCGTTCCCTGCGGATCGACAGCAATCACCTTGAGATAGGCTTTTGTGGCCTGGTCGGGTTCGGAACGGCCCTGTTCCCAATCGCTTAAAGTGCCGAGTGGAATATGGTAGAGGGTCGAAAACTCTTCCTGCGTCAGGCGAAGTGCTCGACGGATCACCTTGACCTGCGGCATGCGTGGAGCCGCGCGCAGCTCTTCGGAGGTCCTTGGCGGATTGTCGGGATCGGCAAGCGCGTTTGCTTCCACTTCCGCGTCGGTCATGGCGTCGAGATAGGCCCAGTCGGTCTGATCCTTCTTACCATCCGACATTGTTTTCATACTCCCGCATTTCCGGTTTCGTGGACTTTCGGGCGGAAATGAGCCGGACCGTATCGTCCCGTTCCGTATAGATGACCGTCAGAAATCGCCCCTGGCCAAGGCCGATGATCCGCCGTCTGATCTCGCCGTATTCCATGGATAGATCCTCGATATCCAAGGCAAATGGATCATCGAATACGGAACATGCATCGGCAAAGCTGACGCGATGCTTGGCGAGATTGGCCGCTGCCTTGTCTTCATTCCACGCGAAATATAGCATGGCGGACTACGGGTTTCCAGTAGTGGAGGGGGTGCTTAAATCTCTAATTTGTAGAAAGAAACTGTATGAGAAAGTTCTTTATATAGTCGCCTTGGAGGTAGGCATACACAACAGGCACAAAGCCAATGATAGCTGTGCCGACAAGAGTGGTTACTAGTCCTGGCAGATCTATCATCGAAGGTTTCGTTCGATCTTTGTTGAGATATACTGCCGTCTCTATGATTTTACTATGTATAAATTTAAATGTAACGGCGAAAACGAATGCGAATGTGAATAGTATAATTCGCTTTGTAAATGTTAGATCCGGTGAAAGTGCTACGGCAAGAACAGCTATGACGCCATTTATGGTGAGTGCGTTGTTCTCAAAAATACGTTTCATCGTGCGGTTACGCAACAATGGTAAAGACTTAAGCTCTTCGAAGGTTCCTGCGACCCAAACTTCATCAACTCCTGTTGCCGAGTAATAGCAGCCAGAAGTTGTTATGTTGACGTTTATGGAGCGGGCTATTGGATTTGCTGGCTCGGTTAAACTAAGATATATCTCAGGAGTTTTATTGTTTAGTCCTGGTATCTTCCAAAAATCAGAGGCGTATGCGTTGATGTCTTTGCCATCGACCTTCGCTCTTATAACCACGTCAAATGGAGATTGAAGCATAGACTTCATTTTGGCCGTTATAAGCTGAATTTCGTTCCTGTAGATCTTTAGGCGCGGCAATGAAGCCGCTTTATTGATGACGCGCATCGGCGTTTGAGATTCATTTGAAGAAATCTCGGCCGATGGTGAGGCGACGGGGGATAATTGAAAAATTCCGGCTTGATCGCCGCTGCCTTCCCAACGACCTGCGATTATGCTCTGATCGGCACGTTCCAGAAATAAACTAATATTCTCAGGATTTTGAGATTCTGCAGTGCTTTTTAAGGACTGAGATCTCTGAAGGACAGGCAGTAGCTTTCCTTCGAATTTTAAGGCGTCGTTGCTATTCCCAAGTCTTAGAATGATAAATGGATCGCCGTCTACTTGGGTAAATTCGGCAAAAAGATTGGCAACATGAGTTCCTCTGAGGTCTCCAATCCACCTGCCGGAGAACATAAATGTCCATCTCCAAAGTTGCGGGACATATTACTGCTGGAGCGCTGCACCGTTCAGTGCAGCGCTCCATAACTAATCAGCTGCAACCGCTCGTCGCGCCGCACGTGTCGCACTTCTCGCAGGTGCCGTTACGAACCATCGTAAAATTCTGGCACTCGGAGCACATGTTGCCCGTATAGCCCTGCATGATCGATTTCATGCGGCGGTCGGCTTCGAGCTTCTTGGCTTCCGATTTGGCGGCAGCGGCGTCTGCTTCGGCCTTGTCGGAGAAGAGCGCGGTTGCAACCTGCTTGTCCTCGGTTGCCACGTCCTCGAGCACTTCCTCGGCAATCTCTTCGGCCAGTTCCTTGGCGCGCTCTTCATAATCGCGCTTGAAGGAGACGACTTCCGAGGTCGAGATCGACACGGTCGGTTCCAGCTTGCGGGCCGCGGAGCCGGCAAACGAGGTCACCGTTGCCGAAGCGCGGGCAGGGGCGGCGGTGGCCGAACCCTTGGCTTCGGAACCGGCGCGGTCACCCGACTGGCCGCCCTGGATCAGGGTCGGCTTGTAGCCGCGGGTCCAGCCGGTCGAGACGAGCTGCGTCTTGCCTTCCTGGATGCCCTTGCCGAGTGCCGTATTGCCGAAGTCCGACGTATCGACATGCGCAAGGTCATGACGACCGAGATAGGAGACGGCGAGTTCGCGGAACACGTAGTCGAGGATCGACGTGGCGTTCTTGATCGCGTCGTTGCCGGTGACGATGCCGGCTGGCTCGAACTTCGTGAAGGTGAAGGCTTCGACATATTCTTCGAGCGGCACGCCATACTGGAGGCCGAGCGAGATGGCGATGGCAAAGTTGTTCATCATCGCGCGGAAGGCAGCGCCTTCCTTGTGCATGTCGATGAAGATCTCGCCGATGCGGCCATCACCGAATTCGCCGGTGCGCAGATACACCTTGTGTCCGCCGACATTGGCCTTCTGGGTGTAACCCTGACGACGGTTCGGCAGCTTTTCGCGCTCGCGGGTGACGCGCTCGATGACGCGTTCCACGATCTTTTCGGTGATCTGCACGGCCTGGGCTGCGGTCGGCGCTGCGACCAGTTCCTCGATCGCATCGTCTGCATCGTCTTCGTCGATCAGCGAGGCGTTGAGCGGCTGGGAGAGCTTCGAGCCGTCGCGGTAAAGGGCGTTGGCCTTGAGGGCCAGCTTCCAGGACAGCATGTAGGCGGCGCCGCAATCCTCGACGGTGGCGTCGTTCGGCATGTTGATCGTCTTCGAGATCGCACCGGAGATGAACGGCTGGGCAGCCGCCATCATGCGGATATGGCTTTCGACCGAGAGATAACGCTTGCCGATCTTGCCGCAGGGGTTGGCGCAATCGAAGACGGGCAGATGCTCGTCCTTCAGGAAAGGCGCGCCTTCGAGCGTCATCGCACCGCAAACGTGGATGTTGGCGGCTTCGATGTCCTTCTTCGAGAAACCGATATGCTCGAGCAGGTTGAAGCTCATGTCGGCGAGCTGCTCGTCGGTGACCTTGAGCGTGCCCTTGAGGAAGTCGGCGCCGAGCGTCCACTGGTTGAAGACGAACTTGATGTCGAAGGCGGCCTTCAGCGCGCCGTTGACGGCTTCGATCTTCTCATCCGAAAAACCCTTGGCCTTCAGCGTGCCGGGGTTGATGCCCGGAGCCTGGTTCAGGTTGCCGTGGCCGACAGCATAGGCTTCGATTTCGGCAATCTGGCTTTCCGTGTAGCCGAGCGAACGCAGCGCGTCCGGAACGGCGCGGTTGATGATCTTGAAGTAACCGCCGCCGGCGAGCTTCTTGAACTTCACCAGTGCGAAGTCGGGCTCGATGCCGGTCGTGTCGCAGTCCATGACAAGGCCGATCGTGCCGGTCGGGGCGATGACCGAGACCTGTGCATTGCGGTAACCGTGCTTTTCGCCGAGTTCCAGTGCCTTGTCCCAGGCCGACTTGGCATGGGCTGCCAGATCCTGATCCGGGTTTTCAGCATGGATGAGCGCAACCGGATCGACCGACAGGCCTTCGTAACCGGAGGTCTCGCCATGGGCGGCGCGGCGATGGTTGCGGATGACCCGCAGCATGTTGTCGCGGTTGGCCGGGAAGTTCTGGAACGGGCCGAGCTCGGACGCGATTTCAGCCGAGGTTGCGTAGCAGATACCGGTCATGATCGCGGTCAGCGAACCGGCAATGGCGCGGCCTTCAGCAGAATCGTAGGCAATACCGGAGGACATCAGCAGGCCGCCGATATTGGCGTAGCCGAGGCCGAGCGTGCGGTATTCGTAGGAAAGTTCGGCAATCCGCTTGGACGGGAACTGCGCCATCATGACCGAGATTTCGAGCACGACGGTCCACAGGCGCGTCGCATGTTCGTAGTCTGCGATGTTGATGTTCTTCGTTGCCTTGTCCTTGAACTGGAGAAGGTTGAGCGAAGCAAGGTTGCAGGCCGTGTCGTCGAGGAACATGTATTCCGAGCACGGGTTCGAGCCGCGGATCTGGCCGCCGGCCGGCGAGGTGTGCCAGTCGTTCATCGTCGTGTTGAAATGCAGGCCCGGATCGGCCGATGCCCAGGCGGCGTAGGAGATCGATTCCCACAGGTCGCGCGCCTTCAGCGTCTTCATGACGCGGCCGTCCTTGCGGGCGGTCAGGTTCCAGTCGCCGTCGTTTTCGACTGCGCGCAGGAAATCGTCCTTGATCGAGACGGAGTTGTTGGAGTTCTGGCCGGAGACGGTCAGGTAGGCTTCCGAATCCCAGTCCGTGTCATAGGTCTTGAATTCCATGTCCTTGTAGCCCTGGCGGGCGAACTGGATGACACGGCCGACATAGTTTTCCGGAACCTGGTCCTTCTTGGCAGCGCGGATTTCGCGCTTGAGGGCCGGGTTCTTGGCCGGGTCGAAGCAGTCTTCGCCGTCAGCCTCGCAATTGACGCAGGCCTTCATGATCGCCTTCAGATGGCGATTGACGATCTTGGAACCGGTAACGAGGGCAGCAACCTTCTGCTCTTCCTTGACCTTCCAGTTGATGTATTCCTCGATATCCGGATGGTCGATATCGACCACGACCATCTTGGCCGCACGACGGGTCGTGCCGCCGGACTTGATGGCGCCCGCTGCACGGTCGCCGATCTTGAGGAAGCTCATGAGGCCGGAAGAACGGCCGCCGCCCGAAAGCTTTTCGCCTTCGCCGCGCAGATGGGAGAAGTTGGAGCCGGTGCCGGAGCCGTACTTGAAGAGACGGGCTTCGCGAACCCACAGGTCCATGATGCCGCCTTCGTTGACGAGGTCGTCTTCGACGGACTGGATGAAGCAGGCATGCGGCTGCGGATGTTCGTAGGACGACTTGGACTTGGTCAGCTTGCCGGTGAAGGGATCGACATAGAAATGGCCCTGGCCGGGGCCGTCAATGCCATAGGCCCAGTGCAGGCCGGTATTGAACCACTGCGGCGAGTTCGGAGCGACGCGCTGGGTGGCGAGCATATAGGCAAGCTCGTCCATGAAGGCGGCCGCGTCTTCTTCGGAGGTGAAGTAGCCACCCTTCCAGCCCCAGTAGGTCCAGGTGCCGGCAAGACGCGAAAATACCTGGCGCGCATCGGTTTCCGAGCCGTACTGCTCTTCCTTCGGCAGGGCCTTCATCGCTTCCGTGTCAGCTACAGAGCGCCACAGGAAGGAGGGAACGTCGTTTTCTTCGACCTTCTTCAGAAACTTGGGAACGCCGGCCTTGCGGAAATATTTTTGGGCCAGAACGTCGGTCGCGACCTGGGAGAACTGGGTCGGGACGTCGATATCGGCAAGCCGGAAGACGATGGACCCGTCCGGATTGCGGATCTCGCTGACCGCCTTGCGGAATTCGATTTCCCCGTAAGCGCCTGTCGCAGGCTTGGTGAAACGACGTTCGATGCGCATTGCCTTAGGTCCCTCATCAATTTGGCGCCACTCTTGGGGCGCACGTGTCCGCGCCGGCTGCTCGCCATCATGGGCAGCCGGTTGAAATTCCATCATCCAGGTGAATCATCTTGGATGTCATCTCTGTATCTTGTGATGGATGGTGGCTGCAAACACTAAATATAGTATTAACAGGTTCTTTCCGCCAGTGCCATCACGTGTTTCGGCAGAGCATCCGAAAGGCCGCGAAAACCCGTTGCCCGGCGGTCTTTCAGAACACGCCAAGCCCACAATTGTTTCCGCAGAACTCGAAAGAGAACCGGCCTCGTTACCTCCGGTTCAGTCGCCGCCGCAACATGGGTTCATTCATGCGAGCGTGCGGCGATTCGGTCAAGCCGTAGTTTGCAGCACATTTTTAACCACAAGATATTGTGGTTCTTACCTGTGGATAACGGGGATGAAAAAAGCTCTTGGATTCTCAGGGACTTGGACGAAAAGTTTGAAGCTTGCGCGAGGCTTGCCATTTGAGATCGTGGCATTTCAGGGGCAAAGCGGGCAGCGCTGAAGCCCCGTTTCAAGGGGCTCCGCTACCATATTGATACAAATTGGTGACAGGTGCCCACAAGATGTAGAAAGGCCCGCCGAAGATTTTTCGGACGGGCCGGTCATTGACAGCGTCATTTCGGGACAGGGGGAGCTTTGGATGAGGCAGGGGGCATCCCGCCAGCCGATCTCCCCCTTGTGGGGGAGATGCCCGGCAGGGCAGAGGGGGTATCCCTGCGCACCGTTTCAGCTTGAACTTGCAGAACTGTTGCTCACCCCCCTCTGTCACTTCGTGACATCTCCCCCACAAGGGGGGAGATCATTGGGAGCGTGCTGCACCGCCTTAAATCCCGATGCCGATACCCTTTCCTTTAAGAAAGGGAGCCGGCCAATCAGCCCTTGGACCCCTTGGCGATCGGCTCCTGGTAGGTAAAGCCCATGTCCCAGGGGAAATAGATCCACGTGTCCTGGGACACTTCGGTGACAAAGGTGTCGATCGTCGGCACGCCGGAGGGTTTTGCGTAGACGCAGGCGAAATGCGCCTTGGGCAGCATTTCGCGCACTTCGAGCGCGGTCTTGCCGGTATCGGTCAGATCGTCGACGACCAGAATGCCTTCGCCGCCATTTTCCATCAGCTCGGGCGAAATACCCTTCAGGAGAACCGTGTCGCCCTGATTGACATAGTCATGGCGCGTGGCGATGCAGACCGTATCGATCAGACGAATATTGAGTTCGCGCGAAATGATCGCCGCCGGCACCAGACCGCCGCGGGTGATGCAGACGATGGCCTTGAATTCCTGGTTCAGGCCGGAAAGCCGCCAGGAGAGGGCGCGGGTATCGCGATGGAACTGGTCCCAGGAGACCGGAAATGCTTTTTCGGGAAGAGACATGGTGTTTTGCCGTTAGCGAGAGCTGCGTTGGCTCTCGCTAATACCGGTAATGCCGGGCTTCTGGCAAGGAATGGCTGTGGACGGAATGCGGCTTTGTCGCGGTGTCGGCAGCGGAGGGCGAATCACGGCCGGTCGGCGAAGATATCCAATGGCTGGATTGCCGCCCGGTCCATCCGGCGCTGCAGGATAAAAAGCCAGAAAAGCGTCGAGAAGGCGAAGATCGAGATGACCAGCGCCAGCCACAGCGCCGCATGCGGCCCGGCCGAGGTGACGATCGCGGTAAAGACCGGCGGTGCCGTGGCAAAGGAGAGATTGAGCGGCACGGCAAGTCGCGCCGAAGCCCGCGCATAGGCGCCGGGGGCGAAGATCTGCAGCGGCAGCGTCGCGCGGGTGACGGCGGTGATGCCGCTCGCAATTCCGTAAAGCACGGCAAATGTCACGGCACCGGCAAAATTGCTGGTCATCAGCAGAACGACAAAGCTCAGCGGAAACAGTGCCGTGGCGGCAAGGCCTGCGACTAAACCCTAAACCCGCCGGCCACCGAGAAAATCGACCATGCGCCCGCCCCATTGGGCAATGCCGATGAAGGCGGCTGCTGTGAGCGCGCTCGCATGATCAAGCCCGGCCGCTTCGAACAGGATGATGATGGTGAGTGCAAAACCCCATGTGAAAAAGCCATTGGCGGCAAAGGTGATCGCCAGAAGCGCAAAACGAGGCCGATCGATAACGACAGGTTCGGCGGTCGTCTTGGCTGCGGATTTTTCCCGCGGTTTGCGGGCAAGCACGGCCCAGTGCAGCGGCAGGCAGAGGAACAGGATCAGTGCGGCATACAGCAAGGTCGGCGCGCGCCAGCCCCATTCGGCCTGCAGAACTCCGGTCAGCGGCCAGACGATGGTCGAGGTCAGCCCGCCGGCGAGGATAAGAACGCTCAGCGCCTGCCGCGCCTTGTCGCCGGCGATTTCCGTCACCGCGATCTGCGCCGGCGTCGTCAGCATCGTCGCACCCGCAAGGCCGAGAATGAGCCAGGCGAGGAAATAGAGGTCCGGTCCCGCGGAAACGCCCATGACGAAAAGTCCGGCCGCGCCGAACAGGGAGCCGATGACCATGACCGGCCTTGCGCCAAACCGCTCGAAAACCCCGCCGAGCGGCCAGGAGGCGATGGCCATGACGACCAGCATCACGGTCGGCCCCGCCATTACCATCGGCAGCGTCATGCCAAGGTCGCGCGCCATGGCCGGACCCGTGACGGCGGGCAGCCAGAAGCTGGCGCCCCAGCCGATCAGCTGGGTCAGCGAAAGTGCTGCGACGGCACGGACGGTCGGCGAGGGGATGGGCATGAGGAATGGCAATGGGGTCAGGTTGAAAGTGGTAACGTTAGCCGGCTTTTGTGACAGCTGGTTGAATGGGGGCATGTGGGGCAGAGCCTGCGACATGCCGATCTCCCCCTTGAGGCAAGGCAGTCGCATGTGGCCAAGACCCTCTCTGGCCTGCCGGCCATCTCCCCCACAAGGGGGAGAAGACTCGCGGCACTCGCTCGCCTCAATGCAGGCCTCGGGGGATCGGCTGGGTTAAGCCCTCCCCCTTGTGGGGAGGGTGGGGAGGGGACTTTGGCCATATGCCGTTCCCCTGCCCACAAGGGGTGAGATTGGTGGGTGCAAGCCGTCTCCCCAAAAATCCATGCAACCATGTCGGTTCTCGCCAAGTTGCTTCGTCTTCCATCAGAGAGGCCAAAAGGCCGGCTGGAGCGAGGAGAGACGCAATGCGTGTGATGGTGTTCATGAAGTCATCGGTTGGTGATGCGGAGCGGGAAGAACCGGCGACCGAGGCGTTTGCGGCGATGGACCGGTTTACCGAGGAACTGGTCGAGGCCGGCATTTTTGTTGCCGCTGCCGGGTTGAAGAACAGCGGTGACGCCAAACGGATCGTTTTCGAGGGCGCGGAGCGCACGGTGATCGACGGGCCGTTTGCCGAAAACGGCGATCTCGTCCTCGGTTTTGCGATCTGGGAGGTCAAGGATATCGACGAGGCGGTGGCCTGGGCGAGACGCGCGCCGAACACGATGCCGGGCCGGAGCGAGATGGAGATCCGGCCTTTTTACGAGGTGGAGGATCTCGCCGAATTTTTGACGCCGGAAGAACTCGCCAATCCCCGCACGGGCGAGCGCGGCAGGCTCGGCGTGGCCTGACCGCCGGATCTTGACGCCTCGGCAGTCAAACCACTGCCGGGGCGCGGCCCGTCATGACTGCGGCAGATCGAGATGCAGAAAATGGTTGAACTCGGTCTGCGTGTGGGTCGAATAGGCTTCGCCTTTTTCAAAACCGTATTTCTGGTAAAGCGCCACGGCGGCGGCAAAGGCGCTGCCGCTGCCGGTTTCGAGGCTGAGGCGTCGAAGGCCACGCGCCTTGCCGGCGGCGATGATCGTTTTCAGGATGGCAGCGCCTGCGCCGCGTCCGGCAAAATTCGGATGGGTGCGCATCGACTTGATCTCGCCGGTTCCATCCGGCAGCATTTTCAGGGCGCCGATACTGGCGATCCTCGAATTTTCCCAGGCGCTCCACACCGTCACCTCCGGGCGCTCAAGATCCGACAGGCCGAGAAAGGTGGCGTCGTCAGGCACGTTTTCACTCATTCCGGCCAGATGCAGCGCAATCAGCGCCCGTGATTGCGGGTTCTTGAGATCGTCCTCGATGATATCGAACATGAGCGCTCCATAAGGGCAGGCCGTAAGGCTGAGGTATTTGCCACTCTGTAGCCGCTTCGGCAGCCTTCTGTCAGCTGCAGGCGCGCCGATGCCTGTCGTCTTCAGCGAGCGGTACATCCTGCCTTCAGGTTGCCTCCGGGGCCGAGGCCCCTAGATCACTCCTTTATAGAATGTCTTCCGCGCGTTGATCTCCACAATTCTGAAGGAAAAAATCTTGTCAGAGCAATCCGGTACTGGCACGGCGCCGCATTATACTGCTGAGGAAACCCGCCATCGCGTCCTTGCCATCATGGCGGCATCGTCGGGCAATCTTGTCGAGTGGTTCGATTTCTACGTCTACGCTTTCACGGCGCTGTATTTCAGCAGTGCCTTTTTTCCGAATTCAGATCCGACGGTGCAATTGCTGCAGACGGCGGGCGTGTTTGCCGCCGGCTTCCTGATGCGCCCGATCGGCGGCTGGATCTTTGGCACGATTGCCGACCGTCTCGGCCGCAAGACCTCGATGCTGATCTCGGTGGCGATGATGTGCGCCGGCTCGCTGCTGATCGCGGTTCTGCCGACCTATGCGCAGATCGGCGTGGCAGCACCGATCCTGCTTCTGGTCGCCCGTCTCATCCAGGGCCTGTCGGTTGGTGGCGAATACGGCACGACCGCCACCTATATGTCCGAGGTCGCCCTGCGTGGCCGCCGCGGGTTCTTCTCGTCCTTCCAGTATGTGACGCTGATCGGCGGCCAGCTTCTCGCTGTGCTGGTGATCGTCATCATCGAGGCGCTGATGACCAAGGAAGAGATCACCGCCTGGGGCTGGCGCATTCCCTTCGTGATCGGCGCCATCGCCGCCGTCGTTTCCGTTCTGCTTCGCCGCGGCCTGACCGAGACGCAGAAGACGGAAACCGCCAAGAGCAAGGAGGCGGGGACCATGTCGGAACTGTTCCGCCACCACACCCCGGCCTTCCTGACGGTTCTCGGCTACACGGCCGGCGGTTCGCTGATCTTCTACACCTTCACCACCTATATGCAGAAATATCTGGTCAACACGGTGCATATGCCGGTGAAGACGGCGAGCTACATCATGACCGTGGCGCTGTTCCTCTACATGTGCATGCAGCCGCTCTTCGGCGCACTGTCGGACAAGATCGGCCGTCGCAACAACATGCTGCTCTTCGGCGTGCTTGGCACGATCTGTACCGTTCCGATCCTGAGCACGCTGCAATATGTGCAAAGCCCGGTCGTGGCCGGCGTACTGATCGTTGTCGCGCTGGCGATCGTCAGCTTCTACACCTCGATCAGCGGCATCGTGAAAGCGGAAATGTTCCCGCCGGAAGTGCGCGCCCTTGGCGTCGGCCTCGCTTATGCGGTCGGCAACGCGATCTTCGGCGGCTCGGCGGAATTCGTCGCGCTGTCGATGAAGACGGCCGGCAGCGAGCAGATGTTCTACTGGTATGTCACGGTCATGATGGCGATCGCGCTTCTGGTATCGCTCAGGCTGCCGCGCCAGGCGCGTTACCTGCACCACGATCACTGAGACCGTTCGACCAAAACTGTGTTCGCCGCGGAAGTGGCGAACATGCTTAGGGCGTCGCCGCATAGCTGCGTGGTGCGCAGCCGATCACGCGCCGGAATGCCGTGCTGAAGGCCGCTTCCGATTCATACCCCAATGACAGGGCGATCACCGAAATCGGCTCATGACCCTTGGTCAGGCGGTCGCAGGCGAGCAGCATGCGCCATCGGGTCAGATACTGGATCGGCGCATAACCGGACAGGTCCCTGAACCGCAGCGCGAATTTGGATCGCGACATTCCCGCCTTTTCGGCAAGTACAGGCAAGGTCCAGCGATGGCCGGGGCTTTTATGGATGGCCCCGATCGCCGCTGCAATGCGCGGATCTCCCAGCGCAAACAGCCATCCCGTTCCGCGGCCTATGCCGTGCGAGAGATAAAGCCGCAGCGCCTGCACCAGCAGCAGATGGGCGAGATGCTGGATCACCAGTTTCGCGCCCGGCTGTCTAGAAAACAGTTCCTGCCGCATGCGCTCCAGAGCCCAGCGCAGGCCGACCTTGTCCTCCTCGTCCCGCAGCCGGATGATCGCCGGCATCGAGCCGAGCAAGATGTCGATATGCGCACCGGAAAAGCCGAAATGGCCGCCGAGGATCGTCGTGTCGCCGCCGTCATTCAGGGTCGCGATACCGCCATTCCAGTCGGATTCCGGCAGGGCCGCGATGCCGATGGACGGAAAGGCAAGGTCCTTTGCCATCACGAACCGCCGCCCGTTCGGCAGAAGCACGCAATCTCCCGCCTCCAGCCGGATCGGCTCCGGCTCGCCCTCGACGCTCACCCAGGCGGCACCGGAAACGAGCGCGAAATATTTGACGCCATTGTGCTGCTCGAACTGGACCGACCATTCGCCGCCAAGATCGAAACCACCGGCAATGCAGGTCTCGGGTTTCAGGATGGAAAGGACTTCGGACAGCGGATCGGCAGACATCGGGGACAATCGCGAAAGTAATAGGGTTATTCAAGCATAGTTCGTCCCCTGCGCGATTGCTATCTCCCGGCCGTCAATCATCCTCGATAAGGAAATCTCATGATCAAGGTCATCATCGGCTTCAACCGAAAGCCGGGAATGGGCATCCAGGAATTCCGCGACTATCGCCGGAATATCCACGCACCCATGCTGTTTGCCATCCCGGAAGCAAAGAAAATCCGCCGCTTCGTCGTCTCCTATCCGATCGAAACGCAAGGATCCGAAAAGCCCGGCTTCGATGCCGTGGTGGAAGCATGGTTCGATACAGTCGAAGACATGGACGGCCTTTTCCTCTCGGAAAATTTCGTCACCAAGGTCGATCCGGACCACGACAATTTCATCGACATGTCGTCGATCGTCCGGCTTGTCTGTGAGGAGATTGTCGTTGTCGAATAACGGCGGGTAAGGATTGCTCCGCCGCGGTCATGGGCGGCGGAGCGCTTTTCAATCCGCTCGCGTTACCGCGACAGCAGCGTCAGCGCAGTCATGCTGTCCAGAATGCTGCGGGTGACGCCGCCGAACAGCATTTCCCACCAGCGCGAATGGCCGTAACCGCCCATCACGAGCAGATCGATACTGTTGTCGGAAAGCCGGTTTTCGATCGCGGCGCTCGCCTTGCCGCCAGCGGTCTGGTGGGTGGTGAGCGTCACCTTTACGCCATGGCGGGCAAGCGTTTCGGCAATCTCGTTGCCAGCCGTCTCGCCATCCTGGCCGGGGCGTTCCGGCGGGTCGACGACAAGGATCTCGACGCTGTCTGCCGATTTGAGGAGGGGCAGGGCGTCAAACGTGGCGCGGGCCGCCTCGCGCGAGCCGTTCCAGGCGATCAGCACGCGGCGGATCGGCTGCGGTGCCTTCAGCGTGGTGGGGATGAGAAGAAGCGGTCGGCCGCTTTCGAACAGAAAGGTTTCGAGATCGGCGCGGTGGTCCGCATGCGCCGGGTCGCTCTGGCCGGCAATGATCAGGTCGGCGGTGCGGGCGGTTTCCATCACCGTATTGGCCGAATAACCGGCAGAGGACATGAAGCTGCGCCACTCGGCGGAAATACCGTCGCGGCTCGTCTGCTGGCGAAAGATCTGCTCGACCTGGGACGTTTCCTTCTGCGCCACTTCCTGCAGAACCTGCATGGCGGCGGGGTCGGGAATTTCCATCGGTGCGATCAGCGGAACTGCGGCAAGTGTCTCGGCATGTACGCCAAGAAGATGGGCGGAAAACTGGTCGGCCAGCGCGGTGCCGAAATCGGTGATCTGTCTGGCGCTGTGCGAAGCATCCAGAACGGCGAGAATGGTCTTGTAGCCCATAACCTTACCTCCTTGAGCGGCCGGTTCATGGAACCAGTCCTAAAGGATAAGGTGGGGCTGTCATTGAGGTCGGTCAAGCATTTGGGGGAGCAGGGCGGTGCCGCATATTGCAGAAAGTGCCGAATGGCGATTTGCTCTCGAAAGGTAGCCGTCGATATGTGGCAAAGACCCTCTCTGGCCTGCCGGCCATCTCCCCCACAAGGGGGGAGAAGACCCGCGGCACTCGCCTGCCTGAATTGGACCTCGGCGGAGTGGCTGGGTTAAGCCCTCCCCCTTGTGGGGAGGGTGGGGAGGGGTTTTCGTTTATGCGGTAGCTTTTGCCTGAATTGGCATTGCTTTGAGCCAAAAGGCATCACGCTTCCGCAGTCGGATTGGGTTTCGCCTTGGCGCGGTCGAGATCCGCGATCATCGCGACCACGGCCTGTGCCGCGGCCTCCAGCACGTCCGCATCGCGGGCGCGGACCACCAGTTCGGTGGAAAAACGCTGCCCGTCATATTTCGGATAGGAACCGATGCTGGTCTCCGGATGTGCCTTCTGGATTGCACCGAGCAGCGTGCCGATATCGCCTTCGCCATAGGGGCAGGCGATCGCCCGCGACAGGATCTTTGCACCCGTCTTCAGGGTCGGCAAAACATTGTCGATCATCGCCTGAAACACCTGCGGCACGCCGGCCATGACATAGACATTTTCGATCACGAAACCCGGTGCCGTCGAAACCGGATTGGGAATATGGCGGGCGCCTTCCGGCATGCGCGCCATGCGCTGGCGGGTCTCGGTGAATTCCATCTCGCGGCGCTTGTACATGGCGGCGAGCAGTTCCATCGCCTTTGGATCGTGGATGCACGGTACGCCAAAAGCCTTGGAGACGGCATCCGCCGTGATGTCGTCATGGGTCGGGCCAATGCCGCCCGAGGTGAAGACGTAAGTGTAGCGGGCACGCAGCGCGTTCAGCGCCTCGACGATCGCATCCTCCTCGTCCGCGACGATCCGCACTTCCTTGAGGTCGATGCCGGACAGCGTCAGGAGATCGGCGAGATGGCCGATATTCTTGTCCTTGGTGCGGCCGGAGAGAAGCTCGTCGCCGATCGCCAGCATGGCGGCGGTCACGACGGAGGAGGCGGAAGAGGGGCTGGTCATGAAAGGCTCACTTGTCTGTTGTGACCTCGACGTTATCGCGGATGGTTGCGAATGCAAGCGCAAGCCGCTTTGATCCCCGTTGATCGCACTCGATCGCGCATTGTTGCAGAATTGGACGAGACTTTGGCCGAGCGTTCATAAAAGATGGACAGTGCGTCGTGAAAGGGTGGGCTGTGCCGCGGCCGCCGGCTTGGCTAGTTTGCAGTCGACATCTGAAACCAACCGGCTGTTGCAATTCATACGGCTGTAATCGAACCGCCTTTAATCGACAGCTTGCAAGGGCAGACATGATCATCGAGTTTCTGAAGCGGCTGATCGCCGGTTCGCCCGTAACCACATCCACACCAAGTCAGGCTCCACTCAAGGAAACGAAGACAATGACGAAAGTTCTGGTTCTCTATTATTCTTCCTACGGCCATATCGAAACGATGGCGAATGCCGTTGCCGAAGGCGCAAAGTCGGCCGGTGCCGAAGTCGTCGTGAAGCGCGTTCCGGAACTGGTTCCGGAAGAAGTCGCAAAGTCCTCCTATTTCAAGATGGACCAGGCCGCTCCGATCGCCACCGTCGACGAACTGGCTGACTACGATGCAATCATCGTCGGCGCCGGCACCCGTTTCGGCACGGTCGCCTCGCAGATGCGCAATTTCTGGGATCAGACCGGTGGCCTGTGGTTCAACGGCAAGCTGGTCGGCAAGGTCGGCTCGGCTTTCACCTCCTCCGCCACCCAGCACGGCGGCCAGGAATCGACCCTGCTCGGTTTCCTCCCGACCTTCCTGCACCACGGCATGGTCGTCGCCGGCCTGCCTTACGCCTTCCAGGGCCAGATGGGCACGGAAGAAGTCAAGGGCGGCTCGCCTTACGGCGCAACCACGATCACCAATGGCGACGGTTCGCGTCAGCCGTCGGAAATCGAACTGGAAGGTGCAAAGTTCCAGGGCGCCCACGTCGCCAAGCTGGCTGCCAAGCTCAAGGCCTGATTTTATCTGAGTGACGAGAAAGGCGCGGTAGCGAGGCTACCGCGCCTTTTTTGTTTCGGATTTCGATAAAGCCTCCGGCCGGTTCTTCAGCCGTCGTCTTCCATCCAGCGACGATGACCGCCGCGCGGTGCACTGGCGGGACCCGGATCGTCCCGGTCGCGCCAGTTCGGCCGCGAGGGCCGGCCGTCGCGGTCGCCCCTGTCGCCACGGTTGTCACCGCGATCCCAGTGGCGGGGCCGATCGCGGTCCCGGTCGCGATCATTGCCGCGCCATTCGGGCCGCGGGCGCGAATAATAACGGCCGCTATCATAGAATCGGTAATAGCCGCCATAATAGGGGCGCGAATAACGCGGCCCGTCGTCATAGCCGTAGCCTTCACTGACACAGCCGGCCAGCGTCGTGCCCGACAGGATCATGACCGAGATCGTCGCCATGGCGCGCAGATTGATTTTCATCTCTTGGTTTCCTCCCAAAGCTCCGCCATCCGAATGACAGGCTTTTTCCTGTCTCGTCATCGCGCCTGCTTTTTGACCTAACGGCTTAGACTGTAAGGATTTTTTCTGAACCCGCCGTGAATGGACAGTTCGCCGCCGTGACCTATATCACGATTGCCCGGTGTTGCCGGGCATATCGCCTGCAACCTATGGATTATGTTCATTCTTTCAATTTCTTTTTCGTTTCCGGGCATTCGGATTAGCCCGATCCGCGCCTGTCCTCCTTTCACCTTGCAACTCCCGGATCCGGGTCAAATCAATCGGCGGTGCCGACAATTTCGCATGCGGAAAATTCTCCTCCGCCTTTCAACTGGGAAAATTTGATGACGATGAAGACTGCAATCAGGTCGCTGGGTATTGCCGCTTGCCTGCTCACGCTCTCGGCTTGCGACGACAGCAAATCCGAGGCGAATCGGCAGCCACAGGTGTCGGCCGAACAGGCCGAGGTGCTGAAATATAACGAATATGTCGGCACCGCGAACATGACGCAGGCCTCGTTCGGCGACGATCTGGAAAAATACCGGCAATATGTTCAGCCCGTCTTCGACGGAAAGAAGAAGAGCGACAGCCTGTTCTTCTCCTCGACCTCATCCATGGGCCGGATCAAGGAGAAGCTGGACAAGGCGCGGGCGATGAAGCCCGACATGGCAGATCTCGACGCTCCGGCACAGACCTATAGCGAGGCCCTCGGCAAGGCCGATCCGCTCTATAGCGACATGGCCAACTATATCGGGGCCAAGACTTATCTGAGCGACAAGGGAGCCCATGGCCGCGAGATCCAGTCGGCCTTCATCGCCAGCATGGAGGCGGTCACGGCGGCGCAGGCCGGCTTTGCCAATGCGATCGACGCGAAGGACCGTGCCCGTATCAAGGCCGAATTCGAGAAGGCCGAAAAGGATACGATCGCCTATTACCAGCTGGGCATGAGTTATCACATCAAGGAAAGCATGGATCTGGCCAGCGGTTTTCTGGCCGGCAATGGTCTCGGCGACAAGAAGGAGGCTTTCAAAACCTCACTCGACCAGTTTAACGGCATGGCGACGAATTACGAGAACAAGGTCCGGGAAAAGACGAAGAACGGTTGCTCTTCGCTGATGCTGCACGTCAACGCCTATCTCGCCAAGGGGCGCGAGATCATCCAGGACACCGAAAGCGGCAAATATGAAAAGGACAAGAAGCGCCCGGCACAGTTCCAGCTCATGCAGTCGGACGAGCAGCGGGACGCTTCGACGCTGCTGCAGAACTTCAACAACGTCATCAACGCGCTGAACTTCAACCGTTGCTGAGGATCTGGTGTGCCCATTCGGGCACGCCGCCCTTTTTGCCAGAGACAAGGTGCCCCGGCGTCGAATGCCGGGGCGAGGGCATTCCCGGGGCGGAACGGTCCGCTCCGCTCCGCGTAAACACGTCGCTTGGGTTTGAAAGCTCGGTTGCGGAACAGGTCTGCCGAAACTGGTGCGGACGACGGGACTCGAACCCGTAAGCCAGTGGCGACAGATTTTAAGTCTGTTGTGTATACCAATTCCACCACGTCCGCTCTGTAAAACCCTTTGCCAGAACCCCCGACCATGGTCAACGAAAGTTCTGACGTACCGCATGCCGGCCGGCTGGACTTGCGCGGCCTTCGGAATGGCGATAGGGCACCCGAAACCCAAGAGATGCGGGCTTTGACGGCCGGATCAAAAAAGATCCTCGTCGCCCGCACCAGATATCGCGGCAGGATTTGCCGCCCAGTTTCGAATGAGGAGGAGCCGCACGTGGATAAGGCGGGCGTGGATGAAGCCAGACTGGCAATGCGGGAAATCTTTCCGGAGACGCCGCTGCAGCTCAATGATCACCTGAGCGCGAAATTCGGTGCCCAGATCTGGCTGAAGCGTGAGGATCTCTCGCCGGTCCGTTCCTACAAGATTCGCGGCGCCTTCAATTTCCTGCGCAAGGCGATTGCGGCGGGTGAGAAGGACAAGACCTTCGTCTGCGCCTCTGCCGGCAATCATGCCCAGGGTTTTGCCTTTGTCTGCCGCCATTTCCAGGTGCCGGGCGTCGTTTTCATGCCGGTCACCACGCCGCAGCAGAAGATCGACAAGACCCGCATGTTCGGCGGCCCCTTCATCACCATCAAGCTGATCGGCGACATCTTTGACCAGTGCTATGCCGCAGCCCGCGCCTATGTGGCCGAAACTGGCGGCGCCATGGTGCCGCCTTTCGATGCCGACGACATTATTGAAGGCCAGGGAACGGTCGCGGCCGAAATCCTCGACCAGCTGCCGGAAGGTGTGACGCCCGATCTCGTCATCATGCCGGTCGGCGGTGGTGGTCTCGCCTCGGGCCTGACCGGTTATTTCAAGGACGTCGTGGCCAAGGACGGTTTTCTCTTCACTGAGCCGGAAGGGGCGCCAAGCCTGAAGACCAGCCTTACCAGGGGCGAGCCGGTGACGCTGCCGAAGGTCGATAATTTCGTCGATGGCGCTGCCGTCGCCCGCATCGGTGATCTGAATTTCCAGGCGCTGAAGAATTTCTCCGCCGATCAGGTCCAGCTCGTGCCGGAAAATGCCATCTGCGTGACGATGACCGACATGCTGAATGTCGAAGGCCTCGTTCTGGAGCCGGCCGGCGCGCTGTCGATCACCGCGCTCGATCTGGTCGATCGTGAAAAGCTTGCCGGCAAGACCGTGGTCTGCATCGTCTCAGGCGGCAATTTCGATTTCGAGCGTCTGCCGGACGTCAAGGAACGGGCGATGCGGTATGCCGGCCTGAAGAAATACTTCATCCTGCGACTTGCCCAGCGCCCCGGCGCCCTGCGCGACTTCCTCAACCTGCTCGGCCCGGACGATGATATCGCCCGTTTCGAATACCTGAAGAAATCGGCCCGCAATTTCGGCTCGATCCTGATCGGCATCGAGGCGAAAACGCCGGAAAGCTTTACCGATCTTCTGGCTCGTTTCGACGATGCCGGCCTCGGTTATCAGGACATTACCGAAAACGAAATCCTCGCCAACCTGATCATCTGATCGGGGAGGGGCGAAAGGACGAAGCCGCAGCCGTCGGATTTTGGCGGCGCGGCTCTTTTCGTCCGTTGCCCGAATGTGCTAGCAAGCGGACATGGCTTCTTTTCTCAACAATCTCTTCTCGATGTTTTCCGGCGGCGCCAAGCCGTCCTCCGCGCCGGCTGCCGAGGCCGAGCCGCAGCTTTATGGCGAATGCCGGATCTATGCGGCCCCGATGCGCGAGGGCCAGCAGTTCCGTCTTGCCGGCCGCATCGAAAAGGATGTCAACGGCCAGACCCTGACGCGGACCTTCGTGCGCGCCGACATGTTCACCTCAATGGACGATGCGGTCGAATACACGGTGCGCAAGGCACAGCAGATCATCGACCAGAACGGTCCGTCGCTGTTTGCCGATGGTGAGGTTTCCCGCTCAGCCTGAACCTGACGTTCAGGCCGGTGCCGCTTTCATCAAGCGAAAACCGATAAACACTCAAAATTAAATCCTTGCCCGTAAGCTGAACTTGATTTTCATCAGGTTTTCAGCGGTCGATTTCATGCGTTCTTGCCGGGGGGCGTTTCGGGTAACAAGGGTAGGGGTGGCGTCTGTCGCCGGCCTCAGCCCGGATATGCTCTTTGCCGGTGACGGACATTTTGCCGCCTCCAATCTCGATCTGATCTGGGTTCTCGTCGCCGCCGTCATGGTCATGGCCATGCAGGTCGGTTTTCTTTTGCTCGAAGCGGGCATGGTCCGCTCCAAAAATTCGATCAATGTCGCGCAGAAGAACCTGCTCGATTTCGTCTTCGGCGCGGTCGCCTTTGCCGCCGTCGGCTTCATGATGGCCTTCGGCAAATCGGACGGGCTGCTGCCGATCGGCAGCGATGACACATTCTACTTCCTCAACCAGGTAAGCCCCTGGCAATCCGCCTTTTTCGTCTTCCAGGTCATGTTCTGCGGCATGGCCTCGACCATCGTCTCGGGTGCCGTCGCTGAGCGGATGAAGCTTGCAGCCTATGTCTTCGCCTCGCTTTTCATGTCGGTGCTGATCTATCCGGCCTTCGTCCACTGGGCCTGGGGCAATGCACTGTTTGCCAATAGCACCGCTTTCCTCGCCAATATGGGTTTCGTCGATTTTGCCGGCTCGACCGTGGTGCATTCGACGGGCGGATGGATGGCGCTTGCCGCCTGTCTGGTCATCGGTCCGAGACTTGGCAAATACGGGATAGACGGAAGCCCGGTCCGCATTGCCGGCCACAATCCGGTTCTGGCGACGACCGGCGCGATGATGCTGTTTACCGGCTGGATCGGCCTCACCAGCGGCGCGACGCTCGGTCTGTCGCATTCGCCGGCGCCGATCATCGTCAACACGGTTCTGGCCGGCGGCATGGGCGCCTGCATCGGTTATGTCCTCGGCTTTTTCCAGGATGGCGTCATCCTGCCGGAAAAATCGAGCGCCGGCCTGCTCGGCGGTCTGGTGGCCGTCACGGCCGGCTGCGATATGTTCAATCCGGCCGCCTCGCTGATGGTCGGCGCGATCGGTGGTGCCGTCGCCATTTTTGGCAATGCCTTTGTCGAACGGGTGCTCAAGGTCGATGACGCCGTCGGCGCGATTGGCGTGCATGCCTTTGCCGGTGTCGCCGGCACGCTTCTCGTCGCGCTGTTTGCTCCGCTTGAGCTTCTGCCGGCCGGCAGCCGGCTTGGCCAGCTGCAGATCCAGATGGTCGGTGCCGGCGTCAATTTCTACTGGTCCTTCGGCCTCGGTTATATCTTCTTCCGCATCCTCGGCCGGATCATGCCGATCCGCGTTTCGCTGGAGGACGAGGATGACGGGCTCAACATGGCCGAGCACGGCACGCGGCTCGGTGTCGGCCATGTCGAAAATGCGCTGGGCGATCTGCTTGATGCCAATCCCAACCTGCAGAAGCGCCTGCCGATCGTGCGTGGCGATGAATCGGAACGGCTGACGGGCCTTTTCAACCGGCTGATGAACAGGCTAGAAGATCAGGAGCGCAGCCGCGGCGAGTTGCTGCAGCTCCGCCACGACCGGGAAGAGGCCGAACGCGTCGCGACCCTTGCCAATGCGACCTTCGAAGCGATCATGATCCACCGCAATGGCCTTGTCGTCGACGGCAACGAACAGCTGAGCGCCTTGGTCGGCCTGCCGCTGAGCGAGCTGGTCGGCACGTCGATCTATGATTTCCTGATGGACGGCGAGACGATGAGCATTGCCGAGATCGTCCAGCTCAATGACGATACCAGCTACGAAATCTCGATCAGCCGGCCGAATGGCGAATGCATTCCGGTGCAGGCGCGCGGCCGCGACATCGTGTTTCGTGGCGAAACGGCGCGTGTCGGCTGTTTTTTCGATCTGCGTGAGAGAAAACAGGCGGAGCAGCGCATCCGCCATCTGGCCCAGCACGATGCCCTGACCGGCCTGCCCAACCGTGTTCTCTTTTCCGAACGCCTGAAATCGCTCGTCAACACCGCCGGCCCCGGGCGCAGCTGCGGCGTCGTCATGGTCGATCTCGACCGCTTCAAGGATATCAACGACATTCACGGCCACCAGGCCGGTGATGCGGTGATCCGCGCCACGGCCAACCGGCTCGCTGCGGTGGCCGGCGAGCATGCCAGCGCCGCCCGCCTAGGCGGCGACGAATTCGCGGTCCTGCTCTGCCATGTCGAGAACGAGGCGCAGTTGGAGGATTTTGGTGCGCGTATCCTGCAGGCCATGGCTGAACCGATCGATATCGGTTTCGGCGAGCAGGTGAATGTCTCGGTCAGCATTGGCGGCGCGCTTTGCCCCGACCATGCGCAGGACAGCGACCCGCTTGTCGGCTGCGCCGATATCGCCCTCTATCACGCAAAAAATGCCGGCCGGAACGCTTTTCGCCTGTTCCGAAAGGGCATGAACGAGCTGATCGAAAAGCGCCGTGCGCTTGAGGCGGATCTCGAGATCGGCCTGAAACGTGGCGAGTTCGAACTTTATCTGCAGCCGCGTGTCGAGGTGGAGACGGCCGATGTCATCGGTTACGAGGCGCTGCTGCGCTGGAGCCATCCGAAGCGCGGCATGATCAGCCCCGGTGACTTCATTCCGGTGGCCGAAGCCTCGGGCAAGATCATCCAGCTCGGCGAATGGGTTCTGGCCGAGGCCTGCCGGCTCTTGGAGACGATCGAGGGCCGGATCAGCGTCAATGTCAGCCCGCTGCAGTTCCGCCATTCGGAATTCGTCTCCAACCTGACCGAACTCCTGCGCCGCACGGGTGCCGATCCGAACCGCATCGAGCTCGAGATCACCGAAAACGTGCTGATCGACGACGACAAACGCGCATTGCAGATTTTGAACGACCTGAAAAAGATCGGCTTCGATATCGCTCTCGACGATTTTGGCACCGGTTATTCGTCGCTCAGCTATCTCAGCCGTTATCCCTTCGATACGATCAAGATCGACCGCAGCTTCGTTTCCAATATCGGCAAAGTCGAGAATGCGCAGGTCATCGTCCGCACGATCATCGATCTCGGTGCCGGGCTTGGCATGAATACGGTTGCCGAAGGTGTCGAGCGCATTGAAGAGGCGCTTTTCCTCGCCCAGGCCGGTTGCGACGAATTGCAGGGCTACCTTCTCGGCCGTCCCGCCAGGGCGTCCGAACTTGCAAGGGATATCGATCCGGCCATTGCGACGCGGCTGCGCAACATGCCGCGCAGACTGCCGGAAATCCAGGACGACAGTTTTGAAAGCATAACGCCGCAGAGGATGTTGCACCGCAAGGTATAATCGCCATAATCGAGCCGAGCGTCCCGATGGATCGCCTTAAGTAGCTGAGAAAACATGTCGATGCAGGTCTTCAATCTCGTTTTGTTCGTCATTGAGGCGGTCATCTATTTCGCGATCATGGCCGGCTTCCTGCATTTCCGCCGGCAGCTCGGGCTTGGGGTATTTTTGGCCGCGCTCGGCGTCATGCATTTCATGGAAACCTACCTGGCGGCCGTCTTTTACGTCGAGCTGCCATTCGGTCTTGTTTCGCCCGGATCCTCGGTGTTTTTCACCGGCAAGCTGATGATGATCCTGCTCCTTTATCTCAAGGAGGATGCGGCGACCGTGCGTCAGCCGATCTACGGCCTGTTTCTCGGCAATCTCCTGACCGTCGTCATCGCGCAGATCCTGCAGGCCCATCCGGTGGTCACCCTGCCGGGCGGCCGTCCCGCCGACATGGGCTTCCTCAACGAGATGGGATGGCTGATGGTCTGGGGCACGGCGATCCTTTATGTCGATGCGATCGCCATCATCCTTCTTTACGAGCGGCTCGGGCGTATCCTGCGCGGCCATGTCGTCTGGCGCTTCTGCCTGAGCGGCCTGATCATGATGACTTTCGATCAGGCGGCCTTCTTCTCCGTCCTGCATATTCTGTTCAACGCGCCGCTCGCCGTCTTTTTCGGCGGCTGGTACGCCAAGCTTCTTGCGGTTCTGCTCTATTCAGCGCTGTTCGGCATCTACATGAAGATCGAGCAGATCCCGCGGCTGTCACGGTCCCGGCGCGAGATCAGCGACATCTTTCACGATCTCACCTTCCGCGAACGGTACCACGCGCTGCTCGCGACAAGCGGCGTCGATGGCCTGACCGGCGCCTTCGATCGCAACCGGCTCGAAGCCGATGCGCCGGGATTGTTGCGTAACTCGCTGTCTGTCAGAGATGCTGTAAGTCTGATCATCATCGATGCCGACCATTTCAAGCAGGTCAACGATCTGTTTGGTCATTTGAAGGGCGATGACGTGTTGCGGGGGCTTGCCGCGAACCTCAAGGTCAGCGCCCGGCCGGGCGATCGGCTTTTCCGTTTCGGTGGCGAGGAATTCGTCATGATCCTGCCTGTGACGGACCATGACGGAGCCTTGGCGCTGTCGGAACGCCTGAGGCTTGCGAGCCATGGCGTGCTGCGTCCGGATGGCGAGGGAATGACGGTCTCGATCGGCGTTGCGACCGCGCCGGATGACGGGACCTCGCTTGAAACTCTGCTCTCTGCTGCCGATACGCGCCTCTACCAGGCAAAAAAAGACGGCCGGGACAATGTCCACGGCCGTCATGGTCGTCTCGGTGGGGCTGCAGTCGCAGCCTCCTGAGCAGTCTTAGGCTGCGAGCGCCGTGGTGCGTTCCTGAGCGGTCGCGATTGCCTTTTCAAAGGCTTCCGGACCGAAGGCGGTGCCTTCGACATAGATGACTTCGACATCGGTCATGCCCATGAAGCCGAGAACCGTCTTCAGGTAGGGAATGGCATGGTTCATCGCCATGGCCGGGCCTTCGGAGTAAACGCCGGCAGCCGACAGAACGACATAAACCTTCTTACCGGTGGCAAGACCCTGCGGGCCTTCGGCGGTGTAGCGGAAGGTCAGGCCGGCGCGGGCAACGTTGTCGATCCAGCTCTTCAGCGTCGAATAGATGTTGAAGTTGATGAGGCCGGTGGCGAGCACGACCGTGTCGGCTGCGAGCAGCTCGGCAACGCGCTGGTCGGATTCGGCGGCAGCGGCAGCTTCTTCGGCGTTGCGGGCTTCGGCCGGCTTGCGGATGGCCGACGTGGTGACCGTGTCGAGATGTGCGATCGGGTTCTTGCCGAGATCGAGGCGGGTCACGGTTGCGCCAGCATCCTTCGCCTTCAACTTATCGACGAATTCGGTGGCGATCTTGGTGGACAGGGATTCCTCGCCGCGCGGGCTGGACGTCACCAGAAGAATGGAGGACATGGGTCAAATCCTTGATTGCTCTAAAAATATTGAGCCTTGCGGCCCGCTTGCGAGACTGGAGGGACTCGTCTGGCGTCAGAAATAAGGGTGGACCGTCATCGATAAAACGGGGATAATATCGAAGTTTTCTATCGAAGATCTGGATAGTTCAATGGACGCCAACCCGACACTCGACCAGCTGCAGGTCTTCATTGCCGTTGCCGAAAGCGGCAGCTTTTCCGCCGCCTCCCGACAACTCAACCGCGCCCAGTCCGTGGTGAGCTATACGATCGCCAATCTCGAGACGCAGCTCGACATGCCGCTGTTCGAGCGTAGCGGCGCAAGGCAGCCGCGGCTGACGGATGCGGGCAGGGCGATGCTGACCGATGCGCGCCGCATCGTCGCCGACCTGCAGGTGATGCGCTCGCGGGCAAAAAGCATCAAGCAGGGGCTTGAGGCGGAAGTCTCGCTCGCCATCAGCGTCATGGTGCCGGCCGAGGCGGTCGTGGCCGAGCTGAAGGATTTCCGCAAGCAGTTTCCGAGCGTCGCGCTCAACCTCAGTGTCGGCGAGCTCGGCATGGTGATGGACATGGTCTCTTCCGGCCGGGCCGGGATCGGCATTGGCGGCGCGCTGCTGCGGCCAGACGATTCGCTGGTGGCGGAAAGGATCGGCCATTCCTTCATGCTGCCGGTCGCTGCCCCCGAACATCCGCTCGTGCGCCTTGGCCGGCCGCTGACGGTGGCCGATGTGCGCGAGGAAACCCAGCTGGTAGTAACGGATGCTTCCGGCATTACCGCGGGCCGGGATTTCAACGTTCTGTCCTACAAGATCTGGCGGATCAGCGACATCGCGACGAAATACCAGCTGATCAAGGGTGGCCTCGGCTGGGGCGGCTTGCCGGCTTCGATGGTGCGCGGGGATCTGAGTACTGGCGATCTCGTCAAGCTCGATCTCGAAGCCTATGAACAGGGCGAATATCCGCTTTATGCGCTGCGCAAAGCTGCCAATCCGCCGGGTCCTGCGGGCCAATGGCTGATCGAAAGTTTTGGCGCCCGCCTGTCGTCCTGCCCCAACCATGCCGAATTTTCGCGGCTGGTGAAGACCGGCGAACATCTCAGCTATCCCGTCGCCGCCGAGTAGGCAGGTCGCGATGGCCGCGCGCCGATGCGATTGACGCGCTTGCGGCCTCTGTTATAGATGGCGTCACGGTCAGCAGTTCACCGAGGCGTCGCCGTCCCGAAAGGGAAGCTAAACCTGCATATTCCAGGATCATCAGCACTTATCCCGTGCCGAAATCGACAAGACGGCGACCAGCGACATTCCAGACGGACCGGCACGTGTCGAGGATAAGAGATGACCAGAACCATCTTTCCGATGGCGGTGGCCGACATGTCGGCATTCGCCAAATCTTTGCGTGAACAGATCGTCACGCTCGATCATAAACCCAGCCATGTCGAAATGCTCAACCTGTTGAGCCGGGCTGCCGGTTTCAAAAACTACCAGCATTTTCGCGCCAGCGCCAAAACCGCAGCAGTGCCGCCGGCGGAAGAAGGTCACCTGTCGGTGACCGCTTTGCATCCCGTTGAACCCGAGCCCATGCCCAATGAGGCACGGGTCGCCAAAATGCTGCGACTTTTCGATCGCGAGGGCAGGCTCATCCGCTGGCCGACCAAGCGGGCCCAGCAGGAACTTTGCCTCTGGCTGCTCTGGTCAAAGATCCCGCGGGGCGAGGAATTTTCGGAACGCGGCATCAGCGAGTTCCTGAACGGTTTCCACCTGTTCGGCGACGCCGCGCTTCTGCGCCGCGACCTGTTCGATCTCGGCCTCGTCACCCGCAAACGTGACGGCAGCGGTTATCGCCGCATCGAACGCAAGCCACCGGCGGAACTGCGGCTGCTGGCTTCAAGGATCGGAGCGGGCAGGGCGGTCGCGGCTTGAGTGGCGGGAGGCTGGGTGTCCAATAGGATAGTTCTCATTCGAGCGCATACAAGTTGAAGCATGCCGCTAGTCGATCTCCCCCCTTGTGGGGGAGATGCCCGGCAGGGCAGAGGGGGGATGCCGCGCGCCATCGTTATCTTTGACTTTGTAGAACCGTCGCCCACCCCCCTCTGTCACTTCGTGACATCTCCCCCACAAGGGGGGAGATCATAGGGGGCGTGCGGCACCGCCATCACAACCAGTCGATCTTCTTCAAAACCCACAGCGTCGCCGCCGAGATGACCACCACGACGGCGACGATGATCAGAAACGCCCAGGTATCGTTGACGCCGGGAATGCCGCCGACATTCATGCCGAACAGGCCGGCGACGACGCTGGGCGGCAGGAGAAGAGCGGCCAGCGCCGCGAGCCGGTTGGAATTGCGGGCGATCCGCTCGCCGATCACGGTGGCAAGGTCGTCATGCAAAATGCTGGTGCGGTCGCGGATCGCATCGAGATATTCGATGAAGCGCATCAGCTTATCGATCACCTCGCGGAACCTGAGTTTGTCGCGTTCCTTCAGCCAGGGCGCATCGTCATGTTCGATCCGGTTCAGCGCATCGCGCTGGGGAGCGAGGTAACGGCGCAGCTGCACGGCGCGGCGTCGTAGCAGTTTCAGCCTTTGCCGGACCTCGCTGGCCTCGCCTTTGAAAATCAGGTCGTCGAGTTCGTCGATCTCCTCGTCCATGCCGTCAAGCACGGGTTCCAGATCGCGCACCAGTTTGTCGCTGACGAGAGCCAGCAGATCGCCCGCCTTTTTCGGCCCCTTGCCGATATCGAGCGCGCGGCGGATGTCGCGGAGCGCGGTGATGAAATGGCCACTGTCGCGCAATGTCACCAGCCGGTGTTCATCCACCCAGATATGCAGGGGAACGAGGTCGAGATCGTCTTCCTCGGTCTCCTCGTCCTCCGGCGGCGCCGCACAGACGCCGCGCAGGATGATCAGGAGACCATCGCCGATCGGCTCGACACGGGGGCGGGAATCCTCTTCGAGCAGGGCTTCGGCCACGAGCGGATCGAAGCCGCCCTTGGTGTTGACCCAGTCGGCCGAGGCCGGATGATCGCGCTCGAAATGCAGCCACATGACGCCATCGCCCGGCTTCCAGCTGCAGGCCGCCGCGATATCGACCGTCCGGCATCCGCCCTGACCGTCGAGAAGAACAGCAAAACGCAGACCCGGCTCTTCGCCATAGGTTGCCGTGGGGGTTGCTGTGGTTTTCGGTTTGTCGAGCATTGCTACGCCTCCTCCCAAAGGCGTCACGCGATTTTAGCAGTAAATGCGAGGCGGGCGAAGGGGATGGGCGATGAGGGGAAATGCTTAGAGTGTCAGCGTCCCCGCAATGCAGGTCGCGACCTCGCCGCCGACCCAGACATCCTCGCCGACCTTGTCGACATGGACACGCCCGGCACGGCCGAGCACCGTGCCCTGTGCCGCCACATAACTTTCAGGCGCAACGCCGGCGCCGATCAGCCATTGCGCCAGCCCGGCATTGAGACTGCCGGTGACCGGATCCTCGTAACCGTTGCGTGTAAAGGCGCGCACTTCGAATAGAGCTTCATCGCCATCCCGTGACGGATCGAAGCGTCCGACCAGCCCGACGCGGGTGCCGGCGAGAATGGAATAATCCGGTTTTACGGCCAGAACGTTGGCGCGCGAGGGCAGGAGCACGCCGATCCAGTCCGGCCCGTTCTGGCACCAGTTGGAATCGATGATTAGCGATACCGGAATGCCGAGCGCCTTGGCGATCTTCTCGATGAGGGCGGGATCGACCGGGCCGCTACGGGTGAGGGGCGGTGCCGCAAAGGCAAGCCGGCCGCCGTCGCGGCGGATGCGCACCAGTCCGGCGCCGCATTCCTGAACGATGTCTCCATCCGGTGATGTGGCCTGTTGCGACAGCCAGACATGGGCGCTGCCGAGCGTCGGATGGCCGGCAAAGGGCAGTTCCTGGCTCGGGGTGAAGATGCGCACGCGATAGCTGGCAGTCGGGTCGGTCGGTTGCAGCAGAAACGTGGTTTCGCTGAGATTGGTCCAGTTTGCGAAAGCCTGCATCTGGGCATCGCTCAAGGCATCGGCGCCGATCACGACCGCCAGCGGATTGCCGCGCATCGGCTGGCTGGAAAAAACGTCAACCTGCTGGAAGGAGAATGTGGGCATGGGGTGTCCTGTCGGTCATGCAGTTTCGCGGTGGTTGCCGCTACGTAATCGCCTGTGGCCAAGACCCTCTCTGGCCTGCCGGCCATCTCCCCCACAAGGGGGGAGAATACGCGCGGCGCCCGCCAGCCTCAATCGAGGCTAAAGCGTCGCCGCCGGGTTAAGCCCTCCCCCTTGTGGGGAGGGTGGGGAGGGGTCTTTTTAACGAATGCCTCACAGCACCAGTCGGAACTTCGCAAAACCGTTTTCGCCGTCGCCGGCATCTTCGATCTTGGCGCCCTTGACGTCCTTGGCGAACTGGCGGGCTTTTGGGCCGGTCTCGAAGACGGCGGTCGTGTCGGCAATCGGCTTGAACGACCAGTTGGCATCGGCCGACGGGTTGATCGTGCCCTGGGAGACGATGTAGCGGACGATCACGTCACGATTGGTATCGGGCGCGACAAAAATCACCTTGTCGGCTGCGATCTCCGGGAAATTGCCGCCGCCACCGGCGCGGTAATTGTTGGAGACGACCACGAATTTCTGGGCCGGATCGATCGGCTTGCCGTCGAATTTCAGGTCGACGATACGCTCCACCTTGTCATCGGTCACCTTGCCATCCTTGTCGAAACGCGCCGGCTGCGACAGGTCGATCTGGTAGGTGACGCCGTCGATCACGTCGAAATTGTATGACGGGAAGGCATTGTTCAGGAGGGCCGCATCCTTGGAACCCGGCTTCACCTGGTTGAACATGCCAGCCGACATTTCCAGCCAGTTCTTCACCTGCGCGCCCGTGATCAGAACCGCCTGCACCGTGTTCGGATAGAGATAGAGGTCCGAAACGTTCTTGATGGCGATGTCGCCGGCCGGGACGTCGGTGTAATAGTCCGGACCATTGCGGCCGCCGGCCTTGAAGGGAGCGGCGGCAGACAGGACCGGGAGATCCTTGTACTGGCTCTCCTTCAGCATGTCCTTGATGTACCAGGTCTGCGCATTCGAGACGATCTGTACCGACGGATCGTCGGCAACCAGCGCGAAATAGGAATAGAGCGGCGCAGATGTCTTGCCCACCGGGCGGCGGACATAGGCGATGGTCGCCTCATGCTCGGCCTTGGCGGCGGCAACGATTTCCGGCTTGTCCTTGACGTCGGCAACGACCTTCTTGGCCTCGTCGCGGTGATAGATCGGCCGCGCCTCGGAGGTGAAGTCGACGATCTTCCAGCTCTTGCCGTCCTTTTCGAGCAGGAGGTCGATCAGGCCCATATGCGAACCCCAGAAGCCGGCCATGACGGCGGGCTTGCCCTGCAGCGTGCCCTTCTTGGCGTCGACGCCCTCGATGCCGACAAAGTCCTTCGGGCCGGGGAAGACGAGATGCTGGTGGCCGGTGAAGATCGCATCGATGCCCTCGACGCCGGCCAGATAGAGCGAGGCGTTTTCCATTCGCTCCTTCTGGCCGGTGCCGTCAATGCCGGAATGCGAGAGCGCGATGACGATATCGGCGCCTTCCTCCTTCATGACCGGCACCCAGGCCTTGGCCGCCTCGACGATATCGCGCGTCTGTGCCTTGCCCTCGAGGTTCTTTGAATCCCAGACCATGATCTGCGGCGGCACGAAGCCGATGAAGCCGATCTTGACCGGGCTGGTAGCACCGGCGCCGTCCTTGATCTGCTTTTCGATGATGATGTAGGGCTTGAAGAACAGCTCGTCCTTTTTCGGATCCGATGCCAGCTGGCCCTTGGTCAGGTTGGCGCAGACATAAGGATAGTTCGAGCCGTTCAGGACCTTGAACATGAAGTCGAGGCCGTAATTGAATTCGTGGTTGCCGAGCGTGCCGACCTCGTAGCCCAGCGTGTTCATCGCCGAGATGACCGGGTGCTTGTCACCATCCTTCATGCCGCGCTCATAGGCGATGTAATCGCCCATCGGGCTGCCCTGTAAAACGTCGCCATTGTCGATCAGCATCGAATTGCCGGCTTCGGCACGGATCGAATCGATGATCGAGCCGGTACGGGCAAGGCCCATCGTGTCGTTCGGCTTGTCGGCGTAATAGTCGTAAGGGAAGACGTTGACGTGGATATCGGTCGTTTCCATGATCCGCAGATGCGCCTGGTTGCCGGCCGCGCGGGCGGCGAAGGGATGCAGCGCGATCAGTGCCGAGGACGCGGCAATGCCCGACATCAGCGAACGGCGGGTCAGGATGAAGGGGGCGGTCAAGGACGACATCAACAAACTCCTCGCAATATGGCGCCGACGGTGTGGTTCGGCGAATTCCAATCGGACCCATATTGGCCCGCACGGATGGGATATCCAAGCGGATTTTAAGCGAGGTTCTGTGACACCTGATTGTCGCCCAGGTGGCGGGGCGGGACGTTATCGAAAGGGAGGGACGCGGCGGATCTTTCGCCGTCGCGCCCTCTGTCATCGGTTGCCTGTCGCGGCGGGATCAGGCGCCTTTGTGGAAGAAGCGAAAATAGGAAGAAACCTGGGCCGCCGCATTGGAATTGGGGCGGAATTCGATGCCCAGCCGGCCGCGATGCAGCCACTTCACCGTCCCTTCGAGAATGCCGAGCTCGTTGCTCTCGACTTTTACCGGGCTGCCATTGGCGGCGTTGAAAGGGCTTGCGACATCCAGCGCCAGCCCCTTTGCCGACAGGTCGACCACCCGTCCGCTGACGGACTCGTTATAGTATCGTACCGTTCCCATGATGCGCGTCTTTTCGCGCGCGGCTGCACGTGTCTTCATGCTTTTGACTGTCATCGAGATCATCCTCATGGCTCTCTGGAAGACAGCCTACACGTCACATATTGAAACGCCTTTAGGGCGATCGATAAAAATGGACTGGTCTTCGAAAGGCGCGGGCAGAGCCGGGATGATCGCTTTTGCGCGCGGGTGATCTAGGAAACCGGAAAGATCTTTGCCTTCTGCTCCCTGGCGAATTCCTGCGTGGCGCGCGAGCAATGCGCGTCGGCGAAGGCGATGGCTTCGTCGGAAAGCTGTCGTGCCCGGGCTTCGTGTCCAGCGCGAAGCTGCAGTTTCGCATGGGCCGTGAGCGCGCTGACACGCCGTCCCATGTCGCTGCCGACATCCAGCAGCGCCAAGGCACGTTCCGCATGGGCAAGCGCCCTCGGCATGTTTCCCAGCTTCTCCTCGCTATCCGACATCAGCCCCAGCAGATGGTTGAGATAGGGGCTTTCGGCGCCATATTCCCGCTCGCCGTCGGCCAGAAGCGGCTCGAACCAGTCGAGCCCCATGCGGGCCGTGCCGTTGGTTCTTTCATGGACGCCGCGGTTGAGGCGCAGCGAGAAGGCTTCGGGGAGCGGCCGTCCCAGTTCCGCATGCAACCTCAGTGCTTCCTTGAGGTGAAATGCCGTGCGCGGCCCGCCATTCCAGGCGGTGCCGACATCGCCGCAGGTGAGATGCATGAAATAAAGCCGATGATCCGAGAGCGCGCCGGTATCCGCATGGGCCGCCAGTGCCCGTTCCGCATGGTCGAGGCAGACGAGTTCATCCCGTTTCGCTTCGAGAACCGCCAGTTCGCGGAACAGACAGGCTTCCGCGGCCCGGTCCGGGATAGCCGGCACAAGCGCCAGAAGCTCGTCGCGCATTCCGGCGCCGAAAAATTCCGCATTCTCATCGTCCAGTGTCTTCAGCAGTTCGGCAAAGCGGGAAGAAAAATCAGTCATCGAAAGGTCCGTAATCTGGTTTCTCGAACACCCGGCTGAGGGCGGCTGACGGCAGGGCCAAGGGGTAGATGGCGCACCGCCCGGATCTGTCGAGTGTCTTTCTGTTCCAGCCACACATCCGGACGAGAGCGTGGCTGCGATCCCGCTCTGACCCATGTCGCTATCCGTCGGCTGATTTGCAAAACTGCCCCTTTCGCAATGTTTCCGCGACTGTCACAAATCTTTCACAAACGATTCGGAGAGCGGGGATGGGAATGGTTTCGTGCGGCATGCGGGAAGGATTTTCCCGGGCAAATTCCGGTCAGTGCCGGTGAGTACTTCCGTCGTTTTCCTGGCGCTGTTTGCCGCCGTGCTGCATGCAAGCTGGAACGCTTTTCTGCGCTCCGGTGCTGACCGTTTCTGGACGATGACCGTCATGTCGCTGGCCATGACGGTCGTGGCACTTCCGGTTGCTATCATCCTGCCGCTGCCAATCGCTGCGGCCTGGCCCTATCTGATTGGCTCCGCGTTTTTCCAGCTCTTTTACGGCCTGCTTCTCGTCGCCGCTTACCGGCATGGCGAACTCGGTCAGGTCTATCCGATCATCCGCGGCAGCGCGCCGCTTCTCGTCACGGCCGGCAGTTTTGCGCTGATCGGCGAGGCGCTGCATCCGCTCGCCATGCTCGGCGTGCTCTTCATCGTCATCGGCATCATGGTTCTGGCGCTCGGCAAGGGCAGCGCTTCCGTGCAGTCCATGCTTTACGGGCTTGCGACCGGCGTGATGATTGCCGGTTATTCGACAGTCGATGCGATCGGCATTCGCGTTTCGGGCGATCGCGCCGCCTATATAACCTGGGTTTTCGTGCTGCCGGGTTTTCTGCTGGGCGCCGCCTTCCTCCTGACGCGTGGCCGGTTGAAGATCGACCTGCGCGCGCGCGAGACGAAAAAGGCGGTCGGCGGCGGCATGGTATCGCTTCTCTCCTATGGCGTCGTGCTGGTTGCCTATTCGCTGGCGCCGGCCGGTCCCGTTTCGGCATTGCGCGAAACCAGCGTCGTATTCGCCGTCGTCATTGGCTGGCTATTCCTGGGGGAGACACTCACGGTCAAGCGCATTGCGGCCTGTATCGTCGTGGCTGCCGGGGCGATCCTGATCGGGGTCTCCTGAGGCTGCTCAAAGCCCGACATTCGGCCGGTCGATAATTTCCCGAAGCGCGAAGCTGGAATTGATCTTGACCACATGCGGCAGGGCAGAAAGCCAGTCGCGGTGGATCCGCTCATAGTCTTCCAGATCCTTGGCGGCGACGCGCAGGATATAGTCATATTCGCCGGACATCAGGTAACAGACGAGGATGTTCGGACAGCGTTTGACCGCCGTCTCGAATTCCGTCAGCGTTTTGGCGAATTGCCCCGACAGCGAGATATGGACGATCACCATCATCTTGTATTCGAGCGCCTTGTTGGACAGGCGCGCGTGATAACCACTGATCGTGCCGTTCTTTTCCAGAATGTCGAGACGCCGCGAACAGGCGGAAGGTGACAGTCCCACCCGCTCGGCAAGCTCGGCATTGGAAATCCGGCCATTGTCCTGCAGCGTGCGCATGATCGCATGATCGATGCTGTCGAGAGTGCTCATTCGAAGAATTCCCCGAAGAATTGCGAAAGCGCGAAAACTCTGCCATCGCGTCCCCGTCTTCGCAAGGACATTTCATCCGCTCTGCGGCTAGCCTGTCACCGGGAGTTTTGAACTGAGCCGCAATCGAACGGAGGAGCGTTGCATGCGCGTCGGATGCCCGAAGGAAATCAAGAATCACGAATATCGCGTCGGACTGACGCCGGCTGCGGTGCGCGAATATGTGGCGCATGGCCATGACGTGCTGGTCGAGACCGGCGCAGGGAGCGGGATCGGTGCCGATGATGGCGCCTATGCGGCGGCTGGCGCCAGGATCGCCGCCAGCGCCCGGGACGTGTTCGAAAAATCCGACATGGTCGTCAAGGTGAAGGAGCCGCAGCCCGGCGAATGGGCGCAGCTGCGCGACGGCCAGATCCTCTATACCTACCTGCATCTCGCGCCGGATCCGGAACAGACCAGGGGCCTGCTCGCCTCCGGCGTCACGGCCGTCGCCTACGAGACCGTGACCGACGATCGCGGCGGCCTGCCGCTTCTGGCGCCGATGTCGGAAGTCGCCGGACGGCTGGCGATCCAAGCCGGCGCGACGGCGCTGCAAAAGGCCAATGGCGGCCGCGGCATCCTGCTCGGCGGCGTGCCGGGCGTGCTGCCGGCCAAGGTCGTGGTGATCGGCGGCGGTGTCGTCGGCCTGCATGCGGCCCGCATGGCGGCCGGTCTCGGCGCCGATGTTTCAATTCTCGACCGTTCGCTGCCGCGCCTGCGCCAGCTCGACGACCTTTTCGCCGGCCGGGTGCATACGCGCTATTCGACGATCGACGCGCTGGAAGAGGAAATCTTTTCCGCCGATCTCGTCATCGGTGCCGTGCTGATCCCCGGTGCGGCTGCGCCAAAACTCGTCAGCCGCGAAATGCTGTCGGGCATGCGCAAGGGCGCGGTGATGGTGGATGTGGCGATCGATCAGGGCGGTTGCTTCGAGACCTCGCATGCCACCACCCATTCCGACCCGACCTATGAGGTCGACGGCATCGTCCATTATTGCGTCGCCAACATGCCGGGCGCCGTGCCCGTAACCTCGGCGCATGCGCTGAACAATGCAACGCTGCATTATGGGCTGGCGTTGGCCGATCGGGGCCTCAGGGCAATCGCCGAGGACAGGCACTTGCGCAACGGCCTCAACGTCCACAAGGGCCGCGTCACCAACCGGCCGGTGGCCGAGGCACTGGGTTACGAAGCGGTATCGCCGGAAAGCGTTCTGGCGGTCGCCTGAAGCCTTTCGATAGTCGTAAATCCTTACGAAAACGCCGGGTGGCCGAATGCCTTCCGGCGTTTTTCTGCGTTTCAGATTAATACGATATGATTTAGATATATCGAAGATCTGGACAATCGGAAGTGAATTGCTATCTTTAGATATATCGAAAGACAGTCTAAAGGAGACGAACAATGTTTGGACGCAAATTTGAAGGCCGGCATGGATGCCATGGTCGGGACGGTCGCGAAGCCCGTGGCTTCGAGGAAATCTTTGCCATGCGCGGCGGACCGTTCAGCCGCGGCCGGGGTGGTCCCGGTCATCATGGCGGCCCCGGTGGCCCGGGCGGCCGTGGTTTTGGTGATGACGGGGAGGGCCGGGTCGGCCGTTTCCTGATGCAGGGCGACCTGCGCCTCGTCGTTCTGGCACTGATCGAAAAGGAGCCGCGTCACGGCTACGAGATCATCAAGCATATCGAGGACATGACCTACGGCTTTTACGCCCCGAGCCCGGGCGTCATCTATCCGACGCTCACCTATCTCGAAGAAGCCGGCTATGTCGTGGCGGAAGCCGACGGCAACAAGAAGCGGTATGCGATCACCGAGGAAGGCAAGGCCTATCTCGATGAAAACCGCAGCTTTGCCTCGATGATCCTCGACCGCCTGTCGGAACTGGCCGAGCGTATCCGCGAAAAGCAGGAACGTGCAAAGCGCCGCGGCGGCGAAGCCGGCCCGAACCTGCCGCGCAGCGTCGATGCCGCCATGCTGAACCTGCGCGAGGTGATCGCCCGCAAGCTTGAGGCAGACGAGAAGAAGGCCGGCGAATACGTCAAACTTCTGCTCGATCTGGCCGAAGGGCTGGAGCGAACGGAGCCGAAGGATGGCGAAAGCCATAATTGAAAATGAAGGCTCATGGGTGGGGTAAGTCCCCTCCCAAACCCTCCCCACAAGGGGGAGGGCTTAACCCAGTCGATCCGCTGAATGCTTAAATGCAGGGCGAGCGAGTGCGGCAAATTTTCTCCCCCCTCGTGGGGGAGATGGCCGGCAGGCCAGAGAGGGTTTTGACGATCGGCCTCATCGCGGTCCCTATGCTTCAGGACGCTCGATCCGGCACTGGAAACAATTGTTGCGGGCTGAGCGGACATGCACATAGGCAATCTCCGGACGGGCGAAGAGTTCGCTCGCCCTTTTGTCGATCGTGCCGGTCGGCGTCACCGCACCGCTGCCGTAAACGATCCGGTCGTCGGCACCGTAACCGCGGACGATATAGTCCGGGCTGGAGAGGATCGGCGGCGTTACCTCTTCGGCCTCATAACGCGAGCACCGCGCCTTGTGCAGGAAGATCGGTCCGGTTTCCGCATAAGGCTGCAGGTCCGGAAAGGGTCTGTATGCGAGCACGAAAAACTCCTCGCCCGCCTCGATATTTTTCAGGCAATGCCGGCACGGATGGCCGGGGCCGTCGGAGACTTTTGTTTCCGGCTGGCGGCCATAGGCATCCAGTCCGCCACTCCACAGATGGACGGCGTCTGGCGCGGGCATGGCGGTAAAGCGGATGGCGGATTTTTGCGTGGACGGATCAGCGGTCATGATGGGCTCCTTCGGTTTTGCCCTGTCATGCCGCCGCAAAAGCAAAGCCGCCACCCGATACTTGCGCGGCGGGCGACATGCCGCTCGCTCAATTGGGGTCGGGGAGCGAGCCGCGGAAAATATTCTCCGGCGCAATGCTGGGGCTCGACCAGTCGGTAAACACATCGCTCAGCAGCCAGGAGGCTTCGATTGCAATTCGATCGCCGGTTCTGGCGGCCTGCCCTGCGTCGTTGAGGTTCCGCTGCAGCGTCCCGGCATGTGGCTCGCCATCGGCGGGCGACCGATAGGTGAAGGACAAAAATGTCGCGCGGGCAACATTTCTCCCGCCATTCTGTTTAAGCAGTTTGCTGCACTCGTCCGTCCATTGCCGCGGTTTTTCGAACCAGCTACGCCGGCGATGTTGCGGTATCCGCGAGCAGAGGGCTTCGATCCGTTCGACCACGACGTCCTGCGGTCGATAGAAGGCAAGTTTCAGCACCTGCCAGAACAGCAGGGTGGCTGCAATAACGAGCACGAGCATCACCAAAGCGACAAGGACCGCTTTGGGTGACGGCACATTCATCAGCCGCCCAAAACCTTGAACAGTTCCGCATCCGTCATCGGCACGACTTCCGCCTCACCGGCCGCAACCGGCGAAAAGCCCATCATCTGATAAAGCTGCAGCGCGCGCGGATGGTCGAGCGTGTTGGTCGTCACGGTGACCTTCTGCGGATTGTCTTGCCAGGCGGTGTAAAGCGCCTGCAGCAGAAACCATTTGCCGATGCCGAGCCCGAGCGCCCGTTCGAACAGGCCGAAATAGGATAGTTCGACGATCCCGTCTTCCTTCTGGGCAAGCTCGTAAAAGCCGGCCGGGGCGCCATCCACGTAAAGCACCGAGACGGAGACTTTTGGCGCATGGATGATCGCCGCCAGTTCCTCGTCATTCAGCCGCAGGCGTTCGAACCAGTTCCAGCGCTTGCCCACCTGCCGGTAGAGATAGCGGTAGAAATGCAGCGGGATTTCCGAGGTCCGCATGATCGCCGTCTGCAGGTTGACCGGAACCGGCAGGCTTGCCTTCGGCGGTGCCGTCATTTCGAGGCTGGTGACGCGGGTGGTGAGCGGGGTCGGTTTTTTCGCCATCAGGTCAGGCCGCGTTCGGCGTTGCCGGACCGGTGACGACAGGCGTATCCTGCCTTGCACCCCATTCGGTCCACGATCCGTCATAGAGCGCATTGTCCTCGTGGCCGAGCGATTCCAGCGCAAGCGTGATGATCGCGGCGGTAATGCCCGAGCCGCAACTGGTGACGATCGGACGGCCGAAATCGATGCCCGCGTCCTCGATCACTTTGCGCAGTTCGGGAAGCGAGCGAAGCTTGCCATTCACCGAGAACGTGCCGGAGGGAAGGCTGACGGCGCCCGGCATATGGCCGGAACGCATGCCGGCCCGCGGTTCGGGTTCCGCACCGGTGAAACGGCCAGCCGGCCGCGCATCGGCAATCTGGCGCGTGCTGTCGCTGACGATCGACAGCATGGTCTGGAAATCGATCACCTTGTCGAGCAGAAGGTCGGCCTTGAACACGGCAAGGGTAGGGGCGGTGACGCCGGTCTCGAGCGGGCGTCCCTCGGCCTTCCAGCCGTCAAGCCCGCCGTCCAGGATGAAGACGTTCTTGGCGCCCATGATGCGGAACAGCCACCAGCCGCGTGCAGAGGAAAAGATGCCGGGGCCGTCATAGATGACGATCCGGTCATTTTCGCTGATGCCGAGCCTGCCGACGGCTTCCGAGAAAACCTCGGGCGTCGGTACCATATGCGGCAGGCCGGTCGACTTGTCGGCCACCTTGTCATGGTCGAAGCGGACGGCGCCCGGAATATGGCCGCTCGCATATTCGGCATCGGCATCGCGGTTATGCGCCGGAAGATAGAAGGCGGCATCGACGATCTTCAGGTCCGGCTTGCCGAGTTCGCCGTGAAGCCACTCGGAAGAAACGACGAAACGGCTGGTTTCGCTCATGGTCTGTCTCCTTCGGGAGCAAGGATGTCAGGCGTCGATTGCGGCTTCGCCGAAGCGGATCCGGAAACGACGGTTCTCCTTGCCCTTCTTTTCAATCTTGGCGATGTGAATGGCGCCCACTTCCTGGGTTTCGGACACATGCGTTCCGCCGCAGGGCTGGCTGTCTATGCTGGAATTTTCGCCGATGCAGACAAGGCTGACGCGGCCGAGCCCGACCGGCGGCCGGACGTTCTTCGACTTGACGATGCCCGGATTGGCGGCCAGTTCCTCGTCGGTGATCCATTGCAGTGTGACGGGATGGTTCTGGCGCACCAGCTCCATCAGTTTTGCCGTCACCTCGTCCTTGTCGGCCGAGGCTTCTGTCATGTCGAAATCGACACGCGATTCGTCTTCGCCGACGGCCGCACCCGTGATCGGAAAGGGGCAGACGACCGAGAGAAGGTGGCAGGCAGTGTGCATGCGCATCAGCTTGTAACGCCGCGGCCAGTCGACATGCAGCACGAGCGCCTCGCCAACGAGGGGCTGGGGTTCGCCTTCGAGCGGTACATGGATGACGATATCCTTGGTCGCGCCGTGTTTGGTCTGGCCAAGCATGATCTTCGTACCGTCGGCCCGTTCCAGAAAGCCGGTGTCACCCGGCTGGCCGCCGGAGGTCGCATAAAAGCACGTGCGATCGAGTTCGATGCCGCCATCCTCGTGGATCGCAGTCACCAGCGCTTCCGCGGTCGAGAGATAAAAATCGTCGCGGTAAAGGATTTCGACGCTCATCAAGAATGCTCCCCAGCCGTCAGGCGGACTGGAAGGGAATGGCGATATCCCGCTTGGTCGTCAGCCATGCCGGCACCGGCAGACCCTTGGATTTCAGGAATTCCGGGTTGAAAAGTTTTGACTGGTAGCGGTTGCCATAATCGCAAAGCACCGTCACGATCGTATGACCGGGGCCGAGATCCTTGGCGAGGTGGATCGCGCCGGCAATGTTGATGCCGGACGAGCCGCCAAGGCAAAGGCCTTCTTCCTCGACCAGATCGAAGACGATCGGCAGGGCTTCGGCATCGGAGATGCGATAGGCGTAATCCGGCGTAAAACCTTCGAGATTGGCGGTGATGCGGCCCTGGCCGATACCCTCGGTGATCGAATTGCCTTCCGACTTGAATTCGCCATGCGCGTAATATTCATAGAGTGCCGCACCTTCCGGATCGGCGATGCCGATCTTGATGCCGGCATTCTTCGCCTTCAGCCCCATGGCCGTGCCGACCAGCGTCCCGCCCGAACCGACCGCGCAGATGAAACCATCGACCTTGCCGCCGGTCTGTTCCCAGATTTCCGGTGCGGTCGTTGCGATATGTGCCTCGCGGTTGGCGACATTGTCGAACTGGTTTGCCCAGATCGCGCCGTTCGGCTCGCTCTTGGCCAGTTCCTCGGCAATGCGGCCGGACACTTTGACGTAATTGTTCGGGTTCTTGTAGGGAACAGCCGGCACCTCGACCAGTTCTGCGCCGAGCAGTTTCAGCGCATCCTTCTTTTCCTGGCTCTGGGTTTCCGGGATGACAATCACGGTCCGGTAACCGAGCGCCTTGGCGACCATGGTCAGCCCGATGCCGGTATTGCCGGCCGTGCCTTCGACGATTACGCCGCCCGGCTTCAGCAGGCCCTTTTTCTCCGCATCGCGGATGATGAACAGCGCCGCACGATCCTTGACCGACTGGCCCGGATTCATGAATTCGGCCTTGCCCAGGATTTCGCAGCCTGTCGCCTCGGATGCCCGCTTGAGACGGATGAGAGGGGTATTGCCGATCACGTCGACGACGGAAGGATTGAAGGTCATGGGTAAGCCTTTTTGTTCTGCGAACATGTAATAAGGCTCTTTTGGGCGGGCAAGGCAAGGAGAGCAAGAAAATCCGTTGCTTCGGCAGATTTTCCGCAGCGAAAATTCGAGCGAATCTGCCCTCCGATCACATCTGCGGCAGGTTGCACTGCAGTGATGTCGACAAACTTGAAAGAGAATTGTATGATTTTTTGGTAGAGTGGGCCTGCAGTCTCAGGCTTGGTCTCGTGGTTTGCCGAGGGGGGGCGGTGAAGCAATGTTGGACGTGATATTGACGAATTTTAGCTTTTTATATTTTAACTATTCTGATGATACCGATGCTGGACCATGCTTCTAAATCTCGAACGAGTTGATTTTCTGGTTGCGCAATATGTAGCGGGCTCCCTCCCGCCGCCGGCGCATGTCTTGGTTGGGTCGCATCTTGAGATGCAGGCGCCGGCCGGACGGTTTGCTCACACCCTGCAAAGGCTTGCCGGCGACTCGCTTGAGGCGGTCGAGCCGCAGCCGCTGAAATTCCGCGATCGCACGCTTTTCGATATCCTCAAATCCACGCCGCCGCGTCTGGATGGCGGTCCTGTCGATCGAGGCATGTGGCCGGCACTGCTGAGAGCCTATGCCGGCAAGGACCTGTCCGGCATTCCCTGGAGAACCAAGCTGCCGGGACTGCGCGAGCACGTGATCGAGCGCTCCTCCGAGGTCGAGGCTTCTCTTTTATGGGCAAGGCCCGGCCGCGCGCTTCCCAATCACGGTCATCATGGGCTGGAGCTGACGCTTGTGCTGGAAGGTGAGTTTCACGATCACCGCGGCATTTTCGGTGAAGGGGATGTGTCCGTCGCCGATGAGACGCTCGACCATCGCCCGATTGCAGGCGACAAGCCCTGCGTCTGTTTCTCGGTCCTGTTTGCGCCGATCGCGCTCTCCGGGCCGATGATCCGGCTTTTTGGCGATATTATCGGCGTATAGGCTGGCTTTCCCAATCCACGACCTGGAGCCGCGCTGAGTAGCCCATCCGCAGCCGTCTTTTGTCGAAACGACAAATGGCCGGAAAACCGGCCATTGCATTCTCTCAGTTCAGGTTTTTGCCGGAGCATTGGCGTCAAAACGATCGCTGGCCGCCTCGACGGAGCTAGCCGGTCTCATTTGCTCTTCTGTCTCGATGGGCTGTTTCAGCGCCGTTGATCAGTTGACGTGCAGCTGAGCTTCGCTGACGGCTTCCTCGAAATGGCGGCGTGCATCTTCCGGCGACCGACGGCCATCCAGCGCTGCACGGCAGGCACTTCTTGCCCGCACGAAGCTCGGGCCTCGCAGATCCGGCCAGTGGTCCATCAAAAGCATGAGAGCCTCCGAAGGGCTGTTGATGACTTCCGTACCCAGATGACCAAAAGCAACGCGCACCGGTTTCTCCCAGCTTGTCTGCATCGGTTTTCCTCCCTTAATGCCAACCTCTTCCAATGCAGAGCTTAGCGGATTGTTCCGTGCAAACAAGGGAATTCTAAAGTAACGATCGCGGAAAGGCGGTGGCCGCGCCATTGTTACTGGCGCAGCTCGATCTTCAAACGGAGCAGCAGGTCTGAAGGTGCAAGCGGTTTCGCGATGCAGATATCGATCGCAGCCTTCGAGGCGACACAGCAGCTATTCCCGTCGGAAAAAACTTATTTATGTGCCGTGAAGAAGATCCAGTGCGGATGACTGTCGCCGGGACCGGTCGGACGAATGTGATATTTGAAATTCAGGAAACCGATCCGCTCCAGATCGCCCTGAATGTAGTCGACATTCTCGATCATTGTATCTGCGGCGCTATTGGTGCTTGCCGCATCGTAAAAATTATCGAAATACGACAGTTTTCCTGGCGAAACACCGAAGCCCATCTGGATCGAGATGCGTCCCAGTTTCTTGAGAGCCCGATACATGTCCGTAAGAATTGCGTAGCGGATCTCGTGGACGCAGATATGCTGCATGGTGATTGACGAGAAGATCACGTCGTAAGTGTTGTCCGGGACGTTGCCTACATCCGCGCCCTGGGTAAGATACAGGTTGGGAACTTCCATTCCTTCGAACCTGATATTGCCTTCCGCATTGTTCAGATTGGTCTGCGCAATGTCGCAGCCGTCGATTCTTTTGAAAAGATGGTTATATTTAATGATGTTGCGGCCGGGGCCGCAGCCGAAATCAAGTGCCAGCTTGTCTTTGTAGGATTCATCGATGAATCCGAACAGATATTTGTCGTAGTCACTCCAGCGATTGTGTTCGTGGTAACTGCCAACCACAATATCTCGCTTATGGTCGATATCATATTTTCCCACGGATGCGGCATGTTCATAGAACGCCCTCTGCATCTGTGAATATTTCAACACACTCTCGCTCATCGGAAACTCCAGTTGATTCTGCTGTGGAGTCTGACAACGGCGATCATAAATGCAAGCGGCAAAGCTGACGCTTGAATTGTGCTGCTCTTTTAAGGGGAATACGTTGTTTCGAAATCACGATGCGAGGCGACAAAGCCCATACCGACATGATTTTCGACTTGGCGAACGTATCTTATGTCCCGCGAGATCTTTCGCGCGGATTGCTCCGTACAAATAAGGAAATTCTAAAGTAACGGTTAAGCGGGGTGGATCGGCGACGGGTCATGGCGGAAGGCGGCGGGCCTAGACGCCATTCTCCTTCAGCATCTCCAGAAGCGCATCCCGGTCGCAGACAATCGCCTTGGCCGACCATTTGATGACGCCGCCGGCTTCGAGCGCGCGCAGCGTCACATTCAGCTTGGATCGGGTCGTCCCGAGCAGGCGAGCCAATTCGCTCTGGGAATATCCGAGTTTCAGTTCGTATGGCCCCGCCTTGGCAAAATCCTCGGCATTGATCGCGTTCAGCAGGAAACGCCCGAGACGCACCTCGATACGATGCAGGGCGACGTTTTCCAGCTTGTCGATCGTGTTCCTGATGCGGTGGCAGAGCAGGGCAATGACCGCCTTCGAGAGGCTGGGATGTCTGTTGAGAAGGTTTTCGAAGTCGGTGACCTGCATCGAGAAGGCGAGGACATCGGTCAGGGCGACCGCATCGGCCGTCCGCGGGCCGCCGTCGAGGATCGCGATCTCTCCAACCAGATCGCCGGCCCTGGCGATATGGACGTTCAGCTCCCTGCCGGCCGCGTTTGACAGGGATACCCGGATGAGGCCTTCTTCTATCAGATAGGCATGATTTCCGGCATCATCCGCCTGAAAAATTGTGTGTCCTGCCGGAAATTTTATCTGGCGGAACATGCGCGCACACTCTGCGCGCACATCGTCGGGAAGCGACCCGAACAACTCCGTGCCGCGAAGCAGGTCCTCAGGAGGGCGGGTTCGGCCGGGCTTTACCATTGCAGAAAAGATGGCGGTCCGACGACCAGAAAGGCGGCGATCAGCCAGATGAATTTGCAGACGAAATGCAAAGCCTGATCCTGCGCATAGGTTGTCCAGCCCCTGACCTTGCAGTCGTCGATGATCGCATGAAGGACCCATTCCGCAAATCCGAGGACAACGCTCTGGGTCACGAGAAAAATCAGCATCCCATGAATGCCGGCGTGGGCGATCAGATGATAGATCCGCAAAGGCCCGCTGGTCTTGGCACCGGCAAGATAACCCGACTGGAACGCGTAATCGCCCAGCCAGTGCGCGCCGCATAACAGGATGATCAGGGCGAAGAGGTCATGGACGAATTGGAGATTGAAAAGCATTCGCGGCAATTCTCATTGGCAATGATTTTTCATACACGCCGCTGAAATTCCTGTCTGTTCCCGAAGGAACACTTTTGGTCTGAAGTTGCGTTGTCAGATTCACGCAACTCACCAAACATGAGTCCAAGTGATTCTGTCGGGATGCGATTGGGTGACGGGAAGGGGAAAGGCCGCAAACAACGTCAGCAGCTATTGAAAGGTGTTTCTTCGAACGACTGATAAAGATCGCGGCTCGCACATGACGCGCGCTGTATCTTCAAAAATGTGATGTTGTTTGTTTAGCGGTATTTGACCATTTCTAGTGGAAGAAATGGCTCCCCGGGCCGGATTCGAACCGGCGACCTGTCGATTAACAGTCGAATGCTCTACCGCTGAGCTACCAGGGAACAACCGCTTGCCGCGGCGTGAGCGGGGTAATACAAATGCTTTTCCGATTTGCCAAGCGATTTTTTCAAAAAAATGACGTTCGCTTGTTTTATCCACGATTGCTTCCCATCTGGCCCTTCTGCACTGGGCTTTTTTCAGGGAGGATAATCCGGGTTGGCCGAGCATAAAAAACAGACGCATTTCGGAATCGATCAAAAGACCGGACGATTGATGATCGCCCGCTGGTCCGTGCCCATGCCGCGTTCGCGGGTCGGGCGCATCGGCATCGGCTCCGGTCTCGTTGTCGGCGGGGTTCTCGGTTTCCTGCCCGTTCTCGGCTTCTGGATGCTGCCGCTCGGCTTTCTCGTCCTGTCTCAGGATATCCCCGTCGTGCGGCGCGCCGAAAGAGGCATGCGGCTCTGGTATCTGAAGCGCAAGAGGCGCCGCAACGCCCGGCAGCCCTGATCGCGCCGATGATCGCGAGCGGGAAGCGTCAGCGGCTGGCTGAATGCGAGGGAAAGATTTTACAGGCAGCGTAGCGCTTGCCGGTTCTCCACAAGTCAGAACATGTCGCGCAAAAAAAACGCTGCTGCGGTTTTGCGAAAACCACATGCTGCAACACGGGACTAAAGCGCGGAAAGCGAATCCGAAGGATCGCAGCCGGATTTAGCGATGCTGGATCCAGTGATCATAGGCGCCGCAGGCCAGGACGACGGCGAGTATGATGAGAATGAACGGATTTATGGCGGTCAAGAATGACAGATAGTGCATGACGGTCTCCTCCTACCGTGTCTGACACGCACGAACTCTCCCAAACCCGTGCGATCGGTCGAATATAGCGCATTCGCCCGGAATGCGCCACTGCATCCGGGATAAGGCTGCGGCCAAACTTCTCCGTGGCGCGCAGGCGCGCGCTGGCGGCATACAGCGACTGGCGCATGGATTGATTGCAACAGTCGGCTTCCCTCCCACCCTGGGCTGCCTGACTGCAAGGATGGGCCTCACGTCGAAGGGGCGAGCGATCTCGACCTTCCGGCAAAGGCGATGATGGAGGTGATGGAAAGCGAGATCGGCAATCTGCCGGCAATGCGGGTCGCATGCCGTCGATGGCGAACAGCTTTAATGGCGGGTGGGGGAGGGAGCGCGCATCATCAGAAGAAGGCCATGAACAGGTGGCCGATATAGACAATGCTGATCATCGATACGATGGTGGTAAACGCCAGGACGGCGTCCGAGACGGTAAGCTTCATGGTCGATCATCGCCGTCATGGCGATCCTTCTGATAAGGACATGACGACAACATCGCCGTCGATGTTCTTTTTATAATCGAGCCATTAACAAGCTCCTCGGAAGGATCGTTAAGATTTCGTTTCGTCGAGTGCGCGACTTTTCGCCGTTCACGGGCTGGAGCCGATGGTCCGGTTCAGGCGGCGGCGCCAGCCAGCATTTTCGCCTCGATACTGGCAAGAACGAAGATTTCGCGCGCCCTGTCGAGCGGGGTCTGCTGCTTAAGGAAATCGGTGCATTCCCGAAGGGCTTCGAAATAATAATTTCCATGGCGCACCGGCCAGCGCCATTGCAGGTAATCCAGTGCCTCCTGCGGGCCGCGAACGTTTTCGGGAAATCCGTAGCCGATCTGGACAACGACCGGGCTGCTCCAATGGATAGTCTCTGCCAAAATACCGTACTCATGATTTCGAAATCGGAATGCCGGCGCTAGAAACGCCGGTTCGCGGTTTTGGTTCCGCAATCATGGAGACGGTTGGCGGAATGTCGGCCTTAAAACAGGCTGACGAATTGCGATGCGACGAAGGCGATCGCGGCAATGCATAAAACAATCAGGATCAACGTCGAAAAACTCGGCATGGCATGCTCCCCTTGGCCATGCGCTAACGCGCCGCGGGACGAACTCGATCCCGCGTTCTGGCCTCTGAATGGCGAAGGAATCGGCCTTTCGGGAGGGCCGGATTCGTTTCGTCCATCATCTGGGGTGGCGGTGGCGAATAGTTCCAGTTCCGTTAGCAGACATGGTGGACGCCCGGTTAATACGCACAGTTTGTGGTGCGAAACGGCACATGAATGCCGATATTTGCTATTGGGGAAGGGCGGAGGTCACGCAAGTCTCCGTGTGGAGACATGGCTCTTAAGCTTCGACGGCTTACGAGACGGAGCGCTGTGATTCGGCTATGGGCTGGCTGTAGAGGATTGGCGAAGTGTCCCCAAAGGGGATCCCGAATTATTCGCCGTCGAAACATTCCATGTCGTCGCCCGGAGTGACGATGCAGCCATCGGCTGCGGGTTCGGGCTCGAACTGGAAATCGCGCGCTTCGGACAGAAAATTATCGACACGCGCATAGGCGAGCAGGCGCATATCGCCGGCTTGGGCACAATTCACCGATATGTTCAGTGCGGCCATCACGAATATGGCCAGGCATGCGGTCCGACTGCTCGATGCCATCAATATACCCGCTGAAGCGACAAGGAATCACTCGGGAAGCAATACAGTCGAGCGCCGGATTTGCAACTCTGACTGCCGCACGCGGATCGCCGACGAAAGTGTCGCCGGTATCGTTTCATGCGGGCAGTCACATCAGCTGCATCTGCGTCTTGGGTCGGATACTAGTGGTGGGCGCTCGTGCGGTGGGAGGCGAGATCGAGCACATAGTCCTCTGCCGAATCCGCGATTGCCAAGGCAATCTCTGCGCGGTTGAAACCCTGCGCCACGAGATCCTTGATGACCGCGGCCAGAGCGACCTTCGCGGCGTCGTAGCAATCAATGCTATCGGCCACGACGATGTTTCCCTGACTGGTTTTAAGTTCCATCGTAATCCCCTGAAGAAATGGCGGGCATTTTCGCCTCGATGGGCAGATGATCACAATCAGCGTCACGCGACCGTCACCGCAGCGTCACTGCACATCCGCAGGGGGCGGTTCTTTTAAAGGGGATTGGTGTCGGCTTTGGCCAATGATGTCCTGCCGGTGTTCAGCAAGGCATGGTAATACCGCGTTGTCACAGCCATTTCGGCGGGATCGCCGCCGCATGTTGCAGCCGTGTTGCAGTCAGCCGAGCAGGATGTTCGCGGCTTGTGCCAGTTCTGTCCCGTCGTCGGCTTTGCCTGTGAATACAGCCGTGAGAAGGAAAGGGCGCCAGTGGTCGTTGAGAGCCGCCATGAACGCCTTGGTTTGGCGGGTATTATTTGTTTGAAACTGTGGAAAATCACATAGCAAACGGCATCAATGTACTGAGCAAAGCCGTCTCCCTCGACGCAGCATTTCGAATGGCAGATTTGCTGACGCATCGGTCGCTGGCCTAGCGCGATCCGGGGTGATCGCCAAACAAGCCAAAATCGGGCTGGAAGCGCTGAGAAATAAGCCGGTTTGGTGATGCCCAAATCACGGGATTTTCCCGGTATCTCGTTAGCCCGCCGCCTCACAGCGGCGGGCTTTCTCGTTTCGTCAGTCTGCTTTCAGCGATCAGGCCGCCTTCTTCTCGGCAGCTAGGTTCACGGCGCTTTCAGCGAGGCCGGTCAGGGCTTCGTCAGTTTTAGATTCTTCGGACAGTGTCTGCTCCAGAAGTGCAGCAACGTCCTTCATGCCGAGCTGCGCGGCCCACGCTTTCAGGGTGCCGTAGCGGCTGATCTCATAGTGTTCGACAGCCTGGGCGGCAGCCAGCAGGCCGGCATCGAGTGCAGCAGTGCCCTTGAATTCTTCGAGGATCTCGGAGCCTTCGGAAAGGATGCCTTCGATCGCATCACAGGTCTTGCCGCGAGCCGGCTTGCCGATGATCTCGAAGACCTCTTTCAGGCGTTCGATCTGGCCCTCGGTTTCTTCCTTGTGCTTCTCGAATGCGGCCTTGAGCTTGGGGTCATTGGCCCCGCGCGCCATCTTCGGCAGCGCCTTTACGATCTGACGCTCAGCATAATAGATGTCCTTGAGCGTTTCGTGGAACAGCGTTTCAAGCGTCTTGTCAGCCATGTCGGTTCTCCTTGTTCGTTTCGCTTCTAGGAAAGCGAATCCTGAACAAGGACGCGGACGAAACGTTCCGGCGCGTACCATAGCGTACAAAAGGTTGAGCGCGGGAACCAATTGCCACCACCCAGCAGAAGGGAAGGAGCATGCGCGTTATGCGAAGTATTCTCTGCGCCAGCCTCACCATGATGGCGGCGGTTACCCATGTTGCACCGAGTAGCCGATAGCCAATGAAAATGCCCGGAAACCAAGGGAATTCACTGCAGCGTGATGCAACACGGGAGAAGGCACGGAAGTGCCGTTGGTTAGCTTCTATCGCATTGATATCTTTGAGGAAATGGATGGAGGCCTCGCCGAGAATCGAACTCGGGTGCAAGGATTTGCAGTCCTCTGCGTCACCACTCCGCCACGAGGCCATCCAGTGCTTTAAAAGCGAGCGGTGCCGGGCGTTTAGAACGAATCTACATGAGGCGCAAGTGCCTTCATTCTGAACGCGGCCCTTTTTTCGTTCTGAACCTTTGTGACGTGGTGATGACGGGATTTTCCGGATGCTGCGCTGCGGTATGGTTAATTTTTTAACGCTTTTTGTCTTAAGTCACGGAACGGAAACGTAAGTTTTCTAGTTTATGAGTCGATGGCAAGGAGGACTGACATGCTGAACAAGATCATCACCGTATTGCGCCAGCCCGCCATGGAATATGACGCGACCGGCACCTTTGCCGACGGCGCTTTCCATATGGCCCTTGCCCGCCAGACCGCTTTCGATCGCAATTATGGTCTGCGCAATTCCTACCAGCAGGATACGATGGCTGCCGCCAAGCGCGAGCAGGGCCTGCCGCTCTCTTCATAAGTCGGTCTCACCCGGCCGAACCGTGATCGCCGTGTTTTTTTCGCAGAAGCCGAGCCGTGTCTTGAAAGCGTGCCGCGAGCGAAGTAACACGGTTTTACGGGAAGGCTGGCAAAGCCCTGATGGGCGCGCCGGCAATTTGAGGTAGGTGAGATGATCGATTTCGACGTAGCGCGCAACAAGATGGTGGAAAACCAGATCCGTACCACCGATGTTACGGCTCACTCCGTTCTTGAAGCCTTTTACGCCGTGCCGCGCGAGGAATTCGTGCCGGTGAAGGCAAAGGCGCTTGCCTATGTCGATACGGATATCGAGATCTGTCCGGGCCGTTACCTAATGGAAGCTTCGCCGCTGGCAAAGCTGCTTCAGCTCGCCGCCATTACCAAGGATGACGCCGTTCTCGAAATCGGCGGTGGCACCGGTTATGTCGCCGCCCTTCTTTCGCTTCTGGCCGGTTCGGTCGTTTCTGTCGAAGCGGATCAGGGTCTTGCCACCGCTGCCGGCGAAAAGCTGAAGGCGCTCGGTTACGACAATGCAACCGTGGTCGCGGGTGACATGGAGGCCGGCTCCAAGAAGGGTGCGCCTTACGATATCATCTTTGTGAGCGGTTCCGTCGAAGAAATTCCGCAGGCCCTTTTCGACCAGCTGCGTGATGGCGGGCGCCTCGTCGGCGTGATCGGCTATGGCAATGCCGCGCAGGCCGTTGCAATCGTCAAGGAGCAGGGCGTTCTCTCGCAGAACAGCCATTTCAACGCCTCGATCCGGCCGCTGCCGGGCTTCCGCAAGGCAAGGGAGTTCGTCTTCTGAGAGGCGTCACATCGCCTTTGGAAAACAGGAAGATCGGGGCCGCAAGGCCCCTTTTTCGTTTGACGCCGCGCGGGTGAGGGGGATTCATTTTCTCAACAAATCTGTGTATGCGTGATTCTAGCGGCGCGGCTTGCGTTGTATCGAAGCGCCATGTCCTTAAGATGAATCCGAATTGGCCTCTCGCAGGCTAAGGCTTGCCGTCTCTGACGGGGCCGGTGAAAACGGGGATTGAAATGGCCCAGCCAAATGTAGCGCGTGAACCCTCCATGGAAGAGATCCTGGCCTCCATCCGCCGGATCATCGAGACCAATGAACCGCAAAGCGACGGTTCCTTCGCCAGCCAGCCGGCCTATGAAGAAGAAGACGAGATCGAACTTGCCGACGAGCCCGCCTATGTGCCGGCCGTTGCTGCAAACGATCGCGGCCAGCCGTCGCTGCAGCCGCAGCCTTCCGTAAATTATGTCGAGGAAGAGCCCGCACCGGTCCAGGCCGCTGCACCTGCCACCGAGCGCACCATGTCGCTGGCCGATGTTGCCGCCCGTGTCCGCGCCGCCTCGATGCGCCAGCAGGAACAGGCCTCCGGTCGCGCGTCTGCCCCGGCTCCGGCGCCGGTAGAACCCGCGCGTGCCGCGCCGTCCTTCGATCATGTCGAACTGCGTGCCTCGATCCCGCCAGTTCAGCGCCAGCCGGCCGCCGAACAGGGCGGTTATGAGCAGCGCCGTTTCGAGCCCGCAGCCGAACAGCCGTCCCGCCAGGAGCCGCGTTTCGAAGCACCGGTTCGTGAAGTGCAGCCCGTCGAGCAGAGGCTGGTCGAGCCGCGCTTTGCCGAGCCTGCCCAGCAGTCCCCAGTGCAGCCGTCCCCGGTACAGGTCACACCGGCACCGGCCGCCCATGTCGAGCTGCGCCAGCCGGAGCTGAAGCCGGTCGAACCTGAGGCAACGAGCCTTCCTGCCAAGATCGAGGAGACCGCGCGTCTCCTGTCGCTGGAAGCCGGCGAGCAGGTTGCCCAGTCCTTCAACGATCTCGCAGCCGTCTTCAACGGCCTCGAGCGCCGTTCGGTCGAGGACATGGCGCAGGAACTGTTGCGCCCGATGCTGCAGGAATGGCTGGACGACAATCTGCCGACACTCGTCGAGCGTCTCGTGCGGGAAGAAATCGAACGCGTGGCCCGCGGCCCTCGCCGATAATTCTGTCGCAGCGTCACTGAATATGGCCGCTCCGGCAACGGGGCGGCTTTTTTATTGACTTCGTCCGCCCCATCTCTTTAACAACCCACCATCTCATTCATAAAGAAAAACGGGTCAGGAAATGCTCGAGAAGACCTACGATTCCGCAGCCGTCGAACCGAAGATCGCAAAAGCCTGGGATGATGCGGAAGCATTTCGCGCCGGTGCCAATGCCAAGCCGGGTGCCGAGAGTTTTTGTATCGTCATCCCGCCGCCGAACGTCACCGGTTCGCTGCATATGGGCCATGCGCTCAACAACACGCTGCAGGATGCGATGATCCGCTTCGAGCGGATGCGCGGCAAGGACGTGTTGTGGCAGCCGGGCATGGACCATGCCGGCATCGCAACCCAGATGGTCGTCGAACGTCAGCTGATGGAACGCCAGCAGCCGGGCCGTCGCGAGATGGGCCGTGAGGCTTTCGTCAACCGCATCTGGGACTGGAAGGCCGAATCGGGTGGTCTGATCTTCAACCAGCTGAAGCGCCTTGGCGCCTCCTGCGATTGGTCGCGCGAGCGCTTCACCATGGACGAGGGCCTGTCCAAGGCCGTCCTCGAAGTTTTCGTCACGCTCTACAAGGAAGGCCTGATCTATCGCGGCAAGCGTCTGGTCAACTGGGATCCGAAATTCGAGACGGCGATTTCCGATCTCGAAGTCGAGAGCAGGGAAGTCGAAGGCCATATGTGGCACTTCAAGTACCCGCTGGCTGGTGGTGAGACCTATACCTATGTCGAGAAGGACGCAGACGGGAACATCATCCTGTCGGAAGAGCGCAATTACATCTCGATCGCGACGACCCGCCCGGAAACAATGCTGGGCGACGGCGCGGTTGCCGTTCACCCATCAGACGAGCGTTATGCGCCGATCGTCGGCAAGCTGTGCGAAATCCCGGTCGGCCCGAAGGAACATCGCCGTCTGATCCCGATCATTGCCGACGAATATCCGGAACCGGATTTCGGTTCGGGCGCGGTCAAGATCACCGGCGCGCATGATTTTAACGACTACCAGGTCGCCAAGCGCAACAAGATCCCGCTTTACCGCCTGATGGACACGACGGCTTCGATGCGCGCCGATGGCGATTCTTACGCCGAATGCGCAGCGCAGGCCGCAGCGATCACCAAGTCCGGCGAATTGCCGAGCGAAAGTGATGTCGACGAGATCAACCTCGTTCCGGAAGATTATCGTGGTCTCGACCGCATGGTCGCCCGCAAGAAGATCATCGAGGCGATCAATGCCGAAGGTCTGGCGGTCACCGTCAAGGATGCCGAAGGCAACGACATTCCCTATGTCGAGAACAAGAAGATCATGCAGCCCTTCGGTGACCGCTCCGGCGTCGTCATCGAGCCGATGCTGACCGACCAGTGGTTTGCTGATGCAAAGACGCTGGCCGAGCCGGCGATCGCGTCCGTTCGCGAAGGCCGCACCAACTTCGTTCCGAAGAACTGGGAAAAGACCTATTTCGAATGGATGGAAAACATCGAGCCGTGGTGCATTTCGCGCCAGCTCTGGTGGGGCCATCAGATCCCGGCCTGGTACGGCCCGGATGGCCAGTGCTTCGTCGAAAAGACCGAGGAAGAGGCGCTCGACGCCGCCGTCCAGCATTATCTGGCCCATGAAGGCCCGTGGAAGGCCTGGGTTCAGGAAAAGCTCGAAAACTACGAGCCGGGTTCGATCCTGACCCGCGACGAAGACGTTCTCGACACCTGGTTCTCGTCTGCCCTGTGGCCGTTCTCGACGCTCGGCTGGCCGGACAAGACGCCGGAACTGGCAAAATATTACCCGACCAGCGTTCTCGTCACCGGGTTCGACATCATCTTCTTCTGGGTCGCCCGGATGATGATGATGGGCCTGCATTTCATGAAGGACGAAGACGGCAACAGCGTCGAGCCGTTCCACACCGTTTATGTCCATGCCCTGGTCCGCGACAAGAACGGCCAGAAGATGTCGAAGTCCAAGGGCAACGTCATCGACCCGCTTGACCTGATCGACGAATACGGTGCCGACGCGCTGCGCTTCACGCTGGCCGTCATGGCAGCGCAGGGCCGCGACGTGAAGCTCGATCCGGCCCGTATCGCCGGTTACCGCAATTTCGGTACCAAGCTGTGGAACGCCACCCGCTTCGGTGAGATGAACGGCGTGGCGCGCGATCCGGATTTTGCGCCGGAAAATGCCAAGCTGACGGTCAGCCGCTGGATCCTGACGGAACTGGCCCGCACCACGAGCGAAGTCACGGTTGCGATCGAGACCCAGCGTTTCAACGAGGCTGCCGGTTCGCTCTACAAGTTCGTCTGGAACCAGGTCTGCGACTGGTATCTCGAACTCCTGAAGCCGATCTTCATGGGCGAAGACGAAGAAGCCAAGGCGGAAGCACAGGCCTGCATGGCCCATGTTCTGGAAGAGACCTACAAGCTGCTCCACCCGTTCATGCCGTTCATGACGGAAGAGCTTTGGGCACACACCGCGACCCGCGACGGTCTTCTCTGCCATGCCGACTGGCCGACCTCGACCTTTGCCGACGATGGTGCGGCAGACGAGATCAACTGGCTGATCGATCTGGTCTCCGGCCTGCGTTCGGCTCGTTCGGAAATGAACGTGCCGCCGTCTGCGACTGCGCCGCTGATCGTCGTCGGTGCCAATGAGGTGACCGCCTTCCGCATGCGTCGCCATGAGGCTGCGATCTGCCGTCTGGCCCGTGTCGAAAGCATCGCTCCGGCTGATGTCGCCCCGAAGGGTGCGGCCCAGATCGTCGTTGGCGAAGCGACCGCCTGCCTGCCGCTCGGCAGCCTGATCGATCTTGGCGTCGAAAAGGCGCGTATCGAAAAGGCGATCGGCAAGGCCGAACAGGAGAAGGAGCGTATCGGCAAGAAGCTCTCGAACGAAAAGTTCGTCGCCAATGCCGATCCGGAAGTGGTTGCCGCCGAACGCGAGCGTTACGCCGAACTCGAAGTGCAGCTGGCCAATCTGAAGACGGCTCTCCTGCGGGTCAGCGAAGCAGGCTGAGTCGCAAGCGAACCTTGAGTTAGATCAATGACAAGGCCGCGGTTTCTGCCGCGGCCTTTTTGTTTGCAGCCGAAACCTGCTTTTTGTGCACCTGCACAGGGGGAGAAAGCCGCAATGTTGCCGCATTGCCACAACTGCCATGCGAACGGACATAATATTCTATGTCCCCATAGCCAGCGGCGGGCCGCCAGGTATTTTTGTCTCGAAGCTCCCGATTCGGGCCATGCGCATGCGATCTTACGTAAAATTTTACGTGTGTTGCAGTGCGAAGCCGGGGCAGCTGAAAGTTGTTATTTCGGCTGAGACATTTCAAACTCGTCTCGTTACTTGCCTGGGAGTGGGAGATAAAATGGCAAACAAGCACATGACCAGGGCCGTCCTCGCCGTCATGGCAGGTGTGGCGGTTCAGTCGCCGGCGCTCGCGGGAGGGATCGAGCGTGGCGGATACAATATCGATCTGCTGTTCGATCCGTCTTCGGTCGCAGTGGAATCGACGGCGACATTCGTCATGCCGGATCGCAAGCTGAAGAACGTTCAGGATACGAGCGGCACGACGCCGGTTTCGCTGAATGCGCTCGGTTACTCCGATCGCGCAGATGAAACGGACAATTACTGGTCGCCGCGGATCGGCGGCAAGGTCGGTTACGAGAATGCCGACTGCATGTTCGACTATTCGCAGCCTTATGGCGCCCACAGCAATCCCGGCCGAAACTGGGCCGGCGCCTACCAGAACACCGAAACCAAGATCAACAGCGATAACTATGCGCTGACCTGTTCCTACCGTTTCGATGCCGGTCCGGGCCAGCTGCGTGTCATCGGCGGCGCCAACTATCTCGAAATGGATGGTTTCAAGGAGCGCCTCGTTCTGGCGCCTGAACTGATCGCCGGCGCTGGTCTCACCGGCAATGGTATCGGCCGTCTCGATCTCGCCGGCCATGGCTGGGGATGGCGCGCCGGTCTGGCTTACGAAATTCCGGAATATGCCTTCCGCGCCAGCCTCGTCTATTTCAGCGAAGTGAAGCTGAACGACGTTTCGGGCACGGTCGATCTCACCAACCTTCCGAGCGCCTTCAATCCGCTCGGCGGCATGGTCGTTCCGGTCCACGGCTCGACCGCCATGCCTGACTCGCTTGAGTTGAAGCTGCAGTCCGGCATTGCCCAGGACTGGCTGGCCTTCGGTTCGGTAAAATGGGTCGACTGGAGTCAGCTGCAGACCATCCCGTTCTCCAATGACGCTCTCGGTCAGATCACCCAGCTCGATCTCGGGTATCGCGATGGCTGGACGATCACGGGCGGTATCGGCCACAAGTTCAACGAACAGTGGAGCGGTGCGGTCGCACTCACCTGGGATCGCGGCACGTCGCAGGAATATGGCAGCCTGAGCGACACTTGGGTGGTGACGACGGGCGTTTCCTATTCGCCGACCAAGAATGTCGAGATCAAGCTCGCCGGCGTCCTTGGCTGGATGAGCAGCGGCGACTCGTCGGCGCAGGTCGCGGATGGCGGTATCATCGGCAATGAAGCGACCTACAGCTACGACAACGATATGGTTGCCGCCATCTCGACCTCGCTGAAGGTCAAGTTCTGAGGTGACGTCGTCAGCCAATGGTTGAATGAAGCTTGAAGGCCCGGCCAGAGCCGGGCCTTTGCATGTTCCGCGGCAGTCAAAACGTTGTGACGATTTGGCAACAGTTTTCTGCGACGATGGGCGATGTCTCGTACCGGTGGCATTCTGTCCATTTCCCGCCACAAACGGGGAGCAGCGGTAAGGGAATAACGGGCGCGGTCTGCGGGGGCGGGACGCGCGATCTGGAGTACCATGGGCGGGTTTTTCAAAATAAAGCGGGGCTTTCGGCGCTCCGGCGAGCGGGTTTCTTCACCCGCAGCTGGTGTTTTTGCTTCGTGGACTTCAGGTCCTAGTCTTGCCGAAAATGGCACGTACTGTCTTTTTCATCGATCGGAAGTAATGGCAGGCGCCTATCGGTCGCCGCGACTTCCGGCTGGTCCGGGAGCATGGACGACCGGTGCGGACCATCTGGTTCCGCGGTGGAGTGGAAGAAGCTGAGTTATGCCCAAGTTTGACAGCGTGTTCGTGAAACGACTGATTCTTGGGGTGGGGTTTGCCTGTATTCTGGCGGCTCCGGCAGCGGCTTTCGATATCAAGTCGGGCGTCACCAAGGAATCCGGTCCCTTCGATCTCTTCAAGTTCGGCTTCAAGGCCTATAAGAACGGCCAGAAGGAAGATGCCGTCGAGGCTTACCGTTATGCGGCCGAAAAGGGCCATACCGGTTCGCGCTGGGCGCTGGCCAACATGTATGCGTTTGGTGATGGTGTCGCCAAGAACGACTACGAAGCCTTCAAGATCTATAACGAGATCGCCTCGCAGGGCGTCGAACCGGGTTCGGAAGATACCGGCTTCTTCGTCAATGCGCTTCTGTCGCTCGCCAGCTATTACCGCCGCGGCATTCCCGACACGCCGATCAAGCCGGATCTGTCCCAGGCTCGCCAGCTTTATTTCCAGGTCGCCTCGACATTTGGCATTCCCGAAGCACAGTTCCAGCTCGCCAAGATGATCCTGGCCGGCGAGGGCGGTGCGGCCAATATCCAGCAGGCGAAGAAATGGCTGAACCAGGCCCGCAAGTCCGGCCATCCGGGCGCCATGGCCGTGTTCGGCAATATTCTGGTCGAGGAAGGCCAGACGGTGCGTGGCCTTGCTTTCCTGACGGCGGCGCTCGACAAGTGCAGCCCGAAGGACTGTATCTGGATGCAGCAGCTGCAGGAACAGGCCTTTTCCGTCGCCAATGAGGAAGACCGCCGCGGCGCGATCGCCCTGTCGCACGAGTTTGCCCGCGGAGTGGAATAATAAGGCGTGGAATAACGCGCTGGATTGAATAGCCGGTTCAGGGCATTGCCTTGGACCATTGGGCGTAAGCGGGCAGGGAGGTGCCGGTGGCAGTCCGACGTATCGTCGCCAATATCGCTTCGGACCGGCTGGAAGAGGCCCGATCCTTCTATTGCGAAATTCTCGATCTCGAACCGGTGATGGATCACGGCTGGATCGTCACCTATGGCTCGAATGCAGCCCTTTACCAGACAGCGCAGATCAGCATCGCCTCTGAAGGCGGATCCGGCACGCCAGTTCCCGACCTGTCGCTGGAAGTCGACAATTTCGATGATGTCGTCGAAAGGGTGAAATCGGCGGGCCTTGCGATCGAATATGGCCCGACCGCGGAGCCATGGGGCGTCAGGCGGTTCTTCCTGCGCGATCCCTTTGGCCGGCTTTTAAATATTCTCTCACACCGCTGACGGAGCAGAGAAATCGAACAGGCCGACGACCGGCACGTGGTCCGACGGTTTTTCCCAGGCGCGCACATGCTTTTCGATCGCCGTCGCCTTCAGCCTGTCGGCTGCTTCCGGCGACAAGAGAAGATGGTCGATGCGGATGCCGTTATTCTTCGGCCAGGCGCCGGCCTGGTAATCCCAGAAGGAATAAAGTTTTGTCGCATCCGTCGTCGCCCGGACGGCGTCGGTAAGGCCGAGGTTTTCGAGGCGGCGGAAAGCGGCACGCGTTTCCGGCAGGAACAGCGCATCCGTCGCCCAGACGGCCGGGTCGAAACAGTCATGCGGCTCGGGGATGACGTTGTAATCGCCGGCGAGAATCAGCGGCTCTTCCAATAGAAGGCAGGTCTCCGCATGGCGGCGCAGCCGTTCCATCCAGGCGAGCTTGTAGGGGTATTTGACCGGATCGTCGGACGGATTGCCATTCGGCAGGTAGATCGAGGCAACGCGGATGACGCCGCCTTCGACCGAAAACACGCATTCGATATAACGCGACTGTTCGTCGCTGTCGTCGCCCGGAAGGCCGCGCATGACATCTTCCGGCTTCAGCTTCGACAGGATCGCGACGCCGTTAAAGCCTTTCTGGCCATGGGTTTCGACATGATAACCGAGCGCCTCGATTTCGAGACGCGGAAACCCTTCGTCGACGGATTTGATTTCCTGCAGGCAGACGATGTCGGGAGACGAATCGGTGAGCCACTGGCGCAGATTGTCGATCCGCGCCTTGACGCCATTGATGTTCCAGGTCGCGATCTTCATCTTATGCCATCCTCGTCTTCAAGCTCTCCCTTTTAGCGAATGGAAGCGGCTTGGAAAGGGCGAAGATGGTTTTGGGTAAGGCTCAGATCGAGAAGCTGGTGCCACAGCCGCAGCTGGCGACGGCATTCGGATTGTTGATCTGGAAGGACTGGCCGAGCAGGTTATCGACGAAATCGATCTGCGAACCGGCCATGTAGACCAGCGACAGGCTGTCGATCAGCACCTTGGCATCGCCATTGGCGATCACGACATCGTCGTCGGACGGTGCTTCGGCAAGGTCGAACTTGTAGGAAAAGCCGGAACAGCCGCCACCTTCGACCGAGACGCGCAGCGCCTGCTTGCCGGCTTCGGCCGATACGATCTGGGCAATCCGCTTGGCCGCGGCATCCGAGAGAGTTACATTCGTGGTCATATTTTCCGTCTCCTGCCAGGTTCAAGGCCCGGCGGTTCCGCAGGTGAATTTTGGCGCAAGCATCCGGCGATACTGTTACCGGCGTTGCATACCGTTCCTCTATAGGTATGAAGACGTGAACGACGCGTCAATGGGTTGGCGTCAAGGTGGCCAAGGCTAATGCCAGAGTGATGATGCGCAAAGGGCAGGTGAGAGCATGACGATCGATACGCGGGCGCTCGGTTTCGGCAGCGGCGACAGAGCCGTTTTCGCCTGCGACCCATGGACCTCGCGGGGAAGGCTTTTTCCAAGCGACAACAGTCTCACTCGTTCGGAATTTCAGCGCGATCGCGACCGCATCGTCCACACGACCGCCTTCCGCCGCCTGAAACACAAGACCCAGGTCTTTATCAGCCCTGATGGCGACCATTATCGCACGCGTCTTACCCATACGATCGAAGTCGCGCAGATCGCCCGCGCGCTTGCCCGGGCGCTCAAGCTCGACGAGGATCTCGCCGAGGGCGTGGCACTCGTCCACGATTTCGGCCACACGCCCTTCGGTCATACCGGCGAGGATGCGCTGCACGAGGTCATGCTGCCCTATGGCGGTTTTGATCATAACGCCCAGTCGCTGCGGGTCGTGACCAAGCTTGAGCGCCGGTATGCGGATTTCGACGGGCTGAACCTCACCTGGGAAAGCCTCGAAGGCCTCGTCAAGCACAATGGCCCGCTGCTTGGACCGTCTGCGCATGGCTCCGGCGGTCATGGCGGCGAAAAGCCGGTGCCGCAGCCGATCCTCGATTATTGCGCCCTGCACGATCTGGAACTCGCAAGCTTCGCCAGCCTTGAGGCGCAGGTGGCGGCGATTTCCGACGATATCGCCTACAATACCCACGATATCGACGACGGCCTGCGCTCCGGCCTCCTGACTTTCGAAATGCTGGAAGAAGTGCCGTTCCTTGCCGGCCTCATGCGCGACGTGCGCGATCGGTATCCGGGACTGGAGGCAAGCCGTTTCGTCCACGAGATCATGCGCCGCCAGATTACCCGCATGGTGGAAGACGTGATCGGCGTCACCCAGGCCAATCTGTCTGTCCTGAAGCCGGAGAGCGCCGCTGATATCCGTGCCGCCGGCCGGGTTACTGCGACCTTTTCGCCGGAGATGGCGGACACGGACAAGGCGATCAAGAAACTGCTCTTTTCCCGCATCTACCGGCATCCGGAAATCATGCGTATCCGGGCCGGTGCGAGCCAGATCGTCGCAGACCTGTTCGGCGCCTATATGAGCGATCCGTCGCTGATGCGCAGCCATTACTGGGTGCATCATATTGCCGGGCTCGAAGATGCGGCGAGGGCGCGCCATGTTGCCGACTATCTCGCCGGCATGACCGATACCTATGCGATCCGGGTGCATGGCGAGCTGTTTGACCAGACTCCCGATTTGCGCTAGGCACCGCGCCAACGAATGTTAACGGCTCTTAACGAGCTTGCAGGGGCGTTACGCCCGGATGAGTGACATGAATCTGTTTGCCGATTTCGAGAAGAGAATTAAGACGACTCTGGAAGGCCTTGAGCTGATCAAGGCGCAGGAAACGCCGGTCGATCTCGCCCGCGTTACCGTCGAGCCGCCGCGCGACCAGAGCCATGGCGATGTCGCCACCAATGCCGCGATGGTGCTTTCGAAACCGCTCGGCACCAATCCGCGCGCGCTTGCCGAAATCATTGCCGAAGCCCTGCGCGGCGATGCCGATGTCAGCGAAGTGTCCGTTGCCGGCCCCGGCTTCATCAACATCCGCCTTTCGACCGGCTACTGGCAGCAGCTGCTTTCCGCCATGGTCTCGGAAGGCCTGAATTACGGCCGCTCCAAGGTTGGCGCCGGCCATAAGGCCAATGTCGAATATGTCTCGGCCAACCCGACCGGCCCGATGCATGTCGGCCATTGCCGCGGCGCCGTGGTGGGCGACGCGCTGGCTAACCTGATGGATTTCGCCGGTTACGACGTCACCAAGGAATATTACATCAACGACGCCGGCAGCCAGATCGATGTGCTCGCCCGCTCGGTCTTCCTGCGGTATCGCGAAGCGCTCGGCGAAACGATCGGCGAGATCCCGTCCGGTCTTTATCCCGGCGATTACCTGATCCCGGTCGGTGAAGCGCTTGCCGCCGAATACGGCCCGCGGCTGCATGCCATGCCGGAAGAGGAATGGCTGCCGATCGTCAAGGAAAAGTCGATCGAGATGATGATGGCGCTGATCCGCGACGATCTCGCGGCGCTCAACGTGCATCACGACGTTTTCTATTCGGAACGCACCCTGCACGCCAACGGCGCCCAGCGGATCCGCCAGGCGATCAACGACCTGACCTTCAAGGGCCATGTCTATCGCGGCACGCTGCCGCCGCCCAAGGGCCAGCTGCCCGAAGACTGGGAGGACCGCGAGCAGACGCTGTTCCGCTCGACGGAGGTCGGTGACGATATCGACCGCCCGCTGATCAAGTCGGATGGCAGTTATACCTATTTCGCCGCCGACGTTGCCTATTTCAAGGACAAGTTCGACCGCGGCTACGACGAGATGATCTACGTTCTCGGCGCCGACCACGGCGGTTACGTCAAGCGTCTGGAGGCTGTCGCCCGCGCCGTGTCCGACGGCAAGGCCAAGCTCACCGTGCTTCTCTGCCAGCTGGTCAAGCTTTTCCGCGAGGGAGAGCCGGTCAAAATGTCGAAACGCTCCGGCAATTTCGTCACCCTGCGTGACGTGGTCGACGAAGTCGGCCGCGATGCCGTGCGCTTCATGATGCTCTACAGAAAGAGCTCCGAGCCGCTCGATTTCGACTTTGCCAAGGTGACGGAACAGTCGAAGGACAATCCGGTCTTCTACGTGCAATATGCGCATGCACGCTGCGCCTCGGTCTTCCGTCAGGCAAAGGACGCGTTTCCGGACCTCGATCTCGCCACGGTGGATCTTGCTTCGGCCGCTGCCGAGATAAGCGATCCGAACGAGCTTCAGCTTGTCGCCAAGCTTGCCGAATATCCGCGAATCGTCGAAGCTGCTGCCATTGCCCAGGAGCCGCATAGACTGGCCTTTTACCTGTATGATCTGGCCAGTTCCTTCCATTCCCATTGGAATAAAGGTAAGGAAAATCCTGAATTACGTTTTGTTAACGATAAAAACCGACAATTGAGCATTGCCAGGCTTGGGCTGGTGCATGCGGTCGCCTGTGTTCTGAAGTCAGGACTTGCAATCACAGGTACAGCAGCACCGGAAGAAATGCGGTAAAAACGCCCTCATTTCCCCACATTGCGCTGGTAGAGACGGTTGTAATGTTGGTTGAGTGAGCAACGGAATGGCGGAAAATAACCTTGCGCGTAGCCGGAACGATGGTCCGGATTTCTTTGCGGATGGCGATCCGTTGGCGGAACTGGCCCGCATTGTAGGTTTTGAAGAGAAGCCGGCTGTGCGTCCCGCGCCGCCGGTTTCGGCTGATCAGGTCGTCGGACCCCGGCACGATCCGGTCTTCAATCTCGAAGACGAATTGCTGCGCGAGTTCGAGCAATACGACACGCCCCGCATTGATCCCGTCAACGATATTCCGCTCGACGAGCCGGCCCAGGAAGCTGCATCGGCCGCGTTTGATGCGCCTGCCTATGGCAATGCGCCGGAGCAGCTTGAGGCGAACTCATACACCGAGCAGGCCGCCGAACAGGTCTATGTCGAGCCGATCCAGCCCGATGACGTGGCCGAATGGCGCGGCGAGGGCGCTCTTGCTGCCGATCCAGCTTCCACGGCATATCCGTCCGTCGAGCCGGCTGCAGTTTATGCCGAGCCCACACCGGTCCCCACGCCGTTCGAAGAGATCCGCCCCGAGCCGGTTTTCGAAGAGCCGGTCCGTCAGGCGCAGGCCTATGATCCCGCTGCATTTTTTGAAGCCGAGCCGAAGTTCGAGCGCGCGCAGCCGGCAGCTCCGGTCGAAGCGCCTGCTTTCGATCTGGCCGCCGAACTCGAAAACTCCTTCATCAGCGAGCCGCAGCCGGTTGCTCCCGCAGCGCCGGTCATTCCGGTTCAGCAGGTCCAGCAGCCCGAGAGCCGCCGCAAGGAAGGTTATACGCCCGGCTTCCGCATGCCGCTGGCGAATTTCCACATCAATGGCGGCGTGACGCCGATTGCGCGCGCTCCCGAAACCGCACCGGTCGTTGCACCGCAGCCGGTTTTTGACGCGCCGACTCTCGATGCCAAGACGGCCGATGCGCAGGCCTCCGATGCCGTCGCTGCTGCTGCAGCCGACTGGGATCTTTCCTTCATGAAGACCGACGCCGCATCGGCGCCGGTCGCCTCGCAGCCGATCGCGTCTTCGCCGGTTCAGCCGCTGGCATTCGAACTGCCGAAGCCGGCCGCACCCGCTGTTGCCGATGTCCAGGTTCAGAAGCCGGTCGAAAAGTTTTCGGCGCTCGACGAGCTGATCTATGATATCGGTCGCTTCCCGGTTGGTGGGCAGCCGGCAACTCCGGTAAAGCCGCTCGTCGCTTCGCCGGCGCCGATCGTTGCAGCACCTGTTATTGCCGCGCCGATTGTTGCTGCGCCTGCAGTCGCTGCGGCTGCGCCAAAAGTTTCGGACGATCCGTTTGATATCGATCCGTTCGCCGACGAGGCTTTTGAGCTTGCGCTCGACGATCTCGAACTCGATCTGGCCGATATCGTCGGCGAGGAAAACAACCGTCAGCCCGTCAAGCAGGCGGTCGAGGCTCAGCAGCCGGTTCGTGCCGCTCAGGCCGCGGCCTTCACGGCACCGGCCGCTGTTTTTGATGCACCGTCCGAAAATGCAAGATCCTTTGCCCAGCCGGCTGTCGCCGCCGCTGCCGAAGAGGATGTGTCCGAACAGGTCGCTGAAGAGCTTCCTTTCGATCCGGCGCTGATCGCCGATTCGGAAGAGAACCCCGAGGCTATCGCCGAGCTTGATGTTCCGGCGCTCCCGGTCGAGGAGCCTGAGGAGGAGCCGCTCTACACGCCGGAATACGATCTCGATATCGATGCGGAGCTTGCAGCCCTGCTGGTCGAGCCGTCGAACACGGCATCGCCTGCCGCGAAGGAACAGGCCGCTATCCCGGTATCTGCTGCCGCCGCCGCACGCGCAGCCGAGCCGCGCAAGGATGCGCAGCCGGTCCAGGCCGATCTCGACGATTTCGAAAAGGCGCTCGAGGAAGATTTCCGCCGCAGCCTGGCAACGCCGCTGCCGGCCGCCGACTACGATGCGGAAGCAGCTTATGCGGGTGAGTTCGAGGAGAGCGGTTCCCGCCGTTCGGCCCGCGCCTGGGTTCTGCCGCTTGCCTTCGTCGGCGCCGTGGCGCTGTTCGGTGGTGGCGCTTATGCCCTGCTCGGTGGTGGCATGTCGCGCGTCGTCTCCGGCGGCGAGCCCGTCGTGATCGCTGCCGACAAGGATCCGATCAAGGTCGTTCCGGAAAATCCGGGCGGCAAGACGGTGCCGAACCAGGACAAGGCGGTTTACGACCGCGTTGCAGGTGCCGCACCGCAGACGCCGAAGCAGCAGGCGCTGATCTCCAGCGACGAACAGCCGGTCGACGTCGTCCAGAAAACCCTGATGCCGGAAAGCCTGCCGCTGGAAGGCGAAAACGATATCGAGCCAACCGATGTCGGTCAGACCGAAGATCCGCGGCTTCTGCCGCAGCAGGGTCAGCAGCAGGTTGCTGCAAACGGCCAGCAGGATGCGGTCACCGTTGCACCGCGTCGCGTCAAGACGATGATCGTCCGCCCGGACGGCAAGCTGGTGGAGCAGGAAGTTTCGGCTTCGGCTGCATCTCCGGTGCCGGCTCTGGCCTCGCCTTCGTCTGAAAAGATGCCGGCCGCTTCGGTCAAGGCGCCTGAACTGGCAGCTGCAAACGCTGCGCCTGCCGCTCACTCTGCGGCACCGGCCTCGATCCAGCAGACGTCGGCGTCTGCGACGGATATCATGCCGGTCTCGACGACGACTGCCGAAATGCAGGCGCCTGCAAATACATCGGTCTCCAAGGCTCCGGTTCCGACCACCCGTCCGTCGCAGCAGCCCGTCAATGTCGTGGCTGCGGTAAGTGACAAGGGTGCCGTACGTGCTCCGACGCCGGCAGCAGCTGCACCTGTCGCAGCGCAGCCGGCTCCGGCCGCTCCGACCCAGGTCGCTTCCGTCGGTGATGGCGGTTACGTCATCCAGATCGCCTCGCTGCCGACCCAGGCCGATGCCCAGAAGTCGTATCAGAGCCTGTCGTCGAAATTCGGTGGCGTGATTGCTGGACGCGGCGTCGACATCAAGGCTGCCGAGATTGCCGGCAAGGGCACGTTCTACCGCGTCCGTATCCCGGCCGGCAGCAAGACCGATGCCGTAGCGCTCTGCGAAAAGTATCGCGCAGCCGGCGGTACCTGCCTCGTCGCCAAGTAAGCGGTGGCAGGACCTGGAGTTTCCTGAAATCCAACGGGGCGCCTGGCGCCCCGTTTTTTATTGCCTCCATCCCATCTAGAGCCTTTCCTTGTTAGATTGAAGCATTCTGTTGGCTCAAGCGGAGTCGGATGGTCGCCTGGCCGGCGCGCGTCGTAGCTGCGGCATACGGCCAAGCCGGCCAGGCGATCAGCCGGCCCGGTTCAGCCAACCCCGAAGGGGCCGGGCATCTTTCCGCCGGGATCAGAGGCGATCGGCTCGGACGTACCCTATGGTATGCCCTTCGCCAATCGCCTCTGCCCCAACGAAAACCTGCTCCGGCAGAATGCTTCAATCTAACAAGGAAAGGCTCTAGGATTTGTCATGAGCGAATCAAAAGCGATGATCCTGGGCTCCAGCGGCCCGCAACTGACAGCCGATGAAATTTCCTTTTACCGCGACGAGCGGCCCTGGGGTTTCATCCTGTTTGCCCGCAATTGCATCGAGCCGGCGCAGATCACCGATCTCGTCGCCGCCATGCGCGACAGCATCGGGCGTCCGGACGCGCCGGTCCTGATCGACCAGGAAGGTGGCCGCGTTCAGCGCATCCGCCCGCCGATGATCGAGCGTTACCCTTCGGCTGCGGTGCTCGGCGAGATCTACAGGCGTGACCGCGAGGCGGGCCTTCGCGCCGCCTGGCTGATGTCGCGCCTGCATGCCTTTGATCTGATGAAATTCGGCATCAATGTCGATTGCCTCCCGGTCCTCGATGTGCCGGTCGAAGGGGCGAGCAATGTCATCGGTGACCGCGCCTATGGTTTCGATCCGGCGCTGGTCTCTGCCATGGGGCAGGCTGCTGCCGATGGCCTGAAGGCGGGCGGCATGCTGCCGGTGATGAAGCACATGCCGGGCCATGGCCGAGGCATGGCCGATTCGCATCACGAACTGCCGGTCGTTACCGCCTCGCGCGCGGAGCTGGAAGCACACGACTTCCTGCCCTTCGTCGCGCTCAAGAACGAGTTGATGGCGATGAGCGCTCATATCGTCTTCACCGCCATCGACCCGACCGAGCCGGCGACGATCTCGCGCAAGGTGATCGACGAGATCATCCGCGGCCATATTGGTTTCGACGGCCTGCTGATGTCCGACGACACGTCGATGAACGCGCTGAAGGGCACGATCGGCGAGCGTGCCGCGCGGATTGTTGGGGGCGGGTGCGATATGATCTTGCATTGCAACGGCCTGATGGACGAAATGAAGGCGGTGGTGAAGGAAGCGATCCCGCTTGCCGGTGAGGCGCTGAGACGCGCCAAGGCCGTCGAAGCCGGATTTGCTGCCGCTGACGGTGCGGACGAGGAAACACTTCGCGCCGAATTTCACGGGCTGCTTCCCAGCGCCTGACCGGAGCCGAGGCATAAGGAACGGAATGGCATGACGACATCGCAAAATGTCATTCCTATGGACAAGCTCTGGCAGGATGTCGGCATCGAAAAGGCTGCCGACGATCCGGCGCTGATGATCGACGTTGCCGGTTTTGAAGGCCCGCTCGATCTTCTCCTGCATCTGGCCCGCAGCCAGAAGGTGGACCTGTCGCGCATTTCCGTCCTGGCGCTGGCCGAGCAATATCTGTTGTTCGTCGAAAGCGCCCGGCGGGTGCGCATCGAGCTTGCCGCCGATTATCTCGTCATGGCGGCATGGCTCGCCTACCTGAAATCACGGCTGCTCATCCCCAAACAGGCCAAGGACGATGATGGCCCGAGCGGCGAGGAAATGGCCGCCACGCTCGCTTTCCGCCTGAAGCGGCTGGAAGCGATGCGCGATGCCGCAAGCCGGCTCGTCAACCGCAACCGCCTCGGTCGCGACATTTTTTCCCGCGGCGCGCCGGAGCATATTCCCCATCGCTCTCAGTCGGCGTTTGACGCGAGCCTTTATGATCTCCTATCCGCCTATGCCAATCTCAGGCAGCGCACGGCCGTCACGCAGGTCACGATCGAACGCCGCAAGGTCTGGTCGCTTGTCGATGCGCGTGAGCTTCTGACCCGCATGCTGGGTGAAATCGGCGACTGGACGGCGCTGCAGCACTATCTCCTGCCATATCTGGCGCCGGAAGACCGCGTCACGGCGACGGCAAGCGCCTTTGCCGCATCGCTGGAGCTGGTGCGCGAGGGCCGTCTGGAGATCCGTCAGGACGGTGCTTTTCAGCCGATCTATCTGCGCAAGGGGGAGGGGCGGCCTGTCGTGCCCTCTGCGGCTTCCATCGCCGAGGGTTCGCGTTGATGTCCGGCAGCAATGAGCATTTGATCGAGAACGACGACGATATCGTCTCAGAGCCGCTGACGCTGACTGAAGCCTGCCGCATTGCCGAGGCGCTGGTCTTTGCCTCGGCCGAGCCCGTGCCTGAAAGTTTTCTCGCCGAGCGCCTGCCGCTCGGCAGCGATATTCCGGCGATCATGGCGGCCCTTGCCGAGCTTTATGCGCCGCGCGGCGTCAATCTCATCCGGACCGGCGATCGCTGGGCCTTCCGTACCGCCGCCGATCTGTCCTTCGTCATCCGCAAGGAGGAGGGCGAGGTCAAGAAGCTGTCACGCGCCGCGCTCGAGGTCCTTGCCATCATCGCTTATCACCAGCCGGTCACCCGCGCCGAGATCGAGGAGATCCGCGGTGTGCAGACCTCGCGTGGTACGCTCGATGTGCTGATGGAAGCGGGCTGGGTGCGGTTTCGTGGCCGCCGTCGTTCACCGGGTCGGCCGGTGACGTTGGGCACGACACCGGACTTTCTCGATCATTTCGGGCTTGAAGAGCTGCGCGACCTGCCTGGTCTCGAAGAATTGAAGGCAGCGGGCCTGCTCTCCGGACGCATCCCGTCGGGCTTCTCCATCCCCATTCCGATCGGTGCCGACGAGCTTTCCGAGGAGGAAGACCCGATCACGCAGCTGGATCTGGAGGAGCTCGGATTGCTTGCTCCGAGCGGCGGCGACGAAGAATAACCGGTTTTTGCGTTAAAAACCGGCATCTTACGGTGCATTTCTGAGCTTTCGATAAAGTCTTGCACAATTTGCATGCGCTTGTGACCCGATCTGCTTCCGGCGGTTAACAACGTCCGGGAGGAGCATTGCGAACCTGTATTTGGTGTTTGAAAAACCAGCCCAAAGAGCTTACATCGGTAATTACGTTCTAATGGAGTTGGATTATGGGTTCGTTTAGTGTGTGGCATTGGCTGATCGTTCTTGTGATCGTGCTGGTCCTGTTTGGCCGTGGCAAGATCCCTGAACTGATGGGCGACGTCGCAAAGGGTATCAAGAGCTTCAAGAAGGGCATGACCGACGAGGACGCCCCGGAAGCCGGCAATGGTACGACCACTGCAAAGACGGTCGATCACAAGGCCGACGAGGTCAAGGAAACCAGCCGGTCCTGATGGGATCGACCTGCGGGTTCCAGGAGCCTTATTGAATGTTCGATATCGGTTGGTCCGAGATACTCGTCATCGCTGTCGTGCTCATCGTTGTGGTTGGTCCGAAGGACCTGCCGCCGATGTTGCGCGCCTTCGGCAAGATGACGTCCAATTTCCGCAAAATGGCCGGAGATTTCCGGGCTCAGTTCGATGAGGCGCTTCGCGAATCGGAATTTGACGACGTCCGCAAGACGATCTCCGATGCAAAGAGCCTGAACCCCACCAACGCGCTGCGGGATGCCATCAATCCGCTGCGGCAGATGGGGCAGGATATCCGCAACGATCTCCAGAAGGCGACGCAGGTCCCCTCTACGGAAGAGGCGAAGACGGATGTGGACGCCCAGCAGGCGGTCGAAGGATCGTCGGCGGTTGCCGCAACTCCGGAAGTGCCGCCGAGCGTAGAGCCTCTGGCCGCGTCTCCGGTAGCACCCGTTCAGTCCGCTCCCATGGCGGCCCCGGTGGCACCCCTTGTCGCGACACCGGCGGCAACACCTGCTCCGGCGACTGCTGCTGTTACGGAAAAGAAGCCTCGTGCACCCCGCAAGTCTGCTGCTGAAAAGGCGGCTGCCGCGCCGGTTGCTGAAGTGGCTGCGGCTGCGCCGGCAAAGCCGAAGCGGGTCTCCGCAAAGACGATCAAGATCGTCGAAGCGGTAGAACCTGCCGAAAAACCGAAGCGCAGCCGTGCGGCTAAGCCTGCTGCTCCCGTCGAAACCCCGCTGGTCGAAAAGCTTGAACAGGCTGTCGCTAAGGCACCCCGCAAGCGCGCGACCAAGAAGACCGAGACACCGAAGGACGACGCATGAGCAGCGGTGACTACCAGGACAAGCCGCAGCCGCTCATCGAGCATCTGATGGAATTGCGGACCCGCCTGATCTGGTCGATCGGCGCGTTTTTCGTGGCTTTCATCTGCTGCTTCTTCTTCGCCAAGCAGCTCTTCAACCTGCTGGTCATCCCCTATAAATGGGCAGTCCTCTGGGCGCATCTCGATGTCGCCAAGTCGGAGCTGATCTATACGGCACCGCAGGAATTCTTCTTCACCCAGGTGAAGGTCGCGATGTTCGGTGCCCTGGTGATTGCCTTCCCGGTGATCGCCTCGCAGATCTACAAGTTCGTCGCACCGGGCCTCTACAAGAACGAGCGTCAGGCTTTCCTGCCTTTCCTCGTCGCATCCCCGATCCTGTTCCTGCTTGGCGCGGCGCTGGTCTATTTCTTCTTCACGCCGATGATCATGTGGTTCTTCCTGGCGATGCAGCAGGCGCCGACGGAAGGCGAGGTCGGGATTTCGCTCCTGCCGCGCGTCTCGGAATACCTGAGCCTGATCATGACGCTGGTCCTGTCCTTCGGGCTGGTCTTCCAGCTGCCGGTCGTCACGACGCTCTTGGCCCGCGTCGGCCTGCTCACCAGCGACTGGCTGCGCGAGAAGCGCAAGTTCGCGATCGTCATCGCCTTCATCGCCGCGGCCGTCCTGACGCCGCCCGATCCGATGTCCCAGATCGGCCTTGCGCTGCCGACTATCCTTCTCTACGAGATTTCCATCTACGCCGCGCGACTCGTCGAGCGCAAGCGTGCCGATGAAGCCCTCAAGGACCAGGATTCTTCGGACGTCGCCGAGACCGACAAGGCGTGAGCTGAAGCTCACGCCTAAAGCAGCCGCGGCATCTGGCTGAAGGCAGGAAAAGATGCTTGATATCAAATGGATCCGTGACAATCCGGAAGCTCTGGACGCAGCACTCGCAAAGCGCAGCGCCGAGCCGATGGCTGCAACCCTTATTGGCCTCGACGACCGCCGCCGGTCCGTCATCCAGACGCTTCAGGACATGCAGTCACGCCGCAACGCCGCCTCCAAGGAGATCGGCGCTGCCATGGCACAGAAGAATGCCGAGCTTGCCGACAAGCTGAAGGCCGAAGTTGCGACCATCAAGGACACGATGTCGGAAGCCGAGCGCGAAGAGCGCGAAGCGGTCGCCGCCCTCGAAGACGCCCTGTCGCGCATCCCCAACATTCCGTTCGACGACGTACCGGTCGGCAAGGACGAGCACGACAATGTCGTCAAGCGCACGGTCGGCCAGAAGCCGGGCTGGAATCATGCCGCGAAAGAGCATTTCGAAATCGGCGAAGCGCTCGGCTATATGGATTTCGAACGCGCCGCAAAACTCTCCGGTTCGCGCTTCACGGTCCTGACCGGGCCGCTCGCCCGTCTCGAACGCGCGCTCGGCCAGTTCATGATCGACATGCATACCGGCGAACACGGTTATACCGAAGTGTCGTCGCCGCTGATGGTGCGTGACGAGGCAATGTTCGGCACCGGCCAGCTGCCGAAATTTGCCGAAGACCTCTTCAAGACCACGGACGGCCGCTGGCTGATCCCGACGGCCGAAGTGACGCTCACCAACCTTGTCTCCGCCGAAGTGCTGGAACAGGAAAAGCTGCCTTTGCGCTTCACAGCGCTGACCCCGTCCTTCCGTTCGGAAGCGGGTTCGGCCGGTCGCGATACGCGCGGCATGCTGCGCCAGCACCAGTTCTGGAAATGCGAGCTGGTCTCGATCACTGATGCTGAAAGTGCTGTTGCCGAACACGAGCGCATGACCGAATGCGCGGAGAACGTGTTGAAGCGTCTCGGCCTGCATTTCCGCACCATGACGCTCTGCACCGGCGACATGGGCTTTGGCGCCCGCAAGACCTATGACATCGAGGTCTGGCTGCCGGGTCAGGATACGTTCCGCGAAATCTCGTCCTGCTCGGTCTGCGGCGATTTCCAGGGCCGTCGCATGAATGCCCGTTATCGCGGTAAGGACGAGAAGGCGCTGAAATTCGTTCACACGCTGAACGGTTCCGGCACCGCCGTCGGCCGTTGCCTGATCGCCGTCATGGAAAACTATCTGAACGAAGATGGTTCCGTCACAATTCCGGACGCGCTTCTGCCCTATATGGGAGGCCTCACCAAGATCGAGCGGGCTGCCTGATGCGCATTCTTCTGACCAATGACGACGGCATCCACGCGGAAGGGCTGGCGGTTCTCGAACGGATCGCCCGCACGATGTCCGACGACGTCTGGATCGTCGCACCCGAGACCGACCAGAGCGGTCTTGCCCATTCGCTGACGCTGTCCGAGCCCCTGCGCCTGCGCAAGATCGAAGACAAGCGTTACGCGCTGCGCGGCACGCCGACTGATTGCGTCATCATGGCGATCAGCGAGATCATGGGCGGCAAGCCGGATCTCGTTCTGTCGGGCATCAATGACGGCGGCAACATGGCCGACGACATCACCTATTCGGGCACGGTTGCCGGCGCGATCGAGGGAACGCTGCAGGGCGTCCGTTCGATCGCCGTCAGCCAGGCGGCGCGCAAGGAAAACGGCCGGTTTACGCCTTGGGAAGTTGCGGAGACTTACGCGTCCGACCTGTTGAAGACGCTGATGACGGTCGAGCTTCCGGACGGAACCTTCCTCAATGTCAATTTCCCGCATTGTGCCCCGGAAGAGGTGCAGGGCGTGGAAGTGACCTCCCAGGGCAAGCTTGATTTCGGCCTGATGATCGATGCCCGCGAGGATGGCCGTGGCCGTCCCTATTACTGGCTGAAATTTTCCGACCGGAAAGGCAATTTTCGCGACGGCACCGATATTCAGACGCTCAAGGAAAACAAGATTTCCGTGACACCGCTGAAGCTGGACCTCACCGATTATTCGGTGCAGGATCGCCTCGCAACCGCACTCGGATCAACCGGATTGGGATTTGGAGCCGCCCGTTGAAATCGGCCATGCTCGAGAAAGAAGGTTTTGCCGCCCTTGTGCTGCGCCTGCGCTCCGAGGGCATTTCCGATCTCGATCTCCTGACGGCCGTCGAACAGACGCCGCGCTCGCAATTCGTACCGGCGACCTTGACTGACGAGGCCTATTCCAGCCGGACCGTGCCGATCGACTGCGGCTCCTTCATGGAAGGAGCAGATCTTGCCGTGCGGCTTCTGTCGAAGCTGCAGGTGAAGCCCGGCCATCGCGTTCTCGAAATCGGCACCGGCAGCGGTTTTAGCGCAGCCGTGATCGGCCGGATTGCCGAACGTGTCCTGAGCGTCGATCGTTATCGCACCCTGACGGCCGATGCGCAGGCGCGGATGGACGAACTCGGCCTGCGCAATGTCATCGTGCGCCAGGCCGATGGCAGCAATGGCATGCCGGGCGAGGGCACGTTCGACCGCATTTTCGTGACCGCAGCCTTCCCGGCAATGCCGCGCTTTTATGCCGACCAGTTGACCCATGGCGGCTCGATGGTCGCACCTCTCGTCATGGAAGGTATGGATACCTGCCTGATGGTGCGTCTCACCAAGACCGGCAGCCGTTTCGAGCGGGAAGACCTCTTTACCGTACCCTATCTGCCGCTCGTTCCGCAGATGGCCGCCGCCCTCTGACCTGCCGAAAAGGTTCCGCTGGTGGAGCGGCTCTCTTTTGTCATGGTTATCAATTTGACAAAAAATTCGATCTGATAGTGCCGCTTTAACCGGGCGGTAAGACTAACGCGCTTTAATCACTCTCACGATATAGTTGCGTGGGTGTAGGTCGAGTGATGCGTCTCAAGAGTGCTCCGAAAGTCGGAACGTCCTTTGTAAAGTTCGCGGTTGCGGCCTTGCTGGCCAGTGCGGCAACGGGCTGCAGTTCCGATGCCAACCGGTTCTCCGGTCTTTTTTCCAAGACAGATACGATGTCGACCGCGTCGATCCAGCCGCGACAGGGTGGTGGCGCTTACGGTCAGGCGCCGGTTCCGGTCGGTGATCTGAATTCCGGTCAGGCTCTGCCGCCGCAGCCGGCTTACGGTAATCGCAATACGGCGATGAATCAGCCTTATCCGGCGCCTGCCGGCAATTACGGTTCGCCGACCCGTGCAGCTGTCGCGCCGGTCGCCGTACAGCGCAACGAGCTTGCCGCTCCGTCTGCCTCGATGCTGCCGCCGGCCGCACCTGCGCCGATGGCCGCCCGCAATCCGGCGCCGATGGCCCATGATCCGCAGACCCGCCAGGAAGCCATGGCCCAGCCCATGCCGGGCCGCAATTCGGCTCTCGGCGCGGCCCCCCATAATCTGGCAGCCCCGACGGCGCAGCCGATGCGCGCCGACAACCTCTCCACCGGCACGGTCAAACCGATGTCCGGCTGGTCGACGGTCAACGCTCCGAAGGTGACCCTGAAGCCCGGCGAAAACGCTGCGACGCTTGCCCGTCGTTACGGCGTGCCGGAAAAGGAAATTCTGAAGGCCAATGGCGGCCAGGTTGCTGCCGGCCAGGCCGTGATCATTCCGACCTTCGGCACCGCGCCGAACTCGGCCAAGACGGCATCGGCCGATATCGACCTGCAGAACAAGGCTCCGGCACCGGCGCCGCAGCAGGAACAGAAGGTTGCCGTCCTGCCATCGGCCCGCGACAAGGGCATGGTCGAGCCTGCAAAGATTACCCCTCCCGGCGGTAAGCTCGGCGCCTCCTATACGGTGAAGCAGGGTGACAGCCTTGCCAAGATCGCCCGGGAAACCGGTACGCCGATCGACCAGCTGAAGGCCGCAAACGGCCTGACCGGCGGCGTTCGTGTCGGCCAGACGCTGAAGGTCGCCAACGCGGTTGCTCCGGTTGCCGATCCGGTCAAGACGGCCTCCATCCCGGAAAAGCCGGCTGCTGCACCGAAGGCCGCCGCTCCGGCTGTCGTCGAACACGCTTCCGCACCGGCCGCCGCTGCAAAGCCTTCGGCTGAAACCGCTTCGATCAGCGAAGTCGAGAAGAAGTCGGATGTTTCGGCTGCCGCTCCGCAGTCCACCGGCATCGAAAAATATCGCTGGCCGGTCAGCGGCGCAGTCATCGCCGGTTACGGCGCCAATGTCGACGGCAACCGCAATGACGGTATCGATATCTCGGTTCCGGAAGGCACGCCGATCAAGGCCGCCGAAAACGGCGTCGTCATCTATGCCGGCAATGGTCTGAAGCAGCTCGGCAACACGGTTCTCGTTCGTCACGACGATGGCAAGGTCACCGTTTACGGCCATGCCGGTTCGATCAACGTCACCCGTGGCCAGAAGGTCACCCGCGGCCAGACGCTCGCAGCGTCCGGTATGAGCGGCGACGCCAAGCGCCCGCAGGTCCATTTCGAAGTCCGCAAGGACGCGACCCCGGTCAACCCGACTACCTACCTTGAATAATTGTATTGCGTTTCAAGGGGACAGAGAAAAGCCCGGCAGCGATGCCGGGCTTTTCTTGTTCTTGCATTGTGATTTCGGGTTTCAGCCGCGATCGAGCGGCTTGCGCAGCCGGCCGGCTGCATCCTGGATATATTGCCAGGCGACACGGCCCGAGCGCCCGCCGCGGGTCGTCGCCCATTCCAGCGCCTCGTGATGCAGCACCTCGCGGGTAAGGCCGAGATCGAAATGTTCGGCATAACCGTCGATCATCGTCAGATAGTCATCCTGGCTGCATTTATGGAAACCGAGCCAGAGGCCGAAACGGTCCGACAGCGACACCTTTTCCTCGACTGCTTCAGACGGATTGATCGCGGTCGACTGCTCGTTCTCCATCATGTGACGCGGCAGGAGATGGCGGCGGTTGGACGTGGCGTAGAAGAGCACATTGTCCGGCCGGCCTTCGATGCCGCCGTCGAGTGCCGCCTTCAGCGACTTGTAGGCCGTATCGTCATGATCGAAGGACAGGTCGTCGCAGAAAACGATCGCCCGCTGGCCGCTTTCCTTCAGGATATCGAGAAGGCCGGGCAGGGAGGCGATGTCCTCGCGATGCACTTCGATCAGCTTGATCGAGACGCCGGACTGGACGCGTACATCCTCATGCACCGCCTTCACCAGCGATGACTTGCCCATGCCGCGCGCGCCCCAGAGGAGTACGTTGTTGGCGGCAAAGCCCTCGGCAAAACGCAGCGTGTTTTCATGCAGGATGTCACGCACATGATCGACACCACGGATCAATGAGAGCGCGACGCGGTTGGGGCGCTTGACCGGCGAGAGCTTCAGATTGGCCGGCACCCAGACGAAACAGTCGGCCGCATTCCAGTCGTTGATGGCGGGCGGCGGTCCGGCGAGCCGTTCCATGGCGTCGGCAAGGCGTCTGACTTCGGCAAGGATCTGGAGGTTGATCTCATCTGGCATCGGTATTTCCTCGAGGTTTTTGAAGGCGGCCGACTGTTTCGTCTGGGTGCCGCGACCGTCGTTTGCAACCGGGTAACACCTTCGTTAGAGCATCAAAAGCCTTTGCACCGTGGATTCAGTACGGTACCTGAGTGCTTTCTGTTGCATTCGCGCCGATCACAACTATATTCCGGCGGCTTGTAACGGGGGCCAGGGTCTCCGATCATCCTAGGAGTTCTTGATGTTCATTACTGATGCTTTCGCCCAGGCGAGCGGAGCGGCCCCGGCGGGTTCCAGCACCGATTCCATCCTGCAGATGGTTCTGCTGTTCGCGCCGCTGATGGTGGTCTGGTATTTCTTCCTGATCCGTCCGCAGCGTGCCCAGGCCAAGAAGCGTCAGGAAACCCTGACCAGCATCCGTCGTGGTGATCAGGTCGTGCTCGGCGGCGGTCTTGTCGGCAAGGTTTCGAAGGTGATCGACGACAACGAAGTCGAAGTCGAAATCGCCGAAGGCGTCAAGGTTCGCGCCATGCGCACCTATATTGCCGAAGTCCGCGTCAAGGGCGAGCCGGTCAAGACCGAAGCCCCGACCAAGTAATTCGGCCAGGTAATTCGACAAGGCCCGCTTCGGCGGGCCTGTTTTCAATGACGACTGACTGACAGAAAGACGCGATATGGCGAAAGGGATCGAAATCCGCGAAGCCCATTTTCCCGGTCGCGCACCGATCGATGCCTATGGCAATGGCGGTTTCCGCTTTGCCGACATGTCGCATCGCGGTTCCATTCTCTGCCTGCCCTCCGGCATCCATGGCTGGGATATCACGGAAGGCGAACCGCTGACGGTCGACGCCTTTGCCAGGGTCATCGCAGAAGCCGCCGGCATCGAGGTTATCCTCGTCGGCACCGGCGCCAACCTGAAGCCGCTTCCGGCAGATCTGAAAGCCGCGCTCAAGGCCGTCGGCATCGCATCCGACCCGATGAGCACCGGCGCTGCCGTGCGGACCTACAATATCATGCTCGCCGAATCCCGCGCCGTCGCGACGGCCCTGATTGCCGTCTGACACCGATGGCCGCCGGCGAAACTCCCGTCTCTTCCGACATCTGCCTGACGACGCTGCGCGACAGCGATCGCGACCGTTATCTCGCCTGCCTGCTTTCTCCGGAAGACAAGCGCCCGGAACTGTCCGCGCTTTATGCCTTCAATGCCGAGCTCGCGCGGGTGAGGGACGTCGTGCGCGAACCCTTGCCCGGCGAAATCCGCCTGCAGTGGTGGCGCGATCTTCTGGAAGGCAACGGCGCCGGCGATACCGGCGGCAACCCGATTGCAGCCGCGCTGATGGAGGCGGTCGACACCTACCGTCTGCCGCGCCAGACGCTGCTCGACATGATCGAGGCGCGCACCTTTGACCTCTATGACGACCCGCTTGCCGACCGCAACGAACTCGAAGGTTATGCCGGCGAGACCGCCTCGGCGCTGATCCAGCTCGCCAGTCTCGTGCTTTCGGCAGAGGACGCGCCGCGTTCGGCAGAGGCGGCCGGCCATGCCGGGGTTGCCCAGGCTGTCGCCGGTTTCCTGCTTCTCCTGCCGATCCATCGTCGTCGGCATCAGCTTTACGTGCCGCTCGATATCCTCTCTGCCACCGGCCTCGACCGCGAGACCTTTCTCGCCGGTGAAGATCGCCCGAAGATTTCGGCTGCCGTCGAAGCCTTTGCCGGCCTCGGCCTCGAACATCTCGAAAAGGCGCGCCGGGCAGGCGGCATTTCGCCAAAGACCTTCCCGGCCTTCCTCGCGGTCTCGCTTGCCGAACCGGTGCTGAAAAAGGCACGCCGGCGTGGCGCCGCGGTTCTCGACGGCGACATGCAACCGCCGCAATGGCGGCGCCAATTGCGGATGTTGAAATCCGGCTTGTTCAGGCGCTTCTGAAGTGGAAGGTTTGCGCAAAATTCGCGCAAGCCACGCATTGTAGATGAACTCGGATCGAGACGCGCAACACTGCGCTTAAGGGAGAATCGGTTTGAGCGGTTCCTTGGTCTGGGCCATTCTGGTCGGTCTGATATTGATCGCGGCCTATTACATCACACGGGTCGCCAGGCAGAATGACGACGGCGACGGCAGCTTCGATACGGGGCTCGCCATTCTTGAATTTGGCCGGGCCTTTCCTGAGGAAGCGATCCGCAGCCTGCATGCGACGGCCGACGGCAGCGCCTTTTTCGTGCGCCTGCACGACAACAAGGCCGGCATCATGCGCAACCGCCGCAATCACTATGCCTGCCATGTGATCCAGCCGGGCCGCGTGCGTATCGTGCCGCTCGCCAATTCCAAGGGTTTTACCGCCGAATTCCTCGATAGCCCGACACAGAACGGCACGTTCGTCTTCAAGACGGAAAAGGAGGCCGCGGAAGTGTCCCTCTGGCTGCTCAACAATTACGTCAGCATTGCCGAGCATGAGCATGATGCGGGAAAGCCTGCGGATCATGGTGGCGAGCCCGATCCGGTGTGAGGCCTTGAAACTCACTTCGGTGTGCCATTGTTGAGTTTATGAAGGCCTGCCTTCTCGCGCTTCCTCATCCCTGTGCCCTTAGGGCTTCGCCCACGGTATGTCACAGGGATCCAGCCAGCCCAAGTCTTTGGGCTGAAAAGACTCCTATCGCCGCGCGGACGCGCGTCGGCTGGATTCCTGTGACAAGCACAGGAATGAGGTTTTGGGGGGGGAGGTACCACCTAATAACAGCTGCTAGGCCACAATCCCAGATACGGCCGTGGTAGCAGAAAACTTCAGCCCGCCAGCCCCAGCCATTCCTTGCAATCCTTCAGCGCCCTTGCTGCCATCAGCTGGCGCTTCATGATCGTCTTGTCCTTGCCGCGAAAGCGCTTGATGCCTTCCGGGCGGACGATAGAGCCGGGTGCCAGTTCCGGAAACAGGCCGAAATTGACGTTCATCGGCTGGAAGGAGCGTTTGCCGGGCTCTTCGTCATGCACGAGATGGCCACCGGTAATATGGCCGAGCAGCGAACCGAAGGCGGTGGTTGCCGGTGGCGGCACGATGGCCTCGCCCTTGCGCTCCGCTGCAGCAAAACGACCAGCGAGAAGTCCGATTGCGGAACTTTCGACATAGCCCTCGCAGCCGGTGATCTGGCCGGCAAAACGCAAGCCCGGGCGGCTTTTCAGCGTCAGCGACCGGTCGAGCAAGACGGGCGACTGGATATAGGTGTTGCGGTGCAGACCGCCGAGCCGTGCAAATTCGGCATTCTGCAGGCCCGGGATCATGCGGAAAATATCGGCCTGGGCGCCGTATTTCAGCTTCGTCTGGAAACCGACCATGTTGTAGAGCGTGCCGAGCGCATTGTCCTGGCGCAGCTGCACGACAGCATAGGCCTTGACGGTCGGGTTATGGGAATTGGTGAGGCCCATCGGCTTCATAGGTCCGTGGCGCAAGGTCTGACGTCCACGTTCCGCCATCACCTCGATCGGCAGGCAGCCGTCGAAATAGGGCGTGCCTTCCCATTCCTTGAAACCGACCGTATCACCGGCGATCAGCGCATCGACGAAGGCATTGTACTGCGCCTCGTCCATCGGGCAGTTGATATAGTCCTTGCCCGTGCCGCCAGGTCCGACCTTGTCGTAACGCGACTGGTACCAGCAGATATCCATGTCGATCGAATCGCGATGCACGATCGGCGCGATCGCATCGAAAAAGGCGAGTGCATCCGCGCCGGTCTCAGTCCGGATCCCTTCGGCAAGCGCAGGCGAGGTCAGCGGGCCGGTGGCGATGATGGAAATATCCCATTCCTTCGGCGGCAGGCCCTGGATTTCCTCGCGCACGACCGTGATCAGCGGATGCTTTTCGAGCGTTTCGGTAACTGCGTCGGAAAAGCCGTCGCGATCGACGGCAAGCGCTCCGCCGGCCGGAACCTGGTTGCGGTCGGCGCAGGCCATGATCAGCGAATTGGCAAGCCGCATTTCCGCATGGATGACCCCGACCGCATTGGCGGTCGCATCGTCGGAGCGGAAGGAGTTGGAACAGACCAGTTCGGCAAGGCCGTCGGTCTTGTGGGCATCGGTGCCGCGCACGCCGCGCATTTCATGCAGAATGACCGGGATGCCGGCCTCGGCAACCTGCCAGGCGGCTTCGGAACCGGCAAGGCCGCCGCCGACGATGTGAATGGGGTCGAATGTGGAAGAGGGAGATGTCGTGCTCATGGCCGGCTCATTATCATGACATCTGAATTACAGAAATCAAAAAGCAGGTAGCTGTCGGGCTGGAGCAGACGAAATTCGGGCAGATCTGGGAAAAGGGGGCTTGCTGCGAGGCCGGAATCAAAAAGGCACCTGAAAAGGTGCCTCTGATCATCCTTGGGTGCCCCTTCGGGCTCTCTCGTTCTCCCGGCCAGATTTGAGACCGGCGGGACCGCTTCGAATTCGAAGCGGATTAACGGAACGAGCGAGCTGCGATGTTGCGAATGTCGTAGCGGGTCAGGCCGATGTCGCTGAGCGCCTGGTTCGACAGGTTGCCGAGTTCGCTCATCGTGCGGCGGTAGCTGATCCAGTTCTTTGCGATGCGGATCGGGTTCATGGTCGTTTCCTCAAAAGTGTCTTTGTCCTGGTGATCTTCTCGCCACCAGCGATGACGTTCTTATACGCCCGCATAATAAGAATGTGCAGTGCAAAAAGGAGGCGACTGCCATGCAAATGTGCAATGTGTTGATTATTTTTGCATCTGAGCCCGAAAAACCGGCAGCTGTGAATTCGGGCGGTAAAAGAACTGCACAAACGAAAAACGCCCCCGGATGGGAGCGTCTTCTGAAGGCCGGGCAGGTGCCGGTTATGCTTTATTCTGTGGGCTATTAGAAGCCGACAGCCGTGCGGGCAACCTGACGGATGTCAGAGCGGCCGATGCCGAGGTCGGAAAGTTCGCGGTCGGTCATGCGGCCGAGTTCGGTGACCGTTTCGCGATACTTGCGCCAGTTGCTGAGCTTCTTTGCGATGTTCATTGTCTTAGGTCCTTTAGAGCCCTTGTGAGGCCCAACGGCCCCGTTCTTCGTCTGCTAATCGTTTTAAATGCTGCGATGCAAAGAAAAAAGCGCGCTTTAGGTATGACACCTATGCGCTGGACGCATTACATGTTTCTTAACTACGTCATTCTGGCATCTGGATGATCAAAAAACAGGCGAATTGCGCTTTGTGCAGGCTGGCCTGAAACGCATAACGCCCACCGGGGGAGGAGATCCGGCGGGCGTCATGTGCGTGACTGGCGATTGGGAGGAGGAGGGTCGCCAGTCTCAACGGACCACACTGGGAGGAGGAGTGCGTGGTCCGAATATGTTTTCCCGCGTGAGCGAGGCATTTTCATGGTCGGCATCTGCGCCGAAATCGAGAGATCAAATCGCTCCGATCAATCTCTGCAATGATAGATACAGAATCTGCATCGATTTGTGCAGTGCAATAAGGGAAGGGATGGCATGTCTGAACTGCATGGCTGGCTGCGGGGCAATCCCGGCGTGGGGTCGGCAAGCTGCGCGAGGAGGGGAAATATCGCGCGGCTCTGGCGGCAATGCGGGGATCGGCGGGCCTGTCGGGCGGGGCTTTCGGCTGTGTCGGAAAACCGTCATTTTCCCTTTGCGTGCGCCAAAACGGGTGATATAGAGACGCGCGCTCCGGAAGGCCTCCGTCACGAGGATTTTCGACGCGTGGGGCGCGGGTATGGTGAAATTGGTAGACACGCCAGATTTAGGTTCTGGTGCCGCAAGGCGTGGGAGTTCAAGTCTCTCTACCCGCACCAGGGTCGCCGGAATTGGGTCGCCTGAACTGGCTGATCGGGTTCCGGGCGATGATTGCGCTCCGAAGCCGCAGCTGGTCACTTTGAGGTTCCGGTGGTGTGCTCATTGAAACGAACGGTGTCTGGGCACCGCCGCCACGATAAGAAGGTTTAAAAATGCAGGTTACCGAAACGCTCGCTGAAGGGCTGAAGCGCGAAATCAAGGTTGTCATCCCCAAGCAGGACATGGCAGCCGAGCTCAACGTCCGTCTCGCCGACGCCAAGGACAAGGTCCGCATCAACGGCTTCCGTCCGGGCAAGGTGCCGATGGCGCATCTGAAGAAGATGTACGGCAAGTCGATCATGGCCGACCTCGTCAACGAGATCGTTCGCGAGCGCCCGACCAAGATCCTCTCCGAGCGCGGCGAAAAGTCCGCGACGCAGCCGTCGATCTCGATGACCGAGGACGAAGCTGAAGCCGAGAAGATCCTGAGCGCTGAAGCCGATTTCGAATTCACCGTTTCCTACGAAGTCATCCCGCCGATCGAGCTGAAGTCGGTTGATGGTATCTCGGTCACCCGTGAAGTCGTCGAGATCGCTGAAGACGAAGTCAACGAGCAGATCCTCAAGATCGCCGAAAGCGCTCGTACCTACGAAACCAAGAAGGGCAAGGCCGCCGACGGCGACCGCGTCACCATGAACTACCTCGGCAAGGTCGATGGCGTTGCCTTCGACGGCGGCGCTGCAGAAGATGCAGAACTGGTTCTCGGCTCTGGCCGTTTCATCCCGGGCTTCGAAGACCAGCTGGTTGGCCTCAAGGCTGGTGAAGACAAGGTTATCACCGTCACCTTCCCGACCGAATACCCGGCTGCAAACCTCGCCGGCAAGGAAGCCACCTTCGATGTCACCATCAAGGACGTTGCTGCTCCGGCCGAAGTCGAGATCAACGACGAACTCGCTTCCAAGCTCGGCCTCGAATCGGTCGATCGGCTGAAGGAAATCGTCCGCGGCCAGATCGAAAGCCAGTACGGCAACATCACCCGCCAGAAGGTCAAGCGTCAGATCCTCGACCAGCTGGACGAGATGTACCAGTTCGACGCCCCGCCGAGCCTGGTTGATGCCGAGTTCGAAAACATCTGGCGCCAGATCAACACTGATCTCGCCCAGTCCGGCAAGACCTTCGAAGACGAAGAAACGACCGAGGAAGAAGCACGCGCCGAATACCGCAAGCTTGCCGAACGTCGCGTCCGTCTCGGCCTGGTTCTCTCCGAAATCGGCGAAAAGGCTGGCGTCGAAGTGACCGAGGAAGAAATGCAGCGCGCGCTTTACGCCCAGCTGCAGCAGTTCCCGGGCCAGCAGAAGGAAATCCTCGATTTCTTCCGCAACACGCCTGGCGCTTCCGCCTCGCTGCGCGCCCCGATCTTCGAAGAGAAGGTCGTTGACCAGCTGCTCACCGAAATCAAGGTCACCGACAAGACCGTGACGAAGGAAGAGCTGATGGCCGAAGAAGAAGGCGAAGCAGACGCAAAGCCGGCCAAGAAGAAGGCTGCGCCGAAGAAGGCCAAGGCCGAAGCTTCGGAAGCTGAAGGCGAAGAAGCCGCAGCCCCGAAGAAGAAGGCTGCTCCGAAGAAGAAGGCCGCTGAAGACAGCGCCGAATAATCTTCGGAACCTAAAAGATCGGAAAGCCGGGTCGGTGACGACCCGGCTTTTTGTTGTCCCGAAATCGTCGAGTTGCCGCAGCCATGATCCGTATCGAAAATATCAGCAAGTCCAACAGCCACCGCATTCTCTATATCGAGGCCTCGGCGGCGCTGAACCGTGGCGAGAAGATCGGACTGGTCGGCCCGAACGGCGCCGGCAAGACGACGCTGTTTCGCATGATCACCGGCCAGGAAATCCCCGACGAAGGTCAGGTCTCGGTCGAGAAGAATGTCACGATCGGCTATTTCAACCAGGATGTCGGCGAAATGTCCGGCGTCAGCGCCGTCACCGAAGTGATGGACGGGGCAGGGCCGGTCAGCTCCGTTGCCGCCGAACTGCGCGAGCTCGAAGCCGCCATGGTCGATCCCGACCGCATGGACGAGATGGACGAAATCATCGAGCGTTACGGCGAGGTTCAGGCCCGTTACGAGGAGCTCGACGGTTACGGCCTCGAAAGCCGCGCCCGCGAAGTGCTCGCCGGCCTGTCCTTCAGCCAGGAAATGATGGACGGCGATGTCGGCAAACTGTCTGGTGGCTGGAAGATGCGCGTGGCGCTGGCCCGCATTCTCCTGATGCGCCCCGATGTCATGCTGCTCGACGAACCGTCGAACCATCTCGATCTCGAGAGCCTGATCTGGCTCGAACAGTTTCTCAAGGGTTATGACGGCGCGCTTCTGATGACCTCGCACGACCGCGAGTTCATGAACCGCATCGTCACGAAGATCATCGAGATCGATGCCGGTTCGCTCAATTCCTATTCCGGCGATTACGGCTTTTACGAACAGCAGCGCGCGCAGAACGAAAAGCAGCAGCAGGCGCAGTTCGAACGCCAGCAGGCCATGCTTGCCAAGGAAATCAAGTTCATCGAACGCTTCAAGGCGCGCGCCAGCCATGCCGCGCAGGTGCAGAGCCGCGTGAAAAAGCTCGACAAGATCGAGCGCGTCGAACCGCCGAAGCGCCGCCAGGCCGTCGCCTTCGAATTCCAGCAGGCGCCGCGTTCGGGTGAAGACGTCGTCAACATCAAGGGCGTCCACAAGGCCTATGGCAGCCGGACGATCTATGAAGGCCTCGATTTCCTGATCAAGCGCCGCGAGCGCTGGTGCATCATGGGCATCAACGGCGCCGGCAAATCGACGCTGCTGAAGTTGATTGCCGGCACGGCGGAGCCGGACCAGGGTGCGGTCGCACTCGGCGCCAGCGTCAAGATGGGCTATTTCGCCCAGCATGCCATGGATGTTCTCGATGGCGAGCAGACCGTGTTCGAATGGCTCGAATCGGAATTTCCGCGGGCAGGCCAGGGCGCTCTGCGCACGCTTGCCGGCTGTTTCGGTTTTTCCGGCGATGACGTCGAAAAGAAGTGCCGTGTTCTGTCGGGTGGCGAAAAGGCCCGCCTCGTCATGGCCGCCATGCTGTTCGATCCGCCGAATTTTCTCGTCCTCGACGAGCCCACCAACCACTTGGACCTCGACACCAAGGAAATGCTGATCAAGGCGCTGTCGGATTACGAAGGCACCATGCTGTTCGTCAGCCACGATCGTCATTTTCTGGCCGAGCTGTCCAACCGCGTGCTGGAACTGACGCCGGAAGGCATTCATCGTTTTGATGGCGGTTATTCGGAATATGTCGAGCGCACCGGCTACGAAGCGCCGGGCCTGCATAGCTGATACGGGTGCCTCAACCGTCACGAAGATGAACGGCTTTGTCAGGAGCCGTTCAGTTTCGGGCGTCTAACCTCTCACCATCCGCCGCCACTGGCGCGCCTGAAGGAGGAAGACATGAAGAAGTTTATCGCCGCCTGCATTATCGGCCTTGGCTGCCTTGGTACCACGGCAGCCCCGGTGCTGGCCGAAAGCTACACGGTCACCGTCAGTGACCACGGTTATCGCCCGCATTCCCGCCACCATGAACGCGACCGCTGGGAACGGCGTCATCACCGCCCGCATTATCGCACCGTCTGCCGGACCAAGACCGTGAAATACCGCCACCATGGCCGCTGGGTCAGCAAGACCACGCGCGTCTGCCGCTGATCCGGCACCCTCGTAAGACGACCATTCATCGACATGCAGAAAGGCCAGCGCGAAGCTGGCCTTTTTTGTTGCGATCCTGTTCGGGTACGACAAAAAAAACAGCCGGCAAAGCCGGCTGTTTTCCTATTCGCATGAAGCACGGGATCGGCTTAGTTGCAGACCCGGATGCTTTCGACATGGTAGCCGCCGTCATAGGCGTTCGGCACGCTGCGGTCTTCAAACCAGCAACGCGGCGGGGGCGGCGGCGGCGGAGCGTAGGCCGGCGCGACATAGGTCGGGCCGCTATTGGCGATCGCACCGCCGATCAGGCCGCCGACGACACCGGCAGCAAGGCCGCCGGCAATGACGGCACCGGTATTGTTATGGTGATGCCGGCGCGGCGGTGGCGGCGGCGGGCCGCGATGGTCCCAGCGGCGTGCGCCGTCATAATATTGTGCCGAGGCAGTCGTGGCCGGCGCAATGACGCTCGCAAGCGTCACAGCCGAAACCATTGCAGAGATGATGATCTTTTTCATCTTGGGCCGTTCCGTTTCTTCCGGGCATTTCTATTGCAGCCCAGGTCGGCGCAATTGTGGCCTTCCATGCTTAACGTTCGCTGAATAAAGCGGCAGGCCGGCCATCCCGTGAGCAAATGTTCGAAAAATACCGTTTATCCGGCCTTCTGAAGCATTGCCACGGCTGCATCATCCTTCTCCGCGGCCCGCTGATAGGCTTCGCGCAAAGCTAGTCGGCCGAAATATTGTTCGAAGATCGGCCGCTTTTCGATCGAACCGAATTGCAGCCCCCAGCCGACCTGCGAGCCGACATAGACGTCCGCTGCGGTAAACTTTTCGCCCGCGATATAGGGGTTGGAACGCAGCGCCATTTCGAGCGTGTTCATCACATCGCCGAATGTGCCATACCCCGCCATGCGCTCACGTCCCGCCGGTACTTCGAAGCCGAGTGCACGGTTGGTAACCGCCGATTCGATCGGACCGGCAGCGAAGAACATCCAGCGGTAATAATCGGCGCGCGCAGTCGTGTCCGGCGCAAGGCCGGCAGATGGAAATGCATCGGCCAGATAGGCGCAGATCGCGGCGCATTCGGTGACCACCGCCTTGCCGTGTACGATCGTCGGAACCTTGCCCATCGGATTGACCAGCTTGTAGTCGTCGGATTTCATCGCGCCGTCGAAACCGAGGATTTCCGTGCGATAGGGTTGGCCAACCTCTTCCAGCATCCAGCGCGCAATGCGCCCGCGAGACATCGGATTGGTATAAAAAACGATTTCGTCTGACATGTTTTTTCCTCCGCTCGGCAAGCCATGTGCGGCAGCTTGCCGGCAAATCAAGACAACCGGTTGAAGAAAGATGCCGGCCGGCGGGTGTCAGAGCGGTTTGCGGTACTGGATGAAACCGGCATTCTGCGCCACCCGGTCATAGAGTCTCCGGGCGGTGGCATTGCTTTCATGGGTCAGCCAGTAGAGGCGGCCGGCCTTGTGGGCGCGGGCGAGATCGGCAACGGCTTCGATCAGCGCCTCGCCGGTTCCCTTGCCGCGCTGCGTCTGGTCGACATAGAGATCCTGCAGATAACAGGTGACTTCGGGCAGCCAGCTGGAGCGGTGGAAGACCACATGCACCAGCCCGACCATGCGTCCGTCCTCGAAGGCACCGAAGGCATGCATCGGCTCGGCGGGATCGAGAAAACGGCTCCAGGTCAGGTCATATTGCGCCGCCGGCAGCACGGTTTCGTAAAAGCGCAGATAGGCTTCGAACAACGGCCCCCAGGCTTCGCGATCGGACATTTCGAGCGGGCGGACGGTGACGGACATGAAACTTCTCCCCAAATGAAAACGGCGGAACTTGCGTCCCGCCGTTTCACTTCTATCCGAATTTTTTGGCTTAGGCAGCCATTGCGACCTTCAGGTTTTCGTCGATCTTGTCGAGGAAAGCGGTGGTCGAGAGCCACGGCTGATCCGGGCCGATCAGGAGCGCCAGGTCCTTGGTCATGAAGCCGGCTTCGACCGTGTCGATGCAGACCTTTTCGAGCGTGTTGGCGAACTTGGAAAGCTCGGCATTGTCGTCCAGCTTTGCACGGTGTGCGAGGCCGCGGGTCCAGGCGAAGATCGAGGCGATCGAGTTCGTCGAGGTTTCCTGGCCCTTCTGGTGCTGGCGGTAGTGGCGGGTGACCGTGCCGTGTGCGGCTTCGGCTTCAACCGTCTTGCCATCCGGCGTCATCAGAACCGAGGTCATCAGGCCGAGCGAGCCAAAGCCCTGGGCAACGATGTCCGACTGAACGTCGCCGTCATAGTTCTTGCAGGCCCAGACGTAACCGCCGGACCACTTCAGCGCGGAAGCGACCATGTCGTCGATCAGGCGGTGTTCGTACCACAGCTTGGCTTCGTCATACTGCGCCTTGAACTCGGCATCGAACACCTCCTGGAAGATGTCCTTGAAGCGGCCGTCATAGGCCTTGAGGATGGTGTTCTTGGTCGACAGGTAGCAGGGAACTCCGCGCTGCAGGGCATAGTTGAACGAAGCGCGGGCGAAATCGCGGATCGAGTCGTCGAGGTTGTACATCGCCATGGCAACGCCCGAGGACGGTGCGTCGAACACGTCATGCTCGATGGTCTGGCCATCATCGCCGACGAACTTGATGGTCAGCTTGCCCTTGCCCGGGAACTTGAAGTCGGTGGCGCGGTACTGGTCACCGAAGGCGTGACGGCCGACGATGATCGGCTTGGTCCAGCCCGGAACGAGGCGCGGCACGTTCTGCATGATGATCGGCTCGCGGAAGATGACGCCGCCGAGGATGTTGCGGATCGTGCCGTTCGGGCTCTTCCACATCTTCTTCAGCTTGAATTCTTCGACGCGGGCTTCGTCCGGCGTGATGGTGGCGCACTTGATGCCGACGCCGTGCTTGGCGATGGCATTGGCGGCATCGATCGTCACCTGGTCATTGGTGGCATCGCGGTTCTCGACGGAGAGGTCGTAATATTCGATGTCGAGATCGAGATAGGGAAGGATCAGCTTGTCCTTGATGAGCTGCCAGATGATACGGGTCATCTCGTCGCCGTCGAGATCGACGACCGGATTTGCTACCTTGATCTTCTGCATGGACTTCCTCTTGTCGTAAGCGGGCCATCGCGGCCCCGAAATGATCAACGGGGTGCGCTATAGCACCGCAGGGGCAGAACGCAAAGGCATCGCACTGCAATATCGGTCTTTTCGGCAACGAAAAACCAAATGCGAAACCGGATGTAAAACCGCGCGTCGGCGGGTGATCTTCCGCTTGCCTCAGATTGGCCATTGCCAAATGGCAAACGCAGCGTAATGTCCCGGCAAATTCTCTAGAATCTGGATCAAGCCCATGCGGACTTTACCGCTCCTGACCGCCATTCTGCTGATCTCGCAGGCCGCCTACGCTGCCGATCCGACCGAGCCGGTCAATGCCGTGATGAAGGTCACGGAAGACAATTGGAACACGGCCGATAGCGACTGGAAATCCATTTTCGACGCCGATCCGCTGTCGCGTCTTTTCAGCAAGAAATTCCAGTCCGCTTATGCCGAAGCTGCCAAACATCCGGCCTATGAGACGGAAAACAACGCCCCCGGTGATCCTTTCGGTTACGACGTTGTCACAAGTTCGCAGGACGGGTGTCCGCTGAAAGAGGTCAAGACTGTTCCCGGCACGCCGAAGAATGGCGTGACGGACGTGACCGTCACCTTCAAGCAGTGGGCCTGCATCGACGATCCCGAGGTCAAGGACAGCGTCACGGAAGTGCATTTCGACGTCATCGACGAGGGCGGCAAGCCGGTCATCGACGACATCCACCGTGTGGTCGAAAACGAACGTGATTCGCTGGTCGAGGAAATGCAGTCGATCGCCAAGGGCGAGTGACAAGCGCTCATGGTCAGCGCGAATAACAGCAGCGATTGACCGGCGGGCCGAGCGAAACGGGCAAGCCGGAGCGGACGAGGGATGCAAGTGATCGAAAGGCCGATGCAATGCTGAAGCCTTTGCCGGATACCGTCAAAGGCCCGGCCATGCGCCTGCAGCATATGGTCATGACCTTTCGTTCCGCCCTGGTCGACCGGCTGGTGGCCCACGATCCGGCGCTGTCGCGGGTCAGGATGGGCGCCCGCGTCACGCTCAGCATCCTCATCTCGATTGCGGCGCTGATTGCCTTCCATTTCCTCGTCACGCCTCTGCCGTCCATCTCCTACGCGCTGGCGATCGTGCTTTCGATCGAAGGCGGCGTTGCGGTGCGCGATCGCACGCCCGGCGAACAGCTGAAGACACGGCTGATCGGCTGTGCCGCGAGCCTTTTCTGCATTTCGCTGGCGGCGCTGCTGGAAGGGTATCGGCTTGTTGCCGACCTTGCTTTTCTCGGTGTCATCCTCGCCGCAAGCCTTGCGCGCGTCTACGGCCAGCGCGGCTTTGCGGTCGGCATGTTCGCCTTCATTTCCTATTTCATGGGCGCCTATCTGAAGCCGACCTTTGCCGAGCTGCCGCTTGCAGCCCTCGGCCCACTGTTTGCCGTCACGATCGGTCATCTGGTCCGCACTTTCCTGTTTCCGGAAGACTGGCGGCGGGATTTGCGTGCGGCGCTGAAGGCGATGCAGGGGCGGGTGATGGATATCCTCGTCAGGCTCTCGGTCCTGTCGAAAGAAGGGCGCGTTACCGAAAACGACCGCACCGAACTGCGCCATATGGAAGAGCAGCTGAAGGACGTCGTGCTGATGGCGGAAGGTCTTTTGCCGCGCCAGGTGGATGGCACCGCCCATTCCGACGACGATCCGGTGACCGCGCTTTCCATGGCGATCTTCGACCTGCATCTTTCGGCCGAAAGCGCCATCGTCCAGTCGCTCGAGACGCCGCCGCCCTTCGTTCTCGTCCATGCCGTCATCAGCGGCGATCGCGACCTTGCCGAAAAGGTGGCCGCGAGCACTGCCGTCGAAAAGGGTGGTGAGACGGCCCGGGCAAGTGCACAGGCGCTTTTATGGCTGCAGCGGTCGCTGCAAGCCCTTGGTCGCGCCGCCGGCAAGGAAGCTGGCGGCCTTGCATCGATAGACGACCGCGTCGTGGACGAGCCGCCGACCAAGCCGGATTTTTCATGGAAGAATCCGCTGGTCAGGGCGGCAGCGCAGATCACCATTGCCGCCGGCATCGCCATGATCTTTGGCCTGTTTCTATCTCGCGAGCGCTGGTTCTGGGCCGTGCTGACGGCTTTTCTGACCTTCAACAATACGAAGTCGCGCGGCGATGCGGCGATCCGCGCCATGCAGCGCTCCGTCGGCACCGCGCTTGGCATCATCATCGGTCTTGCCGCCGCGACGCTTCTGGCAGGCCACACTGTTTCGACCGTCATTCTGGCCTCGGCCTGTGTTTTCCTCGCCTTCTATTTCCTGCAGGTTTCCTACGCGCTCCTGAGCTTCTTCGTCACAATCGTTCTCTGCCTCGTCTACGGCCTGATCGGCCAACTGACGCTGGACGTGCTTCTGCTGCGTGTCGAAGAAACCATGATCGGCGCCGTTGCCGGCACATTCGTCGCCTTCGTCGTGTTTCCTGCCTCGACCCGTTCCAATGTCGATCTGGCGCTTGCCCGCTGGTATGATGCGCTGGGCCAGCTGCTCGATGCAGCGCGCGATGGCGAAAGCCGCTACCGGGTGATCGAACTGTCGAGCCGTCTCGATGCCGCCTATCGCGAACTCACCGTAGCAGCCCGGCCGCTCGGCAGCGCCTGGTCGCTGGTCACCCGGCCGGGGCCGATCCGCCAGACGCTCGCCATGTTCCTCGCGACCTCTTATTGGGCGCGGATCTTCGCCCATGATTTCGCCGAGGCGAAAAAGCCGCTTGATCCAGACGTGCTGACGGCGATCGAGGAGGCGAGGGCGGCATTGAGCAAGGCGGCGGCCCGCGGATCGGACTGTTTCGCCACCCGCAAGCCGCGGCCCGTCATGGCCGGCAATGCCGCGCCTGCCTTCCGTCAGGGGGCCGCAATGGGGGCGGACAGGGTGGCCAATCTCCTCAATCGGCTCTATCCCGCCTGATCGGCGGCAAGAAGCGGCTTGCCGCGAAAGGCTGAGGCCGCTATTTGCGGCCAAACATCATCGGAAGCGAATATGTCTGGGACGAATAGCGAGCGCGAACTCATTGCCGAAGGGCCGGCCATCATTCTGGTCGAGCCGCAGCTGGGCGAAAACATCGGCATGGTGGCGCGCGCCATGGCCAATTTCGGCCTGGCTGAACTGCGCCTCGTCAATCCGCGCGATGGCTGGCCGAGCGAAAAGGCCCGATCCGCCGCCTCCAAGGCTGACCACGTCATCGACGGCACCAAGGTTTACGAGACGCTGGAAGACGCGATCCGCGACCTCAACTTCGTCTATGCCACGACGGCGCGCGAACGTTACGGCTTCAAGCCGGTACGCGCCCCGGTCGGCGCCACCAAGACGCTGCGTGAAAAGTTCAAGGCCGGTGAAAAGACCGGCATCCTGTTCGGCCGCGAGCGCTGGGGCCTCTCCAATGAAGAGGTGGCGCTGGCCGACGAGATCGTCACCTTCCCGGTCAATCCGGCCTTTGCCTCGCTCAACATCGCCCAGGCCGTGCTGCTGATGTCCTATGAATGGATGAAGTCCGGCATGGAGGATCTCGACGAGACTGCCTTCCAGCCGGTCGAGCAGCGGCCTTCCACGAAGGAACAGGTGTTTGGCCTGTTCGACCATATCGAGGAAGCGCTCGACGCCCGCGGTTATTTCCATCCGCCGGAAAAAAAGCCAAAGATGGTCGACAATCTGCGCGCGGTGTTTTCGCGGCGCGGCTTTACCGAGCAGGAAATCAGCGTCGTCCGCGGCGTGATCCGTTCGCTTGACCGTTTTCCGCGCCGGCGGCCGCATGCGGTGCCGGAAAAGGCCGAGGATTTGGGAGCAGGGGAGAATTCGGGGAATGGCAGCGACGAATGATCTGAAACCCGTGCTGATGTTCGATTCGGGCATTGGCGGGCTGACCGTGCTGCGCGAGGCGCGCGTGCTGATGCCCGAGCGCGGTTTCATCTATGTCGCCGACGATGCCGGTTTTCCCTATGGCGGCTGGAAAGAGGCGGCGCTGACCGAACGCATCCTCACACTCTTCGAAAAGCTGATCGCCGATTACAGCCCGGAAATCTGCGTCATTGCCTGCAACACCGCCTTCACGCTCGCCGGTGCCGCGCTGCGTGAAAAATTCCCCGCCATGACCTTTGTCGGCACGGTGCCGGCGATCAAGCCTGCCGCCGAGCGTACCCGTTCCGGCCTCGTTTCGGTTCTGGCGACACCCGGCACCGTCAAGCGCGCCTATACCCGCGATCTCATCCAGTCCTTCGCCACCCAATGTCACGTCCGGCTGGTCGGTTCGGAAAATCTTGCCCGCATGGCGGAGGCCTATATCCGCGGCGAGACGGTTGTCGACGACGCGGTGCTGGCCGAGATTGCTCCCTGTTTCGTCGAGAAGGACGGGACAAAAACCGATATCGTCGTGCTCGCCTGCACCCATTATCCCTTCATGGCGAATATCTTTCGCCGCCTCGCGCCATGGCCGGTCGACTGGCTCGACCCGGCCGAAGCCATCGCCCGCCAGGCACGCCGCAAGGTGCCGCTCATCGAAGGCGCCGTGCATCCCGACGATTACGACTTTGCTGTCTTCACCTCCGGCAACCCGGATTTCGCCACGAGCCGGCTGATGCAGGGTTTTGGGCTTCGGACCGCCTGATACCCAGAATTGTGCTTTTTCAGCAACGCTCCATGCCTCCGAGTACAATTTCCAGATGTGCTTGTTGCCTCGCCGCGAAGAGTGTGTAAACTCACCTCATCCGCAGTTCTCAAATCAGGAGGCGTAAGCATGACTGCTATTTTTGCACATACCCGTCTTTCTGGCGGATCGACCCCGGTGATGATGCGGACCTGCGCTCCGCGTCCTGTGCTCGGGCTCGCTTTCAAGGGCTGATAACGCCCAAAATCCGTCTTCCGACGACTTTTTACCTTCATCTGACGTAATCGGCTGACCGGGCAACGGCATGTTCTGCCATGCCGCCTGAATCCGCCCTGTTCCCTTTGCGTTTCCGACACCAGAAAGGACCTGGCTGCCACCGGCACCGGGGCGGAAAATCTATGCAAAAAAATCAATCAAGGGTTGTTGACGACCTGTCGCTGGTTCTCGGCGACCTGTTTCGTGAATTCGGCGTCTGGAAAATAGCGCTCGCTTTCCTCCGGGCCGCCTGGCAGCGCCATCAATTGGCGCGGATCAATGACGTGGATGTGCTTTCCTACAGAATGCGCCGCGACATCGGCCTCGAGCGGGGCATCAACGATGACGCGGTCAATGGGGAAGAACGTTACTGGGAGCGTTGGCGGTGATGAACTGCCGTCGACCGCAGTAGCGTGAGGCCTGAACCTACGAAGTGATCGGCTGTATCTTGTAGCGATACCAAATACAGCCGATCATGATCGTCAGCTTCCGACACAAGGGGTTCGAAGCCTTTTGTTGTTTCGGCACCACCAAAGGCATCCAGGTGGCGCATGCGGCCAAGCTTGGACGTATTCTGGGCCTGCTGGATGTCGCAACGGGGTCGAACGATCTCAATCTGCCGGGTTTCAGGCTTCATGCATTGAAGGGTGATCTGAAAGGTCACTGGTCGATATGGGTCAACGGAAACTGGCGGATCACATTCCGTTTCCTCGATACCGATGTCGAGCTCGTCGATTATCAGGATTATCATTGAAAGGAGTAGGGACGATGATGACATCACCTCCGCATCCCGGTGAATTGCTTCGCGAGGATGTTCTCGTGCCGCTCGGATTGTCGGTGACCGATGCCGCCGGACGGCTTGGCATGTCACGGGTCGCCCTGTCGCGTGTGCTGAACGGACGGGCAGGGATCAGTCCCGATCTGGCTGTCCGACTTGAGCGGGCAGGGGTCAGCACGGCCCGCGCCTGGCTGTCGATGCAGGCGAATTACGATCTTTCACAGGCATTGAAGCGGGAGCAGCCGGACGTTCAGCTGCTGGACGACAAGGCCGCCTGAAATACGGCCACCTGAAATTTAGCCCTCGGTCTCCTCTTGCCAATTCGAAAAACCGGTGGCTTGGTCGCTTCTCTTCTGGAGGAGTTTGCAAACATGTCGCTCGAACACTGGCTTGCCTTTGTCGCCGCCTCGGCCGTTCTTCTGGCCATTCCGGGGCCGACGATCCTGATCGTCATTTCCTACGCGCTGAGCCATGGCCGCAAGGTGGCCTCTGCGACGGTTGCCGGCGTGGCGCTTGGTGATTTCACTTCGATGACCGCATCCATGCTCGGGCTCGGCGCGCTACTGGCGGCGTCCGCGACGCTGTTCACCGTGCTGAAATGGGCCGGTGCCGCTTATCTCATCTATCTCGGCATCAAGCTCTGGCGCGTGCCGGTGGCGGAGCGCGCCGCCGATGCGGGCGAGGAAGAGGTCGTGACGGCAAGGCCGTGGCGGGTTTTTCTGCACACTTATGCCGTCACCGCGCTCAACCCGAAAAGCATCGTCTTTTTCGTCGCCTTCCTGCCGCAGTTTCTCGATCTGTCAAAGCCGCTCTTTTTCCAGATGGCGGTTTTCGAAGTCACCTTCCTGATCCTCGCGACATTGAATGCCACGCTTTACGGCTTTCTCGCCTCTGCGGCGCGCAACACGATCCGCAAGCCAAAGGTCCAGAAAATCGTCAATCGAACCGGCGGAAGCCTGATGATTGGTGCCGGTCTTCTGTCGCTCGGCTTCAAGCGGGCCGCCGGCTGATTGGTCGCCTCGATGCGGCGCTGTGGGGCAAGATCGTAAAGCCTGTGCATTTTCGCTCTTGCCCGGCGAAACGAATCCCGATCTTTGATAGAGCATGCACGCGGTGGCCTTGGGCGTCACCGCAAAGAGACAGCATCAGCCAGCGTTTGAAGAGGTAAGTGCATTGCAGGTCGGCATCGATATGGGGAAACTGGCCGGGGGTGATCCCGCCAAGCTCGATATCGAAGAGCTTCTGGCGACGCGTCTTCTCGTGCAGGGCAATTCCGGCTCCGGCAAGTCGCATCTCCTGCGCCGTCTGCTGGAACAGTCCGCGCCTTGGGTGCAGCAGGTCGTCATCGATCCCGAAGGTGACTTCGTCACGCTCTCGGACAAGTTCGGCCATGTCGTCGTCGATGGTGAGCGTACCGAGGCGGAGCTGGCCGGCATTGCCAACCGTATTCGCAAGAACCGCGTCTCATGCGTCCTGACGCTTGAAGGCCTCGATCTCGAGGAACAGATGCGCGCCGCCGCCGCCTTCCTCAACGGCATGTTCGATGCCGATCGCGAATTCTGGTACCCGGTGCTGGTCGTGGTCGACGAGGCGCAGATGTTTGCGCCTTCCGTCGGTGGCGACGTTTCCGAAGATGCACGAAAAATGTCGCTCGGCGCCATGACCAATCTCATGTGCCGTGGCCGAAAGCGCGGACTAGCCGGCGTCATCGCCACCCAGCGCCTTGCAAAGCTTGCTAAGAACGTTGCGGCCGAAGCTTCGAACTTCCTCATGGGCCGCACATTCCTTGATATCGACATGGCGCGTGCTGCTGACCTTTTGGGCATGGACCGCCGTCAGGCGGAAATGTTCCGCGACCTGAAGCGCGGCAATTTTGTCGCCCTCGGCCCGGCCCTGTCGCGCCGTCCGCTGCCGATCGCCATCGGCCATGTCGAGACCGGCGCCCGTTCGTCCAGCCCGAAACTCATGCCGCTGCCGGATGCGCCGCAGGATGTCGAAGACCTGATCTTCACGCCCGATCCGGAAGAGTTCACTCGCCCGCTCGCGCCGCGCCGCGCCAACCCGGCACCGCGCCCGACCACCGATATCCTGGCCGAACTGTCGCGCTCGACACCGGCCGCTTCGCCTGCGCCGCAGGAGGCGAGGGTGCCGCAGCCGGAAATGTCTCCGGAAGAGCGCGAGGAACGTCTGGCCGCAGTGCTGAACGAAATCCTCGACGACCCGCAATCGGCCTATCGCACGGATTCCGTCCTCTATCAGGACTTTCTCGTCCGCGCCCGCATGCGCCGCCTGCCGGGCCCACCGCTGGCGCTTGGCGATTTCCGCCGCCGCGTGGCGGTCGCCCGTTCCGGCGTCGATGTCGAAACGGCGGCCGGCGAGAAATGGCAACTGGTCCTGTCCTTGTCGAACAATGTCGCCGACGACCTACAGGGCGTTTTCCTGATGATGGCGAAGGCTGCCATCGGCGGCGAACCGTGCCCCTCCGACGCCCGCATCGCCCGCGCCTATGGCACCCACTCGGCCAGACGCGCCCGTCGTCTCCTCGGTTATTTCGAGGAACAGGGCCTGATCGTCGTGCATGCCGACTTTTCCGGCAAACGCATCGTCGCTTTCCCGGATCTCCAGTCGGAAACCGCGCCCGGCAGCGCCGATGCGCTGGATGAGGGCGAGACGAAGGCGGCCGCGGAGTAATCCGCCCGCCGGTTTGACAATTATCGTATCCCGGTTTTCACGGCACGGTTTCGGCCGTTTCAGTGAATATGAAAATGCGCCTCGATGGCGGCTGCGATAAAGGCGCGCCTAGCTTCGCCCGAAGCCGTTTCACCGTGAAGGGCGGCCTCGCAGACTTCTTCGGCATGGTGATGCTGGCTGCCGTGGAAGGCGGGCCAGCCGTCGTCGAGCATGGTTTTTGCCTGCCGGACGGTTTTGACCGTCTGTTCGACGCCGGTATCGGGGTTTTCGACATGGATCGGGGTGTTGAACGGTTGCGTTTTCATGGCAGTATCCTCCTTGACCATATGTGGTGTGCGGAGTGGTTGCGATCAAAGAAACCTGCAATCAGCCTTATCCAAGTCTTAAGGTCGGGCCGCTGTTGACATTTCCATGACATGCCCCTAAAGACCGCCCCAACGCCGGGCCGAAAGACCCGGTGTTTCACTGACATGTCCCGTGGTTTTCTCCGGACGCTTTCGTGAGAAACCTGTCAGAGCCCTTAAATCAGGGTTCAGAGGAGGGCGTGTTTCCTTGATCCGGTCCGGAAACGAACCGGTGACACATTCTGAAAGGAAATACGATGAGCAAGCGCGAATCGTCCAAGTACAAAATTGATCGCCGTATGGGCGAAAACATCTGGGGCCGTCCGAAGTCGCCGGTTAACCGCCGCGAATACGGCCCGGGCCAGCACGGCCAGCGCCGCAAGGGCAAGCTTTCGGACTTCGGTGTGCAGCTGCGCGCCAAGCAGAAACTGAAGGGCTACTACGGCGACTTGCGCGAAAAGCAGTTCCGCGCGATCTACGACGAAGCCAACCGCCGCAAGGGCGACACTTCGGAGAACCTGATCGGTCTGCTGGAAGCCCGTCTCGACGCGATCGTATACCGCGCCAAGTTCGTTCCGACGGTCTTCGCTGCCCGTCAGTTCGTCAACCACGGCCACGTCACGGTCAACGGCGTCAAGGTCAACATCGGTTCGTACCGCTGCAAGGCTGGCGACGTTATCGAAGTTCGCCAGAAGTCGAAGCAGCTCGTTACGGTTCTGGAAGCCGTTGCCCTCGCTGAGCGCGACGTTCCGGACTACATCGAAGTCGACCACAACAAGATGGTTGCTACCTTCGCTCGCGTTCCGGGCCTGTCCGACGTTCCTTACGCTGTCGTCATGGAACCGCAGCTGGTCGTCGAATTCTACTCGCGTTGATGAAGCGCCCTTCGGGGCGTTCTCGACGGAAAATCGAAAGCCGCGTCTCCGACGCGGCTTTTTTCGTATCCGCTTCAGCGGCTGAGCCGGCGCAGGATGAGGTGGAGAACAAGAACGGACGCCCAGAGTGCCAGCGCTGCCGCGCCGGCCGGAATGGTCATCAGGGCAAACCAGCCCATCACGAAGAGAAAATTCAGCGTGTCGCCGATATCGCTGCCCATGAACAGGCAGGGATGGCTGCTTCCCTCATCGACCTGGCATCCGATACTGTCGGCAAAAATGCTGCTGCCGATGGCGAGAATGGCCGGCAGAAGCGCAAGGATGACGATGGCGAAAAATACCAGTCCGTAACGCAAGGCAAGGCTGCCCCGGTTGATGGCCATCTGTACCGCTCCCTAACCGCCCGTGCGACTTCTTTTGCACGTAAGAGATCAGTGTATCGAGGGTGAGGCCTTCACGCTACGTCATCCTCGGCCCCGTGCCGAGGATCTGACCACGTCAATGATGCAGGATACGAGGAATGCCCGGAAGAGCCGCGGAGCATATGGCGGCCGGCAAGCGTCGTGCTTCCCGGCCGCCTGATCTCACTTGGCGGCAGCCTTCTTGTCGTCTGCCTTGGTCTTTGCGGCCGGTGTCGCGGCCTTTTCGGCGGGAGCGGGAGCTGCCTTGCTCTCGTCCTTCGGCGCTTCACCCATGCGGTTCCAGGCATCGAGGCCGGCGATCTTGTAGGCTTCGGCGAGCGTCGGATAGTTGAACGTGTTCTCGACGAAATATTCGACCGTGCCTTTGAGATTGAGTACGGCCTGGCCGATATGCACAAGCTCGGTCGCGGTCTCGCCGATGATGTGGACGCCGAGCAGGCGGCGGGTCTTCATCGAGAAGATCAGCTTCAGCATGCCCGAATCGAGACCCATGATATGGCCGCGCGAGGTCTCGCGGAAACGGGCGATACCGCATTCGTAGGGAATGCCGCGTTCCTTCATTTCTTCTTCGGTCAGGCCGACCGTCGAAATCTCCGGCACGGAATAGATGCCGTAAGGGAAATACTTTTGCGGTTCCTTGGCGATCGCGCCGACGGCAACGCGGGCAGCGATACGGCCCTGTTCCATCGAGGTCGAGGCAAGGCTCGGAAAGCCGACGACGTCGCCGGCGGCAAAGATGCCGGGTACCGAGGTCTCAAAAGTTTCCGGATTGACGCGCAGGCGGCCGCGGCTGTCAGCCTCGAGCCCCGCTGCAGCCAGGTTCAGCGTGTCGGTCGCGCCCATGCGGCCGGCAGCAAAGAGAACCATGTCGGTGATGATGCGGCGGCCCGAATCGACGGTTACCTGCACCTTGCCGTCCGGCATGTGCTCCACCTTCTCGGCCTTCTGGCCCAGCATCAGCTTCATGTTGCGGTCACGCAGCTGATAGGTGAAGTCCTCGACGATTTCCTTGTCGATGAAATCGAGCATGGTCGCCTTCGGGTCAATGACGGTAACCGCCGTATCGAGCGCCGAGAAGATGGTTGCGTATTCGATACCGATGACGCCGGCGCCGATGACGACCAGCGAGCGCGGCAGGTTCTGCATTTCCAGAAGTTCGTCGCTATCGATCACCGACCGGCCGTCGAAGGGCATGTAGTCGGGACGGAACGGACGGGTGCCGACGGCGAGCAGGATGCTCTTGGCGCTGACCTGAACGACATCGTTATCGTCCTTCTGGATCTCCAGCGTATCGGGCGAAACGAAGCTTGCCTTGCCGCGCATGTGCTGCACGCGGTTACGGGCGAACTGGTGTTCGAGAACTTCCACTTCGTGGTCGAGCGTGATCAACAGGCGGCGGCGCAGGTCGTCGGCGCTGATCTCCTGCTTGACGCGATAGGCCTTGCCGTAAAAGCCGCGCTCGCGCCAGCCGGACAGGTTCAGCGCCGTCTCGCGCAGCGTTTTCGACGGGATCGTGCCGGTATGAACCGAGACGCCGCCGACCCGGCGGCCCTGCTCGATGACGAGCACTTTCTTGTCGAGCTTGGCTGCCTGGATGGCGGCACGGCGGCCGGCCGGGCCGCTGCCGACGACGATGAGGTCATACTGGTTCATGAAATGCTTCGCTCCTCAAAAACGGCTTTTGCACTGCAATAGCCTATTTGCGTCACTGCCTATCATTTTATTCTAAATGTTTGATTGCGGTCGTCAAAGTCTTACCGCTGAATAATTGCCCACGATTTAGGCGAATATGTTGACTGCACAAAAAGTGCCTTGACGCCTCTTTGGAAATATCGTCCAACTGCACCAATCATAAATTGGTACGCTGAATGGTCCAGGTCACGACGGGCGGCGCCCACGACAATTCCAATTATGCGCTGGATAAGCTCCGCGAGCTGATCCATGCCCGCGGCTTCGGCGAGGATGGCCGTCTGCCGACGGAGCGCGCTTTGTCGGAAGCGCTCAATGTCGGCCGCCGGGCCGTGCGTCGCGCGCTGGAAGTGCTGGAAGCGGAAGGCCTGATCTGGCGCCGGCAGGGATCCGGAACCTTTGTCGGCGAGCGGCCGGAACCCTTTGCCGACCGGCTGGAAGATATCGTCGCCGGCACCGACTTCATGGAGATCATGGAGGTTCGCCTGCGCATCGAACCGCAGCTGGCCCAGCTTGCCGCTATGCGTGCCAAGCCGGCCGAGATTGCCCGCATGCGCGACCTCGCCAACAAGATCATCGAAAGCACGGATGCCGATGCCCGCGAGCTTTGGGATGGCGCGCTTCACCGCCAGATCGCCCAGAGCGCCGGCAACCAGCTGTTTCTGTCAATCTTCGACGTCGTCAACCGTGTCCGTCAGGACGAGGCCTGGCAGGCAATCCGGGAACGCGCCCGCATTTCCGGCAACACGGTCAGCGTCTCGCTGATCCAGCACATGGACATTATCGACGCGATCGAGGCGCGCGATCCGGCACGGGCAGGGGAGGCGATGCGCCAGCACCTGCTGATGCTGCAGGAGCGCCTGATCCGCGCAACCTCGCTCGAACATGACCATGCTGACACTTCGGATGAGGCGCCTTTCAGCGAGGCTTCCTGAACCAATTTCAAGACCTGTCGGCGGATGCCGGCCAAGAAAAAGAAATTCGAGAGATCAAATAGACCAGAGGATAGAACATGACCAAATTGACCAAACTCACTTCCGCGCTGCTTGCCGGCGTGCTTTTTGCCTTTCCGGCCCTGTCTTCCGAACTGCGCATCGGCCTCAATGACGATGCCGACGTTCTCGATCCGGCTCAGTCACGCACTTTCGTCGGCCGTATCGTCTACACCGCCATGTGCGACAAGCTTGTCGACATTTCCCAGGACATGAAGATCGTTCCGCAGCTGGCGACAGAATGGAACTGGTCCGAGGGCGGCAAGGTCCTGACCATGAAGATCCGCGACGGCGTCAAGTTCCATGATGGCGAGGCGCTGGATGCCGCTGCCGTCGTATACACGATCGAACGCAACATGACCCTGCCGGAATCCCGCCGCAAGAGCGAGCTTTCGTCTGTCGAAAAGGTCGAGGCGTCCGGTCCGCTGGAAGTCAAGTTCACGCTGAAATCGCCGGACGTGACGCTTCTCGCCCAGCTGTCCGACCGCGCCGGCATGATCGTCGCGCCGAAGGCTGCCAAGGAACTCGGCGCCAATTTCGGCTCCAAGCCGGTCTGCGCCGGTCCGTTCAAGTTCGTCGAACGCATCCAGCAGGATCGTATCGTGCTGGAAAAATTCGCCGACTACTGGGACAAGGACAAGATCCTCGTCGACAAGATCACGTATCTGCCGATCCCCGACACGACGGTTAAGCTCGCCAACCTGCGTTCCGGCGATCTCGACATTGCCGAGCGCATTTCCCCGTCTGACGTCGAATCGGTCAAGGCCGATCCGAACCTGACCTATGCCGACGTCATCGGCCCTGGCTACATGGCCATGTACGTCAACATCAAGAACGGTGCGCGTGCCGATAACCCGCTCGGCAAGGACAAGCGCCTGCGCCAGGCTTTTTCGCTCGCCATCGACCGTGAGGCGATCAGCCAGATCGTTTTCGAAGGCACGGCCATGGCCGGCAACCAGCCGTTCCCGCCGTCCAGCCCGTGGTTCGACAAGGATATCCCGGTTCCTGCCCGCGATATCGAAAAGGCGAAGAAGCTGATGAAGGAAGCCGGCTACGAAAAGCTGGATATCGAGCTGCAGCACGCCAACAGCACGACCCAGACCCAGATGATGCAGGTCATCCAGTCGATGGTCGCGGAAGCCGGTTTCAACGTCACGCTGAAGTCGACCGAGTTCGCCACGCTGCTCGACGAGCAGACCCGCGGCAATTACCAGCTCAGCCGTTCCGATTGGTCCGGCCGTATCGATCCGGATGGCAATATCCACCAGTTCGTTACCTGCAAGGGCGGCATCAACGACGTGAAATATTGCAATCCGGAAGTCGACAAGCTGCTCAACGAAGCCCGCACCTCGACCGACGACGCAGCCCGCAAGCAGAAATATGATGCGGCTGAAGCGATCCTCAACGACGATATGCCGATCATCTATCTCGGCCATCAGCCTTACGCCTATGCCATTTCCAAGAAGGTTTCAGGCTTTGCTCCGTCGCCGGACGGCATGATGCGTCTGCTCGGCGTCTCCAAGAAGTAAGTCGCATTCGAGAGCCAACCGCACGGGTTCGCCCGTGCGGTCCCTGACAAAAATCGAGGGCGATACCATGCCTGTTTATCTCGGAAAGCGGCTGCTGGTCGCGATCCCGACCCTGTTGATCATCTCGATCTTCGTCTTTTCGCTGCAGAAACTGCTGCCGGGCGACCCGATCCTCGCCATGGCGGGTGAAGAGCGCGATCCGGCGACGCTCGAATTCCTGCGCGCAAAATACCATCTCAACGACCCGATCATCGTCCAGTATTTCTCCTGGCTCGGCGGCATCCTGACCGGCGATTTCGGCATTTCGCTGCGCACCAACCAGCCGGTGCTGGAACTGATCGGCCAGAAACTGCCGGTGACGATCCAGCTCGCCGTCATGGCGATGTTCTTTGCGATGATCATCGGTATTCCGATCGGCATTCTCGCCGCCGTCAAGAAGAATACCTGGATCGATTACGTCGCCAATATCGTTGCTTTGTCGGGGCTTTCCATTCCCAATTTCTGGCTCGGCATCATGCTGATCCTGCTCGTTTCGGTAAAACTCGGCTGGCTGCCGGCATCCGGCTACGAATCGATCTTCGTCGATCCGGTCCGGTCGATCCAGACGATGATCATGCCGGCCTTCGTGCTCGGCAATGCGCTGGCCGCCACCCTGATGCGCCACACGCGCTCGGCCATGGTCGGCGTCATGAATGCCGATTACATCCGCACCGCCCGCGCCAAAGGCCTGTCGCCGCGCCAGGTTGTGCTCAGCCACAGCTTTCGCAATGCGCTTCTGCCGGTGATCACCCTGCTGGCGCTGTTGTTCGGCGAGCTTCTGGCCGGCGCCGTTTTGACCGAACAGATCTTTACCATTCCCGGCTTCGGCAAGATGACCGTCGATGCCGTCTTCAACCGCGACTATGCCGTCGTTCAGGGCATCGTGCTCTGCACCGCGGTCGGCTTCATCCTGATGAACCTGCTTGCCGACATGGCCTATGTCCTGCTCAACCCGCGCCTGCGGGCAACCCTGTGAGGCTGGCACCATGACCACAGTCGATCAAGCAACCCCCGTCGCCGCCAAGCGCGAACAGAGCCGTGCCCAAAACCGGGCATGGCGCAAGATGAAACGCAACAGGAGCGCGCTGGTCGGGCTCTGCATCGTCGCCTTTTTCGCCATCCTCGCCATCCTCGCTCCCTTGCTGCCGATCCCTGATCCGATCGCCACCAGCTGGTCGGCGATCCGCAAGGCGCCATCCGCCGCCCATTGGCTCGGCACCGACGATCTCGGCCGCGATATTCTCTCGCGGATGATCTGGGGCGCACGCGCCTCGCTGATGGCCGGCGTCTTTTCCGTGGCGATCGCCGTCTGCATCGGCGTGCCCTTCGGCCTCGTCGCCGGCTACTTCGGCGGCTGGGTGGATATGGTGATCTCCCGCGTCACCGAAGCACTGCTTGCCATGCCTTTTCTAATCATGGCGATCGCGCTCGCCGCCTTCCTCGGCCCGAGCCTCACCAATGCGATGATCGCGATCGGCCTCTCGGCCATGCCGCTCTTCATTCGCCTGACACGCGGCCAGGTTCTGGCAGTCAAGACGGAGGATTATGTCGAGGGTGCCCGCGCCGTCGGCCTCAATCACTTCGAGATCATGACCCGCTACATCCTGCCCAATGTCGTGGCGCCGATCATCGTCCAGGCGACGCTGACCATCGCCACCGCCATCATCGCCGAGGCGAGCCTCTCGTTCCTCGGTCTCGGCCAGCAACCGCCGGCACCCTCCTGGGGTTCGATGCTGAATGTCGCGAAGAACTTTCTGAGCCAGGCGCCATGGATGGCGATGTGGCCGGGGATCGCGATCTTCCTCGTCGTCATCGGTTTCAATCTTCTCGGCGACGGCCTGCGCGATGCGCTGGATCCGCGCGAAGCCTAAGCATTTCAAGGAATAGAGACATGAGCGACTTTACCACCCGCCCGGAAATTCTCGGCACGTTCGGCGTCGTCACCTCGACGCACTGGATCGCCTCTGCCGTCGGCATGGCGATCCTCGAAAAGGGCGGCAATGCCTTCGATGCTGCGGTCGCGACCGGCTTCGTGCTGCAGATCGTCGAGCCGCATCTCTGCGGCCCCGGTGGCGATATGCCGGCCGTTTTCTATTCGAAGAAAAAAGACAAGGTCGAGGTCATCTGCGCGCAGGGGTCGGCACCATCAGGTGCAACGATCGACCATTACACCGCCGAAGGCCTGAAACTGATCCCCGGCGACGGCCTGCTCGCGACCGTCATTCCCGGCGCCTTCGACGGCTGGATGCTGATGCTGCGCGATTACGGCACGATGACCGTTCGCGAGGTTCTGGAGCCGGCGATCTATTACGCCGAATACGGCCACCCGATGCTGCCGCGCGTGTCGAACACGATCAAGGGACTGGCGGAGTTCTTCAAGAAGGAATGGCCGACTTCCTACGAGACCTGGGTACCGGGCGGTTCCGCGCCTGAGCAGCATTCCAGCTTCAAGAATCCGGTTCTGGCCGAAACCTGGAAGCGCATCATTGCCGAATCGGAAGCCAGAACCGTCCGCGAGGACCAGGTCGAGGCCGCCCGCGACGCCTTCTATCGCGGCTTCGTCGCGGAAGCGATCGACACCTATCTGAAGACTGCCGAAGTGATGGATGCGAGCGGCATGAAGCACAAGGGCGTGCTGACAGCCGAGGACATGGCCAATTGGCGCGCCACGATCGATGCGCCGCAGACCTATGATTATCACGACTGGACGGTGGCAAAGACGCAGGCCTGGGGGCAGGGACCTGTCCTCCTGCAGTCGCTCGCCCTGCTGAAGGGTTTTGACCTCTCCGCCATGGATCCGTCCGGCCCGGATTTCGTCCACACGGTCGTCGAGGCGATGAAGCTCGCCTTTGCCGATCGCGAAGTCTATTACGGCGATCCGGAGTTCGGCCAGATCCCGACCGAATTTCTCCTCTCCGACGGTTATAACGATGAGCGCCGCAAGCTGATCGGTTCCACGGCCTCACTCGACCTGCGCCCCGGCACGGTGCCGGGTTACGAGCGCCAGGTCGATGCGACCATGGCCATGCTCGGTCAGATGAGTGGCAAGGGCGCGGTCTACGAACCGACCATGTCGCACCTCACGGAAAAGCGCGGTGATACCGTGCATATCGACGTCATCGACCGCTGGGGCAACATGGTCTCGACGACGCCCTCCGGCGGCTGGCTGCAGTCCTCGCCGATCATTCCCGGCCTCGGTTTTGCGCTGAATTCCCGTGCCCAGATGTTCTGGTTGAAGGAAGGCCTGCCGACCTCGCTCGCGCCGGGCAAGCGCCCGCGTACGACGCTTACCCCGTCGCTTGCCCTGCATCAGGGGCGTCCGTCCATGGTGTTCGGCACGCCGGGCGGCGACCAGCAGGACCAGTGGCAGCTGCCCTTCTTCCTGCGTTACGTCCATCACGGCAAGAACCTGCAGGCATCGATCGACATGCCGCTGTTCCACACCTCGCATTTCCCCGGTTCCTTCTACCCGCGCACCAGCTCGCCGGGCGAAATCATGGTGGAAAGCAATATCGGCGTGGAAGCGCTCGACGAGCTGCGCCGTCGCGGCCACAAGGTGACGGTCGCCGATCCCTGGACGGTCGGCCGCCTGACCGCCGCCCGCCGCGATGCCGACGGCCTGCTGCGGGCTGCCGCCACGCCACGCCTGATGCAGGCCTATGCGGTGGGGCGCTGAACCATGACCTGGTCGATCGTCGCGCGTGATCCTGAGACGGACCATCTCGGCAGCGCCGTCGCCAGCCGCTTCTTTTCGGTCGGCAGCGCTGTGCCGCATATCAGGGGCAGGGTCGGCGCCATCGCCACCCAGGCATTTGTCAGCCCGCTTTACGGCACAGATGGCCTCAAGCTTCTGGATGAAGGCATGGCGCCGGCCAAGATCATCGAGACGCTGACCGCGCGCGACGACGGCCATCGCCAGAGACAGATGCACCTCATCGACGCAGACGGCCGCAACGCCGCCTATACCGGCGAAAACTGCATCGACTGGGCCGGCCATCTGGTCGACGACAATGTCTCTGTCGCCGGCAATATGCTCGCCGGCCCCGAGGTGATCGCCGAGACGCTGCGTGTCTACAAGGAGCGCGCCGCCGCGGGTGCGCCGCTGGCCGAGCGTTTTCTCGACGCCATGGATGCCGGCGAAAAGGCCGGCGGCGACAAGCGCGGAAAACAATCGGCGGCGATCGTCATCTATCGCGACCAGGATTATCCCTGGCTGCGTCTCCATGCCGACGACCACGCCGATCCGCTTGCCGAACTGCGCCGCCTCTATACGGTGGCTCAGGAACGGTACCTGCATGTCGCCGAAACCATGCCGACCCGCGAAAACCCGCATGGCATGATCGACCGGCGCGTCATCGACGAAAAAATCGCTGCCCTTGAGGCCGAACGGCTCGCCGAAGGCCGTCCGTCCGCCTCCTTTGCCACTCCGTTGAAATCGCGATGAAGGAAGTTTTGATGAGCGCTTCGCCCGTCCTTTCCGTCAAGAACCTCACCACGTCCTTCCTCGTCGATGGCGAGTGGAAGCAGGTTGTCCGCAACGTCTCCTTCGATGTGCATCCCGGCGAGACGGTCGCGATCGTCGGCGAGAGCGGTTCCGGCAAGAGCGTCACGTCGCTCTCCATCATGCGCCTTCTGTCGCCGGCATCAAGCCGCATCGAAGGCGAAGTCCTGCTGTCGGGCAGGAACCTGCTGTCGCTGCCGGAAAGCGAGATGCGCGGCGTGCGCGGCAATGACGTCTCGATGATCTTTCAGGAGCCGATGACCTCGCTCAACCCGATTTTTACGATCGGCCGCCAGATTTCCGAGGTCCTGACGCGCCACAAGGGCCTGTCGAAACAGGAGGCGCGCGCGGAAACCGTACGGCTTCTGGAAAAAGTGCGCATCCCGAATGCCTCGTCGCGTTTCGACGAATATCCGCACCAGTTTTCCGGCGGCATGCGCCAGCGCGTGATGATCGCCATGGCCTTGGCGTCGAAACCGAAACTATTGATCGCCGACGAGCCGACGACCGCGCTTGATGTCACCATTCAGGGACAGATCCTCGACCTCATAAAAATCCTGCAGGAAGAGGAGGGCATGTCGGTCTTGTTCATCACCCATGACATGGGCGTGGTCGCCGAGATCGCCGACCGCACGATCGTCATGTATCGCGGCGAACAGGTCGAGACCGGCCCGACCGAAGACATCTTCCACCACGGCAAACACCCTTATACGCGGGCGCTTCTCTCAGCTGTGCCAAAGCTTGGTTCGATGCAGAACCACGCATGGCCGACGCGATTCCCTGTCGTCGACATGGCGACGGGCGAGGCGGCCGAACCCGTCGAGGTCGCCGGCACGATTACCGGCGGCAAGACGCCGGTTCTGGCGGTGAAAAACCTCGTCACCCGTTTCCCGATCCGCTCCGGCCTGCTGTCTCGGCAGACCGGCGCCGTGCATGCGGTCGAAAACGTCTCCTTCGATCTCTTTCAGGGTGAGACCCTGTCACTGGTCGGTGAATCCGGCTGCGGAAAATCGACGACGGGCCGCTCGATCATGCGCCTCGTCGAGCCGACGGCCGGCGACATCCAGCTCGATGGTTACGACGTTCGACGCCTCGATCAGGTCAGTCTGCGCGGCATGCGCAAATCCGTGCAGATGATCTTTCAGGATCCTTTCGCCTCGCTCAACCCGCGCATGACGGTGGGCACGGCAATCGCCGAACCCTTCATCAAGCACAAGCTCGGGACGGCCAAACAGGCGAAGGAGAAGACCGCGGATCTCCTGGAAAAGGTCGGCCTCTCCGCCGATATGGCAAAACGTTACCCGCACGAATTCTCCGGCGGTCAGCGCCAGCGTATCGCGATTGCCCGCGCCCTGTCGCTCGACCCGAAGGTGATCGTCGCCGACGAAAGCGTGTCTGCACTCGACGTGTCGATCAAGGCGCAGGTCTGCAATCTTCTGCTTGACCTTCAGCAGAACCTGAATCTCGCCTTCCTGTTCATTTCCCACGACATGGCCGTGGTCGAACGGGTGAGCCATCGGGTGGCGGTCATGTATCTCGGCGAGATCGTCGAGATCGGTCCGCGTGCCGCCGTCTTCGATAATCCGCAGCATCCCTATACGAAAAAGCTGATGGCCGCCGTGCCGGTGCCGGATCCGTCCCGCCGCGGCATTCGGCGCGGGATCTCGAATGACGAGCTGAAAAGCCCGGTGCGCGACATGGATTACCAGCCGCCGAAGCGGGAATATCGCGAGGTCTCGGCGGGGCATCTGGTGCAGGTGGGGTGACTGCCAGCTTGGCAACCGCTTTGACGTCTGCCCCTCACCCTAACCCTCTCCCCGCATGCGGGGAGAGGGGACGTGCCCCGCTCGGTGTCGAGAAAATGGTGGCGCCGCGGCATATCCCTTCTCCCCGTCAAGACGGGTAGAAGGGTCCGAAGGACGCAGGCGGATGAGGGGCAATCGCCGACGCTCAGATCAGCCTTAGCCCCTTCAGGCTGGCATGCCCGTCCTTGCCGATGATGATATGATCATGGACGGTGATCCCGAGCGGCTTTGCCGTATCGACGATCGTCTTCGTCATATCGATATCGGCCCGCGACGGTGTCGGGTCGCCACTTGGATGATTGTGGACCAGAATGATCGCCGTCGCTGACAGTTCCAGCGCCCGCCGCACCACTTCGCGCGGATAGACCGGCGTGTGACCGGCGTATGATCGGGGTATGATCGGGGTGTGATTGACTTAAAAAGCCAGATTTCCAGTCAGCGAACGACTAAGTCACTGATTTACTGTAGCTTTATAAGCGCTCGTTAGCATATTCCATTTTGAGTTCGTTTATCGGGATAGACCGTAAAATTAACTCAATAATTAGCAGTGCTAACAACACACAGGCGATATTAAATACTATCACCGGCAGCATTTCAAGGGCGATTAAACAGTTGTTACGGGCGGCGCCTTCGCTGCCTCAAGATCGATCTTCACTGGTTCCCTGAAAAGCTATCGATTTTCGACTGACAACAAAAAAGGTCCGGAACCTAAGCGCCGGACCCTTTGTCTATTCATAGCTCAATGCTTCTGACGACCTGCTCTGTCATATACGGCATCAAGCCCGGTCATGTACGGCTCGATTTCTGCAAAGTCGCAGGCTTCTTCGCACGGTGTCCAAATGTCAGTGCCTTCGTCATCCTTAGTCGCATACTCGCACTGAATGCGGGCGCTACCAGCTTCTGGCAATGTATCCCGGACGCGATAAAGCTCACCGTTGGTGAAGTATGATCGTTCGGCGATGACCACTGTGCCGTCGATGTTGATGCCGTCCATGCCGTGAAAGATGTCCTCGATCTTTCGAACCTGCTCGCGATAGACAGCGTCCTTCAGCTCAGCCGGATCGATAGTAATTACTGCATTTTCGTAATCGAACTCACCGATCTTGCCATCCAGCCAAGGCACGCGAACATTGAACTTGCCCTCGATTGTGCCGGTTTTCGCAGAGCGACCGAAGCTGGTAAAATTGATTTTGGTTTTCATATGCGTATCTCCTAGAAATGTTTTGCTACGGTTATTTAGCTAGCCGCTTATTCTGACTTGATCGTCGCCACCGGCAGGGCCTTCACATGTCTCCGGACATAGGTCTTCAGCGCTTCAAGATCGTCACCGCTGAGTGACTTTCCGTCCTGCATCGCGACGATAGCGCCAGCATCGCCGTCCATTTCAGCGAGCAGTTTCCGTGCGGCTGAGAGCGGCACCTCTTCCAGACTGAATGATACCGCTGTCGTGGCGTCGATGCTGTCGATCTGATCGGCTGTAGTTGCGATCTCGATAGCGAGTGCCAGCACGAACCTTTTCCCGCCGCGCTGAATGATTTGGATTTGGCTGTCTGTCTGTTGCAGCCCAATAAGTATGGCTTTGATCAATGTATTTCTCCCTGATGCTTGCAGGGATATTTAGATAATCCGGCGTCTTAGTTTCCGATATCGGTGTTCGAACTCTGAAAAACTGAAAATCGCTAAATAAAATTGCAAGCGTTTATTAAGGAGATTTTCAAATGACTATTCAAAGCAACACCGTATTTCAAAGTGCATCCGTCGCTTCTATCAAAATCGATAGCGACATTATCTTTGCCGACGTCCGCAACCTCTTTGCAGACTACAATGCTCGCAAGGCCCGCAAATCGGTCAATCAGATTTTCGATGAGATGCACGCCGCAGGCAAAACCCGACACGGCTTCAGCACGTCCACCGATACAGAGCAGGCCTCACTGTGGAACTGCTGGAAAAACATCTGCAATCGCACAAGCAACCCGAACCACCCGCGCTACAAAGACTATGGGGCGAGGGGCATTCAAAATCATTTCAAGTCGTTCGAAGAGTTTGCTCGCTGTGTCGAGTTCCGACCGGGCGTTGGCTACTCGATTGACCGCATCGACAATGAGAAGGGATATGAGCCCGGTAATCTGCGCTGGTCCACGATTGTCGAACAGAACAACAATACCCGACGCAATAAAAAGGCCCACTAAGGGGCCTACCTCTTTTGGTGGAATTGACCCACAGGCTTCGCGTTAGCATCGTGCGAGCAAATGGGGGTTGATATGACTGACAACGAATTGGAAGCGGACGGAAAACAGGACAGCCTATCGGCGCTCTCTAAGTTTCTCCGTCGCTTACGGGCATCTAAGCAAATCAGCAGCGATAGCAAGCGGGACAAAACTCCGCTGCGTGCTGAGAACGACCAATAGACATTTTGCTAGTAAACGCCGCGATGATTTACAAATCCAATGCAAGCCGCGTCAACTTCGAACATACTCGCATCAAAGCAGGAAATCATCAGCGTACATCTTCACAGCCTCCCCGATGTGAATCGCGAAATCCGCTTTTTTGTCGCCGTTCACATCTGCATAGACATAGGTGTCGGACTTATCTTTCACATAACGCAATTCGCCAGCATGACCGCTGAAACTCTTTGAGCCTAGCCAGTCAAAATCTTGATCTCCGCTGACCTTCGTATTGGCGTCGATTGGCGATAGGTCGATCAAATCTCGAATGTTGTATTGGGAGAAATGATCCCATTCCGCGATCAGGTCCGGCGCTTTGAGCGTGCTTTCTTTGATGGATTTGTAAAGAAACGTATCTGAACCAGCTCCGCCGACGAGTACGTCCTTTCCTCTGCCGCCATATAGCACGTCGTCGCCGCCTTTAGCGTATATTTTATCATCACCAGCGCCAGCGATTATTTTTTCCATTCCATCTGTGCCGACGAGCCTGTCGGCGTGGTTCGTCCCTCGGTAGTCGTTCAATGTATCAATTGGGTCGAACGACAAATAGGTGTTGGCGACCAAATTGCCTGACGTATCACGAGCCTGAAGACTGACCCCGAAACCTTCAACCCGCCAACTAAAAAAATTCAGATCGTCATCGCTGGCGACTACAAGCTTACTGCCCTCGATTTTGAAGGCGTTCGTGTCGATTGAATCGCTGTAGAGAACCGTCTCGGCATACCAGTATTGTTGACGCTGGATGGAGAAACTTAGCTGATCCGATGTATATCCATCGACAGAAAGCGATGCCATTATCGTTCCGAGTGGCGCGAGTTCTACGATCTCGCCATTGAAGTCAGTCGTGGTGATTTGTCCAACCATTGCCAGAACTCCCAGTGATCGCTCGTTGATTTTATGTTGACGGCGAGAATTCAACTTTTCCACGGAATGGAAAAAAGCTCGCGTAGACGCTCGAACCACGCGAGCCTAGTGGGCGCTGCTCTATGAACGAAGCAACGCGCAGATAAGTTTAGCTCCGTGCGACATTACATCAATTCCACCAAAAGAGGTAGTAAGCGCTGTCGTTCGCAAATGACGACAGCCCGCACAGCTTCTCTTCTGTGCGGGCCTGCTGACCGCACCAGCTTGTCCGAAAAGACAGGCGTCAGCCATAAGGACTCTACGTCCTGCGGCTTCCAGCACAAGCTGATCAAAAGATGTAGATCGTTCTCAAGAAAAAAACCGCGCCTTGGATAAGAAAGCGCGGGCTAATTCGATGGGAATGCTAAACTGGACTTCAGAGGGGATGTCCAAGGAAGAAATTAGGACGCTAATGTTTCGTTTCAAGCCGCTTTCTTGCGCGTCTTCGGCTTCAGGGCTGCTAGTTCAGCTTTTATGGTTTCCAGTTCGACAACAAGCTCTTGAACGGTCGCAACAGTCGCAACTGAGATCGCCTTTTCATCGATGTACAGCAGCTCATCCGGGTCGTCCGGATTGATCGGGTTCACTGCGGCAGAGATAGCTTCACGGGTTTCCTGAGAAATCCAGCCGAGTTCAACCTTGTCGATGCCTACACGCTTGTACCAACGCGGTCGAAGAGCCATGAGGTTGTCACGACCGATATCGTTCGCATCGACAATGTCATATTTCGTTCGACGGTCGGAGAGGTTTTCGTAGGTGCCGCCTGCACGAACATGAGCAGCCACGGTACCGTTGCCGTTCATAAAACGCACGATAGGATCACCAGAGCTGCGAATTGTGGTGGGACCGCTACCGGAATTAAAGTAAAAACGTAGACCACCTTCGTTGTCAGTAAGCCACGTATTCACAAGACGCTGCATGAAGTAGGCGTTGCTGAGACCACCGAGAGTGTTCGCGTTGCCCGCACTAGTGGCGTAGTTCACGCTGAAGTTCAACGGGTTGTAAAGATAGCTATTGCCTGAGTCGCCAGCGCCCCACATCCAAGTCGGCTGACCGCCTTGTCCTGACCAATGGAAATTCGCATATCCAGAACCATTGAGCAGTAATTGGTTTGCACGCGTTGCAGTCGTCGCGGTAGCAGCATTACCACCAGCATTGCCGGTGATGTTGAGCGAATAGGTGCCGCCGTTATTGATGACGACCGTCGTGCCGTTGTGCTGAAGTGCACCCGCTTGAAAATTCACAAGGTCAGAAGACTTGTTGTAATACCACGGCGACTTGTTCGCGGCAGGGTAATACAGACCGGTCTGGGTCGAATTGCCGTAAAAATAGGTACCGGCATCGCCGAACGAAATCTGACGCTCAGCACCTGCCGCCAAGGCAATGTTGCCGGTGGCGCTGATACCGGCTGTGGAGATCAGTCCAGCACCCGTAACGCTGCCTGTCGAAGAAATTGCAGCCGTCGAAGTCAAACCGGCTGTGTTGATCGAACCAGCGACGGTCAGATTGTTCGCCGATACCGTCAGGGTGTTCGAGGTGCCGACCGTCAGCACTGCATTGTTCCCGACCATACCAAATCGGACATTGGTATTAGCTGCTGTGTTCGACGTGTTGGTGAAAAGAAGACCGGGCGCTGAATCGGTGATGTTCAGTACACCGGTCAGCTTGGCATTGTGCTTCTCGTTCGAGATAATGCGGAAGCTCGTGCCATCGTAATATGCCTCAACCGCATCGCCGGTCTTGATCTGACCAGCAGACAGGGCTTCGCCGCGCTGGCTCAACAGGGACTTTGCGCCCAAGCCGTTGATGTTAATCGTCGCAGCACCGGTATTGTCTGCATGGGCGAAGAAGCGGTAAATCTCGCCTTTGTTGTAGGCTGTAGGCGCGACAAGGTAGGTCAGCACGTAGGCTGGCGATGTGCCAGTCGTCGTGTAGATCAGGTTCGAGCGGACAAAATCACGTTTGGCTGCGCCGCGAATGGCACGGATGATCGGCGCGACAGAGCTTGGGCTGTATCCGCCTTGAATGTTGATTTCCACTGAGAGCTGACCCGGCGCAGCCCGATATTTCCATTGAGAATTGACCCATGTTTCAACCGTCCCTCGCATGTTTTCAGCGGGG
>NZ_VIWP01000001.1 GCF_007829835.1 Neorhizobium alkalisoli | reverse complement strand
TCAGACCAGCTATGGATCGTCGCCTTGGTAGGCCTTTACCCCACCAACTAGCTAATCCAACGCGGGCTCATCCATCCCCGATAAATCTTTCCCCCGAAGGGCGTATACGGTATTAGCTCCAGTTTCCCGGAGTTGTTCCGTAGGGATGGGTAGATTCCCACGCGTTACTCACCCGTCTGCCGCTCCCCTTGCGGGGCGCTCGACTTGCATGTGTTAAGCCTGCCGCCAGCGTTCGTTCTGAGCCAGGATCAAACTCTCAAGTTGAGAATTCAATCATGACTGATCACTATGTTCTGAATCGACGAGAACTCACTCGACTGGTTCCGCATCACTGCGCCACCAGCCTGGTGTTCTCATATCAAAACGTGACCGTCATTTTGTCTTCTAAACAGACCAAGACTTAAAGCCTTGACCCGCGGAAAACCGCCGACCACGTTTCTCTTTCTTCTCATCTTCAATTGTCAAATAACAGACACTCAGTCTCTACAAAAAGACCAAACGTCAAATCACCCAGAGCCAAACCGTAACCCGGCCCCAATCAGCATGCGCCAATTTCATAAGTGATTTTTCCGAAGAATTCCCCAGCGTTTCCGCCAGTTTCTCCAGAACGAGAAGCTTCGTCGCTAGCAGCGCCGCCGCCCTCGTCAGTGAGGCGGGTTATAGATCCAACCCTACCAAGCGTCAACAGCACAGTTTCATAAAACTGCAAAAAAACGACAAATCACTGAATTCAAAAGAGAATTATCGTTTTCCACAAGGCAGGTCGGGAAAACAGGCCAGAAAGCGGGCCAAAGCAAGCGCCTGCTTCGCCTCTGGCCCGCCTCCCCTTTTCAATGAGGCCATAGCGGCCGGATTTGCGGATCTACTCCAAGATCAGAACGGGTAATGCTGGTTCGGATCTTCGACGGTGATCCAGCGCAGGTCCGTAAATGCCTCTATTCCCGCCTTCCCGCCGAAACGGCCGAAACCGGAAGCCTTGACGCCGCCAAACGGCATCTGGGCCTCGTCATGCACGGTTGGACCATTGATATGGCAGATACCGGTCTCGATCCGCGCCGCGACAGCCATCGCCCGCCGGATGTCCCTGCTATAAACAGAAGAAGAAAGGCCGTATTCGGTATCGTTGGCGATACGGATGGCCTCTTCCTCATCCTTGACGCGGATGATGGATTTCACGGGGCCAAAGCTTTCCTCGTCATAGATGCGCATGCCGGGTGCGACGCCATCGAGCAGGGTTGCCTCGAAGACCGAGCCGTGACGTTTGCCCCCTGCAGCCAGAGACGCTCCCTTATCCAGCCCGTCGGCGACAAGCGCCTCCATCTTCTCGGCTGCTTCGAGCGACACCAATGATCCAAGCACAACATGGCCACGCGGATCGCCCGCCGGCAGCTGCGAGGCCCGGGCTGACAGCTTTGCAGCAAATTCATCCGCGATGCTCTCATGCACGACTAGCCTTTCGGTCGACATGCAGATCTGACCCATATTGGCGAAGGCACCGAAAATCGCACCGTTGACGGCCGCGTCGATATCGGCGTCCTCGAGCACGACGAAGGGCGCCTTGCCACCAAGCTCCAGCAGGGCGGGCTTCAGGTTCCGGCCGCAGAGCTCACCGATAATCCGCCCGACCTTGGTCGAGCCGGTAAAGTTGACGCGCTTGACAGCGGGCGCCTCGATCAAGGCCTTGACGATCGCAGCCGCATCCTCCGGCGCGTTGGTAATGACATTGACGACGCCATCCGGCAGGCCAGCCTCGACGAGGGCCCGACCGATCAGCACATGCATTCCGGGGCATGCTTCCGATGCCTTGAGGATCACCGTATTGCCGCAGGCAAGCGCCATGGCGATGGCGCGCGTCCCGAGAATGACCGGCGCGTTCCAGGGCGCGATACCGAGGCAGACGCCGACAGGCGTGCGGAGCGCCATGGAAAGCGTGCCCGGCTTGTCCGACGGGATCACCTCGCCCTGGATCTGGGTGGTCATGCTGGCTGCTTCGCGCAGGATGCCCGCGGCCAGCATGACGTTGAAACCGGCCCACGGTGCCGTGCCACCGGTTTCCGTTATCATCAGGCCGGCAAATTCGTCGGTTTTCGAGGCCAGGATATCGGCGGCCTTCAAAAGCAGCGCCCGCCTCTGTCCCGGGCCCGTCTTCGACCATGCGGGAAACGCCGCAGATGCGGCCTCGACAGCAGCCGCGACGTCCTGCAGCCCCGAAGCCGGCGTCCGCGTGGCAAGCTTGCCTGTGAAAGGATCAAGGCGGTCATAGGTTCGGCCGGAAATGGCCGCAACGAATTTGCCACCGATAAGCTGCTGGATCTCCATAAAATCTCCTCCCATTTTTTGAAATTCCTGTCGTCGTTCTGGTCCTGTGAGGGGAGTTTTGCAACCTTGCAATCTCGAAGGTTAAATCACATTACCCGGAAGCGTCAGGAATTTCGAAGATCAGGGAGACCTCGGATTAACAAGCCGCGCAGATCGCCAGGTAATCGGCGGCCATCAGGCTTGCGCCACCGACCAGGGCTCCATTCACATGGTCGATCTCAAGAATTCCAGCGGCGTTCGAGGGTTTGACCGAGCCTCCGTAGAGAAGACGCATGCGATCGCCTTCTCCATTGAAACGACCAGACAGCTCGGCGCGAATGAAGGCATGGGCAGCGGCAATATCGGCGATCGAAGGTGTCCGGCCAGTGCCGATTGCCCAGATAGGCTCGTAGGCGATCACCGTGTTTGCTGCCGTTGCGCCGTCCGGCACCGAACCCGCCAGCTGGCAGCGAAGGACCTCAAGTGTGCGGTCGCCAATCCGCTCTTCTTCCGTTTCGCCAATGCAGATGATGGCCGTCAGGCTGGCCTTGTGAGCAGCCGCCGCCTTCGAGCGGACCGAGGCATCACATTCCCGATAAACCAGCCGGCGCTCGGAATGGCCGACAATGGCATGGCTGCCCAGGCTGTCTGCAATCATTCCAGCAGAGATATCGCCGGTATAGGCGCCGTCTTCTTCATGGTGACAATTCTGCGCACCGATCCGCAGCGGCGTCCCGGCGGTCATCACGGCGGCGGAATGAAGCAAGGTGGCCGGCACGCAGATCAGGGCTTCGGCATTTGAAATAGCCAATGCGCTGCTCTCGGACACATGCTTGATCTGCGCGAGGCTGTCGCGCATGCCGTTCATTTTCCAGTTTCCCGCAACAAGCGGCCGTATTGCAGATCCCATGTCACTATCCTCCCACTTCATGTCCCTGCTCTCCCGGCAGGCCCCTTGTTCGTCCCGATCCTAATGCGCGGTCAGCCGCGCAAGCATCGACTGCCAACCATCACGCACCTCTGTGCGCCACGTGACCGCCTCGAGATCGGGCCGGAATTCACTGCGGACATCATTTTTGCATGAAGAGGCCATCCCCAATCCGGCAAGCGCCATGGTCGCAACGCCCATGGCGCCAACCTCTGCCTGACCGCTGCGCGTGACCGGCCGGTCCAGAACATCGGCCTGTAATTGCATCAGGAAGTCGTTGGAGGATGCTCCGCCGTCTGCCAGCAAGCCATCGAGGCGAGCGCCGAGATCCTTTTCCATGGCGATAAAGACATCGGCGACCTGGAGAACGATGGCATCGAGCGTTGCCCGAGCGATATGCGCGCGGGTCGTCGCCAGGGTCATGCCGGAAATCGTGCCCGACACCTTGTCATTCCAGTGGGGCGCGCCCAATCCGGCAAGAGCGGGGACGAAGATGACGCCGGCCGCATCCGGAACCGTCTTGGCAAGAGCGGAGAGGGCTTTTGCATCAAGCAGCCCCAGCATCTCCGCCGCGAATGCCGCCGCCTGGGCCGACACCGTAATATTGCCTTCGAGAGCATAGGCGACGCCTTGGGCATCACTCCAGGCGATCGTGCTTGAGAGGCCGTTTTTCGACAGAACCCGCTGCGGCGTCAGCGTCATAAGCGACGAACCCGTACCATAGGTCGCTTTGACGAGGCCGGGTGTCCGCACGCGATGACCATAAAGCGCAGCGTGACTGTCGCCCATCATGGCAAGGATCGGGACACCTGCTGGAAGAGCGGTGGCGCCACCTGCCACTTCGCCGAACTGGCTATCGGAGGCCCGAACCTGTGGCAAGGCAGAAAGAGGTACGCCGAACAGATCGCAAAGACCTTCGTCCCATCTCAGTGTGCCCGTATTGAACAGCTGCGTGCGCGAGGCATTGGAATGGTCGGTCGCGAATTCCTTGCCGCCCGTCAGCTTGTAAAGCAGCCAACTGTCCACCGTGCCGGCACGCAATCGGCCTTGGATAGCCAGCGTTCTCGCTTCGGGGACGTTCTGCATGACCCAGGCCAGCTTGGAGGCTGGGAAGAGTGCATTGATGGAAAGGCCTGTCGCCTCCACTACCATCGGATCCTGACCCTGCTCGATCAGAGCCTCGCAAGCCTGCGCGGTGCGCCGGCATTGCCACAGCATCGCAGGGATGATGGGCTTGCCGGTTTCCGCGTCCCAGACGACCAGCGTCTCGCGCTGGTTTGCAATCGCAAGCCCAGCAATGCCGGCCTCAGGATTGGCATCGACAAGCTCCGCGATGACTGCCTGGACACTGGCCCAGATGTCGTCAGAGGACTGTTCTGCCCAGCCGGGGCGCGGATAATTCGATTTCAGCGGCGCCGAGGACTTGGCGACGACTTCGCCGGCGGCGCTGACCAGGATCGCCTTGGTATTGGTCGTCCCCTGGTCGATGGCAATGATATATCCGCTCTTTGGTCCCCCTCCCGAACCGCCGGTCATGCGCGCTTGCGTCCGATCGCCTTGCGCGCCGACCGGGCAATCCCGGCAGCCGTCAATCCGAAATGATCGAACAGCCATTCGACCGATCCTGTGGGCACAAAACCCGGAAAGCCCATGCGCTCGACCGGAACCGGCAGAGTGGCAGCCGTATGTTCCGCCACGGCACCGCCGAGGCCGCCATGAATGTTGGCCTCCTCAATCGTCACGATCGCGCCGGTTTCGCTGGCCGCTTTTTCGATCGCGGCGCCGTCCAGCGGATTGATGGTCGCCATGTTGAGGACGCGGGCGGAAATGCCCTCGGCCTGCAGATCGGCTGCCGCCTGCACGGCGAGGTGAACCATGGTGCCACAAGCAACCAGCGTGACGTCGCTGCCCTTTCGCACGACCTCGGCCTTGCCGGGCTGGAACTGGCGGTTTTCGACGACGAGGTCCGGTACCGGCATGCGGCTCAGGCGAATATAGACCGGGCCTTCATGGGCCGCGGCCCATTTGACCGCCTCGGCGGTTTCCCAGCTATCGGCCGGAACGACGACCGTGATCTTGTCGAGCGGGCGCAGCCAGGCGAAATCCTCGATCGAATGATGGGTCGGCCCGAGCTCGCCATAGGCGACACCGGACGACTGGCCGACGAGTTTGACGTTGAAACCGGCATAGGCGATATCCGCCTTCAGCTGTTCCAGCGCGCGGCCGGTGAGGAAGCAGGAGGCCGCCGAAACGAAGGGAATGCGACCGCCATTGGCAAGCCCCGCCCCGACGCCGACCATGTTCTGCTCGGCAATGCCGACATTCACCAGTCGGTCGGGAAATTTCTTCTGGAAGCCGCCGAGCTTCGACGAGCCGACGGAGTCGTTGACGACGGCGACGATGCGCGGGTCTTCCTCGGCAAGCGCCTCGATCGTGCGCGCCCAGGCATCACGGCAGTCGTAAAAGCCTTCCTGTTTCTGTGCGGGAGCAGCCATCAGACCAGTTCCTCCATAGCGATATTATATTGTTCGGCATTCGGCACGCCATGGTGCCAGGAGGCCTTGTTTTCCATGAAGGAGACGCCCTTGCCCTTGACCGTATTGGCAATGATGCAGAGCGGCTTCGAACGGCCGCCGGCCGGCTCCGACAAAGCGGAAAGAAGAGCGACGACATCATGCCCGTCCACCACTTCGACATCCCAGCCGAAGGCGCGGAACTTGTCGTCGAGCGGGTCGAGACCGTTGGTCTCTTCGGTTCCCATGCCCTGCTGCAGGCGGTTACGGTCGACGATCAGCGTGAACTTGCCGAGCTTGCGGTTGCCGGCGGTCATCGCCGCTTCCCAGTTGGAGCCCTCCTGCAGCTCGCCGTCACCGGTCAGCACGAAGGTGCGGTAATCGCTGCTGGTCAGCTGGCCGGCAATGGCAATGCCGAGCGCCACCGGCATGCCATGGCCAAGCGGGCCGGTATTGGTCTCCACACCCGGCAGATAATTGCGGTTGGGATGGCCGTTCAGCATGGATTTCGGCTGCATATAAGTCGTCAGCCAGTCCTCCGGGTAATAACCGGCGGCACAGAGGGCGGTATAGAGCGCACCGGTCGCATGGCCTTTCGACATGATGAAGCGATCCCGTTCCGCCATTTCCGGCTTCTTCGGGTCGTAGCGCATCACGCCGAAATAGAGCGTCGCGATGATGTCGATCGCCGAGAAATCCCCGCCCGGATGCCCGAGCTGGGCGTCGAAGACCATGCGGAACGCCCTGCGGCGCATCCACAATGCCTTCTCCCGGATCGTATCGACGATGTCATTCTTCAACATGGGTATCAGCCTTTCAGGAACGATAGTGCGCTCTTGGGGAGCGGCGCCTAGATGGCACCGAACAATGCCTTCTGAGCGATCTTCAGCGCGCTGATCGCATCATGGCGGTCCTGCGCTTGCTTCAATGCGTCGAAATCGAGCGCATCGAGCCCCTTGGCCGCAGCCTTGAGGAAATCGATCGCGTGATTGGCGGTCGCGACGCTGTCTTCGCGGAAGGGGAACTGGTCGAGCTGCCACACACCTTCCCACTTGTTTTTCCGCAGCACGTAGAAGAACTCGAAAAGCTCGATCGGATGCAGGCTGCCGGCGACGAGATCGTCATCCCAGGAGCGGTAGTTGTCGTTGACGTCCATGCCGAACAGGCGGCCGTAATCGATGGCCAGCTGGGCGCTGTCGGCAGCGGATTCACCACCCATGATCGCATGGCCGAAATCGAGCAGGATGCCGACATTCGGCAGGCCGATCTTTTCGATGCCGAGCAGCGTACGAGCCACCGAACCAAAACTCATGCGCACGCGCGGTTCGCGCGGCTTGTATTCGATGACGAATTTCAAATCCGGGTTTTCGCTGGCAAGCTGGCCGACGCCATCAAGCGAATGCTTCCACAATGTACCGTAATCGACCTGGAACGGATAATCCCAGCCGTCCTGCCCCGGCCACAGCTTGACGTAATCGGCGCCGAAATAACGGACCTGATCGCAGGCTTCGGTTACCAGTTCATGGGTGCGGCGACGCACGCCGGCATCCGGGTTGGTGAAGGAGCCCTTGACGAATTCGCGGGTATAGATTTCCGGCGTGATGCCGATGACGCTGAGTTTGTTGCGATCCAGCGCTTCCTTGACCTGCGCATTGGAAAAATCGCCGCCGAAGAACGGATAGTTGATGTCGACGACCGAGAGGTCCTTGACCTGGCCGGCCAGATCGATCGCCTCGATGACACTGCGCGGCGTGCCATAACCATCGGTGGCATAACGATCGAGATAGGTGGCGAAATGCCAGATGCCGGCGCCAAAACGTTGTTCAGTCATAAGTTTCCTCCATTCAATCGGTTATCGGCCAAAAGGGCCGGCATGGTTCCGCAGATGAACCGACCCGCGCATGCGCTGCATGTCTGACGGGAACCCGGCAAACCATCATCGCAAAGGAACCAGCCCACTCCTCCCCGAGATCAGGCATCAAAGCATTCAAAATCGAATGAGGTGATTTTTGATTGCTTTCGATTTCTTTCGTTTGGCGATTAAGTGACATGAAACGCAGGGGTGTTCAAGCGGATTTTTGATAAGACAATCGCCAAGACGATGAAAACGACGCCGCAGCGCAGCATAAATAGTAGCAAATGTTGATTTTTGACCGTCGAAACAACAAATTTCAAAAACATATTGACATCAAACAAAAGCAATCGATAGTCTGAGCATGGAAAGACCACGGGAGGGTGGTTTTCGAAACGGGAGGTCTCCATGAAGCTTACGAAACGTCTATTGATGTCCGTGGTCGCGCTCGGCATTGCCGGCGCAGTCTCCGGCACGGCTTTTGCCGCTGATACGATCGCCATCATCACGCCAAGCCACGACAACCCCTTCTTTAAGGCCGAAGCCGACGGTGCTGCGGCAAAGGCGAAGGAACTGGGTTACGCGACCATGGTTCTCGTCCATGATGACGATGCCAACAAGCAGAACGAACTGTTCGACAATGCGATCGCCGCCGGCGTCAAGGCCATCATTCTCGACAATGCCGGCGCCGATGCGTCCGTCGCAGCCGTCAAGAAGGCCAAGGACAAGGGCATTCCCTCGTTCCTGATCGACCGCGAAATCACCACGACCGGCGTCGCCGTCTCGCAGATCGTTTCCAACAACTACCAGGGCGCCCAGCTCGGCGCCGAAGAATTCGTCAAACTGATGGGCGAGAAGGGCAATTATGCCGAGCTCGTCGGCAAGGAATCCGACACCAATGCCGGTATCCGCTCGCAGGGTTATCACGACGTCATCGACCAGTATTCGGACCTGAAGTCGGTCGCCAAGCAGACGGCGAACTGGTCGCAGACCGAAGCCTATACGGTGATGGAATCCATCCTGCAGGCGCATCCGGACATCAAGGGCGTCATCTCCGGGAACGACACGATGGCCATGGGCGCCTATGCCGCGCTCGAAGCAGCCGGCCGCAAGGACGTGATCGTCGTCGGTTTCGACGGTTCGAACGACGTGCGTGACTCGATCAAGAAGGGCGGCATCAAGGCGACCGTCCTGCAGCCGGCCTATCAGCAGGCGCAGAACGCGGTCGTACAGGCCGACAAGTTCATCAAGACGGGCAAGACCGGGCTTGAGGAAAAGCAGCTGATGGATTGCATCCTGATCAATGCCGCGAACGCTTCCAAGCTCGAAACCTTCGCGCTGAAGCCGTAAAGCCGCCATTCGACACCCGGGATGCAAAACGCGTCCCGGGTGGTTTCTGCCCTGAAAGAAATGCGGGTCACCATGAAAATCAGAACCCTGTTTGTGGCAAGCCTGCTTGCTGCGTCCGTTTCCGGTTGCAAGCTGGTCAAGACCGTGGACGCCTCGAGCGCGGCTGCGGATCCGATTGCCGAAACCGTAGAGACGACGTTCGACGCCAAGCTCGTGCCGGCGCTGAAGGAAAAGGCGGTCGATATCGTCGCCCTGCAGGACGCCATCAAGGCCGGCCTCGACAAGGCGGGCGAAAGCCACGGCGTGCGCGTCGGCGGTGCCGGCGGCGGCTGGAATTTCCCGGTCAAGGGAAGCGCCACGGTCGTCGATGAAAACCGCGCGTCAAAAGCGGCGACCGCCGATATCGACGTGGACGGCGACGGCAAGGCCGATGCGACGCTGCAGCTCGGTCCCGTCGTCAAGGGCACGGCCTTGCGCGACACCACCAATCTCTACGATTTCTCGACCTTCCGCGACCAGATCGAATATGCCCGTCTTGGCCGCGCCCTGAACGACAAGGCAATCTCAAAGCTGCCCAGCGCCGATACGCCGCTCAAGGGCAAGAAGGTCAATTTCCTCGGCGCAGTCGTGATCCGTTCCGCCGGCGAAAAACCGCTGATCATGCCGGTCTCGATCGAGGTTGCGCCATGACCGAGCCCCATCCGATCGGCCTGTCGATCCGTAACGGTTCAAAGATCTATCCCGGCACCCAGGCGCTGAAGAATGTCGATTTCGACCTGCGCATGGGCGCGGTCAACGTTCTGGTCGGTGAGAACGGCGCCGGCAAATCGACGCTGATGAAGGTCATCGCGGGCGTCGAACAGCTGAACGGCGGCACGATCGAACTCGACGGAAAACAGGTTGTTTTCGCCGACAAGGCGGATGCCACCAGAAACGGCGTCGGCATCGTCTTTCAGGAACTCAATCTGTTTCCCAACCTGACGGTGGCGGAAAACATCTTCGTCGGCCACGAAAAGACGCTCGGCGGCATTCATATCGACGGCCAGGCGCAGCGGACGGCTGCTGCGGCTCTGATGAAACGGCTCGAACAGAATATCGACCCGGATACGCCGCTCGGTAACCTTCGGATCGGCCAGCAGCAGATCGTCGAGATTGCCAAGGCGCTTGCCGAAGACGCCCGCATCCTGATCCTTGACGAACCGACCTCGGCACTTTCGGCGACGGAGGTCGAAGTCCTGTTCCGGGTCATCAACGACCTGAAGAAACAGGGCGTCGGCATCGTCTACATCTCCCACCGGCTGGAAGAGCTGATCCGCATCGGCGACTACATCACCGTTCTGCGCGACGGCGTTATTACCGGCTCGCGCTCGATGCAGGGTGTCGATATTCCCTGGATCGTCGCCAACATGATCGGTAGCGCTTCGAAGGAATTTCCGAAGACGGTCGAACACGATCTCGGCGGCGAGGTTTTCCGGGTGGAAGACATCTGCCTGCCGAGCCCGGCCGGCGGCTATGCGGTCAACCACATGTCGCTTTCAGTGCGCGAGGGCGAGATCGTCGGGCTTTACGGCCTGATGGGTGCCGGGCGCTCGGAACTGCTGGAATGTATCATGGCCCAGCATCCGAACTCCTCGGGCCGGCTGTTCATCTCCGGCAAGCCGGTCAAGGAAAAGAGCGTTTCGGGGCGCATTCGTCGCGGCCTCGCGCTCATCCCGGAAGACCGCAAGCGCGACGGCCTCGTGCAGATCATGACGATCCGCGAAAACCTGACGCTGTCATCGCTTTACGATTTCACCCGCGGTTTTCACCTCAGCCTGAAGGCGGAGGCGGCAAAGGCTGCCGAATTCGTCAAGCGCATGGCGATCAAGATCGCCAGTCCCGAACATCCGGTCTCCAGCCTTTCCGGCGGCAACCAGCAGAAGGTGGTGATCGGCAAGGCGCTGATGACCAAGCCACGGATTTTGCTGATGGACGAGCCCTCGCGCGGCATCGATATCGGCGCCAAGGCCGAGATCTTTCGCACCATGCGGCATCTGGCGGCCGACGGGCTCGGCATTCTTTTCGTCACATCCGATCTGGAAGAGGTTCTGGCCCTTTCCGATCGCATTCTCGTCATGGCGAATGGCAAATTGACCGGGCAATTCCCGGCAGGGGCCAACGCCGCGGACGTCGTTTCGGCGGCGACCCCCAATCTGAACAGGGTTGAAACATTATGAGCAGCATCGACGCCGCAGGCAACGTCAAGACGGTCATTGGTGGCCACAGGTCCCGAACATCGGCACTTCTGTTGCTTCTGCATATGCGCACCTTCGTGGCTCTGATCCTGGTCTTTGCCTTTTTCGCATTTGCCGCGCCGAACTTCCTGACAACCGGCAATATGCTGATCGTCTCCAAACACGTTGCCCAGAACGCGCTTCTGGCGATCGGCATGACATTCGTCATCGTCGCCGGCGGCATCGATCTTTCGGTCGGCTCGATCGTCGGCCTCTGCGCCATGGTTGCCGGTTATCTCGTGCTTTACGGTATCGATCTCGGTTTTTTGGGCATCGGCTACAGCCTGCAGTTCAACACGATCGAGATCTGCCTGATCGCCCTCGTCGTCGGCGTCTTCATCGGCTGGATCAACGGGTTATTGATAACCAAATTGAACGTCGCGCCCTTCATTGCCACTCTCGGCACGCTTTACGTGGCCCGTGGCGCCGCCCTTCTCTTCTCCGACGGCCGTACATTCCCGAACCTTGCGGGCAATCCGGATTACGGCTCCGACACGTTCCGCATCATCGGCTCGGGCACGTTTCTCGGCCTGCCGGTCTCCGTCTGGATCATGGTCGTCGTTGCCCTGATCGCCGCCTATTTCGCCAGCCGTACGCCGCTTGGCCGGCATATCTATGCGGTCGGCGGCAATGAACGCGGAGCGGCGCTATCCGGCGTGAATGTCGACCGCATCAAGCTCTTCGTCTACATGTTCTCCGGCCTTTGCGCCGCCCTTGTCGGCCTGATCATCTCCTCGCAGCTGCAGGCCAGCCATCCGGCGACCGGCGAAACCTTTGAGCTCAACGCGATTGCCGCAGCCGTTCTCGGCGGCACGTCGATGTCCGGCGGACGCGGACGGGTCGGCGGCACGATTGTCGGCGCCTTCGTCATCGGCATTCTCGCCGACGGCCTCATCATGATGGGCGTCTCGTCCTTCTGGCAGACAGTGATCAAAGGCCTCGTCATCATCGCCGCCGTGGTCGTCGATCAGGTCCAGCAGAAGCTCCAGGCCCGCGTCGTCCTGCAGCAGAACGCCAATTGAGGATTTGGAGGCTTCGGACGCTTGCTGTAAGGATCAGAAGAATCGAATAGTTTCGATTGGTTGCGATTGCAGGGTTTAGGCAGGACCGAATGGAAGCGAAGAACGAGAATGATGCTTCGGAATCGATGATCGGACTTCTGTCCGAGCCGAGACGCCGGCGCATCCTCGAATGGCTCCAGGAGGAAGGGTCTGCCCGTGTGCGGGAACTGGCGAGTGCCTTCCATGTATCGGAAGCGACCATTCGCCAGGATCTCGAGAGGCTGGAGAACGAAGGCTTCATCACCCGCGAGCACGGCGGCGCCTTCCTCAACACGACGGCGCCGCAAACCGGAACCATGACGCTCCATCACCAGGAGAACATGGACAAGAAACGCCGGATCGGCGCGCTGGCGGCAAGCCTGGTCAAGGATGGCGAGACGCTGATCCTCGATGCCGGCACGACGACAACCGAGATCGCGACGCGGCTCACCAGCCGGCGAGACCTGACGCTGATCACCAATGCGCTGAACATCGCAATCATCCTCGGCTCCGTGCCGACATTTGCGGTGCATATGCCGGGCGGCCAGTTCAAGTCGCCGACGCTGTCGCTGTCGGGCGACAAGTCGGTCGAGTATTTCCGCAACATCTTTGCCGGAAAGCTGTTCCTGGCGACGGCCGGCGTGGCGCTCGATGCCGGCCTGACCTATCCGAGTTTTGCCGATCTCCAGCTCAAGGAAGCGATGATCAAGGCTGCGGCGCATGTCTATCTCGTCGCCGACAGCACCAAGATCAACCGCTCTTCCTTCACCCGTCTCGGATCGCTCGACGTGATCCATTCCTTCATCACCGATGACGGCATTTCCGACCGCGACGCCCGCGAATTCGAAAAGCGCGGCATCGAGGTCCTGATAGCAAAATAAATCACCCACCTTTTCGCAGCCGCAACATTTTCCTCATTCCGAGGCTGTTTGAGGCATGTCAAAGGGTTGCAATCCAAGCGGATGTTGAAATACATTTCTTCTGTTCTCAGGGCGGGGTGAAACTCCCCACCGGCGGTATCGGGACTTGTCCCGGAGCCCGCGAGCGCTTCCCCAAAAGGAAGGTCAGCAGATCCGGTGCGATGCCGGAGCCGACGGTATAGTCCGGATGGAAGAGACCAACCCGCGGCGGCCTTTAACCGGGCTGCCCGTGGCGCTTGTTCGCCCAAGGGAAAGTTTTGTCGGCGCAAGCCGATGCAACAGCCTTCACCGGCTTAACCCTTGAAAGACTTGTAAATGCCGATTTCCAGAATTGAAGATGCAATCGCTGCTATCTCCCGCGGGGAGATCGTTGTGGTTGTCGATGACCAGAGCCGTGAAAACGAGGGCGACCTCGTATTCGCATCGCAAGACGCAACGGCTGAAAAGATCGCGTTCATGATGAACAAGGCACGTGGCCTGATCTGCGTGTCGATGGATCACGAACGCCTCGACGCACTCGAAATCCCGCTGATGGTTCCCAATAATACGGAATCGATGAAGACCGCCTTCACCGTTTCCGTCGATTACCTCCCCGGCACCACAACGGGCATATCGGCCGCAGACCGGGCCGCAACCGTCAAGGCTCTTGTCGATCCCGCCTCGCGCCCGGACGATTTTGCCCGTCCTGGACATATTTTTCCTCTCCGGGCACATCCGGATGGCGTTCTTGGCCGGCCGGGACATACGGAAGCTGCCGTCGACCTTTGCCGGCTGGCCGGAAAACTTCCGTCTGGCGTCATCTGCGAGGTCGCCAATGACGACGGCACCATGGCACGGCTGCCCGATCTCGAAATCTTTGCCGAAAAGAACGGCCTGCTCATCGTGACGATTGAAGATCTGATCGCCTACATGGGCGAGCGCGAAGGGCTGGAAACGAAGGCCGCCTAGAACATCGGATCCATTCAATAGGGCCTGCGGACCCTGACAATGAAACAGCGGCGGAGCAATCTCGCCGCTGTTTTTGTTTGTTTTGGAAAAATGCTCAGATTGAAGGCACCGAACAGACGACCCGAGCCTTCCATCTCAACCCCATGCTGCGGCGCACAACTCTTTAAACTTGACTCGTTAAGTCTTGTTAATTAGGTCAACTCCACTGACATATTTCTGATGGAGCTGGCCCATGGAATCGAACACTGCGCTTTTCGGCCTCTACGATCCGGCCCAGGAGAAAAACAGCTGTGGCGTGGGGTTTATAACGCGAAAGGACAGCATTCAGACCCACGACGTCTTGCTCAGAGGCCATGAGGCGCTCTGTGCCGTTCCGCATCGCGGCGGCATGTCGGCCGAGGGTGTAGGCGATGGAGCTGGTATCGCAACGGACCTATCTCTGAGCTTCTTCCGCAAGCTCACCGGCCGCGCCGATCTTCAGCCGCATCGCTTCGGTGTCGGCAACTTCTTTCTGCCCGCCGATCTCGCTTTCCATTCGCAGGCGGAGCATGTCATCGAAACTGCATTGGCCGAGCAGGGTTTCGAGATTCTGCTCAAGCGCGACGTGCCGGTGGACAACGAAGCGATCCGGCCGGCCGCCATCCGCCATCAGCTGGAGATCCGCCAATGGGTGTTCAGCTGTCACAGCGAGACGGCCCTGCTGGCCGAATTCGATTTTCGCATTCACAAGGCGCTGCTTGCCATCGAGGCCGAGGCTTATACGCGCGCCGAACTGGCAGGGCTTTACCCGATCTCGCTCAGCGCCCGCACCCAGGTGCTGAAGGGACGCCTCAACTCGAACGAGGTCATTCCTTACTTCCGCGATCTGGTGGACCCGGATCATTCGATCCATACCATGTATTTCCACACGCGGTTCTCGACCAATACCGATCCGCACCCATCCATGGCCCAGCCCTTCCGGCAGATGGCGCATAACGGCGAACTGAACACGGACCGAAAGAACCGCCTCTCCGAAGCGGCGATTGCTGCCGCAAAGAACGCCTCGATCATTCGCCCCAAGGGGCAATCGGACAGTTGCCGCCTCGACCAGACGCTGCAATCGCGCGTGATGGAGGATGGCCTTGATCTCGTGACCGCTGTTGTCTCGATGATGCCGCCAGCCTGGGAAAACGACGATACGCTGTCGGCCGACGTCGTTGCCATGCTCGAATATTTCTCGCTCTACGAAGAAAAGAACGACGGTCCCGCGGCGCTGATTTTCGGCAATGGCGATATCATCGGCGCGCGTCTCGACCGCCTCGGACTGCGCCCGCTGCGCACCGTCGAGACGGAAGATTATCTCTGCGTCATGTCGGAAGCCGGCCAGATCGCCTTTCCGCCGGAAACTGTGCTGAACCGCGGCCGCATCGAGGCCGGCGGCATGCTGGTTTACGACCATGTCGAAAAGCGCGCCTATGGCACGGTCGAAGCGCTGGAAATGCTTGCCGCCCGCAAGCCCTATCGCGATCTTCTCGTCGGTGCACGCGTGCGCCTTGCCGATCTGCCGGAAATCCCGGCGGAAGCCCAGGGTTCGCCACTGCGCTACAATGGCGATCTGGAACGCCATCAGCGTTACGTCGCCTATTCGCACAATCAGGAAAGCTTCAAGTTCCTGATGGACCCGATGCTGGCGACCGGGGCGGAAAAGATCTCCGCCATGGGTTACGGCAATGCGATCAACGCGCTCTCCGATCAGGAAGGCGGCGTTGCGAAATATTTTTCACAGCGTTTCGCCCAGGTCACCAACCCGCCGCTCGACAGCATCCGCGAAGCGGATGGGATGACGCTGCGTATCGCGCTCGGCGCCAAGCCGAATATCGGTGCGAAGGCTGCGCGCCAGATCGTCGTCCCCTCGCCGATCCTGACCCATCTCGACATGCTGAAGCTGCGCGAGCAGACCGAAACGCCCGTTCGCCGCTTCGAGATGCTCTATGCTCCGGTTCTCGACGATGCAGCAGAGAATGCCCGCGCGCTGGAAGCCGGCATCGCCCAGCTGTGCGGCGCCATTGCCGCTTTCGCCCGGGATGAGGGCGGTATCGCGATCGTCACCGACCGGCACGTTGCGCGGGACCGTGCGGCACTGCCGATGATCCTCGTCGTCTCGGCAATCAACCAGAAGCTCATCGAGGAAGGTGCGCGCCTGCGCGTTTCGCTGGTCGTGGAAAGCGGCCAGATCTCCTCCTCGCATCATATCGCGGCGGCCCTTGGTTTCGGCGCTTCGGCCATCTATCCGCTCGGTGTGCAGTTTCGCGCCGAGGAAAAGTTCGGTGTTGAAGCGGACAAGGCCTTCAAGCGTTTCGCCAAGGCGGCCGAAAAGTCGCTGATGAAGACCATGGGCAAGGTCGGCCTATGCACCGCCGAAAGTTATGTCGGCGGCGAATTCTTCGAGCCGAATTTCCTCGATACTAGCGATCCGGTGCTCAACCGTTACTTCCCGAACGTCCGGACGCCGGTCGGCGGCGTCGATTTCAAGGTCATCGCCCAGGCCGTCGCCGATTGGCATGCCAAGGCGCTGACGGTGAAGGCAGAGGACGACATTCCGTTGCTCGGCCTCTTCAAGGAACGCGCCGAGGGCGCAGGGCACTCCTTCGGCACGACGGCCGTGCGCGGTTTCGTCGACATGACCGAAGAAAAGCCGACATTTGCCGAGCCGGATGGTGAAGAGGATCCGTTCCTGCGCCTGCTGACGCTGAACCGCCTCGACGACGCCTTCGGTATCGATGATGCCGCCTATACGAACACGAGCTACGACCGCCTGTCTCCGGACGCGATCAACCGCTTTGCCATCACCCCAGGTTATCGCTCCTTCGTGCGGATGATGACGGAAGAACGCTCTCGTCGCCCGGCAGCCCTTCGCGATGTTCTCGCCTTCCCGGCCGACGTCAGCTTTGCGACTTCGCCCGATGATTTCCGCAAGGAGATGAAGCGCTTTTCCCGCAAGGGCAATAACAGCTTTCTCGTCCGCGGCCTGACGTGCCAGGCGTTGACCGAAGATACGTTCCGGCTCAGCCTCGCCGGTCCACTCGGCAGCGACCTTGCACGGCTCGCCGCACTCGGGCAATCGCTCGTCGCCCGCTTCAAGGCCGACATTCTCGGCCATTGGCTGGAAGGCGGCGCACTCGCTGTGCATGCTCAAGGACAGGCTCTCGCCTATCTGCGCCTTCTCGATACGGCGCCCGCGGGCATCTCGCTGGATGATGTCCAGCCCGCAAGCGAAATCACTCCGCTTCTCGCCTCCGGTGCCATGAGCCACGGTGCCCTCGTTGCCAATGCCCATGAGGCGGTGGCGCACGGCACCAACATGGTCGGCGGCATGTCGAATTCCGGTGAAGGCGGCGAGCATATTTCGCGCTACGGCACGATCCGCGCCTCGCGCATCAAGCAGTTCGCTTCGGGCCGTTTCGGCATCTGGGCCGGCTATCTGGCCGATCCGATGCTGGAAGAGCTGGAGATCAAGATCGGCCAAGGCGCCAAGCCCGGCGAAGGCGGCCAGCTTCCCGCCGCCAAGGTGACGGTCGAGATCGCCGCCGCACGTGGCGGCACGCCCGGCGTCGAGCTGGTCTCGCCGCCGCCGCATCATGACACCTATTCGATCGAGGATCTGGCTCAGCTGATCCACGATTGCAAGGCGGCCCGCGTCCGCGTCGTCGTCAAGCTCGTCTCCTCGGAAGGCATCGGCACGATTGCGGTCGGTGTCGCCAAGGCAGGCGCTGACGTCATCAACGTCGCTGGTAATACTGGCGGCACCGGTGCCGCTGCAGTCACGAGCCTGAAATATACCGGTCGCGCGGCGGAAATCGGCATTGCCGAAGTGCATCAGGCGCTCTCAGCCAACGGCCTTCGCCAGAAGGTAACGCTGCGTTGCTCCGGCGCACATCAGACGGCAAGCGATGTCGTCAAGTCGGCGCTGCTCGGCGGCGACAGTTTTGAATTCGGCACGACGGCGTTGATGATGCTGAAATGCGTCATGGCGAAGAACTGCAACATCAAGTGCCCCGCAGGCCTCACCACCAATTCCGAAGTTTTCGACGGCGACCCGCGGGCACTGGCGCAATATCTGCTCAACATCGCGCACGAGACCCGCGAGATTCTCGCATCGCTCGGCCTGAAGTCCCTGCGGGCGGCGCGCGGCCGCAGCGATCTGCTGCATCTCCTCGACCACCCTTCCAGCGTCGGCCAGCTCGACCTGCGGGCGATGTTGCAGGTCGTCGAAGAGGTGAAGATCGCCAACCCCGTCTATATGGAAAAGGATTATGCGGTCGACGACGCCTTCATCGACATGGTGCGTTCGGCCCTGATCGATGGCGCCCAGCCAACCGTCGAGCTCGGCGGCAACCGACACCTCAACAACTGCAACAAGTCGGTCGGTGGCCAGCTTGCGGTCGATATCGAGCGTATGCTGAACCACGAGCTGACGGAAAATGACACGCGCCATCTCCCCGCCGTCCGGCAGGACAAGCGCGGCCGTCGTTTCCTCGATGCAGGCTCGGTGAAGATCGCGACGTCCGGCTCGGCTGGCCAGTCCTATGGCGCCTTCTGCAATGACGGGATGATGCTCACCCATACCGGCACCTGCAATGACGGTGTCGGCAAGAGCGCCAATGGCGGCACGATCTCCGTGCGCTCGCCGGGTGGCGGTTCGCATGAGGCGGGCGGCAATGTGCTGATCGGCAATTTCGCGCTGTTCGGCGCCACTGGCGGCCGCCTGTTCGTCGAAGGCCAGGCCGGCGACCGTTTTGCCGTGCGCAATTCCGGCTCCACCGCAGTGGTCGAGGGTGTCGGTGATTTCTGCTGTGAATACATGACCAATGGTGCCGTTCTCAACCTCGGCGCCTTTGGCAAGGGTGTCGGCAACGGCATGAGCGGCGGCTTCTTCTACCAATACGATCCTTACGGCGACCTGCAGAAGAACATCAGCCACGATTCGATCCTCATCGGCTCGATCGCCGACCCGGAAGCCCCACATGCCGCCTTCCATGCCGACGCGATCCGCATGATGCTCGAATGGCATATCGAGGCGACCGGTTCGGAAAAGGCACGCTGGCTTCTCGACAATTTCGAGAGCGAGCGGTCGAACTTCGTCTACGGCCTGCCGCGGGCACTGCTGCTCTATCAGGATAGCGACGCCATCCTGAAGGCAAAGAGCCGCAAGGATCTGATCGAGGAACTGTCCAATGCGCTTGCAGGCCATCAGGTGCGCAAGTTCAAGCTCGCCTATCGTGACCGCAAGCCGATCCTCAACGGCCGGGCGCCGGCACAGGGCGAGATGGATACGGACGGGATGTTCGCGTTGCTGAACAATTACACGGTGCTCTCCATGGCGCAGTCGCTTGCCATGGCGCGTGTCCCGAATGCGCTCGGCCCTTCCGAACCTGCCGTGGAAAAGGCCGTGCGTAACCTGATCCTGACGGAGGATTTTGCGCTGATGCAAAAACTCTCCCGTTATGCCCGCGAGGCGATCGCCGATTACGACGACGAAGGCCTTGCGGTTCTCGTCTCGGAAAAGCGCCTTTCCGACTATCGCCAGGCGCTGGCCGGCCGCAACACGCTGTCGATCGACAGCCCCGGAACCTATGGCTGGATCATCCAGCAGACGGAACGCAACCGCGAGCGGATTGGCCGCATCCCGAGCTTCGAGGAGCTGTTTGCCGCCAAGGCGATCGGCAATCTCGCAACGGCAAGATCGTGAGGCGCACATCATGACGATACCCCATATCCCCGAGGACGCCCCTTTCAACAGCGACCAGCGCGCCTGGCTCTCCGGCTTCATGGCCGGCCTGAACTCGCGCCTGATTGCCAGGGAAAGCACCGCGGGCGCACCTGCCGCCGGTGCGGCTCAACCGCTGCACATCCTGTTCGGCACCCAGACGGGCAATGCCGAACAGGTGGCGATGGATGCCGCAGCATCGGCGCGCGCAATCGGCATGGCGCCGGAAGTCCGCGGACTTGACGATATCGACATGGCGGCCCTCTCCGCCATGCGCCATCTGGTGATCGTCACCTCGACCTATGGCGAAGGCGAGATGCCGGACAATGCCCAGCTTTTCTGGGAAGCCTTGTCAGCTGATGCCGCTCCGCGCCTCGAAAACCTGAAATTCGCTGTCCTAGCGCTCGGCGATACCGGCTATGATGGCTTTTGCCAGGCAGGCAAGCTGATCGACACGCGTCTCGAACAGCTTGGCGCGACGCGTATCGCCAGCCGCCTCGACTGCGATATCGATTTTGAAGACGCAGCCGCTGCATGGCTGGGGGAAACCTTGCCGCTCGCTGCCGAGAAGCAAGTTCCGGGCGCGAGCGCCGCGATTGCTCCACCTGCCCCGTTACGCGACACGGCAGGCTGGAGCCGCAAGAACCCCTATGCATCGACGCTTGCCGTCAACCGCCGCCTGTCCGGCCCAGGTTCGATCAAGGAAATCCGCCATTTCGAATTCGATCTCGGCGAAAGCGGCCTTGCCTACGAGGCCGGCGACGCGCTCGGTGTCATGCCGATCAACGATCCGGCGCTTGTCAATCTGCTGATCACAAGGCTCGGGGCCTCGGTTGAGACGGAAATCGACGGCGCCCCACTCGCTGCACTGTTGTCGAGCCAATACGAGATCTCCACGCCGTCGCGCGATCTGATCGCCGAGGTCGAGCGCCGCGCCGGTCACGAGGAACTCACCCATGTGGTTCGCAACGGCGACAAGGAAGCGCTCGACGATTTCCTCTGGGGCAGGGACAGTCTCGACCTGCTCTCGCTTCTGCCTCAAGGCGGCATGAGCGCCGCGGAATTCATCACACTTTTAAAGCCGCTGCAACATCGCGCCTATTCGATCTCCTCGAGCCCGACGGAAGCCGGTGACTATGTCCACCTCACCGTCGCCAGCGTCCGTTATCACGCGTCCGGCCGAGATCGCGGCGGCGTCTGCTCGACCTTCATGGCCGATCGGGTCGCCGAAGGTGCGAGTGCCGGCATTTTCGTGTCGCAGAACAAGGCTTTTCGTGTTCCGGGTAACGACGATGCACCGATGATCATGGTCGGCCCCGGCACCGGCATTGCGCCTTTCCGTGCGTTCCTGCAGGAGCGCCGCGCCCGCGGGGCCAAGGGCCGGAACTGGCTGTTCTTCGGTGACCAGCGCCGCGAGAGCGACTTCATCTACGAAGACGAGCTTTCCACCATGAGCCGCGACGGCCTGCTGACCCGCCTCGACCTTGCCTTTTCGCGCGATCAGGACGCCAAGATCTATGTCCAGACCCGCATGAAGGAAAACGGCAAGGCGCTGTTTTCCTGGCTGGAAGAAGGCGCTTCCTTCTATGTCTGCGGCGACGCAAGCCGCATGGCCCGGGACGTGGACGCAGCACTTGGCGAAATCATCGCGGAACATGGCGGCATGTCACCGGAACAGGCGGCCGACTACGTGGCAAAGCTCAAGCGGGACAAGCGTTATCTGCGCGATGTCTACTGATGTATCCCGCGCGAGACAGGGTGCGCGTTAAACCGCCCAGCTGCGTTCCAGTACCGAGATCCAGTTCTCGTGCGCGATCTTCTTCAACTCGGCGTCATTGAAGCCGTGGCGGCGAAGTGCCTCGACGAGGCGCGGCAGGCCGGCGGCATCCTTCATCTCGGCCGGAATGGTCGTGCCGTCGAAATCCGAGCCGAGCGCGACATGCTCGATGCCAATGCGCTCGGCTATGTAAGCGACATGCCGCACAAGCAGGTCGAGGCTGGTATTCGGATCCTTGACCCCATCGTCGCGCAGGAAGAGAACGCCGAAATTGATGCCGGCCAGACCACCCGTATCCTTGATCGCGTCAAGCTGGCGGTCGGTCAGGTTGCGGCTGTGCTGGCAAAGCGCATGCACGTTCGAATGGGAGGCGACGAGCGGCGCCTTCGAGATCTTCGCAATCTCCCAGAAACCGGCTTCGTTCATATGCGACAGGTCGACCATTATCTTCAGCTCGTTGCAGGCGCGGATCAGGTCGCGGCCGGCGTCACTGAGACCTGGGCCGATATCGGGCGAGGACGGGTAACGGAAGGGAACGCCGTAAGCAAAGACGTTCGGCCGGCTCCAGACCGGACCGAGCGTGCGGAGACCGGCCTGATAAAGGACGTGCAGCGCATCGAGATCGACGGCGATCGCTTCGGCACCCTCGATATGGAAGACGGCGGCAAAGCTGCCCGTCTCGATCGAGCGGCGGATATCCGCTGCCGTGCGGCAGACCGTTACTGCACCTTCCGAGCGCGCCTCGATATCGAACAGCAGGCGTGCCATTGCGAGCGTCTCATTGAGCGCCACGGGCTGGGCCGGCGTCGGGAAATCGCCATTGGCATCCTTGGTCATGCTGGGCGACGGCACATAGATGGCGCAGAGCCCCCCGGCGAGCCCACCGGCCTTCGCGCGCGGCAAGTCGATATGTCCCGTCTCTTCGCCTTCAAGAAAACGCTTCACGGGATCCTCGCCACCGGCGCGCCGCAGGCGTAGCAGGACATCGTTATGGCCATCGAAGATCGGGAGCGAATTGTTGAGCATTTTCTGAAATATCCTGCCAAAGCCTGGGATTTTTGATTATCCGTACGGATCGCGCGCGATAGCCGCAAATGCAAACCGCGCATAACCCATTCGAAAAACGGAATTGGTCGCCCGAAATGGCGCCTGATAAGAGGCCTGCATCTTTTTGCGGCAAAATCTTGCCGGCCTCCGCACTCCGGAGAACCGGCCGTTCAAGGGGAATATAACAATGGTATCCAGACGCAATTTTCTGATCGGCGGCGCAGCCCTGCCCTTCCTGTCCTATATCGAACTGGCCGACACCGCATTCGCGGCCACGCCGAAGGACATCCTGGTCGTTGCCCAGCAGCTCGACAACATGACCAGCCTTGACCCGCATGAGGGTTTTGAGGCCGTCGGTGGCGAAGTGATGAGCAACATGTACCAGAAGCTGGTACGTGCCAACAGCGACAACCCGGACCAGGTTCTGCCCGTCGTCGCCGCGTCCTGGGAAGCCGATGCCGACAACAAGGTCTTCACCTTCAAGCTCGCGGATGCAAAATTCTCCTCCGGCGCCCCGGTGACCGGCGAAGACGTGGCGTTTTCGCTGCAGCGCGCCATCAAGATGAACAAGAGCCCGGCCTTCATCATCAACCAGTTCGGCTTCACCGCTGAAAACGTTGAAAGCCGCATCGTCGCCAAGGATGAAAAGACCGTCACCCTGACGACCGAACAGCCGACCGCGATTTCCTTCCTTCTGTTCTGCCTGTCGGCAAACATCGGCGCCATCGTCGAAAAGAAGGTTGTCATGGCCAATGAAGCGAATGGCGACCTCGGCAATGCCTGGCTGCAGAAGAACAGCGCCGGCTCGGGCTCCTTCAAGCTGCAGGCCTGGAAGGCGTCGGAAAGCATCACCCTGGTGCTCAACGAAAACGGCCCCTACAAGGGCAACCTGAAGCGCGTCATCATCCGCCACGTCGTCGATCCGTCGTCGCAGATGCTTATGCTGCAGAAGGGCGATGTCGATATCGCCCGCGACCTGACCTCCGAACAGCTGAAGGCCCTGCAGTCGGACGAGAACATCACGCTGGTGCGCAAGCAGATCGCCTCGCTGGTGCTGATCTCGCTCAACCAGAACAATGCCAACCTCGCCAAGCCGCAGGTCTGGCAGGCCGTCAAGTGGGCGCTCGATTACGAAGGCATGCAGAAGAACATCGTGCCGCTGACGCACGCCGTTCACCAGAGCATGGAGCCGGCCGGCTTCCCGGGCACGGTCACCGACACGCCGTTCAAGCAGGATCTCGAAAAGGCCAAAGCCCTGATGGCCGAAGCCGGCCTGAAGGACGGTTTCGACATCACGCTCGACCACTATTCGGCACAGCCCTATCCGGACCTCGCTCAGGCGATCCAGGCCAATCTCGGCGCCATCGGCATCCGCGTAAAGCTGCAGTCGGCCGAAAACCGCCAGGTCCTGACCAAGATGCGCGCCCGTGGCCATGAAATGGCGCTGTCGGCATGGGGCACCGACTATTTCGATCCGAACTCGAACGCCGAAGTGTTCTGCATCAACAAGGACAATTCCGACGACGCCAAGAAGAAGCCCTTCGCATGGCGCTCGAGCTACAAGGACGATGCAATGACGGCCAAGGCGGAAGCTGCCCGCGACGAGAAGGATCCGGCCAAGCGCCTGGCTCTTTACGAACAGCTGCAGCGTGACTTCATGGCAAACAGCCCATTCGCCGTCATGTTCCAGACCACCAAGACCGCGGCATGCCGCAAGAACGTCAACGGCTTCCAGCTCGGCGTTCTGTCTGAAGGCAATTCCTACCTGGAGACCAACAAGGCGTGAACAGGCGTTTCAAAAGCCTTGCAGCAACACTGAGCAGCGTCTTCCTGACGCTGTTCGGTTTGACTGTGCTGACATTCCTCATCGGCCGGGTCATGCCGGTCGATCCGGTCATTGCCGCCGTTGGCGACAATGCGCCCGAGGACGTCATTCTTCGCGTACGCGCCGAAATGGGCCTCGATCAGCCCATTCCGGTGCAGTTCCTGCATTACCTCTACCAGCTCGCCCATGGCGATTTCGGCATGTCGGTTCTGACCAAGAACCCGGTGGCGCAGGATATCGTCCGTTTCTTCCCGGCGACCTTCGAGCTTGCCACGGCCGCGCTTCTGCTGGCCGCGCTGATCGGCATTCCGCTCGGCGTCTGGGCCGCCGTCCGCCAGGGCTCGTTCACCGACCAGGCAATCCGCGTCGTCTGCCTTGCCGGCCATTCCGTGCCGGTCTTCATGCTGTCGCTGATCTCGCTTTTGATCTTCTATTCGGCGCTCGATATCGCCCCCGGCCCCGGCCGTCAGGACATCATCTATGACGGCATGATCGACCCGGTCACCGGCATCCTGACGATCGATACCCTGATCGCCGGAGATCTTGGCGCCTTCTGGGATGCGCTGGCACATATGGCGCAGCCGGTCATCATCCTTGCCTATTTCTCGATGGCCTATATCGCCCGCATGACGCGCGCCTTCATGATCGATGCGCTGAAGGGCGAATTCGTCATCACGGCCCGCGCCAAGGGCCTGTCGCTGACCAAGGTGATCTGGGGTCATGCCTTTCCGACCGTTGCCGTCCAGCTCGTCACCGTCATCGCGCTGACCTATGCCGGCCTTCTCGAAGGCGCCGTCGTCACCGAGACCGTGTTCTCCTGGCCGGGCATCGGCCAGTATCTGACCGTATCGCTGATGAATGCGGACATGAACCCGGTCGTCGGCACCACGCTTCTGATCGGCCTGATCTATGTCGGCCTCAACCTGATTGCGGACATTCTCTACCGCGTCCTCGATCCACGGGTAAAATAATGATCGCCACCTTCCGAAACTGGGCGCTGGATGAAAGTCCGTCATCGCGCCAGCAGGCCGCCTGGGGCAACCGCTACCGTATCTGGCTGAACCTGCGCGGCAATGCGCTGGGCATGATCGGCCTAACCATCATTCTCGCCTTCATCGCGATCGCGATTTTCGCGCCGCTGCTTGCGACCCATGATCCGGCGACGCAGGATCTCGCCAACCGCCTGGCGGCGCCGAGTGCCGCCCACTGGTTCGGCACGGACGAGCTTGGCCGCGACATCTATTCACGCCTCCTCTTCGGCGGCCGCGTCACGCTCGGCATGGTCATTGCCGTCGTCGTGCTGGTTGCGCCGATCGGCCTCGCCATCGGCTGCATCGCCGGTTATTTCGGCGGTATCGTCGATACGATCCTGATGCGCATCACCGATATCTTTCTGGCCTTCCCGCGCCTCGTGCTGGCGCTGGCCTTCGTCGCGGCGCTGAAGCCGGGCGTCGAAAGCGCCGTGCTTGCAATCGCGCTCACCGCCTGGCCGCCTTACGCCCGTATGGCCCGCGCAGAAACGCTGACGGTGCGCGGTAGCGACTTCATCGCCGCCTATCGCCTGACCGGCGGTTCTTCGTGGCGCATCATTTTTCGCCACATCATGCCGCTCTGCGTGCCGACGCTCATCGTGCGCGTGACACTCGACATGTCGTCGATCATCATCACCGCCGCCTCGCTCGGCTTCCTCGGCATGGGCGCCCAGCCGCCGTCGCCGGAATGGGGTGCGATGATCGCCACTGCCAAGCGCTTCATCTTCGAACAATGGTGGGTTGCCGCCATTCCCGGCATTGCCATCTTCCTCGTCTCGCTCGCTTTCAATTTCCTTGGCGATGCACTGCGCGACGTTCTGGATCCGAAGGGGAACTGACGGATGCTGGTCGAAATCAACAATCTCAAGATCGGTTTTCCGTCGCGCACCGGCTTCCATCAGGCCGTCAAGGGCGTGTCGATGAAGCTCGGCACGGAAAAGCTCGGCATTGTCGGCGAAAGCGGTTCGGGCAAAAGCCTGACGGCCCGCGCCCTGATGAAGCTTCTGCCGAAACAGACCGTTATCGAAGCCGAAAAGCTCGCCTTTGACGGGATCGATATCCTGTCGGCTTCGGAAAAGCAGATGCGCACGATCCGCGGCAAGCGGGCCGGCTTCATCCTGCAGGACCCGAAATATTCGCTGAACCCGGTGAAGACGATCGGCAGCCAGGTGGCGGAATCCTGGCGCACCCACAAGGGCGGCAGCAAGCGTCAGGCGCTGGAGGCCGCGGTCCATCTTCTGGAAACGGTAAAGATCCGCGATCCGAAAAAGGTCGCCGCCTCCTATCCGCACGAAGTCTCCGGCGGCATGGGCCAGCGCGTGATGATCGCCATGATGCTGGCGCCGGATCCGGAACTGCTGATCGCCGACGAACCGACGTCTGCGCTCGACGCGACGGTGCAGGCGGAAATCCTGCGCCTGATCGAGGAACTGGTGTCCGAACGTGGCATGGGCCTGCTGCTCATCAGCCACGACCTGCCGCTGGTCTCGCATTTTTGCGATCGCGTCGCCGTCATGTATGCCGGCCAGGTGATGGAAGAGCTGAAGGCATCCGACCTTCTCTCCGCCCAGCATCCTTATACGCGCGGCCTTTTGAACTGCATGCCCTCGCTGATCCATCCGAAGGAGCGCCTGCCCGTGCTGACCCGTGATCCGGAGTGGCTGAAATGACGATCGAGATCGACAACCTGCGCATCGCCTTTGGCGACCGCAAAGTCGTCAAGGGCGTGTCCTTCAAGGTCGCCAAGGGCGCGAGCTTCGGCATTGTCGGCGAAAGCGGCTCGGGCAAATCCACCGTTCTGCGCGCCATGGCCGGCCTCAACAACGAATGGTCCGGCCGCATCGCCTTTTCCGGCGAAGACGCACCGCTGAAACGCCCGCCCGCCTTCTTCCGCAAGGTGCAGATGGTGTTTCAGGACCCCTATGGTTCGCTGCATCCGCGCCAGACGATCGACCGCATCCTGTCGGAACTGCCGCTCGTGCATGGCATGGACAGGATCGACGATCGTATCGCCAAAGTCCTGTCGGCCGTTGCCCTGCCGCAGGCGGCACGGTTCCGCTATCCTCACCAGCTCTCCGGCGGCCAGCGCCAGCGCGTGGCGATCGCCCGCGCCCTGATCGCCGAACCGGAAGTGCTGCTGCTCGACGAGCCGACCTCGGCGCTCGACGTTTCGGTTCAGGCGGAAATCCTCAACCTTCTCGCCGACCTCAGGGCCGAGCGAAACCTCACCTATGTCATGGTCAGCCACAATCTCAGCGTCATCGCGCATCTGTGCACGGAAGTCGGTGTAATGATCGATGGCAATATGGTGGAGCAGGTGACGGCTGAAGATCTGCGGCTGGGTAACGTTCAACACGCCCATACGCGCGAATTGCGCAGCTTGAGCGTGGAGCTTGAAGAGCCGGCCTGACAATTCGAACCTTCGTCATCCTCGGGCTTGTCCCGAGCATGACGGAGAGGCCGGTTTCTAATCCCCTTCATTGGAGAACAGCATGTCGATCACGGCCAATTGGGAAGCGGCACAACAGGCCGCCCAAAAATTCGCGGGCGGCTGGGGCGCCGACCAGCCCGGCGGAGCGGTGATCGGCTTTGATGCAGGCGGCATCCGTTTTGCGGAGGTTGGTGGTGTCGAGAGCCTTGCCACCAGAGTGCCGTTCTCGGCCGATACGGTGGTGCGTTACGCCTCCGTTACCAAACACGCCTTCTGCGCCATGGTCCTCTCCCATCCGGAAGCGATCTCGCTCGACGACCGTCTCGGCCAGCACCTGCCCGAACTGCAGGAGCCGATGGCAAGCGTCCCGGTCGGCCGTGCCCTCGACATGAGCGGCGGCCTGCCGGATACCCGCGAATGCCTGTCACTGCTCGGCCTGTCGGTCTATACCGAAACCAAGGCCGGCCCGCTGATGGAGTTTCTCTCCCGCCAGACACGCCTGAACTACGAGGCCGGCACGGAGGTCTCCTATTCCAATACCGGTTACCGCCTGGTCGAGACGGCACTGGAGCGCAAGGGCCTGTTCTTCCGGGATTTCATCCGCAAGGCGGGGATGGAAGCGGGCGCGATCCTCGATGCCCCGGATGTCTGGAACGACGCGGTCGATGGCCTCGTCCCCGGCTATTGGCATGACGGAACCAAGTGGCAGCTGTCTGCTGCCGGCCTGCATATTTCCGCTTCCGGCAGCATGACCGGCAGCGCGACAAGCCTTGCCAATTGGCTGCGCCTCTTGCTGTCGGACAAAATTCCGTTCAGCGGCGTGCTCGACCGCTTGGCCGCTCCGCGCGCGCTGAAGGATGGCCGTGAAAGCGGTTATGGCCTTGGCCTGCGCCGCACGCTTCTCGGCGGCCGGCAATCTACCGGCCATGGCGGCTCGCATCCGGGCTACAAATCCTATTTCCTCGTCGACCAGGACAGCAGAAGCGGTTTCGTCATCGTCTCCAACCGCGAAGACACGAATGGCAACAAGATCGCCCAGGAAGCCATGGCCGCCCTTCTGGGCCTTGCTTTGCCGGTCCCCTCCCCGGCGCTGACCGATGGCCTCTACGTATCCGAGACCGGTCCCTTCTGGGCCGAGGTCAAGGGCTCGACCGTCACCTGGCTCGATGCCGACGATACGGCGTACGAGGATGACGGCGAATATGTTTCGTCCTTTTCGGCCTCCTCGCCGATGCGCCTGAAGATGGATGGTTCTGCGATTGTCGGTGAGATCGGCCACCCGGCGCGCCGCCTGCTCCCGGCTGTCGATACCGGTGTGCCGGCCTCACTCTCCGGGCGCTGGTTCTCCGACGAAGGCGCTTTCTTCGAGATTGCCGGCGATACCGTCGTGATGGGTGTCGGGCCGGTGCGCCACCGCATGTCGCTGACGGCGCTGGGCGGTGGACGTTTCCTCTTCACGCTAAAGGACGGGCCGTGGACGAAGCGCGTCTGCCTTCATCTCCTGTCCGAAAATCGCCTCGAACTCGTCCTGTCGCGTGCGAGAATGATCGAGTATAGCCGCGCCGGCTGATTGCATTTTTCCGCCAATCAGACCAATGGAGAACTGCGGTCGGTTTTCCAGTGGAGCTTGTGGTGGAAGTCAAATGGCTTGAAGATTTCCTGGCGCTCGCACAGACGCTGAATTTTTCCAAGGCCGCGGAAGAGCGCCACGTCACTCAATCCGCCTTCAGCCGCCGAATCCGGCAACTGGAAGCCTGGGTCGGTACCAGCCTGATCGACCGCGCCACCTATCCGTCGCGCCTGACGGATGCGGGCGAGCGCTTCGTGCCGATCGCCGAGCAGACTTTGCAGAGCCTCTATCAGGCGCGCCGAAATCTCCAGCACGAGGAAGGCAATGACGCCCGCACGGTGACCGTGACGGCGCTGCATACGCTTTCCTTCACCTTCTTCCCGAACTGGCTGAACGAACTCAACGCGAAGCTCGGCCCGATCGTCTCGCATATGCGACCCGATTCCGGCAGCATGGAAGAAAACCTCAATTCGCTCGTCGACGGCGATTCCGATTTCCTGCTGACCTACCAGAACCAGCATGTGCCGATGCTGCTCGATCCGCAATTCGAACATGTTCGGTTGGGCGCGGAAATCATCATTCCGGTCAGCGCCCCAGACGCCGACGGAAAGCCCCGGCACCGTATCGAGCCGGGTTTCGCGCATGTCGGTTATCAGAAGATCTCGTTCTTCGGCCAGCTCGTCGCCGGCGCCATGGCGGACCGGCTGCCGGCGGAAAACCGCGTCCATGTCGGCAGCATGTCGGTCGGCCTGAAGGGCATGGTCATGGCCGGCTGGGGGCTGGCCTGGATACCGGAAAGCCTGGTTACCGCAGAACTTGCCGATGGCCGGCTTGTCAGGGCGGCGGAGCCGGACTGGGATATCGATGTCGAGATCCGGCTTTATCGTTCCAAGGAAAACCGGCGGCCGATCGTCAAACGCATCTGGGACGTTCTGGCCGCCGGCTAGTCTTAATCAGACCGCAGTGCGGCGGGCATTGTCCATGTAAAGCGTGCGCAGGCGCTTGAACATCGGGCCGGCCTTGCCGTCGCCGACCGGCTTGCCGTCGATAAAGGTGATCGGCACGATGAAGTTCGAGGCGCTGGTGAGGCAAGCCTCACGCGCTGCCATTGCTTCCTCCACCGAGAACGGACGCTCTTCGATCGTCAGGCCCTGTTCGCGGGCAAGATCGAGCACGGCGAGGCGCGTGCAACCCGGCAGCGTGGCATTGCCATTACCGCGGGTGATGATCTTGTCGTCATGGGTGATGATATAGGCCGTCGAGGACGCGCCTTCGGTGACGAAACCATCCTCGACCATCCAGGCCTCGTCGCAGCCTTCGGCCTTGGCGATGCGCTTGGCGAGAACCTGCGGCAGAAGGCAGACCGTCTTGATGTCGCGGCGCTCCCAGCGCTGGTCCGGCACGATCTTGACCTTCAGGCCCTTTTCGACGGCAGCGACATGTTCCAGCGTCTTGACCTGGGTGAAAAGCAGCAAAGTCGGCTTCAGATCGTCGGAATAGAGGAAATTGCGGTCTTCGGCGCCGCGCGTATATTGCAGGTAGATCACGCCTTCGGTCAGCTTGTTTTCTTCGATGAGGCGTTTTTCGATCGCGACGATCTCGTCGGTCGAGATCGGCAATGTACCGCCGATTTCCCGCACGCTGCGCTCCAGGCGCGCCATATGCAGCGGGCTGTCGATCAGCTTGCCGTCGAGAACGGCAGTCACTTCGTAGATCCCGTCGCCGAACAGGAAGCCACGATCGAAGATCGAGATATGCGCCTCGTTTTCAGGCAGGAAGGCACCGTTGAGATAAACAGTGCGGGGTGCGGCGGCAGTCATGGGAACTCCAGTCTAAAAAGTCAGCGGCGCTTGAGGGCGTCGAGGGAAATCACGTGAATGGTCGAAGGCTTGTCCGTGCCGGCATTGTAGCCATGCGTGGTCGTCGCCATCGTCATCGAATTGAGAATGGCCTCCTCGCTCGCCTCGATGACGGCTTCGAAGAGCGGCGAGACGACGTCGTTGGAAAGAACCGGATAGTTGGCAACCGCCTTGCGGCGCGCAGGCGTGCGGCGCACCTCTTCGGCTGTCGAGAAGGCGAGCGCATAATCGCCGGAACCATTGCTGAGTGCAGCACCGGTGCGCGCGAGGCCGCCAAAGCAGCGCTCGGCAAGACGCTCGAGGTTGCGCGAGCAGAGTGGCGCATCGGTCGCGACGATCATCACGATCGACCCGTCCTTGTCATGGCCTTCCGCCTCGTAGGGCCGGCCGGCAACGATCAGCTTGCCGCCGTAATTGGACTGAACGAGAACGCCGACCGTATAGGACGTGCCCGCAACGGATACGATACGCGAGCTGGTGCCGATACCGCCCTTAAGCCCGAAGGCGACCGTGCCGGTGCCCGCGCCGAGCGCACCCTCTTCGACCGGGCCGGCCTTGGCGGCAGAAAGCGCTTCCAGCATCTCATCGACGCTCGGGCGGGCCGCGCGAATATCGTTGAGCCGGGAATCATTGGTCTCGCCGACGACGGCATTGAGCGACACGACCCGCTCATTGCCGGCCTGTGCCAGCGTATGACGGTTGATCGCCTCGATCGCGCGGCCGACACCCAGCGTGTTGGTGAGCAGAATCGGCGTCTCGATCTCGCCGAGCTCGGCGATCTGTGTCGAGCCAGCGAACTTGCCGAACCCGTTGAACACGGCCAGCGCCGCCGGCACCTTGTCCTGAAACAGATTGCCGGCATGCGGCAGGATGGCAGTTGCGCCCGTGCGGGTGCGGTCACCTTCAATGCAGGTGACATGGCCAACGCGGACGCCGGCAACATCCGTGATCGCGTTTAGTTCGCCGATCGGGTAATGGCCAACAGAAATGCCAAGCGAACGCAAGCGGGCACGATTTTCGTAAGTCATTGAATGAGCTCTGAGATCGAAACTGCCCGCAGGGTACTTCGATCTCAGAGCAACGGACACGATAAAAACGGAATAGTTTCAGACCGGCTTTGCAAGAGCCGGCGGTTTCTCTTCACGAGTCGGTAGTACAGACCGCTTGCCGGATTACAGGGCGCGAATATGCGGAATTGCGCCACCCATGGCCGATTCAGCCAATGCGCCTGCGTAAACAGCGACCTGGTTCGAGAAGAATACCGCAAGGCTTGCGATCCCCTCATCGTCACGTCTTGCGTTTTCCAGGCGTGCCAGCCCGGTCAGACCGATGCAGACACCGAACAATTCCAGCAGAGGACTTGCGCCGGCCAGTGCGTCTTCATGCCTGTGAGCGGCCTGCATATCACGCATATATTTCGTCGCCCGCTCCAGGCAATCGGCGACCTGGGCAAGCCGGGCAGCCAGGATTTTCGATTGAGCACCGTCGCGCAGTGCGATTTCATCAGACACTGTTCGGGCTTCGCTCAAGATCAGGCTCAATGCCTTTTGCGATCTTGGCAATTTGCGAGCGACCAGATCGATTGCCTGAATACCGTTCGTTCCTTCGTAGATCGGCGCGATCCGGGCATCACGCAGGTGCTGCGCCGCTCCCGTTTCCTCGACGAAACCCATACCGCCATGGACCTGAACGCCAAGGTGGGCGACTTCGCAGCCGATATCGGTCGAATAGGCCTTTGCGATCGGCGTCAGCAGGCCGGCGAGCTCTGCGCCAAGCGCTCTCTCCTCTTGATCCTCCGACCGGTTTGCCCGATCGAGCGCCGCAGCTGTTGCGTAACAGATGCAGCGAGCCGCCATGATCTTCGAGCGCATCAGAAGCAGTGTGCGGCGGATATCCGGATGGCCGATGATCGGGCTGGTTTGCGGCGATCCGCCTGCCCTGCCCTGCTGGCGGGTCTGGGCATAATCGAGCGCCTGCTGATAGGCGCGTTCGGCAATGCCGACACCCTGGATGCCGATACCAAGCCGAGCGCTGTTCATCATCGTGAACATGCAGTTGAGGCCGCGATTTTCCTCACCCACCAGCCAGCCGACGGCGCCTTCAATATCGCCGAACACCATGGTGCAGGTCGGCGAGGCATGGATGCCGAGCTTGTGTTCCAGCGAATGGCAATGAACGTCGTTAAGAGAACCGTCCGGCAGAATACGCGGCACAAGGAAGAGCGAGATACCACCGGTTCCGGGCGGCGCATTCGGCAAGCGCGCCAGCACGAGATGGACGATATTGTCGCTCATATCGTGATCGCCATAGGTGATGAAGATCTTCTGCCCTTCAACCCGATAGGTGCCGTCCAGTTGGCGGATCGCGCGCGTCCTGACCGTCGAGAGATCGGAGCCGGCCTGCGGTTCGGTCAGGTTCATCGTCCCGGTCCATTCACCGGAAACGAGTTTCGGCAGATAGGCGGCCTTGAGTTCGTCCGAAGCATGATGGGCCAGCGCATCGATGGCGCCGGCGGTCAGAAGCGGTGCGAGCGCAAAGGCCATCGAGGCGGAATTCCAGATTTCCGTGCAGGCGGCCTGGATGAGGACCGGCAGGCCCTGCCCGTCCCATTCCACCGGCGCGGACAAGGAATTCCAGCCGGCCTCCGACCAGTCCCGATAGGCCTCCTTCCAGCCGGGCGGCGTGACGACCGCGCCATCCACAAGCTTCGAACCGATCCTGTCGCCGATGCCGTTCAGCGGCGCTATCCGCTCCTCGGCAAAGCGGGCGGCCTCGCGCAAAACGCTGTCGACGAGATCCGCATCGCAATCGGCGTAGAGATCGGTCGCCGAAGCCTGGCCAAGGCCGGCGAATTCGAGAACAAGGCGGATATCCTGCAACGGAGCCTGATAGGTCACGGTGCCTCCAAGAAGGTCGGGAATGAAAGAAGGGGAACAGCGCCTTACCGGAAACGCCAGTCCCTGATATCGACGAAACGGCCGGCGATTGCCGCTGCGGCCGCCATGGCGGGAGAGACGAGATGGGTACGGCCGGCGGTCCCCTGCCTATGCTCGAAATTTCGATTGGATGTCGAGGCGCAGCGTTCTTTCGGGCGCAGCATATCGCCATTCATGGCCAGGCACATGGAACAGCCCGGTTCACGCCAGTCGAAACCGGCCTCGATGAAGATCCGGTCCAGCCCTTCCGCTTCCGCCTGCTGTTTGACCAGGCCGGAACCTGGCACGATCATCGCTGCGACATCGGCGTGGACATGATGGCCGGCGGCGATCTTGGCCGCGGCGCGCAGATCCTCGATGCGGGAATTGGTACAGGAGCCGACAAACACCCGGTCGACGGCAAGCCCGGCCATCTTCATGCCCGGCGTCAGGCCCATGTAATCGAGCGCGCGCTGTTTCGAAGCCCGTTTGGTCATGTCGGCTATCGCCGCCGGATCGGGGACCGTGCCGGTGATCGACACGACATCTTCCGGAGACGAGCCCCAGGTGACGAGCGGCGGAAGGGCGCTCGCATCGAGCACGAGATGGCGCTGATATTCCGCGCCCGGATCGGAGCGAAGACTGTCCCAATAGGCGACGGCGCGGTCCCAGTCCTCGCCTTTTGGCGCGCGCGGGCGGCCCTTGATATAGGCATAGGTCGTCTCATCCGGCGCGATGATGCCGGCACGGGCACCGGCCTCGATCGACATGTTGCAGACCGTCATGCGGCCTTCCATGGTCAGCGCCCGGATCGCCTCGCCGGCATATTCGATGACATGGCCGGTCCCGCCGGCTGTGCCGAGTTCGCCGATAATGGCAAGAATAATGTCCTTCGGCGCGACGCCGTCAGGCAGCGTGCCATTGACCTCGACCAGCAGGTTTTTCGCCTTCCTTTGCAGAAGGGTCTGGGTCGCAAGCACATGCTCGACTTCCGACGTGCCGATACCATGGGCGATCGAGCCGAAGGCGCCATGGGTGGAGGTATGGCTGTCACCACAGACGATCGTCATACCGGGCAGCGTAAACCCCTGTTCCGGCCCGACGATATGGACGATGCCCTGACGCACATCGCTCTGCGAGAGGTATTCGATGCCGAATTCCTTGGTATTTTCGGCCAGAAGCTCGATCTGCTCGCGGCTTTCCTTGTTGTCGATGCGGTAGAGCCGGTCCGGCGTCGTCGGAATATTGTGATCGACGACCGCCAGCGTCCTTTGCGGCGCGCGCACCTTGCGGCCCGCGACACGCAGGCCCTCGAAGGCCTGCGGGCTGGTCACTTCATGCACGAGATGCCGGTCGATGTAGAGGATGGAACTGCCATCCTCCAGATGCGAGACGACGTGATCGTCAAAGATCTTCTCGTAAATGGTCGCGGGGCGTGCGGACATTCCGGCCCTCTCCCTTCAATGCCGCGCCGGGCGTGGCTGGAGCTCCACCCCGAAATGCCGTTTCAGGACATAGGCGATATCCTCGAAACAGGAGCCATGGCGCACCACCTCCATCGTCTCGACATTGAGAAGCGTCGAGGACGAGCCGTAGGGATGGTAACGCTGCAAGCCGTGATCGATGACGATATCGGCAATGTCGATGATTTCCGGCTCGATATCCTCGACACAGAATTTGGTGCCACCGAGCGTCACATTGGCCGAGGAGCCGAACAGGGGCACGTTATCGTTTTCAGACAGTGCTGTCAGCGCCTGATGGAAACGGCCGGCATTGAGCAGCATGACCAGCGTATCACCCTTGGTGCTGCCTTCGAGTACTGTCTGGTCCAGCCGGCCGATCATCGGATGGTCGGCGCGGTAGGGCGCAATACAGCCGAGCGGCAGATCGTAGTCGCCGACGATCGTCTCGACGATCTTTTGCGCCCTTTCGCTGCAGCGGTGCAGGCTGCGATGGGTCGCCATGCTGGCAACCATGGCGTTGAGTTTCTGCGGTGCACGTTTCTTCGTCTCGAAGATCCGCTTCAAAGCGCCGGCCGAACCGCCGAGCGCGGAATAACCGATATCATTCGGCACGATGGCGATACCGCCATCGGCCAGAACGCGGAATGCGCGGGCGGCATCCCCTTCGATGTCGAAGACACGCGGCTTCGACACCGGAATCTCGACGCGCGTGTTCATGCGACGGCCGCCGTCTTCGGCTGCGGCAGTTCGATCTTGAAATAGCGCTTGAGGATATCGGAGATTTGCTCGAAGCAGACGCCGTAACGATGCACTTCGAAAGTCTTCAGATCGATGATGGTCGAGGAAATGCCGCGGGCATTGGCATAACGCGACAGGCCGTAATCGACCTCGATCGATGCGGCGGCGCGGACTTCCTTGTCGACATCCTGCAGGCGGTATTTGCTGCCGGTCAACGACTTGTTGGCCGAGGAACCGAGTACCGGCCGCATCTTCTGGCGGCTCAGCTTGGTGATTTCCCGGTGCAGCGGGCCGGCATTGAGGAGAAGATCGAGCGTGCCGAGCTTGGTGGAGCGTTCCATGGTGAATTCGTCGCATTCGGCAAAGATCGGGTGATCCATACGGAAAGGTGCGACGACCGACAGCGGCAGGCCGAAATCGTCGGTGACGGCGCGCACCAGATCGCGCTCGCGCTGGTCGACGATATGGACTTCGGAGAAGATCTCGAAATCCGCCATCATGCCATTCGGCTTGGTGAGGCTGCGTTCCTTGGCTTCGAAGATGCGCTTGATCGCCACGCCGTTGCCGCCGAACACCGCATAGGCGACGTCGAGCGGAACGATCGCGATGCCGCCCTCTTCGAGCACGCCCATTACCTTTGCCGCATCTTCGGCCGGATTGATTACTGTCATGTCTGTTCCTCCCTAGAACTTCAAGAATTCGGCTTCAAAACCATGGAAATACGCGCCGCCGCAGCCGGATCAGGATGCTCCTGAAGGCGATCGAGGCGATCATCATGACGATCAGCAGCGTGATCACGCCGGTCGTGTCGAAACCGAGCGAGGCGGCCGAGATGAGATGGCCGAGGCCCCGCGTCGAGCTGATGAATTCGGCGATGATGACACCGATCATCGCAAGGCCGAGCGACAGGTCGAGCGCTGACCAGAGCCAGGGTGCAAGGCTCGGAATGATCGCCATCTTCATGATCTGGCGGCGGCTGGCGCCCATCAGACGCAGGTTGCGCATCACGCCGGGATCGACCTTTTTCAGTCCCTGCTGGGTATTGCCCATGAACACGAAAGCGGCGATCGAGACGGCGAGAAACACCTTTGCCGTCATGCCGACACCGAGGAAAAGCACGATCATCGGGCCGAAGGCGACGCGCGGAATGCCCTGGATAGCAACGAAAAGCGGTTCCAGCGTCGCTTCCACCAGCCGGTTGGCCGAGATGATGATGCCGAGCGCCGTGCCAATGACGGCAGACAAGGCAAGCGCAATCAGCGTCGCGCCGAGCGTGTCGAACAGATGCGGCCAGATCATGCCCGAGCCGAATATCTCGACCAGCCGTCCGGCAACCAGGATCGGCGAGCTGACCTTTTGTGCCGAGGCGATCCCGGTCCAGACGCAGACCTGCCAGACGAGAAGGATCGCGAGCACGATCAGGGTGCGTTCGAAGGCGATCTTGACAGAGGCAGGCATGCCGCGCTTTCGTGCCGGAGTGATCGAGGCAAGGGTCGTGGTGCTCATCAGCTCCTCTCCCATCGTGTCAGGTAATATTCGCCGATCCGCATCGCGGCATCGGTCGCGAGCGCGATGATCCCAAGCAGAACGATGCCGGCATAACACCAGGTGACGTTGAACATGCCGAAGCCATACTGGATGATGAAGCCGATCCCGCCGCGGGCGGCGACGAACTCACCGACAACGACCGCGGTCAACGCCAGGCCGAGCGAGATGCGCAACGCGCCATAAAGCCAGCGGACCAGTGAGGGCAGCATGGCCATGCGGAGAATCTGCAGGCGTGAAGCGCCCATCAGTTTCAGATTGCAGATCAGCGTCGGGTTGATCGCGCGCAGGCCGGCCGTCGTGTTGAACAGGAAAACGAAGACGACGATCGCCACCGCAAGCGCGCTTTTCGAGGCAATGCCGATCCCGAAGGATGCGGCGAAGGCCGGTGCGAGCGCAACCTTCGGCAGCGCGTTGAGCGCCGACCAGATCGGATCGAACAGGGTTTCCAGCCGCGTCGACTGTGCCATCAGCACGCCGAGCAGGATGCCGATCACGGCGCCCAGACCGAGGCCGATCAGAGTGGCGCTAAACGTCAGCCAGACATGGTTCCAGAGCTGGCCATTGACAGCGAGCTTCCAGATCAGCGTCGCGATCGCGCTCGGCGACGAGAACCAGAAACCGGGATTGGGCACGAGATAGGCCATCAGGCCGGTGCGCATCGCCATTTCCCAAAAGGCGAGACCGAAGACCAGCAATCCGACCTGCAGAAAACGGGCCTTTTTCTCGACCGACATCGCCTCGCGCGCCGGCGCCTGCGTCGCAACCAGGGTCATAGCGCCAGCGTCCTTCCGACTTCCGCCCTGAGCGAGGTCGACAGGGTTTTGAGGGTCTGCGGGAATTCCGGATCGAATTTTGCCTCGTCGATCGTGCGCGGCCTTTGCAGCGGCACCTCGAGAACCTGCTTGCGGGTGCCGGGATGGGCCGTGAGGATGACGACCTTGTCGCAGAGACAGATCGCCTCCTCCAGATCATGGGTGACGAACAGCACGGTCTTGCGGTTCTGCTCCCAGAGCCGCAGAAAATCGTCCTCGATGATCGTCCGCGTCTGGGCGTCGAGCGCACCGAAGGGTTCGTCCATCAGGATGACCGGCGGGTCGAAGGCGAGCAGGACGGCGAGCTGCACGCGCCGACGCATGCCGCCGGACAGCTGGGCCGGATATTTATCCGTGAATCGGCCGAGGCCGACCTTCTGGAGAATGTCCTGCGCCCTCTGCCGCCATTCCGCCTGCGGCACCTTGCGAAGCTCGAGTGCCGCATAGACGTTCTGCGCCGCCGTCCGCCAGGGCATCAGACTGTCCTTCTGGAAGAGATAGCCGACTTCGCCGGTGTTTATTCCGGAAATCGGCTTGCCCTTGTAGGTCAGCCTGCCGCCGGCAACCGGCATGAGGCCGGCGACCGCATCAAGAAAAGTCGTCTTGCCGCAGCCGGAGGGCCCGACAATGCCGACGAACTCGCCTTGTGCGACATCAAGCGTAAAATCCTTGAGCGCCGTCAGGCCGTTCGGATAGGCAATGGTGATGCCGGCTGCGGAAATCAGCGGATTGGTCATGACAAAGCCTCCTCAGACCGGGCTTTTCCAATTGCTCCAGATTTCTGAGAAACCTTCCGGCACGGTCTCGGCCATGGTGAAGGGCCGGGTCGTGACACCGGCGAACTTGCCGTATTCGCTGACATTCTTGATGCCCTGCTCGGTCAGAACCGGCGAGAAAGCGCCGAGATGTTCCTCGATGCTGCGCTCCAGAACGGCGCGGGCAACGCCCGGGAACATTTTCTGATAGACATCGATGACGCGCGGATCCTTCTTCAGGATCAGGTCGATCGCCTGCATATTGGCCTTGGCGACGCCCATCGCGGCGGCCTTGTTCTTTGCGATCCATTCCGCCTTGGCGCCGAGCGCCTCCATGGCGAAATCCTGGAACAGGGCCGGCGGATCGCCCGCGACGCCGCTCCAGACCGGATAGGCGATCTTGGCATCGTATTTCAGGATGGACTGGGCCGGATCATAGGCCATCAGCGCCTCGACCTGACCATTCTTGAAGGCATCGACCTGGGTGGCCGGGCTGCCGACGGCGACGAAGCTGACATCCAGATCCGGATCGAGACCGGCATTGCGCAGGATGTAACGGGCGCAGACATGGCTTCCCGAACCGATGCCCGAAATGCCGATCGTCATGCCCGACAGGTCCTTGACGGTCTTCACCTTGTCCTTGTGCTTGTTGTGCACAACGAGCTCGGTGATGTAGCGCTTTTCCTGGACGGCGATGACCTTGGCATCGAGCCCGGTCTCGCGCAGTTTCAGGATATGCTCGACGCCGGCATTGGCGACATCGACGGCGCCCGACACCATCAGCTGGATCAGCTCGCTGCCGCCGCGGCCGACGACCAGTTCGACATCGACGCCGTTATCCTTGAAGACGCCGAGATCCTGGGCGACATAGGTCGGGAACAGGATGATGCTCGGCAGCGTGGCGATGCGCACCTTGGCGGCGGCGCCCTGCGCCCGGCCGATGCTCGGCAAGGCAAGCATGGTGGCGGCCGCACCGGCGGCGCCGAGAAAGGTTCTTCTATTGACGGAAAGCTTTCCTGCGACGGACGATGGCATTGGTTCTCCTCCCTGAGCCAGTTCACTTGCAGCTTGAACGATCGCGCGGAATATTCCTCCGGCAGGCTTCCCGGCCTGCCATATTCCGATCGGCTCAAACCGATGCGCATTATTTGTATGGACAACTTATTACGAGCAAGATGTTTGTCAACCAAATCTTGGGCAAATCTTGCGGTAATTTTTACGTTACGGATGCCAGTCGCCACGACGGATCGTCGTGACATAGGACGAGCGCTCCGCCGGATGCCAATTGATCGAGGCGAGCATGATCCCGCCGCTTTCGTCCAGGTAACGCCGCACGAAACACATCGCGGGCGAACCGGGCTTGACGCCGAGTTCCGGCGCGCACCAGGCGGGCATGGGCTTTGCGGTAATCTCCTGGGTCGCCTCGGCAATCACCTCGCCGGAACGTTCCTCGATGATCGCATATATTGGACCCTTGCTGCCCTTCACATCCTCGAGAAGCGGCGCAAAACGGGTATGGACATGCACGGCCGTATGGCAGATCGCGTCATTGCGTTCGGCATTCAGACGAATACCGCTGATCCTCAGCCACATGCTGCGCGGCGGCGCCGAGATCATCGGCGCGATCTCTTCACTGAGCCGCACCATCGTCACGTCGCGGATGTCGAAAAACGTGTCCTGCGCATATTGCGAGAACTCGCTCAGCGTCCGCATCGAATTGATGTAGCTCGTGCGCGGCTTGTCGGCGATGACCTTGGATCCCGCCCCCTGCCGGCGCTCGATCAGGCCGAGATCGATCAGTTCGCGCAACGCCTCGCGCACCGTATAGCGGCTGGCGCCATAACGTTCACAAAGGGCCGCTTCCGTCGGCAGGCGACCGCCGACCGCGTGTTTGCCTTCGGCGATCTCCTGGCGAAGATCGCCGGCAATCCTGCCATAAAGGGTCGGATCGTCACTGCCCGCAATCCCGGCAACCGGCGTCTTCGTCTGGATCGTCACGTCTCTCTCCCTTTCGCGGAAGGTTAAGCCGCCTCCCGTCTCCTTTGACCGATAATGCCGCGCAGACGCAGATCCTGCTGCTGGCTTTCGCTGAGTTTGAGCAGCGAACCGAATATCTCGTCATTATGCTCGCCAAGCTGCGGACCACAACTGCTGACCCGGCCGGGCGTTTCGGAAAGTTTCGGGAATGTCGCCTGCATGCGCAACTCCCCGAACACCGGATGCGGCACCTTGACGATCGCCTCGCGCGCCTTGAAATGCGCGTCTTCCAGCATTTCCGGCGCCCTGTAGATATTGCCACAGGGCACACCGCTGTCGTCGAGAAGCTTTGCCAGATCGTCGGCATCCATCGTCTTTGTCCACTGCTCGACAATCCCGTCGAGTTCGGCCTGGTGAGCGCCGCGCGCCGAATGGGTGGCATAACGCGGGTCGGCGGCTAGGCCGGGTTGCCCCATGGCCTGCGCCAGCCGCTTAAAGACGCTGTCCTGGTTGGCAGCAATCAGAATGTAGCGATCGTCGCGGGTGAGATAGACATTGGAGGGCGCCACATTCGGCAGGATCGCACCGGTGCGTTCGCGGATATAACCGCCTGCATCATATTCCGTAACCAGCGATTCCATCATCGCCAGAACCGCCTCGTAAATGGCGCTGTCGACCACCTGACCGCGGCCGGTGCGCTTGACGGCATGCAGCGCCATCAGACCACCAATACAGGCAAAGGTCGCCGCCAGCGTATCGCCGATCGAAATGCCGGTGCGGCTCGGCGGCGTCGACGGATCGCCGACGACATAACGCAGCCCGCCCATCGCCTCGCCAACGGCGCCGAAGCCGGCCTTGGACGAATACGGGCCGGTCTGGCCGTAACCGGAAACACGGATCATCACCAGTTTCGGATTGATCTTCACCAGCTCATCATATCCGAGACCCCATTTCTCCATCGTGCCGGGGCGGAAGTTTTCAAGCAGGATATCGCTTTCGGCGACGAGCTTGCGGATAATGTCCTGACCTTCCGGCTCGCGGGCATTCACTTCGATGGATTTCTTGTTGCGGGCGATCACAGGCCACCAAAGCGACCGGCCATGCGGCTTTTCACGACCCCATTCGCGCATCGGGTCTCCCACACCCGGAGGCTCGATCTTGATAACTTCCGCACCGAAATCGCCGAGCAGCTGGCCGCAGAAGGGGCCCGCAAGCAACTGGCCCATCTCGATGACGCGGATGTCGGACAGGGGTCCAAACCCCGTCGCGGGCAGTGTTGCCATCTCTCTCTCCCAATTTGTCTGGACAACAATGCAAAAACTAATAACTTATTTGAGTTGTCAATCAAGATAATTTTTGCCGGGAGAAAATCAGGTGGGCGAATTTGTCGAAATCATCGAGGTCTCGCCACGTGACGGCCTGCAGAACGAAAAGGTTCTGGTGACGATCGAGGATAAGCTGAAACTGGTCGGGATGGCGGCCGCTGCGGGGATGAAGCGCATGGAGGTCGCAAGCTTCGTCAATCCCGCCCGCGTGCCGCAAATGGCCAATGCAGAGGAGGCGATTGCCGGCGCGCGCGAGATCGACGGCCTCACGGGCATCGGCCTTGTTCTCAATCCAAAGGGTTTCGAGCGGGCTTTGCAATGCGGCTGCGAGGAGATCAACGTCGTCATCGTCGCCAGCGAGACCTTCAGCCACAAGAACCAGGGCGCGACGATTGCACAGGGGATCGAGAACTGGCGGCAGATCGCCGATACCGCCCGCGCCAACGGCGTGCGCACCTCGCTCACCATCGCCGCCACCTTCGGCTGCCCGTTCGAAGGCGAGGTCTCGCCCAGAACCGTCGCCTCGATCGTCGAACAGGCCCTCGCCTCGCCACCCGACGAACTGGCCTTTGCCGACACGATCGGCTGCGGCGTGCCTTCGCAGGTCCGCACCATCTTCGCCGACGCACACTCGATCGCCGGTAACATTCCGCTGCGCATGCATTTTCACGATACCCGCAATACCGCGATCGCCAATGTCGTCACGGCCGTCGAACTGGGTGTCCGGCGCATCGATGCCAGCATCGGCGGAACCGGCGGCTGCCCGTTTGCGCCGGCAGCGACCGGCAATGTCGCCACGGAAGACGTCGTCTACACCCTGCACCGCATGGGCTTGGAAACAGGGATCGATATTGATGCAGTGATTGAAGCCACAAAATGGCTGGAGTCAGTGCTTGGCCATCCTCTCCCGGGAGCGGTGAGCAGAGCGGGATCGTTTCCGGGATAAGGACGACCTCGTCACCATGAAGCCCTGACCGACGGAAAACCGGCACCGCGCTATCGAACTGACACCAGACGGTGTCGCCGCCCCGGATCACTCACCGGCGGACGAACGCCGACCGTTCGAATAATTGTTGTGACCGTTTTCGATGGAGCCCGGAAAATAGCGGGCAAAGAACGGCACGCAGGCCGCTCCAACGGCACCGCCGTCCGCGCCGAGTTTCGAGGCCATCACCGGCGCAACCTTAAGGCCTCTAGATGGTCCCGGGAGGGTTTTCCACGCGATCCGCGCCGTCAACCGCTGCATCAGGTCACTGGGCAACCTGCCGCCGATAACGATGACATTCGGATCGAAGAAGCCGGTCGCGATCCGCACCGCCTGTTCCAGCTGGCCGGCTGCCCGCTCGATCCATGCGGACACGACCGGTTCAGCATCCGCAGGCACATTCGCAAGATCGGCGACGTCATCAAGCACCATGCCGTGTTTGGCGAGTTCGTTGACCAGATCCGTCCCGGTCGGGCGCGGCTCTCCATAGGGAAACAGAACGCCGGTGACGCAGGAATTACCGTGAGCACCGCGATAAAGCCGTCCGTTCAGCATCACTCCGCCATTAAATCCGTGCCCGAGATGGTAAAGAAAGAAGATCTCGTGGCGATGGCCCTCGGCAAAGTAATATTCGCCCAGCGCCGCACAGGCGCCGTCGTTCTCGATCGTCATCTCGAGTCCCATGATCTTTCCGAACACGGCATCGAGATCGACATTGTCGTATTCGGAAAACAGGGCGTTCGGCAGCACAGTGCCGTGATGGTCGGAGAAATTGGCGGGTACGGAAATCCCGGCGCCAATCACGTCGTCCTTCGAGATCCGTGCTTCGCCCAGCATCCGTTCAAGAAGCTGGTTGGCGCATTCGGCTGCCGCTTCCGGCGATGAGCGCTTCAGCCCCTCGCGCCTGACGGAAACGACCTTGCCGGAAAGGTCGATAATGGCGACATCGATCGTGTTGAGAGCAAAATTGATGCCCGCGGAAAATACCTTTCCCGGCGCGATCGCAATCGGCCGTCGCGGCTGGCCCATCGCGCCCAGCCTTTCGACCTCGTCCTCGATCAGGCCGATCTCCATCAGTCGCGCCGCAATACGTGTCGCGCTCGAGCCGGTCAGTTCGAGCTGCTCGGAAATCTCGCTTCTGGAAATCGATTTCTGCCGGAAAATCAATTCGATGAAGCGGCGCTCATTATACGACAGGCTGACGTTTTTCATTCCGGATCCCATGCGAGAATGCCAGAACTGGTAGACGCGCAAATTAAATTGCACAATGCAATTAAGTTGTCATAAACCACCTTTATAGCGTTGCGGGACAGGTTCGGCGGTCTCATGAGGAGGTGTGCGAACCGGTCTGATCAAATTCATATTGGTTCTCGGATCGTATCCGTGGGGGTATTTTTATGACAAACTCACCCGTCTACAGCGGCGCGTTCAATTTCGCCTTCGTGTCTTTCAACCAGGGCCAGATTGACGCCGGCAATATCACCGCCAACCAGATCGGCGGCTCCAATCAGGACAATAACGTCCTCGTCACGCTCGAAGGCCATTCGGAATTCTTCGCGCTCGATCATGGCCGCATCGGCGATTCCAATCGCGGCGACTATCATGTGCGCGCTGGCGGTGCGACGAACGATTTCACCCGCGGCGTTTTCATCGCCTCGGTCGCCCAGAACGGCGTCGACTGGGGATTTGACGACGGCATCGAATATGGTGCGGCTGCGATCGGCATCCGCAGCGACAATTCTGTCTTCGTTTCCGTCAACAACTCGCTCGGCAACGAATACAACACCAACGTCTCGGTCGCGAATTTCGACTTCGAGCGTTACATCGGCGCCTGGGTCCGCGATAACGGCCACCAGATCACCACGGCCGGCCAGGGTTCGAGCCGCATCCATACCCAGCGCAACAACGACGCCTCCTACACGATCAAGATCGATGGCGTGAACAGCCTCACCGACGGCGTTCTTCTGATCACCGGCGCCGAAAACCGCGCCCAGTACGGTGCTGCCCGCCCGCTCGCCGATGGCAGCGGCTGGGTCATCGACGTACATGACAACGTTGCCGATGGTTATGCCAATACCGGCTATGAATACGGCTTCACCTTCATCCCGAAGGGCGATGCCTACACCACCTTCGGCCGCGTTCTGAGCGACGGCTCCTCCTCCGTTTCGAACGGCAATTACACGATCAACAAGATCGGCGTCGGCGAATATGAGCTTTATATCGATGGCAAGACGCCGAAGGACGGTGCGCTCCTCGTCACCTCGGAAGGCCTCGACGGCGCCAATATCGACAATGTCGTTTCCTACCAACCGATGGCCAATGGCAAGGGCTGGATCGTCCAGACCCGCGATTTCCCGTCGGGCCAGCTGGAAGATGCCGGACTGCATGTCGTTCCGGATGGTCTGGAGCACATGAACGATGCGGTCGATCCGCATTATGTCGGCGCCTCGGTCGACGCCATCATCGCCTCTTACGAAGACGCCAAGGACGGCAATTCGCTGATCGCCGCCCATCGCATGGGGTATTGGGAAAACAACACCCGCATCCTCGCCGAGAACTCGCTGTCTTCCGTCGAACGCTCGATCAGCCTCGGCGTCGATATTCTCGAAACCGATCTGATGCGCACCAAGGACGGCCATTACGTGCTGATGCATGACGGCTCGATCAACCGCACCACGACCGGCAGCGGCAACGTTTCCGACCTGACGCTGGAGCAGCTGCGCACCTATAACCTGAAGATCGAGGGTTCGAACGTCGTAACCGACGAGAAGATCCCGACCGTCGAGGAACTGTTCGCCGCCATCAAGGGCAAGGCGATGGTCAATCTCGACAAGGTCGCCGTCTCGGATTTCGCAGCGGTTTCGGCACTTGCCGAAAAGGCCGGCGTCGCCAACCAGGTGATCTTCAAGGCCGCGATCAACAACGAGGGCGACATTGCCACGATCAAGGCGGCACTCGCCGCTTCGGCACCCGGCGTGCATTTCATGCCGATCATGTATCCCGGCATCTCCCCGACGCTGGTCGCAAAAGCCTTTGCCGAACTGCATCCCGATGCGGTCGAGATCAACGTCAATCCGAACTCGCATGGCTGGGTCACAGATCCGGGTCCGTTCTTCACCGACCAGATGAAGGCCGTCTTCGACCAGTATGACGTGCGTTATTTCATCAACACGCTGTTTGCCGGCCAGGACAATGCCGACGGCTCGATGAGCGGCGGCCGCGGTGATTTCGTGGCCCTCGGCCGTCCGGATCTCGTCTTCGGTTACTGGGCGGACCAGGGCGTATCGATCTTCCAGACCGACGAATTGCGCATCGCCGCCAACTATCTCAACACCTACGGTTACCGCATTCCGCTGACCGACGGTGACGACGGCGATCACAACCTCATCCAGGGTACGGACGGCGACGATGTGCTGACTGGCGGCAGCGGCTCCGACGTCGTTCTTGGCGGTCTCGGAAACGATACGATCGATGGCGGTGCCGGCGATGACACGCTGATCGGGAACGAAGGCAATGACACGATCAAGGGCGGCGATGGCGACGACCTGATCGACGGCGGCGAAGGCAATGATACGCTGATCGGCGGCAACGGCTCCGACCGTTACATCTACAGCACCGGCTCCGGTTCCGACGTGATCATCGAGGGCGCCGGCAAGACGGGGGACCGCGACCAGCTCTTCCTCGACGACGCGGCGCGCGGCGATGTCGTGTTCCATCGCAACGGTTCGGACATCGAGATCCAGATCGGCAGCGAGACGATCACCCTGAAGGACCAGCTTGCCGGTGGTGGTGTCGAAGTCATCTCCTTTGCCGACGGCACGGTTCTGGTCGGCGACCAGATCTCTGGCGCCGTCGTCAACCGCGGTCCCGTCGTCACCACGCCGGCGCTTGCCGTCGGCAACGAGGACACGCAGATCATCGGCCAGATCGTCGCTTCCGATGCCGACAAGGACACGCTCGCCTTTGCCATCAAGGACGGCTTCGGTCCGGCTCATGGCGCAATCTCGCTGGATGCCGCTACCGGCGCCTGGACCTATGACCCGACCGCGAATTACAACGGTGCCGACCATTTTACGGTGGTCGTCTCCGACGGCCATGGCGGCCTCGTCGAGCAGGTCATCGATATCAGCGTCACCCCGGTCAATGACGGACCTGTGGCTGTCAACGACACCGGCTCGGTAATGGAGAATGAGACCAAGGTCTTCGATCTGGTCGCCAACGATACCGATATCGATGGCAACGCTCTGTCGCTGTCCGGTTTCACGGTCGAAGGTGTCGATGGCGTCGCGCTCTCCGCCGAAGCCGCCAAGGCTGCCTTCTCGATCGTCGATGGCAAGCTCACCTTCACACCCGGCAGCCTGTTTGCCGGTCTCAATGATGGCGATACGGCAACCCTGACGCTCTCCTATACCGTCAGTGACGGCACGGCGAGCGATACCGGCAGCTTCACGCTAACGGTCAATGGCGAAGGCAAGCCGCAGAACGTCATCATCGGCGACGAAGGTTCGAATATCCTGATGGGGACCGACCAGGACGACGCCATCACCGCCTATGGCGGCGGTGATTATGCCTTCGGCCGTGACGGCGCAGACGTCATCGACGGCGGCGACGGCAATGACTACCTCTTCGGGGGAAACGGCGCCGACGTCATCAATGGCGGCGTTGGTAACGACACGCTGTTCGGCGATGCCGGTGACGACGTGCTGATCGGTGACAAGGGCAATGACCGGATGACCGGCGGTGCTGGCAACGACAGCTTCGTCTTCCGCTCCGGTTTCGGCCATGACACGATCCTGGATTTCGGCGGCGGCGACATCGTCGATATCTCGAAGGCGGATTTTGCCGACTTCGCAGAGCTCTCCGAACATCTTGCCGATACGGCGCTCGGCACGGTTCTGACCCTCGACGACCACTCGACGCTAACCTTCGCCAATGTCGACAAGGCGCACCTCACCGCGGACCAGTTTCACTTCGCGGCCTGATCTCCGGCTTGATCACGCTGACACAGTCCCGCGCCATGATGGCGCGGGACATGCCCTTAGGTGGTTTCCGCCTTCGGCAAATATCCCCTCAACCGTCGTTTTAAAGAGTAGCGGCTGTCGTGATGCGCAAGAACAAATCAGGGTCCGAAATCGCCGATGCACTCAGCGCCTTCCGGGGTGCATTCATCGGCATCGGGGTCTTCAGCGGCTTCATCAATATCCTCGCCTTGTCCGGTTCGCTGTTCATGATGGAGGTCTATGACCGCGTCATTCCGAGCGGCAGCCTGCCGACGCTGGCGGGCCTCTTCGCACTCGTTGCGATCCTCTATTTCTTCCAGGGCGCGCTGGAACTGATGCGCACGCGGCTCTTGACTCGGATCGGCGCCAGCCTCGATCAGACGCTCGGTTCGCGCGTCTTCGATGCCGTCATCGGCCTGCAGCTGAAGGCGCCGCGCGCAGCCGAGAATAGCCAGCCGCTGCGCGATCTCGATACGATCCGTGGTTTTCTATCGAGCTCGGGACCGGGCGCCTTCTTCGATCTTCCCTGGCTGCCCTTCTATCTCGGCATCTGTTTTCTGTTCCACCAGCTGCTCGGCATGGCCGTTCTCTGCGGCGTCATCTTCCTGGTCTTTTTGACGCTTCTGACCGAAATCATGTCGCGTCTCCCGACCCAGGAGACGGCACGTCAGAGCGTTGCCCGCAGTCGCATTCTCGAGATGAGCCGCCGCAATGCCGAAGCGCTGGTCGCCATGGGCATGACCGGCCGGGTCAGGCAGCGCTGGCAGGAGGTTAGCCGCCGTCATATCGAGGCACAGCAATCGACCAGCGACACGTCCGGCGGTTTTGGTGGTCTTGGCCGGGTGTTTCGCATGCTCCTGCAATCCGCCGTCCTTGCCGTCGGCGCCTATCTGGTGATCGGCCAGGAAACCACGTCGGGCGTCATCATCGCCGGCTCGATCCTTTCGGCCCGCGCGCTGGCGCCGATCGATCTGGCGATCTCCAACTGGAAGGGTTTTTCCGCTGCACGGCAGGCAAAGCAGCGGCTGGACAAGCTGCTGGTCCTCCTGCCCGAGCAGGATCCGCCCATGCCACTTCCGAAACCGCAATTCGAGGTCGCCGTGCAGAACCTCGCAGCGACGCCGCCGGATGTGCAGCGGGTCGTGGTGCAGGATGTCAGCTTCGTGCTGAAGCCGGGAAGCGGCCTTGGCGTCATCGGCCCCAGCGCATCGGGAAAATCCTCGCTCGCCCGCCTTCTCGTCGGGATTTGGAGCCCGCAGCGCGGAACGATCGCAATCGACGGCGCACCCCTGAACCTCTGGTCTCCGGAAGCGCTCGGCGCGCATATCGGCTACCTGCCCCAGAATGTCGAACTCCTGGACGGCACGGTCGGCGAAAACATCTGCCGTTTCGATCCGACCGCCACGCCGGAAAAAATCATCGCCGCCGCGAGAGCCGCCTCGATCCACGAGCTCATCCTCGGCCTGCCGCAGGGTTACGACACACCCGTCGGCGAACAGGGCGAAAGCCTCTCTTCCGGCCAGAAGCAGCGGCTGGCACTGGCGCGCGCCCTGTTCGGTGATCCCTTTCTCGTCGTGCTCGACGAGCCCAATTCCAACCTTGATGGTGAAGGCGAGGCAGCTCTCACCCAGGCCATGATCGGAGTACGTCAGCGCGGCGGGATCGTCATTGTCGTCGCACACCGACCAAGCGCGCTGGCAGCGGTTGACCTCATCCTCGCGATGGCTGGCGGCCGTCAGCAGGCCTTTGGTCCGAAGGATGAAGTTCTCGCAAAAGTCCTGCAGCCCAATCCAGCCCTCAAGATCATTTCCAAACCGGCAGCTGCATCATGAGAAACCCCATGAAATTCCAGGCCCGCGATACGGGTGGCACAATACGCCGTGATACGATGATCGGCACCGCCGTGATGCTCCTGATCGAAAGCGGCCTGATCGGCACCGCCGCGGCCATGGACGGCATCAGCGCCGATGCGACCGAACCGGAACAGCATGCCGGCGGCGAGGCTGCCAGAAAGGCAGCGAGACCCATTTCGAGCTCGAAGCCGCTCCCCGACTCCCATGTCGGCACCGACAATCATCTCCATCCGGTGCCGCCGGAACATCCCAATGACACGGTCGACCAGTCTCCGGTGGATTTCGGTCGGATCGGCGTCGATGGCCTGCATCATCCGCGCGAACTCGGCGATGGGCCTTTCATGCATGGCACGGGCCATCCGAGGTTCGGCCACAGTGGGGCGGATTTCGGCGCCGGGCGGATCTTCCCGCATCATGGCCACGAAGCCAGTGGCGCCGATATCTCTCAATCGGCGGAACAAACGGCCAGCACGCCGGAAGACCCCGCGACCGATCCCGATCCGAACCAGGAGGCCAATGTCCGCCTCGGCACCGACCAAAAAGACACGATCGAGGGCGGAGAGGACAATGACTACATTTTCGGACGCGACGGCAACGACCTTCTATTCGGCCGCGGCGGCAATGACCGGCTGATGGGCGGGCGCGGCGACGACATCCTTTCCGGTGGCAACGGTGACGATTTTCTCGTCGGCGACAAAGGCAATGACGAGATGACTGGCGGCGCCGGCGCCGACACGTTTCTGTTCCGCGCCGGCTACGGCCATGACACGGTGATGGATTTCAAGGCCGGCGGCGATCGCGACATCATCGAAGTGGCAAAAAGCGAGTTCGCGGATTTTGCGGCGCTGTCCCACAGTCTGACCCCAACGGATCTTGGCACGGTGCTGACGCTGCATGACGGATCGACTCTGACGCTTAGCCACGTCCCTCTCTCCAGCCTCTCGGCCAGCGATTTCCGCTTCGAAGTCTGATCCACATGCCGATCGCAACGGTCGGCACCTTCCCTGAAAACGATCTTTTGTCTGGTGTAGCGACATGCAGGAAGTGAAAGAAAACGATCCGCGCTCGATCCGCAAATCGATCCGCAGACATTTGACGATCGGTGTTGCGCTGATCCTGCTGCTCAATTGCGGCATCGGCGGCTGGGCTGCCGCGACCGACATTGCTGGCGCGCTGATCTCGCCCGGCATGGTCGTTTCGGCCAGTTACGCCAAGAAGGTGCAGCATCCGAGTGGCGGTGTCGTCAGCCATATCCTTGTACAGAACGATGCGCGGGTGAAGACCGGCGACCTCCTGATCCGGCTGGACGATACGGTGTTGAAGGCAAACCTCGCCGTCGTCACCAAGGGCCTGGACCAGCTGCGTGGCAGGAAGGCCCGCTTGCAGGCGGAGCGTGATCGTAGCGACACGATCGAATTTACGCCCGAGCTCGTTGCCCGCATGGAGGAGAGTGCGGTCAAGGAGATCACCCGCGCCGAGAGCCGCCTTTTTGCCGTCCGCAAGGCGGCCCGCGATGGTCAGCGCAGCCAGCTGCGCGAGCGCATCGGCCAACTCAACGAACAGATCAACGGCCTCCTGGCGCAACAAAACGCCAAGGACGAGGAAGGCCTGCTGATTGCCAAGGAAGCGGATAACGCCCGCAGGCTGTGGGATCAGAAGATCATCGAATTCAACCGGCTGAACACGCTGGAACGCGATGTCGTCCGCACCCGTGGCGAACACGCACAGCTCTCCTCGGCGATTGCCGCGGCCAAGGTGAAGATCAGCGAGATCGAGCTGCAGATCATCCAGATCGATGAGGATCTGGCAAGCGAAGTGGCCGGCGAGATCCGCGAGATCGACGGCAAGATCGGCGAACTGGAGGAGCGCGAAATCGCCGAAGCCGACCAGCTGAAGCGCATCGATATCCGCGCGCCGCAGGATGGCTATGTGCATGAACTGACCGTCCACACCGTCGGCGGCGTCATCGCGCCGGGCGATGTTCTGATGCAGATAGTGCCGGTCGATGACCTGCTAGCGGTCGACGCGCGCATCAAGCCGCAGGATATCGACCAGATGCACCTGAGTCAGGGCGCCTCGCTGCGCTTCTCGGCCTTCAGCCAGAGAACGACACCGGAGATCAAGGGCATGGTCCAGAGCATATCGCCCGACGTCTCGACGGATACGCGCACCGGTGCGTCCTATTACAGCGTTCGTATCGCCATCTCCGGAGCGGAACTCGCCCGCCTCGGCAATGTCGCGATCGTGCCCGGCATGCCGGTCGAAGCCTTTATCCAGACAGGCGAGCGCAGCGCCGCTTCCTATCTGATCAAGCCTTTCTACGACCAGATGATGCGGGCGTTTAGGGAAAGCTGAGCGGGCGTAGAATTTGACACCAAATGGTGCTAAATATGTAGCCAGATTTTGGAGCCAGGATATGCGATCTACCATCAACCTTGACGATAGCCTCGTAGAACGCGCCAAGTCCCTGACGGGCACCAAGGAGACTGCTGCTCTTGTCCGGCAGGCACTGGAGACGCTTGTGCGGGTTGAATCAGGCAAACGGCTGATCGCCCTTGGTGGTTCAATGCCAGATGCCGAAGCAGCTCCTCGCCAACGAAGTGAAGTGGCCAAGTGATCCTTGTCGACAGCTCAATCTGGATCGACCACTTTCGACAAGGTAACGCGGAACTGCGCAAGATAATCGAGGACGACCGGCTGCTTTGCCACCCCTTCGTCATCGGCGAACTGGCTTTGGGAAGTCTGCGAGAGCGGGATGCCGTTATAGCGTTTCTCGCAGCTCAACGCGAAGCGGTAATCGCGACTCACGCAGAGGTAATGACGGTGATTGATCGCCACGCGATTTTCAGCATGGGGATTGGCTACACTGATGCACACCTGCTGACTTCGACGCTCCTTGACCGGCGAGCCAGCTTGTGGACGAGAGATAAACGTCTAGCAGCCGCAGCGCTAAAAGTTGGCGCGACGGTTCATCTATCTGCACAAATCCCTCACTAGAAGCGCCTTCCAACATCACAGCGCGCTTTAAAGCGGCCAGTCACGTGGCAGGCAACGAAGCCTCAGGCCAAACTGGAATCTTTTGCCGTGCCCACGCGAGCGACAATGCTCCCGATCATCTCCCGCAGCCAGACATGGGCAGGGTTAGTATCGACTCTTCTGTGCCAGCGCAGACAGGTATCGACCAAGGGTGATGCGAAAGGAAGCTGGCGGATCGACAGGCCGCCGTCCCCGGAGATGACCTCGGCAATCGGGCGGCGCATGACGACGAGAAGATCCTTCTGGCGAAGCTCGCTGGTATAACCCAGCAGCGGGACGGAATGCTGCACGGTTCGTTTCAGCCCCTGCTTTTCCAGCCAGGCATCGAGAAAGCTGGTGTCGTCACCTGTCGACGACAGCTGAAGATGCGGCGTCGACACAAGCTCTTCGACAGACATGACGCCATCGAGGCTGTTGCTGTGACCCGGATGCACGACCACGAACGGATCACTGCTGACCACCTGCGAACAGAAACGTTCCCGGCTCTCACCGGGTCGACCGATGAACAGATCCAGTTCGGAAGCATCCATCATGCCGTCGACGTCGATCGTGCCGCTTGGCCGGAGATGGATTGAGACGCCCGGCGCTGCCTGGCTCACGCCACTCAGTATCCTCGCTGTCAGCGCAATCGCGCTGCAATTGTCGAGGGCGACGCTGAAGCGATGGGTCGAGGTCGCCGGATCAAAGACATGTGATTGGAGACCAAGCTCAAGATAACCAAGCGCCTGCCGGATAGGTCCGGCCACTTGCTCCGCGCGCGCCGTCGGCAGCATGCCACGGGCCGAACGCACGAAGAGATCGTCACCCAAGGCATGCCGCAGCCTTGCCAGAGCATGGCTCGCAGCGGGCTGGCTCATGCCCATTCGCCGGGCAGCGGCCGCGACATTTCCCTCGCGGTAAACGGCGTCAAAAACTTTCAGCAAGTTGAGATCGATGCTGTTGATATTCGGAATATGCATGGGAGCCCGGCGACAGCGATGAATGAACAAAAGACATGTGAAATGGCGGATAAATTCATTTCATTCATATTCGTATAACGAGGTTTCAGTTCCTCGCCACAGTGATTTTGTGCAAGAGAAAAGATGATGAACCTGCTCATGTTTCTATGAACGGGTAACAGCCTGTCCACCCGCCTCTTTTCTGAATCTCGAAACACAGGAATATTTCCGGATGACGATCGTCACTCCTTTCGCGAAGGCCGCGCGCCTCATCGGCGTTGCCTCCTTCTTGCTCGCAATCCCTGCCATTTCGCAGGCCAAGGAGATCGTCGACGTTCTCGGACGCAAGGTCGAGGTGAAGGATCATGTCGAGCGTATTGTGCTGGGCGAAGGCCGCCTCAGCTATGCGGTCGCGATCCTGGACAAGGAAAATCCGTTCGAACGCATCGTCGGCTGGCAGAATGATCTGCGCAAGCTCGATCCCCACACGTTCGAAGCCTTCAAGGAAAAATTCCCGAAAGTTGCCGACATTCCGCTGATCGGCCAAGCCTCTGAAGTCAGCGTCAATGTCGAGACGATCCTGAACCTGAAGCCGGATCTCGTCGTCTTCAGCGTCGCCGGCGAAGGCCCGAAGGCCCACAGCCCGATCGCCGATACGCTGGCCAGCGCCGGCATTCCGGTCGTTTACGTCGATTTCCGCGTTGCGCCGATTGAGAACACGCCGAAGAGCATTTCGCTCCTGGGCGAAGCCATGGGGCGGGAAAAGGAAGCCAAGGCCTTCTCCGATTTCTACGGCAAGCATCTCGATGCGATCACGGATCGACTCAAGGATATGAAGGATGAGCAGAAGCCGACGGTCTTCGCCGAGCTTCTTGCCGGTGTCTGGCAGGCTCCGGGCCATACGACCGGAAACGGCGGCCTCGGCCAGTTCATCGCAACGGTCGGTGGGCGTAACATCGCAAGCTCCGTCGTCCCCGGCGCGATCGGCGATGTCGCCGTCGAATTCGTCCTCAAGGCCAATCCGGATATCTATGTCGTAACCGGCAACCGTGACCCGGGCCTGGCACTCGGCGCCGGCGTGCCCGAGGACAAGGCGCAGGCAAGCCTCGACAAGGTGCTCGCACGCCCGGAATTCAAGGAGCTGAAGGCCATCAAGGACCATAAGGCACATGGCCTTTGGCACGACTTCTACAATTCGCCCTACAACATCATCGCCATCGAAACCCTGGCAAAATGGATCCATCCTGACCTCTTCAAGGATCTCGACCCGGCCCGCACACAGCGCGAACTGGCAGAGACATTCCTGACCATTCCCACCGAGGGAACCTACTGGGTCGACCCGAGCGTCTCGCAGTGAAAAATAGTGTCGCCCTAAAGGCCGCGTCCACAGCACCCGCGCGTCATGCCGGTGTCCGTGGCGATGGTTTTGAACAGACGAAGGCCGCCTATCGCGGCCTTCTCGTCTGGCGAACGACCGTGATCGCGGTCCTTGTGGTGATGCTGATCGCCTCCTTTGTCTTCGACCTCACCACGGGTGTTTCCGGCATGAGCGTCGGCGATCTCGTGCACGGCATCCTCCATCCTTCCGACATGGCCGCAACGGACCGCGTGATCATCTGGAATGTCCGCCTGCCGTTTTCGATCATGGCGCTGCTGGTCGGTGCCTCTCTGGCGCTTGCGGGCGCAGAGATGCAGACCGTACTGAACAATCCGCTTGCCAGCCCCTTCACGCTTGGCGTCGCGTCCGCTGCGGCACTCGGGGCCTCGACGGTCATTGTTTTCCATATCTCCTTCGCCTGGATTTCCTACAACTGGCTGATCTCGGCGGCGGCATTCCTGTTCGCCTTCTGCTCCGTCCTGCTGCTCGATGCGCTATCGCGCCTGCGGGCCGCCAGCATGGAAACGATGGTATTGCTGGGCATCGCGCTCGTTTTCAGCTGCAATGCCATCGTTCTGCTGTTTCAGCTGGTCGCAACCGAAGATGTGCTGCAGCAGCTCGTCTTCTGGAGCGTCGGCAGCCTGGCCCGTGCCACATGGGATAAGGTGGCGATCCTTGCGGTAGCGCTCGTCATCGTTGTTCCGCTGTCATTCGGCTCCTCCAGCGCGCTGACAGCGCTGCGCATGGGCGAAGAGCGCGCGATCAGTTTCGGCATCGACGTCAAACGCCTGCGTTATTTCTCTCTCCTCAGGATCAGCGTGCTTTCGGCCATGGCCGTGGCCTTTGTCGGCACGATCGGCTTCATCGGGCTTGTCGGTCCACATATCGCGCGCCTTCTCGTCGGTGAGGACCAGCGCTTCACGCTGCCGGTCAGCACCCTAGTTGGTGCACTTCTTCTGTCGTTGTCCTCGATTGCCAGCAAAACCGTTTTGCCGGGCATGATCGTTCCCGTCGGCATCGTCACCGCGCTGGTGGGGGTTCCGGTCTTCGTGGCGCTGATATTCAAAGGCAGGCCAGGCCGATGAGCATGCATGATACCGGTCTCTTCGTTACCGATCTTTCCGTTTCCTACGGAAGAAAGAAAGTCATCTCCTCCCTGTCGCTCGGACCGATCGCGCCCGGCGAAGTGGTTGCCCTGCTTGGCCCGAATGCGGCCGGGAAATCGACGGTTCTGCGTGGGATTGCCGGTCTCGGGCGATCGACCGGCCGGGTATTTCTGGGCGGCAACGACCTGACGCGACTTTCGCTGCCGGAGCGTGCGAAACGCATTGCCTACATGCCTCAGTCCCAACCGCCCGCGATCGGCCTGCCGGTCATCGAAGCGGTGATGAGCGCGCGCAGCGCCTCAGTCGGCCGCAAGACGGCGATGGAAGAGGCTTTTGATGCCCTTGAGCGGCTGGGAATCGGGCATCTTGCGATGCAGCCCCTGTCGGAACTGTCGGGCGGGCAACGACAGATGATCGCGCTGACCCAGGCGATCGTGCGCCAGCCGGCCGTCCTTCTGCTCGACGAGCCGACAAGCGCGCTGGACCTTCGCCACCAGATCCATGTGATGGATTATTCCGTCGCCATGGCGCGTGAGCGCGGCACGATCGTGGTGGCTGTGCTGCACGATATCGGGCTCGCCCTGCGTTATGCCGACAGGATCGCCATTCTCCAGAATGGCCACCTTCAGGCATTCGGCAATCCGGAAGATATCGTCACCCAGCAGATGCTGGCCGAGGTCTACGGGATCGCGGGGCGGATCGAACGCTGCAGTCAGGGGCGGATCCAGATGATCGTCGATGGGCCATTTCACGCCACCCATTGAACCTGCCGCACTGGCAGGGCATTGGCGCCTATGCTATTTGTTCTTTCAAGGGCATGGAGCGCTATCGAGGCGACATATTGCCTGCTGAACAGAACGGCACATAGGCTCGATAATCCTTGTTCTATCGCGGATATCATCACCCCACTCAAACACGAGACCTCGCAAGATCATGCGGCTGCTGATCGTCGAGGACAATCACGAACTTGCCGATTGGCTCGCAAGAGCATTGCGGCAGGCGGGCTATAGCGTCGATACTGCCCATGACGGCGAAGAAGCGGAGCATCTGATAGCGCTTGCCGAATATGCGGCCGTTATCCTCGACCTCTCCATTCCGAAGATCGACGGCATGACGCTGCTCAAGCGCCTTCGCCGACGCGGCAGCAAGGCCCCGGTCATCATCCTTACCGCCAATGCGTCTCTCGATGGCCGTGTCGCAGGCCTTGATTCTGGCGCCGACGACTATCTTGCCAAGCCGTTCGAACTCGCCGAACTCGAAGCGAGACTGAGGGCCGTGATACGCCGCGGTCATGACCTTGCCACCCCATTCGTGGCCGTCGGTGACCTCACGCTCAACAGCGCGACGCGGCAATTTTCCCTGAACGGCGATCCGCTGCAACTGACGCCGCGCGAACATTCCGTCCTGGAATACCTCATTCTCAAGGCGGGCGTGACGGTGACCAAGTCGGCGCTGTCTGACAGCGTTTTCGGCTTCGATGCCGAGACGGACCCGAGTGCGATCGAGATCTATGTCCATCGCGTGCGCAAGAAGCTCGAAGGCACATCGGTGCAGATCGCGACCCTTCGTGGCCTTGGCTACATGCTGCGGGCAACCTGACATGCCCTTCCCGTCCTCGCTTCGCGCTGCGGCTCTGGGCATCAGACACAGTCTGCGGGCACAGCTGCTTGCCTGGGTGACCGCAACACTCGTCTGTGTCCTGTGCTTCAATCTCTATTTCAGCACTTCGCGCGCCAGAGAGACCGCCAATATCGTCACCGACAACATGCTGCTCGGATCGGCGCGGATGATCGCCGAGGCGGTCAGGGTCGATGCGGGTGGCAATATCGAGGTCGATATACCGCCGGCAGCGCTTGAAATGTTCGATACGGGCCAGGGAGATAACGTCTATTACCGGGTGATCACCGCCTGGGGCAGTCTGATCGCCGGTTATCCCGATCTGCCATCGCCAAGCATGGAGCAGATGGGCGAGAGCATGTCCTTTCGCGGCCGTAACCTCCGTGCCATGACGATCAACCATCCGCTGGTCGGTCTCGATACGGATGGCGGGATTAACGTCACCGTCGCGGCCACCAATAATGGTGCCCGAGCCATGCGGCATCGCCTTTTGTGGGCGGATTTCGAAAGCCAGCTGCTTCTGGTGGTGATGGCCGGCATCGTCACCCTGATCGGCCTGCGCGTGGGTCTTGCACCGGTGATGCGCCTGAGGGGTGCGGTTCTCGCCAGCCGCCGCGAACGGCTCGAGCCTTTCGATCCGGATATGGTGCAGACGGAAATCAAGCCGCTCGTCTTTGCGCTCAACGACTACATGCAGCGCATCGACGGCAGATGGCGTCGCAGCGGCGTTTCGTATCGAACGCCGCTCACCAGCTGCGCACGCCGCTGACACTTCTCGCCACCCAGGCAAGCTTCGCCGCCCGCGAGACGGATATCGAACGACGAACCGAGGCCCTGCAGGCTTTGACGCGTAGCACCCGCCAACTGTCGCGCCTTGCCGAGCAGCTCCTGACCCTGACGCGTGCAGAGCCGGGAAGCCGGGCGCCGCGGGCCGAACATATCGACATGGCGGAGACCGCGCGCAAGGTTCTGGAGGCGCATGCGGAAGAAGCCTTGCGCCGCGGCATCGATCTCGGTCTCGAAGCCGACAAGGGCGCAATCGTCGTCGGTGACGGCACGATGCTGCGCGAGATGGTGGTCAACCTCGTCGACAATGCGCTGCGCTACACGCCGACGCCGGGCGAAGTGACTGTCTCGGTCGTTTCGGTCGATGAGCAGGTTTGCGTGACCGTGCGCGATACTGGACCGGGCATTCCTGAAGGCGAGCGCGAGCATGTTTTCGAACGCTTCTACCGGGTGATCGGAACGCAGCAGGAGGGCAGCGGGCTCGGCCTTGCCATTGTTCGGGAAGTCGTCGTCGGTGCCGGAGGATCGATCACACTGGACAATGCCGAAGGCGGCGGGCTCATCGTGACGGTAAAGCTGCCGGCCGCGACCGGCTGATTGCAAAGAGAGCGCGGACAGGACCCGTTGCTGATCTCATCGGAAACATAGTCGCATACGAAAAAGGGGGCTTACGCCCCCTTTTTATTTGCTTTGGTGGAGAGTTCTATCTCAGTGCGTATCGAGGCTCTGCTGCGGGCGCCATTTGGCGAGACGGTTCTCGACCAGCGTCATGATGTATTCGGCAACCAGCGTGACGATCATCACGAGAACGATGGCGGCAAACATGCCGGCGGCATCGAACGTGCCCTTGGCGATCGAGATCAGCTGGCCGATGCCGAAGCGTGCACCGACGAATTCGCCAACGATCGCGCCGATGATGGCAAAGCCGAAGGACACGTGCAGGCTCGCAAAGATCCAGCTCATCGCCGACGGCACGATGACGGTGCGGGTGACCTGCCAGTCGGAAGCACCGAGGATACGGGCATTGGCGATCATATCGCGGTCGGCTTCGCGTACACCCTGGAAGGCGTTGGCGAACACCACGAAGAACACCATGATGAAGGCGAGCGCCACCTTGGAGGCAAGGCCGAGACCCATGATCATGATGAAGATCGGGGCAAGAACGACACGCGGGATCGAGTTGATCGCCTTGATATAGACGGAGAAGATGTCGGACAGCATCCGGTTGCGGCCAAGACCGATACCGACGACTACGCCGGCGATCGAACCGGTGAAGAAGCCGATCAGCGCTTCTTCCATCGTGATGCCGAGATTGTACCAGAGCGAGCCTTCGGTCGTGCCGTTGACCGCCCAGTCATAAAGGCGGTCGACGACCAGGCTGGGACTTGCGTAGAAGAACGGGTCGATCCAGTTCAACTGCGAGGAGATTTCCCACAGGCCAAGCGCGATGACCAGGATGGCGATCTGCCAGAACAGCACGACCTGCTTACGCCGCTTGATCGACCGCAGCGCCGCGGCCTCGATTTCAGTGTCGCTGGTGCCGGGGCGGAATCTGGCGGCAGCGGGTTCCATTGCGATATTTGCCATTGGATATCCTCCTCCTTATCACGCAGCTTCGCTGGCGCGGCGGTAGCTGGTCTCGACTTCCTGGCGGAGATCTTCCCAGATGGTCTTGCAGTAATCGATGAACTGCTGGTCGTAGCGGATTTCCGAAACGACGCGCGGACGCGGCAGTTCGACCTTGTAGACGGACTTGACGGTCGCAGGACCGGCGGTCAGCACATAGACCTTGTCGGCCAGAGCAACGGCCTCTTCCAGATCATGGGTGACGAAGACGACCGATGCCTGGCGCTCGGCCCAGAGTTTCAGCAGTTCTTCATGCATGACCGTGCGCGTCTGGACGTCGAGAGCCGAGAAAGGCTCGTCCATCAGCAGGATTTCCGGCTCGTTGATGAAGGTCTGGGCCAGTGCGACGCGCTTGCGCATGCCGCCCGACAGCTGGTGCGGATAGTGATGCAGGAACTTCGACAGGCCGACGCGCGCCAGCCAGTCCTTGGCCATGCGCTCCGCATCGGCCTTCGACTTGCCGCGGAAGAGCGGGCCGGCCATGACGTTGTCGATGACGTTTTTCCAGGGAAACAGCGCATCCTTCTGGAAGGCAAAGCCGACGCGCGGGTCGATACCGGAAACCGGGCCGCCCATGAGCCGCACTTCGCCGGCGCTCGGCCTGGCAAGGCCGGTCACGAGGTTGAGCGTCGTCGACTTGCCGCAGCCGGTCGGGCCGACGACGGCGACGAATTCGCCGCGTTCGACGGTCATGTTGAAATCACGCAGAGCCGTCAGGGTCTTGCCCGTCGGGGAGACGAAGCGGCGCGTCACGTTGATGAGTTCGATGGCCGGGGACCGGCCCTGATCCATGGGCATGGTTCGTCCTTTCGGCGTCAGTCTGGTGACGCGTCCAAAATCGATGGGGAGGGATTTTATGCGGCCGGCCGGCAGTGCCGCGCCGGCCGCGAAGGCATTACATGGCCTGCTTGACGAAATCCGTCGTGTAGGTCTTCGTCAGGTCAATCTGCTTGCCCTTGACGTTCTTGGAGAACTCGGACAGCACGGCGAGAACCGTCTTCGGACCGTCTTCCGGCATCACCCCATCGGCGGTGAACATGCCCTTACCGGCTTCAAGCGCCTTGATGTAACCTTCCTTATCACCGACATAGAAATCCTTCGGCATCTTGTCGGCGATTTCCGCCGCGGAATGCGTGTTGATGAACTTCAACGTCTTGACGAAAGCATTGGCCAGCTTCTGGACTTCCGGCTTGTGCGCGTCGACCCAGGCTGTTTCCATGTAGAGCGATGCGGCCGGATAGGTGCCACCGAGTGCCGCGCGGGTGGAATCGACCGTGCGAAGGTCGACGAGAACCGAGGCTTCGCCGGTCTTGACCATGCGCGAGATCGTCGGTTCGGTCGTCATGCCGGCCTGGATCTGATCCTGCTGCATGGCAGCGATGAAGGTGCCGCCGGCACCGACCGGAATGCTGACGACGTCGCCGCCCTTGAGACCAGCTTTCGAGGCCATGTAGAGCGACAGGAAGTTGGTCGAGGAGCCGAGGCCGGTGACGCCGAGGTTCTTGCCCTTCAGATCGGCAAAAGACTTGATTTCGGGATGCTTGGCCGAAACGAGCTCGACTTCGCCAGGCGCCTGGCTGAACTGCACGACGGATTCGATGAACTTGCCCTTGGCCTGCAGGTCCACACAGTGATCGTAGAAACCGACGACGCCCTGAACGGCGCCAGCGAGAAGCTGGTTTTCAGCGTCGACGCCAGCTGCTTCGTTCAGAAGCTCGACATCGATACCTTCATCCTTGAAATACCCGAGCGCTTCGGCAAGCTTGGCAGGCAGATAGATCTGCTTTTCATAACCGCCAACCATGATGGTGATCTTGTCGGCAGCATGCGACAGCGCGGTTGTAGACAGAATGCTCGCAAGAGCAATCGCGGAAATAGACAAAGCGCGTGCGACGCGACCGGTGGAATGCATGGGAAGTCCTCCTTGACCTCTCGCGATATCGCTGACGCGCCTCCAGCACGTCTCCTCCACGATATGCAGTCAAACCTCTATCATGCCAAGCTTTCAGTCAGCTTTCAGTGTTGCAAGCTTCAGTCTTGATCCAGAGGGCTGTGAAACACCTCAGGAATTTCGGGTCAGTCGAGCAAGAAGATCGCGGCAAACGACGGCTGAATTGTACTTGAAGCGATCACCGCCATCGAGAAGCTCCGCGAGTTTCGACGGCGTTACCAGCAGGCTTTCGATCAGCTCGCCATCCTCCAGGATCGGAATGAAACTTTCCGGCAAGAGGAGATCGTAGATCACGAGGCGCTCGCGATGGCGACCTTCGGAGGTCGTATAGTCGAGATCCAGTCTCTTGATTTCCCTCAGCCCCGCCAGTTCGACCGCCGTCAGCCCGGCCTCCTCGGCGCCTTCCATCGCCACCGTTTCGAGCAGGCTCATGCCATGCGGCTGGCCGCCTGCCACCATCGTGTCGAGATGCAGCGGCGATGCACGCCTGTCGGCGGCACGCCTTGCAAGCCAGATCTTCGACCCTTCTTCCGACTGCGCGATGCCGTTGATATGGACCTTGGTGCCCAACAGGCCGAAGACCCGAAGCAGGCTGCGGTCGACGGTCCCGATAACCGGGCCATCCCATTCGATCCGGATCGACATCGCCTCGGCACGGATCGGCGCGACCAGATCGCGAGCCGACAGAACGTCATGGGCAGAGGCAAACAGGCGCTCCATCTCAGCCTGAACGCCGGGCAGGACAAACCGCCCGTCGCCGCGGACGGAAGCGACCTCCGCCTCGTCAAGAAGCCGCGCGGTCGCGGCGCGGATTGCGCCGGCAGGGGTGCCGAAACCGTCGATGAAAACGGGAATGAAGTCTTCGGAATGCATGTCGGGTATCGATTGCCGTTTCTGTTGATAAAAGAGTGCGGCCGCCCCGTCAGGCGGGGAAGGCGGCGGCGTCCCGGCTCGAAAAGCCGAAGGCGAGAACCTCGCCGACCGAGCAACGGAAGGGAACGAGGATGGAGAACCGGCTTTCACCGACTTTCAGCGAAACGCGCCACTGCCGCCCTTCATACAGCGTGCTGACAACCGTGCCGGAAACGCGATTGTCGAGTTTCTCCCGCTCATCGCCAAAGCGCAGCGACGTCGGGTGAAGCATCAGGAGCACCGATTTTGCTTCTGCGAGCGGCTGCCCCTCCGCCATCGCACCAAAGCGGACGGCCTGGTCTCCGGCATTGCCGATAAAGCCGTCTTGATCTGGCCGCGGGTTTTCAAGCGTGAGCCGGATATCGTAACCGGCAAGCATAGCGACCCATTCCGATGACGGCGCTGAGAACAGCGTCTGCGGATCACCCTGCTGTTCGATCTGGCCCTTGCGCATGACGATCAGGCGGTCCGCGAATGAACTGGCTTCGAGTGGATCATGCGTCACGTAAAGCACCGTCGTCTCGACCTTGCGGAAGAGATCGGCAAATTCCAGGCGCATCTCGGTACGAAGTTGCACGTCGAGGTTCGACAGCGGCTCATCGAGAAGCAGGATGCGCGGGCTTGTCGCTAGAGCTCTTGCAATCGCCACGCGCTGCTGCTGGCCACCGGAAAGCTGCGAGGGCAGCCGGTCGCCAAGGGCTTCGATCCGCATCAGCCGCAAGAGGTCGGAAACCCTTTTCTCCCGATCGGCCCGGTTCAGATGCGCCAAGCCGTATCCGACGATATTGCCGACCCGCATATGCGGCCAGAGCGCGTAATCCTGAAACACCATATTGATGGAACGCCGATGCGTCGGAACCATGCGCCGCTCTGACGACATGACCTCGCCATCGATACGGATCTCGCCGGCATCCGGCGCGTCGAGGCCGGCGACGAGACGCAGCAATGTCGACTTTCCGCAGCCGGACGGGCCAACGATGCAGGCCACTTCACCGCGCGGCTGGCTGATGCTGAGATCTGCCAGAACGTTATTGCCACCGATGCGGCGGGTCAGGCCAGAAACCTCAAGCATGATTTTCTTCCCTGGTATTCGTGCGCGGCCGGCCAAAGGCGAGCGCCTGTGCCGAAACGGCCTTGAGTACGAGAATGATCGCCACCGTCACCCCACCGGCGACGAAGGTTGCGGCCGTCGAAACCCCGAACTCGCCCTGCTCGAAGGCGCGGTTGACATAGACGGGCAGGACACTGAGGCGTGGTGGCCGCAGAATGGAGTTGATCGCCAGATCGAACACAGCCGAGCCAAAGGCCGCAAGGGTCGCCGAGATCAGCGCAATGGCAGTGAGCGGAATGACGATGGTTGCCAGCCTGCGCAGCAAACCCGCACCGTTCATTGCCGCCGCATTCAGCATATTGGCGGGAAGCTGGGCGAAGGCACCGAGCATGATGCGAATGGCAAACGGGATCGCACCGGCCGTTCCGGCTAGGATCAGGATGGCCGGATGCCCGTAGAGACTGAGGCCGAGACCGTCGAGAAAAGGCGAATTCCAGATGAAGATATAACCGATCCCGAGAACCACGCCGGGAACCGCAAGGCTCAGCGTGCAGGTGAGATCGATCAGCCGGTTGAGGCCAAAATTCGAAAATGTCAGGACATAAGCGGCCATGAAGGCGGTGACCGCGGCGCAGGCCGCCGAGCCGGCCGCAATCGCTAGCGAATTGCCCAGTGCTTCGGCGAATCTGCTCGTGTCCTCGAAAACCGCCTGATAATTGGCAAGCGTCCAGCGCACCGAACCATCGGCCGCCATATTGCCGTCCGACAGAGAGACAACGAGGCTTGCGCCGAGCGGCACCAGCAGGGCGAGGCCCATGATCGCGACCGCATAAAGATCGGCGAGCCAGCCCAGGGCCGAGCGCGATGGTTCCGACTGGCGCGCTCGCGCCGTCAGGAAATCGAACCGCCGCCGGCGGATCAGGTGGAAATAGAGATAGACGGCCAGTAGCAGAAGAACAGTCACATAAAAGGCCAAGATACCGGCCTGATCGAAACGGATCGGCGACTGGTTGATCGCCACATAGATGGCATAGGTGAGCGTCGGAAAACGATAGGTCGTGGCAAGGGCTGCCGGAAGGCCGAAATCGCCGACGACATCGATGAAGATCAGCACGCAGCCTGACAAAACCGCCGGCATCAGCAGCGGCAGATGGACCGTGCGAAAGACCCGTGCCGGCGCGGCACCCGACAGGCTTGCGGCATGGCCGAGATCGTCGAGCCGCCATTGCAGGCCGGCGGATACTGCAAGATAGGCGAGCGGAAAGGCCTTCAGGCTCATCACGACAGCCAGACCGTAGGGATTGAAGACCGCATCGGTGACGAAGGACAGTCCGAGCCATTGATTGGCAATACCGGCGCGTCCCGCAAACAGCATCCAGCCTTGGGCGATGACGAAGGAGGGCAGGATCAGGATGAGCCAGGCGGAAAGATCGATCAGCCCGGCCGTCAGCATGCGGATACGGTGGCGCAGGAAGGCGAGGCTTGTGCCGATCGCCCCACCCAGAACCGCGGCAAACAGGCTGAGTTTCAGCGAGTTCATCAGGGCCTGCGCCCAGAGCGGCCGATTCAGGATATCGAACAGGCCGGCCGGTGTCGCCGTTCGTATGCCGGCCGTCAGGGCGCCGGGCATGAAGGCCTGCAGAAGCACGGCGCCGAGCGGCGCCAGGATCAGCACGACAAGGGCAATGACGACGAAACTGCCGAGAACGGTTTCCGCCTTCGGGCCGGCGAAAGACGCCGGGCGCTGCCGGGCGGGCGAGGCCGAGCGATCCGTGGCAATAGACATGTGAAGCTTCCGGAAAATCTGAAGAAGGCGGCGGGACGGTTTTGCGAAACGCCCCGCCGCATCGATTGCGTCAGCGCACGGCCTGATCGGCGAACCAGGTCTTGATTGCCTCCTCATGCGAGGCCGCGAAATCCGGCGGGGCAACCTTGTAGACCGAACCTTCCGGCGGGCCATCGGCACGGCGACCGGCGCCGGCAACGGTTGGCTCGAACAGGCCATCGGGACCGGCCTTGTCCTGAAGATATTTCTGGGTTGCCGGCTCAAGCAACCATTCGACGAAGGCCTGGGCTGCTTCGGGGCGCTTGGTCTTTGCCTGCACGCCGACACCGCGGACCGAACCGGGCGCGCCATCCTTCGGCCAGACGATATCGATCGGCGTACCGCCGGCCTTCAGCGAATAGGCGACCTGCGAAGTCAGGAGCGCGACGGAAATATCGCCCGAGGTCAGAGCCTTGCCGACCGGACCGTTGGTGCGGAAGACGCGAAGGCCGTTCTTGAAGAAGCCGGAGAACATCTGGCGCGCCTTCTCCTCGCCCATGGCGTAGAAGAGCTGGGCAACGCAGGGATAGGCGGGCGCGGCGACAGCCGGGTCAGCCATGCCGACCTTGCCGGCGAAGGAGGGGTTGAGCAGATCCTCGAAGCCGGTCGGCGCCGTCTTGACGATGTCGCTGCGATAGGCGAGCACGCAGGACGCCGCCATGCCGATCGGGAACCAGGCCTTGTTTTCCGGCATCTGCGCCTTGCCGATCTCGTTGAGATTGGCAAGGTTGCGCGGCTCGACCATGCGCTTCAGCTGCTCCTGCTGATCCAGCGAATAAAGCGCGTTGGAGCCGTTGAAGATCACCGCATCCCATTGCGGATTGGCACCTTCGGCGGCAATGCGGGCCAGAAGCTCGCCACCGCTCATCTGGACCACGTCCACGTCGCGACCGGTATCGGTCTTGAAACGGTCCTTGATGACCTTTTCGAAATCGTTCGTGTAGAGAACGATCGGGCCGGGCGTATCGTCGGCATAGGCCGGCATGGAAAGCAGGCTGGCCATACCGAGCATGGCCGCACCTGCAGCCTTGAAAATGGGATTCATGAAAACCTCTCCTTCCGGGTCGATCACGGTCCCGGCCAGCGGCGGCCGGGCACCGTCGTACGATCTGACGGTAGCGGTCGTATATGACGGTCGCGCCGGCATGTCGGCGACCAGTTTCGGAATCGGCGGTTCCAGTTTTGCAACCCTATTCCGGAGCGGAGTGGTCTCGGTGCCCAGATCCTGGCGAACCAGTGTTTCCAGCATGGCGCCGACTTCCCGCACGGCGGCCGCGGAAAAAGCCACCGGTTGGGTCAGCATGCTGACCGTTAGCGGATCCGCGCGCCAGGTCGGGAGAACGGCAACGAGCTGGCCTGCGCCGATCAGCGCTTCACATGCCGATTCCGGCAGGATGCCAATGCCTGCCCCGGAGCTGACGGCATCGATAACGACATCCATGTCCTGCGAGCGCAGTTTCGGCCGATGCAGCACGGCACTTTTCTCGCCGGACGGATCGACGAAAGTGAGATTTTTCCATTCACGCGCGGAATCGAAGGCGATCAGATCAAAGTGAATGAGAGATTGCGGACAGGATGGCAGGCCTTTGCGCCGCACCCATTGCGGATGCGCAACAGCCCTGAGCGACATGGTGCCGAGCTTTTTCTGCTTCAGCAGCGAATCCTGAAGCGCCTCGCGATGAAGTCTCAGGCTTAAATCAAAACCGTCACGCGTCTGGTCATTGTCGCGGTCGCCGACTTCGATCGAAAGGCCGACCTTCGGAAGCCGCGAGGCCGTTTCGAGCGCAAGCCGCGTCGCAAGGGCACGATAGGCGGAAGACAGGCTGAGGCGAACCTCGCCGGCGGGCTCCTGGGCTTTATCCGCGGAAAAGTCTTCCGCAAGCGAGCCGGCCGCGGCCACGTCCCTGCAATGCTGAAGAAAACGGCTACCGAATTCAGTCAGCGTGAATGTCTCCGCGCCCCGTTCCACCAGCATGGACCTGAGCTGGTCCTCAAGCCCGGAAAGCCGTCGACTAAGGGTCGATTTCGGTAGGTTCAGCGCACGGCTTGCGCGCGCGATACCACCATGCTCGGCGATAAGAGCAAAAAGCCTGAGATCATTGAGGTCCAGCATGCGCATTGCCCAGATTGACGACGTACGTGAATACGAAGTTTCTGTGACAGGAGCTTATCAGTGAGAGCTTCAGGCAGGTGAATGGCGACCAAAGCACCAGCCTGCGGCGCGTATCACAACTTGCGAGAGGCAATCCGATGTCTAGGCCACCCTCACGGAGTGAGGGCGGCCACGACTGCATCGAAGACGGACATCTCGTTCGATGTGACGTCGAGGAGACATGGGGTCATCAAGACGGTGAGGATGAGCAAGGCCACCGTGAACCGCTTGGTCGAGCTTTCAGAGCGCATCAGACGAGATTGAGCTCGACATCGATATTCCCGCGCGTCGCCTTGGAATAGGGGCAGATCTGATGCGCATCCCGGATGATCGCCTGTGCGACATCCCGGTCCATGCCCGGCAGGCTGACATTCAGACGGGCCTGCAAAAAGAACTCGCCCTCGCTCGTCCCAAGATCAACCTCCGCATCGACGGCGACATCCGCCGGCAACCGCAATTGCCGCGTTCCGGCAGCGCGGGTCATGGCGCCGATGAAGCAGGCCGACCAGCCGGCGGCAAACAGCTGCTCCGGATTGGTGCCGGGGCGACCGCTTCCCGGAGGAGAAAGTTTTACCTCCAGCGCAGCGTCGTCGCTGCTTGCGAAACCTTCGCGCCCGCCCGTGGTGTGGGTCCGTCCGGTATAAAGAACAGTGTCGATCTTCGGCATGGCAAAACTCCTTTTAAGCCAGGCCAGCGTTGTTCGCTGACAGGGAGGCTTTTCGCCCGCTGGAGTATCTGCACTGTTTCAGGAAAACCGGTGAAATGTATCAAACAGTATATGGCACCCGGCAGATCCAAAAAATGAGTGCCGGAATACCGGCACCCATCATCATCGCCCCGTCATCATCGCAATGTCAGCTCCACAGCAAGCCCGCCGCCGTCGCGATTATAAAGCTTCACCTTGCCGTCAAGGGCCGTGGCCAGTTGCTGCGCGATCGCAAGCCCCAGCCCCGTGCCGCCGGTCTCGCGGTTGCGGGACTGTTCCAGCCGCACGAAAGGCTGCATGGCGGCCTCCAGCATCTCGTCGGGTATACCCGGCCCCCGATCGAGAATGGTCAGGACCGTTTCGCCATTTTGCTTCCGCTCGACATTCAACTCTGCCGCTCCGGCAAACTTGACCGCGTTGTCGATGGCATTGGTCAGGATACGTCGCAGCGCATGCGGCTTGGTCGTGATCGTGCCCTGTACCGGACCGATCACTGTCACCGCCTTGCCCGTATCCTGATAGTCATAGGCAATGCTGTCGATGAAAGACGAAAGGTCGATGCGCGACGTCTTCTCGCCATTGCCATGCGAACTTCGCGCATACGCAATACCATCTTTCACCAGCATTTCGATCTCGCGCAGGTCGCTGACGAGCTTGTCGCGTTCCGGGCTTTCATCCGCCATGTCGACGCGCAGCCGCATACGGGCGATCGGTGTCTGGAGATCGTGGGAAATGGCTGCAAGGATCTGCACCCGCTCCTCGAGATGATGAGCGATCCGGTCGCGCATGGCGTTGAACGCCCGCGCCGCATGGGCCACTTCGCGGGGACCGGTCTCGCTGATCGGCTTGCCCTTGGCATTCGGATCAAGCGCATCGGCGGCGGCGGCGAGATCGCCGAGCGGTCGGAATGCCTGACGCACGACAAGCCAGGTGCAAAGGACGAGCAGCAGCATCTGCACGGCAAAGACATAAGGCAGCCAGCTGGCCAGCGGCATCACACCGCGCGGTGTCACGTCGATCGTCAGCGGGGAACCATCGGAAAGCGTCAGATGCCCCTGCAGCCTGCCGTTTTCACCGGGAATGGCTTGTACCTTCAGCGGGAATTTTTGACCCGCGGCGTCCTCGATCCGAGCGGCGATCTCGGCTCCACGTCCCGACATGTCCGGAACACCCGGAACTCCGGTTCCAAGCTCCAGCCGATAGTTGCCGCGGCTGAGGCGATCGAGCCATGCCGGACGTTCTGCCGCCGGCAGCCGGTCGATCACCGCAATCGAGGTTGCAAGGTCGCTTTCGAGCGTACCGAGCATCACGGCCTTGGCAGATGTATAGCGCTCGAAAAACAGGATGCTGAAGGAAAGGCCATAGGCAATCGCAAGGCCCGAAAAGAGGATGAGAAACAGGCGCGCGCGCAGGGTGCCCGGCCAGAAGGCGAAATGCCGGCCCGCCTTGTCCGCCGCCGGCTCCGTCATGTCCTGGGCTCCGAAATTTCTACCGGCACCGCGAAGACATAACCTTCCGCACGCACCGTCTTGATATAGGTCGGCTCGCGCGCGTCGTCGCCCAGCCGCTGGCGGACGCGGCTGACGAGAAGATCGATCGAGCGGTCGAACAGTTCCGCATCTCGGCCTTGCGTCAGGTTCAAAAGCTGGTCGCGGTTGAGAACGCGCTGCGGATGGTCGATGAAGACGCGGAGCAGCCGATATTCCGCGCCGCTGAGGGCAATCTCCGTGCCCTCGGGATCGAGCAGATGCCGGCCGACGGTATCGAGGCGCCATGTTCCGAAGGTCAGGATCTGGCCCGCCTCGCTGATCTGCAGGTTCGGCGGCAGCATTCTCGTGCGGCGAAGAACAGCCTTGATGCGAGCCAGAAGCTCGCGCGCCGCAAAAGGCTTCGGCAGATAGTCGTCCGCACCCATTTCCAGCCCGATGACACGATCCATCTCGTCGTCTCGGGCGGTCAGCATCAGGACCGGCGTTGCCTTGTGCTTGCCGGCGCGCAGCTCCCGGCAGAGAACCAGCCCGTCATCGCCGGGCATCATCACGTCGAGCACGATCAGATCCACCGCATTGGCATCCAGGAAGCTGCGCATCTGCCGGCCATCGGCCGCGACGCTGGTGCGCAGGCCGTTTTTCTTCAGATAGCTCGACACCAGTTCACGGATCTCGCGATCGTCATCGACGATCAGGATATGGTCGATATGCTCCATCTCGGGTTTCGCATCCTCTCATGTTTACTGCGTGTCGAGGCATTCCCATTTAGCCCCGGATATGGCCGCCGCGAAGCCGGGAAATGCACCGCGGCGACCTGTTGCATCCGGAAATTCGCCGCGGCTAGAATTTCGCGACGTCGAGCACCGCGCGCGCGAATTCCGCCGGCGCTTCCTGCGGCAGGTTGTGACCGATGCCACCGCCGATCGTGCGATGTTCGTAGCGTCCCGAAAACCGGGCGGCATAGGCGGACGGATCCGGATGCGGCGCACCATTAGCGTCTCCCTCCATGGTGATGGTGGGGATGGTCACCACCGGTGCCTTGGCAAGCAGCGCCTCATAGGCATCGTATTTCGCCTCGCCCGCAACCAGTCCGAGCCTCCAGCGATAATTGTGGATGGTGATGTCGACATGGTCGGGATTGTCGAATGCGCTGGCGGAACGGTTGAAGGTTTCGTCATCGAACTTCCAGGTCGGCGACGCCGTCTGCCAGATGAGACGCGCAAAATCATGGGTATGCGCGGCGTAACCGGCGCGGCCGCGTTCGGTGGCGAAGTAGAACTGATACCACCAGGCAAGCTCGGCCTTGGGCGCAAGCGGTGCGCGATTGGCCTCCTGGCTGCCGATCAGATAGCCGCTGACCGACACAAGCGCCTTGAAGCGCTGCGGCCAGAGCACGGCCATGATATCCGCCGTCCGCGCACCCCAGTCATAACCGGCAACGATCGCAGTCTCGATCTTGAGTGCGTCCATCAACGCAATCATGTCGACCGCAAGGGCAGCCTGCTGGCCATTGCGCAGCGTTTCGGACGAGAGAAACCGTGTCGTGCCATAACCGCGCAGATAGGGAATGATGACCCGATAACCGGCATCGGCAAGGATCGGCGCAACGTCGACATAGCTGTAGATGTCGTATGGCCATCCATGCAGGAGCAGGACGACGGGACCATTTGCCGGGCCATCCTCGGCATATCCGATATTGAGGACACCGGCATCGACCTGCTTCAGGGCAGCAAATTTCGTATGGCCGCCCGGCCTGCCTTGCGAATTGCCGGATGACCGGGCTGCGGCGGATTGAGCATTGGCCAGCGACGTGGCGCCGAGCTCGACGGCTGCGACGGTCATGGCTGCCAGGCCAAAGAAGCGGCGGCGTTGAAGCTGAAACATATCGGTCATGGGTTTTCTCCGGTTCGCGTTGATGACGATCCCCAAGAAACAGCCCGTATGTATTGTCGATATGTCCTGCGACCTGCTCAACTGCAAGCAAGTGTAGCGGCACGCCACCGAGATACAGTTCGATACAAAGACCTTGCCTCGCCTGCGCGAAAAGACGACGAGATGGCCGGTCCCGCCCGCCTGATCGTTTCATATTGTGGCGGCGGGGCCGCCTCCTACACTCCGATACATTTCTCCCTGAAGCCGGACACATCCCGGATACCTGCACCCGACCAGATTGGCGCAGTTGCCGATCACGCCCATGTCGGCGGCGCCAAGATCCACCAAGGGCTTCAGAGGACATGATCATGACGCTTCTCGTCATTGCCTATCTCGGAGGGGCGCTCACCATCCTGAGCCCCTGCATCCTGCCGATTCTTCCCTTCATCTTTGCCCGTGCGGGACAGCCGTTCCTGCGCAGCACGCTGCCCATGCTGGCAGGCATGGCGGCGACATTCTCGCTCGTCGCGACGCTCGCTGCGATCGGCGGTGGCTGGGCCATCGAGGCCAATGAATTCGGGCGGCTTGCCGCTCTGCTGCTCCTTGCACTGTTCGGCCTCGGCCTCATCTCTCCCCGCATCGCCACGATCCTGAGCCAGCCCGTTGTCAGGCTCGGTAACCGTCTGATGAATGCCGCCGGAAAGCCGGGCAGCGTTCCCACGGCCGCGGGCTCTCTCCTTCTCGGCATTGCCACCGGTCTCCTCTGGGCGCCATGCGCCGGGCCGATCCTCGGTCTCGTGCTGACCGGTGCCGCCCTGCAGGGCACCAATCTTGAAACCACGGTTCTCCTCGGCGCCTATGCTGCGGGCGCAGCCACATCGCTTGCCCTCGCTCTCTTGGCAGGTGCGCGGATCTTTGCCGCCTTGAAGCGGTCCCTGGGTGTCGGCGAGCGTATTCGCCAAGTCCTTGGCGCAGCTGTCATTGCAGGCGTCGGCGTCATCGCGCTCGGCCTCGACACCGGCCTCCTCGCCAAGCTGTCCTATGCCAGCACGTCTTCCTTCGAACAGGCGGTTCTCGATCGTCTCCACACCCGGCCAGGCGAAGACGGTATGGAGGTCGCAAGCGCCGACAATTCCATGCTCGCCGGCAACGGCAAACCGTTTCACGCCGACCTTCCCGTCGAAGGACGCGCGCCTTCACTGGGCGGTGCCGTGGAATGGCTGAACTCGCCGCCGCTTTCCGCGGAAGCCCTGAAGGGCAAGGTCGTGCTCGTCGATTTCTGGACCTATTCCTGCATCAACTGCATCCGCACCATTCCCTATGTCCGCGCCTGGGCCGAGAAATACAAGGATCAGGGTCTCGTCGTGATCGGCGTGCATGCGCCGGAATTCGCCTTCGAGAAAAAGATCGACAATGTCAAAAAGGCAATCTCCGACTTCAAGATCGGCTATCCCGTCGCCATCGACAATGATTACAAAATCTGGCGTGCCTTCAATAACAGCTATTGGCCGGCCAGCTATCTGATCGATGCCAAGGGCAATATCCGCTACCACCATTTCGGCGAAGGCAATTATGGCCGGACCGAACAGGCGATACAGGATCTACTGCGTGAGGCCGGCAGCGACGTCGCCACCAGTGCGCCCGTCAAGCCCGAGGCAAAGGGCGCAGAAGCCAGTGCCGACCTGAAGGATATCCGCTCGGGCGAGACCTATATCGGTTACCGGCAGGCCACCGGCTTTGCCTCGAACGAAGGCCTCCGTCCCGGCTCTTCCGGTACCTATTCGATCGACAGGCCCGGCCTCAACGAATGGGGTCTCTCCGGCAACTGGACTGTCGGCGCGGAAGAAGCGACCCTCGACAAAAGCGACGGCGCCATCATCTATCGGTTCAGCGCCCGCGACCTGCATCTCGTATTGGGGCCGGATGGCTCGGGAAAACCGGTCCGTTTCCAGGTGACGATCGACGGCCACGCGCCCGGCGCCGACCACGGCACGGATATCGATGCCGACGGCAATGGCACGGTCACCTCCACCCGCCTCTACCAGCTCGTCCGTCAGTCCGGCGGCGTCACGCCCAGAACCTTCACCATCCGTTTCCTCGATCCCGGCGTGCAGGCCTACGCCTTCACCTTCGGCTGAACCCTTTCCCTCACCCATCCAGACAACAAAGGATCACGACATGAACCGCCGTTTTATTTCCATCGCAGCCATCGCATTTGCCACCAGCGTCATCGCCTTCGCCGCACAGGCTGCGGAGGTGAAGAACATCGTCATCGTGCATGGCGCCCTTGCCGATGGTTCCGGCTGGCGCAAGGCAACCGAGATCCTCGTGGACCGCGGCTTCAACGTCACCATCGTGCAGGAGCCGATCACGTCTCTCGCCGATGATGTCGCCGCCACCAACCGCGTGCTCGACCTGCAGGACGGACCGTCGCTCCTCGTAGGCCACAGCTATGGCGGCATGGTCATCACCGAGGCGGGCAACAATCCCCATGTTGCAGGCCTCGTTTATGTAGCCGCTTTCCAGCCCGACAAGGGGGAAAGCCTGTTTGATCTGGCAAGCTCCAAGCCCGCCGGCGGAATGAACATCCGCGAAACGAAGGACGGGCAATATCTCTACCTGGACCCCGCTGCGTTCGCAGGTGACTTTGCCGGCGACCTTCCGAAGAAGGATGCTGATTTTCTGGCGAGATCGCAGGTCTTTGCCGCCAAGCAGGCTTTCGCGGCGAAGATCAGCGAGCCGGCCTGGAAGACGCGCAAGAGCTGGACGGTCGTCGCTACCCATGACCGTTCGATCAATCCCGATCTCGAACGCGACATGGCCAGGCGTGCGGGCAGCGACGTGACCGAGATTGCGGCAAGCCACGCCGTTTTCGCCTCCCAGCCCGAAAAGGTCGCCGATGTGATCGAAAAGGCGGCAAAAGCCCTTTCACACTAAACCCCGCAGATCTCCGATCAAACTGAGCCGCGCCCAAAAAGGCGCGGCTTTTTTTACGCTCCGAGCGGCGCGCCAAGCAGAAAACGCCGGGTGATACCGATGGCCTCGAGGAAAGTTTCGTCATGGCTAACCACCAGAAGTGCACCGTCATAGGCGACCAGCCCCGCCTCCACGGCAGCGATGGAGTCAAGATCGAGGTGATTGGTTGGTTCGTCGAGAATAAGCAGTTGCGGCGGCCTTTCTCCCCCAAGGACGCAGGCCAGGCCGGCGCGCAACATCTGCCCACCCGACAATTGTCCCACTTGCCTGAGGCTGGCATCGCCACGAAACATGAAACGGGCGAGAGCCGCCCGGCAGGCATTTTCGCTGGCTCCGGGATTGAGCCGCATGAAATTGTCGCGGATCGACAGCTGCGGCTGAAGCAGGCTGACCTTCTGATCGAGAAAGGCGCATGGCACCTCGACCCTGACGGACCCTGACAACGGCGCCAGGCCTCCAGTGATGACGGACAGCAGCGTCGTCTTGCCCGTGCCGTTCGAGCCGATGACGGCAAGCCGCTCGGGACCAGTCATTGCCAGCGAAAGATCGGAGAGGACGGGGGCATCGATTGCATAACCCGCCGTCACCTTGTCCAGCCGCAAGACCGTTCTTGAGGCGACAAGACCCGTGGATGGCAGCGAAACCTTGAAGGGATCGAGAACCTCCAGGCGGTCGCGGGCAGCAGACACATCGGCCCGCGCCTCTCCCGCCATTCGGCTTGCGGCCGCGGCCTTCTCACCACCCGTCTGCTCCGCACGCATGGCGCGGCCGCCGGCCGAAATTCGCGGCATACCGCCCTCCGCCGCCTTCCTTTTTCCTGCGCCATCGCGGCGCGCCTGCCGCTCTGTCGTCTCCTGTGCCTTGCGCTCGACCTCGCCGAGCCGCTTCTGTGCGTCGGCCAGATCATGCCGGGCAGCGGCAAGCTCAAGAGCCTTGCGTTCCCGGTAGTGGTTCCAGTTTCCGCCATAACGGCTGATGCCGAGCGATGTCAGCTCCACGATCGCATCGACATTCTCCAGAAGCTCCCGATCGTGGCTGACGACGATCGCGCCCTGGCGCCAGCCGGCGAGAAGCTCGATCACCGCCGCCCGCCCGTCCCGGTCGAGATTGTTGGTCGGCTCGTCGAGGATCAGGAAATCGGGGGCGTGATAGACATGGGCAGCCAGCGCGGCGCGGGTGCGCTGGCCGCCGGAAAGTTGCGCAAGCGACGTCGACAAAGGAATGGAGAGGCCGAAACGCGCCAGTGCCGCCTCGATATTCGGCTCCAGCATCCAGTCTATATCGGCCAGCTCCTCGAGCGTCGCCGTGCCTGCCTGGGCACGCTCGATCAGCGCCAGCGCATCACGGGCACCGAAGAGATCGGCGACGGTGTCCCCTTCCGCGACCTGTACGCTCTGGCGCAGAATGTGGATGCCCGCAGGCGCCGCGACGGACCCTGAAGCCGGCGACAAGTCACCTGCGATCAAGTTCAGAAGTGTCGTCTTGCCGACGCCGTTGCGGCCGACGAGCCCGGCCCGTTCGGAGCCGAAGACGATATTCAGATCGGAGAAAAGCGGACGACCGTCAGGCGTGGACCAGGACAGATTGGAGAGAGTAACGGAATGCGGCATGGACAAGGTTTTCCCGTATGGCAAGGCAAAGTGGCGTTGCGATCGGGTTGAAATCCATTGTCGACCATCCTGTTGGTGCTGCAGACCCGGATGATATAACTGTCAAAGATGGAAGGTTCAAGGCATGCAAAAGGGTTGTGTCAAAGCACGCAATGATGAGCTCGAGAAGATCGTGCGGATCAGCCGAGGGATTGCGACACCATCCCGTAAACAACCGGATTGCCGTCTTCTCCCGTTCCATAGCTTGCAGCCTCCTGCCGCACCATCGTCGTCACCGTGTCGTAGATGACGAGTCCGGATTGCTGGATGAAAGTGGCGAACGGGCCTGTATCGAAATGCGTGTCGAGACGCAGAAAACCATCAATATGCGCAGCGACATGCGGGTGGGTGACCCGGATTGCGTCCTCATCGTTGCGGGCAATGACCGGGCCGACGACATGCCCCTTTCCAAAGCGGCGGCGCATGGAAAAGGCGCGCAGTTGCTGGCCTTCATAAAGGCCGTAACCTACCGAACTGTCGAACAGCCGCAGCATGTGTACGCGGCGATCGACACCAAAAGCCGGAGCATCGAAGGCAATAACGGCGTCCAGATCATTGCGATCCAGCCGGCGCAGCACGAGACCGTCTTCCAGTGGTAGTGGCCCCGCAATGGGCGGAATAACCGTGCCCTGACATTGATAGACCGTGCGCTTCGGCTTGAAACCGAGCAAGGAGTAGAGACGCCGGGCATCACGTGTCGAGTTGAGGCGGATGCAGGTATGGCCGCAATCCGCCATGATCCGTTCCATCAACCATTTGGCCGTCCCGTTCGTCTGCAGCCTCGGAGAGGTGATCAGCATGCCGAATGTCGTAAAGTCCGGACCATGGGGGAACCACATGGCGGACGCGCCAACACGGCCGATCTCGTCGAGCGCCACATAACCTTTTCCAATGTCGAGAAGATGCTGCCAGTCTGCAGCGCGGTGAGGCCAACCCACCGAAATCGACAGGGCATGCAGCTGCGAAAGCTCGACATTCGCGACATCGGCAAAGCGCATCTCGAAATTGTCGACATTCAAAGTTCTTGGTAATTCGCTATCCATCATTCATCCAGCCGAGATGGTATATCCTCCTCCGGGCCGAGCAGCCCGGATATCCCGCAGCCATGTTAATCGACATGGCGCGAAACATTTCACTGCCAAAGCAGGGTCGAACACAAGATTTGACCGTATCATACCGACTTTCGGCAGCTATTGGTTTCCCATGCCTCTAACCTTGATTGTCAGAATTGGTTCGCGTGTTCCACAGGAACAGGCGGCCACATGTGCAATGACGGTTTTCAGAGGCAGGAACGATGACGATGCGCGCCGTGGACATCCTGGAAAAGCTGGTCGGCTTTCCGTCGGTCGTCGGCACACCCAATGGCGCCATCGTGGAATGGATTGCCGCCTATCTGAAGTCTTTCGGCATAACAGCGCAAGTCCTTCCCGGGCCGGAAGGCGACAGGGCAAATCTCTTCGTGACGATAGGCCCGGCAGACAAGGCCGGTTACATTCTGTCCGGCCATATGGATGTCGTACCGGCTGCCGAGGCGGGTTGGGATAGTGATCCTTTCGCGGTGAAAATGGAAGGCGATATGCTCTACGGACGCGGCACAAGCGACATGAAGGGCTTCTTAGCCGCGGCTCTCGCTGCCGTCCCTGCTTTGCTTTCGCGCCCCCTGTCCCGGCCGATCCACCTCGCCTTCTCCTATGACGAGGAAGCGGGATGTCGCGGGGTCCCGCATCTCCTTGCCCGCCTGCCCGATCTTTGCGTACCGCCGCTTGGGGCGATCATCGGCGAGCCGAGCGGCATGCGCGCCATTCTTGCCCATAAGGGGAAAGCGGCAGCGCGCCTGACGCTGAAGGGTCGCTCCGGTCATTCTTCCCGACCGGATCTCGGCCTCAATGCCATCCACGCGATGACCGAGGTGCAGCAGGCCGCTGTCGCGGCGGCCCTTGAGCTTACGCAGGGACCGTTCGAGACCGAATTCGAGCCGTCCTATTCCTCACTGTCGATCGGCACGATCAGCGGCGGTCAGGCGGTCAACATCATTCCCGAACTCTGCACGATGGAGCTGGAAGCACGTGCCATCTCGTCAGCAGATCCCCAGGCGCTCCTCGCGCCTGTGCGGAAAGCGGCCGACGCATTGGAGCAGAAGGGATTTGGCATCGACTGGCAGATCCTCAGCAGCTATCCGGCGCTTCTTCTTTCCCCGGCTTCCCATCTCGCCGGTCTATTGAAAGATCTGACCGGAATCGAGCCGCTTGCCGCCGTCAGCTACGGAACAGAGGCCGGCCTTTACCAGCGTGCGGGTGTCGATGCGATCATCTGCGGGCCCGGCGATATCGGGCGCGCCCATAAACCCAATGAATTCACCCTGGCGAGCGAGCTTGCTGCCTGCCAGGCGATGATCGAAGCGCTCGGCGACAGATGCCGGGCCGAAACCTGAAGAGCGAGAAACTTAAGCCAGCCATGACATTTCTCTTCAACTCCGATGCCGCCCGCGGCCAGGTCTTTCGCGATATCCTGGCCCGTGAACTGCCCGACCTGCCTTTTTCCATGGATGCGGCGAGCGTCGATCCGGATGCGGTCCGCTACATCATCACCTGGACGGTACCACCGGACCTGTCGCGTTATCGCAATCTCGAAGTGGTGTTTTCGATCGGCGCCGGCGTCGACCAGTTTCAGGCGGCTAAGATCCCGGATCACCTTAAGATCGTCCGGATGATCGAAGACGGCATCATCCGCATGATGCAGGAATATGTCACGCTTGCAGTGCTTGCCCTGCACCGCAACTGGCCGACCTATATCCTGCAGAAGCAGTCGGAATTCTGGAATTCCCTGCCGCCGGTACAGGCCGCCGATCGCCGTATCGGCATATTGGGCCTCGGCAGCCTCGCTCAGGCTTCCTTCGACCGGCTGAAGCCTTTTGGCTTTCCGCTTTCGGGCTGGAGCCGCTCGCCGCGCGAGATAGAGGGCGTGCGCTGTTTCCACGGCGAGTCCGGCCTCAGGACGATGCTTTCTGAGACAGACATCCTGATATGTCTCCTGCCGCTGACCGACGATACCCGCGGCTTCCTCAATGCCGATATTTTTCGCCAGCTGCCTCAGGGAGCGTCTCTCGTACAGGTCGGGCGCGGGCAGCATCTGGACTACGAGGCGCTTCTTTCGGCCCTCGATAGCGGCCATCTCTCGGGCGCGGTGATCGACGTAACCGATCCGCAGCCTCTGCCCGCCGGCCATCCGCTGTGGAAGCATGAGCGGATCATCATCACGCCCTATACCGCCAGCGTCACCCAGCCCCAGACGGCGGCTGTCGCGGTTGCCAACAATATCAAGCGGCTGCGTGCCGGGATCGACCCCATCGGCTTGGTCGATCGCCAGCGCGGCTACTGAGGCCTCTGTACCAACACCCACGAAACCGAACTCAAAGTCCAAAAGGAACAGCCATGTCGCTTCTCAAAACCATAGAGACCAATCCTTCATTTGCACCGCGCGAAGACAAGCCGACGGCAGAGCGGCTGATTTCCGGCAATCCGGAATTCAAGACCTGGGCGCAGGACGCATCCCATGGAGAACTTGTCCGCACCGGCGTATGGGAAGCCACGCCGGGCCTGACACATTCGATCAAGGGCGAAACCTTCGAATTCTGCCACATCATTTCAGGCGTCGTTGAGATCACGCCGAAGGATGGCGAACCGGTCATCTACAAGGCAGGCGACAGCTTTGTCATGAAGCCCGGCTTTGTCGGCGTCTGGAAGACGATCGAGACCGTCCGCAAGATCTATATCGTCGTCACGCCTTAAGACGTAAACCTGTGGCGCAGCGACACCGTGTCCACCGCGCCGCAGAATACACCGTGAACCGGTGCCAAAACGGATGATTGCGCCGTTGCCATTTCTTCTACCGGATCAAGCCATGCGGCTGATCCGGTAGGATTATCGCCAAGTGACCGGAGGTGAGCCGATGAGCCTGAGTTTCGATCCTGACAGTCTGGCCTTGCCGATGGGGCACTTCATTGGCGATCGACTGGTCGCGGCCGAAGGCGTTATCGCCATGCACCGCCCTTCGGACGGCAAGGCCTATGCCGATTGTCCGGTCGCCAGCGCAGATCTTGTCGATCAGGCGGTGCAGACGGCGAAAAAGGCCCTGAAGGACAGCAACTGGGGCGGTATCCGCCCGCGCGAGCGTCTGAAGGCGCTGCATCGCTGGGCGGACCTTATCGAACAGAACGCCGTGGAACTGGCAAAGCTCGAAGCCCTTTCCTCGACCCGCCCGGTCGGCCATCTGGTCGATGGCGATATCGGCATTTCGGCCGAGCAGATCCGTTTCTTCGCCGAATTCGCCGACAAGGAAGGCAGCGACCTCGTGCCGACGGATGACGGCAATCTCGGCATGATCATGACCGAACCCTATGGCGTCGTCGGCGCGATCACGCCCTGGAATTTCCCGATCAACATGGCGGCATGGAAGCTCGGCCCCGCTCTTGCCGCCGGCAATGCGGTCGTACTGAAACCATCCGAAATGACGCCGTTCTCAACCATCCGGCTGGCGGAGCTTGCGGTACAGGCAGGCATCCCGGCGGGTCTGATCAATATCGTGCTCGGCGATGGCATGACCACCGGCAATGCGATCACCGGCCATCCCGATATCGCCAAGGTCAGCTTTACCGGCTCCACCCGTGCCGGCTCGGCAATCATGGAAAACATCGCCCGCACCGGCGTCAAGCCGATGACGCTGGAACTCGGCGGCAAGAGCCCGCAGATCGTCTTTGCCGATGCGGATATTGAAAAGGCGGCGGCGGCGGTGACGGCGAGCATTACCAGCAATGCTGGCCAGGCCTGTGTCGCCGGCTCGCGTCTGATCGTCGAGAAGAGCATCGCCCCGGCGCTGATCGACGCGATCCGCAGGAAAATGGCAACCATCGTCCCCGGTCCGACCTGGGATTCGGCGAGCCAGTATTCGCCGATCATTTCGGAAAAGCAGCGCCAGCGTATCGACGACATTATCGCGGCCTCCGTTTCCGCGGGTGCGGAATGCCTCACCGGTGGCCGTTCCATCGAAATGCCGGGATATTTTTATGCGCCGACGCTTGTGGCCGGCATCGACCAGAACTCTCCCGCCGTCGTCGAGGAAATTTTCGGCCCCGTGCTGACGCTGCAGACCTTCGAGGGTGAAGAAGAGGCCATGAGCCTTGCCGACCACCCGAGCTACGGACTGGCCGCGGGTCTCTTCACCAGCGATCTTTCGCGCGCCATCCGCCTTACCCGCCAGCTGCAGGCCGGCACAATCTGGGTCAACCGCTATGGCCGCTCGCGCGACCATATCCTGCCGACCGGCGGCTACAAGCAGTCCGGCATCGGCAAGGATCTCGGCCGGGAAGCCTTCCAGGCCAATCGCAAGAGCAAGAGCGTCCTGATCAGCCTCTGAGGAATTTGAAGAACATGACAACACACAAGATTGCCCTGATCCCCGGCGACGGCATTGGCCGCGACATGGTGGCCGCTGCATGGTCCGTGCTGCAAAAGGCGGCCGGCGCCCATGGTTTTGGCCTTGAAGGCACCGATTTCCCCTGGTCCTGCGCCTTCTACAAGGAGACCGGCGCGATGATGCCGGCGGATGGCATCGAGACGCTGCGCAGTTTTGACGCCATCCTGCTTGGCGCGGTCGGCTGGCCTGCGGAAGTGCCGGATTCGGTCTCGCTGCATGGCCTGCTCCTGCCGATCCGCAAGAGTTTTGTGCAATATGCCAATATCCGCCCGCACCGGCTGCTTGCCGGCGTCGAAGGCCCGCTGAAGGCGACCGCTTTCGACATTCTCTGCATCCGCGAAAACACCGAGGGTGAATATTCGGGCGCCGGCGGCCGTATCCATCAGGGTACGGACGACGAGGTGGCAGTCGAAACCTCGATCTTCACCCGCAAGGGTGTCGAGCGCATCCTGCGCTTCGCTTTTGAACAGGCCCGCGCGCGGCGCAAGAAGCTTGCTTCGGTCACCAAGTCCAATGCCCAGAAATATTCGATGGTGTTCTGGGACGACGTCACGAAACAGCTTTCGGCCGAATATCCGGATGTCGAGGTGACGAGCTACCATATCGATGCCATGGCGGCGCGGATGGTGATGGCGCCCGAAACGCTCGATGTCGTGGTCGCCTCCAACCTGTTCGGCGATATCCTGACCGATCTTGGTGCTGCCATCCAGGGCGGCCTCGGCTTTGCGGCCTCGGCCAATATCAACCCGGAGCGCAATGCGCCGTCCATGTTCGAGCCGGTACATGGCTCGGCGCCCGACATTGCCCATCTCGGCATCGCCAACCCGATCGCCACCGTCTGGTCGGGCGCGATGATGCTCGACCATCTCGGCGAAAAGGCTGCCGCTGCCGCCGTCATGAAGGCGATCGAGGCCGTGACCGCAAGCGGCATCGGCACCGTTCCCGGCAAGGACAAGACGGACGCCATTACCGCAGCCCTGCTCGCTGCGCTCTAACCATCAGATCGAAGGATCCGACACATGCTGAATTTGAAGCTCCCTTCCCTGTTTCGCCAGCAGGGCCTGATCGGCGGAAGCTGGATCGCTGCCGGCTCGGGCAAGACGGTCGATGTCCTCGATCCGGCAAGCCAGGCGGTGATCGGCACCGTTCCGGACATGGGTGGCGACGAGACGCGCGCGGCAATCGAAGCCGCGAACAAGGCCTATCCGGCATGGAGGAAAAAGACCCATGCCGAGCGCGCCGCGCTGCTCGAAACCTGGTACGCCCTGATGCACGAGCATCTGGAAGACCTGGCGCTGATACTGACGACCGAACAGGGCAAGCCGCTGGATGAGGCGCGCGGCGAAATCCGCTATGGCGCCTCCTTCGTCAAATGGTTTGCAGAAGAGGCACGCCGCATCGGCGGCTCAACCATTCCCTCGCCGACGCCGGATCGCCGCATCGTCGTATTAAAGGAGCCGGTCGGTGTCTGCGGCATCATCACGCCCTGGAATTTCCCGAACGCGATGATCACCCGCAAGATCGCCCCGGCACTCGCGGCGGGCTGCACGGTCGTGGTCAAGCCTTCGGAATTCACGCCCTATTCGGCGCTGGCGCTCGGCGTTCTGGCCGAAATGGCCGGCATTCCGGCTGGCGTCGTCAACATCGTCACGGGCATGCCGAAGGAAATCGGCAATGAGATCATGGCCAATACGACGGTGCGAAAGATCTCCTTCACCGGCTCGACGCCGGTCGGCTCCCTGCTGATGCGGGGTGCTGCCGATAGCATCAAGCGGCTGTCGCTGGAACTCGGCGGCAACGCGCCCTTCATCGTCTTCGATGACGCGGATCTCGATCTGGCCGTCGAAGGTGCGATCATCTCGAAATTCCGCAATGGCGGCCAGACCTGCGTCTGCGCCAACCGCATTCTGGTCCAGGCCGGCATTTATGACCGGTTTGCCGAGAAGCTGACGGAGCGCGTCGATGCGATGAAGGTCGGCCCCGGCACGGAGGCGGGCGTGTCGATCGGGCCGATGATCAACAGTGCGGCAATCGCCAAGATCAACCGCCATGTCGAAGACGCACTTGCCAAAGGCGCCAAGGTCGTGACCGCCAAGCCGAACCTGCCGGCGGGCAGCCAGTACACGGCCCCGGTCGTCCTGACTGGCGCCACGACCGACATGCAGCTTGCCAGCGAAGAGACGTTTGGTCCGGTCGCGCCGCTCTTCCGTTTCGAAACCGAAGAAGAGGCCATTGCAATCGCCAACGGCACGCCGTTCGGTCTCGCCGCCTATTTCTACACGGAAAGCCTCAAGCGCGCCTGGCGGGTGGGCGAGGCACTGGAATTCGGCATGGTCGGCCTGAATACCGGCCTGATCTCGACCGAGGTCGCCCCCTTCGGCGGCGTCAAGCAATCCGGCCTCGGCCGCGAAGGCTCGCAGCTCGGGATCGACGAGTACCTGGAAGTGAAGACATTCCATATGGGCGGGCTCAACTGAGCCGCCCTACTTCTATCGACAGCACGAAAAAAGGTGGGCCGCAATCGCAGCCCACCTTTTTCATTTCCACCGATGGTGATCGTTCCGCTTACTGGATCTTGTCCAGCATCTTGTAATACATGCCGACGAAAGGCAGGAACCACGGCTTGCCGAAATGACCCGGTACGGCCGGCCATTCCAGCCCCTTGACCGGATTTCTGTCCGGCCGGCCGAGGATTGCATCGGCGATCGTCATGCCGAGATGGGTGGACAGTTGCGCGCCGTGACCGGAATAGCCCATCGCGTACCATAAGCCATCGTGGAAACCGGCGCGAGGATAACGGTCCTTGGTGATATCCACCAATCCCCCCCAGCAATAGTCGATTTCGACATGGGCAAGCTGCGGGAAGATGCGGGTCAGGCTTTCGCGCAGGATGGCGCCGCTCTTTGCGTCGGAACGCTGGTCCGATGTTGCGGAAAAACGCGCCCGGCCACCGAAGATCAGCCGGTTATCCGGCGAGAGACGCCAATAATTGCCGATATTCATGCTGTTCACGCATGTCCGGTTGCCCGGCATCGTCGCGGCGATCTCCTGGTCGGTCAGCGGTCGCGTGGCGATGATGAAACTGCCGACGGCCATGATACGCCGGCGGAAATAGCCGAAATTCGGCGGCGTATAGGCACCGCTCGCCATCAGCACGTTATCGGCGGTCACGGTTCCCTTGGCCGTCTTGAGCAGGCTTCGGCCACCCGATTTCGAAATATCGGTGACGGTCGCCCTCTCGACGATGATGGCACCGCGCCGTTTTGCAGCTTCCGCGAGGCCGACGACGTAACGCCCCATATGCATCATGGCGCTCTTCTTCGACAGCATGGCGCCATGGAAAGGCGAGCCGATCTCGCCCCTCAGATCACCGGGCGACAGCAAGGCCGTATCCGGATCGACTTCCGCATGAACAGCCTCGAAATTCTTCGCAAGTCCTTCGAAATGCTGGGGCTTTGAGGCGAGCTTCAGCTTGCCGGCGCGGCGGAAATTGCAGTCTATACCTTCCTCGGCGATGATCGCTTCCAGCGTGTCGATGGAAGCGTCCAGCGCCTTGTAGAGGGCGATCGCCCGCTCCTTGCCGAGCTCCTGCTTGGCCGAGAGGTAGCTGTGGGCGAGGCCGTTGTTCAGATGACCGCCGTTGCGGCCGGAGGCGCCGTAACCGACGGTTTCCGCCTCCAGCACGATGACCTTGGCGCCGGCCATGGCGAGCTGCCTTGCCGCGCCAAGCCCGGTAAAGCCGCCGCCGACAACGGCAACGTCGTAATGACCTTCGATCGCGCCTTCGACGGCGCCCGTAAACCGGGGCGCCGTATCATGCCAGTAGGAGACGTATTTCATCGGCTCTCGCCTTTCCGTTAGAGACCGACGACGCCCGGCAGGCCGGAAATGTCGGCGATTTCCGTATAACCATAGAAGGGATTGGCCGGCTCGTGACCGCGATTGACCCAGACCTTGTTCTTGATGCCGAGATCATGCGCCGACATCAGATCGTAGCGGAATGACGAGGAGCAATGCAGGATATCTTCCGGGCCGCAGCCGAGCATATCGAACATGTATTCGAAAGCCTGGAAGCGCGGCTTGTAGGCATTGGCCTGCTGGGCGGTGTAGACGGCGTGGAAAGGCGCACCGAGCTTGGCGACGTTGGACGGGATTTGGTCGTCCATCGCGTTCGACAGGATGACGAGCGGGATTTCCTTGGCGACCTTGGCAAGACCTGCCGGAACGTCGGCATGCGGACCCCAGGTCGGAACGCGCTCATAGACCATCCTGGCGTCCTCGTCCTTGAAGGACACGCCGTTTGCCTTGCAGCTGCGCTCCAGCGAATTGTAGACGACATCAGCATAGGGCTTCCAGTCACCCATGATCTCGTCCAGGCGGTAGGCGGCAAAGTTCCTGATGAACTTCTGCATGGCCGGCTCTGCGAGACGCTCACCGTAAAGATCGCGGGCAGCTTCAGCCATCTGGAAGTTGATGAGCGTGCCGTGGCAGTCGAAGGTGATGTATTTCGGGCGGAATGTCGTCATGCGCTTCGTCCTTGCGTGATGGCCCATCGAGCCTTTCGGTGATGACACGATCATAAGGCCGCTTCCGGCATCATCGCCGACTGATTTGCCGGAATCCGAAGCAGAAAGTTTCGTATCACGGCGCCCGTTTGGCATTTGTTTGCGGATCCGGCCGTTTCGGATGGCTGTCGGAGGGGTATTTTCCGACCGTGCCGGCGATCCCACGGCATAAGATGCGGTCCCGCCCCGCTGCTTTGGCGAAAGATACCGTCGCCGGCACCGCCTTCGGATAATCGTCCGGCCTTTTCGCCTCGACACTTGAAGCCGAAACGGAGACCATCTTCCATGCAGGCCGGCGAGATCGAAACCAGAGCGTTTGGAGCGGAGCACCTCGATGGCGCAGTCCATCTGTCGCGCGAAGCCGGCTGGCCGCACCGGGCCGAGGACTGGCAGGTCGCCCGGCATCTGAGCCAGGGCGTCGTCGCCGTGGACGACACGGGCAAGGTCGTCGGCACGGCCTTGATGACCCCTTATGGAAAAGACTGCGCCACGATCAACATGGTCATCGTCGATGCCAGCCTGCGCGGCCGTGGCGTTGGACGCCGGCTCATGGACGAGGCACTGAGCCTCGGCGGCGAGCGGCCTCTCCGACTGATCGCGACCGCCGATGGCCTGCCGCTCTATGAAAAGCTCGGATTTCGCGAGATCGGTCGGGTATTTCAACATCAGGGGACCGTGGGCGCGCTTGCGGCACCAGCCCGGACCGAGGCGGCAACAGCAGCCGATCTGTCCGAGATAACTACCATGGACCAGAATGCCTTCGGAGCCGACCGCTCCTCGCTGATGGCAAAGCTTGCCGAGATCGGCGAATTCGCCGTCATTCGCCGCGACGGCAGGATCGCGGGCTTCGCCTGTATCCGCAACTTCGGTCGCGGCGAGGTCGTCGGACCCGTCGTTGCAACTTCTCTCGATGATGCCAAAGCCCTCGTCGCGCATTTCATGAGCAGCAGGGTGGGCGCCTTTCTCAGGCTCGATACCGGTAATGCCGAGCTTGGCGCCTGGCTTTCCGAACACTCGCTTGCACATGTCGGCGGCGGCGTCGCCATGGCGCGCCCGGCCACTGCGGCCCCGACGATCTCGACCTTCACCACTTTCGCACTGGCCAACCAGGCCCTCGGCTGATCCGGAGAATATCATGCTCAGCAATTCGCTCATCGAACTCGATCGCGCCCATCTGGTTCATCCCGTCTCGTCGTTTCACGGCCATGAACAGCAGGGCGTGCGGGTTCTGACCTCTGCCAAGGGCGCGACCGTCACCGACGCGCAGGGGCGCCAGCTGGTCGACGGTTTTGCCGGTCTCTGGTGCGTCAATGCCGGTTACGGCCACGATTCGATCGTCGAGGCGGCCGCCCGCCAGATGCGCGAGCTTCCCTACGCCACCGCCTATTTCGGGATGGGGTCTGAATCGGCGATCCGGCTCGCGGCAGAACTTGCCGAACGCGCGCCGGGCGATCTCGACCATGTCTATTTCACGCTTGGCGGCTCGGATGCCGTCGACAGCACGGTCCGCTTCATCCGCTATTACTGGTTTGCCAAGAGCCAGCCGCAGCGTGACCAGTTCATCTCGGTCGAACAGGGTTATCACGGTTCGTCCACCGTCGGTGCCGGCCTGACCGCCCTGCCGAATTTCCATGCCGGTTTCGGCATTCCCTTCGACTGGCAGCACAAAATTCCGTCGCCCTACCCTTATCGCAACCCGGTCGGGCAGGATCCGCAGGCCATCATCAACGCCTCGCTGACCGCTCTGAAGGCGAAAATCGAAGAGGTCGGCGCCGATCGTGTCGCCGCTTTTTACATGGAGCCGATCCAGGGATCCGGCGGCGTCATCGTCCCGCCCAAGGGCTGGATGAAGGCCATCCGCAATCTCTGCAAGGAATACGGCATCCTGTTCGTGGCTGACGAAGTCATCACCGGCTTCGGCCGCACCGGGCCGCTGTTTGCCTGCACCGAAGACGAGGTCGTTCCGGATTTCATGACGACTGCCAAGGGCCTGACTTCGGGTTATGTGCCGATGGGCGCCGTGTTCATGGCTGACCATGTCTACCAGGTGATCGCCGATGGCGCCGGCGCTTCGGCGGTCGGCCACGGCTATACCTATTCGGCTCATCCGGTCAGCGCCGCCGTCGGCCTGGAAGTACTGAAACTCTACGAAGGCGGCCTGCTGGAAAACGGCATCAAAGCCGGGGCGCGGCTGATGGCCGGCCTCGAAAGCCTGAAGGATCACCCTCTTGTCGGCGAGGTGCGCGGTCGCGGCATGCTGGCGGCAGTCGAACTTGTGACCGACAAGATCGCGAAGACGCCGCTTCCCGCCGAATCCGTCCCAGCCCGCCGCGTCTTCGATCGGGCCTGGGATAATGGCCTGATCATCCGCGCCTTCGCCAATGGCATTCTCGGTTACGCGCCGCCGCTTTGCTGCACGGAAGCGGATATCGACGCGATCATCGAACGGACGAAAAAGACGCTCGATCAGACGCTCGAAGATCCGGATGTGCGCAAGGCCGTAAAAGGCTGAAGACCGGTATCGGTGCTGCCGGCTGAAATACCGTCAGCAGCCCGATTTCGGAATTTTGTGCCGGACTGCATGGCCGATTCGGCGAAAATCGTTCCGCTGAACTGTCAGTATTCCAGTTAACAAGACCTTGAAGCCCCGAAAATCCGGGATTTTCGACAGAAGAAGCCAAGGTCGGGAACAGCATATTCTTTCGCAGGCGGCCCGTAAGGCCATCCGGCGACATCAACTGGGGATATGGAATTGACGAAATCTCTAACCGAATTCAAGTACATGAGCTTTGACGTGGTCGGCACGCTGATCGATTTCGAAGGCGGTCTGACGACCTGCCTGCAGGCAATTGCCGCCGAGGCCAAGGTCACGATCGACAGTGAAGAGGCGCTTTCGCTCTATCGCGCCGCTCGTTATTCCGAAAATGCCGACCTCTTTCCCGACGATCTGGTGCGCGTCTACCTCGCAATCGCGCCAAAACTCGGCCTGCCGGTCGAAGAGGCTTATGGAATTCGCCTTAAGGAGTCCGCCAAGGCCTGGAAGGCGTTTCCCGACAGTGCGGCGGCCATGGCGGAGCTGGCGAAAAACTACCGCCTGATCGCCATGACGAACGCCCGTCGCTGGGCTTTCGAATATTTCTCCGAAGCGCTCGGCAATCCGTTTTATGCCGCTTTTACGGCCGATGATACCGGCACGGAAAAGCCCGACCCGGCCTTCTTCCATCAGGTGTTCGACTTCGTGGCCAAGGATGGCGGCGACAAGGCTGACATCCTGCATGTCGCCCAGAGCCAGTATCACGATATCGGCGTGTCGCGCGAACTCGGCATGACCAATTGCTGGATCGAGCGGCGTCATGCGCAGAAGGGCTATGGCGGCACGATCGAACCGGCGCAGTTCACCAAGCCCGATTACCATTTCACGTCCATGGCCGGTCTGGCCGAAGCTGTGAGGACCGCCCGCGGCAACTGATAGAATTCACGATCTTCAAAAGCATCGGGCCAAACCACGAAGATGGGTTGCCCGCCAACCAGCGAAAAGGGGAATGACATGAACGACAAGATCACCAACTGGACCGCGTCGGACGACGCCATGATCGAGAATGCCATTCGCCGGGGCGCCAGCCGCCGCGAACTGCTGACGATGATGCTGGCAGGCGGTGTCGCAGCCTCCATGGGCGGCCTCATCCTCGGCCGCGCTTCGAATGCGGTGGCTGCAACGCCGAAATCAGGTGGCGCGCTCAAGGCCGCCGGCTGGTCGTCTTCGACTGCCGACACGCTCGATCCGGCCAAGGCGTCGCTCTCGACCGACTACGTCCGTTGCTGCGCCCTCTACAACCGCCTGACCTTCCTCGATCAGGCTGGCACCGTGCAGATGGAACTCGCCGAAAGCGTCAAGAGCGGCGATGCCAAGGTCTGGACCGTCAAGCTGCGCTCCGGCGTCACTTTCCATGACGGCAAGACGCTGTCCTCCAAGGACGTCGTCTTCTCGCTGAAGCGCCATCTCGATCCGGCCGTCGGCTCCAAGGTCAATGCGATCGCCAAGCAGATCACCGACGTCAAGGATCTCGACGCCCTGACGGTCGAGATCACCCTTGCCAACCCGAATGCCGACCTTCCGACCATCCTGTCGCAACATCATTTCATGATCGTCCAGGACGGCACGACCGACTTTTCCAAGGGTATCGGCACCGGCGCCTTCAAGATGGAAACCTTCCAGCCGGGCGTGAAGTCGATCTTCACCAAGAACCCGAACTACTTCAAGGGCGGCGCTCACGTCGACTCGTTCGAGTTCTTCGCCATCAGCGACGACAATGCCCGCGTCAACGCCCTGCTCTCCGGTGACATTCATCTCGCCGCCTCGATCAAGCCGCGCTCGATGAAGCTCGTCGAAAGCCAACCGGGCTTTGCCCTGTCGCAGACCACGTCGGGCAACTATACCGACCTCAACATCCGCCTCGACCTCGCCCCAGGCGACAAGGCCGATTTCGTCGCCGGCATGAAATACCTCATCAATCGCCAGCAGATCCAGAAATCGGTCCTGCGCGGCCTTGCCGAAATCGCAAACGACCAGCCGGTATCGCCGGCCAGCGCCTATCACAATGCCGATCTGAAGCCGAAGGGCTACGATCCTGACAAGGCAAAGTTCCATTTCCAGAAGGCAGGCCTGATCGGCCAGTCGATCCCGATGATCACGTCGGAGGCTCCGACCTCGGCTGTGGAAATGGCAACCATCGTCCAGCAGTCCGGCTCCGAGATCGGCATGAAGTTCGACGTCCAGCGTGTACCGTCCGACGGCTACTGGTCGAACTACTGGCTGAAGGCGCCGGTTCACTTCGGCAACATCAACCCGCGTCCGACGCCGGACATCCTCTTCTCGCTCCTCTACGCCTCCAACGCGCCGTGGAACGAAAGCCAGTACAAGTCGGAAAAATTCGATAAGATGCTGGTCGAGGCGCGCGGCCTTCTCGACGAGAACAAGCGCAAGGAGATCTACAACCAGATGCAGGTGATGATTTCCGAGGAAGCCGGCACCGTCATCCCCGTCTATATCTCGAACGTGGATGCGATCTCGGCGAAACTGAAGGGGCTTGAAGCCAATCCGCTCGGCGGCATGATGGGTTACGCCTTCGCCGAATACGTCTGGCTCGACGCCTGAGGCTGATGCCTGGCGGCAGGGGACGTTTCCCTTGCCGCCAAGACTGCGCCTGACGACGCCAAACCGGTTCGTCCGGAAAAGGGCGCCGGCATTCTCGAACTTTTCAGGCAGGGAAACCCTATTGCGCAACTATGTCCTCGGACTCATCACCAACAGGCTCGGCAGCGCCGCCCTTACTCTGCTGATCGTCTCTTTCGCGGTCTTTTTTGCCACGGCCATGCTGCCGGGCGATACCGCAACGATCCTGCTCGGCCAGGCAGCGACACCGGAAGCCGTCGCCGGTCTCAGAGCCGCCATGCATCTGGATGAGCCCGCCTTTTTCCGTTTCGCACGCTGGCTGTTTGGCTTGCTTCAGGGCGATCTCGGCACTTCCTATGTCAACAATGTCCCGGTTGCTGAGCTGATCGGCGCGCGTTTCGTCAATACGATGCGCCTTGCCGGCATCGTCACCCTGTTTGCCGTCCCCCTCTCCCTGACGCTCGGCATCACCGCCGCCATGTTCCGCGGTTCGGTTTACGACCGCATCGTCACGGTTCTGACGATCGGCGTCATCTCGGTGCCGGAATTCATGATCGCGACCTCGGCCGTGCTGCTGTTTTCCGTTTATTTGAAATGGCTGCCGGCCCTCTCCTTCGCGAGCGACGTGACGTCCTTCTGGCAGGTGCTGAAGATCTACGCCATGCCGGTCATCACGCTGACTTTCGTCGTTTCTGCCCAGATGATCCGCATGACCCGAGCCGCCGTCATCGATACGATCAACACACCCTATGTCGAAGCCGCGATCCTCAAGGGTGCATCGCGCCGGCGCGCCGTGCTGGTTCATGCCCTTCCGAACGCGGTCGGGCCGATCGCCAATGCGATTGCGCTCTCGCTGTCCTATCTCGTCGGCGGCGTCATCATCGTCGAGACGATCTTCAACTATCCCGGCATTGCCAAGCTGATGGTCGATGGCGTTTCCACGCGCGACCTGCCGTTGATCCAGTCCTGTGCCATCATCTTCTGTATCGGCTATCTCGCCCTCATCACCTTTGCCGACATTGTTGCAATCCTGGCCAATCCGAGGGTGCGCTGACCATGACCACATCCACGACCATGTCCCGCAGCACAGGCTACCGGTTCAGCTGGATCGGAATGATCGGGTTTGCCATCATTCTCTTCTGGGCGATCATCGCTTTCCTTGCGCCGCATATCATCCCCTATCCGGTCGGCGAGATTGTCGATGAGGACTATTTCGGCCCGATGAGCAGCAAGCTCCTGCTCGGCTCCGACTATCTCGGCCGTGACATGCTTTCGCGCATCATCATGGGCGCCCGTTATACGGTTGGCATCTCACTTGCGGCCGTCTGCCTCGCCTGTTTTTCCGGCGCGGCACTCGGCATGGCGGCCGCCGTGATCGGCGGCTGGTTCGATACGGTTCTCAGCCGTTTCCTCGATGCGCTCAATTCCATTCCGAGCAAGCTTTCCGGCCTCGTGGTCGCGGCTGCGGTCGGATCGTCGCTGCCCGTGCTGATCATCATGCTGGGCGTGATCTATATTCCCGGCGCTTACCGTTTCGCCCGGTCGCTTGCCGTCAATGTCAACACGATGGACTACATCACCGTCGCCCGCACCCGCGGCGAGGGCATTCCCTACGTGGTCTTTTCGGAAATCCTGCCGAACATCATCGGCCCGCTTCTGGCCGATTTCGGTATCCGGTTCGTCTTCATCGTCCTGCTTCTCTCCGGTCTCTCCTTCCTCGGGCTCGGCGTGCAGCCGCCCTATGCGGACTGGGGCGCGCTGGTTCACGAAAATATCGGCGGCCTGCCTTTTGGCGCACCTGCCGTGATCGTTCCGTCGCTTGCGATTGCGAGCCTCACCATCAGCGTCAACCTGCTGATCGACAATCTGCCCAAGAAGATCAGAGATCGGAGCGCGTGAATGGCAAATCTCGTTGAAATCCGCGATCTCAAGGTCGAGGCGAAAACCGATTCAGGCCGCCGCATCGAGATCATCAAGGGGATCGATCTCGACATCGCGCCGGGCGAAATCGTCGCCCTGATCGGCGAAAGCGGATCGGGCAAGACGACGATCGCGCTGACGATCATGGGCTATGCCCGGCCCGGCTGCAGGATATCGGGCGGCAGCGTCACGGTCGCCGGCAAGGACATGGTGGCGCTCAGCGAACGCCAGCGCGCCAATGTCCGCGGCCTCGAAGTCTCCTATGTACCGCAATCGGCCGCCGCTGCCTTCAACCCGTCCAAGCGCATCATCGACCAGGTGATCGAGGTCACCCGCATCCACCAGCTGATGCCGCCGGCAGAAGCGCGCGAAAAGGCGGTCTCGCTGTTCAGGGCGCTGTCGCTGCCGGATCCGGACGGGATCGGCAACCGCTATCCGCATCAGGTTTCGGGCGGCCAGCTGCAACGTCTGGCAGCCGCGATGGCGCTGATCTCGGATCCGAAACTGGTCATTTTCGACGAGCCGACCACGGCGCTCGACGTCACGACCCAGATCGAAGTTTTGCGTGCCTTCAAGGCGGTGATGAAAAAGAGCGGCATTGCCGGCGTCTATGTGTCTCACGATCTGGCTGTCGTTGCCCAGATCGCCGATCGCATCGTCGTCCTGCGCGGCGGTGAGGTTCAGGAAGTCGCCGGGACAAACGAGATCCTGGCCGACGCCAAGCACCCCTATACCCGTGAGCTGCTTTCGGCCTTCGAGCCGAAGCCGCGCGGCGAAAGCATCGTTGCGGCGCTGGAGCGCAAGCCGCTCCTGCAGGTCAATGGCCTGATTGCCGGTTACGGCCCGGTTCAACCGGATGGCCTGCCGCTCGTCAAGGCGGTGCAGGAGGCGAGCCTTTCCCTGGAGCGCGGTCGCAATCTCGGCATCATCGGCGAATCCGGCTGCGGCAAGTCTACGCTTGCCCGCTCGATTGCCGGGATCCTGCCAGCCTCGGCCGGCCAGCTGACGCTCGACGGACGCGAACTTGCGCCTTCGGCCCGCCAGAGAAGCCGCGAACAGTTGCGCGAGCTGCAGATCGTTTTCCAGCACGCGGATACATCGCTCAATCCGGCAAAGTCGATCGAGGAAATTCTTGGTCGGCCGCTGAAATTCTATCACGGCATGAAGGGCAAAGCGCGCGATACGCGGATCGACGAACTCATGGATATGGTGCGTCTGCCGAAGGCGCTGCGCAGCCGCACGCCGGCCGAGCTCTCCGGCGGCCAGAAACAGCGTGTCAACTTCGCCCGCGCACTTGCCGCCGAACCGAAGCTGATCGTCTGCGACGAGATCACCTCCGCCCTCGACACCGTCGTCGCGGCCGCCGTGATCGATCTCCTGAAGGAAATGCAACGCGAGCTTTCTCTCTCCTACATTTTCATCAGCCATGATCTGTCCGTCGTGGAAGCAATCTGTGACGAGATCGTCGTGATGTATAACGGCCGCAAGGTCGAGGAGATCACGCCGGCAATTTCGAAAGTGCCGCAGCATCCCTATTCGAAACTGCTGTTTTCGTCTGTTCCGAAACTCGATCCCAGCTGGCTTGACCGGTTGGAACGCGATCCTGAGCTGGTCAAGACCTACGTACAGGGCTGAGGCAGCGCAGGCTGCCTCACGTTTCTGCGGGACAGGGAAACCTTAAACCAGGAACAGGCTGGTCAGCGGCATGTGAGCCTTGACGATCGGCGATTTCAGGACGACGAAGCTGAAATATTTGTCGATGCCGATATCCATGTCGGTCAGGCGCTCCATGATCGTCTGATATTCGCCGATGCCAGCGGTGACGAATTTGAGCATGTAGTCGTAACCGCCCGAAACCAGGTGGCACTCGATCACCTGATCGACCCGCTCCACCGCAGCGAGGAACCGCGCGAAATCGATCTGCCGATGGTTCTTCAGCGTGACCTCGGTAAAAACGGTGAGTGTCTGCCCCAGCTTGCCGATATTGATCTGGGCAGAATACCCCTCGATATAGCCTTCCTGCTGCAGCTTCTTGACCCGCATCAGGCAGGGGCTTGGCGACAGGTTGACCAGCTCGGCCAGCTCGACATTGGTAATGCGGCCGTTCTTCTGCAATTCGTAGAGGATCTTGATGTCGATACGATCGAGCTTCACGTCTGGACACCTCTCAAGCTATCCGGCAATCGCAGCATTTTATGCCGCTGATTTCCGGGATCAACTTTAACACTTTGGCTTCTCTTGTCTATTTCATTCTGCGAAAAGACCGTCAGCACAAAAAGCTGCATCCTCGGCCGCGCACAGAATCTTGTGCTGTCCGGCTGACATGTGCGGTCACCGACACGCGGACGGCGCCATTATGCTGACATATCGACCGACCTACGTTCGAGGAGATTGACCGCCATGCCAGCACCGCTCACGCTCGTGGAAACCGATGCCGGATTGCAGCGCTCCGCCGACGCGGTCGTCATCGGCGCGGGCATCGTCGGTGTCTTCACAGCCTATTATCTGGCCAAGCGCGGCCTGAAGGTGGCCCTGATCGAAAAAGGACGCGTCGGCGCAGAACAGTCAAGCCGCAACTGGGGCTGGTGCCGCCAGCAGAACCGCGACGCACGCGAACTGCCGATGGCGACGAAAAGCCTCGACCTGTGGGAAAGCTTCGCCGAGGAAAGCGGCGAGGATACCGGCTTTAGGCGTTGCGGCCTGCTCTATCTCAGCGACAGCGAGGAAGAACTGGCGGGCTGGGCACGCTGGCGGGATTTTGCCCGCACTGTCGGCGTCAGCACCCATATGCTCGACAGTTCAGAGGCCAGCGAACGCGGTAAGGCGACCCGCCGGATCTGGAAGGGCGGCGTCTTTTCGCCGACCGATGGAACCGCCGACCCAGCCAGTGCCGCCCCGGCCGTCGCGCGTGCCATCGTGAAACTCGGCGGAACCGTGCTGCAGAACTGCGCCGCACGCGGCATCGAGATGGAAGGCGGCAGGCTGTCGGCTGTCGTGACCGAGCACGGCACGATCAGGACCAAGATCGCCATCCTCTCGGGCGGCGCCTGGGCCTCCTCGTTCTGCCGCCAGCTTGGCATCCGTTTTCCGCAGGCGTCCACCCGTTCCTCAATTCTTTCCATCGGCCCCGGCGAAGGTGATCTGCCGGATGCGCTGCACACGGCCCGTGTTTCAGTGACACGACGCGGCGACGGCGGCCATACACTGGCCATCAGCGGCCGCGGCCGGGTTGATGTCACGGCCCAGAACATGCGTTTTGCGACGCAGTTTCTGCCGATGTTCATGCGCCGCTGGCGCAGCCTGTCTCCGGGCGGGCTCGAGGGCATCCGCAGCGGCCATGAAAGCCTTGCCCGCTGGCGGCTCGACCGCCCGACGCCGATGGAGCATATGCGCATCCTCGACCCTGCCGTCGATGCGAGCACGATCAAGCTGACCTATGACCGGGCCGTCGAGCTCTTGCCGGAAATCGGCAAGCGGCGCATCACGGCAAGCTGGGCCGGTTACATCGATTCCACCCCGGATGGCGTGCCGGCCATCGGCGAAGTGGCAAGCGTTCCAGGCTTTATCCTGGCTGCCGGTTTCAGCGGCCACGGCTTTGGCATCGGTCCGGGCGCCGGCCACCTGATCGCCGATATCGTCACCGCCAGCACTCCGATCGTCGATCCGGTGCCATATCACCCGAAGCGGTTCGAAAGCTCGTCATGGGGCAAGGTCGCCGACTTCTGAATCGCCACCTCGCGCGATAAGGTGTCAGCAACGCCGCTCACGCACTCAAGGGATTTCCAATGCAGGCACGCCAGCTCGAAGTCTTTTGCATGCTGATGCGAACCGGAACGGTGACGGGTGCTGCCGCGATGCTGAACATATCGCAGCCGGCGCTCAGCCAGATCCTTCTGCATGCCGAAGACCAGCTGGGTTTCAAGCTTTTCAACCGGGTGCGCGGCAAGCTGGTGCCGACGCGCGAAGCCGAAGAGCTTTATCCGGAATGCGAGCGGATCTTTTCCGAGCTCAGCGCCCTTCGCCGCCGCACGACGGACATGCGGTTCGGGCGCACCGGCCTGATCCGGGTCGCAGCCTCGGCGCCGCCGGCCATGTCGATCGTGCCGAAGGCGCTTTTTGCGTTTCGCGCCTCCCATCCGGACATCGTCGTCCGGTCGCTGATCGCACCGCTCGTCAATGTCGTTGACATGATCCGTGACGGCGATGCGCCGCTCGGCATCGTCATGAACAATTCCGCCCGGCCGGGGATCGATGTGGAAACTCTCGGCCATGCGGAACTCGTCTGCATCGTGCCCGAACATCACCGACTTGCGGAGCTGGAACAGATCGGTTTTGCCGACCTGCAGAACGAAATGCTGATATCCTACCGCGCCGGAACGCTTCCCGGCCGTTTGCTGGTCAGCGCCGCTGCTGCCGAAAAACAGATCTTCAATCCGGCGATCGAGATCGATATTTCCATCACCGCCCTGCCCTTCGTGCGGGACGGTTTTGGTGTCGCCATTGTCGACGGACTTTTGCCCTGGGAGCAGTTTCCGGGTCTCGTGCGGCGCCCGCTGCAGCAGAAGATTTCCGTGCCGATCGCCTTGCTGACCAGCCGCGACCGCCCTTTGACCGGAAGCCACCTTGCCATGCGTGACAACCTGCGCGAGGCTTGTGCCGCGGTTCTGAAAGCCGGCAATACGGCCAGCTAGGACTGCTGGTCAGGCGTCGCGAACCCAGTCGCCGATGGGCAGCGGCCTGACGGGCGCCTGTTCACGCAGCCGACCCGCATCGCAGGTCTTGATGACGGCTTTTTCGGCAATCAGTTCGGCGCCAGCGAGCTGGCAATAGCGCCCCTGACAGCGTCCCATGCCGACACGCGCCAGCGACTTGACCCGATTGGCTTCGGCACCGCCATAAACGACGCTTTCCCGCAGCTGACCGGCCGTCACGCCTTCGCAGCGACAGACGACGGTCTCGTCGGGAACGGCACGGACAATAGCACGCGGCCAGGGAAAGGCGCGGGCCATGGAACGGGCAAATCGCTCGAACCGGTCCAGCCGGCGCAGATCCGAGTGCGCATCGGGTGACGGCAGGCCCATATCCTGAAGGCAGGCGATTGCGGCGAGACGGCCGGCAACTTCCGCGCCATCGGCGCCGAGGATTCTCAAGCCATCGCCGGCCAGATAAAGCCTCTCACCCGCCCGCCCCATGCGATCGGTGCGAGGCAACCATTGCGACCAGCCTTCATCATAATCGAACATGCAGCCGGCTAGCCCCGCCAGCTGGGTTTCTGCGCGCAGGTGCCAGCCAAGGCCCACCATGTCGCAGGCCGTGACATGGCTTTTGCCACGCGCATCACGCCAATGCATGGCGACAGGGCCGCGTTCGTCGCTCTCGATCCGCTCCAGCGTCACGCCAGCATGGTAAAGCCGGCCGAGCTTTGCCCGCATCAGGAAACCCCTCAATACAAGACCTGGCCTTGCCAGCATGCCAGGCAATCCGCAGATCTGGCTATGCAAAGAAGACGTGTCGAGAATAGCGGCAATATTGGCGCCGGCCTTCAACAACTGGGTGGCGACCAGGGTGAGCAGCGGCCCGGAACCTGCAAGGACAATCTGGCCGCCAAGCGCTATACCTTGAGCCTTCAGGGCGATCTGTGTGGCGCCGAGGCTGTAGACACCCGGCGCCTGCCAGCCGGGAACGGGCGCGAGACGATCCATGGCACCGGTTGCGAGGATCAGCCGGTGATAGGTAAAGTCCTTGCGTCCGGCAGGTGTCAGCGCCTGCAGAAGGTTGCCCGCTGTCGAAAGCACGGAGCTTTGCGGGTGATAGTCGATCACTCCTGCCGCGACCATGCGGTCGAACAGCGAGTGCAGTGCGACGGCCTTATGGGCTTCCGAGCCGTAAAGCTGCTGCGGCGATCTCGTAAAGCCCTCCGGCGGTCGACGATAGATCTGGCCGCCGCCTTTCAGCCCTTCATCGATGACGACGGGTCTGATCCCGGCCTGAACCAGAATTTCCGCAGCCCGGATGCCGGCGGGACCGGCGCCGACGATCACCACCTTTTCGCCGCTCACCGCCGTCATGGCCAGATCTCCGGCGGAGCGGTTCGCAATTGCATTCCTTCGACAATCAGGGTCGAACAGGCTCGCAACCGCCTGCCGTCCTCCTGCCAGAGCCAGCAGTCCTGGCAGGCGCCCATCAGACAGAAGCCCGCCCGTTTTTCCGGACCGAATTCCGATTGCCGCACAGCATGTGCTGAAACGAGCACCGCAGTCAGCACCGTATCACCGGCAAGCGCCGCGCAGTCGACACCGTCCAGCCTGAACCGGACCTGCGGCCTGCCCGTTTCGGCAAGGCGTCTTATTCGCCCTGCAGATCGGGCAGGTTGCAATCCGGATGTCATTCCGCCGCCTCTTTCCGCTCGGTGACGAGTTCGGGCATGTCCTTGAAGCGTGCCCGAACATCCGCGAAGGCGGCGGCCACGCCGTCAGCCCCGACACGGCCCTTCATCCGGCGGAAAATCTCCGTCTTGGTGAAGAAGCGCCAGTGGATCGGAAGGCCCTGCAGGATTTCGGTCAGGAGGTCATAGGCCTCACGGGTCCATTGCGCTTCATATCCGTCGCGCTCGGGGCCGTAGTGGAAGTGCCTGCCCGACGCCACATGGGCCGCTCTCAGCCTTTCCGTTTCCGCCTCGTCAACGACACCATCGCGGATGACGACAGCGTAATCACGTTCGGCAGCCTCGGCCGAGACGTAACCGCGGGCGACATCCTGTGCCACACGCCAGACCTCTCGTTCGATCGGATCGCCACGGCCGCCACCGCCGGCGGACCGGATTTCCAGTACGTCACCGGGTTGCAGGATCGCAGTGTCGATATTGCCGAGCCGCTTGAAATCGTCTGTGCCGGGGTTCAGAACCATATCGGACAGGCCGGCGGCCTTGCCGCCCAGCGTGCCCCAGGGGCGGAAGAAGCTGCGATCACGGTTGCGGGCGGTGATGCGGCTTCCCGGCGAGAAGACTCGGAAGGCCATTTCGGTCGCAAGACCACCGCGCCAGCGGCCCGCGCCGCCGCTGTCCTTGGCGAGCCCGTATTTGACGAACTCGATCGGCACTTCCGTCTCAGTGATCTCGATCGGCGTGTTCTTCAGATAGGCTGCGTCGGCGCCGGAACCATTGGTGCCGTCCCGATAGGGCATGCCGCCGCCGCCGCCGACCACCGGATTGACTGCCGCGATGACCGTGCGGCCATTGCGTTCATCCGTCGTCATGACGTTGACGATGCAGTTATTGCCGGCCGGTGCGGCCGGCAGCTTGTCCGGCACAGCCTGATTGAAGGCCCCGAAGACGACGGAGCGAAGACGCGCGCAGGTGAGCGAGCGCATGCCGACGGCAGCGGGTGCAATCGGGTTGAGCACGCTGCCCTTCGGCGTGATGCAGGTGAACGGGCGCGTCAAGCCGGTATTGAGCAGGATTTTTGGATTGAGCGTGTAGAGAATGTAATAGACGCCGACCAGCAGCATCGTATGACGCGGGTCACCGCCCGAAGGCACGTTGAGCGAGGAACCAAGCTGCGGATCCGAGCCGGTGAAATCGAGGATCGCTTCGTCGCCGCGGATCGTCAGAGTCAACTTCAGCCGGCAGGGATTGGCCTCGACGGAATCCTCGTCGGCATAATCGACGAACTCCCAGGTGCCATCCGGCATGGAACGAAGAATATCGCGCGCCTGCGCCTCGGCATGGTCGAGCAGAACCTCGGTGCCTTGGAGAAAGGCCTCTTTTCCGAACTTTTCCACCATGGCGAGGATCTTTCGCTCGCCCGTGTTGAGCGCGCCGACCAGAGCCTTCATGTCGCCGATATTGAGATCGGGCTTGCGGACATTGGTCGTCATGATCTTCAAGATCTGCTCGTCGAAGCCCCCTTCATTGACCAGTTTCATCGGTGGGAAACGGATACCTTCCTGGTGGATCTCCGTCAGCGCCCGCGACAGCGAGGCGGGCACCGCGCCGCCCATGTCGGTATTGTGGATATGCCCGCCGGTCCAGGCGATGATCTCACCCTCGTAAAAGACCGGCTTCCAGAGATGCGTATCCGGCGCATGGGTGGCGACGAAACAGGAATAGGGATCGTTGGTGAAGGCGACATCGCCGGGCTTGTAATCGTCGATCATCTCGATCGCGCGGGTATAGGTGAGACCCGGATACCAGGTAGCGCCGAGCCCCATCGGCACGCCAAACGTCTCGCCCTTCCGGTTGATCAGCATGACGGTAAAGTCTTCCGTCTCCTTGACGAAGGCGGAATGGGCCGTGCGCTGCAGCGTATAGGCCATGTTTTCGGCGGCAGCGCGGGTGTGGTTGGCGAACACCTGAAGGTTCAAGGGATCGAACATGGGCTGTTACTCCGAAAAGGTGAGATGCAGGTTCAGGTGGCTGTCGACTTCGACATGCGTACCGCCCGGAATGGCGAAGGTCGTATCCTCCTGGGCGACAACAGCCGGGCCGGAAAAATGGCTGCCGGGGCGCAAACGATCTCGCCGATAAAGGCCGATCCATTCGATGGCCTTGCCGGTGAAGACCGGGATCTCGCGCTCGGCATTGGCCGCCTCACCGCCTTCTCGGGTATCGACCGGGAATTCCAGGACAGGGCCTGCGCCGATTGCCGAAAGGCGCAGGTTGACGATCTCGATCGCGCCATCCGGATCATGGAAATCGTAGAGCCGTGCGTGCATGGCATGAAAAGCTTCCTCGATCGCGCTCAGCTTGCCCTCGGCAATCCAGGCGGCCTGGATCGGCACCTCGATCTCAAAGCTCTGGCCAAGATAACGCATGTCGGCGGAGATATTCAGCGTTGCCGCCCCCGCATGCCCCTGCTTTGTCAGCCAGTTGCGTCCTTCGAGGGCAAGCTCCTCCAGAGCTCCACGGAGCTGCGGCGCTGCCTCATCAGAGAGATGGGTGAAGACCGTGCGGATGAAATCGCCGCGGAGGTCGGCGACAAGGCCGCCAAGCGCCGAAACGACGCCGGGCCGCGGCGGGCCGATGACCTTGGCCATCTTGAATTCGCGGGCGAGAAAGGCGCCAAGCATGGGGCCACCGCCACCAAACGGCATCAACGTGAACTCCCGCAGATCGACGCCGGCACGCGATGCCAGCTTCTCGACCTCGACGAACATTTCCGAAATGGCGATATCGAGAATGGCCTGGGCTGCTTCTTCCGCCGTGCGGCCGATCTTCTCCGCCAGCCGGGTCACGGCCGCGCGGGCAAGGCCGACATCGATCTGCAGCTGTCCATAGGCCATCTGGCTGTGGCCGAGCCAGCCGCAGACGGCCATGGCATCGGTGACCGTCGCCTGTTCGCCGCCGCGACCGTAACAGGCAGGCCCCGGTGTCGAGCCCGCCGATTCCGGGCCGACCCGCAGCACACCCTGCGCATCGACGCTGGCGATCGAACCGCCGCCGATGCCGATAGAGCTGACGGAAACGGAAGGAATATGCAGCGGGAATTCGCCAATCAGTTCGCCGGTGCCGAATTGCGGCTCGCCATCGATGATCAGCGCAAAATCCGCCGAAGTGCCGCCGATATCGAGAGTAAGAATATGTTTTTCGCCGGCGCGCCGGGCAAGCCAGGCAGCGCCAATGACGCCGGAGGCGGTCCCCGAAAGCAGCATCTGCACGCAGGACCGCTTGCCTTCGTCGGCATTCATGACGCCGCCGTTCGACTTGGTCAGCAATGCCGGCGCCGTCACGCCACGCGATAGCAGCTTTTCTTCAAGTGCTGTCAGATAACCGGAAACACGCGGATGAACGTAACCGTTGAGAATGGCGGTCGTTGTCCGCTCGTATTCGCGGATCACCGGCCAGACCTCGCAAGAGGTAAAGACGAAGAGATCCGGCGCGATGCGGGCGATCTCATGCTTCACGGCCGCTTCATGGGCATCGTTGCGCCAGGAATGCAGGAAGGAGATGATGATGCCGGCCGCACCATTCGCCTTTGCCTTCGCAACCGCGGTGGCAACCACGGAAAGATCCGGCGCCTGGGCTTCGCTGCCATCGGCGCGCAAACGGGCCGGAATGCCAAAAATCATGTCGCGGGAAATCAGCTGGTCTGGGCGGGCACAGAAGAGCGAATAGACATCGGGCATTCTGAGACGCGCCAGCTCGATCACGTCTTCGAAACCGGCATTGGTCATCAGCGCCAGCGAGACGCCACGACGCTGGATGACAGTATTAATGCCAACCGTCGTGCCATGCACGAAGCGGCTGACGGCCGAAGGCTGAAGTCCTTCCCGCTCGGCGAGAAGAGAAAGGCCTGTCATCAATTCCGCACCCGGATCATCGGGCGTTGTCAGTACTTTCAGGGAAGCGACCCGGCCGGAGCGTATTTCGAGAGCGCAGAAATCGATGAAAGTGCCGCCGATATCGACGCCGATTTTCCAGTCCTGCTGATCGAAGGCGCCTTTGCCGGGCGCGGCCACATTGTCCATTTTCAGGGTCCTTTCGTGCTGCTTGTCATGAAGCTGACACGGATCGGCGAAGCTGGTCCAAGAGCGAAAGAGCCGCATCCTATAAGTCGCGCTTATGCTTTAGCTCCCACGACCCATAGGCTCGACTTATGGGAAGCATAGAAGCTCGACTTTGACACCGCCGATTGCCCCCGGAATGGTGAAAGGCATGAGAGAGACTGCGGAAACGGCTTCATGGATGTGATCGTTCTGGGAGGCGGCCTGATGGGGGCTGCATCGACCTATTTTCTGGCCCGACGCGGCCTGAGGGTAACGCTGATCGAAAGAAACCGGGTGGGAAGCGGCGCAACCGTCGCCTCCTTCGGCAATATCCGCCGCAGCGGCCGCTACCTGCCGCAGCTTCCCCTCGCCCGGCGGTCGCTGACACTCTGGGGAAAGGCAACCGAAATGCTGGGGCGGGACGTCGAGTTTCGCGCAACCGGGCATGTCCGTCTCGTTTTCAGCCCAAAAGGGCTCGAGGAGATGCGCAGCTTCGCTGCGGCCGCAAGGCCATGGGGCCTTGATCTTGAGGAGCTTGCACCGAGAGAACTGCATTCCCGGTTTCCCGGCCTTGGCCCAGACGCGATCGCCGCATCCTTTTCGCCGGAAGATGGCAGTGGCAATCCACGACTGATTGCGCCTGCATTCGCGGATGCCGCAAGGAGGATCGGCGCCGAGATCGTCGAAAATGTCGACGTACGGGCCATTCGTAAGACAGCCTTCGGTTTCGAGGTCGAGACATCTGCCGGCACCTATTCAGCCGCATCCCTGCTCAATACGGCCGGTGCCTGGGGAGCCCGCATCTCTGCCCAGTTCGGGGAACCTGTCCCGATCATTGCAAAAGGCCCGCAGATGGGTGTGACCGAACCCTTACCGCACCGCATTCTGCCGGTCGTCGGTGTCTGGGCACATGACCATGGCGGAGGTTATCTGCGGCAGGTCGAGCGAGGCAACATCGTCTTCGGCGGAGGCGCGGAACGCACGGACGTTTCACTCGACAGCGGCCATGCCAAGGCGGATCCTGCCCGATTGCCGGGACAATTGCGCGCTCTGCTGCCCATTCTTCCGGCGCTCGCCAATGTCTCCGTCATCCGCACATGGTCCGGCTGCGAAGGTTATGTCGGCGATGGCCTTCCCGTCATGGGATCTTCGGCAACCACGCCGGAGCTGTTCCACGCCTTCGGCTTCTGCGGCCACGGGTTCCAATTGGGACCGGGCGTTGGCGATGTCATGGCGGAGCTGATTTCGACCGGCGCAACCGAAACGCCCATTCACGATTTTCGGGTCGATCGGTTTGCAGCAACAATGAACGGCTAAAGAAAAAGGCCGTGAACGGCTTCTCTCAGTGCCTCCGCCCCTGAACGGCGCGTGAGCCTTCTGCACCGATATATTCAAAGAATCCAAAACCTTAAAGCCCGAAAACCAAGCTTTCCGGGCAGCGGCTACTCTGCCGACAGTCCGGGCTGCAACAACAAAATCGGCCACCCGCATTGACGCCGATTTCTTTGTATGTTTACTAGTATACAAGAGGAGACGTTAAATGCCCGCTGTGAAAGACATGAGCATTCCGAGAGCTGCGCCGGCTGTCCGCGAAATCTATGCGGGACTGCGCGAGCGGATTCTCACCGGCGGGCTGATGCCGGGAATGAGCATTTCCGAAGTACAGTTTTCCGAACAGCTGGGCGTCAGCCGGACACCGGTCCGCGAAGTCTTTCGCCGGCTGGCGGATGAAGGTTTTCTCAAGATCCTGCCTCAGGTCGGAACATTCGTTGCCCCTATCCAGCTGCGCGCCGTCTATGACAGCCAGTTCGTGCGCGAGACCCTGGAATGCCGCACCGTCGTGCTTGCCTGCCGTCACGTCGATACGCGGGTGGCCGACGACCTGAATGATTTTCTGACGCTGCAGAAGCGCGCGATCCGCGACAACGATCTCGGCCGCTTCTTCGATGCCGACGACAGGATGCACACCTATCTGATCGGCCTTGCCGGATATCCGGCAATCTGGGAGCTGATCCAGGGCGTCAAGGCCCAGCTCGACCGCGTGCGTTACCTGTCGCTCGAAAGCGGTGACTGGCTGCACCGGATCTTCGATCAGCACGAGCGCATTATCGCGCGCGTTATCGAAGGCAAGCCAGACGAGGCGGAAAGCGCCATGCGCGAACACTTGCAGGCCGTTTTCCTGACCATAGAGCGGCTTGCCCAAAACAGACCGGAGCTCTTCGAGGGCACGGTCGGAAACTGACCAATACCGACAATTCAACGACAACGGCTATCGGGAGGATAATGCCATGATCGTATCGAAAACTATTTCCGCTTTGGCGCTTGCTGCGTCGATCTTCAGCATCGGACTTCCGGCACTGGCGGCCGATGTCCCGGCACCGGGCGTCAGCGCGCGTGTCGACGCCATCAAGAAGGCCGGCGTGCTGCGCGTCGGTGTGCTTGCAAACACGCCTTGGCTCGTCGAGAACACAACGGGTTCGGGCGATGCGTGGCAAGGCCCCGCATGGCTGCTGGCGCAGGAATATGCCAAGGAACTCGGCGTCAAGCTGCAGCCGATCCCGGTCAGCCATGAGACCAAGGTTCCGGTACTGGCATCCAATCAGGTCGATCTCAGCATCACCCCGCTGGCTGAAACGCCGGAACGTCTGAAGGTCGTTGATTTCGTGCTGTATTCGAAGACCGCCGTCTGCGTTTTCGGCCTGAAGAACAACAAGAAGTTTGCCGACGCGGCCACCGTCGACGCGGTCAACAGCGCAGACTTCACCGTCGCCTACTTCATCGGCGGTGCCGAGGAAAACTGGGTGAAGGAACGCTTCCCGAATGCCAAGCTTCGCGGCGTCACGTCCTCATCGGCACCGGCTCCGATCGAAGAGATCATGGCAAAGCGTGCCGATGCGGCCGCCATCAACCGCATCCAGTGGGTTCTTCTCAGCAAGAAAGTTCCCGGCCTGACGGCCCTGCCGAAAGACAACAATTGCCAGGGTTCGACCGAAAAGGCCGCTCCTGTCGGTCTCGCCATCGACAAGGGACAGGGTCCCTTCCTCGACTGGTTGCGCGCAGTTGAAAAGGACATGCAGCCCAAGCTGAATGCCGACGAAGCACGCATCGTCGACACGATGAAGTAACCGAAAACAACACTCAGCGGGCATTTCCCGACCGCCCAAACGGTCCGGTAAATGCCCGCCGATCCACCCTTTCCAACATCGCTACATGGATCCGCGTCCTCCGGGATGCGGGGCGGAGTTCTGCGCCATGGATTTCGACTTTTCCGCTGTTCTCGACAGCTGGCAATATCTGGCGGGCGGCCTCGGGCTGACCATCCTGCTCAGCCTGCTGACGGTGATCCTGAGCCTGATTTTCGGCATCGCCGTCGCTCTCGGCCGCATGTACGGACCACGGTGGCTGTCAGTGCCGCTCGTCTTCTACATCGACTCGATGCGCGCCGTGCCGGTTCTGGTCGTGCTGATCTGGATCTACTTCGCTCTTCCGATCGTGACCGGCATCAGCCTGCCGCCGTTCTGGGCGGCACTGGTGGCGCTCACCTTCCACATCTGTGCCTATGTCGCTGAGATCGTCCGTGCCGGCATAAGCTCGGTGCGTGCGGGACAGACGCAGGCCGGCCTGGTGCTCGGCATGTCCGAGGCACAGGTGATGCGCAAGATCATCCTGCCGCAGGCACTGATCCGCATGCTGCCATCGCTCGGCTCGATCGTGTCGATCACCATCAAGGACACCGCGATCGCGGCCGTCATCGCCGTACCGGAACTGATGAAGCGGACGGAGACGGTTTCCGGCCAGAGCTTCCGGCCGATGGAAGCCTTCACGGTCGCGATGGTGGTCTACTTCCTCATCCTTTTCCCGGCCACCCGCGCCATCGACCTGATCTACAAGAACATCGCGTATAGGGGGCGGTCATGAATCTCGACTGGAGTGTCGTCTGGCAGAATTCCGGCGCACTGGCGCAGGGCGTTCTCATCACCATCCTTCTGACCTTCTGCACCATGCTGATCGCCATTCCGGGCGGGATAGTGCTCGCGCTGATGCGCCTGTCGAGCAGCCGTATTCTCAGCGGCATCAGCGCCTGTTTCGTCGAGTTCTTTCGCAACGTCCCAATCATCCTGCTGATCTACTGGACCTTCTACGTCCTGCCGGTCTTCACGGATATTTCGTTCTCGCCATTTGGCACCGGCCTCCTGGCGCTGGCGCTGAACGTCTCGGCCTACAATTCGGAGACTTTTCGCGCCGGGATCAACTCGATCCGAAGGGGCCAGACGGAAGCGGCACTTGCGCTTGGCATGAGCCACATGGAAGCGATGCTGAAGATCATTCTGCCTCAGGCCGCCCGACGTGTTCTGCCGGTCCTGGCCAGCACCTGGATCTCGCTGTTCAAGGATACGTCGCTCGTGTCCGTCATCGCGGTCGGCGACCTTGCCCATAACGCGCTGGAAATCCGGGCGCAGAGTTTTCGCGTGCTGGAAATCCTGACCGCTATGGCGGTGATCTACTGGGTCCTCGGCTATCCGCAGGCCAAGCTGGTCGACCGCATTTACAAGAAATGGGGAGTAAAGGAATGAGCACCGTGGCTGCACAGATCCAGAACAGGAAAAATGCCGATCAGACGCCCGTCGTCGAATACCGCAGCATCCGCAAGCAATATGGCGAATTCGTCGCGATCGGATCGGTTACGGCGCGCGTCAACAAGGGCGAGGTCGTCTGCCTGATCGGCCCGTCCGGATCCGGCAAGTCGACATTGCTGCGCACGACCAATGCCCTGGAGCAGATCCAGGGTGGAGAGCTGCTGTTCGACGGCAAGCCCCTGCCCGCCAGCAAGGCCGGCATCCGCCAGGTTCGCCAGCGCATGGGCATGGTCTTTCAGAATTTCGAGCTCTTCCCGCACAAGACCGTGCTGGAAAACATCACCGTCGGCCCGCGCACCGTGCTGAAAGTCTCGGAGCAGGAAGCGCGCAAACGTGCGGTCGCCCTTCTGGACAAGGTCGGCCTTGCCGACAAGGCCGACAAATACCCGGCCAATCTTTCCGGCGGCCAGCAGCAGCGCGTCGCCATCGCCCGCGCACTCGCCATGGAACCCGAGGTCATGCTGTTCGACGAGCCCACCTCGGCGCTTGATCCGGAAACGATCGGCGAAGTGCTCAACGTGATGAAACGCCTGGCGGAAGAGGGCATGACGATGATCGTCGTCACCCATGAGATGACATTTGCCCGCCGCGTCGCCGACTGGGTCGTCGTCTTCGATCGCGGCAACATCGTGGAACAGGGGCCTGCGGCGCAGATCTTCGACAACCCACAGGCCGAGCGTACACGCGACTTCCTGAGCCATCTCGGCTGGGACGGCTGACCGGCGGACCGCCTGCCCGTTCAGGCGCCCGCGAGACACGATACAGTTTGGAGATACCGAGATGAAACATACATGGCGGTGGTTCGGCCCGATCGACAAGGTCAGCGTGCAGGATGCGGCGCAGGCTGGCGCTCAGGGCATTGTCAGCTCCCTCCACCACGTTCCGACGGGCACGGCCTGGCCGGAAGCGGAAATCAGCAGGCGACAGGATGAGATCAGAGCCGGCGGGCTGGCATGGGACATCGTCGAAAGCATCCCGATCTCCGAGGACATCAAGAGCGGTACCGGGGACTGGAAGGCGCATGTTGCGGCATGGCAGGAAACGCTTCGCCGGCTGAAATCGGCGGGCATTGAAACGGTCTGCTACAATTTCATGCCCGTGCTCGACTGGACCCGCACCGACCTGCGCTGGACCACGAAACATGGCGCCCGGACGATGCGTTTCGACCTTGTCGATTTCGTCGCGTTCGACATCCATGTCCTCAAGCGACCCGGCGCTGCAGAGAATTACGAGCCGGCACTGGTCGAAAAAGCCAGGCGGCGCTTTTCCGAGATGACGGAGGCGGAGATCACCTCAATCTCGAAGAATGTCGGGGCAGGCCTTCCGGGCTCGGCCGATGTCTATTCCCTGGATGAGCTGCGCGGCCATCTGCAGCGGTATTCCGGAATGGATGCGGCCAAACTGCAGGCTCGGCTTTTCGATTTCCTGGCCGAAGTCGCGCCCGTGGCGGACGAGCTCGGCATGCGGCTTTGCGCCCATGGAGACGATCCGCCCTGGCCTCTGCTCGGGCTGCCGCGCATCCTGTCGACGCTGGAACATTACCAGGCAATGCTGGCGGCCGTCGACCTGCCGGCCAATGGCGTGACGTTCTGCACCGGGTCCCTAGGGGCCCGTGCCGCCAACGATCTGCCGGAAATGATCCGCACGCTCGCTCCGCGCATCCACTTCCTGCATTTGCGCAATGTGCGGCGCGAAGACACGACCACTCCCTGTGCCTTCTATGAAGACGAACATCTGGAAGGCAATACGGACATGGTAGCCGTCGTCGCTGCTGTTCTGGAGGAAGAACGGCGCCGCAAGGCCGAGGGACGGGCCGATCACCAGATCCCCATGCGCCCCGATCATGGCCAGGAAATTCTCGACGACCTGACGCGCGGCGCCCAACCGGGCTATCCGGCCATCGGCCGGCTCAAGGGGCTGGCGGAGCTGCGCGGCATCGAACGTGCGCTCAGCCACGCCACCCATGGGATGAAATGACCATGGAGAGATTGACGCGCAAGGCGGTGGTTCTCAACCCGGAGGCCTATCAGGCCACGATGCCGGCCGGCGTTCGGCCGGGCATTCTCCATATCGGCATCGGTGCCTTTCACCGTGCCCATCAGGCGATCTTTACCGAAGATGCCATGCGGCATTCCGGCGGTGACTGGGGCATAATCGGCGTCAGCCTGCGGTCCCGTGATATCGTCGATGATCTCGACGCGCAGGACATGCTCTATTCGGTCACGACACGGCGTGCCGAAGGCGACAGCATTCGCGTCGTCGGATCGATCGTCGGCGCATATGCGGCGTCCGTCGATCCCGACGCGGTCCTGCACCATCTTGCCGATCCTGCGATCCGCATCGTCAGCCTGACGGTCACCGAAAAGGCCTATGGGCTGGATTCCGCAGCCGGTGGGCTCGACCGGAACCATCCCGCCGTGGCGCATGATCTGATGGAACCCGGTCGGCCGACCGGAGCTATCGGCTATCTCGTCGAGGGTCTCGCCCGGCGCCGTGCCGCCGGCATAAAACCCTTCACTGTTCTATGCTGCGATAACCTCCCCTCGAATGGCGAGGTGGTCGAACGGCTTGTGCTGGAAATGGCGAAGCACCGCAACGCTGCGCTCGCCGACTGGATCGAAGCAGAGGCTGCATTTCCAAGCACCATGGTCGACCGGATCGTACCGGCAGCAACCGACGCGACCCGCACCCGCGCGGCAAAACTCCTCGGCGCGGATGATCAATTAGCTCTGGAGACCGAGGAGTTCATCCAGTGGGTCATCGAGGACCATTTCGTCTCGGGGCGACCGGACTGGGAGGCAGCCGGCGCACTGTTCGTCAAGGATGTCGCGCCCTACGAGAAGATGAAGCTGCGCCTGTTGAACGGCGCCCATTCCCTAATTGCCTATCTTGGCCAGCTTCACGGCCTCGACTATGTGCGCGACGTGATGGCGATAGACCAGCATGCCGCGCGTGTCCGGCGCCATATGGAAACGGCGGCAAAAACACTCGATCCCGTGCCGGGCATAGAGATCCCCCGATACATCGATCAGCTCATCGAACGGTTCAAAAGTCCCGCCATCGCCCATCGCACCGCACAGATCGCCATGGATGGTTCGCAGAAACTGCCGCAGCGCATCTTTGCACCAGCCATCGATGCACTGTCCGGCGGGCGCGACATCGACGATTTTGCCTATGTGACGGCGCTCTGGCTGGCCTTTGTGTTGCGGCAGGAGAGTTTGAACGACCCACGCTCGGCAGATCTTCTTGCCGCAGCCGCTGCTGCACGAGCGGGCGGTGACAAGGTTTCGCCTTTCCTGTCCGTTCCGGGCCTCTTTCCGGCGGCACTCACGGCGACACCCACCTGGAAGGCCGCGATTACCCGACAGCTGACTGCAATCGAAGCCGATCTGGACCGGTGAGGTCGCCAAAAATCTCCCGCAGAGGCCGGGGCCGAAAGGACATGCCATGAAGAAAAGCATTCACTCCTATGCCTGGATCAAGGTCTGGGCGGCGGATGCGGTCGAACTCGTCGCGCCGAAGGCAGCGGCAAAGGGGTTCAACCACGTCGTCATCCCGATGCGCGACCACACGACGATCAACCCGGCCGAAATCGACAGGGTCTTTTCCGCCCATGACATCACGCCGGTCGTCACGGCGACCCAAACGCTTGACGCGGATATTTCCAGTCTCGATCCGGAGATCCGCCGTCGTGGCCTCGACCGGCACCGTGCATCGCTGAAACTGGCCCGCGACATGGGCGCCTATCATATGGGCGGCATCATCTACGGCGTGTTCGGCAAGGCAGAGGCGGCCGCCACCGACGAGAACCGCAAAGTCGCCGCCGAGGCACTTGCGACGCTTGCCGAAGACGCCAAGCCGATGGGGCTGCGGCTGGCGATGGAGATCCTCAACCGATACGAAACCAACATGTTCAATACGGTGGACGAGGCCATCGCCTTCGTAAAGATGAGTGGCTCGGACAATCTCTTCCTGCATCTCGACACGTTCCACATGAACATGGAAGAAACGGATATGCTGGCCGCGTTGAAGCGCGCCCTGCCCTATCTCGTCTATTTCGAGATGGACCAGAACGATCGCGGGCTGCTCGACCGCGGTGCGATCGACTTTCACCCGATGCTGCAGGTCCTCAAGGACAGCGGCTATAACGAGATTATCGGCGCCGAGGCTTTTTCCAGTGCCGTGAGTGGCCCGGATGTTGCCCGCGGCGTTTCAGCCTGGCGCCCACTGTTTACCCATGGCGACGAGGTGGCCGACAGCGCCAACGCAGTGCTGGGATCCGTCTACCCGCTCTGACTGAAGCCTATCAGCCGGCCAGATCCGTTTCCTGCCGGAGCGGAATGCTGCCCTGGCTGCCGGGCCGGGAGCATGCAAGGCCAGCGGCGCGCGATGCCCGCTGCATGGCCGCTTCAAGGGAAAGCCCGCGATCGAGAGAGGATGCGAGAACGCCGACGAAGCAATCGCCGGCCGCAGTCGTGTCTTTGACTATGACCGACATGGCGGGTACCCGGACATCCGCACCTGAAACACAAGCCTCCGAACCATCACCGCCCAGCGTGCGCAGGACCCCGGTCTGCAGTCTTTCAGCCAGAGCACGCGCCGAGGGACCACAACCAAGCCATCCGCCGAGCGCCACCGCCTCGTCCTCGTTGACGACGATCAGATCCACCTGCGAAAGAACCTCTTCCTGCAGCGGGAAGGCCGGTGCCAGATTGAGGATCGACATCTTGCCGGCATGGCGAACACGGCGGATCAGCGCCTCGATGGCAGCGACATCGTTTTCCATCTGCATGACAACGATGCTGGCCTGCCCCAGCAGGGCCTCGTCAACCGCAGCCGACGAGACGGCGAGATTGGCGCCGGAGGCAACCGCGATCATGTTCCGGCCCTGCCCGTCGAGAAAGACGGACGCGCAGCCCGTCGGCTCCGGCAGACGAGCAACACGGGTGATATCGGCCGAGCCCGACAGATTCTGCAAGGCAATCTCGGCCAGCGCATCCTGCCCCACCGCGCCGACCATGACGACATCAGCGCCGTCGCGGGCAGCAGCCAGCGCCTGATTGGCGCCCTTTCCGCCCGCCTCCGTGCGAAAACCGTTGGCCAGCAATGTCTGGCCGGGCTGCGGCATCTCGGCGAGCGAGAAGATGAAGTCTACGTTGATGGAGCCGAAGGTGACGATCATCGCATCTTTCCTCAGGCGACCTGAACGAAGTGGCCTTCGCCGGCTTCTTCGTAGACACGTTTCGGCGGCACATAATCGGCGGCACGGAACGGGCTCTTGATCTCGTCATTGGAGATACGGCGGGCTTGACGGCGCGACGGATCGGCGATCGGAACGGCCGCCATCAGGCGCTTGGTGTAGTCGTGCTGCGGGTTTTCGAACACCGCCTGGCGCGGGCCGATCTCGACGATCTCGCCCAGATACATGACCGCCACCCGGTGGCTGATCCGTTCGACCACCGCCATGTCATGGCTGATGAACAGATAACCGAGGCCGTATTTCTCCTGCAGGTCGAGCATCAGGTTGATCACCTGCGCCTTGACCGAGACATCGAGCGCCGAGACGGATTCGTCGGCGATCAGCAGTTTTGGCTCAAGCGCAAGCGCGCGGGCAATGCAGACGCGCTGCCGCTGGCCGCCGGAAAACTCATGCGGGAAACGATCCCCCATCGAGGCCGATAGCCCAACACGCTCCAGAAGCTCACCGACACGGTTTTTCGCTTCGGAGGCGCGTACGAGGCCATGGGTGATCATCGGTTCGGCAATCGCCTGGCCGACGCGGATACGCGGATTGAGACTTTCGAACGGATCCTGGAAGATCATCTGCGCTTCGCGGCGGATATCGGCGAGCTCACTCTTGCCGGCATCCAGCACGTTCTTGCCGTCGATACGGATATCGCCCGAAAGTGCCGGCGTCAGCCGGATGATCGAACGGCCGGTCGTCGACTTTCCGCAACCGCTTTCGCCGACGAGCGAAAGGGTCTCGCCCTGGCGCAATTCCAGAGACACGCCCTCGACCGCATGAATGCGGCCGATCGTCTTGCGCAGAAAACCGCGCTTGATCGGGAAACGGGTCACGAGGTTATCCACCTTCAGGATCGGCGGCTGATCGCGCTTGATCGTGTCCTCGGTCGGCTTCGGCGGTGCAATTTCGCCGGTTGCCATGTCCACATGCGGAAAGCGCAGCGGCCGGTCCTTGCCGGTCATCGAGCCGAGCTGTGGCACAGCCGACAGAAGCGCCCGCGTATACGGATGTTTTGCGCCGGCAAAGAGGTTTTGCGTCGTATCGGTCTCGACCTGCTCGCCACGGAACATCACGACCGTACGGTCGGAAATTTCGGCAACGACACCCATGTCGTGGGTGATGAAGAGGACGGACATGCCCTCCTCTTCCTGCAGCGTCTTGATCAGTTCAAGGATCTGCGCCTGGATCGTCACGTCGAGCGCCGTGGTCGGCTCGTCGGCGATCAGCAGTTTCGGATCGCAGGCAAGTGCGATGGCGATGACCACACGCTGGCGCATGCCGCCGGAAAAATTCATCGGGTATTCGGCAAGGCGCGATTTCGCCGAAGGAATCCGCACCTTTTCAAGCAGCCGGACGGCTTCCGCTTCCGCCTGCGTTTGCGACATGCCGCGATGCTGAACGAGCACCTCAGTGATCTGCGCGCCGATCTTGAGAACAGGATTGAGCGAGGTCATCGGCTCCTGAAAAATCATGCCGATGCGGTTGCCGCGGATTTTCTGCATGGCATCGAGCGGCAGCGACAGGAGATTCTGTCCTTCGAAGTCGATCGTGCCGGTAATCCGCGAATTGCCGGGCGACAGGAGGCGCATGATCGACATGGCCGTGACGCTCTTGCCGGAACCGGATTCGCCAACCACGGCGACCGTTTCCTTCGGGCCGATATCGAAGCTGATATCGTTGACGACATTGCGCCACTCGCCGCCGACACGAAACGCCGTCGAGACGTTCTGGAGCGAGAGGATGGGTTTGTTAACGGTGTTGATCATCGTCTTGTTCATCGTATCGGTCATGGCTCAGCCCTCCCGGCGCGGATTGAGGATATCGCGCAGGGCATCGCCGATCAGGTTGATCGCAACGATGAGCAGAAGCAGCGCGAGGCCCGGGAAGAAGCTGATCCAGTAATCGCCGGACAGCAGGTATTCGAAGCCATTGGAGATCAGGAGACCGAGCGACGGCTCCGTCACAGGCAGGCCGATGCCGAGGAAGGACAAGGTGGCTTCCAGCATGATCGCATAGGCGACACGCATGGTAACGACGACGATCAGCGGCGGCAGGCAGTTGGGCAGGATATGGCGGAAGAGGACGCTACGGTCGGGCAGTGCCATCGAACGGGCGGCATCCACATAGGCACGCTTGCGCTCCACCAGTGCCGAGCCGCGGATGGTACGGGCGTAATAGGCCCATTGCGTCACCACCAGCGCCAGGATGATCTTGTCGACGCCCTGGCCGAGAATGGCGAGGAAGATGAGCGCGATCAGGATGGCGGGAAAGCTGAGCTGGATATCGACGATACGCATCAGCACCGAGTCAAGCCGGCCGCCGACATAGGCGCTCATCAGGCCGAGAGAGGCGCCGATCACAAGGGCGATCAGCGCGCTGGTGATGCCGACGAGAAGGCTGGTGCGCAGGCCGTAAAGGATGGCGCTCAGGAGATCGCGGCCCTGGTCGTCGGTGCCGAGCAGATAGACGCTTCCACCCATGCTCTGCGATCCCGGCGCGAGGCGACCGTCCATGATGTCGAGCTGTGCGAGGTCATAAGGGTTCTGCGGCGCGATCAGCGGCGCGAACAATGCCGCCAGAAGAAAGATCGTGACGATGACGAGCCCGACGACAGCCAGCTTGTCATGCAGTAGCGCCGAAAGCATCTGACGGAACGGCGAGCGCGAGGCGGTCTTGGCCGCGCCACCCTGCCCGGCATGCACCGAGCTCGTGGTTGCAGTATCCTTGCTCATCACGAATTTCCTTCAAGGCGAACGCGGGGATCGACGATCGAGTAGAGGATGTCGACCAGGAGATTGATGACCGAGAACATCACGACCGTGATCATCAGGTAGGCGAGGATGATCGGGCGATCGAGAACGCCGATGGCATCGATGATCAGCTTGCCCATGCCCGGCCAGGCGAAGATCGTCTCGGTCACGACCGCAAAGGCGATGACGGAGCCGAGTTCGAGGCCGATCACGGTGATCAGCGGGATCAGTGTGTTCTTCAGAACGTGGACGGTGACGATCCGCCGCTCGGTCAGCCCCTTGGCGCGGGCGAAGCGGACGAAATCGAGCTGCATCGTTTCCATCACGCCGGCGCGGGTGAGCCGGATGACGAGCGAGATCTTGAACAGCGCCAGATTGAACGCCGGCAGCAGCAGGTGTGACAGACCATCGAGTGTCAGGAAGCTGACGGGAACACCGAAGAGCGGCACGGTCTCGCCGCGGCCCGATGCCGGCAGCCAGCCGAGCTTGACGCTGAACAGCATGACCATAACGAGGCCGATCCAGAATGTCGGCAGGCTGAAACCGAGGATCGAGAAGGTCATGATCGACTTGGAAACGAGCCCCTTCGGCTTCAATCCGGCATAAACGCCGAGCGGAATGCCGATAACGAGCGCCATGATCAGGGCGACGAAGGCAAGCTCCAGCGTTGCCGGCATGCGGCGAAGGATGAGCGTCAGCGCCGGCTGGTTGAAGACGAAGGAATTGCCGAGATCACCGGTGAGCGCGCGCGACAGGAACAGCCAGTATTGCTCCCAGACCGGCTTGTCCAACCCGAAGGACTGGATGACCTGAAGCCGCTCCGCCGGCGTCGCCGTCGGGCTCAACAGCACGTCGACCGGGTTGCCGACGAGGTAGAGCCCCGCGAAAACCAGTACGGACATGACGAAAAGCGTAAGCACGGTCTGGAGCGACCGGCTGAGCAAATATCCGCCCATGAATTTCAACCTCCCTGCGGTTGGCCGCCGATCCGCTATGGCCCGTGACGGGCGATGCGTTCGATCAGCAGCGCGATGAACCCGGCCTCGTCGACGTCGGTGACGACGGTGGCGTTCGGCTCGCGGTCCATCTTCTGGTAAAAGTCGGCATAGGTGTAGCCCTTGGTAAAGCCCGTCACCTGGACGCCGACGAAAGCCTTGCGGCTGGTGAACAGTTGCGGCCGGATCAGCCACGCGATCGTCGTCGCGTCGTGGATCGGCCCGCCCGGCCTGCCGAAGCGTTTCACATCGCTACGGTCGAAGGTCGTGAAGAGATTGTAGAGCGCCTCGCCCGCCGCGCCGCCTGCGCGAAAACGATCGAAATGCTCCGGCGTGAACAGCGCCTGAAAGGTCATGTCGAGTGGCATGACGACGATCGGCACGCCGGAGCGATAGACGATCTCGGCCGCATCGGGATCGGCATAGATGTTGAATTCGGCCCAGGGCGTGCGGTGGCCAAGGGCTTCAAAGGCGCCGCCCATCGAGACGATCTGGCCGATACCACGCGCTACATCAGGATGCTGGATCAGCGCCAGCGCCACATTCGTCAACGGACCGATGGCGCAGATGGTGATCGTTTCACCGGAGCGAACCGCTTCGCGCGCCGAGCGGACGATGAAGTGAACCGCATGCTCTTCCGAGACAGTGACATCGCCGGGGCGAACGAGATTGTCGTCGAAGGCGCCGATCCTGGCGTATTTGCCATAAACCTGTTCACGCACCAGCGGACCGGCAGCGCCGGCGTGAACCGGCACATCACGACGGCCACTCAGGCCGACAAGCTTGCAGGCATTGGCAACCGTATCACGCAAGGCGACATTGCCGGCCACGATCGACAGACCCAGAACGTCGAGTTCAGGCGATGCCAGCGCCATGAAGATGGCGGCGGCATCGTCCACGCCCGGATCAGCATCGATGATGACCTTATGGCGCATCACGCAACAACCTCTTCGGCATAACGCGACAGCCGCGCGAGGAAGAAGGCGATGACACCCTCGGCATCGACTTTGGTGACGATATCGGCATTCGGCTCAAGACCGCTCTTGCCGTACCAGTCGGCAATCGTCTGGCCCATACAGAGCTCGCTTTCATACTCGACGAAAACGCGGGCCTTCTGCGTTTCGAAGAGATGCGGCGCGAGGATATAGGCCATGACCAGAGGATCGTGCAGCGGGCCGCCGCGCGAACCATAACGGCGCACATCATTGCGGTCCCAGAAGGCCATCAGCTCGGCAAGCGTTTCGGAAATCCGGCCGCTGACACGGGCAAACTCTGCCACGTGCTCGGGCTTGAGCATGACCTGATGGGTTGCATCCAGAGCCAGGGCGACGATCGGAATGCCGCTCGAAAAGACCACATGGGCCGCATGGGGATCGGCCAGAACATTGAATTCCGAGGTCATCGTGCGGTTGCCCGCTTCGCGATAAGCGCCGCCCATCATGACGATCCGCTCGACGCCCTCGGCAATCTGAGGGTTCATGCGCAATGCGACGGCAAGGTTGGTCATCGGGCCGAGGCAGCAGAGCGTGATCTTCTCGCCGGTTTCCGCCGCGTTCGACAGAGCCTCGATCAGAAAGTCGACAGCAGAGAGCGTTTCCGCCGTCTTTTTCGGCTCCGGCAGCATGGTGTTGCCAAGTCCGCTCTTGCCGTGAAACTGGCCATAGATCGGTTCGCGCAGCATCGGCCGGAAACAGCCAGCGTAAACCGGCACGTCGGTGCGGTTGCCCAGTTCGCAGACCTGCAGAGCATTGCGAACGGTGCGCTCCAGAGGCTGGTTGCCACAGACCGGGGTAATGCCGCGAATATCGAGTTCCGGCGATACGAATGCGGTCAGAAGCGCAATCGTGTCGTCAATACCGGGGTCGCAGTCGACAATGATCGGAATGGGCTTCATGCTGAAATGCCTTCGATATGTGGGGAAATAAGGTTCAAAGAGCGCCGACGTCGCGCAAGACGGCGGCAATCTCGGCACGCGCGGCATCTGTGAGCGGGATCTGAGGTGCGATCGGCGGGCCGACCTTGAAACCTTGCAGATCGAGTGCAGTCTTGATGCAGGCCGCAATCGAATATTTCGCGAAGATCTCGTTGACCCGCCACATCGGCCGCTGCAGCTCCATCGCGCGCGCCCAGTCGCCCGCTTTTGCAGCCTCGTAGAGGGCAATGCTCTGCTTCGGCACGATGCAGGCCGGCCCCGCCATCCAGCCGACGCCGCCGATCATCATCACGCAGGTCGGAATATGCGCGGAGGCTGCAAACACCTCCATCCGGCCACGGGTCCGTTCGATGATGGAAAGAAGGCGCCCGGTATTGGTCGAGGCATCCTTGATGTAGCGAATGTTGTCGATCAGGCTCAGCCGCTCGATGACGGGCAGCGAGAGATCCGAGCGCTGGAACTGCGGATTGGTGTAAAGTACAACCGGCCTGCCCTTCGCGGCCTTGGCGATTGCCGTGAAATAGCTTTCCACGCCCTCATCCGAGATCGGAAAATAGGCTTCCAGGATCGCCAGAATGCCATCGGCACCGGCCTCGACCATATATTCCGTCTGCTCGACCGCATCGGCAGTCGAGGTCGACGCCACGCCGGCGATCACGGGAACCCGGTCGCGATTGGCCGCAATTACCGTGTCAACGACGTGGCGTCTTTGCTCCTGGGAGAGATAGGCAAATTCGCCGGTGCTGCCGAGCGGCGCTAGGCCATGCACGCCCGAACCGATCAGGTGATCGACCAGTTCGGTCAGCACGGGCCTGTTGATCTCGCCGGACGCATCGACCGGCGAGACGAGATAGGGAAAGACGCCGCGGAAGGACATGGCTGGCTCCTCCTTGCGCCCGGATCAGTTCAACTTCACGTAATAGGGAAGCGTGTAGCCGTCTGAGCGACCGGGATAGGAGAGATCCTTCTTCACCGCCCAGGTATTGGCGAGATAGAAGACCGGGATGACGCCCAGATCGGTCATCGCAATCTCGGTCGCCTTCTTCAGAAGCTCCTCGCGCTTGCCGTCATCCAGCGTCGAGCGGGCGTCGTTGAGCGCCTTGTCGAATTCCGGGTTGGAATAACGGCCACGATTGCCCTGCCCTGCCTTCTCCCCAAAAGTCTCGAGAATGGGGCCGAGAACGCCGGATGCTTCACCGGTTTCCACAGCTGCACCACCCATGATGAGGCTGAATTCGAGGTTCGAGGCGCGAGTGAAGAAGACGCTACCCGGAAGGGTCGCAACCTCGGTCTTGATGCCGATGCGGCTGAAGAACTGGCCGATCGCCTGCGCAACCTTGCTATCGTTCGGATAACGGTCGTTCGAGGCGTGGAAGGTCAGCGAGAAGCCGTTCGGATAACCCGCCTTGGCGAGCAGTTCCTTGGCCTTGTTCGGGTCATAGGCATCGACCTTGATCGACGGATCGTAGCCGAAATAGCCTTCCGGCACGAGCTGACCGGCAGGCACGCCCTGGCCGTCCATGATGCGATCGACGATCGCCTCGCGGTTGAGCGACATGGACAAGGCGCGGCGGACGTCGGCCTTCAGCAGCGGGTTCTTGCCATCGGGACCCTTGGCAAACGGGCTTTCCTCGCGCGCCTGGTCCATATGCAGATACATGATGCGGTTGCCGGCGACATTCACGACCTTCAGCTGGTCGGAGGCCTGCATCTTGCGGGTGTCGGCGGTCGGGATGCTCTCGATCATGTCGACATCACCAGCCAACATGGCCGCTACACGAGCGCTGGCATTCTTGAATACCTTGAAGGTCACCTTGTCCCAGCTGGCCTTTTCACCCCAGTAATCGTCATTGCGGGCGACGACGACATTGTCGTCGGGCGTCCAGGAGGTGAACTTGAACGGGCCGGTGCCGATGACACCCTTGCCGGCATTCATCTCTTCGGTCGTAACGGCTTCATCCTTGGCCGGCAGGATGGCGATGCGGCTCAGGTTGTTGAGCAGAAGCGGCGTTGGACCTGCGGTCTTGATGTGGACGGTCAGAGGATCGACGGCGGTGACCTCAGTGATCGCCTTGACATAGGCGGCAAACGAGCTCGGGCTGTTCTTCGAGGCGAGCGGTACGCGCTTGATGCTGGCGACAACATCTGCCGCGGTGAAATCGCTGCCGTCATGGAACTTGACGTTCGGCCGCAGCTTGAATTCCCAGGTCGTGTCGTCGATCGTCTTCCACGACAGAGCCAGCGCCGGCTGGATACGCTGCTTGTCGTCCTGATTGACGAGACCATCGAAAATATTGCGCGCCATCGCGCTATTGGGGCCGACGACGTAGAATTGCGGGTCCATCGACGTCGTCGATGCAGCAAGACCGACCGTCAGGTCCTTGGCATAAGCCGCGCCGATACCAGCAAACGGTACGGCGAAAACGGACGCAGCGAGCACAGCCGCGCACTTGACGAATTTCATGATGAAGCTCCTCCAGGTTCTGCAAAATTCGCGCTCTCCCCGCGAACCTGGTTGCGTGATATCGCTTTTATTAGGAGAAGAAAAATTGCATTTGGTATTCAATTCATGCCTAAATGTTATGGAGGAGAACAATGCGGCTCAAACCGAGGCAGGTCGAAGCTTTCAGGGCTGTGATGATGGCGGGTGGCATCACCTCTGCTGCCGAGGCAATGAACATCACCCAGCCGGCCGTCAGCCGCCTTATCCGCGACCTCGAAGACATCGTTAAACTGCAGCTGTTTGACCGGCAAGGGACGCGGCTCGTACCGACTGCCGAGGCAACACGTTTGTATCGCGAAGTGGAAAGGCTCTATCTCGGGCTCGACCAGATCGCCCAGGCGGCGGATGATATCCGCGAGCACAAGAACACGGTGTTGCGGATCGGCAGCGTCACATCGCTGGTGCGGCCTTACCTGCAGCAGGCCATAACCGACATATTGGGTGAACGGCTGGACGTGCCTCTGGTGATCGATGTCGAGAATAGCCGCTATATCTGGGATATGGTGGAGCAGAACCGCTACGATCTCGGTCTGGTTTTCAGCTCCTCCCGCATGGCGGACAAGAATGCCACCCTTCTCTTCAGCTCGGATGCCGTGGCAGCAATGCCGAGAGGTCACCGGCTTGCATCACGCGCCATCATCACGCCGTCCGATCTTCTCGATGAGCGCGTGCTGATCCCGGGCCGCAACTCGCCTTTGAGATTGGCGCTCGACCGCGCCTTTTCCCGTGAAGACCGGTTGCCGGTGAGCACGATGGAAACCTCCATGCTGAACAGCTGCTGCTTCGCTGCGTCGGGCGTTGGTATCGGCATTGTCGATCGGATCAGCATTCATTCCGCCGGTGCGGATGTTGTTGCAATTCCTTTCGAGCCCCGGATCGAGGTTTCATACTATGCCATTCGCCCGACCAGCGCGCACCGTATCGCCGTCCTGGACGAACTGATCGGCCGCCTGCAGGAGATCATACAGTCCTTGCTGCGTGACAACAGCCCGAAGCCCTGAAAGGGTGCTCCGCACCCCGCGCAAGCGATTGTCCTACTTCTCCCTGACCGGCCTGGATGCCTTTCCGACCATGCGCCTCAACAGTGAGCGCCCTGCCTTTCTTCCCGGCATCAGCTCGATATCGCTCACGAGTTTCGCCCCGCCATCGCGGCGTTCGAGTGTGATCTTGCGGCTGTGAAACGCCTCCAGTTCGGCTCTATGCGCAACACTGACGATTGTTGCGTCTGGCAATTCGCGGGTCACGGTTTCCATCATTGCATCCTGACTCTTGTCGTCCAGCGCTGCGGTCGCCTCGTCCATGACGATGATGTCCGGATCGTGAAGGAGCAGTCGCGCGAAGGTAAGCCTCTGTTTCTCACCACCGGAAAGGGTCTGATCCCAGGGCGCCTCTTCCTCGATTTTTTCCTTGAGATGACCCAGCCCCACCTTGTCGAGGGCGGCTCCAATCTCCTCCGCTGACCAGTCATCGGCATCACGAGGATAGGCGACAGCCCTGCGAAGCGAGCCCGAGGGAATATAGGGACGTTGCGGCAGCATGAACATGCGACTGCCTTCCCGAAAATTCACGCTTCCGCCACCCCATGGCCAGAGGCCGGCAATCGCCCGAACCAGCGTGCTTTTGCCGGAACCGGATTCGCCCGCAACCAGAACCCGCTCGCCCTGCTTGATCTCGACCTCCGTCTCCTTGACCACCGCAGTGCCATCGCCGAGCGATACGGATACATCGTTGAGGCTAAGCATCGCGTCGCCGCTGGTTTCGCCGCGCGTGATCCGCCCAAGCGTATCGCTCTGTTCGGCACGCTCCAGCCCATCGAGCGACATCATCAAGGAGGCGACGCGACGAGCGCTGGCATTCCAGTCGGCGAGACGGGGATAGTTGTCGACCAGCCAGCCGAATGCGGCCTGCACGATGGTAAAGGCCGATGCGGCCTGCATCACCTGACCGAGAGACATGCTGCCATCCAGAAATTTCGGCGCGCATAGCAGCACCGGCACAACAGGCGCGATCAGCATGGACGCGGTCGAGACCAGTGAAGTGCGCATATATTGGTGGGCAAGCAGGCGCCACTGACGCCTGACATTGCCGAACCGCCGATCGAGATCGTTGCGCTCTTCCTCCTCGCCACCGAGGAGAGCAATGCTTTCGCCATTCTCGCGAACGCGGGTGAGCGTATAGCGAAACTCCGCTTCGACCTGGTTCTTGACCTCGGACACCTGAACGAAGTTTCGGCCGATGAAGGCGATCGAACTCGACGTGATGCCGGCATAGCAGATCGCTGCGACCACGAGAAAACCCGGGATTGTTACATAGGTGCCGGCGATCGGAAGCGTCAGCGCACCACCGATGGTCCACAGGACAAGAATGAACGTCGAAGCGGAGACGAATGCCGAAATGACGCCGGCGACGAAATCCACGGGAGATTCGGTTGCGATCCGCATGTCCTCCGAAAGACGCGCCTCCGGGTTCTGGTGGTCGCCACCGATCAGATTGAGCTGGTAATAGCGGCCATTGGCCAGCCAGCGGCCGATCAGCGATCGTGTCAGCCAGGACCGCCAGCGGCGCTGGATCAGCATTCGGACATAGACCTGGAAGGTGACCAGAGCGACGCTCCCAAGCACAAGTGGCGGAAACAGGGAGGCGAGATGATAGACCGTTGATGCGTTGCGCTGCTCGATCGCGTCAAAAAGACTGCGGTTCCAGACATTGATGCCATATTGAAAACCGACATTCATGCCGATGAGAGCCAGGAGCCCGATGGAGCATGGCCAGGCGAACCCGTCTCCACGGCGGCTCCAGTAGCCGCGTGCGCTGATCCAGAACCGTTTCAGCAGATAGCGCTTGCGGGCCTTTTCTGCTTCTTCCGGAGAAAGCCTGGCGTCTGGCTCGATGACATCCGGCGGAGGAGGCTCGGCGGCATCATCACCTGTTTCGGGGCGGGCACTCTTCGTACCCTCTTGCTCGGTAGCATCAACCGGCTTCGGCTTCATTTCGGTATCGATCATGAGCGCTTGAACGGACTTGTGATCGAAAGGTTTCACCGAAGGCGTTTCATCTCGTCTGACGATGAGAGGCGTGGCCATCAATCCTTTCTTAAAGCTCACTCTTTGCCCGGCAGCTTTCTTCTAAAACCCTTGATGCATATCTCACGAAGCGGATCGAAACGTAGCCGACGACCGGCAAAAAACTGCCATCACGATTATCAAAAATGGCGCAAACAGGATATTCTTTGCCGGTGATGCTCGACGTCGTTTCGGCCTATCACAAAAAAATCATGACGACTTCAAATCTGCGAAAACCACCGTGTGGCAAGGCCTAACGCAAGACACAGCACTGCCGGACACACGCCGGAAACCTTGCGAAATATGTTTTTTTATGGACAAATTGGGCTCTGGCCCATAGATAGGCCCTACATTTCCTACCGGATCTCACTCGAACCGGGCATTTGACGCGATGATACGCCGTCAACCGGACCGGCTGCCAACACCCCGTCTTCGGCAGCCGAATTTTACAATCGCCGGCATTGGTTTGTCGCAAATGAAACAGAGAGCGGATGCTCGCCGATCGCTTGGCCTTCTGGCCAGCTGAGACTTTCGGCTGCACCGAGCGAAGAAGGAGAATGCCCTCGCCACGTGCTGGGCTGATTGATGTATGGCTTTTCAAACTGAAAATGACGCGTCGGCAAAACCGGCTTCGACCAAGATCAGTCTCAAGAACGTCTACAAGATTTTCGGCGAAAGGCCTGACAAGGCCATGGACATGATCCGCGCCGGCAAGACGAAATCTGAAATCCACGCCGCCACCGGATGCTCGGTCGGCGTCAACAATGCCAGCTTCGACATCAAGGCGGGCGAGATCTTCGTCATCATGGGCCTGTCGGGCTCGGGCAAATCCACCCTTTTGCGCCTTCTGAACCGTCTGATCGAACCGAGTGCAGGCTCGATCGAAATCGATGGCACGGACATAACCCGGATGTCGCGCCGCGAGCTGATCCAGGTCCGTCGCCGCGATATCAGCATGGTCTTCCAGTCTTTTGCGCTTCTGCCCAATCGCACCGTTCTCAACAATGCCGCCTTCGGCCTCGAGGTCGCCGGCATCGGCGAGGCAGAACGCAGGCAGAAGGCGCTGGATGCCTTGAAAGCCGTCGGCCTCGACGGTTATGCCGACAGCCATCCGGACCAGCTTTCCGGCGGCATGAAACAGCGTGTCGGGCTTGCCCGCGCTCTCGCCAGCGAGCCGACCATCCTTCTGATGGACGAAGCGTTTTCGGCGCTCGACCCGTTGATCCGCACAGAAATGCAGGACGAGCTCGTGCGCCTGCAGGCCGAACAGAGCCGTACGATCGTCTTCGTCAGCCATGATCTCGACGAGGCAATGCGGATCGGCGACCGGATCTGCATCATGCAGAACGGCAATGTCATCCAGGTCGGCACGCCGGACGAAATCGTCTCAAGCCCGGCCAACGACTACGTTCGTTCCTTCTTCCGCAATGTCGATGTCAGCCAGGTGTTCAAGGCCGGCGACGTCGCTCGCAAGACCCAGATCACCATCATCGAGCGTCAGGGCACGACTGCAGCCGCAGCACTTGAACGGATGAAGAATTTCGACCGCGAATATGCGATCATCCTTGGCCGCGACAAGCGTTACCACGGCGTTGTCAGCCAGACCTCGCTCATCGAGAAATTGCGCGCTCGAACCGAAGATCCCTATCGCGGCGCATTCCTTTCGGAAATCGAGCCGGTTCCCGCCGACGAACCGCTGTCGAATATTCTCGGCAAGGTCGCGGCCAGCCCCTGGCCGGTGCCGGTCATCGACGATGACAAGCGCTATCTCGGCTCGATCAGCAAATCGACGCTGCTCGAAACGCTCGACCGCGCCAGCTGATCCTCTTCCCCCTTGTTACCATGTTGCAGCGCTTTGGCGCGCCATTTGGCGTGCAGCGCTGTGGCCGGCCTGAAAACACCGGAGACAGACATGAACTTCGATATTGGTGACGGCGTCGATACCGCCGTCAATTACGTCCTCGACAATTTTTCGCCCGTTCTCGACTTCATCGCTGCCGTGATCGGCTTCGTGACCAGTACGATCCTGGATGCGCTTGCCGCTCTTCCGATGCCGGTCGGCATTGCCATCTTCGTCCTCCTGTCCCTCTGGCGCGTCGGCTTCGGATTTGCCGTGCTGACGGGTCTGGCGCTCTGGCTCGTCGACCATATGGGTCTCTGGGCTGCGATGATGGAAACCTTGTCACTCGTCATCGCCTCGACATTGATGGCGATGATCATCGGCCTACCGCTCGGCATTGCCATGGCCCGCAAGGATTCGGTCGCCACCGTCGTCCGCCCCATCCTCGACTTGATGCAGACCATGCCGGCCTTCGTTTACCTCATTCCGGCCGCGATGTTTTTTGGCCTCGGCGCCGTGCCGGGCGCGATAGCAACGGTGATCTTTTCCATGCCGCCCGTTGTGCGGCTGACCAATCTCGGCATCCGTCAGGTGCATAACGAGTTCATCGAGGCCGGCAATGCCTTTGGCTGCACCGGCACGCAACTTCTCTTCAAGATTCAGCTGCCGAATGCCCTGCCCTCGATCATGGCCGGTATCAACCAGACGATCATGCTGTCCCTCTCCATGGTGGTGATCGCCTCGATGATTGGCGCCGGCGGCATCGGCAATACCGTTCTGACCGGCATCCAGCGTCTCGATGTCGGCACCGGCTTCGAAGGTGGTCTTGCCGTCGTCATCCTCGCCGTCATCCTCGACCGCATCACCCAGTCCCTGGGGCAGAAAACCACAAAGCGCACCGCCCTCTGGGCAACGCTTTTCAGGAAGAACGAGCGCGAAGAACTGGCGACGGCAAACGCCTGACCCCTCTCGCGCCGATCCATGCGGGTGCTGAACCCGCGAACCCGAACTCCCAAGAAGGAGAAACCATGTTCAAGACACGTTCATCGTCCCGCCGGGCAACACTGGCGGCAGGCATCGGCCTCGCCGCGGCACTGGTCGTCGGCTCCGCCGCGCCGAGTTTTGCCGAAGATGCCAAGCCGGTAAAGATCGGCTGGGCCGCCTGGTCGGATGCCGAATTCGTCACCAAGCTCGCCGCCAAGCTGATCAACGACCAGCTCGGCCAGAAAGTCGAGCTGGTACAGACCGACGTTGCGCCGCTCTATCAGGGCGTCAGCCGTGGCGATCTCGACGCGATGATGATGGCATGGCTGCCGCAGACCCATGCGGATTATTTCGCCAAGGTGAAGAACCGCGTCGAGACACTCGGCACCGTCTATGACGGGGCAAAGCTCGGCTGGGTCGTTCCGGCCTCCATTCCGGAAAGCGAAATCTCGTCCATCGAGGATCTGAAGAAGCCGGAAGTGCAGAAGAAGCTCGCCGGCACGGTTCAGGGCATCGATCCGGGTGCGGGCCTGACGCGGCTGTCCGAAAAGGCGCTGAAGGATTACGGCCTGTCCGATTACAAGCTGCAGATCTCCAGCGAAGCCGGCATGCTGACCACGGTCGACAGGGCCATGCGCGGCGAAAAATGGTTCGTCGCGACTTCCTGGAGCCCCCACTGGATGTTCGGCAAATACAAGCTCCGTTACCTCGCCGACCCGAAGAAATCGCTCGGTGAAGCCGAACATGTCGACATCCTCGCCCGCAAGGATTTCAAGACCGAGAACCCGAAGGTCGCCGGCTTCCTGTCGCGCATGAAACTGCCGATCGCCGATCTCGAGGCGGCGATGTTCGACGCGCAGCAGACCTCCTACGACGAGGCGATTGCGAAATACATCAAGGCCCATCCGGACCAGATCAATGACTGGATCGGCGACAAGAGCTGATCTGATCCGGCCTTCTGCGCAACCGCGTCAGGGGGCCGGACCACTGGAAGGAATCCCCGATGAATGGAAATGGTAACTCGCCCATGCTGTTTGACCAGGACACGCTCGGCGGCCGCATCTCGCTTGCCCGCGACGCCTGTTCCCTGTCGATCGACGATGCGGCAGAGATGACCGGCGTCAACCGTGAAGTCTGGTGCGCATGGGAGAATGACCGCAGCGATCCGGGCGTCTCTCATATCGACAATGTCGCGGCGTCACTGAAGGTCAGCCTGTTATGGCTGGCAATCGGACGCGGCCCCGGACCGGAATGGCCGGAAGATAATCTGCTTGGGTAAAACGTGATGGCGCAGTCTTGGCTGCGCCGTCTCTATCCGGCAGCGGCAAGGCCTCAGAACCCTGCCTCGCGGAAGAGCACGGTCAACACACGACGCCAGGCCTGTTCGGCAAAACTGATGCCCTTGGCATCGAGCATCATCACGCCCTGCAGCGACCGTCCCGGCAAGCCGTTCGTTTCACTGACGTGCGCCATAACCGCATATTGCGCCGCGACTGGCGCAAGCCTCTGACGCTTGCCACCGGACACGGCATGCACGGCGATCGCACCGTGATATTGCGAGGTAAGCTGCGGCACGTCGATTTCCTGAGCGCCGGATTCGGCGATAGCCGCCAAAGTGACGGGAAATCTCGGCAGCGACAGGTCGTCGGGGATGAACCAGCCGGGCGCTTCGACGGCAATCCGGCCGCTGTCATTGCCCGCCACATAACCGCGCGCCACCGAACCCGTGCCGGCGGACAGGAAGGCGATCTGCTCGTTGCGCCCGACCCATTGGCCGGGCAGGATTTCGGGATTGATATCGGTGATCACGCCATCGAATGGGGCAGTGACCACCAGCGCCGACTTGCGCTCCGCCAGCCCTTCGGCGCGGGCTTTCAGGCTGCCGAGCTCGCTTTCAATAATGCTTCTTTGCGCCAGATCGTCCGGATTGGCGGCGATGCGGGCGAGACGCGAACGGGCAAGCTCGGCCTCGACCTCGGCAATTCTCAGCTCCTCGTCGATCTCCGGCGCATCGATCGCAAACAGGACGTCGCCGGCTCTTACTTTCTGGCCGACAAAGATCCCGACGCTTTCGATCCGGCCGGGCTCATGCGGATAAAGCCGCACGAATTGCTGCGGATAGATCACCGCCGGCGCCGAAACGCGTGTCGAGATCGGCAGGAAAGCGAGGAGCACCAGAAGGGCAAAGACCGAGCCGGTCAGATAGAGGCGGCGGCTTTTCAGGATATCGCTGCGCATGGCCCACCACTCCTTCATTTCGGACAGGACAGGACGAACAAGGAAGAAACCGATCTCGACCATGAACAGCAGGATGCCGACGAGCTTGATGGTGAAGTGATAGACCAGAAGCGCGATGCCGAGATAAAGCGTCAGCCGGTAGATCGCGGTCGCGACGGCATAGACCGTCAGGATCACGTCAAGCCGGGCCGGAAAAATTTCAGGCGCGGAATAACCGGGGCGGAACAGGAATTCCCTTAAGCGCCAGCGCATGTGCCGGAACGCCCGCGGCTGCAGGTTTTCAACGCCGAGCAGGTCGGCCAGGATATAATAGCCGTCGAACCGCATGAACGGATTGAGGTTGACGAACAGGCTCAGCACCACGCCGGTTGCGGCGAGCACGAAAAGCGCGCTACGCAGCGGGCCGTCGGGCACGAACGCCCACAAGGTCAGCGCGTACGCGGCCACCGTCAATTCGGCCAGCATGCCGGCGGAATCGATACGTAGCCGCTGCCAGCGCGACTTCAGCTTCCAGGCATCGCTGACATCCGTATAGAGAAGCGGCACCATGACCATGAAGGCGACGCCCATGGTCGGGATGCGGCAGCCGAACCGGTGCGCGACGAAGGCATGCCCGAGTTCGTGAAGGCATTTGATGAAAACGATCGACAGGACCGAGACGGCGGCACCTTCCAGCGAGAAGACGAAGGGAAACGTGCCGATAAAGGCATCCCATTGCCGCGAGACGAGATAGAGGCCGAGCAGGCCGACGAGCGCGGTCACCCACCAGAACAGCCGCCCGAACAGGAAAGAGACATGCGGCCAGGCATGGCGGATGAACCGTTCGGGCCTGACGAGCGGGATCTTGAAGAAGAGGTAATTGTGAATGAGCCGCATGAACCACGGGTGATGCGGCTGCGCCTTGTGATGCAAGGCCCGCCAGTTGCCGCGGGTCGGCTGCACGAGAAGCAGGTTATGCTCCAGCATCCGCGCAATCGTGCCGATATCCTCGATCGACAGGCTGTTGCCGAACCGCGCATCGACCGACTTCATGAGATTGCCGACCGTGCGGCTGGAATTCCAGAAGCTCAGTACCTGGAACATTTCATAGGTGATGCGGAAGAAACGGTTGCGGATCGGATCGAAGACGACCCAGGTCGGGGCTCCGGAATAACTCGCGCCGACCCGCATGATCTGCAGATCTTCCCGCAGCGCCGGCAGGGGCGCGTCGGCGGGCTGGCCGACCATCATCGGCTGGGCGGCCGCGGTGGCTTGGGCAGCGGCGGTCATAATCCGAACCGTTGGCGCAGAACGGAGATGGGCTTGCGGAACAGGTAATAGGCGAGAAACACGTTTTCGCCACTGATCTGCGCCGTGCCGCGAATGCCGAGCCGCATATGGTCCGGCACATTGTCGAGCGTCGCGTAAATGCGATAGGCGAGCACGTCGCCCTCGATCATCCGCGCCTCAAAAGAAGCGGCAACGACCTTGGCGCTGGCCGGATTGAGCGGGTCGGAATCGAGAAAGGCTCGCACCTTGGCACCCTGTGCAACCGCGATCGCATCGGCAACCGGCACGTCGATGCGAAGCTGCATGCGGCTTGGATCGGCAACTTCCATGACCCGCTCGCCTGTCGTCACCGGCCGGCCCACCCAGTCGCGGCGATCGGTATAGATCGCGATGCCATCCGATGGCGCAACAACCCTGGAACGCTCCAGCATGTCGCGGGCATAATCGCGTTTGGCGGCGGCGACCGTGAGCTCGCTGCGGCTCACCGCAAGATTGGCCCGGAGCTTCGGATCACCGACAGCACCCTGTGTCACCTGCATCAGCTTTGCTTCGGCAACACGCACATCCTGTTCGGCGACGGCGAGCTCGTTGCGAAGCATGACGTCCGACATGGTGAGGAGCGGCTCGCCCTTGCGCACCGCCTGGTCGGGATTGACGGCGATGCTGTCGATCACGCCATCCATCGGGGCCGCAATGATTCTGGGCGCGATCGGTGCAACTTCGACCGGCGCCAGCACCGTCATCGGCACGGGATAGAAGCCGAGCGCGATGGTGGCGATGGCGGCTGCGGCAATCAAAGGCTTCACCTTGATACGCCGCTTCAGCTTGCCTTCGCCGGCCAATGCCGCCCAGGCATGGGCATAGGTTTCAGACAGTCGCCGGCCGATCAGCAGATCCTGTTCGCCCCAGGGAATTTCACGGGCAAGCAGCATGCCGCCGAACACGATGCCGTTGCGCAACCGGAACGGCAGCCAGGCGAAGAAGCGAAACGGATAGGTCTTGTGCTCGGGATCGTCCGGCGGGCAGAAGGCGGGCAAAGCGAAATCGCAAGGCGCGCCAAAACCCTTCTCTGCGCCGAGCGAACGGGTCATCGCCTCGATCCAGCGGATTCGCGGCGCATTGCGATCGACACTGCCGATTGATGTGACCGCCTTGACAGTGAACCGTTCACCCCGCCCCGCAAGTACGAAGGCCTGGCGGCATTTGGCGATGCGGATCGTTTCGTTGGCGATCAGGAAGGCGAGCTCTCCGACCGTTGCAGCCTGCCGCGCTTCGGCCTCCAGCCGAAGGAGAAGGTCATAGGCCCGGGCAACGGCCGCATCCTGAGCAGGAGTTGCCGGCCCAGATGCGGTTCCCGCCCCAAGCCCTTGCGACGGGCGAAGCGATGGCTTGATATTCTGTTCCATGCCTCAACCTCCGGGAACCGGGTTGAAGGCGGTCGGCCCGCTCATGCCGGGAAGAATGCCGGTCGTATCGCCGAGAAAACGCCCGGTCACCTTGACCGTCTGGCTGACCGGATCGACGACAGCGGCAATGCGGGAGACTTCCGCCTGCTTCGTCCCACCGGTCTCGTCGATGGTGACGGCAAACCGGCTACCGGGTTTCAGCCAGCGCAGCCAGTTGGAGGGCAGCAGGATCTCGATCTCGAGGTCGCCTTCGCTGACAATCTGCATCAGCGGCTGATTGGGTTCGGGAATTTCATGCTCATGGGCGCGCATGAAGGCGATCCGTCCGTCGAACGGCGCCTTGATGACACAGCGCGACATCTTGCTCTTATAGGCTTCCAGCTCGCCCGCCGCCTGATCGCTCTTGGCTTTCGACAGATCCACCTCGAAAGCGCCGACCGCCTTGGAGCGGGCGAGGCGTGCATTGTTTTCCTGGGTGATGGTTTCCGCCCTGAGCATCGCTTCGGCGGATTTCACCTGGGCGGCGAGATCGCCGCAATCAAAGGCGGCAAGCACGTCGCCCTTGGCAAATCTCTGCCCTTCGCGGAAGGGCAGAGACGCGATCGGAAAACTCAGGTCCGTTCCGATCATCGCTTCATTGGCGGCCTTCACGATGCCGCGCAAAGTCTCATGGTTCGCTTGCGCCCGCGCCGGACCGGGATCCGCCGCGAGGGCCAGGAATGCCGCAAGGACAAGACCCGTTACATGACATGTCTGCATGTCGCACTCCTTCCTTAAAGCCGGTAGCCCGAAGGCTTCCGGTTACTTGGTCGCGACCAGTTCGACCTTTGCCGGCCCGCCGGCATCGGTCCACATCGTGCGCAGCCGCGCGGCGATCTCGTCGACGCCGCCACTGCTTGTCAGCCCCGCCGGAAAGGGATCGACCCCGAGCGAGGCATAGATATTGGCATAGGCATTCTGCAGGTCCGCATAGGCCATATCGAGCTTGGCATCGGCCAGAAGCGCGTTCATTTCCTCGCGAATGAGGATCTGTTCGCTGGTCTTCTGGGCATTCGTTTCGGCCCGCACCTGTTTCAGGATCCGATGCGAGACATTGGAAAGCGCCATGGCCGTGCCATAGGACTTGTTGAGATGGGCATAGCGGATGCGGCTGATATGCACCTGCGTCATGATCGCCATGGCGACCGAGAGCGCACGCGCATCCAGAACCTGAGCCTGGGCATCGATCTTCTTTTCGATCGCCGGCATGGCGGCGAGCTTCATGGCGTTAAAGCTGACCTTGGCGCCCCAGTTGAGCCACTCGTTCGTGTCGATGAACTCGTTTGAATCGTAGTTGGCACCGGCATAGAGATTAAAACCGGGAAGAATGTCGAGAAGCGCGGCATTGACCTCCTTGTCATTGATCCGTTCTCGATAGGCGACCTCGCGCATTTCCGGCCGGTTCTGCACCGCGATGCGGAACATTTCCGGCATGTTGTCCGGCACGTTGAGCTTGGTGGAAAGCCGTGTCGGTACTGTCAGCGTGAAATCGGTACCGGGCTTGACGTTCATCAGCGCCGAAAGCTGGCTCTTGGCGACCTTCAGCTCGCCTTCCAGCATCTCCACCTCGCGCTTCACCTCGATCAACTCACGTTCATAGGTGAGCGCCACGAGCGGCGAGCTTTCGCCGCCGGAAGAAAGGCCGCGCGTATCACGAAGCGCCCGTGCCACCCGGCCTTCGAGTGCCCGCATGCGGCCGACAAGGCGCTGATAGCTGACCGCCCGCCAATAGGCGGTGCAGACGTCCTCAATCACCTTGTTGACCATGCGCCGCTTCATTTCCTCCTGGATCAGCGTCTCGTCGGCCGCCTGCTTGGCGCGCACATAAGAGAGGCCGAAATCAAGGATATTCCACGAGAAGGTCAGGTCTGCAGTCCTGACATTGTCGTCACGCGTCGAAGGCGTCGACGCATCGGCTTCGTTGCGGCCGTCATAACCGGCGCCCGCAACGACCTTGGGGAGGGCGCTGTAGCTGACGAGATCGGCCTCACGCGTCTTGAGCGCCGCCTGCATGATCTCGACTTTCGTGTCTAGATTGTACTTCAGTGCCCGGGCCATGGCCTGGTAAAGATCGATAGAGCCGGTAATCGGCTCCTGGTTCGCTGTCGCTCTTAAAAGCTTTTCGTTTGCAAATTTCGCGTTCGCCTCAGCGGAGAACGGTTCCGTCTTGACCGTGCAGCCGGTTGCAAGCAAGACGGCAGGAAGGGTCCAGACTAACAGGGACTTCACTGCTTCACCTCGTAAATCATTGCAACAAAACCCTCGCGACAAGCGGGACTGGTGAACGCGCGGCTCCGATCGTCATTGCCTCTCAACCCCAACATGGGGCTTTGGGGCGAACGGAAACCCAGGGCTGATTAATGATTTACGAATATGCTTAACAAGGAGATAACAGACTAGAGCAATCGAACTTGCAGAGCATATTCCTTTGCTCGCAGTCGGTGTAAAACAGGACAATGTATCAGCATAATGTCCCGATTTTATGCGATTTTCCAAGCTTATTATTCATTACTAAAATTTGGTATTCGCAATTAGTAATTTGTAAACAAGCCTTACCTAACGTTCGGAACTCGTTAATCAGACGACCGTTGCCCAATCGGTTTTGACCGGTTCGGGCATTACTCCGCACGGTTCGCCTGGGGTCTTAAAGCGGGAGACACACGTATGAACGAGCACTTTACTCGTCCTCAGAAATCACCCTCGGCCGACGCGCAAGGCGCGAAACCGAAGCGGGGAAATCAGGACCGGTTCAGTTCCATGCTGATGGAGCTCGAACAACGCATCGCCTTCGATGCCGCTGTGGCCACAACCATAGATCACGCCAAGGACAAACATGCGGCAGCGCCCGACGAGGCTGCACACGGCTCTCATGAGACCGATGCGAATGATCGCGACAGCGACAAGCTGGCTGCCGCCATCGTTCACGGCGCCGATCAGAGCGACACGAAAACACAACCCATAGATGAATTTCCGAAGCAGGTCGTTATCGTCGACAGCTCGGTTCCGGATTACGAATCCCTGCTGAAAGGCATAGATGGGGACTACGAGGTCATCGTCCTTGAGAAGGGCCGCGACGGTGTCGAGCAGCTGGCCGAGGCGATGTCGCACATGAAGGGCGTCGAGGCCGTCCATATCATCTCGCACGGCGACGAAGGCCGGCTTTATCTCGGTTCGGCCGAACTGACGATCGAATCCATGGCCGGCGAATATGCCGACGAGCTGCAGAGCCTGACGGCATCCTTGACCGCCGATGCCGACATCATGATCTACGGCTGCGATTTCGCCCGCGGCGAACTCGGCCAGAACGCTGCCCGGATGATGGGCTACATGACCGGTGCCGATATTGCCGCCTCCACGGACGCGACCGGCAGCGCCGCGCTCGGTGGTGACTGGGACCTGGAATATCGCAGTGGCGAGATCACCACCGCGATCGCGCCCTCGCTGGAAGCGCAGCGCGATTATGCCGAGCTTCTGAACACCCAGGCTTCCGTCGGCAATGGTGCCCTGCTCGTCGTCTCCGGCCGGACGATCTACAGCGTCGACGTCGTGACCGGAAAAGCGACGGCGATCACCACCGCTCCCGCCTCCGTCGGTGGCGTCAGCCTCAGCGACACCCTGAACTCGCTTGCCGTCGATCAGACCAACGGCCTCATCTATTACACTGACAGCAACAGCGCCAATTCCAACCGCGCGCTCTTTGCCTATGACTTCGTCAACAACACCCACATCCTGATCGACAGCGACCTGACGAACAACGGCACTGGCCTCAGCATCACGGTTGGCGATCGCGGTGTCGGCAGCGGTGCCGCAACCTATTACAACGGCTCGCTTTATCTCGGCATCGAGAACATCAACTCCGCCGGCGACGACCAGATATGGCGCATCACCTTCAGCGGCAACGGCCGCACGATCGCCTCCGCCTCCACATTCGGTGCAGCCGTGACCGGCAACAACGACTGGGGCGATTTCGCGATCGACACCACCAATAATTACCTTCTCAGCATCAACGGTGCTGCCGCGACCATCACGCGCTACAATCTGACCGGCGGCGCGATCGTTGGCACGGCGCTGACCAACCCGACCGGCACGACCCTCGTCCAGGGCGGCGGCGACATCAACGGCAATACCTATCTCGTCGGCTCCTCGATCCAACAGATCAACGCCACGACGGGCGCTGCGATCGGCTCGGCAATCACTATTACCACCAATGGCACAACCGCGATCGGCACGGTTTCCGACGGCGCCCGCTGGGTGCCGCCGACAGGGTCGATCGGCGACCAGATCTATGACGAGAACGGCACCAATACGAGTTTCGACGCCGGCGTCGACGTCGGCATCGCCAATGTCACGGTCCAGCTGATCGATGACGTCAACGGCAATGGCGTCGTCGATAGCGGCGAGCGGGTTCTGGCGACCGACACGACGGGCAGCGACGGCCGTTATCTCTTCACAGGCGTCCTGCCCGGCCAGTATATCGTCCGAGTCACGGATACGAACGGTGTGCTCGGCACCGCCCCCGCAACGACCGCCACGACCCAGGCAATTACACTGGCAACGATCGGCGCAGCCAATCTTGCCGCCGATTTCGGCTACAATGCCGCAGCACCGGTCATCGACCTCAATTCCGGCACGACGCCGACGCAGATGATCACCAATGGCGCGACACCCGGAACCTCGGGCTGGGTCATATCCGGCACGGGCGCTGTCGCGACCAGCAACAGCAATGACGGTTTTGCCTGGACGCTGAATGGTGGCACCGGCACGCTGACCCAGGCCAACGTGACAGGTTGGAACGACGGCCAGGCGCCTTCGGGCGCGGCACAGCTGACCTTCGATGTCGGCTGGAGCAACAATCTCCTGCTCGGCGTTTCCAACGACAACAACACGCCCGCGACGTTGGATGTAACGATCAACGGCGTGCTTTATGCGCGCGTCACGACCGGCACGACGGGTGGCACGCCGAACACCGCGACGATCACCTATTTCAACGGCGCGTCCGGCACGCCTTCGACCGTCGCCGCCTCGACTGCCGGCACCACGAACTGGAATCGCACAACCGTCACCATAAACCTGCCATCGACGATCGCAGCGACCGGCGATCTGGTCTTCAGCTATTCGGCCGCAGGTGGTCTGCTGACCCCGAGCACCGACGACATCTTCATCGACAATGTCAGCGCGCTCCGGAATGTCGACACAACGGCGGGCGTCAATTATGCGACGACCTATACGGAAAATGGCACAGGCGTCGCGATTGCCTCGACGGCGACCGGATTCCTCGCCGATGTACGCGACCTCGACAGCACGACGATGCGTTCGGCGACCATAGTGCTGACCAATGCCCAGGCCGGCGATCTCCTGACGCTCGGCACGCTGCCTTCGGGCATTACCGGCTCGATCGACACATCCGTTTCCGGCCAGATCACCGTGACGCTGTCCGGCACGGCCACCAAGGCCAATTATGCGGCCGCGATCCGTGCCATCACCTTTTCCAACAGCGGCGACAATCCGGGCACGACGCCGCGCACGATCAACGTCACCGTCAGCGATGGCGGCCTGACCTCGGCCGTCGCGACAGCGACGATCAACGTCATCGCGGTCAATGATGCACCGACGAACATCCTTCCCTCCGGTGGCTGGACGACCAACGAAGATACGAATGTGGCGCTGGCAGGCCTCGCCGTCGCCGATCTCGATGCCGGCAGCGGCGCGATGACCGTGACCCTGAACGTCGCCTCCGGTTCGATCACGGCGGCAGCCGGAACCGGCGTAACGATCACCGGCTCCGGCACGGCCACCGTCACCCTTACGGGCACGCTCACCAGCCTCAATGCCTATCTCGGCACGGCCTCCAGCCTCACCTATGTCCCGGTCGCGGATGCCAACGGCACGGTAGTGCTGACGATGACGACCAACGATAACGGCAATACCGGCATCGGCGGCGCGCTCTCGACCTCTTCCACCCGCAATATCAATATTACGCCCGTCAACGACGCGCCGGTTCTCGATCTCGACGGCTCGACGGCAGGCGCGAACTATTCGATCGGCTACACGGAAAATGCCGCAGGCGTGGCGATCGCCAATACCAACAATTCCGTCATCGACGTCGACAACACCAATATGGCATCGGCCACGATCGTCATCACCAATGGCCAGGCCGGCGACGTGCTGTCGGCAACCGGCCTGCCGGCCGGCATTACCGCCTCCTATAATGCCACCACTTTTACCCTGACGCTGACCGGCTCCGCCAGCAAGGCCAATTACCAGACCGCCCTTTCGCAGGTCCTCTATTCCTCCACCTCGGACAATCCGACCCTTGGCGGCACGGTGACCGGCCGCACGATCAGTGTCAGCGTCAATGACGGCGCGCTTGCCTCCAACACGGCCGTCACGACTGTTGCCGTCACCGCCGTCAACGATGCGCCGGTCAACACCCTGCCGGCCTCCGGCTGGGCGACCAACGAGGATACGAATGTCGCGCTGACCGGCCTTTCGATCAGCGATCTCGATGCAGCGAGCGGCAATATGAGTGTCACGCTCAATGTCGCATCCGGCACGCTGACGGCAACCGGCGCAGGCGGCGTCACGGTGATCGGTTCCGGCACCGCAACCGTGGTGCTGACCGGCACGCTGACGAATATAAACGCCTATCTCGCCTCGGCCTCCGCGCCGATCTACGTTCCCGTGCCGGATGCGAACGGCAACGTCACGCTGACGATGACGACCAGTGACAACGGCAATACCGGCACAGGCGGCGCGCTGACGGCTGTCAGCAACCGCGTCATCGCGATCGCTGCTGTCAACGATCCGCCGATCCTCGATCTCGATACCGGCTCGACCGGAACCGGTTACGCGACGAGCTATACGGAAAAGGGCGCCGCCGTCGTGATTACCGGCGCAGGCAGCCTGATCACCGATGTCGACAATGCCAACATGGCCTCGCTCACCATCGTCATCTCCAACGGTCAGGCCGGTGACGTGCTTGCGGCCGGCACCCTGCCGGGCGGCATCGTCGCGACCTACAATGCCGCGAACTTCACCCTGACACTCTCCGGTTCGGCCACCAAGGCGGATTACCAGACGGCGCTGCAGGCAGTCCGTTATTCGACCACATCGGACAATCCCTCGACCATTGCCCGCACGATCAACGTCACCACCAATGACGGCGCGGCCAATTCCAACACGGCGGTCGCGACCGTCAACGTCATCGCCGTGAACGACGCGCCGGTCAACACGGTGCCCGGCCCGGTCACGCTACAGGAAGACGTGCTGACGGCCATTACCGGCCTTTCCGTCAACGATGTCGACAGCACCAATCTGACCGTCACGCTGACGGTGGCAAACGGCATCCTCTCGCCCTCCGTCACGGCTGGCACGGTAACCGGCTCGGGCACTGCGACGGTGACGATTTCCGGCACGCAGGCGCAAGTCAACAGCGTGCTCGCCTCGCTGCGTTATCAGGGCAATGCCGACTATAACGGTTCCGACACGCTGACGATCGTCACCTCGGACGGGTCGCTCACCGACACCGATACGGTTGCGATCACCATTAACGCGGTCGCAGACATCACGCCGGACACGGTCACGACGGCGGAAGATACCGCAATCAGCTTCAACGTCCTTACGGGCACGAATGGGGCAACGGCCGACACCTTCAAGAACCCTCTGCGGGCAGTGACGTCAGTCACCCAGCCGCCGGCCGGCCAGGGCACCGTCACCTTCGCCGCCGACGGCACGATCAATTACGTGCCGACCGCCAATTTCAACGGCCAGACCACCTTCACCTACACGGTCACGTCCGGCGGCGTCACCGAGACGGCTCTGGTCACCGTCAATGTCACCGCCGTCAACGATGCGCCGGTCAACAGCCTGCCCGCGTCCGGCTGGGCAACCAACGAGGATACCGGGATTGCCCTGACAGGCCTGTCGATTTCCGACGTCGATGCCGGCAATGGCACGATGACGGTGACGTTTGCCGTGCCGACCGGCGTGATCGCCGCCACTTCCGGCGGCAGTGTCACCGTCACCGGCTCGGGAACTGGTACGATCGTGCTCTCCGGCACGCTTGCCAATATCAACACCTATCTCGCCTCGGCCGCCGCCCCGGTCTACACGCCTGTCGCCAATGCCAACGGCACGGTGACGCTCACCATGACCACCAGCGATGGCGGCAATACCGGCACGGGCGGCACGCTCACCGATATCGACACGCGCCCGATTACCATCGCGGCCGTCAACGATGCCCCGGTCAACCAGCTGCCGGCCACCTATTCGATCGCCGAGGACACGTCGCTTGGCCTGACCGGCATCCAGATCAGCGATGTCGATGCCGGCACGAGCACGATGACGATCACGCTCGGCGTCAATTCCGGCATCCTGACCGCAAGTGCGGCCTCCGGCGTCACCGTCTCCGGTTCGGGAACCGGCACGATCGTGCTCTCGGGCACGCTCGCCAACCTCAACATTTTCCTCGCCGGCACCGCCCGGCCGACCTTCACACCCGTCGCCGATTTCAACGGCGCGGTGACGCTTACCATGACCACCAATGACGGCGGCAATACCGGCTCAGGCGGCGCGCTGACCGATGTCGATATCTCGACGATCACCGTCACGCCGGTCAACGATGCCCCGGTCCTCGATCTCGACGCCTCCGGCGCCGGCACCGGCTTCACGACGAGCTACACGGAAAACGGCACCGGCGTCGCCATCGTCGATACCGACGTGCTGGTCACCGATGTCGACAACACGACCATGGCATCCGCCACGATCACCCTCACCAATCCGCAGGCCGGCGACCTCCTGTCCGTCGCAGCCGGGCTGCCCGGCACGATCACCGCCAACTACAATGCCGCGACCTTCACCCTGACCCTGACCGGCACGGCGACCAAGGCGGATTATCAGGCCGCCTTGCAGCTCGTCCGTTATTCCTCCACGTCCGACGATCCCGGCTCGACCGCCCGCATCATCACCGTCGTGGTCAATGACGGCGCGGCCAATTCCAATACGGCGGTCGCCACCGTCTCGGTCATCCCCGTCAACGATCCGCCGGTCAACGGCCTGCCCGCAGGCTATACGATGGCGGAAGATGCGACGCTCGCCCTGAGCGGCCTCTCTCTGGCAGATCCCGATGCCGGCAGCGGCACGATGACCGTATCGCTCTCCGTCAATTCCGGCACGATCGCAGCCGCCTCCGCATCCGGCGTCACCATCACCGGCTCGGGCACCGCAACGATCACGCTCACCGGCTCGCTTGCCAATATCAATGCCTATCTCGCGAACGGCTCGAGCCAGCCGGTCTATACGCCGGTTGCCGATTTCAACGGCGCGGTCACGCTGACCATGACGAGCAGCGACGGATCGCTGACCGACACGGACAGCCGCACGATCAGCATTTCCGCCGTCTCGGATATCGCCGACGATACCGTCACGACCAACGAGGACACGAGCGTCGGCATCAATGTCAACGCCAATGACAGCTTTGAAAATGCAGGCCATGCGATCACCGCCATCAACGGCACCTCGATCGTCGCCAATGGCGTCGTTACCGTCGGCAACGGCACGGTGCGCCTGAACGCCGACGGCACGCTGACCTTCACGCCGGCCGCCGATTACAACGGCCAGACGACCTTCACCTACACCGTCACCTCGGCCGGCGTCACCGAAACGGCGACCGTTACCGTCAACGTCACCCCCGTCAACGACGCGCCGGTCAATACCGTGCCCGGAGCCCAGACGACGGCCGAGGATACGACGCTCGCGATCTCGGGCGTCAGCGTCAACGATGTCGATGGCGGCACCTTGACGACGACGGTCAGCGTCACCCACGGCGCCCTGTCGGTAACCGCCGCAGCCGGCGCCACGATCACCAACAACGGCACCGCGACCGTGACGATTTCAGGCACGGCCGCACAGATCAACGCCGCGCTTGCCGGCCTCGCCTATGCGCCGACCGCCGATTACAACGGCTCCGCCCAGCTGACCCTCGTCACCTCCGACGGCGCGCTCTCCGATACGGACACGATCGCCATTTCGGTCACCGCCGTCGCCGATATCGCCAACGACACCGTGACGACGAACGAAGACACGGCGATCACCATCGACGTCAATCTCAACGACAGCTTCGAAAACACCGGCCACTCGATCACCGCCATCAACGGCACGGCCATCGCCGTCAATGGCACCGTCGCCGTTGCCAATGGCACGGTACGGCTTGAAGCCAATGGCCGGCTGACCTTTACGCCAACCGCCGATTACAACGGCCAGACCAGCTTCACCTACACGGTCACGTCAGGCGGCGTCACCGAAACGGCGACCGTCACCGTCAATGTCACGCCCGTCAACGATGCCCCGGTCAACACCGTGCCCGGCCCGCAGACGATTGCCGAAGACGGCACGATCGTCTTTTCGGCCGGTGCAGGGAACGCGATTTCCGTTGCCGATATCGACAGCGGCACGCTGACGGTGACGCTCACCGTCACCAACGGCGCCTTCACCCTGTCCGGCCTGACCGGCCTCACCTTCACCGCCGGCGACGGCACGGCCGACGCGACCATGACCTTCTCCGGCTCGGCTGCGGCGATCAATGCCGCCCTTGCCGGCGCGACCTATGTGCCGACCCGCGATTATAATGGTGCAGCACAGATCACCCTCACCACCTCGGACGGCGCGCTGTCCGATACCGACACGATCGGCGTCACCATCACCGCCGTTGCCGATATCGCCAATGATTCCATCTCGACCGATGAGGATGCGGCCGTCACCATCGCGGTCCTTGCCAATGACACGTTCGACAATCCCGGCCGCACGATCACCGCGATCAACGATATCGCCATTGCCACGGGCGGCTCGATTGCCGTCGCAAACGGCACGGTGCAGCTGACGGCGGGCGGCCAGCTCGTCTTCACCCCAACGCTCGATTACAACGGCGTCACCACCTTCACCTACACCGTCACTTCAGGCGGCGTCACGGAACGGGCGAAGGTCACTGTCGCCGTCGCCTCGGTCAACACGCCGCCGGTCAACACGATCCCGACCAGCTATGCCGCGGTCGAGGATATCCCGCTCAGCCTGACCGGCCTTTCCATCGCCGATGCGGATGCCGGCACGGGCACGGTCTCGGTGACGCTTGGCGTCGATGCCGGCACGCTCTCGGCGGCATCGGCAGCCGGCGTCACGGTGACAGGCACCGGCACCCGGCAGATCGTCCTGTCCGGCACGATCACCGCCATCAACAGCTACCTTGCCGGAACATCGCGCCCCACCTTCACGCCGCTTTCCAATTCGACCGCCACCGTCACCCTGACGATGACGACCAATGACAACGGCAATACCGGCGGCCCGGCACTGACCGATATCGACACCTCGACCATCTCGATCACCCCCGTCAACGACGCGCCTGCCGGCACCGACAAGACGATCACGCTCAACGAGGATGGCGCCTATACGTTCAGCGCCGCCGATTTCGGCTTCACCGATCCGAACGACACCCCGGCCAATGCGCTTTCGGCCGTCGTCATCACCACGCTTCCGGCCAATGGCGTCCTGTCGCTCGGCGGCGTTCCGGTCACGGTCGGCCAGGTGGTCAATGCCGCAAGCATTGGCAGCCTGGTCTTCACGCCGACCGCCAATGCCAACGGGGTTGCGCTTGCCGCCTTCACCTTCCAGGTGCGCGACAATGGCGGCACGGCCAATGGCGGGATCGATACCGATCCGACGCCGAACACGATCACCTTCAACGTCACCGCCGTCAACGACGCACCGGTGAACACGCTGCCGGCCGGTTTCGCCACCAATGAGGACACGGCACTGGTGCTGACCGGCCTTGCCATCACCGACATCGATGCCGGCAACGGCAATGTGACAGTGACGCTCTCGGTTGGTTCCGGCACGCTTGCCGCCACTGCCGGCGGCAATGTCGCGGTCTCCGGTTCGGGGTCTGGCACGATCGTGCTGACCGGTACGGTCGCCAATATCAACGCCTATCTCGCCGGCAATTCACGGCCCGTCTACAACCCGGCCGCCAATGCCAACGGGACGGTGACGCTCACCATGGTGACGAATGACGGCGGCAATTCCGGCACGGGCGGCGCGCTGACTGATACGGATACGGCGACGATCGCCATTGCCCCGGTCAACGATGCGCCGGTCGGATCGAACGGCGCCATTACCATCAACGAGGACACCCCGTTCTCCGGCACGCTGCCGGTCGCGACCGATGTCGATGGCGACGCGCTCACCTATTCGGCCGGCACGACCGGGCCGTCGCATGGCGTCGTCGTCATCGATGCGAACGGCACCTATACCTATGCGCCCGCGGCCAATTTCAACGGCACGGACAGCTTTACCTATCGCGTCAGCGACGGTACGGCGACGGTCGAATATACGGTCTCGGTCACCGTCAACGCCGTCAACGACCTGCCGGTCGCCGCAAACGATAGCGCGCCGACCGCCGCCAACAGCAATGTCTCGCTCAACGTGCTTGCCAACGACACCGATGTCGATGGCGACACGCTGACCGTCTCGCAGGTGAATGGCGCAGCCGGCAATGTCGGCATCGGTGTGGCCGGCACCAATGGCGGCACGTTCACGATCGGCGCCAATGGCGCGGCCGTTTTCAACCCCGGCAATGCCTTTATCGGCCTTGCCGCCGGCCAGACCGCCACGACGGCCGTGACCTACCAGGTTTCGGACGGCAATGGCGGCTTCTCGACCGCGACCTTTACGGTGACGGTCACCGGCGTCAACGACGCCCCGGTCGGCACGCCGATCGCCAACCAGAGTTCCAGCGATGCGCAGGCAGTCTCTTTCAACATCGCCGGCAATTTCAGCGATCCCGATGCGGGCGACAGCCTGACCTTTACCGCAACCGGCCTGCCGCCGGGCCTTTCGATCAGCGCCGCCGGCCTGATTACCGGCACGATCGACCGCAGCGCCAGCGTGACCGGCCCCTATTCGGTCACCGTCACCGCCACCGACCGTTCGGGCGCACAGGCAAGCCGCAGCTTTACCTGGGCCGTCGCCAATCCGGCACCGGTCGCGGGGAACGACACGGCGACGACGACAGAAAACGCCGCCATCAGCGGCTCGGTGCTGACCAATGACAGCGACCCGGACAATGATCCGATCACCGTTTCCGCCGTCGGCGGCAGCGGTGCCGGCGTCGGCGCGGCGGTGGCCGGCTCGAACGGCGGCACGTTCACCATCAATGCCGATGGCACCTATGCCTTCAATCCCGGCACGAGTTTCGACAATCTCGCCGCCGGCCAGAGCCGCACGACCTCGGTCACCTACACGATATCGGATGGCCAGGGCGGCACCGCGACCGCGACCGTGAGCATCACCGTCACCGGCGAGAACGATGCCCCCATCGCCGTCAACGACGCGTTCGTCACCAATGAGGACACCGCCGTCACCTTCGACGTGCTCGCCAATGACAGCGATGTCGATGGCGGCACGCTTGCCGTTACGGCGATCAATGGCCAGGCGATCGCATCAGGCGGCTCCGTCACCGTGACCGGCGGTGTCGTGACCTTGAACGCCGACCGCACCCTGACCTTCACGCCATCTGCCAATTACAATGGCAGCCCGAGCTTCACCTATACCGTCTCCGACGGCCAGGGCGGCGCGACCGTGGCAACCGTTTCCGGCACCGTCAACCCGGTCGAGGATGCACCGGTTGCCGGTGACGACACGTTCAGCACCCCGGAAGATACGCCGATCACCTTCGACGTGCGCGGCAATGATAGCGATGTCGACGGCGATCCGCTGACTGTCACCCAGATCAACGGCACGGCGATTTCGGTCGGCGGTTCGGTCACCGTCATCGGCGGCCGGGTGATACTCAATGCCGATGGCCGTCTCACCTTCACGCCTTCCGCCAACTATAACGGCAGCCCGAGCTTCACCTACACGATTTCGGACGGCCAGGGCGGCACGGCGACGGCCACCGTCAACGGCACCGTTACACCGGTGCAGGACCCGCCAGTCGCCGGTGACGACACGTTCACCACCGCGGAAGACACGCCGACGACGATTACCGTCCTTGCCAATGACAGCGACCCCGATGGCGACACGCTGACCATCACCCGCATCAATACGACGGCAATCGTTGCCGGCGGTTCTGTGGCCGTTACCGGCGGCACGGTGACGCTCAACAATGACGGCACGCTGACCTTCACGCCATCGGCCGATTACAACGGCAACCCGAGCTTCACCTACACCGTCTCCGATGGAAACGGGAACTCGGTCGATGCCACCGTTCGCGGCACGGTAACCCCGGTCAACGACGCGCCGGTTGCCGTCAACGACACGTTCACGACACCGGAAGACACGGCCATCACCTTCGACGTGCGCGGCAATGACAGCGATGTCGATGGCGACACGCTGACCGTCACCCAGATCAATGGCACTGCAATCGTCTCCGGCGCCACGGTCGCGGTCACCGGCGGCACGGTGACGCTCGGTTCCGATGGCCGGCTGACCTTCACGCCGGCGGCCAATTACAACGGCACGCCGAGCTTCACCTATACCGTCTCTGATGGCCATGGCGGCACGGCGACCGCCACCGTCAACGGCACGGTCACGCCCGTCGAGGACGCGCCGATCGCCGTCAACGACACGTTCACGACGCTTGAGGATACGGCGATCACCATCGACGTGCGGGCCAATGACATCGATCCGGATGGCGATGCGCTGACCGTGACCGCGATCGACGGACAGGCGATCGCGACCGGCCAGACGATCACTGTTACCGGCGGCAGCGTCCGGCTCGAGGCGGACGGCCGGCTCACCTTCACGCCCTCGGCCAATTTCAACGGCACGGTCGGTTTTGCCTACACGGTCTCCGACGGCATACTGTCCGCAAACGGCAGCGTCAGCGGCACGGTCACGGCCGTCAACGACGCACCTGTCTCATCCGACATCGTCGTCTCGACGCCGGAAGACGTGTCCCTTCAGGGCACGCTCACCGCAAGCGATGCGGATGGCGATGCGATCACCTTCTCGGCCGGCACGACGACGCCGGCCAATGGCGCAGTCACCATCAATGCCGACGGCACCTATACCTACACGCCGAAACCGGATTTCAACGGCACGGACCGTTTCAGCTTCGTCGTCACCGATCCGAGCGGCGCGCGCAACGAATATACGGTGACGGTGACCGTTACCGCCGTCAACGACCTGCCGGTCGGCACGCCGCTTCCGACCCGCTCCGCCAATGACGGCGCCAGCGTCAATCTCGATCTCTCCGGCTTCTTCAGCGATGTCGATGGCGATACGCTCGCCTATTCGCAGACCGGCCTTCCGAGCGGCCTCAGCATCAGCCCTTCCGGCGTCATCTCGGGCACGATCGACAACCAGGCAAGCCGCGGCGGCCCGAACGGCAACGGCATCTACACCGTCACCGTCAGCGTCGCCGACGGGCATGGCGGCACGGCGCAGCAATCCTTCACGCTGACCGTCTCCAACCCGGCCCCGATCGCCGTCAACGACACGGCGGTGACCGACGAGGATAGACCGGTCACCATCAACGTGCTCGCCAATGACAGCGACCCGGACGGCGATCCCCTGACCATCGTCTCGGCAACCGCGGCGAATGGCTCGGTGACGATCCTGACGGATGGCGAGATTTCCTATCAGCCTTCCGCCAATTTCAACGGCACGGATACGATCACCTACACGATCTCGGACGGCAATGGCGGCACCGCGACCGGCACCGTGACCGTGACCGTCAATCCGGTCAATGACGAGCCGGTCGGCAGCCCAATCGCCGACCGCACCCGCAATGACGGCGATACGGACAGTTTTGACCTCAGCGCCTTCTTCTCCGATCCCGAAGGCGGGGCGCTGACCTACAGCATCGACCCGAATACACCGCTGCCGCCGGGCCTGACCCTGGTCGGCTCCACGATCACAGGCAGGATCACGCCCGACGCATCCGGCCCGGACGGTGAAAAGACCTATCACATCCGTATCATCGCGACCGATGACGGCAACCTCTCGACCGATATCGAGTTCAACTACACCGTCCTCAACATCGCGCCGATCGCCAATGACGACAGCGCCGAGACCAACGAGGACACGCCGGTCGATATCAACATCCTCGCCAATGACAGCGACCCGGATGGCGATACGGTCGAGGTCATCCGCGTCAACAATGTCGTTCTGATCCCGAATGGCGCAGCGATACCGACGACCAACGGCTCTGTGCGGCTGATCGAAAATGCCGATGGCAGCCAGTTCCTGCGGTTCACGCCGAACCCGGACTATAACGGCCAGGAAAGCTTCACCTACTCGGTCGATGACGGCAATGGCGGTGTCGATACGGCCACCGTGACGATCAAGATCAATCCGGTCAACGACCTGCCGGTCGGCCAGCAATTGCCGGACCGGGTGCGGGCCGATGGCCAGTCCTTCACCTATGATGTCGGCGATTTCTTCTCCGATCCCGATGGAGACAGCCTCGCATTTACCGTCGACGGCCTGCCGGCCGGCCTGCAGATGAACGCAAACGGCCTCATCTTCGGCAATATCGACCACAATGCCAGCCAGGGCGGCCCGGATGGCGACGGCGTCTACACGGTCACGATCATCGCCTCGGACGGCAAGGGCGGAACAGCGACCCAGACTTTCGAGCTGCAGGTCACCAATCCCGCGCCGACCGCCCATAACGACCTCGTCACCATTGATGAGGACGTGGCCGGCGGCTACACGTTCAATCCGATCACCGGCGAAGGCACGGACAATCCGACGGCCGGCGCCGATATCGACCCGGACGGCGATCCGCTGACGATTATCGCCGCCAGCGCAGGCTCCGGCACCGTCACCATCAATGGCGACGGAACGCTGACCTATGTCCCCGCGCTGAATTTCAACGGCATCGATACGATCGTCTACACGATCTCCGACGGCAATCTCGGCGTCTCGACCGCGACCGTGCGGGTCACCGTCAACCCGGTCAACGACCGCCCGACCGCCACCCCGATCCCCGACCAGTATGACAGCGACGCCCAAGCGGTCGATTACGATGTCAGTCCCTATTTCGACGATGTCGACGGCGACACGCTGAGCTTTTCCGCGACCGGCCTGCCGGCAGGCCTCTCCATCGACGCCAGCGGCCGCATCACAGGCACGCTCGCGGCAGACGCATCCAATAACGGCCCCTATACAATCGCGATCACCGCCACGGACGGCGTTCTCTCCGTGACCCAGAACCTCACCTGGATCGTCACCAACCTTCCGCCGAAAGCCTATCACGATACGCTGACCGTCGATGAGGATACATCCGGTACCGGCAATGTGCTCACCAACGACGCCGATCCGGACGGCGACAGGCTGACGATCGATCAGGTCGAAGGTTCCGCGACCAATGTCGGTACCGCGATCAGAGGCTCGAACGGCGGCACCTTCCTGATCAATGCCGACGGCACCTATACATTCGACCCCGGCACGGATTTCGACGACATGTCGGCCGGCGATCCGCCGCGCACGACGACGATCACCTATCGCGTCACCGACGGCACCGGTTTCGACACCGCGACGCTGACGGTCACCGTCACCGGCGTCAACGACGACCCGACCGCTGACCCCATTCCGGACTATACCCGTGCGGACGGTGAATCGCTCGACGACCACCCGCTGCATCTCGGCGCCTTCTTCCAGGATGTCGATGCCAATGACCGCCTGACCTTCTCCGCCTCATCCTTGCCGGCGGGTCTTTCCATGGATCAGGATGGGACCATTACCGGCACCATCGCCAGCAATGCCTCGCAGGGCGGCAATGACGGCGTCTATACGGTCACCGTCACGGCAACCGATCCCAGTGGTGCATTCGTCACCCAGGACTTTACCTTCACCGTCACCAATCCGGCGCCGATCGCCGTAAACGATACGGTCGAGACGGGCGAGGACCAGCCGGTCACCTTCGACCCGATCACCGGTCTCGGCACGACAAGCGGCGCAGCCGGCGTAGATATCGATCCCGATGGCGATACGCTTTCGCTCGACCCCGATTTCACCCCGGTCGCCGGCCATGGCACGGTCACCGTCAACGCGGACGGCACGCTGACCTATACGCCGAACCCGGACTATAACGGCACCGACACGATCGTCTATCGCATCACCGACGGCCAGGGCGGTCTCAGCACCGGGATCATCACCGTCTCCGTCGATGCGGAGAATGATGCGCCGGTCTCCTCCGTCATTGCCGATATCGATCGCAATGACGGCGAGGCGATCAGCATGGATCTCTCCGGCCATTTCGTCGATCCGGAAGGCGATACGCTGACCTATTCGGCAGCAGGCCTGCCGCCGGGTCTCCAGATCAATCCCGCAACGGGCGTCATCACCGGCCGCATCACCCATGATGCCTCCGGCCCGATGGGCGTGCAGAATTATATCGTCGAGATCACCGCCACCGATCCGGACGGCGCCTCCGCCACGGCAAGGTTCACCTATACCGTCCGCAACATTCCGCCGATCGCCGAAAACGACATCGCAACGACGCCCGAGGATACGCCGGTCGATATCGACATTCTTGCCAACGATCGCGATCCGGATGGCGACAGCGACACCGTCATCCTGATCGACGGCGTCAACCTGACGGTCGGCGGCGGCGCTGTCCGCACCGCCAACGGCTCCGTCCAGCTCGTGCTCGATGCCGCGGGCCGGGAAATACTCCGCTTTACCCCGAACCCGGATTATAATGGCACCGAACAGTTCACCTACACGATCAGCGACGGCAATGGCGGCTCCGACACGGCAACCGTCACCATCATCGTCCAGCCGGTCAACGATGCGCCGGTCGCCACCACCATTCCCGACCGGACCCTGACCGACAGTGCAGATTTCAGCCTTGATGTCCGGCCTTTCTTCAGCGATGTCGACGGCCAGGCGCTGACGATCACCGTCAGCGGCCTGCCGCAGGGACTGACATTCGATCCGGCGACCGGCGTCATCAGCGGCACGCTCGGTGCCGCCGCCTCGCAGGCGAGCCCCTATACGATCACCGTCACCGCCAGCGACGGCACCGCCTCGGCGGCAGCCACCTTCCGCCTCACCGTCACCAATCCGGCCCCGGAAGCGGCAAACGACACGGTCGATACGCAGGAAGATACGCCCGTCACGTTCAACCCGATCACCGGCAGCGGGACGACGATCGGCGCGGACGGTATCGACCGCGATCCGGACGGCGATCCGCTGACCATCACCCAGATCGACGGCCAGGCCATCGCCATCAACCAGACGATCGCCGTTGCCGGCGGCAGTGTCACGCTCATCGACGCCTCCGGCACCCTCACCTTCATCCCGGCGGCCGATTTCAACGGCACGGTCGGTTTCACCTACCGGCTGAGCGACGGCAATGGCGGCTTTTCGGACGCCTCGGTCACGCTGAATATCGCTGCGGTGAACGACCTGCCGGTCGTCGACCTCAACGGCACGGCAACCGCCGGCACCGACAACCAGGTGAGCTTCACCGAAGGCGGCGGCTCGGTGCCGGTCGTCACGCCGGATGCGATCATCTCCGATGTCGAGGGCGGCATTACCTCGGTCGATATCGATCTTGGCGGCTTCCGCGATACGGGCAGCGAAGTCATCCATCTGAACGGCTCGGTGGATCTCGTCTTCGGCACCGCCTCCTCGGGTACGATCGCCTTCGGCGGCACGACCTTCTTCTACCGTTATGACGGTGCCGCCGCGCTGCATTTCGAAAATGCGGCCGGCAATACCGTGCCGATGCCGGATGCGGCGGCGAGCGCGCTGCTGCGCGCCATCCAGTACGAAAACCGCAGCAACAACCTGACAGCCGGCGACCGCACCCTGACGGTGACCGTCACCGACAACCAGGGCGGCGAGACCGACGCCGTCGTCACCGTCAGCGTCGGCGCGGTCAACGATCCGCCGGTCGCGGTCGCCGATACCGCCGTGACCGAGGAAAACACGGCGATCGTCAACGGCCCGAGCGTGCTTGCCAATGACAGCGATCCCGAAGGATCGGCGCTGACGGTCGTTGCCGTCGGCACCGGCAATCCCGGCGATGCCATTACAGGCTCGGCGGGCGGCACCTTCATCATGGCCGCCGACGGCACCTGGCAATTCAATCCGGGCACCGCCTTCGACAATCTTCAGGTCGGCCAGACCCGCGACACGGTCGTCACCTATACCGTGGCCGATGCGTCCGGCGCGACCTCGACGGCGACGCTGACGGTGACCGTCACCGGCAGCAATGACGACCCCGCCGGCGGCAGCTTCACGCTGAACGCGGTCGAAGACACGGTCGCGACTGGCTTCTTGCCCGTCACGGATGCCGATGGCGATACGCTGACCTATGCGCTTGCAAGCCAGCCCGCCCATGGCAGCGTGACGATCGGCGCCGATGGCAGCTATGCTTACGTGCCTGCCGCCGATTTCGCCGGCGCCGACAGCTTTACCTACACGGTCGGCGATGGCCGCACATCGGTCACCTTCACCGTGTCCGTCAATGTCGCCAATGTACAGGATCCCCCGGCCGGCTCGGTTCCCGACCAGGCCTTCAGCGATGCGCAGAGCGTCAATCTTAACATTGCGCAATTCTTCTCGGATGCCGATGGCGACACGCTCGCCTATAGCCATTCCGGCCTGCCGACCGGGCTTTCCATGAGCACGACCGGCCTCATCACCGGCACGCTGCGCAGCGACGCATCGCAGCTTAACGGCGGCGCCTATGTCGTGACGGTTAGCGTCAGCGACGGCCAGGGCAATACGATCAGCCGCGATTTCACCATCACCGTCTCCAACCCGGCGCCGGTTGCGCAGAACGATGCGATCACCACGGAGGAGAACACGGTCGCCACCGGTTCCGTCTTCGCGGACCATGGTTCCGGCGTGGATTTCGATCCCGATGGCGACCAGCTTTCCGTCTCGGCCGTCAATGGCGCGGCGGCAGGTGTCGGCGCGTCGGTCACCGGCACGGCCGGCGGCGCATTCGTGATCGGCGCGGATGGCAGCTACAGGTTCGATCCGGGCACCGATTTCGATGATCTTGCCGCCGGCCAGACCCGCGCGACCAGCATCACCTACACGCTTTCCGACGGCCAGGGCGGCACGTCGACCGCCACGTTTACGGTCACCGTCACCGGCACCAATGATGCGCCTGCCGGCCAGGACTTCACGCTCAATGTGACGGAAGACACGCCCGTCAACGCGACGCTTCCGACCGCAACCGATGCGGAAGGCCAACCGCTCACCTATGCGGCCGGCAGCCAGCCTGCGCATGGCAGCGTCACCATCAATGCCAACGGCACCTATACCTACACGCCGGCCCCGGACTTCTTTGGCACCGACACATTCACCTATACGGTGAGCGACGGCACCTCCGTCTCGACCTATACCGTCACCGTCAATGTCGCCGGCGTCAACGATGCCCCGGCGCTCGGCAATGACACGTTCACCATCGACGAGGACGGCAGCGGCATTGTCGACGTGCTCGCCAACGACCGCGATGCGGATGGCGATACGCTGACCATCACCGCCATCGACGGCCAGGCGATTGCCACGGGTGGCAGCGTCGCGGTGACCGGCGGCACCGTCACCCTCAATGCCGACAGGACGCTGACCTTCACGGCCGCCCCCAATTTCAACGGCCCGCTTTCCTTCACCTATACGGTGTCGGACGGCACGGGCGGCCCCAATTCGGCCTCCACGGCAACGGTCTCTGGCTTCATCAACCCCGTCAACGATGCGCCGATTGCCCAGAACGATAGCGCGGCGACCGATGAAAACACCATCGTCGGCGGCAATGTCATCATCGGCAGCGACAGCGACCCCGATGGCGATACGCTGACCGTCATCCAGGTCGGCGCCGGTCCCGATGGCGTCGGCGCGACGCTTGCCGGCGACAATGGCGGCCGCTTCGTGATCCTTGCGGATGGTTCCTACAGCTTCGATCCGGGCGCGGATTTCAAGGACCTGCAGGCGGGCGAAACCCGCGCAACGGCCATCACCTATACCGTTTCGGACGGCAATGGCGGTACGGCACTCGCAACCCTCACCGTCACCGTCAGCGGCGTCAATGACGCACCGCAGGCCCCGACCCTGCCGCCGCGCAGCGATGCGGACAACACGGCGGTGACGCTCGATCTCGGCGCCCTCTTCTCCGATGTCGATGGCGATGCCCTGTCCTTTACCATTTCCGGCCTGCCGACCGGGCTGACCTATGATCCGGCAACCGGCCTGATCTCGGGCACGATCGACCGCTCGGCCTCCGGCCCGACCGGCAGCCAGGCCTTCACCGTCACGGCCACGGCAACCGATGGCCATGGCGGATCGGCGGAACGGCTGTTCGTCTGGACCGTCACCAACCCGGCTCCGGTCGCACAGAACGACAGCTTCTCGATCAACGAGGGACAGTCGCTCACCGGCTCCGTGCTCGCCAACAACGGCAATGGCGTGGACAGCGATCCCGATGGCGATCCGCTGACGGTCTCGCCGGTCAGCGGCCCGGCCCACGGCACGCTGACACTCAATACAGATGGCACGTTCACCTACCAGCCGGCCGCCTTCTTCAACGGCACGGACAGCTTCACCTACCAGATTTCGGACGGCAATGGCGGCGTCTCGACAGCGACCGTGACGATCAGCATTGCCGCCGTCAACGACGCGCCGCAACCCGGGAATGATACGTTCACGATCGACGAGGACGGCAGCACGGTGATTGCCGTTCTCGCCAACGACATCGATCCCGATGGCGACGCGCTGACAGTGACCGCCATCGACAACCGGCCGATCACCACGGGCGCATCGGTTGCCGTGACGGGCGGCATCGTGACCCTCAATGCCGGTGGCACGCTGACCTTTACCGCCAACCCCGATTTCAACGGAACGCCGAGCTTCACCTATACCGTCTCGGACGGAACAGTGACGCGCGACGCCACGGTGTTCGGCACGGTCAATGCCGTCAACGACGCGCCGGTCAACACCCTGCCCGGCAGCTTTGCGGGCCGCGAGGATACCGACCTGCAGCTGACCGGCATCGCGATCTCCGATGTCGACGCCGGCAATGGCACGATGACGGTGACGCTGGGCGTCAATGCAGGTTCACTGATCGCGTTTTCAGGCGGCAATGTCGTCGCCTCGGGCACAGGCACGGCCAGCATCACGCTCACCGGCACGCTTGCCGATATCAACGCCTATCTCGCCGGCCCGACCGCGCCGACCTATCGCCCGGTCACCGACAGCAATGCCGCCGTGACACTGACGATGACCACCGATGACGGTGGCAATAGCGGCGCGGGCGGCGCCCTTACCGCAACCAGCGTCGCGACCATCCTGATCGACCCGGTCAACAACGCCCCGGTCGCGTTTGACGAGCGCATCTCGACGGCCGAGGATACACCGGTCGAAGGCACGATCGCAGCCTCGGATGTCGATGGTGATCCGCTGAGCTATGTCGTCGCCACCCAACCGGCCAATGGCCGGGTGACGATCGATGCGGATGGCCGTTACGTCTACACGCCCGGCAGCAATTTCAACGGCACGGACAGTTTTGTCGTCACCATCTCGGATGGCCATGGCGGCATTGCAACCGCAACGGTCACGATCGATGTCGCACCGGTCAACGATGCACCGGTCGGCGCCGATCTCGCGATCACCATCAAAGAGGACCAGCCGCTTTCCGGCCGGCTGCCGGTCGCGACGGATCCCGAAGGCGCGCAGGTTACCTACGGCACCGGCACGCAGCCGATGCACGGCACCCTCACCGTCAATCAGGATGGCACCTACAGCTACAGCCCGGCTGCGAATTTCAACGGCACCGACAGTTTTACCTATACGGTGAGCGACGGTACGGCTGTTTCGACCTACACGGTGACGATCACCATCGACCCGGTCAATGACGCCCCCATCGGCGCCGACCTGCAGATCGCGGTCGCCAATGGCGCGACCGCCAGCGGCACGCTGCCGCCGGCGACGGATCCGGAAGGTGGTACGGTCGCCTACGCAGTCGGCACCGTCAACAACGGCGCGACCGTGGTGATCGGCCCGAATGGCAGCTACCTCTATACGCCGGGCACGGGCTTCAGCGGCGTCGATACTTTCACCTACACCGTCAGCGACGGCACCGATGCCAGCACCTACACGGTGACGGTAACAGTCGGTGCGGCCAACCAGCCGCCGACGGCCGGCAATGACAGCGTCGATGCGGTCGAAGACACGCCGCTCGACGGAGAGCTTCCCGCTGCAATCGACAATGAAGGCCAGCCGATAACCTATGCGCTCGGAGCCCAGGCCGCGCATGGCCAGGTCACCGTCAATGCCGACGGCACCTATCGCTACGTGCCGAATCCGAATTTCAACGGCATAGACAGCTTCACCTTTACGGTCAGCGACGGCACCGCCTCGTCGGTCTATACGATCACCATCCGGGTCGCGGCCGTGGACGACGCGCCGGTCGGCTCCGGCACAAGCATTGCCGTGACCGAAGACGTGCCGGCAACCGGCACGCTGCCCCGCGCCTTCGACCCAGAAGGCCTGCCGGTCACCTATTCTGCGGACACCCAGCCTGCCAATGGTTCGGTCACCGTCAATCCCGACGGCACCTATCGCTACGTGCCCAACGCCAATTTCCACGGCACGGACAGCTTTACCTTCAAGGTCAGCGACGGGCAGAAAACCTCGGTCTTCACCGTCAACGTCACCGTTACGGCCACCAACGACGTCCCGGTCGGCGCCAATGTCTCGATCTCGACCAACGAGGACACCGCTTTCAACGGCCAGTTTTCCGCGACCGACAGCGACAATGACCCGCTGACCTACAGCCTCGGCAGCGGACCGGCGCATGGCAACGTCACGATCGAGAACGACGGCCGGTACACCTACACGCCGAATGCGGATTTCCACGGCACCGACACCTTTACCTACAAGGTCAGCGACGGCACGGCGACGGTGACCTATACGGTGACGGTGACGGTCCTGCCCATCAATGACGCCCCGACAGGCGCCGATGGCACCGCCGCGACGGACGAGGATACGGTCCTTCAAGGCAGGCTGCCGATCGGCTCCGACCCGGATGGCGACCCGCTGTTCTACAGCCTCGCCCAGGCGGCCCAGCATGGAACCGTCACCATCAATCTCGACGGAACCTACACCTACCAGCCGAACCCGGATTTCAACGGCACCGACACGTTCCAATATACGGTGAGCGACGGCCAGGTTCCGAAGACCTATACGATCACAGTCACCGTGCGCCCGGTCAACGATGCGCCGGTCGGAACCGATATTTCCGATAGCGTCAACGAGGACGGCCGCCTGACCGGCACGATCCCGCCCGCAACCGATGTCGATAACGACACGCTGACTTACGGGCTTGGCCGCGCACCGGCCCATGGCACCGCCACCGTCAGCGCCACCGGCCAGTATAGCTATGTGCCGAACCCGGATTTCAACGGCACCGACACGTTTACCTACGGCGTCAACGACGGCACGGTGACAGTGTTCTACACGATCACAGTCACCGTCCGCCCTGTCAATGACGCACCTGTCGGGCGCGATACGACGGTTCTGACTCCGGAAGACACGCCGCTTTCCGGCCGGCTGCCGGTCGCGACGGATGTCGATGGCGATACGCTGACCTATGGCCTCGGCCAGCGGGCCGGCCATGGCACCGTCGTGATCAATGCCGATGGCACCTATCGCTATGTTCCGGCTGAAAATTTCAACGGCACGGACAGCTTCGTCTATACGGTGAGTGACGGAACAGAGACCCTGCGCTACACCGTCACCATCTCCGTCATTCCCGTCAACGATCCGCCGGTCGGCTCCGACGTGACGATATCGGCGACGGAAGACACCGTCGCGACCGGCCGGCTGCCGCTGGCGACCGACGCGGAGGGAAGCCCGCTTACCTACGGTCTCGGCGCCGGCCCGAACCACGGGACAGTGACGATCAATGCCGATGGCACCTATCGTTACGTGCCCGCCCTCAATTTCAACGGTACCGACACCTTCACCTATACGGTAAGCGACGGAACGGCGACCTCGACCTATACGGTGACCGTCGCGGTCGCGGCGGTGAACGACGCCCCGGTCGGCTCCGATACGGCGATCTCGGTCACCGAAGGCACGACCACCACCGGCAGCCTGCCGCCGGCAATCGACCCCGAGGGCGATGCGGTTACCTACGGACTTGGGCAGGCCGCCCAGCACGGCACGGTGACGATCAATGCCGACGGCACCTATCGCTACACGCCGGATGCCGGTTACCGCGGCAGCGACAGCTTTACCTATACCGTGGGCGATGGCCGCGATTCCGCGACTTATACGGTCACCATTTCGGTCGGCGCCGCAAACCGGGCGCCGGTCGGCTCCGACACCCGCATCACCGTGACCGAGGACACGCGCTTTACCGGCCGCCTGCCGGTCGCGATCGATGCAGATGGCGACGATCTTGCCTATGGCGTCGGCGCAAGGCCCGTGCATGGCACCGTCACGATCAACGAAAACGGCACCTATGCCTATGTGCCGGCCCGCAATTTCAGTGGCGTCGACACGTTCACCTATACGGTCAGCGACGGAAAGGCGGTTTCGACCTACACGGTTACGGTCGTCGTCGATCCGGTCAACGATGCCCCGATCGCCTCCGACACGAAGATCTCGGTGACAGAAGGCACGTCTTCGACCGGTAAATTGCCGCCGGCCATCGATGCCGAGGGCGATCCGATCACCTATGGCCTAGGACGCGGCGCACAGCACGGCAGTGTGACAGTCAATCCCGACGGCAGCTATCGTTATACGCCGGATTCCGACTACAGCGGCAGCGATACCTTCACCTACACGGTCAGCGACGGAAGCGGCAGCTCGACCTATACGGTGACCGTAACAGTCGATCCGGCAGAACCGGCAACACCGCCACGGCCGCCGCTTGAAATCGATCCGCCGACGCCCATCCCAACGGAGCCGACAGTCTCCTGGACACCGATGTCGCCGTCGCAAACCGTCTCCGCAGGTTCGCCCCTGTCGTCTGAGATCACCTCCGATCTCAATGGTATCGCCGACCTCACCGCGCAGGGCCCGATCGTCAATGTCGTTAATTCCATCCGCTCCCTGAATGGCATGGGCTGGCTTCCGGATCGCGGCGCCGTCGTCCATGTCGCCGGCCAGATTGGCGAATGGCAGGAAAGCGGCCGGATCATAGACGAGGTCACGGCCGGTTTCTTCAAGGGCGGATCCAACATCCACCTTGCCCGTGGCAATGGTGAAACGACGTGGTTCCAGATCGATACGATGGTCTATAACGACTATCTCTACATCATGCCGTCATCCGACGGCGGCGTGGAGAACGCCAGTTTCGGTGTGACGCTTGCCGATGGCAGCCCGCTGCCGGTCTGGCTGAAGCCGACCCGCCAGGGCCTCGTCGTCGGCCGCCCGCCGGCCGGCCTGCCCTTCATCGATTTGCGTATCCATGGATCATCGCAGGACGGCGTGATCTCGGACACGGTCCGCATCGACCTGCATACCGGCGCGGTGCTGGACCATATCAGCGACCGTCGCTCCGAGCTCGATCCGGGCCAGGGTCTGTTTTCCGATCATCTTTATGCGGCAGCCAATGGTGACGAGGAAGGCAGCCTGTCGATGCTGGCCTATGCGCTTGAAAACTGGAGCGAACTGCCGGAACGGTGAGGAAGGATGCCGGGCGGCGTTCGTCTACGAATAGCCCGGCATAGCGATGCTGTCATCCTCGTCGGCGACAGTCTCGATGTTGCCCTGCACGACGGACGCAGGATCACCGCCGGCGCGAACCTTACTTCTGGAACCGGCAGCGATCCAATGGCATTCGGCCATGACCTGCATCGCCGGCTCATCGAAGATTTCCTGAAGGCGATCACGTCCACGGATCATCCGCTGACAGTCGATGGTGAGGCCGCATTGCAGGCGCAGGCTTTTATCAGTGATATCCTGAGTGCTGGAAAACAGTCGCTCTGAGATTGCCGATCCGCACATGCGTCGGTACCAATAAAAATGACCCCGGAGTTGCCTCCGGGGTCACGATCTTCATGCCACCGGCAATCAGTATTGGACCGAAAGGGCGTCGATGCGGGGGGCCTTCGGCGGCGCGAACTTGGTCAGGTCGATGCCATCGACGGCAGCCCGGTATTCCTCGACGCTCGGCGTACGGCCGAGGATTGCCGAGAGAACCACGACCGGCGTCGAGGCGAGCAGCGATTCACCCTTCTTCTCGGCAGTGTCTTCCACCACGCGACCCTGGAACAGGCGCGTCGAAGTCGCGAGAACCGTATCGCCCTTCTCGGCCTTTTCCTGGTTGCCCATGCACAGGTTGCAGCCCGGGCGCTCGAGATAGAGGATGTTCTCGTAAGCGGTGCGGTTGGCCGTCTTGGGCTTCAGGTCGTCGAACTCGTAGCCGGAATACTTCTGGAGGATCTCCCAGTCGCCTTCGGCCTTCAACTCATCGATGATGTTGTAGGTCGGAGCAGCAACGACGAGCGGTGCCTTGAACTCGACATGGCCTTCGGCCTTCTCGATGTTCTTCAGCATCTGGGCGACGATCTTCATGTCGCCCTTGTGCACCATGCAGGACCCGACGAAGCCGAGATCGACCTTCTTGGTACCGCCGTAATAGGACACCGGGCGGATCGTGTCGTGAGTGTAACGGCGGGAGACGTCGGCATTGTTGACGTCCGGATCGGCGATCATCGGTTCGTCGATAATGTCCAGATCGACGACGACCTCGGCGAAATATTTCGCATTGTCGTCAGGAACCAGAGCCGGCTTTTCGCCCGAGCGGATTTCGGCAATACGCGCATCCGCCTTGGCGATCAGGCCCTTCAAGGTCTGTGCCGCATTGTCCATACCCTTGTCGATCATGATCTGGATGCGCGACTTGGCGATTTCCAGCGATTCGATCAGGGTGTCGTCCTGGCTGATACAGATCGACGCCTTGGCCTTCATCTCGGCCGTCCAGTCGGTGAAGGTGAAGGCCTGGTCGGCCAGCAGCGTACCAATGTGGACTTCGATGATGCGGCCCTGGAAGACGTTGTCGCCGTGCTGCTTCAGCATCTGCGCCTGGGTGGCGTGAACGACGTCGCGGAAGTCCATGTAAGGCTGCATCGAGCCCTTGAACGTGACCTTGACCGACTGCGGGATCGGCATGGTTGCCTCACCCGTGGCAAGCGCCAGTGCGACGGTGCCGGAGTCGGCGCCGAAGGCGACGCCCTTCGACATGCGCGTATGGCTGTCGCCGCCGATGATGATCGCCCAGTCGTCCACGGTGATGTCGTTCAGCACCTTGTGGATGACGTCGGTCATCGAATGATAGACGCCCTTCGGATCGCGGGCGGTGATGACGCCGAAATTGTTCATGAAGGACATGAGCTTCGGAATGTTCGCCTCAGCCTTCTTGTCCCAGACGGAGGCGGTGTGGCAGCCCGACTGATAGGCGCCATCGACCAGCGGCGAAATGACGGTGGCCGCCATCGCTTCCAGTTCCTGCGCGGTCATCAGACCTGTCGTATCCTGCGAACCAACGATGTTGACCTTGACGCGCACGTCGGAACCCGCATGCAGGACCTTGCCCGGCGTCACGCCGACGGCATTGCGGTTGAAGATCTTCTCGACCGCGGTAAGACCCTGGCCCTCGATCGCGATTTCCTTGTTCGCTGCGAAAACCGGGGTCGGCTCAACACCGAGGGTCTGGGCGGCAAACGTCTGGAGCTTCTTGCCGAACACGATGGCATAGGAGCTGCCGGCCTTCATGAACTCCATCTTCTGAGGCGTGAAGGCGCTGGCGACATCAACGAGCTCGTTGCCGTCCTCGTCGCGCAGCTTCCTGCCCTTCGCATCGATGCGGAGCACGGTGCCGGTTTCGACCGAGAATTTCTGCTCGAGGATCGGGTTGCCATCGTTGTTGAGGATCGGCTTGCCGTCCTCGCCGAGCTTCTTGACCCAGTTCTTCAGATTGATGCCGATACCACCGGTCACATCGACCGTCGTTGCGAAGATCGGCGAGATGCCGTTGGTGCCGGCGACGATCGGGGCAAAGTTGACGAAGGGCACGTAGGGGCTGGCCTGCTTGCCGGTCCAGAGCGCCACGTTGTTGACGCCTGACATGCGCGACGAGCCGACGCCCATCGTGCCTTTTTCGGCGATCATCATCACCCGCTTGTCCGGATGCTGCTTCTGCAGCGCGACGATCTGCTGCTGGGCCTCCGGCGTGATCATGCACTGGCCGTGCAATTCACGGTCGGAGCGCGAATGCGCCTGGTTGCCGGGAGACAGAAGGTCGGTCGAGATATCGCCTTCTGCGGCGATGAATGTCACGACCTTGATTTCGTCTTCCACGTCCGGAAGCTTGGTGAAGAACTCGGCCTTGGCGTAGCTTTCAAGGACGTCTTTGGCGACGGCATTGCCGGCCTTGTAGGCATCGCGCAGGCGGAACATGTCGGCGTCGTAAAGGAAAACCTGGGTCTTCAGGACATCGCCGGCCTCAGCCGCAATCGCCGCATTGTCACCGAGCGCAACGTCGAGAAGCGTCTTGACCGACGGGCCACCCTTCATGTGCGACAGCAGCTCAAGGGCGAATTTGGGCGAGATTTCCGGAACGACGACTTCGCCGAGAACGATCTTGCCCAGGAAGGCCGCCTTCACACCAGCGGCGCTCGTGGTGCCGGGGAGCGTGTTGTAGATGAAGAATTTCAGGGCGTCGGCGCGATGTTCGCTGCCGGTATCTTCGATCAGGCTGATGATCTCGGCAACCAGCTTGCCGTCATCTATCGGCTTCGGCGCAAGGCCCTGACCTTTTCTGCTTTCGATCTCGCTCAGATAATCCAGATACAAGTTCATTGCCGTCCCAACGTCATAATATTGATGCGTTCCACATGAGACCCCTGAACGGCATTACCGATCCGCCTGAGGCGCTTAGGGCCTGTATCCCGCAAACCGACCCCCTGTGGCAAGATAGCGCATGATATTTTAAAAGTGGTATTTTTTCTTCATGTTTATTCGGTTAAGGCTGCGGGTTTGGCCGGGATCGGCACAATGCAATCTTCGGATGAAACCCACTCGTTTCCCCGGTTCGGCGAACCATGAGACAAGCGTCGCCACATGCCCCTGCCAGCCTGCTCATGGCCGGGTTTCAGGGACTGTCGGCGGCCTTGCAGACGGCTTCAGCCGACGGTTGAGATCACGCGGCCTATTTACCGAACGCCTAAAATTCCTGATTTCGCGCCAGCGCATCGAGAAGCTGGCTCGTATTGTCGATCGAAAACTGCACTCTCTCGCCTGGCCAGATCGTCTCCGAATAGGCGATCGGCGTTCCCTTCATGTCGACATCGACCTTTTTCAACGCAATCACCGGCAGCGACATGGCCTGGTCGAGCTGCCGTGCCTCTTCGGCAGTCGGCATGCGCACGATGATATCCGTCCTCAGGCGGATATAGTCGGGAACACCATATTCCGCGAAGATCACCGAAATGCTGCGGCCACTGCGCCGTGCATCATCGAAACCGGGAAAGCGGCGGACGGGGTAAAAGGCATTCGAAAAGTTGATTGGCTCGTCGTCGGCGAAACCGCGGCGAACGATGTGGTAGACGGGCTCCCCCTGCGGCAGGCGCAGGGCTTCGGCGACCACGCTTGGCGCTGCAATCAGCTCTTCACGCACCGCCTGCCCTAAAGGCTCGCGCCCCTGCTCCAGCAGATTCTGCGAAAATCGTGTCCGTTCCGACAGACGGTAGTCGAGCCGGCCTTCACGCACGAAGGTGCCACGCCCCTGTTCCACCTGCACCAGGCCGCGGCTTTCCAGATTGGAGATCGCCCTGCGGATCGTATGGCGGCCGACGCCGAAGCGCTCCATCAGATCCGCCTCCTTGGGAAGCTGGGTCTTCGGAGACAGGCGGCCGGTCAGGATATCTCCGGCGATATCTTCTTCAACCTGCTGCCACTGCCCGTGCACCGATTTGCCAACCATTCCGCCATCCAATTCTTTTTATATGATCTTTGAAACATTCGAATGTTCGAACCGTACCCGGCTATGGTGTCGCAATCAAGAGATACACCCGAACGCCTGTCATAAACCCGTCAGATAACACACTTATCGCTTGCCAAGAGCGAGAAGTGCCAAGTGACCTTCACATGATTGTCACCGATGCCTCCTAAGAAAACATCCGAATATTTTTCCTTTCATCCGAATATTTGGAGTGACAGATGGTGGATATGAATCGTCGGCAGTTCGTGGCCGGAGCAACAGCAGCGGTCGGCGCGAGCCTGGCCTTCACAGATGCCGCTCGCTCCGCCGATGCGACAATCGAGGTCTCGAGCACCTGGGGTTCGGACAAGCCGTTCCAGAAGGTCGTCGACGCCTTCAACGCCAAGAAGCTGGGCGTGACCGTCGTCAACCGCTTTGACGGCGACTACGAAACCGCGACGGCCAAGGCAGTTGCCAGCGTCGCCGCTGGCCGCCCGCCGGCAATGATGATCACCGGCTGGAAGTTCGGCTATTTTGCCAAGCGCACGCTCGGCGCCCGCGATCTGCGCGAAATCAACGCCACCAAGGCGGACGCGATCATCGGCAATTTCCGTTCGTCCGTGCATCCGCTGGTGACGATCGACGGTTCGCTGATCGGCCTTCCCTGGGCGATGTCCACGCCGATCACCTTCATCAACAGCGAATTGTGGAAGGCCGCCGGTCTCGACCCCAATCTTCCGGAGACGATCGACAGCACATGGCTGTACGAGAATGCCCGCAAGCTCGACGCAGCGCTGAAGGGCAAGCACCCGACCTATCGCTCAGCGCTGGCGCTTTCCAACAACGAGTGGACCAGCCAGTCCTTCATCCAGAACGCTGGCGGCTACATCATCGATCCGGCCGGCAAGCTCGCGCTGAACAGTGCCGAAGCGATCGCCGGCATGACGGAATATTGCAAGCCGGCATTCGACGGCCTGTGGACGCCGGTCAGCGCCAAGGAACAGGATGCCGCATTCGAAGCCGGTGCGCTCGCCATCTGCACGACCAGCTCGACCCGCGCTGTCACCTTCCCGCTTGGCGCCGCCAAGGCGATCACCACCAAGTTCCCGGGCATGCCGGGCCACGCCCGCAACATGAACAGCGGCGGCAACTTCCTCGCCGTCTACACGAAGAACAAGGAACAGGCCGAGGCCTCGCTCGCCTTCCTGGAATTCTGCGCATCAAAGGAAGGCCAGACGATCTGGTCGCAGGTCGGTTACCTCAACACTTCGGTTCATGATGTGCCGCTGATCAACGACTTCATGAAGCCGGCGGCTGCCCAGCTCGGCGACGGCCTGACGGCAGAGACCATCTGGCCCGGCAAGCGTGGCCTCGAAGGCCAGGATGTCTGGCGCAAGTGGGTTTCGCGCATGCTGCTCAAAGAAGCCAGTATTGCCGACGGCATCAAGGGCGCGCATGACGAGCTGGCGGCGCTGGTCGCGGCCTGATCCGATGCATTCCCGCCTTCGACTGCTGGCCCCCTACCTGTTCGTGGGGCCAGCCGTTCTGTCCGTCGCGATCTTCCTCTACGGCCCGCTCATCGCTTCCGCGCTGTTGTCGGTGCTCGACTGGAATCTCCTATCTTCCGATATCAGTTTCGTTGGAACAGCCAATTATACGGCGGCTTTCGGCAATGCCGACTTCCGCCTGGCGGCCTGGAACACCGTTCTCTACTGCGCGATCCTCATTCCCGCCGAGATCGTCCTGCCGCTTATCCTGGCGCTGATGATCCATTCGGTGCGCAAGAGCCCGATCCAGGGCCTCTATCGCGGCAGCCTTTTCCTGCCGACGATCGTCGCCTATTCGGTCGCCAGCATTGCCTGGTCCTGGCTGTTCAACCCGGTCAACGGCCTGTTCAACGAGATTCTCGGGTTTTTCGGCTTTCCGCCGTCGCGTTGGCATACAGATCCGAACCTCGCACTTCTCTGCGTCTGCCTCGTCACCTTCTGGAAGACGTTCGGGCTCAACATGCTGCTCTGGCTCGCCGCCCTCAGCAACCTGCCGCATGAGCTGCGTGAAGCCTCGCAGCTCGATGGCGCAGGCCCGCGGCGGCATTTCTTCACGATCAGCCTGCCGCTGATGGCGCCGACCGCCTTCTTCATCAGCGTCACCACCTTTTTCCATGTTCTGGACGATATTGTCGGCGTCATCGACGTGCTGACCCATGGCGGTCCGGCCGGGCGAAGCTCGAGCGTGCTTTATTTCCTCTGGCAGCAGGGGCTGCGTTTCTTCCAGTTCGGACCGGCCAGCGCCATTGCGATGATCATCATCGTTCTGGTCCTCACGGTCACGTGGCTGCAGTTCCGCGTTGCCGAAAGGGAGACGCATAAGGCATGAGCACCCGGATTTCGCTGCATCGGCTTTTCATCCATGCTGTCCTGCTGGTCACCTGTTTCATGACGCTGTTTCCGCTCGTCTGGATGGTGTCTTCTGCCTTCACGCCGGACGATCTGATTGCCGGCAAGGCGATCCGTTTCTGGCCGGAACATCCGACGCTCGCGAACTTCACCCTGGCAGCCGAGCGTCATCCGATCTGGCTGTGGCTGTGGAACTCCATTTTTACGGCGACGCTGATCACCCTCGGCAAGCTTCTGCTTGCCATCCCGGCCGGTTTCGCCTTCGGGCGCATGGAGTTTCGCGGCAGGCAGGCGCTTTTCTGGTTCGTCATCGCCACCATGTCATTCCCGACCGTGCTTGCCATCATCCCGACCTATATCGGCGTGGTGAAGCTGCAGGCTTTCGACACCTATGGGGCGATGATCATCCCTTCCATTCCCTATATCGGCTTCTATGTCTTCTACATGCGGCAGGCGTTTCGTTCACTGCCAGGGGCAATGTTCGAGGCGGCACGGATCGACGGTGCGGGCCTTTGGCGGCAGTTTGCCGGCATCGGCATCCCCAATGTCATCCCGTCGATCGCCGCACTTTCGGTGATTTCCTTCATGGGTGCCTGGAACATCTATCTTTGGGGTCAGCTTGTGCTCGAAGATTCCTCGAAAAAGACCTTGACGACCGGCATCGCAGCCTTTGCCGATCTCGACGGAACGGGGCAGGCCTGGGGACCATTGATGGCGACCAGCCTGCTTTCGATCCTGCCCGTCCTGGTGATCTTCCTGTTTGCCCAGCGCTACATCGTCGACGCGCTGGCGCCGGGCATGGACGAAAGATAACCGGCCATGCCCCGCGTCATCGTCATCGGCGGCGTCAACCATGACCGCATCTGGCGACTCAGCGACCCGTTGGTGCGGGGCGGCCGCCTGCATGTGGCATCGCAAGAGATCCAGCTCGGCGGCGGCGGCTTCTTCACCGGCAGCCAGCTTCTCGACCTTGGCGCCGAAGTTTCCATGGTCACCTGGCTGAGAAGCGACGCGCAAGGTTATGCGGCCCTCGATACACTCAAGCAGATGGGCTTCGAGACGCGCGAGGTGGCGATGGAGGCCGGCGAGACGTCGCTGCTCGAAATCCTGCTTGAACCGAATGGCGAACGCACGATCATGGGACTACCCAGCCATGCCCGTCCGCCGTTTACGATCGCAGCGCCACTGACCGGCAACGCCGCCTATATCAACGCGCTGAGCCTCGATGCAGGCCTCGTGCATGCGCTTGACGACATTCCGATCGTCGTCACGCAATTGCCGCTGCGGCCGGCGACGCCCCGCCCGGCAGATTATGTCATCTCCTCCCGCGACGACGTCGATGGCGATCTCGACACCGCCTGGCAGCGGGCCGGAGCCATTGCCGGATCGCGGCTGAAAATGCTGGTCCTGACGGACGGCCCCGAACCGATCACCCTTTTCGACGGCAAGGACACAGTGAAGGTCGTGCCGCAGCAGCGGATCGAGGTCAAAAGCGCCATCGGCGCCGGAGACCGTTTCAGCGGCGCCATGCTGTTCGCGCTTCTTGAGGGAAAGAGCGTAACCGCGGCAGCGGCCTTCGCCAGCACGCTGACTGCCGACTGGCTGCGCCGGCGCGACGGCCTTTAATCCACGCTGGCAACCTCGCTCATCTCACTTCGTCACACAAACATCACGAAACTGCCGTGGACATATTCATTCGCATATCATAGTAATTCATCCGAATGAATATGATCGAGCCACCCACGAATCTCCCGAGCCGGGACGCGTGATGAGGCGTGACCCATGCCGCAGGAACATCCGCAACGCGGGCGCGCTGCTGCTGCATCGGAAGAAAGGAAGACGCATGAGTGAGCTTGCGACCGGCGAACCGGTCATCGGCGCCTATTCTCACGAACAGGCGCTCAATATTCTTGCAGCCAGCGATGCCAGGTCACTCAAGGCCTGTGCGGAACAGGTTCTGACTGGGCTCGGTGACGTGACCGTGCTGAACAACCGGACCGGTCTCGTCATGTTGCCCTTCGAGGACACGGTCAAGGGAACAGCCTTCCACCTTGGCGAAGTGCTCGTGGCGGAAGCCCATATCCGCTTGGCGGTAAGCGGCATTGAAGGTTTTGGCGCCGTGACGGGTCGCGATCTGGAACAGGCAATGGCAATGGCCGTGATCGATGCCGCAATCGCTATCGGTCATGATAGCGGGCCAATCCTCGCCTTTATCGAGGCCGAGGACGCCCGGCAGCAACAGGCCGACCGTGAGCGACTGCGCAAGGTCGAGGCTACCCGTGTCCAGATGGAGACGTTCTGATCATGTCGCTTTCCATCCTTCCCACCGCCGATGACAGCCGCACCAATGCCATCTTCGAGGAACTGATATGGGCGCTTTCGCGGCCAGGCCTGCTCCGCACCATGCCTGCCGGCGGTTTTACCGCCATCGCGGAAAGCCTGCTTGACCGTGAATGCACATTTCACGTTCTCGGCGACCGCGTGCTTGATGGCGAAAGCGCTGGTGATCTGGAGCGCGATCTCGCCGCAACCGGCGCACGCCGTGCCGATCTTGCGCAGGCGGACTATGTGTTTGCGGCGCTCCGCTCGGCACAGGCGGTTGATGACCTCTCGCGTCTTCGCATCGGCACGCTCGCTTATCCCGACGAGGCCGCGACGGTTTTCACGCCGGCGAACTTCGGCACCGGCCAGCAGCTTCGGCTCTCCGGCCCCGGCATTCGTGACAGCGTGACGATCACGGTCGGCGGCATCGATGCGTCCTTCTGGCAAATGCGCGCCAAAGCGATCCGCTATCCGCTGGGCTTCGATCTCTACCTTGTCGATGGCGACGATGTCGTCGGCATTCCCCGTTCCACAAAAGTCGAGGTGCTCTGATGGCCTATGTGGCAACGCGTGGCGGCGAACACGCCATCGAACAGGCCGAACGGCTTTATCGCGACGATCTCGGTACGATCGGCAAGGACAGGGTCGATGCGATCCGCATCAGCCTGCCCTATCTTGTCGATCGGCTGATGGGCGAGGCCTCGCTCTATGAGCCCGATCTGGCTGCGCTTGCTCTGGCACAAACCGGCGGCGATCTCTATGAGGCCGTTCTCTTGCTGCGCGCCTATCGCACGACACAGCCGCGCATCGCGGTGGCCGAGCCGGTGAAGCAGCCAGATCTGTTCACGCTGCGCCGCATCTCCGCCGCCTTCAAGGATATTCCGGGCGGCCAGATCCTTGGCCCGACGCTCGATTATTCCCATCGCCTGCTGCAGGTTGGCGTCCTCATGGGAGAGGATTATGTGCCTGCCCCGGTGACCGCAGCTGCCGAACCCGCACCGGCAACCCAGCCCTCGCTCGCTGCCTGGCAGAAGACGCAAGGGTTGATCGCAGATCACAAGTCAGAGGCGGTCGCCCCCGACGACATACCCGATCTTACCCGTGAGCCGCTGCTCTTTCCCGCACCGCGCGCCCACAAGCTGCAAAGCCTTGCCCGCGCCGATACCGGCGGAACGCTGGCACTGGGTTATTCGACCATGCGCGGTTATGGCTCGGTGCATCCGACGGTCAATGAATTGCGCCTTGCCGAGGCTCCGGTTCGGATCCACCATCCGCGCGGCACGCTTTTCAGCGCCGGCAGCGTCCGCGTCAGCCAGGCGGAAATCATCTCCAAGGCGGCGGTGCTCGAACTCGGCTTTTCGGCAACCTTCGGCTGGAACGAGGTGAAGGTCATCGCCGCCGCCTCGCTCGATCTGGCGTCGAGCCAGCCCGACGCACACGCTGCCTCGACGGAGGAATTTGTGCTCTACCATACGGAACCGGTTGAAAGCTCCGGCTTCTGCATTCACTTCAAGCTTCCGCATTATGTCACCTTCCAGTCGACGCTGGACGCCTTTCGTGGCGTCAAGGCGGATCGTGCGGCTGCGGCCGCAGCGAAGGCGGCCAAACCGCAAACCCGGCAGGAAGAGGCCGCACTGTGACACTCAAGGATCTCACAAAACCCTGGGCGGCCTTCAACTACGGCTTCCTGGATGAATCGGCCAAGCGCGAACTGCGCCGCAAGATGTTGAAGGCTGTCGCGGTGCCCGGCTATCAGGTGCCCTATGCCAGCCGTGAAGTGCCGATGGCACGCGGATGGGGAACCGGCGGCCTGCAGGCGACGCTGACGCTGCTGAAGCCGACCTCCGTCGTCAAGGTGATCGACCAGGGTGCCGACGACAGCGTCAACGCCGTCAGCATCCGCAAATTCTTCGCCCGCGTCGGCGGCGCCGTCGAAACCGAGGATACGCAGAAGGCGACGATCATCCAGTCACGCCATCGCATTCCGGAAGAAAAGCTGCGCGAGGACCAGATCCTCGTCCTGCAGGTGCCGGATCCGGAGCCGCTGCGCGCCGTGCAGCCGGACATGTCAATCGCCCGCGAAATGCATGGCGATGCCGATTACGGCCAGCTTTGGCTGGTGCTTTACGAACAGCTGGTGAAATCCGGCCGCATCATACAGGGATCGAGCTATCCCAGCATGGTCAACGGCCGCTACGTCATCTCGCCGTCGCCGATCCCCCGCTGGGATGTGAAGAAACTGCATCAGGCAGACCACCTGACCATCCTTTCGGCCGGACGCGAAAAGCGCATCTATGCCGTACCGCCCTATACGAATGTCGAACCGCTGGTTTTCGACGACGTGCCCTACCGGGTCGAGGATCATCAGGACAAGACCTGCTATCGCAGCAATGTCACCGGCTTCTTCATGAACGAACTGCCGCAGGATGACGGCTCGTCGCGTCACGAACTGTCCGACAGCCATTTCGGCGTCAAGCAGATCCGCAGGAATGAGGGAGAGGCGGTCGAGATCGCCAAAACCTGGTACAACAATGGAAGGATGGACTGATGGCGGCTCTCTTCAACACCGTGCCCCGCCATGAGCCGCGCCTGATGCTGGCCGAGCCGATGCTGTCCATGCGCGGCATCTCCAAGAGCTTCGGTGAGGTCAAGGCGGTCATCGATGTCGATGTCACCGTCTATCCGGGCGAAGTCCTCGGCATTGTCGGCGAATCCGGCTCGGGCAAATCCACCCTGCTGCGGATGATGAATCTCGAAGATACGCCGGAGGCCGGCAGCTATCACCTTTCCCTGCCCGACCAGGAAGAGCGCAATCTCTTCACGCTCGACCGGTTCGAACGGCGCATGCTGCGCGCCCGCCATATCGGTATCGTCTATCAGAACCCGCATCTGGGTCTCCTGATGGGCCATACGAGCAGCGGCAATGTTGCCGAGCGGCTGCTTATTGCCGGCAATCGCAACTTTGCCGATCTGCGTTCGCGGGCAAGAGAATCCCTGCAGGCCTCGGAATTCCCTCTGGAGCGCATCGACGCCCGGCCACGCGAACTGTCGGGCGGCATGCAGCAACGCGTCCAGCTGGCCAAGGCGATTGCTCTCGAACCGGCAGTGCTTCTCCTCGACGAACCGACCACCGGCCTCGATGTCAGCGTCCAGGCGCTGGTTCTCGATACGCTGAAACGACTGCAGCAGGAACGCGCCATCACCATGGTTCTGGTCTCGCATGATCTCGGTGTCATCCGCACGATGGCCGACCGGGTCATGGTCATGCGGCGCGGCCGGGTCGTGGAACAGGGGCTGGCGGACCAGATCTTTCAGGACCCGCAGCACGAATATACCCAGCAACTCGTTCATGCGAAGCTTTGAGGACGACCAGACAATGGACATGCAAGTTTCCAAGTCGGGAGCGAGCCCCGTGCTGCGCGTCGAGGGTCTTTCGAAACAGTTCGAAATGCACCATCTGCGCCGCACGCTCTACGCTTTCGAGGATCTGAATTTCGAACTCGGCGAAGGCGAATTCATCCTGCTGAAGGGTGAAAACGGAGCGGGCAAATCCACCCTGCTGCGCACCCTCTACCGCTCCTATCGGCCGCGCGCCGGGCACGCCTTCTATCACACGAAGGAAGGCGTGATCGACCTTGCCGCGGCCGCCGATGTCGACATCGCCGTGCTGCGCCGCCGCGAGATCGGCTTCGTCACCCAGTTCCTCAATGCCCGCCCGCGCGTCGCGGCAGAAGAGGTCGTCGCCGAACCGTTGCGGCTCGCCGGAACGCCACATGCCGAAGCCCTGGTCGAAGCGCGCCGCTGGCTTGCCGCTTTCGGCGTCAAGAAACAGCTCTGGCCCGCCTATCCTTCCACTTTCTCCGGTGGCGAACAGCAGAAGGTCAACCTGGCCCGTGCCCTGATCCTGCCGCAACGACTGCTTCTGCTCGACGAGCCGACGGCCTCGCTCGACCATACGGCGCGCAAGGCGCTGGTCGATCGGCTGACAGAACTGAAGGCGTCAGGGGTTGCAATGATCGGCGTCTTCCATCATCCCGAGGATGTTGCCGGCCTGATCGACCGGGAGATCCATCTCAAGGCCATCAAGATCGAGGACGAGGCAGACAATGTGGTTCAATAATTTCGAGATCGTCCTGGCGGACCGTGTCATCAACCGCGGCGCCGTTCGCGTCGAGGACGGATTGATCGTGGAGATCCGCGACACACCCGGCGACGTTACGGGGGTCGACGGCGAAGGCCGGCTGCTGCTGCCAGGCTTTGTCGATATCCATGGCGACATGATCGAGAAGGAAGTCGAGCCCCGCGCCAACGTGCGGATGCCGCTCGAACTGGGGCTCTACGATCTCGACAAGAAGCTCGCCGCCAATGGCATCACCACCGCCTATGCGGCACTTGCCTTCACGCCGGCCACTTACGGTCACCTCCGCTCGGTGGAAAACACGACGGCGATCATCGGTGCGCTTGCCTCGATGCGCGACGAACTGCTTGTCGACCATCGCGTCCATGCCCGTTTCGAAATCACCTTTCCCTCGGCCATCGAGGTTGCGGAAAAGCTGATGCGGGACGGAGCGCTGGGACTGATCTCCCTGATGGATCACACACCCGGCCAGGGACAGTATCGCGACCTCGAAATCCACACCCGCAACATGGCGAAGACGAAGAAGATCGACTACGCCACCGCCGTGGAAATGGTGAAGGATCGCATCGCCCAGCGCGAAGCCCATGGCGATGCCATGCATGTGGTCACCGGACTGGCTGAGCTTGCCAGAGAAAAAGGCATCACCATTGCCTCGCACGACGACGACAGCCTCGAAAAGGCGGCGCTGATGCACGGCCTCGGTGTCAGGATCAGCGAATTTCCGATCACGCTTGAGGTTGCTGCAGAGGCACGTCGCCTGGGTCTGGCAACGGCCATGGGTGCGCCGAACGCGCTGCGCGGCCAGTCCTATTCCGGCAATCTTTCGGCACGTGAAGCCTATGAGGCCGGCGTGCTCGACATTCTTGCCAGCGATTATCACCCTTCCGCCATTCTGCCGGCCGTGATCGCACTGGGCGACATGATAACGGCAAGAGGCGAGAGCGGGCTTGCCAACGCCGTGGCGCTTGCAACCGCCAATCCGGCGAAAGCACTCGGCCTCGATGACCGCGGCGCGATCGCAGAAGGCCTGCGCGCCGATCTGGTCATCGCCGAGCGCGGAAAAATGCCGCGCATGCGCGCCACGCTGCGCGGCGGAAAGATGGTGTGGTCGGACGGGACGCTCTCCTTCCCGAGGGCTTGAGGCCGCATCGACGATCGTTGAGTGTCTTCATATCCAGAACAAGGCAATCAGCGTCCTTAAGGGGTTCAAACCGCGAAAGGCGCTGCTTGCGTTCTGCAGGTCTCCTTCCCATTTCAGGAGTAATCCTCCTGAAACACGAGACCGCCCCATGCCTGACGACCAGTTGTCGAACCGTTTGATCGAGATCCTTCCACCCGAGCGCGAAGACACAAGCGCGGATTCGAAGACCTGTCTCTGTTGCGAGCGCCGTCGCCCGGCATCCTGCATGGACGAGGACGGATGCGGGATCTGTGAGGAATGTCTGTCGCCGTGACACCGGCGCCCGAGCTTCCGCCGGAATTCGCTCCCGCGCTGGCCCGGCTTCCGGACGGCGCGATGGAGGGCATCTTTCAGGGGAGACGATGGGGTGCGACAATCCAGAGGTCGCAGGATGGTCGCCGCATCTGGCTGTTTGCCGAGGAAAGGGGCGGAACGGACATCGTGTCCTTCAACCTTTATACGCTCGCCGGTGAAAGGCCGCTCCTCAAACCGTGCGAGATGTCGTCGGAGAAAGTCATCGATTTCGTCGTCGGTTTCCGCCCCGTTGTCAGTCATTACAAATAAATCCGGGTAGAGCGGAACCAATCGGGATCTTGAGGGTTAGATGCCGCTGGCCTTCGGTGTACCTGATGCGCGGGATCGTCCCGCTCGCAGGCACACCAGTTGTATCGGTCGCGGCCATCGGGGATAACGTTTTTGCACATGACCAGAAACCTGCCATTGAACGACAACCTTGCGTTCGATGGATCGCGGACCATGGAACAGCTCCAGGACCGCGAGGTCTGGTTGTCAGGCCAGCGACAGGCCTTCGCCTCTGCTCTGAATGATGCGCCTCTCAAGGAAACGCTAGACATTCTGGTCGAGACCGCGACATCCGCGCTTGGCGAGGGAACGCGGGCGGCTTTTTTCCTCACCGGACCTGATGGCGCAACGCTGCATCACATTGCCGGCATGCCGGATGATTACGCTCTGGTGGTCGACGGTTTGCGGGTCGGATCTGAATCCCTCGCCTGTGGTCTTGCGGCGCATAGCGGGCAGGCCGTCCTGACGGCCGATGTCTATCTGGATCCGCTTTGGAAGCCGTGGGTCTGGCTTGCCGACAAATATCAGTATCGCGCCTGCTGGAGCTTTCCGATCAACACCTCGACCGGCCACTTCGTCGGGACCTTTTCGGTCTACTGGCCAGAGCCGCGAGAAGCCGTAGGCTGCGACATCGATCGTGCGGCCCTGATCACCCAGACTGCCGGTGTCATTATTTCCCGGTTCAAGGAAGCCGAAGAGCGTCGCCGCGCCGAGCAGGCTCTCCTCGAAACGCAGAAGCAGCTCGAAGCCGAACTCGCCGACAGCGAACTTCTTCGCCAGATCAGCCTGGAGCTTGCCGGGGATGATGGCGAGGATGCGCTTTATCAGAAGCTCGTTGGCGCGGCTGCCCAGATCATGAAGTCCGATGTCTGCACGGTGCAGTTCCTGCATCCCGAGCGTGGGGTGGCTGGCGAGCTCGAAATGCTCGCGTCGACCGGCCTCGATGCACGCGGCATCGAATATTGGAAATGGGTCCGTGGCGATTCCGGCTGCACCTGTGGCGAGGTCCTTCGCACGGGGAAGCGTGCCATTGCAGAGGATGTGGAGACCTGCTCCTTCATGGCCGGGACACCGGACCGCGACGTCCTGCTCGGTGGCGGCATCCGCGCCGGACAGACGACCCCGCTCATCACCCGCGACGGCAAGCTCGTCGGCATGATCTCGACCCATTGGGGCAAGCCACACCGCCCGTCCGAGCGCGAGTTGCGCATGCTCGACATCATCGCCCGCTCGGCGGCTGACCTGATCGAGCGGCGCCGCGCGGCCGAGACGCAGAGACTGCTGCTGAACGAGCTGAACCATCGCGTAAAAAACACGCTCGCTGTCGTGCAGGCGATGGCGTCGCGAACTCTGGCCCGCTCGCCGGATCCCAAGGACTTCGCCAAGGCTTTCGGCGGCCGCGTCCAGTCGCTTGCGAAGATCCACGATCTGCTCAGCGCCAAGAGCTGGGAAGGCGCGGACCTCAAGGACCTCATCCAGGGGCAGATTTCCGCAGGCGCATCCGACGAAACACGCTTGAAGACCAGCGGCCCGGCCGTTCGCCTCGATCCGCAGATGGCTCTTCATCTCGCACTCATCATGCATGAGCTCGGAACGAATGCGACGAAGTATGGAGCCCTCTCCGTTGCCACGGGCAAGGTATCGATCGACTGGAGGATCGAGGATGGCCTTCGCATCCGCTGGTCCGAGCTCGGAGGCCCGCGTGTCGAGCCTGCGGCGTCGCTAGGCTTCGGAACAACCTTGATCTGCCAGAGCGCGCGCGGCCAGGGCGGCGATGCCCAGATGACCGCGCTTCCGGAAGGCATCATCTGGGACATCTCTGTCCCCTATATCGTGAAGAGCTCGGCGATTAAATTGCCCGTGACGAAGACGGAAGAAAAGCCTGCCGCGCACATGGAAACACGCAACCTGAAAGGCCGCCGGATCCTGGTCGTGGAAGACGAACCACTGATCGGAATGGACATCGTCGCCTCCCTCGAAGACGCCGGCGCGGAGGTCGAAGGACCGGTCGCCACCATAGACGAAGCCTGCGCGATCATCGCCGACACGCGTTTCGACGCAGCACTGGTCGATGCCAATCTGCACGGTCGCCCGGTCGGGCCGATCGCGGCAGCGCTGGCCGAACGTGCAGTGCCGTTTGCGTTCGCCACAGGATACGACAGGGATGGTCTTCCGGAAGATTTTCGCGACAGGCCAATTCTCGGCAAACCGGCAGGGCCGGAGCAGGTCGTGGAAATGGTCGGCAGGCTGATCGCGTCATCAAGCCCCTGATTGCTGCCCGCCTTGAAACGAACGCAATCGCGCATTATCTATCTATCAGTCGGCGTTGCTGACGAGCGCTGGAATGTTCTGCCGCTCGCGATGCCGGTGTAGCTTAATACTTTTGACCACGGATGTACTGGCAGGGGTGAATAGCGAATGAGGAAGGTCGGTGCGGTTTCGCCCCGGCCTTTTTTGTTGCCTATCGTCCGGCGAAATTTACAGGCTGATATTACCGGAGAGCGTGTTCGATGCGTTCCACATGCTGCTCGTGAACGACCAGGCCGCGCTCGACAGCGTCGATCTCATCTGTTGTGAGGCCCGTCGCGATGGCGAGGTCCTCCAGGCTGTAGCCGCGCGCGAGGCGGGCTTCCTTGAGGTTCGTCGCGGACGCGACGGCGTTTGAGACATGATCCATTTCATTCTTCCCTTCCTGTTCGAGATTTGATTGTCGAGGCTGTCGGCGTTCGGGGCCAGCTGCGTGCGAGCGGCTTCTCGGGCGCGCCCTCCAGCCTGAGCTTACGGAGCCGTTCCGTTTTCTCTTCGCGGCGGCGCCTTTCTTCCCGTGCGGCTTCAAGCGCGATTGCATTCGTGCGCTCGACGGCGGCCGCGCGCTCGCCGACAGTCGGCGTACGTCTGATCCGTGAGACCATGATATCCATCTTTTTTGAGTTATAGCGGATATATGGTGACGAAGTGCGCTCTCGGCAACGCATGGCTGACCTTCCGCCAGCGCGTGGATCGCCGTCTTGCAATAACCGCCCGCGGTTCTCATCTACCGGTCACACCCCGTATCGATGACCGCTGCCGCGACACCCCCTCTCCGTCGCGTGCGCGGTTGTCCGGGATGGGTGAGGGCGCTCCCCGGAAACGGGTCGAGCGCCCTTATTTTTTATCCGGGAACAGGTTCGCAAGCCAGGTGATGATGATCTCGGCAAGCTCGCCTGGTGCCTCCATCGGGATCATGTGCCCGGTCCCGCCCACGACCTGCAAGGTCGAACCTTTTATGCCGTCTTGGAGTTCGGCCGCTTCCTCCCGCGACCTCAGTCGATCAACGTCACCTGCGATGACCAGCGTAGGACACTCGATATTGCTCAGGCTTGACCGCTCGTCATGGCGTTCCAGCAGCGACTGGCGGAGAAAGACTTCTCCACCGAGTCGCTGTCCCATCTCCTGTATTCTCGATACGAGATCGTTCCTGCCGGCATTATCCGGGTGAAGGGACGACCTGACGGCAGCGGTGCTCAGACCCTTGAAGGCCTCGACAGCCTTCTGCCCCACAAGGGCTGCCTTCCGGCGAGCCTGGACTTCGTCGTCGCCTCGTGCGGACGTTGCGACGAGGATCAGAGCAGAAACACGCTCCGGAGCCTGGCGGACAATCTCGCGGGCGACATATCCGCCCATTGAGAATCCGACGACAACGAACTGCCCGGAAATCTCCGCCAAGGCGCGTCGGGCCATGTCCGGGATCGAGGCGTCCTTGGATAGATCGGCGTGATAGATGTCGCCGAGTGGCTCAAGCAGAGGCTCGACATCCTTCCAGAGGTCACTGTCCAGCATGAAGCCCGGCAGCAGGAGAAGCTGCATTTCCATATCCTTGCATTCTCGTTCCGCCCCCACGTTTAAACCGCGTCGGATCGGGCGGGCAAGGCCGGTAAGAGAGATCTTCCGCCAGGAGAACGATACCCCGCGCGGCGCGTTGTATGGTCATCACCATGAGGAGAACCGCCATGGGCACCAACGACACCAACGCAACGCCGGAGCAACGTCGCCCAGCCGACGTTCATCCGACACCGTCCGGCCCGGAGCCGGGCGACGAAGAGTCCATCGCGCCGGCCTCGGTCCAGCCGATGGGCAAGAAGGACGAGAGCGAACCGCCTATCGTGAACCCCGTAACGGGGGCGCCGATTTAGGAGATTATGACCGTCGCCCGCTTCCGGGGGACGGTCATGATCAGTCGGCGGCCCAATGCCCTTCGCACGCACAAGGTCTCGGCCTAAGTCTCAGTCGAATTTGACCAGATCCTTGAAGATCAGGCGTCCCCAGGTCTTCCCCTGAGCCTGTACGAGCAGACCACCTTCCGAGAGGGCACCGAGATTGACCGGTGCGAAACCGAGCTTATCGGCAAGTGCTCCGATTTCCGCAGTGGCGCCGTCATCATCGCTCGACAGGAAGACGACCCTCCTGCCGCCGTGTACGGCCGGGTCCTGGTCGAAGACGGCAGCCACCAGATGGTTGAAACCCTTAACCACCCTGCTGCCTGAAAACGCCTTTTCGACCACCTTGGCGGAAGGTTGGCCTCCGAGCTTTTCCACCGGCTGCCCATAAGCGTTGGTGACATCGACGATGATCTTTCCCTCCCAGTCTGGCAGGGCCTTCGCGACATCCGGGTGTTGTTCGAAACGCACCGCCAGAAAGACGACGTCCGCCTTGACGGCTTCTGCGAGGGTCACGGGCCTGACGCCGGTTCCGATCGCTGCCGCTTCGGATGCAAAACTTTGCGGGTCGCGCGTGGTCGCCACGGATACGTCCATCCCGCTTCGCGCAAACGCTCTTGCCAGAGCCTGGCCGATCTCGCCGAAGCCGATGATTGAATAGGTCATGATATTCTCCTTGATTTCATTGTCTCCGACAGCTCTCGCCGACATTTCGACATGCTGCGGATGACGAGTTTCAGAGTTGGGCAAGGCCGCCATCGGCCGCCACTTCGCTGCCGGTCATGAAGCTGCTGTCAGGTGAGGCGAGAAAGGCAGCCACGGCTGCGATTTCGGCCGGGTCGGCCATGCGCTGGAGCGGCGTCATCGCCGCGAAGGCTTTCTGGCCTTCTTCGCCAAGCGCATCCTTGGCGAGATCGGTGGCCGTCGCGCCGGGAGACAGGACATTCACCCGGATTCCCGTGCCTTTGAGGTCTTCTGCCCAGGTCCGCGCGAGATTGCGCACGGCCGCCTTGCTCGCGCTATAGGCCGTCATTCCCGGGGCACCGGTGGTGCCGGCGCTGGATCCGGTCAGAATGATCGAAGCGCCTGGCGCCATCAGCGGCAGCGCCTTCTGAACTGTGAAGATCGTCCCCTTCACATTGGTATCGAAGGTTTCGTCAATATGCCGAGCGGTGATCTCGCCGAGCGGCAGCATGCTTCCGGCTCCGGCATTGGCGACGACGATATCGAGGCTACCGCGCTCGGCCTTCACCGCCGCGTAGAGCCGGTCGAGGTCCGACTCGTCGGAGACCGAGCCCTTTATGGCGCGAACGTTCGGCCCGAGTTCTGCAATCGCGGCGTCGAGCGCATCCTGGCGGCGGCCGAAGATGAAAACGAAAGCGCCTTCCGCGACAAAGCGCTTCGCTGCGGCAAGGCCAATACCGGTCGCACCACCAGTGATCACGGCCGTTTTTCCATCCAGTCTTTTCATGTCATCCATCCTTTGCAGTTCTCTGGAGCGGGAGCGTCCCGAGAGCCTGGAGATAAGCCTGGATGGACGAGGCTTTCAGTGTGAAAACGCGCACATCGGTGGTGCAAAAATCATCCGGCACCTTGGTCAAACTGCTATTCATCTTCTGGCAAAAATACCGGGACAGATAGCGCTTACGCGGATAGAGCTATTTACGCTCAGTAGAGTGGTCTACGATGTGTGACGGACAAATTCTCACAAAAGCACCTTGGCGGTGCCGGAGCGCACCATGAACGACTGGGACGACATTCGTTATTTCCTCGCTGTCGCACGCGCCGGTTCCGTCCGTGCGGCCGCGGAAAACCTCGGGGTCAACCACTCGACCGTGCTGCGGCGCGTCGCGCAGCTGGAGGAGCGCCTCGGGGCACAGATGTTCGAAAAGCTGCCATCCGGCTACCGCGTCACGTCGGCGGGAGAGGAAGTGCGCGAACTCGCGGAGCTGATGGAGACATCGTCTCGGCAACTGGAGACGCGCATCCTCGGCCGCGACCAGAGCGTTCGGGGACTGCTGCGGGTGACCCTGGCGCCAACCCTTGCGACACGCCTCCTCATGCCTGATTTCGCCGACTTCGCACGCAACCATCCGGATATCGAGATCGACGTCATCTCGTCAGGCGATCTGGCGAACCTCACCAACCGGGAAGCCGACGTCGCGATCCGCGTCGTCTACGACCGCAAGACCCTGCCACTCAATCTGCATGCTCTGAAGGGCCCGGACATTTATGGCGCCGTCTACATGGCCCGCGATCTTTTGGCGGCAAGGCGTGCAGGAAACCGTGCTCCTGTCCGGTGGATCGTCATCAGCAGCCATGGAATCCCGGAATGGGTCCGCGAGGGTGAAGTCGAGGCCAGCGGAGTTCCATTCAAGGTGACGGATGCGGAGGCGCAGATCGTTGCCGTGCGCCAGGGGCTCGGGGTAACGACGCTGCCGTGTTTCGTCGGAGATGCCGATCCGCAACTGGTGAGGGTTCCGGGCATAGATCTGCATATGTACGGAACGCTCTGGCTTCTCACCCAGGGCGAAACACGCAAGACGAAGCGGGTCCGACTGTTTACGGAGTTCGTGTCCCGCAGGCTTGCCGAACATGCCCAACTTCTTGCCGGAATGCGGGACAGGTCAGAAGGATCGGACGATGACGCAAATCGCGGGCTCTGAATATGGGATGTCCGGCAAAGGATATTGCGCGGATGTATTCGGAGGCTGAAAGTTGTCATCTCCGTTTACCAGCCATTAACCATACGGGCTCAACCTTAACGCGATCGGCATCGGGAGAAGCAGATCGCTTACGACTGGAGTGGCGAATACGTTCAGATGAAGAAAGACGAAGTGCTGGTTTTCGCAGCACTCGCGACTGGCGCAGGGGCGCTTGTTCTCGCGGCTTTCATGCTCTTTCTTGGCAGCTCAAATCCCCCTGATTTGATCCATAGGCCCAAAACCGAACCAATACACAGCGTCAGTACAAAGACTGCCGTCGATTTCAGCCGATCCCTGAAGTCTGCGCCGCGTCCGATCTGAGCAGCCAATCCGATTAAAACGGCATTCAGTGCGGGATCCGCGAGGAGAAACATAGCAACCTCGCCGTGGGAGTGCGTTCGGGAGTTCTTGCCGAGTCCCGACAAGAATAACGGCCTCGATGACGATCGAAGCCGGCAAGGGATCCATTGCGATCTTTCCGCAATGACCTATTTAGCTCTCCAATGACCAGTTCCCAATAAAGGACAGAAGTTGGCGATGCAGAATTCCCCGGCACCGGAAGGGGCTGCCGAAGACGACGCTCTCGTTCGGAGTGAAACCCGTCGGCGCGCTTTGTTCGAGGCGATTGACGACGGGTTCTGCATTATCGAATTCATCGACGGTCCCGAAGGGCCGCTCAGCGATTACGTCCATGTCGAATCCAATTCCGGCTACGAGCGACAGACCGGCATCAAGGATGTCGTCGGCAAGCGACTCCGCGAAATCGAGCCAAACAATGCGGACGTCTGGCTGGATATATACGGTGGTGTTTTAAGGACGGGCGAGACCGTCCGCTTCGAGCAGGAATTCAAGGCGATCGGCCGCCATATCGAAGTGTCGGCCACGCGTCTTGAGCCTGAAAGCCTCCGACAGGTCTCCGTTCTCTTTCGCGATATCACCGCACGCAAATCCGCCGAAGCGGCCCTGCGCCAAAGCGAAGCGCTGGCCCGCGACTATATCCAGCGCGTTCAGCTCGCTCTTGCGGCGGGTGCGATCATCGGAACGTGGTTCTGGGATGTGCCCGCCGATAAATTCACCGTCGACGAGGCATTTGCGACAGCCTTCGGCTTCGATCCCTCGCTCGGACGGTCGGGGCTCAGCCTCTCGCAGGTGATCGAAACTGTCCATCCGGACGATCAGGCAGGCCTGGCAGCTGCCATCGGCAAGGCCCTGAAGGCTGGCGGCCCTTATGCGCACCAATACAGAACCCGCAGGCTGGATGGCAATTATTACTGGCTGGAGGCGAACGGCAGGGTCGATCTCGGACCCGATGGAAAGGCTCTGGCTTTTCCCGGCGTGTTGATCGACATCGAGGCGCGACGCGCGGTTGAAGAAGAGCGCGACCGTGCCTTGGCCGAATTGCGCACGCTGACCGAAACGCTCGAACAACGGGTAGAGGAGCGCACCGACGCACTCATGCACGCGGAGGAGGCCCTTCGACAGGCGCAGAAGATGGAGGCCGTCGGCCAGCTGACAGGAGGGCTCGCGCACGACTTCAACAATATTCTTGCCGGGATCAGCGGCAGCCTGGAATTGATGAAGACGCGCCTAGCGCAGGGCCGCCTGGTCGATATCGACCGCTACCTGACCGGCGCTCAAGGCGCCGTCAAACGCGCCTCCGGCCTGACGCAGCGCCTGCTTGCCTTCTCAAGACGCCAGACACTTGATCCGAAACCCTCCAACATCAACCGGATCATTGCCGGGATGCATGATCTGATCACGCGCAGCGTCGGTCCAGGCATCGAGGTGGAGACGGCAGCGGCCGGTGGCCTGTGGACCGCCTTCGTCGATATCGGACAGCTTGAAAATGCTCTTCTCAACCTGTGCATCAATGCACGCGACGCCATGCCCAATGGCGGCAAGCTGACGGTCGAGACCGGAAACCGCTGGCTGGATGAACGGGCCGCAAGGGAACGCGGCGTCGAACCCGGGCAATATGTCTCGATGTGCGTCAGCGACACCGGCACCGGCATGTCACAAGATGTCATCGCCCGCGCATTCGACCCGTTCTTCACGACGAAACCTACGGGTCAGGGCACGGGGCTCGGGCTCTCGATGGTCTACGGTTTTGCCGGACAGTCGGGTGGTGCAGCCCGGATATATTCGGAACTCGGCAAAGGGACGATGATCTGTATCTACCTGCCTCGTCATATCGCGGACGGTATCGAGGAAGAGGTTCTGGCGCCGGATATCGCCGCCCCCGTGGCATCCGGGAAAACGACGATCCTCGTTGTCGATGACGAACCGCTGGTGCGCATGGTCGCGGTCGAGATCCTCGAAGAACTCGGATATTCGGTTCTCGAAGCAGAGGATGCGCCCTCCGCCCTCAAGATATTGAGTGCACGGCCGGACATCGATCTTCTTGTCACCGACGTTGGCCTTCCGAACGGCATGAACGGCCGTCAGCTTGCCGATGCCGTCCGCACCGATAGGCCCGATCTTCCGGTCCTGTTTGTAACCGGATATGCCGAAAACGCCGTCCTGAACCACGGCCATCTGGAGCGGGGAATGCAGGTTCTTACCAAACCTTTCGCCAGCGACGTATTTGCCAGACGCGTGTCGGAATTGACCTCGGGACAGTAGAGCTTCGCTCGACGGCGCCAGGACCTTTGTGCGAAACCGTACCCTCGGAAAGGCATTCGCAGACGGTGCTATAGTGGGCGAAGCCAGCAAGGAGACGTGCATGGAAACGCCTTCTGATTTCACGCAATTCGTCGTCGAAGTCGTCATTACGGCGCGCGAGATCACACCTCGACGGAGCGTCGAGTTGGGAACGATCCATGGTTTCTGCACGGAAGTTGCGCATAAGCGCGCATCGCATCTGCTGGAATTTCTGGCGAGCGTAAACGGCTTGGCCGCCCTGTCGGCCGCCTTGTCGCAAATGCCCGACCTTGTCATTGCAGAAGACGTAAGCGGTTCGATGTGGACTTTTGTCCGGCCCGACGTGAAGCCAAATATATTGTAAGCAATTACCAGGTCAGCGAAATACTTCCGCTGTCAAAGCTTGCGACAGGGATAATCAATAAGATTAAAACCTTGACGTTCACGAGGAGGCGCATAGTTTTTCAGAGGGGTTAGAAATGCCAGGGCGATCTTGAGATGGATTAAACGATGGCATCGAGATCTATGTCTGAAAAAATGCAGGACCAGCGTCTTGTCGAGCTTCTGTTTTTCGAAACCGAACTCACGCCTCATATGTCTACAAGGAAGTTTCTCTCAAAACATTCGTCTACCCGGACGGCAGCTTCAGGCAGCTTTCCGGATACTGACGCGCTTGCGATCATCTCGCTCTTCCGAGAGCACTGAAGCACATTTGCATTGCCGACCTATAATAGTTTGGCGCCTTGAGACATCCGTGACGGTTTTACTCGGGTGACGGTTGACCTTCGAGTTTTGCAGCCATCGGCGACGTGAATTAGTCGGAACTCATTCACGGTAAGCGATTAATTAATGCGAGCTTGACTATGGATCGAGGTGATTAGCGACCTTTCCGGCGTCAAAGCGTTTTTGACGCATGACAGATCCCGACTGGCTCCCCCGTGTCCCTGACACCCTTTCCTTCCGCCGCATTTTTATGCTCGCGAAAGCGATCTGCAGTTCCAACCGCGCGCCGAAAGAGGTGCGTCGTACGGCACGACGGATCGTCGGCCTTCTCACCCCCATTATCGACAAGCCGATCGCGCCGGCAGCACGCCTTGCCATGGTGCGGCTGACCTATAAACAGCTCGTTGCAATGATTGAGCGGACCGTTGGTAAAGCGCCCGATCCGGATTGCCATCCGCGGCCTGAAACGGCGGAAGCGCTGAATGAAATTGCAGACCTGCAGGCGCATCGAGAAGATTTGAGGGATGGCAATGAAGTCCAGGCTGCGCCGGATGGGCGATAGCGAGCAGACCGGCTGCATCGCAGGTACAGCCGCCAAGACAGAACGGATCAGCCAGGGAGCCATATCTCGAGGTCAGAATGCTGCCGCTTCAGCCGAAATTATTCCTCCGGCGCGCCATCAAGCAGGCCATCGTAAACTTCCAGCAGAGCGTTGGTGATGGCCTGGCCAAGCGCATTTCCGGCCTGGCGAACATCTTCCTCTGATCCTTCGCGCCCAGCGCGCGCGAGATCAAACCCTTGATCGATGACAATTTGTTTCGCGGCCTCGATCGCCCAGAGGCCAAAATCACCACGATTTTCGATCCTGATAGTGTCTTCCATCATGCGCTCCCTTGTATGGCGAGCATCTATCGCCTTCGGGTCGATATGACCAGTGGCGTTAACTTTCAAGTTGTTCGGCCTCTATCCTGGCAAGGCATGAAAGACAAAATCCAAGTCGCTTCGACGTCGTCGATCTGTCCACTGGTATCTATGCTTTCGCAGATCGGTTCACGATCTGCCGCGCCCGCATGATGACAGGCGCGTCGATCATCTCGCCATCCACCTTGACTGCACCGGCGTTTTCTTGCGCAAAAGCCAGCACCCGGGTAGCCCATTCGACTTCCTTTTCGTCCGGAGCAAAGGCGGCGCGCGCCGATTTGATCTGGGCGGGGTGAATCAGCAGCTTTCCGGAAAACCCCATTTCCACCGAATGGGCGCTGTCCGCCAGAATGACATCCTCGTCCGAGAGGGAGGTGGTGACGCCATCGATGGGGGCCGGGATGCCGGCCAATCGGGAGACCAGCACAAGATGGCTGCGAGCGGTCAGCAGCGATTGTCGCGTATGTCCCATCGAAAGGTCAGCGGCATAATCGACGGACCCGAAGGCGAGACGTGCCGCCGATCGGGCAATCGCAAGGGCATTGTGAATGCCGGCAGCACTTTCGACCAGCGCAATCACCGGCAGCTTGAGGCGTTGCGACATTAACCCTATATCACCTTCGTTCTCTGCTTTCGGCAACATCACGGCGTCAAGGGGAAGGAATGCCGCGGCCTCGACATCTTCCGCATGCCAGGCCGTGCCGACCCCATTGATGCGCAGGATCAGCGGAACGCCCCCCCGGACCAGATGCTCCGCCAGGCTCGTGCGCGCAAGCGCCTTGCCTGCCGCGCCGACCGCGTCCTCCAGGTCGATGATCACGGCATCGGCGCCCGATGCAGCCGCCTTGGCGATGCGTTCGGGGCGATCCGCCGGCACGAACAGATGCAGGCAGGTATGGTCGATCGACATTGCCATGCGGTCTATCCTCTATGGCGATGAGCGTCAGGCAAGTTCGACCGCAAGGCCTGACATATCCTTGATATCGTCGAGATGGAGCAAGCTGTTCAGCAGCCGATCGGTCACACCCGTCCCCAGAACAGGTTCGGCAAGCAGACGGAACTTGCTGCAGAAATCTGCCTCGGTCGGAAAATTTTCCGGCTCCCCGCGCGGGTCCGGCACATGCGCGGAAAACTCGCCGGAGGACGTTCTCAACCGGATATTGGCACCGAACGGATGCGGCCTTCCCTCCAGGCTCTCATCCCTCGACACGGTAACGCGCGAAGCCAGTGCATCGATCTCGGAAGTTCCGAGCAGCGCATAATCGTCCCAGCCGAACTGGCCCTTCTTCATGGCGACTGCGGCGGTAAACGGCATCGAGAACTGGCCGTCGACAACACTTCTGGGACGCCGTTTTGCCTCCAGAGGCTCACCTGTCAGGGTGATGCCGTTACGATGCAGACCGATGTCGATCGAAATAATGTCGGCTGGCGCGATCCCCTGCGCGCTGCGCAGGGACAGAATGCCGTCGATAGCCGCATGTGTGTAGCGGCAGCTCGGATAGGGCTTTACCCCGATCATCATGGTCTCGTAGGTTTCGCCGAGCTTGTCGACACCTCGTTGCGGAACCGCACCGTCAGAGTAACCGGAGAGGAAACCGTGTTTGCCTTCGATCGCGTCCGCAGCGCCGACAAAACCTTCCCGTGCCAGCGTCGCCGCAATGACCCCGTTCATGGCAGCGGCACCCACCTGGTATCGCTTGTTCCAGGCGCCATTGACCAGAAACTGCAGCGAGCCGGCCGCCTGGCTTGCCGCCACGCCATAAGCCGATGCGACGCGTTTTGCATCAAGGCCATAAAGGTTGCCGACGGCGGCAGCGGCACCGAAAACGCCGGCAGTCGCTGTCGGATGGAAACCGCGGGCATAATGCGCGGTCGGGTCCAGCGCATTGCCAAGCCGGCAGCAGACTTCATATCCGGTGACGATCGCCGCGATCAGGGCCTTTCCGGAAGAGCCAGTCGTCTGTGCCGCTGCAAACGCCGCCGAAACGACCGGCGCGCTGGGATGCAGAGAGCTGCTGGCATGGGTATCGTCGAAATCGAGCGAATGGCCGAAGGCGCCGTTCAGGAGAGCTGCAATGGCGGGGGAATAACGCTGCTGCAGACCGAAGACGGAAGCATCGCCTGCCGCTCCCAGCCCGAGCTTGCGCACCATGGCAAGGATCGACGGGGTGGAGTCAGCCTCCTTGCTGGCGCGCACGATACTGCCGATGAAATCGATGATCAGGAGCTTTGCCCGCACAACGACCTCGGCTGGCAAATCCTGGTAGGACGTCTCCGCCGCGTAGTGCGACAGTATGCGCGTAACATCGGCCATGATAATTCACCTCCCCTTGGGGCACCCGGCGGAGCCCTGGAGGCACGATGAATGCGCGGATCGATCCGTGTTCGTGCCCGCTCCTTTTGCACCACAGGCAGCACGGCCAACCAATTAGATTTTTGCTTCCACGCCTATAGCAATTCCGTATATCGACAGCTCACTCGACCTCAAGCGGCGGCGGGCGAACGCCCTTCCATCGCCCTGTCTCCATCAGCGATGTCAGCGTCAAACGGCATAACTCCTCGACCGCCCGCACGGCATTGGTCATCGGTCGTGTTGCATTATGGACGAGGTGCACGTCGCGCTCGAGGATGGGACTGATAATCGACCTATGGATCAGCCTGCCCTGCCGCAACTCGCGGGCGATGGCGTTGTAAGGCAGTATCGAATAACCAAAACCTTCCTCCACCAGCTCCTTGATGTTGCCGTAGGAATCGACGTCGATTGCAGTGTTCAACATCAGCCCGACTTCTGAAGCCTTTTTCTCCAGAAGTTCGCGCAGCCCATGCGGCGGGCTTGGCAGGATCAACGGCAGTTCGGCGACATCGCCATAAGGTATCTTGTCGCCGGGGGCGAGTTTGGCGACGTTGATCGGTTCGACCGGGCCGAGCAGGCAGAGCTCCTCGGTCAGTACGTGGGTCGACACCAGATCCCTGTCATTGAATGATGTGTAGATGATGCCGAGATCGATGCGGCCATCCTGCATCCATTCCAGAACAAACCCGCTCATCGCTTCGGCGATCCGCAGCTTGACCTTCGGCAACTGGCGGCGTGCCGCCATGATCAGCGGCACTGAAAGGATCTCGTTGATCGTACCCGGCAGGCCGAGCCGCACCTCTCCTTCGGGCTCGGTCTCGTGGCAGCGGATCTCCTCCTCTGCAACCGCAACCTGATCGAGAACGATCCGGGCATGCCGCAGCAAGATTTCGCCGGCCTCGGTTGCGATGACACCCAAAGGGCTGCGGAAGAGCAACGGCGTCTTGAGGTCCGCCTCCATGTTGCGGACATGATTGCTCAAGGCCGGCTGGGCGACATTGAGGACCGCCGCCGCCTTGGCAAACGACCCCTGTTCAGCGATGGCGATGAAATATCTGAGCTGTCTAAGATCCATTGCCCCCGCCCCTCATGACTCAGACCAATTGAAAAAATGTCATCGGCTGTACCAGCGTAAACATGTCGCCATCCCGCTCGGCATGTTCACTGAAAAGCCGCTCGATCGTCGCCTTTTCAGCTGCGGCGGCCGAGGCGCGCATGGGATCGGCCTCATTCAGGAACGCGATGAATTTGTCTGCATTGGCAAAACGGGAAATCCGGTCGTAGACCACCTTCGCCTTGAGCGACACGAGACCGTTTTCAATGGCATCGCTGATGGCACCTTCGGCCAGAGCGCGGATTTCGGTTTCGTCCTCGACAGGCAGCATGACGGTGAAGAAGGCTCCTGCCGCCTTGGGCTCCACAACAATGATCGACCCGTTCTCCCTGAGGACACGTCGAGCCTCCTTGAGCGCGGCTGGCATCGATTGCGCCGGAACGTGATGAAGCGCGTTCAGGAAGATGACGGCATCGAAGGATCGATCCGCATAGGGCATCCGTTCGGCTGTGCCGACATCAAAGCGGGCGCTGGGAACGGCTGCCGCCGCCTTGCTGATAATTTCGGCCTGCGGATCGAGGCCGGTCACCGAAAATCCCTGCTGCGCCAACGCCGACGACAATCGCCCGCGACCGCAGCCAACATCGAGCACGCTCTGTGCCTTATCCTTCTGCAGGGCGGCAAGGATGAGCGGAAGGGTATCGACCTTTACTTGCGACAATGGCCGCTCGCATTCTTGAAGTCGATGCGTTCCGCCTTCGCAGATCTCGGCAAGCGATCGCCAGTCGGCATTGCGGCATGGCACAAAGCAGGCTCACCGAGGCCTCCAAGCCAGGTGTCGCCGCATGCGCCGATCCAGACCGGAGAACGGCGCGTATCCCGCAATTGGATGACGTTAAGCTCGCGATCCACCAATGTTTCGCCATCGCAGACCGCGACGGCAGCCGCCGCATCGACAAGACCCAGCCGTCTCAGGATCGATCTCAGGAAACCATTCATCCGCGTCCTCCCAGCGCATTGATGATCAGCTCACATGTCCCGGCATCACACCGGCATTCTCCTCCTGATGCGATCTTGGCACACGCAGAGACGCATCGCCATATCAAAGCTCCGCACCGGCCTGCGGCATGTCGACCTCAACCATGCTCGTCATCGGCAGACACGGTCGCCGCAACACGAGCCTTTACCCTTTGGCCAAGAGCCGGCACTGCGCCATAGGTCCGTGGCGCGCCGACGAAGACGGGTGCGGGCGCCGGATAGGCTACCTTTCCCGCCTCGGTCTCAACGGTGATGCGCCGCAAATGCGGATGATGCGCCAGAGCGGCCATGTCGTTGACGCTGGCAAAGGCGGTGTCCGCCTGGGTCAGCCGTCGCGTCGCTTCAGCCTCGCTCATCGTCGCAAAGACCCCGGCCACCAGCCGGTCGGTCTCCTGCCGGTTGGAGACGCGTGCAACATTGGTTGCAAATGCAGGGTCCCTGGCCAGATCCGGCCGTTTCAGGAACTCCTGGCAAAACTTCACCCACTCCCTATCACTCTGAATAGAGATCAGAACCGATTTGCCGTCGGCTGTCGTGAAGACGCTGTAAGGGGCGATCGACGGATGCGCGAGACCGAGGCGTTTCGGCGGCTTGCCACCTTCCGCATGCAGAAGCGGAACCGTCAACCAGTCGGCCATCACGTCGAACATGGAGATCCTGATCTCGACACCCTCGCCGCTTTGCGATCGGGCAATCAACGCTTCAAGGATCGCCGAATAGGCAGTGGCACCGGTGGCGATATCGACAAGAGAAATGCCGACCCGAGCAGGTGCCTCCGGCGCGCCGGTGATCGACGACAGCCCGGACTCCGCCTGGATCAGCAGGTCGTAGGCCTTGCGCGGGGCAAGCGGTCCGTCCTCGCCATATCCGCTGATCGAGCAGAAGATCAACCGGGGATGCCGGGCCCGCAGGACCTCAGGCCCGAAACCCATTCGCTCCATCGCCCCGGGCTTGAGGTTCTGGACGAGAATATCCGCGTCCTGCAGCAACGCAGTAAAGGCCTCTTTGCCGGCGGGCGTCGACAGATCAAGGACAAGCGACTGCTTGCCGCGATTCAGCCAGACGAAATAGCTGCTCTGACCATGGCAGACGTCGTCATAACCCCTGGCGAAATCACCTTCCGGCCGCTCGATCTTGATGACCTCGGCACCGGCATCCGCAAGGCGCGCCGAACAGAAGGGCGCCGCGACGGCCTGCTCGACCGCCACCACCTTGATGCCTTCGAGAGGAAGCCTCGCCTGTTTCATCAGAATGACCTTGGCAGGCCGAGAACATGCTCGGCGACATAACTGAGGATGAGGTTGGTGGAGATCGGTGCCACCTGGTAAAGCCGCGTTTCGCGGAACTTGCGTTCGACATCGTATTCGCAGGCGAAACCGAAACCGCCATGGAATTGCAGGCAGGCATTGGCCGCTTCCCAGGAGGCTTTCGCGGCCAGATATTTCGCCATATTGGCCTGTGCGCCGCACGGCTGCTGCGCATCGTAGAGGCGGCAAGCCTCGTAACGCATCAGGTTGGCTGCCTCGATCTCGATGTAACTTTCGGCGATCGGAAACTGGACGCCCTGGTTCTGGCCGATCGGCCGGCCGAACACGCTGCGCTCCTTGACGTAATTGGAGATCTTTTCGACGAACCAATAACCGTCCCCGATACATTCGGCGGCAATCAGAGTGCGTTCGGCATTGAGGCCCGTCAGGATGTATTTGAACCCCTGCCCCTCCTCGCCGATCAGGTTTTCTTCGGGAATTTCGAGATCGTCGAAAAAGAGTTCGTTGGTCTCGTGATTGACCATGTTGAGGATCGGGCGAACCGACATGCCCTTCGACATGGCTTGCCTGATGTCGACGATAAAGATCGACATGCCTTCCGACTTCTTCTTCACCTGATCAAGCGGCGTGGTGCGCGCCAGCAGGATCATCAGGTCGGAATGCTGGATGCGCGATATCCAGACCTTCTGGCCGTTGACGACGTAACGGTCGCCTTTCTTGACGGCCGTCGTCTTGATCCGGGTCGTATCCGTGCCGGTGGTCGGTTCGGTGACGCCCATCGACTGCAGTCGGAGCTCGCCCGCCGCGATCTTCGGCAGGAAACGCCGGCGCTGTTCTTCCGAACCGTGCCGCACGAGCGTATTCATGTTGTACATCTGGCCGTGGCAGGCACCGGAATTGCCGCCAGAACGGTTGATCTCCTCCATGATGACAGATGCCTCGGTCAGGCCGAGACCCGACCCGCCGTATTCTTCAGGGATAAGAGCCGCCATCCAGCCTGCCTTGGTCAGTGCATCGACGAACTCCTCCGGATAACCACGCTGCTCGTCGACGCGGCGGTGATATTCGGGCGGGAACTCGGCGCACAGGGCACGAACAGCATCGCGAATATCCTGATGGCTGTCGGCGTGGACGTTTTGCATTCAGTCACTCTCCACCTGCGGGACGGCGGGTGTGGCCTCATATGGGAAACCACTCCCGCGCCGGACCTTCTTCGGTCCTGTCTGCAAACTTTTAAGTGGCGGAAAAACTTACCGCCAATACGCTTGAGAGTGGTCCGCTATGCCTCTCTGCTATAGCCCGCGAACCACGCGTTTTCATTTCCAGATCGAGCCCGCGGTTCGCCGTTCGAGTATCTCGACGGCGAAAGACAGCCTGGATCAGAAGCCGGCATCCGCGACCATCGCTTCAGCGCCATCGTGGCGGCGAGCCCAGAGGCTCATGCGATCGCCGGCTTCGATGCCCTCCAACTTGAACGGCGACATGCCCGCCAACGGCGACTGGCCCCTGAACGAAAATTCCTTCAGCTTCCGGCCGGCCGAGCGCTCGGCAAGTCCCGCCAGAAGCGTTGCCGTCAGCGGACCGTGAAAAACGAGGCCGGGATATCCCTCCACAGTGCGGGCATAATCACCGTCGTAATGGATGCGATGGCCATTAAAGGTCAGCGCCGAATACCGGAATAACATCACTTCCGTCGGCGTCACCTCTTCAGCAAAGGCCGGGATCCGATCGACGAGTTTCGGTGCGGGCGCAGGGACATCCGGCGCCGGATCCTCGCGATAGACGATGTCCTGTTCCTCGATGATCGATACCTCGCCGCTTACGACCACCTCGTACCGGACGGTCACGAAGCAGAGCTTTCCCGAGCGCCCATCCTTTTCGGAAATGCTCTGGATCGATGAGCGCTTGACCGCCTTGTCTCCCAGTTTCAGCGGCTTCCCAAAAGTAAAGCGTCCGCCGGCCCACATGCGTCGCGGCAAGGAAACCGGGGGCAGAAAACCACCTTTTTTCGGGTGTCCATCGCGGCCGAGATCACCGGCCGGCTTCGCCTCCAGAAAATAGAGAAAATGCCAGAGCGGCGGCAGGTCATCGCCCGGCGCAAGCGTATCTTCGTGGCCGAGTGTGGCGAGCATGAAATTGGCAGGCTGCGGACGGATTTCGTCTGAAATCTCGACACTGCGCCCAATCCAGTCCTGGATGTTTTCAGACATGGTACACCTCAGCGCATGACGAACGGGTTTTGCGGGATAGCCTTGCTCGTCGAGACCCAGACGCTCTTGTGCTCGAGATATTCCTCGATCGCCTTGACCCCGCTTTCCCGCCCGATGCCCGAATGTTTCACGCCGCCGAACGGCATCATGTAGCTGACGGCGCGGTAGGTATTGACCCAGACGGTTCCAGCCCGAAGCTTTTTCGGCAACCTGAGTGCGCGACCGATGTCTTCCGTCCAGATGCCGGCGGCCAAGCCATAGATCGTGTCATTGGCAATCCGGATGGCATCTTCCTCATCATCGAACCCGATGATCGACAGGACAGGGCCGAACACTTCTTCACGGGCGATCCGCATCGAATTGTCGACGCCGTCGAAGATCGTCGGTTCGACGAACTGGCCACCGAGAATGCCCTCACCCTCTGCAGGCTTTCCTCCGAGAACGCAGCGGGCGCCCTCGCTTTTGGCAATGTCGATATAATCCAGCACCTTCCTGTACTGGGCGGGCGTGGTCACAGGCCCGATATTGGTATCCGGCTTCATCGGGTCGCCGATCTTCGCAGATCTTGCGATCGACACCAACTGCTCGACGAACTTGTCCTTGACCGAGTTCTGCACGAGAAGGCGCGACCCGGCGATGCAGGTCTGGCCCGTTGCGGCAAAGATGCCCGACACGACGCCGGCCGCCGCGGCGGAGAGATTGGCGTCCTCGAAGACGATATTCGGCGACTTGCCGCCAAGTTCCAGAGAAACCCGTTTCAGCGAACGGGCCGCCGCCTCGTAAACCCGCGCGCCTGTCGCATCGGAACCGGTGAAGGTGATCTTCGCGACCGACGGATGTTCGACCAGCGAAGCACCAACCTCATGGCCGTAACCGGTCAGCACATTGAAGATACCGTCCGGAATTCCGGCTTCCTTCGTCAGCGCCGCAAATTCCAGCGTGCTCGCCGAAGCAAATTCCGACGGTTTGACGATAACGGCGCAGCCGGCCGCAAGGGCTGCGGCGCATTTCCATGCCACGAACAGGAGCGGCGAATTCCAGGCCGTCAGCGCCGCCACGACCCCCACCGGCTCATGGGTCGTGTAGGCAAACATGTCGGGCTTGTCGATCGGCACGACACCACCCTCGAGCTTGTCGACCAGACCTCCGAAATACCACCACCATTCGGCATGGTAGCGGACCTGGCCGAGCATTTCGGTATAGAGCTTGCCGTTGTCCCGCACCTCGATCCCGGCCAGCCTTTCGGCATTGGCGGAAACGAGATCACCCAGCCGGCGAAGCAGCTTGCCGCGCGCAGACGCGCTCATGGTTGCCCAGGGGCCTTCCCACATGGCGCGGCTGGCAGCGGCAGTCGCGAGATCGACGTCCTTTGCCGTAGCCCGCGGGATCCTGGCCCAGACTTCGCCGCGATAGGGATCGACAGTGTCCAGCCACTGTCCTTCGACCGGATCGACGTATTTTCCGTCGATGAACAATTGGTAGGTCTGCATCTGCATGCTCCTGCGACAAGTCTCTGTCTGCGCAATCTCTTCCTGTCAGGGAAACTCGACGATCTGCCGCACCGCCGAGCCATCCGCCAGGCGGTCGAAACCTTCGTTGATGTCCTCGAGTTTCATGCGATGGGTCAGCAGCCGATCGACCGGCAGCTTGCCGCGCTTGTAGAGGCCGAGGAAACGCGGAATGTCCCGTGAGGGAACGCCCGAGCCGATATAGCTGCCCTTCAGGGTGCGCTCCTCGGCAACCAGGCTCACCGCCGGCAGCGACAGCATCGCCTTGGGATTGGGCAGGCCGGCGGTCACCGTCGTGCCACCGCGCCGGGTTATCGCATATCCGAATTCCAGCGCCTTGACCGAGCCCGCAAATTCCAGCGCCGCTTCGACGCCACCCTTGGTCGTTTCCCTGATCTTTCCGACGATATCCGGATCATCGGAATTGAACACATGCGTCGCGCCGAGTTGCCTGGCGAATTCGAGCTTTGAATCGAGGCGGTCCACCGCGATGATCGTCTCGGCGCCGGCGGCAACGGCGCCGATCAGCGCAGCAAGCCCTACGCCACCGAGGCCGATGACGGCCGTCGAACCGCCGGGCTTCACATCGCCGGTATTGAACACCGCACCCGTGCCGGTAAGAACCGCGCAGCCAATCAGGCCTGCAATATCCAGCGGCACATCCCTGTCGACCTTGACCAGCGAGCGGCGGGATACCGTTGCGTATTCCGCAAAGGACGAGACACCGACATGATGGAAGACGCGCTCGCCGTTTCGCGACAGGCGGCTGACGCCGCCAAGCAGATCGCCATGTCCGTTCGAAACCGCACCCGGTTCGCAAAGCGCCGGCCGCCCCTCGGAGCAGGGTGCGCAATGACCACAGCTCGGTACGAAGACGAAAACGACATGGTCACCCCGCTTCAGATCCTCGACGTACTCACCGGCCTCCTCGACAATGCCCGAAGCCTCATGGCCGAGCACCATGGGCACCGGCCTTGGCCGGTTGCCGTCGATCACCGAAAGGTCGGAATGGCAAAGGCCTGCAACAGCCATTTTTACCAGAACCTCGCCGGGACCGGGACCCGCGAGATCAACCTCCTGGATCTTCAGTGGCAGAGTCTTCGCGTAGGGACGCTCCAGACCGATTTCCTCCAGGACAGCCGCCTTGATCTTCATTTCTGCACCTCGTTTTCAAATGCTGGTATTGGCGGTGGTCAATGCACCGCCGCATACATGATCTTCGCCTCGGTCGCGTCCTCGGTAGAAAATTCCTCGACCACACGCCCTTGGCGGGACACGAGAATGCGGTCGGCAAGATTGAGGATTTCGGGCAGGTAAGACGAGATCACCACGACGGCGAGGCCGGCATCGGCAAGCTCGTTGATGACCTGGTGGAGCTCCGCGATCGCGCCCACATCGACGCCGCGCGTCGGTTCATCGAAGATCACCAGCTTTGGCTTCTGCACGAGAGCTTTGGCGATGACCACCTTCTGCTGATTGCCGCCCGACAGTTCGATGACCCGTGCATCTGCATCGATTGCCTTGACGTTCAGCCGCTGTGTCCACTGCTTGGCGAGATCCATCATCTCGGATCGCGAGACGATGATCCCGCGATTGAGATCGGAGGACAGGAGGTTCATGTAGATGTTCTCGGCAATCGACTTGGTTTCGAAGAAACCTTCGATCTTGCGGTCCTCCGTTACATAAACGATGCCGTCCTTCACCGCCGGCCTCGGCACGCGATACCGCACCGCCTTACCCTCGAACTTCACTTCCCCACCATGGAAGAAGTCGCGCTTGACGACGCCGGAGATGATCTTCGCGGTCTCGGTGCGTCCCGAACCGATCAGGCCGAAAATCCCAGTGATCTGGCCGGCATAGACAGAAAAAGACGTGTTACGCACCATTTTGCCCATGGAAAGGTTCTGCACGGACAGGACCTTGTGGCCGTAGGGCCTCGCCTTGCGCGACATGTCGCGACTGTAGAGTTCGGCCGAAAGCGAGCGCCCGACCATTGCTGCGATGATCTTGTCGCGATCGAAGTTCTTCGCATCATCCGTGATCACATGCTGGCCGTCGCGCAGGATCGTGATCCGGTCGGAGATCGCCAAAGCCTCTTCAAGCGCGTGGCTGATGAAGACGATAGACACACCTTCGCGTTTCAGCCGGTTCACCAGCGCGAAGAAATGGTGTTTTTCCTCGGGGGTTAGCGTCGCCGTGGGCTCGTCGAAGATGATCACCTTCGCCTTGTGGTGTACGGCCCGCGCGATCTCCACCATCTGCTTCTGTGCCGCGCCGAGCTGCGACACGTACATGGTCGGATCAACACCGAAATTCAGCGACTGCAGGAACTGCTGGGCGGCGATGTAGATGCCGCGCAGGCGGTTGAAGAATTTTTCGTTGCCGAGATAGATGTTCTGGGCGACCGTCAGTGACGGCACCAGGCTGGTTTCCTGGAAGACCATGGCGATGCCCTTGTCGAGCGCATCAGCCGGTTTTCCGAAACTCATCGGCTCGCCGCGCAACATGACCGAGCCTTTGCTCGGCTCATAAACGCCGGCCATGATCTTCGTCAGCGTCGATTTGCCGGCGCCGTTCTCGCCGAGCAGCGAATGAACTTCACCCGGCATCAGGTCGAAGTTTACATTGCGCAGCGCCGGGACACCGTAAAATTCCTTGGTTACGTCCTTGAGCTGGATGATCGGTTCCATCTCAATTCCCTCCTGCGGCAAGCGGTATTGCAACGACCTCACCGCCGCCCTTGCTCGTCACCCAGAGCTTGCCGCCCGCCTCCACGGCCGAGGTAATGCCATGTCGGCGTCCACCCGCACGGCTGTGAAAGCTGCGAACGGGAACGAAATCGCGGTTGAACTCCACGACAAGGCCATAGGACCGTGTCGGCGCCCATGGTTTCAGAATGCCCATCTGCTTGAGCGCGCCGCCCTGCATCGGCTCGCGGAAAGAATAGCCGCTACGCAAGGCCGGCGCGATCCAGAACTCCTTATCGACCTCCGCCATCATGGCCTTGCGGTAGGCCGGCTCCCGAAGCACGAACTCGATCAGCTGGCTACGCGGCGCAAAGACCGAGAGCCAATATCCGCCGCGTCCCGACGGGCTGATGCGCGCAGGATAGCCCGGAAGATCCTCGACTACCTGAGCGATGACCTTGCCGGTCTCGGAGAGCCGCAGAACACGCTTCTGCCAGGCCTCGCTGACGATGATACCGCCATCCTGTTCCACAGCGATACCATTCGGATAATGGAGCTTTCCGGCCAGCTGATGGCTGCGTCCATTCGCAAGATCGATACGCCAGAGGGATCCCGAGCAGCCGCCATCGAGAAGATCCCGCTGCCATTCATCGAGCCCGTTCCGGGCAGAACCGATAGCGACGAGAAGTGAACCGTCCGCTGCGAAACAGAGTGCCGTTACGCCAGCCCAAGGCTGACTTCCGACTGAAAGCTCAGCCCTCTCGTTACCATCCGGGCCGATGAGAAGAATCCTGGAACCGGCTGCGATGGCGACGACATCATTGGCGGAAACAGCGAGCGCAGAAACGGGCTCGCCGACATGTTTCCACGCGCTGGCGGGACCACCACAGGATCCCTGCCGATAGAGCGTCCCCTCGCTGGAATAGATGAGGCCAGTCTCTGTCACCGCGAGGTTATCGGCCGAGGCGGCGGGAAAGCCAATCGGAGCTTCCTCCAGAAGATTGTTCGGCTTTAGCGCGCCGTCCAGCGCCGGGACGGTAACGGCAGCCTGCCCGCGACCGAGGAAGCGATCGGCAAGATCACGAAGCATGGCGGACATTCGGACCTCCCCAATAGCTCCGGAAGCTGGACCAGGTCTTGTCGCGTCCATCGAGCCGGATGCGGCCGATACGGTTGTTGGTGATGCCGCCGAGATAGAGATAGCCTTTGTGCTCGCGCATCGACGTGATCATCGGATGGTTTTCGGCGCCCTGGTCCCACAGCGATTCCAGCACTTCGCCCCGATCGTTGAAACGGATCACGCAGCCGATATTGAGATTTGGATAAAGCCATTGATCCGGGGCGATGCGCCTCGCCATCCGGCGGCGGAAGCTCGGCATCCTGAGCGCGACATCAAGCGCTGGAGATCGCATGCCCATGATGGCGCACCAATAGGTTCCATCCGATGCACGATTGATATTGTCCGGGTAGCCGGGCAGGCGATCCAGGACCCGTTCCACCTGCCCTGCCTTGGGGCCACTAATGTAAAGGCGGCTGACACGGCAGGCCCAGCTTTCCGCAAACAGGATCGACTGGCCGTCCTGCGACGTACAGATACCATTCGGGAAGATGAGATTGCGCAGCGCCGTATGGGTTTTGCCGGTCTTCGGGTCATGGCAGATGATGCGGCCATTGCCGCGGCTTTCCAGCGCATCGACCGGCCAGTCGTGCATCTCGTAACGGATGGTCGCCTCGGAGAAGAATATCCGGCCGTCCGGCGCGATATCGAGGTCGTCAGCCAGCCGCAGGCGGGAATCGTCAACGACGGACAAGGTCGAGCGATTGGTTTCGTCGGTAACCTTCACGACCTTGCGATCGCGGTCGATCTTGTAGAGCCCCATGCCGCCGACGCAGACTAGCAGGTTGCGGTCCTTGTCCCATCCCATGCCGAGCGGAGATCCGCCGATATGGGCGTAGACTTCATGGCTTGTGTAATCCGGCGGGGCAAAACGGACGATATCGCCGTGGCGAGTTCCGCAATAGAGATAATCGTCCTCATCGAGAATGACGTCCTCGGGAGATTCGACAGCGGCAAGCCCGATGATCTCGACGTCTCTCAGCCTGTCGTTCAGAGCCAGTGCGTTGCCGGCGCCGGCAGCTGTCGAAACCGGTTCCGGCAGCTCGATATAGGTGGGCGAGACGTAGACCTTGTTCAGCAGCTTGTCGCGGTTCTTGAGCCAGCGCACATCGATGAATACGGCAAAGACCAGTGTCAGGCCGAGCACCATCGGGCCGGAGCCGGAGTTCAGACCGAGACGCAGGACGCCGTTCGTCATGATCAGCACGATGATCGCGCCGATCAGCGCCTTGACGATCGAGCCCCGTCCGCCGCCAAGACTGTTGCCCCCGAGTACGGCTGCGGTAAGAGCCGAGATCTCCATGCCGATCCCGGTATCCGAGCCTGCGCCGGACAGCCTTGCGGCGTAAAGGACCCCCGCGAGACCGCAGAGCATTCCGGAAATCGTATAGGCCGCACAAACCGTGCTGCGCACCGGCAGGCCGATATTGTGGGCGGAACGACGCGAACCGCCGATCGCCATCAGGCGCCAGCCCGGGCGCGACCGCGTCAGAAGCACATGTCCGATGATTGCCACGACGATCAGGACGCAGAAGGAAAACGGAATGCCGAACAATCCGCCAAGCCCGATCAGATCCCAGATATCGGACTGGTAGAAGCTTGTGGACATGGCCTGCACATATTGCAGCAGAAGCATGTCGACCACCGCGCGGACGATGATGAGGGTCACAAGCGTCGTCAGAAATGCTCTCAGCCGCAGATAGCCGATCAGCACGCCGTTGAGCAGACCAACCGAGCCACAAATGAGAACGACGGTCGGCACGGCGGCGGCCACCGGCCAGTCCGCCAGATTGAGAAGCGCAAGCGTCATGAAATTGCCGAGCGCGAAATTCGATCCGACCGAGAGATCAATCCCACCGACGAGAATAACCGTCATCATGGCAATGCAGATCAGCGCAAATTCGCCAAGCTGCCGCGAGGTGATGGACAGGTTGCTACCGCTGAAGAAGTTCGGGATCAGCATGCCGAAAACGGCAACCACGCAGACCAGAACCAGCAGCGGGATTGCGTTGTCGATCCATTTCTTCGACAGGATTTCCCCGATGACGTGATCGGGAACGAAGCGATATCGCAGCTTCGTCAATGTGCTCGCCGACGCCAAACGCGCCTCCTCATGCCTCATGCGGATTTGGAAAACTCGGGTATCTGGCTCCGGCAATCCCTTGCGACTGCCGGAGCATCGGGCTCGGATCAGCGAAGGATCTTTGCGTATTGCTGCGGATCCCAACAGGTGCCCGCCTTGACGTCTTCCTTGGTCATCAGACGGGTCGGTGAGTACATCTGGGTCTTGATCGCACCGGCCCCCTGCTTGTTCTGCAGCGCCGTCGAGATCGCCGTCCAGGCGTCACGCCCCATGCCAGGAGCATCGTAGTTGATCACGGCGGAATAGGTTCCGTTCATAAGCCCGTCGCACATGCTCTGGGCGCCACCGCCGGAGGTGATGAAATAGACCTGATCCTGCTTGCCGGCCTGCTTGATCGCCGCGCCGGTGCCGATCCCCTGGCCATCCCAAACATCGATGACGCCGCAGAGGTCCGGGTTCTGCTGGAGTGCGGTTTCCGTGATCGCGCGGGCCTTGGACGCATCCCAGTCGGCCGCCTGGCTGGAGACAATCTTGATCTCGGGATGGGCGTTGAACACCTTCATCATGCCCTGGACCTGATAGAAGCTGACGCCGCCGGTGAGCACGCCCTGAACGATCGCAACCTTGTGGGACGTCTTCGTATCGGCACCGCATTTCTTCAGCATCATGTTGGCAGACTGCTCACCCATGGCGATGAAGTCGGGGCCGACAAAGGCGTCCGTCTGAACGGCGCCCTGCATGTTGAGCTGGACCACGACGATGCCCTGCGAGGTGGCCTGCTTCAACAGCCGCGCCAGCGACTGCATGTCCGGGTTCTGCGTGACGATGACGTCCGGCTTCTCGGCGATCAGCGCCGTCATGCCCTGCGCCATGGCATCGGTGTTCCAGTTCGGATCCTGCGACGAGAACGACATGCCATATCGTTCCGCCTCCGTCTTGACGACACCGCCCCAGGCCTGCGCGAGATCGAAGCCGATCGAGATCGGCAGGTAGGCGATCTTCTTGCCCTTCAGGGACTCAAGCGCGCCCTGGCGATAGGGATCATTGGTTGCATCTGCAGCCTTGGCAGGGGCGCCTCCGATCGACAGGGCGACCAGCGCTGCGGCTGCAGCCTTTAGAAATCCGTTGCTTCTCATGTCCTGCTCCTCCTCATGACGTGAGTTCGTTTCACTTGATTTGTTCAGATGTCGCCCTGCTGCCCGGTCTGCTCGTCACGCGGGTTCACGACGCTGTCGATGACGATCGCCAACAGCAGGATCAGGCTCTTGATCACGTTCTGCACGGTGTATTGGATATCCATGATCGTCATGCCGTTCATCAGGACGCCGATCAGAAGCGTTCCGACGATGACGTTACGCACGTTGCCACGCCCGCCGGAGAGGCCGACGCCTCCGAGCACCACGACAAGGATGACATCGTAGATCATGTTCGAATTGACGATGCGCGTGTTCATCGCCTCGACCGAAGTCGCGGTCAGGACGCCCGCCACGAAGGCGATCACCCCGGCCAGAACATATTGCAGAACCAGCATGGGCCTGACCGAAATGCCACTGATCCGGGACGCAGCGAGATTGTCGCCGATCGCGTAGACGTAGCTGCCGAGCTTGGTAAACCTCAGGAACAGGAAGATGACGAAGGCGGCCAGTGCAGCAATCACAATCGGCATCGGAATGCCGATCAGCTTGCCTTGGCCCAGCCCCACGATCCAACCCATATTCTGCGGCATGTAAACGACGTCCGTGCCGGTGATCAGGTGTGCCCGACCGAACCCGTAGACGAAAGTGGACATGGCAAGCGTGGCAAAAAGAGGCGGAATTTCCGCATAGGCGACAAGTATCCCGGTGAAAAAAGCAATCCCGACGGCAAAGACCAGTCCCAGCGCGAGCGCCGCATAGACCGGCAGGCCCTGATGGATAAGCTGCATGGACCAGGCGACGGAGATCGCCATGATCGCGACCAGCGACAGGTCGATGCCCCGCCCGAGCACGACGATGAGCATGCCGAGGCCGAGAACACCAAGAACGGCGACACTGCGAACCAGAGACAGAAGATTTCCGCGGTCGAGGAAATTCGGAAGCAGGGCCGCAAACGCAATCACCAGAGCGACCGTCAGAAGAAAGACGATCTTTTCCTGGTTAAGATGGCGCGCGACGACTTGAAGTCTCATGACAAACCCTCCCCGCTTGCCAAGTCGCTGCATCCACTCTCGGACACGCAAGCAATCTCCTTCATTGCCTGCCTGCGACGACAGCGACTATATTCGGGCATAGAAGGCGGGAAATTACTTTAAAGCGCTATGTTCCATATCGGGAAGTTATAGCGCGGATGGAGCCCGACGCAGGCCGTGTCTTGGGAGAATCCATCGCGCGTCAGCGGTGAACGCAAGCCACCATGATAATCTTCTCGCCGTAGATACGTTCGGCAGGTGAGGCTGATCGTCTCCATTGGGGTCTGTCTATGCATTACCACCGTCGAAGCGTCACCAATCGCAGTTTCAGTCGAACACTCGAAACATGTTCAAACGATCCACAGCGCATTCGTGGCGAACCCAGAAATTCCCTCAAGAGTTGTATCTATGTAAACTTATGCAAACCGCTGCAAGTCAGCTGCCTCGCAATAAAATTACTCCGGCAACCCTCCTAACAAAGCCATGGCATTCCTTGCCAACATTACCTGAACGTAAAATGTCGTCGAGCTTTGGACTTGCATTTTTGCTACGCCGCGCAATCTAAATGCTCGAATTATCACACCGGTATGCGCATGCAATCTTCAGTTTAATTGCAGCGCGCGGTTTTACACGCCGAACTTCCTCGGCGGGGAAAAAATCCTTGCGATTCCGGTATTTCTGGCATTCACTCCCGCAACCGAACAGAACAACTGGGAAGGATAACGGTATGTCATCTCGTCTATTTCGTGCGACAACGATCGCTTTGCTGGGCTCCGTACTCTTTGCGGGCGCGCCGGCTTTTGCCGAAACGGTACTCCACCGCGGCAATGCGGGCGAACCTCAGACGCTCGACCAGGCCCAGACTTCGATCAATATCGAAGCCTTTATCCTGAAGGATCTTTATGAGGGGCTGACGATCTATGATGCAGCCGGTAAGATCATTCCGGGTGCAGCAGAGTCCTGGAAGCTCTCCGACGACGGGCTGACATACACGTTTAAGCTGCGCGACAACGCAAAATGGTCCGACGGCTCGCCCGTCACGGCGCAGGATTTCGAATTCTCGTTCAAGCGCGTCGAAGACCCGAAGACCGCCGCGAAATACGCCAATATCCTCTACCCGATCAAGAATGCCGAGAAGGTCAATACCGGCAAGGCCGATATCAAGGAACTTGGCATCAAGGCCGTCGATGACAAGACCGTCGAGATCACGCTCGAACGTCCGACCCCGTTCTTCCTCGAGCTTCTGGCCCACCAGACCGCCCTCCCCGTCTCCAAGGCGAGCCTCGACAAGAACGGCGCCGATTTCGTCAAGCCGGGCACGATGGTCTCGAATGGCGCGTTCAAGCTCGTCAGCCATGTCCCGAACGACAGCCTCGTCGTTGAAAAGAACGCCAATTACTGGGATGCCGCGAACGTCAAGCTCGACAAGGTGATCTTCTACCCGATCGACGACCAGGCCGCGTCCGTCCGCCGTTTCGAAGCGAAGGAAATGGACCTAGTCTATAACTTCTCCGCAGACCAGATCGAGCGACTGCGCGGCGCCTACAAGGATCAGGTGCATGTGTCGCCGACGCTGGCCACCTATTATTACGTCTTCGATGGCCGCGAGGCACCGTTCAACGATGTGCGTGTCCGCCGGGCGCTGTCCATGGCCGTTGACCGCGATTTCCTCGCAAAGAAGATCTATAGCGGCTCGCAGCTTCCCGCCTATTCGCTGGTGCCGCCGGGCATGGCGACCTACGGCGAGCCTTCCAAGGCCGATTTCGCAGGTCTTTCGCAGCTCGACCGCGAAGACAAGGCGATCGCGCTGATGAAGGAAGCTGGTTACGGTGAAGGCGGCAAGCCGCTGAATATCGAGATCCGCTACAACACCAACCCGAACCACGAACGCGTCGCCACCGCCGTCGCCGATATGTGGAAGAACACGTTCGGCGCCAAGGTGACGATGAGCAATCTCGACGTCTCGTCGCACTACGCCTATCTGCAGGAAGGCGGCAAGTTCAATGTTGCGCGCGCCGGCTGGGTCGCCGACTATGCCGATCCGGAAAATTTCCTCGCTCTCAACCTGTCGACCAACAAGACCTTCAATTACGGTCATTACGACAGCAAGGAATTCGACGATCTGATGAAGAAGTCCTATGCGGAAACGGATCCGGCGGCCCGCTCGAAGCTGATGCATGATGCGGAAACCATCCTGATGCGCGACCAGCCGATCGCTCCCTTCCTGACCCAGGCCGATCTGTGGCTGGTCTCGAACCGCATCAAGGGCTGGCAGGACAATGCTGCCAACGAGCATCTGAGCCGCTTCCTGAGCGTTTCCGAATAATCGATACGGAACGGCGTCCGATACCATTTCGGGCGCCGTTCCGCAGGAGACCACCCAAATGCTGGCTTTTGTCCTGCGCCGCCTCGCGAGCGCCGTCCCGACGCTGTTCATCGTCGTGACGATTTCATTCTTCCTGATGCGTTTTGCCCCGGGCGGCCCATTCAACCTTGAGCGTCCGCTGCCGCCCGCAACGATGGAAAACATCATGCGGACCTATCAGCTCGACCAGCCGCTCTGGCGGCAATATCTCACCTATATCGGCAATGCCGTGCAGGGTGATTTCGGTCCGAGCTATATCTACAAGGACAATACGGTCGCGGAACTGATCGGCAAAGGCTTGCCCTATTCGGTTGAACTCGGGTTTTACGCCCTGCTTCTGGCTTTGGTCGGCGGTGTGACGCTCGGCACGATCGCGGCTCTCAGGCAGAACAGCGTGCTCGATTTTTCCATCATGACGCTCGCCACGATGGGCACGACGATCCCGAACTTCGTCGTCGGCCCGGTTCTGACACTGATCTTCGCGATCATTCTGGCGCTATTGCCGGCCGGAGGCTGGGGCGACGGTTCTTTCTCCTTCCTGATCCTGCCGATGATCGCGCTGGCGCTGCCGCAGCTCGCCGTCTTTGCCCGGCTGACCCGCGGCTCGATGATCGAGGCCTTGCATGCCGACCATATCCGCACCGCCCGCGCCTATGGCCTGCCGGCGCGGATCGTCGTGGTGACGCATGCCATGCGCGGCGCCATGCTGCCGGTCGTCTCCTATCTCGCGCCTTGCGCTGCAGCGCTGATGACCGGCTCGGCCGTCGTCGAGACCATCTTCACCATTCCGGGCGTCGGCCGTTACTTCGTTCTCGGCGCGCTGAACCGCGACTATACGCTGGTCATGGGCACCGTCGTGCTGATCGCCATCTTCGTCATCGTCTTCAATCTCCTGGTCGATCTTCTCTACGGCCTGCTCGATCCGAGGGTCCGTCATGACTGATATCGCCCGCGATCCGGCCGCAACCCTGCCGGAAACCACCAGCCGCAGCCTTTTCCAGCTCGCCGCCCTCCGCTTCCGCCGCAACAAAGCGGCGATGGGTGGCTGCGTGATGCTGGTGCTGATCGCGCTCTTCTCCTATCTCGGCCCGCTTTTCGTGCCGCATAGCTATGACCAGGTTTTTTCGTCCTATGTGACGGTGGCACCCAGCCTTGAGCCGCGGCCCGACGAGGCCTCGCTGAAGGACGCCATGCAGGGCGTCGCAACCCGCGCCCGCGTCAATCTCGACGCCTTCGATGTGACGGGCCAGAGCTTTACTGCGACCGTCAGCGCCGAAGATCCGATCGATCCGCGGACGACACGGTATTTCGATCGCGCCAACGAGTTCGACGACACCAAGGTCGTGGCGACCGAAAAGGACGGCCGCGTCCTCAAGGTCGAGGGCAAGGTCAGCCGCGAATATTTCCTGTTCGGCACCGATCCGAACGGCCGCGACCTGCTTGCCCGCGTCATGCTCGGCGGCCAGATCTCGATTGCCGTCGGCCTGCTCGCCAGCCTCGTCTCGCTCGGCATCGGCGTGCTTTACGGCGCGACATCGGGTTATCTCGGCGGCCGCATCGACAACATCATGATGCGCTTCGTCGAAATCCTCTATTCCCTGCCCTTCGTTTTTCTCGTCGTCGTTCTCGTCGTCTTTTTCGGACGATCCTTCATCCTGATCTTCCTTGTGATCGGTGCGGTGGAATGGCTCGACATGGCGCGCATCGTGCGTGGCCAGACGCTGGCGCTGAAACGCCGGGAATTCGTCGGTGCCGCCCAGGCGCTCGGCCTGACCGACTGGCAGATCATCCGCCGGCACATCATTACAAATACGATCGGCCCGGTCATCGTCTTCGTTACCGTGGTCGTGCCGAAGGTGATCCTGCTCGAGAGCTTCCTCTCCTTCCTCGGGCTTGGCGTTCAGGCGCCGCTGACAAGCTGGGGCGCGCTGATCTCGGAAGGTGCCAACAACATCCAGTCAGCGCCCTGGCTCTTGATCTTTCCCTCCATCTTCTTCGTGGCGACGCTGTTTTCGCTGAATTTTATCGGCGACGGCCTGCGTGACGCGCTCGACCCGAAGGACCGCTGACATGACCGATCAAAAATACACCATTCTCTCGATCCGCGACCTGAAAGTGGATTTTTCGACGCCGGACGGCACGGTCAATGCCGTCAAGGGCATCGGCTTCGACGTCCGGGCCGGCGAGACGATCGCCGTGGTCGGTGAAAGCGGCTCCGGCAAGAGCCAGACGATGATGGGCATCATGGGCCTGCTTGCCGGAAACGGCACGGTCACCGGATCGGCGACATATCGCGGCAAAGAGCTGGTCGGACTGCCGAAAAACGAGCTCAACAAGATCCGCGGCGCCAAGATCACCATGATCTTCCAGGAGCCGATGACCTCGCTCGACCCGCTCTACACGATCGGCCGCCAGATCGCCGAACCGATCGTCTACCACCGCGGCGGCAGCCGGAAGGCCGCCCGCAGCCGCGTGCTGGAATTGCTGGAACTGGTCGGCATTCCCGACCCCGCCCGCCGCATCGACAGCTATCCGCATGAACTGTCCGGCGGCCAGCGGCAACGCGTGATGATCGCCATGGCGCTCGCCAACGAGCCCGACGTACTGATCGCCGACGAACCAACGACTGCGCTCGACGTGACGATCCAGGCGCAGATCCTGAAACTCCTGCGCTCACTGCAGGAGCGTTTCGGCATGGCGATCGTGCTGATTACCCACGATCTCGGCATTGTCAGGCACTTTGCCGAGCGCGTCGTTGTCATGCGCCACGGCGAAGTCGTCGAACAGGGCGAAACGGCACAAATCTTCGAGGCGCCGACCTCCTCATACACCCGCATGCTGATCGATGCCGAACCGCATGGCCGCAAGCAACCGCCACCGGAAAATGCGCCGATCATTCTGGAGGGACGCGACGTCACCGTCGATTTCTCGATCGGCAGGGGATTTTTATCCAAAGGTCCGAAAGTTTTCCGGGCAGTCGACGGCGTCACCGTCAAACTCAGGCAGGGCCAGACGATCGGCATTGTCGGCGAGTCCGGTTCGGGCAAATCGACGCTCGGACGCGCATTGCTGCGGCTTCTCCACAGCGATGGTCACTACCGCTTCGGCACAACCGATATTTCCAGCTACGACCGCAAGCAGATGCGGTCCCTGCGCAAGGAAATGCAGCTCGTCTTCCAGGATCCCTTCGGTTCGCTTTCGCCGCGCCAGACGGTCGGTGAAATCATCACCGAGGGTCTGCTCGTCCACGAGCCGAACCTGAGCAAGGCGGATCGAGACCGGCGTGCCATCGCCGCCTTGACCGAAGTCGGGCTCGATCCGCAGGCGCGCAACCGCTACCCGCACGAGTTTTCCGGCGGCCAGCGCCAGCGCATCGCGATCGCCCGCGCGATGATCCTCAAGCCGCGCGTGGTCATTCTCGACGAACCGACCTCGGCACTCGACCGGTCGGTGCAGGGACAGGTGATCGACCTGTTGCGCAAGCTGCAGGCGGACCACGACCTTTCCTATGTCTTCATCAGCCACGACCTTGCCGTGGTCCGAGCCATTTCGGATCACGTGATCGTCATGAACAGCGGAAAGATCGTCGAGGAAGGCGAGACGGACGCGATCTTCGACGCGCCGAAGGCGGATTATACGAAGGCACTGATCCGAGCCGCGTTCAGCGTCTGAACGCGGCGACGCCGTCAGCGATTACTTCGCTCGCTCCTAGACCGGCACTTCAAGCCCCGTCTTGATCCGATCCATCGCCACAAAACTGCGGAAGCGCTTGACGTTGTTGTTGCCGAAAAACAGCCGCTTGGTCAGGGCTTCGTAGGCGGCCATCGAAGGCACCGTGATCATCATCACGAAATCCGCCTCGCCGGTCACGTAATAACAGAGCTGAATCTCAGGGATGGCGGCGAATTCGCGCTTGGCATCCTCGATCTGCTCAGCCGTCTCACTGATTACCTCGACCTCGACGAAGATGGTGATCGGGTGGCCGAGTGCAGCCGGATCGACGATCGCGACATTCGCCTGGATTACGCCGGTCTCCGTCATTCGCTTGATCCGGCGCTGGACGGCAGGAGCCGAGAGATTGACGGCCTCGCCGATCTTCCGTTGCGGCGTGAGATTATCCTTTTGCAGGATCGCAAGGATCTGGCGGTCGAACTCGTCCAATGCGGAGCGACGCGCGGTCTCGGTCATCTGAAGGCCTCAATGAAACAAACTTGCAAATCAGGCCCGGAAATACAGCGCACTTTGCGCGGCGCTTGCAATATGTTTCCTCGCAAACTGAGCGAGGTCCAGCATGTTTCTCACAAACACGAATCCCGCATACAAAGCTCCCCTCGATCCGCGCGATGCCGAAACGCTGGGTGTGGAGGCCGCGGCCATGGTCAGCCGCTTCCTTTCCCATCGGGAGAACAATGCCGAAACGCCCCTCGTCTCCTTGTCCGGGCTTGCCCGCGAACTAGGTGTCTCCAGCATCCACATGAAGGACGAAGGTTTCCGGCTCGGTCTTGGCAGCTTCAAGGCGCTCGGCGGATCCTATGCGGTAATCCGGCTCGTCCTTGAAGAGGCGAGCAGGCATTTGTCCCGGCCGGTCGACATCTCTGAACTCAAAACATCCGAGGTCGCGGCAATCGCGAAAACCATGACCTTCGCTTGCGCCACGGACGGCAATCACGGACGTTCGGTGGCGCAGGGCGCCCAGCTTGTCGGCGCCAGGGCCGCAATCTTCGTGCATGCCGGCGTCAGCGACGAGCGGGTTGCGGCGATAGGCCGATATGGAGCCGAGATGATCCGGGTCGCGGGCACCTATGATGACTCCGTGAAGGAGGCTGCAAGGGTCGCCACCGAAAACGGCTGGACGATCGTCTCGGATACGTCCTGGCCTGGTTACGAGCGGATCCCCGGCCTTGTCATGCAGGGTTACACGGCGATCATCGGTGAAGTGCTTCGTGCAATGCATGAGCCGCCGACCCATGTCTTCGTCCAATCCGGCGTCGGCGGGATTGCCGCGGCCGCCGCTGGCCATCTGGCAATCGCGCTCGGCGACAGACGTCCGATCTTTACCGTCGTCGATCCGAGCCGTGCCGCCTGCATTGTCGAAACCGCCAAGGCCGGGCATCCGGTTGTCATCCCGCATGGCGAACCGACGATCATGGCGATGCTCGAATGTTACGAACCCTCGCTTGTCGCCTGGCGCATTCTTTCGCGCGTTGCCGACGCCTTCATGACCGTGGAGGATGAGGATGCCATTGGGGTGATGAAGATGCTCGCCAATCCAATTGGCGCAGATCCGGCGGTCGTCGCGGGCGAAAGCGGCGGCGTCGGCCTTGCCGGCCTGATCAAGGCCGCCGGTGATCCTGGCAGCAAGGCAGCCCTGCAGCTTGGCCCGCAATCGCGCGTTCTCCTCATCAACACCGAAGGTGCGACAGACCCGAAAAGATACGAAGAGATCGTCGGAGAAACATCCGTCAGCATCCTGTCGAAAAACGCGGAAGCCATGGCATGAGCAGCGTATCGGTAAATGCCGACCGCCTGCTCGGGCGCCTCCGCGAACTGGGATCGATCGGCCGCGACGAGACCGGGCGCCTTGTCAGGCTTGCGGCGTCGGATACCGACAAGCTTGGCCGGGACCGCCTTGTTGATTGGCTAAAGGGAGCGGGCCTCGAGATCGCAATCGATCGTATCGGCAATGTCTTTGGTATCTGGGCGCCACAAGGCATCGATGCCGCGACCAGTCCGCTAATGCTCGGGTCACATATCGATACCGTCATCAATGCTGGCATGTTCGATGGATGTTACGGCGTGCTGGCGGGTCTGGAAGTGATCGAGACCCTCAAGGCCAACGACTTCGACCCCGCCCGTCCGATCGTTGTTGGCGCCTTCACCAACGAGGAAGGCGTACGTTACGCACCCGACATGATGGGCTCGCTCGTCTATTCCGGTGGGCTGGATATCGATGCCGCGCTTGCGACGATTGGCACCGATGGCTCCGTGCTCGGGGAGGAGTTGGAGAGGATCGGTTATGCCGGGCCGCACGAGCCGGGCTTTTTGCAGCCCCATGCCTATCTCGAACTGCATATCGAGCAGGGGCCGGTGCTTGAACGCGAAGGTGTCCCTACCGGTGCGGTTGAAAACCTGCAGGGCATTTCCTGGCAAAAAGTGACCATCAAAGGCGATGCCAACCATGCCGGCACGACGCCGGTCTCGATGCGCCGCGATGCTGGTCTGGCTGCGGCGCGCGTCATCACTTTTCTGCGCGAACGGGCGATTGCGTCGAACACCCCGACTGTCGCCACTGTCGGCTGCATCGAATTCGAACCAAACGCGATCAATGTCATTCCATCGAAAGCAACCTTTACTGTCGATCTCCGCGACCCGGACGAGGAGCGCCTTCTGGCCGAAGAGGCTGCGCTCACCGCTTATCTCGACAGGATCGCGGCGGAAGAGCAGGTGACGATCTCCACCGAACGACTGGCCCGTTTTCAACCGGTGACCTTCGACAGCGGCATCGTCGCCGAAATCGAGGCGGCGGCGGCCGGGCGCGGTTTGCGGTCGCGACGGATGACGTCGGGTGCCGGACATGACGCCCAGATGATCGCGCGGATTGCGCCTGTCGCGATGATTTTCGTCCCAAGCATCGGCGGCATCAGCCACAATCCGAAAGAATTTACGCCGGACGCAGACCTGATTGCCGGCGCCAACATCCTGCTGGACGTTGTCCGCAAACTCACCACCTCAAGGGACTGACCCTATGACCGATATCGTCAAGCTGCAGGCCGAAATGACCGAATGGCGCAGGCATCTGCATGCCAATCCCGAATTCGGTTTCGAGGAAAAGGCGACCTCTGCCTTCGTTGCGGCAAAACTGCGCGAGTTTGGCCTGGATGATGTTGTCGAAGGCGTCGGCGGCACCGGCGTGGTGGGCACGTTGAGACGCGGCACCGGCAACCGGGCGGTCGCGTTGCGCGCCGATATGGATGCGCTTTGGATCACCGAACAGGGCAACCCGACCTACAGGTCGCGGAACGACGGCGTGATGCATGCCTGTGGCCATGACGGGCATACGGCAATGCTACTCGGCGCCGCCAAGCTGCTTGCCGAAGAAGGCGGTTTCAATGGCACCGTGCGGTTCATCTTCCAGCCGGCCGAGGAATGGGGCAAGGGGGCGCTTGCCATGATGGCGGACGGCCTGTTCGAACGATTTCCCTTCGATGAAGTCTACGGCATTCACAATATGCCGGGTATTCCGGTCGGGCAGTTCGAAACCAAGGCGGGCGCCTTCATGTCCGCCGAGGACAATTTCGAGATCACGCTAAAGGGTATCGGCGGCCATGCAGCTCGCCCACATTGGGGCAATGAGGTGCTGGTCGCCGCATGCGTACTGGTCACCAATCTGCAGACCATCGTCTCGCGACGCATCGACCCCGCCGATATCGGCGTCGTTTCCGTTACCGAGCTCATCACCGATGGCACCCGCAACGCCCTGCCCGGCACCGCCCGTATTCTGGGTGACGCCCGAAGCTTCCGCAGCGAGATCAGCGAGCGCATCGAAAAGCAGATGCGGATCATCGCCGAGGGTACGGCGCTTGCCTACAATGTGGAGGCCGATGTGCATTATACCCGGGAATTCGTGCCGCTGCTGAACGACCCCACCCTCGCAGATGAAGCCATGGCTGTCGCAACGGAACTTCTGGGTGAAGAAAATGTGCGGGTTGCGACGAAGCCCATGACCGGATCGGAAGATTTCGCGCAATTCTTGAGCCGGGTCCCCGGATGTTTCGTGTTCCTCGGCAACGGCAAGGAATCCGCACCGCTTCACAACCCGAATTACGATTTCAACGACGAGGGCCTTGTCCACGGCATGCGCTTCCACGCAGAAATGGTGCGCCGCCGACTCCGTGCGATTTGAGATCTTTTAATGAACTCGCCGCGGTGGCGGACATCACGGCCATAAAGCCCAAGCTCGCTTGGCATTAAACGCTTATTACCACGAACTTCGCGAGCTGATCGGCAACGATCAGCTGATTATGGGCGGAGAAGACCTTCACAGCAGATGGCCGAGACCAAACACCAGAAGGTAGATTCCCGAAACCAGCGTCACCATATCCATCATCGTTCTGAAATGATGATCACCCAGTCGCGCAACCAGCGGGCGGATCAGAAACGTCCCAGCCATCAGGGCGCCTCCGATAACAACACCGCGCAGCATGTTTTCAATCGTTATCGCCCCGAATTCCCGAAAGCTCACGATCTTGGCGGCCTGAACGAGAAGCGATGCCGTGGCTTCCGTGGCAATGAAAGCACCTCGCATCAGGCCGAAAGCCAGAAATGCCGGCACGCTGAGCGGGCCCGTCGATAAAAAGATCCCGGTCAGGAAGCCGACCAGCGCGCCGGTCAGTGCCAGATGCCTCAAGCCGGCCGCCGGCACCTTGGCCGTGGCGAGGCGGCGGATCGGCACGAGGGCGATGATGAACAATCCGAGCATGGTTTCCGGCCATCCTGCCGGAAGATGAACAAGCGTATAGGCGCCGAGCGCTGCCGCAGGCATGCCGGGCAGCGCATAGGCAAGAACTGCTTTCCAGGCGATCGATCGCCACCAGGCCAGCGCGCGTGAAAAATTCGCCATGAAACCGGCAACGGCCATGATCGGGATCGCCTCGACCGCACCGAACATCGGCACCAGAACAGGCAGCAAAAGCAGGCTTGCTCCAGTGCCGACAAGACCACTGAGCGCGCCGGCGCCGATTGCCACGCCCATGAGCAGGAGCCATTGATCCAAGACGATGCCCTCTCGCGCCGACGTTTAGCCCGGAAAGGTCGCGTTCAGGTCGGCAATGGCCTCACAGGTCAGACGCGACAAAGGGCGATCTCCGACGAGGAAAAACAGCTTCGCGGTTTCCTCCAGTTCCTCATAGGCGTGAACGGCCTTCTGAAGCGAACTGCCGGAAACGATCGGGCCATGATTGGCGAGCAGCATCGCCTTGTGTTCGCCGGCCAGTCCGCGCACGGCCTCGGCAAGCTTGCGATCACCGGGACGATAATAGGGCACCAGCGGCAACCGGCCGATCCGCATGATCTGATAGGCCGTCAGCGGCGGCAGGACGTCGAAACTGTCCGCATGGCAAAGGCAGGAGACAGCCACTGCATGTGTGGAGTGGAGGTGCACGATCGCCTTTGCCGCCGGTCGCTCCTCGTAGACGGCGAGATGAAAAAACGCCTCCTTGGAGGGCGGGTCACCGGCGATATGCGTGCCGTCAATGGAGACCTTCGATATCTGTTCCGCGGTGAGGAAACCGAGCGACGAATTGGTCGGCGTCACCAGGATCGTGCCGTCATCCAGTCTCACCGACAGATTGCCGGCGCTGCCATGGGCAAGGCCGCGCCCATAAAGCAGCGCGCCATATTTTACGATATCCGCGCGAAGCTCGTCTTCGTTCAATGCTCCGCTCCATTCTGCAGCATTTTCAAAGCCTTTTCGAAAAAGTCCGGCGCGCCGAAATTGCCGGATTTGAGCGCCAATGCAATACGACCATCTGCCTCCGCCAGGATCGGGACACCGGGATCGATCTCCGGCCCTATGGTGAGGGCCTCAAGGTCGAGAGCCTGGGCCACGGCACCGGAGGTCTCCCCGCCGGCAACCACCAAACGCCGGATCCCCTTTGCAAGCAGGGCGCGCGCGACGTCGGCAAATAATCCATCCAGCCTGTGAGCCAGCTTTTCACGCCCGTAACGCGTCTGCAGCAGCTCGACTTCGGCTGGATCATCGGACGAATAAACCAACGGCGCCTGTCCCGCATGCCGTTCGACAAATTCCACAATTTCCTGCGCTCCAAAGCTGCCGGCCATGATCGCATCGATATCGAGGGCGAGGACCGGGTGATTCTGAGCATGGGTGGAGATCTGTCGCCGGGTCGCAGACGAGCAGCTGCCGGCGAGGATTGCAGCGGGCCCTTCGACACCGGTGAAAGGCGTGAGACTTCCTTTCGCGCGACCGCTGCGAATGAAGTTCGACGGCAGCCCAATGGCAATGCCGGAACCGCCCGTCAGAAGTGGCGCAGCGGCTGCGGCCGTTCCCAGCGTTACAAGGTCCTCATCGACCGAGGCATCGCAGATAACCAGGGTCTGGGCGTCTGCTGCAGCTTCATCCAGAGCCTTGCGGACCGAGGCAGCGCCTGAGCGCACGGTCGAAGTTGCGACAAGTCCGACCGGCGTTTTTGTCTGCAGGCCCAGCCAGCGGCGTATGTTGGCGTCGGTCATCGGCGTCAGGGGATGATGCCGCATGCTGGATTCACTCAGCAACTGGTCATGGACGAACAGATATCCCTGATGCACCGTCCGGCCGACTGTCGGAAAGGCCGGGCATGCGATGACACCCTTGGCGCCGAGCGCCTGGGCAAGCGCTTCTCCGACCGGCCCGATATTGCCTTCCGGGGTCGAGTCGAATGTCGAGCAGTATTTGAAGACAAATTGCTCGCAGCCCTGCGCGCGCAGCCATTCGAGCGCCGCCAGCGATTGGGCGACAGCCTCTTCGACCGGAGCCGAACGTGTCTTCAGCGAAATAACGCCAGCCTCGACAGACGCCGCTGCCGGCGATTTCGGGATGCCGAGATATTGCGTTACCGCGAGACCGCCCTCTCCGGGCAAGCCTTTGGCAAGCGTATTGGCAATGTCGCTCGCCCCTGTAAAATCGTCTGCAATAACACCCAGCAGCATGAACTTACCGCTCCTTGCTTTCAATCAACTGTTTCATCCGCAAAACGGCACTTTCGGGTGCCGCCAGCACCGGAACATCGATAGCTGCCTGCACCAGATCGGCCGCGCGTGCGGTCGAAAAATGAGCGAGCATGATGGCGTCGTAACCTGCAAACCGGGACGCTTGCGCGGCAACCAGCCTGTTATGGGTTTCCGCATCACCCTGTCTCAGCCGTTCTATCGCCTCCTCGACAATGACGACGTCGAGGGTCGCGGCAGATCCTGTTTCCACGACGAAAGCATCGAATTCGTCTCGCATCGTCGTGACGGCAGGTGCGAAGGTTGCGAGCATGCCGATCCGGTTGCCCCGTGCGATCGCGGCGCGGAACATCGCCTCATTGGGTTTGAGAACCGGCACCGGCAATTCGGCTGCCAGCCGATCCAGCGGCGGGCCGAATGCCGAGCACGTGGCAAGGATACCGCCTGCGCCAATGCTGTAAGCATAGTGGCCGAAGGCCACGAAGCGCTCTGCCAGAGCATCCGAAAGCTCGTCCTGTCCGGCACGGTCGATGCTGAGGCTGTCATCCAGCAGATTGATCGTTTCCGCCTCCGGCCAGATCCTGGCAAAGGCCTCCTTGACCGGTGCCATGGCCACCGGCGTGGCATGCAGGAGAATAATGCGATCGGGCTTGCTCATGGTCTCTCTCAATGCGTTTGAACCGATCGGGGCCGATAGACTCTGCCCCGATCGGAAGCCGGTGTTTCACCGGTAAAGCGGCACCACGCCCATCACGACGGCGGTCGCGATGAAGATGAAGAAGATGCCAAGGCACCATTTGAAGCAGGCGCGCTGCCATTCGCCCATATCGAGACCCGTCATGCTGAGCAGCAGGTAGATGAAGGCGGTGAGCGGGCTCAGCATATGGAAGGCCTGTCCGAGCAGAGACGCGAAGCCGACTTCGAACGGGGTGAAGCCATAGACCTTGCCGGCTTCGACCAGAACCGGCAGCACGCCGTAGAAGAAGGCGTCGTTCGACAGGAAGAAACCACCCGGCGCCGAGATCAGCACCACGATCAGACCCCAGAAACCACCGAGCTGCGGCGGAATGACATTGACCATGCTGCTGGCCAGAGCATCGGACATGCCCGAATTGGTGAACAGCCCCATGAACACGCCGGCGCCGATGACCATGATGACCGTCGCCAGAACCTCGCCGGAATTGGCGTAGATCCGCTCCTTCTGCTCCTGCAGCGTCTTGTAGTTGATCACCAGAGCCAGAACGGTGCCGACCAGGAAGATGAAGACCGGATCGAAAATGCCGGCAATCAGCAAGACAAGCGACGCGATCGTCAGCACCGCGTTGATCGGCGCCAGATGCGGGCGTTTCAGCGCATCGTCGGGGCCTGCGGTAGACGCGAAGATCTCTTCGATATCAGCATCGCTCAGATGCTGGACGCCGAGACGCCGACGCTCCGAAAGGCCCAGGAAATAAGCGCCAACCGTCACGAAAAGGCTTGCGAGGATCATGCCGGGCAGAAGCGCATTCAAGAGCGCCTGGACATCGATACCGTCGATGACGGCGATAACGCGCGCGGTCGGCCCGCTCCATGGCAGAAGGTTCAGAATGGTGTTTTGCAGGATGAGGAGCACCGCCAGGTGCATCATCTTCAGGTTCAGACGCTTGTAGACAGGGATGAACGCAGTGCAGCAGATCAGCGTCGTCGTGGTGCCATCACCACTCATGGAGACGACGGTGGACAGAATGCTCGTGCCGACCAGCACTTTCAGCGGATCGCCTTTCGACAGCTGCACGACCTTTTTCGTCAACGGATCGAAGACGCCGACATTGAGCATCAGCGAGAAGAACATGATTGCGAAGAACAGCAGGAAAGCCGTGCCCGATGTCTTCGTCAGCCCCTGTTTGACCCAGGTGCCAAGAACGGTCACCTGATCCCAGATCGTCACATCCCCGACCGGGATATCGAGCGTCTTTGCTGCCGGTGCCTGATACAATCCCAGCAGTGCCCCCACCACAGCCATCAGGACCGGGATCAGCACGATCGCGGTAAACGGATGCATTTTCTTGGTCAAGATCAGTGCCATAAACAGGATGACCGTGGACCACGCAATTATCGTCAGTAACATGCCTCTCTCCCAAAGCATTGTGCAGTCTGTTGTTTTGCTCCCCCGTCCTGGCCGTCATGCCAGGAAAGTCTCGTCCTGCAGACGTCTCAATCGCCACAATGTCGAACCGACCGGCTCCTCAACCATGTCGTAAGTAATCGTGGTGCCTGCGGGAATATCGATCGACGCCCTGTTGCCCGTCAGCAGATGTGCACAGGCGAAATTGCCCGAAGCGACGGGTTGGGCAGGTATGATACGTGCCGTCGTCTGCGGGCTATGATCGTTGCCGAAAACCTCGCCCGCCTTGATGTCGTGTGCCGCCACCTTCACCAGATCGTAGCGCGGCCTGTAATCATCTGAGCCGGTGTTGAGCCCGAGCAGGCCGGCAACCAGGATCGAACTCGACGTCTCCACGCCGCACAGGTGATAGGGGCGATAGATAACCGCCGCGGTATCATCGTAATTGGCGATCTGGCCCTTCGTCGTCAGAACGTGGTTCGAATAGGCATTGTCGCAGCGAACGACGAGGAAGACGCCGCCGCCGAGGCCTCCCTCGGTCGGGGTACGGAAGCAGGTTGCCAGATCGATGACGCCGCTGGTTTCGAAAATGCCGCCGTTCTCGGTCTCACAATAGGCAACGGGGATCTCGGTGATCCGCAGTGGCGCATGCACCAGGGTATCGACCGCCGGCGCAAGGCCGGTATAGTTGGCAGCGACCGTCGTTTCGCAAAGATCGTAGGATCCGGGCTGCGGAAGTCCGGCGAGGATTTCGCGCCGCCGGGCGACATATTCTGCCGCCTGGCCCTTCGGGATCATACCGAGATATTTGCGGTCTTCCGGCGCAATCGTGACGGTTTCGACATAAGGCGCGTGGATCTTCTTGTCGGTCTTGATCGTCACCGTGCCTTGGGCTTCATCGTAGATGAATTCGCCATCGGTCGCCTTGCCGCCGCTTAGTACCGTCAGGCCGATCGATTTCGCCCATTCGTAGAACTGGATCAGCAGTCCGTGCTGGTCTCCGTCTACCGGGGTATAAACGACGCCCGCCTCATCGGCCTTTTTCTTGAGAATAGGGCCGATGGTGACATCGCAATCCTTGGTGATCATCGCGACATGCTTGCCGTTTTCGATCGCCTTCAAGGCATAGTCGGCGCTGGCCTCCGGTATGCCCGTCGCCTCGCAGACGATATCGACCGCTGCAATCTCCGCAATCAGTTCGCAACGGTCGGTATAGACGCGCTTGCCGCCTTCGATCTGCTGCTGCGCCTCCCCGGCCGTGCTGCAATAGACCACCGTCGACTGGTCGATACCGGCCTTTTCATAAGCACCCCTTGCCGCCTCGACCGAAATGTCGGCCACCGCCACCACCGTCATCATCGGCGTATGCGGATCCTGCGTCACGATCGCCGTGCCGTAATTGCCGGCTCCGATCACGCCGACGCGGACGCAATCCTTCTTCGCAAATTTCTTATAGAGATGATGATAAATCACACTTCGACTCCGCTGCTTGCAAAGCTTCGCCGCCACGGCCGCATCCCTGCGTTTCCGCGCGAAAATCAACGACGCTGCCTTGTCTCCTCCGCGCAGCCCGGCATCGGCCAGTTGCGCAATCTCCATCCACGCCGCCTTGCCGGGCGACTTCATCGATCTGTCATAGGGGAGCTTGACCGGGCTGTAAAATTGCGATCTTTCATGGCTAGCCATTCCCAAATGGAATGGCATTTCCGCGTTTCGGGAGGAGGCGATGGACACACGCAGCTGGAAGGTCGTCGCGGAATTGCGCCGCACGACAAACATCACCCATGCAGCAGACCGCCTTGCGATGACGCAGCCGGCCCTGTCGAAACGTTTGCAGCTCATCGAGCGCGAACTGGGCACGCGTCTGGTAGAGCGCACGTCGAAAGGCATCACTTTCACGCCACAGGGTGAGTATGTGGCACAGGAGGCGGAGAAGGCGCTCGCCCACCTGGCTGAAATGCGGCGGACGCTCCTGACGTTTCAGGACCACCGCACGGGCACGATCAGGCTCGGAATGACCAATTCCTTCGTCCGTTATACGCTGCCGTCGCATCTGCGCGCCTACAAGGCCGAACATCCGAACGTCGATTTCAACGTCTCGACCGGTGTCAGCTCGGAAATAGCCGACAGACTGGAGCACGGCGATATCCAGGTCGGCTTCATCTGCGGTGACATTTCGGGAAATTTCAGCCGTCTGAAGATCGGAACGGAACAGGCCTGCCTCGTCAATTCCGAAAGCCTGCGGCTCGAAGACCTGCCGAATAGGCCGCAGATCTCGTATTTGAGTGATCCGTTCGCCACCAGGATGCTGGACGAATGGTGGTCCGGCCATTTCGACCGACCGCCCAAGATCGGCATGCGGGCAAACCACGGCGATACCTGCCTGGAGATGATCGCCAACGGGCTTGGCTACGGCATTTTCCTGTCGCCGAAATTCCTCGACGAAAACCGGCCACTGTTTCGCATGCCGCTGTTTCACAACGACGGGCGGCCGCTCTCGCGCTCGCTCTGGATGATCTGGAAAGAAAAACAAGCCGAGCCGTCGCTGGTTCAACGGTTTTTGGGATTTTTCAGCGATCGGTTTGCGAATGCAGTCGAGCCGACGACGAGCGGTGACTTTTCCTCTGAAGGCTCATGATCGAACGCGAAAGTCCGACCCACGCCCCAAACCCTACGAGGCCTTTCCCGCCTGCGATAAAATAGGCTTTGATGCCATCGATTATTCGAGGTCGGCGTCTATGCGCCTGATCAGGCCATCGGGATCGATCGTGATCTTGAGCATGCCGATCTCGTGTCCAAAATAGCCTGTGAAATCCAACCGCACATCCGAACTGAAGCCGTCCAGCAGCTCGATGGACAACAGTCTGCTTCTGGTGTTGTAGCCGACGAAAAATCGCTCAAGATATTGGCGGACGCCGTCAGTGCCGACGAAGGCATCTCCGACCGAAACGTCGTCGATGACGGCGTCGGTTGCAAAAAGGGACAGTGCCCTATCGACGTCGAAGGCGTTGGCGGTCGCGATGAAGGCTTCAACGAGCTTTTGCATTTTTCTGGTTTCCTCAGACATCTATGATCGATGTAGCGGCGACGGTTTGCGCAAAACCGCTTCCAAATAGGGTTGCAGGTGGTTGGAGGCCGGGGTGAAATTCGCCGGCAAGACCGATATCGATCAGGGCAGCGTCGTCGAGACCGAAGACGCGGAAATCCGCACCGAGCTTCGCGGACGGTCTGTCCTTCCCATCATGGTCATGTGCGTGGATGATCCCAAGCGGGGCAAGCGCCGCTTCGCAGAAGGCGATCGATATCGCTGGCGGAAATGAAGACATGGTCGAACATCCTGCCCTCCTTTGATCAGATGATGTAGCCGCCCGCGACTTCGATGTTCTGGGCATTTATCCAGCGGTTCCCGTTGGATAGAAGGCTGGCGACGGCGCCACCGATGTCTTCCGGCTCGCCGATGCGGCCGAGCGCGGTCTGGCGTGCAAGCAAAGCCTCGAACTCGTCGTTCAGGCCGCCGCCGAGTTCGGTGCGGATCGCGCCGGGCGCGATCGAGTTTGCCCGGATGCCCCGCTCGCCGAACTCCTTGGCCATGTAGCGGGTCAGGACTTCGAGCCCACCCTTGAAGGCAGCGTAGGGAGCAACGCCGACGGTCGCCACGCGCGTGGTCGCACTGGTGATGTTGACGATCTGTCCGCCGTCGGCAATCAGCGGCAGCAGGATCTGGGTCAGGAAAAACGGACCCTTGAGATGGACATTGAACAGCCCGTCGAACTCATCTTCCGTCACGGTGGCGATCGGGTTGAACAGGCCATATCCGGCATTGTTGACGAGATAGTCGAAATCGCTCCGGCCGAAGTCGGACTGAAGTTTCGAGGCAACGGCGTCACAAAACGCCGGAAACGCATTGATGTCGCCGACGTCGAGCTTCAGGGCCACGGCCTTGCCGCCGCCTTCGACAATCGTCTTCACGACGTCATCCGCCTTATCGGGGTTGCTGTTGTAGGTCAGAATGACGCCCATGCCGCTGCGGGCGCATTCGACGGCTATGCTGGCTCCAAGACCGCGGCTTCCCCCGGTGATGATGACGATCTTCATGGCAATTTCCCTGGCCGTTTCGTGTGGCCTGAAGTTAGGTGCCGACCGTCTCGCCTGCTCACCCATTTCTCTCCGAAGCTTGCCTATTTCTGCTTCTCGCTTGCGACAGCGTTGTGGGTCTGTCACGGTCGCCTGCATGGAAAAGCAACTTCAGGAATTGCGCGAACTGGCCTCATCGGCCGAAAATCGCCGGACGGAAACAGGAATCCCCCGCGTCGTCATGGTTCAGGGAGAGATACCGGAACATCGTCTCGCGACCGTCTATGAACCGATGATCAACCTGATCCTGACCGGCTCGAAGACAATGACGGTCGGCGAACGGACCTTTGCCTACGACCCGGCCACCTATTTCGTGATGTCGGTCGATCTGCCGGCTGTCGGTGCCGTGAAGCCGGCAGCGACCGGGGAGCCATATCTTGCCGTCAGCCTGACGCTACACCCTCCAACGGTCGCAGCCCTGATCAGCGACCTGCCAGCACAGATCTCAGGCAAGCTGTTCGGCTCGGGCTTTTCGGTCGCGCCGGTCAATGACGAATTCCTCGACGCCTGGGTGCGGATGCTGCGGCTGATGAAGCGGCCCGACGAGATCGCGGTACTGGCACCTGCCTACGAGCGGGAAATCCTGTTTCGTGTGCTGCAGGGACCGCTTGGCTGGATGCTGCGGGATATCGCGACGCCGGACGCGGCGCTTTCGCGGATCAGCGTTGCGATTCAATGGATCCGTCAGAACTTTGCCACGCCGCTGAGGGTCGAGGCACTGGCCGAGATGGCCGCCTTGAGCGTTTCGGCTTTCCACCGCCACTTCAAGGCCGTGACCGCGCTCAGCCCGATCCAGTACCAGAAGCAGGTGCGACTGTTGCATGCCCGGACACTGCTTATGGCCGGCGAGGGAAATGCGACCTCCGTAGCCTTTCACGTCGGTTATGAAAGCCCCAACCAATTCAGCCGGGAATATGCGCGGCAGTTCGGCCTGCCACCCTCCAAGGATGTCGCGCAGCTGCGCCGAGAGGCTGTCTTTTCGCCGTGACGGAACCACTATACCCGCCGGAGCGGCAACCGAACGGGAGATCGGTCCTCGAATGCTAAAGATTGGTCGCACAAAAGAGGCGCAGCTCCGGCCGCCTCACAGTCGAAAAACCTGATTCCAGGATGCCGAGCTTCGACAGGATATACCGCATCGACCATCGCGCCTGTCGTTCCGGATCCTGGTCGAGAACGAAATCAAGCAGGCCTTCGTGCATCAACCTGTCATGCGCGTCGTTACGCTCGTGCCCGATCCAGATCGGGCGGTTTTGCATCTTTCTGAGGATGGGCGCCATTTCCTCAGCGGAATCGCCCGTTTCATAGATCGCATCCAGTGCAGGTGTCTTTGCCAGCATTTTGGAGAGCAACCGCCCGGAGGCACCGGGCATTTCGTTGGTGATCAGGATCTCGAAGCTGGATCCCGGGTTCAATTCCGAGACAAATCCATCGATCCTGTCCCGGTGCGACTGCAGGGTCGAATTTGCCTGCAGGACCCCAACCCTGCAGGCCTGCCCCCGCATTGCGAAATTGATCAGCGATGCAGCTGTCCGGCCGGATGCAATATTGTCCACCCCGCTATAGGCCTGGGCGGCAAGGCCCGGAAGCATGGTCGAGACAAGCACGAGTATCTCGCCCTGCCGCATCACCTCTGGCAGGCTGCGGGCAATCTCGTCATCGATCTCGGCCGCCACGATCAGGGCGCTTCGCTTCATCCTCGAGGCCGTGATCGCGCGGATCATTGCCGGCGGGTCGTTTTCCGGAATGAAAGTCCTGTGAAGCGTGATCCCGCGCGGCAGAAGCTTTCCGGCCTCCTTCAGGCCGCCCGAAAGTTTTGCCCAATAGGGCGTCGGATTGGTCGGCAGAATGGCTTCGATGCGCAGGTTTCCATAATGGCGGCTCGGCAGGACCCGGCGCAGGCGCAGCTCGGCCGCCGCCTCCAGAACCTTCATGCGGGTCTCCGGCGACACACTGCCACGCTCGTTGAGAACGCGTTCCACGGTCGTGACGCTCACGCCCGCCCGATCCGCAACCTCACGAAAGCCAGGGGCCTTGACCGGATTTTTCACGAACTCTCCTTGTCATTACCGAGGCCCGCAACACGCGCCCGACGTCCATGCAACGCTCAAGAAATTGCTAAATGTCAACATTTTCGATGACGTGATTCCGTCCAGCGCGATTGCGGCGGCGACTTGTCGCAGCTGACTGCCGGGACTTATAGAAAGGTCTTCCTCCCAAGGGAAACTCTACCGCGTTGCAGACCCGAATGCATGTCCTGGCTCCCCGCCGGGATCGCGTCCTTGCGCGTGGTTTTGACCGATCGGCTGATTGCAGGGCGGGGCCAAAATCCCGTGCTCAGATACCCGGAGTGAGTTCATATGCGCGAATGGGCTTTCAAGCTTGCCTGGCACAGCAACGCGATCGGTCGAAGACGATGCGCCACGGCCGCACGGCCTTGCTGTCGGAATGTCTTCTGACACTCCACTTGTTCAATCGGAATATTCAAAATGACCAACATTTTAACATGGGCACTTCGTGTCCTGGGGGCGCTTGTCGCCTTGCTGGGACTGGGCCTTGCCGCTGGCGGCATCAAGCTGATCTCGCTTGGCGGCTCGTGGTTCTATCTTCTCGCCGGGATCGCCATGATCGCGATCGGTTACTGCGTCATTCGCCGCCGCTCGGCCGCCTTGTGGACTGCGCTCGGTCTGCTGGCCGTCAGCCTGCTCTGGGCGCTGTGGGAAGTCGGGATCGATTTCTGGCAGCTCGTGCCGCGCACCGTCACCTTCCTCGTCATTGCGCTGGGCACCGCGATCATTGCACCGGTCCTGCTGCGCAAGTCGGGCAGACCCGCTTTGCCGGGTAAATACGCGGCCGGCCTGTCGGTTGTCCTTGCGGCGGCCTTTGTCGCCACATTGGGCGGCATGTTCCGCCCGCATCCGACCATTGTTGCCACCAGCAGCGAAGCCGCCCCGGTCGTCAATGCCGATGCCGGCAAGGATAGCGGCAATGACTGGCCTGCCTATGGCCGCAATACCGAAGGCAATCGGTTTGCTCAGTTCGACCAGATCAACAAGTCCAACGTGAAGGACCTGCAGGTCGCGTGGACCTACCGCACCGGCGATCTGGCCGTCGACGGCAAGGAATATCAGACGACGCCACTCAAGATCGACGACACGGTCTATCTGTGCACGCCATCGAATATCGTCATCGCGCTCGAAGCTACGACCGGCAAGGAGCGCTGGAAATTCGATCCGCATGCGAAGATTTCCGAAAGCACCAAGGGCTGGCGGCGTTGCCGCGGCGTCGGTTATGCCGATCTCACAGCGATTGCGGCACCTGCAACGGACAATGCCGGCTCGAACGGCGCAGCCGCGCCGGTCGCGCTGCCCGAAGTTTGCCGCAAGCGTATCCTCACCTCCACGACCGATGCCCGCCTGCTCGCGATCGACGCCGAAACCGGCAAGCTTTGCGAAGATTTTGGCGTCAATGGCGCCGTCGACCTCAGCGTCGGCCTGACGCCGGATCCGGTTGGCGGCCAGCAGGGTTCGTACAACGTCACCTCTGCGCCCCTCGTCGCCGATGGTGTCGTCATGGTCGGTGGCCGACTGAACGACAATCTCACCGTCGGAGAACCTTCCGGCGTCGTGCGCGGCTTCGATGTCCGCACCGGCCAGATCCTCTGGGCCTGGGACGCCGCCCGCGGCGCAAAGGACAGCACGCCACTTCCTCCGGGCCAGACCTATGCGCCGGAGACCCCGAATTTCTGGGGCACGGCCGCCTATGATCCGAAGCTCGGCCTTGCCTATTTCCCGACAGGCAACCAGACCCCGGACTTCTGGACCGGCAATCGTCATGAGTATTCGGACGAATACAATGATGCGATTGTCGCCGTCGACATGAAGACCGGCAAAGAAGCCTGGCACTTCCGCACCGCCAATATCGACCAGTTCGACTATGACGTCTCGTCGCAGCCGATCCTCTACGACCTGAAAAAGTCGGATGGGTCGACCGTTCCGGTCATCATCCAGCTGACCAAGCGCGGCGAGATCTTCGTTCTCGATCGCCGCAACGGACAGCCGGTCGTGCCGGTCGAGCAGCGCAAGGTCTCGACCAAGTCGATGGAGGGGATGCAGGTCGCCGAAACACAGCCCTTCTCGGCGATTTCCGTCGGCACCACGCCGTTCAAGGAATCCGACATGTGGGGCGGCACGATCTTCGATCAGCTCTATTGCCGTATCGAATTCAAGGAAATGCGCTGGGAAGGGCACTTCACGCCTCTTTCCGACAAGCAGCGCACGCTGATCTATCCGGGTTATTACGGCGGCTTCAACTGGGGCGGCGGCGCGATCGATGCTTCCACCGGCACGCTGATCGTCAACGATATCCGCATGGCGCAGTGGGGCCGTTTCATCAAGCAGGAAGAAGCCAAGCGCATCGGCCTGAAGCCTTCGACCGAAGGCGAATATTCCGAACAGCTCGGCACGCCATGGGGTGTTGAACGCTCGATGTTCGTCTCGCCGCTCGGCATTCCCTGCTTCAAGCCGCCCTTCGGATCGATGACGGCGATCGATCTTGCCAGCGGCAAGACCAAGTGGCAGGTCCCTATGGGCTCGATCCAGGATGCGCCGGTTCACGGCATCGTCCCGGGCGTGCTCATCCCGCTCGGCATGCCGACCATGGGTGGACCGCTCGTAACCAAGGGTGGCCTGACCTTCTTCCACGGCACGCTCGATTACTACACCCGCGCCCTCGACAGCGATACGGGCGAGGAATTGTGGCGCGGTCGCCTTCCGGTCGGCGGTCAGGGCGCTCCGATGAGCTATGTCGGCAAGGACGGCAAGCAGTATGTGGTCGTCGTGGCCGGCGGTGCTACCCGCACCGGCACCAATGACAACCGCGGTGACTATGTCATCGCCTATGCCCTGCCGAAATAACGGCACGACACGCTAAATCGAGCCGGCTCCGTTATCGGCGCCGGCTCGATCCTGATATTGCACTCGAAACATCGAGCGAAGGACTTCTGCGACAACGCCCGTCGCCACCGGCCTCAAAGGGCTGCGGTTCACCAGCATAAGTCGATAGGAGATGAGGTCCTTGACGGCAATCATGGATATGCCGCCACGCTGCATCACGCGAGCAGCGCTGAGCGGCAGCACGGCAACGCAGAGACCACGCGAAACGAGTTCAAGCTGCGCCGACATGGTCGCCGCTTCCGCCACGATATCGAGCTTCGCACCACATGCGGCGGCAAGTTTTTCGAGATGCAAGCGGCGAGCATTGGGCAAGGGCGTCAGGACAACCGGTTTCGCAAACAGCTCGGGAAGCGATATCTCTTTTGCTTGAAGGGCGCCGGTATCGCGCGACAGCATGTAATCCTGCTCTTTGAGAAGGCGTTCGAAATGACAGGTATAGCGGACGGGACCCGGAGCAACGCTGACAACGGCGAGATCGAGATCACCCTCCTCGACCTGGATTGCCGCGTCCGCGGCGCCTTCCCGGCATATGATCTGGATATTCGGGTGGCCGGCCTTCACGGTCTGGACAATCCTGCCAAGAAGCGTATCCGCCAAAGCTGACGGCAGGCCGATACGCACTTCGCCGGCCGCTTCCGAAACCTGAAGTTGGATAACGAGTTCGCCCAGTCGATCGACGCGTGCCAGTATCTCACGCGCTTCCTCCAGGAGCGTCTGTCCTGCCGGCAGAAGCGTTACGCCCGCCTTCGACCGGATGACGAGCTGCACACCGAGATCGATTTCCAGCGAGCGTATCTGGCGCGTCAAGGCTGGTTGCGCGACCTTCAGCACGTCCGCTACCCGGCGAAATCCGCCGGCCTCGACAAGTCCGACGAAGTAACGAAGTTTCCGCAAGTCCATGTGATACCAGGCCTCCGCATGATGCCGAAACGGCATCACCTGCGATCTCAAAGGTATTATCGCAACCGTTTCGCACGGTCTAGTATCTGGCTTTCCCCTACGCCTGCTGCGTCCGCCAATTGCAGCAAGCCCGCTTAAGCAGGAGCATCGATCGTTGACAGAGGTTTTGGAAAACAGGCTGCGCGCCATCGAGGACAAGCTCGCAATCTACGAACTCATCGCATCGCACCCGCCGAGTGCCGATACGGGGCATGCGGCCTATACCCTGTCGGTTTATGACGAAGACGGCGTATTCGATCGCGGCCCGACGCTGGATGGCGCAAAAGGCGCCCGGAACATCGCCGCCTTTATTCAGCGGCCGGAACATGACGAGGCGATCCGCGGCGGTCTGGCGCATTTCGCAGGCCTCCCGCTCGTCGATCTGCGCGGCGATCAGGCGATCGCGACATCCTATCTGATGATCATCCATCTCGATCATCAGGGGCTGCCGCGTGAGCTGCCGAACCATGGCGTCTCGACCGGCTACCGGATCCATCGCACCGTGGTCAATCGCTGGGAGCTGGAGCGACGCGATGACCGCTGGATCGTCAAAAAGCGCACGCTTCTGCCGGTTGACGGATCAGCCATCCACCAGAATCTCCTGCGCAAGGCCCTGGACGAAAAGTATTCCTTCTGATCCGATTTTTTCGGGCGAGATGACGGCGCGCATTGCCGTTTCAACGGCGCACCTGATCGGCATCGATCGGAACGATGAGAAACCGGTGGCTCGGATATTTCGTTGCGAATGCCGGTTTCATCCACAACGGCGGATTCCGCTTGGCGCCGACGCCGCCCGACGTGCCGCCGGCAATGACGTCACCAGCTTCGAGACGCGTGAGCTCGAACAATATTCGATGCTATGAAATATGCAGTGCCAGCGGGAGCCCTCCCAGGTATCAATGCCATGAATAAAACATGACATTTTTTGTCGTCTTTACTCTTGATTTCGATTGCGAGACGATGATAGCTGCGTTTCATGGATAGCGCAGAACATCCGGAAATTCTCGATACTTATATGGGCGTTCGTGCGCGTTTGACGCGCGTCATCTATCGCCGGGTTCATTGCTCGGCGACGACGGCGGACCTGCTTCAGGATACGTTTCTGCGGTTCTGGGAAAGACCCGGCCTGCTGCGGGACGTTGCCGATCTTGCCGGATATTTCATGATCACCGGCCGCAATCTTGCCCTGGATCATGAGCGCCGCAAAAAGATCGCTCCCTTTGTCGATGGCATCGATGGGCTGGAATCCATCTCGGATCCGACTCCGTCGGCGGAAGCCGCCACGATAAGCCGCCAGGAGCTTCGTCGTGTGCAGGCAGCACTCGACCATATGCCGCCACGGGCTCGCGAGGTTTTCATGCTTTCGCGGATCGACGGTCTCACCTATGTGGAGATCGGAGAACGTCTCGGTATTTCGCCCAAGACGGTTTTCGGCCATATGGTCGTTGCACTCGGGCGTCTGCGCGCGGAAATGGCGGCGTAGGCCAAAATTTCGAGGCGGCACCTGTTCCGGGTCATGAGGCAGCGGATGCATGATACCTCCCATAACGAACACTGTCCCGCCGACACGGTCGTTTCGCGGCAGGCGGAAGAATGGTTCGCGTTGTTGCTCGACGACGGCGCCACCGCCAATGATCGCGCGGAATTCAGGGCCTGGCTCCAGCGCAGTCCCGAACATGTCGCGGCCTATTCCGAACTCGAGCGTTTGTGGCTTGGCGCTGCCGCCCTGCCGGAAGTTCTGCCAAACCCGTCTCTGACGCGCCGGAAGGTCCTCAAATCGGGCGGTGCCCTGATAGTCCTTACCGCAGCCGGATTGGGCTCGGCCATCTACCTAAGGTCCACGGCCGCGGATTACCGCACCGGAGTTGGCGAGACTGCGCGCTTCACATTGCCGGACGGGTCGATCGTCGAACTGTCGACGGCAACGGCAATCTCGCTCGATTTCACCACGAACCAACGCCGGGTTGTTCTACAAGAGGGCGAAGCTTTCTTCATTGTCGCCCCTGACGCCAGCCGCCCATTCGTCGTCGCTTGCAAGCAGCTCCGCAGCACGGCGCTCGGAACCCAGTTTTCGGTCGGGATGCATGAGAATGGCATCGTCGTCGCCGTCACGGAACATACGGTAAGGGTCTCCTCGCCCACCGAGGAGCAGGACGTCCAGGAAGGCCAGTCCGTTCTTTTCGCCAACGACCGGCTATCGGTCCCGGCACGGATGGATGTCGATACCCAGCTTTCCTGGCGCGATGGAAAGCTTGTCTTCATTTCCACCCCGTTCGAAGACATCGTGGCGACGCTTTCAAGATGGCGGCGGGGCAAGATGATCGTCATGGACAAGACCCTGGCGCGCCGACCCGTCAGCATCATTGTCGACGTGCGGCGGGCCGGCAGGATATTGGAAAACCTGGAGGACGGCCTGCCCATCCGCATTGCGAGCTATTCGCCCTGGCTGACCCTGATCTACCCGCAATAAAAAAATCGAAAATCGACCGAGGTTTTTTATGGGTGCCCGCGTCCCCTTGTTGAGACGCCCGAGAATGCTCGGGCAGTAATGCGTCTGCAGGGGGCCAATCCAGTGGTGAAGAACAATCAAATCGGCGGTGATCGCCTTCGCGTGTTTCGAAGGATGCTGCTGGCAGCGTGCGTTGGGTTTGCGCCGCTTGCGGTATCGACCGAAGTCGTCGCCCAGGGCGCCAAAAGTTACGTCTTTGCGATTTCGGAACAATCCGTGTCGGCCGCGCTGGTGCGTTATTCATCGGTGACAGGCATCGATGTCGCGTTTGACGGTCCTCTTCCGCCCAATCTTCGTACCGCCGGTTTCACCGGTAATCTGACCGCCGAGAACGCGTTGACGCGGCTTCTGGCCGGCACCGGCCTTACCTATCGCTTTACGACTGCAACCACGGTCCTGCTGATCAACCCGCAGGCTGCGTCCGCCGCCGGCTCTGCGGATGCCGGCACGTCCCTGCAGCCTATCATTCTGCAGGGCGAGCATGCACGGGGACCGGTCGAGGGATTTATCGCCACGCAGAGCGCGACCGGCACCAAGACGGACAGCTCGCTCAAGAACACGCCCCAGGCCATCAATGTCGTCACCAAGGACCAGATGGCGGCTCAGGGATCGGCCACGCTCACCCAGGCATTCCGTTATACGCCGGGCGTCATCAGCCAATATGGCGACGATTCCCGTTATGACTGGTTCACGATCCGCGGCTTCCGCCCGAGCCGCTACCTCGATGGCCTGCGACTGCCGTTCGGTTCACGCGGTTACGCCCAGCCACGCGTAGAACCTTTTGGCCTCGAACGAGCCGAAGTCCTCAAGGGCCCGGCATCGGTTCTCTATGGCCAGGGCGATCCCGGCGGCCTGATCAACATGGTCTCGAAGCGCCCGAGCGCCACGGCTCAAAACGAAGTCGAAACGCAGTTCGGAACGGACCATCGTATCCAGACCGCATTCGATTTGAACGGCGCGATCGGCGATGATGACAGCCTGCTTTATCGCATCGTCGGCCTCGGCCGCCTGACCGATACCCAATATGACTATGTGCGCGAGAAGAAGGCCTATATTGCGCCATCACTCACCTTCAAGCCGCATGAAGGCACGTCGCTGACGCTTTATGGCAGCTACCAGCATATCGACTCCCCCGGAGGCGGCGGAGCGCCGGCCCTTCCCGCAAACGGCACGCTTTATACCGGCATCTATCCGGAATTGCCGCGCAGCGCATTTCCCGGCGAGCCGGGCTACGACCATTACAGGAGCGACCAGGCATCTGTTGGCTACGAGTTCCAGCATGATCTCGACGACACATGGACCGTCCGGCAGAACCTTCGTTATTCCTATATCGACACCGATACCCAGCGCGTTCAGCCCTATTGCCCGGCCGCCTGCGATCCGAAGGCCTTCTATCGTTATGCCTGGGCCTTCCCGGAAAGTGCCCGTGCCGTCACTATCGACAATCAGGCAATCGGGCATTTCCAGACCGGAGATTTCGCCCATACCGCCCTGTTCGGTCTGGATTATTCCTACGAGAGCAGCCGCTACGAGGAATCCGCCCTGTCCCCGATCTTCACGCCGTTCAACGGGCTGGATCCGGTTTACGGCGCAACGCCAATCAGCCGGCCGCCGATTGCAACGCGGATCGATCAGGAGCGCAGCCAGGTCGGGCTTTACGCCCAGGACCAGATGGAATGGAACAATTTCGTCTTCTCGCTTGGCGGCCGCTACGACTGGGCTGACACGGATACCAGGACCCGGACAAGCGCCGCGGATAACAAGGTCGACCAGAGGGATGGCAAGTTCACCTGGCGGGCCGGCCTCGTCTATAATTTCGACAACGGCTTCTCGCCCTATGCCGGCTACTCGACCTCGTTCAATCCGGCCAGCGGCACGGACCGTGCCGGTAACACCTTCGACCCGACCACCGGTGAACAGTTCGAAGTCGGCGTCAAATACCAGCCCGATGGCAGCAACAGCTTCATCACCCTTTCCGCCTATCACCTGACGCAGGACAATGTCCTGTCGCCCGATCCGGAAAACACCAGCTTCAGCGTCCAGACGGGCCAGGTCCGCATGCGAGGCGTTGAGCTGGAAGGCAAGGCAGAACTCACCGACGCTCTCTCCATTCTCGCATCCTATGCCTATACGGACAGCGAGATCACCAAGGCCAATGCAAATGCCGCCGGTGTCAGCAATCAGGGCAACCGGTTCGCCTTCGTTCCGCGCCAGCAGGCATCGCTTTGGCTCGATTATGCCGTCCAGTCGTCGGATGCCTGGGATGGTTTGAGCTTTGGTGCAGGCGCCCGCTATACCGGCCAGACCTTTGGCGACAATGCCAACCAGTTCGACATTCCGTCCTATACGGTCTTCGACGCGGCGGTCCGGTACGATTTCGGCAAGGCCAATCCGAAGCTCGAAGGCCTGAAGGCATCGCTCAACTTCAGCAACCTGTTTGACCGCAAATATGTATCGACCTGCATCGCGGCCACGGGCTGCTACTGGGGCGAAGGTCGCAGCGTCTACGCGACCCTGAAATACAGCTGGTAAGGCCGTGCCTCGTCCTGCCGAACCGAACCGCGACCATGGACTGACGCGACGGCAATTTGCCGTCGCGTTGGCGTCTGTTTTCGTAGCGGCTGAAGCCGCCGCCTCACCTGAGGCATCGAGGATCGCGGTTCTCGATTGGGGATGGGCGGAAACCCTGCTTGCGCTGAGACTTCAGCCGATGGCCGTCGCCGAAGCGCCTCTTTACGGTGACCGGGTGGTCGTCCCGGCCCTGTCGCAGGAGACGATCGACCTCGGCCTGAGGTCCTGGCCGAATATGGAATTGCTGAGATCGTTGAAGCCGGATCTGATCCTGTCGCAGGTGGGATATGGTGTCTCGCAGGCGCGGCTCAACGAGATTGCCCCGACCCTTGCGCTGCCGCTCTACAGTGCCGAGCGCAAACCTCTGGCCGCAGCCGAGAGAGCGCTTCGGGAAATCGCAGCCAAAACCGGCCGGGAACAGGTTGCCACGGAGTATCTACAGCAATCCGACGCCCGGCTTGAGACGATTGCCGCCGAAGCCAAAAAATACGACGGGCGGCCACTGCTGATCATCAAGTTCACCGACGACAGGCTGGTCGACATCTATGGCGCCGGAGGCCTGTTCGACGACGTCCTGAAACGCCTCGGCATCCCGAATGCCTGGAACGGCGCGACCAACAATTGGGGATTTGCGACAGCAGGCCTGGATGCGATCGCCCGTTATCCGGAGGCCCGGATCATCATCATCGAACCCGGTCCGCCCGGCACATTCCTGCAGAGCGCGCTCTGGAAGTCCCTGCCGGCGGTGCGCAATGGCCATGTCGCCATGATCCCGCCGACCTGGGTTTTTGGCGCGTTTCCTTCGGCCATGCGCTTTGCCGAAGTCATCCGACAGGGTCTCGGCCTCGCATGATCTCACGGCTGATAACCCCTACCCGCCTTTGCGTCATCATGGCGCTGGCGGCCTTCGGTCTCTATGCGGTCGCCATCTCCGGCTATGTTCCGATCGCAGATCTGTCGGCCACGCTTCTGCATCCGGACCCGGCCTCGTTCGGGCAGATCTATGTCCATTACTCGCTTTTGCCGCGGATCATCGTCGCCATCCTCGCCGGCGCAGCTCTCACCTTCGCGGGCACCATTTTCCAGCAGCTACTGAAAAATCCACTCGCGGAGCCATCGACGCTCGGCATCCTTTCCGGCGCGCAGCTGGCGATCACGCTTTTGTCGCTCTCAGTCGTCACGATATCGGCCTTCCAGCGGGACATCGCAGCGCTCATCGGCGGTCTTGTGGCGGTGGCGATCGTCTCTGGCCTTGCGCGCAAGACCGACTTTTCTCCGATGACGCTGCTGCTCTGCGGCATGGTCATCAGTTTTTCGGCGGGTTCGGCCTCGGTTATCCTGGCGCTTTTCCACCATGAATATCTGCGCGGCGTCTTCATTTGGGGCAGTGGATCGTTGATCCAGAACGATTACTCGAACGCCATTGCACTGGCGATACGCCTGATCATCTTCGTGCCCGTCCTGCTGCTTTTCCAGCGTCCGCTGGCGATCGCCGGCCTGGATGACGCAAACGCCCGCAGCCTTGGCCTGTCGCTGCCCAGCATGCGCGCACTGGTTCTGTTCATCGCAACGATCCTGGCGGCCTTTGTGGTAGCAAGGGTCGGCGTGATCGCCTTTGTCGGCCTTGCCGCAAGCCACATTGCCCGCATGGCAGGCGCCCGGACGCTGAACGAGCGTTTGTTCTGGGGAGCGCTGATCGGCGCCTTCCTGCTGCTGGTCGCCGACAGCATTGTTCTCGTCAGCGCACCGATCATCGGTGAAGTGCCGACCGGCACGATCACCGCGATCGCCGGTGCCCTGTTGATGCTCGCACTGCTCAGAAGCGCCTCGCCATCGATCGACCAACTCACGCCGATCGCGGAACACACGTCCCCACGCCCGACATCCGGCCGAGCCCTCGTTTTCGTCTGCGGCGCGATCCTGGTCTTCGCCGCAATCTTCTCGCTGACCGAGCAGTTGTTCACCCATGGCATCGATCCGTGGGGAATCCTTTCCGGCCGCTGGCCGCGTGTCCTGACCTCAGCCAGTGCCGGCGCCATGCTTGCCATGGCCGGCGCCATCACACAGGCGATCACCCGCAATCCGATGGCCAGCCCCGAGGGGCTCGGTGTCAGCGGAGGCGCGGGACTTGGCATCATCGCCGCATTCTTCTTCGGCGGCATGGGCTCTCCCCTCATGCCGATTGCCGGGGGCATAATCGGCGCAATCCTGTCCTTCTCTCTCGTGCTGGCGGTCGCCAGACGAAGAAGTTATGCACCGGGGCCGGTTCTGTTGGGCGGCATCGCGGTCGGGGCGCTTGCAACCGCCATCATCTCCCTCATTGTCGCGAGCGGTGACCCGCGGGCCAGCTATATTCTGGCATGGACGATGGGGCCGACATTCCGGGCCACGGGCATCGTCGCGCTGATTGCAACGGCGCTTGCCCTGATCGGCTTAGCTTTATCCCCCCTGTTTCGGCGCTGGGTGGAGGTGCTGCCCCTCGGCGATCATACGGCGCGCGCGCTCGGCATCAATCCGGGGCGCTCGCGCGTCGTGTTGCTGCTGTTTGTCGCCACCCTGACCGGTATCGCGACACTGGTTGTCGGCCCCTTGAGCTTCGTCGGCATGATGGCACCACACATCGCGCGAGTAGCCGGCGTGCGGGGACAGACACGCATGCTTTTCGCCGCCAGCGCCATCGGCGCTGCATTGATGATCACCGCCGACTGGCTCGGACGGGCCGCGGACTTTCCATACGAGATACCTGCGGGCGTCATCGCGGCATTCATCGGCGGACCGTATTTCCTTTGGGTAATCCGCTCAAACGGCAAGACCACGTCGCGGCCATAGGAGCGAGAGGCGGATCCCATGAATGACATATCGGAACACACGGAAATGCAGACTTCACAAGTCATCGCGGCACATCCCGGCGACAGTGCCACGCCACTGTTCGAACTCGACCATGCAAGCTTTTCCGCCGGCCAGCGCGTCCTGCTGGAGCCGCTGACATTGACCCTCCCCGCGCGCAGCGTCATTGGCCTCATCGGCCATAATGGCTCCGGAAAATCCACCCTGATCAAGCTTCTCGCGCGCCAGCAGGTGCCCACCGGCGGCGTGATCTCCTTCGAAGGCAAACGATTGGAGGAGTGGCGTGACCGGCCATTCGCCCGCAAGGTCGCCTATCTGCCCCAGCAGACGCCGGCGGCAGCCGGCATGCTTGTCGGCGAGCTCGTGGCCCTCGGGCGTTATCCCTGGCATGGCGCACTCGGCCGGTTTGGTGCCGAGGACCGGAAAATGGTCGAGGAAGCCATGGAACTGACCGACGTTGCGATCTATCGCGACCGTGCAGTCGATACCCTGTCCGGCGGGGAACGTCAGCGCGTCTGGCTGGCCATGCTGGTCGCCCAGAACCCCGACTGCCTCCTGCTCGACGAGCCGACCTCGGCTCTGGATATCGCCCATCAGGTCGAAGTCCTGTCCCTCGTTCGCCGGCTCACCGAGGAGCGCGGACTGGGCGTTGTCCTCGTCCTCCACGACGTCAACATGGCCGCCCGTTTCTGCGACGAAATCCTCGCCCTTCATTCGGGCACACTGATTGCGCGCGGCAGGCCCGAGGAAATTCTGACGCCGGATCGGCTGCAGGCAATCTACGGAACCCGAATGGGCGTCATGCGGCATCCCGACTCCGGTCACCCGATGAGCTATGTCAGGTAACGACGTGCGTTCAGTTCCTGAACCTGTTCCTCGCTCAGCAATCTGTATGGTTGCCCCTTCAGGATCATAAGGATCTTGCAGGTTTCTTCCAGCTCTTCCGCTGCGAAGACGGCGCTCCGCAGGTCCGGCCCGGCGACGACCGGCCCATGGTTTGCAAGCAGAACGGCATTCACGGAACCTTTGAGGGCGACGATCATCTCGCCCATCGCCGGATCTCCGGGAGGGACATAGGGCAGGATCTTCACCGTCCCTACCCGCATCACCACATAGGGCGTGATCGGCTCGATGCAGTCGTCGGGGTCCGTGGAACTCAGGCAGGATATCGCAGTGGCGTAGGTCGAGTGGAGATGTACGACCGCACCCGTGTTAGGCCTGGTCTTGTAGAATGCCCGGTGAAGGAAGATTTCCTTGGAGGGTTTGTCGCCGGCGACGTGATTTCCCTCAACATCGATCTTCGAGATCCGGGCGGGATCGAGAAATCCGAGGCAGGAATTCGTCGGCGTGATGAGCAGACCGTCATCGACCGCAGCGCTGATATTGCCCGCGGATCCGACCGAATACCCCCGTTCGAACAGAGACTGTGACAACATCACCATCTCTTCGCGCAGCTTTGCCTCGCTCATCGGGCAGTATCCCCCACTTCACGTCCAGCCATCATCCCGAGCGCCCGTTCGAAGAAATCGGTCTGCCCGAAATTACCCGATTTGAGCGCCAGCGCCAGCGGATAGGGGTTGGTGAGGATCGGCACACCCGGTGCGATCTCCGGGCCGATCGTCAGCGCATCCAGATCGAGGGCCGAGACGACTGCTCCGGACGTTTCTCCGCCGGCGACAACCAGTCTCTCGACACAGTTGGCGACAAGCGAACTCGCGACCGAACCGAAGAAACCGTCGAGCTTATCCGCAATTGTCTCCCGACCGTATTCCTGCTGCAGCTTTCTCACTGCCTGCGGGTTGTTCGATGAATAGACCAACGGGGCTTCGCCGCCATGCGCGAGCACGAAATCGACCACCGTTGTGACCTGCAAGCTGCCGTCCATGACCTGTTCGACGTCGATCGCCATCCCGGGATGTGCCTTAAGATGATGATCGATCTGGGATAACGTCGCCTGGGAACAACTCCCGGCCAGAACGGCCTCGCGACCGGTCATGCCGGCAAATCCCGTATCTTCCGACGACAGGCTTCGCTCCGAAGCAAAATTGGCGGCAAGACCGAGCGCGATGCCCGATCCTCCGGTCAGGAGGGGGGCCCCCTTGACCGCGGCGCCGATGGTCAGAAGGTCCTCATCGCTGATGGCATCGACCACAACGAGGGTTTCGCCCTGCTCTCCGGCGGCATGAAGAGCGGCGCGTAATGCCTCGCCGCTCTTGCGGACGATATCCCAGTTGACGGAGCCGACTTTCTGCTTTGCCTGTTGCCGCAGCCAGCGGCGGATGTCGCTGTCCGTCATCGGGTTCAAAGGATGATCCCTGAGACTGGATTCGTTGAGGGGCACGTCACCGACAAAGAGGTTGCCACGATAGAGCGTGCGGCCCGCACCCGGGAATGCCGGGCAGACCACAACGCCCTTTGCCCCGAGCGCAGCGGCCAGCGCCTCGCCGACCGGTCCGATATTCCCCTGCGGCGTGGAATCGAATGTCGAGCAATATTTGAAGACGATCTGGCGGCACCCTTGCGCCCGGAGCCAGGCAAGCGCTTCCAGCGATTGTGCGATGGCCTCTTCCGGCGGGATGGAGCGCGTCTTCAGAGCAACGACGCCCGCTTCGCATTCAGCCCTGGCATTTTCGCGAGGGACGCCGAGGAACTGGGTCGTGGCGAAGCCGCGCACGCCGCCATACCCCTTGGCCAGAGTGTTTGCGATATCGCTCGCACCCGTAAAATCGTCGGCAATCACGCCTAACAGCATGGTGTTTTCCTCCCTGCGAAACCGGCGTCAGGCGCGTCCGAGTTCATCGCGGCAATAGATCTCGACGATCTCCTCGAAACTTGCATCCGGAACAAAGCCGAGATCCAGGGCAAGACGGGCATCGAAGGCCTTGGGCCAGGTGCTGACGATGGCATGGATTGCCGGATCCGGCTCCTCGCGAATGAGAGCAACCGCCTCGTCTCCGGCAACCTGCCGCAAGGCCTCGATTTCGTCTTCCACCGTTGCCGAAACGCCCGGCATCGTCAGCGTCCTGATGGCGAGGCCAGGGCCTGCCACCTCGGCAGCCCTGATAAGAAACCCGACTGCCCTGCGCGGTGATGCAAACCAGTGACGCATGGTACGCGGTACCGGGAGGATCGCTTCTTCTCCATTGAGAGGCTCGCGAATGATACCGGAATAAAAGCTCGATGCCGCCTTGTTGGGGCGACCGGGCCGCACGCAGATCGTCGGAAGACGGATGCTCAACCCGTCGATGATGCCGCGCCGGGAATAATCGGCGACCAGAAGCTCGCCCACAGCTTTCTGCGCACCATAACTCGAAAGCGGCCGCAGGAGAAAATCATCAGGAATGACATCCGGAAGCGGCGCGCCAAAAACGGCAAGCGATGAGGTGAACACGAAACGGGGGCGGTAACCACCACCGATTTTCCGGACGGCATCCAGAAGCGCGCGTGTGCCTTCGAGATTGACCCTATATCCCTTGTCGAGATCGGCTTCGGCTTCACCCGACACCACGGCGGCAAGATGGAAGATGACGTCGGGACGCTGCGACAGGATCCGCTCCGCTTCTCCCTCCTCGGAGAAGTCCGATGTCAGGATCTCGACGTCGAAATTGCCGCTGACGGGCTGTGCCGGAAAGATATCGTGAAGGGTGAATGCCGTGATGGTCTCTCCGGCAAGAAGTCCTTCCGCCGCCAGACGCTCGGCCAGTCTTCTGCCCAGCATTCCGGCAGCACCCAGGATGGCGATGCGCATAACTACTCTCCCATGTATGTCTGCTGTTTCGCGATCAGTTCGCGGCTTCCAGTCGGTCGATCCACGACAGCCCTGCGGCCGTGTCTCCTCTGGGCCTGTATTCGAGGCCGATCAGCCCCGCATATCCGGCACGGTCGAGCGCGGCGAGGACATGGCCAAGCTGGACTTCGCCGAGATCCGGCTCCCATCGGTCGGGAACGGAAGCAAGCTGGACATGGCCGATGAGCGGCGCATGACGTTCGATCCGCCGGGTAAGATCACCCTCCATGATCTGCACGTGATAGATATCGAACAGCAGCTTGACGTTGGGTTCCGCGATTTCTGCAAGAATCTCGGCGATCTCATCCGAGCGGCTCACCAGGTAACCGGGCTTGTCGCGCGTGTTGAGCGGCTCGAGCAGGAGTGTGATGCCATGCGCGGCCGCCGATTTTGCGACGCTGCGGAGGTTATCCACGTAGACCCGCAGGGCTTGCCTGCGATCGCTCGGGTCCTGGATCACGCCTGCCATGACGTGAATGGCTTTTGCCCCGAGCGCCACCGCGTAGTTAAGGGCCTGATTGAAATCGGCCTTGAACTGAGCCTCCTGCCCCGCGATGGCGGCAAGCCCCCATTCGCCGCGCTCCAGATTGCCGGGAGCGGTGTTGATCCCCGTCATCTGCACGCCGGCGGCGTTCAAGGCGGCCAGCAATCTGTCCACCGGGATGTCATAGGGAAAATGGCACTCGACGAACTTGAAGCCTGCCGCAGCAGCAGCCGGAATGCGGTCGATGAACGGCAGGTCGGCGAACATGAACGCGATATTCGCGGTCATTCGGGACCGAAAGTCAGTAGTGCTCCGGCTCATTCGGCCGCCCTCTTCATCGGGTTTGCTGCATTGCGGGTGCGGTTGGCTTCGATATCGTCGATCAGGTTCATCGGCTCGGGACGGAACAGGCGTGCATCCATCAGCCGAAGATCCGGAGAGATTGCAGGTTTGAAGGCCATATGCGCAAGGATGTCGCGCTCCAAATCGATGCCGGGCGCGATCTCGACAAGCTGCAGACTGCCGTCGACAACATCGAATACCGCACGCTCCGTGACGAACAGGGCAGTGCGTCCCTGCTTTCTCGCGAAGTTGGCATTGTAGCAGATCTGCTCGATGCGGTTGACGAACTTCTTGTGCCGTCCTTCCTGGGCGATCGCAAGCACCCCGTCACCCGTCTGCAGTTCAAGCCCGCCGGAGGTGAAGGTTCCGCTGAAAACCATATGCTTGGCATTCTGGCTGATATTGATGAAGCCGCCGACACCGACGATCTTGGAGCCGAAGCGGCTGATATTGACGTTGCCGCCGGGATCGACCTCGGCGAAGGAGAGGAAGGCGATATCGAGCCCGCCACCATCATAGAAATCGAACTGATAAGGCTGGTCGACGATGGCATCGTAATTCTGGGATGCACCGGAATCCGGCCCCGTCAGCGGCGCCCCACCGATGAAACCCTGTTCGTTGGTCAGCACGATATGGTCAAGCACGGCCTCCTCGGAGGCGACAGCGGAAATGCCGGTTGAGATGCCGGCGCCGAGATTGCAGATGGCACCGGGCACGATTTCCATCGCAGCACGCCGGGCGACGATCTTGCGATGATCGAACGGCAGTCGACGCAGCGCATGAAGCGGCACTTTCAGCTCACCGGAATAGGCTGGATTGTAATCGGTTGCATAAGTCTGGCGCTGGTCGGGATCGACGACCACATAGTCGACGAGAATGCCGGGTATCTTGACGTTTTTGGCGGGCAGAGCCCCACGCTTCGCCATGCGCTTGACCTGGACGACGACAATGCCGCCGTTGCGGCGGGCGGCCTGCGCGGTCGAGAGCATTTCGCCGAAGATGGCTTCCTGCTCCATGCTGATATTGCCGTCCTCGTCGGCAGTGGTGCCCCGGAGAAAGACGATATCCAGCGGGAACGGCTTGAAGCGCAGATATTCCTCTCCGTCGATCGTCATCAGCTCGACGAGATCCTGCCGGGCGCTCGGGCTCTGACGGCCGCCGAGCTGGCGGGGATCGATGAATGTATGCAGACCCGTCTTCGTGATGAGACCGGGACGGCCTGACGCCATCTCCCGCATCAACTGGGACAGCACACCCTGGGGAAGCGTGTAGGATTCGATCTTGTCGGCGGCAGCCAGATCGATCAGCACCGGGGAATCGATCAATGCGCTGGTGATCGAACGCCGCAGCATGCCCTCATGGCAGAAGCGGGCAGCGCCCTTTGCGGCACGGTCGCCAAGGCCGACAATGTGAACAAGCGTCAGGGCCTTGGGGCTCCCGGTTTGCAGATGTCGGGCTTCGATAGCCTCCAGCACGCGCTCGGGGATGGCATGACCTCCCCCGGACCCGCTGACGAGAACGCTGTCGCCGTCCCTCACCAGTTTTGCCGCTTCCTCAGCAGAAATCAGTTTCATGCTACCTCCCTGGTCTTCCTCGAAAGCAAGCCGACCATTGACCGCCATGCAATTCTTATGTAACCGGATACATAGTCCGCGACATCGAGCCGTGTCAAGCACATGATCGGATCGATCGCAGGACGGAGAGCCGCATTAGGAGGATGATGGGATGGCGAATTCAGGATTGGATTTTGTTGAAATAGGTCAGGTATTTAAGTTCGCAAAAACAGTGGGGGAGACCGACATCACACTGTTTGCCGGCATCACCGGCGATTTCAGCGACACCCATGTGAACGACCAGTATATGAAGGAAAAATCGTCGATCGGGAAACGCATTGCGCATGGTGCTTTGACTGTCGGATACATGAGCACCGTCTCGACGATCAGCATTGCCCATATCATCCATAAGGAAGGTCTGACGGACTTTCCGGTCTCGGCCGGATATGATCGGGTCCGCTTCCTCAAGCCCGTCATTCTGGGCGATACGATCACCGCCCATTACAGGATCGCCTCTGTCGACAAGGAGCGTGGCCGCAGCGTCGCGAAGGTCGAGGTCTTCAATCAGAACAACGAACTCGTCGCCGTCAGCGAACACATCATGCGCTGGGCGAAAAAACTGTCGTCTTCCGCGGAGGCAGCCTGATGGCCCTCTCCGGATCCGCCGTCCTTGCCATCTGGAACGGTATCAAACCGGAAGCGGAGGACGAATTCGTGTCCTGGCACGTTCGGGAACACATTCCCGAACGCGTCGGGCTCCCGGGCTTTCGACGCGGCCGACGTTACGTCGCGGTTTCGGGGCACCCGAAATATTTCAATTTCTATGAAACCGACGATACCGCCGTGCTGTCGTCTCCGACCTATGTCGAACGGTTGAACGCACCCACCTCATGGACACGGTCGGTGGTGAGCAATTTTACCGACACGTCACGAACGGTTTGCGCGGTTTCATTCACCCATGGCCTTGGCGATGGCGCGGCCATCATGACGCTGCAGCTTTCGACCACGCTGCCGAGAGAGGTATTTGCACGCAATCTCGATGAACTTTCGTCGCGGCTGATGGCAGAACCGGGGATCATCGGTGCCCATCTGCTTGAAGGCGATGCGAATGCCGGTGGCCAGGCCACGGCCGAGAAGGCTTTGCGCGACCGCCCTGATGAAACCGCCTCATGGATCCTTCTCATCGAAGGCGTCGATGCCGAAAGGCTTGCAGCCCTCGACCATGACGGCTTGCTTTCGGATGCGCTTGCCGCGGCCGGTGCCTCTGCGGATCTGCGCAAAGGCCTTTATTCACTGCAATACAGCCTGGCCCAAAACCAGGTGGCGACCACGTTAGCTTAACAGGGAGAGACACATGAAATTCGTGAGATTTGGTGAGAGCGGCAAGGAAAAGCCCGGCGTCGTCGACGATCAGGGCAAGATCCGTGACCTGTCGGGACTGGTGACGGATATTACCGGTGACGCCCTCGGCGGAAAGCTTTCCGAAAGCCTGAAGCACGTGGATATTTCCACCTTGCCACTGGCACCCGAAGGCGCCCGGCTCGGTCCCTGCATTGCCCAGGTGGGCAACTTCATCGCGGTCGGCCTGAACTATGCCGATCACGCGACGGAGACCAATGCACAGATCCCCAAGGAACCGATCCTGTTCAACAAGGCGCGCTCCTGCATCGTCGGCCCGTACGATGACGTCGTCTTGCCGCCGAATTCCACCAAATCCGATTGGGAAGTCGAGATCGCCTTCGTGATCTCCAAACGCGCATCCTACGTCTCCGAGGACGAGGCCCTGGATCACGTCGGGGGATATTTTATCTGCAACGACGTTTCCGAGCGGGAATACCAGCTGGAGCGCGAGGGCCAGTGGGTAAAGGGCAAATGCTGCCCGACATTCGGACCGATCGGCCCATGGGTAGTCACGCCAGATGAGGTCGGCAACCCGCAGGATCTTTCCCTGTGGCTGGAGGTCAATGGCGAACGGCTCCAGAATTCCACGACGCGCAACATGATCTTCCCGATCAGGACGCTTGTCTCCTACATCAGCCAGTACATGATCCTCGAGCCGGGCGACATCGTCACGACGGGCACGCCTCCGGGTGTCGGCCTCGGCATGGTGCCGCTGCGCTTCCTGAAGCGCGGCGACACGATGAAGCTCGGCGTCGAGAAACTGGGTATTCAGGAACAGCGCGTCATATAACCACCGCTCCATGTAAACGCTTGCATCGACGGGTTGCCGGGATTAGGGCCAACGACTACCATTCCCGGCGACACCGTCGTCACAATCGGAAATATCAGATGGCAGCAATTTCGAAGCGAACGCGAAATCCAAAGACTGAATCGGCAGCCGAGACCCAAATGGTTGCCAAGGCTTCCGTCGGGCTCCGCGATGTCGCTCGGGCCGCCGGCGTATCGACCGCAACGGTTTCAAGGGCCATCAACAAGCCGGATGTCGTGTCCGAAGAACTGAGACTGCGCATCGAAGCCGTGATCGAGCATCTCGGCTGGGTACCGGATGCGGCCGCACGCGCGCTTTCAACGCGGCGGTCGGGCGCAGTCGGCGCCGTCTTCCCAACCCTTACGCATGGCGATTTCGCCCGCACGGCGACGATCCTTCAGCACGAACTTCTGGCGGAAGGATTTACGCTGCTGCTCGCCTGTTCGGAATATGATCCCGAGCAGGAGCTGCGCCAGGTTCGGAAATTCGTCGAACGCGGCGTCGACGGAATCGTGCTGGTGGGCAACGAGCATCTCCCCGAACTGGAGAAATTGCTGAGCCGCCAGAATGTCCCGTCCATCAACACCTTCGTCTACAATCGCGCGACACACGGAAAATCGATCGGCCCGGACAACAGGAAGGCGCTGTTCGACGTCACCAACTACCTGATCGATTTGGGGCATCGGCGCATTGGCGTGATATGGCAATCCGTTGCCAATAACGACCGTGCAGCCGAACGGCTTGCAGGCGTCAGCGACGCCCTGTCGGCACGCGGTCTTTCCGCATGGCCATACCAGATCGCCAAGGAACTCTCCAGCATCGGCGAGGCCCGCTCGCTTCTGAGGCGCATGATGAGCACGGACTTGCCGCCGACGGCGATCATCTGCGGAAACTCCTATCATGCAGTCGGTGCCGAGCTCGAGGCACTGGCCATGGGCCTGTCGGTGCCGGGCGATGTCTCCATCGTCGGATACGACGACATCGAAATCATGTCGGAACTGCCTGTTCCGATCACGACCGTGCGCGTTCCGAGCGATCAGATCGGCCAGCGCGCCGCAAACCACATTCTGGCGCGGATTCTCGGACGCGAAGACGATACCCAGTTCGAATGTCGCACGGAATTTGTCCTGCGCGCCTCCACCGCCCCACCTCGCAGCTGATCCGGCCTCGCCCTCAGACCCTGTGCAGCTGCAGGCCGCCGGCGATTTCCGTGACTGTCGCCGTCGCATAAGGGAAGTCGCCGCGTGCCAGCGCACAGATTGCCCTGGCAACGTCTTCCGGCTCACCCCAACGGGACATGGGCACACCGCCATCCGCAATCAGCCTGTCATATTTCTCGGTCGCGGGAGCCGTCATCCCCGTGCGGATTATGCCGGGCCGGATCTCGTGCGTTACAATGCCTTGAGACGCCAGACGCGCGGCATACAGCTTTGACATCATGGTAACCGCGGCCTTCGACATGCAGTAATCCGCCCGGTTTTCGCCAACGACCTCGCTATTGATCGAACCGACGAAGATGATGGAGCGATAATCCTCGGCAGAGCCGACAGCGATCATATGGCGCGCAAACGCCTGGGTGAGAAAGAATGTCGCCCTGACGTTGACATCCATCACCCGATCAAAGCTCTCGGGCGCGAGCTCCAGCATATCGCCGCGGGCGGTCGATGTAATCCCGGCGCAGTTTACAAGGGCGACGGGGCGCTGGATCATTCTCACAAGAGCATCGTGTGTTTCGATGCGCGTCACATCCGCTTGAACATATCTGATCTCGGGCGGAAGGGACGCCATCTCCTCCAAACTCGCGACCGTGACGTCAAATCCCTCGTCTGCGAGCCGTATCGCGGTCGCAGCTCCGATTCCGGCTGCTCCTCCTGTCACGAGAGCTCCTCCGCGCTGGCGGACGCTTTCTTTTGTGTAACCAGATGACATCGCAACACTCATATTCACTTCCTTCTGTGTTGGAATTCTCATTTCAGGCGGCTTCTTTTAATCCATTCACGAATATGAGATTTCGATCTTAATTCATATTTTTCAGAGCCTTCCGGCTGATCTTCGGTATGTTTTTCTCAAGCCTTATCGTTCTGGGCTTGACATAAAACAGCAGCAATGTAAACGGATACATAGTTATTCAGCCGAGACCATTCGGCAGGTGCGAGGCCAGGAGGAGGCGGAGCCCGATGACCATCGAAAGCCGCAGCCGAACCGAGATCAATGGCGCAACGCGTCTGATCGCGATAATCGGCGACCCGATCGAGCAGGTGAAATCGCCGATATTCTATAACCGGATGCTCGCAGACGCCGGAGCGAACGCGGTTCTGGTGCCCTGGCACGCGTTACCGGACACATTCGATGTCGTGATGAAGGGGCTTCTGGAGACCCGCAATCTCGACGGAGTGATTGTGACCTATCCATACAAGCAGCGCGCCCTCGCATTTGCGACAAGCCTCGAACCAATGGCCGAGCGCCTGGGATCCGTGAACGTCCTGCGTCGAGAGGCGGACGGTCGGTGGACCGGAGGCATGTTCGACGGCCTCGGCCTCGTGGAAGCGGCCAAAAGCCGTGGGATCGCCGCGAAAGGCGCCCGCGTCCAGCTGATCGGCGCAGGTGGGGCGGGAAGCGCGATCGCCTATGCGCTGGCATCCGAGGGAGCAGCCAGTATTGCGATCGCCGAGAACGACATCCCCAAGCGCAATGCGCTCGTCGATGACCTGAAAGCCAGATACCGCGATTGCGTCATCACGCCGGGATGTGTCGGGTTGAAGGACGTTTCGCTTTTGATCAACGCCACGCCGGTCGGCCTGAATGACGGAGACGGACTACCGGTCCCGATCGACGGAATGACGGAACGCACTGCGGTGATCGATATCGTGCCGGGCCGGGATACGGAGCTTCTGTGCAGGGCGGCGGCGCTTGGATGCCGCACGCTCGGCGGATCCGCCATGGTGGAAGGACAGACGGGGATCGTCCTCCGCTTCTTGAGGAAAATAGAGGCGAACGAAGCGCCAGCCGGTGGAAACGCCGCTGCCGAACGAGCCTGATAGGGAGAGTGTTTGCATGAATGAGAACGGTTTGGTTTCCAGGCTGCCCGGCTGGGTTGGTTCGGCGCTTATGTCGTCCACGGTCTTCATAGGACTGATCATTCTGTGGTGGCTTGCCGTGGTCGCCTTCGATATTCCAAAATACCTCCTGCCGCCGCCGCAGGCCGTCATTCCGGAGCTGATCGCCTCGCGTCAGAGCCTCTGGATCCATTCGCTGGTGACGATCCAGGAGATCGTGCTGGGCTTTGCGCTGTCGGTCGTGACGGCAATCCCGCTTGGGCTGCTGATCGCATTGTCGCCCACGGCAAAGCGGATGCTTTATCCGCTTCTCGTCTTCATCCAGCTCGTTCCGAAAATCGCAATCGCGCCGCTATTCGTCGTATGGATCGGTTTCGGGCCGACGTCGAAAGTGATGCTGACGCTGCTGCTGACCTTCTTCCCGCTTCTGCTTGCGAGCATCGCGGGCTTCCAGATACTCGACCAGCGCTTCCTCTACCTGACGAAGTCGATGGGTGCGACGACCTGGCAGACTTTTCGCTACCTGCGTTTTCCATCGGCACTTCCGGTCATCTTCGGCGGCCTCAAGACCTCGGCCACCATCGCCGCGACTGCAGCGATCGTCGCCGAATTCGTCGGCGCCAACCAGGGGCTCGGCTACCTGCTGCTACAGGCGACGGGTGTGATGGATACCAAGCTTGTCTTCGCGATCCTGTTCGTCATGACCATCATCGGACTTGGCCTGAACAGCATCGTCGAGCTCGTCGAATACTTCATGACCCCATGGAGGCGGAATCAGAGCCGCGACTGATAAATTTCATCAACTCAAGGAGGAGAAGAAGATGAAATCGCTTAGGCTTTCAAGAATACTCGAAGCGCTTGCGCTTGTGACGGTAACCGGCGCGACCCTGCTGGGCACTTCATTGCCCGCCCAGTCTCAGGAAAAGCCACTGACATTCTGGCTCAACTACCCGGCCGCCGGCTTCAATGCGGGCTACGAGCTGGCGGTGAAGAAGGGCTTTTACAAGGATGTGGGCCTGAACGTGAAGATCGAGCCCGGCAACGGCTCTCAGATCACCGCCCAGCTGATCGCCAGCGGCAAGGCCGAGATCGGCTTTGCAGATGCAGCGCCGGTCATGAAGCTGGTTTCCGAGGGAGCAAAGATCAAGGTCCTCGCAACCATCCTGCAGGGCAATCCGAACCAGATCAGCGCGCTCAAGGGCAAGGGCATCGCCTCCGTCAAGGATCTCAAGGGCAAGTCCGTCGCGATCCCCAACGGTGGATCCCAGGCCGCGATGTTCCCGCTGGTGCTGGCTGCAAACAACCTGACCGCAAACGACATCAAGCAGGTCAACATGCCGAAGGAGTCAATGGTTGCCGCGCTCCTGCAGGGCCAGGTCGATGCGATCCTGGGCTCGATCGATTTCTTCGCGATCCAGCTGAAGAATCTCGGAGCTGAAACGGTGGACTTCCCGTTCATCGACAATGGCGCACCGACCGTTTCGACTTCGATCATCGCTTCCGAGAGCTATCTCGAGAAGAACCCAGAACAGGCAAAGGCGTTCGTGGCTGCAAGCCTCAAGGGCTGGTATGCGGCGATCGACGATCCCAAGGCAGCAGTCGCTGCCATGAAGGAACTGTTCCCTGACGCCTCCGAAGAACAGGCTCCCGCCCAGCTCGAAGCCACGAAATACCTGATGTGCGTCAACCGCGCCAAGTTCGTCGGAAAGGCGACGCCGGAACAGTGGACCGACACCGTCAGCATTCTCGGCAAGATCGGGATGCTGCCCGCCGACAAGGACGCGAAGAGCTATTACACCTACGATTTCCTTCCGCCGGAAGCCGACCTTCGCCCCTGCCCCCTGAACTGAGAGAGATGAAGCTGTCCGCCATGCAAGCATTACAGAAAATAGACCCAATCAGCGAACTCAGCGGTGTCAGGATCGAGATCGAGGAGGTCGGCAAGAAATTCGGTGCGTTCGAAGCTCTCCGCCCGACGACAATCGACATCAAGCCCGGCGAGTTCGTATCCGTCGTGGGGCCTAGCGGTTGCGGGAAAAGCACGCTGATGCTGATGGTGGCCGGTCTCATGCATCCTTCGAGCGGAAAGATCCGCGTCGAAGGAAAACCTCTCTCGGGAGCCCTGACCGATGTCGGGATCGCCTTCCAGGATCACCTTCTGCTCGAATTCAGAACGGCAATGGATAACGTCCTTCTTCAGGGCGTTATCCGCGGCCTTCCGCTGGAGCCGATCAGGAAGCGTGCCAATGAACTCTTCGAGCGCCTCGGGCTGACGAAGGCGGCGAACAGGTATCCGAGCCAGCTGTCGGGCGGCATGCGCCAGCGCGTATCACTCGCACGCGCCCTGGTGCTGAAACCGGCCGTCCTTCTCATGGACGAACCCTTCGGTGCGCTGGACGCGCTCACCCGCGTGCAGGTTCGCCACGATCTCGAGCAGCTATGGATGACCGAGCGTCCAACGGTCCTGTTCATCACGCATAGCGTCGAGGAAGCGGTCGGACTTGGTGATCGGGTACTGGTCATGGCGCCATCCCCGGGTCAGGTCGTGGACGAGATCCAGATCGACCTTCCCCGCCCCCGCCCCGTCTCTCTGGGCGAAGAACCGGAACTCTCGGCCTTTTCGAAGAGGATATACGATCACTTTGCCCGTTTGGGCGTGATCCATCGCTGATGGCAGACTTCTGCCATCAGCGTCATTTGTTATTTTGCGGGATGTGGATGAGCGGAGGCTGGCCGATCCCCTGCGCTAAAATTTCGACTCTCGCTCGGCCTCTGGCGAAACCGCAGGCTTCGCAGTCCTGGCAACCCTCGCCGCATATCCCCGGCGAGGCAATAGAAATGGCGCACCCGGGGATGCAAACACAAACTCCCGATCGTGGATGCTGTGCGCTGCACCAAGATCTTCGAGCCAGCCGGCTATGCGCAGGCAACCGAGCCTAATCAACTTCATTGTTATTCCTCCCTTTCCGATAGGTCGGCCACCTCCTGCCGACTTACGGATGTCTCCTCGAACTATGGCCTAGACAGCAGAATCGATCATCTGCGATTATCGATCGTGACGGCCCATTCCACGATGCGGACGTCCTGATAGATCCCCTCCCGAACGAACGGGTCTTCGGCACTGAAGCGGGCAAAGGCGCTGAGATCTTCAACCTCGGCGACGATCACGGCGCCGCCGGGCTCGTTGCCATCAGTCTTCAGCGGGCCGGACATGACGATGTTGATTGCCCCGGAGCGCAAATGGCTCTTGTGCGCCTCGATGAAATCCGGCCTCAGATGAGCCTTCTCGGGGTCGTTGGTGGTGATGCGGATTGCAAGCATTTTTACCCCTTTATCACCAGCACCGCGCCGGCCAGCACGCAGGCGAGGCCGACAAGGCGCAGGACCGAAACCGGATGCTGGACGAGACCGATCGCGCCGAAATGATCGAGCGTGATGGAAGCGGCCAGCTGGCCGAAGATGAAAAGAACGATGACGGCAGCACTTCCGAGAACCGGTACCGAGGTCAGCACGCCCATCAGGATGATGGCACCGCAGGCACCACCGATAAACAACGGATAGGGCGCGTTTGCTTGCAGAACGGCAAAACTCGGAAAAGCCGTTTGCCGGACCAGCATGATCGTAAAGAGGATCGCGGCTGCAACCAGCATCGAGATCAGCGCCGCCGGCAGAACGCCGCCGATCGCCTTTGCAATGGCGGCGTTATAGACCGCCTGGGTGCCTTGTGCCGCACCGGCCGCGATTGCAGCCAGCACGACCAGCAGAAATTGCAGGTTCATGCCGCCCTCACGATCCGGCCCCTGGCCGCGTCCCGGCATAGGCGCGCCCGATCAGCGTTTCGAGGGCCTCGCGGTCGAGCGGCCGCGGGTTCCAATAGGCATTCGACATTGCCTGCTCGACGGCAGGCCGCACGCCATCTTCCGGCATGCCGAGATCCTTGAGGGCCATCGAGGCACCCAGACCGGCAGCGAGATCGTAGAGCCCTTCGGCCACATCCGTCACGCCGAGCGCTTTTGCCAGCCTTGCCATGGCAACCGGCGCTGCGGCCTCATTATAGGCGACGGCATGCGGCAGAACGGCCGTATGCATCGGCGCATGCGGCAGGTTGAACATGCCGCCCAGCGTGTGGCAGAGCTTGTGATGCAGCGCCATGCCGACCGAGCCGAGGCAGACGCCGCAAAGCCATGCGCCGTAAAGCGCATCCGAACGTGCCGTAACATCGCCGGGATCGGTCTTGATTGCCGGCAACGCCCGTGCCAGCGCCGCAATCCCTTCTTCAGCCATCAGCGAGATGATCGGATTTGCCTCGCGCGCATAAAGTGCCTCCACCGCGTGGGCGATGGCATTCATGCCGCTGGTGACGGAAAGCGCGACCGGAAGCGTCATGGTCAGCTCGACGTCATAGAGGATGACCTCCGGCAGGATGCGCGGATCGGATTTCGTCACCTTCCGCCCGTTTTCCGTTTCGCCGAGAATGGGGGTCGCTTCGGATCCGGCATAGGTTGTCGGCACGACGATCTGCGGCAGGTCGGTCCTGAAGGCGATGGCCTTGCCAAGACCTGTCGTCGATCCGCCACCGATCGAAACCACCGCATCTGCGCCGAGCGTCTCGACCAGACGCATGGCATCTGCCGTGACATCCGTAGGCGTGTGCATGCGTGCATTCGGATAGAGCCCTGCGAAACGCTTGCCGAGATTGCCGGCAATCGCTTGCGCCTGGCCCGCCTGTTCCGGCGTCGAAAGCACCAGAACCCGGCTTGCTCCGAGCTTCTCGGCCTCTTCGCCAAGGCGGGAAACCGTCCCACTGCCAAAGATGACGCGACCGGGATTGCCGTTATAAACGAAACCGTCCACCGTCACTCTCCTATCGCGTCTCGTTCGGCCGGGCGAGAACGAAGTCGAAGTCGGAGCGCCAAGTGGTACTGCCTCCCTCGACACGCTCGAAAGGTGCCACCAGCGTCTTTTTCACCCCGAAAACCGTATCGGAAGTGAGATAGGGATCGCCCCCGACAAAGGTGTGGGTCACCAGTTTCTGGAAACCGTCCGCCCGCACCATGTAATGCATATGCGCCGGCCGATACGGATGCCGCCCCAGCTTGCCCAGCATCTGCCCGACCGGACCGTCGTCTGGGATCGGATAGGACACAGGCTTGATGCCGACAAAGCTGTAATGGCCGTCGGCACTGGTGATGAAGACGCCCCGGTTGTTCCATTTCGGCTGAATGTCCGGCTGCTGCACATCGTAATAGCCATCGGCATTGTCGGACCACACATCGATCCGCGCGCCTTCCACCGGCTTGCCGTCGAGATCGAGGACCCGGCCGATGAACAGACAGCTTTCGCCCTTGCCATCGAAAGAGATCTCGTCGCCCATCTTTCGGACCGGAGCGCCATTGACATGGAAGGGGCCAAAAACCGTGTTTTCAGTCGCCCCTTCCGGCCGGCGGTTGTTGATCGCATCGACCAGCATGGACAGGCCAAGCGTATCGGAAAGCAGGATGAATTCCTGCCGCTCTTGCGTGCAGATCTGGCCGGTTCGGGTGAGGAAATCGATGCCGAAATCCCATTCCTCCTGCGTCAGCTCGATCTCGCGCGCAAAAAGATGCAGGTGCTTGACGAGACATGCCATTACCGTCGCAAGGCGCGGGCTGACATCCTGTCCCATCCGTGCATTGACGGCGTCGATCGAGTTATCTTCGGTGAAATAACCGACCGGCGCCGTTGTCTTGCCGAGCTGTGCGTTCATCTTGTGTCCTCCTCCCTCTTCGCCTCAAGGAATGATGCGTGCGGCCCGCAGCCGGTCGAAAGCATCGGTGAAGGATGTCAGGGTGTCCTGATAATCCATGAAACCGAATTTGCGGCTCTTGCCCATGTCGTTGAAGGTTTCCACCTCGCGCCCGAGATCGGCATCCGTGTGCCAGAAGGATGCGACGCGGGAGAGCGGATTGTTTTCAAGCCCATGCTTTCGCACGATCTCGTCCCAGACCGGCCCGGCATCCGCAAGGCGCGTCTCCAAAGGCTCCGGCTTGCCGGGATATTCGGCGGCCTCGATACCGAAATAGGCAGCCAGCCGCGGCCAGAGCCATTTCCAGCGAAAAATCTCGCCATTCACGACATTGAAGGCGTGGTTGGCGGCTGCCGGTGTTGTCGCCGCCCATTTCAGATGTTTTGCCAGAATGCGCGCATCGGTGACGTCAGTTGCCGCCTCCCATTGCTGCAGGGAACCGGGGAACACGAATTTCGAGCCGGTTTCCTTGCAGATCTCGGCATAGACACCGAGCGTGGCAGCCATGTTCATCGCATTGCCGACAGCAAAACCGATCAATGTATGCGGCCGGTGCACCGACCAGGTCGAGCCTTCGCGCTCGGAAGCGGCAAAAATCTCGTCTTCCTGCACGTAATAGAAATTCTCGTTGGGAAGCCGCGCCTGCTCTTCGCGGAACGGCGTTTCCGGCGCCGTCTTGGCATAGGCTTCGAACGGGCCGAGATAATGTTTCGTACCGGTCACCAGTGCCACGTGCTGGACGCCCCGCCCCTTCAGCGCGTCAAGCACATTGCGGACGATGCCGCCATTGACGCGGCAATTTTCCGCCTCCGTCGCCTGGCGTGCCCAGGCGGTGATGAAGACATGCGAGGGTTTTTCCTGCGAAAGCGCGGTCGCGACGGAAGCCGCGTCGGTGAGGTCGCAGGAAAGCGTGCGGACGCCGGCGATCGGGCTGATGCTGCGGGAAAGGCCGGTAACGTCCCAGCCTCCTTCAGCCAGCAAAAGTTCAGCCAGATTGCTTCCGGCAATGCCGGTCGCACCGACGATCAGCGCGTGTTTGTTCATGATATCAACCATTCAAAAGAGTTATCTTGATACTTCTTGTCGGGTCCTGGCCGAAGGCGAACGCCTCGACCGCTTCCGTCAATGCAAAGTCGTGGGTCTGGATCGGCGACAGATCAAGCCCGGTCCGCTCAAGAAAACGAATTGCCGCAGGCCAGACGCCGGGCGAACCGATGCAGCCGCGTACGGTCAGGTTCTTCATCTGGATCTGGCCAAGCACGACCGGCACCTTTCTGCCGATATTAATGCCGACCATCGAGACACGCCCTTCTTCGCGGGCATAATCAAAGGCGGATGCCAAAGACGCATCGTGACCGGATGCCTCGACGACGAGATCCGCGCCATGCCCACCCGTCAGCTCTCTGATCCTGTCTACAGCCCCGCCATCGCTAGGATCGATCACGCTGTCGGCACCGAGCTTCAATGCCACGTCACGCCGGGCCGCCAGCGGGTCGACGACGATGACGCGCGCGCCCATGCCGATGGCCGCGGCCGCCGAAACAAGCCCGATCGTGCCGCCGCCGGAAACAACGACCGTCTCGCTGGCATTGGTACCGCCGGACCGCAGAACGGCATAAAATCCGCAGGTGAAAGGCTCGATCAGCGCCGCCTTCTTGTCGTCCACTGCATCCGGCAGCTTATGCAGCCATTCCGGATTGACCGCAAAAAACTCGCGGTCGGCGCCGCTCAGCGAAAAGCCGAAATGATGCAACCGCTCGGGCGTGCGCACCACGCATTCGCCCACAACACGGTCGCCCTTGGCAAAGCCGGTGACATTGCGGCCGACTTCGACGATCTCGCCGCTCCATTCATGCCCGGGGGTGACGGGATAGGCGATCGGGATGATGTAGCGCCCGGCCAGCAGCTCGTAGTCGGAATGGCAGATGCCGACTGCCTTGGTCCGCACCAGAACCTCGTTGGGAGAGATTTCCGGCATAACCGCATCGATGATGACCGGCCGCTCCGGTGCTTCGAAAACCAGTGCCTTCATTGTCTCCTCCTCAGACTTTTTCCAGCGCGCCCGATTGCGCGGAGCGAACGATCGCTTCGAGCAGGGCGATATTGTTGATCATGTCATTGCCGGTGATCGGATAGGTTTCCTTGCCCCGGACGGCGCGCGCAAAGGCGCGCAGGTTGTCGCGCACGGGTTCCGCAGGCGCGACTTCGCGAATGGTGATCGGCTTGTCCTTCCAGCCTTCCGTCACCACCCAGCCATCGGGCGCTTCGACATGCGCCTTGTCCCGCACCTCGATCCAGCCGAGCGTACCGAAGATGGCAAAGCGGGAGATGAACGGCGTCGCGAGCGTTGCCGAAACATAGGCCGAACCGCCACCCGCAAAGCGGACATGGGCGCTCATCGTATCGCCCTGCGGGATCTTCGACGCGAGGTTTTCGCAGACGACCCGCACATCGGCCGCCGGCCCCATCAGCTTCACCGAAAGGTCGGTCAGGTGGATGCCGGTCGCAGTCATGCCGCCGGCCGGTGCCTGATCTGCCTTCAGCCGCCAGTTCGAAGGGTCGAGATTGAGAAACTTGTCGTGGCTGAAATTCGCCTCGATCTGCAGAAGCCGGCCGAGCCGGCCGCTTTCTGCAGCCGCAAGGATTTCGGCGATAGGCGGTTCGAAGCGGCGCTCGTGACCCATGCCCAGCACGATACCGGCCGCCTCGCACAGTTTGACCGAAGCCTCGGCGCCGGCCCGCGTCAGGTCGAGCGGCTTTTCGCAGAAGACATGCTTGCCGGCCGCCACGACCCGGGCGATCTGCTCCTGATGCAGCGAGTGCGGCGTCGCGAGCACAACGGCCTCGATATTCGGATCCCTGAGCGCCTCCTCGAGATCCGCGGAAAACTGCAGCCCCATGCTTTCGGCGAAAGCTTGTGCCTCCGGATTGGGATCGACGCCACGGACGAAATGCATTTCGGCGCCGCCCGCATTCACGAGGCTCGCCATTTTGCGGCCCCACCAGCCGAGCCCGACCAGCGCGGCAATGACGGGTTTTTCCTCGATCATGGTCATCGATTGTCCACCCGCTTGTTGAAAGGATGGATGCTGACCGTCTTCCAGACGCCCGCCTTGGTGAACGGATCGGCCTGATTGAAGGCGACAACGGCCTCCTTGCTGTCCGCTTCCAACACGAAAAGCGAGCCGGTCATGGTCTCGTTATCATCGGCGAGAAGCGGGCCGGAAATCACGGTCTTCATGCCGGCGCTGCCAAGATAGGATTTATGGGCTTCGTAATTGGCCAGCCGCTTTTCGACCGCGCCTTCGTGGTCGAGGCAATGAACGATGTAATGCATGGATATTCCTTTCCTGTTCAGGCGATCGAATAGCCGCCATCGACCATCAGCAAATGGCCCGTTATTCCGCTTGCAGCGCCGGAGAGAAGAAATGCGACTGCCGCTGCGATCTCGTCCGGCTGCACGAGGCGGCCGATCGGCGTGTCGTCGAGCCATTGCCGCATCACGGCAGGCTGGGTGCGGCCGACTTCGGCCAGCATCGGCGTATCGGTATAACCCGGGCCGACCGCATTGACGCGGACACCCGACTTGGCCCATTCGGCGGCGAGTACCCGGCACATATGCGCGACACCTGCCTTCGACACGTCGTAACCGACATGCAATTCGGGGCGGACCGCCTTCACGCCGGCAATCGATGCCGTCATGACGACCGCTCCCTTGCCGGCGGCAATCATGGGTTTGGCAAAGGCCGTGACCGTCCAGAAGACGCCATCGAGATTGACCGACATCACCCGGCGCCAATCGTCGGCCGTATGATCGACGGCGGCGCGCTCATAGGACATGCCCGCATTGGCAAACACGCCGTCGAGCGGGCCGAACCGTTCGTGAAGAGCATCCGCGGCCGCATCGATCGAGTTCTTGTCGGCAACATCGAAGGTCACGCTCTCCGCATAACCGCCAGCCGCGCGGATCTCGTCGCGGACGCCCTCCACGCTGCCGTCGCGGTCCGCCACGATGACGGTGGCACCGAGCGAAGCGAGATAGCGGCAGGTTGCCCGCCCGATCCCGCCTGCCCCGCCCGTGACGAGCAGCCTGCGGCCGCTCATGTCCAAAGGGTTTGCCATGGTCATGACTTCATGTTGACGAGGATTTTCATATGCGAGGCGGCCGGATCGAGAAGCGCCTCGAAACCCTTTTCGACGACATCCTCGGGCGCGATTTCCGCGGTGACGATCTTTTCGACCGGGAAAATGCCGGCACCGATCATCTCGGCAATCCGTGGCCAGATCTGCACCGGATAACACCAGGTCGCCTCGACGGTGATGTCCTTCAATGCCCAGAGCATGGCGTCGATCGCCGCCGGTTTGACATGCAGGCCGACCTGCACGACCGTCCCCTGGCGGCGCACCGCTCTGGCGCAGAGATTGAGCGAGGCTTCCGCCCCGACGCATTCGAGCGCCACATCGACGCCGACGCCTTCCTCGGTCTTGTCGCGGAAAAGCTTTTCGGCATCCGTTTCGCGCGGATCGAAAACGATCGCTTCCGGAACCAGCCTTTGCGCCAGAGCTCGACGGTTGGGGTTGAGTTCGGAGACGAAGATCGTCGTCGCACCGGCCGCCTTGGTGGCGAGCAGTACGAGCGCACCGATCGGTCCCATGCCGGAGACGAGAACACTGCTGCCGCTCGTGACACCGCCGCGGTCGACGCCATAGAGCGCCACGGCAGCCGGCTCGATCATCGCTGCCTGTACATCCGAAACGCTGTCCGGTACCGGGAAGACGTTGTAGCCATTGACCACCGCCCGTTCGCCCATCCCGCCCCAATCCCAGGAAAGACCGACGCAGGCCATCTTTTCCGAGAGGTGGAACAGGCCGCGCCTGCCGTAATAATCGTCGCGCGGCGAAATCAGCGGCTGGATCGAAACGCGCGATCCGGGTTTTACATGCGTGACATTGCGGCCCACTTCCAGAACCCGGGCGGAAAACTCGTGCCCGAGGATCTGCGGCAGGATTGCGCCGGAATAGACATGTGGGGTGGCCGGCGTGACGATCGGTCCGGCGATATATTCATGCAGGTCGGTGCCGCAGATGCCGCAGACCAGAGGTTCGATCAGAACCATATCGTCGCCGAGCGGCCCGCTCGGGGCCGGCACGTCTTCGACTCGAATATCCTTTTTCGTGTAATATCTGACCGCTTTCATTCTCATATCCTCAAATTATTGGGCCGTGTAACCGCCGTCGCAGACAAGGCTTGAGCCGGTGACGAAGCGGGCTTCGTCGGAAGCAAGAAACAACACGCAGTTGGCGACGTCGACCGGTTCGCCGAGCGTCAGCGGGTGCTTGGATTTCATCATGTCGAGATAGTGGTCGAGGCCGCCGGGATAGGTCTCGCCGGCCTTCATGAAAAGCGGCGTCTTGGTCGAACCCGGATGGACGGCATTGACCCTGATACCATGCGGCGCGTAGCAGACGGCATCCGTCCTGGTCATGGACAGAACGGCGCCCTTGGTGGCGTGGTAGGGCGGCAGATCGTCATTGCCGATCAATCCATAGATCGACGAGAAATTGACGATCGACCCCACTTTCGCCTTCATCATCGGCCGCACGGCATGTTTGGTGCAGAGGAAGACGCCGCGTACGTTGATCGCAAATACGCGGTCCCACTCATCGACGGACACTTCGTGGGCGAGCTTGTTGGCGCCGGTGATGGCGGCATTGTTGACGAGGATATCAAGCTTGCCCCAGGTCTGGGTAACCTTTTCGATTGCCGGCGCCACGTCTTCCTCGCGGGAAACGTCGACACGGTAGAACACCGCCTCGCCGCCATTGTCGTTGATCGCCTGCGCAACACGGGCGCCGTGTTCCTCGCTGACGTCGAAGATCGCAACCTTCGCCCCTTCCTCCGCAAAGCGATGGCATGTCGCCTCGCCTATGCCCGTGCTGCCACCGGTGATGATTGCCGCCTTGCCTGCCAAACGTGTCACGATAAGTCTCCTCCCTTATAGTCCTGCCAGATATGTCTCAGATCAGCACCATGCCGCCATCGACCATCACCGTCTGGCCGGTGACGTAGTCCGATGCCGCGGACGCCAGAAAGCTGGTGACGCCGGTAATATCCTTCGGCACCGAAACGCGGCCGAGCAGGATGGATTGCGAAAACTCGTTGATCGCCTGATCCGGCTTCGAGGTCAGGCCGTGGTCCATGAACTCCCGATCCAGCTGCTGCCAGAGTTCCGTCGCAACGACGCCGGGGCCGAAGCAGTTGACCGTGATCTTGTGCTCGGCAAGCGCCCTCGCCGCCGCCTGCGTGATCGCCACGACGGCGAATTTCGATGCGCAATAATGGGCAAACAGCGGATATCCCTGTTTGCCGGCGATCGACGCGGTGTTGACGATCTTGCCGCCGCCACCCTGGGCGATCATCTGCCGGGCCGCCTCCTGCGTGCCGATCAGCACACCAAGCCCGTTGATCTTCATGATGCGATTGAAATCCTCGTCGGTGACGTCGAGGAAAGGGCAGGTCTGGCTGATGCCGGCATTGTTGAACATCACATCCAGCCGGCCGTAACGGGCAACGGCCTCGGCGATCAGTGCCTTGACGCTCTGCCGGTCGGATACGTCCACCTGAGCGGCATGGGCTTCGCCGCCATTGTTCCGGATCGCGGTGACCACCTGCCGGGCACCGTCGGCATTGAGATCCGCGACGACGACTTTTGCGCCCTTTTCGGCGAGATCGGCAGCGATGCCAGCACCGATGCCACGCCCCGAACCGGTAACGATGACGACCTTGTTTTCAACCAAATGCACTTTCATTTCCTCCCAGACTTATGCGCGTGCCGGACGAACGTAGAGGCTCGCGGCAATGATGATCACCAGACCCTTGACGATGATCTGAAGCTGAACCGGCATGCCGACCATGACGACGGCATTGGAGAGAACGACGAGAATGGTCGCTCCCGCCAGGGCACCTGCAATGGAGCCGCGACCGCCCGAGAGGGCAACGCCGCCCATCACGGCCGCAACGATGGAATCGAGCTCGAAACCGCGCCCGACGAAATTATCCACGACCCCGACGAAACCGGACAGAATGAGGCCGGCAAGCGCTGCGAGCGAACCGCAGATGACGTAACAGAGGATGGTGACGCGATCGGCTGCAATGCCGACAAGGCGCGCGGTGACCGGATTGCCGCCGGTGATATAAACCCTGCGGCCGAAGGCCGAGCGGTGCAGCAGGATCCCGAACAGGATCGCCACGACGATCATCACCAGAAGATTATAGGGCATGCCCGACAGGGTCGCCGATCCGAGCTGGCGGAACAGCGAGGGAATATTGCCTGACGGCGCGCCCTGGGTGGCGGCAAAGCGCAGGCCCTGCAGCACGATCATCATCGCAAGCGTTGCCAGGAACGGCGAGACATTGCGCTTCGTGACCAACAGGCCGTTGGCAAGGCCGGTTGCTGCCCCCATGCCGATACAGGCAAGGAAGATCAGCGCCGCATCGCTGTTCTGGCCGCCGAAACTGGTGGCGATCACCGCCGCCGTTGCCATGACCGAGGCGACGGAGAGATCCAGTCCCCTGACAAGAACCACGAACGTCTGGCCGATCACCACGATGCCGAGCGGCGCAAGCTGCATCAGCATGTTCGAGACATTGGCACCGCTGAGAAAGGCCGGGCTGATCGCGAAGGTGACGACGATCGCAGCGATGAGGAAGATGAAGATCCCGTAGCTGCGGACGAAATCGGGCGCACGAGCGGTCAGGGAAGCACGCGGCACCGGCGCCGCCTGGTTTGCTTTTGCCATCGTCATCAAGCGATCCTCCGCTTCTCGACATAAAGGGACACGGCCGCGATGATCACCAGACCCTGCGCGACGAGCTGGAAATGGGTCGAGACATCGAGGAAATTCAGAAGGTTGTTCAGAAGCGAGACGAGATAGACGCCGAGCAGCGTACCAAGCACCCCGCCGCGGCCACCGGCGAGCATCGTGCCGCCAACGACGACCGGCGTGATCGACGACAGTGTATAGTTGGCGCCGGTATAGGGCTGGCCGACGCCGAACCGGCTGACCAGATAGATGGCCGTCAGCGAGGCGAAAAAGCCGGAGAGGATATAGACGAGCATGATGACGCGCCGGGTCGGCAGGCCCATCAGCGTTGCTGCATGCGGATCATCGCCCACCGCGTAGATATGCCGGCCGGTTCTCGTATTGCGCAGCAGGAAGGCTGCCAGAAGGAAAACAACAAGTGCGAATGTCGCCCCGACGGAAAACCCTGCCGGAAGGCGGCCATAGGCGAAATAATCGAAACCGCGCGGCACCTTGCCGGTCGGGCCAAGCCCGTAAAGGAGCGTGATGCCCTGCAGGATAGCGCCGGTGCCGAGCGTGACGATCAGCGGATGTACGCCGGTGACGGTGATGATGCCGCCATTGATCGCGCCAATCACGATGCCGATCAGAAGCACGCCTGCAATGACAGGCAGCACCATGGACGGATTGCCGTTGATCAGGCCGGAGGTCAGCATGGATGAAAGGCTGATGATCGAGCCGACGGAAAGATCGATACCACCGGTCAGGATCGCCAGCGTCTGGCCGAGGCTGACCAACGCAAGACCGGTCGATTGTTCATAGACATTGAGGATGTTGCGCGATGTCGCAAAACGATCCGAAACCGAAACGCCGATGACGAACAGCAGGATGAGCAGGCCGATGACGACAAAGAGGCCGACCTGGGATCCCCGAAAGAAGCGTCGAAGGGATGAAGACTGGACGGTCATTGTTTTACCTCACGCCGCGGATTGATGAGTGGCGAGGCCGATTACGGCCTCCTCGCTGATTTCGGCGGAGGAAAGCTCTCCAACGATATGCCCTTCCCGCATCACCACGACGCGGTCGGACATGCCGACGATCTCGGGCAGTTCCGAGGAGATCATCAGGACGGCAATGCCGCGATCGGCCAGTTCCTGGATGATCCGGTAGATCTCGGCCTTGGCGCCGACATCGACGCCGCGCGTCGGTTCGTCGAGGATCAACACCTCGGTGCTGGTTCGTGCCCAGCGGGCGACGATGACCTTCTGCTGATTACCACCCGACATCAGCGAGACGGAGGTCGCCGGCCCACGGCAGGCGATGCGGAAATTGGCAATCTCGCCGCGGGCAATCTCTTCCTCCCTGCGGCGGTCGATAAGGCCGAAACGGGATACTTCTGAAATCGTCGAGGCCGTGACATTGGCAGCGATATCCAGCTGCATGGCCAACCCCTGCCCCTTGCGGTCCTCGGTGACAAGGCCGATGCCCTCGCGGATGGCCCGGGCAGGCGTGACATTGGAAATGTCGCGCCCCCGCAGCAGAACCTGCCCTGCGGATGTCTTCAGCGCCCCGAAAATCGCGAAGGCGAGTTCCGAACGGCCGGCACCGACCATGCCCGCGAGGCCCGTGATCTCGCCGGCACGAAGGGTGATCGAGGCATCGTGAACCCGGCCGGGGACGTTGATGCCGCGAACATCGAGGACGACTTCGCCTTCATCGCTACGCTTGCGGCGCGGCGGAAAGAGATCGGACAGCGAACGGCCGACCATCAGGGAGATCAGGTCGTCGCGATTGACCGCACCGATCTCGCGCGTTGCCACATATTTCCCGTCCTTCAGAACGGTGACGCGGTCGCAGAGTGCAAAAATCTCTTCGAGACGATGAGAGATATAGACGATCGCGACACCGGCATCGCGCAGGGAGCGGAGGCGGCGAAAGAGCACGTCCACTTCCGGCCCGGAGATCACGGCAGTAGGTTCGTCGAGGATCAGAAGCTTGACGTCATGCACGAGCGCCTTGGCGATCTCGACCATCTGCTGGTCGGCGACCGAAAGATCCTGCACGAGTGCTGCCGGATCCATGTCGAGGCCGAAGCGAGCCAGGAGCTCGGCCGCATCCCGGCGCGTGCGACGGTGGTCGACAAAACCCAGGCGATTGCGCCTCTCGTGACCGATATAGATGTTCTCCGCGACGCTTAAGTGCGGAAACAGCACGAATTCCTGGTAGATGACGTGGATACCGGCCTTTTTCGCTTCTCCCGGCGACGACCAGCGGACCGCGCGACCATCAAAGGACAGCTCCCCTGAATCCGGCTGGTGCACACCAGCGATGATACGGGTTAGAGTCGATTTTCCGGCACCGTTTTCGCCAACGAGGGCGTGGATTTCCCCCGAACGCACGTCGAGGTTCATATCCGTCAGCGCATTCACGCCCGGAAAAGATTTATGGATGCCCTTGAGCGATAACATGTGATCCTCCTCAACACGTCCGGCTTCCGGCGGAACCGAATTGCTCCGCCGGGTCCTGGGAGGACTTATTGCGGGTAGTCGATCTTGAAGGTCGACGGATTGTAGTCGGGGCCCATGCCGCCGGTGACCAGCATGTCCGGCGGTGCGTTCGGCATGACCATGTCCTTGATATGCAGGTCAGGCCGGATGGAGGGCGTCTCGTCGCCGTCGGTCGTGGCGATCTGGGCGTTGATCTCGTAGGTGCAGGGGACCTTCTTGCCGCCCAGCACGTTGAGCGCCACCTGGATCGCCGTGCCACCCATGGCTGGCGGATAACCGACTTCCAGCATCGGCACCTTGTTCTTCAGCGCCAACTGCATCGGTCCGTTGACATCCGATGTGGTGTGCGGCGGAATTTCGCCGGGCTTGAAGCCGGCTTCGAGGAAAGCCTCGATCGAACCCGGCGTCTGCAGCCCGTGCGTCGACAGGACGGCATTGATGTTCTTGCCGTATTTGGCGATGACGGCCTGCATCACTTGCTTGCCCTTGACCGGGCTCCAGTCCGAATAGACCGTGTCGAGGATCTTGATGTCGGGATACTGGTCGAGCACCTGCATCGCCGCCTTGACGCGCTGCTCGTTCGGGCTTGATCCGGCCTGGCCGCCAAGGATCACGATATTGCCCTTGCCGTTGAGCTTCTCGACGATCCATTGCGCGAACAGCCGCCCCATCATCGCGTCGGATGCGGTGACGAAGGTGACGAAATTGTCGGACGAGACACGCCGATCGACCATCACCACCGGAATGCCCTGCTCCATCGCCCGCGTCACGGCAGGATCGACCGCCTGTTCCGTGTTGGCGCTGACGATCAACAGATCGACGCCGCGCGAGGTCAGGTCCTGAATGTCGGATACCTGCTTGGCATCGTCATGACCGGCATCGGTGATCAGCAGTTGCTTGATCTGGTCCTTATGCTCGGCCGCTGCCTTTTCCATCGAATGCAGCATGACCACGCGCCAGCTGTCGCCGAGGCCGGCATTCGAGAAACCGATGACGTAGGGACCGTTCTTTTTGTATTCGGCAGTGTCCTTCAAGCAGACATCCATCGAGGGATTGAACAGGAACGTCCTTGGGACACCCTTGTAGGTATCCGCGCTGCCGATCGAGGTGCCGGCGAAAAGTAATATCGCGGCAACCGAGAGAATTTTCTTAGCCTTCATTGTCATTCCTCCTCCATTTATTCAGAATTTTTGCAGTGCAATAAAGTACTCATCACGCAACACTCAAAGTTGCGCGTTGAATAGACAATATGCATCCGGTATTCCTCCCACAGGAAACGCCGTGCGATCCGATTGGAAAGCTAAAGGATAAAAGTGAGTTTCGACAAACCTATAATTATCCGAAATGGATATTTTAGAGCGCCCTTTCTATTTGCGAGTTGTCATACTGCACGCATGGGAGGAGACAGGCATTTCCTGCAGATCGGCACCGAATGGTCGCCGATTTTCCCGTGTTGGACATGAAAGCTTCGGATCAGGAATGCCCTGGCCCGAAAGGGAGGCAGACGATGGACGATCGCATGAGGATAGGATGGGCGGGGATCGGCAAGATGGGCGCGCCCATGAGCCGACGCGTGCTGGAGGCTGGTTACGCGCTGACGGTTTTCGAACCCTTGCCGGAAAATCGCGCCACCATTGTTGCCGAGGGGGCGAATGTCGCCCACTCGCTGGAAGAACTGGCCGCGGCCTCCGACGCCATCGTGCTGACGATACCGAATGATGCGGTGCTGCGCAGCCTCGTGCTGGCGCAGGGCGCCTTGGCCGACGTCATGCAGAAGGGCCAGATATTGATCGAGATGAGCACCGTCTCGCCCGAAATATCCGTCGAATTGCATGAAGCACTGGGCGCGAAGGGCATTGCCTATCTCAGGGCGCCGGTTTCGGGCAGCACCAGCACGGCATCGGCCGGAAGCCTGTCGGTCATGGTGTCCGGACCGGAAAGCGCCTATCGGGAGATCGAGCCGGTGCTGGCATGTTTCGCATCCCGGCAATTCTACCTCGGCCAGAACGAGGAGGCCCGTTACCTCAAACTGGTGCTCAATGCGCTGGTTGGCGCCACATCGGCCTTGCTTGGCGAGGCGCTGACCCTCGGGCTGAAGGGCAATCTCTCGGTCGAGACGATGCTGAGCGTCATTTGCGAGAGCGCCGTTGCCTCACCGCTGATCGGCTACAAGCGCGATCTTCTGGTGAAACGCAATTTCGATCCGGCCTTTTCGGTGTCGCAGATGATGAAGGATTTCGACCTGATCCTCGGCGCTGCCAAATCCGACCACGTGCCGATGTATCTGGCCTCGATGATCCGCCAGCAATATGAGGCCGCTTATGCCGAAGGCCTGGCGGAAAAGGACTTTTTCGTGCTGTTCGAACAGTATGAACGCCTTGCCGGACTTTCCAAGGATCAGGAGCCGAAAGGCCCGGCTTTGAAGGCGGTATAATCCTCTCGTCATGGCAGCCCGTCCCGGCTAGTCTCGCGGGCAAGACCGACGCGACGGTGGGGAGGCCGACGTGAACGAATATGAAATGCTGCGCGTCATCGATTTTCTGGAGAAGACGCGCCAACCCTTCAGGCAGGTGATAGAACCGGCCGAAGAGGATGCGGTCTGGAGGGTGGTGACCTTCCTGATCCGCTCGCACATTCTCAGCCAGACTGTGACGATCTCGACGCTCGCGGAAGAAAGCGGCCTCCCCTATGCGACCGCCATGCGGCTGATCAACCGCATGATCGAGGACGGATCGGTGCTGCGTGTTCCCCGCGGCAAGACGGGCAAGAGCTTTTCGCTGCAGCCGAGCGAGACGCTGATGCGATCCTTCCAGGGGTATGCCCGCAAGACCAAATCCCTGCTCGCCCAGACGCTCGGTCTCAGGGCCGGCGAGGAAGAGGACGAATATTATTTTGGCGGAACACCGCTCGGCTCGCAGATCATTCCGCCGATGCGTCTCGTCCAGAAGCGGGCGGAATCGCAGATCGAGCTGCGTTTTCTCCTGAACGACGACAATTATTTCTCCGCCATGCGCAACATGTGGGCGGACTTTCGCAACAACCTCGCCTCGAGCAAGAATTTCGATCTTCTGCCCCTGCCGGACCTCTATAACCGGGCGCGCGAAAATGCTGCCAAGCCGGTATCCGACTATGATGTCATCGCCATCAACATGCCGTGGCTAGGCGAATTTGCCGAAAACGCCATCGTCCGGCCGATAGACCCCTATATCCAGACGACCGGCATCAATCCGCTCGACTTTCATCCGTCGATCTGGTCCACCGCCAACTGGTCCGGCAAGGATTATGGTGTTCCCGGTTATTGCACGATCGAGATCCTTGCGGCCCGCAAGGATCTGTTTGCCGATGCCGAACTGCCTTTTCCCAAAACCTTCGACGAGGTGATCGCTGCCGGCCGACGATTTCATTCGCCGGCAAACGGCATGTTCGGCGCCGTCTGGGACGGTGCCCGCGGCATGCCGATCGCATCGAGCTTTCTGTTCTTTCTGGGCGCCTGCGGCCAACCCGCCATTTCGATGAGAAAAACCCGCACCGGCTTTACCCTCGACGGCGTCGATCCCGACGAACTGGCCTGTTCCATCCTCTCCGATGCAGGATTTGCCGCACTCGATTACATGCGCCGGCTGATGGAGATTTCGCCGCCGAACATTCTCGACATGGCCTGGGATCAGGCCCTCGAAGTGTTCCTGAAAGGGCGCGCCAGCCTTGGTTATTTCTGGACGATGCGTACGGCCCGCTTCGAATACGACGTCCAGTCGGTCGTCAAGCGAAGGGTCGAATACCTGCCGCAGCCGGCCGGGCCGGGCGGCACGAGAGCGTCGCCGATCGGCGGTTTTCTATTCTGCATCCCGAGCAATCTTCCCGACGAACGCGTCGAACTGGCTGCAGACGCGATCGCCTGGATGGCGTCGCGGGAAGCGATGAAGGCGCATGTCAAAAACGGTTTTCCGGTGGCGCCGCGCTTTTCCGTAAGCGCCGATCCGGAAGCTGCCGCCAGCTCGCCGATCGTGCGCTTCGTCGACCAGCTGGCGAAAAAGGGCCTGCTCCATACCTGGCAACGGCCCAACATCCCGCAATATTCGGTCATCGAAAGCATTCTCGGCACTGCGATCCACGACGCATTGCGCGGTGTTGTCGATGACCGGGAAGCCCTCAGCCTGGCCGCAACGAAAATCAATCAGACCTTGCGGAAGATGGCGCCGAGGCGATCCGCAAGCCTTTGAAGCCTCCACTCCGCCGCGGTCCCCCATCTCGAAGGGTCAATGCTCCAATCGATTTCCTGCATGTTCCCGTCCGACACATCAGAGAAAATCGGCATTCGGTGCTACGTTCGCTGCACTCGGCAACTTATTCGCCCCGTGCATCCGCCTTCGCCTGCATCCTGCGACGAAACGCAGATGGCCGATCGCCAAAACGGGCGGTGAAGGCTTCATAAAAACGCGAGACCGAGCCGAAGCCAGATTCGAAGGCGACGTTTGTGATCGACATGTCTGTCGAGATCAGAAGCGAACGTGCGGTATCCAGCCGGTGGCGGGCGATTGCCTGGTTCATCGTCTGGCCGACCGCCCGCTTGAACAGGTTCATGGCGTAGTTCGGATGAAGGCCGACATCGCGCGCGACGTGATCGACGGAGATATCCTCAAGCGCGTGTTCGGCGATGAAACGCAGCATCTGCTCGACATGTCCGGCGCGGCCGCTGTCCTTTGACGAGAGACCGGCAATGGCCGGCGCATGCTCGCGAAGATCACGCCAGCCTTCCCGCTCGATCCTGAGAACCCGGGCCGTCAGCTCGCTTCGAACGATTTCGGTCAGCCCCTCGTCGCCCTGCAGAAGCTCCTCGCGCCATCTGAGAAAAATATCCTGGTCGAAAGGCCTGATAACGGTCGCTTCGATCACCGCGCCGCGAAAGACGGCGTCGCGGAACTGGCTGAGATTGGCGAGCCCCAGAAAGACGGACATCGGAACATAGAGGCAGACGAACCGCGTATCCTTTTCGATATCCGTCACCTGATGCGGAACCATGCCCCAAAAAAGGCAGAGGCGCCCCGCGCCGATCGTCAGTTCACGCCCGTCGAACCAATAGGTCATCTGCCCATTAAGAAGGAAATTCAGCTCGATCTGGCTGTGCATATGCGGGCCGGGCATGCGCTGCACGACGAGCGTTTCGCCGGCACAGAAACGGTGGTCGCCGAACACGACAAGCGGATGCCGCGGATCGAGATCGGGATGCGCCGGAACGGATTCGTCCTGCGAAACGGGTGCTGCGACCTTATCCATCTTAGGATCCCGGAAAACTTTCCCTCAAAAACGGTGGAACTCTACGGGTTTGTGGCAGAACATCAAGATGGGCTGGAGGAGCTCGATCGGTAGGGGTGAAATCTGTAACTTCATCAGATTACCGATGGTCATAAGGGAGGAACAGATGACCGTTGCAAAGAAGAGGCTGCTTGGCCTCGTATTGTCGACTTTTCTGATTGCGCCATCGGTTTTCGCGGGCGAAATCACCATCAATTCGGACCATTCGGATCCGGTGCCGAAAAAGGCAATGGGCGATCTGATCGCCGCCTTCGAGAAGGCCAATCCCGATATCAAGGTCAAGTGGAACAATTTCGACCACGAAGGCTACAAGGCCGCGATCCGCAATTTTTTGACCGCCGATGCACCTGACGTCGTTGCCTGGTATGCCGGCAACCGCATGGAGCCCTTCGTAAAGGCAGGCCTGTTTGCCGATGTCAGCGATGTCTGGTCGGCCAATGGCTACGACCAGCAGCTGAAGGCCGCCGTTCCCTCGATGACGATCGACGGCAAGAAATGGGGCATGCCCTACACTTACTACCAGTGGGGCATCTATTACCGTAAGGACATTTTCGCCGAAAAGGGCATTACACCGCCGAAGACCTGGGCAGAGCTTATCGCCGCCAGCGCCAAGCTGAAGGCTGCCGGAATCACGCCGTTCACGATCGGCACCAAGGCGCTGTGGCCGACCGGCGGCTGGTTCGATTATCTCGATCTTCGCGTCAACGGCTACCAGTTCCACATGGACCTGACCGCCGGCAAGATCCCCTATACCGATCCCAAGGTGAAGGCCGTGTTCGAGAAATGGGCCGAGCTGGTCAAGCCCGGTTACTTCATCGAGAACCACGCCGCGATCGACTGGCAGGATGCGGTTCCGCAGCTCGTCCAGGGCAAGGCCGCCATGTATCTGATGGGCAATTTCGCCGTTGCCACGATGAAGGACGGCGGGCTGAAGGAAGAACAGATCGGCTTCCTTCCCTTCCCGGAAATCACCCCCGGCCTGCCGCGGGCTGAAGAAGCGCCGACCGACACTTTCCACATTCCGGCCAAGGCCAAGAACAAGGAAGACGCCAAGAAATTCCTGGCTTATGTCGGCTCGCCGCAGGCACAGTCGACGATGAATGCGACGCTCGGCCAGCTGCCGGTCAACAACCAGGCGGAAAAGCCGAAGGACGTCTTCCTCGAAGCGGGCTTCACCATGCTCTCCGACGCACAAGGCCTTGCCCAGTTCTACGACCGCGACGCCAATGCCGAAATGGCTAAGGCCGGCATGGAAGGCTTCCAGGAATTCATGGTCAAGCCGGACAAGATCGACGCCATCCTGCAGCGGCTCGATAAGGTCCGAACCCGCGTCTACAAATAACGCTTCCTCCCAGAAGACCGGGCGCAGTGGCCGAAAGGTCCTGCGTCCGGCCGCAATCTCGAAATCTGCAAGGGTATCGCCGTGAGCCATTCCGCCACGCAGCCGCCGCGCCGCTCGAAGACATACCGAGAAGGCCTCACGCCATGGCTGTTTCTCGCCCCCGGCCTTCTCATGTTCATCATCTACGTCCTTTTGCCAATCTTCCAGTCGATCTGGATCAGCTTTCACGACTGGGACGGGCTTGGCGAAAAGGTCTGGATCGGCCTTGGCAATTACCGCGAACTTCTGGACGACGATTCCTTTTATGTCTCCCTGAAGAACAACGTCATCTGGCTGTTGCTCTATCTCCTGGCAATCCCGGCCGGCCTTGCCGTCGCGCTGTTTCTCAACCAGACGGTCACCGGCATCCGGCTCTACAAATCGCTGTTCTTTTTCCCCTTCGTCATCAGCCAGGTCGTGGTCGGCCTGATCTTCACCTGGTTCTACGCGCCGGATTTCGGACTGTTTTCAAAACTGTTCGAATGGCTGACGGGCCAGCAGCTGGCGGTCCTGGCGGATGAGCGCTACGTCACCTATGGCATCATCGTCGCGGGTCTGTGGCCGCAGACGGCCTATTGCATGATCCTCTACCTGACCGGTCTCAACAACATCAATCCGGAACAGGTCGAGGCCGCGCGGATGGATGGCGCCAAACGGTTCAAGCTGCTCTGGTATGTGGTCCTGCCGCAGCTTGCACCGGCGACCTTCATCGCCATGGTCGTCACTGTCATTGGCTCGCTGCGCTCCTTCGACCTTGTCTCGATCATGACCGCCGGCGGTCCCTACGGATCGAGCCAGGTCCTCTCCTATTTCATGTTCGAACAGGCCCTGTCCGAATATGGTTTTCGCATGGGTTATGGCGCCGCGATCGCGGTCGTGCTGTTCCTGATCATGATGGTGTTCATCTCGCTCTTCATCGTGCGGATGCTGATTCAGGAAAGGAACGCCTGATGTTCCCCTCCCCCATTCAGAACGCATCGCCATGGATGCGGACCGGTTATACGATCCTGCTGCCGATCGCCCTGATCCTCTGGCTGCTGCCTTTGATCGGTGTCGCCATCACCTCGGTGCGGCCGGCAGGCGATCTTGCCGCCGGCAATTATTTCGGCATGCCGTCCGGTTTCGCCGGTGTCGAGAATTATACCGCCGTCTTCCGGGATTCTCCGATCGGCCTCTATATCCTGAACTCGTTCAAGGTGACGATCCCGACGGTGATCGGTGCGGTCGGCATTTCCTGCCTCACCGGCTTTGCGCTCGCGGTCTATCGCTTCAAGGGCAATCTCGTCCTCTTTTTCCTCTTCGTCGCCGGCAATTTCATCCCCTTCCAGATCCTGATGGTGCCGGTCCGCGACCTGACGCTGAAGCTCGGGCTCTATGATACCGTGACGGGACTGGTGCTTTTCCACACGGCCTTCCAGACCGGATTCTGCACGCTCTTCATGCGCAATTTCATCAAGGGCCTGCCCTTTGCATTGATCGAATCCGCCCGTGTCGAAGGCGTGTCGGAATGGAAGATCTTTCGCCATATCGTGTTGCCGCTGATGCGGCCGGCCATCGCGGCGCTCTCCGTCCTGATCTTCACCTTCGTCTGGAACGACTATTTTTGGGCGACCGTGCTCGTGCAGGGCCAGCACGCCATGCCGGTGACCGCAGGCCTCTATTCGCTGAACGGCCAATGGGTCGCCGCCTGGCACCTCGTTTCCGCCGGATCGATCATCGCGGCGCTGCCGCCGGTCGCCATGTTCTTCCTGATGCAACGGCATTTCATTGCCGGCCTGACACTTGGAGCCACCAAGGGATGACTGACATCGTTACGATCGGCTCGGGCGATTTTGCGCTCAGCCTGCGCCTACCCGAAACCGGAATGCCCGAATTTCTGGCCTTCGGCCGCCCGCCCGTTGCCACCGATCCGCTGTTCGATATCGAACGATCGAGCCGCGTCAACGGGATGGACGTCGCTGTTCCTTCGGCCGTCCTGCTGCCGACCGGCGGAATGGGCTTTTTCGGCTGGCCTGCGATAACGGGCCACCGTGCCGGCCGCGATTTCATTCTCGCGTTCAGTGGCTGGTCGGTCGCGCGCGACGGAAAACAGACCGTGCTCTCCGCAAGCGACGCTGTCGCCCGGATCGGGATTGCGATCACCCTGACGGAACATGCTTCCGGCGTGCTTTCGATCGCAACCCGCCTTTCCAATACCGGCAACACCGATTACCAGCTCGACCGCTGCATGGCGGCAAGCTTCCTGGCGCCGTCGGGCGAAACAACGCTGACCAGCTTCACCGGCATCTGGGGCCGCGAATTCCAGACCCGCCGCGAGCCGCTTGGCAACGGCCTGTGGATGCAGGAAAGCCGTCGCGGCCGCACCTCGCATGATCGTTTCCCGATGCTGTTCATCGAGGCGGACGGCCAGCGTTTCGGCGTCACACTCGGCTGGAGCGGCAATCACCAGATCGCCATAGACCGCACCGATGACGGCCAGCGGCTTATCCATCTCGGTGAACTTTTCGAACCCGGCGAGACCATTCTTGCGCCAGGCGAAAGTTATCAGAGCCCGATCGCCTATGCCGGGCCGGACAGCGAGGCATTTCACGCCTTCGTCCGCTCAGAACTTGTCCATTGGCCGGGCGGCTCCATGAGCCCGAGGCCGGTGACGCTCAACACCTGGGAAGGCAATTATTTCGACCACCGGATGGGCTCCCTGAAAGCGCAGGCGGATGCGGCGGCGGCACTTGGCATCGAACGTTTCGTTCTCGACGACGGCTGGTTCGTCAAACGCGACGACGACACGACGAGCCTCGGCGACTGGGATATCGATCCGCGAAAATATCCCGACGGCCTTAAACCGCTTGTCGATCACGTCACCGGCCTCGGCATGCAGTTCGGCATCTGGTTCGAGCCGGAAATGGTCAATCCCGTTTCCGACCTGTTTGTTGCTCACCCGGATTGGGCGTTGCAGGTCGAAGGGCGCCCGCTGCTGACATCCCGCAACCAGCTGGTGCTCGATCTCACCCGGCCGGAAATATCCGACTATGTCTTCTCCAAGATCGATGCCGTGCTTTCCGGCCACGCCGTCTCCTATGTGAAATGGGACATGAACCGCGACCTGACCCATGCCGGCGGTCGCGACGGCAAGGCAAAGACCACCGCCCAGACCCGCGCCGTCTACGCACTGATGGATCGTGTTCGCGCCGCGCACCCGGCAGTCGAAATCGAGAGCTGCGCCTCGGGCGGCGGCCGGATCGATTATGGTGCGCTTGCCCGCACCCACCGCGTCTGGACCTCCGATTGCACCGATGCGCTGGAGCGGCTGGAAATCCAGCGCGGCGCATCGCTTTTCGTGCCGCCGGAAATTCTCGGCAGCCATATTTCCGCAAGCCCCAACCACCAGACCCACCGCCTCCATTCTCTGGGCTTCCGGGCGCTGGTGGCGATGGCCTATCATTTCGGTGTCGAGCTCAATCCTCTGGAACTTTCGGCAGAGGAGCGCGACGAACTGGCGCTTTATATCGAGGCCCACAAGCGGCTGCGCCCGCTCCTGCATGCGCCCGACGCCAATTTCCGGCTCGAGCCGATCGACGGCCGTTATGTCTGGGGTGCCGCGAGCGCTGAGAAGATCGTCGCCATCATCGCGCAGGGACCGCAGATGGTGGGCGAGCAGCCCGCGCCGCTGCGATTGCCGGAACAGGTGACGCGCTTTGGCGGGACATGGCGCATCGAAACCATCCTGCCCGAAAGGCCCGACTTCGTCCGCATATCGGAAGGTCAGCAGCGCCTGCTTTCCGGCGAGATCGCTTTCAATCTGGCGAATACCGGTTCGGCCGGCCTTCCCCTGCCGATGCTGCGGCCCGAAAGCGCCATGCTTCTCGAACTAACACCTTACAATGGGAGACAGACGCGATGAGCGACGTCAGCCTGCGCGCCGTCAAGAAGAGCTTTGGCGCCGTCAATGTCATCAAGGGCGTCGATCTCGATATTGCCGATGGTGAGTTCTGTGTTTTTGTCGGCCCATCCGGCTGCGGCAAGTCCACGCTTCTGCGGATGATTGCCGGCCTGGAAGGAATTTCCGAAGGCAGGCTGTCGATCGGCGGCAAGGAGATGACCGATGTCGGCCCGTCCGAACGCGGTGTCGCCATGGTCTTCCAGTCCTATGCGCTCTACCCGCATATGACGGTGGCGGAGAATATCGGTTTCGGCCTGAAGATGACCGGCCATCCGAAAGCACTGATCGCCGAGCGTACGGCCCATGCGGCAAAGATGCTGCAGCTGGAACCGCTGCTTCAGCGCAAGCCGGGGCAATTGTCGGGCGGCCAGCGCCAACGCGTTGCCATCGGCCGCGCCATCGTCCGCAATCCGGACGTCTTCCTGTTCGACGAGCCGCTGTCCAATCTGGATGCGGCGCTGCGTGTGCAGATGCGCTCGGAGCTTTCGAAACTGCACCAGGATCTGAAGGCGACGATGATCTACGTCACCCATGATCAGGTCGAGGCGATGACCATGGCCGATAAGATCGTCGTGCTTTCGGCAGGTCGCATCGAACAGGTCGGAGCGCCGCTCGAACTGTATAACAGGCCGAAAAACCTGTTCGTCGCCGGTTTCATCGGTTCGCCGAAGATGAATTTTTTGGCCGTTCCCGTAACGACGGCAGAAAGCGGCCGCATCAATGTCGGCCTGCCCGGCGGCGCGTCCGTTGCCCTCGATACGCATGGCGCCTCCGTCAAAGCAGGAACGATGACACTCGGCATTCGTCCTGAACATCTGGATGCGACCGGCAATGGTGACGTGGTTCTGGAAGGCCACGTGCGGCTTGCCGAACATCTCGGCTCGGAAACCCTGTTTTTCGTTTCGCTCGCCGATGGCGCCGAAATCGCCGTGAAGGCCGATGGCCTTGCGAGCCAGCGCGCCGGCGATCCTATCCGCATCGGCATTCCGGCCAAGGCCTGCCATCTGTTCGACACGGACGGCCTTGCCGTCATCAATGGGGATCTCACGCTATAATGCTTGGCGTCTGCTACTATCCGGAACACTGGAACGAAGACCGCTGGGAAACCGATGCGCGACGCATGCGCGAGCTCGGCATTTCCTTCGTGCGCATCGGCGAATTCGCCTGGTCACGACTGGAGCCGAGCCGCGGCAATTACGATTTTGCCTGGCTCGACCGGGCAATGGATGTCCTGACCAAGGCCGGCCTGAAAATCGTCCTCGGCACGCCGACGGCGACGCCGCCAAAGTGGCTGATCGACGAATATCCCGATATCCTGCCCTATGACGAACAGGGCCGGCCGCGCGGCTTCGGCTCCCGCCGTCATTACACGTTCTCTTCCGAAACCTGGTGGCGCGAGAGCGCCCGCATCGTCGAGGCGGTCGCGGAACGTTATGGCGAACATCCCGGCCTCGTCGGCTGGCAGACCGATAACGAATATGGCTGCCATGACACGACCCTGTCCTGGGGGCCGGAAGACCTGAAGGCGTTCCGCCGCTGGCTGCGGCTGCGCTACCAGTCTGCCGACCAGCTCAACGAGGCCTGGGGTTCGGTCTTCTGGTCGATGGAAGTCGGCAGTTTTGACGAGGTCGCGCTGCCGAACCTGACCGTCACCGAGAGCAATCCGGCGACACGGCTGGATTTCTGGCGTTTTCACTCCGACCAGATCGCCGCCTACGACAAGATGCAATGCGAGATCATCCGAAAACATTCGCCGGATCGCTGGATTACCCATAATTTCATGGGCTTCGTGCTCGATTTCGACCATTTCCAGGTGGCCGACAATCTCGACCTTGCCTCCTGGGACAGCTATCCGATCGGTTTCGTCGAAAAGTTTCCGTTCTCGGAAGCGGAGCGCAATCGCTGGGCCGAAACCTCGCATCCGGATATCGCGCCGTTCCACCACGATCTTTACCGCGCCGTTGGGCGCGGCCGGTTCTGGGTGATGGAACAGCAGCCAGGCCCGGTGAACTGGGCGCCCTGGAACCCGATCCCGAAACCCGGCATGGTGCGGCTGTGGACATGGGAGGCGCTGGCGCATGGCGCGGAAGTCGTCAGTTATTTCCGCTGGCGGCAGGCGCCGTTCGCGCAGGAGCAGATGCATGCCGGCCTGAACCTTCCCGGTCTGGACGAGCTTTCTCCCGGAGGCCGTGAAGCGGAACAGGTGGCAAAGGAATTCGCCATCGTCGGAACTCTGCCGGAGGTTCAGAAAGCGAAGGTTGCGATCGTCTTCGATTATCAGAGCTATTGGACGACGAAGATCCAGCCGCAAGGCAAGGATTTTCATTACGAGGAACTGACGTTCCGCTGGTACGAAAGCCTTCGTCGTCTCGGCATGGACATTGATTTCGTACGCCCCGGCGCTTCGCTTGACGGCTATGCGCTTGTCGTTCTCCCCTGTGCCACGGAGATCTCCGTCGATCTGGAGAGGCAGCTGCGCCGCTTCGACGGAGTGCTTCTCATCGGTCCCCGCACCGGATCCCGCACCCGCAATTTCAGCATTCCCGACAACCTGCCGCCCGGTCCGCTTGCCGATCTCACCGGTCACCGCGTCCTGCAGGTCTCAACGCTCCGGCCAGGCCTTGCCCAGTCGGTGACCGGGGAAGCCGCTGGAGCAGCGATCCGCTGGCGTGAAGATATCGAGGCAAGCGGCGACGTGCTCGCACGCTTCGGCGACGGCATGCCGGCCTTTACCCGCAACGGCAAGATCCATTATCTCGCCTGCTGGCCAGATGAAGCGCTTTTGACTGCGACAATGGCCCAGGTGCTGGACGCTGCGGGCCTGGCCAAATTCGAGGTGCCGGATCACGTTCGCCTGCGCCGGCGCGGCAACCTTGTCTTCGCATTCAATTATGGCGAGGACGACTGGCAGGTTCCAGCCGGGATGCGGATCGTTCTCGGCGAGAGCAATCTTCGGCCGTATGAGGTTACTGTCTGGCAGGCGTGAGAACTCGCGCGCCAAAACAGCGGCAACAGGCCTGGATTTCCTGAACGAAATCCAGGCCACGATCACCAAATTGATGGATTGGCTTTCGTTTCCGGCGAGCGTTGACGCAGGTCACCGCACGTTGAACCACAGCTGAGCGTTCAACTTTTTACCCTTATTTATCCCGGCCCCGAAGAAGGCCGGTGCTAGTCCTTTCTCCAGAGGTGCTGATGTGGATCGGCACCCATTTTTGGAGAGGTAAGGATCATGAAAAAGCTTATTATCAGCGCCATCGCACTCATGGCAGCCGTCGCTCCCGCCATGGCGGATAACCGTTGCGTGCCGGCCAAAGCGGTCATCGCCGCAAAGGCGGTTCCGGTCATTCACTACAAGAACACCGTGATCGACGGCGTGAACATCTTCTATCGCGAAGCCGGTCCCAAGGATGCGCCGGTCCTCCTGCTGCTGCACGGATTTCCGACCTCATCGCACATGTTCCGCAACCTCATTCCGCTGCTTGCGGACCGCTACCGCGTCATCGCTCCCGACTATCCGGGTTATGGCCAGAGCGACGCACCCGACCACACCAAGTTCGACTACTCGTTCGCGAACCTGACCAATATCGTCGACAAGCTGACCGAAAAGGTCGGAGCCAGCCGCTACAGCATGTATGTCATGGATTACGGCGCGCCGATCGGTTACCGGCTGGCGATCAAGCACCCGGAACGGGTCGAAACCCTGATCGTGCAGAACGGCAACGCCTATACCGAAGGCCTCGCCGCCTTCTGGGATCCGATCAAGGCCTATTGGGCCGAAAAGACGCCGCAGCGCCGGGAAGCACTTGCCGGCCTCGTGACGCTCGAAACCACCAAATTCCAGTATACCGACGGAATGGGCGATGTTGCGCGGATCAGCCCCGACAACTGGGTCGTCGACCAGGCTCTGCTGGACCGGCCGGGCAACAAGGATATCCAGCTGGACCTGCTGGGCGATTACGGCAGCAACGTGCCGCTCTACCCGCAGTTCCAGGCCTTCTTCCGCGACCGCCAGCCGCCAACGCTGATCGTCTGGGGCAAGAATGACAAGATTTTTCCCGAGGCCGGCGCGCATCCCTATCTTCGTGATCTCCCCAAGGCCGAGATACACATTCTCGACAGCGGCCATTTTGCGCTGGAAGACAAGCTCGACGTAATGGCGCCCCTTATCCGCGATTTCCTCGACCGCAAGCTCTGCAAATAAGGCGCTCTGCGGGGCCTCTTGCGGCCCCGCACCCAACATCCCGCCCGCCCCCAACATCCCGAAAGGAAAAGACATGACCAATTCCATTTTGGGCGCCCCGGCAACTGGCGCGCCATCCCTCTCGGTCGTCCTTGTGCACGGTGCCTTCGTCGATGGCTCCGGGTGGCAACAGGTCTATGGCGAACTCGTCGATCGCGGATTTGAAGTGCTTGTCGCCCAGCATTCGACCGCCTCGCTCGAGGGAGACATTGCAGCCGTCGAGCGCCTGATCGCCGCGGCCAGAAATCCGGTTCTCCTGGCTGGCCACAGCTATGGCGGGGCCGTCATCACCGAAGCCGGCAACCATCCGCGGGTCCGGGCGCTGGCTTATATTGCAGCTTTTGTGCCTGATGCTGGCGAGTCCGTTGCCACACTGAACGAAGCTCCGGCAGGTCCCGACGAGACCAAAGCACCGCTGCTGCCTCCTCAGGACGGTTATCTCCTTGTCGATCCGGCCCGTTTTCCGGAAGCTTTTGCAGCCGATGTTGACCCCGCCACCACACGGTTCCTGGCCGCGGCACAGCAGCCTTGGGCCATCACGGCGGCCGTCACACCGCTCACCCGCGCAGCATGGCAGACCAGACCCAACTTCTATCTCGTCGCTTCCGCAGACAGGATGATACCTCCGACAGCACAGCGCCGGATGGCCCAGCGAGCAGGAGCGAAAATCACCGAAATCGACAGCAGCCACGCCGTGATGATGGCGCATCCGCAGGAGGTGGCCGCGTTCATTGCAGCAGCTGCCTCCACCGTAACCTCCGCCGAACGAGGAGACGGACAATGACACAGACCGTCACCTATCACCGAATAACGAGCGTTGCCGGCGTAGACATATTTTATCGCGAGGCAGGTGAGCGGGATGCACCCGTCGTGCTGCTGCTTCACGGCTTTCCGAGCTCCTCGCATATGTATCGCAACCTCATCCCGGCGCTCGCCGACCGCTATCATGTGATCGCACCCGACCTTCCTGGGTTCGGCCTGTCAGCAATGCCGTCTTCCGGCGACTTCGACTATGGTTTTGCCACGTTCGCGAACATCATCCTCGGCCTTCTCGAACAGCTGGGTGTCGAACGCTACGCGCTCTACGTCATGGATTACGGGGCGCCGACCGGGTTTCGGATGGCGCTGGCCCATCCCGAACGCGTGACCGCCCTGATCATTCAGAACGGCAACGCCTACGAGGATGGCATGGGCGATTTCTGGGCGCCGACACGCGCCTACTGGGCCGATAATGGCCCCACCAACCGCGATGCGCTGCAGCCTTTTCTGTCGCTTGACGGGACACGCTTCCAATATCTCGCCGGCATGAAGGATCCGGCACGGATCGATCCCGCAGCATGGCTCTACGACCAGCTTTTCCTCGACCGCCCCGGCAGCGCGGAAATCCAGCTGGATATCATCTATGACTATCGCACCAATGTTGCGCTTTACCCGGCTTTTCACGTCTATTTTCGCGCACATCGGCCGCCGGCCCTGATCCTGTGGGGCGAAAATGATCCCGTCTTCCTGCCCGAGGGCGCCCGCGCCTTTCTGCGCGATCTGCCCGAGGCCGAGCTTCATTTTTTCGACACCGGACATTTTGCCCTCGAAGACAAGGCGGACGAGATGATCCCAATCATGCGCGATTTTCTCGCGCGCAACCTGACCGACGAGCCGAAACCCTAGGAAGGATAACGACCATGTATAGCAGCAAATCCAAGTCGAGCGTGCTTCCGACCGGTGGTGGCATGACCCTCATCGATCCATCCGACGCCCTGATCCTGCTTCTCGATCATCAGTCGGGCCTGTTCCAGACGGTCAAGGACATCTCGGTTTCCGATCTCCGCCGGAACGTGGTGACGATCGCAAAGCTTGCTACACTTCTCAACATCCCCGTCATCACGACCGCCTCGGAACCCGCCGGCTCCAATGGTCCGCTGATGCCCGAGATCCACGAACACGCACCGCATGCCGTCTATGTGCCGCGCAAGGGCGAGGTGAATGCATGGGATAATGACGACTTTGTCGGCACGGTGCGCTCGACCGGCCGGATGACGCTCATCATGGCCGGCGTCTGGACAAGCGTCTGCGTGATGTTTCCGGCGCTTGACGCCCGCGCTGCCGGTTATGACGTCTATGCGGTGCTCGATGCTTCGGGGGATCCAAGCGACATGGCCTCGCGCATTTCACTCGCCCGCTTCGTGCAGGGTGGCGTCAAACCGACCTCGACCAATGCATTGCTATCCGAGCTTCATCGCACCTGGGCGCGGCCGGAGGCGGCAGAACTCGGCATGCTCTATGGTCTTGTCGCGCCCAATTACGCAGCGGTCGCCGAGAGCTATGCGCGTGCACAGCAGGCTGCGCGCGAGGCGGGCTAGCATCCGTCCAATGCCCTGCGAGCTGAAACACGGCAGGCAAGCAGGATCGGCTTTACTCCATTTCAGTCATGGCAAGCTGGGTCCGCCGGATCGCTGCACCCGCACCCATCGCGCGGGCGTAATGCAGGGATTTTTGGAAATAGCGCGCGGCCTTTTCAGGCTGCGCGTTTCCGGTCTCGATCACACCCGCAACACGCCAGAGATCCGGATGCCACCAACGTTCCTCGCGGATCCCGATTTCGCCGACAGCGGCCCGCAGAGATTGCTCCGCCGACGGCATATCGCCCGCAGCGATATAAGCCTCCGCCAGCAGGCTGCGATAGAATGGAACGCGCGCGCGCCAGCCACCACGAAGCAAGCCGGCGATGCTGTCCTGCATCACGGCGAAACCGGCCCCCTCGCCGTCGGCCGCCTGAATGGCGCCTGCGAAAAACCTGGCCGTACCCTCGTAGATGCCAACAGTTTCGCGTCGCCCGACTTCGGCCAGCTGTTGTTGGAGCCGCAAAGCGGTTTCCAGGTCACCCTCGACGAAAGCGATCGGAAGGCCCGTCAGGGAAATCGCATTCCCGAGGGATATCATGTGGTCGAGATCGGCCGCGCGATTGATGGCATGATCGACCAGACTGGAAGCACGATCCGCATCACCCTTTAACCAGAGCAGAAATGCCTGAGACAGACGAATGCCGACGGGCAGATCGACCTGGAATCGGGACAATCCATGCCCCTCTTCCAGATGGCCCCAATCCTTCATCAGCGCCTCCAGATGGGCCGATGCCGAATTGAACTCGCCTGCATAGATCTTGATATGCGCCAGCAGGCGTTTGCCGTCGGGCGCAATCGCCCAGTCCAGTCCCTTTGCGGCCGCAAAATCGTTCATGCTGCGCAATGCGGTGCGCGGCCGGCCGGAATAGGCCAGGAAAACGGCTTGTCCGCACACCGAACGGATCTGAAATTCGGCATCATGCGATCCGCCCGCGTGAAAAATGCTTTCGCGCCAGGCGTCATCGGTTTGCGGGTGCATGTGGCGCGCCAGCGTCATCGCCCAGGCTCTGGCGGTGGAGAGCTTGGCCCGGCTCAGGGGCGCCAGCCCCTGAAGAGCGGCACTGTTCTCGCCCGCAAGGTCGATCGCCGCCAGCATTTCCCGGAAGGCTGAAAGCTCTTGCCAAAGGGGCAGTGCCGCGACCACCAGTTCGACACCCAATGCCGCGTCACCGGCCGGATCGAACGCCCAGCCAATCGCAGCCCTGATATCGTCGATCTGCCGCCGATATTTTCGCAGCCATTCACGGGACGACTGCGAGGACCATTCCCGTTCGGCAATCTGGAGCTTGTCCCTTATGCGGATGGCAAACTGCCGCCTCGCCTTCTCCCGGTAACGTGACCCGAAGAGACGCTGGGCGGCATAGGCGCCGGTGCTCTCGGCCAACCGGTAGTGCATGGTCCCGCCGTCATAGTCCGCAGCGACGAGAGATTTCGCGACAAGCTGCGCCAGGGCATCGCGTCCCGCCATGGGCTCAAGAGCGCCGGCGGAATAGATCGCCTCGACATCGTCGGCGCTGAACCGGCCCGAAAAGACCGAAACCAGACTGAGCAACACGGCCTCGCTCTCGGGAAGGAGCCGATAACTCCAATCGAGCGTGGCTTCCAGCGTCTGGTGTCGCAAGGGCGCATCCCTTGCTCCCCGGCTCATCGAGTCGAAACCGTCCTTGAAGAGATCGTCGAGTGCAGAGGGCGCAAGAACACTGGCGGTGCCGGCAGCCAGTTCGATCGCGAGCGCGAGCCCTTCCAGCCGCTTGCAGATCGAGACGACGCTCCGGACATAGTCGTCCGTGGGCTCGGCAAGACCGGACCCTTGCGATTTAGCGATGAAGAGCCGGATCGCCGGAAACTGCAGCACGTCTTTCTTCGAGAGTGGCGTCGCATCGTCCGGATAAGCGAGCCCGGAGAGGAAATGGATTTGCTCGTGCCGCGTTCGCAGCGGCTCACGGCTCGTTGCGAGGATACGCGCGGCAGGCACTTCCGATGATATCCGCTCAAGGATCATCGCTGCCATCGAGATGACATGCTCGCAATTGTCGATGATCAGAAACAGCCTGCTGCTGCGAAGCACGTCGATCACGCCTGCGATCGGATCGTCCAGTCCAAGCGAGATGCCAAAGGCAGAGGCGATCGCGGGCACCACGAACCGAGGGTCGCTGACCGTCGAGAGATCCGCAAAGACGACTGCCTCGCCGGCGCCGCAGCAAAGCCGGGCGACTGTGACCGCAATCGACGTCTTTCCGGCACCACCTGGCCCGACAATGGCGACATAACCCGGTTGATCTAGCTTTTCAGAAATTTGCCGGATCGCGTCGTCGCGGCCAAGAAGTTCTCGCACGTGAGGCGGGGCGGCGTAATGGCTCGGGATTGAAGGCGTGTGTCGCGCCACGGCTGGGCGACCACTGTCCACTGCAGCGACGAACTTGTAACCACGGCCGGCGATCGTCGCGATGTAATCCGTGGCTGGATCGAGTTCGGCCAGCGAGCGTCGAAGATTGCCGACATTGACCTTCAGATTATGGTCATGGACGATATAGTCCGGCCAGACATGGGCGAACAGATCGGCCTTGCTGACCACCTCGCCAGCCCGCGTCACGAGCAGAGTGAGAATATCGAACCCGCGCCCGCCGAGCGCGACAGGTTGCCCTTTATGCAGGAGAGCCTGCGCCTCTGGCAACAAACGGAAATCGCCGAACTGGTAGGTGTTTTGCTTGGACAAGGCACGGAGATCGCCGTCGTTTGGCACTTTGCCCTCATAAATACATAAAAGCCGGACGTTACACCGCACTCGCCCATTTGCAAGACGTCTGGAAAGACGGTTGCAAACGTATCGGTGCCATGCATCTCGAACTTGAGAAACATGTGCAGGAAATCGCCGCTGCGGTTGTCGCGTTATTAAGCAAATGATCCTCCTTATCCGGCAACCTCAGGTTTGTGGATAAGGAGCGCTCTCTTGGATCCTCGTTCTTCTCATTACCCTCACCCGACGAATGAAGACGCCATCGAAGCCAAGGCTTTCATGGATCTGTATCACGCCGCCCACGGGAGGCTGCCGGGTAAGGAGCAGTTCGAATGCATTTCCATCCATGGCGGATGCGCGATCTCACTTCCGCGCGCACCTGCCATCGGCCTTAACCGCATCCTCGGTCTCGGCAAGCCGGAAGACCTCGATGAAGCCTATGCCTGGATGAGCTCCAAAGCAGGGAACCGGTTCCTGCAGGTCAATGTCGATGCAGCATCCGACGAGCTGAGATTTTGGATGCAGTCCAAAGGATTGGCTGCCTATGGTCCTGGATGGGCAAAGCTCAGGCGAGATGCGTCTGCAGGCTCACTGCCGCCATCGGGAGATGTCAAAACGCGAAAAGTTCGGCCTGATGAAGCCGAGTTGTTCGGCACGATGATGTGCGCCGGGTTCGGCTTTCCGGAAAACCTCGCGGCTTTATGGTCCGCAATCGTCGGAAGAGACGGATGGTTATGTTTCTTCGCCCTGGACGGAGAGATACCGGCTGGAACCGGAGCCATGTTCGCGTCGGGATCCTTTGCCTGGCTCGGCGGTGGCACGACCGTTCCAAGCTTTCGAAACCGCGGTGCGCAGAAAGCGCTCATTCACGCGCGCCTACAGGAAGGCGCGGTCCACGGCGTGTCGACCTTCGTGGTCGAAACCGAAGCCCCTTCGCCGGAAAAGTCGAATATCTCGAACGCCAACCTGACGAAAATGGGTTTTGTGCACTGCTATAACCGCAGTAACTTCAACTTGTGACGGGCAGGTGCCGGCGAACACGAAGCGGGCCTTGTTTTCGGTATCGATTGCGGGACGACCCGGATCAGCGCCATAGCATGCGAGAGCAGACGTCATGTTGCCTCACCAGCCCTGAATAAGCGCGCCAGATCATCAAAGGCACCGCACTTATTTGACCCACCCTCTTCGGGCCGGTAGACGACCGTTATATGGCTGAGCGGCAGTAAAATGCGGCCGCCAAGGCAAAAACCTTTCGACGAGGCTCGCATGACCGATCTTTTCGATTCCGCCCCCCGCACCGGCTCCATGCCGCTGGCTGCGGAATTGCGCCCGGCGACGCTTGACGATGTCATCGGGCAGGAAAAGGTTCTCGGCGAAGGAACAATGTTGCGCCGGCGCATTGCCGCCGGGCGGCTCGGCAGCATTATCCTCTATGGCCCGCCCGGCCTCGGAAAGACCTCGATTGCCCGTGCCATCGGCAACATGCTGGGCAAGAATTTCCGGCCGCTGCATGCCGCGCACAACAATGTCGCCGATATCCGCAAGATCGCAGATGAGGCACGCATGCGCCCGACTCTGCTGTTTGCAGACGAGGTGCATCGCTTCAGCGCAACCCAGCAGGATCATCTTCTGGCGCTTTGCGAGGAAGGCGTCGCCGATTTCATCGGCGCGACGACCGGCAATCCCTATCACTCTCTGACCCCCGCTCTCATCTCCCGCTCGACCATCCTCAAGCTTGAACCTTTGGCCATCGAGGAAATGGAAGAGGTCGTGCGCCGCGGGATCAACCATCTGGCAGGTCGCGGCATCGCGGTGCAGCTTGCCCCGGCACTTCTGCGGCGCATTGCCGGTCGTTCCGGCGGCGATGCGCGCCGCGCCCTGACCGTGCTGGAGAGCCTCGCGGTCGGCCATCCTTCGGGCAAACCCGTTCTGATCACGGAGGCGATGGTCGACGAGGCCTATGCTGCCGCGCCGGTCAATCATGACCGGTCCGGCGACGCGCATTATGATGTTGTCTCCGCCTTCGTAAAATCCATGCGCGGCTCCGATCCGGACGCGACGCTCTACTGGCTGGCGCGATTGATCCATGGCGGCGAAGATCCGCGTTATATCGCCCGCCGCATCATGATCCACGCTTCAGAAGATGTCGGTCTGGCCGACAATACCGCGCTGCAGACGGCCGTTGCGGCACTGCATGCGGTGGAAAAGATCGGTTATCCGGAAGCGCAGATCGTGCTGGCCCATGCCGCACTCCATGTGGCGCGCGCGCCAAAATCGAATTCGGCCTGCCGCGGCATTTCGCTGGCGCTTGCCCATGTGGCAAGCGAGGCGCCGTCAGCCGTGCCGATGCATCTGCGCGACGCCCATTACAAGGGTGCCGCAGCGCTTGGCCATGTCGGTTATGCCTTTCCGCACGACGATGGTCGTGGCTGGAGCGAGCAGATCTATGCGCCGGGCGTGCCGACTGGCGCGTTCTATCAGAGCGATGCGCGCGACGCGCCCACCTTCGAACGACGGGCGGACGAGCACTGGGAAAACGTGACCGGTCGTGGCACCCCGCGCCGGTTCAGGGACAAGCGCTGAGTCCGCGACTATAAAGCGTCGCCATCCGAATTCCGTCCCAGCGTGGTGAACAACCAGTCGCGAAAGGCGCGTACCACGGGCCGGGCCTCGTTGCGCTGCGGATAGATCAGAAAATGATTGGCGTCGCTGAGCGTCACCGAGCGTCCGGCAAACGGCATGACAAGCCGGCCGCTCGCCAGTTCCCGCTCTGCTAGGGGAACAGCCTCAAGGCACACGCCCATACCATCCACGGCCGCAGCAATTGCCATGAAGCTGCGATCGAACCGCAACGAAGGTTGCGGCGGCATTGTCGACCCGTTGGCACGGAACCAGTCCGACCAGGTAACCGTCTTGATCATGCTGCGGATCAGCGGCACGCGGTGCATATCCTCTACCGTTTCGAGCCGCTTCGCCATTTCAGGCGAGCACATTGGCTGCATGTCCACTGTACCAAGCGAATGGATAACCAGCCCCTCGGGATCGGGCCGCCCATAAACGATATCAACATCGAAATGGTCCTGATCGAACCGGGCAGGCTTCGTATCGGCAGAGATTGTCACCTCGAAACCCGGGTTCGCCGCCATAAAAGCGTTCAGCCGCGGCGTCAGCCATTGGGCTGCGAAGCTCGGCGAAGAATGCAGGCGCAACACCAATGACTGACGAGCCGACAGCGTATCCATCGCGCCGCGCAGCAGCGACATCGCTTCTCCGACAGGCCGCTGAAACAGCAGGCCATCCGAGGTCAGCCGCAGCTCGCTATGGCTGCGGTCGAAAAGCAGCGTCCCGATGTCACGTTCCAATTTGGTGATCGCATGGCTGACGGCGCTGGGGGAAAGGTTCAGATCCCTGGCCGCGAGCTTGAAGGAGAGATGTCGTGCAGCAGCCTCGAACGCCGGCAACGCACCGATCGGAATACGCTTCATCGATTGTCGTTTCGTCTGTTTGGTCGTGCGCGCAGGGCTAGGACATTTTGTCACGTTGCGGAAGTCAGATGAGAAAATTTCACCCGCCCGGATATGTTTTCATCATCCGCCTCCATTGCTTGTCGGGAAAATCCGAAAGGCGCAAAACGCCGCGTCACTTGGCATGCGTCAATTTGCGCAGGCCTCTTCAGCACGCGGTCCATGCCGTCCGGCATGTTTTCTTTTCGTGAGGCAATCTTGTTATCTAATCGAGGCGCGAAAATCGCGCAGATCATATTTGGTGCACTTTTGGTGCTCCTGGGGCTGTATTTCGCCGCAAATGGCGCCTGGCTGGTAAGCCTGGGCGGCACCTTCTATTACGTCGTCGTCGGCCTGTTAATGATCGCCAGCGGCATCCAGGTCGTCCGCGATCGCAATTCCGGCTTCGTCATCTATTTCGTGGCCTGGATCCTGACCCTGGTCTGGAGCTTTTACGAATCCGGGCTCGACCCGTGGAAGCTTGAGGTGCGCCTGTTTGCCCCAAGCGTTCTGCTGGCCGCATTCCTGCTGCCCGGGCTTGCCCGCGGCGTCAAAGCAGCCGCGCCGCGCTTCTGGCGCGGTTTCCAGACGGCAACGGGCGTCGTCGCCGTATTGCTCGTCTGCGCCATTCTCTATGCTTCTTATGGCCCGGTTTCGGGCGAAACGACGCAGATCACTGCCGAGACCGGTCCGATGAAGCCGACCGAATGGGAACATTACGGCAATGATGCCGGCCAGTCGCGTTATGCCGGTCTCGCCCAGATCACGCCGGACAATGTCAGCAAGCTGCAGGTTGCCTGGAGCTCGCATTCGGGCGACCTGCCCGACGAGATCGAGCAGCACCGCAAGGGCCGCGAGTACCATTCGGAATCGACGCCGATCAAGGTCGGCAACACGCTCTACAGCTGCACGCCGCATTCCTGGATCATTGCCACCAATGCCACGACCGGCGAGGTGAAATGGACGTTCGATCCCAAGCTGCCGCGCACGAACCCCTATATCGTGTGCCGGGGCGTGAGCTATTACGATGCCCCGCAAGCCGACAGCTGCAAGGCCCGCGTCTTTGCGCCGACCATGGACGGACGCATCTATGCGCTTGATGCCGAAAACGGCAAGATCTGCGAAGGTTTTGGCGAAAAGGGCTTTATCGACCTGAAGGACCAGACCGGCAAGGATGAAAGCGGCAAGTCCTGGGGCGGCGGCTGGCAGGTTTCGACCTCGACCCCGCTTGTCATGAACGACCGCCTCGTCGTCGGCAGCCGCGTCATCGACAATATGTCCACCGACGAACCGTCCGGCGTCGTGCGTGCCTTCGACCCGCTCGATGGACATCAGGTCTGGGCCTGGGACGTGGGCCGTTCCGAAGATGCGCTGCCCGGCCGTTTGCCGGAAGGCGAGATCTATACCAAGGGTACGCCGAACGTCTGGGGCACCATTACCGGCGATTCCAAGCTGAACCTCGTCTATCTGGGCACCGGCAATGCCGCGCCCGACTATTACACCGCCTTCCGTCGTCCCTTCGACGACAAGTTCGGCACCTCGCTTGTCGCGCTCGACGTGACGACCGGCAAGCTGCGCTGGCATTACCAGCTCGTGCACCACGACATGTGGGACTTTGACGTGCCGGTCGGCCCGTCGCTCTTCGACATGCCGGACGGCACGCCTGCGCTCATCCAGACGACCAAGATGGGCGAGGTCTTCATGTTCAACCGCGCCACGGGCGAACCTCTGGTGGAAACCAAGGAAATGCCGTTTGAGACGAGCGGTGCGGCCCCGAACGTTCCGGTTTCGCCGACCCAGCCGGTTCCGGTGGGCATGCCATCGCTGGTTCCCGAAAAGCTGACGGCGCAGGACATGTGGGGCGCAACGCCGATCGACCAGCTCGCGTGCCGGATCGATTTTGCCCGCGCACGCAGCGAAGGCATCTTCACGCCCATCGGGCCGACCCGTTCAATCGGCAATCCTGCCTTTGACGGTGTGACGGACTGGGGCGGTGCCTCGATCGATCCCGTCAACAAGGTCATGTACGTCAACACGATGAACATGCCTTTCTACTTCCAGCTCGTCGACCGCACCACGGATTATGGCAAGGAACTCCTGAAGCAGAAGAGCAGCGGTGGCGAGAATGCCCAGAAGCTTGACGTGCGGCTGCAGGAAAATACGCCTTACCTGGCAACCCTGCGCGCTTGGCTCAGCCCGTTCATGGTTCCCTGCGTCCCGCCGCCATGGGGCCAGCTGGTCGCGATCGACCTCAAGTCGCAGAAGGTGATGTGGCGCAAGACCCTGGGCAATGCGCGCAAGAACAATGCCTTCGGCATTACCCAGAACCTTCCGCTGCCGACCGGCACGCCGAACCTTGGCGGTTCGCTGGCGACCGCGGGCGGTCTGGTGTTCATCGGCGCAACCACCGACAATTACGTCCGTGCGTTCGATGCCCGTACCGGCAAGGAAGTATGGCGCTACAGCCTGCCCGCTGGCGGTCAGGCAAACCCGATGAGCTATGTCGGGGAAGATGGCCGGCAATATGTCGTCATCACCGCCGGTGGCCACGGCGCGCTTGGCACCAGCTACGGTGACGAGACGATCGCCTTCGCCTTGCCGAAGTAAGCTCGCTGGCACTTCATGGCCCGTCCGTCCGACATTCGGGCGGGCGGGTTCACCTACAGCTCGCCTGTATAGTGCGGGAAAACAATGCCGGCGAAGGCCGACATGAAAGCTACGGCGAGACGAACCTTCTTGCCGCAGTCGAATTTGCCGCCGACCTCAAAATCGCCGACGCCTGAAAATCGAAACCGAAAGGAGTACACCCATGAAATGGTCTGCACCAAAATTCACCGAAGTCACCTGCGGGATGGAAATCAACCGCTATGCACCGCCGGATGGTGACGAGCCCGTCCTGTTCTGATTTGCAAAGGCGCGCGTCATAAACCGAAGGGTCGCGCGCCGTTGTGAAATCCTGCGAAGCTCGCATGAAGACTCGGGCGCCATGCGCATCGAGCGTCCGATATTAAAAATCTGGCCGGGAGAAGTGTCTCCCGGCCAGATTTATTTAGAGGCTTGCACGGCCTTGCTCAGTTCGCGGCCACTAGAGACCGCGTTTCTGGCTGCATCAGCCGCCCAGGACGAAGCGGGAGAAGGCGAGCGCATTGCGCGCGTCCTCATCCATTTTCGCCTCGTCGGCGCCATTGGTCAGATCACGCCAGACCCTGATGTCGGAGCCAATGGTTCCGCCGGTCTTGACGAAGGGCTCCATCACGACGGCGCCGGTATAGTTGATCTCGCGTAGCGCCAGACCGATCTCATGCCACGGCATTCTGCCGACGCCCGGCACGCGGCGATTGCTTTCACCAGTGTGGAAATGGCCGAGCAGCGGGCCGGCGGTGCGGATGGCCTCGCCAAAGCTGTCTTCTTCGATGTTCATATGGAACGTATCGAGCATGACCTTGACATTCGGCTTGCCGACTTCCGTGACGAAGGCGACGCCTTCGGCAGCGGTGTTGAGGACGTGGTTCTCGAAGCGGTTGAGCACTTCGATGCACAGATTGATACCGAGATCGTTGGCAAAATCAGCGATGCCGTGAATGCCTTCAACACCACGGGCGCGATCGCCTTCCTTGTCGACCGGCTTCGAATAATCGACCGGCCAGTAGGAATGCAGCGCGCCACCGATCGTCTTGATGTCGAGCTTGGCGACATTGGTCAGCGTCTGCTCGAAAAAGGCCTTGCCGGCCTTGCGCACGTCGGCGTCGGGCGAGGACAGGTTCTTCGTCTTGGACGGGCCGATGCCGGCGGTCAGTATGATGCCGTTATCCTTGGCGCTCTGCTTGATCGCGGCGAGATCGGCTTCGCTGTATTCATTGATGTGGTGGGCGGCGACTTCGATAATGTCGAAGCCGAGCTTGGCAACCTTCTCGACGTAAGGGCCGAACTTGGCGCTCCACTCGTGTTCCCAATAGGAGTAATAAATGCCGTGTTTCATAGGAGCCTCTTTCAGTTTTCAGCTTTCGCTGTCGGGGTTTCGCTAAAGCGGCCAAGGGCTTGCCTTTTTCGGCATCTCCTCCCTGGGACCGGGGTCGAATGTGTTCGGGGAGTCGGCCTTACTTCTGACCGCTCCCCGGATTTTTCACGCGAAGGTCGGGTTCGCTGCTTGTGGCGATGATCGAGAGACCGTTGGGCAGATCGTTCTCTTCGACCTTCCGTGTGATCTCGGCCTCAGCAAGACCAAAACCGCGCCAGCGATCCTGCAGCCTGTTGCGCAGATCGGCCACGTCGACATCGACGAAAACGGTGAGATCGAAGATCGGCTTCAGCAGATCCCAGGGGGACTGGCTTGCGAGCAGGTAATTGCCTTCGCAGACGATGATATCGACGGATTGCGGTATCAGGCGTCCGCCGGCACGGGCGATTTCGATTGAACGATCGAAGACCGGCACGGCGACCACGTCATCCTCGTTGGCCTTGAGACGCTTCAGCATGTGCCGCAGCCCATGCGCATCAAAGGTATCGATCGCGCCCTTGAACGGCCGACGCCCCATGTCTTCCAGCACGGCGTCGTCATAGTGGTAGCCGTCCATCGGGAAGAGCGCGGCCGAAATGTCGCCCTTGCCGTTCAGTTGTTCCACGACGCGCTCGGCAATCGTCGATTTGCCTGATCCCGGCGCACCGGCAATCGCGATCATCACCCGACGCCCCTTTTCCTGGCTGAAACGCTGGAGGGCGCGTGCGGCAATCTCGCGCGCATTGTCTTCTATTGTGCTCAAGGTGATCCTCACCACAGTCATTGAAGAAAGATACCGGACGGCAAACGCCGGTCAGAAAATCCGATACTGCTCCGCCTTGTTGCGCAGGAATGCCAGGCCGTTGTCGAGCACCTCGTCGAGGTCGCGTGCAACGGGACGCCAGGTCGAGATATCGCCCGCCATTACCGGCTGCATGGTGACGAAACTTTCAAGCGTCAGCAGGCCCTTGAAGTCGATCGCCGCGAGAGCACCGAACAGTTCATCCCAGGCAATATTGCCATAACCCGGCGTGCCGCGGTCGCTTTCGGACATGTGCATGCATTTCAGGTGGTCACGCGCGGCGATGATGCCATTGGCGATGCCCTTCTCCTCCATGTTCATATGGAAGGTGTCGAGATGGACAAAGACATTGTCGAGGCCGATCCGCTCGACCAGTGCAACCGCCTGTTCGGCGGAGTTGATCAGGTGGTTCTCATAACGGTTGACCGCCTCGATGCCGAATTCCAGCCCGAGCGTCTTGGCGTGTTTTGCTGCAGCACTGAGCGCGCGGGTCAGGTTGTCGTATTCGCCCTGCGTCGGCGGAAAGCCGGTCCGCTCATTGGTGCCACCGAAGGTGACGCCGGTCAGCGCCTCCGCGCCAATTTCCTTGGCCTTGTCGAGCGCCGCCGTCAGGTGTTCGATCGCGGCATCGGGGCGAACGGACGCCCAGGCCCTTTCCGGCAGAACGAGCGAGCAGACGGAACGGAGATTGTGCTTTTCCAGCAGCGCTTTTGTGTGTGCGGCATCGACGGCCGGAATATCGATCAACGGGATCTCGATATAATCCTGGCCGTACTGGGCTGCACCGGCAATGGCGCGCTCGGCACCGGCATGGTCCCAGACGGTCGACCATACCATTGCGTGAATACCAAAACCCTGCATGTCAGATCTTCTTTCTGCGAGATGCGAAATAGGCGGAGACGATGGTGCGGGCCGCCATGACGACGATCATCAGCACGCCCCAGAGCGCGGTTGCCAGATGCTGGTTGGCGCCCATCAGGTTCAGGCCCGAAGACAGGAGCTGCAGCACGACCAGCGCCACAAAAACCGGCAGAACGCGCCCGAAACCACCGAACGGATTGATGCCGCCGAGAAAGGCCGCAAGCACGGTGATCAGCAGATAGGATTCCCCGTGGCCGATACGGACCGAATTGAAACGGGCGAGCATGATGATGCCGGCGATGGCGCACATCACACCCGACAGCGTGTAGACGAGCATGATGATGCGGCGGGTATTGAGGCCCGAATATTGCCCGGCCTCGATATTGGAGCCGATCATCAGCAGCCCGAAACCGAGCTTGCTGTGGGTCAGAAGAACCTGCCAGAGGCCGACGCAGACGATGAAGATCAGAAGCGGGATCGGCAGGCCAAAGATCGAGCCATGGCCGATCGGCGCCATATAGCTCGGAAAGCCGGAGACATCGCCGCCGCGGGTAAGAAACTCACCGAGACCGCGCAAAAAGATCATCATCGACAGGGTGACGAGGATGGGGTGGGCGCGGGTATAGGCAATTGCCGCGCCGGTCATCAGGCCGGCAGCGCCGCCGGTGGCGAGAGCCGCAACCACGGCCAGCGCAAAGGCGCCGCCCGGCGCATCGACGCCGCCATAGGCCTGCAGCACGCTTGCGGCCGCAAGACCGGCAAGATTGGCCGTGAAGGTGACCGACAGATTGATGCCACCCGTCAGGAGCGGCAGCAGCATGGCAAGCGTCAGCAGGCCGAGTTCGGGAAGCTGGAAGGCAACCGAGCCGAATGTGCCGAGCGACAGGAAATTGTCGGCGCCGATGCCGAAGATCACCATGACGGCGACGAAGGCAATGACCGGGCCGGTCATATCGGCACCGAAGGTGTTGTTGAACTTGCGGATAAGCGGCATCATCAGTTTGCGCCCCTCTTCTTGACATTACCCTTGGCGAAGAACGGCAAAAGCTTGTCGATCCGTGCGGAGGAGAGCGTGATGGCGACGAGAATGATCGCACCGACGATCATCTTGAAGGCAAACGGCGAGACACCCATCAGGTTGAGGCCGTTCTGGGTGACCGATACCATCAGCACGCCGAGCACGCAGCCGATGACCGAGCCCTTGCCGCCGCCGAGACGAGCACCGCCAAGAACGGTCGCCGCCAAAACGTCGAGCTCGCGGCCATAAAGGGCATTGGGCACAACTTCCTGGGCATAATGAGCCTGCATCAGCCCGCCGATGCCGGCCATCAGGCCAAGCCAGCCGAAGGAAATATAATGCATGGCGCCGATATGGATGCCGAAGCGGCGCGCCCCTTCCGGATTGTCGCCGAACGCATAGAGCTGGCGGCCGATCGTCGTGCGGGAAATCATGAACCAGGTCGCGATGCAGCAGAGGATCATCACCACGACCGGCAACGTCAGTTCCAGCCAGGAACCGTCCGACATCTCCCGCTCGTAAAAGACGACCCGCGTGCCAAGCCAGTCCGGCAGGTCGTAGATCGACACGCCCTTGGTGAAGAACATCAGCAGGCCGAAGAAGATGTTGAAGGTCGAAATGGTCGCGACGATCGAGATGATCTGCAGCCGGTAAACGAGTGCGGCATTGATCAGCCCAAGCCCGATGCCGACCGCGCCCGCAATGATAAAACCCTCGGCCCAATTGCCGCCGCCAAGCGCCGTCAGCGCCAACACCGTGACATATTGCACCACCGAGGCGGCGACCGCGAACGAGATATCGATGCCGCCTGAGATCAGCACGACGAGCAGGCCGACCGCGAAAATGATGTTGACGGCCGAGACATTGAGAACGTCGAAGGCGTTCGAGATGGTGAAGAACCGGTCGGTCGCGAACGACAGGGCGACGCAGAGAACGATCATCACCGCGAACAGCGTGAACTCGGTCGTGTGGCCAAGCATCAACCTACGCATAGACTTTTCCTTCCAGCTCCGTCAGCGACATCTGCCGCGGGTCATACGTCGCCTTGATCCGGCCTTCGGCCATGTGGATGATGCGATCTGCGTTGAAATAGACTTCCGGCGGTTCGTCGGAGATCAGGATGATCGACAGTCCTTCGGCGGCGAGCTTTCGGACGATCTCGAAGATGCCCGCTCGGGCGCCGACATCGACGCCGACCGTCGGCGCATCGAGAATGAGGATCTTTGGTCCGATCGCGAGCCATTTGGCGATCGCGACACGCTGCTGATTGCCGCCGGACAGGGTGCGAATGGGATCTTCCGGCCTGCCGATCTTGACGCCGAGCGCCGAAATCCAGTGCGAGACCACGTTTTCCTTTTTCGAAGGCGAAATCAGGCCGCCGGACAGGATGCGATCGAGCGAGGCCATGACGAGATTGTCGGCGATCGATTGCGGCTGATTGAGTCCGAGCGACAGGCGATCTTCCGAGAGATAGGCGACACCGGCGCGGATCGCGTCCCGGTTGGAACCGAAATGGACCGTCTCGCCATCCAGCACGATCTGGCCTTGATGCGGCTGGCGCATGCCGAACAGGGTAAGCGCCAGTTCGGTACGTCCAGCGCCGAGCAGCCCCGTGACGCCCAGCGTTTCACCGCGGCGCAGGTCGAAGGAGATGTTTTCGAATTCATTGGTGCGGGACAGGTTCTTCACCGACAGCACGACCGGCTGGTCGTCATGATCGGCGGCGATGACGGCGCTGTCGAAATTGCGGCCGGTCATCAGCTCGGTGACCCGCGACTGGGTCATGCCCTCGACCGGAAAGAGGCCGACCAGCGCGCCATCGCGCAACACGGTCATGCGGTCGGAAATTTCCAGCACTTCGGCAAGCCGGTGCGAGACGAAAACGACCGCCACGCCGGATGCCGACAGGTTGCGGACGATCTCGATCAGGTAATCCGTTTCGGACTGGGTGAGCGAGGCCGTCGGTTCGTCCATGAAGACCAGCCGCGCTTCGCCGACCAGTGCGCGGGCAATGGCAACGATCTGGCGCTGGGCGATCGGCAATTCCTTCAGCGGCATATGCAGGTCGAGCGAGACGCCAAGGCGGGCAAGCGCCTTTTCGGCGGCCGCGACCATGGCACGCTTGTCGACCAGGCCGTATTTGCCGCTGACCGCATATTGGAAACCGATATTTTCGGCGACCGTCATCTCGCCGAACAATGCGAGATCCTGCCAGATCACCTGGATGCCGAGCGACTGCGCCATGCTGGGCGTCATCGCGGTGATCGGCTGTCCGTCGAAGAAGAATTCCGCGCCCTCTTCAGGCTTGTAGACACCGGTAATGATCTTGATCAGCGTACTCTTGCCGCAGCCATTTTCGCCGGCAAGGCAATGCACTTCCCCGGGATTGACCTCGAACGATACGCCTTTCAGGGCGCGAACGCCGCCGAATGTGATCTTGATGTTCTTGAGGGACAGGAGCGGTTCGGCGCTCATCATGGCAAATCTCTTCGCTCAGCCGCCTCGTGGGCGGATGCTGTGGACGACGGATGTCGAGGATGGGTCGCGCCGAGCGCACTCGGCGCGACCCCTGGGCTTGGGAGGAGGATCAGAGGCCCATGGAAACCAGCTTGTCGATGCTGTCCTTGTCGATCTTCAGCAGCTGATCGACGACGATCGTGTTGCCGTCCGGATTGATCTTGCCGAGGCCCGGAATATCGTCACCGGCCTTGGGGTCCTGCCCCTTGGCAATACGATCGGCAAGCGTGATGAAGACTTCGCCGGCCAGCTTCGGGTTCCACATGAAGCCGCCCGTCAGCGCGCCGGACTTGATGAGCTTTGCGCCCTGTCCGGGCGAGAACGGACCGATGACGAAGACCTTGCCGTCCTTGCGGCGCTCTTCGACGGCGCGGCCGGCACCGATCGGACCCTGCGAACCGAATGCCAGGAAGCCCTTCAGATCCGCATTCGCGGACATGAGATCGAGCGCCGTCGAGCGGCTCTTGTCGAGATCTTCGGCAACGCCGTAACGATCGCCGACAAGCTTCATGTCAGGATAGTTGGCCTTGATGTAGGAGATGGCACCGTCAGCCCAGGCATTGTGGAGCGGCACGGTCAGCGAACCGACGAACACAGCGTAAGAGCCCTTGCCGCCCATCTTCTCGGCAAGCAGCTTGCCATGCGCTTCGCCAAAACCCTTGGCGGATGCGAGTTCGAAATCCCAGGTGGCGCCGGCCTGCTTGGGCGATTCATGGGTGATGACCTTGATGCCGGCGTCCTGCGCCTTTTTCAGCACCGGCTCGAGTACCTTGGCATCATTCGGCACGACGCCGATGAAGTCGACCTTCTGGGCGATCAGATCTTCGATGGCGCGCACCTGCAGTGCCGGGTCGGCACTGGTCGGGCCGACCATGAAGCCCTGCACGCCGAGTTTGGCGCTCTGTTCTTTAATACCTGCTTCCATGGCGTTGAACCACGGAATACCGCCGATCTTCACGACGACGCCGACCTTAGGTCCATCGGCAAAAGCCGCAGACGAAAGCAGAGCAAGCGACAGGCCGAGAGCGGCCGCGATTATTTTCTTCATGGATGTTCCTCCTCCAGAGACGTTCTGGCAAGCAGATCGATACGAGGCGGTTTTGCCGCGACGCTCAGAATCTCCCGTCTCGCCTATTCGAGACGCTCCCTTGCCACTCCCATAGCAACCATCTTCAGCACAATCGATATTGCCTTTTTGCACAATCGATGGTGCAATAACAATAGCACGAAGATACCTTTCGTCAAGAGGACGAATATTCTAACAATCAGAATCATTCGGGAGTGCGTAATGGCGGACCAGAGTTCCAAGAAGGCAACGATCTACGATCTGTCCGTTCTATCGGGCGCATCCGCATCGACGGTGAGCGCCGTACTGAACGGAACATGGCAGAAGCGGCGCATTTCCGCCGATACGGCAGACAGGATTCTGTCGCTTGCCAAGGCACAGCGCTACACGACCAACCTTCAGGCCCGTGGCCTCAGAAGCTCCAAGTCCGGGCTCGTCGGCCTGCTGGTTCCGGTTTACGACAACCGGTTTTTCTCATCGATGGCACAGACTTTTGAAGGCCAGGCACGCGCACGCGGCCTGTCTCCGATGGTCGTATCCGGCCGGCGCGACCCGGAGGAAGAGCGGCGGACGGTCGAAACGCTGATCGCCTATTCGATCGACGCCCTGTTCATCGCCGGCGTGACGGATCCCGACGGCGTTCACCAGGTCTGCGCCCGCGCCGGCCTTCCGCATGTGAATATCGACCTGCCCGGCAAACTGGCCTCATCGGTGATTTCCGACAACAGGGGCGGCGCGCAGGTGCTGACCGAGGCCATCCTGCGTCATGCCGCACAGGGTGGCATGCTGTCACCGGATGACGTCGTCCTGTTCGGCGGCCATGACGACCATGCCAGCCGCGAGCGTATCACCGGTTTTCATGCGGCAAAGAACGCCTTTTTCGGCGTCGAGAGCGGCGACGACATCGAAATCACCGGTTATTCGCCACGCATGACGGAACTGGCCTTCGAGCGGTTTTACGCCCGCGAAAGCCGATTGCCGCGCTGTCTTTTCATCAACTCGTCGATCAATTTCGAAGGCCTGCTTCGCTTCATGGGGCGCCATGACGGAGAGGCCTTTGGCGATATCGTGGTCGGCTGTTTCGACTACGACCCGTTCGCATCCTTCCTGCCGTTTCCGGTCTATATGGCCAAGCCCAACGCATCCGAAATGCTGAAACGAGGGTTCGAATTGCTGGAAGCGGCACCAGAGCGCCCCGTCTTGCAGATGATCGAACCGCAGCTCATCCTGCCGCGCACTGCGCTGGTGGGGCCGCTCGACGACATTCGCGATCCGGTAGCGCCATCAAAATCTTTTGATCAGAGGCATGGCTGAACTGGCAGTGTCGAAACCACACGGTTTCTTCTGCGGCACTGGGCAGCCATAAAGCTCAGGATAGGCCATCCCACGCACTCATGGCGTAGTTTGCCTCCAAAAAATGCGCCGAAACTTTTCGCGTGACAGCGCCGATCCCGGCGCCGCCCTCCCTTCGCTCGGCAATGCCGATTAACTCGCCATCTCAGGCCGACTTGTTCAGTGCGGCGAGCAGTTCCTTCGCCAGAGGTCCGGCCGAGGCGGGGTTCTGGCCCGTGATGAGACGGCCATCGACAACAACATGCGGCTGCCAGTTGGCGACGGACGAATAGTCGGCGCCTTCTGCCCTCAATGCTTCCTCGAGCTCGTAGGGAACGTCTTCGCGGGCATAGTCGAATTCTTCCTTGACCGAGAAGCCGGTGACCTTCTTGCCCTGGACGAAGGGCTTGCCGTCACCCACGTCGACGCCGAGCAGCGAGCAGGGACCGTGGCAGACCGCGGTGACGAGCTTGTTCGTGGTCCAGGAGCGCACGATCGCTTCCTGGACAAGCGCATTGCGCTGGATATCGACCATCGGTCCGAGACCGCCGGGCACCAGGATTGCGTCATAGTCGGCGGCATCCACTTCGGCCAGTTTGCGGCTGCGGTTGAGACGACGGAAGGCCTTGCTTTCGAAGAATTCCTTCTGAGCCGGATCCTTCTCGTCATAGGCGTCATAGGGCGTCCAGCCGCCGGCCGGTGAAGCGAACTCGATTGCGACACCCGCCTTGTCGAGCACATCGAACGGATGGGCGACTTCTGCGAAGAAGAAGCCGGTCTTTCTGTTGTGCGGACCGATGACGGCTGCGTTGGTGACAATGAACAGAACGTGTTTGGTCATAACTTGCTCCTCGGTTGAATGTTGACGCGTTCAGGGTTTTGCGATGGCCTGAACCCGAGAGTTTTGACTGTGTTGATGGCCCGGATCGGTATACGTTCGGGGCAACCCGTTGCTTCCATTCGTCTATCACCGCCCGCCTCTGCGGGCGTGTGAAACGCGGTCAATTCCGGTTAATCCGGCTTGCCTGCAGGGCGGAAAAAGCGTCTCAAGATCACTGCGCGGGCTTCTGTATTGTCGCCTGACTTCGAGGATCGGCATAAGCGCGCACGGCCATGATCAGGTTCTGGACCCCGTGTTCGAGCTCGTCCTCGGCCAGCGACTGATGGTCCCTGATGGATGCCAGGCTCGATGTGCGAACGGCACCCTGCAATTCTTCCGATATCGCTCGGTATTCGTCTGCCCTCGCCATGCCGCCGGCGCCGGAATCACGAGGCTGCAACAGCTTGGCGACTGCAGCGCTACCACAGATCGCGCGAAGCGCGGCGATGACCGACTGCAGACGAGGGAGGTCTGTCAGGCGACCGTGACCTTCGAGCCAGAGGCGTTCATAGGTCGTCTCCAGCCTTGAACTTGCGATCCCCGCGTCCCGTTCCATCCGGTCCAGATCGTCCGGTTCCAGCCCACCGGCCGACACGGATGATGCGAATGCGAGATTGGCGGCGATGGCTGCGGCTATCGAATCGGCGACGCTGTGGCGCTCTCTGGTTGGCCAAAGCAGGAGCCCGGCAACGATCCCGATGCACGCCCCTCTCGTTTCGTTCAGAACCCTCTCCCAGATCAGATCGTCGACCGACTGGACATAGTCCGTCATCAGCATGAACATCGGTGTCAGGAAAATCACGAAGAGCCCATAATTGACCAGTCGCAGCGCGATCACGATCGCACATAGTGGAACGATCATCAGGGCCATCTCGATATGGTTGGAAGCAATGGCGATGGCGACGACGGCGATGAAGCCGCCAAGGATACTGCCCACCCCTCGCTCGACCACCCGCAGCCATGTATTGCCGGTGAGTGGCTGCATCACGACGAGTGTCGCAATCGCTCCCCAATAAGGAAGCGACAAACCCAGCCACACGCCCGCAAAATACGAAACCAGCACGGCCAGTGATGTTCTGAGGGAATGCCATAACACTGCCGGAGGTATTTTGAAGGAGCGATTTGCTGGCGATCCGCCGGCGGCCGCGCTCGTATTTTCATTCCATCGCCCGGAAAGCTCCTTTAGCGCGGCTCCGGCACGGTCGAGCGCCCTGAAAAGCAGTTCATCTCGCCCAGCGGAAAGCTCCAGCAGCTTTGCGGCAGCGGCACCGATCGCCTTTCCGTCACCGTCATGCTCCATTTCGAGCAATGCCGTCGTCAGTGCCTCCCGAAGGCCATGCAGCGCGACCGTTTCGGTCTCCGGATCGAATGGAAGACCCGACGCCTTGCGGCTGTGCCCTATGGCGATAAGCGCCGAAAAAATCCTGCTGGCAGCATCGATGAGCAATTTCTGCTTTGCGTCGGTATCACCGCTGCGGGCCACAAGCTCACGGCCGCGTTCGAGCGAAAAGCGGATTGCCCGCCTGTTCACCGTGTCGAATCTCGCCCATAGCTGACTGCCCGGATCCGGCTGGCTGCCGAGTTCGATCAGGCTGTCCAGCATGTCGTCAAGGCGGCTGAATATCGCGACGACAGCCAACCGGCCCGTACCGGATCTTCTCTCCCGGAGTGGAAGCAGCGCAATTGCGATCATCAGCGCCGAACCGGCGAGAAAGCACGAACCGACGGTAACGGCACCGGACATGGTTCGCGGTGAAGCAAGCCCAACGACAACAGCGATCGCCGCGATAAATCCAGCCTGCGCGGGCATCGGCCCAAATGACGGAGCGAAGGTGCGCGTCAGCAGACAGAGGAATGTCAGGCTGAACAATGTTATTCCGATGCCCCATAGGCCCCAATGAGCTCCGTAGGTCGCAAGGGAAATCGCCACGCAGCCCATCACGGCAAAAGTGGCCATGGTCCTGAATCGCCGCCTGTTCGACCCCAGCGGATCGCAAAGGCTTGTCCAGAAGGCGGCGATCGCGCCGAACGCCAGATTGGGATAATCGAAACAGATCTCAGCGGCGAATATGGCCGCCACGACCAGAGCCGTCCTGATACCGTCCGATACGGCGAACTGCTCGGGTGAGAATGCGAAGACGTGCCCTTCTGCCCATTCGGTGCGTCGGGAAATCATCGCAACAATTCGCGTCGCCAAATTCATCGTCAACCCGCCGCCAGCGATGTCATTCAGGAGCCCGGACCGTGGCTGGAAGCCCCACGTATGGGCCTGTCATCAATCCGGAATTCAGGTCCGGAACACCGTCATCTTCTCGGCAGTCATCTCACGCATCGTGAATGGAATGCCACCGATACCGTAACCGGACGCGTGCCGACCCGCGAACGGCATCCAGTCTGTTCTGAAAGCCGTATGATCATTGATCATAACAGCTGAGGCGTCCAGCCTCTCGGCAGTATGGAGGGCGGCTGACAGGTCCTGGGTGAAGATACTGGACTGGAAGGCGACCGGCAGTGAATTCGCCACGCCGATCGCCTCGTCCAGCGTCTTGTAGGAGAATATGCAAGTGAGGGGCCCGAACGCCTCCTCGGTCGCGACCTTCGAATCCCGTGGCGGCTCGATCAGGATCGACGGATAGAGCGTGGTTTCCGACAACCGCCCACCCCCCATTAGGCGGGCTCCGCCCTGCACGGCTTCATCGATCCAGGAGGACAAACGCTCCACCTCAGCCGGCTGGATCAGAGGCCCGACCTCCGTGGCTGGCGACTGCGGATCTCCGGTGACCAGCTTTGCGACGCGGGCAGAAAAACGCTCGATGAATTCCTGCTTGATCGTCTCCTGGACATAGATGCGCTGCGTCGAAACGCAGACCTGGCCGGCATGATAATACCCACCCTTGACCATGGGTTCGATGAACCGATCCAGATCGGCGCTGCTATCGACGATCAACGGCGCGACGCCGCCATGCTCGAGCGCACATCTGGTGCCGGGAGCAAGCTTCGATCTTAGATACCATCCGACTTTGGCCGAGCCGATAAAGCTGAGGAACGCGACACGCGGATCGGTCACCAGCATTTCGGGAAGGTCGCGAGAAGCGGGAATGAAAGTCTGAACCCACCCTTCCGGCATCCCTGCCTCATGGACCAGCTTCACCAGTTCCAGGCAATTGAGCGGTGTCGACGAGGCCGGCTTGACGATGATCGGGCATCCCGAAGCGATTGCCGGCGCGATCTGGTGCACGACGAGATTGAGCGGATGGTTGAATGCGGCGACAGCGGCTACGACGCCGATTGGCTCGATCGATGTCCAGGCCCTGCGGTCGACACTCGCACTCGTCAATCCCATCGGAATTTCGCGGCCGCCGGTGCTGCGCAGGAGATCCGCGGCCGTCATCGCGCCATCTCTCGCACGATCGACCTCCACGAGAGCGTCGGTCAATGGCTTGCCGCCTTCCTGGGCGATCAGATGGGCAAACCGTTCCCGGTCGCGAGCAATGAGAGCTGCCAGCTTGTGGAGCACTTCCATGCGCTGAAACGGTTTTAGCCAGCCGCTTCTGTCCTTGAAGAGTTTTGTCGCCGTAACAAGCTTCGCCTCTAGGGCGGCCTTGTCTTCGCCTTGAAGCTCCGTGATCGTCTTGCGGTCAAAAGCCTGAACGACTGTTATCATGGAGCCCTCCTGTCATCGTGCCCGCCCGGCCCTTCAGCGCGGCAGGCACAGCTGTTTCCGTCGATGCCGACGGCGGCATGCAGGAGACTAGTGCCGGAGCCAATGCCCGACGAGTTAAGTGTCGTAATTTCCGGTGAAACTGGAGGGTGGAGCGCCAGCCTTTTCTGCATGACCGGCAGGTCGGGGCACCGGAGAGGAATTCACGGTTTGATATCACACTGATTTACGGTGCGGAAAGACAACGGCGGCAAGACCGCCGTTGTCTTCATGCTGCATGCCAGACGTCACCTACAGCAGGAAGTAAGACCTGCTGAGCGTAAGGGCATCATCGAAGTAGATGGAAAAGTCGGCTTTGCCGTCTCCGTTGACATCCCCATAGAGATAGGTGTCGGACCCCGATTTTTCGTAGCGCAACTCACCGGCTTCCTTGGTGAAGGCCTTGGTGCCGAGGAAGGAGAATGCCTGATTGCCGGCAAGTTTTGTATTGGCATCGATGGCGCTCAGGTCGATGCGATCACCTTTTGCGCCGGCGAAATCGAAGATCGTATCGCGGCCAGCCGCGGCAACCTTCGAATCCTTGATTGACTTGAAGATGAAAAAGTCCTTGCCGGCGCCACCATAAAGATCGTCGGCGCCAGCGCCGCCGTAAAGCTTGTCATTACCGGCATCGCCATAGAGCTTGTCATTGCCCGCACCGCCGTTCAGCGTATCGTTGCCGGCTCCACCCTTGATCGTATTGGCAGCCGCATTGCCGGTGATCGTGTTGGCCAGGGTATTGCCCGTGCCGTCGATGGCCTTCGTGCCGGTCAGCGTCAGGTTTTCGACATTGGTCGCGAGCTTGTAGCTGATCGAGGCCTTCACCAGATCGGCACCGCTTCCGGCTTTCTCGATCACCTTGTCGCCGACATTGTCGACGATATAGGTATCGTTGCCCTTGCCGCCGGCCATCGTATCGGCGCCGGCCTTGCCGTCGAGAACATCCTGTTCGCCGGTTCCGGTCAGCTTGTCGGCTCCGGTCGTGCCCTTCAGGGTCTCGCCCTTGACGTCGGTCACGACAATCCTGATCGCCTGCGTATCGGAAAGTGCGCCGTCGCTTGCCTGAACGATGATGTCGTAGACATTGTCCTTGCCGGCATCCTTCGGCGTCTCGTAGTCGGGCGCCGTCTTGAACGACAGCGCACCCGTCGCAGCGTCGATGACGAAGAGGCGGGCATCGATACCGCCTGCGAGCGAATAGGTTACCGCCCTGTTTTCCGGCGTGGCCGCCGCAACTGTGGTAACGGCAGTCTTGTTCTCCGCGATGCGCACCGATGCGGAAGAGCTGAAGACCGGCCGTTCATTGGCATTTCCGACCGTGACGGCGATGGCCTGTACCGCCGCAAGTCCGCCGGCATCCTTCGCCGAGACCGTGACGTCATAGACGTTGTCATTGCCGGCATCGACAGGGTTTTCGAAGTCGGGAGCCGACCTGAAGGACAGTTGCCCGGTCGTGGCATCGATCGTGAACAGGGCAGCATCGACACCACCCGTGATCGAATAGGTCAGCACCGCGCCCGCATCCGGATCCACTGCCTTGACCACTGTCACGGCCGTCTGATTTTCCGTGACACCGACCGATGCTTTTGCGCCGCCGCCATTCGAGCTTATCGCCGGGGCTTCATTGACATTCTTAACTGTGACTGCGATCGCCTTCTGATCCGAAAGGCCGCCATTGTCGACAGCGCGAACGACAACGTCATAGACATTGTTTTTACCCTGATCGGTCGGCTTTTCGAAATCGGGAGCCGCTTTGAAGGCAAGCGCGCCAGTGGTCGCGTTGATGGTGAACAGAGCAGCATCCGCGCCGCCGATGATCGAATAGGCAATCGTCGCGCCCGCATCTGCGTCGGTTGCCTTGATTGTCGCGACAGCCTTCTGATTTTCCGCGACGGAGACAGCGGATAGGTTGGAGAGTACCGGCGCCGTGTTCGAGACCAGAGCCATCTTGCTGTCAGAGAATTTGGCGAATTCGACATTGGTCAGCGTGTCGGTGCCGTCGCTTGTTCCGTACGTACGATTGTCGCTGATCGTCCAGCTGCCATCGCCATTATAGGTGACGGTGTAATCGGCACGCACGCCGCGATAGACGGATGTGTCCGAGCCGGCACCGCCATTCACCGTGTCATTGCCCGCACCGCCTTGGAGGAGGTCATTGCCGCCATTGCCGGCAATCGTGTCGTCGAAGATCGTGCCGGTAAAGGTATCGGCACCGGACGAACCGATGAAGTTCTGCGCATAGGACGACAGGATCGCCTTGACATGGGCGAGCTCTGCCGGCGTCGGCGCGTTCGGCCCGTGCATGAAGGCCTGGGCGAGAATGTTTGTCTCGCCGAAGATGCGGTTCATCAGGCCGGAATCGTTCCACAGATCGAGACCGGTGATCGAGAGTTCGGTCGCAGTCGCGCTTCCGAAGGCAAGGCTGTTGATCGTGCCGCCGACAACATGCACGTCCTCGCCGGTATTGGCATCGGACGCGACATCCGACCACCAATAGGCAAGGTCGGAACCGCTGAGCGTGACCTTGTTGCCGTCGGACAGCGTATAGACATATTGGGAGGCCGTATCCGGCCCGAACTGGACACCGCTCGGCAGGTTGCCGGTCACTTTCGCATAGGCCGCGTCGAGATAGTCGTTCCAGTTGACGCCGCCATTCTGGCCGGCGAGAACCGTATTGGCATCAATGGTGATCGTGCCGCGCGAGGTCACGCCCGGATCGGTCTCCTCCGGTGCATCGACGATATCGATCTCGAAGGTTTTTTCCTGGGATACGCCGTTTGCATCCGTCGCCCGGATCGTGACGGAATGCTGGCTGAGCGTTTCATAATCCAGCTGGCCATTGACTGTCAGATAGTAGCGGACCTCATTGCCGACCGTACGGGTGGTGATGGAAAACAGCCCGCCGGCATCGTCGGTCAGTTCGGCGGAGACAGGCGTGAACGAGCTGTCGAATGCCTGGATGTAACCGACCTCCGTTCCGGCCTCGGCATTTTCGGCAACGCTCAGGTAGGATTTGCCGGTCGGCGTGGACGAAAGCTTGAACGGATCGTCGGTCGACTGGATCGAGATCGTCTGCTTCGTGACATTGCCGTTCGCATCGGTCACGTTCACGACTAGGTCGTAAACGCCGTTGACCGCATCACTTCCCTCGAAGTCGAGCACATTGGTGAGGACGACGCTGACATTGCCGTCGGCGTCCGTCTTGAGCGCAAAGTAGCGGCTGTTGTCACCCTCGCCACTCGCAAGGCTATAGGTCAATGCTCCACCTTCGGGATCGGTTGCCGAAAGCGTGCCGACCACCGAGCCGATGCGGGCGGATTCAGAAACGGTCGTGTTGGAAAGCGCGATATTGGTGGGCGCCTCGTCGACATTCGTTACGCCGATCGTAAAACTGTGAAAATCAGGTACGTTACCAACGTCCGTCACCCGAATCTGGATGCCGATTTCCTGCATGGCTTCATAATTGAGCGCACCGTTGACCACGAGCTGGTACGCGCCCGGCGTCCCGGATATAGCCACAACCTTGAAATAACTTTGATTGGATACAACAACTGGATTGAGGGTGCGCAGGCCATCCGGATCCGTGACCGTTACCGTTGCGACGACCGTACCGACCGACGTGTTCTCCTCAACCTGCAAGGGCCATGGATCGATTGTGACAGTTGAATTCCCTGTTGCCATGCGAAAATCTCCTAGGACAAAAATCAGGAGAAAACGCGCTTGGCATCTCTCCGAACGAGTGAAAGTCCAGCCTGCTGGAAAGCAGACTGGACGGGATGATGAATTTTAAGAAAAAGCCGATCAGACGAGATCGGCCTCCACGATGGTGTTGACCGACGCGATTTCGAAGTAGACGTCGCTGCTGTCATAGCCGTACAGAACGCCTGCGCCGGCATCGTACGTCACTTCACCGGCACTCGAAGCAGCGCCGCTGACCCAATCGAATGCCCAGCCGAGATCAATCTTGTCGGTGAGGCTCGTGAAGTCGGTGATGGTGTCGAGGTCGGCATGCGCACCCGAGGCGTAGACGAACGTGTCTGCGCCGGCACCGCCGGTCAGCACATCCGCCCCGGCGCCGCCGGTGATGATGTCATTGCCGCCACCGCCATTCAAAGTGTCATTGCCGGCACCACCATTGAGCGTGTCGGCAAGGTTGCCGCCGGTAAAGGTCTCGTTGCCGGCATTGCCGTTGAACGTGATGGTGTCGTTGTCGAAGGCACTATGGAAGGCGGTCTTCGTCGTGCCGTTGAGGAAGCTCAAAAGCACGCTCTGAAGCGCGTCGGTCGATGTCGAGCCGGTGATGTTCAGGCCCGAAATATCGAAGAGCGTGCTGTCATGCGTCAGCGCCGAAGTCGATACATTGCCGCTGCCGGTGAAGTTGACATCGGTCCCGAAGGAAATGGTGTTCAACGTGCCGGTAAACGTGCCGAACGTGTAATTGAAGGTGCCGCCGAAGATCGACGCATCCGATGCGCCGGCGTCCCCGGCGGAATCGTTGCCATATTGCGTATGGGTGTCACCGAGCGCGGTACCGCCGTAGAACCATCCGCGGTTAGACCCACTGAAATTCCCATCGTAATTGTCGATATAGGCGTTGAAATCGAGCGAATTGCCTGTCGTCACATTGGAGTTGACAGTGATGGCCATTCTCAAAATCCTTCTATTACGGCAAGCGTCAAAGGCTTGCCGTCAGATTGAACAGGACGATTTGAAAAGACCGATCAGGACATCCTGACCGTTGCCGACTTAACCTTGGTGGTCAGTCAGACAGCGGACATCAGCGCGTACGCATCTCACCCGTTTCGCAGTCGGGGCAAGAAACGTCCCAGATCCCAAATTGATCACGTGAGTTCCCCTCAAAAAGCACGTGCAGTGACCACCGGCGACATCGTTTTTAACGTCACCCCAACACGCTTTAAAATTTATAAGACTGCCTAGAAACTAAGCGAAGATTTTAACCTGTGCTTCAACCAAGAGCAGAGTTATTGAAGTGGATAAAATGAGTCAACAATAAAAATGCAACTTAACGGGGATTTTTTCCGAGTGCCTGTCAATGAACGGAAAGCAGGGTTTGCAGCCGGAAAATCCGGACCGGAGACTTCAGCCCCTGGAGCTTGAAAAGCAGCCCTTCTCCATCAATCCCGATCGAAATATTGCAGCTTTTCGCAGGTCCGCTCGATCGTCCGTAGCAGCGCCGAGCTCCTTGCCTGGTCCGCGGTCGCCCGGTCGGCGAGGTAGACGTGTCCCGTCCGCAATTCCGGTTCGGGCGCAAGCCGCTGGAGAGCGGATCGCTGCGGATAGGCATCGATCGCCTTGGCCGGAAAGATGCCGACGCCGAGACCGGCTGCGACCAGCTGCAGGGCGGCATTCAGGCTTGAGCAGACGCAGACCTTGTCCGGCGAGATCTTGTCCTCGGCAAACCAGGCGAACGTCGCCCGATACATCGCCGTCTGCGGCGGTGTCGTGACGATCGTGTATTTGGCGAGGCTACGCGGTGTCGCCTCGATCTTTCCGAGAGCCGCGGGTGCCGCCCATCCATTTGCCTGCGGACCGAGAGCCGAAAGCCGAACACCCTTCAGGCTCAAGGGATCGACCAGGATCGCAAGATCGAGCTGCCCCTCCGCCAGCGACTGTTCCAGGCCGGCACTGGTCGCAATCACCCATTCGGGGCGCAGGAGCGGAAAGTCCTGCTGCAGGTCCTCGACCATGGCCGCCATGCAGGCGACGGCAAATCCTTCCGCCACGCCGATCCGCATCAGGCCGCCAATGTCCGGCACGTCCGTTTGCGTGACCAGCGCATTGTAGGCATCGAGCACGATCTTTGCCCGCGCCAGATAGGCCTGGCCATGCCGCGTCACCCGCACCCCGCGCCCGTGCCGCTCGAGAAGCGGGGAGCGCACGGTCGCCTCGATCTGCTTCAAGCGCAGCGACAGCGTCGGCTGCGTGACGTTCAGCACCTCCGCTGCCCGTTGCACGCTTCCAAGCTCGGCTGTCCAGAAGAAAGCTTCCAGCTGCGGCACCGACGGACGACTCATTGGAAAATCCTATCTGATGAGCGAATTCAAACCAATTGGACGAAATGAATTTATGGAATGATTATGCCCGCCAGTTCGTGGTTTCAAGAGGAGGGGAGGTCTCGAATGAACAGACGACGCATATGGATTGCACTGCTGATCTTTTCGGCGGTGGTCATCAATTACGTGGATCGCATCGCGCTTTCGATCGCATCGAAACCCATAGCGGCGGAATTCGGGTTCACGCCGGTGCAGATGGGGTATCTGTTTTCCGGCTTTCTCTGGACCTATGTGGTCTGCCTGATCCCGCTTGGCCTGCTGGTCGAACGCGTCGGCCCCAAGCGCATGGTTGGCGGCGGTATCGCCATCTGGTCGGCAGCAACCGCATTGACGGCCGCAACGGGCGGTTTCGCATCGATCTTTTTTGCCCGCCTGGTGATGGGTGCAAGCGAGGCATCGACCTTCCCGGCCTGCGGCCGGATCATCCGTGACTGGTTTCCGCAGAAGGAACGCGGGCTGGTGACGACCCTGTTCAACGGCGGCTCTTCGGCCGGTCCCGCGATCGGCGCCATCGCGACAGCCGGTCTCGTCGAATATGCAGGCTGGCGGACGGCTTTCGTTGTCCTCGGCATTGTCGGTTATATCTGGCTCCTTGCCTGGCTTTACTGGTTCGCATCGCCCGAAAAGGCGACATGGCTTTCCGACACGGAGCGCCAGAAGATCATTCGCGAACGCAATGGCGATGAAAAGCAGGTCGTTCCGGTCGCCACTGCCCGGCCTTCGACGTTGAAATATCTCCTGTCGCAGAAAAGCATCTGGGGTCTCGTCGTCACCCAGGCCTGCCTTGTCTATACGGCCTATCTGTTCCTGACCTGGCTGCCGAGCTTCCTTCAGTCGACCCGTGAACTGTCGACGATGAACACGGGTTATCTGACCGCAGTTCCCTATCTGATTACCATCGTGCTCGGGGTGACGATCGCCTGGGCAAGCGACAAGATCCTCTCGTCCGAAAGTGTGCGCGCCGGCCGCAGACGCAATTTCATCGCCGCTATGGCGGTGCTGTCCCTGCTGATCCTGCTTGCGCCCAATGTCGGCGATCTCTGGGAACTGCTTCTCGTGCTGACGCTGGTCCTGACCGGCTCGACCACTGGCGCCGGCCTCAACTTCACGCTGGCGAGCGACCTGTTGCGCAATCCGGCCGACGTTTCGCGCGTCATCGCCATCACGGCACTTGGCGGCAACCTGTTCGGCCTGATCGCACCGATCATCACCGGGTATGTCGTGGCCGCCACCGGCGGTTATTCCAGCGCATTCGGTGTTGCCGCAGCCCTGCTCGTGGTTGGCGCCATCGCCACCCTGACAATGACCCGCAAACCGATCGAACCGGAATTCGATCCCGCAAGGGACGCGGCTTCGCTTCCAGAGGACATGGTAAGAGCATGACATATCACTACGCGACGTTGCGGCGGCCGATCAGCGACGAGACCAGGGCCTGGGTGAGCGAGGATTTCCCGGAAATCGCGCTCATCCGGAACGAGGACCTTCGTACCAAGGTCATCGAGGCCTGGAGTTATGCGCTCTGCTGCTCCGGCTTTGCCCGCATCACCGACATTCCCCCGGATGGCAATCCGGGGTCTCCGGTTCTCAAGACCGGAACCCAGGCTGATCATGTGCGTGGCGTGCTGCGGTATGCCCGCGCCATCGCCCGCGAATTCGAGGAAACCTATCCGCAGGTTTCGATCGACTGGGACATCCTGATTGCCGGCGCCGCCTGCCACGATGTCGGCAAACCTTATGAATTCGACGAGGAAAACCGTGCACGCTGGGCCGCCTCGCCCGCACAGGCCGGCGCCCCGACTTTCCGCCACTCTGTCTTCGGCATGCATGTCTGTCTCACCGTCGGCCTGCCGGACGAGGTCGCGCATATCGCCGTCGGCCACTCGTTCGAAGGCAATCACATGGGCGTCAGCACCGAATGCATGATCGTCCGTCAAGCCGATCACGGCTGGTGGCATGTGGCCGGCGCGCTGGGCCTGATCCGCGAAGACACGATGTCGGGTCTCGCAAGCAATCTGAGAAGCCGCTGAGCTTCCGGCCGCAAGAGGCCGACCAAAAGAAGATCCTGGGAGGAATTTGATGAACGAGAGACCGGATATCATCCGCAAGGCAGCGATACGCATCCTGCCGATCCTGATGCTGTGTTACCTGGCGGCCTTTCTCGACCGCGTGAATATCGGCTTTGCGGCGCTGACCATGAATGCCGATCTCGGCTTTTCCGCATCGGCCTTCGGCTTCGGCGCCGGGATCTTTTTCCTCGGCTATGTGCTTTGCGAGCTGCCGAGCAACCTGATGCTTGCGCGGGTCGGCGCGCGGCTCTGGATCGCCCGCATCCTTGTTACCTGGGGTATTCTTTCCGCCCTCACCGCCTTCGTTTGGAGCCCGCCGAGCTTCTATGTCGTCCGCATCCTGCTCGGTGCCGCCGAGGCCGGTTTCTTTCCGGGCATGATCTTCTACATGACGCTCTGGTTTCCCAAGGCCTATCGCGGCAGGATGTTTTCCACCTTTAACGTCGCCGTTCCCCTGGCTTCGGTCATCGGCGCTCCGCTGTCAGGCCTGATCCTGCAGGGCTTTGAAGGCGTCTGGGGCATGCATGGCTGGCAGTGGATGTTCATGATCGAGGGCATGCCGGCCGTCATCATGGGGTTTGTCGTGTTCTTCTTCCTGAAGGACAGCCCCGCCTCCGCCACCTTCCTCGATGAAGGCGAGCGCCGCTGGCTGACGGATCGGCTTGCCGCGGAACGCTCCGAACGCGAAAAGGCCGAGCATTTCTCGGTTGGCCGCGCCCTGATCGATCCCCGCGTGCTTCTGATGTGCCTGATCGCCGTCGGCCTTGTCATCGGCACCACGGGTATCGCGATCTGGATGCCGCAGTTCATCAAGCAGTTCGGCCTCTCGACCATGCAGACTAGCCTCGTCGCGGCCATCCCCTTCGCCTTCATGGCCGTCACGATGATCATGGTCGGCCGCCATTCCGACAAGACGGGCGAACGGGTGTGGCATACGGCGGGCCCCTTCCTCGTCAGCGCCTGCGGTTTCCTGATCGCCGCCTTCTCCTCGAGCCCGATCCTTGGCGTGATCGGCCTGACGATCGGTGCCGCCGGCATCGGTGGCGCTTCGCCGACGATCTGGATCTTCCCCTCGACGCTCCTGACCGGCACGGCAGCGGCAGCCGGCATCGCGCTGATCAACTCTGTCGGCAGCACCGGCGGCTTCTTCGGCCCGACCATCATCGGCTGGGTGCGCGATACGACCGGTGGCTTCCAGGGTGCGCTGATCTTCCTCGCCGTCGCCATGGCCATCACCGCCATCGCGATCTTCATCCTTGGCCACATCATGCGGGACATGATCCGGCCGAAGACGCAGAAACATGCCTGAACGGAATGCAGCCATGAAGATTACCGAAATCCGCCTTTACCTCCTCTCCGCACCCCTGGATGAACCGATCGGCAACGCGCTCGTCTTCTTTGCCAGCCGCCAGACCCTGCTGGTCGAGATCGTTGCCGGCGGCCTGTCCGGCTGGGGTGAGGCCTGGGTCGGACCGGCAACGGCTGCGGCAACGATCGAGCACCAGCTGTCGCGGCATCTGATCGGCAAGGACCCGACCGAGATCGGCGCCTTGTGGCAGAAAATGCGGGAGGCGAACGAGGGGGACGCCGTTATGCCGGCGATCGCGGCAGTCGACATGGCGCTGCATGACCTCACCGCCCGCGCCTGGGACATGCCGCTCCGGAAATTGCTCGGCGGCACCCGTCGCGACAAGGTCCGCGCCTATGCGAGCGGCCCCTTCTTCAAGCCGGGCGGCCATCCCTATCGGGATTTCGGCCGCGAACTCGACGGCTATCTCAAGCAGGGATTCCAGGCGTTCAAGCTCAGGAGCGGTTACGACCCCACGGACGATGTCACGGCCGTGATGAATGCCCGCCGGCAGATCGGCGCGGATGCCGACCTGATGATCGATTTCAACCAGTCCTGCACACCGCGCCGCTCGATCGCCACCTTCGCAGACATGGAAGAGGCGCGGCTTCTCTGGGTCGAGGAGCCGGTTCGGCCGACCGATCTTGCCGGTTACCGGCTGGCCTCATCCCACATAAGGACGGCGATCGCGGGCGGCGAGGCGATCTTCAATCCCGCAGGCTTTCTGCCGTTCCTGGCCGATGGCTCGATGGATGTGCTGCAGCCGGATATCGCCATTTGCGGTGGCCTGACCGGTGTGTCGCAGGTCGCGGCGCTGGCGGCCATGTATCTGCGGCCGGTCATCCCGCATGTCTGGGGAAGCACGGTGAATTTTCACGCGGCACTGCATCTGATCGCGACGCTGCCGCCCCATCGCGCTGGCGGCAAGGATCCCTATCCCTATATCGAATTCGACGTCGGCCCGAACCCGCTGCTCGACCTCGCCGGCCGGCCGCAGCTGGACAAGGATGGCATGGTGTCGGTTCCCGACCGGCCCGGCCTCGGCATAGACCTGAAGGCGGCTGATCTCGAACCCTACACGACGGAGCTGCGCACCATCCGGGCCTGATCTTCCCGAAAACTTTCTCCGGGCCGCGTTCAGTCACTCCCGACGCGAGATACCGGAGCAATTGCCGGCAGGTCACCCTGCCGGCATCTTTTTTGGAGGCTTACTTGCCGGCAACCGGATCCTTCAGCTTGTTGACGCGCAGGATCGTATCGCGGTTCAGCTTGTCCCGCTCCGGATAGGGCGTGCCCGTGACCACCGTGGCATAGCCATCATGGAAGCGCATGAAGGAGCCGTCATTGGCCGCGGAAGCCTGCGGCCATTTCGTCAGGCCCTTGCCGTTCGGATTGCCCGTCTTCACGAAGTTCGCGAGATAGGAGGACATGGTTTCGGCCATCCGGAAATCGGCTCCCGTCCAGAAACGCTGGCTTTCCTTGTTGCGCAGCGAATTGAAGAAATACCAGAGGTCGGACGAGTGGAAGGAGCCGTAAAATTCCGAATTGCGGCCGGGAGGTGCATTGTTGAAATAATAGGCGTAGATGTTGAAGTCCTTGTTGCGCTTCTTGGCGGTCTCGGCCGACACGAGATAGGCCTGCAGATTGTAATCCGACTTGGCACGCAGGCTCATGCGATAGGCTTCGAGCGGATTGGACGGCCGATAGACCTGTTTCCAGGCCTCGTCATATCCGAGCTTGCCCATCGCCTCGGCGAATTCCGCATCGGTCATGGTCTTGTCCGGACCGCCCATCAGCGACGTATATTCATCCGACGTGCCGCCCATCATGATGTCGATCCCATCCAGTGCATGCGGCCGCAAAAGATCGACCGACTTGTCGGTGAAGACATAGCCATCAATGGCATGCTGGGCCGGAATATTGGCCGCCTTGTGCAGCGCCTCGTAAAGCTGCGTCTTGCCATCGGCCGCCGTCTTGGAGATGAAATCGTCGGTCGGAATGGCGCGCAGGTCAGCAAGGCTCATCGGCTTGCCGAAGACCTGTTCGATCGCCTTGGCATTCTGCTTTTCGCGATCGGCAAGCGGTGTCATCGGCGATGGAAGAAGGCCGGTGAAGCCGCTTTCGATCACCGCCCGGTGGAACAGTCCTTTGGCGAGCGGCGAACGCAGAAGCATGGTCGAATTGCGCGCACCGGCCGACTGGCCGCCGATCGTCACATTCTTCGGATCACCGCCAAAACCGGCAATATTGTCACGCACCCATTTCAGCGCCGTGATCTGATCGAGCATGGCATAATTGCCGGAGACCTTGTTCGGGCTTTCGGCTGAAAGTTCCGGCAGCGCCAAGAAACCCGGCACGCCGGTGCGATACTGGATCGCCACCACGACGATGCCCTTGGCCGCCAGTTTCGACGCGTAGAACTCCATTTCGGAGCCATAACCGTGATGATTGCCGCCACCATGGATCCAGACATAGACCGGAAGCTTCTCGCCCTTGCGGTTGGCCGGGGTCCAGACATTCAGGTTGAGGCCGTTTTCACTTGCCTTCGGCAGGAAGGCCGGGTCGAAATAGAATTCATCGCCCCAGAACTGGCCGGTCGGATTGCCGTGAATATCCTGCAGGACCTGATCGCCCCATGTATCCGCCTTCTTCACCCCGTCCCATTTGACGACGGGCTGCGGCGGCTTGAAGCGGTTTTCGCCGCCGGTCGGGCCGGCAAACGGAATGCCCTTGAACACTTCGACGCCGGAGACATCCGTCTCGACGCCGCTGACCTTGCCGCCCTCGACCGAAACGGTACCGATCGAATTCGCCGCAAGGCCCTGCGCCTGCGATATCATCGAAACAACCCCTGCCATCGCGGCCATTTTCAGAATGTGCGATGCACTCTTATTCCTGGATCTGAACACTGAACCTCCTCCCGGCTGCCTGCTGCAGCCGATTCTGTCTTTCCTCAAGTGATGGGTCTGAAACACCTGCTATGGCAGGTCCCGGACAGGCCCTCCTCGAGCCTGCCCGGATTGTCTGGCATTACAGCGCGCCTGCGGCCTGCAGCACCTTGCGATCGAGATCGACGGCGACCCGCTGCTTCTTGTCGAAGACCATGGTTGCGGGATTGTCCGTCGTATAGGCCGGCCATTCGGGCAGGCCTTCCGCGCCCGGCTTGCCGGTGCGGGCGAAATTGACCCAGGCCTGGCTCATCTTCTTCGACAAGGCCAGCGCCTCCTCGCCACCGCCCGTCGAGGTTTTCACCAGGCCTGCATTGGCGAAGACATAAGGCAGTTCCGAGCAATGCCAGGACATGGCAATGCCGTCGAGAACCGGCGATTCATAGGCGAACATGTAGGAATAAACCGGCGCACCGGCCTGTTTTGCCTTCAGGTCGAGATCGCGAATGGCGCCCGGCCGGAAATAGGTATCGATGAAGAAGGCATCGCCGAGCTTCTTTTCCGGATAGGCGGCGAGAAAGGCCTTGCCCACCGCATCGGCCTTGTCGCCAAAACGCTTGGCGAGTTTTTCCTTTGCCTTGGCATCGTCCCAGCCATTCTTGTTATCGGCCAGAAGGTCGCCGGACTTGTTGCGGATGACGGTCTCGAACTCGTTCAGCGTATTGCCGACCATCAGCGGAATGTCGCGGGCCTGATCGACCCAGCTTTTGCCGACGGGATTGGCCGGAATGAAATCGCCATCCTCGACCGGCGCATAACGGGCATCCTTGGCGCCTTGCGCCGTCGCATCCTTGATCGCCTTGTCGGATGCGGCAAGCAGCTTGTAATAATCCATGTCCGCAAGCTTGCCGACCTCGTCAGGCTTGAGGCCGAGATTGGCGAGCGTCAGTTCGGCCACCTTGCGGGAAGACGCCTGGTCCGTGACGGAATCGACGCGCGAGCCGCTCTGGACGATCGCCTTTTCAAACAGGCCTTTTGCCGAGGGCGTACCCATCAGCGCCCTGACCTTATAGCCACCACCGGACTGGCCGAAGATCGTCACATTGTCCGGATCGCCCCCAAAGGCTTCGGCATTCTGCTTGACCCATTTCAGCGCCGCGACGAGATCGCTGACGCTGGCATTGCCGGAATATTTGTATTTGTCGCCATAGCTCGACAGATCGAGGAAACCGAGGACGTTGAGCCGGTGGTTGAGCGTCACCACCACCACGTCGCCCTCCTTGCTGAGGTTATGGCCGTCATAGGAGGTGAGCTCGATGCCAGATCCGTTGGTAAAGCCGCCGCCATGGATCCAGACCATGACCGGGCGCTTCTTGCTGTCCTTGATGCCGGGCGTCCAGACATTGAGGAACTGGCAATTCTCGCTCATCGGCAAATAGCGGTGCGGATTGAACAGCTCGTCGCCGGCCACGCTCGTCATCTGCGGAATGAAGCAATTTTCGCCATAGGTCACTGCCGGCCGCACACCCTGCCACGGCTTGACCTCTTCCGCCGGCATGAACCGGTCGGCACGCGCATAGGGAACGCCCAAATAGCTGTAGATCCCGCCATCGACGGCGCCGATCAGGCTACCCTTGTTGGTTTCGACGACGGTTTTTGCAGCCGAGGCGACGAATTCGTCGGCCACCGCCGGCCGGGCCTGCATGTTGAGCGACGTCATTGCGGCAAGTCCTACCCAAAGAAATACGTGCCGGTATCTGCTCGGCAAAGAGCGATGAAGCATCAGGCATCCTCCCATGATCCCAATAATCGGTTGAATAAAGCAACACCGAACATGCCCCCTCCAGTCCCAAGGGCATTCCGGCTGAAAGTCATTTGTTGATATGCGCAAAGCGCCACGCGGCCTCGGTGGGTTGGCCCCATCCGGCTCGCATTCGATCCTCCTCCACCGAGGATATTTGGGGCAGAAACCGGCGCTGTCCAATCAGGATTTCTTGACGCCACAAATTGGTTTTATCAATCTGTCCGGGCGTCCGATTTCCTGGACGCACAAAGTCATCCTGCGATCAATATTCCGGCGTGGGACGCCTTCTGCAATTCGATCAGCTCGGCCGGCGGGATGTGGCAATAGATTTCATGCCCGGGGCCTGCATTCTGATAACCGGGCTTCTGGGTCCAGCAGATCTCACCGACAACGCGGCCACAACGTTCGACAAAAGGACAGCCACCCGAGGCCTGTTTCGGCCGTTCGACCGCCGCGGGATTTATGACCTCCGCCTTGCCGGTACCGGCCGAAAGAAGCGCTTCGGTATAGGGATGGAGCGGCAGCGAATAGACCTGCGAAGCAGATCCTATCTCCATCGGTTTGCCGCGGAACATCACGACGATGCGGTCGCTGATCTGGCGCACCAAAGCGAGATCATGGCTGATGAAGAGAATTGCCGTTCCCGTCCTTTGCCGCAGATCCTGCAGAAGCTCGACGATGGCCGCCTGAACCGAAACGTCGAGGGCGGAAACACATTCGTCGGCGAGCAGAAGCTGCGGCTTGCCGGAAAGGGCGCGGGCGATGGCGACGCGCTGCCGCTGGCCGCCCGAGAGCGCCTTCGGCTTGCGGCTCGCAAGCCCCGGTAACAGCGCCACCAGCCCCAGCATTTCACGCGCCCGCGAACGGATGGACTGCCGGCTAAGATGCCCGGTCTCCAGCTTGCGGATGGCGCGACCGAGCGTCCAGCCGATCGTATGGGTCGGGTTGAGCGTCGAGTCCGGGTTCTGGAACACCATCTGCACCTGCCGCAACAGGCCGCGCTTGCGCCTTCGGACCGGAAGCCTTGCAATGTCCGTCCCGCCGATCAGGACGGAGCCGGACGTGGCGACGTCGAACCCCGCAATGATCTTGGCGAGCGTCGATTTTCCGGATCCGGATTCACCGACCAGCCCGAGGATTTCCGACTGGCGGATGTCCAGATCGATATCGTCATTGGCGAGAAAAAGCTCGCGGCCCGAGGCCGGATAACTCTTGCGAAGCTTGCGGATCGTAACAATCGGCGGCGCATCATTGAGCGCTGCGACTTCGGGCACGCCAGCGACACTCTCAAAGGCCGGGATTTCGCCGAGCCTTGCGCAATGAACCCTGTGCGACGCTTCCATCGTCGTCGCATCGAAGGGCTGATCACAGCTGGCAGAAGAATGGTAGGCGCAGCGCGATGCGAAGAGACAGCCGGGTCCGCGCTCACTGGGTGACGGCACGTGGCCGCGGATCGGCTGGAGGACGGCGCTCTGTCCGGGGAGGCATCTGACGAGGCCCTGGGTATATGGATGTCGCGGCGCTTCGAATATCAGGCCGGCCGGCGCTTCCTCGACAAGATCGCCGGCATAAAGCACGCCGACACGATCGCAGGCTTTCGAAACCAGATGCAGATTGTGCGAGATGAACAGCAGCGAGGTGCCGAACTGTGTCCTCAGATCCGAGATCAGCTCGATGACGGCCGCCTCGACGGTGACGTCGAGGCCGGAGGTCGGCTCATCGAGCAGGACCAGATCGGGTTTCGGCAGAAGCGCCATGGCGATCATCACACGCTGCTGCTGGCCACCGGAAATCTGGTGCGGATAACGGGCCATGATGGCGCCGGGATTGTCGAAACCGACGCGCGACAGCATTTCGGCGACGTTTTCACTGCGTGCCCGAACGGGGATATCGCTCTGCTCCAGCGCTTCCAGCAGCTGGCGGCCGATCCGCATGGTCGGATTGAGGCTCGCACCCGGATCCTGCTGGACGAAACCGATGCGCCGACCGCGCAGGGCGCGCAGCTGTTCGGGGCTGGCACTCAGCAGGTCGACCCCGTCATACCGGACACTGCCGCGCGCTCTTGCGATCTTCGGCATGTCGCCGATGACGACATTGGCGATACTGCTCTTGCCGCTGCCGGACTCTCCGACCAGCCCAAAGCTTTCGCCGCGGCCGATGCTGAAGGAAAGATCCCGCACGACCTGATCGGTGCCATAAAACAGAGACAGGTTGTCGATCTGGAGAAGCGGCGTCATCATTCCTCCTCCAGCCCATCGGCCAGCATGCTGAAGCCGATGACCAGCGAACACATGGCAAGGCCCGGAAACAGCGCCATATAGGGATAGACCGGGATCATCGTGACATTTTCCGCAACCATGCTGCCCCAGTCGGGATCGGGCGGCGGCAGGCCTAGACCAAGAAAACCGAGCGTTCCGACGGTAACCACCGCAAGGCCGGCGCGCATGGAAAGATCCGCAAGCAGCGGCCCGCGCGCATTCGGCAGAATTTCCAGAAACAGGAGAAAAAGCACGCTCTCGCCGCGCATCTCCGCGGCCGCGACATAACCACGCGAGCGCAATTCCAGCGTCAGGCCGCGCACGATGCGGCCGATGCTCGGCGCCGAGGCCAGCGTGATGGCAATGACGATATTGATGATCGAGGGACCGATCGAAGCGATCAGCACGATGTACAGGACGAGCGTCGGAAACGACAGGATAATATCCGATATGCCGGAAATGACGCGATCGACAAGACCGCCGAAATAACCGGAGGCAAGGCCGATCGCGGTCCCGGCTGCGAAGGCGGAAGCCGTGGCAATCGGAACCACCAGCAGTGTCGTGCGCGCGCCCCAGAGGATGCGCGAAAGAATGTCTCGGCCGAGAAGGTCTGTTCCAAGCCAATGGGCGGCACTCGGGCCAAGGTTTGAAAGGGCATCCATATCCTGCGCATTCGGCGGATAAGGCGCGATCAAGGGGGCGAGAAGCGCCGCCAGGACCCAGAACAGGATCAGCGAAATGCCGAGCCGTCCGCGCACCGATTTCGGCCAGAAGCGTTTCCACGATCCGGATGCGGCAGGTTCGACCGGTCTCTGAGAATTTTCGGATTGGGTCATGTCAGGCGCACCCGCGGATTGAGGGCGACATAGGAAATATCGGCGACCAGTTGCGTGACGCCGGCCATGGCAAGGCTGAGCAGGGTGATGGTCTGCACGAGCGCGAGATCGCCGAACAAGCCGGCCTGCAGCAGAAGCCGGCCAACGCCGGGATAGGCGAAGATCGACTCGCAGACGACCACGCCGCCGACCATCCAGTTCAATTGCAGGAGAAGCACGGTCAACGGCGGGATCATGCCGTTGCGGATCACGTGGCGCGTGACGATCTGGCGCTTGCTCAGACCTTTCAAAAGCGCTGTGCGGACAAAGGGCTTTGTCATGGTCTCGGCCATCGAGGCGCGCACGATGCGGGCGACATAACCAACGGTCGCCAGCGCCAGCACCGTGACCGGCAGGACCAGCTGGCTCGCGACTGACCATTGTTCGCTTGCCAGAAGCGGGCTCGTCCCCGGTAGCCAGCCGAGATAGGACACGAAGACGGTGAGCAGGATCACCCCGGCCGCATATTCGGGAATGGCGGTGATGATCAGACAGAGCGAACTGATCGACCAGTCCAGCCGCGTGCCGGCATTTGCGCCGGCCAGGATGCCGATCAGAAGCGAGAGCGGCACGATGAAGATCATCGCCACCGCGCCGAGCAGCGCCGAATTTCTGAGCGGTTCGCCAAGCACGTCGCGAACCGGCTGCTTGAACATCAGCGAATAGCCGAAATTGCCGAAATAACGTTCGCCCCTGCTGTCATGCAGATCGAGCCCCAACGCCGGATCGCCGAGCGGATTGGCCTTCAGCCCGACCAGCACCGATACCCAGTTGAGATACCGCCGGGGCAGCGATTGAGACAGCCCCAGCTTCTCGTCGAGTTGCGCCACCTGGTTCGGCAGCGCATAGGGCCCAAGAATCTGCCGCGACACCGTGCCGGGCGAAAATTCCGTGACGACGAACAGCAGAAAGCTGGAAACGATCGCCGTCAGGAGAAGCTGCGACAGCCGGCGAAGGGCGAAGTTCAGCATCGATTATGCTTTGAGCCAGAGATTTCTTGCGAAAATATACTGACTCGGGTGCATGGAGAAGCCGCCGACCTTTTTGGAATAGAAGGTCGCCTGCTTGCGCCAGGTCGCCTGGATCATCGGCCCGTCTTCCTGCAGGATCTTTTCGATCGGCTCCATCACCTTGCGGCGCTCGACCGGGTCGGCCAAGGATTCCGCCTGGGTCAGCAGCTTGTCGAATTCCGGATTGCTGTAACCCGATTCATTCCAAGGCGCGCCCGAACGGTAAGCAAGGCCGATATTCATGATGCCGAGCGGCCGGTGCGCCCAGGATGTCAGGCCAACGGGGACCTTCGTCCAGATATCGTAATAGGCCGAGGTCGGCATGACGTTGATCGTCGCATTGACGCCGATCTGCTTCCACATCTCGACGATCGCCTGCACGACAAGCACGTGATAGGCCGGCGTCTTGGTGACGGCGACTTCGAATGTCAGGCCATTCGGATAACCGGCCTCGGCCAGCAGCTGTTTTGCACGAGCGACATCCTGCTTGAAGGCGGGAAGCTGGAAATATTCGGGATGCACGGGCGCGACCATATGGTCCTCACCGGCGCTACCCATATCGCCAAGCGCAAGTTTTGCCACCGCCGCGTTGTCGACGGCCAGCTTCAGAGCGAGACGGACCTTCGGATCGCTGAACGGCTTCTGGTCGACCCTGAACCGCAGTGCCGGGCCGTCACCGGTCAGCACTTCGTAGCGCTGCAGGCTTGGCTGGCTGTTCAGCAAGGGCATCTGCTGCGGCTCGGCATTCAAGATGCCCTGGATCTGCCCGGAAATCAGGGCTGCCGGCACGGCTGCACGCTCGTCGCCGTAATCGACGAATTCCAGCCGGTCGAGATAGGGCTTGTTGCCCCAGTAATTCTTGTTGGGCTCGTAAACGACATTGCGCCCCGGATTGTGCTCGACGACCCGGAAGGGGCCGGTGCCGTTGATCCCGACCCGGAACTTTGCCGAGGCGGTCGGATCGACCATGGCGAAGGAATAGTGGAACAGGTGTTCCGGCACGGCGATCTGCGCCACCTTGAGATTGAGCCGGACGGTATGGTCGTCGACCTTCTCGACCGCATTGGCATCCCAGAGCGAATGGCTCTTCTTGCCATCGGCAGCGGCCGTCTCGTTCAGCATATAGCCCTTCATCAGGCCGAGCACGGAGGAACCGGTCTCGTCTGCAAGCAGGCGCTTGATATTCCAGGTCACGTCATCGGCGGTGAAATCGCGGCCGTCCTGCCATTTCACGCCCTTGCGCAGGTTGAGCGTCCAGCTGCGCAGGTCTTCGCTCGGCTTCCAGCTTTCCAGAAGATAGGGCCGCGTGATGTTGTCCGCGCCCGTTTCCGTCAGATATTCCAGCGTCTGCCGCGTCGAGTTGGACGCATCGATACTGGTCATCGTCGCAGGATCGGCTGCCGTGTTCTTGTTCTCGATACGGATCGAGCCGCCGGCCTTCGGCGTTTCCTGTGCCCGCGCCGGACGCACCTCGCCGGCCATCATCACGGCCGCGGAGGCCGAAACGCCGAGCAGCGTGGCGGTGCGCAGAAACTCGCGCCGATTTATCTGCCCCTCTGCCAATTGGGAGCGCAGACGCGGGATATAGGCATGATCATTCTTGTCGGACACGGATCTGTTCTCCCCAGTTGGACTGACATCGCTTGAGTTCTCGCCGGATTACGCCCGGATCTGACTGCCTTCCAGTTCCCATTGGATAGGCCGATGGCTCAAGGTACAAATGTGTTTATTTATGGTCAAGAAGAAAAATATGTTTCTTTTTGTGTTGCGGATTGCTACTCCTGCCAACCAGCAGAGACGCTTCACAGCGGAGAGAAACGATGGCGGCCGCACACCGTGTTGCCTATTTCAACGGACAGTTCATGCCCGAACGCGAGGTTCTGGTCCCTTACCGGGACCTGAGTTCGCTGCGCGGTTACGGCGCCTTCGACCTGACCCGGACCTTTCACGGAAAACCCTTCCGGCTGAAGGAACATGTCCAGCGCCTTTATCGCTCGCTGAAATATCTCGATATCGATTGCGGGATTTCCTTCGACGACATGATGGCGCTCAGCGAAGAAACGCTGGCGCGTAACCGCCATCTCCTGACCGAGCGCTCCGACTACTGGGTCGGCCAGCGGATCAGCGCCGGCGTACAGGCGATCGGTGACGAAGGCTGGGACCATGTCGGCCCCAATGTCATCATCGAATGCTGCCCGCTGCCGATCCAAAAGCGCGCCAGCCTGTTCCGCGATGGCATCAAGGTCGTGACCCCCGCCACGCCACGCACGGCGGCGAAAGCGCTCAGCCCGCGCGCCAAGATGAACCAGTATCTCAACATCATCCTGGCCGGGAACGACGTCAAACGCCTCGACCCGCAGGCCTGGGCGCTGATGCTGGACGAGAACGGCAATCTCGCGGAAGGCGAAGGCAACAATATCTTCCTCGTCTGCGACGGCGTGCTGATGACACCCCGCGCCAACAACATCCTGCCGGGCATCAGCCGGGCAACGGTGATCGAGATCGCCAAGAACCTCGGCATCGAATGCCGCGAAACAGATCTCGACCTTTATGACGCGGCGATCGCCGACGAGATGTTCATCGCCTCGACGAGCCTGTGCATCTGCCCCGTCTCCTCCTTCAACGGCCGCAAGGTCGGGGAAGCGGTCACCGGACCGGTCACGGCCCGGCTGACCGCCGCCTATATCGACATGGTCGGCTGCGACTTCGTGCAACAACATCTCAGCTGGCTGGAATAGGATCGCCATGAAACGCAAGATCACCGCCGAAGGCGTCGCCGTTCCCGGCGCTCCCTTTACCAGCGCCATCGCCGTCACCTCGGGCACGATGGTCCATACATCGGGCTTCATGGCGCGCGACCCGGAGAGTGGAAAAATCCTCCATCCCGGCGATGCCGAGCGCCAGACGCTCGAATGTTTCGGCAAGATCGAAAAGGTGCTCAAGGCGGCGGGCGGCACGCTTGATGACATCGTCAAGATGACCGTCTTCCTGCGCAACACATCCGATTACGAAGCAATGAACCGCGCCCGGCGGTCTCGGCTTACGGGCATCGACTATGCCAGCTCCACCGTCATTACCGGCCTCGTGGCCGAGGAAGCGCTGGTCGAGATCGAATGTGTCGCCGTGATCGGCACCGATGATGCGGTGGCGCCATGAGCGATCTCGGTTCATTCAGCCAGTCCGCCGATATGGCCGTCGCCATCGAACACAGCGCCGCCTTTCATCGTGATCTCGTTGCCCAGACGATCCGCGAGGCCGTCGCTGGCGACGGCGTCTATATCATCGACCGGAGTGGCAGGCGTTTTCTCGACGGCAGTTCCGGCTCCGGCCCCTCCTGCCTCGGCCACAGCAATGCCGCGGTACGGGCGGCCATGCATGCGCAGATCGACAGGATCGCCTATGCCCATACCGCCTTCTTCACCAGCGCGCCGATGGAAGAACTGGCCGACAACCTGATCGCCGATGCGCCCGGAAAACTGTCGCATGTCTGGTTCACCAATAGCGGCGCCGAAGCCGCTGATGCTGCGCTGAAACTGACCCGCCAGTATTTCGTCGACAAGGGCGAGCCGGAGCGGCAGATCATCATCGGCCGCCGCGCCGGTTATGTTGGCAGCACGCTGGCGGGATTGGCGGCCGGCGGCAGCGATATCCGCCGGAAACCTTTTCTGCCGATGCTTCCGACCAATACGGCCCATATCGGCCCGGCCTATGCCTATCGCGGCATGCAGGACGGTGAAACGGTCGATGATTTTTCGATGCGGTCCGCGCGCGAGCTCGAAACAAAGATCGAAGAACTCGGCCCCTCGCGGGTCGCGGCCTTCATCTGCGAGACAATCGTCGGCTCGACCCTCGGCGCAGTCCCCGCCCCCGAAGGATATTTTCGCGAGATCCGCCGGATCTGCGACCGCCACGGCATCCTGCTCATCCTCGACGAAGTCATGTGCGGCATGGGGCGTACGGGAAGCCGGTATGCCTTCACGGAGGAGGGCGCATGTCCGGATCTCGTGATGATCGGCAAGGCGCTGGCAGGTGGTTATGCACCGCTTGGCGCGGTTCTGGTCAGCGCCGACATCCATGATGCGATCAGGGACCGGACCGGTTTCTTCTGGCACGGGCACAGTTTTCACGGCCACACGCTCGCCTGCACGGCAGCGCTTGCCGTGCAGCATGAAATCCGCGACCGCGATCTTTACCCGAATATCCGAACGGCCGGAGATCATCTCGACTGGCTGCTGCATGAGCGTTTTGCCGAGCATCCGCATGTCGGCGATATCAGGGGCCGCGGCCTGATGCAGGGGATCGAGATCGTCGCCCACCGCCCGACCAAGCGCAATTTCGACGCTTCCCGGCAGATCCATGCCAGGCTCACCCGCCACGCGCTCGACCTCGGGCTTATCTGCTATGCCTCCGGCCCCTCGCCCGAAAGCGGCGTCGGCGACCATGTCCTGCTGATGCCCCCCTATATCGTCGAGCCGCATCATATCGAAGAGATCGTGGACAAGCTTGGGCAAGCGCTCGATCGCGCTCTGGAGGAGGCCGTCTGAACTGGTGCCGACAGTCATCCTCTTGTTAGGATGACGGCATCAGGAGCCAGCCGAGAGAGCGAACATGAATCTGGACGAGATCAACAGCAGGATCGACGAAGCCTTCGGGACATACCCGAAACAGCTTCGCGTGGCTGCTCGTTACGTGCGCGAAAACCCCGACAAGATCGCCCTTCATTCGCTCAGGCAGGTGTCGGATATGGCAAGCGTCCACCCGTCCAACCTGATGCGCCTCGTGCGCGAACTGGGTTTTGATCGTTACAGCGAATTCCGCGATCCGTTCCGCGACTGGCTGGGCAGCGGCCAGACGACCATGCGCGGCCGCGTCGAGGGATTGAGGACCAAGGGCAAGCTCGGCCAGATGAGCGAAACCGTTGCCGAAGTTTTCGCCCGCGACATTTCCGATGTCGAGGCGACGGCGAGCCAGATCAGAACCGAGGACCTTGTCGCCGCGGCCGACATGATCATCGCCGCAAGACGCGTCTTCATCGTCGGCTTCCGCAGCCTGCACTCGGCCGCCTTCTTCTTCCACTATAGCTGCCGGATGTTTTCGGCCAATGCCGTGCTGGTCGACGGACGCGGCGGTGCAATGGGCGACGAGGTGCGTGATGCCGGACCGGAAGACGTGGTCGTCGTGCTCTCTCACAAGAGCTATTCGCGCGACGCCCTGAATATCGCCCGTTATGCCAAGAATGCCGGCTCCCGGATCATCTCGATCATCGACAGTCCGCTCGCGCCGACCGCCGCCATTTCCGACGTCCGGCTGGTGCTCTCCGCAAGCAACGCGTCGGTGCTGTCCTCGGTCGTATCCACGCTCTCGGTGGTGCAGGCCCTGATCACCGTCATCGTCAGCAAGATCGGCGACGATGTCTTTGAAACGATGAAACGAAATGACGCCTTCTACAAGGCGCTCGACACGTTCGTGGAGGATTGAGAGACCGCAGATCCAGCCTTGCGGTCGAACATGTCACATCAACTGCGTCACCGGATCCGGATGACGCGATCGACCGCAAAGCCGGAACAATCCGGCAAAACTATTTCCGGAGGAACTCTCGACAATGACGACTGGCAATAACGGCCGCCTCGGCCAGATCACGGTGACCGGCACGCATTACGATATCGGCGTCCAGCTCGGCAGGCATGCCGCCGATCTCTTTCACAGCTATACCGTTGCCGGTGGGGTCTGGGCGCGGGTGATGGACTGGCGCGACGATCCACGCGTGACACGCATGCGCAGCATGGTGGAGGAACGTTTTCCGCCCTATTGCCAGGAGATCCGCGGCCTCGCAGCGGCTCTGGAACTGCCCTATGACGACATGATGCTCTGGCATTTTCGCGGCGACGTCTGGGAAATGCCGCCGGAAGGCTGCACGACGATACAGGTCCCCGGCAAGACGCCGGTCATCGCGCATAACGAGGATGGAGATGCCGGCCAGTTCAGCCGCTGCGCCATCGCCCATGTCAGGCCAGACGGTGGAAAGGCCTTCAGCGCCTTCATCTATCCCGGCTCGGTGCCCGGCCAGGCCTTTGCGGTGACCGAAGCGGGCCTAGTTTCAACCATCAATCATATCGGCGCCCATAATGCCGGTGTCGGCCTGCCGCGCATGCTGCTCGGCCGCGCCCTTCTCGATTGCGGCACGCTCGACGAAGCCGTTACCCTGCTCAAGACATCGGAACGCTCCGGCGCCTATCACGTGACCCTGGCACAGGCGGGCGACGAGCGTCTGTTCGGCGTCGAGTTCACCCATTCCGGCTGCTCGGTCCGCCGGATCGAACACGCGGAGTGCCATTCGAATCACATGATCCACAAAGGCATTTCCGACGAGCCACAGGAAATCTCCCCCTCGTCCAAGGCCAGGCTGCAGCAGGGAAGCGAACTCATCGGAAAAGGCGGCAATATCGATCCCCTCGACATTCTCTGGGACAAGAGCGATCCAAAATTGCCGCTCTACCGCCATGCGCCGGAAGACGAATATCACACGCTTGCCACCGCCGTTTTCCATATCGACGAAAAGGCGGTGCACTGGAGCGTCTATGATCGCGCCGGTGAGCCACCATGTTTTTCGAGCCCGGCAAATTGACCAGTCCACGCCCGGTCTCGATCGCGGTCGCCCCGAACGGCGGCAGGCGCACCAAGGCAGATCATCCTGCCCTGCCGATGACGGCAAAGGAGCTCGCGCATGTCGCGAGCCTCAGCCTCGATGCCGGCGCCAGCATGATCCATGTCCACGCCCGCGACGGCCAAGGCCGACACGTGCTCGATGCGGACGCCTATCGCGACATCATACGAGCGATCGAAGATGCGGTGGGCGACAGGCTCGTGATCCAGATCACCAGCGAATCGCTCGGCATCTATGATCCGTCAGAACAGATGCGGGTGGTGAGGGAGGTGAAGCCGGAAGCGGTGTCGCTTGCCCTGCGCGAACTCTTGCCGAGCAAGGAGAGCGAGAAGGAGTTCGCCGCCTTCCTGTTATGGCTGCGGAAGGAAAAAATCGCGCCGCAATTCATTCTCTATACGCCGGCCGAAGCGTTATGGCTCGCCGACCTGCAGACCCGCGGCGTGGTCCCGTTCGAGCGGCTTTCCGCTCTCTACGTGCTTGGCCGATATACGGTTGGCCAGACATCGACGCCAGCCGACCTTCTGCCCTTTCTCGACGGTGCCATGCCCCGGTTTCCGCATTGGACCACCTGTGCCTTCGGCCGCAACGAGGCGGCCTGCGTTACGGCCGGCGCACTGCTGGGCGGGCATATTCGCGTCGGATTCGAGAACAACCTCTCCATGCACGATGGCCGGACGGCCAGCGGAAATGATGAGCTTGTCGGCTTTGTGAGAGATAACCTCCTGCAATACGGATATACGGCAGCAACTGCCGATGAACTCAGGTCCGAAATGGCTTGAAGGACATCCGGCCACATTCCAGCAACCCTCCGGAAGAGAATAAAGAAAAATCAACTTTTGCGCGAACAAGTCTATTAAATACCGGATCAGCAGACTGAACCATTCAGTCTATATTGTTGGCGATCACTTGGTTCGCGCTGATACAATTCGTCAACAAGTCGTGATCACGCGACAGATCATCTACGCAACCTTTGACGTATCCCGTCTGGACTGGGCGTTGCAGCGGGTTTAATTTTGCAAGCCGCGCCTTCCGTGAATCATGATATCTAATTAGATTTATTGAATATAAGAGGGTGCGAAGGCCTAACGGGGATAGGGCGGGAATGGCGTCGCGCCAGGGCGAATCGGGTAGTACAACCTATATATTTGGTCCGTTCAGATTCAGCCCTGAACGGCAGCTTCTGTCGCGCGACGGCCTGCCGGTCAGGATCGGTGGAAGGGCCCTCGATATCCTGACCCTGCTCGTGCGGCATCCGGGCGATGTCGTCAGCAAGAGTGAGCTCATCGCCTTTTGCTGGCCGAGCACCTATGTCGAGGAAAGCAATCTCAAGGTCAATGTCGCAAGCCTGCGCAAGATCCTTACGGAAGGTTCGGAAGAACCTTTCATCGCGACCGTTGCCGGCCGGGGATACCGTTTCGTTTCGCATGTCCAGACCGAGCATTCGGAGCCCGATCCCGTCAGGGTCGCGGCAAAACAATGGAAGCCGACGCTCAAGCCGCAGGACGTCATCGGCCGCGCCGAGGAGATCGACAGCCTTACCGCGATGCTCCGCGATACGAGATGCCTGACGATCGTGGGCTCCGGGGGCATCGGCAAGACCACGGTCGCGCTCGCCCTCGCCCACAACGTGCTTGCCGACTACGCGCAGGGCGTTTCCTTCATCGACATGTCGACGGTTGGGGATGAGCAATATGCAACGGCAGCCATCGCCGCACGGCTGGGTGCGAGACAACGCTCAGACGACACATTGTCGGAGCTGGTTGCGCTCCTGCATGACAGCGAGATGCTTCTGATCCTCGACAATTGCGAGCATCTGTCGCCAATCATCTCCTCGATTGTCATGCGACTGCTGGAAGCGCTGCCAAACTTGCGGATCCTTGCCACCAGCCGCGAGCCGCTTTTCATCCCGTCGGAACAGCTTTACCGACTGCCCGGGCTCGTCGCCCCCGGTCCCAATCAGGGCGGTACCGCAACGGAAGCCGCAGAATTCAGTGCCGTGAAACTGTTCGTCGCGCGCGCCAGCGGTCGCCAGGAATATACGCTGAACGATGCGGACGCTCCCCTAGTCTCCGCCATCTGCCGCCGTCTTGACGGCATACCGCTTGCAATCGAGCTTGCTGCCAGCAAGACATTTGCCTATGGCCTGCCGACCTTGGATGCCATGCTTGAGCAAAAATTCCTTCTTCTCAGCAATGGCGAACGCACGGCACCGCTTCGCCAGCAAACGCTGCTGGCAACCCTCGACTGGAGCTACAGGCTCCTGTCCGAAGAAGAAGCGACGCTCCTGCGGTTCCTCTCGGTTTTTGCTGGCCGGTTCCGCATGGAGGATGCCGCTGTGATGGCCGGGGTCATTCCCTATGACCTTGCCCAGACGATCGACGGTATCGAGCGGTTGACCAGCAAATCGCTCATCTGTGCCGAGTATCAGGATGGGCTTCAGTCCTACAGGCTTCTTGAAAGCACGCGGGCCTTTGCGGCGGAGAGATTGCTCGATGCCGGCGAACACGATGATGCATTGCGGCGGCATGCGCTATCGATGCTGGCCGTGTTCGAAAAGGCAGCGGGTGAATCGGAGAGCCGCGACAAGGGAGAATGGATGGCCGAATACGCGCATCGGCTGGATGATGCGCGCAATGCCATGGATTGGGCTTTTGGCCCGAAGGGAGACCGGATGCTGGGCATCCGGCTGACGATCGCCACAATCCCCTTGTGGTACGAGCTTTCCGCGTTGAACGAGATGCAGACGCGTGTCGATTGCGCCCTCCGCGCAACACGCGAATGCGCAACCCGACCGAAAGAGCTGATCATGAAGCTGGTGGCCGCCCGCGCTTCCGGCCTCGTCTTCGCACAGCATCTGCCGCTCGATACGGAAAGCGCGTGGCGGGAATGTTACGAACTCGCGATCGAGATCGGCGATACGAAATACGAGATCATGGGCCTGTGGGGCCTGTCGTCGTTCCTCCTCTATACCGGCAAGCCGCTCGAAGCCCTTGCCGGCCTGCATCGTCTGGTCGGGCTTTCGGAAGCGCAGGCGGATTCATTTGCCGTCGATGAAGCACATCGCATGATGGCAACGGCCGAGATCTACATAGGAGAGGTGGCCACTGCCCGGCAAAGGCTCGAGCGTCTCGCCGCCCGCCATCGTCGCCTGAGCGACCCCGCACGGTTCGCCCGCTTTCATTCGGAGCGCGGCGTCGGCGTCCGATGCACGCTGTCTCTGGCGCTCTGGGCCTCGGGAGAGCCGTCCCGGGCGATGCAGGTCGCCCGCGCGGCCGTCGAGCGTGCGAAGGTTTCCGGGCACGTCGTCTCGCAGTGGAATGCGCTCGCGGTCTTCTCCGTGCCGATCTCGTTCTGGTCGGGCGACTATATCGCCGCTGAAGAATTTCTGCTTGCCGCCGAAGAATGCGGCAAGATGGAAGATGTCGGTGCGTGGCGGGAAGTCTGCCGTTTCTTCAGGAGCGCCCTGCGCGCCAAGCGCCAGGAACCGGGTGCCATCGCCGAGCTGAAGTCGCGGCTGAAGGAAATGATGGAGGCAAGGCAGGTCCTGCGGGCTCCGATGTATCATGCCATGGTCGCCGAGGCGCTGCTTGACTGCAATTGCGTTTCCGAGGCGCAGGCCATGGCGCAGGTGGCGCATTCCCTGGCCATTCAGCAGGATGCCCATTGGTGCATGCCTGAAATCATGCGCATCATCGCCCTTACCGAGCTTCAACTCGGAAGCCCAGAAAAGGCCGAGCAGCAACTTGGCCATGCCATCTCAAAAGCGGCATCGATGGGTGTGCTTACGCTCGAACTTCGGGCGGCTCTCTCCTTGTCGATAAAGCTGATCGAGGACGGCCGTGATGAGGAAGCACATGACCTTCTCAATACAATCTGCGCCAAATTTCCGAGGAGCGAGTCTTTTGCAGATCTGACGCGGGCACGCGGTCTGCTCCTCAACCTCTGCCGCACGGGCGTCGATATCGCCGCCTCGGCGTAACTGGGCTGAACCAGGTTTCGGCCGGGAAATTGCAGCCGGCTACCGTTGGAACAATTTCACCAGATTTAACTCGATTTTACAGGCGTGCATGACTACGCCTTGTCCGGTGAGAGACGTCAAAAGGGGGTATCGAATGAGAATTTCTCGCCGGGAATTTACCACCTTGCTGGGCTCGGCGTGTCTGGCGCAAGCCATTCCGGGTCGGACCTATGCCGGATCGCCGCACAGGTTCGTCTTTGCGAACAATTCTCCCTATGACACCCTCGATCCCCATACGGTTTTTGACGCGGGGCGCGCCGGGGCAAGGCTTAACCTTTATGACGGCCTTTATCGTTATGTCGACAATCCGCCCAAGATGATCCCATGGCTGGCCGAAAGCCACACGGTCTCTGCCGACCGGACCTCATACGCTTTCAAGCTCAGGCCGGACGCGATCTTTCACGACGGCACGCCGGTGACCGCACAGGATGTCGTCTATTCGATCGAACGCATTCTTGCCTTGGGTCAGGGGCCCTCGAGCCTCTACAGGGATATCATCAAGCCGGGCAGCACGCAGGCGCGCGATCAGAATACCGTCGTCTTCAATCTCAACAGCCCATCGGCGACGTTTCTCGCAACGGTCTCGGACATTACCGTCGTCAACAGCGCATTGCTGAAACAGCATGAGATCAATGGTGACTGGGCGGAGCCCTGGCTCGCGCGCAATGAAGCGGGTTCGGGATCCTATCAGCTGACGCAGTTCGATCCCGCCACCGGCTGGACGGCAAAGCGTTTTGAAAAACATTTCGCCGGCTTTGGCGGTGATCCGATCGAAGAGCTGGAGTTTCGCAACGTCCTGGAGACCAATACGCGCGTCCTCGGCCTGATGCGCGGCGACTTCGACGGCGCGGATGGCTATATGGGGTATGACCAGATCCAGCGGCTTCGAAAGTCGGACAAGGTCCAGATCATCGAGCAGGAGGCGATGCGCGTCTTCCTGCTTGCCATGAACAATGCCGCGCCGCCGCTCAACGACGTGCATTTCCGCCGCGCACTCGCCTATTGCTTCGATTATGACGGCTTCATCAAGGGCGTGATGAACGGCTCGGTCTCACGCAATCCGGGGCCGCTTCCGAAGACGATGTGGGGTTCCCCCAGCGACCTGAAAGCCTTCACCTATGATCTGGACAAGGCCGCGGCAGAGCTGAAACTCGTCAAGGCACCCTTGCGGCCGCTCTCGATCTACGCGCTCTCAGGCTTTACGGAATCCGAACAGGCCGCCGTCCTGTTTCAGGCCGCGATCCGCAAGATCGGCATCGAAAGCAACATAACGGTTGCCCCATGGCCGGTGATCACCAAGCGCCTGGATCGACTGGAAACGCGGCCGGACATCTTGCCGATCTGGCGCAGCGCCTTCTATCTCGATCCGAACAGCTGGGTGGGCGAAGGTTTCGGCACACGCTACGAAGGCCAGCGTTCGCTCGCCTATTACCGCAACCCGGAATTCGACAAGCTGCTCGACCGCGCCCTTGTATCCGACGATCAGGCGGAGCGGCAGTCGCTTTACGAGGAGATGACCCGCATGGTGACGGACGATGCTGCTTGCATATTTGTCTATAACACGAGATGGTACGGGCCTTACTCAACGAAAGTTTCCGGGATCCGGTATTCGCCAGTCAATTACGGCCAGGATTTTCGCTGGGCTTCGATAAGATCGTAAACAAGGCCCTTGGCGCCGGGGTGTCCGATGCGATGGCTTGCTTTTCTCATGAACCGGTTGATCTGGCTCATACCGACCCTTTTTGCACTTGTAACTTTGATCTTCATCCTCTCGCGTGTGATGCCGATCGATCCTGCAATCCTGATTGCCGGCGAAAACGCGTCTCACGAGCAGATCGAGCAGGTCCGTAACCGCTTCAGTCTGGACAAACCGTTGATTTCTCAATTTGCAGGCTACCTGAAGGCAGTCGCGACAGGAGACCTTGGCGACAGCCTCTATACACGGCAGCCCGTCGCGCAGGATCTTCGCAGCCGATTGCCCGCCACGATCGAACTGACGATCGTTTCACTCCTGATCGCCGCCGTCTTCGGCATACCGTCCGGCGTTCTATGCGGCGTTTACAGCAATTCCCTGCTCGACCATGCCCTGCGGATCGGCGTCGTTGCCTTTGCCGGCCTCACCCATTTCTGGATCGCCATACAGTTTCAGATCATCTTTTCGATGAACCTCGACTGGCTGCCGCTGGCAGGCCGGATAGGCGACGTGCCGCTGCATGATTTTACCGGTTTTGTCCTTCTCGATTCCCTGCTTGCCGCCGACTGGCAGGCGCTTGCTTCGGCAATCGCCCATATCACGCTCCCTGCCCTGACGATCGGCCTTCCCACGGCTGCCGTCGTGCAGCGCTTCACGCGCAACAGCGTCATGAATATGATGGACACTCCGTTCCTGCGTTATCAGGAGGCCATGGGGTTGTCGCGCGGCATCATCATCTGGAAATATCTGCTGCGCTCTTCTCTGGCCGCCACGGTGACGCTGTTCGGGCTGACAGCGGGCATCATGCTGGCAGGCGTCGTGACCGTGGAAACGATCTTCGACTGGCCCGGCACCGGCAATTATGCCGTTCGCTCCATCATGTATTCCGATTACAATGCGGTCATGGGCTTTACGCTGCTTGCCGGCACATTGTTTGTGCTGCTCAGCGTTTCGGTGGACATAATCCAGGCGCTCATCGATCCCCGTGGTGTCACGTGAGCACCTCCATGCTGTTCTTTGTCCGCGAACCGATGGCGACGATTGGCCTGATCCTTTTCTCGGCAATCGTACTTCTTGCCATTTTTGCGCCGCTGATCTCTATCGAACCCGAAATCGACCTCGGCCATAGACTGATGGGGCCTTCCCTCTCGGCCCCCTTGGGAACCGATCGCATGGGCGTCGATCTCCTGACGAGCATCATCTGGGGTGCGCGTTCCAGCCTCGTCATCGCGATCGCCACGGTGAGCATCTGCGTTGCGATCGGCGTGCCGATCGGTCTCGTCGCCGGTTATTATCGCCATTGGTTCTGCGAATCGCTGATGCGGGTCTCGGACGTCGCGCTGGCCGTTCCCGAAATCATGGTCGCGATTGCAATCACGCAGACGCTCGGCCCTTCCATCAGCACTGTCGTGATCGCGCTGTCCGTAACCTACTGGCCCTTCTGGGCGCGGCTTGTCTATGCGGAGACGAAGTCGATGCGCAACGAGATCTTTATCGAATCGGCGGAGGCGCTTGGCGTCTCTCCCTGGCGGATCATGCTTCTGCATATTCTCCCCGGGCTCACCTCCTCGATTGTCATCCGCACATCGGTCGGATTCGGCGCGACGATCCTTGCGGCCTCTACCCTCGGCTGCCTTGGCCTCGGCCCGCCGCCGCCGACCCCCGAATGGGGCCGCATCCTTTCCGAAAGCCGCGACTATCTGCCGGATGCATGGTGGTATCCGCTCGCCCCGGGACTGGCGATCTTCATCACGGTTCTCGGTTTCTATCTTTTCGGAGATGGCCTGCGGAAATCGCTGAACCCGCAATTGAGGCTGCGCAGCGAGCGATGGTAACGCCTGTTCTGGAGATCAACGATCTCTGCGTTGTCTACAAGACACCTCAAGGCGATCTCCCTGCCCTCGATCATGTCAGCGTCACCGTCCATCAGGGCGAGATCGTCGGGGTGATCGGCGAGACCGGCTCGGGCAAGAGTACGCTCGTCAATGCCATCCTTGGAACCCTCCCGCGACACCAGCCCGGCATTGTCGACGGAACCGTCCGGCTCGATGGGACCGACATCACGGACGGGGAAAAAAGCGCGCGTGACGCCCGGGGCCGCAAGATTACACTCGTGCCGCAAAATACCTATTCGAGCCTCAATCCGCTTTTCCGGATCGGCTCGCAGATCAGGGATCTGATGCGTTGCACCTCGCCATCGAGAAAGATCCGGCCATTCTGGCGAAAATGGCGCATCCGGGATGCGGAAATCCTGAGAGTGCTGGAGACGGTCCGCTTGCCGGCAGGGAACAGGGTCCTGCGCCAATATCCCCATCAGCTTTCCGGTGGACAGCGGCAGCGGGTGATGCTTGCCATGGCCCTGCTGCCGCAGCCGCAGATCATCATCGCCGACGAGCCGACCTCATCACTTGATGCAGCGACGCAGGTCGAGATCCTGAAACTGTTTCGATGGATCGCAGCGGAACGGAACGTCGCGGTTCTCTTCACGACGCATAATCTCGCCGCCGCATGGGAAGTCTGCGACAGGGTGATCGTCATGCATGACGGGCGCATCATCGAGGCCGCATCAAGGGACAGGCTCTTTTCCCATCCAATGCACCCTTACACGCGCGCACTTCTTGCCAGCGCCGTGCACCCCCTCGGGCAGGTCGCGGAAATACGGGCGGATTTTGCCGACCGGCCGACGATTGAACATGGATGCCAGTTCAGTTGGCGCTGCTCACGCGCTCTGGACCAGTGTCGTGAGCACAGACCAGCACTCGCAACACGGGAATCCGAACACGCAGTCGCCTGTTATAATCCATCGACAAACGCGCTCTCACATTCCTATTATCAGGCGTGACGCTGCTCGAAGTTCATTGTCTTTCCCGCGATTTTACGGTTCGAGGTTTTTTCGGCCGTGGCAACAAGATTCTACGTGCCGTGGACGATGTTTCCTTCTCCGTGGCCGAAGCGGAAATTCTTGGCATCGTCGGGGAAACCGGCAGCGGCAAGTCGACCCTCGCCAAGATGATCGCGGGCATTCAGCAACCCAGTTCTGGCTGGGTCAGTCTTTCGGGAGAAATCGTCGCTTCCCGTGATCTGAAGCTGGCGAAACCGGTACGCGCAAAACTGCAATATATCTATCAGGACCCGAGCGCCTCGCTTGATCCGAGATGGACGCTCAAGCGCTCGCTGCACGAACCGCTCGTCACCCATACCGATCTCTCCCCGCAGCTTCGCGAGGAAAAGATCCTGAAGCTCATGGCCGATCTGGAACTGCCATCCGCACTTCTCGACCGCTATCCGCATGAAGTGAGCGGCGGTCAGCAGCGGCGGGTGGGTCTCGCACGCGTGCTTCTGCTGGCGCCGAAATTCGTCATCTTCGACGAGCCGACATCAGGTCTGGATGTCCTGGTGCAGGCGGCCGTTCTCAAACTATTGCGCGATCTCAGGCAGGAATTCGGGCTGACCTATCTCTTCATCAGCCACGACATCACCGTCGTCAGCTCGATCTGCGACCGGGTTGCGGTTATGCACAATGGCAGCATCGTCGAAATCGGTCCGGTGAACGAGGTTCTGGTCAACCCGAAACACCCCCATACACGCGCGCTGCTTGCGGCATCGCTGCGCATTGGCGGAGCAAGGCTGACGGACGATCCACCTGCCCCTCGTGAGCGTGAGACCTGACCGCCCATGACAGGCCACAAGGCCTACCCCATCGCGAATTCCTGCTTGCGGTTGGCCCAGCCGCAAACCCGCTGCTCAATGATCGCAAACACGCTGTAGAGCGCGATCCCCAGAAAGGCGAGCGCGAACAGGCCGGCGAAGGCGAGCGGCACGTCGAAGCTTGAGGTTGCCATCATCATGACGGTGCCGATCCCGAAATTCGATGCGACCGTTTCAGAAAGAACCGTGCCGACGAAGGCGAGTGTCACGGCCACTTTCAGCGAGGCGAAGAAATACGGCATCGTGCGGGGAAGGCTGACGTTCCAGAGCACCTGCATGCGCGAGGCGCCAAGCGCCTTCAGCACGTCCTCCATTTCCGGCTCGGTCGTGGCAAGCCCGGTTGCGACATTGACGACGATCGGGAAGATGCAGGTGGTGAGCGCAGTCAGCACGGCCGGCACCGTGCCCGAACCGAACCACAGGACGAAGATCGGCACGACGGCAACCTTCGGAATGGAGGAAAAACCGACGAGAAGCGGATAGGCAGTCTTGTAGGCCGTTCGCGAAACGCCGACGAAAACGCCGAGCGCAACCCCGATCACCATGCCGAGCGCAAAGCCGACCATGGTCGTCGCCAGTGTCTGCAGGATATGCGGCCAGAGCGCCGGCATCTGCGTGAAGAGCGTCGAAAAGATCGCGCTCGGGCGTGGCAGCACGATCGGGCTAATGTGGAAGACGATGCAGGCGACTTCCCATGCGACGAACATCAGGACGATGAAGGAGGCGGATTTCAGGTTTTCCCTGATTTGAGGCGACAGCATCAGGCTTTCTCCACTCCCTGGCGGGCGGCAAAGATCAGCCTCCGCAAATCATTGGTGAGGTCCGTGAATTCGCTTTCGAACGTCGTTTCCAGCGTCCGCGGCCGGGCGAAGTCGACGGCCCGGTCTTCGGTCACGCGGCCGGGCCTGGCGCTCATCACCAGGATGCGGCTGGCCAGGAAGGCCGCCTCGCGCAGATCGTGGGTGACGAGGAAAACGGTCGGTTTTGTTTCCATCCACAGATCCTGCAGGACCGCCCAGAGCTCCTCGCGGGTGAACTGGTCGAGCGCGCCAAAAGGTTCGTCGAGCATCAGCAGCTTTGGCGAATGGATGAGCGCGCGGCAGAGATTGGCCCGCTGCAGCATGCCGCCGGAAAGCTCCCAGGGGCGACGATCACCGAAACCGGTCAGGCCGACCTTGGCAAGCAGCGCATCGGCGCGATCCCGGAAGACCGTATTCTTGTCGCGGCCAAACGTGTCCGAATAGGGTTTGACGATCTTGAGCGGCAGCATGATGTTCTGGCGGATCGTCAGCCAGGGCAGCATGGTCGGGTTCTGGAACGCCATGCCGATGCCCACCTGTTCGGCACCGACCTCACGCCCGGCCACGAAAACAACGCCCTCGGTCGGGCGCAGAAGGCCCGCGACCAGCTTGAGGATGGTCGACTTGCCGCAGCCGGACGGGCCGACCATGGCGACGAAATCGCCGGGGCGGACGGTCAGATTGGTGCGGTCCAGCGCCAGAAAGGCATTGTCGCCCTTGCCGAAGCGAACTTTCACGTCTTCGAGCTGTGCAATCCTTGCACCGCCATGCTCCGCCGGAGCGGTTGTTGCCGTCATGCAGTCTGCCCCTCTTCAATATGTTTCTGAAACACGCTGACGGCAGCATTGGCGATCGCGAGATCCTGCTCGCCCGTGCCCGAACCGACACCGATGCCACCAATGATGTGGCCATTGACGATCAGCGGCACGCCGCCGAGAAGATTGGTCATCCTGCCGGATGTCGCCTCCGCCAGAAGCAGCGCCTTGTCCGGCGCGATATTGCCGGTCTGCTGGCCTGTCGTTGCCGCGGTCATCGCCTTGCGGGTCGCGCTTTCGATGGAAAGCACGCGCGATCCATCCATGCGGATGAACCCCATCAGATTGCAGCCTTCATCAACGACGGCGATGCATTGCGGCACGCCCATGGCCTCCGCGGCCTCGACGGCAGCAGCAAGAAGCACGGAGGTTCCCTTATGGGTCAGTTTCAGGGCGGGTCTGGTCAGCGACATGGTTTGATCTCCTCGAAAGACGTGTTCAGGCCAATATCAGGCACGGGCTCAGACATGGCGCACGTAACCTCCATCGACACGATAGACACTGCCGGTAACATAGGATGCCGGGCCGCTGCAGAGGAAGGTGACGACCGAGGCGATCTCCTCCGGTTCCGCATAGCGTCCGGCCGGGATCTGGGCAAAGGAGCGCTGGCGCACCACCTCGACCGGAATATTTTCGCGCTCCGCCGTCGCCTCGTCGGTCATGGTCACCCGTTCCGTCGCAACCCGGCCCGGCATCAGCACATTCACCGTGACGCCTTCCTTCGCGACTTCCGGCGCCAGCGATTTCGACCAGGCGATGAGACCGGCGCGGATCGTATTGGATATGCCGAGCACCGGAATTGGCTGCACCGCACCGGTGCTGACCACGGTGACGATCCGCCCCCAGCCACGGCGGCGCATGGCCGGCAGAAAGAGATCCGTCAGCCGGATCACCGACATGGACATCGACCGGAAGCTTTCCTCCCAGTCTGCGACATCGCGACCGATCGCGGCGCCATAGGGCGGTCCGCCGGTATTGTTGATGAGAATATCGATATCTCCGACTTCGGCCGCGAAACGGTCAAGGCTTGCCGTATCCGACAGGTCGACCGGGAAGGTGCCGGCTGCGCCGATTTCCGCGGCTGCGGATGCCAAAGCCTCTCTGTCCCGGGCGGCGAGCAGTACGGCCACGCCCTCCGCGGCAAGCGCCTTGGCGATCGCAAGACCCATGCCGCGATTGCCGCCGAGGACCAGCGCGCGTTTTCCGGCAATCTTCAGATCCATGCGTTGATCTCCCTCGTCTTCCATGCCGACGATGTCTTCTGGGTGAGAAACCGGCCGCGGCCAGGTGCCGCCTTCAGTTCCCTATTTTCGACGATCACCTCGCCGCGGCTCACCATCGTTTCCGGCCAGCCCTGGATCTCCAGCCCTTCGAAAGGCGTGTAATCGACATTGTGGTGAAGGATGTCGTTGGTGATCGTCACCCGCTTTTCCGGGTCCCAGATCGCGAGATCGGCATCGGCACCGACGGCAATCGTCCCCTTTTGCGGGTGAAGACCGTAGAGTTTTGCATTGTTTGTCGCCGTCAGGGCGACGAAGCGCGGCAGGTCGATACGCCCCTTGACCACGCCTTCGCTGAACAGGATCGGCAGGCGTGTCTCCAGGCCGGGTATGCCATTGGCAATGGCGCGGAAGGATGCCGCCGGCCCGGCTTTCAGCTTGCCGTCCTGATCGAAACAATAAGGCGCGTGATCCGAATTGAAGATGTCGATCGTGCCATCCTCGATCCCCTGCCAGAGGGCGGCCTGTGCCGCCGTGTCGCGCGGCGGCGGGCTGCACATGGCTTTTGCGCCGAGCATGTCCGGCATTTCCAGGTCGGCCTCGGTCAGAAGCAGATATTGCGGGCAGGTTTCCGCAATCACGACATGCCCCCTTGCCCGCGCACGCCGGATTTCCTCCAGCGGATCGCCACCCGAAACATGGACGATCACCAGCGGAACGCCGGCGATTTCAGCAAGGGTGACGGCGCGGTGCGTCGCCTCGCGCTCGACGGCAAGCGGGCGCGACGTGGCATGCGCGACGGGTTTTGTCCGCCCCTGTTTTTCCAGCCGGTCCGCCAGCCAGCCGATCATCTCATGGTTTTCGGCATGGATGAGCATGACGGCCTTTTCCTCGCGCGCCGTCTCGAAGACATCGAGGATCTGCCGGTCGCTCAGCTGCATGGCATCATAGGTCATATAGACCTTGAGGCTCGTATGCCCACGGCGGATCAGGGCCGGCAGCTCCTGGCCAAGCACGGCGGGTGTCGGATCACTGACAATCAGGTGAAACGCATAATCGGTGACCGACTGGCCTTCGGCGCGACGGTGATAATCGTCCACGGCCGCGGTCAGCGACGTGCCGCGATGCTGGACGCAGAAGGGAACGATCGTCGTCGTTCCGCCGAATGCGGCACTGATGCTGCCGGAGCGGAACCCGTCGGCCATTTTCGCGCCCTTGGACGCAAGGCCCGGCGCCTGCGGCTGATCGAGATGGCAATGGGCATCGATACCGCCGGGCAGCACCAGCCGCCCGGTCGCATCGATCACCCGCTCGCCATCGGCTATATGTTCGGCAATCGCGGCAATACGGCCATCCCTGATACCAAGGTCGGCCTTCGTCACGTCGGATGCCGTGACAATCGTCCCGCCGCGAATGACCAGGTCGAATGTCATGCCGGCAGCTTCCTCAGGTCAGCCGAAGGCAGGAAGGACGGGTCGAACAGATCTTCCGCCTTCGGAACGGCCGGCAGGCCGAAACCGGCGGCGACCGCTTCCATCGACTTCGAAAGGCGCGCCGTATCGACTCCGCCCATGCCGTTCTTCTTCGTCTCGTCGGTGGTGAACTGGTTCTTGATCAGCCAGCGCAGCTTCTGTTCTTCGAGATCGGCATTGATCAGCGGTGAATGGGCTTTCAGCGCGGCAATGGCTGCCTTCGGATCGGCAATCGCCGCCTGATACCCGCGGGCGCTGACGGCGATGAAGGACTTTGCGACATCGGGACGCTCGGTGCGGAATTTTTTCGAAAGCACGATCGCGTTGCCGTAAAGATCGAGGCCGGCATCCGAATAATAGAGGATCTTGATATCGGCCGGCGCAATGCCCGCCTTCTGAAGACCGAAATAGACGGTGGAATCGAAGCCGAGAATGGCGTCGGCGCTTCCGCCCGCAAGCACGGCTTCGCGCAGCTGCAGGCCGACCATGTTCCACTTGATCTTCGCCGCATCGATGCCCGTCGTCTTGGCATAGGTGGAAAACAGGCGATAGGCACCGTCAGCCGCGGCGGCACCCATCGTGCGGCCTTCGAGGTCGGAAGGTTTCGTGATCCCGGACTTGGCCAGCGTCACCACGGCAAGCGGGCTCTTGAAATAGAGCATGTAGGCGGCGCGGATCTCGGCCGTCGGGTTCTTGGAATTGAACTCCGCGAGGTTGTTGATGTCGACCGTGCCGCCGTCATAGACGCCCGAGCCAGTGCGCGAGGCAGCCTCGCCCGAGCCGCCGCTCGTATCGAACTGGCAGTCGAGGCCGGCTTCCTTGTACCAGCCATTCTGCGCCGCGAGCAGGTACATGGAGATCGAACCGTCGAACGGCACCGAGAAGGAGAATTTGACCGGCTCCGCCGCAAGGCTGCGCCCTGCCTGGAGAACGAAGGGAGCGGCCACAGCCGCCTGCAGGATGGTCCGTCTGGAAGTCTTGAATTCGAACATGTCAGTCCCCTTGTCGTGGTGAAGCCGCGAGGAATGTTTTGCAAGAGGCATGCCATTCTGCGAAATGGAACGAAAACAGAGATGCGCGCAAGATTGTGCACAATCCTCAGTGCATGATTTGATCACGGGAGGCCCAAGGATGAGCCAGAAGACGCGTTTGGTGGGCGTGATGAACGAACGCAACCGTCCAAGGACGGATGATGCGGAGGCCGCCTATCAGCATCTGTTCGATGCCATCGTCGATCAGCGTCTGCTGCCCGGAACCAAGCTGACCGAGATCGCGCTCGTCGAAGCCTTCGGCATCGGCCGGCGCATGGTCGCGACGGCCCTGCAGAGACTGAGCTGGGAAAAACTAGTCGTCTTCATTCCCAATCGCGGCGCCTATATTGCGGCACCGGATGCGGACGAGGCACGCCAGGTCTTTGCGGCGCGTGTCGCAATCGAGGCCGGCACGACGGAAGCGGTTGCGCAAGCGGCGGATCCGAAGGCCATCGCAAAACTGCGAGAAAATATCGAGCAGGAGCACAAGCTTCGGGATCAAGGCTATATCCGCGAGGCGATCCATCTCTCCGGCGGATTTCACACATTGATGGCCGAGCTTTCCGGCAACCGCGTTCTCGCAGATCAAGTGAGGCTGCTCGTTGCCCGCACCAGCCTGATCGTCAACCTGTTCGACAACCAGCTCGGCCTTGCGGGCTGGCATGACCATCATGACGACCTGATCGAGCATTGCGAAAACGGCAATGTCGAAACGGCGGTCGGCCTGATGCGCGAGCATATCCTGGAGATACAGGATGCACTGGCGCTCGACCGGCGCCGGCCGGTCTCTTTCGATATGGTGCGGGTTTTCGCCAGAGGTTGATCGGCGACAAAGGCAAGCTGGCAGCCATAAAACATGACTATTTTAGTAATATTTCAGTGATGTGGAATTGCCAGAGTTTGGCACCGCTGATAATGCCATCCCATGGAGACGGCCTACTCACCAGATCTGCTTTCGGTATTCCTCAATCTGCGGAAGCGCCTTCACCTTTCGATCGCAAAGCTGGTGCGCTCGTCGGCGACGGCGGAAGATCTGGTCCAGGATACGTTCCTGCGCCTTTGGGAACGCCGGGCGAACCTTCCCCCCGCCGCCATGCTCCATGGTTATGTCGTGCGCACCGGCCGCAATCTGGCGATCGATTTCAAGCGGCGCGAACGGATCGCCCCCTTCGTCGATGGCGTCGAGATGCTCGACTTCATGGCGGATACGGCGCCGACGCCGGAACACAGCGCGATTGCGGCGCAAAACCTGCAGAACCTGTCGAACGCGATCGCCGACCTGCCGCCAAGGGCGCGGGAAGTCTTTCTCATGGCCCGTGTCGAAGGCATGACCTATGTCGAGATCGGCGAAAGGCTCGGCATATCGCCGAAAACCGTCTTCAGCCATATGGTCGTTGCGCTTGAACGGCTACAGACATTCCGGCAGGCCGATCTCTAAATTATTTCCGTTTTGGCCTCTTCCGACCCCGGTTTTGGGCAGGCCCGTTCGTTCATGGTCATGAACGGCAATCAGGAAACGCCATGAACGAGCCTTCGAACAGGGATCATGACACGGAAACATCCGGCCGGACGCGCGAGGCCGCGGCCTGGTTCGCGCTTCTCCTCGACGAAAACACGCCGCAGCCCGAATATGAGCGGTTCCGCACCTGGCTCCTCGCCGACGAACGCAACGCCGAAGCCTATGCCCGGATCGAACAGCTCTGGAGCCATGCCGCATTCGAGCCGTCGGATGCGGACAAGGCCCCGTCCCGCCGTGGTTTCCTGAAGCTGACCAGCGGCATCGTTCTTCTCGCCGGTGCCGGCGGAACGGCCTGGACAATCGCCACGCGCCCGGATTTTTCGACGGGCACGGGCGAGATCCTGAACACGGTGCTCGCCGATGGTTCGCGGGTCGAGCTCGGCGCGGCAAGCGCCATCTCGGTCGACTTTTCCTCTTCCTTGCGCCGGATCATCTTGCGCAGTGGCGAAGCCTATTTTTCCGTTGCCGCCGACAGCGCGCGTCCCTTCAGGGTCGAGGCCGGCAGCCTTGCCGCAACCGCACTCGGCACCGCCTATTCCGTCTCCATCGCGCCGGAACGGACGAGCGTTGCGGTGACCGAACACCATGTCAGAGTCGAGGCCGGCGGCAGGAGCATCGATCTCCAGCAGGGCGACGCGATCGACTGGCAGGACGGTATGCTGGGCAGCGTCGCCAAGGGAGATGCGGAAAATCGCGTCCGGTGGCGCGACCGGCAGCTGATCTTTTTGGCAAGGCCGCTCGGCGAGGTCATTGCGGAAGTGAACCGCTGGCGCAAGGGCCGGCTCGTCATCGCCGATCGCACGCTTGCCGCAAGGAAGGTGACCGCCATTCTCGACGTCAACGATATCGATGGCATCGACGCGACACTCGAACAGGGATTGCCCGTTTCGTTGCAGAATTACACATCGCTTCTGACCATTGTGACGGCCCGGAAATAATTTTACCGGGGCACTCAGGTTTTTACGCCCGCCAATCGTGAAGGACAGAGCCGGCTTTGGGAGGAGCCGGGAAAACGAGTATTTTCGGGGGCATAAGAGAATGACGCGTAAGATGGAATTTCATGGCAAGGTGCTGGCGAAGGGCACGGCGCTGGTAATGCTGGGCTGGCTTGCGGCCACAACGGCGGGCAGAGCGCAGGATGCGAATACCTCCCATTCCTTCAGCATTCCAAGCCAATCCGTCGCTTCCGCCCTCGTCCGTTATTCCGCCGTGACCGGCGCCAATATCGTTTATGACGGCACCCTGCCCGCGACTGCCCGCAGCAGCGCCATTCAGGGCCAGTTGCCGGATCGGCAGGCTCTGCAGCAGCTTCTGTCCGGAACGGGCCTTGGCTACACATTCGGCGCCAATGACACTATCACCATCGTCGCACCGAGCGCTGGCGCAGCCGCGGCAGGCAGCAATGACGAAACCGCACTTCAGCCGATCGTCCTCAGTGGCGGCGATGCGCCGGGCAGCTATGACGCGACGGAAAGTTCGGTCGGCACCAAGACCGACACGCCGCTGCGCGACGTGCCGCAATCGATCCAGGTGGTGAAGCGCAGCGTTCTCGAAGACCAGCAGGCGACGAGCCTGACCGAGGCTCTGGAAAACGTCTCGAACGTCCGCGAAAGCGCGACATCCGCCAACCGCGCCTCGTCCTACATGTCCCGCGGCTTCACCTCTAACAGTCACGCGGTCGATGGCGTGATGCTGGATGGCGCGGCCAACAATCCGGAATACAGCACCGAGCCCGACATGGCCGGCATCGAAAGGGTCGAAGTTCTGAAGGGACCGGCCTCGGTTCTCTACGGTCGCGGCCAGCCGGGTGGCCTGATCAACATCGTCACCCGCCAGCCGACCGAAGAACTGACGGCCGAAGCAAAAACGCAGGTCGGTAGCTACGGCTTCCGCCGCGCCGAAGCGACGATCAGCGGCCCGCTCGATGCCGACGGCACACTGACGGGGCGCATCATCGGCGCGGCCCAGCACGAAGGAAGCTTCGTCAATGAGCGGCCGGACAGCGAGCGTCAATATATCGGCGGCGTGCTGCAATGGCAGCCGGACACCGATACCAAGGTCAATCTCAGCGTCAATCACACGCATCAGGACCAGCCCTATGACCGCGGCCTCGTGGTCAGCGATGATGGCAAGATCCATATTCCCTATGACCGTTTCCTCGGCGAGGACTGGTCGATGGTCAACAGCCACAAGACGCAGGTTGCGCTGACGGCCGAACATCAGGCGCAGGACTGGCTGAAGTTCCGCGGCTCCGTCCGCTACAACCAGTCGCTGGCGCATGACCGCGGCATCGATTTCCGCGGTCTCGAGGACGACGGACGCACACTCAATCGCCGCTATAACCTCCGTACCCAGGACCTGACCAATCTCGATCTGCAGTTCGAGACGGTAATGACCTTCGATACGGGCGAGATCGGCCATACCGTTCTGGCCGGCGTCGAACATGTCCGCTCCAGCCTCGATTTCTGGCGCGAACGCGGAAATATCGCACCGATCGATATCTACGATCCCGTCTATGGCGCACCGATGACGGAGACGAGCGGTCTGCTCGATTATACGCAGGACATGATCTCCACTTCGGTCTACCTGCAGGACCAGATCGACCTCAGCGACCAGTGGAAGCTGCTGGCCGGCCTGCGTTATGACCATTTCGACCAGGACACGGAGACACGCAGCGGCGATCCCACCCCTTCGATGGATGATGGCGCGCTGACCTGGAGGGCCGGCATCGTCTACCAGCCGGTCGATACGCTTTCCTTCTATACGAGCTATGCCACCAGCTTCATGCCGCAGAGCGGGCTTGGCGAGGGTAATACTCCGCTTGATCCGGAAAAGGGCTGGCAGATCGAGGCGGGCGTCAAGGCGGACCTCATTCCCGACCGCCTGTCGGCCACCTTCTCGGTCTTCCAGATCACCAAGAACAATGTCGCCGTTTCGGTTGCGGGCGAGGATTATTCCCGCCTCACCGGCCAGCAGCGTTCCCGCGGTTTCGAAGTGGACATGACCGGCGAGATCACCTCCGGCTGGAAGGTGATCGGCTCGCTCGGTTATCTTGATGCCGAGGTCACCAAGGATGGCGATGTCTCGATCATCGGCAACCGCCTGATCGGCACGCCGCACTGGAGCGGCAGCCTCTGGACGACCTACGAATTCCAGGAGGGCAAGCTCGAAGGTCTGAAGCTCGGCACCGGCATCACCGCCATCGGCAAACGTTACGGCGATCTGGAGAACAGCTTCTTCGTCGACGGCTATTATCGTCTCGACGCATCGGTTTCCTACAAGATCAACGAAAATCTCGACTTCTCGCTGATCGGCCGCAACCTCACCGACCAGCGTTACATCGAGACGACCGCAAGCCGGACCGACAACTATGCCGGTGCGCCGATCAACGTGATGGCCGCACTGAAAGCGAGCTTCTGACGGCGTGACAACGGCCCGGATACAGGAACAGGAAACGGCGCTCGGTCTGCGCCAGGTGAGCTTCGGGTACGGCGCTCACCCGGTGCTGGACGCCGTCTCCTTCAATGTCCGTGCCGGCGAGCTCCTGGCGATCGTCGGGCCCAATGGCTGTGGCAAGAGCACGATCCTCAAGCTGATGGCGGGGCTCATCCGGCCGTCGGCGGGAGAGGTTCTGCTGGATGACCTGCCCGTCGCCTCTATACCCAGACGCAAGCTGGCGAGGCGGCTGACCTTGCTTGCGCAATCCAACGAGGCGCCGGAGGCAATGCTCGTCCGCGATCTCGTGGGCCTCGGTCGCTTTTCGCATGAGGGCTGGCTGCGCCGCGATACGCCGGAGGATCGCCGGCATATCGACGGGGCAATGCGCCGGATGGACGTGGAGGCGCTGGCCGACCGCCGTGTCGGTGAGCTTTCAGGCGGGCAGTTGCAGCGTTGCCGCATGGCGATGACGCTGGCGCAGGACGCCGATATTCTTCTTCTCGACGAGCCGACAAACCATCTGGACCTGAAACACCAATATGCGCTGCTGGAGGTGGCGAGGACACAAGCCCTTGCCGGCCGGGCGGTGGTCGCGGTTTTGCATGATCTGACCCATGCGAGCCTTCATGCCGACCGGATCATCCTGATGTCGGAAGGTCGCATTGCCGCGGAAGGCTCCCCGGCAGACGTGCTGACCGTCGAGATGATGGAGGCCGTCTACGGAATCCGGACCGTTGCCATGCCCTTCGGCCGAGCCATCGTGCATCTGCCGGAAGGGGCGCTGCGATGAAGCCGTGCAGCCGGCTGGCACTGCTGCTTGTCTTTCTCCTGTTTCTGGCGGGAATGCATCTTGTCTCCGGCGCCCGTTTTTCACCGATTCATGTCGTCACCCAGGCGCTGTTCGATTACGACCCGAAAAACTACCAGCATGTGGTGATCGTCAGGCAGCGGCTGACCCGGCTCGTCGTTGCCGGTTATGCGGGCATGGTTCTGTCGGTATCCGGGTTGCTTCTGCAGAAAGTGCTGCGCAACGGTCTTGTCTCGCCATCGACACTCGGCATCAACAGCGGCGCGATCACCTTCGTCACGCTCGGCATCTACCTATTCGGTCTCAATGGCGCAGAGCTATTCTGGCCGGCGCTGTTCGGCGGTATCACCGCGACCATGGTGGCGTTCCTGGCGGCCGGTCTCGTCAATCGGGGGAACCGGGATCCGCTGTCGCTCGTGCTCGGCGGCGCGATGACGGCGACGCTGTTTTCCGCCGCCACGACATTCGTCATTTCGCTCGACCCCGAACGTTTCGACGACCAGATGAGCTGGCTGATCGGCGACATCGGCAATTTCGACTACCAGCCGCTGATCTGGCTCTGGCCGGTCGGTGCCGCCGGTCTCGCCCTCGCCCTCCTTCTTTCGCGTTCGCTCGACCTCCTGTCTCTCGGCGCCGAGCAGGCGGCAAGCCTCGGCACCGATCCACGTCTGGTGCAATGGGCAAGCCTTGCGATTGCCATACCCATGGCGATCTCGGCCGTCTGCATCGTCGGGCCGATCGGTTTTGTCGGCCTTGTCGCGCCGCATATGACGCGCATGATGATCGGTGAGACGGGTCGCATCCCGACCCTCTTCTGCGCCCTGCTCGGTGCTGCGATCGTGATCGGCGCCGATATCCTTGCCCGGACATTGCTGGCGCCAAAGCTGCTGAATGTCGGCACGGTCATGGCCTTGTGCGGCGGCGTCGCGTTTCTCGCACTCATTCTCTCCACCTTGCGGAGACGGCAGGCATGAGGCGCGCACTTCTGATCCGCTCAGGCCGGCATGTTCATATCCCGATCGCGCTACGTCCTGCCGCCATCCTCCTTGTTCTGCTCTCACTTCTGATCATCCTCGCATTCGCCGCTCTCGATCTCGGATCGACGCCGCTTCCGGCGGGGGAACTGCTGCGCTGGCTCGCCCCCTTTATCGATGCGACCAGGGAGACCGACGCCGTCCTTCTCCTGCGCTGGCCGCGTGTTGCCGTGGCCATTCTCGGCGGCGCGATGATTGCGGCATCCGGCCATCTTCTTCAGATCGTTTCCCGCAACGGGCTTGCGGATCCCGGTCTCCTCGGCATCTCACAGGGAACGATGGCCGCCGTTGTGCTCGGCGCTGCGGTGCTCGGCATTCCTCCGCAATGGCTCGCGCCGGCCGGGCTTGTCGGCGGACTTGCCACCGCAATCCTCGTTCTCTCTCTCGCCTACCGGCTGGCTTCCACGACCGGCCTCATCCTGGTCGGGCTTGCGGTCAGCATCGTGCTCGGCGCGTTGATCGAGATCGTCATGGTTCAGGGCGGCATGGCGCAATTCGCTCGCTGGCTCGCGTGGTCGCATGGATCCTTGACGGCCGTTTCCGCGGAAAATGCCCGCATGGTCGCGATCTGGGCATTGCCGCTCATCGTACTGACACTGCTTGTGGCCCGCAGCGCAACGCCGCTTCTGCTCGGCCGGGAACAGGCAGCGGCAATCGGCGCCGCTCCACAAAAACTGGCGCTGCTGCTGACACTTCTTTCCGCCGCGCTCGTCGCACCGATCGTCGCCGTCGTCGGACCGATTTCCTTTCTCGGCCTGATCGCCGCCCATGTCGCGCGAAAACTGGTCGGCGAGCGGCCGCAAGAGGCGCTGCCGGTCAGCATGGCCTGTGGCGCGCTTCTGCTTCTCGTTGCCGATACGGCAGGCCGGACGCTGTTTCTGCCGCTTGTCGTTCCGGCGGGCATTCTCGTTTCCGTCGCAGGTGTCGCGACCTTCCTGATTGCCGCCCGTTTCACATCCTCACGCCGATAGGAGTTTTCATGCGCATCCTCATTCTGGCATGGGCCATTCTGCTCGTTCTCGTCGTCCCGACATTTGCCCGCAGCGTCACGGATCATGAAGGCCGCACGGTCGAGGTTCCCGATCATCCGCAGCGTATCCTTTCCCTGCATGACTGGACGCTGACCGTGATGGCGCGAGAGCTCGGGGCCCCGCTGATCGCCAGCATCGGCCGCCCCAGCCCGGATGGAAAACCTTTCATGCGCGGAGCCCGCGAGTTGTTCGGACTGACCTTTGATCAGGTCGAACTGGCCTCTCTGCACGGCAAGCCGGATCTGGAACGTATCCGGGCGCTGAAACCCGATCTGATCGTTGCCAATCTAGGTGACTTCGCCGCCCTGACCGACCAGCTTTCCTCGATCGCACCGACGCTGATGTTCAATCCTGAAAGCGGTAAGCCACCCTTCGCATTGTACCGCGAGTTTGCCGGCTGGATTGGCAAGGAGCAACGCTTCGACACGTTGAAGGCTGCCTATGACCAGAGGCTTGCGGAAACACGCGCCCGCCTCGGCACATCGACGGAGAAGACCTATGCCGCAATCCTGGCCGATGGCCGCGACGGTTCGCTGACCATTCTCAAGGACTACGGCGTGCTGACCACCGTCCTCGACGATCTAGGCTTTCACCGCATTCCCTTAAGCGGCACCGTGCCTTCTGGGCAAAGCCGGATGCGTATCGGCGCCGAACTGGTGGGCGAGATCGATGCCGACATGATCGTCACCACCTACCTGCCGGAAAACGGCGGCTCGCCTCAATCGATCTTCAACGACCTCGACCGCATCGCTCCGGGCTACCAGGACTTTTTGCGGGCCTATGCGGAGAAGCACATTCTCAGCTTTTCGCGCTACGAGGTTTACCCGACCAGCTTTCGCGGTGCATTGGCTTTGATGGACGCTCTTTCAGGGATGGCGCGATAAAAGTACGGTGTTTTACGCCATATACCGCTCCGCTAACCCTTTGAAAGCTTGAATCCACACGACTGAGGCGAAAGATAACAAGTCGATAAGTTTCGTCACATGGATCATGAGCTCAGACGCTTCTCCGCCGGTTTTTCGCCGCCTGGAGACGAGCGAGCTCGTAAAAGCGCCATCAACATGGGTTCGATCGCGAATTTGCCGACCTCTGCTCTGTTCGTCAGGTCACGGATATAGCCGCCGGCAGACTTGATATGCTCCGCGCGCTCCAGAATGCAGGCGATCAATGTCGCGGTATTTTCCGGCCCCATGACCGTCAGGGCGCGGTGATAGGCGGAGGGCGTGACGTTGAGCATGGTGCGCACGACCGTTGCAGCCACGCTCAGATCCCGCCAGCTTGAGACCGCTCCCTGAGGCCCGTAATCGGCAATCTGTGGGCATGCCTGGAGCACGAGGCTGAGAGGAAGCCCGTGCATCTTCGTTCGCATGGGAGGAAGCGAGGTCTGATTCGATTTTTCCGATGATGACTGTGGATTGTCGTCCATCTGTGATGTTGCCAGTACCGGAATGGCAGAAAGTTCAGACGGCAATTCCGTGCAGCTGGATGCGGTTTCAAATTCAATAGGGATTTTGGTATTTGAATCCTGTTTGTGCCGCTCACTGTGAGATTCAATGGCGCTCGTTTTTTCGATTTCTGCAAGCGATTTCAGGCAGTTGACGATATGGTCGCGCAATTCTTCCAGTTTTGCGAGGATTGTCGCCAATTCGTCGACCGGTGCAAGCCGTGGAATGCTGTCGACAAGGCTGCGGAACGACTGATGCAGAGCTTCCCAATCATGGTCGAGGGCCTGATCGACGCCTTGCGAGGCTGCCAGATTGATGAGCTTGCCGATATCACGACGGCAAATGGTGAGCCGTTCTCTGGTCGCGCGCAAAATCTCGCGATCGGTGGCGATCTGTGCTGCAAGATCCTCGATCTCATGGGCACGGGAAAGCAGCGGCGCCAGGCTGAAACCATAGGCGTCGTCGATCTTTCCACTGCGACCACGCCTGGCGTATCGCTTGCCGTTAGGGCTGTCCTTGCGCAGGATCAAACCGGTTTCGACCAGCATGGCCAGATGACGACGCAGCGTTGCCGGAGCCATACCACGGGCCCGGATCGACAATTGCGCATTGGACGGAAAGACGACGAGGCCGTTTTCCGCGGACAATTCATCTTCCGGATAAAAGGTCAGAAGCGCATCGAGAACGGTCAATGCACGGTCGCTGACGCCGAGCAGGGAACGGGCTTCGCAGATGGCGCGAAACAGTTTCCACTTCGGTCGTTTCTCTCCAGGCCTGATCTCACCGGCAAGCTGCTGGCTTGCCAACATGCCAAGCGATATCGGCCGCCGCCCAAAGGGCGTCGTTACATGTTGATAGGTCATTTGCCTTCACCTTTGTGCAGGCAAAAGAAATCCGCTCACCAAAACGGTGCCAAAGACTCTTGACTATGATTCGGGGAAGTGCGATTCTCGATCTTGCTAGAAATCAGAGGAAGGCTTCCGCGACTTGGTCGTTTGGGGGCCTTTTTCTTTTGCGGGTCACTCTCCCTTGGTCTGGTTGAACTCATGGAACAGCCCCGCAAGGCGGCTGTTGACGAAATCATCGAAACCCGGCGCAGTTTTCGCATCAAACACGAATGTCGAGCGGTTACCGGACTTCTTGTAGGTTACCGGAAGCTCTCTGGAGCGGAGGGCCGAAACATTGCTTTCCTGCTTGGCTTCCGGCTTTTCCGACAGCATCGAAAAGGCGATCTGAAAACGCTGGTCGCTGGTCGAGGAATGCGGGCGCTCACGCAGCGTCTTCAGGATGGCGCCGAGATCGCGGCCATGCAGCTTTTCAGCCAGTTCCATCCAGCGCCGGCGACCGATTTCAGGGGCCGGACCGATCGCCTCGATCAATTCCATCGGCACCGAACGCACGAGGCTGATCATCTTTGAAAGCGCTGCCTTGTCGACTGCAAGCGCTGCCATGATCGTATCGCGGGAGAAGGAACGATCCTCCAGACGCGCGGCAAACAGGGCACGTTCGATATGCGAAAGATTGGTGCGGGCGTTGTTTTCCTGACCCTGGCTGACGACCAGCTGGTCATCGGTGAGTTCGCGGACAACTGCCTTGACCTTGATGCCGAGCGAACGCACGGCCGCCAGACGGCGATGGCCATAAGCGACCTGATAACGACCGGAATTGCCGGGATGCGGGCGAACGAGGATCGGCACTTGCTGTCCGTGTTCCCTCACCTGCTCGACCAGCTGCGCCAGCGCCTCGCCTTCGATCGCCAGACGGTCGGAAACGAAGGATGCGTCGATCAGAGACGGATCAAGCTCGACGATCGACAGGCCTTCCGACAGCTGACGTTCGAGATCCTGGGCGCGTTCCATCTTCTGGGTAATGCTGCCAAGGGTTTTTGAAATGCCGCCAACCGGCAGACCGGTGCGTGGCGCAGGTGTCATCCCCGCCAACGGCCGCGCGACGCTTGCCGGTTGGGAAACCGGTGCGTCGCTCGGCAGGCCGCCGGAAATGCCGATAAGGTTCTTTCTGGCCATGGATTACCGCCTTCCCCATACGGAGCGGATAAGCTCCTCAATTTCGCTGTTGACCGAGGACAACGATTCCATTGCACGGTCATAGGTGCCACGCGTGAACTGGCTGCGCTCGACTTCGTACAGCGTCTGCTTCGTCACACCGGCATCGGAAATGGCGGTCGATTTCAGCATGGCATTGTGCAGCATGCGATTGCCGAAGATGGCGCGCATGAAACCGGTCATCTGGCTCTGCGGGCCGTCATTCGGTTCGAAACGGGTGACGAGGTAACGCATCCAGTCATAGCTGGTGCGGCCCCCTGCCCGCTCGACAACCGACATCAGCTCGCTGGTCATCGACAGGAACTGCGACATGGACATCACATCGAGCATCTGCGGATGGACGGTGATCAAGGTCGAGGTGGCAGCGCAGAGCGCCGACATGGTGAGGAAGCCGAGTTGCGGCGGGCAATCGATCACCACGACATCGTAAAGGTCTTCGACTTCCGACAGGACTTCGCCGATGCGGGCAAAGAACATCGTCGCAGCCGAACCCGTCGCCATGGCTTTCGGCGTCTCATGCTCGAATTCCATCAGCTCGAGATTGCCGGGCAGGATATGCAGGTTCGGCGTATAGGTGGACCGGACGATTTCGGAGATCGGCCGCGGATCCTCGTAGCGGATCGCGCCGTAAATGGTTTCGCCTTCGCCGACATCGAGCTCCGGCTGATGGCCGAACAGCGCAGACAAGGATGCCTGCGGGTCGAGATCGACGGCGAGCGTGCGGTAACCGCGCAGCGCCAGATATTGGGCAAGGTGGGCCGAGGTCGTGGTCTTGCCGCTGCCGCCCTTGAAGTTCATCACCGCGATGACCTGCAGCTTTTCCGAGGGCCGTCTGGCGGGCACGTATTTTGCCGTGCCGTTCTTCTCGTCGAGAACCTGGCGGATACGGTCCATGTCTTCCGGCATATAAACCCGGCGGCCATTCGACAGCGGCTCCGGTCCATAACCCTCGGCCGCGATCTGGCGAAGATAGCCTTCGCCGATGCCGATGAAGGACGCAGCCTCGGCCGGCTGGAAAGGCCGGATCGTTTTCTGGGATGTCGGCGCAAAGATTTTCGCCTGGTGCATCTGCAACTGATGCGCCAGCTCCTGTGCGTCCGCCGCCAAGGTTGACGGCAGATGCTCCTGTGTATCTTCAGCTTTCAGAATCGGCTGTGCCATTTGTCTCTCCAACTGCGCAATTTTCACAAAGTACGCAAGAACTGCGCAGCTGAGTATGCCGCGATTCGCAGTGCTTGTACAAACGATTAACCGCAAGGCTTGTGGAGGAGACGAAGCGACTCTTCCGACGCGAATTTTGTGTGGTTGTCCGCGGACAACTCTTGTTTTCGAGTCGCGGCCGGAGGAGGGCGAGGCGACTCGATTCGCGGGATTAGGCTATTCCATGAGAGGCGGCCGCGATAGAGCGGAGCTGTCTTCCGACATCTCCGTCGTGTCTGCCGTCGGGCCCATGGGGTGCGTTCGCGGTGAAGGGCATTGCGAGATGGGGAGCGGGTAGATCGCTTCCGTAGGGACGGATGCAGGGAGGCGGCGAGGTCTTTCTTTCTCGTCCTCTTCTAAGGGTCCGGTGAGTCGCCAGCTGTTTATAATGTCTGTCAGAGCGAGCTCGGCTCGCCGCATTTCTCAGGGCAGGGGATTTGCTCTCCTCGAGGTCTCTTGGGCACTCTCGGGCTGTAACCTGTGGGAAGGGCGAACCATCGAAAGCTCCCCTCGAATGTTCGGCAGTTGGCAGGACACGGTTGGTGAGAGCTGTTTCTCAACATTTGAGCCGCGCAGCTTTAGAATTCTCGGCACGACGATCGGAAGTGATTTCCGGAAGACATTTGCTGGAAGAGTGAGCAGTGACATATTCATTGAGGGTTCGGGTGAAAGAATCTCGCGCGAACGGAGCCAATGCAAAATGGACCCGAATCGAAGAACTTCGCAACTCGATAAAGCGCAGCTCGGAGAATGCATTCGGTTGTCCGCGGACAACTGGACGGGCAGGCCGATATGTCTGCCACCGGGTTCATTATCAGCCTCGACCTGCCGTCCCGCTATTCACGGCTTAGCCCTCGACCAATGGCGCCTATCCGTTCGATCCTTGATGCGGCGGCTTGTGCCTTGCTCGCGGCTCTTGTCTTCTCCGAAACCTGGCCGCCATCGCCTGATCATTCCCCACCTTGCTTCTCATTTCCCTGACCTGTTTCATCGATTGATGGAGGGCGGCATATTGAGGCGCGTTTGCCTGCGCGACGCAGCGGGGCAGGCAGGCGCAGGCGTCTCCGCTCAGACCGATCTCCCTTTGGGCTTTTACCTGTCCATCCTGATGCGCGGAGCGGACCATCGGGCCGCAGCATTGGCGATTGCGCCGGCACTCCCTGAAGCGGCAAAAATGGTTCTGGATCAGATTCAGTGTCGCGGTCAGTCGCCACTCGAATTCGTGGTCCGCGGCGCGGCGCTTTTCGTATTCGCTGTAATCGGTCTTTGGCATTGGTCCTGCTCCATCAGTTGGAGGACAGAATCCTCCCTTGGTGATCTCGATTTTTCTTGAATTTCGGCCGCGACACGTCGGGTGCCTCGAATTGAAATTTTATATGTGACACGCGACGTGTCCCGTTCGGTGGTTTTTCCGCGCAACTCCGGTCCGTCTGCGGCGATCCAAGCCCCTCTTGGGAACAAGTCCCAGGTGAAACCAGCTATCGCATGTGTGCGACACACGCACGTCCCTCCTTGTTCAGGCGAGAGGCAGACCATTTTCTGCGCAGCCCCCGATCTTACGCCTGCATCACAGCGCTCGACCGGATCACCGGTCCCACCTCGCCGGCGATGCGTGCCGGTGTAGCCGAAGCGGGACGGGAGTGATTTTAGGAGTGGTGGGAATGAGGTGAAGGTGAAATCGTGCAAGGTGTTGGTTTTGCTCGATGGGGTGTTCTGAACTTCCCCATATTTGCGCACCTTTGAGTGTGCGTCGGCCCCTCACCCTAGCCCTCTCCCCGCTTGCGGGGAGAGGGGACGTGCCCCGCGTTACGTTGCGGCTGGATCATGGTCCCGCCTAAATGAGGAGCGAGCGGGCACGGCATACCCTTCTCCCCGCAGGCGGGGAGAAGGTGGCGGCAGCCGGATGAGGGGCGGCCCAGGCACTCGTTTCATATCGCGTTCGCCGAAATGTTACTCAGCCTCTGTCATCTCTCTCAACTGAGATCTTCGGGTTCTTGAAGTCCACATGCAATTGCCCCGACCTCTATGGACGGAGAGGACTATTCCCCGGAGGCCGGAAGAATGCGGTGAGACAAATTCAAAGCGAGTTGTCCGTGGTCGACTTCACGCACCTTCTCTTCGTCCGACGATTTCGCGTGCCAGAAACTGCCGGCCGCCGAGTGGGCTTGAGGCTTGCTTTGGTCCGTTTCGAGGAGCGGTCGCAGATGGAAATCGACTGGGTTTCTTGAAATGGGAAGCTCGGCGAAAAGTACCCCTGTCTGTGGGGACGAATGAATTGGCCGGGGTATCGCGTGGCGTACGCGACGGAGGCGGGCGGGTGAGTGGTATTGGCCGAAGCGTTGCCCCGCCGCCGTTCACGCGCGTAGCCCAAAACAGAGGATGCAGAGACGGTTTCCAGCTTGTTGTCCGCGGACAACTGATGGCGCCTCTCCCGGCACCGGCACCGGCACCGGCACCGGCACCGGCCAACATTGGTCATCATTTCAGTGTCTGCCCAACACCATCCCAGACCAGCCACGTGCACAGGGCAAAGCCTTGGCGCATCACCGCTCATTCGGAGCCATCAAAACACGTTTTCAGTCCGATTCTGTGCAGATTGCAGAATCAGGGTTTTCATTCCTGAAAGGTCTGATACTTTGGGCGGGCATCGGGATTGAGGTAATTTTCTCTCCTGCAGCGGCCAAAGGCCCACCTGGATGCGATGGCGGCAGGCTCGCTCCGCATATCAAGGCAGATTCCGGAAAACATCCCCCAGATAGCGATACAAGGTGGCAAAACTTAAACGCCATATCGCTTTCATATCGGTGTTGATGTATTGATTCTTCAATGCGTTACGATCTCGCGAAAATTTCCCTCCCAGAGCTTTTCGAGCCCGCTTTGAAGGCGGTTGCCGGACTGGCGCGGCTGGATGAGCGGGTGGCAAGATCGGCTTTCGGGCAGGGCTGGATCGACCGCACGCATTTCGGCGATGCCTGCGCGTCTCTCTGGGTAGATGGAGAACTTGTCCATCTCGAGGACCTTGTCCTGCACGATGCGGCCATGGGGATTCGTGCGCCGAGCCATGAACTGACCATCGCCCATGACGTGTTGCGGTCGCGCCGTCGCATTGCCGAGCAGCCGGCGGGCTGGGCGGTGAGCGTCGAAGGTCTGTCGCGCTTAAGGGGCGGCAGCGATCATCTTGCCGGTGCCTCCGCCTATTCGGCGCCTCTGCCGGAGGCGCTCGAGACCAAGGGAATGCCGGACGACGCGACTGATCCCCTTTCAGACTCCATGGCAGACCCGCTCTCTGGCCATCTCGCCGCGATCGACGCCATTCTCGAACGCAGCGAGGCATTGCTTGCCGACGCTGCGACGGTACGCACGCACGCGCCGAAGGAGCGCGATCCTTTCCTTTACGAGCCGGATTGGGATGAGGAAGAGCGGCTTTCCGAATGGCAATTCGTGCTGTCGGAAACCGCAGCCATGCATCCGGCGCTGCAGGCTGCCATCGCGCTCGATGCCTGGAACCGGCTGCAGGTCCTGCAGCATGCGCCCTGGCTCGGGCGTCTGCTGGCAGCATCCCTGCTGCGGGCAGGGGGGCTGACGGTGCATCTGCCGACATTGAATTCCGGCCTGAAACTCGTTGCCCGTGATCGCCGGACAAGCCGCGACCGGACCGTGCGGTTGACAGCCATTCTTGAGGCTTTTGCGCTCGCTGCCGATCTCGGGCTGAAGGAACACGACAGGCTGCTTCTGGCGCGCCAGCAGATGGATCGTCGGCTGGCGGGCCGCCGTAGCTCGTCCAAGCTGCCGCAGCTGGTCGACCTTGTCCTGTCACGCCCGATCGTATCCGGGGGCATGATTGCCGAGGCGCTCGGGGTTACGCCGCAGGGCGCGCTGAAGATCGCGGCGGAACTCAATCTGCGCGAATTGACGGGCCGCGGCCGTTTCCGTGCCTGGGGGATTCTTTAAGCGAGAGGAGATTTTCCGGACCGTGGTTCGAAGCGGCTGGCCTTTCCGCCAATTTCCATTTTATATCGCAATAACTTAGATTCGAAATGCGCCAGGGAGGATGGTCCATGAGAATAACAAGTCTTGAGACGGTGCGCGTTGCTGAACGCGCCAACCTGCTCTGGGTCCTGGTGCATACGGATGAGGGTATCACCGGTCTTGGAGAGACCTTTTTCGGCGCAGAGACGGTCGAAGCCTATATCCACGAATATGTCGCGCCACGGGTGATCGGACACGATCCGCTCGCCATCGACAAGCTTGCGCAGGATCTGGTCGGTTATGTCGGCTTCCGTTCTTCGGGAGCGGAGGTGCGGGGCAATTCCGCCTTCGATATCGCGCTCTGGGATATTTTTGGGAAAGCGACGGGTCAGCCCATCGCCCAGCTGCTCGGCGGTTTTTCGCGCCGGGAAATCCGCACCTACAATACCTGCGCCGGCACCGAATATATCAAGAAGGCGACCGGACAGGCGACGGCCAATTACGGCTTGTCGGAAGGCAAGCAATATGACGACCTGAACGGCTTCCTGCACCGCGCCGATGAGCTGGCGGAATCGCTGCTCGAAGAGGGCATCACCGCCATGAAGATCTGGCCCTTCGATGCGGCGGCAGAGCGGACGCGCGGCCAGTATATCTCCATGCCGGATCTGAAATCGGCGCTCGAACCGTTCGAAAAGATCCGCAAGGCCGTCGGCGACCGGATGGATATCATGGTCGAGTTCCACTCGATGTGGCAGCTTCTGCCGGCCATGCAGATCGCCAAGGCGCTGACGCCCTACCAGACTTTTTGGCACGAAGACCCGATCAAGATGGACAGCCTGTCCAGCCTCAAGCGTTATGCGGAAGTGTCGCCGGCGCCGATCTCGGCCTCGGAGACGCTCGCCAGCCGCTGGGGTTTTCGCGACTATCTCGAAACCGGGGCGGCCGGCATCGTCATGCTCGACATTTCCTGGTGCGGCGGCCTTTCCGAATCCCGCAAGATCGCCTCGATGGCGGAGGCCTGGCATCTGCCGGTGGCGCCGCATGATTGCACGGGGCCGGTCGTGCTTTGCGCCTCGACCCATCTTTCGCTGAATGCGCCGAACGCTCTGGTGCAGGAAAGCGTGCGTGCCTTTTACAAGACCTGGTATCGCGATCTGGTGACCGCACTTCCGGAAGTGAAAAACGGCATGATCACGGTTCCGCCGGGACCGGGGCTCGGCATGGAGCTCAATCCCGAGCTTGAGCGCGCCTTCACCGTCAGCCGTCGCATCTCCGACCAATCCTCTCTCTGATCTCGCTGGATGATGTTCAAGTCTTCGGTTGTTTCCGGCGCGGCTGCCGGACCGCTTCTCATGCTTTTGGGCATGCTGATGTTCTCGCTCAACGATGCCATGGGCAAATGGCTGATCTCGACCTACGGGCTCGGCCAGCTGATCTTTCTGCGCAGCGCGGCGGCACTTTTCATCCTCGTGCCGATGGTCTGGTTTGCCGGCTTCGGTAAACTGTTCAGGGTGGAGCGGCCGCTGATGCAGCTGTCCCGCGTCTTCTTTTCGACGGCGGAGGTTTTCTGCTTCTACTGGGCGGTGATCTATCTGCCGCTGGCGGATGTGATGACCTTCTGGCTCGCGGCCCCGATCTATGTCGCGGCCTGCTCGCCGTTTCTGCTCGGTGAAAAGGTGGGCTGGCGACGCTGGACGGCGATCGCGGTGGGTTTCATCGGCGTGATCCTGGCGCTCGAACCCTCCAGCGCCATGTTCACCTGGCCGGCGATGATCTCGATTGCCGGCAGCGCCGCCTTTGCCTTCATGCTGATCTCCGGCCGCTTTTTGAAAGGCACGCCGGACAGCACGCTGGTGTTTTTCCAGGTCGGCGGTGCCGGGCTTGCCGGCCTCGTCTTCGCGCCGGTCGGCTGGGCGCCGATCGAGTCCGGACGCGATCTCGTGCTGCTTGGCATGCTCGGCATCGTCGCCATGGCGGCCCACATGCTGGTCAACCGGGCGCTCAAAATCTCGGATGCGGCGACGGTGGCGCCGCTGCAATATACGCTGCTCGTCTGGGCGGTGGTGTTCGGCTGGCTGTTCTTCGACGAGTTGCCGAGGTTCGGCCTGATGCTGGGCGCCGTCCTGATCGTGGCGTCTGGCCTGTTCATCTTCATCCGCGAACAGAGGCTGAAAAGCCGCGCGGCGTGATCGTTTTCCGAAGGCGCTCGACCTCTCACGCCCCATAGGCTACCTATTGCCGCGACCAGCCAAGCAATGCCGGAACCAGGGGATCTGGAATGGATAAAAGCTCCTCGCAGCGAGAGCTTACGGACAAGGATATATCCCTGACTTTCGTCAAGGGCATGAACGTGCTGAAGGCATTCGACAGCGAGACGACGCATCTGACCTTGCCGCAGATCGCCAAAGTGACGGGTCTCGACCGCGCTTCGGCCCGCCGGCTGGTCCTGACGCTGCTTCATCTCGGTTACGTCAAGCAGGAGGACCGGGTGTTTTCGCTGACGCCGCGTATTCTCGTTCTGGCCAGCGGCTTCCTGCAGGGCCGTAAGTTCGGCAAGACGATCGAACCGGTGCTGCGCTCCTTTTCCCACCAGCTCTCCGATGCGATCTCCATGGCGATGATCGACGAGAATGATGCCGTCTATGTCGCCCATGCCGGAAACGACACGAAGCCGGCCAGTATCGGTTTTACCGTCGGTAGCCGGGTGCCGCTGCTGCAATCGGCCATCGGCCGGGCGCTCGTCGCCGCCAGCAGCCCGGAGAGAATTGAGGAACTGGTCGCGACCGCCCCGGTCGAACGGTTTACATCGACGACATTGCTCGACCGCAAGGCGATTGCGCAGGATATCGCGCTGACGGCCGAGCGGGGGTTTGCCCTGGTCGACGGCGAGTTCGAGGCCGGCGTTGCAGCGATCGCGATTTCGGCCCGTTCGGCATCGGGCGAAATCGCCTCCGTCGGCATTTCCGGCAATAGCGCCCGCCTGATGGAGAAGGATTATTTCAATCGCGTGGTCGATACGCTGCGCGAATGTTCGAAAACGATCGCCGCACTTCTTTAGCCGGCTTCCATTCGGCCTTTGACTGATTACACCAGCCGGCTGAGTTCCAGGGTTTTCGCATCGAGCTGATCCTCGCTCGTGTTGATCAGGAGGCGGCTGCCGCTCGCATCGCGGTGAGCGGCATCGGTAGCGGTCGAGCGTTTTATGCCGCCCGCATGATCCGTCTCGAGTGGCCATGCTCGTCCGCTGGACCAGCCAAGCCGGGAGAGCGCATTCGCGACCGCAGACTCTTCCGCAATACCACCATCAAGCCGCAGGATCGCAACGTTGGCCGGCGAGGTGAGGTTGTCGTCGGCTTTCATGCTGCGGATGCCGATACCGCGAACGAAGGCCGGCTCGCCGAGACGGGTCGACGCCGGAAAATGCTGCGTCTCCTCCGTTCCGTCGACCCACATCCAAGCGCCCGAACCGCTCATCTGCATCCCATCGACGGATCGCTCGGCGGTGATCACCATACTGTCGATCATGCCGGCATAGATTTTTCGCAGATAGAGCGGCACCGGCTCGGTTGGCGCCAGTCCGTGAATGTTCATTACCGGCGCATGAAGGATCGAAATCCTCATGAAGATGAACTGGTGCCGCGCCATCATCTGCCGAACCGATTCATTCAGCGGAAAATAGCCGTCGAGTATGTCTTCAAAGGTGTGGCCATCGACCGGCCAGACGGCAAGATCGGTGCTTTCCGCCTTCTCCGGCAGCGGTTCACGCGACTGCATCACACACTTGCATCCCAGGGGCATTCGGCCCGGCGTTGCATATCCGCCTGCCGGCTTGCTTCCAGCCAGTTGCCGGTGGATGTGATGGCATCGTTGGAAAGCGGACCGATGATCGCAGCCGCGGACTTGTCGCGCATCAGCAACCCGTCCTCACGGCTCGTTTCCACGGCCTTGATCGCCTTTCGGAGCATCAGCCGGTAACGGACGATTGCCGCATCGCCGCGGCCAAGATGTTCGCGTGTGCGATCCTGGATCGGGCCGAGACCCTCGACCGCCCACTGGTCGTGGACGTTGATGTCGAGACCCATGCCGGTATAGGTCAGCTTTTCCTGTTCCTCGGGATTGTAGTGATAATTGTTCTCCCGGTTTTTGAGCGGAGCGTAATCCGGCAGGCGGTGTTCCTTCAGGCGCTGGTTGCGCATCAGCTCCTTGTCGACCGGCTTCGCGAAGCTGGTGAAGATCGTGTACCAGTAGCAGGTCTGGTCATCCACCGGCACATGCCATTGGGTGATCGTCATCTCGCGCGACATCGGAATGCAGATTGCGCCGGGAAAGATCTGGTTCGTGACGCGGACATGGGTCAGGTCATTGGCCATATGGCGCAGCGCCGTGATTTTCAGGCCGAAATCGGTTTCCTCGACCTCGATATCGGGACGCGGATATTCGCGCAGGACCTGCGTCATCGGCATATCGGTATGACCGGCCTTGTCGCGGAACTGCTTGCCATAGCTGTCGGCCGGATCCTCATCCTGTAGAAAACGATGCAGGAAGGAGGCATGCGCCGGATCGATGCCGACTTCGAGCGCCTGCAGCCAGTTGCATTCCCAGAGCCCCTTGAAGGCGAAGACATGGCTGTCGGGAGCGCGAAAACAGTCGAAATTCGGAAATTCAGGCGCCTCGCCCGGTCCCATATAGGTGAAGAAGACACCTTTTTTCTCTATGACCGGGTAGACGGCGCCGCCTTCCACCAGCCTGATCGCATCCCGATCCGGGTGGAAGGCCGGCGCTTCATCCGCCGTTGCAACGCGCTCTGCCAGAACGAAGCTGCCGGTTGGATCGCGCAGCAGGACCAGCCTCTCTCCCATCAGATTGACCGGAACCATCGGATCCGCGCCGACGACCTCGTCGGAAAGGGCCGCAGGCTGCCAGTATCGCCGCATGACTTCACCGGCCGGCGTCGCAGGTCCGATACGGGTGATCTGGTCATTCAGTTTCTGGCTGATCATGCTGCATTCCTTTGCTTAAAGGTATTCATAGCCATCGATGGAAAAAGAGAGATACGGTTGCGGGGCCGGGTATTCAGGCAATATTGTCTTCAGCCGGCGGTTCGCCGCTGCCGAGAAAGGCCATGACGGCACCGTTCTTTTCGACGACCGGATAGCTCGGAAGCTTGATCGTCTTGTAAAGCGTGGAATCCGCAGGCTCCGCGGGCTGCTCTATGCACTGGCCGTTGCGGTCGAAAAGCCAGCCATGGAAGGGACAGCGCAATCCGTTGTCTTCCCTGCGCCCGAAACACATGTCGGCGCCGCGATGCGGACAGTGGCGTTCGATCAGCCCGAGCTTGCCTTCGTCGTCGCGAAACAGAACCAGCCTCTGGCCGTAGATCGTGATCGGAATAACCGGCCTCGGACCATCGAGATCGCTGCTGTTTGCGATCCATGTCCATGCCTCCGGCAGGACGGGCATCTCACGCTGCGCATTCGCCATTGTTCCCACGTTCCCCTTTTAAACGCTGCGGCCGTTCGCTTGACAAAGCCACGTCCCGCAATCATTTTGTGCGATATTAGCACGGATGTTGTTTTATCGAACAATATCGCATATCGCTAACCTGTCAATGGCGGCGGCGATCCGCGCACCGCAGGGCTGGTGCAATAGAAGACAGCCGCGTCTGCTACAGGGCGTGTCGGAAGGGATGTATGAGAGGGAAGGTGGCGATTGTCGGTGCGGGGCCAGCGGGCTGTTTTGTCGCCCAGTCTCTGTTGAAGGACGCGCCCGCCCTCGAAATCGCCCTGATCGATTGCCTGCCCACGCCCTATGGGCTGATCCGTTATGGCGTCGCCCCCGATCATCAGGGCACGAAGGCGATCACGCGGCAGTTTTCCCGCATTTTCGAACGCCAGGGCGCGCGGTTTTTCGGCAACGTTCATATCGGGCGCGATCTATCGCTGGATATGTTGCGCGATGCCTATGACGCGGTTGTTCTGGCTGCCGGTCTTTCACAGGACAGGCGGCTTGGCATAGCCGGGGATGATCTTCCGGGCGTCTACGGCGCCGGATCCCTCATTCGCAGCCTGCAGAGCCATCCTTTCGCGGATCCGCTGCCGGCATTGGGGCCAAACCCGCTGATTGTCGGCAACGGCAATGTCGCGATCGACCTTCTGCGACTCCTCAGCAAATCCCCGCGCGAACTTGCGGGCTCGGATCTCGGCGCGGAAGCCACGGCATGGCTCGCGGGCAATGGTTTTCGCAGCATTACCGTGCTCGGGCGGTCCCCCGGGGCTAAAGCCAAATTCGATCCGCTGATGATCCGCGAACTGGCGAACCTGTCGCGTGTCCGCATCAGCCTAACCGATCCCGGTCAAGCCGATGGAGACGACGAGCAAAAACGCATCGATGCGCTGGCAGGCATAGACGGCATCGGCAGCGGGCCGATCGAGGTAAAATTCTGTTTTTCGCGTGTGCCGCTCTCGGTTGAGGGAGCAGACCATGTGACCGGGCTCCGTGTGGCCAGCCCGCAGGGTGAAAAGATCATCGAGGCTTCGTCCATCGTGACGGCCGTGGGGTTTGCTTCAAATGGCGAGCTTGGGGCCTCTGAAACGGATGGCGCTGCCGGAAAGCCGGGCTCGCGCCTTTATTCCGCCGGATGGTTTGGCCATGGCCCGAAAGGTGCCATTCCCGATGCGCGCCTGTCTGCGCAGACCATCGCGGCGCAGGTACTTGGTGAACTGGCGGCGGATAACCGGCGGATCGGGTCCGCAATCTTCGAAAACCTGCCCGATGTCGTTGATTATGCCGGCTGGCAGCGGATCGAGGCGGCCGAATTACTCGGGCGCAATGACGAAAGATGCCGGGCCAAACTGCAGTCGATCGACGCGATGCTGCAGGCGGCCCGATCAAATCACGCAGGATCAGGGGAAGCAGGATTGTGAAGATAGCGGTTCTCTACGGCACCGAAACGGGCAACGCCGCGATGCTGGCCGACGATATCAAGAGTGCGCTCGATGGCGACCATGACGTCGCCTGCGCAGACCTCGCCGCGATCGACCCGGCCGGGCTGGATGGGCAGGATTTTCATGTCATTGTCTGCTCAACCTATGGCGATGGCGATGTTCCGGCATCGGCAAAGCCGTTCATGACGAAGCTGGAAGCGCTTGCGCCAAAACTCTCCCATGTCCGCTTTGCCATTTTCGGCCTGGGCGACAGCGAATATGCCGAAACCTTCGCCCATGGTTCGATGAAGCTGGCCGAGGCGCTGGTTGCGCGCGAGGCGGTGCAGGTCGGAACGCGGCTTACGCATAACGCTACCGCTGACGAACTGCCGGAAGATATCGCTCTTCCGTGGATCCGCGCCATTCTGGCCGATCTCGAGGACGCAGTGTAAGCCAGGAGCTTACCGCACCCTTACTTCCAGCCACATGCCGTGGCTGGAAGTGGTTTGGGATCTTGCAACTCAGGCTGCAAAGTCCGTCGAGACCGCAAGGTCGCGCCAGCGGGCAAGTTCTTCGCCGACGCTTCTGTTCTGCTCCTCGATCACCGCGACCGTATCGCTGCCAAACGGCATGCGCAGCGGCGGGTTTTCGGCAGCGACAAGCTGCAGGATGCCCTTTGCGAGCTTTGCAGGGTCGCCGGGCTGGGCGTGATTTGCCGAGGCGGCGAAATCGCGCATGTTGCCGGCCGGCGTGCCGACATAATCCGGGATGGTTGCCGGGCTGATCGCCAGCGAATTGTCGTGCAGGAAGTCGGTGCGGAAGAAGCCCGGCTCGACGATCGTGACATGGATGCCGAATGGCTTGATTTCGGTCGCAAGCGATTCCGAAATGCCCTCGACCGCAAACTTGGTCGAGCCATAAACGCCCCAGCCGGGATAACCGAAATACCCGCCGATCGACGAGAAGTTCAGGATATGGCCCGAGCGCTGGCGCCGCATATGCGGCAGCACGGCGCGCGTGACCTTCAAGAGGCCGAAGACATTGGTGGCATAGATCGCCTCGACTTCGCTCGCCGTCGCTTCCTCGACTGCGCCGAGAAGTCCATAGCCCGCATTGTTTGCCAGAATATCGATGCGGCCGAAGCGCTGGACGCCGGCGGCAGCGGCTTCGATGGCCTGTGCCTCGTTCGTGACATCGAGACCGACGGCCATGAGGTTCGGATGATCGCCGAAGGCCTCGGTGACGGTTTTCGGATTGCGGGCGGTGGCGATGACGGCGTCACCGGCGTCAAGCGCTTCCTTGGTCATCAAAGCGCCGAAACCACGCGATGCACCTGTAATAAACCAGACTTTCATGATGGCACCTTTTTCTCTCTCGGTTGGATCTCATCGGCTCGTTGCCGGTGCCGAAAGATTTGACGGAAAATCGATTGATGCATAAGATTCGTTCTTTGAGAGACAATGCTGAATGAGTTTCAGTAATGCGCGCCACCGAACTATCCGAATTGTCGGCTTTCACCGCCGTCGCAAGGCACAAGAGTTTTCGAAAGGCGGGAGAGGAGAGGGGCGTCACGGCCTCGGCCATCAGCCATGCGGTGCTGAACCTCGAGGATCGCGTCGGTATCCGCCTTCTCAACCGGACGACGCGCAGCGTGTCGCTGACGGAAGCCGGCAAGCTGCTCCTTTCCCATCTCGATCCGGCTTTCGGCGAAATCACCTCTGCGCTCGATACTCTGAACCAGTTTCGGGAAACGCCGTTCGGCAAGGTGAGGATCAGCGTTCCGAACTCGATCGGGCCCTTCGTGATCGGCAATGTCATCGGTCCTTTGCTGGAAGCCAATCCGAATCTCGAGCTCGAGATCAGCGCGACCGACAGGCTGGTGGATATCGTCGAGGAGGGTTTTGATTGCGGGATCCGTTTCGGAGAACGGATCACAGACGGCATGATCGCGGTGCGTATCGGGACGCGGCTGCGCCTCGTCGTTGTCGGCTCGCCCGCCTATTTTGCCCGGCGGCCGGAGCCGCAGACGCCGCATGACCTGAAGGCGCATCTCTGCATCCAGAACATGTTTCCGTCAGGGGCAAGATATGCCTGGGAGTTCGAAAAGGACGGGGCAAAAGTGGCTTTCCAGCCGACCGGCCCGCTCTCGCTCGACGATCATGAACTGATGACGCAGGCCGCACTGGGCGGCGTCGGACTGGCCTATGTCTGGGAAAATCGCGTCGAACATTATCTCAGCTCGGGTGAGCTCATTCAGGTGCTCGATGCCTGGACCCAGCCGGAAGAGCCCCTTTATCTCTATTATCCCAGCCGTCGCCACATGTCGGCGGGGTTCCGCGCACTGATCGACGCCATAAAGGCCTGAACCGGCCTTTCGGACCGGAAGGATGATCCCGGTCAGAATTTCCGGTTCTTCTTGCGGACCGACGTATAGAACTGGTTGAGGCGCTGCAGCGATTTTGTCGATCGCTCGGCATTGATCGTCGCAAGGCCGAGCACGATCGTTTCCAGATACATCATGATGGCGCCGTGAAGCGGAAACCGGTCCGTCTGGCCACGCGGCGCAAGGATGGTGACGCTTGCCCTGTCCTGAAAGGCCGGGGTCTTGACCGCGGTGAGGAGGATGATCGGCACATTCAGCCTGACGGCTTCGCTGACGGCAGTGGCACCTTCCCGGTGGGCGCTGCCCTGAACCATCATGATCATCACGTCGCCCTGGCTCATGGAAAGCAGCTGTTCACCGAGCCCGATACCGGTCCTGTTCAGCGCATAGGAGGGAAAACCGCTGCGATAGAGAAGGCGGGCCGCATAATCGGCAAGGATGCCGGACGCGCCGATCCCGAAGACGGCGATCCTGCCCGCGGTCGAAAGAAGGTTGATCGCCGCCATGATCGAGGCGCGGCCTTCCTCATTGGAAAGACAGTGGGCGGCTTCGAGATGGCTGTCCGACACATAGGAAATCGCGGCATTCAGATCCTCGTTCAGGTCCTTGGTCGTCGCCTCCATCTTTTCGGCCGAGGACAGCGAGCCGCCGATTGCAGTCCGCAGCTCAGACTTGAGGTCGCGCAGCCCCTCGAAACCGAGAGCCTGGACCGCGCGGATGACGGTCGCGTCCGACGTATTCGTTTCGGCGGCAATTTCCAGCGCGGACTGTGACAGGACGAGTTCGCGGTTTTCGCTGATGTAAAGCGCCACCGTCTTCAGCCCTGGCGACAGTTTCTGCATCCGGGTCGAAAGCCGCTCACCGAGGCGATCCAGCGGTCGTTTTGTCATTCGTTTCATGGCGGCTGTTTTCCGGTGGATGAAAAGGAGATGTCGCCCTGCATGGTGACAGGGCGACACGGATGTTTGTTCGGCTGGATTGCGGTCAGAAATCCATGCGCACGGAAAGCGTAGCCTCGAAGGGTTCGCCAATCTGGTTGCCCAGATTGGAAGCATAGATCGAGGATGTGTAGTAGGTCTTGTCGAAGATATTCTTCAGGTTGAGCTGGAAGGTGACCGGTCGTTCCGACTGGATCGTATAGGCAGCAAAGGCGTCGGCAACCGCATAACCGGGGAGGAAATATTCGTTGCTGTAGACGCCGGCCCGCTTGCTTTTGGCGCGAACGCCGCCGCCGACCTTAAGCGTGTTTTCGGTGCCGAAAAAACTCGCCGAAATCATAGGTGAGATAGAGCGACGCGGTGTGCTTGGCGACATTGACCGGCTGCTTGCCGGCATAGGTCGGGTCTTCGATGATCTTAGCATTGGTATAACCGTAGCTGGCGATAACGCTCCAGTTTTCGGTGAGCGCGCCGGCGAGATCGAGTTCGAAGCCTTGCGAGCGGACATGGCCGGCTGTGCGGGCATAGGTCACGCCATCGATGAACTCGTTATAGAGGACGTTTTCCTTGTCGATGTGGAAGAGCGCAGCCGTTGCCGTGATGCCATCGAACAGTTCGAACTTGGTGCCGATCTCGTAGGAAACGCCCTTTTCCGGCGGAAGCTCGCCAATATAGTCGGCGATGGAAGTCTGGGGCATGAAGGAGGTCGCGACATTGCCGTAGAAGGACCAGGTCGGCGTCGCCTTGTAGACGATGCCGGCGCGGGGCGTGACTTCGAACCCTTCGGCATCGGTGCCGACCACGAAGGGGCGGCCCTTGCCGGCATATTGGGTATAGTGCTGGAATGTCAGCCCGCCGACCAGGATCAGGTCATCGGTCAGGTAGAAGGAATCCTGCGCATAGGCCGTCAGCAGCTTCTGCTGGATCGTCTGGTCGCTGTCCTTGGCCACCACCGTCGTGCATTTCGGCAGCGTCCCGTAGACGGGATTGTAGATGTTGAAATCCTGCACATTGCCGCAACGGATCATGTCCGAGCGCAGGAGGTCGTAATCGCTATAGCTGGCACCGAGGAGAATCTCGTTGCGGTGTCCGGCGATCTCGACATCGCCGAGCGCGTCGAGCCGGAACGCATGCTGGAACTGCGTCGATCCATTGGTGGAATCCGCCCGGCGGGTCAGGTCGCCGGTCGCCGGATCATAGGACATGATACGCGCCTGATTGTCGGAATAGGCGTCGCGGCTGTAATTGTAGTCGAACCGCAGTTTCCAGTCGTCGCTGAGGTCATGCTCGACATTGAGGCTGACGAGATCCGAGGTACCGTCCGTGACGTTATAGGGTTCGGTGAACTGGATTTTCGGATCGGTCGTCACGGCATGGCCGGTCGTCAGGTCAAAAATCTGGCCGCGGTCGAAGGGAACGACATAGTCGCGGTGCGTATAGGAGAGGTTGACGGTCGTATCCTCGCCAAACCAGGCGATCGACGGCGACAACAGCCATTCCTTCGTCTTGCCGTAGTTTCTCCAGTAGTCGACATTCTGGTAGGAGCCGATCAGCCGGTAGGCAAAATCGGTGTCGCCGATCGGACCGGTGACGTCGAACTGCGTCGAGCCGCCGCCGAAGCTTGAGCCCGTTGCCGAGATAGAACCGCCAAATTTCTGCTGCGGGCGCTTGGTCAGCACGTTGATGACGCCGCCCGGTTCCTGAATGCCGTAAAGCGCGGACGAGGGGCCTTTCAGAACCTCGACGCGGTCGGTGGTCGCATTGAAGCTGCGCGGCAGAACCGTCCGCAGGCCATTGGTCAGAACCGAGCCGTCGCGATTGTCGCCAAAACCGCGCCGGATGAAGGAATCCTGCGTGCCGGCCAGCGTGTTCGTCTGATTGATATTGCTGACATTGTTCAGCACGTCATCGAGAGACCTGGCATTCTGGTCCTGGATGATCGCGTCGCTGACGACGTTGACCGCCTGGGGAATATCCAGAATGGGCATGTTGCCGCGCATCGCGGAACTGTTGTCGACCGGCTGGTAGCCTTTGGTTTCACCGTTTCCGGACGTGTTGAGAATGATCGGTGCAAGCGCCGTGTCGGAGGTTGCTTCCTGCGTCTGACTATCGTCCGTCCGTTTTGCGGTATCGGCCGCATCTTGCGCCGCTGCCAGCCCGGCGCCCGACGTCAGGCCGATGATGACGGCCGATGCCAAGATGCCGTAGCGCTCGGTGCGCCGGGTTTTCCCTGTCTGCATGAAGTGCCCCCTGGATGCGAAGAGAATGTAATGGAGGCAAATAGACAAACATGAATGTAGTAGTCAACTTTATGGATGACGATCGGAGGAAATCCTGTCGGCGCATCCGACGCGGCGAAGCGGGAATAAGAGCCCACACGCCGGATTTTCTGCCGATTTCGTAGCATTTACAATGCGGATGAACGAGGCCGGCTGGGAAAAATCGATATCGCCAGTTTGCGGAAAAAACTTTGGAGAAAATCTCTCAAGCTACTACATCGCGAGGCCATGTAGTCGAGAGAGGGCATTGATGCCTGCTTGGCAAGGTGCCTTTCAGAGGCAGAACCGTCAGCTCCCGGTCTCTGTCGCGGACAAAAAAATGCCGCAGCGGGAAGGCTGCGGCATCGTCATGCTTGATGATCGGGATCGGTTCAGAAGGACATCTTGACCGAAAGCGAAGCCTCGAACGGATTGCCGATCTGGTTTCCGAGATAGGCGCCGGCCGTATAGAGCGACGAGGTGTAATAGGTCTTGTTGAAGAGGTTTTTCAGGTTCAGCTGAACGGCGATCGGGCGTTCGGTCTGGATCGTGTAGGTGGCAAACGCATCGGCAGCGACATAGCCCGGCAGGTAATAGTCATTGCCGTAATTGCCCGGAGCCTTGCTGCGGCCACGAAGACCGCCGCCGATCTTCAACGTGTTGTCGGTGCCGAAGACCTCGCCGAAATCATAGGTGAGGTAAAGCGAGCCGGTGTGACGCGCGACATTGGCGAGGTTGTTGCCCTGATACTGGGCATCCTCGACAACCTCGTTGTTATTATAGCTGTAGCTGGCGATCATGCTCAGATTGTCTGTGAGCGCGCCGGCAATGTCGAATTCGAAGCCCTGCGACATGACCTTGCCGGAGGTGTTGGAAATGCTGGTCGTGGTCCCGTCGGCATTGTTGATCGTCTCGTTGTAGAGAACGTTGCGCTTGTCGATATGATAGAAGGCGGTCGTTGCCGTCAGTCCGCCGAGCAGTTCGAACTTGGCGCCGACTTCGTAGGACTTTCCGGTTTCCGGCGGCAGTTCACCGATCACATCGGCAATCGACGATTGCGGCATGAAGGAGCTTGCATAGGTCGCGTAAAGCGAAACGTCCGGCGTGACCTTGTAGACGATGCCGGCGCGCGGCGTGACTTCGAAGCCTTCGGCATCGGTCGCGACGATGAAGGGGCGGCCCTTGCCGGCATACTGATCATAGTGCTGCAGCGTCAGGCCGCCGATCAGGATCCATTGGTCGTTGAGATGCACCGCATCCTGCACATAGGCCGTCAGCGATTTCTGCTGGATCGTCTGGTCGCTGTCCTTGGCGGCGACGGTCGTGCATTTCGGCAGCGTGCCATAGACGGGATTGTAGATATTGAAGCCGCCGACGGCCGAGCAACGGATCATGTCCGAGCGCAGCAGGTCGTAATCCGTGTAATTGGCGCCGATCAGCAGATCGTTGCGGAAGCCGGCAATATCGACGTCCCCCTGCAGATCCATGCGCACGGCATGCTGCTTCTGGGTGGAATCATTGGTCGAGTCGGCTCTGCGGGTCAGATTGCCGGTCGCCGGGTCGTAGGACATGATCCGGGCCTGGTTATCCGAATAGACGTCCTGGCTGTAATTGTAGTCGAACCGGACCTTCCAGTCGTCGGAAAGGTCGTGTTCGACATTGACGCTGAAGAGATCGGAGCGGCCGTCGGTGATGTTGTAGCGTTCGGTGAACTGCGTCTTCGGGTCGGTGGTTACAGGCTTGCCCGTGGTCTCGTCAAAGATCTGGCCGCGGTCGAAGGGAAGCAGATAGTCGCGGTGCGTATAGGCCACGTTGACCTTCGTGTCCTCTCCCGTCCAGGACAGCGAGGGCGCGATCAGCCACTGCTTGGTCTTGCCGTAATTGCGCCAGTAATCGACATCCTCGTAGGATCCGATCAGGCGGTAGGCGAAATCGGTGCCCTCGATCGGACCCGTAACATCAAGCTGTGTCGAGCCGCCGCCGAAGCTGGAGCCCGTCGCGGTGATGGAGCCGCCGAATTTTTCCTGCGGCTTCTTGGTGATGACGTTGATGACACCGCCCGGTTCCTGAATGCCGTAAAGGGCCGAGGACGGGCCTTTCAGCACTTCCACCCGGTCGGTCGTGGCGTTGACGCTGCGCGGCAGCACGGTTCTGAGGCCGTCGGTCAGCACCGAACCGTCGATCTTTTCGCCAAAACCGCGGCGCATCACGGCATCCTGTGTGCCGCCGAGCGTATTGGCCTGGTTGATGCTGCTGACATTGTTCAGCACGTCGTCCAGCGTCTTGGCCGCCTGGTCCTCGATGACCTTGTCGCTGACGATGTTGACGGCCTGCGGGATGTCGAGAAGCGGCAGGTTGCTGCGGGTGGCCGAGCTGTTGGAAACCGGCTGGTATCCGGTCGTGTCGCTGTCGCCGCTGCCGGACAGGATGATCGGCGCAAGCGTGGTGTCGGACGCGCCTGTTTCGGTGGCGGTTTGGTTCGCGTTTGTGGTGGCTGTCTGGGCCTGTGCCGTTGCGGCAGTCGCCAATCCGGCAAGAACGACCGTGGCAAACAGGCTCGACGTTCCGAGCAGGCGGCGTTTGATAACACTCATAAATCACATCCCCCGATGCACTGATAATGTAGCGGGGCAATAATCAAACATGAATGTAGTAGTAAACTTAGCGCCGGTGACCGTGAAATTCGGGGTGTGAAAATTGCAACCATGGCAATAGGCAGACCGCGCGAAGACGGCACAATTCGCCCGGATATGCTGCAAAATTGTTGCAGGCTTGCCGCAGCGGAGGGTTTTCAACAGGGGTGGGTGCGGTGCGACAAAAAGGAAGAGGTATGGAAAACTTGACTACTACATTCAATAAAATGATGTAACGGAAACATGCCGCCGCTGACCGGCGGGTTTTGATACCGAACTATCTGCAAAGGTCACTTGGCCATGACGCCCTTAGATATTCATGGCCCGGACATTGAAGGCGGTGCGGACGTGACGCCGGCGGCAACCGGCGCCCTTTCCATCGAAGGCGTCAGCGCAGGTTATGGCGCCAAGGCCGTGTTGGACAATATCTGCGCCTCGATCCCGCGCGGAGAGATGCTGGCGCTTGTCGGCCCCAACGGCTCGGGCAAATCGACATTGCTGTCCACGATCGCGCGGCTGCTGACGCCGACTGCCGGGCAGGTCTGCCTCGATGGCAAATCGGTTCACCGCCTGCCGACACGGGAACTGGCGCGGCGGCTCGGCATCCTGCCGCAAAATCCGGTCGTTCCGGAAGGCATGCGCGTTTTCGATCTCGTCGCCCGCGGCCGCTTTCCGCATCAGGGCCTTTTCAAGCAATGGAGCGCTGCGGACGAGGCCGCCGTCGAAACCGCCATGCGGATGACCGACACGCTGCAATTTGCCGACCGGCAGGTGGACGATCTTTCCGGCGGCCAGCGGCAAAGGTGCTGGATCGCCATGGCGATCGCGCAGGAGACGGAAACCATCCTGCTCGACGAGCCGACGGCCTTTCTCGACATGCGTTATCAGGTGGAGATTCTCGATCTTCTGCATCATCTGACGCGCGAACATGGGCGCACCGTCGTGGTCGTGCTGCATGATCTCAACTGCGCGATCACCTATGCCGACCGGATCCTGTTCCTGAAGGAAGGGCGTCTGGCATCCGATGTGCTGGCGCCCTCCGACTGTACGCCGGCCCTGATTTCCGATGTCTTCGATGTCGAGGTTCTTGTCGCCGAGCATCCGCAGACCGGGCGGCCATTCGTCATGCCGGTCAGCCGCCGGATGGGACGGTGCGAATGACGGCCGCATCGATCCGCCACAAGCAACCCGGCCTGTCTGCCTCTGGGCGGGCCTCTCTCGCCTTCGTCTGCACCTCGTCGCTCCTCGTCGCGCTGGCAATCCTGCATATCGGCATCGGTGCCCGGTTTATCGGACCACAGACGGTCGTCTCCGCGCTCCTTTCCTATGATCCGACCAATTTCGCCCACAAGATCGTCGTCGATCTGCGCCTGCTGCGGTTGCTGAGCGGCATTGTCGTCGGTGCCGCGCTGGGTTCGGCCGGCGCGCTGTTGCAATCCGTTGCCCGCAATCCGCTGGGAGAGCCGCATATTCTCGGCCTCAACGCAGGCGCGGCACTGGCGGTGGTTCTCGCGACGGCGCTCGGCGGCACATGGCTTGCCGGTCCGCTCGGCCGGCCGCTGGTCGCGTCGATCGGTGCCGCCACCGTCTTCTGCCTGGTGATCGCCATGGCATCTGCCGGTCGCAGCGGCCTGACGCCGATCAAGGCAACCCTGTGCGGCATCGCCTTTTCCGCCTTCGCCTCATCCCTCACTGCAGCCGTCCTCATTCTCGACGAGCAGACATTGATGGATCTGAGGATCTGGCTTGCCGGCGATCTCGCCGGCCTGACCTATCCGGCGTTTGGCTATGCCGCCGGAGCCGTGGCGCTGGGCATGGGCGCCTCGCTTCTGTTGGCACCCTATCTCAACGTTCTCGCCATGGGCGACAAGGTTGCGGCCGGCCTCGGTGTAAGGGTGGTCTTGGTGCGGACCGGCGGCCTGATCTGCGCCGCGCTGTTATCGGGCGCCGCCGTTTCGCTGGCTGGCCCTGTCGGCTTTATCGGTCTGGTCGTTCCGCACATCCTGCGGCCGATCGTCGGCAATGACATGCGTATCCTCCTGCCGCTTTCTGCCATCGGCGGCGCAGCTCTCCTTCTGGCGGCCGATATCGCTGCCCGGATGATCGTGGCGCCGCAGGAACTGGCGACCGGCGTGATGACCGCCATCGCCGGCGCACCGGTCTTCATCTATCTGGCAAGCCGGAGCCTGCGATGAGCGATCTCCTGCGCAACAGCGGCTATCGCGCCGTCTCGCTCGCCGGCATCTCTTTCCTGGCTCGGCCGCGCATCGTGCTCGCATGCCTGGGGCTCGCCGTCATCGTGCTTCTCGTCGGGCTGGCATCGTTGCCGGCCGGCAGTTTCGATCTGCCGCTGCCGGATCTGCTCCACACCATCCTGCGGCCGCAAGAGGCGAGTTCAGAACACCGTTACATCGTCTGGGATATCCGCCTGCCGCGCATCCTGATCGCCATTCTCAGCGGTGCGATGCTCGGCCTGTCGGGCGCCGCCATGCAATCCATCACCCGCAACGGTCTTGCCGATCCGGGCCTGATCGGCGTGAAGGAGGGAACGGCCGTGATGGTTCTCTCCCTCATCATCTTCCTGCCGCAGAGCGCGGTTCTGTGGCGACCCGTTGCGGGAATGATGGGCGGATTGCTGGTCGCGGTCCTCGTCGTGACGCTTGCCCGCGACATGTCGAAGGTCCGTTTCATCCTGATCGGCATCGGCGTTTCGTGGTTTTTTTCGGCAGCGCTGGCCATCTTCATGACGACCGCGAACATTCGCGACGTGCAGACCGCCATGGTCTGGCTCGCCGGCAGCCTGCATGCGGCGACCTGGCCGCTGGTCATTGTCGCCTTCGTCTGGCTGATCGTCGGCGGCGCATTGCTCTACCTCACCGCGCGCGCCGCCGATGTGGCGCTTCTCGGCAATGGCACGGCGATCGGTCTCGGGGTTCGCCTGCAGGCCATTTCCTTCCTGCGGTTTGCCGGCCCGGTGCTGCTGACGGCGGCGAGCGTGTCCTGCGTCGGCAGCCTTGGTTTCGTCGGGCTCATAGCGCCGCATATCGGCCGCTTCCTGATCGGCGGCAACCAGACGGCGCTGCTGACCTCAAGTGCCCTGACCGGTGCCGCGCTGGTCCTGATCGCCGATACGATCGGCCGGCTGGCTTTCGCGCCGCTACAGATCCCGGCCGGCATCGTCATGTCGGTTCTCGGCGTGCCGTTTTTCCTCCTGCTCCTGTGGCGAAGGAGGGACCGGCTCTGATGTTTCCAAAACCCTGCAAGAGAAAGAGAAGAACCATGAATCTGTCCCGGTTCAGGCTCGCCGCTGCCGCCCTGATGCTCGTTTCCGGCCTTGGAACGGCCGGAGCCCAGGAGATGCGCAGTTTCACCGACGATCTTGGCCGCGTGGTGCAGGTTCCCACCCAGCCCAAGCGCATCGTCTCGCTGCACGATCTCGACATCACCATTCCGCTGATCGAGCTCGGTGCACCGCCCGTCGCAAGTCATGGCCGCACGGCACTCGACGGCCATCATTTCCTGCGGTCGAGCGCGCTTCTGACGGGTGTCGATTTCGACAATTCCGATATCAAGTTCATCGGCACGGCCAATATCGACCTCGAGGCGCTGGTGGCCGCCAAGCCCGACCTGATCATTACCGAGCCGTCGCGCGACACGCCGATCGAGCAGCTGGAAAAGATCGCGCCGACCGTCAGCATCGACCATCTCATCGGCAGCGCCCCGCGCATCTATGGCAGGCTCGCCGATCTTACCGGCACGCAGGCGCGGCTTGCGGTGCTGGAGCGGCGTTACAAGGAACAGATCGATCAGCTGAAACATGTCGTTGATACCGGCACGATCACGGTTTCGGTCATCCAGGCCAACAAGGGCAAGGTGACCGTGCACCACACCTATCGCACGCTCGGCCGGGTGCTGCGGGATGCCGGCTTCAAGTTCCCCGAACTCATCGACAGCATTCCGGAGGGCGAACGCATCGATGTCAGCGCCGAGCGCCTGCCCGATCTCGATGCCGATTTCATCTTCGATACCTATCGCTCCGACGGCGGCGGCAAGCCTGCGGAAGAGATCGCCGACATGGAAAAGGTTCTGCCCGGTTATTGCCAGTTCCTGAAGGCGTGCCGCGAAGGTCGCTACATTCTTCTCTCGCGTGAAGAGACGATCACCAATTCTTTCGGTGCGCTCAGCCTGATGGTCTCGGCCGTGCAGTCGCATATCAGCGGTCGGCCGCTGCCTGCTGCAAAGCCATGAGCGACCACGTGGAAGATCACCCTGCAACGGCGATGGGCGCCCGATCGGGCCGCATATGGCGCGCATCACGCCCATGGCGGATCTCGCCGCGCAGGGTGATCTTCCGGCTGCATTGGCTGCTCGGCATCAGCCTCGGCCTGGTTCTTGCCTTCATGGGGATGACCGGCGCCATGATGGGTTTCGAGGACGAAATCATGGAAGCGCTGAGCCCGCAGGCGCGGGTTGCCGTTTCCGCCGATGCGCCGCTTTCCGCCGATGCACTTCTGGCGATCGTGCGCGCGCGGCTGCCGCAGGACAGGATCACGGCACTGCAGGTGGAGAGCGATCCGACCCGCGCCTATACGATCACCGTTCTTCGCCGGCCCGCCGATGGCGGGCGAAATCCGCGCATCTTCGTCAATCCCTATAGCGGCGAACTTCTGGGCGAGGCGACAGGGGCGGATTTCTTCGGCAGGGTCAGAAGCCTGCATCGTTATCTGACCGCCTCCGGCGCCAGCAACGATATCGGCCGCCACATCACCGGTGCCGCGGCCTTCGCTGTCGTGTTCTTTGCGATGTCCGGCCTCTATCTGCGCTGGCCAAGCCGGCCGCTCGACTGGCGTTCGTGGTTCAGGCTCGATTTCACCCTCCGCGGCCGGGCGCTGTTTCGCAGCCTGCACAGCGTCATCGGCAGCTGGCTGGCAATGTTTTATGTCATCAGCGCGCTGTCCGGCCTGTGGTGGTCCTATGACTGGTATCGCGGCGCGGTGACGTGGATCCTTTCCTCCGAAAGCGAGACCGCAAAGCCGAGAAAACCAAGACCCGCCAGCGCTGAAGCACCGGACACGGAGGCGAAAAAGCCGGAGCCGGTCTCGCTGGAGGCGGCTCTTGCCGTGGTGCGCAGCCAGTATAGCGATCGGCTGGCCAATGTAATCTTCACCGTGCCCCAGCCGGGAAAACCGGTGCGGGCGAGGGTTCTGACGACGAGCGCGCCCAATGACCGGGCCCTCGACGACCTGCAGATCGACCCGAAGGCGGGCAAGATCGTCAAGAGCACACTCCATGCCGACCTGAAGGCCGGTGAATGGATCATGGCGAATATGGACCCGATCCATACCGGCATCGCCTTTGGTCCGGTCTGGCGGGTGATGGTCGTGATTGCAGCACTCGGCTTGCCATTTTTCGCCGTGACCGGGATTTTGCTCTATGCCGATCGGCGCCGGAAGGCGAAGTCGGTTGCCGCTACCCTTCCCGGAAGGACCACGGTCATGGGCGCGGCGGGCCCTCTGATCGTGTACGCCTCGCAGACAGGATCTGCCGAGCAATTGGCACGACGTGCGGTCGAGGATTTCAGGGCGGCAGGAATCGATGCGCGGCTGGCGTCTATCGATGAGATCGATATCGAACAGCTTGGCAGGGAAAGGCAGGTTCTTTTCATCGCCAGCACCTATGGCGACGGACATGCTCCGGACAGTGCCCGCCGGTTCGAAAGCCGCGTCATGGCGGCAGCAACGAGATTTCCCGACCTTGAATATGGCGTTCTGGCCCTGGGCGACCGCCGCCATGGGGATTTCTGCGCTTTCGGCAGGCGACTGGACGCGTGGCTGCACAGAAGCGGTGCCAAGCGCCTGTTCGATCGCATCGATGTCGATGCGCATGATCAGGGCGCGCTGTCATCGTGGCAGGGCCATATCCGGGCGCTGGGTGCCGTGATTGGCGCCGATGAAACGATGCGGCAGGATTTTCAGCGGTTTCGACTGATCGAACGTAGCCATCTCAATACCGGCAGCATTGGCCTGCCGGTATTTCGGGTCCGCCTGAGATCCGAAGGCGATTTGGCCACGTGGCAGGCAGGTGACATAGCCGAAATCGTGCCGGCCGCGGATCATTCGGAAAACGCGCCGATCCGTGAATATTCCATCGCCTCGATCGCGGAAGATGGCAGTCTGGACCTCGTCGTGCGTCAGGTTCGCGGGCCGGATGGCAGGCTCGGCCTCTGTTCGGGCTGGCTGACGGAAGGTCTTGCCATTGGTGGAACGTCATTGCTCCGCATCCGCCGCAACGCCAATTTCCACGCTCCCGCCCTCGATCGCCCGATGATCCTGATCGGCAACGGTACGGGTATTGCAGGTCTGCATGCGCATCTGCGTTACCGAGCCGTCCGCGGATCGGCAGAAAACTGGCTGTTCTTCGGGGAGCGCAACCGCGCCGCCGATATCCTGCTCGAGGACGATTTGCAGAAACTGCTGGCGAGTGGCGCGCTTGCGCGCATCACCACGGCGTTCTCGCGCGACCAGCAGGAGCGGATCTATGTGCAGCACCGTCTGCACGAGGAAGCCGGGGAACTGTGTCGCTGGGTCGATCGCGGTGCTGCGATCTATGTCTGCGGCAGCAGCGACACGATGGCGCCGGCCGTTGATGCGGCGCTTCACGCCGTGCTCGGCGAAGACCGGATGGCGGCGCTCGCAGCGCAGGGCCTCTACCGGCGGGACATTTACTGAATTTTGAAACAGGAGATTTTCTTGGAACACGTTGCCCCATCATTGGCTCGACCACAGGAGCCCTGGACGGCGCGGCCGGTCGATCCGCGCATTCCCCGCTATGAACCGCGACCGATCTCCATGCCGGCCGCGGCAGGCTGGCTGACGGGAAAGAACAAGGCGCGCATCAGCGGTTCCGATCATGGAAGCTGGATCGTCGAGCGCTGTTGCGAGGCTTTTGGCGCGCTGCATCCCGGAGTGGCGTTCGATGTCGATCTGCGCGGCACACCTTCCGCCATGGCTTTCCTGATGAGCGGAAAGTCGATGCTGAGCGTCATGGGCCGCGAGATCACGCCCGTCGAAACCGTGCCATACCGAAAGCTGATCGGCGCGCCGCCGGTCGCGATCCGTGTTGCCCACACGGCGGAAGAGACCTCGCAGCATCTGGCAACCTCGCTTGCGGTTTACGTGCACCGCTCCAATCCGCTCATGCGGATCACGGTGTCGCAGCTGTCAAAAATATTCTCGGTGGGCAATCCGGATGGCGACTATTCCCGCTGGGGGCAGCTCGGTCTTGGTGGTGAATGGATGAGGCGGCAGATCCACCCCATCGGCACGCCGGAATATACCGGCTTCGGCACTTATATGCAGGCGCATCACCTGCAGGGACGTCCGCTGAGCCCTTTCTATGAAAGGTATGTCGGGACGGATGATGTGCTGAGCCGGCTGTCGAACGATCCGGCCGGCGTCGCCGTCGCGGCCATCGGCCGGGAAACGGCGGATCTAAAACTGCTGCCGATCGCCGTGGACGAGGGCGGGTTCTATTCCGAAGGCTCCACCTCCGATGTGCAGAACGACCTCTATGCCTTTGGCAGGTTTTTGAATTTCTACGTGCCGCAAAGGATGGGCGAGCCGGTGGATCCGTTCACGGCGGAATATCTGCGCTATGTCCTGTCCTACGAGGGACAGTGCATCCTGGCGGAACAGCCGGGCGGTTACATTCCGCTGCGCCCCGACGAGATCACGACCGAACGGGTAAAACTCGACCATATTCTTGGCAGCGGGAGCAACTGAGATGAATCAATCATCCGTCCGGATCACCAGCAATCCTGCCGTCGAAATGCCGTCCGTCATCACCATCGCCGGCAATGACGGCATGGAGCCGCTGATCGAAAAGCTCTGCGAACTTTTCCGCCGCGAGCATCTGCATGTCACCTTCCAGCTGACCATGAACGGCTCGTCCACCGCCTTTCCCGCACTGGCAAGCGATGCCTGCCTGATCGCACCTATGGCGCGCGCGCCCTGGGCGGCGGATCGGGCCTCGTTCAAGTCCGCCAAGGGTTATGCCGCGAGTGTCGTCCATATCGGTTATGCCGGGCACGGCCCGAGGCCCGATGCCAAGACTCCGCCTTCGATCTATGTCCATGCCGGCAACCCGCTGAATGGGCTATCCATGCCGGATCTGGCTCGGGTCTTCACCTCCGGATCGCCTGCTGGCGATATCAGCTTCTGGCACCAGCTGGGGCTCTCCGGTGACTGGGCAAACCGGCGTATCCATCTTTACGGTCTGCGGGATGACGGAAAATATGCCTCCGGCTTTCGTGAAGCCCATCTCGGGGGCATGGCCTATGCCGCCCATTACGAGGCGCTGCCGGACCGGGCCGCCGTGGTCAAAGCCGTTGCCGATGATCCCTACGGCATCGGCGCGATCGGCTGGTTCGATGCAGCAAAATTTGCCGATCGGGTCCGCGTCCTGCCGCTGTCGCGGGAGACGGGCGGAAGTTTTCACACACCCTGCCTTGAGGATGTGGCAGCAGGTTGCTACCCGCTTTCCTCCTATCTCGGCCTTTACGTGGACCGGGCGCCGGATACGCCGCTTTCACCATTGCTGAAAGTCTATCTGCGGCTCGCCCTTTCCGAAGAAGGACAGGCGCTCGTCGCGGAGTTTACGGACACGCGGGAAGGTTATGTGCGCCTGAGCGAGCCGGACCTGAAGTTGGCGTTCGAGCAGCTTGAGAAGCTGTAACGGCGGATATTCTCGTAAAAGCAGGCAGCCGGTTCCTCCGGCTGCCGCCTTCCGGTTACCGGAATGCGGAAAAGATCCGCCAGAGCACAAGCCGGGCAAGGCGTGCGATGAATCGGCCGCTTTCCATCCGGGCCCGATGCAGCATCACGGATGCGGGCCGGCGATGTTTCAGTTTGTAATCGGAAAGACGTGTCTGGATATAGGACATGCGCTCGGCGGATTGAGAGACCGGCTCCGGCGTGATGAAGCAGCCTTTCAGCCCGGCTTCATGCTCCAGATCGAAGGCAAGGTCGTAGGGGAGCCTCATCGGCAGCAGCGCTGTGACGATCCATTCCGCGGCCCGCCGGTTGATGACATAGGCACCGGACCCCTTTTCACGCGTCAGCGCGAGCGCCAGGCTGTGTTTGCCGGAAAGCTGCAGAACCGGGAATTTATGGCCGGAATTGACTGAGGAAAGACGCAGCAGATCCCAGCTTCCGGCCTGATCGAGCGCTGAGGACAGTGTGTCGAGCAGTTCTTCGTCGAAATCGAGATCGTCTTCGAGAATCAGGGCGTGCTCGAATGACGATTCCAGCAGGCGCCGGGCGCATTCCACATGGCTGAGGTAGCAGCCGATCTCGGCGCGGTTCGGCCGCCTGCCATGCCGTTCGAGATAACCGCGCTCGTCGAAAAACGGCGAAGGAAGCTGGATGTCGTTTCCATCGACGGCCTGGACCCGTTCGAAGACCAGGCCATGCCGCGCCAGAAGCCAGCTCATGCGCTTGCGGCGATCGCCTGCGCGATCGAGATTGATGAGATAGGTCGACAACCGCGCATTGACGGGGTGGATATAAAACCGCGGCTGGCGATGATCGGCAGGATGACTCATTATACGCTCTTCGATCGAGATGGTGAGCTCAATCTTTCACGCGAACTTCTCCGGCATCATTCCGCAAGCATACGGTTTTGTAAGAATGGCAGTTTTGGTGCGGTCGCTCAGTTTTGCTTTCGGGCTTCCGCGGGCTGCAGCACCGCCTCCGGCGGCGGACGTCTGATGGCATCGATCGTGATCATCAGGCAGAACAGGATGATCGGAACGAGCCAGCCGAGAATGGCATCGGATGTGAAATGCGCGCCGACCACGACCCGGAGGGCCGCCATCGTGACCGACACGGCGACGATCGGCACGGCCGCCCATTTGCGCCAGCGACGCGGGACGAGGAAGATCAGGCAGATCAGCCATCCTGCACCCGCCGCTTCACCCGACACGAAGGAGCAATTGCCGGGGCAGGTGCCGTCGAAGGATCCGGCCGGCGCAAATTCCATATTGCCGCCGAAGATGGTCGTCTGCACGGGACGTGGGCGGCCGGAATATTCCTTGAGCGTCCCGTTGACGATCAGTCCGACGCCGAGCGCCAGGCTCAACAGGGCGAAGACCATGGGGCGGATCGCCGCCGGGCGCCGGAACCGGCCAAAACTTGCAATCACGATACCGAAGACGACGGCGACGGCTCCGCAATAGGGGAGGATGTAAAGCAGCCGGCGCAACGCCCTTATCTCGTCTTCGTCGGCATAGATGAAGCTGCCACATCCGCTTGCAGAGGCATTGCCGACACAGAGCGGGCCTTTGAAGAAATAGGCCGAAAGCGCAATGTCGATATGCGGCATCAGGTGAAACAGGCCGAGAATGGCAAGCCAGCAAACGACCAGCAGCATTGCCGTCGTCATGCAGGTCTGCAGGTGTAGGGAAGTCCGTAAACGGTTCATGCGTTGTCACTCGTTACGCAAATGAATGCGGCCGGCAGAAGGGTTCCGGTGCGCAAATGTTTGAAAAGGCTGACACGGAGGTGAATGGCCGCCAGTTTTCGGCGCGCTGCTTTCTGCCCGCGGGACGCGCGGATGAAAGCCGGCGAAAAGATCGCCAGCCCGGTTCTATCGACGTCTGTTGGCTGGTAGGCCGGGTGAAAAACCCGGCTTGCGGCTCAGGCCCAGTGGCTCTTCTGGTCGGGTGCGGTTTCCGGCTTGTAGTTCATCGTCATGTAGCCGACGGTCGCGATGATCAGCACCAGGAAGAGAAGGCTGGTATAGATCGTGCCGAAGCCGAGCCCGCCATATTCGCCGGGCTGCGAAAGCAGGTCGCCCAGTGATGCGCCGAGCGGCCGGGTGAAGATATAGGCAAGCCAGAAGCAGAGGATGGCGTTCATGTGCAGCAGGAAATATCCGGCTGCGATGATCCCGATCACGGCGGTGAAGAGAAGGCCGGTGAGAAGGTAGCCGACATCGAATGTCTCTGCGATGAGATCGCCGACGGCGGTGCCGAGCGCGAAGGTGAAGAGGATGGCGAGCCAGTAAAAGGCCTCGCGCCGTGCGGTAAAGATGGTGTGGATGGAGAGCGTGCCTTCACGTGCCCGCCAGATTGCGAATGTCACGGCGAGCGCAATCGTGAAGCCGATGGTCGAGGCTTCGAGCGGCACATTGAAATTGTCCGTGAGATTGTCGGTCACCAGCGTGCCGACGACGCTGATCAGCACCACGGCCGTCCAGTAGACGGATGGCACGTAACGCCTCTGCGCGAACTGGAACCAGATCGCAAGGCCAAGCAGGGCGGCCATGATGACCGAGGTCATGGTCAGGCCGAGCCCCATATTGACGGCCAGATAGTCGGCACCGGTTTCGCCCATGGTCACGGCCAGGAGCTTGATGAGCCAGAAATCGGGCGTGACGCGCGGAACGCGATTGGCGATTTCAGGCGGTTTGCGGGAACCTGTCATGGTCATGATGTCACCTTCGATATCCGGTTCACTTGCCCATGATCTTCATGGCTTCCGCCAGAAACTTGTCCGAGCGTGCATCGTCGTCGGCATTGCAGCGCTCGACGGCCTTGGCTTCCAGCGCATCGACCTTCGCCTTGTCGTCGGCGCCGAGTTTGGCGGCAGCCTTGGTGCTGCGCATATCCTTCAACATGTCTTCGCAGGGCATCGGTGCGGCGCGGACCGGCAGGGCAACGGCCACGAGACCGACGAGGATGCAGGTATTGACGATGATGGCTGCAATGATCGTCTTCATGGTAAAAACTCCAGGGGTACGGCCTTCGGCCTTGTTTGGGACCCCGGCGGCCGTGCTTCGACCGTCGGTAAGGCGGTTGTAGCGGCCGGCCTATACGTCGCTTTTGCCGAATTCATACCGATCCGTAAGGAGAGGTGATCAGAGCGGACTCGCGCCGCGCCTTACGAAAGTGTAAGATTTTCATAAGGTTTCCGACAAAGTTTGCGGCGATCACTGTGCTCGTTCTTCGCTCTAGACCGGAGTTTTCGTAATGCGCATACTTGTCGTCGAGGACGACCGGAAGACATCGGAATATATCTGCCAGGGCCTGTCCGAGGCGGGGCATGTCTGCGACGTCATAGAAGACGGTAGGGACGCGCTGTTTCAGGCAACCCGCGAGCAATATGATGTCATCGTCGTCGATCGCATGCTGCCCGGGCTAGACGGTCTTTCTCTGATCCGCGCGGTGCGCGCCGCGCGCGTGAAAACGCCGGCTATCTTCCTGACAGCGATCGGCGGCGTCGATGATCGTGTCGAAGGGCTGGAAGCGGGCGGTGACGACTATCTCGCCAAGCCCTTCGCTTTTTCCGAGCTGCTGGCGCGCGTTAACGCGCTGGCCAGGCGGCCTCCGGTTCAGGACCAGAAGACGATACTGAAACTCGCCGATCTCGAGGTCGACATCGTCAAGCGCGAAGTCCGGCGGCAGGGGCAGCTGATCGAGCTGCAGCCGCGGGAATATACGCTATTGGAGGTCCTGATGCGGGCCGAAGGCCGCGTCCTGACGCGGACGATGCTGCTTGAGCGGGTTTGGGATTTCCATTTCGATCCGAAGACGAGCGTCGTGGAAACCCATGTCAGCCGGCTGAGGGCGAAAATCGACAAGCCGTTCGATGTGCAGCTTCTCCATACCGTACGGAATACCGGATACCGTATGCATGCGTCCCAGTAGGCTCTTTCGCAGCACGCCCTTTCGGCTCGCCCTGACATTCGGCTTTCTGTTCACGATCGCCTTCCTGATTGCCGGAATGGTCGCCTATCAGGTGCTGAAGCATGAATTGTTCAATTCGCTCAACACATCGGTGAAAGACACATATGCAGCGATCGCTGCCACCTATAGCGCCCGCGATCAGGAGGACCTGGTCACCGCGGTCGCAACCTATTCGAACCTGAACAGCCAGGACGACCAGATCTTTCTTCTGGTCGATGGCAATGGGGAGCGCATTGCCGGAAATGTGCCGAAAGTCGCGGTCAGCGAAGGGTTTTCGACGATCAGTTCGAAAGTCCTGGGACTGGTCGACGACGACCGGTTTCTGGTGCAGGCCGGACCGGTGGGCGACAACCTTCTGATGGTTGGCCAGAGCTATTCCGAACCGGACGAATTCGAACGGATTGCTTTGGTAAGCTTTTCCTGGGCGGCCGGCATCATCATTTTCCTCGCCTTCGCGGGCGGCGCCTATCTGGCGGGGCAGGCCCAGAAGCGGCTCGATGGCATCGGGGCGGCAATGACGGGTGTCGCCAACGGAAACCTGTCGGTCCGTATCCCCGTCTCTCATAGGCAGGACGATATCGACACCGTGGCAGGCCATATGAATAGCGCGCTTGATCGCCTCTCGGCACTCGTCGAGGGCATGCGGCAGGTGAGCGCGGACATTGCCCACGACCTGAAGACACCTCTGAACCGGTTGCGAATGAGCGTCGAGCAGGCTCTGGAAAAATCCGCCGATGGCGGCGATATTCAGAATTATCTCCAGGATGCGCGCGACGAGAGTGACCGGATCAACGAAACGTTCGAAGCCCTGCTGCGCATTTCACAGATCGAGGCCGGAGCGCGAAAAACGCGGTTCCGGCCCGTGGAACTTGCCGAGGTCATGTCGACGGTCGCCGAGATCTACAAGAGCGTGGCCGAGGACAATGGCCAGGTGCTCGAGTTTTTCCAGCTTGGAGAGTTCAAGAGCACGATCAGCGGCGACAGGGAACTGCTGACGCAGCTCTTCGTCAATCTGGTCGAAAATTCGATCAACCATTGTAAGCCCGGCACCGTGATCCGGATGAGCGTGGCAAGCGAGGGCGGCAATCTCGTTACGACGGTTGCCGACAATGGCAGTGGCATTCCGATCCCCGAGCGCGATCTCGTCTTTCGCCGGCTCTACAGGCTGGACAAGAGCCGCACGACGCCCGGCAACGGTCTCGGGCTCAGCCTCGTCAAGGCAATTGCCGAACTGCATTCGGCCCAGATCGCGCTTTGCGATGCGGAACCGGGGCTCGCCGTCGTGCTGCATTTTCCAAGGCCGGCGACGCCCGTCTGATAGCCAGCGTCTTTATGTCTGCCGTACAGGTTTGGAGGCCGGGTGGAGCATCGTTACCCGGCAGCCGGTTCCCGTCTTGCCCAGAACCAGATCGAGCTCGTGCAGCCGCGCAATGGCGGCGACAAGGCTGAGGCCAAGGCCGTTGCCGGGCGTCGTACGGCTGCGTTCAGCGCGGTGGAAACGGCGCAGCACGGCCTCGACCTCCTCTTCCGGAATGCCGGGGCCGGTGTCATCGACCGAGATCGACAGCCCGGTGGAAGCGCGCGAAACGGTGACCTCAATCTGCCCTCCGGCCGGCGTGAACTTGAGCGCATTGTCGATCAGGTTGCTGACCGCCTCGAAAAGCAGGTCCGGATCGCCGGCGATCGTGGCCGGTCCTTCCAGCCGTTCGACATACCGAAGCTCGATGCCGCGCTCTTCCGCCGTCGGTTCGAACAGTTCGACGGCATCCTGGGCGATGACCGACAGATCCGTATCGACGAAACCGGACCGGCGGATGCCGTCTTCGACCTCGGAAATCCTCAGGAGCGCGCTGAAAGTCTTCAATATGCCGCGGATTTCCTCGATCGCGTCGTCTATGCCCTCTTCGTAATCGGTCAGCGCTTCCGCGCGCCGCCGGGTGCGCTCGAGGCCGGCGAGAAGTCGGGTGAGCGGCGTGCGCATGTCATGGGCGATGTTGTCACAGACACCCTTCACTTCATGCATCAGCCGCTCGATCTCGGTCAGCATTCCGTTGACGACATGGGTCAGCCGGTCGATATCGCCGCTGCCTTTGCCGACCGGAAGCCGCTGGCTGAGATCGCCCTTGACGATCCGCTCGGTTGCACGGGTGATATTATCGATCTGGCGCATCGATCCGGCGCCGAGAAAGATCGCACCGACAAGCCCGAGAAATGCCGTGGCAAGTGCGGCCAGCAGGGTTGCATCGAACAGCCTTTCGTCGAATTCGCCCTGTTCGTGAAGCCCCTGCGCGACAAGCAGATAATTGCCGCCGGAACGCGCCAAAACCCTGCCGCGGAACTGCCGTCTCTTGCCGTTGACGGTCGCCATGAAATCGCTCGGAACGGCAAGCTTCAGCGTCTCCGGCGATATGTCGATCGGCGTGCCGGCCAGCCGCCTGCCAGACGGGTCGTAAAGCGCGAACGGCCGTTCGGTCGTGCCCGGATCGAGTTCGCTCTGTTTGAGCCGGGTCATCAGCTGCGCAGCGTCGAGGCGCTGCAGCGAGGCAATTTCCCGGCCCACCCATTCATCGGTCTTGTCCGATAGAAAGTCCTTCGTCTCCCAGTGAACGAAGGCGAAAAGCCCGACGGAGGCTGCCGAAAACAACAGGAGAAAGGTGAGCGCCAGACGAAAACTGGTCGTGCGCGCAAGATCAAGCAGGTTCATTGAGAATATATCCCGAGCCGCGCAGGGTGTGGATCAGCTGCGGCGAGCCCGGCAGGTCCACCTTCCGGCGCAGCTTGCTGATATGCACGTCGATGACATTGGTCTGCTCATGGTAATGATAGTGCCAGACTTCCTCGAACAGCATGGTGCGGGTCACCAGCTGGCCCGAATGGCGCATCAGATATTCGAGAAGCGCATATTCGCGCGGCAGCAGATCGATGGTCTGGCCACCGCGCTTTACCGAATGGGTGAGAAGGTTCATCTCCAGATCGCCGACCCGCAGCACGGTTTCCGCGGCCGTGGTCCTGCGGCGCCGGACGAGCACATCGATGCGTGCGGTCAGTTCCAGCGTTTCGAACGGTTTCGTCAGATAGTCGTCACCGCCGGCTTTCAGGCCGCGCACGCGTTCGTCGACGGCCGAAAGGGCGCTGAGGATCAGCACGGGGGTTTCGATCTGGGCGGCTCGCAGCGCAGCGAGAAGGCCGAGGCCGTCCATATGGCCGGGCAACATCCTGTCGAGCACGATGGCGTCGAAGCTGGTCGAGGCGGCCTCCAGGAGCCCGGCGCGACCATTATCGACACGCACGACAGAACAGCCGTTGTCGGACAGGGCGGCGGTGATCTCCAGGGCCGTCTTTTCGTCATCTTCTACGACCAGCACAGTGGACAAATGTCTTCCTTCACCACTTGAGAATGCGTTCAGCTTACGGCCTATGATCTAGGGAGGCGCAGGATACGACGCATTCGCCTGGACATGAATTTTTTTTAATCTTGCCGCCGTCACGGCGGTCACCACAGAGTGAGCCTGATGCGAATTCTCGTCGTCGAGGATGATGACAGATCTGCCAGTTACCTCGTCCGCGGCCTGCGGGAATCCGGTTATGTCGTGGACCGGGCCGCCGATGGTGAACTGGGCCTGAGCCTTGCCCGCGAACTGATCTTCGATCTTTTGATCGTCGACAGGCTGCTGCCGTCGCTGGATGGGCTCGAGCTGGTGAAGACGCTGCGGCAGGCGGGAATTGCCGTTCCCGTGCTGATGCTGAGCGCGCTGGCGAGCCCGCAGGATCGTATCGAAGGCCTGAGAGATGGCTGCGACGATTATCTCGCGAAGCCTTATGCCTTTGCCGAACTGCTTGCCCGGATCGAGGCGATTGCCCGCCGCCTGAAAATGCCGCTCGGCAATACGACCATGTCGGCGGCCGGTCTAACACTTGATATCCCGCAACGCGTCGCAAGCCGCGAAGGCCAGGCGATCGTTCTGCAGCAGCGCGAGGTCCTTCTGTTGCAGACGCTGATGCGCAATGCCGGCAATGTCGTGACCCGCTCCATGTTGCTGGAAGCCGCCTGGGATTACGATTTCGAGCCGCGCGGCAATATTGTCGACATGCACATTCATCGGATCCGCAAGAAGATCGATGGCGGTTTCGCCACTTCGCTGATCCATACCGTGCCCGGTGCCGGCTATGTCTTCACGGACGAGCCGCAGGCCGATCCCGCAACATAAAATATATTTCATCTTCGCGCGAAATCCCCGCCATGCCGTCTGCATCAGAAATGCTGCAATGCGGCATGGCGCTTTCCGTTCATGCCGGTTTCATCGGGCTTCCGCCCGATCAACGCCAATCGGAGACGTTGCATGAACGCGAAAGACGATCTGCCCCGCCGCAGGAGAGCCGGCCCCGTGATCGGTGGCCTTGCGCTTCTTGCCGCTTTGGGCGGCGGTGGTTTCTTTTATTCTACTGCAAGCGGCAAGGCGGAGACGAAGCCGAAAGCCGCTGCCGCCGCACCGCAAGCAATTCCGGTTCAGACATCGGCCGTCATGACGAAGGACATCCCGGTCGAACAATCCGGCCTCGGTATCGTCACGCCGCTGACCAAGGTGGATGTGAAGGTGAGGATCGACGGCCAGCTGCAGAAAATGAAGTTTGCGGAAGGGCAGGATGTCTCGGCTGGCGATGTGATCGCCGAGATCGACCCTAAGCCTTACGAGGTCGCGGTCGATCAGGCACAGGCCACCTATAACAAGGATCTGGCGCAGCTGAATGCCGCCAGGATCGACGAGGCGCGTGCGAAAAGACTGACCGATACCGGCAGCGGCACGACCCAGTCACTGGATACCGCGGCCGCACAGGTCGCCATCTATCAGGCGACCGTCGATGGCGACAAGGCTGCAGTCGACAAGGCGAAGCTCGATCTCTCCTACGCATCGGTGACGGCGCCGATCAGCGGCCGGGCCGGTTTCAACCAGGCGGAAGAGGGCGCGATCGTTCGGACCTCCGACACGACGGGGATCGTGACGATCACCCAGATGCGGCCGATCAATGTGCAGTTCACTCTGACGCAAGACGAGTTGCCGGCCTTGACCGCGGGCCAGGCGGCTGGCGGCCTGCCCGTCGTCGTCAACAGCCGCGATGGCTCCAAACATCTGGCCGACGGCAGGCTGCAGGTGATCGATTCCCAGGTGGATTCCACCACCGGCATGGTCAAGCTGAAGGCGCTGTTTCCCAATGACGACGGTGCGCTCTGGCCAGGCGAGCTCGTCAGCGCCAGAATTCTGCTGACGACCCACAAAGGCTCTACCGTCGTTCCAATCGCGGCGATCCTGAACGGCCAGACCGGCGCCTACGTCTTTGTCGTCAAACCGGACAAGACCGTGGCGAGCGTCCCGGTCACGACCGGTCCGGCAGCCGCCGGCATGGTGACCGTTGCCGGTCTCAATCTCGGCGATGTGGTGGTGACCTCCGGCCAGTCGCGCCTTTCCGATGGCACGCTGATCAGCGAGGCGCCCGCGGCCCAAAATGTCGCCTCCTCCGACAAGGAGCAGATCCAGTGAGCATTTCCGAGCTTTTTATCCGCCGCAGGGTGGGCACCTGTCTGCTCGCGATCGGCGTCATTCTTCTAGGCGCGGTTTCCTACACGCTCCTGCCGGTCGCGTCCTTGCCGCAGGTCGATTTCCCGACCATCCAGGTCAGCGCGACCTTGACCGGCGCCAATGCCGAGACGATGGCAACCTCCGTCGCCACGCCGCTGGAAAACCAGCTCTCGACCGTATCCGGCATCAGCCAGATGACATCGACCAGCTCGGCCGGCCGGGTCGGGATCACCATCCAATTCGACCTCAATGTGGATATCAACACGGCTGCGCAGGACGTGCAGTCGGCGCTGACGGCGGCCAATGGTCAGCTGCCGAAGGACATGACCACGGCACCGACCTTCCACAAGGTCAATCCGGCAGCGCAGACCGTGCTGACGCTGGCGCTGACCTCGCCGAGACTGCCGCTGACCGAGCTCGATCATTATGCCGAGGATATCATCGCCCAGCAGGTGTCGCAGCTGAGCGGCGTCGGCCTTGTCGACTATCACGGCCCGGCGCGCCCTTCGATCCGTATCCGTCTAGACCCGGACAAGGTTGCCGCACGCGGCCTAACGATGGAGGATATCCGCACCGCGATCGGCAAGCAGACGGTCAATCAGCCGAAAGGGCAGCTTGCCGGCAATGGCCGTACCACGATCATCGACAGTACCGACCAGATCATGGATATCCCGGCCTACAAGTCGATGGTGGTCGCCTACAAGAACGGCGCGCCGATCCGCGTGCAGGATCTCGGCACGGTGATTTCCGGCCCGCAGGACAACAATCAGGCCGCCTGGCTCGGTGATACGCGCTCGGTCATGCTCGATGTCCATTCGATGCCGGGCACCAATATTCTGGCGACGATCCAGGCGGTGAAGGACAAGCTTCCGCAGCTGCAGGCCATGCTGCCGGCCGATGCGACGCTGACCGTTTTCGGCGACAAGACGCAGATGATCACCGCTTCCGTTGCCGATGTGAAGATGACGATGATGCTGACCATCGGTCTCGTCATCGTGGTCATCTTCGCCTTCCTGCGCAATTTCTGGGCGACGGTCATTCCGGCCATCACCATTCCGCTGTCGCTCGTCGGCACGTTCGGGGTGATGTATCTGATGGGCTACAGCCTCGACAATCTGTCGCTGATGGGCCTGACGATCGCGGTCGGTTTCGTCGTCGACGATGCGATCGTCGTGATCGAAAACATCGTGCGGCATATGGAAAACGGCAAGCCGAAGCTCCAGGCGGCGATCGAGGGTTCGCGCGAGGTGACCTTCACGATCATCTCGATGACCATTTCGCTGATCGCCGTCTTTATTCCGATCCTCTTGATGGGCGGCATGGTGGGGCGTCTGTTCCGCGAGTTTGCGGTTACCGTCAGCGTCGCGATCATCATTTCCGGCCTCGTTTCGCTTTCCGTGACGCCGATGATGTGTGCCTGGCTGATCAGCCATGAGCACGACAAGCCGCATGGCCGCCTCTACCGCTGGTCGGAGGCGTTTTTCATGGCCTGCACGAACGGTTATGGCCGCATGCTGGATGTGGTGCTGAAATTCCGTCTGCTCACGCTGGCTGTCGCCATTGCCACGCTGGTCGGCACGGGCTGGCTTTTCGTCAACATTCCCAAGGGTTTCATACCCGAGACGGATAGCGGCTATATTACCGGCCAGGCTCAGGCCGCGACCGATATATCCTTTGCCGACATGTCGAAGAACATGATCGCGATCGGCCGTATCGTCGAGGCAGATCCGGCCGTCAATACGGTCGGTTACTGGATCAATCCGAGCCCTTCGGCAAGCGTTGGCCAGATCCAGATCACGCTGAAACCCCTTGAAGAGCGCGACCCCGCCACCGTTGTTCTGGCGCGTCTGAAAAAGGCGATGTCCGGCCTCCAGGGCCTGACCATCGGCCTGCGGGTGCCGCAGGATATCCAGGTCGGCGGCCGTTCATCGGCTTCACAATACCAGTATACGCTGCAGGATCCGGACTCGGCCGAACTCGCCAAATGGGTCGGCGTCATGCAGAAGGCGCTGAAGGGACTGCCGCAGGTGCAGGACGTCATTTCCGACAGCCAGAAGGCCGCGACCAGCGTCACGCTCGATATTGACCGCGCGACAGCATCGCGTCTCGGCGTCAGCGTGACGGATATCGACAATACGCTTTACGACGCCTTCGGCCAGCGGCAGGTTGCGACGCTTTACACCCAGGTTTCGCAATATCATGTGGTGATGGAGGTCGATCCGCGTTTTGCGCTGACGCAGGACGCACTGTCGCGTCTCTATGTGAAGTCGAGCACCAATGCCGATACGCTTGTGCCCCTCAGCATCCTGGGCACGCTGAAAACCGGTGTCCTGCCGGTCTCGATCAACCATCAGGGTTCGATGCCGGCAACGACGTTGTCGTTCAACCTGAAGCCCGGTTATGCGCTCGGCGATGCCGTGACCGCGATCCATACCGCGGAAGTTCAGGCCGGCATGCCGATCACGGTGATCGGCTCCTTTCAAGGCACGGCCCAGGCATTCCAGGATTCTCTGAAGAGCGAGCCCTACCTGATCTTCGCAGCCGTGGTCGCCGTCTATATCGTGCTCGGTGTTCTCTACGAGAGCACGATCCACCCGTTCACGATCATCACGACCTTGCCTTCGGCCGGTCTCGGTGCACTGGTTGCCCTTTATCTGGCCGGCCAGGATCTTTCGATCATGGGCATGATCGGCATCATCCTGCTGATCGGCATCGTCAAGAAGAACGCGATCATGATGATCGACTTCGCACTGGAGGCGGAGCGCAACGACGGACTGTCGCACCGGGATGCGATCCGGCAGGCCTGTATCCTGCGCTTCCGGCCGATCATGATGACGACGCTTGCGGCTTTGTTCGGTGCGCTGCCGCTGGCACTCGGCCATGGCGCAGGATCGGAGCTTCGCGTTCCGCTCGGCATCGCCATCGTCGGTGGCCTGATCGTTTCGCAGGTCCTGACGTTGTTCACTACGCCGGTCATCTACCTGATGATGAGCCGTTTCACCAAACCAAGGCATGCCGAAAAAGGCGCGGGCGCCCCGATCGTCGCGGCGCATGCGGCCCAGCATTGACCCGATCAGGCAGCGAGTGTGAGGCGCTTCCTGCAGCACCGGCCGGAAACCGCAAGGTTTTTGGCCGGTGCGCCTCTGGCAATGCGCACGGGAATGATCCCGATCAAATGGGCGGATCACATGTTGTTCAGGAAGTTTTTCGAGGCGATTGCCGGTCTTTGACCAGAAAGATCCTCTTGTCACCTGCATCTTCCGGACCGGCACCCTGCATGACGGTGCCGGTTTCCCTCAGCATGCGGATGGCGGGATAGATCAATGGCCGGCTGATCTTCAAGGCGTCTGCAATTTCCGCCGTCTGCAATCCCTCGCCGCCGGATCTCAGGAAAGACACGATCCGGTCCATCCGCGTTTCCAGCGGCGAAATCCGGTCGGGCAGGTTCGCGCCCAGTTCGGTCGCGACATATTTGCCGCCTTCGATCCTGTCGACCAGACCTTTAAGCTCAAGCACGCGGATGGTCGCGATGTCGCTGCCTCTCGGCCTGAAGCCGCCTTCGGCGCGCGAGAATTGCAAAACCTTCTCCTGTCGGCGTGTCAGCACGCGATATCGATCCCTGTCTTGGCCTGCAAACGGTCAGAAATGAAAGGAGACGCCGAGATTGACGGCATTGGTGAAGATCTTCGTCTTCAGCGTATCGCCGCTGTCGATCGAGACGTCGTTCACCAGGCTGTAATTGCCCTTGTATTCCACGAAGGTCGACCAGTGCTTGCTGAACTGGTAGCTGACGCCGGCCTGGGCCTGCAGCGTCAGGCCGCCGAACTGATAGTCGGACGTGACACCCGAGGCGCGCGTGACTTCGACATGCGGAATGTTCACGCCGGCACCGAGCCCGACATAGGGCGTCCAGTTGCGGGTTGGATCCTGAAAGCGGTAGAGACCGTTGAGGGTCAGCAGATTGAGGCCGTCGGTGAATTCGAAATGGCTCCAGCCCGGTGTCCGGTCGAGATTTCCATAGACCTTGGCATGGGTGTAATCGAGGCTGACGCCCCAATTCGACTGGTCGAAATCATCCAGCCAATAGGTGGCGCGGAAGCCGTAATAGGGCGGGCGCGCGAAGGATTTTCCTTCCCAGTCCGGATCGAAGCTCGCGCCATCCGACGTGGTCACCTTGCTGCCCGTCGCCCCCTGCACGCCGCCATAGACGGAAAGCTGTGTCTCTGCAAAAGCCGTTCCGGCAAGGGCACATGCCGTCAGAACGGTCAGAGAGCCGATCAGGTTTCTGGTCGCGAATCGCATCTTTGTCGTCCCCCGAACAAACGTCATCTGACGAATCTTCAGGTTTCCTGACACGAAACTGAACGCCGAGGCGGATCGGAGGATTGCGGCTGGTCTTGTCCACCTGTGAGTGGCACGGGTGTCGCGACACGACGCTAAATGCGGCTTCTGGCCGTTACAGGCGATCCTCGCCGCTCACTCTGCCGTCCAGGCTTGTCCTGTAGCTGCTCGGCGATTTCCCGAGTTTCGTCATGAACACCTGGCGCATGTTCGCCTGGCTACCAAGACCGCTCAAGCGGGCGACTTCCTTGATCTTGCGGTCGGTGGTGCTCAGAAGATTGCAGGCATATCCGAGACGGATGCCGAGGATATAGCCGCCGATCGTCTGGCCCGTTCTATCCTTGAACGTGCGCGACAGGGTTCTCTCCGTCATCGACACCATCTTCGCCAGCGCGGTGACGCTGAGGTCGCCCTGCGGATTTTCGCGCACCCAGTCCTGAACCCTGTCGACGGGTGTCTTGCGGCGGACGCTCGGTGCCGGGGCAACAAGTTTTTCCATCCGGTCCATGACGCCGAGCCGCCGCGCCAGTTCCTGCGCAAAGGCAGGACCAAAATCTTCCTCGACCAAGGCAAGGACGACGTCACGGGCGCGGCTCGATCCCACCCAGGTCGACAGCGAACCCGAATGGCAGCTGTCGGCAAACGGTTCTATGGCCGTGTTCTGGCCAAGCAGCATGATCCTCGGCACGTCCGCGGGTTCGCAGGCAATCTTTCTCTCGCCGGCAAGGCCGCAGGCTGCGGCCAGAACAACGCCATTACCCCAGGCGCAGACTCTGCGCAGGTCGGTTCGAGAAAGGAAGAATTCCGTGAAATCGGTATCGGCCGCAGCCCGGGCGGAGCGTTCGGCGGGTGGTATCAGCACGACGCCGATGTCTTCGGGAAGGTCGTCTATCCCGTGAGCGGCGGTGCAGGTCAGCCATGTCGCGAAACTGAACACTTCGCCGGCCGAGCGCGAGAAGCTCACCAGTCGGTAGATCTCGCCTTCAGCCAGAAGATTTGCCATGTCGAAACATTTCGCGAGATCAGCAACCTCCTGGAGGAGGATCTTGTCTCGTAATAATACACCGACCGTTCGCGTCATCTACAGCCCCCTGATAGCTACGCTCTTCTACACTTCACCCCTGAATGCTCAAAAAATAATCACCATCAGTTTAAAAAAGAAACATTATGATTTTATATTCATCTAGATTTCACATTTCCTTTGTAAATCTTATCATTTCGCAAATCTGCTATGTAATTACATTTAATCCCCGTGGATATTCTATATTTATATGTTGACATTTCGTCAATTCTACTCGCGATCAGCGTAAGGTTCCGGACAAATTGCGCTGTGATTCGGCCATCTGCGCAAAAATCGCGCCCAGCTTCTTCCAAGACACGTTCATACTTCCCTAACCATATTCTGCACGGGCGCAGGATTGGTGACGTTCCATTAAGGAAATAACCGAGCCGAGCCGCCTGCCGATTGTGATGAACATAGGAGTGTGGTGTCTTGGTCAGGATCTTTACATATGGCTTTTGGTTTAGTGTCGCCGTATTGATGCTGTTGCTTGTCGCGCAGCCGGTGGGTCATGGAACACGACTGAGTGTTTCATTGATCGTGATCGGATTACTTGCGCTGATCATGCTCTTCCGGCTCGATGGCATCTGGCGGCATGTCTTTCTCGCATTGGCGAGCATCGTCGTCCTGCAATACGCCTACTGGCGTACGACAAGTACAATTCCCCCGATCGAAGATCTCTACTCGTTCATTCCGGGCATCATCGTTTACGCAGTTGAAATGTACTGCATCGTGATGCTGGCGATCGGCCTTTTCGTCGTCGCCGATCCGATCGAACAGAAGCCGGCACCCGAACTTGCTCCCGAAGATTGCCCGACGGTCGATGTCTTCGTGCCGAGCTATAACGAGGATGCGGAAATTCTCGCCCTGACGCTTTCGGCCGCCAAGGCGATGGATTATCCGGCCGACAAGTTCGCGGTCTACCTGCTGGACGACGGCGGCACCGACCAGAAGCGTTTTAGCGACGATCCGGTTGTCTCGGCCAAGGCCAGGGCGCGTGCGGAAGAGCTGATGAGCCTCTGCAGCGATCTCGGCGTCGTTTATCTCACCCGCGCAGAAAATTCCCACGCCAAGGCCGGCAATCTCAATGCCGCCCTGTGGCGCACCAAGGGCGAGCTTATCGTGGTATTCGATGCCGACCACGCGCCGGAACGCAGCTTCCTGCGCCATACGGTCGGGCATTTCTCCACCGATCCGAAGCTCTTCCTCGTCCAGACCCCGCATTTCTTCTCCAATCCGGATCCGATCGAGCGCAATCTCGGCACGTTCGGGCGCATGCCGTCGGAAAACGAGATGTTCTATTGCAAGATCCAGAAGGGCCTCGACCGCTGGAATGCTTCCTATTTCTGCGGGTCTGCCGCCGTCCTGCGGCGTGAGGCGCTCGAAGAGGTCAACGGTTTCTCGGGCGTCACCATTACCGAGGATTGCGAAAGCGCTCTCGAACTGCATTCGCGCGGCTGGAACAGCATCTATGTCGACAAGCCGCTGATCTCGGGCCTCCAGCCGGAGACCTTCGCCAGCTTCATCGGCCAGCGCTCGCGCTGGTGCCAGGGGATGATGCAGATCCTCATCCTGAAAAATCCGCTGTTCAAGCGTGGCCTCAGCCTGCCGCAGCGTCTCAGCTACCTGTCGAGCTCGATGTACTGGTTCTTCCCGTTCATCCGCGCAACCTTCCTGATCGCGCCGATGCTGTTCATCCTGTTCAACATGAAGATCTTCGTCGCATCGCTGGACGACTTCATCGGCTACACGATGATGTATATCGTCGTCTGCGAACTGATGCGCGGTTACCTCTACGGCACGGTGCGCTGGCCCTGGGTCTCCGACCTCTACGAATATCTCCAGAGCGTCTTCCTGATCCGCGCGATCATCGCCGTGATCCTCAGCCCGCGCAGCCCGACCTTCAACGTCACGGCCAAGGGTGCCTCGCAGAAGCATGATCGCATTTCGGAGCTTGCGCTTCCCTTCTTTGCGATCTTCGCCCTGCTCGTCCTGACGCTCGGTGTCGCGGCCTATCGCTACAATACCGAACCGGAAATCGCCAACCTGCTTCTGGTTGCCGGCATCTGGAACGTGCTGAACCTTGCCATTGCCGGTGCTGCACTCGGTGTCGTGACGGAACGCGGCAATGACGAGGTCGGTGTCGAACTGCCGGTCCGCGCCAATGTCGAGCTGGAATTCGGCGAAACGCTGCTCAAGGGCGCCGTCGTCAACGCATCGGCCCGCCATGCGAAGCTGATCCCGGCAGAGCGGACGACCCGCCAGCTGCGCAAGGGCGAATATGGCCGCCTGCATCTGCTCAACCCGACGTCGAAAGTCCTGATCACCAGCATGCCCATCCATATCGCGGCCGTCTCCACCTCCGGCGACAATGCATTGGAGCTGAAGTTCGAGCCCGAAGCCCACCATTTCCCGATCATCGCGGAAATGATGCTGAAGGACATGACGGTCGTCCGCGACGAGCGGGAGCTGCGCCGCAAGAGAAAGGGCCTCCTGTCGGGAAGCATCCGTCTCATTCGCTGGGCCATCACCTGCCCGATCGCCGCCCTGTCCGTCGCGCTCAGCCCGGCACCGAAGGAACGTTCGGAAGAGCGCAAGCAGATCGCAAATCAGCCGCTTGGCCAGCCGCTGGCCCAACCGCTGGCCATGGCCACCGTCCCTGTGCGTCAGAAGGAGATTGCAGAATGACTTTTCACCGAGCAGGTCTCCTGACCACATCCGCTCTGTTGCTTGTCGGCATGGCAGCAACGACATCCAGCGCCGCCGGCGATGCAGGCTTCGTGCTTGCCCCGAAAGCGAAACCCGAGACGGCGGCCAAGCAGACGCCGGAAGACAATCGGCAGCTGCGCCGGCTGATGGCGGATCGCAACGATCTGTTCCTGGGCGGCGAAATCGCCAATCGCGAATTTGCCTTCCTGGTGCTGCCGTCGGAAATGACGGGCAATGCCAAGTTGGTTCTCGATCTCCAGTCGGCGATATCGGTCGCGCCGGAACGGTCGACACTGAGACTGTTCGTCAACGACCAGGATCTCGGCAGCGTTCCGCTCACCTCCGGTGCATCGCGTCGGGTGGAGATCGAGATCCCCAAGGGCCGGCTGCAGCCGGGATATAATTCGCTGGTGATGCTGGCCGACCAGTTCCACCGCGTCGATTGCTCTCTCGATGCGACCTACGAACTGTGGACGCAGATCAATCCTGCCAATAGCGGACTTTCTTTCTCCCGGCGGACGGGCGAGGCCGGCAGCGACCTGTCGTCGCTCCTGACCTTCGGCAATGTCAACGGAAGGACCGCCATCCGCACCATCGTGCCGAAGACCGGCACGACCAACGATATCGACCGCACCATGGCCATGGTGCAGGCTCTGGCAATCGCAGGTCAGCTCGACCGTCCTGCGGTTACCGTGGCCGAGCAGCCCGAGGCAAACCCCGGCATCGAGATGCTGGTCGGTACATTCGGCACGGTTCGTCAGGCTCTCGGCAATGCTGCCGGCGAGCTCAGCGAGGGCATCCGTGTCAGCACGGACCCGGAAACGGGCAAGGCGCAGCTGATCGCGACCGCAAGGACGGACGAAGACCTGAACCAGGTCATCAGCCGTTTCGAGACGGACAGCCATCAGCATTATATGGATGGCACCAGCCAGGGGCGCCGGGCGATGGACAACCGTCGCGGCCGTCTGCTCGAGCCGGCCAGCCGCACGGCGCTCTCGACGCTGGGCTTTATCTCCCGTCCCTTCCTCGGCCGTCATTATGACCAGTCGATCGCCTTCAACCTGCCGGCTGATTTCTATCCCGGCGACTATGGTGCAGCGACGCTCAATCTGAATGCCGATTATGCCGCCGGGCTTTCCCCGAATGCCAAGCTGATCGTCAAGGCGAATGAGGAGACGATCGCAAGCGTACATCTGGGCGACGGCAAGTCCGGCCGCATCACCAACCAGCATCTGCCGATCCCGCTCAACAAGCTGCGTCCGGGCAAGAACATCATCCGCTTCGAGGCAGACCTGACGGCATCCGCGGATGCAGCCTGCGACGCCCAGACGCTGACATCCTCGACACCGCGCCTGCATGTGAAGGCAGACAGTTCGCTTGACATGCCGGTCTTTGCTGAGGTCGGTCATTCGCCGGATCTGGCCGTCGCCATGGCCGGCGACTTCAAGGCCGGTGCCAACGGCAACGAGCCGGTCCCGCTCTATGTCGAAAACCTGCGTCCGGCCTCGCTCGGGGCAGCCGCAACGCTTCTTGCCAGGACCGCCTATCTCTCCGGTCATGTCACGCCGGTCTCGACGACCGGACAATGGCCTCTGCAGCGTGATGGCGCCCTGCTTGCCGTCGGCACCTTTGCCGGTGTCGGCCGACATTCGCAGACCGACATGCTGCTCGATCTCAGCCCGTCGATGGATATGTCTTCGCCGGCTGCTTCCAAGCAGCCGTCGACGCAATCGCCCGCCAGCCTTACCTTTGGCGGTGAACAGCCGGATGCCGCAAGACCGGCCGAACCGGAGAACCGGGTCGAGGCCTATATCGCCTGGGCGAAGGGCTTCGGCATGAGTGTCGTCGATCGCCTTCACGTGCAGGCCGAGATGCTCAATCTCGTTCCCAATCCCCAGGTTCTCGCCGCTGATCAGGCCTATCAGATGCCGGGCAATGCTGATCTCGTTGTTGCCCAGCGTCTGGTTGCCGACCGCTCGCCCTGGACGGTGATTGCCGCCCGCGACGAAGCGGTGCTTCAGGAAAGCGTCAACGCCATCAGCCAGTCGCAGGTCTGGAGCGGGATCGGCGGCACGGTTCAGGCCTTCGAACGCTCGGGTAAACCGATCGAGCGCAAGGAGGCCCAGCATCAGGAGCTTTACGAAACCAAGCCCCTGTCGCTGAAGAACGGTCGTCTGATCCTTGCCGGCTGGTTCGCGAACAACTCGCTGCAGTTCACGATCGCCCAGATCGCGGCTGCGATGTTCCTTGGCATGTCGACCTTCGTCGTCCTGCGTCGGGGGCGCCGCAAGCCATGACGCTGCGAAAGACGATCAGTGGCCTTCTCGCGGTTCTCGGTCTGATGACCGGAAGCGTGGAAGCCGTCAGGGCGCAGGCGGGAGCCGATATCGAAAGCCCCGCAGCGGATCTCGCTGCGGGTGCCTGGATGCTCTACCAGCACAAGTTCCTGACGCAGGAAGGCCGGATCATCGACAACAAGGCCGGCGACATCAGCCACAGCGAAGGCCAGGGTTATGGCATGCTGATGGCCGTGCTTGCCAATGACCGGCGTGCCTTCGACCTGATCTGGAACTGGACCCGCGCCAATCTGGTCGTGCGTGACGACGGCCTGATGGCCTGGCGTTGGGATGGCAGCAAGAACCCGCATGTGAAGGACAAAAACAACGCCACCGACGGCGATCTGCTGGTCGCCTGGGCTTTGTTGCGGGCGTCACAGAAATGGAAACAGCCGGAATACGGCAAGGTCGCCGCGCAGATGGCGCAGACCATTTCCAAGCGCGCGACGGCGGAGACGGCGTTCGGCAAGGTGCTGATGCCCGGAATCTACGGCTTCAATGCCGGCGAGCAACCCGATGGTCCGGTCGTCAACCTGTCCTACTGGGTGTTTCCGGCGCTGAGCGAACTTGCCCAGGCCTCCAAGGGCTTTCCCGGAAAGACCTTGGTGAAGAGCGGCCTTTCGCTGTTGCGCGAAGGTCGTGTCGGCCCCGCAAAGCTGCCGCCGGACTGGATCGGCCTTGCCGCAAGTGAACCGAAGCCGGCCCAGGGCTTTCCGGCCCAGTTCGGTTACGAAGCCATTCGCATACCTCTCTATCTCGCCTGGTATTCCCCGGATTATCCGGACCTGCTTGAGACGTTTTCCAAACAGTGGAAGCGCTCGGCCGGAACAAAAGGGCTCGCCGTCATTGAACTGACGACGGCGACCGCAACCTCTCCCATGCCCGATCCCGGTTACCGGGCCGTGGCCCATCTCGTCGAATGTAGTCTCGGCCGCTCGGTGAATATCGAGGAGATCTCGAATTTCAAGCCGACCGATTATTACCCTTCCACCCTCCACGTCCTCAGCCTCATGGCTATCGCTGAAAGGTACCCGACATGTTTGACCGGTTCTCTCTGAAGTCCGTGCTCCTTGGTGGCTGCTGCATCATCCTGCCGATCAGTTACGCGACCGGCGACAATGTCGTCAGCAACCCGCTCGGCACCATTCGTCCTGCCGCAGCCCCCGTACAGACGATCGCCGTCATGCCGCAGACCATGGCAAGTGTGGTTGCAGCACCGGCGATCCAGCCTGCGGTCGCGCCGGTTATGCCGGCCGTTGCCGTCCAGATGCCGGCGACAACCGTGGTTCCTGTCGTGACACAGCAACCGCAGGCGCCGGCTGCTGCGGCAGTGGTTCCGGCCGCCTATTCGGTCGCTTCGCTGCCCGCCGCACAGGCCGTGATGGTTCGCCCCGGCGACAATCCGTTTGCGACCTCTCCGCAGGTGGTGAACATGCCTGCCGCAGCGGCGCGCCCGACATCGCTCAATGCCGCGCCGGCTGCAGCTCCGCAGCCCCCTTCTGCCTCTGCGGCTGAAGAGGGTGCTTCGACCGTCGACGAGACCGCGCTCCGTTATTACGCAACCCAGCGCGACCTGAAGCGGCTGGGCGCGGAAATCCGGCGCCTGAAAGCGCTTTATCCGACATGGGAAGCGCCCGAAGACCTGTTTGACCCGCCGACCAACATTTCCGAACAGCCGCTCTGGGAAATGTTCGGCCGCGGCGACTTTGCCGGCGTGCATAACGAGGTGGCGCGCCTGCAGGGCGACAATCCGAACTGGAAGCCTTCCGCCGACCTGCAGACGAAACTGGCGCTGGCTGAAATCCGCACCCTGATGCAGCGTTCGTTTGCACAGCGCAACTGGCCCCAGGTCGTCGAGCTTGCGGAATCGACGCCTGCCCTGATGGTCTGCCAGGATATGAACTCGATCTGGCTGACGGCGGAATCGCTTGCCCGGACGCAGGACTTTGCCCGCTCCTTCGAGCTCTACAAATATGTGCTTTCCAATTGCAGCAACCGCGACGAGCGGCTTGCGACGGTGCAGAAGGCAAGCCTGCTTCTGCCGGAAGCCGGCTTCTCGAGCCTCGTTGCCATGGGGCGCCCGCTTGCCAACGGAAGCCCTGAATTCGAAAGCGTGTCGCTCGATCCGCTGCGCAACCGGATGGGCAGCATTGCGCAGGGCACCCCGACCACCGGCGCGATCAATGCGGACCAACTGCAGCGCCTTGCCGACTATACCCAGAAGACCCAGTCGGCACCGGATGCAAGCCTGTTCGGCTGGTATTATTACAGCCAGAAGAGCTGGGAAGCGTCCTATCAGTGGTTCTCCTTCGCCAACCAGGTTTCGAGCGACGCCAAGAGCCTGGAAGGCATGATCCTCAACATGCGCAATCTCGACCATGAGGTCGAAGCTATGGCTCTCGCGAAGAAGAATCTCGAGCTCACCCCGGAAATCACCAAGATTTATATCGAGCTGATGGCCGACCAGATGACCGATGAAAAGCCGCCGGTCTTCAAGAGCGAGGACCTGAAACAGTTCGAAACCCTGGTGCTGGAACACGAGTCCGCGCTCGGCACCCAGGCGCTCGGCTGGTACATGCTCTCGCAGAAGAACACGGCCGATGCGAGCCGCCTGTTCGACAAGTCGGTCTCCTTCGAGCCGACCGAAGGCGGCGTCGTGGGCCAGGCGGTCATCGCGTCGCGCGCCAAACGCTGGTCGGCGGTTTCCGCCATCAAGAGCAAATACGGTGCCCGCTTCGAAGGCCTGTCGGATGTCACCGTCTATCAGGCGAAATACGTGCCGAAGAAGGTTCGCACGACGACGAAGAAGAAGGAAACCCAGTCCGAGATGTTCGCGAAACTGTTCGGCAATTTCGAAAAGGGCGAGAAGGGCAGCAAGCAATATGCTGCCGATTACTGAGGATGCGCCGGCTCGCCTGAACATCGTATCAGTCTGAGATACCCTTCACCGCCAGTTTTCGCCCCCTTTGATGGGGGCGAAATCGTCGTAAAGCCGGTTCCGGTGGAAGGACCGAGGCGCCGGCGATGTTCTTTAGGCTCGGCGGCAGGCTGTTGCCCGATCAGGAAGTGCATTGGACCGCAGCGGCATTGAACCGATACGGACCTCAAGCCTAGAGCCGCTTGATCAGCCGGAGTGATACCCGCCATCGACCGGCAGGGTCACGCCGGTGACGAAGGCGGCGGCTGGCGAGCAGAGGAAGAGGATCGGTCCGACCAGATCCTCGGTCGTGCCCCAGCGTTTCAGGGCGGAACGGTCCGCGATCTTCTTTTCGCTTTCCGCAACCGACCAGAGCGGCTTCGTCATCTCCGTCTTGTGATAACCGGGGCCGACGGCATTTACCCGCACGCCGTCGCGGCCGTATTTGTGCGCTAGCGCACGCGTCAGTCCGACAATGCCGGTCTTGCTCGCGGTATACGAGGGCACGCTTTCATCGGCGAGATAGCTCAGCATCGACGCAAAGTTGACGATGCAGCCGCCGCTTGCCTTCAGCAGGGGGAAAGCCGCGCGGGAAAGACGCATGGCGCTATTGAGATTGACGTCCATGACGTCGAGAAAGACCTCTTCCTCCCATTCGGCGTCGGGCCGCGCGATGCCCTGGCAATTGACCAGCACGTCGAGCTGATCGAGCCCGGCAAAGAAGCGCGATACCGCTTCACCATCGCGGACATCAAGTTGCTCGAAGCGAAGGCCGGCCGGAACGTCTCCCGAGGCCGCTGCCTGCAGCCTGTTCTGCGAACTGCCGGTGGCGATCACCTTGGCGCCGGCTTTTGCGAACCCCTCGGCGACACTGAGCCCGATCCCGCTCGTGCCGCCGGAAACGACCACGGTCTTGCCGTGCAAAAATGGCCCGAACGCCGAAATCTCCTGCATAGTCTTCCTCCCATCATGCTTTCAGATCAGTGCCTTCAAGGCATTAACGACCATTCCCTCCGTCACCGGAATGGGCTCGTTGTGAATGATTTCGCCGGGCCGGCAGGCGCGTTTTGCGACGATCGCGAGTTTTGCCTCGGAAGCATCGACAATACCGATATCGGCAAGCCGTGTCGGCAGACGCACTGACTGGCAGAAGTCGCGGACTTTTCGGAATTCTTCATCCTGTCCGTGAAGTTTCAGACCGGCGAGCACACCGATCGCGACCTTTTCGCCATGCAGATGGTGGTGAACATCCTCGAGCTCGCACAGGCCGTGGTGGATCGCATGCGCTGCCGCCACTCCGCCGGATTCAAAGCCGATCCCCGACAGGAGAATATTTGCCTCGACGATCCGCTCCAGCGCCGGGCTCGCCTCTCCGGCATCGCAATCCGCAAGCGCTGCTGCGCCGAATTCGAAGATCGTATCGCGGCAGGCCCGCGCGACTTCGAAGGCAAGGCTGACACCCGGCATTTTCATGCAGTTGAAGGCACCGCTGCGGCGGCAGGAATCCGCCTCGTAGAATGTCGCCAGCGCATCGCCTATTCCGGCCGCGAGAAAACGGGCCGGCGCCTTGGCGATCAGGGCCGTATCGACCAGGACAAGGTCGGGATTTCTCGGCAGGAACGTGTCATAAGCGACGGTACCGTCATCATTATAGACGACGGCAAGCGCGCTGCAGGGCGCATCCGATGCCGCAATCGTCGGAAAGATGATGACCGGCAGGCCGAGATCGCGGGCTGCAGCCTTTGCCGTATCGAGCGCCTTGCCGCCGCCAACACCGATGATGACTTCGGCAGCACCGTCCCGCGCCGAGGCGGCAAGTGCGGCGATCTGGCTCTCGGAGCATTCGCCGCCATGGCGGATCAGCCGGGCCTCGACATGTCCTTCAAGCGCCGAAGAGAGCGCAGCTTCCAGCATGTCGTAGATACCGCGATCGACGAGGACCGTGGCGCGGCGGCCGAAACCGGCCGCTTCCGCACCCAGCATCCCGATTGCGCCGGCCGCCTGGATATACCGCCCCGGAAAACGGGCGCCGCGGACAATGCCGGTCGAAGACGTCACCAGCATACATAGCCTCCGTCAGCCAGCACGATCGAGCCGGTCATCAGGCTGGAGGCTTCGCTGGCGAGGAAGAGGATGACGGAGGCCACCTCGTCGGTGCGGCCGAGCCGGTTCATCGGCGTGCCGCCGACCCAGTGGCGGTACATTTCCGGGTCATCGTACACGTACTTGTTCATTTCGGTGTCGATATAGGTCGGCGCCACGGAGTTGACGCGCACGCCCCGCGCACCCCATTCGGCCGCAAGCGACTTCGTCAGGTGATGAACGGCTGCCTTGGAGGCGTTGTAATTCGCCTGTTCCTGCGGGCGGTTGACGATGAAGCCGGACATGGATCCGACATTGACGATGCTGCCCGCACCCTGTTCCAGCATGGTCTTGCCGAATGCGCGGCAGCACCAGAACACGCCGTTCAGGTTGACGTCGATCACCTTGTTCCAGACCTCGTCGGCCATGGTTTCGGCCGGATGGTTGCTGATGGCGATGCCGGCATTGTTGACGAGAACATCGACACGGCCATGGCGCGCCAGGATGGTGTCGTGGACGGTCTTCACGCCTTCGACATCGGTAACGTCGAGCAGTTCGCCCTCGACCTTGAAACCCTTGGCGCTGAGTTCGCCGACGGCCTTTTCCAGCAGTTCGGCATTCATATCGGTCAGCACCACCGTCGCGCCGGCCTCGCACAGGGCTTCGACTGCGGCATAGCCGATGCCTCTCGCCGCTCCCGTCACGACGGCGATCTTGTCGGTCAGCTTGAATCTATCGAGATACATGGAGGATTTCCTTTGCGGGTGTTTTCAGCGCCGCGGCAAGGCAGGCGCTCAAGGTCGGCATCAGGTCATGCGGATCGGCAAGGATTACGCCGGGCGGAAAGACGAGATCGTCGCGGCCCGGCTCCGGCCAGGCAATGACGGTCATGCCCGCGGAAAGACCGGCAATCGCGCCGGGGACACTGTCTTCCACGACGATGCAGTCTGCGGGATCGAGCCCGAGCAGATAGGCGGCGCGGAGATAGGGTTCCGCATGCGGTTTGCCATTGCGCACGTCGTTGCGGGTGACGGAGACAAGGCCGGGCCGCTGCAGGCCGATGGCGCGCAGATTGGTATCGACCAGAATGCGGTCCGAATTCGAGACGATAGCATGGGGAATGCCGTTTCGCTTCAGAGTATCGATCACAGCCTCGGCCGATGGCCGCCATGACAGCGAGGCGGACATTTCCAGATAGGCGGCATATTTGGCGGCGGCATAGTCGCTGAAGGAAAGCGCGAGCCCTAGCCTGTCGCGCAGCAGCGCATGGCATGCCTCGCCGGTCATGCCGGTAATCTCTTCCGAAAGCCCGTCCGGCACCGTATGGCCGTGGTTTTGGAGCACCGTCACCATGGCGGCAAAATGGGTCGGCTCGCTGTCGACAAGCGTCCCGTCCATATCAAAGAGTACGGCACGCATCGTCATTGCGGCAGCCTGTCGAGGTCGTCGTAAAGCGTCTGGCTGTGCTGATAGAGCTTTTCGAAGAAGGTCTGCATGGGACGATAGATATCCGCCCATGCCGGATCGGGCCGAATCTCCTCGTCATAGGCGACATAGGCATCGGCCGCTGCCTGCAGATCGGAGAACTGTCCGGTGGCTGTCGCGGCCATGATGCCGCAACCGACCAGTCCGCATTCGGCTTCCCGCGGCACCAGGATCGGGATGTCGTAGACGCTCGCCTTGATCTTCAGCCAGAGTTTTGTCTTCGCGCCGCCGCCCGAGGCAATCACGCGTTCCAGCGGTGCGCCCGAAATCCTGTCGAGGATGTTGATGTGCCGCTTTACCGCAAAGGCGACGCCTTCGAGTATCGAGCGGTGCATATGCGCAAGGCCATGGCCGGCGCCGATCCCGAAATATTGCGCCCGGGCGTTACGATGGTCGCCCAGCCGTTCGCCGGCAAGATAGGGCATGAAGAACAGCCGTTCGGACCCGGCCGGCGCTTCGGCCGCCTTGGCGACGATATCCTCATACGAAAACTGCTTGTCATGGAAGGCACGGCGCGCCCAGCGCATGGCATCGCCGCCGGATTCCAGCAGCATGAAGGCTCCCCAATTTCCCTCGACCGTGCCGACATTACAGACGGAGGGATCAAGCAGGGGCTGGCTGGCGATCGCAGTGATGATGGCGGATGTGCCCATCACTTCCGAGCCGACGCCCGGCCGGCAGACGCCGGAGCCGAGAAGTGCGACCGGATAATCGGCACCGCCGACCAGAACCGGCGTGCCTTCCAGAAGGCCGGTCTCCACGGCAGCCTGTGCCGTGACCGAGCCCAGGATTTCTACCGGATTGCGAAGCGGGGCGAGTTTTGCCTGATCCAGGCCAAGCAGCCCGACCATCTTCTGCGACCAGTCGCCGGTGCGCGGGTCCATGAGAAAACTCGCACCGCCATCACCGCGATCCATGGCGATCTCGCCGGTCAGGCGCAGATTGATATAGTCCTTCGGCATCAGCACGGCGGCCGTGCTGCGATAGGCTGAAGGATCATTGTCGCGCAGCCATTGCAGCTTGAAGCCCGGCCAGGCCGGGGTCGGCGGATTGGCGCAGTCGGCAAGATAGCTTTCGGGACGGTTTGCCGCTTCGAAGGCGGTCACATAATCGACCGTGCGCTTGTCGTTCCAGAGCGGTGCCGTTTCGCGCACCAGCTCGCCACGATCGTCGACCAGAACCGTTCCGTGCATCTGGCCGCAGGCGGCGACCGCCGCAATCCGGCTTGCCGCATCCGGCACTTCGGCAAGCACCGAACGCGTCGCGGCGGCAACGCCCGCCCACCAGTCCCGCGGCCGCTGTTCCGACCATCCGAACTGCGGAACGATCTGGTCGTGTTCGCGGCTGGTGACGGCAAGGATCTTGCCGCGTGTATCGAGCAGCGCCGCCCGGACGCTGCCCGTCCCGACATCGATTGCGAGGAAGAGGTCTTTTGACATGTCTTTGCTTTGGATTGGCGGCTTACTTGCGGAACCAGTTCGAGGCGTATTGCAGCAGCATGGCACCAATGATGATGCATCCCATGAACACCTGCTGATGGTAACCTGGCACGCGTGCAAGGTTCATCATATTGGCAATGATGCTGAGCACAAGCACGCCGATGAATGTGTTGACCACGCCGCCGCGGCCGCCCATCAGGCTGGCGCCGCCGATCACCACGGCCGCAATCGCATCAAGCTCGGCGCCGACACCGATATTGGCCGAACCGATGCCGGTGCGGCTTGTGGAGACGATGCCGGCCGCTGCCGCAAGAACGCCCGAGATGACATAGACCGAGGTCGTGTAGAAGGCGACCGGGATGCCGGAGAGACGGACCGCCTCGACATTGGAGCCGATCGCCTTCACCAGCCGGCCGAAGCGGGTGAGCGACAGGACGATGCCGGCAATGACGAAGACGGCGGCCATCAGCCAGACCGGATAGGGCAGGCCGGCCAGCGATTGCGATCCGAAAGCGACGATGACCCCGCCCGCATCACCCATCTGGATAGGCTGGCCGGAAGAGACGATCAGCGACAGGCCGCGTGCCACCGTCATCATCGCCAGGGTCGTGACGAAGGGCGGGAGTTTCAGGAATGCCACAAGAATGCCGGAGACGAGGCCGCAGGCGCCGCCGGCGAGAAGTGCCGCCCCGATCGACATCCCGGTCCCGAACTGCTGGATGAGAATGGCGCAGATGACGCTGCCCAGCGCCGCGATCGAGCCGACCGAAAGATCGATGCCGCGCGTCAGGATGACGAAGAGCAGGCCCATCGCCATCAGACTGGTGCCGGAACTCTGGCGCAGCACGTTGATGAGGTTTCGCTGGGTCAGGAACACGTCCGACATCAGCGTTGCGACGATCAGCAGCGCGATCAGGATCGCGACCGTGCCGTAGCGGTGCAACAGGTTGCCGATGTTCAGCGAATGCGAGCGGGGTGCGGTTTCTGTGATATCTGTCACGGCGTTACCCAATCATGGTGTCGGAGCGGTCTCTGGCCTGGTCACGGAGTTGACCATTGCGAGCCGCAGCAGGTTTTCTTCGGTATAATCGGCCGGCTGAAGAGAGCCGGTCAGCTGTCCCTCGCGCATGACGAGAATGCGGTCGCACAATCCGAACAGTTCCAGATGTTCGGAGGAGATGACCAGGATTGCGCGGCCTTCTGCGGCAAGCGACTTGATCAGCGAGTAGATCTCCGTCTTGGCGCCGACATCGACGCCACGCGTCGGTTCGTCGAAAATCAGGATGTCGCCATCGGCATGAAACCACTTGGCGAGCACGACCTTCTGCTGGTTGCCGCCGGAGAGGCTGGAGGCCGGGTCGTCGAGGCTGCCGGCCTTGAGACGAAGGCGGGATGCGAGCTTTTCGACCGTGGATTTTTCAGCCGAACGCCGGACGAAGCCGAACATGTTGACGAGAGGCGAGAGCCGCGCCATCGTCGCGTTGACGCGGATCGGGAAGTCGAGAACGAGGCCCTGTTCCTTGCGGCTTTCCGGCACGAGACCGATGCCCGCCTTGATGGCGTCACGCGGGCTTTTCATCTTCACCTCGCGGCCGCGGATGAAGATCTTTCCGGATTGCGCCTTTTCCGCCCCGAAGATCATCCGCACGAGTTCGGTCCGGCCGGCCCCGACAAGGCCTCCAAGCCCGACGATTTCGCCGGCGCGCAGGCTGAGCGAGGCGCCCTTGATACGGCTGCCGTCCGAAAGCTTGTCGATCCGGATGACTTCATCGCCGACCGTGCGTTCGACATCCTCGCCGAATAGCGCCTTCAGTGAACGGCCGACCATCATGCGGATGACATCGTTGATCTCGACATCCGTCCTCTGGACAGTCGCAACAGATGCGCCGTCCTTCATGACCGTGATACGGTCGGCAATGCGAAAGACTTCGTCGAGACGGTGCGAGATATAGATGATCCCGACGCCGCGTTCGCGAAGCGTCGCAATGATCTTGAGCAGCCGTTCGGCATCCTGCGTCGAAAGCACGGCGGTGGGTTCGTCGAACACCATCACGCTGGCATTGTGGGAGAGCGCCTTGGCAATCTCGACCACCTGCTGATGGGCCACGGACAAGTCTGACACGGTGGCCGACGGAGATATGGAGAAACCGAGGCTGGAGATCAGCTCCTTTGCCCGGCGATTGAGATCACGCCACGAAATCAGCGAGGGGATTTCGGCGAGAAAGATGTTTTCGGCGACTGTCAGATCGGTCGCCAGCGCCATTTCCTGATGGATGATGGCGATACCCTTGCCGAGCGCATCCATCGGGCCGCGAAACTGCCGGCGCTCGCCGGATACCACGACCGTGCCGGCATCCGGCACATGTTCGCCGCCGAGAACGCGCATGAGCGTCGATTTACCGGCGCCGTTTTCTCCAAGCAGCGCATGGACCTCACCGGGTCGCAGGGTGAAGTCCACGCCCTGAAGGGCCCGGACGCCACCGAAGGATTTGCGGATACCGCTGAGTTCTACCAGATTTTCCATAGCCGAATTCTGATCCCTGTGCCGCCGGGCAAACGCCGGCAGGACATCGTGGGAGGCCTTCAGGCCTTCCGCTCAATGACGAGGGTGCGACCGGCATCACGCGGTGCCGGCCGCCTTGGGAGGAGGATGGTGCTTAGAACACCGCGTCCTTCTTCAGATACTTGTCGACGTTTTCCTTGGTGATGGCGGTTGGCGTCGTATAGGTGATCTTCGACATTCCCTCGGGAAGCTTGCCATCGATCGCCTTCTTGGCAAGATCGACCGCCGTCGCGGCGACGATTGCCGGGTCGTTGAGGCCGGTCGCACCGTATTTGCCATCCTTGATGGCCTGGAGCGCTTCCTTCTGGCCGTCGGCAGCTGCGAGCAGAAGCACGTCCTTGGTATCGCCGAGTGCCTTTTCGGCGCCGAGAACCATGGAGTCGTTTTCACCGACAACGACATTGATGTTCGGGTTGGCCGTCAAAAGGTCTTCCATCGCCTTCAGGCCGCCTTCATTGGTCCAGGCACCCCAGCCCTGACCGACAACTTCGAAGCGCGCGCGGCCTTCGTTGCGGAGCTGGCCTTCGAGCAGACCGGCCAGCACGCCGAGGCGCCGTTCCTGGCCGACTTCATTGCCCTTGTCGCCCGAAATCAGCGCAATCTTCAAATCCTTGCCCTTGGTGGCATTGGCCAGCCACTGGCCGACGAGCAGGCCGTTCTGCGAATTCGAGGACTGGACGAGCGTGACGAAATTGGCCTGCGGATCGATGGTGGAGTCGATTACGAAGACATGCACGCCGGCAGCGGTCGCGGCATTGACCGCCGGCACGAGGCCCTTGCTGTCGCGCGGGTTGATGATCAGGGCCTTGATCCCCTGGGCCACCATGTCCTCGACATCGGCGACCTGCTTGTTGAGGTCGTTCTGGGCGTCGACGGAAATCACTTCGCAGCCGAGTTCGGTCGCCTTTTTCTTGGCCGACACTTCCTGTGCCGCGAAATAAGGCGCGTCCAGCGTCTTCATCGAGATGCCGATCTTGCAATCGGCGGCCTGGGCCGCGGTCATTGCCAGCAGCGAACCTGCGGCGGCCAGTGCGAGCCGCAATGCGGCGGTCTTAACAGTCTTCATGATCTCTCCTCCTTAGGGCGAATCTGAGCTCCCACGACCCTTCTGGGTCCGCCATTTCTCAAAAGCCAAATGTAGCGTAATTACATAAAAATCACGCGTCAACGTTATTTTTCTACGTAAAACGGAAACTTGATGCTGCATTGCAGCGATAATTAGGGCTTGCACGTCTCATTCTATCATTTTATGTAGTTTTACTACCGATTGGAGGAGAGTTGCATGTTACGAGAGCCTGTTACGAGCGTCGTGGACGCAATCGCCGGGGGGATGAGCGGCAATACGGGCCGTTACGAGAAACGCTTGAGCGACCTGACGGGTCTTTATGCCGATGCCGATGCCCATGAGGCGCTTGTCAGATCGACCAGCGATCCGGTCGTCTACGACGTTGAGGACTTCAAGCCCGGTACCCATAGCGGCGATCTGATCTACGGCGTCACCCGCATGAATCCGGGCCGCATCGGCCGCGAATATTTCCTGACGCGTGGCCATATTCACGCGAAGGCCGACAGGCCGGAGATCTATTACGGCCAGAAGGGCCGCGGCCTGATGCAGCTCGAATCGCCCGAAGGCGAGACGCGCATCGTCGAGATCGGCCCGCAGACGATTTGTTATGTCCCGCCATTTTGGATCCATCGCTCCATCAACGTCGGCGCCGAGGATCTGGTCATGGTCTTCGCCTACCCGTCCGACAGCGGCCAGGACTACGGCATTATCGAGAACTCGAACGGCATGCGCCATCGCGTCTACGCGACCGATACGGGCGGCTGGGAACTCGTCGAAAACACAGCCTACACGCCGCGGAGCAGCGAAATCGCCCGCGGCCTGATGAAGACCTATGCCTGATCAGGGCAACAGCCAGGAGTTTCTCATGAAAGATCCAATCGACATCATCGCCGGGCTCGGCGTGGTCCCGGTCATTGCCATCGAGCGTGCAAGCGATGCGGTTCCACTGGCCGACGCGCTTCTCGAGGGCGGCCTGCCGGTTGCCGAAATCACCTTCCGCACCGAAGCCGCTGCCGATGTGCTTGCCGCCATGCGTGATGCACGTCCTGAACTCTGCATCGGTGCCGGCACCATTCTCGACAAAGCCAATCTCGCCCGCGCAGTCGCGTCCGGCGCCCGTTTCGGCCTCGCGCCGGGTTACGATCCTGATATCGTCGATGCGGCGAAGGCCGCAAACCTTCCCTTCTGCCCCGGTATCATGACGCCCTCGGACCTGACGCTCGCGGCGGCCCGCGGTGTCCGTCTTGCCAAGTTTTTTCCGGCCGGCGTTGCCGGTGGCCCGAAGGCGCTGTCCGGCATTTCGGCGCCGTTTGCGCATCTCGGCATCCGCTTCATTCCGACCGGTGGCGTCACCGAGGCGACGATCGGCGACTGGCTTGCCATCCGCCAGGTCGTTGCCGTTGGCGGCACCTGGATTGCCAAGACCGAGGACATTCGCGATGGCCGTTTTGCCGAAATCGCCAAGAATGCCAAGGCGGCGGTGAAGGTTGCCCAGGAAGCGCTGGAGAAACGCCAGTGACCTCCTATCAGCCGGCCACACAGCCCACGCTATATTTCATCGGGGTGACCACGGGCAAAAGCTCGATCATGAAGGTGTTTCCCGCCTGGGCCGAATATCTCGGCCTCAAGGATGCGGTGATCAAGGGCATCGATTTCAAGCTGCATGACGATCCCGCAGCCTATCGCAAGGCAGTGGAATTCATCCGCGACGATCCGCTTTCGCTTGGCGCGCTTGTCACCACCCACAAGATCGACCTGTTTCATGCCTGCCGCGACCTGTTCGACGTGATCGACCAGCATGCGCTGCTGATGGACGAGACGAGCTGCATCTCGAAGCGGAACGGCAAGCTGATCTGCCACGCCAAGGACCCGATCTCGTCGGGTCTCGCCATCGACGGTTTTCTCGGAGAAAACTATTTTGCCGAGCACGATGCCGATCTGTTCTCGATGGGCGCCGGCGGCTCGACCATTGCCATCACCTGGCATCTGATGCGCAGCAGTCGTGGCAAAAACGTTCCAGGCCGGATCGTCGTCACCAATCGCAGCCAGCACCGGCTGGACGAGATCAAACGCATCCACGCCCAGGTCGAGACCGACGTGCCGGTCGAATATCTTCTGGCCGAGACGGCGGAAGCCAATGACGCCGTGCTGAAGACGCTGAAGCCCGGATCGCTGGTGATCAATGCCACCGGTCTCGGCAAGGATGCGCCCGGATCGCCGCTCACCGATGCGGCTCAATTTCCGGAAAAATCCGTCGTCTGGGACCTGAACTACCGCGGCGATCTGGTCTTCCTCGATCAGGCACGCCGGCAGGAAGCGGAGAAATCGCTGCAGGTGGAAGATGGCTGGACCTATTTCCTGCATGGCTGGACGCAGGTGATCGCCGAGGTCTTCGACGTGGCGATCCCGACCTCCGGTCCTTCTTTCGACGAGATTTCCAGGATCGCGCTTCAGGCTGCGGGGAGATAGGACATGAACCAGCGCATTCTCGTAACCCCTCGCTCGCTCACCGCCGAGCCGCATCCGGAAGTCGAGCGCCTTCGGGATCTCGGCTTCGAGATCGTTTATTCCACGGCCGGCGCCATGCCGACCGAGCAGGAACTGATGACGCTCGTTCCCGATTGCGTCGGCTGGCTGGCGGGTGTCGAGCCGGTAACGCCAAAGATCATTGCCGTTGCGGAAAAGCTGAAGGTGATCAGCCGCAACGGCGTCGGTGTCGACAATCTGCCGATCGAGACCCTGAACCAGCGCGGCGTGCAGATCATGATCGCCGAGGGCGCCAATTCGCTTGGCGTTGCCGAACTGACCATCGGCCTGATCTTTAGCGCCATGCGGTCCATCCCGCTCGCCGATGCCGGCATCAAGTCCGGCGGCTGGCCGCGCGTGCGGGGCATGGAAGTGCGCGGCCGCACGATCGGTGTCATCGGTTGCGGAGCGATCGGCCGCGAAGTTGCGCGCATGGCGATTGCGCTCGGCGCCAATGTCATCGCCTTCGATCCCGCAAGGCCGAACCTTGATCTGCCCTCAGCATCCTTCTCTTATGCCGAAGTCGACGAGATCGTTGCGCAGGCGGACATTCTGTCCCTGCATTGCCCGCTTCCCCGTGACGGCAGCGCGCTTCTGACCGAAGAGCGGCTGGCACTGTGCAAACAGGGTCAGGTGATCATCAACACGGCCCGTTCGAAGCTGATCGACGAGGCCGCCCTGATCGATGCGCTAGAAGATGGCCGCGTCGGCGCCTATGCAACGGATGTCTTTGATGAGGAGCCGCCGACATCGCTGACGCTCGCCGCCCATCCGCGCGTTATCGCAACGAGCCATATCGGTGGCTTCACGACGGAAAGCGTCGAGCGCGCCACGCGCATCGCAGCCGACAATCTCCTGACCGCATTGAGGGCATGACCATGGCAGGCCGGCTGGTCGAGACCGTATTCGATGGCCCCTTGGCAGAACGGCTTTCCGGGCCGGCTACCGAAGGTGTCCGTTTCTACTGGCTTGGCCAGGCCGGTTTCGTCCTTGAAATGGGCGGGCGGCGGCTTGTCGTCGACCCCTATCTCTCGGATTCGCTGGCGGAAAAATATCGTGGCACCGCACGCCCGCATATCCGGATGATGCCGCCGCCGATCCTGCCGCAAAGCCTTGGCGGGGTGGACCTCGTCCTTTCCACCCATGCCCATACCGACCATATGGACCCCGGTACACTGCCGTCGTTGCTGAAGGCCAATCCGCAGGCAAGGCTCGTTGCGCCCCGTGCCGTCCTCGCCCAAGCGCTGGCCCGCTCCGGTGTTGCGGAAGAGCGGCTGGTCCTTATCGATGCAGGCCAGACGATCGAGCCGCTGCCCGGCCTTTCGATCACGGCAACCCGCGCAGCCCACGAAACGCTGGAAACGGACAGCGAAGGACACCATCGGTTTCTCGGATACGTTTTCGAGGCCGCTGGCCTTCGCATCTGGCATTCGGGTGATTGCATCCCGTTCGACGGCCTCGTCGACGAGGTCGCGCCCCATGCACCCGATATCGCGCTTCTGCCGGTCAACGGGCGCAGGCCCGAACTCTCGGACAACGGCGTGCCGGGCAATTTCACGATTGCCGAAGCGATATCGATCACCGACGCCATCGATGCCCGCTACCTCGTCGCGCACCATTACGGTCTCTTCGATTTCAACACCGAAAGCCCGGCAAACATCGATGCCGCAGCCGCCTTGAGCCGTGCGACGGATGTTTTCCGTGCGAAGGTCGGCATATGCTACGAATGGCAGGGCGCGTGATGCCAGGCGGCCGGTTCCATTTTCATGACACCGGATTTAGCTTATGAGCGGGCCGGCACAGAAGGGCGAACCCGATGGATACCGAAGTCATACGCAATAGCGGCCGCAATATCATCGAGATCATCAGGACGATGCGCCCGGAGCTTCGCAAGTCCGACCGCAAGGTCGCCGACATCGTGCTCGACGATCCGCGCCGCATCATGAACGCGACGGTGGGCGAGACCGCGCAGTTGGCGGATGTCAGCCAGCCGACCGTGCTGCGCTTCACCACCGCGATCGGCTGCAGCGGTTTTCAGGATTTCAAGATCAAGCTGGCCCAGAGCCTTGCCTTCGGCACGCCCGCGACGCATTCGGTGCTGCTCGATACGGACGAGCCCGAGATCGTCGCTGAAAAGATCTTCGACTACACGATGACCAGCCTCGACTGGGCACGTTCGCGGCTGAACAAGGAGGCGCTGCACAAGGCGATCGATATTCTTGCGGCGGCAAGGACGATCGTCTTTTTCGGTTTTGGCGCCTCCGGCATCGTCGCGCGCGATGCGCAGCAGAAATTCCCGCTCTTCGGCGTCCCTTGCGTGGCGGAACTCGATTCCCACCAGCAGCTGATGGTCGCCTCGATGATGAAGCCGGGCGATGTCGCCTTCGTCATCTCCAATACGGGCACGACCCGTTCGATCATTGAAATCGCCCGGATCGCCCACGAAAACGGTGCGACCGTGATCTGTCTGACCGGCTCGGATTCGCCGCTGACCCATTATTGCGACGTTTCGCTGATCGTCGAGACGCTCGAAAACACCAATATGTACACGCCGACGATTTCGCGCATCGCAGCACTGGTCGTGATCGATATCCTCTCCACCAGCGTCGCCCTGCGTCGTCCGCCGGAAGATCAGGCACGGATACACCAGATGAAGCGGCAGCTGAGCGACATGCGCAAGATGCAACCGATCTAAGTTCGTCGGCTTCGTCGGATCAATGATCGCTCTCTTCCGGAAGAGAGCGATCGTCCAGCAGCGAGATGAAGTGTTCCTGCGCCGAGGTTGGCGCCCAGTTTACCCGGAGGGTAAGACCGATCGGCCGGGCGGTGTGGCACAGGTCCAGCGGCAGGGCCTTGAGCAATCCGCGTGCGATTTCGGCCTGCGCCTGACGGACGGAAATGCAGCCGAGATGATCGGTGCAGCTCAGCAGTTCGCGCATGAGGATGAGCGAGCTCGATTCCACGATGCTCGCCGGCTGGTGGGGTCGGTCGTCGAACAGGGCGTCGAAATGCTGCCTGATCGGCGTTCCGTGCTGGGCGACGACCCAGGGATAGGCCGCGAGCTCGTTGATCGTCACACTTTGCCGCTGCGCGAGCGGATGCCCGCTGCCCGAAACGACGACAAGTGTGTCGTTGAACAGAAAGCGTTGTTCGACATCGCCGATCGGTGCCGGCTCGCGCAGGGCGCCGATCAGGAAATCGATCTCGCCGCGTCTGAGGCCGGAGAGCAGGTCCGAATAAGGGCCTTCAACGATACGGATCGCGATTTTCGGCCGGGTCTTGCGGAATTCCGCGATTGCCCGCGGCAGCAGAAAAGATCGGGCAAGCGGCATGGCGCCGATCACGATCCTGCCCTTTTCCTCGGATCTCGCCTCTGCAAGATCGGTTTCGGCCTGGACCAGCTCGGTAAAGGCAAGCCGTGCCGCCTGCGCCAGAGCCAGGGCGGCGCGGGAGGCGATAATACCGTAGGACGTCCGTTCGAAGAGAGGTTTTCCCGCCTCGTCCTCCAGCTGGGTGATGGCGCGGTGTACGGTCGGCTGCGCAAGGCCGAGCTGGCGCGCGGCCAGCGTGAAATTGCCGGCTTCGCTGACGGCAACCAGTGCCTCGAGCTGCGAGGTCGTCGCCACCATCTTTAGCCGCGGGCTAAGCTCCGCGAGCGCCGGGTCCAGAAAATCGAAGGCGCGCCTGACCCGCCTTGCAAGCGCTTTACCCTCGGCATTGGCAAACAGCCCCCGCGGCGTGCGGGTGAAAACCGTTGTCCTGAGGCTGCGCTCGATCTTGGCAAGCGCCTGGGTGACTGCCGGCTGGGACAGATGCGACAGGGCCGAGGCCTGGGTAACGGAATTCGTATCGACGACGGCAAGGAAAAGCCGCAGGTGACGCAGATTATGCTGAACATTTGATGCGGTCTGGATCAGCGTCACGGGCCAAGATGCTTTAAGATGGCGTCGGTGCGGCTATCGAGCCTTTTGTCGCCGGGGTCGATGCCGAGATTGCCGAGATCCTGCTGCCAGTCGACAGCGGCGAGCGCCATCCGGTTCGGCAGGTTGAGTTCATGCAATGTGGCTGCGACCTCGCGCATTTCGGCTGCCCTCCGCTTGCCGTGAACCAGCATGCGCTCAAGATTGTAGGATGATCGCGCGGTCCAGTCTATGCCGGGATCGGAAGCCTGTAGCGAGGCAAGCACCTGTTTTTCGACACCGGCCCGGCGGGCAGCGAGAACACATTCGGCGGTCAGCGCCTCCAGTCCCTTGATCATCACCGAACGCAGCATCTTGATCGACGAGGCTTCGCCGACATGGTCGCCGGCCACCTGGGCATTCATGCCGAGATCCGTCAGGACGCCCAGTGCCTGCGCGGCAAAGGGGCCGGAAAGGAGCAATGGTGTCCGGTGCTTTGCGGGATGGACCGGCGACATGACCGCAACATCGACATATTGCCCTCCGCCGGCATCGACCATGGCCGCCGCCCTTGCCTTTGTCGCCGGCGAGCAGGAATTGCAGTCGAGATAAAGCGCGCCCTTTTCGATGAAGGGCAAAGCAGCCTCTGCCGCCTGAAAGGCACGGTCGGCAGTCACAAGGCTGAATATCACGGATTTTCGCCTAAAAGCCTCGGCACGGGTATAGGCGCAGGTCACATCCAGACCGGCGCAGGTGTCGATGAGGAGATTGTGCTGGGATGTATCTTCGATCTTGATGTCGAAGGTCGAGATCGGCTGGTATTGCTTGGCATCGGGTTCGCTCTGCCAGCCCGATATGAAGGCCTGCGCCGCCTCGCCAAAACCCAAAGTCGCGATATCGAGCATGCATGTCTCCATTGCCGATAATAGTCACACGTGTGGATGAGGACAGCGCAGCGATCGCCGCACTGTCCATCGGCGTTTCCTCGTGCCGAGTTTTATTGTGCGGCCGGATCCTTCACCGCCGTATAGGTCTTGAACTCGGTATTGTAGAGTTCGCCACCAACCCGTTCCACCTTGCGCATGTAGATGTCCTGCACAATGTCGCGGGTGTCGGGATCTATCGAGATCGGGCCGCGCGGACTGGCGATCTGCATGCCCTTGGCAGCTTCGACGAACGTGTCGCCATCCGCTTCGCCCTTGGTCTTGTCGAGCGTCTTGTAGATCAGGTCGAGTGCGTCCCAGGCTGCGGCTGCCACCATATTGGGGCGCATGCCGTCATTGTTCTTCTTGAAGGCTTCGACGAAAGCCTTGTTTTCCGGCGAGTCGTGGTTGGTGGAATAGGGGCCGCCGGTGATGACGCCGATTGCCGGGTCGCCCATGCTGTTCAGCAGATCGTCATCGGTCACATCGGCCATGGCGATGACCTTGATGCCCGACTTGTCGAGGCCGCGTTCGACGAACTGTTTCATGAAGGCCGCGCCGGCGCCGGTCGGCACGAAGACGAACAGTGCCTCCGGCTTTTCATCGGCGGCGCGCTGCAGGAAGGGCGCGAAATCCGGGTTGGCGAGCGGAACCTTGAGCTTGGAGATCACCGTGCCGCCATTCGCCTCGATCGTCTTGGCAAACCATTCCTCGGCATCCTTGCCCGGTCCGTAGTCGGAAACGACGCTGACAAACTTCTTCGCCCCGTTTTCCGGCGCCCATTTGCCGATGGCGCTGGCGACCTGCGGAATGGTCCATGAGGTGCGCAGCATGTAGGGCGAGGCCTTCATGATCGAGGATGTGGCCGCGACCATGATGACCTGCGGGATCTTGGCCCGCTTGGAAAGTTGCGCCACCGAAAGTGCGGTCGGCGTATTGCCGAAGCCGGTCAGGATGGAGACCTTGTCATTGGTCACCAGTTCCTGTGAGATGCGCAGCGCATTGTCCGGCACGCTGCCATCGTCCTTGACCAGAAACTGTACCTGCTTGCCGCCCGCCTTTTCTCCATGGGTGGCGACAAAGGCCTTCAGCGCGGCATTGATCTGCCGGCCGTTGGACTGGAAACCGCCGGTCAGCGGAATGACCACGCCGACCTTGACGGGATCCTCGGCACGGGCGGCAGGGACTGCCGCTGTCATCAATGAAAGTGCGGTGATCGCACCTGTCAGAACCGATTTCATTCGCATTGTTCTCTCCTCCTCCATTTTTGTTGATGCGCATTCTGTTGAAGAACCGGGCTAACTCGCACCCACACCCAGGAAGCGCGACAGCGTTTGCCGATCTTCCGCGAGGGCCTGGCTTTGGCCGGAATAGGCGATGGCGCCCCGATCAAGGATGATCGCCTGGTCGGTGATCGCCAGGATCTGCTGGGCATGCTGTTCGACGATGATCGCGCTCATACCCTCGTCGCGGACGATCCTGCGGATCGCGGCCAGCAGTTCCTCGACGATGATCGGTGCCAACCCTTCGGTCGGTTCGTCGAGCAGCAGGATCTTCGGGTTGAGCACGAGGGCGCGGGCGATCGACAACATCTGCTGCTCGCCGCCCGAAAGCTGGTTGCCGAAATTGCCGCGCCTTTCCTGCAGCCGCGGAAACAGCTGGTACATGGCCGCCAGCGTCCATTTGCCCGGACGGGCGACTGCGGTGATGTTTTCCTCGACCGTGAGCGAGCGAAAGATGCCACGCTCCTGCGGCACCCAGCCGATACCAGCCTCGACACGACGTTCCGGCGCCATCCTCGTCAGATCCGCGCCGTCGAGGTCGATCGTGCCGCCGTGGTGGCGGGTGAGACCAATCAGTGTGTTGAGCAGGGTGGTCTTGCCGACGCCGTTGCGTCCGAGCAGCGCCACCGCCTGACCGGGTTCGATCGCCATGCTGACGGCATGCAGCACGGTTGCCTTGCCATAACCGGCCGATAGCGCGTCTATCTTCAGGAGATCAGGCATGCGCAGCTCCTCCGAGATAGACCTGTTTCACGCGCTGGTCTTTCGAGATCTCCTCGACCGAGCCCTCGGCGAAAAGCGCACCGGCGACGAGAACCGAGATGCGGTTTGCGAAATTGAAGACGAGATCCATGTCGTGCTCGATCAGCAGGATGGAGACATCGGCCGGCAAGGCCGCAAGCCGGCTCATGACTTCCTTGCGGTCGGCTTCCGGCACGCCTGCCGCCGGCTCGTCGAGCAGCAGGACTTTCGGCCTGCAGGCGACTGCAAGCGCGATCTCCAGCAGCCGCTGTTTTCCATAGGGGAGGGCGGAACACGGCTGATCGAAGACACTGTCCAGGCCGAAATCCGAAAGCAGGCCGGCGATCTCGTCATCGATGCCGGGAGCATCGAAGGCGGGTTTCAGCCAGCGCCAGCCCTGGCCCTCGCGTTCGTTGATGACGAGTGCCAGGCTTTCGACGACGTTGAGGCCGGCAAACAGCTGGTTGATCTGGAAGGTCCGGACCAGCCCGCGCTGGACGCGGCCTTCCCGCCGGAGCGCGGTGATATCCTTGCCCTCGAGCATCACGCTGCCGTCCGAAGGCTTGAGCACGCCGGTCAGCAGATTGATGAATGTCGTCTTGCCGGCGCCGTTCGGTCCGATCAGGGCGTGGCGCGCACCTTTTTCGAGGCGGAAACTGACATCGGTCGTCGCCATCAGCGCTCCGAAAGTCTTGGTCAGGTTGCGGGTTTCGAGTGTGACGGCGGTCATGTCGGTTTGCCCTTGTCGGCGACCGTCACCGCATCCAGGCGTCCGGGCTGCCGTGGACGGGAGATACGTGCGGAGATGGAATTGATGAGCTGCCTTGGCCGGTCTCGGCCGGTGATGACGAAGGCGATCAGCAGGGCGCCGAGCCAGAACTGCCAGTATTGCGGTGTTACCGACGAAAGCGCGTCCTGGATCAGTTCGTAGGCGAGAGCGCCGACGAGGCCGCCATAGAGATAACCGGTGCCACCGATGACCAGCACCATCAGCCCGTCTGCGGATTTCTGAAAGGACAGAACATCCAGCGAAATGAACTGCTGCGTCTGGGTAAAGAGCGCGCCCGCAATTCCGGCATAAGCGCCCGAGAGGGTATAGACCGCCACCAGCCGCGCCTTGACCGGAATGCCGACGGCAGAGGCCCGGAGCGGATTGTCGCGGATCGCCTTCAGCGAATAACCAAAGGGCGAAGCGGTGACGAAGCGGGCAAGCAGAAGCAGGATGAAGAGAACAACAAGGCTGTAGGCATAGCCGGTATGGCCGTAGATATCGAATTCGAATGTGCCGAACAGCGGATCGATCGCAATCCCCTGCAGGCCATCGGCGCCGCCGGTCAGCCAGCTCGCCTGATTTGCGATTTCGTGCAGGACGGCGGCAACACCGAGCGTCACCATTAGCCGGGTCAGATCCGCGCCGCGCAGGAGCAGAAAGCTCGTCGGGAACGCGATGAGCGCGCCGGCCAGTGCCGCAACCAGAAGGCCGGTGAGTGGCTCGCCGGTCACGTGGATGGAAAGCAGCCCACTCGCATAGGCGCCGACGCCGTACATGGCGGCCTGGCCAAGCGTGACGATGCCGGCATAACCAAGCACGAGATCAATCGACAGTGCCAGGATGGCGAAGATGACGATCTCGGTGAGGATCAGATGTTCACCGGGCAGCAGGAACCAGGCGGCGACGGCGATCAGCCAGAAGCCGATTTCCAGACGCGACCAGCGGCCATGGCGTTTCATCACGCTGCGAACGGCCTCGGCGGTGGCGCTCTGTCTTTTCTCGCGCACACTCATCATGCTGCCCTCGAAAAGAGCCCGTGCGGGCGAAGGACAAGCACCGCGACGAGGACGATGTAGATGATGAAGCCGCCGAGTGAGGGGACGTAATATTTGCCGAGCACATCGGCGACACCGAGCAGGATGGAGGCAACCAGCGGGCCGGTCATGCTCGATGTTCCGCCGACCGAAACGACGATCAGGAAATAGACCATGAATTTGAGCGGGAATGTCGGATCGAGACCAAGGATCTCGGCACCGAGTGCACCGCCCAGTCCCGCAAGCCCGGAGCCGATCGCAAAGGTCACGGCGAAGATGACATTGACCCGGATGCCGACGCCGCGGGCGACACGCCGGTCATCGACGGATGCGCGCAGCCGGCTGCCGAAGCGGGTATGGGCGAGTATCAACTGCAGGGCGATCGCAAGCAGGCCGCAGACGACGACGAGGAAGGCTCGGTAAACACCGATCCCGATGCCGCCGACGGTGAAGCGTCCGCGCAAAAAGTCCGGCAGGTTGAGGATCTGCTGCTGCGATCCCATGAGATAATCGACGCCGGCAACAGCGATGAAGACGAGCCCGATCGAGAACAGGACCTGATCGAGATGGGTCTTGTCATAAAGCCGGCAGTAGAGGGCCTTTTCCAGCAGGCCGCCAGCTATTGCGGTCACCATGAAGGCGATCGGCAGTGTCAGGAGAAAAGGCACGCCCCAGCGGTTGGTCATGAGCACGGTGACGTAACCACCCGCCATGGCAAAGGCGCCATGGGCAAGGTTGATGAAATTCATGAGGCCAAGGGTTACCGCCAGTCCGCATGACAGCACGAACAGCAGCATCCCATAGGCAAGCCCATCGAATAGAAGGGTCAGCATTCTTCCTCCCGCTGACATCCGCGCTGAATGGCGCGGTGCCGAACTTTCTCCCGCGGGCACAGCATGAGGCTGGCCCAGTTCGAGCTTCAAAGCTGGAGGGAATGTGAGGAAATGCCTATTTCAATATGATCGGAAAGGCATAAGAAAAAGCTATAGAAAGTAAGAAGCCTAACGGCCGCTATAGCTATAACTTATCAAGTTTGCCGAATTTCTGAATTGGCAAACCATGCCTTGCCGCATGAAATCCCTCCCACGAGGAAGGAGACCATCATGTCGGAAAAGAAGACGGCGCTTGTGATCAGCGCCCATGCTGCGGATTTTGTCTGGCGGTGCGGCGGTGCGATCGCACTGCATGCGGAAAAGGGTTATGACGTCACGGTCGTCTGCCTGTCCTTCGGCGAGCGCGGTGAATCCGCAAAGCTCTGGAAGGTGCCGGGCATGACGCTCGACAAGGTCAAGGCTGCACGCCGCACCGAGGCGGAAAAGGCGGCCAAGGCGCTTGGCGTCCACGATCTGATCAGTTTCGATCTTGGCGATTATCCGCTGCGGCTCAGCGATGACGACAAATACCGGCTTGTCGATGTCATCAGGGATGTCCAGCCGGCCTTCATGCTCAGCCATTCGCAATACGACCCTTATAACACCGACCATATGTATGCGACGCAGGTGGCACTCGAAACCCGCATGATCGCGCAGGCCTGGGGCCATAATCCCGGGCAGAAGGTGCTGGGCGCGCCGCAGCTCTATCTCTTCGAGCCGCACCAGACCGAGCAGATGGGCTGGAAGCCCGACGTCTTTTTGGACATCACCGCGGTCTGGGAGAAAAAGCGCGCGGCGATCGAGTGCATGGAAGGCCAGGAACATCTCTGGGAGTTCTACACACGCGTCGCGCAGAACCGTGCTAACCATTTTCAGCGCAATTCCGGCGGTCAGTCGGGCGGGCGCGCCGCCAAATATGCGGAAGGTTTCCAGTCGATCTTCCCGCGGACGGTAGACGAGCTCTGACGGGCCGTCGGGAGGGGAAAATGGAAGTTTGCCACGACATCGCGCATCTGGCGCATGTCGAGATGTATTCGAACCGTTTCGAAGACAGTCTCGACTTCTTCATCAACATCTATGGCCTGACGCTGACGGATCGGGACGAAAATTCCGCCTATCTGCGAGCCTTCGACGATTACGAGTTTCACAGCCTGAAGCTTACCCGGCATACGACGACGGGTGTCGGCCATATCGCCTATCGGGCAGCCTCGCCGGAGGCGCTGCAGCGCCGCGTTGCGGCGATCGAAGCCAGCGGTTATGAGGTGATCGGCTGGGTGGATGGTGACCTTGGCCATGGCAAGGCTTTCCGGTTCAGGGATCCTTTCGGGCATGTGTTCGAGATCTATTACGATACGGTTCGCTACCGGCCACCGGCAGGCGAGACGCCGGCCCTAAAAAACATCGCGCAGCGGTTTCATGGTCGCGGCTGCCATCCGCGGCGTATCGATCATCTCAATCTTCTCGCCGCCGATGTTTCCGAATTCCGGCGCTTCATGGAGACCTGCCTCGGTTCGCGGGTCACGGAGATGATACAGCTCGACAATGGCCGGCTCGGCGGTTGCTGGTTCACCATCAACAACAAGACCTACGATCTCGCCTGCACCGAGGAACATGGCGGCGGCGACGCTCGGCTGCATCACGTCACTTATGCCACGGACACGCGCGAGGACATCTTGCGCGCCGCCGACATCTTTCTCGAAAACGGCGTGCATATCGAGACCGGGCCGCACAAGCACGCCATCCAGGGCACGTTCTTTCTTTATGTCTGGGAGCCGGCCGGCAACCGGGTGGAGCTCGCCAATTCCGGTGCGCGCCTCATTCTCGCGCCAGATTGGGAACCGGTCGTCTGGACCGAGAGCGAACGCAAGAAAGGCCAGGCCTGGGGTCTGAAGACCATCGAGACATTTCACACGCACGGCACTCCGCCGGTGAACAGACAGGGAGCCTGACCATGGGCATCGTCCGTCAGAATATCGAACGCGCAGATGCCGGCGTCATCGAGCGGCTTGCGCATGCCGGCGTTGCGACTGTTCACGAGGCGCAGGGACGTCGCGGCCTGTTCGCAAGCCATATGCGGCCGATCTATTCCGGTGCGCAGATTGCCGGTTCGGCGGTGACGATTTCCGCGCCTCCCGGTGACAACTGGATGATCCATGTGGCGATCGAGCAGCTCCGTGAGGGCGACATTCTGGTGCTGGCGCCGACCTCGCCCTGCGACAATGGCTATTTCGGCGATCTTCTGGCCACGTCGGCCATGGCGCGCGGCTGCCGCGGCCTGATCATCGATGGCGGCGTGCGCGATATCCGCGATCTGAAACAGATGCAGTTCCCCGTCTGGTCGAAAGCCATCTCGGCAGAGGGAACAGTCAAGGAGACGCTGGGATCGGTCAATATCCCGATCGTCTGCGCAGGTGCGCTTGTCGAGGGCGGTGATGTCATCGTCGCCGATGATGACGGTGTCTGTGTCGTCAAGCGCAGCGAGGCGGCGGCCGTTGCTGAGGCCGCCGAAAAGCGGGTCGCCAACGAAGATGCCAAGCGGAAGCGGCTGGCCGCCGGCGAACTCGGCCTCGATATCTACGACATGCGCCCAAGACTAAAGGAGAAGGGCCTGAAATATGTATAAGGACGGCATTCCCTGCCTCTGGATGCGCGGTGGAACGTCAAAAGGCGCTTATTTTCTCGCATCGGATCTTCCGCAGGATGCAAAAGAACGGAATGCGTTGCTTCTGCGGGTGATGGGGTCGCCCGATCCACGCCAGATCGACGGTATCGGCGGTGCCGATCCCCTGACATCGAAAGTGGCGGTATTGTCACCGTCCAGCCGCGAGGATGCGGATGTCGATTATCTCTTTCTGCAGGTTTTCGTCGATCAGGCGCTGGTGAGCGATGCGCAGGGGTGCGGCAATATTCTGGCTGGCGTCGGCCCTGCTGCAATCGAGCGGGGTCTTGTGCCGGTCACTGGCGAGGTGACGCCGGTGCGCATTCACATGGTCAATTCCGGCGAGGTGGCCGTCGCGAGGATCGAAACGCCCGGAGGGCGCGTCAATTACCAGGGCGATACGGCGATTGCCGGCGTGCCGGGACATCACGCTGCCGTGCCGCTGCTTTTTACCAATATTGCGGGCTCGATGTGCGGTGCACTGCTGCCCACCGGCAATGAAATGGACGTTATCGACGGCATCGAGGCGACGCTGATCGATAACGGCATGCCCTGTGTCATCATGCGTGCTTCGGATTTCGGGCTGTCGGGTCAGGAGACCCGTGAGGAGATCGAGGCGAACGAGCCGCTGAAAAAGCGGATCGAGGCGATCCGGCTGAAGGCCGGGCCGATGATGAGCCTCGGCGATGTTACCGCGGCCTCGGTTCCCAAGATGACGCTTGTGTCGGCGCCCCAGAAGGGCGGCGCGATAAACACGCGCAGCTTCATTCCGCATCGGGTTCATACGTCCGTCGGCGTGCTTGCCGCAGTCACGGTTGCGACCGCGACGCGTCTTGAGCACTCGCCGGCGCACGCCCTGGCGAATATTCCGCTCGACGGCCGCTATCGGATCGAGCATCCGACAGGCGACATGGAAGTATTTCTGGATCTCGGCGCCGGCGGCGAGATTAAGGGTGCCGGCACGGTCAGGACGGCACGCAAGCTGTTCGATGGGCGGGTGTTTCCCATTTCATAGCGAAGCATTGCCGACCGGCCGGATATTGCCGATTTCCAGAGGCAGCTGTCAGTTGACGCTTGAGCCCATGATCTGGCGTATGCGCCGGTCGGCAGCCTTGAGCTCGCGATAGGCGAGCCGTTTCCGCTTATGGAAATTCTCAGCATCGCCACCCTGGGGAGGAATGGCCTCCTTCATCCTGCTCATCTTTCTCGCGAGATCGACAAGGGATTGGCCCTGATGCGCGCTTGCACCGATCATGGCGGCGCCCAGCAGGACAGGTTCGCCTGTCACGGGCAGCTGGACGGTGAGGCCGGTGCTGTCGGCCAGGATGCGTCGGAAAAGCGGGCTCTTGGCGGCGCCACCTGAAACAACGATTGTTTTAAGCGGCAGGCCCTTGGCAACAAGGGCATCCACGACATCGCCGGTGCCGTAGCAAAGGCCGCACAGCGTCGCGACATACATTTCGACAAGATTGTCGAGACTGTCATCCAGCCGCAGGCCGGCGAGCACAGCCGTTGTCGACGGATCGGCCTCCGGGGAACGGTTGCCGAGGAATTCCGGCACGACATGGATGTTGGATGCGAGCTTTGCCGCATCCTCGACGCTGCCGGCCTTTTCGATGGCGAGCCGCTCCAGCAGGGCGAGCAGGTCTGTTCCTGCCGCCGCAGCCTGTTCTCTTACTTTGGCCGTGGCGGGATGCACGGCGATGACATGGGCAAGCGCGGCGCCAAAGGCGGATTGGCCACCTTCATTGAGCCAGAAACCCGGCAGCATCGCGCTGTGATAAGGTCCCCAGACCCCATCCACAAAAACCGGCTCGGCCGATACCGTCATGGCGCAGGCGGATGTGCCCATGATCAGCGCAAGCCGGCTGTTCAGGTCTTCCGCCTCGGGCTTGTCGGAAGGGGCGGCAATCGTGCCGATCCCGCCGGCATGCGCATCGATCGCGGAAAGACCGACCGGCGTGCCGGGGAGGAGGCCGAGATCATCGGCCGCGCTCTGAAGCAGGCCCTGGCCGATCGGCGCGCCGATTTCACCGACATTAGTGCCGATACGCGCAATATCGCGCTTCAATTCCGCGAGGCCGACGGCTTCCAGAAAATCGAGATCCCAGCGATGTTCGTGGCCGAGATAGGTCCATTTGCAGGTGACGGTGCAGAGCGACCGTGTCGTATCACCCGTCGCGCGATAGGTCAGATAGTCGGCAAGATCGAAGAAATGTTCTGCGGCATCGAAGGTCGGCTTGTTGTTTTCCTTCAGCCACAAGAGCTTCGGAACCTGCATTTCAGGCGAAATGCGGCCACCGACATAGGACAGGACATGGTGCGGTTCACTGTTGATCCGCTCCGCCTGGGCGACGGCGCGGTGATCCATCCAGACAATCACGTCTCGGTTTGGATCGCCGCCCGGCAAGGTCGGCAGAGATTGGGCATCCTTGCCGACAATGACCATGGAGCAAGTGGCATCGAAGCCGACGCCTTTGATGGAAGCCGCATCGACCTTTGCTTCGCGCATCGTCTGGCGCAAGGCAGTGCAGATCGCCTGCCAGATATCGTCCGAGGATTGTTCAAAAACCTCGCCGGAAGACGGCCACATCCTGATCGGGTGAGCCGCGCTGGCGATCAGCGAACCATGTTCATCGAAAAGGCCGGCTCGGGCGCTGCCCGTGCCGACGTCGATACCTGCGTAGATTGCCATTGCGTCCTTACTCGTTGTTGTCAGGCGGAAACGAAGTCGCTCAGCTTTCTCAAGAGAAGGGCGCCGACGGTGGCGCCTGCATCCTGAAGACCCACGGTCTTTTCCTGGAATGCAGCGGCCTTTCCGTGCTGGGCGACCAGCGACTTGGTGCTTTCAAGAGCTTCTTCCGCCGCATCGGCTGCAATTGCAAGGGCCACTTTGAGCGAAGCACCGGCCGCGGCCTGACCTTCGAGGGTGCGGGCAACAGGATCAAGCACATCGACGATCGTCTTGTCGCCCACCTTGGCCTTGCCGCGTTCGGAAATACCGTCGCGGAAGGCGACCCAGAAAGCGGCCATCTCGCCGGTGCCAAGCGATTGCGCTGTCTCGACGGCCTTGCTGGCGCGCAGGAAACCGGTCGCCGTCAACGTGCCCATGGTGGAAGGAGCGGTGCGGGCCATCGTGGCCCCGGCGGTGCGCAGCAGTTTGGCGATGCCGGCCGCTTCGCCTTCGGCCGCAACGGCCTCGGCTGCGGCGGCAAACGACTTGCTCATCGTGATGCCGAGATCGCTGTCGCCGACTTTGCCGTCCAGCGAGATCAGGAATTCGCGCTGTTCGGCAAAAAGCGTCTTCCAGGCGTCGAAGAGACGGATCAGATCGGAAGCTGTAATGGCGTCCATGGTCATGTCCTCAGGCAGAGATGTGTTTGAAGAACGGCGTGTTGGCCGGTGCGCCGACGAGGCGGTCGAGCTCCGCATCGAGATGCAGGATGGAGACGGAGGCGCCAGCCATTTCCATGGCGGTGGCGAACTCGCCGACCCAGACATGCTTTACTTTCACGCCGCGGCCTTCCATCAGCTGCGCGACGCGGCGGAACAGGATGTAGAGTTCTTCGAGCGGCGTGCCGCCGAGACCGTTGACGAGGACGGCGACTTCATCGCCGGACTTGTAATCCTGTTCGGCAAAGATGCGCTCCATCATCTCGTCGATGACGTCATCGGCCGATGCCAGCTTCTTGCGGCTGATGCCCGGTTCGCCATGGATGCCCATGCCGATTTCCATCTCGTCTTCGCCGATCGAAAATGTGGCATGGCCGATTTCCGGCACGACGCAGCTAGAAAGGGCGACACCCATCGTGCGGGTACGCAGGCGGGCCTTTTCGGCAACGCGATGCACTTCGTCGAGCGACAGGCCTTCGGCTGCGGCAGCACCGGCCGTCTTGTAGAGGAAATAGATGCCGGCGACGCCGCGACGCTTGTGTTCTTCGCCGACCTTGGAGGAGGCGACGTCGTCATTGCCGACGCATTGCTTGACCTGAATGCCGTCGAGATCGGCCAGTTCCGCGGCCATGTCGAAATTGATGATGTCACCGGTATAGTTGCCGTAGATGTAGAGAACGCCGGCGCCCTGATCGATCGCCTTGGTCACCTGATACATCTGTTCGGAGCTCGGCGACTGGAACACGCCGCCGACGGCTGCGCCATCCAGCATGCCGTCGCCGACATAACCGAGGAAGGTCGGCAGATGGCCGGAGCCGCCGCCGGTTGCGATGCCGACCTTGCCGGTCTTCGGCCGCGACGTCACCAGGCAGCGCTTGTCATCGGCGACGTAAGTCACGGCCGGGTGGGCGCGATAGATGCCGTCGAGCATTTCGTCGACGAAATTGACCGGGTCGTTCAGAAACTTCTTCATGGGTTTTCCTCCGAATAAGATTATTTCTTGCGCTGGCGGGTCACGAAGAACGCAGCCGCAAGCAGGATGAAGACGCCGACCACCAGCCGCTGCCAGGTGCTCGGAATGCCGACCAGAACGAGGACGCTGTTGATCACGACGATCAGCAGCACGCCCAGAATGGTGCCGAGAACCGATCCCGTTCCGCCGGTGATTTTTGCGCCGCCCAGAACGACGGCGGCGATGACGTTGATCTCCGTGCCGACGAGATCGAACGGATTGGCCTGGCGGTTGGCGCAGACATGGATGATGCCGGCAAGCCCTGCGAGCGCGCCCGCATAGGCAAACAGGAAGACATGCACCTTGCGCAGATCGTAACCGAGGCGGCTCGCGATATTGGCATTGCCGCCGACCGCGAAGATCGCGCGGCCCATCAGGGTGCGATTGAGGATCCACCAGGTGATGACGGCGGCGATCGGCAGGACGAGGAAATAGAAGGGCAGGGTGATCGTCGCGCCATTGGCGGATTCGAACTGCAGCAGCGGCAGGCGGCCGAAGGCACCCATTTGCGGCGGCAGCGACATGATCCAGACCGTGCCGATGAAGGACAGAAGGAAACCGCGGAACAGATATTGCGTGCCGATGGTGACGATCAGCGACGGAACTCTGAGGTGGTGAACCAGAAGCCCGTTGATGACGCCAAGCAGCGCGCCGCCGGCGGTCGCCATGACGATGATGACGGCGATCGGCAGGCCCGGAAGATATCGCTGCACCAGAACGGTCATCGAATACATGGTGAAGGCGGCGATGGCCGTGAACGACACGTCGATGCCGCCGGCCGCCAGAATGATGAAGACGCCGAGCGCGAACAGGCCCATCACCACGCTGGCGCGGCCGATATCGATCAGGGTCGAAGGCTGCAGGAAGGCGGGATTGGCGATCGCAACGGCGACGCAGATCGCCACCAGCAGGGCAAAGGTAATCGTCTCCGGCCGCCTGCGGACCAGTTCGCCAAGGCTGAAACCCCGTTTTTCGGACGCGGCCTGCTGAAGCTCTTCCACGCGTGATGCACTCATTGAATAGTCTCCAGCTTGGAGGTCAGCATTGCCTGGTAGAGCTGATCTTCGCTTGCCTGTTCGGTCTCGAACTCGGCGACCAGTCGGCCGCTGTTCATGACCAGGATGCGGTCGGTGTTCTGCAGCAGTTCAGGCAGGTCGTCGCTGACGATAATGATGCCCATGCCCGCTTCGGCGAGCGTCTGGATCGCCCGGTAGATCGTGTCCTTCGAACCGACATCGACGCCGACCGTCGGTCCATGCAGCACGAGCAGTTCCGGCTCGATGCTGAGCCAGCGGCCGATCAGCACGCGCTGCTGGTTGCCGCCCGAAAGCGCCCCGACCGGCAGGTCGAGATTTTTCGTGTTGAGCCGCATCTGTTCCGACAGTTTTGCGGCGAGGCTGCGCCCGGCCTGCTTGTCGACCACACCGAAGGAATTGCTTAAGCGCGTCAGGACGAGCGCGATCTCGTTGTCGAGGATCGACTTGTCGAGAAACAGGCCTTCAGCGAGCCGATCCTCCGGCACGTAACCGATGCCCTGCCGGATCGCATCGACCGGCTGCCGAACATCGAGTACCTTGCCGTTGAGGGACATCTTGCCCGATCGGGCCGGCGCGACGCCGGTGATCGCCATCGCAAGTTCGTTGCGCCCGGAATCCGCAAGGCCGGTAATGCCAAGGATTTCGCCCTTGCGCAGGGTAAAGCTCATGCGATCGACGCCGTGGGCAATAAGGTCGTCGACCGAGAACAGCACGTCCGGCGAAGGCTGGGCCGTCCGGTAACGTTCGGAATCGATCGCCCGGCCGGTCATCAGCTCGGCCAGCTGCTTCTTGGTGTAGTTCTCGATCGGTCCGGTCGCGACGCATTGGCCGTCGCGGAAAACGACAGCGTGGCCGCCGATCCGGTAACATTCGTCGAGCTTGTGGGTGACGAACAGGACGGCGACATTTTCCTGCCGCAGGCGCTCGACGACGCGGATCAGATTGTCCACTTCGCGGCGGGTGAGCGAGGTCGTAGGTTCGTCCATGATGACCAGCTTGGCGCTGGTGGCGATGGCACGGGCAATCGCCACCAGCTGCCGGGCGGCCAGTGGGAGGTCTGAAACGGTGGTGTTGAGAAAGCTTCGATCGGTCGGCAGGCCGACAGTTTCAAGCGCGCGCTGCGCCGTTTCCTTCAGCCGGCTGCGGTTGAAGACGCGGCCGAGACGGCCATTGCCAGACACGAGCTGTTCGCTCAGCGCGACATTTTCCGCAACCGTCAGGTTGGGAAGCAGCGACAGGTCCTGATAGACGGTCTCGATGCCGGCGCTCAGCGACTGGATCGGCGTCATGGCCGAAAAGGATTGCCCTTCGAGGACGATTTCGCCCTCGCTCGGCGCGATTGCGCCGGACATGATCTTGATGACGGTGCTCTTGCCGCAGCCGTTTTCACCGAGAAGGTGATAGGCTTGGCCGAGCTCGAGCGTCAGGTCGATGCCGCGCAGCGCGTGGACGCCGCCGAACCATTTCTGAATATTGCGGAGCTCCAGAAAGCGGCTCTGTGCCTGCTGGCTGCCGAGATTTGCCGACAATGGAAAGCCTCCCTTTATGCGCATCGCCGCTGATGACAAGCGGCCCGGTCCGGCCGGCACCGCAGAACGGTGCCGGCCGGGTTCGAAGAGCGGTTCTTAGAAAAGATGCTGCTTGTAGGTGGCCTTGTCGGCGAGAACCATGCCGTTGCCGATGACCAGAAGGCCGTCGCCGGCACCCTTCTTCACCGTCACCTTGTTATAGCCCTCGACGCCGAGGTCCATGCCGTTAGTGATTTCCTTCTTGGCGAGCAGCAGCTTGGCAAGCGAGTTCATCGCCATGCCGGCCTTCTGCGGATCCCAGAAGCCGATTGCGGTGATTGCGCCGGATTCGAGAAGGTCTGCGGACGGGTTCGGCAGGCCGGTGCCGACCAGGCATACCTTGCCGGAAAGGCCGGCTTCGTCGATCGCGCGGCCGACGCCGAGAACGTCATTGCCGGCCGACGTCTGGAAGCCCTTGATGTCAGGATGCTTGCGCAGGATTTCCTTCGCCTTTTCATAGGTGCCATTGGCATCGTCGAAGGATTCGTTGTTCGGATCGACGAGCTGCATGTCTGGATGCGTCTTGGCATTGGCTTCGCCGGCGCCAACCCACTGCATATGCGTGCGGCTGCCGAGCGAGCCGACGAAGGTCGTCCACTTGCCCTTGTTGCCCATGCATTCTGCGAGACGGACGTTGAGCGCCTTGCCGTAATCGGAATTGTCGAAGGCTTCGACGTCTGCCTGGGTGTTCTTCTGGTTGTCGGCTTCATGCGTGACGACGACAATGCCGCGGTCCATGGCGCGCTTCAGCGTGCCTTCGATAACGGCCGGGTCCATCGGCACGACAGCCAGAGCGTTAACGCCCTTGGCGATCAGGTCCTGAATGATCTGCAGCTGCTGGGCGGCATCGGCGGTTGCCGGGCCGCTCTGGGTGGCGACGACATCCGGGTTTGCCTTCTGATAGGCTTCGACGCCGGTGTTCATGCGGTCGAACCACGGAATGCCGCTGATCTTGACCACGGTTGCGATGACCGGCTTCTGCTGAGCCATCAGCGTGCCGGCGGTGCCGGCCAGGAGCGTTGCGACGGCAACGCCGCCGATCATGAGCTTTTTCGAGATTGCTTTCATTTTCTCCTCCACAAGTTCCCTCAGTTGTTCGGTTTCGGCGTTCGAGGGATGGACGCCGAAGGATTGGGTTGCCTCCGCATGGGTGTCAGAAAGTCGACGACGTCGTAGCGGCCGACGGCAAGGAAGGTCAGCAGCAGCAGGCCCCAGGCAAAGTCGCGGACGAAATTCGACAGGCCGCCGAAATTCAGAAGGCTCGACATCAGCTGCAGGGCGATTGCGCTCAACACGACGCAGACGACGCGGCCGTAACCGCCTTCCGGCTTCACGCCGGCCATGACGACGATCAGGATGGCGATCAGCAGGTAGGAGCTGCCGTAATCGAACTTCACGTTGACATTGCGGGCGGCGATGATCATGCCGGCAATGCCGGACAGCGTGCCGCTGATGGCATAGGTCGAGACGATCACGCCGGTGCGCGGAAAGCCGGCATAAACGGCGGCCTTCGGATTGGTGCCGGTCATCATCAGCCAGAAGCCGTAGGGCGTGAACCGCAGCACGGCGGCAATCACGATTGCGGCGACGGCGAAGATCAGGAAGTTGATCGGGACCGCCAGGAAGAGGTCGTTGCCGATGCGCGACAGCAGGTCGGGGCTTCCGACCGTGACAGCCTTGCCGCCGGAAACCACGACCGCCAGACCCATGAAGGCCATCTGCGTGCCGAGCGTGCACAGGATCGGCGTGATGTTGAGCTTGGCGATCAGCAGGCCGTTGATCGTGCCGCCGATCAGACCGATCGCGACGGCAACCACAATGAAGCTGACGCTGAACGCCATCTCGCTATCGGCACTCGACAGAAAGGACGAAACGATGACCGCGGAAAGCACGCCGGAGAGGTTGGCGAGCGCGATGCCGGAGAGATCGATGCCGCCATTGCCGGCGCACATGGCCAGCATGACGCCGATCGCCAGAAGGGCGAGTTCCGGCAGCTGGCTGGCCATGGATTGCATGTTGAACAGGGAGAGAAACGTTCCCCCCGAAATCATCGCACCCACGATCAGCAAAAGGCAATTGATGGCCACAAGCATGACCAGCTGCCCGCTGCTAGTTTGCATGGTCTCCTCCCATGTTTAGTAAACAAGCGCTAGCTTTACTAAATGGCTATCAAGGGATTTTCCGGTTGGCAAGAGGGATTTTACGGGATTTCTTGGTTGCAGGCGCGAAGGAATTGACCTAACGCTAGTAAAGATCGGCGGTTACGTTTACTAAACGCAGCTGCACAAAACTGGCATTCAGCGGGAATTCCGATGCCTATGGCAGGCAAGAAGACACTGACAATCCGGGATATTGCAGAGGCAGCAAACGTCTCGCCGGCCACCGTTTCGCTGGTCCTGAACGGCAAGGGAGACATATCCAGTGTAACGCGTGCACGTGTGCTGGAGGCGGTCGCCAAGCTGAAATACGTGCCCAGAAGCACGAAAGGCGGCGGCGATCTCGGCGAAAAACTTCGCTTTCTGAAAATCGCCAAGCACGGCCATACCGTCAATCGCGATCACAGTGTTTTCATCTCCGATTACATCGACGGCATGTCGGCGGAAGCGACGCGCCGCAACTACAGTCTCGAAATCGTCAGTTTCGAAGGCCAGCCGATCAGCGCCGTCGTCGAATCGCTCGCCGGTGCGCCGATCAGCGGCATCATTGCGCTTGGCACCGAGCTTACCGAAGCCGATATCGAACTGATCCAGGGCATTGGCCTGCCGACCGTGTTCATCGATACGTTCTACGATGTCATCGACGCCAATTTCGTCGACATGAACAACGAGGACGCGGTCTATAAGGTGCTGTCGCGCTTCAAGGATCAGGGTTTTGAACGCATTGGCTTCGTCGCCAGCCATGTCGGTACGACGAATTTCCGGCTTCGCCAGGATGCCTTCTTCAAGAACATGGCGCGCCTCAACCTGAAGGTCGCGGAAAACGACGTGATCTCGGTCGAATCGACCTATGACGGCGCTTATGCCGATACGCTCGAACTGCTGAAAAACGGCATCGATCTGGCCGACTGTTATTTCTGTACCAATGACATTATCGCCTACGGTTTTATGCGCGCCCTGAAGGAATCCGGCGTGCGCGTGCCGGACGATGTCTGTGTCATTGGCTTCGACAACCTGCCGCAAAGCGCAACATCGGATCCGGCGCTGACGACGATCGAGGTGTCGAAGCGCAAGATCGGTTATCTGGCGGTCACGGTCCTTGACGACCTGATCAATGCCTCGGAGCCGCAGCCGGCGGTGAAGATTCAGGTTGGCGCTGAATTGGTGTTGCGAGCCAGCCATTCGAAGGACATGGCCAAGGGGCCCGTCGTAGCGGCTAGGCTATCCGCGCGCAAAAGGCTGCCGGCGGAATAAAGGATCTGGCCGTGACCGGCAGGGAGGATGCCGCTGGTTTCGCGCCATAAATGACAGGGAGGATATCATGGAATATCGCGTTCTGGGGCGGTCCGGCCTCAAGGTCTCGGCCATTGCGATGGGGACGTTTTCGTTCGGCGGTGTCGGCGCATTCGCCAAGGTCGCGAGCCAGGATGTCGCCGATGCAAAACGGCTGATCGACGTCTGCATCGATGGCGGCGTCAATCTGTTCGATACGGCCAACATGTATTCGCTCGGTCGTTCCGAAGAGATTTTAGGCGAGGCGCTGAAAGGCAAGCGCGACCAGGTACTGATTTCGTCGAAGGCGCGCATGCGGATCGGCGACGGCCCGAATGACGAGGGCACTTCCCGCTTTCATCTGATCCGCGAATGCGAGCGCAGCCTGAAACGGCTGCAGACCGACCACATCGACATCTACCATATGCACGAGTGGGATGGCGTGACGCCGCTGGAAGAGATGCTCTCGGCGCTCGATACGCTCATCCAGTCCGGCAAGGTGCGGTATATCGGTTGCTCCAACTATTCCGGCTGGCATCTGATGAAGGCGCTGTCCGTCTCCGATCAGCGGCTTCTGCCGCGTTTCGTCACCCAGCAGATCCATTACACGCTGGAGGCGCGCGAGGCGGAATACGAGCTGCTGCCGATCTCCGTCGACCAGGGGCTTGGTGTCACGGTCTGGAGCCCGCTTGCGGCCGGCCTTCTCTCGGGTGCTTTCGGCCGCAACCGCGCGCCGGAAAATTCGCGCCAGGCCGAAGGGTGGAGCGAGCCGCCGATCCGCGACAAGGAAAGGCTCTGGGCGATCGTCGATGTTCTGGACGAGATCGCCAAATCGCGTGGCGTGACCGCCGCACAGGTGGCGCTCGCCTGGACATTGAGCCGTCCGGCAATCGTCTCGCTTGTCTGCGGCGGCCTGACCGAACAGCACTTTAGGGACAATATCGCAGCCGTAGATCTGAAGCTCGGTGCGGAAGAACTGGAACGGCTGAACCAGGTGAGCCGCGCTCCCTACATTTATCCTTATTGGCACCAGCACAATTTCGCGTCCGACCGGTTCGGTGCCGGGGATTGGGCCCTGCACAAGAGCTATGAGGATCTCGGTCCGGTATAAGGGGCAGCTCCGAAGCTGTGCACCGCACTTTTCGTCTGTAAAGGCTGATCGCGGCGGCAGGCCTTCCTGCCTTCATCTCGCCAGCGCATCTTTCGGAAAGCCGGCAGCCAGGCTGTCGATGAATTTTCGCACGGCAGGCGGCAGGCCACGTCGCGTGGTGAAGACGAGATGGACAAGCCCTTTCATGCCACGCCAGGCGGGCAGGACGCGCACAAGCCTGCCGTCTTCCAGAGCCTGCCGGCAGGTATGGTCGGGCAATAGCGCGACGCCGAGGCCCGCCAGCGCTGCGGCCCGGACGGCGGAAAAGTCCGCGCATCCGATCCGCGGCTCATGCCGCAATGTATGTGTCTGACCATCGTCGGTCTCGAGAGACCAGTTGACCTCGCTCTGGTCATCCGTCGTGGACAGCGTCTGCTGGCTTGCAAGATCGTTGATCGTGCCGATGCGGCTGGCGATCTGCGGGCTTGCGACGAGGATCCGGATGGAATTGCCAAGCGACCGCATCGTCAGCGAGGCGTCGCCATCCAGTGAGGTGCGCACCCGCAATGCCACGTCGATCCGCTCCTCGATCAGGTCCACCGGCCGGTCGATTGCGATCAGTTGCAGGCGCACTTTTGGGTATTGCGCCAGAAACTGCGTCACCAGCGCCGAGATCGGCTCCACCAGTCCGGTTGGGCAGCTCATGCGGATCAGGCCATGCGGCTCCGATTGCGCTTCCGCCACCAGCGCTTCGGCACGCTCGGCTTCCGCCAGCATCGCCTTGCAGCGTTCGTAGAAGGATTGGCCGACATCGGTTACCCGGAAACGCCGGCTCGACCTTTCGATCAGCCGTACACCGAGACGCGCCTCCAGTCCGGCCACCCGGCGGCTCAGTTTCGACTTGGGTTCGCGCAGCGCCCGGCCCGCAGCCGCAAAGCCGCCATAGGCAACCACTTCGGCAAAATACACCAGATCGTTCAGATCAGATCGCATCATCGTTCTCCATATGGAACGCTATGTAACATTTTTGCCGACTATTTGCACCAGCGTTCCGGTGGCATGTTCTCCTCAACGGCAACGAGCCGTCATCAAGGAGAAAGACAATGACCAAGAAGTTTGAAAACAAAGTCGTAATCGTCACCGGCGGCACCAGCGGCATCGGCCTCGCCACCGCCAAGGCCTTTTCGGCAGAAGGCGCCTCGGTCTTCATCACCGGCCGTCGCAAGGACACACTCGACGCCGCTCTCAAGGAAATCGGCGGCCGCGTGACGGGCGTTCAGGGGGATATGAGCAAGCTCGTCGATATCGACCGCCTCTATGATGCGGTCCAGCAGAAGCACTCGCATATCGACGTCGTTTTCGCCAATGCCGGCGGCGGTGAGATGGTGCCGCTCGGCGCGATCACCGAAGAGCATTACCAGAAGACCTTCGATACCAATGTGAAGGGCGTGCTTTTCACCGTCCAGAAGGCCCTTCCCCTGCTGCGTGACGGCGGCTCAATCGTCCTGACCTCCTCGACGACCAGCATTTCCGGCACTCCGGCCTTCAGCGTCTATTCGGCCACCAAGGCTGCGGTCCGCAACTTTGCCCGCAACTGGATCCTCGACCTCAAGGACCGCCGCATCCGCGTCAATGCCATCAGCCCCGGCGTCACCGATACTGCCGGTCTGAATGAACTGTTCGGCAGCGGCGAAAGCGCTGAAAACACCAAAGCCTATCTCGCCAGCCTCATTCCCGCCGGCCGTGTTGGCCAGCCGGAAGAGATTGCCAAGGCCGTCCTGTTCCTCGCCTCCGACGATGCCTCCTTCGTCAACGGCGTCGAGCTCTTCGTCGACGGCGGCCAGGCCCAGATCTGATCCGGGCCGAGGTCCAGCATTATTAGCCAAGGAGAACCATCATGGCAGAGATTGCAACACTGCTCGAACGGAACCTCCAGCAGATCTTCGGGGAGGGCGATGATGCCCTCCGCCTCAAGGTGGCAGAGGAAATCCTTCTGGAAGACGCCGTCTTCGTCGAACCGCACGGCGTCTATCATGGACGCGACGAAATCGTCCGCATTGCCGGCGTGATCCGCGCCATGCATCCGACCTTTCGTTACACGACGATAGCCGATGCCGAAGTCCTTCATGACCAGGCGGGGCGTGTCAGATGGGTTGCGGGCGAACCAGGTCAGCCTCCGGCCTATGCCGGCACGGATTTCATCGTCGCAAGGGACGGAAAGATCGCCGCCATCTATCTCTTCTTCGACGGCGCACCCGATCCGACCAGCCCGCCGATCCCGGCGTGAGCGCTGGCTGGTGCCGCATGAATATGAAGCCGCCGGCACTAATCGAGCGGCGGCTTCTCAGGATAATTATTGCGATATCCGCAATTCAATCGACAATATTATTGCAATTGTTGGTTTCAGCTCTACCCGTCATTATCCCTGCATAGACAAACGCAAGGCCGCACAAACGCAGCCGGCCAAGTCAAACCAGATCCGACAGGAGCAGACGATGACCAACCCAACTCTTCCCATCCGCCGCCGCGACGCACTGCTCGCCGGTGCCGTTCTCGCCGCCGGCGCTGCTCTTTCCACCCGTTCCTCTTTCGCAGCCAATGCTGCGACCCATGACAATCAGACAATCACAGGAGATAAGACCATGACCGACAGTTTCGTAACCACCAAGGACGGCGTAGACATCTTTTACAAGGACTGGGGTCCGAAGGACGCTCAGCCGATCGTCTTCCACCACGGCTGGCCGCTGTCGTCCGACGACTGGGATGCGCAGATGCTGTTCTTCCTCTCCAAGGGGTATCGCGTCGTCGCCCATGACCGCCGTGGCCATGGCCGCTCGGCCCAGGTTTCTGAAGGTCACGACATGGACCATTATGCCGCCGACGCTTTTGCCGTCGTCGAGCATCTGAACCTGAAGAACGCCGTCCATATCGGCCATTCGACCGGCGGCGGTGAAGTTGCCCGTTATGTCGCAAAACATGGCCAGCCGTCCGGCCGCGTCGCCAAGGCGGTTCTTGTCTCGGCCGTCCCGCCGCTGATGCTGAAGACGGCCGCCAATCCGGAAGGCCTGCCGATCGAAGTGTTCGACGGTTTCCGGGCAGCCCTTGCCGCCAACCGGGCCCAATTCTTCCGCGACGTTCCGGCCGGCCCGTTCTACGGCTTCAACCGTGATGGCGCCAAGGTTCAGGAAGGCGTGATCCAGAATTGGTGGCGTCAGGGCATGATGGGTGGTGCCAAGGCCCATTACGACGGCATCAAGGCGTTTTCCGAAACCGACCAGACGGAAGACCTGAAGGCGATCACGGTGCCGACGCTGGTCCTGCATGGCGAAGACGACCAGATCGTGCCGATCGCGGACTCTGCCCTGAAATCGGCCAAGCTTCTGAAGAACGGCCAGCTCAAGAGCTATCCGGGCTTCTCGCACGGCATGCTCACCGTCAATGCAGACGTGCTGAACGAGGATCTCCTCGCTTTCGTCAAGGCTTGACGAACTGGATGGTCGCGGCGGAAATCCGTCGCGGCCATCGCTGCGCGAAACGGCCACGAGCCATATGCGCAGAAGACCGTCATATCAGGCAAGACACCGATCCGGGCCTTGCTGTTTCCTCAGCGCAAAACGCTTTCCGACGAGGATGTTTTTCCTCGCAACCCTATGGCAGATCCCATGACCCATGATCTTGAATTCGGCCTCGACACCTTTGGCGATGTGACAACGGCTCCGGACGGGCAACTGCTTCCCCAGCCTCAGGTCATCCGCAATGTCGTCGAGGAAGCTGTCCTCGCTGACCGGAACGGCATCGACTTTTTCGGGATCGGCGAACATCACCGGGAAGATTTTGCGGTTTCCGCTCCGGAAGTCGTTCTGTCGGCGATCGCCGCGCGCACGGAACGGATCCGGCTCGGCTCGGCGGTCACCGTTCTGAGCTCGGACGATCCGATCCGGGTATTCCAGCGGTTCTCGACCCTCGACGCTCTTTCCAACGGGCGCGCCGAAGTCATTCTCGGCCGCGGCTCCTTCATCGAGTCCTTCCCGCTTTTCGGTTACGACCTGTCGAAATACGAGGAGCTCTTTGAAGAGAAGCTGGACCTCTTCTCCGAACTCGTTTCGAAGGACGTCATCGATTACGAAGGCGGCTGGCGTCCGGCATTGAAGGATCAGCGCGTCTATCCGCCCATCGCCGACGGTCGCCTGAAGACCTGGATCGGCGTCGGCGGCAGCCCGGAATCGGTGATCCGCGCCGTGCGGCACGACATGCCCATGATGCTCGCCATTATCGGCGGCGATCCGCGACGGTTTGCGCCTTATGCCGAACTCTATCGAAAGGCGTCGGAACAGGCCGGCCGTCCCGCGCGGGAAATCGGCGTGCACTCTCCCGGTTATATTGCCGAGAGCGACGAAGAGGCCCGCCGCGAGCTGTTTCCGCATTTCAAGAAGATCCGTGATCGTCTCGGCAGGGAGCGCGGCTGGCCGCCAGTGACGATGGCGGATTTCGAGAATGAGATCGAGCACGGTTCCCTTTATGCCGGTTCGCCGGAAACGGTGGCGAAGAAGATCGTCAACCTGGTCCGGACGCTTGGTATCTCGCGCTTCCAGATGAAATATTCGGCCGGCCCGATGGAGCACGAAAAGCTGATGAAGAGCATCGAGCTGTACGGCCAGAAGGTCATTCCGCTGGTTCGGTCTTTGCTCGCCGAATCGAAGGCGGAATGACCGATCAGGCAGGGTGATATGTTTTGTCGCCTTGCCTTGGCCCAAACGGGTTGACGCCCAAGAGCGCCATTCCTGCCGATTTACAAATTCTTACCGCTTGACTTGCCTTCGATGTCTGTATTTTAATCAAGCCTGCGGATTAGGCATAATTCCGATCCGCACCTCACATGACTTCGATGTCGCTGGGCAGTTTCGCCCCATGACGCCCCGCTCGATAGCGGGAGCCGCGTCATGGGTTTTTTGCATTTGGGCTATCATGAACGACGCGCTGAAGATCGGTATCCTCTATTCCACGACCGGCCCTTATGGGGCGATGGGCGTGGATGCGCGCGACGGCGCGATGCTTGCCGTCGAGGACAATGCCAAAAAGTCCGGGCGCGTCATCGAGCCGGTCTTTTATGATCCACATGCCAGCCTGCAGGGTTATCTCGACGGTGCACAGCAGATGTTGCGGGCCGATTGCCGCCATATCGTCGGCACGATCACATCCGCTGCCCGCAAGGAAGTCATTCCGCTGGTGGAAAAACATGACGGCCTGCTCTGGTACATGTGTCCCTATGAAGGGTTCGAGGCCAATGAAAGCGTTATCTATATCGGCGGTTGCCCCAACCAGCATCTGATCCCCGCCTTCGAATATCTCATTCCGCGTTTTGGCGCACGGCCCTACCTCACCGGCGCCAACTATGTCTGGGGCTGGGAAATGAACCGGCTGGCGCGCGAACTGATCGCCAATGCGGGCGGCGAGATTTTGGGTGAACGATATCTGCCGCTGGAGGAAACCTCGGTGGAACGGATCATCACCGAGATTGCCGAGCGACGCCCGAGTTTTGTGCTCAACAACCTCATCGGCCCTTCCAGCTATGCCTTTCTGGAGGCGATGAAGGCGCTCGGCGAGAAGGATCCGTTTTTCCGGCCGGAAAACTGCCCTGTCGTCAGCTGCGACCTGATGGAATGCGAACTCGACCTGATCGCCAGGGGGGCTGCGACCGGACAGCTTTGCGCGGCTTCCTATTTCGACACGCTGGATACGGCTGAAAACCGCGATTTCAAATCCCGCGCCGCGCTGCGCTATGGCCGCGAGCGGCGCATTTCCAGCGTTTTTGCCAGCGCCTATGTCGCCGTCGATCTCTGTGTCGCCGCGATCCTCGCAGCCGGCACCGACGAACCTCAGGCCGTCCGCCGCGAAGTGCAGGGCCGCAAGTGGCCGTCGCTCCTGGGTGCGCTCGAGATCGACGGGCGTACGAACCATGCCGCCCTGCCGTTCCATCTCGGCCGCATCAATGACGATAACGGTTTCGATGTCATCGCATCGCGCCCGGCGCTTGCGGCCGATCCCTATCTCACCCAGCGCGGCACCGCCATGCCCGCCAAGCTGAGAGTGGTATCATGAGCCGGACGCCGAATTTTACCGGCTGGAAGGCCGTGATCCTGCATCGCGAGGACAGCAATACTGAACGTTTGGAGCGTCAGTTCGGCCTGCTGGGCATCCGTGCCACCCGCCGCTGGGAACCGCTTTCCACATGGGACGATGCCGATCTCGTTCTCGTCGATGCGGATCAGGGCTGGGATGATCTCCTGCCGCAGACGGACGGTCTTTCGGGCAGGCCGCTGGTCGCCCTGCTCGGCTCCGAAGCGCCCGGCCGCATCGCCTGGGCGATGGAAAAGGGCGCGAGCGCCATCATCGCAAAACCGGTCGCAACCTCCGCCATCTTTCCGGCGCTGGTCATGGCAGTGTCGATCCACGAGGAACGCTTGGCCGTTGCCGACAAGCTGCGCCATCTCGAAGAGCGGGTGAGGATGCGGCCTCTTGTTCATGCCGCCGTCGAAAAGCTGCGCGCTGCACAGTGCATGACCGAAGAAGAGGCCTATGCAGCCCTGCGCGACTGCGCCATGCAGCGCCGCCTGACGATGGAACAGATTGCGGCCATCCTGCTCGGTGGGGCTGAAACCCTGCCGGAGGTCGGCTGATGGGCATTTTTCGTTCCCTTCTGCGGCAGCCGACGGCTGTCTTCGGTCTGGTCGTCGTTATCGTCGTGGTCGCGCTGGCGCTTGCCGCACCGCTGATCGCGCCCTTCAGCCCCGATGAACAGATGTTCGACGGCCTGACACTCGAAGGCGCTCCCATGCCACCCGGCGGACCATTCCTGCTCGGCACGGATACGCTCGGCCGCGATCTTCTTTCGCGCATGCTGTTCGGGGCGCGGACCTCGCTGATCATCGGTCTGGTTGCGAATGGCGTTGCGGTGGCGATCGGTCTCTTCATCGGCATCGTCGCGGGTTATCTGCGCGGTCTCGCCGGCAATATCCTGATGCGCTTCACCGACCTGATGATGGCTTTCCCGGCGCTGCTGCTTGCGATCGTGCTGGCGGCATTGCTGAAACCCAGTCTCTGGATCGTCGCGATGGTGATCGCGCTGGTCAACTGGGTGCAGGTGGCGCGCATCGTCTATACCGAGACGCGCGGCCTCGTTGAACGCGATTTCATCATGGCTGAGCGCTCGCTCGGCGCCGGCCATGGCCGCATCCTGTTCCTGCATATCCTGCCGCATCTGGTGCCGACGGCGATCGTCTGGGGCACGCTCGGCATTGCCACGACGGTTCTGCTCGAGGCGACCCTCTCCTTCCTCGGCATCGGCGTTCAACCGCCCGAGCCCTCCTGGGGCAATATCATTTTCGAAAGCCAGAGCTATTTTCAGGCAGCGCCCTGGCTGGTGTTCTTTCCCGGCCTGGTCATCCTGTTGACTGCGCTTGCGTTCAATCTCGTCGGCGATGCCCTGCGCGACATCCTCGATCCGACACAGCGAGGGAGGGGCTGATGGCATTCATGCTTCTTCGCCGCCTCGCACAGGCGTTCCTCATCCTGATCGGCGTTGCCGCCATCACCTTTGTCCTTCTCTATGCGCTGCCGGCCGATCCGGCGCGGATGATCGCCGGCCGCAGCGCAACTGCACAGACGGTCGCGTCCATCCGCCATGAACTCGGCCTCGATCAGCCGCTGCTTGTTCAGTTCTGGACCTATCTTTCCGGCCTGCTGCGGGGTGATCTCGGCCGGTCCTATGCCCAGAAGACGGAAGTCTGGACGCTGATCGTCGCCCGCCTGCCGGCCACGCTGACGCTGATGGCCGCCGGCATCGTCGTCGAGGTCATTCTCGGCATCACATTTGGCACGATCGCGGCCGTCAAGCGTGGGGGCATGATCGATCGTCTGGTGATGATGGCGTCTTTCGTCGGCGTCTCGGCACCGCAATTCGTCGTTGCACTGCTGCTTTACGTTTTTGCCGTCACGCTCGGCTGGTTCCCGATGAGTGGCTATGGAAGCTTTGCGCATGTCGTCCTGCCGGCGGCGACGCTCGGCGTGCTTGGCGCCGGCTGGTATGCCCGCATGGTGCGCTCGGCGATGATCGACGTCCTGAACCAGGATTATGTGCGCACCGCGCGCGCCAAGGGGCTGTCGTCGCGCCGGATCATCTTTCGCCATGCTCTGCCCAACGCCATCCTGCCGATTGTCGCCATGATCGGCATCGATATCGGCCAGTTCATGGGTGGGGTCGTCGTGGTGGAGGCGGTCTATGGCTGGCCCGGCATCGGCCAGCTCGCCTGGCAGGCAATCCAGCAGGTCGACATCCCGATCATCATGGGCGTGACGCTGACATCGGCGCTCGCCATCGTCACCGGCAACCTCATCGCCGACGTGATCGCGCCCTTCATCGATCCGCGCATCAGAACATCCTGACCAAAGCAAAAAAGGGGAATTTATAATGCTCAAGAGCTGGTTACTTGGAACGACGACTGCAGCGGCGATCCTGCTTGCGCCTCTCGCCGCGATGGCCGAGGGCAAGGATATCGTCGTGACCTACAAGGACGATATCGTCACGCTCGACCCGGCCATCGGTTATGACTGGGTCAACTGGTCGATGATCAAGAGCCTTTATTCGCGCCTGATGGATTACGAACCCGGCACCGCCAAGCTCGGGCCCTCGCTTGCCGAAAGTTTTGAGGTCGCACCGGACGGCCTCACCTATACGTTCAAGCTGCGCAAGGGCGTAAAATTTTCGTCCGGCCGCGACGTGGTCGCCTCCGACGTCAAATATTCGATCGAGCGCGCTGTCGATCCTAAAACCCAGGGGCCGGGCGCCGGCTTTTTCGGCGCGATCAACGGTTACGAGGATCTGACCGGCGGCAAGGCAACCGGCCTTTCCGGCATCGAGACGCCGGATGCCGGAACCGTCGTCTTCAAGCTTTCGCGGCCGGATGCGACCTTCCTGCATGTGCTGGCGATCAATTTCGCTTCCGTGGTGCCGAAGGAAGCCGTCGAGGCCGCCAGCGGCGATTTCGGCAAGCATCCGGTCGGCTCCGGCACGTTTACCCTCAAGGATTGGGTGATCGGTCAGAAACTCGTGTTCGAAAAGAACCCGAACTATTACGTCAAGGGCACGCCGAAGATCGACGGCTTTACGGTCGAAGTCGGCCAGGAGCCGCTTGTGGCGCTGCTGCGCCTTCAGAAGGGCGAGGTCGATATTGCCGGCGACGGCATTCCGCCGGCGAAATTCCTGGAGATCAAGAATTCCAAGGACGGCGCACAGATGATCGTCGACGGTGAGCAGCTGCATACCGGTTACGTGACGCTGAACACCAAGGTGAAGCCCTTCGACAATCTCAAGGTCCGTCAGGCGGTGAACCACGCGATCAACAAGGAGCGCATCGTGCGCATCCTCAACGGCCGCGCAACGCCCGCCAAGGAAGTGCTTCCGCCGCTGATGCCGGGTTATGACAAGGACTATGCCGGTTACGCCTATGACGTTGCCAAGGCAAAGTCGCTGCTTGCCGAAGCGGGCGTCGGCAGCGGTTTCGAAACCGTGCTCTACGCCACCAATACCGATCCGCAGCCGCGTATCGCCCAGGCGATCCAGCAGGATCTCGCGGCGATCGGCATCAAGGCCGAAATCCGCGCGCTGGCGCAGGGTAACGTGATTGCCGCGGGCGGCACGGAAGGCGAGGCACCGATGATCTGGTCCGGCGGCATGGCCTGGATCGCCGACTTCCCGGATCCGTCCAACTTCTACGGCCCGATCCTTGGTTGCGCAGGCGCTGTGCAGGGTGGCTGGAACTGGTCCTGGTATTGCAATGCCGAGCTCGACAAGCGCGCGACGGCGGCCGATTCCATGTCCGACCCGGCGAAGTCGGCGGAACGTGTCGAAACCTGGAAGAAGATCTTTACCGACGCCATGGCCGACGCGCCCTGGATCCCCGTCACCAATGAGCGCCGGGTGGTTGCCAAGTCGCTGCGCATGGGCGGTGAGGATAATGTCTATATCGATCCGACCCGCGTCATCAATTACGACGCGATTTTCGTGAAGTAAGGATTGTCCGCACTGAAGGCAGCCCCTCATCCGGCTGCCGCCACCTTCTCCCCGCTTGCGGGGAGAAGGGGTTGTGGCACCGCCGGTGCCTCCTGCGTCCCCTCTCCCCGCGAGCGGGGAGAGGGTCAGGGTGAGGGTGAGGGGCAAAACTTCGGAGCATCCCTATGTGCAGCATCTGCAAACATACCATCCATCAGGCCCAGCATAATTTCGGCTGGAACCGCGATTTTCCGCCGGCGCTGACGGCCAAACCCGGCGAGACCATCCTGTTCGAATGCATGGATTCATCCGGCGGCCAGATCGGCGCCGATGCCACGCTCGCGACCCTCGCCAATCTCGATTTCGGCAAGATCAATCCGGTCTCTGGCCCGGTCTACGTCGAGGGTGCAAAGCCGGGCGATGCGCTGAAGGTGACGATCCGCAAATTCCACCCGTCAGGCGTCGGCTGGACGGCGAATATTCCGGGTTTCGGCCTGCTGGCCGACCAGTTCAAGGATCCGGCCCTGCATGTCTGGACCTATGACAGCGTCTCCATGGCGCCGTCTGCCTTCGGTCCCGGCGGCAAGGTGCCGCTAAAGCCGTTTACCGGGACGATCGGCGTCGCACCGGCCGAACCCGGCCTGCATTCCGTCGTCCCGCCCCGCCAGATCGGCGGCAATATGGACATTCGCGACCTGACCGCCGGCGTTACGCTCTATCTGCCGATCGAGGTGGAGGGCGCGCTGTTTTCCGTCGGGGATACCCATGCCGCCCAGGGGGACGGCGAGGTCTGCGGCACGGCGATCGAAAGCCAGATGAATGTCGAGCTGACGCTCGATCTCGTCAAGGGCGCCAACCTGAAGACGCCGCGCTTCACCGTCACCGAACCGGTCACGCGCCATCTCGACGGCATGGGTTATGAGGCGACGACCGGCATCGGTCCGGACCTCATGACCGGTGCCCGCGATGCCGTGATGCGGATGATCGATCTGCTGACCGCCGAGCACGGTTACAGCGCGGTCGACGCCTATATGCTCTGCTCTGTTTGCGGAGATCTGCGCATCAGCGAGATCGTCGACATGCCGAACTGGGTTGTCTCCTTCTATTTCCCCCGGATCGTTCTTTCGTGACGGAGGAAAGTGGCCGCGAAAAGCCGGTGCTGCGGGTCGAAAAGCTCTGTGTCGATGCGCGCACGCCGGAAGGGCTGAAACGCGTTCTCGACGATGTCAGCTTCGACCTTCGGGCCGGGGATACGCTCTGCCTTGCCGGCGAAAGCGGGTCGGGTAAATCGGTGACCTCGCTGTCGATCATGGGCCTGTTGCCGAAAGCGTCCCTGCGCATCACCTCCGGCAATATCATTCTGGGCGATCGGGAGCTGACGCGGCTTTCAAACAGCCAGATGCGGGATATCCGCGGCGGCGAGATCGCCATGATCTTTCAGGAGCCGATGACCTCGCTCAACCCGGTGATGAGCATCGGCGCGCAGCTCATCGAGGCGATCCGCGAGCATCAGCAGGCGGACAATTCTGAAACGGTCGCCCGGCAGATGCTGGATGCGGTGCATATCGCCGATCCGGTGCTACGGCTGAAGCAATATCCGCATGAGCTTTCCGGTGGCATGCGCCAGCGCGTAATGATCGCCATGGCGCTCTCCTGCAGGCCCAAAGTGCTGATCGCCGACGAGCCGACCACGGCTCTCGATGTGACGGTACAGGCGCAGATCCTCAATCTGATGCGTGAGCTGAAGGGCGAGTTCGGCACCTCGATCGTGATGATCACCCATGACATGGGCGTGGTCGCCGAGATGGCCGATCGCGTCGCGATCATGCAGAATGGTCGCATCGTCGAGCAACGCAACTCGCTGGATCTCTTCGCGAGCCCGTCTGAGCCTTACACCCGCCGCCTGCTGGCGGCAGTTCCACGGCTGGGCGCTTTTGCTGGGACGGATGGCCCGCCGAGGATTTCGAAAGCACCTCTTCAGCAGAAGCAGCGGGAAACGGCGCCGATCCTGAACGTGCGCGATCTCAGTGTCAGCTATGGCCGTGGCTCCGGCATGCTGTTCCGCCGACAGGTGCCGCCGGCGACGGTGCGCGAGATTTCCTTCGAGATCATGCCGGGCGAAACGATGGGTCTGGTCGGCGAAAGCGGCTCCGGAAAATCGACGACCGGCAAAGCGGTTCTCGGCCTCATTCCGTTCTCAGGCTCGGTCGAGATCGACGGTTACGACATATCCCGGCTGTCACAGCCCGAGATGCGGCCCGTGCGCCGCTCGGCGCAGATGATCTTTCAGGATCCCTATGCTTCTCTCGATCCGCGTATGTCCGTCGGCAGGGCGATTGCCGAACCGATGACCATTCACGGCATCGGCACGCCCGCCGAGCGCCGCGACCGGGTTGCGGACCTTCTGCGGCGGGTCGGTCTGACACCGGATGCGGCAACCCGCTATCCGCACGAATTTTCGGGCGGCCAGCGCCAACGCATCTGCATCGCCCGCGCGCTTGCGCTCGAACCGAAACTGATCGTCGCCGACGAGAGCGTTGCCGCCCTCGACGTTTCCGTCCGTGCGCAGGTGCTGGACCTGATGCTGGAACTGCAGGAGACGATGGGCCTCGCCTACCTCTTCATCTCGCACGACATGGCCGTGATCGAGCGCATGTCGCACAAGGTCGCCGTCATGCATGGCGGCCGGATCGTCGAGGCGGGCACGCGCCGCGAGATTTTCGAGAGCCCGCGTGAGGATTATACCAAGGCGCTGATGAAGGCTGTTCCGATACCGGATCCGACATTTTATCGATCTCTTCGACGCTCCGCGGGGTAGTGCGGCCATCTCCCGAGCGCACTGCCATGGTCCGCTAGAGCCGGTTCCTCGGCATGGGCGTGGCCGACGCTGTGTTCGGCTGGGCTGTTCAATCAATAGTATTCTTCCTGAATGGCACTCTCGCGGGCGCCATTCAGGAATTCAAGCGGTGAGCTGAACGCTCATCCGCGTCATCGAGATCTCGCCCGAGGCCGTGTCATGGGCGCTCGACGCTGCCATGGCGGATAACGGTATTGCCCCGTGGTCCGCGTGTGACGGAAGCGCCACCGCAGCGTTCGTCGCCGCATCCGCCGATGGCGGCGCGACCGCCTCCGTTCGGGCCACGCGTCACTGCGGCACCGCCGCAATTGCCGTCCCGGCATCCGCCGGCGGCTGCTCGCGCACCACCGTAAGCCCCATGGGTCACGGCCGCTGCTCCGCAACCACGATCACCGCAGCCTGCAACGACGGATCTCGAGCCACCACCGACATAATAGCGGTCCCAATGGCCGTACCATGGCTGCGAATGATAGTGGGCGTCCCAATAGGCCACCGTGAAGGCGACCGTGGCAATTCCGACCGCAGGCACGACAGCCGCCGTCAGAACGGTCGGCTTGCCGGCATAAAAGACCTGGATATAGCTGGCAGAAACCCAGCCGCGGCTGCCGCCCCAGCTGATATCGCACCACGACCTGTCCGCGATGCAGCCGTAAACGGCCAGAGATGCGCTCTGCGGCATCGTCATGACGACGGGATAGCGTGTGCTGGGGCCGGCGCGCAGGTTTACATTTGCCAGCGCGACGCCGCTGACGGTGGCGGAGGCCGGCGTCAATCCGCCGAAGGACATTGCGATTGTCAGGGCGAGCATGATCGACGCGGCAAGTTTTCTGAGGCCGGGAATGCGCAGGAAAAACCGCGACGGGCGTGTTGCCACGACAGTTCCCGGGAGGGTGTGGAAGGACATGGGCTTTTCGGCTCCTCTTGTTGAAGATGACCGATGATCCGCGGCGAGTTTTACGTGCCTGTTTCGGATTTGATGCAGAAGTTTACAGCCCGGACGGCATTGCCCGGCTGTAAAGAACTGTAACATTCCTGCAATTCCCATGAAAATTGCCTGTCGTCAGATGCGATGCCGCCATTGCGGCAATTCCGGCCTGTGCGTCGGAAGGCGATTTTGAGCGAAGGGAAGTCCGGCCATCATGGCTCAGTCACGGGGAATGACGGTTCTTCAGGGAGCGGGCGTGATCGCCGCTGCACTCGCATGTACGGCATGCAGCACGCGGCCGGTGCATTATCAGGCGCTGTCCTCCACGGCTGAGTTGCATGCCAATACAAGCGGCGGCGACCGGCAGGTTGCCTTCAACAGCACGCTCGATACCGCCGCACTCAAATCCTACGCCTCCATCACGCTGGAACCGGTGGCGATCTATCGTGGTCGCGACCATCAGTTCGGCAAGATTTCGGAAGAATCCAAGGCGGAACTGGCCCGCCATGCCGACCAGAAATTCAGATCCGAGCTCGGTCGCCGGAACCTTCTCGCCGGCGCCGCCGGACCTCAGGTGCTTCGCATGCGTGTCACGCTTACGGGAGCCGAAGAGAGTGTTCCGGTTCTCGGGACGGTAACAAAACTGACACCCGTCGGCCTTGCCTTGAGCGGCGTCCGCGCGGCAACGGACCGGGAGGGCAGTTTCAACGGCGCCATCACCTATGCGGTCGAACTCTTTGATTCCCGCAGCGGAAAGCTCGTTTATGCCTTCGTGGCACGCCAATATCCGAATGCACTCGATATCCCTGCCAGCATCCGGCCACTCGATGCGGCCAAGGCCGGCATTGATCGCGGTTCGTCGACGACGGCCACATCCCTGAAATCGCTTTTGAGAGGCTGAGGTGGATTCCGTGGTCAGGTCATCTCAACCGCTTCTTTGCCCGGCCCTTCGTAACGTCGGAACCGAGATACAGGGCAAAGCCGACAAGGCTGAGACCATAGGCCGTCAGGTCCAGTGCCAGCAGCCGGCCGGCGGTCGCAAGGTCGTTATATGGCCAGCCGGCCATGAGCAGGCTTCCCATTGCAATGGTGAAGCCTCCGCCCGTCACCAGCCAGCGCCAGCCCCGGCCGGCCGCTTGCAGGACATAACCGCAACAACATCGCATCGTGCCTGTGGCGATGAGACCGGCAAAGAAGGCCAGGCTGAGTGCCGCGATGCGGGTCGACGGATTGATGAATGCCAGCACACCGAAGGCGGCATAGAGGGCCACGGTCGTGCCCCACATGACGGACGGGACCCGTTCCCTGATCTGCCAGCTGGCGTGAAATTGCAGCAGGCCGGTGGTCAGCAGCATCAGTCCTATCACTTGCCAGGAGACACCGGCAACCGCGACGATGTTGCAGAAGAAGGTCATGCCGGCCGCCGTGACCAGAATGCCGGTCACGAGGATGTTGCCCTGGCGCTCCTTCAACAGGGTCGTCTGTTGGGGGTAAGAAGCGGGTCTCGTCGTCCGGGCCATGATGCGTTCCAATTCGTTGGGATCCGCATCACAATCCGTCCCGCAGTTTGCGGAATGATGCCGTCCGTGTGACGGAATGTTACGGTATGCTCGCCGGCCGAAAGGAGGAGCAGAAGAGATGGAAGAAGCGCTGAAAATTCTGGTTGTGGAAGACGATCCGGAAATCCGCGACCTGCTGGACGAGTTTCTCACCGGCGAAGGTTATGTCGTCCGCACGGCAGACAGTCCCGCTTCGGCCGATCCGCTGGTCGAGCGCAAATGGGCCGATCTCGTCATCCTTGACCTGATGATGCCGCGCGAGGACGGGCTTTCCTTCTGCCGGCGCATCCGGGTGCGCTCGCAGGTTCCGATCATCATGCTGACGGCGAAGACTGCCGAAATCGATCGCATTGTTGGGCTGGAATTCGGTGCCGACGACTATCTCGGCAAACCCTTTAATCCGCGCGAGCTTCTTGCCCGTATCCGCGCAGTGCTGCGGCGGACGAATGCGTCGGCAGCTCCCTTGGCTGGCGGAAGCGGGATAAAACGTTTTGCCGGACTGGTGGTTGATCCCGAGGCACGCAGCATCACGACGGAGGACGGGGCATCCGTTCCTCTGACGACGACGGAATTCGATCTTCTGGCCTGTTTTCTGGAGAGGCCGAGACGGGTTCTGTCCCGCGACCAGTTGCTGGATTACACGCGCGGATCGGCCACGGACGCTTATGACCGGACGATCGACGTGGCGATTTCACGCCTGCGCACCAAGCTTGCCGCCTGCCTGCCGCCGAACGCGCAGGTGATCACCACGGTCAGGAATGCGGGTTATCTTTTCAACCCGACCGTGACGGATGGCTGAAACCCGATGAACCAGCTCGGCATCGTCGCCAGAATTGCGCTCATCGTCACCGGGGCGCTGTTTCTCGGACAAATCGCCTTCGTCGCATCCTATATGTGGCAGTCGGAGCGCTCGCCCCTGCCGCCTTACGCGATCGCCAACCGGATCTCGGCAGTCGTGCGCCTGCTCGATGATGCGCCGCAGGGCCTGAGGGCCCAGGCGCTCGCCGTCGCGGATGTCAGCGGCTTCAGCGTAGAGATCATGCCGCGCGTGCCGGAGACATTTGTCGATGACTTCAGCTTTGCCCGGATGCGTGTGCTTGCCCAGTCGATGCTCGATGACTATGCGCCGGGCCGCACGGTCAGGGCCGGTACGCTCAAAAACCAGCAGCGCGATGCCTTCACCATAACCTTCATCACCCAATTGAAGACGCGTGAATTCGCGGTCTTCACGGTCTCGGACAAGACGACGCTTCGGGTCTGGAACATGCCGATCGGCTTCATCGCCGGGTTCTTCGGCATCGCCATCGCGCTTCTCGCCATTTTTGCCGTGGCCCGCGAAACTCGACCGCTCTCGCAGCTGGCACACAGCGTCGATGAACTCGGCAGCCGCGTCGAGCCGATCGAGGTCAAGGAACGGGGGGCACGCGAATTGCGCACCCTGATCCGCGCCATCAACAAGATGCAGGACCGCATTCTGGGGCTTCTCAACAATCGCACGCTCTTTCTCGGTGCGATATCGCATGACCTGAAGACCTATCTCACGCGCTTTCGCCTGAGGCTGGAAATGATGCCGGCCGGCACACACCGCGACAAGGCCATTCGCGATGTCGAGGCGATGGAACAGCTGCTGGGCGATGCCCTGTTATTTGCCAGCGAATCCGCCGCAAGATCGGAAACGGAGATCGTCGATCTTTCCGAGACCCTGAGACGCTGCGCCAGCGAGATGGATCCGCAGGGCAGTCGGATCGAACTTGCATCCGGTCCTGACGCCGTTCCGGTAAAAATACCGGCGACGGCCCTGCAGAGGGTGATCGACAATCTTCTGTCCAACGCGCTGCGATACGGTCACCACGCCTATGTCGGGACGCAGGTCCGTGACGGCCGGGCCATCCTGATCGTCGAAGACGACGGCCCGGGTATTCCGCCCGGAGATCTTGAACTCGTGTTCGAGCCCTTTTTCCGGGGCGAACCGTCGCGAAACCGCGATCACGGCGGCACCGGCCTCGGCCTTGCCATCGTCAGGCAGATTCTCGATGCGCAGGGCGGTACGATCCAGCTCTCCGGCAGAGAGGCGCGATCTGGCCTCAAGGCGACAGTCTCGCTTCCATTGTTTCGGCCCGACGCTGTTTCGGATCAGGCCGTACAAGTTGAAACATGATCGCATAAAGCGTGCAAACCCGGCGAGATAGAAATGCTCCTGCCTCATCATGGAAGGAGTAAGCGCCATGCTCGCCGAATACGAAATGACCCGCTCCGCCATCCTGAATGATCCACTCATCCGTCAGGTCATGAGAGCGGATCGTGTCTCTCCTGCCGAGCTCGAAAACCTGATGACGGAAGTCGCGGCCAGGCTCGATCCGTATGCCCGTCAGGCCTATCGCAAAGACAGCCGGTGCTGATGGGCGCCGCTGCAAAGAACGGAAATATTTCCGAAATCAAGATGCGACGTAGCGGTGGGAAAACAGCCTCCGCGAGCAGGTTGCCGAAACAAGTCGGCATTGCTCCGGAAGACCTGAAAGGAAACACCCATGCTGAAGTATTTCGCCGTCGCATTTCTCGCGAGCACAAGCGTCGTCTCGGCGCAGCAGTTGTCCATGTCGGACAAGCTCGCCCTGCGCGACAATTGCAAGGACGATATCCAGAAGCTTTGCCCCGGTATCAAGCCGGGTGATGGCGGGCTGATGGCCTGCATCAAGACCAACAAGGAAAAGCTCTCCCCAACCTGCTCCTCGACGATCAAGGACGTGCTGGCGAAGCGCGAGAACTGATCCCGGAGATCGATCGGGCGCTGCGGTGTGGGAGACACGCCGCAGCGCAAGGGACGAATCTATCCGGCAACCTCATATGGAGATGACCCGATGCGGATCACCGCGACCTTCCTGATCTCGGCAGCATTGGCCACGATCGCTTCCACCGCTCTTGCCGTGGTGACGATGGACAGCGCGTGGGGTGCACCGCGCATTGTTGCGGAAGTTGCCCCGGCTGTGTGCAGTGTCGAAGCCGCGGCCTATCTCGAAGTCTCGGACCTGGCGCATATGTACCGCGACAGCGGCGACGTCTTTGCCGATGCCTTGTACGACCTGCGCGAACAGCTTCTTGATTGCCTGGCCACGTCCGGCGATATGCCGGAGGACGGAATGTCGATGCCAAGCCGCGATGACGGCCGATCGATCTAGCCCGATGGCCTGCCCGCGTCCGGCTGAAACAAACCGTAACAATATTGCAAATGCCGCGCAAAGGGCCGCGCCTAAACCGGTGGCGAAGTTCGCGGCAGATCTGTCTCGCCGCGGCAGTCATCAAACCGATAGGCACCCTCATGCAACATGGTCCCGACAAGACGCCGACCCTCACTTCACGCGTTCACGTCTCTGTTCGAGGGGTCGCCATAGCTTCAGCTGCTCTGCTGCTGGCGGCCTGTAACGGCAAAGGTGATGAGCAGGGGAAGGCCGAGGCGGCACCGAAACCGGTTGTCACCGTCCAGCCCAGAACGGCAGAGGTCACCCGCTATCTGTATGAGACAGGCACGACCAAAGCGCTCGACAGCGTCGATCTGACGGCCCGCGTCACGGGTTATCTGAGATCCATCGATTACCGGGATGGCACGGAGGTCAAGCAGGGCCAGCGTCTGTTCCTGATCGAACCCGATCAATATGAAGCACAGCTGCAGCAGGCGCAGGCTGCGGTCGAACAGGCCCAGGCGAGCCTCGACAATGCCCAGGTTCAGCTGGGACGGCAGGAGCAGCTTGCCCGCTCATCGACGACGTCTGAAGCGAATGTCGACAATGCCCGCGCAACCCGCGATACGTCCAAAGCACAGCTGGACTCGGCCAAGGCTTCCCTGAAACAGGCGCAGATCAATCTCGGTTATACCAGCATCACCGCTCCCTTCGATGGTTTCGTCACCGAACACAAGGCGGATGTCGGTGCGCTGGTCGGCACCGGTGGCCCGACGACGCTGGCGACGATCGTTAGGCTGGATCCGGTGCATGTTTCCTTCTCCATATCCGATACCGACATGTTGCAGATCCGCAAGCAGGCCCGCGAGCGCGGGCTGACGCCCAAGGATCTCAGGAACGTCAAGGTCGAGGCCGCGACCAAGATCGACAAGGATTTTCCGCATGAGGGAAGGCTCGATTACGTGTCTCCCCAGACTGATGCTGCGACCGGCACGCTGACGGTGCGGGCAATCTTCGACAACAAGAACCGGGATCTTCTACCAAACCTGTTCCTGCGCCTGCGCATATCGATGGGAACGGTCACGGATGCCGTTCTCGTACCGCCGGCGGCCATCGGCACCGATCAGCAGGGGCGTTTCGTGCTCGCCGTCAAGCATGACGGCATGGTCGAGCGTCGCTCCGTGACCGTTCTCGGCCGCAGCGGTGACTGGCAGCAGGTGGAAGGCAAGCTTTCGGCGCAAGATTGGGTGGTTCAGAACGCCGTGGTCGGTGTCCGCGCCGGAGAAAAGGTGACACGGCAACCGGCGACCGCGTCGGGGGCTGCGACCGGTGAACCGAAGCAGGGCGCAGCAGCGCCGGCCACCAACTGATCGGGTGACATCATGTTTTCACGCTTTTTCATCGAACGCCCGGTTCTCGCCAATGTCATCGCGCTCCTGACGATATTGCTCGGCGCGATCGCCTTCTTGCGCCTGCCGATCGCGCAATATCCAAACATCGTGCCGCCGACCGTTCAGGTTCAGGCGCGTTATCCCGGCGCCAGCGCCAGAACGCTGATGGACACGGTTGCCCTGCCGATCGAACAGCAGGTCAATGGCGTGCCCGGCATGCTCTACATGCAGTCGACCAGTTCCAGCGACGGCACCTATTCGCTGACCGTGACCTTCGATATCGGCACGGATGCGGACGAAGCGCAGATCCTCGTCCAGAACCGCGTCGACGCTGCCAATGCCCAGCTGCCAAGCTCGGTCCAATCGCAGGGGGTGACGGTCCGCAAGCGTTCGACCTCGATCCTCGCCTTCGTCACGCTCGATGGCGCCGACCCGAAATATGACAGCCTCTACCTCGCCAATTATGCGACGATCAATCTGAAGGACGCGATCGCGCGGGTTCCCGGCGTTGGCGACGTGACGGTGTATGGCGCAGGCGATTATGCGATGCGGATCTGGCTGGATGCCGACCGGCTGCAGGCGCGTGGGCTGAAACCGTCCGATGTCGTCAGCGCCGTCCAGTCGCAGAGCCAGACCGTGTCCGGTGGCCAGATCGGCATGCCTCCGGTCGCAAGCGGTCAGGGCTTTCAGACACCGATCGAGATTTCCGGACGGCTGGACCAGGTCGATCAGTTCGAGGACGTGGTGGTCAAAACCGATACGGAAACGGGTGCGATCACTCGCGTTCGCGATATCGCCCGCGTCGAGCTCGGATCGAAATCCTATAGCCAGATCTTTCGCGTCAATGGCAAGGCATCCGCTTCGCTGGCGATCAGCCAGCTTCCGGAAGCCAATGCGCTCGATGTCGCCCACGCCGTGGAAGGGCGCATGCAGGAACTGGCAAAAGCCTTTCCGGAAGGGCTGAGCTATTCGGTGCCGTTCAACACCACGGCCTTCGTCAATGCGGCTGTCGATGAGGTCTACAAGACCCTGATCGAGGCTTGTGTCATCGTTCTCATCGTCATCCTCCTCTTCCTGCAGGACTGGCGGGCCATGCTCGTGCCGGCGACCACCGTGCCGGTGACGCTCGTTGGCGCCTTTACGGCCATGGCGGCTTTCGGCTTCTCCATCAACATGTCGACGCTGTTTGCACTCGTGCTGGCAATCGGCATCGTCGTCGACGACGCGATCGTCATTGTCGAAGGCGCCGCGCGCCAGATGTCCTACGGCCTCAAGGGACCGCAGGCCGCGGAAAAGGCAATGGACGAACTATTCGGGCCGATCATCGGCATTACGCTGGTACTCGTCTCGGTCTTCCTGCCGGCAGCCTTCCTGCCCGGCCTGACCGGCAAGCTCTACCAGCAGTTCGCGCTGGTCATTGCCGCGACGGCTGTCATCAGCGCCATCAATGCGATCACGTTGAAACCGGTTCAGGCGGCGCTCTGGATGCGGCCGATCAAGCCGGTGGAGCAGCGTAATTTCATCTTCCGCTGGTTCGACAAAGGCTTCAACAGGCTGGAGGATGGCTACACGGCGCTGCTGTCCCGGTTGCTGCGCTTCCGTTACCTCGTTGCAGCGGGTACTGCGGTGGTCGTCGCGCTGGCCTTTCTGGGCCTGTCGAAAGTGCCGACAGGCTTCCTGCCGCTCGAAGATCAGGGCTATCTCGTCGCTGCAGTTCAACTGCCCGCCGGCGCCTCGCTGGAGCGTACCGACAAATCGCTGAAACAGGTGGAGGAGCGGCTGAAAGAGCAGCCCGGTGTCGCGAATGTCATCACCGTCGCCGGCGTCTCGCTGCTCGACAATAACGCCCCGCTTCCCAGCGCCGGTCTCGCTTACATCGTCCTCAAACCCTGGGACGAACGTGGCAAGTCCGAAGGCCTCCTGCCGATCTATCAGGCGATCTCCAAAAAACTTGCCAATCTTGACGACGGGATGGCGGTTGCCGTGCCTCCGCCCTCGATCCAGGGGATCGGCAATACCGGCGGCTTCACCATGATGGTCCAGCTGTCGGATGGCAGCAGCGATTTCAATCGGCTGGCCGATATTGCCAAGGGCGTGGCGAACCGTGCACTGGAAGATCCGCGATTGCAGGGCGTGCAGGTGAACGCTAATTTCAACAGCCCGCAGCTTGCCGTCAATGTCGATCGCACCAAGGCCGCCACTTTCGGTGTCGCGATCGGCGACGTCTTCAACGCACTTTCGGGTTATCTCGGTTCAGCCTATGTGAACCAGTTCACCCGTTTCGGCCATACATTCCAGGTCTATGTGCAGGCTGAAGGCTCCTATCGCAGCGTCGCGGAAGGCATCGATCGCCTGAAAGTGCCGAATTCCTCGGGCGCGCTGGTGCCGATCGCCAGCATGGTCGATGTGCAGGAGACGGTCGGTCCTTCGCTGATCTCGCTCTACAACCTGCATCCGGCCACGTCGATCGTCGGCCGACCGCAATCCGCTATCAGTTCCGGTGAAGCCATGCAGATCATGGACAAGGCCGCAGCTGAGGTTCTTCCCTCGGGCGCGACCACGGACTGGACGGCAATCTCCTATCAGGAGAAGCTGGCAGGCAGCCAGATCTACATTGCCTTCGCACTGGCGCTGGTGCTCGTCTATTTCGTGCTGGCCGGGCAATATGAAAGCTGGCTCGGGCCGCTGCCGGTAATCTTTTCCGTGCCGCTGGCTCTGGCGGGGACGGTCGCCGTATTGCTGGCGCTGGGGCTGCAGAACACGCTCTATACCCAGATTGGACTTGTGCTGCTGGTCGCGCTCGCCGCCAAGAATGCCATTCTGATCGTCGAGTTTGCGCGAGAGCTCAGGATCAAGGAAGGCAAGTCGCTGATGGAATCGGCTGTCGTTGCCGGCAAGTTGCGTTTCCGTCCGATCCTGATGACATCCATCGCCTTCATCGTCGGCATGATCCCGCTTGTGCTTGTAAGCGGTGCTGGCGCCAATGCCAGCAAGTCGATCGGCATTTCGGTGGTGAGCGGCATGCTGATCTCGACCATCCTGTCTGTCTTCGTGGTGCCGGCGCTTTACATGATCGGCCGCGCGATCGAGGAACGTGGCCACGCCAGGCGGGAGGAGGTCCTCGAATAGAGCGCACAATAAAGAAGCCGCAGATCGTTTGCTCTACGGCTTCTTTATCGGTCAGTTCTGCTTAGCTGAGCAGGTCCGGTCTTTTCAGGCCGAGATGATCGCGCAGCGTCGAACCGTCATAGTCGGTGCGGAACAGGCCGCGTTCCTGCAGGATCGGCACGACGAGCTGCGTAAAGTCTTCGAGACCGTCGGGGAAGAAGGGCGGCATGACGTTGAAACCGTCGGCGGCGCGGCCGTCGAACCATTGCTGCATGCGGTCGGCGATCTCGACCGGGGTGCCGAGCACGACGTGATGGCCGCGGCCGGCAGCGACGCGCAGAGCCAGCTGGCGGATCGTCAGGTTTTCGCGGCGGGCAAGCGCGGTCAGCAGTTCGGCGCGGCTGCGCAGCTGGTCGGAAATCGGCAGGTCCGGCAGCGGGCCATCGGGATCGTAAGAGGCAAGGCTGTGGCCGATGCGCTCTTCCAGGAGCGGCATTGCGCTTTTCAGGTCGGTCCACTGGTCGAGCTCAGCGAGCTTTTCCGCCGCTTCCTTGGCCGTGCGGCCGATGACCGGCAGGAAGCCGGGCATGACTGCGACCTCATCGCCCTGGCGCCCAAATTTCACCACGCGTTCCTTCAGGCTCTTGTAGAAGGCCTTCGCCTCTTCAAGGCTCTGCTGGGCGGTGAAAACGACGTCGGCGGTGCGGGCGGCGAGATCCTGGCCGGGGCCGGAAGAGCCGGCCTGGATCAGGATCGGATGGCCCTGCGGCGCGCGCGGGATGTTGAGCGGTCCCTTGACCGAGTAATATTTGCCCTTGTGATCGAGAACATGGACCTTGGCCGGGTCGGCATAAACACCCTTTTCCTTGTCCTTGATGAAGGCGTCGTCATCCCAGCTGTCCCACAGACCGCGGACGACATCGACGAATTCCTCCGCAACGGCATAACGTTCATCATGCTCCGGATGGGACTTCGAAAAGTTGTTGGCCGTGCGGGCGTAGGATGTGGTGACGATGTTCCAGGCGGCACGGCCATGGCTCAAATGGTCGATCGACGAAAAGGCGCGGGCGATATGATAGGGCTCGCTATAGGTGGTCGACGCGGTGGCGGCGAGGCCGATCTTGTTCGTCACCATCGAGAGCGCAGCGAGCAGCGTCAGCGGTTCGAAACGGGCAATCGTCGAGGGATGCGCATCGACGCCGCTGGTCAGGCCGTCGGCCAGGAAGACCATGTCGAACTTGGCCGCCTCGGCGATCTGGGAGACGCGGCGCAACAGGTCGAAGTTTTCGCTGCCGGCCTCGGCATGCGGATGCCGCCAGCCGGAGACGTGATGGCCGGCGCCCTGCAGGAACAGGCCCAGATGAATTTGTCGTTTGTCGCTCATGGCAAAGTCTTTCGTCAAATGTGGTTCTGAATGGCGTCCTGATTGAGCAGTGCCAGCAGCCGATCGAGATCGGCGGGGCTGCTCATCGAGCGGACGAGGGATGGGATCTCGGCATAAGCCGGGTTGCCGGCCGTCGCGTCATGGAATTTTTCGGTCGGATCGGTAACGCCCGGAAGCCCGTCGAAGCGACGGGTGACAGTGCTGCCATCCTTGAGCGCGATGTCGAGGATCACGAAACGGGTGGTCGGATCCGTCGACATGCGCGGCGCGCTTTCGTCGTGGCGGCGTCCGGCGCGGCTGGCGAGCGCCATGATCCGCGGCTCGACAGGCCGGTCGTCAAAATGGTCGAGCCGTAGGGCGCCGTCGAGGAGTGCTGCGGAAAACACATATTCCGGGCTGAACCGCGCCTCGATGCCATTGGTCGGCTTGCTCACCACCAGCGCCGCATCTGCGCCGGGCGGATAGGTGAAGATAATGGTCTCGATCGTGTCGGGGACCAGTCCCTCGCGATGCAGTTCGACACCGAGCGAGGCGACCGGATGGCTTGCCGTGCAGCACGGATAGGCTTTCAGCGTCAGTCCCGGCGAGACGATCTGCCAGGGCGCGCCCCAGTTCGCAGTCAATGTGTCGAGCTTTTCAGCACCGAACGAAAAGGCCGAGTGGAAGCCGACGGCATTGTCGAGAAAATCGGGGGCGCCGCCAAAGCCGGCAGCCGCAAGCCGGGCCGCGAGCAGGCCGGACTGGGCCGCCATGCCGGCATGATAGGGTTTTGCATCGTAACCGAATTGCAGTCGCAGACCGGAAGACTGGGTTGCCGCGAGACCGAGCGCGATTGCCGTCTCTTCGACCGAGGCTTTCGTCAAATGTGTGATGGCGGCTGCAGCGCCGACGGTTCCGAGCGTCGCCGTGGCGTGAAAGCCGTTTTCGTAATGTTTGGAGCCGATCGACAGACCAAGCCGCGCCATCGCCTCGAGCCCGACCACATAGGATGCGACGAGTTCGTCTGCGGAAAATTTGCGCTCGGCGACGAGTGCCAGAAGCGCCGGAATGATCACCGTTGTCGGATGGCCGCGGACGCTGGAATGGACATCGTCATAATCCAGCACATGGCCGGCATAGGCGTTGACGACGGCTGCCGTCAGCGGATCGGTGCTGCGTCCCTTGCCGATCAGGATGGCTTCTCCCGGCAGGCTCGCACCGATTGCCCGGCCAAGAATGCCCGTGGTGCGGTCGCTGGCGCCGGCGATGGCGCAGGCGAGGAAGTCGATGATCGCCGTGCGTGCCGTTTCGATCGCAGCCGGATCCCGGGTTGGGTCCGAATGGACGATCGCCTCGGCGAAGGCGGTGGTGAGGGGAGCTGTTGCCATGGTCAGATACCTTCTCCGTCCCGCACCGCGCCGCGACCGCCCGACAGGCCGCCGACGAACTGGCGGATGCGGGGATTGTCGGAATTGTGAAAGATCTGCTCGGGCGAACCGTGGTCGACGATCCGGCCGTTTTCGGTAAACACCACCGTGTCGCTGATCTCCTCGGCAAACCGCATTTCGTGGGTGACGAGAATGCTGGTCATGCCGTCACGGATAAGGTCGCGGATGACCCAAAGCACTTCGCCGACCGTTTCCGGGTCGAGCGCCGAGGTCACCTCGTCGAACAGGACAAGCTCCGGCTTCATGGCGAGCGCGCGAGCGATTGCAACACGCTGTTGCTGGCCGCCGGAGAGTTGGCCGGGATAGGCATCCGCCTTTTCCGACAGACGCACTTTTTCCAGCAGTTCACGGGCAAGCTTTTCTGCCTCGCGACGGTCGACACCGAGAATACGGGTTGGTGCCAGCACGATATTGTCGAGCACCGTCAGGTGCGGAAAGAGATTGTATTGCTGGAAGACGATGCCGACGCGCTTGCGCAGCGCGATACGCTCGCTTTCCTTGGTCAGCTGGTCGACCCGGGTGCCATCAACGGTGATCCTGCCGCTCTGGGGCTGAACCAGCGCGTTGATGCAGCGCAGGATGGTTGATTTGCCGGAGCCGGACGGGCCGATGATCGAAACGGCATCGCCCTTGTTGATGGTGAGGTCGATGCCCTTCAGCACCTGCGTTTGCCCGAAGGACAGATGCACGTCTTCCAGCTTGACGATCGCGGTGTCGGCGGATGGGTTGGTCATGGTCTCAATGTCCTCAGGCCGCATTGAAGCGCGCTTCGAGGCGTCGCGTCAGGCGGGAGATCGGGTAGCAAAGCAGGAAGAAGGCAGCCATCACGACGAGATAGGCGATGATGGTGAAATCCAGCCGCCGCACGGCCGTGCTGGCATCGGTCGCCGCATGCAGGAGTTCATGCACGCCGACCAGCGAGGCAAGCGCCGTGCCCATGGTGATCGAGGCCGCGACATTCATCCAGGGTGGCAGCGAGCGCCGCAGGCATTGCGGCAGGATGATCCAGCGCAGCGCCTGGCCGCGCGAAAAACCGAGGCCCTTGGCCGCTTCCCACTGCGTCGTTGGGATCGACAGGATGGCGCCGCGGGTAATTTCAGCGACATAGGCGCTGGCGGGAATAGCAAGCCCGATCACCGCCTTGATCCAGTCGGGAAAGGGCAGGTAATGGCCGAACACGACGATCTCGAACGGGAATATGTAGGTGGTCGCGAAAATCAGCACGAGATGCGGCGCATTGCGGAACAGCTGCACATAGGCGACCACGGGCAGGCGGACCAGCCGGTAGGGCACGAGTTGGAGGATGCCGAACAGCGCACCGACCAATGTCCCGAGAAGCATGGCCAGAACCGCAATCACGATATTCATCATGAAGCCCGAGGCAAGATAGGGGATCCATTCCAAGACTTCGCGGCCAAGTGTCGGATCGGCGAGCGACCAGACGATGACGATCAGCGGCAGTGCCAGGAAGCCGATATTGCGCAGCACGCGATGGCTGGTCGGTTGGGAAAGTGTTGCCGTCGTCATAGACCATACCCCGGAACCGCAAGCCTGCGTTCGACCCAGAGGCCGATGCGCGCGACGATGATGTTGATGGCGCTGAAGAACAGGAGAATGACGATCATCAGCGATACGACATTGTCGCGCTGTGTCCAGACCATGATCGAGGCATAGGTGATTTCGCTGACGGCAATCGCATTGCCGACCGTCGTCAGTTTGACCAGATTGATGAGGTTGTTGACGATCGCCGGCAGCGACGACCGGAAGGCGAGCGGCACTTCGACATACCGCAGGATCTGCAACTGGCTGAAGCCGATGCCGCGCGCCGCTTCGACGGTCGAGGCCGGTACGGCTTCGATCCCGGCGCGGATCGCTTCCGCATGCAGCGCGGCGATATGCAGGCCGACGACAGCGACCACCCAGAAGAAGGGCGAAAGCGGATTGTTCTGGGCTCCGCCGAGCATGTTGGAAACGACGGTGTTCAGCACGAGGAAGCTGAACATCAGCTGCACCAGCGTCGGCGTGTTGCGGGTCAGTTCGATGAAACCGCGCACCGGCGCCGACAGCCAGATCTTGCCGGATGTCAGGCAGGCGGCAAACAGCAGGCCGGCGATCAGGCTGACGGGGATCAGGAGGGCGATCAGATACAGCGTGGTGATGAAACCATCACGCCATATCTGCGCCTCGTAACCCGTCGCCAGAAACTCGTAATTCAGTCCGATCCTGTTCGTCAGGCTGACGAACAGGTCGGTGAGGCTCATATCCTGCATGTCGCTTTCCCGTGCAGCGCGCCCTTATTTGGCGGCGGACAGGGCCTTCTGCTCTTCCTCGAGATATTTCGTGTTGAGGAGGCGATTGGCCTTGGCAAATTCGATCAGCTTGCCGGAAGCGTGCAGCTTCTTGACGCTGTTGTCGAGAGCCGCCTGGGTATCCTTCTCACCCTTGCGCAGCCAGATGACCGAGTCCGACGGGATCAGTTCGGTCGGGAAGGGGATGGCGTAATCCTTCCATTCTTCCGGACGGTCTGCAAGCAACAGAGCAACCGTGCCGCCGACATGGACGGCAGCAACGCAATTGCCGCCCTGCAATGCCAGCAGCGATTCCGGCTGGCTCGGGAGAGCCTTGACGGTGGCGCCATAGGTCTCGATCAGCGGTTGGGTATAGTTGGAGCCCTGCGAGACGCAGACCGGCTTGCCCTTGAGATCCGTCCAGTCCTTGAGGCCGCTATCCTTGCGGACGACGGCTGCACCGCCGGCGCGGTCATAAGGGGTCGGAACGTAGTCGAGCACCTTGGCGCGCTCTTCGGTATACTGCATGTTGGCGATCAGGATATCGACCTTGCCCTGCTGCAGGAACTGTACGCGGTTCGGCGGCGTCACCGTCACCGTTTCCAGCTTCACGCCGAGATCATCCGCCAAAGCCTTGGCGATGTCGAGATTGTAGCCCTTCTGCTCCTGGCTTTTCGGGTCGATGTAGCCGAAAGGGGCGCCCGAAAGGATGACGCCGACGGTGAGCGCGCCACGACCCTTGATACGGTCTAGCGTCGAGTCTGCAGACGCGTGGGTCGCGGCCAGAGCTGAAACTGCGAGGGTGAGGTGGAAAACAGCCTTGGTAAGGGTCTTGGCAAACATCGATATGCTCCTTGTGTGCGCCGCAAAATATTTGAGCCTGTGGCATAGGACGAGGAATCTCATGCTCTGCATCGGGTGAACGCAGAACGGATCGACTGAAATTTCGCCTCGAGACGCGAGGCTTTTTGCGCATACGTGATGTGACGCCGGTAGGAGGGGTAACGAGATCCGCATTCCCGACGATCGAACGTCGCGTTTCGGGATAGTTAGGGCAGCCAAAAAAATCGAAAACTCGTTGATCGGAGAAAGGCGATCGCAAAAATCTCCCGAAGCTCCGATCATTAGTATAGCTTTTTAGTAGACAATATTGACCGAAATATCGATCTGGCGGACGATTGTAGGGTGGATAGATTCAATCGGAGGCTGCTCGATGATTGCCGATCGCTTGTCCCTTTTCGGGTTCGACCTGTTTGGAATTGCCAAGCGTGGTAAGGCTGTGGTCGATAAACAGACCGCACCTGTAGCCGGCAACTCGGCCAGCTCCGCAGATCGCCGCAGCGAAAACCGCACGGACGACAGGGAATATACCGAAGCGTTTTTCTGGGGCGTGCATCCCTTCTACTGATCCGCGAGACACAGGACCGCGCTGGCTTTTGACCGTGGTGCTTCGGTCTCTGGCAATACCGCCGCTGCGGTCTGCTGACGAAGCGCCGTCCGTTTCCGATCTTTTTCCATGAACATCAGGATGAAGCCGCGATGATCGACACGCTTCTTATTCCCGGATTGAACGGTTCGTCGGACGAGCACTGGCAGCGCCATTGGGCGCGCGACCAGACGAGATCTGTCGTTGTCGAACAGCAGGACTGGACATGTCCGGTTCTTGAAGACTGGCAGGAAGAACTGGACAAGGCGCTGTCGGTTGTCGATGGCGCCTTTCTCGTTGCGCATAGCCTCGGGTGCCTGCTTGTTGCCAGTTATGCCAAAAGAAGCCAGGCGGCCCGCATTCGCGGCGCCTTGCTGGTCGCACCCTGTTCTCTCGAAACGACTTTGCGCATGCATCCCTGCATGGTCGACTTCGGCAGTGCGCCGCTGGATCCGCTGCCGTTCCCCAGTCTGGTCGTCGGCAGCCTCAACGATCCGTATATGAGTGTCGAGGAGCTGGAGCGTCACGCACGGGCCTGGGACAGCGAACTGACAACGATCGGCTTTGCCGGACATATCAACGTGGCAAGCGGTTTCGGGCGATGGCCCGCCGGTTATGACCTGTTCGACCGCGTTCTTCACCGCGCAACATCGGCGACCCATGCCAATCTGGCCTTGCCAGCTTCCGACACCCGGTGGCACGCGAGAGCCGTTTGAGCTTCGGCTGTACAGACGGGAAAGGCATTCCCTCTCTTCTACTCTGACGGGAAGAGAATTTTGCGCTGGCGCACCTGATTAGGCCGTCAGATCTGTCGAGCGTCCGGGCTTCCCAATAACCTGTCAGTCATTCCAGCCCGGCCATAAGTGGTGCGCGCGTTGACGAAGGATCATGCCATGGCGACGAACAGCCAACCGCTCGATTTTCTCTGGTTCATTCCCTCGTCGGGCGACGGCGCCTATCTCGGGTCGGATGCTCTGAGCCGACCGGCCGATCCGGGCTATTTCCGGGAGATCGCTCAGGCTGTCGACCGGCTCGGTTATTCCGGCGTGCTGATCCCGACCGGAGCCGCCTGCGAGGAATCCTTCATCCTTGCTGCCGACCTTGCAGCGCGAACGGAGAAGCTCAAGTTTCTCGTGGCGATCCGGCCGGGCGTCGCATCGCCTTCCTATTATGCCCGCCTGACCTCGACGCTCGACCGTATCTCGAACGGGCGGTTGCTTTTGAATATCGTTGTTGGAGGAAGCGCGCAGGAACTGGCCGGTGACGGCATCTTCCTGCCGCATGACGAGCGTTATCTGCATGCGGGCGAATTCTTTGAGGTCTTCAACAAGCTGATCGAGACGGGCAGCGCGCATCTCGACGGCAAATACATTCAGGCGCATCACGCCGAACTTGGCCTGCCGCCCTTGCAGGATCCGCGCCCGCCGATCTATTTCGGCGGATCATCCGATGCCGCCATCGATTTTTCCGCGGGTATTATCGACAAATATCTCACCTGGGGCGAACCGCCGGCCCAGGTTGCCGAGAAGATCGCCAAGGTCCGCAAGGCGGCCGCCGCGCTGGGCAGGCAGGTGACCTTCGGCATCCGGCTGCATTTCATCGTTCGCGAGACCGACGAAGAGGCCTGGGCCGATGCGGAGCGCCTGATCTCCAAGCTTGATGATGCGACGATCGCTGCCGCGCAGGACGTGTTTGCCAGGAACTCGGACTCGGTCGGTCAGGCGCGCATGGTCGCGCTTCACAATGGGCGCCGCGACAAGCTGGAAGTTTCTCCCAACCTCTGGGCCGGCGTCGGCCTCGTCCGCTCCGGTGCCGGTACTGCCCTTGTCGGTTCCGCTAAGACGGTTGCGGCGCGGCTTCGGGAATATCAGGACCTCGGCATCGATACGGTGATCGCGTCCGGTTATCCGCATCTCGAGGAAGCTTACCGGGTTTCGGAACTGCTCTTTCCCGAACTCGGCCTTGCCGGGCCGCGCAACCAGATCCGTTCGTCGTTCGGCAAGCGTCAGGTTTTCGGCGGCGGCGGCCATGGCGGCAATGTCCGCGTGGCCTCGGGATCGTAAGACGCCGGCTTCCGAAGGAGAGACCCTCCAGTTTGGAGGGGCTCTACCTCCTCAGCTCATCCAGTCGATCAGCTTGTAGGCTGCTGCCGAGATGATCATCGCCGCCGGCATGGTTACCACCCAAGCGATGACGATATTGCCGGCAATGCCCCAGCGGACGGCGGAAACGCGGCGAGCGGCACCGACACCGACGATCGCCCCGGTGATCGTATGCGTGGTCGAGACCGGGATGCCGAGCCAGGTCGCCCCGAACAGCGTCAGCGCGCCGCCGGTTTCGGCGCAAAAACCCTGCATCGGATTGAGCCGGGTGATCTTCGAGCCCATGGTATGGACGATACGCCAGCCGCCGAAAAGCGTCCCGAGCGCCATGGCCGACTGGCAGGAAATTACCACCCAGAGCGGAACGTAAAAGGTCGAGCCCAGCTGCCCCTGGCTGAAAAGCAGTATGGCGATGATGCCCATTGTCTTCTGGGCGTCATTGCCACCATGGCCAAGGGAATAGGCCGACGCCGAAATGAACTGCATGTAGCGGAAGGTGCGATCCACCGCGAATGGTGTCTGCCGGACGAATAGCCAGGAGACGATCAATACGAGAATGAGCGCGAGGAAAAATCCGATTGCCGGCGACAGAAAAATTGCGCCCACCGTTTTCAGAAGGCCGTTCCAGACGATCACGCTGAAACCGACCTTCGCTAGGCCCGCGCCGACGAGGCCGCCGACAAGCGCATGAGAGGAGCTGGAGGGAATGCCGAACATCCATGTGACGATGTTCCAGACGATCGCTCCGATCAGCGCCGCGAAGATCAGTTGCGGTGAGACGATCGACGGATCGATGATGCCGGTCCCGAGTGTCTCGGCAACATGGAGGCCGAAGAACAAGAAGGCGATGAAGTTGAAGAACGCGGCCCAGGCCACGGCATATTGCGGCCGCAGCACCCGGGTCGAGACGATCGTGGCAATGGAATTTGCCGCATCGTGCAGGCCATTCAGGAAATCGAAGAAAAGGGCGACGCCAATCAGGCCGACAAGCAGCGGAAGGCTGAGAACGGCATCCATCAGACGTTCTCGATCAGAATGCCGCTGATCTCATTGGCAACGTCCTCGAAGCGGTCCACCACTTTCTCGAGGTTGCCGTAGATCTCGCTGCTGATCATGTAGGCCATCGCGTCGCCGGTGGCGCCGTGCTGGCGGAACAGGTCTTTCAAACCTTCGTCATGCAGTTCGTCCGACCGGCCCTCGACGCGGGTGATCTCCTCGGCAATGCTCGAAAGGCGCTGCGCATTCGCACCAAGCTTGTCGAGAAGAGGGATGGCTTCCGCAATCAGGTCTGCTGCCTTGACGATCTCGCCGCCCATCTGCTGCATCAGGGGGGAAAAGCTGGTCTGCTCGAACAGCCGGATCGTTTTCACTGTCTTGTGCATGGTGTCGATGGCATCATCCATCGACTGGATCAGATCCTTGATATCGCCGCGATCGAACGGCGTGATGAAACTGCGCCTGACCGCCTGCAGCACCTCATGGGTAATGCGGTCCGCTTCGTTTTCCAGTGCCACGATGCGTTCGCAATTTTTCTCTACACCCTGCCCCTGCAGAAGCTCGTTCAGGGCATGTGCTGCCTCGACGACCGTCTTCGAATGGTCGCGAAACATATCGAAGAACTTGTCTTCGCGGGGCATGAGCTTACGAAACACGCTCATCATGGCGCTGGCCTTTCCATGTGGATGACTGTCATAAATCTGTCATAAAACTCTACAGGCAATTGATACACAAAGGGAAATTTGACAAGCTCCGATCGACATGAAACCCAGGAAAAAGGGCCGGAAATCGCGCCCGACCTCATCCCAAAATCTGCTGAGAGAGCTTGCGCAGGAGCCCGGCAAGCTGTTCACCGGTGCTTTCCGGGTGCAATATGGTGCGCTGTGTTTTCGTCAGGTTGAAGGAAATTCCGGGATCGAAATCCTCGTGATTACCTCCCGCGACACCGGCAGATGGGTCATTCCCAAGGGTTGGCCGATGAAGCGAAAGAAGCCGCATCAGGCCGCCGCCACGGAAGCCTGGGAGGAGGCCGGTGTCCGCGGCAAGGCAAACAAGGTGACCGTCGGCCGCTACATCTATTTGAAAGAACTGGACAATGGCGATGTCACGCCGGTCATGGTCGAGTTGTACCAGGTCAAGGTCACGGAGATCCGCGAAGACTTCAAGGAAAGAGGGCAGCGCGTTCTGGCCTGGGTCAGCCCCGACGAGGCTGCGCGGCGGGTTCGCGAGGTCGAGCTGAAGTCCGTGCTAGTCCACTTCAAGCCGATCGAAGGCTGATGTCCAGGATATGGCCCGTTTGTTGGACCACTCCGGATTGAAGCTTTTCCGGGCCTCCTGTATCGATCGTTGTTACAGGCAAATGATCGCGGCCGCTTCCGGCTGATTTGGACTTTCGATGCTGACCAAAAAAGGCAAATACGGGTTGAAGGCGCTGATCCATCTCGCCAAGCTCGAACCCGGCAAGACCGCTTTCGTCAGCGAGATTGCAGAGCAGAACAATATTTCCAAGAAGTTTCTCGATGCCATTCTTCTGGAATTGCGCAAGGGCGGTATTCTGCGATCCAAAAAAGGGCCGGGTGGGGGCTACGCCCTGTCGAAACCCGCCTCGCAGATCTCCATCGGCCAGGCCGTCCGTATTCTCGACGGCCCGCTCGCGCCGATCCGCTGCGCCAGCAAGACGGCATTCGAACCTTGTGACGACTGCGCCGATCCGGAAGACTGTCAGGTGCGGCATTCGATGACGGAAGTCCGCGATGCCATTTCCGCCGTTCTCGACAACATGACGCTGGAGGAAATGGCCGCCAAGCGGTCTATGCCGTCCACCGAAAAGCAGGCGCTTTGATCAGAACTGGCCGTTCGGTCGCGGCAGCCTGCCATTGAGGTGAAAATCGCCGATCGCATGGTGCTTCCAGCGGACCGGGTCGTGAACCGTATGGGTTCGCGCGTTGCGCCAGTGGCGGTCGAGATTCAAATTCTCGTCCGTCGCCGAGGTTCCGGCAAGCTCGAAGAGCGCGTTCGTCGCTTCCAGGGCTGCTTCTGTCGTCAGGATTTTTGCCGCGGCCACCGCAAGCGATGCTTCTGCCGCCGCTTCCGGCGATGGCGAGACCTGGGCCATGTCCACCTTGCGGCCGGCACGCTCGATCACGGCTGCAGCCGCCTCTATCCTGACGGCGATCGATCCGGTCTTTGCAACGGTCAGCGGATCGTCGCTGGCGGTCTCGATGCCGAGATTGCGATTGCCGCGCGACCGGTTCTTGACGAAATCGATCATGTCGGCAAAGGCAGCGCGGGCAATGCCGAGATCGACGGCAGCATGCAGAAGCTGGCCGAGTGATCCGAGCGGTGCCGGCGTTTCGAAGGCCTTGTCGTAGGCGATGACGGAATCCGCCGTCACATAGATATTGTCGATGGTGACTGTGCCGCTGGCAGTCGTTCGCTGGCCAAACCCTGCCCAGTCATCAGTGATCGTCAGGCCATCCGTTTCGCGCGGCACGATTGCCATCACGGTCCGGTCCTGCGGATCGAGCGCGAAGACCGCGATCCAGTCGGCAAACAGGGCGCCGGTCGAATAATATTTCTGGCCGGATATCCGATAACCGGGACCGTCCTCGACCAGTCTCGTGCCGATCACGCCGGCAGCGTCGGTGTTTTTTTCGGCAAGGGCATTGGCGAAATGATCTCCCGACAGTGCCCTGGTGAAGAAATAGCGCTTCTGCTCCTCGCTGCCGGCAAGCCGGAGGACTTCGAGAATGTAGAAATGGTTCTGTGGGATCTGGCCGACCGAACTGTCGGCCTCTGACAGGATCGCCAGAACCTCGGCCAGAAACGGGTTGGAAATATCCGCGCCGCCGTAGTCTGCGGGAACGGTGACGCCGAGAATGCCGGACTGGGCGGTCAGCTCCATCTCCTGATGCGGCAATATCCGCTGGCGGTCGCGCAGGCTCGATCCGATACGGATTTCGTTCGCGAGCGCCCTCGCGGCGTCGATCGCCTCGTCCTCGGTTCGTATATGAGGGGCCACGGCCCTGAGCTTGTTTGCCAAGTTGATGACCCTGCTCATCGTATTCTCCCTGGGCAACCTCCCCGAATTAACGCAGCATTCAGCCACGGAGCGGTTGTCTGGAGAAGGAATAAACCTTCAAATAGCGAGCCGAACTGAGCCGTTTTTTCTCGTTATCCGTCTTTTCCTGCCGATATGTCAGATCATGAGCGGAAGCAGCTTGCTGCCCTGCCGCTTTATCTCCGTCAGATAGGGGGTGTCGGAGAGCACGAAATGGCTAATCCCGAGCGCCTCATATTTGCGCAGCGAGCGGGCCACATCCTCCGCGGAGCCGACAAGCCATGTGGTTCCCGCTCCGCCACCACCGAATTTGCCCGGCGCGGTGTATAGATTGTCATCCAGTACATCGCCCCGGCCGGTAAGGTCGAGCAGGCGCTTTTGGCCGACAGCGATGCCGTGGCGGTGGTCCTGCCAGCTTCCCGCCGATCCCTCGGCCATCTTCGCGACCTTGGCTTCGGCATCCGCCCAGGCCTGTTCGGTCGTGTCGCGGACGAGCGTCGTGATCCGCAGCCCGAATTCGAGCGGCGGCAGGTCGCGGTCGAGCCTTGCACTCAAGGTCTTCAGCCGTTCGATCCGCTCCCGTAGACCTTCAAGCGGCTCACCCCAGAAGAGCTGGACGTCCGCCTCGGTTGCGGCGACCTGTTCGGCGGCCTCCGACGCGCCGCCGAAATAGAGTTTTGGATGGAGACGATCGCCGATCTGCGCGGGTCTTGGCACGACAGTCGAGCCGGAAACCTGAAAATGGTCGCCGTCGAAGGTGACGTCTTCTTCGGTCCAGAGCCTGCGGACCAGCCGCATGAATTCTTTCGTGCGCGCATAACGCTGCGCCTGATCGCCTTCCGTGTCGCCATAGGCCGCAAGCGCATCCGGCCCGGAGACGACATTGACGCGCACGCGACCGCCGCTCAGCTGGTCGAGGGTCGTGGCGGCCGATGCAAAGTTTGCCGGCTTCCAATATCCCGGTCTGGCGGCGATCAGCGGCTCGAAGGTCGTGGTGCGGGCGACAAGCGCGGTCGCCAGCGTGAACGTGTCGGGACGGCCCCAGCCTGTGCCGATCAGGGCGCCTTTCCAGCCGTGCTCCTCCATCGCTTTTGCCTGGGTGGTCAGCGTGTCGAGACTGTTGTGATCCGGAGCGGTGACATCGCCGCGATGACCGGCTTTTACGTCATTGGGAATGTACCAGAGGAACTCGGATTGGTTTGTCATGACCTGTCCGTGATCCGATTTCGAAGCCTGCCCTCGTCGAGCAGTATTTTTACCGTCTTTGCAGCATTCAGGCGCATCTCGACGGCGGCATGGTCGGAATAGAAGGCATTGTGCGGCGTGATCACCAGCCGGCCTGCGAGCCAGTCCTCGCGATTCCGCCAGGCGGTCAGCAGGGCGTGGTCACCGGGCGGCTCTGTGACCAGGGTGTCGATCGCTGCCGCGGCAAGATGCCCGCTCCGGAGCGAGGCTTCGAGCGCGTCAAAATCCTCGATCAGTTCGCCGCGCGCGGTGTTGACGATGATGGCGCCGGGCTTCAAGCGGGCAAGTCCGTCCTTGCCCAGAAGGCCACGCGTCTCGCCATTCGCAGGACAATGCAGGGTGACGATATCCGCCTGCTCGAACAGCGCGTCCAGCCGGTCGATGCGCTCATATCCGATGGCCTTTTCATGGCCCGGCGGTTGACCCGGGTCGTAGCCGAGAATGCGGAAACCGAAGGGCTTTAACCGGTTGATCACCGCCGTGCCGATCCTGCCGACGCCGACAACGCCGACCGTCGCCTTGTTCGAGCGGGAAAGCGGCTTGAGGCTGTGGACCTGCCATCCGGATCTATAGGCGCGGGCGCGGGCATCATGTTCCCAGAGCCGCCGATGCAGGGAGAGGATCATCGCCAGCGCATGATCGGCGACTTCCTCCGTGCCGTAATCGGGATTGTTGGCGAAGGGAATGCCGGCTTTGGCCAGTGCATCGAGGTCGATCTTCTCGTAGCCGACACCATAACGCACGACGCCGCGGCAACGGTTGAGATGCGCGATGCTCTTGGCTCCGAGCCGTGCGCCCCAGACCATCAGGGCATCAAGCCGTGCCAGGCGTTCGGGCGAAAACGACGCTTCGTCGGTACTGGCGAAAAAATCGATCTCGACATCATCGCCAAGTACTTCTGCCTCGAGATCGGGCGTGCCGATCATGTGATCGGTTATGCCGACCACATATTTTCCTGCTGCTGTCATGATCAGAGATATGTATCGGAGATCGCTGGGGCTCTATTCATGACCCACATTCCGCACGTTACTGTTTCGATGAAAGCGGGAGCGGTCATCGCTCATTCCGCTGCGATCGCTGCCGAGAGCGAGCGAGCGCTCAGAAGCAGCGAAGCTTCGCCAAGCGCCTGGTTCACGCGGTTCAGGATCGCGGGCGAAGGCGCGCCGTCTGTGAAATCGCGGCCTGATGCGTAGATCGCCGTCGGCGTCACGAAGGCCTCGAAGAATGCGAAGAGCGGGCGCAGCTGATGCTCGACCACGAGCGAATGCCGGTCGCCGCCGCCGGTTGCCGTCAGGACGATCGGCTTGCCGCGCAGGTCTGAAGGATCGAGCAGGTCGATGACGTGCTTGAACAGGCCGGTATAGCTGCCCTTGTAGGTTGGCGATCCGATCACGAGCGCCTCGGCATTGATGATCGTCCTGATGACGCGCCGTGCGGCGGGATCGAGATCCGCCACGGATCTTGCCGCCGTCAGCGAGGTTCCGAGATCCTCGATATCAAAGACCTCGTGCTTGAGGCCCGCCTGCTTTGCCAGTGCCTCCGTCACGCTCTCGACAAAACGCTTCGTGCTCGAAGGGCGGGAGATATTGCCGGAGAAACCGACGATCAGGTTGTTGCTCATTCAGGTTCCTTTCAAAAATGGGTTTGCCGGGTCAGGCTGTCTTCAGAATGGGTAGCTGTTCCGGATAGTCCGACCGACTTGCTTCCGCTTTGTTCCAGCGATCGAAAGCGGCGCGGCCAAGAATGGCGACGGACGTATCCTCCTGCGGCGCATGAACGAGGACGGACTGGATATCGCGAAAGTGTCGCTCAAGGCCGAGATCGGCATTGAGGCCGGGATTGCCGATGCCGCGCACGGCGATCTCAACCGCATCGCGGATCTGCCGGCCGGCCAGCAGCCGTGCCCTGATCAGTCTTTCCGCATCGCCGAGATTGTTTTCGAGCGCGCCAAAAATAATCTGGCGGGCGCCGGAGACCAGGAGGTCGATCTCGCCCGAAAGATTGATGAAACGCTCGGTGCGGGCGATCGGATGGCCCAGATTGGCAGGAACGCGTTCATGCGCAAAACGGATGAAGGCTTCCTGTGCGGCTTCGGCGGCCCCGAGATAGATTGCGGTCAGCGCCAGCGTGATCGCCGCATGGCCTCGGTTATCCTGCTGGGCGACGGATGGATCGACGAGCTCCAGCACGTTTTCCGCCGGAATTTCGACATCGGTATATTCGACGTCATGGGAGCCGGTGGCGCGCATGCCGAGGCTCTTCCAGTTTTCGATGACCTTGATGCCGGGCAGGCCGTTCGGCACGACGAAGGTCCCAACGCGCGCCTGCACTTCGTCCGTATGGGCCCAGACGAGGAAATGCGTGAGGCCATGGGCGCCCGTGACAAAACGCTTGGTGCCGCTGATCGACCAACCGTTTGCCGTGCGGCGGGCGCGCGTTGCCGGCAAGCCGCCGCGGGCGGGAGAACCGAGTTCCGGTTCGACACGCGCGGCATTGAGGAGCAGCGGCTGCTGCCGTGCCTGCCCCAGCAGATGCCGGTAGAGACCGTCCGGCCAGTGGCTCTTCGTCGCCTGTCCCAGATGGTTGAAGATCGTCATGGCGCTGATCAGCGCCACTGACGGATCGCCGCGTCCGAGTTCGGCGAGAATATGGGCGGCAGTGCTCAATGTGCCGCCGGGGCCGCCATAACGGGTGGCGACAGTGCTTTCGAGAAGGCCCGCCTGATGAACGGCGCGAATGCCGGTCCAGGGAAACTGGCCGGTCTGGTCCGCTTCGGGTGCGGCCTCGGCGAGAACACGCACGGCAGCATCAAGGGCGATTGGATCATAGGACATGCGGTTTGCCTTCTGGCTTCAGGAAGAGAGGGCACCCGTCACGAGAAGACGGATGGCCGGCTGCATTGGAGAAAGGAAGCGGGAGTGCTGGTCCGGTAGCGGTGCCGGACCACCGGCATCAGGCCGCGGCCTTCCTCTTTGCTTCTTCCCGTTCGCGAATGCCTTCCCGCACGAGCGGCAGGACGTAACGCCCGTAATCGACCGCATCGTTGTAATTGTCGTAACCTCGGATCGAGATCAGGTCGGCGCCGAGATCGATATAGTCGAGGATGGAATCGGCGATCGTCCGCGGCGATCCGACCAGCGCGGTGGTGGCGCCGCTTGCATTGGTGGCGGTCACGGTCGGATACCAGAGCGCTCGGTCATGCACATCGCCGCGCTTGGCGATTTCCAGCAGACGCTGCGAACCGACATTGGCCGGAGCCGGCGCGTTGAGCGGAGAGCGGTGGAGGCCCTTCTGGCGGTTCTCGTTCAGGCGATCCAAGACCCTGTGCGCCTTTTCCCAGGCCAGATCATCGGTTTCGGCAACGATCGGGCGGAAGGTGACCCAGATACGCGGGCGGTCCGTGCGGCCGGCCTTGGCGGCCTCGGCGTAGATGCGTTCGATCTGCTGCTTGGTTTCCGCAAGCGGCTCGCCCCAGAGGCCAAAGATATCGCAGAGCGAACCGCCGATGCGATAGGCGGCATCCGACGAGCCGCCGAGCGAAATCGGAATGAGGCCATTGGTCGGGCGCACGGCGCTGCGGAACTGCTTGAACTGGTAATATTTGCCGTCGAAGTCGAAGGGCTCCTTCGACGTCCAGGCGAGGCGCAGGATGCGGATATATTCTTCCTGCCGCTCGTAGCGTTCCTCCTTGTTGAGGAAATCGCCTTCACGCGCCTGTTCCTCGTCGCTGCCGCCGGCAATGAAGTGGACGACGACGCGGCCGCCACTCAGCTGGTCGAGGGTTGCGAGCGATTTGGCGGCGACCGTCGGATAGACCGTGTTCGGCCTCAAAGCGACGATGATCTTGATGTGCTTCGTATGGGCGAGAACCGTCGCGCCGAGCGTGAACGGATCGAAGGATGACGAGGAATAGGGGATCAGCGTGTAGTTGAACCCATAATCATCGAGCGAGCGCGAATAACGCTCGAGATAGTTCGGATCCACCGGCGCATCGGGAATGGGGTTCAGGTCGTTCGATGCATTGGGAAAACTTACGCTGATGAATTCCGCAGTCATGGGTCGCTCCTTGAGATTTTGAGACCGGGATTTTGGGTCTGATATTTTCAGGCAATGAGGGAAGGTTAAGCAGCGACAGGGAAGTCAGGAAGACAGGTCTTTCTTTTTCTATCGATTATGTAGAAAATATTCTCTGCCGCTGTCCTTGAACGAGGTTGGGCAATCGCGATTGCGGTTTTGCCGCTTAAGCGGCGGGGGCGGGCGACCAGCCGAAGAGCGGCGCGACCGTGCCGGCGAGATCGGTGAGCAGCCGCACATTTTCAGCAAGCCCGAAGGCTGGTGGCAGGAAGAGGACAACCTCGTCTGCGGCCGCGAGGCCGGGATCGTTGAAGACCGCGTCGATCACCTGATCGGGCGTTCCCTGGAAGACCGGAGATATTTGCGCGCCAGCGGGTGTGCCTGGAGGCGCAAGTGCACCTTTCGGACGCGATGCGGCGATGCCATTGGTTCGGCGGTCGAGATCATAGGCCGCATATTTTTCCCGAAGCTCGGCCGTGGTGCCGACCAGAATGGAAGCGGCGACGGCGACCGATGGCGGTTCCGTTTGCCAGATGCGGCGCCAGGTGCTGCGATAGGCCTCGATCAGCCGGGCCTGATACGCCCCAAAACTTTCGCCTTCCTCATGGTCGTGCAGGACGGTTCCGGTAATCAGGCCGATGCCGAGTTCCGCGGCCTGAATCGCCGAGGAAAGGCTGGCCGAACCCTGCCGGATGCGGTTTCGCAGCGTCGGACTGTGCGGCGTCACACGTAGCTCGGCCCCCAGCGCTGCACCCTGGACCGGTTCGGTGACGGTGTGTAGGACCTCGCCGGAAATCGCTGCGAGAAAACGGGCCTGACGGCGTTTTGCTTCGGTGCGGGCGTCGGTATCGGCGGTTCCGAACACGGCGTCGAAGGCACCATTGGCACCGGTCGCGATGGTAAGCTCAAGCCTGCCGTCAATCAGGAGATCCGTCGTGCCGGCCGCTTCGGCAAGCAGGATCGGGTCCTGATAGCGCATCGGGATGACCGCCGATCCGAGGGTGATGCGTTGCGTATGTTGGCCGACAGCGGCGAAGAACGGCAGTGGGGAGGAGAGATAGTGGTCGAAATGCCGCTGATAGGCCCAGCCGGACTGGTAGCCCAGCCTCTCGGCCTCCTTGAACAGTTCGATGCCATCGCGCAGCCCCTGCGCCGGCCCGGCATCGTCGTTGAACGAGACGCGGGTGTTGAAGCCGAGCCGCTGTTTCGGGTGAAAATATGCAGGCAGCGTGCCCGCGGGTGCCGCGATGGTCATGCCAACTGCTCCTGTCTCAGATGCTGCCGGGATACCGGTTGCGGCTTGCGCGCCGGTTCGGTGATGCCGGATGGGATCGATTCCAGCAGCGAGGCGGTATAGGCGTGCTGCGGATTGCCAAAAATATCTGTGACGTTGCCGTGCTCGACGATCCTGCCTCGCTGCATGACGGAGACGGTGTGAGCGAGCTGGCGGACCAGCGCCAGGTCATGGGAGACGAAGATATAGGTGAGGCCGAGTTTTGCCTGCAGCGATAGCAGCACTTCGACGATATCGGCCTGGACGCTGACATCGAGTGCCGATGTCGGTTCGTCGAGAACGATGACGTCGGGTTTCAGCACCAGCGAGCGGGCAATCGCCACGCGCTGCCGCTGGCCGCCTGACAGGGCGCCCGGCTTGCGGGTCAAAAGATGGTCGGCAAGCCCAACATTGGCGAGCGCCTCACGAACATGTTTCGTGCGTTCTTCCGGCGTGCCGATTTTGAAGCGGTCGAGTGGCTCGCGGACGAGGTGTTCGACGCTCCAGGTCGGGTCGAGCGAGGTGAACGGGTTCTGGTAGACCAGCTGAAGATGCCGCCAGACGGCGCGGAGCGATGTGGCCGAGCGACCGGAAACCTGCTCGCCGGCAACGGAAATCGTGCCACTATCCGGCTCTTCGAGACCCAGCAGAAGCCGGATCGTCGTTGTTTTGCCGGAGCCGGATTCTCCGACCAGTGCATGGGTGGTGCCGGCCGGGACCGAGAAGGAGACGTCATCGACCGCGGTCAGGATCTTGCCGTCGACCGCAAATTTTTTGGTGACGGCACTGACTTCGATCTTCGGTGCTTCGTCGGCATCGCGCAGGCGCAGGCCGGTTTGGCGCAGCCGGGCATAACGGTCCGGATTGAGGGCCGGAACGTCAGCATGCAGCTTTCTGGCATAGGCCGAGGCCGGTGAGGAGAAGACGGACGATGTCCGGCCCGCCTCCTGCACCACGCCGTTCTTCAGAACAACGAGACTATCCGTCCGTTCCGCTGCAATGGCGAGGTCATGGGTGATGAGAAGCAGACTGATATCGAGATCGTGCTGCAGGCGCGACAGGAGGTCGAGGATCCGTTTCTGGATCGTCACATCGAGCGCGGAGGTGGGTTCGTCGGCCACCAGCAGTGCCGGCCGCGGCAGGACGGCAAGGCCGATCAGCACACGCTGAAGCATGCCGCCGGAGAGCTGATGCGGATAGGAGTCGTAGACCCGCTGCGGATTGTCGAGCCCGACCTGCGCGAAAGTTTCGAGGATGAGGGCCTTGCGGATGGCCGCATTCGGCTCGTCCGTCAGCGCTGCGGCTTCCATTGCCTGCACGCCGATCGTTCGGACCGGATTGAGCGCGTTGCCGGGATCCTGCGGAACAAAACCGATGGCGCGGCCCCTTAAGAGACGGAACCGGCGCTCGGGAAGCGCCAGAAGGTTCTGTCCGTCAAAGCCGACATCTCCGCGCGCCGTGGCGCCTGCGGGCAGCAGCCGCAGGATGGCACGGGCAATCGTGGATTTGCCGGACCCGGATTCGCCGATCAGCGCCAGGCTTTTTCCGCGTCCAAGCTCGAAGCCGACACCGCGGACGACTTCCTGTTTGCCATAGGAAACCGAAAGGTCGTTGACCTCGAGCAGCGGTGCGGCAGCGGGTTGCGGTAGGGGCGCCAGTGTCATTGCGTCAATGAGCGTGGCGGTCAGTCTGTTTTGCGAAGCCATCGGCTGATCCTGTTCACTGAGAGGACGGTTAAGATGGTGACAAAGGCGGGGGCATAAACGAGCCACGGCCATTTCAGATAATCCTTGCCGATCGAGATCAGCAGGCCCCAGTCGGAGGCAGGCGGCGGGTCGCCGTAGCCAAGGAAGGCAAGGCTGGCGATCACCAGGATGGATTCACCGAACTGCAGAACGGCCAGCGGCAGCACCGAGCGCGATGCATTCGGAAGCACGTGCCGCCAGAGGATGTACCAGCGCGATCCGCCGGAGAGATATGCCGCCTCGACGAAGGTCGCCTGCCGGGTCTTCAACACTTCGGCGCGGGTGACGCGGGCAAAAATCGCCACGGCCGAAACGCCGGTGGCGATGGCGGCATTGATGGTCTCGAAGCCGATCGCGGTGACGATGATCACGGCGAGCAGGAATTTCGGGATCGACAGAAGCACATCGACCAGCCGGGCGAAGACGACATCGACCCAGCCGCCGAGGAAGCCGGCAAAAAGACCGATAAGCCCCCCGACGACCACCCCGATCACGACGGCGACAAGCGCGCTCGAGACGGAAGAGGCCGTGCCATAGACCACGCGAGTATAGACGTCGCGGCCGAGGTGATCGGTGCCGAACCAGTGTGCCAGGCTTGGGCGGAGAAGCTTGTCCGCCGGCACGCCGGCGACTGGGCTATGGCTGGTAAAGAGGCCGGGTGCGACCGACCAGGCAATCACGATCGCGATGATGACAAAGGAAAGTGCCACGATCGGCGGCATGCGAAGCGCCGCAAGCCAGTTGACGCGATTGATGCCGGATGATGCGGAAATGAAGGTCATGGGGTCACCGCCTTGGTCGCACCGATGGAGGGTTCGTCCGCCGTGGTCGGCTGGCGTTTCGCGCCGCCGAGGATTTTTACGCGCGGGTCGAGCAGCGGATAGAGAAGGTCGGCGATCAGGTTGACGAGCACGAAGACGACAGCCCCGAGCGAAACGACCGCCTGCAGCACGGGCAGGTCCTGGGTGCTGACGGAGCGCTGCACGAGACTGCCAACGCCGGTGCGTCCAAAGACGGTTTCGGTGATCAGCGAGCCGCCGAGAAGCTCACCGATGGTCAGCGCGACGGCGGTGACGACCGGCAGTGAGGCGGGTTTCAGCAGGTGTTTTGCGAAAAGCCGTGCCTGGCCGATGCCGCGGCTGCGGGCGACCGCGGCATATTCCTGCTCCGCTTCCTTGTCGAGATTGGCGATGAGGACTTCGGCGATCTGGGCCGAAACCGGAATGCCGAGCGCGATCGCCGCAAACAGCGTTGCCCAGAAACTGTTCGGATTGATGACGCGGAAGAGACCGAGCTGGAAACCAAAAAGATGGATCAGTACGAGGCCGATGACGAAGTTCGGCACCGACAGGAAAAGCGACGGGAAACCCCGCAACAATCCCTGGCCGTAGCGCCTGGGCACGAAGCGGGTGCCATAGGCAACCGCGAACGCAAGGATCAGCGCGACAGTGAGCCCGGCCGATGCCAGGATCAGCGTCGAGGGAAGAACCTCGGCGATCAGGGTCGAGACGGGCCGGGTGGACCGCATCGACATGCCGAGATCGCCGGTGAGGAAGCCGGACAGGGCGTTCCACAGCTGCACGATGATCGGCTTGTCAAGGCCCTGCGCCGCGATGATCTCGGCGATTTCCTGCTCGCTAAAGCCGTTCTGCGGGTTGCGCAGCACGCTGGTGATCGGGTCGCCAGGCAGGATGCTGACGACCACGAAGGTGAAGACATAGGCCAGAAGGATGACGACGACCGCCTGGCCGAGCCGTTTTCCGGCGTAGGTTAGGTAAGCATTGCTCATGCCGTTCCCCCTTGCGTTACTCGGTTGCTTTTGGGGTCAATCGACGATGAAGGCCGTGTAATAGCTGGCATAGGCGACGCCGTTATAGACCTCGCCCCTCAGCGTCGGCGACTGCACGTAGATGCGCTGGACGATCTGCGTGCGCGGGATGAAATAGCCCTGGTCTAGGACGTAGTGCTGCAGGTCGTTCAGAAGCGGGCTGCGCTCTTCGATCGAGCCGGCACCGGCGATCTGGTCGCGCAGATCGTTGAGCTTCGCGTCGCTTTCGCCGAGCCCGAACCAGTTCTCGCCATTGTTGGCATTGGTGAGGATGCTCGCCACCGTGCCGGCATCGATGAAGCTGCGCGTGACTTCATAGGCCGGCACGTTCGTGCCCGCGAATTTCACCTTTTCGCCGAAGGTGACGACGTCATAGGCGCGGATATCCACCTTCCAGCCGACCTTGCTGAGCTGCTGTGCGATCAGCTCGTCGACGGATTTCGAGGTTGCGAGATAGGGATTGGAATGCAGCGTGATTGCCAGCGGCTTACCATCCTTGCTGCGGATGCCGTTCGCACCCTTCACCCAGCCTGCCTCATCGAGCAGTTTTTCCGCCTTGGCCTGATTGTAGGCGAGAAGAGCACTCTGGTCGGTCGCACCAGGGACATTGCTCTGGATGAAGGAGGTCGCGAGCTTCCAGTCGGGCGTATAGACCGTGTCGATGATTTCCTGGCGGTTGATCGCGGCCTGAAGCGCCTGGCGGACCTTGACGTCGTCATAGGGCTGGAACTTGGTATTGACTGCCCAGCCGTTGACGAAGCCGAGATAACGTGGCGTCGAGATGGTGAAACCCTCTTCCTTCAGCGACTTCAGTTCCTGAGGCGAGGCGTTGTAGGCGACATCGGCCTGTCCGGACTGGACGGATGCCACACGCAGCGACGGTTCGTTGACGAGCTTGTAGGTGATCGAGTCGAGGAAGGCCGGGCCGGTATGGCCGACGGCTGCCGGACCCCAGTTGTAATCCTTGCGCTTGACCAGCTTGACGAAATCACCCTCCTTCCAGCTGTCGACCACATAAGGGCCGCTGCCGGCGGTCTTGCTGAGGTCGGCCTGCTGCGAGGCGGGCTGTGCGATGGACTTGGGAGAGATCAGGATCGAGCCGTGATATCCGAGGGTCGGCAGGAAACCGAGTGTCGGCTTCTTGAAGAAGACTTTTACGGTCGCGGCATCGACGGCCTCCGAGCGCTCATAGGTCTTTGGGAAAAGCCCGATCGGGTTGATGCCCTCGTTCTTGCGGCCGGCATACCAGATGTCGAGATTGGCAACGACGGCCGCGGCATCGAGCGGCGTGCCGTCCGAGAAGCTCACGCCCTTCTTCAGATGAAGCGTGAATTCGGTTGCCTTGTCGTTCTGCTCCCAGCTTTCCGCCAGCCAGGGGCTGACCTTGCCGTCTGCGTCGACATAAAGAAGCTTGTCGGTCACATGGCCCCAGATATGGCCCTGAAAACTGGAAATGGCGCTGTTATTGGGGATCCAGGTATCGCCAAGAGAGTCGATCAGGAAGGTGATGTCGCCGCCATCACGCGGGGTTTCCGCAGCCTGAGCGGGGTTGAACAACGAGGGAGCAATCAGCGCGGCTGCGGCTGCCACAGAGGTCGTGATCAGCAGGCGCCGACGGGAGAGGGAGATAAGGGAGGAGCGTTCGGTCATGGGAGATATCCTGATTTTTCGGTTTTGTCTTGCCTGGGCTTCGGGCCAACGCTGCCTTGCGTCGCACTTCGCGTTCCCGGCGATTTGAGAAAACAGGGCATGGGTCATCGTTTCCGCCGACTGCGTGGTCGGGCGGGTTGGACGCTTGCCTGTTGATGGAAGAGCGCTTCTCAGGCCAGCTCAGTGGCGGGAAGCGGTTACGGCGCTGCCGTTATCGCGCGGCCTTGCAAGGCTGCTGGACTCGGGGAGCGCGCGGGCTAGTACATTCTCCGGTCATGTCGCGTTCCTCTCAGGTGTGATGAATGCCATGACGCACAGCCTAGCAGGGCGGTCCGGATGAGAAAGACTGGTTATTCTTTTTCTATGGATTTTGTGGATTATTTTGTCGCGGTTTTTGGCGATGCGGGGATTGGCGTTTCAGGAGGCTTTGGAATGCAATCGGCGGCCTTTGTTGGCCGCCGCCCTGATCATCGCGATGGTTCGAACACCATCGGCTCGAAAATCCGCACCGGCGGCAGCTCGTCTACAAACCGCTCGGCTTCGACGCGGGTAATCTGTCCTGTGCATCCCTGCGCCAGTTTCGACGTCCCGATATCCCGGGTGAGGATATTCGGATTGCCATGGATGCAGGTGGCGTTCTCGGCATGTCGATCATGCGGCTCGAACCATGCGCCGGTCGAAAGCTGCATCACGCCCTGGCGCACATCCTCGCTCAACACCGCGGCGGCAAGGCAGCTGCCACGCTCGTTGAACAGCCGGATAATATCGCCATCCTTTATGCCACGCCGAGCCGCGTCGGCCGGATTGATGCGGACCGGCTCGCGGTCGCGGATCTTCGTCGAGCGGCTGAAATCGCCGTAATCGAGCTGGCTGTGCAGGCGCTGGTGCGGCTGGTTGCAGACCAGATGCAGCGGATAGTCGCTGTTCTCGGATACCGATGCCGATCGCGACGGATACCAGTGCGGATGGCCGCGGCAGTCGTCGTAACCAAAACCTTCGATCGTTTGCGAAAAGATCTCGATCTTGCCGGATGGGGTCTGAAGGGGAGAAGCTGACGGGTCTTTGCGGAAGGCCGTTGCCGGCCCACCTTCGTCGGATCTCAGCGGCAGCCGCAGCTCGCCGCGTTGCCAGAAGGTCTCGAAATCCGGGGCATCATATCCGCCAGCGTCCAGCGCGGTACGGGTGGTCTCGAACAGGAAGGAAAGCCACTCTCTGGACGTGCGGTTTTCAGTGAAGGCGTCGAATTTTCCGAGCGTGCGCGCGATCTCAGAAAAGATGTCGTAATCGTCCCTTGCTTCGCCGACCGGTTCGATCAGCTTCTTCATGGCGACCATCAGGTCGTCGCGGTCGGCTGCGCCGATATCGTCACGTTCGAGCGTCGTCGTTGCCGGCAGCACGATATCGGCGTGGCGGGCGGTCGCCGTCCAGGCGGTTTCATGGACGATGATCGTTTCGGGGCGCTTGAAGGCAGCCCGCAGGCGATTGAGGTCCTGATGGTGGTGAAACGGATTGCCGCCTGCCCAATAGACAAGGCGGATATCCGGATAGCGCAAAGCCTGACCATTATAGTGATACGCGCCGCCCGGATTGAGCAGCATGTCGGCGATCCGCGCGACGGGTATGAAATCCGGAACCGGGTTCTTGAACTGCCCGAAGGTCGGCAGGGGCACCGCGAGCTGGCGCTTGCCGATATTGCCGAGCGCACCGAGCGAATAGGAATAACCGCCGCCGTCCAGTCCCATCTGGCCGAGCATGGCAGCAAGCACGATGCCCATCCAGACCGGCTGCTCGCCATAATCGGCCCGCTGCAGCGAATGGCTGACGGTGACCAGCGTTCTGGAGCGCGCCATGGCGCGTGCCAGTTCCTCGATGGTCGCGACATCGATGCCGCAGATGCCGGAGGCCCATTCGGCAGTCTTCGGCAGACCATCGGATCGGCCAAGCAGATAGTCCTCGAAACGGTCGTAGCCGACCGTATAGCGCTCCAGAAATTCGCGGTCGTGCAGCCCTTCGGTCGCCAACACATGGGCAAGGCCGAGCATCAGCGCCACGTCGGTGCCGGGAATGATCGGCTGCCATTCGGCGCTCACCTCGGCCGGGAAATCGTCCTTCAGCGGGCTGACGGATACGAAACGAGCACCGCGCGCGCTGGCGCCGGAAAGCTTTTGCCGCACGATATGTGCGCCGATGCCGCCGCCATGGACATCGGCATTCTTGATCGCCATGCCGCCGAAGGCGACGACGAGTTCCGTGCTCCGTTCGATCGCATCCCATGTCACGCTCTTGCGGTCGAACGTGTCATACGGCCCCAGAACATGCGGGATGATGACCGAGGCTGCGCCGGAACTGTAGGTGTTGACGGATCGGACATAACCGCCCAGGACGTTGAGGAAACGATGCACCTGGCTCTGGGCATGGTGAAAACGGCCGGCGCTCGACCAACCGTAGGATCCGCCGAACACGGCCGTCGGACCATGCTGCGTGTAGACACGCTGCAGTTCCTTCCCGACATGGTCGACCGCCTCCTGCCAGCTGACTTCGACATAATCATCGGCGCCACGCTTGCCTGCATTGCCGGGTGCGCCTTCCAGCCAGCCACGCCGGATCGCCGGCCGCCTGATGCGGGCGTCACTGTTGGCGATCGCTGGAATATTGCCCAGGAGGGGCGACGGATGCGGATCGCCGGGATGCGGCTTGATCTCAAGCGTGCCGTTTTCATATCGCCCGGAAAAGGCTCCCCAGTGAGAGCTGTGGGGTTTGAACACGTTCATGGCGACATCCTTGGCGGTCGAGGCGTTTCATAAGAGCCGGACAGGTTTAACTCGGCAAGACTTTTCCGGGGTTCATGATGCCGGCCGGATCGATGGCATGTTTGATGACGGCCATCAGGTCGACGGCATCGCCATGTTCGGCCCTGAGATAAGCGATCTTGCCGGTACCGACGCCGTGCTCACCCGTCGATGTGCCACCGACCGCGATCGCATATTGCACCATCTTCTTGTTGATGGCGGCAACTTCATCAAGTTCGGCCTGGTTTGCCGGATCGACGGCGAAGACGACGTGATAGTTGCCGTCGCCGACATGGCCGAGAATGGCTGCCGGGACACTGCAACCGACAAGCAGCTCGCGTGTCTTCAGGATGCAGCCGCTCAGTTCCGAGACGGGCACGCAGACGTCGGACGACCACCCCTTGGCATTTTCACGCTGGGAAACGACGGCGTAAAAGGCGTTGTGGCGGGCCTTCCAGAGGCGGTTCCGCTCTTCCGGCGCGTTGGCCCATTCGAAATCCTTGCCGCCGTTTTCCTCGACGATCGCGGCAACCATTTCCACCTGTTCCTGCACGCCCGCCGGCGAACCGTGAAACTCGAAGGCAAGCGTGTCCTCGATCTTCAGCGACAGGCCGGAATAGGCGTTGACGGCCTTGATCAGACCGCGGTCCATCAGCTCCATGCGGGCGACCGGAATGCCGAGCTGGACGACCTGAATTGCGGCGGCCACGGCCTGTTCGACACTTTCGAACGAGCAGAGCGCGGCCGAGATCGTTTCGGGAATCCCATAGAGCCGGAGCGTCACCTCAGTGATGATGCCAAGCGTGCCTTCGGCGCCGACGAAAAGCCGGGTCAGGTCATACCCTGCCGAGGATTTGCGCGCCCGGCCGCCAGTGCGGATGATGTTTCCGTTTGGCAGCACGACCGTCAGGCCCAGCACGTTTTCGCGCATGGTGCCGTAACGCACGGCATTGGTGCCCGATGCGCGCGTGGAGGCCATGCCGCCGAGCGAGGCATTGGCGCCGGGATCAATCGGGAAGAACAGGCCCATGTCGCGCAGATGGGTGTTCAGCTGCTCGCGCGTAACACCGGCCTCGACCGTGCAGTCGAGATCTTCCGCGCTGATGCGGGTAATTTTTGCCATGCGCGAGAGGTCGATCGAGATGCCGCCACGCACGGCCGTCAGATGGCCTTCGAGCGAGGTCCCTGCGCCGAAGGCGATGACGGGGACGCCCTCAGCCGCACAAAGGCGCACGATCTCGGCGACTTCTCCCGTCGTCTCGGCAAAGATGACGGCGTCCGGAATTGCCGGTGTGTGGTGGGACTCACCGCGGCCATGCTGTTCGCGCAGAGCCTGCGACGTCGAAAACCGGTCCGCAAAGCGATTGCTCAGGGTTTCGGTGAGGGAGGGCGGAAGCTGGCTCATTTTGCGGAACCCGTTTCGACCGGCGTATCGCCCGGCTGACCCCATTCGGTCCAGGCACCGTCATAGATGGCGACATCATCCTTGCCCGCGAGATGCAGACCGAAGGTGAGGGCCGCTGCCGTCACGCCCGAACCGCAGCTTGCGATGACGGGCTTGGAAAAATCCAGGCCGGCTGTCTCGAAAGCCTTGCGGATTGCCGGGATGTCGAGGATCTCCCCGGTCTCCGGATTGGTAAGCGCGTTGAAAGGAAGGTTGAGACTACCCGGAATATGGCCGGAGCGCAGGCCCGGACGTGCTTCCTTTTCGTCGGCGGTAAATCGTCCGGCGGAACGTGCGTCGATCACCTGTTCGGCATGGCTGTCGAGATTGCCGAGAACCTGCGCCTTGGAGCGGACGGCCGAGGGATCGAAGCTCGCGCGGAAGCTTCCTTTGGTGACAGCGGGTAGAGCATCCGTAACGGGGCGGCCTTCCGCCAGCCATTTGCGCAGGCCGCCGTCGAGGACTGCGACCTTGTCATGACCAAAAGTCCGCAACGTCCACCAGACACGGCCGGCCGACATCAGGCCGGGCGTGTCATAGACCACGACGATGCTGTCGTTGGAAATGCCGAGATCGGCGGCATAACCCTCGAAAGCTGCGGCCGAGGGCAACATGTGTGGCAGCGTGGTGTCGTGATCGGCAATCCTGTCAATATCGAAGAAGCGTGCGCCGGGAATGTGCCGCGCGGCAAAATCTTCGGCGGCGATGGGCGTGACGCCCGGAAGCTTGAACGAACCGTCGAGAATGACGAGGTTGGCATCATCAAGATGCGCCGCCAGCCATTCGGAGGAGACGAGCGAACCCGGAAGGGAAAGGGACATGGAAAACTCCGGAAATATGTTTCTGGCATGTACCGACTTGCGCTGCTGTCGCTACGCAGGTCGGCTCGGAGCCAAGCAGATCAGGCGACCAGTTTCTCGCCCTTGAGATGGCGTTCGAGGAAGGGCAGGCTGTCCTGTCCCCAATAGAGTTCGTCCTCGTAGCGGAAGGTCGGAAGTCCGAAGACGCCGGCATCTTTGGCCGTTTCGTAGCTGGCCTTGCGGATTGCCTGCACGGTCTCGCTCTGGGCCCGTTCTTCCAGCGCAGCACCGTCGAAACCGGCCGCATCGGCAACCGTACGACGGATCTCGAGCTTGCCGATGTCCTCGCCGCGTCCCCAAAAAGCTTCCTGCAGCGCCTGTGTCAGTTTCAGCCAGTCTTCGCCGGCCTCGCTTGCGGCGATGACCAGCAGTCCTGCCGGTGACGGATCGGAAAGGGCGGCCCGGTTGTCGAAATTCAGCGCCTTGCCGCGCAGCGCGGCCCAGCGTTTCAGATCCTTGGTCCAGTAGGCGCGGCGCGCTTCTGGCCGGTTGCGGGAATAGATGCCGCCATTATCTTCGATCAGCGGAATGACATGCGGGCGGACCGTCGCGCCATAAGCGTTTGCCAGGGCTGCGAAGGTTTCAAGGCCGATGAAGGCCCAGGGCGAACCGACGCTGAAGAAATAGTCGATGGTCTTGGTCATTGCTGCTGCTTTCAGATGGGCTGGTTGTTCAGGTTCGCGGTGTCGAAAACGGAAAGGGCACAGTCTCGGGCGATGAGGACTGCCTGCGGGTCCCGTCCGACCGCGACTGTCGCCAGCGCACCTTCGTAAAGAAGCGAAAGATGCGCGGCAGGCTGATCCGGGTTGCCGGAGGCTTTCGTCATGATGGCCGCAAAGATATCCCGCACCATTGCCTTGTGGGTCCGGGCAACGGAGACGACCCGCTCGGAATCACCGTGCTCTGCAACCGCGAGTGCAAAGGCGCAGCCACGGAATTCCGGGCTGTCGGCCTTTTCATGGAGACGCTGGAAGATCAGCGCGATCTGTTCTCTCGGTGCCATCGCCGCATCCACGACCTCCTGCAGCGACCGGACCACTCGCTCATGGCGCGCCTGCAGATAGGCTGCGACGAGATGGTCCTTCGACGGAAAATGCCGGTAGAGCGTCGCCTTGGCGACATTGGCTTCCTCGATGATGCGATCGATCCCGACCGCCCTTATGCCCTCGCGATAGAAGAGCGCCCCGGCGGTGGCGAGGATCTGGTCTGATATGGCTTCTCTCATGGCATCGCTTCGAATTGGTCGTTTCAATATCGCATGACCGGCCGGCAGCCGATCACGGCACAGAAGTAAGACCGGTCTGTCTCGTTGATTCAGAGTTGTCAATGAGAGAAAGGATTACGTCAAGCGGAACTGTGCTCGAAAGGCTGCCCTGCTGCGCCAATTTTCCGGCAAGCAACTGAACGGCGTCGTTATACGGCGTCAGCACGCCGTGGAGCCGGCCAAGCAGAACGATTTCGCCATTCAGAAAATCGACCTCGCTCGACGTGCCGCGAGCAAAACTTTGCCAGGTCGATTGCTGGCCGGGATGGATGCCGCTGTTCTGTGCCACGCGCCAGTTCGAAATGTCGATCGTTCGCTCGGAAGGTGCGGCAAGCCTGTATCCCGCGGCCTGAAGCGTGCGGCGGGCTTCGTCCACCAGAGCTTCGCCGATTTCGCCGCGAAGGTCGGCAGGGCCATCGAAGAGCTCGAGGACATTGCGGACGTTGTGAAGCAGTTTTGCCGATTTCCAGCGGCGGATGTCACTGCTCTGTTCGGCGAGATATCCTGCGCGATAGAGGTCCGCCGCAATCCGGTTGCTGGTCTCGTCGGCCCCGGCGGGGAACCGCCCGACCGTCACGATGCCGACCTCTGGATCGCCGCCGACCACGACCTGGCCAGTTTCGGTAAACCGGGCAGGCGTCAGGATGCTTGCTCCATAGACATTGGCAAATGTCCTGAGAGCGGCCGCCTCCGTGGCGAGCCCGTTCTGGAAGGTGACGACCGGCAGGTTTTCGGCGGCCGTGCCCGTGGTGCCCGCAACGGGCCGCCAGGACCAGAAGGCAAGGGCGCCTGTGGCATCCTGCGACTTTACCGTCAGCAGGAGGATATCATCCGGCCTGAGTTCGGGCGGATCGGCAAGATCGAAGGCATTGAGCCTGATCTGCTGCGTGCCCGAGGGCCGCTGATAACTCAAGCCGTGCTCTCTGATATGGCTGATCTGCGCACCGCGGCCGACGAGTGCGTAAGTGATGCCGTTGAGTTCGAACTGCGCCGCAAGGCTGGCGCCGACCGCGCCGGCTCCGATGATAACATAGCGTGTCATCCGTCTCTCCTTGTCCTGTCCTATGTCACACGCCGAGATTCTGCCGGAGCGTCTCGTGCTGGTAATCGTGGTGGAATATTCCGCGCCGCTGCAGTTCGGGGATCAGGTGATCCGTCACGGCGGAGAGGCCGAGTTCGTATTTCAGCGTGAAGGCCAGGAAATTGAACCCGTCCGTCGCGCCGCGCTCGTAACGGTCCTGCAGCTGGTCGGCGACGTTTTCGACCGAGCCGATCGGGAACCAGTGACCGGCGCCGCTGGAATGATAGATGATGAGATCACGCACCGTGCGAACCTTGCCGCTCTCGATCAGATCGCGGAACACGCCAAAACGGGAGCGCCGGCCCTGCACGTTCGCGGTCTGGGGCAGATCGTTGATCGGGATTTCCGCGTCGAGATCGATACCCTCGAAATCGACGCCGCCGAACTGGCTGGCGAGCGACTTGCGCCCTTCCTCGAAATCGATGTCGTCGATCACTTTCTGCCAGAAGCGTTTTGCCTCTTCGTCGGTCGAGCCGATGACCGGCGCGACGCCGGGCAGGATCTTGATCGCATCCGGCGAACGTCCATTGGCGGCGGCCCGCGCCTTGAAATCCCGGTAAAGCTCGATTGATGGTTCGGTCTCCGTGAGGCCGGTGGTGAAGATCACGTCCGCCACCCGTGCGCCGAGCTGCCGTCCTTCCGTGGAAGAGCCGGCCTGGGCGAGGATCGGCCTGTCCTGCGGGCTGCGCGAGACGTTGAGGGGACCCTGGACGGAAAAATGCCGGCTGTTCCAGTCGATACGATGCACCTTGCCCGCATCGACGATCTGGCGGCCGAAATCGTCATAACTGACGGCATCCGCTTCCCAGCTCTCCCACAATGCCTGCACCACGCCGGCAAATTCCTCGGCGACAGCATAACGATCGTCATGGGCAGGCAGCGGTTTGCCAAAGTTCTTCTCGCCTGCCGATGATGTGACGAGGTTCCAGCCCGCACGTCCCTTGGAAATGTGATCGAGCGAAAGCACCTGCCGGGCGAGATTGTAAGGCTCGGTGAAGGAGGTCGAGATGGAGCCGATCAGGCCGATCCGCGAGGTTTTTGCCGCAAGCGCACTCAACAGAGTGACCGGCTCCAGACCAGGTTTCGGCGCCGTCTCGCTGGTGACGAGGGCGTCCGCCAGGAAGATCGTATGTATCTTTCCTTTTTCGGCCTGTTGCGCCTGTTCGACATAGGCATCGATATCGAGAAGATTGTCCGTCGGACCGTTGCGCCCCTGTTTCTTCGCCTGCCCGGTGCCGCCCAGCAAAAGGCCGAGCACCAGTCCCTGGCCGCGTTCGCTTTGGCGGCCTGCCCACTTGTTCGTCATGTCGTTTTCCCTCGAAATGATTGTCAGGCCGTCACACGGTCGCGCTGTTCGGCAGGGCGCCGCAGGTGGCCGATGTCCGGTGTCGTGGCATTGAGGCCGAGCCTCGAATGGTCGCGTTCGGAGAGCGGGTGGACCTGCACAAAACCCTTGTGGACCGACAATTCGACATCCACGCCATAGACCCGCTTGATCAGGTCCGGCGAATAGACGTCTGCCGGACGGCCATTGGCGATCACGACACCATCCTGCAGGAATATGACGCGGTCGGTGAAGCGGGCGGCCTGGTTGAGATCGTGGATTGCGATGATCGCGGCGACATTGTTCTTGCGCGTCACGTCGCGGGCGACTTCCAGCGTCTGCCACTGGTAGCGGATGTCGAGCGCGCTGGTCGGCTCGTCGAGGAGCAGGATTTCCGGATCCTGGGCAAGGGCGCGGGCAATCAGGACCCGCTGTCCCTGGCCGCCGGACAGTTCGGTCACGGAGCGGTCGCCGAGTTCGTCGAGGCCCATGCGCTGCATGGCGGCTTCGACATGCGCCCAGTCCTCGTCCCGCGGTTTCGTGCCGAAATAGGGCGTGCGGCCGAGAAGGACGGCTTCCCTGATGTCGAGGCCGAAGGAAAGCCCGATCGATTGCGGCACATAGGCGACGATCTTTGCAAGGTCCCGGCGCGAGAGTTTTGTCAGGTCCGTGCCGTCGTTCCAGGTGATGGAGCCGCTGGTCTGGCTGTTGATCCCGGCAATGGTCTTGATCAGCGTCGACTTGCCGGACCCGTTGGATCCGAGAAGGCCGACGAGTTCGCCCTTCTCGACTTTCAGGCTGGCGCCTTTGACGACCTGTCTTTTGCCGTAACCGACTTCGAGTGAGGAAATCCTGAGGGTCATTCGATTGCCTTTTGTCGAGTGAGGATGAGGTAGAGGAAAATCGGCGCGCCGACCAAGGCATCGATGATGCCGACCGGAATGACACCGGGCGTGATGACCAACCGGCCGACCGCATCGGAGATGACCAGAAGCAGGGCACCGATGATCGCCGAGAACGCGATGAGGAAACGGTGATTGGCACCGACGACCAGCCGGGCGATATGCGGGGCGACAAGCCCGACAAAGCCGATAATGCCGGTGAAGGCGATGGTGACGGCGGTCAGCGTTGCGGCAATGGCGATGGTCTGCAGCCGCACCGTCGAGACCGCGACGCCAAGGCTCTTGGCGGAATCATCCCCGGCAAAGGCGATGGCGTTCAGAGCGCTGCTGCGAAAGCGGATATAGGGGAAGGCAATCGCGAGAAGCAGGAAAAGGACCAGAACCTGATACCAGGCCGAATTATTGACCGATCCCCATGTCCAGCGCACGATCGCGGCCAGCACCTCGTCCTCTGCAAAATACTGGATGCAGGCGGTGAGCGCGCCGAAGAGCTGCGACAGCGCGATGCCGACCAGGATGAGCGTGGTTGCATGCAGGTTGCGGGTCGAGGCGAGTGACAGGACAAGGGCGGTGTTGAGGAAGGAAAAGATCAGCGCGCCGATGACCAGCGAGATCGCCGCGCTGCCCGCCGTTGCGCCGAAGACGACGATGGCAAGCGATGCACCGAAGGCCGCCGCCGGCGCGATGCCGAGCGTATAGGGACTGACCAGCGGATTGCGCAGCAGGCCCTGGAACAGCGTGCCGGCAATGGCAAGCGCCGCGCCACCGAGAATGGCAAGCAGAACGCGCGGCAGACGCAGCTCCCAGATGACATTGTGCATCAGGAGCGAGGCACGGTCCGTCGGCACGGTGCCGGTGATCTTTGCCCAGAAGGTCTGCAGGACGTCGATCAGCGTGGCGCCCGAGGTTCCGATCTGGATGCCGGCAAGGGCGGCTGCGATGACTGCCGCAATCCCGAGCGCGATCGCCAGCTTCTGGGTCGTGTATTTGTCATGGGCGGGGCGCGGTCTTGCCGCCGGGCGGGAAGGCAGAGGATCAGAATGCACTGAGCTCATGGTCTCTCTCGTCATGGATGGAAAGGGAGGTCGCGAGGTGGAGGCCTCAAGCGCCAAGCTTGTAGGCGTAGTCGGCGACCGGCCGCGGCTCGATCCCCTGCGCCTTCAGCCAGCGGGCGAAATAGGCATCGACATCCACGTCGGCGAGACGATCCGGATAAAGCCATTTGGCAACGGCCAGCGCGCCGATCTGTTTTCCGAGTGCCGAGAAGAAGAAATTGCTGAAGACGAAGACATTCTTGTTCTGGACGGCCTGGATCGCATTCCAGCCGGGGCGATTGACGATGCGTTCCGCCTGCCCGGCCAGCAGTTCCTGGTCCCAGGGCGCGTAACCGGCGGCCTGCCCGTCGATACCGTTATGGATGATGACATCGGGATTGCGATTGATGATCTCGACCGGGTCGACCGTGTAGGTGTGCACCGAGGCACTGCCGGTATTGGCGATGGTGATGTCGCCAAAAATGTTCTTGCCGCCGCCGAGCACGATCGTGTCATGCCAGCCGGAGCCCGGCAGGGAGGTGACGAAATCGGCGTTGTTTTCGAAATAGACCTTCTTCGGTTCCACGCCTTTCAGGTGGTCGGTCAGGACCTTGTCGATATCGTCGTAAAGCTGGGCGAGATCGGCCGCGCCTTTCTCGGCGCCGAAGATCTTGCCGATATTGGGCAATTGCGCGCGCAAAACCTTCGGGTCCCAGGTGCTGACGACGACGACCTCGATGCCGAAGGGTTTCAGCTTCTCGACTGCATCCTGCCAGGGAGCGTTGCGACGGGTGAAGAAGACTTCCGCGCCCGACGCAGCGATGGTCTCCCAGTTGGGACCGTTGAAATTGCCCGCATCCGGAAGGCTCGCAAACTTGGCGAAATAGTCCTTGTTTGCCGTATTCTTTTTGGGGTTGGATGTCTGGTCGATCGCCACGATCGTGTCACCGGCGCCAATCGCCCGGACGATTTCGGTCTGGTACCAGAGGTCGGGATAGACCGCCTTGATCGGCGCCTTGAGCGTGACTTCGCGTCCGAGTTCGTCGGTGATTGTGATGGTCTTCTGCTCGGCGGCCTCGGCCTTTGCGATGCCCGAAACCCCCAGTTTCTGTGCCAGCGGGCTCAGCAGGAAAGCGCCGGAAAGGGCAAGCGCCTGGCGGCGCCCGATGGATGGTTTGGGCAAGAAGTTCGAATCGGTCATTGGGCTTCCCTGACGCTCGCGAGCTGAAGGCGGATTGCACGAAGGTCGTTTCCGACCGTGTGACAAAAGCCTAGGGAGAGGGCTCGCTTCGAGGAAGACTGGTCATTCTTTTTCTACTAATTTTGTAGAAAATAGTTCGGCCATTTGCCGATTTGTGGAGGCCATTGTGCCTGATCGGCCGGAGAAGGAGCGGCCGGTCTCAGTAACCCCGTTCAGGATCCACGAGATAATCGAGAGGCCTGCCACTCAGGTAAGCGTCGAGGTTTTTCAGGAAACGTTCGCGGAAAAGACCGGAATTTTCTCCACCCATCCAGGATATATGCGGGCTGATAAAGACCTTGTCATGGAGATAGAGCGGGTGCCCGTCGGGAAGCGGTTCCGGCGTCGTGACGTCGAGGGTCGCGTAACCCACTTTGCCGGCATTAAGCGCATCGAGAAGTGCCACCTGATCGACAAGCGCTCCTCGGGAAATGTTGATCAGGTGCAGCCCGGCCTTCGCTTGCGACAGCAGTTCCGCATCCACCATGCCCTGTGTCTCGGATGTCAGCGGTGCTGCGATCACGAGGTGATCGGCCCTCGCGAAAACCTCAGCAGCACTGGCGCATGGCGTCACGCCGTGCGGCACTTCAGCCCATGCCCCGCGGCGGTTGACGAGGATGTCCATGCCGAATGCCAGCGCGCGGTGGACGATCGCCTGCCCGAGAGCCCCGAAACCGATGAGGCCGAGCTTGCGTCCGTAAAGCGTGCCAATTGGCGGCCGTGTCCAGTCGGCTTTCGCGCGGGCTCTCGTTTCCTCCAGCTTCTTTTCGTGGCGGAGCATGGCGGCGAAAACGAATTCGGCAATCGGCACGGCGGTCAGGCCGCGGCCGCAGGTCATCACGCAGTCGCGCTTCAGGGCCTCGGGATAGATGTCGACGCCGGCCGTTTCCGTCTGCACCCATTTCAGGCTCGATGGCGGGCGAAAACCCGCCGGCGCATTGCGCCAGGCCGAGGAACTCGTCACGAGGATTTCGCCGCCTTCCGGCAGTTCCCAAGGGCGTTCCGGCCGGATCTGGTCGATCACGACCGGGGCCGAGGCATGTGCCGCAATGGCCGCGCCGAGTTTGGCGCTGACCTGATTGATGATGACGGGACTTTTTCGCATCGAAAGGCCTTGGGCAGGAGGCTCGGCGGTCAGCCGAGCATGCTCTGCCGCTTCACCTTGTTTTGATCGATTACCAGCCCGAGGCCGGGCCGGTCGTCGAGGCGGATCTTGCCGGAGACGGGCTTGATCGGATCGACAAGGAAGTGTTGCCAGCCGGTATTGAACTTTTCAAGGTTTTCCACCAGCGGGCAGAGATCCGGCGGCTGCGATGCGACGATGTGGGCGCAGACGGCAATGCTTTCGCCATGCGGGATGACGGTCTTGCCATAGGCCGACGCGAGCGCGCAGATGGAGATCATCTCGGTAATGCCGCCGCACCACATCGGGTCGGCCTGGACGATGTCGAGCGACTTACGCTGGAAAATGTCGAGAAAACCCCAGCGGGTATATTCGTGTTCGCCGCCGGCAATGCGCACCGGCGAGCGGCGCGTCAGTTCGGCCATCTGGTCGAGCATGTCGGGAAGAACCGGCTCTTCGATCCAGGCCGGATTCCAGCGGGTCGCGGCGGCTGCGAAATCGAGCGTATAGGGCACGGTCCAGCTGTTCCAGGCGTCGAGCATGATCGCGCAGTCTTCGCCAGCGCCTGACCGGGCAGCCTCCAGCATGGCAAGGTTCTTGTTCAAACCCGCCTTTCCTTCACCGGGGCCATGGCGAAAAAACCATTTCTGGCCGGCATAACCCTGATCCGCGAAACGGCGTGCCTGGCCGGCGACGAATTCCGGATCGACGGGATAGGCGAGAGCGGAGACATAGGCCGTCATCTCGGTGCGGGTCGGGCCACCGAGCAGGCGATAAAGCGGCTGGCCCATAACCTTGCCCTTCAGGTCCCAGAGCGCACAGTCGATCGCCGAGATCGCCAACATGGGCGTGCCCTTGCGGCCATGGATCGCCGCCCGATAAAGCACGTCCCAGACCATGTTGGTCGCCAGCGGATCGAAGCCGATGATCAGGTTCTTCATCTGAAGCGCAAGGATGGCCGGTGCCAAGCCGATCGGGCCGAAAAGACCAGACACGCCCTCGTCGGTATCGACATAAAGGAAGCGGCCGGTGATCGACAGCTTGCCGGGCGCCGTCTCGAAGGGAAGATTGTCCTCGCGGCCCCATTCCTTGATGCGGAAGGTCTCGTAGATATCGGTCGGACGCACCTGTCGGTCGCCGTAATAGGGGCCATCATAGTCGCACTCGCCTTCGTAAACGACGCAGCGCAGATCGGTAATACGCATTGAAATCTTTCCTTTTAACCTTTGACCGCGCCTGAGGTCAGGCCTTCGACGATGCGCTTCTGGAACATCAGGGCCAGAAGGACGACGGGGACCGTGACGACGGTGGAGGCGGCGGTGATCTTGCCCCAGGGGAGTTCGTGTTCGCTTTGGCCGCTGAACAGCGCGACCGCGACCGGCACCGTGCGGGCCTGGTTGTCGGCGGTCAGCGTCAGCGCGAAGAGGAACTCGTTCCAGGCGTTGATGAAGGAGAGCAGGCCGGTGGCGACGAGGCCGGGGCCTGCAAGCGGGATGATGACTTTCCAGAGGATCTGCCAGGCGCTGGCGCCGTCGATCGTGGCGGCCTCGTCCAGCGTGTCGGGGATTTCCTTGACGAAGCTCGTCAGCACCCAGACGCAGAAGGGCAGGGTGAAGATCATGTAAGACAGGATCAGCGCCCAATAGGTGTTGTAGATGCCGAGCGCGCGGGCAAGCGTGAACAGGCCGCCGAGCACGGCGATCTGCGGAAACGTGCTCATTCCAAGGATGATATAGAGCGTCGCCTGCTTGCCGGCGAAGCGGTAACGGGCGAGCGCATAGGCCGCCATCGAGGACAGGGCGAGCGAGAGGATAGTCGCGCCGCCGGCCACCACGAAGGAATTGAAAATCGAGCGAACGAAGGAGCCATCTGCAAGAACGGCGCGGTAATTGTCGAGAGTCAGCTGACGCGGCCAGTAGGACAGCGGCGTGGCGAACAGCTCGGCCGAAGGTTTCAGCGAGTTGACGATCATCCAGTAAAACGGGAACAGGATGTAGAACAGGCCGATCGCCAGGATGAGATAAAAGGCGGTGCGGGAGAGAATGCGGGTGATCATCTCAGCGATCCTCGACTTTCAGCATGCGCATGTAGACCATCGTGCCGAGGATGATCAGCAGGAAGATCTCGACCGAAGCGGCCGAGCCTGCGCCGACCAACCCGAATTCGATCATCTGCTGGCGTGCGAACATGGAAATCGTGACGGTGGCGGGCGAATTGCCGGTCATGACGTAGACGATGTCGAAGACGCGCAAAGCGTCGAGCATGCGGAAGACGACGACCACGGCGATCGCACTTTTCAGCATCGGCAGGGTGACGCGGATGAAGCGGGCGATCGGGCCTGCGCCGTCGATTTCGGCGGCCTCGTAAAGCTCCTTCGGAATGCCCTGAAGCGAGGCGAGCACGAGAAGAGTGACGAAGGGCACGAATTTCCAGGTCGACATGGCGATGATCGCCCAGAGCGCCGTGCTCGGATTGTTCAGCCAGGCGACCGGATCCTGGATCAGGCCGAGCCGCAGCAGCGCGTCATTCACCACGCCGAAGACGTCGTGATACATCCATTTCCACAGCTGCGAGGCGACGGTCAGCGCGATCACGAGCGGGATCAGGTTGGCGGCGCGGGCGAATTTGCGCCCGGTGAAATTGACATTCAGTACCATGGCAAAGGCAATGCCGAGCACGACCTGCAGGGCGACGCTGGCGACGGCGAAGAACACGGTATTGTAGAGCGCCGCCCACCAGTCCGGATTGGAATGCAGGTCGATATAATTGTCGAACCAGACGAAACGGGCTTCGTCGGCGAAGAAATTGGCATCCGTAAAACTCAGCCAGATCGTCCGACTCAGCGGATAAAGGCCGACGGCGGCCAGCACGAGAAAGGTCGGCGCGAGGAACAGCACGGCGGTGCGCGCGTGCGTCGCGGCCAGGGTCTCGGCGCGTTTGAAGAGGATCATCTCGATCTCCCGACTTCGGATAAAGGGGTATGAGCGCCCTGTCAGGGCGGTGACATCCCGCACCTCAGGCGCGGGATGTCGATATCGGGAAAGGATTACCAGCCGCGGCCCTTGATGCGGTTCAGCTCCTTGTCGAGCTGCTCAAGCCGCTCGGGAACCTTGGCGCGGCCGGTCATCATGTCGTTGACGGCCTTCAGCGCGGCATTCGAGACCTGCGAATACTTGGTGCCGGTGGATCCGGACGGGCGTGCCACGAGATCGAAGTTTTTCACCATCTCGACCCAGGGATAGGTTTTGAGGATATCCGCATCGTTCAAGAGTTCCGGATAACCGGGCAGACGCGCCAGCTTCAGCATGCGGTCCTTCTGGTTTTCCGGCGAGTTGATGAACTTGATCAGGTCGGCTGCGAGTTTCTGGTTCTTCGAGAATTTCGAGATCCACAGCTGCCAGCCGCCGAGGCCGGATGCCGACTTGCCGTCCGGGCCATGCGGGATGGCGGTGACCGCGAACTTGTCCTTCACAGCCGAACCGTCTGCCTGCATCGCCGCATAGGCATAAGGCCAGTTGCGCATGAACAGGTAATTGCCGGACTGGAAAGCGCCGCGGGCATCGTCGATAATGTAGGAGGTCACGCCCGGCGGCACGGTCTTGCCGACCCAGGAGGTCAGCTCTTCAAGAGCTGCCTTGGAATGCGGATTGTTGGCCGTGACATTGCCGTCCTTGTCGACCCAGGTGCCGCCGCCATAGGACGAGATCCATTCGACGAGGTCGGTGGCAAAGCCTTCGTAGACGGAGCCCGGATAAACGAAGCCCCAGAAATTCGCATTGCCGGCCGCGCGTTCGCCGGCCTGTACCTTGTCCGACATGTCCTTGACTTCGGCCCAGGTCTTGGGCGGCTCGTTATAGCCGTACTTCTTCAGGAGATCCGTGCGGTAATAGAAGAGGCCGACGTCGCCATAGAAGGGAACGGCGATCAGCCGGTCCTTGATCGTGTTGAGCGAAATGGTCGCCGGCGTGTATTTGGCGATCTCTTCTGGCGTGAAGAACTGCTTCATATCGACCGCGTAACGCTCCAGCATGCCCTGCCAGACGACGTCCATCGCGTTGATGTCGATATCGGAATTTTCGGCAGCCAGGTTCTGCTGCATGATGGCGAGGATCTCGGTGCCGTTGTTGGGCACGTTGAGGATCTCGACCTTGGTGTTGTTCTTCTCTTCCCAAGGCTTGATCTGCTGGCGCAGGAAGTCGATCGTATTGCCCGACCAGGCGCCGGGCATGATGGTGATCTTCTGCTGTGCAAGGGCGGCACCTGCCGAGGCCGTCATCATCAGGACGGCGGCAATGCCGACCGCGGCCTTTCTGAATGTCGATATTTTCATTCGTCTTCTCCTCCTCAAACGATCGCAACGCCACTCGTCGCGTCGAAAATATGAAATGCCTCCGGCTCGGCCGCGAGGCTGATGGTGTCTCCCGGCTTGCAGGCCACCCGTATCGACAGTTCGGCGCGCATCGTCTGTCCTCCAAGACGGATATGCACGACCTGCACTGCCCCCAGGACTTCGACCATGTCGATCACGGCATCAAAGGTGATGGGGCCAGCGCCCGGCGTGCCGACGACATGCAGGTCGCTCGGCCGGATGCCGAGTGTGCAGCGCTTTTCCTTGAGGCCGTTGACGGCTGCCGCGATCCTGTCCTGAAGCGGCAGGCGCAGCGTTTCGGCGACGAGCACTGGCGCGTCGGCATTGCCTTCGATCGTCGCGTCGAGAAAGTTCATCTGCGGCGTGCCGATAAAGCCGGCGACGAAACGGTTGGCGGGCTTGTTATAGAGTTCGAGCGGCGCACCGACCTGCTGCACGTCGCCGCCCTTCATCACGACGATACGTGTGCCCATGGTCATGGCCTCGACCTGGTCATGGGTGACATAGACCATGGTGGTCTTCAGCTGTGCATGCAGACGGGAGATTTCGGCGCGCATCTGGACGCGAAGCTGGGCATCGAGATTGGAAAGCGGTTCGTCGAACAGAAAGACTTTCGGCTGGCGTACGATGGCGCGACCGAGCGCGACGCGCTGGCGCTGGCCGCCCGACAATTCCTTCGGCTTGCGCTTCAAGAGATCGCCGAGCGCCAGGATGCCGGCGGCTTCCTCGACGCGGCTCTTGATCTCCGCTTTCGGAAACTTGCGCAGTTCAAGGCCGAAGGCCATGTTCTGGAACACGTCCATATGCGGATAAAGCGCATAGTTCTGGAAAACCATGGCGATGTCGCGGTTCTTGGCCGCAACGCCGTTGACGACCTGGTCGTCGATCAGGATCTGGCCTTCGTTGATGTCTTCCAGACCGGCGATCATGCGCAGTGTCGTGGACTTGCCGCAACCGGACGGGCCGACCAGAACAAGAAACTCTCCGTCGTGGATTTCCAGATCCATCTGCCGGACGATCTTGAACGCGCCGTACGACTTCTCCACACCGCGCAACGAAACGTTGGCCATGGCCTCACTCCCTTCATGTACCTCCGGCCGGGACCGCTCACGGCAAGTCCGACCGCCCATTCAACTCTGCGCATCCGGCCTCCCGCCGGGTGCTGATCTCGTGTCGGCTATTGGCCGAGAATGTTACGCAGCTCGTCGGCGGCCGCCCGCAGGGCGTCGGCGGCACTGATCTCGTGCCGCAGCGCCTGATGCACGCGGCTGCCGACGATCTGCTCGTAACGGAATTCGCTGAGTTTCCCGCCGGTCGTGGTGAGCGAGATCGCTCGGGCCCGCGATTTCGGGAAAAGTTCGACCGCCTTGCCGAGCCAGGGATAAACCGAGCGCAGTTCCAGGCTGTTGTGAAGCGCCAGCGCCGGCGTCGAGCCGCCCATGATCGAGAGCGGGATCGCCATTTCCATGCCGGCCGCCCAGGACATCCAGTCGAAGGCGAGATCCGGCCGGCCGCATTCGGCAATGATGCCCATCGACCAGCCGCCCAGTACAGGCACACCGCCCGGAACCGCGGCATAACCGATCTTGCCGACGACCCGCGATATGCTGCGGTCGGTCAGCGGTGCTGCCGGTGCGCAGAACAGCGCGACCATCGCGACATCGCCGGTTGCGAAATCGTCGACCTGGCCTGACCGTTGCTTGTCCTGCCAGCCGGGTGCGGCATAGCTGGTGCTTTCGACATAACTTTCCAGAATGTCGGCCGCCTCGCGGCTGTCGAGCGTAACGCGGCCGCTATCGTCCAGCACGCGGCTATTACTGCCCCAGAGTCGGGTCAGGAATTCCACCAGCGCGCCATGCGGCAGCGATGCCCCGAGAGACGTTCCGTATTTCGTCGGTGAGGCCGGATTGACGGCCTGGGTGAAGAAGCGCGCAACCGTGTTGAATTCGCGCCAGGTTTCCGGCGGCCGCAATTCGCCGCCCGTCAGATCGCGATAGGCAAGCCGCTGGTTCGGATCGTCGAACAGGTCCTTGCGGTAGAACAGCATTTCCACGTCGAAACGGGAGGGCAGGGCAAAATAACCGGCGCCGTAACGGCAATTGGCATCCATCACACCCGGCACGAGGCCGCGCACCAGTTCCGGGTGCTGCTTCAACCGGTCGTCGAGACGCAGCAGGGCGCCGGAGGAGGCGAGCTCGCTCATCCACGGCTGGTCGATCTCGATGATATCATAGGCAGCGCGTTTCGATGGATCGCTCAGGACGCCGTGAAGGCGCTCGGCCGACATCGCCTCGATATGCACTTTTGCGCCGTGGCGAGCTTCGAAGTGCGGCTGCAGGTCGGAAATGGCGCGGCGCGACATGCTGTCGAACATCAGCACGCGCAATTCCTCACGGTCGCCATAACGTTTTGCCGCGAGCTTGCGTTCGCCAAATGGCGCCGAGACCGCGAGACGGCGATAACCGCCGCCATGGGCGATAGGATTGCGCAGGTTGTCGAGCAGGGCTTCGGCAGCGGCAGCGCCAAGCTGGACACCGGAGCGGCGGATGACGAGCCGGTCGTCGCTTTCCACGTCCGCCCAGGATTCCTCGTCGATCGAGACTAGGCGGACATGTCCCTGCAGCTGGCTTGCGAGAAGCTGCAGCGCCTTTCGGGCACCACGGTGAATGGCAGACGAAGTGGAGACGACGAGATCGGCCGGGCGCCCGCGAGCAATATGCTCGACAAGCACGCGAAACGCGGTTTCGGGATCGTGGTTGGTTTCGAGGGCGACACCGGCGGCATCGCTGCCGGCCGCCGCGATCGCATCGAGAAAGCCCGTCGCCGCCCGTTCCTCGCTCGAATATTCCTTGGGGCCGGTGAGCAGCACGATGTTGCGATAGCCCTGGTGCAGCAGGCCGCGTGTCGCATCGAACAGCAGCCGGCGCAGGTCGTGTTCGATGAAGGTGAAACCGCCGCCGACCGGCTCGCGCTCCAGGCAGACGACCTGGATGCCGGCCTCGCGCAGCTCGTCGGCGCGCTTCATGTCGTCCGGCTGGCAGGTGGCGATCAAAACGCCCGCCGCGCGCTGCTGCAGCGACATTTCCAGCAGTTCGTTTTCCTTGGCGCGGATTTCCGATGTCACATGCAGCGCGGCCGTATAGCCGTGGTCGTTCAGCAAGCGCTCGGCGCCTGTAAAGAGCGCGCCGAAATGCGGATCGGTCACCGAAGGCACGATGACATTCACCAGCGTCGACTTCTTGGTCTTCAGCTGCCAGCCCGACTGATGCCGCTTGTAGCCCAAAAATTCGACGGCCTCGCGAACCTTGCGAACGATATCGCGGTTCACTGTCTCGCGTTCGTTAAGAACGTTAGAGACCGTGGCAACCGATACGCCGGCATGGCGCGCAACATCTTTGATCGTCGAATTACGGTTCATTGTCTTTTCATGTAACGTTTCACCGACGATTAACGGCTTAGTTTGCGAGAGTCAACGGCACGGCGTCGTGATCGACGTTCGCGGCGGTGGAAGCACTGTCAGGCAGAAGGGTTGCTGTAGGGCCAATTGGCTTAGCAGGTCGCGATCTGATCTATTCAGAGACCATTCCGATCAGGCGTGCGAAAACTTTGCGTCGCGTCGAATCTCATGCGGCATTTCAGCATGATCGCGTTTTCGAGGCGCGGGATGATCGCTTACCTCGTCTTTGCCGGAAAGAAGACTTCCCGACATTTCTCCCGGTGGAGAAGCAGCTGGAGGTGAACTCGCCGGCACTGGCGCCAGCGAGTCCTTGTCGTTGTTTTACCAGCTCCAGAGCGTCCCGTCGGAGAGGCGGGCAACGTCGAGATAGGCACGGCGATAGGGATATTTTTCCGCAGCCTTCTCGTCGATATCGACGCCATGGCCGGGCTTTTCACCGCTATGAAGATAACCGTCCTTGAAATGCCATTCGTGCGGGAAGACGTTTTTGGTCTCTTCCGGATGGAAGGCATATTCCTGGATGCCGAAATTCGGGACCCAGCGGTCGAAATGCAGTGCCGCACCCATGGTGATCGGCGACATATCGGCGGCGCCATGGCAGGCGGTGCGGATGTGGTAAAGCGCCGCCAGTCCGGCGATCTGGCGGACATGGGTAATGCCACCGGCATGCAGCGGCGTGGTACGGATATAGTCGATCAGCTGTTCCTGGATCAGCTGGCGGCAGTCGTGTATGGTGTTGAACACTTCGCCAAGCGCCAGCGGCGTCGTCGAATGCTGCCGGATAAGCCGGTAGGATTCCTGGTTTTCCGCCGGCACCGCATCTTCCAGCCAGAACAGATCGTGGCGTTCGACATCCTTGGCGAGCCTTGCCGCTTCCTGCGGTGTCAGCCGGTGGTGCACATCATGCAGCAGATGCAGGTCGAAGCCGAACCGGTCGCGCAGGTGATCGAGCAGCTTTGGCAGGAAGCGCAGATAGGTCGGCGTGTCCCAGGAGGTTTCGCGCGGCTTGTCTTCCGCCTGCGACAGCGACCCGACCTTTTCAACGCCATAGGTAATCGGCTGGCCGGGAACGGCGGCCTGGACGCGGATCGCCTTCCAGCCCTCTTCCTGAAAAGCTGCGACCTTGTCGGCGGTTTCCTCGATGGTTTCGCCATTGGCATGGGTATAGGTCAGCATATGCTTGCGGCTGGCGCCGCCGAGCAGCTGATAGAGCGGCATATTGGCCGCCTTGGCCTTGATATCCCACAGCGCCACGTCGACAGCGGCGATCGCCGCCATCGTCACCGGGCCGCGGCGCCAATAGGCACCCTTGTAGAAATATTGCCAGATATCCTCGATCTGCGATGCATCGCGGCCGATCAGGCAGGGCACGAGGTGATCCTGCAGATAGGAGGCGACGGCCAGTTCGCGGCCGTTCACGGTCGCATCGCCGATCCCGTAAATACCCTCATCCGTCTCGATCTTGAGGGTGACGAAGTTGCGTCCCGGCGAGCAGACGATCACCTTCGCATTGGTGATTTTCATGAAAGTGTCCTTTCGAGGCATGGAATTCGAAACATGGAAAAGGGTCAGGCCTTCGGTTCCGGGATCGGCTCGATACGGCCGAGAACGAAGACGTAGGAGAGGATGCCGATCGCCAGCATCACGCCAGCCAGAATGAAGGCGCGACTGAAGGATTGCGTGGCACCGACGATAAAGCCGGTGATGATCGGCGCGGCGATGCCGGTAATGCTGTTGAGGAAGTTCATGATGCCGCCGATCGTGGCAGCGCCGCCCTTCGGTGCGATCAGCGACGGGATCGACCAGCCGGCCGGGGCCGCAGCCGCCAGTCCGCTTAGCGATACGGTGATCCAGAAGATCGCCCAGTAGGGATCGGATGTCAGGCCGGCGCCGACGACGGCAAGGCCCATCAGCATGCCGAAAATGATGATCCCCTTGCGCACTCTGGATTCGTCATGCCCCTTGCGGATCAGGTGGTCGATCAGCCAGCCGCCGATCAGAAGGTCGGAAATGGTCGCGAAGATCCAGGGAATGGCGGTGAAGGTCGCGGACTTCAGGATATTCATGTGCATCTCCCGAACGAGATAGTCCGGCAGCCAGAAGATGAAGAGCGCGAAGGCGTAGCCATAAGCGGCAAAGCCGACGGAAAGGCCCCAGACCTTGCGGTTGCGCAGCAGGTAACCGAGAAGGCCGGCGGCATTGGTCGCGGCTTCGCCTTCCTGTGCGGCACCACCCGCCTTAATATAGTCCCGCTCCTCGTTCGACAGTTGCCGGTCGGCGCTCGGATCGCGGTAGAACATGAAGAACAGCGCGAAATAGACAAGGCTGATGATCGCCGTTGCGATGAAGCCGCCGCGCCAGCCGAAATGCAGCATCAGGAAGGCGACAGCCGGAATGGCGATGACGTTAGAAAATTTCGCGGCTGCATCGAACAGGGCCGTTGCCAGTCCGCGTTCATGGCGCGGAAACCAGTAGCCGGTCGCTTTCGAATTGGCGGGAAAGCCGGGCGTCTCGGCCACGCCGAGCAACATGCGCGACAGGAAAAGCGTCGACATGCCGGTGGAAAAGGCGGTGATGACCGAGGCAACGCCCCATGAGAACGTGCTCCAGCGCATGACCTTCGTCACACCGAAGCGGTCGAGCAGCACCCCGACGGGGATCTGCAGAAAACCATAGGCCCAGCCGAAGGCGCTGAACAGCAGGCCCATTTCGGCCGGTCCGATGCCGAATTCGTCCTGAATGAAGGGTGAGGCGACCGTCAGGTTGACGCGGTCGAAATAGTTGACGAGTACGCCGACCGCCAGAAGGCCGCCGATCCACCAGCGGCGGTTGGTCGATGGCCGCTGCAGCGTCTCCGCAGCGGATAGGTGGTTAAGTGCCATGAAGTCCTCCCAAATGAAATATCAAGCAGGCAATCTGAAATTTCACATGGAGGCATAATCTTGATATATGGAACGGAAAGTCAATATCCAAAAGGACAGTGATCTGATCGCGACAGAGATGCCGGTGGGCTAAGTCGCGCTGCGGCAAGGGGAACAGGATGGCAAAAAAGACGGTTGAAAAGCGCTCGCGGAGCCTCTCCGACGAAGCTTATGACTGTCTTGAGGCCTTGATCATCTCCACGCAGCTGGCGCCCGGCGCCCGCTACACGATCCAGCAGCTCCAGACGGAATCCGGGCTTAGCCGGACGCCGGTCCATGATGCCGTCAAGCGGCTCTCGGCCAACCAGCTGATCCATGTCAGCCCGCGATCCGGATTGCGTATCGCCCCGGTCAAACTGACCCAGGAACGGACGCTGCTGCCACTTCGAACCGAGATGGAAGCAATTGCAGCCGGCCTCGCCAGCGAGCGCGCGACGCCGCAGGATCATGTGGTCATGCGGGCTTTCATCAGGGATCTGGAAGAGACCGAGGCCGATCTCAGCCTCGAGCGTTTCAACGTCACTGACCGCCTGCTCAACAAGGCGATCCTCGTGGCCTCGGGCGAGCCGCTGCTCGCCAATACGCTCATCCCGCTCCAGACGCTCTATCGGCGCAGCGGCTGGATCTACCATACCTATCTCGGCCAGAGCCAGTCGATGGAACAGATGATCGAGGACCATATCGGCCTTCTGCGTCTCATCCTTTCGGGGGATGCGTCGAAGACGCAGGCCTATGTCCGGCGGATGATGACCGGCGTGGCGGATACGCTGCAGAGGTTGCGCAGCGAAGTCGATCCGGCGCTGCTGGATGTCAGCCTGAACAAGGTCAATGTGACCACCGGCCTGCGGATGCCGAAGGCTGTTGTTCCGCAGGCCTGAATGCCGCTCCGGCTATCAGAGATGGTCTTCATTGCACCTGCTAGGAACATTTCGCAGCTGCGAAATATCAAAAAAGTATAGGTTTTAAGCCGAAATCGTGTTGGCGCGGCTTTTGGGCTGGGCGTACATTCCTCCACAGATCAGGCGGGAGGCCTGGTGGAATGCGGCGGCAACGTCCGCACCCGGAGGAGGCGTATGGAACCGGACCTGGAGGTCATTCAGATCAGACCCGGAGAATCGTTTGCCGCAAAGGCACACGGTTATCCCTTCCACACGGTCCGCTGGCACTTTCACCCGGAATACGAACTGCATCTGATCGTCGCCACGACGGGGCGTTATTTCGTCGGCGACTTCATTGGTGATTTCGAGCCGGGCAATCTCGTGCTGACCGGCCCGAACCTCCCCCATAACTGGGTGAGCGATGTTCCCGAAGGCGTCGAGATACCGCTTCGCTGCCAGCTGATACAGTTCAGTGAGGCTTTTGCGGCAGACATTATGCGGTTTCTGCCCGAGCTCGGTGCCTTCGCGGATGTTCTGGCGCTTGCGCCGCGGGGGGCGCTGTTCGGTCGCGAGACCAGCCTCAAGCTCGCGCCTTTGATGGACGAGATCCAGAAGGCGCAGGGCGTTCGCCGGGTCGAGCTGTTCATGATGATCGTTGGCCTTCTGTGCCGCGCAAAGGATACGCGCACGCTTGCCAGCACGAATTATCTTCCCGATCCGTCGGGATACATGTCGGCCGGGATCAACAAGGCGCTCGCCTATATCCGCGAGAACCTGACACGCTCCTTCGACGAGGCGGATCTTGCCGCGATCGCGGGACAGTCGACGGCAGCGTTTTCGAGGGCTTTCCGACGGCATACCGGCATGTCGCTGGTCCAGTATGTGAAGCGCCTGCGCATCAATCTGGCCTGCCAGATCCTGATGACCGACGACAGGGCCTCGATCATCGACATCTGTTACGAGGTCGGGTTCAACAACCTGTCGAATTTCAATCGCCAGTTCCTGGCGGAAAAGGGCATGACACCGTCCCGCTTCCGCAAGCTGCTGGGTGACAAGAATGGTGCGAGAGCCGCCTGAGAGGTAGGCGGGCGGCAGAGGCAAACGAGGAGGATAGGAGGAGAGCAATCATCGATGTGACTGCCGACGAGGGCCACCACAATGGGGCTCGCGAAGGAGAACCTATGCCCGGAATTCGCCGTGCCCCCGTTCCGGAGGCCGGTGAAAGCAGAACGATAACCGAGTTTCCAAAGGAGGAGATGGAAATGAAAGAGATCAACAGGCAAATCATCGGCGCGGCCCTTCTGGCTTCGACGCTTCTCGGCGGCTCGGCCGCTTTCGCCAAGGATGCCACCGTGGCGTTCCTGATGCCCGACCAGGGCTCGACCCGTTACGAGGAGCATGACCATCCCGGTTTCGTTGCCGAGATGAAGAAGCTGTGCGCCTCCTGCAAGATCATCTACCAGAATGCCGATGGCGACATCGCTAAACAGCAGCAGCAGTTCAATTCCGCCATCACCCAGGGTGCCAAGGTCATCGTGCTCGACCCGGTGGATTCGGCCGCGGCCGCCTCGCTCGTGCAGCTTGCCCAGAGCCAGGACGTCAAGGTCATCGCCTATGACCGGCCCATCCCGAAGGCTAAGGCCGACTTTTACGTTTCTTTCGACAACAAGGGTATCGGCAAGGCAATCGCCGACTCGCTGGTAAAGCATCTGAAAGCAAAGAGCGTGTCGCCTGACGGCGTCGGCGTGCTGCAGATCAACGGATCACCGACCGACGCCGCCGCCGGCCTGATCCGCGACGGTATCCATGAAGGTCTTGCCAGTAGCGGCTACAAGACGCTCGCCGAATACGACACGCCGAACTGGCTGCCGTCCAACGCCCAGCAATGGGCAGCCGGTCAGATCACCCGCTTCAACAAGCAGATCGTCGGCGTGGTCGCAGCCAATGACGGCACCGGCGGTGGTGCGATCGCGGCCTTCAAGGCGGCCGGCGTCGATCCCGTGCCGCCCGTCACCGGCAATGATGCGACGATCGCCGCCCTGCAGCTGATCATCGCCGGCGACCAGTACAACACGATCTCCAAGCCCTCGGAAATCGTTGCTGCCGCTGCCGCGAATGTCGCCGTCAAGCTGATCGCCGGCGAAAAGCCGAAGGCGGAGACCACGCTTTACGACACGCCGGCGCAGCTCTTCATTCCGGCAGTGGTGACTGCGGAAAACCTGAAGGCCGAGATCATCGACAAGAAGATCAACACGGCCGCCGAACTCTGCACCGGGCGTTACGCCGAAGGCTGCAAGAAGCTCGGCATCTCGCAGTAACCGCCAGCGGGGCCGGCCCCGACCGGCCCCGTTTGCCAAACATCTGATCGAGGAAGGTCACGTCATGTCAGAACCCCTCAACGCGGTCTCTCCGCGCCAGCCCGTGCTCAGCCTGCGCGGCATATCGAAGAATTTCGGCGCGGTTTCGGCGCTCACGGATATCGAGCTTGATGTTCATCCGGGTGAGGTCGTCGCGCTGGTCGGCGACAACGGCGCCGGAAAGTCGACGCTCGTCAAGGTTCTGGCGGGTGTCCACCAGCCGACTTCGGGCATGATCCTGTTCGAAGGCAAACCCGTGACGCTGCCGAGCCCGAGCGCGGCGCTGGATCTCGGCATTGCCACAGTCTTTCAGGATCTCGCGCTTTGCGAAAATCTCGATGTCGTCGCCAACATCTTTCTCGGCAAGGAAATGAGCCCCTACCAGCTCGACGAGGTCTCGATGGAAGTCCGGGCCTGGAAGCTGCTGAATGAACTGTCGGCAAAGATCCCAAGCGTTCGCGAGCCGATCGCCTCGCTGTCCGGCGGCCAGCGCCAGACGGTCGCGATCGCTCGTTCCCTGCTGCTTGATCCGAAGCTGATCATGCTCGACGAGCCGACGGCTGCACTTGGTGTGGCGCAGACCGCCGAAGTGCTCGACCTGATCGAGCGTGTCCGCGATTGGGGTCTCGGCGTGATCATGATCAGCCACAATATGGAAGACGTCCGGGCGGTCGCCGACCGGATCGTCGTGCTGCGGCTGGGACGCAATAACGGGATCTTCTCGCCGGACGGATCCAACGAGGAACTCGTCAGCGCCATTACCGGCGCTTCCAACAATTCGGTCTCCCGCCGCGCCCAGCGCCGTCAGGCGCAGGCCCCGATCGCACAGGAGAACAGGCCATGATCAAGGCACCACAGACCCCTGTCGCCCAGACCCCCATGGCGACAAGCCCGCTGATCGACCGCCGCGACGAACGCGTGCGGCACGACGACAGTTTTGCAGGCTCGCTCCGCAGCTTTTTCGATCGGGTCCGCTCCGGTGATCTCGGCTCGCTGCCGGTCATCGTCGGCCTGCTGATTATCTGGACGGTGTTCCAGACGCTCAACCCGGTCTTTCTTTCGGCGAGCAATCTCGTCAACATGCTCTTCGACTGCTCGACGGTCGGCGTCATCGCACTCGGTATCGTCTGCGTGCTGATGGTCGGTGAGATCGATCTTTCGGTCGGTTCGGTGAGCGGCTTCGCCTCGGCGCTGCTCGGCGTCTTCTGGGTAAATCAGGGTTGGCCGGTCGTGGCGGCCATTCTCGCGGCCATGGCTATCGGCGCCTTTATCGGCTCGATCTATGCCTTCCTGTTCAACAGGTTCGGCATGCCTAGTTTCGTATCGACCCTGTCGGGCCTTCTCGCCGTGCTCGGATTGCAGCTCTATTTCCTCGGCTCTACCGGCTCGATCAATCTTCCCTACGGTTCCTGGGTCGTGAGCTTCGGCCAGATCCAGGTCATGCCGGATCCGGTATCCTATGTTCTGGCGGCGCTGGTCGGCATCATCTACTTCGTGAGCCGCTACAGAACCGCATCGCGGCGTAAGGCGGCCGGTCTTTCATCCGGCTCGCTGGGCAGCATCCTTTTGCGGGCGGTCATCCTGACCGTGGTGCTGGAAGCCGTTGCCATCTATCTCAACACCTCGCGCGGCATCCCGTGGATGTTCGGCCTCTTCGCGCTGCTCGTCATCGGCATGAACTACGCGCTGACCCGCACGCAATGGGGCCGCTCGATGCAGGCGGTCGGCGGTAACCGCGAGGCGGCGCGCCGTTCGGGAATCAATGTCGCCCGGATCTATATGAGCGCCTTCGTGGCATGTTCGCTGCTGGCGGCAACCGGCGGTCTCCTGTCGGCCGCGCGGCTTGCGACATCCAGCCAGCAGGCAGGCACCGGCGACGTCAACCTGAATGCGATCGCGGCAGCCGTGATCGGCGGTACGAGCCTTTTCGGCGGACGCGGAAGCGCCTATTCGGCACTGCTCGGGATCATCGTCATCCAGTCGATCGCGAGCGGCCTGACACTTCTCGATCTGTCATCGTCGCTTCGATACATGATCACGGGCGCCGTCCTTGCCATCGCCGTCATCGTCGACTCGCTTGCCCGCCGTTCGCGCATCTCGCACGGCCGGGCTTGAGCAAACACATCAAAACATCAGAGGAAAATCCATGGGACAGGATCTGTCTGGAAAAGTCGCGGCCGTCACAGGTGCCGCATCCGGTATCGGGCTAGAATGCGCCCGCACGTTTATCGCAGCCGGCGCCAGGGTCGTTCTCGTCGACCGGAATACGCAGGCGCTGGAGGAAGCATGCAGGGGACTGGGTGATCGGGCCATTCCGCTGACCATCGACCTCACGAATCCGCAATCGGTCGCCGGCATGATGCCGCAGATCCTCGAAAGGGCGGGCCAGCTGGACATTTTCCATGCAAATGCGGGCTCCTATGTCGGCGGGGAAGTGCTCGGCGGCGATCCGGATGCCTGGGACCGGATGCTGAACCTCAACGTCAACGCCGCCTTCCGTTCGGTGCATGCGGTGCTGCCGCATATGGTCGAGCGCAAGACCGGTGATATCATCCTGACCAGCTCGGTTGCCGGCATGATCCCGGTCGTATGGGAGCCGATCTATACGGCGTCCAAACATGCGGTACAGGCCTTCGTCCACACACTCCGGCGGCAGGTGGCTAAACATGGATTGCGGGTCGGTGCGGTGGCTCCGGGGCCTGTCGTGACGGCCCTTCTCAGCGACTGGCCGCAGGAAAAGCTGGACGAGGCGCTCGCGGCAGGTGGCCTGATGGAGGCCAATGAAGTGGCGGAAGCGGTGCTTTTCATGCTGACGCGGCCGCGCAATATCACGATCCGCGACCTCGTCATCCTTCCGCAGAACGCCGACATCTGAGCGGCCAGCAATTTTAAAAACAGCAATTTAAGGGAGACAATCAATGATCCTCGACAGGTTCAGACTGGACGGCAAAGTGGCTCTGGTGACGGGCGGAACCCGCGGCATCGGCCTTGCGATCGCAAAGGCGCTGGGCGAGGCGGGCGCCACGATCGTCATCAGCGGCCGCAATGCTTCGCCGCAGGCCGCGGAGCAGCTGACGGCAGCAGGTATCACGCACCATTTCGTTGCCGCCGATCTTCGCACACTCGAGGGCGCCGACGAAATGGTTGCCGAGACCCTGTCGAAAGAAGGCCGCCTCGACATTCTGGTCAACAATGCCGGCGTTGCGATCCATGGCGATAGCGGAGAGTTTTCGGACGAGATCTGGCGGGAGATCATGTCGGTCAATGTCGACGCGGTTTTCCGCGGTTGCCGCGCGGCCCTTGCGCCGATGCGCCGACAGGGTGGCGGTACGATCCTCAACATCGGCTCGATGTCGGGCATTGTCTCGAACATCCCGCAAAACCAGGTCGCCTATAACAGTTCCAAGGCGGCCGTGCATATGATGACGAAGAGCCTCGCAAGCGAGGTCGCGGCTGAAAACATCCGGGTCAACGCGATCGCGCCGGGTTATATCGAAACCGACCTGTCACGCGGCGGCATCGAAAATCCCGACTGGTTCCCGATATGGCAGCGGATGACGCCGATGGGCCGGGTCGGTCAGCCGGAGGAAGTTGCTTCGGCGGCGCTCTTCCTGTGCTCTCAGGCATCGAGCTATGTTACCGGTGAGGTGCTGGTGATCGACGGTGGCTATACGACGCGTTGAGGCGTCAATTGCCCGGCGCCTCCCTGTAGAGGCGCAACCCGGCCAGTGTCTCGATCACATGCTGGATCGAGACACTCCGTCTCCGTTCAGTGGCCTGCCAAAAATTATTCGGAAGCCGTCATGTAGCGGTTGAGGATTTCCGAAATATCCGGGCCGTCGTCCTTGTCGTCCGTCTTGGCACGATCCTCGACCGCATGCAGATGGTGATCCATGATCCGGCTCGCCGTCTGCGCATCCTGTTCCTTCAAGGCCTCGATCAGCTGCACATGTTCGTCGATCCCGCATTCAGCCGAATGCGGGCGCCCGAAACGGGCGAGGATCAGCGATGAGCGCGACACGACCTGGCTGATGAAATCGATCAGCAGTTTCGAGCCGGTAAGCTCGGCAAGCAGTATGTGAAACTCGCCGGCAAGCCGGATCGAGCGTGGCGATGAGGCCTGCAAAGCCCGTTCCTCTTCGCGTACATGGCTGATCAGCGCGTCGATCCCGTCGCGCGGCATGCGCCTGCAGAGCTTTTCGATCACTTCGCGCTCAAGGCAGCGCCGCAAGGCAAAAACTTCCTCCGCCTCCTCCAGCGTCGGCATCGCGACGGCTGCGCCGCGGTTCGGCTTGATCTCGACCAGGCCATCCGACGCGAGGCGCAGCAGCGCGTTGCGCGCGCTGGTGCGGCTGACGCTGAACGTGTCGCCGATCGAATCCTCCGGCAGCTTGGTGCCTGGCTTCAGGGCCTGTTCAAGGATTGCACGGCGGAGCGATGCGTAGATCGCGTCACTTCGGCTGAGATTGGTGGACATCGCTGCCGCTCTTTCTCCTGGATGCATTATAGGCCGCATATTGCATAAAAATTGTACCGCATCCAGTGGAATAAATTGCATGCAATTTTCTATTGAGTTTGCATTCGTTCTGATCTAGCCTGAAATTAATCCAGCAGAGAATGCCGCGAAAAGCCGCCTGTGGGAAACGGTTTCAACGCTATGCAATCCAACTTCGAGAGACATTGCTCGAATATTGCATGCAATCCGAGGGGAATTTTTCGATGCAATTGTCAAGAATTCTGGCGACGGGCGCTGCCCTTATCGCCCTGACCGTGCCGGCCATGGCCGGTACTTTGAAATGGGGCGCTTCGCGCGATATCAGCTCGCTCGATCCCTATTCCTACGGCGACAGTTTTGCGCTTGGCGTTCTGAACCACGCCTATGAAGGTCTCGTCCGTTACAATCGGGACCTGAAGATCGAGCCGGCGCTTGCCACGTCCTGGGAGATCATTTCCCCGACCACCTGGCGCTTCCATCTGCGCGAAGGCGTCAAGTTCCACAATGGTGCTGATTTCACGGCCGAAGACGTGCAGGCCTCGCTGCTGCGTGCCTCGAACCCGAAATCGCCGCTGCGCGGCAATATCCCGGCCTATAAGGGCTCGCGCGTCATCGATGCGCATACGATCGAGATCGATGTCTCGGCCAATTATCCGCTTCTGCCCAACGATCTGACGACGATCTACATCTTTGATGCCGGCTGGCTGAAGGACAACAATGCCGAGGCGCCGACCGATGTCGGTTCGGGCACCGAAGGATATGCTACCTATAATGAAAACGGCACCGGCCCGTTCAAGGTCGAAAGCCGCCAGCCGGATGCGAAGACGGTCTTCGTCAAGTTCGACGGATGGTGGGACAAGCCGCAGCACAATATCGACCGGATCGAGCTGACGCCGATCGCCTCTCCGGCAACCCGCGTCGCCGCTCTTCTCGCCGGCGATATCGACTTTACCGACCAGGCGCCGGTACAGGATCTGCCGCGGCTGCAAGCTTCGCCGGAGGTCAAGGTTCTCGAAGGCACCGACCTTCGCACCGTGATGATCGGCTTCTCACAGCGTGACCAGCTGCTGTCAGGCGCGCCAAACCCGATGAAGGATCTGCGCGTACGCCAGGCGATGCAGCTCGCCATCGATCTCGACCTCATCAACAAGAAGGTCATGCGCGGCAAGTCACGCAATGCCGGCGCGCTCGTTGCGCCGCAGATCCCCGGTTACGATCCGGCACTCGACACGCCGGTCAAGGCCGATCCGGAAAAGGCAAAGGCGCTTCTGAAGGAAGCCGGTTCGGAAGGTTTCGAATTCGAGTTCAACTGCGCCGACAGCCTCGTCAACGAGGAACAGGTCTGCCAGGCGGTCGCCTCCATGTGGTCGCGCATCGGGCTGAAGCCGAAGCTGGACCAGGGCACCCGTGCGGTTCAGACGCCGAAGCGGTCTTCGGGCAAGGTCGATGTCTATACGCTCGGCTGGGCAACGCTGCCGATGCTCGACACTTACAGCCTCACCTCGCAGGTCCTGCATACGAAGGAAGGCTCGTTCGGCATCTTCAACTGGGGCGGCTGGTCCGACAAGGAATTCGACAAGGTGACGGAAGCCTCCGCCGTCGAGCTCGACCAGACGAAGCGGCTTGCCATGGAAGCCCAGTCGCTCAAGATCGCCAAGGACCATGCCCTGATGATCCCGCTGCACCAGCAGCCGCTTGCCTGGGCGACGACGTCGAAGATCAAGGATTTCCCGCTCTTCTCGGACAACCTTCCCCGCCTGTGGCTGGTGAAGATGTAACCCCGCGCGCCCCTCGCTGCGGTCCAAACGTGGCGGGGGGAATGCTTTCCATATCGTCGGATCGAGCCGGATAGCGGGTCGATGATCGGGTCACGGAGCGTCTCATGATCGCCTTTCTCGTCAAACGTATCGGCAACGCCATCCTCGTGATGCTGACCGTCGCCTTTTTCGCTTTCCTGATCTTCCGGTTCCTTGGTGATCCGGTCGAGCTGATGGTGAATGAAAGCGCCACCCAGGTGGAGCGCGACGAGTTGCGCAGCCGCCTCGGCCTGAATGACGGTTTCCTCGTTCAATATGTCCGTTTCGTCGTTAATGCCGCGCAGGGCGAATTCGGGCTTTCCTGGCGCAATCAGCAGAATGTCATCACCCTGATCGCAGAGCGCTTTCCGGCGACCTTCGAGCTTGTCATCATCGCCACTATCCTGTCGCTGGTGATCGGCATTCCGCTCGGCGTCTTCACAGCGATCGGCCGCGGGCGCTGGTGGGCGGAGGGGATGCAATTCTCCTCCATCGTCGGTGTGTCGCTGCCGAGTTTTTTCGTCGGTATCATCCTGATCCTCGTCTTTTCCGTCAGCCTCGGCTGGCTGCCGGGTTATGGCCGCGGCGAGGTGGTGCGGCTTGGCTGGTGGTCGACGGGCCTGTTGACGCCTTCCGGCCGTGCAGCCGTTATCCTGCCGGCATTGTCGCTCTCGCTTTTCCAGATCACGCTGGTGATGCGGCTCGTCCGCGCCGAAATGCTGGAGATCCTCCGGGCCGATTTCATCAAGTTCGCCCGTGCCCGCGGCGTCAAGCGCCGGGCGCTCTGGTTCCGGCATGCGCTGAAGAACTGTCTGATGCCGGTCGTCACGCTGACGGCCATGCAGGTCGGCAATCTCATCGCCTTTGCACTCGTGACCGAAACGGTCTTCCAGTGGCCGGGCATGGGCATGCTCTTTATGCAAGCCGTCACCTTCGTCGATATCCCGGTCATGGCCGCCTATCTTTGCATCGTATCCTTCATTTTCGTGACGCTGAACACGTTCGTCGACATTGCCTATGCGGTGATCGATCCGCGCCTGCGCGCCGCGTGAAGGGAGAAAGACAGATGACCATCATTGAACAGACCACGAAACAGGCCGTCCGTGCGGCGCCCTCCAGGCTCGCCCGCTTGCGCGATTCCGATCTCTGGTGGAGTTTTAAACATCATCCGTCCGCAGTCGCGGCGGCAATTCTTCTGCTGCTTCTGATCGGTTCGGCATTTTTTGCGCCCTGGTTCACCGTCCAGAACCCCTATGACCTTGCCTCGCTCGATCTCCTCAATGCCGAAATCCCGCCGATCTGGATGGCGGATGGGCAATGGCCATTCCTGCTTGGCACCGATACGCAGGGTCGCGATCTTCTCTCTGCCATCCTGTATGGCTCGCGCGCCTCGATCGTCATCGGTGCCGCTTCCGTTGCCGTATCCCTGATCGTCGGGTCCGCCTTCGGTCTGGTTGCCGGCTATTACGGAAAGTGGGTGGATGGCCTCCTGATGCGGGCCGGCGACGTGCTTCTGTCCATGCCGACCATGCTGATCGCCATCCTCGTATCGGCGCTCGCGCGGCAGGCGCTTCCGGCCTCACTGCGCGAAGTCGGCGCCTCCGGCGTCATCGTGCTTGCCATCTCGCTTTCGGCCTGGGTGCAATATGCCCGCACTGTCCGGGCGCTGACCATGGTGGAGCGCAACAAGGAATATGTGCAGGTGGCAAGGCTGATCCGCGTGCCGACCTGGCGCATCCTCGTCAAGCATATCCTGCCCAATACGACGACACCGCTGCTCGTCACTGCGACCCTCAATTTCGGTCTCGGCATCCTGATCGAGGCGACACTGTCCTTCCTTGGCGTCGGCATGCCGCCGGAACAGCCGTCGCTCGGCACCCTGATCCGCATCGGCAACCAGTATCTGTTTTCCGGCCAGTGGTGGATCGTTCTCTTCCCCGGCCTGCAGCTCTGTCTTCTCGTTGTTTCCATCAATGTCCTGGGCGACTGGCTGCGTGACGCCCTCAATCCCAAACTGCGCTGAGGTATTTTTATGAGCGATCTTCTCATCAAGAACACGAGACCGATGGGCGGTGCGCCGGCCGATATCCTGATCCGCCAGGGCAGTATCGCCGCGATCGGCCAGAATCTCTCGGCAGAGGGCGCTGTGACGGAAGATGCCGGCGGTCGCATCGCCATTCCCGGCCTCGTCGATGCCCATACGCATCTCGACAAGTCGCTGCTCGGTTATCCCTGGTACAAGAACGAGGTCGGCCCGCGGCTGATCGACAAGATCGACAACGAGCGCAAGGTGAAGAAGGATTTTGGCCTCGACGCGCATGTGCAGTCGATGCGCCAGTCGCTGCAATCGGTCGGTTACGGCACGACGCTGATCCGCACCCATGTTGATATCGATACCGATCAGGGCGTGATTGCACTGGAAGGCGTGCTGGAGACGCGCCGGAAGCTTGCCGGTGTCGTCGAGATCGAGATCGTTGCCTTCCCGCAATCCGGCCTGATGCGCCGTCCGGGCACGGCCGAACTGCTGGACAAGGCGATGGCGATGGGTGCCGATCTCGTCGGCGGTCTTGATCCCTGCGGCATGGATCGCGATCCCAAGGCGCATCTCGATACGATCTTTGCGCTCGCCGAAAAATACGGCAAGGGCATCGACATTCATCTGCACGAGGGCGGCGAGCTCGGTGCCTTTTCGATGGAGATGATTTTCGAGCGTATCCGCGCACATGGCATGCAGGGCAAGGTCGCCGTCAGCCACGCCTTCTGCCTCGGCCTTCCTGATTGGAACGTCTCGCAGGCGCTGATCGATACCTGCGCCGAACTGGACGTGCCGATTTTGACGACGGCGCCGCCATCGCGCGAAGTGCCGTCCCTCAAGCGCCTGCGTTCCGCCGGCGTGCGCTTCGGCGCGGGTGTCGACGGCTTCCGGGATACCTGGGGGCCTTACGGCAATGGCGACATGCTGGAACGCGCCATGCTGCTCGGCATGAAGAACAATCTGCGTCGCGACGACGAGCTGTTGATGGCGCTCGATGTCTGCACCACCGGCGGTGCGATGGCGATGGACCGGAAAGAACATGCGCTGATCCTTGGCGGACGCGGAGACGTGGTGATTGTCGAAGGTGAGACGGTCGGCGAGGCGATCGTCACCCATCAGCCGCGCAAGCTGGTGGTGACGGCCGGCAATGTCGTTGCCCGTGACGGCAAGAGCTTGGCGGAACGGCCGTGATGATGGACAGGGACTGGTCCGACCTTCCGCTTGGCAAGCGGCCACCCGGCCGCTGGGCGCTCAAGGCGCGTTTCATCGTCGCCGATCTGCCCGAAGGCCGGCGGCTGATCGAGAATGGCGAAATCGTCATCGAGAATGACCGCGTCATCTGGCTTGGCCATCGGTTCGAAGGCGAGGTTGCTGCACGCTATGACATGGGTGAGGCGCTGATTGGTCCCGGTTTCGTCGATCTCGACGCACTGTCCGATCTTGATACGACCGTGCTCTCCATGGACAACCAGCCGGGCTGGAAGAAGGGCCGCGTCTGGCCGACGGATTATGCCGCGCAGGCATACGAAATGTATTCGCCCGAAGAACTGGCCTTCCAGAAGCGTTACGCCTTCGCGCAGCTGCTTCTGAACGGTATTACCTCGGCCCTGCCGATCGCCTCGCTCTTCTACCGTGCTTGGGGCGAGACGGTGGCGGAATTCGAGGCGGCGGCAATTGCTGCCGAAGATCTCGGCCTGCGTGTCTGGCTCGGGCCGGCCTATCGCAGTGGCGGCGTGATCCTCGACGAGGCCGGCGCGATGCAGCCGGTCTTCGACGAAGAGCGCGGGCTTGCCGAACTTGCCGCCGCGGCATCCTTTGCCGGTCGTGTCCATGGGCGTGCCGGAGGACTGATCTCCGGCATGTTTGCGCCGGACCGGGTCGAAACCTGCACCGAAACGCTTCTGCAGAAGACATTCGCCCACGCGAATGAAATGGACTTTCCCGTGCGCCTGCATATGGCGCAGGGGGAGATGGAGCTGCAGACCGTCCGCCGGCTGCACGGTATGACCGCGCCGCAATGGCTGGATGGTCTTGGCCTTCTTTCGCCCCGCCTGATCGCGCCGCATGCGACGGTCGCCACCGATGAGGATCTTGCCCTCTATGCCGCAAACGGCGTGACGGTCGCGCATTGTCCGCTCGTTTCCGCAAGGCATGGTTCCGCGCTAAAATCCTTCTCGCGTCTGAAGGCGATGGGCATCCGCATCGGCATGGGCACCGATACCGCACCGCCGGACATGGTTCTGAACATGGCGGTCGGGCTGATGGCCAACCGTATTGCCGCCGGAAAGGGTGACGCGGCGTCCGCCGCCGAATTCTACGACGCCGCAACGATTTCCGGTGCGGACGCACTGAAGCGGCCGGATCTCGGGCGGCTTGCGGTCGGCTCCAAGGCCGATCTCGCCGTTTTCGACATGGCCGACCGGATGATCGCGCCTCGGATCGATCCGATCCAGACCCTGGTTTATGGCGCAACGGGGCGCGTTACCCGCGCCACGATCGTCGATGGCCGTCTGTCGATGCGCGACGGCAAGGTGGCAGGGATGGATCTCGACGCTGTCCGAAGCCAGGCACAGGCGCAGTTCGACGGACTTGTTGCCCGATACCCCGAGCGCACCTTCGGCCATCCGCCGGTCGGGACGATTTTTCCGCCGAGCTATCCGTCCTCCCCATCCAACAGCGAGGTTTCGTCATGAGCATCGCGCATCCTCCTGCAGCCGACGTGCTTGCGCTTGACGTCAAAGGCCTCTCGGTCGAGTTCCCGACCCGCAAGGGTGTCCTGACGGCACTTTCCGATGTCTCTCTCTCCATCCGGCGCGGCGAGATCCTTGGTGTCGTCGGTGAATCCGGCGCCGGAAAGTCGATGACCGGCATGGCCGTGCTCGGCCTTCTGGAACCGCCCGGACGCATTGCAGGCGGCGAGATCCGTATCGGCGGAAAGCGCACCGACAATCTGAGTGAAGCCGAGATGGCGGCCATCCGCGGCCGCATGGTCGGCGCGATTTTTCAGGATCCGCTGACCTCGCTCAATCCCCTGTTCTCCGTCGGCCAGCAGCTGGTCGAGACGATCCGCCTGCATTCAGAGCGGAACAAGACGGAGGCGAGGGTCTATGCGGTCGATCTTCTGAAACAGGTGGGCATTCCCGGCGCAAACGAACGGATCGATCATTATCCGCATCAGTTTTCCGGAGGTATGCGCCAGCGTGTTGTCATCGCGCTCGCCCTTGCCGGCAATCCGCAGCTGATCATCGCCGATGAACCGACGACGGCGCTCGATGTCTCGATCCAGGCGCAGATCACTGCACTCCTGCGCCGGCTCTGCCGCGAACATGGCACGGGCGTCATGCTGGTGACCCATGACATGGGTGTCATCGCCGAAACGGCCGATCGCGTCGCCGTCATGTATGCCGGCCGCGTCATCGAGATCGGTCCGGTCGAAGAGGTGCTGAGCCGGCCAAAACATCCCTATACGCGCGGGCTGATGGGCTCGATCCCGGCGCTGGGTGCCCGTGTGGAACGCCTTGCCCAGATCGATGGCGCCATGCCGCGGCTGAATGCCATCCCGACCGGGTGTGCCTTCAACCCGCGCTGTCTCGAAGCCGGTTCCCGGTGCCGCGAGGTGCGCCCGACAATGGTGGCGCAGGCGCAAGGCAGTGTTGCCTGTCTCGTCCATGATGGAGGTGTGTCATGAGAAATGCTGAAAACGCCCTGGAAGTCGATCAGCTCTCACGCGTCTTCGACGTCTCTGCGCCCTGGCTGAACCGGATGATCGATCGCAAGCCGAAACGTTATCTGCGGGCCGTGCAGGATGTCACCTTCGTTGTCGAGAAGGGTAAATGCCTGGCGCTGGTCGGCGAATCCGGCTGCGGCAAGTCCACGGTCGCGCGCCTGGTCACCGGTCTTTACGCGCCGAGCGAAGGGGCGATCGTCTTCGCACCAGCGGACAAGGGCAGGGGCCGCGGCAAGCCGATGGAAGCCCAGATGATCTTCCAGGATCCACATGCCAGCCTCAATCCGCGCTGGCGCGTCGGTGACATTATCGCCGAACCGATCCGTGAATTCGGCCTGCGCAGCGGTGCGGAAGCAACGGAGGCCCGTGTCGCCGAGTTGCTGCGTACGGTCGGCCTGTCGCCGGACGATGCAAAACGCTACCCGCATGAATTTTCGGGCGGCCAGCGGCAGCGTATCTCGATCGCGCGGGCACTCGCGAGCGAACCGGAATTCCTCGTTTGTGACGAACCGACCTCGGCGCTCGACGTTTCGGTCCAGGCGCAAATCCTCAACCTGATGCGCCGCCTGCAGGACGAACTCGGTCTCACCTATCTCTTCATCAGCCACAATCTCGCGGTCGTCCGCCATATGGCGGACCGGATCTCGGTTATGTATCTCGGCCGGATCGTCGAGGAGGCCGATACCGAAGCGCTGTTTGCCGATCCGCAACATCCCTATACGCGGCTCCTGCTCCAGACGATCCCGGATGTCGCAGCTCCCAATCGTGACCGCGAACTGATGGGCGGCGAGCCGCCGAGCCCGCTCGACCCACCGAAGGGCTGTGCCTTCCATCCGCGCTGTCCGATGGCGACGGATCTGTGCAGCAAGACGGCGCCAGAGGTTCGGGCACGCAAGGGTGGCGGCACGGTTGCCTGTCACCTCGCGCCGGCCGCCTGACCCTGTTCAACGATAATATTTGAGGAAATACCCGATCATGACGAAGACGATTTTCACCAGTGCCAAACTCGCCGACGGGCTTTTGCACGACCTCCATGTCGAGGGCGGGCGGATAACCGCAATCGAGCCCGCCTCGTCGGCAGCCTCAGCCGGTGATGCTGTCGATATCGCCGGCCAGCTGCTCGTACCGGGTTTTGTCGAAGGGCATATCCATCTGGATACGAGCTTCTATGGTGGAAAATGGGTGCCGCACCGCCCCTGCACCAACGGCTTCGACGTCCATGAGCGGGTCGCCTTCCAGGCCGAGAACATGGCAGAGGCCGAGCCGATGGCCGAGCGCGCGGTCAACCAGCTCGAACTCTGCGTTTCCCATGGCACGCTGCAGATGCGTAGCCACGTCATGGTCGATGGCTCGGTTGGGTTGAAATCGCTGGAGACGATCCTTGCCGTTCGGGAAAAATACGGGGATATCATCGATATCCAGCTCGTTGCCTTTCCGCAGAGCGGCATTCTGAAAAGCCCGGGAACGCCGGAATTGCTGGACGAGGCGATCGGTCTGGGCGCTGACCTGATCGGCGGGCTCGATCCGGCAAGCTTCGACCGTGATGTCACCGCCCATCTCGATGTCATCTTCGGCATTGCCGAGAAGCGCGGCGTCGATGCCGACATTCACCTGCATGAAGGCGGCAGCATGGGCGCTTTCACGATCGAGGAAATCTGCGCCCGCACCGAGGCGCTTGGCATGCAGGGCCATGTATCGATCAGCCATGCCTATGGTCTGGGTGATCTTGCGCCGGATGCGGCCCGCAAGATCGCAGCGAAGATTGCCAGAAGCGGCATTTCGATCATGACCAATGCGCCAGGCCATCACACGTTTCCGCCGGTCGCGCTGCTGCGCAGCGAAGGTGTTAACGTCTTTTCCGGCAGCGACAATATCCGCGACAGCTGGTGGCCCTATGGCGATGGCGACATGCTGCGCCGGGCCGAGATCATCGGTTATCGCTCAGGCTTTTTCGCCGATGCCGAATTGCAGAGCGCCTTCGACATCGTCACCACGGCAGGGGCAAAGGCACTCAGGCTCAACGGCTATGGTATCGAAATCGGGGCGAAGGCGGATTTTGTGGCGATTGCAGCGGAGCATGTTCCCGAGGCCGTGGTCGGGTTCCCGGGCAATCGCAAGGTCTTCAAGGAAGGGCGTCTGGTTGCCGAAGGCGGCAAGGTCCTGACGAACTGATCGCTATAGAAATCGTCATTTATACCGGAGCAGACAGGAGATTGTCTGCCCCGGTATTTTAAAGATCAGCCGTCAGGCCGAAGCTTTCGACTGCAGCATCTGCCACGCGTCGTAAGCGGAAATCACCGTTTCCATCTGCGCCGTATGGCCCGTGACGAAATCGTCGCCATAGATCGTCTCGTCGGGATATTCCGTGATCAGCGTCAGCGGCACGGTATGGCGGTCATCGATCGACGATAGGCAGGGGAAACCGTTGATGATGCGGAAACCCGTCTCACCCGCATGGGTCTCGTAAAGTGCGATCTGGCGGTTGTTATAGTCGAGAATGCCCGGAATGGCGCCGAGATGGCGGGTAACGTGATCCAGCATGGCTTCGGCCTGCTCTGTCCAGCCGGCATGGTGGCGCATCACCAGGAAGAAGCCTTTTGGCAGTGTCCACATGGCGAAATTGCGCGGTACGTAACCCGAGAGCGGCCGCGTCCATTCATGCGATGGATAGCCGTGCAGGTTGACATGTAGCTTTGCATCGCTGATCTCCTGCGCCTTGAAGCGGATTGCCTTCTCGTTCAGGTGCTGGCCGGCATTTTCGCGCGTACGGTATTCGAGGTCGTCGCCGAGCGCGGTGTAGCGCGCGGCATGGTGCATGTGGCGCGGATTGTCGACGCGCAGGCGCTGGTGCAGCGCGTAGCCGTCCGGATTTTCCAGCGGCGAGATGGTGAAATGCGCACCGGCACGTGCCTTTAGTGCGCGGGCGGCGCGAATGGCGCCGACGATGCCGGTCGTCTCGTTCGGGTGCTGGCCGCCGCTGATCATGATCGCGGCATCGCTGCCCTTGATGTAGCGCGCCGAAAGCACGCGGCCCGAACGGGAATTCGCGTTGAATTCCTCGCCGCCGATCTCCGCCAACAGCTTTGCCATCTGCGCGGCGGCTGGCGGTTCACTTGCCGTATCGATCGCCTGCTCCTTGCCATCGAGGAAGCCGGTGCTCAGCGGGCGTGTTTCGACGCGGATGCCGATCTCGCCTGTGCTGCGAACGATTTCCGGCACGATCTGGCCAGGCTTCAGCCCACGGTCGCCGAGCGGGCGGCCGGATTTCTTCTGGAAGAATTCGAGCAGCGAGAAGTAAAAGTCCTCGTGCAATGCCTCGCGCAGGCTGACCACTTCGTCGCCAACGGGGAGGGGCAAATCTTCGGCCGGATGCGAGACGCGGATATTGAGTTCTTCGAAATAGGGCTCTTCTGCGCCCCAGTCATGGCTTGCGACAGCCCCGATCGCGCCGTGGAACAGGCGCTCGTAATCGGTTTCCAGCCGTTCGCCGGTGTCATCGCCTTCTGCGCGATACCAGCCGGTCGGGGAAACATTGGTTTCGCCGACGATATCGTCATGCACCCGGTTCGGGACGAACACCTTGATGGTTTCGTTCTGACCGGCGCGCGTCAGTGTCACGTCGTAGAAAAAGGCATTGTCCTCGCGCGGCACGAAATCGATCTTGGCATCGCCCACCAGCGCGGCCAGGGGATAGGCTTCGAGGCGGAAACGGTTGGCCGGCGCGTTTGCATGGACCGGGTAGCGCACTTCGATTGCGGTCACACCGGCGAGGTCGATCTCTTCGAGGAAAGCGAAAAGAAGCGGCTTGTAGGCGCTGTAGATGCGGGCGGTGACGCCCTTTTCCTTCAGCGCCTGTTCGGCGGCACGGCGGCTCTTCGTATCGTCGAAGGTCCAGGCCTCGAAGGACTGGCCGGGCTTGGCGTCCCTGACCAGCATGTCGAGCGTGCGCGGAAAGGAAGTCTCGAAGATCGAAGTCATGTCACTTACCCTGATGGAATGCCGAATGATTACCGGGAGGTTCTGCCGGTTGGATCGAGACTGTCGCGCAGCCAGTCGCCGAGCAGGTTGAGGCCGAGCACGGTGAGAAGGATGGCAAGGCCCGGGAAGACGCTGACCCACCAGGCGGTCTGCAGGTAGGTACGGCCATCGGCCAGCATGCCACCCCAGCTCGGAATGGTCGGATCGACGCCGAGGCCGAGGAAGGTCAGGCTGCTTTCAAGCAGAATGTTGTTGGCGACGTTGAGCGTCATCAGCACGATGACCGGGCCGATCAGGTTCGGCAGCAGGTGCTGGAGGATGATGCGCCAGTCTTTTACGCCGATCGCGCGGGCTGAAAGAATGAACTCGCGTTCGCGCAGGGTCAGGACCGAGCCGCGCACGAGGCGGGCATATTGCACCCATTGCGAAACGATCAGCAGGATGACCGTGTTCGTCAAGCTGCCGCCGACGATGGCGATGAAGGTGATCGCGAGCAGAATGAAGGGCATGGCGAGCTGCAAGTCTGCAAAGCGCATGACCAGCATGTCCCAGAAACCGCGGTAATAACCGGCGATCAGGCCCATCGCGACGCCGAAGACGACCGCGCCGATCACCGAGGTGAAACCGACGGCGAGCGAAATCTTGCCGCCGGCAACGACGCGGGCCAGCACGTCACGGCCGAGCGGATCGGTTCCAAACGGATGGGCGGCCGTGGCAAAGGGTTTGGCCAGCCGCGCCATCAGGTCGATCTTTTCCGCGCCGCCGGGAAAGAGGATATCGGAGAAGAGAACGGCAAGGCAGATGACGACGGTAAGGACCGTGCCGAGGATGAATTCGATATTGGCGAAACGCGACAGGCGCGAGGTTTTGGCAGCCATTGTCGGTTACTCCGTCCGGATGCGCGGATCGACAAGCCCATAGGCGATATCGACCAGAAGGTTGATGCCGACGATCATCAGCGACAACACGGTGATGACAGCCTGGAGCACGGGATAATCGCGGGAGGCCACCGCATCGAAGGCAAGCGTGCCAAGGCCCGGCCAGTTGAAGACGCGCTCGATGACGACGATACCGCCGAGCAGGCCGCCGAACTGCAGGCCGAAATAGGTGATCAGCGGAATGGCGCAGTTGCGCAGCGCATGTTTGTAAAGAACCTTGCTTTCTGACAGGCCTTTCGCGCGCGCCACCATGATGTATTGCGATTGCAGCGTTTCCAGCATGGCCGTACGCACGAGGCGCACATTGGTCGCTGTGAGGATGATGCCCATGGTGACGGCCGGCATGACATAACTTGCCATGCCCGACATGCCGCTTGGCGGCAGCCAACCGAGCGTGATGCCGAACAGCAGCACGAGCATGGTTGCGAGCCAGAAATTCGGGAAGGACAGACCAACCAGCGACAGGATGCGGATGATCTGGTCCGCGACCTTGCCGCGCGCGGTCGCCGCCTTGATGCCGAGCGGGATCGACAGGGCGATCGACACAAGCATCGAGATGAAGGCGAGAAGCAGGGTCGCCGGCACGGCATCACCGATCAGCAGCGAAACGGATGTGCCGCCGGTAAAGCTGCGGCCGAAATCGAGCGTCAGCATGCCCGTGAGGAAATGCCAGTATTGGACGAGGAAAGGCTGGTCGGTTCCGAGCGCCGCACGGATGCGGGCGAGATCCTCCTCAGTCATGCTTCCACCGCCGCCCTGGAACATCATCAATGCCGGGTCGCCGGTCAGGCGAATGGCAAAGGAGACGACGAGCGTGATGGCGATGACGACGAAGATTGCCTGCAGCAATCGCTTGATGAGAAAACCGGCCACGATACTGTCCTTGAAAAGAAGGTCCGGTCCCGCCCGCGAAGAAGCGGGCGAGACACATGATCAGATTGACTGCGCGATCAGTCGACGCTGACTTCGTTCAGCTTCAGGCGGTTGTCCGGGGCTGCAACGAAGCCCTTGACCCGCTTGGAGATGCCGAAGATGGCGTTGGAGTTGTAGAGCGGCAGTTCCAGCGCGCGTTCGGAAGCATAGGCACCGACTTCCTGCAGGATCTTTTCGCGCTGGGCACGGTCGGTCAGCGGACGCTGCGATTCCAGCAGCTTGTCCATCTTCTCGTCCTTGTCGTAGGGGTTCCACTTTTCGCCCGAGTGGTACATGGCGTAGGCGGTGTTGTCGTAGTCGAAGGTCCAGCCACCCCATTTCTGCTGGAACATGGCGCCGGTCTTGCCCTGCGGAATGATGTCGTTGGTGATGACATTCGTTTCGTAAGGCTTGATGGTGGCGGTCAGGCCGACCATCGACAGATAGCTGGAAATGACCTGTGCGACTTCGTTCATCGTCGCGTCACTGCCGCGGATGTCGATCTGCAGCGTCGTGCCCGGCTTGACGCCGGCTTCGGCGAGCAGCTTCTTGGCGCCGGCCGGATCGAAGGGCAGGCCCTTCAGGTTCGGATCGTAACCGAAGGAGAGCGCGCTCTGGAAGGAGACGATCGGCGAAGCTTCGCCGGCGAGGATCGACTTGACGATCGTGTCGCGATCGACGGCCATGATGATCGCCTTGCGGACCTTCGGGTCGGCAGTGATGCCGTCGCGAGTGTTGAAGCGCAGTGCGTCAACGGTCGGGCCGGGAACGCTGACGACGGCGAGCTTCGGGTCGCCCTTGATGACCGGGATCATGCCGATCGGAATGGTCGGCGGGATGACGAGATCGACGCGGCCGGCCTGCAATTCGGCAACGGCGGTCGAGGGCTCGGCGATGAAGCGGTATTCGAGCTCGGAAAGCTTCGGTGCGCCGCCCCAATAGTCCGCATTGGCTTCCAGCTTGATGTTGACCTTCGGCTGGTAGGACACGAACTTGAACGGGCCGGTGCCGACCGGGTTGAGGTTGAAATTGTCCTCACCCTTTTCCTGGATGTATTTCGGCGGAACGATCATGCCGCCGTAACCGGCAAGCTTGGTCAAAAGAACCGGATCCGGCGCCTTCAGCTTCATGTCGACCGTGTTGTCGTCGATGACTTCGACGCTGTCGATCGAGGTGTAGTTGGAGCGCTGCGGGCCCTTGGCGCCCTGTTCACCGAGCAGGCGATCGAATGTGTACTTGACGGCTGCGGCATTGAAGGGCTCGCCGTCATGGAATTTGACGTTCTGGCGCAGGTGGAAGCGCAGGCGCTTGCCGCCATCGAGCTCTTCCCAGCTTTCGGCGAGACCGGGCACGATCTTCAGGTCGGGGCCGCGATAGGTGAGGCCGTCGAAGATGTTGGTGGCAACGGCCGACCACTGCACCAGGAAGGTGTCGATCGGATCCCAGCTGCCCGGATCCTGCGGTGTGGAAATGGTCATTTTGCCGGCGGCGAAAGCCGGAGCGGCGGTGAAGGCCGTGGCCGACAGGGCAAGAGCCATGAAGGTTGCGGTCAGTCCCCTTTTGAACGTTGTCATTACCTGTTCCTCTTCAGATGCTTGCGATTGTGTCGCGGTTTGATGATCCTGGCTGCTCAGGCGCTTTTGGCGACGAAGTGGCCCGGATCGATTTCCTCGTGGGAAAGGATGGCCGGTTCGTCGCCGACGCGGCGGACCGGATTGGGAATTTCGCCTTCGATCAGCGCCGTGTGGCGGACTGCCGTCGGGTCGGCGACCGGTACGGCGGAGAGGAGGCGACGGGTATAGGCATGGCTCGGCGTCTCGAAGACTTGGCGGCGCGAGCCCATTTCCATGATCTGGCCGAGATAAAGCACGGCGACGCGGTGGCTCATCTTCTCGACCACCGCCATGTCATGGGAGATGAACAGGTAAGCGAGCCCGCGTTCGGCCTGCAGATCCATGAACAGATTGATGATCTGCGCCTGGATCGAGACGTCGAGAGCCGACAGCGCCTCGTCGGCAATGATCAGCTTCGGATTGGAGGCGAGTGCACGCGCGATGCAGACGCGCTGGCGTTGGCCGCCGGAAAATTCGTGCGGATAACGCGAAGCGACGGCCGACGACAGGCCGACGCGTTCGAGCAGTTCATCGACGCGGCGGCGCACGGCCTTGCTGTCGGCAATCAGGCCATGGGTATTGATCGGCTCGGCAATCGAGAAGCCAACGGTCTTGCGCGGATCAAGTGAGGCGAACGGGTCCTGAAAAATATACTGGACTTCCTGGCGCATGCGAAAACGCTCGGTCGCCGACATGGACGAATAGCTGCGGCCGTTGAAGCTGATCTCGCCGCCCATGGAAGACTGCAGCTGCTGGATCGTGCGGCCGATCGTCGACTTGCCGGAACCGCTTTCGCCGACCAGCGCCAGTGTCTCGCCCGGATGAATGTCGAAGCTGACCTTCTGCACGGCGCTGCAGCGATGCGTGACCTTGCCGAAGATGTTCTTCTTGATGTCGAAGCGGACGAACAGGTCGTTGACCGACAGAAGCGGCTTTTCGTCGTATTTCGCCGTGTTCTGCACGCGCTCTTCACCGACGACGGTCGGCTTGCCGTCCTGAAGCACGGTGAGCGGCATGCGCTTGGGGAACTCTTCGCCCTGCATGCTGCCGAGTTTCGGCACGGCGGCGAGAAGCGTGCGGGTATAGGGATGCTGCGGATTGGCAAAGATTTCGCGGACCGGACCTTCCTCGACCTTCTTGCCCTTCCACATGACGACGACATGGTCAGCCATTTCGGCGACGACACCCATGTCATGGGTGATGAAGATCATGCCCATGCCGAGCGTCTTCTGCAGGTCGCGCATGATGTTGAGGATCTGCGCCTGGATGGTGACGTCGAGTGCCGTCGTCGGCTCGTCGGCGATCAACAGCTTGGGGCGGCAGGCGAGTGCCATGGCGATCATCACACGCTGGCGCATGCCGCCGGAAAGCTGGTGCGGATAACGTTCGAGGAGGGCTGCGCTATCTGGTAGGCGCACCATGTCGAGCAGGCGCCGGGCTTCCGCCATCGCCGCCGACTTGCCCATCTTCTCGTGCAGCATCAGGACTTCGCAGATCTGGTCGCCGATCGTGAAGACCGGGTTGAGCGAGGTCATCGGCTCCTGGAAGATCATGGCGATCTCCTTGCCGCGGATCGACCGCATCTCCTTCTGCGATGCCTTCAGCAGATCCTTGTTGCCGAACTGGATGCGGCCGGACGCGTATTTCGCGCCCATCATGTCGGCAAGACGCATGGTAGACAGCGACGTCACCGACTTGCCGGAGCCGGATTCGCCGACCACGGCCACCGTCTTGCCGGCCTCGACGATAAACGACAGATCATCGACGACACGGCTTTCGCCGAACTCGACGCTCAGGCCTTCGACCGACAGAAGCGGCTTGCTGTTTTCGATCGTGGTCATGTCCGTGTCTCCGGCTTGGCCTTGTCGCTGCTGGTCGGGGTGGTTTCCTGGGCGCTCGCGATGCGGGCGATGACCGCGCCGGCCGTCTGGGACGAACCGGCTTCGGCGAGGATGGTGACGATGCCGGCAACCGGCGCCGTCACGGCCGTCTCCATCTTCATCACGTCCATCATTGCCAACACCTCGTCCTTCTCGACAAGGGCGCCATCTGTCACATTCCACTGAACGAGCATGCCGGGTACCGGCGCCAGCACGGCTCCCGCATCGCTTGGCTCGTTCTCTTTGTTGCTGCCGGATGCCGCAGACAACGGACCGAGCAGACGCAGAAAAGCATCGGGAATACCGATCTCAACGCGCTTGCCGTCGATCTCGACATGGCCACGCAGAAGGCCGGTCCCCATTGCCGGAGCAGGGCGGCTCGCCGCTTCCAGCGTTTCGGCAAAATCCGTCTCGATCCAGCGCGTATGGACGCGGAAATCCCCGGTAAAATCGGTGTGGTCGATGACCGCGCGATGGAAGGGCAGGACGGATGGAACGCCTTCGATCTTGAATTCGCTCAGTGCGCGTCGCGAGCGGGCAATCGCCTGTTCGCGGGTCGCACCCCAGACGATCAGCTTGGCGGCGAGAGAATCGAACATCGGCGGGATGGCCGAGCCCGACACGATGCCGGAATCGAGCCGTACGCCTGGGCCGGAAGGTGCGGAAAATTCGGAAATTTCACCTGCCGAGGGCAGGAAGCCGCGACCGGCATCTTCCATGTTGATACGGAATTCGATCGCATGGCCGCGCGGAGCCGGCATCTCGGTGACGCTGAGGGCCAGGCCTTCGGCAATCCGGAACTGTTCGATGACCAGATCGAGACCCGTCGTTTCCTCGGTGACGGGATGTTCGACCTGCAGGCGTGTATTGACCTCGAGGAAGGAGATCACGCCATCGGCGCTGCGCAGGAACTCCACCGTACCGGCGCCGGTATAGCCGGCTTCGGCACAGATATCGCGCGCTGCAGTATGGATCCTCGTCCGTTCTTCGTCGGAGAGGAATGGCGCAGGTGCTTCCTCGACAAGTTTCTGGTTGCGTCGCTGCAGCGAGCAATCGCGTGTTCCGACGACCAGAACATTGCCGAGGCGGTCCGCCAGCACCTGCGCCTCGATATGCCGCGGACGGTCGAGAAATTGCTCGACGTAACATTCGCCGCGACCAAAGGCGGCGACCGCTTCGCGCGTCGCCGATTCAAAAAGTTCTTCCACCTCGCCAAGTTCGCGGGCGATCTTCAGGCCACGCCCGCCGCCGCCATGGGCGGCCTTGATGGCGATCGGCAGGCCGAATTTTTTCGCGAAAGCCAATGCTTCGGCGGGCGAGGAAATCGCGCCATCCGAGCCGGCAACGAGCGGCGCGCCAACCTTCTGGGCGATGGCACGAGCCTTCAGCTTGTCGCCGAGCGCATCGATAACCTCAGGATCAGGGCCGATCCAGACGAGGCCGGCATCGATCACGGCCTTGGCGAATTCTGCCCGCTCGGACAGAAAACCGTAACCCGGATGGACGGCATCGGCGCCGGCACGTTTTGCGACCGATATCAGCTTGTCGATATCGAGATAGCTGTCCTTGGCGGTGACACCATCAAGCGCGAAAGCCTCGTCGGCCAGCGTCACGAACAGGGCATCGGCATCCGCGTCGGCATAAACGGCGACGGAGGCCAGGCCGTAATCCTGGCAGGCCCGGATGATCCGCACCGCGATCTCGCCGCGGTTTGCTATCAGAACCTTCTTCATATGCTCTTTCCTGGAATAAGACGGGGCGCGAAATCGGTGATCGCGTTGAAACGGATCTTTGCGCCCACGGGTATCTGGCCGGCGAGATCGAGATGATGGCCGGCGACATTGGCGATGACCGGATAACCGCCGGTCAGCGGATGATCGGCGAGGAACAGGACGGGCTGACCGCTGGCCGGCACCTGCAGGGCGCCGCGCACCGTCGCCTCGCTCGGCAGTTCGCCATGGTTCGCGCGCTCCAGCGCATCGCCGGAAAGGCGGATGCCGACGCGGCTCGACTGCGGCGTAACGGACCATTCCTGCGACAAGAAGCTTTCAACCGCTTCCGGCGTGAACCAGTCGGTGCGTGGTCCCATGACCACATCCAGCACCACCGTCTGCGATGCGCTGGGCATGTCGAATGCAGGTGTTTCGGAGGCAACAAACGCGCCGGCTGGTGCTGCCAGGATCAGGAGAGTGTCTCCGACAGCGGGCGAGGCCGGGCCGATCTGCGCCAGTGTATCGGTGGCGGCGCTCTCAAGAACCGGCGTCACCGCAAAACCGCCACGTAGCGCCAGATAGGAGCGCATGCCCGAAACCGGGGAGCCGAGCGCAACCAAGTCGCCATCATCGAGCGCGATTGCGCTGTGGTGGGGCGCGGAGACTGTTATACCATCCTGCCCGGTAATGGTGATCGGCGCCGTTGCGCCAGTCAGTGCCATGACGCCGCGCCCCTTCATGCGGAAGCGAAGGCCACCGAGAGCGATTTCGAGGGCGGCGGTATTAGCGCTGTTTCCAACCAGCCGATTGGCGGCCTTGAAACTCGTCCGGTCGGCGGCACCCGAGATGCTGATGCCCTGGCTTGCCTGACCGCTGCGGCCAAGATCCTGAAATACAACAGGAAGGCCGAGAGAGACGATCTCGATCGCGGCCGCTCCGTTTTCGGACGGAACGCGCGCTTCAGTTTTGGCGGCGGATTTGGCAGATGCCTTGATTTCGTAGGCGCCGTCTTCCGCCATATTGCGGAATTTGATGCGGTTGCCCGGTTGCAGCAGCGATGCCGGCGTCCGGTCGATATCGAACATGGCAAGCGGCGTCGTGCCGATCAGCTGCCAGCCGCCGGGGCTGGTTTTCGGATAGACGCCGCTGAATGCGCCGGCAAGGCCAACGGCGCCAGCCGGAACCTGGGTGCGCGGCGACTTGCGGCGTGGTACGGCCAGCCGCGGATCGCCGCCGGACAGGTAGGCGAAGCCCGGTGCAAAACCGGTAAAGGCGGCGACATAATCGCTCTCGCCATGCAGGCGCACGACCTCTTCGGCGCTCATGCCCAAAATGCCGGCTACCTCGGCCAGATCCTCGCCGTCATACTGGACCGGGATTTCGACAAGAGCGCCGGAGGCTGCTATGCGTTCGCCGCCTGCCAGTGCCGATACGGCGTCGATCAGCCTGTCGCGGGATATGGCGTTCGGATCGAAGGAAATCAGCAGGGTGCGGGCTGCCGGAATGATTTCGCGAATACCCTCGACCGGATCATTTTCCAGCGCGTCGAACAGTGCCAGCGCCTCGCCGAGATCGGCCAGTTCCACGAGCATACAGTCGCCGCGCACCGGAAGGATGCGCATCGACGTATCTCGGGATGACAAGGGCACGTTCGGGTTCATCGTCTCTTAGGTCGTCGGTGCAAAGGGCTGGACGGAAAGGCCGGCCTGTTCGAGCAATTCGCGCAGGCGCTTGGCAATTGCGACGGCGCCCGGGCTGTCGCCATGTACGCAGATCGACTGGGCATCGATCTTCGTCGGTGTGCCATCGATCGCCTCGACGACGCCTTCCTTGACCATGCGCACCATGCGGGCCGCAACGAGTTCGGAATCGTGCAGGACGGAACCCTTTTCGCGGCGGGAAACGAGATTGCCTTCCGGCGTATAGGCGCGGTCGGCAAAGGCTTCGGCGACCACGGTCAGTCCAGCCGCCCGTGCCTGCTCGATCAGCGGTGAGCCAGCCAGCGCCAGCAGAACCAGCGAGGGATCGATCGCACGGATCGCGGCAATGACATCGGCGGCCTGGCGGGCGTCGATGGAGATCGTATTGTAGAGGGCGCCATGCGGCTTCACATAGGTGACGCGTGTGCCGGCGGCCTTGGCCAGGCCCTGCAGCGCGCCGATCTGATAGATGACGTCGCCGACCAGTTCCTCGCTGCTCGGATCCATGTTGCGCCGACCGAAGCCGGCAAGGTCGCGGTAACCGACATGGGCGCCGATTGCCACACCACGTTCCGCGGCGGCCCGTAGCGTCTTCAGGATGCCGGCCGGATCACCGGCATGAAAGCCGCAAGCCACATTGGCGCTGCTGACCACATCGAGCATTGCCGCATCGTCGCCCATCTTCCAGGCGCCGAAGCTTTCTCCAAGATCGCTGTTGAGATCAATGCCGGCCATGATGGCGACCTCTCCTGTGATTATTGATTGAACGCCTAACAAAGCAGGACAATGCTGTCCATAGTGTTGAACAATTTTTGTATATTGCCCTACAAATGATCACTTGCCCACTATCTGTGCATGCTGTGGATTTTACACTTTTTCCTTCATGTTACTCGGCCTTTGCGCCGTCATTTCTCTTGTCGCATTGCAAAAAGCGATTTACCGGATGGTGAAACACGTCCGCATGAAGGGGCACGGCTTGGCCATACGCAAGGCAAGTGGAAGCGGGGCAAAGCCTCGGACCGCGATAGAAAATCGCGCGCAGGTACCCTCTCGGGGAACTGCAGCCACGCCGACGCTTGCCGAAACCGTCGCCGCCCGTATTCGCGAGCAGGTGATATCCGGCAGGCTGACGCCCGGTAGCCACCTGTCCGAGACGGCGCTCAGCGACGAATTGCAGGTTTCGCGCAACACGCTGCGCGAAGTGTTTCGGCTTCTCACCACCGAGGGCCTGCTCCGTTACGAGACCAATCGGGGTGTTTTCGTTTCCACGCCCGACATGTCGACGATCGTCGATATCTATCGTGTGCGCCGCTTCATCGAATGTCCGGCCATCGCCCAGGCCCATCCCGGCCATCCGGCGGTAAGACGCATGCGGGCCGCGGTGGAAGAGGCGCGCAAATGCCGCGACGAGAAGGACTGGCTCGGTGTCGGCAGCGCCGACATCGCCTTTCACGCTGCCATTGTCGAACTTTCCGACAGTCCCCGCCTTGCAAGCTTTTACGCACAGATTTCGTTGGAACTGCGCCTGGTCTTCGGCCTGCTGCAGGATCCGGAATTCCTGCATGGGCCGTTCATTGATCAAAATTTCGAGATCGTCAGCGAGCTGGAAGCGGGCAGGGCCAAGGTTGCAGCCGACCTGCTGGAGGCCTATCTGGTCCGTGCCGAGCGTTTTATTCTCGGTGCTTACGGCCGTGTGTCGGCCTAGGCGTCCACACATTATCCACAGAGAGTTTCAGCCATCGACCGGCTTCATTCGAGCGGTCGATCTGTAGGCCAGGGAACTTCGCGACCGGCAGATAGTTGAAGCCGCATAGACAAGACCACAGGAATTTTCCCCATGACATCGAGATTATTGAGCGTCGCCGCAGTCGTCGGCCTTGCCGGCGTGACCCTTGCAGGCTGTGTCAGTGAAGGCGGCACCTATACGGAATATCGTTATGTCAGCCGCGACGATGGTTATTACTGGCGCGACCGTGATCGTTGGGATCATCATCGTCCGGACCACGGTCCCCGGCCCGGCAACCCTGGAGGCCCCGGCAGGCCGGGAGATCCGGGAAGACCCGGACGCCCCGATCACGGCCACGGCCCTGGCCGGCCGGATCGTCCCGACAATCACAACTGGCGCAATTCGGACCGTGCCGGCCCAGTTCACGGTGGATCTGATCGCGGCGAGCGGAACGGGCTGGGCCATCCCGATACGGGCGGTGCAGGGCGCATTCTGCCGCAGAACTGACATTCTGAACGGCTGAGAATGAAATACGACCACCCGCCCTCAGGATATTCTGAAGGCGGGTGGCAATTCTATATTTGCAGTTCAGTCCTTGGCCCGGTATGCCTCGGGCAGAATGAACACCTCGTCGGCGCGGCCGTAACCGCCATCCTTGACTTCCTCGATCAGCACCATCGTGTGCGGGCGGGCGGCTTCGGAGAAATATTCGACGAGAAGGTTGGTCGCGCGGTGTACGATTTCCTCTTTCTGCGCCCTGTTGAGTGCGCCTTCCGGCGTCTTGATGTTGATGAACGGCATTCTGGTCTCCTTTATCAGTGTCCGGCCATGCTGGCGGGACATGTCCGTTTCACTTGGATGAGTTGAGATGGGCAGGTGTCATCAGGTCTTCGAAGCCGATCCGCTGCAGGAACTGTTCGCGGATCCGGTCGATTACCGCAGACGTGACGACCGCGCCGTCGCTGGCCGGATCGATCACCGCGCGGAAGGGCCTTTTGCCGAAAGGCGTATCGACGATCCTGCCGACCGCCTTCGCCACTTCCGCAGGATCGGCGTCTTCGGGAACGGTTTTTGCAAGAGCTTCCAGCATGCGGTCTGAAAAGCCGGCCGGATAGGCTGACTGGTATTCCTGCGCACGCTGCGTATCTGCCGGCGTTCCCGCATGGGCAAAGTGGTTGGTGCCGCTGGTAAAGGCGCCGGGAACGACGATGGATGTCTCGATGCCGAGCGGCGCAAGTTCGCGGGCATAGGCGACGGCCATGGCATCCATGCCGGCCTTGGCGGCGAAATAGGGTGCCAGCAAGGGCGGGATACCGCCGATGACGCTGCTGCTGCCGATCCAGACGATCAGCCCCTGTCGGGCGGCCCGCATATGCGGCAGCACGGCTCTGTTGACGCGCTGGGTGCCGAGCACATTGACGTCATAGAGCTGCGCCAGCTGTTCCGGAGTAAAGGCTTCGGCCGGACCGAACACCATGTGCCCGGCATTCTGGACCACGACATCCAGCCGACCGTGATCGGCGATGATCCTGTCGGTTGCGGCCTGGACCGAGGCTTCGTCCTGAACATCCAGTTCGATCGGCTTCAGATCGACGCCGTGTTTTGCTGCATAGGATGTCAGCTCGGCGGCATTCGATGCGTTGCGCCCCGCAATGTCACGCATGGAGGCGTAGACCGTATGCCCGCGTCCTGCGAGTTCATCGGCGATCATTCTGCCGAAGCCGCTCGAGGCTCCGGTCACGAGTGTGATATAGGACATAACATCTCTCCTCAGATGACGCCGCCATTGGCGCGGATGACCTGGCCATTGACCCAGCCGCTGTCCGGCCCGGCGAGGAAGGCCACGACATTGGCGATATCCTGTGGCTGGCCGAGGCGTTTCAGCGGGTTCATCGCGATGATGGCGTTGACGACGGCTTCGTTCTTGCCCTTCATGAACAGGTCGGTTTCGACAGGGCCGGGGGCGACGGCGTTGACCGTTATGCCGCGGGTTCCCATTTCCTTGGCGAAGACATGGGTCATCGCTTCCACGGCGGCCTTGGTGGCGGCATAGACCGCATAGGCCGGCTGATAGAGGCCGACGACGCTGGACGAGAAATTGATGATACGTCCGCCGTCCTTCATGCGCCTGCCGGCCTCGCGCATGCCGCGGAAGACACCTGAAAGGTTGGTATTGATCTGGTTTTCAAAACTCTCGTCGCTGGTCTCGACGAGCGGCGATAGCTGCATGATGCCGGCATTGTTGACGAGAATGTCGATCTTGCCGAATGCCGCCCCGGCTGCGTCGAAGAGATCGGTCATGCCTGTCCGGCTGCCGATATCGGCCTTGACGGCAAGGGCATTTCCGCCGGCCTGCTTGATCGCGGCGACGACGCGGTCGGCATCGGCAGCACTGTTGGCGTAATTGACGACGACGCTGATGCCGTCGGCGGAGAGGCGTTGTGCGATGGCGGCGCCGATGCCCTTGGAGGCACCCGTCACGATCGCAACACGAGGTTCGATATTGGTCATGGATCTTGCTCCTTCGTTTCCGATGAGCCAAAGCTATGCCTGCCACCTATTCAGAACAATTGCCTGAATAGCGACATCACAATTCGCCAGGAGCGAACATGGACCGCCTCGATCGCATGCAGCTTTTCGTCCGTGTCGTTGATCGCCGCAGCTTTGCGGCTGCCGCTGCCGATCTTTGTCTGGCGCGGTCAACGGTTACCGAATCCATCAAGCAGCTGGAAAAGGATCTTGGCGTGCGGCTGCTCGATCGCACGACGCGGCACGTGACGACGACGCTTGATGGCCTGGCATTTTACGAGCGGTGCCAGACGGTGCTGGCCGAGGTCGAGGAGGCGGAAAACATCTTTAGGGATGCGCAGCCGCGCGGTCTTTTGCGCGTGGACGCCCACCCGCTGCTGACCCAGACTTTCCTTCTTCCGCATCTAGCGGATTTTCTCGGCCGCTATCCGCTTTTAAAGCTGCAGCTCGGCCAGGGCGACCGGTTGGTCGACATGGTGCGCGAGGGCATCGATTGCGTTATCAGGGCAGGCGAGATCGAAGACAGCGGGCTGATCATGCGCCGGCTCGGCATGATCAGGGAAGTGACCTGCGCAAGCCCCGCCTATATCGAGAAATACGGATTGCCGGTCACGCCGGATGCGCTGGAAGGGCACATGATGATCGGTTTCATCTCCTCGCGCTCCGGCCAGATCATCCCGCTCGAGTTCACGATGAACGGCAAGCTGAAAGAGGTCACGCTGCCTGCTCAGGTGATGGTCAACAATTCCGACACGATGGCGGATCTCGGCCGTCGAGGTTTCGGGATTTTTCAGGCGCCCCGCTATCGTCTCGAAAAGGATATCAGCGCGGGCACACTGGTGGAGTTGCTGCCGGATTATCCGCCGTCACCCACACCCCTGTCCGCGCTTTATCCGCACAGCCGCCATACGGCGCCAAGGCTTCGTGTCTTCCTTGACTGGATCTCCGAGCTTTTTAAGAACGCAGCGCTTTAGCAGAGTTCTCTTCAGGCCCTGCCGCGACCGGCCGCAGACGAGCGCAGATTGTCGAGCAGAACGGCGACGAGGAGAATGAAGCCGCGCACGACATACTGGTAAAAAGCCTGGATGTTGAGGAGGTTCATAACGTTCTCGGCAATGCCCATGATCAGCACGCCGACGATGACGCCGGTCATCGCCGCTCGCCCGCCGGCCAGCGACACGCCACCGAGAACGCAGGCAGAGATAACGGACAGTTCGAGGCCCGTTGCCGCATTCGGCTGGCCCGAGGTGATGCGCGAGGCAAGCAGGATGCCGGCAATGGCGCAGACGAGGCCTTGGAGCGCAAAGATCCAGATGCGCATGCGCACGACATTGACGCCGGCAAGACGGGAAGCTTCCGGATTGCCGCCGATCGCCAGCGTGTTCTTGCCAAAGACCGTGCGGTTGAGCACGAAACCGAAGACGAGGAACAGGATGATCATCACCCAGATCGGCGTCGGGATGGTGAAGAAGCGCGACAGAGCCAGCTGGTAGAAGCTGGGGTCGTTAATACCGACGGCGCGGCCATCCGAGGCGATCAGCGCAAAGCCGCGGACGATCTGCATTGTCGCAAGCGTGGTGATCAGCGCGTTGATGCGGAATTTCGCGATGACCACGCCATTGACGAAGCCGACCGCGCTGCCCGCCAGCAGTGCCGCCAGAAGGCCGAGCAGGATCGAGCCGGACGCGTTCGAGACCATGACGGCGATCATGCCTGAAAAGGCGACCGTCGAGCCGACCGAAAGGTCGAAATCACGCGATGCAAGGCAGAACATCATCGTGCAGGCGACGATGCCGATCGTCACCACCGACTGCAACAGGCCGAGCATGTTGCGCTCGGTCAGAAAGTTCGGAACGAAGATCGACACGATCACGAAGGCAATGGCGAAGATCACCACAAGCCCCTGTTCGCCGAGAAGGATTTTTTTCAACGAATTCATCGGTATCGTTCCTGGATCAGATTGTGCCGGCGGCGTTTTTGTCGGGGAGCGCCGCGGTCAGAATGGTGCGCTCGTTAAAGTCGCTGCGGTTGATATCGGCCGCGACGCGACCCTGGCACATGACCATGATCCGGTCCGATATGCCCATCACTTCCGGTAGCTCGCTTGAGATGACGATGATCGCCATGCCGCCAGCCGCCAGTTCATAGAGGATCTCGTAGATTTCCGACTTGGCGCCGACATCGATGCCGCGGGTCGGTTCGTCGATGACGAGGACCTTCACGCCCTGTTCGGAAAGCCAGCGGCCCAGAATGACCTTCTGCTGGTTGCCGCCGGACAGATTTATGATGTCCTGCTTGCGGGACGGTGTGCGTACCCGAAGCTTGGCGATGAACTGCTCGGCAAGCGCGGCTTCCTTCTTCGGGTTCAGAATGCCGAAAGGCGAAAAATGCCGCCGCGACGAGATGGCGATGTTTTCCTCGATCGAGCGGCCCTGGACGATGCCGTCGAACTTGCGGTCTTCCGGGCAGAGAACCATGCCGGCATTGATCGCAGCCTTGGGATTGTTCGGAGAAACGGCGACGCCATCGATGCTGACCGATCCGTGATGACGGTGGTCGGCGCCGTAAAGCAGCCGTGCCATTTCACTGCGACCGGCGCCGATCAGGCCGAAAAAGCCGAGGATCTCGCCCTTGCGTACTGAAAAGCCGATCGGGCTTGGCAGCTTCGGCCCGGAGAGGTTCTTGACCTCAAGCCGTGCTTCGCCGAGCGGACGTTCGCGCCAGCCCCAGATATTGCTGATCTCGCGGCCGACCATCTCGGCGATGATCTGGTCGCGTGTGGTCTGGGTGACATCGGGATGATGGGCGGCAAGTTTTCCGTCGCGCAGCACGGTCAGGCTGTCGCAAAGGCGAAAGATCTCATCCAGCCGGTGGGACACGTAGAGAATGACGGTGCCGCGCGCCTTCAGGCGCTCGATCAGGGAAAACAGGATCTCGCTTTCGCGCGAGGAGAGGGAGGAGGTGGGTTCATCGAGCGCGATTACCCGCGCCTCCAGCATCACCGCCTTGGCGATTTCCACCATCTGGCGGGCGCCGATCGACAGCGTCGAGACCTTTGCAGTCGGATCGACATCGATGCCGATCTCTTGCAGTTTGGTCCGCACTATCTCGATCAGCGTGCGGCTGTCGATGACGCCGGCTTTGCCTGGAAAACGGCCGAGCCAAAGATTTTCGGCAACGGTCAGTTCCGGGACGAGCTGCAGTTCCTGATGGATGACGATGACGCCGGCATCAAAGGCGTCGCGGACGGACCGGTAATGCTGTTCCACGCCATCGATCGTGATGCTGCCGGTATCGGCCGATTGGTCGCCGGACAGGATGCGGATCAGCGTCGATTTGCCCGCGCCGTTTTCGCCCATCAGTCCGTGCACAGCGCCTTTTTCAACGGAAAAGGAAATGTCGGACAGCGCCTGGACGCCGGGATAGCCTTTGGAAATGGACTGGAATTCGAGGAAAGCCATCGTCGCCCCATCAATGCCGGATGAACGCCCCGGCAGCCTTTCTTGGCTGCTGCCGGGGCATGTCTTGCTTCAAGGATCGCGCGGGCGATGATTATTCGATGCCGAGATCCTTGCGGACCTGCTGGTAATCGCCGCGCAGGGCGAGCGAGCCGGAGGTCAGCGTCAGCTTCGGCGGCTCTTTCTTGTCGGCGATCCACTCGTACATGTTCATCGCGGTCTCATAACCGTGGCGCTTCGGCGAGATGATGACCGTGCCGAAGAAGCCGGTTGCGGCAGGTTTCTTGAACTCGTTGATCGCCGATTCCGCTCCGCCAATGCCGACGCCGATCATGTTGTCGGGCGTGATGCCGACCGATTCCGAGGCGCGCACGGCGCCGAGAACGGCTTCGTCATTCAGGCCGAACGCCACCCAGTGCTTGATGTTGGCGTGTTTGTTGAGGACCGTCGTTGCGGCATTGAGGGCCGCTTCCGTATCGGTCTTTGCCTGCGGCGCGTCAAAAATATTGCCGGCCGGGAAGCCGGCCGTCTTCAGCACCGAGATCGCGCCTTCGACGCGGTCGACGGCCGTCGGCAGCTGGTCGTAGGAGATGCGGATCGCGCCGACATCCTTCATATCCCAGCCGCGCTTCTTGATTTGCGCGGCAAGCGCGGTGCCGACCGTTTCGCCGATCTTGGTTGCCGAAATGCCCATATGCGCGACGTCTTCGAGCGGCTTACCATCGGCGCCGACCAGGCGGTCGTCGACGGTCATCAGCTTGAGATCATTGGCGGCCGCCTTGGCGACGATGCCGGGGCCGAGCTTGACGTCCGGAACACAGATGATGAAGCCCTGGGCGCCCTGGGCGCCGAGATTGTCGATCGCCGACTGGACCTTTTCGCCGTCTTCAGCGCCGATCTTCACCAGCGTGAAGCCCTTTTCCTTGGCTGCCTGCTCGGCAAACTTCCATTCGTCCTGGAACCAGGGTTCTTCCGCTTGCTTGACGACGAAACCGATCTTGACGTCGGCGGCCCATGCCGCGCTCGCGGTCAGGACAACGGCGCCAGCCAAAAACAATGCCTTCAATGAACGCATGAAATCTCTCCCTCTTCTCCGCGTGCCTCCCCGCGGTCGCTCCTCACTATCCAGTAAATATCATACCAGTCAACAGATATGTATGATTTTTTATTTGTCTGTTTGTGGGTCAGCAATCTCGGCCGCCTTGCGCGCCCGGCGCAGGGCATCGGTCATCTCGCTTCTGGCGACGCCAATCAGATGTTCCATCGCATGGCGTGCCGCTTCCGGCCGGCGCATGCGGATGGCTTCGAGCACGTCCTGATGGGTGAGGATCGCTTGTTCATGGCTCTGGCTGGCGCGGTTGGTCAGCCGGAAGCTGGCAAGGAGGGCAGCGCGGATGGCGCTTGCGAACTGGCGGTAGACCCAGTTGCCGCTGGCATTGATGATCGCCGTATGGAACTCGAGATCGGCGCGGCTCCAGTCTTCGGTATCGCGGGAATTGGCCTCCACCATGTCCTCGAAAGCCTTGGAGATCTGATAGAGCTGCCGGGCATTGGCATTGGCAGCGGCCTGGGCTGCGGCAGCGGGCTCCAGGAGCTGGCGGGCGTCGATCAGCGAGGAATAGAAGGCATCGTCACCGCCGACGGCGAGCATGACATCGAGAACGATCGGGTCCAGATAGTTCCAGTTTTCGCGCGGGAGCACGGTGGTTCCGGCGCGTGTGCGCGAGCGCACCATGCCGAGCGCCGATAGATATTGCATCGCCTCGCGCAGGCTGGTGCGGCTGACGCCGAATTTTTCCGTCAGATCGGCCTCGTTCGGAAGCGTCGCGTTTTCCGGAAATGTGCCCGATACGACCATCTCGACCAGACAGTGAAGCAGCGCTTCTCTTACGCTGCGCTTGCCGCGCTGGGCAATCGGCGAGCCATGTTCGGTCAGGATCTGCTTCATCGGTTTGCCTTCATATTTCTGTCCCCTCGTTGCGGCTTGCGGCCACAAGTGCAGCCTGCTTTCGACCCATGATCGGTGAGCCAGTAAGTCTGCAATCAGTAATATGAATGATCTGGTGTTTGTGATCAAATTCAAAAATAAATACTATTTATCTTGACATTTGAGTGCTGGTTTTTAGTCTGATGTTGCGGCTCAAAGGCGGAGGAGCCAGCCGGTCGATTTACGGGCAACCAATATGGCCTGCTGCGCCACGAGGGGAGGGGCATGTCGATATTGGATCTGAAAGCCGGCTCCCTTTCTTTGCGGGTGTCGGCCATGGGCGGATTGATCCTCGGCTTCTGGAAGGAAGACGAAAGTGGCCCTGTGCCGCTTCTCCGCGAGGCGCCGGATGATGCGGATGCGCTTTCTTCGGCTTGTTACCCGCTCGTGCCTTTCGGCAACCGGGTGAAGGGCAATCGCTTCGATTTCGAGGAGCAAAGCTATCGTTTCAGCCCCAACACTTCCTGGGATCCGCATTACCTGCATGGCGAAGGCTGGCTATCGCAATGGAGCGTAGTCGAGCAGAGCGATAATCGCGCCACGATGAGTTTCTCCCATCGCGGCGGCCATACACCTTATATCTATCGCGCGACGCAGACATTCCTGTTGGCAGACGATGGGCTGCAGCTGACGCTCTCGGTTGAAAATCAGGGCGAGGAAGCTCTGCCCTTCGGCCTCGGCTGGCACCCCTTTTTCCCGATGACACCAAAGACGACGCTGTTTGCGCCGGCACAAAGATTCTGGACCGAGGTTGAAGGCTGGCTGCCGGGCGAGGCGACCGCCATTCCAGATGATCTCGATTTCAGCGAACCGGCATGCCTGCCGCATCGCTGGGTCAATAACGGTTTCGAGGACTGGTCGGGTGCGGCGGTGATCGCCTGGCCGGAACGTAGCATGCAGCTCCGCCTGATGGCTGATCCGATCTTAAGGCACGCCGTCCTGTTCATCTCGGATGCAACCTTCGATCCACAGTTTAGGCGCGATTATTTTTGCTTCGAACCGATGTCGCATCTGGCAAACGGTCACAACCTGCCGGGTTTCGGCGGGCTCAAGATCCTGCAGCCCGGCCAGCACATGTCGGGCAGTATCCGGCTCCGACCCGAAAGCCTTACCAGTATTGCTCCCATTAAGGCCGTCAAAACAGCGGCCAACCCCATTCTCTCCTGACCAGGACATGCCCATGAAGATCACCAAGCTCACCACCTATATCGTGCCGCCGCGCTGGCTGTTCCTGAAGATCGAGACGGACGAAGGCATTGTCGGCTGGGGCGAGCCGGTCGTCGAAGGCCGTGCGCTGACCGTCGAGGCGGCCGTTGAGGAAATGGCGGACTATCTGATCGGCAAGGATCCGTTTCTGATCGAGGATCACTGGACGGTTCTTTACCGCGGCGGCTTTTATCGCGGCGGCGCCATCCACATGTCGGCACTTGCGGGCATCGACCAGGCATTGTGGGACATCAAGGGCAAGGCGCTGGGCCAGCCGGTTCATTCTCTCCTCGGCGGGCAACTGCGCGACCGGATAAAAGTCTATTCCTGGATCGGCGGCGACCGTCCCTCAGACGTTGCGCGCAATGCCAAGGAGGTGGTTGCCAACGGTTTTAAAGCGATCAAGCTCAATGGCTGCGAAGAAATGCAGATCGTTGATACCAATGAGAAGGTGGAAAAGGCGGTCGAAACGATCGCCATCATCCGCGAAGCAGTCGGCCCGCATATCGGCATCGGCGTCGATTTCCACGGTCGTGTTCACAAGCCCATGGCGAAGGTTCTGGCCAAGGAGCTCGAACCCTACAAGCTGATGTTCATCGAGGAGCCGGTGCTTTCCGAAAACAAGGAAGCGCTGAAAGAGATCGCCAATCACTCCTCGACGCCCATCGCGCTCGGAGAACGTCTCTATTCCCGTTGGGACTTCAAGTCTGTCTTTGAAGGCGGTTATGTCGATATCATCCAGCCGGATCTGTCGCATGCCGGCGGCATTACCGAATGCCGCAAGATCGCCGCCATGGCCGAGGCCTATGACGTGGCGCTTGCGCCGCATTGCCCGCTCGGACCGATCGCCCTTGCCGCCTGCCTGCAGGTCGATGCGGTCAGCTATAATGCCTTCATTCAGGAGCAGAGCCTCGGCATTCATTACAACAAGTCCAACGACATTCTCGACTATATCGTCAACAAGGACGTCTTCCAGTATTCGGATGGTTTTGTAGCGATCCCGCAGGGACCAGGCCTCGGCGTCGAGGTTGACGAGGCCTATGTGATCGAGCGGGCGAAGGAAGGTCATCGCTGGCGTAACCCGATCTGGCGCCATCCCGATGGCAGCTTTGCCGAGTGGTAAGGAGAACGTGATGACCGGACGACTGGCGGGCAAGCGGATATTCGTGACAGGCGCAGCGCAGGGCATCGGCCTTGCAATCGCAAAGACCTTCTTGCGCGAGGGCGCTGCACTGTTCCTGATCGATCGCGATGCCGACCTTTTGGCACGCGAGGCTGCGGTAATGAAACAGGCCGGCGGTAAGATCGGCTGGTTGTCCGCGGACATCACCGACGCTGCTGCGATCGCCGGTGCCGTCCGTCAGGCGGCGGGGGAGATCGGCGCCATCAATGCACTGGTCAACAATGCCGGGGTCAACGTCTTCGCGGAGCCTCTCGAAACGACCGACGAGGAATGGGACCGCTGTTTCGACATCAACCTGAAGGGCGCCTGGAACTGCTGTAAAGCGGTGTTGCCTGGCATGATCGAGGCCGGCGGCGGCGTCATCCTCAACATCGCCTCGACGCACGCCTTCACCATCATCCCGCATACATTCCCGTACCCGCTGGCAAAACATGCGCTGCTCGGCATGACAAAGTCGCTCGGCCTGGAATATGCGCCGAAAAACGTGCGCGTGAATGCGCTGGCACCCGGTTATGTCTCGACCCAGAAAGTCATCGACTACTGGAACAGTTTTCCCGATCCGGAAGCCGCCAAAGCCGAGACGATGAAACTGCATCCGGGCGGCCGTATTGCCTCGCCGGAAGAGATCGCCATGGCGGCAGTCTTCATGATTTCCGACGAATGCCCTTTCATGAACGCGACCTGCCTCACCGTGGATGGTGGCCTCAGCGTTCAGCAGCATCCGGCGTGATCCTTACGCGATCCGCCGAGCAATCTGGATATGGTCGCCGCAAATCTCTTCGACACGGTTGACGCCAAGGAGAGCGATGTTGCGGTAGAGTTCTGTCATCATGATCGGCACTAAATCCGATGTCGGAACCCGCCGAAGCGATCGGCGGGTTCGCGTGAAAACTATCCGCGGACAACGGCATTGGCATCGGGGTTGAGTGCGGCCATGACGGTGTCGTTGAGGCCGAGGTGACCGCGCACCAGATCGGGCGGGGTAAGTGCCATCCAGCGATTGAGCGAGATGTCGCTGCAGATCCGGCTGTTGAAGACGTTGATGACCGTGACCGGTGTCGTGCCCGTATTCTCGATATAATGGCCGAGCGTGCGCGGAACGAAGCCGACATCGCCTGCCCGATAGTTGAAGGTGCGGGCCTTGGACGTGGCGTCGAACACGGTCATGCGGGCTTCGCCGGCAACATAATATTGCCATTCGTCCGCGTCCGGATGCCAGTGCATTTCGCGCATGCCGCCGGGCTCGATCTCGATGATCAGCGCAGACAGTGTCGTGACGGGGAAGTTCCTGGAGTCGATCGTCTTCACCGTCCCGCCGGCATAGGCCTTTGCAGGCAGCTGCGAGGCGGCATAGACGTAAGGGGTGGGAACCGGCCTGTCCGGCAGCTGTTTTCTGACCACGTCCAGCGGCTCGGGGACGGGCATGCGGAAAATGTATTTTTCCTTCTTCGGCAAGTCAGCGAAGTTCTCGACCGGGACACCGAAATTCTTGGCCAGCACGCTCGGAGGCGTATGGGCCATGTATTCGGTGATCAGCAGGGTTTCGTTTTCCGAGAAATTGCCGTCGTCGAAGACAAGCAGGAATTCCGTGCCTTCTTCCAGTCCCTGGATCGAATGGGGAATGCCTGCTGGAATGAGCCAGACATCGCCGGGTGCCAGGTCATCGACCGACAGATTTCCCTGCGGATCGACCGTGGTCAGGCGAACCGTCCCCGTCAGAATGTAAGCCCACTCGGCTTCCTTGTGCCAATGCAGCTCACGGACGACGCCGGGGCCGAGGCGCATGTTGACGCCGGCCATGGATTTCGAAACGGGAAACTCGCGCAGTGTCACCTCGCGTGCCCAGCCGCCATCTTCAAGACGATTATGCGCCATCGCGAAGGGGAACTTGAGGTTCGGCAGCGAACCGTTATCCGTTTCCGGCGGGATCAGGATGTCGGGGTTCTGGCGGTCGAGCTCGAGGTTGCGCGGGCCGGGGTCATCGGCGCCGCGCGTTCCGCGAATAGGCTGTACAATTGCGTCGTTTGCCATGGGAGCTTTCCTGTCGGAGAGGTTGCAAGTCCGGAATGGATGTCGGTGATCTGCGCGAGTGCTGGTCGGCTTGGTATCGGTTGGTTGCGATATCCTCAGGGGCGCACTTGTCAGGCTTGATGCAGAATTTCATCTTAGTCGCGCCTGCCGCAACTATACGTAGGTGTGGATCGGCAAGACCTTCGGTCTGGCCCGCGACCCGAGATCACCGGGCGGGCCGCGCTGTGACCAGCGCTATGATCGTCGTGATGGCGATGACGGCAAGGATGGCGAAAAGATCGAACGGGCTTGTCCGCTCAAAACCTTCATTTCGCGACAGCACAAAACCGGCGATCGTCATCACGAAGCAGACCAGCCCGGTATAGGCGACGCCGGCTGCGGAAAATACCCAGATGGAAAGCAGGATGAGGGGGCACGTAGAGGGCGCTCGAATACGGCGAAGCCGGGCCGAGGATATCGAGCAGGAAAACCGCTGTTACAGCGAGCGGCGTGACGATAAGAAGTATGTTCGGGGCGCGTTCGTTGATGATCATAACCGTATTCCTTCTGGGCAGCCGGCCAGCCAGCATGCCGGATCACTTGGTTGCGACCGGTTGAGAGGCCGGGCTTGGGATCAAACGTGGTCTGAAGCCAAGGACGATCTGAGGACGCCGGCCGTTTTCGGCCAGGTGGAGATCGTGGCTCCAGGCACTTGCTCATTGCTGCAGAAGGGTACGACTTGGCTGCCGCCGGCGAAATCGTTTCAAGGTCTAGGCCGACGGCACCTTGGTATAGGATGGCCGTGCTGTTCGCCCGGCAACGCCTCTTAGTGGGGATGGTAAGGCCGCCCATATCGATGGGCGATATGGGCGCTGAAGGCCAGGCAGATATACGGCAGTGCCTGTCGATCCACCCCTCCGGATGGCGCATGCAGGATCGGCAACAGGGCTGCGCCGAGGTCGGCAATGGTCTGGTCTTTCACGCCACGGCAGACCGCAAGTTCCTTGACGAGCGGTTCTCCCGCCTTTTCCGCAGGTTCCGTCAGATGGCGGCGGGGGAAGTGAAAAAGGATTGCTTCAAATCGGCCGCAGATCGCAATCGTGGCACCCTGGTCGAGGCTGATAAGGCAAATGGACCCTTCGGTATAACGCTTGAGGGGCGCAGGGGGACGGTCGGGGTAGAGGTCGCGATGTTCCACATCGACGAGATAGAGCACAATCAGAAACGCATCATCCGAAGGCAGGATCACCGGGGCGTCTCCATCCTCGTAATCATGCCGGAGATGTGTAATCGAAAGTTCCGCCCCTTTCAGTGGCCTGGTTACAAGAGAGCTTACGTCATCTGCACCGAAACAATCGGCGATTTCTTCACCTGTTGCCAATGTTCTTCTCGCATTCGCACCCCGGCCATGATCCGAATTTGGGGCGTCCTGTCCAGTATGGATTTGTATATTGTTACTGTGTTTTTTGGCGCCGCGGCTGATCGCTATGGCTTCGCCGGCCGAAATCGGTCAACGTGAGGTGGCTGGCATTTTTGACTGTACAAGACATGATCAGTCGGGCCTCTCGATCAGGAAAGTTGCGCATTTTGGATCATAATTCTGCAAATAGGGCAGAGGCGCGGATCGTGAAGGCGACGGACAGCTTTGGCTGCCCATTCGACAAGCTTTACAAGAACCAGTCCATTCAGGGCGCCGATATCAGCTTCTTCCGCAAGGGCGCTTTGGAGCTGAAGCTGGAACAGGTCACGACGCCCGCCAGCGAGCGCGGATTTGCGATCGGCATTTCGACGACGGGTGGCCATTCGCGCCGGATCTTTCACGAACACCATGCCACGACCTATGATTTCGCCGAGAATTCGATCTATGTCCGAAATCTCGCGGATCCTTACAAGGCGGATCTCGGCGGGCCGTTCGACTTCCTGTTGCTCGAAATCTCGCCCGCAGCGCTTCAGCGGATTGCGCAGGAGAGCGATCTTGCGGGCATCGCGTCGCTGGACATCAAGACGGCATGGAGTGATCCCGTCCTTGCCAATCTCGTAAAAACACTGATCCCGGCGCTTGAACATCCCGAACATGCCAGCAGATTGTTCGTCGATCAGCTGGCATCGGCCATCGGCATTCACATTGTCCAGGAATATGGCGGAAAGCTCGTTTCGGCCAAAGCCTCGAGGAAGCTTTCGCGCTCTCATGAAGCCTTGGCAAAGAACATGTTCCTCGAGAACCTGAAGGGCGACATTTCCATTCTCGATGTCGCAAAAGCCTGCAATCTTTCGCGTGGCTACTTTATCCATGCGTTTCGCGAAACGACAGGCATGACGCCCTACCGCTGGCTCCAGAAGGAACGGATTTCCAGGGCGTGCGAATTGCTTCGAACGTCCGAAATGTCGCTTTCGGACGTGGCAACGGCATGTGGCTTCGCAGACCAGAGCCATTTTACCCGGACATTTGCCAATACGGTCGGAACCACGCCGGGACAATGGCGCCGTAACGCCTGATATGCATGCAACAACCGGGGGGCAACGCGCTCTTCGTCTCGCCGTCGATCACGATTGTGATCTTGCGCGCAACCATACTTAGGTATGGATGGCTTAGACTGACGGCTATAGAACCTGTATCTCAGTTGAGTTTCGACGCGTCTCCGTGCCCGGCAGTATCGCTGCCAGCAAATGCTTTACTGCCAGCATCGGAGACCGACCATGCGTATTCAGGACACCGTTCTTGATCGTGCACCAGCCCTGCCCATCGTCACCGGTGATGTCGATCCGCGCAAATATTCCGGTCCGGTGCAGTCTGGCTCAGGTAGCTGTTTCGAAGCGGTCAGCAAGCCGGTGCCCGGCGGGTTGGCACCCTGGCAGATCAGGCGAGTGGCCGCCCGGATCGAGGAAAGGTTGTCGGAAAAACTGAGCGTCGATGAGCTTGCCGCATTGGCCAAATTGAGCCCGAGTTATTTTGCTGCGGCGTTCCGGCGTAGTTTCGGCATATCGCCCCATGCCTATATCATCGCTCGCCGTGTCGACCACGCCAAGCGGCAGATGCTTGAAGACAAGATACCGCTTTGCCAGATCGCGCTGGAATGTGGGCTGGCAGATCAGGCGCATCTGTCGCGTATTTTCCGGCGCATCGAGGGCATCACGCCGACAGCCTGGCGGCAGAAGCACAGATACCTGGCCGCCACGCGAGCCGCAGCCTGATCGCTGCTCCCAATCCTGTCCGTTCCGGCAGAATGGAGTCGAGGTCTCGAACGCCGGTCTGGTTCTCAAAAAACGCCCCCACTCCGACATCATGTCAGGGTGGGGGCGGCTCGATTGGCGGGTGAATATCAGCCGATCGAGAACGGCACGGTGACGAAGCTCTTGTTTTCGCCGCGCTGGATGAGAAGCAGGACAGCCTTCCGGCCGGCCCTGCCTGCATCCGCAACGGCGGTCTTGGCTTCCTCTGCAGACTTCACCGGCTGCTGGTTGACGGCGACGACCACATCGCCGGGCTGAAGGCCGGCATCGGCGGCAGGCTTGTCCGGCGCGACACTTTCGATGACCGCACCCTTTTCCTGCCTCGACAGGTTCAGGGCCTGGCGCACGTCATCGGTGATATCGGCAAGGCCGATACCGATGGTCGGGACCTTATGCGCGGCAGGACCGGCCTTGCCGCTTTCGGCGGATGCCTGTTCCTGATCCTGGCTGTTGCCGCCGATCGTCAGCTGCAGCGTCCGGGATGCGCCCTGGCGCCAGACCGTCAGATCCTGGCGGTCACCGGGGGCAAGGTCAGCCACCATGCGGGAGAGATCGCGTGGGCTCGAAACCGGCTTTCCGCCGAGTGCGGTGATGACGTCGCCGGTCTTGACCCCGGCCTTGGAGGCAGGCGTGTCATCATTGACGCCGGCGACCAGGGCACCGTCAGCCTTGTCGAGACCGATGGCATTGGCGACATCCGCGGTGACGGGCTGGATTTCGACACCGAGGAAGCCGTGCTCGATCGAGCCGTTCTTGATCAGCTTGGCAACGATGTTCTGTGCCTGATCGGACGGAATGGCAAAGCCGACACCGACGCTACCACCATTCGGCGAATAGATCGCCGTGTTGATGCCGACCACCTGGCCTTCCGTGTCGACCAGCGGTCCGCCCGAATTGCCATGGTTGATCGGCGCATCGATCTGGATGAAGTCGTCATAGGGGCCGGAATGCAGGTCGCGGCCACGAGCCGAGACAATGCCCGCTGTCACGGTCGTGCCGATGCCGAACGGATTGCCGATCGCCAGAATCTGGTCACCGAGCTTGAGTTTGTCGGAATCGCCCCAGGCGACGGTCGCCAGCGGCTTCTTGGCTTCGATCTTGACCACTGCGAGGTCGGATTTCGGATCGGCACCGATCAGCTTGGCGGGCAATTCGGTTCCGTCATCAAGCGTGACCTTAATGCTCATCGCCTTGTCGATCACGTGGTTATTGGTGACGATGTAGCCGTTCGAGCTGATGATAAAGCCGGATCCCAGAGCCTGGGCATGCTGTGACTGCCGCTGTTCAGGGGCCTGGCGCGGCATGGGGATGCCCTTCTGGCCGAAGAACTGCTGGAACTGTTCGTTGAAGGGCGAATCTTCGCCGAACGGAGATGCCTCGGTCGCGGCGACCGGTTCCGCCTTCATCGTGCTGGTGATCGTAACGACCGCAGGTTTGTCTGCAGAGACGATCGATGCGAACGAACCGGCCGGCGCAACGATCCCGGCAACGGCCGGTGTCGACGAGGCGGCGGCGAAGGCCGAATTCGTGCCGAGGATGATCGGGGCTGCCAGTGGCACGGCGATAATGGCGGCGCCGACCAAAGCCAGGATCCGGTTTCTTTGAATGATATTCGGCTTTCTTTCAGTGATGTTCGACATGGGTTTTCACTTTCTGGCTAAAATTGGGACAAGCGGGCTCATCGCTACCGGTGAGGTGGCGTGCGAGTGGTCGATCATGGGCATTTCAGGATGCCGGCCCTGGCCGGCAGGAATGGGTCAGTTGCAGACGCGGACGCGATACATGTCGCCCCAACGATCCTGATGCCAGGCGATGTGGCAGGACGGATAATAGGAGACGACCGGACCGCGGCCATAGACATAGGGCGGAGGCCCGTAGGGTGCGGTGGCATAGACCGGAGCACCGTAGCCATAGGCGTTGGTAGCGCCGGCAACCAATGCACCGCCGACGATGGCGCCGGCTACGCCGGCGGCAAGGCCGCGGCCGAAATTATCATGAGCTTCAGCCTGCGAGGCGGTGACGAGAGCCGTGCTGGCTATCGTCAAGGCGACTAGACCGGTGGTGACGAACTGACGTGTCGTAGTCAACATGGTCGAGATCCTTCGTAATGGTTCGACGGTCATTGGCGTTCTGCTGTGACCATGAAAAGGAAATTAGTCTGTTCTTGATTACAGCCGGATATCCGGGCGGTTAAACCTTGGTAACCTTTGGACGATCCGACTGTGCGGGGGAGCTTGGCCGGCATCAGGCGCCGACCAGGCCGGTGCCGATCATGTTTCCCGGAACGATGACCTTGTCATATTGCGCCTCGGTGACGAAACCGGAGGAGAGAGCTGCTGCCTTCAGCGTCGAGCCCGTGGCTGCGGCGTTTTCGGCAATATGCGCGGCCTTCTGGTATCCGATGACGGGAGAGAGTGCGGTGACCAGCATCAGGTTATTGTCGACATAGGACTGAATGCGATCCCGGTCGATCTCCGTGCCTTCGACGGAATAGGTCCGGAACTTCTCGCAGCCATCGGCGAGGATTGCAGCCGAGTGCAGGAAGTTATTGATGATGATCGGGCGCATCGCATTGAGCTCGAAATTGCCCTGGCTGCCCGCAAAGGCCGTTGCCGTGTCGTCTCCGATCACCTGGATCGAAATCATCACCATCGCCTCGCACTGGGTCGGGTTGACCTTGCCGGGCATGATGGAGGAGCCCGGTTCATTGGCCGGCAGTTTCAGCTCGCCGAAGCCGCAGCGTGGGCCGGAAGCGAGCCAGCGCATGTCATTGGCGATCTTCATCAGCGAGACGGCGGCGCCGCGCAGCGCGGCCGAGGCGCGCACCATCGGATCGAGCGAGCCCTGCGCCATGAACTTGTTCGGCGCCGTGACGAAGGGTTTTCCGGTCAGCTCGGCGATCTTGCTCGCGACATTGACAGAAAATCCGGCCGGTGCGTTGAGGCCCGTGCCAACGGCGGTGCCGCCGAGCGCGAGTTCCAGCAGGCCTTCACGGGCGTGCCGGATTTCGGAGATGACGGCGCGGATCTGGGCGGCCCATCCCGACCATTCCTGCCCGACCGACAGCGGCGTCGCATCCTCGAGATGGGTTCGGCCGACCTTGACCACGTCCATCCAGCCGTAGGCCTTCGTTTCGATTGTCGAGGCGAGCTTGTCGAGTTCGGGTATGAGGCGGTCGTCGATGATCGTCACCGCGGCGATATGCATTGCCGTCGGAAAGCTGTCATTGGAAGACTGGCCCATATTGACGTCGTCGTTCGGGCCAACCGGATGCTGCGAGCCGAGCGTGCCGCCGAGCAGCTGGATCGCCCGGTTCGACAGGACTTCGTTGACATTCATGTTGGACTGCGTGCCTGAGCCGGTCTGCCAGACAAACAGCGGAAAGTGATCGTCGAGCTTGCCGGCGATCGCCTCGTCGGCGGCCTTGACGATGGCATCAACCTTCCAGCCAGGGAGATGCCCGGACTGGCCGTTGACGAGAGCGGCCGCCTTCTTGACGGTGCCATAGGCCCGGTAGACGGCTTTCGGCATCCGGTCGCCGCCGATATTGAAATGGAGGAGCGACCTCTGTGTCTGGGCGCCCCAGTATCGGTCGGCCGGCACCTTGACCTCACCCATGCTGTCGAACTCCGTCCGCTCGCCGGCGGCATCGAGGCCGATCGCAACATCCTTCATGACAGGGTGGCTGTTGGCGGTATCATTCATGGTCTCAATCCTTTCGTCCGTATGAAGAAGAGGGGTCTGCGGGATAACCCGAGAGTGGCAACGCCAGGCCGATGCCGATGGCGATCGTGGTCACGGCGGTGGTAATGGCGAGTGCCAACGTGTTGGCGATCAGGTCGTGCGGGGCGGTGGCTCCCTGTGCCATCAGCTGCAGCCCGCCGATTCCTGCGCGAAATCCGTAGGAGCCGGGGATCATCGCGACGACGCCCGGGAAGGCGAAGACGACGGCAGGCACGCGATGGACCGCGGCTGCCAGCCTTGCGACGAGGGCCGCAGAGACCGCACCGATCAGGGATGCGATCGGCAGGCTCAGCCCCAGTTCCTCAAGGCCGGTGCGCAGACCGTGGCCGGCCATGCCCGCGAGAAGGCAGAAGCCGATCGCCCTTGGTGGAACGCCGAACAGCAGGGCGAAACCCGCTGCAGCGAGAGCGGAAAACAGCAGGTCTTCGATGACGGGAAGAGTGCCGGGACCGACGTCCACAGGCAGATCGGCACCAGTCGCGAACCCGACTGTATAAAGTGCAAACCCGATCGCCAGCACGAGCGAGATACCTGTCGCCAGCCGGGCAATGCCGTTGCCCGCATGACCTGTGGCGATCTCGCGAATACCGTTGATCAGGGGCACGCCGGGAACGAGGATCATTCCGGCCGCCGTCAGCGCAAGGATCGGCGATTCTCCCGGCCACAGCCGCAGGACAAAGACCGCAACGAGGCCGCTAATGATCGCGGTAGCGAAAGTAACCGCGAATGCATTCGGCAGGAATGCCGGCAGATGTTTCCGCAGAAATGCACTGACGAGGCCGGTCACGAAGGATACGATCGCGACAGAACAGGGTGACCCGAACAGCATTGCCAATGAGCCGGTGGTGACTGCCACGCCGAGCATGACGACATATTCCGGATAGTCGTGACCGTCGGATTCGGCTGCATCGATCCGCTGCTCTATCGCAGCAAATCCATCTTTCCCGATCCGCGCATCATCGACGATCCGCTGGATTTCCAGCAGTTTTCCCATGTTGACGGCTGTTGCCGTGACTTCATGGCCGACCTTGGTGCTGAACTGCTCCTCGGTGCCGACCGTGACCAGAATACCTTCCGGGGTGACCAGTACATGCGCCGCATGGCCAAGGTGCCCGGCAACTTCCGTGACATTGTGGACGACATGGCGGGTGTCGGCGCCATTCACGTAGAGCAGTCGGCCGATACGCGCAGCAATATGGGCTGCGCGTGCCGGAGGAATGGAAGCCCGAGGTTGTGGAGCTTGGCTGTCACCGACCTTTATCATGGCAGGTCACACAAATTCCAGGCCGAGCACGGAAGCGGTTTCGGACCTGATCCTGTGGCAGGCATCGGCATCGGTCTTGAGGTCGATGCCATAGGTCGGGATGACCTCGCGCAGGCGAGGCAGCCAGCCGTCTTCCGTCAGCCTGTCGGCAAAGCACTTTTCCAGAACTTCGATCGCAATAAAGGCCGCGGTCGAAGCGCCGGGGGAGGCGCCGAGGAGTGCGACAAGGGAATTGTCGGCAGCCGCGATCAGTTCCGTGCCGAATTCCAGCTCGCCACCCACATGTCCCTTCGGCTTGATGATCTGCACGCGCTGACCGGCAACCGCCTCCGTCCAGTCTTCACGCCGTGCCATCGGGAAGAAGTGTTGCAGGGTTTCGAATTTGGCGCGGTCGGTTTCGACCACTTGCCCGACAAGATATTCCTCAAGCTGCAGGCTGTGGAAGGCCACGTCCAGCATCGGCAGGATGTTGGAGGGACGGATCGAACCGAAGAGATCGAGATAGGATCCTTCCTTGAGGAACTTGGTCGAAAAGCCGGCATAGGGGCCAAACAGGACCGAACGCCTGCCGCCGATGATGCGTGTGTCGAGGTGAGGCACGGACATGGGCGGGGAGCCATGCGCCGCCTTGCCATAAACCTTGGCATGGTGACGGCTGGCGACTGCAGCCTCGTCACACCGAAGCCAGATGCCGCTGACCGGAAAACCGCCATAACCGTGGCCTTCGGGAATGCCGGATTTCTGCAGGAGCTCGATTGATGCGCCGCCGGCACCGATGAAAACGAAGCTGGCGATGGTGGAAGAGATATAGCCGGTTTCGGCATCTTCGACCTCGACGCGCCATTTGCCGTTCTCCGTGCGGGTGAGGTCGCTGACCCTATGCCTGTAGAAGACGGAGAAACCGCTTTGCGCCGAAAGTTGCGACATCAGCAGATGGGTGAGGGCGCCATAATCGACATCCGCACCCGAGACGATCCGTGTGGCGGCAACGGGCTCATCACCGGCGCGACCTTCCATGACGAGCGGAGCCCATTCCTCGATCCTGGACGAGACATCCGAAAATTCCATGCCGTGATAGCAATGGCTCTTTGTCATGGCCTCGAAGCGCTTGCGCAGAAACGCGACATTGGCATCTCCGGTCACGAAGCTCATATGCGGGCAGGCATGCAGGAAGGCGCCGGGATCCTTGATCGCGTCCTTGCGGACGAGATGCGACCACAGCTGGCGCGAGAGATCGAACTCGACATTGACCTCCAGCGCCTTGTGGATGTCGACAGTGCCGTCGGCGCGCTGGGGCGTGTAATTCAGCTCGCAATTGGCCGCATGGCCGGTCCCGGCATTGTTCCATCCATGCGAGCTTTCGAGCGCGCAATCGCCGAGCGTTTCGAACACGACCACGGACAGGCTGGGTTCCAGCTCCTTCAGCATGGTCGCGACCGTTGCGCTCATGATGCCGGCGCCGATGAGGACGATATCGGCTTTCTCGTTCACGTCAGCCATGTGCTTCATCCTTCGACTGGAGCGAGGTTGATGCGACGAAGCCCGCGGCGGAACCGCTGGCGAGGATCACGTAGGCACGCCGCCAGGGGGCGTCGCCCAGCAGCCTCCAGCGATGCCCGCCGCCCGTCGTGTCTTCGGCAAGAAGGATATCGCCGGGACGGATGGTGAAACGCTTTCCAAGCTTGGTTTCGAACTCGAGCGTGCCACTCAAGGTCAGAACGAACTGCCGGATCGGGGCCGGGTGCCAGGCATATTCACCGCCGGGTGCGGTCTCGCGAAACGAGATCGAGGCGGTGTCGAAAACAGCGCTCAGCGTGTCGCCCCGATCTCCCTTCGGAAGATCGATAAGCCCCTCTTCAAACTCGGAATTGCCCTCGCTGTCGGTCCAGATCCGCACGCATCGAAACATGTCTTTCACCTCACTGTTCGGCAGGCTCCAGCAAGAGGAGGCCTGGCCGGCTTGTCGTGAGGTTCAGCCTAAGGCGCCAACAATCAGCGGCGATATCAAGCTTAGGTATAGGTCGGGCCAGACCTTCGCTTAACGATACCGGCACATGTCCCATAGAGCGGCAGGCCTCGCGGCGAGGCTCCGATACGATCCGCCTGGCGCCCTAAACATACGTATGATTCAGCGACCACGGAATGGAGGCTAGGCTTTCGACAATTCACGGATCACGCCCGCCTGCCGGGCAGGAGAGAGGTCGAACGATGTATGAAGAGATGGCCGGCGATTTCGTCGAGGCTGGGCAGCAGGCCGGCCTTACGGCCCTTGGACTGCAAACCAGAAAGCACCTGATGTCGATCACGGCCGAAGCGCGCCACGACGTCATCATGGGTCTTTCCATCAGGCTCGGGGAAATGTCCACTGCCGCGAGACGGCGCGACCGGAAGGACCTGCAAACGATGCTGGCAGAGCTTTCCGACTCGTTTCGCCTGTCGGCCGCCGAGATCGCTGCGGCAAGCTACGGGCCTGCCTTGATTGAAAGGATGGCAGCCTCGGTTGGCCGGATCGAACAAAGTCTTGCAGCCTGAAATGGGTACCAACCCGCATCGGATGGATGGACAAGGCCCCGCGATCGCATCGCAGGGCCTTTTGTTTCCCGCCATGATTGCTTGCATGCAAACGTATATACCTGACAACACCTAAGTATAGTTACGCCGCGCCCGCTGCGGCGGTAGTCTTCATCTCGTTACCTCGATCGCCCGCCCCTCGACGAGGTCAGTAGCGCCAGGCGCTGCAGGTCCGAGCAACCCCTCCCCTCGGACCAACTGCGGACCACCGCGATCCGCAAAAGGCCGCCTTCCACCGCCGGGAAGGCGGCCTCTTTTTTCTGGATATTTGTCATGGAAAAGCAGGGATCTGGCGGTGTCGCAAGCCGATCAACTAGACCATTGTATAGGTCCGGCGGGTGCCATGAACCGGTATCCTCGATCTCAAAGATTTGGAACCATTCATGGCACAGATGCTGCAGTTCAGATTGGCAAGGCAAGAGGCAGGTCGCCACGATATCATCTTCGGTGGCGCGGCTCTTATCGTGGCTGCCGCCGTTTTTGCCGTGGATACGTTCACGGATATCGAGGGCGCGATCGCGGTACTCTATGCGATCGCTCTTCTACTGGCCGCCGAAGCCGCCAGCCGGCTCGGACTGATCGCGCTCACCGCTCTGTTCATCGTCTGCACGCTGATCTCGTTCTTCCTGACGCATACGCCGGATCCGGACTTTCCGACCTTTCTGCGCCTCTGTGTGGCGCTGGCGGCACTTGCCGTGACGGCGGCACTGCTCCTGCGCACCGAACAGGCCAGGGCCGAGCTGCTTCAGACAAACGCTGCCCTGCGCGAAAGCGAGGCGCGTTACCGCGCGATCTTCGATCGCACTCGTGTTGCCCTGTGGGAACGCGACTATTCGAGGCTGCGCGATTTCCTCGTCGGCCTGAAAGCGCGTGGTGTGAAGGACGCCAAAGCCTATGCACAGGCCAATCCCGATTTCCTCGCCGAATGTGTCGACAAGATCGCGATCGTTGATGCCAATGCGGCGGCTGTCGAGCTTCTCGGCTCGTTCGCGGCCGACATTCCGGGCGGCATCATGCATCGTATCATTCCGAAGGACAGCGACGCGTTCTCGGCGCTGCTGCAGGCGATCATGGATGGCGCCACCTATTTCGAAGACAATGCCGAAGTCTTCAACGAGAATGGCGAGCCGAGGCTCGTCCTGCTTGGCATCAGCTTTCCGAAGGATCCTTCCGCCTTCAACCGCGTCATCGTCAGCATGGTCGATGTCACCCAGCGCGAAGAGGCGCGCAAGGCGCTGGCCGATGCACAGGCGGAGCTGAGCCGCGCTTCAAAGGCTGCGACCGTCGGCGCCCTGTCTGCGTCTCTGGCGCATGAACTCAACCAGCCGCTTGGGGCGATCGCGGTCAATTCGCAGACGCTTGTTCGCTGGCTTGATCGGAATCCACCCGATATCGAGGCGGCCAAGCGGTCGGCGGAGCGGATCCTGCGGGACAGCAACCGCGCCAGCGATATTTTCAAGAATACCCGCGCCGTGATGCTCGCCGCGCCGAAGGAGAATGAAACCATCGACCTCGGCGTGCTGGTGGATGATACGCTGACCCTGATGGACCACGATCTTCAGCGTGAGCGTGCGGAAGTGGACGTCATCTTCAAGACTAAAATTCCGGCTGTTTCCGGCGTTCGGGTCGAGATGCAGCAGGTCCTGATCAACCTTATTTCCAACGCCGCCCAGGCGATGACCGCATCGGAAGCGCTGCGAAAACTGGTGACGATCACGCTGGATGCTCCGGCAGACGCGGATCATGTCTCGATCACCGTGCGCGACACCGGTGACGGATTGGGTGCTGAGGCCCAGCAGAACCTATTCAAACCTTTCTTCACGACCAAGGAAAACGGCATGGGGATCGGTCTTTCTATTTGCAGAAGTACCATTGAGGCCATTGGGGGCTCGCTTGACGGGCGCAACCACCCCGATGGCGGCGCAATTTTTGAAATCAGATTACCGAAGGAGACGGCCAATGCTTGAATTGAAGAGCAGCAAGCGAAACCCAGACGCTCCCGTCATCTACATTCTCGATGATGACCTTTCGATGCGGGAATCGCTCGTCGATCTCTTCCGCTCGATGCAGATCGAGGCAGAGGCTTTTGCCAATCCCAACGAGTTCATGGGAATGGCGGATCTCAACCGGGCGGGCTGCATCGTGCTTGATGTTCGTTTGCCGGGCGTCAACGGACTCGACTTCCAGGCCCATCTTGAGCGCGCCGGAAGCCTCCTGCCGGTCGTTTTCATGACCGGATACGGAGATATTTCGATGAGCGTGCGTGCCATGAAGGCAGGTGCCGTCGATTTTCTCGCCAAGCCTTTCCGCGATCAGGACATTCTCGATGCGGTCCTCGCCGCCGTCGAGCGCGACGCGACCCGCCGCCGCGAAATGCGCCGGCATCAGGACGTCGCCACCCGGTTCGAAACCTTGACAGTGCGGGAACGCGAGGTGATGGGGGCCGTTGTCGAGGGGCTGATGAACAAGCAGATCGCCTTCCGGCTGGGGATCAGCGAAATCACCGTGAAACTGCATCGCGGCAACGTCATGAGAAAGATGCAGGTCAAGTCGGTGGCCGAACTGGTTCGGGCCACCGAGCAGGCGAATGAACATCTGGTACGGTCAGCAAAGCCCACACTCGTGCGTGTGGCTTGAGACCGATGCGAAAACTATGAAAGTCGTAATAAGTGTCCCAAACGTCCCTAATCGCCATTGTCGATGATGACCTGGCTATCCGCGAAGCGCTCGATGACCTGGTCAAGTCCCTGGGTTACGAGAGCAAGCTTTTCGAGTCTGCCGAGGCGTTTCTGGCGTTCAAGCCGCGCGCGTCCGTAGACTGCATGGTCGTCGACGTCAAAATGCCGGGCCTGAGCGGCATCGAGCTGCAGAGCCGCCTTAACCAGGAAGGCGATCGCCCGCCGATGATCTTCATGACGTCCTATCACGACGAGCGTACGCGCACCGCGGCGCTTGATGGCGGCGCACTGGCTTTCCTCGGGAAACCCGTCGACCTGACGAAGCTGATCGAGTTCATCGACACGGCCCTTGCTCTGCCCAAGCCGGCATAAACGGCCGGTGGCCGTCTAATCCGGCCAGATCATTTGCCGCAAGCGGTATCCGCCGAACGAATTCCCATGAAGAGTTGATTGCGTTGATTTAAACGAGCGCCGGGTGCTTTTGCATCAGGACGGTCTCGGAACGCGTCGGATACTATCCGCCTCAGCCACCGGTCACGCTCATATGGCGGCCGACACTTGGGCGGTTGTTCGAGCGGTCGATGATGAAGTCGTGCCCTTTGGGTTTTCGCGAAATCGCATCGTCTATCGCGGCATGCAGGTTCGCGTCGCTCTCACTCGTACGCAGCACCGACCGCAGATCGGCGGCGTCGTTCTGGCCGAGGCACATATAGAGCGTTCCCGTGCAGGTGAGCCGGACGCGATTGCAGCTTTCACAGAAATTATGGGTCATGGGCGTGATGAAGCCCAGACGGCCGCCCGTCTCCGCAACCTTCACATAGCGGGCAGGCCCTCCGGTCCGATAGGCCAGATCCTGGAAGGTGAATTGCTGCTCCAGGTCCGTGCGCAGCTTCGACAGGGGAAGGTATCGGTCGGTGCGATCCTCCTCGATCTCGCCCATCGGCATCGTCTCAATAACCGTGAGATCCATGCCGCGACCATGCGCGAACCGGATGAGATCGGGCATTTCCGGGGCGTTGAAGTCCTTGAGGGCAACGGCATTCAGCTTGATCGCAATGCCGGCCTTCTGGGCTGCATCCAGCCCTTCCATGACCCGGGAGAAATCACCCCACCGGGTGATCCTGCGGAACTTTTCCGGGTCGAGCGTGTCGAGCGAGACATTGATCCGGCGCACGCCGCAATCGGCGAGTTCCTCGGCGTGTCGTGCGAGCTGGGAGCCGTTTGTCGTCAGGGTCAGTTCGTCCAGACCATAGCCGATATGGCGGCCAAGCTGACGCACCAGATGCATGATATTCTTGCGAACCAGCGGTTCGCCGCCCGTCAGGCGCAGCTTGCGGACGCCCCTCGAGATGAAGGCCGTACAGAGTCGGTCAAGTTCATCGAGGGTCAGCAGATCCTTCTTTGGAAGGAAGGACATATTCTCGGCCATGCAATAGGTGCAGCGGAAATCGCAGCGGTCTGTCACGGAAACGCGCAGATAGGTGACCGACCGGCCGAACGGATCGACGAGCCCGCCCTCCGCTGCCGCTTCGGATCCATGTGCCGTGTGAAGAGCTGTCGTCTGCATCGCAATTCCTTCCGAACCGGCACAACAATCCCGCAGGCAGAGCGATGGAACAACCATACTCATGTATAGGCCGGCGTTTCGGTGCAGCTATGGACGGGTAAAGGTGCTTAGGGGAGCGGTTCCCAGACTGGAGGATTGCCGATCGAGGCAATGAGTGCCCTGGAAAAAGCGAGGACCTTGGCACTTGGACTCGGAAGAGCACGCAGAAGAAAAATGCCGGCTGGATCGTCATTCCATCGATCGAGGCCGGGCAGGACTTCGCGCAGCTTGCCCTGCTGGATGTCAGGTCCGACCACCCAGGTCGAAAGAAATGCGATCCCCATTCCGGCCTCGGCTGCGCCACGAAGTGCCTCGAAATCGTCGCAGCGGAACGCGACCTCTCCGTGGCCGGCTTCGCCGGCCGGTGTGCCCAGCACATCCGTCCAGCCAAGGAGATCGGCGCCATGCAGCTTGTCGAGCAGCTTGTGGTCGAAGAGATCATTGATCGTCTCCGGCACGCCCGCGCGCTCGAGATAAGCGGGGCTTGCGGCAAGAAGCCGCCGAAACGGAGCGATCCTCGTGCCGATCAACGTACTGTTGGGCAGGTTTCCCATCCGGATGACGACGTCGAGGCGTTCCTGCACCGGATCGGCAAGGCGTTCGGTCAGTGTCAGCTCGATCTTCAGATCCGGATGTTCCAGCTGCAGCGCGGTAACGATCGGCACGACATAACGTTTGCCGAAGGTTGGGAAACAGGCGACACGCAAGGTGCCGGAGACCGAACCGCCGAAGGCCGCGACCTCGGCATGGGTGTCGGCGATATCCTCGAGCAGGCGTAACGCGCGCTCATGCAGTCTCTCGCCGGCATCCGTCAGTGTCAGGGCTCGTGTCGAACGGACAAGCAGCGCCACCCCGAGATCCTGCTCCAGCGTATCGATCTGCCTGACGACTGCCGACGGCGTGACCGCCCGCTTGCGTGCGGCTCCCGAAAAGCTTCCTTCCTGGACGACATCGATGAAGGTGGAAAGGAATTCTGCTCTCATCTTTGCATTCCCGGCAAAGCCGTTTCGAGGAGATTTGGGCTTATACCCCGGAGTTGCCGGGTGCAATTTCTTCCATGCCCGATGGGCTGTTCAAGCGCCGGTTCTGGAGAAATTCCCCGCATAAGGGGCAAAAATACGCACTTTTCGTCAACCTCTCTCGCCATGCCGAAAGGCGGTCGACCAAGACCAAAGGATAGGGTCGGGACCTGTCCGTATAATTGAGACCGGGGCCGCAGGATGCCAGTTTTACCCCCGGAGCAGACATCGGAGTTGCTCGTAAAGATCACCGCAAGAGCACCGGGACCGTTGCCGAAAGGGTTGCGGGTTTCGGATGCCGAAACCAGACCGAAAGGATAAGACCATGAAAGTTATCACCGACAAGCTGCTTTCGCTCTCCGCCTATTCGCACGAGATCGATGTTCCGCTCGACCAGATCGATATCGCCGATTGGCTCTTCAATCTCCCGGAAGCCGAGTATCAGCGTTGCTGCGTACCGGATCACGTCTCTTGCGGCGCAACCTTCACCGACGATGGCCGTAAGATGTCCATCAATGTCGAAAAGATCGGCACCGGCCTCGTCATCCAGCACTATGTCGCCAAGGAAGCCACGCCGTCCTATTGCCGCATGAACTCGATCTCCGACGTCTTCACTCCGACCGGTGAGCGCACCCAGGTCAATGTCATCTGGGAACTGATTGCCGAAGCAATCGACGGCAACCGCACCCGTTACACCAACAAGGTCACCTGCCATCCGACCGATGCCTTCATGACCTTCATCGAGCAGCACGGCCAGACTTTCGAACAGGCCGCCGCCGCTCGCCAGGCTGCCGGTGGCGACCATAACCATCGTGAAACGCCGTTCTTCGCCGAAAGCATCGCCCGCAAGGCACGCGCCAAGGCAGCTGCCAAGGTCGCTGCAGAATAAAGGCTCTTGCTTAAGATAGCCGGCAAGGCGGATATCCTCTGCCTTGCCGGCGTTCGACAAAGCCTGGCCGTAAATGCCCATAACAGTGAGTGTCAGAGATGGACTTCTACAAAAACTATGCAGTGAAATATGGACGTCCCGTCGCTGACGCTGTTTCGGACAGATATGGTGAGGCAGACAGCCTGATCCGGTCCGGCAATGCCATTATCGACCATATGCTGATGCATCGGAGCATTCGTCGGTTCACCGCCGAACCGGTCGCCGAAGGCGATATGAAGACGGCAATCGCTGCAGCCCAATCGGCCGCGACTTCGTCCAACCTCCAGAGCTGGAGCGTCATCAAGATTTCGGACCCGACCCACAAGCAGGAGGTCAATCGCCTCTGCGGTAATCAGGGCCAGATTGAAGAAGCACCTTTGATGCTCGTATGGCTGGCCGACCAGAGCCGCAACTATGCCATCGGTCAGGCCTATGACACGCCGCTCGAGGCGTTCGACTATTTTGAGACGATGATGCTCGGGATCGTCGATACCTGTATCGCGGCCCAGAATGCCGCGCTGGCATTCGAAGCGCTCGGCTACGGAACCTGTTTCATCGGCGCCGTACGCAACAACGCCGAAACGCTCTCATCCCTCCTGAAACTTCCGGATCGTTGCGTTCCCGTGACCGGTCTGGTCGTCGGCCGCCCTCATCCGAGGCATGACACAGATATCAAGCCACGCCTGAGCCAGGACGTGGTGGTCCATGACGAGGTCTATCGTGTGGCCGATGCCGAAGAGATTTCCGCCTATGATCGCATCATGAGCCGGTTCCAGAACAAGCAGGGAATGTCTCCTCACGGATGGTCCGGTGCCGTTGCTTCCCGCCTCGGGACAAAGGCCGCGCTCCATGGCCGGGATCGCTACATGGAGTTTCTTCGTGCTGCGCGCATGGGTAGCCGGTAGCTGCTTTCGAGCACTCTCTGCCTGCCCGGCGAGGCGGTTCTGAGCGCAAACATGGTGTGCGGTTCCAAGTTTATGCGTGGAACCGTGCACCCAATCCATCTGAAAATGCCGTTCGGAATTTCGACGAACACGACCAGCGACGGTAGCCCCGTCAGCACGCCCCCTGACCTGCGAGCCTGCCGACATGTCTATCGAACTCGACTATGAATTCCTTGTCGGTCTGCTGATGGTCGTGCTCGTTCTGGCACTTGCCGCCAGGCGCCTGCACCTGCCTTCTGCCGTCGCATTGATCGTCGGTGGGATTGCGCTTGCCTTCATACCGGGCATCCCGGTCGTCGCGATGGACCCCGACCTCGTCATGGTCGTTTTCCTGCCGCCGCTCCTGCTGAGCAGCGCCTATCAGACCGTCTGGCTCGACTTCAAACAGTATTTCGCGGCAATCTCGTCGCTTGCGGTCGGGGCCGTCGCGTTCACGACCCTGTCGGTCGGAGCCGTCGTTCACTGGCTGCGCCCCGATATTCCCTGGTCTGCCGCCTTTGCCCTCGGAGCGATCGTTTCTCCGCCGGACGCGGTGGCGGCCCGTGCCGTGCTGGACAAGCTGAGACTTCCCACCCGTGTCACCACCGTCCTGACCGGCGAGAGCCTGGTCAATGACGCAAGCGGCCTTGTTCTTTTTCACTTCGCCGTTTCGGCGGCCCTGAACGGCTCATTTGACGCCCCCGTCGGGGTCGCGACCTTCTTTGTCGTTTCGCTCGGCGGCGTGATGGTGGGGCTCTCGCTCGGCTGGGTCGCGCTGCGCCTTTTGCGGCAGTTCGCAAACAGCGAGCTCGTCGTCACGGGCACGCTGCTGCTTGCAGCTGTCTCCTACATGATTTCCGACCGGTTGGGTTTTTCCGGCGTTCTTGCCACGGTGACGACCGGCTTGATGCTGGGCTGGCAGCAGCACGAGATCTTTTCGGCGGCGACCCGTATCCGGGCCCAGGCGTTCTGGCGCGTCCTCGTCTTCCTTCTGGAATCCCTTCTTTTCGTCCTGATCGGCTTGTCATTAAGACAGGCGCTCAATCATTTCGAAAGCGTCGGAGACGGGCTGCAGACCCTGGCGCTGCCGGTTGCCGCCGTGGTCGTGACCGTGATCGTCGCGCGTTTCGTCTGGCTGGTCGGATCGGACATGATCTGGACGGCGTTGTCGCGGGTCGGCATTCATCCAAAACACCTTCCGTCCATTCCGACGACCGTGATCCTGAGCTGGGCCGGGATGAGAGGAGCCGTAACACTGGCGGCGGCTTTGTCGCTGCCGATCAATTTTCCGGGGCGCGACCTTATCCTGGCTTCGGCCTTCGGGGTGATCCTCGTGACGGTGCTTGTTCAGGGCACCACGCTTCCGCTCGTCATCAGGCTGTTTCCGTCGATCACGCTGAAGAGCAATTCGCAGCTTGCCCGGGATGAGGCCGCGGTCCGCAAGAAAGTTGCCGACATTCAATATCAGGCCATGCTGGCGCATTGCCGTTCTAATCCATCGCATGGTCTTCCGCATATGTCTGATCGAGACCTGTTCAGCGTATTGTCGGTCCCGCATTTCAACCTCGTCCCAGAACGCCGGCGCCCGCTTTCGGACGAGCATTTCGAAGCGATCCTCTGTGCGATCCGCACGGGCCGGGAGGAAGTCCTGAAAATGTACCGGACCGGGCATGTCTCGGACAGGATCATGCGGAACATCGAGCAGGATCTGGATCTGCAGGAACTCGCCACCCTGCGGCGCAGGGATGAAGGCGCGCTTTAAGCCGAGAACATCGCGACGATCTGCGTCACGCGCTGCTCGCGAAAGGCAGCTCTGATCCTGCCGTGACGTTCAAGTTCCGCCAGTCCGTGCAAGGCAGCCCAAAGAGTTTCGGTCGCAAGCTCTGCGTCATCGCGGAAAGGCGTGATGACCGCCAGCATGGCGCCGAACGTGTCGCGCAGCACCTGCGGCGTGTCGGACTTTGCAAAACGCAGCCCGGTCGGAAGGATGAACATCGCCTCGTACAGGGCCGGCCGTTCAAACGCGAACTCGAGATAAGCGATGGCGACACTTTTCATCGCTTCAGAAGGAGTGGCGGATGGCTGAACCGACGCCCGCAGTGCGGGGCCGAGCTCGCCAAAGCCTTCCAGCGCGACAGCGCCGACGATAGCGTCGCGATTTTCAAAATGAGCGTATAGAACCGGCTGACTATATTCGATCTCCTGAGCCAGACGCCGTACGGTAACGGAAGCCCAGCCGTCTCGCTCTGCGAGCATTCTCGCCGCACTGACAATACGGCGCTCCCGCTCGCCTTTTTCCCGCTCCTTGCGTTCTGCAATCCCCATTCGCCGCCCTTTCATTCCGGCGGTAGCTTATCGCAACAGGTCAGGTTTAAAAACAGCGATTGACAAAATAGCATTGCTAGATATTTTTGCGATGATAAATTCTTGCATGCCACCAACAGCGAGATTAGTTCGATGTTTCTTCCAACAACAGTTTTTGCCGTCGCGACCTGGCTGGCCGCCGCGGCCTTCCTGATCGGCGGCGCCGTCAACGCTTCCGGTGCACAAGCGATCCGGGACGATTTCAGACGTTACGGCTTCCCGCCGTGGTGGTGCTGGATCACGGCCGCACTGGAGATCGCGACCGCCTGCCTGCTGGTATTTCCGGCGACCTTTTACATCGGTGTTGCGCTTGGGGCCTGTATCATGATCGCCGCCATCGCCTCCGTCATTCGTGCAAAGAACTTCCGGCACATCCCGCCGCCGGCCGTGTTCATGCTGCTTCTGATCGTGGCAGCCGGCACCCATTTCTGATCGTCGGGCGACCCGACAGACACAAGTCTCCGACACATTTTTTATCGAATGCGAACCGCGCCGGCCTGACCCGGCGAGGCGTACAACCACGGCTTAAGGAGCCAGTCATGACCTCATCAAATTTCACCCCAAAAACCGTCGTCGTCTATCACTCCGGTTACGGCCATACTCAAAGAATGGCTGAGGCAGTCGCCGCCGGAGCCGGCGCGACGCTCTATGCTCTCGATGCGGAGGGCAATCTCTCGGACGAAGGATGGGCGGCGCTGGATGCTGCGGATGCCATCATCTTCGGCTCGCCGACCTATATGGGCGGCCCGAGCTGGCAGTTTAAAAAGTTTGCCGACGCGTCGTCGAAGCCTTGGTTCTCCGGAAAATGGCAGGACAAGATTTTTGGCGGGTTCACGAACAGCGCCAGTCTCAATGGCGACAAACTGAATACATTGCAGTATTTCGTCCTGCTCGCCGGACAGCATGGTGGTTTGTGGGTAAGCCTCGGCATCAAACCCTCAAACGTCAAGGCTTCCAGGCGGGACGATGCAAACCGCATGGGTTCCTATATCGGGCCGATGGCGCAGTCGGACGCCGACGCTGCTCCGAGCGAGATGTCTGCCGGTGACCTGGAAACCGCACGTGCTTACGGCCAGCGTGTGGCAATGACGGCGCAGCGCTTCGGGCCTGCCGCATGAGCTTGAGAAGTACCCGCGGTTAAGCCTGCGGGCGTTGATCCTGAGACGGACATAAGCAGTAGGCTTTTGTCCGTCTCAGCTGCGATCGCAACTGGTTGTGTGGCGGGTGCAGCTTGTGGCCGAACGCCGCCGCCACGCCATTGATGTTTTCCGCCGCCGACGTGACGAGCGCGTCCAAAACGCAGCGTCCGTGCTGGCCGGCCTATTGGGGGAAACGCTCGGCCAGTGCGGCGAGTGTAAATTCCCTGTTTGGCGCGCGATTGGCCGGCTGCGATGAATAGGCGGCAACCACCGGATTGATCATCATCTCCGACACGCCGAGGTCTGCGGCAAGATTGGCAATGCTTTCTGCTGCACGATCGGGCGATCCGATGATCCAGGATCGGCGGAACATCCGGACAAGCTCTTCGTGGTGAGCGGGGAATACCTTGCCATCGGCCTCCTCGACCAGCATCTGCGACTGTACCGGTTCGCCAGAGCGGAATGAGGACATGAAGAACAGTTGCGGTCGGGCAAGCCGTTCGGCTTCCTCATCGGTTTCACCGATGACGACGATGGCGGAAACCAGAACTTTCGGCTCGGCCAGGTAGCTGCTGGGCTTGAAGCGTTCGCGATAAAGCGCGATCGCCTCCTTCGCGCCCTCGGCACGGATATGATAGCCGAATGCATAGGGTAGACCAAGCTCGGCGGCCAGGTGCGCCGAATAGCTCGACGTCCCCAATATCCAGGGCGCCGGTGCGCTGGTCGCATTCGGCACCGGCCGGAAGCTGAACTGGCGATCATCCTGCGACACCGTCAGTCCCTCGGGCTGGTTGAGAGCAAGCAGGTTGCGGAGATCATTTATCATGGCCTCGTCGGATTTCGCTTCGGTGCCACCGCGCAATAGCGAACTGGTGGCCCAGTCCGCACCGCTCGACCGGCCGATGCCGAGATCGACTCGCCCGGGATAACAGGCTTCCACCAGCCCCATCTGCTCCGCGATCAGCAGCGGCGGATAATGCGCGAGCAAAACGCATCCACCGATCCGGATGCGTTTCGTATGCGCGCCGATCACAGGCGCGAAGGATGCCGTATGGCTGGCCGCGACTGCCTCGACATTGTGGTGCTCCGCCAGCCAATACCGGTGATAGCCGAGATCGTCGCCGAGCTTCGCCAGTGCGATCATCGAGTCGAAGCAGTCGGTGGCCGTTTGGTTCGACCGGATCGGGCCGATATCGAGGATGGAAAGGGTCAGTTTTTCGGTCATGGCCTTCAGCTCACAATCCTGTCGGCAACCTGATGGAAGGCACGGATCTTGTCCTCTATGTCGAAGCACATCATCGTCAGCATGACCTCGTCGGCATCATAGGCCGCAGCCCGTGCCGCGATCTCCTTCACCGCATCATCGATCAGGCCCGTAACCTCGCGATTGGCGATCTGAGCGAGATAGGCCTTCTGACTGGCCGAGAATTCGACACGGTCCAGCGTCTCGGGCGAGGGGACGGCTTTCGGATAGTTGCCGCTGTCGCGCATGAGCCGGAAATAATCCGAGGCCTTTTTCATCTCCTCGAGCTTCGCCGGCGTATCGGCGCCGACGAAGTTGAGCGCGATCAGAACGCGCGGCTCGGGAAATTCCGGCGAAGGCCTGAAATTGCGGCGGTACTGGGCGACGGCCTCGCGGGTTGCCGCCGGATTGATGAACAGGGCGATGGCGAGCCCCATTCCCTTTTCAGCCGCCATCAGCCCGCTCTCGGGATGAGATCCGGCCGAGAGCAGCCAGAGCGGCGGTGCGCTATCCACTTTCGGCGTTGCGGTTACCCTTTGATGCCCGTCGTGGAAGAAGCGTTCGAGCTGGCCGACCTGCTGGGGGAAGTCGATCCCGTCCGGCGGATTGAGGAGAGCCGTCGAATAGGGATCGCCGCCGCTCGCGCGGCCGATCCCGCAATCGACGCGGCCGGGGAAGAGCGCTTCCAGCACGCGAAAATTCTCGGCCACCTTGTAGGCAGAATGGTTCGGCAACATGACGCCGCCGGAGCCGAGGCGGATACGGTCGGTCTTGGAGCCGACCGCGGCAAGCAGGACTTCCGGCGAGGAGCCCTGCAGGATGCTCATGTTGTGATGTTCCGACAGCCAGAGTCGCTCATAACCAAGATAGTCGGCTTCGCGTGCCAGCCAGACGGTGTTCTGGATCGCGTCGGATGGGGAGGCGTTTTCCGACAGGGTCGATTGTTCGAGGATGGAGATTTTCACCGCTGTTCCTTTGATGAAGGTGACGACCCTTCTCATGCTGCCGGTTCGCTGGCCGGCGCGGTTTTGCAGAGGGGAGTTCGCCGGCGTGAGCGTTCGCGAGCTGAAAGGATTGAGCTGCCGCCGAGCTTGAAATGCCGACGGTTCGACTATCGGTAAGGTAGATGATGCCGCCGGACGCCGTAACTATACGAGAGTGTAGGGCCGGCCTGAAATCAGGCCTGTTTGCCGTAGCCCAGCGCTTCGCCGACACGCACGAGGTCGGCGAGTGAGCGCACGTCCATCTTGCGCATCACGTTTCCCCGGTGAAGCTTGACCGTCACCTCGGTAATCCCGAGTTCGAAGGCGATCTGCTTGTTCATCAGGCCCCGGACGACGAGCTGCATGACTTCCTGTTCGCGCGGGGTCAGCGTTTCGTAGAGGATCTTGGACGCTTCGATCGCCGTATCGCCCTTGCGGATTTCCGCGTCCCGTTCCAGAGCGACGTTCACGGCATCCAGAAGCGCCTGGTCATCGAACGGCTTGGTCAGGAAGTCGGAAGCTCCCGCCTTGATAGCCTTCACGCTCATTGGAATGTCGCCATAGCCGGTCATGAAGATGATCGGCATCTTGTTGCCCTTCGCATTGAGATGCGCCTGCAGTTCCAGACCGTTGAGATCGGGGAGGCGGACGTCGAGCAGGATACATCCCGCCCCGGGCCTTGCAGCCGCGAGGAAGGTTTCGGTGTTCTCGAAGGCAACTGCGTCGATCGACATCGAACGGAACAGGTCGACCAGCGATTCCCGCATCGAGATATCGTCGTCGACGATATAGACGACCGGGCCGGTGGGACCGGCAGGAGGCTTGCGAGAGGCGATCATGACATCAGTCTTTCCATCGCCTTCTTAAGCCCTGTCAAGGCCGCTCGGTTCCGTCATGCGGCCTCGGAGCGGACAATCTTCACCGGAACGCCCTTATAGGCCGGCGTGCCCGATTTGTGATCATAATGGTTCAGCGCCACGATTGCGTTCATCTCCGGATAATAGCCGCCGACCGAGCCCTGCGGGAGGTCGTAACGAACGGCAGTATAACCGCGGACCGACCGCGCCGGACCGGTTTCCGTAATCGCATGCACGTCGATCCGATCACCTTCCTTCAGGCCGCGGGCGTCGAGATCCGCGCCGCTGATGAAGATGACATCGCGCCGTCCGAAGACGCCGCGATAGCGATCGTCGAGGCCGTAGACGGTCGTGTTGTACTGGTCGTGGCTGCGCATAGTCGCCAGAACCAGCGTTTCCGGATCCTTCAAGCGTGGATCTTCATCAAGGCCACAGGCCACCAGGAAATTCGCCTTGCCGCTTGCCGTGCGCCATTCCCGGTAGGAGGCGGGGACATCCAGCCGAAAGCCGCCGCGCACCCTAACCCGCTTGTTGAAATCCTTGAAGTCGGGGAAAACGAGCTCGATCTTTTCGCGGATCCGGTCGTAATTCTCGATGAGCCCCAGCCAGTCGATGCCGTATCTGGCCCCGACCGTTGCCTGTGCAATACCGGCGAGAATGGCAGGTTCCGACTTCAGGAAGGGGCTCGGCGGATTGAGGAACCCGCGCGAAGCATGAACCATCGACATGGAATCCTCGACGGTCACCGATTGCGGGCCGGAGGCCTGCGTGTCGAGATCGGTCCGACCAAGGCAGGGCAGGACGATGCAGGTCTTGCCGGTCAGGAGATGTGAGCGGTTGAGCTTGGTCGAGATGTGGACGGCGAGATCGAGCTTGCGCATGCCGGCAAAGGTCACGGTCGGGTCGGACATCGCGACCGCCAGATTGCCGCCGAGGCAGATCAGCGCCTTTGAGCGGCCTTCCGCTATGGCTTCGATGGCCTCGATCGCATTGTGGCCCTTGTCGCCGATCGGTCGGAAACCGAAGGCGCGTTCCATGCCGTCGAGAAGCGCGGCATTGGGAATTTCCGTAATGCCCACGGTACGGTCGCCCTGAACATTCGAGTGGCCCCGAACCGGGCAGATGCCGGCGCCTTCGCGGCCCAGATTGCCCCGCAGCATCAAAAGATTGGTGGCCTGCTGGACGTTATGTGTACCATTGGCATGCTGGGTCAGGCCCATGCCGTAGCAGAGGATGACTTTCTTGGCGTTGAGATAGACATCGACGGCGCTTTCGATCGCAGCGCGCGAAAGGCCTGAGAAATGGAGGATCTCCTCCCAGCTCGTTTTTTCCACGTCGCGGCGCAGGTCATCGATGCCGACCGTGTGCTCATCGATGAAGGCAAGGTCGAGAACGCCGGGACCGCCATTGGCGATATCCTGGGCGTCCCGCTCGAAGATCAGCTTCATCATGCCCTTGATCGCGGCCAGATCGCCGCCGGTTCGGACCTGATGATAGGCCGAGGCGATCTCGGTCGAGGAAAAGGTCGCCATTTCGATCGGATCCTGTGGCGCCGCGAATTTTTCGAGTGCTCGCTCCTTGAAGGGATTGAAGACGACGATCGGCGTGCCGCGGCGCGAGGCCTCGTGCAGCGTGGTCATCATGCGCGGGTGGTTGGTGCCCGGATTATGCCCGAAGCTGAAGATCGCATCGCAGTGGTCGAAATCCTCAAGCGTCACTGTTCCCTTACCGACGCCAATCGATTCCGGCAGGCCGACGCTGGTTGCCTCGTGGCACATGTTCGAGCAGTCGGGAAAGTTGTTGGTGCCGAAAGCGCGGACGAAAGCCTGATACAGGAAGGCGGATTCGTTGGAGGCGCGGCCGGACGTGTAGAACTCCGCCTGGTGCGGGCTTTCCAGCGCGTTGAGCTGCTTGCCGATAAGCGCGAAAGCGTCGTCCCACTCGATCGGCTGATAGCGGTCGCTCGCAGCATCATAGATCATCGGATGGGTGAGGCGTCCCGCGTTTTCAAGCTCGTGATCCGTCCAGGTCCAGAGCTCGGAAACCGTGTGATTGGCGAAGAAATCGGGGCTGACGCGCTTGGCGGTCGATTCCCAGGTGATTGCCTTGGCGCCGTTTTCGCAGAATTCGAACGAAGATGTGTGTTTCGGGTCGGGCCAGGCGCAGCCGGGACAATCGAAACCTTCCGGCTGGTTCGCCTTCAGAAGCGTCGCCGTGCCCTGGGCCACGACCTGCTGCCGCGCCAGCGTCTCGGCGACGGCCTTCAGTGCCCCCCAACCGCCTGCCGGTTCGTTATATGCCTTGATACCTTCGGGACGCTTCTTTGCCATCGGGGGTCTCCTTTGTTCAGGTATCGGCAAAGTAACAGGCGGCGCAGGTCTCCGAAGCTATACAGAAGCATAGGTCGTCGCGGATCGGTATGATCCGCCCATACCAACGCATAGGCCTGATGACCGCCGGTATGATTTTCTGCTGTGCAGGAAAAAGGGAACGTCTCCTGGTTCAATTCAAACAGGAGAGTGCATATGACCCTCGACAAACAGGCGCCGAGCAAGCGCCGGCTCGGCTTCGCCATCATCGCGATGACCGGAATTTCTCTGGCCCTGGCATCTTGCGAGACCGTGTCCCAGACCGTCCAGTACAAGGAAAACAATCTCGCGGCAGCAGGCTTTGTCGTGCGACCCGCTAACACGCCGGCCCGTGTAGCCATGCTCAAGCGGCTTCCGCCGAACAGGTTCCTGATGCGCAGCCGCGGCAACACGGTGAGCTACGTCTATGCCGATCCGGTCAACTGCAATTGCCTCTATGTCGGAACGCAGGATGCCTACAATAACTATCGCCAGGCGCAGGCCCAGGAGCGGATTGCCAATCGCCAGCTTCTTGCCGCCCGCACCTATGCCGACGCCCGCTGGGACTGGTCCGGATGGGGACCCGATTTCCCGCAGTTCTATGGTCCGTTCGGCCCCAGCTACGGCTGGTGAATTTTCGCGGTTTCGGCACGCCTGAAAGCGGCAACGGCCCAGGCTCATCATTCGAGAACGTTGCATGAGGCCGCCTTCAAAAGGGGCCCTGCTTCGGCGTGACGCAGAGATGCGCGGTTCCTCAAACGGAGCCGCGCATCTTTCGTTTTGTTCGCGCTTCACCACGATCCGCCGCGAAAAAACATCGGCATAGATGATCCATACCTTCGTTCAGGCTCCGGGCCCCATCCGTATAATTTTCCGAGGCAGCGCAGGTTTGTAGCTTTCACCCAGTCGCCATGGAGCGGCGAATGGGGAGCGCTTCTGCAGAAGCAGTGGTCTTGCCCGCAATGCTTACAGAAAAGGAATATCTCATGAACCGCGTGTCGAAACTTGCAGCAGCTGCATTCCTGGCCTCGATGTCCTTTGCCGGCGCAAGTTATGCCGCCGACAGTGTCGCCATGAACTGGGCTCCGGAACTCGAACAGACCCTGGCGACCTTCAACAAGCCTTTCAACGTCGAATATACCGACGACTACAACACCGCCGATGGCGATGACAGCAATCCGAACGCAGTGGCCTTGCCGGCGCCGGAAGTGCAGAAACTCCAGGCCGCCATCCAGTCCAACAAGGCGTTGAGCCGCCGCCTCGTTCGCAAGGGTGTCATTCTTGATGACGTCGTGAATGCACAGCAGGCCGGCGATGGCAGCGTGACCTTCTGGCTTCGTTGATGAAATCGGCCTGGTCCCTTTGATGGACTAGGCGCCGCATTCGACAAGACAACAGCTCCGCGTTCCGCCCAGAGGAACGCTTCTCCCCTTCAATGATCATTTGAGGTCGAAAGGACCCATACAATGCGCAAGACACTGATCTATTCCGCCGCCATCGCCGCCCTGTCGATCATGGGTGTGCAATCCGCCTTCGCCGCCGAACATGTCGAGGCCGGCCGTCTCGAATGCGATGTTTCCGCCGGCCTTGGCGTCATCGTCGGCTCCCAGCAGGACATGAGCTGCGTCTTCACGCCGAGCGATGGTGCTGCGAAGGAAGACTATACCGGCAAGATTACCGAGTTCGGCATCGATATCGGCGAAATCAGCAAGGCCAAGCTGGCCTGGCTGGTCTTTGCACCTGCCTCGCGCGATGTCGGCTCCCTCTCCGGCACCTATACGGGCATCACGGCTGATGCAGCGCTTGGCGTCGGTGTCGGCGCCAAGGTTCTCGGTGGCGGCCTGCATGGCACGATCGCCTTGCAGCCGATCGCACTGCAGGCCGAGGAAGGCGTCAATATCGCAGCCGGCATCACCGCGCTCACCCTGCATGCCAAGAACTGATCCGGGAAAGACGTGTGGCGCGAGCGCGTCGCACGTCCTTCTCCTTCCAGCAATGATGGAACCTTGCCGCTCCTGAACGGGCCGCGCAGCGGTTCCGTTCAATCAAGGAGCTGAACATGACCACCATCACGGCAAATTCCAGTCTGGGCTCTGCGCTGAAAACGGCGCGGGCAAATTGGGGGTGGTATGTCGCCCTCGGCATTGCGCTGATCATTGTCGGCCTTCTGGCCAGCATCAATCTCTTCGCAACCACCATTGCATCGGTCATCTACATCGCCGCCATGATGCTTGTCGGGGCCGCCTTTCAAATCGCCCATGCCTTTGTCGCGCGGAACTGGCGACGCCGGACATTCGATATCATCAGCGGCCTCTTTTATGGAGCAGCCAGCGCCGTGCTGATCTTCGATCCCATTCTATCGGCCGTGGATATCGCTCTCGTTATCGGTGCCCTTCTGGTCGCCGCCGGCATCTTCAGGATTGCAATGGCAATTCGCGATCGTTCAAAAACGGGATGGGGCTGGGTCCTCGCAAGCGGGATCGCGACGATTGTCGTCGGCCTGCTGATCCTGCTGACATGGCCGAGCGTCGGACTGGGTCTTCTGGGGGCAATGCTGACGATCGATCTGCTGTTCCAGGGTTTTGGTTTTCTGGCTTTCGGCCTCGCCTTGAGGCGTCGGGCGAGCTGAAACTCCATCTCCCGAAGGCATCAAAGAATTACAGAAAATGGGCCGTCTTGACGGCCCATTTTCTTTTGTGGGCGGGAGCAGAACCACCTGCTTTCGGCTCCAGGAGATTGCTCCGTCAATGGTGCGACGGGCGATATTCCGCGGCCTATTCCGCTTTGAAAATACGATAGAAATAGCACCGAAAGGGCCTGCTTTAAGCCGTTCGTGTGAGCCGCCCTATACCAAGGTGCAGGCCTGCCGATACTTCAATCGGATATCCAGGATGACGGCGTTTTCGTAGTTTTAGTCAGGTTTTCCGCACAGGCGGCAAACAGCTCTCAATCTGGAGATCGTCATGACCAGCTCGTCACTTGCAACCCGGCGCCTTTCGCCACTCACCACTCCCTCCGACCTTGGCGCGATTGCCCGTCAGGAGATCTCTGCATCGCTGACTGCCCTTCTGGCGGATGTGTTTGCGCTCTACCTGAAGACGAAGAATTTTCACTGGCACATGTCCGGCCGCAATTTCCGTGACTATCACCTGCTTCTCGACGAACACGGCGACGAGCTTCTTGCCCTGACTGACGTGATTGCCGAGCGGGCCCGCAAGGTCGGCGGTACGACGCTCCGTTCGCTCGGTCATGCCGCCAGGCTCCAGCGCATCGCCGATAATGACGCAGATTTCGTTACGCCGGACGATATGCTGGCCGAGCTTCGCGAGGACAATCTGCAGCTCGTTTCCATCCTGCGCGAGCTGCACGCCACCGCATCCGAGCACAACGATGTTGCAACGACGAGCCTCATCGAGACCTGGGTCGACGAAGCCGAGCGCCGCGTCTGGTTCCTGTTCGAAATCTCCCGCAACGTTTGAAACGGCCACATCCCATGATCAGCAATTCTTTTCCGATCAATCGCCGCAACGTCCTGATCTCCGGCGCTGCAACGGCGGCTGCAATGACCATTCCCTTTTCGTCCCCGGCACAGGCTGCCACGAAAAAACACCTGAAAGAAGGAAACAGAACCATGAGCTACGTTACAACCAAGGACGGCGTTGAAATCTTTTACAAGGACTGGGGTCCGAAGGATGCGCAGCCGATCCACTTCCACCATGGCTGGCCGCTCTCGTCTGACGACTGGGACACCCAGATGCTGTTTTTCCTTGCGAACGGCTATCGCGTCGTCGCCCATGACCGCCGTGGCCACGGCCGCTCGAGCCAAGTTTCCGAAGGCCATGACATGGATCATTATGCCGCCGACGCCAATGCCGTCGTCGAGCACCTGAACCTGAAGAATGCCGTCCATATCGGCCACTCGACCGGCGGCGGCGAAGTCGCCCGTTATGTCGCGAAATACGGCCAGCCGCAGGGCCGCGTCGCAAAGGCCATTCTCGTCTCGGCAGTCCCGCCGCTGATGGTCAAGACCGCCTCCAATCCGGGTGGTACGCCGATCGAAGTCTTTAACGGCTTCCGTGCCGCACTCGCCGCCAACCGCGCCCAGTTCTTCCTCGATGTCGCGTCCGGCCCGTTCTACGGTTTCAACCGTCCGGACGCCAAGGTCTATCCGGGTGTGATCGACAACTGGTGGCGTCAGGGCATGATGGGTGGCGCGAACGCCCATTACGAAGGCATCAAGGCCTTTTCCGAAACCGACCAGACCGAAGACCTGAAGAAAATCACCGTTCCGACGCTGGTCACCCAGGGCGATGACGATCAGATCGTGCCCTACCAGGATGCTTCCGAATTGCAGATCAAGCTGCTGAAGAACGGCACGCTGAAGATCTACAAGGGTTTCCCGCACGGCATGCTGACGACCCATGCCGATGTCATTAATCCGGATCTTCTGGCCTTCATCAAGGCCTAAACCGGAGGCCTCTTCGTCGAAAACAATTGAAAAGTGGTGGCGGGCGAAAGGCCCGCCATTCACGCATCCGGCAATCCGCTTGCACAAACCCTCAACCCCTAAGTCCCGGGAGGCGAATGATGGACCAAGAACTGACCTTCTCCGAGATCCTGACCGATCCGTTGATCCGTGTGATGCTCAAGGCCGACGGGATTTCGCTGGGTGATTTTGCCGACATTGTTCATCAGGCCGCCGAACGGCTGAACCCGGGCTTGGCCTATGCTTGCCACAAGGGCAGCACATCAACGACATCGCCGGCATCCACATTTGCCTGGTGGCCTGCGAGCATGATCAGCACCGTGGCCTGCGAGAGCGTGTGAAGGCTGGCCGAGCCGCGCTCCGGCAGTGGATCCGCGATCGTCATCCCTTTCGAAGGATCGGTGACGAGCCGGCCGGGCAGGATATGCGTTCGCCCCAGTGGCTTGGAGAATGATCGCGAGACCGGAAGGCGAAGCCAGCCATCCTGCCTGGTCTTGCGCCCTGCAAGGCAATGGACCAAAGGGCGACCGAGGACGGCGCATCCTGCCGCTGCCGCAAGCGGGTTCCCCGGAAGGATCAGGATCGGGCAATGGTCGACATCCCCGAAACCGATCGGTTTGCCCGGCCGCATGTCGAGCTTCCAGAATTCCAGATGTCCGCGCTGTGACACCGCCCGCGTCAGGTGATCGGCAAAACCGGCAGACGCGCCTCCGGATGAGATGATCAGATCATGGTCACCTGCGGCACCGACGAGAGTGCGAAGCAGATGATCGGGGTCGTCGCCGATAATGCCAAGGTCCGAAATCTCGGCGCCCGCCGCCTTCAGCATCATCGACAGCATCGGCCGGTTGCTGTCATAGATCTGGCCGGGAATGAGCGGCGCAGGGGCATCGCGCAGTTCATCCCCCGTCGACAGGAGCGCAACCTTCGGCTTCGGCGTGACCGAGACGGATTGGAACCCGAGAGCCGCCAGAAGAATGATCTGGCCCGGCCCGATTATCGTGCCGGCCTCCAGGATCAAATCCGATTGCGCGATATCGTCGCCGGCACGCCGGATATGGGCTTTGTCGGTGCTTGCGGTGAACAGACGGACCTGATTGCCCTCCAGCCTCGCATTTTCCTGCATGACAACGCGGTCGGCCCCTTTTGGCATCATGGCGCCGGTGGTGATCCGCGCCGCTTCGCCGGGGCCTATTTCATGCTGTCCGGTCTGGCCGGCGGCAATCGTCGAAACGATCCTGAGTTGAACCCCGGTGCCGCCGCCCGCAAGATCCGCCGATCGCACCGCGAACCCGTCCATGGCCGCATTGTCGAAGCGCGGGAGATTGGCCGGTGCGGTCAGATCCTGTGCCAGCACATGACCGGTTGCGTCGGCGAGGGGCATTTCCACGGAACTCGGAAATGCTTCGATATAGCCGGCGATGAAGTCGATGGCCTCCGATAGCGTCTTCGGTATGGGGCTTTCAGTCTTCATGCTTGGTGAGCCTTGTACGATCTTCCGCTAAGCTTTTGCGATGCCCGTGTCCATTCGGATCGGTATATGGTTCCGGTAGTGAAAAGAAGAGAGAAGCTCTCCTCCAATCATTTCTTTGGCTCTTCCGGCGGTGGATTGGTGAAGTCCGGATGAAGCGGGCCATAGGGCATTGAGACCATGAGAGCGGCAATCGCAAGGCCGCCGATTGCAGCCCAGAACGACAGGACGAAAAGATCGCTATAGGCAAGTACGGTCGCCTGGCTCCGGATACGGCCTGCGACGGTGGCAAGCCCCTCGATATGCGCCCGTGAGCCGGCGCCGAACAGGTGCTGCAGCTTGCCGAGAACCGCATGCAGCGGCTGGGATGTGGCCGATATCGGGCCGTTCAGGATATCCGAGTGATATTGCTCCCTCTGTCTCTGCAGGGTCGCAAGGATGCTTGTCGCAAGCTCGACGCTGCCGAGCCGCACTACCTGGATATAGGCCGATACCGCCGTCGAACGTGACGGGTCGGAATTGCCGATCAGGTATACGACCGTCGCGAAGAAGGCGAAGGACTGGCCGGCCGTGTGGAGGATGACCGTCGGAAAGAAATTCCACGGCGCCCAGGCGAGGGTGAGTTTTGACCCCAGTTGTGATCCGAGCGCCATGAGCGCCAATCCAAGGACGATGCAAAGCCGCGCATCGAAGCGGCGCAGCAGGAGGATCGCGATCGTGATGAACAGGAAGACCGGAATGACGGCGCCGGTGAGATAGAGGCCCGCAATGGAAATGGGCCTCAGCCCGACGACGTTCTGCAGGAAGCCGGGAATGGCAATCGATGCGCCAGCGCTCGACAGGGCGTAACAGATGATGATGGCGTATCCGAGCCCGATATTGCGGGTCATGATAACGCTGAAATGCGCCCAGGGATGCGCGACAAGGCTTTCGTTGATGAGGAAGCCGATGGCAAGGATCGAGCCCCCTGCAAGAAGCGCGATGATCGTGCCCGATTGAAGCCAGTCAAGCCGGTTGCCTTGATCGAGCCCGACATAGAGCATGGTCATCGACGAGCCGAGCAGCATCATTCCGCCCCAGTCGGCATTTTCGAGCAGGCGGATATTGATCTGCTCCCTCGGAGCGGCGATGAAGAGCAGAAGCGCGATCAGCGGTGCGACGATCACATCCTGCCAGTACATCCACTGCCAGCCGAGATAGTCCCCATAGAAGCCGACCAGCACAAAGCCGAGATTCTGCGACAGGGGCACACGCAGCGCATAGATGGCGATGCCGATCAGCCAGTATCTCTTGTCGAGATTGCGGAAGATCACCATGATCGTCGCCGGGATGAACACGCCGAGCAGCAGCCCTCTTATCGCGTGCAGCACGAAGAGCAGCGGTCCATCGTTCACCAGCGGGATTTCGAGCGAGACGACGGAATAGACAAGTGCCGTCGGGATCATGACCCTTCGCACGCCGAAAACGGTCGCAAGCCAGGCAACGCCGGAGGCGATCAGGATCTGCGGGGCGTTGGCGATCGTGCTCAGCCATGAGGCTTCGTCGATGCTGAGCGAATAGGCCGCGCGCAGATCCGGCATGCCGACCACGAAGACACGTGTGTCGAAACCGACGACGAAGGATGCGAGGATCAGGGCGGCAACGATCAGAAGCGGGCGGGCGACCGTGGTTCCGCTGGTGATCGGACCGAAGGAGCGGACGACGGTCGTCATGGGTGCCCGTCGCCGGGCGTATTGATGGTCACGGTTGCCGACATTCCCGGGCGCAGGCGCTGCAGCAATGGCTGGTCCGCATCGATCGCGATCTTGACCGGGAGCCGCTGGACAACCTTGGTGTAATTGCCTGTCGCATTGTCGGGTGGCAGCAGGGCGAAGATCGACCCGCTCGCCGGTGAAAGATCGATCACGGTGCCGCGCAACATTTGGCCCGGAAAGGTATCGATCCTGATTTCGGCCTTGTTGCCCGCCGACATGCGCGAAAGCTGGGTCTCCTTGAAATTCGCGGTGACATAGACATTCGGCAGCGGCACTTCCGCCAAAATGCCGGTTCCGGCGCTGACGAAATCACCCTCGTGAACGAGCCGCCTGCCGAGCATTCCGTCGAATGGAGCGTAGATCCGGGTATAACCCTCGTTGATTTTGGCTGTATCGAGATTGCCTTGGGCGGCGGCGACCTGAGCGCGAAGCAAAGGCTCCTGTCCCTGCAGGACTTTCAGCTGGGCCTGCTGCTGGGCGATGGCGGCTGCTGTCGACCGAACGGAGGCGGCGGCCTGGAGTGACACGGCCTGCGCCTGCTGCAGGGCCTGCTGCGTCGTCGCTCCGCCGAGATCACGCTGGCGCTGATACTCTTCCGATGTTTGCGTCTGCTGGGCGAGCGCCGATGTATGCTGCGCTTCCGCCGCCTCTATTGCCGCCTTTTGCAAGTCGATCTGGTTGGCGAGATTTGCAAGCGTGGCGTTTGACGAGGCGAGATTGGCGGTTGCCACCGTGACGGCGGCCTCGTAACTGCGGGGATCGATCTGGGCAAGCAACTGGCCCCTGGTGACTCTCTGATAATCGGCGACGGGAATGCTGCTGATCGTGCCGCTGATCTGGGCACTGAGCGTCGAGATGTCGGCATTGACGATAGCGTCGTCGGTCGACTGATGGGACGCGCCAGCAATCCAGCTATCCCAATCGATGATAGCCGAGGCGACCGCTGCACCAACGATGATGACCGCAAGGAAAGGGATCGCCACGCGCCGGATCGTCGCCAGTATGGCGGAAGGCGGCTGCGTGGTCGCAGTGGGGTCACCGCTCCCGGTATTGGTCTGGTCGGTCATCGCTGTTGAAACCTGTCGTGCTCGATGGAGTAATTGTTTTCGCGCGCAGGGTAACAAGCCGGACGGGTGCCGGACACTATACGCATGAATAGGTCCATAGACCGTCAGTAGGGGAGGAAGAGGGCTCCGTGCCTAGGCGGTTTTCCATGGCCGCCTGTCCAGGTCGATCATGCTCTCGTCCGCTTCGTCAGCCCGGGCATCCCGGCGCCATGCGGAGGGAGTAACGCCCTTGGCTTTCCGGAAGGCTCTCGCAAAATGGGCCTGATCGGCAAATCCGCAGAGGGTGGCGATTTCGCTCAAGGGAAGCATCGAGCTTTCCAAGGCCTGTATCGCCTTGTCGATCCTGTGCTGCGCGAGCCATTGATAGGGAGAAAGGCCTGTCGAAGCCTTGAAGGCTCTGGCGAAATAGCTCAGCGACAAGCCACATTCGCCCGCGACCTGCAAAAGCGTCATGCGGTTGGTCAGACTGTCTTCGAGCAGCGTTACGGCGCGGCTCAGTCGAAGTGGCGCCAGGCCGCCACGAGTGATGTTCGACATATGCCCTGCACTGCCTGTTTCGCTTGATCGTCATGGTGTTGACGACAACCATCTGGAGCGAAACCGGTCGTGCGATAAGCCGGTATCTTGTCGAAACCGTTTTGCCTGAAAGGCACAGGCAAACGAAATGCCTGCCGGTCTGCCGCCTGAGCGCGGCAGGATCACGCCTTGCTGATCAGCTCGGCCGGAATTTCGGCGAAACCTGGTAGAGGCTGAAAGAGGGTGTGAGGATCACATTGCGCCTCCAGGCTGCCGGCGGCATGCCCTTGGCTTCGCTGAAGACTCGTGTGAAATGCGCCTGATCGGAAAAGCCGCAGCTGGCCGCGATTTCCTTCAGTGTCAGCGACGAGTTCCTCATCAGCTCGGTCGCCTTGTCGATGCGGCGCTGAGCGAGCCACTGATGCGGTGTTCCACCGGTCGAGACCTTGAAGGCCCTTGCGAAATACGAGGACGAGAGCCCGCATTCACGGGCGACATCCGACAGGTTCAATCGTCCGTGGAGATTGGCGTCCAGAAGCGCTGTCGCCCTGTTCAATTGCAGCGGTGTCAGGCCGCCGCGACGGATATGGGACTGGCGATGGACGCTGCCATAGGTCGATGCCAGATGGACGAGCAGCCCCGTGCCGACATAATCCAGCAGGAGCTGGTTGGTGTCATAACGACCGTCGAAGATCGGCACGAGCGCATTGACGATGTTGTGGACGATCGGATCGTTGATATCGGCACCGGGCGCGATATCGAAACCTTCCAGAGGTTTCGTGCCGATCTCCTCTTCCAGGGAAAAAAGCGCCCGCCTCGAAATGTAGAAGTTCACGCAGTCAAACGGCGATTGCAGGTCCGCTCGCCAGACACGTGAATAGTCGTAGAGCGTGAAATTTCCCCGCCGGCTGCCGCGGAAATCGACCTGTTTGCCATCAACCCACAAGGCGCCCTGGTAATCACGCCGCTGCAGGGAAAGCATGAACGCGTCTTCCGGTACATGGTCATCGGTCATGCCGTGGCCGGGCGTGTCGCGCGTGATTCTGGATGCCGAAAGCAGACCGCCACTGAGAGACGACGCAACGACCTGTGGCGTCCGCAGGACGCGCAGATATTCCATGTTGCGATTGTCTAGAGATTGGTCCTTGGGCAACCTAAATTCTCCGCCTGCTCCGCATCATGATCGGCAATCAGGCGTGTAAACTTCATCTGCCGACTTCGCCGGCAATCTCAAAAGCATGGTCGTCCCATCAGCGTTGGAACGTGCGATATCGAGGCTGCCGCCATGCAACTGGGCGATCGTTCGGGCGATAGCGAGCTTGATACCGCGGCTGCCCTGTTTGGTCGAATAGGATGGGTCAAATATCGCGTCGCGCGCCTCGATCGGGATCGAGGGGCCGCTATCGGAAAAAGCGACGACCAGATGTTTATCCTGCACGGTACTGGAGATGGAAAGCCAGCGCGGTTCCGGTACGTCTTTCATTGCGTCCAGCGCAACGCTGATCAATGTGACGATCGCCTGTTCGATCTGTTTGGCCTCCGCGAAGATCATCGCTCCTTTCGACAGATCGCATTCGCTTCTGACATTGGCCGCAACCAGCTCGACTGACGCAGCTTCGAGCGCGCCGGCGACAATCGATCCGACGTCAACGAGTTCGAGTGCAGGCCCACCCGACTTGCTGGTCGAGCGATAGGCCGAGACGATATTGCCGACAGAAAACGTCGATGCGGCAATCTTTCGAAAGGATTGCCGCGCCCTTTCGAGTTTCGGGGTCTCGTGGTTGAGCCATTGAAGGCCCGCGCCGGCATGGGCGACCACTGCGGAAAGCGAGTCATTGATCTCAAGCGCAATGGATTCCGCGATGCCCGAAAGAATGATCGGATCGATGCCGGTAAATATGTCCGCCTGGCCCGGGCTGATTACCGGTTCGCTGCCCTTCTGCATATGCAAGGCTTTCCCAAATGCCAGTGCATAAAGCTCGATGGCCTGGACGATCGATTGTGGAAAGCCGCGGCTACTATCGGCAGTTTCCAGATAGAGAATGTGAGAAACGTTTCCGGGCTGTCCCATCGGCACGCATAGACATACGGATGCGCCGGTCGCGGTGAGGGACGCGTTAGAAGCACCGTGAAAAACCGTTTTACCCAGGGAGGCAACCTGCTTGACGAGCCTTACCTGATAGGGCGCGAGAACAACGGAAGGTCTGACGTCGAGAGGCGCTTCGCTGTCGTCTGCGTCCACCCACGTCTCAACAACAAAGCTGTCTTCGTCGGGGCGAAGCAGAAGTCCCTTGTCGGCTCCGGAAAATCGGACGACCGCAGCGAGCAGATCGGCTGCATTCTGTCCATACTCACGGAGTCCGCCCTCTGAATTCTTCTCCGACCCAGAAAACGCGTCGACCATACTCACCACCGTGCGTAAGTTTTCGTGCAGCGAGAATAAAAGACGTTGTGCACTGCAGCAGTCAATGCGCGGCGTATCGCCCCCTGCATTTTAGGGTAAGTCTGTTCAAATCGAGCGCGCCTGACCGCCGTATTCTTCAAAGCTGCGGATTATGCCGACTGGCGGGAAGGCTCTGGCACATCGCAATCTCATATCCGCCCGATGCCTTGTCGCCGTCGCTGCAGTCTTCGTGGCAATTCGCAGAGCCGCATATTTTTGCATAGCTGATCTATACGTACGTGTAGTTGCGACTGAGCCTGTTAAGCGCGAATGTCATGGCAGATGCTCCGATCGTGAGTGTCAAGCAACCGAGCGATCCCCGCTCGCCACAAGCCATTCACGCGAAGGAGTGCCTCGATGTTGGGTCTCAGCGCTTTGGAACTTGCCCGACTGCAATTCGCCTTCACTGTCTCGTTCCACATCATCTTTCCGGCCATTACCATCGGCCTTGCCAGCTATCTGACCGTCCTCGAAGCGCTGTGGCTGATCCGCCGCAATCCGGTTTATGTCGAGCTCTACCACTTCTGGTCGAAGATCTTCGCCGTCAATTTCGGCATGGGCGTCGTCTCCGGTCTGGTCATGGCCTACGAGTTCGGCACCAACTGGAGCGCGTTTTCGCAGTTTGCCGGGAGCATCACCGGGCCGCTCCTGACCTATGAGGTCCTGACCGCCTTCTTCCTCGAGGCAGGCTTTCTCGGTGTCATGCTGTTCGGCTGGAACAAGGTCGGCCCCGGCCTGCACATGTTCGCAACAGCGATGGTTGCCCTGGGCACGCTGATCTCCACCACCTGGATCCTGGCGTCGAACAGCTGGATGCAGACGCCGCAGGGTTTTGAAGTCGTCAACGGCCGGGTCGTTCCGACCGATTGGCTTGCCGTCATCTTCAATCCGTCCTTCCCCTTCCGTCTGGCGCATATGACGCTCGCCGCCTACCTGTCGACGGCGCTCTTCGTTGCCGCTGCCGCAGCCTGGCATCTCCTGCGTGGCCGCTCGACGCCGGCAATCCGCAAGATGTTCTCCATGGCGCTCTGGATGCTGCTGTTTGTGGCGCCGGTGCAGATGTTCGTCGGCGACGCCCACGGCCTCAATACGCTCGAACATCAGCCGGCGAAGATCGCCGCGATCGAGGGGCATTGGCAGAATGATCCGAACGCCACCAGCCTGCCCCTCATCGCCTTCGGCATTCCCGACATGAAGGCTGAGGAGACGAAATATGCGATCGAGATCCCGTTTCTCGGCAGCCTGATCCTCACCCACACGCTGCATGGCAAGATCCCCGGCCTGAAGGAGTTCGCGCCGCAGGACCGCCCGAACTCCACGATCATCTTCTTCACCTTCCGGATCATGGTCGGCCTCGGCCTTGCCATGTTGCTCCTCGGCGTCTGGGGTGCATACCAGCGCTGGCGCGGCAAGCTCTACGAGACCCGGCTTTTCCTGCTGTTTGCGCTCTGTATGGGGCCGGCCGGGCTGATCGCGGTTCTCGCGGGCTGGATCACCACGGAAGTCGGCCGCCAGCCCTGGGTGGTTTACGGGATCCTGCGCACCCAGGATGCGGTCTCCAACCATTCTGTCCTGACGCTGAGTGTCACGCTCGTCATGTTCATCGTCATGTATTTCCTGATCTTCGGCACCGGCATCGGCTTCATGCTGAAAATGGTCGCCCACGGACCCGACGAAGGTCGCGGCAGCATGTCGCCACCGGATGGCGGGCAGGTTCACCGACCCGCAAGACCTTTCTCCGCCGTTCCCGACACCATCAATCCCGCGCCGCTGCGCGAAACCTCGGAGATTTGAGATGGGTATCGATCTTCCCCTCATCTGGGCGGTCATCATCGCCTTCGGCGTCATGATGTATGTGATCATGGATGGTTTCGATCTCGGGATCGGCATCCTCTTTCCCTTCGTCTCCGACCGCCAGGAGCGTGACGTCATGGTCAATACCGTGGCGCCGGTCTGGGATGGCAACGAGACCTGGCTCGTGCTGGGTGGGGCGGCGATGTTCGCAGCCTTTCCGCTGGCCTACGGCTTCCTGCTCAGCGCGCTTTATCTGCCCCTGATGTTCATGCTCGCCGGCCTGATCTGGCGTGGCGTCTCCTTCGAGTTCCGCTTCAAGGCCTCCGACCGGCACAAGCCCTTCTGGGACAAGGCCTTTGCCTGGGGCTCCTATATCGCGACCTTCTCGCAGGGTGTCGCACTCGGCGCCTTCATCAACGGTTTCGAACTCGACGGCACGACCTTTGCCGGCACGGCACTCGACTGCTTCACGCCGTTCAGCATTTTTACCGGCTTTGCCCTGATGGTCGCTTATGCGCTTCTCGGGTCGACCTGGCTGATCATGAAGACGATTGGCGACCTGCAACGCCGCATGCGTGATCTGGCACAGTGGGTTTCGATCGCGCTCCTCGCGATCATCATCATCGTCAGCATCTGGACGCCGCTCGAACATCCGCAGGTCGCCACGCGCTGGCTGAGCTTTCCAAACCTCTTCTATTTCGCCCCTGTCCCCGTTCTGGTTCTGGGCGCGACCTGGCTTCACCTGCGTGTCCTGCGCAGCCGGGAGGTGCATGCAGCCCCCTTCATTCTGGCGCTGCTGATGATCTTCCTGGGTTATACGGGGCTGGCGATCAGCATGTGGCCCAATATCATCCCGCCGTCGATCACTATCTGGCAGGCCGCCGCTCCGCCGGAGAGCATGGGTTTTGCTCTGGTCGGCACGCTCCTGATCATTCCAGTCATCCTCGTCTACACGGCCTGGTCCTATTACGTGTTCCGCGGCAAGCAGGCGGTTGGCGAGGGCTATCACTGATGGCGATCCGCAGCCTCGTTCACGGACCGGTCAAGCGCTTTGGATGGATGGTCGCCATCTGGTGCCTGTCCGTCATCGGCCTCGGCGTCTTCGCCATGATCTTCCGTTTCATCATGTCCCTGGCGGGACTGACCGAATAGCCCCGCCGGATTCACGCCCCAAAACACCGACTGACCTATCAAGGAGTAGACCATGGCCACGAAGGCAGCAGACGTCATAACCGAAATTCTTCACGCCGCCGGCGTACAGCGCATCTACGGCGTCGTTGGCGACAGTCTGAATGGCCTGACGGAGTCGTTGCGCGTTCGCAAGGATATCGAATGGGTCCACACGCGGCATGAGGAAACAGCCGCTTTTGCCGCCGGCGCCGAGGCGCATCTGACCGGTCAGCTGGCCGTCTGCGCCGGCAGTTGCGGACCGGGCAATCTGCATCTGATCAACGGTCTTTTCGATTGCCATCGCTCGCGCGTTCCGGTTCTCGCCATCGCCGCCCAGATCCCTTCGGCCGAAATCGGTCGCGGTTATTTTCAGGAAACCCATCCGGACCAGCTCTTCCGCGAATGCAGCCATTTCTGCGAAATGGTCAGCCACCCGGACCAGCTCCCGGGCGTGCTGGAATCGGCGATCCGTGCGGCGGTCGGCAAGCGCGGCGTCGCCGTCATCGTCATCCCGGGGGACGTGGCGCTTTCCGAGTTCAGCGGCAAGATCTCCCAGCCGGCCACATTCGCGCTGCCGCAGCCATCCGTCACGCCGCCGCCGAGCGAAATCGTCCGTTTCGCCGATATCCTCAATGGCAGCTCGAAGACGACCCTGTTCTGCGGCCGCGGTTGCCAGGGCGCCCATGCCGAGCTGCTGAAGCTTGCCGAACGCCTGCAGGCGCCGATCGTCCACGCGCTCGGCGGCAAGGAACATGTCGAATGGGACAATCCCTATGATGTCGGCATGACCGGCCTGATCGGCTTTTCCTCCGGCTACGCCGCCATGCATGATTGCGATACGCTCGTCATGCTGGGCACAGACTTTCCCTATCGCCAGTTCTTCCCCTCGCATGCCAAGGTCGTGCAGGTGGATCTGCGCCCGGAAAATCTCGGCCGGCGCGTGTCGCTCGACCTTGCTCTTGTCGGCGACGTCAAGTCGACGATCGAGGCCGTCTTCCCGCTGGTCGAGGCAAACCCGAACAAGGCCTATCTCGACTATTGCAAGGAGCGCTACGTCAAGGCGCGGGCCGGGCTGGATGACCTTGCCACCGGCAAGGCCGGCCGCAAGATCCATCCGCAATATCTGGCAAAGCTCGTCAGCGATCACGCTTCCGAAGATGCGGTCTTCACCTTCGATGTCGGCACGCCGACGATCTGGGCCGCACGTTATCTGAAGATGAACGGCAAGCGCCGGATGATCGGCTCCCTCGCCCATGGATCGATGGCCAACGCCATGCCGCAGGCGATCGGCGCGCAGTCTGCCTATCCAGGCCGGCAGATCATCAGCCTTTCGGGCGATGGCGGGTTTTCGATGCTGATGGGCGATTTCCTGACGCTCGTGCAGCAGGATCTGCCCGTGAAGATCATCATCTTCAACAACTCGACGCTTGGTTTTGTCGCCATGGAAATGAAGGCATCCGGCTTCCTTGAGACAGGAACGGAGCTGAAGAACCCGAACTTCGCGGATTTCGCGCGGTCCGTCGGTGTTCATGCGCTTCGTGTCGAGGATCCGTCGGAACTGGAGGATGCCATCAAGGATATCCTGGCCCATGACGGGCCTGCCCTGCTGGATGTCGTGACCAATACCCAGGAGCTTTCCATGCCGCCGCAGATCAAGGCGGAGCAGGTCAAGGGTTTCAGCCTCTGGGCGCTGCGCACCGTCATGAATGGCCGCGGTGACGAGCTCGTCGACCTGACGCTCTCCAACTTCCTTGAGAGATGATCCGATATTTTCAGCGCATGAACACCCCATGCGCTGAAAGACCTAGCTGGCAAAGGACGTCACCAAATCTTTTGCCAGCGGACGCAGGCACGATCCTAGGCTGCGATGTCCGAACCATCACCGGCCGGACGAGCCGTCAGAGGCAGGCGGAAGATCATCGTCGTGCCCGATGCGTTCGAGCTTCCGATGCCAAGGCTGCCGCCATGGACTTCGGCAATGGTCTTGCAGATGGCAAGCCCCATACCCAGACCCTTGTCCTTCGTCGTGAAGAACGGGTCGAAGATCGATTCCCGCACGGAGGGCGGCACGCCGCTGCCTGTGTCGGTCACCGCAAGGATCACGAAGGAATCCCTGATCTCGCTTGCGATTTTCAGCCGCCGACCAGTCGTCAGTGCATCCATCGCGTCGATCGCATTGGTCATCAGGTTCAGCACCACCTGCTGGACCTGGATCGGATCTGCGAACAGCAACCCGCCTTCGGCAAGCTCGCACTCGATCTCGACACTCTGGGTTCGGCTGTCTGTCTCGACGACCGCCAGGACATCATTCACGACATCCTTGAGATCGATGAATTCGAGATTGGCAGGCGCCTGCTTCGCCAGGGCGCGCAGTGCGGAAATGATGTTGCTGGCCCGAACGCCGGATTGCTCGATCCTGGTAAAATTCGAGATCGCGTTTTCAATCTGCGGCACTGGCTGCTTCAGCCAGCGAATGCCGGAATGGGCGAATGTCACAATGGCCGACAGCGGCTGGTTGATCTCGTGCACGATCGACGCCGCCATTCCTCCGAGCACACTGACATGCGAATTCTTGATCAGCTCGGCGCGTGCATTGGTAATGGCGCTTTCCCGTGCCTTTTTCGCGCTGCTGCCGCGGTGCTGTTCCTGCAGCTGCGCCTTCAACCGGATTGATTCCGTCGTCGCGATGGCGAAGAGCTCGATTGCCTGCTCCGCCTCAAGGGAGAAGGCGTCGCTGACGGCATTGTTTTCCAGATACAGGACGCCAAACACCCTGTTTCCGTCCATCAGCGGAACGCATAACAGCGACCGGACGGAGCATTCGCTCAGGCTGGCGGCATGGATATCTCCGGCCTCGGCCAGCGCATTGCCGTAGCGAAGCGAGCGGGCGGATTCGACGACCAGCTTGATGATCGATGCCGGCGCCATTTCATGTGTCAGAAGGGTCGGTTCGGTCGTGAAGCTTGTCAGCCCGTCACGGAAACGCGTGCTTGCAATGACACTGTATGTATCGCCATCCACGCTGATCAACTGTCCGCGCATCGCACCGGAATATTCGATGGCGGCGCTGATCAGATCGTTGATCAGCGAATCTGCTCTTTCGATCGGCGGAATGCTCTGGTCGGGAAGCTCGACATCGACGGGGACCGAAAACACCTCGGCGAATTCCCTGCGAAGGCGATCGGCCTGCTGCTCCGCCCCCCATTTCTGATAGTTTGCCTGTGCCTGTCGAATGTGGCTGAAGGCCGAAAATGAAAGACCGATATCAAGCGCAAGACGGCCGACACGTTCGTGGACAAGCGCAAGCTCGTGCAGGAAGCCGGCTTGTTTCGCAGCCTTGATCGAGAGTTCGTACTGGCGAAGCGCTCCGATCGTATCGCCGGCGGCACGGGCGAGTTCGGCGTCGATAAAGGCGACCTTGTTCGCGAATGTCGACGGGTTCTGTTCGGCGAGGTCACGAAGGATGCCTTGCCCTTCGTTTTCCGGCGCATCGATCCCCAGCATGCGATCGGAGAGCGCTGCGTAAAAATGCAGGTCGGCGAGGTGAATATGGGCCGGTGTCGTCCATTTCCATTTGCGCGCTTCTGCGAGGGATTTCGCCGCGAGTGCAATTCGTCCGCAATAAAATTGCGAGATGCCCTCGAACAGGTGTCCCCAGAACACCAGCGGTGACATTTCCGAAGCGGCATCCGACGTGGCAATCGCGACGATGGAGCCGGGCTCCCTTGCGCAATCCTTCAGGCCTTCGACAAAAGCGAGCTGGACCTCAAGGATGCGGATGACCTCCTCGAAGCCGACGCTTCGCGCCATCGCAATGCCGCGATTGGCCTCGTTGCTGACCACTGAAAGAGGCGCGCCCATGGCGAGAAGATCGGAAACGATATGGTTCGTGGCATAACATGCCATGCTGATATCGCCGCTGTTCTTGCCATGCTCGAATGCTTCCTTGGCGCGCGAAAGCGAATAGGAAAGCGGGCGTAGCCAGACGGAAACCTGATCCAGCGCGACAAGTGCCGATGTCCTGTAGGCCTGGAAGGAATGGCTCTGCGAGAGCGCCACGGCTGCCTCCGCCATGGCCAGCGCCATCTCGAAATCGCGGTATTCGCTGGCGACGCATACACCGCACCACGCCAGGCCGTAACAGGTCGCCTCGCTGACGCCATGGGTTGCAGACAGCTCGACGATCTTGGCCGTATGCAGGAATTTCAGCCCGTCATCCGAGAAGAACGAGGATTGCAGGGTCGCCAGAAGATCCATGGCCACCATGACCGTTTCATCGATAAGGCGAGGCTGCTCGGAGATTGTTTCGAGCTTCAGTTTTCCGACTGCGGCAGACACCGCCTTGTGCGCACAATCGAGCTCGGTGGCGGACGGTTTTCTCGTAAGCCTGACATCGAGCAAGGCAAGCCCCGTCAGCGCGACTTCGATCGCCTGCTCGAAATGCCCTCGCAGGATCAGAACTGCCGCCTTCAACCGGGCGGCCCTGGCCCTCTCCGGCGCCGACTCGGCATGTTCGACCAGCCGCTCCAGTTCGTGATCATCGACCGCCGCGCCATGGCGGTCGACCAGGATGGCGCATCGCAGTTCCGCAAAAATCCAGTGATATCTGTCGGATATATCCAGCAGCGAGACGAGTTCGATACCCTTTTCGGCATATCGCAGGGCGCCGTCGAGAGCGCCCACCGCCTTTGCGATCTTTGCCGCCCTGTCGAGGGCAGCAAGGGCCGGGGAGAGATCTTCAAGCAGGATCGGGCTGTGCTTGGCCTTCACGATCTGTTCGGCCACGGCCAGCTGCTGATCCGTCGATGACGCTTTCAGGCTCAGCATGGATCTGGCGATGCAAGCGTGCCTTTCAGTACGCTCCGCCTTGCTGAGATTGGCGCGGATATGCTCGCGCACGGCATCATGCGAGAATTCCCAGGCGGCATCCTCCGTCTGCAGAAGACCAAGCAGGATTGCCGGTTCCACGGCGCGGGCGAAGACTTCGGACGAGATACCCGTCGTGGACATCATCAGGGCGTTTTCGCCGGTAAAGCCGATGCAGGCTGCAAATTCGAGGAGACGCCGTGTCTCGGCCGGCAGCTCCGTGACGATACGGCTCAAAAGCGCATTGAGGCTCCAGTTCTTCTGATCCGAAACGAACTGGGCGAGATCCGGTGCGGTTTCGGCCCGGCCAAGGACATTCAGGATGAGCTGGATATGAAACGGATTGCCGGCGGCGACGGACTGGACCAGCCGCGCCAGTGGCCCGGTCGTTTCTCCGAACTGTTTCGAGGAAACGAGGCCTTCGACCGCTTCGTAGGCAAGCGTCTTGAGGGTGATGTCGGTGACGCGCACCGCGGTGTCGCCGAGAAAGCTCTCAAGGCCGGCATCGCCGAAATTCGTCTGGTCGTCGTTTCGATAGGCTCCGACAACCAGCATGTCTCGAAAACCACGCTCGGACAGCGAGCGCATGAGCTGCATGGAGCTTTCGTCGAGCCAGTGAAGATCGTCGATCAAGAGGACGAGGGGCGATTGCGGTGACGCGCAGGACTGAATGGCAGCGATGAGCCGGTCCTTGACCCTGTTGGCGGCGGCCAGCGAGCCGGCATCGCGGACAGACGCGAATTCCTCGATCGCCTGCGCCGGCAGCAATGTGCCAAGCGCCTTGAGAACCGCACTATAAGGAACCCGCTGAAAAGCCTCATCGGCCTTGCCGATGGCATGGCGTATCGTACCATTCGCCGACAGAAATGCGTTGACCAGCGAAGTCTTGCCGAAGCCGGCGGCGCCGCCGATCAGGACGATTTCGCCAAAACCCGTCTGCGCGACGCGCTTATAGGCCTGGAGGAGCATGTCGAGTTCGGCATCCCGACCAAAAATCTGCCGGTTTCCAAAAGCGTATGTCATCAATGTACCTGGGGCTTCGCTTGAGACGACACGAAAAGCACCCGGGTCAGGCACTGTCAAAACGATTTTGCGATGCAGCAAATCTTTTGGTGAGCAATCTTCAAATTACATTCATATCGTTCAACGCAGCCGCCAAATGGCGCCGTTGCGGATAGGATATCGAGGCGATTTTCCGATTTGCCGTGAGCATCCGTGACCTCTCCGGCAGCAGACTGCCAAGCCACTTCCGGCGTCCGACTTGCGGGGCAAGTCGCACCGTGACATGTTTCCCTTTGGTCAGCGATACGGAGACATTCCATGGAAGTGAAGTGGTTAGAGGATTTCCTCTCTCTCAGCCATTTCATGAATTTCACGGCTGCCGCCGAGGACCGGAATATCACCCAGTCGGCGCTTAGCCGCCGTATCAAGCAGCTTGAGCAATGGGCAGGCCTGCCGCTGGTCGATCGCTCGACTTATCCCGTTCGCCTCACACCGGCCGGCGAAAGTTTTCTGCCGCGGGCACGCAAGGCGGTCGACACGATTTCGGCGCTTCGGGAAGAAACGCTGCAGAAGCATAGCGCGCCTGAAGAAGTGCTTTCCTTCGCAACGATGAGCACGCTGGTCCTGACCTTTTTCCCCCTGTGGATGGAAAAGGTCGAGGCATTGGGCGAACCGTTCCGGACCCGTTTTGCCGAAGCCTATTCCTCGTTTTCCGGAAATGTCTCGAAACTGCTTCGCAACGAGTGCGATTTTCTGCTGACCTATGCGCATGAATGCGTGCCGGCGATACGCGATCTGGCGGAACATCCCTATCTGACGCTGGGATCCGAACGCGTGATTGCCATTTCCGCGCCGGACGAGACTGGTCAGCCCGTGCATCAGCTGAAGATCGGTGGGGCGCCGGTGAACTATCTCAGCTACCGGGACAGTTCCTTCTTTGCCCAGGCCTTGCCGAAGACGATTTTCGAAAGGGCGCCCTTCCAGCTCAACACCGTTTATGAAAACGCCATGTCCGCCGCGCTGAAGGCCATGGCCGTTGCCGGCCACGGTGTCGCCTGGATTCCCGAAAGCCTTGCCGTCAACGAGATCCGGAACAAGCAGCTCGTGAGAGCTGCCGATCCCGCCTATGACATGGTCGTGGAGATCAGGCTCTACCGTTCCTTCCGTCTGCGATGCAAAAGCGCTGGCCGGTTCTGGAACAGGGCAGAGGAGGTCGGGATGCTGGCCGACCGCGTCGCTCTGCCCTGAACGCTTTCAGGCGGCGTCGGCGCGGCGATCGAAAATCGCCCCGAGAAAATGCAGGTCGGGCTGATCGTCAAGCTGCTCCAGCTTTGCCTTGATCACGTCGACATTCGCCACGTCGTCAAGGCAATCTCCGATCTTTGTACCGCGCGCAGCATCCGAGAACGGATCCGTTAGACCACCGCGTGCGGCTGCGCGCTGCGTTTCCAGCACCGTCCCGTCTGCCAGTGTGATTTTCAGCTTGTGCGGCAGATGGGATTTTGCGGCAGCTTCTTCCTCGGCGCTGTAATGCGTCATGGAAATTTTCGGCAGCAGCGGATCGCTTGCAAAACTCCCGACCGCGCTAGGTGTGAAGTCCGAGAGGGAGAGCGTCTTCTTGCGAAGCGCCAATGCGAGGCAATATTGCATGGAAAACCGCGCCTGCATCTCGTCCTTCGGCTCGGAATAGGCAAGGTTGCGGTAATTGGCGATGCCGACATGGCATTCGGCAGAGGTGATCGCGTCGGGTTCGATTGTCTTCTCCTGCATCAGGTCGAGAACAGCGTCGACGATGAGATGGGTCGAACCGCAGCAGGGATGCATTTTCGGCATCACGCCGACCGTTTCGATCGTGTGTTCGCGCGTTGCAGCGATTTCATCGACATCGTAGCCGACAGGCCGGCTGCCGCCGAACATTTCCAGAAAACCCTGTTCGCCTTCCAGAATATCAAGTCTTCCGCGAAGACCTTCCGCTGCCAGCAAAGCCGCCTCGACGGCATTGCGTGCCGCCATGCCCGCATGGAACGGTTTTACGGGGGTGCCGAACTGCCCCTTCGTGCCGGAGGCCATGCTGGCGCCGAGCGACAGCGCCCGTGCGATGCCAATGGCATCGAGCCCGAGCAGCTTTGCAACCCCGGCCGCCGTGCCGATGCTGCCGACGGTCGAGGTCCCATGCCAACCGGCAGTGTAATGTGAGCCGGCGACACCGCTTCCGACAAAGGCCTGCGCCTGCAGAGCAACGAGATAGGCATCGACCAGCATGCGGCCGCTGGCGCCAACTCGATCGGTGATCGCGAGCAGAGCCGGCACGATGACCGCCGATGCATGGCTCATGCCCGGCCGGAAATTGTCATCATAATCGAGGGCATGGGCCGCCGTGCCATTGACCAGCGCGGCCACGGATGGTGACTGCCGGCCGCCGGTGACAAGTGCCGCCTCGCCCGCCAATTGCCAGCCGAAGGCGTCGGCAACGGCTTGCGTGCTCATATCCTTGCGGCCTGCATACATGCAGGCGATCGTATCGGCGATCGCTTCACGCCCCAGACGGCGGGCAGTGTCACTGCTGGTCGGCGGTGCGGAGCACCAGTTTGCGATGGTTTCGATGACGGTCATGTTCGAAGGCCTGTTGCTGAAAATTGGAAAAGCGAACCCTGTCGCGCCGATGGGCGCGTTTCAGGGAAAAGGAAATATGCGGAGATGGAAGCGTGGTCAGGACGTGTCGTTCATGGCCGCGAGCAGCAGACGCAACAATTTTCCCATGCCGAAACGCGTCACCTCACGGCCACGGATTTCGGTATCGACGCGATGCACCACGACCATATCGAGTGCCGGAATGACGAGGCAATAATGCCCACCTGCACCCATCGCAGCGTAACTTCCTTTGGGAGTGACAACACCAGGCAGAAAAACGCCGTCGCGCTCCAGCCACCACATATAGCCGTAAGCGCCATGGGTGCCGGCATGCGAATAGGGCATGACGCATTCCTGCGCCCAGCCGGACGGCAGAATTTTCGCGTCATTCCAAAGCCCCTGCTGCAGAAAGAGCTGCCCGAAACGGGCCAGATCGCGGCTCGACATGCGGAAGGGATAGGCGCGGTGTTCGCTGATATCGAAACTTTCGTGCCAGCCGTCGGGCTTTTCGCCATCCAGCACAAAATCCTGCATGCCGATCGGGCCGGCGATCCGGCGCGCGAAGGCCTGATGCACCGTCTCCCCAGTCAACTTCTCGAAGATCGTGCCGAGGGCGTTGAAATCCCAGTTGTTGTAGCACCAGAAGGTACCCGGCGCATGCGAATGGCGCGCCTCCTTGATCCGCCGCATCCAAGGCGTCTCATAGCCCGCAGCGTGATAGATGCCGGAGCGTGCTGTCAGGAGGTCGTAGACCGTTGCCTGCTTTTCGATGTCGCTCAGGCCTTCGCGGTCGTCGATGCCGAGGCTTTCGAGAGTTGCGGAGAGATCGATCCGCCCTTCCTCGACCTCCAGGCCGATCAGCGCCGCAAGAAAGCTCTTGCGCATGGAGTGGCAGAGAAATTTTCGATCCGGCTCGCCAAGCGACAGGACGATCCTGCCGTGCCTGACGACGAAAAGCATGTCGGTCGCTTGGGTTGCCGCAAAGGAACGTAACGCCTCGAGGCCCTGGCTATCAAAACCGGCTCTGGCTTCGTTTCCATGCCATTCCCAATCCTTGCCGGGATTGGCCGAGGCTGAGGCGGCGTTCATGCCACCACCTCCGGACCGCGGGCGACAGCCTCGACGCTCGCTTGCAGGAATTCCTTGGTATAGTCTTCCTTTGCATCGGAGCTGCGGATCTGCTGCGATGTCAGTTCCTCGATGATGCGGCCCTTATACATCATGCCGGCCCGCTCGCAGATATGGGCGATGACTGCCAGATCGTGCGACACCATCAGATAGGTAAGGTTCCGCTCGACACGCAGGCGCTTCAGCAGATTGAGGATTTCCGCCTGCACCGAGACGTCGAGCGCCGAGGTCGGCTCATCGAGCAGCAGGATTTCCGGCTCGATAATCAAAGCACGGGCGATCGCTACACGCTGGCGCTGGCCGCCGGATAGTTCGTGTGGATAACGGTAGCGAAAAGAGGCCCCAAGGCCCACCGCATCCAGCGTCTCGGCGATGCGTTCGGAGACCCGGTCCATGCCGTGGATAACGAGTGGCTCGGTCAGAACCTTTTCGACAATCTTGCGGGGATGTAATGAACCATAAGGATCCTGAAACACCATCTGGGCGCGGCGGTAAAAATCCTTGCCGCGCTTTTTCGGTAGTTCGCGATCGGCAAGCGTCAAGGCGCCCTGATAATCGCTGTTGAGGCCTGACAGCGCGCGCAGAATGGTCGACTTGCCGCAGCCGGATTCGCCGATCAGGCCATAGGCCTCGCCTTTTCCGATGCGGAACGAAACGTCATCGACGACACGGTTGCGGGCATGGTTCGGGCCAAAACTGATGGAGAGGCCGATCGCCTCGATAAGGGGTCTCGCAGCGATCATGCCAGAACTCCGTTGCGATAGACGGGACCGTCGAGCCAGGCCGGATCGCGCACCGGCACCGTCAGCTCGTCTGCCTCGACATCGAGCCGCGGCAGGCTCTGCAGTAGCGCCTGCGTATAGGGATGTTGCGCCTTGTGCAGATCCTTGGCCGGCAGGTCTTCCATGATGCGGCCGGCATACATGACCAGAACACGGTCGCAGAAATCGGCAACGAGATTGAGGTCGTGGCTGATGAACATCAGGCCGGTGCCGCGGCGCGTCACAAGTTCGTCGAGGATGGTCAGCACCTGACGGCGCACAGTCACGTCGAGCGCCGAAGTCGGCTCGTCGGCGATGATCAGGTCCGGCTCGGGGATCAGCATCATGGCGATCATGATGCGTTGACCCATGCCGCCGGAAACTTCGTGCGGATAGAGCTTGAAGACCCGTTCCGGATCGCGGATCTGTACCGATTCCAGCATGGCGAGCGCCCTGGCCTTCGCCTCGGCCTTGGGAGAATTGTGATGCAGGCGATAGGCCTCAACGATCTGCTGGCCGATCCGCATCAGCGGATTCAGCGAATATTTCGGGTCCTGCAGGATCATCGAAATGCGATTGCCGCGAATTTTTCGCATGTCCCTCTCGCTTGCTGCGAGAAGGTCTGTCTCCTTGAAGCGCATATGGCCGGCGCTGATCTTGGCCACTTTCGGCGTCAGCTTGAGCAGCGCGCGGCCGGTCTGGGATTTTCCCGAGCCGCTTTCGCCGACGATACCGACCTTTTCCCGGCCGATGGTGAAGGAGACGCCGCGTACCGCATCGAATGTGCGTTGCGGGGTCTCGAAACGGATCGTCAGATCCTTGACGTCGATCAGCGGCTTATCCATGGCGGGGATCCAATACGTCGCGCAGGCCATCGCCGAGCAGGTTGAAGGCAAGGCTTGCCAACAGGATGGCGGTGCCGGGAATGGCGGCGATCCACCAGCTGGTCATCACGAATTCGCGGCCCGAGGAGAGCATCGTGCCCCATTCCGGGCTCGGCGGCTGGGCACCGAGGCCGAGGAAGCCGAGGCCCGCTGCCGTCAGGATGATCGCCGCCATGTTGAGCGTGACGCGCACGACAACGGAGGGAATGCACATCGGCATGATATGGCCGAAGATGATGCGCAGGCTGGATGCGCCCTGAAGGCGAACCGCGGCGATGTAATCGGACTTGCGGATGGTGAGCGTTTCGGCACGCGCCAGGCGCGCGATCGGCGGCCAGGAGGCGAGCGAGATGGCGATGATCGCGTTCTGGATGCCCGGACCGAGCGCCGCAACAAAGGCGAGCGCCAGGATGAGGTTCGGAAAGGCGAGAAACACGTCGACGATGCGCATCAGCACCGTATCCACCCAGCCGCCGAGATAGCCTGCCGTCGTACCGACGATCAGCCCGATCGGCGCAACGATGACGGTGGTCAGAAGCGCGATGTAGAGGGTGATGCGGGCACCGAACAGGAGACGACTATAGACGTCACGGCCGAGTTCGTCCGTGCCGAGCCAATGTTCAGCGGATGGCGCCAGAAGACGTGTCGCGAGGTTTTGCTCAAAAATGTTATGCGTGGCAAGCAATGGCGCCAGCAGTGCCGCGATGAGCAGGATGGTGATGACGCAAAGGCCGAACAATGCCGAGGCATTGGCCCGCAGCCTGCGCCATTGCAGCCAGAATTGCTGTATGCGGGCATGAAAGGGCGAGGTCGGCACCGGCGCGCGCAGCCAGGCGCCAAAACCGGCGGAAGCTACGGGTGGCGGTGACGTCGGGGAGGTGATGGCTTTGTCTGTCATGGCGGCCTCAGCGGGTTCTGGGGTCGAAGACGCGATAAAGAAGATCGCAGATGAGGTTGAGCGTGACGAAGATGACGCCGACCAGCAGCGAGCAACCGACCACGGCATTCATGTCGCCGACCAGCAACGCATTGGTGAGGTAGCGGCCGAAACCGGGCCAGGCGAACACCGTTTCCGTCAGCACCGCGCCTTCGAGCAGGAAGGCATAGGACAAAGCCACGACGGTCATGACCTGCACGGCGACGTTACGGAAGGCATGGATCCAGACGGTGCGCGCCCAGGACAGGCCTTTGACGCGGGCCGTGACGATATATTCCTGCGCCAGCTGTTCGATCATGAAGCTGCGCGTCATGCGGCTGATATAGGCAAGCGCACCGAAACCGAGGATCGAGGCCGGCAGGATGATGTGGCCGAAGACGTTGCGGAACACTTCCCAGTTGCCGGCCAGAGCCGTGTCGATCAGGTAGAAGCCGGTGATCGGTTCGATATCGAATTCATAGATGAAATCGATCCGCCCCGGCCCGCCGATCCAGCCGAGCGAGGCGTAGAACAGCACTAGCCCCATCAGGCCGAGCCAGAAATTCGGCGCCGAATACCCGATCAGGCCGGTGAAGCGGATGGCATTGTCGAGCCAGGAATTGCGATACATGGCCGATACGACGCCGGCCGGAATGCCAAAGCCGGTACCGATGATGATCGCCAGCGTGGCAAGCTCGATCGTTGCCGGGAAGACGCGGGCGATATCGTCCATGACCGGCTTGCCGGTCGTCAGCGCATTGCCGAAATCGAGCGACAGGATGCCCTTCACATAGACGCCGAACTGGTACCAGAGCGGCTTGTCCATTCCGAGCGCCTTCGACATCTGGTCATAGGCTTCCTGGGTGGCATTGTCGCCGAGAATGGAGGCGACGGGATCGATCGGCAGCATTCTGCCGATGAAGAAGGTGAGGGCTGCAAGCCCGAACAGGGTGACGAAGATGGGCAGAAGGGTCCTGCCGAGAATGCTCAGCACGACCATTGCCGGATTGGGCTTCGTCCCGTTCCCCGCGCTCTCGCGGGGAACCGAATGGGTGATATCCGCCATGGAGCGCCGCCTTACTTGGAGGCGATGTCGTAATAGACGCGGAAGCCGTTCCAGGTCCAGTTCTTGACCTTATCGCTCATGCCCAGGATGTTATACATCTGGAACATGATCGCCATCGGGCCCTGCTGCATCACGTCTTTCTGGAGCTGATAATAGATCTGGTTGCGCTTTTCAGGGTCGGCTTCAAGAAGTGCGGCGTCGACGCGCTTGTTAAAATCCTCGTTCTGGAAGGCGGCGCGCCAGGACGGGTATTGCGTCAGCTTGGCTTCCGGGCGGTTGTCCGGGTTGGAAACGAGGCGGGATGCATTGCCATGCGCATCCGGAACGCCCGTCTGCCATGCCTGCATGCCGGTCTGGAACTCGCGGCCGCGGATGCGGGCAAAGAGCTGGGCATTGGCCATACGCTCGATATTGAGTTTGACGCCGACCTTGGCAGCATTGGCCTGGACGTTCTGGGCGATCGGTGCCGAATGCGGCAGCGTGCCGATCAGGACGCTCGCTTCAAAACCGTTCGGATAACCGGCTTCCGTCAGAAGCGCCTTTGCCTTTTCGATATCGAGCTTGAAGGGCTGGCCCTCTTCCGCATTGAGCGCACCCGTTGCCCCAAGCTGCGCGAAGCTGGCGCGCGGCACACCGAGATAGGTCATGACCGACTTACCGAGGCCGTCATAGTCGATCAGGTAACGCATCGCCAGACGCACCTTCTCGTTCTTGAAGATCGGGTCGGTGGCGTTGAAGGTCCAGAAGAACAGCTGCGGCTTCAGCACGCGCTCCACCTTCAGGCCCGGCTTGCCATCGAGATCGGCAAGATCGTCCGGCGACAGATCGCGGGCGATATCGACGTCACCCTGCTGCAGGAGAAGGCGCTGCGTACCAGGCTCTGCCACGTGGCGGATCAGCACGCGCTTGAGGTTCGGCTTCTTGCCGTAATACTCGTCATTGGCCTGCAACACGATCGACTCGCCAGCATTCCACTGCACCAGACGATAAGGACCGACGCAGGCCGTGTTGGTGGCCAGATACTTGTTGCCCATGTCGCCGTTGACTTCCTTCGACATCAGCGTCTTCTCATCGAGAAGTGCCGCGACGCGGTTGGCGGCGATCGCCTGTAGGATGAGGTTGGTCGGATAGGCCTTGTCTAGTTTCATCACGAGCGTGTTGTCATCCGTAGCCGTGATGCGCTCTTTGACGTTCTGCTTGTTGAAGCCGTATTCCGTCATGGCCGCAGCATTGCCGAAGCCCAGAAGCACGACGCGCTGCATCGACCAGGCCAGTTCCTTGGCGGTCGCCGGAGCACCGCCCGGAAATTTCATGCCTTCATTAAGATGAAAAGTGATCTGCATCCGGTCGGCGGAAACGTCCCAGCTCTTGGCCAGCAGTGGCACGACCTTGGATTCGTCCTTCGGATCGAAATCGACGAGGGAATCGCAGGTATTCTGCATCAGCTCGCTGGTAACGACTTCACCGATCTGGGCCGGATCGAAGGTGCTGATGGCGTCGATATTCCAGGCCATGACAAGAGCAGAAGTAGGCGTGGCGGCCTGCGCCGGCAGGCTGATGGAGGCGAGCAATGCGGCTGCCGTGGCAGCGGCAATCGTCTTCTTGTGCTTGGCAAAGTGTTTCGTAATCATGCTTTAAGTTCCCCTTGTTTTGAATCTTGAGCGCTGATTTTTCACCGGGGGCTGTTTTGCCCCCGGCATATGCGATGCCTTTCAGTTCGGTATCAAGCAGCCTCCTTCGGGCGCGGCTGCAGCGGCGGTTTGACGTCGGATGGGATCGGGCAAACATAGGCGGTCTTGCCCAGGCGGGCCTGATGGTCGGCCTTTGCGGCAGCAAGCAGCTCGGCATCCTCAATCAGGTCGATCGCCGTGCCGGCCATCATCTTGGCGGCATGGGTCATGCCCTTGTGGGCGGCCGGCATCTTGCCCTGCGCGGTCACCTGCCAGGAATGGCCCGGCGTGCCGATGGCGATCGTTGCGGCATGCGCCTGAACGGTCGGCATGATCCAGCTGACGTCACCCACATCGGTCGAACCGATCATCGGTTCGCCATGCACGTCGAGCGGCACGATGAAATCGCAGAGCGGCGTCTCTTCGCGGCGCGGCACGCCGGTGCGCAGATAGGCGTTGTCGATATCCTCGTCGCTCAGCGTCGCCTGGATTTTTGCAGCAAACGCCTTGTCTGCGGCGTCGAAGGGCACCGGGCCGAGACGTTCGAGATTGCGCTGCATCGCCTCTTCCAGCGGCCGGTTGCCGAGAAGATTGGAAACCGCGCTCATGATGGAGATCTCGACCGTCGTGTCGGTCATCATCGCGGCGCCATGTGCCACGCGCTTGACGCGTTCGTTGAGGTCCAGCATGCCTTTGAGGTCGCGCGAGCGGATCGCGTAACGCACGGCGGACTTGGCCTGCACGACATTCGGGGCAATGCCGCCGGAATCGAGCATGGCGTAATGAATGCGGCTGGAATCCGGCACGTGTTCGCGCAGGTAATTGACGCCGACATTCATCAGTTCAACGGCATCGAGTGCCGAGCGGCCGAGATGCGGTGCGGCAGCGGCATGCGAGGCGCGGCCGGTGAAGCGAAAATCCATCCGGGTATTGGCAAGCGACTGGGCGCGGGCAACTTCGGTGAAGGCGCCTGGATGCCAGGTGATGGCGGCGTCGACACCGTCGAAAGCGCCTTCGCGGGCCATGAAGGATTTTGCCGCACCACCTTCTTCCGCCGGGCAGCCGTAATACCGGACGCGGCCCGGCTTGCCGGATTTTTCCAGCCAGTCCTTGATGGCGGTGGCAGCGAGCATGGCGGCGGAGCCGAGAAGGTTGTGGCCGCAGCCATGGCCGTGACCCGTGCCGGGCAGCGGCTTCGGCTCGGCAATACCGGCTTCCTGGCTGAGGCCCGGCAGCGCATCATATTCTCCGAGGATTGCGATGATCGGACCGCCCTCGCCGGCTTCGCCCATGACCGCGGTCGGAATGCCCGCGACATTCTCGGTCACGCGAAAACCCTGCTCGCGCAGCATGGCGGCATGTTCCGCAACGGAAGCATATTCCGTATAGGCGATCTCCGGCATGCCCCAGACGCGGTCGCTGAGCGCTTCGAACTCCGCCTTGTGTTCGTCGACGAGATCCCAGATCGGCTCACTGTTCTGCATGGTCAAAACTCCTCAATAAAGCTGCTGTCAAAGGTGTTGTTCAAGAAAACGGGCAAAGGTCGAAAACACTGTTCGGCGGTTCTCCAGCCGGGCGAAGCCGTGGCCCTCGTGATCGATCCGCAGATATTCGCAGTCATGCCCGAGGCCGCTCAGGCACGAATAGACATCCTCGCTCTGCCCCATTGGCACGCGCGGATCGCGATTGGCATGAACGATCAGTAAGGGCGCTTTCATGCGGCCGATGCGGTTGATCGGCGAAAACCGCTCCAGTGCCTCGCGCATCACCGCCGGATCGCCGTATTCCGCAACCCGCTGCTGGCGTCCCCATGGGCCGGTTGCCATCAGATGGGTGAGGAAATTGCCGACGCCGTAAAAATCGACGCCGAGCGACCAGAGGTCCGGGTCTTCGGTCAGCGCCGACAGAACCATGAACCCACCATAGGAGCGGCCGAATACGCCGATGCGGTCGTCATCGACATCGCTACGGGCACCGATTGCCAGCCGGATGGCACGCAGATCCGCGACCGAATCCATCCGGTTTTCACGGTCATCGAGTTGATGGAAGGCGCGGCCATAACCGGTGCTGCCGCGAACATTCGGGGCGACGACCATCACGTCCTGGCTCAACAGGAATTGCACATCGGCGCGAAAATCCGGCCGCCACTGCATTTCCGGCCCACCATGCACGATGAACAGGACGGGATAACCTTCAGCAGAAGGCGGGGATGTCGGAACATAGACGCAAGCCGGGATTTGGCGACCGTCAAAGCTTTCGAACCGCTCGACAACGGGCTCGATGAAAGCATCAGTCTCGAAATCGTTCGTGTCGGCAGCAACCAGCTCTTCAAACCGGCTTGTCGTCAGGTCGAGCTTCCAGATGCCGGACGGCTTCGATGCGCTCTCCAGCGGGAAGACGAGCGTTTGCCCGTCGGGCGTGAAGGCGACGGAGGTGATGACGCCAACGGGCTGGTGATCGAAGCTGCGCAGATCGCTGCCATCGCGATTGGCGATGCCGATGCGGCTCCAGCCATCGTCATTGACGACGAAGGCGATGCGGTCCTGACCGGGAGAGAGAGCCATCGCATCGATATTGCGATCGGCAACCTCGAGCACCGGATCGACATTGCCGCCTTCGGCTGCGAACCGGCAGATGGACATGAAATCCTGGCCCTGATCGCAGATCGTCAGACCACCGGTGCCATCCTTGAAAAGCCGGGCTGCGAGATAACGAGCCTTCCCCTCGTGTGGCATCAAGGGCGCGAGGGCACCGGTTTCGATATCGAGGCGATACATGTCCTGATCGTTGCCGGAGCGCAAAGATTCCCGCACCAAAAGCGACTGGCCATCCGGAAAAAAGGCGAGGACCTCGCGCATGCCGTTGCCGGCGCACACGTTTTTTGTCTCGCGACTTGTGATCTCGGTGACATGGATATCCATGTGATGCGGCGAGCGGGCGTTGGAGGCATAGGCGATACGCTTGCCGTCCGGCGACCATGCGCCCCAGAGATGCACCACGCTCAAAACACTGGTCAGCGCGACAGGCTTCGAGGACAAATCCGGCAGCAGCCACAGCTGATGGCGTTCGTCGCCGCCACAATCCATTGTAAAGAGGATTTCCGGCCCTTTCGGATTGAAGGCAAACGCGCCGACCGGTTCGGGCATGTCCGTCAGTTGCCGGGCGTCACCTCCGGCGAACGGCTGGACCCAGATCTGATGGAAGCCGCTTATGTCCGACAGATAGGCGAGCCATTCGCCATCCGGCGATACCGCCGGCGATTTGACGGAGAAGATCTCGATAAAATGCACGATCGCGGATGCGTCGAATGTGCTGGTCATCAGTGTTTATGCTCCGCTTTCATGCCCTGCTTTTCGCCCAGTTGGTGCCAAAGCCTTTCCGACGCGGCCTTGAGCTCGTCGAACAGCGGCCCTTTGGTCGATTGGTGATTGGCTTCGGTGACGATGGTAAAACCGGCTTCCGGCCAGGCACGATGCAGCCGCCAGGCGGTCAGCATGGGCGTGACGGTGTCGTAGCGGCCATGCACGATCTGGCAGGGCAGATGCCGGATGCGATCCATATTCGCCAGCAGCTGGCCCGGCGTCATGAATGCGCCATTGACGCAATAATGGGTGAAGATGCGGGCGACGGCGAGCGCGGCCTTCGGATCGAGAAGTGCCGCAACATGTGCCGGATCCGGCAGAAAGGTCTGGGTTTTTGCCGAAAAACCGCGCAGGCTGAGCGCCGCTGCCGCTTCTTCCTGAGCATTGCCGCTCGTCAGCCGGCGATGGTATGCCGCCAGCAGATCGCCGCGTTCGGCTTCGGGTATGAAGCCTGCGAATTCTTCCCACTCATCCGGAAAGATCGAGCGAACGCCGTTGAACCACCAGTCAATGTCTTCGCGACCTGCCAGAAATATCCCGTGCAGGCGAAAGCCCAGGCAGCGTTGCGGATAAGCCTGCCCATAGGCCAATGCCAGGCAGCTGCCCCAGGAGCCGCCGGCAACTAGCCAGCGATCAATGCCAAGCTCCATGCGGACGGCTTCGATATCTGCGATCAGCGCATCGGTCGTGTTTCCGGTCAAGCTGGCATGCGGTGTGGATTTGCCGGCGCCGCGCTGGTCGAAGGTGATGATACGAAATGCCGAAGGGTCGAAGGTCTGAACCTGCCGGGACGAGATCCCGGCGCCGGGTCCTCCATGCAGGATAACGACCGGAACGCCGTTCCTGCTTCCATGCTCCTCGACATAAAGGGTATGGGTGTCGTCGACGCGGATGAAGATACCGTTCCGATCTTCTCGATGATGGATATCAGACCAAACCATTATATAATCCGAATTTAATGGATATATTTTGAGCAGGCTTATTTTTTAATCATGATGGTCGCCGACGAATGGGGCGTCCAATGAAAATTCCGGATAACCCATTCCGTTTTGGAATAGTTTTGATGGTCGCCGCCTTTGAAGCTCGGTATTCACGCCGAAAACTGCTGTAATTCGGGGTTTCGTTGTATGAAGCCGGTCTCCATTACGATGCGTTTTTAATCTTTGGATGGCTTGAGTTTCTCAATCGTGGAGGGTTGAGCCGCGGTGCGTTACGCCCGGCCGGAAACAGATTTTAATGATGGTTGCCTGCGGTGGCGGGGTGCCTCGCGGAACCGTGATCCAATTCCGATATTAATTCTTTTTTATTCTTGACTCGAAATATCAACATATCTACACGGTTGCACGGGGTTCATTCAACACGCGGGCAGGGGAGCGCTCAGTTGGGTAGCAAATGAACAGCGCCGTGAGATCATGTTGCGCCATTCTTCATTGCGGCCAAATCTTCTTTCAGAAAAACAGAATAAAATAAGACCTAAATTATGATGCCGGCATAGGCGGTCCAGCGCGCTAAATTTAATATTATGCAGCCCGGTCTTCATAGATGAATACGAGGCGAGATTATTTCTTCTAGGGGGAAGAGATATTGTCGCTTCGGAAGCCTTGGGGCTGATGATCGACTTGGGGTGACAGCCCCTCGCACGAAGGCTTCGGCACCATTTGCACATATGAAATTACCCTGCCGAAAGCAGGGAAACGCTGATGCATTTTGCGTCGGTGCGATCGACGCTGCCTGAAAAAGATCCGCAGCTCTGCCATCGCGCCGATGCCGTTTGGGGACGACAGGGCATGAACGATACCGCATTACGGCAGGGATGTTTCCTGCCATGACCGCATCGATGAATTCCCATCCGATGGCGTCACGGCGAACGTTCATGGAAAAAGGCCGCTTGATGCGGCTCCGGCATCCCGATTTCCGCCAGACCGTCTCGATGCTTGCCCTGCTTGGTGCCTTTTCGGTCCCGGCAGATGCTTTCGCGCAGGACGCGGCGGGGCAGGATGGCGACCAGTCGACCGAACTGGAAACGATCGTGTTGACCTCGACCAAGACGGGCGAGCGGGTCTACGACACGCTGTCCGGCTCTTCCGGCATCGGTGATGAACGGCTCAATACAGAGCTGCAGGGTGCAGCGGTTTCGCAGATCGTCACCGTCATTCCCGGCGTTTCGAGCCAGACCTCGGCGGACGATCCGGGCACGGCCATCAACATGCGCGGCCTGCAGGATTTCGGCCGCGTCAATGTTCTTGTCGATGGCGCGCGGCAGAATTTCCAGAAGAATGGCCACGAGGCGAACGGTACCTTCTACATCGACACCCAGATGCTGAAATCGGTCGACGTGACGCGTGGGCCGAGTTCGACCATCTATGGCAGCGGCGCGATCGGCGGCGTCGTCAACTTCACCACGATCGATGCCGACGACGTTCTCCTGCCCGGTGCGACGACCGGCGGGCGGGTGCGCACCGGTTTCGATACCAATGGTTACGGCCCGACAGTGCATGCCGAGGCGGCGACCAAGATCGACGATGTTGCCGATTTCCTTATTGCCGGCACGCTGTTCAAGCCGGATGACTACAAGTCCGGCGACAACGAGACGGTGCAATCTTCACAATATCTGCGCTCCGGCCTCGCCAAGGTGCGGATCAGGCCGACCGACGACCAGGAATTCAGCTTCTCCGGATCCCGTTACGCCAACAGTTTCGAAAACTTTGCATCCAGCGTCCGGCCCATCGACGTCACCGTCGACAGCTACACGGCAGGTTACCGCTACACGCCGGCCGATTCCGATTTCTGGGATCTCAGCGCCAAGGTCTATTATACCGATACGCTGTCCGACCAGGGTGCTGCAGGCGGCGATACCGGCCAGTCATTCGATGTCGGCACGCTCGGCTTCGACATCTTCAACACCTCGAAATTCGACACCGGCCCGCTATCGCATGAACTCACCTATGGCGGCGACTTCTTCCGCGACAGGGTGAAGACGGTGGATGAGGTCGGCTCCAGTGACGACCTAACGCCCTCCGGCCGCCGTATCGCCTATGGCGCCTATCTGCAGGACAAGGTGTCCTTCGACAACTGGCTCGAGGTGATCGGCGCGCTGCGTTATGATGCCTACAAGCTGGAAAACGACAAGATCGAGATCGACGGCAAGCGGCTATCACCGAAGATCACGGTGGGTGTAACCCCCTGGGATCCGGTCACCTTCTATGCAACCTATGCCGAAGGGTATCGCGCGCCGGCACTGACAGAAACGTTGATCGACGGGTTTCATCCGCCACCGGTGACCGGCCAGTTCTTCCCCAATCCAGACTTGAAGCCCGAAGTTGCCCATACGATCGAGGCCGGCGTCAATCTGCGCTTCAACGATGTGATTGCCAGCGACAAGCTGCTGGTCAAACTCGGCGTCTTCCAGAATGATGTCGACGATTATATCGACCAGGTCTTCCACCTCTTCCCGATCCCCGGCGGTTACCAATACGAAAACATCGCCGAGGCCCGCATCAAGGGCTTTGAATTCGAGGCGAGTTATGACGCCGGTCGCGTCTTTGCCGGCCTGTCTGGCCAGATCCTCGATGGCGTCAACCGCACCACAGGCGATACGCTGCAGAAGGTTCCGCCTTTCCGCGCCGTCACAACCCTCGGCTTCCGCGCCTTCGACGACAGGCTGACCGCCGGTACACGCCTGACCGTGGTCGGCAAGAAGGACGACGACGTCTCGACCGGTTTCATCGGTGAGGCCTATCAGCTGGTCGATGTCTTCGCCGACTTTGCCGTCGACGAGCGGATGAGCGTCAACGTCCAGCTCAACAACATTTTCGACCGCCAATACACGCAATATCTCAATGCCGATCCCAGCCCGGGCTTCAACGCCAAGGCCTTCCTGACAATGCGCTTTTGAACCACGAGGACCAACCCGCCTCCGGATGATGACGGCCGCGGGATCAAGACAAGGATTGCAACATGACCTTGACCATTACCCTGACAGCCCAGCTCGGCTCCACGGCAGGTGTGAATTTCAATACGGAATATGCGAGCTACTTCGCCAGCATGGTCCCGACCGGCTGGCCCTATATCCTCGGCGGTTCGGGTGAGTTCTCCGGCGACCAGATCGTCCTTCTCGACAAGATGATCGCCGGCCAGGGCGCCCAGACGAAGGCGATCATCCTCGATGGCAAGAGTTTTGATTATTATTTCAACGACCACACGCTGAGCGGCACGCTGACGACTGTGCGCCTCTCCACCCTCGGCGACAGCTACAATTCCGCCGATCAGTCCTTCGATCGTGATGCCAGCGGCCATATCACCAATGTCACCACCCGCATCGAGATTTCCGGCCTCACCATTTCAAACGCCTATGGCACGCGCGGCGATGTCCATAATGTCATCTACGGCCTGATGGGCGGCGCCAATAGCGGCGGCTCGGCTGATGCGACGGCGCTGTCAAGCTTCCTCTGGGCCCAGGGCCATAATGTCATCGGCTCGGCCGGTGCCGATACCTATAGCGGCACCGCCTTTGCAGACACGGTCCGCGGCAATGGCGGCGACGACGTGTTCGACGGCAAGGATGGCAAGGATATCGCGATCTTCTCCGGCAAGGTGACGGATTACACGATTACCGCCAATACCGACGGCAGCATCACCGTGCTCGATAACCGCACCGGTAAGGATGGCAAGGACACGCTGAAGAATATCGAAACCGCCCAGTTTTCCGATGGCAATGTCGACCTGACCAAGCTTTCCCCATCCACTGGCGGCGGAACAGATGGCGGCAGCGGCGCTCCGGTCTCGCTTGCGCTTTCTAAGGCGACTGTTGCGGAAAACGTCAAGATCGGCACGACAATCGGTACGTTCTCCGCCGCGGACCCGGAAGGCGGTGCGCTCACCTATTCGCTACTCGACACGGCCAATGGCGCCTTCAAGCTCTCCGGCAACAAGCTGCAGGTGGCAAAGGCCATCGATTACGAAAAGCTGCAGAGCGATACGGTGAAACTGCAGGTGACCGATGCGGATGGCCTCAGCTCTACCAAGGTCTTCACCATCAAGGTCACCGACAAGATGGAAACGATCAGCGGAACCTCGCGCGCCGACACGCTGAAGGGCGGCATTGGTGCCGACAAGATCGTTGCGGGTGCCGGCAATGACGTGCTGATCGGTGGTCTGGGCGCCGATGACCTTTATGGCGGTGCGGGCAGCGACAAGTTCCGCTTTGCCGATATCAAGCACAGCACGGTCGCAACCACTGGCCGCGACACGATCTTCGATTTCTCCGGCAAGGGCGGCGACAGGATCGACCTGGCAGCAATCGATGCCGTTTCCAACAAGGCCGGCAATCAGGCTTTCACCTTCATCGAAACGCAGTCGTTCCACAAGAAGGCCGGCGAGTTGCGTTACGAGAAAAAGGCTTCCGACACTTACATCTATGGCGACGTCAACGGCGACGGCAAGGCGGATTTCGCCATCCATTTGGATGACGCGGTCACCATGACCAAGGGTTATTTCCTGCTCTGAACCGCCTGGTTCGTAAGCATCCGCGGGGCCGGCTAAACGGTCGGCCCCGTCTCAAAACTTAGAAGAGATTCGTGTCACACGACCAGATTTTGAGGAGAGATATTTGAGCCGAGAAATCACGCCGCGATAGGCGGCACCGGAATTCATCTGCGCAATCGCCGTAAGCGGCCACTGAAGCGCAACCCAAGACATCAACCACACGCCGTACGGATCCCACGCCGATCCGGACGAAGGTTTTCTATTGCCTTCGCCTGGCACCTTTCACGGAGCACCATCGATGACCTCGCCAACTATTACCATCACGGCGACAACGATTTCCTACGAGGATTCGCAGACGCTCAACAACACCTACCAGGCGGATGAAACGCTTGTCATGGATGTCAATGGTGACGGTAAACTGGATCTGGTGCTGAATGGCCGTAGCGCGAACACGATCGCCGTCATGCTGAATAATGGTGACGGCACATTCAGCACGGGCGGCACCATCGCCACCGGTTATTACTGGCATGTCTATGGCGGCGACGTCGATGGCGACGGTCTTCAGGACGTCATCACGACCACCTGGAATGCGGATTATTCCGAGCAGACGGTCGGTTATCTGAAGAATAACGGTGACGGCACGTTCGGCACATTCACGACGATCGCCACTGGACTGCAGAACGCCGTCGATCTGACTGCCGTCGATATCGACAGTGACGGCGATTCTGACTTCGTAGTTGCGGCCTCCAATGGCGGCGGCGTCATGCTGCTGACCAATAACGGCGACGGCACATTCACCGATTCCGTTCTCGTGGCCCAATCCGGCACCTATGCGGTCGCGACAGGTGATATCAACGGCGACGGCATCCTCGATGTGATTTCGAGCGATTGGAACGGCTTTATCACCGTCAATACTCTTGATGGCTCCCGTAACCCAACCGAAACCCAGGTGATCAACGAGTTCAATTACAACTCCGTTGAAAAGGTCGCCCTAGTCGACCTCAATGGTGATGGCAAGCTCGATATCATCGCCACCACCTCCAATGGACATGAACTGGCCTGGTTCGAAGGCAAAGGTGATGGCACGTTCGGCACCAAGCAGGAGATCTCCGCCGGCGGTTACGACAGCGCCTATGTCAGCGATTTCAAGGTGCTCGATATCAATGGCGACGGCCGGCTCGATATCGTCGCTGGTTCGGCACAGCTTTCCGGCGAAACGGCCAACAGCCAGAACGCCTATCTCTCATGGTTCGAACAGCTGGCCGACGGCACGTTCAAGGAACACCTGACCGGCGCGCTTTATCCGACCGCGTCCGACTTCTTCAATGTTTCCTACGGCGATCTTAACGGCGACGGCGTTGTGGATCTGGTCTCGGCCGGTCCGATTACGGAAAACGGTGTTCGGAATTATGTCCGTATTGCCTACGGTTTCGAAGCCGTGCCGGTCAACGAGAACGTCGCGACCGCGCTATCCGGCATCGCTTTCAGCGACGATTCGACAGGGTCGGTCACCGTTACCTTCAGCGTCGATCGCGGCACGCTTGCGGCGGACGGATCGAGCGGCGGCGTGACCGTCTCGGGCAGCGCAAACAGCCTGACCCTGAACGGCACGGTCAGTGACATCAACGCCTATATTGCGGCAGGCCATACCAATTTCACCACGGACCTCAATGACGAGACCGCCGCCAAGCTGACGATCTCCATCAACGACAATGACGCTTCATCGCCTGCGACGACCGTCAAGACGATCGCGCTCGCCGTCGACCCGGCAAACGATCTGGCGCCCACGAATGTGGTCCTCAACGGCGATCACGTGTCGGAAGATGCGACCATCGGCACCGTCATCGGTACCCTCTCGGCAACCGATCCGGAAGGTGGCGCCGTTACCTACAGTTTCTACAGCAACCCGAATTCGATGTTCACCATCGACGGCAACCAGCTGAAGCTTAACGGTGCGCTCGATTTCGAAGCGCAGAGCTCCTACAACATCATCGTCCGCGCCAAGGATGCCGGTGGTAATTTCACAGACCAGGCGATCACCATCGGCGTCACCAATACCAACGAGGCGCCGACCAATATCAGCCTCTCCAAGGCGCTCGTCGAGCAGGGCAGCGTGCAGGGTACCGTCGTCGGCACGCTTTCAACGACCGATCCGGATGCCGGCGACAGCTTTACTTATACGCTCGTTAATGGCGGCGACAATTTCCAGATCGTCGGCAACCAGCTTGTCGTCAAGCAGCTCAGTGACGCGCTGACCTATGACGTGCAGGTCAAGGTTACGGATGCGGGTGGCCTCACCACCGTCAAGCCGTTCACCGTCACCCTTACCGATCATGATGGCACACCGCTCGGCTCGGCCGGCACGATCACCATCGATGCCTCCGGCTCGACCGGCATGGATTTCGAGGCCTATATCCGCGGTGGCTTCCTCTCCGGCACGATCGGCGGCGGTTTCCCGGTCTTCGACAATGGCGGGGACTTCGAAGGCAATGAGGTGATGATGTCCTACGGGACCACCAGCACCTCGAAATACGTGCTCGCCGATGGCGACATCAGCTACTATTTCAACACGCACACGGTCTATGGCGAGATCAACAAGATCGAATACGGTACTCGCGGCACCGGCAGCTATGATGCTTCGGGCGCCTTTGTCGGCGGTTCGTCGGAACTGGTCATTAGTGGGCTTGCGTTCACGAACGATATGCCGACCAATTCGACCGAGGAAGCGGCCATCGAGCTGAGCGGCGCGGTCCATAACTTCACCGTCGCCCACATGTATGGCGCTGCAAGCTCAACAACAGCGCTCAACACCTATGCCGATCTGCTCGACACCTATGCCCAGAACTTCGTCGGCTCGAGCGGCAACGATGTCTATACCGGCACGATTTTCAACGACCGTATCAAGGGCGGTGCCGGTGACGACATCCTGAATGGTGGCGGCGGTGCCGATATCATCGAAGGCGGCACAGGATCCGACACGATCGACGGCGGCGCTGGTGAGGATACCTATGTCGTTGATGGTGCTGTGGCGGGCTATATGATCACGCCGGTGGGCAGCACCCTCTATCTGAGCCAGACCAGCACTGGCGAACTGGATCGCCTGAAGAACATCGAGTTCATCAAGTTCAAGGATGCCCTTTATAACGTCGCCACCAAGGAATATACGGCGATCACCAACGTTGCCCCGACTGGCCTTGCAATCTCCGCGGCCTCGGTTCTTGAGAGCGCCGCGGTTGGCGAGGTCGTCGGCACGCTTTCGGCCTCCGATGCCGATGGCGATGCCCTGACCTACAAGCTTGCCTCCAATCCTGGCGATTATTTCAAGATCGTCGGTGACAAGCTGCAGGTGGCCAAGGCCCTCGATTATGAAAGTGCCACAAGCCATATCGTCAAGGTGACCGTCACCGATACGGAAGGCAATGAAACGACGGAAAGCTTCACCATCGGCGTCAAGGATGTCGACGAAGCTCCGGAGGATCTGAAGATCGACGACAATTCCGTTGCGGAAAATGCCGCTGTCGGAACCGTTGTCGGCACGCTGTCGGCGACGGACCCCGAAGGTGGTGCCGTCAGCTACAGCCTCTCCTCCAATCCGGGCGGTTATTTCAAGGTCGTCGGCAACCAGCTGCAGGTCGCAAAGGCGCTGGATTACGAAACACTGAAGAGCCATTCGCTGGTCCTGTCGGCCAAGGATGCCGGCGGCCATGTCGGCACCCAGGCTGTCACCATCAAGGTCACGAATGTCGATGAGGCGCCGGTCTCTGTCACCATCTCGGCATCGACCGTTTCGGAAGATGCCAGGGTCGGGACTGTCGTCGGTTCGCTTTCGGCAATCGATCCGGAGGGCGGTGCCGTCGAATACAGCCTCTCGTCCAATCCGGGCGATTACTTCAGGCTCGTCAATGGCCAGATCGTGGTCGCGAAGGCCCTCGACTACGAGACCCTCAAGAGCCATTCGATCAGCGTCGATGCGATCGATGTCGGCGGCAACGTGACGACGAAGACGCTGACGATCGATGTCGCCGATGTCGACGAAGCGCCGACCTCTATTTCCCTGTCAAAGACGAGCGTTGCCGAAAACAGCAAGGCCGGCACCGTCGTCGGCACGTTCTCGGCGCTCGATCCCGAAGGCCAGGCGCTGAGCTACAAGCTGACCGATGATGCGGACGGCATGTTCAAGCTCTCCGGCCACAAGCTGGTCGTGGTCAAGCCGGGTGATTACGAGACGCTGCGACATGATACGGTGAAGATCGCCGTCAGCGATGCCGGTGGCCACACCGTCACCAAGGCTTTCACCATCGACATCACCGACGTGATGGAAACTGTCCGCGGCTCGTCCAAGGGCGAGATCATTACCGGCAAGGCGGGTGCGGACAAGATTATCGCCGGCGGCGGTGACGACAGGCTGAACGGCGGCACCGGCAATGATTACCTGTCGGGCGGCTCGGGCGATGACAAGCTCTATGGTGGCAAGGGCGCCGATGACCTTTATGGCGGTACCGGCAAGGACAGCTTCATCTTCAAGGCGCTTACCGAATCTACCGTCATCATTGCCGGTCGCGACACGATCTTCGATTTTGATGGCAAGAGCGGCGACATCATCAATCTTCAGATGATCGATGCGGACAGCACCAAGGACGGCAACCAGGCCTTTTCCTTCATCGGTGCCCACCTGTTTAATGGCAAGGCCGGCGAACTGCGTTACGCCGTCAAGGATGACCAGACCTATGTCTATGGTGACGTCAACGGCGACAAGAAGGCCGATTTCGCCATCCATCTCGACGACGTCATCGCCTTCAGCAAGGAATATTTCATCCTCTAGCAAACCCTGACCTCTGCGGGAGGTTTGAGGGCATTGGAAGCAACATGCCAAGAGGCCGGCAAAGTCACAAAGCTTTGCCGGCCTCTTTGTTACATTCGAGCTTTATCCAGCGGCCGTTCGCCCGGCGATAAACGACTGGCATGCTTAAAAAGGGGGCTGTCGCGCATTGAATTCCTGGCCTCAGCGCAAGATGGCTGAACTTTTTATTTGGCCGATCCGTCATGCGATTTCACGGATGTCGTGGCTATTGGCGGTATAAAGTGGCCGATGCTGCAACCCGCTGAATATCAGCCGGAAATTCTGGTCTACGCACCGTTGTTTCAGCGCGATTGACAACTACAGATGCCCCTTACGCGCATCGACCTCCACGCTTTCCAGGCGTGAATCCCAGCGTATTTCGGGGAACCGGCGTCGTTGCCACGCAGTTAGAGCATCAAATCCATGGCTCCAAACTGCAAGGCTCGACCGATGAACACGCGCCCGCAATTCGCCTCACGCACTCTGCTCACCGACCTGCCGCCGCAGCTCTATTACGTGCATCCGCTGGCCTTGAAGGGCATGGAAGCATGGAAAGAGGTTTTTGCGCATGCTCGCAATCTGGGCTTCGACACCGTGCTTTCCGGCCCGCTTTATCAGCGTGGTGATGGATCGAGCATCTTCACCGCGCTCGACTTCGAACGACTGGACCCCGAACTCGGGCTTGGCGACAATCCTGTAGAGGCGATTGCCATGCTGGTTGCTGCCGCCAAGGGTTTCGAGCTGAAGTTCATGCTTGATCTGGTGGTCGACAGGGTCGCAGTCGATCGGGAAGAGGCAAAGCAGAGCGCAGCCGATCCCCGGTTGAGCCCGCAGCAGATGGGCGCCAAGTCCGTCAATTTTCTGGCCGACGTCCAGCATATCGCGAGCTGGCGGGAGCGGCTGGTGTCGCTGGCCAAGCTCGGGGTTGCCGGTTTTCGCTGCATGGGCATCGGCCGTGTCGCGCCAGAAGTTTGGTCCGATCTGATCACCCATACCCGCAGCTTCAAGCCCGAGACGATCTTCATTGCCTGGACACCCGGCAGCGCGTTTGCCGACAGGCAGGTGCTAAAGGGCTGCGGCATGGATGGCAGTTTCTCCTCGCTTGCCTGGTGGGACATGGAAGAGCGGTGGATCATGGACGAGTACCAGATCCAGCGGGAACTGGGCTATCAGGTAGCGTTTCCGGAAGCGCCTTTTGGCCGCCGCATTGCGCATGGTACCGACGGATGCGAGGTGCTGAAGCGCAAGGCGCTGCGCGCTCTCAAGCTTGCTTCCACATTCACCAGCGGCCTGATGATGCCGATGGGGTTTGAATACGGGGTGTCGCTTCCGTTGGACCCACTCCATGGTGATGGGGCCGGTCTGCGTGGGCTGAAGGAACAGAGTTCCTATGATCTCAGTGCCGAGATCCGCGAGATCAACGGCACGCCGAACAAGACGGCGGCCGGTTTCGCGCGGCGGCCGCTGAAACTCGTTTCGGCCAGTCAGGGGCCGGTCGTCGGCCTGTTTCAGACCGATCAGGAAGACAGCCGGGCGTCGGAAAAGATGCGCGTCGTGCTGTTGAATCGCGATCTGCGCAAGGTCGCTGCTGCGCCCTTCAACGTTATGCGTGAAGCGGCCTCTCCCTTCCTGCCGCTGCTGGCACCGGAAGACGAGACGGAGATGTTCGATGCGCGGTTAAAACTCAAGCCTGGCGAGATCCGCATATTCGAAGGCTATGTCTCCGAACCGATCGTTGATGCTGTTGCCGTTCCTGCAGCAGGCGATGCCGCTGCCACGCCGCGGCTGGCGATCGAGAAGATCACGCCGGCGGTAGATGATGGACGTTTCGTTGTGAAACGGGTCGTCGGCGAGGCGTTGAAGGTCGAGGCCGATATTTTTGGCGACGGCCATGATCCGCTTTCAGCTGCCCTGCTGTTCCGCGCCGCCGATGATGCGGATTGGCAGGAAGTGCCGATGCAGCTCGTCGCCAATGATCGCTGGAAGGCTGAATTCCCGCTGAAGCGATTGGGCCGGTACGAGTTTGCGGTCGAAGGCTGGAAGAACCCGTTCCAGATTTTTCGCTATGAGTTCACCAAGAAACACGAGGCGGGGCTCGATCTCAGGCTGGAGATCCAGGAGGGCATCAATCTGGTGCTCGACGCGCTGGACCACGCGAGAGGTGAACTCAAGCCACAGCTGCAAAAGCTGTTCGACCGGCTGACGGCTGAGCAGGACAAGCAGCGGACGCAGACCCTGCTGATGCCCGAAACGGCAGAGCTGATGGCCAAGGCCGACCGCCGGCCTCACCGGGTGCGTTCGCAGGTCATCCCCGTTGATGCGGAACGGACAGCTGCCGCCTTTGCCAGCTGGTATCAGATCTTTCCCCGCTCTCAGAGCGGCGATCCCAACCGCCACGGCACATTCGACGATGTTATCGCCCGGCTGCCGGCCATTCGGGAGATGGGTTTCGATGTCCTCTATTTCCCGCCGATCCATCCTATCGGCAGCACCAACCGCAAGGGCAAGAACAATACCCTGACGCCTGGCCCCGATGATCCGGGCAGCCCTTATGCGATCGGCTCGCCCGATGGCGGTCATGCCGATATCCATCCGGAACTCGGCACCTTTTCCGATTTTCGACGGCTGGTGGATGCAGCGGCAGACCACGGGCTGGAGATCGCACTCGACCTTGCCATCCAGGCTTCACCGGACCACCCCTGGCTGAAGTCCCATCCTGGCTGGTTCGACTGGCGGCCGGACGGCACGATCCGTTATGCGGAAAACCCGCCCAAAAAATACGAGGACATCGTCAATGTCGATTTCTATGCGAAGGAGGCCGTTCCGTCGCTCTGGGTCGAGTTGCGCGATGTTGTGCAGAAATGGGTCGATCATGGCGTAAAGCTGTTTCGCGTCGACAATCCGCACACAAAGCCGTTTCCCTTCTGGGAATGGCTGATTGCCGATATCCGCGCGCGTCATCCGGATGTGGTGTTCCTTTCGGAAGCCTTTACCAAGCCGAAGGTCATGTACCGGCTGGCCAAGGTCGGCTTTTCGCAGTCCTACACCTATTTCACCTGGCGCAACGCCAAGTGGGAACTCGAGCAATATATGCGCGAGATCACCACCGAAGAGCCGAAGGATTTCTTCCGGCCGCATTTCTTCGTCAACACCCACGACATCAACCCGGACTTTCTGCAGTACGCGCCGCGTCCGGCCTATCTGATCCGAGCCGCACTGGCGGCGACCCTGTCCGGTCTCTGGGGCGTCTATAACGGTTTCGAGCTTTGCGAAGGCCGGCCGGATGCGAAGCGCAAGGAATATGCGGACTCGGAGAAATACGAGATCCGCGCCTGGGACTATGACAGGCCCGGCAATATCAAGGGTGAGATCGCGCTTCTGAACCGTATCCGTCGCGAGAATCCGGCGCTGCATTCACATCTCGGCCTGCAGCTGCTGACGGCCTGGAACGACAACATCATGTTCTTCGAGAAGGCGAGTGCCGGGCGCGAGAACGTCTTGCTGATCGCGATCAACCTCGATCCCCACGCCGCGCATGAGGCCGATGTCGAGATACCGCTCTGGTCATGGAACCTTCCCGACCACGGTTCGCTTCAACTTGAGGACCTGGTTGGCGGCAACCGTTTCACCTGGACAGGAAAGATCCAGCGCCTGCGGCTCGACCCGCAGGCAGGACTGCCGCTCGCCATCTGGCGCGTCAGATAAGGGAGGAGTGCATCGTGGACTTCATGACCAATAGCCTTGCGGAGGCAATGGGCCAGCATCAGCCACAGGCGGATGATCCGCTCTGGTACAAGGATGCGATCATCTACCAGCTGCATGTGAAGTCGTTCCACGACAGCAATGGCGACGGTATCGGCGATTTCAAGGGATTGCACGAGAAGCTCGACCATATCGCCTCGCTCGGTGCCAACACGATCTGGCTTCTGCCCTTCTTCCCGTCGCCCAGACGAGACGACGGTTACGACATTGCGGACTATGGCAATGTCAGCCCCGATTACGGAACGATGGAGGAATTTCGCGCTTTCGTGGATGCCGCCCATGAACGCGGGATCAGAGTGATCATCGAGCTCGTCATCAACCACACATCCGACCAGCATCCCTGGTTCCAGCGTGCCCGGCATGCGCCCGCCGGCTCGCCGGAGCGGGATTTTTACGTCTGGTCGGATACCGATCAGAAATTCCCCGAAACACGGATCATCTTCCTCGATACGGAAAAGTCGAACTGGACCTGGGATCCTGTCGCCGGCGCTTATTACTGGCACCGTTTCTATTCGCACCAGCCGGATCTCAATTTCGACAATCCGGCCGTCATGGACGAGCTTTTGCAGGTCATGCGCTTCTGGGCGGATACCGGGATCGACGGGTTTCGGCTCGACGCCATCCCCTATCTGATCGAGCGTGAAGGCACCAACAACGAGAACCTGCCGGAAACGCACTCCATTCTGAAGCGGATCAGGGCTGCTCTCGACGAGAGCCACCCCGGGAAAATGCTGCTTGCTGAGGCCAACCAGTGGCCGGAGGATACGAGCGAATATTTTGGCGATGGCGACGAATGCAACATGGCGTTCCACTTTCCGCTGATGCCGCGTATGTACATGGCGATTGCCAAGGAAGACCGTTTCCCGATCACGGACATTATGCGGCAGACGCCGGAAATTCCGGAAAACTGCCAGTGGGCGATCTTTCTGCGTAATCATGACGAGCTGACGCTCGAAATGGTGACAGACGAGGAGCGCGACTACCTCTGGAACACCTACGCCGCCGATCGCCGCGCGCGCATCAATCTCGGCATCCGTCGCCGGCTTGCGCCGCTGATGGAGCGCGACCGTCGCCGCATCGAACTGATGAACGCGCTGCTTCTTTCCATGCCGGGAACGCCGGTGATCTATTACGGCGACGAGATCGGCATGGGCGACAATATCTATCTCGGGGACCGGGATGGCGTGCGTACGCCCATGCAATGGTCGCCGGACCGCAATGGTGGTTTCTCCAAGGCAGATCCGGCACGTCTGGTTCTGCCGCCGGTCATGGATCCGCTCTACGGTTATGAGGCGGTGAATGTCGAGGCGCAGGGGGCGGATGCCCATTCGCTTCTGAACTGGACGCGGCGGATGCTGGCTTTGCGCAATCGTCACCCGGCCTTCGGACGTGGTTCGCTGCGCTTCCTTGCGCCCGGCAATCGCAAGATCATGGCCTATCTGCGTGAGCATGATGGCGAGACGATCCTGTGCGTGACCAATCTCTCCCGGCTGCCGCAGGCGGTTGAACTCGATCTGGCCCAGTTTGAGGGCGCCGTACCGATCGAGCTTACCGGCATGTCGCCCTTTCCGCCGATCGGGCAATTGACCTATCTGCTGACGCTCCCGCCCTATGGCTTCTTCTGGTTCCAGCTGTCGCAGGAATCCGATGGTCCAAGCTGGCGTAAGGCGCCGCCCGAACAGGTGCAGGACATGGTCACCATGGTCGTGCGCCGCGACCTGCAGGAGCTTGTCGACCAGCCGAAACTGGCTGAAACGATGGCAAGGGACGTGTTGCCGGGTTATCTGACCAAGAGACGCTGGTTCGGTGCCAAAGGGCAGATCCTCAATCACGCCTCGCTCGTCTCCGCGACCCCGCTGCCTTTCGCCAACAACATCCTGCTCGGCGAACTGGAGGCGGATGTTGCCGGACAGATGGACAGCTATCTTCTGCCGCTCGCTGTTTCCTGGGATGACAATTTCCCGTCCGCGCTTGCGCAGCAGCTCTCGATGGCCCGGTTGAGGCAGGGACGCCGTGTCGGCTTCCTGACCGACGGGTTCGCGCATGAGAGCTTCGCACGGGCCATCCTGCGCGGCTTGTCCGAGAGAGCCGTCATCTCAGGAAGAACCGGTGCCCTCGAATTCATCGGCACCGATCATCTCGACAATCTGGAGGTTACCGATGAACTGCCGGTCCACTGGCTGTCGGCAGAGCAGTCGAACAGCTCGCTGATCGTCGGTGACCTAGCCATGGTCAAGCTGATCCGCCACATCTTCCCCGGCATCCATCCGGAAGTGGAAATGACCCGCCACCTGACCAGGGTCGGTTACAAAAATACGGCGCAGCTGCTGGGTGAGGTTTCCCGAACCGGACCGGACGGAACGCGGCATACCCTGATCATCGTCCAGAAGGCGATCCGCAATCAGGGCGATGCGTGGACCTGGATGCTTGGCAATCTGCGCCGCTCGATCGACGAAATCGTCGTCACGGGGCTGGAAGGTGCCGATGTCGACGAGCATTTCAAGCCGCTGGTCGATTTCGCCGCGACGATCGGCACGCGACTGGGTGAATTGCATGTCGCGCTCGCTGAAAATTCCGAGGACGAGGCCTTCAAGCCCGAATGGGCCACGAAGGAGGATGTCGCGGCGGCTCGCCGGGCGGTGGCGGATCAGATCGGCCAGAGTCTTACCATTCTGGAAGGCACGCTTGGCGGGCTGGAAGGTGAACTGGCTGAAATTGCCAGATCGCTGATCGCACGCCGAGACGACCTGCTTGCGCTTGCCGGCCGGTTGACCGAGGCGACCGGCGGCACACTCAAGACGCGCCACCATGGCGACTTCCATCTCGGCCAGATCCTGGTAGCAGAAAGCGATGCCTATATCATCGATTTCGAAGGTGAACCGACACGGACACTTGCCGAGAGGCGCGCCAAAACCAATCCGCTGCGTGACGTCGCCGGGTTGCTGCGCTCCCTGAGTTATCTCGCAGCCGCCGCGGACATGGACCGGGAAGTGGTGAGCGAGGTGGACGATATTCGCCATCGTCAGCTGATTACCCGATTCATCGAGCTTGCCGAGCCGGCGTTCCTCGGAGCCTATTTCACAGCCGTCGAGAAATCCGACGCCCTGATGCAATCGAACGAGAACCGCGATCGGGTGCTCGATCTCTTCCTCCTGGAAAAGGCTGCTTATGAGGTGGCTTACGAGGTCCGCAGCCGGCCGCACTGGTTGCCACTTCCCCTTGCCGGCTTTTCGGCGATCGCCTCCCGACTCTTGGAGACTGACCGATGAGATATGAACGTGCAGACCTGATGACCGGCATGGTGCAGGAAGGCTTGCAAGCGCTTGCCGAAGGGCGCCATGGTGATCCCTTTTCCATTCTCGGGCGGCACCTCTATGGCGACCTGACCGTGGTCCGAACGCTGCTGCCGGGCGCTCTGTCGGTTTCGGTCATCGAAATCGAGACGGGCAGGGCGATTGCGGAGCTGGAGCCGATCCACGAAGTCGGCATTTTCGCCGGGCTTGTCGGCAGTTCTGCACCTTACCGGCTGCGGATCCAATGGCCGGATGCGGTGCAGGAAACCGAAGACGCATACAGCTTTCCTCCGCTTCTCGGCGATCTCGACCTGCATCTGATCAGCCAGGGTACCCACTACCAGCTTGGTCGCACACTCGGCGCGATCCCGATGGAGATCGAGGGTATCGAAGGCGTGCGGTTTTCGGTCTGGGCGCCGAATGCGCGGCGCGTCTCCGTCGTCGGGGATTTCAATGCCTGGGATGGGCGGCGCCATCCGATGCGGCTCCGTCCGCAGGCAGGCATCTGGGAACTGTTCATTCCACGCCTGACCCATGGCGAACGCTACAAGTTCGAGCTGCTGGATGCCAATGGCAATTTGCTGCCGCAGCGCGCCGACCCGGTGGCGCGTTCCTCGGAGGCCGCACCATCGACCGCCTCCATCGTTGCCTCGTCAAAACCGTTCCACTGGCACGATCATGACTGGATGGACAAGCAGGCAGGCGATCGCAGCCGCGAGGGGGCGATGTCGGTCTATGAAGTGCATCTCGGCTCATGGGTCAGGATTGCCGAAGAAGGAAACCGATCGCTCGACTGGGTGGAGCTCAGCCAGCGGCTTGTCCCTTATGTCAAAAAACTCGGTTTTACGCATATCGAGATGTTGCCGATCATGGAGCATCCCTTTGGCGGCTCATGGGGCTACCAGCCGCTTGGCCTTTTCGCGCCGACCGGACGTTACGGCACGCCGGAGGATTTCGCCTATTTCATCGACCGCTGCCATCAGGCCGGTATCGGCGTAATCCTCGATTGGGTCCCGGCGCATTTCCCGACCGATGTCTGGGGGCTCGCGCGTTTCGACGGCTCGGCGCTGTATGAACATGCCGACCCGCGTGAAGGGTTCCACAAGGATTGGAACACGCTGATCTACAATCTCGGCCGCAACGAGGTGAAAGGTTTTTTGATCGCCTCCGCGCTGGAATGGCTCGAACATTTCCATGTCGATGCTCTGCGCGTCGACGCGGTCGCCTCGATGCTTTATCGCGATTACAGTCGCAATGAAGGCGAATGGATCCCGAACCAGTATGGTGGCCGTGAGAACCTCGAATCCGTCGAATTCTTCAAGCACCTGAACAGCATCATCCATGATCGCTGCCCGCATGCCTTCACCGCGGCGGAAGAATCCACCGCCTGGCCGGGCGTGACGAAAAAGCCGGAAGAAGGCGGGTTGGGTTTCGATTTCAAGTGGAACATGGGCTGGATGCACGACACGCTGCATTACATCTCCGATGATCCCGTTTACCGCAAATATCATCATGGCGGCATGACCTTCGGCATGATCTATGCCTATTCGGAACGTTTCATGCTTCCGATTTCCCATGACGAAGTCGTGCATGGCAAAGGCTCTATGCTCGGCAAGATGCCGGGTGACCAATGGCAGAAGCTCGCCAACCTGCGCGCATATTACGGCTTCATGTGGGGCCACCCGGGCAAAAAACTGCTGTTCATGGGGCAGGAGATTGGTCAGGAAACCGAGTGGAACCATGATGGCTCGGTGGTCTGGGATCTCCTGGATCGGCCGGAGCATGCGGGCATGCAGTTCCTTGTCCGCGATCTCAACAGGCTCTATGGCGCCGAGCCGGCTCTGCAGTTTGGCGATCTGCATCCGGCCGGCCACGAATGGGCTGTCGCCGACGATGCCGAGAACTCGGTCTATGGCATGTTCCGGACGGCCCAAGAAGGGTATTCCCATGTGCTCGTGATGTCGAACATGACCCCCATGACGCGCCACGGTTACCGCGTCGGCGTGCCGAGGGAAGGCTGCTGGGACGTCGTGCTGAATACCGACGCCGCAATCTATGGCGGATCGAATTTCGGCCAGTCAAATGTCTGGACGGAGCAGGTCTCGGCGCATGGAAAACCATTCTCGCTGAACCTCGATCTGCCCGGTCTGGCAACGGTTTTCCTGAAATGGCGCGGCTGATCCTGATGATGCCGGCGGCATCAAGCCGCCGGTTTATACCGCAGCCATGCCGTCAGCCCGCTGCACTCAGGCGTTCGGCTCGCATGTTCCAGAGGTCGTCGTCTTCCAGCGCCTGTACTACCGCGCCGGCACTGACCATCTGTCTTATCTCCGCATCCTGATATCCGGCCTCGTGCAGCAGCGCGATGGTATGCTCGCCGAGCAGCGGTGGGGGGATTTCGAGCCCATCCTCCCGCACGCAAGAGGGCAGAGGGAAATCCGGTGCGTCGAAGCTGAAGTCCGCGAATGGAACCTGGGTGTATTTGGGCGGCGTGCGTGCCTGATCGGCGTCTAGAACACGATCGGCTGACAGGACCTCGGTAAAGCCTACGCCCGCCGCACCCAGCGACGTCGACCAATCTGCGAAGCTGAGTTTTCTGACGCTGCGAGTAACGAGATCCTCGACCGCCGGCCGATGTTTGCGCCGCTGGCGAAGCGTCGCGAGTTCCGGATCCGGCGCTATTCCGGCTGCCGCGCAGAATTTTCGCCAGTGGTCGTCGGTCAGCATTACGAGATAGACCCAGCGGCCATCCGAGGTCTCGTAGGCGCCATATCCCGGCATGCTGAATTCCGGCGATGGTTCCTGCTCGGCCTTGCCGGTGATCTGCGATTTGAGCTGGACGCCAACAAGTTCCCGCGCCGCGATATGCAATCCGGTTTCGTAAAGGCCGAGCGTGATATTGCGGCGCTCACGCGATGCCGCAGGATCGAGAAGCGCCGACAGGACGCCCATGACAGCATAACAACCGGCGAATTGGTCGTGATAGGACGGTCCTAGACGTGACGGCTTGCCGCTGTTTCGATTGGCGAACATCACGCCGGTCGCGGCCTCTGCAATCGGGTTGGAGGCAATCTCTTCCGACAGCGGCCCTTCGCCATAACCGCGGATATGGCAGAGGATGATGCCGGGACGGATGGCCTCGCAATCGTCGAAGGTTACCTTCATCTTGCGGGCGGCGGATGGCGAGAGATTGTGGACGATGATGTCAGCCTTGGCGACCAGTTCGCGGAATACGCGTTGCCCGTCTTCAGATTGCAGGTTGAGGCATATGCTCTTCTTGCCGCGGTTATAGGCTATATAGGTACCGCTCGGTCCGCCGCGAACGAGTTTTCGCGTGGTCTCGCCACCCGGTGGCTCGATCTTGATGACATCTGCACCGAGTTGGCTGAGAATATGTGTCGCGAATGGCGCCGCAATCATGCTTCCCAGCTCCAGCACCGTCTTGTTGGCCAACACTCCCACGTCCTCAGTCCTCCCGGTCATGTCTCGTTGAATTCAAGATAATGCATTTTATTTTGTGTGCAAGTCTGAGGATTGCAATGAAAGTCTGCATTTCCAGGTGCGGCTTAGTGGAATGATTTAAGTTTTTGAATTTAATTCGTAATTGGCGAATTTATGATGGATATGTGTCCGCTTTCAATGAGCTTGAGGTATTCCATTAGGTCCCATCAAAGGCGATTAAACACTCGAAATGCTGCAATGCATAATGCATTTTATGTTGACGCTTGATTTTCGCTGCCATAGGTTTTGCCGCGAAAGATGGTTGGTTCGAATTCGGTGGGAGGATCGAAATGTTGCCAAGTGTCGGGAGAAATCTCGCTTATGCCGCAGGTGCCGTTATTCTCGCGATGGGCCTGTCGACGACAGCCCTCGCGGAGCAGAAGGGAATTGACGAGGCCAAGAGGGAAATCACGATCGGCGCCTATACGCCGGTGACGGGTCCTGTGCCTTTTTACTCCGTGCTGACCCATGCCGCGGATGCCTATTACAAACACCTGAACGAAAACGGCGGGATAAAGGGCTGGAAGGTCAATTACCTCACCTACGACGATGGCTATGATCCGGCCCGCAGCGTTGCGGTGGCTCGCAAGCTCGTGGAAGACGACGGCGCCTTTGCGCTCGCCGCCCCGGTCGGCACGGCCACCAATGTCGCCGTCATCCCTTACGCACGGGAAAAGAAGGTGCCGATGATCGGTCCGATCGGTGGGGCCAGTGCCTTCTTCGTCGAGCCAAACGTGTTTCCGCTTCTGCCGGATTACGGCTGGTCGGCGGCCTCGAACGTCGACTACGCGATCAAGGGGCTCGGCCTGAAGAAGGTCGCGCTGCTGTGGGAAAACGACGAACTCGGCAAATCCGCCAAGCGCGGTTTTGATCTCTACATGAAGGAACTCGGTGTCGAACCGGCCGAATCCGTGCCGTTTGACGTCAAGACGACGAGTTTCAGCCCACATATCCGCCGTGTGGCGAATTCCGGTGCCGAAGCGGTCATCCTGTTCGGTTCCAACGCCAATCTGGCTGCAGCGCTGAAGGCGGCCGACCTGCAGGGGCTGCAGGTGAAATGGTTCGCCCCCTTCTTCACGGCCGATCCGTCGACTGTAAAGCTTGCCGGCGATCTTCTGAACGGCACCTATTTTTCGTCCTGGCTGATGCCCGTCAGCAGCGATTCAGCGGACGTGAAAGCCTATCGTGATGCGGTGACAAAGTATTATCCGAACGATCCGGTCGGGGTTTTCGGACTGAATGGCTGGAGCAACGCAGCTCTGTTTGCAAAAGGGTTCGAAGCGTTGTTGGATAGCGGCAAGCCGCTGACCAGCGAAAACCTGATCACGGCTCTGGAGACCTTGAACAACGCGTCGGTGGGAGGAGCACAGGGCGTGTCGTTCAAGAAGGGAGATCATCGCGGAACGCGCCAGGAAGGCATCATTCAGGCCAAGGATGGCAAGTTTGAGCTCGTGCGCGAATTCCGCCCCTATCCCCCTGCCGTCTTCGACGCCCCCGCCCAGTAACTCCTCGTGACGTAAACGCCCCCGCCCGTATCGGGCGGGGCAGTTCATGACGAATGGAGAATTTGATGATTGATATTCCGATCAGCTCACCTGCGCGTCTGGATGGGCGCATCGCCCTCGTAACGGGAGCCGCCGGCGGCATCGGCAAGGCAACTGCACTGGCAATGGCCGAGGCCGGAGCCAAGGTCATCGCGACCGATATTGTCGACCAGGCCGATTTCGATAATCCCAGCATCGTCTACCGCCGCTATGACGTGACATCCTCGAGTGATACCAAGGCAGTGATTGCGGATGTGATCGAGCATTACGGCCAGATCGATGCGCTTGTTCTGTGCGCCGGCACCATCACCCACAAGCCGCTGACTGAATCCACCGACGAAGAATGGCGTTCGATCCTCGACGTGAACCTGATGGGCGTCGTCAATCCGGTGCGCGAACTCTACCCGATGATGGTGGAGCAGGGCGGTGGCAAGATCGTCGCGCTTGGCTCGATTGCCGCCAAGATCGGCGGTGTCGCTTCGGGCCCTGCCTATGTCGCGGCGAAATCCGCCGTTCATGGCCTGATGAAATGGGTCGCCAAGGCCGGTGCCTCGAAAGGTGTTTATGCCAGCGTGATCGCACCCGGTCCGGTCGAGACGCCGATGTGGAACAAGGTGACGCAACGCGCCGCGCCATCGGCCAATGGCAATGTGCCCCTCGGCCGTTATGGCCAGCCGGAAGATATCGCCCAGGCCATTCTTTTCCTCTGCTCGCCCGCATCGAACTGGATCACCGGAACGGTGCTCGATGTGAACGGCGGAATGTTGATGGATTGAGATCATGACAAGCAGCCCCACGATAGGATTTATTGGTCTCGGCGTGATGGGTGGCCCTATGTGCCGCAACATCGCTGTAAAACACGCCGGTCGCGTCATCGCCTTCGATATGAACATGCAAGCGCTCGCGGCCCTCTCCGATACCAAGGCGGAAGCGGCTGCCTCGATCGCAGCGCTTTCGGCCGAAGCCGACTTTGTCTTCATGTCCCTGCCAGGCGGTCCACAGGTCGAGGCGGTCAGCGCCGAGGTCGCGCAAAACGCAAGAGCGGACACGACCATCATCGATCTCTCGACGACGCCCGTCGCCGTCGCCCGCAAGGTTGCCGAGGCGCTCGCGGCCGGCGGCTTTCGTTTTGCCGATGCGCCCGTCGCCCGTACCCGAGAGGCTGCCCAGCGCGGCGAGCTCTCGATCATGGTCGGTGCTGCGCAGGATGTCTTCGATGCGATCAAGCCGATGCTCGATTATATGGCCACCGATGTCACTCATGGTGGCGATGTCGGCGCCGGCCAGGTGCTGAAGCTTGTCAACAACATGCTGGTCTTCGAGCATGTGGTGACGCTGGCCGAAATGATGGTGCTTGGCGAGCGTGCCGGCGTAAAGCCGGAAACCCTGCTTGACGCCGTCTCGAAAGGCTCGGGAGACAGCTTTGTGCTGCGCAATCATGGGCGCAAGGCGATGTTGCCGCGGGAATTCCCCGAGCGCTCTTTCCCGCCGGAATATGTGCTGAAGGATATCAGCTACGTCTTCCAGCTTGCGGAAGAAACCGGCGTACCGATAAAGGCGGCGGAGACCGTGCGGCGTTATTACGAGGCCGCCGTCGAAAATGGCCTCGGTGGTCGTTACTTCCCCGGCGTCATCAAGCTGGTGGAAGACGGCGCCATGTCCGGAACGCCAGCATGAGCGCTGCCTATCACATCCTGCTCGATATCTTCCCGCTCCTCTGGTCGGGTCTCATCACCGGTTGTCTCTATGCGCTCGGGGCGCTCGGCCTGGTGATGATCTTCAAAAGTTCGCGCGTGGTGAACTTTTCCCATGGCAATGTCGCCGGGCTTGCCGCTTTCCTGATCTACGGATTTTCCAGCGGCACGTTGCTGACACTGTCCTGGAGTGCTGCCGTGCTGATGGCGGTGGTCGCGGTCATTGCCATCGCATTCCTGAGTTATGCCATCGTTGCGCCGATCATGGCGAAGTCCGACCTGACGGCGACCATTGCCACGCTGAGCCTGGGTTTGATCGCTCAGGGCGTGACGCTGCTCGTCTTCGGTGCCGACATCGTTCCGCTTGACCTGCCGCTGCCGCGTTTCAGCGCCTCGCTGCTTGGCTTGCGCATTACCGGTTATGACCTGACCGTGCTTGCGGTTGCGGTCGCGACCATTGTCGGACTGTTTCTTGTGATCGACTATACCAAGCTCGGCGTCGCGTTCCGTGCGATCTCGGCCAATCCGATTGCTGCCGAGATCTGCGGGCTCAACCTGCGCTCGGTGCATCTTTTCGCCTGGACCGTTTCGGCAGTGCTTGGCGTGATCGGTGCTCTCCTCATCGTGCCGACAACCTTTCTCAGCGTCACCACGGTTGCGACCTTCATGCTGCAGGCTTTCGCCGCGGCCGTGCTCGGCGGTTTCTCGAGCCTGCCCGGCGCGCTTGTCGGAGGCATCGCGATTGGCATCCTGATGAACCTCTTCACCTTCTATGTCTCGCCGGAATTCACCAACACATTCCTTCTGGTGGTGATCCTTGTGGCGCTCAACGTCTTCCCGAACGGGATCTTTGCCAGCACCGGAGGCACGCGTGTCTGACAGTATTCTCACCATGAGGCAGGAGCGGAGCAGCCTCGACCTCAGGAAGATGGTGGCCAGCGAGCGTATCGTCGCCGGTGCGATCATTCCGGTGCTGATCCTTCTTCCGCTGTTTGTCGCCGGATCCTGGACCTATGCGCTTGGCGTCTGTTTCGCCAACAGCATCGGCGTCCTGGCCGTCAGCGCGCTCGTCCGTTACGGTGGCGAGGTCTCGATCGGCCACAGTTTCTTTGCCGCCGTCGGTGCCTATTCCGTCGCGATTCTTGAAACGCGCGCGGGACTGCCGTTGAGCATTTCGCTGCCGGTCGCACTGGTGGCCGGCGTACTCTGCGGCATTGCCTTTGCCTGGCCGTCACGGCGGCTGTCGGGCATCTATCTGGCGGTCTCGACCATGGCGCTGGCTCTTGCCATGCCGGAAATCATCGTCAATGCCGATACATGGACGGGTGGCTTCGAGGGGCTGTACGTTTCCAAACCTCTCATCCCCGGTATCGGCATCGAGTTGCAGCGTTATTACGTGCCACTTGTGGCGCTTGCGGTCGTTGTCTATTGCCTCTCGCGGCTGCGCCAGTCGCGGCAGGGGAGAGCGCTTCTGCTTGCCCGTTCGCATCCGGCGGCGGCCGATGCCTTTGGCACGCGCCGCGCCTGGGCACGCGTCAGCATCATGGGGATCAGTGGCGGCATCGCGGCGATCTCCGGTGCCATGCTGGCCTTCGCGAGCTCCGCCGTGTCGCCGACGGTCTATACATTCTGGTCGTCGATCTTTCTTCTCGTCGGCTCTGTCGTGAGCTTCTATGGCCTGACGCTGCCGCGTGCCTTGATCGGCGGCGCTTTTCTCACGCTTGTCCCGCAGGTTTTGTCGGGCTCTGGTGCCTGGATCCCGGTCCTCTACGGGTTGGTGATGCTCGTCGTCATCCTCGCCGGCCATTACGGCCCGCAGCTTTCTTCCATCCTGTTCCGTCGCGGGGAGAAACGCTGATGGATGCGCAGAACAGCATGTTGACGGCGCAGGGCATTGCGCTTTCCTTTGGCGGCATCAAGGTGCTGCAGGGCCTCGATGTCGAATTCCGGGCCGGCGAGGTCACCGGCCTGATCGGGCCGAACGGCGCCGGCAAGACCAGCCTTTTCAACTGCCTGACCGGGGCCTACAGGCCGCAGGGCGGTTCAATCTCCTTTGACGGCCGGCCGCTCGATGGCCTGTCGCCGGCAGCCAGGGCCTCGCGCGGTGTTGTCCGCAGCTTTCAGACCGTGGCGCTCTGCCCCGAGCTGACGGTCGTTGAAAATGTCATGATGGGCCTTGCCCGCAATTATCATTCCGGCTGGCTGAGCGCCTTCCTGCCGCTGGCGCGTGGCCGTCGCGAAGACAGGGAAATGCGCGAGGCCGCGATCTCGGCGCTCGCGAGCCTCGGTCTTGCCGATGCTGCCGATCTTCTGCCGTCCCAACTGCCGCCAGGCATGCAGCGACTGGTGGAGATTGCTCGCGCGATCGTCGGCAAACCCTCGGTGCTGCTGCTCGACGAGCCGGCGGCTGGCCTCAACAATGCCGAAACCCGCGACCTGACCCAGACGCTGCGGAACATTGCCTCGCCCGATCTCGTGATGGTCATCGTGGAGCACGACATGGATCTCGTGATGTCGATCTGCGATCGCATCTACGTCATCAATTTTGGTGAGGTCGTGACCTGCGGGCCGCCGCAGGCCGTGCGAACCAACGAGGATGTCATCGCCATCTATCTGGGGAGCGAGGATGACTAGTCTTCTCTCGGTCAAGAACCTGTCCGTCTTTTATGGCGCGAGCGCGCAGGCCGTCGAAAACGTCAGTTTCGAGGTGTCTCCGGGCAAGGTTACGGCACTGCTCGGCGCGAACGGCGCCGGAAAATCCTCCATCATGAAGGCGGTCGGCGGATTGATCCCCGCTCGGGGCGAGATCATTTTCGACGGTGCACCGATCAGTCATTTCCCGGTGCGCGAGAGGGTGAGGCGCGGCATCGTCTACGTGCCGGAGCGTCGCGAGATCGTCGGTGAACTCTCGGTGCGGGAAAATCTCGTTCTCGGCGGTTATCAGATCTCGGCGGCCGAACGCCGAAACCGCATTGCGCTGGTCCTCGACCTCTTTCCGGAGATCGCAAGCAAGGTCGACCGCGGCGCATGGCGCCTCAGTGGCGGCGAACAGCAGATGCTGGCGATCGGCCGCGGATTGATGTCGGGGCCGCGGCTTCTGCTGCTCGACGAACCGTCGCTGGGACTGGCGCCGCTTCTCGTGCGCCGCGTCTTCGAGCGGCTTGGGGCGATCCGCAGTGCCGGTGAGCTCGCCATCGTGCTGGTCGAGCAAAATCTCAGGATGACGATGCGGCTCTGTGACGAGCTGCACTTCCTGCGCAGCGGCCGCATCGTCGGCCACAAACGTGCCGATGAACTCAAGGATGAAACGGCGCGCCAGCAGGCGGTCGATGCCTATCTCGGCGCGACGGAAAGTGAACCGAGACTGGAAACGGCGTGATGCAGACTGCCATGGGTAAAGATCAGGTGCTTTGGGAAATATATGCCATTCGTTACGGTACCAACCAACGGCGGACACGCGGCGAAAACTTCATTCTGGAGAAGCGCCCGACCGATATCATGCCGATGGATTTCTATTGCTGGGTGCTGAAATCGGGCGACCGCGTGATTGTCGTCGATACCGGCATGGATCCGGCCAAGGCGGCAGCCCACGGTCACGATATCCTGTGGACGCCGGTCGAAGCATGGCAGGCGCTCGGCATCGATCCGGCCGCCATCGACATGGTCATTCTCACCCATGCCCATTACGACCATCTCGGTCATCTCGATCCGCTGACAAAGGCGCATTTCTACATGCAGGCGGAGGAGATGGATTATGTGACGGGGCCTTGGATGCAGCGGCCCTGGTTCCGCCGCGCCTACCAGCCGGACGAGATCGCAAGGCTTGTTCATCTGCTACATTCGGATCGCCTGACTTTGCACGGGCGCGAGGAGACGATTGCTGATGGCGTCACCGTCCATTGGGTCGGTGGTCATTGCGCCGGCCAGGAGGTCGTGCGTGTCCGTACCGCCCGGGGTTGGGTGGTGCTCGCCTCCGATGCGCTGCACTATTATGAGGAATACGAGCGCGGCATTCCGTTTTCGGTCGCCTTCAATCTCTCCGACATGATCGCTGGCCATGAGCGCATCCGCGAACTGGCCGAAAGCGACGCGCATATCGTGCCCGCTCATGATCCGCGGATCGTGCGCATCTATCCGGCGGCGGGCGAAGAGATGAAGGGCCGTGTGCTGCGAGCCGATCTTTCCCCAACGGACGCGGGGGATGGGCCGTGACGCGAGATTGCATTGTGCACCATCTTCGCGGTAAGCCGGTAAGGGTGGTTCCACATGGAAGGCTTGCGCGTGAAACATCGGACGAAAGAGGAATTTGTCGCGGACTTTCTGCGGGAAGGCATTATCGCCGGCCGGTTTCCGCGCGGGTCCAAGCTCAAGCAGGCCGAACTGGCGCAGATGATCGGCACGAGCATCACGCCAGTGCGCGAGGCGATCAAGCTTCTCGAGGCCGAGGGTTTTGTGCTCGGGGATTCCCATCGTGGTGCGGTCGTAGCGCCTTTCGACATGGATTCGACGGAGGAGATCGTCGATCTGCGCGTCACGCTGGAATCGAAACTGGCGCTGGCAGCCATCAAGCGGCTGACGCCACAGATCGTCGACGAGTTGCGCGACCTGCAGGCCCAGATCGAGAAAGCTGCGGAAGCCGGCGATCGGGAATCGGTACGCACGATCAATTATCGTTTCCACGAGACGATCTACATGTCGGCCGAGCTGCCGCAGACCCTGCGTTTCGTGCGCATCCTGTGGGCGCGTTATCCCTTCGACCTGATCAACAAGCTCGAGCATCGCATCGACCGGGCTTCAGCGGAGCATCGCGAGATGCTGAGTGCCATCATCGTCCACGACGAAGCGGCGATGCTTTCGGCCCTGCGCAGCCACATCCGCGCCGGCTGGGACGAATTCAAGGCGAATTACGCCACCTGAACGTAACGGACGGCTGCTCGTCGGCTTCCGTTGCGGAAACGATTTTCCGAAACGGATAAAAGCCAAGGAGCAAGCCGATGGCCTCTGAAACGATTCTGCTCGTCATGGACATGATGAACGACCTCGTGCATCCCGATGGGGCAGGGGCGAAGACCTATGTGCCGCAATGCCGTGCGCGGAACGTCTACGAAAACACGAAGCTCGCCATTTCCCGGGCACGGCAGGCCGGCGTGATGGTCGGTTATGTGCGCGTCGGTTTTTCACCCGATTATCGCGAGTGCCCGCCGAATTCGCCGGTCTTTTCCCGTGCACGCGATAACGGCCTGTTCAAGCTCGGGACCTGGGGCACGGAGGTCCATGCCGACTTTGCCCCCCAGTCCGGTGATCCCGACATCATCAAGCATCGTGTCAGCCCCTTTTACGGCACGTCGCTGATGCCGCTTCTGACTGCCGGGGGCATCCGGCGGGTGGTGCTGAGCGGTGTTTCGACCAATGGCGTCGTGCAGGCCGGTGCCCGTGAAGGGCATGACCGCGATTTCGAATGTGTCGTGCTGGAAGATTGCTGCGCCGGCGCCACTGACGAGGAGCATGCCTATGCGCTTGCTGGCGTCCGGCGCTTCGCCAGCGTCTCGACGGCGGAAGAGATTGCATTCTGAAAATACTATATAATGCATTATCTTCTTTTGCTGACTGTTACACAAAATACATCCAGAATCATATAACTAATTGAACTTGCATCGTTAACTCAAAATTTCCAAGCGTCAGTGAAATGCGATACGCTATTGACCAGTATAATATAAAATGCATTATGCATCGAAGTCATCGCTTGCGGCGCCCGAAAATGAGGGTGCCGGACTGAATAGGGAGGAGAAGCAGATGCTTGCTGAGGTTGTCGAAAAGACCAACAAGGATGTCGGCGGTGCGCCGGCGGAAGGAAAGATCACGGACGAAGCGGTTGCCGCCGCGCGGAGCATGATCGGTCTGCAGCTCCGGCCCGAAGGCCCTTACCTGCAGGATGCGACGGCTGATACGCTGCGCAACTGGTGCAACGGCATCGGCGATCTCAATCCGCTCTATCGCGAGCAGGAATATGGTCGCAATTCGCGATATGGCGGCCAGGTGGCACATCCCATGTTCCCGATGGCTTTCGGCTGGGTTGGCCGCACACGCTGGGGCCTGCCGGGAGTTCATGGTTTTTATGCTGGCAATGACTGGGAACTCTTCCGCCATATCCGGCCCGATGACCGCATCAGCGCCATCGAGCGCGTGGTCGGTGTCGAGGAAAAGGAAAGCAAGTTCTCCGGCCGCCTCGTCCTGCAATATGTCGAGGCGACCTACAGCAACCAGCGTGGCGAGATTGTCGCCCGCGTGCTCGGCACCTGCACGCGCCATGAGCGCAAGGCCGCCCGCGATGCCGGAAAATACAAGGATATCGTCACGCACGAATACACGCAGGAGGAATTCGAGAAGATCGACGAAGCGATCCTGCGCGAAGAGGGTCGCATCCGCGGCGCCAATGTTCGCTATTGGGAGGATGTGAAGGAGGGCGAAGAGCTCGATCCGATCGTTCGCGGCCCGCTGTCTCTGATGGATACGATGGGCTTTCTCGTCGGCTGCGGCCGCGGTCACACGCACGGCGTCGTCTTCAAGGCGGCGATGAAACATCCGGGCCACTTCTTCCGCAATCCGGAAGCCGGCGGCGGCATCGAATATACCGGCATCGGCCATCACCGTGAATCGACGGCCAAGGAGGTCGGCGTTCCCGGCGTTTATGACTACGGCCCGCAACGCTCGTCCTGGATGTGCTCGCTTGTGACCAACTGGATGGGGGATGCGGCCTTCCTGAAGCGGGTCCGGACGGAGATGCGCCGTTTCAACACCATGGGCGACTCGACCTGGTGCAAGGGCAAGGTGACCCGCAAATACATCAAGGACCGCCATGCCCTAGTCGATATCGAGATCTGGGGCGAGAACCAGCGCGGCGAGATCACCACGCCTGGCCTGGCAACGGTCGTATTGCCGAGCCGCGATCCGAACATTCCGGTGCATTTCGATGGCGCGAACCTCGATCTCGAGCTTCCGGTCGTCCGCTGACCCGTCGGAGTGCTGACGATGGACATGGTGCTTCCCCTTGCAGGTATCCGCTGCATTGAATGCGCAACCGGCGTCGCGGCAGCCTATGCCGGACGTCTTCTCGCCTCGATGGGGGCGGATGTCGTGATGGTCGAGCCCGAGGAGGGCTCGCCGTTACGGCGCGAGCCTCCCTTTCTGGGGCCGGATGGTGGCGAGAGCGCGCTTTTCGCCTATCTCTCTGCCGGCAAGCAGGCCATTTCCATCGATCTTGGAACCGAGGCGGGGCAGGCCGAGCTTGCCCGGCTTCTCGGGACGGCGAATATCCTCATCGAAGACGTGGCCATCGCGGATAAAGCCGCGATGGGGCTTGATCCCGAAAAGGTTTCGGCGCGGTGGCCGGCTCTCGTCCATCTCTCGCTTCTGCCTTTCGGCAGCCATGGTCCGAAGGCTGGCTGGGTTGGGTCAGAACTGACGCTGATCCATTCGGCGGGCGAAGGTTTTCTCCTGCCGAATGGCCTGTCTGCCGCGCTTTTTCCGGAGCGGCCGCCGCTGAAGATCGCCGGCCATTTTGCGGAAATGCAGGGCGGTGTCGCCGGTGCCCTCAGCGCGCTTGCCGCACTCTGGAGCGGAACCGGGCAATATGTCGATGTGTCCGTGCAGGATGCCAATCTTGCCGTCGGTGCCTTCACCGTACAGCGCTACGGAGACGGCTCTCTCGAACACCGGCTCTCCCGCTCGTTTCGTTACGGTGGTGTGATCGAATGCCGGGATGGCAATGTCGAGCTGCTGACACTTGAGCAGAGACAATGGCACGGCCTGCTGGAACTGATGGGCCGTCCCGACTGGTCACAGGATCCGGCGCTGGAGGATGCGGTCGTGCGCAGTCAGCGCGGCGATTTCATCAATGCGCAGATCCGCAGCTGGGCGGCGTCACGCAATGTCGAGGATGTCGTAATGGCAGCGCAGAAGCTCGGTGTTCCGATGGCGCGCTACAACACTCCGGAGCAGATATTGTCCGGTCAGCATGAAACCGCGCGTGGCCTTTTTGCGGAAATGCCTATGGCGGATGGGCGCGCGTGCCGCATGCAGACGGGACCGTTTCGTTTCGACGGACGGCCGCTTCCCGCGCGGCCCTGGCCCGTTCCGTTGGATGTTGAGCCTCAGCCCGTTGCCACGCCTCTTGCCCGGAGGGAACGCGCATGAAACCGCTCGAAGGTGTCAGGATCGCCGATTTCACCGTGCATGCTGCCGGCCCTTTCTGCACGCATATGCTGTCGCAGCTCGGTGCCGAATGCATCAAGATCGAAAGTGCGCTGCGGCCGGACATCTTTCGCAAGTCGCATGCCGTCTATGGCCGCAACGGGCCGGCCAGTTTCGATCAGGTTGCTTCCAACAAGCTATCGATCCGGCTCAACATGAAGCACAGGGATGGCGTGGCGTTGGCAAAGCGGCTGGTGGCAGTGTCCGATGTCGCCGCTGAAAGTTTTCGCGCCGGCGTCATGACGCGGCTTGGCCTCGGTTATGACGATCTGCGGCAGGTCAAGCCGGATCTGGTGATGGTGTCGGTTTCGTCCTCCGGGCAGACCGGGCCGGATTCGCATTTTGCCGGTTATGCGCCGCTCTTCGGGGCCTGGGGTGGACTTGGTTATCTCTCGGGTTACAGCGACGGACCGCCGATGGAGATGCGCCATGTCATGGATCATTCCGTCGGCCTCAACGCTGCTCTTGCCGTGATGGCGGCGCTTCACAAGCGCCGGACAACCGGCGAGGGGTCGCATATCGATGTCGCGGCGCGCGAGGTTGCTTCTTCCCTTGTCGGCGAGGCACTCATGGCTGTTTCCGTGGGAGGGCAGGTCGAGCGGCTCGGAAATGACGACTATATCCGTGCCCCGCATGGACTTTATGCCACGAACACGGCCGATCGCTGGCTGGGCATTGCGGTTGGCAGCGACAATGAATGGCGTACCTTTGTGGCCGTCACCGGTTTGGCGGCGCTCGCCGCCGATCCGCGGTTTAGAAATGCCGAAGGCCGACATGCCAACCGGCGGGCGCTCGATGCGGCCGTCTCCGCCTGGTCGGCGAGGCAGGATGCCGAGGACGCGGTGGAGCGTTTGCAGCGCGCCGGCATTGCCGCCCATATCTCTTGGAATACCCACGATCTGGTCACGGACCCGCATCTGCGGGAACGCGGCGCGATCGTCGATGTCGTCGACAGCGAAGGTGGAGCGAGAGCAGCAGTCGGTTTTCCCGGGCGCTTCTCAGGAAGCGATGCCGCATCGATCACACGCGGTACGCCAAAACTCGGCGAACACGAGGACTATGTCTATGGCGAGCTTCTCGGCATGGGACGGCGCGAGATCGACAGCCTCGTCGAGCAGCAGATCATCTACTGAATTTCGGGAGAGAGACATGTCCGCAGATCCGGCGCCGATAGCAGCCGATGATTTCTCAGATGCGGTCGGGCGTACCGAAAATCGCCTGGCGGCCATTGACCCGGAGCGTGTCGAGGCACTGGCGGCAACGCTTGACCTAGCCACCGCGCCTAGGGCCGGGGAGGAGTTGCCGCCGGCCTGGCACTGGATCTTTTTCAATCCCTTCGTCCGCCGCAGCGAGGTTGGCGCGGACGGCCATCCGAAACGCGGTGGTTTTCTGCCGGATGTCGGCCTGCCGCGTCGGATGTGGGCCGGTGGCCGGCTTCGCTATCTGGCGCCGTTGCGTGTCGATTCGCCGGCCGAGCGCGTGAGTGAAATCCTCAGCGTAACGCCTAAATCCGGCAAGGCCGGCCGCTTGCTTTTCGTGACCGTCCGCCATCGGATCTTGCAGGATGGCAGGCTCGCGATCGAGGAAGAGCAGGACATCGTCTACCGCGAAGCGCCACAGCCGGGTGCGCCGGCCCCGGTGCCGCCGCCGGCCCCGGAGGGCGCCATGATCTCCGAGGTGATCAGCCCGGATCCCGTGCTTCTGTTCCGCTTTTCAGCTCTGACCTCCAACGGCCATCGTATTCATTATGATGCGCCCTATGCCCGAGATGAGGAAGGTTATCCCGGTCTTGTCGTGCACGGGCCGCTGATCTCAACCCTGCTGCAGGGCCTGGCAAGCCGCGTGCGACCGGGAAAACGTCTCAGCCGTTTCGATTTCCGCGCCGTGTCGCCGCTTTTCGTCGATAGCCCCTTCATGATCGAGGCTGCGGAAGCCGAGGGCGGGTTGCGTCTTTGGGCGAAGAACGCGACGGGCGCTCTGGCCATGACTGCCGAGGCTGAGTTCGAATGAGCGCCGACCGTTCCGATCAGGCCTTATCCTATCTCTTCGTTCCTGCCAGCCGGCCAGAGCGGTTCGGGAAGGCTGCGGCATCGGGCGCGCACCGGATCATCCTCGATCTCGAAGATGCGGTGGCTCCGGCCGAAAAGGATGTGGCCAGGGGGGCGGTGATCGACTGGTTCCGCTCCGGCGGTCGCGGTGTGATACGCATTAACGGTGCCGATACCCACTGGTTCGATGCCGACCTTGCCGCGGTCGCGGTCTGCTCCGGTGCGGAGGTGATGGTCCCGAAGGCCGAGCCGAAGGCAATCAGTCGTGTTGGACATTATCTCGTCAATCGGCAGATCATTGCGCTCGTCGAAACGGTGGCAGGCCTTGTTCAGATCGCTGAAACTGCGGCGACGAAGGGCGTGAGGCGCCTTGCCTTCGGTAATGTGGATTTCAGCACCGACGCGAGGATCCCGGCTTCCAGCCCGGCGCTCGATCACGCCCGCTTTCAGATTGCGATGGCTGCAAGATATGCAGGTCTGCCGCCGCCCATCGACGGTGTAACACTGGCGCTGGATGACGAGGCCGCAATCGGCGCGGACATCGAGACGGCCCGCAATTTCGGGTTCGGTGCCAAGCTCTGCATTCACCCGCGGCAGGTCGGTATCGTCAATGCCGGTTTCATACCGAGCGATAGTGAGATCGTCTGGGCAAAACGTGTGCTTGCCGCCTCCGAGCAATCCGGAGACGGCGCTTTTCAGCTGGATGGCAAGATGATCGATCGACCGGTTCTGGATCGTGCCAGATTTCTGCTCGACAGGGTTTTGGTGCCCAGTCCCTGAAATAGCTGGATTACGCCCGGCTCAGCTGGCGGATCGGAGGAAGCAATGCCTCACGCTCCTCTCGCGACGGCGCCATGCGTTGACGTGCTGCTGCAAGGATCTCTGGGCGAGCGCGATCCGGCAGGCCTGAATCGAAAGGCGGCGCGGGTGCGTATTCCAGCGAAAGCTGGATTGTTTCGGCTTCATCCTGTCCCATCAGTTCCGCGATGACCGAAAGGCCGAAATCGATTCCCGAGGTGACGCCGCCTGCGGTTATCAGGTTGTCGTCACGAACGACCCGCTCGGCGACCGGGATTGCTTCAAACCGTTCCAAGAGATCCATCGCGTTCCAGTGTGTCGCGGCCCGTTTTCCGGTGAGCAAGCCGGCCTTGCCGAGGACCAGCGAACCGGTGCAGACCGAGGTGACGAAGCGGGCCGTTTTCGCTTGCGACCTGACGAAGTCGAGGGTTTCCTCGTCGGTCAGCAGAGGATTGACCCCGCCGCCGCCCGGCACGCAGATCAGGTCGAAATTCGGTGCATCGGCGAAGGTCACGTCGGGTTTCAGCCACAGCCCCGTCGACGAGCGCACCGGATCGGTGGTCTTCCAGACGAGATGGACCTGTGCGTCGCGGGCCGAGGCAAAAACTTCATATGGGCCGGTCAGATCGAGCTGCTGGACACCGGGAAAGCAAAGAATACCGAAGCGGAAGGACATTGTTCTTCTCCTGTCTTGACCAGGAGACCATGACAGGAAATGTTTTGGCACGAATGCCAATCTTCCCTCGTTTTGTGCCAAACATCATGACCCGCCGGATCGAAATCCTCGTCTTTCCCGATGCCCAGTTGCTCGACGCGACTGGCCCCGCACAGGTCTTTGCATCCGCCAACGAATTTTCGCGAGGAGCAGCCAAGGAGCCGCTTTACGAAATTGCCTTGGTCGCCGAAGAGGTAGAGGTCACATGCAATTCCGGGATTACGCTGCGCTGCCGATCCCTAGCCGAAAGTGCGGTAGCTATCGACACCGCCATCGTTGCCGGGGGTAGGGGCGTGAATATCGCCTGCACGCGTCCGGCGCTGGTTGAATGGGTTCGCAACCGCGCAGGCCATGTCCGAAGAATGGCTTCCGTCTGCAGCGGCGCATTTTTGCTGGCCGAGGCCGGTCTGCTGGATGGCCGCCGTGCCGTCACCCATTGGCATCGCTGTGATGAGTTCACCGGGCGATACCCGCAGGTGCGGCTTGAGCGCGACCCGATCTTTCTGCGCGACGGGTCGATATGGACTTCGGCAGGCGTAACAGCCGGGATCGATCTCGCCTTGGCGATGGTCGAGGAAGATCATGGCCGCGCACTTGCTCTTGCCGTTGCCCGCGAGCTCGTCGTGTTTCTCAAACGATCGGGCGGACAGTCCCAGTACAGTGCGCCGCTCAAGCTTCAGGCGGCCGATGACAGATTCTCGGATCTCCATGCCTGGATCTCAGCCAATCTGGTACAGCCGTTGACGCTCGAAACCCTGGCGGACAAGGCGGGGATGAGCCGACGCTCCTTTGCCCGCCATTACCGGCAGCGGACAGGTCGCACACCGGCTGAAGCGGTCGAGGTGATCCGGCTGGAAAGGGCGCAAGGCCTGCTGGAGACCGGCGCCTCGGTTTCTTCAGCCGCTCGCAAATGCGGATTTGGTTCTCCCGAAACGATGCGGCGCGTGTTTTTGCGCAGACTGGGCGTCGGGCCAAAGGATTGGCAGGAACGGTTTCGAAGCTGATCGCCGAAAGGTCCAACGCTTAATCGGAGCGCGATATTCTCCCGGATCTGAGACTTCGGATTCCGGACGGTGCCTGGCCCGAAAATCTCAGCGCGTAATTCGCGGCCCGACCAAAGGCGGTGCAGTCAAGGATTGCTTGCGACGTGCCTCCCGGTAGATCGTATAGAGGCCGGCACCGATGACGATCGCGGCTCCAAGCAGAGTTGCCGAGTCGGGATATTCGCCAAAGACCACGAAACCGGCCACGGCGGAAAAGATCAGGCTGAGATAGCGCATCGGAGAAACGAAGGAGACCTCGCCGGTACGCATTGCCAATATCGCGAACTGGTATCCGGTCATGGCAGCGACGGCGCCGATGCACAAAAAGCCCCAGTTCACCGTCGCGACAGGTACCCAACCTCCCAGCGGATGAACAATAAGACCGCCAACGATCGTGATGGTGAGGCTCGTGCAGAAGGTGATGATCGACGAGGGGATCGCCGGAGAGACCGCGCGGGTCGAAAGGTCACGGGCTGCGGTGAAGAGCATTCCCGCCAGTGCGAGCAGGGCGCCCGTGGTCATCGCATCGCTGCCCGGTCTCAGAATGATCATGACACCGATAAGTCCGACAAAGATCGCCGACCACCGGCGCCATCCGACCAGTTCGCGGAAAAAGACCGCCGCGCCGATGGTGACCACAAGCGGGATTGCCTGCTGGATGGCCGAAACATTGGCGAAAGGCGTCAGGCCGAGTGCGGTAATGTAGGTTGTTGTCGCGAGGATCTCACAGCCGATCCTGAGGAACAGCATTTTGTCGAGCAGGTTTCGGAGCGGGCAAAATGCCCGCAGGCGCCACACGAGGATCGCGGTAAAGCATGTCGCTGCAATGCCCCGCAGAAAGATGATCTGGCCGACATTCATGTCTGCCACCAGAAACTTGGACATCGTGTCGCCGACTGCGAATGAAGCCATGGCGGAGGCCATGAAGACTGCGCCCGTGGCATTTCGTGACAGTGGCATCCTATGCCGTTCCTTGGCTTGGCCTTTCCGGCCTGTTGGATTTTATGATCAGGAGTGTGTGGCGGAGGTCTTGCATTCGTAGGGAGTCTTGCGGCCGAGCATGGTCAGCGTCAGATCTATCTCGTTGCGCAGCATCGACAACAGATTATCTGCACCGGTCTCTCCACCTGCGGCCAGTCCCCAGAGTGGCAGCCGACCGATCATGACGGCCTTCGCGCCGCTGGCGACGTATTTGACGACATCGCTGCCGCGCTGGATGCCGCTATCGGCAATGATCTCGAGCTTGTCGCCCAGACGGTCGGCAATCTGCGGGAGGACTTCGATCGGTGCTGGAAGGATGTCCAGATTGCGGGCGTCATGCGAGGACACGACGATGCCTTCTGCACCGGCGGCATGGGCCAGCTCGGCATCCTCGACGCTCAAAACGCCCTTGATAATGAGCTTGCCCTTCCACCAGCGCCTGAGCTCGTGGATATCATTCCAGTTCAGGAGGTTTTCCAGTTTCACGCGTTCGGCAAGCTGTGCGCGCGTGACCGAGCTGCGGAACTCTTCCGGATAATGGCCGTAAGTCGGCATGCCGGTGGTCAGGATATAGCGCATGAGGACGCCTGCCAGCCATCTCGGGTGGGTTGCGACATCGATGCCGAGACGGGCAGAATATTTGATCGGAATGGCGAAGCCGTTTCGTTGGTTGTATTCCCGCTTCGGCCCGGTCGGCGTATCGGCTGTTACGACCAGCGTATCGACACCGGCCTTCTGGACGCGTTCCAGCAGTGCCCGCGACAGCGAGCGATCCTTCCAGAGATAAAGCTGGAACCACAGGTTTGCGGCGGGCGCTCCGGCCCTGATCTCCTCGACGGTGGTCACCGACTGGGTGCTGATGCAGGCCGGGATGCCGATCCGCTCGGCGGCCCGCGCAATCTTGATCTCACCATTATGCGAAACCATTCCGGCCAGTGCCGTCGGCGCGATGATGACGGGCATGGAAATCTTGTGCCCGAGAACTTCGGCCTGCAGGTTGCGCTCGCCATGGCCCGTCAGGACAGTCGGAACCAGATGGACAGCATCGAGCACGTCCCGCAGCCTTCTCAGCGCATTTTCATCCTCTGCGCCGCGGTCGATATATTCGAAAAGGGCCTTTGGGAGAAGGCGGCGTGCGGCCGCACGGTAGTCTTGCGCGTTGAGAAGAAGCGGCATTGATATCCTCGGATGATCAGGGCAGTGCCAGCACCCACAGAACCTTCGCATCGGTCTCACCGGCGGAGGTCCATGCATGCTCGACATTCGCGTCGTAGTAATAGGAATCGCCCTCGTTGAGCACGAGCGGTTCATAGAGCTTGCTGTGCACGACGAGCGTTCCCTCGAGTACGGTCAGGAAGATTTCCGCCTCGGACTTTGCCCAGGCCTTGTAATCGTCCGTCGAGCGGGCCGAAACATAAGTCATGATCGGCGTCATCTTCTTGTTGCGAAGATCCGAACACAGAAGGTGGTTGGCACAGGTATTGGAGTCGTGCTGCTTGCCGTGGCCGGCACGGGTTATACTCCGGCGGCCGTAGGCAGGCACGCTGTTCGACTGGTCGTTCAGCAGTTCCATCAGGTCGACGCCGATACCCTGGGCTATGCGCTGCAGGGTGCCGATCGTCGGCGAAAGCTCGTTTCTCTCGATTTTCGAAAAGGCGGAGGCGGAAACGCCGGTTGCCTTGCTGATGTCCTGCAAGGTCAGTTTCCTGCTCTTGCGTACCTCGTGAAGCCGCGCGCCGATATTCATTTCGGCTCCCGAGTTCTCACGGGCAACCGCATGTTCGTCGGCCTTTCGACGGACCACATCCTGAATAAGGACGCCCTGCTCATCAATGGCCTGGCTAAGCATCAACTTCTGCATTGCGCATGATCTCCTTCCAGATCTGCACCGTGTCCGATCTACCCATAGTGGTTTCTGGAGACGGTGCTACAGGAAAATACAAAAATTTCCTATAGTGAACTTTTTGTCTTGAATGGTTAACACGTGTCATTTCATCGTAAATCATCGCATTTGTGAAGCGATCACTACAACGAGAAAAACCGGGGAACGGCCGCGATCACACAAGATTTTCTTGCGTCTTCGTGCCTGTCCTCGCCAAGGACAATGACAATGACCATATCCGCAGACACTATTCGCGGCCTCTACACGGCTATCGTGACGCCTTTGAAGGACGATAAGTCGGTCGATATCGCGGCTCTCAAGAAGCTCGTGCGCTTCCAGCTGGAAAGTGGTGCGGCAGGTATCGTGCCGATCGGTGGTACGGGTGAATATCCGGCGTTTTCTCGGTCCGAGCGCAAGGCGATCGTCGAGGCCTGCGTCGAGGCGGCTGAAGGCAAGCCCGTCATTCCAGGCGTCGTGTCCCCGGGCTTCCAGGACGCCGTCGAGGCCGGCAAGGATTTTGCCGCCGCCGGCGCATCGGGCGTCATGACCGTCACGCCCTATTACGCAACCGGAACGCAGGAAGCGATCCGCTCCTATTTCAAGTCCTACCGCCAGGAAGTCGACCTGCCGGTCCTGCTCTACCAGATCCCCTATCGCACCAACGTTTCCGTCGCGGCCGAAACGATTGCCGGCATGGCGGAAGACGGTTCGATCGTCGGCATGAAGTATTCTTCCTATGACGTCCCGGAATTCATCAAGACCGTCCAGGCCGCGGGCGACAAGATCGCCATCCTCAGCGGCGAGGAAAGCCTGTTTGCGACCCATGTGGCGCTTGGTGCCCGCGGCGGTGTTCTGGCCTCGGCAACGATCTATCCGAAGGTCTGGGTCGATGTCTTCGAAATGGCAAGCCAGGGCAAGCTGACCGAAGCGCTGGCGCTTCAGGCTCCTGTCAACGACGTGGTGAAGACGATCTTCCTAGAAACCAATCCGGGTCCGCTGAAGACCTACATGGCTCTGGCCGGCATGCCGGTCGGTAGCGTTCGCCTGCCGCTGCAGGATCCGAGCGCGGCAACGCTTGCCAAGCTGAAGGACGTCGCCAAACAGGCGAAACTGGTCAACCTGGCCTGAGAGTGACCCTAGATGATTGATCGTCTGCTCGAGATTGTCGGTCCCAAGGGCATCATCACCGACGCCACGGACATGCATCCCTACCTCACGGATTGGCGTGAACGTAAACACGGAAACGCGATCTGTGTCGTGCTTCCGGCGTCTACCGAAGAAGTTTCGGCGGTGATGAAGCTCGCGACCGAAATGCAGCAGCCGGTCTTTCCTCTGGGTGGGAATACCGGCCTGTGCTACGGCGCAGTGCCGGAAAGCGGCAATCCTGAAAAACCCGGTATCGTCCTGTGCCTGCGCAGGATGAACCGGATCCGCGAGATCGACGTCGTTTCGGATATCGTCACCGTCGATGCTGGCATCATTCTCGCTGAAGTGCATCAGGCTGCCGATAAGGTCGAGCGCCAGTTCCCGATGCATCTCGGCAGCGAGGGCAGCGCCCAGATCGGCGGATTGATTTCCACCAATGCCGGCGGCACGGCCGTCGTCCGTTATGGGCCGATGCGTGATCTCGTAGCAGGTCTGGAAGTGGTGCTGGCGGATGGTCGCATTATCCGCGATCTCGCAGCGCTGCGCAAAGACAATACCGGTTACATGCTGCGGCAGCTGTTCATCGGTGCCGAAGGAACGCTCGGGATCATCACCGGGGCTGCCCTGAAAATGTTTCCGAAGCAGTCGAACAGCGCGCATGCCTGGATCGACGTCGCTTCTCCTGCCGATGCCGTCAAACTTCTGGCTTCCTTCCGGTCGACCGCTGGCCAGTTCATCGAAGCCTTCGAACTGGTATCGGCTTCGCAATACGAGCTGGTGAAGCGCCACATCGATCGCGTCCGCATCCCGTTTGCGGCTCTGCCGGAATGGTCGCTGATGGTCGAGCTCAGCACCTCGGACGTGCATACGGATCTCGATGCCATGATGGGCGGGGTTCTGGAAGCCGGTCTCGAGGCAGGCCTGGTTCGCGATGCCGTCGTGGCCACCTCGCAGCAACAGGCCGAGGAAATATGGCATGTCCGGCATTCCGTATCGGAAGCCAACAAGAAGGAAGGTATCGGCGTCGTCCACGACGTGGCGGTTCGCACCTCCTTCGTGCCGGATTTCATCGCCGCCGCGGACAAGCTGTCGGCGGAGCGTTTTCCGCAGGCCACGACGCAGGTCGTCTGCCATCTCGGCGATGGCAACGTCCATTACATCCTGATGTTCTCGCATGAATATTGGGCGTCCGTTGCCGACAAGGATGCGTTCGCGCTTGAAGTCGAAAGAGCCGTTCACGATGTCGGCGCGCGCTTCAACGGCACGTTCAGTGCCGAACATGGCGTCGGACGCAAGCTTCCCGAAGAGCTCGTCCGTCTTGGCGATCCTCTCCGCTACGAGCTGATGAAACAGGTCAAATTGGTGTTCGATCCTGAAAACAGGATGAACCCGGGCGTTCTGCTCGGGAAATAAACCGTCCGGGCATGGTGCCCGGCTTCGCGGACCGATGCTGCAAGGCCGGTCGGAAAAGGCAAAGGAAAAGGGGAATAAGCATGGTTTCCAGAAGAGAATTTGCAGGCCTTCTCGGTGGTGGCGCGGTTGCGGCGGCAGTGGTTGGCGCCAGCGCAAGCGCAGCTCGCGCCCAGGCTGCTCCGGCAACGGGAAATACCTTCCAGCAGATCGTCAGCTCCAAGAAGCTGCGCATCGGCGGCGTTCCGACCGGCGCTCCCTGGACGGTGCGTGACAAGGCAAGCGGAGTCTGGGGCGGCCAGTTTGTCGATATCGGCAAGGCGCTCGCAGCGGACATGGAAGTCGAGCTCGAAGTCGTCGAGACGACCTGGGGCAATGCGATCCTGGATCTGCAGGCCAACAAGCTCGACGTCATGTTCGGCATGAACCCGACACCGAAGCGCGCCCTGGCCGTCGACTTCACCGTGCCGGTCTATAACAGCGCCCTGACCGTCATTGCCAAGCCCGGCTTCGAGCCGAAGACCTGGGCCGAACTCAACAAGCCGGAAGTCCGCATTGCCGTCGACATGGGCTCGGCCCATGACCAGGTCGCCTCCCGCCTTTGCCCGAACGCAACCTTCCTGCGCATGAAGACGCTCGATGAAGCAACGCTGGCTCTGGCGACCGGCCGAGCCGACGTGCAGTCGATCTTCTGGCAGGGTGGCGTCAAGGCCGTGAAGGCCAATCCGCGTCTCGGCACCTGCATTGCGCCGACGCCGCTCTTCGGCTCTACGTCGAACGCTGCCGTGCGCCGCGAGACGGACAAGACCATGCGCGACTTCCTGAACACCTGGATCGTTTATGCCCAGGGTCTGGGCATCGTTCGCCAGGCGGTTCTCGACAGCCTCCAGCAGGTTGACATCTCGCTCAACGACCTGCCAGCCGGCGTAACCTTCTAATAAATCCAGCAGCGCCTGCCAGAAGCAGGCGCTGCTCCGATCGAAAGCGGATTGTCATGTATCAATGGGATTTTTCCATCCTCTGGGGCTACCGGTGGCTGCTCCTTCAGGGAACGCTCGTCACCATTGGGCTGACGGCTGCCGTCATCGCTCTCGGGCTTTTGTTCGGCCTGATCGCGGGTCTGGCGCAGCTTTCCCGCTCACCGATCTTAAGATGGGTTTCCTGGGGCTATATTGAGTTGTTCCGCTGCACCCCGCTTCTGGTCCAGCTCTTGTGGTTCTATTACGCACTGCCGATTCTGACCGGGATAGAGATCAATGCCATCACCGCATCGATCCTCACTCTCGCTCTCTATGGCGGCTCCTTCTACGCGGAAGTCATCCGCGGCGGCATCCAGTCGATCGACTCCGGCCAGCGTGAAGCCGGTCTGGCTCTCGGCTTGACGCCTTCCAAGGTGATGCGCCGCATCATCCTGCCGCAGGCGACCAAGCAGATGATCCCGCCGCTGATGAACCAGTCGATCATCCAGTTCAAGAACACTTCGCTGGTCTCCGTCCTGACCGTGCCGGACCTGCTTTATCAGGGCCAGTCCGCGGCGACGGAAACCTACCGTCCGCTGGAAGTCTACACGGTCATCGCGATCATCTATTTCGTCGTGCTCGTGCCGCTGACGGCCATCGTCAAGAAGAGCGAAAAATCCCTGCGGGCGAGTGATTGAGGCTGCCATGACCACGGAAAATCATAAAATCGAGATCAGCGCGCTCAAGAAGCAGTATGGCGATCTTGTCGTGTTGCGCGACATCAACCTGAAGGTCGCGCAGGGCTCCGTCGTGGCGCTGATCGGTCCCTCGGGTTCCGGCAAGTCGACACTGCTGCGCTGCATGAACCTGCTCGTCACACCCGACGCCGGGCGGGTGAGGATCGGAACGGACACGTTCACGTTCAGCAAGACCAGCACGCTTCCGTCGGCCAAGGAACAGGCACGTTTCCGTTCCGGCACCGGCATGGTCTTCCAGCACTTCAACCTTTTCCCGCACATGACGGTTCTTAAGAACGTCATGGAAGGCCCGGTCAGCGCCAAGGGCATGCCGAAGGCGCAGGCGGCGGAACTGGCGCGTGGCCTGCTTGCCAAGGTCGGTCTTGCCGACAAGGCGGATGTCCATCCGCAGCGCCTGTCCGGCGGCCAGAAGCAGCGCGTCGCCATCGCCCGCGCGCTCGCCATGCAGCCTGAAGTGATGCTTTTCGACGAAGCCACCTCGGCGCTCGATCCGGAGCTGGTCTCGGAAGTCCTCAACGTCATGAAGGATCTTGCAGCAGAGGGCATGACGATGATCATCGTCACCCATGAGATCGCCTTTGCGCGGGAAGTTGCCGACACGGTGGTCTTCATGCGTGACGGCGTGATCGTCGAGGAAGGTCCCGCACGCGAGGTCGTGGACAATCCGAAGGAAGAGGCAACCCGTTCCTTCCTCAAGCACTTCCACACAAGAGGCTGACAATGGCCGGGGCGAACGTTTCCGGTCATGCCGAAAAAGGCACCGTGGTCGTTATCGGTGCCGGGGTTATCGGACTTTTGAGCGCCCTGGAAATCCAGTCTCGCGGTCATGACGTGATTGTCGTCGACGGCGGCAACCCGGGCGGTGATCAGTCCGCCTCTTATGGCAATGGTGCCTGGCTCAGCCCGGGCGCCATCATGCCGATCTCGGTGCCGGGACTATGGAGGAAAATCCCCGGCTACCTGTTGGATCCCAACGGTCCTTTCGTGATCCGCTGGCGCAATCTTCTCGGCCTTGCGCCATGGCTCTGGCGCTTCGTCCGGGCCGGCGACAGCTGGGAAAAGATCGCGGTCTGCGCAAAACATCGTTTCGCGCTCTGCCACGACACCGTTGAGGGGCATCTCGGTTTTGCGAAGGCCGCCGGGGTCGAGCACCTGATCAGCCGCACAGGCCTGATGTTCGTTTATTCCAGCAAGGCTGATGCCGCGCCGGAGAAGCGTGAATGGGACATGCGACGCCAATTCGGTGTTTCCTTCAGCGAGATCGGCGAGGCTGAGCTGCGCGAGCTGGAGCCTGGCCTGGCACCACATTATAGTTTTGGCATGCGGTTGAACGACGGAGCCTTCCTGCGTGACACGCGGGCTTATCTGGAGGCGCTTGCCGCTCTGCTGGCTTCGCGTGGCGGCCGGATGGTGCGTGCCCGGGTAACCGGTTTCTCCTTCCGCGATGGTCGCCTGACGGCGGTCAAGACGGATCGGGATGCGCTGTCCTGCACGAAAGCGGTGATCGCAGCCGGTGCATGGTCGGCCTCGCTTGCCAAGGCCGCGGGCAATAACGTGCCTCTGGTCTCGGAGCGCGGTTATCATATCGTGCTGCCGGAGGTGCAGGATCGTCCACGCACCGCGCTGATGCCATTCGACGGCAAGATGGCGGTAACCCCGACGGCTGCCGGTTTGCGGATCGCGGGACAGGTCGAACTGGCATCGATCGCCACGCCGCCGGACTGGCGTCGCACCGATATCCTCTATGGTTATGCCGAGCGCATGTTCCCCGATGCCGTCCGCGGCATGAATGACAAGACGGCCCAGCGCTGGCTCGGGCATCGCCCGTCCACACCGGATGGATTGCCTTCAATCGGCCCCTCGTCGTTTTCCAATGATGTGGTCCACGCCTTCGGCCACGGCCATTCCGGCATGTGCCAGGCTCCTGCAACGGCACGGCTGGTTGCGGCACATATCGACGGAAGCCCGGCGCCCTTTGCCCCGGACGCCTATCGCCCGCAAAGGTTCTGACATGTCGAACAGCATCATCTATCTGAACGCGGGGGATATTCGCGCGCTTCAACTGTCTCCCGCATTGGCAAGGGAGAGCGTGCAGACCACTTTTGGCGATCATGCAAGTGGCCTGAACCAGTGCCTGCCCAAGGCAGCGCTCGATCTTGGGCCGGGCCACGGTTTCCAGAGCATGGCGGCGGCATCGAAGGCGGACGGGATCGCCACGATCAAGTGGGTCTCCATGGTGCCAGTCGCGGCCGGCAGCAACCAGACGGGTATCCATGCCACGATCTGCGTCAACGATTATGCGACCGGTGAGCCGCTTGCCATCATGGACGGCAACGAGATCACGCTCATTCGCACCGCTGCCATGTCGGCCGCCGCGGCGGCAAAGATGGTCGCGGGCTCACCGAAGACGATCGGCATGATCGGATGTGGATTGCAGGCCTATGCCCATCTTGCGGCCTTTCGTGATCTTTTCCCGGGCCTCGAAAAACTTGTTGCGTTCAGCCGCAGCAAGGCTTCCGCCGAAGGTTTGGCTGAACATGCCCGGCAGTCGGGGCTGCAGGCTGAGGCAACGGATATCGCCGAAGATGTGCTTCAGCAGAGCGATATTATCATCTCCATGGTGCCGGGCGCTCCAGGGCTGAAGGCCTTTCTCGATGCGCGGCTGCTGAAGCCGGACGCCTTTGTCTCCGCCGTCGATATCGGCCGCAGCTGGCTGCCGGAAAGCCTTTCGGCATTCGAATTGCGCGCGACGGACAGTCTGACACAGAGCAAGGCGCCTTATGACAGCCTGACGAGACCGGTGGAAAGCGCACCGTTCCATACGGATCTGGTCGAACTCTGCAGCGGCAAGAGCTTTGATCTGTCGGGCCGCAAGCTGTTCTGCTTCCGTGGTTATGGCCTTGCCGATATGGCACTTGCCAGCGTCGTGCTGAAGGAAGCAAGGAAACATGGTGCCGGGCTAAGCCTCGCCCGCTGATGCCCGGATCTGCCGGTTACCTCGAAACCTGGCCTAGCAGCCAGTCCTGAAAGGCGCGGGCGGCGGGCGTGCCGTATTTGTGCTCCGGCGTGACGATGTAATAGCCGTTTGCCGTCGACATCGGACAATCCAGCGCGACTTCCAGCGTTCCCGCCGCAAGCTCGTCCTCGATGAGATATTGCGGAAGCAGCCCGAAGCCGAGGCCCTGCAGCGTAGCCTCGATGATCATGCTGAACTGGTCGAGGCGGTGGCCATGATAGGCGGTGGCATCCTCATGCCCGTTGGCCTGGAACCATTCGGCCCATAACCTTGGGCGCGTGTTGAGATGAAGGAGCGGCGCAGACTGCAGGTCTGCCGGCTCGCGGATCGGGTGGCTTCGCAGCAGCGATGGATGTGCGACCGGCAGAATGGTCTCACCGCACAGATAGGTGCATGTCGCATGTGCCCAGACTGGCTGGCCGTAATGGATGACGATATCGAAATCTTCGCCCGAGAGATCGAACGGCTCCGAGCGCGAGGCGATGTTCACTGTCGTCTCGGGATGCGCCTTCAGGAAGGCGGGAAGGCGGCGCATCAGCCAGCGGTTCCCGAATGTCGGCAGGGTGGCGATGGTCAGCATGTTCTTGCCGTCCGACGAGGCCATGGCGCGAAGGATCATGTCCTCCGTCTGGCGAAGAAGGCTGATGACCTGGGGTAGGATCGCCTTGCCCGCCTGCGAAAGCACGACGCGCTTGCGCACCCGTTCAAACAGCATCACCTTCAGCTGCAGTTCCAGCGTCCGGATCTGACGGCTTACCGCACTTTGCGTCAGATTGAGCTCGGCCGCCGCCTGGGTAAAGTTTCCATGGCGGGCCGCACACTCGAATGCCTGCAGAACGGTGATGTCCGGTATGGCATTTCGCCCCAGTTTCATTCTCATCTCGCATCAAGTCAGTTGCAATCATCGCAACATAGACGGTTTTCTATCATTTAACATGACCAATCAGAATGAAATATGCCTCTTGAGATCGGGAGGCCACGGAAGATATCGGTCGCCAGCGACACGATGAGACAACGGAGAAAGACATGACGAAGACAGTCGACGTTAGCCAGGAAACCGCAGCCATTCTTGACAAGCTGGGCGTTGCCCGTTCGGCATGGACGGGTGGCGACATGGCATCCTTCAGCCCGGTCAGCGGCGAGGAAATCGCGCGTCTCAAGACGGTGTCTGCCGCCGAAACCGCGACTGCGATCGAAGCTGCCCATGCTGCATTCAAGGAGTGGCGCCTTGTTCCGGCCCCGAAGCGCGGTGAACTGATCCGCCTGCTCGGCGAAGAGCTGCGCGCCGCCAAGGAAGATCTCGGCCGTCTCGTTTCGATCGAAGCCGGCAAGATCACCTCCGAAGGCCTCGGCGAAGTGCAGGAAATGATCGACATCTGCGATTTCGCAGTCGGCCTGTCGCGCCAGCTTTATGGTCTCACCATCGCCACCGAACGTCCCGGTCACCGCATGATGGAAACCTGGCATCCGCTCGGCGTTGTCGGCATCATTTCGGCCTTCAATTTTCCGGTCGCCGTCTGGTCGTGGAATGCGGCACTTGCCATCGTCTGCGGCAACCCGGTCGTCTGGAAGCCTTCGGAAAAGACGCCGCTCACCGCACTTGCCAGCCAGGCGATCTTTGAGCGTGCTCTTGCCCGTTTCGGCGCGGCTCCGAAGAACCTCAGCCAGGTGCTCATCGGCGACCGCACGATCGGCGAAGCACTGGTCGACCATCCGAAAGTCGCTCTTGTTTCCGCGACCGGTTCCACCCGCATGGGCAAGGAAGTCGGCCCGCGTCTCGCCAAGCGTTTCGCCCGCTCCATCCTGGAACTCGGCGGCAACAATGCCGGCATCGTCTGCCCGTCTGCGGACCTCGACATGGCGCTGCGTGCCATCGCCTTCGGTGCCATGGGCACGGCCGGCCAGCGCTGCACGACCCTGCGTCGCCTCTTCGTGCATGAGAGCGTGTATGACGAACTCGTGCCGCGTCTGAAGAAGGCCTATGCCAGCGTTTCTGTTGGCAATCCGCTGGAAACCTCGGCTCTCGTCGGCCCGCTGGTCGACAAGCTTGCTTTCGACGGCATGCAGAAGGCACTGGCCGCTGCAAAGGCCGAGGGCGGTAATGTTTCCGGTGGCGAACGCGTGGCGGAAGCCGGCAAGGAAACGGCCTATTACGTCAAGCCGGCCATCGTTGAAATGCCGAAGCAGGCCGGACCGGTTCTGGAAGAAACCTTCGCGCCTATCCTCTACGTGATGAAGTATTCGGATTTCGACGCCGTGCTTGAAGACCATAACGCTGTCGGCGCCGGTCTCTCCTCGTCGATCTTCACGCTCAACATGCAGGAATCGGAACGCTTCCTGGCCGCTGACGGCTCGGATTGCGGTATCGCGAACGTCAATATCGGCACGTCCGGCGCAGAAATCGGCGGAGCCTTCGGTGGCGAGAAGGAAACCGGTGGCGGCCGTGAATCCGGCTCGGACGCATGGCGTGCCTATATGCGCCGCGCGACCAATACGGTGAACTACTCCAAGGCTCTGCCGCTGGCGCAGGGCGTCACCTTCGATATCGAGTAAACTCCGATGAATGCACAGACGAAAATCGACGACGCGGGTTTTAGGCCCGCGTCACGGATCGCCTCGATCGGCGTTTCGAAAATCCTGCAGATCGGCGCCCGCGCCTCTGCGATGAAGCGCGACGGCCTGCCGGTCATCATTCTGGGCGCCGGCGAACCAGATTTCGATACACCCGACAACGTCAAGGCCGCCGCAAAGGCCGCCATCGATCGCGGTGAGACGAAATATACCGCGCTCGACGGCACGCCGGAGCTGAAAAAGGCGATTGCTGAAAAGTTCCGCCGCGAAAACGGCGTCGATTACGCACTCGACGAGATTACCGTTGCGACCGGCGCCAAGCAGATCCTGTTCAACGCCTTCATGGCGAGCATCGATCCGGGCGACGAGGTGATCATCCCGACGCCCTACTGGACGTCCTATTCCGATATCGTCGAAATCTGCGGCGGCACGGCAGTTCTCGTGCCCTGCGATGCCGAGGCGGGCTTCCGACTGAATGCGGAGCAGCTCGAAAAGGCGATCACGCCGAAGACCCGATGGGTCCTTCTCAATTCGCCGTCCAACCCGTCCGGTGCAGCCTATGGCGAAGCCGATTATCGTCCGCTTCTCGATGTCCTTATGCAGCATCCGCATGTCTGGCTGATGGTCGACGACATGTACGAGCACATTGTCTATGACGGCTTCAAGTTCGTCACTCCGGCGGCGCTAGAGCCTCGCCTCAAGCCGCGCACGCTGACGATCAACGGTGTCTCCAAGGCCTATGCAATGACCGGCTGGCGCATCGGTTATGCCGGTGGGCCGAAGGCGCTCATCAAGGCAATGGCCGTGATCCAGAGCCAGGCAACATCCTGCCCGAGCTCGGTCAGCCAGGCCGCCTCCGTGGAAGCACTGAACGGTCCGCAGGACTTCCTGGTCGAACGCCAGCGGAGCTTCAAGGCAAGGCGGGATCTGGTCGTCGCGGCCCTGAATGCGATCGATGGTATCGAGTGCCGCGTGCCGGAAGGTGCGTTCTACACGTTTGCAGGTTGCGGCGGGGTGATCGGCAAGACGACGCCGAAAGGCAAGCGTCTGGAGACGGATAGCGACTTTACCGATTATCTGCTGGAAGACGCGCATGTTGCCGTCGTTCCGGGATCGGCTTTCGGCCTGTCTCCGTTCTTCCGCATTTCGTACGCGACGTCCGAGGCCGAGTTGAAGGAGGCGTTGCAGAGAATTGCGACCGCCTGCCAGCAACTGGCCGGATAGGCGCCTCATCGCGCCTGTTGCATGAGGTCGCCCGGTGAGGAGGGGCGACGGGAGGGGATGCGAACCGGTGCGGCCGGGTGGCCAGAGAGGATCTGGCCACCGTCCTCTCTCGCAAACCCGAAACGAGCCCTCACATGTCTTCGACAACCGGCGCAGTCGCCCTCAAGCCTGCGCATGCCGTCACCCTCCCTGATGGCCTGATCTTCCTCTCTGCTGTCTTCTTCGCCGCCGCTCAGCTCCTGCATTCTCCGGACGTGCTTCTGGATATTGCTGCGGCGTTAGCGGCAGCAGCGGCAATTCTGGACTGGTCGAAACTTGCCAGGATCGCCAAGGTGTTTTTCCTGCTGGCGGGCATCTGCTTCGCCGGCGGCAATCTCGTCCTTCCGCATGAACAGGCCGAACTTCTTCGGCGCGCGCTCCATCAGGGCGTCGGCTTTTCCTGTTTTCTCTCCCTCCTCGGCATGCTGCGTTATGCGGTGAGCCATTCGATCACGATGAGGGAGGCTACCGCGTATCTGATGGAGGTTTCGGATCGCAGGCGCTACCAGGCGGTCAAGGTCGGCAGCCATGCGTTGGGTCTTCTGTTCAATATCGGCGTCGTTTCGCTGATCGGCCAGATGATTGCCAGTGCGACACAGGGAGATGCTACACAGGTGCGCCGCAAGGCCATTCTGCTCGCCTCCATGCGCGGCACGGTGCTGATGACGATATGGTCGCCGCTCGGGGTCGGGTTTGCGATTATCACGCAGTCGATCCCGACTTTGTCGCCGACGGTTTTCATGCTTGTCGCATTTTTAGCGTCGGTTGGCCTGATGCTGATCACGACCTTTTTGCACACGGAGTTGGGCGATCCATCAGAGCCCACTGAAAGGAAGATCGATAGTTTAGTTGGCGATGACGTGCCGGTTGGGCCGGCTCAGTCGGCAAGGCCGCTGATCCTCGTCTTGTCAGCCTGCGCGGCCCTTTTCGCGGCAACCCTCGGGCTGCATGAACTTCTGGATATCACGCCCCTCGCTTCGACCGTCATCATCCTGCCGCCCTTCACGCTTGCCTGGGTCTATATCGAGCGCCGCGTTCCCCTGTCACGGCTTGGCGACGAGATATGCGGCATGACGGCAAGCATGTCCGTCATGCGGACCGAAAGCGTGATCTATCTCTCCGCAAGCGTCATCGGCGCTGCTGCCGTCGCGCTTCTCACCATGTCCGGCACAGGTCTGGCGGAGCTCGGCAACATGTCGCCGCTGCTTCTGTCTGCCGGCTGCATCCTTGCCATTGCCGCGAGCGCGATCATGTTCATTCCACATTCTATCGTGGTCGTGTTTCTGGCCCAGCTGCTCGGCTCGGCAACTTTCGGGCACGAGCACCCGATGATCCTGGCCATGTCGCTTGCACTGGGCTGGGCAGCCGGCATCGCGCTTTCCCCGATCAGCGCCATGTCGATCACCATGGCGCGCCTGACGTCAGTCTCTCCCAGCACCATCGTGCTGCGGTGGAACGGAGGGTTTGCGCTGACGCTGGTAACGAGTTCGGTCGCCGCCGTTCTGGCTGCCACGTTCTGGACGAGGATCGCGGCATAGGGCGGCGATGACATGGTGGGCGAGCGCCTCAGATGCCGAGGCGGTCCTTGATCCGGCCATTCCAGATGGCGATCTTTGCGCCGATCGGCCAGAAGCGATGGAAAGCGATCGGCTTGATCGGTGTTGCAGGCAGAGGGAAATCCTCCACGGCACCACCTCGCAGAAGTTTGGCAAGTGCCGGCCCGAGTGATGTGCTGAGGGCGACGCCACGGCCGTTATAACCAAGGCATGCAAACAGGTTTTCTGCCGGGTTATGGAAGTGAGGGAGGTGATCCTCCGTCATCGCCACCCTGCCGTTCCAGGCATTTGTCCAACGCACACCATGGAGCGCCGGCCAGAGGCGGCAGGCATATCGGGTCAGATTGGGCAGAAGAGCCGACGAATGAAGCGAGGTCATCGGGCCTCGACCACCCATCAGCAGGCGGTTTTCCGCATCGATACGATAATAGACGGTGATATTGCCGGATTCGTAGAGAACCGAGCGCGTGGGCATGATTTCAGCCGCCAGCTGCCCGGAAAGCGGCTCGGTTGCCGCAATCGCACTGAACACCGGAATGACCGAACGGCGAAGGGATGGCAGAAGATCATCCGTATAGCCATTGGTGGCGATAAGGACGCGCCTCGCGCGAATGCTTGCTGAGGCCGTCTTTGCCTCCCAATCCGGTCCGTTCCTGGTGAGAGAAAACACTTCGCTGTCACCAAAAATCATGGCGCCGGCTGAAGCGGCCGCGGCGGCAAGTCCCTGCGTGAATTTCAGCGGATTGACGTCGCCACCTCGCGGGTCGAACATTGCTGCCCTGTATCGTGCCGTTCCCGTCGCGGCTTCGATTTCGCCGGCGCCCAGAAGTTTGACGCTCATCCCGTATTGCTGCCAGTTGAGCGCCGTTTGTTTCAGGACCTCGACGGCTTTGCAGTGGCTTGCGGCTCGCAATGTGCCGTTCTGTCTCGCGTCACATTCGATGCCAAGTCGGCGGATCAGGGAAAAGGTGAAATCCGGTCCGCCCCAGGCAAGGTCGACCAGGCCTTTGCCTTTTTGCGCGCCGAACATCTCGACGATCGTATCGGGATTATATTTCAGGCCGGGATTGAGCTGGCCGCCGTTTCTGCCCGAAGCGCCCCAGCCAGGTTGCCGTGCTTCGAGAACCGCGACGCTCGTTCCTGCTTCGGCAAGATGCAGGGCTGCCGACAGTCCTGTCAGCCCGCCGCCGATAATGACGACATCGATGTCATGCTGGCCCCGGATGGGGGCGAAAGAGGGCGTCGGCCCGATATTTTGCCGATAGAGACTTGTAGAACCAGCATCTTCGGCCTTGTACATCGAACCCCCAACCCCGTGACTTTACAGCCTGTTTGACAGGCCGCAGGACGGCCGTATCCAGATCCGTCATGGTCGCTGAGAATGCCCACCCGGCCTTTGCCGGGTCAATGGGGTTTTCTTGCGCTGCGTCCCTGCATCAGCCGTGTTGGGGACTGCAGGCGACCTTATTCGTCGCCGGGCACGCCATAGGATGGTGCGGCCAGCGGGTTGAGCGCCCGTGTGACATAATCTGCCGCCTGCGGCTTGTAGACCCGCCACGCTTCGGCAACCGCTTCCACCGGGCAGCTGTCTTCCATCCAGTCGATCCGCAGCTCCGCCAGTGGCCAGCTCTGCTGATCGACGATGAGCAGGCCTGCCGAATGAACCGGGCCGGCCTCGCCGCCTGCGTCCATCGCCGCCTTGAGTGCGGCGATCAGCCGGTCTCCCAATTCACCCGGGCTTGCCTCGAACGCCTTGATCATGGCACCCGGCACACCATCATTCGCCAAAAGATTGCCGGCGGCCACACACTGGTTTCCGCGTGCCGATGACCAGATCCCGAGAGCCTTGGTGCCGGAATGAATAGCCGTCCGCCCTTGCGCATCCACGGCCAGCAATTGGCGATAATCCGGGAATTCGTCGCTGTCGCGAGCCGTCGTCACTGCAGCTTCCGCCGCCGCACCGTTTGCCAGTTCGTCGAGCACTTTCGGGCCGAGCGCAGGGTTGGTGACATTCTGCGTCGCGACCGCGCCGATGCCGGCATGAGCCCAGGCGCAGCGAGCGGCCACTGCTGGAGAGGAGGACGAAATCGCGACGCCGAACTGGCCCGTCTTTTCACAGCGGGCGACGATGGAGAAGGTCATGGAGACACCTGTGTCAGGACGGGGGAGATTTTCATGTTTGAGCCGGCCGGAACCGGCTCAAACAATTGGTCCGAGCATTAGTCCGGGATGACGGCAGTCGCGTCGATCTCGACCAGCCATTCCGGCCGTGCAAGGGCGACGACGACAAGGCCGGTGCAGACCGGAAACACGCCTTTGATATATTCGCCCATCGTCCGGTAGACCGCTTCACGGTGGCGCACGTCGGTCAGGTAGACGACGAGCTTGGTGACATGTTCCATCTTGCCGCCGGATTCCTCGACGAGCTGTCGAATGTTCTGCATCACCTTATGCGTCTGATCGACGGGATCATGGCTGTCGATATTCTTGGCGGTGTCGAGATCCTGCGGGCACTGGCCGCGCAGGAAGATCATCGTGCCGCGCGCGACGACAGCCTGGCAGAGATCATTGTCGAGCTTCTGCTCCGGGTAGGTTTCCTTGGTATTGAACTTGCGGATACGGGTATGTGCCATGGTCTTCTCCATCGAATGTCAGGCAGGATGAGAATGTGTTCAGGATGCGGGCGCGTAGGCGAGATAGGTGTCCTGGATCTGGATGTGGTCCGCCACATGCTTGGCATCATGCCAGACACCCCAGATGAAGCTCGACCCGCGGCCGGAGAGCCAGGGGAGACCGAGGAAATAGATACCTTTTTCCGCCGAAACGCCGCGCTGGTGCTGCGGCCGGCCGGCTGCGTCGAAAGCATCCACCTTCAGCCAGCTGTAGTCGGACTGGAAGCCCGTTGCCCAAATGATCGTGGTGATGCCGGCCTGTTTCAGGTTCAGTTCCCGTAGCGGATTGGTAACACAGTCGACCTGCGGTCCGAGCGTGCGTGCGTCCGGCTCTTCCGGCAGGTTGAGCGCGTTGCGGGCCACGAAGGCATCGGCCTCGTCGAGCAGCGACAGATAGTTCTGGTCGCCGCGATCGAGATTACGCACCAGATCGTCGGCAAAGGAGAGGACACCATTGCTGTAGGAACCCGTCATGCCGGCAAGCACCATGCCCTGGGCGGCGAGGCGGCGGAAATCGATCGTCTTGCCGCCATGGGCGCCGCTGACGGCAATCGTCACATGTTCGGAGCCGGGCGCCTGCGCCTGCGCGTCCCATTTTCCGAGAACGCCGAGCCACCAGACGAAATCGCGGCCGCGATAGGCGCGCGGCGGGCGGTCGTGCGGACCGACGGAGAGATAGACCTTGCGGCCGGAAAGCATCAGTTCTTCGGCGATCTGCACGCCGGAAGAGCCAGCGCCGACGACCAGAACGGCGCCTTCGGCCAGCTGCGACGGATTGCGGTAGTCGCTCGAATGGATCTGCGTCACACCGGCATCAGCCGGGACGATCGGCGGAATGCTCGGCTTCTGGAACGGACCCGTTGCGGCGACGACGTTGAGGGCCTCGATGACGCCGGCAGTCGTCTCGACGCGAAAACCCGGCCGGTCGGCAAGGCGTTCGACCTTGGTAACATCGACACCGCAGCGGATCGGCGCAGCGTGCTTTTCGGCATAGGCTTCGAAATAGTCGGCGACGCCATCCTTGGGCACGAATGCGTCGGGATTGCCCGGAAAATCCATGCCCGGAAAACGATCGTGCCAGGCCGGACCATTGGCGACAAGCGAATCCCAGCGCATCGACCGCCAGCGTTCGGCAATGCGACCGCGCTCCAGAACGATGTAATCGATGCCGTTTCGGCCCAGATGTTCGCTCATGGCGACGCCCGCCTGGCCGGCGCCGACAACCAGAGTATGGATCTTCTCGACTGACATTCATTCGCCCTTTTCTGTTTCGCCACAACCTGCCGATCGGCGTGAGCTATCGTTCCGCTCTACCGAACGGTTGGCTTTCAGAAAATTACGATTTGCTGCAGCACTGGTTAGGATTGCCGAAAGCAGGTTCGGCTTAAGGGCCACATTTACATTTTAGCAAATGCCGAATATTAGGCTGGCCGCCAGAGCCGACCTGTCGGCGCGGCGTATCGGAATGGGCATTTCCGTCCGCCTATTGTCGCGACCTTGGCATCGGGGCCTCATATGCGTTTCACACTGCGTCAGCTCGAATATTTCATTGCCACCGCAGAGGCGGGGTCGATCACCCTGGCATCGGACCGCATTCGCGTGTCGCAGCCATCGATCTCGACGGCGATCTCGCAGTTGGAAATCGAGCTCAATACCCAGCTTTTCCTAAGGCGCCACGCTCAGGGCCTTTCGCTGACGCCTGCCGGACAAAAACTTCTGCTGCAGGCCAAGGCCGTGATCGAGCAGGTTCAGAACCTTTATACAGCAGCCTCCGAGGCGACGGACCAGATCCGCGGAACCCTGTCGCTCGGCTGCCTCCTGACCTTCGCTCCCATGCTCCTGCCGGAAGTCAGCCAGAGTTTTAAGGCCGCCTATCCCGGCGTCACCGTACGGCCGACCGTGGCAGACCACCGCACGCTTCTGACGCGGCTCGAGCGGGCGGAACTGGATATTGCGCTCTCCTACGACCTGCTCATTCCGGAAGGGTTCGAATTTACTGCGCTCGCCGAACTGCCGCCCTATGTCCAGGTGGCTGAAACGGATCCCTTGGCTCAGCGATCCGCAGTTTCGCTGGCCGAGCTGGAAGAGCATGAGTTCATCCTTCTCGATCTGCCCTTGTCGCGCGATTATTTTCTCGGCCTTTATGCGGCGGCCGGCGCAACGCCGAATATCGTCGCGCAGATCCAGCATCAGGAAGTCATTCGCACCATGGTGGCGAGCCGCTACGGCTATACGCTCGCCAATGTCCGGCCGAAGAACAAGGCGGCGCTCGATGGCCGACGTCTGGTCAGCCTGCGTCTCTCCGGCGAGCACAAGCCCATGCGGATCGGCCTCATCCGTGTCGGGCAGCAGGTCTCGACGCGCATGGTCCGCACCTTCGAGGAGCATTGCAGCAACCTCATCTCGGACAATTACATCCCGGGCATGGAGGCGCCGATCCTCAATCTGAAACGCACCGGCAACGCCTAGGCTCGCTTTTTTCTAAGCACCAGTTCCGAATATCTTATTTTTCTTTTGGGTTCGGGACTGACAGTGTGCGCGCCACATGTCGCCCCAGCTGCCTGGCGCGACCAGTATGGCGATTGCCGCATTACGGAGCCCAGCATGCAAGAGAACGAGATGTCCCAGAACCAGTCTTCCGCTTCTGTCGTCGAAGCGATGACAAATCAGGAGAAAGTGGATCTCCTGTCCGGCTTCGGGATGTGGAAGACGGCTGCTGTTCCCGCCTATGGCATCAAGCCGATCGTCATGACGGATGGCACCTATGGCGTGCGTTATTCCATCCCGCAGATCGACAGCGACGAGCGCGGCGGCATGGATCTCGACGCCTTCCTGTCGGTGGTCAACCAGCGCGCAAGCGATGTTGCCATCGCCTGGGGCGAGATGAAGCCGGCAACTTGCTTCCCGAACGGCTCGGCCATGGGCAATAGCTGGGACGAGGGGCTGATGCAGCGTCTGGGTGTCCTGCTCGGCCAGGAATGCCGGGTTATGGGTGTTCACCTTCTGCTGGGGCCGGGCATCAACCTGCGCCGTACGCCGCTCGCCGGCCGTTCCTACGAATATTATTCGGAAGATCCGCTGGTGACCGGCAAGCTCTCCGCCGCTGTCATCGACGGCATCCAGTCGCAGGGTGTCGGCACCTCGCTCAAGCATTTCGCCTGCAACAATTCCGAGGTCGAGCGCACCACGATGGACAGCGTCATCGAGGAACGGGCGCTGCGGGAAATCTATCTCAAGGGTTTCGAGATCGCCATCAAGCAGTCCAAGCCCTGGACGATCATGTCCTCCTACAATCGCCTGAACGGCGTGCAGGCCTCGCAGGATCCCTGGCTTCTCGATCAGGTCCTGCGCCAGGAATGGGGCTTCGAAGGTGTCGTCGTTTCCGACTGGCATGGCATCAAGGATCGTCCCGTCTCGCTGATGGCGGGCGGCGATCTCGACATGCCGGAAAGCCCACGCCGCAAGGCCGATCTTCTGGCTGCGCTGAATGAGGGCACGATCCCGGACGAGACCGTCAACCGCTCCTGCCAGCGCATGCTGGACATGATCGACCGGTGCAATCAGGGCGCTGCAACGCCGCTTCCGGTCTATACGACCGAAGAACACCATGCGGAAGCGCGCGCCATGGCGGCAGCCTCCATGGTTCTGGTGCGCAACGAACAGCTTCTTCCGATCCGGCCGGAGACAAAGACCATTCTCGTGGTGGGCCGCGATGCCGGCACTCCGGTCATTCAGGGCTCCGGCTGTGCGACGACCATCCCGACCATGGTCGACCAGCCGCTGGAAGAATTGGGCAAGGCGCTTGGAGATCGGCACAGCCTGACATTCCGGCAGGAGGCCGATACCGAAACGCTCGCACTGGCCAAAACGGCGGATCTGGTTCTGGTCTATACGTCGACCGAAGGCGCCTATGATGGCGAAGGTTCCGACCGCACGACCCTGGCGCTCGGCCCCGGCCAGGACGAGATGATCGCCGCTCTTGCTGCGGTCTCCGGCAAGGTGGCCGTGGTGATCGCCTGCCCGGATGCAGTTGAAATGCCATGGGTCGACGATGTCGGCGCCATCCTCGTCACCTTCTATTCCGGTCAGGCCATGGGCGGTGCTGTCGCAGACATCCTGACCGGCAAGGTCAATCCGTCCGGCAAGCTTTCCGTCACCTTCCCGAAGCGCCTCGCCGATGTTCCCGGCTTCCTGCATTATCCGGGCGAAAACGGGCGCCATATCTATGGCGAAGGCATCCATGTCGGTTACCGCGCCTACGATCTGCGCGAGATCGAGCCGCTCTACCCGTTCGGTCACGGCGTGAGCTACACGACATTTTCCTATTCCGACCTGTCGGTATCGGCGACGGAGATGGGGCTTCGCGATGAGGTTACCGTTGCCTTCACCGTCACCAACACGGGAAGTCTGCCCGGCGCGGAAGTCGCGCAGCTCTATCTCCAGGCACCCGGAAAGCGTCTGAAGCGGTCCCCGCAGGAGCTGAAGGGCTTTGCCAAGCCGATGCTCGCTGCGGGAGAAAGCAAGCGTGTCGAGATCGTCGTCAAGGGCTCGGATCTCGCGATCTGGGATCCGGCGCTCGGCCGCTGGGTGCTCGAAGGCGTCGATGCCCGCTTCGTCGTGGCGGCATCCTCGCGCGATCCGAAACTTTCCGCCGATATCGCGCTCAAGCCATCCGTGCTGCCGCATCGCCGGCTCGCCTATGATACCCAGCCGGCCTATGTGCTGCCGAATGCCATCGCCTGCGAACATATTTGCGCTTACCTGACGAACCGCTGCCAGATTTCGCCGGACGATGCGATGCGCATGCTCAATCATTGCTCGAACTCGTTCTTCGGTATCTTCACCTCGCTCGAGCGTCGTCTGCGCCTCTCCATTCCGGAAGCCGAGGTCGCCGGGCTGATCGCCGAGGTGAACGCGGCGATGGATCGGGCGGAGGCTGCACTGTGACGGCCACGCAGGACTGGCTGGCGCGTCTCGTCTCCCATCCGACGGTCAGCGCGGATACCAATCTGCCGCTGATCGAGGAGATCGAGGCCGCTTTGACCAAGGCCGGTGCGGTTTGCGAGCGCTTTTATGATGCGACCGGCCAGAAGGCTTCCCTTCTGGCCCGGATCGGGCCTGATGCACCCGGTGGCCTGATGCTGTCGGGCCATGTCGATGTCGTGCCTGTTGCCGGGCAGGACTGGACTGTTCCGCCTTTCGAGCTGACCGAGAAGAATGGCCGGCTCTACGGTCGCGGCACGACTGACATGAAGGGCTTTATCGCGTCCTGCCTGTCGCTGGTGGAAACCATCGATGCGAAAACCCTCGCCGCGCCGCTATGGCTCGCCATTTCCTATGACGAGGAGATCGGCTGCGTCGGTGTGCGCCCGATGCTGGAGGAAATCGCTGCGCGCGAAATCCTACCCGATCTGATCGTCGTCGGCGAACCGACATCCATGCAGCTTGGCCTCGGCCACAAGGGCAAGATGGCCTTTCATGTAAAGGCGACGGGCGTGCCGCGCCATTCGGCCGAGGCGCCGCTTGCGCTGAACGCCCTGCATATTGCCAGCGATTTCATCACCGGCCTGCGGCGCCTGCAGGACGAGATCGAGGCGCGTGGTCCGCGTGAAGACGGTTATTCCGTGCCCTATGCCACGGTGCATGTCGGCAAACTGACGGCGGGCACCGCGGTCAATCTCGTGCCGGATCAGGCAGAGCTGCTGATGGAGTGCCGGATGATGGCAGCCGACGATCCGCTGGCGCTTGCCGAACAGATCCGCAAGGCAGGTGCCGCCGCCGTGGCGCCCCACCGCGAACGTTTCAGGGAGGCAGCCATCGATATCGAGGTCACCGGCAATTATCCCGGACATTCGGTCGATGGCGACCATCCGGTCGTGCAGGCCTTCGCTTCGTGCCTGCCGAAGGCAAGCCGTGAATGCCGTGTGAGTTTTGGCACCGAGGCCGGCCTTTTCGCCCAGGCGCTGGACGTTCCGGTCGTCATCTGCGGCCCGGGCAGCATGGATCAGGGACATCGTCCCGACGAGTTTATCGAGGGATCGCAGCTTGCCATCTGCGACAACGTGCTGGCTGCGGCGGTTATTCGCTTTTGCGCAAGCCGTCGTCCGCTTGCTTCGCATGTCCCAAAGCAGATGCACGGAAAAATGTAATTTACCGAAGCCGTGCTGACGGGAATTGTAGGGTTGACGAAGGTCAACCAAAAACGCCGGAGGGCAAGAATGAAAAATAATGTATCACGCCGTGGCTTCATGAAGACGACCACGGGGCTTGCAGCAGTCGCGCTTGCAGCTCCGGTGCTTCTGAAGGGTAATCGTGTATTTGCAGGCGAAACGCTGGTCGTTCGCGATATGGGCGGCGCCTTCTACGAAGGTTTCAAGGTCGCCTTCTACGACACCTTTGCCGCTGAAACGGGTGTCACCATCCAGACCAACACCAACGAGCCGGATCCGATCCCGCAGTACAAGATGGCGATCGACACGGACACCAAGCTTTTCGACGTCGCGCTGATGACGCCGGAACATGTTCTGCGCATCCGCCAGCTTGGCGACCAGTATATGCTGCCGCTCAATATCGACGTTCCGAACAAGGCGGATTTCACGCCGAACACGTTCGAAAAGGATTTTGCCGGCGTCGCCATCTTCGCGCTCGCCATGGGCTACCGCAAGGACACGGTGAAGACCGTTCCGACCAGCTGGGCCGACTTCTGGAACACGAAGGATTTCAAGGGCCGCCGCGGTCTGTGGCGCAGCCCGGTCACCACGCTCGAAATGGCGCTGCTCGCCGATGGCGTGCCGCTCGACAAGCTCTATCCGCTCGATGTCGACCGCGCCTTCAGGAGCCTCGACAAGATCAAGAAGGACATCAACATCTGGTGGACGTCCGGCGCTCATGCCACGCAGCTCCTGAAGGATGGCGAGCTTGACATGATGTCGACCTGGTCGACCCGTGCGCAGGCCGCGATCAATGCGGGCGCGCCTGCCGGCATCGTCTGGAACGGCGGCCTCTTCAACATCGACGGCTGGACGATTGCCGGCAACACCAAGAAGGCCGATCTTTCCCGCAAGTTCATCGAATGGTGCCTCGATGCCAAGCGCCAGGCCGCCTATACGGACATCCTCGCCTGCGGCCCGACCAACATGAAGGCCTATGAGCATCTGAGCGCTGAAAAGGCTACCCTCCTTCCGACCGCTCCGGCCAACATCAAGGGCCTGACCGTTCTCAACGCCGCCTACTGGGCCGAGCATCAGGACGAGTTGACCCAGCGCTTCGAGCAGTGGATCCTGAGCTGATCGCAGCTGGAAACTCCGCCTGAGCATCAGGTCCCGCCTTCGGGCGGGCCTTCCTAACTGACTATGGATGGCCCGGATTCGCGCGATGCGGAACGGGCCATTTCAACAAACGGGACGACTATGGCTGAACCTTCCGCCACCAGCACATTCTCGCGACAGCGCCTCAGACTGGACAGCCTCTGGCTTTCGGCGCCGGGGCTTGCCTACATGGCGCTGCTGCTGATCCTTCCAGCCGGCGCCCTGATCTGGCAGTCTTTCGTCAATCCGAAGACAGGCAGTTTCGATCCGAGCGTCTATCAGCAGATGTTTTCGGCCGGCGTTTATGTGAAGGTTCTGCTCAATACGTTCGCCATCTCGGCGCAGGTCACCATCGTATGCTTGCTCGTCGGTTATCCGATCGCGGTTTGGCTCGCCGGCATGCCGGAGCGCCGCCGGCGCATGGCCATGTGGCTGGTGCTGCTGCCGTTCTGGGTGAGCCCGCTTCTGAAGAATTTCGCCTGGATCGTGCTTCTGGCGCGCAAGGGTATCGTCGCGCAGATGCTGACCGGCATGGGGTTCGATACCGAACTGAACCTGCTTTACGGCCGCGGCGCGGTCGTTTTCGGCATGGCACATGCCATGTTGCCGGTCGCGATCCTGACCATGCTGCCGACCATGCTGGCAATCGACAGCCGCCTGATGCCGGCTGCGATGACCATGGGTGCGAGCCGCGGCCAGTCCTTCTGGCGCATTTTCGTGCCGCTCTCCATGCCTGGCGTTGCGGCCGCCGGCCTGCTGATCTTCGTCATGGGCCTCGGCTTCTTCATCACGCCGGCCCTGCTCGGTTCGCCGAACGAGACCGTCATCGGCCAGATGATGATCACGCAGGTGCAGAAACTGTTCAACCTGCGGCTGGCAGGCGCGCTTGCTGCGCTTCTGCTTGCCGTGACGCTGATTACCATCGCGGTTTATGACCGCCTGTTCGGCATGTCCGCTGTTTCGGGCAATGGTTCCGTCACCCGGCGTGGCGGCATTATCGGCGCCATCGGCGGCTTCATCATCGAGATCTGCGCGATGCTGACCGATATGGTTGCCCGCATCCTGCCGGTAAAGCTCGGGCGCGGCGCTTTCACCATTTTCGTCTGGTTGGTCATCGCCATCCTCATCGTGCCGGTTCTGGCCTTTCCGCCGATGGCATTTTCGGGTTCGACCTTCCTCGAATTCCCGCCGAAGAGCTTTTCGATGCGCTGGTTCCAGACCTATCTCTCCTCGGATCAGTGGATGGGCGCCACGACCCGCTCGGCCGTGATCGCCATCATTACCGGCGCGCTCGCGACCGTGATCTCCGGCATGGCGGCCTATGGTCTTGCGCGGACGCAGCGCAAGGCGGGCGGCCTGATCTTCCTGTCCTTCATGCTGCCAATGGTCGTGCCGAACATCGTCATCGGCGTGTCGCTCTTCTACGTGCTGGCGAAGGTCGGACTGATTGCCACCGATACCGGCATTCTGCTCGGACACACGCTGTCCGCCATGCCGGTGGTCTTCGTCATCCTTCTCACGACGTTTCGCAGTGTCGACTGGCGTCTGCTGCAGGCTGCAGCCACGCTCGGCGCCAGCCGCTGGCAGCAGATCCGCCTCGTCCTTTTGCCGCTGGTCAAGGGTGGTGCGGTTGCCGCCTTCCTGTTCGGGCTGCTGCACTCGTTCGAAGAACTGACGATCGCCCTTTTTGTCGGCGCAGGTGTCAAACAGACCCTGCCCAAACAGATGTGGGACGACATCATCCTGAGCATTTCTCCGACCCTGGCTGCGGCCTCGGTCTTCATCGTGGTGGTGGTGACGGTGCTTTTCGTCATCGCCGAAAAGGCAAGGCCGCGCTGAGATGCGCGTGCCGGCCGATCCCATCAAGACCAAAGGAACTTCTTTCGCCATGCCAGCCGCCTCCAACAATGCGCCGGAAATAAAGCTTCAGGTTCAGGGCCTCGCGAAGCTTTATGGCCAGACCATCGCGCTCGACCACGTTGATCTCGACGTGCGCAAGGGTGAGCTTCTGACGCTTCTCGGACCGTCCGGCTCCGGCAAGACCACGCTTCTGCAGCTGATCTGCGGACTGCAGGAACCGACCTCGGGCACCGTGATCATCGATCACAAGGACCAAACGCATGCGCCGGTCAACAAACGTGATATCGGCGTCGTCTTTCAGAACTACGCGCTCTTCCCGCATATGACCGTGGCCGAGAATGTCGGTTTTGCCCTGAAGATGCGCAGCCTGCCGAAGGCCGAGATCAATGCCAAGGTCGCCAAGGCGCTGGAAACCGTCGGGCTTGCCCATGCTTCTGAGCGGTCTCCGTCGCAGCTCTCCGGCGGCCAGCAGCAGCGCGTCGCGCTTGCCCGCTGCCTTGTCTATGATCCGGCGATCATCCTGATGGACGAACCGCTCGGCGCGCTCGATGCCAAGCTGCGCGAAGTCATGCAGATCGAGATCAAGCGTATCCATCGCGAGACCGGCGCGACGATTATCTTCGTCACCCATGACCAGCAGGAGGCGCTGGCGCTGTCCGACCGGATCTGCCTGATGAACAATGGCAAGATCGCCCAGCTCGGCACGCCGCGCCAGATGTATGATGAACCCCAAAACCTGTTCGTCGCGGACTTCATCGGCGTGTCGTCGATTGTTCGAGGAATGGTGAAGGCTGGCGCACTGGATACCGCCATCGGTACGCTGCCGATCGCGGGCGAAGCACCAGCCGACGGCACCAAGGGTGCGCTCGTCATCCGTCCCGAGGCCATCAGGCTCGGCGAAGGTTTTTGCGAGGGCCGCGTGCGTGAAACCGTCTATGGCGGTTCGGAACTGCGCGTCATCATCGATGCCGGCAAACAGGAGATCATTGCCCGCGCACCGGCACAGGCCGGCGATATCGATGTCGGCTCGACTGTTCGTTTCGGCTGGGCGCCGGAAGCTGCCCGTTTCCTGGTTGATCAAGGCTGAACTGCGCGATGACCGCCATGCGTTTTATCTATGATTGCGATCCCGGCGCCGATGATGCGCTGGCCATGCTGCTTGCGCTCGGCCGGCGGGATGCACTGGACATGATTGCCGTGACCTGTGTTGCCGGCAATGTCGGCCTCGAGCCGGTCGTCAACAACGCGCGGCGCATTCTTGAGCTCACCGGTCGGCAGGATATTCCGGTTTATTCCGGTGCCGCGCGACCGATCATGGCTTCGCGCGGGCGGCTGTCCATCATGCATGGGGCCGACGGGCTAGCCGGCAGCACTCTGCCGGCGCCGACCATGCCTCTTTCGGCCGGCCATGCCGCCAACGAGATTTCCCGCATCGCCCGGGCGGAAGGCAAGCTGCATATCTGCGCGACCGGCCCGCTTACCAATCTGGGGCTCGCCTTGCTTCTCGATCCAGAGCTTCCGGATTTTATCAGCGCGCTCACCATCATGGGCGGCGCCGCCTTCTGCCCTGGAAACACGACGCCGCTGGCGGAGTTCAACTTTGCGGTCGATCCCCATGCCGCAGCGATCGTATTCGATAGCGGCATTCCGATCACCATGCTCGGCCTCGATGTGACGCGTCAGGCAACGGTGACCGAGGACATGATCCGGCAGGTGCAGGCAATCGATACGCCTGTTGCAAGGGAAGCGGCGCATCTGCTGATCAACTATGGCTCCAAGGACCCCTGCCTGCACGATCCTGCAGCCATTGCCTGGATGCTGAAGCCGGAAATTTTCAAGACGGTGCCGGCGCATGTATCCATCTACACCGATAGCGGGCCGGCCGCCGGACAGGTGATCGCGGCGGTCAGTGAGAGGCATCTCGCAGGACGCGCCCCGAACTGCTCCGTGGCGACGGACGTTGATGCGGATGCGTTCAGGCGCCTGTTCGTCAGCGCGCTCAGCTGAATGCTGCATCCACTTTCCGACGCTCGCCAATCCAACCGAGCGTCGGAAACTTTTCTGCCGGAGTCGGGAATCTGAGGTCGTGAATGTCGATATGCGGTCATGCTGACCGCTGACGTTCACGGGGCAGATATCGATGGTTGATACAGGACGCATTGCCGATCTTCTCAAGGCGAGAAAGCCGGGCTTTTCCCTCCCGCAGGAGTTCTACGTCGATGACGAGATGTTTGCCGCAGACATGCAGGCCGTTTTCGCAACGGACTGGCTGTTTGCCTGCAATGTCGCGGAGATCAAGCGTCCCGGCGACTACATCACGCTGGAGGTCGGTGGGGACTCGATCATCGTCCTGCGCAACCGCGACGGAGAGGTTAAAGCCTTCTTCAACACCTGCCGTCATCGCGGATCGCGGATCTGTCTGAACGAGTCCGGCCGGGTCAACCGGCTGGTCTGTCCCTATCATCAATGGGTCTACGAGCTCGACGGCAAGCTGATCAACGCGCGCCAGATGCCGGATGGTTTCGACAAGTCCGGCTACAGCCTGAAGCCGGCCGCCGTCGAGGTGATCTGTGGCATGGTCTATATCTCCCTGTCGGACAACCCGCCCTCGCTCGACCGGTACCGTGCCGCCGTCACTCCCTATATCGCGCCGCACCAGCCCGACCGCACCAAGGTCGCCTTCACATCGACGATCATCGAAGAAGCCAACTGGAAACTGGTGATCGAGAACAACCGGGAATGTTATCATTGCGCCGGAAACCATCCGGAATTGCTGGTCACCTTGGTTGAATTCGCCCTGCCGGACGACTCGGCGGCCACCAATGTCTTCAAGGGTCTGATGGACCGTTCGGTAGCGCGCTGGGATTCCTATGGGTTGCCGCACCAGCCGGCCGATGGTGGCATCGAGTTCCGCTGCATCCGTCTGCCGTTCAATGACGGTACCGTGTCATTCACCATGGATGGCAGCCCGGCCTCCAACAAGCTGCTGGGCGATTTCACCGAGCCCGATCTCGGTTCGGTGCGCATGTTCCGCGTGCCCAACAACTGGAACCATTTCCTTGCCGACCATATCATTCATTTTCGCGTCCTGCCGCTTTCGGCCAACCGCACGGAGGTGCGGACGACATGGCTGGTGCACGAAGATGCCGTCGAAGGTGTCGATTATGATGTCGAGCGGCTGACGGAGGTCTGGATTGCGACCAACGACCAGGATCGGATCCTGGCCGAAAACAATCACAAGGGCATCCGCTCCAAGGCCTATCGGCCCGGTCCGTTCGCGCCGTCGGAATTCATGCTCGCCAATTTCTCCGAATGGTATGCGGGCAAGCTTGATGACTTCGTCCGCCCGCCGTCACAGCGGCTGGTCGCTGCCGAATGAGCGGGGTGATTGAGATGGATATGCCGGAGGCTGGCGACAATGTTGCCGTCCGCACTTCCGAGAGCGCGAAGGAATTGCTTTTGACCTGCATCGGCGTCCGCGACGAGACGCCGACCATCAAGACGTTCTCGTTTCAGGCTGAAACGCCATTTGGGCACGAAGCTGGACAGGCTCTGACGCTTGTTCTCGATATCGACGGTGTGGATGCTTTCCGGACGTTTTCGATCTCGTCTCCGCCCGGCACCGATCGGTTCGAGATTACCATCAAGGCCCATAATTCAGCTGGCGCAACAGCGTGGATGCATCGCATGGTCGCCCCTGGCTCTTGCCTCAAGGCGCGTCCGCCGCGCGGCCATTTCACGCTGTCGAAGCGCAGGAGTGACCGCATCGCCTTCGTTTCCGCCGGTTCCGGTGCGACGCCGCTGATGGCAATGCTAGCTGAACTTGCGACACTCGCGCCGGATGCCGATGTCAGTTGGGTGCATGCGGCAAGGGATGCTTCCGAAATCCTGTTTGCGGAGCGGCTGGCCGAACTCCAGCGCGCAATGCCCAATCTTCAGGTCAGCATCGTCATCAGCCGCCCCGGCCCGGGATGGACCGGTTACCGCGGCCGCCTGTCGCGACGGATGATGTCGGTCATGGTTCCGGATCTTGCCCGCCGTGATGTTTTCTGCTGCGGGCCTTCCGCCTTCATGCAGGAAGTCCGGCTGATTCATGCCGCGGAAGGCGGCGACAAGGCGGGATTTCACTCCGAGACTTTTGGCGGTGTCGTTGCACCTGTGCTGGCGAAGCAGATTACGGAAGATGATACCGGGCTCGACGCGTCGGAATCGTTCACCCTGACGGTTGGCACCCGGACGCTCGATATCCGCAGCGACGAATCCGTGCTGCAGGCAAGCCTCCGTCAGGGTGTCATCATTCCCTGTGGCTGCGGGCAGGGCATGTGCGGTACCTGTCTGGTGAAGAAGCTGGGAGGTGAGGTGGAGACTTCCTATCAGGGCGGCATCACGCCGGAAGAGGAGAGCGAAGGTTATATCCTCGCCTGTTCCGCAAAGCCGCTCGGCAATCTCGCAATCAGCATCTGATCTATGAGGCGAGGAAACGTTCCAGCTCGGCCCTGATCAGGGCCGGGTCGGCATCGCGGATCGTCGGCAGGAGATCTCTTGCCTTAGCGGTATCGGCCGCTTCGATCCCCGCATAGATGATGGTCTCCTTGTCATCAGCCGAGACCAGTTCGCGCCCATAAGCATCGATTACCGTGGAACCGCCCCAGAAATCGAGCCCGTCGCGGGTACCGCAATGGTTTGTCATGACAACCGGCAGGCCGTAGGTCATGGCGGTATGGCGCAGGTTGATCGCCCAGTTTGCAGGATTGTCGAAATCTCCGCCTACGGCTGAACGGGCCGATGCGATCGGCTGGATGAGAAGGTCGGGGCGCTGCAGGGCTGCGAGCCACGGCAGAGCCGGGTTCCAGCTGTCGGCGCAGATCAGCGTCGCGGCCGTCAAGCCGCCGGAGAGCGCTGCGGTCTCCAATCTCTCGCCGGGACGATAGTGCAGCGTCTCTTGAAGATTGCCGTAGGTCGGGAGGTTCAGCTTGCGGTGAATGTGGACGATCCGCCCACCGGAAACCAGGGCCTGGGAATTGTAGCATCGGCCGTCCGCCCCGGATTCCACGAAGCCGAAGGAGACATCCAAGCCGTCTGCCGCCTGTGCGATCGTCCTTATTTCCTCGGCATCCGGCGCGCGTGCGAGAACCGCTGTATCGGGCACCGAGAGATAGTCGCAAAGAGAAAGTTCCGGAAAGACGACGAGATCCGCGCCGTTGCTGCGTGCTTCGCCGATCATGGCGAGATGTTTCGCAAGATTGCTGGCGATATCGCCCGGCAGGCATTCGATCTGGGCGCAGGCAACGGTCAGTTTCGACATCGGGCTCTCTTCAACGAATGACGCCGGCTTCTGAAGAAGCCGGCGCGTTTGTGATTTTGGTCAGGTCATCGCTCTCAGATCAATCCCTGTCCCTTGAGGAATTCGGAGGCCACTGCTTCGATCGACTTCTTGTCGACATCGACCGAGGCATTGAGCTTGGCCATGGTCGCATCGTCGAGCTTGGCAGAGACGCCGTTCAGGATTTCGGCAAGCTTCGGATTGGCGTCGAGCGTCGCCTTGCGGATAACGGGCGTCATGGCATAGGTCGGGAAATAACCCTTGTCGTCCTTCAGCACCACGAAGTTGAAGGCCGGAATGCGGCCGTCCGTTGCGAAGATCAGGCCGACATCGACCTGTGAATCCTTGAGCGCCTGATAGACGAGGCCGGTATCCATGCGAACAACGTTTTCGCGGCCGAAGCTGAAGCCGTAAGCATCTTCCAGCGGCTTGAGACCGTCCGGACGGGCATAAAATTCGGCATTGCTTCCGAATTTCAGCGCGTCGCCGCCCTTAACCTTCGCGGCCAGCTCAGACATGGTCGCAATGCCCTTGGCCTTGGCGTCGGCGGCGCGCATCGCAAAGCCGTAGGTATTGTTTGCCTTGGACGGGTTGAGCCAGACGAGGCCCTTGGCTGCGTCGAGTTCCTTCACCTTCGCGTATGTCTGGTCGGCATCCAGCTTGTCGGTCACCTTGTTGAAGGTGATCAGCGAGGTGCCCGTATACTCCCAGTAGACGTCGATCTGACCGCTTTCCTGCGCCTGGCGCAGCGGCGCCGTGCCAAGGCCTGCCCGCTTGTCGACGGTGAAGCCCTTGGCTGTCAGCAGCTGGCTGGTGATCTCGGCCATGAGCTGTTGCTCGGTATAATTCTTGCCGCCGACCACGACGGTTGCGGCTTCGGCTGCCGTGCTGATGCCGATTGCGGTCAGCATGCCGGCCAGGGCGAGTTTCAGAAAGCGGTAGGACATGCGCATTCTCCTCTGTTGGTTATTTTGGTTTATCGCAAGGGATTGATGCCGCGCGGCACGAGCCAGAACTGGACCTGGCTTGCCGCGATGTCGACGAGGATCGCCAGCAGGGCCGTGGGGATGGCGCCGGCAAGCAGCATTCCGGTATCCATCAGGTCTATGCCGGTGAAGATCAGTTCGCCGAGACCGCCGCCGCCGATCAGGAAGGCCAGCGGAACGGTGCCGATATTGATGGCCAGCGCCGTCCGGATGCCGGCAAGGATGACGAACATGGCGTTCGGCAGCTCGACCTTCATCAGGATCTGACCATTGGTCATGCCCATGCCGCGGGCGGCCTCGATCAGCGCCGGCGGAATGCTGCGCAGGCCGGCAATGGTGTTGAGCATGATCGGCAGGATGGTGAGAACCGTCAGGCCGAACAGGGCCGGAGGTGAGCCGAGGCCGAGAACGGTCATTGCCAGTGCCAGGATTGCCAGCGTCGGAATCGTGGTGCCGAGATTGACGATCTGGGCAATGATCGGGCCCATGAAGCCGAGCTTGCCGCGTGCCAGGAGAACACCCAGCGGAATGCCGATGACGATCGCCATCGCGCCAGAAATGGCCGTCAGCTCCAGATGCTGGATCGAGAGATAACGGATATCACCCCAATACTCCGCGACCGATGCCGTCAGGCCGCTCGAGTGCGCAAGGATACCAAGTGCGAATATGGCAACCATCGATAGCCATCGACAGAGCCGTGAAATCATCGCCCAGGCTGGCTTTCCCATCATCGCCATCCTCAGATATCCCGATAGGTCGCGCCGAGCAGATGGGTAATGCCCTGCTGGGTGATATAGCCCTTGTAGAAGCCGTCATCGTCGACACAGGGAAGCCATGACAGGTCATTGGTGAACATCATCGAGACCGCGTTGCGCAGATTGTCGTTGACGTTGATCATGCAGGGCAGCTTCTCGAACAGTTCCGAGATCGGTTCCGCCCGGCCTTCGGTCGTATCCCTGCGCACATAACCGCGAGCGCGTCCGCGCGGGCCGACCATGACGATGGAGGCGTGGTCGTGTTCCCGCATCAGCGCCGTCGCGAGCTCCGCGGGATCCTCGGCCCGCACGCGTGGTGGATCGGCTGTCATCGCATCACGCACCGAAATCAGACGCAGACGCTTCAGAGTACGGTCGGTACCAACGAAGTCGGCGACGAAACTATCGGCCGGATGCGCGAGCAGGTTGTCGGGCGTGTCATACTGGACGAGTTTGCCGGAGCGGAAGATGGCGACGTTGCTTGCCATTTTTACGGCTTCGTCGATGTCATGGCTGACAAAGATCACGGTCTTCTTCAGGGAGGCCTGAAGCTTCATGAACTCATCCTGGATGACTTCGCGGTTGATCGGATCGATCGCGCCGAAGGGCTCGTCCATCAGAAGAACGGGCGGATCGGCGGCCAGCGCACGGATGACGCCGACGCGCTGCTGCTGGCCACCGGACAATTCCTTGGGATAGCGTTTCGAGAAGATCGCCGGATCGAGATTGACCATTTCCAGGAGTTCGGCGGCGCGGCGGCGCGAGGCCTTGCGGTCCTTGCCCAGCAGATCCGGTACGATACAGATATTGTCTTCGATGGTCTTATTCGGGAACAGGCCGATCTGCTGGATCACGTAACCGATCGAGCGCCGCAGCTCGACGACATCGACGGAAGATGTGTCGCGCCCGTCGATGAAGACCTTGCCCGAGCTCGGCTCGATCAACCGGTTGATCATTTTCATCGTCGTGGTCTTGCCGCAGCCGGAAGGCCCGAGCAGCACACAAACTTCGCCCTCTGCCACTTCCATGCTGACACCGTCGACTGCGATGGAGCTGGCGAAATGTTTGCTGAGATTTTCCAGTCGGATCATGTGCGCTCTCTTTGCTGTCAGTTGCCGCGCATGCCGGGCGAGGTAAGCCGACGTTGCAGAAGGAGGAGAAGAAGGTCTGCCACGATGGCGAGAACACTGACGGCGACCGCGCCGGTAATCAGCTGGCGGGGATCGGTCTGGGATATGCCGCGGGAAATGAACGTCCCGAGCCCGCCGGCGCCGATATAGGTGGCGATGGCGCCGATTGCGATCGTCAGCACAACGGCATTGCGCACGCCGTTGAGGATGACGGGCAGGGCGATCGGCAGTTCCACTTCGCGCAGACGCTGCAGCGGGGTCATGCCCATGCCACGGGCCGCTTCCCGAAGCGCCGGATCGATGTTCATGATCGCGGTATAGGTGTTTCGGATGATCGGCAGCTGCGAATAGAAGATCAGCGCGATCACGGCCGGCAGATAGCCGATGCCATGGCCGAGCGGCGAGAGAATGGGGATCAGCACGCCGAAAAAGGCGATCGACGGGATCGTCATGATGATCGCTGCGCCATAAAGCACGCGATCGGCAACGGCCTTGTTCTGGGTGATGGCGATGCCGATCGGCACGCCCGTCAATATCGCGACGAGCACGGCGACGCCGACCAGCGAGATATGCTCCCAAGTGCGCGCCATGATTTGCGGCATGTTGGTCAATGCAAAGTGAATAACATCCATCGCTTTGGCCCGCTGCTCCCTTTCTGGCTATTGATGCACGGCAAGTGCCGGGTCGAAGACGGGATTTCCGACGCCTGCGGCAAGAAATCCGACATCTATGCTGCGCCGCTGCTGTTCTCGTAAGCAATTCTTCGTGTTGCACGAAATACGCCTTTTCGACGCGGGATGTCGGATTTCTGGTGTCGGCGGTCGATTTGTCGATGGCCGCGGGTTCGTGGCGCTGGGAAGATCGGCTTTTCCAATTCCATGGCAGAAGCAGATGTCACTCATCGATTTCACCCACAAACTCACATTTGAGACTTTACCGGAAGACGTCATTCGGCAGGCCCGCCGCTGCCTTATCGATCTGGTTGGCGTCGCGGCAAGTGGCCTGCGCACGCAGATGAGCGGTATCGTCATGAACCACGTTGCCCGCCATTTCTGTGCACCGGCGAACGAGGGCGCGCGCATGATGTTCGACGGCCGGCGCGTCTCGGCCGTCGGTGCGGCTTATGCCGGCGCGACGATGATCGATTCCTTCGATGCCCATGACGGACATGTGCTGACCAAGGGCCATGCCGGGGTCGCCATCCTGCCGGCGCTCCTTGCTTACTGGGATGCGGAAAACCTCAAGCTCGATATCGAGGAAGTCCTGACATGCATCGTTCTCGGTTATGAGATCGCGACGCGTGCCGGTATCGCCCTGCATGCCAGCGCCTGCGACTACCACACTTCCGGCGCCTGGAATGCGCTTGCCTGCGCTGCGCTCGGAGCCCGGCTGCTGAAGCTCTCGCCGGCACAGACGCGCGAGGCGATCGGCATTGCCGAATATCATGGGCCGCGCAGCCAGATGATGCGCTGTATCGAATGGCCGACAATGGTGAAGGATGGCTCGGCCTGGGGTGCGCTCTCGGGTGTCTCGGCCGCCTATCTCGCTATGGATGGTTTCACCGGCGCCCCGGCCATCACGGCTGAAGGGCCGGAACTGGCGGAGATCTGGGCCGATCTTGGGACGCGCTGGTATATTCTGGAACAGTATTTTAAGCCCTATCCGGTCTGCCGCTGGGCGCAGCCGGCCATCCGCGCCACACGCCTGCTGATGGACGAAAACGGTCTGTCTGGTGACGATGTTGTCGATGTCGAGGTAAAAACCTTCGCTCAGGCGGTCGCGCTTCATAGCGCGGCGCCGGCAACGACCGAGGAGGCGCAATATAGTCTTCCCTTCCCGCTTGCCGCCATGATCCGGAAGGGGAAAATTGGTGCCGACGAAATCACCGGACCGGGGTTGAGCGATCCTGCTGTCCTTGAACTGTCGAGGCGCATCCGGCTTGTCGCGGATCCGGCCATTTGCGCGCGTTTCCCGGCCGAGCGTTTTGCGATCGTCAGCCTGACGACAAGGGATGGCAGCACCTTCACGTCGGGCATGACTGAGGCCCATGGCGGTCCGGCAAATCCGCTGAGCGACGCCGAGATCGATACGAAATTCGACGAACTGGCAGGCATGCTCCGGGCTTCCCGAAGGCACTCGGTGCGGCAGGCCATCCATGATGTCTCGACAGGTTCGTCGGGCCTTGCCGATCTCATTCTGACTGCGTGATGGAGCCCAGATGATGCACGATCCGAGATCCGTTTCGGGCAAGACGCTCGATATTTCCGGGCATTGCAGTCTTCTCGTCATCGGTGCGGGCCCGGCGGGGCTTGCTGCGGCGATCGAGGCTGCGAGCCAAGGGGTAAGCGTCACGCTTGTTGACGAAAATCCGGTGCCGTTCGAGACGATGTCGGAGAGCGTGCCGCTTTTCTACGGCCAACGGATGAGCGGTACGGTGCGCAATCGCAATGCCATGATGGAGCAGATGCTGGAAAGCCGGCCGGATCTCGTCACGGCTTTCGAACTCGGTATCGACGTGCGTCTCGGCACGGCCTGCTGGGGACTTTTCCTCAACAGCGAGAATATGCGCTGGATGGATCGTCCCGTTGCCGGTCTCGCCGATGAGGAAAATGGCAGCAGCCTCGTCACCTTCGATCGCGCGATCGTTGCGACCGGTCGTCGCGACATGGGGCTCGCCTTTCCCGGCTGGGACCAGCCCGGCGTCATGGGCGCAGCAGCCGCGATCGCGCTTGCGGGACAATATAAGGCGCTCGACGGACGCCGTGCCGTCATCCTTGGCTCGACGGCCGATGCGATGATCGCCGCGCTTGATCTTGCCGCATCCGGTGTCGAAATTGCCTGCCTGATCGAGCAGGCGGATGTGCCGGTTGGCCCCGCGGATCTTCTGGCACGCCTGTCTGCCCAAGGTGTCGAGGTCAAATGCAATAACTGCGTCCAAAGCGTCGTTCCCGGCCGGGATGGTGTCGAAGGCGTGGTAATCGATGGTGGGCATCTTGATTGCGATCTCGTCGTGATCGGCGTCGGCGCCGTGCCGATGATCGATCTTCTTGCCGCTGCCGGTTGTCGCGTGTCCTATGACAATGCCCGGGGCGGCTTCGTGCCGGATCTCGACGAACAGCTTTGCAGCTCCTTCCCGCAGCTTCAGGTCGTCGGCGATTGCGCCGGGATCTGGGCCGGAAAAAGCATGGATCCGGCAATTGCCGAGACGGAAGGTCGGTTTGCCGCCCGCTATGCGGCGCAGATGCTCGGATCGACCGTCGAGCCCGCTGAAAACACGTTTGCCGCGCCATCGCCGCCGCCCGAACATGCCTTTGATATCGGCGCCTATCGAAAGGCCTGGGTGCAGAGAAGCGTTCTCGATGCGGAAACCGAGCCGCATGTCTGTCAGTGCGAGGAAGTGAGTGCGCGTGAAATTCTCGAAGTCCGGCCGCCGCGTTATCTTGAGTGGCAGGCTTCCGACAACAAGGCGCGCACCCTGCCTGATCTGCTCGGAGAAGCCCCGCCCGACCCGGACCAGATCAAGCGCCTGACCCGTGCGGGCATGGGGCCGTGCCAGGGCCGACGGTGTCGCGAGCAGATCCAGGCCTTGCTGGCCCTGAAAAGCGAGCTGCCGCTCTCAGCCATCCCGCTTGCCGGCTATCGCGCTCCGGTTCGGCCCATGCCGCTGAAAACGGCAGCGCCGGCAATCGAGGATGCCGCCATCGCCGCCCAATGGGACAGCTGGTTCGGCATGCCGCGCCAATGGACCCCGTTCTGGGACGTCGAAGATTTTTATACAGTTTCCAGCCTTGATACGGAAAAGCCGCATGTCAGCGAATAATCCCGAAATCGCAAAGGGTGCGTCGGTCGTTATCGTCGGCGGCGGTGTTACCGGTCTCAGTGCCGCTTTCTGGCTGGCGCAGGCAGGTGTCGATGTCATCGTTATAGAAAAGGGCATCGTCGGCTGGGAGGCTTCCGGCCGCAATGGCGGCGGCTGTTCCCATCACCACAGCCCGCTTTTTGCCGAGGAGCAGCGCCTCTGGCCACTCATGGACGAGCTGCTGGGTTATCCGACCGAGTTTCGTCCCGACCGGATCCGCATCGCGCTCAATGAAAAGCAGCTGACGCTTTACAGTCGCGCCGTTGCCAATGCCCGGGGGCAGGGGTTCCAGGTGGATGAACTCGACCCTCAGCAGGTTCGCGAACTCGTCCCGCTGGCGGGTGACAATGTTTATGCCGGGCATTATTACCGCTTTGGTGGTCACGCCAATCCGCACCGTACGGTTCAGGCCTATGCCTGGGCCGTGCAGAACCGTGGCGGGCGGGTGCTGCAGCACACGGTGGTCACCGGTTTTCGCCAGGAGGGCAGCAAGGTCGTGGCTGTCGAGACGGATCACGGCACGTTCGGCTGTGATCACCTCGTGCTCGCCGCCGGTCCGCAGACGGCACGGCTGAGCGCAATGCTCGGCGTCGATATTCCGACGCGGGTGGCAAGAGCCGAGATGATCGTGACCGAGCCCTTGCCGCTCATGCCGATCGGCGGCATTGACGGCAACGGGCTTTATGGGCGCCAGACGCTGCGCGGAAATCTCGCTTATGGCGGCGGGCCGCATGAGTGGCTGGATGCCGAAGAGCTGCCGGGTGGTCAGCGGCCCTCCTCGCCGCTGATGCAGAGTATCGCAAAACGTGTCGCGGAACTCCTGCCGAAATCCGCCCATGCCAAGGTCATTCGCAGCTGGGCCGGGCTGATCGAGAACACGCCGGATGGGCGGCCCATTATCGACAGGGCGCCGACGCTCGACAATTGCACCGTGGCAACCCTGTCGGGGGTCGGCTTCGGCCTGTCGCCGGCGAGCGGGCGGGCCATCCAGCAGCTGGTCATGGACGGGGAATGCAGCTTTGCCGATATTTCCGGCTTCCGGCTTTCTAGGTTCCGCGACCTGGAGCCGGATTGGGATGCGCTTCAGGGCTGGCTGCCGTTGACGCTGGCATCCTGAAACATCCGAAGGAGGCTAAGGCAGGTTGCGAGCCGGAGAGAACCACGCCATGGTTGGCGGGCCATTTTCACAGACAGACCGCATGATGTTTTATCTCTCCGCCCGCGAACCGCTAATCTTCTGTTTCCTGATGGTCGACAATCTGTCGATGATGAGCCTGTCATCGGGGATCGAACCATTGAGATCCGCCAACAGGCTGCTTGGGCGCACGGTTTTTCAATGGCGCCTGTGCAGCATCAATGGTGAGCCGATCACCGCGTCGAACGGGATCGTGCTCGCGGCCCAGCCCATCGAAGCGGCGCTGGATGGTGCAAACGCGATCTTCATCTGTGGCGGCATGCGGATCGACCCGCAGAGCGAGCGTCCCTATCTGGCAGCGCTGCGGCTTGCGGCCCGCCGTGGCCTTGCGATCGGCTCGCTTTCGACGGGCAGCCATTTTCTGGCGCGCGCCGGATTGCTTGATGGATATCGCTGTACCATCCACTGGGAAAACAGCGCAGCTTTCGCGGAAGATTTTCCGAATGTCCTTCCGACCGGCAAGATCTACGAGATCGACAGGAACCGCATGACCTGTTCAGGCGGCACGGCGGCGATGGACATGATGCTGCGGATCATATCCGACCGATTTGGCGCGGATCTTGCGAAGGGCGTGGCCAACCAGTTTCACCATGAGCGTATACGCGATGCCGGAGAAGAGCAGCAGGGCGGGCGCCAGCAACAGGTGGATGCGCTTCCCGTCGTGCTCCAAAAGGCCGTCAGCCTGATGCAGAGAAACCTTGAGAACCCGAAAAGCGTCGAGGAAGTCGGCGCTGAGGTGAAACTCAGCTCCCGCCAGCTAGAAAGATTGTTCAGTCGCCATCTCGGGATGACGCCTGCCCGGTATTATCTATCGCTTCGGATCGATCGGGCTCGAGAATTGCTGCTCTATACGGAGCAGCCGGTCATAGATATCGCCGTTGCTGTCGGCTTTGCATCAACGTCGCATTTTTCCAACTGGTTTCAGCGTTTTCACGGGCAACGCCCGTCGGAAATGCGTGAGAAGGCAAGGGCGGATCGGCGAAACGGTCGCACGATCGCTTGAGTATGCCTTCGCTTTCATCCGAAAGGCGAGGGGCGCGTATTACTCAGATCGGCGCCGGAAAGCTGAACTGGCCGCTCGCATAAACGAGAGCCCGCGTTGTGCCTTCCTTGACGATCGCTTCCACCCGGCCGACGAGGACTGCGTGAGTGGGGGAATCGTATTCGCATTCCAGCCTGCAGTCGAAGACGCTGAGGGCGTCGGTAAGTACCGGCGCACCAGTCGCCAGCGTCGTCCAGGCGCCATGGTTGAAGCGGTCGGAGCCATAGATCTTCGTCATTCCGGCAAAGCACTGGGCGAGTTCCGCCTGACCTTCGGCAAGGAAATTGGCCGAAAAGCAGCCATTCTCGCGCAGATGCGGCAGGATGGCGCTGTTGCGGTTGACGCAGGCGAGGATCATCGGTGGCTGGTCGCTGAGCGAGCAGACGGCGGATGCCGTCATGCCATGGCGTATCTCGGCATTGCCGGTGGCGATGATCGTCACCGGCGTCGCCACCTTTTTCATCGCGGCCCTGAAAATCTGGGCGTCGATGGGCGGTGCATCCATTTGCTCGGCGATCTTGATCGTGTCCTGTATCATCATGCACCTGCCTTTTGACGCTAGTTTCGGGATGGGTGGAGAAGGCTTGCGCCTGCTATTTTGCGGTCGGTGTCGCCGCGTCGCCGCCGTTCAGCCATTTCAGGATGGCGACCAGATGCTCGCGTGTTGCCTGTTCCGCTTCGGCCGCGCGGCGGCCGCGGATCGCATCGACGATCATTTCATGGTGCCGCCAGCCGGTCTCGTTGGTATAGGCGGGCAGGCGGGTGCGGATCGTCTCGTCCCAGGTCAGGTCCATCACCTGCTCCAGCAGATAGGCTGCCAGGATATTGTGGCTGGCAACCGCGATAGCGCGGTGGAAAAGGTTGTCCTTGCCGCGATCGAACACGGTCGGTTCGGCCAACGCATGAGCGGCGACGATATCGTCGATCTCGGTCGGCGTGCCGCGGATCGCGGCCAGCCGGGCGATTTCCGGCTCCAGGAGAAGGCGGACTTCCCAAAGTTCGGCCGGGCTCGTGCGGCTCGCGATATTGGCGCGGGTAGCGATCGCCTGTTTTGCATTGCGGGATTTGCCATTGGACGGCCGGGTGGAGCGGGACCGGCCTTCCGGAATCTTGTTTTCGCCGCGCAGGCTGGACAGCGCCTTGCGCAAAAGATGGCGGCTGACGCCGATCTGTTCGGCAAGCTGCCGTTCGGGCGGAAATTCACCGCCGTCGGCAAGGCCTAAAATGGCTTGGGTAACTTCCTCTATGGAACTGGGCGGGTTTTTCACATCGATGCCTGCGTTCATGGTGCTCCTCCAGATTTTTCGGCTGGAACGCCTCGGATATCGTCTCCGGCTTCCACCCGAAAAACTGTGCCTGTTATCCGGCCGCTGCATTGGCGGCCGTTCTGGTTTGTTATGCGCTCCAATGTATATGGTTGAAGCAACCAGATGTCCAGACCGGATCTTGGTTGCGATCTTGGTTGCGAACCAATTTATATTGGTTGCGCCTATAAAATGATCACTTCTTTGGTTGCTCAAATTTTTTTCACAGAAAAATTATTCAGAAATATCATTACAAAACAACATATTATCAGTCGATAGACTATCGTAATTTATGCTGCGGATGCGAAAAACAGGAAAAAAACCGAAAAGTTTCGCTTGCCAGCCGCTCAACCAAAGTCTAGCTTTCGATAAAGGTTATGTGACGGTTGCGCATTTGGTTGCGTTGTCCGATTGCAGCAACCAAGTGCGACCAAATTCATCCCTGGAAATAGATCCAGCGCGAATGCTGCGAATACAGCCCGACGCTTTTGCCCGATCCGGACACCCGGCTCGGCCAGGAAACCTGTGCGCCCATCCTGCCCGCATGACCCTGCGGCGGGATCCGGAAGAAGACGGAAGTCAGATATGAACACGATGACGACAATCATTCCCAAACACGCGCTGAAGACCGGCGAGGAATTCAAGGCCTCGCTCGATGACGGCCGTCAGCTCTGGGTGAACGGCGCCAAGGTCGCCAAGGTGATGGACGAGCCGGCGTTGGCCGCCGGCGTCGAGCTGATGGCGTCGATGTTCGACGATCAGTTCACCGAGGAATATGCCGAGGCGACCACGGTTCTCGACAAGAAGTCAGGCCTCGTCACCGGTCGTTCCTGGCAGGTGCCGGAAACGAAGGAAGAGATGATCGGCCGGCGGATGATGATGGAATACACATCCCGCAAGACGGTCGGCACCTTCGGCCGCCCGCCGGATCTCGGCCCCACGCTTGCCGTCGGCATCCTGGCGCATCTGCATCTGTTCAAGGATTTCAAGTCGGCCTTTCCGGAATGCCAGCCGGATTTCGTCGAAAACGTCCAGCGTTACGTCGAATTCGGCCGGATGAACTCGATCACCTGCGCTGAAAGCCTGACCGGCCCGCAGAACGACCGTTCCTCGCCGCTCGCCCAGGCCGCCTCGCTGCTGCGCGTCAAGCGCGTTGAAAAGGACGGCGTCTATATTTCCGGCGCCAAGTCGGTCGGTTCGATCGCGGCGCAGACCAACGAGATCTTCTTCTCCAACCTTGCCTATCCCGGCACGCCGGCGGAAGCCGCGATCTGGGGCGCGGTGCCGATCAATTCCGACGGCATCAAGCTCGTCAGCCGCGAAATGCTCTCCAATCCGGGCGCCGATCCGTTCGATCATCCGCTTGGCTACAAGGGGGAGGAAGCCGACCAGCTCGTCATCTTCAAGGATGTCTTCGTTCCGAAGGACCGTATCTTCAACCTCGGCAACGAACACGTCTCGGCAATTTCCGGCAAGGCGACGCTGTTTGCCCATTACCACGTGCTGACCCGCCTCAAGGTGAAGTCGGAAGTCTTCGTCGCCTGCGCGAAAATGGTGACGGAAGTGCTCGGCACCGGCCAGATCCCCGGCGTCCGCGCCATGCTGGCCGAGATCATCGAATATAACCGTACGCTCGAAGCCTTCATCCTCGCGGCCGAGGCCAATGCCGAGATCAACGAGAGCGGCGTCATGTGCCCGGACGTGATGATGATCACCACCGGCCGCCTCTACGCCATCCGCAACTATCCGCACATCATCCATGTCCTGCAGGAAATGTGCGGTCAGGGCCTCGTCATGCGCTTCGGCAAGGCCGCCTTCGAAAATCCCGACATTGGCCCGGATCTTGCAGAGCTCCTGCCAGGCAAGGGTGTGACCGGCATGCAGAAGGAGAAGCTGATGAACTTCATCTGGGATCTGACCTGCTCGTCGCTCGCCGGCCGCGTGGCGCTGTTCGAGAACGTCAATGCCAGCCCGGCGCCCCGCATGCGCGAACGCCTCGTCGCCGAATTCGATACCTCCGCCATGGTCGCGGATCTGAAGAAGATTGCCGAGCTCGACTAAGGGATTTCACACCATGCCTACGCAACATGAAATGGTGAAATTGTTCACCGAACAGCTCAAACTCTGCGCGATGAAGCCGGAAGAGACGGTGATCATCCTCTGCGAGGACGATATTCGCGCCGATTACGCCCAGGCCTTCATGCTGGCCGCGCGCGATCTGGGTGCGACGCCCTTCCAGATCACTGTGCCTTTGCGCGAAAAGCGTTCGGCCCGGCAGACGACGGGCAAGACCGCGATTGCCGGCAACCGGCCGGTGATCGAGGCGCTCAAGAAGGCCGATCTGATCGTCGACGTGATGGGCACGCTGTTTTCGCCCGAACAGGACGAGATCTGCGAAGCCGGCGCCCGCATGCTGTTCGTCCGCGAACCCTATGACGTGCTTGCCCAGAACTTTCCGAATACCGATCTGCGCCGGCGCATCGAATACGGCGAAAAGCTGCTGGAAAAGGCAAAGACGCTTCGCATCTGGTCCGATGTCGGCACCGACGTCACCTATGAAATGGGCGGTTACCGGGTGATGACCCAGTATGGTTACACCGACACGCCCGGCCGCTGGGACCATATGGGCACTGGCCAGGTGCTGAGCCAGGCCACCGACGGCAAGGTCAACGGCACCGTGATGATCATGCCGGGCGACACCGTCACCGCTTTCCAGCGGATGATCGAAAGCCCGGTCAAGCTCACCATCAAGGACGGTTTCGTCACCGACATCGAAGGCGACGGCATGGATGCGCCGCTGCTGCGCGATTACATGGAGAGTTTTAGGGACCCGCGTGCCTATGCGATCAGCCATATCGGCTGGGGCCTGCTCAACACCGCGACATGGTTCCACCGGGCGATTACCCGCACCCGCACCCAGGAAATCAGCGTCAACTCGCTGAGCTATTACGGCAATGTCCTGTTCTCCACCGGCCCGAATACCGAGCTTGGCGGCAAGAACGACACGATGTGTCACATGGATATCCCGCTCCGCAAAACCTCGCTGTCGCTCGACAATGTCACCATCGTCGACAAGGGCCGCATCGCCATTCCCGAAATGGCTGTCTGAACCGTTCCGGCCCCCTGCCGGGGGCCGTTCATGCCTGAAATCTGGGCCTGAAATTTAGCCGCGTCTTTCATCCGGGCCTGAAAGCCCGAGCCGGACCGGCGGAGAATACAGGAGAGGCGATGACCCCGATCGACGCATCAGAAACTGCAGAAAAGGGCAAAAGGCTCATGCCGGGTGCGCCGAGCGTGACCCTGACGGCCTGGCAGAGACAACAGCGCGGCCTGACCGTGTCGCTGATGGCGCTGCCGACCGTCGCCATGATCGGGGTTTTCGTCATGCCACTGCTCGTCCTGCTCTGGATGAGCTTTGGCGGCGGCTCGAAGACGGGCTTTTCGGTCCAGGGCTATATCGACCTGATGCAGCCGGTCTATCTGAAGCTGCTGATGTTTACGCTGCAGCTGGCATTCATCACCACCGTGCTCTGCGCACTTCTCGCCTATCCGCTCGCCTATCTGATGGTTAATGTCAGCTCGCGTTTTGCCGCCTGGATGGGCGTCGTGCTGTTCATCACGCTGTGGCTGAGCTTTCTCGCCAGAACCTTCGCCTGGATCATCATCCTGCAGCGGCGCGGCATCATCAACAATTTTCTGGTCGGCATCGGCGTCATCGATAGCCCTCTGGAACTCGTCTACAACAAGCTCGGCGCCTATATCGGCATGGTTCATATCCTTCTGCCCTTCATGGTCCTGACCCTGATCCCGGCCATGAAGGCGATCGATCCGGCCTATGTCCGGGCAGGCCTCAGCCTCGGCGCGAGCCCGGCCAAAGTCTTTCGCGATATCTACGTGCCGCTCAGCCTTCCGGGCCTCGTCGCCGGCTCGATGCTGGTCTTCACGCTCGCCTTCGGCTTCTTCATAACGCCGGCCATTCTCGGCGGCGGGCGCGCGCCGACCATCGTCATGGCGATCCGCGACCAGATCCAGCAGCTCGGCAATCTGCAGCTCGCGGCGGCCACATCCATGGTCCTGCTCGTCTTCTGCCTTGGCCTGCTTTTTCTCTACGACCGCATCGCCGGTATCGACCGCATCTATGACAAGGGAGGCAAGTGATGGAACTGCTCGTCCAGGGCAATGCCGCCCGCGCCCTGAAAGCCTATGGCTGGGTGATGCTCGTCATCATCATTCTGCCTGTGATCATGATCGTTCCGATCAGTTTTGGCGCCGGCAGCGCCATCGTCTTCCCGCCCAAGGAACTGTCGCTCGAATGGTATTATAACCTCGTCGACGATCCCCGCTGGGGCCGCGATGCCCTTCTTTCGCTGCAGGTGGCAGCCCTTGCCACGCTGTTGGCGACTGTCACAGGCACGGCTGCCGCGATCGGCATGTCGCGCATAGAGAACAAGGCGATCTCGAAATTCCTGAAAATGTTCTTCATCGCGCCGATGATCGTGCCGCTGATGGTGATCTCGGTCGGCCTCTATATCGTTTTTGCCCGCAACGGTCTGCTTGGTTCGATGTGGGCGCTGGCGATCGCCCATGCCATCGTCGTTCTGCCCTTCGTCGTCATGCCGGTCATGTCCCGCCTTGCGAGCCTCGATCCGGCCTATGAGCGGGCGTCTGCCTCGCTCGGTGCGACCCAGATCCGCACGCTGTTCGAAGTCATTCTGCCGCTGCTCGTGCCGGCCATCATTGCCGCCGCGATCTTCTCCTTCGTTTTCTCTTTCGATGAAGTGGTTCTGGCGCAATTCCTCTCGAGTCCGCGTTTCGAGACCCTGCCTCGAAAGGTCTGGGATGGGCTGAGCCAGAACGGCCTCGACAAGACCATTACCTCGATTGCCTCCGTCCAGCTCTTCCTCGTGCTTGTGGCCTTTGCCGGCTGGAACATCCGGAAAGCCGCCCGCACCGGCGTCCTCGCCAGCCGTGCCAAAACGCTCGCCGCTGCTGCCGCCAATACAAAAACCTCGCCCGCCGTTGACCTCCCTGCCAATGGATCCATGCCCATGAACGTCGCACTGAAAACTGCTCCGCCCGTCGGCACGCCCGCCATCCTCCCCTCCGCAGAACCGGGGCCTGCCAAGGCCGGCGAACAGCATGGCTATGGCATCGACTTCCAGCACATGAGCAAGTTCTACGGCGACAAGGTCGTCGTGGAAGAGGCGAATTTTTCCGTCAAGCCGGGCGAATTCCTGACCATTCTCGGCCCTTCGGGTTCGGGCAAGACCACGCTTCTGATGCTGGTTGCCGGTTTCATCTCGCCCGATGCCGGCCGCCTGATGCTTGGCAAGCGCGACATTTCCCGCGTGCCGCCGCACCAGCGCGATATCGGCGTCGTTTTCCAGTCCTATGCGCTTTTCCCGCATATGACCGTGGCGCAGAACGTTGCCTATCCGCTGCGGGCCCGCGGCGTCTCGAAAGCCGAGCAGCAGGCCAAGGTGAAATGGGCGCTGGAACGCGTCCATATGCAGGATTTTGCCGAGCGCCGCATCGCACAGCTTTCCGGCGGCCAGCAGCAGCGTATCGCGCTTGCCCGCGCCATTTCCTTCGGTCCGCGTGCGCTTCTGATGGACGAACCGCTTTCGGCACTTGACCGCAATCTGCGTGTCGACATGCAGCGCGAGATCCGCAGCCTGCAACAGAGCCTTGGCCAGACGGTGATCTTCGTCACCCATGACCAGGAAGAGGCGCTCAACATGTCTGACCGCGTCGCCGTCATCAATGAAGGCCGCGTCCAGCAGGTCGCCACGCCGCGCGATCTCTACCTCAAGCCGCAGAACAGCTTTGTCGCCAACTTCTTCGGCGAGTCCAACCTCTTCCACGGTGTCGCCAATGGCAACAGCCTGACATGCGGCGACCGGGCCTTTCCGATGGTCGAAGCGCGCTCGGATACGGCGATCCTCTGCGTGCGGCCGGAGACGGTGCGGCTTGCAGCGCCCGGCCAGCCGGCGCCGGACTGGGCGATCGAAGGCACGCTCACCAATGCCCGCTTCCTCGGTAGCCTCCTGCATATGCAGTTCGCGACGGCCTACGGCACACTCATTGTGACGCGGCCGCTGGATGGCACGATCGACATTCCCGAACAGGGCGCCATCCGCCGCCTGTTCTGGGCTCCGGAGACCGCACACTTCATGACCCACTGACGGCCAAAGCCGTCTCGATCAAGCAGGCAGAAAACCGAATTCACCCAACCGCCCAGAACGCCTCCCAAGCACGTCCACCGGGCCAATGTTTCCAACAGGAGAGACCGATGAAATCTAGATTTGGATTATCCGCCCTCGTGGCACTGGCAATGTCATTGCCGATCGGCCTCCATGCTGCGGAAGCGCCCGCCGAATTCAAGGGAACCGGCAAGCTCGTGGTCAACAACTGGGGCGGCCCGACGGTCGAGAAGATGCATGCCGCCTGGTATGGCGATTTCCCCAAGGCGACGGGCATTGATGTCACCTTCACTTCCATTCCCGACGTCGCCAAGCTGAAGATCATGAACCAGGTCGGCAATGTCGAATGGGACGTGGTCGATTTCGAAGGCGCGCAGATGCTGCAGGCCATGAAGGACGACCTGCTGGAGCCGATCGATTACGACCTGATGTTCAAGCTGGTGCCGAAGGAGCAGCTCGATCCGGCCCAGATGACGAAATACGGCATCGGCTCGATCGCGTTCGGCACGATCATGGCGTGGAACACTGAAAGCATCGGCAAGACCGGTCCTGCCAACTGGACCGAGTTTTTCGACAAGACCAAGTTCAAGGGCCGCCGCGCCCTGTATGCCCGCCCCAAGCCGACGCTCGAAATCATGCTGATGGCCGATGGCGTGGCGCCGAAGGATATCTATCCGATTGATATCGACCGGGCCTTCAAGGCGCTGGCAAAGTTCGGCCCGAGCGTCGATCTCTGGGTCGAAAAGACCTCGCAATGGGACGTGCTGATCCAGAACAAGGAAGTCGATCTGATGGGATCGAGCCTTGGTCGCACGGTCACCCAGATCGACAAGGGCGAGCCGCTGGCGATCAACTTCAACCAGAGCATCATGGAACAGTCCTTCTGGACGATCCCGAAAGGCGCGCCGAACGTCAAGGACGCCCAGAAACTGGTGGCCTGGATGGCGCAGGCAGAAGGCGAGCGGGCGTCGCTCAAGCTGTTTCCCTATTACAGCGTCGCCAACAAGACGGCCTATGACGGCCTGCCGAACGAGCTTCTCGCCAAAATGCCCGGCACGCCGGAACACTCGGCCAATAGCCTGACGATCAATGCCCAGTGGTGGCTGGAGCATGATGCCGAAGTCCAGACCCGCTGGCTGAGCTGGCTGAGCAGCCGCTGAACCAGCACCGCATTTTCTGAACCGCAATTTCTGCCTTTGCCGGTGCGGATGTCGCGCCGGCCAGGGTCAAGGCATGCCGAAAGTTTCTCGTCCATCCCTTCCGGAGATCATCCCCATGACGAAAGAAAATGACGCATTGAATTCCTTTCAGCCGGTGGAGACCGCAGGTATCGAACTCGACCGCCGCAGCTTTCTCACCGGGATGGGCGCCACGGGTCTCGCACTTGCAGGCGGCATCAAGCCTGCTCTGGCGCAGGACATGTCGCTCCTGAAGGGTTCCGGCGATGTCGTCGTCTGCACCTGGGGCGGTGCCTCGACCGATGCGATGAAGGAAGTCTGGTTCAAGCCGTTTTCCGAGGTGAGCGGCGTCAACGTCTCGACAGCCTCCGTACCCGACATCGCCAAGCTCGAAGTCATGGAAAATGTCGGCAATGTCGAATGGGACCTGCTGGATGCCGAAGGCACCCAGATGGAACTGGCGATGAAAAAGGGCCTTCTGCAGAAGATCGATTACGACCTGATCTTCAAGATCGTGCCGAAGCAGCAGATCGACCCGAAGGTGATCAAGGAATATGGCGTCGGTTCGGTCGGTTTCTCGACCGTGATTGCCTGGAACACGACGCTGTTCGGCAAGGACGGCCCGAAGGACTGGAAGGAATGGGCGGATACGACCCGTTTCAAGGGCCGCCGCGCATTGTACGCGCAGCCCCGTCCTTCCTTCGAGATCGCCCTGATGGCGGCCGGCGTTCCGCCGGAAAAGATCTACCCGATCAATATCGACGACGCGTTCAAGGCGCTCGACGAGCTGCGGCCGAAAATCAATCTCTGGGTCGAAAAGACCTCGCAGTGGGGCGTGCTGATGCAGAACGGCGAGGTCGATCTGATGGGATCGAGCCTGTCGCGCACGCTGGATGAGAAGAAGCGCACCGGCAAGATCGATTTCACCTTCAACCAGAGCATTGTCGAGCAGGATTACTGGGTCATCCCGAAATCCGCGCCCGGCGGCGCCAATGCGCAAAAACTGATCGCCTATGCGCTGATGGCCAAGGGGTCACTCGGTTTTGCGACGAAAATGCCGTTCAGCCTGGCGAACACCTCGATCTATGGCGGCATTCCTGATGACATGAAGCAGCAGCTTCCCGGTTATCCGGAAAATTCGGCCCGCAACCTGCAGATCGATCAGGCCTGGTGGGTGGCGAATGCCGATCAGGTCCGTCTGCGCTGGCTCGACTGGATGAGCAAGGGCTGATCCGAAATTTCCCAGAATACCGGCGAGGCCTGAACCTTACGGCCTCGCCAACAATAAATTGCAGTGCAGCCCGCAGGAGCCGACATGGAATTGTCCGATATGACCGCCCGCCAGATGTTCGAACATCTGAGCAAGAACCCCACACGCCCCCGTTACGGCTTTGGCACGCGGCCGATGCTGATCAATGTCGACCTGCAATGCGCCTATACGCAGCCGGACGTCTACAAGACGGCTTACGAGACCGATCCCAAACAGACCGAATACGTCAACAGGCTGGCGGCGGAAACCCGCCGCCTCGGCCTGCCGGTGATCTGGACCTATGTCGCGTTCTCGGAGAGCGGCGACGATTGTGGCGTCTTTGGTTCCCGCACTGATACGCCGGACAGTTTGCAGAACATCAAGGAAGGTTCGCCGCGAGCCGCACTCGATCCGCGCCTTGATGTGGTCAAGGGCGACGTCATCCTCAACAAGAAGATGCCGTCGGCCTTTTTCGAGACCCATGTCGCGTCTCTCGCCACATACCACAAGGTCGATACGGTGATCGTCACCGGCGGCTCGACCTCCGGCTGCGTGCGGGCAACCGTGGTCGACAGCCTGTCGCGCGGTTACCGGACGATCGTGCCGATCGAATGCGTCGCCGACCTGCATGAGAGCCCGCATTTCGCCAATCTCTACGACATGCACAAGAAATATGCCGACTGCATCCCCGTGTCAGAGGTGAACGACTGGTATGCGACACTCGGCTGACAGGATTGCCATGGAGCAGGAAAGCTTCATCCCGCAGGCGCCGGCCGCCGCCCCAGTCGTCCATGACGGCACCGGTGCGCTGCGGCAAGACCTGCGGGGTTCTGTCCTGCTGCTCGGCAATTTCGACGGTCTGCATCTCGGCCATCAGGCGCTTTTCGCGCTCGCCGCGCGGCGGTCGAAAAAGATGGGAAGCCCGTTGGCGATCCTGCAATTCGATCCGCATCCCCGGCACCATTTCCGGGGAGAGCAAGGTTTTTTGATCTCGGGCAATGCGGTGCAGCGCCGGCTTCTGGCCGAAGCGGGTATCGATCTCATCTATGCACCCGTTTTCGACGCACAATTTGCGGGCCAGCCGGCGGAAAGTTTCGTGCTCGATCATCTCGTCGTCCGGCTCGGTATTTCGGCCGTGGTGACCGGCGCCGATTTCCGCTTTGGCCAGTTCCGCGCGGGCGACGTGCCGCTCTTGCAGGCGATGGGCCGGATCTGCGGTTTTGCCACGCATGTGGTCGGCGAATGCCGGGATCGGGGAGAGGAGGGCGTTCGCATCTCCTCCAGCCAGGTCCGCCAGTTCATCCGGAGCGGGCAACTGGACGAAGCGGAACGCCTGCTCGGGCGCCCCTTCGAGACGGCGATCGAAGCCGGGCCGACCGGCTGGCAGTTCGACCCGATGCAGATCCTGCCGCCGGATGGAATTTTCATGGTTGAGGCACGAGGAGCCGCGGGCCGGCGGCTGGGTCGAAGGATGCTCGTCCTGAAAGGACGGCGCCCCGAAGCCCGGCTGCCGGCCGGAACATCCACACTTCTCTGGCATGCGGCGGCATCTGTCGGGGCAGCGGAAACAGGATTTGAAAGGACAGACAATGGACTATGACAGTCTCGACGCGCTCGCCATGGCGGATCTGGTCAGGCGCGGCGATGTGGCGCCGGATCATTTCATCAAAGAAGCAAAGACCCGGATCGCGGCGCTGAATCCCAGCCTGAACGCCGTCGTCCACCATTTTCCGGATGAGACGTCTTACTCGACGGAAGGCACTTTTGCCGGCGTGCCGCTACTCCTGAAAGATACCGGCGTGCCTTTGAAGGACATGCCGATCACGTCCGGCACGCGGCTGCATGAGGGTGTCGTCAGCCCCGCCGACAGCACGATGGGCACACGGCTGCGCAAGGCCGGTTTTGCCTTTCTCGGTCGCACCAACACGCCTGAACTGGCGCTGAGCTTTACCACCGAAGGCACGTATTATGGCCCGGCCAAGAACCCTTGGGATCTGACACGCACGCCGGGCGGCTCCTCCGGTGGCGCTGCTGCAGCGGTCGCGGCCGGCATCATGCCGATGACGCAATGCTCGGATGGCGCAGGCTCGATCCGCGTTCCGGCCGCCCATTGCGGTGTGTTTGGCCTGAAACCGTCGCGCGGTCGCAATCCGTTCGGTCCGGCCATCGTCGAGACCGTCGGTGGCATGGGAACGCTGCATGCGATCAGCCGCTCGGTGCGCGACAGCGCCGCCATGCTGGATGTCACGCATGGATCCGATATCGGCGATCCATGGGGACCGCCGCCGATGGAGGGCACTTTCCTTGAAGCCGTCTCCCGCCCTCCGCGTGCGCTAAAAATCGGCATGGAAGCCACCGGCGATGCCGATTGCCGGGCTGCCGTCGAAGCGGCGGCCGCACTCTGCGAAAGTCTGGGACACACGGTCGAGCTGGCCGCTCCGAAATATGACCGGGACGCGGTAAGCCGGGCCTGGCTGACCATTGCGGCCGTCAATATCGCCCGCGGCACCGCAAACCTTGCCAAGGCCAGAAACATTGCCGATCCGCTGGCACTGCTCGAACCCGTCAATGCCGAATGGGTGAAAATGGGCGAGGGCCTTTCCGGCACTGACTATCTCGGCGCGATCGACGCGCTGCATCAGTCGAGCCGGGCTATGGGCCGATATTTTTCCGAATACGACATCTATCTCTCACCGACGACGGCGGAAGTGGCGCCAAAACTCGGCCATCTGGCCGGCGCCGGCCTGTCCGTCGAGGATTTTTTCCAGCGTTTTTGGAACCACGCACCGCTGACGGCGGTCTTCAACGCCTCCGGCTGCCCGGCCATGAGCGTGCCGCTTCACTGGACCGAAGCGGGCATCCCCGTCGGCGTCCATTTCGGTGCCGCCTTCGGTGCTGAGGCTTTGCTGTTCAGCCTTGCCGGCCAGCTCGAGGCCGCAAACCCCTGGGCCATGCGCCGTCCGAAACTCCCTGCCTGACATTCTTAAGGTGACATCATGACCATGAATTCGTCAAAACCGTCCGCCGCCGATATCGCCTCGATGAGTGCGCGCGCCATAGCCAAGGCCGTGGCCGGCGGCACGCTCACCGCCGCGGCCGTCACCGAAGTCTGGCTTGATCGCATTGCCGCGGTCGAGCCGTCGCTGCATGCCTTCATCCATCATGCGCCGGAAAAGACCCGTGCGCTTGCCGCAGTCGCGCCGAAAGGCCCGCTCGCCGGCGTGCCTTTCGGCATCAAGGACGTCATCGAAACCCGCGACATGCCGACAGAATACGGGTCTGCCGCCTATCCCGGCTGGCAGCCCAGCCGCGATGCACCGGTTGTCCATCTCGCCCGTCAGGCCGGCGCGGCCTTCATGGGCAAGACGGTCTCGACCGAATTTGCCACCGCATCTCCCGGCGCTACCGTCAATCCGTTCGATCCCAAACGCACGCCGGGCGGCTCGTCCAGCGGCACGGCGGCAGCGCTCGGCGCGGGGCTGATCCTGCTCGGCCTCGGTACCCAGACGTCCGGCTCCACCATCCGCCCCGGCGCCTATTGCGGTGTCGCGGCAATGAAACCGTCGCCAAAACTGATCGAGACATTTGGGGTCAAGCCGCTGTCGCAGACGCTCGACGTGGTCGGGCCGATGGCGCGCGATATTCGCGATCTCGCGCTGCTCGTCTCGGTCTGCATGCGCCGGCCGGAGCTGGCCCCAGATCTACTGGCGCCGGAAGGCGAGCTTCCTTTGCAGCCGATGAGGCTGTTCCTGCCCGTTCACGACCCGGTTGCGGATTTCGCGCCGCTCGAAAAAGCGGCTTCGGTGCTTGGCTCGGTTACCACGCAGCCGGTGCCGGATTGGTTCGAGGCGGTCGGCCCCGCGCAGGATGACGTTTTCGGCTGGGAAGCGTCGATCGCGCTTGCCACCGACCGCGATCTGCATTGGGACAAGCTGCGGCCGATGACCCACGAATTCATGGAACGGCAGGCGAAAAGCACCTTTGCCGGCTGGCAGGCCGGGCTTGCGACGCGCGACGCCGCCTTGCGCAATCTCGACGCTTTGTTCGGCGGCGCGGACTTCCTCATCACGCCCGCAGCGCCGGGTGAGGCACCGCTCGGGCTGGAACGCACCGGCCCCGCGACCTACAATATCCGCTGGACGCTGCTCGGTTGCCCGAGCGTCACCATTCCGGCCGGTTTCGGCCCGGCAGGCATGCCGGTCGGCCTGCAGCTTGTCGCCCGTCCGGGTGAGGATGCGGCCCTGTTGCGGCAGGCCGCGGCAGTGGAAGATCGCCTGCGCGCCGCAGGCATCGAGGCGCGGCCTTCCCAATCGTGATGAAAGTCTCGACATTGCCGGTGCCGCTGCAATGGTTTCTGTTGCTGGCGCCGGGCCTCGTTCTTGGACAGGTGCTGCAGCTGCTGTCGCTTCCCGCCGCATTGATGCTCGGCCCGATGATGGTCGGCATCGTTATGGCGCGCGGCGGCTGCGAAGTGCGGATTCCCGGCGTCCTGCATCGCATGGCGCAGGGTGTCGCCGGCTGCCTGATCGCCGCCCATCTCGACTCCGCGCTGCTGGTGCGGATGGGCGAGATCTGGCCGATCGTCATCGTTTTCGTGGCGCTCACCTTCCTTGCCTCCTGTTTTGCCGGCTGGATGTCGGCACGGACATCGGGGGTCGACGGCGAGGTGGCCATATGGGGCTTTCTGCCGGGCATGGCCGGCACCGTGATCGCCATGGCACATGAACATGGCCTCGACAGCCGTCTCGTGGCGCTGATCCAGACCGTGCGGCTGATGGTGGTGATCGCCACGATGGTCGTCGCGGCATTGTTCATCGTCGGCGCTGCGGTTGCGCATCCGGCCGCTGGTTCAGCACCTGATCTTGCCTCGATATCGATCGTGCTGGGACTGGCGCTGATCGGTGCGCTCAGCGCCCGTTATCTGCGCTTCATTCCATCGGCAGCCTCGCTTGTGCCCTTGACCCTTGGCGGCGCGCTGCAGGTTGCCGGTTTCAATCTCGCTGTGCCGGCCTGGCTGGTGGCGCTCGCCTATCTCGCTTTCGGCGCACATATCGGCCTTCGCATGACCCCGGATATTTTGCGCGCAGGTGCCCGCGCCTTGCCATCGCTGGTGGGTGCCGCATTCCTGCTGATGCTGCTTTGCGGTGTCTCGGGCGCCGTGCTTTCGGTCGTCGCCGGCGTCGATCTGATGAGCGCGCTTCTGGCGACCGTGCCCGGCAGCATTGATTCCATCGCGCTGATCGCCGTCAATGCCGGCGCCGATATGACCTTCGTCATGACGCTGCAGACGCTGCGCCTTTTCGCCGTTTCCATCTTCGGTCCCTTCGTGGCGCGCAGCATGGTTCACATGCTGCATCGCTGGAAACCGAGCTGACACCAACACAAACCGGGAGAACAATTCCATGCACAAGCAGATCATCAGGGCCGACGTGCCGGAAAATGGCGGCGCCTACAATCTCTGCGTCCGTTACGGCGACATGCTTTATCTTTCCGGGCTGGCGCCCTTTGACGCGGCCTTCTGCGCCGAAGTCGCCGCCGCCCGCGCCGCCGGAACCAAGGTTCCGCCCATGCCCGACACGCCGTTTCCGCGGCAGGTCGAAATCATCATGGAGAATATCAAGAAACTGGTCGAGGCGGCCGGCTCCAACATGGATTGCCTGCTGAAGACCAATGTCTGGCTGGAGGACCAGACCCAGGCTGAGGAATTCGAAAAAGTCTATATCAAATATTTCTCCGGCCCCGAGGCGCTGCCCGCCCGCGCCCGCATGCAGGCCGGCCGCACGCCGATGGATTGCGGGCTCGAGATCGAGGTCATCGCCTACGTGCCGAGTGACGACTGATAGCCACATCTGCGAGGGCCACCTGATGAGCAATTTTTCGAAGACGCAGCGCATCAGCAAGGATGTGATCTGGACCGATGGCGGGCTGGTTGCCGCTCATCATCGGACGGCGGCCGAAGTGGGGGCTAAAATCCTGGCCGAGGGCGGCGATGCCATGGATGCGGCAATCGCCACTTCGTTTGCGCTTGGCGTCGTCGAACCATGGATGAGCGGCCCGATGGGCGGCGGTATGATGACGCTGTGGCGGGCCGGCGAAAAGCGTGCGGAAACGATCGAATTCGGCATGCGCGCACCGGTCGGGCTGAGGCTTTCGGATTATCCGCTGGTGGAAAGCGGCGGCGTCTCGGACCTCTTCACCTGGGCGCGAGTCAAGGACGATCGCAATATTTTCGGGCCGCATTCGATTGCCGTCCCCGGCCTTGTGGCCGGTATGGAGTTGGCCCATCAGCGTTATGCGACCCGGCCTTGGGCGGAGCTTCTGGCGCCGGCCGTGGCTTTGGCCGAAAAGGGCATGCTGGTCGATTGGTATGCCTCGCTGATGATTGCTTCGGTGACGCGCCAACTGGCGAAGGACAAGGATGCGGCAAAGCTTTTCCTGATCGACGGGCAGTGGCCGAACATTGCCGGCTGGACCGATATCAAGGAAAGCCGGCTCGACCAGTCCGTCATGGCTTCCGCGCTGCGGCGTCTGGCGGAAGCCGGCCCAAGGGATTTCTATGAAGGTCAGCTGGCCGATGCCCTCGTCTCCGATATGCGCGACAAGGGAAATCCACTGTCGCATGAGGATCTGAAAACCTATCGCGCCCGTGTCAGCCCCACCCGCACTGTCTTCTATCGCGATGCGGTCATCCATGCGCCGTCCGGTCTTAGCGCCGGTGGGGAACTGGTGACGACGCTGCGGCTGATGGAGGCCGAATTGTCGGCCGGCAAGAGCCCCGATGCCGGCAGTTATGCTGCCATGGCCCGCGCACTACAGGCGGCCTATCAGGACCGGCTTGAAAATGCCGGCGATGAAAGCTGCGATGCGGAGGCGGCTCCCTGCACGACCTCCTTCAGCGTCGTCGACAAGGCCGGCAACATGGTCAATGTTACCCAGACGCTTCTGTCGAAATTCGGCAGCCGTGTTGTGTCCCCCTCGACCGGCATGCTGATGAACAACGGCATCATGTGGTTCGACCCGGAGCCGGGCAAACCGAATTCGCTTGCGCCGGGAAAAGCCTGCCTGATGAATGTCTGCCCGACGATCGGCGAACATCGCGGCCGGATGTTTGCGATCGGCGCTGCCGGCGGACGAAAGATCCTGCCGGCCGTGACCAATCTGATCAGCTATATGGTCGATTTCGGCATGAGCCTCGAAGAGGCTTTTCACCATCCGCGGATCGATGTCAGCGACCTCACGCAGATCATTGCCGACGAGGATCTTCCGGCAGAAATCCAGTCGGCGCTCGCAGAAATCGCGCCGACCGTTGCCGCCAGACGCACCGTCCATCCTTATGCCTTCGCGGTGCCGGTCGGCGTGATGCGCAGCGAGGGCCGCAATTGCGGCGCCACCGAAATCATGGCGCCCTGGGGCGATACCAGCCTCGAGGAGAGTTTTATCGCCCGGTAAAACCGGCCGCAAAATTCTCCGCGATCGCCAGAACAGCCGCATGGACGGGCCCCGACGTGATGCTCGGAATGACCGAGGCATCGACGACATAAAGATTGTCGAGGCCGCGGAATTTCAGATCCGCATCGACCGGTGCCGCCTCGTCGGCCCCCATGCGGCAGGTGCCGACCGGGTGGTGATGGGTGATGACGGCCTTGGCGATGAAGGCGTCGATCTCCGCTTCGGACATCGACGCCTTGCCCGGCAGGACCTCTTCCGCCCGCCATTCTTCCATTTCCGCACCGTGCCCGACCATCCGCGCATAGTCCAGCGCGCGCCGGAACAGGCGGCGGTCATGGTCCGTCTGCATATAGGCGGGATCGATCATCGGCCTGTCGCCGATGCCGGGACCGGTGATCGCAAGATGACCGCGGCTGGTCGGATGGGTGACGCCGAAGAGCAGCGTATAGGCCTCGCCCGGTGCAGGTGCTGTAAAACATTCCGATGCGGCGGGGCCGATGACGCAGCCGAGCACGACATCGGGCCTGCCTTCCGCAATCGTCGGATCCTCGCCGTTCAGATACATCAGCGATTCCGAGATCTGCAGCTTTGACGGCGGCACGGGCTTTTGGGCACGATAAACATTGCCGACGCCGAGCAGGTGGTCATGCAGATTGCGGCCGATCTCGCGCCGGTCGAGGATGCAGTCGACACCCGCCTGACGCAGGATGTCGGCATCGCCGATGCCGGAGCGCATCAGCAGCAGTGGATCGGCCACCGAACCAGCGGAAAGAATGATGGTATCAGCGGTAAAAATCTCGTCGCGACCGTCAACCGTTGCTTCGACGCCGGAGATGCGGTCGCCTTCTATCCTGAGCTGATGGACGGTGACCCAGGGCGTTATCGTCAGGTTCGGGCGATCCATGACCGGCGTCAGATAGGCATCGGCGGCGCTGACGCGACGACCGTTGCGGATGGTGAGCGAATTGGCAGACGTGCCGGTGAGGTTGCCGCCATTGTGTTCGGCAAGGTTTGGCACACCGAACGCACTGCCGCTTGCCATATAGGCTTGCGCGACGGGGCTCACCTCTTGCTTCGGCAGCCAGACGGGCATCGGTCCACTATCGCCATGCACGGTGCTTGCGCCGCCCGAAAAACTTTCGGAAGCAATAAAGCCGGGCAGAAGGCCTTCGTAGGACCAGCGGTTCGAGCCCGTCGCTTCCGCCCAGACGGCAAAATCGTCCGCATGGCCGCGCACATGCGCCATGGCGTGCAGGCAGCTTGAGCCGCCAAACACTTTTCCCCGTGGCCAGGGGTGGATGCGGTCGGCGGTGCCCTGCTGCGGAATGGTCTCGAAAGCCCAGTCGAAGTCGCGGCGCTGGATGAACGGCCATTTCTGCGGCACGGCAATATCCGGATCGACCGGCGGGCCGCCGGCTTCCAGTACGCCGACCGTCCGTGATGGATCGGCGGAAAGCCGGTTGGCAAGCACGCAGCCGGCAGAACCGGCGCCAATGATCAGGATATCGAAATGCGGCATGGGCAGGAGACTCCGAAGGAAATCGGCAAGAGACCGGGCAGTAAGAGATCAGGCATGGCACGGCATTCGCGCGAAAGGTCTTTTCGCACGGCAGGTGTTCGTTTGGATGGCTTAAGGGCAGGTCGCGTAAGGCTTTAAGCCGCGTTGACGCTTCCGACCCCGAGGCGGCTGGCAATCTTTCTCTGGACGACGGCGAGGTGATCCCACATCGCCTTTTCGGCCCGTTTGGGGTCGCGCGCCGCGATCGCTTCCGCGATCAGCTGGTGCTCCGCATCGCGCTGCGCCACACGCTCGGCCGTCGTTTCGTCGTCGCTGTTTGCGAAGCGCAGGCGGCTGTCGTTCTGCACCTGATGCAAGAGGATATGCAGTTCGCTCGCCAGGCTGTTGCGGGAACCGGCGGCGATCGCGCGGTGGAAAAGCTGGTCGGCCTGGCTCGGGCTCATGCCGGAGGGCGATTTTGCGTGCTGCAGGATGCGGGCGATCTCGGCCGGCGATGCGCGCAGCGCCGCAAGCCGCGCCAGCGTCGGCTCCAGCATCATGCGCATTTCCATCACTTCCAGCGGATTGGTGGAGAGAACCAGCTTGCCGCTCTGGATGCTGGTATCGGGCGAGGAGGCGCGCCGGCCGCTGCGGGCGGGCTCCAGTTCTCCAAAGCCGCGCAGGATCTGCAGCGATTTGCGCAGCTGGTGACGCTTGACGTTGAGGCGCTCCGCCAAAACCCGCTCCGCCGGCAGCGCACCTTCCTCGTCTATGATCCGACGCAGGGTCTCCACCACGTCAGCCGCGTCTTCTGCGCCGGAGGAGACGGTGTCTTCGTCCGTCATGTCCGTATCAGGCTGCTGCATGGAGTTTCCTTTTGTCAAAGCGTCCTCGTCGCCGAATTGCTGGTCTGGTGTCATGCCTGCATCTGGCCTGCATCTGGTCACGATGGTTGGCATCCGCCGGGCGGAACATTGATGAAATGGTTGAGACCCTGGTCGGCCTCGAAACCATCAACCATGCCCGGTCTGAACCCATTTCTATCGGCCAATATGTCATCATACCATCAGGTGCAATTGATTTATGGCAATGCGATCATATTATGCACCAATGTTTTGACCAATAAATTTTTTTGGACGGAAAATTGGTTGAAAGATTCCAGCCCGCCACTTCAGGAGATCCTCCCCTCATGACCGCCAAGCCTTCGCAGCCCGTCTTCACGCTGACCACCGGTCCGGTCAATTGTTATCCGGAGTGCTGAGCGCACTCGGCCGACCGGTCTTTTACGATTACGATCCCGCCTTTCTGGCGACCTATGAGCGGATCAGCCTGAAGCTGAAACAGGCCATGGAAACGAAAAAAGTTTCGGTCATCCTGCATGGCGAGCCGGTTCTGGCGCTGGAAGCGGTGGGCATATCCGTGGTCGGCAAGGATGATGTCGTGCTCAATCTGGCCTCCGGCGTTTATGGCGATGGTTATCGTTCCTGGCTGGAGCCGCATTGCCGCGAATATCTCGATATCCGCGTGCCCTTCAACGAGGTGATCGATCCCGCCGCCGTCGAGGCGAAGCTCAAGGAGCGGCCGGATATCACCATTGTTACCGTCTGCCATCACGACACGCCCTCCGGCACGATCAATCCGGTCAAGGAAATCGGCGCGATCGTCGCGAAGACCAAGGCTGTCTTTGTCGTTGATGCGGTCTCCTCCTTCGGCGGCATGGACATTCTGCCGGAAGAGGTGTTTTCCGACATATTCATCACCGGCCCGAACAAGTGCATGGGCTGCCCGCCTGGCCTCTCCATGCTCGCGATCAGCGACAAGGGCTGGGCGAAGATGAAGGCCAATCCGACCGCGCCGCGCGGCTCGATCCTCAGCGTGCTCGATTGGGAAAACGCCTGGCGCAAGGAGAACGGCTTTCCGTTCACGCCTTCCGTTGCCGAGGTCAATGGTCTGGAAGCCGCGCTCGACCTTTATCTGGACGAAGGCCCGCAGGCCGTCTGGGCGCGCCACGCCTTGACGGCCAAAGCCTGCCGTGAGGGCATCAAGGCGATGGGGCTGGAACTCTGGGCGGCCTCCGAAAACTTTGTATCGCCGACCACGACCGCCGTCCGCCTGCCGGACGGGGTCGAGGAGGCAAAGCTGCGTCAGGTGATGCGCGATGATTATGGCGTCACCATCTCGTCTGGCCGCGGCGCGACGCTGAACAAGCTGGTGCGGATCGGCCATATGGGGCCGACGGCGCGGCCGATTTTCGCTCTGGTGGCGGTCGCCGCATTGGGCGCGGCGCTCACCAAGGTCACGGGCAAGACCTATGACGTCGGCGCCGGCTCGGCCGCCGTCATGGCTGTGATAGACGCGGGCAAGTGATCGCCCAGTTGCGGGGCGTCAGCGCGCGCCCCGCACATAGGCGGCGCCGAGTGCGCTCGGCAGGTTGGCCTTTCGGCCCAGCATGACAAGCACGCCCATGACCGCCGCGAAGGGCAGCATCTGGATGACGTCGGTCGGGATATCGACACCGGCCACCTGCAAGGCGGTCGTCAGCGACAGGCAGGCGCCGAACAGGGCGGCACCGCCCAAAACCCAGAGCGGCCGGCCGCGGGCGAGCATGGCCAGCACGATGCCGATAAATCCGTTGCCATTGGTCATGAAGGGCACGAAAATGCCGGCGCCGACAATCGCCATGAACCCGCCGCCAAGGCCGACCAGCGCGCCGGTCAGGAGAACCGCCACGGAGCGGATGCCGAGCACGCTGACGCCGGAGGAATCCAGCGCCGCCGGCTTGTCGCCCGCCGCCTGCAGCGCAATGCCCCAATAGGTCTTTCGATAGACATAGGCGAAGACGGCAACGAGAAGCAGGGCGATATAAACGATCGGCGGGCGGTTGAAGAGGGCCGGGCCGAGGACCGGGATATCGGCCAGAAGCGGGATCGGCAGCGAGGAGATGGCGCCGAGGCGCGGATAGGTCTGGGCGAACTGGAAATAATGCAGCATCGCGGTTGCGCCTTCGGCCCCTAATGTCAGCGCAATGCCGATGACGATCTGGTTGAGGCCGAAACGCACGCAGAGAAGCGCCATGATGGCAGCGACCAGCATGCCGCCGCCGGCGCCGCCGACAAAACCGAGGAAAACCGAATCCGTCTTCCAGGCGACGAGAAAGCCCAGATAGGCGCCGGCCAGCATCATGCCTTCGATGCCGATATTGAGGACGCCTGTCTTTTCCGAAAGCTGTTCGCCGAGGCCGGCGAGCAGGAGCGGGATGCCGGCGGTGATGGCGCCGGCGAGAAGGGCGGTGAGGAAGGCTGCTGTGAGCAGGGTCATTATGTCAGGTCCTCCGGCTTTCGCGCCGCTTCTGGTCGAGCATTTCGGTGATGCCGAGCAGGATCAGCAGGATCGCCATGGTCACCAGGGTGAAATAATTGGGCACGCCGAGCCGTCTTGCCGCGCTCTCGCTGCCGATCGACAGGACCGAGAAAAGGAAGACATAGGCGATCGTCGCAAAGCCGTTGAACCGGGCGAGAAAGACCAGCGGCACGATAGTCAGCGTATAGGCCGGGTTCCAGTCGGCGCGAACATTGCCATATTGGCCAAGCACGGCGACCGCGCCCGACAGGCCCGAAAAGCCGGCCGAGATGGCAAAAACACCGATGGTCAGCGCCGAGACGGAAAGGCCGGCATGCACGGCCGCCTTGGCATTGGCGCCGACGATCTTCAGTTTCAGGCCGAATGCGGTTTTCGCCATCACGTAATGGACGATGAGGATGGCAACGAGACCGATCAGCACGCCGCTCGAAATCGTCGTGTCGAACAGCCGTGGCAGCCGGTCTTCCACCGGCAGCGTCCGGGTCTGCGGCACGTTGGTGGCCGGATCGAGGAAGAAGATTTTCACCAGCACGTTGGAGAAGGAAATGCCGAGGAAGGACATCATCATCGTGGTGATGATCTCGTTGACGCCCTGACGGGCGCGCAAAAGTGCCGGGACCAGCGACCACAGGGCGCCGATGATGGCGCCGATGACCAGCGTGACGATCAGCACCAGCCAGACCGGCATATAGCCCGTCAGCACCGGCGCAAGCGCTGCGACCACTGAGGCGCCGAGCAAAAATTGCGCGTCGCCGCCAAGGTTCCAGATGCCGGCCCGGAAGGCGACGATCAGGCCTGCGGCGATCAAGAGAAGCGGCCCCATGCGGGTCAGCGTCGCCTCGATGCCGGAGGGCGAAAGCAGGCCGCGATTGACGATATAGGTGTAATAATCGACCGGATTGACGCCCATGGCGATCAGGATCAGGCTCGCGACCAGAATGGCTGCAACCAGCGGGCCGATCGACAGGCCAATCAGCTGCAGTCGGTCTGTCAGAAGACGCCGACTTGCGAGACCGTTATTCTTGGCCGCGGCCTGGCCGTCTGCGGATGGATCTTGCACTTCGACGCTCATGCCGCGACACCACTCATGAATTCACCAATCTTCTGGCGCGCATCGCCGTCATTTTCGACAATGCCGACGATCCTGCCCTGCGACATGACCGCGATACGGTCGGAAAGCTCGATCAGTTCGTCGAGTTCGGTCGACAGCACGATCACCGCCTTGCCGCCATCTGCGGCTTCGCGAATGCGGCGGCGGGAGGCGGCGATATTGTTGAGGTCGAGCCCATAGGTCGGTTTGGCGAAGATCACCGCGCGGGCGCTGCCCGTCAGCTCGCGGGCGAGCAGCAGTTTTTGAATATTGCCGCCCGACAGTTTTCCCGCCGGCGTTTCGATATCCGGCGTGCGGATGTCGTAATCCTTCACCTGTTTGCGGGCATTTTCCGCGATCGCGCCGCCCTGTTCGATGCCGGAACGCCAGAAGGGCGCTTCGCCGATCTGTTTCAGGAGAAGGTTGATCGATACGGGGAAGGCGCCGACCGTGCCTTCGCCAAGGCGGTCGTCGGTGACATAACGCAGGCCGCGATGGCGCCTTGCGCCGATGGGAAGGTCCTCGATCGGCTGGCCGTCGAGATAGATCCGTCCGTTTTTCACGGGCCGCTGTCCGGCAAGAGCTTCGGAAAGCTGCTTCTGGCCATTGCCATCGATGCCGGCAATGCCGACGATCTCGCCGGCGCCGATCTTCAGTTCGATGCCGGTGACGGGGACGGAATCGTCATCCACTTCCAGCGCCAGGATTTCGAGGAGGGGGTCGGTCGCGGTGACGAGCGGGCGCGCCGAGCCGGCTGCTCTGGTCGTCTCGGCGGCCTGATTGCCGTTCGATCCGAACATCAGCCGGATGATTTCCTTGGTGGCCGCTTCCGGTCCGAGCGATTTCAGCTCGTCGGGTCCGAGCGCGCCGACCTTGCGGCCGAGCCTTAAGACCGAGATGCGGTCGCCATAGGCCACCGCCTCGTTGAGCTTGTGGGTGATGAAGATCACGGCCAGCCCCTGCGCCACCAGACGGCGCATCAGCTGCCCGAGCTTTTCCGCATCCTTCGGCGTCAGCATGGCGGTTGCTTCGTCGAGGATCAGGAACCGGCTGCCGCGCATCAGGGCGCGAACGATCTCGGCCTGCTGCTGCTCGCCAAGCGACAGGCTGCTGGTGATCGCGGCCGGATTGACCTCGACGCCGATCGAAAGCGCCGTTTCTTCCATGCGCTTCGCGATCGCTTCGCGATCCGGTGTTTTCCACCAGCTGCCACCGAGATTGACATTGTCGATCAGCGTCAGGCTCGGCACCAGCATCGAATGCTGGAAAACGGTGCCGATGCCGAGAGACAGCGCCTTTTGCGGCGAGGCGATCGGCATTTCGGTGCCGTCGACGGCTATGCTGCCTTCGCTCGGCTGCTGCAGGCCGGAAAGCATGCTGACCAGCGTCGATTTGCCGGCGCCGTTTTCGCCGAGCAGGACATGCACTTCGCCGGGAAAGAAATCGATCGATATGGAATCATTGGCAACGATGCCCGGAAAACGCTTGGTGACGCTCTTGAGCGACACAATCGGTTTTGCAAGCGGCTCGGCATCGTCGGCCGGCTGAGAAGATAAGGTCATCAAACTATCCCGCGGGCATGGAATTGGAATGCCGGGAATAGGGCCGGGCGCGATTGGTCGCATCCGGCCCTATCCGTGTTGAGGATCGGATCAGTTCAGCTGGCTGACCAGCGCATGGACGGAAGCCGCATCGAATTTCGGCTCCACCTTCAGGTCGCCCTTCACCATCTTGTCGCGGATATCCATCACCGACTTCCAGACGTCGTCCGGGATCTGCTTGGTCTTCAGCAACGAGACGGAACCATCAGCCAGCGAGATGCCGTAATTGCGGGTGCCGAACTTGTCGGCCTTGATGTCCTCGATCATCGCCGTATAGACCGGCGTCAGGTTCCACAGCACCGAGCTCAAGAGAAAACCCTTGTCGATGCTGGTCTTGTCGCCGATCACGTCGATGAAAAACACCTTGCCGCCATCGGTTGCCTTGGTCGTCTCGACCGCCTGTAGCATGCCGAAGGAAGAGCCGTTGCCCTGGCCGAAGATGATATCGGCGCCGGCTGCGATCAGCGATTCCGTCACGCGCTTGCCGCCGGCCGCATCCGAATAGGCAGCCGGTCCGATCACCGCATAACGAATGGTCATGGACGGCTTTTCGGCTTTCACGCCTTGCGCAAATGCGACCGACTGCGCATTCCACGACGGCGGTTCGCCCGAGACGACGATGCCGACCGTGCCGGTGCGGCTCATCTTGGCGGCAAGGTGGCCGGCAAGATAGGCGCCGGCATGGCCGCTTGCCGTATAGTCGACGATCGCGTCCTTTTTCATCGCGGCCGGGCTGTCGACGATCGCAACCTTGACCTTGGCTTCCGCGCCGATTTCCGGTGCTGCGGTATTGTAACCGCTGGCATGGGCGATCAGCAGCGTATTGCCGTCTTCGGCAAGCTCGCGCAGCGTCGGGCGGACGTCGCCGTAACCGAGGTTTTCGGCGGTGACGACCTTGACGCCGGTCGCTTTTCCGGCGGCCTTGGCGCCTTCGACACCTTGCTGGTTCCAGCCGAAATCCGTGCCCTGTTCGGGGGTGAGGATGGCGATCGAATTGATATCCGCGGCATAGGCGGCGCTCGAAAGCATAGTTGCAGTCATGATTGCAATATATGCCGATTTTATACTTCTCATTTTAGGAAGTTCCCCTTGTTTTCGAGATTTAAAACCGTATTTACTTTATCTTTTCACGCTGCTAGCAATCCTTTCCATAGATGAAAGGCGTCGCTGACATGAAAAAATCTGCTTTCCTCGTGCTCCTCACCGCTGCCGGCCTTGTCGCGGCAAATGCGTCCGCCACGAAACTGGAGCGCGGTCGCGCCGGGCTCGACGAAATTCCGCTGGCCGTCACCAATGCCGGCAAGGAGGCGCTGTCCTGCGGCGCGACGCTGGCGCACTGGTATTCCCAGCCGATCGGCACGGTCGCGCCGGGCGCGGTGATGAAGAGCAGCCTCTGGCTGCAGCGGGAGACCGGCGCGGTTTTCCTTCTCAACCAGCTGGAAGACCGGATGCCGGTCGAGCGCCTGTGGTGCGGCAAGGACGGGCAGTCCTGGGTCACCCGCAGCGAGATCCCCCTGGAGCGCCGTCGCGGCGAGACGATCGGCACGATCGCGGTGACCTGCGAGGCCGATGCCGAGCGGACCGGCTGCCATCCGGGCTGAGCGGGTGTCGAGCGGACTGGCGTCTGCCACAGTAGGGCGCCTTTCACCGCTCGATTTTTCACCCGTATACCGAACCATTGCCGTCCTGTTCCCTTCAGATCCATCCGACGTCGTTCAATTGGAAACCGGCCCGTTGCGCAGGCCGTGGAACGCCTGCAGGCGGCTTGCCAGACAGACCTTTCCTGTCCGCCCGGCCCTTCGGCGACCGACTATATGCCCGGTTCGACCATGGTCAACAGAGTTTCAACCATTTTTTCTGGTTGAAATTTTTTGGCTCAAAATCGTGAAATTGCGATGCTGGTTTTTTGATCAATGGCAGAGCGTACGCATTGGCCGAAAATCACAATAATTCGCGAATATTGGCACATTTTGGCGTGATATGGTCACATAATCGGCATCGGATTTTGTCGCGCTTAAGCATTGTGCAGAGTCAAAAAAAATAAAACCAATAAATCTGGTTGATTTATAATGGTTGGGATGTGTAGCCTTGAGTGACCAGGTTCGCTGCCGTCCGGATGCGAGCGGATGTCGAGGGATTACCATTCGGGAGAGCGCAGATGGACACGAGCGTGTCGAAGACCAAGGCGGGCATTGCCCACCGCCTGAAGACCGGCGAAGAATTCAAGGCCTCGCTCGATGACGGCCGCCAGCTCTGGGTCGGCGGCAAGAAGGTCGAGAAGGTGACGGACGAGCCGGCGCTCGCAGCCGGCATCGACCTTTTGGCCTCGATGTTCGATGACCAGTTCACCGAAGAATACGCCGATGCCACCACCTATCTGGAGCCGACGACCAATGAGATCGTCAGCCGTTCCTGGCAGGTTCCGCGCAGCCAGGCGGACCTCGTCGATCGCCGCAAGATGATCGAATATACCAGCCTGAAGACCGGCGGCACGTTCGGCCGCCCGCCGGATCTGGCGCCGGCCATCGCCGTCGGCCTTGCCGCCTATCTGCCGACCTTCAAGAAGAAGAAATCGCTGATCGACGGCTGCATCCCCGACTTTGCCGAAAATATCGAGCGCTATATCGCCTATGGCCGCGACAACAACCTGACGGCCTCCGAAAGCCTTGCCGGTCCGCAGACCGACCGTTCCGATCCGAAAGCTGCGGAAGGCTCGCTCCTGCGCGTCAAATCGGTCGAGGCCGGCGGTATCCGCATTTCCGGGGCAAAGACGGTCGGCTCGATCGCCGCCCAGGCGAACGAGATCTTTTTCACCAATCTCGGCGGCATCCAGTCGACGCCTGCGGATGCCTGCGTCTGGGGTTCGGTGCCGATCAACACGCCCGGCATCAAGATGATTTCGCGCGAAATGGTGTCGGAGCCTGGCGCCGATCCGTTCGATCATCCGGTCTCGCATCTCGGCGAAGAGGCCGATCAGTTCATTGTCTTCGACAATGTCTTCGTGCCGACCGACCGCATTTTTAATCTCGGTGATCCGAGCGCCATGTCCTGGTACGGCCCTGTCTGCGTCTTCGCCCATTGGCACGTGCTGACGCGCCTTGCGGTCAAGGCCGAACTTTTTGTCGGCGCTGGCCAGATGGTGCTGGAAGTGCTCGGCACCGACAAGATCCCGGCCGTGCAGATGATGCTCGGCGAACTGATCGAATATGCGCAGACGCTGCGGGCCTTCATCGTTGCCGCCGAAGCACTGGCCAAGCCGACCGAAGCGGATGTGATGGCACCTGATGTCGGCATGCTGACGGCTGGTCGGCTTTATTCGATTCAGCATTATCCGCGCATCATCCACACGCTGCAGGAGCTCTGCGGCCAGGGTCTCGTCATGCGCTTCGGCAAGGCGGCCTTCGAAAACCCGGATATCGGCCATTACCTGAAGGACCTTCTGCCCGGTCATGGCGTCTCCGCCATGCAGAAGGAATTGCTGATGAATTTCATATGGGACATGACGAGCGGCGCGCTCGCCGGCCGCGTGGCGCTGTTCGAAAACGTCAATTCCAGCCCGGCGCCGCGCCTGCGCGCCCGCCTCTATGAAGAGGTGAAGCGCGACGGTTTCGTCGCGCAGGTGAAGAAACTCGCCGGCATGGACTGGTAGGCCGACGGCATAAAAGGACGGCGCATCGCCGCGCCGTCCGCATTCCCTTCAAGAGAGTTTTGACATGCAGAACGCCGACACTGTCGTCGATGCCTTTTATCGCGCCTATAACGAGCATGACGCCGATGCCGCGATCGGCCTTTATGCGGAAGGCGCGCGTCATGAGGAAATCGCCTTCGGGTCCGAGCGGCATGGCCATGAGGATCTGAAGAAGGGGCTGAGCGGCCTGTTTGCAATGATGCCCGACGTACACTGGCGCGAGCGCGAACGCATCCGGTCCGCGGCGCATGTGGCGATCCTCTACGAGATGACCGGTACATTCACGCCGAAACCGAAGGAAGGTATGCCGCCCGCGCTTCCCAAATCCGTCTCTCTGAACGGCCTGCATGTCCTCGAAATCGTCGATGGCCATATCTCTGTCAGCCGCGACTATTGGGACAAGAGCGATTTTCTTGCGCAGATCGCATGACGCCGCTTCTCAACGAGCTGCCGGATCGACTGGGTGGCATGCGTCGCCTCCGGGGATGGCTGCCGATCTTGGCTCTTGCGGCCGTCTTTTCCTATCTGCTCGTGCTGGTCGGGTTTCCGGCCGCCACGCTTCTGGGCTCCATGTTCGCCGGGATCGCCTTCGGTGTCGGCGGCACCCAGCTTTCCGTGCCGAAGCCGATCTACACGCTGGCGCAGGGGTTTGCCGGTGTCTTCATCGCCCGCAGCCTGACGCCGTCCATCCTGGTCGATGTCGCAGCCCACTGGCCGATGCTGATCGTCATGACGGTGCTGACACTGTTTTGCGCCTTCTTTGTCGGCTGGGTCCTGAACCGCTGGGGCGGCGTCCCGAAAATGCCGGCCATCCTCGGCAGCCTGCCCGGCATGTCCGGCGCCATGGTCATCATCGCCCATGAACGCGGCATAGACGGTCGTGTCGTGGCACTGATGCAATATACGCGGCTCGCCAGCGTCATCGCGGCCGTTTCGCTGATGACGCATTTTCTGCCGAATATCGGTGCCGGTGCGGCGGCCGAAACGGCCGTTATCGGGTGGTCGGATTGGCTTTCCGTGCTGATCTCGGGGCTGATTGCGGCAAGCGCGCTGGTTGCCGCGCGTTTTCGGTTTCTGCCCGCAGCCGCCATGCTGTTTCCGATGATCGTTGGCGCGGTGCTGGAAGCCTCCGGCACGTTTCATATCGTTCTGCTCGATCCGGTGATCGCGCTGATCTTCGCGGTGATCGGCCTCGAGGTCGGGCTGAAATTCACCCGCGCCTCGCTGTCGCAGCTGGCGCGCATGATCCCGGCCATCCTGATCTCCTGCGTCGCGCTGCTCGTGCTCGGCGGCTTGCTTGCGCTGTTGCTGCGGCTCGTCATGACGGTCGATCCGCTGACGGCTCTGCTGGCCACAGCACCCGGCAGCACGGAGACGGTCGCGATCGTCGCGGTCGCCGGCCATGCGGAAGTCTCCGTCGTGCTTGCCTTCCAGACGGTGCGCATGTTCGTCGTTGTCCTATTCGGGCCGATGATCATGGAAAAGCTGGCCCGTCTGCCGATCTGGAGATCCTGACATGACGGGAAGTGGCCTGATCTTCCCCGCACCTGACATTTCGATCGTCAATTTCAAAGTCTCTGAAGAGACCCGTTTTGGAGAAAAGCCATGGCCATCAGTGATCCGGATTTCGTCATCGCCTGGAAACAGGTTCTGGAAATGTGCAAGGTCAAGGCCGGTGAGCAGCTGACCATTTTGACCAGCGACGATTCCAACCCGCAGATCGTCGCCACCTGCCGGATTGCCGCCACCCAGATCGGCGCCGTCGTCTCGCTCCTCAACCTGCCGCCGATGAATGGCGAAAAGGCGCTGAGCCGCGACAAGTCCGGTTATGTCGGCAAGACGGCGCTCGCCTTCAACAGCGCGGCACTCGCCTGCCTCAAGGCCAGCGACATGGTGATCGACACGATGCAGCTGCTTTTCTCGCCGGAGCAGGAACAGATCCTGAAAGGTGGCACCCGGATGCTGCTTGCCGTCGAGCCGCCGGAAGTCATGCTGCGCATGATGCCGACCATGGAAGGCAAGGCGCGCGTTCTCGCCGCCGAAAAGCTTCTGAAAAAAGCGAAGGTGATGACAGTCACGTCCAAGGCTGGCACCGATTTCCGTTGCGCGCTTGGCCAGTATCCGGTGCTGACGCAATACGGTCTGGCGGATGAAAAGGGTCGCTGGGACCATTGGCCGAGCTGCTTCGTCGCGCGCTGGCCGGATGAGGGGACCTGCGAGGGCACGATCGTCATCGACGAGGGCGATATCATGCTGCCCTTCAAGATGTATGCCCGCGACCGCGTCGTGCTGACCATCGAGAAAGGTTTCGTCACGAAGATCGAAGGCGGCTTCATGGCCGACTACATGAAGGAATTCATGGACAGTTTCGATGCGCCGGAAGCCTATGCCATGGCCCATGTCGGCTGGGGGCTCGAGCCGCGCGCCTCGTGGACGCAGCTCGGCCTCTACGATCCGGAATCCGGCCTCAGCATGGATTCCCGTACCTTTGCCGGCAATTTCCTGTTCTCGACCGGGCCGAATACCGAAGCCGGCGGTACGCGCGACGTGCCCTGCCATCTCGATATTCCCCTGCGGAAATGCTCGCTTTCGCTCGATGGTGAGGCTATGACGATCGAAGGCAAGGTCGTTCAGCCGCCGATGTAACAAGAGCCGATGCTCCGGGTCGCGGCCCCTGCTGAGGGTCGCGACCACACCATAAACGAAACTCCGTTGCCGTCAGGCCGCTTTGAGCCCTGCCGTGATCGCGGAAAAGAGCGTGTCGATTTCCTGCTCCGAAATGACGAGCGGAGGGGAGAGGACGATTGTGTTGGCGACGGGACGTATCAACACGCCCTGTTCGAAGCAGTAGTCATAGACCTTCTTCGCCATCGCCTTGCCGCTTGCGACGTCCGTCCCGAGTTCGATACCGGCAAGCAGGCCGAGATTGCGGATGTCGACCACGCCCGGCAGACCTGTCAGCGCATGAACGCGTTCCTGCCATAAGGGCTCGATTGAAGCGGCATGAGCAAAAATGCCTTCCTCAAGATAGACGTCGAGCGTCGCGAGTGCTGCGGCCGAGGCGAGCGGATGGCCGGAATAGGTGTAGCCGTGCGAAAACTCGACGGCACCCTGCGCGGCATTCCCCATCAATGCCTCGTGGATTTGGCCGGAGGTGATGACGCCGCCCATTGGAACGGCACCATTGGTCATGCCCTTTGCGATGGCAATCAGGTCCGGCGTCACGTTGAAGCGATCGGCCGCGAAAGGATGGCCGAGACGGCCGAAGCCGGTGACGACTTCGTCGAAAATGAGCAGGATGCCGTAACGCGTGCAGATTTCCCGCAGGCGTTCGAGATAACCGACCGGAGGCACAAGCACACCGGTCGAACCCGCCACCGGCTCAACGATGACAGCGGCGACGGTCGAGGGATCATAGGTCTGGAACATCTGTTCCAGAGCGTCGGCAATCTCGGCGCCATGTGTAGGCTGACCGAGGCTGAACGCGTTGCGGGCCGGGTCATGGGTATGCGGCATATGGGCCGCTCCCGGCAGAAGCATGCCGAACTGCTTCTTGTGCGGCCCCATGCCGGCTGCAGACAGGCCACCGAAGCCGACGCCGTGGTAACCGCGCTGGCGGCCGATGATGCGCTGCCGCTGCCCTTCTCCGCGGGCATGATGATAGGCGAGGGCAAGCTTCAGCGCCGTGTCGGTCGCCTCGGATCCGGAATTCGTGAAGAAGACGTGGTCGAGACCTTCCGGAGTAATCGAGGTCAGCCGATTGGCATATTCGAAGGCGAGGGGATGGCCGAAGCCGAAGGATGAGGCGAAATCAAGCTGGGCGGCCTGTTTCTGGATTGCCTCGACGATCTTCGGATGGCCATGGCCGGCATTGACGCACCACAGGCCGGCAATGCCGTCGAGCAGCTTGTGGCCGTCGTTCATGTGATAATACATGCCCTTGGCGCCGGTGACGATCTGCGGGGCCTTCTTGAAGCTGCGATTGGCCGTGAACGGCATCCAGTAGGCTTCGAGCCAATTGGCATTGAGTTGCTGTTGCGTGTCCATGGGATCCGCCATCTTTCGGGGGAGGTTGTCGTTTCGGTGGTGCTGCAAGGCAGCCGAAGCTGCCTGTCGTCAGCGCATCAGGCGGCGATCCCGAGGGTCGGCGTCGCTTTCAGCAGTGCCTGCGTATAGGGATGCTGTGGATGGTCCAGAACCTCGCCGACCGTTCCCTGTTCGACGATCAGTCCCTGTTCCATCACCACGATACGGTCGGCGACCCGCGATACGGCGCCGAGATCGTGGGAGATGAACAGGCAGGCGAAGCCATGGTTTTCCTGCAGTCTCCGGAACAGATCCAGCACCTGTTTCTGGATTGTCATATCGAGAGCCGAGACCGGTTCGTCGGCAACCACGAAGGCCGGATTGCGGATGACGGCGCGGGCAATCGCGACACGCTGCCGCTGGCCGCCGGAAAGCGCGTGCGGAAAACGATCGCCAAGCCCGGTAAGGCCGACCTCGTTGATGATCTCGGCCACGCGTTCCGCCTTTTCCGCGCGGTTGAGCTTTGGTCCATGGGCGAGTGGTTCGCCGATGATTTCCGAAATCTTCTGGCGCGGATCGAGAGAGGAATAAGGGTCCTGAAACACCAGCTGGCATTGCAGGCGATAGTCGCGGGCAAACGCCTTGTCGGCCGTCGCCATCGAGCGGTCACGAAACAGGATGTCGCCACTGGAAAGCGGCAGCAGGCCGAGCATGGCGCGTCCGAGCGTCGTTTTACCTGAGCCCGAGCCACCGACAACGGCGACGACTTCGCCCGGCTGCACGCCAAGCGAAACACCCCGCACGGCAAGCTTCTTTTCGGCCGCACTGAACATGTTGCCGGCACCTGAAAAGGTCACCTCGACATTGCGTGCCGCGATCAGAGGTGGTGCAGCAGCAAGCGGCTTGCGGCTGTAGTCCCGTTTCGGCAGGGCGTCGATCAGCGTGCGGGTATACTGTTCCTGTGGCCGGTGAAGCACATCCTCGACCGGCCCCGTCTCGATCAGCTTGCCACGCTCGAGAACGATCACCTTCTTTGCATACTGCGCCACGAGGCCGAGATTGTGGGTGATCAGCAGAACGGCCGTGCCGAAGGTCCGTGTCAGATCGACCATGATTTCCATCACCTCGCGCTGCGTCAGCGTGTCGAGTGCGGTGGTCGGTTCATCGGCGATCAGCAGTTTCGGCCGCAGAAGCATGACCGAGGCAAGCATGATGCGCTGGCGCATGCCGCCGGAAAACTGGTGCGGATAGGCGGCAAGGCATGCCTGCGGGTTCGGTATTTTCACGCGTTCCAGCATCTCGGTTGCGCGGGCCAGCGCCTCCTCGACGGTGAGCTTTTCATGCAGCCGCAGGCCTTCGGCCAGCTGTGCGCCGATCGTCATGGCCGGGTTGAGGGAAACCATCGGCTCTTGAAAGACCATGCCGATCTCGGCGCCGCGCACCTTGCGGATCTCGCCGTCCGACATTTTCAGCACATCGCGGCCCTGAAACAGGATTTCTCCCGATGTCGGCCTGATCGCCTTGGGCAGAAGCCGCATCGAGGCGCGCGCGGCAACCGTCTTGCCGCTGCCGCTTTCGCCAACAAGTGCCACGATGCTGCCGGCCTCGACGTCGAAAGAGACGTCGTGGAGGATCGGAAAACCGTTCGAGGTCGTGACGCGCAGATTGCGGACGGCAAGAAGTGGGGAGGAGGTTATCGCGTTCATCACCTTTGCTCCGTTCTCGGATCGAAGCGATCGCGCAGGGCGTCGCCGAGAAGGTTGATGCCGAGCAGTGTCAGCGAGATGCAGATACCGGGGGCAAGGCCGAGCCAGGGCGCTTTTTCGATATAGGTGCGCGCGGCAGACAGCATATTGCCCCAGGTCGGTGCCGGTGGGGGCACGCCAAGGCCGAGGAAACTCAGGCCGCTTTCCGCCAGAACCACCCAACCGAACATCGAGGTTGCGAGAACCACGATCGGCGCGGTGCAGTTCGGCAGGACATGCCGGAACATGGTGGTGAATTCCGAATTGCCGATGACACGCGATGCCTCGACATATTCTCGCTCACGGGCGGAGAGCACGCTTGCCCTGACGATGCGCAGCACAGAGGGTGCGTAGGCGATGCCGAGCGCGAGGATGATGCCGTATTTGTTCGGCCCGGAAATCACCATCAGGCCGAGTGCGAGCAGGGTTCCTGGAAAGGCGAGAAGCGCATCGCTGAACACCATCAGGATACGGTCGACCAGACCGCGGGTATAACCGGCGATCAGGCCGGTAATCGTGCCGAGCGTGATCGCGAAGACGACGGTGAGGATGGCGACCGTCATGCTCTGCACGGCGCCGGCCATCAGACGCGAGACAACGTCGCGGCCGAATTCGTCCGTTCCGAGCCAGAACTGCGCCGATGGCGGCTTTAGCCGGGCGATGAGCTTGATCGCCGCCGGATCATAGGGCGTCCAGAACAGGGCGATGATCGCCATGCCGCCGATGAAGATCAGCAATGCCGAGCCGATGAGAAGGTTTGCGGGTTGCCGGATCATGATGCGGTCACCCGCGGATCGAAGAGCGGATAACAGAGATCGACGATCAGGTTGACGATCACGTAGATCAAGGCCGTGAATAACAGACATCCCTGCACCACCGGATAATCGCGTGCGAAGATCGCATCGACGAGAAGGCGCCCGAGGCCGGGCAATGTGAAGACGGTTTCGAGTACGGCGATCCCGCCGAGAAGGCCGCCGAGAACAAGGCCGATCATGGTCCAGGTCGGCGCAAAGGCGTTGGGCAGGACATGCCGCAGCAGCACCTTTCGTTCCGAAAGCCCCTTGGCGCGGGCATGCATGACATATTCCAGCCGCAGGATCTCGATCGCGCTGGCACGCATCATCCGGGTCAGCACGCCGACCTCGATCAACATCAGCGTCACGATTGGCAGGATGACATAGGTGATCGCCGTCCAGGGCTTTTCGCTAAAGGGCACGAAGCCGACCACCGGCAGCCAGCCGAGATTGAGGCCGAAGATCAGAAGCAGGATCAGGCCGAGCCAGAAGCTCGGAACCGACATCAGCAGCGTCGAGGCGGCGACGATCGCCACATCGACATGCCCGTTCTGGCGCCAGGCGGCGATCAGGCCGGCCGGGATGGCGATCAGCGTCGCAAGGCCGACAGCAACGAGAACGATGGTGGCGCTGACCTGAAAACGATCCAGCATCAGCGGCAGGACTGGCGCCCCGTTGGAGATCGAATGGCCGAGGTCACCCCGGACGACATTGCCGAGCCAGTAGAGGAATTGCAGCGGCACCGGCTGGTCCAGCCCAAGGCTGGCCCGCAGGTTCGCGAGCTCTTCCGGGCTGGCGCTGTCACCGAGGATCAGCTGGGCCGGATCGCCGGGGATCATCCGCACAAGGAAGAAGACCATGACCGCGACGATCAGCAGTGTCGGAAGCGTCCACAAAAGACGCTTGCCGATATATTTCCAGAGGGCGTGCATGGATCACTTGCCCGGGGCGAAGGAGACACCCCACATGCGCGCGTAACCGACCGGCCAGGTCTTGTAGCCCTCGACATCCGAACGGACCGCGCCGATACGGGTACCGGAATAAAGCGGGATGATCGGAACGTCTGCGCGGATCATGCCTTCGAGCTTGTCGAAGATCGCCTGGCGCTTCGCCTCATCAGTGATCGTCGTGCTTTCAGCGATCAGTTTCAGCCCGTCGGGATTATCCCAGACCTTGTTCGGGCTCTTGTCCTTGTTGCCGCTCACCATGTCATAGGAGAGCGAAGGGTCGAGGCGCGCAGAATAGGTGAAGGACATGGCGCTGTAATTGCCGGTCGTATAGCGGTCGAGAAGCGTCGCCCAGTCGAGTGTTTCGACCTCGATGTTGATCCCTGCTTCCTGTGCCATGGCCTGGACGAGCACGGCGGAATCGAAGAGGGACGGATAATATTTGGTCGCCAGCCATTTGATCGGCTGGCCCTTGTAGCCGGCTTCTGCCAGCAGTTTCTTGGCTTCCTCGATATTGCGGGTAGGGATCTGTTTTTCCGCAGCACCCGAATACGGGCTGGGAACGGGGATAACCGAGGCGCTCGGTGCCGACTGGCCGTTCGTCAATGCTTCGGTGATCTGCGGGATATCGAGCGAAAGCAGCAGGGCCTTGCGGATGCGGGCATCTTTCAGAAGCGGATCGCGCGTCTGGAAAAGAAGCCCGGTCAGGCCCATTGCCGCGACCTTGTCGACCTTGAGCTGGCCGCTCTTGGTCATGTCGTCGATATCGGCATTATTGACGTCGGCGAGCACGTCGATATCGCCGGAATAAAGCGCGGCCTTGGCGGCGGCGTCGTCAGGGATGACCATGAAGCGGACGGCGCCGATCTTCGGGGTCTTGTCGCCGACATAACCGGTGCGCTCACCGCCGGGCGAGACATAGTTCGGGTTGGCTGCGAGCTCGACATACTGGCCGCTGCGCCATTCCTTCAGCATGAACGGACCGGTGCCGACCGGCTTTACCCATTTGCCATCGTTGCCGAGCGAGCTCTTCTGATAGATGCCGGTGCCGCCACAATCAGTGCGGGCGAGCGTTGCAAGGAAGAGCGCGGTCGGCTTTTCCAGCGTGTAGACGACGGTCGATGCGTCCGGCGCGGTAACGCTCGTGACATTGGCGACACCGGAGCCCGTGACATCCTTCAGGCAACGCCATGCGGTCTTCGGGTCGACATAGCGCTGCCAGGAGCTCAACACGTCGGCGGAGGTCAGCGCCTCGCCATTGCTGAACTTCAGGCCGTCGCGCAGCTTGAACGTATAGGTCTTGCCGTCCTCGGAAATATCCACCGACTTTGCCAGAAGCGGAGCGACCGATGCATCGTCGCGATAACCGACAAGACCCTCGACCATATGCAGGACGATGGCATCGCTATTGGCATCGCGGTTGACGCCGGGATCCGTCGAGCGGATGTCGGCATTGATGCGCACGCGCATCATCTTGTCCTGCGCCATGGCGGAGCCGGCCGTCGTAGCGAGCACGGCCGTCATTGCTGTCATCGTCAACAGATTGCGGTATTTCATCGGAGGCTCCCGTTCTTGTTCCCTTATGGATTTTTTGGTCAGGCAGCAGCGGTCTCAGCCCGGCCGGGCTGTTCGATCGGCTTTATCTGCATGTCGAGGCTGTATTTCCAGAAATGTGCACCGAGCGCCGGCAGAAGGGCGACTTCGATCCGGCCCTCTGCCGGCACCATGACGATCGTCGCAACCGTCGCGGACTGGTTGTTGGAAAGCGGCGATTTGCGCGGCGGGCGGCAGACCGAATAGGGCGTTTCGAACATGTCCGACAGGGCGTCCTTCACCGTATCGACAGTGATCCGCCCTTTGTGCGGCTCCAGCAGCTGGCGAACGCGAAGGTCGCGATAGAGGCTGTCCGGCATGTTGTTGATGCCCTTGTCGAGCAGTTTCGACAGGGCGACCGGGCTCTGGAAGTGATTGGCATGGACAAGGATACCGTCCTGCGGATGCACGAGGAAGGTCTCGTCCGGCGCGCATTCGAAATCGATCGCAATGCCATGCACATGGCCGATCATCATGTTGTTCGAGGCCGATTTGCGTGTGCCATAGACCGCCTGCATGGACATGGCCAGCTGATCCTGTTCAAGCACCTTGCGGCGGATGATGGCGAGCGGCACGCCGAGCTCGCGATAATCGCGATCCGTTTCCAGATAATTGCCGCTGATCGTGATGCCGGCGGAGTTGAAGCCGGTGCGGGCAAGGCCGCCGGCCTCGGTGAAGGTGATGATGTCAGGCCCATCCTCGCGCTTGATCTTTAACACGATCGCGGTCTCGGCGCATTCGGCCTTCCAGTCCCAGTTCTGGGCGTGGATGAAGCTGTTGTCCTGACTGGCAGAAGGCATGATGAAGACGCCGGTGCAGCCGTCGGACTGAATGAAATCCTGCTGGCCTTTTTCACGGCGGCGGGCCAGTTTCAGGATTTCCGTTCGCGCATTCAGGAGCAGGATCGCCGAAAGGTCCTTGTTGACCGCGCGGGCGATGCCCTTCATTTCCTCGATATACTGGCTGCCGTAATTCTCGATGGCGCCCGCGAAACGATCGATCATCGCGGCGAGATCGTCGTCCTTCAGGCCCGAGGAATGAAGTTGATCCTTGTAATGATCCACACCTCTGAGTATGCGCTCGGCCGCCTGTTCGCCATATTGATGGCCGCGCTCCAGCGGCGTACCGGAAACTTCGACGAGCGGGCAGGGAAGAGGCAGGGTCATGGCATTCAGTTCCGAACTATGAACAGGGATGAGGGCAAGTTCGATTGCCTTCGCCTAAAAAGTATTTCATAAAACAAAAACCAAAATTTGCAGGAAGGCAAGCGGAAAATGTCGGATGCAAGCACACCACTTCAACAGGACCTGATGCGCCGCATCGTTGGGGTCATTCACGAAGACGGGCTACAGCCGGGTGCGAGGCTTAGGCAGAACCAGCTCGCCGAGCGTTTGCGCGTGTCCAGAACGCCCGTGAGGATGGCGCTGGAACTCCTTGAGGCGCAAGGGATATTGCAGCATGAGCCCAATCGCGGAATGACGCTCGTCATGATCCCGCCGCTGGTCGATGTCGAACAGGCCGATCCGGCGGACGAGGAGCTTCTTGTCGCCGTAGCCCGCCTGCGCCGCGAAGGAAAACTTTCGGATCAATTTGCCGAACTAGAGCTGATGCGATTGACGGACCGCGAGCGCACGGCTGTGCGTCAGGCCTTGATCAAGCTCGAGGATCTGGGGGTGATTCAGCGTCGGCACGGTTATGGCTGGCAGTTCGTAAGCCCGGTTCGCGACATGCGGGCTCGCGCGGAAAGCTATAATTTCCGCCTGCTGATCGAGTGTGCGGCGATCCTCTCGCCGGAATTTTCACTGTCGAAGGAGTGGATCGCGTCGATGCGCAAGCGGCACGAAGTCATGCTCGCCAGCCGCTGGACCGAAGCTTCAAGTGTAGCCCTGTTCGAGATGAACGCGGATTTTCATCTTGGGATCAGCGCCGCCTCCGGAAACCGCTATATCGCGGAAGCGATGAACCGCCAGAACCAGCTACGCCGGCTGTCGAACTACAACTGGCAGCATGGGCCGGAGCGCGTCGTCACCACCTGCCGCGAGCATCTGGAAATCCTTGACCGGCTGGAGCACGGCGACAATGAGGTCGCGGCGGCGCTGATGCGCAAGCATTTGACGGGCGCCCGAGGCACAGTCGCCAACTAGTTGTATTTTATATCTCAAAAATCATTTCTTGATGCAGCCCACGTTAGCAAGCTGACCGCTGAAGGGGGCGGCATCGAAGTCTGGCTTGCCCAGCGATCCGGGCAAGCGAAATTATGACTACCCTTCCGCAGCCTTCAAAGATTCGCGGCCTGCGAGGTCTTGCGTCCACTCTCGATCAGCGCCTTGGTATAGTCTTCGCGCGGCGCCAAGAAGATCTGCTCGGTCTCGCCTTGCTCGACGATTTCGCCGCGCTTCATGACAATCGTCCGGTCGCAGATCTGCCGGATGACGGCGAGATTGTGCGAGATGAAGACATAGGTGAGGTTCAGTTCCGCGCGCAGTTCCTGCAGGAAGTCGAGTACCTGCGCCTGGACCGAAATATCGAGCGCTGACGTCGGCTCGTCGAGGATCAGGAGCCGCGGGTTGAGCGCGATTGCGCGGGCAATGCAGACACGCTGCTTCTGGCCGCCGGAAAGCTCGTGCGGATAGCGGTATTTGAACGTCTTCGGCAACTGCACGATGTCGAGCAGCGCTTCCGTGCGCGCCTCGATATCCCGGCGGCTCATATTGGTCTGGATGCGCAGCGGCTCGCCGATTGCATCACCGATCGTATGGCGGCCGTTGAGGGCTGAATGCGGGTTCTGGAAAACGAACTGCATGTGGCGGCGCATCTGGCGCAGCGGCTCTCCCGACAGGCCGGAAATATTCTGGCCGTCGAAGATGATGTCGCCCGAAGTCGGTTTGATCAGACGCAGCAGCATGCGCGCCAGCGTCGACTTGCCGGAGCCGCTTTCGCCGACCACGCCAAAAATCTCGCCGGTCTTGACCGCGAGGCTGATCGACTTGACGGCCGTCACCTCGCTACCCGACTGGCTGCGATAGACCTTCTTGAGGTCGATTGCTTCCAGCAGATGGCCGGGCTTGGCGGACGGTGTCTCTGCCGCCCTCGCCGCCGCCTTTTCGGGCGCGACGTCGATATCCGGCACGGCGGCGAGCAGGCGCTGCGTATATTCGTGTTGCGGACGATTGAGGATGTCGCGGGTCAAGCCCTGCTCGACGATCTCGCCCTTGTACATGACGGCGCAGCGCTTCGCGACGGTCGCGATCGCGCCGATATCGTGGCTGATCATGATGACGGTGAGATTGAGCTTTTCGACCAGCGAATTGATCAGGTCCAGCACCTGCGCCTGAACGGTCACGTCCAGTGCCGTCGTCGGCTCGTCGGCAATCAAGAGATCCGGCTTGCCGGCGAGCGCCATGGCAATCAGGATGCGCTGGCGCATGCCGCCCGACAGCTGGTGCGGATATTGCGAGAAGAGCATCGATAGATTGGGCAGGCCGACCTGATCGAGCAGTTCCTCGGTGCGGGCACGCCGCGCGGCCTTCGACGAAACGCCCTGACCGGCCGCCTTTTCATGCGCGGCGATGACATCGGAAATCTGCCGCCCGATCGAAAAGAGCGGGTTGAGATAGGTCATCGGGTCCTGGAAGATCATCGAGATGCGGATGCCCCGGATCTTCGTCCAGTCCTTTTCCGGCAGTGCCGTGATGTCCTGGCCGTCGAACGAGATCGAACCCTCGACGACCCTGGAATTGCGCGGGCCGATCCCCAGCACCGAGCGCACCAGAACCGTCTTGCCGGAACCGCTCTCGCCGACGATGCCGAGCGTGTCGCCGCGGTTGACCGTGAGATTGATGCCTTTCAGTACATGCACCGGGCCGTCGAACGTGCCGATGTCGAGCCGGTAGTTCTGGATATCGAGAAGAGCGATCATCGGTCGCGGCTCCTTGGATCGAGAATGTCACGCAAGCCGTCGCCAAGCAGGTTGAAGCCGAGCACGGTGAGGAAGATCGCTGCACCGGGGAAAAGCGAATACCACCACCAGTCCGGCATGTAGGTGCGGGCAACCGAGATCATCGCGCCCCATTCCGGCGACGGCGGCTGTGCGCCGAGGCCGATGAAGCCGAGGCTGGCCGCAGACAGGATTGCCATGCCCATGTCCATGCTCATCTTGACGATGATCGGCGACAGGCAGTTGGGCAGGATATGATGCCAGAGGATCCAGGGCGTCCTTGCCCCGATCGAGCGGGCGGATTCGATGAACAGTTCTTCCTTCACCGACAGCGTTTTCGCTTCCACCAGTCGCACATAGCCCGGCCACCAGACGATCGCGAGCGCCAGAACGCAGTTGGTGATGCCGGGGCCAAGCGCCGCGACGATGGCGAGTGCCAACGCAAGGCCGGGAACGGCGAGAAAAAGTTCGGTGACGCGCATGATGACCGCGCGGACCCAGCCGCCGCGATAACCGGCGAGGATGCCGAGTGGAACACCGATCAACGCGGCAAGGCAGGTGATCACCACGCCGATCCAAAGCGACGTCCGCGCACCCATGATGACGCGAGAAAAGATGTCCGCGCCCATTTCATCGGTGCCGAACCAATAGGTGCTGCTCGGCGGCTGCAGCTTTGCCGACATGTTGATCGCGCCGCTCGCAGCTTCCGGATAGGGCACGAGGAGCGGACCGAAAGCGGCAAGCAGAAGAAAGAGCACGACGAGCGTCAGGCCGAGCATCGAAGAAAAGCTCTTCCGGAACATGTGGGCGTAGAGCCGCCACTGGCGGATCTGGCTTGCATGGCGTTCGCGGAACGTCAGCGGGCGCTGTGTGTCTGCCGAGGCGGCGATCTGGGTGTCGATTTGTGAGTTCATGGGTTCAGCCGTCATCACGCTTTCCTGAGACGCGGGTCGATCCAGGCATAGGCAAGATCGACGAGGGTGTTGGCGACGATGAAGAAGAAACCGATCATCAGCGTCACGCCCACCACGGGTTTGAAATCGGAAGACAGGGCCGAAGACACGGCATAAAGCCCGATGCCCGGCCAGTCGAACACGGTCTCGACCAGAACGGTCGAGCCGAGCATCCAGCCGAAGCGCAGGCCGATCATCGCAAGCGTGGGCAGCATGGCATTCTTCAGCGCATAACAGGCCACGATGCGGAAGGACGAGATGCCATGCGCGCGCGCCGCGACGATATAGTCCGACTGCAGCACCTCGATCATCTCGGCGCGGTTGACGCGCAGGATGGAGGCGAGACAGGGGAAGGAAAGCACGATCGCCGGCAGAATGATATGCTGCAGCGAGACCCAGAAGGTCGAGAAGCGGCCCGAAATCAGACTGTCGACCAGCAGCAGGCCGGTGACGGTGTCCGGCGGGCGGGTGACGAGCGGCAGGCGGCCCGAAACCGGCAGCCATTCCAGGTCGACGGAAAAGGTCAGCTGCAGGATGATGCCGAACCAGAAGGCTGGCAGGGCCACGCCCGAGATCGAGAAGATACGGGTTATCTGGTCGAGTGGGCCGTCCTTGTAGACGGCCGAAAGCATGCCGAGCGGAACGCCGACGATGATGCCGAGGAACATGGCGACGAAGACCAGTTCCAGCGTTGCCGGGGCATAACGCATCACCTCTTCCAGCACCGGTCGCGTCGTCACGATCGAGGTGCCGAGATCCGCCCGCGCGAGATCGCCCATATAGACGAAAAACTGCTCGGGCAGCGACTTGTCGAGACCATATTCGGTGCGGATGGTCGCCACCATATCTTCGGTGGCATTCGGCCCTGCCACGAGGCGGGCCGGATCGCCGGGTGCGACATTGGTGATGAGAAAGGTCAGCGCCGCGATGCCGATCATCGTGCCGATTAGTGTCAGCACCTTGCGGAAGGCGAATGTCAGCATCGTCTTCTCCTATACGTTTGAAACTGCGCATGGCCCGCGGTTGGGAGGCGGGCCATGCGCATCACTCTGGCCACAAAGAGGGGACTGGGCCAGACTTTATTCAGCCTTTACCCAGAGCGGGTAGAGGTCGACTTCGCCGGTGAAACGAACGGGGCTGAAGTTGAAGCCCTGCAGGTAGTCACGGCGTGCCCAACGGCGGTTCTGCAGCATGCCGAACACTTCCGGCTGGTCGGCGACGATCTGCGTCTGGATGTCGGCATAAAGCTTTGCACGTTCATCCCAGTTCGACGAGGAACGGGCCTTGTCGATCATCTCGGTGACCTTCGGGCTGTCGTAGAACATCATCGCGAAATACTGGCCCCAGCTGTTCTTGTGATACTGGTAGGCGACGGCATCCGGATCGGTCGAGACCGGGGTCGTATAGACCGAGGTCATGGCCGGCGAGGTCTCGACCTTGGAGCCGTTGGCGACCATGTTCGGCCACTGTTCCGGCTTGATCTCGACATTGATGTTGAGCGGCTTCAGGCTGTCGAGCAGCACGAGGCCGATACGGCGGGCTTCTTCGAGGCCGGCGACGTGAACGTAAGGCAGGGTGATGCCGCCGTTCGGGTAACCGGACTTGGCCAGATATTCCTTGGCCTTTGCAAGATCCTTGCGCGGAATGCCGGGCACGTCGATATGGCCCTTCATCGCATCCGGGATCGGGCTCGTTTCAAGCGAGGCAGCACCGTTATAGACCTGGATCAGCGCATCATAGTCCATGGCATAGGCGATCGCCTTGCGCAGGTTGATGTCGGCGGTCGGGCCCTGCTGGGTGTTGAACTTGATGCCGAACGTGGTCATGCCCTTGTGATCTTCGATCGCAATGCCCTTGGCACGCGCGATCTGGACATAGTCGTCCGGCGTCAGGCCTTCGACGATATCGGCCTCGCCGCGCTGCAGGGCAGCCTTCTGGGCGGCAGGCTCGCGGATGATCTTGTAGATCACGCCGGCCGGGCGGTTCTTGTCACCCTGCGGCCAGCCCTTCCAGTAGTCGGTCACGGCTTCGGCTTCATACAGAACGTTCGGTTCCCAGCGGCCGAGCTTGAACGGGCCGGAGCCTGCTTCATGGTCGGTCAGCCACTTCTGGCCATAGTCGTTGTCGACTTCGTTCGCCTTCACCTGGGCCGGGTTGACGATGTACCACCAGGGCAGGAAGGACAGGAAGGGCGTGTAAGGTGCCTTCAGGTCGAACTTGACGGTATAGTCGTCGACGACGCTGATGCCTTCCGGCGCCAGAAAGTCCTTGAGCATCCAGGCGACGCCCTTGTTGAGCTTCAGGCCGCGCTCGAAGGAGTAACGGACAGCCTCAGCGGTGACCGGGTCGCCATTATGAAACTTTGCGTTCTTGACGAGATGGAAGGTCCAGGTCTTGCCATCGGCGCTGGTTTCCCACTTTTCGGCGAGCCACGGCTTGATCTCGGCCGGGTCGCCTTCGTACTTGACGAGGCCGTCATAGACCGCCTGCTGCAGCATGCGGGTCGACCAGTCGTAGCGGATATGCGGATCGAGAACCGGGATCGCCTGGCGACCGCCGAACACGATGACATTGCCCTTGTCGGTACGCTCGAAAGCGCCAGCCGGGGTCGCGAGAACCGACGAGGCGAGAAGCCCCGCGATCGCGATATTTCTGAAGATCTTGCCGAGCATGTAGTTCCCTCTCTTATTAAACGGCTTCCGGTGAGATTGAATTTCGGGTCAGAGCATCTGCCGCACGACGCCTGCAACGAGGCGGCGCGACAGGAGCACAGGCGCATCGATCGCATTGCGGACGGTTTCGTGCATGTCGGCCGAATAACCCATGCAGTGCATGACGATGAGATCGCAGCCCTCGAGCAGTTTCGCGCGCTCGCCCATGTCGTCGCCGGCGTAAGGCGAGGCGGAAACGAGGCTCGGATTGCCCGGCAGGATATGGCGCTCTTCGAAATCCCTGATCTGGCGTTCCAGCGGCACTATGACGCCGAGCTTGCGCGCCGATGCGGCGAGCGCCTCGACGGTCGAATCGACGATGCGCTGGGCTTCGACGACGAGCGTGTTCTTCAGCGGATCGATCCGCGTGCCGGTGCAGAGCAGGACGATGATATCGAATCCTTCGCCGTCGATCTTCTGCAGCAGGACATTCAATTTTTCTTCCGTCAGGGCCTTGGAGGAGACGATCTCCTCGCCGCTGGCAAGACGGGTCGCAAAGGAATGTTCGCCATCCTTCGCCCGCATCGCATCGAGTTCCGCAGGGCTCATCCCATCCAGAACACCGAATTCCTGATGCACGATGCGGCCTTCCGGCAGGCCGACGGTGATCTCGGCCATCATTTCAGGAACCAGATCGACGCGGGGCGTCTGGCCGATGGTGACGAATGCAATCTTGGATGTGGAAGGCATGCTCTCGTTCATTCCCTGCATTTATCGTGTTGGCAGGGAGCCTAACGCTCGAATACGCAGCTTCTCTATAGGGTAATGCCCCTAGAGCGACACAATTCCGTCATGTCTTTGGTGATCGTTTTTGAGGCATTTTGCGTTTTTTACGCAATTTTCTTGCGCAAATGCGATTATTTTCGTTACGGATGACCAGCCGCGACCACCATCCGGATCAGCGCATTGGAGGAGGTCACCTCCATCTTCGCCATCACGTTGGACCGATGGATCTCGACCGTCTTCGGGCTGATATCGAGCTGGCGGGCAATCGCCTTGTTCGACAGGCCTTCGGCAACCAGAGACAGGACCTGTCTTTCGCGCGGCGTCAGGCGCTGCAGCTTTTCGGAAAATTCCTGCGGTACGCCGGGCAAGGCGACCGGATGCGTGCCGTGCAAAAGCAGGCGAATGGCGCTGGCGACGATACGTCTCGCAAGCACGACGGGTTTGCCGCTCGCCTTGGCAACTGTCTGCCGGTCCGTCTCGGTAAAACTTACGGAATTCAGGACGATGATCTCCGAATCGGCGAGATCGAACAGGGCGCTTGCGAGCAGCCTCTTGTCGCCATCGGCAGCATAACTCGCGGTCACCTTATAGGGCGCGAGCGCCGGAATATCGAGCTCGTCGATCTGCTGCTGCAGCGGCTGGATCAGGCCGACGGCGGAACCGTGCGCGGCCAGGGAAATGACGGTAGATTCCATCGCCCGCTGGGCGTTGACCATCGGGCAGGTGCTCTCGAAATCGCGAAACAGGCCGGTCGAGAGGATCACTACCAGATCGAACTCGTTCGGCTGGAAGGCGGCGGCGATCTTTGCCATGCGCTCGGCGATCCGCGGCTTCGAAACGACGATATCGCTGCCATCTGCAAGCCGGGTGACGATACTCGTCTCGCCCGGACGGATCCTGAACGCATTGATTTCCGCCTCGGAAAGCCCATCCAGCGCACCGATTTCCAGGGCCTCGATCGGTAGATCCAGGCTTTCCAGCATCTCGTCGATAATGTCGGCGCGCGGCGACTGGCCGACGCTCAGAAACATGACGCGATGCGGCGGTTCCGCCGCGTCCGCGACAGGCGAAGACGGAGTGCGTGTGTTCTTCGTCACGGGCAGGGAAACGGTCCTTCTGATCGCATCGGCAGGTTCGTTCTAGGCACGCACAAATTAAAGGCAAGTTCATTCTAGGGGCAGTCCCCTATAGGCACAGCTCGCCTCTCATGGCTAGGTTCTAGCACATTATTCGGAGGCAAACATGATCCGTGATTTCGAAGCAAGCGAGATTGATCCGCTTGCCGTTGGTGCCTGGATTCTCGGGACCGGCGGTGGTGGCAGCCCTTATCTGGCGCAGCTCAACCTGAAAAAACTCTACAAGGACGGTAAGCGCGTCAAGCTTATCGATCCGAACGCGCTCGATGACGGCGATGCCGTTGCAGTCGTGTCGAAGATGGGTGCGCCGCTGGTCGGCCAGGAACGTCTGGTCGATCCGGCCCATCTCGCCCGCGCCATGCAGCTGATGGAAGAATATACCGGCCGCAAGTTCCGCGCCGTGATGAGCGTCGAGATCGGCGGCGGCAATGCGCTTTCGCCTTTCCTCGCAGCCGCCATGCTGGATATTCCGGTCGTCGATGCCGACGCGATGGGCCGCGCCTATCCCGAAGCGCAGATGACGAGCTTTGCCATCGGCGACCTGCCGATGTACCCGCTGACGCTGGTCGATTGCCGCGACAACGAGGCGATCGTCGCCAAGGCCGCTTCGTGGAAGTGGATGGAGCGTATCTCGCGCAAGATCTGCACCGAAGTCGGCTCCACGTCTGCCACCTGCAAGGCACCGCGCACCGGCAAGGAAGTCAAGGAATGGGGCGTGCTCCATACCGTGACCAAGGCCGTCAGCCTCGGCCGTGCCGTGCTTGAAGCCCGCGCCGCCCATACCGACCCGATCGAAGCCGTTCTGGCGCATGAAGGCGGAAAAATCCTGTTCAAGGGCAAGGTTGCCGATGTGGATCGCACCACGACCGGCGGCTTTTTGCGCGGTGCGGCGATGATCGACGGCCTTGATGCAGATCGCGGCGCCAAGGTTGAACTCGCCTTCCAGAACGAATGGGCGGTCGCCTTCCGCGACGGCCAGCCGATCGCCATGACCCCTGACCTGATCTGCCTGCTCGACACCGTGTCGGGTGAAGCGATCGGCACGGAAACGGTGCGTTACGGCCAGCGCGTCACGGTCGTCGCCCTGCCGGCGCCGGCAGTGCTGACCAGCCCCAAGGGCCTCGAACATGTCGGCCCACGCGCCTTCGGATATGATCTGGATTTCAAATCGGTGTTTGCAGCATGAAGCGGATCGGAATTGACGTCGGCGGCACCAACACGGATGCCGTTCTCATCGATGGCGAGAAAGTCGTCTCGGCCATCAAGTTTCCCACCACCGCGGATGTGATGCAGGGCGTCGTCAACGCCATCGGCCATGTCGTTGCCTCGCAGGCGCCGGGCGCTTCGCCGATCGACGCCGTGATGATCGGCACGACGCATTTCACCAATGCCGTTGTCGAGCGTGCCCGCCTGGAACGTATCGCCGCGATCCGTATCGCCATGCCGGCCGGCGCCTCGCTGCCGCCGATGATCGACTGGCCGGATGACTTGCGCGACAGCGTCGATCCGCTTTCCTTCATGGTCCATGGCGGCCATGAATATGACGGTCGTCCGCTGGTACCACTCGCTCGCGACGAGATCCGCGACGCCGCGATGAAGATCCGCGACGCGGGCATCACCTCCGTCGGCATCACCGCGCTCTTTTCGCCGCTGACGGCGGAATGCGAACTAGAAGCTGCCGAGATCGTCCGTTCGATCATTCCGGATGCACGTATCACGCTCTCCCATACGCTTGGCCGTATCGGCCTTTTGGAACGCGAAAACGTCACGCTTCTGAACGCCGCACTTCAGGGCCTCGGCCGCAAGACGATCGATGCCTTCAAGGATGCTCTGGTAACGGCAGGCGTTAATGCGCCCTTCTACCTGACGCAGAACGACGGCACTGTGGTTCTGGCGGATGTCGCTGCGGCCAACCCGGTCTACAGCTTTGCCTCCGGCCCGACCAATTCCATGCGCGGCGCAGCCTTCCTGACCGGCCTGAAAGAGGCCATGGTCATCGATGTCGGCGGCACGACCTCCGATATCGGCTGCCTCGTCGGCGGTTTTCCGCGGGAGGCCAACAATGTCGTCGAAGTCGGCGGTGTGCGCACCCTGTTCCGCATGCCCGATCTTCTGCCGATGGCTCTCGGCGGCGGCACGATCATCGATCCGGAAACCCGCAAGATCGGCCCGCGTTCGGTCGGTTACCGCATCACCGAAAAGGCGCTCGTCTTTGGCGGCGATACGCTGACCACGACCGACGTTGCTGTCGCAGCCGGCCTCGTCGAAATTGGCGACCGTGATCGCGTGAAACATCTCGACAAGGCGATGGTTGCCGACCTCCTGAAGCGTATCGAAGCCATGGTGGAAGACGGTGTAGACCGGATGAAGACCTCGGCAGAAGGCGTCAGCCTGATCGCCGTCGGCGGTGGTGCCTTCCTGATCCCTGAGAAGCTGAAGGGCGCCAGCGAAGTGCTGCGCGTCGAGCATGCCGGTGTCGCCAATGCGCTCGGTGCTGCCATGGCGCAGGTTTCCGGCGAAGTCGACCAGGTCTTCTCCGACATGTCGCGCGACAAGGCGATTGCCGAGGCGGACCGGATTGCCCGCGAACGGGCGATCGAATCCGGTGCCGATCCGAAGTCGATCGTCACGCTCGATACGGAAGACATTCCGATCGCCTACCTGCCGGGCGATGCCCGCCGCGTGCGCGTGCGCGTCGTCGGCGATATCGCCTTCATGAAGAGCGAGCAGAAGCAGGCTTCGTAAACGCTCGAAACTGCGATAGATATCTGGAAACCAAGCATCCCTGATCCTGAACCGGTCAGGGATGTTTTTATTCGAATTCAAAGGGATGCGTCATGAAGGCCATGTATTACGAAGCGTTCGAACAGACGCCGGAAATCAGGACGCTTCCCGATCCCGAGCCGACCTTCGGCGGTGTGGTCATCAAGGTCGGCGCAACGGGCCTTTGCCGCAGCGACTGGCATGGCTGGAAAGGCCATGATCCGGATATCCAGCTGCCGCACGTGCCTGGCCATGAGCTCGCCGGCAAGGTCGTGGCGACAGGCAAGGGCGTGATGCGCTTCAAGGTCGGCGATCGTGTCACCGTGCCTTTCGTTTCCGGCTGCGGCCATTGCTCCGAATGCCATTCCGGCAACCAGCAGGTCTGCCCAAGCCAGTTCCAGCCCGGTTTCACCCACTGGGGATCCTTCGCCGAATATGTGGCGATCGATTACGCCGATACCAATCTCGTTACCCTGCCGGAAGAGATCGGCGACGCGACCGCCGCAAGCCTCGGCTGCCGCTTCGCCACCTCCTTCCGCGCTGTTGCCGATCAGGCCCGCACCGGCCCGGGTGACTGGGTTGCCGTGCATGGTTGCGGCGGGGTCGGCCTGTCGGCCATCATGATCGCGACCGCACTCGGCGCCAATGTCATCGGCATCGATCTGACCGAGGACAAGCTGGCGCTCGCCCGCCAATGCGGTGCGGTTGCGACCATCAATGCCGGCACAGTGCCGGATGTCGTGGACGCCGTGCGCGAAATCACCAAGGGCGGCGCGCATGTGTCCATCGATGCGCTCGGGCATCCGACGACCTGCTTCAACTCGATCAAAAATCTCCGCCGCCGCGGCCGGCATGTGCAGGTCGGCCTGATGCTGGGAGAGCATTCGACACCGCAGATCCCGATGGCGCAGGTCATCGGCCACGAACTGGAAATCTATGGCAGCCACGGCATGCAGGCCTGGCGTTATGATGCCATGCTGACGATGATCACCTCGGGCAAGATGACGCCACAACAGCTGATTTCCAAGCGGATAGGCTTGGCCGATGCCATTCCCGAACTGATGACGATGGACAGAGCCGAGACGCCCGGTATCGCTGTCATCACGAGCTTCTGAAAAACGGACATTGCCTGAGAGCAGGCCGCTCAGAGCGGAGTGAGCCTGACAAGGCGCCCGGGACTGTCGTCCTCTATGACCCAGACGGCGCCGTCCGGAGCCACGGCGACGTCCCTGATGCGCGCACCGAGATCCCATCGGTCGACTTCGTCTGCACCACCCTTGCCATCGAGGGTGACACGCACCAGTCCCATCGATGCAAGCCCGCCGATCAGGGCTGAACCCTGCCAGGCGGGAAACATGGTGCCTTGATAGAACGCCAGTCCTGCCGGTGCGATGACGGGGTTCCAGTATAGCGGCGGGGCGGCAAATTCCGGCCGTGTCGCGTGCCTTGGTATCGGTGTCCCGTTATAATTATCGCCATTCGAAACTTCGGGCCATCCATAGTTCTTGCCGGGTTCGATCCGGTTGAATTCATCGCCGCCGCGCGGCCCCATCTCGTGCAGCCACAGCTGGCCGTTCGGCGCAAAGGCAAGGCCATAAGGGTTGCGATGTCCCATCGTCCAGGTCTGCGCACGGACGCCGCCATCGGCTGCATGGGGATTATCGGATGGCGTGGTTCCGTCGAGATTGAAGCGCAGGACCTTGCCCAGCGCCTGATCGGGATCCTGCGCCGTCGAAGGCCGCATGCGGTCGCCGGAGGTGAGGAAGAGATGTTGTCCCGAAGGGTCGAAGGCGATGATGCCACCGGGCTGGCCGCCGGAACCCTTCGGCATCTGTCGCCAAATCACCTTGAGGTCTTCCAGCTCCGCCCGCGGGCCGGAGACGGCCAGGGTCGCCCGGGCAAGCGCGAGGCTGCTTCCACCGGCGCCGGGCTCGACGTAGGTGAGGTAAACTTGCCTGTCGCTCTGAAAGCGCGGAGAGGGGGCAATGTCGAGCAGACCGTTCTGCCCGGAGGCGGCGACAGCAGGGACATTGCCGACCGGCGTCTTGCGACCGCTCTGGGTCACCAGAAAAATCGCGCCCGGCTTTTCCGTCACCAGCAGGCGGCCATCGGGGAGGAAGGCGATTGCCCAGGGCGTATCGAAACTGGCGATTTCGCGGACGGCAAATGGCTTGGCGGACTCGGCCTGCCGGCTCCCGGCATTGATGCTCTGTGCGCCGGCCCCGCAGGTTACGGTTATGACCAGCAGACCTGAAAGAAGTGCCGTCTTGAACCTGTTTATCATCGCTGACCTCTCGTCCTGACGCGTGTCGTGAAGTGTGTGGTGATGACGATCCCGATGCGGCTGGCAGAAAGCGGAAACCATTGCCCGGGATCTCGCGAGGTAGTGGAATGATCTGTTCCGACGCCCGTTTAGGCAAAACACGCTTTTGCGAGGGCATCAAAATCGAAAGGGCACGACCGGTGAGATCGTGCCCTTGTCTTCTGTCTTATTCCGCCGGCGCCAGGGCGGTGTTCTCGTCATCCGCTTCCCTCCGCTTCGGCTGCCGCCAGGCGATCAGTCGATAGAACATCGGGATGAAGAAGGTGGCGAGGAAGGTCGCCGCCATCATGCCGCCAATGACGCCCGTGCCGATGGCGTGTCGGCTTGCCGATCCGGCGCCGGTGCTGATTGCCAGCGGCACGACACCGAGGATGAAGGCGAGCGACGTCATCACGATCGGCCGGAAGCGCAGGCGGGCGGCTTCGAGCGCTGCTTCACCCGCCGTCATGCCTTCCTGCCGCTTGAGCACCGCGAACTCGACAATCAGGATCGCGTTCTTTGCTGCAAGACCGATCAACGTCACCATCCCGATCTGGAAATAGATGTCGTTGGTAAGGCCACGCAGCAGCGTTGCCAGCAACGCACCGAAGAGCGCGAAGGGGATGGCGGTGATGACCGCCAGCGGCAGCGACCATTTTTCGTATTGGGCAGCGAGGATCAGGAACACCATGACGATGCCGAAGATCATCGCCTGCGAACCCGAATTGCCGCTCTGCAGCTCTTGGAAGGCGGAGCCGGTCCAGGCCAGCTGATAGCCCGTGGGCAGGGTCTGGGCTGCGACTTCCTGCATGGCCTTGATGGCATCGCCGGATGTGTAGCCCGGAGCCGGATTGCCGGTGACCTTGGCTGCGTTGAAAGCGTTGAAGCGTTCAAGCAGGTCGGGTCCGATAATACGGGTTACCTTTACCAGCGCATCGAGCGGGATCATGTTGCCGTCGCTGGAGCGCACGAACACCTGACGCAGATCGTCCGGCGACTGGCGGAAGGCTGCTTCCGACTGCAGCGTCACCTGATAGCTGCGCCCGTAAAGCGTGAAGTCGTTGACATAGAGACTGCCGAAGGTCGCCTGCATGGCCGCAAAAACGCTGTTGATTGGGACGTTGAGGGCCTTGGCTTTTTCGCGGTCGAGATCGACATGATATTGCGGCACGCTGGCATCGAAGGTCGTTCTGACACCCGCCAGTTCCGGGCGCTTGGAGGCGGCCTCGACCAGACGCTTGGTCTGCTCGGCAAGGTTGGCCACGTTGCCGCCGGTCCTATCCTGAACATAGGATTCGAAGCCGCCGGTCGTGCTCAGCCCCTGGATCGGTGGCGGGTTGAAGGCCAGCACCATGCCGTCACGAACATCCCTGTTCGCCCCGATGATCGGGCCGGCCATATTGCGCGCATCCTCGCTTGCCAACGGTCTTTCGTCCCAGTCGTTGAGAATGACGAAGGAGAGGCCGGCGCTGCTCTTGATCGTGCTTGCAAGAATGTCGTAGCCGGCAACCGAGAAGACATCGCGGACGCCCGGTAGTTTCCGCGTATTCTCCACGACCTTGTCCATCACGGCCGTCGTGCGCGGCAGGGATGCCGCCGGCGGGAGAATTGCGATCTGCAGCAGCCAGCCCTGGTCTTCGTTCGGAACAAGCGATCCCGGAATGGTCCGGAACATGTAGGCCGTGCCGCCGAGGATGGCTGCGACGATCACGAGACCGATCGCAAAGCGTTTGATGAAGAACCGCACGCCTGCTGCATAACCAGAAGTCAGGCGTTCGAACACGCGGTTGAAGATCCTGAACGGAAGCGCTGGTTCATGATGGCCGGGCTTGAGGATCAGGCCGCAAAGCGCAGGCGTCAGGGTCAGAGCCACGATGCCCGACAGAATGACGGAGATCGCGATCGTGACGGCGAACTGCTTGTACATCTGGCCGGCAAGTCCGCCCATGAAGGATACCGGCACAAAGACCGAGCAGAGCACGAGCACGATGGCAATGACCGGCCCCTTGACCTCGGACATCGCCTTGATCGCCGCCTGTTTCGGCGGCAGCTTTTCGGTGGTCATCAGCCGTTCGACGTTTTCGAGCACGACGATGGCGTCGTCGACCACGATCCCGATCGCCAGCACGAGGCCGAACAGTGTCAGCAGGTTGATCGAGAAGCCGAGCATGTACATGCCGGCAAACGTGCCGATGATCGAGACCGGAACCGCGATGACCGGAATGAGGGTCGCACGCCAGTTCTGCAGGAACAGGAAGACCACGATGACGACCAGCGCCACGGCTTCGAAGAAGGTGTGCACCACCTCGTCGATCGAAACTTGGATGAACTTCGTCGTGTCATAGGGAACGCGATACTCGATCCCCTGCGGGAAAGAGGCCTTGAGTTCGTCGAGACGGGAATAGACGGCCTTCATCGTGTCGAGCGCGTTCGCGCCCGGCTGCAGGTAGACGACGATCGGAACAGCCGGCGTGCCGTTGAGGCTGCTGGTGACCGAATAGCTCTTCGAGCCGAGTTCGATGCGCGCTACGTCCTTGAGGCGAAGGGTCGCCGCATTGCTGCTGGAGCGCAGGATGATGTTTCCGAAGGCTTCCGGATCGGGCAGGCGCCCCTGCGTCGTCACGCTGTAGGTGAAGGGCTGGCTGCTGGGCGAAGGCTGATCGGCGAACTGCCCCGCGGCAAACTGCGAGTTCTGCTCCTGGATCGCTGTGGAAATATCGCTCGGTGTCAGGTTGTATTGCGCCAGACGGTCCGGGCGCAGCCAGATGCGCATCGAGTAGTCGATACTGCCGAGCACGTTCGCATCGCCGATGCCGGGAATGCGCTTGAGATCGTCGATGACGTTCAGAAGCGCATAATTGCCCACATAGGCACGGTCATATTGCGGGTTGTTGGAATACATCGCAATGAATGCCAGAGGCGATGTCGACCGCTTGGCGACCACGATACCCTGCCGCGTCACTTCGCTCGGCAGGGTCGAGGTCGCGCGCTGCACGCGGTTATTGACGTTGATCGTCGCCTGGTCCGGGTCGGTGCCGAGCGCGAATGTCACGGTGATCTGCATGGCGCCGCTATTGGAGTTGGCGGATTGCATGTAGAGCATGTTTTCGACGCCGTTGATCTGCTGTTCAAGCGGCGCGGCCACGGTCTGCGCGATCGTCTGCGCGTTGGCACCTGGATAGTTGGCCGTGACGACGACCTGCGGCGGTACCAGTTCGGGATATTGTGCGATCGGCAGCGCCCGCATGGCGAGCAGGCCGGCCAGCACGATGACAATGGAAATGACGGCCGCAAAAACCGGCCTGTCGACGAAAAACCTGTTGCTCATCAGTTTGTCGCAACCTTGTTGCTGTCATTGTCGATGCCGGCCGAGGCGGCGACCGGCGCGCCGGGACGCACCTTGATGACGCCTTCGGTGATCACGCGGTCACCATCATTCAGGCCCGTCTGAACAATCCAGCTCTCGCCGACCTGTTGGCCGAGCGTGACCGGGCGCATCTGCGCCTTGCCATCATTGTCCACCGTGTAGACGAATTGTCCCTGCGGACCCTGCATGACGGCGATCTCTGGTACGGCAATCGCCGAGTCCACGGTAACCCCCGTCACAGTTGCACGCACGAACTGGCCCGGAATGAGTTCGCGGTCCGGATTGTCGATGACGGCGCGTGCCTGGATCGTGCCGGTGCTGGCATCGACGACGGCGGAGGTGAAATCGATACGGCCTTCATGCGGATAGACCGTGCCGTCGCCGAAGGTGAGCTTGACGCTCAGCGGATGAACATCGCCCTTGGCCTTCATCAGATCGAGGAGGTGGCGCACTTCACGCGCTTCTGCATCCGAGAAGGAAAAGTTGACATAGATCGGATCGGTCTGGGTGATGTTTGCCAGAAGACTGGAATCCGATGTCACGAGGCTGCCTTCCGGCATCTGCTCGAGGCTGGTGACGCCATCGATCGGCGCGGCGACGCGTGTGTAGCTCAGATTGAGATCCGCCGTCTGAACCTGCGCTTCGGCGGCTGCAACGGCGGCCTGGGCCAGCTGGCGCGCGGAAATGGCGTCGTCGCGGGACTTTTCGCTGCCGACATTCTGGTTGAACAGACGGACGTTGCGCTGTTCTTCGCGGGTTGCCTGGTCGAGTTGCGCCTGCTGCTGGCCAAGCTCGGCCTGAGCCTGCGCAAGCGCTGCCTGGAACGGTGCCGGATCGATCAGGAAGAGGACGTCGCCGGCCTTGACGCTTGCGCCTTCGACGAAGTTGCGCTTCAGCAGAATGCCGCTGACCCTGGCGCGGATTTCCGTCTGGCGGAAGGCCGACAGGCGGGCGGCATAGCTGTAGCTCAGCGGGAGAGACTGGGCATGCAGCGTGGCGGTGGTGACGGACGGGGCCTGGGAGGAGGCCTGTTGTGCGTCGGCGACCGTCGCGGTCATGCTTGCAAGAAGCGCGACCGCCAGGGAAGTCGCGAGCATCTTTGAATGGTTCGAGAACATGTGTGCCTCATATTGAAGTCGTGGAGCCATCGCGGTGGCTTGGAAAGAGCGCTGCCATGCGGATCCCACAGATCATGTGGAAGCCTGCAATTGCGGCCGGCTCTGTCGCTGGTCGCAGCTAATCAGCAAACGGTCATGCGAGTAGATGTGAAATCGCGCATGAACTTATATTGTGAAATAATAAATAGAAAAACTTCATTATTTCAGTTGCTTAAGTCATGCGTCCCCATGCCTCAGGATCATTATGCCGCACTGGAGGCCCTCCGTACGGCGCCAATCCTGCCGGGAGACGTGGTTTTGCGTCGCGCTCCGGCTGCAATCTGTAATGACCGGGCGGGCATTCTTCGGCAGAGTCGAGGGGTGAGAGTGTCCTGATCGTACGAGCCGCCTCAGGGCGGCGGCCCAGGTTCAAAAGGCATTGTTGGCATAGGTCGCATGGGGCCGTCTGTCGGCGATGCTGTCCTTGAGTTTCAGGCGCAAGGTCTCGGGATTTTCGTCGCTTTGGTCTATGCACCGCAGCAAGGTTTCGGCGATTTCCATCGCGGGTTCGTCGTCGACGGACAGGTTATGCTCGGTGCAGAACTCGTCGAGGACCTGCCTTGTTATGGCTGCCTGCCACATCTCGCAACGCATGATAACATCCTTAAGATGGCTTTGATGGTGCCACTATGCAGGATGACTGTCGCAGGGGTTTGCCGACTATGTCCGATATTTGTCGCGGTGCGAAAGAGAGCGGCTACATTTCCCGTGACAGGTTACATTGTCCCAATGGCGCAATCCCGGTTCTCGGCGCCAAACCATTGGAAATGCGGCTATTAGGCCGTTACATCGCCCACTGCTCTACGGACCGCTCTGGTGAAAAGCCGATACACTCGACGGCAAGTGCGGCACACCTGTGATACATTTTCCCTGTATCATCGCCTTGGAATGAGAGAGCGAGCTATCCGGTTTCATCGGACTTCTGCCCGGCAATACTTAAGTTTTGCCGCTTTTCCCTTCCGCCGCCGCAGCGGGATGTGCCGCGAAACTTTGATACACTTTTGTCGATGCGATGTGGTGCGCTGTCCGATAAAGTGCCTTGATTACCAATGGTGCCTGTCATGCAGAACGCAGCTCACATTGTCGTCGTCGACGATCACCAGGATATCCGGGAACTGGTCGGACAATATCTTGAGCAGCAGGGATACCGTGTCAGCGCAGTCGAAAGCGGTGCGGCGCTTCGAAGGATCATCGACAAGGACACGGTCGATCTCATCGTTCTGGACGTGATGATGCCGGAGGAAGACGGGTTGTCGGTCTGCCGGGCACTCAGGTCCAACACCGATACGCCGATCATCTTCCTGACAGCGGTGGCCGAAGAGATCGATCGGATCGTCGGTATAGAACTCGGGGCCGACGATTATCTCGTCAAGCCGTTCAATCCGCGTGAGCTGCTGGCGAGAATACGGGCAGTTTTGCGAAGGACGCGCGGCGCCCCGGCCGTTCAACGCAGCGGCACCGGAGCTAATGTCGTGACGATAGGCCAGTGGAAGCTGAATATCGGCCGGCAGGAACTGACCGGCGACGATGGCGTCGGAGTGCCGCTCAGCACGGCCGAATTTCGGTTGCTGAAGGTGTTTCTTGATCGTCCCGGTCTGGTCCTTAGCCGGGAACAGCTGCTCGACCTGACCGTCGGGCGCATGGCAGACATATTCGATCGCAGCATAGACAATCAGGTGAGCCGACTTCGCAAGAAGATCGAGCTTGATCCGAAAAACCCGTCGATCATCAAGACGCATTGGGGAGGCGGATACAGCTTGTCGGCCGAGGTGAGTTTCGAATGATCCACTGGTGGCGAAGCAGTCTGGCGACACAGTTCATCGGCTTCATGCTGCTGGCACTGGTGATCTCCCAGATCATCACATTCCTGGTCTCCTGGGACGAGCGGTCCCAGGCGCTGCATGCCGCCGTGAAGAGCGAATTCTTCAGCCGTTCCGCCACTCTGACACGCCTGATCGAGACGTTGCAGCCGGATCTGAGGCAGAGTGTGCTCTCCTCCAGCGAGACAAGTTATTCGCGGTTCTGGCTCTCGGACCGCGACGAAACGGATGCGCTTGCATGGCGCCGCCGTGCGGTTGCCGAACTGTCGCGCCCGCTCGATAACTTCGTCGATCTCGGCCGGTCCTACGGTTTCCAGACAAAACCTCCGGGCACGCGCATCCGTGACGACGAACTTGCCGCAGCCAATGCCGGCCAGTCATGGACGACGCCGACCAATTTTCTCTGGAACCAGCCGCAGGAGGCGAAGTTCCTGTATTTCGATGGCCGCAATGGTTATGGCCTTACGGTCAAGATTGCCGATGGCGTCTGGCTCAATTGTGCGTCCTACAAGGCGGATAATGCGTTCTGGTGGAATTCGAAAACGCTGACTTCGCTTGCCATCACGGCATCCGTTCTGTCCCTGATCGGCATCTTCATCGCCAGACGAATTACCCGTCCACTGCGTCGGCTCGCCGCTTCCGCTGAAGCCCTCGGCCGGGGTGAAAATCTGCCTGCGCTACCCGAAGACGGCCCGGATGATGTCAAGGCGACGACGGTTGCCTTCAACCGCATGCAGGAGCGGCTTCACCGTTTCGTCGAGGACCGGACACGGATGCTTGCGGCGATCGGCCATGACCTGAGAACGCCGCTGACATCGCTGCGCCTGAGGGCGGAATTCGTCAAGGATCCCGGGATCAGGGACAAGATGGTGGCAACGATCGACGAGTTGCAGACCATGACCGAGGCGGCCATTGCTTTTGCCAGAGGCGAGGTCAATGTCGAGGAAACGCGCACGATCGATCTCCAGGCGCTGGTCGGCAGTATATGCGACGATCTCGCCGATATTGGCCAGTCCGTGACATTCATGGAGGCGCAGCGGACGACCTACCGTTGCCGGCCGGAAGGTTTGCGCCGCGCCGTGCGGAACCTAGCCGAAAACGCGACACGGTATGCCGGCCATGCCGTGGTCTCTGTCAGGCATACGGGAACCAGTATCGATATCGTCATCGAGGACAATGGGCCGGGCGTTCCGGAGGCGATGCGGGAAAAAGTGTTTGCGCCATTCTTCCGGCTCGAAGCTTCACGCAATCGCGAAACCGGAGGTGTCGGGCTGGGGCTCTCGATTGCCAGGGCCGTTGCGCGTCAGCATGGCGGCGATGTCGTGCTGACTTCCAACAATCCGGGCCTCTGTGCCGTGATCTCGCTGCCACGCGAAGGGTTTGTCGAAGCAGGAAGCCATGCCCGACCGGAAAAGAGCAGCCAGTTTGCTGCGCGGGCCCGGCGGAAATCGCAGAAGGCCGGTGTGGTCTAGGCGCGCAGGTGCTGCTAACCCACCCGCAGTCGGCAAAAGCTGCATTTTTGCAATAATGAGCCATCGCCTCTGGTGGAGGCGATGGCTCTTTCTTTGGAGTTCAGACGCGCAGCAGTGTCTTGATGGCGCGGCGTTCATCCATCGCCTTATAGCCCTCCGCGACATCCGACAGCTCGACCTGCAGGTCAAAAACCTTGCCGGGATTGATCTGTCGCGTCAGGACCAGATCCATCAGGTGAGGCAGGTAACGGCGCACGGGAGCAGGACCGCCGAGCAGGCTCTTCTGCTGGAAGAAAAGCTGCTGGCCATCGAGCGTGACGCCGTGCGGTACGCCGACAAAGCCGATCTTGCCGCCCGGGCGAGCGCAGTTGATCGCCTGCATCATCGATTCTTCCATGCCGACGCATTCGAGAACGGAATCCGCGCCGACGCCCTTGGTCATTTCCTTGATCCGCGCCACACCTGCATCGCCGCGTTCCGAGACGATGTCGGTCGCACCGAATTCAAGCGCAAGGTCCTGCCGGCTCTTGTGGCGGCTCATGGCGATGATGCGACCGGCGCCCATCTGCTTGGCGGCAAGCACGCCCATCAGGCCAACAGCACCATCACCGACGACAACAGCGGTCGAGCCTTCCTGTACGCCGGCGGCGTCAGCGGCATACCAGCCGGTGCCGAGCACGTCGGAAACGGCAAGCAGCGACGGAATGAGATCGTCCGACGGCATTTCGGCGGTCGCGACCAGAGTGCCGTCTGCGAGCGGAACGCGGGCGTAAGGCGCCTGCGCACCCGTCATGAATTCGCGCTGTTCGCAAGACGATTGGAAGCCGAAGCGGCAATGCGGGCAGGTATTGTCCGAAAGGCAGAAGGAGCCGACGACAAACTGGCCCGGCTTGACGGTCTTTACCTCGCTGCCGACTTCGACAACGACGCCGCAATATTCGTGCCCCATCGCCATCGGGGCTTTGACGTCGTTTGCACCGCGGTACGGCCACAGGTCCGAACCGCAGATGCAGGATGCCGACAGCTTGATGATCGCATCTGTCGGCTTGAGGATCTTTGGTTCAGCCACTTCTTCGCAGCGGACGTCACCGGGTGCATAAAGCATTGTCGCCTTCATGGGCGTGTTCCTTTCTGGTGGTCAGAAGTTCAAAAGGAGAGTTCCGTCGTGCCCTGGGCGCGGATGGCATCGAGGTCACCGAGTACACGCTCTGGTTCGTCTCGCAACGGCATGTTGTCGATGTCGCGAACAGCATCGGGCCCACCCGTCTTGTCGGCGGCCAGTGTTGCGAACAGCGGATCGAGATCGTGTTGAGCGGGACCCTTCTCGGCCACCAGCTCGAATGTCTTGTTGCGTGCAGCTTCGGACGTCAGGCTTGCCACCAGCACCTGGGCGATCAGCCTTCGGGCAATAACGCCATCGCTCGGCGTGCCCGACTGCCGGGTATCGCCCTGCAGGAAGACGAGCTTTTGCTGGTCGGCATCGTTGTAATCGAACCAGCCGGGCCTGACGATCGTGTAGGGAAGGCCGCTTGCGCGCACAAGGCGCTCGCCGCGGCGTTTCCAGTCATGGGCTTCCGTCGATCGGTTATAGCTGCCGGTGCGGTTGGTTACGCCGATCGCCGTCATCAGTGCGATCCGCGCCCGCTGCGGTCCGAGCGCCGCAAGAACGTTACGCACGCCGCCGTAATCGACGCGTTCCGAGCCGGCCTTGCCGCCGCCGTTCGATCCATGAGTGAAGACGATCGCGTCCACATCCCTGACCGCCATCTGCACACTGGCCTCTTCCGTCAGATCGCCGAGGACCAGATTGACGGAAGAGCCAAGCGTGCGACCCTTACGGGTATCGCGCACCAGCGCCTTGACGCTGTGGCCACGGGCAAGCGCCTCGGCAACGACGGGGCGGCCTATACTGCCGGTCGCGCCGACGACGAGGATATTCAGGCTCCGCTCGGGCATGGTCTGGCTCCTATCGGGATGTCTTGGTTGCGGAGGTGACGAGCAGGGCGCAGAGCACGCAGCCGATGCTCATCACGGCGATTACCCATCCCATCGGCCAGGGCGTGCCATCGGCAAACAGGCCCACAAGCCCGGAACCGGCGATCCCGCTGCCATATTGGATGGCGCCGACCAGCGCCGAGACCGAGCCTGCCTGTTCGGGATAATCGCTCATCGCGCCGGCGATCGAATTGGCGACAACGAAGCCGGTGACGGAGACGAAGACCAGAAGCGGCAGGAACAGGCCCCAGAGGCCGGCAAGATCGGAATAGGCATTCACGGCCAGAACGAAGCCGGCCAGCATGGCGACAAAGGTTCCCACGATCAGGATGCGGTCCATGCCGAAACGCTGGACAAGCCTTGCATTGACAAGGTTGGTGATCACGATGCCGATGATGCCCGCGCCGAAAAGCAGGCCGTAATATTCGGCAGGCACATGATGGTAGGTGATGAAGGCGAAAGGCGTGCCGGCGATATAGGCATACATTCCCGAATAGAAGAATGCGCCGGCACCCGCGTAACCGAGGATCTTTCTGTGGGTCAGCAGGTTCGCATAACGGCGGAAGGCGCCGATCAGCGGGTCCGTACGGCGTCTCTCGACGGGCAGTGTTTCCGGTATCGTCAACAGTCCGCCAATCGCCAGGAGCCCAAGAATGACGAGCGTCCAGAAAATCGCCCGCCAGCCGGCGAGTGCCGCGATCTGGCTGCCTAGGATCGGCCCGAGTAGCGGCGCGATCGCCATGACGGCAATCAGGGTCGAGAGCATCTGGGCCGCACGTGGACCCTCATAAAGATCCCGCACCATGGCGCGCGACAGAACCACACCGGCACAGGCGCCGAGTGCCTGCAGGATGCGCCAGAGGATCATTGCCTCCACGCTTTGTGACAAAGCGCAGCCGGCCGAACCTATGACGAAAAGCAGGAGGCCCAGGCCGACGGGAAGCCGCCGGCCATATTTGTCGCTGATCGCACCCCACAGAAGCTGTCCCAGACTAAAGCCGATCAGGAAGCCGGAGATCGTGTATTCGACATTGCCGGAATCCGCACCGAGCTCGTCCGCCATGACCGGCATGGCCGGAAGATAGAAATCGGTCGAGATCGATGCGAAGCCCATCAGCGCACTAAGGATGGCAAGCAGGTGCCAGCGCCGTGTTGCTGCCGTCGCGATGCCATCGCGCGGCTCCATCATTTCGGAGGTAGACATGTTTCTGGTTAAACTTTCCAGGCCGGGGTGACGCAGGGTCGATCCCTTGCGTTCACAGGCCCGTCGTCTTCATCAGCTGTTCGGGATAACGCTCGCCTTCGATCTGAATATCGGCGGCAGCCTGCTCGATCTCGGCGATATCCGCGGTCGACAGCGAGACCTGCGCAGAACCGAGATTTTCTTCCAGGCGGTGAAGCTTGGTCGTGCCGGGGATCGGAACGATCCAGGGCTTTTTCGCAAGCAGCCAGGCAAGCGCGATCTGTGCAGGCGTTGCATTTTTCGTGAGAGCAATGCGCTTCAGCAGCGTGATCAGAGCCTGGTTCTTTTCCATCGCTTCCGGCGTGAAGCGCGGCAGGATCTTGCGAAAATCGTTTTCGGCGAGTTCCGTATCCTTGCTCATGGCGCCGGTAAGGAAACCCTTGCCGAGAGGGCTGTAGGGAACGAGGCCAATGCCGAGTTCTTCGCAGGTCTCGATGATGCCGTTGACTTCCGGCCCGCGCGTCCAGAGCGAATATTCGTTCTGCAATGTCGATACCGGCTGGACCGCATGGGCGCGGCGAACGGTCTGGGCTGCGGGTTCGGACATGCCAAAATGCTTCACCTTGCCTTCGGCAATCAGATCCTTGACGGCTCCGGCAACATCCTCGATCGGAACATTCGGATCGACGCGATGCTGGTAGAAAAGGTCGATGACATCGACGCCAAGCCGCTTCAGCGAAGCATCGCAGACGGCGCGGATATGGTCCGGCCGGCTGTTGGTTCCCGACATCTTGCCGTTTTCGATATTGAAGCCGAATTTCGTGGCGATCACGACCTGATCCCGCACCGGCGACAGAGCCTCGCCAACGATCTCCTCATTGGTGAACGGCCCGTAGACTTCTGCCGTATCGAAGAAGGTCACGCCGAGATCGACCGCTTTGCGGATGAGGCTGATGGCTTCCTGCTTCTCAAGCGAATGGCCATAGCTGAAGTTCAATCCCATGCAGCCAAAGCCGAGTGCCGAGACTTCAAGGCCGCTTTTTCCGAGCATACGCTTTTGCATATTCAATCTCCTTGTAAAATCGGATGGTTGGCAGCTTGGCTGTCGAACGCATGCGATAACTGGAGCGGAATTTAGCGCTGACCGGACTTAAGCATTAGATGCTGGAATGCGCATGAACCTATGCTTTTGGTTCATGAATTGGATGTTACCCGGACGCATAGCAACGATGCCGCCTTGATGTATCCCGCCCATCCACAGACCCAATGGCATCTGCGACGGTGTGCGGATTTTCGGGAGTCGGCAGCGTCAATACCGGTCCCGAGAAGATCGATGGTCATTATCGTGCACCGTTCGAAAACTGTCATCCAACCGTTATCTCGCATGGATAGGAAAGCCGCCATCGAAGCAGTTCGATGGGCTTGCGCGCATGGCTGTCCGGGTCGGCGTCATCTGAAATTCCTGCGAGAGACAGTGTCTTTCGCGACAACCGGGGGCGTGGATATGCTCGCTGGAATATCGCTCGAGGGTTTGAGCGTTTCGTTCAACGGCGTCAGGGTTCTGCATGGTGTCGATCTGTCGATCGGCGCCGGTGAGACGCTGGGTCTGGTCGGTGAATCCGGCTCGGGCAAATCGGTGACCTGGCTTGCCGCGCTCGGTCTTCTGCCGCCGCGTGCGAAAGTTACGGGCCGCGTGCTGGTGGATGGCAAGAACCTTCTCGATCTGCCGGAATCCAAGCTTGCGGGAATTCGCGGACGGCGTGTCGCCATGATCTTTCAGGATCCGGCCAGCGCGCTTAATCCGATGCTGACGATCAGACGCCAGATCGGGGAGGCGCTTTCGCTGCATCGCGGGATTTCCGGCGCCTCTCTCAAGGCGGAAGCGAAACGGCTGCTCGATCTCGTCGGCATTCCTGATGCCGAACGCCGGCTGAATGCCTATCCGCATGAATTTTCCGGCGGCCAGAACCAGCGTATCATGATCGCCATGGCGCTGGCCGGCCAGCCGGACCTTCTGATCGCCGACGAGCCGACGACCGCGCTCGACGTGACGATCCAGGCGCAGATCCTCGATCTTCTGGCGCTGACCCAGCGCGAGACCGGCATGGCTCTCGTCCTGATCAGCCACGATCTCGGTGTCGTCTCGCAGGTCTGCGACCGGGTCGCGGTCATGTATGCCGGCCGCGTCGTCGAGGAGGCCAAGGTCGAGGAATTGTTTGACCGCCCGGCGCATCCCTATACGCGTGGCCTGATCGGATCATTGCCCTATATCGACGGCCCGCGGCAGCGGCTGACGGCGATCGGTGGTACGGTACCGGATGCCAACAAGATGCCGGCCGGCTGCGCCTTTGCGCCACGCTGTGCCTATGTCGAAACGCGCTGTCGCAGCGAAATTCCGCTCCTGTCCGGTCTCGGGCGGGATCACAACGTCGCCTGTTTTGCCGACGACGTGTCGCGGCCTTCTGCGATCGGTCGTTTGCCGGCGAAGGAATTCGGGATCGAAGGCAGGGTCGAGGCATGAGTGCGCCGCTTCTCGTCGCGCAGAATATCGCGCGCAGTTATGAAATGAACCGTGGCCTCTGGCAGAAGGCCTCGACTGTTCAGGCTGTGTCCGACGTGACGCTTTCGGTCGACCGCAACGAGACGCTCGGCATTGTCGGCGAATCCGGGTCGGGCAAATCGACGACCGGCCGCGTGCTTCTCGGCCTTGAGCCACCGACCGCCGGAACTGTCTCCTTCGATGGCAGGCGCCTGCCGTTCATCGGCTCGGCCGAGTGGAAGACACAGCGGACCCGCATGCAGATGATCTACCAGGATCCGCTCGGTGCGCTCGACCGTCGCCTGACCGTGTCGGTGCAGATGCGCGAACCGCTCGATATCCACCGGATAGGCACGCCGGCGGAACGCGAGGCTCGGGTTTCCGAACTGCTGCGCGCGGTCGGCCTTTCCGCAGAGGTCGGCCGGCGGTATCCGCATGAGCTTTCCGGCGGCCAGCGCCAGCGTGTCGTCCTGGCGCGCGCGCTGTCGACACGGCCTGACCTTCTGGTCTGCGACGAGCCGGTCTCGGCGCTCGACGTGTCGATCCAGGCGCAGGTGGTCAATCTTCTCTCCGACCTGCAGGCGGAACTGGGTCTGGCCATGGTCTTCATCAGCCACGACCTTCGCGTCGTGCGGCAGATCAGTCATCGCATCGCCGTCATGTATCTCGGCCGTATTGTCGAGGAGGGCGATGCCGACGATCTTTTCGCCCGCCCGGTCCATCCCTATACGCGCGCTCTGGTTTCCGCCGCGCCCATTCCGGGCCGCAAGATCAATGGCCGCATCATGCTGCGCGGCGAGCCGCCGAACCCGGCAAAACGTCCGAGCGGTTGTGCCTTCCATCCGCGTTGCACTGATGCGATTGCGCGCTGTTCCGTCGAAATGCCGTCGCTTGTCGATCTCGGCGGTGGGCGTAAGGCTGCCTGTCATCTGGCCGGCGCGGCGTCGCAGGCCATGCCGCCGATAGCACGCGCTGCCGAAAACTCCGCTCCGGCACCGGGCCTGTGCGAGGGAATTGCCTGACATGATGATCTCAAGCCTGAAGGCAATCGGCCTTCGCGTCGCCCGCTCCCTCGTGACGCTTTTGTTCTGCGTGACGCTGGTCTTCGTCATCCTGCGTGCGGCCGGCGATCCCTCCGAAGAATTGCTGCCGCCGGAAACGCCGCCGGATGTGCGCCAGGAATATCGCGTCCAATGGGGGCTCGATCAGCCGATCTATGTCCAGTATCTGAAATTCATCGGCCGCGTTGCCCATGGCGATCTCGGCAAATCCTTTGTCAGCGACCGGCCGACAACAGAGCTTGTCATCGAAGCCATGCCCAAAACCCTGATGCTCGGTCTTTCGGCGCTGATCCTCGCCACGCTGATCGGTCTGTCGCTCGGCATTGCAGCCGCACTCAGGCACGGCACGACAGTGGACCGGTCTCTGATGGCGGCGGCGGTGCTTGGATATTCGATGCCGATCTTCTTTCTCGGTATCCTGCTGATCCTCGCCTTCGCGCTGCACTTGCGCATTCTGCCATCCTCCGGCTCGTCCAGCCCGCTGCATATCATCCTGCCGATGGTCACTCTGGCGCTGCCGCTTGCCGGCCGTGTCGCCCGTTTTGCCCGGACCGCGACACTGGAAGTGATGGGCAAGCCCTTCATCCGCACGGCCCGCGCCAAGGGTCTGCGGCAGCTGCCGGTGATCCTGCGCCATGCGCTGCCGAATGCCATGGTGCCGCTTCTGATGTTTTTCGGCATCGAGATCGGTATCATTCTGTCCGGCACGGTCGTGGTCGAAAGCATTTTCGCCTGGCCGGGGCTCGGGCGTCTTCTAGTCGATTCGGTCGGCATGCGTGATCTGCCGGTTGTGCAGGGCGTGATCCTGATGATCACGCTGGTGATCATCCTCTCCAATCTCTTCGTCGATATCCTGCATGCGATGATCGATCCCAAGGTCAGTCTCGCCCGCACATTGGGAGGTGCCGGATGAGCCTGTCCGAACAGACAATCGCCCGGCCGCTCCGCATCTTCGGCCTGCCGCCGATCATAGCGCTCTGCCTCTTCTGGCTCTTTGCCGTAATCTTCGTCGCGATCTTTGCGGATCTGCTGGCGCCGAGCCATTATACGACGCAGGACCTGACCGCTCGTTTTAGGCCGCCGGCCTTCATGACGGGTGGCCGCTTCGATCACCTGCTCGGCACGGACCATCTCGGCCGCGACATCCTGAGCCGGATCATCTATGCGCTGAGAACCTCGATCCTGATCGCCACGTTCGGAACCCTTCTTGGCGCTGTCGTCGGCACGACGATCGGTCTTCTCGCCGGCCGGTTTCGCGGCATTTTCGATGTCTTTGCGATGATGCTGACCGATATGCAGACGGCGCTTCCCTCGCTGTTCATCGCCATCGCTTTGCTTGCCTTTTTCGGCAACAATATCCCGCTCTTCATCGTGCTGGTCAGCCTTGAAGGCTGGGAGCGTTATGCGCGCCTTGCCCGCGGCCTTTCGCTGTCGGAACAGTCGGCGGATTATATCCGCGCCGTCGAGGCCTTTGGCGCCGGAACGGGGCGTGTCGTGTTTCGGCATCTCCTGCCGAATATAGCAGCCTCGCTCGTCGTGCAGGCGACGCTGAATTTCCCGGCGACGATCCTGCTCGAAACCTCGCTTTCCTTCCTCGGTCTCGGTGTCCAGCCGCCTGGCACATCACTCGGCCTGATGCTGGGCGAAGGCCGCCGTTACCTGCTCAATGCATGGTGGATCGCGGTTCTCCCCGGTATCGTCATCTTCCTGACGACGCTTGCCATGAGCCTTTTCGGCGACTGGCTGCGCGACCATCTCGATCCGACCGTCGACAAAGATCACTGAAAGCTTTTAAGAATATGCGCGAACCCATCTGGATGAACCCTGCCTCCGGCAAGATACTCGTCGGCGGCCACCGCGGCGCCAGCGCCGTCGCGCCGGAAAACACGGTTTCTGCCTTTGAGGCGGCGATTGCGGCTGGGGCCGATTTCATAGAGACGGACTTGCGGCTGACCCGTGACGGCGTGCCGGTCGCTTTCCATGACGGCGATCTGCGCCGGCTGGCCGGTGATCCGCGGCAGGTTTCCGAACTCGACATGGACGAGTTGCGTATCCTGCATCCGGGCATCGTTGCCATGGCCGATGTGATTGATCTTGTCGGGGAGCGGGCCTCGATTCTGCTCGACACGAAACTTTATGAGCCGGCGGCGTTGGAGCGCTGCATCGCCGTCCTCGGCGCACGCCTTGATAGCGGCCGCATGGCCTTCGGTGTCCGCTCGCTCGATGTTTTTGACGTCATTCACGTGCAGCTGCCGCAATGCCCGACGCTTGGCCTGTTTGCCGATATCGGCGATTATCCCGAGCTTGCTGCCCGCGGTGGCAACTGGGCGCGGCTTTGGGAGAAAGATGCTTCGGCTGAAAACATTTCGAACCTGCAGCGGCTTGGCCTGAAGGTGATCATCATGACAGGCCAGCCGACGGATGGCAGTGTTGGCCTGATTGAACGGGATGTTCTGGCCAATCTTTGCGCGCTCGGCCCGGATGCCGTCATGCTCAACGACCCGTCCCTCGCGATCGAGGTCGTCGCCCAACTATAGTGAGGATCGCGGCGCAGGTGGCGAGATTGTGCCATTGCGAACGATCGCGAGGTCTGTATTCTGGCTTTTCCCATGAAATTGGCGGGGGAAAAGCCAATGGATATAACGGAACAGCCTGCACTATCGTCATCAATCACGGATCGCGCAAAGCTACGCAGCCTCAACGAACTGCATTCTTCGGACGATCCCGTCTTCGCCCATGCAGCACATTTTCCGGTCAGCCGGCAGGGCAAGGTGCATAGCCATGACCGTGCCCAGCTGGTCTGTGCCACCACATCCGTGGTGGATGTCATGGCCGGAGAGCGACGCTGGACGGTACAGCCAGGCCATGCAGCCTGGTTGCCGGGCGGCGTTGGCCACAGCGTCTCGGCGCTCTCGGATTCGGTCTTCCGCTCCTTCTATGTCAGGTCCGACATAGCGAGGAGTCTTGCTGCGCAGGCCGTTGTCTTCGACCTGTCGCCTCTCCTGACCGGTATCCTGTCACGGCTTCTCGAAATCTACGACGGCCAGGGTGATTGCGGTCTCTATCCGCATCTTGCCGCGCTGACGCTCGACGAGATCGCCCGGGCGGAGCCTCTGCCGAATATCGTCTCGCCTCGCGTACCACTACCACGTGATCGTCGCCTGAAGCTGATCTGCGATGCACTGATCGAGCAGCCCGCCGACCGGCGAACTTTGGAAGAGTGGGGCAAGGCGGCCGGTGCCAGCGCGCGCACGCTGGAGCGGCTCTTTCGCGAAGAGACCGGCATGAGCTTCAATGCCTGGCGGCAGGCCTGTCGTATCGCTGCGGCCATTCCAAGGCTCGAGCTTGGCACTCCGGTGCAGCTCGTCTCCTGGGAAGTGGGTTACGACAGCCCGAGCGCCTTTGCAGCGATCTTCCGCCGGGTAATGGGCATCAATCCGACGAGCGTCACGTCAAGGCACTGATCAGCAGCCGATGACCATGTCGGTCTTCGGTACGGCCTGGCAGAGAAGCACCTGGTCTTCGGCGAGAACCGGGGTTTCGCCGACAGGATAATCGGCGCTGCCGGCAACCAGCTTCTGGACGCAGGACTGGCAATCGCCATTGCGGCAGGAATATTGCACCTTGATGTCGTTGCTGAGCGCGAAATCGAGCAATGATCCGCAGGCCGGTTTCCAGGTCAGTTCCTTGCCGGACTGGGCAAAGGTGATCTTGCGATCCGGCATGCCGGCGAGCTTTTCGGCAAAACCCTCGCTGGAGCCGCCAAAGGCTTCGAAATGGACGTTGTGGGCCTCGGCACCGAGCGCGATCAGCCCTTGTCGCAGCGAGGCCATGAATGTCTCCGGGCCGCAAATGTAGAAATCCGCGTCGGCGGCGGGAACGAGACTGTCGAGCAGGGCGGCATCGACCCGGCCGCGATGGTGGCATGCCTCGTTTTCATCCGCGCGGGAATAGGCGGAAAACAGCCGCACACGACCACCGGCGCGTTCCGCGAGAAGCCGCGTTTCCTCGGAAAACAGGTGGTAACCCGCATCCCGCGCGGAATGCACGAACCAGACATCGCGTTCGGCGCATTCGGCGACCACCGTCTCCAGCATCGGCAGAAGCGGCGTGATGCCGACTCCGGCGCTGACGAGCACGACCGGTCGCGACGGATGGCTTTTGAAGACGAAGCGCCCGGCCGGCACGCCGACATGGATCTCGTCGCCGGCTGCAAGCGTGTGCAGGAGGCCGGACAGGCCTTCATCGCTGACTTTTCGAACAGAGATGCGGATCGCCCGGTCGTTCGGACGGCCGGAGACCGAATAGTTGCGGCGGCGGGGCGGTTGGCTGCCGTCGCTCGGCACGGCCACGGTCACATATTGGCCGGGCAGGATCTCGCCGATCGGTGCGGAATCGCGCGGGCTGAGGACGAAGGATTTGACCTCCGGGTTTTCGTCGCGGATTTCGCTGATGGTGAAACGGCGCAGGCCGGTCCAGGGCGCCGAAAGCGGTTCCGCCCAGATGCGAGACCGGGTCAGCGCCGCCGAACAGTGGAAGAAGATCTCCTCCGGGGCGATTTCGATCGCGCGGCGATCATTTTCTGCCGAACGGCCGGAGCGGTAGGGGCCGTTCATTCTCAGCGCTTCCAAGCGACCAGGCACGGTTGCGACCAGCGCACATTCGCCGGTGCTTTTGACATGCGCCGCCTCCTTTGGCAGCGGCAGCTTGAAGGATTGCCGATTGGCTGCCGGATCGAGCATCAGGGGGCCGTCGCCGACGAGATCGAGGTCGATACCGCCATTGGCGGTTTCCGATGCCAGAACGATGAAGGATGCCTCGTCGATGAAGGAAAGGCCGCCCTGGCCGATCGCATCATAGACCTTGGTGCGCACGACTTCGCTCGGCGTGCCGTAAATCTCGCGGATGCCGGCCTGAACGAGGCGGGTCTCCTCGATATCGGGCTTGGGTATCGACGGGCGGCCGAGATCCTTGTGCATGGCCTTGTCAGAATAATAATAGCCCATCATGTCGAGCGGCGGCTTGCGCTCACTCGGATCGAGCCAGAACCCGGCCCGCCCAAAAGCCTTGCTGTCGATGAATTCCAGCGATTTCGGCGTCAGCACGATGGCGCTCATCGGCCGGTTCTGGTCGGCGGGGAAGATCGCGATGTCTTCCTCGCTGGTGGAGACTGCGGCATGCGCATGGACCTTGAGATAGCGGTCATTGCCGCGGCTCAGAATTGCCAGCACGACGTCGGGATTGCCGAGAAGATTGCCGATCGTGTCCAGCCGGCGGTTGCCCATGTAATCCGGCAGAAGCAATCGCCCCTGATCGTCCGGCCAGAGCACGGATGGCTGGCCGCCACGCGGGGATACGTCGAGCGTTCCCTCGAGGCTTTTGGATGCGATGAAAAGAAGTGTGGCGCTTTCGATGAAGCCGCGGATGCCAGCATCCATCAATCCGTCTCCGACATTGCAACGATGCCGGACATTCTAGCGGTGCCCGTCGTGGCGATGGGATTTCTGTCGGCAGCAAACCCGACAGACATGGCCGCAAACCCGACACCCCGCTTGTTTGATTTTTTTGCCTTTTGTTATGGTTTTGCGAACGGCCACAAAGGCCTTGGCACCGCCGGAAAAAGGGGGCCAGAAAAGAGGGGACTGAACCATGAAAAGACGTGGTTTTAACAAAATGCTGCTGGGTGCCGGTCTCGCGCTGCCGGCAATGAGCCTGTTTCGCGATGGCGTTGCCTATGCGCAAGGGGCCGCTGGTGGCCTGACGGCGATCATCAACCCCGAGCCGCCGGTTCTGGTCCTGCCGATCAACCAGCAGATCCCGACCGGCACGATCGGCGGCAAGATCTACGAGAGCCTGCTCAGCTACGATTTCGAGCTGAAGCCGCAGCCGCAGCTGGCCGAAAGCTGGGAGATTTCCGAGGACGGGCTGACCTACACGTTCCATCTCGCCAAGAAGGCGAAATGGCACGACGGCAAACCGTTCACCTCTGCGGATGTCGTCTTCTCCTGCAATGTCATGCTGAAGGAAGTGCATCCGCGCGCCCGCGGCGTGTTCGATCGCTGCGAAAGCATTACCGCGCCGGACGACCATACCGTCGTGTTCAAGCTGAAGGCGCCTTTCGGCCCCTTCCTTCTCGCCTTCGAGACGAGCTCCGCTCCGATGGCGCCCAAGCATATCTATGAGGGCACCGACTATCGCAAGAACCCGGCCAATGACACGCCGATCGGCACTGGTCCGTTCAAGCTGAAGGAATGGAGCCGCGGCAGTCATATCCATCTCGTCGCCAACGAGGACTATTATCTCGAAGGCCAGCCGGTTCTGACGGAGATCTTCTACAAGGTGGTGCCGGATGGCGCCTCGCGCTCGGTCGCGATGGAAACCGGCGAGGCGCAGCTGTCGCAGTTTGCTGATATCGAGCCCTTCGACGTGCCGCGGCTGGCTGCCATGCCGAACCTGAAGATGACCACCAAGGGTTATGAATTCTTCAGCCCAGTCCTCTGGTACGAGCTGAACCTGCGCAAGAAGCCTTTTGATGACCTGCGTTTCCGCAAGGCGGCCCGACTGCTGCTCGATCCGAAATTCATCGTCGACAAGATCAATTTCGGTCTCGGCAAGCCGGCGACCGGCCCCATCGCCTCGACGACCAAATTCTATGATCCGAACGTCACGATCTACAAGACGGATGTGGCGGCGGCCAATGCGCTTCTCGACGAAATGGGCCTGAAAAAGGATGCCAATGGCGTGCGCACGACGATCAAGTTCCTGGTCGTGCCCTTCGGCGAGTTCTGGACGCGCCTTGCCGAATATTTCCGGCAGGCGATGAAACAGGGCGGTATCGAGGTCGTGCTGGAAACCACCGATCCCGGCGGCTTTGCCCAGCGCGTATCGAACTGGGAGTTCGATACGACGTCGAACATGCTCTACCAGAACGGCGATCCGGCGCTTGGTGTGGCCAGAAGCTACATAAGCTCGAACATCCGCAAGGGTGTGATGTTCACCAACACCGAGGGCTATTCCAACAAGGAGGTCGACGAGCTTTTTGATCGTGCTGCCGTGCTCACCTCCGACAAGGAACGCGCCGAGCTCTACAGCAAGGTCCAGAAGATCCTTGTCGATGATCTGCCGGTCCTGTGGATGACGGAACAGCAGTTCCCGACCATCCATGACGCGCGGTTGGAAAATGCGATCGATACGGCGATCGGCGTCAACGGCACGTTCGGACGGGCGCGCTGGGCCTCATAATGTCGCTCGCAGCCATATTTTCCCGCGTGGCGGGGATCGTCATCACGATCTTCGTCATCGCGACCATCAATTTCGTCCTGGTGCGCGCCGCACCGGGCGATCCCGCCGCCGTCATAGCAGGCCAGTCCGGCGCGACCGACGAGAAGTTTCTGGCACAGGTGCGGGCCGAATACGGGCTGGACCAGCCCTATGTCGTGCAGCTCGGTGCTTATCTCGGCAAGGTCGCGACGCTCGATCTCGGGTATTCCTATCGCCTGCGCCGGCCGGTCAAGGACCTGATTGCAGAGCGGCTGGGGCCGACCCTGCTTCTGACGCTCTCCGCCTTCCTGATCTCGCTTCTGGGCGGTGTCGTGTTCGGCGCGTTGGCCGGCGTGCGGCACGGAAAGATCTCCGATCTGGCCATTTCGCTGCTCGCGCTCATTCTTTACGCGACGCCGGTCTTCTGGTTCGGGTTGATGCTGGTGCTGTTGTTTTCGATCAAGCTCGAATGGCTGCCGGCCTTTGGTTATGTCGACATGCGGGCCGGCAGTTTCGGACCGTTTGCCTATGCGCTCGATGTGCTGAAACATCTCTGCCTGCCGGCGCTGACGCTCGGCGCGATCTATATGGCCATGTATGCCCGGCTGATGCGCGCCTCGGTGATCGAGGTGGCGGCCGAGGACTATATCAAGACGGCTCGCGCCAAGGGGCTGACGGAAGGGGCGATCCTGCGTGGCCACATGCTGCGCAATGCCTCGCTGCCGGTCATTACCTTTGCCGGCCTGCAGGTCGGCGCCATGATCGGCGGTGCCGTCGTGGTGGAAACGGTGTTTTCCTGGCCAGGCCTCGGCCGGCTGATCTTCGATGCCGTTACCAGCCGCGATTATCCGGTCCTGCTCGGCCTCTTCCTCGTCATGTCGATCCTGGTGATTGCCGTGAACCTTCTCACAGACCTGATCCATCGCCTGGTCGATCCGCGTCTAGCCGTCAGATGACACGATGAACGACAGCATTCGGACATTCCTTCGCCAGCCGTCGGGCCTGCTAGGTCTGGCAATCCTCTTCCTCGTCTGTCTCGCCGCGGCCCTTGCGCCCATCCTTTATCCCGGCTCGCCCTGGGATATGGTCGGTGCGCCGCTGCAGCCGCCGGGTACTGCCGGTTCGCTTCTCGGCACGGATACGATGGGACGCGACATTGCCTCGGGCATCCTGCACGGCGCCAGCGTCTCGCTGATGATCGGCATTGCTTCGACCATCGCTGCCCTGGCTGTCGGTGTGACACTCGGTGCGATTGCCGGTTATGCCGGTGGCATGGTCGACCGGCTAATCGTGCGCTTCATCGAGATTTTTCAGACGATCCCGAATTTCGTGCTGGCGATCCTGCTCGTCGCCATCCTGACACCGTCGATCTCGACGATCATTCTGGCGATCGGTCTTGTCAGCTGGCCGCCGCTGGCGCGGCTCACCCGCGTTCAGGTTCAAAGCATTGCCGCCCGCGAATTCGTGCAGGCGGCGCGTTGCCAGGGATTGGGGTCGATGTCGATCTTGCTTCGGCATGTGATCCCCAACGCCATCTCGCCGATCATCGTCACTGGCTCGATGACGGTCGCCTCGGCGATCCTGATCGAGGCGGCGCTTTCCTTCATGGGCCTTGGCGATCCCAATTACATGTCCTGGGGCTACATGATCGGGGCGGGGCGTACCGTCATCCGCATGGCCTGGTGGGCGAGCCTGTTTCCGGGGCTGGCGATCCTCCTGACCGCTGTTGCCATCAATCTCATCGGGGAAGCGCTGAACGACGCCCTCAATCCGAGGATTTCTCGCTCATGACGCTTCTTTCCGTCCAGAACCTGTCGATCGCGCTGCCGGCCGGTGCCGATCGCAGCCATGCCGTCTCGAATGTCAATTTCGATATCGAGGAAAACCAGATCGTCTGCCTTGTGGGCGAATCCGGCTCCGGCAAGTCGATGATCGCCCATGCCATTCTCGGCCTGCTGCCGCCCGGCATTGCCGTCGATGGTGGGGCACTGATGTTCGGCGCGACCGATCTCGCGCACCTGACCCCGGCCGAACGACGAAACGTCCGTGGCGACAAGATCTCGATGATCTTTCAAGAGCCGCTGACGGCGCTCAACCCGCTGAAACGTGTTGGCGAGCAGGTGGCAGAGGCGATCCGCACCCATCAGGGGGCAATGCCTGCGCGAGAGGTGACGGCCAAGGTCGTCGAACTCTTCCAGCAGGTCGGTCTTCCCGATCCGGAACGGCTACGCTTGTCCTATCCGTTCCAGCTTTCGGGTGGTCAGAGGCAGCGCGTCATGATCGCCATGGCGCTCTGCAACAATCCTAAACTGCTGATCGCCGACGAGCCGACGACCGCGCTCGACGTGACGACGCAGCGCCAGATCCTCGACCTGATCAAGGGGCTGCAGAAGACCCATAATATGGGCGTGCTGTTCATCACCCACGATATCGGCGTCGTCGCCGACATCGCCGACAAGGTGGTCGTTCTGCAGAAGGGCGATATCGTCGAGAGTGGTTCGGCGGATGCCGTGCTGATGCAGCCGGAAAAGGCCTATACACGGATGCTGCTCGACGCCGTGCCGGGCAAGGGCGCCTTCCGGCAGGCGGGCGAGCCGAGGCCGCCTGTTCTCGAAGTGCGCGGCCTGCAGAAAAAATTCGTCACGCGGCAGGGACTGTTTGCAAAGCCGCGCGAGACGGTTGCTGCGCGCGATGTCAGCTGCCAGCTTGCGCCTGGCGATACGCTGGCCGTCGTCGGCGAGAGCGGGTCCGGCAAATCGACGCTGGCGCGTATCCTGCTGCGGCTTGTGGAACCCGATGCCGGCGAAATCCTCTGGCACGGAAAATCGGTCCGGCAGATGAAGGGCAGGGAGCTGCGCGATTTTCGCCGGCGTGCACAGATCGTCTTTCAGGATCCCTATTCTTCTCTCGATCCGCGCCTGAAGGTGGGTGAAAGCATCATCAGGGGACCGATTGCGTTTGGTGTCGGCCGCGTAGAAGCGAAAAAACTTGCTGAAAAATGGCTGGAGCGTGTCGGGCTCGGCCCGCAGGCCTTTGACCGCTTTCCGCACGAGTTTTCCGGTGGCCAGCGGCAGCGCATCTGCATCGCCCGCGCACTTACGCTGAGGCCCGAAATCCTGATCGCTGACGAGGCGGTTTCGGCCCTTGACGTCTCGATCCAGGCGCAGGTTCTGGATCTGCTCAACGACCTGAAGACCGAAATGGGCCTGGCGATGATCTTCATCACCCATGACCTGCGTGTCGCCCGCGAGATCGCCGACCGGGTTCTGGTCATGCGCAAGGGCGAGATCGAGGAAGAGCGGCCGACCGAGGAACTCTTCGAAAATCCCCGTAGCGACTACACGAAACGGCTTCTGGAGGCCGTGCCGGGACGCGCCTTTTTCGCCGCCCGCGCGGCGCCGGCCTGAGCCGGCTTCCCACCCGCAATTTCAGCACCTGATTTCAAAAGCGATGACGACAGGAGACAGACCATGAGCAATGACCTCTGGCAATGGACGGCAGCCGAGCTTGCCGCGGGAATTTCGAGTGGCCGCATCAGTTCGGTCGAAGCGACGGAAAGCGCGATCGCCCGCATGGAGGCCGTCAATCCGGCGATCAACGCGGTGGTCGACCTGATGCCCGAGGAAGCGCTGGCCGTGGCGAAGACCGCCGACGAAGTGTTGCGCAAGCACGGTGCCCAGGGGCCGCTGCACGGCGTGCCGATGACCGTCAAGGTCAATGTCGATTTCAAGGGACGTGCCAACACCAATGGCGTCGTTGCCTTAAAGGACAATATTTCCGCCCAGGATTCCTCGACGGTCGCCGCCGTCAAGGCCGGCATGCTGCCCGTCATCGGCCGCACCAATACGCCCGCCTATTCGATGCGCGCCTTTACCAGCAACGACCTTTATGGCGCGACCTACAATCCGCATGACAAGTCGATCACCTGCGGCGGTTCATCTGGCGGCGCCGGCTCGGCGACGGCAGCCGGCATCGGCGCGATCGCGCATGGCAATGATATCGGCGGCTCGGTGCGTCACCCCGCCTATTGCTGCGGCGTCTACGGCCTGCGCCCGACATCGGGCCTCATTCCGCAGACCAGCCCTTCCATGCCGGAGCGCAAGATCGTTTCGCAGATGATGGCGGTGCAGGGTATTTTGTCCCGTTCAGTCGAGGATATCAGGCTTGCCATGCAGATGATGAGCCGGCCGGATCCGAACGATATCTGGCAGGTGCCGGCCGGCGAGATTTTTGGCCCGCTCGCGCACAGGCCGAGCAAGGTTGCGGTGCTGGCGGAAACCGATGAAAGCCCCGCCGATCCGGAAGTGACGGCGGCGATCCGCCAGGCGGCCGCGATGCTTGCCGATGCCGGTTACGAGGTTGAGGAAGTTCCGGTCCCGTCCTTCCGCGAGCTCGTCGATCACTGGCGCCTCATTCTCGGCAACGAGATGCGCGGTGGTCTTGGCCCGCTCATGGTCGCAAATGGCGACTGGAAGATGAAGCGGATGCTGGAAGTCCAGCTCGAAGGTGTGCCGGTCATCGACGATCGCGACGGCATGCTGGCCGCGATCGCTCATCGTTCCGTACTTCTGCGCAAGTGGCAGCTATTCTTCGAACAATGGCCACTGGTCCTGACGGCCGTCTGCTGGGCAAAGCCGATGATCGACGATCTCGACGTTTCCGACGATCTCGATATCGACTGGTTCTACAATGTCTGCGCGCCTTACATGGGCACGCCGACGATCGGTTTGCCGGGCCTCACCGTGCCGGTCGGCGCGACGCCGGGCAAGCCGATGGGCGTGCAGCTGCTTGCCACCCGCTTTGCCGATCGCCGTCTGCTGGAAGCCGGTGCAGTGCTCGAACGCGCTATCGGCCGGCTTGCGCCGGTGGATCCTTTCGCGGCTTGAAACTGATGTCGGTGGCGGCGGCCGATATTCCGGTCGCCGCCGTCGGCACCAGTGAGTGCGATCGAGAGCGGGTCGTTGCTCCGGCGGCGGTCTTAACATTTCGGCGAACAGGGTCCCGACTTCTCCCGAGAGGGGAGAATTGCCTGTGCATATTCAGATTTTGGCGATGCACACGAAATTTTGCGCATTTGTCCGGTTGCCAAAACCTCACCTTTGTTACACCACGATGAAGTAATAAAGATGAGAATGGTAATTAGGGTCTAAGCTGAATGCACATCAGACACGGTTTAATCGGCCTTTTCCTCGCCATTGCAACGCCGGCCTACTCGCTGGAGCCGGCACCGGCTCCCGTTCTGGCGCCTTTGCAGTCGCAGGCGCAGGCTGCGCATCTGAGTGCGCAATTCCTGACACGGTATGCGTATAGCCCGGTTCCGCTCAACGATGCCCTGTCGGCCAAGATCATGGACCGCTATATCAAGGCGCTTGATCCGGACCGCAGCTTCTTCGTCCAGGCGGATGTCGACAAGTTCATGGCCGACAGTGCCTCCGTCGACGACGCCATCCTGCGCGAAGACCTGAAGATCCCGTTTTCGATCTTCAACACCTATACCCAACGCGTCGTTGAACGCATGACTTATGCGCGCGGCCTGCTGAAGCAGGGTTTCGATTTCAGCGTACAGGAAAGCTATGATGTGGCGCGCGACAATGCGCCCTGGCCGAAGTCGGCGGAGCAGAGCGATGACCTGTGGCGCAAGCGCGTCAAGAACGACTGGCTTCGCCTGAAACTTGCCGGTCAGGCCGATGCCTCAATTCGCGACACGCTCGACAAGCGCTACCAGAACATCCTCGATCGCATCTACGGCTACAAGAGCGACGACGTCTTCCAGTCCTTCATGGCGGCCTATACGACCTCCGTCGATCCGCATACGGATTATTTCGGTGCTGCTGCATCGGCCGATTTCGACATTTCGATGAAGCTTTCGCTGGTCGGTATCGGCGCGGTTCTGCAGGATCGCGACGGTTACACGACGATCCGCGAACTCGTGCCGGGCGGCCCGGCACAGGTGTCCGGCAAGCTCGCGGTTGGCGATCGCATCATCGGCGTCGGTCAGGGTCAAGACGGTGCCATCAAGGAAGTCGTCGGCACGCGTCTCGATGAAGTCGTGCAGATGATCCGCGGCGCCATGAGTTCCGTTGTGCGTCTGGACGTCCTGCCTGCCGAAGGCGGCGAGAACGCGACCCACCGCACGATCAGTTTGGTGCGCGACAAGATCAGCCTCGAAAAGCAGGCCGCCAAGAAGACCATTCTGTCGGTCAAGGACGGCGACGTCACCCGCAAGATCGGTGTTGTCACACTGCCGGCCTTTTACGAAGATTTCGATGCCCGCCGTAAGGGTGACAAGGATTATCGCAGCGCCAGCCGCGATGTCGCAAAACTCCTCGTTGAATTGAAGCAGGAAAATGTCGATGGCGTTCTCGTTGATCTGCGCGACAATGGCGGTGGCTCGCTGAGCGAGGCGATCGATCTGACCGGTCTGTTCGTCGGCAAGGGGCCTGTGGTTCAGCAGCGCAATTCCGAAGGAAAGATCGAGGTCGAAAGCGATGATCTTTCCGCACCGGTCTGGGCAGGGCCGCTCGGCGTCCTGATCAACCGCGGTTCGGCCTCGGCTTCCGAGATCTTTGCAGCGGCCATCCAGGATTACGGCCGCGGTGCGATCATCGGCGAGCCGAGCTTCGGCAAGGGCACAGTGCAGACCGTGATCGATCTCGACCAGGCGGCTCACAACAGCAAGCCGAAATTCGGCCAGCTGAAGCTGACCATTGCCCAGTTCTTCCGGATCAATGGTGGCACGACGCAGCTGCGCGGCGTAACACCCGATATCAGCCTGCCGGGCTTCTCCGATCCGAAGACGCTCGGTGAATCGAGCTATGACAATGCGTTGCCATGGACCGAGATCAAGCCGGCGAAATATACGGTATTCGGCAATATCTCGGCTCTGGTGCCGCAATTGCAGAGCCGTCACGACGCACGCGTCAAGGACGACCGGGATTTCCAGCAGTTCGTCGAGGACGCTGCTGAAGTGAAGTCCGAGCGCGAAAAGACCGTTATCTCCCTCAATGAGGCAGAGCGCCGGAAGGAACAGGCTGCCATGGCCGCCCGTCTGAAGGCGCGGGCAGAACTTGATGACGGACTGGTTCGTGGCGAAGATGATGGCCTGCAGGCGAACGAGCGCAGCCTGACGGCTGATCTTGCACTCGAGAACGCCCGCAAGAACGCCAAGGACGTCCTGCGCACCGAAGCTGCCTCGATCGTCGCTGACGAACTTGCCCTGCAGCAGGGCGCACCGAAGGCTGCGAATGCGCGCAGCGGCAACAGCGGCGAATAACCGTTTCGGCTGAGGTGGCGGGCCGGTTTGCTCGCCGCTTTCAGCATCGGCTCCGGTTTCCTTTCAATGCAGAGAGCATTGCGGGTAAGCTATCTCCAGATACAAACAAAGCGGGCCAGGACAGCAATCTTGCATGTCCCGGCCCGCTTTGTTTTCAGGTCCGCATCACCCTATCGGATGATGCGGATCATGCATTGTGATTACAGCGCGATATCCGACTTCTGTTCCACAACACCGCCGGGAACCTTGACGGTAGGCTGACCCGGAACGTTTGCATTGATCGCCGGCGGCGCGATGGCGAGCTGCAGGCGGTCTGCCGTTGCGGCCCATTCCTTGACGAGGATTTCCGGATTCTCGTTCAGCTTGACGCCATAGCTCGGTACGATCTTGTGGATCTTGTCCTGCCATTCCGGCGTGGCGAGCTTGGCCGCAAACACCTTCTTTAGGACGTCGAGCATGATCGGCGGCGCCGTCGAGGCACCCGGCGAGGCGCCGAGCAGGGCTGCGATGCTGCCGTCCTTGGCGGCGACGACTTCGGTGCCGAGCTTCAGGACGCCACCCTTGTCCTTGTCGCGCTTGATGATCTGCACGCGCTGGCCGGCCTGCCACAGGCGCCAATCGGCCGCTTCCGCCTTCGGGAAATATTCGCGCAGGGCTGCGAGACGGTCGTCATCCGACAGCATCAGCTGGCCGGCGAGATATTCGACGAGGTTGAACTCATCAATCCCGACCTTAAGCATCGGCCAGATATTGTCGAGCGTGACGGAGGACGGCAGGTCGAACAACGAGCCTTCCTTGAGGAATTTTGTCGAGAAGGTCGCGAAGGGCCCGAACAGGATGTGACGCTTGCCGTCGAACACGCGGGTATCGAGATGCGGCACGGACATCGGCGGTGCACCGGTCGATGCTTGGCCATAGGCCTTGGCGAGATGCTGGTTGACGATCTCCGGCTTGTCGCAGACGAGGAAGGAACCGCCGACCGGGAAACCGGCATAATCGTCGGCTTCCGGAATGCCCGACATCTGCAGGAGCGGCAGCGCGCCGCCACCGGCGCCGAGGAAGACGAACTTCGCCTTGATCGTGCCGCGCTCGCCCGTCTTGGTGTTTTCGAAACCGACGCTCCAGGTGCCGTCGGCATTGCGCTCGATTTCGTTCACTTCCGAAGAGGTGCGCAGGTTGAAGGTCTGAAGGCTCTTCAGATGCGCGACATACTGGTGGACAATCTGGCCGAAATTGACGTCGGTCCCGAGCGGGCACCAGGTTGCGGCGATCTTCTGCGCCGGGTCACGGCCCTCGATCATCAGCGGCACCCACTTGGCGATCTCCTGCGGATCGGTGGAGAACTGCATGCCGGAGAAGAGCGGGCTTGCCTTCAGCGCTTCGTGGCGCTTGCGCAGGAATTCGGTGTTTTCATCCCCCCAGACGAAGCTCATATGCGGCGTCGAGTTGATGAAGGAGCGCGGGTCCTTCAATACGCCCATGTCGATCTGGTGGGCGAAGAACTGGCGGGTGATCTGAAAACCTTCGTTGATCTCGACGGCCTTCTCGATATGGACATTACCCTTGGTGTCCTGCGGCGTATAGTTCAGCTCCGCGAGAGCGGAATGGCCGGTGCCGGCATTGTTCCAGCCGTTGGAGCTCTCCATGGCAACGTCGTCGAGACGTTCCAGCATCTCGATTGTCCAGCCGGGCTCGAGTTCGCTGAGAAGGACGCCGAGCGTCGAGCTCATGATGCCGCCGCCGATCAACAGGACGTCCACCGACTTCTCGATGGGAGCAGCCCAGCTCGGAACGGCCGGAAGGGAGAGGGCAGCTGCACCGGTTGCGGCCGAGCCGAGAAGCTGGCGGCGGCTGAGGGTGAGACGGTCGGAATGGGATGGGGGAATGCTCTTGTTTTCGCCGGGCATCGGGTACCTCTTGACTTGGGCGTTGATCGCGCCGCTCGTCAAGGTGATCCCCAGGAGAGAGATCGTTTTCTGACATGTTGTCGCGGCTACGATTTGTCGCAGGACCCATGCGCCCGCAGCGCGGCCAAAGCCATTAAATTAGAATTTAGTATTCCACCCGCTATCCCCACGCTGCCCTTCAAAACCTTTCAACGCCTGCCGGAGCGGTGTTTTGGTGGATGCGAACCGATACGTCTCGCCACCGAGGTGCTTAGGGCGCCATGAAGACAGGCCGGGCGATCCGCGTTAGATAGGGCCATGACGAAGATTGTATTGATCGAGGATGATGCCGAGACTGCGCAGGATATCTGCGCGGAACTTGGCGACCATGGTTATGTGGTCGTATGGGCAGCGGATGGCATTGGCGGGCTTGAAAAGGCGAGAACCACCAAGCCCGATGTGATGATCATCGATCGCATGCTGCCCGGCATAGACGGCCTTGCCGTGATCGATGCCCTGCGCCGCGACAATGTCCGCACGCCGGTTCTGGTCTTGAGCGCTCTCGGCGCCGTCAACGATCGCGTCAAAGGGTTGAGGGCCGGCGGAGACGATTATCTGACCAAGCCTTTCGCGGTTCTCGAACTGCTTGCGCGTGTCGAAGCCCTGCTTCGCCGCCCGGCCGAGCCGAGCACAAAGGCTTTGCGGGTTGGGCCGCTGGAACTCGATCTGCTGGAGCGCAATGCCAGTCGTAGCGGCCGGGCGATCGAGCTTCTGCCGCGGGAATTCCGTTTGCTCGAATACATGATGCGCCACAGCGAGCAGCTGCTGACCCGCGCCATGCTGTTCGAAGAGGTGTGGAACTACAAGTTCGTGCCCGATTCCAATCTGGTCGACGTCCATATGGGGCGGCTTCGGCGCAAGGTTGATATCGCTGGAGAAGCGCCGATGATTTCCAATATTCGTGGAGAAGGTTTTGTCCTCCGCGCGCCTGATTGACTGGATCTGGAACTCGACATTTCGTTACACGGTCGCGCTGTTTGCCGCGATCGCCGCAACGATCATGCTCAGCCTCGTGTTTGCCTACGTCACGACGAGCCGCGAACTCGTGTCATTGCTGGATGGCCTTATCATCCAGGAATCGGATGCAATCGTCGCCCAGTCGACAGAGGGGCCGCTGACGATCTATGAGGAGCGGCTGAGACAGGATCCCCGCCGCTACAAACCGACGGGGCTGTTTTCCGCTTCCGGAGAAAGGATCTCCGGAAACATTGTCGAATGGCCGGCCGGACTAGAGGTCGATCGCGCGCCGATCCAGGTGAATATCGATCGTTTCGGGCCGGACTGGCGCATGATCCAGCCCTCCCGCGCCCTTGCCCGCCGCCTGGCTGATGGACGGATCGTTGTCGTCGGCTGGAGCACGAAGGACAATGAGCAGACCGCTCTCGTCGTGGAACGCGGGCTCATATTCGGGCTTCTGCCGGCATTCCTTCTCGGCCTCGCAGCCTCGCTCCTGTTCGCCGTGAGGTCCCAGCGCCGCATCCGCGAGATGCAGTTGCGCGCCGCAGACATCGTTGCCGGCGACCTGACGCAGCGCCTGCCGATCCGCAACAGCGAGGACCCACTCGACAAGCTGGCGCTGATCGTCAACGGCATGCTGGAAGAAATCCAGACCCTGGTCGAGAATCTCGCCGGAATAGGCGACGATATCGCCCATGATCTTCGCACGCCGCTTGCCCGTGTCCGCATCGGCCTTGAGCGCGCCCGGCGCACGGCAGGTTCGGTCGATGATCTCCATGGTGCGATCGATCGCGGTATTTCGGGTCTCGATCACGCAATCTCAATCGTCAACGCCTTGCTGCGCATCCGCGAGATCGAACAGACCCGGCGCCTCGCCGCCTTCGATGATGTTTCCATGGCCGAGATCATCGAGGAGGTCGCCGAACTGTACGAGCCCTTTGCCGAGGAGAAGAACCTGACGATCAATGTCGGCGTGAAGGCCGATATTATCGTGCGTGGTGACCGAGATCTTCTGTTCGAGACCATTGCCAATCTCGTCGACAATGCCGTCAAGTTCACGCCACCGGGAGGCTCGGTAGATCTTCTGCTGTCATCGACCGAGACCGAGCGTCTGTTCCGTATCAGCGATACGGGGCCGGGCGTCGCGGACAATGAAAGAGACCTGCTCGTGCAGCGATTCTATCGCTCCGATCGAAGCCGTCACACAAAGGGCATCGGCCTTGGCCTGACACTGGTTGCTGCAATCGTGAGATTGCACGGCTTCAGGTTCGATATCGTTCCTGCCGAAGGATTTACGGCGGAAATTGCCTTTCCCAGCTAGGACAGGGATTGATCCAGTCCCGCCGCTGGCCGGAAGGCTCCGGCCAGTCAGCCATCATCTTTACTTGACGAACAGCTGGCGCGGGAAGTTGGTCAGCTTTTCATAACCCGTTTCGGTAATGGCAATCGTTTCGGACATACCGAAGCCGCGGGCAAGAACGTAGGTGTGAAAGGTCTGGCCCGGCTCGAAGGTCCAGGTGCTGCCGGCGGCTGCTTCCAGCGGTTCGCCGCCATTCGGCTGCAGCAGCAGGCCGACGGAATAGAAGGTCTTGTTCGTATAGGTCTCGCGCAGACCGGCCGAGAGAACGCCGTCGCGGTAGATCGCATCCGGGACGCTGGCGGAAACGCCGGGCTTCACCTCGCGCATCGCCGCGTCCTGAATGGCGATCAGCTGTTCGACGACCTTGTGATCGTCATCCTGCACCGGTCCGACCCGGATCGGGCGCATGAAGCGGGCATGGTAATGTTTTACGTTCGGCGTGGTCTCGATCTGGACGATATCGCCTGCTTCCAGTACGCGGTCGGAATAACCGCCATGCAGGTGGAAGGCCCGTTCGCCGGAAGACATGACGCCGGGACCCGGCAGGTCGGAGCCGGCGCGGATCATGGCGGCGCAGATTTCTGCTGCCATTTCGCGTTCGGTGACGCCAACTGCGGCTGAATCGATCGCCGCCTGCATGCCGGCTTCGGCGGCTTTCGCAGCGCGGCGCTGATAGGCGATTTCGGCGGGCGACTTGATGAGGCGCATCTGCGGCGTCATCGCGCTTTCATCCTGCCAGACGATGCCGGGCAGGGCGCTCTTCAGATATTCGTAGCGGCCGGCGGAAAGCGGCCAGGCGGAAAGCTCGATGCCGAGCTTTGCCGTCTTGCCGATCCGGCTTTCGATCGCGCCAGCAGCAACGGCCATACGGTCATCGCTGTCGGTCCACATCACCCGGTCGGAAAACACGCAGGTGCTGTCGAGATAATATTCCTCGACATCGCGGCAGAACATGGTCGGCTCGCCTTCGGCCGGGATGATTGCAAATTGCAGCGTGCCATAGGCGCGGGTGAAATAGCCGGTCAGCCAGGTGACGGTCTCGGGCAGGAAGGCGACGAGGCCGTCGAGCTGCTTTTTCTTCAGTTCCGTCTGGACGCGGGCGAGGCGGGACAAAAATTCGGCGCGTTCGAACCAGTAGGCGGGCGTTACCATCGTTCTTCCTCGGGTCAGGTCTTATCTGGGATCAGGCGTTCTGGACCAGTTCCGCAAAGCGGGTCAGCATGGTTTTTGCCTCGGCGGCTTCGTGGGCCTGCGCCTTCAGGTCGTCGATATTGGCGCCGTCCTGTTCCATGCGGGCGCGGTTCTCTTCGAACCAGACGACGGCCTGTGCCTTGGTGACTTCCGGATGGCCCTGGATGCCCCAGATATCGGCATCCTTGTAACGCCAGATCTGGTTCGGGCAGTCGTCCGAATAGGCGAGGATCGTCATGTCCGGATGATCGGCCTTCACCTCGTCATTGTGCCAGACGAACATATAGGCGCTGTCGACGACGTCACGGCAGAGCTTGTCGGTCTTGGCGGCTTCCGTCAGCGGCAGGTCCTTGTAGCCAATCTCGCAATAGGAGCGGCGGAATACCTGGTCGCGGCCGCAGAGCGCGGAGCCGAGAATCTGGCTACCGAAGCAGATGCCGAGCATCGGGATTTCCATCTCGGCCGCTTCGCAGATCAGATCGTGTTCTCGCAGGATGAAGGGCACATCCTCATAAGCGCCATGCGGGCTGCCCGACAGAAAAATGCCGTCGTAACCCTTGAGCGATGCGGGAAACTGTCCGTCGAATGCCCATTGGCGATCGACCTGCAGGCCCCAGGCCTCGAACCGGTCGTCGAGTTTCGCGACGGACTGAAACTTGCGTCCGTTGCCGAGATAAAGAAGGCGTCCCGCCATATTCGCTCACCACTTCATTTCACTGAATGCCGTTGGTATACCAATGGTCTTCAATGTGCAATTAAGATCGTGGTTTTCGACGCATGATTTGTTATGCAGAGCGTGAAGCAGACGGGAAGGACAGGACATAATGCGTATCGATCTCAATTCGGATCTCGGCGAAGGTTTTGGCCCCTGGACGATGGGCGACGATGCTTCGATGCTCGATATTGTCAGCACGGCGAATATCGCCTGCGGCTTCCATGCCGGCGATCCCGATACGATGCGCGAAACCATAAGGCTGGCGAAACAGCGTAGGGTCGCGATCGGTGCGCATCCCGGTTATCGCGATCTGATCGGTTTCGGCCGCCGACGCCTGCCGGGATTGAGCCTGTCGGAAATCGAATCGCTGGTCGCCTATCAGGTCGGTGCCATGGCAGCGATCGCCGCGCTCGAAGACTATCCGATGACCCATGTGAAGACCCATGGAGCACTCGGGAATGTCTGCGCCGATGACGATGCGACGGCACTGGCGGTCGGCCGGGCGATCAAGGCGGTCGACCCAAAACTCGCCTTCATGGTCATGCCGGGCACGGCGACGGCACGAGCGGCAGAGGCGCTCGGCCTGACGCCGGTCAACGAGATCTATGCAGACCGGACCTATGCCGACAATTTCAACCTGTCGCCGCGTTCAGAGCCGGGTTCGGTCATCCATGATCCCGAATTCTTGGTGAAGCGGGTGATCGAGATGGTCTCCGAGGGATGCCTGACATCCGCCTCGGGCAAGCGGCTGGAAGTGCCGATCGCCTCGGTCTGTGTCCATGGCGACACGCCGGGTGCGGTGATGATGGCGAAAAATCTGAGAGGCGCGCTGGAAGCGGCGGGATGGACGATCGGCTCATCGATTCAGCCGAAGGCCTGATCGCAGCGCCGATCAGGAAGGGCGGTCAGCCCTTCCTCTTCTTGAGACCGCCGATAACCGCGGCAAGCCGGTCCTCGGCGTGGATTGCAAGCTCTTCGGCCATGTCGGCAGAAATCGCGCGGAACATGAATTCCTGCCCCGACGGTAATTGCGCCAGCCTGGCCAGATCAAACGAGGCGATGGTCGCGATCTTCGGATACCCGCCGGTCGTCTGGCCATCGGCGCTCAGCACGATCGGTTTTCCCGAACCCGGCACCTGGATCGAGCCGACGACCGTGGCATCCGAGACGATGTCATGACCCTTGAAGGCCTTGAGCGCGGGACCGTCGAGAACCATGGCCATCCGGTCGCGCGAAGCCGTTGTGCGATAAGGCTGGCGCAAGAATGTTTTCCAGGCTTCTTCGTCGAAGTAATCGTCTTGTGGGCCGGGAACGATGCAAATCGGGGCGTGGCTACGCAGATAGGGAACGCCGAGCGTTTTCGGCTTGAGCTTTCCGGCTTCGCCGAGGGGCAGGTTGTCTCCGGTCGCGAGCGTCTTGCCATCAAGTCCGCCGAGACCAGTTCTCAAATGGGTCGAGCGGCTACCGAGGACTTCTGGAATGGCGATGCCGCCGGAAATGGCGAGATATCCCCAGACGGCACCGCGCAGGGCGCCGATGGTCAAGGTCTCGCCTGCGGGGAGAAGATGGCTTTCCCAGGTGTGGACCGGCTTGCCGGATATTTCGACCGGGCAATTGCCGCCCGTGACGGCGATCAGCACATCGCGATCGGCGCTGAATGAGCCACCGATCAAAGCAAATTCGATTGCTGCGGCACCCGGCTCGTTACCGACCAAAGCATTGGCGATTGCATGCGCATCGCGATCGACGGCGCCCGAGGTCGAAACACCGCGCGAGCGATAACCGTAACGGCCGCTGTCCTGCACCGACATCAAGGGGCCGGCACGATGAATGGAAAGGATAGCAGTCACTCTGCGATCTCCTTCAGCTTTGCCGTCCCGGCCGAAACCTGCCGGTCCAGTTCTGCCGCTTCCGCGGCATCGATGCCGCGAAAGAGAATCCGGTCGCCGGCCTTGAGAAGAAACGGTTCCGGTCGCATCGGATCGAACAGCTTGAATAACGTGCGGCCAAGAAAGCGCCAGCCGCTCGGGCCGGGCACGGAATTGATGCTTGACTGCCGCCCGCCAATGCCAATAGCGCCGGCCTCGATCCGTTGGCGCGGCACAGCAAGCCGCGGCGTGTGCAGGATTTCGGGCAGGCCGCCCAGATAGGCGAAACCCGGGGCAAAGCCGATCATGTAGACACGGTATTCGGCGGAGGCATGCAGGGCGATGACGTCCGCGACCGTCATGTCCTTGAGGCGGGCGAGATCTTCGAGATCCGCCTGATGTTCGCCGCCATAGAACACGGGAAATTCCAAAAGGCGTCCGGCACTTCTTTCGATCTCGCCCTGTGCCGCGCGCTGCAGAAGTGCCTCGCCGAGCTTTGCGCCGCGCACTGTCTTCGGATCGTAGATGACGGTTAGCGAGCGATAGGTCGGGATGGTTTCCAGAACGCCGTCGATCGGATCGGCGGCGAGGGAGGCGTCTAGCGTAAGAACCTGCAGATTGGCCGTCTCGCTCACCTGATCGGAAAACTCGATGCCGATGGCGCGATCCCCGCATCGGATGATGCGCGGATAGGAAATCCCGGTGCCGGAGGAGGCCAAGAGAGACATTTTTCAATTTACCATTGGGGCGGTCAAAGCCCGGAATTCGAGGCTTGGCCGGTGACTTTGAGCTCGGCCAGCATGCTACCGGCGACCTGAAGGCCTGTCTTTTCCAGCGCCTCGTCCGTCGAGCCGCCGATATGCGGAGTTAACACAAGGTTCGGGCAGTCGAGGAGGGGATGACCGGAAATAATCGGCTCGATCGCGAGAACATCGAGGCCGGCACCGGCAATGGTGCCTTCTCTCAAAGCGGTGGCGAGCGCATCTTCATCGATCAATGCGCCGCGGGCGGTGTTGATCAGGAAGCCGCGCGAGCCGATCAAGGCGAGCCTCTCGGCGTTGATGACAGGTACGGCTTCGGGAATACCATGCAGCGAAACGATATCCGCCCAGGCGCAAAGACTGTCGATATCGGGCATCGGCGCAATGCCTTCGGCCTTAAGTTCGGCAGCCGGGGTGAAGCGCGAGACTGTTGCGACTTCCATGCCGAAAGCCCTGGCCATTTTGGCGACAAGCTTTGCGATATGCCCATAACCGATGAGCCCGAGACGGCGGCCGGAAAGTTCGAAGGTGCGGTGATGCTGACGAAACAGGTGGTCGCCGTTGCGCGAAGCGTGATCCGCCGCGACCAGAGACCGGGCGCAGGCGATCATTAGCCCGATTGCGAGTTCGGCCACCGACTGGGCATTGGCGCCCGGCGTGTTGAACAGCGGAATGCCGCGTTCGGAAAGCGAGGCCTTGTGCACCTTGTCCGTGCCGGTGCCATGCACGCCGACGACCTTCAGATGCGGTGCCGAAGCGATTTCCTGCGCCGAAAGACCGTGATTGCGGGTGATGACGGATCTGGTGACGGCCAGATAGGGTTCCAGCGCGGCAAAATCCGTCGAGGCGGCGGTGTGGACGGCGAGACCCGCATCCTCCAGCAGCCGGACCGCAACCGGCGCGATCGGCTGGATGATGAGGCAGTCGCAACGAAGGGTGGACATGTTCTAGGCTTTCAGCGGCGGATCGAGGCAGAGCGAGGACAGAAGCCGGGCGGCTTCCGCAAAATCTGCAATCTCCATCTGCTCGTCCGGATTATGGCTGCCATTGGCATTGCGGATGAAGATCATGCCGGTCGGCACGCCGGCATCGGCAAAGACCGCCGCGTCGTGGCCGGCGCCGCAGGCCATGGTCTCGGCTGCGATGCCCTGCTTACGGGCCATGTCGGACATGGCGTTCACGATCGCCGTATCCATCTTCGCGGCCTTGCTGTCCGTCAGGCGGCCAAGTTCGAATTTGACGCGATGGCCGGCCTCGATACGAGAGACGGCATCGGCGACGATGGTCTGCATCCGCGCCAAAGTTTCCAGCTCCTGGCTGCGGATATCCAGCGAAAAGCTCAGCCGACCGGCGATCTTGCTGAAGGCGGCTTCGGAGGCGTCGGTCGCAAACTGGCCGAAGGTGATGACGAGATCAGCGCCCTCGGCCTGCAGCACATCCCAAGCCTTATCGAGTTCGACGACGAGGGCGGATGCTGCCCGCACCGCGTCGCTACGATATTCACGCGGTGTCGCGCCGGAATGGGCGTAGGTGCCGAGGCATTTGGCCTCGCGAAAGCGGAACGAACCGCGGATGCCGGTGACGATACCGATCGGGATCTGTTTTTCGATCAGGACCGGCCCCTGCTCGATATGCGGCTCGATGAACATCGCGATATCGGCCGGGTCGAGATAGGATTTGCCGGCGCGGAGGAATTCCGTATCGCCGCCGGCCGCGTCGATCGCGTTGCCGAGCGAAATTTGATCAGAAGAACGCTTGACCTGATCGAGCTCCCTCGACGTCAGGCGGCCGAGTGCGGCGCGGCTGCCGATATAGGATGCACCGAACCAGGTGCTTTCCTCGGCGCGGATCGCCATGACGGTGATATCGCGCGGCGGAAGAATGCCGGCGCGGACATAGCCGGAAATGACGCAAAGCCCCATCAGAACGCCGGCGGCACCATCGAAATTGCCGCCCATCGGCACGGAATCGAGATGCGAGCCGATAAAGATCGCAGGTCCTTCCTCGCGGCCCTTCATCGTCATGTAGAGGTTGCAGCCGGGATCGGTCTTGACCTCGAGCCCTAGCTTGCGCGCCTCGCGGCGGACCATGTCATGGGCGATCTGCTCGCCAAGCCCATAGGAGGTGCGGGTAATGCCGCGATTGGTCCCGGTACGGCGTCGCAATTCGTCGAACAGGCGTTCCGCCAGCTGGATATCCACCGGTGCGGTATTGCTGCGCGAGGCTTCTTCGGCCACGGCGCCCTTTGCCAAAACTGTCATGCGCGGGTCAGTCTCCCGATAATACTGTCTCTGACGTGTTCGAGATGCCGGCGCATTGCCTGGGCGGCATCATCGCCCCGTCCTTCACGCAATGCCTGGACGATATCGAGATGTTCGTGGCAGGTCGCCTCGAACCGTTCCGGCATGCTTCTCAAATCGAAAATCTGTGTCTGGCGGCGCAGCGTGCGGATGATCTGCGCCAGCTGCGGATTGCCGGCAGCGTCGCCGATGCCGCCATGCAGTCGGTCGTCGACATCGCGAACCGAGCCGCGGTCCGGCTTGCCTTCGCCATTGCCGGGATTGCCGATCAGGCTCTTGAGATCCGCCTCCAGCTCATCGAGGCTGGCGGCCGGCATATGGCCGGCGGCGAGCCGCGCCGCTTCCGGCTCCAGCATCTGGCGGACCTGCAGCGCATCCATATAGTCTTCGATGCGCATCTGCTTGACCTGCAGGCCGCGGCTACCCTGGCGGATGAGCAGGCCTTCGCCCTCCAGCATCAGAAGCGCATCGCGGATTGGCGTGCGGGACATGTTCAGCGTTTCGGCAAGCCGGCGCTCGGTCACCATGGCGCCCGGCTGGGCCGCGCCGGTCAGGATCAGGTTCAGGATCTGTTCGTAGGCCTGCAGCGCCAGCCGCTTATCGGTTTCAATCAACATCAGTATCCAGTCCCTCCCGTGCGGAGACGGCTTCAAATCATTGTCTGGTGCCACACGTGTCGGCCGTTGTCACCACAATGTACGCCTATTGGCTGTCCTTATTCCGCAGGGCGTTTCCATCTCGTCGGAATTTTTGTATTCCGCTGGTTGACGAGTGGTATACCAAACCGTAGTGTCACGCAACAACGAGCTTAACGATCTTGTCGAAAGGATCTCACGTGAGTGCCATGCCGCAACCGAACCTTCCTTTTTCCAGGGGGGAGCATCTGCAGCGACAGGACAAGCTGCGCGCGGAACTTGCGGCGCGCGGTGTCGAGGCCATGCTCGTGTTTGCGCAGGAAAGCATGTACTGGCTGACCGGCTACGACACCGGCGGTTATGTCTATTACCAGTGCCTCGTCGTGCCGACGGACGGCCGTCAGCCGGTGCTTTTGACGCGCCGCCCGGATCTGGTCCAGGCCAGGCAGACGAGCATCATCGAGGATATTCGCATCTGGTGGGATGCCGAGGACGCCAATCCGGCGCAGGATCTGAAGGTCATTCTTGAAGAGCTGGGCCTCGGCGGCAAAAAGATCGCCATCGAGCTGAATACCCATGGCCTCACCGGCTGGAACCTCTATCGCACCCAGCAGACGATCGGCGACTGGTGCACGCTGGAAGACGATCGCCATCTGATCCGCTGGCTGCGCGTCGTCAAATCGCCGGCCGAGATCGAATATACCCGCAAGGCGTCCCGTATTCTCGACGACTCGCTCAATGCTGTCATCGCTGCATCGCGTCCGGGCATTCTCGATAGCGATCTGAAGGCCGTCTATCTGACGACGATCCTGGGGCAGGGCGCCGATATGCCGCCGAATGCGCCGCTCTTCAACTCCGGACCGCGCGCCGTCTATGGTCGCGGCGTCTCCGATCCACGCCGGCTGGAAGAGCAGGACCAGATCCTCGTCGAATATCCGGTTGCCTATCGCCGCTACAATGTGAAGACCGAATGGACCATCCTGTTCGGCAAGGCCTCGGATGCGCATCGCAAGATGTATGATGTCGGCCGCGAAACCCTGCAGAAGATGACCGATATCGCCCGTCCCGGAACGACGCTCGGCGAAATCTTCGACGTTTATGCCGATGGCCTCGACAAGGGCGGCTACAAGCGCGCCCGTTATGGCGCGACCGGTTATTCGGTCGGCTGCACTTTCGCGCCGACCAGCATGGACGTGCCGCCGATGATCTATTCCGGCAATCCGACCGTATGCCAGCCGGGCATGACGCTGTTCTACCACGTCATGAACGGCGATGCGGATACGGGGCTTGCCATGGGTGTCGGCCATACGCTGCTCGTCACCGAAGGCGCGCCTGAAATCCTGACCGGCCTGCCGGACGAGCTGACGGTGATCAGCTGACGGATCCCAAGAATTCCGCCGGGAAAACCATAAAAACAATGCCGCCCGGCTTTATGTCGAACCAACACTCAGAGGGAAATGATGACAACTTTCATGATTACGCGCCGCACCATGGTCATGGGCATGGCGGCGACCGCACTCCTCCCGGGCATTGACGTTTCCGACGCGCTGGCAGCCGCCACGCCGAAGGCCGGCGGCACGCTGAAGATCAGCCATTCGACGCGCATCGCGACGCTGAACGTCCTGAACTGCTCCGGCCCGGCCGAATACCCGGTCGTCGACATGCTCTATTCGGGCCTTACCCGCATGAGCCCGGAAAACAAGGCTGTGCCGGATCTCGCCGAACGCTGGGAAGCCAGCGCCGATGCAAAGACCTTCACCTTCTTCCTGCGCAAGAACATCTTCTTCCATGACGGCACGCCCTGCACGGCGGATGACGTCGTCGCCACGTTCACGGCGATCCTCGACAAGAACGTTCCGGCCGCTGCCCGTTCGGTCCTCAACATGATCGACAAGATCGAGGCCGTCGATGCGAGCACCGTCAAGTTCTCGCTGAAGACCCCGTTTGCCGACCTGCCGATCTCGACCGCGCATGCCAATGCCCGCATCCTTTCCAAGGTCGCCCTGTCCGGCCCGAAGGAAAAGCTCGATACGACCGCCAACGGTACCGGCCCGTTCAAGCTCGAGACCTATGACAGCGCCCGCATGGTCCGCCTCGTCAAGCACGACAAGTATCACATGGCCGGCAAGCCCTATCTCGATGCCGTCGAAATGCACCTCTTCCCGGATCTAGCTGCCGAAAGCGCCAACTTCCTCGGCGGTTCGATGGATGTCATGCTGGTCGTCCAGCAGGCCGATTTCGATCGCATCTCCAAGGCGACCGGTGTGAAGGCCAAGCGCGTTCCCTCGGGCCGTTTCGTCAACATCACCATGCGCCAGGACCAGAAGCCGTTCGACGACGTGCGCGTCCGCAAGGCACTGGCCATGGCGATCGATCGTCCGACGCTCGTCGATATCGTCCTCGAAGGCCTTGGCCGCCCCGCTTACGACAACCTCCTGTCGCCGGAATTCCAGTACGCGATCAAGACGCCGGAAATCGCCTATGATCCGGCTGCCGCCAAGAAGCTTCTCGCCGAAGCCGGTTATCCGGACGGCATCAAGATCAAGCTCGTCGCCTCCAACCGCCCGGCCATCCGCGCCCAGGTTGCCGTCGCCGTCAAGGAAATGGCAAAGACCGCCGGCTTCGACATCGAAGTCGAGACTATGTCGCACGATACCTATCTCGCCAATGTATGGATGAAGGGTCAGTTCTACATGGGCTATTGGGGCATGCAGGCCACCGAAGACGCCACCTTCAACCTGCTCCTGACCTCCAACGCGTCCTACGAGGACACGGCCTGGAAGAACAAGGATTTCGACAAGCTGATCGACGAAGCCCGCGCGACGACCGAAGACGGCAAGCGCCGCGAGCTTTATGCCAAGGCGCAGGAACTGCAGCTGAAGGACACGCCTTACATCGTGCCGATCTTCGAAGACATCCTGACGGCAAGCGGCAAGGGTGCGGAAGACTGGACGATCGCACCGCTGTCCCGCTATTTCTACGTCGAGAACGTCTGGCTGAACAAGGCTTGATGGCATGAGCTGGGGCTATCTGATCAGGCGTTTGCTCGCCATCATCCTGGTGCTGGTGATCGTCACGTTCGCGGTGTTTGCGATCACCGCGATCTTGCCGGGCAATGCTGCCATCATGATCCTGGGTGAATATGCCACCCCGGATGCGGTTGCGGCATTGCAGAAACAGCTGCATCTCGATCAGCCCTGGTACATGCAATATTACAGCTGGGTCTCCGGCATTCTGCTGCACGGCGATTTCGGCATGTCCCTGAGATTGTCCCTGCCGGTCACCCAGGTGGTCGGCGAGGCTTTCCTCAACTCGGCTCTGCTTGCCGTGACCGCGCTCGTCGCGGTCACGATCATCGCCATTCCGCTCGGCGCGCTGGCTGCACTGAAGCGCGGAACGGCGGTCGACCTGATCATCGGCCTTTTTTCCTATCTCGGTACGGCCCTGCCGGAATTCGTCACGGCGACCCTGCTGCTCGTTTTCCTCGCCGCACCCAATACCGGGCCATTCCCGGCCGGCGGCTTCGTCGCGCCCTGGGAAGATCTTGGCGGGTTCGCGTCCCATATCGTGCTTCCGGCCGTCACGCTCGGCCTGATCCTGCTTGCCCACGTTTCCCGCCAGGTGCGTTCGGAAATGTCGGAAGTCCTGTCTTCCGACTATGTTCGCGCCGCGCGCCTGAAGGGGCTTTCCGAGCGCCGGGTGATCCGCCGCCACGCGCTGCCGAATTCGCTGGCGCCGGCGGTTGCCGTCATCTCGCTCGATATCGGTTATCTCTTGGGCGGCATCATCGTCGTTGAGGAAATTTTTGCCTGGCCGGGCCTCGGTCGCGTTCTGATGTATGCGCTCGAAAACCGCGATCTGCCGGTCATCCAGGCGGTCACCCTGCTTCTCGCAGGCATCTATGCCGTGTCCAACCTCGTCTCGGACATCGTCATTGCCCTGCTCGACCCGAGGGTTCGTTATGCGTAAGTTCTTCTCGTCCCCGACCGCCGTCGTCGGCACTCTCCTGCTTGCAATCGTGCTCTTCGCAGCCCTGTTCGGTCCGCTGGTTGCGCCCTTCGATCCGCAGGAATTCCATCCGGTCGCCCGTCTTCAGGGCCCGTCCGCCACCTACTGGCTGGGCACGGACCAGTTCGGCCGCGATCTCCTGTCGCGCGTCTTGAACGGCGCGCCCGCCACCGTTGCTTTCGGCCTTTTCGCCACCGCGATCGGCGTCGGCATAGGCTCGGTCATCGGTGTCATTGCAGGCGTCTCCGGCGGCTGGGTCGACTCGACGATCATGCGCATTCTCGACGGCCTGCTGGCGGTTCCGGATCTGCTCTTCACGCTTCTGATCGTCACGGTTCTCGGTGGCGGCATGGAACATGCCCTGCTCGCGGTCGCGATCGCCTTCACGCCCGGTATGGCGCGTATCGCCCGCAGTGCGGTTCTTTCGGTGCGGACCCGCGATTATGTCCGGGCCGCCGTCGCCCGCGGCGAATCCGGTTTCTACATCGTCACCTTCGAAGTTCTGCCGAATGCGCTTTCGCCGATCGTTGTCGAATCCACCATCCGCGTTTCCTTCGCCATCATGATCGGTGCCACGCTTGGCTTCCTCGGCCTCGGCGCTCAGCCGCCGAGCACAGAATGGGGGCTGATGGTTGCCGAAGCGCGCCAGTTCATGTTCCGCAATCCGTGGTGCGTGGCCATTCCCGGCCTGTCGATCGCCATGGCCGCCCTCGGTTTCAACCTTTTCGGCGACGCCCTGCGTGACGCCCTCGACCCGAGGAGAAGCCATTGACCGTTTCGCTCGCCCCTGTCGCGACCGACGCCAATTCCTCGACGGAAAAGCCGGCGCTCGTGATCCGCAACTATTCGCTGTCCTACCGCACCGACAATGGCCTCGTTTCGGCGCTGAAGAATATCGACCTCACCATCGGCAAGGGCCAGACCGTCGGCCTCGTCGGCGAATCCGGCTCCGGCAAATCGTCGATGGCCTGGTCGGTGATGCGCTATCTGCCGCCGAATGCGGTGGAGACCGGTGGCGCCATCCGTCTGGCCGGCGAGGAAATGCTCGACTTTTCGCCGCGGCAGATGGCGGATATCCGCGGGAGCCGCATGTCGATGGTGTTCCAGGACCCGTCGACCTCGCTCAATCCGACGATCAGGATCGGCGAGCAGATCGCCGAAGTGCTGATGCGCCACCGCGGCCTGACCAAGATCGAGGCCTATGCCTATGCCGAGGCGGCGCTTGCCCGCACCGGCATTACACGGCCGAAGGAAATGCTCGGCCGTTACCCGCATGAGGCGTCGGGCGGTGAGAAGCAGCGCGTCGTCATCGCCACCGCTTTCGCCTGCGAGCCGGAGCTGATCATCTTCGACGAGCCGACGACCGCGCTCGACATCCTGACCGCGCGACAGATCCTCGACCTGTTCAACCAGCTGCGCGAGGAGACGAATGTTTCCGCGCTCTACATCTCCCACGATCTCGGCCTCGTCTCGCGGGTCGTCGATGAAGTGTCGGTCATCCATAAAGGCGTGATCGTCGAAAGCGGCCCGGTTCAGGACGTCTTCCGTCGGCCGAAGGCCGATTACACGCGCCAGCTGATCGGCGCGGTGCCGAACCCGGATCGTTGGATCGGCGTCGATGCCCCGGCCGTGCCGGAGACGCTCGTGAAGCTCGATGACGTCGGCGTGCGTTATGGCGCGCCGACAAAGCTGCAAAAGCTGTTCTGGCCGAAGGATTCCGAGACAACCGGCTTCTGGGGCGCCAAAGGCGTCAATATCGACATTCGCAAGGGGGAGCTTCTCGGCGTCGTCGGCGAGAGCGGTTCGGGCAAATCGACCATTGCCAAGGTTCTGGCCGGCCTACAGGATTTCGAGGGCAGGCTGGAATTCGCCGGTAAGACCTTTGCCAATCGCAAGGATATCGATCGCGCCTATCGCCGCCGCGTACAGCTGGTCTTCCAGCATCCGGATGCCTCGCTTAACCCGCGTCAGCGGATCGGCACGATTATCGGCCGGCCGCTCAAGCTTTATGGCGTCGTGCCGGCGGACAAGGTTGCCGCCCGCGTTGCCGAGCTGCTGGAAATGGTCCGCCTGCCGGCCGATTATGCCAAGCGTTACCCGCACCAGCTGTCCGGTGGCGAAAAGCAGCGCGTCGCGATTGCCCGCGCGTTTGCGGCCGAGCCCGATCTCGTCATCTGCGACGAGGTGACGGCGGCGCTCGATGTTTCGGTACAGGCGGCCGTCGCCGAGCTGCTGGTCAAGCTGCAGAAGGATACGGGAACGGCCTGCGTGTTCATCACGCATGACCTCAACCTGATCCGCCAGCTCGCCCACCGTATCGCCGTCATGCACCACGGCAAGCTCGTCGATTTCTTCGACCGCCCCGATGCCCGTTCGGACGATCGCGATGCCTATACCAAGGCGCTGCTGGATGCCGTTCCGGTTCCGGAAGCGGCCATCGCCTGAGATTTGCAGAAGGACATGGGCGACGAGATCATGGCGCCCATATCGATGATCGATAGACCGCAATCGGACTGACGCCATGGACGCCATGTATGTACCCCAGGAATTTTCGGCCCGCACCCCGGGCGGCCGTGATGTGCTTCTGAAATTCGAAGCAGGCGAATTCGCCACCCGGTTGGCCGCCACCCGCCGCCGCATGCGCGAACGCGGGCTCGATGCGCTGATCGTGTTTGCGCAGGAAAGCCATTACTGGCTGACGAGTTACGATACGGCCGGTTATGTCTTCTTCCAGGCCGGACTGGTTCTGGCCGATGATGGCAGCGATACGGTCCTGTTGACCCGTACGCCGGACCTGCGGCAAGCGAATGTGGCCTCGCTTTATGACGATGTCCGTGTATGGCTGAATGCCGAAAATGCCAATCCTGCCGAAGACCTGCGCGCCATCATGGCGGAGAAGGGACTGGCCGGCAAAAAGGTCGGCGTCGAATATGCGACCTATGGCCTGACCGGCGCCAATGCGCGTATGGTCGACAAGGCTCTGGACGGATTTTGCGTCACCGAAGACGCGTCCGACATTGTCCGCACCGGACGGCTGGTGAAATCGGCAGCCGAGCTGCAGCATGTGCGCATGGCCGGCAAGCTGGCCGACGATGCGGTGCGGGCGGCGATCGGCGTCACCCGCGCCGGCATTCCCGACACGGTTCTTTCAGGCGCGGCCCTGACCTCGATGCTTTCCGGCGGCGGCGATATTCCGTCCGGTGGCCCGCTCGTCAATTCCGGCCCGCGCGCACTTTACGGTCGCGGTATTGGTGGCCCGCGAAAAATCGAGGAACAGGATCAGATTCTTGTCGAACTCGCCGGCTCGCATTGCCGCTATCACGTCGTCATCGAACACACGCTGGTGACCGGCAAGCCGGATCCGCGCCAGCTCGATATGCTGAGCGTGGCCAAGGATGCGCTCGACCAGATCAAGGATGCGGCGCGCGCAGGTGCTGCACTCGGCACGCTCGACGATATCCACCGCCGCGTGCTGGACAATGCCGGCTTTGCCAAGGCGCGTTATGCGGCCTGCGGTTATGCGCTGGGCTGCACCTTCAAGCCGACATGGATGGACGTGCCGCCGATGATCTATTCCGGCAATCCGCTGATCATGACGCCGGGCATGGTATTTTTCGTCCACATCATGATCCCCGACGCGACGACGGGCCTGACGGCCGGTGTCGGCCAGACCTTTGCGATCACCGAAGGCGCGCCGGAAGTGTTCAGCGACCTGCCGGTCGAACTCTACTGCTGCTGAGAGCGGTAATCAAAATCCAAGCATACAAGAGCAGACATACATGGACCTTCAACTGAACGGAAAGACGGCGCTGGTTTTTGGCGCCGGCGGCGGACTGGGTGGCGCGATCGCAAGGGCGCTGGCGGCGGAAAATGCCAATGTCGTCGTCGCCGACATCGACCAGTCGGCGGCCGAGGCCACGGTAAAAGCAATCGAGGCGGCCGGCCATAAGGCTTTCGCCCTGCAATGGGATATCGGCGACCTATCCGTGATCGAGGAACGCCTGTCGCTGATCGCCTCGACCTTCGGCCCCGTCGATGTGCTGGTCAACAATACCGGTGGCCCGCCGCCAACGCCAGCTGCCGGTCAGGCGCCCGAGACATGGTCGAAATATTTCGACAGCATGGTCCGCTCCGTCATCGCCGTCACCGATGCGGTCCTGCCGCCCATGCGGGAACGCGGCTGGGGACGCATCATTACCTCGACTTCGTCGGGCGTCGTCGCGCCCATCCCAAATCTCGGCATTTCCAACAGCCTGCGACTGGCATTGGTCGGATGGTCGAAGACGCTGGCGCGGGAAATCGGCCGTGACGGCATCACCGCCAATGTCGTCCTTCCGGGCCGCATCGCCACCGGCCGTATCGTCTTTCTCGATGAGCAGAAGGCCAAGCGTGAAGATCGCCCGGTTGCCGATGTCTCGGCGGAAAGCACCGCCTCGATCCCGGTCGGGCGTTATGGCAATCCGCAGGAATATGGTGATGCCGTCGCCTTCCTCGCCAGCCCCCGCGCGTCCTACATCACCGGCTCGGTCATCCGCATCGACGGTGGCCTTCTCGCCAATATCTGACTAGAAACGGAGATCAAAAGCCGCGGCTTCGGCCGGCCCCATGCTTTTGAACGGAGGGAGAGAAACATGACATTCGGCACGAAATCCAAGGGCGTTTATGCGATCGCCGCCACACCGTTTCTTGAGGACGGATCGATCGATTTCAACTCCGTCGACAGCCTGACGGATTTTTACGAGCAGAGCGGCTGCACGGGCATCACCATTCTCGGCATCATGGGCGAGGCGCCAAAGCTGGAGCCGGATGAAAGCCGGGCGATCATCAAGCGTGTCGTCTCGCGTGCGAAGGTTCCGGTCATCGTCGGCGTTTCTGCGCCAGGTTTTGCCGCCATGCGTTCGCTGGCAAAAAGCGCGATGGATATGGGCGCTGCCGGCGTGATGATCGCGCCGACGCCGGCACTCAAGACCGATGACCAGATCGTCAATTATTTCGCCAGCGCTGTCGAAGCGATCGGCGATGACGTTCCCTGGGTTCTGCAAGACTATCCGCTGACGCTCAACGTCGTGATGGCAAACAGCGTCATCGCGAAGATCATGAGCAACCATCCGTCCTGCCTGATGCTGAAGCATGAGGACTGGCCGGGCCTCGAAAAGATCTCGAAACTGCGCGCCATGCAGGCTGCTGGCGAGCTGCGCGAGTTCTCGATCCTCTGCGGCAATGGCGGCATGTTCCTCGATTTCGAGCCGGAACGCGGTGCCGATGGCGCGATGACCGGTTACGGCTTCCCGGACATGCTGACGGAACTGGTCGGCCTGTTCGCGGCGGATAAGCGCGACGAGGCGCATGACCTGTTCGACGCGCATCTGCCGCTGATCCGCTACGAACAGCAGCTCGGCGTCGGTCTTGCCGTGCGCAAGCACGTGCTCAAGCGCCGCGGCGTGATCGCTTCGGATGCCCAGCGCAAGCCGGCGCAGATGTTGACGCCGAAAGCGCGGGCGGAAGTGGATTATCTGTTGGAGCGTCTCGCAAAGAAGGACGCGCGCGCTGCCTTGAAGGCGTGATCGATATCTGAAGCATCCGGGGCGGCAGAGACCGCCCCGTTTGCCATCCTTGCGGGCATACCCTAGCAACCCTTGCAGATAGCCTTACGGCTTCGAGTGCACTTGGCTGTGTTCAGCCGCAGATCGCTTCTGCCTCGATCTCGACTTCGTAATTGCCGACCAGATTACCCGCCTCGATCAACGTATTGGCTGGCAGGACGGTCGAAAACACGCGGCCATGGGCGCGTGAGACCGGTTCCCATTGGTTGGCATCGCGCAGATAGACGCGGGTGCGCACCACGTCCTCCATGCTGCCGCCGAGCGCGGAAATCGAGGCGGCGATCTTATCGAGGATATAGGTCGCCTGTGCACCCGGATCGCCCGGCGCCACGCAGCGATCGGCGGCATGGGTTGCCGTCGTGCCGGAGACGAGGATGCGGTCGCCGATCCTGACGGCGCGGCTGTAGCCGGCGATCGGTTCCCAGATGCTGCCGGAAGAGACGCGCATCCGGCCCGGCCTGCCGGGCACAGGCTCGGCCGTATAGATCGACGGAATGGCGTCGAGATGGTGGCTGAGGTCACCTGAGGCGGTGAGGAAGGGCGGTTTGCGATATTCGTCGCCGCAATCGCCTGGGATCGGGTTTGTCGCCGCAAAAGCTGCATCGAGAGCTGCCTTGTCCTCATCGTCGAGCGTGAAGGAAAAGACCTTGAGATTGTCGTCGCGATGTTCGTTTTCGCCGAGCCGTGCGCCGATGATCGTGGCTGCGACCGAACGATGCTCAAGCACCCAGCGGCTGGCGACATTGGAAATCGAGACCTGATGTTTGCGGGCGATAGCAGCGGCCGCTGTCAGGATGCCCTGGAAAGCATCCCAGCCGCCGGCGGTATCAATGAACCGCTTGTATTTCGAACGGCTCCAGTCGGCGATCTCGGTCGGCTCGGATTTTCCGAGCCATTTTTCAGAAAGAAAACCGCCGCAGAGCGTGCCGTAGGCCAGCAGCTTTACGCCGGTCTTTTCGCAAAGATCGAAGAGGGGGCCGGCGGCACGGCGATCGACCAGCGAAAAAGAGATCTGGTTGGTGGCGATCTCGATGCCATCGGCAAGTGCGACGGCCAGATGGGCGGCATCGAAATTGGTGAGGCCGAGCGCCGAAATCAAGCCTTCGTCCTTCATCTTCTGCATTTCGTGCAGGGCGTCCAGCCAGGCGGGATGTTCAAAGGTCCACCAGTGGAACTGGAGAAGGTCGATCCGGTCAGTGTCGAGCCGGCGCAGACGTTCCTCTACACCGCGGCGCACGACGTCGCGTGTCATCGGACCCGGTTCCGGGCACCATTTGGTGAAGGCGATCGGGCGTTTTGGGGAGTCTGAGTAGCGGGACAGAAGCCGGCCGGTGATCAGTTCGGCCGAACCGTAATGGTCGGCCATGTCGAACGTATCAAAACCGGCATTTGCATAGGCCTGCAGGGCATCGGCGCCGGTATCCGGATCGATCACGGTGCCGTTCTTCTCGATATCGGCGACCTGCCACAGGCCGCAGACGAGGCGGCTGATCGACAGGCCACCGGCAATCGAAATACGTTCGGGAGACTGGCTCATGGAATCATTCCTTGAATTTCTGCTGGGCCTTGGATTTCGGTTTGAAACGTCCGGCAATCGACGACCGGCCTTCGCCGAGAATGCCGCGCGGGCGCAGGAGCAGGATGAGGCAGAGGCCGACGCCGATCGCCACGATCTGCAGCGAGGAGGCGCGTGCCTGCTGTTCCGGCGGCACGAAGGCGGAAACGGCTGCGGCGGTCAGTGCCCAGAGACCCCAGACCAGCACCGCGCCGAGAATGGCACCACGATTGTTGCCGGAGCCACCGACGATCAGCATGGCCCAGACCTGAAAGGTCAGGATCGGCAGGTAATTGTCTGGCGCAATAAAGCCGATGAAGTGGCCCTGAACGGCGCCCGCCAGCCCCATGATCGCGCCGCCGATGGTGAAGGCCTGAAGGCGAAAACGGATTGGCCGTTTGCCGAGCGCCTGTGCCGCGACCTCGTCCTCACGGATTGCCCGCAGGACTCGGCCCCAGGGGCTTTTCGTCAGATGTTCGAGCGCGAGATAGAGGCCAAGAACGACGCAGGCTGTCAGCGCCAGATTGGCAAGGCTGAAGGTGAGCGGATTGCCGGCGAGGCTACCGAAGGGGCGCGGGATGAAGCCGACACCGAACGCGCCCCCAGTAAGCGGCTGGATGTTGAGCACGCAGAGCTGAACAGAGACTGCGACGCCGAAGGTGGCGATTGCCAGATAATCGGAGCGCAGCCGGATCGTTAGCGCCCCGACAAGCCAGGCGGCAAGACCCGCGGCGATGGATGCGCCAAGCCAGCCGACTACGATCGGCAGATCGAAGCCGCCAAAACGATCGGGTGTTTCCGGCGTAGTCAGAATGGCGGAGACATAGGCGCCGATCGCGACGAAGGCCGCGATGCCGACATTGAAGAGGCCGGTCTGGCCCCATTGTATGTTGAGGCCGAGGCACATGATCGCGTAGGTCAGTGCCATGGTGAGGAAGAAGGCGCCATAGGCGAGAATATCGAGGCTCATGCCGCCCTCCCGAACAGGCCGCGCGGCCGCACCAGAAGCACGATCACGAGGATGACGAAGGAGACGGCTGCCCGCCATTCCGCCCCGACCAGCTGCACAGCGGCAGCTTCGGACAGGCCGACGATCAGGCCGGCCAACATCGCGCCCGGCACGCTGCCGATGCCACCGAGGATGGCGGCGGCAAACAGCGGCAGAAGCAGGTCATGGCCGAGATAGGGCCGGATCTGGACCAGAAGCCCGGTCATGATGCCGGCGATACAGGCAAGGGCAGCGCCCAGAAACCAGACGACGCGGATCACCTTGCGCACATCGACCCCGGCAATGCCGGCCAGCGCCGGGTTTTCGCTGACCGCCCGCATAGAGCGACCGATGCTCGTGCGTGTCATCAGAAGATGGATGGCGATGACGGCGACGAGGGTGAGCCCGAGCGACAGAAGCTGGTCCGGAGTGGCGCGCAGGCCACCGCCGAGCTTGACCGCGATCTGCAGCGCCTTGGTGTAATAGGCGGGTTTCGAGGTGAAGATGAATTCCAAGAGGCTGCGCAGTGCCAGCGACGCACCGAAACTTGCCATCACCAGAATGATGACGGCGCTGCCGCGTCGGCGCAGCCGTCCGAACAGAAGCGCGTCGACGGCGAGCGCCAGAAGCCCGGTCAAGAGGATGGCGATGACGGCTGCGATCGGCAGCGACCAGCCGAAGGAAAAGGGCGCTATCGGCTTCACGAGCGTGGTCGAAAGCATGCCGAGCGCGCCGCTGACCGCCATGGCGAGATAGGCGCCCCAGGACAGAAGCTCGCCATGGGCGAAGTTGGCAAAGCGCAGGATCGAATAGGTCAGCGTCACGCCGATCGCGCCGAGGCCGATCATCGCGCCTGCGATCAGGCCATCCATCAGAAATTGCGGGTTCATGGCTGTTCCGCTCCGACGGAATGGTTCTGCGCGTGTCCCGTGCCGAGATAGAGTTTTGCGACGATCGGATCGTCGAGCAGCGAGGCGGCGGCGCCCTCGTGGCGGATCTGGCCCTCGACCAGAATGACGGCGCGGCTGGCGATCTTCAGCGCTGCCTTGACGTTCTGCTCGACGAGGATGACGGTGACACCGGCGGCATTGATTTGTTGAAGCATCTCGAACACTTCTGAGACGATTTTTGGCGAGAGGCCGGCCGAGGGCTCATCGAGGATGACGACGGGCGGATCGACGATCAGTGCCCGTGCCACGGCGAGCATCTGGCGTTGTCCCCCCGAAAGCGCACCGGCAAGCCGGGAGGGAGCGGTCGCAAGATCGGGGAAACGCTCGTAGAGCGCCTTGATCCTGTCCGCCCGCAGCTGTTTTGGCAGCACGGCTGCCGCAAGCTGCAGGTTCTCGTGGATGCTGAGTGTCGCAAAAATGTTCTCGGTCTGAGGCACGAAGGCGAGGCCCTGTGCTATCTTGCGATGGGCAGGCACATGCGTGATGTCGCGGCCGGCAAGCGTGACACTGCCGGAATGGATCGGCACGACGCCGGCGATCGCCTTGACTAAGGTCGACTTTCCGGCGCCGTTCGGGCCGAGGAGAACGAGAAGTTCGCCCGGCGCGACAGAAAGATTGACACCACGGACGATCGGCAGGTCCGGTTCGTAACCGGCGACGAGAGCGCGCATTTCGAGCGCGGGCGTGGTGGATGCGGAACCACTCATGCCGCACCTCCGAGATAGGCTTCGATCACGGCCGGATCGGCGGCCACATCGGCCGGAGTGCCTTCGGCAAGCGGCTTGCCCTGCGCCATGGCGACGACGCGCGAGCAAAGGCGCGAGACCATGTCCATATTGTGCTCGATCAGCAGGATCGACTTGCCCTGCGCATTGAGGGCGATGACCCGTTTCATGATCGTCTCCAGCAGAGCCGGATTGACGCCGGCGGCCGGCTCGTCGAGCAGGATCGCCTGCGGATCGGCCATCAAGATGCGGGCAAGTTCGAGCAGCTTTCGCTGGCCGCCGGAGAGCACCTTTGCCGGCTGACTTTCGAGACCGGAGAGGGTGACGAAATCGAGAAGCGCGCGGGCTTTTTCCCGTGCCGCCTGTTCCTGTCGGCGGACATGGCCGGGGCGCAGAAAATTGGCAAACAGTTTTTCGCCATCCTGCGCCTGCGCGCCGGCAAGCACGTTGTCGAGCACGCTCATGTCCAGAAAGGGCCGGGGGATCTGAAACGTGCGGCCGACACCGCGTGTGATGCGTTTTTCCGGACTGTCCTGCGAGACGTCGCGCCCGCCGATCCAGATCTCGCCGGAAGTCGGTTTCAGCGAGCCGGCGATCAGGTTGAACAGCGTCGTCTTGCCGGCGCCGTTCGGGCCGATCAGTCCGACCATTTCGCCCGCGCTAAGTGTCAGTGACATGTCGGAAACGGCCGTCATGCCCTGAAACCGCTTCACCAGATTGCGCGCCTCGACCACCGCGGTTCGGGCGCTGGCAGGATTTTCGGCGGTATCGGTCTTGGGCAGAGGCATCGGCGAAGAAAGGTTCTTGATTTGATGATTGATGTTTGATCAAACTTTACCGCCAACGGAAAAGCAACCCGAAAAACGGGCCGATCAAGGCAAAAACGGGAGAGGTTTATGGCGGTTCAGGCGCGAAAGCCGCGGGAGAAGGCCGAAGGTGCCGCTGCACGCGACGTGCTGGCGCCGGTCGGCCGCGAAACGCTGCATGAGCGTGTCTATACCCAGCTGCGTCGCTCGCTGATCAATGGCATGTTCGATGCCGGCGATGTGTTGCGCATCGTTGACCTTGCCGAACGCCTCCAGACCAGCACCATGCCGGTGCGCGAGGCGCTCGGCCGGCTCGTGTCGGAACAGGCATTGGAAGCGCTGCCGAGCCGCTCCGTGCGTGTGCCGCTGATTACGCGCGAGCGGCTGGACGATCTGGCGCGGGCGCGCATTCTCATCGAAGGGCAGATGGTGGTGCTGGCGCTGCCCAACCTGACGGAAGACGATTTCGCCGTCCTGAAGCAGATCAATCTCGATTGCGACGCGGCCTTCGAGCGGCATGGCAAGGATATCGGTCAGGTCACGTCGGAGCTCAACCAGCGTTTCCATTTCCACATCTATGAGGCGGCGCGGTCGGCGGTGCTGATCCCGATCGTCGAAAGCCTCTGGCTGCAATCCGGCGCGATCATCCGCAAGGCCGCCCATATCCATGACGAACACGGTGGTCTGGCAGCGACCGACCATCACTGGGCGCTGATCGAAGCCCTGGAACGACGCGATCCGGCGGCCGCGCTGCAGGCGCTGACCAATGATATCAGCCGTTCCTTCGATCTCATCCGTGGCCGGCTGGATCAGGAACAGGCCGCGACGAAAGAGGTGAGCGATGGCTGAGCGGGACGACGGGTTCGAGCTTTTTGATCTGAGGGTCGATGTGGTCATCCCCGAAGGCGGCGCCGTTTATTGCGGCGCCAGGCCCGGCGATCATTTCACCCTGCAGGGCGAGATGCTGCATCTGCCGCCGGGGCAGGGGATTTCCATCTATTCGCTCGCTTCCGTCCTGCCACTTCTGGCCGCCAAGCAGCGCCCGACCCACAGGAACGACTGGATGACGACGGATGCGGACATCGCCTGTCCGGATCCGAACTGCTCGACCCGGCTGAGGATCACCCGCACGGGCCTGCGCCGTTTCAGCCATGCCGAGACGACGGCCGTCCCGTTACCCACACTATCGAATGACGAATAGGTAAGACGACATGCAACGCATCACCATCCAGCCGAATTACGAGATCTCGCGGGTCATCCGCGGCGGCTGGCAGATGGCCGGCGGCCATGGGCCGATCGATGCCGAGACGGCGGTAGAGGACATGGTCGCCTTCGCTGATGCGGGCATCACCACATTCGACTGCGCCGATATCTATACCGGTGTGGAGGAGCTGATCGGAAAATTCCGGCTGCGTTATGCCGATCTGCGGGGGCAGGAGGCGCTCTCGAAGATCAGGGTTCATACGAAATTCGTGCCCGATCTCACGGTTCTACCGAATATCAGCAAGGCCTATGTTGAGGGTGTCATCGACACGTCCCGCAAGAGGCTCAACCTGGAGCGGCTCGATCTCGTGCAGTTCCACTGGTGGGCCTATGATATTCCCGGCTGGCTGGAGACGGCCGTGTGGCTGAAGGAACTGCAGCAGGAAGGCAAGATCGACAAGGTCAGCGGCACCAATTTCGATACCGACCATATCGAGGCGATCATCGGCGCCGGCGTGCCTTTCACCTCGCTGCAGCTGCAATATTCCCTGCTCGACCGCCGCCCGGAAAAGCGGATGGTGCAGCTTGCGGCTGACAATAATTTCGCACTCTTCTGCTACGGCACGGTGGCCGGCGGATTTCTGGGCGATCGCTGGCTTGGAAAACCGGAGCCGGAGCATCCGCTCGAAAACCGCTCGCTTACCAAATACAAGCTGATCATCGACGATTTTGGTGGCTGGGACCTGTTCCAGGCGCTGCTTTCGACACTGCGGAAGATCGCTGACCGTCACGGCGTCGATATCGCCACGGTCGCCAGCGCTGCGATGCTGACGCGGCCGGGTGTCGCCGCCGTCATCGTCGGCGCGCGCAATCGCGATCATCTCGCGTCCAATCTGGCGATTGCCGATATCCGGCTGACGGAGGCCGATCGTGCCGAGATCGAGGCGGTGCTTGCCGAGGCAAAGCCGCTCGAAGGCGACGTTTATACGCTGGAGCGTGACCGCGAGGGGCGGCACGGCAGCATCATGAAATACAATCTCAACAAAGGGGAATAACGATGAGAAAATCACTTCTGCTTTCCGCTATGGTCGCAGGCCTCGCCGCCTCGACAGCACCGGCTCTTGCCGCTGATTGCGACATCACCGTCGGCCTCGTCATGGAACTGACCGGTCCTGCCGGTGAATACGGTCAGGCCGGCGCCAAGTCCGTCGCCATGGCGTTCAAGGATTTCAACGATGCTGGTGGCGTCGGTGGCTGCAAGGTCGTTGCCGATACGCGCGATAGCCAGAGCCAGGGCAACGTCGCCGTCGATCAGGCGACCCAGCTCGTCAATATCAAGAAAGTGCCGGTCATTATCGGCGGCATCATCTCGTCGGTCTCGATCCCGATCCTGACCTCGGTCACCGCACCCGCCGGCGTCGTGCAGGTCTCGCCCGCTTCCTCCTCGCCGACGCTGACTTCGCTCGGCCGCGACGGCAAGACCAATGGCGTCTTCTTCCGCACCATCACGTCTGATGCGCTTCAGGGCACGGCCGCTGCAAAGTTCGCGATCGACCAGGGTCTGAAGAAGATCGCGATCATCAACGTCAACAACGACTTCGGCGTCAACATGGTCAAGGAGTTTTCGATCGCCTACAAGAAGCTCGGCGGCACGATCACCACGACCACGCCCTATAACGAAAAGCAGTCGAGCTATGCCTCGGAAGCCAGCGCCGCCATGGCCGGTGATCCGGATGCGCTCTATCTCGTCAGCACCCCGGTCGATGGCGCGACGATTGCCCGCGCCTGGGTTTCAGGCGGCGGCAAGCAGACGTTTCTGCTCAATGACGGCATGAACTCCAAGGACTTCATCGAAAGCGTCGGCGCGCAATATCTCGAAAACGCCTATGGCACCTCGTCCGGCACCAGCCCGACGGCGTCGACCGAATATTTCAACGCCAATTATTCGGCCTTCTCCGGCGGCATTTCGCCATCTGCGCCGGCTGCGGACCGTTCTTATGATGCGGGTGCGATCGTGGCACTGGCAATCGCCAAGGCCGGCAAGTCGGATGCCGCGGCTATCAAGGCCGCCATGCCGCAGGTCGTGGCCGAAGGCGGCACGCCGATCCATGCCGGCAAGGCCGAGTTCGAAAAGGCGCTGAAGCTCATCAAGGACGGCAAGCCGGTCAAGTATGAGGGCGTCATCGGCCCGGTCAGCTTCGACCAGTATGGCGATATTACCGGCCCGTTCCGTCTGTGGAAGATCGCCAATGGCGAAGTCACGACGGTCGGCGAGATGAGCGCCGAAGAGGTCGGCAAGATCAAGGCCGCGAAGTAATCCATGAATGGGCAAGGCACGATCTCGCGCGTGCCTTGCCTCGTTTCTCTCTGCACGAACTGCAGATGATTGAAAGCTATTGCGCCTCGCGCAAGACAGAGGCCATTCTGCGAATTGGTTCGCCAAACCGCGACTGCATGAATCACAAAACTTGATCGCTACGAGGCCGTGCCGGCTTTCGAAGATCCAAAGGCTGCAGCCCGCTTACGAAAGCGCGGCTTTGCGCGACGATGATTGTGTCTGTCATATCTCCTGTAAGACACAGCAAGGACCCGAAGTCCCCTTATCCAAAATTGCATTCGGCAATTATTGCAATATCCGCAATTCAATCGACAATATTATTGCAATTGTTGGTTTCAGCTCTACCCGTCATTATCCCTGCATAGACAAACGCAAGGCCGCACGAAACGCAGCCGGCCAAGTCAAACCAGATCCGACAGGAGCAGACGATGACCAAGCCAACCCTTCCCATTCGCCGCCGCGACGCACTGCTTGCCGGTGCCGTTCTCGCAGCCGGCGCTGCTCTTTCCAGCCGTTCCTCTTTCGCAGCCAATGCTGCGACCCATGACAATCAGACAATCACAGGAGATAAGACCATGACCAACAGTTTCGTAACCACCAAGGACGGCGTAGACATCTTTTACAAGGATTGGGGTCCGAAGGACGCGCAGCCGATCGTCTTCCACCACGGCTGGCCGCTGTCGTCCGACGATTGGGATGCGCAGATGCTGTTCTTCCTCTCCAAGGGTTTTCGCGTTGTCGCCCATGATCGCCGTGGGCATGGCCGCTCGGCCCAGGTTTCTGAAGGTCACGACATGGACCATTATGCCGCCGACGCCTTTGCCGTCGTCGAGCATCTGAACCTGAAGAACGCCGTTCATATCGGCCATTCGACCGGCGGCGGTGAAGTTGCCCGTTATGTCGCAAAACATGGCCAGCCCTCGGGCCGCGTCGCCAAGGCGGTCCTCGTCTCGGCCGTTCCGCCGCTGATGCTGAAGACTGCCGCCAATCCGGAAGGCCTGCCGATCGAAGTGTTCGACGGTTTCCGTGCAGCGCTTGCCGCCAACCGGGCGCAATTCTTCCGCGACGTTCCGGCCGGCCCGTTCTACGGCTTCAACCGTGACGGCGCCAAGGTTCAGGAAGGTGTGATTCAGAATTGGTGGCGTCAGGGCATGATGGGTGGTGCCAAGGCTCATTATGACGGCATCAAGGCCTTTTCCGAAACCGACCAGACGGAAGACCTGAAGGCGATCACGGTGCCGACGCTGGTCCTGCATGGCGAAGACGACCAGATCGTGCCGATCGCGGACTCGGCCCTGAAATCGGCCAAGCTTCTGAAGAACGGCCAGCTCAAGACCTATCCGGGCTTCTCGCACGGCATGCTCACCGTCAATGCAGACGTGCTGAACGAGGATCTCCTCGCTTTCGTCAAGGCTTGATACCAAAAGAACGAAAAACCCGGATGCGGCAGGCTTGCCGCATCCGGGCTATCATGTTTCAGATCCGACTATCTGCCGAGTAAAGAAGATGGAAATGACCACTGCCAGCCGAGATGTCATGCTGCTTACGCCGGAACTGGTGGCGCTGACCCTGAGGGTTGTCCCCGATGAAGGGCCGGAGCCCCGCTGGACGCTGCATTCCGAAGACGAACTGGACGCGCTTGCGGAAAAGATCGATCGTGAGGCTGGGCCTGATCCGATCTGGATCTTTGCCTATGGCTCGCTGATCTGGAACCCGGAATTCAAGGTGGATGCCCGCGAGCGGGCGACGGCCTATGGCTGGCACCGTGCGTTCTCGCTTCGGATCGAAAGATGGCGTGCCACCAGCGCCCAGCCCGGTCTGATGATGGCGCTTGAACGGGGCGGCCGTTGCGACGGGCTGATCCTTCGTCTGTCTCAGGAAAGCCGCCGGCAGGATCTGCGGGCGCTGCTTGCGCGGGAGATCCCGTATCGCGAGGTGGTCGACATGGTCCGCTGGCTGCCCGTGAAAACTGCGCATGGAACGCAACGCGCCCTGACTTTCTGGGCCAGCACCAAACGCCATGCGCTGACGACGCCGGTCCCGCTTGTCGAAGCCGCATCGGCGATTGCCAGAGCCTGTGGCCCGGCGGGATCCTGTGCGCAATATCTGCGCAACACGGTCGCGGATCTCAGCGAAGAAGGCATTCGTGACCGCAATCTGTGGCAGCTTCAGGCACTGGTGGCCGAAGAGCTTACCAAGGGCTGACCGCCGAAAATCGATTGCCTAGACGCGAAAAAAGACTCGCGGTGTTCGACGCCGCGGGTCTTCTGGTGGATGGAGGCCGGGCAAGGCCCGGCCGCCGCAATTACTTACGGATTTCCTTCAGTTCGGCGATGATGCCATCGACGACGTCGGCGCCGATCTCGGCCTTGTGCTTTTCATAGACGACCATCGACTTTTCGCGGATGCGCGCCTGTTCTTCCGGAGCAAGCGTGTTGACCTGCAGGCCGGCTGCCTTGATCTTCTCCAGCGATTTCTTGTTGAGGTCGCCGATGACCTGACGCTCGACGTCACGGCCAACGATGGCGCAGGCGCGAAGCGCTGCCTGTTCGTCAGGCGCGTAGGTGTTGAAGATCGCCTTCGAGAACAGGAAGAGGAACGGCGTGTAGGCGTGGTTCGTCTCGGTGATGTACTTCTGCACTTCGAAGAATTTCGAGGTGTCGATCGTTACATAGGGGTTTTCCTGTGCATCGATCGCCTTGGTTTCCAGCGCCGAGAAGATTTCGCCGAAGGCCATCGGGGTCGCGTTGGCGCCCAGGTTCTGGAAGGTGTCGAGGAAGATGTTGTTCTGCATGACGCGAACCTTCATCCCCGAAAAGTCTTCCCACTTGGTGACCGGGTGGACAGAGTTCGACAGGTTGCGGAAACCGTTTTCCCAGTAAGCGAGATTGACGACACCGGCAGCATCCAGCTTCTGGTTCATCATGTCGCCGAACTTGCCGTCGAGCACCTTGTAGGCTTCCTGGCTGTTGGCAAACAGGAAGGGCAGGTCGAAGACGCCGAGCGCCGGCACGATGCCGACCAGCGGCGAGGACGAGGTGACGACGGCTTCCTGAACGCCGGAGCGCAGGGCCTGGGTTGCCTGCAGGTCGCCGCCGAGTGCGCCGCCCCAGAAGGCCGTCAGTTTCATCTTGCCGCCCGACTTTTCGTCGAGGCAGGCCTGCATCGCCTTGATGCCGTTGCCGACCGGGTGGTCGGCATTGATGCCGTTCGAGACGCGGATGTTGCGCGACTTGAATTCGGCGAAGGCCGGAGCGGCGGCAGCCGAGCAGGCGATTGCGAGAGCGGTGGTAGCCAGTAGAAGTTTTCTCATTTTATCCTCCAATGAATGAGAGTGGTGAAGATTAGTGCAGCCAGCGTGCGGGCACGATGACCAGATCCGGAAACAGGACGAGCAGGAACAGCACGATTGTTTCGGCAACCAGGAACGGCCAGACACCGGCCGTGACCTTTCCGAGCGGAATGCGGCCGACGCCGCTGACGACGTTGAGCACGACGCCGACCGGCGGGGTAATCAGGCCGATCGAGTTGTTCATGATGAACAGTACGCCGAAATAGACCGGGTCGATGCCTGCCTGCTTGATGATCGGCATCAGAACCGGTGTCAGGATCAGGATGGTCGGCGTGAGATCGAGCGCTGTGCCGACGACCAGAACCAGAAGCATGATGGCAAACATCAGCAACATCGGCCGGTCGATGAGCGGCTCGATATAACCCGAAACTTCAGCCGGGATATTGGCAGCCGTGATCAGCCAGGACGAGACGAGCGCCGCGCAGACGAGGAACATGATGACCGAAGTCGTCTTGGCCGCCCGCAGGATGACGTGCGGGAGTTCCTTGAAGCTGAGTTCGCGGTAGATGAAAACACCGACGAACAGTGCGTAGGCCGCAGCGACCACGGCCGCTTCCGTCGGGGTCATGATGCCGGCCTTGATGCCGCCGAGGATGATCACCGGCATGCCGAGTGCCCAGCCGGCACGTGCCGTTACGCGCAGGCGTTCGGCCATCGGTGCCTTGGGCAGCGGCTGGATATTGTCCTTTCGCACAACGATCAGCCAGGCGATGACCAGCGAAGCGCCCATCAGGATGCCTGGGAAGATGCCCGCGAGGAAAAGCTGGGTGATCGAGACGTTCGCCGCGACACCGAAGACGATGAAAGCCATCGATGGCGGGATGACCGGTGCGATGATGCCGCCGGCGGCGATCAGGCCGCCAGAGCGTGGAATATTGTAGCCCGCCTTGGCCATCATCGGGATCAGGATGGCGGCGAGCGCTGCAGTATCGGCCGCAGCCGAGCCCGAAATCGCCGACATGATGATCGCCGCCATGATCGCGACGATGCCGAGGCCGCCGCGGATGTGACCGACGCAGGCAATGGCGAAGTCGATGATGCGGCGGGAAAGGCCGCCGGAATTCATCAACTCGCCGGCAAGAATGAAGAAGGGAATGGCCAGAAGCGTGAACGTGTCAGCACCGGCGATCATGTTCTGGGCAATGATCTGGGTGTTGAACATGTCCATGTACCACATGAGCACGACACCGCAGAAGATCAGCGAGAAGGCGACCGGAACCCCGATCGCCATGGCGCCGAGGAGGGATACGATGAAGACGATAAGGGTCATCAGGTACGCTCCGCCATCTGCTCGATTGTGAGGTTTTCGCCGGCAAAGGCAGCGATTTCCTCATCCGTGACGCGGCCGGTCAGGTAACGGAAAAGCCGCTCCAGAGCGATCAGCGACATGCCGGCGCCGGTGAAGAGGCCGATGCCATAGACCCAGATCATCGAGATCTTGGTGACTGGAGCGGTCATGCTGGCATTGATGTCATATTGCAGCCAGGTGCCCCAGAAGAAGATAGCCGAACAGCCGAGGATGAGGGCGTTCGACAGGATCATGCAGATCAGCCGGCCCGTGCGGCCGAAATGGGCGACCAGCGTTTCAACGCCGAGATGGCCGTGTTCGCGAAAGGCGACGACCGCGCCGACAAAGGTCAGCCAGACGAAGAAGTAGCGGGACAGCTCTTCCGATACGGTCACGCCGGAATTGAATGCGTAACGCAGCACGACATTGACGAAGACCATGATCGCCATGACGGACAAAAGCGTGATCAGCAATATTTCCAGCGCTTTGAAAAAGAGATCGATTGTTCTTTGCATGCTCCCCTCCCGGAGTCTTACAAAAGGCCGCGTCCTACAAAAGACCGCGGCGTGCCAGGTTCCCCATCAGGGCCGAAAGGCCGAATGTCCATGCAGGGCAATTGTCGCTGCGTTCCACCCGGTTCACCAGGCGACCGAGCTTCGGCGTGGAAATTTCCACAACGTCACCGATCTCGTGGGTGAAACCGAGGCCCGCACCACGGCGGTCCTTCACCGGCGCGAACATCGTGCCGAGAAAGAAGACAACACCGTCCGGATATTGATGATTGTCGTTAAGAAGCTGTCCGACCAGATTTTCCGGCGAACGACTGATCGCCTTCATCTGGCTCGAGCCGGTCATTTCGAAACCGTCCGTGCCCCTGACGGAAAGCGAGATCGACGCGGACTTCACGTCCTCGATCGTGAATTTTTCGTCGAACAGGCGGATGAATGGTCCGATCGAGCAGGACGCGTTGTTGTCCTTCGCCTTGCTGAGCAGAAGCGCCGAGCGGCCTTCGAAGTCACGCAGGTTGACGTCGTTGCCGAGTGCGGCGCCGACGATTTTACCAGCCGAAGTTACCGCGAGGACGATTTCCGGCTCCGGGTTGTTCCATTCGGACTTTGGATGAATGCCGATCAGCGAACCGCAGCCGACTGAAGACATTGGCTGTGCCTTGGTGAAGATCTCGGCGTCCGGGCCGATGCCGACTTCGAGATATTGCGACCAGAGACCCATGTCCTGCAGCAGGCGCTTCACCTCGGAAGCTTTTTCCGACCCGGCAACGACGCCCTTGAGGTTGTCGCCCAGAACCGGTGCCAGCTGCTTGCGGATATCCTGTGCTCGCAGCGGATCGCCCTTGGCCTGTTCCTCGATCACCCGCTCCAGCATGCTGTCGGCAAAGGTGACGCCTGCAGCCTTCACAGCCTGAAGATCGTTGGGTGCAAGGAGCTGCCCTGCCGTACCGTCGAGAAATGCATCGAGCGGACCGAGATCGTCGAAACGTGACTTGTCCGCCAGTGCCGCGACAAGACCATCCAGCTCGAGCAGCTGGGAGACGGTTGGTGCGAGCGACGAGAGATCGAACAGGGTCTGCGACGCATCCTGCGAGACAAGCACGGGACAGGGGCCATTCGCCTTGTTCGACCAGACACGACCGATCAGCAACGCGTCGGACGCGGCTTCAGGCAGAATCATTTCACGGGTAATCGACTGCTCGGCATTCACCGCGCGGTTCCTCCTCTTGATGCGAACCTGGGTTCGCCCTCCTCTTGTCAGGATGTCTGACAACTGCTCCACGTTCTCTTGTAGAGAGAGTTTTGGCGCCTGTCCAGTCGGGTTGCAAAAGCTTTCCCAATGGCTTCCCAAAACGACCTTACTGCTATCAATGCGTCAGTAAAGTCCTAGAAAACCTCAAGATCTAGCCCGATTCGGCTGGCGGCGCCGACCAGATGAGCACGCATGGCAAGCCGCGCCCCGTTCGGGTCGCGGGCCGCAATCGCATCGCGTATGGCCGTATGCTCGGCGATCGTCACTTCGACGATTTCCTCCAGAACGGCCGCAGCGCGCGCCGCATTGATGGCGAGGTGGATGCGTTCTGCGACGAAACCCAGAACTGTCAGGAAATATTCATTCTGGGTCGCAGCAGCGATCTGTCGATGAAAGACAAGATCAGCAAGAATGCCCTCATCCGTCCATTTTTCGGTGCCGGACATGCGTGCCATGCTTTCATCCAGCTTGGCGAGATCTGCCGGGCCGTGATGCATGGCAGCCAGTCCCGCGGCTTCGATCTCCAGCGGCAGACGCAGCTGAAAAAGGCGGCGGAAGCTGGCGCGGTCGGTCAGGTCCTCCTGCTCGATCCGGATCGACTGGCGGCGTTCGAGATCCGTCGCGAAGGCGCCGACACCCTGGCGGGTTTCTACCAGGCCCTCATTGCGCAGATGCGCGATCGCCTCACGCACCACAGAGCGGCTGACGCCGAATGTCTTGGAGAGAATATGCTCGGTCGGCAGCTTGTCTCCGGGCGCGATACGACCTTCGCTGATCTCCCGGCCGATCTGCGCGGCGATCCGGGCCGGCAGATGTTCACTTCGTTTGATCTGATTGAAATCCGCCACGACCATTTTTGTCTCCTCCGCAGACGGTCTTCTACGAGATTGCGGAAAGATTCAATTGGCATCCCGGATTGAGCAGCAGATTTGGATCGATCGCCGTCTTGACTGCGGTCAGCAGCTTGCGATGGGTCTCCGGCAGCCGGCTTTCGAAGTCCGGGCGTTTCAGGCGGCCAATACCGTGCTCGGCGCTGATACTGCCATTGTACCGGTCGACCACCTCGTTCAGCGCGTTCTTTGCCGCATAGATGATGTCGGTCCTCGCTTTGCCCGTCATATCGTTGGGCGGAAGGACGTTCAGGTGCACATTGCCGTCGCCGACATGGCCGTAAGAGACGCTGATGCAGTTCGGAAGCGCCTTGCCAATTGCCTCTTCGGCTTCCGCAACAAAAGCCGCGAGGCGGGAAAGGGGCACGGAGACGTCGCTGCGCATATGCGAGCCGCGTTTGGCCTGCCCCTCGTTCATGCCTTCGCGGATCAGCCAGAGATTGCGCGCCTGGGTCTGCGAGGATGCGATCGTGCCATCGACAACGAGACCGTCCGTCATGACGCCTTCGAGAAAACGGCCCATCAGATCGTCGACGTCGACGAGGCCACTTCCCGAGATCTCCATCAGGACATAGGCGGGGTAATCGCCCGAGATCGGGATCGGCAGGTCGGGCATCGCCTCGCGCGCCAGCGTGAAGGCGAGCGGCGGCATGAATTCGAAGGCCGACATCAGGTCGCAGCAGTCGCGGCGAGCGCGCCGGAAAAGACTGATCGCATCATCGAGCGAAGCGAGGCCCAAAAGCGCGGTTGCGACATTGTCGGGATAGGGCGACAGCTTGACCGAGACCGCGGTGATGATGCCGAGCGTGCCTTCGGCGCCGATGAAGAGTTGCTTCAAGTCGATGCCGCGATTGTCCTTGCGCAGGGTGGAAAGGCCTTCGAACAGGCTACCATCCGCCAGCACAACCTCAAGGCCAAGCACGAGTTCGCGGGTCATTCCATAACGCAGAACGTTGATGCCGCCGGCATTGGTCGAAACATTGCCGCCGATCCGGCAGCTTCCCTGTGCGCCGAGCGCGAGCGGGAAGAACATGCCCTTTTCGGCAATGGCATCCTTGAGTTCGGAGAGGATGCAACCCGCCTCGACGACGGCGGAAAAATCATCCGGGTCGATGGTCCTGATCCGGTTCATCCGCTCGAGAGTGATGACCACTTCGCGCTCGGGCGCATCGGGAGTTGCGCCAAGCGCGAGACCGGTATTGCCGCCCTGCGGCACGATCGAAAGACCAAGTTCCCGGCAGGCCTTTACGGCAGCCACGACATCCGCGGTCGATCGTGGCCTGACGACGGCAACGGCGCTGCTGCTGACATCGCCATGCCAGTCACGGCAGTAGCGGGCAATCTCCTCGATACCCGTCAAGACCAGATCCTCGCCGAGCATTGCACGCAAGGACGATCGATGCGCCTCGATCGCGCTGGTTTCTCCGGTCATGTCAGGGCCTCCTACCCATGTCGTTCACCGCATCCCAGCCAGGACGGACGGAATCTGTCCCGGCTTTTTCCTCGGCGGCGAACTTCGTTGTTTTCAACGCAAGCATATAAGGTTATCAGACAACCCTACAAGCCAAATTTGAGGTAGTTTGGCCTGTTGCATCCAAAAAGGAAAAGGGAGGAGTTTCCGTGCATATTCTGATCATCGGCGCCGCCGGCATGGTGGGACGCAAACTGACCGCAAAACTGGTGACTGATGGCATTGGCGGTCGCCCGGCCGAAAAGCTGACGCTGGTCGATGTCGTCATACCCGATTCGCCTGCAGGTTTTTCCGGTGCGGTTTCTGCGCATGAAATGGACATCTCGACACCCGGCGAAGCGGAAAAGCTGATCGCAACGCGGCCGGACGTCATCTTCCATCTCGCCGCGATCGTGTCCGGTGAGGCGGAACTCGATTTCGACAAGGGCTACCGCATCAATCTCGATGGCACCCGCTATCTGTTCGACGCGATCCGGCTGGCAAATGGAGAGGATGGCTACAAGCCGCGTGTCGTCTTCACGTCTTCGATCGCCGTTGTCGGTGCGCCGCTGCCGCTCTCCATTCCGGACGATTTCCACCTGACGCCGCTCACCAGCTACGGCACCCAGAAGGCGATCTCGGAACTGCTGCTCGCCGATTACAGCCGCCGCGGTTTCTTCGACGGTATCGGCATCCGTCTGCCGACGGTCTGCATCCGGCCGGGCAAGCCGAACAAGGCAGCCTCTGGTTTCTTCTCCAACATCCTGCGCGAACCGCTGATCGGCGAGGAAGCCATTCTGCCGGTTCCGCTCGACGTTCGCCACTGGCATGCTTCACCGCGTTCGGCCGTTGGTTTCCTAATCCATGCGGCAGAAATCGACCTTGACCGGGTCGGGCCACGCCGCAGCCTGTCCATGCCGGGCGTCAGCGCGACGGTCGGTGAGCAGATCGAGGCGCTGCGCCGGGCCGCGGGCGAGAAGGCCGTCAAGCTGATCCGCCACGAGCCGAACGAGATGATCATGAAAATGGTCGCCGGCTGGGCGCCGGGCTTCGAGGCAAGACGCGCCACCGAACTCGGTTTCACGGCAGAAAAGAATTTCGACGAGATCATCCGCGTGCATATCGAGGACGAGCTTGGAGGAAAGCTCGGATGAGCGCGTCTGGATCAAAGAGGAAGATCGCCTTTCTCGGAACCGGCCTGATGGGTGGGCCAATGGCGCGCAGGCTGCTTGCCGCCGGTTATCCGCTCGCCGTCTGGAACCGCGATGCGGAAAAGGCCCGGCCACTCGAGGCTGAAGGTGCCACGCTGGCCGCATCGCCGGCGGAAGCGGTCAAGGATGCGGAGGTCGTGTTCACGATGCTGACCGATGCGGCTGCTGTCGCCTCGGTCCTGTTCGACAGCGGCTGCGCCGAGGCATTGAAGCCTGGCGCCGTCGTCGTTGATACCAGCTCGATCATTCCCGATGCCGCGAAGGACCATGCGGCAAGGCTGCAAGGTCTTGGCATCGCCCATATCGATTCGCCCGTCTCCGGTGGCGTTGTCGGTGCGCGGGAGGGGACGCTGGCAATGATGGCGGGCGGCGATGCGGAGGTTATCGCCGGCCTCGCGGATGTCTTCTCGGTGCTTGGCCGCGTTACCCATGTCGGTCCGAGTGGTGCTGGTCAGATCTGTAAACTGGCCAACCAGCAGATCGTCGCCATCACCATCGGCGCTGTGGCCGAGGCTATGATCCTGGTCGAGGCGGGCGGTGCGTCGCGCGAGGCGTTCCGGAACGCGATCCGCGGTGGTTTCGCCGAAAGCCGCATTCTCGATCTTCATGGTGCGCGGATGATCGCCAGGGACTTTCAGCCGGGCGGATCATCCCGCAATCAGCTGAAGGATCTCAATGCCGTCGCTGCGGTGGCGGAAAAGCTGTCGCTTCGCCTGCCTCTGACGGAAGAGGTGCGCGACGAATATACGACATTCGTCTCTGAGGGCGGGGGCGAAAAGGACCACAGCGGTCTGCTTCTTCATCTCGAAGCACTGAATACAGCTGTCATAAAGACGTCCGATTGAAGAAAGGGGCGCAAAGCATAGGATCATGCGTGATCCTGTCTTGCGGGCCGGCACTATGATGGTCATAGGCTAGGTTGACCAAACATCATGTCGACAAGGGGCGGCGCATGACAGACATCGATCCGGGTCAGACGACGGAACGCAAACGCGGCTCCGGTGTAAAGCTTGTCTATGACCTGCTGCGTGACGAGATTCTCGATCTCAAACTTGAACCTGGCAGCGCGATAGACGAGGTCCAGCTCGCCAACCGCTTCGGCATGTCGCGCACCCCGATCCGCGAGGCTTTGGTGCGCCTTGCCGGCGAAGGGTTGATCGAGACCCTGCCCAATCGCTCGACCATGGTCTCGAATATCGATTTCCTTGGCATGCCCGCCTATTTCGATGCGCTGGTGCTGATGTATCGCGTCACCACCCGGCTCGCCGCGCAATATCACCGTGCGGAAGATCTCAAGATCATCCGCGTCCATCAGACGGAATTTTCGGCGGCAGTCGCAGCGCAGGACGCGCTGGAGATGATTGCCACCAATGCGGCCTTCCATTCGGCCATCGCCGCTGCCGGGCGCAACGCCTATTATTTCGGGTTTTTCGACCGGCTTCTCGGCGAGGGCCGTCGCATGCTTCGCCTTTATTACCAGTCCTATGACGACCGCCTGCCGCAACGTTTCGTCGAAGAGCACGAGGAAATCATCGCCGCCATCGAAGCGCGCGATATCGCCGCTGCCGACCGTCTCGGCAAGGCGCATGGCGAGCAGATCGTCGAGCAGATCGGCCGCCTTTTGACCCGCAATGACAGGCTTGATCTCGAGCTCTGACAGCCTTGTATTTTTTTTGTCGACAACGGAAATGAAAGTTGTATTCTCAACCTCAGAGGCAACGGCCGAGGGGCGCGTGCTCGACGGATTTCCAGGAGTTTGAGATGAAGGCAAAGATTTTTTCCGGCGTCGTTCCGGCGCTGATGACCCCCTGCAAGCCGGACCGTACGCCGGATTTCGATGCGCTTGTTGCCAAGGGCAAGCAGCTGATCGCCGATGGGATGTCGGCTGTCGTCTATTGCGGCTCGATGGGTGACTGGCCGCTTCTGACCGACGCGCAGCGCATGGAAGGCGTCGAGCGCCTCGTCAAGGCTGGCATTCCTGTCATCGTCGGAACGGGCGCCATCAACTCGGCCTCGGCCGTGGCACTTGCCGCGCACGCACAGAAGGTTGGCGCACAGGGCCTGATGGTTATCCCGCGCGTCCTGTCGCGTGGTTCGGTGATCGGTGCGCAGAAGGCGCATTTCAAGGCGATCCTTGCCGCTGCTCCGGACCTTCCGGCCGTCATCTACAACAGCCCCTATTACGGCTTTGCCACCCGCGCCGACCTGTTCTTCGCGCTGCGCGCCGAGCATCCGAACCTCGTCGGCTTCAAGGAGTTCGGCGGTCCGGCAGACCTGCGTTATGCCGCAGAAACCATCACCAGCCGTGACGATGACGTCTCGCTGATGATCGGCGTTGATACGGCCGTGTTCCACGGTTTCGTCAATTGCGGCGCGACCGGCGCAATCACCGGTATCGGCAACGTTCTGCCGAAGGAAGTCCTGCATCTGTGCAACCTCGCGCAGGCTGCTGCCACCGGCGATGTCGATGCCCGCGTGCGTGCCAAGGAGCTGGAAGAAGCGCTCGGCGTTCTTTCCTCCTTCGACGAAGGCCCGGATCTGGTCCTCTTCTTCAAACACATGATGGTGCTGAAGGGCGACAAGGAATACACGCTGCATTTCAACGAGACCGACGCGCTGACGGAAAGCCAGCAGGGTTATGTCGAAGCGCAGTTCAAGCTGTTCAACAGCTGGTACGCCGAATGGAGCAAGCTCCCCGGCGCGGTCCAGACATACAAGGCTTGAGACGAAAGTGGGCCCTCCGAAAGGAGGGCTCCGTTTGATGGCAAACTTCCCGGTGGAAGATTTCGTCATCGTCAGTCTTGTGCCAGAGAGCTAATCACGTCAGTTATATCAAGTAGTTGCAGATCCCCGGGACGGGCCCGGGGATGACGGCGAAAAGGTTTGCGACCTTTATCGGCAGTCTGAGCTCTCTGGCGGGAGGGCTTTCACGCTTCGGGATGGGGAAATGTGCATGCCTTCGCGCATGCCGGAAAGCGTAAGAGCATGAAGAGGCCGGATGTCATCGTTATCGGGGCGGGCGTCGTCGGCCTGTCTGCTGCAATTGCCGCGCAGATGCGTGGTCTGGCTGTCACGGTATTCGACCGGACCGGACCTGCAGCAGGGGCGTCGGCCGGCAATGCAGGCGCCTTCGCATTCACCGATATCCTGCCGCTCGCATCGCCGGGCATCCTGAAAAAGGCCCCGAAATGGCTGCTGGATCCGCTCGGTCCACTGTCCGTGCCGCCGGCCTATGCCTTGCAGATAGCGCCCTGGATGTATCGCTTCTGGCGCGCCTGTGCGCCTTCGCGCGTTGCCCATTCGACTGCGGCCCAGACATCGCTGATGGACTTGTCCAAGGGTGAGCTGGAAGGTTTTCTGGGCGCCACCGGTACCCTGCCGATGCTGCGCAAGGACGGCAATCTGCAGGTTTACGAAAGTGATGCCGAATTCCAGGCCTCGCTTTCCGGCTGGCAGGCGCGTGAGCGTCACGGCATCGAATTCCGGCATATGGACGCCGCTGAAATGGCAGAGCTGCAGCCGGGGCTTTCGCCGCGTTTCACTCGCGGCACGTTCACGCCCGGCTGGTACTCGATCGCGGACCCAAAGCTTTATACGCTGGCGCTTGCCGAGCATTTCCGAAAGCTGGGCGGCAAGATAGAGGCTGTCGAGGTCAAGGCGCTTCGTGCCGTGGGCGATGCCATCGAAATCGTCTCAACAGATGGCACGTTCACCACTGCCGGCAAGGTCGTGTTAGCCGCCGGCGCCTTTTCACACAGGATCGCGAAAACGCTGGGGGAAACGATCCCGCTCGAAACCGAGCGCGGTTATAACACGACGCTGCCATCTGACGCCTTCGACCTGCGCATGCAGGTGACTTTCGGCGGCCATGGCTTTGTCGTAACGCGGCTGTCGACCGGGATCCGTGTCGGTGGCTCCGTCGAGCTCGGCGGGCTGGAGCTGAAGCCGAATTTCAAGCGTTCGGAAGCGATGCTCACAAAGGCTGCGGCCTTCCTGCCGGGATTGAAGACAGAGGGCGGCACCCAGTGGATGGGGTTCCGGCCGTCCCTGCCGGACAGTCTGCCGGTGATCGGTCGCTCCAGGGCCGCAGCGAGGATCATCTACGCCTTTGGCCACGGCCATCTCGGCCTCACCCAATCCGCCGGCACGGCACGAATCGTCGCCGATCTTCTGACCGATCGGACTCTGCCGATCGACATGAAACCGTTCTCTGCCGAACGCTTTTTCTGAGGTGTGAGCCGCGCCGACTAGAGCCGACGCGGTCCAACAGGAATGTCAGGCCGGGTCCGGCGTATGGGCCGGCTCTGCTGCCGGTTGCGGCGCAGGCTTCGAGCGTCTGCGCAGGAAGCCGAGGGCGACGTAGAAGACCGGCGTCAGGAACAGGCCGAAGAAGGTGACGCCGAGCATGCCGGAAAACACCGCCGTCCCAAGCGACTGGCGCATTTCCGCGCCCGGTCCCGTTGCGATCGCCAACGGTAACACGCCGAAGATGAAGGCGAAGGCCGTCATCAGAATCGGTCGCAGACGCGTGCGGCTTGCTTCGACTGCCGCATCCACCGTTGATTTCCCTTCATCTTCCGCCTGACGGGCGAATTCGACGATCAGGATGGCGTTTTTGGCGGCAAGGCCAATCAGCACGATCAGGCCGATCTGGGTCAGCACGTTATTGTCCATGCCGCGCAGCGACACGCCTATCAGGGCGGCAAGCACCGCAAGCGGAACGATCATGATGATCGCAAGCGGCAGGATCCAGCTTTCATATTGCGCCGACAGCGCCAGGAAGACGAAGATCACCGACAGCGCGAAGATATAGATGGCCGTGTTGCCGGTATGGGTTTCCTGATAGGCGAGTTCCGTCCATTCGAAGGTCGTGCCCGGCGGCAGGGTCTTGGCGGCCAGCCCTTCCATCGCCTTGATGGCGTCGCCGGTCGATGTGCCGGGCGTCGGATTGCCCTGCAGCGGAACCGAGACATACATGTTGTAGCGCTGCACCAGAGTCGGGCCGCTCGTATCCTCGATATCCATCAACGTTCCGAGCGGCACCAGCGCGCCGGTTGCGGAACGGACCTTCAGCGACAGAAGGTCCGACTTGTCCATCCGGTACTGCCGGTCGGCCTGCGCCCGAACCTGGTAGACGCGGCCGAAGGCATTGAAGTCGTTGACATAGGATGTGCCGAGATTGATCGACAGCGCATTGAAGATGTTGGAGATCGGCACATTCAGGAAACGTGCCTTGTCGCGATCGATACGCAGGAAGTATTCCGGGCTCGCATCAGAGAAGGTCGTGAAAACGCCGGTCAGGCCAGGCGTCGTCGCTGCCGCACCCATCATCTGGCGGGCAAGGCCGAGGACGCGGGTCATGTCGGCGCTTTCGAGATCCGAGATTTGCATCTTGAAGCCGCCGGAATTGCCGACGCCGCGCACCGAAGGCGGCGGGATGGCGATGATGAAGGCTTCCTGAATGCTCTGCAGCCTTCCGTAAAGCTCGCCAATGATCTTGTTGGCGCTCTCTCCGCCTTCCTCGCGTTCGGCGAAGGACTTGAACGGCACGAAAACGACGCCGGCATTCGAGGCATTGGTGAAGGTTGCGCCGCTGAAGCCGGCAAACTGGATGGCTTCACGAACGCCGGGCACTTGCTTGACGATCGCGCCGACCTTCTTGACCACTTCATCCGTTCGGGCAAGCGAGGCACCGTCCGGCAGCTGCACGACGACGATCGCATATCCCTGGTCCATGGTCGGCACGAAGCCGGACGGAACCTTGGTGCCGATATACCATGTGGCGCCGAGCAGGCAGGCGAAGACGACGAGCGATGCAATGAGCGCGGTGGCGCTGCTGACCAGATGGCGGATGACCCAGGAATAACCGGAGCTCAGCCTGTCGAAGCCATTGTTGAACCCGTCCGCGAGACGCCGCATGCCGCGTGTGACGACATTTCCCGGCTTATGTTCCCGGTCATGGGGTTTCAGGAGAATACCGGCAAGGGCAGGAGAGAGGGTCAGCGAATTCAGTGCCGAGATTGCCGTCGTCACCGAGATCGTCACGGCGAACTGCCGGTAGAACTGGCCGGAAATGCCGGGGATGAAGGCCGTCGGCACGAAGACGGCAATCAGCACGAGCGAAATGGCGATGACGGCGGTGCCGACCTCGTCCATTGTCACATGCGCCGCTTCCCGCGGACTCATGCCGCGGGCAAGATTTCGCTCGACATTTTCGACCACCACGATCGCGTCATCGACGACGATGCCGATCGCGAGAACGAGGCCGAACAGGGTCAGCATGTTGAGCGAAAAGCCGAAGGCGAGCAGAACAGCAAACGTGCCGACTAGCGAGACCGGAATGGCGATGATCGGGATCAGCGCATTGCGCCAGGATTGTAGGAAGACGAGCACGACGATGGCGACCAAAATGGCGGCTTCGACGATGGTCCGGTACACTTCGTTGATCGAATCCGAGATGAATTCCGACGTGTCATAGACGATCCGGTATTCCATCCCGTCCGGAAAATCCTTGGACAGCTGCTCCATCAGCGCGCTGACCTGTTTTGCGGTGTCGAGCGTATTGGTGCCGGGGCGTGCGAATATGCCGAGTGCTACGGCGGGATTGCCGCTGAGATAGCTGTTGGTGACGTAATCCTGCGCGCCGAGTTCGACGCGTGCCACGTCCTGCAGCGCAACGAGCCTGCCGCTGCCGGTGGCCTTGACGATCACATAACGGAAATCGCGAAGTTCCGAAAAACGGCCGTCGGTTCGAACCGTATATTCGAAAGCGTTCTTGCCCGTGACAGGAGGCGCACCGATGCGGCCGCCGGAGACCTGGACGTTCTGCTCCCGGAGCGCCGCTACCACGTCGTCAGAGGTCATCTGATAGGCGGAGAGCTTTTCCGGATCGAGCCAGATGCGCATCGCATATTGGCGTTCGCCAAAGATCTGAATGTCGCCGACGCCTTCCAACCGCACCAGCACGTCGCGTAGGCGGTTGCGGGCATAGTTCGAGACATAGAGCTGGTCGTAGCGGCCGGTCGGTGAGAGAAGATGCACGACCATCATCAGGTCGGGCGAACTTTTGTCGGTCGTGACGCCGAGCCGCTGCACTTCCTCCGGAAGACGCGGAAGCGCAATCGCCACCCGGTTCTGGACAAGGACCTGTGCCTTGTCGAGATCGGTGCCGAGCTTGAAGGTGAGCGTCAGGGCCATGGCGCCGTCGGCGCTGGAATAGGAGGACATGTAGAGCATGTCCTCGACACCGTTCAGCTGCTGCTCGAGCGGCGTCGAAACGGTGTCGGCGATGGTCTGCGGATCCGCACCCGGATAGGAAGTGCGCACAACAATAGTTGGCGGCGCAATCTCTGGATATTGCGAGACCGGCAGCTGGGTATAGGCAATGCTGCCGATCACCAGAAGCAGGATCGAGATGACGGCAGCGAAGATCGGCCGTTCGACGAAGAAATGGGCGAATCTCATTTCGCGCTCTCCGCGGCAGCCGATTCCGGCGGGGCATCGGTACGGCTCTGCGGCAGCTCGGTCATCTGTGGCGTGACCTTCATGCCGGGTCGTGCGCGCATCAGGCCGTTGACGATGATCGTCTCACTGCCATCGAGACCCTGGCGAATGACCCGGTAGCCATAGATCCGCGGGCCGGGGCGAACAGCTTTTGCCGACACGGTGCCGTCTGGGCCGACGACAAAGACCACGCGCTCGTTCTGGCTGGAGCCGATCGCCTCGTCGGGGATCAGCACGGCCTTGTAGGTGTTCGACGCCTCGACCTGAATGCGGCCGAAAAGGCCGGGCTGCAGGATGAGGTCGGGATTGGGGAAACGGGCACGCACGCGGATCGTGCCGCTTTCATTGTCGATCCGGTTCTCGGCAAAATTCAGCCGGCCCTTGAACGAGCTCTGGCCGGAATCGCCGATCTTGACGATGACCTCGGTGCCGTTGCCGCCTTCCTGTAGGGCCTTGCCGCTTGCACGTGCGGTTTCGGCAAAGTTCAGAAGCCGCCGCTCGTCGACGTCGAAATAGAAGTCGATCGGATCGAGCGAGACGATCGTGGTGAGGATCGATTGGTCCGCCTGGATCAGGTTGCCGACCGAGATCAGGTGCCGGTCGATGCGGCCGCTTAAGGGCGCGGTAATCGTCGTATAATCGAGATCGAGCTCGGCGCGATCGGCGCTGGCCTGTGCACCGCGGACATTGGCCTGCGCGGAAATCCATTCGCGGCGCCGGTCGTCGAGGGTCGAGACGGACTGGCTGCCATTGCTGGAAAGCGCCTGGGCACGGTTGAACTGCGCTTCGGCATAGGTCTGGCTGGAATTGGCGACTTCCAGCGTTGCCTTGGCCTCGTTCAGAGCGGTGATATAGGGCCGCTGGTCGATGACGAAGAGCAGGTCGCCCTGCTTGACCACCGCACCGTCCTTGAAATGCACTTCCTGAAGGTAGCCGCCGACGCGCGAGCGCACGGAAACCTGGTCGACCGGTTCGAACCGGCCGATGAATTCGTCATTGTCGACCACGTCGCGGACGACGGGTTTGGCGACGGAAACCGGTGGCGGCGGTGGTGGAGAGGCGGTCTGGGCTGAGCCCGAAACAGGTGTGAAAAGACAGGAGAACAGGCACAGACCGGCGAGCCGGGCATGAAATGAAATGCGCATCGTAGACCCCGTTGTTCGAACAAGTCCCATGCCATTCTGCCGCCGGCAAAACGCGTGCCGGTCGGTTTATGTCAAATCTAGGAAGTAACCCCGGATCGGACTGTAGGGCAGAAATATGTTAGGACGCAAGTTGGGGTGGTGGTCGTCACGCAAAGTGACAATCGAAACGTCCAAATGCCTTGCTCAAAGCAAGGCTCATGGCATGACGACGCGGCTGTAGGGATTGAGCTTCGCGAGCCTGGAGATCACCAGCGACAAGACAATGATGATCGCGATCACTCCGAGAGTGAATGGCAGGCTTGTCGAGGGCGCCAGATGGCCAACGACGGTCTGCAGAAGCAGGACGTGAACCAGATAGGCGCCAAAGACATCGCGCCCCCAGCCGGGCAGCGGTCCTCCGGTCCAGTTCAGCTGCAGGAAGAAGCCGAATATGCCGAAGGCAAGCGGCAGCGTTCCGAGCGACATGTCATGACCGCGCGGATAAGCTTCGAAGACAAAATACCCTTCGAGCAATTGCAGAAGCAGGCCAAGGGCGGCGATCAGGAGGAAGGTTTTGGCGCCGGGAAGTTCCGGCCTTAGCGCCAGAATATAACCGCCGACGAGAAAGATCGGCGCAAACAGGATGCCGTTCCGGTAAACGCCGAGCGGAATGATGATGCCAAGCGGCCTCAGATAGGTTCCAAGCAGGGCGCCGAGCAGATAGAGCGCCAGCGTGGCCCACAGTGCCTTTTGCGGGCCGATCATCTTGATCAGCCCCAGGCCGATGGCGCTGCCGACCAGCAGGGCAGGCAGAAACCAGAGGTGATAGGCAACGCTGCCCGTCCATGGCGTGGTCAGATAGGTGCGCCAGCTATGCTGCGCCGGTACCGGATAGAGCGTCTGTGTCGCATCCAGAGCGATATAGACGGCTGCCCAGAACAGGAAGGGCAGGATGAGCTTTCCGAAGAGCTTTTGGAGATAGGGCCCGAGCTGTGTCTTGGCCGGTTTCCAGAAATAGCCGGATATCAGAAAGAATACCGGAACTGCGAACCGGCCCGCCTCGTCGATAACCCAGCCGGTCGCCTCGTTGCCACGCGAGAACATGCCAAGCGCATTGCCATGAACCGTCACGACGACGATGAAGCCGAGGAGGCGTGCCAGCTCGATTTGCTGATTGGATCTCAAGGCGGCCAGGGTCGATCACTCCGTATCTCATCGGGCAGCGCCTGTCGGCGCGTTTTCCCTGCAGTCGAGATTAGGCCTCTTGAGTAAAGATTTTCTGGCCTGGAAACATAAGGATTGAATCAGGTGTCCCGTTCTGCGGATTTTTGCTCCGGCAGGCAGGCGATCGCGGCAAATGTCCAGAACAGGAGGCCGAGCTCGGCCGCCGAGATATTGGCAAGCGGCATCTGCAACAGACTGCCGCAACCGAGGCCGCCGAGCACGACGGCGCTCGCTCTCTGGCTGCGAAACGCATTGAGTGCCATGCGCAGGCAAGCCCAGGCGAAGCCGGAAAGGCAGAAGAAGCCGACCATCATCCCCATCATCAGCCAGCAGGCGATGATCATGCCATCGACCGGCATCGTTCCTGCAACGCCGGGATCACCGACCGTGAAGCCGACCCCGAAGAGCGAGCTCCAGGGTTCGCTCCAGAGGATGACGAATTCCTGAAGTCTTTCCTGCGCGCTGCCATCCTGTGTGCCTTCCGAGAAGGACTGGAAGCGGGCGAGCAGCGCGTCGTTGAACTCGGGAATGGTGAGGGCGATCATGCCGCCGAGAGCAAGGGCAGCCAGAATGAAGCCGCTGCGCGTACGGGTTTTGGCAAACAGCGTGCAGAACAGGATGCCGAGCGCCAGCGACAGCCATGCCGTTCGGTATTGCGACAGGAGCAGCGCCAGCGCGGCGGGAATGACGGCCGGAATGGCAAGGAGCGGCGGGCGCAAAAAGCTGACGATGAGGATGCCGGCAGCAGTAATGGTCGCAAAACTCGCCGGGCCATTTAGCGTGCTGTAGACGCGCACTTCATAAGGCAGCGGCAGGCCGGCGGTCACCGTGGTTGCGAATTCCATCCAGTAACGATCCCAGCTCGGCGGATCGACATATTGGAAAACTCCGTAAAGGCCCATGATCGGCAGGATGATCTGAAAAATCTGTGCTGCCGCATCGATCAGCCGGTCCCGGTCGCCCGTCTCGATCAGCACCATGGCGTAGATCAACGGCGCGAACCATTTCAGTGCGCCGGCGGAAGCGTCCATCCAGGCGCCCTTGAACAGGGAGATGAACGCAGCATAGGCGACGCAGATCAGGACGACCGTGATCGGCGCCAGACCCTTTTCGAACGGGTTGGTCCGTCCGTCGATGAGCCGGATCAGCCTCGGCGTCGGGATGAGGATCGTCGCCAGCGGGCCGATCAGCATGATGCCGATACTGTCGAACCCGGCATAATAATCCACCACGCGGCGGGCAAAGGGGGCGAAGCAGAAGAGAAAAAACACCGTTTGCAAATGCGAGTGCGGGCTCTGCCGCCAGGCGTAACAACCGACGGCGATACAGCCCGCGGCAAAGACCGGTCGTGCCAGCGATCCCGCGACTGGCGCCATGGCAAGGACGAGAGCGAACAGGAGTGCTGCCATCATCCAGCCGGGCAGCTTGAACAGTATCGGTAGGATCCCTGCGGATGTGCCGGACGATATCCGGCCCGGCGGGCTTGCCATATCCGTCATCGGCTTGTCCCCCGGGGCTGGGCGGGCTGATCTTCGACGGGGGCCGTTTCTTTCTCGATTGCAGGATCCTGTGCCACATAGGCGAGCATATGGACGCCGAGCTGATCGAGCCTGCGGGCGATCGAAGCGACAGCTTCGAACTCATCCTTTTCGCCGACGAAGCAGAACACAGCGCCGTCCAGCTGCCGCGCAAGCAGGCCGGCATCCATGTGGCGATTGAGGGCAGGGGTATCGAAGAAGATCAGGTCGTAGCTTCTCGCCCAGTCGAGCAGGGTCGAAATCCTGTCGCCGCCGAAAAGATCGGTCGGGTTCGCCGTGCCGCTGCCGGCCGTTATGACATCCGGTCCTTCGGATGATCTGCTGACCGCACCAACCGGTTCAAGGCGCCCCTCCAGGATATCCTGCAGGCCAGCCGTGTTGCGCAGCGTCGGCGTTGCAGTGCTGCGCGCCGCGGATCGAAAGATCGGCCGTGCCCGTGCCGATTGCCCGAGGGCCGACTGGATCTCCGGATTGTGCAGGTCGGCCTCGACGAGCAGGACGCGGTAACCGAGCTTGGCTGCGTGATTTGCGAGCATGAGCGTCGTCAGTGTCCGGCCTTCGCCGGCAAAGGCGGAGACAAGCGCAACCGACAAGGGCCGGTTCGGTATGCGGCGTTCAAGCAGCTGATCGAGAAGGCGCTGCAAGGCAGTGCGCATCTTCGGATCACCAATTGCGACGCCTGCTTTCCTGATCGGATCTGTATCGGGCAGGTCCAGAGCCGGCAGCTGGACTGTCGATATCACGCCCGTCTGGTCGTCATGTTCCGGGCCCTGCTGCGGGATTGCCCCGGCCGTAACGGGCTTTGCTGATCTCAGGTCGACGAACAGCGCAATGACGGTTGCGAGGACGACTGCAAGGGCAAGACCGCCGGCGATGAAAGGCACTGTGCGTGGAAAGAAGCGTTGCCGCGGAATTTCCGCGGGGCTGACGAGACGAAGCCGTCCAAGTGACGCCAGTTTGTCCGATTCCAGTCTCTGCTTTTGTACCGAAAGCGCGGCATATTGCTGCTTGTTGGCTTCGAGATCGCGGATCGTATCTTCGATCGAGCTTTCGGCCGTGCCCGCATTCGCGACGCCTGCCTTGGCACTCTCCATCTGCGCTTTCAGGGATTTTGCGACACCATCGGCGGTGTCGAACCGCTTTTGGGCATTCTGGCCAAGCTTGATGATCTCCTGCCGGAGTGAGGCACGCAGGGCATCGACGCGGCTGTTCAGGATCTGCAGGCGTGGATGGCGCGGGCCGAACAGCGAGGTGGCCGATTGCGCTTCTTCCTGTGCCGCGGAGAGCTGCTGCTTAATATCCGCGATGACGCGGCTGTCGATAACGGCGGGAAGTGCGGAAATCTCATCCAGATTGCCGCGTTTGACCGCATCGAGCACGGCGGCCGCCCGGGAGCGTTCGGCTTCGGATTGGGTCAGCTGCTCCAGCGTGCTGGTCAGCCGTTCCGCACTCATTGTGCTGCGGGCACCGTTCAAGAGATCGTTCTTGTTGCGGAAGGTCTGGACCGAAGCACTTTCGCGCCGGATATCGGCGTCGAGCTGGTCGAGTTGTTGTGCCAGGCTGTCGACTGCGAGCTGCTGGCTCCTGGCGATTTCGTCGCGATGGCTGGCAAGAAAGCGGTCGATCAGCGTATTGGCCATCAGCTGCGCCGTCGCCGGATCAGGCGAGTTGTAGGAAATGCTGATGACGCGGGAGCGGCCGGCGCCGCTGACGACATAGTGATCATCAAGATAGGCGATCGCTGCCGGATTTTCGGGGCCGAATCTGCTGCAGTCTGGGCCTTCCTTTTTGAAGAGGCCACCGGAACGCTGGCAGTCCTTGATGACGGCGGCAAGCGCTGCCGGAACTTCGAGCACACGTCTCAGCACATTCGGAGAGCCGGCAATATAGACTTGGCTTTCCACATCGGCCGGATCGCCGATATTCTGGGTCATGATGGCCGATGGCGTGTTAAGCGCGCGTTCGGGTTCGACGATGATGACGGTGCCGGTGGCAAGATAGCTCGACGGGATGACCATCAGCGCCAGGATGGCGAGCCCCCAGACCGCCAGGAAAACGGCTGCGAAGATGAAGCGCCTGTTCCAGATCGCCTTCAGCGGATTCCGGCCCGAAGCCATGTCGGGGTCGAGAATGGGATTGCTGCCGAAGGAAATGGTCAAATCGCGGCCTCAATATTGCAATGCAAAGCCTGTTGCAATGCTACTGCTCTCTCCGTTCGACCTCGAGACAGACCCTTTTCCCGCTCAAGCCTGTTTGCGCTTTTCCGTTATCGGATCGGCGCCTTTGTCCATCTTTTCCAGGTCCGGATGCTCAAATCGCGCCTGTGATGAACCGCGAATTCCTGCCTGCATTCTAGGTATCTGCCTTCTAAAGAACCATTAATGTGCGGCCTTGCATCAGTTTTTTCTCATATTCTGCCGTTCCATGCCAAAACGGGACGTAAATGGCATTTTACGTCACTCTATTTTAGGAAATTCGCATATAATTGAGCGAGGTTTGAGTTTTTGATCCGAGTGAGCAAATGTTTAAAGTGGCGGAATGCATTACCACCCAGCATGACCTCTTGACGGTGGCGCTCGCGGCCGGTGTTTCCCTCGCCGGCATGTTCGCCTTCTTCCTGCTGATGGATCGCGCTTACGAATGCGATGCGCGACGACGCAGCATGTGGATGGCAATCGCTTCTTTCGTCGGCGGTTCGACGGTGTGGGCAACCCATTTCATTGCCATGCTTGCCTATCGCGGAACGGTCCCGATCGGCTTCGGCATCCCGCTTACCGTGGTTTCGGCGGTCGTGATCGTGGTTGGCTTCCGGCTTGCCCTGACCCTGCTTGCCGGCCGGGCGAAATATGGCAAGCTTCTCTGCGCCGTCACCATCACGCTTTCGATCGCCGCGATGCATATGATCGGCATGGCTGGTATCAGGGCGGCGGCCGACGTCACCTATGATTTCCAGAGAATTTTGGCGGGCGCGGGCGTTTCGCTTCTTCTTTATCTGGCGGCCTTCCAGCTGTTCGAACGCTCGCATGGGTGGAGCCGTGTCGCCCTTCCGGCGCTGCTTGCTATCCTCGGCACCTGCACCCTCCACTTCAACGCCATGACGGCGACCGAGCTTGTCTTCAATCCCAGCCTGCCATCGGTCGTTGATGCTGAAGATGCTCATGGCTGGCTGATCGGCGCGATCTCGGCGATTTCCTATAGCACGGTCATCCTCACGGCCGGTGCTGTGTTCATCGACCGTTACCTGACGGACCTGAAGGGAGTCGTCAATTCGACGCTCGATGGTCTTGCCGTCGTGCGGGATGGCCGTATCGTCGAAGTCAACCGCCGGTTTGCGCGCCTGCTCGCCTCTTCCGAAGGCGAACTTATCGGTCGTTCTCCACGCACGCTTTTCGTTACGGCGGATCACTCGAATGTCGATGATCTGCGCGAAGCTCCGGTCGAAGCCTTTCCGCTTGTCGGCGACGGCAACCGGATTTTCGAACTTGCCGTGCAGACAGTCGAATATCGCGGTCGACCCAGCCAGGTTCTCGCGGTCCGCGACCTGACAGAGAAGAGGATGGCACAGCGGCAGGTCGAATATATGGCCCGGCACGATGCCCTGACTGGTCTGCCGAATCGCCTGTTGTTCCGCGAATGTTTCGAACAGGCGCTCGCGCAAGCGAGGCAGTCGGAAGGGCAGGTCGCATTCCTTGCGCTCGACCTCGACAGGTTCAAGGCGGTCAACGACCTGTTCGGCCATGCGGAAGGTGACCGCGTGCTGAAAAAGGTCGCGGATATTCTCCTGCGCTGCACCAAGGGTGGAGGCACGGTCGCGCGGCTTGGCGGCGACGAGTTTGCCATTCTGCAGAGCATCGGCGAGCAACCTGCGGAAGCAAGAGCCCTGGCGGAGACCATTCTTGCGGCCTTCTCGCAGGAGATGAACTACGCGTTCGACCCGACGGCCGTCGGCGTCAGCATCGGCGTCGCGCTCTTTCCGGGCGATGGCGAGGATCTCGATGCGATCCAGCATGCCTCAGACATGGCACTCTACCGGGCAAAGACCAGCGGTCGTGGTATCATGGCATTCTTCGATGCGGAGATCGACCGTGAGACCCGCGAGCGGCGGCGCATGGAAAGCGAGCTCAGGAATGCGGTCTCGCGAAAGCAGATACAGCTGGTTTTCCAGCCTTTCCTTGCCGCAGACGAGGCCAAGATCCTTGGCTACGAGGCTCTGATCCGCTGGAATCATCCGGAATACGGCCTGCTTCTGCCCAATGCCTTCCTGCCGATCGCAGAGGAGACAGGCATCATCATCCAGCTTGGCGAATGGGTGCTGCGGGAAGCCTGCAAGACAGCCTCGCAATGGGACGAGCGGCTTTCCCTTGCGGTGAATTTCTCACCGGTCCAGTTCCGGCTGGTGAACCTAGCCCCGACCGTCGGCGCGATCCTGGCTGAAACCGGTTTCGATCCGCACCGGCTGGAGGTGGAAATCAACGAGGCCGCGCTGCTGAAGGACCGCAGCACGACGCTTGCAACGCTGCATCAGCTCAAGGAAATGGGCGTGCGGGTCGTCATGGACGACTTTGGTACCGGCCACTCTTCGCTCAGCAACCTGCGTTGCTTCCCGTTCGACATGATCAAGATCGACCGCAGCTTCATCTCGGCCATGAGCAGTGACGAGGAAGCCCGCTCGCTGGTCCGCGCCATCGTGGGTCTTGGCCGCAGCCTCGGCTTCCCTGTGACGGCGGAAGGGATCGAAACCCTCGAGCAGTACAAGATGATCATGGATGAAGGCTGCTCGCAGGTTCAGGGTCTTTACTTCGGTCAGCCCAACCCGCCCGAGGCTTTGATGGACGCGGCAACGCCGTTCGGGAAGTCCCAGAGGTCACTGCAATATGCCGGCAGCGTCGACTGGTTCGTCGGTAAGGACAAGCGCAGAATGTGATGCCGTCGAGATTCCATGGCTTGCTTGGCAAGCCATGGAATCCGCTAAAGAGGACGCATGTCAGGAGTGCCGGTAGCCAAGCTGCACGGAAAGAAGGTCCGCATGTTTGATGACCGTCTGCGCGAAACCCGGAATCTTGTCATCGGTCATCTTGCGCGTCTTGTCCGTCAGACTTAGCCCGGCGATGACGCGACCGGCCGCGTTGCGGACCGGCGCACCGATGCAGCGCTCGTGCATTTCCATCTCGCCATTGTTGATCGAATAACCGCGCTTGCGGGTCAGGGCGAGTTCTTCGCGCAACCGGTCGGGATCGGTGATCGTGTGCGGCGTATAGGGATGCAGGCCCTGGCTGATGATCCGCTCGACTGTTTCCTGCGGCTGATAGGCAAGCACGGCCTTACCGACGCTGGTGCAATAACAGGGTGAGCTTTCCATCACCGTCGTGGAATTGAAGCGGCCCGCGCGGCCGCCGATCGTCCTCGTCACGAAGATCATCTGGTTGCCGTCGAAGACGCAAAGATGGCTGCGTGCGCCGGCGCTGCGGCTGAGCGCCTCCAGGACATGCCGGGCCTCGCGCGAGATATCCATGCTCCACAAGGCATTATTGCCGAGATGGATGAGCCGCAGGCCGAGCCTGTAGACGTCGCGGCTGTTGTCCTGATCGAGCAAGCCGGTATCGCGCAGGATACCGACCCAGCGATGCGCGGTCGAACGGGGGATGCCGGTAAGCTTGGAAATGTCCCCGACCGAAAGCTGCCCGCCTTGTAACGTGAAGCAGTCCAGAATGCGCAGCATCTTCTCCGGCGCGCTATCACTAATATTCTCTATGGTTGTCATGCGAAGTCTCCTCACTCCCGCTGCCAAGTCTGCTGAAAGACGAAGCGGCTTGCAAGGGAATTCGAAAACTCGTCCCAAAAAATGAGACAACTGTGCGCCGCAGCAATTTTAATATATTGATTTTGTTAGGTTTTTAAAATTTGCGCCCAAATTGGCGGCGCATATACTCGGACGGACATTCATTGGAGAGGAGATAATCCAAAATGGCCGTTGAACTGAAGGGGATCATTCCCGCACTCGTCACCCCGTTCAATGCAGATGGTGAAATCAACGAGAAGTTGTTTCGTGCGCATACCCGTTTCATCCTGAGCAAGAACGTCCACGGCGTCTGCCTCGGCGGCAGCACCGGCGAGGGCTTTACCTTCAGCCCCGACGAACTGCGCCGCGTCACTGCCGCGACCCTGGAAGAAGTGAACGGCAAGGTTCCGGTCGTCGCCGGCATCATCGCCAACAGCACCCGTGAAGTCATCGAGCGCGCCAATGCGCTGAAGGGCCTCGGCGTTGCGGCACTGCAGGTCACCCCGACCTATTACGTCTTCGACTATGGCGAAGAAGCCATGTTCCAGTATTTCAAGCGCATCTGGGAGGAGACCGGCATTCCGCTCGTCATCTACAACGTCATCCCGTGGAACCTGCTCAGCGCCGACCTCGTCATCCGCATGCTGGAAGAGATCCCCGGCGTGATCGGCATCAAGCAGAGCCAGGGCAATATTTCCCGCGCTGCCGAACTCGTCATCCGCGCACCGAAGGGCAAGTCGATCCTCGCGGCGATCGACGATCTTCTCTATCCTTGCTTCATGATGGGCGCCCAGGGCACGCTGGCGGCTTCGCCGACCGCGGCACCCGGCCCCTGCGTTGCACTCTGGGATGCCGTCAAGGCGGGTGACCATGCACTGGCGCAGAAGATCCACGACAAGCTCGTCATCTTCTGGCACCTGATGGGCCACGAGAATCTCCCGGCCCTGGTGAAATATTGCCTTGAACTGCAGGGCGGCGAAGTGGGCCTGCCACGTCATCCGATGCCGGTCGCTTCCGAAGCGCAGAAGGCAAAGATCCGGCCAGCTCTCGAAGCCCTGCTCGAATTCGACCCTCAGCTCGCAAAGGCCGCATAAGTCACCGTGTCGCGCGGAGAGGGCGCGACGTCGTGATATCGATCCCGGCCTGTCGCGGGCCGGGATCTTGAGGAGGAACCGCGCGGACGATGTCCGTGCCTGGATATAACGTGGAGGAGGAACCCCATGAACAGCAGCAAGACAGGCAGCAATAAAACTGCGGTGGATACCGCCGTATCGGCCGGCGTTTTCCGGCGTGATGTTCTCAGAGTGGCTCTTGCAGGCTCCGCCATGGCGGCCATGGGCTTGAGAGCACCTGCCGTTCTGGCGCAGACCAAGCAGTTTTCCGGAACGACGCTGCGCATCGCCGCGTTCCAGCACATTTTCCATACCTATATCCAGAAGCTTCTACCGGAATTCGAAGAACAGACCGGCATGAAGGTCGAGTTCGATCTGCAGGCTTTCCCGGTTTATAACCAGCGCATGGACCTCGAGCTGTCGACGCATGGTTCGAGCTACGACGTCTGCAACATCACTCATTCCTTCTCCGGGCGCTGGATCAGCGCCGGCTGGATGACGCCGTTCAACGATTTCCTGAGTGACCCGAACAAGACGGCCGCCGATTTCAATCCGGACGATTTCGTCAGCGGCACGCAGGTCGCCTATTACAATGACAAGAAGGAGTTGCACGGCTTTGCCTGGGAAGCCGGCGCCATGATGATGGCCGCCTCGCGCTTCGACATTCTCGACAAGCAGGGCATCGCCATGCCGACGACGCTTGCCGAGCTGACGGAAGTCTGCAAGGCGACGCATAACAAGAGCGGCGTTTCGGCCTTCGTTGTCGACCGCCTGCATCACTGGAATTTCCCGCCCTACCTGATGGGCTTTGGCGGCAAGGTATTTCGCGATCCTCCCAAGGACCTCATGCCGGTTCTCGACAGCCCCGAGGCGATCGAAGCGGCAACCTATTACGCGAACCTCCTGTCGAATTATTGCCCGCCGGGCGTGCTCTCCTACACGGACGACCAGGCGATGCGCAACCAGCTCGCCGGCCGTGCCAACCTGCGCATCAATGCCATGTCGTGGCTGCTGCCGCTGGCCAAGTCGGATGACTCCAAGGTCAAGGATACGGTGCGGTTCGCGCTGATGCCGGCCGGTCCGAAGGGTTCCTTCCCCGCCTGCAACGCCAATGCCTACGGCATCCCGGCCGGTTCGAAACAGAAGGACGCCGCCTGGGCCTTCATCCAGTGGGCGACCTCCAAGAAGACATTCGAAAAGACCGCATTGGAAATGGGCGGCCTTGCGACGCCACGCCGGTCGATCATCGAAGACCCGCGGTACAAACAGGCGCTGACCATCAACGGCCAGGACATCGCCGCCATGTATCTCGACGTTCTCGAGCGCAGCGGCCGCGACGGCTACATGGCCTATCGCACCGTTCCGGTCTGGCCGCAGGCGGGCGAAAAGATCAACAAGGCGATCGAGCGTATCGCCAGCGGTCAGGCCGATGCCGCAACGTCGATGAAATCGGCTCAGGCCGAGGCGATCGAGGACATCAAAAAAGCGGGTGTCAAGTTGTGAGCGCCGTCGAGGTAGGAAATCGCGGCCGATCTGGACCCGGGTCGGCCAGGGGCGTCTATGCGAAGGCGGGGGTTCTCCCCGTCTTCGAAAAGCAGCGCCAGCGCTTCTTCTGGCTGCTGCTTGCACCCGTCCTTGCCATTCTGGGCGTCGTCACGCTTCTGCCGACGCTCTATCTGCTCATCACCAGCTTCACGCCGCTCAATCTCGCCAATCCGGCAACGGCCTGGGACTTTTCCGATCCGCTGGTCAATTATCGGACGCTGCTGACGGATGACCGGCTGCATAACAGTCTCTGGGTCCAGGCCAAGCTTTCGCTGGTCACCGTTGTTCTCCAGCTTCTATTCGGCCTCGGCATCGCGCTGCTGCTCAATGTCCGCACGCCGCTGATGAATGCGCTGCGCACCTCGTTCCTCGTGCCCATGGTCCTGCCGCCGATCGTCGTCGCGATCATCTGGAAGGTTCTTTATTCGCCGGATATCAGCCCCGCATGGTGGCTGTTCCAGGTCCTCGGCTGGAATATCCAGACGCCGATCACCAATGCCGCCTGGGCGCTTTCGGCGATCGTCGTTGCCGATACCTGGGAATGGTTTCCCTTTACCATGCTGATCATCCTGGCCGCACTTGCGATGATGCCGGAAGAGCAGCGCGAAGCAGCCGTCGTGGACGGCGCCAGCACATGGCAGCTCACCTGGTACATCACGCTGCCCTATCTCAAGCAGACGCTGATGGTCGCCGGCCTTTTCCGGCTGATCGACAGCATCAAGACCTTCCCGCTGATCTATATCCTGACGGATGGCGGTCCGGGTTCGGTCACGGAAGTCTCGAACTACTACATCTTCGTCCAGTCCTTCAGCTTCAGTTATATCGGTTATTCGTCGGCGGTGACCATGGTCCTGCTCGCCATGATCGTTGTCCTGAGCTGGGTGATCGTCCGCGCAGTCTCGGGAGGCTCGAATGGCGACCAGTAAGCTTGCCGCTGCCGCGCGGCGCAACGAATTCATCGCCAACACGATCGTCGTCGTGCTGGCCATCATCACCCTCCTGCCGTTCCTGTGGTTTGTGGTGATGAGCTTCAAGCCGGCGGACGATATCTTTGCCGGCATAGACGGCTTCTTCTTCAAGCCGACGCTGGAAAACTACACATCGTTGTGGAGCGACCGTTTCGCCTCCTCGATGATGAACAGTTTCATCACCAGCTCGGTCTCGACGATCCTCGCTCTCCTGATCGGCACGCCCGGCGCGTATGCGTTGTCGCGAGCAACGATGAAGCAGGAACGGACGATGTCGCTGCTGATCCTGGCCTCGCGCATGGCGCCGCCGGTCGCCTTCGCCATCCCCTACTTCCTCGTCTATCGCTATATGGGCCTGCTCGACACGCGGCTTGGCCTGATCATCGTCTACCTGACCTTCAACCTGGCGCTGGTCGTCTGGCTGATGCGGAATTTCTTCGACGGCACGCCGCGCGCGCTGGAAGAAGCCGCCTGGATCGACGGCGCGAGCCTGTGGAAGACCTTCATGGTGATCGTGCTGCCGATGTCCGGCCCGGCGCTGGTGACGACGGCCATCCTCTGCTTCCTCTATTCCTGGAACGACTTCTTCTTTGCCCTGACGCTTACCCGCAACAATGCGATGACGGCGCCGGTCGAGGTGGTGAATTTCATGAATTACGAGGGCTGGGAGTGGGGCAAGATTGCCGCCGGCGGCACGCTCATCATGGTGCCTGTTCTCGCCTTCTCGCTTCTGATGCGGAAATACCTCGTCGCCGGCATGACCGCTGGCGCGGTCAAGGGCTAGCGCGCCGACGCGCCAGCCTGAACAAGATATTCTGGGAGGAATGGAAATGAATGGTGTGAGGATCGAAGGCGTCAAGAAAGCCTATGGCGCGGTCAATGTCATCCATGGCGTGTCGATCGATATCGAGGATGGCGAATTCGTCACCCTGGTCGGCCCCTCGGGTTGCGGCAAGTCCACGCTGCTGCGGATGATCGCCGGCCTGGAGACGATCTCGGACGGCACGATCAACATCGCCGGCCGCGTCGTCAACGACGTGCCGCCGAAGGACCGCGACATCGCCATGGTGTTCCAGAACTATGCGCTTTATCCGCATATGACGGTCGCCGAAAACATGGGTTTCTCGCTGAAACTGCAGAAGACCGACAAGGCGAAAATCAAGTCGGCCGTGGATGGCGCAGCCGAAATCCTCGACCTGACCAAGCTTCTCGACCGTTATCCGAAGCAGCTTTCCGGCGGCCAGCGTCAGCGCGTTGCCATGGGCCGCGCCATCGTCCGCGATCCGGAAGTGTTTCTGTTCGACGAGCCGCTCTCCAATCTGGATGCCAAGCTGCGCGTGCAGATGCGCTCCGAGATCAAGGGCCTGCACCAGCGCCTGAAGACCACCACGGTCTATGTCACCCATGACCAGATCGAGGCCATGACCATGGCCGACAAGATCGTCGTGATGCGCGACGGCAAGGTCGAACAAGTCGGCAAACCGCTCGATCTCTATGACCGTCCGGCCAATCTCTTCGTCGCCGGTTTCATCGGCTCCCCGTCGATGAATTTCATTCCGGCCGAATGGACCAATGGCAAGGTGGTGACGCAAGGCGGCATCGAACTTCCGTCGGCGAGTTCGGCTGGCGGCGCGATCGGCAATCGCAAGATCGTTTACGGCATCCGCCCCGAACATATGACGATTGCGGCTTCCGGCATTCCTGCGACCGTCTCGATCGTCGAGCCGACGGGCGCGGAAACGGTTCTGCTCCTCAAGGTCGGTGAAACCAGCGTCACCGCGGTCGTCAAGGATCGCACGACGGCCAAGCCCGGCGACCGGATTTTCCTGCAGTTCCAGCCCGGCGCCGAGCACATGTTCGATGCCGCAGGCGGCGCACGCCTTTCCTGAGGCGGGTGGCAGACCGATGCAATGGAGAATTCCAGCATGAATGTCATCCCGCCAAGACAGGGCCTTGATGGCGGCTTTGTCGATCGGCTGCGCGATCTTCTCAGCGATCGCGTCGCGGACTCCATGGCTCTGCGCGAGCAGCACAGCCATGGGGAAGGCGTGGCGGATGCCGGCCTTCCGGATCTCGTCGTTTTTGCGGAGAGAAACGAGGAAGTCGCGGCAGTGCTTGAACTCTGCAGCCGCTTCAATGTCCCCGTCGTGCCTTTCGGGGCAGGGTCATCCGTCGAAGGGCAGGTTGCCGCGATCCGTGGCGGCATCAGCCTCGATCTCACCGGCATGAACGCCATTCTCGATGTCTCGGCCGAGTCTCTCGATTGCCGCGTCCAGGCCGGTGTTACCCGCGAGCAGCTGAACCATGAACTGAGGGCGCAGGGCCTGTTCTTCACCGTCGACCCCGGTGCCGACGCCACGATCGGCGGCATGGCGGCAACGCGTGCGTCCGGCACCAATGCCGTCCGCTACGGGACGATGCGCGAAAATGTGCTCGGCCTTACCGTCGTCACACCCGATGGCCGGATCATCCGCACCGGCGGCCGCGCGCGAAAATCCTCGGCCGGACTGGATCTGACCCGTCTTTATGTCGGCAGCGAAGGCACGCTCGGCATCATCACCGAAATCCAGCTGCGCCTGCAGGGGCTGCCGGAAGCGGTGGTTGCTGCGACCTGCCAGTTCGATCAGTTCGAGGATGCTGTCGGCACCGTTTCCGCCGCGCTGCAATCCGGACTCCGGGTCGCGCGCATCGAGCTGATCGACGAAGTCCAGATGAAGGCTTGCATCGGTTACTCGAAACTGACCGGTTTTGCTGAAAAGCCGACCCTGTTCATGGAATTTCACGGCAGCCCGAATGGCGTTAGCGAGGACCTTTCGAACATGGAGGAACTGGCGCTGTCCTTCGGCGCCCAGGATTTTCTCAAAGCCGAGCGGCCGGAGGCTCGCACGCGTCTCTGGACGGCACGTCACAATGCCTATCACGCGACGAAATGGCTCTGCCCCGGCAAGAACAACATGGGCACGGATGCCTGCGTGCCGATTTCCGAATTCGCCGCCTGCATCATGGAGACCAAGGAAGACATTCTGAAGAGCGGCATGGTGGCGCCGATCGTCGGCCATGTCGGCGACGGCAATTTCCATCTCGGCATCATGCACGATCCGGCAGATGCCGAGGAAACCGCAAGGGCGGATGAACTGGCCGCCCGCGTCAGCGAAAGAGCGATCCGTTTCGGCGGCACCTGCTCCGGCGAACACGGGATCGGCCTTCACAAGATGCGGTTCATGGAAGCGGAACACGGCGAGGCGCTCGACGTGATGCGGGCGATCAAGGCCGCGCTCGATCCGCTCGGCATCATGAACCCCGGAAAGATGTTGCCTCAAGGCAAGGGAGTATAATCATATGAAGAAACTGATGAATGCGCCGGCGGATTTCGTCGATCAGGCGCTGGATGGCCTGACGCTCGCCAATCCGTCGCTCGTGCGTGACGGCGAGAATGGCCGCGTGATCCGCCGGGCGGAAGGTGCCCGCAAGGGCAAGGTCGGCATAGCGTCCGGCGGCGGCTCCGGCCACCTGCCGCTTTTCACCGGTTATGTCGGCAAAGGCCTGCTCGATACCTGCTCGATCGGCAACGTGTTCGAAGGCCCGAATGTCGGCTCCTGCATGGATGCGATCAAGCTTGCCCATGGCGGCCGTGGTGTGCTCCGCCTTTACGGCAATTACGGCGGCGACCGGATGAATTTCGACATGGCCGGCGAAATGCTGGAAGACGAGATCCGCACGACGACCGTGCTCGGCACGGATGATATTGCCAGTGCAGCGCCCGAGGAAAGCCAGAAGCGCCGCGGCGTCGCTGGCATCATCTATGCCTACAAGATCGCCGGCGCCAAGGCCGAGACCGATGCGGATCTCGACGAGGTGACCGAGATCGCCGCACGCGCCGTTTCTGCCACCCGCACGATCGGTGTGTCGCTGGCGCCGTGCCAGGTGCCCGGTTCGGCCAAGCCCACCTTTACGATCGGCGACGACGAGATCGAGATGGGCATGGGCATCCATGGCGAGCCCGGCATCTGGCGCAACAAGCTGAAGCCGGCCGACGAGATTGCCGACGAAATGCTGGACCGCCTGCTGGCCGAAGCGCCGAAGAATGCCGGCTCCGAAGTGTCCATCCTCGTCAACGGCTTGGGCGCCACGCCGCTGGAAGAGCTGTTCATCCTCTATCGCCGCGCCGCGGAAAAACTCGGCAAGAGCGGTCTGCGCATCGTGCAGCCGTTGGTCGGAAACTATGTGACCTCGATGGAAATGGCCGGCGCCTCGATCAGCCTCTGCTTCCTTGACGACGAGCTGAAGACGCTGCTTGCCGCTCCTGCCTATTGCCCGTTCTGGAGGGTTGGATGAGCGATTTCGGCATCAATGAAGTCAAATGGGCCGCGACTGTTTCCGCCAGGGCAATGGTCGGGCTGGAGCAGGAGCTGAATGACGCCGATGCGAAGCTCGGTGACGGCGATACGGGTGGCATGCTTGCCCGTGTCATCGGCGCGCTGGATGGCGCGACGATCGCAGCGGATGCTGACCTGGGCGCTGCCTTTTCCACTTACGCCCGCGCGGCGGCGACGGCGACCGGATCGAGCCTCGGAACGCTTTTCGCAACGGCGCTGATGACCTTCGCCAAGGAAACCAAGGGCCGGTCCTCCGCTCCCATCACCGAACTCGGCCCGATGCTCGGCAAGGCGCGGGATACGATGATGGCCCGCGGCGGCGCCAAGCTGGGCGACAAGACCGTGCTGGACGGGCTCGATGCCGTTGCCGCTGCCCTTGAAGGGATCAGCGGAGGTTCCGACGCGAGAAACAAGGCCGCTGCTGCGGCGCTTGTCGCTCTCGATGAATACCGCGGCAAGCCGAACAAGATCGGCCGTGCACGGATGTTCGCCGATGCGACGATCGGCATGGACGATCCGGGAATGCTGGCATTTGCCAAACTCTGTGGAGCTTTGGCGCAAGACTGACGTCATGCCGCGTAAGCGCGGCTTTACAAAGACAGGTAAAAGCCTGCATTCGTCTCCGGGGATGCAGGTCAGGAAATGGGAGGATGACATGACGACAATTCCAAAGGGCGTAAGCCGCAAGGCTGCTGCCGCGGCGATGGTCGGCACCGCGATCGAGTGGTACGACTTCTTCATCTTTGGCACGGCTTCGGCGCTGGTTTTCGGCCAGCTTTTCTTTCCCAATGATACGCCTCTTGTCGGAATGCTGAGTTCCTTCGGCGTGTTCAGCGCCGGCTTCATCGCGCGTCCGATCGGCGGTTTCGTCTTCGGCCATCTGGGTGACCGGGTCGGACGCAAGGCGACGCTCGTTGCCACGCTTCTCTTGATGGGCGTCGCGACGACCCTGATCGGCCTTTTGCCGACGGCGGCGAGCATCGGCATCTGGGCTCCGATCTTGCTGGTCATCCTGCGCCTCGTGCAGGGCTTTGCAGTCGGCGGCGAATGGAGCGGCTCGGCTCTGGTCTCGGTTGAAAACTCTCCGCCGGAATCGCGCGGGCGTTACGGCGCCTTCACGCAGATGGGCAATGGTATCGGCGTTGCCCTGTCCACCGGCGCCTTCGCGCTGGCTTCGATGCTGCCGAATGAACAGTTCATGTCCTGGGGATGGCGCCTTCCCTTCCTCGCCAGCGCCGTCCTCGTTTTTGTCGGCCTGCTGATCCGCTTCCAGATGGAGGAAACGCCGGATTTTGCAAAGATGCAGCGCGAAAATGACGTGGCCGAACGCCCCGTTCAGGAGGCTTTTGCCAAGAGCTCGAAGGCGATGCTGCTGGTCGCCGGGCTGAAATTTTCCGAAAGCGTCTTCGGCTTCATCGTGCTGACCTTCCTTCTGTCCTATGCGGTCAGGACGACCGGCATGGACAAGTCGGTCATCCTCTGGGCGAATGTCATCGGTGCCATCGTCTCGATCGGGGTCTTTTATGTCTTCGGCATCATTTCGGACCATCTCGGTCGCCGGCCGATGTTCATCTTTTCGTCGATCGTCGTCATCTTTTCAGCATTCCCGCTCTTCTGGGCGGTGCAGACAGGTATCCCGCTTATCGTCATTCCGCTGGTGGTGATCGTCTACAATCTCGGGCAGGGCGGAACCTATGGCGTCGAGCCGGCCTATTTCTCCGAGCTTTTCCCGCCACGGCTGCGTTATTCCGGTATTTCGATCGCAACCCAGCTGGTGACGATCGTGGCCGGCGGCCTTGCGCCGACTATTGCCACGCTGCTCTTGGCGGCTGGCGGCGGCAACCCCTGGCTCGTGTCTATCTATCTCGTCATTGCCGGGGCAATCACTCTGGCCACGGCTCTGGTCGCGCCCGAGACGGCGCCGAAGCTTATGGCTAAGGGCAAAACCTCGCAACCCGTTCGGTCGGCAACCGGTGCGCCAAGCCATAGCAGGTAAGTACCACCAGCGATCCTTGGAAAAAGGGCCTCTGTAGAGCAATCTACAGGGGCATCGATGCCTTGACGCGGAGCTATCCCGTGTCCTTTTCTAACGGAAGAAAGTGACACAGCCGGCGGCACGCGAAATGCTCAAGAATACCAAGTCCACTGCAGCCAATCGTGCGCTGGGCGCCAAGACGGCTTATCTTGCCGCCAATCATCTGCCGACCTACGAGCACATCGTCACCGATGTGAACGAGACTTTCCTGTGGCGTGCCGACAATTATCCGTGGGAGCGAAACGTCTGGAATTTTCATCCGGAAATCGAGATCCATCTGCTGCGCAAATCGAGCGGCATGGCTTTTGTCGGCGACCATATCGGGGAGTTCCATCCCGGCTATCTGACGGTGGTCGGCCCGAACCTGCCGCATGACTGGGTCACGGCAACCGAACCCGGCGAGATCATCGAGGGCAGGGACGTCGTCATTCAATTCGATCCCGGGCGGGTCCGGTCGATCAGTGCCATGCTGCCGGAATTCGCCCAGCTCGAGCTTTTCTTTGCCCGCTCCGAACGGGGACTGGTCTTTCACGGAGAAACGCGGGCGGCGGCCGTTGATCTGATCGAGGCCATGGGCCCGGCAAAAGGGCTTTCGCGGCTTTCTTTATTCGTCCAGCTTCTCGACATCCTCTCGGCCTCGGACGAATACGAAGTCCTCTCCTCGCCGGAATTCGCCCCAAAACTCGATGCCGAAACGCTGGACGTGCTGCAGCGCTCGCTGATCTACATTTTCGAAAACCTGGCCTCAGATATCCATCTCGTCGACGTAGCAACGCTTGCCGGCATGAGCGAAAGTGCCTTCTCCCGCTTCTTCAAGAAGAATACCGGCAACAGTTTTACCGACCACGTCAACAAGCTCAGGATCTGGCAGGCCTGCAAGCTCTTGTCTGAGACGGATATGCCGATTACCGACATCTGTTTTTCGGTCGGCTATCTGAATATTTCCAATTTCAATAGAACCTTCCTGCGCCAGCACAGGGTGACGCCATCCGCCTATCGCAGGCTGACGGGCCAGAGGCGACCGATCCGGGCGATCGAAAGCTAATCGATTTAACGCATTAAAGTACAGATTCGGCGCATGCAAAACGCTAGTTTCAGTCATCTGAACCTCTAGTATCCCAGTCGCGATCTGATCGCTTGGGAGGCGCAGGGACGATTCGGGACATCGTCTCGCGCAGTGGGACTTCAGGGAGGAATCTGATGAAGAAGATGAATACGCTCGTTTCGAGCATCGCTATCGCATGCGCATTTTTCGGCGGCTCGGTGCATTTCGCATCTGCAGCAGAGTGCTCCGGCACGATCCGGGTTCTCGCGCAGCCGCGCGATGGCCTGACGCTTCTGGAAAAGTACAAGGACGAGTTCGCCAAGCTCAGCGGCGGCGCCGATTTCAAGATCGACTATCTGAACGAGAATGACCGGCGCGCCAAGACGAAGGCCGATGCTTCGACGATCGGCAAGTACAATGTGTACTATGTTGACGAAGCCAATGTTGCGCTCTTTGCATCTTCTGGCTGGCTGGCACCGCTTCAGAACTATTATCCGAAAGACTATGACTACGCGGATTTCGATCCTGGCCGCCAGAAGGTCGCGACCTATGACGGCAAAGTCTGGTTCGCGCCGCTGACCGGTGGCGGTGACCTGATGGTCTACCGCAAGGATCTGCTGGAAGCTGCCGGCATCCAGCCGCCGAAGACGCTCGACGAGTATGTCGCGGCCGTCAAGAAGCTGAACCAGCCGGACAAGGGCATTTACGGTACCGCGCTGCGCGGCCAACGTGGCTCGGGTGCGAATGTCTGGCGCTGGATGCCCTTCTTCAAAGGCTTTGGCGGCCAGTGGTTCGACGGCAAGACGCCTGTCTTTGATGGCGACGCAGCCGTGAAGGCAACCCAGACCTATCTGGAACTGTTCAAGTATTCCGCTCCGGGCAGCCAGACCGGCGGCTGGGACGAGGCGGTTGGCGCCTTCACCTCCGGCCAGGTTGCAATGCTGATCGAATCCACGCCGCTGGTCGGCATGGCGCTCGACAAGAAGTCCTCGCAGGTTGCCGACAAGATCGGCTACGCACCGCCTCCGACGCCGCTCACCGGCGGTGGTTATGGCCATGGTCTGGCGATCGGCGCCAAGGCCAACAAGGACGAAGCGGCCAAGCAATGCGCCGGTCTCTTCATCGGCTGGGCGACGTCGAAGGAAAACGAACAGCGCCGTCTTGCAGAAGGCCAGTTCAGCGAGCTCAACCGCACCAGCGTCATGACCAGCAAGACCTTTGCCGACATGTATGGCGCAGCCCTCGGTCAGGCTTTGGCCGATACCGGCAAGGTGACCGCGGTCAACTTCTGGCAGAGCGCGCAGTGGCCGGATCTGGGTGACCGCTGGGGCATCATCCTCGAAGAGCTGATCACCGGCACCCGTACCGACATCAAGGGTGGTCTCGACGAGCTGAACGGCTTTGCCAAGGATCTGGTTGCCCGCGGCCAGTAAGGCGCTCTTACCCACATCGTATCGCAGCCCCGGCGGGTTTTCCCGCCGGGATCTTCTGCCCCACGGCGCTTTTTCGGCCGGAGGAGTGATTTCATGAAAAACGCACGTTCTTTGCTGCCGACCGTCTTTCTGACGCCCGCCATGGCGATCCTCGCCGTGCTGGCGCTGGTGCCGACGGTCTATGCGGTCTTCATATCCTTCCAGGACCGCGAACTCAGCCGTCCGGATGGCCGGTTTATCGGCTTGGAAAACTATATCGCGCTCTTTTCCGACCGCCGTTTTCTCAATGCCATCAAGGTCTCGCTGACCTGGGAAATTTTGACGGTTGCACTGACCCTCGTCATCGCCGTCGGTCTCGGCATTCTTCTCTTCGAATGTGCTTCGGCCAAGATGCGCAATTTCCTGTCGCTGCTGTTCCTGATGCCGGTCATCCTGCCGCGCGTCTCGGCCGCCTTCGTCTGGAAATTCGCCTTTCATCCGCTCTACGGCATCATCACCTATCCCTATAAGGCGATTACCGGCCAGCCACTCGACCTCCTGTCCAATCCATTCACGGCGCTCGGCACCGTGGCGTTGGTCGATGTCTGGCAATGGGGCCTGTTCTTCGCCGTCATCGTGCTGAAACTGCTTGAAACCCTGCCGCCACAGCCTTTCGAGGCAGCGCGGCTCGATCATGCGAAGACCTGGGAAATCTATGCCTATGTGGCGCTGCCCATGCTCAAGGCGCCACTGATCTCGCTTGCATTCGTCAAGATGATCGAGTCGCTGCGCGCCTTCGACCTCATCTATGTCATGACCCGCGGCGGGCCGGGCATCTCCACGGAAACGCTTGATATGTACGCATTCTCGCAAGGGTTCATCGAATCCGGCCGCATCTCCTATGCCTCGAGCATGGCGGTCCTGATGATGATCGCGACATCGGTGGCCTTCACCTTCATCTGGAAGAGGGCGAAGATATGAGCCGTCGCCATATGGGCCGAACGGTCGGCCAGGTCATCCTTGCACTGGCCGCCTTCTCCGCCGTGTTTCCGGTGTTCTGGACCACGCTCAACGCCTTCAAGAACCGCGTCGACATCGTCACGCCGACGCCGCTTTTCTTCTTCACACCGACGCTGGATAATTTTGCCTATGTTCTGGGCCGCGACAGCGTCTTTGCAGGCCTGGTGAACTCGGTGCTGATTTCCGGCGCTGCCGTTCTGGTCGGCGCTTTGCTCGGATTACCGGCGGCCTATGCGCTTGCCCGTTATCCGAACCGGTGGACGAAGGATATCCAGTTCTTCGTCCTGTCGCTTCGCTTTCTGCCACCCGTTGCTGTTGCCATTCCGCTGATGGTCATCTGGCTCAATTCCGGCTTCTACGACACGCGCCTGTCGATGATCGTTACCTATACGCTGCTGACGCTGGCGACGGTGATCTGGCTGAGCGTGCCGGCCTTCGCCCGTGTGCCGAAAGAGGTCGAGGAGGCCGCACGCGTCGATGGTTACGGTCCCTTCGCGGTCTTCTTCCTGATTGCTCTGCCGATCGCCTCGCGGTCGCTGATCGGCGCCGTCGCTTTCGCCTTCGTGCTGGTCTGGAACGAATTCCTCATCGCACTGATGCTGACGACCTCGGATGCGAAAACCCTGCCGATCGTCGCCTCCGAACTGACGCAGCTGGGCCGCGACGTGCCCTGGGGCATTCTCAATGCCTCCGTCGTTCTTCTCTCCATTCCGCCGCTGCTCTTCATCGGAGTCCTGAGCGGCATGCTCAACAGCGCCTTCAAGCGCAAGTCATCGTAAAATAAAGGATCACGGATATGGAAGCTCTTGTCCTTGAGCAAAAAGGCGTGCTGGCTCTCAGGGAGATCGACCTGCCGCTGGAACTTGGTCCGAACGACGTCAAGATCAGGATCCACACGGTCGGCGTGTGCGGCAGCGACGTTCATTATTACACCCACGGTGCCATCGGCCCCTTCGTGCTGCGCGAGCCGATGGTGCTTGGCCATGAGGCGGCCGGTACGGTTGTCGAGGTCGGCACAAACGTCCACAATCTTGCAGTCGGCGATCGTGTCTGCATGGAGCCGGGCATTCCGGACCTTTCTTCGCGTGCCTCCAAGCTCGGCATCTACAATGTCGATCCGAGCGTTCGCTTTTGGGCGACGCCGCCGATCCATGGTGTGCTGACGCCCTATGTCGTGCACCCGGCGGCCTTCACCTACAAACTGCCGGACAATGTCACCTTTGCCGAAGGTGCGATGGTCGAGCCCTTTGCGATCGGCATGCAGGCAGCTGCCCGCGCCCATATCGCGCCGGGCGATGTAGCCGCCGTCATCGGCTGCGGCCCGATCGGCATCATGGTGGCACTCGCAGCTCTCGCCGGCGGCTGCAGCCGCGTCTACGTCTCCGATTTCAGCGCCGAGAAGCTGGCGATTGCCGGCAAGTATCAGGGCATCATTCCGGTCAATATCGGCGAGCGTTCTCTGGCGGATGTGATCAGTGCCGAGACCGAGGGCTGGGGCGCGGACGTCGTGTTCGAGGCAAGCGGCAGCCCCAAGGCCTATAAGGGTCTGTTCGATCTCGTCCGGCCGGGCGGCACGCTCGTCATGGTCGGCCTGCCGGTCGAGCCGGTGACTTTCGACGTATCGGGAGCGATCGCCAAGGAAGTCCGCATCGAAACGGTCTTCCGTTATGCCAATATCTTCGACCGCGCCCTGCAGCTGATCGCGTCCGGCAAGGTGGATCTCAATCCGCTGATCACCGAGACCTTCAATTTCAGGGACAGTATCGCCGCTTTCGAACGGGCAGCTTCGGCGCGCCCGACGGATGTGAAGCTGCAGATCCTGATGGAAGGCGGAGGAAACTGAAATGTCAAACATCACCTGCGCCCATGTCGACAAGAGCTACGGGGCGATCAATGTCATTCGTGACTTCAATCTCGATGTCGCCGACCGTGAATTCATCGTTTTCCTGGGCCCCTCCGGCTGTGGAAAGTCGACGCTGTTGCGTATGATCGCCGGGCTCGAGGAGATTTCCGGCGGCACTGTTTCGATCGGCGGCACTGCGGTCAACGATCTTGAGCCGCGCGATCGCGGCGTCGCCATGGTCTTTCAGAATTATGCGCTCTATCCGCATATGACGATCTACGACAATATCGCCTTCGGCCTGAAGCGCATGAAGGTTCCGAAGGCCGAGATCGACCAGCGGATCAAGGCTGTCTCGGCAACGCTCGGCCTCGAACCCTACCTGTCGCGGAAGCCGACCGAACTGTCGGGCGGCCAGCAGCAGCGCGTCGCTATCGCGCGCGCGATGATCAAGACGCCAAAAGTTTTTCTGTTCGACGAACCGCTGTCCAACCTCGATGCGAAACTGCGCCACCACATGCGCGTCGAGATCGCCCGGCTTCACCAGAAGCTGCAGACGACGACGATCTATGTGACGCATGACCAACTGGAGGCGATGACGCTTGCCGACCGGATCGTGCTGATGAAAGCAGGTGCGATCGAACAGGTCGGATCTCCCGCGGAAATCTACGAGCGGCCGCGCACCCTGTTCGTTGCGGGCTTTATCGGCACGCCGAACATGAATTTCATCGATGTCACGGCGGCCTCTGACGGCAATGGCTGGCTGCTGAAGGGCGAAGGCAAGGATATCCGCATTTCCGGCGGGGATTTCGATCTCAAGGCCGGGCAGAAGATCGTGCTTGGCGTTCGCCCGCCGGATCTTGTGCGTGTGGAAGGCGAAGGTGGCAATGTTCTGTCCGGTATCGCCGATCTCATCGAGTTCCATGGCAATGATGCGCTGGTGACGTTCACCATCGCCGGCAAGGAAGTCGGTGCGCTGTGCAAGGCATCCTCCTGCCCGAAGAGCGGCGATGTCGTGCATTTCTCCTTCGACGAGGCACGGCTTCATCTTTTCGATGCAGGCACCGGCCTTTCGCTACGGCGCGCCTAATGACTTGATACGAGATGGACACGGGCATCATTTCCGCCCGCTTCCATCTCGTTTCGCCATGCCGCGGCGTAGTCATGAAGCCTGTCGATTGACGCAGGCGCAATACCGGCCTCGGACATGTTTTCCGATACTATTACGCCGGCAAGCATGGCCGCACCCTGTGCCGTGCCGGTCGAGCCTGAGACTGCCATGACATCTCTTTCCGTCAGGGCAGCGAGAAGCTTGAGATACAGCGCGTTCCGCGAAAATGGCCCCTCGACCAGAACCATGCCCTTCGCGCCGATCAGGTCGAGACAGGTTCGGGTCATCAGCGCGAGGTAAAGGCAGGCAGCCGCCCAACGCTCGGTCACCGATCCGTCCGCTACACCCCCGGATTGCCGCCTGTGTTCCGGATAGGGTCCGGAACCGTCTGCGAGGCTTGGAAAGACAAAGAGTTTGCGGCCGATCACGTCAGGCAGTGCCTTCAGCGCAGCCGCCTGATCAAGGTCGCCGAGTTCGGCTGTAAAAAGCTCGAATTCACGCCCGCCCATGAAGCGCGACGATGGCACGGCGCGGCCATAGGCATCGACATTGGCGAGTGTATCACGTGCCGGATCGAGATGGTCGAGATCGCCACCAACGGCAAAATTGACCACCCATGTACCGGTCGAAACGACGGCGAAGGGCGGCTCGCGGCCGATCAGATGGGCAAGCAGCGAGGCATTGGAATCATGGATGCCGCAATAGACAGGTACCGGTTTGGTAAGGCCGAACTTTGCGGCGATCCCTGGCTGCACCGGGCCAAGCGCATCGAAGGCCGACCGGATCGGCGCCATTCGATCCCTGATATCCAGCGTGTCCACGAGGGAGGAATAAGTACCTTCGCGCGGGTGCCAGAGGTCGGTATGGCAACCGAGTGAGGTGACCTCGTTGGCGGCTATGCCCGTCAGGCGAAAAGCCCAGTATTGCGGATAGGTGAGGATCGTTTTCGCCCGCGCAAATTCGGCGGGAAAGGTCTCTTTCTGGAAATGGAGCTGCGCACCTGCGTTCAGCCCGCCCGGCAATGCCGGTGAGAATGATTTGGAAAAATCCGGTCTGATCGCGGCATAGGCCCGCTGAACCGCCTGCGGGTAGGAATACTCGTAATCCAGCACAGGCAGCGCGAGCTTTCCCTCGGTATCCAGAAGCGCCATGGATGCGCCATGGGTAGTGATCGAAATCGCGTCAAAGCCGGGTTCGACCGCAAAAGCCTTCAATGCTTCGAGCACGAAGGCCCACAACGCGTCGATATCGTAATGCGGGTAAGGCGGCCCGACGATGATCCGGTTGGGTGTCCGCTTTTCGGCGATTTCCGCACCCGTCGCGCAATCGAGCACGACGACCTTGGCATTGGTCTTGCCGATATCGAGCACGGCGATTTTTTCAAAACCCGTCATGGCAGGTGAAACACCGTCACGAGATCGCTCTGGACAGGCGAGTTGTCCGGATTGGTCTCCATGATATCGGCCATATGTGCCCACCAGCGCTTCATCACTGGATGGTCCGGCAGGCTTGCCATCCCATGATCCAATGGACGGATAAGCACTCCAAACAGTGTGTTGGTCTCGCGGTCGAGATGGATCGAATAATCGCTGGCGCCTGCCTCGTGGAGAAGCTGGACCAGTTCCGGCCAGATCTCGTCATGCCGCCTGCGATATTCTTCCTCCATTCCGGGATGAAGCTTCATCTTGAAGGCGTGTTTTTCGAAACTCATTTGCCGCTCGCATATTTGATGCGCCTTGCGATGATCGGCAGCGCGATGGTGATGATCAGAAGCAGCCCGACGAAGATCGACATGACGATGCCCGGCACGTTCAACAGGCCAAGCCCGAAGGTGACGAGGCCCATGACGAAGGCGGCGATGACGACACCGGCGATCGTGCCCGCGCCGCCGAGAATGGAGACGCCGCCGAGCACGACCATGGTGACGGCTTCAAGCTCCCAGCCTTGAGCGATCGACGGCCGGGTCGAGCCGAGGCGTGAGGTGAGGCAGACGGCGGCAATGCCGGACATCAGGCCGGTCAGTAGAAACAGAATGAATTTCACCCGTTCCACCGGAATGCCGGAAAAACGGGCCGCGAATTCGTTATTGCCGATGACGAAGATCTGGCGCCCGAAATTCGTGGCATGCAGGACGATGCCGAAGATGACGGCAAGCACGGCAAACAGCACGAATTCGAAGGAGAAGGCCCAGACGACATAGCCCTGGCCGAAATAGGCGAAGTCTTCGGGATAATTGCCATAGGCCTTGTCGCCAAGGACGATATAGGAAATGCCGCGGAACAGGCTCATCGTGCCGATCGTCACGACGATCGAAGGCAGTTTTAGGCCTGAGACCAGTGCGCCATTGATCGCGCCGCAGAGAAGTCCGGTGCTGAGGCCGATCCCCACCAGCCCGGCCGTGCCGATACCCATCTGAGCCGCCGCACCCATGGCGGTCGAGGCAAGCGCGATGATGGCTGCGACCGAAAGATCGATCTCACCGGCAATGACCAGCATGGCCATGGCAAAGGCGATCATCGCCTTTTCGGTGAAGTTGAATGTCGCGTCCGACAGGTTCCAGGCATTGAGGAAGTAGGGCGAGGCGAAGGAATTGGCGATGAAGATCACCACCGCCACGCCGAACAGAAGCACTTCCCAGCTGCCGAGCATGCGGCTGACCGGCGTTCCCAGACGATCCGGAATGGTTTGGCGGGCGCGTGGCCCGGCGGTGTGGGTTTCAGCGGAAAGATCGCTCATGCGGAAACCTCCTTGGCGCCGCGATCGCGCAGGATGATGCGGCCGGCGCGGCGCTCGGCGCGGGCGTTGAAGACGACGGCGAGCACGATGACGATGCCGGAGATCGCCATCTGCGCGAAAGGCGAGATGCCGATGACGGGAAGTGCGTTCTTGATGACGCCGAGAAACAGCGCGCCGAGCAGGGCGCCGCCCACCGAGCCGATGCCGCCCGCAATCGAAATACCGCCGATGACGCAAGCGGCGACCGTATCAAGTTCGAAACCTGCCGCGACATCGACATAGGCGACGGCATAACGCGACACCCAGAGATAACCGGAAAGACCGGCGAGAGCGCCCGAGAGAACGAAGGCGAAGAAGCGGGTGCGGCCGATATCGATGCCGGCATAGACCGCAGCGGTCGGATTGCCGCCCGCCGCATAGGCCGCGCGGCCGAAGGCGGTGCGGGTCAAAAGCCCCCACATCAGGAGAAGGATGACGATCGCGATCCAGGACAGGATCGGCAGGCCGAGCACGGGCAGGCGCGGGAAATTGAGGAAGGTCGGTGTCATCTGATGGGAATTGACCCAGGCGCCGCCGGAGAGGACGAAGGCCATGCCGCGGTAGATGGTGAGTGTCCCCAGTGTCACGACGATCGGCGGGATCTGGATCGCCCAGACGAGATAGCCGTTGATCGCGCCGAGTGCGGCCCCGATGCTGATCGCCATGACGACGAGAAGCACGAGCGGCAGGCCGGGGAACGCCGCGTCCGTCATCGCCACCGCCATGCCGGTGAAGGCGAGGTTGGCGGCGACGGAGAGGTCGATCGATTTCGTCAGGATCACCGTCATCTGGCCGAGCGCCAGGATGATCAGGATCGACGTGTCGTTAAAGATATTGGCGAGATTGCTCGGCATGGCGAAGCCGGCCGCGCGGGTGGAGAACCCGGCAACCATGATGGCGATAATGCCGACAAGCAGGATTTCGCGATGTTTCAGAAGACGGTTCATCTGATCTCCCTCACGCATTGCCGGTGGCAGCGCGCACCAGCGTTTCGGGGTTGAGCTGCGGCCGATCGAAAATGCCGGCGGACAGGCCTTCGCGCATGACCAGAACACGGTCGGACATGCCGAGGATTTCCGGCAGTTCGGACGAGACCATGATGATCGACAGGCCTTCCGAGGCGAGCTGGCTGATGAAACCGTGCACGGCGGCCTTGGAGCCGATGTCGATGCCCTTGGTCGGTTCGTCGAGAATGATCACTTTCGGCTGGGTCGCGAGCCATTTGCCGATCACAACCTTCTGCTGGTTGCCGCCCGACAGCGTGCCGACCGGCACGGAAAGGGCTGCGGCCCGCAGATCCAGCCGCTCGGCATATTGGCGGGCCAGCGCCAGTTCGTTGGCCGCCTTGAGAAAGCCGGAGCGCGAAGTCTTTGTCAGCGACGGCAGCGACATGTTCTGGAAGATCGGCATGGGCAGAGCGAGCCCGTGCCGGCCGCGCTCTTCCGGCACATAGACGATGCCGGCGGCAATCGCATCGCGTGGCGAGCGAATGCTGACGGGCGTTCCTTCCAGCGTCAGCGCGCCGGAGGAGGGTTGCGTAACGCCGAACAGCGACTGGCAGAGTTCCGAACGGCCGGCGCCGATCAGGCCATAGACGCCAAGGATCTCGCCGCGCTTCAGTTCGAAGGAAATGTCGCGATATTCGGTCGGATGGCAGTAGTTTTTGACGGAGAGAACGGTACTGCCGATCGAAACCTCGATCTTCGGAAAGACGTTGGCGACGTCGCGGCCGACCATCAGGCGGACGATCTCGTCCTGCGGCGTTTTGGCCAGCCGTCCATGGCCGACGGCGCGGCCATCTCGGAAGACCGCAAAATTTTCGGCGATCTCATAAACCTCGTCGAACTTGTGGCTGATGAAGAGGATGGCCGCGCCTTGCCGTTTCAGCCCCTCGACGATGCGGAAGAGATCGTCGATTTCCTTGCGCGAGAGTGCGGCGGTCGGTTCGTCCATGATGACGATCCGCGCCTCGACCGACAATGCGCGGGCTATTGCGATCAGATGCCTTTGGGCGATGGACAGGTCCTTCAGCCGGATGGTCGGATCGATTTCGCTTTCGAGCGCGTGCAGGAGTTCGGCGGCGCGCGTGTTCATCGCCCGCCAGTCGATGGTGCGGAAACGGGTGCGGGGCGCGTGGCCGAGAAAGATGTTTTCGGCGACCGTCAGCTCGTCGAACAGCACCGTTTCCTGATGGATGGCGGTAACGCCTGCGTCGGTTGCGGCCTGTGCGCTGGTGAAGGTCACAGGCGTTCCGTCGATCAGGATTTCGCCTTCGGTGGGACGGTAGATGCCGGTGAGGATTTTCACCAGCGTCGATTTTCCCGCGCCGTTTTCGCCGATCAGGGCGGTCACTTCGCCGGGATAGAGCGCGATACTGACCCCATCGAGTGCCTTCACACCCGGAAAGATCTGGCTGATGCCGCGCATTTCCAGGATGGGCGTCTTTGCGGCAGGTCTGGCCTGCTCGACAGGTCTCTCATCGGTCATAGGCGCGACAGCATTCATTTTGTTTCACCTGAAGATGCCCCTTGGGCATGGAGCCCCTCATCCGCCCTGCCGGGCACCTTCTCCCCGTTCTGACGGGGAGAAGGACACAAGCGGCACGCTCTATGCCCCACTCGAGGCACGTCCCCTCTCCCCGCATGCGGGAGAGGGCTAGGGTGAGGGGCAGAGACTTTCGGAACGTCAGATCAAAAGATCTTCGAGAACTGGTCGATGTTCTTTTCGTTGTAGACGAAGGGGTCTGCCATGGCGGCTTCACCGTTCTCGCCGATCTTGATCTTGCCCATGCGGCCGGCGGGGATATCCGTGCCCGGCTTGCCGGTCGCGTCACCCTTGACCAGATGGTAGGAGATCTGGGCTGCGGAATAACCGAGGTCGATCGGGTTCCAGATGGCGAATTCCTTCGTCGCGCCGGACTTGATGGCGCCCGCCATTTCGGAGGGGAGGCCGAGACCGGTGACATAGACCTTGCCGATCTTGCCGGCATCCTTGACGGCCTGCGAGGCGGCCAGCACGCCGACCGTGGTCGGAGCGACGATAACCTTGACGTTCGGCTGTGATGTCAGGAGACCCTGGGCTTCGCGATAGGACTTGTCGGCCAGATCGTCGCCATAAACGGTGGTGACGAGGTTGAGGCCGGCAAAATCCTTCAGCTGCTTCTTCATCTCGCCGATCCAGATATTCTGGTTGGTCGAGGTGGTGGTGGCAGACAGAATGGCGAAATCGCCCTTGCCGCCTTCGAGATGGTCGGCTGCCAGCTGCAGGCACATCTTGCCGATCAGCTCGTTAGACGACGGGTTGAGCTGCAGGATACGGCCTGCCGGGGCAACGCCCGAATCCCACGAAATCACCTTGATACCGCGCTGGGCTGCCTTTTTCAGGGCCGGGACGACGGCATCGGGGTCGTTGGCGGAAATGGCGATCGCATCGACGCCCTGGGCGATCAGCGAGTTGATGACCTCGATCTGGCCTTCGGCCGTCGTGGTCGTCGGGCCGGTATAGATGATCTCGACGCCGCCGAGTTCCTTGGCCGCTTCCTGCGCACCCTTGTTGGCAGCTTCGAAGAAGCCGTTGCCGAGCGATTTCACCACGAGCGCGATCTTCATATCCTTGGCGCTTGCCGCGGACGACATCATGACGACGGCCATTGCCACGCCGATTGCCAGTTTTTTCGCAAGTTTCATGTCAATTCTCCTCCCAAAGATTGATCAATGTTCAGTCCCCTCCCGGCGGCGCTTCATGCGACCGACGGGGTATCTTCCTCGTCCAGTTGCGGGGCATCCTTCGCCCGCGCGATGACCAGTTTTACGCCCGCATTCTCCACCATGCGGACAGCCTCCTCGCTGATCCCTTCATCGGTGATGATCACCGATACCCGCTCCAGCGGGCACAGAATCATGCTCGACCGTTTCTGGAATTTCGACGAGTCGGCCATGACGACGAGTTCCTCGGCCTGGTGCATCAGCTTCTGTTCGCTCTGGATCACCAGCGCATCCGGCTCCATGATGCCGAGCGGGCCGATGCCCTGTGCGCCGATGAAAATCCGGCGAGCATAAAAATTGCGGATCGCGTCATTGTCGAAGGGCGACAGGATCAGGCTCTGCTCGCGATAGATCGCGCCGCCCGGCACCGTCACATTGCTCTTCGAATGCTTGACCAGATGTTCGGCGATGGCAAACGAATTGGTCATGACCTGCATGCGGCGCGAGGTCATGTAATGCACCATCTGGAACGTCGTCGTTCCACCATTGATGATGATCGACTCGCCTTCCTCGCACATCTCCACCGCCTGACGGGCGATTGAGCGCTTTTTGTCGATATTGACGGATTCGGACACCCGGAACGACCGGGCGGCAAGCTGGCCGATCTGCGGCGGATGCACGGCTTCCGCGCCGCCGCGCACCCGGCGCAGCTTTCCCTGCACATGCAGCGACGCGATATCCCGGCGGATCGTCGCTTCGGACGCTTCCGTCAGTTCGGCAATATCCTGCATCGTAATCACAGGCTTTTCCTGGATCGCGCTCAGAATGATGCGATGGCGTTCGCGTTCGTGCATGGGGTCCTCCTGATGCCAACTATTGTCATAAACGGAAGCTTGTCAATCATAACCAATCATAAAATCTTTTGCTGCGACGCAATATGATTGAAATTGATCGTTTGCGATTGACAAGCCGAGAAACATTGCGCGATACCATGCCAAGCGATGGCGCAAGGAGGAACTGGCGCCGCCGATCTTAAAATCGTCAGGGAGGACGACATGACGGGCCAAACCCGCCTTCTCGAAAACCGTTGGGATGACACTTATGCCGCCTCGCTCGACGAGCCGGGCAAGCTGCTCTACCGCTCCAATCTTCTCGGCAGCGACAAGCGCATCACCAATTACGGTGGCGGCAATACATCCGCCAAGGTGATGGAAACCGACCCCCTGACCGGTGAAAAGGTGAAGGTCATGTGGGTGAAGGGGTCCGGCGGCGATGTCGGCACGATCAAGCTCGACGGTTTCTCCACCCTCTACATGGACAAGCTGGAAGCCCTGAAGGGCATCTACAAGGGAGTGGAAGACGAAGACCGGATGGTCGGTTTCCTGCCGCATTGCACCTTCAACCTTAATCCGCGCGCCGCCTCTATTGATACGCCACTGCATGGTTTCGTGCCGTTTACCCATGTCGATCACATGCACCCGGATGCGATCATCGCGATTGCTGCATCGAAGAACTCCCGTGAGCTGACGCAAAAAATCTTCGGCAGCGATATCGGCTGGCTGCCCTGGCGCCGTCCGGGCTTCCAGCTCGGCCTCGATCTCGAAGCCTTCGTGAAGGCCAATCCTGCTGCCAAGGGCGTCGTGCTCGAAAGCCACGGCCTGTTCACCTGGGCGGATGATGCCAAGGATTGCTACTTGCTGACGCTCGAGATCATCAACAAAGCGATCGAGTGGTTTGCCAAGGAAACCGAAGGCAAGACGATCTTTGGCGGTGCCAGCGCAAAAAGCCTCGGCGCTGAAGAGCGCCGGTCGATCGCCGCAAAACTGATGCCGGAAATCCGCGGCCGGATCGGCAAGGCGGAGCGCAAGCTCGGCCATTTCGACGATCAGGACGCTGTGCTGGAATTCGTCAATTCAAAGAACCTGAAGCCGCTGGGTAGCCTTGGCACATCCTGCCCCGACCACTTTTTGCGCACGAAAATTCGGCCGCTGATCGTCGATTTTGATCCGGCCAAGCCGGATGCCGATGCAGTCGTCGCAGGCCTCGACAAAGCGCTGGAGGATTATCGCGCAGATTACAGTCGCTATTACGAGACCTGCAAGCACGATAACTCGCCAAAAATGCGTGATCCCAATCCGGTCATCTTTCTGGTTCCCGGCGTCGGCATGTTCTCGTTTGCCAAGGACAAGGCGACGGCGCGCATTGCCGGTGAGTTCTACGTCAACGCCATCAATGTCATGCGCGGCGCCTCGACGGTGTCCGAATATCAGGGCCTGCCGGAACAGGAAGCATTCGATATCGAATACTGGCTGCTGGAAGAGGCAAAACTCCAGCGCATGCCGAAGCCGAAAAGTCTTGCGGGACAGGTCGCCTTCGTCACCGGCGGCGCCGGCGGCATCGGCCGTGCGACGGCGGCCCGGCTGATCGGCGAGGGCGCCTGCGTGGTGCTGGCTGATATCGATCCTGAGGCGCTGAAATCGGCCGGTGAGGATTTTGCCAAGGCTTATGGCGGCGATTCGGTACGCACCGTCGGCCTCGACGTCACCAAGGAAGACGCTGTTCTGGCCTCTTTCGCAGAGGCGAGCGTCGAATTCGGCGGTGTCGATATCCTCGTTTCCAATGCCGGAATTGCCTCGTCGGCGCCGGTCGAGGAGACGACGCTTGCCATGTGGAACAAGAATATCGATATCCTGACGACCGGTTATTTCCTTGTTTCGCGCGAGGCATTTCGCCTGTTCCGGCGTCAGAAACTCGGGGGTAACGTGGTTTTCGTCGCCTCCAAGAACGGACTTGCCTCGTCGCCGAATGCGTCTGCCTATTGCACGGCCAAGGCTGCGGAAATCCATCTCGCCCGGTGCCTTGCACTGGAAGGCGCGGATGCGGGCATTCGCGTCAACACGGTCAACCCGGATGCTGTCCTGCGCGGCTCAAAGATCTGGAGCGGCGAGTGGCGCGAACAGCGGGCGGCATCCTCCAAGATCGATATCAGCGAGCTTGAGGAACATTACCGCAAGCGCTCCATGCTGAAGCTGAACGTGTTTCCGGAAGACATTGCCGAGGCGATCTATTTCCTCGCTTCCGATTTTTCGGCGAAATCGACCGGCAACATCATCAATGTCGATGCCGGCAATGCGCAGAGTTTCACGCGGTAAATCAGGTTGCCCCTCACCCTAACCCTCTCCCCGCAGGCGGGGAGAGGGGACTTGCCCCACACGATGTTGGAGAGAAGTGGATAGGGTGCGGCATATCCCTTCTCCCCGTCAGAACGGGGAGAAGGTGGCGGCAGCCGGATGAGGGGCGCGACGCACTCCAGGGAGGATTTTCAATGACCGAACTAAAAATCGCAGCCGACGTGATCGCTGCCGAAAACGAAAAGCGCTCAAAAGCGCTCACATCCGATTACGCAGCGCTCGGTGAAAATCTGTCGCGCCGCGGCGTCGATATCGGGGCGATCACGCAAAAGGTGTCGGAATTTTTCGTCGCCGTCCCGTCCTGGGGGGTCGGCACCGGTGGCACGCGTTTCGCCCGCTTCCCCGGCGAAGGCGAGCCGCGCGGGATTTTCGACAAGCTCGATGATTGCGCCGTCATCCACCAGCTGACCCGCGCGACGCCGACCGTGTCGCTGCACATTCCCTGGGACAAGACCGACCCGAAGGACCTCGTCGCCAAGGCGCAAGAACTCGGTCTCGGTTTCGACGCGATGAATTCCAACACGTTTTCGGATGCACCGGACCAGAAGCATTCCTATAAATACGGCTCGCTCAGCCATACCGATGCCGCCACCCGCGCGCAGGCCGTCGAGCACAACATCGAATGTATCGAGATTGGCAATGCGATCGGCTCGAAGGCCCTGACCGTATGGATCGGCGACGGCTCCAACTTTCCCGGCCAGAGCAATTTTACCCGCCAGTTCGAACGTTACCTCTCCTCCATGGCCGATATCTACAAGGCGCTGCCGGACGACTGGCGGATGTTTTCCGAGCACAAGATGTACGAGCCGGCTTTCTATTCGACGGTCGTGCAGGACTGGGGCACCAATTACCTGATCGCTCAGACCCTCGGCGAAAAGGCCTTCTGCCTCGTCGATCTCGGGCATCATGCGCCGAATACCAATATCGAGATGATCGTCGCCCGCCTCATCCAGTTCAAGAAGCTCGGCGGTTTCCATTTCAACGACAGCAAATATGGCGACGACGATCTGGATGCGGGTTCGATCGAACCTTACCGCCTGTTCCTCGTCTTCAACGAGCTCGTCGATGCCGAAGCCCGTGGGGTCAAAGGCTTTCATCCGGCCCATATGATCGACCAGTCGCACAATGTCACCGACCCGATCGAAAGCCTGATTTCCAGCGCGAACGAGATCCGCCGTGCCTATGCGCAGGCGCTACTCGTCGACCGCGCGGCGCTAGCCGGGTTCCAGGATGGCAATGATGCGATGATGGCGACGGATACGCTGAAGCGCGCCTATCGCAGCGATGTCGAACCCATCCTGGCGGAAGCCCGCCGGCGTGCCGGCGGTGCCATTGATCCGATCGCAACCTATCGTGCCAGCGGTTATCGCAAGCGGGTTGCGGCCGAGCGTCCTGCTTGCGTTGGAGGCAGCGGCGGGATCGTCTGACGCCGCTTATCCGGCATCTGCATCAATCATTGAAGAAAACCGGCCATTCTCGGTGATTGGCCGGTTTTTTCGTCTGCCTGTTACACGGCCGCCCAAGTATCGTCTTCTTTTAGCTGATTGTCACAAACGCAAATTGATATGCGCGCTATTGATATGCGCGCTTCGGTTTTTATTTGCTTGGATTTTTGAGGCAGGAGAATTCAATGGCATATGAGTTTCGGGTGAATTCCTACGAAAGCAATTGGCAGAGAGAATCAAACGTCTTGGCCCTGAAGGGCGGCGGCTTTCTCGTGACCTGGTCCAGCTATTTCAACGAATATGACGATAGCGACGTGGCCTCCAACTATGTCGCCGGCCAGTTTTACGATGCGAGCGGCCAGCGCCTCGGCGGTGAAATGGTGATGCGCGGCATCAATGGCGCCTATTCGGGCGTGCCGCAAGCAACGCAGCTCAAGAACGGCAATATCGTCGTGACCTGGATCGAGACGCTGGACGATCCGATCTTCACCAATGGCGCCCATGTCCGCGCCCAGATTTTCAACACGTCCGGTCAGCCCGTCAGTAATGTGCTTGCCGTCGATACGGTCTCTTCCTTCAAGACCGTCGATCCGGATGTCGTCGCCACCGGCGATGGCGGCTTTGTCATCTCTTTCGGCATCGATGCCTCTGGCCCCAATTTCGACGAGGTTTATGCCCGCGCTTATGATGCGAATGGCACGCCTCGCGGCATCGACAAGGTCCTGAACACCAAGTCGAACGATTTCGACGAACTCGTCACCAAGTCCGCGGCGCTCAGCAACGGCAACAGCGTCGTCATCTGGAATTCGGAAGCTGCGATCGACGACGGCAGTTCGGATGGCCAGAACCAGATCCGCGCCAGCATTTTTGACAGCCATGGCAAGGTCATCAAGTCGGATATCGGGCTTACTCCGCATTTCGGTGGTGCCGGCGGGGTGTGGAGCGACAGCGAGAATTTCGGTTATGCGGTCGCCGCGCGCTCCGGCGGCGGTTTCGCGGTTGCCAATCTCGACTGGTCGGCCTCGACCAAGGATCTGCACAAGCAGATCTTCTTCAGCGCCTATGACGCCAGCGGCAAGCAGATCATCAAGCCGATCGTGATCTTCGACAAACCGGATGTCCCTGGCGATATCGAGATGGCGCAGCTTGCGACCGGTCAGTACGTCGTTACCTGGACGCAGGATTCGATGGTGAAAAGCGAGGTGGCGGACGACGCCTATGCGATGATCCTCTCATCGACCGGCAAGCCGATCAGCAAGGTTTTCACTGTCGGCTTCGATGTGGATAAATATGACGAGCAGGCGGATGTCTCGGTCGCGGCGCTTTCGGGCGGCGGTTTCGTCATCACCTATAATTCGGATTCCATCGATGCCGACGATGAGGGCATTGCCGGAATGGTCTTTGGGCGCGGCAGCGGCGTTGCCGACAATCTCAAGGTCGATGCTTCCGGAACGATTGCCGGACTGGGCGGCAATGACCGGCTGACCGGCAACAGCCTCGGCAATTTTCTCTCCGGTGATACCGGCAATGATACGCTTTTTGGCCTCGGCGGTGCCGATACGCTGAACGGCGGCACCGGCAATGACCGGCTGTCGGGCGGTCTCGGCAAGGATATACTGACCGGTGGTTCCGGCAACGACACGTTCGTCTTTGCCGAAAAGCCATCGAAGCTGAATGCAGACGTGATCACCGACTTCACCAACAAGGCTGGCAACAACGACAAGTTCGAGCTCGAAAAGCGTTATTTCAAAGCGCTGGACCGCGGTGTGCTCGACAAGAGCGATTTCGTCACCGGCACCAAGGCCAAGGATGCTTCCGAGCACATCATCTATGACAAGGCCAAGGGTGCGGTCTATTACGATTCCAACGGTAACAAGGCCGGCGGGATGACGCTCATCGCAACGCTCGACCATCACATCGCGCTGACGGCGTCGGATTTCCTGATCGTCTGAGACGAACTTACCGGAATAGAAAAGGGCGGAGCTTTCTTGGCTCCGCCCTTTTTTCATTGCCTTCAGCCGAAAGGCTTGTCGATCGAAGGCGATGGTTCGGTGAAGAAGACCGGGCCGGTTTCGGACATGTAGATGATGTCTTCCAGCCGCACGCCGCATTCGCCATAAACGCAGAGCATCGGCTCGTCGGAGAAGACCATGCCGGGTTTCAGCTCGGTCTTGTTGCCGCGCACGATGAAGGGATCTTCGTGCAGCTCCATGCCGAGCCCGTGACCTGTACGGTGCGGCAGGCCCGGCACCTGGTAATCCGGTCCGTAACCGGCATCGGTCAGGACTTTTCGGGCGGCGGCATCGACATCCTCGCAGCGGACGCCGATTTGTGCCGCCGCGAAGGCGGCGCGATGCGCCTTCTTCTCAAGGTTCCAGAGTTCGCGCTGTCGCTCGGTCGCCTCGCCGAAGACATAGGTGCGGGTGATGTCGGAGCAGTAGCGATGGATATGCGCACCGAGGTCGATCAGCACCATGTCGCCCTTCTTCAGGGTCTGGGCATAGGGAACGCCATGCGGATAGGCGGTCGCCTCACCGAACTGCGCAGCGGCAAAGACGTGCCGCATGCCGAGCTTGATATGTGCGGCCTGGATGAAATCGGTGATCTCGGTGGTCGAGACACCTTCATAGAGACCTTCCCAGACGGCCTTGTGGACGCGGAGGCTGGCCGTCATCGCGGTCTGGATGATGGCGATTTCGGTGGCGGACTTGATCTGCCGGCATTCGGCGATCAGCTCCTTGGCGCCGATTACCGTCAGGCGGGCACCGATCGCAGCCGTGATCGGGCTCGAGAAGAGGAAAGGCGTCGCCGGATCGAAGGCAAGCGCGCTGCCCTTGGCGTCGAGGCCGCAGATCAGGTCGGCGACGATCGCTGCCGGATCTTCATGCTCTTCCCATACGGCAATCTCGCCGGCGATCTTGATCAGCGTCTGGGTTTTTGGCTCCTCGAAGGCCGGGCTGATATAGATCGGAGTGCCGGAGGAGGGGATGATGGCGCCGTGCATGCGCTCGCTCGCGCCAAGCGTCATGCCGGTGAAATAGGTGAGGCTGGTCGAGGTGTCGAGATAGACGGCCTTCACACCCGCCGCCAGCATCAGCGACTGCAGTTTTTCAATGCGGGCCTGAAGCTCCTCGATCGAGATCGGCGCGACGGCGGCGGCGATGTTTTCGAATTCCTTGAGCGACTGTTCGTAGGATTTATAGGCGGGGGCGGTCATGCTGGCTCCATGCGAGCGGATTGTCTTGTCCTTCCGGCATCCATTCCACCGGAAAGCGGAGGCCGTCAAATCAAACCGAACATGCCCGCTTTTGATAGAGAATACAAACTGTCGACATGGTCGAAATCTTATAAAAAGAGGCGGGATTGATCCCGCCTCTTCTGATTGCTGTCTGAATGTCTGCGGCCCCAAAAGGCCTCAACCGTCCATGCGCATCGGCATCATGTTGGCATTCAGGTGGTACATGACCCAGATCGTGCCAAAGATGGTGATGATGACGATGATCGCCGTGAAGAGGAAGGCGAGCAGCGTCCAGCCATTTTCGGCCTGTCTGTTGACGTGCAGGAAGTAATAGACGTGGACGACGATCTGCACCATGGCGCAGAGGAAGATCGCGACCGTTACGCCGGCGCCGGCTCCGAATGCGCCGGACATGACCAGCGCAAACGGGATGACGGTGAGGAGGATCGACAGGATCGATCCGGTCCACAGGTTGCCTTTGCTGGCATGACCCGAGGAATGAGGGGTGCTGGAGTGATGTGCGGTCAACGGAGTGCTCCAAACAGATAGACGAAGGTGAAGACGCCGATCCAGATGATGTCGAGGAAGTGCCAGAACATCGACAGGCACATGATCCGGCGCTTGTTGTCGGCAGTCAGGCCGCGCTGGCCGATCTGGACAAACAGCGTCACCAGCCAGATCAGGCCGAAGAAGACGTGCGTGCCGTGGGTGCCGACCAGCGTGAAGAAGGCCGACAGGAAGGCGGAACGCTGCGGCGTTGCGCCTTCGGCGATCAGGCTTGCAAACTCGCTCAGTTCCACACCGAGGAAGGCGAGGCCGAGCAGGCCGGTGATGGCGAGCCAGAACCGCGTGCGGCCCTTGTCGTCCGCTTCCATGGCCTGCATGCCAACCCCGAACGTGATCGACGAAGCCAGCAGGAATGCTGTGTTGAGCGCCACCAGCGGCAGTTCGAACAGCTGCTGCGGTGCCGGGCCGCCGGCATAATTGCGGCTCAGCACGCCATAGACGGCGAAGATCGAGGCGAAGATGAGCGCGTCGCTCATCAGGTAGATCCAGAAGCCGAGCATGGTGGCACCGCCACTATGCTCATGTTCTTCGTCCGGGCGGTGATAGACGCGCGGGGTATTCTTGTCGACGATATGGGTGCTCATGTCAGGCCCTCGCTTCCTGGGACTGGGTGCGCTTGCCTTCGACAAGGGCGACCGTATCTGCCGGGATGTAGAAATCACGGCGATAGTTGAAGGTGTGGAGGATCGAGAGCGCGACGATGCCCACGAAGCTGATCGCTGCCAGCCACCACATGTACCAGACCATGCCGAAGCCGAGGGTTACGGCGAGTGCCGAGACGAACAGGCCGACCGGTGTGTTGCGGGGCATGTGGACCGGGCGGAAACCGTCGGTCGGGCGCTTGTAGCCATGCTCCTTCATATCCTGCCAGGCGTCGAGATCGTAGACGACGGGCGTGATGGCGAAGTTATAGGCCGGCGGCGGAGACGAGGTCGACCATTCGAGGGTGCGGCCATCCCAGGGGTCGCCGGTGACGTCGCGCAGCTTGTTGCGCTTCACGATGCCCATGACGATTGCCATGACGAAGCCGAGAACACCGATGAGGATGATGACGGCGCCGATTGCGGCGACGATGAAGTAAGGCTGGAAGTACGGGTCGTCGAAGTGGTTGACGCGGCGGGTCGCACCCATCAGGCCGACGATATAGATCGGTGTCCAGGCGACCCAGTAGCCGATGACCCAGCCCCAGAAGGCAACCTTGCCCCAGAACTCGTCCATCTTGAAGCCAAAGGCCTTCGGGAACCAGTAGGTCATCCCGGCAAACAGGCCGAACACGACGCCGCCGATGATGGTGTTATGGAAGTGCGCCACCAGGAACAGCGTGTTGTGCAGCACGAAGTCGGCTGCCGGGACGGCGAGCAGAACGCCGGTCATGCCGCCCACCACGAAGGTCAGCATGAAGGCGACAACCCACATCATCGGCAGTTCGAAGCGGATTTCGCCGCGGAACATCGTGAACAGCCAGTTGAACACCTTTGCGCCGGTCGGAATGGCGATCACCATCGTGGCGATACCGAAGAAAGCGTTGACGCTCGCGCCGGAACCCATGGTGAAATAGTGGTGCAGCCAGACCAGATAGGACAGGATGGTGATGACGACGGTGGCGTAGACCATCGACGCATAACCGAAGAGACGCTTGCCGGTGAAGGTGGAGGTGATTTCGGAATAGATGCCGAAGGCCGGGAGAACGAGAACATAGACTTCCGGGTGGCCCCACATCCAGACCATGTTCCAGTACAACATCGGGCTGCCGCCCAGATCGTTGATGAAGAACGCAGTGCCAAGATAACGGTCGAGGATCAGGAGGAAGAAGGCAGCCGTCAGCGCCGGGAAGATGGCGATGGCGAGAACGTTGCTGCAGAGCGCGGTCCAGACGAAGACAGGCATCTTCATCAGGGTCATGCCGGGGGCGCGCATCTTGACGATGGTTGCCACCATGTTGACGGCCGAGAGGGTCGTGCCGATGCCGGCGATTTCGAGCGACCAGAGATAATAGTCGACTCCGCTATCCGGACTATAGGCCTTTTCAGCCAGCGGCGCGTAGGAGAGCCAGCCGGTGCGGGCGAATTCGCCGATGAAAAGCGAGAGCATCACCAGGACCGCACCTGCAACCGTCAGCCAGAAGCTGAGATTGTTGAGGTAGGGGAAGGCGACGTCGCGCGCGCCGATCTGCAGCGGCATGACGAAATTGACGATGCCGACGACAAGCGGGATCGCCACGAAGAAGATCATGATCGTCCCGTGGGCGGTAAAGATCTGATCATAGTGGCTGGAATGAAGGAAACCCTCATTGCCGCCGAAAGCGATGGCCTGTTGCAGGCGCATCATGACGGCGTCGGAGAAACCGCGCAGAAGCATGATGATGCCGAGCACGATATACATGATGCCGATCTTCTTGTGATCGACGCTGGTGAACCATTCCTTCCAGAGATAACCCCAGAGGCGGAAGTAGGTGAGGGCGGCAACGACGATCAGGCCGAGCGCTGCAACCGCGATGAAGGTGCCGACCAGGATCGGCTCGTGAAGGGGCAGACTGTCGAGCGAAAGACGCCCGAATATCGCCGAGGGGAGACTAGTGTTTTGCATGGGAACCCTGATGTTCAGGCGCGGTCAGCGCGCCGGTGTTGGAAAGGTCAAGCTTGCCCGCAGTATTGGAGGCGATGGTGCTGACCGTGCCGGATTGGGTATTCGCACCCATATTCATCGATGAGTGGTCCATGGTGGGCATGAAGATGCCGCCATTGTCGCGATCGAGAGACCGGTCCTTGCGCATGATATCGGCAATGCATTCCGTGCCGGGGGTGACGCAGCGGTTGACCACACGGTCGAAAATGCCGGATGTGACGCTGGAGAAGTGCATGACCGGCACCTTGATGCTCGGCTGATCGAGAGCGATGTATTTTTCGGTCGAGAGATCGTCGCCGGCGGCCTTTATCCCCGCGGCCCATTGATCGAAACCGGCCTTGTCGAGGCCGTGCATGGCAAAGCGCATGTCGGAATAACCGGCACCGGTATAGTTGCCGGAATAACCGAAGCTTTCGCCGGGTTCATTGAGGACGGCATGCAGCATGGATTTCATGCCGGGCATTGCGTAGATCATGCCGGCCAGCGTCGGGATCGACAGCGTGTTCATCTGGCTGGTGGCGGTGATGGAGAAGCGGACCGGGACATCGACCGGCAGCGCCAGTTCATTGACGGTGGCAATGCCTTGTTCGGGATAGATGAACAGCCATTTCCAATCCATGGCGACGGCCTGAATTTCGAGCGGCTTGACGTCCTTCGAAAGCGGCTTGTCGGCAGAGATCCGGTCGAGCGGACGGAACGGGTCGAGCGTGTGGCTGGTGATCCAGGTGATTACGCCGAGACACCCGATGATGAGAAGCGGGACGGTCCAGATCACCACTTCGATCGGAGCCGAGTGGGTGAAGGACGGATCGTACCGGCCCGGGGATTTGCCCTTGCGGTAGCGCAGGGCGAAAACCACGGTGAGTGTCATCACCGGAACGATGACGAGAAGCATCAATCCGAGTGCTACGAGGATGAGATTGCGCTGCTGAACAGCGATATCTCCTGTCGGGAACATCACAACCATCTTCTGGCAGCCGCCGAGAACGGACAGAGCGAGAAGCGGTGCGAATCTGCAAAAATATCGGGTTAGGGAGGTTTTCTGGCTCATGCCCGGAAGGTAGTCGCGGGAGGGCTGCGAGCCTTGACATTGGTCAACCTGCCCGGGGTCTGTGGTGTTTTGTCACGCAAATTGCAAGGGCATCTCCTCCCGCAAGATGGTTGCCGTCGCAGCCGGTCCCCTGCGGGAGGCAGAATCGTGTCACGGGCGTCCGTCGTGGCCGACTCGTTTCGGGGCCAGCCCGGTCATCGAGCGCAGCACTCCATCGCGCAGAACATGGTGGTGAAAGAGCGCGGCGGCAGCATGCGCGACGGCAAGGCCGATGATGATCCAGGCTACCGTGTCATGCAGTTCGCCGATCATGTGCCGGTTCTCGCCGGCGATGACATAAAGCGGCGAGATGCTCGGTACGCCGAAGACGGCAATCGGTTTTCCGGAAGACCAGCCGAGAAGATATCCGAGCGCGACCTGGGTTATCAGCAGCGCGTAAAGCAGGCCATGGACGACATTGGCGACAAGCCTCTGGCCTAAGGGCAGGCGAACCGGATGCCGTCTTCCGAAACAGATGCGCCAGACGAGACGCAGAAGGATGACGGCCGAGAGCAGCACGCCGAGGGTGAGATGGCTTTGGATCACCCCGGTCCGCGCCGGTGTGCCGCGTTCCAGAAGCGGCCAGATCTGCGCGCTTGCAAACTGGAAGATGACAACGATTGCGGTGATCCAGTGAAAGGCGATCGTCAGGCCGTCATAACGGGCGCCCTGCGCGGTTCGGATGGTCTCTTGTCCTATGGCAGTCATGCTGTGCTCCGATTGATGTCACCGGAGAACAGGTTGGCCACCGATTCTATTCGATCACCTCGCCGTGAGCGGGTGTGGCGTCAGGATGTCATGCGTGAGCGGACGGCTTCCGCCATCTCCGTCATTCTGTCTGCGGAATTATGGCCGATCAGCATGTAGGCATGCGCCCCGTCCGACCAGTAGACGACATTCATGCCCTTGCGGCTTTCGGCCTCCGGCGCGCTTGCCCCGGATTTCGAGGCGACGATGCAGAGCGCCACGGGGCCGGTCTGCGGATCGAGATAAAGCAGCTGGGCAAGCGGGTGGTCGTTATAACGCAGCAGCTGCGCCTGCCTGAATTCCGCGCCCGGCAGCGCGATCGTACGAGGCGAGAGCGAAAGACCGATATCTCCACGGAAATGTGCAAGTTGGGCAGTCTGTGCATCGACGTCTGGTGCAGGCCCCGCGAGTGTCTGCGCGGTATAAAGCGCCATATAATCGGCAACCGCCGAGCGCCAGTCGGCACTTTCATGCGATTCCGATTGGTCGAAGGTCAGAAGTGCACGATCGATCAGCACGCCTGCAAGGATCGATGCAGCCATGGCGGCCAACACGCGCCGCGTCAGAAGAGGTGTTTTCACACCATTCTTCCCGCGCGATGTTGAGTACGGCAAGGCGTCGAGCCCCGCCTGCAGCCGGTTGCTCGGCGCCGCTTCCAGCAATGGCGCATAGGCCTCGCTCAGGGAAAGGCTCGCACTGGCGAGGAAAGTGACGCGTTCGGCGACCATTGCATCGTCTTCGATCAGTTTCGCCAGCCGTGCGGCATCTGCCGCAGGCAGTTCGCCATCGATGAAGGCCGTCAGTTCCTCGTCGCTCGGCATGTTCGGGTTGAGGGTCATGAGCGCCTCTCTGGAGAAGAGGCGGCCGCAAGCGTGGCGCGGGCTGCGGCGAGCCGGCTCATCACTGTTCCGATCGGAATATCCAGCACGGCTGCGACCTCGCGATAGGAGAGGCCTTCGACATAGGCCAGAAACACGGCGGAACGCTGCGCATCCGGCAGGGCCTCGACACGGCGCATCACCTGGTTTGCCATCACATGCGTCTCCGTCTCATGGGCGCCATCGACAACAAGAACCTCGTCCGCATCGACGAATCCCTGTCCCATCCGCACCTTGCGGGCGCGGATATCGTTCAGCCAGATCGAATGCAGGATCGAAAAAAGCCAACGGTCCAGCCGCGTTCCGGGCGAAAACTGCCCGGCCCGTTCCAGCGCCCGCACGCAGGTCGCCTGCACGAGATCTTCCGCCAGATCGCGTTGCCGCGACAGGACGAGAGCATAACGCCACAGACGTGCCAGGTTCTCGGTCAGGCCGTTCCGGATATCCGCTTCGCCCGCGATCTTATCCTCCGCATTCACAACTGTCTGGCCGACCGCCGGCAGGGCAGGCGATCGGGCGTCGATGTTCTTATACGCAGGAAAGCTGCCTTCCGCGACGGACATCAGCATCTCCGCAAAGCCACTCTCCTCCGATTGTCTCAGATCTTCGAAGGATTGGTGATTGCTTCGTTCAGATCCTGATACTCTTCGCAAGACGTGCCGCAGATCGTCTTGATCGTGGCGAGCTGTTCTTGCGCCAGATCGAGTTGACCCTTGATGACATAGGCCTCGCCGAGATATTCGCGGACTTTGGCATAGTGCGGATCGAGCTTAACCGACTGCAGATAAAAGGAAATGCCATCGTCGGTCTTGCCGAGCTTGCGTGTCGCATAGCCGCGATAATTGAGAACCTCGGCGTTGTTCTGGTCCTTCACCGTGTCCAGTATGGCGAGCGCCTCATCATACCGGCCGGCCTTGGCCAGAGAGTAGGCGTAATCCGTGCGGTTCTGGTCGCTGATGTCGGAGCTCTGCTTGACGCAACGCTTCGTCTTCGTGTCGTAGATCTCGCCCTTCTTGCAGGTGGGCGTCTCGCTATCGTCGTCGCCGGCCGCAAGAACCGGTGCGGCGTGGATGGCAGCCACGAGGCAGGCGCTGATGGCGAGCGAGGCGAAACGGATCCGGGAATGGGTCATGGCGGAATTCCTCCGAGAGGTGAATATGCGGGCAGTGAACACCCGCATGCCGCTTCCTATTCGGTCGAAATTCGAAATCTTTTTCAGAACCCTCGCGAAGGTCTGAAGCAGGGGTTCAGAAACTCGGTGGGGTGCAGGCGCTGATGACCTCGCAGGGCGCCGGGCCGACACAACGAAAACGGTGCGGCCTGCGGCTCTCGAAATAATAGGCATCACCGGGTCCGAGGATCCGGCGTTCATCGTCGACGGTCACTTCCAGCCGGCCGGAGAGGACAATGCCGCCCTCTTCGCCGTCATGCACCAGCGGCACCTTGCCGGTATCGCTGCCGGGCTGGTAACATTCCTTCAAAATCTGCAGGCTGCGGCCGAACAGGTTCTCGCCGACCTGTCGATAGGAAATCGGGCCCTTGCCGATCTCCGTCAGTTCCTCGGCTGCGTAAAAGGCCTTTTTCGGCTTTTCCGGCTCGAAAGCGAAGAATTCCGCCATTCCGATCGGGATGCCGTCGAGGATACGCTTCAAGGCGCCGACGGAGGGATTGGCGGAATTGGATTCGATCAGCGAAATGGTCGAATTGGTGACGCCCGCGCGCTTGGCGAGTTCGCGCTGGGAGAGGTTATGGGCGAGCCGCAGATGGCGCAGGCGGTTTCCGATATCGACGGACATGGTTTTTCTGTTCAGGTTGTTCGAAATATCGAAATTATAGCGAACGTACCCCATGAATTTCAATGGCTTGGTGCCGTCCAGAAAAAGACTTGTTCGGCATCGAAAAATATCCCAAGCCTCTGGCAAAACTCAGGGGCACTCAACGGAGGCAAGCATGGATCACGTCACCAAGACCAATACGGTCAATCTCGAGAATTTCTGGATGCCGTTCACGGCAAACCGCCAGTTCAAGGCGGCTCCGCGCCTGCTCGCGGCCGCTGACGGCATGTATTACACCGATGTCGACGGCAACAAGGTTCTGGACGGCACGGCCGGTCTCTGGTGCTGCAATGCCGGCCATGGCCGCAAGAAGATCTCGCAGGCCGTCGAACGACAGCTGTCGACACTCGATTTCGCACCGACCTTCCAGATGGGCCATCCGATCGCCTTCGATTTCGCCTCCAAGCTGGCCGAACATGCACCGGGCGGTGCCGAGGCCAAGCTCGACCGCGTGTTCTTCACCGGCTCCGGTTCCGAGTCGGTCGATACGGCGCTCAAGATCGCCATCGCTTATCAGCGCGCCATCGGTCAGGGCACCCGCACCCGCATCATCGGCCGTGAAAAGGGCTATCACGGCGTCGGCTTCGGCGGCATTTCCGTCGGCGGCCTCGTTAACAATCGCCGCGTCTTCCCGCAGATCCCCGCCGACCATATGCGCCACACGCTGGATGTCGAGCGCAACGCCTACTCCAAGGGCCTGCCGGCGCATGGCGTCGAGCTGGCCGAGGATCTGGAACGTCTGGTCGGCCTGCATGGCGCAGAAACGATTGCTGCCGTCATCGTCGAGCCGATGTCTGGTTCGGCCGGCGTCATCCTGCCGCCGAAGGGTTATCTGGAACGCCTGCGGGCGATCGCCGACAAATACGGCATCCTGCTGATTTTTGACGAAGTCATCACCGGCTTCGGCCGCCTCGGCAAGCCGTTTGCCACCGACTATTTCGGTGTGGTCCCCGATCTCGTCACGACAGCCAAGGGCATTACCAACGGCACTGTGCCGATGGGCGCCGTGTTTGCCAGCCGCAAGATCTATGATGGTCTGATGACCGGTCCGGAAAACGCAATCGAGCTTTTCCATGGCTACACCTATTCCGGCCATCCGGTCGCCTGCGCCGCTGGCCTTGCGACGATGGAAATCTATGAGGAAGAAGGCCTTCTCACCCGCGCGGCCGATCTGGCGCAGGAATGGGAAACGGCGCTGCATTCCTTGAAGGGCCTGCCGCATGTCGTCGATATCCGCAATCTCGGCCTTGTCGGCGCCATCGAGCTTGCACCTCGCGACGGCGCTCCGGGCACGCGTGCCTATGACGTCTTTGTCGATTGCTTCCAGAAGGGCCTGCTGATCCGCGTCACCGGCGATATCATCGCGCTGTCGCCGCCGCTCATCGTCGAGCGCGAGCAGATCGGTACGATCGTCTCGATCATCGGCGATGCGCTGAAGCGCGCTGCCTGATAAGACATCAAGGTCGGCGCTCTGTCGCCGGCCTTGCCTGCCTCTGCCGCAGGCTTGCCGATTGTGCCTCGAAAGCGATCGGTCCACACTGGGCGTGTCGTGATTCCACTTGCCGAACAAAGTCAGTCATACGTGGCAAATGCGACCCTCCGTCCCGGTGCAAGAATGCAAGAGCAAGCCATGCAGAAGCCCCTTTCGATGTCGAAGACGTCGGTCCGTCTTATATCGCGGTCTGGCTGGCTATTGACCACGCTTATGCTTGTCACGCCGGCTTTGTCGGATGAGGTTTTTGCCCAGATAGCGCCTTTGCCCTGGCGCAATGATCCCGTCAGCAATTGCAGCTTCGTCGCGCCTGCCTCCCTGGGAACAGGAACGATCTATTGGACCGGCGCGTGTACCGACGGAAAAGCTTCGGGTGCCGGCATGCTGCGGCGGCGCGATAACGGTCGCACGGGTGGGGCTTTCTACGGCGAGATGCAGGCCGGCATGCCGCGTCTTGGCGTCGTGGATGATGCCAGCGGTTACCGCGTCGGGCGCTTCGTCAATGGCGATATCGAGAAGCGGCAACCCGATACGCCGGCGCGGATCGAGGCTTTTCAGGCGGCGCTGCGCGGGGCGCGTGCCGTCAGCGCCCATTTTGCTTCCGTGAAGAACGGCTCGTCCGCCGATTATTACGAAGGGATCGCAAAACTGCTCGAAGCGCAGGCCAAGTGAATGTCTCTGCCATCAGTGCGATCATGCCGTTGATAGTTGCCTATTGGCCCAATGAAAAAGCCCTCCAACTTGGTTGGAGGGCTTTTTTGATCAGAACTCTTCCCAGCTTTCGCTGGCGAGTGCTTGGGCTGCATTACTTTTTGGCCTAACAGCAGGGGCGGCATAGTTCGCCGCAGGCCTTGTTGCCGGCGCAGCGGATGCCGTGCGCATCCGGCCGGCGACTTCTCGCAGACGGCCGGTCTGCTGACCCAGCTGGAAATGCTGCAGCAGTTCATTGAGCGCATTGGTTTCCTGCGAGAGGCTGGCGCCCGCGGCATTCATCTCTTCGACCATTGCGGCATTCTGCTGGGTCGACTGGTCCATCTGGTTGACGGCCGTGTTGACTTCCGCAAGGCCGGACGACTGTTCCTGCGCGGCCGTCGCGATCGCATCCATATGGGTGTTGACCTGCTGGACCAGGCCTTCGATCGCCGAAAGCCCTTCGCCGGTGTCGTCGACGAGCTTGACGCCCTCGCTGACGGCAATTGTCGAGTTGCCGATCAGGGTCTTGATCTCCTTGGCGGCGTTGGCCGAACGCTGGGCAAGTTCGCGGACTTCCTGCGCGACAACCGCAAAACCACGACCTGCCTCGCCGGCACGCGCCGCCTCGACGCCTGCATTGAGAGCAAGCAGGTTGGTCTGGAAGGCGATCTCGTCGATGACGCCGATGATCTGGTTGATCTGCTTCGAGGAATGCTCGATCCGCTCCATGGCGGCAACGGCGTTGCGCACGATGCCACCCGATTGTTCGGCCTGGCTGCGGGCGCTGCGCACCAGATCACGTGCCTCAGACGTCCGCTTCGAGGTCGCGACGACATTGACCGTGATCTCTTCGAGTGCCGCCGCTGTTTCTTCCAGCGAGGCTGCCTGCTGTTCGGTACGGCGGGCAAGGTCGTCCGATGCGGACGATATCTCGCTGCTGCCGCTGGTGACGGTCGAGACCGACTGGCCGACGCTCAGAAGCGCCTGGCGCAACTGGCTGACGGAGGTGTTGAAATCGTGGCGCAGGTTTTCGAACTGCGGCGCGAAGGCGGTATCGATCTCGCAGAGCATGTCGCCGGCGGCAAGCCGGCGCAGACCGTCGGCGAGTGCGCCCGTTGCACGGTTGAGGCGTTCTTCGGCATCCGCTTCGGCAAGACGCTGGGCTTCGATGCGTTCCTGCTCGGCCTTGGCGCGGTTGGTTTCGGCCGCAGCCTCCAGTTCCTTGTTGCGGATGGCCGACTGCCGGAACACTTCGACCGAGCGGGCCATATTGCCGATCTCGTCCTTGCGTTCGGCAAACGGGATTGCCGACTGCGTATCACCCACTGCAAGCGCACCCATCGATGCCGTCAGGGCACCGATCGGGCCGACGACCCGGCGCAGCACGATCAGGAGACCCACAACGGTCATGGCGATCGCACCGATCAGCAGCGTGGCGTAGAAGATCATGTTCCAGTAGGCAGACGTCGCGGTTTCGTTGGCCTGCTCGTCCAGCGTTACCATGGCGAGCCAGGCAACATCGGCAATGGCTGCCTGGCCGATCGTGCTGGCGGCCTTCCAGTCTTCAAACGGTACACCCGGCGCCTGATTGACGGCGAGCTTCTTTAGGATTGCAGCGCGCATGTCGGCAAAATTGCCGCCGAAATATTCCCGGTCGCCCTTGGCGACGGCGGCCTTCAGCGCGTCCGGCGTCGAAGGATGGTTGGCCATCGTCCGGACCTGTCCCCAGCCAAATGCAACACTTGCTTCGGCACCGAGAACGTCCATCATGTCGGAAGGCGACAGCGGCGCAGCGGCGGCCGTAGCCTTGTTGACATTGACACCGATCGTTCCGGCCGAGGCGCGGGCGCCCCAGGCATTGGAGCGGATCTGGATGAGATCCATCATCGAATTGTCGAGCGAGCGAAGGTTCGCTTCGGTAACGTTCGAAGCCTTTTCCAGCTGGGCAAGGATATCATTGCCGAAGCTGAAGGCCTGATCGGCGACCGCCTTGTCACGGCCTTCGACGGCAAGCGCAAGCTGCTGATCAATCTTGGTGCGAAGTGCCAGATTGGCGTCGTAGCTGCTCTTCACCTGTGAAAGTAGGGGCGCGAGCTCGCTGACATGTATGGAGGCCGCGGCGGCTGCAAGATCCTTCTGCGCTGCATCGACCTTGCCACGGTAGGAGGCCATGCCCTCAAGCGAATTCTTGCCCTTCTCCGCCGACATGCTGAGTGCCGTTGCACTCTGTCCACGTTCCTGACGATAGTTCAGCAGCATGTTGAACAAAGCCTTGTCCAGCACAGTCAGGCGCGCGGCTTCGTCGAACCTTTGCCGTTGGGTGTAGGAATCGTAGAAGGACTTTGTCACCAGGGCGCTCAGTGCCAGGCTGATGATCAAAAACGCCGAAATGAGAACATTCCGTATAGAAAACATTCACTTGCCCCCGAAAACCAAACCTCGCAGTTTGCTAAGTGGCAACTTACATTCGCTCGAATAATAATAAGTTAAGTCAGATTTAAATGACATTTGTCATTTCTGAGTATGAATATACTTACCATTGCTTGTGTGTTTTTCAGCAAAATCTTTGTTTGCGCGAAAAACGCAACCTTTGAATGCATTCGCTCTGGTTATGGCTCTGACTTCACGACGGCGCGGCCGCTGGTGAGGTCTGTTACCGTCCGGATAACGGTGTCTGCGGCCACGGCGGCGATACGCAGGTCGAGAATGGCGCCGCTCGCCGTATAATGCTCGCCGTCGATCGAAACCTCGGCAAGAGCATTCAGCCGCGCCTTCACGAGCGCCAGATCAGAAAACTGGATGTCGATGCTGGTCGAGATCGTCGCGACGATCTTCGTTTTCTCCGCAGCCTGCAGACATAAAGCCGCCGTGCCGCCATAGGCGCGGATCAGGCCGCCGCTGCCGAGCAGCACACCGCCGAACCAGCGGGTGACGACGACCGCCACGCCGTCAAGTTCCTGTCCGTCGATCGCCAGCAGGATCGGCTTGCCGGCCGTGCCGCTCGGCTCGCCGTCATCGCTGAAGCGATAATCCTGACCGATCCGCCATGCCCAGCAATTGTGGTTGGCCTCGGCGGAACTGTTTGCCGTAATGAAATTCTTGGCCGCCTGGACATAGGAGACGGGGCCGGCCACCGCAAGAAAGCGGCTGCGCTTGATCTCCTGGGCAAAGGTCGTGGTCGAGGCAAGGGCGAACATGTCGTTCATCTAACCCGGCGCATCCGGCATGCGAAGAGGCCGGATGCGGTTTTCGCTAATTCGTGGCCTTGAGTCCGTCAGTCGTGACGAGACAGGAAGGCCGAGACGGTGGCGAGGCAGAGTTCCTTTTCCTCCACATGCGGCATGTGGCTGGACTGTTCGAACAGAACCCATTCGGCACCCTTGACGCGATCGACATAGGGTTTGACGACAAGCGGCGTCGCCTCGTCATATTTGCCGGAGATGATCAGCGTCGGCGCCTCGATCTGCGGCAGCCGGTCTTCGATCGTCCAGTCCTTCATCGTGCCGATGACGTGGAATTCGGTCGGGCCGTTCATGTTGCGATAGACGGTGTTGTCGATATCCATCGCATCGAATGTGCGGGCGACCTCCGCCGGCCAGGGGGTGACGCGGCAGACATGGCGATCGTAAAAGACGCGGGAGGCGGTGATGTATTCCGGATCGGTGATCGTGCCGGCCTCCTCGTGTTTGAGAAGCGTCGCCTGCACATCGGCCGGAAGCTCTTCTCGCAGCCGGTTCGCCTCGGAAACCCAGACATGCATGTTGGCCGGCGAATTAGCGACGACCAGCGCCTTCAGACCCTTCGGTTTCAGCACGGCATGTTCCGCACCGAGCATGCCGCCCCAGGACTGGCCGAGGAAGGCATAACGCTCCTGAATACCGAGATGCTTCAGAAGCGCATCGAGTTCTTCGAGGAAGAGGGCAGGGGTCCAGAACTCCGGTCCCTTTTCCGGCAGATGCGTGGATTTGCCATTGCCGAGCTGGTCGTAATGGATGACGGCGCGGCCATCGATCTCGGTTATGCCCTTGAAGCTGTCGACATAGTCATGGGTGCAGCCGGGGCCGCCATGGGCGACGACAAGCGGCAGCTTGCCGCTGTCGAGCGAACCGGTGATGCGATACCAGGTCTGGTATTCGCGAAACGGCAGAAAGGCTTCCTTCGACGCAATGGCGGCCACATGCTTCTCCATGTCAAAATTCCGCATCAGGCGGATCATGGAGAAAGCATAACGCGGCGCCTTTTGCCGCTGCAGCTATCACAAATTATAGGATGGGCGCTCTTCCAGAAGCCGGTAATGGGTGGCGCGCACCACGGCCTGGGTGCGGTTCTTGGCGCCGAGCTTCTTTGCCGCCGCATTGAGGTGCATGACGACGGTCGGTACCGAGCGGTCGATGATGCGGGAGATTTCCTTGGCGGAATGACCTTCCGCCGAATGGCGCAGGCATTCGCGCTCCCGCTCCGTCAGTTTTGTCGTGCCGGCGGCAAAGGTGCGCGGATCGAACAGGGAATAGGCCGCCTCGTGGAAGACGTGGGCGAGCAGGTTGAAATCGGCGATATAACGCAGCGCGTGCTGCTCGAATTCGCGGTTGCCGCCGAACCGCACGCCGGTCACCGTCGCGTAATCGCCGCGCGGCATATGGACGGGAACGGTGACGCCGGTCGACATGTCGCGTTCGCTGAGATAGCGCGCGACGGGGGCCGTATCCTCGCTCATGAAGCGGCGGATCAGCGTGTCGGCATCGGCATCGTAGTTCCAGAAGAAGGGGGCGGAGGTGCGCAGTGCCACCTGCTGCACCGGATCGATGCGGAAATAACCGCGGTCGAACCAGTAGTCGCGCATGTCCTCGGAGATGTTGCGCAGCTTCAGGAGCGACGGGATCATGATCGTGCCGTCGAGATCGTAGGGCACCGGCGTATAGTCGTAGATCAGCGCCTCGAAGCCGATCCGTTTCATCGCCTCGAACACCTGGTCGATGCGGCCTTCCAGCGTTTCATGCGCCGTGAACTGGTTCCTGATCGTGCCGATCTCGTCAATCATAACTGGCTCCGGCCGCTGTTCCCCCGCGACCCTATCACTTCTTATAGCTGGCGCTAAGCACCGTTTGAGATCAAAATTTAGCGGTGCTCAAATCTTGAGCAAGTAAAATCTTGGTACCGGAGCCCTGAATGTGGCGTGAAATCGAGCCGGAGGCACGATACGAAATCGAAGTCGACGGCTACAAGGTCGTCGCCTACAGCTTTGGCTCGGGTCCGGAAACCGTCTTCTGTCTGAATGGCGGGCCGGGCCTGCCCTGCGATTATCTGCGCGACGCGCATTCCTGCCTGATCGACCAGGGGTATCGCGTCGTCGCCTTCGATCAGCTCGGCACCGGCGCCTCCGACCGCCCGACCGATCCGGCGCTGTGGACGATCGGCCGTTATGTCGAGGAGACCGAGACGGTGCGCAAGGCGCTCGGGCTCGGCAAGGTGCATATGCTCGGCCATTCCTGGGGCGGCTGGCTGGCGATCGATTACGCGCTGACCTATCCGGAAAACCTGCAGACGCTGATCCTGGAAGATACCGTCGCCGACATGCCGCATCTGATCTCCGAACTGGAGCGCCTGCGGGCGGCCCTTGGGCCCGAAACGGTGGCGATGATGCAGAAGCACGAGGCGCAGGGGACCTACGACCATCCCGAATATCTGGCGGCCGTCACCATTCTCAACTACCGCCATGTCTGCCGCCTTCCCGAATGGCCGGCGCCGGTCAACCGCTCGCTCGGCGACTGGAACATGGGGCCTTACGGCACGATGCAGGGGCCGAACGAGTTCCTCTATATCGGCAACCTGAAAGACTGGAACCGCATTCCTGACCTGCCCGCCATGACCGTGCCGACGCTGATCACCTGCGGCGAACATGACGAACTGACGCCGGCCTGCGCGCTCAAAATGAAGCTCGCGATCCCGAATTCCGAGATCAAGGTTTTCGCCAATGCCAGCCACATGCCGTTTTACGAAAACCCGGCGGATTATTATCCGGCCCTGATCGACTTCCTGTCGCGCAACAGGCCGAACTGATGCGATACATGCCAGTAAAAATCCGACACAAACGGAGGCGCGGGCATCGCCATGCATCGTTATAGGTTCGTCCTCACCCGACCCCTGCAATTCCTGCCGGTGATTTTCGGCATCAGCGTCATCACCTTCATTCTGGTGCGGCTGATTCCCGGCGATCCCGCCCGCAACATTTTAGGCACGCGCGCGACGCCGACGGCGATCGCCAATATCCGTGCGCAATACGGGCTCGACCTGCCGATCTGGCAGCAATACCTGTATTTCCTCAAAAACCTCGGAAATGGCGAGATGGGCAAGTCGATCCTTTACAAGATCGACGTCCTGCAGCTCGTCGTCACCCGCATCGAGCCGACGCTTGCGCTGGTCCTGTCGAGCGTCATCCTGTCTGTGCTGATCGCCGTGCCGATGGCGGCACTTGCCGCGCGCAATGCCGGGCGTGGGCCGGACCATGCGGTGCGCATCGCCTCGACTTTCGGCATCGGCTTTCCGCCCTTCTGGCTCGGGCTGATGCTGATGATCCTGTTCAGCGTCAAACTCGATCTCCTGCCGGTTTCGGGCTACGGCGCGACTTTCGGCGACAAGCTGGCGCATCTGATCCTCCCAAGCCTCACTGTCGCCCTGTCGCTCTCGACCGTCCTCATCCGCAGCCTGCGCGCGGCGATGATCGAAGCACTGAAATCCGATGTGGCGACGGCGGCGCGTGCCCGCGGCATGCCGGAAAGCATCGTCTTCTGGCGGCATGTCGTGCCGAATTCGCTGGTGCCGACCATCAATCTCCTTGCCGTCAATATCGGCTGGCTGATCGGCGGCACGGTCGTCGTCGAAAGCGTCTTTGCACTGCCGGGCATGGGGCAGCTTCTGGTCCGCGCCATCTTTTCGCGGGATTACATGGTGGTGCAGGGCGTCGCCATGGTGTTTGCCTGCGCCACCGTGCTCGTCAACTTTATGGCCGACATCGTCACCGTCGCCGTCGATCCGCGGGTGAAGCTATGAGTGCCGGGTCGATCACGCTGTCGCCGGTCGGCTGGCGCATGTTTTTCGGGCGCAACCCGATGCTGGCGATCGGCGCCGGCATCCTTCTCGCCTTTGTCTTGTTGGCCATCGCCGCACCCCTCGTTGCACCCTACGATCCGATCCTGCAGAATGGCGAGATCCGGCTGCAGCCGCCGTCACTCCTGCATCCTTTTGGCACCGACAATTTCGGCCGTGATATTCTCTCCCGCGTCATCTGGGGCACCCGCATCGATCTGCAGATCGCCCTGATCGGCGTCGCCTTCCCCTTTGTCATCGGCACGGTTGTGGGCACGATTGCCGGTTTCTTCGGTGGTATTGTCGATGCGCTGTTCATGCGCCTCGTCGATATCATTCTCGCCTTTCCCTTCCTGGTGCTGATGCTCTCGATCATCGCCATTCTGGGGCCGGGCCTTTCCAGCTTCTATATCGCCATGGCGCTGGTCGGATGGGTGTCCTATGCCCGCCTGATCCGGGCACAGATTCTTGTCCTGAAAAACAGCGATTATGCCGTCGCTGCAGTCAGCCTCGGTTTCGGCCGCCTGCGCATCATGTTCCGCCATCTCCTGCCCAATGCCATTGCCGGTTCCATCGTGTTTGCCATGTCCGACGCGGTCCTCGTGCTTCTCAGCGGCGCGGCCGTCAGCTATCTCGGCCTCGGCGTACAGCCGCCGGTCGCCGAATGGGGCGTCATGGTCGCGGAAGGCCAGAGTTTTATCACGACCGCCTGGTGGATCACGCTCTTTCCCGGCCTCTCCATCGTCTGCCTCGCCTTCGGGTTCAGCATGCTGGGCGATGCGCTCGGCGAATTGCTCGGAGTGCACGAATGAACGCCTCCGTCCTCTCCGTCCGCGATCTTACCGTCAAGGCGCATCTTGAAGGCGAGACGCGCACGCTGCTCGATGCCGTTTCGCTCGATCTTGCCAAGGGCGAGATCCTTGGCCTTGTCGGCGAGAGTGGTTCTGGCAAAAGCCTGCTCTGCCGCTCCATCGTCCGCCTTCTGCCATCCTCGCTCCTGAAGATCGAAAGCGGCACCGTGCTGCTCGAAGGTCGGGATCTGACGGCCGCCAGCGATGCCGACATGCTGAAAGTGCGCGGCGCCGAGATCGGCATGATCTTTCAGAATCCGACGAGCCATCTCGACCCGGTCATGAAGATCGGCGACCAGATTTCCGAAGGCATCCGTTATCATCAGGGTCTTGATGCCAAGGCAGCACGGGCGGCGGCGATCGAGATCCTGAGTCATGTCGGGTTTCCCGATCCGATGCGCCAGTATGACAGCTACCCGCACGAGTTTTCCGGCGGCATGCGCCAGCGGGCGATGATTGGCGTGGCGCTCTCCTGCAACCCCAAAATCCTGATTGCCGACGAGCCGACCACCGCGCTCGACGTGACCGTTCAGGCGCAGGTCCTCAAACTCCTGATGGATCTGCGCGAAAAACGCGGCCTGTCGATCATTCTCATCACCCACGATCTCGGCATCGTCGCCCAGACCTGCGACCGCATCGCCGTCATGCGCGGCGGCAAGCTGCTGGAACAGGGACCGAAACGGACCATTCTGTCTGCGCCGCGCGATCCCTATACGGTCAGGCTCATCCAGAGCCATCCGTCCATGCCGGATGAGACGCCGGCGGCACCATCAGCAGCACCGGCCACCGAAAAGCCGACCGCTCGGCCGCTGCTTGAGATCGATGACCTGCATGTCCGGTTTCCCGTCGGCGGCAGTTTCTTCAAGGGCAAAGCTGCCCGCACCGTCAGTGCTGTCGCCGGTATCAGCCTGCAGATCATGCCGGGCGAGACGGTCGGCATAGTTGGCGAATCCGGTAGCGGCAAGAGCACGCTCGCTCGCGCCATCCTCGGCCTGACGCCGATCTCCGCCGGCCATGTCAGTTTTGACGGCATCGATCTCGCCCAGCAGAGAAGTGCCGGACTGGCGCGGTTGCGGCAGGATGCGGCCATGGTGTTTCAGGATCCGTTCAACGCGCTCAACCCGCGCCTGACGATCGGTGAGACTCTCGCCGAAGTGCTGAAGGTTCAGGGCAAGATCGCGCGGGAAAAGATCCCGGCGCGGATCGACGAGCTGCTCGATCTCGTTGGCCTCGAACGCGAATTTTCCACCCGCAAGCCGCGCAGCATGAGCGGTGGCCAGTGCCAGCGGGCCGGCATCGCCCGCGCGCTCGCCGTCGATCCGAAGATGATCATCGCCGACGAATGCGTGGCGGCGCTCGACGTGACGATCCAGGCGCAGATCATCGAACTGTTCCGAAAGCTCGCCCGCGATCTGGAGCTGACGCTGGTCTTCATCGCTCATGACCTCGCAATCGTCCGCAATCTCTGCGAACGCACGGTCGTCATGTATCGCGGCGAGATCGTTGAGGAGGGGCGTTCCGAAGAGGTCTTCTCGCGTCCGAAACACGCCTATACCGCGGCGCTGATCGCCGCCATTCCCGATATCGATCCGGATCGCCCGCTGCTCGGTTCAGCCGAGAGCGAGCCGTCCGTGCCAATTCTATCCGTCAAACGCATGCCGTAACAAAGAAGAAGGGAACGATTTCATGACCAACAGGTGGAAAAATATTAGCCGCGCTGCCTTTGCAGCCGCCCTCATGCTCAGCGCCAGCTATGCCGAAGCCGCCGGCATCCTGACGATCGGCCGTCGTGAGGATTCGACGACTTTCGATCCGATCAAGTCGGCCCAGAACGTCGACAACTGGGTGTTTTCGAACGTCTTCGACGTTCTCGTCCGTGTCGACAAGACCGGCACCAAGCTGGAGCCGGGCCTTGCCGAAAGCTGGACGATCTCGCCCGATGGCCTGACCTATACGTTCAAGATGCGCGACGCGAAATTCTCGGACGGTTCGCCGATCACCGCCGAAGACGCCGCCTTCAGCCTGCTGCGCATCCGCGACAGCAAGGAATCGCTCTGGAGCGACAGCTACAAAATCGTCGATACGGCTGTCGCGACCGATCCGAAGACGCTGACCGTCAAGCTGACGAGCGCGTCCGCGCCCTTCCTGTCGCAGCTCGCGCTGCCGAACGTCTCGGTCCTGTCGAAAAAGGCCGTCGAAGCCGGTGAAGAGGCTTTTGCCGAACTGCCGACCGCATCCTCCGGTGCCTTCACCGTCAAGGAATGGCGTCGCGGTGACCGCGTCATCCTCGAAAAGAACCCGAATTTCTGGCAGGCCGATCGCGTCAAGCTCGATGGCGTCGAATGGATCTCGGTTCCGGACGACAATACCCGCATGCTGAACGTCCAGGCCGGTCAGCTCGATACGGCGATCTTCGTGCCCTTCTCGCGCGTCGCGGAGCTGAAGAAGGATCCGAACCTTGTCATCCATACCGATGTCTCGACCCGCGAAGACCACCTGCTGATCAACCACGAGCACGGTGCGCTCGCAAAGAAGGAAGTGCGTCAGGCGCTCGACATGGCGATCGACAAGAAGTCGATCGTCGATACGGTCACCTTCGGCATCGGCACGGTGGCGAATTCCTACATCCCGAAGGGCTCGCTCTACCACTACGACGCCAACTACCAGTACCCGTATGACCCGGCCAAGGCGAAGGCCATGCTGGCGGCAGCCGGTGCGTCCGATCTGAAGCTCAACTATGTCGTCAATGCCGGCAACGAGGTGGACGAGCAGATCGCCGTTCTCCTGCAGCAGCAGCTCGGCAAGGCCGGCGTCACGGTCAACCTGCAGAAGGTCGATCCGAGCCAGAGCTGGAACATGCTGATCGACGGCGATTACGATATCTCGGTCATGTACTGGACCAACGACATTTTGGACCCCGACCAGAAGACGACCTTCGTGCTCGGCCATGACAGCAACATGAACTACATGACCCGCTACAAGAACGACAAGGTCAAGGATCTCGTCGCCGCGGCCCGTCTGGAACTCGATCCGACCAAGCGCGAGGCCATGTATGTTGACATCCAGAAGCTCGCCAAGGACGACGATCCACTGGATCGACCTCTATTACAGCCCCTATATCAACGTCTCCCGCAAGGGCATCGAGAATTTTTACCAGAACCCGCTCGGCCGCTTCTTCCTCGAAGATACGGTCAAGAACTGATCGGTTCTTTCGCCCCGCCGTTATCATGACGGCGGGGCTTTTGCCTCGTTTGGCAGATGATTTCCGGCGATATGGGGCCTTGCCGCAAGATAGGCCTTGAAATCGCCCCGCATCCGTATGATCACGATTATCCAGGTGCCGGTGATGGGCGGGGAGGCTCAAATTACCGACCGGGAGGAACGAGTAGTATTCACTCGGAAGGGTGGATGCCGGCTTTGCCGCATCCGGGCTTTGTCTTGAAGCCAAAACCCTCCTCAACCGGTATTGCGCCCGCCATGTCCTATGCGACGACGATCGAACAGACAGTTTTTCGTTTCGACGACCTGAAAGACCTGATGGCCAAGGCGACGCCGGAACGGTCCGGCGACCAGCTGGCCGGGATAGCCGCAGAGGGCCCGGTCGAACGGCTGGCCGCACAAATGGCGCTGGCCAACCTGCCGCTCAAGGCATTTCTTGCTGAAGAACTGATCCCGTCGGAAGAAGACGAGGTCTCGCAGCTGATCGCCGATCGCCACGATCCAAAGGCGTTTTCGGCGATTTCCTCGATGACCGTCGGCGATTTCCGCGAATGGCTGCTCAAGCCGGAAACGGGACAGCGCCAGCTAGAGGCCGTGACCTATGGCCTGACTCCGGAAATGGTCGCCGCGGTCTCAAAGATCATGCGGCTGCAGGACCTGATCTCGGTTGCCGCCAAACGCGAAGTGGTCACGCGCTTCCGCAATACGATCGGTATTACCGGACGGCTCTCGACCCGTAACCAGCCGAACCATCCGACCGACGACAGCCGCGGCATTGCCGCGTCCGCCATCGACGGCCTGCTGATGGGGTCCGGCGATGCCGTGATCGGCGTCAACCCGGCCACCGACAGCACGGCGGACTATATCCGCATCGTCTCGCTGCTCGATGAGCTGCGCGAGCGCCTTGCCATCCCCACCCAGACCTGTTGTCTCGGGCATGTCACGACCGCCATCAAGGCAATCGAGGCCGGTGCGCCGGTCGATCTCGTCTTCCAGTCGGTCGCCGGTTCGCAGAAGGCCAATGCCGGTTTCGGCGTCGATCTGGCGGTTCTACGGGAGGCATATGATGCCGGCCGATCGCTGAAACGCGGCATGCCGGGCGCCAATGTCATGTATTTCGAGACCGGACAGGGGGCGGCGCTTTCCGCCGACGCGCATTTTGGTGTCGATCAGCAGACGATGGAAGTGCGTGCCTATGCGGTTGCCCGCGAATTCGATCCGCTTCTGGTCAATACGGTGGTCGGCTTCATCGGCCCTGAATATCTCTTCAACGGCAAGCAGATCATCCGCGCTGGGCTTGAAGATCATTTCTGCGGCAAGCTCTTGGGCCTGCCGATGGGTGTCGACGTCTGTTACACGAACCATGCCGATGCCGATCAGGAAGACATGGATACGCTGCTGACGCTGCTTTGTGCCGCGAACGTCAATTTCGTCATCACCGTGCCGGGCGCCGATGACATCATGCTCAATTACCAGTCCCTGTCGCATCACGACGCCGTCTATTGCCGCGAAACGCTCGGGCGCCCGCCGGCGCCGGAATTCGAGGAATGGCTGCGGCAGGTGGGCCTGACCAATGTCAACGGCGCGCTGACCGGCGCTCCGGCGGCTCTCGCCGACTATATTTCCAGCTCGAACCTGATCGGAGCCTGACATGACGAAACCCGCCATTCAGGAAACGTCCGATAGCATTATCGATCTGAAAGAGATGACCGACGCCCGTGTCTCGCTCGGCCGTTTCGGCGCCGGCCTGCCGACGCGTGCCGCGCAGGCCTTTCTCCTCGATCACGCTCGCGCCCGCGAAGCCGTCTGGTCCATGGTCGATCGCAAGGATCTTGCCGAGCGGTTGTCGCGGCTGGGCTTCGAAAGTGTTTCGGTGGAAAGCCGTGCGCAGGACCGCAGCATCTATGTCCGCCGTCCCGATCTCGGTCGCCAACTGTCGGATGCGTCGCAGGAGCGGCTGAAGACCTTGGCCGGCACGGCTGGAACGCCGGATATCGCCATTATCGTCGCAGACGGCCTCTCCTCCAGCGCGGTCGATATGAACGCGGTGCGCCTGATCGAGGAACTCGGCGCGCGTTTTGGTGCGAAGGGCCTGAAGATCGGCCCGATCGTCTTGGCCGAGCAGGCGCGTGTCGCCCTCGGTGATCCCGCCGCCGAGGCGCTTGGCGCAAGGCTTTCGATCGTGCTGGTGGGAGAACGCCCCGGCCTTTCCGCCGCCGACAGTCTTGGCGCCTATATCACCTATGCGCCGAAATCCGGCACGCCGGATTCGAAGCGCAACTGCGTCTCCAATATCCGCGACGGCGGGCTTTCGATCGGCGAGGCCGCCGACACGATCGCCGATCTCGTCACGGATATCTTTAAGGTCGCAATTAGCGGTGTTGCGTTGAAGGATGCGCTGGTCCAGCTGGAAGGCTGACGGGCGCCCGGTTCAGCGCACCCACTGCATGCCGTCGATCTGGATATCCTGCCCCGTGACGAAATTCGGTTCGGAGGTTGCGAGGAAGGTGACGACGCTTGCCACATCCTGCGGCGTCCCCACGCGTCCCATCGCGATGCCGGCGGCAAGCTGACTTTCGCGGGCGCTGATCATCGCATTCGAGAGCTCGGTCTTGATGACGCCGGGGCAGACGGCATTGACGGTGATCTCCGGGCCGAGTTCCTTGGCAAGCGCCTTGGTCATGCCCAGAATGCCGGCCTTGGCGGCCGTATAGGAAAACCGGCTGACCGCGCTGGTGACGCCGCCCGTATGGGCGTTCATCGACGACATGTTGATGATGCGCCCGCCGCCGTTGCGGCGCATGACGGGAACGGTGGGCTGAATATAGTTGAAGACACCCTTGAGGTTGATGTCGATCGTCGTGTCGAATTCCTCCTCGGAAATCTCCTCGATCCCCTTGGCCATCGGCCGCCCGGCATTGTTGAATAGCACATCGATCCGGCCCCATAGGGAATCGACAATCCCGACGATCTCCTTGGCGGCGGCGTGATCGCGGACATCGGCGACGTGAGTGAGGACTTTATGGCCAAGATTCCTGATTTCCTGCGCCGTGCGGGCAAGATCGTCTTCGATCAGATCGACCAGAACGATGTCGTACCCATGTTTGGCGAGGTCGAGCGCGCAGGCTCGGCCGATGCCACGCCCGCCGCCGGTGACGAGGGCGACCTTGCGGATATCACTCACCGGCATTCTCCCTGGCAAACCGGGCGATATCGGCATGGGTGCCGAACCACACGCCTTCATGGCTCTGGATATGCTGGATCAGCTCTTCGAGAATGAAGATACGCGAGCGGTAGCCGGTCACATGCGGGTGCATGGTCAGCAGGAAAAGGCCGCCTTCCTTGTAGGCGCGGTCGAATTCGCGCTTGAAAATGTCGAGCACGGCCGGCGGCGGCGTATAGGGACGGTGGGCGGTAAAGCGGTTCATGTTGAAATAGACCGCATCGTCGCGGATCCATTCGACGGGCAGTTCGACCATGCCGGTCGGCTTGCCATCCTCGACCAGTTCATACGGGTCGTCATCGGCCATCAGCGATGAATCGTAAAGCAGGCCGAGTTCGCGTTCGATCTCCAGCGTCACCTGCGAAAAATCCCAGGAGGGCGTGCGCATGCCGACGGCGCGTATGCCGGTCACCTTTTCCAGCGTGTCGGCGGCGCGCAGATGCAGTTCGCGCTCCTTTTCCGGCGGCACCTGGGTGTTCACCTCATGGATCCAGCCATGCAGTCCGATCTCGTGGCCTTCGGCGATCACGCGTTTCTGCTCGTCGGGATAAAGAAGGGCAGCGACGGCCGGCACGAAGAAGGTGGCGGGCACATCCGCCTGTTTCAGCGTTTGGAGAATGCGCGGCACGCCGACACGGTTGCCGTATTGGCCCCAGGAGAGACGGCCGATGGATTCGCCGCCGTCGCGCAGCTCGTTCGTGTCATGGTCGGCATCGAAGGAAAGCGCCACGGCGCAGCGGGCGCCGTCCTTCCAGGCTTTCGGCTTCAGCGAGCGGCCGGCCCGCACCTTGTTCACCTTGCCACGCCATGTGGCTTCGTCCCATTCCCAAGGCTGCATGCGAAAAATCTCCTATGCTTATTCCGCTGCCTCAGGCAGCACCGGTACGGCGGCCAGTAGCCGCTTGGTGTAATCATGTTGCGGATGGTCGTAGATCGGCCCAGCCTCGCCCTCTTCGACGATGCTGCCGCGATACATGATCGCGACGCGGTCGCAGAGATGGCGCACGACAGACAGATCATGGCTGATGAAGATCAGCGACAGGTCGAGTTCCGAGCGCAGCCGGATCAGCAGATTGATGATCTGCGCCTGGATCGACACGTCGAGAGAGGCGACCGGTTCGTCGCAGACGACGACATCCGGCTGCATGGCAAGCGCACGGGCAATGGCGATACGCTGCCGCTGGCCACCGGAAAACTGGTGCGGAAAACGGTTGGCGAAGGTCGGGTCGAGACCGACTGCCGCCAGCCACTGCCGAACATATTCGGGCGCCTCGGCGCGCGTGACCAGCTTATGCGCCAGCGGCCCTTCGGCGACGATGTCGCCGATCCGCATGCGGCCGTTGAGAGAGGCGAACGGGTCCTGAAAGATCGTCTGGATACGGGTGGTGATCTTTTTCGGATTGCGGCCGGCGCTCATGACAGGCTGGCCGTTGAGGCGGATCGTCCCCGACGTTGGCACGGTAATGCCGGCCGCCATGCGCCCGAGCGTTGATTTGCCGGAACCGGATTCGCCGACAAGGCCTAAAACTTCGCCCCGCTTCAGCGTGATCGAGACGCCATCGACCGCCTGCACGCCGCTGACCGGCTGCGAAAGGCCCGACCTGATGGCCAGATTCTTGAATAGGCCCGGTGGCTTCTCGAAGCGTTTTACCGCCTTGTCGATAACGAGATAGGGGCTGCCGAGCGGTGGCAGGTTGGCGGTTGCCGCTTTGCGCGGCGGCGGGGCGGCATCGGCGATACCGCTGCCACGCAGCAGAAGCTGGCCGGGTTTTGCGCGCGAGGGCAGGGCGTCGAGCAGCGCCTTGGTATAATCGTGCTGCGGCCGGGTCAGCACGCCGAGCGCCGGGCCGATCTCGACGATATGGCCGGATTTCATCACCGCAACGCGGTCGGCGATCGAGGATACGATGGCAAGGTCGTGGCTGATCCAGATCAGCGCGGTGCCAAGTTCAGCGACGAGTTCCTTCATCTCGGCCAGGATTTCCGCCTGGATCGAAACGTCGAGCGCCGTTGTCGGTTCGTCGCAGATGATCAGTTTCGGGCGGTGCAGGAGGGCAATGGCGATTGCCACGCGCTGGCGCATGCCGCCGGAAAACTGGTGCGGAAAGAAATCCACCTTCAGTTCCGGCTCGGTGATGCGCACCTGCGCCAAAGCCTTGATTGCCCGTTCGCGGGCATCGGCGGCGCTGATATTTTCATGCGCTTCCAGCGCCAACCTGATCTGCGTGCCGATGCTGAGCACCGGGTTCAGCGTCATCATCGGGTCCTGGAAAACCATTGAGATGGTTTTGCCGCGGATGGCGCGCAGGTCATGCCCAGAAAGGCCGACCAGTTCGCGGCCCTCGAGCTTGATCGAGCCTTCGACGATACGGCCGGGCTCGTCGATCAGGCCGATGATCGAAAAGCCGGTGATCGATTTTCCGGAGCCGGATTCTCCGACGAGGCCGAGAACCTCGCCGGGCGCGATCGAGAAGGAGACGCCGTCGACGGCCTTTACCTCGCCGCGGGCGCTCGGAAACCATGTCTTGAGATTGGTGACTTCGAGGAGCGGCATGGCCGGTGTCCCAGTCGCCGGTGTTTTTGTCGTGTCGGTCATCGGCGGAGCCTCGGATTGAGCTGGTCGCGGATCTGGTCGCCGACGAGATTGAGCGAAACGATGAAGATGATCAGCGCCACGCCGGGATAGATCGAGATCCAGTAACGGCCGGAGAGGAGATACTGAAAACCGTTGGCGATCAGCATGCCGAGCGAAGGTTCGGTTGGCGGCAGGCCAACGCCGAGGAAGGAGAGGGTGGCCTCCAGCGAAATCGCGCTCGCCACCTGCACGGTCGCAACCACGATCAGCGGCGGCAGTGAGTTGGGCAGGATATGCCGGAGCACGACACGCCATGAAGAGAGTGGGATGGAGAGCGCCGCCTCGACATAATCCTTCTGCCGTTCGGCCGCCGCTGCGCCATGGGCGGTGCGGGCAAAATAGGCATATTGCGCGAAGATCAGGGCGAGGATCAGCTGGTAGCGGCCCTGGCCGAGAATGGCGGCAATCACGAAGGCAAGCAGGATGGCCGGGAAGGACAGCTGCAGATCGACGATGCGCATGACGAGACTTTCGAACCGCCCGCCGATATAGGCGGCCGCGCAACCGACCACGGCGCCGATCACGAAGGCCGTACCGCCGGCGATCACGCCCATCTGCAGCGAGATGCGCAGGCCGTAGATGATGGCGGAGAGAAGATCGCGCCCTTGCGAATCCGTGCCGAGCCAGTGGGTATAACCACCGGTGCCGACATAACCGGGCGGGCGGCGGGCGTCGCGCAGGACGAGATGGGCGAGGTCATAAGGATCCTGCGGCGTTACCAGCGGCGCGATCAGCGCGATGAAGACGATCAGGAAGACGAAGACGGCAGCGCCGGTCGCAACCTTGTTGCGGCGGAATTCGGCGAGGAAACGGGAAAGCGGAGTGTCGCGCATCAGGCACGTCCCTTTCTCAGGCGCGGGTCGAGCAGCGCATAGGTGAGATCGACCACGAGATTGATGACGATGAAGAGGAGAGCGACGAGCATTAGATAGGCGACCATGACGGGCCGGTCGAGCGAGGTGATGCTGTCGATGATGAGTTTGCCGAGGCCGGGCCAGGAAAAGATCGTTTCGGTGACGACGGCAAAGGCGAGCGTCGAGCCGAGTTCGAGGCCGAAGACGGTGACAAGAGGAATGGAGATCAGCCGCAGCACGTGACGGCTCAGCACCGTGAATTCCGACAGGCCTGCAGCGCGGGCGAATTTCACCGTGTCGCTCAGCATCAGTTCGCGCGTTCCGGCGCGGGCAAGGCGGATCATCAGCGAGAACTTGAAGAGTGCGAGATTGAGCGCTGGCAGGACCATGTGGGAAAGCCCGTCGAGCGTCAGGAAGCTGAAATCGACGCCGAACAGGCTGACCGTATCGCCGCGCCCGCCGGCCGGCATGCAGCCGCATTGCACGGCAAAGACCATGATCAGCATCAGGCCGAACCAGAAAGTCGGCACCGAAAAGCCGAGGATCGAAAGCGCCATCACGGCACGCGAGACGACGCTATGCGGCTTGTAACCGGCATACATGCCGATCGGGATGCCGACGAGGCTGGCGAACAGAACCGCGGCCAGTGTCAGCTCCAGCGTTGCCGGCAGGCGTGACAGGATCAGCTCGCTGACCGGCATGTTGTAGACGAAGGAGCGTCCGAAATCGCCATGCAGGATGCGGCCGAGAAAGGCGAGATATTGCTGCCAGAGCGGCAGGTCCAGCCCGTATTGGGCAATCACCGCAGCGCGAATGTCCTGTGTCGCGTCCGGCGAGATCAGCACGTCGATCGGATTGCCGACGGCGTAGACGCCGCAAAAGACAAGCGCCGACATCGCGATGACGACGATGATCGCCTGCCAGAGCCTTTGCAGGATGAAACCAAACATGCGTTCCCAATTCTCCCGTCTTCTGCGGGTTTGTCCGTATGGTCAGGTTATGAAATCGGCCGGTTCGAAGCGGCCATCAATGCCAGTCCTTCTCCAGAAGCCCGCGCGTCTCCAAAACGGCGACGTCCCAGATTGCCAGCATATCTTCATCCGGGCGCTGGTACAGGCCGTGATAATTGCCATCGCCCAGCAGCTCGCGCTTCTTGGCCGAGCCGACCCGCGCCATCGCGGCAAAGTCGATCCTCGGCTTCGATGTCGTCGGCTGGCGCTGGTCGGTCGTGCGGGTCCAGGGAAAATTCTCCATCCAGGATGCGTGCGAGGCGGCCGGATCGATCTCCTGCACCTTGGCCAAGGTCTTTGGTGCGCGCCACCAGTCATGGAATTTCACCGATGCGTCCGGATGGGCGTTGAGCCATTCGGAGATCGCCACCGTTGCCGGCGTGTTGCCGCCATGGCCGTTGACGACAAGGATGCGGCGGAAGCCCGAGCGATACATGCTGTCGAGCAGATCCTTCACCACGCCGATATAGGTGGCGAGCGACAGGGTCAGCGTGCCGGGAAAGCTCGCAAAGGAAGAGGCAAGGCCATAGGGCATGGCCGGAAAGACCGGAATGCCGAGCGGTTCAGCGGCATCGACGGAGACTTTTTCGGCCAGGATCATGTCGGTCGCGAGGCTTAAGTAAGCGTGCTGCTCGACGCTGCCGATCGGCAAAATGCAGCGATCATCCTCGGCCGCACGCTCCTCTACCTGGATCCAATTCATCTCGGCGATCTTCAATGCATGCTCCCTATTCTCAATCTCGGTTCCGTTGCGCAAAGAACGTTCTGTTTCGCGCATTTCCGCACAATATTTGTGCTTTTTGGCGCTTTGCGTTGCAGCAAGCAAAGTTCCATACGGGACTAAAAAAAAGAAATTGACAGCCATTTAACGTCGCGTCAAGTTCCATACGGGACTAAACGGGAAGCGTATCGACGGCGGAGTGAAGAGTGCGGCAGGCAGATGGTCCAGCGCTGGAGACATTGTTGCGGGAGGGCGGAAAGGCTGCCGCCGGCAACCGCCGCGTCGAAGATCTCGTCTCGGTCAAGCTTTGGCAAAATCCCTGCTGGCTGTCCTTCCGCTTCAATTTTCTGGCGCTGCAATTCAACGAGCCGGTCTATCGGCTGATTGAAAAGGAACATGGTCTGGCCCGGCCGGAATTCGTGGTTCTTTATTCTCTCGGTCTGTCGGACGGGCTGACTGCGAGTGCGATTTCCAGTTCGTCGGGTTTCCCGAAAAATACGATCAGCCGGGCAATCCAGAAGCTGATCGACAAGGCCATCATCCGCCGGGAAATCGACCAGGCGGACCTCAGAAGCTTCGTCCTTTACATCACGGACGAAGGCAGACGTATCGTCGATGCGGCCATGCAGTCGATGGTGGAGCGAGAGAATGTGATGATCTCTGCTCTCACCCCTGCCGAGAGGCTGATGCTCTCGGAACTGCTGGCCAAGGTCGTCGTGGATTCCCCCAATTGGCCCTCAATGACAAATACAGAGGAGAACGAAGAATGACGATTTCCAAGACTTTTCATACGGCTTTACTCGCTGCAGCGCTGCTCGGCGGCGTTTCGACTGCGGCGCTTGCTGCCGACCTGACGATCGGCGTCCGCGCCGGTCCGCTGTCGATCGATCCTGACTTCACTGCCGCCGGTACCCATGCCGAGGCCGTGAAGCACATTTTCGATTCCCTCGTGAAATCCGGCAACAATCTCGAGCTTGAGCCCGGTCTTGCGACAAGCTGGACGGCTGTCGACGACTCGACCTGGGAATTCAAGCTGCGTCCGGGCGTCAAGTTCCATGACGGTTCCGACTTCACTGCAGAAGACGTCAAATTCTCGATCGAGCGCATTCCGCATGTTGCGGGCCCGAACCCGACCACGATTTACGTGCGCCGCGTCAAGGGTATCGAGATCGTCGATCCGCTGACGATCCGCATCAAGACGGACGGTCCGGCACCGACGCTGCCGAACGATTTCATCCGTCTCTTCATCGTGTCGCATATCGCCGCCAAGGACTATTCCGACAGCCCGGAAAAGGCATCCGAAGGCTTTAATTCCGGCAAGGCTGCAATCGGTACCGGCCCTTACAAGTTCGTTTCCTGGACGCCGAAGGAGCAGCTCGTGCTGCAGAGCTTCGATGGCTACTGGGGTGGCAAGGAGCCGTGGGACAAGGTCATCCGCAAGGAAATCCCGAACGATGCCGCTCGCGTTGCCCAGCTGAAGGCAGGCCAGGTCGATATCATCGCCCGTATTCCGGCCTCCGATGTGCCGACGCTGGAGAAGGATTCCAAGCTCAGCATCGTCAAGCAGAACAGCGTCTATCTGTTTAACATGTCCTTCGACTTCCGCGAAAAGTCGCCGCAGGTCAGCGCCAAGGACGGCTCACCGCTGCCGAAAAACCCCTTCCTCGACCCGAAGGTGCGTGAAGCCTTCGATCTGGCGATTGATCGCGAAACCATCACCGAAATCGCCATGGAAGGCATGGGCACGGTCCAGTCGCAGCTCGTGACGCCGAACATCTTTGGTTACAACCCGGATGTGAAGCCGACCAAGCCGGACGTCGACAAGGCGAAGAAGCTGCTGGCCGAAGCCGGTTATCCGAACGGCTTCAAGGTGACCTTCTCCTTCACCAACGACCGCCTGCCGGGCGACAAGGATGCCGGCACGACGATCGCGCAGATGCTGACCGCGATCGGTATTCAGGTTGAAGCAAACGCTCAGCCCGGCGCTGTCTACTTCCCGGCCAATACCCGCGGCGATTATTCGCTGACCATGTCCGGCTGGGGCACGCTGACGGGTGAATCCAACTACACCCTGTCGTCGCTGGTCCACAGCAACGACCCGGCCAAGAAGCTTGGTGCGTTCAACATCCGCAACTACGTCAACCCGACGATGGACAAGCTGATCGAGGATGCCGGCGTTGAGATGGATGCCAAGAAGCGCGAAAAGCTCCTGATGGATGCCAATGCGCTCGTCGCCAGCGACCGTCCGAACCTGGCCATCGCTTCGATCGTTTCGGCCTGGGGCATGAAGAAGACCATCTCCATCGTGCCGCGCTCCGACGAAGACACGCTGGCGATGAACATTCGCCCCGCAAAATAACCTCTCCCCAACCGGAGGTTCCTGGCCGGGCTTCGTGCCCGGCCTTTTTTGATTAAAGACGAGGACTGATCTGATGACGAAGACGGCACTGGCAATCCATGGCGGCTGTGGCGTGATGGCGAAGCTCGATCTGAGCGAAGCCGATTGGGCGGCGGCCCGTGCCGATCTAGGCCGCTCTCTGAAGGCCGGATGGGCGGTGCTGACATCCGGCGGTTCGGCGCTCGATGCCGTGCAGGCGGCCGTCGTCGTGATGGAAGACAGCCCTTATTTCAACGCCGGTTATGGCGCGGCGTTGAATGCCAATGGCGAACATGAACTCGATGCTTCGATCATGGACGGCGCGACGCTCGAAGCAGGCGCCGTGACGCTGGTGCGGCGCATCCGCAATCCGGTCAAGGCCGCACGGCGGGTGATGGAAAAGGGCGAAGCCGTGCTGATGGGCGGAACTGCTGCCGACGATTTCGCGAAAGCAGAAGGTCTCGACATCGTCGAGCCGACCTATTTTACCACCGAAAAACGCGTCAAGGCGCTGGCGGCGATGAAGGCGCATGCGGCGGCGGGAACGGCTGCAAAGGCAAGCGAATCCGAAAAACATGGCACAGTGGGTGCCGTCGCGCTCGATGCGGTCGGCCATCTGGCGGCGGCGACTTCCACCGGCGGCTATAACAACAAGCCGGCCGGCCGGATCGGCGATACGCCGATCGTTGGCGCCGGCACTTATGCGCGGGATGGCATCTGCGCCGTCTCGGGCACCGGCAAGGGCGAATTTTTCATCCGTTATGCCGTCGGTCACGAAGTCGCGAGCCGTATCGCCTATCTCGGCGAAACGCTGGAACAGTCGGCCGCCAAGGTAATCCAGGAGGATCTGAAGCCGCATAATATCGGCGCCGGGCTTGTCGCGGTCTGCGCGGATGGCTCGATCACCGCGCCCTACAATACCGACGGCATGTTCCGCGGCTGGGTGACGCCGGAAGGCGAGTTTTTCGTCGCCACACATGTCGAGGTCTTCAAGCTTCCGGCGGACGCCTGAGCTTTACGAAATCAGCATGAACCGGTCGACATCGACCATGCCCATATCCGAAATCTTCAGATGCGGGATGACGGGCAACGGTAGGAAGGCGACCTGGAGGAAGGGCTCCTCCAGCGTCGTTCCGAGCGCATAGGCGGCCTTCCGCAGGTCGTGCAGCGTATCGCGCACGGTCTCATAGGGTTCGAGGCTCATCAGGCCGGCGACGGGAAGGGCGATCTCGCCGGTCACCTTGCCGTCTTCGACCACGACGAACCCGCCCTTGATCTCACCCAGCCGGTTGGCGGCGAGCGCCATGTCATCCTCATTGACGCCGACGACGCAGATATTGTGGCTGTCATGGCCGACGGTTGAGGCGATCGCGCCCTTCTTCAAGCCGAAACCCTGGACGAAACCATTGGCATGGTTGCCGTTCTTGCCGTGCCGCTCGATGACGGCGACCTTGATGATGTCGCGGTCGAGATCGATACCGGCCTGATTGCCGACGGCCGGCAAGCGGTAACGGCGGTGTTCGGTGATGATCTTTCCGGGCATGACGCCGATGACCGGCGTTTCGCCTTCGGCGACCGGCACACCGAACTGCATGGCCTGAACCGGTCGCGCCTTGACGCTGTCGAGACCGACTGCGGCGACGGGCTTGCGGGTAGCGAACAGCTCGTCGGTCACCTTGCGGCCGGCTGAAAACACCATCTCCGCCTTGGCATTTTCAAGCGTATCGACAACCACCAGATCGGCCCGCCAGCCGGGGGCGACAAGGCCACGGTCACGCAAGCCAAAAGCTTTTGCGGCTGAGATCGAGGCGGCGCGGTAGACGGCGAGCGGCTCGACGCCATGGGCGATCGCGGTGCGGATCATATAGTCGAGATGGCCCTGTTCGGCGATGTCGAGCGGGTTGCGATCGTCGGTGCAGAGCGCCAGATAGGGTGAAAGCCGCTCGGTCAGAAGCGGCATCAGCGCATGCAGGTCCTTGGAGACCGAGCCTTCGCGCACGAGGATGTGCATGCCCTTGCGGATCTTTTCGAGCGCTTCTTCCGGCGTTGTGCATTCATGCTCGGTGCGGATGCCGGCGGAGAGGTAGCCGTTGAGATCATTGCCGCGCAGAAGCGGTGCATGGCCGTCGATATGGTCGTCGTAGAATGCTTCGAGCTTGGCCATGCAGACCGGATCCTTATGGATCACGCCCGGAAAGTTCATGAATTCCGCAAGGCCGATCACCTTGGGATGATTGCGGAAGGGCAGCAGCTTTTCGATCGGCAGGTCCGCGCCCGCCGTTTCCAGATGGGTAGCTGGCACACAGGAGGAGAGCTGGACGCGGATATCCATGATCGTCTGTTCTGCCGAATCCAGAAAGAACTGGATACCCTCGGCACCGATGACATTGGCGATCTCATGCGGATCGCAGATGACCGTCGTCACGCCATAGGGCAACACGCAGCGATCGAATTCATGCGGCGTCACCAGCGAGCTTTCGATATGCAGATGCGTATCGATGAAGCCCGGCACGACGATCTTTCCGGAAATATCGGTCTCCGTCTTGCCCTGATAGTCGCCACACGTACCGACGATGCGGTCGCCGCAGATGGCGATGTCGGAGGCGACCAGTTCGCCGGTGACGAGATCGAAGAATTTTCCGCCCTTCAGGACGATATCGGCCGGCTCGCGGCCGGTGCCCTGGTCGATGAGTTTTTCCAGCGAGGCCATCGGACATCCATTCCTTTTCTGCTGCGCGATCATCGCGACACCTCACCCAAAGCGCTCGATATTCGGCGCTCCGGATCGTCATTCCAACCCGGTAGCATTGCCCGCCGGTCGAACGGAAGGGACAAAAATCTTGCCGCGGTGATGAAAGGCAATCCCGCGGGGCGCAAGAAGGCTCGAAAGCCTATGCCGCAAGCCTTGCAGCGCATTGTCAGTCCCTGCAATATCTGTATTAATAACAATACAGATATTGTTTTGTATATCTGACAGATTTTCAGATTATAAAAGGGGAATTCATGGGCAATCTGGAACATACACGCCGCCACTTTCTCGGCGCATCCGTCGCACTCGGCTCTGCTGCAGCCTTCGGTTTCAAGGCGCAGGCACAGAGCCGTGAAGCCGTCACCTACATGACGCCGTTCGGCTATCTGATGGACTATGTCGAGACGATCTATGGCAAGACGTCGGGCATTTTCGAAAAGCGCAATGTCGACCTGAAGATCGAGGGTGGCCGCGGTTCGTCCATGGCGATCCAGCAGCTCAGCGCCGGCAATATTCTCGTTTCGCGCACCGGTGGCACGGATCTCTTGAAAGCCTATGCCAAGTCGCCGGACCTTGTGGCGATCGCCAATGTCTATCCGAAGGACCTGTTCTGGGTGATCGGCAACAAGGAAACCCCGATCAACAGCGTCGAGGACATGGTCGGCAAGACGATCGGTGTGGTTTCGGTCGGTGGTGCCACGGAAAACCTTCTGGACATGATGCTCGCCAAGGCCGGCATCGAAAAGAGCGCCGTCAAGCGCGAGGCCGTCGGCACTGCACCTGCCGCCTTCGAGCTGATCGCCGCCGGCCGTATCTCGGCCTATATCTCGACCAACCTGACCCTGTTCCTGCTGCAGCAGGCCGGTCGCCCGGTCAATGCCTGGAGCATCGACAAGGTCGCGCCGTCGCCGGGCGACCTCTATGTGACCACCAAGAAGGCGGTCAAGGAGCGGCCGGAAGCGCTCGCGAACTTCCTGCTGGGCGTGCATGATACGCTCGGCGCGCTGACGACGGCAAAGCCGGAAGACATCATCAAGTCGGTGTCGAGCGGTTACGATCTGCCGGAAACGAAGCGCCTGGATGGCGGCGTGCCCGCGCTGGAATTCGCGATGAAGAATTTCAAATATGTCTATGACATGAAGCTGAAGCCGGAACAGGCGACCTTCGACAGCGCCCAGGAGCTTCTGGTCAAGGCCGGCCTGCTGCAGCCGCTGGCCGACAAGGACTATCTCGACATGTCGATCTGGCAGCGCGCCTTCGGCTGATCTTTTCGCGCCGTCCCGCGTCTTGCGGGGCGGCGCATTTTCCGGGCGCTCAGCGCCGCCACTGGCCGGCGGTGCGCGGGATCACGTCTGCATTCAGCTGATGCTGGTCGTCATATTCGTCGAGACGGTGGAAGGAGAGCGGCGTGCCGCTCCAGGCCTCCGTCAGGTGCCGGTCGAAATTTTCGAGGATTTCGGCGCGATGGTCCTCGCCGCCACGCAGCACGGCATAGGCGACATGCGGCGGCATGACGTCGAGGCCGGCGTAGCGCAGCGCATTGTGGATCGGCCAGAGGATCCGCTCCATGTCGCCATGCCGACCGGTCGGTCCGAAGGCGAGATCCGAGCCGGCGCAGGTCAGTGACAGCATTACCCGCCGGCCTTTCAGTCCACCATTCTCGAACCAGCGGCGACCGGCGACATCCGCCTTCACCTCATGCGCGAAGCCGCTTGAAAACACCCGCTCCATCCAGCCTTTCAATATTGCCGGCTGGGAATAAAGCCAGAGCGGAAACTGGAAGAGAATGAAATCCGCCCAGAGAAGCTTTTGCTGTTCGGCGGCGATGTCGGCAGCCGTCGTGCCGCTCGCATGGGCATGTTCCTGCTCGCGCGGTATCTGCAGCATGTCGGGATTGGCGGGATCGGCAAAATCGGCCTGATCGATCAGCGGCTTGAAACCCATCCCGTAGAGATCGGAAATCTCCACCTGATGACCGGCCGCCTCAAACAGTTTTACGGCACGGTCCTTGAGGGCGCCGTTGAAGGATTTCGGTTCGGGATGGGCGTAGACGATGAAGGTTTTCACAACATTTCCATGGATATCGACCCGCCTAACCCGATATCGCCCGGTTCAGCGCGGCTTGCCCTGATTGGGGGAGGCGGCCTTGAAGCGGGCCGTGCCCTGCTTGTCCCGCTCCATCGTCATCCGGTATTGATAACGGTCGGTGCGGTAGAGAATGCGGATGAATTCCACCGGCCGCTCGTCCGTATCGAGCACGGTGCGGGTAATGGCGAGAAGCGGCGTGCCGATCGGCACCGAGAGCGCCTGGCCGATCTTCGGATCCGCCAATGCTGCGCTGAAACTCTGGCGGGCGCTACCGACCTTGATGCCGTTCTTTTCGAACAGGCTCATCAGCGAACCGGAATTCATGTCCTCCTCGGTAAAATTCTTGCCGATATAACCCGGCACGAAACTCGTGAGATAGGAGAAGGGTTCGCCATTATAGCTGCGCACGCGCACGGCGCGCTGCACCAGTTCATTGGCCGAAATTTCCAGTTCCTGCTGCGCATCTGTCGGCGGCAGGACGAAACCGAATTCCAACACCTTGGCCTTGGTGCGGATACCCATGTCGAACAGGTTTTCGAGCAGGCCGTCGATATTGGCCGGAACCGGCGGCGTCAGGTCGCGGCTGACGATGCGGGTGCCGGCGCCGCGGCGGCGTTCGACAAAGCCGAGCTGGGCCAGTTCATTGATGGCGCGCGCCACCGTGATGCGGGACACCTCGAATTCGCGCGCCAGTTCCATTTCCGCCGGCAGCATGCCGTTCGGGCCATAATATCCCTGCTCGATCCGTTCGCGCAGCACGAGCTGCACCTGATGATAGAGCGGGGTCGGAATTTCGGCGGATGATCGGACGAGGGGTGAATCTGCCATGTCAAAATCCTTGCTGCCGAAATTCCTCGGGCGTGATTGCGCTTTTATTTCGCCGCAGGGACGTCCAGCTTGAGGATGCGGATCGCGTTCTCGCCGAGCAGACCATCCAGGGCCTCCTGCGGAATTCCGAGCGCGCGAACCTCCTCCAGCGATTTCGTCAGGTTCTGAACCGGCCAGTCGGTTCCCCACATGACCTTGCGGATTCCGTCACGATTAACAAATCCGGTCTTGGAAACATAGTCGATGAAATGGGGGGACCATGTGCTCGGCGGATGCGCGTCGGCAATGATGTAGACGTTTTCGTGGGAAATCGCGCAGCTGGTCATTTCCCAGTCGAACGGCACGCCGATGTGAAGCCCGATCAGCGTCAGTTCCGGGAAGTCGAAGGCGGCATCTTCCAGCCATTCCGGCTTGGCGCAGAGTTTTGCGCCGGAGCGTGGTGACTGGCGACCGACCTGCAGCGTGATCGGGATCTCCAGCTCGCAGCATTTCGCATAGATTGGCCAATAGGTCCGGTCGTTGATCGGCACGCCGAACCAGTGCGGATAGACATGCACGCCCTTGAAGCCGAGTTCCTTCACCGCATATTCGATGTAACGCAGCGTCTCCATGCCGCCGAGCGGATTGATGCCGCACCAGCCGAAGAAACGATCGGGATATTGTTTGAGGACCGGGTAGACCTCGTCGACATGGGTGGCGAGCAAATCGCCCCGAACGCCGTTCTGCACGACATTGGCGATGACGCCGGTCATCGCCACGCCGTTGCGATCCATCTCGGCGATATAGGCTTCCGGATCGAGCTTCTGGGCCTTGGAGCGGTCGACGCCAAGCACGTCATAGAGTTTCAACTGGGTATGCGGCTTGAAATTGGTCGAAACGTCAATGATGCGTGCTATCTGTCTTCCTCCGTTGTCGGTCAGGCTTGCTTTCAGTCGTTTTTCGCCGCGGCATGCCATGGCGTCAGGTACCGGCGCAGCATGACGACGAGGAAATAAAGGATGAGGCCGAGGATGGTCAGGACGAAGATGACGCCGAACATCGACTGCACGTCGAAGGCGTTGAGCGTCGCAACGGCCATGTAGCCGAGACCCTGGCTGCCACCGAGATATTCGCCGACGATGGCGCCAATCGTGGCGAGCACGATACCGACTTCCATGCCGGTTAGGATGAAGGGCATGGCGCTCGGCAGTTCGACATCGCGAAAGGTCTGCCAGCGGCTGGCATTCAGCGCCAGCATCACGTCGCGATGGCCCATCTCGACCGATTTGATGCCGAGGATCGTGTTGGTCATGATCGGGAAGAAGGCGATGACGGCGGCAAGCACGATCTTCGAGGTGACGCCGAAACCGAACCAGACGATGAAGAGCGGGATCAACGCCACTTTCGGCATGACCTGCAGGCCGACGATCAGCGGATTGAGCGTCTGTTCCAACCAGCGGATCTTTCCGAGAAAACCGCCGAAGACGATGCCGATGATGACCGCCAGAATGAAGCCGGCCACAATCTCGTAAAGCGTGATCAGCGTGTGCTGCCAGGTGCGCGGATCGGCCAGCAGGACAAGCACGGCCTGCCAGACGGCGAAGGGCGAAGGCAGGATGAAGGGCGAGACCGAAAAAATCGTGACATAGGCATGCCAGATGCCGATCAGCAAGGCGAGCACGATGGGGGTGGCGATCCAGGAGGTGTTGAACTTGAACACGGGATATTCCTTCTTTCTGGATCTCAGGCGAACGTGTCGAGGCGCTTGCGCAATTCCAGCTCATAGGCTTGGAATTCCGGCGTCGACTGGTCATAGGCGCTGCGCGGCCGGGCGATCTCGATCGTCTTCAGCGTGTCCATACGGCCGGGACGCGGCGAAAGCAGCAGGACGCGGTCGGCGAGGAACACCGCCTCGCGGATCGAGTGGGTGACGAGGACGACGGTACAGCCGCTCTCCATCCAGATGCGCTGCAGTTCGAGGTTCATCTGTTCGCGGGTCATCGCGTCGAGCGCGCCGAAAGGCTCGTCCATCAAGAGGATCTGCGGCTTGCAGCTCAGGGCGCGGGCGATTGCGGCGCGCTGGCGCATGCCGCCGGAAAGTTCGCGCGGCCAGCGCTTTTCAAAACCCTTGATGCCGACGAGTTCACAGAGTTCGGACGCCCGCTTGCGGCGCTCAGTCTTGGAAACGCCGCGCAGTTTCAGCGGCAGGGCGATGTTGTCCTCGATCGTCAGCCAGGGAAACATGTTGGCGTCCTGAAAGACAACGCCGAGCTCTTCCATGACCTTGTCATTGCGGCGATTGCCGTTCCACAGCGGCTGCCCGTCGATCTCGACCTTGCCGCTGGTGGATTTCAGGAGGCCGGCGATGATGCGCATGAGTGTGGTCTTGCCGCAACCGGACGGGCCGAGCAGAACGAGAAACTCGCCCTTGCCGATCTCCAGATTGACATCGGTCAACGCCAGCACCGACGATTTTGGATCGCCATAACGCTGCTCGACACCTGCCAATTTTATCCCCGCACCTCTTGCTCCCGTTGTCGGGGCTGCGGTGGTCTGGATCGCGGCTTTTTCAGTCACACTCATTCGTCGTCCCATTCAAGAAATCTTCGGCCCGCAAGGGCCGAGCGGTTTTGCAGTGAGGCGATTGCAGCGCCCGATCGATCCGGCTTGTCAAATGCTTGGCGTTGTCGGATCGATCGGGTTATTTCGCAGCATGCCGTCAGGCGATCAGGGGAAGGCCAGCAGGCGCGCAGAATCGTCGTAGAAATTCTGGTCGGCCAGTTCAGGAATAAGCTTGGCCTTGACCATCAGCGCGTAAGCGGATTTCCACGCATCGGCATTCGATTTCAGCTTTTCCTGATAGGCGCGCTTGTAGTTCTCGACACCGTATTGAAGCACGGCCAGACCCTTGTCCGGGCGGGCGCCCTCGGCGAGCTGGTACTTGCCGCTGACGGAAGCCAGAACCGGCGCCAGATCCTTGGCATTGATCATCTCGCCGAGGGATTCGTAGACCGCTGCGAAGAACTTGGCGATCGTTTCCTTGTTTTTTGCAAGCTGCGCCTTGGAGGTCATGTAGACCTGGCCGGGGCAGAGCGCGACGTCGTCGGTCGACCATGCGGTCACCGCCTCGCCGGACGAGCTCAGCTGATAGGCAGTATCATTGGTGGCGATGAAGCCGGCAATGCGGCCCTGCTTGATCAGCTGGAAGGCGGCCGGCGCATTGCCGACGACTTCGCGCTTCACGTCGGCCTTCGGCACATCCTTGGCAGCGAGCATCATGTCGAGAATGTTTTCGGTGGCGCCGGCTGCCGAAACGATGCCGATCGTCTTGCCGGCCATGTCCTCCGGCTTGTTGATCGGCGCGTCCTTGGAGCTGATCATGTAAAAAATGTCGCGCTGGTAGATTTCGCCGATCGCAACGATCGACGGATCCTTGGCATAGGCCTTGATCAGGTCGGTGCCGCCGGTGCGGGAAACGAGCGCATTGCCGGCTGTGACCTGCTGCACCGCCATGGACGAACCGCGTCCGCCCTCGACCGTCACTTCCAGGCCGTGTTTCTTGAAGATGCCGGCCGTGTCGGCATACATTGTCTCGGAAAAGCCGACGATATAACCAAAGGGCGTCAGATAGGTCATCTTGGTGAGGTCGGCGGCGCGGGCGACGCCCGAAAAGGCCGGCAGGGCTGCACCGAGAGCCAGCGCCTGCGCGCCAACCAGGAATTCACGACGTTTCATCTCGAATTTTTGCATTTGTTCCCTCTTATGATTGGCGGTTGGCACTTTGGGTGTTCAGGCTTGCGGAGCATTCTCCGTATAGTCATGCAGCAGCTTGGCGGTGCGGTCGGTGGTCCAGCCGCGCTGATAGGAAAAGCCGCCGGTCACCTCGACTTCGCCGAGCAGGCTCAGCTCCTCGTTGGGTGCATCGAAGAATTCCAGCGATCCCGTGCCGGAGCGGATGTCGCTCATCTTCACATTGTTGAAGGAGAGTTCCATCAGCTGCTCGACCTCAGGGATCTCCGGGCCGGGGCTTGCAATATAACGATACAGAAAGCTCGATCCGCCATGGCCAGGCAGGGCGGCAATCGCCTCACCTTCGCCCTCGAAGGTCACCGACATGCGCAGGATCGTGCTGCCGTAACGCATCACCGTGCCGCCAAGCTGGCGGGGCGGGGTGACAAGCGCCGGATTGGTGGTCTGCAGCCGGGTGCGGTCGACCGATGCAAGCCGCTTGCCCCAGCCGAAAATCGCACCCATGCCGAGCGACCAGTCGCGATCGACCCAGACGAGCGCACTGTAGCGCCCGATCCGGTCACCGAAACGGCAATAGAAGCCGAGGACGCATTCGTTATAGGTGGAGCGGGCCGGATCCTGCCACATCTGGTCGAGATTGCTGGTGCTGACCTTGGCCATTTCGGCGATCATCACCCATCCGTCGCCGCCTTCCAGCGGTTCCAGTCCAGGCGGCAGGAAATTGGCGACACGGGCCGGGTCGGCGCGAAAATTCACATGCAGGGCGTCGCAGCTGATATGGTGCGGCAAAGGCTCCACAAGCGAGGAACGACCCGTCGATGTCCGCGGCAGGGATTGACCTGCCCATGGCCTTGAAGCCTGCATGCTACCCTCTGTGTCTTATTATTTGTTATATTGGCATAACATTATGGTGAAGCTTTTTCGCATGCAACAGAAAAGATGCGTTTTCAGAAATCTTCTCTGTCACAAAACCCTTGTAGCGCAGGGCCTGTAGCGTAGAAATTCTGCCCGGACAGATCACGGATCCGCCCGACGCAGCCGCTTCGCGTTTTCCTTCGCGGCCCTCAATCGAGAGCTGCATATACGAGCCTCCGCAGGACGCTGCGATAGTGGTCGCGGCGGTTCGGAGACTGCATCAGGATCATGCCGGCAAGCTCCTGTGTGGGGTCGATCCAGCAATAGGTGCCCGACAGGCCCGACCAGAAAAAGTCGCCGACCGAGCCCGGCAAGGTGTTGCGCCCGGCTTCCATCCTGACGGCGAAGCCGAGGCCGAATCCCTGGCCGGCAGCGGGTGTCGGCGCAAGCGGTCCGAGCGATGCGATATCCGGCCCGAACGAGACATCCGGCGGCAGATGATTGCTGACCATGAAGCCAAACGTCCGCGGCGACAGGATGCGCGCACCTTGAAGCGTGCCGCGACCGCGCAGCATGGCGGCGAAACGCCCGAAGTCTTGGGCGGTCGAAAACAGGCCGTGACCGCCCGAAAGCCAGCCCGCTTCATAAAAATTGCGCGAACCGAGGATGGGGATTTCGCCGGTCACAGGATCGATCTGCGGCTGGGCGAGATTGCCGAGCCTTAGCTGCGGCGGCCGGAACCAGCTGGATGTCATGCCGAGCGGTGCCGTGACCGTGCGGCTGACGATTTCTTCCAGATCGCGATCGGCGATCTTTTCGAGCACCCAGCCGAGAACGTCTGTGGACATGCCGTATTCGAATGTCGTGCCGGGCTGGAAGGCGAGCGGCAGGGTGGAAAGTTTTGCGAGAATGTCTTCGCGCGTCTGCTCATGCGCCGACATGCCGGCTTCGCGATAGGCCTGCTGCACCAGCGAATCGGAAAACTGTCCGTAAGTCAGGCCTGACGTATGGCGCAGCAGATCCTGGATCGTCATCGGCCGATGCGTCGGTTCGAGCACGAGGCTTGTGCCGCTGGCATCCCGTTTCGTCACGCCGACCTTGAGATCGGCCAGTTCCGGCAGATAACGCGAGACGGGGTCGCCGAGGTCGAGCCTGCCGTTTTCGACGAAGGTCATGGCCGCAACCGAGGTGACCATTTTCGTCATCGAAGCGAGGCGGAACAGGGTGTCGGCATCGATCGCGAGGCCGGCGGCGCGATCGCGATAACCGCCGGTCCATTCGAAACGCTCGTCGCGATAGAGGATGGTCAGATGGGCGCCCGGAATATCGCCGACCGCGATCGCTTCGGAGAAAAACTGCGCCAGTTTCTGGAAGCGATCGCTCATCTCGAAAATCCTCAGAGGGGCTGGAGCTGTGACGAAAGCGCTGCTTTCAAAACCTTGCCTGCGCTGTTGCGCGGAAGATCGTCGATCTGCAGGATGGATTTTGGGACCTTGTAGGGCGCCAGCCGTTCGCGGCACCAGGTTTTCAGGGCTTCCTCATCGATCCGCGAGGCCGAAACGACGAAGGCCGCCACCTCTTCACCCAGCCGGGCGGATGGCCATGCGACGACGGCCGCCTCGCTGATATCAGGGTTTTCGCGCAAGATTGTCTCGATCTCGCCGGGATAGATGTTGACGCCGCCGCGGATGATCATGTCCTTGGAGCGGCCGCGCAGCAGTATATGGCCGGCCTCGTCGATTTCCGCGAGATCGCCCGGATAGAACCAGCCATCGCGGAACGTATCCTGCCCGGCATCGTCCTCGTTGAAATAGCCGCTGGCGACGCCGGGGCCGCGATAGCGCAGCCGGCCGATCATTCCTGATGCCAGTGGCTGATGAGCCTCGTCGACCACTTCCACCTCGACACCGAAAACCGGGCGGCCAACGGAGTTCGGCTGCAGGCGGCGCGTTTCGCGCGTGCCGATCGAAACCCCACCACCTTCCGTCGAGGCGTAATATTCGATGAAATTGCCGCAAAGCGCGTCGATCGTCACCCGCTCGTCGCCATCGAGCGGCGCGCCGCTGGAAATCAGCAGGCGCAGTCTGCGGACCGGCTCGAGCCGTTTCAGGTCGTGGGTCAGGAGCTTGCGGATCTGCGTTGGCACGAGAAAAGTGCTGGTGGCGGAAACGCGGGCGAGTTCGGCGCAGAGCTCGTCGGCATCGAAGGGGGGCGGAAAAAGGATGACCGTGCCGCCGGCAAACAGGACCGACATGGCAAAGGTGCGCCCGCCGCCGAAATAGAGCGGCGTTGCCGAAACGTAGCGGTCCGTGCTGTTGAAGCCGAGATTGATCCAGTGCGTCCAGAAGCGGCGTAGCATCTGGTAATGGGTGATGCGCGGCCCTTTGGGACGGCCGGTCGTGCCGGAGGAGAGCGAGAGAAGAAGCGGCAGATCGCTGCCCTCGACCATCGCTTCCAGTGCCGGGTCGTCATTGGCAGGCAGATCGGCGACCTCAATGGTCTCGATCGCGCCGACTTGAGCGCTGTCGGGTTCGGCGAGAACCAGTTTCGCCTGAAAATGTTCGGTGACGCGCAGCTTTTCCGCATCGGTCCAGCGCACATCCATCGGCAGGATGACGGCGCTGATGCGGGCGAGCGCATAGATGAAGACAAGGTGATCGATCGTATCGCCGAGACAAAGCCCGACGATATCGCCGGCGCCGATGCCCTTGGCCCTGAGCCGGCCGGCCGACTGGCGCACATAGGCGGCAAATTCGCTATGCGTCAGCCGCCGCTCGCCTTCGATGACGGCGATATGGTCGGGACGGCCTTTGGCATTGACCTCGAGGGCTTCGGCAAGGTTCATCACTTGTCGAGACCGTAGATGCGGATGGCGTTTTCGCGCAGGAACTTCTGCTTCGGCACGGGGCGCAGGTCCAGCTCGTCGATCTGCTTCATGGTCTCTTCGAAGCCGAGGACCGGGAAATCCGTGCCGAAGATCACCTTATCCTGGCCGTAGGTGTTGATGTAGTGGATGAAGGATTGCGGCCAGTAGCGCGGCGCATGGGCGTCCGAGCCGATGAAGACATTTTCGTGCTTCCAGGCCATGGCGATCATCTCTTCGGTCCATGGAATGCCGATATGGATGCCGATCAGCTTCAGTTCCGGAAAGTCGCAGGCGACCGAATCCAGCGTGATCGGCCGGCCGACGCTGCGGCGCGGAAAGCTCTTGTCATAGACCAGCGACTGACCGACCTGCAGCTGGATCGGCACATCGAGTTCGACGCATTTCGCATAGAACGGATAATAACGGGCATGGTCGGGCGCAAGCTCGAACCAGTGCGGATAAAGATGCGCGCCGATAAAGCCGTATTCGCGCACGGCCCGTTCCAGCTCGCGAACTCCACGCATGCCTTCGGTCGGATCGACGCCGGCCAATCCGAGGAAACGGTCGGGATATTTCTGCACCGCATCGACGACGAGCGAGTAGGGAACATGGTAACATGCACGGTGATCGGCCGGGCCGACCTTGGCGGCGATCAGCATGGAGCGCTCGATACCGGCGGCGTCCATGCGGCGCAGCATCTCTTCCAGCGAAACGCCCTCGAACGTTCCACGATCGACCTTCACCTTGCCGGTGTAGAAATCATTGCGGTCCGGACGGCCTTTCAAGGCCTCTTCCGTCCAGATGTTCACGACGGCGTCGATCGCTCCCTTGGTCACCATGGCTGCATGTTCCTCTCGTTATTGCTATAACAATATGCATAGCCGAACGAGGCCCGCAAGCGGGTTTGCGCTTGAAATGCTGCGGATGTCAGGAATTATTTCACGTTGATAAAAGACCGCTTGCTTGTGGTTGAAGAGATCGTATGCTCTAGTGATAGAACATTTGAGGCGGTGGAAATTGCATCCCGATCGCGGCAGGCATGAGATGGTTGAGTTGGTGGTCACGGCTGCTTTTCCGCGACTTCGCGGGGATTGCCAGGCCGGGCCGGCGCTGATGCCTTGTGCCCGAATGACTGCATTCGGAAATGCGATTCGCGCCTTTCGATTTTGATAACACGGCCCGCAGAGGTCGGACGAGACATAGCGAGGAAATAGTAGATGAACCTGCGCGAACTGATTGATGGCGGCCACGGTATCGTCGCGCCGGGCGTATTCGACGCGCTGACGGCGTCCATTGCAACGGAAGCCAGCTTCAAGGCCGTTTATCTGAGCGGTGCGGCGATCGCCTATACGCATCTCGGCCGGCCGGATATCGGGCTCGTCTCGATGGCGGAAGTGGCAGACCGGATCGCGATGATCTGCGACCGTGTTGCAACGCCCGTCATCGTCGATGCCGATACCGGTTACGGCAACGCACTCAATGTCCAGCGTACCGTCCGGCTGTTCGAAAAGATGGGTGCCCAGGGTATCCAGCTCGAAGACCAGACAACGCCAAAACGCTGCGGCCATCTGAACGACAAGTCGGTCATCCCGGCCGGCGAAATGGTCGGCAAGATCCGCGCCGCCGTCGATGCCCGGGCCAGTGCCGATACCCTGATCATCGCCCGCACAGATGCGCTGCAGATGGAAGGCATAGACAGTGCCTTGGAACGCGCAAATCTTTATGCCGAAGCCGGCGCCGACATCCTTTTCGTCGAGGCGCCGAAATCCGGCGAGCAGCTGGGCTCGATCGCGGCGGCATTGAAGGGCGTCAAGCCGCTCCTCGCCAACATGGTCGAAGGCGGCACGACGCCGATCCACAATGCGGCGGAACTCAACGCGCTCGGTTTTCAGCTCGTGATTTTCCCGGGCGGCATCGTCCGCGCCATGGCGAAGACGGCGACCGAATATTACGCCTCGCTGATGGCAAACGGTTCGAACGCTCCGTTCGCCGACCGCATGTTCGATTTCAACGGCCTCAACGCGCTGATCGGCACGCCCGACATGCTGGCGCTCGGCCAAACCTACGAAGATCATACAGACAGAAAAGGCAAGGAAGAGGATGCGGCATGAGTTCGCTTGATCCCGTCACGCTCGCCGTCCTCAAGGGACGGCTGGAACAGATCGCCGACGAAATGGACGCGACCCTCTACCGCTCTGCCTTCAACCCTGTCATTGCGGAAGCGAAAGATGCCTGCCACGGTATCTACCATGCCGAAACCGGCGATACGCTGGTACAAGGAACCTCGGGCCTGCCGATCTTCGTCGGTGCCATGGCCTTTGCTGTGCGCGCGGTCATCGCCAAGGTCGCAAGGGATGGCGGGCTGAAGGAGAAGGATACCTTCATCTTCAACGACCCTTACGAGGGTGGCACCCATCTCAACGATTTCCGCCTTGTTCGCCCGATCTTCCGCGACGGAAAGCTGTTTTGCTGGATGGCTTCTGTCGGCCACTGGCTCGATATCGGCGGCAATGTCGCCGGCAGCTACAATCCGAAAGCCGTCGAAAGCTTTCAGGAAGGCGTGCGTATTCCGGTCGTCAAACTGATCTCCGAAGGTCATATGAACCAGGATATCGTCGACATCATCTCCGCCAATTCGCGCGTGCCGATGTCGAACTGGGGCGATCTGAACGGCCAGTTGAACGCGCTCGATCTGGGTGAAAAGCGTCTTGGCGCGCTTCTGGATGAGTATGGCGCAGGCACGATCGATACCGCCTTCGAAGCATTTTCGAACCGCGCCGAAGCGCTGATGCGTGCCGCGATCACGTCCATGCCTGATGGTACCTACAGTTTCGAGGACGTGCTGGACAATGACGGCATTACCGATGAAATGCTCACCGTCGCGCTCGATCTGACGATCACCGGTGACAGCATGGAGCTCGATTTTTCGCGTTCCACCCAGTCGGCGCAGGGACCGATCAACATTTCCCGCTCGACGACGATCGCCGCCTGTTATGTGGCGCTCAAACATATCTTCACCGAAGTGCCGGCCAATGCCGGCTGCCTGAGGCCGATCACCTTCAACATCGTCGACAATTCGCTGCTCGGCGCCAATGCGCCGAAGCCGGTCGCCGGTTACACCGAAACCATTCTGCGATTGATCGGCGTCGTGCTCGGTGCAATCGCACAGGCCGATCCGGCCCGTGCGACGGCTGCCCCCTTCGGCACGATCAACGCGCTTTCGGTCGCCGGGCACCGCGAAAACGGCGCCCGCTGGGTGATGTTCTCCTTCTTCGGCGGCGGTCTTGGCGGCAATCCGGTTTCGGATGGCCTCAACCATGCCAATAACCCGATCTCTACGGCCACGATTCCGCCGGTCGAAATTCTCGAAGCCGCCTATCCGATCATGTTCACCCAATGGGCGCTGCGCCCGGATTCGGCCGGCGCCGGCACCCATCGCGGTGGTTTCGGGTCGATCTATGAGGTCGAGCTCTTGAGAGGCGGCGACGTGGCGCTGCTCGGCGAGCGCGGCAAACGGGCGCCGTTCGGTGTCTCGGGCGGCGAGGAAGCGGCGCTCAACCGCTTCTTCTGGGAAACGGAGGACGGCGAAAAGAGCCCGCCCATGGCCTCCAAGATTACCGACCTGCGCCTGCCGGCCGGTCGAAAGATCCGGCTTGAAACGCCCGGCGGCGGCGGCTGGGGCGATCCCCATCGCCGCGATCCGCACAAGGTGCTGCATGACGTGCGGCTCGGTTTCGTCAGCGTTGCCCAGGCGGAAGCTCTCTATGGCGTGGTGATCGGCGCCGATGGCGAGGTCGACCTTCAGGCAACCAACAATTTGCGCAATGGAGTGGCTGCGTGAGCGATCTCAAAACGTCTAAACTGGGCACGATCGTCGGCGTCGATGTCGGCGGAACGTTTACCGATCTCTTTTATTTCGACGAGGCAGAAGCCCGTTTCCGCACCAACAAGGTGCCCTCCAACCGCGGCGACGAAGCCGTCGGTTTTCTCGATGGCCTCAAGGGTTTTGGCGCGATCGCCAACCTCGATTCGATCGTGCATGGCACGACCGTCGGCACCAATGCGCTTCTGGAGCGCAAGGGCGCCAAGGTCGGACTGATCACCACGACGGGTTTTCGCGACGTGCTCGAAATGCGCCGCCGCGACCGCCGCCATACCTGGGGTCTGTGGGGCGATTTCGTGCCGGTCGTCGAGCGCGATTTCCGCCTGGAAGTTTCCGAGCGGACGCTGGCTGATGGAACGCTGCGGAGCGAAGTCGATGTCGCTGCCGTTCGCTCTGCGGCGGAACAATTGAAGGCGATGGGCGCGGAGGCGCTGGCGATCGTTTTCGTCAATGCCTTCGCCAATCCCGAGAACGAGGAAAAGGCGGTCGCGGCCGCCCGTGCAGTCTGGCACAATGACAATGTCGCCTGCTCGACCCAGATCCTGCCGGAAATCCGCGAGTTCGAACGCACCTCGACCACGGTGCTGAACGCCTATCTGCAGCCGGTCGTCGGCTCCTATCTTGGCAAGCTGGAAAAGGCGCTGGAGAGCGAGGACTTTGCCGGTCGCTTCCACATCGTCCAGTCGAATGGCGGCGTCATGTCGACCGAAACGGCGCGGCGTCTGCCGGCCCGCACCGCACTCTCCGGCCCGGCGGCCGGTGTTATCGCGGCGGCGGCGATTGCCGAGGCGGCGGGTTTTCCGAATGTCATCACCGGCGATCTCGGCGGCACGTCGTTCGACGTTTCGCTGATCGCGGACGGCAAGGCAGCACTGGCGGCGCAGACGACGATCGATTTCGGTCTCGTCATCCGCACGCCGATGATCGAGATCACCACGATCGGCGCCGGTGGCGGCTCGATCGCCCATGTCGATGCCGGCGGCCTGTTGCAGGTCGGCCCGGAAAGCGCCGGCTCGCGGCCCGGCCCGGTTTGTTACGGCCAGGGCAATACCCGCCCGACGCTGACCGACGCCAATGTCGTGCTCGGCCGCATCAATGCCGACCGTCCGATCGGCGGCAAGCTTTCGCGTCTCGATGTCGATGCTGCGAAAAAGGCGATCGAGGAACATGTGGCGAAGCCGCTTGGCCTCGGTGTCATGGAAGCGGCGGAAGCAATCGTGCGCATCGCCGACAGCCGCATGGCCGGCGCGATACGACTGATGTCGATCGAGCGTGGTCATGATCCGCAGAAGTTTGCGGCCGTTCCCTTCGGTGGCGGCGGCGCGCTGCATGTCTCGGCACTGATCAAGGATGTTGGTCTCAAGGCAGCACTCGTGCCGCGGTATCCGGGCGTCACCTCGGCGCTCGGCTGCATCATTGCCGATATCCGCCACGATCAGGTGCAGACGCTCAATCTGGCGCTGGAAGGCATTGATATCGAAACCGTGGGTGGGCGCATGGTCGATGAAGCGGCCAAGGCCCGCGCCGTGGTCGAGGATGCCCGGCTTTCGATGGAACGCATCGATACGCTGTTCGAACTCGACATGCACTATGTCGGTCAGACCCATACGGTGCGCGTTGCGCTGCCGGCCGTGATCGAAAACGGCAAGTCAGATGTCAGCGAGGCGATGATCCGCAAGGCATTCGAAACCGCCTACCAGGCCTCGTTCAGCCGGCTTCTGCCGGGCGTGCCGATGCGCATCGTCAACCTGCGCACCAGCGCGATCGGCATTCGTCCCGGCTTCGACCTGAAGGCGCTCGCCGCACCGACAGATACGACAGTTGCCTCCGCCACGACCGGCAAGCGTCAGGTCTGGTTCGACGGCGCCTGGCACGACACCACGATCTATGCCCGCCTCGATATTCCCGAAGGCGCCGAGATCGAAGGTCCGGCGATCCTTGAACAGCCGGATGCGACCACCGTCGTCTCGCCGGAATTCAAGGCGCGTGTCGATAACTACGGCAATATCATCGTGGAGCGAAAAGTATGAGCGGATCCGCCATTCCGATCGAGAAGACTGGTCTCATCATTGTCGACCTGACCAACGATTTCATGGATCCGAACGGTGCTTATGGCCGCGCCAAGGCGGGTTCGCCGGAAATCGCGGCCCTGCCGGAGCGGATCAAGCCGCTGCTCGACGTGATGCGCCGCAAAGGCGGTTACATCATCTCCGCCCAGTTCACGCTGGTGCCGGCCAAGGGCGGCGAGCCGATTATCTCGCCGCATCTGAAGGAACTCCGCCCCTTCCTCGGCAAGGGCGATTTTGCGCCCGGCAGCTGGGGCAACAGCCTGATCGACAGTCTCGGGCCGGCCGATCTCGTCGTAGAGAAGGTTGCCTATTCCTCCTTCTATATGACAAGGCTGGAATGGGTTCTGCGCAAATGCGGCATCGAAAAGCTGGTGATCGGCGGCATCGTCACCAATGGCGGTGTGGCCTCGACGGTGCGTGATGCGCATGTCCGCGATTTCGAAACGATCACGCTGTCTGACGGATCGGCGGCCTTTTCGGTCGAGACCCATGAGACCGCGATCGCGGCACTGAAGCCAGTCAGCCGCATCGCCACGATTGCCGACATGATCGCCGAATTCGAGGCGCGGTGAACAACCGCCGGGCTGACTTCCAGCCGTCATGATCTTGCGCTACCGCTTCGGATCGAACCGTATTTTAATACGAAAAGATCCGAAGACGGGACATTTCAGATGAGCAATATTATCGCAACCGGCTTCAACACCGGCTCGGCCGATGGCGAATTCAAGAGCCTTGAGGAAGACCTGCGCGCCCTAGCCGACATGGGCGTCGCCACGGTCGAGCTTGGCCTGACCAGCCTCGATCTGATTTCCGGCGGCCGCATCATTGCAGAGCGCGCCGAGCGGCTGGTGGCGCTGACGCGCCAGTTCGATTTCCGCTATACGGTCCACGGTCTCGTTTCATCGAATTTCATGGAGCCGTCGACTTATCGTTACCAGCTCGATGTCGCCCAGGCGCTGGTCGAGATCTGTGACCGGATCGATGCCCGTATCCTCGTCCAGCATGGCGGTTGCCTGCGCGCCGACCAGATCTTTGAACGGGCGGATGCCGACAAGCGCGAGCGCGAAGCCCTGTTCCAGCTTGCCGAATTCTGCAGGCCCTATGGTGTGCGCATCGCCTTTGAAAACATCTTTTCGACCGAGCCCGGCCAATACCGCCAGACGCCGGCTGAAGTGGCCGAGACGGTCAAGGCGGTCGGGCATCCGAACCTCGTGGCGCTGATCGATTTCAGCCATGCCTATATCGAATCCACCTATCGCGGGCTGGATTTCCTCGATCAGCTGCGTGCCATGGCGCCGGTCGCCGGCCATCTGCATGTGCATGACTCGTTCGGCCGCCCGGAAGCCTTTTATCAAGCCTATTATCCGCAGGAAGCGACCGCGCTCGGCATCGGCGACCTGCATCTGCCGCTCGGCTGGGGCGATATCGACTGGACCAAAATCTTTTCGGAACTGACATTCCTGCCCGATACCGTGCTGATGATGGAAATCGGCCAGCGTTACCGCGCCGAACAGCCGGCCAGCCTCCTCCGGGCAAAGGAGCTGATGGTGCTCAACGCTGCGACAATCGCCGCAGCAGCTGAATAAGCGCTGGCGATTTTGAGCTGACGGAGGCGCCGTCCGGCGCTTCGGTCTTGCCGCTGTTCGCGTCCGTGGACGTGTCCGGTTCCCGTCTCGGCGCGCCACCTGCGGCCTTTACGGCAAGGCTGCCGGCCCGGATTCCGGCCTTGAGACAGGTTTCGGGCGCGGCTCCGTCCAGCCAAGCATGCAGGAAACCGGCATTGAATGCGTCGCCGGCACCGGTCGTATCGACGACTTTCACCGCTTCGGCAGGGGCATGCAGCACGTCGGCATCGGCCAGGAGCCATGCGCCATCCGCGCCGCCCTTGAGGGCGACGAGCGGGAAGGTTTTTCGCAATATGCCGATCGCGATCAGCGGATCTGAGGAACTGGTGATGGCCGTTGCCTCTTCCATATTGGGCAGGAAGAGATCGACGCCTTTGCAGGCTTCCAGCAGGCTTTTGTCGTGGATGAGGCTCGGATCCCAGCTCGGATCGAGCGAGACGGTGAGGCCTTTCGCCTTGGCGCGGGTGATGAGATCGGGGATTTCATGCAGTGTCGCAAATTCGGCGATGTGCAGATGACGTGCCTCATCCCAGTCGAGTGCCGCGTCCAGGGTCGCCGGCTGGGCGGGGCCAGCGCGATGGGTCAGGAAGGCGCGGTCATGTCCGATGACCGCTGCGACTGTCACCTGCGGCCCGGCATCGGCGGCGTGTTCGACGAAACGCAGATCCACCCGGCTGTCACGGATCTGGCCTTCCACACCGGCCGAAAGAGTATCGGTTCCAAGCCTGGCGACCAGCGCGGCCTTGCGTCCGACATGCACCATATGGGCCGCCGCGATAAATCCGCCACCGCCGGCCGTGATCTCCATGCCATCGGCAAAAAGCTCCCGCCCGAGGACCGGCAATTCGCCGAGCCCGGTAAAAATCAGGTCGCAATAAATCCGCCCGATGCTGAGCACCGCGGACCTTTTGTCTGCATGTGTCATCATGAACGGCCCAGAAATTTCTCTGTGCTGGCATCGAAAAGATAAAGGCTGCCCGGTGCTGCGGAACAGGTGAGATCGCTGCCGACCGGCGGCACGATCTTTTCCCGTGCCGTCGCGATCAGGGCACCATCGGGAATGTCCAGATGGACGAGTGTTTCCGGGCCAAGCGGTTCGACCGCACTGACAGTGCCGGTGATCCTTAAACCGCCCGCGACGGCCTGTCCGTCCGCGCTCAGATCATGCGGGCGAATGCCGATCAGGATATCGCCATCGGGCGCGACCTCTACACCGGTGGCGGTCCTGCGACCACGGATGAGGTTCATCGACGGGCTGCCGATGAAGCGGGCGGTGAAGACATCGACCGGGCTTTCGTAAAGTTCAGATGGCGTGCCGACCTGCAGGATATTGCCGTCCTTCATGACCACGATCCTGTCGGCCATGGTCATGGCCTCGACCTGGTCGTGGGTCACATAGACGGTGGTCGTTTTCAGTCGCTGGTGCAGGCGCTTGATCTCGATGCGCATCTGCGCGCGCAGCTGGGCGTCGAGATTGGAAAGCGGTTCGTCGAACAGGAAGGCCGACGGGTCACGCACCATGGCGCGGCCGATCGCGACGCGCTGGCGCTGGCCACCGGAAAGGGCGGCCGGACGGCGGTCGAGCAGGGCGGTGAGGCCGAGAATCTTGCCCGCTTCCTCGATGCGCTTGTTCTTCTCGTCCTTGCTAAGCTTGGAGGTATAAAGCCCGAAGCCGATATTCTGGCGCACCGTCATATGCGGATAGATCGCATAGTTCTGAAAAACCATGGCGATGTTGCGCTGTTTCGGGTCGCGCTCATTGACCACGGCATCGCCGATCTTCAGGGCGCCGCCGGAAATTTCCTCGAGCCCGGCGATCATCCGGAGCGTCGTTGACTTGCCGCAGCCGGACGGCCCGACGAAAACGACGAATTCGCCATCGGCGATCGACAGGTCGATACCCTTGACGGCCTCGACCTTGCCGTAGCGCTTGACGATTTTTTCAAGTTCGATCGTGGCCATGATCAGGCTCCCGTCAGCGCGGTGAATTTTTCGGTGAGTTCCGCCGCAGCGGCCGCTTCGTATTCCGCAGCAGCATTTGCTGCGGCCTCGAATGTGGCAAGCTTTTCGCGGTAGGCGGTGATTGCGGCAGCCATCGGTTCCGGCGCAGGCCCGCCGAAACGGGCGCGGACGGCAACGAAATGTTCCGGCGAAACGATCTCCCTGAATTTTTGAAGATCGACCGAAGGCTTGCGGCCGGCCGAATGTTCGAAGGCTTTGAGGAAAGGTTCAAAGCCATCACCCGGCAGGTCGCCCTTGGCGGCAACGACGCTCTTTGCCGTGGCTGCTGCAATTTCGTGGGCCTCGCGGAAGGAGAGGCCTTCGATCCGTACCAGAGAGTCCGCGAGCTCGGTAATGGTGATGCAGGAACGGCGGATATTCTGGTCGACGCGTTCCGGGTCGATGCTGATCTGGCTGATCAGCGCTGCCAGGAGGTCGAGGACGCGATAGGCCGAGGCGAAGGCCTCGTAGCCCATGCCCTGGGTTTCGCCTTCGCTGTCGTTCATGTCGGTGAACGGCGTGTTGTGCATGACGTCAATCACTGTGCGCGCACGTCCAAAAGTCTGGCTGGCGAGGTGGCGCAGGTGTTCGATGGGGACAGGATTGCGCTTCTGCGGCATGATCGAGGAGATCTGCACCAGCGCGTTCGGCACATAGATCTGGCCGACCTCAAAACTCGTCCAGAACTGAAAGTCCTGGATCAGGCGGCCGAGATGCAGGAACATCAGTTCGATCGCCGAATAGGTCGAGGTCGTATAATCGACGGCGGCGATGCAGGAATAGGAATTGCGCTGGGCGGCAGAGAAGCCGAGCAGATGCGCGACCCGCTCCCGGTCGATCGGGAAACCCGACGTGGTGATGGCGGCGGCCCCCATGGAGGAGAGATCGACGATCCGGCGGGCATCTGCGAACCGTTCGATGTCGCGGATGAGGATTTCGATCGCAGCGGAAAGATAGTGGCCGAAGGTCGTCGGCTGGGCCGGCTGACCGTGGGTATAGGCAACGATCAGCGTTGCCTTTTCGCTTTCCGCCTTGTCGATCATCGCGGCCAGAAGTTTGCGGGCCTTGCCCTGAAGCACATCGATCTTTTCCTTCAGGCCAAGCTTGAACAGGGTGTGATCGATATCGTTGCGCGAACGGGCGGTATGCAGCCGGCCGGCGATATCGACGCCGATCCGTGCCTTCAGCTCCTTCTCGATCAAGAAGAAGAAGTCTTCGACTTCGCCGGTATAAACGAGGGTTGACGGATCAACCTCGCGATCGATCGCTTCCAGCGCGCCGGCGATCTTCGCGGCGATCTCCCTGTCGAGAATGCCGGTCTCGACCAGCATGACGAGATGGGCGCGGTCGATGCGGCGAAAACCGTCGACATGGTGGCTTTTTGCGCCGTCGAACAGCGGCTTCAGCACCGTTTCCTTGTAGACCGGATCGGGGAACTTGCTGGTGTCGGAAAGGCGCGGGTCGATATCCGCCATGGGTTTATCCTTTCAGGCCTGCGAGCATGACGCCACGGACGATGTAGCGCTGCAGGACGAGGAAGATGATGAGAGTGGGAAGGGTGGCGATCGCGGCCCCCGTCATGATCATTTCCCACTGGATGGACTGTTCTACGGCAAAACTCGAAAGCCCGACCGGCAACGTATAAAGTTCCTTGCTGGTGGTGACGATCAGCGGCCAGAAAAAGGCCGTCCAATTGCCGAGGAAGGTGAAGATGGCGAGCGCCGAAAGGGCAGGGGTCACCAGCGGCAGCGCCACTTTCCACCAGATCTGGAACTCGTTAAGCCCATCGACACGCGCTGCCTCCAGAAAGTCGTTCGGCACGGTCTCGAAAAACTGTTTCATCAGGAAGGTGCCGAAGGCAGTCATCATGCCGGGAAACATGATGCCCCAATAGCTGTCCAGCCAGCCGAGCTGGCTGGACATCAGGTACCACGGAATGACCAGCATTTCGGTCGGGATCATCAGCGTCGAGAGGATGGCGAGGAAGATGAAATAGCGGCCGCGGAATTCGAACTTTGCCAGCGTGTAACCGACAAGACTGTCGAAGAAGCAGTTGGACAGCGTGACCAGAACGGCGACCAGGCTGGAATTGAAGAACCAGCGCAGAAAACGGCCATCCGCCAGAACGGCGATATAGTTCGAAAGTGTCGGTGCGGCCGGAATGAGGCGCAGGTCGTAGACCTGATCGGCCGTCTTCAGCGAGGTCGAGAACATGAAGGCGATCGGCGAGATCATGATCAGGCCGCCGATGAAGAGCAGCGTCCAGGTGAGGATCATGCCCGGCCGGATATTGGCGCGATGGAGAGTTGGCGTCTCGCTCATTTCTTTTCTCTCAGGATGAAGAGCTGCAGCAGCGATACGATCAGGAGGATGGTGAACAGGACCACGGTCTGCGCGGCGGCATAACCCATCGCATAGGAGTTGAACGCTGTCTGATAGATCATCAGCACCAGCGGCTTGGTCGAGCCGAGCGGACCGCCGGGGTCGTTGGTGGTCATGTTATAGACCTGGTCGAAAATGCGCAGGAAACCGATCGACGAGAAGACGACGAGGAAGACGGTCGTCGGTTTCAGAAGCGGCAGGGTGATCTTGCGCAGAATCGCGAATTCCCCGAGCCCGTCGATCCTCGCGGCCTCGTAAAAGGACGTCGGGATGGCGCGCAGGCCGGCCATGAAGATGATGATCTGGAAGCCGAGACCGGCCCAGATGGCAGTGACCATGATCGAAAACAGCGCCTGGTCCGTCGAACGGATGAAAGGCTGCTGCGCAATGCCGACCATGCTCAGAACATCGTTGATCACGCCGATCGGCGGCGGCTGGTAGAACCAGCGCCAGACCCAGGCCATAGCGGCGGCGGTCGTCAGGAAGGGCAGGAAATACAGTGCCCGAATGAAATTGTGCATGAAGCGGACACGATCGAGGAAATAGGCGATCGTGAAGGCCAGAACGAGGCTGATCGGCGTGCCGACGATCAGGTAGACAAAGGTGTTCTTGAACACCTTCCAGAATTGCGGGTCCTTGAACAGCTTAATGTAATTGGCAAAACCGATGAATTTTGCAGGCCGAAGGAGATCCCAGTTGGTGAAGGACAGATAAAAGGCCTGCACCGTCGGGTAGAAACGGATCACTGCATAAAACAGGATCGGCAGGGCTAGAAATCCCCAGACCCAGAGGAGGCGGCGCGTCCGCATAGAGAGGCGGTCCGTGAGAGTGCCACTCCGCGGACCATCGGGGCGGCCGGGTGCCGCCCCCTGCTGTTCGATCGTTGCCATGGTTTTCTGCCCTTACGGCTTGGCCGCGTCGATGATTTCCTGCTCGGCCTCGGCAGCCTGCTTCAGCGAATCCTCGGGCTTCTGGCCTTCCAGGAGAACGCGGTTGACCATATCCATGGCAGTCTGGCGCTGGCCGGCCTCGTCCATGAACATCGTCGTATGGGCGTATTCCAGGCCCTTCAGGAACGGGCCGTAGATCGGGTCCTTCAGGTTGGTTTCGGTCATCGCCGCCGCACGGCGTGCCGGCAGTTCGCCGACCGTCTTCAGCCAGATGTCCATGGCCTCGGGCGAGGAGATATAGGCGAGGAATTTCTTCGACGCTTCGAGCTCTGCACCGGTCGCCTTGGCGCTGATGCCGTTGGCAAAGTAGCTGGCATAGTTGGAGCGCACGCCTTCGGCATTGGCCGGAAGCTCGGTCACGCCCCATTCGAAATCCTTGATCGACTTGAAGGCGCCGAGACGGAAGGTGCCGTCGATCGTCATGCCGGCCTTGCCGCCGCGGAAGGCAGCCTGACCTTCATCCATGAAGCCCGCCTGGCCGATCTTCTTTTCGAGCTGCAGGCTGGTGTAGAATTTCAGCGCTTTCAGGCCGGCATCGCTGTTGTAGGCAACCTTCTTGTCGCCATCGGTATAAGGCATGCCGCCGAACTGGCGGACCAGCACTTCGCGCCACCACTGGTGATCCTGGCCGGCCATGTCCAGCGTCGAGCCGGCAACGGTCAGGTTGCCGGAACCGTCGTGCTTGGCGATCTTCTGGGCGGCGGCGACAAAATCGTCGAGCGTCTTCGGCGGCGAGTTCGGATCAAGCCCGGCTTCGGTGAAGAGTTTCTTGTTGTAGAACAATGCCAGCGAACGCACGGCGGTCGGCAGGCCGTAATAATCGTCGCCGCGCTTCATGGCGGTAACGATCGGGAAGAATTCGCTTTCGATCTTGTCATGCGGGAAGGCATCGGTCGGCAGCGGCTGCAGGAGCTTGCCGGCGACGAACTTGTCGAGCCAGCCGTAGAAGAGCTGCATCACGTCGGGACCATTACCGGCCATGTTCGCGGCGATCACGCGCGTCTGGTAATCGGCGTAAGGGAAGGTCACCTGCTTGACGGTGATATCCGGATTGGCCTTCTGGAAATTGGTGATCAGCTCGTCCATCGCCTTGACGCGTGTATCGAACACGTACTGCCAATATTCGATCTCGACCGCCTGGGCGGCGTTGATTGCGAGCGTGCTGAAACCGGCAACGAGGCCGGCAAACAAAGTTGCCTTGCGCATGCGAACCCTCCGTTATCCCCCGCCGGACGATCCGGTCTTTGGGGCGTGATTTGTTCCCCGCTGCCGCCACAGTGATGTGACCGGCAGCGTCATTCCCCGGAGGTGTCGCAGTGAAACCTCCCTCTGGAGCGCCAAGGCCCCCAGCTCCTCCCTAGGCTTCTCTGCGGCGGGCGTTTTGTCAATAAGATAATTTACTTGAATTATTGTATTGCCGGTTGGCGGTTTCCGGCGTTATGAATTTCCAACACGGAAAGACAGGCTGCATGACGATACACACGACCGGCCCGCATACGGTTGCGATCGGCAACAACCCGGAGAGAAGCCGCGACCATAACCGGCGCGTGGTCCTCGATGTCGTGCGCCGTAACGGTTCTCTCGGTCGTGCGCATATCGCCAAACTCACCCATTTGACGGCGCAGGCCGTCGCCAACATCGTCGATGATCTGGTTGACGAAGGGCTGCTGATGGAGATGGGCCGGCTGCGCTCCGGTCGCGGCCAGCCGCCCATCCAGTTTGCCGTCAACCCCGATGGCGGCATGACGATCGGCGTCGAAATCGCCGCCGACCATACGGTGACGGTCGCGCTCGATCTTTCCGGCCGCCTGCGCGCCAAACGCGTTACCCAGCTTGCCGATACGACGCCGGCGCATGTGCTTTCAACCTTCGCCGCGGATCTTGCCGCGGTCGAGAAGAGCGCCGGCCTGCGGCTGCTCGGTACCGGCGTGGTGATGCCGGGACCGTTCGAAATCGAAGGCATGACCTCGGTCGGCCCGACCACGCTTCCGGGCTGGGCCGGGCTCGATGCCGCCCAGGCGCTGAGTGAAGCCTGTGGTCACACGGTGGTGGTCGAGAACGACGCGACGGCGGCGGCGGTTGGCGAACGCCTGTTCGGCGCCGGTCTCGCGATCGCGAATTTCTGCATGATCTATTTCGGCGTCGGTATCGGTCTCGGCATTATTCAGGATGGCGCTCCCTATCGCGGCGCTTTCGGCAATGCCGGCGAGATCGGCCATGTCACCGTCGTGCCAAAGGGGCGCGCCTGCCCCTCCTGCGGCCAGCTCGGCTGTCTTGAAGGTTATGCCTCACTTTACGTGCTTCGGGAAAAGCTTGCCTGCACCGGCATAACCGATGTGGAAGTCGCAGATCTCGAAAAACTGCACTCCGAAAAACATCCCGTCGTCGAGGAATGGATCGACGATGCGGCCACCTGCCTCGGCCCGATGGTGGCGATACTCGAAAACATTCTCGATCCGCAGACGGTCATCCTCGGCGGCGCGCTGCCGGATGTGATCATCGACGATATCGTTGCCCGGATGGGGCAATTGCCGACATCGGTCGCAAGCCGCAGGCTGCGCGATCTGCCGCGTGTGATGCGTGGCAAGACGGGCCAGCTGACCGCAGCACTCGGCGCCGCCTCCCTGCCGCTTTTCGACATGGTGACGCCAAAACTTGAAACGTCGCTGGCCGGACTTGCCAATACGCCCACCTGATTTTTGACGGAGCCGCATGCATGCTGAATGCCCGTGAACGCATCGAAAGGCAGATGGCCGATCCATCCCTCGTTCGCCTGCATCGCAAGCTCAGCCGGCTGAAATCCACCGTCACGATGATGAATACCGGCGCGCATCCGGATGACGAGCATAACGGTATGCTCGCATGGCTGCGTCTCGGACTTGGCATGCGGGTGGTGATCGCCTGCTCGACCCGCGGCGAGGGCGGCCAGAATGCACTTGGACCGGAGCGACTGGGCGCGCTCGGGGTGATCCGCTCGCGGGAACTGGAAGAAGCTGCCCGTGTGCTCGACGCGGATGTCCACTGGCTCGGCCACGGCCCGGTTGATCCGGTCCATGATTTCGGTTTTTCCAAGAACGGCGATGCCACCTTCGGGCATTGGGGAGAAGACCGCATCGTCGAGCGACTGGTGCGGGCCTATCGTATGGAGCGGCCGGATATCGTCGTGCCGACCTTTTTGGACGTGCCGGGCCAGCATGGCCATCACCGCGCCATGACGCGGGCTGCCGAAACCGCGATCGCGCTTGCCGCCGATCCGAAGGCGCACCCGGAACATCTGGACATGGGGCTAAAACCCTGTCGTGTCGCGAAATTCTACCTGCCGGCCTGGTCGGGTGGTGGCGATACCTATGACGACGAAGTGCCGCCGCCCGATGCGACTGTTGTCGTCGAGGCGGAAGGTCGCGATCCTGCGACGGGCGCCGAATATGGCCGTATCGGCGAGTGGTCGCGTTATTACCATGCATCGCAAGGCATGGGGCGCTGGCCGAAACAGGCGAAGAAAAGCTGGCCACTGCATCTCAAGCTTTCATCGAAACGCATGTCGCCCGAGCAATCCGTGCTGGATGGCCTGCCGGCCTCGCTGGCTGCGCTTGCCCGCACGCCGGGCATCGCGGCCAAGTTCGCCGAAGCGCTCAGCGCTGCCGACCGGGCGATCGACGTGGCGGTCTGGTCGTTTCCTGATACGAAAAAGGTGGGGCTTGCGCTGCTGGAGGCTGCCGGCTGGCTGGAGATTGCCGAGGCCAGTGCGAATGACAGTTTTCTGCGCGCTCATGGCCATCGCCTCGCGCGAAAACGCCGGGAGGTGGACGCGGCGATCCTTGACGCAATGGGCATTTTCGAACGCGCTTATGCCGATCCGGCCACGATCGTTCCGGGCGGTGCGGCAGGTCTCGTCGTGGAACTGGGCGAAGGTGCGGTAAGCCGCAAAGTTGACGTTGTCCCCGTCATGCCGCCGGGCATCTCGGCCAAGCTGGATTCGACCACTCCAACAGACGAGCGGGCCTTTTCTCTGGCTGCGGCCGCCGATGCGCCGATCTCCGATGTTTTTACACCGTCATGGTCCGCGATGGGCGGTAATGGCGTTGCGCATGTAAAAGTCGCAGCGCAGATCGGCGAGCGGCTTGTGACTGGCATCTTTGACTTGGAAGAACCTTTCTCCGTCGCTCCACCCCATTCCGTCAGCCTCTCGCCGGATGCTCTGATCATTCCGCTCGGCGTTACGCAGACGGAATGGCCGATAAGCCTTGATGTCTCAGGCGAAAAGGCTCCGGTCTCCTTCGCAGTGCCTCAGGGCTGGACAATGAAGGCGGGCGATACAGGCTGGGTGGCGTCTCTCCATGGCGCGCCAAAACCGGGCCTTGTCGAGATCGAGCCAAAAATTGGCGGGCGGCCGGCCATCCGCACAACGCCGATCGCCTATCCGCATATTGGCCGCTCGGTCTTTCGCACACCCGCAACTTTGAAAATCCTGTCTCTGGACCTGAAATTGCCGGAGGGTGCGCGCGTCGGTTATGTCGGCGGTGGAGCCGACAGGGTCGGCCTATGGCTTACCCGCATGGGGCTCGATGTCACCGAGCTCGATGCGCAGGCCCTGGCCGGAGATCTGTCGCGGTTCACCACCATTGTCGTCGGCATTTTCACCTTCGGCCTTCGCGAGGATCTGGCTGCAGCCCGGGCGCGCCTGCATCGCTTCGTCGAGGAGGGCGGGCATCTCGTGACGCTCTATCATCGCCCGAGCGATGGCTGGGATCCGGCCGCCACGCCGCCGCGCCGTATCGAGATCGGCTCGCCTTCCGTGCGCTGGCGGGTGACCGATCCGGCTGCCGAGGTCACGGTGCTTGAATCGGACCACGTGCTGTTGAAGGGTCCGAACCAGATCGGGATAGAAGACTGGCAGGGCTGGGAGAAGGAGCGCGGCCTTTATTTCCCGTCGCGATGGGACGATGCCTATACGCCGCTTCTCTCCATGCATGACGTTGATGAACAGCCCCTGCGAGGCGCTCTGCTTTCAGGCACTATCGGCAAGGGCCGGCACAGCCATGTCAGCCTTGTCCTGCATCATCAGATGGATCGTCTGGTGCCGGGCGCCTTCCGTCTGATGGCCAATCTCGTTCAGCCCGCGTAATCCGCGGGCAGAGAATTCAGGAGAATTCGGCCAGTGCCTTGTGCTGGGAAACGGCCTGCCGCAGGGTCTCGACCGTGTCATTGCCTTCGCGAAACAGGTTGATCATTACGGCAGCTGCAATCCCGACATCCGGATTGTTCTTTTCCATGCCGTGTTTCGTACGCCATTCTTCCAGCACCGTATCGAGAACTTCAAAATCGGCTGGACCGAATGTGGTTTCCAGAAATGCACGCATAGTCTCGGATTATCTCCCGCATTACCGCGCGCAATGTGGTGAGCTTGGCCACTCTTTCAAGAGGCATAATTTGCCATCCCCAAGATAGGTCTGGCCGGTATTTTGGCGCTCCTGGCCTCTTCTGCCTGCCCTGCCGGGCTTTCGGCGCAGTCCGATTGTCCAAAAGTGCTGGCTGATCACGGGCGTGATAACAAGATCGTCAGAGCTGCATTAGGCATGGTTTGTCGCAATGCGGATCAATCATGCCGCCGTCGTTTTTAGGCCGGCCCGCTCCATGGCCTCGCGCAAGGCCGAGATGAAGACACGAACCTTGGGAAGGACAAGCCGCGCCGTGGGATAGACCGCCCAGATATTGATCTTCTCCGGATTCCCGTCCGGAAAGTCGATCTGCACGAGGCGGCCGTCGGCGAGCTCGTCGCGGACGTTCCAGGTCGAAAGCAGGGCAAGCCCGCCGCCGGCGATGCAGGCGGCATGGCAGCCTTCGATCGTGCTGGAGGTGAAACGTGAATTGACCCGCACATGGCGTTCCGCGCCATCCTGTTCGAAGGTCCAGTGGGTGGCGGCACCAAGAGTGAGGCAATCGTGCTGTGCCAGGTCGGCAAGCGATGCGGGCGTTCCGCGCCGCGCGAGATAATCCGGGCTGGCGATGACCACCCGCGGATTGTCGGCGAGTTTCTGGGCGATCAGGCTGCTGTCCTTGAGGCGCGCGATGCGGATCGCGAGATCAGTGCCGGTCGAAACAAGGTCGGGAAGTGTATCGGTGAGATCGAGTGCTATTCTGAGCTGCGGATTGGCTTCGAGCAGCGAGGGAACGAGGGGCGCAATGAATTTCGTGCCGAAGGCAATCGTCGCGGAAACCCTCAAAAGTCCGGCCGCGCCGAGACTATCCGATCGCAGCCGTGCCATCGCCTCCGCCTGGTTCTCCACCAGAACCTCTGCAAAGGGCAGAAAGGTCTCGCCCTCGGGCGTCAGGGACAGCGAGCGGGTGGTGCGGTGAAGCAGGCGGGTACCGAGCGAGGCTTCCAGCGAGGCGAGCCTGCGGCTTGCGATCATCGGCGACAGGCCGAGACGGCGGGCGGCGGCGGCCAGGCTGCCGGCGCTGACTGCAGCGGTAAAGACCATTACGTCATCGATGTCCATTATATCGATTTCCGTTATTCAGGCAGAACATACAAGCTCACTAATCAGGATATCGATAAAAAGCTAGATCAGTGACACACATTCACCGATCAAGAAGGACGAAGATCATGGATACGCGTTCAGATAAGTCCGCCACATCAGGCGGCCTGAGCCGGCCGGCTTTGTTTGCCATGGCAGCTGCCAGTGGCATTGCCGTCGCCAACATTTATTACAATCAGCCGATGCTCGGCATCATCGAAGCGGAATTCCAGCATCAGCCGATCACCGGCTTCGTGCCGACCGCAACCCAGCTCGGTTATGCGATCGGCCTGCTTTTCCTGCTGCCGCTTGGCGATATCCTGCAGCGGCGCCGGTTGATCATCCTGCAATTCCTTGTTCTGGCGGCCGCGCTGGTTTTGGCTGCGATCGCTCCGACTGCGTGGTCGCTGATTGCTGCCTCGCTCGCCGTCGGCGCCAGCTCCACCGTTGCCCAGCAGATCGTGCCTTTCGCGGCAACCCTTGCGACGCCTGAAAAACGCGGCTCGACGATCGGCACCGTGATGGCCGGCGTGCTTTCCGGCATCCTCTTCAGCCGCACGCTTTCGGGTTTTGTCGGCGAACATGCCGGCTGGCGCGAAATGTTCTGGCTTGGCGTGCCGCTGGCGCTCGCTGCCGCCGGCCTGATGTATCTGACCCTGCCGGACCATCGCCCGAATTCGCTGATGCCCTATGGCAAGGCGTTGCACTCGCTCGCCCATCTCTGGAAGCGTGAACGGGCCCTGCGCTCGGCAGCGATGATGCAGGCTGCCTTGTTCGGATCCTTCACCGCCTTCTGGACGATCCTCGCGCTTTATCTGCAGACGCCGCGCTTCAATCTCGGGGCCGATGTCGCAGGTCTGTTCGGGATCGTCGGCGCTGTTGGTGTCTTCGCCGCCCCACTTGCCGGCCGCATGGCCGACCGCAATGGTCCGCATTTCGTCGTCTTGCTTGGTGCGATCCTTGCCGTCGTTTCCTGGGCGATCTTCGGCCTGTGGGCTTCGCTGATTGCGCTGGTCGTCGGTGTCATCGTGCTCGATTTCGGCATCCAGAGTGCGCTCGTCTCCAACCAGCATATTGTCTATGCACTCGACCATGAGGCGAGAAGCCGGTTGAATACGATCTTCATGACTGCCATGTTCCTCGGCGGCGCGGCTGGCGCGGCGCTGGCAACGGCAGCCTGGTCCTATGGTGCATGGCCGGCTGTCAGCATACTTGGTGCGGCACTCGCCATGATCGGGCTTGTCGTGCGCCTTGTCGGCGATCGCTCAAGCCATGCCGCAACGCCTTCGTTGAAGGGCGATGCAAGATAAAACATATCCGCCGCCGGCAGGCGATTGTCCCGGCGGCGTCAGATTTTTTGATGGAAAAGCCTTCTGTCCAAGACCGGCCCTGTCCTGGATGTCATGAATACAGCCGATGAACGTATGATCCGGAATTCTGGAGACAGGCATGACCCGTTGCAGCCACCAATCGACCATCAAATCCGTCAAGCCGCGCACGCTTGGATGTGAGGAATGCCTTGAGATCGGCCAGGCATGGGTGCATCTGCGCCTGTGCCGCGAATGCGGCCATGTCGGCTGCTGCGACCAGTCGCCCGGCCGCCATGCGACCGGGCATTTTCGTGCGACGGGGCATCCGATCATCGAAGGTTACGATCCGCCGGAGGGCTGGGGCTGGTGTTATGTCGATGAGATCATGGTTGATCTTCCCGACCAGACGCCGCAGCGCGGGCCGATCCCGCGTTACGTCTGATGCCGGTTGCAGAGGAGGATTTTCAGCATGCCCACGACCGGCTCACGCCACCATCAGATGTTTCCGGCTCTCAGTCCCGCCCAGATAGAGACGGCCAAACATTTCGCCAATGGAAAACCGCATCATTTCGAGCCGGGCGAGACCCTGTATAAGATCGGTGATCCCGGCGCGCCTGCCTGGCTTGTGCTGGAAGGCTCGCTGGAAATGTCGCGCAATGACGGGCTCGATCGCGAGGCGCAGATCATCACCCACCATCGCGGTCATTTTTCCGGCGAGGTCAGCCAGCTTTCCGGCCGTCCGACGCTGGCCGGCGCCCGTGCCGGAGCGGATGGCTGCACCGCCGTCGCCTTCGATGCGCATCATCTGCGGGCGCTGATCATCGGTTCGGCAGATATTGGCGAAGTGGTCATGCGCGCCTTCATCCTGCGGCGCGTGGCCCTGATCGATGCGGGTGGCTCCGGTTCCGTGCTGATCGGCACGCCCGGCAGCGCGGCTCTTGTGCGTTTGGAAGGCTTTCTCGCCCGCAACGGCAATCCCTTCACGACGCTCGATGCCGCCTCCGACAAGGAAGGCAAGGCGCTGGTCGAGCGGCTTGGCGTCAAGCCGACGGAACTGCCCTTGATGATCTGCCCGGTCGGGACGGTCCTGAAGAACCCGACGAATATCGAGGCCGGTATCTGCCTCGGCATGACGCCGGTGCTCGATCCTGAAAAGATCTATGACGTCGCAATCGTCGGCGCCGGCCCGGCAGGCCTTGCAGCTGCGACCTATGCGGCGTCGGAAGGCCTGGATGTCATCGTTCTGGACGAACGGGCCATCGGCGGCCAGGCCGGCGCTTCCGCCCGTATCGAGAATTACCTCGGTTTCCCGACCGGTATTTCCGGACAGGCACTGGCGGGCAGGGCCTTCAATCAGGCGCTCAAGTTCGGTGCCGAAATAGCCATCCCTCTTGAAGCGCTGGACGTTCAGCCGGCGAATGGCGGCACGCGCCCAAACCATATCCTGAAGCTCTCAGCAGACCGGACAGTCAAGGCTCGTACGCTGGTCATTGCCTCAGGCGCCCGTTATCGCCGGCCGCGGATCGCCGATATCGATGCTTTCGAAGGGGCCGGTATTTCCTACTGGGCCTCCCCCATCGAGGCCCGTCTTTGCCAGGGCGAGGAGATCGCCCTGATCGGCGGCGGCAATTCCGCAGGGCAGGCGGTTGCCTATCTGGCGCCGCAGGTCAAACGCCTGCGGCTGATCGTTCGCCGCGATCTCGAGGCGACCATGTCGCAATATCTGATCGAGCGGATTGCATCGCTTCCGAATGTCGAGCTCTGCACCGGCTGCGAAATCGTTGCGATCGAGGCGGATGAACAGAAGCGGCTTTCAGGCGTGACGGTGGAAAACCTGTCGAGCGGCACGCGCGATACATTTGCGCTCCGGCACCTTTTCCTGTTCATCGGCGCCGATCCGAACACAGGTTGGATCAATCCTTATGTCGCGACCGACAGCAAGGGTTTCATCGTCACCGGCCGGCCTTTTGGTCAAGGGGCGGTCTACGTCTCGCGGGATGCCTTGCCGCTCGAAACCAGCACGCCGAACATTTTTGCGATTGGTGATGTTCGCGCCGGTTCGACCAAACGTGTCGCGGCGGCAGTCGGCGAGGGTGCGGCCGTAGTCGCGCAGATCCATGCCGCTCTTGCGGCGCAGGGCCGGGAAACGAATTTCGCCGAGCCTGCCGCGGCCGTCAGGGCATCCTGACGGCTTTTCTTCCCGATCTTTCTTCAAACGAAAACACCCGCCATCGGCGGGTGTTTCCTTGAGGTCATAACCCCAATCCTTGGGAGGATTATCGCGAGGATTATTCTGCGGCCTGCAGCGTCTGGCTCGGCAGCGGTGCATTGCCGGCAAGCGCGTTGTCGAGTGCGGCCTTGTCCAGTTCGTTTTCCCAACGGGCAACGACGATGGTGGCGACCGCATTGCCGACGAAATTGGTCAGCGCGCGGCATTCCGACATGAAGCGGTCGATGCCGAGGATCAGCGCCATGCCGGCGATCGGGATCGACGGGACAACGGAGAGCGTTGCGGCGAGCGTGATGAAGCCGGCGCCGGTGATGCCGGCGGCACCCTTGGAGCTCAGCATCGCAACGAGCAGCAGCAGGATCTGGTCACCAAAGGACAGCGGCGTGTCGGTTGCCTGGGCGATGAACAGAGCAGCCAACGTCATGTAGATGTTGGTGCCGTCCAGATTGAACGAGTAACCGGTCGGAATGACGAGACCGACGACCGAGCGCTTGCAGCCCGCACGTTCCATCTTCTGCATCAGGCCGGGCAGGGCGGCTTCCGAAGAAGACGTACCGAGCACGAGAAGCAGTTCTTCCTTGATGTAGCGGATCAGAGCCAGGATCGAGAAGCCGTTATAACGGGCGACCGCGCCGAGGATGACCAGCACGAAGACCAGCGAGGTCAGGTAAAAGGTGCCGATTAGGAAGGCGAGGTTGGCAATCGAGCCGATGCCGTACTTGCCGATGGTGAAGGCCATCGCACCGAAAGCGCCGATCGGGGCAGCCTTCATCAGGATGGCGACCAGACGGAAGATCGGGGCGGTGAGCGCATTGAGGAAGTCGAGAACCGGCTTGCCCTTGTCGCCGACCATGCCGAGCGCGATGCCGAACAGGACCGAGAAGAACAGGACCTGCAGAATATCGCCCTGCGCAAACGCGCCGACGATCGTCTCAGGAATGATGTTCATCAGGAAGCCGATGACGGTCGAGTCATGCGCCTTGGTGGCATAGGTCGCGACCGACTTGGCGTCGAGCGAGGCTGCTGCGATATGCATGCCGGCGCCCGGCTGCAGCACGTTGGCGATCAGCATGCCGACGGCGAGTGCCAGCGTCGAGAAGACGAGGAAGTAGATCATCGCCTTGCCTGCGACGCGGCCGACCTTCTTCAGGTCGGACATGCCGGCAATGCCGGTGGCGACCGTCAGGAAGATCACCGGTGCGATGATCATCTTGACGAGCTTGATGAAGGCATCGCCCAGCGGCTTCAGCGCTTCGCCGGTCTGCGGATAGAAGTGGCCGAGCAGGATGCCGGCGACGATCGCGACGACGACCTGGAAATAAAGGTGCCGATAGAATGGCAGTGCTACACGCGGCTGCGCGTCAGGTATCATATTCATATTGTCCTCCAATCAGGCTCCGACCAGGGATCTGGCTCTTCCCGGAGCTGTCTGTTGTGACAGTTTCATTGCAATCAGCGTGCCAAATCGATTTAGATGCGGAAATTCGCTGTATAATCAGTGTTTTCTTATCTGTCCGATGCAATTGCTCATAAGTGGAGTGTGCGGATTATCGCATTTGTCTATTGAGTTTTGTGCGGATTTACGCTCAGACTGGACCATGGCTCAGATCGTATCCGTCGAGGACAACAGAGTAAGCGGCGCCCGCAACCGGCGCAGTTGGATCGTTTTCGCGCTCGTCGTCGCGGCGATCTCTGCGATCACCTTCTATGTGGTTGGCATCTATGGCCGCAATGCGGCGCTGTCTGCTCTGCAGGCGCAGGGGCAGACGGAAGCCAATCTCAAGGTCGCGCTGCTGCAGGCCGTGCTTGAGCGACCACGGGCCATTCCTTTCCTTCTGGCGCGGGACCGCGATCTGGAAGACACGTTGCGAAATCCGGAACCGGCCCGCAAAGAGGCGCTCAGCGGTAAACTGGAGGATCTGGTCGCCGGCACCAATGCCTCGGTCATCTATGTCGTCGGCATGGACGGGATTGCGATTTCCGCCAGCAACTGGCGTGAGGCGACGAGCTTCGTTGGCAATGATTACGCCTTCCGGCGTTATTTTTCCGGTGCCCTGAAGAGCGGCATGGCCGAACATTTTGCGCTGGGCACGGTCAGCAAGCGGCCCGGCCTCTATATCTCCCATGTAGTCGGCCCGGTTTCGGCGCCGCTCGGCGTCGTTGTCGTCAAGATGGAATTCGACCAGCTTGAGAATGACTGGCGCGACACGCAGCGGCCGGCCTTTGTGGTCGATGAAAATCATGTCGTCCTCATCACCAGCATCCCCTCCTGGCGATTCATGACGACGGAAGAGCTTCAGCCGCAATATCTCTCGGCGATCCGTGAAAGCCTGCAGTTCGGGGATGCGTCCCTGATGCCCCTGCCGTTCTCGCGGGCCTCCGGCTATGCGCAGGATGCGTCGGTGCTGCATGTGAACATGCCGGGCGGCGCTGCAGCGGATTACCTGCGCATCAGCGTGCCCGTTGCCTCCACCAACTGGGTGTTTCAATATCTTCAGCCGGTCGAAAAACCGGTGGCGGATGCCGTGCGGGAAGCGCGGCTGATCGCGGCCCTGATCCTGTTCGTGATTGCCGCTCTTGCGGCCCTCTGGATGCGCCGCCGTCAGGTGGCCTTCATGACGATTTTTCGCGAGCAGATGGCGCGGGAGGAGCTCGAACATCGCGTTCTCGACCGTACACGGGATTTAAGCCAGGCCCGCGACCGGCTGGAAGCCGAAATCGCCAGCCACCACGCCACGGAAAGCCGTCTTCAGGCGGTGCAACAGGATCTCGTCCATGCCAACCGTCTCGCCATTCTCGGTCAGGTGGCAGCCGGCGTTGCCCACGAAATCAACCAGCCCGTCGCGACGATCCGCGCCTATGCGGACAATTCCAAGGTCTTTCTGGAGCGGCGACAAACCAAGCCGGTGGTCGAAAATCTTGGCCTCATCGCCAATCTGACGGAGCGGATCGGCGCGATCACCGAAGATCTTAAGGCGCTGGCGCGGCGCGGGCGGACGGCGCCGGAGCCGGTGCTGATACGCGATGTGATCGATGGTGCACGGGTTCTGCTGCGCAGCCGTTTTACCGGGCGGCTCGAAAGCCTGTCGGTCGAGACATTCGATCCCGATACACGTGTGATGGGAAGCCGACTGAGACTGGAACAGGTCTTTATCAACCTTTTTCAGAACGCGCTCGAGGCCTTGGCGAGCCGGGATGACGGCCATGTCGGGATCTCCGTGGAGACGAAGGATGAGACCGTGATCGTCACCGTCGCCGATAACGGCCCGGGCATCAGCCCCGACATTCTCGATTCTCTCTTCGAGCCGTTCAACTCGTCGAAGGAGAAGGGGCTCGGCCTTGGGCTGGTGATCTCCAAGGAGATCCTGGCCGACTACGACGGTCACATCGAGGTCGAAACGGGACCGACGGGAACGCAATTCCGGGTGCATTTAAAGAAGGTGGAAGAATAGACATGGGCGTACCCGTCTTTCTCATCGACGACGATCAGGATCTTTTGCGCGCGACGACGCAGACGCTGGCGCTTGCGGATTTCGACGTCACGACCTTCACCAGCGCGACAGCCGCTCTTACCGAACTTTCCGAGGATTTCGGCGGCGTGGTCGTGTCCGATATCCGCATGCCCGGCCTCGACGGCCTGCAGATGTTCCAGCGTATCAAGCAGATGGACGGCGAATTGCCGGTGATCCTGATGACCGGCCACGGTGATATTCCGATGGCCGTCAAGGCGATCAAGGATGGCGTCTATGACTTTATCACAAAGCCTTTCCCGACCGATCTTCTCGTCCAGTGCGTCCACCGCGCCGCCGAAAAACGCCGGCTGGTGATCGATAACCGGCAGCTCAGGCAGGCCTCGCGCGACGCGGAACAGGGCCTGCCATTGCTCGGCCAGACGGCCGTGATGGAGCGGCTGCGGCATACGTTGCGGCAGATTGCCGATACGGATGTGGACGTCCTGATCACCGGCGAAACCGGCACCGGCAAGGAAGTCGTCGCCAGCCTTCTGCATGACTGGAGCCGTCGTTCGAAACGCAACTTTGTGGCGCTGAATTGCGGCGCCCTGCCGGAACAGGTGATCGAAAGCGAGCTTTTCGGCCACGAACCCGGCGCCTTTACCGGCGCCCAAAAGAAGCGCATCGGCCGCATCGAACATGCAAGCGGCGGCACGCTTTTCCTTGATGAGATCGAAAGCATGCCGCTTTCGACACAGGTCCAGATGCTGCGTGTGCTGGAAATGCGCGAGGTGACGCCGCTCGGCACGAACGAGGTTCGCCCCGTCGATCTGCGTGTCGTGGCGGCCTCCAAGGTGGATCTCGGCAGCACGGAGCAGCGCCGGACGTTTCGCGAGGATCTTTATTACCGTCTCAACGTCGTGACCCTTGCCATTCCGCCTCTGCGTGAACGGCGGGACGACGTACCGTTGCTCTTCAACTACTTTGCCGAACGCGCCGCCCGCCGTTTTAGCCGCGAGGCGCCCGAGATCACTCCGGCCATTGCGAAATACATGCGTGAGCATGACTGGCCCGGTAATGTCCGCGAGCTTTCGCATTTTGCCGAACGCTCTGTTCTGGGGCTGGCGCCTGTCGGATCAGGCGGCAATCAGACCACGGCTACAAGCGAGGCCGGTTCTCTGCCGGACAGGCTCGGCCGCATCGAGGCCGAAATCATCCGCGAGACGCTGAGTTCCTTCGACGGCGATGTGCAGCAGACGATCACGGCGCTCGGTATTCCGCGCAAGACCTTTTACGACAAGCTGCAGCGCCACGGCATCGTCAGAAGCGAGTTTTCTGCAAAGGAACGGGATATCAAATGATGTCGCGTTACGAAGCCGGTTCCAGTGTGCCAGCCGGCTGCGGCGTGCTGATCCGGCGATAACGAAACACATCCTTGTCGGAGGCCATGGCCTCGTCGATCAGCGCCGCCATCTGCGCATGCAGCGGAGATTTGATGCAGGCGGGGTCGGTCGCCGCGGCGCTTCCCGCAATCGCCATCGCCTGACAACGGCAGCCGCCCCAGTCGATCTCCTTGCGTTCGCAGCTGCGGCAGGGTTCGGCCATCCAGTCCGTACCGCGAAAAGCGTTGAAGGCGGGCGAATCGAGCCAGATTTCCGTGAGGCTTTTGTCGCCAAAGCGCTCGAATGTGAGGTTCGGTATCGTACCCGCGGCATGGCAGGGCAGGACCGTGCCGTCCGGCGCCACCATGAAGGCATCGCGTGCCCAGCCGCCCATGCAGGGTTTGGGATAGATGGCGAAGTAATCCGGCGTGACGAAATCGACGGCGAGAATGCCGTGCAGATCCTTCTGCGCCTGACGGACGATCTCCACCTCGCGCTCCACCGCCTCGCGGTCCGGCATCAGTGAATTGCGGTTGAGAAGCGCCCAGCCGGCATATTGCACATTGGCGATTTCCAGCCGTTCAGCGTCAAGCTCCAACGCGAGTTCGATGAAGTCGGGCACTTCTTGCATGTTATGCCGATGGATCGGTGCATTGATGGTGAGCGGCAGACCCGCCGCCCGCACCCGCCGCGCCGTTTCGATCTTTTTCTCGTGGGCGCCGCGGTTATTGCCGATCTTTTCCGTGGTCGGCGCAAAGGCGCCCTGAAAGCTCAACTGCACATGGTCCAGCCCGGCAGCCGCCATGGCCTCGATCCGGCCTTCGGCGATACCGACGCCAGCAGTGATCAGGTTGGTATAAACGCCGCGCCGCGAAAGGGTGGCGATCAGCTTTTCGAGATCCGGCCGCAACGTCGGCTCGCCACCGGAAAGATGGATCTGCAGCACGCCAAGATCCGCCGCTTCTTCGAACAGCGCGATCCAGGCGTCTGTCGACATTTCCCGGTTGGCCTTCAACAGCTCGACCGGATTGGAGCAATAGACACATTGCAGCGGACATCGATGGGTCAGCTCGGCCAGCATGCCGATCGGCGGAAGAATTGCTTCGCTCATAATGCCACCAGAAATCGATCGGCCCATTCCTGCAGAAAGGTTTCCACATCGGCGCCGATATCCTCTTCCGGCGCGTCATATTGTTCGGCGAGCAGGCGAATGATCGCGGCTACCGGCCGCGTGCCGTCACAAAGCTTCAATATGTCGAGGCTCACCTCATCGGGCCAGAAAACCTTTTCCGGTGAGAGTAGTGCCCATGCGCCGCGGACCGGATCGAATTGCAACCGGGCATGGGATTTCAGAACCGGCATGGAGGCCGGCAATACGATGATGCGGGCGCGTTGCGGCCTCATGCGCTTCGCCCCACGATGCTGGCGCCAGGCAACAGTTCTCCATCCGCCAGCATCCGTCTGGTCGCAACATAAAAGACGACAACATGAGTGATCTGGCCGGACCCTGTACCGGCCGCCATCCGCATCCCATCCAGATGCATCGACACCTCCTCTTGTCGAGCAACTGCAAGACCCTTCGCGGGCCTTGGAACCGCCCCATCCGGTCGATGCCGGACAGGACGGCAGGACTAGTTATTTCTTAGAAGGCAGCTGGGCAGGAAAGTAGCGTGACATTTCCATTCCAACGGCGACGGTGCACATCGCCGGCTTCTTCCAGGTCTTTTTCATCGTTTCCTCCTTCCACAAATATGGCCTCCTCGGCCGGGCATCATCATACTCCAAAATAGGCGAGAGCCAAGGAAAGACTACCATCGCGCGAAAATCTCGCCAATTGCGGGATTTTTGTTTGAAATCCGAGTTGTATCCGCTAGTCTGCAATCGGCACCGAATGAAATTGTACGGATCCGGCTTTCGCTGGACTGTCCGTGCGACGTCCATTGGAGGGCGGGTTTCCGGTGCGTTATTTTGTATTTTCATTTCTTTTCGTTTGTGTCGCAGCTCTTGATCTTGTCGGTGCGGCAGCGGCGGAGACTGCCGCCAAGGGCCAGCCGGTCCAGACCGTCAAGCTCGGTTATCTGAGAGCCTATGAACCACAGCTGGCGCTGTCGGTTTTGGACGTCGCACCGCGCGACGAGGGCATTGCCGGCGCGAAAGTCGCGATTTCCGATAACAATACGACCGGCGCCTTTCTCGGCCAGGCCTTTACGCTCGACCTCACGGAGGTGAAGCCGGATGCCGATATTCTGCGCGCCTTTGACGAGATGGCGGCCAAGGGTGTCTCTTATATCCTGGCTGATCTCTCGGCCGCGCAGCTTCTGGCACTGGCGGATGCGGCACGCGCCAAAAACATCCTGATCTTTAATGTCGGCGCCACCGATGACCGGCTGCGCGAAGAGGATTGCCGCGCCAATGTCTTTCATGTGGCTCCAACGCGCAGCATGCTGGCGGATGGGCTGGCGCAATATCTGATCTGGAAGCAATGGCGGCGCTGGGCTCTCGTCTTCGGGTCGCATGAAAACGACCGGCTGTTTGCCGATGCGCTGCGCCGGGCGGCGACGCGATTTGGCGGCGAAATCGTTGCCCAGAAGGAGTTTGCCGATACCGGCACGGCAAGACGCACCGATAGCGGCGTCGTGCAGATCCAGCGGCAGATGCCGGTCTTTACGCAAGGCCTTCCCGATCACGACGTGCTTCTGGTCGCCGACGAAAGCGAGGTTTTCGGCACGTATGTGCCGTTCAGAACCTGGCAGCCGAGGCCAGTCGCCGGCTCCGCGGGCCTTATTCCTTCAGCCTGGCATCCGGCCAGCGAACAATGGGGCGGAACGCAGATCCAGAACCGTTTCGCCAAGGCTTCCGGGCGCCGCATGCTGTCCAAGGACATGTCCGCCTGGACGGCGGTGCGCATCCTGGGCGAGGCGGCAACCCGCACGAAAAGTGCCGATCCGGACAAGATCGCCGGCTTCATCCGCTCGGATGATTTTTCCATCGCGGCCTTCAAGGGCCAGAAGCTGACCTTTCGCAATTGGAACTGGCAATTGCGGCAGCCGATCTTTCTCGGTGACGGCCGCTCGGTCGTCTCGACCTCGCCGCAGGAGGGTTTTTTGCATCAGTTTTCGGAACTCGACACGCTCGGCGTTGACCGGCCCGAGACGAAATGTGTGCTGCGGTGAGCCGATGCGAAAAATGGATGAAAAGGGGAGAGACATGCAGGCAAGAGTGATTTTCGCCGGTCTTGTGTTTGGTTTCGCGATGACGGCCGCCGGCTCCGCCGGGGCCTTTACGGCTTTTGTCTCCAACGAAAAGGACAATACGGTCAGTATCGTCGACACCGAGACCGGCAAAGTGCTGGAAACCATGCCGGTCGGGCAGCGGCCGCGCGGCATCACCATCTCGCATGATGGAAAATTCGTCTATCTCTGCGCCAGCGACGACGACACGATCGAGGTGATCGACACCGCGACGCGCAAGATCGTCGGCACGCTTCCTTCCGGTCCTGATCCGGAGCTTTTTGTCCTCTCGCCGGATGGCAAGACGCTTTATGTCGCCAATGAGGACGACAATCTGGTGACCGTGATCGACATCGAAAGCGGCGATGTGCTGGCAGAAGTGCCGGTCGGCGTCGAGCCGGAAGGCATGGGCATCAGCCCTGACGGCAAGACCATGGTCAATACGTCCGAAACGACGAACATGGCGCATTTCATCGATACTGAAAGCCATGAGATCACCGACAATGTGCTGGTCGATGCGCGGCCGCGATTTGCCGAGTTCAAGCCGGACGGATCGGAAGTCTGGGTCAGCGCTGAAATCGGCGGCACGGTTTCCGTGATCGACAATGCCAGCCGCTCGGTGAAGCAGAAAATCTCGTTCGCGATCCCCGGCCTGCGCTCGGAAGCCATCCAGCCGGTCGGTATCCGCATCACGGCGGATGGCAAGAAGGCCTATGTGGCGCTCGGTCCGGCCAACCGCGTCGCCGTGGTCGATACCGCGACCTACAAGGTAGAAAAATACGTTCTGGTCGGCCAGCGGGTCTGGCAGCTCGCCTTCACGCCGGATCAGAAGACGATCATCAGCACCAACGGTGTTTCCAACGACATCACCTTCATCGACGTCGCCTCCGACGAGGCGGTGCAGTCAGTGACGGTTGGGGCTCTGCCCTGGGGCGTGGTCGTGTCGCCCAAATGAATTGATCCAGAGATTTTCAGGCATCGATAGAGGAGGAGAAAAGATGCAGAAATACCGGATTTTCGCGCTTGCAGCGCTTGCCACCATCCTATTGCCGCTAGCTGTCGGCTTTGCGCAGGAGAAGAAGGACGATGATGACGACGACAAGCCGGCCGCAAAGGTGACGACCGCGACCGAAAAGGTGACGCGGGCGAGCAAGGACGTGCCGGAACTCATCCTCGGCTCGGCAAAGGACACATTTGCGGTCAACCGCAAGGATTTTGAACTCGTTTCCGGCCAGGGATATCGCTGGAATATCACCTCTGCGGCGGGCCTCGAATACAAGTTCGTCACCGATCTTTTTCGCAATGTCTGGATGAACCAGATCGTCATCCACGATCTCGAGGTTCACATGAACGGCGCCCCGGCGTGGCTGGAATTCGACAGCGAAGGGACGATCCAGGTGCAGTTCACCGCGGTGCGGCCCGGCAGCTACACTTGGTCCGTGCCGGACCTAGCCGACAAGGGCATGAAGGGGACGATCACCATCAAATAGCAGTGGGCGTGGCTGGCGACCGGGGAGGCGCTGGTCGTGGAGGAGTTTCGACATGGTGCAGATTGAATGGGAGCCGCCGGCCCTGGATGTTTCCGGGGTCAGTCATTCCTATGGTCAGAAGAAGGCGCTCGACGGCGTCTCCTTTACCATCGCCCCCGGCCGTTTCACGGTTCTTCTTGGCCTGAACGGCGCGGGAAAAACGACGCTGTTTTCGCTCGTCAGCCATCTCTACGATACCCGAGAGGGTTCGATCCGCATTTTCGGCAACGATATCCGGCATGCCTCGGGCGAGGCGCTGCGGCGGCTCGGTATCGTTTTCCAGGCCCGCACGCTGGATCTTGATCTGAGTGTCGGCCAGAACCTCGCCTATCACGCCGCCTTGCACGGCATCGGCCGAGGGGAGGCGATGGCGCGTATCCGCACGCTGCTCGGCCAGATCGATATGGCAGACCGCCTGCATGACAAGGCCCGCAGCCTTTCCGGCGGGCAGATGCGGCGGGTGGAAATCGTCCGCGCCTTGTTGCACGAACCCTCGCTGCTTCTGCTGGACGAGGCGACCGTCGGCCTCGACATCCGCTCCCGCGCCGACATTCTGGCAACGATCCGGGCGCTGGTAGAGGCAAACGGTATCGGCGTTCTCTGGGCGACCCATCTCATCGATGAGGTGGACGACAAGGACGAGGTGGTGATCCTAGACAAAGGCAGGGTTCTCGCAGCCGGCCCGGTCGCTGCGATCGTTCGCCAGACGGGAAGCGCCGATATAAGACAGGCATTTGCTAGCCTGAGCGGCCTTGCTCCAATCCCATCAGGTGGCGGCACGCCGGTCTTGCCGGCCGTGGGGGCAAGGCGATGAGCGTGCCATCGACCATTCCACTGAATGCCAGCGGTGATGCCATGCGCCGCGGTTTCGGCCCGGGCCAATATCTGTCCTGTCTGGCCGGCATCATGGCTCGTGAAGGCTTGCGTTTTCTCAATCAGCGAGAACGGTTCATCTCGTCGCTGGTGCGGCCGCTGCTCTGGCTGTTTGTGTTCGCAGCCGGTTTTCGGCAGGTGCTCGGGGTGTCGATCATCCCGCCCTACAAGACCTATGTGCTTTACGAGGTTTATATCGCGCCCGGCCTGTGCGGCATGATCCTGCTGTTCAGCGGCATGCAGTCCTCGCTTTCCATGGTCTATGACCGGGAAATGGGCAATATGCGCATCCTGCTGGTCAGCCCGTTTCCGCGCTGGTTCCTGCTGGTTTCAAAGCTGCTGGCCGGCGTCACGGTTTCGATCGTGCAGGTCTATGCCTTTTTGGCGATCGCCTGGTTCTGGGGCGTGAAGCCACCGGTTATCGGTTATCTCCTCGTCCTGCCGGCGCTGTTCCTTTCCGGCATGATGTTGTGTTCGCTCGGTATGCTTCTATCCTCGATGATCAAGCAGCTCGAAAACTTTGCCGGGATCATGAATTTCGTGATCTTTCCGATGTATTTCGCCTCATCGGCGCTTTATCCGCTGTGGCGCGTGCAGGAATCCAGCCCGCCTCTGTTCCGGATCTGCCAGGCGAACCCGTTCACCTATGCGGTCGAACTGATCCGGTTTGCGCTTTACGGCCAGATCGACTGGCTGTCTCTTTCCGTAGTCGCCGGCTTTACCGTCCTTTTCCTCGGAAGCGCCATTCTGGCCTACGATCCTTCCAATGGTCTTCTCGCCCGGCGACAGGATGCGGGAGGAAATGCCTGATGGTCCGAGTCATCCCCGTCGCATTGGCTTTCGTTTTCTGCTCTGCGCTGCAGGCTCTTGCTGCCCAGGGCGACGACCCCGATTGGCCCTGCATCCAGCGCAAGGTGCCAGAATTGTCGATCGGCCAGATCTGGACCGGGCCGGACCTGCCGCCCGAGGCCTCCGACTGGTCGAAGGATGAGATCATTTCCGGCCTTGTCGACAATCTTGCGGCCCGTCGTCTGCCCTTGGCGCAAGCGCAGGAACGGATAAGAACCTATCGCGACGGGCTGCCCGAGGCGCAGAAAAACCTGCATGTCGCCATGCTGGTCCAGGGTCTGTTCGACAAGATGAATGGCGAGCGCAGCCATGTCATTTCAGGCATTGCCCGTTACGCCCATAGTCAGCGCGATATGGCGGCTCTTCTCAGGCGGGAAGCATCCGATGTCGATGCCTTGCGCAGCAAGCCGGAAGCCAATGCCAACGAGGTCGCCATCCGCACCGAACGGCTGACATTCCAGACGCGCATCTTTCAGGAGCGTGTTCAATCCCTCAGCTTCGTCTGCGAGGTGCCGACGCTGATCGAGCAGCGCCTGTATGCGCTGGTGAAGACGCTGGCCGAGGCGCCGCCTGCAAAGTGATGCCTCGGAGCGGCCGTAAAATCGTTACGGGGAAAACTGCTTGAGATAGGCGATCACGTCGGCCACGTCCTTATCCTCCTTCAGGCCGGCGAAAGCCATTTTCGTGCCTTTGACGACGCCCTTCGGATCATGGAGATAGGTGGTGAGCGTTGCCTCGTCCCAGACCATGCCGCCCTTGCCGGCATCCATCATCGCGGCCGAATATTTGAAGCCTTCATGGGTGCCGGCCGTACGGCCGATCAGCCCCTTCAAAGAGGGGCCGATCTTGTTCTGATCGGCATCTGAAACATGACAGGCCTTACACTTCGCAAATACTTTTTCACCTTGAGCCGCATCCTGGCCAAAGGCATAACCCGCCATCGGCAATAAAAGCCCGATGGCGCCAACACAACAGATGGCACGCATAGAATTCCTCCCAAAAGAGCGCGCATGGCGAGAGCGGCAGGATCGCCTTCATCATGGCGCTACGCACGCAAGGGTAGTTGTTGATGATGGTAAGTCAACATCGCCGTCTCCAGCTTTTTGGAAAATGAGGTTGCGCCTGGTTGCGGTGATCGTTTCGCGGTCAGGTTGACGAAGCCAGCGCCCGAGCATAATCTTTTTCACGCAGGCGCCTTTGAAATATGGCCTTCTCGCCGATGATGTTGCGCGCCGCAGGAGGCTCCGATGAACATGGTCGATCTCGTCCTGACGGTATGCCTTCTTTCCAATCCGGCCAGTTGTCGCGATGAACATCTTTTCTTCGAAAGCCGCGGCTCCCTGTTCCAGTGCATGATCCTGGCCCCGACGGAAATCGCCAAATGGTCGGGAGATCACCCCGCTTTGCGGATAAAACGCTGGCGTTGCGCCTTTCCGGACAAGGGCCGGAAAATCTGATTCGCGCCTTTAGAAACAACGCACATCCGCTTCCGCCTGCGCGCGACGCAGCTCGGAAACGGCGGATTTTGCTGCAGCGCCTTGCCTGAACAGCACGCCTCTTTCACCGGTTTGCAGCCCGAGACTGCGAAACGTCTCGGCTGCTTCGTAGCGATCATACGGAATGATCGATTCAATGACGTCGATCGAGCAAGAACAACTTTGGAGTGCGGCACGTGTCTCTCCATTCGCTGTCATGCAACCACGTACGTAATCCACGATTGCAACCGTTGGGTAGTCCGCATTTGCAAATGCGGCTGGTGCCGTGCCGAGTGAAACGAAGAAAAACGCAGCGCGGAAAAATCCGATAGACATTCGTATTCTCCTTTGGTGGCGGGCTTGTGTTTGGTCTTTCTGAAATCTGCCCGATGATCATCTTTGAAATATTATTTTGGATATTCAAATAATACTTATTAGCGATTGCAGTATTTTATATTGCGATACAGCATTACTTTTATCATAAAAAGACTATATCAATATTAAGCTTGCCTATGCCAATGTAATAACCTATCTTTCGATCGTTTTCCGGCTTCAAGGTCTTGCTTTTGGGAGGGGCATGACCCGCAGGCTTGTGGGTGGGCATTAAACGGTGCCCCGTGCCCATTCATGTGTCGTGACACGCTGTCGGAAATGTTTCCCGCATAGTTGAGAAAATCACTTGGCTGCCCTGGAACGCGCAATGGCTCGCGATGTCGACGCTTGCGCGAATGATAAGCATCGGGAGGATTTCACATGCGCCAATCTGGAAAACGTTTGATTGCACGAAAAGCATTTTTGCCCCTGGCGGCCGCGGGGTGTCTGGTCGCCGGCTTTGCCGGAACCGCTCTGGCCAATGACGAACTGACGACCCTTTCCGCCAATCCGAAGAACTGGGCCATGCCTGCGGGCAATTATGCCAATCACCGGTATTCGGAACTGAAGCAGATCACCAAGGACAACGTGAAGAACCTGCAGGTGAAGTGGAGTTTTTCCACCGGCGTCCTGCGCGGTCACGAAGGCGGACCGCTGGTGATCGGCGACGTGATGTATGTCCACACGCCTTTCCCCAACATCGTCTACGCGCTCGATCTCAATAAGGATGGCAAGATCCTCTGGAAATACGAGCCGAAACAGGATCCGAACGTCATCGGCATCATGTGCTGCGACACGGTCAATCGCGGTGTCGCCTATGGCGACGGCAAGATCATCCTCAATCAGGCCGATACGACGGTCGTGGCGCTGGATGCCAAGACCGGCAAGGTCGTCTGGTCGATCAAGAACGGCGACAAGACGGATGGCGGCAAGGGTGAATCCGGCACGGCAGCACCGCTTGTCGTCAAGGACAAGGTGATCATCGGCGTGTCCGGCGCCGAATTCGGTGTCCGCGGCTGGACGGCGGCCTATAATCTCAAGGACGGTTCGCTGGCCTGGAAGGCCTATTCGACCGGGCCGGATGCCGAGACGCTGCTCGATCCGGAAAAGACCACCCATCTCGGCAAGCCGGTCGGCAAGGATTCCGGCATGAACACCTGGGAAGGGGAGCAGTGGAAGACCGGCGGTGGCACGACCTGGGGCTGGTTCTCCTACGATCCGAAGACCAATCTCGTCTATTACGGCACTGGCAATCCCTCGACCTGGAACCCCGTCCAGCGGCCCGGCGACAACAGGTGGTCGATGACGCTGATGGCCCGCGATGCCGATACCGGCATGGCGAAATGGCTCTATCAGATGACCCCGCATGACGAGTGGGATTATGACGGCGTCAACGAGAGCATTCTCGTCGATGGCCTGAAGATCGACGGAAAGCCCCGCGACGTGCTCGTCCATATGGACCGCAACGGTTTCGGCTACACGCTGGACCGCGCCACGGGCGAATTGCTGGTGGCCAAGAAATACGATCCCAAGGTCAACTGGGCGACGGAAGTCGTGATGGATCCGAAGAGCAAGGAATATGGCCGGCCGCAGGTGGTCGCAAAGTATTCCACCCAGCAGAATGGCGAGGACAGCAATTCCACCGGCATCTGCCCGGCCGCCCTCGGCTCCAAGGACCAGCAGCCGGCGACCTATTCGCCGAAAACGGGCCTGTTCTACGTGCCGACCAACCATGTCTGCATGGATTACGAGCCCTACAAGGTGAGCTACACGGCAGGCCAGCCCTATGTCGGGGCAACGGTCTCCATGTATCCGGCACCGGACAGCCATGGCGGCATGGGCAATTTCATCGCCTGGGATGCCGCCAAGGGCGAGATCGTCTGGTCCAAGCCTGAACAGTTCTCCGTCTGGTCCGGCGCGCTTGCCACGGCCGGCGATGTCGTCTTCTACGGCACGCTTGAAGGCTATATCAAGGCGGTCGATCTGAACGGCAAGGAACTCTACCGGTTCAAGACGCCGTCCGGCATCATCGGCAACATCAACACGTTCGAACATGGCGGCAAGCAATATATCGCCGTGCTCTCGGGTGTTGGCGGCTGGGCCGGTATCGGTCTCGCCGGTGGCCTCCTGTCGCCTGAAAATGCTGCTGCTTGGCATGGCGCTGTTGACCAGGGCCGTGCGCAGGGTGACCAGACCGCAACCGTGGGAACGGCTGGCCTCGGAGCGGTCGGCGGTTATGCGGCCCTTGCCGATTATACGACGCTTGGCGGCCAGCTGACCGTCTTCGGTCTGCCCGAATAATCCGGGTTGCGGGACTGCGCCGGTCTTCCGGCGCAGTCCTTTGTTGTGTCGACTGGTGGGACATGCGCTTGAACGCGCCGGAGACGTCTTTGGGGTGACGTCGCGTCATCCGGCGCCGATTTTTTAAAAAATATGAGGTTCATCAATGGCTTTTCGCATTGCAGTGATGGCGTTCGGCGTAATCGCATTTTCATGTCTGGTGGGTGGTACAGCCCTTTCGGATGACGACATACAGAAGGCGGCGGTTGCCAGCGAGGAAGATGGCAAGTTCCTCGACAAGGATGGAAACCCCACCTTCAACATACAGGCCGACGGCACGGTCGACTGGTACACGTTCAGCGGCTATCGCCGTTACCATTCGGACTGTCATGTCTGTCATGGGCCGGACGGCGTCGGCTCGAGTTATGCGCCGGCGCTGGCGGAGAGCCTGAAACGGATCGATTATCCGACCTTCCTGTCGATCGTGGCGGAAGGGCGAAAAAATGTCGGCGGGGGCAAGGAGAATGTCATGCCGGCCTTCGGCGAGAACAAGAACGTCTACTGTTATCTCGACGATATCTACGTCTATCTGCGCGCCCGTGCAGTCGGTGCCGCACCGCGTGGGCGGCCGCCCAAAAAGGCCGACAAGCCGCAAGGGGCGAAGGATTACGAAACCTCCTGCATGGGAGGCTGAGATGGCTTTTGGCTCGGGACGTTCGGTGTTTGTCAGCGTCGTGAAACATGCCGCTGCTGCGATGGTCGCCATCCTGGCGCTTGCCGCGCCGCAGACTGTTTCGGCGCAAACTGCGGGCCTTGGCGCGGCTGGCGAACTGGTCGATCCGGATATCCTGCGCGTTTGCGCCGATCCGTCCAACATGCCGTTTTCCGATGAAAGCGGCGAGGGTTTTGAGGACAAGCTGGCGCAGATGGTCGCAGAAGGCACCGGGAGAAAGTCGGTCGCCTATACCTGGTTTCCATCGGTCATGGGTTTCGTGCGCAACACGCTCGGCGCCAATAGGTGCGATATCGTGATGGGTTATGCGCAGGGCGACGAGCTGGTGCAGAATACCAATGCCTATTACCGATCCGCCTATGTCCTCATCTATAAAAAGGGTGGCGATCTGGCCGGAGTGGAAACGCTGGTAGATGAGAAGCTGAAGGGAAAACGGCTGGGTGTGGTCGAAGGCACGCCGCCGACCGCCAGCATGGCGAAAACCCGGCTTCTGGAAAAGGCAAAAATCTATCCGCTGATGATTGATACGCGCGCGGCCCCCTCCATGGCGGAGGTGATGATGCGCGACATACAGGCGGGCGTCATCGATGCCGCCGTCGTCTGGGGGCCGATGGCCGGATATTACGCGGCGCGCTCGGATGTCGAGATGACGGTCGTGCCGCTGATCCACGAAAAGGGTGGCCAGCGGATGATCTATCGCATCACCATGGGCGTGCGCCCCTCGGACCAGAACTGGAAGCGCACGCTCAACACCTTCATTAAGGAAAATCAGCCGAAGATCGACAAGCTGCTCCTGGAATACGGCGTGCCGCTGCTCGACGAGCGCGACCAGAGAATTACGCAATGATGGCAGGTGCCTGGCAACAACCGAGGGCGGCTGCGCCGATCACAGACCAGATCTGAACGGGAGAGAGGGAAATATGGACGTCCGCGCCGCCGTTGCCGTACAGGCAGGAAAACCGCTGGAAGTGATGACGGTTCAGCTCGAAGGCCCGAAGGCGGGCGAAGTGCTGATCGAGGTCAAGGCGACCGGCATCTGCCATACCGACGATTTCACCCTCTCGGGTGCCGATCCGGAAGGCCTGTTTCCGGCGATCCTCGGCCATGAAGGTGCAGGCATCGTCGTCGATGTCGGCCCCGGCGTCACCTCGGTCAAGAAGGGCGACCACGTCATTCCGCTCTACACACCGGAATGCCGCGAATGCTATTCCTGCACCTCGCGCAAGACGAACCTCTGCACCTCGATCCGCGCCACCCAGGGGCAAGGGTTGATGCCGGACGGCACGTCACGCTTCTCGATCGGCAAGGACAAGATCCACCATTACATGGGCTGCTCGACCTTCGCGAACTTTACCGTCCTGCCGGAGATCGCGGTTGCCAAGGTCAATCCCGACGCTCCCTTCGACAAGATCTGCTATATCGGCTGCGGCGTCACGACCGGCATCGGTGCCGTCATCAACACGGCCAAGGTCGAGATCGGCTCGACCGCGATCGTCTTCGGCCTCGGCGGCATTGGTCTGAACGTGCTGCAGGGCCTGCGCCTTGCCGGTGCCGACATGATCATCGGCGTCGACATCAATCCGGACCGCAAGGCCTGGGGCGAAAAGTTCGGTATGACGCATTTCGTCAATCCGAAGGACGTCGGCGATGACATCGTGCCTTATCTCGTCAACCTGACGAAGCGCGGCAATGACCTGATCGGCGGCGCCGACTACACGTTCGATTGCACTGGCAATACCAAGGTCATGCGCCAGGCGCTGGAATCCTCGCATCGCGGCTGGGGCAAGTCGGTGATCATCGGCGTTGCCGGCGCCGGCCAGGAGATTTCGACGCGTCCGTTCCAGCTGGTGACGGGCCGCAACTGGATGGGCACGGCCTTCGGCGGCGCCCGCGGTCGCACCGACGTGCCGAAGATCGTCGACTGGTACATGGATGGAAAAATCCAGATCGACCCGATGATCACCCACACCATGCCGCTCGAAGACATCAACAAGGGTTTCGAGCTGATGCATTCGGGTGAATCGATCCGCGGCGTGGTGATTTACGGCTGAGGCGGGCGCCTTGCATGGCGGCAAAAGCAATGCGTGCCGAGCTGATGGCAAAGGCGTATGCTCCAGCGGCAATGTCTTATGGAGGAATATCTTATTGAGGCAAGGCAGCCGCCGGCGACCGGACGGACCTTGAGGAGAAGAGGAGGAGACTTGAATGGACAGTGCAGTTCAAATTCGCATCCATCCTGCCGTGGATAGCGGCATCAAGCCGGCCAGCCCCGGCTTTTCCGGCGGCACGCTGGTCTGCGCCTGCACCGATCGGCCGGTCAAGGTGAAGATCGAGGGCCAGATCGCCCATAACCATGCCTGCGGCTGCACCAAATGCTGGAAGCCGAAAGGCGCCGATTTTTCCGTCGTCGCCGTTGCCCCGACTGACAAGGTCACGGTTCTGGAAAACGGTGACAAGCTTGCGGTCGTCGATCCGAGCGCGCTTATCCAGCGGCATGCCTGCAAGGAATGCGGCGTGCATATGTATGGCCCGGTTGAGCGGGAACACGCCTTCCAGGGGCTTTCCTTCGTGCATCCGGAACGGTTCCAGGAAACCGGCTGGGCGCCTCCGGGCTTTGCCGCCTTCGTCTCCTCGATCATCGAATCGGGCGTCGATCCGGGCCGCATGGACGGCATTCGCGGGCGGCTGAAGGAAGTCGGGCTGGAGCCCTATGACTGCCTGTCACCGGGCTTGATGGATTATGTCGCGACATGGGTTGCGAAGAAGTCGGGCGCGCTGCCGAGCTGATTGCTGCCCGACGGATCGGCGTGACGCTGTTTTGCTCAACTCAACCTCATCCCTGTGCTTGTCACAGGGATCCAGCCGACGCGCGTCTGCGCGGCGAAAGAGTTTTTCCAGCCCACGGACGTGGGCTGGCTGGATTCCTGTGACAAGCACAGGAATGAGGTCGGTGAGGTAGCTGCCAGGGCTACCTACGCAGCCCAACTACGTACCCTGGAACTTTGCTCTAAGGTAAGTCGTGAGCGCACGGGAGCATCGTGCCCCCGCCTCAATGTTCCTTCACCGACTGCATCGCAACCGATGTGGACGTGCTCGCGACATGTGGCAGGCTGGAAATCTTCTCGCCCAAAACCTCGCGATACCGCCGGATATTCTGCGTCCTCACCTTCAAGAGATAATCGAACCGCCCCGCAATCATGTGGCATTCCTCGACCTCGGGAATTTTCCTGACGGCGGCGTTGAATGCGTTGAGCGCGCTTTCCCGCGTATCCGACAGTTTCACCTCGGCAAAGGCGACATGGTCGAGGCCGAGTTTCTGCGGGTTGAGCACGGCGCGGAAGCCGAGAACATAACCCTCCTGCACGAGACGTTTCAGTCTTGCATTGACCGGCGTCTTGGAAAGGCCGATCTTTTCGGCAAGATCCGTCACCGAGATGCGCGCATCTTCGGAGACCGCATCGATGATCTTGCGATCGAACTGGTCCAAATCGCCATAAAAGCCGTCGCGCTTGTCCATAATCACTGCTAACTTTCAAAAAATCAGGAAATTCACCTGAAATCTAGCGCAATATAGACCTGCTTGGAAGTTGTGTTTCCTCTATTCTCCCGCCGATCGCTTTCGTCGCGAAAGTCGGGTGCCCCATCCGGAAAATGCCGGATCGAATTTGGAAAGAAACAATGGCTCTTGAAGACACCAGCACCCCGGCATTTTCCGCCAAAGCCGTGCCCTTTGCCGATTTCGCGCCGCCGGTGCGGCCGCAATCGGACTTGAGGCGGGCGATCACCGCCGCCTACCGCCGTCCGGAAATCGAGTGTGTCGCGCCGCTCCTCGCCGAGGCCACCCTGTCTGCCGAGATGGTCGAAAAGATTCGTGCCACCGCCCGCGGCCTGATCGTCTCGCTGCGCAAGAAGAACAAGGGTTCTGGTGTCGAGGCGCTGGTGCAGGAATATTCGCTGTCCAGCCAGGAAGGCATTGCGCTGATGTGCCTGGCGGAAGCGCTTCTGCGTATTCCCGACATGGCGACCCGCGATGCGCTGATCCGCGACAAGATTTCCGCCGGCGACTGGAAGTCGCATGCCGGCGAGGGCCGTTCGCTCTTCGTCAATGCCGCCACCTGGGGCCTCGTCGTTACCGGCAAGCTCACCTCGACGGTCAACGACCGCAGCCTTTCGGCAGCGCTGACCCGCCTTATCGCCCGCTGCGGTGAGCCGGTCATCCGCCGTGGCGTCGATATGGCGATGCGGATGATGGGCGAGCAATTTGTCACCGGCGAGACGATCGACGAGGCCCTGCGCCGGTCCCGTCCGCTGGAAAAGCGCGGATTCCGTTATTCCTACGACATGCTCGGCGAGGCCGCGACGACGGCCAAGGATGCCGAGCGTTATTATGCCGATTACGAGGCCGCCATTCATGCGATCGGCAAGGCCTCTGCCGGCCGCGGTATCTATGAAGGTCCCGGCATTTCCATCAAGCTTTCGGCCTTGCATCCGCGTTATGTGCGCGGTCAGGCGGAACGGGTGATGCGCGAACTCCTGCCGCGGGTAAAGGCGCTGGCGGCGATCGCAAAATCCTACAATATCGGCCTCAATATCGATGCCGAAGAAGCCGACCGGCTGGAACTTTCGCTCGATCTGCTCGAAGAACTGGCATTCGATCCGGCGCTTGCCGGCTGGGATGGCATCGGCTTCGTTGTGCAGGCCTATGGCAAGCGCTGCCCCTTCGTGCTGGATTTCATCATCGATCTCGCCCGGCGCGCGAAGCGGCGCATCATGGTGCGCCTCGTCAAGGGCGCCTATTGGGATGCCGAGATCAAGCGTGCCCAGCTGGATGGCCTTGCCGACTTCCCGGTATTCACGCGAAAAGTCCATACGGACGTTTCCTACATCGCCTGCGCGCGAAAACTGCTCGGCGCGACCGATGTCATCTTCCCGCAATTTGCGACCCACAATGCCCAGACACTGGCGACTATCTATCAGCTCGCTGGCCCGGATTTCCGTGTCGGGCAATACGAATTCCAGTGCCTGCACGGCATGGGCGAACCGCTCTATGACGAGGTCGTCGGCGCCGATAAACTCGACCGCCCCTGCCGCATCTACGCCCCGGTCGGCACGCATGAAACGCTGCTGGCCTATCTCGTTCGCCGTCTTCTGGAAAACGGCGCCAATTCCTCTTTCGTCAACCGCATCGGCGATGCCGATGTCTCGGTCGATGAGCTGATCGCCGATCCGGCTGCCGTCGTTGCGGCCATGCCGAAGCCCGGCGCGAAGCACGATCAGATCGCGCTGCCTGTCGACCTGTTCGGCAAGGACCGCCGCAATTCCGAAGGTTTTGACCTTTCGAACGAGGAAACGCTGGTTCTCGTCGGCAAGGCCCTGCAGGAAAGTGCGGCTATCGACTGGTCAGCCGTCCCGCAGCTTGGCGATGGAACAGGTGAGGGCACCGCGCGCGCCGTTCTCAATCCTGCCGATCACTCGGATGTGGTGGGCGAGGTGAAGGAAGCCAGTGTCGAGGATGCCCAAAAGGCCGTCCGGCTTGCCCATGAGGCGCTCGGCGGCTGGTCGTCCGTTTCTCCGGCCGAAAGGGCGGCCTGCCTTGATCGTGCGGCGGATGCCATGCAGGCGCGCATGCCGGTTCTTCTCGGCCTCGTCATGCGCGAAGCCGGCAAGTCTGCCGCGAATGCGATTGCCGAAGTGCGCGAAGCGATCGATTTCCTGCGTTATTACGCCGAACAGACCCGCCGCACGCTTGGGGCTGCCCACAAGCCGATCGGCCCTGTCGTCTGTATCAGCCCGTGGAATTTCCCGCTGGCAATCTTCACCGGCCAGATCGCCGCCGCCCTTGCCGCCGGCAACACGGTTCTTGCCAAACCTGCCGAAGAAACGCCGCTGATTGCCGCTGAAGGCGTCCGACTGCTGCATGAGGCCGGCATTCCGGTCGCTGCCCTGCAGTTCTTACCGGGCGATGGCCGCATCGGCGCCGCCCTCGTCGCCGCACCGCAGACGGCCGGCGTCATGTTCACCGGTTCCACCGAAGTCGCGCGGCTGATCCAGGCCGAGCTTGCAGGGCGTCTCTCTGCTGCCGGCAAACCGATCCCGCTGATCGCCGAAACCGGCGGCCAGAACGCGATGATCGTCGATTCCTCGGCGCTTGCCGAACAGGTCGTCGGCGATGTCATCGCGTCCGCCTTCGACAGCGCCGGCCAGCGTTGCTCGGCTCTGCGCGTTCTCTGCCTGCAGGAAGATGTTGCAGACCGGGTGCTGACCATGCTGCGCGGCGCGCTCAAGGAATTGACGCTCGGCTCGACGGATCGGCTCAATATCGATATCGGTCCGGTCATCACCGCCGAGGCAAAAGGCAATATCGATGCCCATATCGAAAACATGCGCACCGCCGGCCGACCGGTCGAGCAGCTTGCACTGCCGCAGGTGGCAGCCAAAGGCACGTTCGTGCCGCCGACCATTATCGAACTCGATACGCTCGCTGATCTGAAGCGGGAAGTGTTCGGCCCGGTCCTGCATGTCATCCGTTATCGCCGCCAGGATATCGACCGGCTGATCGATGATATCAATGCCACCGGTTACGGTCTCACCTTCGGCCTGCATACGCGTCTCGACGAAACGATCGCGCATGTCACCGGTCGCGTGCAGGCCGGCAATGTCTATGTCAATCGCAACGTCATCGGCGCGGTTGTCGGTGTCCAGCCGTTCGGTGGCCGTGGCCTTTCCGGCACCGGCCCGAAGGCGGGCGGTCCGCTTTATCTCGGCCGTCTGCTGCAGGAGCCGCCAGTGCCGCCGCGGCATAGCTCCGTCCATATGGATCCGGCCGTGACCGATCTTTCGCAATGGCTGCGCGACAAGGGCAGGGATGCGGTCGCCGAAGCGGTGCGCGAACTTGGCAGCGAATCCGCGCTCGGCCTCGTGCAGGATCTGGTCGGTCCGGTTGGCGAGAGGAATACCTATGCGCTGCATCCGCGCGGCCGCATTCTCCTCGTTCCCCGCACGATTGAAGGCCTTATCGCCCAGCTCGGCGCGGCCATGGCGACCGGCAATAGCGTCGTGATCGATGCGGCATCCGGTCTTGAGGCTCAATGCCGCGACCTGCCGGCTGCGATTGCCGCGCGCATGGTCTGGACAAAGGATTGGGCCGTTAGCGGCCCCTATGCCGGTGCACTGATCGAGGCCGAAGGCGAAGAACTTGTCGCGATCCTGCGGCGCATTGCCGACCTGCCAGGTCCGCTTGTGCTCACCCAGTCAGCCGCGACGTCTGCCGTCTCCGAACCGAATGCCTATTGCCTGAACTGGCTGCTGGAAGAGGTGTCTACCTCGGTCAACACGGCGGCTGCCGGCGGCAATGCCAGCCTGATGGCGATCGGCTGACGGTTTCGCCACCGCATTGTGGCGAAACAAATGTCTCAGCTCGGCTGCATGAGGCCGAAGCTGGCGACGGTGGCCAGCGCCGCGAGGCCGAGCACGATCTCGGCCACGCTGCCGACCGCAAGAGCCGTCAGCATATCCGTGCGGCGGCCGAGCAGGGGCACGAAGACGTAGCGGTTGGTGACGGCGATGAGGATCATCGTCGCAACGATTACGACTTTCAGCGATAGCAGTGCCTGATAGGCAAAATTCCAGTCCAGCGGCAGGCCGCCGAGGATCGCCCAGGTGCTGGCCATGCCGGAGAGGATGACGAGGGTCACTGCAACATGGCCCGTCCTCGAAAACGCGATTAGCGCGTGCGCCGCCTCGGGCCGACTATGGTCATACCTCAGTTGCGGCAGGATGAGGATGAAGGCCGCAAGTCCCCCAAGCCAGAACCCGCCGGCTGCGAGATGAAGAAGGTCATTGGCGCGCTGGATGAGGCGAAAATATCCGGTGTGCATGGAGGCATGCCCGGAAAGCGGCAAGGTCGCCAGCACAAGGAGCCCTGCAATTGCCGTCGGTGCGATCCGGAGGCGCAGCCGTGGTGTCTGCGCGCCAAGCAGCAGCAGAACTGCGGCGGCCTGATAGAGCCAGGCTGTGCCGATATCCGTCTTGAGCAGGATGGCCGTGATGATCGATAGATCGATGGCGGAGGCCCATCCATCGCCGAGGATCGCAGCCTGAAGGGGCAGGGTTGCCGCACATCCGATCGTTATGGCGGTGACGGCCAACCAGCGGATGACGGCAAGCCTTGGCCAGATATCTCTGCTCAGGGGCGGCGATACGAAGGCCGCAAGATAGGCACCGGCGCCCCAGAGAAACAGGGCGCCGCTATCAAGCGCAAAGCGGCAGAGGGCGAGAAGCCCGCCGGGTTCGATCATGGCCGGTTGGTCAGGGTTTTACGGTAAAACCGTAGGAGCCATTGGTCTTGTGGCCATCGGTGGAAAGCACGTGCCAGTTGACCTTGTAGTCACCGGCCGCAAGCGGCGCGCTGATCGGGATCATCAAAGCCTTGCCGCCTTCCATCAGCACGCCATCCCCCAGCTTGATCGCCTTGCCGTCAGGCCCGAGAAGCTCGGCACCGCTGAAGGCGAGGTTCAACTCCTCGGTAAAGGTGAGGTCGATTTCGGTCGGTGCGGCTGTCACCGCCTTGTCGGCGGGAGAGGCGGCATGCAGATGCGCATGCGCAAAGGCGGCGCCCGTGGAGGCGAGAAAAGCCGAGACGGCCAGCGACACTGCAAGATGAATGCGAGACATGGAATTGCTCCAGAAAGAAGGGATTTTGGCCGCAGCAGGATGCTGCGTGCCGATTTACGCTTCGATCAGGAGTGAGGGCGGCGGGCGCGGGCCGGTATTGGGAGAAAATGGTCGCCGATAGTCGATCTGCTCCGGCATGGGTGCCGTGACGGAGGCATGACTGCGAAACAATGCATCAGGCAGGCTGCCCGGCTCCGGAAGCAGGCTGGAGGCACTGATGCGGCAGGCCTCGCAGCCTTTGTCGAACAGGCCGTGGTGATGGTCGCTTCTGTTGTCGTCCGACCCTGTATCGTCCGTGGCCGTTATGCAGAGGCTGGCGAAAGAACCGTCCGGCAGGGCGTAGTCGCTGTAATCTGCCGGAATGCCTGGTCTTTGAGGCCCCTGCTCCTGGGCCAGTGCGAGAGGACGATGCGCAAAGCCGATAAACAGGATTGCCGCCGCGCAGATGATGCGGAGCGCCACGTGTTCGGCTCTGGTCAAAAGATGTGTCACGATATGTCCTGCCTTCCAAAGCGTGTCGCGGCAGACGATATGCTCTGTGCAACCTGCTTCAGGCGAATTTTCGATATCACATCTGCAGATAAGCTCAATGCGGCATTCTGCTTTGTCTAAAGTCAAGGTCCCGTAGACTTACCCGGCTTTGTCCGGCCGGTGGGCACTCGACATCGGCCGCCAGTCGGTCTTACATCCGGTCCCGATACTGCTGACGCCTGACACAGGCAGGTCGGCTTGGGAGGACGACATGGATACGCATTTGCAGGACAAGCCCGACACGTTCCTCATCGTCGGGAGCTACACCGAAACTCTTCCGCATGTGGTGGGAAAGGGGATGGGCATCTCGGTTCTGCGGATGGATGGAGGCGATGGCTCCCTGTCGCCGGTCTCGAGCCTTTCAGGCCTGCGCAATCCCACCTATCTCTCGCTTTCGAACGACGGCAACATGCTCTACGCCGTCGAAGAAATTGCCCATGCGGAGGGCGCCGGCGCGAGGGCACTGCGTTTCGACAGAGAGGTCGGAACTCTGGTAGAAGTCGCCAAGGTTTCGGCCCATGGCGACTGCCCCTGTCATGTCGCGACCGACCATTCGGGCCGCCGGCTTTTCATATCCAATTATGTCAGCGGCAATCTGGCTGCCTATGCGCTCGACGAGGCAGGTGTGCCGACTGGTGATGCCGTCGATATCCGCCGCAGCGGTAGCGGTCCCAATCGCGACCGGCAGGAAGGGCCGCACCTGCATCAGGCGACCGCAACGCCCGGCAATGCCCATGTTCTCGTCTGTGACGCCGGTACGGACGAGATCGCCCGATACCCGCTTGGCGACGTGCTGATCGGCATCGACCCGGATCTCGTGGTCAAAACCAGGCCGGGCGGGCTTCCGCGGCATCTGGTGTTTGCGCAGAATGGAAAACACGTCTTCGTCGTCGAGGAACTCGGATGCTCCGTCTCGACCTATTCCTATGACGGACAAGGGATCGGGTTTCTTTCCGAGGTCTCAACATTGCCGGACGGTTTTGACGGCGATTGCGCCTGTGCCGCAATCCGCCTTCATCCGAATGGCCGCTTTCTCTACGCCTCGAACCGCGGACCGGACACGATCGCGGCTTTCGAGATCGTCGGTTCGGAGGGGCTGCTCAAGCCCGTCGGCTTCTATCCTACTCTTGGCCGCATACCGCGCGATTTCGCCATCGATCCGACCGGACGGTTTCTCGTCGCGGCAAATCAGGATAGCCATTCGCTTGTCGTTTTTGCCATCGATCAGCAAACGGGCGCGCTTGCCCCGACCGGACAGTCGTTCGAAACGGGCAGCCCGGTCTGCCTCGTCTTTGCGTGATTGTAGTCGCTGCAGTCCGACGGCCTGAGGTCCAGGCCACCTTCACACCAAAAAAGGTGTTTGCGTCCAGGACGGGAGAATCGGTAGTTTTCCGCGCGAAATGCAACTTTCACAAAACGGTGCGATAGTACCCGAGTGCATGTGCACCAGATGAGAGCGTCATTTCTTTCGTCTTCCTGTTGCCCTCGCCACTACCCCGGCGAGGGCCCCCACCCTGGCCTTGTCGTTCCGCGCTGACGCGGACGATGGAACATGCCTTTCTGCGCAGCCCACAATAATTTTGTCGCAAAGTGCGTGTATGAGGCAGGGCAGGAGCAAGCCCATGCAAAACGACCTGTCGATTACTGATGTCATCAACGATCCCCTCATCGCGCAGCTTCGGCACGCGGACGGGATGTCGGCCGAGCGCTTCGCGCGGCTGATGGAGTGCGCCTCCAATGCCTATACGGCAAACGCGCTTGGTAAGCTGCACGATCACCGCGTCGACATGTTCTATCGCGGCATCGGCGCCGGTGAGCTGGATGGCGCAATGCCCGTTAAACCCGATTTCCAGAAGATGTGCTGCTCGGCGTCCAGCTGGTAAAATCTAGCCGGCTGGCGAGTCACATATCTCAACCCGGCAATTGCTGCAGCCACGGGTGTTGTTCGCGGTCGCTTTCGACATAGCGGGCGATATCGGCTGCGTAGCTGGCCGTCAGGTCCAGATCGTCCCAGCCATTGAGAAGCTTGGTGCGCCAGACGGGTTCGATCTCGAACCCGAAAACGTGGTTGGCGACGCGGATCTCGCAGTTTTCTAGGTCTACGAATACGGACTCGTGCCCGTTCTCCAGCAGGCTCAGAAGTTCCTCGGCATCTTCCTCGCTGACGCGGGCGGGCAGAAGGCCGTTATTGACCGAGTTGGAGGCAAAGATGTCGCCGAAACTCGGCGCGATGACGCAGCGAAAACCGTAATCGACCAGTGCGTAGACGGCCGCCTCGCGTGATGAACCGGCCCCGAAATTACGCCTGGCGACGAGGATTTCCGAACCCTCGCGCTGGGGCGCATTGAGCGGAAAATCACTGATCGGCTTGCCTTCGCTGTCGAAACGCATGTCGTGCAGCAGGTATTGGCCATAACCTTCCGACCGCGAGCGCTTCATGAAGCGCGCCGGGATCAGCTGGTCGGTATCGACGCTGGCGAAGGGAAGGGGTGCGGCCTTGGCTTCGAGCTTGGTAAAAGGTTTCACGCGCGGCCTCCCATCAGATCACGGACATCGGTGAGCCTGCCGGTGACGGCTGCGGCGGCGACCATGGCCGGCGACATCAGGTGCGTGCGCGCCTTCGGCCCCTGCCTGCCCTTGAAATTGCGATTCGTGGTCGATGCGCAGCGCTCTCCCGGCGGAACGAGATCGCCATTCATGCCGACGCACATCGAACAGCCGGAATCGACCCATTCGAGGCCGGCATCGATGAAGATCCGGTCCAGCCCTTCCTGTTCCGCCTGCTGTTTGACGAGCGATGAGCCCGGCGAAACGAGGCCCGGCACCATGGCCTTGCGGCCGGAGAGAACGGCGGCAGCTGCCCGCAGATCCTCGATGCGGCTATTGGTGCAGGAGCCGATGAATACGCGGTCGACCGGAATTTCGGTAAGTGCCATGCCGGCGCGCAGGCCCATATAGTCGATCGCCTCACGAGCATGGGCGGCGCGGCCTTCGTCGCCGATGGCCTCCGGCTGCGGAACGGCACCGGTTATCGGCAGAGCATCCTCGGGGCTGATGCCCCAGGTGACGACCGGTGCGATATCGGTGCCGTTGATCACGATTTCGCGCTCGAACTCGGCATCCCCGTCGCTGACCAGCGAAAGCCATGCTTCCGCTGCACGATCGAAAATCTCGTCCTTCGGTGCGAGCGGCCGGCCGCGCAAGAAATTGACAGTGGTCGCGTCCGGTGCGACGAGGCCGCAGCGCGCGCCGCTTTCGATCGAAAGATTGCAGAGAGTGAGCCGCCCTTCCATGGAGAGGCCCGCAACGGCCGTGCCGGCATATTCGATCGCATGGCCCTGAGCGCCGTCAGCGCCGATCCGGCCGATCATCGATAAAGCCATGTCCTTGGCGCTGATGCCGGGCCCAAGTTTTCCATCGAAGCGTACCCGCATCCGCTTCGGCTTCTTCTGCCAGAGGGTCTGGGTCATCAGCACATGTGCGACTTCCGATGCGCCGATGCCGAAGGCGATCGCCCCGAAGGCGCCATGGGTCGAGGTATGGCTGTCGCCGCAGACAATGGTGGCGCCGGGCAGCGTGATCCCCTGTTCCGGTCCGACGACATGGACAATGCCCTGACGCGGGTCATTGAAGCCGTAGACCCGCAAGCCGTTCTGCCGACAGTTTTCCTCAAGCTGGGTGATCATGCCGGCAATCGCGGGATCGACGCGGGTGAGGTCGCGCACTTTTGTCGGGGCATAATGATCGACGATGCCGAAGGTGAGATCCGGCCGCGAGACCTTGGCCTGCTTTTCCTTCAGCTTGTTGAAACCGTGGAACGAGCCTTCGTGAACGAGGTGCCTGTCGATGAACAAAAGCTGCTGGCCATCCGCCTGCGTGGCGATGACATGGTTCCGCCAGACCTTGTCGAACAGCGTAAGCGGGCCTTGAGCCGTGGCCATTTCTACTCTCTCCCCTGGGCAGGCCGCACGCCGGAAAATCGCGGTCCTGCCGTAAACCTGTATTGAGACTAATACAGGTTTTCATCTCAAATCAAGCTGCCGCCCCGAATCTCTTTGCGGTTCAGGCGCTCGCGCCATCGGCGCCCTGCAGCCACGCCACATAGTCGTTGCATGCCTCATCCGGCGTCATGAAGCGGAAGTCGAAATCCTGCTCGAATTTTTTGCCGCAGACCGGAGAGCGCCGTTTAGACAGGTCGTCATTAAACGCGATCACGCTATCGCTGCCGTCGTCCAGACCATCACCCAAAGTCCAGCCGGCAAAGACCGAAGACAGTTTTCGGGCGAGCATTCGCACATGCCAGGTTTCGCCGAGGCTGAGATTGTAAAGATCCGATGGCAGTCTTTCGGCAGTCGCGAGGATGGCAAGCGCCTGGGCAATGTCGCGGCTGCTCGTCCAGTCGCGGGCGCCACCGGATGGCAGGAGAACACTTTCGCCATCGGCGGCCTTGCGGGCAAGCTGGAAAGGCGGGCTCATCGTTTCGCGCACGCCGGTCTCGTGTTCATGTGGACCGAAGACGGCTGTGATACGGGCACGTGCGACCGAAAGCCCGAAGCTGCGTGCCGCCTCCATTACCAGCCTTTCGCTGGCAAGCTTGGTAAAACCATAGAGCGTCGTCGGCATCGGATTGGTGTCTTCCGTCACCGGCTTGCCGTCAAACGGTGCCGCACCGTAAACGGCCGAAGAGCTCGGATAGACGAAACGGGTGATGCCGGTCTTGCGGCCTTCCTCGAGCAGGACCGAGGTCGAGACCGTATTGACGTCGAAAGCGTCGTTTGCGGTGGCAATCGCGCTTTTCGGGCCGAGTGTGATCGCAGCAGCATGGATGATGCAGGCGACCTCGTGACGAGCCAGTATCCTGGCAATCGCGTTCCGGTCCCGTACATCGGCAATTTCGAAAGCAAGCCCGTCGCCACCGGAAAAGCCTTGTGGCAGGGGGCGATCATTCAGCGCGACGACCTTTTCGCCTTTCGCCGCCAATGCCTCGATCAGATTGAGGCCGATAAATCCGCCGGCGCCTGTAATCAGAATGCTCATCGTTCAATCCAGTTTGGGCCAGTTCGGGTGTCGTCCGATTTTGCACCGCATATAGGCATTTTCTCGATTGACCACTATATGGGCATTGACGCAATCTGTCAGCTCTCCTATACAAAATCTGTATTAAAAATAGGATAGATTGGGAGCTGTCCTTGAGGCCTGCAACGGAACCGCTGAAGACACAGAAGGTCTATCTGCTGCTGCGGGACAAGATCGTCACCGGCGAGCTGAAGGCCGGTGCGCGCCTGCCGAGCGAGCTGGCGCTTGCCGACCAATACAATGTGTCTCGCGTCACCGTCCGGCTGGCGCTGGATCTTCTCTCCCGCGAGGATCTCGTCGAGAAGCGGGTGGGTTCCGGCACCTATGTGCGCGGCTCGACATTTGCGCAGCCGGTGACCGCCGATCTCTCCAACGCCTTTGCCCATCTGATTGAAATGGGTCGCTCGACGGCCGTCCGGCTGATCTCCTTCGAATATATCGAGGCACCGGAAAAGATCGCCGAGGCACTCGATCTGGAAGACGATGAGCGCGTCCAGAAATCGGTGCGCGTACGCTCCTTCGACGACGTGCCTTTTTCCTATCTCACCGCTTACGTGCCCGAGCGGATCGGTCGCGAATATTCCCGCGACGACCTTGCCCATATGGCGCTGCTCGAACTGATGGAGCGGGCTGGCCTGAGGGCCGAGACCGCCTGGCAGGAAGTGGGCGCCGTTCTGGCCAATCCGGAAGTGGCAGAAGCGCTCGGCATCGGCGTCGGCTCGCCGCTGATTTCGATGATCCGCGTCGTGCGCGGCAAGGGCGAAAGGGGCATGGAATATCTCCACGCCCTTTACCGGCCGGATCGCTACAGCCTGCAGATGAACCTCGTGCGCAAGGGCAGTGAAGGGAGCCGCCACTGGAGCCCCACGTCCGAGGGATTTCGGAGTGACACCGCAACAGGTTCCCGCGCAACGAAAACAAAGAGGGTGAAAGACAAATGAAAACGCTGACCAATTCCTTTTCCAGACGCACCGTATTGAAAGCAGGCGGCGCAGCCGCAACCATTCTGGCCGCGCCCGGCCTCGTCCGCGCGCAGGCACCGATCGTCAAGATCGGCCTTGTCCAGCCGATCACCGGCGCTTTTGCCGGTGACGGTGATCTTGCCCGTATCGGCGCCGAATACGCCGTCAAGGAAATCAACGATGCGGGCGGCATCAAGGCGCTGGGTGGGGCCAAGATCCAGCTTCTGATCGGCGATTCCCGCTCCAATGCGGAAGCCGGTGCGCAGGCGACCGAACAGCTGAAGACCGACGGCGCCGTCATCGTCGTCGGCGGGTTTGCCAGCGGCATCGCCATGACCGCCAGCCAGGCGGCGGCCCGTTACGAACTGCCCTTCATCATCGATGGCGCCGTCTCCGACGGCCTGATGACCCGCGGCCTGAAAAGCGTCTTCCGTTTCGGGCCGAGCTTTGGCGCATCGGCCGATGTGGCGCTGAAAAACCTCGTCGCCATCAACGACGCTGCCGGCAAGGCGGCGAAGACGGTTGCGATCGTCCACGAGGACGGCCTGCTCGGTTCCGGCCTCGCAAAACTGATGCAGCAGCGCCTGCCGCCGCTCGGCTTCCAGATCGTCGAGACGATTTCGCACCCGACACCGGCGCGCGACATGTCGAATGTCGTGCTGCGGCTGCGGTCGCTCAATCCGGATCTCATCATCCCGTCGATGTATTTCAACGAGTTCGTGCTTCTCGCCCGCACCATGCAGCAGCAGCGCGTCAAGCCGAAGGGCATTTATGCCCTCTTCGGAGGTGCTGCATCCAGCTACAAGTTCGTCAGCGAATTCCCGGATGCGGCCGAAGGCGTGATGGACGTCAACCACTGGGGCGATCCGAAGAACCCGACCAACGCCAAACTGATGGAAGCGGTAAAGGCGACCGGCAAATTCTATGCCTATAACACGCCGATCAACTATTCGCTGATCCAGATCGCGGCGCAGGCAATTGAAATGGCCAAGAGCACCGAAAGCGGTGCGCTGGTGGAAGCCCTTGCCAAGAACGAGTTCGACAGCGGCGTCATGCCCTATGGCAGGACGAAGTTCGATGCGACCGGCCAGAACGTCAATGCGCTTCCGCTCAACACCCAGGTTCAGGGCGGAGACATCAAGGTCGTTTATCCAGAACAGTTTGCGCAGTCCAAGCCGAAATTCCCGGCCAACGGCTAACCCGGAGAGGGCGGCAGGGCCCGGAGCGGCGTATTTTGCTCCGGGCTCATTTTGAAGGAAAATCATGTATTCGCCGACAATCATTCTGGAAGCGCTTGTCAACGGGCTGATGCTGGGGGCCGTCTATGCCCTGATCGCACTTGGCCTGACCCTGATCTACGGCGTGCTTCACATCGTCAATTTTGCCCATGGCGCGCTTCTAACCGTCTCGATGTATCTGGTCTGGATCGGCTGCGAATATTTTGGCCTCGATCCTTACGTCGCGATCCTGTTCGTGACGCCGGCCATGTTCGCGATCGGTTATTTCCTCCAGCGCCTCGTCATCGGCCCGGCCAGTCGCGGCTCCGATAACGGCATACTGCTCGTGACACTGGGGCTTTCCATCGTCATCCAGAACCTGCTTCTCGCCGGCTTCAATTCCGATACGCGCACCATCGTCACCGATTACGCTTTCGGGGTCATCCCGCTCGGTCCGCTGCTTCTCTCGCAGCCGCGGGTGATCGGGCTTGCGGTCTCGGTCGTCACCGCCGGCCTGCTCTGGCTGGTGCTGAATCGCACGGATATCGGCAAGGCGATCCGCGCCGTCGCCAAAGAAAAGCTCGGTGCGAGCCTTGTCGGCATCGATGTCGCCCATGTCTACGCGATGACCTTTGCGATCGGCACGGCCTGTCTGGCGATCGCCGGCGGCCTTCTGATGCCGTCCTTTTATGTCAGCCCGACCACGGGTGCCGCCTTCGTGCTCGTCGCCTTCACCATCGTCGTTCTAGGTGGCATGGGCTCCATCCCTGGCGCGCTGATCGGCGGCCTGCTGATCGGCGTCGTCGAAGCCGCCTCCAGCCTCTTTCTCGGCGACAGTCTTGGCCAGATCGGCATCTTTCTCATCTTCATCCTGGTCCTGCTGTTCAAGCCGACCGGCCTGTTCGGAGCGCGCTAATGAAAAAAGCCGAACTTCTTTGCGCTCTGGCTTTCCTTATCGTTCTTGGCCTGCTGGCGCTTGTCGGCCTGCCGGGCAACATCTTGAACCTGTTCATCTTCATGATGATCATCACCCTGACGGCCCAGGGCTGGAACCTGCTCGGCGGTTACGGTGGCCTCTCGTCCTTCGGCCATGCCGCCTTCTTCGGAACTGGCGCCTATGCGATGACCGTGCTGCAGACCAGTTTTGGCATCAATGCCTGGGTCGCGCTTGTCTGCGGCGTAGCGCTTGGCGCGCTCGTCGGCGCCTTCATCGGTTTCCTGAGTTTTCGTGCCGGCCTGAAAGGATCCTATTTTGCGCTGATCACGCTCGCTTTTGCGGAAGTGCTGCGCATTCTCGCCAATAGCTGGGATTTTACCGGCGGCGCGGCGGGCATGATGATCAAGCTGCAGAACGGCTTTGCCTATCTGCAATTCTCCGACCGTCGTTATTTCTTCCTCATCCTTCTCGTCTTCGTGGCCCTGGCGCTGTTCCTGTCGCGCTGGCTCGAACGCTCGGCCTTCGGGGCCTATCTGATTGCCCTGCGTGAAAACGATCAGGCGGCCCAGGCGCTCGGCGTCGATATTTTTCGCGTCAAAATGCAGGCGATCACGCTCTCCGCCGGCCTGACCGCGCTGGCCGGCTGCCTCTATGCCCAGAACTTTCTCTTCATCGACGCCAATGTCGCCTATGGTTCCTGGATTTCCATCGAGGCGCTGTTTGCCGCGATCGTCGGCGGTGCCGGCACGCTGATCGGGCCGCTGATCGGCGCCGTCCTGCTGCTCGGCCTTGGAGAGGTGACAAAGTCCTTCTCGGGCGGCATTGCCGGCCTCGACCTCGTCGTGTTCGGCATCATTCTCGTGCTCTGCGTCGCCTTCGCGCCGAACGGCATTCGCGGTTTTTTCGCCAATCTGAAGCGCCGGCGTTCTGCCGCCGCCGAAGCAGCGTGAGGGAGAGGACGATGCTCAAGGCTCAAAACCTCACGAAACGCTTTTCCGGGCTTCTCGCCGTCGACAATGCCTCGATAGAAGTGCAGCAAGGCTCGATCACTGGCCTGATCGGCCCGAACGGCGCCGGCAAGACGACGCTGTTTGCGATGATTGCTGGCTTTCTGCCCCCGAACGGCGGCTCCGTCACCTTCGAAGGCGAGGACATAACGCAGGAAAAGCCGCATTTGCGCGCTCGCCGCGGTCTTGCCCGCACGTTTCAGATCGTCCAGCCATTTGCCGGCCTCAATGTTCGCGACAATATCGCCGTCGGCGCCTATCTGCACACGAAGGACCCTGACGAGGCAAAACGTCAGGCCTCTCTGACGGCGGAAAAAGTCGGTCTCGGCCGCGAACTCGACAAGCTCGCCTCGGGCCTGACCATTGCCGGCCGCAAGCGGCTAGAGCTGGCCCGTGCGTTGGCGACGCGCCCAAAACTGCTTCTGCTCGACGAAGTGCTCGCCGGCCTCAACCCCTCCGAAATCCGCGACGTGCTGCCGATAATCCGCCAGATCCGCGATGAAGGCGTCACGATCCTGATGATCGAACATATCATGCAGGCGGTGATGAACCTCTGCGACACCGTGCATGTGCTTTCTCAGGGAAAGATGATCGCCAGCGGCGAGCCGCGCATCGTCTGCAATGATCCCGCGGTCATCGAAGCCTATCTTGGCCATGGCGCTGCCGAGCGCATCCGCAGCGAGGGGAAAGCCAATGCTTGAGATCACCGACCTGCGCGCTGGTTATGGCGGCACGGAAGTGCTGCGCGGCCTGACCCTCTCTGTCGGCAAGGGTGAAATCGTCGCCGTTCTCGGCTCGAACGGCGTCGGCAAGACAACCCTCAACAAGGTTTTGTCCGGCGTGCAGCCGGCTCGCAGTGGGGCGATCCGTTTCAATGGTCAGGACATCTTTGGGGCGAGTGCCAAGACCGTGGTCTCGGCTGGCCTCATCCATGTGCCGGAAGGCCGAAAGATCTTTCCGAACCTGACCATTCTCGAAAATCTCGAGCTTGGCGGTTATTGCCGTCCGAAAAGCGCGCGCCGCACCAATCTCGACAAGGTGTTTTCCATCTTCCCGCGATTGAAGGAGCGCACGACCCAGCTTGCCGGCACCATGTCCGGCGGCGAGCAGCAGATGCTGGCGATCGGCCGTGGCCTCATGGGCGAACCAAAGCTGCTGATCCTCGATGAACCTTCGCTCGGCCTCTCGCCGCTTCTGGTCGAAGAGATGTTCACGCTGATCCGGCGCCTGAGCGACGACGGCCTGCCGATCATGCTGGTCGAGCAGAATGTCGTGCAGTCGCTGGAACTCGCAAGCCGCGCCTATATCCTCGAAAACGGCACCGTCACCATTTCCGGCGATGCGGCAAAGCTGAAGGACGATCCCGAACTTCGCCGCGCCTATCTCGGCCTTTGAGACGGGGAGGGGTAGATGAACCGCGTCGAAATATCCGATCGCAGTTTCGACCTGACCGTACCGCTCATCATCATCGGCGGCGGTGCGGCCGGCATGGTGGCCGCTCTGACGGCAAAGGCCGAAGGCCTCGATCCGCTCGTGCTTGAACGCGATCCTCTGCCGCGCGGTTCGACGGCGCTTTCGGCGGGGCTTATTCCCGCGGCCGGTACGAGGTGGCAGAAGGCTGCCGGCATCAGCGATGCTCCGGAGATTTTCGCGGCCGATATTCTTCAAAAGGCGCATGACGAACCGGATCCGGCTCTTGTGCAGCTTGTGACGCAAACAGTGGGCCCAACGCTGGAATGGCTAGCCGATACCCATGGCCTGCCGTTTTCGCTGGTCGAGGACTTTCGTTATCCCGGCCATTCGCAACTGCGCATGCACGGCCTGCCGTCGCGCTCGGGCGGCGAACTGATCGATCGGCTCCGTTCTGCCGCCGAACAGGCCGGCATCGATATTCTGACCGAGGCGCATGTCGAGACGCTTGTCGTCGGCAGTGATGGAAAAGTTCGCGGCGTTATCCTGTCCCGACCGGACGGTACTCGCGAAGAGATCGGCTGCGAAGCCCTGATCCTCGCCTGCAACGGGTATGGTGGCAATCCGGCTCTCGTCGAAAAATACATTCCGCAGATGCGCGATGCGCTCTATTTCGGCCATCCCGGCAATCAGGGCGACGCCCTTCTCTGGGGCGAGGAGATCGGTGCTGCGACCCACCATCTCGGCGGTCATCAGGGCCACGGCTCGGTCGCCCATCCGGCCGGCATATTGATCACCTGGGCAACCGTCATGGAGGGCGGCTTTCAGGTCACTCTGCATGGCGCGCGCTTTTCCAACGAAGCGCAGGGTTATTCCGAACAGGCGGCCAATGTGCTGGCGCAGCCAGAGAGCATAGCCTGGACGGTGTTCGATCAGCGCATCGCCGCCATTGCCGCCCAGTTCGAGGATTTTCGTGAAGCCGAGCGGCTGAATGCAGTGATTTCGGCCGAGACGATCGAGGAATTGGCAGGTCGGATGCAGGTCGATCCCGACAGACTGGCAAAGACTTTTGCACAGTTCGAGGCCTGCAAGGTCGATGGCTCGGAAGATGATTTCGACCGCGGATTGGCCGGCATTTCGGCGCTCCAGCCACCGTTCCGTGCCGTAAAGGTCACCGGTGCGCTGTTCCATACCCAAGGCGGGCTCGTCGTGGATGGCGAGGCGAGGGTGTTGCGCGAGGATGGCTCGGTCATCGCCAATCTGTTTGCCGCAGGCGGGGCCGCCTGCGGTGTGTCCGGCAGCAATGCCAGCGGTTATCTCTCCGGCAACGGCCTTTTGACGGCGGTTGCGCTCGGCCGCGTCTCGGCGCTTTCGGCCGCAAAGCTTCTCAACAGTTCGGGTTAGGCCTCGCGATGGCCGCAACACCTGTGCCATAGTGGCGGCCTTCCCAGAATGAGAGATTCCATGCCGCAGACCGATAACAGCCTCGACGCCCTTTTTGACGAAGGAAGCACGAAGAACCCGCTCGACGTGCTGAAGCGCGTCTATGGCTATTCCGCTTTCCGCGGCAAACAGGGTGCGGTTGTTCAGCATGTGGTCTCGGGCGGTGATGCCGTTGTTCTCTTCCCGACCGGTGCCGGCAAGTCGCTTTGCTTCCAGATCCCGGCGCTCTGCCGCGACGGCCTCGGCATCGTCGTTTCGCCGCTGATCGCCCTGATGCGCGACCAGGTGGAGGCCCTGAAACAGCTCGGCGTGCGGGCTGCCGCGCTCAACTCCTCCCTGTCGCGCGAGGATTTTATCGATGTGCGCCGGGCGATCGCCATAGGCGAACTCGATCTTCTTTATGTCACGCCCGAACGCATCGTTACCCCGGCCTTCAAGGATGTGATCGGCAACGCAAAGATCTCGCTGTTCGCGATCGACGAAGCCCACTGCGTCTCGCAATGGGGCCATGATTTCCGGCCCGAATATCGCCAGCTCGGAGAGCTCGCGGCGCTTTATCCCGGCGTGCCGCGCATGGCGCTGACGGCGACCGCCGATCCGCATACCCGCGACGACATCATCGAGCGGCTGGCGTTGAACAATGCCGAGGTTTTTACCACCTCCTTCGACCGCCCCAACATCGCCTATGAAATCGTCGAGCGTGACCAGCCGCGCCAGCAGCTTTTGCGTTTCCTCTCCGGGCACAAGGGATCGAGCGGCATCGTTTATTGCCTGTCGCGCGCCAAGGTCGAGGAAACGGCCGAGTGGCTGAACGATCAGGGTATTCGCGCGCTCGCCTATCATGCCGGCATGGAGCGGCACGAGCGTGACGCCAACCAGGATGCCTTCCTTAAGGAGGAAGAACTCTGCCTTGTCGCCACCGTCGCCTTCGGCATGGGCATCGACAAGCCGAATGTCCGATATGTCGCCCATCTCGATCTCCCGGGCTCGGTCGAGGCTTATTATCAGGAAACCGGCCGCGCCGGGCGCGACGGCCTGCCATCTGAAGTCTGGATGGCCTATGGCATGGCCGATGTCATCCAGCGGGGCCGGATGATCGATGGCGGCAATTCGGGCGATGACATCAAGCGCGTCGAGCGCGCCAAGCTGAATGCGCTGCTCGGTATCTGCGAAACGGCCGGCTGCCGGCGTCAGGCGATTTTGGCGCATTTCGGCGAAAGCCATGCGGGCGGCTGCAACAATTGCGATACATGCCTGAAGCCGGTCGATACCTGGGACGGAACCGAAGCGGCGATCAAGGCGCTCGCCGCCATCTATCGCACCGGCGAACGGTTTGGCACGGGTCACCTGATCGACGTTCTGCTCGGCAACGAGAATGAAAAGACCATCCGTTTCGGTCATACGAGCATGCCGGTCTTCGGCGTCGGCAAGGATATTGCGCAAAAAACCTGGCAATCGGTCTATCGCCAGCTTCTGGCGGCAGGCCTCGTCAGTGTCGACCATGAAGCGTTCGGCGCCCTGAAACTGCAGGAGGGCGCTCGCGCCGTTTTCAAGCACGAACGGGAAATACGCTTCCGCCGGGACCGCCCGACAAAGGGCAAGGCATCGCGCACCGCCTCTTCCTCATCAGGCAACGCAAGATCGAGCCTCGAAGGGGATGATGCGATCCTGTTCGAAGCTCTGCGGCGCTTGCGCACTTCTATCGCCAAGGAACTTGCCGTTCCGCCCTATGTCGTTTTCGCCGATACGGTGCTGATCGCCTTTGCAAAACAGAGGCCGACGGATCACGACGCCCTGCTCGGCATTTCCGGCGTCGGTCAGTCGAAGCTGGAACGATATGGCGACGCCTTCATCGAGATTATCCGCGAACATGACGGCTGAGGATCGCCTTCGCCGACAAAAGTGCCTTCAATAAATTCGGAAAGTTTTCAGATGAGCGAGCTCCACCCCATCCGCATGTACAATGGCGATCTGCCGAAAGCCGATACGGCCGTCATCGTGATCGACATGCAGCGGGCCTTTTTCAACAATAATGACTCGCTCGGCCGGGCGGGGATCGACGTTTCGCCACTGCGTGCCGCGATACCCGGCACGGTGAAGCTGGTCGATCTGGCGCGGGCGCAGGGCGTGCCGGTCATCTTCACGCGTTACGTCTATTCGCCGGGCATGGTCGATCTCGGGCGCAAATACGGGGCGAACCCGGAAGAGCGCAAGGCCCGCAATTCGCTGGGTTACGGCACCGAAGAGGTCGAGCTGATCGCCGAGCTGAATGTGCGGCCGGACGAGGTCATCATCGACAAATCCCGCCCTAGCGCGTTTTACGGCACCCGCCTCGAACCGGTCCTGACCGGCATGGGCATCCGCAACCTGATCGTCTGCGGCGTCACGACGAATATCTGCGTCGAGTCGACAGTGCGTGATGCGGGGCAGCGGGATTACGGGACGTTCGTGGTCAAAGATGCGGTCGCCGAGTTTTTGGCCGAGCGCAATCATTATTCGCTGTTTGGCATGGCGTGGTCGTTTGCCAATGTGGTCGAGCTCGCCGATGTGGAGCGGTCGTGGGTTGGGCTGAAGGTGGCTGTCTGAATGCTCCCAGAACGCACAAAAGTCTCCTCGACCTCATTCCTGTGCTTGTGACAGGAATCCAGCAGCCGCGCGTCTGCGCGGCTAAAAGAGTCCTTCCAGCCCAAGGACTTGGGCTGGCTAGATTCCTGTGACAAGCACAGGAATGAGGTAAGGAGCGGCTTCAGCCCCTTACCTCGAAGCTCAAACCAGCCCATCCTGCGCGCTGCTGCTCACCATCGTCGCAACCGACGGATCATCCAGCGAATAGGCGTGAATATAATCGATCTGCATCTTCGAACCGTTCGGCAGCCCATTCGGCGGTGTCCCGGCCACGCCGCCGACGGCAAGATCGACCAGCATGTACATCGGCTTGTGCATGTCGTCCGGCGTATCGGCATGGGCGATCGCGACATCGTCAAAGTACCAGACGATCTCGTCCTCGCCCCACAGCACCCCGTAAGTATGGAACCCGTCCGTGCTCGGCACCTGAACGGCCGAAGTCTGCGTTGTCTGCTGGCCTGTCGCATTGGAATGGGCCGAGACATGCACCGTGTTCGGCTGCTGTCCGCGCATTTCGACCACATCCAGTTCCGGCGGCCAGGAACCGTCTTCCGGAAGCAGCCAGAAGGCCGGCCAGACGCCCGTATCGGTCGGCATGTCGGCGCGGATTTCGAAATAACCGTAGGTCTGGGAGAATGTGGAGGCGGTGGTCAGCAGCCCTGACGTATAATCGTAACCGCCAACCGTATCCTTCAGTGCATCCGGCGTATCTTTGGCGGTGATCGTCAGCACGCCGTTCGACACGGAGAAGGGATTGGCGGATGCGGTCGGGCCATAGGCCGGGTTGACGTACCATTGCAGCTCGCCATTGGTCGGAAGCGAGCTCCCTTCCGTGGGCGCCCAGGGGAATTTCGCATCCCATGTCCCGCTCGTGCCGTTGAACAGCGAGAGGTTGTTGAACTCGTCGCCAAAGGTCTGGGTCAGGTGCGAACGGTCGAGCGGCAGCTGGAACTGGCTTTCGCTCAGCTGGTCGGCGCTGGTATTGGCGAGAAGCAGACTTTCGCCGTCCCCCAGATCCAGCCGCAGATTGGCGCCCTCCTGGGTGAAATGGCTGCTGAGCTGTTCGAAGGAGGTAAAGCCGTATTTGTTGAGGCGGATCGTGTCGTCGGCACCGAAATCGGTAATGAGATCGCTGCCATTGCCCTTGGTGACGATAAAGATATCGGCGCCACCGCCGCCGGTCAGCACGTCATTGCCGGCGCCGCCATCGATCGTCTGGGTACCGGCAGCGCCTGAGATGATATTGTCGAGGCTGTTGCCGAAGGCGTAACGGCCGGCCCCGGTGACGGTCAGGTTTTCGATATTGTCGGGGAGCGTATAGCTCATCCAGGTATTGATCGTATCGATGCCGCCATCGGCGGATTCGACGGCGCGGTTGATGCTCGAATAGAGGTAATAAACGTCGTCGCCTGTGCCGCCGCTCATGGTCACATTGACGGCACTGTTGCCATACATGGCGTCGTTACCGGCAGAACCGGCAAGGGTCGGGCCGGAACCCGTGGCGGAAAACCAGGCTGTAGGATCGCCGCTGTAATAGAGCGTGTCGCCGACTGCATTCAAAACGGTCTTGGTCATCGAAAGCCCCTTTTTGTCGTGGCTGAAAGTCCTCCCGGATGCGTCTCCTCCAAACCGTCCTTGGCCAAGGTCGATGCCCGTATTTTACGGGTTGCGGATATCCGGTTCTATTGCGAGATCTGACAACGGCTCGAAACTGAGCCGTCGCCGGGACGCTAAGCGCCTGACTTGCAAGGCTTGTTCTGGACGCAGAAAAATGGTCCCCGGCCGTCTGGTACCGCAATATCAGCAGCCGGGAATTGAACTGAAAACAAAGGAGCGTCGTCGGGGTTGCTGTCGCCGGTCGTATTCTGGCTGATCAGCCGGCGGCGAAAATCCGGTCGCGATTGAGAATGGCGGCAGGGTCAAAAGTCTGTTTCAGGCTCTTCATCAGAGCGAGTTCCGCAGGCGTGCGGCTGCGTGACAGGTATGGCCGCTTCAGCATGCCGATGCCGTGTTCGGCCGATATGCTGCCCTTGAACATTCCGACGGCGTCATAAACGATCGCTTTGGAGCCGGCGGCATCGTTTGCGGATGCGTCCGGATAGACGGCAAGGTGGAGATTGCTGTCTGCCATATGGCCATAAGCGATAAACGTGCTGCCCGGCATTTCAGATGCTGTTGCCGCCCGCATATGCGCAATCGCCGCGTCCATGACATTCATCGGCAGGCTGATGTCGAAATGTTCGCCGGCGGGCATGATGTGGTGGAATTCGTAATTGGCTTCCCGATAGGCCCAGAAACGCTGGCGGTCCTGCAGCGACTGGGCAAGCACCGCGTCCTGAACACGGCCTTCTTCCATCAGCGTCGAAAGCGCTTCCGCCAGCAGATCCTGCCCCTCCTGTCCGTCGCCGAGGGCAGCTTCGATCAGCAGCGTGATTTCGGGCCGTTCGGCAAAGGGTTCCGCCAATGTGCCGAGCTTTGCGGTCACATCCATATATTCCCGCCACATGCCCTCGAAGGTGACGAGCCGGCCGGGAAAAATCTGTTCCAGCCGTCCGAGAACGGCGGCGGCATCCGCCACGCCGGAAACGGCGCAAAGTGCGGTCTGGAATGCGGGCGGGGCTGGGGAGAGCGACAGCGACACACGGGTGATGACGCCGAGCGTGCCTTCGCTGCCGATCATCAGCTGCGGCCAGTCATAACCCGTATTGTTCTTCAGCATCTTGTTGAGGCCGGTCAGCACCGTACCATCCGACAGTACGGCTTCGAGGCCCAGCACATTGCGGCGCGTCACGCCGTAGCGCACGGCCTGGACACCGCCGGCATTGGTGGCGACATTGCCGCCGATCGTGCAGCTGCCGCGGGCGCCGAGATCGACGCCGTAATGCAGGCCGACTTTCTGCGCTTCCTCGTGAATGACGTGCAAAGGCGTTCCGGCAAAGGCGATCATCGTGCGGCTCTCGATGTCGATCTCCTCGATGCCATTCAGGCGCTGTAGCGACAGCGCGATCTCGCCTTCCTGCGGCTGCGCACCGGCGGCAAGGCCGGTCAATCCGCCCTGGATCACAACCGGCTGGCCGGCCTTGAAACACAAGGCAAGAACGGCGGAAACCTCGGCCGTCGAGCCGGGCAGCAGAAGCGCTTTCGGGCAGACCGGCGTCATTTCCGTGGCATCGGACCAATGTTTTACGGGAATGTCGCTTCCCTGCTTGACGAAATCGTCGCCGATCGCCGCGCGCAAGGCCGCCATCAAATCCGAAGCCAGATCCATTGTCATATCTGCATTCCTGCCTGATCGCGCCGACTCGGGGATACGCTTGTTGTCGGCCGCTCTTCTTAGCTCTTTTCTAGCGCTTCGGAAGCAGGGTGATCAGTGCGTGCGTCTCTTCCGCGATCCGTTCGCGGCTGTAGAGAAGCGGCACATAGTCGCCTTTCGCCCATAGGCCGGAAAGATCGGCATAATGGCTGGAGCGCGGATCGCCCGACTGGCCGGGGGCATTGATGCAGACGCTGTTGTCCCAATAGCCGACATCCATGACGAGCCGCACCGAGGCGCCGGAATTGACGCCGAAATCACCGACACGATAGGCCGCATGCATCGGCGTGGAACGGCTGCCGCCCACCGAAAGCGGACCGACATTCCATGCGCCGCGATCCTCCGTCCTGGTCCGGTCCGTCGCGTGTTCGAAGAGCGCGCGATGCAGATCGCCCCAGCGCCACGCCTTGGGATCGGCCCCGAGCCGACGCTCGCAATCGGCAAAGCCTGCCGAAAGGGTCGAGAGCAGCAGGGCGTCACGCTCCGATGCTGGCCAATGGGCGCCGGGTTCGGCCAGAAGCGAAAGCATGCGATCGACATCGCCGGGCAGCAGCAATTGCCGCACGACCGGGTCGGGTGCAAAACGTGCCAGAAGACCGGGGCGCAGGTGTTTCATCCACCAGACTTCGAAGAGCAGCGCTGGCGCACTTGTGGCTTCCAGTCGGTGATCCCAACCATCGAGAAGCGCAGAAGCATGCAATTGCACTGCATCCAGCGCATGCTTTTTGGCGACCTCTCCTAGAAGCCCGCAAATGATGGCGGCCGGACGGGAATAGACATCCGTCTGCAGGTCCATCGAGGCCTTCAGCGTGTGCCGCGGATCATTGGCCAGAACGGTTTTGATCCGCTCGGCGCGGCTGACCTCGGCCCATTCATGGCCGATCGACGGCGCGGCTGGATCACGGTCTTTCGGCAGGTTCATCTCGTTGGCGGAGGCGACGAAACCTTCCGCCGGATTGTATTTGCGCGGCAGTTGGTCGGGAGGCAAAAAGCCGTCCCATTCGTAACTGCCGTCGCCGGGTACAGGCAGCAGGCCCTGCCAGTTATGCCGCACCGGCGTGAAGCCGGCTGTGAACCAGCCGATATCGCCCGTTACGTCGGCGCTGACATGGTTGACCGAAGGCGTACCCCAGGACCCGAGCGTTTCGGCGAACTCTTTTACCGAGCCGCTGCGCATATAGGACAGGCTGCCGAGATAGGCGGCCGAGCCGGGTGAAAGCCAGACCGAACGCATGGCGATGGCGATCCGCTTTTGCGGATTTTCGTGGAGGATCGGCCCGTGGCGGGTGAAGGACAAGGTCAGCGTCTGGTCGGGATGACCCTTGACGCCAAAACTCTCTTCGATCCGCCCAATCTTCTCGTAACCTTCGCCATAACGATAGGAGTCGGGATCGCCGTCCTTCGTCTCGTAGATATAGACATCCTCCTGATCGGCACCGAAAATTGTCAGGCCGAAGGCGTTGCGGTCGTTGTGGCCGAGCGAGATGCCGGGTGCGGTCGGCTCGCCGGTGCCGATCGCGTTGAAGCCCGGGGCTTCGAGATGGACGAGGTAACGCAGCGACGGCACGGCATGGGCGCGGTGCGGGTCGCTGGCGAGGATTGGGCGGCCCGTCTCCGTGCGTGAGCCATGGACGGCCCAGTTGTTGGAACCCTGTTCGGCGACGGCCTGGACGATGTCGCCGAGATCGGTGAGCTCGGTCCATTTCCAGATGTCGTCGATCCCGGCAGCCAGCCGCGCTTTGTCGAAAGTGACAGCGGCGGTCGCGAGCTTGAACAGGCGTGTCGCGGCCATCGGGATATCGGCAAGCACAATGCCCTCGGCGGGTTCCGGTATCACCGGCGGATCGAGTTCGAAGCGCAGGAGATCGGTTTCGGCATCCGTGCGGGCCATGATATTGGCGCGCAAAATTTCCGACAGGCCGTTGCGGGTCAGCGCATGGCTGCGGATGCGGACGACATCCGATGGCTGCCAGCGAGCCGGTTTTGTGCCGAAGACCGCAAATTCCGGCGGCAGGCGTGCGGGCTCCGCCTCGCAAAGCGCGATATAGGCGTTGATGCCGGTCGCGAAGGCGGTGCAGATCGCCTCTGTGTCCGGCGCGTAAGACACCCATTCGGCCGCCATGTCGCCGCGATAGAGGAAATGCCGGGCGGCATGGTCCTGCGCGAGATAACCGGGGCCGAAATCGGCGGCGAGCAGGCCGAGGCCGCGCTTGCGCCACAGATCGAGCTGCCAGAGCCGGTCGCGGGCGGCGTTAAACCCCTGCAGGAAGAACAGGTCCTTTTCGTTCTCCGCCCGGATATGCGGAATGCCCCAGCGATCGACCCGGATTTCCGCCGCGGCATCGAGACCCGCAAGTTCGATCGTTTCGTTGACGGGGGTATCGCTCATGGCAGTCTCTTTTCGTTGCGGCGTCTTGGTCGTTCAGGCGTGATGGCAGGCCACACGGGCGCCGTCGTCCCGCACAGTCAGTTCCGGGCGCTCGCGGCCGCAGATTTCCGTCGCCAGCGGACAGCGCGTGTGGAAAGCGCAGCCGGAGGGAATGTTGGCCGGGCTCGGAAGCTCACCGCCGAGGATAAGGCGCTCCTTGGAACGCTGCACCTCCGGATCGGCCTCCGGCACGGCCGACATCAGGGCTTTTGTATAGGGATGCTTCGGATTGGCGAAGAACGTGTCGCGATCGGCGATTTCCACGAACCGGCCGAGATACATCACGACGACGCGGTCGCAGATATGCCGGACGACGCCGAGATCGTGAGACACGAACAGGTAAGAGACGCCTGTGCGCTTCTGCAGCGCCACCAGCAGATTGAGGATCTGGGCGCGTACCGAAACGTCGAGCGCCGAAACCGGTTCGTCGCAGATGACGAGATCCGGTTCGAGCGCCAGAGCGCGCGCGATCACCACTCGCTGCCGCTGGCCGCCGGAAAACTGGTGCGGGTAACGATCGGCGTGTTCGGGGCGCAGGCCCACCTGGGCCAAAAGCGCGCCGACGCGTTCCTTCAGCGCCTTGCCCTTGGCGACGCCACGCACGATCAGCGGTTCGCCGATCGTCGCTCCGATCGTCGAACGCGGATCGAGCGACAGAGCCGGATCCTGAAAGATCATCTGCACCTTGCGGCGGATGTCGTTCAGCTTTTTGCGGTCGGCGCCGACTACTTCCTCGCCGCCGATTTTGACGCTGCCGGCAACCGGCTGCTGCAGGCCGACGATCGTGTTGGACAGCGTGGATTTTCCGCAGCCGGATTCCCCGACCAGCGCCACCGTCTCGCCACGCACGATATCCAGCGTGACACCGTTGACGGCTTTCACCACCGCGCCGGACTTGCCGAAGAGGCCGCCATTGCCGCCGAAATGCACGGCGACGTCACGGATTTCGAGAACGTTCTTTTGCTCGCTCATGCCGCCACCGCGCGGATTTCCGCCATGCGGTCGATATGCCAGCAGGCGGAGCGATGCCCGTCGCCGCAATCGAAGAGCGGCGGGGCCTCGCTGCGACACTTGTCGGTCGAGAGAGGACAGCGGTCATGAAAGCGGCAACCGACACCGAATTCGCTCGGTGTCGGCACCATTCCCTCGATCGTCGCCAGGTCCGCCTTTGGCGCATGATCGAGTTTCGGGACGCTTGCAAGCAAAAGCGCCGTATAGGGATGCTTCGGTTCGCGGAAGAGCGCATGGACCGGGGCGATTTCGGCCATCCGGCCGGCATACATGACGGCGACATCGTCGGCGATATCGGCAACCACACCCATGTCATGGGTGATCAGCACGATTGCCGTGCCGCGCTCGGCGACCAGCTTTTTCATCAGGTCGAGGATCTGCGCCTGGATTGTTACGTCGAGCGCGGTCGTCGGTTCGTCGGCGACCAGAACGCGTGGACCACAAATCAGCGCGATCGAGATCATGATGCGCTGGCACATGCCGCCGGAGAGTTCGAACGGATATTGGTGCAGGCGGCGGTTCGGATCGGGAATGCCGACATCGACCAGCATCTGCCGCGCCTTTTCGAACGCCTCCGCCTTCGATCCACCGTGATGGGCGCGAAACGCCTCGGCGATCTGCGTGCCGACCGTCGAGAGCGGATCGAGCGAGGCGCTCGGTTCCTGAAAAATGATGGAAATATCCTTGCCGCGGGCCTTGCGGAACTGGCGTTCCGTCAGGCACGCGAGATCGGTGTTTTCCAGCATGATCCGCCCGCCAGTGCGTTTGGCGGCGGGCGGCAGAAGGCCGAGCATGGCATAGGAGGTGAGCGACTTGCCGCAGCCGGATTCACCCACCAGAGCCATGACCCTGCCGGGTGCGACGGTGAAGGAGACGTCATCGACGACATGGGCGCCAGCGATATCGATGGTCAGGCTGTCGACGGTCAGAAGCGGGCTTGGCGAAACCTCCATCAGGTCCTCCTCAACCGGCCTTGGCAGCGTCGCGCTCTGGGCGCTTGTAAGTTCCGATCGAATTGCCACCATCGACGGCAAGCGTGGCACCGGTGATGAAACCGGCCTTTTCGGAGCAGAGATAGGCGATCGCCGCCGGTGCATCCATCGGCCCACTAGAGCGGCCGAGCGGGATATTCTTCAGCATGTTGGTGACGTAATCGTCGGAAAGTTCGCTGACCTCGCTGCCCGGCGCAAAACCCGGTTCGACGACATTGACGCGGATGCCATATTCCGCAAGCTCCATGGCAAACCCCTTGGACAGCCGGTCGATCGCGGTTTTCGAGGTGCAATAGGGCACGCCGTTTTGCGTCATCTTGCGCGAGGCGCCCGACGAAATGTTGACGATCGAACCGGCCTTGCCTTCCGCGATCATCAGCTTGGCCATTTCGCGGGAAAGCAGGAAGGGCGCGCGCAGGTTGACGCCGAAGACGCGGTCCCAGTCGGCAATATCCATGTCGAGCAGGCTGAAACGGGTATAGATGCCGGCATTGTTGACGAGAATATCCGGCGCCTTCCACTCGCGCTTCACGAGATCGACGAGGTCCAGCATCGAGGCGTCGCTGGTCAGCTCTGTCGCGTGCAGCAGGACCTTGGAGCGGTCGAGGCCGAGTTCGCTCACCGCTCTTTCAAGCCCGTCCATGCGGACGTCGCTGAGACACAGGCGGGCGCCTTCCTTTGCGAAATAGGCGGCGATCCAGCGGCCGAAAATGCCGGCGGCTCCGGTAATGACGATGGTCTTGTTCTCAAATTCCATGGTGAAAGCCTCGAAAATGCGGAAAAATCAGCGGCTGCGGGAACGCGGATCGAGCTGGTCGCGCAACCAGTCGCCCAGAACGTTGACGGAAAAGACGAGAAGGAAAAGGCAGGCGCCGGGAAAGGCGACGATCCACCAGGCGCGCTCGATATATTCGCGCCCGACGCTCATGATCGCGCCCCAGCTTGCGGCCGGCGGCTGGATGCCGAGGCCGAGGAAGGAGAGGCCTGCCTCCATGAGGATCATCAACCCGAATTCGGCCGTTGCCACGATCAGGATCGGGCCGGCGATATTCGGCAGGATATGGCGGAAGAGGATGCGCGCAGCTCCCGCACCGGCCAGTTCCGACGCCTTGATGAAGGGCAGGTTGGCGACCTGCAGGGTCTGGGCATAAGCGACACGCGTATACCGCGGCCAGCGGGTGAGGCCGAGAACCAGCACGAGTTTCAGAAAGCCCGGTCCGAGCACGGCGACTGTCAGCACGGCAAGCAGAATGGCCGGGATCGACATCATGATATCGACCAGCCGCATGATGACGATCTCGACGGAGCCGCGGAACCAGCCGGCGACCATGCCGAGTGTGACGCCGACCAGGGTCGAGACGACGACCGAGAGGCTTGCGACGCCCAGCGAGACGCCGGCGCCGTAAAGCGTGCGTGACAGGAGATCGCGGCCGAGATCGTCGGTGCCGAACCAGTAGGTGATGCCGCCGCGCTCGAAACCCGGTGGCTTCAGGCGTCCGAGCAGGTTCTGTTTCGACGGATCGACCGGCGCCACATAGGGTGCCAGGATGGCGAGGACGACGATGATCGTCAGGATCAGACAGACGATCATGACAGAGATCGGCACGCGACGCAGGCGAGTGGTCAGGAGAGCTGTGTTCATGAAAATCTCTCCTATCGGGCCAGACGGATGCGCGGATCGACCAGCGCGTAAACGAAGTCGGCGGCGACCGATGTCAGCACGTAGACGAAGGAAATCAGCAGCACGATCACCTGCACGACGAGAAAATCGCGCGACTGGATCGACTGGATGGCGAGCTGGCCGATGCCCGGCCATGCGAAGACGGTCTCGACGATGACAGCGCCGGCAAGCAGGTTACCGATCTCGAGCGCCGCAATGGTGATGACCGGGATTGCCGCATTGCGCAGGACGTGACGGGTGACGACCGAGCCCATGGAAAGGCCGCGGGCACGGCCGGCCCGCACATAGTCCTTGCCGAGTTCGTCGATGATCGAGATGCGGGTCATGCGGGCGAAGGTCGACATGGAGAGCGCCCCGAGCGCCACCGAGGGCATGATCAGCGAGGCGAAATCGCCTGAACCCGAGGTCGGCAGCCAGCGCAGGGTGACGGCGAAAACGAAGATCAGCAGGATGCCGGACAGGAAAGTCGGCACGCTCTGGCCGGTGACGACGATGGCCGTCAGCACCCGCTCCAGCCACCCGCCACGCCGGGTCGCCATCATGATCCCGGCCGGAATGCCGATACCGACCGCAACGACGATCGCACCGCCGGCCAGCATCATCGTATAGGGCACGCGCGACATGACGATATCGATCGCGGGAATGCGCTGCACGACGGACTGGCCGAAATCGAAGCGGATAAGTCCGCCGAGGTAATTCAGATATTGCACCCAGAGCGGCTGGTCGAAGCCGAGCTGGTGGCGCAGTTCCGCAATCATCTGGGCAGAGGCATCCGGCGGCACGAGCAGAAGCGTCGGGTCGCCGGAAAAGTGCATGACGACGAACACGATGGTGAGCACGCCGAAAATCGCAATGACAGCCTGAATCAGCCGCTGGACGGCATATCTCAACATCGTATTCGATCCGCCTTTATCTAGTCGCGCTTACTGCTGCCAGCTCATGTCTGTCACGAACATCGCCTCGTTGGCGGTGGGCGTCCAGTTGAGCTTGGTGTTGGCGCCATAGATCGCAAAAGCCTGATAAAGGCCGATGCCGGGCACGTCGTCTTTCAGGATCTGGTAGGCCTGTTCGTACTTGGCCAACCGCTCGTTCTTGTCGAGCGTCACGCGGGCGCCGTCGACGAGAGCGTCATATTGCGGGTTCTTGTATTTTGCCCAGATGCTGCCGCTGCGGAAGAGCGGGAAGATGATCCCGTCCGCATCCTGGCAGGCGCAGGACCAGGCGCCGAAGGCCATGCTGCCAGCATTGGCCGGTTCGCCCTGGCGGCGCTTGAGGAAGGTCGCCTGGTCGCTGGATGCGATTTCGACATTGAGACCGACCTCGTTGATCATCTGCTGGATGGCTTCGATCGTCGCACGGTTATAGGCGGGCGAGGTCAGAAATTCGAGCTTGGCGCCTTCGGCTCCGGCTTCCTTGACGAGGGCCTTCGCCTTTTCCGGATCGTAGGCATAACCTTCGACCTTGTCGGTGTAACCGAAGATCGGCTTGGCGCCGACGATATTGACCGGGTTGCCGTAACCGGCCAGCAGGGCCTCGATCAGCGCGCTGCGGTCGATTGCATAGGCAATCGCCTGACGGACGCGGACATCCTTGGTCGGGCCGGCCTCAGCGTTGATATAGAGGTAACCGACGCGTTCGGTCGGAGCCGACAGAACCTTGATCGCGGTTTCGCTCTTCATGCCGGCTGCCTGATCCGGGGTCACGCCGCCGATCAGGTCGGCCTTGCCGGTCTTCAGGTCAGCGAGACGGGTGGAAGCATCCGGCACGGTGCGGAAGGTCACCTTCGCAAAAGGCGGTTTGACGCGCCAGTAGCTGCCATAGGCTTCCAGTTCGGTCTGAACGCCCTTCTGCCAGTTGGCAAGCTTGTAGGGACCAGAACCGAGCGGCTTGGCGTTGAATTCCTGGTCGCCGACCTTTTCGACATAGGCCTTCGGCACGATCGAAAGCTTGACGAGCTGGGCGAGCAGCGCCGGATAGGCGGACTTGGTCGTCATCGTCACCTTGTTCGGACCGCTGACCTCAGCCTTGGAGATCTGGTCGAACTGGGTGAGCTGCGGGCTCTTCAGCTTCGGGTCGATGATGCGGTTGATAGAGAAGGCGACGTCTTCGGCGGTCAGCTTGCTGCCGTCCTGGAAGGTCACGTCGTCACGGATCTCGAATTCGATCGTCTTGTCGTCCGCATATTTCCACGATTTTGCGATCTGCGGCACGATCTCGCCGGCCGGATTGCGGGTCAGCAGGTTGTCGAAGATATTGCGGTAGATGCTGTAGCTGTTGGTGTCCCACTGCAGGTGGGGATCGAGCGTCGCGGCATCGCCGGAGAGATCGATCGTCAGCGCGTCCTTGGACTGTGCAAAAGCGGCTGACGATGCAAGCGTCAGAAGAACCGCGGCGATGGATGTTAATCTTACAGACATGTCCCTTACCCTCATTGTTGTTTGTGATGATTAAATATCTGAAGAAAATATAGAAAATGGCGCCTGCAGCCTCCCATGGCACAGGCGCCCGGATCGTTTGTCAGGACTTGAAGAGGTCGGCCTCCTCGGCGCAATAGCGGGCAAGCTCCGCATGCGTGGTGAACCAGACATCGCCCTTGGACTGGGCGAGCCTGATGATCTCTTCGAGAATGAAGATGCGCGAGCGGTGGCCGATGTGATGCGGGTGCATCGTCAGCTGGAAAAGCCCGCCCTCTTCATAGGCGGCTTCCAGCTCGCGGGAAAAGATGTCGAAAACCATGGCCGGGCCGCCATAGGGGCGCGTGCCGGTCATCCGGTCCATCGCCACATAAGGCGCGTCGTCGCGAATCCATTCGACCGGGATTTCGACGATACCGGTCGGCTCGCCATCCTCCAGCAGCTCGTAAGGCTCGTCGTCGGCCATCAGCGAGGAATCGTAGAGAAGGCCCATTTCGCGGGCGATTTTTAGCGTATAGGGGCTGAAATCCCAGGATGCGGTGCGCATGCCGACCGGACGCACGCCCGAAAGGCGCTCCAGTTCGTCGGCTGCGCGCAAGGCGAGATCGCGTTCGGTCTCTTCGTCGAGGCGGGAATTGAATTCGTGGATCCAGCTGTGGATCGCCAGTTCATGGCCGGCGGAAATGACGGTCTTCACCTCTTCCGGATTGATCATGGCCGATACGGCCGGCATGAAAAACGAGGCCGGAACGCCGTATTTTTCAAGCAGGCGCAGGATACGCGGCGAGCCGGCGCGGGCGCCGTACTGACCCTGGCTCATCTTGCCGAAGGAAACGCCGCCATTGCGCAGTTCCACCGTCTCATGATCCGAATCAAAGGAGATTGCCACTGCCATGCGCGCGCCGTTTTTCCATTTTGCCGGTCGCAGCGAGCGGCCTGCGCGCACCTTCTGTACCTTCTGCTGCCAGACACTATCCGGCCAGGTCCAGGGTTCGGAGATATCATTTTGCTTATTGGCTGCGTTCATGGAAACATTCGCCCTTTCGGCATGCTGTCTTAGGTTGTGGCAAGTTTCTAGGCAGAAGTGTTATGAGCCGAACCGGTAGTCAGCAATGGGGGTTTCGTTCACATATATGAACTCCGAGATAAAGAGCGCGGGGCGCATTCTCGATCTGCTGGAATATCTCGCCACCCAGCGGGATGCCGTTTCGCTGGCTGATATTGTCCACAGCATGTCCTTCCCGAAAAGCAGTGCCCATGGTCTGGTGCAGACGCTAGTCGCCCGCGGTCATGTGGTTCGCGACGCCGCCGGACGATACGTGCTGGTGGAGGCAAGCCGCCACGGCTTTCCCTTCCGTCGGCATGAGGAGCCCCTCGTGCTGACCGCACGTCCCTTCATGGAAAAGCTGCGCGACGAATCGGGGGAAACCATCATCCTGGCGACGATGAACGCTCATTGCGACATCCGAAGGCTGGCAAAAAGCGTTAGCCGACAGGGCGTGCGTTACGATATCAACCTGGACGCGGCGATCGCGGCCTATTGCACCGCGACCGGCCGGGTCCTGCTTGCCCATGCCTCGAAGGACGCGCTGGACAATTATCTGGAGCGGGTCCAGTTCCTCTCCTACACGCGCTACACGGTGACGGATCCCACCGTCATTCGCGACATGCTGGCGCGGGTGCGCCGGGATGGTTACGCGATCAACGACCAGGAATTCGTCACCGGCTCGACGGGCATCGCCGCGCCGGTCTTCGACGCCAATGGAAGCATCACGGCGGCGCTCAATCTCGGTGCCCCAACGATCCGTTATCTCGAACGACGCGAAGCGATGCTGCTGATGCTGCGCAATACGGCCGACGAAATCAGCCGAGCCCTCGGCTATCGTCGTGTGCCGGTTGCGGAAAAGCGCCCGGCGGTCTGATCAGCAGCAGCTGTCCGTCAGCCTGTCGAGGAAAGAGGCGCAGCGCTCGAGTTCCGAAATCGCGATCGATTCGTTCGGCTGGTGCGCATCCGCGATATCGCCCGGACCGATGATGACCGAGGGCACGCCGGCGATCTGGAATATGCCGGCCTCCGTGCCATAGGAGACATAGTGGACCTCGTTCTTGCCGAGGAGGCGCAACAGTTCGGCATCGAGCGTCGGATCATCATTCGGCTTGAGGCCGGGAATATGGGCCTGCAGCTCGAAAGTGATGCCGCATGCCGGATCGATCGCCTTCATCGCCGGCTCTAGCTTTTCGGCGGCAAAATGCTTCATCCGCTCCAGCACCGCCTGATCGCTTTCGCCGGGAATGATCCGCATCTCCCACTGCACGTCGCAACGCTCGGCAACGATGTTGCCCGCCGTGCCGCCGCGGATGATGTTGACCTGGATGGTCGAATAGGGCGGATCGAGGCCCTCGAAGCGCGGGCCGTTGCGCATGTCCTCGCGGATGCGGTTGATCTCGGCCACCATCTCGCCGCCGACCATGACCGCGTTGACATAACGATCCGGCTGCGAGGAATGGCCGGGTTTTCCGAGAATGCGGCACCAGCCGACCAGCCCGCCCTTATGGGCCGCGACCAGATCCATGCGCGTCGGCTCGCCGATTACGGCAAGGCGTGGTTTCAGATCGCTCTGTCCGATCCATTCCGCCATAGAGCCGACACCTGTGCAGCCAACTTCCTCGTCATAGGAAAAGGCGAGATGCACCGGACGCTTGAGGTTTTTTGCAACGATTCCGGGCACGGCGGCCATGCAGCAGGCGAGAAAGCCCTTCATGTCGGTCGCGCCGCGACCGATGAGCTGGCCGTTCGCTTCCTTCAAAACCCATGGGTCGCTCGTCCAGGCCTGACCTTCGACCGGCACGACGTCAGTATGACCGCTGAAGACGATACCGCCCGGCGCTTCCGGGCCGATGCTGACCAGCACATTCGCCTTGGTGCCATCGGCATTCGGAAAGCGCCGCATCCGCGCGCCGAAAGGGGCCATGCGCGCTTCGACATGGTCGATCAGGTCGAGATTGGAGCTGGCACTGACGGTGGGGAAGGAAACGAGATCGGCAAGTTCACGGGTGATATCGGCAATGGAAGACATAAAAAGCACCGGCAATATCTGGAGAAATATGACGTCGAGGGCCGTCCGCCAGCATGCGACGATATCGCCGCATGTTCAATGCCCTGCCGGACTGCCGAAGAATCAGCCGGCCGCAAACATCGGCCCGCCCTTGTGGGCCGGAAAACCGTAGCCGTTGATCATCACCAGATCGATATCGCTTGCCCTTGCCGCGATCCCTTCCGCAAGCAGACGCTGCCCTTCCGCCGCCATGGCGGCGAGAAGGCGCTCGAGGATTTCGGCCTGCGAGAAGCTGCGCGGGGTGATGCCCTTTTTCGCTCTGGCCGTCTCGATGATCGCGGTCACGTCCGGATCGACCACGCGCTTGCCCTCTGGATAGACATACCAGCCGCGCCCGGCCTTCTGGCCAAAACGTCCTGCCTTGCAGAGCCGGTCGGCGATCTCGACATAGCGGTCCGAAGGATCGCGGGTCGCCGCCTGCCGCTTGCGGCGCGCCCAGGCGATTTCGAGGCCGGCCATGTCGTAGACGGCAAACAGGCCCATCGGGAAACCGTAATCCTCCAGCGCCCTGTCGATTTCTTCCGGCATGGCACCGTCTTCCAGCAGGAATTCCGCTTCACGGCGATAGGCGGAAAAGATGCTGTTGCCGATGAAGCCTTCGGTGACGCCGGTGACGATCGCGAGCTTGCGCAGCTTTTTCGCCACGGCAAGCCCGGTCGCCAGCACGTCCGGTGCAGTCTTTGCGCAACGGACGACTTCAAGCAGCCGCATGACATGGGCCGGCGAGAAGAAATGCAGGCCGAGCACGCGTTCGGGATGTTGCGTTACTGCCGCGATCTCGTCGGGGTTCAGGTAGCTGGTATTGGTGGCGAGGATCGCGTCCGGCCGCAAAACCTTGTCGAGGCGGCGAAACAGGTCCGTCTTGACGGCGAGATCGTCAAACACCGCTTCGATGACGAGGTCGCAGGGGCTCAGATCGGCATCGTTCGCTGTCACCGAAAGCCGGGCTTTCTGGGCATCGAAACTGGCCTGATCAAGCCGGCCCGAGGCAAGGTTTTTCTCCATCAGGCCGATGATGCGTTCCCGGCCCTTTTCCGCTGCATCTGCGGTTTGGTCGAGACCGATCACACGGTAGCCAGCGGAAAGAGCGGCGACGGCGATGCCGCTGCCCATCAGGCCAAGCCCGCAAATGCCGATCGTGGCTACGGCGCGAGGCTCGACGCCTTCAAGACCCGCGACCTTGCCCGCCTCGCGCTCGGCAAAGAACACATGCCGTAGTGCTGCGGCCTCACGACTGTCCCGGAGAGCAAGAAAAGTAGCACGTTCATCCGCCAGTCCTTCGGCCAGCGGGCGGGCGGCGGAGAGGACGAGCCGTACGGCTTCGCCCGGCGCCTTTTGGCCTCGTGCCTTGGCGAGGATTTTTGCCGATGCGCGTTCCGTTTCGGCCGGGTCCAGAGCGGCTACTGAAAGTTCGCCCGTCCGGCGCCGCGGTTTTCCGACCATCGCTTTCGCCACGGCAATCGCAGCCTCGGTGAGATCGCCTTCGACAACGTCATCGACGATACCGAGCGCCCGGGCCTCAGATGCCTTGACGATCCGGCCCGATGCGATCAGCTCCAGCGCAACCGCAATCCCCGTCAGCCGCGGCAGGCGCTGCGTGCCACCGGCGCCGGGCACGATGCCGAGCTTGACTTCCGGTAGGCCGACCTGTGCCACTGCCGATGCGATGCGGATATGGCAGGCGAGCGCCACTTCCAGCCCACCACCGAGCGCGGCCCCGTTCAGGGCCGCGACCACCGGCTTGCCAAAAGCCTCGATCGCCTCGATGACGGCAGGCAAGGTGGGCTCTTCCGCCGGTTTGCCGAATTCCTTGATATCGGCGCCGCCGATAAAGGTTTTGCCAGCACCCGTCAGCACGATCGCCGTGGTTTCAGCAGAGCTTTCCGCGAATTCCAGCATGGCTTTCAGGCCGCGACGAACTTCTGCCGAAGTCGCATTCACGGGCGGACTGTCGAGGGTGACGATTAGCACGCCATCCCGAATGGTGCCGGATACGGTTGCGGAAAACTCTATTGGCGCGCTCATCGAAAAATCATTCCGGAATGACGGCGGTTGCCTGGATCTCGATCCGGGCGCGATCCTCGACCAGCGCCAGAACCTGCATGGCGGCCATGGCCGGAAAATGCTTGCCGATGACCTCGCGATAAACCTGGCCGATGCCCTTGAGATTGCCGGTATATTCGGCCTTGTCGACAAAATACCAGGTCATGCTGGTAATGTGCTGCGGCCCGGCGCCGGCTTCCGCCAGTACGGCGACGATGTTTTGAAGCGTCTGGCGCACCTGCGCGACGAAATCATCGGTCTCGAACTGGCACTGGCTGTTCCAGCCGATCTGCCCGCCGACAAAGACCTGCCTTCCGGTGGCGGCGACGCCATTGGCATAACCGATCGGCTTCGCCCAGCCTTCAGGCTGCAGGATTGTGTGCATCATGTCTCTCCAAATGCTCATTCAGCGCAAGGCGCATATCGTCCGGCCAGGAAACGGCCTTCTTGGTTTCATGTGAGGTGACAACGAGCCGCTGCTGGGCGGTCCAGAGCAGGCGGTCACCGGTCGTCACCGTGTGTTGAAGATCGAGCGAGCTGTTGCCGATGTGAATGACGGCAATCGAAAAATCCATCATGTCGCCATGCAAGGCCGGGCTCTTGAAGGTGAGGTCGAGCGTCACCGTCGGAAAACCGAGTTTTCGGTCGTTGATCAGTTGCGGCCAGGCAAAACCCATCGCCTCGAAAAACTCTTCGTAAACGCCGACCAGAATGTTGAGGTAGGACGGGAAATAGGCGATGCCCGAAGGGTCGCAATCCCCGAAATTCAGCCGGCGTGTGGTGGTAAAAGCCATGGCCGATCTCACACCTTCAACAATTCGCGGGCGATGATCAGCTTTTGCACCTCGGTCGCCCCTTCATAGATGCGCAACGCGCGGATCTCGCGATACAGGCTTTCGGTAATCTCGCCTTTTTGGACCCCTCGGCCGCCAAACATCTGCACTGCGCGGTCGATCACTTTCTGCGCATTTTCCGTCGCCACCATCTTCGCCATCGCCGCTTCCTTGGTGGTCGAAAGGTTCTGGACGTCACGGCGCCATGCGGCGCGATAGGTCAGAAGGCTCGCGGCATCGATCTCGGCTGCCATTTCGCCCAGCGCTGCCTGCGTCATCTGCAGGTCGGACAAATGGTTGCCGAACATTGTTCGCGTTTTCGCATGAGCCGTCGCCTCATCCAGCGCGCGCTTTGCAAATCCGAGCGCCGCTGCCGCGACCGAAGCACGAAAAATATCGAGCGTCCGCATGGCGATCTTGAACCCTTCGCCGGGCGTGCCGAGCAGGCGCGAGGCCGGAATTCGGCAATTGTCGAACCGGATCGTCGCCAGCGGATGCGGCGCGATCACATCGATCCGCTCGGCGATCGAAAAACCCGGATCGTCGGCAAACACGACGAAGGCGGAAATGCCCCGCGTGCCGGGCGCCTCGCCGGTGCGGGCAAAAACGGTATAGACATCGGCGATGCCGCCATTGGAAATCCAGGTCTTTTCGCCGTCGAGCACATAATGGTCGCCGTCCTTGCGGGCGGCGCAGGCCATGGCCGCGACATCCGAACCGGCATCCTTTTCCGACAGCGCGAAAGCGGAGATCCACTCGCCGGACTGCGCCTTCGGCAGAACCGTGCGGCGCAGCTCTTCCGACCCCGAAAGGCCGATCGCGCCCGTGCCGAGCCCCTGCATGGCAAAGGCGAAATCGGCAAGCCCGTCATGCCAGGCCAGCGTTTCGCGCGTCAGGCAGGCCGCGCGGCTGTCGATCGGCACGCTGCCTCCGGCGCCGGTCGCCGCATCCAGCAGGCCAGCCTCGCCCAGCGACCGGACGATGGCGCGGCAGGCCTTGTCGGTATCCGCATGGTCGATCTGCGCGAGCGCGCGGGAGGCCGCAAAATCATCCAGCTTTTCGGCCAGCGCCTTGTGGCTGTCGTCGAAGAATGGCCAGTCGAGAAAATCCCGCGGCGGCCCCTGAAGCGTGGTAGGGGTGCCCATCAATCACCCTCGAAGATGGGTTTGCGCTTTTCCGCAAAAGCCTCGAAGGCGCGGCGAAAATCCTTGGCCGCCATGCAGATCGCCTGCGCCTGAGCTTCCGACTCGATCATCTCGTCGAGACCCATCGCCCATTCCTGGTTCAGCATGGTTTTTGTCATCGTATGAGCAAACCACGGGCCATCGGCCAGCGAATGCGCAAGCTTTTTCGCCTCGGTTTCAAGAACGTCGGCCGGATGGATCGCGTTGAAAAAGCCCCAGGCCTCACCCTCGCGGGCATTCATCGAACGGCCTGTGAAGAGCAGTTCGGCGGCACGGCCCTGACCGATGATGCGCGGCAGGATCCCGCAGGCACCCATATCCGCACCGGCAAGCCCAACGCGGGTGAAGAGGAAGGCCGTCTTCGCTTCCGGCGTTGCCAGCCGCATGTCCGACGCCATGGCAAGGATCGCGCCGGCGCCGGCACAGATACCGTCCACCGAGGCGATGATCGGCTGCGGGCATTTCTTCATCGCCTTGACGAGATCGCCGGTCATGCGCGTGAAGGCCAGAAGCTGGGGCATCGGCATTGCCGTCAGCGGCTCGATGATCTCGAACACGTCGCCGCCGGACGAAAAATTGCCGCCCGCACCGGTCAGCACGATGGCGCGGATGTCTGAGGCATAAACAAGATCGCGAAACAGGTCGCGCATCTCGGCATAGCTGTCGAAGGTCAGCGGGTTCTTGCGCTCCGGCCGGTTCAGCCGGATCGTGCCGACGCGGCCGTCCTCACTCACTTCCCAGAGAAAGTGTTTTGGCTGGTAGTCGCGAAAGCTCTGCTTCATGCCATTCATCACGTCGTTCATGCCTGTCTCCTCCCGTTTCTCAGCTCGACTGTCCCGCTGTCAGTCGTTGGCGGAAGGCGGCAGGAAATCCACCTCATGCGCGGCGGAAACTTTTACGATTTCCTCGACGTCGGTCATTTCATGCAGCTCTTCGAAAAGCTCTTTCAGCTGGCGGGCGGGCGAGACCCAGAAGAGCGCCCGGCACGGCTTGTCGGATTTGTTGAAATAGCCATGCGGAATGCCGCGCGGCATGCGAACCAGATCTCCGGCCTTGGCTTTGACCCAGTTTCCGTCGAGTTTCAGGTCAATCTCACCTTCCTGCACGAGAATGAATTCGTCCTGGGTCGGGTGGATATGGACGGGCACGAACTGCCCCGGCAGGCTATTGGTCTCGAAGGCGAACGTGTCGTCCGAGACGGCTTTGGGAAAGTAGACCTGGCCCAGAATGTTCCAGGTCGTGCCCTCATAACCGCTGCCGTTTTCGGTAATGCCCTTTTCCAGTTCCATGTCGCTCTCCTCTTGTCTTGATCCCTGTCCCATGGCGGGCGATCAGCCGGCCAGGACCTCCCCACCGGCAACCGCGATTGCCTGACCATTGATCGATTGCGCGGCCGACGAAGCCAACCACAGAACCGTGTCTGCAACCTCCTCAGGCTTCACCAGCCGCCCCTGCGGATTGTTCTTCGTAAATTCCTTCAACGCCTGTTCTTCCGTCCGGCCGGTCTTTGCGACGATGTTTTCGATCGAGCGGGCGATCAGCGGCGTATCGGTAAAGCCCGGGCAGACCGCGTTGACGGTGATGCCGGTCTTTGCCAGTTCCAGTGCCAATGCGCGGGTGAGGCCGACGACACCGTGCTTCGCTGCAACATAGGCCGAAACATAGGCGTAACCGGTCAGTCCCGCCGTCGAGGCGATGTTGATGATACGGGCGCCCGAACCTGCGGCCTTCAGATCCGGCAGAACCGCCTGCGTCACTTGAAACACGCCGGTCAGATCGACGGCTAGAACATGGTTCCACATCTCCAGCGAGGTCTTTTCGAACGGTGCACTCGGGCCTTCGCCGGCATTGTTGACGAGGATATTGATCGGCCCAAACGCGGTGCGTGCAGCCGTGAGACCGATCTCGATCGCTGCCGTGTTGGTGACATCGAAACCCGAGGCGACGCAGACCTTGTCGTGTCCCCACGTCTTGGCGAGTTCATGCGCAAGCGCCTCCAGCGGCTCCGCCCGGCGGCCAGCCAGCGTCACCCGCGCACCGGCCTCGACGAGAGCGGTGGCGATGGCAGCACCTATGCCCGATCCCGCACCGGTCACGAGCGCATGGCGACCTGCAAGTCTGCCAGTGGCAGCGGTCATGGCTTGCTCCTCACTTTGCTGCCGCGGCACGGGCAAGCCCGGTTTCGTATTGCATCTTGCCGGACTGGTACTGTTTCGGCCAGACAATGCTGGTCAGCCCGATCTTGGCCGCCTCGTGCAGCACCCAGGCCGGATCGGCGAGATGCGGGCGAGCAACGGCGCAAAGATCGGCGCGGCCGGCGGCGATGATCGAGTTGGCCTGATCGGCTTCCGAAATCGCGCCGACGGCAATCGTCGGAATGCCGATCTCGTTGCGGATCTTGTCGGAGAAAGGCGTCTGAAACAGACGGCCATAGACCGGTTTTTCCTCCTTCCAGACCTGACCGGACGAGCAGTCGATCAGATCGGCGCCCGCCTCCTTGAACATTCTTGCGAAGATCGCGGCATCATCCGGCGTATTGCCGCCTTCGAACCAGTCATGGCAGGACAGGCGCACCGAAATCGGCTTGTCCTGCGGCCAGACTTCGCGGATCGCCGAAAATACTTCCAGCGGATACCGCGCCCTGTTCTCGTGGCTGCCGCCATAGTCGTCGTCGCGCCGGTTGGTCAGCGGCGACAGGAAGCTGGACAGCAGATAACCGTGCGCGCAATGCAGCTCCAGCCAGTCGGCCCCGGCGTCTGCCGCATATTTCGCAGCGCGGACATGGTCGGCCTTGACCCGGTCCATATCGGCCCGGTCCATTGCCTTTGGCACCTGGCTGTTTTTCAGATAGGGCAGGGCGGAAGCCGAGATCAGCGGCCACCCACCTTCGGTCAGCGGCTGGTCTATGCCATCCCAGGCAAGCTTCGTCGCCCCTTTGCGGCCGGCATGGCCTAGCTGGATGCCGACCTTGGCGGCGGAATTGTCGTGCACGAAGGTGACGAAACGTTTCCACTGCGCCGCCTGCTCGTCGTTCCACAGGCCGAGGCAGCCGGGCGTGATACGCGCATCCGGCGATACACAGGTCATCTCGGCAAACACGAGACCGGCGCCGCCGAGCGCGCGAGACCCCAGATGCACAAGATGAAAGTCGTCCATCATCCCGTCTTTTGCCGAATACATCGCCATCGGCGACATGACGATGCGGTTCGGCAGATCCGTGCCGCGCAGCGAATAGGGCGTGAACATCGGCGGCAGGACACGGCCGTTGCCACTAATCTCGATACCGTTCTTTTCTGCGAACCAGCGCTCGTATGCTTCCAGCCAGACGGGATCGCGCAGGCGAAGATTTTCGTGGCTGATGCGCTGCGAGCGGGTCAGCATGGAATACATGAACTGCGGCGGCTCCAGCGTGTCGGCATAACGCTGGCCGACCACTTCGAACCATTCCATCGCATTGCGCGCGGCATTCTGGATGCGGGCCACATCGACGCGGCGGATCTCCTCATAGGTCGAAAGGACCGCCGGGATGCTATCCTTGGAGTGACCAAGTTTGTTGAACTGGTTGGTCAGCTCGATCGCATCGTCGATCGCCAGCTTCGTGCCCGAGCCGATGGCGAAATGCGCGGTATGGGCGGCGTCGCCCATCAGCACGACATGCGAATTGCCATTGAAATGGCTCCACTTGTCGCAGATCAGCCGGTTGAAATTCAGCCATGCCGATCCGCGCAGGTGCCGCGCATTGGTCATCAGCTCGGCGCCTTCGAGAACCTCCGAAAACAGGTTTTGGCAGAAATCGATCGATCCCTGCTGGTCGAGAGTGCCGAGGCCGTGTTTTTCATAGGCCTCTTCGGTCGTCTCGACGATGAAGGTCGAGGTGTTTTCGTCGAACTTGTAGATATGCGCCTGGAACCAGCCGTGGTCCGTCTTGCGGAAATCGAAGGTGAAGGCGTCGAACAGCTTTTTCGTGCCGAGCCAGATATAGCGGTTCGGGCGCACGACGAGATCGGGTTCGAAGACCTCCGGGTAACGGTTGCGGATCTTTGAGTTGAAGCCGTCGGAGGCGATGATGAGATCCACATCGGGATAATCCGTATCCCCGTCGGAATCCGTCTCGAACACGAGTTCGACGCCCAGCGCCTCGCAGCGCCGCTGCAAAATGTTCAGAAGCTTTTTGCGGCCGATGCCGACGAAACCGTGGCCGGATGTGCGCTGGCGGGTGCCTTTGAACAAGAGCTCGATATCGTCCCAGTGATTGAAGGCTTCCTCGATTTCGGCAGCGCTTTCCGGATCCCAGGCGCGCATCGAAATCATGGTCGCGTCGGAGAAAACGACACCCCAGCCGAACGTGTCGTAAGGCCGGTTGCGCTCGACCACCGAGATCGAATGTTCGGGATGAAACTTCTTCATCAGGAGCGCGAAATAGAGACCTGCAGGTCCTCCGCCGATACAGACGATGCGCATGCCCAATTCCTCCTGAAATCGTTCCACCTATTATTTTAAGTTTAAACTATATGGCTGTGCATCGGCCCGTCAAGCGGATAATTCGCGCAATCTATGATGTGCCGCAACCGTCATGCGGCATTGCAAAATCAGGCGTGGATGACACATATGTCAGACCGTTCTTTTGCGAGCGGCAATACCGTTGCCCGTAATAATGAAAGCGGGAACGACGGAAACGGGAATGACTGGACTGGGGATAGAATGACGAGCGATCCGATCAATGACGAAGTCGAAGCAACGCGGCTGGCGTTTCGCGAGGGCATGGCGCGGCTTGCCGCAGCGGTCAATATCGTGACGACCGATGGCCCGGGAGGGCTTGCGGGCTTTACCGCATCGGCCGTCTGCAGCGTCACCGACCGTCCGCCGACCTTGCTTGTCTGCCTCAACCGTTCCAGTTCGGTCGCCGGCATGTTCGAGAAGAACCGGGTTCTCTGCGTCAATACGCTGGCATCGGGCCATGAGGCGATGTCAAAACTGTTCGGCGGCTCGACGCCGCAGCAGGAACGATTCGCCTCAGGCGAATGGGTGACGGGCGTCACCGGCGCGCCGCGCCTCAACGGCGCGATCGTCTCCTTCGATTGCGAAGTCGAAAATGCGGTCGAGAGCGGCACGCATCATGTTCTGTTCTGCCGTGTCGTCGGTGTTGCGCATGGTCCCGAAGAGGACGAGGCGCTTCTCTATTTCCGCCGCCGGTATCACTATATTCGTTGACGGATTTCGGGCCCGTTGAAGAGCGGCAGGCCCGATCCCTGTTCCCTCACCAGAGAACATTCTCCACCGGCTGAAGCGGCTTTGCGGGCTCCCGCTTGCCGATCAGCTGTTCGAGGTCGATCTGGATCGTCCGGCAGATCGACGTGACGGGAACGTCATGGGCACGGTTTTCGAACGGATCCTGAAGGTCCGCACCGATCCTGTCCATGGCCAGCAGCATGAAGCCGGCCACGGTCGATGCCAGCGGCGTATAGATCGTCAGCGTGTCGACAAGGCCGATCGGCAGAAGAATGCAGAAGAAATGCACGAACAGCGTCGGGAAGTAGCCGTATTCGCGCGGCAGCGGCGTATTCTTGATCCGCTCCATGCCGCCCTGTGCATTGCTCATGTCCACCAGTAGGCTTTCGATTTGCACCCTGCGATAGCTGTCGATCCAGCCGCGTTCCGACGCCTCGGCAAGCATGGCCGCACTTCTGTTCAGGATGGCGTTGGGAACGTTGGAGACGGTGCGCAACGCCTCGACCTCGTCATCGGGCAGAAAGTCGGCGATCTCCTCGAAAGGCGGCTGCCGTCGCAGATGGCAGCGCAATGCGTTGACATAGGCGATCTGCCGGCGAATGAGATCGTGCCTGAGCTTTTCGCTCTCCGGATTTGCATCGATCAGATAAAAGACTTCACGACCGAATGACCGGGAGGAATTGACCATCGCGCCCCAAAGAGTTCGGGCTTCCCACCATCGTGCATAGGCACTGTTGTTCCGGAACCCGAGAAACAGGGCAAGCGCCGAGCCGAGCAGGGTCATCGGCAGCGCTGGAAGATCGAACCCAGGATGCGGCAGGTAGACATAGGCAACGGTGACGGCGATGTCCCAGATGAACAGCAGCGCAAGCGGCCAGCCGATATAGCCGAGCATTCTGGGGAGACGGGCGGATTGGGGTAGGACCATGAACTCTCAACCTCTCGTATAAACGGTGATCACGCGCATCGCCGCAGGCCTGGACGGGCGCAATCGATAACGATCGGCCCATCCGGCTGGATATCTCGGTGCGTGGGGCGGGAGTTTGTGCGGGGGCCTCAGACGTTGAGAGCTGCCCGCTCGGCCCCATTCTTGCGGCGGAATGGGATGACCTGCGGCACGTCGCGGCCGCTGACGGCAACCGCAAGCGGCTGTCCGTCTTCCAGTTCCGTGAAGCGGGAGGCCGCGCCGTCGTAGATAAGCACGCTGCCGGTCTCGATATCGAAGAACCAGCCATGCAGGGTCACTTCCCCCTTTGCGAGCTTTGCCGCGACGGAAGGGTGTGTGCGCAGGTGATCGAGCTGCACGACCACGTTTTCCATGGCGACGGCGCGGATCTTCTCCTTGTCTTCCAGTGTCGGGGGATAGGCCTCGCAGACGATCGAATGGGCGGCATGGCTGTGCTTCAGCCAGGCCGCGACATTCGGCATGGGCGCCAAAAGTTCAGGATGGCAAAGGCCTTTCATCGCGCCGCAATCGGAATGGCCACAGACGATGATGTCGCGGACACCGAGCGCGATCACCGCATATTCGATCGCGGAGGAGACGCCGCCATTCATCGTCTGGAACGGCGGCACGATATTGCCGGCATTGCGGCAGACGAAGAGTTCGCCCGGTCCGGATTGCGTGATGGTTTCGGGCATGACCCGGCTGTCGGCGCAGGAGATGATGAGCGCCTGCGGCTTCTGCCCTTCTCTTGCGAGTTTCTGGTAGAGAGCCGAATTGTCGGGAAAGACGGCTTCGCGAAAATTGGAAATGCCTTTTAGAAGGTCGTCCATGGTCTGTTCCTCGTACGGGTCGGGCTCGAGGCAGGGAGGTTTGCCTCGCTCCGGCGGGTTGCAAGAAGCGATCATTTCGCACTTGCGAGAAGAACATGGCAAAAGAGGCAGATTATGTCGCGATGCAGCATGAAATGCGGCAAAGCATAACGTTTTTGCGAGCTTAGCTGAGGGGGTGTCTGAAACGGAGCCGGGCAATTCTGCTGGGATCGCCCGGCTCGGAGACGTTTTAGCTGTTCATCAGCGCCGTCATTGTCTCGGTGAAGCGGCGGCTGATCGCATCGCGACCGATATGCCGGCCGTTATGTACCTGCTTGGCCCCAAGCGCCCAGACGCTGTCGATGCCGACGCCGCCGGCAAAGATGAAATGGTCGAGGATCTGGTCACCAGACAGATAGGGAATGGCCTTCGTGTCGAGCGATACGATATCCGCAAAATTGCCCTTGGCGATCCCTGTCGGGGCCTGCATGGCGATGCTGCCACCGGCGATTGCGCCATCGAACAGGCTGCGGCCGGTCGATTGGTTCGGATCGGCGATGACATTGCGGGCTCTGAGCGCCAGACGCTGCGAATATTCGTATTGCCGCAGTTCGCCCGGCAGGGAGATCAACACGTTGGAATCCGAGCCGACGCCGAACCGCCCGCCTTCCTCACGGAAAATCGTCGCCTGGAACGTGCCGTCGCCGAGATTGGCCTCGGTGATCGGGCAAAGCCCGGCGATTGCGCCACGGCGGGCCATGTCGCGGGTTTCCGAATCGGTCATGTGGGTCGCGTGGATCAGGCACCAGTTTTCGTCGACAGGCGCATTAGCGAGCAGCCATTCGACCGGCCGGGCGCCGGACCAGGCGATGCAGTCTTCCACTTCCTTCACCTGTTCGGCGACATGGATATGGATCGGCCCGCCCTTGGCCATCGGAATGACTTTTGACAATTCATCCGGCGTTGCGGCGCGCAGGCTGTGCGGTGCAAGGCCGATACGGCCGCCGGGCAGGCTTGCTGTCACCTTGGCTGCACCTTCCATGAGGTCGGAAAAGCTGTCGAGCGAATTGATGAAGCGCCGCTGCCCCTCGACCGGCGCTCCGCCGCCGAAGCCGGAATGGGCATAAAAGACCGGCAGAAGCGTCAAGCCGATACCGGTCGCAGCACTTGCCGCGCCGATCCGCTCCGCATGTTCGGCGATATTGGCGTAAGGGCGCCCGTCCTTGTCGTGATGCAGGTAGTGGAATTCGCCGACGCGGGCAAAACCGGCTTCCAACATTTCCATATAAAGCTGCGCCGCCACCGCCTCGATATCGTCCGGCGTCATGGACAGGGCGAACTTGTACATGATCGTCCGCCAGCTCCAAAAACTGTCGTCGCCGGGGCCGCGCACTTCGGCAAGGCCGGCCATGGCGCGCTGAAAGGCGTGGCTGTGGAGGTTCGGCATGGCCGGGATGACGACATCATGCTGCTCGTCGCCCGCATCGGCCTTCGCGCCGGTCTCGACGGACAGGATCCGCTCGCCCTCGATCGTCAGCCGGACGTTTTTCTCCCAGCCCTGCGGCAGAAGCGCCTGCGCTGCGAAAATAGTCGATGTCGCCATTTCAAACTCTCCTGCCGTTCGCCTCTGGCCAATTTCGGTCTGCAAGCTAGCTACCGAATTAGCTCTTGTCACATGGGTCATTATGTATATACATTTGGATCACGAAAGAAAGGCGGAATGCTGATGGGTGAGGACAATAAATCTTCTTCTGGCGGCGACGGTGTCGTCCGCATCTGGCGCAATGCGCGGCTTCTGACGCTTGCCGGCGATAGCGGCGTTTCCGCAATCGTCGAAGATGGCGCGATTGCCGTGCAGGATGGCCGAATCGTATTTGCCGGCCCCTGGCAGGATCTGCCGCTCAGCCTTTCCGGGGATGCCGACGTCATTGATGTCGAGGACAGGGTGATCACGCCGGCCTTCATCGATTGCCATACCCACATCATCTATGGCGGCGACCGCGCCATGGAATTCGAAATGCGGCTCGACGGCGCGACTTATGAAGAAGTCGCCCGCGCCGGCGGCGGCATCGTCTCCTCGATCAAGGCGACCAACGCGCTTTCGGTCGATGGCCTCGTCAAGGCGGCCCTGCCGCGCGTCGATACGCTGCTTTCCGAAGGCACGTCGACGCTGGAGATCAAATCCGGTTACGGTCTGTCGATCGAGGGCGAGCTCAACATGTTGCGAGCCGCCCGTGCGCTGGAAAAAGTCCGGCCGGTGCGCGTCCTCACCACCTTCCTCGGCGCCCATGCGACGCCGGTCGAATACAAGGGCCGCAACGGTGATTACATCACCGATATCGTCCTGCCGGCCATGGAAAAGGGCCATGCGGAAGGCCTGATTGACGCCGTCGACGGCTTTTGCGAAGGCATCGCCTTTTCCGTCGATGAGATGCGCATCGTCTTCGACAAGGCGAAAGAACTCGGCCTGCCCATAAAACTGCATGCCGAGCAGCTCTCCAACTTGGGTGGCGCGAAAATGGCGGCCTCCTATGGCGCGCTGTCTGCCGACCATCTCGAATATCTCGATGCGGAGAGCGCTGCCGCCATGGCCGCAGCCGGCACGGTCGCCGTCATTCTGCCCGGCGCCTTCTACGCCATCAGCGAAACCCAAAAACCGCCGATCCAGGCCCTGCGCGATGCCGGTGTCCGGATCGCCGTCGCGACCGACTGCAATCCAGGAACTTCGCCGCTCACCTCGCTGCTTCTGACGATGAACATGTCGGCGACGCTGTTCCGCCTTACCGTCGAGGAATGCCTTGCCGGTGCGACGCGCGAGGCGGCAAGGGCGCTCGGAATTCTCCCGGAAACAGGGACGCTCGAAGCCGGAAAATCCGCCGACTTCGCGATCTGGAACATCGAACGGCCGGCGGAGCTTGTTTACCGCATGGGCTTCAACCCGCTCCACGCCCGCATCTTTAGGGGTCAACAGGTATCCGTATGACGATCACGCTCCATCCCGGCCAGGTCACGCTCGCCGCACTCGCCGACATTTACTGGAACAACGGTTCCGCCAAGCTCGACCGCTCCTTCGATGCGGGTATCGAGAAGGCGGCAAAGCGCATTGCAGAGATCGCGAGCGGCAATGCGCCGGTCTATGGCATCAATACCGGCTTTGGAAAGCTCGCCTCGATCAAGATCGATGCGGCCGATCTCGCCACTTTGCAGCGCAACCTGATCCTGTCGCATTGCTGCGGCATCGGAGCGCCGCTTCCGGAAAACGTTGTTCGCCTCATCATGGCGCTCAAACTGATCTCGCTCGGCCGCGGCGCATCCGGCGTCCGTCTGGAACTGGTCCGTCTGATCGAGGGCATGCTGGAAAAGGGCGTCATTCCGGTCATTCCCGAAAAGGGTTCTGTCGGCGCCTCCGGTGACCTCGCGCCGCTCGCCCATATGTCGGCGACGATGATGGGTGAGGGCGAAGCCTTTTTCGGCGGCGAACGTCTGGCCTCTGCCGAAGCCCTGAAGAAAGCCGGTCTCGCGCCGGTCGTTCTTGCCGCCAAGGAAGGTCTTGCGCTGATCAACGGCACCCAGACCTCGACGGCGCTGGCGCTTGCCGGCCTGTTCCGCGCCCATCGCGCCGCCCAGACGGCGCTCGTCACCGGCGCGCTGTCGACGGATGCCGCCATGGGCTCCTCCGCCCCGTTCCATCCGGACATCCACACGCTGCGCGGCCACAAGGGTCAGATCGATGCGGGCGCGGCACTGCGTAACCTGCTCGAAGGCTCGGAAATCCGTGCAAGCCATATCGAGGGCGACGAGCGCGTGCAGGATCCCTATTGCATCCGCTGCCAGCCGCAGGTCGATGGCGCCTGCCTCGACCTTCTGCGCCAGGTTGCCCGCACGCTGGAAATCGAAGCCAATGCGGTCACCGACAATCCGCTCGTCCTTTCCGATAACGAAGTCGTTTCCGGCGGCAATTTCCACGCCGAACCGGTTGCCTTCGCAGCCGACCAGACGGCGCTCGCCATCTGCGAAATCGGCGCGATCGCCCAGCGCCGCATCGCGCTGCTCGTCGATCCGGCCCTCTCCTACGGCCTGCCGGCCTTCCTGTCGAAAAAGCCGGGCCTGAATTCGGGTCTGATGATTGCCGAAGTCACCTCTGCCGCGCTGATGAGCGAGAACAAGCAGATGTCGCACCCGGCCTCGGTCGATTCGACGCCGACCTCCGCCAACCAGGAAGACCATGTTTCCATGGCCTGCCACGGTGCCCGCCGCCTGCTCGCCATGACCGAAAACCTGTTCGGCATTCTGGGCATCGAGGCGCTTGCCGCGGTGCAGGGCGTCGAGCTGCGCGGTCCGCTGAAGACCAGCCCGGAGCTGGAAAAGGCCGTCGCCGTCCTGCGTGCTGCCGTGCCGGTTCTGGAGGACGACCGCTATATGGCGCCGGATCTGGCCGCCGCCTCCGGTCTCGTCGCTTCCGGCGCGCTGGTTGCCGCCATCTCCACCGGCATCCTGCCGGTTCTTGACATATAATCGTTGATACAAAACCGGGAACTGAACCATGACCAATCCACGCCATAACATTCGCGATGTCCGCTCGCCGCGCGGCAATGAGCTCAATGCCAAGAGCTGGATGACCGAAGCGCCGCTGCGCATGCTGATGAACAACCTCGACCCGGACGTTGCGGAAAACCCGCATGAACTGGTCGTTTATGGCGGCATCGGCCGCGCCGCCCGCACCTGGGACGATTTTGACAAGATCGCCTCGACCCTGAAGACGTTGAACGAGGACGAGACGCTGCTGGTTCAGTCCGGCAAGCCGGTCGGCGTGTTCCGCACCCACAAGGATGCGCCGCGCGTTCTGATCGCCAATTCCAACCTCGTGCCGCACTGGGCGACATGGGACCATTTCAACGAACTGGATAAGAAGGGTCTCGCCATGTACGGCCAGATGACCGCCGGTTCGTGGATCTATATCGGCACCCAGGGCATCGTTCAGGGCACGTACGAAACCTTCGTCGAAGCCGGCCGCCAGCATTACAACGGCAGCCTCAAGGGCAAGTGGATCCTCACCGGCGGCCTCGGCGGCATGGGCGGCGCCCAGCCGCTCGCAGCCGTCATGGCCGGCGCCTGCTGCCTTGCCGTCGAATGCGACGAAACCCGCATCGATTTTCGCCTGCGCACCCGTTACGTCGACGCCAAGGCAAAGACGCTGGATGAAGCGCTTGCGATGATTGCCGAATGGACGGCGAAGGGTGAAGCCAAGTCCGTCGGCCTGCTCGGCAATGCTGCCGAAATCTTCCCGGAACTGGTCAAGCGGATGAATGAGGGCGGCCCGCGCCCCGACATTGTCACCGACCAGACCTCGGCACATGATCCGCGCAACGGGTACCTGCCGATCGGCTGGACGGTCGAGGAAGCCAAGGCCAAGCGCGAAAGCGATCCGATGTCGGTCGAAACCGCCGCCCGCGCTTCGATGAAGGCGCATGTCGAAGCCATGGTCGCCTTCTGGGATGCCGGTGTTCCGACGCTCGACTACGGCAACAACATCCGCCAGGTCGCCAAGGATGAAGGCCTTGAAAACGCCTTTGCTTTCCCCGGCTTCGTGCCGGCCTATATCCGCCCGCTGTTCTGCCGCGGCATCGGCCCGTTCCGCTGGGCCGCCCTTTCGGGCAACCCGGAGGATATCTACAAGACCGATGCCAAGGTGAAGGAACTGCTGCCCGACAACAAGCACCTGCACAACTGGCTCGACATGGCGCGCGAACGCATCGCCTTCCAGGGCCTGCCGGCGCGCATTTGCTGGGTCGGCCTCGGTGATCGCCACAAGCTCGGCCTCGCCTTCAACGAAATGGTCCGCAATGGCGAACTCTCGGCCCCGATCGTTATCGGCCGCGACCATCTCGACAGTGGCTCCGTTGCTTCGCCGAACCGCGAGACGGAAGCCATGAAGGATGGCTCGGACGCCGTCTCCGACTGGCCGCTCTTGAACGCCCTGCTCAACACCGCATCGGGCGCCACCTGGGTGTCGCTGCATCACGGCGGCGGCGTCGGCATGGGGTATTCGCAGCATTCCGGCATGGTCATCTGCGCCGATGGCTCCGAGGATGCGGATCGCCGTCTCGAACGGGTTCTCTGGAACGACCCGGCAACCGGCGTCATGCGCCACGCCGATGCGGGCTACGACATCGCGGTCGATTGCGCCAAGGAAAAGGGCCTGCGACTGCCCGGCATTTTGGGCAACTGATCCATTCTGTCACGAACGTCATCCTCGGGCTTGTCCCGAGGATCTGTCCACATCCATGATATCAAGCCGTTATAGATGCTCGGGATAAGCCCGAGCATGGCGGTGGAGAGGTTTGCCCTTTATCGATCTGCGGAGCTGAAAAACGATGAAGATCCTGCGCGCCGCCGATTATCGCCGCATGGCCTGGAAGAACGGGAAGGGCGAGACGGTCGAGATCGCCGTCTATCCGCCAAACGCGTCGGTGAACGATTTCGACTGGCGCATCAGCATGGCGGCCGTGGTGGAGGATGGCGCATTCTCCGTCTTCGAAGGCATAGACCGGACACTGAGCGTCTTGTCGGGTGAAGGCATCGTGCTTTCGGTCGAGGGGCAGGCGGATATGACGCTGCGCCAGGAAACGCCGCCGCATGCCTTCGCCGCCGATGCGCCGACCAGCGCGCGGCTGCTCTCCGATGCCATTACCGATCTCAACGTCATGACCCGTCGGGGCACGTTCACCCATCGGGTTTCGCTGAAGACATCGCTCGACAATGTCGCACCGGCACCGGATGCGAGCGTCACGCTCATCCTCACCGTCGGCGAATGCCGTCTCCGCGAAGATGGCGCAGCACTTGGCCCGCTCGATGCCGTCATCCTTGAAGAGGGCGATGCGCCAATCGGGGCGGATGCTGCAGGAAAAACCGCGTTCTACGTCGTCGAACTCCTGGCCGTTTGAAGCGATCGGGGCCGTTTGCGGCACTTATCCCCGATTTTGCCACCGGCCTGACGCATTTGTGAACAGCCTGTGAGGCGCGGGCTGCGAATGCTGCACAGCTGTTGGTATCGCAGTATTTTAGCAGCGATACGGCGATCACGATGCCCTGCTTTGCGGCGGTCTGAAGGCTTTCGCGGGGCGAAAGACGTTAAAATTTTAACTTTCCGGTAACCGCCGGTTCCTCCTATGGCTCACTCTCGCGGATGCGCTTGCGCCCGCGTTTCCCTTTGATTTTGTCATCAGGAGACGAGATGTCCTTCAAACCTTTCGCCCTTGCGCCCTTGGCCGTTTTAACTTTCGCCCTTCCGGCGCTGGCGCAACCGACCCCCACGATGGTGAGACAGTTCGGCGACTGGAACCTCTATTCCTACCAGAACGGCGGCTCCAAGAGCTGCTATGTCCTGACCGTGCCGAAACAGGCCCTGCCGGCCAGCGTTTCGCATGGCGACAACTATTTCCTCGTGGCACCGAAGCCTTCCGGCAACGGCTATTACCCGCAGGCGATCATGGGTTACGACCTGCAGGCCGGCTCGCAGATGACGGCTTCGGTCGGCGACGAAAGCTTCGTCATGGTGCCGAAGGGCAATTCCGGCTGGACCCAGCAGGAAGGCGACGACGCGGCGCTGATCCGCGCCATGCGCGGCGGCGCCCAGCTGACCCTGAAGGCGGTCTCCGGTCGCGGCACCCAGACCAGCTACACATTCTCGCTGACCGGTGTTTCAGCCGCGCTGGAAAGTGCTGCCGCCTGCCGCTGATTGCCTCGCTTTCAGCCGGCAATTTTTTTAGCAGAGAGCCGGAACCATGGCGGTTTCGGCTCTCGCTTTTTGACAGCTCTGCCCTATTTGACAATCATCAAGGCTGTCCGAGTTGATCGTTCTCATGTAAGACGGCGAAACATGAGCGATGGCGGCCGATAGCCTGATGACGACATATCCGAATGCCGAGACTGCCTTTCTCTCTCATCCGGGGGAGATGGCGCGGCTGATAGCCTCTTTTGACTGGGCGAAGACGTCGCTCGGCGCAATCGGCGGCTGGCCGCAGAGCCTGAAGACTTCCATCTCGCTGATGCTGCAATCGCCGGTGCCGATCGTTTCGCTGTGGAACGACGACGGCGTGATGATCTACAACGACGCCTATTCCGAATTCGCCGGCCGCCGCCATCCAGGACTTTTGGGCTCGAAGGTCCGCGAGGGCTGGCCCGAGGTCGCAGATTTCAACGACAATGTCATGAAAGTCTGTTTCGCAGGCGGAACGCTCGCCTATTCCGACCAGGAAATGATCCTCGACCGATCCGGCGTGCCGGATTCGGCTTTCATGAACCTCTATTATTCACCCGTCTATAACGAAGCCGGCAAGGCTTTCGGCGTGATGGCGATCGTCGTCGAGAACACCGCCAAGGTGAAGGCCGAAAAGCGTCTACAGGGCGAGCACGAACGTCTCGGCCAGCTGTTCGAACAGGCGCCGGGCTTCATGGCGCTCGTCTCCGGACCGGACCATACGTTCGAGATGGCGAACGACGCCTATCAGCGGCTAGTCGGCCGGCGGGATCTGGTCAATCACGCCGTAGGGCATGTCCTGCCGGAAGTGATCGAACAGGGTTTTACGGATCTTCTCGACGATGTCCGCCGCACCGGTTTTCCCTATATCGGCAATGGCACGCCGGTAACACTGGCCCGCCAGCCGGGCCTGCCGCCGGAAGAGCGCTTTGTCGATTTCGTCTTCCAGCCCGTCATCGATGAAAAACGCTCGGTCACCGGCATCTTCATCCAGGGCAGCGACGTTACCGACCAGAAGAAGGCCGAAATCGCGCTGCGCGACGAGACCCGGTATCTCGAAGTCCTGAACAAGCTCGGCGCCGATCTTTCCGCCGAACTCGACCTCGAAAAGGTCGTGCAGATGACAACCGATGCCGGCGTCGAGCTGACGGGCGCTCAGTTCGGTGCGTTCTTCTACAATGTCAACGACGAGAAGGGCGAGCGTTACCGGCTCTACGCGCTCTCCGGCGTTTCGCGCGAGGCCTTCGAGCACTTTCCGATGCCGCGCAATACGGAAGTGTTTGCGCCGACCTTTACCGGCGCCGGCGTCATCCGCTCCGACGATATTCTGGCCGACCCGCGTTATGGCAAGAACGCCCCGTTTAGCGGCATGCCGGAAGGGCACCTGCCGGTGCGCAGTTATCTCGCCGTCTCCGTCACGTCCCGCTCCGGCGAGGTGATCGGCGGCATTCTCTTCGGCCATCCGCAGCCGGGCCGTTTCCGCCGCGAACACGAGCGTCTCGTGGTCGGCGCCGCAAGCCAGGTGGCGATCGCGATCGACAATGCCCGCCTGTTCCGCACGGCCGAGCGCGAGCTTGCCGAACGCCGCCGTGCCGAAGAAGAACTGCAGATCGTCAATGCCGGCCTGGAACAGCGCGTTGCCGCCGAGATCGCCGAGCGCATCCGGGCCGAGGAGGCGTTGCGCCAGAGCCAGAAGATGGAAGCGCTAGGCCAGCTGACCGGCGGCGTTGCGCATGATTTCAACAATCTGCTTCAGGTCATTTCGGGCAATCTGCAATTGCTCGGCAAGGACCTGACCGGCAACCAGCGTGCCCAGCGCCGTGTCGAGAATGCGCTGGCCGGTGTTCAGCGTGGTTCGAAACTCGCAAGCCAGCTTCTCGCCTTCGGCCGCCGCCAGCCGCTGGAACCGAAGGTCATCAATATCGGCCGTTTCCTGACCGGTATCGAGGAGCTTCTGCGCCGCACGCTCGGCGAGGATATCGAGATCGAGACGGTGAGCTCGGGCGGCCTCTGGAACGTGCAGGTCGATCCGACCCAGATCGAAAATGCCCTGCTCAACCTTGCGATCAATGCCCGCGATGCGATGGAAGGCGGCGGCAAGCTGACGATCGAGGCCGGCAACGCCTTTCTCGACGACAATTACGTGCGCCAGTATGCCGATGTGCCGGCGGGGCAATATGTCATGCTCGCCGTCACCGATACCGGTACCGGCATGACCGCCGAAGTGATGGAACAGGTATTCGAGCCGTTCTTTTCGACGAAGCCCGTCGGCAAGGGAACCGGGCTCGGCCTTTCCATGGTCTATGGTTTCGTCAAGCAGTCCGGCGGCCATATCAAGATGTATAGCGAAGTCGGCCAGGGCACGACGGTCAAGATCTACTTTCCGCGCGTCCAGCGCAGCGAGGATCTCGTCACCGATGCCGATTTCGGGCCGATCACCGGCGGTTCGGAAACCATTTTGGTCGCCGAGGACGACGAACAGGTCCGTGCCACCGTCGTCGAAATGCTCGGCGATCTCGGTTACGGTGTATTGAAGGCCAAGGATGCCGCCGGTGCGCTCAGCGTTGTCGAAAGCGGCGTGCCGATCGACCTCCTGTTCACCGACGTCGTCATGCCCGGCCCGGTCAAGAGCACCGAGCTTGCCCGCCACGCGCGCGAGCGGCTGCCGGATATCGCCGTGCTCTTCACGTCTGGTTATACGGAGAACTCGATCGTCCATGGCGGCCGGCTCGATCCCGGTGTCGATCTTCTCTCAAAGCCTTATACGCGCGAAGCGCTGGCACGAAAGGTGCGTCTCGTGCTCAACAACCAGCAGCATCGCAACAGCATGCGTGCGGCGCTTGCAGCCAAGCCCGTAACGGAAACGGCAGAGCCCCTATCACAATCCCACTCCCAGCCGCAGCTGCCGGAGGCTGTCCGCTATTCCGTCCTGCTGGTCGAGGACGATTTCCTGATCCGCATGAACACCGCCGATCTCCTGGGCGAGCTTGGCCATGACGTGACCGAAGCTTCGAGTGGCGAGGAAGCGCTTGAGTTGATGCAGCAGGGCAGTTTCGACGTGCTGGTAACCGATCTCGGCCTGCCGGGCATGACCGGCGGTCAATTCGCGCATGAGGCACGCCGGCTTTCGCCGACGATCGGCGTCGTTTTCGCGACCGGCCATGACCGCCTGCCGGACGACGCCGTGATGGAAGGCGCCGTCCTGCTCCGCAAGCCCTATGGAAGCCACGAGCTGGCCGTATCGCTGGCCGGTGTCTCTGTCATCAGGACCTGATCTGACGGCGACCGATTTTCAGGCCGCCGGAAACGATCCGGGTGAAATGACGTCGGCCGTCAGTTCTGCGACCGACGAGCAGCCGAGATGGCCAAGCGTCGTCCAGAATTCCCGCTGCAGCAGTTCCAGCGTCCGGCGCACGCCATGCTCGCCATCCGCGGCCATGCCATAGGCGATGAGCCGGCCGAGAGCGACCGCGTCGGCGCCAAGCGCGATCGAGGCGGCAATGTCACTGCCGCGGCGGATGCCACTGTCGAGGACGATTGGAATGTCCTTGCCGACCGCCTTGCGGATCGCCGGGAGGGTTTCGAGTGCAGTCGGCGTGCGGTCGATGGTCCGGCCTCCGTAATTCGAGACATAGAGACCGACCGCGCCCGCATCGATTGCTGCCTTCGCATCGCGACCGCTGGAAACGCCCTTGACGATGCAGGGAAGCGGCGAGCGGCGGATGACGCTGGCAGCCTGTGCCCAGGTCCAGCGGGGTTTGGTGAAATCGAGCAATTCCTGTAGGGCCGCCGGATCCGACTTGCCGGGGCCGAAATTCGATGGGCCGCTTTCGTTGCGCAGCGAAAACCGGTCTTCCATCATCCGTTCGCGCCACTGGCGGATCGGCGAATAGGTGACGCAGATATATTTGTAACCCGCCGCCTTGGCACGTTCGATCATCTCAAGCACACCACCTTCATCGCCAACGAATGTCAGCTGGAAGACCGAAGCAACTGATGATGCCTTGGCGATATCCTCAAGCGAATGCGAGGCCGCGACCGGCACCATCTGCTGAATGCCGACGGCTGCCGCGGCGCGGCCGATCGCCAGATGTCCCTCGGGATGAAACACGGCCTCGCCACCGCCGAAGGGGGCGATGAAGGCCGGAAAACTGAGGTCGAAACCAAGCACGTTCGTGCGCGTATCGGGATTGCTGATACCGGCAAACAATGGCACTTCGAAACGTACCTTGTCGAAGACAGCGGTATTTTCTCTGAGCGTCACCTCGTCGCCGGTGCCACAGGAGAGATAGTTCCAGTCGATCTCCGAAAGCCGGCGCTTCGCATCGTGATAGATCCCGCGCAGCGTCGTGTATTTTTCCGATGTCGCGTAACGATCGTCGATCCGGTTCGGCTTGTCGCTCATGTCTTTCTCCCTGCGGCAAAATTCAAGTGACCGGGCTGTCGGTGATTGTGGCGAGTGCTTCCATCTCTTCCCTCATCCCTGTGCTTGTCACAGGGATCCAGCCAGCCCAAGTCCTTGGGCTGAGAAGATACCTCTCGCCGCGCGGACGCGCGGCGGCTGGATTCCTGTGACAAGCACAGGAATGAGGATGGGATAGGCCTCGCGATTTTCAAACTTGCCCGCAGTCGTGGGGGCGAGCTGCGGCCCGCCCCGTCAAATCACGCGTCCTTCTTGGCGGCGATCAGGACGATCTCGATCAGACGCTTCGGGTCGCCGAGATCGGCCACGCCGATCGTGGCGCGCGAGGGCAGGTCGTCGCCGTCGAGCCATTCGAGCCAGGCTTCGTTCATCGCTTCCTTGCCCGACATGTCGGAGAGGTAGATGCGGGCAGACAGGATGTGATGCTTGTCGGAACCACATTCGTTCAGCACATCCTCGAGCTTGGCACAGGTCTGCTCGGTCTGTTCCTTCATGCCGACGGAAATGTCGGTTGCGGCGTGACCGCCAACATATAGGACGCCATTGTGTTCGACGACGCCGTGCATGATGCGGTGTTTGCGGTGACGGGTGATCATGTCAATTTCCTTCATCAGTCAAAGGGGAGGGGATCTCCGCCACGGTGTGCGGCGGAGAGGTGGTAGAACCAGCGATCGGAAAGCCTGATTTCAGCTTGCCTTCGGGGCGTAGAGATCAAGTGGAATGTCGGTTGTCTGGCCGATGGCGATCTTGGCGATCTGGCTTCCGGCAAACGGACCGATCGTCAGGCCGCCGGCGCCAAGGCCGTTGCCGAGCGTGAGGTTGCTGAAACCGGGCACACGGCCAAGGATCGGGTTCATCGTTTCGCCGGCCGGGCGGAAGCCGATGCGGGTCTCGATCAGCGTCGCATTGGCAAGACCCGGCGCGATTTTCAGGCCGGCGCTCAGCACTTCCAGTTCTCCGGCCGCCGTAACGCGGTAATCGAAGCCGGAATTGTTTTCGCGGGTCGCGCCGATCACCACGCGGCTGTCGTCGAAGGCGAGCATGTAATGGCTGCTCATCGGCAGCACGACCGGCCATTTGGCGGTGGCGACACCCGGCAGGCGCAGATGCACGATCTGGCCCTTCTGCGGCACGACGGGATGATCGAGGCCGAGCGGGCGCAGGATCTGAGAGGCCCAGGCGCCGGCCGTGACGATGATCTGGTCGGCGGCGATTTCCTTGCCGGTGCTGTCGAGGCAGCGGGCGCGGTCGCCATCGGTCTTGAGCGTCACGTAATCGCTGCGGAATTTCGCGCCCATCGAAACGGCGGCCCGCACCATCGCGGCCGACAGCAGGCGTGCATCGACGCGGGCGGCACCCGGGATATGGATCGCGTCAAAATCCTCGCGCAGCGGCGGGAAGAGGGCGCGGGCCTCGGCCGGGGTCAGATGGCGGATCTCGCCGGCTTCCGGCGCATTCTTGGTGCGGCGCGCGACACGCTCGGCCGCTGCATCGAATTCGGCCCGGTCTTCGGCGACGACCAGCGCGCCGACCTTGCCATAACCGAGATCGGTTTCGCCCCTGGCCTTCAGGCCGCTGATCAGGCCGTCATAGAAGCGGGTGCCCGCCTCGTAGAGCTTGTACCATTCCGGTTCCTCGACCTTCGTCGCCCAGGGGCAGACGATGCCGGCGCCGGCCATGGTGGCCTTGCCCTGATGGGCCTCGTCGACGATCTCGACCTCGATGCCCTGGGCTGCAAGATGGTAGGCGGCACTGGAGCCGAGTATGCCGGCCCCGATAATCAACACACGCATTTCGAATTCCTGAAGATGGGTTGGTGGCCGGCGGGTCCTGCCGCCGGCCATTGTCCTGTTCGTTATCCTGTTATTCGACGGTCACGCCGGAAAGGCGGCTGGAACCGAAGATGGCCGGCACGTATCCCTTGACGCTCTTGGCAACCGCCGTGATCGTGTCGGCGCCGCCGAGAATGACGGCCGGCACTTCGGCGTGGAAACGCTCCTGCGCTTCCTTGTAGAATGCGATCCGCTTGGTCTGATCGGTGATCGTGCCGGCCTGGTTCATCAGGCCGATGAAGTCTTTGTCGCACCATGCGCCGATATTCGACGGGCTCGGCTTTCCGGCGCTGTCGCAGGTAAAGTAATTGTTCGGTATCTGGCTCGGATCCGGAAAATCGTAGATGCCGCCGAACATGCCGACCTGTGCTTCGCCATTGCGGGCGCGGGTGATGTATTCGCCCCATTCGTAGGAGATGACGTCGGCCTTGACGCCGATCTTCGCCCAGTCCGCCTGGATCATTTCGGCGGCGCGGCGGCCGTTCGGCATATAGGGGCGGGCGACCGGGATCGCCCAGATCTGCGTCGAGAACCCGTCCTTGTAACCGGCTTCCGCAAGCAGCTTCTTGGCCAGTTCCGGATCGTAGCTGTAGCCGCCGATATCCTTGTCGTAACCCCAGAGCGAAGGTGGGATGACGGCGCCGGTTACGGTGCCCATACCGTCATAGACATTGCTGACCAGTGGCTTGATGTTGATCGCATGGGCCAGGGCTTCACGGACACGCTTGTCCTTGAATTTCTCGTCTCTGAAATTGAAGGTGATGAAACCCGTCGAGGCGACCGGCGTCTGCACGGCATTGAGCGTGCCGCTCTTTTCGATCATGCCGCGGTCGGCAAGGTTCGGGTAAAGCGCGATCTGGCATTCGCCGGCCACGGCCCGCTGCAGACGAACCGAGGCATCGGCGCTGATCGCCATGACGACGCTGTCGACCATCGGCGTGCGCGACTTGTCCTTGATCGCCGCACCCCAGCCGTCCTTGAACGGCACGAGGCGGATAACGGCATCCTGCTGGTAGGCCTGCAGCTGGAACGGGCCGGTACCGATCGGTTCGCGGTCGATCAGCTCGGGCGTCTTCGCCTTGGCAAGAACGTCGGCATATTCGCCGGACGTGATCGAGAGCGAATTATGCGCCATGATGCCGATGAACGGGGCGAGCGGCTGTTTCAGGACGAAGGCGACCGTGTAGTCGTCGATCTTCTTGATGCTGTCCAGCGCATCGGCGAGCTTGGTGTTGAAGGTGATGAACGTGCCGCCATTGACCTTCGCATAGGGATGATCCTTCTTCATCATCCGCTCGAAGGTGAACATCACGTCGTCGGCATTGAAGTTGCGGGTCGGCGTGAACTTGTCGTTCGACTGCCATTTGACACCGTGGCGCAGCTTGAACGTATAGGTCTTGGCGTCGTCGGAAACAGACCAGCTTTCGGCCAGCGCCGGCTCGATCTCGGATGAGCCGGGTTTTACGGCAACAAGGCCGTCATAGATCTGACCGAGCACATAGGCGGTCGTGCCGTTGCTGGTCATTTCCGGATTGAAGACTTCCGGGGAGCCTTCGATGCAGACGGAGAGCATGGCGGCATTGGCGGGCGCTGCCGCCATCATCGCAAGCAGGCAGAGGCCGAGTGTCTTTCTGTTCATTGAGTTCCGTTCCCTTCTTTTCGAGCCGCTTTCTGCGGCCTTGGCATGGATGATCACCAGCCGGCCTCGTAGAGGCCGTCCGCGGAGCAAAAGCCCGACGCAGAGGATTGGTTTTCAGTCTCCGCCCTTGTCCCCGAACGGCGTTTTGGCGTCTTCTGGAAGGGGCAGGCGGTATCGTTGCGACGATAAAAGCGCCTTGACAACATGATTGTCAAATAGCTTGTTATCCGATCATTATAACCAAAACTCATGTTGCTTCGGACAGCGTGAAGGACGCAACCGGCGATGAATATCAGGCAGCTCGAAGCTTTTCACACCACGATCGAGACCGGTTCGGTGACGCTTGCCGGCGAGCGGCTCGGCATTTCCCAGCCGGCTGTCAGCAAGCTTTTGCGCAGCTTTTCGGAGACCTGCGGGTTCCAGCTTTTCACCCGCAGCGGCGGCCGGCTGGTGCCGACGCTCGAAGCCCGCATGCTGGCCGCAGAGGTGGACCGGATGTTTGCCGGCACCAAAAGGATCGCCCGTCTCGCGGAAGCGGTGCGCAACCGCGAATGGGGTGAGGTCACGATTGCGGCACCGGCAGCGCTTGCGACCCGTTATCTCACCCATGCGCTGTCACCGTTTCTTGCCGAACAGCCGGACATCCATCTGACGCTGCAGAGCCGCAACTCGCCGCGGATCGGTGAGCTGGTCGCAGCCGGCCAGGTCGATATCGGCCTCAGCGTCCTGCCCTTCGAGCAGCCGAATATCCATTCGGAAGTCATCATGCGGTTCGCGATGGTCTGCGTGCTGCCGGCGAAACATCCGCTTGCCGAGAAGCAGGTGATCGAGATCGACGACCTGCGCAACGAATCCTTCGTATCGCTGCCACGCGACGATTGCTCGCTGATGACGGTCGACCGGGCCTTTCAGATGCGCGGCGTTCAGAAGCGCAACCGGATCGAGGTGCCTCTGTCGGAAACGGCCTGCAGCCTCGTTGCCAATGGCGTCGGCATTTCCATCGTGCCGCCTTTTGTCGGGCTGGACTATCCCGAGGACCGGCTGGTGCGGCGCACGCTTCTGCCGGAAACTTTTATGGATGTCTGGCTGCTCACCCCCGGCGGCCGTCCGCCTTCGCTCGCCTCCCAGAAACTCGTCGAGTTCATCCGGGCGGCGGTCTCCCCCTTCGACCAGAGATTTCGCCCCCGCCCGAGCTGACGGCAGCGCAAATCTTCAATCCCAAGACCTCCCAACGCGTCATTGATGGCGCAATTTTCAGTGCAAAAAAGGAATTTCAAGCATGCCTGAACCCAAGCTGTTCACGCCGTTCAAGGTCGGTAAACTCGAGCTCGACAACCGCATCGTCATTGCGCCCATGTGCCAGTATTCGGCCGTTGATGGCTGTATGACCGATTGGCACCTCATCCATCTCGGCCAGCTGGCGCTGTCGGGTGCCGCCCTTCTTACCATCGAAGCGACAGCCGTCGTTCCGGAAGGCCGGATCACCTATGGCGATGTCGGGCTTTACAACGACGAGACCGAAGCTGCGATGGCGCGCGTGCTTGACGGTATCCGCAAGTGGTCGGACATGTCGATCGCCATCCAGCTTGCCCATGCCGGCCGCAAGGCTTCTTCCGACCTGCCCTGGCTCGGCGGCAGCCAGATCGCGCCGGATCATGAGAATGGCTGGCAGACGGAAGCGCCGTCCGCCATTCCGTTCAATCCGAAATATGTCGCTCCGACGGCAATGACCCGCGAGCGGATGATCGAGATCCGTGACGCCTTTGCCGATGCTGCGAATCGTTCGGCCAAGCTCGGTATCGATGCGATCCAGATCCATGCCGCACACGGTTATCTCCTGCACGAATTCCTTTCGCCGCTCTCCAACCAGCGCACCGACGAATTCGGCGGCAGCCTGGAGAACCGGGCACGCTTCCCGCTCGAAGTGTTCGACGCCGTGCGCGCCGCCTTCCCGGCCGACAAGGCCGTCACGGTCCGCGTTTCGGCGGTCGACTGGCACGAAGGCGGGCTCTCGATCGAGGAGTCGATCGAATTTGCAAAGATGCTGGAGGCGAAGGGCTGCGACGCGATCCACGTTTCGAGCGGCGGCCTGCATATCGACCAGAAGATCGCGATCGGCCCGAATTATCAGGTGCCGTTTGCCCGGGCCATCAAGGCTGCGGTCAAGATGCCGGTCGTTGCTGTCGGTCTGATCACCGAGCCAGCCCAGGCGGAAGCGATTGTCTCGACCGGCGATGCCGATCTGGTCGCGCTTGCCCGCACAGTGCTCTACGATCCGCGCTGGCCCTGGCATGCCGCAGCAACGCTTGGCGGCACCGTGAAGGCTGCCAACCAGTATCTGCGTTGCCAGCCATCCACGCTGAAGGCGCTGTTCAAGTCCTGATGACTGTTTTTGGCGGGCGGTCTTCTGGGACTGCCCGCCATTCTGCTCAACGGCGGCGGATATAGTCGCTGAGGCGCCGGGCGGCGTCTTCGATCTGGCGCGGATCGCGCAGGAAACACGCCCGCATGAAGGGCGCGCCGCCGGGGCCGAAGGCCGTGCCGGGCGCCATGCCAACGCCGGTCTCGTCGACAATGCGGAAGGCTTCCGCACGGCTGTCTTCGACGCCGTCGATCTTGAGGAAGGCATAGAGAGCGCCTTCCGGCTTGCGTGTTTCCACCCGGTTTGTGGCGATCAGCGCATCACAGAGAATGTCACGCGAGGTGCGGGCCCGCTCGATATTGGTGCGGATGAAATCGTCGCCCTGATCGAGCGCCGCGATCGCGCCCTTCTGCATGAACTGGGCAACGCCCGAGGTCGAGTACTGGATGAGATTGGTCAGCGTCTGGCCGATCTCGGCCGGCGCCACCATCCAGCCGACCCGCCAGCCGGTCATGCACCAGTTCTTCGAGAAGGAATTGGCGAAGATGATCCGGTCCTCCGGTTCCATCACGTCCATGAAGGAGGGCGCCCGGTTGGCTTCGAAATAATAGAGGCCGTAGATCTCGTCGGCGACGATCCAGAGGCCGTGCTTGCGGGCAAGGTCGAGGATCGCCTTGAGATCCTCTTTCGTCGCGGTCCAGCCGGTCGGGTTTGAGGGTGTGTTGATGAACAACGCCTTCGTCTTCGGCGTGATGGCGGCGGCGAGCCTTTCCGCATCGAGAACCCAGCGGCCGTCGGTAAAGCCGAGTTCGACCGGCACAGCCTTGGCGCCCGAGACATCCCCTGCACGGGCCGCATTCGGCCAGGCGGGCGAGAGGTAAATCACCTCGTCTCCGGGGGATGCCACGACCTGCATTGCCAGCACGATCGACTGCATGCCGGAGCCGGTGACATAGATATTGTCGACCGAGAGTTTTGGCGTGTCGGAATAATGGCGCTCGTAATAGCGCACGATCGCCTGCCGCAGTTCAGGAATGCCTTGCGTCCAGGTGTAGAAGGTTTCGCCGGCGAGCAGCGCCTCGCTTGCGACCCGGTTGATGAAGTCCGGCGTGGCTAAATCGCCTTCGCCGATCCAGAGCGGCATGAGATTGTCGCGGCCGCGGGCATAGGTGACGATTTCGCCGATGCCGCTGCGGGGCGCAGAGGCCGCACGGGCGCTGATATCAGGTCGGATGATGGTCATGGAAATCTCGAGGAGGCCATTGGGACGCTGTTGCGGCTGGGATAAGCCGACATCTTCCTTACAGCGTCAGGGGCAAATGGGAAGCCCCCGATTTCCGGGTGGTTTGGGTCGGGCGATCACAGCGCTGGGAGCCAGCGCGGCCGGGCCGTTTCAGTTCAGCTTCAGCCGGTCTTCGATGGCGCTGCGCAGCGTTGCGACCGGGCCGGGATCGGCCGAAACCGGCGGGCACAGCGTCAGCGCATCGACGAGTATCGCGCCGAATTTGAAGATCTCTTCGTCGGTCAATACGTCGTCGCCAAGATCCGAATAAGGATCATCTTCGACGATAGTCTTCTCGGGCAAGGTTCTCATGGGCTTTTTACTGACGTGAAGGGAGGCGTCTCACTACCACATCTGTAGAAAAAATCTATACTCCAAACTGGTGAGAGATCCCGCCGGACTATAGAAAATTTCGGTCCATGCCTTTTACTATCGCGTCATGCTTGTGCATCCGAACGGACGCACCGCGCACTAGCGCCCCTTTACAGCCGGGCTGAACACCATCAGGCTCAGGATCTCGAACAGCATCTGCGCGCCGGCATGGGCCGTATTGGTGGTCGCGTCATATTGCGGCGCCACTTCGACGACATCGCCGCCGACGATGTTGATGCCTTTCAGGCCGCGGATGATTTCCAGCACTTCGCGGGTCGTCAGGCCGCCGATCTCCGGCGTGCCGGTGCCCGGCGCAAAGCTCGGATCGAGGCTGTCAATATCGAAGGAGAGATAGGTCGGACCGTCGCCGACGATCGCCTTGGCCTTTTCGATGATTGCCGGAATGCCCATGCCGGTCACTTCCTCGGCATGGATCACGGTCATGCCGCTCTCATAGGAGAATTCCCAGAGATATTCGGCAGCACCACGAATGCCGATCTGCACCGTGCGGGTCGGGTCGAGCACACCGTCCAGCACCGCGTTGCGCATCGGCCCGCCATGGTGGAATTTCGTCTCGTCGAAAAAGCCGCTCGTGTCGCAATGGGCATCGATATGGATAAGGCCGACGGGCGCCTTTTTTCCAACCGCCCTCAGGATCGGATGGGTGATCGAATGGTCGCCGCCGACCGAAAGCGGCAGCACGCCGGCATCGACGATCTGGTTGATGCGCTTCTCGATATCCTCATGGCTCATTTCCAGCCGGTAGCGGCTGCGGAACGGCACGTCGCCGATATCGGCAACGTTGAGTTCATAGGTCGGAGCGCATTCGAGCACGTGGTTATAGGGGCCGACGCGTTCGATGGCGCGCATGGCCCGCGGCCCGAAACGGGAGCCCGGACGGTTGGTGACGCCGAGATCCATCGGCATGCCGATCATCGCCACCTGCAGATCGCCGAAATCTGGATTTTCGGCATCGACGGCAAGATAGGGAGCATCGAGCAGAGTCGGCAGGCCGGCATAAGGCGCGACGCGGGTGCCGGCCTTGTTAAAGATCTTTTCGCCGACCTTTTTGAATTTTTCGTCAAAAATCTCGCCGCCGGCAGCGTTCAGGTATTTTTCCCGCAGCGCTGCCAGTGTCTTGTCGTCGAATGCCATGACCCGCGTTCCTTCACATGCTCAGATTGCCCGCATCGCAGCGATGAACTGCTTTGCCTTTTCGGCCACTGTAGCGGCATCCGAACCGACTTTATAGAGCGAGCCGCCAATGCCGAAACCGCCGGCGCCGGCCTCGACGAAAGCCTTCATGTTTTCCGGCGTCACGCCGCCGACGGCAAGTACCGGGATCTCCTTCGGCAACACGGCCTTCCAGGCCTTGATGACGACGGGGGGAATGGCTTCGGCCGGAAACGCCTTGACGCCGGTGGCGCCGGCTGCGATCGCCGCAAAGGCTTCCGTCGGGGTTGCGACGCCCGGCAGGCTGATCATGCCCTTGGCGACGCTCGCCTCGATCACCGAGGTGTTGCAGTTCGGCGAGATGATCACCTGCGCGCCGGTCGAGGCGACATCGGCGACCTGCGCCGGGGTCAGAACGGTGCCGGCGCCGATCAGCGCCTTGTCGCCGAACAATTTGACCATCTTTTCGATGCTCTTCAGCGGCTCGGGAGAGTTCATCGGCACTTCGATGATGCGCCAGCCGGCCTCGATCAGCACTTCGCCGATCGGCTCAGCCTCTTCCGGCTTGATGCCGCGCAGGATGGCGACGAGATTGCATTCCTTCAGAACGTCATGGAAATTCATGATCGAAACTCCCTTGGATTTTCTATTTATAGAGTTGGCCGGCGATCAGCTGCACGCCGCGCTTGGCGGCATCCGGCGGGCTCGGCTCGACGGTCAGGTCGAAAAGCGGTGCAATGCGGCCGTAACGGCTACTCAGCACATTGTTGCCGACGATGCCGATCGCATCGCCGGGCGAAAACCAGCCCGTTGCGCGGGCCTGGCGGAATTCCGAGCCGATGACGAGGCCGGAGACGTAATCGCCGATATCCTCGGCCTTCAGCATGCTGGCGAGAACGCCGGTGCGGGCCGAAAACACGGCCGAAAGCAGCGCATCGGCGGCGCGTTCGTCGCTTGCCGCAAATTCCGCACCGCGATCGAAAGCCGACCAGACGGGTTCTGCGCCGGCGACCGGTTCGAGCGCCTTGGCGATGAAGGAATGTTTTGTCAGGAGCGCAAAGATCTCGCCCGTCGCGTATGTCTGGAAGCCGGCAATGCGGCCGCCCTCGACGCGCGCCCATTTGCTGTGCGTGCCGGGCAGGACCAGCGTGCGATCCTTGTCGAGCCCAAAACCGACGATCTGGGTTTCCTCGCCGCGCATGACGTCCGGAAACGGCTTTGCGGCCGGATCGCGCATGCCGGGCAGGAAGGTGATGACGGCGCCATTCTGAAGTGTCAGCTGTTTCGTGCCGGCAGCAAGCTCGGCAAGACCGGCAGGGGCATCGACATAAGGCACCTCGACCCAGCCGTTGCGGCTGGTGATCATGCCGCTGGCCAGAACCGGCAGCGGACCATGCGCGGCAAACCAGGCGCCGACCGTATCCATCAATGCCGCCTCGAAGGCGCCATCCTTGACGAACTGAATGCCGCCGCTTGTCGTATCGCGACTGTCGAGCGTTTCGCCCGTCTCGGAAACGAGGGCTGCGCGCAGCGAACTCGTGCCCCAATCGAGAATGATCGATACAGGCTTGGGCATTCCAAAACTCCTCCCGAATGTTTTTGCGCCTCTGGATAGCGCGCGGGCCGCGCCTCTGTCGAGGGGAAATGGCGGATTAGTCATACTTTTGAGAAGCGCTCGGCGGATACCTCTGATGGCGGCACTGACTGGGCGGAATGATCCCTTGGCGATCTCGGAAATTCATGGAACGGACGGCGCGCCGAAAGCTGCCTCGTAAAATTTAAAATAGGTGACACCCCTCGGCGCCCCGTTCGGCGGTTTTTATCCGCGACTTCGATCCCTCTGCCGTGGTTCTTCCGGACGGTCTTTTTCCGCCGGTCTTTCGAAAAGTATCGCGGACTGAAAAGCCCGGCAAAACTTGTCCGTCGAACCACCCTGTGTGCCGCACAGGCACGCCCGGCGTCCTGGTCGGGCATCAAGTCATGACGGGCCGGTCCGAACCCGTCAAAACTCCCCGTCTCGCCGGAGGGAGACCATTTTCCGCGAACCCGGGATGCGAGATCCTGCGTCTCTCCCTCACACCCCGCGCCGATCCCGCCTCGCCGGCACGCCTGCCGGTGTATCCGTGACGGAACGGGGGTTATTGTGGGTGAGGTTTTTGGAGTGGGGACGAAGATTTTTAAAAACGCTGATTTTGTTGGAGTTTTCGCGCTGGGCTTCCCCTTGCAGCCGCATGTCCCGTCTTTTGAGATCAGGCTGTAGTTCACTAGAAGCCGTGGCTTTGTTGTGGGTTTCCTCTCTCAGTAGGTGCGCGTCAGTTACGTTTATTTTGTCGTTCGAAATTTCAATTAGATCTTCTGATGTGCTGCTAAGGCTGTTGACGTCATTCTACTTACGCTATCAAATGAAAACGCTCTACGGTTGTCACTTAGTTACCAAGATGCACTTATGGACTGTTTGCTGGATCGTTAATCTCGATGGCTAAAAACTTCGTCTTTTGCGCAATTTTCCTCATGCTTGCTGCAATCGCTTCAACCGCCGACGCCCAAAGTTCTCGAAATGACTTCAGCGTCAGGATGTTGCAAGCTGAGAGGGCTTGTCTCTCTGGCTCTTCTCACGAGCAGACTCTAAAAGTCGATCTAAAAGCCGTTGCTGACAAGGTAAACGGGATACTTAACAGTACAATCGACGCCGCGTCTAAGGATGTGCAGCTTCGAGGCCAGTTCGACATCATGGATGCGGCAGTTCGCAGGGGCGCGAACGCCGATACAATCGATTGCTACGAAAAAGCGAACATCTTTTGCTTACTTCGAGGGGAGTGCGGTCCGATAATCGCGCTACTTGATGGGGATGGCATAAAGTACGAGCGGGATATGGACGGGCTTTCAAACCGAAGAAGAATTAGAGATATACTTGCAAATCGTTTTGCAAATCCGAAGCCTCAATATAGAGAGCTTGGAATATGGTCGGGTTGGGACAAATCGCAAGAGGTCACGGAGCTTTCTCCGGACGTCGTCCTGATACATTGGTCAGCATTCGAGAGAGAAGAAAATATCCCTTCATCAAGAGATCGAAATTGCTTCCCAATAAAATTTAGCGATATTTCTAAATCAAACATCTGCTCATCAAAGATATTTGACTTGATGTCTTTGATAGAGAAAAATAATCCAAGGCCTGTAAGCTTTGTTATATATTCTCGCATGCCATGGATGTGCACAGACGAATTTAAAGAAAATATGTTTCGGTATCTGCCTCGCGACAACAGAGAAATTGGTAAGCGAGTATTTATGTTTACGGTGCCCGACAACGGAAAAGGCTTTGCGAACGAAGGCATAGGGTTTGATCTGGAGCAAATCGTCAACTATGCGCTCGGCCGACCAACCGCGTACAGGCAAAGTGAAAGTCCAGGGCGTTGCTTGCTTAGGGCGGATTAAGTTTTAATTATCCGCTTTTTATATGTAATTCTCCCATTCTAATTTATCGGCTGTATTTCCATGAATGGATTTCAGCGTATTAAGTTACGCTCACGCATAATTTTAATTTCGGAAATTTGGAATCTCAGAATTGTCGATATTTTGCCAAGGGCAATCCATGCTTCGCGATATAGCGGTTACAAGCTTCAATTGCCTCTGAATTTTCTTCTAGCCAACGGCGTTCATTCTCCGCTTTTACGGCTGCAGCAATACCTTCTGTAGCAGCGCGGGACAAGTTTACCCCGAGTTTGCGAGCCTCGGCGATCAGCCCTGAATCGAGAGAAAGATTAACGGCCTTGCGAGTGGTATTCGGCATTTCTGCGTCTCCGAAAGCGCGGCTTGCAATCATAGGTCGAGCCTCATCTGGAGGCAATCGCGATTTTGGCGTGATACGCCCTCGTCGCCATTCAGCCTCGCGTCAGGTAGCAGAGACAGACTATAGTTCTGGTCGGAGTTGCCTGCATGAAGCCTTGCCTGAATTATTGCATGCTTTTCTACCTCGGCGTCGTCGTTCTGACGCTGATCGCTATCCCTCTGGCGCAGGCACGGCCGAACGATCATGCGCCCCGGCCGCAATATGCCGACTGGAAGGATCCGCAGGCGTCAAGGCATACGCCGCTGTTCTGAGGTTCGCTTAAACCCCACATCCGTCTCATGAGAATGCCTCTGCCAGCATTCAGCTTCGTGTCAGGTCGCGCGCCCATCCAAGCCGGATTCCGGTTTTTCGCCGCGTATTGCCGCGAGCCGGGGAAAATTCAGCAGGCAGGCGCGCATTGGCATATACATCACTCAATCGCAGGCCGATCACGGTCTTTCGACCGGTCGTCGGCAGCATCACGCTCAGCGTCATCGTCAGTTTTTATCTGGTTCTCGCGACCAACGGCACGTTCTGGAAAAAGGCGGGCGGTTATCTCAGCGGTTCGCCGGCCGCCGACATGGCGCTTTATCCGGCGCTGTTTCTGGTTTTCGTCGCGATCATCACGACGTTTTCGGTCAAATACGTCATCAAGCCGCTCTCGATCGCGCTGATTTTTGCCGCGGCTGCGGGTTCGTGGTTCATGGACCGGTTCGGCGTGATCATCGACCGAGACATGATCCGCAACGCCTTCGAGACGACGACGGCGGAAGCCGGAGACCTGATGACGGCCGGTTTTGTCTGGCACATGATCCTGTTTGCCGTCCTGCCTTCGCTTCTGGTGATCTGGGTGCGCGTTGCGCATCGGACCTTCCTGTCCAAGGTGCTGTGGAACTGGATCACGATCATCAGCTGCCTGACAATTGTCGGACTGATCTTTTTTGCCAATGCCAAGACGCTGATGATCGTGCATCGTCAGCACAAGGACATGCTGGCGACGGTCAATCCGATCGCGCCGATCTCCGCCACGATCCAGTATTTCCGCCAGGCACAGACCGAGGCGGAAGTGGTGGTGGCGCCGCTCGGCACGGATGCAAAGATCCGTCCGCCGGTCGCCGGGCTTACAAAACCGCGCGTCACCATCGTCGTTGCCGGCGAGACGGCGCGGGCGGTGAATTTTTCGCTGAACGGTTATGCGCGCGATACCAATCCGGAACTCGAAAAGCGCAACGTCTTCTATTTCCCGAGCACGGAAAGCTGCGGCACGGCGACGGCGACCTCCATCCCCTGCATGTTCTCCAATCTCGGTCGCTCCGGCTATTCGCATGAAAAGGCCGCGTCGCAGGAGACGGTGGTCGATGTGCTTGCCCATGCCGGCGTCAAGGTGAGCTGGTGGGATAACAATACCGGTGACAAGGGTGTCGCCAAGCGTATCGAGACCGTCAATTTCTTCGGTGGCAAGGACCAGCGCTTCTGCGAGGAAGGGGAATGCCACGACGACATCATGATCGAAAAGCTCGGCGCCTGGCTGGACGGGGTGACGAAGGACAGCGTCATCGTGCTGCACCAGCTCGGCAGCCATGGCCCGGCCTATCACCAGCGTTACCCGAAGGAATTTGGAAAGTTCACGCCGGACTGCCAGGCGGCACAGCCGACCGATTGTGCCGATGCCGAATTGATCAACGCCTATGACAACACGATCCTCTATACCGACCATGTCCTGTCGGAAGTGATCGACCTCCTGAAGGCGCGCTCCGACAAGCTGGCTGGTGGCATGATCTACGCATCCGACCACGGCGAATCACTCGGCGAAAACGGCCTCTACCTGCATGGCGCCCCCTATTTCATGGCGCCGAAGGAGCAGACGCATGTGCCGATGCTGGTCTGGATGGATCACGATTTTTCGGCCTCGATGGGTCTCGACCGGGCCTGCCTGACGAAAGAGGCCGCAGCCGGCGGCCGTTCGCACGATTATTGGTTCTCGAGCATTCTGAGCATGATGAATGTTGAGACCTCGGTCTATAATCCGAAACTGGATCTCTTTGCCGGTTGCAGGGCGGGAGCATCCTCATGAGCGTCGATAGCGAATTCCGCAAGGAAACCGGCTTTTCGCATCTCTCGGCGGCGCTGCGTTATTCGCTCGGAGGCGCCGCAAGGCTGTGGAAGGAAACGGCTTTCCGCCACGAGATCCTCGGTTTTGTCGGGCTTGCGGCCTTTTATGCGGTGATCCGGCCGGAACTTTCCGTGCTGGTCGCGGCCGGGGTTCTTTTCCTTGTTCTCGTTGCGACCGAAGCCTTGAACACGGCGATCGAGGAACTGGTGGACCGGGTTTCGCCGGAGATTTCGCAGACGGGGCGGTATGCCAAGGATCTCGGCTCCTTTGCGGTTTTCTGCCTGCTTGCCGCCAATGGTCTGGTTGCCCTCTATGCGCTGATCGCGCGGCTTGCCGCATAATGCCGGCGCTTTCCCCGCAGCCTCGCCGCCACTGGCGGCTTGACGCGGGGTACTCCCAGAACGTACGCAGTGCTGATCCGGGTGATGGAGCAATCTTGCGCGTACTTCTGGTCGAAGATGACCGTGTTCTGGGCGAAGCGTTGCGCGACCATGTCAGCGCGAGCGGCCATGCGGTGGACTGGTTCAGGACCCTTGCCGATTCCTCGGCAGCGACTGACACGGTCAGCTATGGGCTGATCCTGCTCGATCTGCGCCTGCCGGACGGCGAGGGGCTGACGCTTCTGCGCGAGCTGCGCCGCCGCAACGATGCGACCCCCGTCATCATCCTCACCGCCCATGACCAGGTCTCGGATCGGATAGAAGGCCTCAATGCCGGCGCCGACGACTATCTGATAAAACCCTTCAATCTCGGTGAGCTGACGGCGCGCATGCTGGCCGTCTCGCGGCGTTACGAGGGGCGGCCCGCCTCGGTCATCCGCCTGCCGGGTCTCGTCATCGACAAGGCGGCGCGCGTCATCGATCTCGACGGCACCTCGATCACCTTGAGTTCGCGCGAATGGGCAGTGCTGGAAAAGCTGGTGGAGCGGCCGGGTGCGGTCATCTCCAAGCCGCAGCTCAACGAGACGCTTTACGCTTTCGGCGCGGAAATCGAGAGCAATACGGTCGAGGTCTATATCAGCCGCTTGCGCAAGAAGATCGGCCATGATCGCATCGAGACGGTGCGCGGCATAGGTTATTCGATCAGGTGATCCGATGAAAAAACAGATGAGCATGACCCGGCGGCTGGTGTTTTCCGTGACCGGCGTCGTGTTGGTGGCCTGGCTGCTTGCCTCCGTCTTTTCCGTCATGGTGATGGAAGAGGAGTTTGCCGAAATTTTTGACAGCGCCGTGCAGGAGACCGCCGAACGGCTGCTGCCGCTCGTCGTCGACGACCTGCGCGACCGCGACGATTCTCCCGATCTCACCCAGCCCACCAATGGCGACGAATACCTCACCTATCAGGTGCGCGACCGTGAAGGCCAGGTGATCCTGCATTCGCATGACAGTTCGGCCGCCCCCTTCGACGTGCCGCTGAAAGTCGGTTTTTCGGAGACGCCGACCCACAAGATCTACACCGCCGCCACCAAGGACGGCGACATGTATATCCAGGTGGCGGATGCCTTCGTGAACCGCAACGAGGCGATCCAGGAAGCGGGCATCGCGCTGCTGTTTCCGCTTCTGCTGCTGATCCCGGCCAGCATCATCGCCGTCATCCTCGTCGTGCGCCGCATGCTTTCGCCTGTCCGCGACCTGCGTGACGAGATTTCGTCGAAGGACAGCGGCAACATGCTGCCGATCGACAATGTCGGCCTGCCCAACGAGCTCGACCCGATCGCCCGTTCGGTCAACCTTCTGCTGGAAAGGCTGCGCTCGGCGCTTGCCGCCGAACGGGAATTCGCCTCCAACAGCGCCCATGAACTGCGCACGCCGATCGCCGGTGCGCTCGCGCAGGCGCAGCGTCTGCAGGCCGAAATCCCGGAAAATTACCGCCCGCGCGTCGACCAGATCGAGAATTCGCTGAGCCATCTCGCGCATCTTGCCGAAAAACTGCTGCAGATGTCGCGCGCCGATGCCGGCATCGGCTCATCGGAAACCGTCACCGACCTCATGCCGGTGCTGCGCATGATCGCCAGGGATTTCGAACGACTGCCGATCGGCGCCGGCCGCCTGCATATCGATGCACCCGAAACGGCCAGGCTCGAACAGGCGGTCGATCCGGACGCTTTCGGCATCGTCATGCGCAACCTGATCGAGAACGCTTTGATCCACAGTCCGGAAGGCAGCATGGTCGAGATCTCGATCAAGCCCGGCCGTGTGACTGTCGCCAATGATGGCCCGATCATCGATCCGGACATGCTTTCGCACCTGACTGAACGATTTTCCCGCGGGGCGACGGAAGCCTCCGGTTCAGGGCTCGGTCTCTCCATCGTCGACAGTTTGACACGGCATATGGGCGGAAAGCTCACCCTCGTCTCGCCGGTTACCGGCCGGAAGGATGGCTTTGCGGCGGAGATTTCGCTGGCGTCGTAGAGGCGGCGCTCGCTTCACTCGCCGGAGTTGGTCGTCGATTGTTCCGTATCTCCTTCGTCGAACAAGTCGTTGGGAAGGCCGCGTCCGCGTAAAAGGCCGAATGGTCGCTTGCTATCAAGGTCGCAGGGACCGATCCGGGCATAGGCGTCGTTGCCGCGCATGACGATGATTTCTTCGCCTCTGTTGGCGCGTTCGAGGATCTCGGTGAAATTCTTGCGTGCTTCGCTGATCGTGTAGCTGATTTGGGACATGGCTACGGCCTATGGAAAAGAGCAAAGCCAACTCTACCATTTTTAGTTGAGTCTTTGTGGGTGAATTTATAGCCTGCCGCCGCCCGCGAAAAAACTCAGACAACCTTCCCCGTAAACACATAACCCACGCCGCGCACCGCCTTGATCAGCTGCGGATGGGCCGCGTCCGTTTCGATCTTGCGGCGCAGGCGGACGATCTGGGCGTCCACGGTGCGGTCGAAGGCTTCGAGCTGGCGTTTGCGGGTCGCGTCCATCAGGAAATCGCGGGTCAGCACCCGGCCGGCATGCTGCACGAAGGTTGCCAGCATGTCGAATTCGCCGGTCGTCAGGTCGATCTCCGCGCCAACTGCCGAGAGGAGCTGGCGGCGCGAGAGGTTGAGGGTCCAGCCGTCGAAGCGGATGACCTCTTCGGCCTGGCTTTCCTGTTTCGGTGCGGCTCCCTGCCGGCGGCGCAGGATGGATTTCAGCCGGGCATGCACTTCGCGCAGGTGAAACGGTTTTGCGAGATAATCGTCGGCCCCGATCTCGATGCCGATGATCCGGTCGATCACGTCGTCGCGGCCGGTCAGCATGATGATCGGGATATCCGAGGTCGCTCGGATCTCACGGGCGAGATCGAGCCCGTCCTGGCCGCCGGGCAGGGAGAGATCGAGAAGGATGATGTCGATCTCTTTTGCCTTGAGCTGCTCGTGCATCTGGCGGCCGTCGGCGGCAAGGCTCACCGCATAACCTTCGCCCTCGAAATAACGCAGCAGCATCTGGCGAATCCGGTCGTCGTCATCGACGACGAGGATATGCGCAAGGCCGTTTGTTGAGAAGGACATGAGGCGGGACCGCTGTTACAGACTGTTACAAAATTCGACCAATTCTCACACGCCCCGCATCCCCCCGTTACCGTGTCCGGTTGAAATGCAGCCATTGGACGAATGGAGCCGTGGCATGTTTCTGACAGATTATATTGGCGCCCTTGATACACGCAATTCGATGAATGTGAATGAGGGCAATTGCTTGCATACGCTGTTTGCAAAGCAGCCCGCGGAACATTTGTCAGCCTCGCAGTCGCTGTTCTTCGAAGGCGACGATGCCAATCATGTCTATGAAGTCCTGGACGGCGTGCTCAGGGTTTTCCGCATCGTCTCGGATGGCCGGCGCGTCATCACCGCCTTCCTCTATCCCGGTGATTTCATCGGCTTTTCGCTGCGCGAGACCTATCTCTACAGCGCCGAGGCCGTAACACCCGCGACGATCCGGCGCATGCCGCGCCGGCAGTTCGAAACGGCCGTTGCCGCCGACGAAGACCTGCGCGCCCAGGTGTTTGCAAAGACCTGCTGCGAAATGGCGGCAACCCAGGAACAGATGGTGCTTCTCGCCTGCAAGAGCGCCGAGGAGCGGCTCTGCTCCTTCATTCGCCGCCACATGCAGCGGGTGACGATGAGCGGCGAGCGCGCCGCGACCGTCGACCTGCCGATGAGCCGCCAGGACGTGGCAGACCATCTCGGCCTGACGATCGAGACCGTGTCGCGCACCTTTACCAAGCTGATCAACAAGAACGTCATCAGCCTCGACAATCCGGCCGCCCGGCATCTCCTCAGGATCGAGAAGCACGGCATGCTGGAATTCCTGGCAGGCGACAATGACGACTGCGCCGAAATCCGGCAGCAGGGTGGTCTCGTCATGTATGGCGGTCGCGGCCGTCATTGAGGAGACCAGAAGTGTCCGGGCGCTTCGGGCAACGGGAGATTGCCCGCGGCGGCCGGACATGCTTGAAGGGAAAAATCCTTTCAGGCGTTCGATAGGAAGCATTGAATGATCGTCGCCGTGTGCCCCGTGCCGCGGCGATTTTTGTCCTGACAGGGGTTTCTGCGCTTTTGTCAGACCCGCAATACCGGACTTTGGAATAGCAATATCGCGAGTGGCTCTGACATGAATGACAGGACTGAAACGGAAGTCGCCACCGAGACCCAGCTCGATTCGGTCACCCTCATTCTCGATGATGCCAATCTCATCGTGCACGGCACGGACGGCGTCGTCCGGCGCTGGACCAGCGGCTGCGAAAAGCTTTACGGCTTTACCCGCGCCGAGGCGCTCGGGCGGATCGTCCATGAGCTTTTGGCTACCCAGTTTCCGCAGCCGATCGAAGAGATCCGCCAGGCCGTCCGCACCAGCCATGCCTGGGAAGGCGAGGTGGTGCATCGCCATAAGAATGGCACGCCGCTGTTCATCGCCAGCCGCTGGGTTCTGTTCACGCCGCCGGGCGGTGGTGAGCCGATCATCATCCAGACCAACAATGATGTGACCGCAACCAAGCAGATGCAGAACGACCTCGCCGAACGCGAGGCGCATCTGCGCTCCATTCTCGATACCGTGCCGGATTCGATGATCGTCATCGACGAGTTCGGCATCATTTCCTCGTTCAGCGCCGCTGCCGAGCGTCTGTTCGGTTACGGCGCCGAGGAAGTCTGCGGCAGGAATGTCAGCATCCTAATGCCGCAGCCCGATCGCGGCGGTCATGATGGTTATCTTTCCCGGTATCTGGCGACCGGCGAGCGGCACATTATCGGTTACGGGCGCATGGTCACCGGCCAGCGCAAGGACGGATCGGTGTTTCCGATGGAGCTTGCCGTCGGCGAGGCGGTCGTCAACGGCAAGCGGATCTTTACCGGCTTCCTGCGCGATCTCACCAGCCGTCACCGCATCGAGGAAGAGCTGCGCCAGTCGCAGAAGATGGAGGCGGTCGGCCAGCTGACTGGCGGGCTTGCCCATGATTTCAACAATCTGCTGACCGTCATCAGCGGCAATCTCGAAATGATCGAGGGAAAACTGGCCGACGAGCGGCTGCTGGTTTTGCTGCGTGAGGCGCAAGGAGCGGCGGAAGACGGCGCCAAGCTGACGGGCCAGCTGCTCGCCTTCGGCCGCCGCCAGCCGCTCAATCCGAAACTCGTCGATGTCGGCCAGCTGGTCACCGGATTTTCCGAATTGCTGCGACGGACGGTTGGCGAAACCGTGCAGCTGCGCACTGTTGTGACCGGTGCTGCCAATGAGGCAGAGGTCGATGTCTCGCGGCTGCAGAACGCGCTGCTCAACCTGACCCTCAACGCGCGCGATGCGATGCCGCGCGGCGGCAAGCTGACGATCGAGATTTCCCGCGTCAAGCTCGATGTCGATTATGCGCAGATGTATCCGGCAGCGCGCACGGGCGAATTCGTGCTGATCGCCGTTACCGATACCGGCGAGGGCATGACGCCGGACGTCAAGGAAAAGGCTTTCGAGCCCTTCTTTACAACAAAGGGCATGGGGTCCGGTACCGGGCTTGGCCTTTCCATGGTCTACGGTTTTGCAAAGCAGTCCGGCGGCAATGTGCAGATCTATAGCGAGCCGGGGCAGGGCACGAGTGTCCGCATCTTTCTGCCGGCCGCGCATCGCACTGATGCCGAACAGCCGCTGCCTGCCGCAGCAACGCCCGCGCCGTCCATTCCCGGCGGTCTCGAAAAGATCCTGCTGGTCGAGGACGATGCCCGCGTTCGCCGCGTCGCCGCCTCGCGACTGGCGGATTTCGGGTATCAGGTCGTGGAAGCTTCAACCGGGGCCGAGGCGCTGGAGCAGCTGGCCCGCCATGACGATGTGGCGCTGCTCTTTACCGACGTGGTCATGCCGGGCGGCATGACGGGTGACGAGCTTGCGGCGCATGTGCGGATATCGCGGCCGAATATTCCGGTCCTCTTCACCTCCGGTTACGCGGAACCGGCGATCGCCGGCCGCGAACTTGCCCATTCCGGCAGCTGGCTGCAGAAGCCGTATACGGCGCGGGAACTGGCGGTGAGGTTGAGGGAATTGCTGGATTGAGGTTCATGTCCAGTATGGCGCGAAGACCCCTCCCCACCATCCTGGGACGAGCCACGCGTCTCGTCCCGTCCTTCGGACCCCCACAAGGGGGAGGGCTTAACCCGGCCGATCCGCTGAGGCTCAATGCAGGATGAGCGAGAGCAGCGAGTCTTCTCCCCCCTTGTGGGGGAGATGGCCGGCAGGCCAGAGAGGGTCTTAGATCCTTACGCTAACGCCGGCCGCATCAGATAATGCCCGACACCCCAGATCTCGCCGGTTTCATGCCCGAACAATCCTGCAGTTGCGAGGAAGAACAGCCGCCAGCGGCGCTGCCAGAGGCTTGCATCGCGGCCATAAACATCCTTCAGGATCGGCTGGATCGTACCGATCTGGCGGTCGAAATTTTCCAGCCAGTGCAGGGCGGTGCGCCGGTAATGGGTGCCGCTCCAGCGCCATTCGTCCTCGACCGTGAAGAGATCCTCGAAACGGCGCGGCAGGTCGTGTGCCGGCATGATGCCGCCGGTGAAAAAATGGTGGGCGATCCAGTCGGCCGGGTCCTGATGGTTGAAGCGGTAGGACCGGTCCTTGTGGGTGAAGACATGCAGGAAAAGTTTCCCTTCCGGCTTCAGCCAGCCTTTGGCACGGGAAAGCAGGCCGCGCCAGTTCGACATATGCTCGAACATTTCCACCGAGACGATGCGGTCATGCAGGTTGTCCGTCGCAAAATCGTTCATGTCGGCGGTGATGACGGAAAGGTTCGTCAGTTTCAGCCGTTCCGCCTGCGAAAGAATGTATTGGCGCTGCGAGGCGGAATTGGAGACCGAGGTGATGCGGGCATTCGGAAAGTTCTGCGCCAGATAAAGCGACAGCGATCCCCAGCCGCAGCCGAGTTCAAGAATATCCATCCCGTCTTCGATCTGCGCGTGGCGAACGGTTTCGGCGAGCGCATAACCTTCGGCTTCTTCGAGCGTCGTGTCGGCACCGAGGTAAAGGCAGCTTGAATATTTGCGCTGGGGCCCGAGCACGGCCGCGAAAAATTCCGGCGGCAGTTCGTAATGCTGCTGGTTGGCTTCGTCCGTATGGGTGGCAATCGGGTGATCGCCCATCGTCTCGGCGAAGGAGCGCTCATTGTCCGCCGGGGTTGTTGCGAGCCTGCGGCGGGTGCGGCCGCAGAGAAAATCGATGCCGGCAAGGGTCATGCCATCGGTCAATGGCGTGCGTTCCGCGGCGTTGATGGCGAAAGCGAGCATGTTCATGTCGACGCTCCTGGGGTGATGGGGCCTTGGGTGATGGGGGAGGATTTGCGGGGGCCGGGAAAGAAGGCATTGACCCGGCCTTGCAGGGCACGGAATTTTTCGCCGCGCGATTTCAGCATGTGCTCTTCGAGCGGCGGGATGCCGGAGACATGCACAAGCAGCCAGTACATCATGATCGGCGCCAGAAGCGAAACGATCGCCCAGACCGGTGAGGGCAGGGCGGCGAGAGGCCAGGCACACCAGAACAGCCATTCGAAGAAATAATTGGGATGGCGGGAATAGGCCCAGAGGCCCGTTTCGCAGACTTCTGTTTTGGCCTGCGGAGTTTTGCGGAAACGGGAAAGCTGGAGGTCGGCGGTTGCTTCACCAGAAAGGGCGACGATCGCAATGACGAGGCAGATCAGGTCCAGAAACGCCGGCCATGGGGCGGTGTTGGTTGCTGCGGCATAAAGGGCGAGGACGAGAACAAAGGCGGCGACGGCCTGGATTTGCAGGAAGAGGAAAAGCCGCAGCGAAGCCTTGTTTCCCCATTCCTCGATCAGCTTGGCATAGCGAGGATCTTCACCGGCGCCGCGTGTTCTGGCGCCGATATGGCCGGTCAGACGCAGCGACCAGAGCGCTACGAGAACAAGAACCATCATCCGCCGCTCGAAGGCACCATCGGCAAGAAGCGCAGCAGCGATGCCGCCGATCCCGACGGCGAGCGACCAGATCGTGTCGATCCAGCCGCTGGCGCCGGTCATCCTCTGGATCGCCCAGGCGGCCGTCATGGCGACAAAGAGGCCGACGGCGATCGATACAAGATTGATGAAATCCATTCGGCAGCCCTCCTCCTTTTGCAGCCGTCTCGAATGCATCTACGGTCGGCGCGGCCAAACGGTTTCAGCCTTCGAGAAAATTTCTTCGTAAAAATTCCGTGTCCGATGAAACTGTTTGCCTCCGCCTCCCGTAACTAGGTCATGACCCAGGGTCTGGGCCGCAGAGGATGGCTGCCCTATTTGTGCCGAGGAGCGGGGAAGATGGATTATCAATCGCAGAACAGAGAGCGCCGCCGTCGTCGCAATATCGCGGTGGTCGGCAGCGGTATTTCCGGCCTTTCCGCCGCCTGGCTTCTGGCACAAGCGCATGACGTCACCGTATTCGAGGCGTCGAAACGGATCGGCGGCCACAGCAACACGGTCGAGTTCGAAAGTGACGGTCGTCGGGTCGCGGTCGATACCGGCTTCATCGTTTATAACGAAGTGACCTATCCGAACCTCACGGCACTCTTCCGGCATCTCGATGTCGAGACCAGCCCGACCGTCATGTCCTTCGCGGTCTCGCTGGATGACGGCGCCTTCGAATATTCCGGCGGCACGGGGCTTGGGCTTTTCGCGCAAAAATCCAATCTGGTCCGGCCGCGTTTCTGGTCGATGCTGCGCGATCTCGTCCGCTTCTATCGTCAGGCGCCGAAGGATCTGGCCGGCATGGGAGGGATCTCGCTCGATGCCTATCTCGATGCGCAAAAATTCGGACGCGCCTTTCGCGAAGACCATCTCTACCCGATGGCGGCCGCGATCTGGTCGACGCCGGCGCTGGAGGTTGGTGCCTATCCGGCAGCGAATTTCGTAAAATTCTGCTGCAATCACGGCCTGTTGGAACTCTGGGACCGGCCGGTCTGGCGCACGGTGACCGGCGGCAGTCGCGAATATGTGGAACGCCTGACATGCGGGTTTGCCGACGACATCCGGGCTTCGACGCCGGTGAAGGCGATCCGCCGCAACGGCCTGGGCGTCGAGATTTCCGACGGACGCAATGGCTGGGAAATGTTCGACGACGTCGTCATCGCCACCCATGCGGATCAGGCGCTCGCCATGCTCACCGACGCGACGGCAGAGGAGCGCGCCGTTCTCGGCAGTTTCCGTTATTCTCGCAACGAGGCTTTGCTGCATGAGGATGAAAGCGTCATGCCGAAGCGCAAGGCGGCCTGGTCGGCGTGGAATTATTCGGCCCGCAGCAATGGCGCGCAACAGGGCATCTGCCAGCCTTCGATCAGCTACTGGATGAACCGGCTGCAGCCGCTGGGCGATGCGCCGCCGACCTTCGTGACGCTCAACCCCCGCCTGCCGATAAACGAGAGCAAGGTTCTCCGCCGCGAGACCTACGAACATCCGGTCTTCGACCTTGCGACGGATCTGGCGCAGAAAAAGCTGTGGTCGCTGCAGGGCCGCAGCGGCACCTGGTTCTGCGGCGCGCATTTCGGCGCCGGGTTCCACGAGGATGGACTGCAGGCCGGGCTTGCGGTCGCCGAGGATCTTGGCGGAGTTAAGCGGCCGTGGACCATGGCCGACGAGAGCGGCCGGATCGTGCGCACGCCGCTTGTCGACTGGCCGATAGAGATTGCGGTGCCGGCATGAGCTTTCGATCCGCACTTTTTCCGGGACATGTAACGCATGCGCGGCTGCGGCCGAAGGCGCATAAACTGGCCTATCGCATCTATTCGCTGCTCATCGATCTCGATGAGCTCGATATTCTGGACCGACGGCTAAAACTGTTTTCGGTCGGGCGGTTCAATCTCTTCTCCTTCCTGCCGAAGGATCGCGGTGACCGGTCCGGTACCGATCTTCGCGTACAGGTGGAACGCTCGATGCGGGCCGCGGGCCTCGTGCCGGATGGCGGGCCGATCCGGCTTCTCACCATGCCGCGCCTTCTCGGCTGGGCCTTCAATCCGCTCAGCGTCTTCTTCTGCTACCGGCAGGATGGCGAGATTTCGGCAATCCTCTGGGAGGTCGATAATACGTTTGGCGAGCGGCATGCCTATCTGATCCCGGTCGAGAGAGCGGGCGATGACGAGATCGTCCAGCATTGCGACAAGGCCTTTTACGTCTCGCCTTTCATGGAGATGGATCTCGCCTATGAATTCCGCGTCCGGCCGCCGACCGACAAGCTTTCCATCCGCATCGATACGTCCGATGCCGATGGGCTGGTGCTGACGGCACGGCATCTGGCCCGCCGCGTCGAACTGACGGATGGCGCCTTGCTGAAGGCGTTTTTCGCCATTCCTTTCCTGACGCTCCGGGTCGTCGGCGGCATCCATTGGGAAGCGCTGAAAATCTGGCTGAAGGGCGTGCGCCTTAAGCCGCGCCCGTCGGCCCCGAAAAATCCGGTTTCTCTCGTCCGCTCCACCCGCAACAGCAGCCCCACCAACAGTAAGGTCAAGCTTCATGAGCCAGCTCGATGAATTCTCCCGCCTGTCGTCCGGCGCCTCCGAAACGCGCAAGCTGCGCGGCTTTGGCACGCGGATCGTCGAGCGGCTGCTGAGCGATGTCCGCTACGGAAAGCTGCGCGTCACGCTGCCATCCGGAGCGGTGATCGAAAAGCAGGGCGCAGAGCCCGGGCCCGAGGCGATCATCTCCGTGCATCGCTGGCGCATGCTGCGTCGGGTTCTCATGGCCGGCGATGTCGGTTTTGCAGACGGCTATATCGCCGAGGACTGGTCGACGCCGGACCTGACGGCGGTCATTCGCTTCGCGGCAAGGAATACGGCGGCGCTGCAGCCGGCGGTGAAAGGCAGCATGCTGATGCGCATTGCCAACCGTCTCGGCCATCTGCTGAACGCCAATACGAAAAAGGGCAGCCGCCGCAATATCGAGGCTCATTACGACCTCGGCAACGCCTTTTACCGCGAATGGCTCGACCCTTCGATGCTCTACTCCTCTGCGCTTTACGAGGGCCATTGGCAGACGCTCGAACAGGCGCAGGCGAACAAACTCGATCGTATCCGCGAGAAGCTGCAGATGAAGGGCGGCGAGACCGTGCTGGAGATCGGTTGCGGCTGGGGGGCGCTCGCCGTCAATCTTGCGACCGAGACTGATGCGAAGGTGACGGGCATCACGCTCTCGCCGTCGCAGCTGGCCTGGGCGCAGGCTGCGGCCGAAAAAGCCGGCCGGAGCGGGCAGGTGGACCTGTGCCTCCGGGATTATCGTGACACGGACGGACAATTCGACCGGATCGTCTCGATCGAAATGTTCGAGGCGGTCGGCGAGGCCTATTGGCCGGACTATTTCGAAACCATTCGCCGCTGCCTGAAACCGGGCGGAAAGGCAGTGCTGCAGATCATCTCGATCGAGGAAGAGCGCTTCAAATCCTATCGCAAGAATGCCGATTTCATTCAGAAATACGTCTTTCCGGGCGGCTTTCTGCCCTCTGACAGCGCTTTGAAGGAAGCGATCGGGAAAGCGGGCTTAAACCTTTCTGAAGTCGAGCATTTCGGCAAATCCTATGCACGGACGCTTGCCGAATGGCGGCACCGTTTCGATGCCCGCTGGCCGGCAATTTTTGCGCTCGGCTTCGACAACCGCTTCCGGCGGCTCTGGGATTATTACCTCTGCTATTGCGAGGCCGGTTTTGAGGAGGAGACGATCAATGTCGGATTCTACACGATCGAGCATGCCTGATACGGGAGGATATTTTATGCGACGGATGATGATCGGTACCGGTGTCCTGGCCACCCTGACATGCGTGTCATCGGCTTTTGCCGCCGATATCGATGGCCAGTGGGCGCGCGGCGATGGTGATGCGAAGGTCAGGATCGCGCCGTGCGGTGACGATATCTGCGCCACCAATACCTGGATCAAGCCCGGCACGCGCGGCGAGAAAGCGGGCGACAGGCTGGTGATGACGATCAAGCCGCAGGGCGATGCGGGCAATTATTCCGGCACGGCCTTCGATCCGCAACGGGACATGACCTACCGCATCACCGTCACGGTTTCGGGAGACAGCATGACGACGAAGGGCTGTATCGTCGCCGGCCTGATCTGCAAGGGCGTGTCCTGGTCACGGATCAATTGAGGAGCATTGTCTTGTCAGGCATTTCGTTCAAATCTCTCGCGACTGCCTATGTCGTCACTCTGATCGCCATGGTCGCGATCGATGCCGTCTGGCTGGGGACGATGGCAGGGCTGCTCTACAAGCCGGTCATGGGCGATATGCTGGCCCCGACATTCCGCGTTGCACCGGCAATCCTGTTCTATCTCATCTATGTCGCGGGCCTGACCTTTCTCGCCTTGCGTCCGGCTTTTGCCGAAGGGCGGCTTAAGACGGCTCTGGTGAATGGCGCGGTCACCGGCTTTACCGCCTATGCAACCTATGACCTGACCAGCCAGGCCGTGCTGAAGAACTGGTCGAACCTGCTGACCATTGCCGATCTCGCATGGGGAACGATCCTTTCGGCTGTCGCCTGCTGCATCGGCTTCCTCGTCACGCAAAAACTGCTCGGCCGTCCAGGTGCCGGCGCGGGTTCGGGGAAACGCTGATGCTGCTCGCTTCCACTATTTCGCCCCCGATTTCCGGTTGGCCTGCCCCCGGACAGAAGTTTCGCCGCTCTCTCGCCTTGTCTTTTGAAAGAACCGATCTCTATAGATATGCGGTGACGAGGTTTTTCCTGATGCAGGGCAATGACATTGCAACTCTGATCAATCGTGTGGCGATGGGCGACCGCTCCGCCTTCGCGATGCTCTATACCGTAACGAGCCCGAAGCTCTTTGCGGTTTGCCTGAAAATCCTGCGTGACAGGACCGAGGCGGAAGAAGCGCTGCAGGAAGTTTACATAAAGGTCTGGCAGCGTTCGAAGACGTTTGCGAGCGCTGCTGGCAACCCGCTGACCTGGCTTGCCGCGATCGCCCGCCACCATTCGATCGATACGATGCGGGCGCGCCGGCCGGTTGCGGACGACATCGACGATCAGTACGATCTGGCCGACGATCGCACGCCGACGCCGGAACAGAACATGGCGATTGCCGACGAGGGACGCCGGATCGACCGGTGTATGGAAACCCTCGATCAGGCCCACGCGCGTGCAGTGCGGCGTGCTTATGTCGAAGGTTTGAGCTATAACGAGCTCGCGGAAGAATTGAAGGTGCCGCTCAATACCGTGCGCACCTGGCTGCGGCGCAGCCTTTTGAAACTAAGAGAGTGTCTCGAGCAATGAGCGCGAGCGAACAGAGCCATGGCGGAGGCGCGCGGGACGAGGTCCTTGCGGGCGAATATGTGCTCGGTGTCCTGCCGGCGGAAGCGCGCCGTCGGGTCGAGGACCGGATGGCGACCGATCGCGCCTTTGCCCGGATCGTCCAGCGATGGGAAAGCGACCTCTCCTCGATGAACGAGGAATACGAGCCGGTAACACCGCCGGCGCGGGTTTTTGCCGATATCCAGACGCGGCTGTTCGGGGCTGAGCAGGCGCCTGCGCCCGGCCTTTGGAATTCCGCAGCCTTCTGGCGCTGGATTTCGACGGCGACATCGGCCATGGCCGTTCTCGCGATCCTGTTCGGCTCCGGCCTGTTCAACCTCAACCGGATCGCGGCCACGCCGCCGCTCGTCGCAAAACTTTCGGGCCCGAATGCACAGGTCGACCTGCTCGCTTCCTATGATCAGCAGAGCGGCCGGCTGCAGGTCGTGCCGGTGGCGGCCGGCCCTGCGCGCAACAAGTCGCTGGAACTCTGGGTCGTGCCGGCCAGCGGCAATCCGCTCTCGCTCGGCATCATGCCCTCGGACTTCGATGGCGATATGGTCATTCCGGCCGATCTGCGCAGCCGCATCGGCGAGGGGGCGACGTTGGCCGTCACGCTCGAACCCTTCGGTGGTTCGCCGAGCGGGCTGCCGACCGGACCGATCGTCGCAAGCGGCGCGACGCAGAAGCTCTAGAGGAATTTCGCTTTTCTTCGAAACGCGAAATTCCTCTATCTTTTTGATTTGACGCAGTTCCGGACGCAAAACCGCTACGCACTTTTGCTGGAACTGCTCTAGATTTCGGCCATCTCTCCGAGAAGACGGATGACGGCGGAGCGGATCGGCGCGATGACCGGCGCCGACAATTCCTGCTGCAACCGCATGGCCGCCTGTCCAAGCGGGCCGCCGCCGATGATGACGGCTTCGGCGCGGTCCTCGTCGAAACATTTTCGCGTTGCATCGAGCAAGGCCGCGTGCAGCCTTTCGGGATCCTGCGCAAGAGCGATCGGATCGCCCTCCGTCAGTCGTGTGCCGGCATAGAGATGCGAAAGGCCGAGGTTTTTCGCCTTTTCGGCAAAGCTCTCCACCAGAAGCGGCGTGACGGTGGCGATCGCGAAGCGCCGGGCGCCGATCGATGCTTCCAGCATGCTTGCCTCGCAAATGCCGGTGACCGGGATGACGAGGTTCTGGCGTAGCTGTTCGAGGCCCGGATCACCGAAGGCGCCGACGATGATCCCGTCCGCGCTTGCTGCTGCCGAAAGGCCCATCGTCACGACACCCGGAACGGACGCTGCCAGTTCTTGCGGGTTGACGATCATCGATACGCCAGTCTCCGCGGTCAGGGCCTCGACGGTAAAACCGGCGGGCAGATAGGTGCGGGCAATCCCGGCCATCATCGCCGTTGTCCTGACCGACGTGTTCGGGTTGATCAGGACGATTTTTCTTGAGCCTGTTTCTGGGCGCGGCTCAGGCATATTGCAGGCAGGCGACGCGGCCGGCATCGCCACCTTCCGTCAATGTCGGGACCGTGCTTTTGCAGGCTTCGAAGGCCTGCGGACAGCGCGGCGCGAAGGCGCAGCCGGGGAGCATGTTGGCAAGGTCCGGCGGCGAGCCGGGAATGGTCACCAGCCGGTCGCGGCCATGCGCAAGTTCGACGCGGGCGCCGAGCAGGCCTTGAGTATAGGGATGTTTTGGGGCCTTGATGACGTCAGCAACCCTGCCTTCCTCGACGATGCGCCCGGCATACATGACGGCGATCCGGTCGGCGATCTCGGCTGCGACGCCGATATCATGGGTGACGAAGATGACCGAAAGGCCGAGCTCCCGCTGCAATTCGCGGATCAGCAGCAGGATCTGGATCTGAACCGTGGCGTCGAGCGCCGTGGTCGGCTCGTCGGCCAGCAGGACCTTTGGATTGCAGGCAAGCGCCATGGCGATCATCGCCCTTTGCAGCATGCCGCCCGACATTTCGTGCGGATAGTTCTGCAGCCGCCGTTCGGGCGAGGGGATACGCACCTTCTGGAACAACGCAAGTGCCCGTGCGGCGGCTTCGCTGCGCGAGACCTTTTCGTGGCGCATGATCGTCTCTTCGATCTGCCTTCCGATCGTATAGACCGGATCGAGCGCCAGCCGCGGCTCCTGAAACACCATCGAAACGACGGCGCCGCGCAGATTGCCGAGATCGCGTGTCGATAGCGCCATGACATCGCGGCCGGCGACCTTCATCGCGCCGTTGATATCGGTGCCCTTGGGATGCAGGCGCAGCAGCGAGCGCATGGTGACGCTCTTGCCCGAGCCGGATTCGCCGAGAAGTGCCACGACCTCGCCCTCTCCGACAGTGAGGCTGACGCCGTTCACCGCCTTTACCGGCCTTCGGCCGCGGTTGAAGGTGACGTTGAGATTGGAAATGTCGATGACCGGGTTCGTCGCGCTCATGCCGCCACCTCCGAAAGGGCCGGTGCCTTGCTGTGGCCGGAGCCGGGCAAGGACATCAGGCAGGCTGCCGTCTGCTCGTCGGAGACTGCGGCGAGTGGCGGCATTTTTGCGCTGCAGACCGGTTCGGCGAAACTGCAGCGTGTGTGGAAACGACAGCCGGACGGCGGATCGATCGGGTTGGGCGGATCGCCGGAAAGCGGCGGCTCCATCGTCCGTTCCGCCGGATCCATCTTCGGCATCGAGGCAAGCAGGGCCGAGGAATAGGGATGGCGGGCGGTCTCGAAGATCGCATCGCGGGTGGCGATCTCGGCGACCTTGCCGAGATACATGACCATCACCCGGTCGCACATGAATTTCACCACGTTGAGATCGTGGGAGATGAACAGATAGGTGAGGCCGAAATCGCGCTTCAGGTCAAGAAGCAGGTTCAGCACCTGTGCCTCGACCGACTTGTCGAGCGCCGACACGGCCTCGTCGAGGATGACGAGCCGTGGTTCGAGCGCCAGTGCGCGGGCAATGTTGACGCGCTGCCGCTGGCCGCCGGAAAGCTCGTGCGGATACCGCCCGGCGAAGCGGGAGGGTTCGAGCCCGACCCGGTGCAGGAGATCATGGGCACGGGCGATTGCGACGCCTGCCTTGACGCCGTGCACGCGCGGGGCAAAGGCGATGGATTCCTCGATCGTCAGGCGCGGGTTGAGCGAGGCATAACTGTCCTGAAACACCATCTGCACCTGACGGCGGTATTGCGAGAGCGAAAGCGCGCCACCGACCGTCTCGCCGTCGAACAGCAACTCGCCCTGATCCGGCATGATCAGCTGCATCAGCAGCCGGGCGGTCGTCGACTTGCCGCAGCCGCTTTCGCCGACGACGCCGAGCGTTTCGCCCTTGAAGATTTCGAAATCGACGCCGTCGACGGCGCGCACGACCTTTTTCGGCTTGAGGAAACCGCTGCCCTTGACCGGAAAGTGCTTGACCAGGCCGCGGGCGGTGATCAGCGGCTGGGCGGGGCCGCCGCGTTCGCCGACCGGAATGTCTTCTTCGTGGCTGTCGGAGACGAGGAGGGTCATGATTTCACATCCATGGCGGCGCGCAGCCCGTCCGAAAACAGGTTGAAACAGATCGAGGTGATGAAGATCATCACGCCGGGCAGGGCGGCGACGGCCGGATTGTTGTAGATCGCCGTGCGCAGCGTGTTCAGCATCAGCCCCCATTCGGCATCCGGCGGGCGCACGCCGAGGCCGAGGAAGGAGAGGCCGGAGGCAAGGATCATCGACACCGAGATCAGGCTGGTGGCGAAGACGAAGATCGGGCCAAGCACATTGCCTAGAATATGGACGCGGATGATCGTGACGCCGTTGGCGCCCGATGCACGCGCGGCATCGACATAATCGAGCTTGCGCACCTGCGTCGTGACGCTTTCGGCGACACGGGCGATCTGCGGGATGAAGACGACCGTCAGCGAAACGAGCGCATTGGTGAGGCCCGAGCCGAGCGCGCCGGACAGTGCGACGGCGAGCAGCACGGACGGAAAGGCGTAGAAGACATCGACCGTGCGCATGATCAGCGTGTTGACGGTGCCGCCGGCATAACCGGCCAGAATGCCGATCGCCGAGCCGATGATGAAGGCGATCGGGACGGGGACGACGCCCATGATCAAGGACAGGCGGGCGCCATAGATCAGCCGCGAGAGCATGTCGCGGCCAAGCTCGTCCGTTCCGAGGATGTAACCCGGCGTGCCGATCGGCTTCAGGCGGCGGATGACGCTGCCCTTGGTCGGATCATAGGGCGCGAGATAGGGTGCGAAGACGGCGATCAGGACGAGGATGACGAGAACCCCGAGCGCGCAAAGCGCCACGGGGTCACGACAGAGCTTTTTGACGACGCCGCTCCAGAAGCCCGGAGATTTGGCGGGGGCGATGGCGGCCTGAGGTGTGGCTTGCGGAATTTCGGTCGTGATCGCGGCCATGGATCAGCTCCTCTGGATGCGCGGGTCGATGGCGCTCTGCAGCACGTCGACCACGAGGTTGAGGAAAACGAAGAACATCGCCAGCACCAGGATCGTGCCCTGCAGGATCGGCAGGTCGCGGGTGAAGATCGCACCGTTCAGCAGAAACCCCGTTCCCGGCCAGGAAAACACCGTCTCGATCAGGATCGAGCCACCGAGCAGATAACCGAGCTGCAGGCCCATGACCGAGATGGCCGTCGGGGCGGCGTTGCGCATGACATGGCGCAGGATCTGCCCGGTCATCAGCCCCTTGGCGGCCAGCGCCTGGGTAAAATCCTGGGAGAGAATATCGGCGACCAGCGAGCGGATGGTGCGGGCGATGATGCCCATCGGAATGACCGACATCGTCACCGCCGGCAGGATCAGATACCGGATATATTCCCAGCTGAAGGCGCGCCCATCCGAGCCACCGGGACCGCCACCCATGGCCGGCAGCCAGCCGAGCGACACGGAAAAGGCGATGACCAGAACCATGCCGAGCCAGTAATGCGGCACGCTGACGCCGAGGATGGAGAGGCCGGATGCGACGCGGTCGATCCAGCCGCCGCGAAAGACACCGGCGAGGAAACCGAGCGTCGAGCCGATGGTAAAGCCGATCAGCGTCGCGGCAACGGCAAGGATGATCGAATTGATCGAGGCGCTGAGGATTTCGCTGAGCACCGGCCGTCCGGTCGCGATCGACTTGCCGAGATCGCCCTGCAGCGCATGCCATGCCCAGATCGCATATTGCACCGGCAGCGGCCGGTCTAGACCGTAGAAGGCGCGCATCTGCGCCTGCAGTTCAGCCGAGGCATCGGTCGGCAGGATGGCCGCCAGCGGATCGCCGGGGGCAATGTGAATGAGCATGAAACAGACGATGCTGACGCCGATCGCAACCGGGATCACATGCAGCAATCGCTTCAATCCATAGACCAGCATCGGGTCTCCTCGGGAAGACGGTTGGTCGGGTATTTTTGGGGAGGGCGGCAGGGGCATTTACCCGCCGCACCTGTTTTGCTGAGGTGGTCTGGCGTGCCGGGCAAGCCGGCACGCCTTGTCGCAATCAGGGTTCCATCGAGATGGTCGAAAAATCCTGGAACCAGTTCTGGGCCTGCACGAAACCCTTGACCTTGGTGGTCATGGCGCGCGGGTTGACGTCATGCGTGACCATCAGGAACAGCGCATCATTGACGTATTTCTCGTGCACCTGCTGCAGCACCTTGTCCTGTTCTGCGGCATCGAACGTGTTGCGCACCTTGTCGAACAGCGCATCCATTTCCGAATCGCAATAATAACCCCAGTTGGTGCCGTTCGGCGGTGCGAGGTTGCATTGCGACTGGCGGATCAGGGCGGTGAAGGGGTCCTGGATGAAGTAGCTGTAGTTGACGGCCGTGGCGCCCTTGGCGCTCGGATCCTTGGCGCCGGCACGCCAGACGTTGATGACCGTGTTCCAGTCCATCACCTCGTATTCGATGTCGATGCCGATTTCGGCCAGCGTCTGCTGGATATACTCGTTCATGGCGAGCGGCAGCATCTGGCCCGAGCCGGAAGACGAGATGACGACCTTGGTCTTGATCCGCTTGTCCGGGCCGTAACCGGCTTCCGCCATCAGCTTCTTGGCTTCCTCGACATTGTAGCTGAGCTTGAAGGTCGGGTTGCCGAACCACTGGTGGCCGGGCGGCAGGTAACCCTGTGCCGGAACCGAAAGGCCCTGCAGCAGCTCGTTGATGCCGTCACGGTCGACCGCGAGGTTTGCCGCCTTGCGGACGCGGATATCGTTCCACGGTGAGCCTTCGACGCGCGACAGATGCCAGGTCCAGTTATGCGGATAGGAATTGGTGACGATCGAGAACCCGGCTTCCTTGAGCGACTTGACGGAGTCCGGCGCCGGCGCCTCGATCCAGTCCACCTGGCCGGAGCGCAGGGCTGCGACGCGGGTGTTCGGCTCGGGCAGGGGCACGAGGATGAGTTTGTCGAGCTTCGGGATGCGGGCCTTGTCCCAATAGTCCTTGTTGGGCGTCAGTTCGGCGCGCTCGCGCGGGGTAAAGCCGCTTTCCATCTTCCATGGGCCGGTGCCGGACGGTTTCTGGGCAACATTGTCCCAGTTCTTGCCCTGGGCTTCCCAATTGGCCGGCGAGGACATCAGAATCCAGCTGATCTGGTAGGGCAGAGTGGCGTCGGGGCTTTTGGTGACGATCTCGACCGTCAACGGATCGATCGCCTTGTAGGAGGCGACGGCGGGAATACGCGACTTGCCCTGGGCGGACTGGCGCTTGTCGAATTGCGGGGCATCCTGCTTCAGGAGCTTGTCGAGATTCCAGACGACCGCGTCGGCATTGAAGGCGCTGCCATCATGGAATTTCACGCCGTCGCGCAGCTTGAAGGTCCATTTGGTCTTGTCGGTCGCATCGACCGACCACGAGCTGGCAAGCGCCGGGATGAGGCCGGACGGCTTGTCGGCCTTGGTCAGGTCCCATTCGATCAGCGAATTATAGACCGTATAGCCCATGAAACGCTGGCCTTCGCCGCCCTGGTCAGTCTGGCCGGTCGTCAGCGGAATGTCGGATGCAGTCATGCCGATGCGCAACGTGCCGGCGGCCCAGGTGACGGCCGGCTGGGCTGCGACGAGCGCGAGCGCTGCAATGCCTGCCAGCCCGATCCGGCGAAGGCCGGTGGCGACCGGCATGCGATAAATGCTGTTGCCTGTAATCTTTGTCATAAATGCCCCTCTTCTGGTTGTCCGCGGAAATTGGACCCAGTGAGGTTGTAACAAGCAGGTTCCGTGCCAATTCAGGAAAGCTGTTTCGCTTGCCTGGGATGCAGGCAGGGCCGGATCCGGTGAAAATCAAGGCCGCGACGGCTTTTCAGCAAAGGTCAGCTTTCTGCCGCCGCAAGAAAGATTGACCGGATTCGGGTGTGCGGGATTGACGATGTGCGGTCGCCACGCCACGTTCTGCAGCGAAAGCCAGCCGAGCACGTTATATTTCTTCTCACGAAGCTCGAAAAAATAGCATTCCGTCGCGCGCCTGCGAAAAGCCGGGCGATTATAAAGCGTTTGTACGACACTGTACGCATAGGGGACTTGAGATATGCATTTGAAATATTGGGCAGGAATGCTGGTTGGTGCCGTACTGGGCGCAACCGCCGCAACTTCGGCAAACGCCGCCGACGTCAAGATCGGCAGCAAGAATTTCACCGAGCAGTTCGTCGTGGCGGAAATCTACGCCCAGGCGCTCGAAAAGGCCGGCCTCTCCGTCGAGCGCCGCCTCAATCTCGGCGCGACGCTGGTGGCCCATACGGCGCTCACCAATGGCGAGATCGACCTTTATCCGGAATATACCGGCACGGCATTGGCTGCCGTCGTCAAGGGTGATCTCTCCGGTTCGGCCGACAAGATCTATGGCGAGGTCAAGGATTATTACGAGAAGAACCTGAAGCTGACGCTTCTCGATCCGACCAAGATCAACAACGGTTATGCGATCATCACGCTTCCGGAAACGGCTGAAAAATACAAGCTGAAGACGCTGACCGATCTCGGTCCGGCCTCGAAGAACCTGACCTTCGGCGCCGAAGGCGGCTTTGGTGACCGCAAGGACGGCCTGCCGGGCCTGAAGAGCGTCTACGGCATCGAGTTCAAGGAATTCAAGATTTTTGCCAAGCTCGGCATCCGCTACAGCGCGCTGACCAGCAAGGATCTCGACGTCTCCTACGGTTTTGCGACTGACTGGCAGATCGCCGATAACAAGCTCGTCGTACTTGCCGACGACAAGAACCTCTTCCCGCCCTACTACCTGGTTCCGGTCGTCCGCCAGGACGCGCTCGCCAAGAACCCGAAGATCGCCGAAGTCCTCAACAGGATCAGCCCGCTTCTCAACAACGAGAACATGCGCACGCTGAACGCCAAGGTCGATCGCGACAAGGAAGAGCCGAAGGATGTCGCGGCCGAATTCTTGAAGTCGCAGGGCATCTGATTTTTTGAGGGAAAGCGGCAGATTTCAGGTCTGTTGCAGATGACAAAAGACCCTCTCTGGCCTGCCGGCCATCTCCCCCACAAGGGGGGAGAAAACTCGCGGCACTCTCTTGCCTCGATCGCGCCTCGGCGGATCGTCTGGGTTAAGCCCTCCCCCTTGTGGGGAGGGTGGGGAGGGGTCTTTTTGAATATGCGTTTAACCCGACGGGTTTCGCTTTCCTTCGCTAAAAAATGCGGCGATGCTCCAGCACTCGCCGCATCTTTGTTGACTGCATGACAGAGAGTTTCAAAAACCTTTGAACTGGGCACCCAAACATCTTCCCGAAATCGGGCTCGCCTTATGGCAGCATCTGGTCCTGTCGATCGTCGCGGTGCTGATCGGCCTCGTCATCGCGCTCGTGGTCGGCATATTTTGCGCGCGCCGGCCGCGGCTTTATGCCGTTGCACTGACTGTCGCCAATGTGATCTTCGTCATTCCGAGCCTTGCGCTGTTTGCGCTGCTCATCCCGTTTGTCGGGCTTGGCATGAAACCGGTTCTGATCGGGCTTTCCTCCTATTGCCTGCTGATCCTGCTGCGTAATGTCGTGACCGGCCTGCGCTCCGTGCCTGCCGATGTTCTCGATGCGGCAGACGGCATGGGGTTCGGGCCGTGGCAGCGGCTGTTCCGCATCGAACTGCCGCTCGCCTTGCCTCTGATCGTCTCGGGCGCACGCATCGCACTGGCGACGACGATCGGCATTGCCACTGTCGCAGCCTTCATCGATGGCGGCGGGCTTGGCACGATCATCCTGATCGGCATCGACCAGGAATATCCCGAAAAGATCTTTGTCGGCGCCGTGCTGACGGCGGCTCTTGCCATCGGGTTCGATTTTCTTCTGACCCGCGCCGAACGCGCGGTCGTCCGTTGGCAGTGAGGAGGGCGAGATGCTGAGCCAAGCCGTTCTCTGGGTCGCCACCCATCAGGAGCAGTTTTTGCGGGCGCTGTGGCAGCACCTGATCATGTCAGGCGTGTCGCTGGCGATCGCGCTGGTGATTGCCCTGCCGCTGGCCGTCCTGATCGTCAATTACGGTCGTTTCGCCTTCGGGGTGATCAATGTCGTCAATGGCTTGCGCACCATTCCGAGCCTTGCCATCCTGGCCATCATGATGCCGCTTCTCGGCATCGGCCTGATGCCGTCGATCGTGGCGCTGACGGTTCTGGCGCTGCCGCCGATCCTGCTCAATGCCTATGTCGGTCTGCGTGACGTGGATCCCGATTCCATCGAGGCGGCGATCGGCATGGGCATGGATCGCAGCCAGGTTCTGTGGAAGATCCGCATTCCGCTCGCCGCCCCCGCCATGTTCGCCGGCGCCCGCACGGCGGCCGTGCAGGTCCTGGCCGGTGCGACGCTGGCGCCCTTCATTGGCGGCGGCGGGCTTGGCGATTTCATCGCCGTCGGCATCGGCATGATGGACATGTCGCGCCTTCTCGTCGGCGCCGTGCCGATCGCCGTGCTGGCGCTCGGCACCGAATTCATCCTCGGTTTTGCCGAGAAAAGACTGTTTGCAGAAAGAACCGCCGCATGATCCGTATGGAGAACGTCACCAAGCGTTATGCCGAAAGCGGCGCGCCCTCCGTCGATAACCTGACCCTTGACGTGCCGGAAGGCTCGACCGTCGCGCTGATCGGCCCGTCGGGCTGCGGCAAGACGACGACGATGCGGATGATCAACCGGCTGATCGAGCCGACCGAAGGCCGCATTTTCGTCAATGGCGAGGATGTGACGGAGGCAGATCCCGTGCTTCTGCGCCGGCAGATCGGTTACGTCATCCAGAATGTCGGGCTTTTCCCGCATATGACGATCGCCGAAAACATCGCATCCGTGCCCAAACTTCTCGGCTGGGACCAGAGGCGGATCGATACCCGCACGCTGGAACTGCTCGACCTCGTCGGCCTCGACCCGAAGGAAATGCTGAAACGTTATCCGCGCCAGCTTTCCGGCGGCCAGCGGCAGCGCATCGGCGTTGCCCGCGCGCTGGCCGCCGATCCGGCCGTACTTCTGATGGACGAACCATTTGGCGCGATCGACCCGATCGCCCGCACGCGCCTGCAGGACGAGTTCAAGCAGATCCTCAAAAGCGTGAAAAAGACGGTGGTTCTCGTCACCCACGATCTCGACGAAGCGATCCGTCTCGGTGACCGGATCGCCATCATGAAGACCGGAAAAATCGTGCAATACGATACGCCGGACACGATCCTGTCGAAACCGATCGACGATTTCGTCGCCAATTTCGTCGGCATCGACCGGGCGATCAAGAGGTTGAGCCTGTTCACGGTTGCCGATGCGATGGTGGCGGGCGCGCCGGCTGCTTCCGGTCCGAGCGTTGCTGCAACCGCCAATCTGCGTGATGCGCTGTCGCTGATGGTCGCCGCCAATTCGGACATGATTGCCGTTGCCGATGATCATGGGGCCGTGACCGGTCATCTGACGCGGGATGCGATCTTCAAGATCTGAACCACCCCTGGTGATATCGCCTGGGGTGGTCTTTCCTTCTGTTTTTCGCATTTTCGGCCTCAAAACCGTTTCGCAGTTTTGCCGAAAATGCTTGCAAGGCTTGAAACCATGTATCTCGGTTATTCCCTGACGCCCTTTGGCCATCATCCGCGAGCCTGGGAACATGCGCGGAATGTCGAGAAACTCGGTTTTGATGCGTTGCTGGCGCAGGTGACCGCCGCCGAATCTGCCGGTTTCGATTTCGTGCTTCTGGCCGACAGGCTGGGGCTGCGGCCGGCCGAGACTCCATCCTCCGTTGCGACCCCTTTCGAGCCCACCTTGCTGGCCTCGGCGCTGGCTTCGAAGACGCCCCGGATCGGGTTTGTTGCGGCAGCCGCGATGGCGCAGCACGAGCCTTACAATCTCGCCCGCCGTTTCGCTTCGCTCGATCTGATCGGCAAGGGGCGGCTTGGCTGGCTCGCCATTCCCTCCGGCGATCCGGCGCGCGATGCGGAATATTTTGATGTCGTGACCGGCCTCTGGGACAGTTACGAGCCGGATGCCTTTTTATACGACAAGGCCGAAGGGCGTTTTTTCGATCCGGAAAAGATGCATGTGCTCAACCACAAGGGCGTGCATTTTTCCGTGCGCGGGCCGCTTAACGTCAATCCTTCGCCACAGGGCAGGCCGGTCGTGGCGCAGGTTTTTGATGGGGCCGGAGCGCCCATTGCGGGAGACGTGCTTTTTCTCGGCGCGCGTTCGGTCGAAGACCTGACCGCTATGACGGAGGATGCCGTTCAGGCCGTCGCGGCCTGCGGAAAGAAGCGTGCGGATGTGCGCATCCTTGCCAATCTCGTGCCCGTCATCGGTGAAACTGCCGAGGCGGCGGATGCGGCAAGTGCCGCTTTGGCCTTTGTTGAGGCGGATCGAGCCGAACAGCCGCTTTCCGGCATCAGGATCGTCAGTACAGCGGACACAATCGCGGGTCGGATGACGGAATTGGCCGCCTCGCTCGGCCTCGATGGTTTCACCATATTGCCGCCGACGCTGGATATGGCGCGGCTTTTCGTAGCCGATGTCGCTCCCAAACTTGCCCGGCGTGGTTCGGTCGGGGAGGGAGAAACGCTGCGTGGACGACTTTCCCTTCCGCATCTCACCCACCCGGCGAAGGAGGCGTGACGATGAGCGAACGTCATATGAAACTCGGCGCTTTCCTCATGGCCGGCGGCCACCATATCGCCGCTTGGCGGCATCCGGATGCGCATGCGGATGCCGGTTCGGACATTGCCCATTTCATCGAACTGGCAAGGATCGCCGAAGCGGCAAAATTCGACATGATCTTCATCGAGGACGCCGCCGCGATCCGTGAACGCAATGCCGATCTCGCCAGCCAGGCCGCCCGTTCGACCGCCTTCGAACCGCTGAGCCTGCTGGCTGCCATCGCCGTCAACACCACCCATCTCGGCATCGTTGCAACTGCTTCGACGACCTATAACGAGCCCTATGGTCTGGCGCGCGCCTTCGCCACTCTCGATTCCCTGAGCGGCGGCCGTGCCGGCTGGAACCTCGTCACCTCCGCCAGCGAGCTTGAAGCGAAAAATTTTGCGGCAAGCGGGCTTCGGCCGCATTCGGAGCGGTATGAACGCGCCGAAGAATTTGCCGATGCGGCGCTAAAACTCTGGGATGGCGTCGAGGACGGCGCCTATCTGCCGGCGGATGGCGCGGCATTTGCCGATCGCACAAGACTGCATCCGCTTCATCACCACGGCAAACATTTTGCTGTCGATGGCATTCTCGACAGCCAGCGTTCGCCGCAGGGACGACCGATCATGGTTCAGGCCGGCGCTTCCGATGTCGGCAAGGAGCTTGCGGCCCGCACTGCCGATGTTGTCTTCGCCGCCTCGCAGACGATTGGCGAGGCGCAGGCCTATTATGCCGACGTCAAGGCGCGGCTTGCAAAATACGGAAGGGCGAAGACCGACCTGAAGGTCATGCCCGGCATTTCGCCGATCGTCGGCGCCACCGATGAAGAGGCGAAGGCGAAACACCGGGCGCTGCAGGAGCTTATTCCCGATCCGGTCGGCGTGGCGCTGCTCGCGAGCTATCTCAGCATTCAGGATCTGTCATCCTATCCGCTCGACGGGCCGCTGCCCGAAATGCCGCCCACCAATCTGATCCAGAGCCGCCAGCAGCTGATCGTCGATCTCGGCAAGCGCGAAGGTCTGTCGATCCGAGAACTGGCTCGGCATTTTGCCGGCGCCCGCGGCCACTGGCAGGTGGTCGGCACGCCGGTTCAGATCGCTGATGCGATGGAGGAACGGTTCGCTGGGGGTGCTGCCGACGGCTTCAATGTCATGGCGCCGCTGTTTCCGTCCGGGCTGCAGGATTTCACGACGCTGGTCGTGCCGGAACTGCGCCGCCGCGGTCTTTTCCGCGACGACTATGAAGGCCGCACGCTGCGGCAAAACCTTGGTGTGGGTGCTCCGGCCAGCCGGTAACCCCACGAAACGATGAATGCGAGATGCTTATGGACCCGATCTATATCGACTACCTGAATGCCTTCGACATCGAGGCGCTCGACCTTTCCAATGACGAGATTCTCGCCGCGATCGAAACCTCGCTCGGCGCCCAGGGCAAAGGCGAAACGGTGATCGAGCCGCGCGTGCATCTGGAGCCGGATGCGAGCTTCCACGGCCATTTCAACGTGCTGCGCGGTTACGTGGCGCCGCTCGGCCTCGCCGGCATCAAGGTGGTCGGCGATTATGTCGACAATTACAAGCTCGGTTACCCCTCGGAATTCGGCGTGCTCAACCTGTTCGATCCGAGGACCGGCGTGCCGAAGGCCATTCTTGATGCGACCGTGATCACCGATATGCGCACCGGCGCCGTCACCGCGATGGGCGCCAAACATCTCGCCCGTAAAGGCTCAAAGGTGCTCGGCCATATTGGCGCGCGCGGCACGGCCTATTGGAACGTGCGGCTTCTCGACCATCTCTTCGATTTTGACGAGATCCGCGTCCATTCCCGTCGCCCGGAAAGCCGCGATGCCTTTGGTGCCAAGCTGGAAAAGGATCTTGGCAAGAAGATCACCGTTACCGACAACTGGCAGGATTGCGTCGAGGGCGCCGATATTGTTGTCGAGGCCTCGCGCCTCAACGCCCCTGAGCCGATGCTGAAGACGGAATGGATCAAGAAGGGCGCCTTCGTCGTGCCTTATGGCACGATGAGCGCGATAGAATTTTCGCTGACCGACATCATGGACAAGATGGTGGTGGATGACTGGGGCCAGTGCAAGGGCGGAAAATTCGGCTCGCTGCGCGCCCATGTCGAGGCCGGCAAGCTGTCCGAGCAGACGCTGCATGCCGAACTCGGCCAGATCGTCGCCGGCCTGAAACCCGGCCGCCAGAGCGAGGACGAAACGATCCTTCTCTGGCATCGCGGCCTGTCGCTCAGCGATATTGCCCTCGGCTCGGCGCTTTTGACCAAGGCGAAGGCGCAAAACATCGGCCAGAGGCTGCGTTTCGCATGACGACGATCCGGCTGACAGGCGAGGGGGGGACGATCGCGGATATCGCTGCGATCGCGCGCGGCGATGCGCAGGTGGCGGCAGACGAGCGGGTTATTGCCCGTCTCGTCGAGGCGCGGCTGATCCTCGAAAGTGCCGCCGCCTCCGGCCAGCAGATTTATGGGATGAATACCGGCCTCGGCGCCAACCTGAAGACGGCGGTCACCGAAGACTTTGCCGCCTTCCAGCTGCAATTGATCCGCGGTCGCGGCATGGCTGTCGGCCCGGCTTTTTCGCGCGATGCCGCAAGAGCGATCATCGCAGCCCGGCTTTCTATGCTCGCAGTTGGCGGGTCGGGCATTTCGCCCTCGGTGTTCGAGGCGCTGATGGCGATGCTGAATGCCGGTGTGACGCCGGTCATGCCGTCGATCGGCTCGATCGGCGCCGGTGATCTCGTGCTTCTCTCGGCCATGGCCCGCGCCTTGGTTGGCGAAGGCGAGGCGGACTATCAGGGCGTTACCTATCCGGCGGCGGAAGCTCTGGAGCGGGCAGGTCTGGAACCGGCGGTGTTGCAGCCGAAGGACGGGATTTCGCTGCTGAATGCCTCGGCGGTTTCGGCCGGCGAGGGCGCGCTCGTGCTCGTCGATGTGCAGAACCTGTTCGAGCGGCAGCGGCAGGCGGTGGCGCTGAGTTTTGAGGGGCTGGGCGGCAATCCGCGCATTCTCTCGCCTGCGATCCAGACGGCCCGGCCCGCGGCGGGGCAGGTGGCGGAAGCGGCGCTGGTCGCCGATCTGCTCGCGGGCTCTTCGCTGCATGAAGCCTCGGCGGCCATTCAGGACCCGCTCAGCCTGCGCTGCACCGCGCCCATCCATGGCGCGCTTGCGGATGCGCTACAGCGGGTAATCGAGGCTGTCGAGATCGAGCTCAATGGCGCGCCGGACAATCCGCTCGTCATCCTTGATGAAGGCCGCGTGCTGTCCACCGGCAATTTCCACACGCCGGCTCTGTCGCTTGCCTTCGAAACGCTGGGTCTTGCGATTGCGCAGGCGGCGTCTGCCTCCGCCGCCCGTTTCATCCAGTTGACCGGCTCGGGTCGCAACGGCCTGCCAAAATATCTCTCGGCCGTGGGCGGTCCATCGGCCGGTTTCGTGCCGATGCAAAAGACGGTGACGGCGCTTTTGGCCGATATCCGCCACAAGGCCAATCCGGTCATGCTGGATTTCCTCGCGGTCTCGGAAGGCGTCGAGGATCATGCGACGCAATCGGTGCTGGCGATGCGCAAGGTGGGCGAGATGCTCGGCTCGTGGCAGCTGCTGATCGCCTGCGAAATGCTGGCGGCGGCGCAGGCCGTGGATTTTCGTGAAGGGCACCGGTGCGGGGCGGGGACGCAGGAGGCTTATGAGCTGGTGCGGGGCGTTGCGGCGTTTGCGACGGAAGACAGGCCGCTCGGTGTGATGGTTTCGGCGCTGGCGGAGCGGCTGCGGTAGGCTCCCAAGGATCTCCCCCCCCTTGTGGGGGAGATGTCACGAAGTGACAGAGGGGGTATAGGCCTCAACACGGTATGCGGGTAAGTATAGGTCGGGTATCTATTTTACAGCATTCTGCGATTACCCCATCAGAAGGAGCATGGCATGCCGCATGCTCCCGTCCCGCCACAGAGACGCTCCAATGCCAAGCGCATGCGCAAGGTGATGACGGATGCGGAGGTTAAGTTTTGGAATGCCGTTCGCGCTCACCGTCTGGGAGGTTTAAGCTTTCGCAGGCAGGTGCCGATTGCGGGTTATATCGTCGACTTTTGCTGTGCCAGCCACAGATTGATTGTCGAAATCGACGGGTTGCAGCATGTCGAGGATATCGCCTACGACAACGCCCGCACACAGCGTCTTGAACGTGATGGCTGGACTGTGCTGCGTTTTTGGAACCAGGACGTATTGGCTGATATCGATAATGTTTGCCTGCATGTCCTGATCGTTATCGGGGAGACGTGAGGCGAAGAGTGTGCCTCTATCCGATCTCCCCCCTTGTGGGGGAGATGCCCGGCAGGGCAGAGGGGGGTGCCTCGCACCCGTTCAATCTTTGAATTTCCTGAACCGTTGCTACCCCCCTCTGTCAGCTTTCGCTGACATCTCCCCCACATGGGGGGAGATCGGCTGGGCGCACCGTCTCCGCCAATCTCATCGACAAGGAGCGAGCTCGGTTACTCCTCATCATCCTCCACCGGCACATCCATCGCCCGATCCTGCGCCCGCTGGCTCAAAATCTCGCGTTTGCCGACATGATTGGCCGGACCGACCAGCCCGTCCTTTTCCATCCGCTCCACCAGCGAGGCGGCGCGGTTGTAGCCGACGGAGAGGCGGCGCTGGATGTAGGAGGTCGAGCACTTTCTGTCGCGCATGACGACCTTGATCGCCTGTTCGTACAGCTCGTCGCGGTCTTCCTCGCCCATCGAGGACTTGTCGAAGACCGGTGCTTCTTCGATTTCCTCTTCGTCCTCTTCCTCGTCCTCGGTAACGCTGCCGAGATAGGCCGGCTGGCCTTGCGTCTTCAGGTGCGCGACGATGCGCTCGACTTCCCGGTCCGACACAAACGGGCCGTGGACGCGGGCGATGCGACCGCCGCCCATCATGTGCAGCATGTCGCCCTGGCCGAGCAGGTTTTCGGCACCTTGTTCGCCAAGGATGGTGCGGCTGTCGATCTTCGACGTCACCTGGAAGGAGATGCGGGTCGGAAAATTGGCCTTGATCGTGCCGGTGATGACATCGACCGAGGGACGCTGCGTCGCCATGACGATATGGATGCCGGCGGCGCGGGCCATCTGCGCCAGTCGCTGGATCGCGCCTTCGATCTCCTTGCCGGCGACCATCATCAGGTCGGCCATTTCATCGACGATGACGACGATATAGGGCAGGGCCGTCAGGTCCATGTCCTGCTGTTCAAAAGTCTGCTCGCCGGTCTGGCGGTCGAAACCAACCGGAACGTTGATCGAGATGGTCTCGCCGGAAGCCGAAGCCTGCGCAACACGGGCGTTAAAACCGTCGATATTGCGCACGTTGAGGCGCGACATTTTCCGGTAACGGTCCTCCATCTCGCGCACCGCCCATTTCAGCGCCAGAACGGCCTTTTTCGGGTCGGTGACGACGGGCGAGAGGAGGTGCGGAATGCCGTCATAGACGGAGAGTTCCAACATCTTCGGATCGATCATGATCAAGCGGCACTGTTCCGGCGTGTAGCGATAGAGCAGCGACAGGATCATCGTGTTGATGGCGACCGACTTGCCGGAACCGGTCGTGCCGGCGACGAGAAGATGCGGCATTTTTGCCAGTTCCGCGACGACGGGTTCGCCGCCGATCGTCTTGCCGAGGCAGAGCGGCAGGCGGAAGCCGGTATTGGCGTAGGTTTCGCTTTCCACCAGTTCGCGCAGATAGACGGTTTCGCGCACCGGGTTCGGCAGTTCGATGCCGATGACGTTGCGGCCGGGAATGACGGCGACGCGGGCGGAGAGCGCCGACATGGAGCGGGCGATATCTTCCGAAAGGCCGATGACGCGCGAGGATTTGACGCCGGGGGCCGGTTCGAATTCGTAGAGCGTCACGACCGGGCCAGGGCGCACGTCGATGATCTCGCCCTTGATGCCGAAATCTTCCAGGACGCTTTCCAGGAGACCGGCGCTCTGTTCGAGGCCTTCCTGGGTGATCGGGTTTTCCTGGCGGATTTCCGGGGGCTGAAGGAGTTCGATCGACGGGAATTCATAACCGTCGACGACGGGCGTATCGACCCGGAAATGCGGGGCCGGCCGGATGGATTTTACCGATACAGGCACTGACACGGACTGAACGGGCTGAGCCGGGATTTCCTGCACGAGTTCTGCAACGGGAGACGTTTCGACCGTCTCAGGTGCGGCCTCGACCGGGGCCTGATTTGCCGATCGCAGGGTGATCTCGCGATAAAGACGCAGCGCGCCGGCTTCACCGGTTTCGGCCAGCGGATGACGGATTTCGGGCTCTACGGCTGCTGCCTGTACCGGGGCGGCCGGGTGCACCGACGCGGCCTGCTGCTGCCGTTCGGCCATGGCGGCTGCAAGCTGCTGGTTGTTGCGATGAAGAATATGCGTGGCGGAGGTGGATTCGCCCGCACCGGCTTCCATGCCCGGGCCGAGGCTCAACATTTCCCAGAGCAGATGATCCGGTAGATAGGACATCGGCCGGCGGGGAGTGGTGGCGGTCGCGGGCTGGGCCGCGGTGTGCTGGGCGGCGGGTGCCGGATTGGTCGCACCCATGTGATTCTGCTGTTTCATTGCGGACGTATTGGCATTTGGAATGACGTTCATGCGTTGCTGGCCGGCAGGTGCGGCATTGATCCCGTTGGCATTCACACCCGCACCATGCGCGGGAGTGGCCGGATTGATGCTCTGCGGTGCCTGGGCCGGCGCCGAGGATGCCTCGGCGGCTTTCAGTGCCTGACGAAGATCGCTGATCAGCGGACGGGCGCCGGGCAGGCGGCCGGCTGGCTGTGGTGCCTGGATTGAGGGAGTGGTCACTCGGGGCGCCGAGAACGCTGGTGCCGTCTTGGGGCGCTCGGCAGTTGCCGGCGCCGCAGGTGTTGCCTGCGCATCTTCGACTGCCGTCTGGTCGCCAGCACCACGATTGGAAATCTTTTCCGGCGTGCGGGTGAAGCGCACGGTCGGGCCCAGCATGAAGGCTTTCTGCCATGCCGGCAGGGCAGCACCGTCTTCCGGCTTGTCCGCAGCCGTTGCTGCCGGATTCCGGGCGGTGTGATTCGGGTCTTCATAGGCGCCGTCGCGGTGGGCGCTGCCGTTTTCTTCCGCTGCGGGAGCGGTCGATTGCTTGTCGTTTAACTCAGGAAATCGCGAACCAAACAAACGCATTCACCAATGAACCATATCGAGAAACAGGGGCACGAAAGTCCTGAATATAAAACAAACGTTAACCACGAGTTGCCGCGCCCGGCCTTTGTCACGGAAGTGATGAAACGGCCGCAAAAAATCGACCCTACCGTGGCAGGAATGTCGCCTCAGCGAGATGGCGGCGGCAGGATGATCCCGCCCAGAATGGTGCGGACGATCGTCTCGGCGGCGGCGTCGAAATCCTTTGCCGTGAGCTTTTTCCTGTTGAGCGCATCGCAGGCCAGCGGTTCGAAATCGCTGTAGAACTGCGTGGCCGCCCAGAGCATGATGAAGAGGTGCCGGGGATCCACGGCCGCCATGCGGCCTTGCGCTATCCAGCCTTCGATCACGGCGGCACGCTCGTCCGTCGCCTTCTGCATGTGCCGGCGGTCCTTGAGGCTGAGGAAGCGGGCGCCCTGGATGATTTCGCTGGCAAACAGGCGGGATTCGCGCGGGTGCCGAGCGGTATAATCGAGCTTTGCCCTGATATAGTCGCGAAAGGCTTCGGCCGGCTCCCGGTCGGCGCGGATATTGGCCAGCGCATCGTCCCAGCCGGAAATCAGCCGCGCGATGATGGCCGAATAGATCTCCTCCTTGGAGGAGAAGTAATAATAGATATTGGCCTTGGGCAGTTCCGCCAGTTCGGCGATTTCGGCAATGCGGGTGCCATCAAAACCCTTGCGGGAAAACACGTCCGTCGCGACATCGAGGATGATCCTGATATTGCGGGCGCGGATTTTTTCGTCGAGCTTTTCCGCTGTCCGGGCCATGTCCTGTCCTTTCCGCCGCGGCGATTGCCGCGTGTGGTCATTTCGCAGCGGTATAAACGAACTGCGGTTTGCGAGGTAGGCGCACGCAGTTGCATTTCCTCAAGCCGGAGCCATCTAAAAAATTGACGACTTGGTCAGGTTACATCTAGTCTGCCGCCATAACAACGACCGGTTCAATCAAGGAAATCGGCGATCGATGCTCAGTCTGGGGAGCGACACCACCAACATGTCCGGAGCCAACCGATGACCTTCGATCTACTCGTCAAGAACGCCAATCTTCCCGATGACCGGACCGGCATCGACATCGCCGTGTCTGGTGGCAAGATCGTTGCCGTCGAGGCAGGCATCTCTGCCGAGGCAGGCCGTGTCATCGATGCCGGCGGCAAGCTGGTGACGGCGCCCTTCATCGACATCCATTTCCATATGGACGCGACACTGTCGCTCGGCACGCCGCGCCTCAACCGCTCCGGCACGCTGCTTGAAGGCATCCAGCTCTGGGGCGAGCTGAAGCCGCTTCTGACGAAGGAAGCCGTAATCGAACGCGCGCTTCGTTATTGCGATCTCGCCGTCTCGCAGGGCCTGCTGGCCGTCCGGTCCCATGTCGATGTCTGCGACGACCGGCTGGTCGGTGTCGAGGCGCTGCTGGAGGTCAAGGATCTGGTGAAGGACTATCTCGACCTGCAGCTGGTCGCCTTCCCGCAGGACGGTTTTTATCGGTCGCCGACGGCTGCGAAGAACCTGATCAGGTCGCTCGACATGGGCGTCGACGTGGTCGGCGGCATTCCGCATTTCGAGCGGACGATGGAGGATGGCCGGCTTTCGGTAAAGGCGCTGTGCGAAATCGCCGCCGAGCGCGGGTTGATGGTCGATCTGCATTGCGACGAGACCGACGATCCAATGTCGCGACATATCGAAAGCCTAGCTTACGAAACCCAGCGGCTTGGGCTCAAGGGCCGGGTCGCGGGGTCGCACCTCACCTCCATGCACTCGATGGATAATTATTACGCTTCGAAACTGCTGCCGCTGATCGCCGAGGCCGAGATCCATTGCGTGCCGAATCCGCTCGCCAATATCGTGCTGCAGGGCCGGCATGACACCTATCCGAAGCGGCGCGGCATGATGCGGGTGCCGGAACTGATGGCACTCGGCGTCAATGTCGCCTTCGGTCAGGACAGCTGCATGGACCCCTGGTATTCGTTCGGCAGCGCCGACATGCTGGAGGTGGCCCATATGGCGGTCCATACCGGCCATATGACCAGCCGCGATGCGGTCAAATCCTGCTTCCGGGCGATCACCGAAAATCCGGCAAAGACTTTTGGTCTCGAAGGTTACGGCATCGCCGTCGGCTGCAATGCCGATCTCGTCTTGCTCGAGGCGCGCGATACGATCGAGGCCGTCAGGATGAAGGCCAACCGGCTTGCCGTCATCCGTCGTGGCAAGGTGATCGCGGAAACCGCGCCGCGCACTGCGACATTGTCGCTGCAAGGCCGTCCGGCAACCATCGAGCCCTGGCGTTACGCGCCGGTCGAAGCCGGCGCCAACTGAGACAGAGGGGGCGGCTCAGAAATTGCCCATCGAGCCGCCATCCTTCCAGGCGTAGATTTCCCAAAGCTCGTCGTCGGGGCCGATGAAATAGGCGCCGCGGGCATTCCAGACATAGTCGGCGGGCTCGCCGTAGAAGGGCACGCCCTTGCCTTTCAGCTCCGTATAGGCGGCGTCGACCCCTTCCGGCGACGGCACGCGCACGGCGATACAGGCCTTGTGCGGCCCTTCCGCCTTGGCATTCGAGACGCCGGTATTGTCGCTCAGGTGATCGATCTCCCAGCAGGCGAGCGTCAGGCCGGCGCCATTGAACTCTACAAAACCCTCGGCGCGGCGGTTGATCTCGAAACCGAGTTTTTTGACATAAAAGTCGATCGAGCGCTGGGTGTCCTTGACGAGAAGGCAGATGTCGGTGATCGCGTGTTCCTGGGCGAAAGCCATGGTGTTCTCAGCTCTTGTTAATCGAGGGTGGAAAGGCGGCCGGTGACGACCGGCCGGCGGTCCGGCTGTGTGTCGCCGATGGTGATGGCAGCGGTGATCGCTTGCGCGGCGGTATCGAAATCGGCCTGGTTGCGGCAATGCAGGATGCAGAGCGGTTGGCCTTGTCCAATCGCATCGCCGATATGGACCATGCCGGTCAGGCCGACATCCTGATCGAGGAGATCGCTCGCCACCTTGCGGCCGGCGCCGAGGCCGACCATTGCTATGCCGATCGCATAGGCATCGACCTTTTCGACGAAGCCGGTCGCCGGTGAAGGGAGAGGAGCGATCACGGGAGCGGACGGGAAATAGGTATCGGGATTTGCGACGAGATCTGCCGGACCGCCGAGCGCCGTGATCATGCGCTGGAAACGGTCGAGGGCCGAGCCATCGGCGAGCCGTGCTTCGGCCAGGGTGATCGCCTCATCTTTCGAGGCGGCGAGCCCGGCCATGACGAGGATCTCGGCGGAAATATCCATCACCAGCGCCCGGATGCGGCTCTCCTGTTTGTCTCCCGATAGGAAATCGATCACCTCGCGCAGCTGCAACCGGCTGCCGATCGCATCGCCCATGATCTCGTCCATCTCGACGATCGGGGCGACCATGGGCAGGCCGGCGATGCGGGCAACCGCGATCAGGCTTCTTGCCAGCGCTTCGGCCTCCGCGTAGGTCGGCATGAAGGCGCCGGAGCCGTAATTGACGCTCATGACGAGGCCGGAAACGCCGGCGGCAAGTTTTTTCGACAGGATCGAGGCGGTGATCAGCGGGATCGATTCCACCGTCGCGGTGACGTCGCGGACGTAATAGATCGCAGCATCGGCCGGTGCGAGTTTCGGCGTCGGGCCGATGATCGCGGCACCTGCCGAAATCACGGCCTGACGAAACATTTCGGTCGAAGGTGCGATCGCCACGCCGGGCATGGCTTCCATCAGGTCGATTTCGCCGCCGGTATGGCCAAGCCCGCGCGCGGAAATCATCGGCATGGCGACGCCGCAGGCGGCCACGAGCGGGGCGACGATCAGGCTGACATTCTCGTCGCCCGTGCCGCCGGTCGAATGCTTTTCGATGATCGTTTCCGGGGCAAAACCGCTGCCCGACCAATCCACAACATCGCCGGAATCACGCATGGCGAGCGTCAGAGCCGCCGTCTCCTGCGGTGTCATGCCATTCAGGAAGCAGGCCATGGTGAAGGCGCCGATCTGCGCCTCGGAAACTTCGCCCGCGCCGATGCCTACGACGAAACGGCGGATATCGGCATCGGACAGGATTTCGCGATTGCGCTTGGCGCGGATCACCTGTGCCGGAAGAAAGATGCTCATGCCGGCACCCTCAATGATTGGCGCCGCGCCAGAGCGGCAGGTCGCCCTGATAGCGGTTCATGCCGATGTCCTGAATCGTCGCGCGGCGATACATTTCCCGCATATAGGGCTCAAAGCGGGCGTTGAGCTTTTCGAGTTCGGCATGTTCGGACATGTAGGCGGGCAGTAGCTCGCGCAGTTCGGCAAAAATTTCCGCTTCGTTGGCGGTCAGCAACCTGCCATCCTCGACGGTGATCTCGCCATTGACGACGACCATGCGGATGTTGGAGCCGTTCTCGCAATAGACGAGGTGGTGGTCGAGCCGGTTCATCGGCATGTAGTCGTAACCGGAGATGTCGAGCATGATCAGGTCGGCGCGTTTGCCGATTTCGAGCGAGCCGGTGACCTCGTCGAGCATGGCCGTGCGCGCGCCCTCGATCGTCGCCGAGCGCAAAACTTCGGCGGCGGTCATCCAGCCGTCCGTGTCCGGTGCGGCGATATCGTGCAGCAATGCTGCGAAGCGCATCACATCAAAAATGCGGGCGGTATCGTTCGAGGAAAGCCCGTCCGTACCGAGGCCGACATGCACACCTGCATCGAGCAGGCGGCGGACCGGGGCGATGCCGGAGCCGAGTTTCAGGTTGGAGACGGCATTATGGGCGACCGAGCAGCCCGCAGCACCCATCAGCGCCATGTCGTCATCGCTCACCCAGATCGAATGGGCGATCGTCGTATTGGGCGTCAGCAGGCCGAGATCGTGCATGTAGCGGATCAGGCTCTTGCCGTAGAATTCGGGGCCGGTCACGGCCTGCGTCTTCGTCTCCAGAACATGGGTGTGGTAGGGCACGTACTTGTCCTGAGCCAGCTCCACACAGGCCTGCATCAGCTCCACCGAGCAACGCTGCGGGGCGGAGGCCGAGACCATGAAGCCAAGCCGTCCGGCACGACCGTGCTGCGAGGAAAAGATATCGCGGCAATAGGCCATGTAATCGGCCGTGGTGATCGACGGTCCCTCGACCTCAGCCTGCAGGTCGGCCGGCATGATCTCCCGCAGATAGGGCATGGTGTCGAAGACATGTTTGTCGATCACGCAATGGGAGACATTGGCGCGGATACCGGCGTGGTCATAGGCGTCGTAAACACGTTTCAGGCGACCGGCTTCGAAGCCGGGCGGATCGAAAAAGTCGTCGACCAGCGTGGTGACACCGGCCTTCAGGGATTCCATCGCCGTCAGCAGGCTGCGCAGATAAAGCAGTCGTTCCGAAATCGGGTCGTTCATCAGGATGGGATAGGAATAGAGCATCCATATTTCGAGCGGCGTGCCCTGATAACGGCCCTTGAAGAAGGTTTCCGACGAATGCAGGTGGGCATTGACGAGGCCCGGCATGATGAGCCTGCCAGAGGCGTCGATGAGGCGGGTGTCGGGCGGCAGAGGAAGATCCGTGCCGATCGCCGAAATGCGGTCGCCTTCGACGAGAAGGTCGCCCGTGAATGGCGTGGCCCCATGGGTCTTGTTCATGGAAAGAATTGTGGCGTTCCGGAAGAGGAGGCGCATGAAAAAAACTCTATGATTGATTTTTCGACCGGCCGACCAGGAGCGGCAGCAGGACGAGTTCGAGGCCGATGAGGACGAGGCAGGAAATGCCGAAGACGATCGTGCCGATCGCATTCAAGGATGGATCGATGGCGGCGACGAGAACCGAATAGATCGCCACCGGCAGGGTCGGCTGGAAGCCGGACACGAACCAGGCGATGATAAATTCGTCGAAGGAGAAGGTGAAGGCGAGCAGCCAGGCACCGAAAATGCCGGGCAGCGCGAACGGCAGAACGACCTTGGTCACCGCCTGCCATTCGGTGGCGCCGAGATCCCAGGCCGCCTCTTCGAGAGAGGCCGGCATCTGCGCCAGCCGCAGCTGGATGATGGCAAGCGCCGGCGCGGTGATCAGCACGACATGGGTGAGGAACACGGCAAACAGCGTGCCGGATAGGTGAATGCGGGCGAGAAGTCCGAGGAAACCGACGCCGAGGATGAGCGGCGGGATGAGGATCGGCAGCGTCACCAGCGCCAGAAAGACCGTCTTGCCGCGAAAGGCGAAGCGGTTGAAGGCATAGGCCGCGAAAAAGGCGATCACGGTCGCGATCGTGGCGGCAGCCGGCGAGACGATCATCGTATTGCCGAGCGCATTCAAAAGCGTGCCGTCGGAAAACAGCTTGTCATACCATTGCAGCGTAAACCCCTGCAGCGGGAAGCCCGGAAAGCGGTTCTTCTGGAAGGAGAAGAGGACCAGAACCACGAGCGGCAGGAACATGAAGGCATAGGCGATGCCGAGCCAGAGGCGCCCAAGAAAGATCCAGGGATTGGCTTTTGAGATTGCAGTCATCAGCTTGTTCTCCGCCGCGCCCGGTCGGCAGCCACGAAGCCGGCGGCAAGCGCAAGAACCATGACCACGATCAGGATCGTCGCCAGCGCCGAGGTGCGCGGCAGGTTGGTGGAGCTCGAATAGTCAGACATGATCATCGAGGCATAGGTGGGCAGCTTGCCGAGGATCGAGGTGCCGGCACCGCCGCCGAGCAGATTGCCGGAGAGCGCGTCACCCAGCGAAACGATGACGGCAAAGCTTGCGGCCGTCATCAGGCCGAAGCGGGAAAGCGGCAGGATGACCCGCGTAAAGGCCTGCCAGCGGGTGCAGCCCAGCTCCCGCGCTGCCTCGATCAGCACCTTGTCGATGGCCAGAATGCTGACATAGAGGATGACGATCAGGATCGGCGCCAGATAATGGATGAGGCCGATGCGGGTGGCGATCTGGGTGTAGATGACGTCGATCCGGTAGTCGGACAGACCGAACTGTTTCAGGACCGAATTGATGACGCCGTTGCGCGACAGGATCGTCTGCCAGGAATAGAGCCGCAGCACATAACTCGACCAGAACGGGGCGATGGCAAACAGCAGCGCCAGCCGCTGCCAGCGGGCGGGGACTGCGAAGGCAATCGACAGTGCCACCATGTAGGACAGGATCGTCGCAAAAAAGGCGGTGGTGATCGCCACCCAGAGCGACTGGATCAGTGCCAGCCCATACCGCGATTTCGAGAAGAAGCTCGAAAAGATCTCGGCGTAATTGCCGAGCGAGAAATCCGGAATGGTCTGAAAGTTCTCGACGCGCCAGAAGCCGATCCAGAGCAGGAAGATCAGCGGCAGCAGGAAAAGGACCGTCAGCCAGATGGCAAGCGGCGCCAGGAACCAGATTTTTAGCGGGCTGTCATTCGGCGTTTTCATGCGTTTCGCCGCCGAGGTCGGGGTTACTGTCTCCACTGTCGTCATGCCGCCCCCCGGATCAGCGAGGCATTGGCCGGCGAGAACCAGGCGGTGGCACTCTGGTTGATCTCGACGGGAAGAACCTGCGGCACGGTCATCTTCACTTCGGTCCCGTCGACGAGATCGAGAAGGTAGATGTTGTGCGATCCGGCATATTCACGGCCGCGCAGTGTCGCGTCCAGCCTGTTTTCGCCGGCAACACCGGTCGGAGCCGGCGTCAGCTTGTCGGCCTGGACAACGACGAAGACCGAAGCGCCGATCGGCGGCGGATCGTCGGTCGAGACCACGAGCTGCCCGTGGGCGCAATGGACGATGACATGGCCCTGTCCGACCTCCTGAATGCGGCCGGCAAAGAGATTGTTGGTGCCGACGAAGCGGGCGACGAATTCCGTCTTCGGACGGGCATACATCTCTTCCGGGGCATCGATCTGCTCGATCCTGCCCTTGTTCATCACCACCACGCGGTCGGCCATGGAAAAGGCTTCGACCTGATTGTGGGTGACATAGATGAAGGCCATGCCGAGCTGCTGCTGGATGCGGCGAAGCTCGCCCTGCATTCGAATGCGAAGATGGGCGTCGAGCGCGGAAAGCGGCTCGTCGAGCAGCAGGATTTCCGGTTCGGTGACCAATGCGCGGGCCAGCGCCACGCGCTGTTTCTGGCCGCCGGACAGCTGGCTGATCTTGCGGCCCATCAGATCGGAAAGGCCGACCAGCTCGGCCATCGCCTTGACCTTGCCGGCGACGACCGCCTTGTCATGCGGTTTCAGCGTCAGGCCGAAGGCGATATTGCCGGCAACGTCGAGATGCGGGAAGAGCGCGTAATTCTGCCAGACAAGCCGGGTGGAGCGCTGGTTGACCGGCACGTCGGAAACGTCCTTGCCGCGGATATAAAGCTGGCCGGAGGACGCGGTTTCGAGGCCTGCGAGAATGCGCAGCAGCGTGGTCTTGCCGCAGCCGGAAGGCCCCATGATCGCCACGAACTCGCCGCGGCCGACCTTGAGATTGATGCTGTCGACGGCCGTAAACGTGTCGAACTGCTTGGTGATCGACAGGAGCTCGAGATCGGGTGTGGTGGTGGTCATCGCGGCTGCCATGCAGTTCTCCGATTGAATATTGGCCACAGCCCCCGAAAGAGGGATGCGGATGTCTCGAGCACCGGGCAGCCCCTCACCCGGCTGCCGCCACCCTCTCCCCGCAAGCGGGGCGAGGGGAGCTGGGAGCGAGGCCGTGCCACATGCTCCTTCTCTCCGTGCATTCGGCGAGGGGGACGTGCGACGGTGCGGCTGGTGTCCTTCTCCCCGCGTGCGGGGAGAAGGTGCCCGGCAGGGCGGATGAGGGGCTAGTCCGACGTCATCAAGCCGTCTTGAACTCGTTGAACACGTCGATCCAGGCCTGTTCCGGCTGGTTGGCCGGCAGGCCGCGCGGCATGGAGCGGTCGATCAGCGTTTCGACCAGCATCTTGCCCGGGTTCGCCGGGTCCGGAACGTAGGACAAGAGCTTCTTCTGGTCGTCATTCCAGTAATCGACGATCTTCATGTTCGGGCCGCGGGCCTTGAACGCCTTGGTATAAACGAGCTTCGACTGAACCTTGGGCGAGGTCATGTACTTGACCCATTCCATCGCCAGATCCTTGTTCTTCGAGGCCGAGCATACGCAGGCGACTTCCTGCCAGCGGATGCCGCCCTGTTTGGGGATGGTCGAAGAGAAGTTGTCGTAGCCGGCCAGCTTCAGGTCGATATCGAGGTCGCCCGTCGGCGAGGCAAAGATGTCGCCGGCGAGCATGGCCTGGGCGATCGGCTGGTTGGAGGAGCCGAACATGCCGATCTGCGGCCGCAGCTTGGTCAAGAACTCCTTGACCTTCTTCAGCTGGTCGTCGGTGATCGCATAAGGCGTCTGGTTGCCCGGATTGACGGCAAGGCTGGCATTACCGAGGTTCGGCAGATACCAGTCAAACATGCCGATCTTGCCGGCGTATTTCTTGTCGAGCAGCGAGTTCCAGTCGGCGGCCTGTTCGGCCGACATCTCGTCGGTATTGTAGGAAATGCCGTAGAAGGAGAAGCGGGTCGGGATGCCGTAAACGGTGCCAGCCGTCTCGCCCTTGGTCGGTGCGAAATCGCGGAATTTCGGGTGGTAGTTGGCAAGTTCGGCAAAACCGTCGGTCTTGTAGGCCTCGATCGCCTTGTTGGCCTTCAGCTTCTGAACATATTCGGCATCCGAGATAATGGCATCGAACGTGCCGGGCGGCGTCTGGGCGAAGAACTGCAGCATCTGCTCGCCGCCGATATAGATCTTGAACTCGACCTTGGTCTTGTGGAGATCCTCGAACTCGGCGATCACGTCCTTCTCTTCATAACCCGGCCAGCACAGAACGCGCAGCGGCTCGGCCGCCTGCGCCTGGCGCGAGAAGATGGTGAAATTGCCGAAGGCGGCAGCAGCGGCGCCGGCGGCGGTCGTGCCCAGAAGCTTGCGGCGCGAGATGTCGGTCGCAGCAACCGTAGCGGTCTTGTCTTGCAGGCCTGTCTTGTTCGTCATGTCGTTCCCCTGATGGCTGTGGTGGCATCATCAGAGAAATAGCAAGTTCCGTGCCATGGCTTTAACTCACTGAAATTGCGTAGGAATGCAAATTCGCGCTCTGCTGCGGCTGGAGGTGAAAGGCTAAAAACTGACCAAATGGTCAATTTTTGGAGGCGGCTGCACGAAGCCTGTTTATCGTGCTCCCCGGCGTCCCTGTGGAAAAGCGCAGCATCCGGAAGGTGGAGCCAATGTGGCCGTTACGCGAGTGACGGCTGCGTGACGCCGAGTTGACTACTGATCAGAAAGAGGTCTGGTGAAGCGGGTACAGATGTCGGTCCGGGATGTTTTGAAGCCGGACTAATTCCTGCATTGCCGGTTTTTATGGCAGCTCTCCGAGCATTCACCATGAAGGGTGAGATCGCATGGATATGAAGATTTTTCTCCTCGGCTCTGCAGCCGTCACCACCCTGTGGCTCGCCGGTCTTGCCAGCCTCGCTTACAATTTCCTGCTTTGATTATTTATGGCGTTCGGCTGCGGCTTTTCGAGCCAGCCTTGACGTCAGCGCGCCCGTCTTTGAGGTGGGCTCAAACGCGACGCTCTCCAACGTTTTGAGCTAGATGAGATCGGCCAGATCGTCTGGCCTATTCTCTCTCTGCTTCTATCTGGGCAACGCTGTGATGGAAGCTGCGGTCGCCGTCCAGCATTGGCGGGATCTTTTCGACCGGCCTGTCGCCGACAAATCTGTAACGGCCAAGACCGCGGCTGAATTCGAAGCGCGCATGCTCGCCGTCGTGGAGCGTGAGCAGGACATGATAACCGTCCACGACCTCGTCGAGGACTTCGAGATCGCTACCCCATACCCAGCCGCCATAGATCGTGCCGTTGTTCGATCGGAGGACGATTTCGAAGAAATGCCCTCCCTCGGGCCGACGCATCATGAAGACGAGATCGAGATTATCCTCGTCGAATTCTTCCCTAAAGACGGTGGAGAGATGCAGGCAGGCCACGCGTGCCTCGGTCAGCGCGCCCATCGGATAAAAGGGCTTGCCGCGGAACCACATGAATTCCGTTATCGCATAACCGACATCATCCGCGCGTAAGAACGGTAGCGCGTTGAAGGCGAACGCCAGGTAGGAGACATTAAATTTCAAATAGTTGACCATCGCACATTTTCAGGAAAGCACACCGCTCCCGTCACTACCCCCTCTGGTTGAGCGTCCTTTACAGCACGATGCGTCACATCAGCGTCAAACTAACGCATAACCACCCTTCCAATTTCTCGTTCACCGTTGTTAGATGACAAATCATCGGGGGATGCCAAGTGCTTGGTCAAACGGAGCAAATTCCTATTCGCTTGCTGGGTGTTCCACGCTGGAACGCAAGCGCGCAGGCGTATTTTCCGGCAAAAGGCCTGGTTCTGATCGCAGCTTTGCTTCTCGCGCCGGGCGAGACGCTGACCCGCCAGGCGGCGGCCGCGCTGCTCTGGGAAAATGCCAGCCAGGAACGGGCTTTGGGCAATCTGCGCCAGCTCCTTCTGCGGCTGCAGCAGGCATCCGGAACCGAAGAACCTGCTATCCTCGTCAACAAGAACGACATCGTTGCCGGTCCGCTGGCGCACAGGTCGGATCTCGCCCAGTTCCTGCTGTCGATTCGGTCCGGCGAGATGGAACAGCAGAGGGAAGGGCTGCTCGCGGTCAGCGGCGAGCTGCTTGAAAACATCGATGTTTCCGGCGAGCAGTTTTATCTCTGGCTGGTCTCCGAGCGGCACCGCCTGAAATCGCTGTTCTTCGCCACCTTTGCGCAACTGCTTGAGGATACGACCCGATTCGGCGGCCGGGCAGCGCTTTCCATCGCATCGATCGGTGATCGCGCCCTGCGGCTGGAGCCCGATCGCGAGGAAACCTACCGGAACCTGATGTCGGCCTATGCGCGCACGGGTGATCATGAGGCGAGCGAGCGTGTGTTCGAAAGCCTCGGCCGCTGGCTGCAATCGGAAGGTCGGCCGCATGAGCCCGCGACACTTGCCCTTCGCCGCCGGCTGAAAGGTTATGTCGCGGACAATGACAGTTTCAACCTGCCGGTGGAACAGCCGTCACGGGTAAAGCCGCGTGTCGCTTTCGTCCAGCCGACAAGCTTCGATGGCAAGCCGGCGACCGTGGTCGTCCGGGCATTCATCGAGGATGTCGCCAATACGCTGGTGCGATACCGGACATTCACCGTCCTCTCCTCCTATAGCAGCTTTGCGGCGACCTCGGATGGCAATGGCGAACTCTACAAATCGCTCAGGGCGGATTATCAGGTCCGCACGACGGTTTTCGACGATATGCGCCTCTCGATCGTGCTGCTCGAAGAAAGCAGTGGCGAAATCGTCTGGTCGCTCGAAGTCGTTCTGAACGAACGGCAGATCCATGCAGCCTTCCGCCTGTTGTCGAAACAGGTGGCTGCGGCACTCGCGGAGCGGGTCGAGCGGCGGCAGATCGAAAACGACCGCCATCATGATTCGTCGGCCTATCTTCACTTCCTGTCCGGGCAACAGCTCATCCGCGGCAAATGCGACCTGCCGCTGCTGCGGCGCGCCCGCGCGGAATTCCGCAAGGCGCTCGACCTTGATCCAAGCATGGCCGTGGCGCGCGCTCGCATTGCCCAGACGCTGCAGCTGGAATGGCTGATGCTGGGCGGCAGCGATCCGCACCTGCTGCACCGGGCCAATGCCGAGGCGAAGGTTTCGACGGAAATCGACCCGGCGCTGGGTATCGGCCACTGGATGTGCGCGGTCGTTGCGCTTTATCAGCGCCATTTCGACATATCCGCCGAGAAATTCATCGAGGCTGAGGCGCTTGCGCCGAACTCCGCCGATCTCCTGATCCAGCACGCCGATGCGCTGGCGCATTTCGGGCAGCAGGAAGAGGCATGGACGCGGTTCCAATCGGCAATCGATCTCAATCCGCTCGCCCCCGATATCTACTGGTGGGCCGGTGCGAGCATAGCCATGAAGCGCGAGGAATATTCGACCGCCGTGGAGCTTTGCAGCCGCATGGAAAACGATGAGTCGGCATTGCGCATTCTGACCGTCAGTCATTCACTGAACGGTGATCTTGAGATGGCAAAGCAATATGGCAGGCGTCTTCAGGAAAACTATCCGGAGATGACGGCAAGGCAGCTTAGCCTTCTTTCCCCCAACCGCGACCCTGCGGTGAATGAGAAGTTCTATCAGGCATATCGATTAGCTGGGATCAAATAGGAGATTGTTTAATATGTCGAATTCGCAGTTTTATGTGATTGGTAAAAAGGGTTCGGGCGTTATTTTCGTGCGCACTTCGCCGCTGCGTGTGGCCTCGGTTTCGCATGACGTGATCGCCGCCTACGAGGCATCGCATCCGGGCGTCGACGGTTATGCCCGCGTTGCCGCTGCGGCAAAGGGAATGCTGGTCAGCCAGGACGGCCAGGCCGATACCACGCTCGATCAGATCCAGATCCAGGGTATCGAAACCCTGATCGCGGGCGGCGCGACCGTTTCCGAAGCCGACTTCGCCTTCGTCGGCGATGTCGTCGATGCGGGCTGGGATTTCAGCCGCGACCGCCAGCTGCCGATCGAAAGCGCGCTCAAGGCGGTCGGACCGTCCGGCGTTGCTGCCGGCAACCTTTTTGAAGCCATCCTCTCCGACGACCCGAATACCACGCCGTAATCGATGCGGCGCGAAAATGGCGCCGGCGCCCTTCTTTCCCACACGGAGAAGGGCATGCCGGTGGCCGTGGATAGCCTGCTCGACAATCCCGAACTGCTGAAGCGGTTCGGGATAACGAGGCTCTGTGACGTCACGGGTCTCGATACGATCGGCGTGCCCGTCTGGGCGGCTGTGCAGCCGAATTCGCGCAGCCTCTCGGTCTCGCAGGGCAAGGGGCTCGATACCCGGCAGGCGAAAGTTTCCGCGGTCATGGAGGCCGTGGAAAATGCGGTGGCCGAAGATACGCAGAAACATATCCGCGAACACGGTTCGATCGCAGCCATGCTGCAGCGGGGCATGCGGCTCGTGCCGCTGGAAGAGCTTGCGCGGGTCAATCCGGGTGAGCTTGATCCCGATCGTGGACGGGCATGGGTAGCGGGTTATTCCGCCCGTGACGGCGGCATCGTGCACGCGCCGTTCGAACTGATCGGCATGGATTTCCGGGCGGATTTTCCCTGGGATCGCCAGGCATTCCAGATGAGTTCACAAGGGATTGCGGCTGGCACAGATCCTGATCGGACAATCCTTCACGCGCTGCTGGAACTGGTGGAGCATGACGCCTCTTTTGCGGCCGGGGCTTTTGAAACCCGCAGGCTCGGCATGGGCCGGATTGCCTTTTCGCAAAGCGGGCATCAGGCTCTCGATACGCTGCTCGGCCAGCTCGAAAAGGCCGGGCTCGAAGTGCGTTTCTTCGACATGACCAGTTCCAACCGCTTGCCCGTGGTTCTGGCCGCCATCCCGCGGGCGGTTGCTGCCGATCATGGTCCGGGATTGCGCATATCCGCCGGTACGGCCTGCCGGTTGACGCTGCAGGAAGCCGCGACGGCAGCGCTTCTCGAAGCGATCCAGTCACGGCTGACGGATATCAGCGGAGCCCGTGATGATCTCTCGGCGCAGCGTTATGTTTTCGACAGAGCAGCAGAAGAATGGAGCCAGCCAAGCCCGGCCCTGCCTTTAAGCTCTCTCGCCGCCCCGATCGATTTCGGTGACGAAGATGCCGAGACACCGCTTTGGCGAAGGGTTGCGGATCATCTTTTTACGGCGGGTGTGGACGATATTTACGTCTTTCCCCTCGATACCGGGATGCCGGGCATCAGCGTGGTCAGAGTGCTTGCAAGCGGGCTTGCTGCAGCGGGCGGTAGCCTCAACCGCTTTTCGGCCAGTGCGCTGGACAGCTTTCTGAAGCGATGAGGTGGCTATGAAGACGATCGTTTTTGCCGGGCCATCGCTTTTTCGGGCCGATATCAGCGCCTTTTCGCAGATCGAGTTCCGGCCGCCTGCCGCTTCCGGCGACATTCTGGCGGCAGTCCACGAGGGCGCCGAGGCAATCGGCCTGATCGACGGTTTTTACTCTGATCGTGCCGCCGTCTGGCACAAGGAAATCCTCTACGCACTGTCCCGCGGTATCCCGGTTCTGGGCGCTGCCAGCATGGGCGCGTTGCGGGCGGCGGAATGCGAGCCCTTTGGGATGATCGGCATTGGCGAGGTGTTTCGCAGTTATCGCGATGGCGGGCGCAGCTCCGATGCGGATGTCGCCATTCTCCACGCACCTGCAGAACTCGCTTACCAGCCGTTGACGGTTGCGCTGGTCGATGTCGAGGCGACGGTTGTCGGGCTGAAAGGCATGTTTGCGGAAGGGGATCTCGAACGGCTCATGGAGGCCGCCCGGATGCTGCATTTCACCCGGCGAACATGGAAATCGATCGTCGAAAAGGCAGGGCTGGATGCCGGTCTTGCTCGAACGATTGCCGCTAGCGCGGTTTCCGTCAAGCAGGCGGATGCGCTGCAATTGCTGGCCGCACTGGCGGACGAGGCGGGCCTATCAAAGCCCGGCGGAAACTGGACATTCCAGAACACGCTGTTCTTCAAGAACATTGCGACGAAGCAGCATGGTTGAGACAGAGGCGATGGCGCCCGAAGGAGGCGATCCCGGCAATCTCGTTCCCGATTGCGGCGGCATCATAAAACAGATCGCATTGGCATTACCCGCGGCGTTTCTGGGAAATGAAGCGCCGGATGACGGGTTTCAGCCGCTGATCCCGATCGGCAATCTTCTGTGCTCGTTGCCGGCGGATATCGAGGTTTTCCTCCTTGTCGAACAGGCCACCGCATCGCGAGCGGACTTTTGGGCGCGATCACTGAATGCGCAATGCAGGATCGCGCTTGTTTCGGTCCCGGAAGAGCAGGGGAGGATTTCCAGCCCGTGGATCCAGGATGCTTTTCTGGTTCGCGAGGCATCGGGGTCTACGACTGACGAAATTCTCACCACGCAGATGGATGCTGTCGGACGAAGCCTTGCAGACATGCTTTCGATAGAGGCCCACCCGGCCCCCTTATTCCTGCCCGGCGGCAACCAGCTTGTTGGTCCGGACTTCCGGCTTATCGGTCTCTCGCAGGTAAAGGCCGAAAAGGGCAGTAGCCCGGCGCAGCCCGCATTCGAGATATCGCAGCAGATCGACCGGCGCCCTGTCCATGTTTTTGGATATAATCCGAAAGACCTTTCCAAGCGGAATGACGACCAAGCCAAGGTAAGGACGCTGCCGGAAGCGAAAAATCTGCTCTCGGCAGGTCACCAGTTCGGCTTTCATGTCGACCAGTTTGTCTCGGTGACCGGACTTGAGCGGAACGGGCGCCCGCTTCTTCTTGTCGGTGATCCCTGCGATCCCGATGGTCTCAAGCGGCCTCTCGTGGAAACGGCGCGGCAATCACTGGATGCTTCGGTGAGGGCTCTGATCCGCCAGGGGTTCGAGGTAATGCGCAATCCGGTGCCCTATGCGGTGACGCCGGACAGCGGCAAGCGTCTTCCGCGCCTCTATAACAATCTCATGCTCGAGAACGAGGTTCGGCCGGGCCGAGAAAAGCCTTTTGCCTGGCTTCCCCAGTTCGGCGATATCGAGCCGCTCGCCGCATTCGACCGGCTGAACAGCGAGATCTGGGAGGGGCTGGGTTTCGAAGTCATCCCCGTTTTCGGCTGGAGCCATCTTGCAAGCCGGAACGGTGCGCTTCGCTGCTCGACAAAGGTTCTTCGGCGTTCACCCCTGCGGAGGCTGGGCGGCACAGAAACGATTTGAGCCTCACCTTGAGCGGCGCCGATCCGTGAAGTCTAGGCGCGAAAACTGGCGAACAGGTTTCTGACGCTGTCGCCGCCTTCCTTTGCCAGATCGAATTTCTGGCCGAACAGAAGCCATTCCCAGCAGACACCCTTGATGAGCCATTTCACCGCCCGGCAGGATGTACGCGGCGTCCATCCCGGGGTGAGGCGGCCGTTGCGGGCAGCCTTGGTGAGGATGTTTTCGATATGCGACGCATGCTCTTCCTCGAGCTTTTCCAGCGCATCGAGGACGGGTTGCGTCTCTTCCGTGAAATTGGTCCGCAGCAGGATGGAAATCAGCCTTTGCCGGTGGACATCGGAGGCGAGGGTTTCCAGCCAGTCGCATGCCGCCGTTTCGACAGCTGCAAGCGCATGCCGCTCGTCGCAATCCAGATCCGCGACATCGGCCATGTTGACGCGCGGAAGCTGGGCGGCGTTGTAGAGGTCGAGGAAGAGTTCGCCCTTGTTGGCAAAATGCCAATAGATGGCGCCGCGGGTTACACCCGCGACGGTCGCAATCTCGTCGAGCGAGCTGTTGGCGACGCCCTTTTCGAAAAACAGCTGCTCGGCGGCAACCAGGATCGAGGCGCGCGTCTCCGCGGCCTCGGCCTTTGTTCTCCTCATGGGCCTCCCTCCCTTTCGTTCATCACGACGTTATTCGGCGGCCATGGGCATCGGCTTTTCAGCCTGCTGCTGCTTTTCCTCTTTCCGGTTGAAGATCTTCATGACGAAGACGAAGAAGACCGGCACGAAGAACACGGCGAGCAGGGTGGCGGAAATCATGCCGCCCAGAACGCCGGTACCGATCGCGTTCTGGCTTGCCGCGCTTGCGCCCGTCGCGATCGCCATCGGCACGACGCCGAGCGTGAAGGCGAGCGACGTCATCAGGATCGGCCGGAAGCGCATGTGGGCGGCTTCCACCGTTGCGTCGAAGGTCGATTTTCCTTCGGCGCGCAGGTCTTTTGCGAACTCGATGATCAGGATCGCGTTCTTTGCTGACAGGCCGATGATGGCGATCAGGCCGACGAGGAAGTAGACGTCGTTCGGCATGTGCCGCAACGTCACCGCCGCAACCGAGCCGATCACGCCGAGCGGAACGACCAGCATGACGGCGATCGGGATCGACCAGCTTTCGTACAACGCTGCGAGCAGCAGGAAGACGAACAGGATGCTGAGCCCGATCAGTGCCGGCGCCTGCGAGCCGGACTGGATTTCCTGCAGCGACTGGCCGGTCCATTCGTAACCGAAGCCGCTCGGCAGATCCCTTGCCAGGCGTTCCATCTCGGCGATCGCGTCGCCCGAAGAATAGCCCGGTGCAGCCTGACCGGCGATGCGGACAGATGGATAGCCGTTATAACCGACCACCTGGGACGGGCCGCGGATCCATTGCGCCGATGCGAAGGAGGACATGGGCACCATGCCGCCGCTCGCATTGCGGACGTTGAGTTTCAGAAGATCCTCGGTCTGCATGCGCTGGACACCGTCTGCCTGCACCGTCACGCGCTGCATGCGGCCGGCATTCGGGAAGTCGTTGATGTAGGACGAGCCGAGATTGGCGGTGATCGTCGCGTTGATATCGCTGAAGCTGACGCCGAACGTGTTGGCCTTTTCGCGGTCGATGATCAGGTCGACCTGAGCGGCGTCCGGCATGCCTTCGATGCGCAGGCCCGTCATGATCGGGCTCTGGCGGGCAGCCGCCATCAGCTGGTTGCGGGCAGCGCCGAGGGCCGTCTGGCCGAGGCCGGCACGGTCCTGAAGACGGAAGGTGAAGCCGGTCGAGTTGCCGAGACCCTGGATCGGCGGCGGCGACAGCGAGAAGGCGATCGCATCACGAATGCCGAAGATCTTGGCGTTTAGCCGCTGGGCAATCGAGCCCGCTGCATCTTCCGGTCCGCGCTCGCTCCAGTCCTTGAGCGTGATGAAGGCGAGGCCGGCATTCTGGCCGCTGCCCGAGAAGGAGAAGCCGTTGATGGCGATGATCCGTTCCACGGCCTTTTCGCCAAGCGCCAGCTTTTCGATCTGCGAGATGACGTTGGTCGTGCGGTCGGTGCTGGCCTCGGCCGGCGCCTGCACGTCGACGAGGAGAAAGCCCTGGTCTTCATTCGGCAGGAACGAGCTTGGCAGCTGCAGATAGGCCCAGCCGAGACCGACGAGCAGCGCAAGATAGATCACCATGAAACGGCCGGACCGCTTGATGATGGCGCTGACGCTGCGCGAATAACCGTGCGACGCCTTGTCGAAGCCGCGGTTGAACAGGCCGAAGACGCCCTTCTTATTGTGATGATCCTGCGTGATCGGCTTCAGGAACGAGCCGCACAGGGCAGGCGTGAGCGACAGGGCGAGGAAGCCTGAGAACAGGATCGACACGACCATGGTCAGCGAGAACTGCTGATAGATGATGCCGACCGCGCCGGGGAAAAAGGCCATCGGAATGAAGACCGCCGATAGAACCAGCGTGATGCCGATGATGGCGCCGGAAATCTGCCCCATCGCCTTGCGGGTCGCATCCTTCGGCGACAGCTTTTCCTCCGCCATGATGCGCTCGACATTCTCGACCACCACGATCGCGTCGTCGACAAGGATGCCGATGGCCAGAACCATCGCGAACATGGTCAGAACGTTGATCGAGAAGCCCGCCACGAACATGACCGAACAGGTGCCGAGCAGTGCCACCGGCACAACGAGCATCGGAATGATCGTGTAGCGGATGTTCTGCAGGAAGATGAACATCACCACGAAGACGAGGATCATCGCCTCGATCAGCGTGTGGATGACCTTTTCGATCGACACCTGCACGAAGGGGCTGGTGTCATAGGGGATCTCGTATTTGACGCCCGGTGGGAAATAGGGCTCGAGCTCCTTCATGACCTTGCGCACCGCTTCCGAGGTCGCAAGTGCATTGCCGGTCGGAGACAGCTGGACGCCGATCGCCGCACTGGGCTGGCCGTTCAGGCGGCTGGAGAAGTTGTAGTTTTCCGCGCCGACTTCGACGCGCGCGACATCACGCAAGCGGACGGACGAACCATCCGGATTGGCCCTGAGCACGATCGAACCGAATTCTTCCGGCGAGGTCAGCTGGCCCTGGACGTTGATCGTCGCAGAGATCTGCTGGCCGATCGGGTTTGGTTGGGCGCCGATGCGTCCGGCGGCGACCTGGGCATTCTGGGCGCGGATCGCGGTAACGATATCGGCAGAGGTCAGGCTGAGGCCGACCATCTTGTCCGGGTCCATCCAGATGCGCATGGAGCGCTGGCTGGCGAAGAGCTGGGCGCTGCCGACACCCGGCACACGCCGGATTTCGCCGATGACATTGCGCTGGAGATAATCGCCGAGACCGGTTGCGTTGGTATGACCGTCTTCCGAGCTGAGCGATACGACCATCAGGAAGGCCGTGCCGGCCCGTTCGACACGCAGGCCCTGCGACGTCACCGTCTGGGGCAGGCGCGGTTCGGCGCGGGCGATACGGTTCTGCACCTCGACCTGGGCTTCACCGATATTGGTGCCGGGCGCGAAGGTGACGTTGATCGAGACGCGGCCGGAGGATTCCGAGACGGACTCGAAATAGATCAGGCCGGGAACGCCGTTGAGCTCATCCTCGATCGGGCGCGTGACGCTCTGGTAGATATCTTCCGGCGAAGCGCCGGGATAGTTGGTCGAGACGGTGATCTGCGGCGGTGCGACATTCGGATATTGCGCGATCGGCAACATCGGAATGGTGAGCGCGCCGGCCAGCATGATGAAGAGCGCGACGACCCAGGCGAAGATCGGTCGGTCGATGAAGAAACTTGCCATGACAGCCGATCCTTACTTCTGGGCCGCAGGTTCGGCCTTGGTCGCCGATGCCTGTTCGCCTGCGGGTTTGGCCGGAGCGGCATTGCCGGTCTGCGCAGCCGGTGCGGACCAGGGCTCGGGCTTCACGGTGGCGCCCGGCGCGGTCTTCTGGAAACCTTCCGCCACGACGCGGTCACCGGCATTCAGGCCGGTGGTGACGACGAAGCGATCGCCGACCGCGCGGCCGACCGTGATGCGGCGCTGCTCGACCTTGTTGTCGGCATTGACGACAAGCACGTTGGCCTGGCCGCCGGTGTCACGCTGCACCGCCTGCTGCGGTACGGCGAAGGCAGCGCGCTGGATACCCTGCTGGATCTGCACGCGGACATACATGCCCGGCAGAAGATCGCCGTTCGGGTTCGGGAACTCGCCGCGCAGGGTTACCTGACCAGTGCTTTCATCGACGGCTGCTTCGGAAAACAGCAGGCGGCCGGGAAGGGGATAACGGGTGCCGTCATCGAGGACGAGATTGACTTCGGCCTCGTTCGGGCCGGTCATCAGCTGGCCGTCCTGCAGCGCCTTGCGCAGACGGATCAGGTCCGCCGCCGGCTGGGTGAAGTCGGCATAGATCGGATCGAGCTGCTGGATGGTGGCGAGATTTTCCGAGTTGGAAGAGCTTACCAGCGCACCTTCGGTAATCAGCGCGCGGCCGATGCGACCGCTGATCGGGGCCGTGACATTGGCATATTGCAGATTGAGCTTGGCTTCGTTCAGCCCTGCTTCCGCAAGAGCGATATCGGCATCGGCCTGGGCGAGAAGTGCTACGGCATCATCGTAATTCTGGGCGCTGGCGACATTCGACTTGCGCAGCTGTTCCTGACGATCGGCCGTCTGGCTGGCCTGAAGGCGAACGGCCTTGGCGCGGGCAAGCGTTGCCTGGGCGCTATCGACCCGCACCTGGAACGGGGCCGGGTCGATCCGGTAGAGGACGTCGCCCTCCTTGACCTGCGATCCCTGCTCGAAAACACGTTCGACGACGATGCCCGATACCCGCGGGCGCACTTCCGCCAGACGGGTCGGTGCGATACGGCCGGGAAGCTCATTGGTAAGCGGCAACGCTTCCGCCGCCATGGTCACGATGCCGACTGCGGAGGGAGGAGGGGTCGGCTTGGCCTGAGCCTGGCTCTGCCCCTCCTTCTGACACCCTGCCAGCATCACGAGTGCGGACAGAAAAAGCGCAGTGCGCGGCGTCGTCGTCTTGGGCATCAGGCGGCTCCGGAAATTTATGGAAGAAAGGACTGTGATTTACATACAAGCCTATACGTATGTAAACGGCAGGCAAGCAAATTGTGCAACGCAATATAGCGGTAGATCAATAGGGGGAGGGGCTCGGCAACGGCCGCAGCGGCGGCCTTGGTGCTGCCACAGTGCGGGTATTGATCCTTGAGAAAACCCAGGTCTCTTTGTTCGCATGTGGTGGCGGACAGGCGCTAAAAATCGCCATCCCACGCATGTCGAACATGGTTTTTGCATATATATTTCAATATATTATGTGAAGACACGGATGTCGTTCCCGTCACCGTCGTGAGCGGTGCCCAGTTGCATCTTATTGTTCACGCAGAGAGGGTCGGCAAGGGGACTGCGCAGCCTGCATTGCTCTATCTCAACGCTGGTCTCACATTTTCGCGAGAAGAGCTGCGACAGTTCAACGCAACGGCAGTGAGCATCGGATGATGTGGCGCGAAACCGTTCAGCCTCTTAGGTTTCGCCGCCCCTGCAATCCATGTCACGAGGAGCTGTGACCCGTGCAAATGCCGGGCACTCCGCAAGAGCCGACTTTTATCTCTTCCAAACGACTCAAAGCGCAGCATGTGGGGCGAAGACCGTGCTGATTCAACAAAGGAAATTCCAATTAAGCGTCTGATTATGCTTCATAAATTAAATATCACGTAACTAAAATTATGGAACATTTTATAGCGGGTGCAAAACGACTAACTCACCGCCCCACGCAAGGCCAGCGACGCAGCAAAGGTGCAGCATCAGGCTGCGACTGGAAGGTCAGCGGCCATCAGCAGGCCGGCCAACTCGGCTCAGCCCAAGAGGACGGGCAGGGGACAAGACGACTGTTGGGACTCGGAGCTGAGGCCTGCGGAGGCATCGGCAATCCCGGAACGATGGCAGGCCCGAAAACCGAAAGATTTTCGTCCAGACGAAAACTGTCCGAAGCCTGTCAGTCAGGCTTTCTCACCGCATCCATCGCTTCGCCGATTGCATAATAATGGCCGCCGGCGACGTGATGCAGGCTGCGCCATTCCGGGCCGGCAGTTTCGAAATGCCAATGGCCATTGCGAAAAACACGGTCGTCGGCCCATGCCTCCGTCACCTGGCCCAGGAACAGATCGTAGGCATCCTCGATATGCGGCTCGCGGATGAGTTCGCAGGCGAGCCAGGCGGAGCAGCCTTCGACGAAGGGCAGGTCGTGGCCCGGAATGTCGAAGAGGGTGGCCCCGGCAGCGGCAAGCTTGCCGGGGTCATCGTAAAAGCTGTGTGTGCCGAGATCTTCCGTCAGCTGCAGCTGGGCGACATTAGGCACATGCACAACGAACTTTCCGCTCGCCTCGACCAGCGAGCGGGTATGGGCTATCCGGTCTAGAACGACCGTCAGCTTGGGTGGATCGAAATCGAGCCCACAGCACCAGGCGACGGCCATGACATTGTCGACCCCGCCATGCCGGGCCGAAACAAGCACGGTCGGCCCGTGGTTGACGAGCCGGGATGCACGGGACAGATCGACTGGCTTGATATGGCCGTTCATGTTGCTTCCGTCTCTCGATCAGATTGTGATCGAAATCCCCCACCAAGCTTTGTCCGTTAGCCGTCGAGACCTGTCGCCACTACGGAGACGCGGAATTTTCCGTCCAGCTCCCGGTCGAAGATGGCGCCGACGACGATATCGGCCTCGGCCTGCACTTCGTCACGAATGCGGCTGGCGGCCTCGTCGACTTCGAACAGCGTCATGTCGGAGCCGCCCGAAATCGAGATCAGCACGCCACGCGCACCCTTCATCGAAATATCGTCGAGGAGCGGATTGGCGATCGCGGCTTCCGCGGCATGCAGCGCGCGGCCGTCGCCCGAGGCCTCGCCCGTGCCCATCATCGCCCGGCCCATGCCGCGCATGACGGATTTCACATCGGCGAAATCGAGGTTGATCAGACCTTCCTTGACGATCAGGTCGGTAATGCAGCCGACGCCCGAGAAGAGCACCCGGTCGGCGGTCATGAAGGCATCGGCAAAGCTGGTATTGGCATTGGCGATACGGAAGAGGTTCTGGTTCGGGATGACGATGACGGTATCGGCGGCTTGACGCAGCGCCTCGATCCCGGCCTCTGCCGTTTTCATGCGGCGATTGCCTTCGAAGGAAAACGGTTTTGTCACGACACCGACCGTCAGGATGCCTGCCGAACGCGCGGCATGGGCAATCACGGGTGCGGCGCCCGTACCAGTTCCGCCACCCATACCGGCCGTGACGAAGCACATATGCGCGCCGGCCAGATGGTCCATGATCTCGTCGATCGATTCTTCCGCGGCGGCACGGCCGACATCCGGCAGCGAGCCTGCACCAAGTCCCTCGGTCACCTGCGCGCCGAGCTGGATGCGCCGCGACGCCTTGGACGTAGCCAGAACCTGCGCATCGGTATTGGCCGCGATGAAATCGACACCACGCAGGTTTTCCGAAATCATGTTGTTGATGGCGTTGCCGCCGCCGCCGCCGACGCCGATTACGGCAATATGCGGTCTGAGCCCGGTTATGCCGCTCTTTTCGTCCGTCATCTTCTTCCTTCCAAGCCTTGCGCACTGCTGCCCGCGAGAGGCAGCGAATCGTCTGCGAAACTAAACGCAGGATCGATGCGAAACCAGCCAAAAGGTTGAACAAGTCATGGCATGATAAGGCGGGCTCGCAATGCCCTTTGCAAAAATTTCGCCTGACGACTCATCCGGGATATTTTCGCCACAGGCCTGATCCTTGAAGGGTTACGGCCTGCCGGGACGGGCAACCGCCTTACCCGCTGGACTGGCGTTATAGCGGAAAATGCCCGGTGAAAGAGTGGCTTGGGCGGCAGACCTTTAAGCAGGACGCGAGAAAAAATGCCGGTCACGCAGATGTGACATTTCGTCTCGCAAAGCCGCTTGGCGTCGAAAAACCCGTATGCATCGCCTTTACCCGCCCGGTTTCGGCAAGAGCCGGACTTTTCAGGGGAATTGTCGGAATTGATGTCGCTTGAAACTAATATGAGCGGGGCGTATTCGTATTGGACGATCGCAAGATCTGAAGAACCGAAAGGATCAACATCATGAAATGGACTGCACCGAAGTTCGTTGAAGTCACCTGCGGAATGGAAATCAACCGTTACGCGCCGCCGGATGGCGACGAACCTGTCCTGTTCTAATCAGCAGAGCACGAGATCATGACCGGAATCCGGTTTCTCGTGCTCGGCGCAGCCGCTGGCGGCGGTTTGCCACAATGGAACTGCAATTGTTCCAATTGTGCCGCCGCCCGCGACGCTTCCTCCGGCCTGTCACCGCAGACCCAGTCATCCCTCGCTGTCAGCATCGACGGAAAGAACTGGGCGGTTTTCAACGCATCGCCGGATATACGCCAGCAGATTTTCAACTCCCCCCAGCTTCACCCCCAGTCGTTGCGGCATAGCCCGATCAGAAGTATCGTGATCACCAATGGTGATGTCGATCATCTCGGCGGTCTTTTGACCGTGCGCGAAAAGCAGCCGTTCGACCTGTTTGCGACCTCCGCCATCGAGACGGTGATCGATGCCAACCCGGTATTCCGGGTGCTCGATCCGGATTTCGTCAAGCGCCGCACCATTCGTATCGACGAGAGCTTTCCGGTTCTCGACGGGCTCGAAGCACGGATATTCGCTGTACCTGGCAAGGTCGCGCTCTATATGGAAGAAGGAGAGCCGGAACTCGGGCTCGAGGGCGAACAGACGATCGGCGTCGAATTCCAGTTCGAAGGCCGCCGCGCCTATTATATTCCGGGCTGTGCCACGATACCCGGCTGGCTTGCGGATCGCCTTCGCGACGCGGATCTGGTGTTTTTTGACGGAACCGTCTTTACCGACGACGAAATGATCACCGCCGGTACAGGCATCAAGACAGGTGCACGGATGGGCCATATGGCGATTTCGGGAGCGGATGGCAGCCTTGCGATCCTTGCATCCCTGAATATCGGCCGGCTGGTCTATATCCACATCAACAATACGAACCCGATCTGGCGCCAGGGGCCGGAGCGGAAGGTCGTCGAAGCGGCCGGCTTTTCGGTCGGTTATGACGGCATGGAGATCGACCTTGACTGACAAAGATAAGAGCGGGCCGCAGGACCGGGCGGCATTCGAAGCGCGTCTGAGGGCGATCGGCGCGGAGCGCTATCATGACAAGCACCCGTTCCACGGCCTGCTGCATGATGGCCATTGCAACATCACGCAGGTCCGCGCCTGGGTGATCAACCGCTTCTATTACCAGAGCCGCATTCCCGTGAAGGACGCAGCCTTCATGTCGCGTTGCGAGGATGCCGCGATCCGCCGCGCCTGGCGCAAGCGCATCGAGGATCACGATGGTGGCGTCGAAGAGGGTGGCGGCATCCGTCGCTGGCTGAAGCTTGCCGAAGCGGTCGGCCTCGATCCGGATTACGTTGCATCCAATCGCGGCGTCCTGCCCGGCACGCGCTTTGCCTGCGATGCCTATGTCCGCTTCGTGCGCGACATGCCGATGCTCGATGCGGTTGCCGCATCGCTGACCGAATTGTTTGCACCGGCCATCCACAAGAACCGCATTGCCGGCCTGATCGAACATTATGCCTTTGCCAATGAGCAGGCGCTTTCCTATTTCCGCAAGCGTCTCGACGAAGCGCCGGTGGATGTCGCTTTCGGCCTGAACTACGTGCTCGACCATGCCGACACCAAGGAAAAGCAGGATGCGGCTGCCGCTGCCCTGATGTTCAAGACGGATGTGCTCTGGGCACAGCTCGATGCGCTGCATCATGCCTATGTGACGCCGGGCCTGCTTCCGCCCGGAGGCTGGGATGGCAAGGAAGGCGTGATCGGCGATCTTAACCAGCCGGCCCTCAAGGATCAAAAACTTGCCGGGAGTGCCGCGCGATGAGCGATCCGGTTGCAGTACCGGTAACGGCCGAGACGGTGGCAAAGCTGGCCCGCGGCGTGCGGCTGCGCGAGGACGAAGTCCGCGGCCAGACTGTGCTCTTGGCGCCGGAACGGGCACTGGCGCTGGATGAGATCGCGGTCATGATCGTCAAGGCGCTCGATGGCGTACGGAGCCTCGACATGATCGCCGAGGAATTCGCAGCAAAGTTCGAAGCGCCGAAGGATCAGATCCTTGTCGACGTGATCTCCTTTGTCGACGAATTTTCCAAGCGGCGCATGCTGGAGCTGAAATCTTGAACGAACACGTAACGATCAGGCAGCCGGTGGAATGGGAGGGGAAGCCGATCCGCGTGCCTGCCCCGATCGCCATGCTGGCGGAACTGACGCATCGTTGCCCGCTGGCCTGCCCCTATTGCTCCAACCCGCTTGAGCTCGAATCTGTCAAGGCGGAGCTTTCGACAGCAGAATGGATCGACGTTTTCCAGCAGGCTTCTGCCATGGGCGTTCTCCACCTGCATCTATCCGGCGGTGAACCAGCCTCGCGGCGCGATCTCGTGGAACTGACCGCCGCGGCCGCGGCGGCCGGACTTTATACGAACCTCATCACCTCGGGCATCGGCCTCACCGAAAAGCGGATCGCCGAGCTTTCCGACGCGGGGCTCGATCACCTGCAGCTCTCGATTCAGGGCGCAACGCCGGCACTTGCCGACAAGGTCGGTGGCTATAAGGGTGGTTACGACCGCAAGATTGCGGTTGCCGAATGGACCCATGCGGCCGGCATTCCGCTCACCGTCAATGCCGTCTGCCACAAGCAGAACATGGACCAGATCGGCGACATGCTCGATCTCGCCGTCAGGCTCGGCGCCCGCCGCATCGAGATCGCCACGGTGCAGTTCCATGGCTGGGCGGACAAGAACCGCGCTGCACTGATGCCGACCCGCGAACAGTTTTTGAAGACGAATGCCTTTGTCGAAGAGGCCCGCAAGCGCCTCGAAGGCATTATCGTCATCGATTATGTCGGCGCCGACCACCACGCGACCTATCCGAAAGCCTGTATGGGCGGCTGGGGACGGACGGGGATCAATATCACGCCTTCCGGCAAGGTTTTGCCCTGCCATGCGGCGGAGACCATTCCGTCGCTCGTGTTCGACAATGTTCGCGACCGGCGCCTCGCCGAGATCTGGTACGAGGGACAGGCTTTCAACGCCTATCGCGGCGACAGCTGGATGCCGGAACTTTGCCGCAGCTGCGACCGCAAGCATATCGATTTCGGTGGCTGCCGCTGTCAGGCCATGGCCATGGCCGGCGATGCGGCTGCAACGGACCCGGTCTGTGTCCGCTCGCCGCTGCGCACGCTTCTGATGGAACAGGCGGAAGCCGACAGCCGCGCCGAACCGCCGCCTTTCGTCTATCGCGGACGGTAATTCGCCCGCAGCCAAGAGACGGATTTCAGGAATCCGAGAAGCCGAACGGGGCTTCCGTCCGGCGGTAATTGTCCGGCAGGATCTGGCGGCCGATCGGCGGCTCGGCGCGCGACGTGCATGTCGTCCGTTGACAGAGGCTGCAGGCAATGCCGATCGGCGTCGGTGACGACGCCTGTACGTGATTGGCCGCATAGATCAGCTTGTCGGCATGGCGGGCCTCGCAGACGATCGCAACCGCCCGCTCGACAATCGGTATACCAAAACCTCCACCGCCGGAACTGACTGTGCGGGCGATCGAGAAAAACCGCTGCCCATCCGGCAGTTCCAGCCACTGGGTGACGAGCTTGCGGGGCGTCTTGAACACCTGATGCACCGTCCATAACGGACAGCCGCCGCCATGACGCGCGAACGGGAATGTTTCGCTGTTCAGCCGTTTCGAGACATTGCCGGCCGCATCGACACGGATGAAGAAGAAGGGAATGCGTTCCTGCCCCGGCTTCTGAAGCGTCGTCAGGCGATGCGCAATCTGCTCGAAACTCACGCCGAACTGTCTTGCGATCAGCTCGATATCATATTTCCGCTGCTCGGCGGCGCGGGCGAAGGCGGCGTAAGGCATGATGATCGCGGCGGCGCAGTAGGCGGCAAGCGCCCGGTGCGCAATGCGCTGCGCGTTCTCGCTTTCAAACGTGCCTTCATCGAGTGCAGCGCGCAGTTCCCGGTCGAATTCGAGATAGGCAATCTGCTGTGCCAGCTGGAAATTCTGACTGGAGACATCCAGAGTTTCATCCAGCAGGATTTCCTTGCGATGCCAGTCGAGGCGCCGGAGCGAGCCCGTCATCACATCGGACGGCATGCGCCGGACCCGCAACTCGTGCCGTTCCTTGAGATAGGCGGCAAACCCGCCTGCATCTGTTATTTTCGCGGAAAGCCGCTCTGCCACGACGTCCAGTGCGGGAAAACAGTTGCGGCGGGCTGCAAGGAAATGGCGGACCTCGGCAACCGGGTCGCTTGCGAATGCGCCATCCGCAGCAGCGCCACGCTGTCTTCTGTCCGCCAGCGCAAACTGGGCTTCCCGATAGGCGGTGTGCAGCCGGAGCATGGCCTCGGTAAAGCCCGGAAAACTGTGGGCCGCATCGGCGATTTCCAGGGGGCCGCAGTCGATATCGGCCAAAAGCGGATCGCGCATCACACTGTTGAGGCGGGCAATCGTGTCAGGCCCCGACTCTTCCGCGAAGGAGGAAAAGTCGAGCTTGTAGGCCTTTGCCAGCTTCAGAAGCGTTTCAGCTGTGACAGGCCTCTGATTGCGCTCCATCAGGGCGATATAGGATGGCGAGATTTCGAGATCCGAGGCCATGCCGGCCTGCGTCAGCCCGAGATCGCGGCGCAAGCGCCGCAGGCGCGGGCCCAGATAGACACCCTTTTCCACGTTTCTCCTCCCGTGAAAGGGCATTACAACATTACAAGCTATTCTTGTAAAGTTTGACAACGTGACTTCGACGGGCATCGCCGCAGTGCGAAGAAGGGCCTAGATTTCTCCCATCGAAACATGACTTCGGGAGGAAAAATGTCATATCAGGCCCTCGTCGATGACGCACAGGCGCTCATCCGCAACAACAGCAAGTGGAACGGTATCGCCGCCGAAGCGGTCGCCCGGATGCGGCTTCAGAACCGGTTTCAGACTGGGCTCGAGATCGCGCGCCATACGGCCGCCATCATGCGCCAGGACATGGCGGCCTACGATCGCGATCCTGCCAATTACACCCAGTCGCTCGGGTGCTGGCATGGCTTCATCGGCCAGCAGAAGCTGATCTCGATCAAGAAGCATTTCGGCACCACGAAAGGCCGCTATCTCTACCTTTCCGGCTGGATGGTCGCGGCATTGCGCTCCGAGTTCGGGCCGCTTCCGGATCAATCCATGCACGAGAAGACCAGCGTTCCGGCCCTGATCGAGGAGCTCTACACGTTCCTGCGGCAGGCGGATGCACGCGAACTTGGCATGCTCTTCCGCGAGATCGACAAGGCCCGCACGGCAGGCGACGGGATCCGCGAGCGCCAGCTCCAGCAGGCCGTCGATACCTATCAGACCCATGTCGTCCCGGTTATCGCGGATATCGACGCGGGCTTTGGCAATGCGGAGGCGACCTATCTTCTCGCCAAGAAGATGATCGAGGCAGGCGCCTGTGCTCTCCAGATCGAGAACCAGGTTTCCGACGAAAAACAATGTGGCCATCAGGACGGAAAGGTCACCGTTCCGCACGAGGATTTCGTCGCCAAGATCCGCGCCATTCGTTACGCCTTTCTGGAACTGGGCGTCGATGACGGCATCATCGTTGCGCGGACCGATTCACTCGGCGCGGGCCTTACCAAGCAGATCGCGGTCACCCGCGAAGCCGGCGATATCGGTGACCTCTACAATTCCTTCCTGGACTGCGAGGAGATCGACGATGCGACAAGCCTCAACGGCGATGTCGTCATCAATCGCGGCGGCCGGCTCATGCGTCCGAAGCGGCTGCCTTCGAACCTGTTTCAGTTCAGGCCGGGTACGGGTGCCGACCGCTGCGTTCTCGACTGCATCAATGCGCTGCAGAATGGCGCCGACCTTTTGTGGATCGAGACGGAAAAGCCGCATATCGAACAGATCGCCGGCATGGTCGACCGCATCCGCGAGGTCGTTCCGAATGCCAAGCTTGTCTACAACAATTCTCCGTCCTTCAACTGGACGCTGAATTTCCGTCAGCAGGTCTTTGATGCCTGGAAGGAGGAGAGCAGGGATGTCTCGGCCTATGACCGGGCAAGGCTGATGGGCGAGGATTATGACAGTTCGGAGCTTGCACGCGAGGCGGACGAGAAGATCCGCACGTTCCAGCGGGATGCCGCCAAACGCGCCGGCATATTCCATCACCTGATCACGCTTCCGACCTATCACACGGCAGCACTCTCCACCGACAATCTGGCGCGCGATTATTTCGGCGATCAGGGCATGCTCGGTTACGTCGCCAACGTCCAGCGTAAGGAGATCCAGCAGGGCATCGCCTGCGTGAAACACCAGAACATGGCCGGCTCCGACATCGGTGACGATCACAAGGAATATTTCGCCGGCGAAGCCGCGCTCAAGGCAGGTGGCGAGCATAATACGATGAACCAGTTCGCCGCCTGAAAAGCGCAGCGAATCTGCGGGGAGGCGGAAGCTCCCCGCCATTTCTCAAGCCCCGTTATTTCTCAATCATGGAGGAAAAAATGCTGGAAGATATCGACACCCCGAAGACCATCAGCCCCGAGCGCACCCGCGCCGTCTTCTCCAACGAGGACTTCAAGCTCATTCGCACGGCGATCCAGAGCTACATGCAGGAGGTGGCGGACCAGCCGGAATCGAAGAAATATTCGAACCTCTACCATCGCCTCGGCCGGCTCGCCTGACCAATCCTCCCGACGGACGAAGGCCCTTCTGCTCCGCGAATGGAGCAGGAGGTTTTTTTTGATTATCGCTCTATCCGATTGCCCACCGGGTCATTTGCTCTCGGCGTGGCCGAGAACATGCATCAGCCGGTTGGCCCAGCCGAATATGGAAATGGCGTGGATGAGATCGATGATTTCGGCATCGTCCATGCCGACCGACCGCAAAGCGGCAATGTCCTCCTGCGTCGCCTCGGACGGCGCGGCGGACAGGCGGCGGGCAAAATTGTAGATCGCTGCATCGCGCGGGCCGAGCTCTTCCGGCCGCTCGAAATAGAGAGCGGTCACCACATCGTCGCTCTTGGTCAGCTCCGCATGCCGGCGCGCGTGGACGACGGCACAATATTTGCAGCCATTGACGATCGAGGCGCCAAGCGCGCCCAGTTCACGCGCAGGTTTGTCGAGGCCGCCATCGACATACATGATCGCATTGAACAGCACGGTGCGGGCGACATAGCTTTCGGGATCATGGGCGAGGGTACGCACATATTCCGAAACCTTCTTCGCCGACGGCGTGACCTTCATCGCTTCGAGCTGCTCCGGCGTGGCTTCGGAAAGCTCCACCGGTGCAATATGGGGATGCCAGGTCAGCGGCTTGAGACGGACCGAGGAAATCATGCGGACCTCATCAGGCTGAGACCGGTCGCGACGCGCACCTGGAAATTGACGAAGGCGATCAGTTCGGAAAGCGCGACGATCTGCGGATTGCTGAAGCCCGCCGCTGCGAGCCTGGCGATATCACCTGCCGTTGCCTTGATCGGCTCGAGCGTGATCAGGTCGACATGCCGGGCGATCGTCGCCAGTGGCTCTTCCAGATCCGTCGCGCCATCGGCAAGAGCGATGATCTGCGGCGTCGGTTCCAGCGCCAGAAGCTGTGCGCGATAATCGGCGGCCAGAGTTTTATGGGCATTCAGTTGCGCCATGCGCAGGCCGAGAGCCAGGCGCAGATCAGCACCTAAGCCTTGATCATTGGCCGGATGCAGCACCGAGGCGCGGCAGATTTCCGTACCGTCAACGAATTCCGGCCTGAAACGGCGCGCCTTGAAGAGCGCGTCTTCCGGCGTCAGGCCAACCAGCCTGTCCATATCGTCGAGAACATCCGTCACAACGCGGTTTCCTTGTGCAGCAATGGAGTTGAATCGGTCCATTCGTCGCCCTGGAGTTCAGGCGTCTCATAGGCGACGAGATTGGCGAAATGGGTCTCGACATCCTCGGCGAACAGCGATGCGGCAATGCCGCGGACCAGCCGTTCGGCGCCGGCGCTGACGGCCGGGATATCACCGGACACCTTGCCATGTGTCAGCATGGCGGCATCGTTGAAGCAGTGGATATGGGCGAGCATCGGGCAGGAGCCGGGAACAAGTTCCTGGAATTCGAAGGCCGGACCGAGATCGGGCGCCTCGATCATGCTTTCGCGCGGCAGGCCCATATCCGGCTGATAACGACCGTCCTTCCAGCTGCGAATATGGCGCGCCAGCACCTCGAATTCCGGACGCCCTTCGAAATCGTTTGAAAAGCCGGTTGCGGCAATCAGGAAGTCGTAATGCAACGGCCCCTGTGTCGTTTCGATCAGCAGACCGCCCTTGTCTTCGCAGACGGAAAGGATGCCGCAATCGAGCAGGAAACGGGCATTGGCATGGCGTGAGACACGCAGCGTCGAGGAACGCGGCGGCGGCACCTGCGTGGCGGCATTGTAATCGCCGAATTTCCATTTCCACGCATCCGGCAGATGCGCCATGCCATGTACGACGCCCTGGCTGCCGATACCGGTCATCTTGTTGATGCGCGGCATTTCCTTGCGCCGGATCAGAAGATCGACGGCGCCGGCACCGGCCTCCAGTGCGGTCGCCGCATTGTCCATGGACGAGGCACCGGCGCCGATCACGGCGATCTTCTTGCCCTTCAGCGCATCGAAATCGATCTCGTCGGCGGAATGGGCCCAATAGGCGCGATCAACGGCTTTCAGGAAGTCGGGAGCGGCAAAACCGCCAAGACCCGATCGTCCGGTCGCAAGCACGAGGCGACGCGTCAGCACGCGACCGGTTTCCGCCCCTTCCAGATCGATCGCAATCAGGTCTCCGGCCTGCGAAACTCCGGTCAGGCGCACATTGTTACGGACCGGCAGGTTCAGGACGTAGCGATACCAGACCAGATAGTCCATCCACTGGGCCTTGGGAATCTTGTCGAGGTCCGCCCAAGCTTCCGTGCCATACTGGGCCGTGAACCAGGCGCGAAAGGTCAGTGGCGCAAGGCCAAGCGCCGGGCCGCTCAGGCTTTTAGGGGAGCGCAATGTCTCCATGCGGGCAAAGGTGACCCACGGGCCTTCAAACCCGGCGGGCGCCGCATCATACGTGACGATATTGGTGATACCGCTCAAGATCAGTTTTGCCGTGGCGGCAAGCCCGCACATGCCGGCCCCGATGACGACGACATCGCGTACCGGGACACCATCGACCGCCCGCGCCGGTACCCAGGGTTTGCCTGGAAGTTCGAGGAATTCCAGATCCTGCCGAAGCCGGGCTTCCAGCGCTTCCAGACCTGCGGATGCGGGCGAAGACGTCACCTGTGTCATGATGGATTTCCGTAATGCTCAAACGGCGGATCGATGATCCGCCAAACAGCGAGCGCCGGCCGTCATAACCGGCGCTCGTCCTTGTTGATAGGCCATGCCCCGATCCGCGTGACGGATCAGTTGGCAGGCTTCATGTCGAAGGCGCGGACCCAGTCGTCGCCGCGGGCCTGCCAGGTGATGCGCTTGGAAATGCCGAAGGTTGCCGGCTGCGCATAAAGGAAGAGGGCGCCTGCCTGATCGCACATCAGCTTGGTGGCATCGGCATAGATCTTCTTGCGTTCTTCGGTATCCGTAGACGCGCGGCCCTTGTCGAGCAGCTTGCCGAAATCGGCATTGTTCCAGTAGTCGTAGACATTGCCCGGCGCAAACATGGTCAGCATGCCATCGGCATCGATGGTTGGCCAGGCGAGGCCCTGAACGGCGATCTGCGCCAGATTGCGTTCCTTCAGCTGCTTGTTCATGAAGGCGCCGAAGTCGATTTCGGTGATCTTGACGTTGAGGCCGACTTCCTGAAGCTGCGAGGCGATCACCTGCGTGACTTCCTCACCTTGGAGGTAGCTGGCCGTCGGGATTTCGATCTCGATCTGCTGCTTCAGATCGACGCCGGATTCCTTCAGCAGCTGCATCGCCTTGTCCGGGTCGTAAGGATAGGCCTTGAGGTCCGGATTATAGCCGAAATAGGCGGGCGTCAGCAGCTGGCAATCGGAAACCGTCGCCTTGCCGTCGAAGATCGAGCCGACGATGCCTTCCTTGTCGATCGCGTAATTGATCGCCTGGCGGAATTTCAGGTTTTCGAACGGCTTTTTCTGGTGGTTGAACTTGCCGAGCATGGTGCGGATCGAGGGGATCGCATCCGCCTTCGCGCGGCCATCGGCATTGATCGTCTTGATCTCGGTGGTCGGCACGCCGGTGATCAGGTCCACTTCGCCGGCCTCAAGTGCCGCGGTGCGGGCAGCCGATTCCGGGATGATGCGGAAGTTGACCGTCTTGAAGTCCGGCTTCGGACCCCAGTATTCCGGGTTGGGAACGAGGGTGATGTGATCGCCCGGCACGTTCTCCTTGATCATGTAGGGGCCGCCCGACATGGTCTCGTTGGCGGGCTTGTGGGTTTTTGCCCATTCCGGCGGCAGCAGGAAGAACATCGACAGCTGGTCGGCAAAGGCCGGATAAGGCGACGAGGTCTTCACCTCGAGGGTCGTCGGGTTGACGACGGTCGCGCTCGAAACGAGGCTGAACCAGCCGGCGATACGGGCGCCGACGCTCTTGTCGAGAACGCGGTCGATATTCCACTTCACTGCGGCCGCATCGATCTTCTCGCCATTGGCGAAATGCGCACCGTCGACCAGCTCGAAGCGCCAGGTATTGGCATCGACCATTTTCCAGCTCTTGGCGACATCACCCTTCAGCTTCAGATCGGGGCCACGAATGACAAGCGCGGGGTAGATATGGCTGATGACGCTGAGATCGGAGCCGACGGATGCGCTCATATGCGGATCGAGCGTATTGACCGCGACGCGGAGCGCAATCGTCACCGAGTCCGTCGTCTGTGCGGAGACCGGCGCGGACATGCCGGCAATGGCCAGGAACGTTGCCCCATAGAGGGCGAGGGCAGTCTTGGTAATGCGCATTTCGGACTTCCTTTATGGAGAGGTGACTGGGATAGGGTCAGGGCGCGGTGCGCGCCAGGAATTCGCGGATGGCGGAAACGACCGTCGCATTGGCTTCCACATGCACTGCGTGATTGGCATTCGGGACTTCCAGAAGCTCAGCTTTCGGAACCTGCTCGGCAATGTAGCGGGAGTGGTTCGGCGGGCAGATCCAGTCCTTGGCGCCGCAGATGACCAGCGTCGGCACATCGATAGTCTTCAGCTGGTCGCGAACGTCGTAAACTCGCTCGGCAAACAGGGCGTTATGGGTTTCGGCATGCAGATGCATGGTCCGCGTCCGCTCGAGCGCCGCGTCGGGATCGAATTCCTCGTAATAGAGCGGCTGGAGCGCCAGCCAGATCAGCCGCAGCTCCATGTCGTCCTTCACCTTGTCGGAAAACAGCTTTTCCAGCATGGAGATGGAGGCGCTCGGCGCCTTGTGCAGCCTTTCCCTGAAGGTGACGAAAGCGTCGTCCTCATTGTGATGGCTGGGAGCCGTGCCTCTCAGGATGAGGCGGGACAGGCCGTGCGGATGGCGCACGGCATAGGTGAGGGCGATCATGCCGCCGAAAGAACCACCCTGGAGAATGATCTTCTTGTCGCCGCAGAAATGCTGGCGAAAGGCTTCGAGATCGTCGGCGAACTGTTCGAAATTATAGGGCGGGGTCAGGCTCGTCTCGCCGCAGCCGCGCTGGTCATAGGCAATCACGCGATAGCGGTCGGACAGCGCCTTGTAGGCGTTGAACTCGCCCTTGCGGTCACCGATGCCACGGCCGCCGTGGAGTGCAAAGAAGACCTCTGCATCCCGATCGCCGATATCGTCATAGACGAATGTCGCCCCGTTGAGCTTCACGATAGGCATTCGAAACTGTTCCCATTTTTTGCCGGGTCATTCTTGCGAACCCTGATCTGTCAAAAATGAGAACACGAAATGGCGCCAATTTCAAACCAAATTTTTGCGCGAATGTTCGAAGCTTTAGAATCAGCGTTGTACGGGGCGGGCGCCGACATGCCTTTCGGTCACCACGCGCAGCCGATCGGCGTCGCGGGTGCGCAGGCATTCGATCATCTCGAAGTGATCACGGGCCGAGCGTTCAAGCTCCGCCGGCGTGTTGCTCGCACGCTGGGCGGAGAGGGGGACGCGCCGGCGCAGATCCCAGATGATCTCGATCATCACCGGGTTCTTGCAGGCGGTGAGCAATTCGCGGTGAAAGGCGAGATTTGCCTCGTCCTGTTCGGGCAGCGTTCCGGTCTTCAGCGTCTCGGAAAAAACGCTTGCCAGATAGGACAGGCGGGCCAGGGATTCCCCGGTAATGTTGGTGATCAGCTCGTCAACGATGGACTTTTCGACGTGGGCGCGGGCGGCGCGGACGTTGTTGGCATAGGCCTGATCGACCGAGGGCACGTAGTAGCCGCGATTGGGAACGCGCTGGACGATCTTGCGCGCCTGCAGCTGTTCCAGGGCGTGTCGCAAGGTCAATCTCGTGCACTGATACCGCTCTTCGAGATCGATCTGCTTGAGCCACATTCCAGGCGCGAGCTTGCCGCTGTAAATGTCGGTTTCGATCTGTTCAATCAGCGGCCGCGGGTCTTTTTCACCGCCGGTATCCGTCGTCTTATCCATATGCCGTTTCCCGCCTCCATCGCCGTCCTCCTGTGATGGGTCGGCTCGTGTTTTGATCTTATCAGCGATTTCCTGCGTTGACACTATCCAAAATTGGCGCCAATCTTGTGACAGATTTCAATTTAACGGTGGTTCATAGTATCGTGGCACAGAGCGCAGTTTCCCGTTACCGCATCGGCGTCGACTCCGGCGGCACCTTCACCGACGTCTGCATTTTCGACGAGACGAAACAGGAAATGTTCGTCTGGAAGGTCTCCTCGACACCTGCCGATCCGTCCGAAGGCATCGCCAACGGCATTGTTCAGGGGCTGCAGTCTCTGCCGGAAGGTGGCGCTAGCCCGGATGCGGTTGCCTATTTCGGTCACGGGACGACGGTCGGCACCAATGCCCTCATCCAGGGCCGTGGCGCAGCATCTGGCCTGATCACCACCGACGGTTTCCGCGACGTTCTGGAAATCGGCCGTCAGAAGCGGCCGGAGCTCTATTCGCTGCAGACCGTGAAGCCGCCGCTTCTCGCCAGCCGCGACATGCGCAAGGAAGTTCGCGAACGTGTTCTGTATGACGGCAGCATTGCCATTCCGCTCAACGAGGACGACGTCCGCAAGGCGGTGCGCGAGCTGAAGGAAGCGGGCATCAAGGCGATTGCCATCTGCACCCTGTTCTCCTTCGTCGAACCCGGCCACGAAAAGCGCATCCGCGAAATCGTCGAGGAAGAAATTCCGGACGCCTTCATCAGTGTCTCGCACGAGATCGCCCCGGAATTCCGTGAATACGAACGTGTCTCGACCACGGTGGTCAACGCCTATCTCGGGCCGATCATGCGCAGCTATCTCGACCGGCTGACGCCGCGTCTGGAAGCAGCCGGCGTGCATGCCGAGCCGCATCTGACCCAGAGCAATGGCGGCGTCATTTCCTGTGATACCGCCAAGAAGCAGCCGGTCCGCACCGTTCTGTCAGGTCCGGCAGCGGGCGTGACCGCCGCGCTTGAAATCGGCAAGGCGACGGGCAGCAACAATCTCATCACCTTCGACATGGGCGGCACGTCCAGCGACGTTTCGCTGATCGACGGCGGCAAGCCGCAAATGGCCAATGACATCGTCGTTCACGGTTATCCGCTGAAAGTGCCGATGCTCGACATTCACACGGTCGGCGCCGGCGGCGGCTCGATCGCCTATGTCGACAACGGCCTTCTGAAGGTCGGCCCGCGCAGCGCCGGCGCCAATCCCGGCCCGGTCTGCTACGGCCTCGGCAATGAAGAGCCGACGGTGACGGACGCCAATATCGTTCTCGGCGTGCTCAACCAGACGCATCTTCTCAACGGCCGCATGAAGATCGATGCGGAAGCCTCGAAGCGCGCAGTCGCACGCCTTGCGGCCGATCTCGGCATCGACGTCATGGATGCGGCACAGGGCATCATCCGCGTCGTCACCGCCAATATGGCCAAGGCAATCCGCGTCATCTCGGTCGAGCGCGGTTACGACCCGCGTGACTATACGATGCTCGCTTTCGGCGGCGCCGGCCCGATCCACGCGGCACGTCTCGCCAAGGAACTGGATATCCCGCGCCTGATGATCCCCAAACATCCGGGCATCATGTGCGCGCTCGGTCTGCTTCAGGCCGATCTTCGCACCAATATCTCGCTGACCCGCATGGCGCCGCTCGCCGCCGCCTCGCTGCAGGCGATCGACGAGGGTTTTGCCCAGCTCAACGAGCGTGCGCAGGAATGGTTCGAGCAGGAAAAGATCCCGGCTGAAGATCGCCGGGTGACGCTTGCAATCGACATGCGTTACGGCGGTCAGGGTTATGAGCTGACGGTCGAGCGTCCCGAAGGTCTGTCCGGTCAGGCGCTGCTCGATGCGATGAAGGCCGGCTTCGAGCGCGCTCACATGCAGCTCTACGGTTATGTCGCGGCAGAAGAGCCGATCCAGATCATCACGCTGCGCGTCGAGGCGATCGGCAATGTGCCGAAGGCCGAGATCAACTCCTATCCGGCCGCAACCGGCGACGTGAAGGCCGCCATCGTCGGCGAACGCACCGTCTATCTGCCGGAGCTCGGCGGCTTTACGCCTTGCCCGCTTTATGACCGCACGCTGCTTGGCCCCGGCCATGTGGTTGCCGGGCCTGCCGTCGTCGAGCAGATGGATTCGACCACGCTCATCCTTCCCAAGCAGTCGGCAACCGTCGACGCCCAGCTCAACCTGATCATCGAGTAAGCGCCATGAACCAGACTGTTCCAGTAACCGGGAAACTGCCTGCCGTTGATCCCGTCACGACGGAAGTGATCGGCAGCGCCCTGTCGACGATCGTCGAGGAAATGGGCAAGGCGATCGTTCGCGCCGCCTATTCGACCAATATCAAGGAGCGGCAGGACTGCTCCACGGTCATCTTCGATGCTCAGGGCCGCACCCTGGCTCAAGCCGAGCGTATCCCGGTTCATCTGGGCTCGCTGCTAGGCATCGGCGAATATGTGATGAACAATTGCGACCTGTCGTCCGTCGAACCGGGCGATGTCTTCATCGGCAACGACGCTCATACGGGCGGCGGCACGCATCTGAATGACATCGTTTTCCTCGAGCCGGTCTTCGTCGAAGGCGAGATCGTCGCCTGGGTGACGAACCTTGCTCACCATTCGGACTTCGTCGACCGCGGCCATGCGCATATCTTCCAGGAAGGCCTGCGCATCCCGCCGATCCGGCTTTATCGCAAGGGCGTGCTGCAGCAGGACATCATGGATCTGATCCTGCTCAACTGCCAGGTGCCGCGCGAACGCATCAACGATTTCCGCGCCCAGATGGCGGCAAACCGCCTCGGCGTGCAGCGTTATCAGGCGCTTTGCGAAAAATACGGCAAGGATGTCGTCGCCGCAGCCGGTGTCGAGGTCCTGAACTATGCCGACCGCAAGACACGTGCCGGCATCGCCCGTATTCCGGATGGCATCTACGAACACAGCTGCCGTTTCGACAGCAACCTTGTCGAAGAGGTCATGGATCTCAAGGTCAAGATCGAGGTAAAGGGCGACGAGATCTTCTTCGATCTCGCCGGCAATCCCGATCAGGTCCGCGCACCGATCAACATGGTGATGACCGCGACGCTGGCAACCGTGTATTTCGCAGTCAAGGCGCTGGTCGACCCGGATATCCCGGCCAATTCCGGCTTCCATCGCGCGATCCACGTTACCGCGCCGGAAGGTACGCTGTTCAACGCTGTAGCTCCGGCCGCCGTCTATAGCCGCACCGATCCGGGCCAGCGTCTCGTCGACCTGATCTTCGCGGCCATGTCGCAGGCGATCCCCGAGGAAGTCTGCGCTGCCTGCACCGGCGGTGGTCTGCTGACCTTCAGCGGTACCCATCCGCGCACCGGCCGCTTCTATGTCTATAACGAGATGTGCGGCGGCTCGATGGGTGCGCGTGCCCATATCGATGGACTGGACGGCGTGCAGGTTCACACGACCAACACCGCCAATATTCCGATCGAGGCGCTCGAATACGAACATCCGGTCATGGTCGAACGTTACGAGCTGGTCGAGGATTCCGGCGGCCCCGGCAAGTTCCGCGGCGGCATGACCATGCGGCGCAAGGTCAAGATCCTCGATCACACGGCAACGATCTCGGCCGGCGGCACCAATGCGGTGATCGCGCCCTGGGGCCTGTTCGGCGGCCAGGACGGTCGGACGACCAATGTAGAACTCGGCGAAGGTGTTGCGCCCTTGAAGAAGCGTGCCGGCATTGTCGGCCCGGGCCAGACGGTGGCGATGGTTGCGTCCTCCGGCGGCGGCTACGGCGATCCGAAGGAACGCGATCGCGATCTTGTCCGCAAGGACCTGCGTGAAGGCCGCATCTCGGAAAAGGCCGCACGGGAGATCTACGGCCTCGATATCTGAGGCTCGACCGGCGCGCTGCTTGACGGTGGCGCGCCAGAACCACACGGCGGATGCAAGCTAAAAAAGGGGAACAGGCATGCGCATTGGTATCGTTGGATGCGGCGGCATCGCGCTCGGTTATGCCGCCTGGCTGGCTGAGGAAGGGCATGATCCCATCCTCTGGTCGCCTTCCGGCAAGAGTGCAGCCGGTCTTTCCGGCCAGGACATCGAAGTCACCGGCGTGTTGGAAACGCGTTTCCGTCCGGTGATCGCCAGCGATCCGCAGGTCCTGGTCGAGCATGCCGAAGTGGTGATCATCGCCGTGCCGGGTTATGGTCACAAGGCGGTGATCGACGCGATCCTTCCCTATGCGAAGAGCTGCAATACCTTCATCGTCAGTGCCCAGCTTTCGTTGAGCGCGCGTTATCTCAAGGAACAGCTGAAGGCGAAGGGCGTCAATTCCAGCGTCATTGCCTGGGCAACGACTGCGCTCATGTCGCGCCGTTCAGGCCCCACCAGCATTTCGATCGGCGGCATCCGCACCCGGCTCGAACTGGCGACCCTGCCGGCCGATAACGGTGTTTCGGGATTGGGCCTCTGCCGCGAACTCTTCGGCGACCGGTTCACCGAGGTTGACGACATCACCGCGATCGCTCTCAGCAATCTGAACCCGCCGATCCATCTCGCCAGCGCGATGTGCAATTTCACCCGCATCGAAAAAGCCGAATACTGGGCCAATTACGATGCCATCACACCCTCGGTCGCCCGCATGATCGAAGTGCTGGATGCCGAAAGACTGGCGGTGGCCGCTGCCTATGGCGTCAAGGTGCGCACGGTCTATGATCATTATTACCTGACCTTCGGCTTCGAGCCGGGCATGTCGCTGGCGGAGATGGCGGCGGCCGTCCATGAAAAGCGCAAGGGACCTCCCGGTCCTACCTCGCTCGACACCCGCTTCATCACCGAGGATGTTCCTTTCGGCATCGTTCCGGTGATCGCACTTGCCGAAAAACGCGGCGTCGATGTCCCGCTTCACAAAGCCGGGCTCACCGTCGTCAACGCGCTTTACGGCCGCAATTTCGAAAACGAGAACGATCTACTTTCATGGGTGGCGTAACTGTCTCCTCCCATGATCTTCTGGAAATGTGTGGCGATGATTCCCGCCAAGGAGCCGACCGGCACAGCCGCCGGTATGGCTTTGAACCGGCAGGGCAGGCGAGATTGCGATGACAGGTAAATTCAAGACAAGTCCGGCGCCGACTGCCGGACGCCGTGAAACGGAAGGCCGCCGATGACGCGCTATCTTCTCGTCAAACTGCTGGAAGCCGTCGTCGCAATCTGGGGCGTCGTGACGATCGTCTTTTTCGTCAGCCGCATTCTGGGTGACCCGACGGTCCTGCTTCTGCCGGTCGGCGCAGGCCCCGAAGAAATTGCCAACCTGCGCACTGCACTCGGCCTCGATGAGCCGTTGTGGCAGCAATATCTCTATTCCCTGCTGGCCATGGTGAAGGGCGATTTCGGCATTTCCTTCCAGCATGTCCGCCCGGCACTCGACGTCGTCCTCGAACGCATGCCGGCAACGGCCTCGCTTGCCGGCCTCGCGCTGATCTTCGGTACGCTGATCGGTGCGATCGCCGGTGCGATTGCCGCGCTGATGCGTGGCACGGTGGCGGAGCTCGTCGTGATGATCGCAGCACTTCTCGGACAGGCAACGCCGACCTTCTGGCTCGGCATCATGCTGATCCTGCTGTTTTCGGTCGAACTCGGGCTTCTGCCGACCGGCGGGGCAGGGGGCTGGGAAAACTACATTCTTCCGGGCCTGACATTGTCGGTCTTCGTCTCGGCTTCCATCGCCCGCCTCCTGCGTTCATCGCTTCTCGACATCATGCGGGAAGATTATGTCCGCACTGCTCGCGCCAAGGGCCTGATGCCGCGCACCGTCTTCTTCTGGCATATCGCCCGCAACGCGCTGATCCCTGTCGTCACGATGATCGGCATTATCGCCGGTGAGCTGCTCGGCGGTTCGGTCGTCATCGAGACCGTTTTTGCATGGCCGGGTGTCGGCCGTGTCATCGTGCAGGCGATCCAGGCCCAGGATTTTCCGGTCATTCAGGCCGGCGTCGCACTGGTCGCTGGCATCTTCGTCGTCGTCAACCTTCTGGTCGATCTGCTTTACGGCGTGCTCGATCCGCGTATCCGTCGAGGCTGAGGCGCTGCCATGAAATCTTTCTTCCTTGCTCTCCTCAAAAGCCGCGCCGGCCTTTTCGGCTTCCTACTGGTGCTGGTCTTCATCGCCGGTGCGATCCTGGCGCCCTATCTCGGCCTGCCGTCGCCGACCCGTTCGAGCCTGACGGCGCGCATGGTCGCCCCGACCTGGACCAGCCTGTTTTCGCCCGGCGCCCATCCGCTCGGCACGGACGAACTCGGCCGCGATATTCTTTCGCGCATTCTTTATGGCAGCCGCACCACGCTGCTGATCGCGGCCGGTGCGGTGGTGCTTGGCGGCGTGGTCGGCACGCTTCTCGGAATTGTCGCCGGTTATTACCGCGGCATGGTCGATCGGATCCTGATGCGCATCGTCGATATCCAGCTGGCATTGCCGCTGATGCTGCTGGCCCTGCTGGTCGTGGCCGCCGTCGGCGCATCGAGCCAGAACCTCGTCGTTGTTCTGGCGCTGACCAGCTGGCTGCGGTATGCCCGCATCATCCGCGGTCAGGTGCTTGCCCTTCGCGAACGGGAATTCATCCTGTCGGCCCATGCGATTGGCGCCGGCACATGGCGGATCATGATCAAGCACCTGCTGCCCAATGTCATGACGCCGGTTCTGGTCATTGCCACACTCGAGCTTGCGCGCATCATCATCATGGACGCAGCGCTCTCCTTCCTCGGCCTCGGTGTGCAACCGCCAAGCCCGAGCTGGGGACGCATGCTGGCCGATGGCCGCGTCTACATCACCACCGCCTGGTGGATCGTCACCTTTCCGGGCCTCGCCATCTTGCTGACCGTCCTGAGCGTCAACCTTCTCGGCGACTGGCTGCGTGACTATTTCGACCCGAAGCTGAGGACCGCGCGATGACACCGCTTCTCGACATTCGCAACCTGACGGTCGTCTTCGATACACCGGCCGGCACGGTCCATGCCGTCAACGACGTCTCCTACACGATCGAAGAGGGCGAGACGCTGGGCATTGTCGGCGAATCCGGCTCCGGCAAGAGCGTGCATGCGCTCTCCATGGTCGGGCTGATTGCCCGGCCGCCCGGCCGTATCGTCAGCGGCGAGGTCTATTTCAAGGGCCGCGATCTCCTGAAGCTTGCACCGCGCGAACTCTACAATCTGCGCGGCAAGGAAATCGGCTTCGTTTTCCAGGATCCGATGACGTCGCTCAACCCGGTCCTGACCATCGAGAGGCAGATCGCCGAGCCTTTGCGCCGGCATTTCAACCTCTCGAAGAACCAGGCGCGCGAGCGGGTCGTCGAACTGCTTGAACTCGTCGGCATTCCCAATGCCCGCACCCGGATCGGGCAATATCCGCACGAATTTTCGGGCGGCATGCGCCAGCGGGTGATGATCGCGATCGGCATTTCCTGCAATCCGAAGCTTCTGATCGCCGACGAGGCGACGACGGCGCTGGATGTGACGGTGCAGGCGCAGATCCTTGATCTGGTGCGGGACCTGAAGAAGAAGATCGGCACGACGGTGATCTGGATCACCCATGACATGGGTGTCGTGGCCGGTCTCGCCGATACGATCCAGGTCATGTATGGCGGCCGGATCATGGAGCGTGGCCCGGTGGATGCGGTGTTTGAGGATCCGCGCAGCGCCTATACCTGGGGTCTTCTGAAATCGCTGCCTCATGGCGGCAAGCGCGGTGCGACGCGCCTTTACCAGATCCCGGGAAATCCGCCCAACCTGATCGAGAAACCGGTCGGCGACCCGTTTGCACCGCGCAACGCTTTCGCCACCGAACGCTGCAAGCGTGAAACGCCGCCGCTTCTGCAGGTGGAAGACGGCGTTGCCGGCCACAAGGCCGCGGCCTGGTACGACCTTCGCGCGGAACTGAAGAAAGAACGGGAAGCTTCGGCATGACGATGGAAAAGACGCCGCAAAAGCCCCTCGTGATCGCCGACCGCCTCTGCAAGACCTATGGGGGAGGGCGCGGTTTTCTGGCGGGATCGACGCCGGCCCTGAAGGCCGTCGACAATGTCAGTTTCGAGATTTATCCGGGCGAGACGCTCGGGCTCGTCGGTGAATCCGGTTCCGGAAAGAGCACGACCGGCCGGGTGCTGCTGCAGCTCGAAGAGCCGACCAGCGGCGACATCATCTTCAAGGGCCAGAACCTGACCGGCCTTTCCAAGCCGCTGCTAAAACCTTTCCGGCGCGACATGCAGATCATCTTCCAGGATCCGTATTCGTCGCTCAACCCGCGCATGACGGTCGGCGAATTTGTGGGCGAACCGCTGGTCGTGCATGGCCAGGGCGGCAACAGATCCGAGCGCAATGACAGGGTGGCGGCACTGTTTCGCAGGGTAGGGCTCGATCCCTCCTTCATGACGCGATATCCGCATGAATTTTCCGGCGGCCAGCGCCAGCGCGTCTGCATTGCCCGCGGCATTGCACTTGACCCGGCATTGATCGTTGCAGACGAACCGATTACCGCGCTCGACGTTTCGATCCAGGCGCAGATCGTCAACCTTTTCCAGGACCTGCAGGACGAGCTGGGGCTGACCTATCTGTTCATCGCCCACGACCTGTCGATGATCCGCTACCTCTGCCACCGCGTTGCGGTGATGCTGCGCGGACGCATCGTCGAAATCGGTCCCTGCGAGGCTATCTTCGAAAACCCGCAGCATCCGTATACGCAGGCGCTTCTCTCTGCGATCCCCGTCCCGGATCCGAAGATCGAGCGGGAGCGCCGGCCGATCGCCTTCGACGTCAACGCCAATCCGACACCGGCAGACGCGGTGCTGAAGCCGGTCGGCGAACGCCATTTCGTGCTTGGCTAAGCAAGCGAGGGCAATATGCCATCGCATAAATCCCGTTAGTTACGGTCGGAGCGGGGCAGGGAAGGGCCTGCCACGTTGCGGATCGAGAAGCTCGAATGGATTCGGGCCACGCCCGGCAATGTCGAGAGGATCTCCTTGTGGATCCGCTCGAAGTCGCGCGCATTCACAACCTCCACCCGCAGCAGATAATCGGAACCGCCGGTCATCAGAAAACATTCCCGGATTTCGGGAAAGCGCCTGACCGCAGCCTCGAAACGATCGAGATATTCCTCCGTCTGCCTGTCGAGCGTGATGTTGACGATGACGGCAATGGTGGGATCGATATCCGGGGAGCCGACCAGGGTTATGTAACCGCGGATGACACCCGATTCCTCCATGATCCGGATACGCCGCAGGCATGCCGAAGGCGACAGGCCGACTTCGGCTGCGATCGCCGCATTGCTGCGTCTCGCATCGGTGCGCAGCACACGCAATATGTTGCGGTCGATTGCATCCAGATCGGCCATGACAGATTATCTCAATTCTTCGTCGTTCATTTCATAATGGCCATAAATATGCGCGGATCTATCGCAGATCGCTAGGAAATTCGACGATCGTTTCAATATAGTTGCGGTAAGGGCAGCCTTGGAGGCCGGGGTGACGCAAGCAGCTATATCCGATTGGAAAATCACCGATGAGGCAGCCGGTGCGCCCGGTTATCTGACGATCGATCTCAAGGCTCTCGGCCGCAATTACGATCGACTTTGTGCGCTCGTCGCCCCGGCGCGGGTTGCGGCCATCGTCAAGGCGGATGCCTATGGGATCGGCGCCGAACCCGTCGCAAGAACGGTTTATGCGCGTGGCTGCCGCGACTTCTTCGTTGCACAGTTCAACGAGGCGGTTTTGCTGAGACCTGCCTTGGCAGGTGATGCGCGCATCTTCGTGCTGAACGGCCTGCAGCCCGGCAATGAGGATGTCTGTGCCCGGCAAAATATCGTGCCGGTGATCAATTCCTTAGAACAGTGGAAGCTCTGGTCCGACACGGTCAGGCGGCTGAACCGCATTCTGCCGGCCGTCGTGCAATTCGATACGGGCATGTCGCGGTTGGGGATTCCTCCCGAAGAACGGGAGGCTTTTGCCGGCGAAGTCGCCGCGGAGCGCGGCATCGACATCCTCTTTGTGATGAGCCATCTGGCTTCGGCCGATGAACCGGAGAACCTGCAGAATGCCGATCAGCTTGCCGAATTCGGCAAGATTGCCGCGCAATTCCCGGGGATCGACTTTTCCTTCGCCAATTCCGGCGGCGTCGGCCTGGGGGCGGCCTATCACGGGCTGATCGCGCGGCCGGGCATCGCGCTTTATGGCGGTGCGTTTACATCGGCTCCGCTCTCCATGGAACCGGTCGTGCATCTGGACGTCGCCGTCGTGCAGACGAGAACCGTGCCGGCCGGCGCGCGTGTCGGGTACAGCGCCACACATATAACCCGCGAGCCCAGACGCCTGGCGACGATCGCCGCGGGTTATGCCGACGGCCTGCCGCGCAGCCTGAGCGACAAGGGCGCCGTCTATTATGACGGAATACGCCTGCCGATCGTCGGACGCGTTTCCATGGACAGTATCACGATCGATATTTCCGCCCTGCCTGAAGGCACATTGGGGCTCGGCAGCCGCGTGGAGGTTTTCGGGCCGCACCAGACGGTCGAGGATGTTGCGCGTGATGCCGGCACGATATCCTACGAAATCCTGACCGGTCTCGGACAGCGTTACCAGCGGCACTGCAGATAAGGAGCGCAGGCTCCACACAATGAGGGAAACATGAAGGTCATTATCCTTGGTGCCGGCGTCATCGGCGTTACGTCTGCCTATCAACTCGCCAAGGCGGGCCACGAGGTTACGGTCATCGACCGCCAGCCCGGGCCGGCGCTTGAAACCAGCTTCGCGAATGCGGGCGAGGTCTCGTTCGGTTATTGCGGCCCCTGGGCTGCGCCCGGCATTCCGATGAAGGCGATCAAATGGATCTTCATGGAACATGCGCCGCTGATCCTGCGGCCGAAGCTGGATCGGGCAATGCTCTCCTGGCTTGTTCGCATGCTCGCGAACTGCACCTCGGAGCGTTATGCGATCAACAAGGGCAGGATGCTGCGGCTGGCCGATTACAGCCGTATCGCGCTGGCCGACCTGCGGGCGGAAACGGCGATCGAATACGACGAGCGGATGAAGGGTACGCTGCAGCTCTTCCGCAGCCAGCAGCAGCTCGACGCGTCTGCCAAGGACGTGAAGGCGCTTGCGGCTGACGGCATTCCTTATGAAGTGCTCGATCCGAACGGCTGCATCGCGGTCGAGCCGGCGCTCGCCCATGTCCGCGAAAAATTCGTCGGCGGTCTGCTGACCCCGAAGGATGAGACGGGCGACTGCTTCAAGTTCACCAATGCGCTGGCAGCAAAGGCCGAAGCGCTCGGTGTGCGGTTTCTTTACGGAACCGAGATCAAGGGCATCGACGTCGAAGGCAGGAAGGTCAAGGGCGTCGTGACTGACCGGGGCAATTTCTCCGCCGACAGCGTCGTCGTTGCGCTCGGAAGTTATTCGCCGCTTCTGCTGCGTGCGCATGGGATCAAGCTGCCGGTCTATCCGGTCAAGGGTTATTCGCTGACGATCCCGATCGTCGAACCCACGCGCGCACCGGAATCGACGATCATGGACGAGACGTTCAAGATCGCGATCACCCGGCTTGGCGACCGCATCCGCGTTGGCGGCATGGCAGAGATTTCCGGTTACACGAACGATCTCGGCGCACGGCGCCGCAGCACGCTCGAACATTCGGTCACCGATCTGTTTCCGGGGGGCGATGTCGGTAAGGCAACCTTCTGGTCAGGCCTTCGCCCGATGACGCCGGACGGAACACCGATCATCGGCCCGACGCCGATTTCCGGCCTGTTCCTCAATACCGGCCACGGTACGCTGGGCTGGACGATGAGCACCGGCTCCGCACGCGTGCTGGCCGATATGGTCGGCGGAAAGCGACCCGAGATCGATACCGGTGGCCTGTCGATTGCGCGGTATGGCAGCGCGCAGGGATGATCGAGCAATCCTGAACGCTCAAGCAATCCATGGCGTTCGGGGAACAGGTTCGGACATTGCCGCAAACTCCGAGTGCCAGCCAGTGGTTGCTGTGGAAGCGAGATCGGGCGTGCGAACAGAGGCTGTCGCACGCTGCCGACGATTTCAGGATTTCGGCAGTTTTCTGGCCTCTATGGCGTTGGGTGTCGTGGAGTGATCTTATGGGTCACCAACAAATGCCATGTTCCATAACACACGTTACGTGATTTAAGGCTATATCGCAACGTTGATGCCCCCAAAAAGCTCGATGGCAACATCCGGCTGATCTGGGCGGTGCCTGGAGGCAAGCAAAGCGAGTTGGTAAACGGGAGCGGTGAGTGAACAACACGGCCTACAGAAGACAGGCGCCCTGCCTGCAGTCATCCATTATTGGCTGGGTCGCTCTTCCGGCCTGAAGCCATCATTGATTGGGAACGGGCGTCCCTTGATGGAATATCATCTGCCAGCGGCCAGCCATCAATTTCCAGATGGAGCTTCGCAAAGTCTCATCATTGTTCTGACAGTCAGCCGACGTACGGATACTCTTGTAAGTGACCAGCACCACACGATCCGACAATGGACGAACGGAAAAGTCCGACACGTATGGCAGCGACGCCGAGGCCTGCGCGGTTTCGCCTGCAAGAGCCTCAACTGTGATCTGCTTGTTGTAAACTCTGCCGAATTTTCCGAATTCGATAAATTCATCGGCGATCAGATCCGACACGACCTCTCGCGACGCCCTGATTTCCGGCCGATGAAGGCTTGTCTCTAGCGCAAAGAACATGTCGATGTCGGGTTTGTTTAGCGACATTGAAGCTCCTGCCGGCAGTCCGGCGCAGCGATGATATGACGTCGAGAAAGAGGAAAGCGCCCCTTAAGGCGCTTTCGCTTGATCACATCAGCTTGCCCGCAAAGGAGATCAGCGGTTTCGCATCCTGATCGTGATGCAGACCGGTGATGCGGCCGAACAGAAGATAGGTATCGCCGCGCTTGATATGATCTTCGAGCCGGCATTCGATCACGGCCGTGGTCGCCTTGAAGATTGGCAGGCCTTCCGCTCCTGCGGACCAGTCAAACCCGGCAAACCGTTCCGCGCCCTTCGGTGCATCGCGGGAGGAAAAACGCTCGTAGATAGCCCTCCCCTCCGCGCTGAGGAAATTGATCGCGAACATGCCGGTTTCCAGGATCGGCTTCAAGGCGCTGGTATTTTCACCGATCGCCACCGTCATGGTCGGCGGTGAGGCCGAGAAATGCGTGGCAGACAGGGCGACGAACCCTGCCGGACCATTTTCATCCGCTGCGGTGACGATGGTCGCGCCGATCGCCCTTGCACCAATGGCCTTCCAAAAATCCTTTGCCGACAATTCCATATCCATCACTATTCCCTTGTTCCCCAATTCAGCAAACGAGCCGTATCGACCCATCCGAGTTATGGCCAGCGCACGAAAATCGCGCGCGTCATGCTCGAATGGCAGGTCGATCCTGAGGAATATAGGGGCTTGTGTCTTCGTGAGATAGCGAAAGTCGGCCTCGACAATGCCGCGATGCGACCTTTCTTGAAACGCCTTGCGGCTCGGGGATTAGCCGGGCAGCGCGCAGGCCTCCCCGCCTCCGAAAAGCCTCGAGCGCGTGAGAAACCGCTTTTCCCGGCCGTTATCGAGCGAAAACATGCCGCCGCGTCCGGGCACGACATCGATGATCAGCTGGGTATGTTTCCACGCCTCGAACTGGCTGCCGCTGATATAGACCGGCACGCCGCCGATCTCGCCGAGTTTCACGTCATGATCGCCGATCATGAAATCATCGGCCGGATAACACATGGGCGAAGAGCCGTCGCAGCAGCCACCGGACTGGTGGAACAGGATTTGCGGATAGTCGCGGCGGATATCGGCGATCAGGTCGAGCGCAGCATCCGTTGCGGTCACGCGCGGTTCGCCGTTGATAGTGGCATCCATTGTCTTCATCCCGTGTCAAATAGATAAGCGCCGCTCCCCGGGAGGGGGCTTTCCAGGGAGCGGCATTGCCTGCGATACCCGACGCCTTCTCGTCAAAAGCGGAACCGGGCGAGGCAGATCTGGCCCCTCCCCCTTTCGAGGGAGAGGTCGGGGAGGATAGGTTCTCCCCTGTTGTGAGGCTCAGAAGAAGCCGAGCTTTTTCGGGCTGTAGCTCACCAGCATGTTTTTGGTCTGCTGGTAGTGGTCCAGCATCATCTTGTGCGTTTCGCGGCCGATACCGGATTGCTTGTAACCGCCGAAGGCCGCATGGGCCGGATAGGCGTGGTAGCAATTGGTCCAGACACGACCGGCCTGGATTTCCCGGCCGAAGCGATAGGCGCGGTTGCCGTCGCGGGTCCACACGCCGGCGCCGAGGCCGTACAATGTGTCATTGGCGATCGACAAGGCTTCCGCCTCGTCCTTGAAAGTGGTCACGGACACGACCGGCCCAAAGATCTCTTCCTGGAACACGCGCATCTTGTTGTGGCCCTTGAAGATGGTCGGCTGGATGTAATAGCCGTTGGCCAGTTCACCACCGAGATCGTTGCGGGAACCGCCGGTCAGAACCTCTGCGCCTTCCTGTTTGCCGATATCGAGATAGGCGAGGATCTTTTCCATCTGCTCGGTCGAAGCCTGGGCACCAATCATCGTTTCACTGTCGAGCGGGTTGCCCTGCTTGATCGCCTTGACGCGCTTTACTGCCCTTTCCATGAAGCGGTCGTAGATCGATTCATGCACCAGCGCGCGGCTCGGGCATGTGCAGACTTCGCCCTGGTTGAGCGCGAACATCGCAAAACCTTCGAGCGCCTTGTCGAACAAATCGTCGTCTTCCGCTGCCACGTCGGCAAAGAAGATGTTCGGCGACTTGCCGCCGAGCTCCAGCGTGACCGGGATCAGGTTCTGGCTGGCATATTGCATGATCAGCCGGCCTGTCGTCGTTTCACCGGTAAAGGCGATCTTGGCGATGCGGTTGGAAGACGCCAGCGGCTTGCCGGCTTCAAGGCCGAAACCGTTGACGATGTTGAGCACGCCGGGCGGCAGGAGATCGCCGATGATCTCGGCCCAGACGAGCAGCGAGGCAGGCGTCTGTTCGGCCGGCTTGATGACAACGCAATTGCCGGCTGCAAGAGCGGGTGCCAGTTTCCAGGCGGCCATCAGGATCGGGAAATTCCACGGAATGATCTGGCCGACGACGCCGAGCGGTTCATGGAAGTGGTAGGCAACGGTATCGTTGTCGATCTCGCCGATCGAGCCTTCCTGGGCGCGGACGCAGGAGGCGAAATACCGGAAGTGGTCGATGGCGAGAGGAATGTCGGCTGCCATCGTCTCGCGGATCGGCTTGCCATTGTCCCAGGTCTCGGCCTGGGCCAGAACTTCCAGCTTGTCCTCCATGCGCTGGGCGATCTTCATCAGGATATTGGCGCGCTCGGCAACGGCGGTGCGGCCCCACTTGTCCTTGGCGGCGTGGGCGGCATCAAGCGCGGCGTTGACATCCTTTTCATCGGAGCGCGGGATTTCGCAGATCTTCTGGCCGGTGACCGGCGTGACATTGTCGAAATAACGGCCGCCGATCGGCTCCTTCCACTCGCCGCCGATATAGTTGCCGTATTTTAGCTTGAACGGCGACTCGACGATTTTCTGGTGCAGCATGATCCATCCTCCCTGGGTTGCCGGGTTCTTTTCACGAACCGGATGGGAGGAATCTGCGCATGTTCGCGGGGCCAAAACAGGGGCACATCGCCATACCGCATCGCACAGTGTCGCAACTCTGCGACACTGTGCGATGCGGTATGATCGCGAGGCTTACCTTACTGAAGATCGAGCTTTGACAGCTTCCGGTGCAGGGTCGCGCGGCTCATGCCAAGCGTGACGGCAGCCTGGGAGACATTGCCGTGATTGCGCAGGAGAACCTGTTTCAGCACCGCGCGTTCGGCATCCTGAAGATATTCGCCATCGGCGCTGCGGTGTTCATCAAGGGCGTCGGCGGCCGGAATGCCGGCCTCGATCTTCTTGTCGTCGAGCTTGAGCGCAGCACGAGCTGAACGCGTTGCGCCGACGACGATATCGTTCCGGTCGATGGCCAGAAGCGCGGAGGTCGAACCGCTTTCGGAGGGCACCATGACGAAACGCGCACCGGCAAAGGCACTGCAGAACAGGCTGAGTTCGATGCGCAGTGCCGCCTCCCGCACCGCCTGCGATAGCACGGAAAGCGTGAATTCGTTCGCATCCTCACGGCAGGTCGAAACGTCCAGTGCACCGGCAAGCTGGCCGCGATGATCGCGGATCGGCGACGTGGTGCAGCTGAGATTGATATTGGAGGAGAAGAAATGCTGGTCGCGAACAATCGTCACGGCCCGCTCGTCGGCCAGTGCAGTGCCGATGCCATTGGTGCCAATGCTCGCTTCGGTCCAGACCGAACCGGTCCACAGGCCGAGATTATGAAAATCCTTGTCGTCGCCGGATGTACCGCGCCGCTCGAGAGCAATGCCGTCGCGATCGGTCAGCAACAGGCAGCATCCGGCCTTGCCAACCGTCATGAACAGCCGGTCGATCTCGTCCACCGCTTCCGCGACCAACCTCTCGGATCGCTCCCGTGCAAGACGAAACTCCTCGTCCGTCAAGCGGACGGGCAAGCGTTTATCTTCCGGCGCCAGATGATGCATCGTCATGCACCGCCGCCAGGAGGCCACAATGGGAGAACTGGCCTGCGCGGATTGCGCAGACGCATAAACTTGCTCGGCATGTACTGACTGCTGGTGCATCAGGCTCCTCCACCGAATGCTTGAATCAAGTTTCGCTAAAAAAGGGGCATTTTGCAACCGTTTTGGGCTGCAGAATCCCGAAATCTGGCGGTTTCATTCTCAAGCTGGATTTTCATTGCAGAGGGCAGGCGTACAGTCAATTGACCCGTCCTTCCGATCATGGGCAACTTGCCGTGAAACCTCCTGTGGTTGTGCCGTCGTCGGGCCTGGTTGCCTCTGTTAAAAGACCGATGACGGCAATCGCGAGGTCTGTCGGCCCGCAAAGCCGTCCATCGATCCGGAAAGTTCGGCACTCGCGGCCAAAAACAGAATTCCCCTTCTCGCCCATGCAGACGGATGCCCCAAATTCGTTTTCACAATCACTTCATCCGGTCATCTTTTTCGGGAGCCGGAGGCTGTAGGTCGCCTCTCCGAATGCGTCATGTTGACGCACTTCAATGGAGCCCAAAAGCCGCTGTTTTTCGCGGTTTATGCGGCGAAAAATTGACGAGAACGGCGGCGTCAAAGGGCTATTAAGCCCGACTGGAAAAGCAGCCGCCTTCGCAGGCGCAGCATTTTTTGCATTGACTTAAATCGATCTAAATTTCACAAGGGGTGAGACATTTCGACCCTCGCCCCCCTTTGTGCCGACGTCGCGCCGAAATCAAAATTTCGATTCCAACCCCTCTTCCGATGGCCTCGGCAGCTCGATGCCGCATGCCTTTTTGGAGCGCTCATGACGACGAAAATTTCTGGTTCAACGCCGATGCCGGGAGGTTTCGGCAAGCTTTCGGTAACGCGCCGAACCCTCCTTGCCGGGACAGCGGCACTGCTTGCCGCAGTGGCAAGCACGCCAGAGGCACTGGCCCAAACGGCTTCGGCACAAGCTTCGGTTGCCGGCTTTCACGAAGTGTCCCGCGCCATCACCGGCAAGGCGAACCTTTCCCCGACGACATCGGAGCGCATCTACCGTGCTCTCGCTGCCGATCACGCGGACCTTGCCGAAAACGTGAATGCTCTCGCTACGCTCGCGAGCGCCAATCCGACGCCCTCGACCTTCCGCGATGCCGCAAAGCAGGCCGGTCAAGGCGATCTGCTGCTTGCCATCCTGACTGCCTGGTACACCGGAACGGTCGAGACCAAACAGGGTCCGGTCGTCGTCTCCTACAAGGAGGCTTTGATGTACCGACCGGTCGAGGACGGGCTGACGGTGCCGACCTACTGCAACAAGGGACCGATCTGGTGGACCGGGCTTCCGCCGGAGGTCACCCGCATGCCGATCAACAATCCGAAAGTTCTGTGACCATGAAATCCCCCGTATTTTCAAATGGCGATGCCACCGCAGATGTCGTTATCGTCGGTTCAGGTGTGGTCGGCGCGCTGATTGCCGATCAGCTGGCTGGCGAAGGCAAGAGTGTTCTCGTTCTCGACGCGGGTCTACGCATCCAGCGTGCCCAGGCTGTCGAAAACTGGCGCAATATGCCGTTCAAGAACCGCGTCGGCTCCGACTATCAGGGCCTTTATCCGCAATCACCGAAAGCACCTGCACCGCTCTACTGGCCGAAAAACAACTATGTCGCGCTGTCGGGACCGGATGGAAATGGCTTTCAGCAGGGTTATCTGAAGGTTGTCGGTGGCACGACCTGGCACTGGGCCGCCTCGAGCTGGCGCCATCTGCCGGTAGACCTGAAGATGCGCTCGACCTACGGCGTCGGCCGCGACTGGCCGATCTCCTATGACGAACTCGAACCCTATTACTGTCGCGCCGAAGAGGCGATGGGCGTGGCCGGGCCGAACGATCCTGCCCTGCAGTCGCCGCCGGAACGCTCCAAGCCCTATCCGATGGACATGGTGCCCTGGGGATATGCCGACAAGCGTGTCGCCGAAGTGGTGAACCCGCATGGCTGGAACCTGGTGCCGATCCCGCAGGGACGCTCCACCCGCCCATGGAACGGACGCCCGACCTGTTGCGGCAACAACAACTGTCAGCCGATCTGTCCGATCGGTGCCATGTATAATGGCATCCACTCCGTCGAATCGGCCGAGGCGAAGGGCGCCGTCGTTCTGGCGGAATCGGTCGTCTACAAGATCGATACCGACGAGAACAATCGCGTCACGGCCGTTCACTGGTATGACAGCGAGCACCGCTCGCACAAGGCGACCGGCTCGGCCTTCGTCATTGCCTGCAACTCGATGGAAACGCCGCGCGTCCTTCTAGCAGCTGCCAACGAGCGCAACCCGGCCGGGATTGCCAATTCCTCAGATCAGGTCGGCCGCAACATGATGGACCATTCGGGCTTTCATGCCCGGTTCACCGCAAACGAGCCGCTGTGGATCGGCCGCGGGCCGGCCCAGTCGAGCTGCATGGTCGGACCGCGCGACGGGGCTTTCCGCTCCGAATATTCGGCGACGAAGGTCATTCTCTACAATATCAACCAGGCGCCGCAGATGGCCGCAGCAGCCATCAAGGACGGCTTTGTCGGCGAGGAACTGGATGCGGAAATCCGGCGCCGCACCACCCATGGCGTGGACCTGTCGATCAGCCTCGAGCCGCTGCCCGACCCGAAAAACCGGGTCACGCTGTCGAAGGCTCGCGTCGATCCACACGGTATCCCCTGCCCCGACATGTATTACGACGTGGGCGACTATGTTCGCCGCGGTTACGAGGAATCGGTGCGCCAGCTTCGCGGCATCGGCGATCTGTTCGGCGCGACCGACTTCGTGGCCACGACCTCCCTTAATGCCAACAACCACATCATGGGTGGCACGATCATGGGCTCCGATCCGAAGGACTCGGTGACGGATGGAAATTGCCGTGCGCATGACCATCCGAACCTGTGGCTGCCGGGCGGCGGGCCGATTCCGTCGGCCAGCGTCGTCAACTCGACGCTCACCATGGCAGCACTCGGCATCAAGGCTGCCGACGATATCTCCAAGACGTTGAGGGCATGACGATGAGGACAACGGACATCATCATCAAAACGGGTGCCTTTGCAGCGATCGTCGCTAGCGGCCTGTTTGCCCTCACCGAAAGCAGCTTTGCCCAGACGGCATCGGCGGAGCTGATCGAAAAGGGTCGCATGGTCGCGACCGGTTCGGACTGCATGGCCTGCCACACGGTTCCGCATACGGGCCAGCCTTTTGCTGGCGGTTATGGCATCATCTCTCCGCTCGGCACGATCTATTCGACCAATATCACCCCGTCGAAGACGGCCGGTATCGGCAATTACAGCGAAGCGGATTTTTCGCGGGCTGTCCGCCAGGGCATCAGGAAGGATGGAGGCCATCTCTATCCCGCCATGCCCTATAATGCCTATGCCGAGATGACCGACGCAGATATCAACGCCCTCTACACCTATTTCATGAACGGGGTGAAGCCGGTCGATGCGGAACCGAAGGACTACACGGCCCTGCCCTTCCCCTTCAATCTGCGCTTCTCGATGGCGTTCTGGAATATTCTCTATGCGAACAAGACGCCGTTCAAGCCGGATCCGGCCAAGAGCGACGATCTGAACCGGGGCGCCTATATTGCCGGCGCGCTCGGCCACTGTGCATCCTGTCATACGCCGCGCGGCCCGCTGATGGGGGCCGATAGCGGCGCGAACCTCGCCGGCGGTTTTGTCGGTCCATGGTATGCGCCGAACATTACCTCGGATCCGGTCAGCGGCATTGGCGGCTGGAGCGAGGACGAACTCGTCCAGTATTTCCGCACAGGACATGCCGACGGCAAGAACCAGGCGGCGGGCGGCATGGCGGAAGCCGTGCAGAACAGCCTGCAATTCCTGCCGGACAGCGATCTTTTGGCGCTCGCGCGTTATCTCAAGACCGTGCGGGCCGTCCGCGACCCCGCCGATAAACGCCCGGCCCACGAATTCGGGACGACGGAAAGCGACGAGGCCAATATTCGCGGGATGTTCGCCTCGAACGAACATGACAGCCTGCGCAACGGCGGTGCCGAGCTCTATAGCGGCTATTGCGCCAGCTGCCACCAGCCGAACGGCGCCGGCAGCGAAAACCAGGCCTATCCATCGCTCTTCCACAACACCGCGACCGGCGCCAGCCGGCCGGCCAATCTCGTTGCTGCCATTCTCTATGGCGTCGAGCGCAAGACCGGTGAGCATGATGTGCTGATGCCGAGTTTTGGCGAGAAATCCTATGTCATGCCGCTGAACGACCAGCAGGTCGCCGACATTTCCAACTATGTCCTGACGAAGTTCGGCAATCCCGAAGCAAAGGTCACTCCGGCCGACGTCGCGGTGGCGCGGAAGGGCGGCCCGGTTCCGCTTCTCGCAAAGGCGCAGCCCTTCATCCTGCCGGCCATGATCATCGCGGCCTTGGTCGTGTTGATCCTCGCAGGTGTCCTGTTCTTCGTCACCCGGCGCGAACGGGTGCCACGTCAGGCCTGACATCTTCGGAGAACCGATCCTGAAGGCCGCCGGCGATCCTGGCGGCCTTTCCACAGACGGGCAGATGGAGGCCCGTCTTTCCCGTATCTGTCGCCACGGACCTTTTCATCCTCGTCACCGATGTCCATTATCGCGGCGGAATGATTTGGGCCGCGACGGGAGACACTCGATTTGGACCGCCTTGAATGCGACCGTATGTTCATTGCGGTCATTGATACGGGAAGTTTTGCCGCAGCGGCCACCCGGCTGGGCACCAGTACCGGCCAGGCATCGAAACTCGTTTCCCGTCTGGAAGCCAATCTCGGCGTGCAGCTGATCAAGCGTACCACGCGGGCAATGTCGCTTTCCGAGGCGGGCCGGGCCTATTACGAACGTGTAAAAGTTCTCATCGAGGATTTTGATGCGCTCGATGCCTCTGTGCGAAATACGTCCGGCGCACCTTCCGGCCGGCTGCGGATCACGGCACCGATCACCTTCGGCACGACGCAGCTTGCAGAGGTGCTGATCCGGTTCGCGACCGCCTATCCCGACATCCAGCTCGAGGTCAGTTTTTCCGACCGGGTCGTCAATCTCGTCGACGAAGGTTTTGATGCGGCCGTGCGGATCGGCCAGCCGGCCGACAGCAGCCTGATTGCCCGCAAACTCTGCCCGATGCGGATCGTCCTGATCGCCTCGCCCGGTTATCTCGCCGCCCGCGGCACGCCGCGCGTGCCGGCTGATCTGGCCGGCCACGACTGCGTCGTCGATACGAACTTCCACGATCCCCTGTCCTGGCGCTTCAAGACGGATGACGGCAAACAAAGCCTGTCGACCACGGTGCAGAGCCGCATCCATTTCACCAACGCGGAAGCCTGTGTTGCCGCCGCCGAGGCCGGCCTTGGCATTGCGCGAGTACCGAGCTTCGTTGCGGGTACCAAATTACGCGCGGGCGCCGTCCATCCGGTTTTGGGAGCCTTCGAGGATGAACCGCGCGGCCTCTATGCTCTCTATCCACCCGCCCGCCACCTTGCCCTGAAAGTGCGGGTCCTCGTGGATTTCCTCGCTGATTCGTTCCGTGGACAACCCATATGGGATGAGGGATGGCGATAATTGCTTCCCGAATGGAAGCAATCTCTCTCCCCTAAGCCGGATAATCGTCACTCCGGCATTGAGTTATATCCTCTGGCAGACATTCACCCATCCAGAGAGACAGACCATGATCGATTCCCGCACTGCCCCTTATGCCGCGCTTGTCCTGCGTCTGGCGCTCGGCATTCTTTTCCTCGCCCATGCCGGCCTGAAGATCTTTGTCTTCACTCCGGCCGGCACTGCCGGCTTCTTCGCCTCGCTCGGCCTGCCGGGCTGGTTCGCCTATGTCACCATTCTCTGGGAACTGGCTGGCGCCGTTGCGCTGATCCTCGGCATCTGGCCGCGTCTCGCCGCCATTACCGTCATCCCGATCCTGCTCGGCGCGATCTTCACCGTGCACGGCGCTGCCGGCTTCTTCTTCAACAACCCGAACGGCGGCTGGGAATTTCCGGCATTCTGGATCGTCGGCCTGATCGTACTCGCATTGACCGGCGACGGCGCTCTCGCCTTGCGCCCGACGTTCGGCCGCAAGTAATTCCCTGGCACGACCTGGATCAAGGCATTCGAAATCGGCATGGGCAAAAAGCTGCCCATGCCTAAGATACAAAATCAGGAGTGAGACATGCTTGTGGAAGGTAAGTGGACGGCCGATTGGCATCCGGTTCAGGCGACCGACGCCAAGGGCGGCTTCGTGCGGCAGATTTCCGGTTTCCGCAACTGGATCACGCCTGACGGAAGCGCCGGACCAACCGGCGAAAGCGGCTTCGAGGCAGAGGCCGGACGTTACCACCTCTATGTCGCGCTGATCTGCCCCTGGGCCTCGCGCACTTTGATCGGCCGCGCCCTGAAAAAACTCGAGGACGTGATCTCGGTTTCCGTCGTCGAGCCGGCACTGTCCGAGCAGGGCTGGCGGTTCGGCGATTATCCGGGCTCCGACCGCGACCTCATCAACGGCGCCACCTATATGCACGAGATCTATACGAACGCCGACCCGGTCTATACCGGCCGCGCCACCGTGCCGGTCCTGTTCGACAAGAAGCGCGGCACGATCGTCAATAATGAATCCGCCGATATCCTGCGCATGCTGAATTCCGGTTTTGGCGCGCTCGCCGACGACAGCATCGATCTCTACCCGGAAGATCTCCGCGCCGAGATCGACGCGCTCAACGACCGCATCTACCCGATGCTGAACAACGGCGTTTACCGCACCGGTTTCGCAACCACCCAGCTTGCCTATGAAGAGGCCTTCGCCGACGTGTTTGCCATGCTCGACGAGCTGGAAGCCCGGCTGGAAAACCGCGGCCCCTACCTGTTCGGCGACAGGCTGACGGAGGCGGATGTGCGCCTGTTCGTCACCCTCGTCCGCTTTGACGCCGCCTATAACGGCATCTTCAAGTGCAACCTGCGACGACTTGCTGATTACAAGCAGATCAGCCGTTATGTGGAAAAGGTCATCTCGATCCCCGGCATTCGCCAGACGGTGAATATCGACCATATCAAGCAGGGTTATTATTCGATCAAGGCGCTCAACCCGAACGGCATCGTGCCGGTCGGCCCCGATCTTCCCTTCATGCAGGCTTAAGGATCTGGCCATGTCATCGACCACAGCCACCATTCTCGTCATCATGCTGCACGGCGTCGGCTCCAACGGCGACGATCTCGCGCCGCTGGGGAACGCCTGGAAAACCGTCCTGCCGGATGCCGTCTTCGTTTCGCCGAACGCGCCCTCCCCTTCCAGCTTCGGTTCGGGTTACCAGTGGTTCAGCGTTGCCGGCGTCACGGAAGAAAACCGCAGCGGACGCATCAAGGATGCGCGCGCGGGTTTCGACAAGACGGTTTCCGATATCATCGAGAAACACGGTTTTGCCGACAAGCTCGACCGGGTAGCATTCGTCGGATTCTCACAGGGCACGATCATGTCGCTTGATGCGGTTGCTTCCGGTCGCTGGCCGGTCGGCGCAGTCGTCGGTTTTTCCGGCCGCCTCGCCTCACCGCTACCGCTTGAGCCCGCAACTGCCACGCCAATCCTGCTGATCCACGGCAGCGCCGACCCTGTCATCCCGGCATCCGAGACTACGAAGGCTGCAGCCACCCTGGAAGCGCTCGGCATGAAGGTCGAGACGGTAATCCAGCCCGGGCTCCCGCACACGATTTCCGGCGAAGGCGCTGCCAAGGGCGGCAGTTTCCTCGCAGAAATCCTGAAATAAAAGCGGACAGGACGGAAGCGAGACGGCCATGGAAATCGGACTCTATACATTCGGCGATCTGCCGGTCGGAACCCTTGGCCCGGAAGCCTCGCGACGTCGCCTTTCCGAAATCGTCGAGGCTGCGAAACTCGCGGATCAGGCGGGTTTGAGCGTCTTCGGGATCGGCGAACATCACCGTCTCGACTACACGATCTCGGTTCCGGTCGCCGTCATGGGGGCGATCGCCGCTGTGACGAAAAATATCAAGATCACCACGGCCGTCACCATTCTCTCCTCTTCCGATCCCGTGCGGATTTTTGAGGAACTGGCGACAATCGACCTCCTGTCGGGTGGCCGTAGCGAACTCACCGTCGGGCGCGGGGCGTTCATCGAATCCTTCCCGCTATTCGGTTACGATCTCGGTGACTATGACGCACTTTACGAAGAGAAACTGGCGCTGCTGCTGCAGATTGCCGGGAGCGACGAAGGCGTGACCTGGCGGGGCCGCTTCCGGCCAGCCTTGGAAGATGCCGAGATCGCCCCTCGCCCTTACGTCAAAAATCCGCCGATCTGGATCGGCGCTGGTGGTACGCCCGAGAGCGCAATCCGGGCCGGCAAGGCCGGCGTTCCACTCAACCTTGCCAATATCGGCGGCGAACCGGCACGGTTCCGTCCGTTCATCGATCTCTATCGCCGCAGTTTTCGCGATGCCGGTCACGACACATCCGCGATGAAAGTCGGCATATCCAGCCATCTGCATGTCCAGAAGGACAGCCAGACGGCGCTCGACGAATTTTATCCCCATTATGCCAGCTATATCGGCCATAACCTGCCGAATGGCGACAATGGTTGGAAGGTCTCGCGCGACGATTATCAGCGGCTTGCCGGCCCGCGCGGCGCGCTCTTTGTCGGCAGCCCGCAGCAGATCATCGACAAGATCCTCTACGAATACGAGCTGTTCCGCCATGACCGTTTCATGGCGCAGATCGATATCGGCGGCCTGCCCTTCGACAAGGTCGCCAAGGGGATCGAGCTTCTGGCAACCGAAGTCCTGCCCGCCGTCCGCAAGGCAACGGCTGGAGCGACGCCGCTCTCGGCCGCCTGAAGAGTTTCATACCAACCATCCGCTTGGACCCGCGCCGAAAACGTCGTATTCAGCCGGACGAATCCGGCGTGTGGCAGCACAACCCACGGCCTTTCTTTGTCCAAACGGGGTATGGCGATGAAACAGATCTCTGCCAACAAGGCATTTGACGGCACGCAATATGTCTATTCGCATGCCTCCGAGGCCTGCCAGTGCGACATGACTTTTGCGATCTTCATGCCGCCGCAGGCGCAGACCCGCAAGGTTCCGGTTCTCTGGTATCTCTCCGGCCTCACCTGCACGCACCAGAACGTCATGGACAAGGGCGAATACCGCCAGATCGCCGCCGAGCTCGGCGTTGCGATCGTCTGCCCGGATACCAGCCCGCGTGGTGAAACCGTTCCCGACGAGCCGGAAAGCTGGCAGTTCGGCAAGGGCGCGGGCTTCTATCTCGATGCAACGCAGGAACCTTTCGCGCGCAATTACAATATGCAGCGCTACATCATCGATGAGCTGCCGGCGCTGCTGAAGGCAAGCGATCTCGCGCTTGATTTCGACCGCCAGAGCATTTTCGGCCATTCGATGGGTGGCCATGGTGCGATCACGCTCGCCCTGAAGAACCCGGAGCGTTTTGCCTCCGTCTCCGCTTTCGCCCCGATCGCCCAGCCTTCGACGGCGGACTGGTCGCGGCCGGCGCTGGAAAAATATCTCGGACCCGACCAGTCGGCCTGGCGCGCCTATGACGCGACCCTGCTGATCGAGGACGGGTTCAAGGTCAAGGAAATGCTGGTCGACCAGGGCACGGCCGATTCCTTCCTTGAAACCGGCCTGCGGCCGCAGCTTCTCGCATCAGCCTGCGAAAAGGCCGGCATTCCGCTGACGCTCAACATGCGTAAAGGCTACGATCACTCGTATTTCTTCATCTCGAGCTTCATGGCGGCGCATGTTCGCTGGCACGCGGCGCGGCTGGGCTGATCGGCTACGAGGCCGAGAACCTCTCCACCGTCATCCTCGGGCTTGTCCCGAGGATCTGCATGTGCCTGATATTATCGACGTTATTAAATCCTCGCGATAAGCGCGAGGATGACGAAAAGCCAAAGCTGAAAATCAGCGGATCGAGCTGACCAGAATGGCGGCGGCCTCGTTAGCCTTGCCGAGTGCCATATCGATCGGAGCGCCTTGCAGCAATTGCGCGGCAAGCACGCCGATGAACTCGTCGCCTGCACCATGCGTGCTGACGAGCTTGATCTTTATTGCCGGGATAGCACCTGCGGTCCCACCCTGCTCTGCGAAGGCAACACCCGCGCCGCCGGCCGTGACAACTGCCACCGGGAAACGTGCCGACAGAATGCCAGCCGCATCAGACGCCTGATCAAGCGTCTCGACTTCGCCCGTACCAGCCAGCGCTTCCGCTTCGACAGCATTCACGACGAGAATATCGACAAGCGTTTCCAGCTCGGCGGAAAGAGCCCGTGCCGGTGCTGCATTGAGCAGAACCTTGCCGCCAGCTTTCTTCATCGCCGCAGCAGCCAGCACATTGGCTTCATCGGGAACTTCGTTCTGGAGAACGAGAATATTGCCGGCCTTGAACAGCGAGGCGGCCTGATCGACATCATCGGCGGAGAGTTCGAGATTGCTGCCCGAAACAATGACGGCGCCGTAATCGCCTTCGGAATCGAAGATCGCCACGCTCATGCCGGACGCACCGCCCTTGATGACCCGGACATGCTCATGTTCGACAGAACCATGGGCAAGATTTTCAAGCAGCGCCCGACCGAATTCGTCGTCGGCGACTGCGCCGATCATCGCCGAACGTACGCCCGCCTTCGCAGCCGAAACGGCCTGATTGCCACCCTTGCCGCCGCAGGCCGGATGCCAAGCGGAACCCGTCACCGTCTCACCCTTGCGCGGCCGCGCCGGGCCCTTGACGATGATGTCGTAGTGAAGGCTGCCGAAAGTGACGACGGCCGGAGTGTCTGCAGTCATAGGAACTTGTCTTTCCGCTTGGAGGCGACGGCCGCCATGGTCTTTTCGAGGTTCTTCTCCGCGGCACGGTAGTCGCGCTGGGCAACCGCCATGAAGACCGCGTCGAGAATATTGAGCTGGGCAATCCGCGCGGCGGCATTTTCACCCATCAGCGGCGAGCCCTGAGCCGTTGAACAGAGAACGACATCCGCATGCTGGGCGAGTGGCGATTCGTTGTAATTGGTGATCGCGATCGTGCGGGCACCATTGCGCCGGGCAAGCTGCAGGGCCTCGATGACAGCCATCGTATTGCCGGAATGCGAAAAGCCGACTGCCAGATCGTCCTTGCCCAGCAGCGAGGCCGACATCAGCATCATGTGGGAATCGTCAAAAATGCTGGCCCGAATGCCAATCCGCAGGAACTTGTGGGCGACATCGCGGGCAATCTGCGCCGATCCGCCGACACCGTAGAAATCCCGCTGGGTCGCGCCATGGATGAGGTCTGCCGCGCGATCGAAGGCATCGACATCCATGATCGACAGCGTTTCCTCGAGTGCCTGGATCGAGGTGCGGAAAACCTTCTGGATGATTTCCTGCGAGGTGTCGTCGACCGAAAGCTCCTGGTGCATTTCGGCGGTCGGCAGCTGATTGTACTGCACGACCGCGTTGCGAAACTCGCGATAGCCGGCAAAACCGAGCTTCTTGGTGATCTTTACGACCATGGCTTCCGAGACGCCGGCGTCGGTTGCGATTTCCTTCAGCGAGGTTTCCTCGTTGAAGCTGCGCAGCGCGAACACGGTTTCCACCACCCGTGCTTCGAGAGGCGTCAGCAGCGGCATGCGCATGCGAATGCGCGGGCCGACTGCCTTCAGATCCATGTTGTCGGAATTCATCCCCGTCCCCTTGTCACACGATCGATCATCATTGCGACAAGAATTATAAGGCCGGTTGCGAGCAGTTGATAGAAAGCCTGGACGTTCATCAACGTCAAACCGTTGCGCATGGCGCCGAGAATGATCGCACCGAGAATGGTGCCGATGACCGAGCCCTTGCCACCCATCAGGGAGGCACCGCCGATGGCTGCCGCTGCGATCGCATCGAGCTCCCAGAGGTTGCCGAGGATCGGCTCCGCCGCGCCGAGACGGCCGACGAGGATCATGGCGCCGAGGGCTGCAAGGAAGCCGGAGATGACATAGGCCGTGATCTTGGTGAGCGCAATCGGCACACCGGCAACGTAGGAGGCTTCCTCGTTACCGCCGACAGCGAGCAGGTATTCGCCGATCGGTGTCTTCTTGAGGATGACCCAGGCGACGAGCGCGATGACGGCAACGATGATGACCGAGTTCGGAATGCCGCCGATATTGCCGTTGAACAGCGAGCGGAACGTCATCGGCACGCCGAGAACCGGGTTGCCGCCGGTATAGATCAGGGCGAGCGCACGGTAGGTGGAAAGCGTGCCGAGCGTGACGATGAACGGCTGCAGGCCGACATAGGCGACCAGAATGCCGTTGACGAGGCCGCAGAGCATGCCGATGCCGAGGCCGGCGACGATCGCAACCGGCACGGGATAACCGGCAACAAGCAGGCTCGCCGTCAGAACCGCGGAGATCGCCGCGGTCGGGCCGACCGAGAGATCGATGCCGCCGGAAATGATGACCAGCGTCATGCCGAGCGCGATGCAGGCATTGATGCTCGACTGCTGCAGGATGTTGATCAGGTTCCGTTCGGAGACGAAGCCGGGCACCAGCATGGCGAAAACGGCGACGATCAGGATCAGACCGATCAGAGTGCCCGCATCGCGCACCGAAAAGGACGAAAAGGGGCTCGACGAACGCGCCGGCTGGCTGGTCGTGATATCAGACATGGGCTTGCTCCTGCTTCGCAGAATGGGTTTTGAGACCGGCGTCACCGACGGCATGGGCGACGATCGCCTGCTCGGAAAGCTCCTGGCGTTCCAGCTGTGCGGCGATCCTGCCATTGCGCATGACGATGACGCGGTCGGAAAGGCGGATGACTTCCGGCAGTTCCGAGGACACGACGATGATCGACTTGCCTTCGGCGGCAAGGTTTTCGATCAGGTGATAGATTTCCGACTTGGCGCCGACATCGATACCACGGGTCGGCTCGTCGAAGAGAAGGATTTCTGAACCGGCCGCCAGCCAGCGGGCGATGATCGCTTTCTGCTGATTGCCGCCGGAAAACAGGCGGATCGGCCGGTCGATCTGGAATGGACGCAGATTGACGCGCTTCAAAAGCTCGTTGGCGCGCGACTTGATGGCGCCATGGCGTACGATACCGCTCTTGGAAAACTTGCCGAGCGACGGAAGCGCCATGTTGACCGAGACAGAGCGGCCCGGAATGATGCCTTCACGCTTGCGCTCTTCCGGCAGGAGACCGATGCCGGCCGAGATCGCGGAACGCGGATCGGTCAGCTTCAAGGTCGCGCCGTCGATGGCAATCGTGCCATCGGCAATCGCATCGACACCGGCCAGCATGCGCACGAGTTCGGTGCGGCCGGAGCCGACGAGGCCGGCAATGCCCAGCACTTCGCCACGTCTGACCGTGAAGGAGACGTCGCGGACATGCGTGACCGCGGAGGAAAGGCCCCGCACATCGACGCGCACGTCCTCCTTCACGAAACTGTTGTGCTCTTCATGCTGCAGCTCGCGGCCGACCATCATGGCGATGACATCGGCTTCTGCAGTGGTCTTCAGGTCGACAGTGCCGACGACATTGCCGTCTCGCATGACTGTGCCGCGATGGCAGATGCGAAAAACCTCATCCATCTTGTGCGAGACATAGATGATCGACACGCCGAGGCCGGCGAGCCTTTCGATGACCTTGGCGAGGTTTTCGAACTCGGCTGGCGTCAGGCTCGACGTCGGCTCGTCCATGGCGATGATCTTCGCCTTGTCGAGCAGCGCGCGGGCGATCTCGACGATCTGGCGCTGCGCGACTTTCAACGTCTTGATCGGCACGGAAGGATCGATGGTCGGATCGATCATAGCCAGCGCCTCGGCGGCGCGCTTTTCCTGTTCGCGGCGATTGACCAGCATGCCGCCGGCGCTCTTGATCTGGTGACCGAGGAACATGTTCTGCGCAACGGTGAGGTTCGGCACCTGCTGCAGTTCCTGGTGGATCATCGCAATGCCGGCAAGGCGCGCATGTTCCGGCCGCTTGAAGGCCGCGATAACGCCATCGACGTAAAATTCACCGCTGGTGGGCTTCGCGACGCCAGACAGTGTGCGCAGGAGCGTCGATTTTCCGGCCCCGTTCTCACCGAGAAGCGCGTGGATCTCACCGGGCGCGACTTCGAAGGAGACATTCGTCAGCGCTTTGACGCCGGGGAAGGTCTTGGTAATGCCGTCGAATCTGAGGCGGGCGTTCATGGCCATTTCCGATGTTTTCAAATGGGATGAAGCCGGCCTCGGGAGGGCCGGCTTCAGCTTCGATTACTGCGCGGAAGCAGCATCCTTCATCAGCACGGCGCGGATGTCGACGCCGTCGCCGCTATACTTGCTGATATTGTCCTTGGTGATCAGCGCCTGCGGGGTGGCAACCACGCGCGGCAGCTTCTGGCCGGCGACAAGGCGCAGTGCGGTTTCCATGGCCACTTCGCCGGTCATTTCGGCAAAGCTGTCGACAGTGCCGGTCAGTTCGCCAGCGGCGATCGACTTGTAGGCATCGGAAATGCCGTCCGTGCCGAACACCGCGACCTTGCCGAGCAGGCCGGCGGACTTCACCGCCTCGACGACGCCGAGTGCCATGCCGTCATTGTTGCAGTAGAAGCCGACGAGGTCGGGATGCTGCTGCAGGATGTTGGTGGCGGCATCATAGGACTGCTGGCGATCCCAGTTACCCGGAACGCTGGCGACAACCTGGAACTTCTTGTCTTCCCCGATCGTGGACTTGAAGCCCGCGGTGCGCTGAACGGCTGCGAAAACGCCGGCCTGACCTTCGATGATCGCGACCTTGCCGCCTTCCGGATGGTTCTGGATGAACCATTTCGCGACGCGAACGCCATTGTCCTTCTGGACGTTGCCGACATAGTGCTCGGCCTGCGGGATCACGGCGTCATTGACGTTGACGACCGGGATTTTCGCCTCCTTGGCCTGTTCCATGACTGGCTGCAGGTTGGCGTCGGTCTGCGGCGAAACGAGGAGAACGTTGTAGCCGGTGGTGACCATGCCTTCGGCAATGGTCAGCTGGCCGAGTTGGTCGCCTTCGCTCTGGGCTGCCTGATAGGCAACGGTGGCGCCAACCTTCTTGCCGAACTTCTCATAACCCTGGCCGAGCGAGCGCCAGTATTCGTTGGTCAGCGTCTTCGAAACGCCGCCGGCCTTCGTACCTTCCGGCAGCTTCGGGAAAGCGCCGAACTTGGCTTCGAGCTGCGACCAGTCGATACGGTCCTTTTCGGTATCCGAATTGAGCGGCGCGAGATCCGCCGCAAAGGCGGCACCTGCCAGAAGCGCGAGCGCCACACCGGCGATCGCGGATTTCAGATGTTTGTTCATGTAATCCTCCCTGGATTCGGTTTGGGGTAGTAATCGTTCTTCGAGGCCCGGTCAGGCGAATTCGTCAGGCGATTTCGCCGTACATCGCCTCCTGAAGAATGGCCTGCGCCGAGACCGCGTCCTGACGATCGATTGCGCCGCTCAGGCGATTGTCGCCGTCCAGCTTGTCGACGATCTTCAGCATGCGCTTGACGGTCTTGATGTTGACTTCGCATTCATGAACCGGATCGAGGCCGGTCATGTCCGGGAAAGTGTCGAAATAGATGGCGCCATCATAACCGTCGCGGCGGATCTGGCGAAGCAGCTCGATCGTCTGGATCGAGTGGACCGCACCGACCATCAGGCCGTCGTCACGCTTGGCGTAACCGTCGTTCAGGTGAACGCCGAGAACGCGGCTGTGGCGGGCGATCATGGCTGCGGCGAAAGCCGGCTGTTCGTCGGCGTAAAGGACGTGGGCGAAATCGAGCGTGACGCCGAGGTTCTTGGCACCGACTTCCTTGATCGCCAGAAGCGTCGTCGCACAGTCGGGCATCAGGCTGTAGGAGCGCGGCTCGTTCGGCTTGTATTCGATCGAGATCAGGCAATCCGCATCATGTTCGCAAACTTCACGGATGCCGTCGATTTCGTGTTGCCACATGCGATCATAATCCGCCTGGAAGGCGTAATCGAAACCGTCCTGGCCGAGCCAGATGGTCATCAGATTGGTGCCGGCCTCACGAGCCGCATCAATGCCAGCCTTGGTGAGATCGATCGCTTCACGGCGAACTTTTTCATCCGGATTGGTGAAAGCGCCGAGCTTGAAGGCCGGATTGGTATAATAGCGCATCGCAAAACCGTTGATTGCGAGGCCCATGTCTTCCAGCTTGCGTTTCAGTTCCGAAGGCTTTTCACCGACATGGTCGGGATAGTTGAGGTCGAGATCCGTCAGGCCATCGACCTTTGCAGCGCGCGCCGCCATCTGCAGCACACTCGGCTTGCCCTTCAGATCCGGCCATTCACCGGCGGGATTGGAGGCGAAGGAGTTCAGGCGGGTGGCAAAACGGAGGTTCGACAATGTCTTCGGCCCTATCGATATTGATCAGATGCCGTTACTTCACAAAAATCTGTAATTTTGTAAAGTGAAATAGTTTTTGCGATGCAGCATCAGGCAGCCGCCAATCCGGGCGCCTGTTCATGCAAGCCGCTCCAAACACCCGGAATGCAACGGATGTTGCGCCGCACCGTGATGCGGTCAAAAGCGTGACCAAGGGTGGCTAAAAATGGGAAAGCATTGTTGAGCGGCGTATTGACCATGACCGCCGCATCGGGAATCGCTGCCTCCCGACAGCCTCAAGGCGCGCGACGAAAAAGCCGAAATCGTTACCGACCGCGATAAAATCCGGTGCGGGTTGCGGCCCGGCGAAAACGCGAACGGCCGCCCGGGCCGACATCATCGGCGGGCGGCCTGAGTTTTGACAGGTGTAAGAAACCGGGCGCGGCCTGAAAACCGCAGCCCGAGGCGGTTCGACTAGCTTACCTTGTAACGAAGATGCAGCATGCCCTTGTCGAGCTGTTCGCAGCTAGCAAGCGACAGCTCGCATTTGCCGGCAAGCCCCTCTTCGCCGAACTCGACCATCCGGTCGGCTCCCTTGCGTGAATCCAGCGCCGGGCAAACGAGCAGGCTCAGTTCGTCGGCGAGACCGGCTGCAAAGAGCGAGCCGTTGATACTGCCGCCGCCTTCCAGCAGCAGGCGCTTGATACCGAATTCACGACCAAGCGTTTCCATCATTGCCTTGAGATCCATCTCATCGCCCTTGGCGACGATATAGGACACGCCATCCGCCTTGAGTTCGGCGAGATGGCTGTCGGCAATATCCTTGCCGAGCAGGACGATGACATGATCGCCATCGAGATCGCCGCTCTTGAAATGCACTTTGCCAGAGCGATCGAGCGCGATCGCATAGCTTGATGCATCCCGGTTGGCGACATTCAGGGAGCGGTCGACCTCGAAAGGGCCCTGCGGCGGGTGCGCGCCCGCCTTGGAAATTTCCGCCATCGTCACGCGGCCGACCATCCAGGCGTCGCCTTTCAGGCTCTTGTGAATGGTCTCATAGGCATCCGACCACTCGGACCGCTCTCCGTCGGGGCTCTTGGTAAAGCGGCTTGGGTGCAGCCCGCCGTCGAGCGAGGTGATCATGTGGCAGATGATATGAGGTTTCATTCCTTGGTGCCCCTTCCCTGTATCCCAGGTTTATCCCAGGTAATCGACGTCCGTGACCTTTTCCATCCAGGTCACCACCGAGCCGTCCTGCATCTCGGCAATTGCGATATGGCTCATCGCGCAGTCAGGGGAAGCCCCGTGCCAGTGTTTTTCACCCGGCGCGAACCAGACCGTATCTCCGGGACGGATTTCCTCGATCGGCCCGCCTTCGCGCTGAACGCGCCCAAGGCCGGAAACGACAAGAAGCGTCTGCCCAAGCGGATGCGTATGCCACGCCGTGCGGGCACCGGGCTCGAATGTCACGGTCGCACCACTCAATGCACCGCTTCCTGCAAAACGGCTATCGATGCGGACCGTGCCGGTAAAATAATCCGCAGGGCCTTTGGCCGAGGCCTGTGCGCCGCTCCTCGTGATTTCCATGGGATCTCTCTTTCCGATGAATGCTTCAGCAAAGCAGGTGATTTAGGTCAGAAGACCGCTGCCAGCTAGATGCGCTTTGCCGGATGCCCTTATGCATGTCATTCATGAATGACCGCGCGAGCGCCGCCAGCCAATTCATAATAGAGCCGCATGGTTCTTTCGTCACGCCTTGTAACGTGAAGCAGATCTCGCGTTTCGATCAACGTGGTCAGTTCGCGGAGCACCAGGGCATGCGCCATGCCAAAAATGCGGGCAAACGCCTTGCTGTCACGGGCGATGCCCTGTTCGGCAGCAACCAGAAGTGCGGCCTGTACCGATGTCAGCCCACTATCCTTCGCCTGCATTTCGGCGACCAGATCCAGAAAACGCGCCTCATCCGGCGCGCCTTCGCTCACGCAGCCTCACGCTTGCGGAAGGAGACCATGATCGATTTCGAGGTCGGCGTATCACTCTCGGCGCCGGCACTGCCGATCGGCACGACGACATTGAGCTCCGGATAATAACCCGCAATGCTGCCGCGCGGGATATCGTAGGGAACCAGGCGGAAATCCTGGGCAATCCGCTCGATCCCGTCGTCATGCTCGCCAACCACATCGACCCTGTCGCCGGCATCTGCGCCCACGGCCTTCAGATCGTCGGGGTGCACAAAAACGACCTGCCGTTCGCCATAGACCCCGCGATAGCGGTCATCGAGGCCATAGACGGTCGTGTTGTACTGGTCGTGCGAACGGAATGTCTGCAAGGCAAAGAGGTTATCGTTTTTCTTTGCCCGCTGATGCACGGTCTCGACCGGGAGCGGGCCGGCGAGGAAGCTCGCTTTGCGAGCGGGCGTATTCCATTCGCGATGGGCTGCCGTGTTGCGCAGATGAAAACCGCGCGGCTTGCGCAGCCGCTCATTGTAGTTCTCGAAACCCGGAATGGTCGCCGCGATGTGATCGCGGATACGGTTGTAGTTTCCGGCAAGACCGATCCAGTCGACCTTCTCCGAACCGACCGTTGCGGCCGCAATGCCGGCGACGATTGCGACTTCAGAAAGAAGATAAGGCGAGGCCGGCCGGTTGATGCCCGCCGAGCCGTGTACCATGCTCATGGAATCTTCGACGCTGACCAGCTGCGATCCGCCGGCAGCATCGAGATCCATCTCCGTGCGGCCAAGGCAGGGCAGAATATAGGAGATCTCGCCCGGCATTAGATGCGAATGGTTGGGTTTGGTCGCGACATGGACCGTCAGCTTCAGACGCCGCAATGCCTTTTCGACAATGGCGCTATCCGGCGTGGCGCGAGCAAAATTGCCGCCGAGGCCGATAAAGGCATGAGCCGAGCCATCAAGCATGGCACCGATCGCGGCAAGAACATTGTGGCCATCGGCGCGCGGCATGGCAAAGCCGAATTCTTTTTCCAGCGCATCGAGAAATGCGGCCGGCGGCTTTTCGTTGATGCCGACGGTGCGGTCGCCCTGCACGTTGGAATGACCACGAACGGGGCAAAGGCCAGCGCCCGGCTTGCCGATATTGCCGCGCAGGAACATGAAATTGGAGATTTCGCGGATCGTCGCGACGGAATGAAGATGCTGGGTAACACCCATCGCCCAGGTGCAGATCACCCGCTCGGCCTTCATGTAGATCTCGGCCGCGCGCTCGATATCCACGCGCAAAAGCCCCGACTGATCCTCAATCTCGGCCCAGCTGGTCGCTTCCACAGCCTTACGGTAATCATCGAAGCCGGCGCAATGTTCAGCGATAAAAGCGTGGTCCAGAACCGGCGGAAGCCCCGCCGCGATCGCCGCATCCTCGGCAGCCAGCACCACCTTGGCCATGCCGCGCACAGCCGCCATATCGCCGCCAAGCTGCGGCTGCAGGTAATCGCTGGCGATATCCGTCGCGCCACCGCGCAACATTTCGAGCTTGTCCTGCGGATCGGAAAAACGCTCTAGTCCGCGTTCGCGGATCGGGTTGAAGACCACGACCCGCGCGCCGCGCATCGCCGCCCGGCGCAGGTCGCCCAGCATGCGCGGATGATTGGTGCCGGGGTTCTGGCCGATCACGAAAATCGCATCCGCCTTTTCGAAATCCTCGAGAAGCACCGTGCCCTTGCCGACACCGATCGACTGGCGCAGGGCAACGCCGCTCGCCTCGTGGCACATGTTGGAGCAATCGGGAAAATTATTGGTGCCGTAAGCGCGCACGAAAAGCTGATAGAGAAAAGCAGCTTCGTTGCTGGCGCGGCCCGATGTGTAGAATTCGGCGCGGTTGGGGCTATCCAGCCCCTTCAGGATGCTGCCGATTTCCGAAAAGGCCTCATCCCACGAAACCGCCAGATAACGGTCGGTCTGCGCATCATAGCGCATGGGATGCGTCAGGCGGCCGTTGAGCTCAAGTTCGTAATCCGAAAGCCGGCGCAGGTCTGATACCGTGTTTTCCGCAAAGAAGTCCGGCGTCGCGCGCTTGCCCGTCGCCTCCCAGGCAACCGCCTTGACGCCGTTCTCGCAGAATTCGAAGGAAGAGCCGTGCTCAGGGTCGCCCCAGGCGCAGCCAGGGCAGTCGAACCCGTCCGGCTGATTGGCTTTCAACATCGTGCGGGCGCCGGATAGCGGCGATCCGCTCTGCATCAGCCGCTTGCCGCAGCTCTTCAACGCTCCCCAACCGCCAGCGGCGGAGGACTTTTTGCCGATAAAACCTGTGTCCATGCCGCAGGTATCGGATATAGTTGAGATTTATCAAGCGGGCAGTCCGCATGGATTGATAGGCAAAACCTATCAATCTCACGGCTGCGAAAAGCATCAATCCAGAGCGCGCCCGCGGCGGAGCCAGATGAAGGCACCGATCGCCATGGTGGCAAGCGCATACCATGTCAGCGCGTAGGTCAGATGGCTGTTGCGGAACTGGACGACGGTGAGCCCGCCAACCGGATAACTGCCGGGATTGGGCGTTGCGTCGGCATCGATGAAATACGGCGCGTGCGGGCCAATTCCACGAGCGGAAGAAAGCGCCTCGACGTCACGCGAAAACCATCGATCGCCCGCAGGGTCGTTGGAACGGAGGAAAGCGCCGCCCGGTTCACTCAGCCGCAGCAAGCCGGTGACCGAAACGGAAGAAGCCCCCTCCCCCTTCGGCGCAGCCACATCCCGCTTGTCACCGGGAACATAACCACGGTTGACAAAAACGACGCGGCCATCATCGAGCGTCAACGGCGTCACGACCCAGAAACCGGGGCCAAGCTCCGTCACGGCCTGAACGAAGGCTTGTTTCGAATGGTCGAAAACACCCTTGGCTGTAACGTGGCGGTACTCGAAGGACGACGGATCGGCAGATGCCCATTCGGCATCGGTCGGCGGCGCGGTCGGCTCGGCATGCACGCGTGCATCGACACGGGCAACCAGATCGAGCTTCCAGAACAGTCTCTGGACCTGCCATGTGCCAAGCGCCAGGAAAACCAGTGTTGCGAAAAGCAGAAAGCCGCGAAACACGAGGAACGAGCGCGGCTTGGATGATGGCGCCGAGACGGCGCCATCCTTGCTGGTGTCGAGAGTGCCCATGCCGGTTACGGCAGGTTCTTCATCATCTCCGGCGACATGGTCATCATGTTGGCATTCAGATGATGCATGACCCAGAGCGAACCCGAGAGGGCGATGACGACGATAACGAGCGTGAAGATCAACGCCATGATCGTCCAGCCGCCTTCCGACTTGGTGTTCATGTGCAGGAAGTAGATCATGTGAACGACGATCTGCACTGCACCGATGATCATGACTGCTGCTGCGGTGGCAGCCTTGCTGTCGAGAACATCGGCCATGACCAGCCAGAACGGGATGGCAGTCAGGATTACCGACAGGACAAAGCCCGTCATGTAGCTCTTGAACGATCCGTGACCGGCTTCGTGGCCATGGCTATGGCCGTGATGGGCTTCGTGTGCGTCTTCGTGGGATGGTGCTTGAGCGGTCATCCGACAACTCCAATAAGATAGACGAAGGAGAAGACGCCGATCCAGACGACGTCGAGGAAGTGCCAGAACATCGACAGGCACATGAGGCGACGCTTGTTCTCGGCGATCAGGCCATGCATCGAAACCTGTACCATCAGCGTGATGAGCCAGATGATGCCGAAGGTGACGTGCAGACCGTGGGTACCGACCAGCGTGAAGAAGGCCGACAGGAATGCCGAACGCTGCGGACCCGCACCTTCATGGATCAGGTTGACGAATTCGTAGATTTCGAGACCGATGAACACCGCGCCGAAGACGCCGGTGATCGCCAGCCAGAACAGCGTTTCCGCCTTGGCGTTGCGTTCCATCTGCAGCATCGCGAAACCATAGGTGATCGACGAGAGCAGCAGCATGGCGGTGTTGACTGCAACGAGCGGCAGCTCGAACAGGTCAGCCGGCGAAGGGCCGGCCGCATAATTGCGGCCGACGACGGCATAGGTGGCGAACAGCACTGCGAAGATCAGGCAGTCGCTCATCAGATACAGCCAGAACCCGAGGTTCGTGCTGCTTTCCACGTGGTGGTCTTCCTCGAGGAAGAACTGTGGCTTTTCCGAAGTATCGATTTTCGTGTTGCTCATGATCTTACACCTGCTTCGCAAGCAGTTCGGTGCGCTTGTTCTCTTCAGCCGTCACTTCTTCGGCGGTGATGTAGAAGTCGCGCTTGTAGTTGAAGGTATGGCCGATGGCGACGACGAGGATCGCTACGAAGGAGACCACGACGAGCCACCACATGTACCAGATCAACGCGAAGGCAAGGACCAGGTTGAGAGCCGACAGGATCGCACCGGCGCCGGTATTCTTCGGCATGTGGATCGGGCGGTAACCCTTGACCGGACGCTCATAGCCACGGTTCTTCATGTCGTACCAGCTGTCATGATCGTGAACAACGGGCGTGAACGCGAAGTTGTAGTCCGGCGGCGGGGAAGAGGTCGACCATTCGAGCGTACGGCCATTCCAGGGGTCGCCGGTCTCGTCCTTGAGCTCTTCGCGTTTGATGTAGGACACGACGAGCTGGATGAGGAAACAGCCGATGCCGGCGGCGATCAGTGCTGCACCGAAGGCGGCAATGATGAACCAGATCTGCAGCGACGGATCTTCGAACTGCGACATGCGACGGGTGACGCCCATCAGGCCGAGAACGTAGAGCGGCATGAAGGCGAAGTAGAAGCCGACCAGCCAGAACCAGAAGGAGAGCTTGCCCCAGAACGGATCGAGCTTGAAGCCGAACGCCTTCGGGAACCAGTAGTTGACGCCTGCGAGAAGGCCGAACAGCACGCCGCCGATGATGACGTTGTGGAAGTGGGCGATCAGGAAGAGCGAGTTGTGGAGGACGAAGTCGGCCGGGGGGACTGCCAGCATGACGCCGGTCATACCACCGATGACGAAGGTGACCATGAAGCCGACCGTCCAGAGCATCGGAACTTCATACCGGATGCGGCCACGATACATCGTGAACAGCCAGTTGAAGATCTTCGCGCCCGTCGGGATCGAGATGATCATCGTCGTGATGCCGAAGAAGGCGTTGACCGATGCGCCCGAACCCATCGTGAAGAAGTGGTGCAGCCACACGAGGTAGGAGAGGATCATGATCACGCAGGTCGCGTAGACCATCGAGGCATAACCGAACAGGCGCTTGCCGGAGAAGGTGGCAACGACTTCCGAGAAGATGCCGAATGCCGGCAGGACCAGAATGTAGACTTCCGGGTGACCCCAGATCCAGATGAGGTTGATGTACATCATCGGGTTGCCGCCGAGATCGTTCGTGAAGAAGTTCGTACCGACATAACGGTCGAGCGAGAGGAGAACGAGGGTGGCGGTGAGGATCGGGAAGGTAGCAACGATCAGGATGTTGGTGCAGAGCGAGGTCCAGGTGAAGACCGGCATCTTCATGAAGGACATGCCCGGTGCGCGCATCTTGACGATGGTCGCGATCAGGTTGATGCCCGACAATGTGGTACCGACACCGGCGACCTGAAGGCCCCAGATGTAATAGTCGACCCCGACGCCCGGGCTGTATTCGGCACCCGACAACGGCGGATAGGCCAGCCAGCCGGTACGTGCGAATTCACCGACAAAGAGCGAAATCATTACGACGATCGCGCCTGCAGTGGTCATCCAGAACGAGAAGTTGTTGAGGAACGGGAAGGAAACGTCGCGGGCGCCGATCTGCAGCGGAACGACGAAGTTCATGAAACCCGTCACGAACGGCATCGCGACGAAGAAGATCATGATCACGCCGTGCGCGGTGAAGACCTGGTCGTAATGGTGCGGCGGGAAAATGCCTTCATTGCCGTTGAAGGCCATGGCCTGCTGGGCACGCATCATCAGCGCGTCGGCAAAGCCGCGCAGCAGCATGACGATTGCGAGGATGATGTACATGATGCCGATCTTCTTGTGATCGACGCTGGTGATCCAGTCTTTCCACAGAGGACCCCACCACTTCATGTAGGTGATGAGGGCAAGCATTGCGATGCCGCCGACCGCCACGCCGCAGAACGTCGCGACGAGGATCGGCTCATGGTAGGGGATCGATTCGAGGGTTAACCGGCCGAAGATAAACTTCAGGAGGTCAGGATTGGAAAACATGGGACAACCCGTTCATTAAAGTCTTGCGACGCTAAGCGCCCGGTTAATTCGTCTTTGGCGCCGGGGCGTCGCCGCCCTTGCTCATATCCATGCCAGACATGGAATGATTGCCGTGCGTCATGTCCATGCTGGACGTGTTCTGTGCGACAGGCGCAGAAGCCGCCGGAGCAGGTTCCGAGGACGAATGCTCCTCGGGGCCGTGGCCGCGCAGGTTGATATCGATCGGCGCGCCGTCGAACTTCAGCTTTTCGCGGTTTTCCTGGCTCTCCTTGCCGGCGCCGCCCATCATGTCGATATGCATCATTTCGTCGACGCACATCTTGCCCGGGGTGGCGCACATGTTGAGGATCGCACGATAGAGATCCTGATCGGCGCTGGCGTAGTAGCGGATCGGCTCTTTTTCGCTCGGCTTTTCAAGGCGCAGGTAGGTATCGCGGTTGAGCGCGGTGCCCTGCTGCTTCACCTGAGCGACCCAGGCGTTGAAGCCGTCATTGCTCAGACCGTGGAACTTGAAGCGCATATGCGAGAAGCCCGGGCCGCTATAGTTGGCCGAGAAACCGTCATAGACGCCTTCCTTGTTGATGACCGCATGCAGCTTCGTTTCCATGCCGGGCATGGCATAGATCTGACCGGCAAGTGCGGGCACGTAGAAGGAGTTCATCACCGAACTCGAGGTGAGCTTGAAGTTGATCGGAACGTCGATCGGCGCGGCCAGTTCATTGACGGTCGCAATGCCGAGTTCCGGATAGAAGAACAGCCACTTCCAGTCGAGCGCCACGACTTCAACAGTCAGGGGCTTCGCATCAGCCGGAATGTTGCGTTCGGCATCAAGCCGGTCCAGCGGACGGTAAGGGTCGAGCTTGTGGGTGCTGATCCAGGTGATCGCGCCAAGCGCGATGATGATCGCCAGCGGCGCAGCCCAGATAACGACCTCGAGTCGCGTCGAGTGATGCCATTCAGGATCGTATTTGGCGGTCGTGTTGGATTTTCTGTAGTGCCAGGCGAAATACAGGGTCAGGAAGAGGACCGGCACAATGATCAGAAGCATCAGTACGACCGACACGACGATCAGATCACGCTGCTGAACCGCGATATCGCCCGACGGCGACATGACGACGAGGTCACAGCCCGACAGGGCTGCCAGCAACGGAAGCATGGAAAGTTGACAAAGACGTTTCAAGGTGGGGAACATTGGTCTGCTCAAACTTGCAATCTATCTAATCGGCCTAACGGACCCCCACCCCGATCTCCATGAGGTGTTTCGTCGCACTGCAGCAGCCTTGTTGCAATGCACGCCCTCACGAATCACGCTAAGCGGTTGATATCGGCCCTGGCTCCTGCCTAAGCGGAGTATACGAAAAAAGTCACCTTGAAATATGTCAATTAAGGCGAAATTCGTCAAATAATGTGAATTTTAGACGATCCTCTTGATTGACAAACGTCCCGGCCAACATTCTCATAGATGCAGGCGATGCGTAGGAGGACGTATTCATGAGCCAGGCAGTCAATCTTTCTTCAACTTCAATGGAGCGCGATGCGCGCCTCATTCACGACGACAAGCCGATTTCGCCAGGGAGTATCGCAATCGGTGTCGTCATCGGAAGAATGTCGGAGTTTTTCGACTTCTTCGTTTACGGACTTGCGTCCGTGCTGGTCTTTCCAAAGCTTATATTTCCGTTCGCGTCCAGCCCGGTGTCGGCGACGCTGTATTCTTTCGCAGTGTTCTCCCTCGCCTTCCTGGCGCGTCCCGTCGGATCCATCGTCTTCATGTGGATCGACCGGAATTACGGCCGAGGCACCAAGCTTACGATCGCTCTGTTCATTCTCGGCGGCTCGACGGCTTCGATGGCCTTCCTTCCGGGATATGAAACGATCGGCTTCTGGGCCCCTGCCCTGCTGGCACTGTTCCGCCTGGGCCAGGGTTTTGCCCTTGGCGGCGCATGGGACGGCCTCGCCTCCCTGCTTGCCATGAACGCCCCGGAAAACCGCCGCGGCTTCTACGCCATGATCCCGCAGCTCGGAGCGCCGTTCGGCTTTGCACTGGCAAGCCTGCTGTTCGGTTATTTCGCCGTCAACCTCTCGGCCCAGGATTTCCTCGACTGGGGCTGGCGTTATCCGTTCTTCGTCGCCTTCGCGATCAATGTCGTGGCGCTCTTCGCCCGCCTCCGCATCGTCGCATCGCGCGAATTCGGCTCGGCGTTGGAGGCGCATGAGCTGGAGCCGAAGCCGGTTACCGAAATGCTGCATGTTCACGGCTTCGACGTCGTGCTCGGTGCATTCGCTCCGCTTGCAAGCTTTGCGATGTTCCATCTGGTCACGATCTTCCCGCTGAGCTGGGTCACGCTTTATGGCGGCCAGTCTGCCGGCAGCTTCCTGTTCGTTCAGGTCGCCGGCGCAGCGGTCGGCCTCGCAACCGTGGTCATCTCCGGCTTCATGGCGGATCGACTCGGTCGTCGTCGCCAGCTACTGATCGGCGCGATCATCATCGCGATCTTCAGCTTCACCGCCCCCTTCCTGCTTGAAGCAGGGCGGACAGGCCAGGATGCGTTCATCATCATCGGCTTCGCGATTCTTGGCCTTTCCTTCGGCCAGGCATCTGGCTCGGTCTCGTCGCGCTTCAGCCAGCCTTACCGTTATACCGGTGCGGCCCTGACGTCCGACCTGTCCTGGCTTGTCGGTGCCGGTTTCGCACCGCTGGTGGCGCTCGGACTGGCAAGCCAGTTCGGCATCATCTTCATCGGCGGTTATCTGATCTCCGGCGCGATCTGCACGATCCTTGTCCTGATGCTCAGCCGGGCTCTCGACACGGCAGGCGAGACTTATCTCTCCGCCAAGCGCTGAGATCGTCGAATATCCCATGAAAGGGCCGGCTCTGCCGGCCCTTTTGCTTTTTAACGGGCAAAGTCAGGCATCAATATCGGCGATCGAAACACAGGACTGGCGGATATGAAGCTCCGTCGGCGTGATCACCCTGCGCACGGCGCGCTCCCGATCAGCCAGGCGATCGAGCAGAAGGGTCGCCGCATTTTCCCCGACAGTCTCCGGCGCTGTCGAAACGGAGGTCAGGCGCGGCCGCAGCGCCTCCGCATCCGTGACGTCGTCGAAACCCACGAGCGAAAAATCCCGGCCAATCTGCATGCCCTTGTCGAACAGCCCGGCAGACAGTCCAAGCGCAATCACGTCATTGAAGCAGATGGCCGCCGTCGGCTGCCTTTCCTGCCGAAACAGAAGATCGGCAGAAGCGGAAATATCGCCGATCTTTTCCGGCACCTTCACGATCAGGTCGTCGCTCAGCCCATGCCCGTGCATGGCTGCGCAAAACCCTTCGATACGCTCGCGATAGGCCGAATGAACCTGGCCGTGTACCGCAAAGGCGATCGACCGGTGACCGAGCGAGACGAGGTAATCGACGGATTGCTTCACGCCGCCGATATAATCCGGGCCGGCATAATCCGTGCGCCCTGAAACGTGCCGGAGCGCCTGCACCACCGGCAGGCCCCATTCGTCGAGTCCGTCCAGCATGGCAGGCTCCGTCCCCGCTGCAGGGCAAAGAATGACGCCATCGACGCCATGCTCGCGCATCCGTCGCATCACGACATCCTGCCGTTCCGTCAGGTCGCCGCTATTGGCAAGAATGACCACCATTCCGGCCGAGTCGATGACGCGCTCGATCCCCGCCAGAAGTTCGGCGAAAAACGGGTTGGTCAGATTGGGAATGATGACGCCGACCGTGCGGCTTTTCTCGGCGCGAAGCCTTGCAGCCCCGACATTGTAGACATAGCCGAGTTCCTGCATCACCGCCTCGACCTTGGCGCGCGTCTTGGCGCCCACAAGGGGGCTGTTGCGGATTACCAGCGAAGCCGTTGCGCGGGAAACGCCGGCATGCTGCGCGACGTCGAGCAAGGTAACCCGGCTCTTCTTGCGGTCGTCTGATGGCATCAAAAATCACTTGTCCTGCGGACAGTCGATCTGCTGCCCTCCAAGCCTACGATTGCCATTTGGCGGCCTCAGGTCAATGCAGGAAGGGTGGAGATCGGACTATCTCCACGGCTGCCGCGTGCGGAAGACCGTCGCACCCGGCTTGAAGCAGGCTATTGCTCGAGGGCTACCGTCTTGATCACCGCAAAGACCGGCATGCCGAGCGAAAGTGCCAGCCTCTCGACGGAAAGCGCCGTTATCCTGGACAGGACGACATCGTCGCCGCACTGGATGCGAAGACGCGTCATGCCTTCCGCATCCGGCTCCAGCGCACTGATCCGGCCTTCCAGCAGGTTGAGCGCGCTCAATCCCTCCGGACGTTTGATCGCGACCATGACGTCACGCTCGGGGATGTGCACCCTTACCTTGCGACCCGGCTGAACCTGGGCATTGGGGACGATGAGGCTTTCCGACGACAGGCGGATAGTGGCAAGCCCATAGGCCGGATCGACCGTCTCGACGATACCCGACAGAACCGCGCCCGCATCGCGACGGTCGGATGATGACATGCCAGAGCGTCCGAAAACCTCGGAAGGCGTGCCGACCGCGTCGATGCGGCCATCCTTCATCATCACCACCCGGTCGGCGAGCCTCGTCACCTCGGCCAGCGAATGGCTAACATAAACGATCGGCGTCGACGTCTCGTCGCGCAAGCGCTCCAGATAGGGCAGGATCTCGGCCTTGCGTTGTTCGTCGAGGGCCGCCAGCGGCTCGTCCATCAGAAGCAGGCGCGGCGCCGACAGAAGCGCGCGACCGATGGCGACGCGCTGCTTTTCACCGCCCGAAAGATTTCCCGGCCGCCGGTCGAGAAGCGCGCCGATGCCGAGAAGCTCGGTCACCTGCGAAAAATCGACTGCCGGTGCAGATTTCGGCGCAAACCAGCGGCCGAAGAGCAGGTTCTGGCGCACGCTCATATGCGGAAAGAGCCGGCCTTCCTGAAAGACATACCCGAAGCGCCGTTTATGCCGGGGCACGAAGATGCGCTTCTCCGTATCGAGAATGACGTCGCCATCGACGACAAGCCGGCCCCTGTCCGGCTTCGAAAGGCCGGCGATCAGCCGCACCATCGAGGTTTTGCCGGAGCCCGAGCGGCCAAAAAGCGCCGTGACCCCGCTCTCGGATGAAAAGGCGGCATTAAGTTCGAACTTGTCGAGCTTCTGGTGGACTTCGACGACGAGGCTCATTCGACATGTACCTTGCGACCGACGAGATAGGCCATGAATTCCGAGGCAAGCAGCGCCACGAAGGAAATGACGACCGCGACGATCGTCAGCCTCAGCGCGCCAACGTCTCCGCCGGGAACCTGCGTGAACGTATAGATCGCCGCGGACAATGTCTGCGTTTCGCCGGGAATGTTGGAGACGAAGGTGATGGTTGCGCCAAACTCGCCCATCGCCTTGGCAAAGGCGAGAATCATGCCGGCAATCACGCCCGGAAGGATGAGCGGCAAAGTCACCGTCGTAAAGACCCAGGCAGGGCTGGCGCCGAGCGTGCCCGCTGCTTCCTCGAGCTTGCGGTCGACTGCCTCGATCGACAGACGGATGGAGCGCACCATCAACGGAAACCCCATGACACCACAGGCAAGTGCGGCGCCGGTCCAGCGGAAGGAAAAGACGATGCCGAGATATTCGTTGAGAAAAGCGCCGATCACGCCCCTCCGGCCGAACAGGATGAGGAGGAGAAAACCGGTCACGACCGGCGGCAGGATCAACGGCAAATGGACAAGGCCATTCAGCACCGACTTGCCCCAGAACCGCCCCCGCGCCAGAAGATAGGCGATGAACAGGCCGAAGGGCAGGCTGACGACTGTCGCGACGCCCGACACCCAAAGGCTGAGCCGGACAGCCGTCCACTCCTCATCGCTCAGAACCAGCCATTCCAACGGTCACGATCTCCGGATCAGATTTTTGGTCTCAAGCGGCAGGCAATGGGCGCTTCGAGACCGAAAGGACGTTTACAATCAATATCAGAAAAACAGGTGAGAGCGACGAACGAAACGGCCCTCCCCTTTCGGGAGAGGGCCATTCCATACCGTCACGGATCGATCAGGATCGACCCCTTATTTCAGAACCGTAAAGCCTTCCTTCTCGAAGAAGGGGGCAGCCTTTGCGGACTTCAGGAACTCCAGATAGGCGGCCGCATCGGCCGACTTGGATTCGCTCAGGATTGCGACCGGATAGATGATCGCCGGATGGGTGTCCTGCGGGAAGGTGCCGACGATGGCAACGCCCGGGTCAGCGGCTGCATCCGTCTGGTAGACGATGCCGTAAGGCGCTTCGCCGCGCGAGACGAGCGCGAGGGCTGCACGAACGCTCTCGGCGCTTGCAACGCTCTTTTCAACACCGGCCCAGGCGCCGAGCTTTTCCAGCGCTGCCTTGCCGTACTTGCCGGCCGGAACCGAATTCGGCTCACCCATTGCAAGCTTGCCGCCCTTCAGGAGAGCTGCGAGATCAAAGCCCTGACCGATCTCGACCGGCTTTGCATTTTCCTTCGGCGCGACGAGGACGATACGGTTGCCGAGAAGGTTGGACTTGGTGTCTTCCTTCACCAGCTTCTTGTCGGAAAGGTATTTCATCCAGTCCAGATCGGCGGAGATGAACACGTCGGCGGGAGCGCCACCTTCTATCTGCTTGGCGAGTGCCGAGCTTGCGGCATAGGACACGGTGACTTCCTTGCCCCAGGCCTTGTTGGCGTTGTCCAGCGCGTTCTTCATGCTGGCGGCGGCAAAAACGGTGACCTTTTCCTGCGCCAGTGCCGGCGATGCGACGGATGCCAGCGAAACGAAGGCGGCAACGGCGGAAGCGAGGGCTGCTCCAAGCCAGGAACGACGATTGATGTTCATGTTAAACTCCCCAGGATCATCGATATAGTGCGCTCAATATATCGACCGACCGGGCTTTGGCTAGCGTTATATTCATGAAAACATCTTGGAATACACGCATGTTTGATGACCGCGTGTAGCGGCAAAAGAAGCCGTGACGACAACCGCATTTCGCGGATTTCTATCGGACTTTCTTGCTCATCAGGATCATCAGGAAAGGCGCACCGATCAGTGCCGAAACGAGACCGGCCGGGATCTGGTAAGGCGAGACGATGGTGCGACCGACAAAGTCCGCCGCGACCATAAGGCCGCCACCGATCGCGGCTGCGCCGATCATCTGCGGCAAGGCGCGTGTAAGGCCCGCTTCCCGCGCCAGATGCGGTCCCATCAAGCCGACGAATGACAGGGGGCCGACGGTCAGGGTCGCAGCCGCTGTCATCAGGCCCGCAAGCCCGAACATTGCCAGCCGCGACTTTGCCAGCGGCAGGCCGATCGCGATCGAGGGCGCAGGCCCGAGCGGCAGGATATCCAGCCATCGGCGGGCCGCGAACGCCAACGCAACAAGCACGACCGCCACTATGATTTCAGAGAATGCGGATTTTGCATCAATAAGATAGGTCGAGCCGCTCATCCAGCGCATCAGAAGCACTGCTCTTGGATCCCCGGTCGAGCTCAACACACCGACCACCGCGTCCACCATGGCGCTGAGCGCGATACCGGCAAGCAGCACGCGTTCCGGCGCGAAACCCGATTTCCGGGCACTGAAGAAAATGACGGAAAGCACACAGAATGCGCCGATAATAGCAAAGGCGAACTGACCGGAGAAACCGGGCGCGACCGCAAACAGGGCGATCGCCACGCCGAATGTCGCGCCCGCACTGATGCCGAGCACTTCGGGACTGGCCATGTCATTGCCGGTCAGCCGCTGCAGGATCGCGCCGGCGACGGCGAGCATGGCGCCGGAGGCCATGGCGGCAAGAACCTTTGGATATCGGATGGCGAAAATGTCGGCGGCAGAAGCGCCATGCAGGAACGCCCAGTCTCCATTGACGTCGCGGCCGAAGCAAAGGCTGATCGCGACCAGCAGGACGAGGCCGAAGAGGACGATGACAATCGGCATCCTCAACCTAAAACTGCGCATATGGGTGCGCATCGGCATATGCTGGATCCTGTGGCGGATCTTCAGCCGCGGCAGAAGCGCCAGAAGCAACGGCGAGCCAAAGATGGCGGTCACTGCACCCGTCGGCAGGAAATCGCCAAGCCCGCCCGCGACAAGCTGCAGAACGGAATCGGCAAAGAACAACAGCCCGGCGCCGATCAGCGGTGACCAGAAGATCAGCTGTGCCGGACGGCGTGCGCCCGAGAGGCGCGTGATCGTCGGGGCGACAAGCCCGATGAAGCCGATCACGCCGACGGCGCTGGTGACGAAGGCGGCAAGCGCCACCGCACAGGCGACGGTGATGAAGCGCAGGTGAACCAGTTTGACGCCGAGCGCAGTAGAGCCGCTCTCGCCAAGATCAAGCAGCGACAGCGGACGGATCACCACGCCGCAGATAATCGCGACGAGGACAAGCTTCCACGACAGGGAAACGGGAATGACCCAGCTCTGCTGCGACAGCGAACCGGCACCCCAGATGAACAGGCTCGCAAGATAACGATCGTTGAGATAGGTCAGGATCGCCGCAAGGCCGCCGCACCAGAGGCTGAGAACAAGCCCCGACAGGACCAGCGAATAGGGCGAAAAGCCTCGGCGCGCGCCAAGACCGACAACGATCAGTGCCGCCGCGCCGCTGCCGGCAAGCGCGACCAGATCCCTGCCCGCCCCGAGCAGACCCGGCAAAAACAGCGAAACCACCACAAGAGCAAGATTGGCGCCGGCCGAAACACCAAGCGTCGTCGGGTCCGCCAGCGGATTGAGCAGGACCTGCTGGAACAGCGCACCGGACAGGGCGAGTGCCGCCCCGGCAATCAGCGCCGTCGCAAGCCGGGGAAGCGTCGAATAATAGAGCACCATCCGGGGGATGTCGTAGCCAGCCTGCATATCGGGCGCTGCCGGTGTGGAAAGCGCGGGCGCAATGATGAACCACGAGGCGATGCCGCCGGCACAGAGCAGAAGGAGAGCAACGAGTGCCGGTCCAAGATTATCGCGGCGGGATATGGTCATGCCTGTCTTTCCAGATGATCCGTCAGCAGGCTCGCAAAGCGCAGGGCCTCATTGACCATGCCGAACATCAGAACCGGCGGCAGGATCGAGAGATGGCCGGGCTGCGAAAACGGCAGCCGGTTCCAGAGGGGGCTGTCGGCAAGTTTGGGAAAAACGTCCGGCGGAACGGGATCGAACGCGATCAGATGCGCATCCGGATCCTTCACCTTGGACAGGTCCTCGATGCCGATCGTCTCGAACCCCCAGTAATTGGACTGGCCGGCCCAGGCATTGCGAACGCCGATCCGCTCCAGCACGCCGTGAAACAGGCCGGGATCGGAATAGACGCGCGCGTGGCGGGCATCCATGAAATTGACGAGCGCGACCGGCGGCACATTCTTTCCGGCAAGCCGCTTCCGGCAGGTCTCGAAAAAGGCATTCGCATTGGCGAGAAATTCTTCCGCCTTGCTTTCAAGGCCAAGCTCTGCCGCCAGCTTGCGGGTCGCGGCCTCGGCAGAGGTCAGGATCGGGCCGCTGGTCGGTGTGAATATCTCCAGACGCGAAACCTTGGTCACCGACTGCAGCTTGGGCAGGAGTTCGTCGAGATAAGGCGTGGTCAGAATCAGATCCGGCTTCAGCGCCAGCAGGACCTCGAAATTCACCTCGAAGGAACTGCCGATATCGATCACGGACGCGGGCAAGGCCGGCTCGACAACCCACCTCCCCCAATCCGCGAGATCCGAAATCCCGACGGGCGGCAGGCCGAGCGACAGGAGCGTCGAGCTCAATCCGTAATCGAGGCTGACGATTCTTTGCCCGGTAGACTGGGAAAACGCTTGACCGGGCACGCATGCTGCGACGGCCAAAGATTGCAGCAGAGTGCGCCGTGAAAAGGTCATCCTCTGTCCGAGCTCAGCAGACATAGGCAATTGGATGCGGCAAGTCGGGGCCGGAAATGACGTTCATGTCGATCCCGTAGATGTCATGAAGCGTCTTTGCCGAAAGGACTTGCGCCGGGGCACCGCTGGCAACGACCCGGCCACCTTTGAGGGCGTGGATACGATCGCAGAACCGCGCCGCCATGTTGATGTCATGCAGCACGATGATGACGCTGCGCCCGCCTTCATGGGCAAGCCGGCGCACCAGCGACAGAACTTCGATCTGATGGGCGACATCGAGCGCTGCGGTCGGCTCGTCGAGCAGAAGGCAACGCGCGTCTTGGGCAACCAGCATGGCAATCCAGGCCCGCTGCCTTTCGCCGCCCGATAGGGTACCGACGAACCGGTCGGCAAAACGCTCGATATGGGTCGCCCGCAGCGCCTCATCGACCTTTTCCTGATCCGTCTTCGAAAAGCGGCCGAGCGCACCATGCCAGGGATAACGGCCACAGGCGACAAGTTCGCGGATCGTCATGTCGGAGCCGCTGTTGACGTCCTGGGGCAGATAGGCGACCGAGCGGGCAAAGGTCCGGTCGTCGTAATGGCGCAGGTCCTGACCGCCATAGGAGATCGAGCCCGCCGAAGGCGTGGCCTGACGCGCGAGCAGTTTCAACAGGCTGGACTTGCCGGAACCATTATGGCCGACCAGGGCCACAACCTCGCCGGCCGGAAACTCCAGGCTGACATCGGAGAGAATTTCACTATCGCCGATCGACATGCCGATTTTCTCGACGCGAAAGGTTTCCGTCATGTCTGGCGCCCCCGGCGCCGGCTGAAGTTTGGCCACGTCATGTCCCTATTGTCGGAGCGGAAGGCCTACCGAAAAGGCGGCCAAGGCTCCCATGCAATATGCCACCCGCATGGGATCATGCGTGTGGATTTTTCCGCGCCATTGGCACGAGTTTTCAAAAACTTACCAGGAATATTTCAGAGTGCCGACAACCTTGCGGCGGTCGCCGTAATATTCCGTGCCGTAATAGTTGGTGGCAACATATTTCCGGTCGAACAGGTTCGTGGCGTTGACGGCAAGCGTCACGTCCTCGGTGACCTTGTAGCTCACCGCCGCATCGACCGTTGCGTAACCGCCGAGCGAAACGGTGTTCGCATCATCGCCAAAACTCTGGCCGATGTAACGGACACCACCGCCAAGCGTCAGGTCACCGATCTTGTCGCCACCGGGGATCGTGTAGTCGAGCCAGGCGGAGGCGAGATGGCGGGGAACGCGCTGCGGCCGGTTGCCGACATTGCCACCGGTTCCGTCTTCCTTGATCTCGCCATCCCAGTAGGAATAGGCAAGCGTCAGGTTGAGATTGTCGGCAATCGCCGCCTTGCCTTCGAACTCGATACCGCGCACGCCGACCTTGCCAATCTGCTTCTGCAGGATCGGACTGACATAGGTCGGAACATTGGTCTGGGTCAGGTCGAAATAGGCAAGCGTGAACAGGCCGTCAAAGCCGTCCGGCCGATACTTCAGGCCGACTTCGTATTGCTCACCCTTCTGCGGCTTCAGTGAGTCGGAGAGAGCGTAACCATTACCGGTCGGCGTCACCAGCGGCTGGAAGCTTTCCGAATAGTTGGCATAAGCTGCGAAATTGGGCGTGAACTTGTAGGTTACGCCGATACGCTTGGTGAATGCCGTTTCGGTATTGTCGTCCTGCGTTCCGGTGTCGAGGTAATCGGCTTTCGTATTGACATGGTCCCAGCGTCCGCCGAACGTGACGATCCAGCGGTCGTCAAAGGTCAGCTGTTCCTGGCCATAGATGCCAAGCGCCTGCTGCCGCACCCGCCAATCCACATAGGGACCAAGCGTGATGCAGGAGAGACCGCAATAGGTGGGATTGTTGATATCGATCGGACCCGCGGTGCCGAAGAGGATGGTTTCGCGGGTATTGTCGTTGGCGTAATCGACGCCCAGAAGCGTTTTGCTTTCAACGCCGCCCCAGCTCGCATCATATTGCAGCTGGTTGTCGATCATGTAGCGGTTGGAGCTGCCGTCGACGGAAAATGCCGTACGGTCCGCGGTCGGATCGAGCGACGCGCCATAAACTTCCGCATAGTCGAGGCTGACATGCGAATAACGGGCATTCGAGCGGAAGGTCAGGTTCTCGTTGAACTCATGCTCGAACTGAAAGCCGATATCGCCCTGCTTGGTGTTGAAGCGGTTGAAATCCGGCTCGCCGAGGAAGGTATCGATATCGAGATTGGCGCCGGTCGGGAAACCGCGGGCACCCGTTCCATCGCGCTTGTAGTAGTCGGTAAGAATGGTCAGCGACGTGCCGTCATCGGGGCTGATCGTCAGGGCCGGCGCGACATAGATACGGTCGTCATTGGAATAATCCCACCCCTGATCGCCATTCTTGCCGAGCGCCGTAAAGCGGTAGCTCCAGACGCCGTCGGGATCGATCGGGCCGCCGAAATCGACGCCGACTTCCTTGGTGCCGTCACCATAGGACGTATAGACCTCGCCGAACTTCTGGTCCTGTGGCCGCTTGGTGATCGAGTTGACGAGACCGCCGGGACCGTTCAGGCCGAACAGGGTTGATGTCGACCCCTTCAGCACTTCGACTCGCTGCAGGCCATAAGGCTCAAGACGGCTTGCGGTGAAGAAGGCGGGGATACGCTGAGTCAGGCCATCGCGATAGATGCCGAGCGTCGTCTGGTCGAAGCCGCGGATGCGGATATAGTCGTAACGGTCATCATTGCCGAATTCGTCGGTCAGAACGCTCGACGTATAGGCGACGGCCTGTTGCAGGCTGTCAACGTGACGCGTCTCGAGTTCCTTCTGGGTGATGACAGAAACGGAAGCCGGAAGATCGACGACGGGCGTATCCGTCTTGCTGCCGACCGTCGTGTCCTTGGCGACGATGGTCGAATCGGGGCCGACGGCGCGATCCGATTTGCCCTGCAGGACGATGGTTTCCAGCTGGGTGCCATTATCGCTGGTCGCATCCTGCGCCCAGCCAATACCCGTCATCGCCATAAAAACCGTTGCCAAGGCGCTGCTTGCGACAAGATGCCTTGCCGAAACACGCATCCCCCTGCGTCGATCCACCGTCATATTTTCATCCCCTACCAGACTGCATCAAACGATCGATGGCCTCCCCTAGACAGCCACCGCATGAAGGCAGTTAGTCAACCATGAGTAAAATAGTCAAGTTATTTGTAGTAGTGAAAACCGGCCGGGCGGAAGCGATCCACAAAAGATCATTTTCCGTCTGCGTTCATCGGTTTACGGCAAAGGCAATCGCAACCGCACGGTTCACCACGGCAGCCAGAACCGACATGTGAGTCTCGCCCGGGAAGAGCTCGAACTCAGCCCTGATGCCGTCAGCGGACCCGTCCAGGCGCTCCACCATTTCCTGAGCGAGGGATATGGTCCGCTCCGTCCTGTTGTTCTCCAGGCGCTTGGCGGCATCCTCATTCTGGTGCTGGAACGGTGCCAGCTCATCACCTTCGTGCTCGCCGGCAGAGAGATGCAGGAAGGGTGCTGCGCCGGGTGCCGCCATCTTCCGGTTCGCCTCGTTATTGAGGATTTCGCTGCCTTCCCAGAAGATCGAGGGGCTCGCTGCAACCCAGTTGGCGAAGAGATCCGGACGATCGAAGAAGGCGTAGAGGGTAAAAAGCCCGCCGAAGGAATGGCCGCACAGGGTTCGCCGCGCCGGATCGATCGCGACCATTTCAGCGATCTTCGGGAAAAGCTCCTTCTCGATGAAATCGAGCAGCTCGCCGGTTCCACCGATCCTCACGGGCGGACCACCTTCGAAATAGGGCGGATAGCTCTTGATCGGCGGCGGCCCGAGATCCCATGCGCGCCGAAAGGCATCGTAAGGCGAATCCGTCGGATAACCGACCGCCGCAATCACGCCCCAGCCGACATTCGTCCCCCTTGGATAAGGCGCCTGCGTAACAAGGCAGGCGGACGCGAAGGGAAAGGTCGCATTGCCATCCGTCAGGACCAAAAGCGGCCAGCCTTCCTTGGGCGGCGCTTCAGACGGGATATGCAGGAAGATGCGGTAAGGCTCGCCACCACCGGCAGGCGCCAGGTCGAAAAAGCAGGTGCCCGGCATAAAATAGGCTTGGGTGATGTCGCTCATGCTATCCTCATCGACAAGGTCGGATGGAGATAGCTATCGGCAGGCCCATGGGCGGCGCAAGCCAGTGCTGCTTAATTCTGGAGAAAACCACACATGTTTTCTCCAGAATCAAGACCTAAGCGTTAGGCCTCGATCGAGGTCAGAATTTTGCGCGGGCTCTGCGTCAAGCGAATGCCACGGTCTGCACCGACAACAACGGTTTCGCTGAAACCCAACCCCTGAGCCGTCGTGTAGAGATGGAACACCATCCCCTCCTCCAGCGGCCAGTCCGATGTCGGCAGGAAGACGCCGGAAAAATCGCTGGTGCGCGGCGTGCGGGTATAGAGGCCGAGCGTATAGGCGGTGACATTCTCATAATCCGGCCTTAGGCCCGCATCGAGTGCGCCCAGCCGCATGATCGCATCGACATCGCGGGCAATAGCGCCGGGCTTCATAGCGGCGATCTGCCGGTCCTGCAGCGCGACCAGCGCTTCGGCCGTTGCGGAAAGCTCTGCCGACGGCGTTCCGACCATGACCGGGCGCATCATCCGCGCACCATAATTGCCGACGCGCGGGATGAGCTCGACATGCAGGATATCGCCCTCGCCGATCGTCTCGGTCTTGAAGACGCCATGCAGGAATTCATGGCTACCGGACGCCTTGACGACGGGACCGACCTCGCCGGTATCGGCCCCTTCCCGCAGGAAGACACCGGATGCGATTGCAGCCGCATCACGCGTCGTCATACCCGGCCTGGCCTGCTGCGCAATCGCGAGCATCGCCTTGTCGGCGACCCCAGCTGCCTGCTGCAGCACAGCGATCTCGGCTTGCGATTTCACCCAGCGAAGACTGTCGCTAAGACCGGGCATCGGCACCAGATGCGCCTCAGGCAAAAGCACTGTCAGGCGCATGAACGTATCGGCATTCATGCTGTAGGAACGCGTATCGAGACCGATACGCGCCTTGCCGAAACCATGCGCGGTGATGCTCGCGGCGACAGCCGCCACGGCATCCTCCGTATCCCTGAAACCGATGACGTCGGAGATCCAGCTCTTTTCGCGGCAAGGGGCTTCGTCGAGCGCCCGCAACGTGAACCAGGCTTCTCCCTCGCGCGGCAAAAAGGCCGCGCGATACATGGTTTCCGACACGGTGTAACCTGTCGCCCAGGCGAGCAGCTCACCGCTGTCGATCAGGAGAAGATCGACGGAGGCGGCATCCATCGCCGCCCGCGCCAAAGCCGTCCGCCGCTGGTATTCCGCCTCCGCAAACATGATCAGGCCACTTCGCAGATGTCGAGAATGGTCAGCATGTAGACGCGGATCATGTCGAGGAAATCGACGATGTCGACGCGTTCGTCCGGCATGGTGTTGTAACGGCCGCCCGGACCGCAGACGATGCCTTCCATGCCAAGCTCATGGTAAAGATGGCCGGCATCCGTGCCGTAGAAACGGGTCGGCGTGATCGCGCCGGTCGGCTGCTTTTCGCCGCGAACGGCTTCATAGGCGGCGTTGATCGACTTGACGATGCGGCTCTCCGGCGAAACCTCGAAGGGCGGCATCAGCGGACGGCCCTCGATCTGTTCGGGAACGAGCTTGGCCTTGAGACCGGGGAAGCGGCCTTCGAGAGCACGCAGTTCCTTGTCGAGATCGGCAAGCACGCCTTCCTGCGTCTGGCCCGGCGCATAACGGCAGGAACCCTTGAGACGAACGAAATCGGCCACCTGCGGCGGACGCCATTCGGCAAGGTCACGGCCAAGTGCACCATGCACGACGCCAACATGGCCGCGGTTGATCGAGCGATGAACATCGCTCCGGGCGCCGCTGAACGTCATCGCGTTGATGCGCGGGATGATATCGCAGGCGGCTGCGATGGCATCGACCGACTCTTCGCGCTTCGAAAGGTGGCGGGTATCGCCGGTCAGTTCGATGACGTAGCTGAGAGCTGCGGCATGCATGGTGACTGCAACGAGATCGCTCGGCTCGCTGTTGATGAAATAATCAGCCTTGACGCCGCTGCGGATGGCCGCCAGCGTACCGACGCCGCCCTGAAGCTCGCCGACGACGAAGGTCAGCACGACATCGCCCTTCAGCTTGACACCGGCATCGAGCAGCGTCTTGACGGCGCAGAAATAGGCCGCGTCGCCCGCCTTCATGTTGGAAACGCCGATACCGTAGATGAACTTGTCATCGACCAGACCGGCATAAGGATCGACCGTCCAGCCTTCAGTGACCGGGTTGGTGTCGAGATGGCCGTTGAACAGCAGACTTTTTCCGCCGCCCTGCCCCTTGAGGCGACCGATCGTGTTGAAGCGACGGCCTTCGTCAAAAGCCTGAAGCTCAGCTTCGACGCCGATCTTTTCCAGCTCCTTGGCCATCCAGCGGGCGAGATCCTTCTCGCCTTCGGTTTCCGAATGGCTCTTGTGCTGCACCATTTTCGACAGGAAATCGAGGCAGGCCTTTTCGTCGATCCGATCCACCAGGGACTTCGGGTCCATTGTCATGCTCCTATGCTCAAAATCAAACTTGCGAACCGGCCGGAAGAGGCACGGCTGCGATAAGGCGGCGGGTATAGTCGGCGCGTTCCGGGCTATCGATCTCGGTGGCCGGGGCGATCTCGATCAGGTCGCCGCGATACATGACGGCGATCCGATGGGCGATTTGACGGATCAGGTTGAGATCATGGGTGATGAACAGATAGGCCGTGTTGCCGGCCTTCTGCAGATCGAGCAGCAATTCGACGATCGAGGCCTGCACGGACACGTCGAGCGCCGAAGTGATCTCGTCGCAGATGACCAGCCGCGGCTTGGAGGCAAAGGCACGGGCGATCGCCACGCGCTGCTTCTCACCACCGGAAAGCTGATGCGGATAACGGTCCGCATGGGTGCGCGGCAGACGCACTTTTTCCAGCATGTCGCCGACCTGCTGGGCGATATTGCTGCCATCGCCATAGAGTTTCAGCGGCCGCGACAGGATTTCGCCGATCTTGTGACGCGGGTTGAGCGAGGCGTCCGGATGCTGGAAGATGATCTGCACATCCTTGCGATAGGCCGTGTCCATGTCCGAGAGCCCAGTGATCGGGCGGCCGTCGAACCAGATCTTGCCCTCGAACGGGTTGAGACCGGTCATCGCCTTGGCGAGCGTCGATTTTCCCGAGCCGGATTCGCCGACAATACCGAGGATCTCGCCTTCGTTGACGCTGAGCGTCACGGCATTGTTACCCTTCACCCGCGTAAACGCCTTGCCGGTCAGCGAGGCGAGAAGCGGCTTGCGACCGTAATGGACGCTGACGTTCTCGACCCGCACCAGCGGCTCGCCTTCGGTCTTGGTGACGCCGTCGGCGACCAGTCGGCGCGAGGGATTGGGAACTGCGGCACAAAGTTCCCGCGTGTAAGCTTCACGCGGATTGGCGAAGATGTCCTGGACTGGACCCTGTTCGACAATCTCGCCGCGGCGGATGACGGCCACCCGGCTTGCGGTGCGCGAAACCAGCGCCAGGTCATGCGAGATATAGAGCGAGGCAACGCCCGTCTCGGCCTGCAGCTCGACGAAAAGGTCAAGAATCTGGCGCGAGGTGATGACGTCGAGCGCGGTGGTCGGCTCATCGAAGATGATACATTCGGGATTGCAGGCGAAGGCGGATGCGATGACGACGCGCTGCTTTTCGCCGCCCGAAGCCTCATGCGGCATACGCCGCATCATGTCCGCCGGCGTTTTCAGCCCAACATGGGCAAGCATCGCCTCGCCTTCGGCCCAGGCCTGCTTACGGGTCAAGCCGCGATGGCGCACCAGAACTTCGGAAAGCTGGGTGCCGAGCGACAGCGTCGGGTTGAGCGAAGTGCTCGGATCCTGGAACACCATACTGATCCGCTGGCCGCGCATCGCCTCGACTTCGGCATCCGACATGGTCAGCAGGTTTTTAGCGCCGAGCAGGATCTCACCACTCGTCTCACGGGCGTTCTTCGACAGATACCGCATGATCGACCAGGCAAGCGAGGTCTTGCCCGAGCCGGATTCGCCCACAAGGCCGAGGATCTCGCCGCGCGAGATCGACAGATTGATCCCTTTCAGCGCATGGAATGTGCCATTCGCCGTCTCGTAATCGAGGCTGTAGTTCTTGATGTCGAGGACGGGCATTTCTGGAGTACTGGTCATCGTGCCTGCCTCATGTGCGTGGGTTGAGCGCATCGCGCAGCCCGTCGCCGAGCAGATTGAAGCCGATCGAGGCAATGGCGATCGCAACGCTCGGCCAGATCAGGATGCCGGCGGAAAGGTGCATGTAGCGGCGCGCTTCCGAAACCATCAGGCCCCATTCGGCGGCTGGCGGCTGGGCGCCGAGACCAAGGAAGGAGAGCGTCGCGAATAGCATGATCGCGAAGGAGATGCGGATGGTCATCTCGACGATAATAGGCGCCACGACATTCGGCAGCATTTCGCGGCGGATGATGAACGCCGAGCTTTCACCACGGGCCATGGCCGCGTTAACATAATCCTGCTTGCGCACGGAAAGCGCCACGCTTCGTGTGATGCGGGCCATGCCGGGCGCAAAGGCGATCGCGACTGCCACCAGCGCGTTGACCGTGCTGGAACCGAGCAGGTTGACGACGAGAAGCGCGAAAAGAAGGCTCGGGATCGACATCACGGCATCGACGGTGCGCATGATGAACTCGTCGGCGCGGCCACCCAAGAAGGCAGAGGTCGTGCCGATCAGCGCGCCGACCAGCGTTCCGATAATGGTCGCCAGCACCGCCATGACGACGGTGGCGCGGGCGCCAATCAGCAGGCGGCTGAAAATGTCGCGGCCATATTGATCGGTACCGAGCAGATAGGTGAGGCTCGGTGCCTTGTAGCGTGCGAGCGGCGCCATCTTTTCCGGATCGTTGGGGGCGAGCATCGGTCCGAAGATGACGATCAGCAAAACCAGCACGACCACGAAGAGGCCGATGGCGCCCTGCGGCGTGCGCAGGAGACGTTTCAAGAACTCAATCATACTGGATTCTCTTGTCGAGCACCGCGTAGAGCATGTCGGCGATGAAATTGACGATGGAATAGGTGGCGGCCATGATCAGCACGCCGGCCTGGATGACCGGCAGGTCACGGGCCTGAATGGCGACGATCAGCTCGCGGCCGATTCCCGGAATGGCAAAGATTTCTTCAACGACGATGACGCCACCGAGCAGATAACCGACATCGAGCGCGACGATGGTGATCGTTGGCAGGAGCGCATTGCGCAGTGCGTGCCGGCGCAGCACCGTGCCGCGCGACATGCCCTTCAGCCGGGCGGCGCGGATGTAATCGGTATGCAGCACGTCCACCAGTTCGGAGCGCACCATGCGCGAGACGTGGGCAATGAGAATGACGGAGATGACGCAGACCGGCAGGATGAGATGGGCGATCGCGCCGAAAAAGTCCTCGGTGGGCGAGACGTAACCGGTCGGCGGCAGCCATTTCAGCCAGTCGGCCAGAAGAAGGACGGCGACCGTGGCGGTGACGAATTCCGGCAGGGCGACGCCGAGATAGGAGATGAGGCTGACAACGATATCCGCGACCTTGCCGCGGCGGATGGCGGCGATAATGCCGAGCGGGATCGCCAGGATCAGCATCAGACCGATCGACAGGAAGGCGAGCAACAGGGAACGCCCGAGCGCGCTGAACATGGCAGGGCCGATCGGCTGGCCGGTGCGCAGCGAGGTGCCGAAATCACCCTGCAGGAGAGCCCAGAGCCAGTGGCCGTATTGCACCCAGACAGGCGCATTGAGGCCCATCGTCTGGCGCAGCGCATCGAGCGCTTCGGGCGTGGCATGTTCGCCAAGCATCATCACGGCGGCATCGGCCGGCAGGACTTGCGTGATCGCAAAGACGATCAGCGACACGACGAACAGCGTGTAGAAGATCATCAGCAATCGTTTGAGCAGGTAATTCGGGGACACGAGTGTTCCTTGGTCAAGAGAGAGCCGGACGCGGCGGATACCGCGTCCGGAGGATCATGATCAGCCGCGCTTCGGCGCCTTGTCGGTCAGCGAGACGTAGTCGAGGCGGAAGACGGAGGCACGCGGATGGGCTTCAAAGCCCTGAACCCAGCTGCGCTTGGCGGCAAGCACGTCGAAGAAGGCCGGGATGATCGACGGCACTTCCTCGTTCATCAGGGCCTGCGCCTTGGTGTAGAGGTCGGTACGCTTGTCCTTGTCGGTCGTGCCGCGGGCTTCGGCGACGAGGGCGTCGAAAGCCTTGTTGTTCCAACGGGTTTCGTTCCACGAGGCGTCGGACGTGTAGAGCAGCTTGAAGATGCCGTCCGGGGTCGGCTGCATGTTGTAGAAGCCGACGTAGAACGAGCCTTTCTTCCAGACCTGATCGAGATAGGTCGCATGCGGCATCGTCTGCACGTTGATGGTGATGCCGGCTTCCTTGGCCATTTCGCGGATGGCGATGGCCAGCTGGCCGCGCACCGACGGACGGTCGGAAGCGATCAGGGTTGCTTCAAAACCATTCGGATGACCAGCTTCTGCCAAGAGCTTCTTGGCTTCGGCAATGTTCTGCTCACGCGTCGCGACCGGCTTGAAGAACTGGTAGGACGGGTTGAGCGGTGTGTCATTGCCCGGCGTGCCGAAACCTTCGGTCACAAAATCGACCATGGCCTGACGATCGACCGTCAGGGCAAGAGCGCGACGGACGCGGGCATCGTTGAAGGGTGCCGTGTCGCAGCCGAAGTTGATGTTGCAGAACTGGCCGGAGGCAACGCGCAGCGTGTCGACGCCATCCGAATCCTTCAGACGCAGGAATTCGGTCGGCTGGACGGTCGACATGATGTCGGTATCGCCGGAGATCAGCGAAGACCCTTCGGCCGACAGATCCGGGAAGACGCGGATTTCGATACGATCGAGATAGGGGCGCGCCGGATCGTAATAGGCCGGGTTGCGCTCGACGACGATCAGACGATCCGGCTCGTAGGATTTCAGCATGAACGGACCGGTGCCGACAGCCTTGGTGGCCAGGCTCTTGAAATCGCCGGTGGCGATTGCGGCCGGGATGATGCGGGCATTGGTGTAAGCGAGTGCGACCGGAAGGTCGGCATAGGGGCCGGACAGCTTGAAGCTGACAGTCTGCGGATCGACGGCTGAAACCGACGCGATCGGGCCGATATTGTTGCGGCCCGGCGAAGCGTTTGCCGGATCGAGGATCGCCTTGATCGTGGCGACGACATCATCGGCCGAGAAGGCGGAACCGTCATGAAATTTCACGCCCGAACGGAGCTTGAAGGTCCATTCGGTCAGCTCGGCATTGGCAGTCCAGCTTTCAGCCAGATCGGCCTCGACCGACATGTCGACCTTGAGGCGGGTCAGGTTACTGTAGAGCAGTTCGCTGACCAGGTATTCCGGGTTGACGCGGGTGAGCAGCGGATGGATGACGCTGACGGCCTGGTCGATCGAGACGCGCAGCGTGCCGCCCTTGGTCGGAGCAGCAGCGAAGGCGGGCGTCATGGCCGGAGCGGCGAGGATCGCAGCAGTGCCGGCCAGGAAAAAGCGTCGTTTCATTTCAAGCATGCGTGGTCCCCTTCAGGTTATGGACGCGTTTCTGGAATGAGGTCGGCGGCGAAATCAGCCGCCAGATAGGAAAGGATGCTCTTGGCGAGCGCGACGATGTCTTTCTTCGTAGTGTGTTCTTCCGGGCTGTGGATGCAGCTTTCCGGCCGGCCGAGGCCGCTCAGCAGGACTTCCTGGGTAAAGCCGGCCTTCTGGACGTAACCGAAATCCGAACAGCTCGCCGCGCCCCATTTGTGAAAGTCTTCCGGCTTGTAGCCAAAGCCGACCGACAGTGCCTTCTGCCAGCGCGGCCAATGCGGGCCGTCCGGATCCGCGGTCGGGATCAGATGGCCGACAAGATCGATGCCAAGCCCGAGGCCCGGCGTTTCGGCAACGGCCTTCTCGATAACGGCCTCGATCTCGGCGCGGGCCTCATCGTAGCTTTCTTCCGGCGCATAACGGCGACTGACAAGGATTTTTACTTCGGCCGGAACCTGACCGCCTGCCGTGCCGCCCTCGACTGCGGCGATCGTCAGTTGCGGGCGTAGCGGGCCGGTCGCATGCGGCGGCGGGGCAAGCGCTGAGGCGCGGGCGGCAACGACCGGCTTCAGGCCCATCAGCGCGTTCATGACCGGCAGCGCGCCTTCGATCGCGTTGATGCCGGCGCCGGTGCGGTTGCCCTCGCCGGCATGCACGGCATGGCCGCGGATCGTCAGTTGCAGGTTGAAAATGCCGAAACAGCCGGCCCAAACACGCGGTGCCGCCGAGCCGTTGAAATTGAGAATATGGCCCTTCAGCATGCCCTGTTCGGCGAGATAACGAATGCCGGGATAAAGGCCACCCTCTTCGTCCGTGCACAGAAGCAGCATCGGATCATAGGCAAGCTCGACACCCGCCTCTTTCGCGGCCCGCAGCGCCAGAAGGGTCGCGGCGATCGTGCCCTTCATGTCGGCAGCGCCGAGACCGTAGAGTTCGTCGCCCTCGACGGTGAGTTTCAGCGGATCGCGCTGCCAGCCGGGCGCGACTGGGACTGTATCGACATGATAATAGAGGCCGAGAACCGGCTTGCCGGTTTCGCGGGAGGCGACGAGATTGGTGCGGGCGCCGGAAGCCGGGCCACCTTCGACCTTCCAGAGTTCTTCCGGCACGGTGACGCGGGCGCAATCAAAACCCATCGGATCAAGCAGATCCTGCATCAGGTCGGCAAAGGCGTCATACCCCTCTCCCGGCGGGAAGGAGGTATCGACCGCAATCATCCTCGCAAGATCATCGACAGCGACCTCGACATCGCGTTCAATCGCTGTCATGGCAGATGACAGAGTTTCCTGCTGGCGTGCAGGCCGCTGCTCAGACATTGCAGTGTCCTCGATACTCATTGCCGGGGTGCCGTACTTGAGGTTTAATATAAACTATATAGTAATACTGCGTAGATCGACATCGTGAGTCAACTCCAAAGAAGAGGCAAATCTTTGCCCGAATTGCCCAATAATTCATCATCTGCCATCAAGTTGAACGAGCTTTCTTTGCCTCTTTACGAAGTGGTCAAACGGCAGATCACTGAGGCGATCATGCTTGGCAAGCTGGAGCCAGGTGCGGTCCTGCCCAGTGAGGTGGCATTGTCGCAGACTTATGGCGTCGCAGTCGGCACTATCCGGCGGGCGCTGATGGATCTGACCAACGAAGGCCTGCTGGCGAGGCGCCGCAAAACCGGGACGGTCGTCACCGGCCGCAAGCCGCAGCACAGCCTCCGGCTCTTCTTCCAATATTTTCGTCTGCACGGGCTGGATGGCTCGCTCAGCAAGTCGGTGACGACAGTGACGTCCCTCATCCGCGGTCCGGCCTCTGAAGCAGATGCGGCAAAACTGCAGATCGAGGCCGGCGCGCCGATCATCAGCTTCCACCGCGTCAGAACCGTCGATGATCGCCCGATCATGCACGAGACTTTGGCGATTTCGGCCGAGCGCGTGCCGAACTTTCCGGAAAAGGCGGAGGATATTCCCGCCCTTTTCTATCTCCATCTGCTCGACAATTACGGCATCCGCATTTCCGCGATCCGCGAGCAGATCGGTGCCGACCTCGCCAACGATCTCGACAACCGCTGGCTCGAACTCGCCTTGCCGGCCGCGGTGCTGACGATCGACGAAGTGGCCTATGACCAGCTGGCCGTACCGGTTCTCATCGCCTCGCATCGCGCGACGACGGCCAACCACCGCTACGTCAACGAGGTGCAATAAGAGGCAGGAAGCCGGTGTTTCGGCTCCCGGTCAGCGTTCTTGCAGCGGACGCCCGTCGACATTTTCGACCGGAAGGTCGAGATGGCGCAAGGCGGTCGGTGCGATATCGGTGATCGAGGAAAGCCCGGTCACCACATGGCCCGCAGCGAAGCCGGATCCGACCGCCATCAGCGTCGGCCGCGTTTCGAACGCCCCGCATCCACCATGCACGCCGCAATGCTGGCGAATGTCGTCCTCCGTCTCGGAAAAACGCACGGCCATGGCCGAGAGGCCCGGAACGCCGTTGATATTGGTGCCCTCTGTCTTCGCCATATCGATGGCGATGACATCGTCCGCCGGGATCTGACCAAGCCTTGCGAGATCCTCGCCCATGAAGACCTGTCCGACCCAGGACTGTTCGCCGAGCCAGCTCGCAGCCTCGGCGCGACGCGAAAGCGCGTCTCCGCCGAAATGAATGAAGGCCGAGCCACCCTGCGGCGCGACGATGACATCCGGGCTGTCGAGCTCCTTCTTGAAACCTGCCTGGAACAGCCGCCGCTCGACCGGGATGACCTCGGTCACCGCCTCATGCCCGTGGTCGGAACCGATCAGGAAAAGAACGTCATGCCCCTCGTCACGCAGGCGATCGACCATACGGGCGACGCGGCCAACCATCCTGTCGGCGCCCGCCAGGGCTTCCAGATGCACATCGCTGCCGAGCGGCGCCGCATGCATGGACTTATCGGGGTCGGAAAGCCAGAGCGTGGCCGCGGACGGCCGGATCTCGTCGAGTGCGACGAGAAAACGCTCGGTCATGACGGCATCGCCTTCGGCACCGGGCGGCGCGACGATCGTTTCGCCTGTGGGAACGCGGCCCGGACCGTAGCAAAGCTCGCGATGAAACATGTGCGCATGACCATAGCTGTCATGGAAATAGGCAGCACCCGGCGACACGTTGGAGCAGATGACGGCGCCGTTCAGGCTCGCCACGCGTTCCGCAAGTGCCGGCCGCATCAGCATGCGGCCGAAATGCCGGCGATACGTGTCGAAGAATTCCGGCTTGCCCGCGTCATGAAACTCGTGGCCGCCGGGGATCGGCAGCGCGACGGAATTGCCGCGAAGACCGTGTGAGAGCGGCGTGCTGCCGGTTGCGATCGATGCGGACGAAGCGCGGGTTGCGGAAGGAAAGATGCCGCGATGGCTGTCGAACCAGGTTCCGGCGCGCTTCAGGGATGCCATTTCCGGCGTCGTTGCGTCGGAAACGAAATCCGGGCGGTTTCCGTCGCAGATAACGGTGACAACCATCTTGTGGCGCATCGGGCACTCCATGAGCATTCGGTCAAAACATGTGAAAAGACCGCCGGAAAACACAAGGCATCCCGGCGGCAAATCTTTCAGCGATCACAGGGATCGCGGTTCGTTCGATCTCAGGACTGCGGGAAGCGCAGGTTGTCCGGGCGCAGGTCCATGAAATAGAAAGTGGTCGGCCGCCATGCAATCGAGCGCTTGATCGCGTAGGCTTCGGACGGCTGGTAGAGGATGGTGCCGGGAACTTCATCATCCCACTGGTCGAGCATCTTGACGAACAGGTCCTTGCGCTTGGCAGGATCCGTCTCGGCTTCGAGCGCGCGGCCGGCTTCGTTGAAGCCCTTGGCGGAATCGGCACTCCAGATGCCGGTCGTCTGCATTTCGCCGGCCGGACCCCAGGCAACCCAGATGCCGCCGAGCGGATCGGGAAGACGGGTCGAGTTCGACCAGTTGGAAATCTGCGCACCGGCAGCACGCATCTGCGCCGAGGTCTCGACGACCTGCAGCTCGGCATTGATGCCGACGGCCTTCCACATCTCGATCATGATCTGGGCGGCTTCGACGGCATTGGTGTAATAACCTGCCTGGGTGCGATAGGTGATCTTCTGGCCGTTATAACCGGCCTCTTTCAGAAGCGCCTTGGACTTTTCCGGATCGTAAGGCAGCTTGCGGCCTTCGACGAACATCTTGCCGTATTCCGGATAGTTGTGATCGGCCGGAACCTTGGCTTCACCGAGCCACAGCGCATCAACGAGCTTCTGGCGGTCGATCGCGGCGGACAGTGCCTGACGGATACGCTTGTCGGCGAGAACCGGATCGCGGTTGTCGAAAACCAGAACATGGGCGTTGGCGAGAACGACCGAGCGAACTTCGATATCCTGGTAACCACCAACAACCTGTTCCTGGTCCGGCGGGACGTTGGTGATCAGATCGAATTCGCCCGAGACGAGACCGGCAACCCGGGCCGCAAGTTCCGGAACGGCGCGGAAGGTGACGCGCTTGGCGGTCGGCTTGGCCATGAAATAGTCGTCGAAGGCTTCCAGAACTGTGGCATCGCTCTGGTTATGCGAAACGACCTTGTAGGGACCGGTTGCGACCGGCTTGCGCGAATAGGCTTCAAAGCCCATTTCTTCATAGGCGCGCTTGTTGACGATCCAGGCGCACCAGGAAGCCAGGCGCTGCTCGAGCAAGACGTCCGGAACGCGGGTGGTGAAGCGGACCGTATACTTGTCGACGGCCTCGACCTTGTCGAGAATGCTGAAATAGGGCTTGCCGCCGGGGATCTGGGCCTTGTCGCCGCGCAGACGGCCATCGCGGAACGTGTACGCGACGTCTTCCGAAGTCAGCTCGTCACCATTGTGGAATTTTACGCCCTGGCGCAGGGTAACGATGAGTTCACTGGGGCTCTTGCGCTCCCAGGACGTCGCCAGATGCGGCTTCAGCTCCGAACCACCGCCATCCGGCGTGCCGAGAAAGTCGCGACGGATCAGCGTGTCGAAGATCGAATAGGTGACGCGGGTGCCGACATTGGAAAGCTCGCGTGCCGGCTCAAGCGTCGCCGGAAGCGCCGCAACAGCAACCGTGAAGTCCGGGCGGTTTTCACCGGCTGCGAAGGCGAACGGAGTATTGAGGACGAACGGTGCAAGAGCCGCTCCCCCCAACAGATGACGGCGCGAGATGGTGAACATTGGAGGAGCTCCATTTATCGGGAAACAGGTACCGGTAGGCCCGGTGGAGGCTCGTCTTAGGCGGCGATTATAACAGTTGGGTAACTCCGGAATGAACTTTGAATGACCGTTTTCCGACAGTTTGTGACAGCCGCGAAAGGCTACTCCGTCGCAAAAAGGCGTATTCAGCTGACTTGCTGACCATGAGCGACGTCCAAGGCTGGACAGAATTTGAACAAGGAATAGGCAAATCGGAGCCAAATGGTCCCATTTTAGACCTGCGACAATATGCGCAATGCGCCAGGCGCATAGCTGAGCTGCGCAGTGACGGCTAACTCGGGCCGGATAATTCTGTATAAGTGGATCCAACGAAGCGATGTACCTCCTCCCACAGAGCTTCGTGGTTCGGGCGCCCTACTCCTCCTCCCAAGGGTCGCCTGATGGAACAGCGGCACTCCTCCTCCCAGTCGCTGTTCGGATTTCGAAAAGCCTGCCGCACCTCCTCCCGCGGCAGGCTTTTTCGTTTCTGACAGCACTTTCCAGAAAACGTGCTTTTATGACCCGCGAGGCTCAGCGCCCTACCGGCGTGTTCCGGCGCATCCGTCGAAGTGCGATCAGGGCGTAATGCGCCAGAACCGCATAGAGCCCCACGATCGAGCCGTAGTTCAGAAAGAAACCGATCGTCGACTCGTTGAAATCCCACATGTCGAGGGAATAGGTCAGCATCAGCTTCGAGCCGAATGCCATGTCCGACGAACTCTTGATGCCCCAGGCCGCGATTGCCACCGCGATCAGCCGCAGGAAAACCGAACGCAGCCGACTGGGCTGTTTCATCCTGATAAAACCGCGCGCGACATTCATCACCACCTGCCAGCGCGTGCCAAGATGCACTGCCATGATCACCAGGACCCAATAGGCGGCGAACATGTGAATTTCCCGCACGGCGAAGGCGCCGCCCACGGCCGTGAACCTGAACAGATCGCGCGAGATCATCAGGCTTGTTGCCAGCATGATGATCATGCCGATCGCAAGCGAGATGATCATCACCGCATTGATCACGCGCGGCAGATCGAAAGCGGACTTTACGATCTTGCCATACCAGCGCCTGTTGAAGACATTGTGGACGATGATCAGCGCAAAGAGAAACGTGCCGAAAAGCTCATGCGAGAGATTGTCCAGCCACCAATAGGCAAGGCAGGCAATGAACAGCCCGACCGCCGCGAAATCGAGCAGGAGGCGAAAGCGAAGGATATTGCTCACGCTGCCAGCCCCGGCACGCGACGCAGCCCACGACAATACCATATGCGGCTCATTCGAATTCGAACCTTCGCATCTCGTTGAACGAATAGAGAAAGTCGCGATCCGACCGCGACGTATGGCAGGACTGACAGCGAGCCGTGTTTTCGGCCATGTTGATCGACGTCTTGTCCGGCTGGAACCACTGGAATTGCCAGTCGCCGGTTCTGCGGCCCTCGTCATAATCCTGGCCGAAGCCGGCGCCCTTCTCCATCACGAAATAGCGGAAAACCTTGCCATCCCGGTAGTCGACGAGCACGACATGGGTGTCGAGCGGCACCGGTTCCCCACGCTTCACCGCCTCGATAGCCGCCCGCGAGGTCAGCAGGTGTTCCGTCACTTCGCCGCGGGTGACCGTCGTGTAGTGAACCAGCTCGTCGAGATTGGGGAATGTCGTCCGGTTCGGTTCGGCCTGCACCTGCCATCCGGCGAGCATGACCGCTGCGCCTGCAACAAATGCTCCGCCGATTGCTGCGGCAAACCTGTTGCGCTTTTTCGTTCTGACAGTCCCGCTGCTCATTCCGGACTCCACTTCTGTTCTGCTGGAAAGATGAGGATCTCTGGCCCTTGGCGGCCTTTGCGGATGGCCGGTCAATCGAGCTTCTTCTCGGCGAGAAACTTCGACACCTCATCGGCGATCTGGACGTTGTTGAGATCGGACATCAGGAAATGGGTGTTGCCCCTTATGCCGATATCAGGCAGGTGCACGAGCCTGGCATCACCGCCGTGCCTGTTGACCGCATCCACCCAGAGCCTGGCCATGGCCAGCCGAACGCGCCAATTGTCCTCGCCGCGTTCCTTCGTCGGCTCGGTCGAAAAATTGTCGCCGTAATAAAGCACGATGGGGATGCCTGCGAGCTTCTCGAAATCGGCGACGGCGATCGGTTCGGCGGTCAGCGTGCCGGCTGCGCTCGGCATCGGCGGCGGTACTTCGCCTTCGGGGAAGATGAAACCGCTCCCGGGTTCGAACGCGACGATAGCCTTCACATTCGGGTTCTTGATGGCGGTCAACCAACCCGGGCCACCGGCCTGCGAATGGGTGAAGAGGATGCCTGAGCCGATCCTGTCAAAGAGCGCCGACATCGCATCCGAAATGACATTGGCATCATAAGGACCAGTATTCGGCGTCACGGATCGAAGGAACTGATCCAGCACGGCCGGATCGCGATTGAATTGCACGTTCTGGAAATAATTCGGCCATTTGCCAAGGCGGAACTGGTCGAAGAAAAGCTGGTCGTAAGGCGTCGGCTCGATCGTCGTTGCGACCGTGCTGTTGCCGGCGCGACCGCGGCGCGGCTGGTCGACGAGATAGACCGGATAGGATCGGCGCAGGAAAATCGTCTGGAACCCCTCGCGGCCATCGGGTGTCGTCTCCCAGCTTCGCGCCGACTGGAACGCGCCATGCAGCATGACGATCGGCAGCAGCTTCGGGTTCTGCGGGATCTGGTAGAAAGCGTAGAGATGATCACCGTGAAGGCTCTGCCCTTCGGCGCTCGGCGCGTTGTTATTATAAGGCCCCGGTGTCTGCGCCACGGTGCCGCCGACGGCAAAACTGCCCTGCGCCTGGATGGTGATCGGATCGAATTTTGGCGCCGATTGAGCGAGGGCAAGGCCGGGCAGCAGCTGCGCGGTCAGCAGAAGTGGGATCGCAAATCGTCGCAACAGCATGTCCGTTTTCTATCTGGAGTAGATCTCTCGATGGAAAATCTAAGGGAAATGCCGATCTGCAATTAGATGGCGAATTACGCTAGGGGAGATTAGCTGGACTTATTAATCACATTTCGTTGATTAGAAATTCACTGGCGGTGACGCAGGGCGTCGACCAGCAGGGAGAAGGCCGGAGAGGCGTGGCGCCGGTTGGGATAATAGAGATGGTAACCCGGGAAATAGGGACACCAGTCTTCCAGAACCCGAATAAGTTTGCCGGCAGCAATCAGATCGCTCACCTGATCTTCCGGCAGATAGGCAAGGCCAAGCCCGCGCAGGGCGGCATCCAGCCGCATCGAGATATTGTTGAAGGTCAGCTGCCCGCCGACACGGACACGCAGCTCCCGGCCATCCTTCTCGAATTCCCAGGCGAAAAGATTGCCATGCGTCGGGAAGCGGATGTTGATGCAATTGTGGGAGGTCAGATCCTGCGGCGTCTCGGGCCATGGATGCTGATGAAAATAGGATTGCGAACCGACCACCGCCATACGCATGTCCGGGCTGATGCGCACCGCGATCATGTCGGCGGCCACCTGTTCGCCAAGCCGGACGCCGGCATCATAACGCTCGGCAACAATATCCGTCAGGCCATAGTCGATGATGATCTCGACCTCGACATCGGGATAGGTCGGAAGCAGTTTTTCGAGGGCCGGCGCCAGGACCGAAATGGCCGGATGCTCTCCGGCGGTGATCCGGATTTTGCCGGCCGGCGTATCGCGCATTTCCTTGAGCGCCGAAAGCTCGCTCTGGATCTCCTCAAACCGGGGACCCGCCGTCTGCAACAACCGTTCCCCGGCGACCGTCGGCGAAACGCTTCGCGTCGTCCGGGTCAGCAACCTTATGCCGATGCGCTCCTCAAGGCTGCGCACGGTCTGGCTCAACGCGGATTGCGACACTCCGAGCTTTGCCGCCGCCTTCGTGAAACTGCCTTCATTGGCGACCGTGATGAACGCCACCAAGTCGTTGAAATTCTCCTGCGGCATTCACTCGCTCTCCGGATCAGCACCAACGCGCGAAACTGGCTGGACAAGGCCAGACACCGCAAGACTTAAACGATGGTCAGCAGACAATTCTGCTTTACCCGACGCACTGAGGGCAATCGGAAACAGAGTGACAAAAGGGAGCTGCCCGCATAAGCGAGCGGACAGCTCCCCTTTCAATCAATGACCCGTCATTTTCAGTACGGCTTCGGGAAGCCGCTCGCCCTGAACCTCGATCGTCGACAGTTTCGTATCGATCTCTGCGAGATCCTCGGCTGTGAGAACGAGGCTTGTGCTGCCGGCATTCTCTTCGAGGCGATGCAGCTTCGTCGTTCCCGGAATCGGAACGATCCATGGCTTTTGGGCCAGAAGCCAGGCCAGAGCGACCTTTGCGGGTGTTGCGGCCTTGCGATCCGCAATGGCCTTGACGACATCGACCAAAGCCAGATTGGCCTTGCGCGCCGCCGGCGAGAAGCGCGGCACCACATTGCGGAAGTCGCCCGCCTCGAATGTTGTGTCTGCGGTGATCTGGCCGGTCAGGAAGCCGGCGCCGAGCGGGCTGAAGGGCACGAAACCGATGCCCAGCTCTTCCAGCAACGGCAGCAGTTCCATCTCGGGTTCACGCCAGAACAGCGAATATTCGCTCTGCACGGCCGCAACCGGCTGAACTGCATGGGCACGCCGAATTGTCTCGATGCCGGCCTCGGACATGCCGAAATGCTTCACCTTGCCGGCTGCGATAAGGTCCTTTACGACTCCGGCAACATCCTCGATCGGCACATTGCGATCGACACGATGCTGGTAGAAGAGATCGATGTGGTCCGTCCCAAGACGCTTCAACGCGGCATCGGCAACGGCCTTGATATGGTCGGGACGGCTGTTCGTGCCGCCACGCCGCTCGCCGGTGTCCTGATCGATGTCGAAACCGAATTTCGTTGCGATCGTCACCTTGTCGCGGATCGGCTGAAGCGCTTCGCCAACCAGCAATTCGTTGGCAAACGGCCCATAGGCTTCGGCCGTATCGAAATGGGTAATGCCCAGCTCATAGGCGTCGCGAATGAGCTTGATCATCTCGGACTTGTCGACCGGCTTGCCATAAACCCCGGTCATGCCCATGCAGCCAAGCCCGAGTGCCGAAACCTCAAGTCCATTCCTGCCGAGTATACGCTTTTCCATAATACACGCCTTCCAATTTGCATTTTCGCTGATTGATGAACCACACGGCGAGGATTGCCAGCCCGCTGGCCGAGACGACCCGTAAAGAGCAAACCGGCTCAGTCCGCGTTCTGGTGCGAGATATAAACCTGCTGTTTCATCATCATTAGATGGCAAAGTCGGGATGCGGCCATAAGCCGAGCTTATAAATGCGGCAGGAAGCGTTCAGCTCCCGATAGAAAGTCTGGCAGCCGTAAAAACAGAAAGGCCGTCGAAAAGCCCTTTCGCTCTTCGACGGCCAAATGACCTGCATTTGAAAAATGCTACTTCTTCAGCGCATCACGCAGCGTGGCATTGGCGACCGAGATGGCGCTGCGTACGGCAGGCGTCTCGGAGATCGCGTTCAGCAGCACGAAGTCATGGATCGTACCATTGTAACGAAGCGAGGTTACGCGGACGCCTGCCTGGGAAAGCTTGCGGCCATAGGCTTCGCCCTCGTCGCGCAGCACGTCGTTTTCATCGACGATGATCAGTGCCGGCGGCAGGCCGTTCAGCTGTTCGATCGAGGCCTGAAGCGGCGAAGCCGTCGGTTCCTTGCGCTTGGCTTCGTCCGGCAGATAGGCGTTCCAGAACCATTTCATCGCTTCTTTGGTCAGCCACGGGCCATTGGCGAAATGATTGTAGGAACCGGTGTCGAAGCTGGCATCCGTGACAGGGTAGAACAGAACCTGCTGGTCGATCTTCGGGCCGCCGCGCTGTTTGGCGAGGAGCGTGAAGGCTGCCGCCATATTGCCCCCGACACTGTCGCCGACCACGGCAAGCCGGCTCGGATCGACGCCGAATTCCTTCGGATGCTCGGTCACGTATTTGGCGGTCGCGTAGACCTGCTCGATGGCAACGGGATAACGGGCTTCCGGCGACCGTTCGTAATCGACGAAGACGACCGCGGCATGGGCGCCATTGGCGATTTCGCGGACTAGACGGTCATGGGTATCGGCATCACCCAGGACCCAGCCACCACCATGAACATAGATGATGACCGGCAGCGTGCCCTTGGCGCCGGCAGGCTTGACGATGCGGATCTTGGTCTTGCCGGTCGGACCGATAGCGAGAACCTTGTTCTCTTCGTCGGCGGCCAGCTTCTTTACGTCGCCCTTCTGGGCGCCGGCCAGAACATTGCGGGCATCTGCCGGCGACAGCGTGTAGATCGGCGGTGCGCCGGCGAGCGAATTGATGAATGCCTGCGTCTTCGGCTCCAGGACGACATCACCGGCAATGGCCAGGCTCGGAGTGATGATAGCGGAAGCTGCAGCGATGGCAGCGGCGGATACGGTAGTAGTGATCTTGGACATTGTCGTGTCCCCTTTCTTGATCGTGTCGGCCTCGTTGGCCACCCAATTTATATCGCGCGCGATTTAATCGCTTACAAACAGTCATCCGGCATGGCAGCCATGCAAAAACCTGCATGGCGATTATTTATCGCGCGATATAAGTTGACCCGTTTCGGAAAACCGATTGGCTGCGCCGTTCGGCTGGACGGCAAGGAGACCGACATGAAGCACGAACTGAAGCTCGACACCTTCCTGTGCTTTGCCCTCTATACGGCAAACCACGCGATGAACCGCGTCTATAAGCCACTGCTTGAAGCGCTGGACATAACCTATCCGCAGTTCCTGGTCCTCGTCACGCTTTGGGAAGAAGATGAGCAGACGGTCGGCAGTATCGGCGAAAAACTGTTTCTCGAATCAAGCACGCTGACCCCGATTCTGAAACGTCTCGAAGCCGCCGGCTATATCCGTCGCGAACGCAATCGGCATGACGAACGCCAGGTGATCATCCGCCTGACTGATCAGGGCCGCGCGCAGAAGGCCAAGGCGGAAGCCATTCCCGGCCATATCGTTACGGCAACAGGATGCTCGTCGGATGAGGTACAGCGGCTGAGGCAGGAAATCAGCGACCTGCGCGACGCGCTCAACGAAAAGAGCCATGCCGCATAGCCGCTGGGAAACCGGCACTTCGGGCTCGATGCAATCGCCGCAGACACCAAAGCCCCGGCGACCTTCCATCCTGCATTATATTTAAGCGAAATATGTGGATGAGATATTTTTTGGCAGTTTTATGAAATCATAGTTGCAAAAGTCCATTAATCGGAATTGAATAACTCCTGCAGGCGGAACCACACAGCGGGCTTCGAATGTACCGGTGGCAGATGGCCACCTCTGGAATTTCGCAGACCAGCGCCTCGCAAACAGGGCGCATCGACAGCAAAACCGACTAGCGAATACGTCAGACGGGTGGGCATTGCCTGCCGGGAGCGAAACGATATTGCCTTTCTCGGAGTCTCGATCATGGTTCAGCTCAAGAGCAAGCGAAGTACCGATCCGGAGGCGATCGCCCATGTCGGGCTGGATGTCCTCGAAAACGTCCTCAGCTATTATATCCGCTCGCTCAACATGGCCGTCTCCCGCGATCTCGATGAAAAGCTTGACGGTCTCGAAGTGGCGAAGGGCACGGGCAAGATCACCACGCTCCTGCTCGTCGACCGCCATCCCGGCATCCGCTCTTCCGTGATTGCTCAACTCGTCATGCGGGATCGCTCCGCCATGGTCCGCGTCGTTGACCAGATGGAAGAACAGGGCCTGCTCACCCGCAGGGCCGATGACGAGGACAATCGCGCGCAGGGGCTTTTCATCACCCGCAAGGGCCGGGAACTTGCAGACCGGATCCGCCCGGTCGTCGTCAAGCAGTCACGGGACTTCTTTCCCGATCTCAGCGACGAGGAACACCGTACTCTGATCACCCTGCTCGGCCGCACCTATCGCCGTATCGTCGGCCTGCCGCAGCAAACGCCAGCCTGAGGAGCCTTTTCGAATGCCCGGTCCCTATGTCGTACCCGTCCATGGTGATGCCGAACTGCCGAAAGAAGTCGATGTCGTGGTAATCGGCGGCGGCATTATCGGCTCGTCGACGGCACTGGAACTCGCCGATCAGGGACTGCGTGTGGCGCTCTGCGAAAAGGGCGGCATCGGCCACGAACAATCCAGCCGCAACTGGGGCTGGGTGCGGATTTCGCGGCGCGATCCGCGCGAAGTGCCGCTAATGGCTGAATCCCTGCGCATCTGGGCAGACCTCAACCGCCGCACTGGTCGCGAGACGGGTTTCAAGCGCGCCGGCATCGTCTTCACCTGCGCCGACGAAAAGCAATATGAAGACCATGAGCGCTGGATCAGCAATCTGGAAGGCTACCAGATCGAAAGCCGCATGTTGAACGCCAAGGAATTCAAGGAGAAATACCCGGGTTCCAATCTGGATATTGCCGGTGCCCTTTATACCGCGGGCGACTGCCGGGCTGAACCGCAGCGCGCCGCCCCCGCAATCGCTGAGGCCGCGCGAGAACGCGGCGCCCATATTCTCACCGAATGCGCCGTGCGCGGCCTGCAGACCTCGGGCGGCCGGGTCTCCGGCGTCGTGACGGAGCGCGGCGAGATCGCCTGCAAGGCAGCCGTTCTTGCCGGCGGCGCATGGTCCAGCCTGTTCATGGGCAATGCTGGCCTTGATCTGCCGCAGCTGCGGGTCCTGAATTCGGTCATGCGCACAAAACCACTCGAGGGCGGGCCGGAGGAAGCGATCTGGGCCGCAGGCTTTGCCATCCGCAAACGGCTCGATGGCGGCTACACGATTGCCGACGGCATGCAGAATATCGTCGATATCGTGCCGGCCTCCTTCCGTTATGCGATGAATTTCATGCCCGCCTTCCGGCATGAATGGCGCGCCCTGCGTTTTCGTGTTGGTGGCCGCTATTTCGACGACCTGCGCATCCCGCGCCGCTGGTCGCTCGATGAGCCCTCGCCCTTCGAATATAATCGCGTCCTCGACCCCATTCCGTCGAAGAAGATGGTCGATGGCGCTATGGCGCGGCTGTCAAAGGCCTTTCCCATCTTCGAAAAGGCCGAGGTCGCTCAGCGCTGGGGCGGCATGATCGACGTGACGCCGGATGCGGTGCCTGTCATCGATGCGATCGACGCCATTCCGGGTTTCCACCTTGCCACAGGCTTTTCCGGTCACGGCTTTGGTATCGGCCCGGCCGCCGGCCGGTTGATGGCCGATATCGTTACCGGCAAGCCGCCGATCGTCGATCCGAAAGCTTTCCGTTTCAAGCGGTTTTCCGATGGCTCGAAGATCGAGATCATCAGCGGCTTTTGAGGAGAATTTCAGTCAAAAACGCCCCGTCAGAGGGCGCGCAAAACGAGAGATACAAGCACAACCAACCACAGGGGATCTGAAATGTCTGATAATGAAAATCATGTTCTGACCCACCCCACTCGCCGCCAGGCCCTTGGACAAGCCTTGGGCCTGATGGCGCTCGGCGCCTCGGGCGTGGTGTTTTCCGGCGTGCCCGGTTTCGACCAGGCTCTTGCCGCGACACCGAAAACGATCAAGGGACAGCTGACCGTCAGCTTCTCGCAGGAACCGACCGTCTTCAACCCGCACCTTCTGCATATCGAAGTCGATGACGGCATTCATTTCAGCCTTTTCGACCCGCTCTTTTATGTCGACGCCGAAGGCAAGTTCGTACCAGCTCTGGCAGTGGAAGTGCCGACCGTCGAGAATGGCGGCATCTCCGCCGACGGCCTGACCTGGAAGGTGAAACTGCGCGAGGGCGTTAAATGGCATGACGGCAAGCCCTTCACCGCCGAAGACGTCAAGGCGACCCTCGAACTCCTGGTCGATCCGAATTTCCGCAGCTGGCGCAAGACCGGACATGAACTGGTGCGCAACCTGACGGTCGTCTCGCCAACCGAGATCACATGGAAAATGGAGAAGGCATTCGCGCCCTACCCGTCTATTCTCGCATCGACGTTCATTACTCCGAAGCACCTGATGTCGGCGGCGGCAGATCCCAACAACGCGCCGTTCAACAATGCCCCGGTCGGCACAGGTCCGTTCAAATGGGTCGAGCGCGTGCCGGGCGACCACATCACGCTCGCCGCAAACGCCGACTATTTCGGCGAAGGTCCCTATGTCGAAAAGCTGATCTACAAATACATCCCCGACCTCAACGTCATGTATACCCAGTTCAAGGCCGGCGAGATCGACGTGCTTGGCCTGCAATGGATCACGCCGGACCACTATGAGGAAGCCAAGGGCCTGTCAGGCATGGAAGTCGCTGTTGTGCCCGCAGCTTCCGTCGAATCCTTCACGTTCAACATGGAGCGGCCGCAGTTCAAGGATCCGGCCGTGCGCGAAGCGCTTTACGCAGCGATCGACAAGCAGTCGATCATCGATGCCCTCTATTACGGGCTGCCGACGCCGACCGAAACATACATGCCGCAGCAGTCCTTCTACTTCAATCCGGACCTGCCGAAGCAGAGCTATGACATCGCCAAGGCCAAGGACATTCTAGACAAGGCCGGCTGGGCGCCAGGCCCCGACGGCATCCGTGCCAAGGGCGGCGTGAAACTGTCCTTCACCTGTTCGACGACGGCCGGCAACCACATCCGTGAACAGGTGCAGCAATATATGCAGCAATCGTTCAAGGAGATCGGCGTCGACATGTCGATCTCCAATCTGCCGCCGGCCGTCATGTGGGGCGAATACTGGATGATGTCGAAATTCGACACCGTCATCGTCGGCCTCAACTTCCTGACCGGCGCGGACCCCGACACTTCGGACTACTTCATGTCGACCTCGTCAGGTGCCAAGGGAGGTGCTGGCCAGAACACCTGGCAATATGCCAATCCGGAGGTCGATGCCTTGCTCGTCAAGGGCGGCAGCCTCTTCGTGCCCGAGGAGCGCAAGGCGGTCTACATGAAGATCCAGGAGATCATGCGCAAGGACCTGCCCTTCCTGCCGCTCTTCCAGTACGCGACCGTGCGCGGCCACAAGCAGGGCATCCAGAATATCCTGCCGAACGTCAACGTTCGTATCGACACCTGGAACGTCAACACGTGGCGCAAGGCCTGATCGCGGCCTGACCCAGGACCCTGCCGCCCGTCGCGGCGGGGTCTTGCACGTCCCCTCTGGAGACCGGAGAACGTCCATGCTGACCTATATTGTCAACCGGCTGCTGCAGAGCGTCGTTCTGCTTCTGCTCGTCTCGATCATCGGCTTTGCAGTGCTCAACCTCGCCCCTGGCGGGCCATTGTCGCAATATGCGCTGACACCCGGCCTGACCCAGGAGGCACTCGACCGCATTGCCCATCAGATGGGCCTCGACCGGCCACTGCCGGTGCAATATCTCGACTGGATCTGGCGCCTGCTGCAGGGCGACTGGGGAAAATCCTATCGCGACCAGCTGCCGGTCCTGCAGATCATTTCCAGCCACCTTTTCGCTACGCTTCTTTTGATGGGCACGTCGATGGTGATCTCGATTGGGCTCGGCACGTGGATCGGCATACGCGGCGCGACCAAGCGCTATTCGGTGTTCGATTATACTGCGACGATCGGCGCCATGGTGGCGCTGTCCATCCCGACCTTCTGGTTCGGCCTTGTCGCCATCTATGTCTTCACCCTGCGCCTCAAATGGCTGCCGGCCGGCAACATGTACACGATCGGCAATGAAAGCATCATGGATTATGCAATCCACCTGATCATGCCGAGCCTCGTCCTCGCCTTCGTCGATATTGCTGTCTGGAGCCGGTATATGCGCAGCGCCACGCTCGACGTGATCAATCAGGATTTTGTCCGCACCGCCCGTGCAAAGGGCCTGCCGGAACGCAGCATCCTGATGAAACATGTCGTCCGTAATGCGCTGATCCCGATGATCACGCTTGCCGGCATGCAGCTGCCAACCATTCTCGGCGGCGCGCTGGTGACCGAGACGGTCTTTACATGGCCCGGCATGGGGCGGCTGTTCCTCGATAGCCTCGGTTATCACGATTATCCGGTCGTGATGGGCCTGCTGATGTTTTCCGCCATCCTCGTCCTGGCCGGCAGCCTGATTGCCGACCTTCTCGTCGCCGTCGTCGATCCGCGCGTCCGCTTCGGCTGACGCAAAGGAGGAAAGGAACATGTCCATGTCTTCAGTTTCGGTCCCCATGGCAGCGACCATCCAGGCTCATTGGTGGCAGAGCCGCACGCTAAAACGGTTTCTGCGCCACAAGCTCGCCGTCGCCGGCGTCGTAATGATCACCATCCTCGTCCTGACCTGCGTCTTCGGCCCCTATCTCCTGCCCTATGACGAACTTTTCATTGACCTTCGCGCCCGTTTTGCGCCTCCGCTGACCGGCTACCATATTTTTGGCACCGATCCGCTCGGCCGCGATATCGCCGCCCGCCTGTTCAACGCCGGCCGGATCTCGCTTCTCGTCGGCTTTTTCGCGATGCTGATGTCGACCGCCTTGGGCACGCTGATCGGCATGATCGCCGGTTATCGCGGCGGCCTGATCGGCACGATACTGATGCGCATCGTCGATGCCTTCCTGTCCTTCCCGTCAATCTTCCTGCTGCTGGCGCTTGCCGCCTTCATCAAGCCGAGCCCGTTCATGATCACTGTCATCATCGCGCTGACGAGCTGGATGGAAGTGGCCCGTATCGTCAATGCCGAGATCCGCTCGCTGCGGGAACGGGATTTCATCATGGCGGCGCGTTCGCTCGGTTATCGCGGCAGCACGATCATGCTCAAGGAGTTGTTGCCGAATGCGGTTGGCCCTATCATCGTCGCCGGCACGCTGACGGTTGCCCGCGCAATCCTGCTGGAAGCCTATGTGAGCTTTCTCGGCTACGGTATCCAGCCGCCGCTGCCGAGCTGGGGCAATATGCTGAACGGCGCCCAGCAATATCTCGACAAGGCGCCGTGGCTGGCGATCGTGCCCGGCGTCGCGATCACGCTCGCCGTCACCAGCTTCAACTTCATCGGCGACGGCCTGCGCGACGCACTGGATGCCCGCAGCGATCTGGACTGACGAGATAGAGAATGACGAGGTTCAGGCGGCTGTCCGCTGCAGCCGCTTGAAACGCTCAAGCCGGAAGGGTGCCGGATCGACACAAGGCTTCGATCCAGTGACGAGATCAGCCATCAAGGCACCTGCCCCGGGACCGATGCCAAAGCCATGGCCGGAAAAACCAACGGCGAGATGAAAGCCCGGAATGGCCCCGACGGGTGCGATGACCGGCACGGCATCCGGCGTCACGTCCATCAGCCCGCCCCAGGTGCGGGTGATCCTTGCATCATTGAACGCCGGAAACGCCGCACGCAGGCGGCCGATACCGCCATCGATCAGGTTTTGCGACGGGACAGGATCGAGAATGCGGATGTTTTCGAACGGGGTTATTTCGTCGCTTTTCCAACGCTTTGGCATTGCCATTTCACTCAGAAACTCACTACCCGCTCTCAGTTTCAGCACACGCCAGTTCTTAATCAGGCTCGGTGTGTAATCTGAGAAAAGCTTGAAACTATCCGGTGTGATCGGCGCAATATCCAGATTGCGTTGGGCAACGGTAAACCCGCCATCCATGCGGCGGCGGAAGGAAAAACGTCCGGCGCCGACCGGCATATCGGTCATCCCGTCGATCGGCGAAAGACGCGCGACGCTGCCCAAGATTTTCAGGATCGGCAGATCGATACCAATATTGCCCGCGAAAAGCCGCGACCAGGCACCGCCGGCAAGCACGACCGACGAGCAGCGGATTTCGCCATGCTCGGTAACGACGCCGCTGACCCGTCCGGCGGAACGCTCGATCGAACGCACGGCACAATTGGTGAGGATGTGCGCGCCCTTGGCGGCAGCACCGCGTGCCATGGCCGGCACGGCAATGAACGGCTCCGCCTTGCAGTCGCTCGGCGTATGCATCACCGCCTTGAACGGCGAGCCCATGCCGGGCACGAGCGCATTCATGGCATCGCCGCGCACCAGCCGGGAATCGAGCCCGACCGCTGCCGCATGTTTCAGCCATTCCTCGTAGACGGCGATATCGGCATCGGTCTCGCAGAGATAGGCGATGCCCGTCTGACGCAGCCCGGTCTCTCCGTCGACCCTCTCGTTCATGCCCCTCCACAGCCTAAGGCTTTCCATGGCGAGCGGCAGTTCAGCCGGATCGCGCCCCATCTGGCGCACCCAGCCCCAGTTGCGGGAAGACTGTTCGCCCGCGATAAGCCCTTTTTCGCAAAGCGCCACGCTGACGCCGCGCTCGACCAGCGACAGCGCTGTCGAGACACCAACAATACCGCCGCCGATGACGACGACGTCCACCTTTTCGGGCAGTTTGCCCGCAGACACCACGGCATCGGGTATGATCCTGGACATCTCTTGCTCCTGATGACGTGCGGCTATTGGTTCTTGCGGGCTCGAAAACGGGCAATCAGCTGCTCCGTCCGGGCCGGATCGGCAAAGGCCGCGACATCGCCGAAGAGCATTTCCGCCTCCGCCTCCGTCATCAGCCCGCAGGCGATGGAAGCGGCATGGATCGAAAGGCCATGTTTCGCAGCATGCTTGGCAACGGCAGAAGCCGCCGGATAACCGTAGATCGCGGCGAGCGCCGTCGAAAGCGCAAGCGAGCCCGAAGCATCGGCAAGGCCGCGCTCCGCATTCACCTCGATGCCCGCGACGCAGCCGGAAACGAACAACGGGATCGCTCGACGCATCAGCCGGATACTTTCGCTGACGGCTTCCAGAATGATCGATTCCCAGACGTTCAGATCGAGCTCACCTTCGGCCGCGCGGGTGACCGTCGCGTCGTTTCCGATCACCCGGAAGGCGACCTGCATCATCATTTCCGGCATGACCGGATTGACCTTGCCTGGCATGATCGAGGAACCGGGCTGCACCGCCGGAAGAGCGATCTCGCCGAGACCGGCCCGCGGACCGGACGACATCAGCCGCAGATCGGCGGAAAACTTCGACAGGGTGACGGCAATCGCCTTGAGGGATGCCGATACGCGGATCCAATGGTCGGCATTCTGCAGGGCATCGAACAGGTTTTCTTCCGGCTGATAATCCTTCGCCGTCAGCACACACAACTCTTCGAAAACGAACTGGCGATAGGCTTCCGACGCGCCAAACGCCGTGCCGACCGCAGTCGCACCGAGCGGAATGTGGAGGCAGGAGGCTTCGAGCGCTTCAAGATCCTGGGCCTGGCGTTCGAATGCCGCGCGATATCCGGAAAACTGCTGGCCGAACGTTACCGGCAGCGCATCCTGCAGGCAGGTGCGCGCGAGTTTGACGACATCCGCGAAGGCTTCTTCCTTTTCGCGCAGGGCGCCGACGAGGATCGCAAGACTGCTGCGCAGGGCAAAAATCTCGCCGCCGATCGCCATCTTCATGGCGGAAGGAATGACGTCATTGGTCGACTGGCCCATGTTCACATGGGTATTGGGATGAACGGGATCCGGTCCCTTGATCCCTGTCAGGATCTCGCTTGCCCGATTGGCCAGCACTTCGTTGACGTTCATATTGGCGGCCGTGCCGCCCCCGCCGTGATAGATATCGACAGGAAAGTCCTGCCTGCTCACGGTCTGGGCATATTCGGAACCTGCGCTGTCGATCGCCTCGGCGATCTGCAGTTCAAGATCGCCGGTTTTCATATTCGCCCGCGCAGCCGCGCGCTTGATCGCGACGATCGCCGGCACAAACCCTTCGATATCGGCGATCACCCTTCCCGAGATCGAGAAGTTGTCGACGGCGCGCGCGGTCTGGATACCGTAGAGGATATCGTCCGGCATCGACCGCGTGCCGAGCGCATCCTCTTCGATACGAAAACCTGTTTCCGGCTGGTCCATGATCAGCGTCCCGGACGGTCGAGGAAGTCGCGCAGGCGATACCAGCCGGTAAAGGCCGGCAGGAACCACGGTTTTCCCGAATAGAGAGGAACTGGTGTAAACTTCTCGCGGTCGAAAGCGGACGACATGTTCTGCTCGCCGAGGATTTTTCGTGCGGTCTGGTAACCGAGATAGGTCATCAGCGCGACACCATTGCCGTTGCAGCCAACAGCGAAATCCGTTCCTTCGCGCTCGCCGACATGGGCAAGCTTGTCGACAGTCATCGCAACGCTGCCGACCCAGGAATGGGTGATCTTGACACCGGCAAGCTGCGGCCAGATCGCCACCATGCGGGCATAGATACGCTTGGCCGCCTGCCTTTCCGACATTTCGAAAATGCCGGGCCGCGAGCCGAACAGCAGCCTTGTGCCATCGGTCGAAGGCCGGCTGAAAATCAGGTCGCGCCGGGTATCGGAAAGCATTCGCCCCTGAGGAATGATTTCCGCCATGAGATTGGCCGGCAGCGGTTCGGTCGCGATCTGGTAGCTCTTCACCGGAACAAGACGCCGGGCGAGTTCAGGCGTCTGGTCCGCTTCCGTATAACCGTTCGTGGCAACGATGACGTTCCTGGCCCGGATCGTGCCGCGCGCCGTGGGCACGATCTTTTCACCGTTCAGGCCATCGGTGACGATGCCCGCGCGGGCATGCGAACGCAGCATGACACCGGCGGCCTTCGCCCGCTCGCGCAACGCCCGGTGATACATGCCCGGATGCAGGCCGCCGTAATCGTCGATCAGCATGCCGCCATGGAAAAAGTCCGAGCCGATCGCCGCGCGCTGCTGCTCACGTTCGAGAAAACTCACGGTGACGCCGGTTTTCTCCGCAAGCAATGCGCCGTGACGCTTCAGGGTCTCGTAATGATCCGGAGCATAGGCACCGAAGAAGCGGCCGGTCAGCTTCAGTCCGGCATCGAGATTTTCCGTCTCGATCAGCATTTTCAGATATTCAAAGCTTTCATTGCTTTCGCCGATCAGCCGGTTGATCAGCGCCGGATCGATGCCCTTGATGGCGCCGCCGACGACGAGCTTTTGGCCACTTGAGACCATGCCGCCCGAACGGGTCGAGCAGCCTGAGCCAAGCCGGTCACGATCAAGCACGACGACAGATCGCCCGCCCCGCGCCAGATGGGTCGCGGCATTGATGCCGGCGTAACCGGAGCCGACCACCACGACGTCGACACGTTCAGGCAAGGGATCGAGATTGGTTTCCGGCTCGGCCGCATCCCACCAATAGGGCGCTTCCTTGAAATCGGCGGAATAGATGTCGTCAAAACGGGGCATTCTGCGTCGGGCCTTTCGGCTCGCCTTTCAATGAATTTTCAAAGTGGTCAGAGAACCTGGCCGAGGAATTCGCGGGTGCGCGGGTCCTGCGGGTTGTCGAAGAACTCGGCCGGCGGCGCGCTTTCGACGATCATGCCCCGGTCGGTGAAGCAGACACGGTGCGACACTTCACGGGCGAACTTCATTTCGTGAGTGACTAGCACGCAGGTCAGCCCCTCCTCCACCAGCTGGCGGATGGTGAACAGCACTTCCTTGACCGTTTCCGGATCGAGCGCCGCCGTGACTTCGTCGAACAGGATGATGTCGGGCTGCATGGCAAGCGCGCGGGCGATGGCGACACGTTGCTGCTGGCCACCGGAGAGCTGGCCCGGATAGCTGTCGGCCTTTTCGGAAAGCCTGACCTTGGCCAGCAGCTTGCGGGCGCGATCCTCGACCTCTGCCTTGTCGTGGCCGAGAACCTGGATCGGCGCCATCATGATGTTTTCGAGCGCCGTACGGTGCGGGAAAAGATTGTACTGTTGAAAGACCATCGCCACCTGGTGGCGCAGAGGCCGCATCGCCTTTTCGCTGCGCATCTCGTGAACCCGGTGATTGCCGACCCGGATGAAACCCTCGTTGATCGGGATCAGGCCGTTGATACAGCGCAGGATCGTCGATTTGCCCGAACCGGACGGGCCGATGATGCAGACGGCCTCGCCCTTGCTGACATTGAGGGAAATGCCTTTCAGCACTTCGAACGTGCCGAAGGATTTGCGGATGCCGTCGATCTCGATCAGAGCGTCGGAGCGGTTCATAGATTATCTCCTTTGACAGCATTCTCCAGCCGCCGCGCGAAGATCGCGATCGGATAGCAGTAGGCGAAGAACAGGAAGAGGATGGTCAGGTAGAAGTAGACGATGACGCGGTCGCTCTCCATGGCAAGCGACGTGTTGAGGATCGTCAGCACATCCTGAATGCCGGTGACGGTGGCAAGCGCGGTTGCGATCATCAGCAGCGCATAAAGGTTCATCCAGCCGGGGATCATGCGGCGAAACGCCTGCGGCAGGATCACATAGCGGTAGATCTGCATCTGCGTATAACCGAGCGAACGGGACGCTTCCCACTGGCCGCTATGGATGGATTGAACGGCACCGCGGATGACTTCGGAAAAATTCGCCGCGGTCGGCAGCGCCAGACCGATAACGGCCTTCACGAAGGGCGGGAACGGGATGACCAGGCCGAACACCTTCATTTCGAACGGCAGGATGTAGAGCATCGCAAACAGCAGCACGAGCCAGGGCGAGTTGCGCAGAAAATTCATGATGAAGAAGGACGGCAGCCGGATGATCGGCGACTTGGCGAGCGTAGCAAGCCCCATCACCGTCCCGAGCGCGGTGGCGACCGCCATCGAGGCGATCGACAGGAGAATGTTGAGGATGAAACCGCCGGTGATCGGCCAGCCGGAACCGGAGCCTGTCAGAAGCAGCGGCAGGCGTAGCCAGACACGCGCCCAATATTGCGCACCGCCGGCTGCGGCATCGACGGCGATCCAGGCCACGACTGCTAGCGCGATCAGCAGAAGGACGGCGCGTTTCTTGTTTTCGTAGGTCATGGTCAGTGCCCCTTTCCGTAGCCAGGAAAGGCCATCCAGCGCTCGAGCCGCGCCATCGCGAAGGTGACGATCGACACCAGGGACACGTAGATGAGGAGCACGAGGATCATGACCTCGAGCGTGCGGAACGTGTCGTTGTAGATCTGACCGGCATAATACATCAGCTCCGGCACGGTGATGACGGATGCCTGCGAAGTGGTCTTGAACAGGTTGGTGAGGATGTTGGTCAGCGCCGGCAGGCAGATGCGCGCGGCGATCGGCGCCTCGACCTTCCAAAAGCGTGACCAGCGGCTGTAACCGAGCGACCGGGCCGCCTCGATGATCGATCGCGGCATGGTTTCGATGCCCGAACGAAAGGCCTCGATCGCCAGCGCACCGCCGAACAGGCTGAGCGAGATCGACGCGCAGGCGAATGCGCTCAGAAGCGGCACGGAAAGGCCGGTCGATGGGTCTGTCACCTTCAGGCCGAGCGTCGAGAGCGTGAAATAGGCAAACAGCATCTGCAGAAGCGGCGGCGTGTTGCGGAACACTTCAACGAACAGCTCGACGATGGCGTCGAGCCAGAAGATGCGCAAAGTCAGTGCAAGTGCACCGACCAGGCCGATGATGACCGCGGCGCAGGAAGAAAGCGCCGCGAGCTCAATCGTGTTGAGGATCCCTTTGAGCAGCCATTGCTGGTAGGCCGGATCAGAAAGCCAGGAATAATCGAGACCGAACAATGGCTGCCCCAGAAGCTAAGAGGTTTCTATCAGTTCAACTTGGCCTTGGCCGCCTTGGCGCGCTCGGCAATGTATTCGGCATGCGGGATGTTGAATTCGGTTTCCCAGCCGATCATCTTGCCTTCGGCTTCCGCCTTGGTGATCGCCTTGTCGACGGCTTCCTGGAATGCCTTGTCGCCTTCGCGGATACCGCCGGCCATCGGCAGGTATTCGTAGGTCGGAACGGCAACCTTGTAACCGGTCCAGTCCGCTTCCTGGACCTTGAGGTCGAGCGTCATCTGGTCGAATACGAAGCCAACGCAACGGTTGTCACGCAGGGCGCGCAAGGCTTCCGGCTGGGTCTTGAAGGCAACGAGATTGATGCCGAAATCCTCGGTCATCTTCTTGTTGTAATATGAACCCTGGATGCCGCAGACAGGCTTGCCCTTCAGCTCTTCCCACTTGCTGGTGGTGGCTTCCTTCGCCATCATGACGGCCGGGCCCGGCGAGCTGACATAGGCGGTCGTGAAGTCGATGACCTTGTCGCGTTCCGGGGTTACGCCGAGGGTTGCGAAGATGACGTCGATACGGCCGGCAGTCAGGAACTCGATGCGGTTGGCAGCGACGACCGGAACGAGCTCGATCTTGTCGGCAGAACCCAGAAGTTCTTTGGCGACGTATTTCGCGAGCTCAACTTCGAAGCCGATGATCTCGCCCTTGTCGTTGAGATAGCCGTAGGGCGCGTAGTCGTTCTTGACGCCGACGATCAGTTTGCCCCGCGCCTTGACGTCGTCAAGCGTGCCTGCCAGCGCCGAACCTGCCGTGAGGAGGCCGAGTGCCATCAATGCCGTGGATGCGAATAGTTTTGCTGCTTTCATCTTCGTTTGTTCCCCAGTTGGTTGGCGCGGGATTACCGAAAAGTCTGAACCCCGCAGGGCCTTCGCAAACTAAACTGCCTACATAATGTGCATTTATGCAGGAGGCTTAATTTTCATCATTGAATACGCACATTTCTCATTATACAAGTAATCGAACAGTTGTTTTTCATAATGTGAGATTTTATGACGAAGAGCCCTCAATCTTCATCCGGCGGAGCACAGCTTCTGGATCGTGCGGTCATCCTGCTCGACCTGGTTGCCGATGGCGGCGTCAATGGCGTCACACTCAAGGATCTGACGGCGCGCTCCGGCCTCAACACGGCGACCTGTCACCGGATCCTCAACACGCTTGTCGGCCACAAGCTTCTGGCGCGGGACGACAAGAAGCGCTGTTACAGGCTGGGCGCCCGGATGGCGATTTACGGCGCGCGCGCCGCGCGTGGCCCCGGCATCATCAGCCGCTGCGAAGTGGCCCTCACCCGTATCCGCCGCCGCACCGGCGACACGATCCATCTGATGGCACGGCTCAACCACGATTCCGTCTGTCTCGACAGGCGCGACGGAGAATGCGTCGTGCCGACCCTGACCGGATCGATCGGCGGTTCGGTGCCGCTCGGCGTCGGGCCGGGATCGATCGCGATGCTCGCCTTCCTTGACGAGGACGAGCAGGAATTCATCATCCGTGCCAATATCGAGCGCTATGCGGCCTATCGCGACCTGACCGCGGACAAGGTTCGCCGGCTGATCGCCGAGACGCGTGACCGCGGTTATGCGATCGATGTCGGCGAACTCATTCCCGGCATTGCCGGTGTCTCCGTGCCGATCTTCTCCGATGGTGTGACGCCCAACGCTTCGCTGGGCTTCACGATCCTGAGCGCCAAGCTGACGCCCGGCACGCTGGAGCAATACGCCATGATCCTGAGAGAAGAGATCGCCGCGATCGTCGATCAATAGGAATCGTCGAGCAGGCAGTTGACCCAGAATTCCGAAACACTTGCCCGGTTGGGCAGGTTGACGACATGCAGGATCGAGCTTGCAATGTCTTCCGGCTGGGTCAGCGTCTCGCCCGGCGTGGTGCCCGCCAGCGGAAGCCCCATATCCGTCGCGACAAAGCCTGGGCAGATGGCGGTGGCGCGCACACCCTTGTCGAACCCGGCATGACGGATTGCATGCGACAGGCCGAGGGCTGCGAATTTCGACACCGAATAGGAGCCGGAGGCCGCCGACTTGACCCGCTTGCCCGAAAGCGATGCGACGATAACGACACGGCCGGATCCGCTGGCAACGAGATCGTCCCAGCAGGCTTTGACCAGTCGGCGGGGGCCATTGACGTTGACATCCATCAGCGAGGCGAATTCCTCGTCCGTCGCCTCGACGGCCGTCTTGCGCACCATGATGCCGGCATTGGCGATGACGCCGTCGATACGGCCGAATTTTTCCCGTGTAGCAGCGGCCCAGACAAGCGGCGAGCCCGCATCGAGCGCATCATAGGCATGCGCCTGGACGGTGTCGGGATCCGCCCAATCCGGCAAGGCCGGCGTCCGCATGCCGAGGGAAACGTTCCAGCCGGCTTCCATGAAAGCCTTGCCCGCCGCAGCGCCGATGCCACGGTTGCCGCCGGAGATGAGTATGGTCTTCTTCGTCATTGATGTAAGCCCCAATTACGCGTGCGGCACGAGGGCTGCGCCCTCCTTGCGGGTTGCGCGGTTTTCCTGCATGCGGAAATAACGCAGGCGCATGGCCGGCGCGAAGGACATGAACAGTGGCGCCTTGTGCAGCGGCTCCATCTTCAGCGACAGATCCTTTTCCGGCACGCCGAGCGCCCATTCCGAGAGGATGCCGCCCAGCATGGAGCCGGTCGGCACACCGCGACCGGAAAGACCGGTGCAGGCAATGACGCCGGGGGCGAGATCGTAGAGCCGCGGAATGGTGCGCATCTGCATGTCGAGCTCGCCGTACCAGAAATACTCCCAGCGGATCTCTTCCTTGATCTGCGGATGCAGGAATTTCAGGCGCTCGGTCATCACCTGACGCGTATAGTCCGGATCGACGCCACGCTGGCCCATCGGGAACATCGAGGCAACGATGCGGCCCTCGCGATTGTATTTGTAGACATAGATGTCGCCGCGGCCGTCATGCATGGTCGTGTTGTTCGGCAGAACTTTTTTGCGCGTCTCAGGGTCCAGCGGCTGGGTTGCCGCGATGAACACCTTCTTGATGCGGAAACTGCGGTCGAGACCCTTCCAGCCGCCAACCGTATAGGCACCCGTCGCAAAGATGACCTTGTCGGCAAGCACACTGCCGCCCTGCGTACGGACAGACCACTTGCCAGCTTCCGGCTGAACATCCTCGACCGGAGAACCGGTAAACACCTGGCCGCCTTCCTGAATGACCGCACGTGCCAGACCGCGGGCATAGGAGAGCGGATTCACGTGGCCACCCTCGGCGTGATACCAGGCACCATAAAAACGCGGACTGCCGGTGATTGCCTCGACCTCTTCCCTGCCGATGACCCGGCAACGGGCACCGGCGCTGGCATAGGCATCCGACTTGGCCTGCATGGTCGACATCGCACCGGGGCGAAGGGCGCCCATGATATAGCCGTTCTGCACCCATTCGCAGTCGATGTCATAGGTCGACATCATCTCGACCACCCGGTCGTTGGCGCGGGTCTGGCGATGGATGATACGTTCGGCCCAAGGCTCGCCGAGCATCTTTCTCAGCGAATCCAGGCTGTAATAGCTGAATGTCGGCGTGCAGTGCCCGGCATTGCGGCCCGAGCCGCCGAAACCGGCTTCCTGCGCCTCGACGAGGGCGACCTTCACGCCCTTGCGGGCCAGTTCAAGCGCCGTCGTCAGGCCCGTATAACCAGCTCCGACGACACAGACATCGGCCTCAACGCGACCGGCCAGCTTTGCCGTCGGCGGCGCCGGCACGGCGGTGGCGAACCAGAGCGTTGTCTCAAAAGGCGAAAATTTTCCCAAGATCGTTCTCCTCAAGGCAGCCGAAAGCATTCGAGGAACAGGCTTGGTTCCCAGAAAGGCAGCTTGTCGTCATATGGTAGCCCGGCTTTTTGCCGATTTTCTATGCGTGCCAGATTTTAAAGCAGAACGTCAAACCGAATCTCATAATACGATGTTCGGCTTTCGTGTTTTTCATATAATGGAATTTTTAAAGGTTCGAACGGCGACGCTGTCGCCATCTTCACAGCATTCGTCCGTATGGCGGCAATCAAAAGCTGCATCGAGGTGGGAGAATGGAGAAAAAAGGACCGGAACGTTTCCGTTCCGGCCCTTTCTAATGTTCAGCATCATGCCAGTGGGAAGCTTAGTCAGAAACCCTGCCCGGCCGGTTGATGGTCAGGAAGTGCCGCACGACGGGCTTTTCCGGGCCTGTATGGTAGGCAAGAACCTTGCCCTGGAGATCGGCATCGGCATGCGAGACGCGCTTGTGCTGTCTCAAATGCTCGGCCCAGGATTCGACCATGAACCATTCCACGATCTTTTCCGGATCAGCCGAGTCTTCCGTCACGCCCCAGCCATAGGCACCGTCCCGGCGACGCTCGTCCGACAGAGTGTCGAGCGCGTGAAGGAAGGCGGTACGGTGATGCTTTTCGACATGGTATTCGATCAGGATCAGGACCGGGCCACGGTCATGGGCAACCGGTTCGGCAACAAGCGGTTCCGGCCAATGGTTGGAGGGCACGAGATCGGCCTCGCCCGAGGGCAGCTTGAGGCGGTGCATGATCAACCCGGCAACGAGCAGGCCGGCCGCGCCGATCAGCAGGGTGCCGGGGATGCCGGCAATCTCGCCGACCGCACCCCAACCGAGGCTTCCGGCGGTCATCGCACCGTTGAAGACGGTCAGGTAGACTGCGAGACCGCGACCACGCACCCAGTTCGGCAGGACGGCCTGAGCGGCACCGTTGAGCGTCGTCAGCGCGGTAATCCAGGCAGCGCCGAGGAAGAGCAGGACGACGATGGCAACCCATTGCGGCGGAGCGAGCGAAAGAGCACCCATCACCAGAGCAGTAACGATAGCCGATCCAAGCAGAAGCGCATCGGCATCGAATTTTGCACGCAGTTTCGGCATGATCAGCGCCCCGCCGATCGCACCGGCACCAACGGCGCCGAGCAGGATGCCGTAGAAGCTGGCGTTACCGCCCAGCAGCTGGCGCGCTACCAGCGGCAACAGAGCCCAGACGGCACTGGCGAAGGCGAAGAAGATTGCGGCCCGGAGGAGTACGACATGCAGCGGCCGGCTGGCACGGGTGTAACGAAGCCCCGCCCGGAACGCGCCGAAGAAGTTTTCCGACAAGGCGTCATTGGCATTTTTGGCACGCGGCCACCAGACAAGTGCTGCGATGACGATGATATAGCTCGCGACATCGGCGCCGTAGGTGATGCCGGCACCAAAGGCGGCAAGCAACAGCCCACCGGCCGCAGGTCCGATCGACCGGGCGATGTTGATGCCGAGCGAGTTGAGCGCAACTGCGCTTTTGACATCCTCGCGCTTGACCAGTTCAGGCACGATCGCCTGCCAGGTCGGACCCATCAAGGCGGCACCGATACCGCCGAGGAAGGTTAGGCCGATCAGCGCGCTGACGGAGAGCATTCCCGTCTGGGCAAGAACCATCAGGCTGATGCTGACGGAGGCAAGCAGAAGCTGGACGGCAATGAGAAACTTGCGACGGTCCAGAATGTCGGTCAGCACGCCGGCCGGAATGGCAAGAAGGAAGATCGGTAGCGTGCCGGCGGCCTGAACCATGGCAACGGCGGCCGGAGAGGCCGAAAGATCCGTCATCAGCCAGGAGCTTGCGACGTCGCGCATGAAGCTGCCTGTATTGCCGAGCACGGTTGCGGCCCAGAGGACTGCGAATACGGGCTGCGCGAGCGGGGCAAAACTGCCTCCAGAGGATTTGGGCGAAGTCATTATTTATCTCCTTTGGCGATATCGCTGATCGCGACGAGGACGAAGGCTCCGGCGAGGCCGAGATGTTCGAAAAAGGCATTGGCGGCCATGCTCCGTTCCATGCCGGGTGCAAGCTCCCAGAAGCGAAGAGCAACGAGGGTTGCGAGAAGCGTGAAGCCGGCGAGCGACAGTGCGCCGACCCAGCGGAGGAAGCCGAGAACCACCATGGCAGAGGCGGCGAGCTCGAAGGCGATGACGGCAATGGCGAAGAAGACGGCCGGCTGAAGACCAAAATGGTTCATCTCGGCAATCGCGCCCTGAAAATCGACGATCTTGGTGAGCGGGCCCTGGATATAGGCCGCGCAGAGCGCCAGAAGGGCGGCGGTCCGGGTGGCAGGGGCGGCAAGCACGGTTGCGGCAAGGCCGCTCTTTTGCTGTTGCCATGGTGTCTGATTGATCATGTCTGCTCCTCAAATTTCTGGCCGCCCGGTCGGATCGGCTTCGGTTTCTGCTGATGGAGCGATATTGACGACAAACATTGTCGCCAACAATTGCATCAATTTTGTCGAATTAATTGCCGTTTATGCAATAATCTATTTTGGACGCAGATGTGGGTAGTATCCGCCGGAGAACAGAGTAACGGGCGGCACCGACGCACCACCCGCTCCGATTTTCAAGATGAGACGCTTGGGCCTCAGACCGCCCAGCAGGAGCAACCGAGAGCGCCAAAGAAGCCTTTCAGATCCGATATCGGCAGTTTTGACGTCCATGCGCCGGCATGGTCGTGGCCATGCACGCCGCAATCGCTTGCGCAGCCGCAGGACGTGATGGCCGTGCGACGCAGTGAACGGGCGCCGGCGCCATCCGGCTCGCCCCAGGCGGCATAACCACCGAACTTACGAACCGGCGACCAGTCCGGCATGGCTGGCGGAATATTGCTTTCGTCCAGCTTCGCAAAATCGCCGGCGCCATAGACAATCTTGCCGCCGACCATCGTGAGTTCCGAGGTGAGGAACGAGATCTCGTCCTCAGCGCATTTGAAGAAGTCCTTGTCCGGCACAACGAGATCGGCGAACTGACCCTTTTCGATCCGGCCCTTCTTGCCCTCCTCGTTTGAGAACCAGGTGACCTTTTCGGTCCACATGCGCAGCGCCGTCTCACGGTCAAGGCAATTGGCACGCGGATAAAGCTGCATGCCGCCGACCGTCTTGCCGGTCACCATCCAGGACAGCGAGACCCAGGGGTTATAGGAAGCGACGCGAGTTGCATCGGTGCCAGCGGAAACGTTGACGCCCTTATCGAGCATGCGGCGGATCGGCGGGGTGGCTTCGGCGACGCCGTGGCCATAACGTTCGACAAAATATTCGCCCTGATAGGCCATGCGATGCTGAGTGGCGATGCCGCCGCCCAGTGCCGCGATACGGTCGATGGAACGTTCCGAAATCGTCTCGGCATGATCGAAGAACCAGTTCAGACCTTCGAGCGGAATATCCTTGTTGACCTTTTCGAACACGTCGAGCGAGCGCGAAATGGTTTCGTCATAGGTGGCGTGCATACGCCAGGGCCAGCGGTTTTCGGCAAGAACCCGCACGACCTCTTCCAGCTCGCCTTCCATTTCCGGCGCCATTTCCGGACGCGGCTGGCGAAAATCCTCGAAATCGGTGGCAGAGAAGACCAGCATTTCGCCGGCACCGTTGTGACGGAAATAATCGTTGCCCTGCTTGTATTTGACCGACTGCGTCCAGTTGAGAAAGTCCTGCTTCTCTTCCTTCGGCTTCTGGGTGAAGAGATTGTAGGCGAGACGGACGGTCAGCTGGTTCTCGTCGGAGAGTTTCTGGATGACTTCGTAATCGTCCGGATAGTTCTGGAAACCGCCGCCGGCATCAATGACACCGGTGACGCCGAGGCGATTCAGCTCGCGCATGAAATGGCGGGTGGAATTGACCTGATAGTCGAGCGGCAGTTTCGGGCCCTTGGCGAGCGTCGAATAGAGAATGCCGGCATTCGGCTTGGCAATGAGCATGCCGGTCGGATTGCCGTTCGCATCGCGGGTGATCTCGCCGCCATGCGGGTTCGGCGTATCGCGCGTATAACCGACGGCCCGCAGGGCAGCGCCGTTCAGAAGAGCGCGGTCATAGAGATGGAGAAGGAAGACCGGCGTATCGGGCGCGATCGCATTGATCTCCTCGATCGTCGGCAGGCGTTTCTCGACGAACTGGTGTTCGGTAAAGCCGCCGACGACGCGCACCCACTGTGGGGCCGGCGTGATCGCCACCTGGCGTTTCAGCATGTCCATGGCATCGGCGAGCGAGCGCACGCCATCCCAGCGCAGTTCCATATTGTAGTTGAGGCCGCCGCGAACGACGTGGGTGTGGTTGTCGATGAGGCCCGGCAGCACGCGCTTGCCTTTGAGATCGACGATTCTCGTATCCGGTCCGGCAAACGCCATGATCTCGGCATCGGTGCCGACTTCCATGAAGACGCCATCCTTGATGGCGATGGCGGTTGCATTCGGGTTGGTGCGGTCAAGCGTGGTGATCAGGCCGTTGTGGAGGACGATATCTGCAAACATGGGAGCGGCTCCGGTCTTGATGGGATCGGCGGCTTTGGCCGGGAAAATGAAAGCGCGGGCAAGGATTGCCGCAGCGCTGAGGACGGCGCTGCCGTCAGATCTTGTCGTCAGCCTTTGGCTGGTTGACCGAAGCAAGAGCGGCCGGCTTTTCGCCGCCCTTCGGCATATGGCCGAACATGTGCGGCTTGACCTGCTGCAGCCAGGAAAGGGCCGCGGGCTCACGCGCCCAGACGCTTTTCGCCAGCGGTACGATCTGCTCACCGACAAGAATGCCGAGCAGACCGATCAGGGCAACGACGGGCGGAGCCGGAGAACGGACATTGAGAAGGCTGTAGATGATGCCCACCAGAAGGCCGGCACCGAGCGAAAAAAGATAGACTTTCATGATGAGACCCTCAGGTTTTCAGGGAAAATGCTCCGGCCGGCATTGGCCTGCCGGAGCACCGTCGATCATTACTTGGCCGGGTTCGGGCCGATGCGCTTGCCGTGCTTGACGCGCTCTGCGCCGCCATGGACGTGGGTAACGGCATAATCGATGCCCATGCCGTAAGCGCCGGAATGTTCCTTCACCAGGTTGGTGACGGCGTCATAAGTTTCCTTGCGGGCCCAGTCGCGCTGCCATTCGAGCAAGACCTGCTGCCAGGTGACCGGAACAATGCCGGCCTGAACCATGCGATCCATGGCGCGATTGTGAGCCTCAAGCGACGTGCCGCCGGATGCATCGGCAACCATGTAGATCTCGTAATCCGGAACATCATGGAGGGCGGAAAGAGCGAAGGTCGTGTTGCACACTTCAGTCCAGAGGCCCGAGACGACGATCTTCTTGCGGCCACCGGCTGCGTTTTTCGCCAGGGCATCGCGTACATTCTGGTCATCCCAGGAATTCATCGAGGTGCGCTCGAGAATATCGTTTTCCGGGAAAACGGCGAGCAGTTCCGGGAAGGTGTTGCCCGAGAAGCTTTCCGTCTCGACGGTGGTGATCGTCGTTGGGATGTCAAAAATCTTGGCTGCCTTGGCAAGCCCGACGACATTGTTCTTCAGCGTCTGCCGGTCGATCGACTGGACACCGAAAGCCATCTGCGGCTGCTGGTCGATGAAGATGATCTGGCTGTTGGCAGGGGTCAGGACTTCGAGCTTGGACATGGGATATCTCCGTTGATGTGGATTGAGAGCCGACATGCGGCAAGATGGGTTGGCATGGCTTGAACGATCGCCATCCGCTTTGTCGGATAGCGTCTAAAACGAAAATCGAGGGGATGGCCCCGCCCGGTTGGGCGGAAGAACCGGCCGGCGTTTATGCCGCGGGCAGTTTCAATCGCACCTGGGAGGCAGAGTTTGTGATATCTTTTGTCATCGCTCCGTCTCCGCTTCGTGGTGTGTCTTGTCTGCTGAAAACAAACCTATGCGGATTGCGCTCGTGACGGAATTGCAATATTAATTGAGAATGAATTGTGATTTTTGAAATAATAAGATGAACGATTATAAAGCGCTCCGCACCTTCCTGATGGCCGCTGAAAAGAAGAATTTCGCGCAGGTGGCCCGCGAACTCGACATGACGCCGGCGGCGGTGACGCGCGCGATCGCGGCGTTGGAAGAGGATCTCGGCGTCCAGTTGTTTGTAAGAACGACACGGCAGGTGTCGCTGACGACGGACGGCGCAGTGTTCGCCGCGCAGATCAAGCCGGCAATCGAAACGCTGGAAGCAGCGCGGCGCGACGTGATGAATGCCAACAAGGTGGATGAAGGCCGCCTCAGGATCAGCGCGCCGACATGGCTCGGCAAGACCATCCTTCCGCCGATCCTGTCCGGCTTCAAGGAAATCTATCCGAAGATGAGCTTCGAGGTTTCGGTCTCGGACGGCCTCGTCAATATCGTCGATGACGACTACGATCTGGCGATCCGTATTTCGGCGCAGCCTTCAGACAAGTTCACCATCTGGCGGAAGATCCGCGTCATTCCGCGCATACTGGTCGCCGCTCCTGGCAGCAGGTTCGCCGACATGGCGCATCCGAGTGAGCTGAAGCCTGATGATTGCCTCGCCTATAGCGGCGAAAGCCGGCGTGAAAACTGGGTTCTGTCCGATGGCAGTTCATCCATCAACGTATCGGCCGGCCGCAGTTTCAGCGCCAATAGCGGCGAGGTTTTGGCCGACATGGCGGCAGAAGGCCTCGGCGTGACAATGCTGCCCGGCTTCCACATTGCCGAACACCTGGCGACCGGCCGGCTCGTGCATGTCTTCAAGGGCTGGGCGCCACCGGATCTGTGGCTGACGCTCTATTATCCGCCCTATCAGGCACTGCCCCCACGCATCGCCTCCTTCTCGAAATTTTTCGAGGAGAAACTGCCGGCCTTCGTCATTCCGACCCATTGAAGGATCGCGCTGGATTAAATCCCCAGCGCCATCCCATCCTTGCGGGGATCGGAGCCGCCCTTCAGCACGCCGGTTTCCCAGTCGATCCAGATTGCCTGAGCGCCGCCGATGGCCGACTGCGGTTCCTGCACGCCAAAACCGCGCTTTTCGAATTCCTTGCCGATTGTCGCGCGCAGCCGATGCTCCATCTCGACATTGGCCGTTCCGGGCAGCGGGAAGAGCCGTGGCAGGTCGATCGCGGCCTGCAGGTCGAGACCGTAGTCGAAGACTTTTGACAGAAAATGGGCGTGGCCCATGGCCTGATACTGACCGCCCATGACACCGAACGGCATGACAGCCTTGCCCGCCTTCGTCACCATGCCTGGAATGATCGTGTGCATCGGCCGTTTGCCGGGCGCGATCGAATTCGCCTTGGCCGGATCGAGCGAGAAGCTCATGCCGCGGTTCTGGAAAAGCACGCCGCTCTTCGGCGTCATCCGGCCGCTACCATAGGGGAAGAACACGGAGCTGATGAAGCTCACCACGTTGCGATCTTCGTCCACGACACAGAGATAGATCGTGTCGCGATGCGGCACCTCATCGAAATCCGGCAGGTCGGCGATCGCCTTTTCGGGATTGATCATGCCGGCGAGCTCCTTTGCCAGCGCATCCGACAGAAGATAATCGACCGGCACATCCACCTTGGCGGGGTCCGCGACGAAACGGTTGCGGGCAGCATAGGCAAGCCGGGTCGCCTCGACCTCGATATGCAGCCGCTCCGGCGACAGCGGATCGCCGCTGCCGGGAAAATGCGAAAGGATGTTGAGGATCATCAGCGCGATAATGCCCTGGCCGTTCGGCGGGCATTCATGGATGTCGTAACCGCGGAACGTCGTCCTGACCGGCGTCACATATTCGCCGCTCGCATTGGCGAAATCGTCGAGCGTATGCAAGCCGCCCAATCCGTTGAGGAAACCGACCATCTCCTCCGCAATCGGCCCGCGATAAAAGGCATCCCTGCCCTCGCGTCCGATTGCTTCGAGCGTATCGGCAAGTTCGCGCTGATACTGAACCGTGCCAGCCGCCGGCGCCTCGCCATCGACGAGAAAAATGCGCGAAGCCGTCGGATCATTGCTGACGGTTGCGATTTCGGCTGCGAGATCATGGGCGGTGCGGGGTGGCAGAGCATAACCGTCGCGCGCCAGTTTGATCGCCGGCGCAAGGATATCGGCCATCTTCATCCGGCCGTGATCGGCGACCAGCCGCGTCCAGGCGTCGACGGCGCCCGGAATGGTGATCGAATGCGGGGAAGTCCGCTCCAGGCTGGAAACACCGAGCGAGCGCAGGTGCTCGATGGTGGCTGCAGCCGGCGCCCGGCCCGAGCCGTTATAGGCAAGAACCTTGTCGGAGCCGCCAAGCGAGAGAAGCGCGAAGCAATCGCCACCGATGCCGGTCGATCCCGCTTCGACGACACATTGCACGGCGCAAGCCGCGACCGCTGCATCGATCGCATTGCCGCCATTGCGTAGAATGTCGATCGCCGTCAGCGTCGCAAGCGGCTGCGATGTCGCAGCCATGGCATTGCGGCTGACCGCCAGCGAGCGGCCCGGAAGTTCGAAATCCCTCATGTCATTCCCCTTGGCGAATTACCTTTTATCAAGGCTTAGCCTTTGAAATTCCAAGGGTCCAGACAGGAGACGCTAAAGGGCGAAAAATCGGCGAGATTGCGGGTTACCATCGTCAGTCCGTGCTGAAGCGCGGTCGCAGCGATCATCGCGTCGGATGTCGGCCGCCTGCCGGGCGTAGGGAGCATGCCCGTTCTCAAGGCGATTGCGGCATCAAAGGGCAGGATACGGCCGGCAAAATCAATAAGCAGGTCTTCGTTGAGCCAACGATCGAGATCGGCTGCGAATTTAGCATCCTTGGAGAAGGCGCCCTGGATTCCGAACCTAATCTCCATGATCGTGATTGCAGAAAGGTAGGCGTCTGCGGTTCGAAACTTCTGCATGAAGGCCTGAAAACCGGCCTCCTGCCTATGCACGCGCCGCGCCGCCGACACGACATTAGTATCCAATAGAAACACCCTGGTTTCACCCGGCGCTAGAATTCCACCTCTGCGCGCCCTTCGAAGCTGAGGCGCGGCGGATCGAAATCCAGATCCATTCCATTCGGGTCACCAAGCGCCTGAGCCAAAGTCTTGGATTTTTGCCAGTTCGCCTCGAACTGCTCATAAGTCACGAGCACATGCGTCGGCTTGCCATGGTCGGTGATCACCACAGGCTGGTCATTGGCGGCCTGTTTGGCCTTGCTGGGATTTTGGTTGAAGGATGCACTGGTCATAAAGGACAAGGTCATGACGCCGGTTCCTAGTATATCTTTACAGCAAATATACTAGGAACACCGGCCACCTTCAACATCAGTGCAAACCGCCGACCCCGAGCAGGCGGTTGATCGCTTCCTGATCGCCGGAAAGTTCGGACGGCGTGCCCTGCCAGGCGATGCGGCCGCGCTCCAGAACGACAACGCGCTCGGCGAAATCCAGGGCGCTCTGGATCCGCTGCTCGACGAGCAGGATCGTCATCTCGCCAGATCGGGCGAGCGCAGCAAAGGCTGCCATCAGCTCCTCGCAGATCACAGGCGCAAGCCCTTCCAGCGGCTCGTCGAGCAGAAGTACGGAAGGTTTGCCGAGGATTGCCCGGGCGGTCGACAGCATCTGCTGCTCACCGCCGGAAAGCTGGCCGCCGAGATTGCTGCGTCGTTCCCTCAGCCTCGGAAACATTTCGTAAGCCTCAGTGACGGCCGATTTCGGCCTTGCCTTCAAACCGACGAAGAGGTTTTCCTCGACGGTCAGCGTCGGAAAGATGTCGCGTGTCTGCGGGACGTAGCCGAGGCCGTGCCGCGCGCGCTCGGCGCTCGGCGACCGGGAAATGACCCGGCCATCGAGACGGATTTCTCCGGAATGGAGGCGCGTCTGGCCAGCGAGCGTGGCAAAAAGGCTGGTCTTGCCAACGCCGTTACGGCCAAGGACGGCAAGTCGCGTTCCTGCCGGCACGATGATCGAGATATCCTCGATCACCCGGGTCGGCCCGTAGCCTGCGGAAAGATTTGTTATTTCAAGCGGCGCTGCCGGCATGGCCGTAACTCCCTAGATAGGCTTCACGGACGCGCTGATCAGCCGTCACCGCCTGCGGCGAACCGTCGAAGATGACGGTCCCGGCCGCCAGCACGACGACGCGTTTGGCAAAACGGAAAACAAGGTCCATGTCATGGTCGATCATCAGCACGGCAAGTTCGGCCGGCAGCATGTCGAGCGCTTTTTCAATACGCGTGGTTTCGGAATGCGGCACGCCGGCCGCCGGTTCATCGAGAAGCAGGACCTTTGGGCGCAGTGCCATTGCAACGGCGATTTCCAACAGCCGCTGCTGGCCATAAGCGATTTCGCGCACCTTGAGATGCGCAAGCGCGCTTAAGCCCAGGAGATCGAGGATGGAGCCGACTTCTTCCATGACCTGCCGCTTGCCGGCATAATGGCCGAACATCCTGCCCGATCGGCCATCCCGTTGCAGTACGGCCATCGCAACATGCTCTTCCGGCGTCATGTCCTGAAAGAGCCGCGTCACCTGGAAGGAACGGATCAGGCCGCGCTTGACGCGCTCCGCCGGTTTCATAGCGCTGACATCCTCGCCGCCGATCAGGACGCGTCCCTGATCCGGCTTCAGATTGCCGGTGACCAGATTGACGAAAGTCGTCTTGCCGGCGCCGTTCGGGCCGATCAAGGCGACCCGGTCGCCGGGCGCAAGTGACAGGGAGACATCGTTGGTGACAGCGAGGCCGCCAAAACTCTTTTTCAGATGAATGACATCGAGCAGAGCACTCATGCCGACTTCCTCCGTGTCAGGCGGGAGGACAGGGCAATCGCGGAGCCGTAAAGTCCCTTCGGTGCGAAAAGCACCACGAGGATCAGCAATGCGCCGACGATCGTCAGCCAGTGGAACGGGTTTGCAGCCGAAACCGTATCCTCGAAGAACATAAAGACGACTGTGCCGATTATCGCGCCATAAAGCGATCCGACACCACCCAGTACCAGCATGACGAGCGATTGGGCAGACAGAGTGAAGGACAGGCTGTCGAGCCCCACCACCTGCGTGGAAATCGCTGAAAGCGCGCCGCCAATACCGGCCACGATGCCGGAAATGACATACATGCGCATTTGCACGGAATGGGCCGAAGCACCCATCGCGGCAATGCGCAGACTGTCTTCCCGAACGCCGCGGGCAAGCATGCCGAATGGCGAGCGAACGAGAATTTTGAGAAGCGCGAAAACTAGGACCAGCAGCACGATACCGTAGACATAGGCAGTACGGCCCCAGAGATCGAACTCGAACACGCCAAAAATTGCGCCCGGCGCAATGCCCGAAAGTCCATCGCTGCCGCCCGTCCAGCCCGAAGCCTTATTGGCTGCCTCGTGGGCGAGGTGGACCACGGCGATCGACAGGACGAGCTGAGCGAGCCCGTGCGCGCGCAGGATAACGAAACCTGAGATCAATCCGGCAAGCGCGCCGGCGGCAGCGCCGATCAGCGTCATCGAGATCGGCTCGTTTATGCCGAAATGTGCCGAGGCAATGCCTGCCCCGTAAGCACCAGCGCCGAACAGGGCCGCATGGCCGAGCGTCGCCACGCCACAATAACCGGTCACGAGATCGATCGACAGAACGAGCAACGCTGTCGCCGTGATGCGTGTCAGGAGTGCCAGATTGTTCGGCAGCAGATAATAGCCGGCAATGCCGACCAATATGATGATGAGGATGCCGAAAATGCCGCGATCGGCAAGCGCCTGAACAAGGCCTCGGGACGAACCATCCTGTGTTCTCATTGAAATATCCGTCACTTGAGGCGCCCCATCAGTCCGCGCGGGAAGAGCGTCACGATGACGATGACCGCAAGATAGAAGAAGAATTCGCCATATTCCGGCGCGAGATAACGCCCCGTCGTATCGATCGCGCCGAGCAGGAGACAGGCGACCAGCGCACCGGAAATCGAGCCGGCACCGCCGATCGACACGACGACAAGGAAGGTCACCATGTAGCGCAGCGCATAATAGGGCTCGACCGGCAGAAGTTCCGCACCGAGGACGCCGCCGAGTGCGGCAAGGCCGATGGCGACCGCGAAGCTGATGGCATAAACGATCTCGGTACGCACCCCGAGTGCCGCCGCCATCGCAGCATTATCGACCGCAGCGCGGATCCTGATTCCAAAGGACGTCCGTTCGATCAGGAACCAGAGTGCAAAGGCCACGACAAGGCCAGCGCCAATCGCGAAAAGCCGGTGAATGGCAATAGACCGGAAGCCGAGATCGACCGAGCCACTCAGCGAAGGCGGCAATGGTACGGTCTTCAACGTCGGCCCGAAGACGAAATTGGCAATGCCGATGACGCAGAAGGTAATCCCGATCGTCATCAGCACCTGGGTCAATTCCGATGCGCCATAGATGCGGCGATAGAGGAAACGCTCGACCGGAATGGCGATGGCAATCGTGCCGACGACCGCAAGCAGGACTGCAAGGCCGTAATGCAGACCGAGATCGCGCGCCGCATAGGAGGCGAGATAACCGCCAATCATGGCAAAGGCGCCATGGGCCAGATTCACCACCCGCATCAGGCCCATCGTCACCGACAGCCCGATCGAGATGACGAACAGGATCATGCCATAGGCCAAGGCATCTATGCCGATGCTCAATACAGTCTGCATGAAGAATTTCCGCAACTTGTTCCGAAAGACGTTTCTGCCCGAGACGGCAGGAAACCGGTTCGTCTACCCGAGAGAACGACCGGATTGTTGGCAGCCCGCCCCGCGGGAGCGGGCCGCCGGAAGGCCTTACTTCTTGGCTGCGGCGAGCCCTGGATCGCCCTGCTTTTCGAAGGTCCGGATTTCCTTGTTGTAATATTTCCCGCTCGCATCCTTGGCGACTTCGCGCAGATAGATGTTCTGCGTGATATGCCGGCTCTCGGCGTCGATGACGACAGGACCGCGCGGGCTTGTCCAGGCAAGTCCCTTGACGGCGGCAACGGCGGTCGCCGCGTCCTGCTTGCCCTTGGTCGCTTCCACCATCTTCGAGATCACATACATGCCGTCAAAGGCACCGACAGCCGGGAAAGACAATTCGGCGGGATTGCCGATTGCCTTTTCAGCGGCAGCCACGAAAGCCTTGTTTTCCGGGCTGTCATGCGAAACGGCATAATGGAAGCTGGTCTGCAGGCCGACACCGGCATCGGCCAGCGCCGGAAGGTCTGATTCCTGGGTCAGGTCGCCGGTCGCATAAAACTTGATGCCGGCCGTCTTCAGGCCATTGTCGTTATAGGCCTTGACGAAGGCGAGCGTCGGCGGGCCGGATGGCAGGAAGGTGAAGAGCGCTTCCGCGCCCGAATCCTTCACACGCTGCATCAGCGGCGCGAAATCATTGGTGTTGAGCGGCATGCGAATCGACTCTACCACCTTACCGCCTTCCTTCTCGAACGCCGTCTTGAATGCGTTCTCGGCATCGATGCCCGGCCCGTAATCGCTGACGAGCGTGATCATCTTGGACGCGCCGGCTTCCTTGGCAACCTTGGCGATCGGCGTTGCCGTCTGCCAGGTCGTGAAGGACGTACGCACGACATTGGGGCTGGCCGAAACGATCGCCGAAGTTGCCGCGTTCATGACAACCATCGGCACATTGCCCTGCTGCAGAAGCGGAGCAGCGGCCATCGCATCGGGGGTGAAATAGAAGCCTGCGAGATATTGCACGCCTTCCTTGACAATCAACTCCTGGGCAAAAGCCTTGGATTTCGCCGGATCGGCCGTCGGAACGTCACGGTAGACGACCTCGATCTGGTTATCGCCGACCTTGTTGCCATTGATGGCAAAGAAGGCGTCGATCCCTGCCTTGAAGTTCTTGCCCTGCAGCGCGAACGGTCCGGAAAACGGTCCGATGACACCGACCTTGATCGTATCCGCATAAGCGGCACCCGACATCACGGCGAGTGCAAAAACAGTCGTTAGAAGCTTCCTCATATGGCCCTCCCTTGCCCATCGCCACCACGGCGATCCGCTATCTCATCTTTCGCAGCTTTGCATGTCTTTCGGCAATGCAAAACAAATTTCAACCAGGCCGACATGCCGACTGCGCAGCACACCAATGCGTGATCTCGCCTTCAATCTCCGTCCCGGCCGATGGACCTGATATTGCCCACCAGTTCCAGTGCCAGCCGCAGGCCGGCACCCGTCGCCATCACCATGCCCGGCAGGATCATCCATTCCAGCGTCCAGGCGGCGCCCGAACGTTCCTGCTCGTGGATCATGGCCTGCTGCATGCCGGAAGCCTGAACCGCATTAAAGCGGCCGATCGCGACCAGCGCCTCGGCCGCCACAGGGTTCTGCTTGTGCGCCATGGTCGAAGAAGCGCCACCGCCTGCAAGTGCGATCTCACCGCCCATCTGCGCCAGAAGCGCAATGTCCTGACCGATCTTGCCGAGGCTGCCCGAAATCATCGCGAGAATGCCGGAAAATTCGACGAGCCGATCCCGCTGGCTCTGCCATTGTGGGGCATCCGAGAGCGACAGTTCTGCGGCAAGTGCGAGACGAATTGCGGCAGCCTTCGTGCTGAGTTTTTCTAGCGTTCCGACAGCACCACCGAACTGCACGGCAAAGCCATCCGCCGCAAAACTTTCCAGACGCTGCCGGTGACGCACAAGCGGGTCGCGCCAGGCGCTGATCCGGTCCGATACTTTAATCGGGAGTGCCGCCTGCATACGGGTATGGCCCATCAGACGGCGTTCGCCAAACTCCTGATCGCCATCATTGAGCCGCGCTTCCAGCACGGACAGGCGACCTATGAGCAGCAGGCATCCCTGTTTCAGGCGCAACATCAGCGCGGTGTCGATTACATCCTGGCTGGTCGCGCCGAAATGCACATGGGCGCCGGCCTCAGGCCCGACCGCATCGCGCAATTGCCGCACGAGATCAGGCACCACGACCCCATCCCTCGCCGTGCCTGCACGCAGTGCATCGATATCAGGCACGAAACTGCCACAGACGGTCGCGATATGTTCGGCGGCGGAAACCGGAATGAGGCCTAAATCCGCCTCGGCACGCGCCAAAGCAGCCTCGAAAGCAAGCATCGCATCCACTTCGGTCGTCACCGAAAACAGGTCCGCGATCTCGGCATCGCCAAGAAGGCCTGACAGATAGGGATGCTCGAAAACCGAGACGCTCATGAAATCCTGCTCAAAGACTATTGCTTGAATGGGCTGCTGACGACCAAAGCGATCAGATATCGAAAAATACCGTCTCCTTGTCACCCTGGAGATGAATGTCGAATGTCACCGTATCGCCATCCCGTTTGCCGATCAGGGTCGGCACGCGAACCTTGTGCTCGATCCGCGCCAGCACCGGATCCTCGGCATTTGCGGCTTCTTCATCGGAAAAATACATGCGGGTATGCAGACCGAGATTGATGCCGCGTGCGACGATCCAGAAGGTCACATGCGGCGCCATCAGGCGGCCATCGCGGAAAGGTACGCGCCCCGGCTTGATCGTCTCAAATAAGAATTCGCCGGTCGCCATGTCTCCCGGACAGCGCGCCCAGCCGAGGAAATTCGGATCCGCCTTGCCGCGGGTTTCCGAAGGGCTGTTGTAGAAGCCATCGGCATCCGCCTGCCAGATCTCGATCAGCGCGTCCTTGAGCGCGGTTCCGCCGCCGTCATAAACGAAGCCGCGAATGGTGATCCGCTCGCCGCGCGTATCGGCATTGACCATCGGACCTGAACCGAGATCCTGTGCATAGACACCTTCTATGCCGACGAAATTCGGCGTGCAGCCGATATGGACGTAGGGACCGGCGGTCTGGGAAGGCGATTCCTTCAGATAATTCAGCGACTGCGCCATGGTCAGTTCCCCTCCAGACGGTTTTCGAACAGGGTCGAGCGGCGGCCACGCAGGACAATGTCGAATTTGTAGGCCCGCATGTCATGGGGAATGGTGGCGTTCATATCGAGCGCCGCGATCAGCTGCTCGATCGCCTGTTTGTCGGGGATCGTCTTGACGATCGGGCAGATCCAGATCATCGGATCGCCCTCGAAATACATCTGGGTAATCAGCCGCTGGGCAAAACCGTGGCCGAAAACCGAGAAATGAATATGGGCTGGCCGCCAATCGTTGACGCCGTTCGGCCAGGGATAGGCGCCGGGCCTGATCGTCTTGAAAGCGTAATTGCCATCCGCATCGGTGATCGTGCGGCCGCAACCGCCGAAGTTCGGATCGATCGCCGCGAGATAACTTTCTTTCTTGTGACGATAACGGCCGCCGGCATTGGCCTGCCAGAATTCCACTAGCGCGCCTTCGACGCCACGGCCACGCTCATCCAGCACCCGGCCATGCACCAGAATGCGCTCGCCGATAGCCATTTCGCCCGGCTTCGCGTAATTGACGATCAGGTCATTGTCGAATTCGCCGAGAATGTTGTGGCCGAAGACCGGCCCGGTGATTTCGCTTTTCGTGCCCTCGAGTGAAATCAGCGCCCGCTGCGGCGAACGGAGAATGGATGTCTTGTAGCCGGGCGTATAGGCCGGCGGATGCCACTCGCGATCGCGCGCGAAAAACGGCGTGGTTTCCGGCAGCGTGTTCTTCATCTCACTCCTCCGCGGCTGCCTTCGCAGCCTCCCCTGCAGCATCCATTTCGGCATAGGTCGCCTTGGCGATCTTGAAGGCATGATTGGCGGCCGGCACACCGGCATAGATCGCCACATGCATCAGCGCCTCGCAGACATCCTCCCGAGACGCCCCCGTATTCTGCGTCGCGCGAATATGCATTGCCACTTCTTCATGCTGACCGAGCGCAGCGAGCAGAGCGATCGTGACGACCGAGCGTTCCCGCTTGGTCAGCTGTGGGCGCGACCAGACGGATCCCCAGGCGCTTTCGGTGATCAGTGTCTGGAACGGCTCGTCCAGTGGCGTGATATTGGCAAGCGAGCGTTCGACATGGGCATCCCCGAGCACCGCGCGGCGCGTCGCAAGTCCCTGTTTGTAAAGATCCGATGGAGACGATGGCACGGCCATATCCAAATCCTATTCGACTGCTTCGAGGAAATCGCGGATCAACGCCGCATAGGCCGCCGGCGCCTCGACGCAGGGGATATGCGCCACAGCGTCGATCACTTCGTAACGGGCACCGGGCACCAGATCCGCCAGCGATTTGACGACGGCGGGCGGCGTCGACCCGTCCTCGCTTCCCGCGATGCAGAGAACCGGCACAGCGATGCGCTTCGCCTCTTCGGTAAAATCGGCGTCGCGGATGGCCGCGCAGGTTCCGGCGTAACCGGACACAGGCTGCCGCACCAGCATGTTGCAATATCCCTGATAGGCGGCATTGTCGGGCGAACGGAAGGCAGGCGTGAACCAGCGCTCCATGATCGCATCGAGAATGCTGCTAATGCCGCCCTTTTCCACGGCGGCAATCCGGCCTGCCCACATTTCGGCCGTGCCGATCTTGTGCGCGGTATTGGAAAACACCAGCGCCTTCACCAGATCCGGTCGTGTCGCATAAAGCCCCTGGCCAATCAGCCCGCCGACGGAAAGACCGACGACGATAACCTTGGTCAATCCGAGATGATCGAGCAAGCCGGCAAGATCGGCGACATGATCAGCGATCGCATAAGGCGGCGAGCCGAGATCCGAGAGACCGTGACCACGCTTGTCATAGGTGAGGATCGTGCAGTCACCGGCGAGCTTCGGCACGACATGATGCCAGATGCGGCTATCGGTTCCGAGCGAATTAACGAAAACCACCACCGGCCCGCCATTTTCGGCGCGCTGGATATCGTAGTTCACGACAATGCCGTTGATATCTGCAAACTGCATCAGATCCTCCTCCCACCGAAGTGATGCCACTGGCCGTTGGTTAGGTAAAATGATAATTTTGCGCCATTACTTAACCAAGTGGTTATACGAAAATGTCCCAATCCCAGATAAAATTCAGGCATCTCACCACATTTGTCGAGGTGGCGCGGCAGAAGAGTGTCGTCAAGGCGGCAGGAATTCTCAGTGTCAGCCAGCCGGCCATTACCAAGACTATTCGCGAACTCGAAGATGCGCTGGGCGTCTCCGTCTTCGAACGTGATGGACGCGGGATAAGGCTGACACGCTACGGCGACGTTTTCCTGCGCCATGCGGGCGCGGCACTGACTGCCTTGCGTCAAGGCATGGATTCCGTGTCACAGGAACTCCTCAACGCGGTACCGCCGGTCCGGGTCGGCGCGCTCCCCACCGTTTCGACCCGCATCATGCCGCACGCCATGTCGCTCTTTCTTGCGGAAAAGACAGGCAGCCAGGTGAAGATCGTCACCGGCGAAAATGCCGTCCTGATGGAGCAGCTTCGCGTGGGCGAACTCGACCTCGTCGTCGGCCGACTGGCTGCGCCGGAAAAGATGTCGGGTCTCTCATTCGAACATCTCTATTCCGAACAGGTCGTCTTCGTGGTACGCGCCGGCCATCCTCTTCTTGAACGGAAAGCTTCTATTTTCGAGAACATGGCCGATTTCCCGGTCCTGATGCCGACACGCGGCTCGATCATCCGCCCCTTCGTCGAACAGTTTCTGATCGCCAACGGCATAGGCGGCCTGCCGAAACGCATCGAAACGGTCTCAAGCGCTTTCGGACGCGCCTTCGTGCGCTCAAGCGATGCGATATGGATCATTTCGGCTGGCGTCGTTGCAACCGATATCGAGGACGGAATTTTGGCGACGTTGCCGATCGATACGCGGGAAACCCGCGGCCCGGTCGGCTTGACATTGCGCACCGACACAAGCCCTTCGACGCCGCTCACGATTCTGATGCAGACGATCCGCCAGGCAGCGGCGGAACTTACGCCTGCGCCCTGAGAGCGTCCCGGTCGGTGGTCGCGGAGAGGGCCGCTGGTCCCGCTTCGATCTTTTGAACCTCGTCGCCACAGAAGAGGATGACATATCGCCCTTCACCTTCCGCATGTTGCGCCCAGCGGTCGAGATCGGACCGATAGGGCTCCTGCGTAAAGATATCCGGATGGTCGGGGTCAACGAGAATGGTCAATTGCGGCCCCTGCTCGTAAACAAGCATATGGGATGTGAGCGGCCGCCAGGTATCCGGCAGCGTCTCATCCGTCATCCAGCGACAGAGGAAATCACGGCAAAGCGTTGGTCGATCAGCATAAATCGCGCAGCCCGTTCCTGTGCAATTATCGCACCACACATCGGCCGGCTTCGAAAGGCTTTCGATTTCTGGCAAACGGCAACAGAGCGTACAACTGCCGCAGGAGCGGATGGGTATCCGATTTTCAGACTGCGCCACGTTGGTTTTCCGCCTTTGAAGACCCAGCCGCCGGGACGGCCAGGCCCTCAATGCCCGGAATAATGGGCCTGCGCAAGGTTGGGGATGACGACCTCAGCCAGCCCGCAATTCCGGAAACCGCCGGCGCAGTTCGACAGCGGAGGCGATCACGGCATCGTCCGCCTGCAGCGTCACCGAAATATTGTCGGCGACATTCAGCGTCTCTTCGAAATGCACAGGCACCTCCCGTCCACCCTCGCAGACGAGCACGGCTTCCTTGCGAAAACCCTGCCGAAGCAGCCAGTCGCGTGGCGCGGTGAGACTGAGCGCGACACGATAGGCGCCGTCATCATTTTTCTGAGCCTTGAGCTTGTAGGTTACGGGCGAACGGTTGCCGTCTATGTCGATCTGACCGGTGTGACCGCTGTCTTTCAGATATTCCGCCATCGGCTTCAACTCCTTGTTCTTCATGTCACTGAAGCAGAACCGATACCGATTCCGTTTGTTCCGCTGTTGATGGATATGCGGATCAAGCCCTGTTGACGCCTGTCAGGTGCCGTGATCGAAAGAACGGGCAAGAGGAGTGGAATTCATGCAGGATCGTGACCTACTGGAAGCGCTGTTCAGGGCAGCCGTCTCGGCTGCGGAACCGGTCACGGGCATAACCAAACACCTGCCGGAACCGCCTGCAAACGGACGCACGGTTGTCATCGGTGCCGGCAAGGGAGCCGCCCAGATGGCCGCAGCCCTCGAAACGCTCTGGCCTACGGAACTCTCCGGTATTGTGGTGACACGTTACGGTTACGGCTGCCCGACACGGTCCGTGGAGATCTTGGAAGCATCCCATCCGGTGCCGGATGCGGCCGGCCTGATGGCGTCGAAAAAACTGTTTGCCGCCATATCGGACCTTTCCGAGGACGATCTCGTCATCGCGCTTGTCTGCGGTGGCGGATCGGCACTTCTGCCATCTCCTCCGCCGGGCCTCACGCTCGATGACGAGATAGCGCTCAATGAAGGTCTGCTGGCGTCAGGCGCGCCGATCTCGGCCATGAATGTGGTCCGAAAACATCTGTCCACGATCAAGGGCGGCCGGCTTGCCGCAGCCACGAAAGCACGGGTGGTCAGCCTCATCGTCTCAGACATACCCGGCGATAATCCCGCCTTCGTCGCCTCCGGTCCGACAATCCCGGATGTGAGCACCCGCCAGGATGCGCTTGCAATCATTGAGCAATACAGGCTCGACCTGCCCGCCGCCATGATCGCCCATCTGCATTCACCGGCGGCCGATGCGCCGAAACCCGACGATCCGATTTTCGCGCGTCACACGCATCACATCATCGCCTCGGCCGGCGTGTCGCTCGAGGCCGCCGCAGATCTCGCACGAAATTACGGAGTGACGCCGCACATCCTGTCCGATGCGATCGAGGGAGAGGCCCGCGACGTGGCGCTGGTTCATGCGGCACTCGCCCGCGAAGTGGCCGTCCACGACAGGCCTTTTACAAAACCCTGCATTCTTCTGTCGGGCGGGGAAACGACGGTCACTCTTCGCGGCAAGGGCGGGAAAGGTGGGCGGAACGGTGAATTTGCGCTGGCTCTGGCACTCGCAATCGACGGCTACGACATCATTGCGCTGGCCGCCGATACCGACGGTATCGACGGATCGGAAACCAATGCCGGCGCCTTTGCCGATGGAACGACCGCCCGCCGGCTTGTCGCGGCGGGTCTTGAGGGCCGAAAATTGCTGGATCGCAATGACAGTTTTTCCGGCTTCGAGGCTATCGGCGATCTGTTTTCGACGGGGCCAACCGGCACCAATGTCAACGATTTTCGCGCAATCCTGATCCGCTAGCTGAAGTTATTGCAGCTGCGGCTTGCGCAGAAAATCATTGCGATCGGCGGATTTCACCCGCAACCAGGCCTCTCGCCCGTCGCGCAGAACCCGGATCGGGATTTCGGCGCCCGGAGGGCCGCTTTCCCAGACTTTTCGATAAAAATCGGCAAGACCGTCGACCTCGCCATCCCTGATTTCCGAGATGATATCGCCGCGCCGCATGCCGGCTTTCGCTGCCGGGCCGTTTTCGGTAACGCTCATGACGACGACATCGCCATTGTTTTCCGCCGAAAAGGCGCCGAGCCATGGCCGAGGCGGCCGGTTGTATTCGCCCTGGTTCAGCAGATCGTCGAGGATCGGGCGCAAGAGATTGATGGGCACGGCCATGTTGATGTCGGCGATCTCGCCGCCCTTGCTCATCTGCAATCGCAGCGAACCGACGCCGACCAGCTTGCCGTCCTTGTCGACGAGCGCCGCACCACCCCAGGACGGATGCGCCGGGGCGGTAAAGATCGCCTCCTCCAGCAGATATTCCCAGTAGCCGGCGAATTCCTGCTTGGCGACGATATTGCCGCGAACATACTGCCCTTCGCCATCGATGAAGAGGATCGGGTCTTCGACCTGGGTGGCGTCGGAATCACCGATCTCGAGCGCCGGCAGCTCCAGCGGCGCGAGCGCCTGGACGAGACCGAAACCGCTCTCCTGATCATAGGCCATGGGGTGACCCGGAACGACGCGGCCATCACCGCAATTGATCCAGACATCTTCCGCTTCGGTGATGAGGTAACCGATCGTCAGGATCAGTCCGTTTTCGCGGATGACGATGCCGCTGCCTTCGCGGCTCGTCCCGAGCGTGCCGGCGGTAAAAGCATTCTCCGGTATGGAGGCCCGCACAGAGACGACGGCGCTTAGAATTTTGTCCATATCCATGATGTCACGTCCCAGAAAGCTTACTCACGCAACGTTTCCGATGCGCTGCACAAAACCGCAGGTGACAAAGGTATGACTTAGGATAGCCGGCTTCAAGAGCATCCGCCTGTGAGAGCCACGGCACAGCCCAAAACAAAAAGCCTCCCCTCAAAGAATGAGAGGAGGCTTTTCAAGCGATCTACGAATGGATTATTCCGTCGGCGAAAGCGTCAGAGACGTACCTGTGGCGGCAACGTTGAGGCCGAGCTGGCCGGTCACGCTGATCGTCTGCAGATGGATCGAGCCGGACGTGCCACCGACCAGAATGTTGGTGCCGACACCAGCGCCGACCGTGACTTCTGCCGTGGCGCCCTGGTAGAGGCCACCGAGCGAACCATGGTGATAACCGGCGGTCGGCGCGAACACGGCCCAGATCAGGCGGCTGCGCGTGGTGAAGCCGAGATCGACGCCCATCTTGCGGACGACGCCGGTGTAATGATCGAGCGGCTCGCTGCCGACCGTCGAGCTGAATACGCAATCGGCTTCCTTGGCGGAGCCGAGAACGTAACCAACGCCACCGTCGATGGTGCAATCGAGATAGCCGATGCGAACGCCGCCACGCTGGTCAGGCTGTTCGGCAATGACATTTCTGCGCGAGATGACATCGGCCGAATAGGCCGATACGGCCGTCAACACCACCGGCAAAGCGGCGACAGCCGCGACAAGAGTCTTATTCATCCCTGTACTCCTTAAATTTTTTTATACTGCCCGTCATTCGCATCACATATGCAACGCTGGCAGCCGAGGGTAACGCATATGCGGTCGAAATGATCCCGCAGTGCCAACACGAAATGTCACGATCATGTCTTCTTCGTGAGCATGGCTCGCGATTTACATCACTGTCCCCAGCCTCGCACGCTCCTCGTCCCGGTAATGGCTGGGCGTCCTGCCTGTGCGCTGGCGAAAGCAGCGCGAGAAATAGGCCGCATCCGAAAAGCCGAGTTCTTCGGCGACGTCCTGGACGGTCGAGGATGTGAAGATCAATGCCCGGCGCGCCTCTTCGATCACCCGCAGCATGATTCGATCATGGACGGTCATGCCGGTCACCGTCTTCACCACGCGATTGAGGTGTGTGGGCGAGATTGCCAGCAGATCGGCATAGGCCTGCGCCGTCAGCTGCCGGCGAAAATGCTCTGCGATCAGATCGTCGAGCCGCTCCGTGGTCACGGATGCCGGGGAGCGCTCTTCACCCCTGCCCTCATTGGCGGCCGTCCGGCCGAGCAGAACCACGATCGCATTGAGATAAGCCGCCATCAGGGCATTGCTTCCGGACCGCCGAGCCTCGAATTCCGAAAGAAGACGCAGGAGCGTGGTGTCGAGATAGTCGGCATCGGCACCTTGATCGAGGCGGATCACCCTTGGGCGTGCAAGCCAGTCCATCAACCCGGCGGCAAGTCCGGCGCCATGCATCAGCCGATCGGCGATCAGGGTGATGATGAGGCCATCGACATCGCGCGAGAATCGGAACCCGTGCCGGCAACCCGGCGGCAGCGCAACGACGCATGGCGGCTGCAGAGGCACCGTCTCGTTTTCCAGCAGCGCGTCGCCGGAACCTTTCCTTATGTATAGGAACTGCTGAAAGCTATCGTGCCGATGAAGCCCTATCTCCCATCGATGGACACTGCTGCGGCTGGCAATCGTTTCGCAATGCAGCCAGAAATCCGGCCTTTCGGAGCGGCTTTCACCATAGAGATCATAGGTCGGAACGAGCTTCTTCACGCTGCCCTCCTCCAGGCTGCAGATGTTCGTTTTGTCCTATAACTTGGCTCTTCTGTCCATATTTCCCTGCAGACCTCTCGCCTAGGATGGGGAAGAGGTGGAGGAAATCATGCGAACACAGGTCGCCATTATCGGCTCGGGCCCGTCCGGGCTGCTGCTCGGTCAATTGCTTGGCAATGCAGGCATAGACAACGTCATTCTCGATCGCGTCTCCAAGGACTATATCCTTGGCCGCGTTCGCGCCGGCGTGCTGGAGGAAGGCACGGTCGGGCTTCTCGACAGATGTGGTGTCGGTGCACGAATGCATAGGCAGGGCCTGCCGCATGACGGCTTTTCGCTTGCCTTTAACGGCCGCGACCACCGCATCGACCTGCATGGGCTGACCGGAAAACGCGTCATGGTCTATGGCCAGACAGAACTGACCCATGACCTGATGGACCATCGCGAAGCGACCGGCGGCAAATCGATCTACGAAGCCGCCGATGTTACCCCGCATGATTTCGATCGCGACAATCCTTATGTCACTTATGTCCAGGATGGCATCACACACCGGATCGACTGCGATTTCATCATCGGTTGCGACGGTTATCACGGCGTCAGCCGCCGCTCGGTGCCGCAGGCTGCGCTGAAGACCTTTGAACGCGTTTATCCTTTCGGCTGGCTTGGCCTGCTCGCGGACGTTCCACCGGTTAGCCACGAACTGATCTATGCCAACCACGAGCGCGGTTTTGGCCTCTGTTCGATGCGCTCGGAAACCCGCAGCCGCTATTACATCCAGTGCGCGCTCGACGAAAAGGTCGAGGACTGGTCGGATGACCGCTTTTACGACGAGCTGCGCCGACGCCTGCCGGAAGAACATGCGCAGCGAATGGTGACCGGCCCCTCGTTCGAAAAATCGATCGCGCCGCTCAGATCCTTCGTCGCCGAGCCGATGCGTTTCGGCAAACTGTTCCTTGCCGGCGACGCCGCCCATATCGTGCCGCCGACCGGCGCCAAGGGGCTGAACCTTGCGGCGAGCGACGTGCATTATCTCTTCGAGGCCCTCGCCGAGCATTACGGCGAAGGTTCGAATGCCGGCCTCGATGCCTATTCGGCAAAAGCGCTCGCCCGCGTCTGGCTTGCCGTCCGCTTCTCCTGGTCGATGACGACGATGATGCACCGTTTTCCGGATACGGGCGAATTCGGCCAGAAGATACAGGAGGCGGAGCTCGATTATCTCGTCTCCTCGACGGCCGCCTCGACCGCTCTTGCCGAAAACTATGTAGGGCTTCCCTATTGATGCGCCTCCACCCCTTTGCCGCAGCTTTCCAACCGGAAGCGATCTTCGTATAGGAAAAGCGTCAGGCGGAAGGGTGCTTATGGAAGACCACAACTTCGATCTCATCATTCGCAATGTCGTGGTCGATCCGAAATGGGGCCCGACCGATATCGCGATCCGTGAGGGCAGGATTGCGGGCCTGTCCCCATCCCTGCGCTGCGAGGCGATCGAAGAGGTCGATGGCGAAGGACTTTTCGCCATTGCCGGCTTTGTCGATACCCATATCCATCTCGACAAGGCCTGCATCCTCGACCGCTGCAGCATCTGCGAGGGAACGCTCACTGAGGCCGTTCGGGAGACGTCGCGTGCCAAGGCGGCGTTCGAGGAGGCCGATGTCTATCGCCGCGCGGCAAGCGTCGTGGAAAAGGCCATCATTCATGGCACGAACCGGATGCGGACTTTTGTCGAGGTAGACCCTCGTGCCGGCCTGCGCTCCTTCGAGGCCATCAAACGCATCCGCGCCGATTACGCTTTTGCGCTCGACATAGAAATCTGCGCCTTTGCTCAGGAAGGCCTGACCGGTGAGCCGGAGACGGCGGACCTTTTACGCCATGCGCTGGAAAATGGCGCCGACCTGATCGGCGGCTGCCCCTATACGGATCGTGATCCGCGCGCCCATGTCAGCCAGATCTTCGATCTCGCCGAGGCCTTTGGTGTCGCGGTGGATTTCCATCTCGATTTCGACCTTGATCCTGATCACACCAACCTGCCGGCGGTGATCGAGGAGACGCTTGCCCGCAATTACCAGGGCCGGGTATCAATCGGCCACGTCACCAATCTCTCCGCTCTCTCTCCAACGGATCTGGCCGACATCGCGAAAAAGCTTTCGGCTGCCGGGATCGCCTTAACGGTCCTGCCGGCAACCGACCTTTTCCTCAATGGCCGAGGCCATGACCGGCTCGTGCCCCGAGGCGTTGCGCCGGCGCATCTGCTGGCAGAACGAGGCGTCACCGCGTCGATCGCCACCAACAACGTACTCAACCCGTTCACGCCCTATGGCGATGCCTGCCTGCCGCGCATGGCGAACCTCTATGCCAATGTCGCGCAACTCTCGAAGCCGTCGGATATCGACCGCGTTTTCGACATGGTCACCGGTTCAGCCGCCAAGCTGATGGGACTTGAGCACGGCCTTGAAGTCGGCGCTCCCGCCGACATCGTGCTTGTCGATGCCGGCAGCGGCGAACAGGTTATCCGCGAGATCGGCCGTGCCGTGCGGGGCTGGAAGCACGGCATCAAGACGTTCGAAAACGGTCGGCCGCAACTGATCCGCAAGGGCTGAGTCACGCTCTCTGCTTCGGCCGGTTAACGGTCAAAAATATCCTGCCACTGCTTTTCGCCGATCAGGCAATCGCTACGCGGCGTGTTTGCGACCTTCTTGACCGTTGCAGGCGGGGTAAGCCCACTGATCTCCATCACCAGCTTGCGGCGCACCGCGACGGCAAAATCCTCGATATTATGCACCGGAAGGACAAAGGAGCCCGGTCCGCCGACGACGCAATCGGCATAATATTTGTCCAGCCCGCCGGGTGCGCCGGAGGGGCGAACCATGATCGCCAGACCGTTGATGACGATACCCGCCTCGATCGCCTTGTCGCGGGCGGGCTCGACCGGATTGCCGGAATTGTTCGGTCCGTCACCGGACACGTCGATCACCTGCCGCATGCCCTTGAGCGGGCTCGAGACGATCATCGTTGCCCCTTGCGCGATCGCCGCCGAGATCGAGGTGCGCCGCTGCGTATCGATCGGCCGGGCCTCGAGCTTTTGCGCAAAATTCAGCGCATCCTGTTCGGTCTCGATGATCTGCCAGTCGATCACTGATTGCGGCACGACGTCACCGGCCCATTCGAAATAGCTGATCGCGATCCGGCCGTTAAGGCCGGTCTTGACCGCATCGATGAATTCCTTGTGCTTCAGGGCCTCCACATAGCCCTCCCGCTGGATGCGGACTTCCTCGTAATCCATGGAGCGGGACGTATCGACGGCGAGCACGAGCTCGACATCCACTTCACCTGTTGCCGCTTGGGCGACCATCGGGCCGCCAGCGGCAGAAAGGCTCATCAGCATCGCAAGTGTGGCAAGCATAGGCGATCCGATCACTGCGTTGGTCTTCACCAAACTGTAACACAGGATCGAAAGCCGGCGATTCCCAAGAATTACCGAAGCTTCAAATTTCAGTGATGGGAGTTTATTCCGCGGCAACCGCGACCGGCGGCTGTCCCTGTTTCAGCGCTTCGACGAGGCAATCCATGATCGCCTTCCTGAGAGCGTAGGTATTGGCGCTCGTCCGCTTGCGGTCGAGGCATTGGGCAGCTTCGATCAGGCTCATACCTTGATGCACAACAATCTGGTGAGCCTGGTTCATTGCCCAGTGTTCTATGGAGATACTCGTTTCACGGGATTGGCTTTGTGTGCTCAAAGCAGCCTCGCTTGATCATTAGCGTTGTCGGCGCGAATCATTCGCTGAATTGATAGTAACCCAACAGTATAGAATCGCTAACAATTTCCCGTTGTTTGGCTGTTACAACCGCATTCGAACTCGCTAAATCGCCAATAATATAATTTCTTGGGATTGAGAAATACTGGCGCTTTACGCCGTACCGGACAATCAATCATATTTGGGCAAAAGCCCAGCCAGCGTGGCAATCATCTTCCGGTGCTGATGGGCATGGCGAAAGCGAATATTGGTGGCCGCATAAACCGTCTGGGTGATGGCCGGCGCATCGGCGACAGGCCGCGCAATCCCCTCGCCTACAAGCTGTTCGGCGGTCGAGCGAATGACGTACCCTGCCCCGCCGATCTCCTTCAAAAGCTCGGCAACGATGAGATTCCTGCCCGTAGCGGCAGAGGCTGCGGAAAATTGCGGGAGCGCGATACGGTGCGCCCGATCGAAAGCCGGCGAATAATTGGCGTAGATATAATCTTTCGGCGCGATGTCCGCGATATATTCAGCCGCAGTACTGACAAGAATATAGGAAATATCTCCTATCCGCTCATAATGCAGATCGGGCAGGTGATGCGGCGTGTAGAGTATGGCGAGGTCGAGATCACCGGCACCGAGATCGCGGTTCATCTGGATGGAATAGTCCGCCTCGACATAGATCGAGGTCTGCGGAAGTTCGCTTCGCACCGTCTTTAAAAATGTGCCGATCACCATTTCGGCGACATCGTGCTGGATGCCGATGCGCATCTCCCGTTCATAGGTGCCGGCCGCCTCGACGGCGCGGGTTGCCTCGTGCCACTGGCTCTGCAGCGCCTTGGCATGATCGACCAGTCGCAGGCCGGCCGCCGTCGGCACCGTTCCGCCCTTGCCGCGCGTGAAAAGTTTTCGCCCGAACGCCGTTTCGAGCGCGTTGACGCGGTGAGACACCGTCGACTGGGTCAGGTTCAGCCGCTCGGCCGTGCGGTTGAAACTGCGCGTCTCCATCAGGTCCAGAAAGGTCTCGATCAGCTCGATCTGCATGTGCTCAATCTAATCGATATCTTCAATCAATAAAGGCAAATCTGACCGCTTGATGGAAATCAATTCCACTGAAAAACTTGGCTTAAAAGACGGGGAACCCAGACTGGGAGCATGACATGGCGGAATTGCCGGAACGGGCGCGCGTGGTGATCATCGGCGGCGGAGCGGTGGGCGCGTCGTCGCTTTATCACCTCGCCAAGGCAGGCTGGACGGATTGCGTGCTGCTTGAAAAGAACGAGCTGACGGCCGGCTCCACATGGCATGCGGCCGGCAACGTGCCGACCTTTTCCTCCTCGTGGTCGCTGATGAACATGCAGCGTTATTCCGCTTCGCTTTATCGCGAGCTGGGTGCGCTGGTCGATTATCCGATGAACTACCATGTCACCGGCTCGATCCGGCTCGGCCATTCCAACGAGCGCCTGCGCGAATTCAAGCGCGTCGTCGGCATGGGCCGTTATCAGGGCATGGATCTCGACATTCTCTCGCCCGACGAGATGCGCTCGAAATATCCCTTCCTCGAAACCCATGACCTGACCGGCGCGCTTTACGACCCCTATGACGGCGACATCGACCCGGCGCAGCTGACCCAGGCTCTCGCCAAGGGCGCCCGCGACATGGGCGCGAAAATCATCCGTTTCTGTCCCGTCACGGCCGCGCGCCGGGAAAAGGACGAGTGGATTCTGACGACACCGAAGGGCGAGATCGCCTGCGAATATGTCGTCAACGCCGCCGGTTATTACGCCCGAGAAGTGGGCAGGCTTTTCGGCCGCGACGTGCCGATGATGGTGATGAGCCATCAATATATGCTGTTCGACGAGATCCCCGAACTCGCAGCATGGTCGAAGGAGGCAGGCCACAAGCTGCCGCTGCTGCGCGACGTGGATTCTTCCTATTATCTCCGCCAGGAGAAATACGGCATGAATCTCGGGCCTTACGAGAAGAACTGTCGCGCCCATTGGGTGACGCCTGATGATCCGATGCCGGAAGATTTTTCCTTCCAGCTTTTCCCGGACGATCTCGACCGGCTGGAATGGTATCTGAACGATGCGATCGAGCGCGTGCCGATATTGGGCACGGCCGGCCTGTCGAAGATGATCAATGGCCCGATCCCCTATGCACCCGACGGCAATCCGCTGATCGGCCCGATGCCCGGCGTGCCGAACGCTTTCGAGGCCTGCGTCTTCACCTTCGGCATCTGCCAGGCCGGCGGCGCCGGCAAGGTTCTGGCCGAATGGGTGACTGAGGGCGAGACCGAATGGGACATGTGGTCCTGCGACCCGCGCCGCTACACGAGCTTTGCCTCGGACAAGACCTATTGCGTCGACAAGGGCATGGAAATCTATGGCCACGAATATGCCATGCACTTTCCAAAGCACTATTGGCCGGCCGGACGCGGCATGAAACAGTCGCCGATCCACGAGCAGATCGCAGCGCTCGGCGCCCAGTTCAAGCCCTATAACGGCTGGGAACGCGCCATGTGGTATGCCGAACCGGGCGACGATATTTCGGAGGAAGCGACCCAGACCTGGAGCCGGCAAGGCCCGTGGAGCCCGCGCATCGAGGCGGAATGTCTCGCCGTGCGCGATGCAGCCGGTATTCTCGACCTGCCGGGCTTTTCCCGCTACCGGGTAAAGGGACCGGGCGCCACCGCCTGGCTGTCGTCGCTGATAACGGGCAAGGTGCCGAAACCCGGCCGCATCGGCCTTGCCTATTTTGCCGACGACAAGGGCCGGATCGTCACCGAAATGTCGGTGATGATGCTGGACGAGGATTTCTTCTTCCTCATCACCGCCGCGACAGCCCAGTGGCACGATCTCGACTGGCTGAAGAAACATTTGCCGGCCGACGCGGCCTTTTCGATCGATGATGTCACCGACGATTTCTCCTGCCAGATCCTGTCCGGCCCGAAGAGCCGCGACATCCTCGCTGAAGTCACGGATGCGGATCTTTCCAAAGGTTGGCTGACGCACCAGTCGGCGCAGACCGCCGGCCGCTGGTGCCAGCTGGTGCGTGTCTCCTTTGCCGGCGAACTCGGCTGGGAAATCCACACCAAGCTCGATGACACAGCAGAAATCTTCGACGCCGTCTGGGCAGCAGGCGAAAAACATGGCCTGAAGCCCTTCGGCATGGAGGCGCTGGATTGCCTGCGGATCGAAAAGGGATATCGCGCCTGGAAGGGAGACCTTTCGACCGATTACACGGTGCTGCAGGGCGGGCTCGAACGTTTTGTCGACTGGACGAAGGCCGACTTCAAGGGCAAGGCAGCGCTTGCGGCCGAAAAGCAGCGTGGGGTTTCGAAGCGCTTCGTGACCTTGACCGTCGAGGCCGGCGATTGCGATGCGCCCTATATGTCGACGCTCTGGCATGGCGGACAGGTGGTCGGTGAAACGACTTCCGGCAATTGGGGTTTTCGCGTCGGCAAGTCGCTCGCTCTCGGGATGCTGCGCATCGACCTGACCGAGCCCGGTACGGAACTGGAAGTCGAGATCTTTGGCGACCGCTTCAAGGCCGTGGTGCAACCGGACGGACCGCTCTGGGATCCCGCCAACGAGAGGATCCGCGCATGACCTCGCTCAATGTTCAAAAGCAGATCCCGGCCAAGGCGCGCGCCGTCATCATCGGCGGCGGCGTGTCGGGCTGTTCGGTCGCCTATCATCTGGCAAAGCTCGGCTGGACCGATGTCGTTCTGCTTGAGCGCAAGCAGCTGACCTCGGGCACGACCTGGCATGCCGCCGGTCTGATCGGCCAGCTGCGCGCCAGCCAGAACATGACGCGGCTCGCGAAATATTCGGCCGATCTTTACGTCAAGCTGGAGGCCGAGACCGGCATCGGCACCGGGATGAAGCAGAACGGTTCGATGACCGTTGCCCTGACCGAAGAACGCAAGGAAGAGATCTACCGCCAGGCCTCGCTTGCGCGCGCCTTCAACGTCGATGTCAGGGAAATTTCGCCGGAAGAGGCGAAGGCCATGTATCCGCACCTTAATATTGGCGACGTGAAGGCCGCCGTGCATCTGCCGCTCGACGGCCAATGCGATCCGGCCAATATCGCCATGGCGCTGGCCAAGGGCGCCCGCCAGAACGGTGCTACCGTCATCGAAGGCGTCAAGGTCATCGAAGTGCTGACCAGGAACGGCCGCGTTACCGGCGTCGTCTGCGAACAGAATGGCGAGCGTTACACGATCGAAACCGAAAACGTCGTCAACTGCGCCGGCATGTGGGGCCGCGATCTCGCCGCCAGATCCGGCGTGACCGTGCCGCTGCATGCCTGCGAACATTTTTATATCGTCACCGAACCGATCGCGGGCCTGAAGCAGCTTCCGGTTCTGCGCGTGCCGGACGAATGCACCTATTACAAGGAGGATGCCGGCAAGATGCTCGTCGGCGCCTTCGAGCTCAAGGCAAAACCCTGGCCCCCAACGGGCGAAAAGATCCGCGAGGACTTTTGCTTCGACCAGCTGCCGGAAGATTTCGATCATTTCCAGCCGATCCTGGAAATGGCGATCAACCGCATGCCGATGCTGGAAACGGCCGGCATCCACACCTTCTTCAACGGCCCCGAAAGTTTTACCCCCGACGACCGCTATTATCTCGGCGAAACGCCGGAGATCAAAGGGTATTGGGTGGCGGCCGGCTACAATTCGATCGGCATCGTCTCCTCCGGCGGCGCCGGCATGGCGCTGGCGCAGTGGATGAACGACGGCGAACCGCCCTTCGACCTCTGGGAAGTGGATATCCGCCGTGCCCAGCCGTTCCAGAAGAACCGCACCTATCTGCGCGAACGGGTTGGAGAAACGCTCGGCCTGCTTTATGCCGACCATTTTCCCTATCGCCAGATGGCAACGGCCCGTGGCGTGCGCCGCTCGCCGATCCACGAACATCTGAAGGCCCGCGGCGCCGTGTTCGGCGAGGTGGCCGGCTGGGAGCGGGCCAACTGGTTCGCAAAACCCGGTCAGGAACGGGAATACAGATACAGTTGGCAGCGCCAGAACTGGTTCGACAACCAGCGCGACGAACATATGGCGGTTCGATCAGGCGTCGGCCTGTTCGACATGACCTCGTTCGGAAAGATCCGCGTCGAGGGCCGCGACGCCTGCGCCTTCCTCAACCGGGTCTGCGCCAACCAGATGGATGTGCCCGCCGGGCGCATCGTCTATACCCAGATGCTGAATGCCAAAGGCGGCATCGAATGCGACCTGACGGTGACCCGGCTGTCGGAGACGGCGTTTTTCCTCGTCGTGCCCGGCGCCACGCTGCAGCGCGACCTTGCCTGGCTGCGCAAGAATCTCGGCGATGAATTCGTCGTCATCACCGATGTCACGGCCGCCGAGAGCGTGCTTTGCCTGATGGGGCCAAAATCGCGCGAGCTGATCGAAAAGGTCAGCCCGAACGATTTTTCCAACACGGTCAATCCGTTCGGCACGATGCAGGAGATCGAGATCGGCATGGGGCTGGCCCGCGCCCATCGCGTCACCTATGTCGGCGAGCTCGGCTGGGAGCTTTACGTTTCGGCCGACCAGACGGCGCATGTCTTCGAAGCGCTGGAAGAGGCCGGCGCCGATGTGGGCCTGAAACTTTGCGGCCTGCATACGCTGGACAGTTGCCGCATCGAAAAAGCGTTCCGCCATTTCGGCCATGACATAACCGACGAGGACCATGTGCTGGAAGCCGGTCTCGGTTTCGCCGTGAAACTGGACAAGGGTAACTTCATCGGCCGTGACGCGGTGTTGCGAAAGAAAGAGGCCGGGCTTTTACGGCGCATGGTGCAGTTCAGGCTGACCAAGCCGGAGCCGCTCCTCTTCCACAACGAGGCCGTAGTACGCGACGGCAAGATTGTCGGCACCGTCACCTCGGGCAATTACGGCCATTTCCTCGGCGGCGCGATCGGCATGGGTTATGTGCCCTGCGAAGGCCAAACTGCCGCCGATGTTCTGGCATCGAGTTACGAAATCGAGATCGCCGGCCGGCGGGTGAAGGCGGAAGCATCGCTCTCGCCAATGTATGACCCGAAGGCCGAGCGGGTGCGAATGTGATTTTACCGCTGGCGACCTCTTACCGGCTGTCGCTGGCCATATGCCCCTCACCCTAACCCTCTCCCCGCATGCGGGGAGAGGGGACGTGCCCCACAGAACATGCCGGAGGGGACGAAAGCGTCGCGGCATATCCCTTCTCCCCGTCTTTACGGGGAGAAGGTGGCGGCAGCCGGATGAGGGGCAACCAGACAAATGCCGGCAATCCCGGCCAGAGGAGACCATGCCATGCTCGCATCAGAACTGGATAATGGGCATATTTCCCAAGGTGGAAATGGTGATCGCATCGACCATCTGGTCGCCGCCCACAAGCCGGGCTACGGCCTGACACGCCCCTTCTATTTCGACCCCGAAATCTTCGAACGGGATATGCAACGCGTCTTCTTCCGCCATTGGCACTGCCTGGCGCATGAAAGCGTCATCCCGAACGTCAATGATTTCGAGCTGTTCAAGCTCGGGCCGGAACAGGTGATCCTGACGCGCGCCGGTGACGGCACAGTGCATGCCATGCTGAATGTCTGCCGCCATCGTGGCGCAGAAGTCTGCACGAAGGACAGGGGCAATGCCAAAGCCTTCGTCTGTCCCTATCACGCCTGGACCTTCGCCAATGACGGCCGCCTGAAGGCCGCCCGCCTAATGCCGAAGGATTTTAAACGCGAAGACCATGGGCTGAAGAAACTGCATGTCCGCGTCGTCGAAGGCCTTGTGTTCATCTCGTTTGCCGAAGAGCCGCTGGATTTCTCCGAGGTCGAAAATCTGCTGCGCGCCACTTGCGGCCAATATGGTTGGGGTGCCGCCAAGGTCGCCTACCGCCAGAGCTACCCATTGAACGCCAACTGGAAGCTCGCGGTCGAAAACTATGTCGAATGTTACCATTGCGGCCCGGCGCATCCCGAATATTCGGAAACCCATGCGCTGGAACAGCCGCTTCACATGATCGAGGAGCTGAATGCCGCGATGGAGGCGCGCACCTGCGCTCTTGGCATCGAGGTCGGCTCCGGCAATCACTGGCAGAATTCGAAGGAAGGCCGCGAGGCGATCCATGCCTTTCGGTATGCACTCTATGACGGCGTCAAGACCGGCAGCAGGGATGGCCAGCCGCTTAGCACACTGATGGGCCGCTTCTCCGATTTCGACGGCGGCGTCACCTCCATCCATCTCGGCGGTACGACCTTTCTCGTCTGTTATGCCGACCATGGCATGATCTACCGCTTCATTCCGAAAACGGTCGATACTTGCGAGATGGAGCTGATCTGGCTGGTCGACGAAAAGGCCGAGGAAGGCCGCGACTATGACCTCGAAAAGCTCACCTGGCTGTGGAAGGTGACGACCGATGAGGACAAGGCGATCATCGAGCACGCGGCCCGTGGCGTTGTTTCCCGCTTCTTTGTCCCCGGCCCGATCGCCCCTATGGAACAGAACGAACTGCGCTACATCAACTGGTATCTGGACGAGATCAGCCGGCCATAAAGCACGGCGATCTTTCTGACCGGTTTGATGGAGGCACAATGACCAGACTGTCCGGCAAATGCGGCTGCGGCGCGGTGGAATATGCGGTGGACGACGCCTTCGTGTATGCCGCCTATTGCCATTGCTCGGATTGCCGCCGCACGACCGGCTCTGCCTTCAAGCCCTTTGCCGGCATTCCGCGCGAAAAACTCACGCTGATAAAGGGTGAGGCTGCGCTGTTGATCCACGGCCAGCCGGACAATCACGATGCCCATTGCGGCACATGCGGATCGCTTCTTTATTCGCTGGTGCGCGAGGCGGCATGGCTGCATGTGGCGATGGGAACGCTTGTCGATGCACCGTCCATCCGCCCGACGCATCACATATTCGTCGGCTCGAAGGCGCCGTGGTACGAGATCACCGACGACCTGCCGCAATATCAAGGCCACAAATAGGTCTTAGCGCGGCACGACCATCGGCGTGCCCGTCACCGGGTCGGGAATGACCAGCGCCTTCAGGCCAAACGCCTTTTCGAGATTGGCTTCGGTCAGCACTTTTTCGGGCGCACCGGTCTCCACCAGCCCATCGCGCCCCAGCAGGACAAGATGGTCGGAGAAACGGGCTGCCAGATTAAGATCGTGAAGGACGGTGACGACCGTCGTGCCGTGAGCGCGGTTTCGCTCCCTCAACAAAGACAGCACTTCGAGCTGGTGCGTCAGGTCAAGCCATGTCGTAGGCTCATCGAGCAGAAGATAGGGCGTATCCTGCGCAAGCACCAAGGCGATCCAGGCCCGCTGGCGCTGGCCGCCGGAAAGCTCGTCGACAGCGCGTTCGGCCAGATCGGCAAGACCGACTTCGCGCAGCGCCCGCTCACAGGCTTCCGCATCCGCCTCGCTCCAGGGTGCCAGCAACCCTCGCCAGGGGGTGCGGCCGCGCTTGACAAGATCGGCAACGGTAATCCCTTCCGGCGCTTTCGATGCCTGCGGCAGAATGGCGAGGCGGCGGGCCAGCGCCCGCGTCTCGATCTTCAGGATTTCCTCGCCGGCGAGCGAGACATGGCCGCTTAGCGGCTGGATCAGTCGTGCCATGGCTTTCAGCAGCGTCGATTTTCCGCAGCCATTCGGGCCGAGGATCGATGTCACCTTGCCATCCGGCAATTCCAGCGTCAGATCCTGGATCACGATCCGGTCGCGATAGCCCAGCGTCAAAAGTTCGGTTTTCAGCGCAGTAGCAGTCACAGATCTCCGGCCTCCATTTCACGTGCCAGCAGCCAAAGAAGATAGGGTGCTCCTAGAATACCGGTCATCACCCCGACCGGCAGCTGCAGCCCCGGCACGACCGAACGAGCGGCGAGATCCGCCAGCACGGTAACGATGGCGCCTGTGACGGCGGCTGAAAACAGGCGGCCGCCAGGTTGGCGGGCGCCAGTAATCTTCATGCCGAGCGGTCCGGCCATCAGGGCGACGAAAGGCACGGGGCCGGCGACGGCGACGCCAGCTGCCGCAAGCAGGACGCCGGTTGCGATCAGGCCATATCGGGCGCGGCGAATACGGGTGCCGAGGCCCGTCGCAAGGTCATCCCCCAGTTCCAGCAGTGCCAGCGCGCGTACCTGCAGGGCAGTGATCACGAAAAGAATGGCGGCCAGTCCGAAAACCTGGGTGACATGTCCCCAGTTGCGGGCCGCGAGCGAGCCGCTCAGCCAGCGCTGGGCATCGGACGCATCCTGAGGCGAAAGACGGGTCAGGAGAAAGCTGCTCGCAGCGGAGGTAAAGAAGCCGATGCCGAGACCGACGAGGATCAAGGTAAGCCCTGCCTGCGCCGCATCCCTGCGATAGGAGAGCATTGCCACGGCAACGGCAGCAAGTAGGCCCCCGACGGCAGCAAGTAGAGGCAGGGGCAATGACAATCCGAAGGCAATACCGCAGATCACCGCTAGCCCCGCCCCCGACATGAACCCCATGATATCGGGCGCTGCCAGCGGATTGCGCAGCAGGATCTGGAAGATCGTGCCGGAAACGCCAAGAACGGCGCCGACGCCGGCCGCCGTCGCAATGCCCGGCCCACGCAGGACGCGCAGTGTCAGCGAAGCCGGACCGGTGCCGGTCATCAGACCAGTCCACAGTTGGACGGGCGACAGCATGACCTGCCCGATCATCAGCGACAGAAGAACGGAAGCCAGAAGCAGGCCGATCAAGACAAGCCCACCCCTCATGTGGAAGCTCCCGGTCGCAGCCGCCTGGCGATGAAGATGAACATCGGCGCCCCGATCAGCGCCGTCATGATGCCGACGCGAATTTCAGACGGCGCCAGAATGAGTCGGCCGGCAGTGTCGGCATAAAGCAGGATAGAGGCACCGATGACGGCCGATGCCAAAAGTTCGCGACGCAGCGCATGGCCGGCGACACGGCGTGCCAGCGGCGGCACGAGAAGCCCCAGAAACGCGATTGGCCCGGCAACTGCAACCGCAGAGCCGGTCATCAGCGTCACCGCCAGCAATGCGCCGAACTGGATCCGGGCGGGCTTGGTGCCGAGGCCGCGGGCAAGAGCGGAACCGAGCGAAAGCGCCTCGATCCGCGGCGCGAGCAGGAGTGCGAGAGCCGCACCAATCGCCGCCGTGACCGACATTCCGGCAAGCGGGCGGACGTCCGCCTGGGCCAGCGATCCCGTCACCCAGAAGCGAAAGATTTCGAGCGTTTCGTTGCGCGCAAGTACGATCGCGGACACGAGCGAGAGCAGAAGTGCGTTCAGCGCGGTGCCGGCCAGCGCCAGGCGCACCGGCCCCGCCTGCCCGCGCGCGCCGCCGCCCAGCATGAAGACGGAGATGGCAGCCAATGCGGCGCCGGGAAAGGCCATGGCCGACATCCAGCCGCTGTCGGAACGCCCGGTCAGCAATGCGCCGACAACGACGGCAAAGGCGGCACCGGAATTGACGCCGAGAATGCCGGGATCGGCGAGCGGATTGCGGGTCAGAGACTGGATCACCGTTCCGGCCATTCCGAGGCCCGCTCCGGCAACCAGCGCTGCGACGAGCCGCGGCGTGCGAACCGAATGGATGACGACATGCACTGGATTGGTCGGATCGAAGGCGATGAAGGCCTGCAGCATATCCATCAGCGTCACGTCGCGCACGCCGATACCAAGCGTCAGCGCGATGGCGATCAGCAGGATGATGCAGAGGCCGATCGTCTGCTTCACGGAGCCAATCCGGCCGCAACGCTGGACGGAACCTGCGTTTCGGGCTTGCCATCAAGTGCAAGAGCGATCTCGGCCTCGAGCTTGTCGAGCGCGAACGGCAGGGACAGAACGCTGCCGAAGCTCAGGGCACCTGCAAGCTCCGCGCCTGCAAAAACCTCGCGGCCTTCCAGATGCGCCTTCAGCGTCTTGCGCATCGGCAGCGCGACGATGTCGGGAGCAGCATCCGCCGAAGAAATCCAGATCAGCAGGTCGGCATCGAGCGCGGACAGATCTTCCGGAGAAAGGCGGGAATAAAACCCCTCCTTCGTCGCAACTTCCAGCTTTTCCGGGGCCTTGAAACCGAGTTCGCGGACGAAGGTGGCACGCGTGTCCGAGCCGATAAAAGCACCGCTCTCGCCGCCGAAATTATAGGCGCAGACGGCGGTATGGCCGGCCCAGTCCGGGTGCCGCTCACGCGCATCCGCGAATTTCTTGTGAACGCCCGCGATCAGCTCATCCGCCTTGTCGCTCATGCCCACGGCCCGGCCGATGACCGTCAACAGCACGTCCCAGGTCGTTCCATAGGAGGGCTGATCGGAAGTCTGCATCAGCACCGGTGCGATCTGCGAAAGGACCTCATACTCGGCTTTCGAAACACCGGAGCCAATGGCGACGATCAGGTCCGGCTGCAGCGAGGCGACGATTTCCGGCGAGACTTCGCCCGAGATCAGCTGCGGCTTGGCATCACCGAGAAGCGGTCGCGCCCAGGGCCAGACGGCATAGGGCTGGTTTCCGAACCACTGGCGGATGGCAAGCGGCACGACACCGAGCGCCAGAAGTGTGTCCTGCGTCGTATAACCGAGCGAAACGACCCGCTTTGCCGGCTGCGGCAGGGTGATCTCGCCAAAGGCATGAACGAAATGCAGATCGTCTGCAGCGGCCAGAGCCGGCATGCCGGAAAGGCCTGCGGCCGCCAGAGACGATGCAAAGCCGGCGAGCAACTGGCGCCTGTTCGGTCCTTGCGCGCCGCTCAAGATCTCAGGCGCACTCGACGGATGGAAACGGGTCTTTTCCATTTGATCCCCTGCATTCATTGCATTCAAATGGCCCGGCTTTGCGGCCGGGCCATTTTACGATCTGTTTTTACGCCCTCATTCCCGACCGCGGATCGGAAACGAACCGTGCGACACTTACCAAGTGTAACGCAGCGTTGCCATGACCTGGCGACGATCGCCATAGAAGGTCGCTTTGCTGAAGCTGTCGATCTGGCTGATATATTCCTTGTCGAACAGGTTCGTCGCGTTGACGGCAAGCGCGAGGTTGTCGCGGATCTTGTAGTTCACAGCGGCGTCGAAGACCACCCTGGACGGGACAGGAAGGGTGTTGGCGTTATCGGCGAACGAGCTGCCGACAAGGCGACCGCCGAAACCAAGCGTCAGATCACCGAAGAAGCCCTGGCCCGGAATGGTATAGTCGAGCCATGCCGATGCCATGTGCTTGGGAACGAGATACGGACGATTGCCGACGATCGTCGGATCGACGTCATCCTTGATCGATGCGTCGAGATAGGCGTAGCCGGCCGTGAAGTTGAGGTTGTCGGCAAGCGCCATCTTGGCCTCGAGCTCGATACCGCGGACGTTGATCTTGCCGACCTGATACTGTGCCGAATAGTCAGACGCCCATTGTGCGACATTGGTCTGGGTCAGGTCGAAGGCGGCTGCCGTGAACAATGCATCGATACCGGTCGGCTCGTACTTGATGCCGATTTCGTACTGCTTGCCTTCCTGCGGCTTCGGCGTGCCGATGAAATAGGCGCGATTGGCTGCGACCGGGAGGAAGGACTCCGAGTAGTTGGCGTAAACCGAAACTTCGCTGGTAACCTTGTAGGTTACACCGGCGCGCTTGGAGAAGTTCTCGTCCACGGCATCGGCATAGGTGCCGTAGGAGGTGTTTTCCGATTCGGCGTGGTCGTAACGTCCGCCGAGCGTGAAGATCAGGCGATCGTCATAGGTCAGCTCTTCCTGGATATAGAGCCCCTTCGTCGTCAGGTCCGTCTCGGACAGGGAGGCCGGGCCGAGGGTGATGCAGGCGCGACCGCAATAAACCGGGTTATGGATATCACCCACGCCGCCGGCCGTGCCGTCCCGCCGCAGTTCTTCATTGGTGTCGCGGCCATAGTCGAAGCCGAGCAGCGTGCGGCTATCGAAGGCGCCGAAGCTCGCATCATATTGCAGCTGGTTGTCGATATGGAAGCGTGTCGACTGGCCGACGATCGACCAGGCATTACGGCTGACGCCCGGATCACCGGCGCCGAGATAGACCTGCTCATAGGTCATGTCGAGCTTGGTATAGCGAACGTTCTGGCGGAACTCGAGGCCGTTGCCGAAATTGTGCTTGAACTGGTAACCGACGTTCTTTTCGATCGTATCCATGTTGTCGAAATCAGGCTCGGCCAGATAGGTCTCCGAGTCGATGCCCGAGCCGAACGGAATGCCGTGCGCGGTGCTGCCATTACGCTTGTTATAGTCGGTCAGCAGCGTGAAGGACGTATCGGCATCCGGCGACCAGGTCAGGGCCGGCGCGATAAAGACGCGGTTGTCGTCCGTATGGTCAATGCCGGCATTGGCATTCTGCCACTTGCCGGTGAGGCGATAGCTCCAGACACCATCCGGATCGATCGCACCGCCGAAATCGGTTCCTGTTTCGACATGACCATCACCGAGCGTGGTGTAGACCTCGCCGAATTTTTCGGTCTGCGGCAGCTTGGTGACCGCGTTGACGATTCCGCCCGGTCCGGACAGGCCGAACAGCGACGAGTTGGAGCCCTTCAGCACTTCGATGCGCTGCATGGCATAAGGCTCGAGACGGTTGGTGGTGAAATCGCCGGTCGTGTACATCGGCAGGCCGTCGCGATAGGTGGCGTTGCCCGTCGAGTAGAAGCCGCGGATCAGATAGTGGTCGTAACGGTTGTCGGAACCGTAGATGTCTGTGGAAACGCCCGGCGTGTAGGACAGGGCTTCATCGAGCGTCGTGACGCCGCGTTCCTTCATTTCCTTTTCAGTGACGACCGAGACCGAGGCCGGCGCGTCGAGGATCGGCGTATCGGTCTTGCTGCTGGTGCGCGAGGCCTTGGCAACGATCGTCTTGTCAGGCCCGACGGAGCCGCCGTCGCTCGTCAGCGTGATTGGGGCAAGCGTCGTGTCGGAGCCAGCCTCAGCGGCCGTTCCGGAAGCCGACTGCGCGAAAGCCTGCAGCGGCATAAGGACGGCGGCGCTCGAAAGCAGCGCCACCAGTTTTCGCCTCCGCTGCAACTCCTTCCCCTTGAACAAAATCGTGTTTTTCGAGGTGGATGTCGTCGTTTGAGGCGCCATTATGCGAGATTCCTGTCTGCTGAAAAAATTCCGAACCACGATGCGGTCTGTTTAAAAGAAACGTGACGATAATCATGATTAATATCGTCAGGAATTATCCAGCAGGATTTTACAAGTCAATCGCCGCAGCCCAGTGCATATTGGATGATCGCCATCGCCGCAAAATCGCCACGAAGGCGTTGCGAAAATGCAACAAATCGCCTGATTGCGACATCGCGCGCGAGTCGTTTGTTCTACCCCCGCGCGGCGAGTGCCTGAAGTTTTTCGCCTTCCAGGCGATAAAAGATTCGGTCGTCCTTCTGCTCGCCACCGAGCCGCCCGTAGAAGCGGTGGAGATTCTCGTTGGTCCGCGACGCCGTCCAGTCGACGCGCGAAAGACCACGTTCAACGGCAATGGCCGCCAGACGCGCCATCAAGGCTTCGCCGACCTGCTTGCCGCGTTCGGAATTCGCGACATAAAGCTCCTTGAGAAAGAAGCCGGGCTGCAAGCCCGGGCCGGGGTAGATGGCCGAAAAAGCGGCAAACCCGACGACCTTTTCCGTCCGCGCCACAAGGATTTCGGCACCCGCCGGGCGGTTCTTTATACCCGCGACAATGGCGTCGCGTGATGGGCAGAAAACACCGTAATAAGCCTGCATTTCCTCAATGACCGAAGCCAATTCTCCAATATAGGTTGCCGTCAAAAAGCTGATGTTCAAAATCGTATCTCCGAATCGCAATCACAGTCGTCTCGTTTCACTATTTCACGAATACCGCCGGACGCTCATTGACTTCTGCGGCAAGAATGAACAAAACAGGAACAAGCAAGGAGTCGACATGTCCAAATCCGAAAAATTCATCATTCTGCCGTTCAAGAAGGTCCGCGGAAACCTGGCGCCGGGCGAAATGCGGGCAGCTTCGAATGCGGCGTCGGCGGAAAAGATCGCGCGCGCGATGGCTGACCGGTTTGTCGGTGTGGCCGCCTACTCGGTTCAGGTGGATATGGAAAGCGGCGACATGTCGGAGCCCCGCGTTCTCTGGCAGTCGGGCGAAATCAGCGATATCGCCGCCTAGACGCCACAGCTCGGCAGCGGGCTATTTTCCGCGCCAGACCGGATCACGCTTTTCGGCGAAGGCACGCGCGCCCTCCAACTGGTCCTCGCTGCCATAGAGGATGTCGACCGTCTTGAACTGGCGGCGGGTGATCCTGTTCATCGTCGTCTGGAAGGTCTCGCCTTCGGCGGCACGCACCACTTCCTTGATCGCCGCATAGACGAGCGGCGGGCCGCTTTCGAGAAGCCGCGCCAGTTCCCAGGCCCGCTCCATCAGCTTGTCTGCGGCCAAGACCTCGTTCACGAAGCCCCAGCGATGGGCTTCGTGAACGTCGAGCCAGCGGCCGGTCAGGAGCATGTCCATGGCGATGTGATAGGGAATGCGCTTCGGCAGCTTGATCGAGGCGGCATCCGCCACCGTGCCGGAACGGATTTCAGGCAGCGCGAAACTCGCATGTTCGGCAGCAAGGATCAGATCGGTCGAGAGCGCGATCTCCAGCCCGCCACCGCAGCATATGCCGTTGACGGCGGCGATGATCGGCTTGTTGAGATCCCGCAATTCCTGCATGCCGCCAAAACCGCCGATGCCGTAATCGCCGTCCACCGCGTCGCCTGCCGCGGCCGCCTTCAGATCCCAGCCGGGGCAAAAGAACTTTTCGCCGGCACCGGTGATGATCGCGACGCGAAGACTGTCGTCATCACGAAAGCTCGCAAAGATCCGCCCCATGATCCGCGAGGTGACGAGATCGATGGCATTGGCCTTCGGCCGGTCGATCGTCACTTCCAGAATGCCGCCTTCGCGGCGTGTCTTGATCGGTTCGTCGGTCATGCTTTTCCCTCACATCCTGCGCCGTATCAGTGCATCCACCGCAACGACGCCCTCGCCCTCGGATAAAACCATCAGGGGATTGATATCCAGCTCATCGACAGCGGCGGCATTCGCGGCCAGGTAAGCGGCGACCGAAGCGATTGCCCGTTCGAGCGCGACGATATCGCCTTTCGGTCCGCCACGATAACCGTCGAGCAGCTTTTTGATCTTCAGCCCGCCGATCGCCTCCGAAATCGCCTCCGGCGATGCCGGCAGGGTGATGAGCGCGGAATCTTCCAGAAGCTCGACCAAAATGCCGCCGGCTCCGACCGTCAGAACCAGGCCTGCAACCGGATCGCGCAGGGCGCCGATGATGATTTCGGCGACCGGCCGGCCGGCCATTTTCTCGACCAGATAGCCCTGGGCGACGCCCGCCATGGCATGGGCCGCGGCAAGCACATCCTCGCGGCTTTTCAGGTTGAGTTTTACCGCACCGGCCTCGGTCTTGTGGGCAACGCCGCGGCCTTTCAGCGCCACCGGGAAACCCAGTCTTTCGGCAGCATCGGCCGCCGCTTCCGCCGACATTTCGACGAGACCTGCCGGCACCGGCAGTCCATAAGCCGCAAGCTCGCGTTTCGCCTCGTCCTCGTTCAGCGTGACCGCCTCACCAGCAGTTGGCGACATTTGCAGAAGAGGCTCGTCCGCCTGCATTCTCCAAGCAACACCGATAAAAGCTGCGGCCTCGGCCGCCGCAAGTGCTTCCTCGATGCCATAGAAGGGGACGACACCCTCCCGCATCAGGCTGATCGCCACATCTTCGGGCAGATTCTCCGCCATCGAGGTGACGACACCGGCATTGGCACCGGTCGCGCGATGGGCTGCGACGATCGCATCGACCGTCGTCTGCCAGTCAGCCGCATCACAGCGGTCGCGACGGGGAAAATCGAGCACGACCAGATTGAGCGCGTAACCGCCCTGCATCATCGCCGAAAAAGCCGTCGTCTGCTTCTCGCCATTGCCCCAGACGAAGGTGTGATAATCGAGCGGATTGGCGAGCGTCACCATCTGGCCCAGCGTCTCGCGCAGCGGCTTCAGCTGTTCCGGCCTCAGCGCCCGGTAGGAGATGTTTCGCCCCACCCCGGCATCGGCCATCAACGAGGCCTCGCCGCCGGAACAGCTCATCGACGAAATCTCGTTGGTGTCGAGCGGGCCGCAGAGATGCAGCAGCTTTAGCGTTTCCAGCAGTTCCGGCAGAGTTTTGACACGGGCAATGCCAAGGCGGGCGAGTAGCGCCGAAGAAACCTTGTCATTGCCGGCAAGTGAGGCCGTATGGGACACGGTGGCCAGCTGGGCCGCTTCCGATTTGCCGACCTTCAGCATCGCCACCGGCTTCTTCAGCTGCCGCGAGAGGTTTGCCAGCCGTTCCAGTGCTTCAAGACTGTCGAACCCTTCGACATGCAGGCCGACGGCGGTCACGCGTGGGTCCTGGATGACGGTGCAGGCGAGATCCGCCAGCCCCGTCTGCGCCTGGTTGCCGGCCGTCATCAGATAGGCGAGCGGCAGGCCGCGTTGCTGCATGGAGATGTTGCAGGCAATGTTGGAACTCTGGGTCAGCACTGCGACACCGCTTTCGGTGCGCAGCATGCCATGCTGGTCCGGCCACATCAGCGCGCCGTCGAGCATGTTGATGAAGCCATAACAATTCGGCCCGAGGATCGGCATGTCGCCCGCCGCCTCGACAAGAGCCGCCTGCAGGTCGTCGCCATCGGCGAGTTCGCTCACCGCCTCGCGAAAACCGGACGCGTAGCACACTGCCCCACCGGCACCACGCTCTGCAAGCTCCCGAACAATCTCGATCGTCAGCTGCCGGTTGACGCCGACAAAGGAAGCGTCCGGCGAACCCGGCAGATCGGCGACCGAGCGATAGCAGGGATAACCGTGCACATCCGCCTTTGTCGGATGAACCGGCCAGATCTCGCCCTCATACCCCATCTTGCGGCATTGTTCGACGACACGCCCCGCCTCCTTGCCGCCGAACACGGCAATGGTTTTCGGGCGGGTCAGGCGATCGAGGGAACGGATCATCGCGTCATGCCCCCAACGGCCGCAAAAGGTCGCGGCTGATGATGTGCCGCTGGATCTCACTCGTGCCGTCCCAGATGCGTTCGACGCGTGCATCGCGCCAGAAGCGGGCGAGCGGCAGGTCGTCCATCAGGCCCATACCGCCATAGATCTGGATCGCCTCGTCGGTGACGCGGCCGAGCATTTCCGACGCATAGAGTTTTGCCGAGGCGATCTCGCGGTTGGACGGCTTTTTCTGGTCGAGCAGCCAGGCGCCGTGCAGGGTCAGGAAATCGGCGGCGTCGATCTCGGTGATCATGTCGGCGAGTTTGAAGGAAACGCCCTGATTGGCGCCGATCGGCTTGCCGAACTGTTTTCGCTCGGCGGCATAGTTGAGGGCGTAATCGAACACCCGGCGGGCACGGCCGACGCAATTGGCGGCGACGGTCAGGCGGGTACCGTAAAGCCAGTCATTGGCGAGATCGAAACCCTTGTGCGGCTCGCCGAGAACTTGGGCAGACGGCAGACGGCAATCGTCGAAGGTCAGGATCGTGTTCTTGTAACCGCGATGCGAGACGGAATTGTAACCCTCGCGGATCTCGAAACCCGGCGTGCCGCGGTCAACGAGGAAACAGGTGATCAGCTTTTTCGGCCCGCGTGGCGTCTCCTCCTCGCCGGTCGCGATGAAGACGATGACGAAATCGGCGATATTGGCGTGGGAGATGAAGTGTTTCGTGCCGTTGACGATCCAGTCGTCACCGTCCTTTTTCGCAAAGGTCTTCATGCCGCGCACATCCGATCCGGCACCCGGCTCGGTCATCGCGAGCGCGTCGAATTTTTCACCGGTCGTTGCCGGGATCAGGTATCTTTCGCGCTGTTCGGCATTGCAGCCCATCAGGATGCCGGAGGGGCGGCCGAAGAAGACGGTGAGCGCCATCGAACCGCGCCCAAGCTCGCGCTCGACCAGTGCAAAGGTCAGGTGGTCGAGGCCTGCGCCGCCGACGTCTTCGGGCATGTTGCAGCCGAAAAAGCCGAGCTCTTTCGTTTTGCGCGCGATCTCCTGCCCCATGTCCGGCGGCACGTAGCCGAGACGCTCGACCTCGTCTTCCAGCGGATAGATCTCCGTCTCGACGAAGCTGCGCACGGTGGAGACGATCATCTCCTGTTCGTCGGTCAGTCCGAAATTCATGGCATCCCCTCTTGAACGTCTTGCCGTGGCTAGCCCCTCATCCGGCTGCCGCCACCTTCTCCCCGCATGCGGGGAGAAGGTTAGGGTGAGGGGCAGACATCAGCGCCGATTATTTCTTCTGCCCGACCGACCTACCAACGCCATCCGGCACCGGCAGCGTGGCATGCGCGTCTGCAATCGGCTTCAGTTTGGCCAACACCTCCGCGGGCGCCGCCACCGATTTGCCGGCCTTGCTGTCGACATGCAGCATCAGCTGCTCGGCAGTGGCGACGATCTCGTCGGTCTCGGCATTGCGGATGGTCGAAAAATACTGGATGCGCTTGTCGTCCGTGGAGAGGATCTGCAACGTCGCATAAAGCCTGTTGCCAAGCTTCGCCTCGCCGAGATGGCGGATATGGGTCTCGACCGTGTAATAGCTGTGGCCGGCCTCGACATAGGCGAAATCGACACCGATCAGCCGCAGCAGCGCATCGGACGTATCGCCGAACACCTGCAGATAGCGGTGCTCGGTCATGTGGCCGTTATAATCCACCCATGCGGCGCTGACCTTGGTATCGATCAGGCGCAGCGGCTGCGAGAGGTCGGGCGCCTCCTTCTTAGCCCCCCCTTGCGCCCAGAGATGCTTTTCGAAATCGGCGAGAATCTTGCCGGAACCCCAGCCTTTGCCGCCATTCGACGCTTTCAGCGTCTGCATGATGCCGACGAGGTTTTCGTCGCGGATGCGCTCCAGCTCGCGGAAACCATAGGCGCCCGACTGGGCATCCGACTGGCTGGCGATCTTTTCGACCAGTTCGTCGGTCAGGTCGACGACGTCGGTGAGCTTGGTCCAGGGCCAGGAGAGGCAGGGGCCGAACTGGGCGATGAAGTGGCGCATGCCCGCTTCGCCGCCGGCAATGCGATAGGTCTCGAACATGCCCATCTGCGCCCAGCGCATGCCGAAGGAATAGCGGATCACGTCATCCAGCGTCTCGGTATCGCAGATATCATCCTGAATGAGCCACAGGCCTTCGCGCCAGACGGCTTCGAGCAGGCGGTCACCGACAAAGGCCTCGATCTCCTTTTTCAGGATGACGCCCTTCATGCCGATCGGCGCAAGCCGCTCCTTGGCGAGTTCAAGCGTTTCCGGGCTGGTCTTCTGGCCGCCGACCAGTTCGGCGAGCGGCAGGAGGTAGACCGGATTATAGGGATGGGCGACGAACATCCGCTCCGGATGTTTCATGTCTCGCTGCAGTTCGGTCGGCATGATGCCTGACGTGGAAGAGCCGATCAGCGCCTTGGGGTCGGCTGCCGCATCGATCTGGGTAATGACGTTGCGCTTCAGATCGACGCGCTCCGGCACGCTTTCCTGGATCCAGTCGGCGCCGGCAACGGCTTCCTCGATCGTCTTGACGAAGGTCAGCTTGCCCTTCGGCGGAAGCGGCGCCATGGTCAGCAGGCCATAGGCGCGCTCGGCATTGGCAAGCACCTCGCCGACGATGCGCTCGGCTTCGGGATGGGGATCGTACATCGCCACATCGATGCCGCCGAGCAGGAAGCGGGCAGCCCATGCCCCGCCGATGACACCGCCGCCGATGCAGGCCGCTTTCTGGATACCGCTCATCTCGATCACCGCTTCGTCAGCTTGAGTTTTTCACGCACTTCGGCAGGCCCGATGATTTTGGCGCCCATGCCCTCGATCACGCCGACCGCCTTTTCGACGAGCTGCGCATTGGTGGCGAGCATGCCCTTGCCGGCATAGAGATTGTCTTCCAGCCCGACGCGGACATTCCCGCCGGCAAGCACTGCCGCCGCCGGATAGGCGAGCGCGTTGCGGCCGATCGAGAAGGCCGAAAAAGTCCAGTTCTTCGGCACGTTGTTGACCATCGCCATGAAGGTGTTGAGATCGTCCGGTGCGCCCCATGGAATGCCCATGCAGAGCTGGATCAGAACCGGATCCTCGATCAGGCCTTCCTCGACCAGCTGCTTGGCGAACCAGAGATGGCCGGTATCGAAGGCCTCGATTTCCGGGCGCACGCCGAGCGCCGTCATCTGCCGCGCCATCTCGCGCAGCATCGAGGGCGTGTTGGTCATCACGTAATCGCCGAGCGAAAAGTTCATCGTGCCGCAATCGAGCGTGCAGATTTCCGGCAGACATTCGGCAACATGCGCCACACGTTCGGTGGCGCCGGCCATGTCCGTGCCGTTGGGATTGACCGGGAAAGGTGCCTCGACATTGCCGAACACGAGATCGCCGCCCATGCCGGCGGTGAGATTGAGGACCACGTCGACATCCGCCGAACGGATACGGTCGGTCACTTCCCTGTAGAGTTCGATATTGCGGGCGGCGGCACCGGTTTCCGGATTGCGCACATGGCAATGGACGACGGCGGCCCCTGCCTTGGCGGCGTCGATCGCCGATTCCGCGATCTGTTTCGGGGTGATCGGCACATGGCTGGATTTGCCGACTGTGTCACCCGCACCGGTCACGGCACAGGTGATGAAGACGTCGCGATTCATGTTGAGCGGCATTGTTCCCTCTCCTTTTGTTGCGCCCATTACGATCCAGAAAATCGCGCAATGCTTTTCATCAGCGGCGCCATCCTATACATTTTCGGAAGCGCGGCGCAGATCGACGGAGAGGGGACAGGACGCAGATGCAGCATTTCGACATCCTCATCCTGCCGGAAACGAACCTGATCCTCACCGCTTCGGTGATCGAGCCGCTGCGCGCCGCCAATCGCATCACGGGTCGCGATCTCTACCGTTGGACCCTGTTTTCCCCGAACGGCCAGGCAATCGAAACCAAGGCCGGCATTCCCATACCGGTCTCCGGCCCGTTCCATCCCGGACGTGAAACCGATCCGCTCTTCGTGCTCTCAAGCTACAACTGGAAGAACGGCGCGACACGGGAATTGAAAATGCAGCTGTCCCAGACGGCGCGCCATCGGTCGATGATCGCTGGCATAGAGGCCGGGTCCTTCATCCTCGCCGATACGGCGCTGCTCGACGGCTTTTCGGCGACCACCCACTGGGAGGATTTCGAGGATTTTTCCGCCGCCTATCCGCAGGTGAACATGCTGCGCGACCGGTTCGTCATCGACCGCAAGCGGATCACCACCGGCGGCTCGCTGCCGACGCTCGACCTGATGCTGGAACTGATCCGGCGCGCCCATGGTTATTCGCTGGCGCTCGAAGTGTCGCGGCTGTTCATCTACGAACAGGAGCGCACCCGCGGCGACCTTCTGCAGGTGCCGGCCATCGGCAATATGCGTATTCTCGACGCCCGTGTTCAGGCCGCGATCAAATTGATGGAAGACACGGTCGAGGCGCCGCTTTCGCAGGCGCGTCTTGCACGGCGCGCAGGCGTCAGCGCCCGCCATCTGCAGGACCTGTTTCGTGATCTGATGGGCGTTGCGCCGCACGAGCATTATCTTGCCCTGCGGCTCAACGCGGCACGCCGAAAGGTGATCGAGACACGATCGACATTTGCGGATATTGCGGCGGCGACGGGTTTCAATTCCGCCTCCGCCTTCTCGCGCAGCTATCGCGCCCATTATCGCGAAAGCCCGAGCGATACCCGACGGCGGCTGAAACAGGAGGCCTGACTATTTCTTGAGGATCACCCACAACGCATGCACGATGCCCGGCAGCCAGCCGCACAGAGTCAGCAGAATGTTCAGCCAGAAATGAAGGCCAAAGCCCACCTGGAAGAACACGCCGAGCGGCGGCAGGATGAAAGCAAGCAGAATGCGAATGATGTCCAAGATTTGGCTCCCTGTGGCGATTGATCACCGGTCGTGACGAAGCTTCGAGAACGTCGGAGACGCTCTTCGGTTCCAGACCATTCGATCGTTGCCAAGTCTTTCCCGGGAACAAACCTGTTGCGGTCTACACGGAAAGGAAGAAGAGCAAGAACAAATACACGCCGTTAACCGCTCATCAACCAAAAGATGCAAATTTCTGACATCAAGTCGGCATTACCATTTTTGCATTTGAGGTGGATTTCAGATGATACCGGCGGAAATTAATAAGGTGCCAAGGCTTGCAACCCCGCGTTCGATGCGCGTCCTCACCGAGGCGATCGGCGGCGATCTGGAAAAATTCAGCACCGATAACACGCTGGTGGTGAAACAGATCCGGCTTCTCGCGATCAATGCCCTGATCGAGGCGGCCCGCGCCGGCGACATGGGCAAGGGTTTTGCCGTCGTCGCCAATGAAGTGCAGCGGCTGGCGCAGATTGCCGGCGATATCGCCATGAAGTTCGAAAGCAACGTTCTCGGCCGTATCGGCGTCACGCGCTCGATGGCAGACAGCCTGATGACCGAAATGGAAGGCGTGCGCCTGACCGATCTGGCGCAGACACTGGTGCAGCTGATCGTCCGAAACCTGTTCGAGCGCACCGCGGACGTGCGCTGGTGGGCAACAGACAGCGCCCTCTGGGAAGCGCTGCAGGATCCGAACCCGCAACGCGTGGCCTTTGCCGGCGAGCGTCTGGGTGTCATCAACCGCTTCTACACCGTCTATCTCGACCTCGTCCTGACCGACCTTTCCGGCAAGGTAATCGCCTCCGCCAATCCCCGTTTCCAGCGCAAGCTTGCCGGCGTTGCTCTCGGCGAAGAGCCCTGGTTCAAGGCTGCAAGCGGATGCCGGTCCGGTGACGAATATATCGTCGACGAGGTGAAGCCGAGCATGCTGCATGACCGGCACAATGCGCTCGTTTATGCAACCGGCGTGCGCGAAGGCGGCAAGCTCGATGGCCGGCTGGTCGGGACACTCGGTGTCTATTTCGATTGGCAGAACCAGGGGCAGGCGATCGTCGAGAAGGAAGCAAACCTGCCGCCGCAAGTGGCCGACCGGACGACAGTCATGCTGCTCGACGGAAACAGCCGTGTCATTGCGACCACCAATCCCGCCCTGCTCTTCACCCATTTCATGCTGGCAGGACAGGCCGGCCAGCCTTCCGGCAGTTATTACGACAGGAACGGCTCGATCGTCGCCTTCGCCAAGACACTTGGCTATGAAGATTACGATGGTCTTGGCTGGCATGGCGTCGTCGTGCAGCAGACCGAAAGTGACGATGCCATCCGCGCCGATCTCGATCTGCGCTGACGAAAACCCGATAAAACGCATCAGGCTCTCCGCCATATCCTGAGGGCCATATCTGGCGACTGGCTTTTCGCGCACTTGCGGTTATCTTGCCCGCAAGAGTCGGAGCCATCCCATGTCAGATCAGAAACTCTCCTATCCTCAGCTGCTGGAAAAGGCGATCGCCATTGCCACCGAGGCCCATGAGGGTCAGTCAGCCAAGACCGGCGGCCCTTTCATCGACCATGTTGCGCGCGTCGCAGGAGCTGTTGCGGACGGCGACCAGAAGCTTGTTGCCTGGCTTCACGATGTCGTCGAAAAAGGCCCCGGCTGGAGTTTTGAGCGGTTGCATCAGGAAGGCTTTTCCAAAACGGTGATCGACGCCGTCGATGCCATGAGCAAACGCGACGGCGAGGACTATTTCGACTTCGTCCGCCGGTCGATCGAAAACCCGCTGGCGCGGCCGGTCAAGCGTGCCGATCTCACCGATAATATATGGCAGATGCGCCAGATGGGCGGTGATGACGGAAAGTTTGCGGAAGGCCTGCGCATTCTCAACGAGACTTTCGGCTCCTGACCAAGGAACCAAGCATTCCGTCTCCCGTTCGCTTCCATGTAACCCTCCCCGGTCACAGCAATAGGAAGCGCTCATGGAACTCAAGACGCTGGTTGGATTGGTGACCGGTGCCGGCTCCGGCATCGGCAAGGCAACGGCCCTCAAGCTCGCAGCCGCAGGTGCCAGAATCGGCGTGCTGGGCCACACGAAAAGCGAGATCGACAAAACCGCAGCGGAGATCGAAAAATCCGGCGGCAAAGCGATCGTCCTCGAGGCCGACGTTGTCGACGAGGCCCAGATGCGGGCTGCGGTCGAAAGACTGATCGAAACCTATGGCAGACTTGATATCGTGGTTGCCAATGCCGGCATCAACGGCGTCTGGGCACCGATAGATGATCTCAAGCCCGAGGAATGGGATGCAACGATCAGAGTCAACCTGCGCGGCACCTACCTATCCCTGCATGCCGCGGTCCCGCATATGAAGAAGCATGGCGGCTCGATCGTGGTCGTCTCCTCGATCAACGGCAACCGCACCTTCACGACGCCGGGCGCCACCGCCTATGTCGCCACCAAGGCAGCGCAGGTGGCAATGGTCCAGCAGCTGGCGCTCGAACTCGGCAAACACGGCATTCGTGTCAACGCAGTCTGCCCCGGCGCGATCGACACCAGTATCAATGACAACACCAAATTGCGTGGTGAAAAGGAAACAGCGATTCCGGCAAAGTTTCCGAAGGGCGATATTCCGATCACCGGCGGCAAGGCGGGCCATAGCGAGGACGTGGCAGACCTGATCCTTTTCCTGGCTTCGGACAGATCGCGACACATTACCGGTACGCCGATCTATGTCGACGGCGGGCAAAGCCTGCTGCGATGACAAAACGTGCCCGTGCGAGATGAGATGGAACCGCAATCGCCCAGCGGCGTTTCCATGTCACCAAAAGCAGAGGGTTAAGACCATGAAGAATATCATCATTGCATCCGCCATGGCAGTCGCTTCCGTACTCGCCGTCGCGCCCCAGTCGCAGGCTGCGAGCATTACCGTGACAACCGATCAGCCGGCTCCGCGCCATTACGCGCAGAACTATCGTCACGTGGAAGAATACCGCCATCATCGTCATCAGCGCGATTGCACGGTGAAGAAGGTCAAGACCTATCGTCATGGCGCGGTCGTCGTGCGGGAAACACGGGTTTGCCGCTAAGTCCGCTTAGTCAGGCATAAATTCCATTAATGCCCGCCCGGGTTTCCGGAGCGGGCATTTTTGTATTCGGAGAAGGCTGAAAAGCGTCTAAACTGGGCAGTCGTGCAAAAGCGGGATGGCGGTCCTGCTGAAAGATCATGGCTCTGCAAGCGCATGCAGCCGCAGTCGTCTTGCAGCGCAATAATTGGCATGCTAATTACTTCTCAGATAAAATTAGCCCCCTAATGGTTTGTTCACTATGAAACAGGAACAAGTCGCCTCCGATTTCCTCGAAGCGCTGACCAAGGTCAGCCGCCGGGTGAGAACCGCGTTCAACCAGCAGGTGACCGCGCACGGCCTGACCTATCCGCGTGCCCGGGCATTGTTCCGCCTGGCAAAGCGGCAAAACATGACCCAGACGGAACTCGCCTGCGAACTGGAACTGGAACAGGCAACCCTTGTACGGCTTCTCGACCGCATGGAAGAGAATGGCCTGATCGAGCGGCAGCCCGACCCGAATGACAGGCGCGCGAAACTCATCAAGCTGACCTCCCACGGTGAGGAACAGGCGGCTTTCGTACGTGCGATCGCGGATCAGCTGCGCGCGCAGATTTTCGAAGGTATCGATCTGGCGTCGCTCAGCAACGCCGTCGATCTGATGGAGCGGATCTCGACCAACATCGCGGAGATGGAGGATCTCAATGTCCCCGCGTGACATGGCCGCCGCAAAGGATCAGGTCGATCCGGAAGACGTGCCGGAACAGGCAGCGGCAGATGAACCCAAGCCAGCTGCCCCGGCACCCGCGGCACCTCCCGCCTTCGTGCCGAAATCTCCACTTCTTATGCTGGCCTATGCGGTGGCATCCGCGACGGCCGGCATCATGCAGGGGCTCGGCACCAGCCTCATCTCGGTCAATCTGCAACAGATTGCCGGCCCTCTGGAAGCGACGCAGACCGAAGCTTCCTGGCTGATGGCCGCCTATCTCTTTCCCAATGCCAGCCTCGCGCTCATCCTCTTCAAAGTGCGCATGCAATATGGCATCCGCAATTTCTGCGAAATCGCCATCATTCCTTATGTGTTGATCAGTCTGGCGCATCTCTGGGTCAACGACCTGACACTTTCGATCGCCCTGCGCTTCTTTGCCGGTGCGGCGGCGGCGCCCATTTCCTCGATGGCGCTCCTCTACATGATCGAGATCTTTCCGCCCGAGAAGAAACTCAATGTCGGCCTCAGTCTGGCATTGATCGGCCTGTTCCTGTCGACGCCGGTCGCCGGCCTGATTTCCCCTGCCCTTCTCGACATGCGGGACCTACAGGGCCTTTATCTTTTCGAACTCGGCCTTGCGCTGATTACGCTCTGTTTCATCTATCTCCTGCCGCTAAGCTCACCGCCGAGGGCGAAGGTCATCGCGCCGCTCGATATCGTCAGCTACCTGCTTCTCGCCATCTGCCTGGGCTGCCTGTCGATCGTCTTCACCATGGGCCGTCTCTACTGGTGGCTCGAGGTCGACTGGCTCGGCTGGCTGCTGATCGTTGCGATTGTCACAGGCACGCTGATGGTGGTGATCGAGCTCAACCGCAAGAACAATTTGATCGACATTCGCTGGCTGACTTCGACGGAAATTATCCACTTCACAGGCGTTCTGCTAGTCTTCCGTATTCTTCTGACCGAGCAGTCGACGGGCGTCATCAATTTCTTCAAGCAGCTCGGCCTCTTCAACGAACAGATGAGCGGCATGTACTGGTCGATCCTCGCAGCCACCGTCGTATCGGGCATGCTGTGCGCCGTGATCGTCAAGCCGGGACGCGAGGCCGCCATCCATCTGGCCGCGCTGACCCTGATCGCCATCGCCACCTATATGGACAGCCAGGCGACGATCCTGACGCGGCCTGAACAGATGTATCTCAGCCAGGCGATGATGGCCTTCGGCAGCGGTCTTTTCCTGCCGCCGGCCATGGCAGTCGGCTTCGGAGCCGCCCTGAAGAGGGGCCTGCCCTATATCATGAGCTTCATCGCCGTATTCCTGTTCACCCAGAAGGTGGGCGCCTTCATCGGCAGCGCGCTGTTCGGCACGTTCGTCACATGGCGCGAACAATATCATTCGGCGATCCTGACATCGCGCCTGCTGCCGACCGACCCTTTGGTGACGGCACGCATGCAGCAATATATCGGCGCCTATGCCAAGACCGGTGCGGACAGCGTCAACAACACGATCCAGGGCACCAGTACCTTTGCCAAGCAGGTCCAGCAGCAGGCCTATGTGCTCGCTTATAACGACGCCTTCTACGCAACCTTCCTGATCGCACTGGGCGCCATCGCCCTTCTCATTCTCCACGTCGCCTGGAACAACCGACACAAGCTCCTGCCGGGCGGCATGCCCGCGGAACAGGCGTAAACGTACCCGCGAAACACAACTCAGACAGACAGCGTCCGAACCATGAAATCCGTTTTTCGAACCATTGCCACATTCGTCGCCGTTGCGATCGGCATTTGCGGCGTCCTCGTTGTTCTTTACGTGTGGAACCTGCCGCCCTTCCGCGGCTCGGTCGAAACCACCAATGATGCCTATATCCGCGGTCAGGTGACCCTGCTCAGCCCGCAGCTTGCCGGTTACCTCGTTCAGGTACCGGTGCAGGATTATCAGCGGGTCAAGACGGGCGACCTGATCGTCCAGATCGACGATCGCATCTACAAGCAGAAGCTGGAGCAAGCAAAGGCGACACAGGCCACAGCAGAAGCCTCGCTCGACAATTCCGAGCAGAGCCGCAAATCGGCAGAAGCGAAGATCGGCTCGGCAAAGGCCGCAACCGAAAGCGCCAATGCCGCCTTTAATGCCGCCAAGACGACCTTTGAGCGCACCTCTGCACTTTTGAAGAACAATGTCTCGACCCAGAGCGAGTTCGAAAAGGACCGCGCCGCCTTCGACCAGGCGCAGGCTGCGGTTCATCAGGCTCAGGCAGCCGAATTGGTCGCTGAACAGGATCTCAACACGATTATCGTCAGCCGCCGCTCGCTGGAGGCAACGGTCGAAAGCGCCAAGGCAGCCGTCGAGCTTGCTGAAATCGATCTTCAGAACACACGCGTTACCGCACCAAAGGACGGAACGCTCGGCGAAGTCACCGGTCGCGTCGGCCAATATGTCTCGATCGGCACCCAGATCGGTTCGCTTGTGCCCGACAATGTCTGGGTCGTCGCCAACTTCAAGGAAACCCAGCTGGATGGCATGACTGCCGGCCAGAAGGTGACCTTTACGGTCGATGCTCTCGGCCACCAGCGCTTCACCGGCCGTATCGAGCGTTTTGCGCCGGCGACCGGCTCCGAATTCTCGGTCATCAAGTCCGATAACGCTACCGGCAACTTTACCAAGGTGGCGCAACGCATTCCCGTCCGGATCGCCATAGATCCGCAGCAAAAGCTGATCGACAAGCTAGTCCCCGGCATGTCGGTTGTCGCAAGTGTCGACCTCGCGCAGGGCGACGCGGGCCTCGCAAACGCGAAAACCAACTGATCGGCCCCCAGTCGGTCAGGCGCCAGTTTGCAAGCATCCGGACGGAAAACGCCCCGCGCCCTGTTCAGCTCAGGGGCGCGGGGCAACCACGAAGGATGGCGATCGACGATTGCCATCCTGCATCTACCTGATGAGATTTCAGCGGGAATCCGCGACCCAGTCGTGCCAGTCGCCTTCGTCCCCGTGGAAGACGTTAAGGTCGATCTTGCCCGAGACGCCCTGCGTCAGGCCCGAACCCGAATATTGCCAGAAGACCCATTTGCGGCCCGGATAGACCTTGGTCGGATGCTGAGCCACGGCACGCAGCCAGAACGGATATTTCAGGAACTCGCCGTCGAGATTGTCGGCATAAAAGTCCGGCGCGGTATAGATGATCGGCCGCTTGCCGTAATGCCGCTCGAGCTTGTCCATGAAGACTTGCATCTTTTCCAGGATCTTCGCACGCGAAAGGCGCATCTTGCAGCTGGATTCGCCGTTATATTCCACGTCGATGACCGGCGGCAGCGCATCGGGATCGCGCGGCACGTTGCGGATGAACCAATCGGCCTGCTCGCCAGCGGTGCGGCACCAGTAGAAGAAGTGGTAAGCGCCGTGCTTGACGCCGGCCGCCTTGGCACCGCGCCAATTGGTCTTGAACATCGGGTCGAGGTGATCGCCGCCATCGGTCGCCTTGATATAGGCGAAGTTGGCGCCCTGCGTGCGCAACTTCACCCAGTCGATATCGCCCTGCCAGCGCGAAACATCTACCCCGTGCACAGCGAGTTTACGCGGCGAGGTCCGGCCAAAGTTGATCGGCTTGGCATCGCGAAAACGGTGTCCGTAGATCTGAGTGCGCGGATTGGTGGACCGCAGCTGCGAATTGATTTCCGGCATGGACGGCGCGATCGCGGCAATCGGTCGCTCGATGGGAACCGGCATGCCGACCGTCATTTCCATCGAGCCGAATGCGGCAGGCTCCTCGGGAGCGCCTTCCCATGCAAGCGGCTGCTGCGGGCGCAGCGTCTGATCCGAAGACAGGACTGAAACCGGCGTCGGCGCGGAAGCCATTGTTGCGGCAGGAGGCTGGATCGGCGCGCTTGGCCTGACGTCAAGACGGGATGTCTTCACCGATGCCGGTGGCATCGGCAATACCGTGTCACTGCTACCGCTACCGGATGTGCAACCGACAACAGCCAGCGAACTCAACAGCATTGAGACGATCGTAAGACGCATGAAAACCCGCACGCAATACAAACCGGCACACACAGCTTTCGGCCGGACACTTATTTACTAACGGGACCTTACCGGCAAAACATAAATGCAATCTTTACGAAGCCTCGATAGGCCGACCGTTTACCGCGGCCAATTTCCGCCGGCGATAACCCGATCGTAAGCTCTTCATAATAAAGCGTCCTCGACACAGTTCGAGGGCGGGTCATGGCAAAACCTGGAATGCGTTTCATTCAGTTCAGACTGATAGGTCCGGCAATCGTCGGCCTTGGACTGCTGATCGCCGGCATGGCGGCCATCCCCTATTATGGCGTTGCGGAGATCGATGCCGGCGTCAAGCAGAAGCAGGAAACGCTGGTCGCCCGCAATATTTCGCTCTGGATCACCGATATCGAATTTTCCCTGACGGCATGGACGGTCTGGGACGAAGCGATCGCCAAGATCGACAATGCCTATGATTTCGAATGGACCGACCGGAATATCGGTGCCTCCCTGATCGGCACGTCGCGGACGCGTTTCGTCGCAGTTCTCAAGCCAGATGACAGCATTCTCTATTCCCGCATCGACGATACGGTAAAGGACAAGCCTTTCTTTGCCCGCGGCGCGGACGCGATCATCAACGATTCCAGCGCCATGATCGGCGAGGTACGCGCAAGGGAGCCCAGCCAGGAAAAGACCGGCATTCCGAAGCCGCTTTCCGTCAGCCGCATCGAGGTTCTCGGAAACGAAGCCGTACTTTTGACCGCAAGCCTGTTTCAGCCGGATTTCCGTACGTCCGAGCCGAAGAGCAATCGGGCACCCGTTCTCGTCACAGCCATGCCGATCGCCGGCAGCCTGCCTGAGTTCTTCGGAACCCGTTTCCTGCTCGATGACGCCCGGGTTGGGCCTCTCTCCGAAACCACACCGGATCGCGCGCGTGCGGAAATTGCCGTTGGTGCAAAGGGCGAGGTTCAGGTCCTCTCCTGGCGCACCCCGACCCCCGCGGCCGATGTTCTCTGGCGCGCCCTGCCGCTGGCGGTCACAGTCGGCATCGTTCTGATGGCCGGTGGCTTTTTCCTGATCCGCATGTCCCGCACCGCCGCAAAGGTTCTGCTTTCGCGCGAACGTCAGATGCGCCATGCGGCGACGCATGACTTTTTGACCGGGCTTGCCAATCGTGCCCGGCTGGAGCCCGAATTCGACACTCTCGTGAACAAGGGGGCACTCACCGTCGCCTGTCTTGATCTCGACGGGTTCAAGGAAGTCAATGACACATACGGACATGCGATCGGCGACGAACTTTTGAAAGCCGTGGCCTCGCGCTTGCGCGCTGGGACCGCCTCCTCGGACCGACTGTTCCGGCTTGGCGGCGACGAATTCGCGATCATGATCCCGGGACAATCGCTTCTCGATGCGCAGAGGGCCTGTCGGCGCCTTTCGCTTCAGCTCGCCAAGCCATACTCGCTTTCGGCAGGTGAGGTTTCGATCGCGGCGTCTTTCGGTCTTGCCCATGTCGCAGGCCCTGAGACAGCCTGCGACACCGCGCTCGGTGCCGCCGATACGGCGCTTTATGCAGCCAAATTGCTCGATCTCGGCAGTGTGGTCACGACCGAGGAGATGCAGCAGCCGTCGCCAGCACCATCTCGCAGCAGGCGGTCGTCGGAGCGGCGCTGCGCCTAACCTTTGACCCTCAGCAGCCGCAAGGCGTTGATCGTCACCAGCACCGTCGCGCCGGTATCGGCCAGAATGGCGGGCCAAAGGCCGGTAATGCCGACAATCGTCGTCACCAGAAAAATCGCCTTCAATCCGAGCGCAATCGCGATGTTCTGATGGATATTGCGCATCGTCCGTTTCGACAGCGCGATCATTGCTGCGATATCCCCGACCCTTCCATGCAGCACGGCCGCATCCGCCGTTTCCAATGCAACATCGGTACCGCCGCCCATGGCAATGCCGACATCGGCAGCGGCTAGCGCCGGCGCGTCGTTGATACCATCGCCGACCTTGCCGACAACAAAACCTTCGCGCTGCAACTCGCCGACAATACGCTGCTTGTCCTCCGGCATCAGCTCCGCGCGGACCTCGATCGAAAGCTGCTGGCCGATCGCATTGGCCGTTCGGGCATTGTCGCCGGTCAGCATGACGGTCTTGATACCGGCATCGGTTAGTTCCTTGAGACCGGCAGCCGCATCCGGACGGGGTTCGTCGCGCATGGCAACGGCGCCGGCAAGGACGCCACCGACGATCAGAACCGATACGGTCTTGCCCTCATCGTTCAGCGCCGTGATCCTTCGCGAATGCGCCATGGGAAGAGAGACGCGCGCAGCAGCAGCCTTGGGAGAACCGAAGAAAACCTCTTCACCCCCGACGATCGCGGTCACGCCCTGCCCGCCAAGCGCCTTCGCCTCGCTTGCGGACGGGATCTCGACCTCCTCGTCAGCCGCCTTGGCAAGGATCGCGACGGCGAGCGGATGGCTGGAGCCGGTCTCCAGCGCCGCTGCATAACGCAAAACGTCTTCGGCATTGCGGCCAAAGGCGATGACGTCGGTCACTTGCGGCTTTCCGGCTGTCAGCGTCCCGGTCTTGTCGAGCGCAACGGCGGTGATCTTGCCGAGCATTTCGAGAACCGCACCGCCCTTGAGCAGCAGGCCCCGGCGCGCGCCGGCCGAGAGCGAGGCTGCGATCGCGGCAGGTGTCGAAATGACCAGCGCGCAAGGGCAGCCGATCAGCAGAATTGCCAAGCCCTTATAGACCCACTCGCTCCAGGATGCCCCGGCGACAAGCGGCGGCAGAACTGCGACAAGGGCGGCAACAGCAACCACGCCCGGCGTATAATACCGCGAGAAACGATCGATGAACCGCTCGGTCGGGGCCTTCTTCTCCTGCGCTTCTTCGACTAGGCGGACGACGCGGGCAATCGTATTGTCCTCGGCAGCGGCTGTGACGCGGACACGCAGCGCTGCGGCACCGTTGACGGTGCCGGCAAAGACAGTGTCATCGACCCGCTTGGTCACCGGCGTGCTTTCGCCCGTCACCGGCGCCTCGTCGATCGCGCTTTCGCCAGCAACAATGACGCCATCGGCAGAAATCCGGTCGCCTGGACGGACAAGGATGATCGAACCGATTTTCAGGCTTTCCGCCGGCACTTCCCGGTTCTTCACGACACCTGCGACAGTCTCTTCAACGATCGCGTTTTTCGGCACCAGCGCCGTCAGGCTCTGGATGCTCTGGCGGGCCTTGCCCGCCGCTACACCTTCCAGCAGTTCACCGACGAGGAAGAGGAAAACGACGGCAGCTGCTTCTTCGGAGGCATTGATGACGACGGCGCCGATAGCGGCAATCGTCATCAGCATCTCGATCGAGAAAGGCGTACCGGCAAAGGCGGCCAAGACGGCACGCCGCGCGATCGGCACGAGGCCGATCAGCATCGCAGCCGTGAAGATATAGCTGTCATAGGCAGGGATCAGGTGACCAATGCCATAAGCGACGACCAGTGCAACGCCGACCAGAATGGTGAGGCGGCCCTTGGTGGACTTCCACCATGGCCCGTCCATGGGTCCGTGATCATGGCCATGCAGACCTTCGATCTCTTTCGCGCCGTGGCCGGAATGATCGTGGCCATGATGCGAATGGGCGTGGTCGCCATCGTGGCTGTGCGCATGATCATGGCTATGATCGTGATGCGCGCAATCCGGTCCATGGACATGCGCATGACCGTCTGCCTGTGGCGCGCCTACGTTAACCGTCGCCGTCTTCTTGCCTAGCGCGCGCAGCGAATAACCGAGGCCCGCGACCTTCTTCTCGATCGCGGCCAGATCCGTCGTCTCGTCGTGGCTAAAAGTCATCGTCGCGGCGGCAACGGAAACGGAGACATCCTCGACACCCGGCATGCGGCGCACCGCCGTGTCGATCTTGGCTGCGCAGCTGGCGCAATCCATGCCGCCAACCTTGTATCGTGCCTGATTTGTCGCTGTCATTTTTCTGCTCCGCATAGATGGAGCAGCTTATCTACAACCTCTAGCGACTAGAGGTGCAAGCCTGATTTTTGAAAAAAGGCGGCGGCTTTGACAGCCGCCGCCTGATCAAATCAGCTGTTGGTGTTGCGCAGGATCTCGAACAGGAACCAGACGCGACGTTCGCTTTCGTCGATCCAGTTTTCGAGCAGGCTCGCGGTTGCAACGTCACCATGCTCATCGCAGGTGTCATGCAGCGAGCGCATGCTGGCAACGAGTGCACCATTGTCGTCGCGAAGCTCGGCGAGCATTTCGTGCGGATGCACGAAGTCGGCGTCATTGTCCTCGATCCGCTGGCGACGGGCGATATCGCCGATGGAACGCAGGGTCGCTCCACCAATCTTGCGGACACGCTCTGCGAGCGGGTCAGTCATTGCGAACAGGGCATCGCCATGGTCGTCGAGCATCAGGTGATAGTCGCGGAAATTTGCACCGGACATGTGCCAGTGGAAATTCTTGGTCTTCAGGTAAAGCGCGAAAACATCAGCCAGCAGCGTGGTCGCGCCGGCCGAAATGTCCTTGACCGCCTGCTCGCTGAGACCGGTCGGGGTGCGGAGCGGAGCTTCCCGGCGAGATTTTACGGACTGTTGCATATTCCTTGGTCCTCTACTTCATTGTGAAACTAGGCGATGTGATAGGAGGCGGGCGGATCGCTGGCGGGAAAACTCTCTTCCAGCGCTTCGTCGATATCGGCGTCTGTAACGGCCACGTCCGGGTTTTCTCCGGCTATGGACTGGTCAAAACGTTCCGGCAGCATTTCGGTGCCATCGCGCAGCGCTTCTTCGCTTTCCTTGGGTCGGCTTTCTTTCGGCGGGACTGTCATCTCGGAGATCTCCTTATTCGGCTTGACCGTTTCCGGCTTTGCGGAAGCGCAACCGGCAAGACAACGCGTTGAGATATAGATGGGGCAGACAGCAGGATATTGTAGGATCGGATCGACTTTGGACAACCATTCGCCCAATCCTCGATATCCGGCCGGATGAACGAAATTGGGCGGCATGTCTGGAAGGCCGGGCCTACTATGGCAGCCAACGCGCCTGGACTGTCAACCTGTCATGTTTGCTATCTCGACATGCAAAAAAGGAGACAATAATTCAAGAATTGGCGGGACGACTGAGACATCGTCGCGCGCGTGAGAAGCACTTCGATAAAAGTATTGAAGGGGGATGAGAATTGACGACCGAGTTTGCGCCGGAGCTGCAGGCTTCCGCCAGTGGCGCCAGCCCTCTACTGAGCCGTCATCGGCTGAGAATGACAGCAGCGATTGCTCTTGGTTCATCGATCTTTCTCATCGATACGCTGACCGCGCTCGGCAGCGCGGTCGCGGTGCTTTATGCCATGGTCATCGTTCTCGCGGCCGATTTGGGCGGCAGATCGACAATTCTGCGCACATCTGCGCTCTGTGCAGCACTGACGCTGATCAGTTTCCTTTACGTCCATGGTCCTTCTGCAGAATCCCAGGTCGTATTGCGGCTGATCTTCAGCCTTGCCGCCAATGGCTTGACGACCGCGCTGCTTCTGAAGCGCAGCAGCGACCAGCTTGTGCTCGAAGCCCAGGCCCGCCTTCTGGAACTGACCAGCGACGCCGTTTTCCTGCGCGACGAAAGCGGCCGCATCATCTACTGGAACAACGGCGCCGAGGCGCTTTACGGTTGGACCGCACGCGAGGCCATCGGCCGACAAGCAGACGAAATCATCCATATGGTCTCCTCGCCCAGCCGCGCGGAAGTGCAGCACCTGCTTGAAGCCGGCGGCACCTGGGATGGCGAAGCCAAGATATTTGCCAAGGACGGGCGCCAGATCGACGTCCTTTCCCGCTGGCGCATGGATAGCGGCAGGGACGGAAGCCGCCGGGTGATCGAGACCACCGTCGACATCTCGCGCCGGAAAGCCGCTGAACGGGACCTCAAGGCCAGCGAACATCGTTATAGGACGATTTTCGAAACGCTGGCGGTGGCGATCTGGGAACATGATCTGCGCGAGGTCAAGCAGGCGCTGGTCGCTCTTCGCGACAGCGGTGTGCGCAATCTGCGCGCCTATCTTGCTGAGCATCCGGAATTCGTCACCAGGACGCGCGCCATGGTGCATATTACCGATGTCAACGCCACGGCGTTGAAGCTGATGGGCGTGCCGAGCAAGGCCGAGTTTTTCACGCGGCTCGATGGGTTCCTGCCCGAAACAGACAGCACCTTTTCGGACTTTCTCATCGCGCTCGATGAAGGCCATCCAACCTACCAGGCCGAAACCAGTATCCGCGACAAGCAGGGCCGTCTCATTCCGATCATCGTCGCGATGAGCTTTCCGCCCGGCGGCGAGGGTCTGGATCGTATCCAGGTCAGCATTATCGACATTACGGAACGGCTCGAATTCCAGAAAGCCAAGGAGAGTTTTCGCCAGGAACTGGAGCAGGCTTCGCGCGCGGCCATGGTCGGTGAAATCAGCGCATCCATCGCCCACGAGGTCAACCAGCCGCTTTCGGCAACGATGACCTTCGTTCAGGCAGCCCAGCGCTGGCTTGCCCGCGACGTGCCGGATCTCGGCGAAGCCAAAGCGGCGCTACAGCACGCCACATCTTCGATCGAGCAGGCCGCCAATGTCATCAAGCGGGTCCGGATGCTGCTCGGGAAGGCGAAATCCGATACCGGCGCCGTTGCCATCGATGCGGCAATCATGGATGCGGTGCGGCTGAAGCAATCCGACCTCACCGACAGCAATGTCGACCTGATGCTGCGTCTCAACGCAACGACCGGGATCATTACAGGCGACAGGACGCTGCTGCTGCAGACCTTTCTCAATGTCATCGCCAATGCCGCTCAGGCGATGGAGGCGACCGCACCGCAATCACGATCCCTCGTCATCCAGACGGAAATCCTCGACGATATTCTGGCAGTGCGTTTTCTCGACACAGGCCCCGGTCTCGACCAGCCCGGAGATAACCTGTTCAAACCGTTTCACACGACCAAGCCGACCGGCATGGGTCTCGGCCTTGCCATGTGCCGGTCGATCGTGACCGCCCATGACGGCACGATCTCGATCGGCAATCGCGACGATATGCCGGGCGCCATCGTCGAAATCAGGCTCCCCGGTGTGACGCGGCACTGAGTGCCGCTCAGATGGATACGCTGAAACGCCCCGCTCCCTCGACCCTGTAGCTGTCAAAAGCGGCAGCCACCAGGCGCACGAAGGGGCGGCCAATCGGCGTCACTGTAACGCGCCCGTTTTCCAATTCGACAAGGCCGTTCGCTGCAAGCGATTTTAGGCGCGAAAGATCATTCGCATAAGCGGAGGCCTCGTCAGCGAGATCGACAGTGAAGTCGCACATCAGCCGCTCGATAATGGCGGCGCGCCTGTGGTCCTCCTCCGAAAAGGCATGGCCACGTTTGGCAGCGAGGCTCCCCTCACCGATCATCCTTTTATAAGCCTCGATCCCGCTTTCCGACTGCACATAGCCGCCCGGCAGCTGCGAGATAGACGAGCAGCCGAAGCCAATCAATGTCTGCCAGTTGTCGTCGGTATAGCCCTGAAAATTTCGGTGGAGGCGGCCTTCGCGTGCCGCGATGGCAAGCGGATCGGATGGCTTCGCAAAATGATCGATGCCGATCGCCTCAAATCCTTCGGCCTGGAAGAAATCCGAGATGACAGCTGCCTGCTCCAGCCTTGCCGCGGAACCCGGCAGAAGCCGCTCGTCGATCAGGCGCTGATTGGCGCGGCGTGATGGCAGATGCGCATAACCGTAGAACGCGATCCGGTTCGGCTGCAGCGCAGCAACCGAGCGGCAGGTCTCACGGAGACTTTCGACGCTCTGGTTCGGCAGGCCATAGATGAGATCGAAATTGATGGCCTCGATGCCGGCACCACGCAGATTGGCGACCGCCTCGGCAACACGGTCTGCTGGCTGGATGCGGCCGATGGCCTGCTGCACAGCGTGATCGAGATCCTGCACGCCCAAGCTGACGCGGTTGACGCCGAGCGCGGCCAAGGCTTTACAAAACGCACGATCCAGCATGCGCGGATCGAGCTCGATCGAATGTTCGTAACCGTCAGCGAGATCGAATCGGCTCGTCAGTGTGCGGAGAACCGAGGCAAGGGCTTCAGCACCCAGAATGGATGGTGTGCCGCCACCCCAGGCAATACGTCCGATTCTCGCCCGTTTGGGCAAATGCGACGCAACCAGCGCGATTTCCGCTTCCAGCGCACGGCGGTACTCCGTCACCGGCTCGGCCTTGTTCACCGCTTTTGCATGACAACCACAGTAGTGACAGAGCTGCTTGCAATAGGGCACGTGCAGGTAGATCGAAACGGGCTCGTCACAGGACAATTCGGAAAGCCAGCGCTCCTGATCCGCAGGGCCGATTGCCGAAAAATCGGCAGCCGTCGGGTAGGACGTGTAACGCGGCACGGACAGTTCCGCGAGCCGCTGGAAGAGGCTGCTCATCGTTATTGGTTCCTGATTTCAATGCTGCGGCAACCACATAGGCGCCAGCAACATTGGAATTAGGCCCGAACAGGCGATTGCGCCTTGACGATGATCAATCCTTGAAGGGCTCCGAGATCCGGTCTGGACAGCCTCCGCCTACCAGCGTGTCCAGCGCGCACGGTTGCGCTTGTTCTCGGCGCGACGCCGGTCGCTTACCGCATAGATGACGGCAAAGACCACAATCGCAATCTCAGCCGCAGCTCCCAAACACCAGAGTGCGTCTGCCATAACATTCCCTCCATATACGGTCCAATACGGATCGAGGCGGAAAGGTTCCGCAACTTTTGATTACACGCGACGGACCGAAGTCGCGTTGATATTCATCATCACCCCTTGGAATCGGATGATGAACGGCTAGACATGGGGCTTGATTTGGAAGGTCGCCGGCAAGCCCATGGCCCAGTACGGCGTCTCATTGGCATAGAGATATGACAGGCAGAATACTGGCATTTGGCGATAGCCTGACCTGGGGGCTCAATCCTGGGGAGGGACAGCATCGTTATGAGGACCGCTGGACAAGCGTGGTCGAAGAGATGGTCCCCGGCCTGCATGTCATCGTGGAAGGATTGCCTGGCCGGACGACCTGTTTCGACGACTGGGCTGAAGACGGCACGGACCGCAACGGTGCTCGGGTTCTGCCGAGCATTCTTGGCGCCTGCCAAAGGCTCGATCTCGTCATCCTTTTGCTTGGCACGAACGATCTGAAGCCGGATCTGTGCGGCCACGCGGAAGGTGCCGCATCGGGCATCGAGAGGCTGATCACGATTATCGCCGGTTTTTCCTACGTCGATGTGGCCGTTCCACCAAAAATCCTTGTGGTCAGCCCTCCTCTTTGCGGTCCCTCCATCAAGGGAGATGGCCTGCCTTCGCGTGGCCGCAGCATAGAGCAATCCGGAAAGCTGGCGTCTTGCTATCGGACGGTTGCCGAACGCCATGGCTGCGCCTTCTTCGATGCAGCGACGGTTGCAAACCCGTCTCCGATCGACGGCGTACATCTCGGCGCGGAGGATACGAAGGCGATCGGGCGGGGGCTCGCGCCGATCGTGCGTGAGTTGCTCCTCCTCGCATGACGCGGTTTGCCGCCTGCTCCCGGCAATGTCAGCGCTCCGCGCATTGCGCATGGGTCCGGAATTGAAGCATAGTTCCGCCATGTCAGAGAAAGTTTGCAACGCCATGCCAGGACGGCTTTTCCGGTCGAAATCATTCATCGGTAGCGTTGCCGCAGCCGTTCTGGCGGCGATCGTCTCGACCGCGACCGGCAGTCATGCTCAGGAACAGCCGGACAGCCTGCGCTGGAAAGTCGGCGGTGGCAATCTCGTAACCCACCTGACGGGCGCCCCGACCGCAAATCTCTACACCGCCCTGCGCACGGTCGGCGCCAAGCTGGGGCGGATGGATTCCTATGGCTGGCGGGACGACAAGCACAAGCCGACACCTCATGACTTCGATGCGGCGATGATGGAAGCCTACCGCAAGGGCATCACGCCGATCATTCTCCTCGAATACGAGGGAAGTTATCAAGAACTCAATCCACCGCAGCTGATCGGGAGTTATGACGAATGGTTCATCATGGGCGCCACCTATGCACGCCGCTTTCAGCCGGGTGGTGAATGGGCGCGCGAACACGGCATTTCAGGCTTCGGGGCCAGCATTTTTACCGCGATCAACGAACCGGACGTACAGGCTAGCATTCCGAAAAAGGACTACCACGACGCGCTGGCCGGCTTTGCCGATGGCGTCCATAGCGTCAATTCCATGTTGAAAGTCGTGCCCGGCGGCTTCGCCACATGCAATTCCAACGGTGATCCGACGCTTGGCGGTTACGGAACGGCGATTGCCGATCTGCTGCAATCCGGCCAGCTCGACGGCATCGATCTGCACACCTATTACAATGCCCGCTGGTTTCCGCTGACCAAGGGCCGCTTCTTTTCCGCGCAGGGCTGTTTCGACCGTGTAAAGCAGGCGCTCGGCATAACCCGCGACATCAATTTCTACGCCACCGAATTCAACATCGCCAGGGATGGCGACTGGACGGCGCCCGATCTGATCGCGAGCCTTTTCCTGACGGCCATCTGGGATCATCTCGGCGTTGTCGGCAGCCAGGGCCGGCCCGCGACCGTGCTTGCCTTCCCCTGGAATTTTGCCGATACAGGCCGTATCGAAGGCCCGGCCTATGCGATGGCAACCCACGAAAATCCCTGGGCACCGGACGGCAGATCGAAGGTGATGCAGATGGTGCTTTCGCTCGCAGGCGACATGAAGTTCACGAAGCTCGATCCGCTCCATCAGGGCGTATTCGAGCTTGTCGGAGACCAGTCGGCGCTGTTCGTCTGGCAGAACCGCAGCGACTGGACGGATCGCCCGGGACCGAACTGGACGATCAAGATGCCGGATTGGGCGAAGACGGCGGAACTCTGGGGCTGGGACGGCCTGCGCCGCACATTCGAGGTCAAGGGCGGGCAGGCCCTGACCGTCAGGGAGCTGACGATCGGCGAGACCTATATGGTTCGGGTCAGATAGCCCCGCGCTTAATGTCCCTTGCGATGTAAGCCGCTTTCCAGGCAGTCGCCAGTTGCTCGGCGATCGCACCATAGGTGAAACGCGCCTGCACATTCTCCATCGCCAGTTTTCGCTTCGTGTCGATTTCCGCCCGATCCTCGGCCAGTCTGTCGACGAGTTCGGCAAGGGCTGCGGGATCATGCTGGGGAATGATCCATCCCCCCTCGCCGACGACATCCGGGATTGCGCCGGAATCCGCACCGATGACGGGCGTGCCGCAGTTCTGGGCCTCAATGATCACACGGCCGAACTGTTCTTTCACCGCCGGTGTCGTATGCGTCAGCAGCAAGAGAGCATCGAGGCCACGCATGAAATCGGCAACGGCAGCCGGCTTGTCCCATCCACGAATGGAAACACGTTCCCCAAGACCGAGGCGATCAATCTGGCTTCGGATCGCCGGCTCGTAGGGCCCTTCACCGATGATGTGCAGCATCGCGGGATGGCCCATCCGGACCATGGCATCAAGCGCGTCCTGAATACCCTTTTCCTCGACCAGCCGTCCGACATAACCCAAGGCAAGCGGCGCACCCACTATCCTCGGTTCGGATGCCTCAACCGGATGGAATGTCTCCTGATCGACGCCATAACCGATCGGGCTTACCGGACCGGTATAGCCATTGGCGCGGATTACTGCCGTGGCATCGCTGCTGCGAGACAGGATATGATCGCAGTGTTGCAGCACCTTGCGGCGCATGAATTCAAATGGCGGCGGCAATCGCTTCAGGATGTTCTGATCGACTTCCAGAACCAGTGCCGCATGCTTCTTCAACAGGCATGCCTGGGAGGCAACCGCGCTCCAGGGTTCTTCCCAGAGATGGATCACATCCGGTTTCAGAGCCGAGATCAGCTTCGAGAGACCGGGATAGATATGCAGATACCAGGTCATCGGCCCGGCGCTGTCGAGAATGATCGGCAGGACATGAACGGTAATGCCCTCATCATCGCCCGGATCCGCCTCCAGCGTCCGGCCGAACTGACGGAACCGCTGCGGCACGACGAGATGTACATCGAGATCCGCATAGGATTTGAAAGGATGATAACGAAGGCGGCCCGCCGAGCGCGATACGGCAGTATGCGCGATCGACAAGACACGCAGTTTGCGTTCAGACACGACCGATCAACCTCGCCGCCAGCCCCGTCATGCCACTGAGATGCAGCTCGGCGTGGAGAACGCTTCGATGCGATCCGTTCAGCGTGTTGCGGGGGAAATTATAAGGGCGCTGCCCTTTGCCGACGAGGCCCTTGCGGGTCGTCGCGACACCGGCATAACCGGCGCGACGGGCGATATCGAAATCGCGGATCGAGCAATCGGCGGCCCGGCCATAAGGAAAGGCGAAGTATCGGGCGTCGATCTTCAATCTCTCCTCAAGCCGCAGCTTGCTCTGGTTAAGTTCGAAAAAGGCGTCATCGACGGTCAGGCTGGAAATGCGTGGATGGTTGACGGTGTGCGAGCCGATCTCGACCAGAGGATCGGCTGCAAGCTCTTCCAGCATCGCCCAGCTGATGGCATGCTTTTCGTGCATTGCCGCGTCATCTATGCCGTTTTCTATGCAGAACCGATGATAATGCTCGCCGGCCTTCGGTCCGTCCCAGAGTGCTTCGATTTCCAGATAGGCGGAACGCTTCTTTTCCGGCGTATCGGTCTCGAACCTGCGGCCGTCGATGGTGATCGAGCCGTGATTGAGAATATAGTCTTCCAGACCTGCGCCCCAGAGCGGCATCGTGCCATCCGGAATACCGGTGCTGACGAACAGCGTTACCGGCACGCCGTGCTTGCGAAACAGGGGCACGACCTCTTCATAGGTATCGCGGTAGCAGTCATCGATCGAGAAGTTCACGAAGCGGCGCCCCCGCGCTGCATCGTTTTCAAGTGCCATGGCCTGCGCAATCGTGACGACATCCCATCCGCTCTCCTTCAGATAGGCGAGCAGCTGATCCAGAAAGGTCAGGTCGAGATAAAAGTTGCGGTTCGGCAGCGCTTCCCAGCGTTCGGTCGAGGCCACGCGGTGGAAGGTGAAAAAGCAGCTACGGCCGCCGGAAACCAGATCGACGGCCTGCCCGACGCTCCTGACCGCAAGGGCAGCAGCGGATTTCATGAAATCCCTCTCAAGCATCATGTTCTTTTCCCCTCTTCGATCGCAGCAGGCGCGCCACAATCCGGCCGACAACCCACGGCGTCAGCATCCAGAACGACATCAGCAGCACGAACAGCAGGCCGATGCCACCAAGCAGCAGACGCACAAAACTACCCTGCAGAACTTCCAGCACACCTGCCCCGATGCCCAGCATGACAGCTGCAGGAACACAGGCGATAGCGATCAGGCCAAGCAGCCGACCGCGGCATTGAAGGGCCAGCATGACGCCGCCGAGCAGAACGAGACTGCGGCAGGTTTCGCCAAGGCCGAGGATCAGCACGCCGAAACCGCTGCTCTGCTGCAGTCCGGAAGTCGCATAGTTGAGGCTGAAATTCACCGCATAGGCCAGAACGAGGATGACGGCGGCGCGGACATTGCGCTGCGAACTGTTGAGGAGCCGCAGCAGGATCCAGCCGAGTGTCGAAGCCCAGAGACCGATCGAGATACCACGCAGCGCCTGGCTGGTGAGAAATACGCCGCCCTCGCCGAAGGCACCGCGGTGGAAAACGATCCGGACGATATCCTCAGCGAAGACGAACACAAAGGCGGACATCGGCAATGCGACGGCCAGCACGTAGCGGGCGATGATTTCCGCCTGCTCGTCGATCGTCTTTTGCGAACTGCCGGAAAGCACCGCAAGGCCGATCGGCTGGCTGATCAGCAGCAGCGCGCTATCAGTCAGCGTACGGGCATAATCCAGAGATGCAATCGCGCCGGTCGTCAACCGCGAGGCAAGCAGGCGCTCAAGCCAGATATTGCCCTGCTCGGCGGCCGGCAGTGGCAGGAATGGACGAAGCCGGCGAACGAACTCGATACCTTCCGAGACGATCCAGCGCATGCGCAAGCCAGTCACAGACAGATTGCCTTCTCGCCACAGAACCATCGTGCCCCAGAGGGCCAGCGCGTTGAAGGCGAGCGTGAATGACCAGGCGAGAACCATCACATACTGAGTCAGCACCAGCATTCCGAGACCGGCAATGACGCCGATATTCAGGATGGAGGCACGCAGATTGGTAATTCGTGTCTTGCCGAGAACGATCTCGCCGGCAGCGTAGCAGTTGATGGCGACGGAGGCCGGCATGCTGAGCGCCATGATGATCAGGAAGTGAAGCGTCACATCCTGTGCGTCCGGTGCGAGGCCGCCGACCATGGTGGAGACGAGGAAATGACCAAAAATCATGGTCAGCAGCATCAGCACGAAACCGATCAGCGTCAGCGCTGCGGTGATCGTCGCAAGTCGGCGCGGTCCATCCCCGCGCCTCTGGGCTTCCTGCATCATCGGGATCAGGATCGCCGGAACGCTTTCGTTCTGCAAGAAGGCGAGCGGCAACAGCACCAGCGTGATCGAGGTTCGGAAACCGTCGGCAACGGCCGCGATACCGATGATCTGCGCCATGATGATTTCGCGCACGAAACCAAGGCCCTTGCTCAGGAGCGCGCCGCTCATCAGGAAGGCGGCGATCTTCTGAACGGAAGGGCGTTCCTTGGTCCGATCGAGCTCCGCCTGATCGCCCGGCGTTTCGGGTGGTGACTGCCCCGTCATGATGGCGCCACTCCTCTTTTCATCACGAGTTCGCCAACCAGAGCCAGCACCCTGCTTCGCATCTCTTCAAGGCCGTAGAGCCGTTCGGCACGTTGTCTTGCATAGTCGGTGGATTGCGTGCTGGCACCGTCAGCCGCGAAAACCTCGCGGATCGCTCTTGCCATATCGTCCACCGATCCCGGCCGAACAAGCCGGCCGGCATTGCCGTTTTCGAGGATCTCGGCACAGGCGCCGGCATCCGTCGCGATCACCGGCGTTCCGGCAAGCATCGCTTCGACCACGGTGAGGCCGAAGGGCTCCGGATCGACGGAAGGGTGAACGACGATATCGACGGCCCGCATCAGGTTCGCGACGTCGCTTCTCTGGCCGAGAAACCGCACACGCTTGCCAAGATCGAGATCCTCCACGATCCGGTGAAGACGGCGCTCATAATCCTGCTCGTCAAAAAGGGCGCTGCCGACGATGATGCATGAGACTTGCGGCAGTTCCGCAAGCGCTTCCAGCACGACATGCTGCCCCTTCCAGGCGGCCAGACGGCTGAAGACGCCAATCAATTGGCCGGATGGGAGACTCTGTTCTGCTCTGTAGACGACGCCATCAACGGACGCAGTCGGCGAAGGCACGCCGTTCGGGACGACCTTCACCAGATCGGCTTTGCCGCCACTGGCCACGAAGGCATCGGCAGCGGCTTTCGACGGCACCAGAACGAGGCTGGCGCGGCGATTGGCGAGAAACACCTGAAGCCGGCGCTGGTTTGCACCAAAATGCTGCCCATCAAGAATGTCGTGAAGATGCCAGATCAGCGGCTTTCGCGTGACAAAGCTTGCCAGCGCAGACAGAAGAAAGGCCTTTTGGGAATTCGCGTAAATCACGTCGCAACGTTTCGACCGCTTCACAATCTGCCCAATCAGGCTCAAGAGCGGGCCGATGAGCGAGAACACCCCAAGCAGCGACCCGCCGCGACGGATCGTCCGAAGAGATTCGCCTGTCTGCACGGTCTCGACATCGAGCCCGTTGGTTTTCAGGGCTTCTGCCAGTGGCCCCTGTTCAAAGATCAGGGCTGCCCCGTTCTTCCAGCCACGGGTGAGATTGGCGAGAACATATTCGGCACCGGACATGCTGCCCGTATGGCTGACGAAAAGTACTCGCGCATTCATTTTACGCGATCCTGCTTCGGCTGAGGGAAACAGTCGGACGCTGCACCTCGGCAGGACGCGCCGCGGTGACGACGATGGCGAGCGGATGCCCGAGCAATCCGCCGGCAAACCCGTCTTCGCGGAACGGCTCGTCGCCATTGGTGCAGATCAGCAGGCCATCGACGAGAGCAGCCAGCGCCGTCGCCTCGTCGCCGAGGCAGGGACCGTCGAGCAGAATCAGATCGTAACCGCGCGCCCATTCGAGAAGAGCCGACATCTTGCGCCGGCTCGCCGTGCCAACGAAAGACATCGGCTGGTGGCCGGAAGGAAGAAGGTGGAAACCTTCGATCGTACCGCTCTGGACGATCGAAGCCGGATCGACACGGTCGTTCAGAATATCGGAAAGCCCGCCTTCGCTGTCGAAAACAAAGGCCTCTTCGAAATCGCCGCGCGCGGACGCGCATTCGATTGCAAGCACCTTCATGCCGGCCCGGGCGGCGGCGCGCGCAAGCGCGATCGTGGTGAAGGTCTTGCCTTGGCCAACCCTTGCCGAGGTGACGAGGATGCGTTTCACATTGTCTCCGAGACCATGCTCCTGCAGCCCGGACAGAAGGTCGTCCAGCGCCAGCTGCATGTCGCGTGCCGCCGAAGCCTTCCAGAGTGCCGAGGGCAGAGACATTGTCGCGCTGTCGAGCAGACTACCGGGCTTGAGGGCGGGCAGTTCGATGATGGCCGGCGGCCGGCGCGGCGCAGTCGGAGCGTTGGACGCGACAAGCGTCTCCGGCTCCTGCGGAGCGAGGGGCACAGACGAAGGTCCGCCGGCAAACTTGTCACGCAGCAAGGCTGCGACTGCTCCAAGGATCAGGCCAAGGACGAGGCCGATGGCGAGGAATGGTACCTTCTTCGGGAAGACCGGCTTCAAAGGCAGTTCGGCAAGGCTGATCAGACGCGTGCTGCCGATCAGCGAGCGGCGCTCGGTTTCGAGCGCGCTGGCGCGCTGGTAGAGTTCGGCATATTGCTGGCGCTTGATCGCCACGCCGCGCACCATGCCTTCGATAGAGGCTTCATTGGAGGCGGCCTTCCCGGCCTCGTCTGTCGCAGTCTTCATCTGCGACTGCAGGGAATTCACCAGGCTGGAAGCCGCGTCAAAATCCTTCTGGGCGCTTTCACTGACCTTGCGGGTCTCAACGGAAAGCTGCTGCTGCAGAGCGTCTAGCGCGTCCTGCTGGACCCTGAGCTGCGGATGCCGCGGTCCGAAAATCGTGGTCGTCGCGGCCAGCTGGCGTCTTGCTGCTGCGATCTGTTGTTTGAGGTCGGCGATGGAGCGATTGTCGAGAACGCTGGTGGCACTGGATGCCCCACCCGACTGGCCTTCCCGGATTTCCTTGAGGCGTGCAGCCGCCTGTGCCTTGTTTTGCTGCGCAGCGGCAAGCTGCTGGCCGATACTTGTCAGCTGCTCGGAGGCGATGGGCGCCGTTGCGCCACGCATCAAACCCTTCTGGCGGCGGTAATCCTCGATCTGCGTATCCTGAGCGCGGATGTCGCTGTCGAGCCTTGCCAGTTCCTGCCACATCCATTTGGCCGCTTCCTCGCGACCGCTCGACATGCCGTCACGTTGGTCGGCAAGGAAGGCGGCGATCAGCGCATTGGCAAGCGACTGGGCGACATCGGGCAGATTGGACTGGTAGGCGATGTTGATGACGCGGGAGCGGCCAGCTGTTCCGATCGAATACAGGCCGCCGACGCGATCGATCAGCTGCGGATCGTCCGACGTCAGCCCATCACAATTCCGACTGCCGGAAAACAGGCTACGGGAGGACCGGCATTCGCGCTTGAGCGCGTCCAGCGCGCTTGGTTGTTCCAGCGCAAGCTTGACCAGTCTCGGAGACCGCAGGATCATCAACTGGCTCTCAAGGTCGGCCGGATCGCCGGCATTCTGGGTGCGCAATGCAGATGGATCCGCAACGCCGGGATCCGGTTCGGCGACGATTACCGTTCCCGTCGCGAGATAACGGACCGGCAGCACCACGAGCGCACCGACTGTGGCAACCAGCACAGCGGCCACGACCAGCACGAACAGGATCTTCTGGCGCCAAAGGCCGGCAAGCATGTCTGCGGCCCTTGGGCTTAAGGGAAGGCTTTTGCTCATGCTTTCGAAGGATCGACTGTCTGCCACAGGCGTCTCACTTTTTTCTTGCTGAGAGCTGCTGCGGCTGCTCGAATTGCGGTCCGACAGCCGGCTTGAAAGCGACCAGCGCCTCCTCGACCGTCGACTTTATTTCCCGGCGAAAACGCTCCGGTGCGAAGCGCGATGCATGGGTGCGGCAGGTCTCTGCCGAAAATTCCGTCTCGGTTTCGATGAAGGCCCGCACCGTCGCTGCGATCCGATCGGGCTCCGGCGCATCGAAAAAGAGGCCTGTCTTCTTCTCGATGACGGTCTCCAGCGAGCCGCCCTTGCGAAGCGCCAGGACCGGCGTCCCTTCCGACTGCGCTTCGACGGGAACGATGCCGAAATCCTCTTCGGCGGCAAAAACGAAGGCACGCGCCGAGGCCATCAGGCTACGCAGCTCGTCATCCTTGACGAAGCCGGCAAAGGTGACGTTCGGGCCGGCGATCGACTTCAGATGCGCGGCCTGCGGCCCGTGGCCGGCAACGATCAGCTTCTGGTCCGGAAGCTTTTCAAAGGCGCGAACGATCGCCTCGATATTCTTGTAGGGCACGAGCCGGCTTGCCGCGAGGAAATGCGACCGGTTGGCGGGCTTTATGTCACGTGTCGAAAGCTGGACCGGCGGATAGATGACCTTCGCCGCCCGACCATAAACCTTGCGGATACGGCGCGAGATGAAATGCGAGTTGGCAACGATGACATCCGGCCCATTGGCCGTGCGCGTGTCCCAGAGCCGCATCTTGTGCAGGATATAGCGCATCAGCATGCTTTTGACGCCACGCGTATTGCCCGTCTCGGCCAGATAGGTGTGCTGCAGATCCCAGGCATAACGCATCGGCGAATGCACATAGGCGATATGGATCTGGTTCGGCCCGGTGAGGACGCCCTTGGCAACCGCATAGCTGCTGGAAATAACGAGATCATATTCCGACAGATCGAGCTGCTCGATGGCGATCGGCATCAATGGAAGAAACGCACGGTGCCAGCGGCGGACGAAGGGCAAACGCTGAAGGAAACTCGTTTTGGTTTCCCGGATGCCGACCTTGGCGCGATCCTCGGGCGTCAGGAAATCGAACAGGGCATAGATATCGGCTTCCGGATAGCAATGGATTATCTCCTTGAGGACGCGCTCCGCGCCCCCGACCACATAGAGCCAATCATGTACTATCGCGACGCGCATTCGCCGGTCCTCACTTACGTGCCGGAACAGATCCATATAGACCTGTCAGGTGTTATGTTTGTTAACAAAGTAGTAAATTTCATTTACTTAGTTAACACCTGCAGCCTCAGGCCAAACTTCCGGATACCGAGAAACTTGGCTTGGCCATCTTGAATTTATACAACCTTAACCATTCCTGGACCTGTACTTCTGGTACTGGCTTTCTTCTCGCGATCGACCTGCTCGACCAGCGCTACATACTGGGTTGCGATCGCATCCCATCGGTAGCCGAGCGCCGTTTCGTAAGCGCCTTTTGCAAGTTGCTTGAGGCCTTCCTTGTCCTGAAAGGCCTGGGCAAGCTTGGCGGCGACATCGTTCGGGTCTCGCTCGATGGAAAAGCCGTTATGGCCATCCACCAGATAATCCTCGATGCCGCCGACGCGGGTGGCGAAGACAGGGACCGCACAGGCCATGGCCTCCATGCAGACCAGTGAGAAGGTCTCGTAGGCCGTCGGCAGGACGAAGGCATCGGCTGCCGGATAGATGCTTTCAAGCCCGCGCTGCTCGCCAGCAAAGACAACCCGGCCACGCAGCTGACTTACCATACGCTTATAGCGGCCTTCATCGCCGGCCCCGACGACCAGAAGCCAGTATTCCGGTCCGAGCCGCTCCATCGCGCCGATGATATGGGCAAGGCCCTTGCGATCGAATTCATGCCCGACGAACAGAAGCAGCTGCGCATCCGGCGGAATTCCAAAACGCGCCCGGGCCGTACGGCGCGCAGCCTGATCCGGCTTGAAGCGCTCGACGTCGATACCGTTGGGAATGACCTGGATACGATCGGCAGGCACGTTGTAATGATGCTTGAGTTCGCCAGCGACACGCGGCGAGACCGCGACATAGCGGCGATATCGCAGGCCACCAATCATGAAATGATCGCGTAGCGAAACCCATAGATGCAGCGGATTGAACCGCCACATCCATTCGCCGGCCCGACGCTTCTCATGCAGGTTCTCGATATTCACGGCATGAACGACGAGAATGTCGCCCGCCAGCGTATCGCCATGGCTGATTGCAACCGCGTTTCGATAGTGCCGAAGCGTGAAAGTGGCAACGAAGGTAAACAGTGGAACGACCAGCAGGCGACCGATATACCGCAAAGGTCCCCGCGTCGGGATCGAAGACGTGAAGGGTATGACCAGGCGTACGTTCTTGGCATCTGGCGCTGCCGCAGAGCGAGAGGTCAGAACTAGATTGGAAATACCCAGGCGCTCGAATGCACGGGCCAGCTCCCACGATACGTTCTCAGCTCCACCGACAGTACTAAACTCTTGGATAATCTGCACAATTTCCAGGGGCATGGAGCTTGTCTCTACATTTGGCGAAGCCGCAGAAACGCGGCGTCTGTTTGAAGCGATCCTCATGACTGCTCCTTTGCGTTTCACCCTGACACACGAAATTTAAGAGATTCCATCCAGACAAGGTTGTATTTTAGTAAATATGCATTTTTTAACAATGGCAGGAATTTTCTTAACCTTCCGTGTCAGACCGGACGCAGAAAAGCATCCCCCCGGAAATCGAGGAGATTTCCAGGGGGAGGATTTTGGACGAATACCGGATTGGTGAAATGTCGATTGACGCTACGGCGCCAGGAAAGCCATCATTGCGCGGTTAAAGCCGGCAGGGTCGACCACATTCACTGCATGGGCGCCAAATTCCATCAGGCAGAGTTCGGCATTCGGCATCTGTCCGGCAAGCATTACCGAGCGCGTGAAGGGAACCAGAAGATCATCCTTCGTCGCGACCAGAAGCGTCGGATGGGTGATCTCAGACAAGCGTGCCTCGATATCAAAAGCGCGCAGCGCGGCGATGCGCCGCAAGATATTCTGCTCGCCCTGGAAATGGGCCGCTGCATGGGCTTCCTCGGCATCCATCCGGGCCGCATTTTCCGACATCCACACAGCCGGATACAGGAAAAGCGGCTGTGCCTTGACGAAAGCCGGAACGCCGGACTTTTTCAGAAGCTCGATGCGAACGTCGAAACACCGACCGGAATGCGGATCGGCCTTGCCCCAGGCATTGATGAGAACCAGATTTTCGATGAGTTCCGGTCGACGGGCCGCGAGATCGAGGCCAATCAACCCGCCTAGCGCATGCCCCATCAGGCTGAAACTCTCGATGCCGAGTTCTTCCGCAAGTGCGATGACATCATCGGCCATCGCAGCGATACCGCCATTCTCGGGAACTTCGCCTGGCGACCGCCCCGTGCCGAACTGATCATAGGTGACGACACGGAAACGACGGGAAAGCGCCTCGATCTGCGGCGCCCAATAGGCATGACTGCCGCCGAGACCCGATGACAGGATGATGGTCGGGGCGTCGGACGCCCCGTGAACCTGATGATACAGCACGGACTATTTGCCGATATGTGCGACGGTAGCGATCTCGACCAGCGCATCCGGCTTGACCAGACCGCACTGGATGCAATAACGCGCCGGCTTGTCGCCCGGGAAATATTCGGCATAGACCTTGTTGACTGCCTGGTAATTGGCCCAGTCGGTGATGAAGATGTGGTTCATCGTGACATCTTCCATCGTGCCGCCGGCCGTCTCGATGACCGACTTGATGACTTCGAGCACATGCCTTGTTTGAGCGCCGGCATCACCGACATGAACGACATCGTTGTTCTTGTCGAACGGCAGCGTGCCGGAAACATAAACGACACCATCGGCAAGTGTGCCGGGCGAATAAGGGGCGATCGGCTTCTGTGTGCCTTCGGGAACGATAATGGACTTGGGCATTCGGTTTCCTCTCCTTGATAAAACGATGCTCAGGCCGCCGGAGCCGCCTGGCTGATCACGCCACAGAAATCATTGACGGTCGCGACCCAGCCGAAGAATTTTTCCACATTGTAGACGGTCGCCTGCTGGATGAAGTCAGGCCCCAGATGATGGGTCGCATCCTCCAGCATCACGCCGAAATATTCGAGGTGGAAGGCATCGCGCAGCGAGCTTTCAACGCAGACATTGGTGGCGATGCCGACAAACACCAGATTGCGGATACCGCGGGCGCGCAGGACGCTGTCCATATTGGTATTGAAGAACCCGCTATAACGCGTCTTAGGGACCAGAATGTCGCCCGGCTGCGGCTGCAACTCGTCGACAATCGCATAGTCCCAGCCACCCTTGGCGAGAAGCTGGCCCTGAAGCTCGGGATTGGCCCGCATATGCTTCAGCGCATTCGACTTGTGCCAATTGGGCGAGCCGGGGCCACCGGCCTCGATATAATCCTTGTCCCAGCCGTTCTGGAAATAGATCACCTGTACGCCATTGGCGCGGGCCGTCTCCAGCGTCTTCTTGATATTGGCGATCGTGCCCTTGGCGCCGGAAATGTCGAACCCGGCAAGATCGACATAACCGCCCTCGGTCGAATAGGCATTCTGCATGTCGACCACGACGATGGCGGTTTCCGATGGCTTGAGCGTGATCGGCTCCGGACGGGCCGGAAGCGTGACGCTTTCCGACTTGCCAACCGGCATCTGGTATCCTGCGACAGTGCTCATTCGGCGGCCTCCAGAAGCGGCAGGACATGCTGCCGGCATTTCATCAATGGTTGGATATATTTGCCGAACTTTTCGACACCTTCAACAAAGTCGTCGAAGGTCAGCATGGCGCCGCCGGTGCCGGGTACTTCGGACATTTCGTCCAGCATGGCCGCCACTTCCTCATAGGAGCCGATCAGCGTGCCCATGTTGATATTGACCGCCGAAACCGGGTTGGACATGTGGCGGACATTGGTATCGGCGCCGGATTTGGTATCGACCGCGCTCTGCAACCCGAGCCACTTGATCGCATCCTGGTCGGCGCCGGCCTTGTAATGCTCCCATTTCGCCCAGGCATCCTCGGATTTTTCCTCGGCAATGATCATCGTCAGCACGAAGGAACGAACGTCGCGTCCTGTCTTTTCGGTTGCGGCCAGCAGGCGCTCATTGGTCTTTGCGAAAGCGGTCGGCGTGTTGACACCGACACCGAAGCAAAAGCTGTAATCCGCGAACTTGGCAGAAAATGCCATTCCCTTGTCGGAAGAGCCGGCGCAGATCATCTTGACCGGACCTTCCGGCACCGGCTTCATCTGGCAATCCTCCATTTGGAAGAACTGGCCCTTAAAATCCGACTGACCGAAAGTGAGCAGCTCCTTCAGCACCGTCGTGTATTCATCGAGATACTGGTAGCGATCGCCGAAATAATCGTCGCCCGGCCACAGCCCCATCTGACTATATTCGGGGCGCTGCCAGCCTGTGATGAGATTGACGCCGAAACGGCCACCGGAAATGCTGTCGATCGTGGTTGCCATGCGCGCGACGATGGCCGGCGGCATGACCAGCGTCGCGGCCGTGCCGAACAGTTTTATCTTCGAGGTGACGGCGGCAAGACCGGCCATCAGCGTGAAAGATTCGAGATTGTAATCCCAAAATTCCGTCTTGCCGCCGAAACCGCGCAGCTTGATCATCGAGAGCGCGAAATCAAAGCCGTATTTTTCGGCCTTGAGGGTAATTTCCTTGTTGAGCTCGAAGCTCGGCTTGTATTGCGGTGCGTTCTCCGAAAGCAGCCACCCATTGTTCCCAATCGGGATGAAAACTCCGATTTCCATATCCTGATCCCTTCAATGCTGCACATTTGACAGGCGTGCGCTGAATGGATCGACGCAAGCGTCGTGCCAGATGATGTATCTTATATATATCAGATACTTAGAGAAGTTTGGTCGAGCGAAATTTATCGCCTGATAAAATTTTGACCATTTGATAAATTTATTTCGAGCACATCTGCTCAAGTCTTGATCTTCGTCAAAGCACGATCTGGCGCCTTTTAATGAGAAGCATCATGATCAATCCGATAAAGGCGGGCGAAGCCTTCGTCTGCGACGATATGGACCGTGTCGAATGTCGGCATGGGATAAGAGGAGCTTTCCATATCGGCATTCAAAAGCAGGATATAATCGAACCGGTTTTTCCAGTCGGCCATGTAAGGAAGATAGTCAGCGACATCCATATCGAGCAATCGGCTTGGAACAGGTGCACCTTCCGGTACGGAAATAGCGCGCCACGGTTCACGCACCCGCAATGGCTGCTTGCCTGCGGCGGTAAACAGATATGGCATGAACGCATCCCGCTCCAGACTTGCAAGCGCAGGATAATGCAGGAAGCTCGGGAACATGCCGCCGACCGACCGGCCGACTGGCATCTTCTGAAACTCAGCCGTATCGAGTGAAGTTTGCGCTGGCAATATGGCTGCACCCGGCTCTACGTGATCAAGGACCCTCTCGACGGAGGCGACATCCGCAGACCGCTGCAGCCAGACATATTCGATGAAGGCGGTGCGAGAGGCGACGACGAGAAAAACGACCGGCAAGATGATGAGCTGCAGCCGTCCCCTCACATCCGGCCGAAGACCAGCAGCAGCCGCAAGGGCCATCATGCAGGGCAAACGGACGTCGATACCGCCGGTGTCAAAGACCTGAGTCGGCATGACCAGGGATAGCAGGCCCAAAACGATCGAAGCGAGGATGAGGCCCCAATGGAGGCGCATGAGATTTCGCCGGATGGTTTCGCGAACCACAACGAGCAGCAGCAACAGGTAGATCATGTCGATGCGAATGTCATAAGTCCTGAAATACGTCAGCAGCATCATGAAAGAGCGGATGAGGGACGGATTGTCCCAATACATGCTTTCGAACAGGGAGACGTTTTTCTGGCCGGGCAATGAGGGGCCAAACAACAGGAATATGACCAGGGGAAGAAAGACCGGAGCGACGGCGACCAAAACCCGCAAGACCGCGGCGAAAAACATCTTTCGCTGCCGTAAGGGCGCAATCGATGGTCCGAACGCGAGCGCGGCAAGCAGGGCTGTGTAAAACAGCAAACCAAAGGGGTGAGCAACGAGCAGGATGGCGGACAGGACTGCGCGCACGCCAAAAACGAGCGCCGGATTTCTCGATTTCAGATGCTCGTCGGCATAAGCGAAGATCAGCGCGAGCCCGAGACTGATCGAGAAGCTGAGGAAGCCGAAAAGGAAGACTGAATTCCAGGCGAGAACAAAACAAAGAACCTGCCACCAATGGAAGCCGCCGAAAAGCTTGCGGTTGAGCAGCGCAACGCCAAGCGAAGGCAGCAGCAAGGCAAGACCAAGCATCAGCGGTCCGATAATGCCAATACCTGCCACCTTGCCGAGCACAAACGCCATCAGATCGATGGCGATATTTGTCCAGGCGACGTTCCAGTCGATCTGGTAAAAATCGGCCATATGTGGCCGGTTGATGCCACCGGTCAGAAGCCATAACCGGACATAATGGTTGGCATAGTCGGTCATCGGCGGGAAACGTACCGATAGCACCGGTATGAGCGAGATAAGCGCCGCGAGAACGATAAAAGCGACAGCCCGCAGGCTTTCGCGCCGGCAATCGGCTTGATTCGGGGCAACGAGGTTCGCCTGCTCGTCTTCGGTCAAGTCCGACTTCACTGCGTTCATGGGGCGGATGCACTCTTTTCAGGGCGGTGGCGTTTCTCCAGCGACGCCTGAAGACCGTGCACATCGTCTATGCGACCTGCAGCCGCTTGCTGCTGCCGAATTTCCCCAATCGTGAACAAGGGGCGGCCTTTGATCTCCTGCACGACGCGGCCGAGATATTCGCCAAACACGCCCATGACGAAAAGCTGTGTGCCAGAGAAAAACGAGATCGTGGCCACCGAGCTTGCCCACCCCGGAACGACATTGCCGGCTGCCCATTGGACGATGGCGTAGAGAAGGATGGAAAACGCAAACATCGACGATAGGAGACCGAGCCAGACCGCGGCACGAAGTGGTTTGGTCGAAAAGCTCGTCACAGCATCAAGCGCTAGCGCAACCATCTTGCGCAGTGGATATTTTGTCGTGCCGGCATAACGTGCGTCCCGCGCATAAGGAAAGGCAACCTGCCGTCCACCGATCCAGCTGACCATGCCGCGAATGAAACGATGGCGTTCCGGCATGCTGTTCAGAATATCGACGACCTGCCGTGTCATCAGCCGGAAATCGCCGGTATCCTCCGGGATCGGAACGGAGGAAAGCCGATTGAGGAGCCGGTAAAAGGATGACGCGGTGAAGCGTTTGAATGGCGTTTCGCCCATGCGCGCAATGCGCTTGCCATAGACGACGTCATGCCCCTGATCGAGGACATTCACCATGGCCGGCAGCAGTTCCGGGGGATCCTGCAGATCCGCGTCGATCAGCAGGACGCGCTCGCCTCGCGTCATCGATAATCCGGCGGTCACCGCCAGCTGGTGGCCGTGATTGCGGAAGAGCCGGACACCGACGAAGCGGGGATCGCCATCCGTCAGTTTCTCGATGATCGACCAGGTGCTGTCGGACGATCCGTCGTCAACGACAATGATCTCATAATCGCTGGTGACGGCAGCGCAGGCTCTCGCCATCCGCCCGGAAAATTCCTCCAGGACGGCTTCTTCGTTAAAGCAGGGAACGACAACCGAGAGAGCGCACTTGTTCATGCGGAAAAGATCATCTTTTCCGCTTAAAATTGGCTTACCGTCGAAAAGAAAACGCGAGATCGACGATCTCGCGCCGATTTCTTTGAGGTGACTTAAAGCGATAGCGCCGGGTGCCGGTTCACATCCTTATAGAGGAGGTAACGGAAACGGCCGGGGCCGCCCGCATAACAGGCCTGCGGGCAAAAGGCGCGCAGCCACATGTAGTCGCCGGCCTCGACTTCGACCCAGTCCTGATTGAGGCGATAAACGGCCTTGCCCTCCAGCACATAGAGCCCGTGCTCCATAATGTGGGTTTCCATGAAAGGGATCACCGCACCCGGCTGCAGCGTGACGATGTTGAAATGCATGTCGTGGCGGATGTCGTTGTGGTCGACGAAACGCGTCGTGCCCCATTTGCCATCCGTATCCGGCATGGCTGCGAACTCGACCTCGTCCTCATGAGAGAAGATGGCCGGCGGCTTTTCGATGCCATCGACGACCTGATAGATTTTCCGCACCCAGTGGAAGCGCACGGCCGCACCGCTGCTGTTCCAGACCTGCCAGGCGGAGCCAGCCGGAATATAGGCAAAGGAGCCAGGCCGCAGCGCATGCGGCTTGCCGTCCAGCTCGATCACCATCTCGCCCTCGACCACGAAGATTGCCGCCTGCGCCCTTGCATCCGGTTCCGGTCGGGCACTGCCGCCGCCGGGCTGCACGTCCATGATATATTGCGAAAACGTTTCGGCAAAACCGGACAGCGGCCGCGAGATGATCCAGGCACGCGACTTTTCCCAGTGCGGAAGGAGGCTGGTGACGATATCGCTCATCACCGAGCCGGGAATGACCGCATAGGACGTCGTGAAGACGGCCTTGCTGGAAAGAAGATTGGTCTGGGGCGGCAGACCGCCGAGATTGGAAAAGTAGCTGTTATTCGACATGCGAAAAAGTGTCCCGGATTCCATCGAAGTCTTAAGGTCTAGAGCCGGGGCGGGATTTCATCAACAGGCCATTCCGCGGAACGGCGCTAGCGCGGCACCTTCAAGGCCGAAACCGCAAGCTCGCTGTTATGGACATATTCGTTGGCGTCGGGCTGGCGCTGGATCAGCAAGATGAAGAGCAGATCCGTCAGCATTAACTGCGCATCGCGCGCGGTGATAGACGACGACCGCGCCCTCTCCTCATCCGCCACCGTATAAAGCCGGATATTGGCGGCCTGATGCAGCGGGCCTCCGGACAGGCCGGTGATCGCAATCACCGTCGCCCCCCGCTGATGCGCCAATTCTGCGATCCTGAGCGTCTCGATACTGGCGCCGGAATAGGAGAGCGCAACCAGCACATCCTCCCGTCCTAGGGTCGAGGCATTGGCCATCTGCACATGGCTGTCGGCATCGTGCAGCACGCTGCGGCCGAGCTTCATAAGCTTGTAGGAAAAGTCTCGCGCCACCAGCGAAGAGGCGCCGACGCCCGCCAGATGCACCCGCCGCGCTCCATTCAGCGCCTGAAGAGCCTTCTCGATCTCCTGCTCGCTGTTGACGGCAAGCGTCTGCTGCATGGAAAGCATCTTGCTGCCGATCAGCTTCTGCAGAATGGTGAGGTAGCTGTCGCCGGTCTCGATCGTGCCATGGATCACGCCGGGCGGCGCGTGACGCTCCTGCACCTTCGCCTCGCTGACGGCGAGTTTCAGCTGCTGGTAACCGGCGAAACCGAGTTTCTGGCTGAATTTCACGACCGCCGACTGGCTGCGGCCCGTCTCCATCGCCAGTGCAGCAGAAGACAGCGTCAGCATCTGCTCGGGATTGTCGAGGATGAAGCGGCCGATCTCGCGGTCGGCGGGGGCCATTTCTTCGAGCTGAGCAGTAATCTTCTTCAGAACTGACATGGGATCCGGCAAATCAGGACAATGGTGGACGAGGATAGCATTCCGATGGCCACCGAAAACAGCCCGCCCTTGACTGCACTGGATTATGACGAACTGAAACGAAGAATGGAATATAAAATTCCAGATCATTGACAGGCCGTGACCAAGGTTTAGTTTCGTCCGGAAAAGCGGAACGGGTCGGCACATGGACAGATTGAGGATCGTCGGCGGGCATAAATTGCAGGGCGCGGTGACCATTGCCGGCGCTAAGAACGCCGCCCTGCCGCAGATCGCCGCCTCGCTGCTCAGCCCGCACCCGCTGGAACTGACAAACCTGCCGCAGGTGAGCGATGTCGAAAACATGCTCGGCGTCATCGCCCTGCATGGCGCCGACGTCACCCGCAGCGGCCATTCGACCGTGATCGACGCAAAACATATCGTTTCCAAGGAAGCATCCTACGATACCGTACGGCGGATGCGGGCGACCGTGCTCGTTCTGGCACCGCTGCTCGCCCGCTTTGGTGAGGCACGCGTGAGCCTGCCCGGCGGCTGCGCGATCGGCGCCCGGCCGGTCGATATGCACATCAAGGCGCTTGCAGCATTGGGCGCCGAAATCGCCATCGAAAACGGGCTGATCGTCGCCTCGGCGACCGGCGGGCTGAAGGGTGGCCGCATCGTGCTCCCCTCCCCTTCTGTCGGCGCGACCGAGACGGCGATGATGGCGGCGACCTCCGCCAAGGGCGAGACCGAAATCCTGAACGCGGCGCGTGAGCCGGAAGTTGCCGATCTCGCCGCCTGCCTCACCGCCATGGGCGCCCGGATCGAAGGCGCCGGCACGCATCGCATTCTCGTCGAAGGCACAACGACATGGCAGCCGGCACGCCATCACGGCATTCCGGACCGTATCGAGGCCGGCACCTATGCCGTTGCCGCAGCGATCACCGGCGGCACGCTGGAACTCACCAATGCCCGGCTGGAAAACATGGCCGCCGTCGTGCAGGCGCTGGAGGCGATGGGCGTCAGCGTCTGGCCGAGCGACCGCGGCCTCGTCGTGTCGCGCGATGGCCCATTGCGCGGCGCGGACCTGACCACCGAACCCTATCCCGGTTTCCCGACAGACCTGCAGGCGCAGTTCATGGCGCTTGCCGCCTGCGCCGAAGGGGCATCGCTGATCCGCGAGACGGTGTTCGAAAGCCGGTTCATGCACGTACCGGAACTGATGCGGCTTGGCGCCAATATCGCGCTTCAGGGCACGACGGCTTTGGTACGCGGCGGTCCGGCGCTCAAAGGCGCTCAGGTGATGGCGACCGACCTGCGCGCCTCGGTCTCGCTCGTGCTGGCCGGGCTGGTGTCGAGTGGCGAGACGATCATCAACCGTGTCTACCATCTCGATCGCGGCTACGAGCAGCTGGACCGCAAGCTCAAACTCTGCGGTGCCGATATCGAGCGGCAAAGCATATGAGCGGGCCGCATTATTTTCTCGGCGTCGATGGCGGCGGCACCGGCTGCCGAGCAAGGATTGAAGACGCTTCTGGCACTGTTTTGGGCCAAGGGCTTTCGGGCCCGGCCACGACACGGCTCGGCATAGAGGAAGCCTGGGCCTCGATTTCGCGCGCCTTCAATGCTGCTCTTGATGAGGCGGGCCTCGAAACCGACAAAACCGCGCATGTGCATGTCGGCATCGGCCTTGCCGGGATCGGCCGCAAGGGTGCGATCGAGACGCTTAAGGCAATTCCGCACGACTTTGCCAGCATTGATTTCGTCAGCGACGGCATGGGAGCCTGCCTCGGCGCCCATTCGGGCAAGGATGGCGCGATCGTCATTGCCGGCACCGGCTCGATCGGCCTCGGCTTTGTCGGGGACAAAAACCTGCGTGTCGGCGGCTACGGCTTTCCGATTTCCGACGAGGGCAGCGGCGCCGATCTCGGGCTGAAGGCGGTCCAGTTCGCTTTGCGCGCCCATGACGGACGGTTGGAAAAGACCGCGCTTCTCAGCGAAGTCATGCAGCGCTTTCGCGACGATCCGATGGAAGCCGTCGCCTGGATGGACCGGGCTACGGCGACCGATTACGCTGCACTGGCGCCGATGGTCATGCGCCATGCCGACCAGGGCGATGCTTCCGGCCGCCGCATCGTCCAGAGCGCGGCCGAACAGATCGATACGCTGGTGCGCGCCCTGTTCGATCTCGGCGCACCCCGCGTCACCCTGCTCGGCGGCCTCTCTTCGCCGCTCGAAGCCTGGCTTTCCCCCGACGTCCGCCGCCGCCTGAAGCCGGCCGACGGCGATGCGGTTTCCGGCGCCATCATCCTTGCCCGCCGCGCCATTACTGCCAGCTGAGCCCATACGGATTGGTTAATCCCGAAGACTCGCCAAAATAGGAATAAAATATTCCTTAGTCGATTGACTTGAGGAATGAACGATCCTAATCCTTTAACGAAAGGTCAAGGATTGCCATGAGTGAAGTGCGTCTGATTTCCGAGCTGGAACGACTGGTCTCCGAGGATCGCAATCCCCGCTCGATGGACATCGACCTCCTGCCGACCGTCGATGTTCTGCGCGAGATCAATACGGAAGACCGGCTTGTTCCCGAAGCCGTCGAGAAAGTCCTGCCGCAGATCGCCGAGGCCGTCGACGAAATCGTCAGGGCTTTCCGGAAAGGCGCCCGCCTCGTCTATATCGGCGCCGGCACGAGCGGCCGGCTCGGCGTGCTCGATGCCTCCGAGTGCCCGCCGACCTTCAGCGTGCCCGAAGGCACGGTCGTCGGCCTGATTGCCGGCGGCAATGATGCGTTGATGCACGCGATCGAAGGCGCAGAAGACGATCCCGAACAGGGCGCCAAGGATTTGGCCGGTATCGGCCTGACGAAGGACGATGTCGTGGTCGGCATCGCCGTCAGCGGCCGCACGCCCTATGTGATCGGCGCCTTGAACCATGCGAAGGCGCTTGGCGCAAAAACCGTCGCGCTCTCCTGCAATCCCGGCTCGGCCATTGCCGATATCGCCGATATCGCGATTTCCCCGGTCGTCGGCCCGGAAATTCTGACCGGCTCGACGCGGCTGAAATCCGGCACAGCGCAAAAGCTGGTTCTCAACATGCTGACGACCGCCAGCATGATCAAGATCGGCAAGAGCTATCAGAACCTGATGGTCGATCTCAGCGCCACCAACCGGAAACTCGAGGCGCGGGCCGCCCGTATCGTCATGCAGGCGACCGGCTGCGAAGCGGACGAGGCGCGTCGCGTGCTGGATCTCACCGGCAATGACGTGAAGCTGGCGATCCTGATCGAACTGACCGGAATGGAGGTTGAAACCGCCCGCAATGCACTTCATGACGCAGGAGGCTTCCTTCGCGCCGCAATCCATGGGAAGACAGCATAAGCTACTGAAACAGGCCAGAAATCTGGAAAAAAGGGGAGAATAAGAATGGGAAGGCATTTTTCGACGAAATTCATCACCGGACTGACCCTTGCGGCAGCACTTTGCGCTTCCGCACTTTCGGCTCCGGCCTCCGCCGCGTCGCTGAAAATGGCCTGGAAACAGGACGCGACCGGCCTTGATCCGCACAAGCAGACCGCCTTCTCCTCCATCCGCCTCCTCGAACTGATCTATGAGCCGCTGGTGCGGTTCGACAAGGACCTGCAGATCGTCCCGGCTGTCGCATCCTCCTGGGAATTTGCGCCCGACGCCAAGCAGATCACCTTCAAGCTCGATCCGAAGGCGAAATTCCAGGATGGCAAGCCGGTCACCTCGGCCGACGTGAAAGCTTCGTTCGAGCGCCTGCTCGATGAAAAGACCGCCGCCGCCGCCCGCGCCAACTTCCTCTCCATCGCCTCGATCGAAGCGCCGGATCCGCAGGCCGTGATCTTCAAGCTGTCGCAGCCGGATGTGCCGCTGCTGACGGCCATGGCAAGCATCAATGCCGCAATCGTTCCGGCGGCAGAAATCACCGCCGGCACGGTCGGCACCAAGGCGCTCGGCTCCGGTCCATTCAAACTCGACAAGTGGGAACCGAATTCCAAGGAAACGCTGTCCGCCAACAAGGACTGGGCCGGCGGCAAGGTCGGTGTCGATGGCATCGATATCAGCGTCCTGCCGGACGAAACGGCGATCCTCGCCGCCCTTCGCACCAAGCAGGTCGATTTTGCGCTGATCAATGATCCGCTCGTCGCAACGCTCATCCCGAACGAAAAGAGCCTCGTGCTGAACCGCACGCCGGTTCTCGCCTACCACGTCCTGCAGCTCAATCCGTCGCGCAAGCCGATGGACAATCTTGCCGTCCGCCAGGCGATCTCCTGCGCCGTCGATCGTCAGGACGTGCTTGACACCGCCTCGGTCGGCGAAGGCAAGGTCACCGGCCCGCTGACCATGCCGGGTTATACGGCCGATGCCAGCACACTTCCCTGCTACAAGAAGGATCTTACAAAGGCGAAGAAGCTGATGGCCGATGCCGGCTTCGGCAGCGGCTTTTCCGCCACCGTGATCGCCGCCAATGGCGAACCGGCAACGGCTGCAGCCGAAGCGCAGGTCCTGCAGTCGCAGCTCGCCGAGATCGGCATCAAGCTCGACATCAAGATGATGGAGCTCAACGTCTATGTCGATGCCTGGCTGAAGGGCGATTTCGACATGGCGGTAGCGCTGAACGGCGGCCGCGCCGATCCCTATTCGATGTATAATCGCTACTTCACCAAGACCGGTAACCTGCAGAAAGTCTCGAACTATATCGACGACACGCTGGACAGCCTGATGCAGAAGGGCCGCGTCGAGACGGATCCAGCCAAGCGCAAGACGATCTTCGCCGATTTCGAAAAGCACCTCGTCGAGGTCTCGCCCTGGATCTGGCTCTACACGTCCTACAGCTACACGGCGCAGCAGAAGAACGTGCAGGGTTTTCAGCCGACACCGGAAGGCTCGCTGTTCGGGCTGAGCAAGGTGAGCTTGAATTGATCGAAGCCTTTTCTTGACCCCGCAAGACAAGGGTCAGGATCACCGTCAATGAATGAAGGTCCCTCCCAACCCTCCCCACATGGGGAGGGCTTAACCCGATCGCACAGCCAAGCCCCTATTTGGGCAGGCGGGTGCGACGGGGTTTTCTCTCCCTTGTCGGGGGAGATGGCCGACAGGCCAGAGGCGGCCTTGGGAACACAACAGCCATGCAGCAGAGCCTGACAACATTATGACCTATCTGGCGAAACGGCTTTTGACCTTTCCGCTGGTCATGCTCGGCGTATCGATCCTCGTCTTCGTTGCCATCCGCATGGTGCCGGGCGATGCGATCACCGCCATGCTCGGCACCGAAGCGGGTCTGCTGACACCGGCGCAGCGGCAGGCGCTTGCGGCCTATTTCGGCATCGATCAGCCGATCCTCGTGCAATATGGCCACTGGCTGCTCGGCGTGTTCAAGGGCGATCTCGGCATTTCCGTCATTCACGGCAAGCCGGTCCTCGGCATCATTCTCGAGCGTTTTCCGCTGACGCTCGAGCTCGCCTTGCTTTCCATGATGATTGCCATTCTGGTCGGGCTGCCCGCCGGCATCTTTGCCGCAACGCGCACCGAAAAGCTCTCCGACCTCGGCGTGCGGATCATCGCGATGATCGGCCAGTCGACACCGAATTTCGTCACCGGCCTGCTTCTGATCTACGCACTCTCGGCCGGGTTCGGCATCCTGCCGACCATGGGTGAATTCACGCCGCTCACGGTCGATCCCCTGAAAAACCTCGGCCAGATGATCCTGCCGGCCATCACGCTCGGCTTTGCCTTCGCCGCCTCCGTCGCACGCATTTCCCGTTCCGCCATGCTCGATGTGCTGAGCGAGGATTATGTCCGAACCGCCCGCTCACGAGGCGCGCCAAAACGCTGGGTGATCTGGCGGCATGCGCTGCCCAATGCGTTGATCCCGGTCGTGACGATCAGCGGCGTCGAGTTCGGTTATCTTCTGGGTGGCGCCGTTCTGGTGGAACAGATCTTTGCGCTGCCGGGCCTCGGACGACTGGTGCTCGAAGCGATCCTGCAGCGGGATTATGCGCTGGTGCAGGGCTGCGTGCTGTTCATCGCCTTCAACTTCATGGTCGTCAATCTTCTCGTCGATCTCGCCTATGTAGCGCTCGATCCACGCATCCGGCTTGGAGAGGGCAGCTGATGGCCTTCCTCCGAGCCATATTCTCGCATCCCAGCGGCCGTATCGGCGGCACGATCGTGCTTGTCTATCTGGTCATCGCCCTGCTCGGCGTCTTCGGGGTGACGCCGCACAATCCGCTGCAGCAATTCCGCATCGACCGCCTGCATGGCCCGAGCATGAAATACCTGATGGGCACGGACCTGTTCGGCCGCGATGTCGCAAGCCGGCTGATGACGGCGATCGGCCAGTCCTTCCTCGTCGCCTTCGCCTCGGTCGCGATCGCCAGCATTTTTGGCACGATACTGGGGCTGACCGCCGCCTGGTTCGGACGGCTTTGGGATGGCCTCGTCATGCGGATCATGGATGTGCTGCTTGCCTTCCCCGCCATCCTGCTCGCGCTCTTGATCATCGCCATTGCCGGCCCCGGCAGTTTTACGAGCATTGCCGCGATCGCCATTGTCTACACGCCGATCTTTACCCGCGTCGTGCGCGGCCCGGCGCTGTCGATCAAGGGCCGCGAATTTGTCGATGCGGCCCGCACCTTCGGCTCCAGCCGCCGCTATATCCTGACCCGCCATCTGCTGCTCAACCTCGTCGCGCCGCTCACCGTGCAGGTGACGCTGGCACTCGCATGGTCGCTTTTGACCGAGGCCGGCCTTTCCTTCCTCGGCCTCGGCACCCAACCACCCGCGGCCTCGCTCGGCCTGATGCTGGCGGACAGCCGAAACATGATGGAGACAGCGCCCTGGCTTCTCATCTTCCCGGCCGTCGCCATCATGATCAGCATTCTCGGCTTCAACCTTCTGGGCGATGCCCTGCGCGACATCTTTGACCCCAAGACAAGGAGCCGGCCCGCATGATCAGCCCGCTTCTTTCCGTTTCCAACCTTCACGTCGGTTTCGGCCGCGATCTGGTAAAGACCGAGATCGTGAAGGGCGTCAGCTTCGACCTTTCGGCGGGCGAAACACTGGCCATCGTCGGCGAAAGCGGCTCCGGCAAATCCGTGACGGCGCTTTCGATCAACCGCCTCGTCGATTTCGGCGGCGGGCGGATCACCGCCGGCTCGATCATGCTGTCGCGCGCCGACGGGACGACCGTCGACATCGCTACAGCAAAGGAACCGGTTCTCGAAAAGATCCGCGGCGGCGAGATCGGCATGATCTTCCAGGAGCCGATGACCTCGCTCAATCCGGTCCTGTCGATCGGCAGGCAGATTGCCGAATCCTTTCGCCTGCATCGCGGCCTGACCGGAAGGCAGGCAGAAGCTGCAGCAAAGGATGCGCTCGACCGGGTTCGCATTCCCGACGCCGCACGGCGGCTCAAATACACGCCGAACCAGCTTTCCGGCGGCATGCTGCAGCGGGTGATGATCGCCTCGGCCCTTGCCTGCAATCCGCGCCTGCTGATTGCCGACGAACCGACCACGGCGCTCGACGTAACCGTACAGGCGCAGATCATGGCGCTACTCGCCGAGTTGAAGCGCGAGACCGGCATGGGCATGATCTTCATCACCCATGATATCGGCCTCGTCGCCGGCAGCGCCGACAAGGTGATGGTCATGCAGGCCGGCGAAGCGGTGGAACAGGGCCCGCTCGACGACATCCTGGATCGGCCACAGCATGCCTATACGAAACACCTTCTCAGCGCCGTTCCGCATTTCCAGTCCGGCCGTGCCGCGCGCGCGGATTTTGCCCGTCAGCAAAAGCAGATGGCTGCGTTGAAGGTCGAGGGACTTACTGTCCGTTTTCCCGTTTCGGGCAGCATTTTCAGCCGCTCGCCAGGCTCGGTCCATGCCGTCGAAAATATCGGTTTCGACCTGATGCCGGGCGAGACGCTGGCGATCGTCGGCGAAAGCGGCTCGGGCAAGTCCACCACGGCCCGCGCCATTCTCGGCCTCGTCAAACCGATCCGCGGTGACTTTTCGACGCCCGGGACAAATGCGGCAACCCGCACGGACCCGGGCGTGCAGATGGTGTTCCAGAACCCCTATGCCTCGCTCAATCCGCGGCTTCGGATCGACAGCATTCTGGCCGAACCGGTGATTGCCGCCGGTGAACCGGTCACCGCAAAAACGCGCGAGCGGATGGCCATGCTCCTCAAACGTGTCGGCCTGCCCGAGGACAGTCTTGAGCGTTACCCGCACCAGTTTTCCGGCGGGCAGCGGCAGAGGCTCTGCATTGCCCGCGCACTGATGCTCAATCCGAAAATTCTGGTGCTGGATGAGGCGGTTTCGGCGCTCGATGTCTCCGTTCAGGCAAGAGTGCTGGAACTGCTCATCGACCTGCAGAAGGAATACGGCCTTGCCTATCTCTTCGTCAGCCATGACATGGCGGTGGTGGAGCGGATCGCGCACCGGATCGCCGTCGTTTATGCGGGGCAGATCGTCGAGATCGGCGATGCGGCCTCCGTCCTGTCCAACCCGCAACATTCCTATACGAAACGCCTGATTTCCGCCGTTCCGACCATCGATCGTCGCCAGCAGCACTTCGAAATCGACACGCGTCAGATACCCTCTCTCGTCCGCCCGGCCGGATACGAGCCGCCGCAGGCCGATTGGCGGGGTTTTGGTGGGGATCACCGTGCAAGGGTGGAGGCGTGAGGTCATGGAGAACGGAACTTTCAGGACAGCAGTCACCGATCTGAACGTCCGGTTCAACCGCGCCTTCGAGCCGCTCAGGACCGCTGTCGCAACGCGCCGTATTCCGGGCGGCGTACTCGGCATCGTCGACCTGAAGCATGGCCGCAGGACCCAGGCGATTGGTTCGGCGGAATTCATGCCGAAATACCGCGAGATGACCGAAAAGACATGGTTCGACCTCGCATCGCTGACCAAGGTCATCTTCACCACGCCGCGCATTCTGGAACTTGCCCATGACGGCACGATCGATCTCGATGCGCCGCTGACGACGCGCCTTCCCGACCTCCGGCAATATTCCGCCGACGACTGGGAGCGGCAGGTGACTTTTCGCCAATGCCTCGGCCACCAGACGCCATTTCCGGCCGTTGAGCCGATCTATACCTATGGCCGCGATCCGGATCTGCTACGCGCCTTCATCCTGCAGAGGGAATGGAAGGCCGGCCCGCCGGTCTATTCCGACATTAATTTCATCCTGCTCGGCTTCGTGCTCGAGCGGCTCACGGGAAAACCCTGGCGCGAGCTCGATCCCGGCCAGGGTTTCGCATGGTCGGCCGCGCCTGAAAATTCCGCCGCGACGGAAGATTGCACCTGGCGACACCGGATCCTGTCCGGCGAAGTGCATGACGACAATTGCTCGGCGCTGGAAGGCTCCGGCCATGCCGGCCTGTTCGGCACGGTGACCTCGGTTCTCGATTTCGCCGAAAGCCTGCTCGTCGGCACAGGCGCATCCGAGGAAACGATCAAGCTGATGCGTACGCCGCTTTCCGAAAAGCGGACGCATGGCTGGGAGCACCCCTACCACGACTGGTCCGGCGGCAATGCCTGCAGCGCGGGCACGATTGGCCATACGGGCTTTACCGGCACCGGCCTCTGGATCGATTTCGACCGTGGCCGCGCCTGGACGCTGCTCACCAACCGCATTCACCCGACCCGCCATTTCGACAGCGGCATCATCGCGTTGCGTCAGGCGGTCGGCGATCTCGTCAATCAGGATTGAGGAATTTTACGATGGCAGATATTTTCGAGCCGATATGGGCCGTCGGCCTGATGACCGGGACCGTCCTCGACGGCAATATCGACGTGGCCCTGCTGAAGACCGATGGCGAGACGATCGAAACCTTCGGAGCTTATACACTGGCGCCCTACCCGCCTGAGATCCGGACGCTCTTGGAAGAGACGCTGAAGCAAGCGCGTGCCTGGAATTTCGAAGGGCCGGAGCCAGATATTTTTCGCGAGGCCGAAGGGGCGCTGACGCGCGCGCAATCGCAGGCGGTCAAGGATCTGGTGGAAAGCGCCGGGCTGACCATGGCCGATATCGGCATCGTCGGCTTTCACGGCCAGACCGTGCTGCATCGTGCCCCGACCAAAGAGCGACTGGGCGATACGCGCCAGCTCGGCGATGGTGAACTGATGGCCCCGATCCTCGGGACTAAGGTCGCCTATGATTTCCGCTCAACAGATGTCCGTGCCGGCGGACAGGGAGCGCCGCTTGCTGCTGCCTATCATTCCGCCCTCCTGCGCAGTCTGGACAAGACCGGGGAGACGGCCGTGCTCAATCTTGGCGGCGTCGCCAATATCACCTGGTGGGATGGTGGCGATCTGGTCGTCGCTTTCGACACCGGCCCCGCCAACGCACCGCTCAACGATTTCATGAAGGCCCGCGGCCTTGGGGAAATGGATTTTGGCGGCGCGCTTGGTGCGTCCGGTACGGTCGATGAAGCCCGGCTCGCCGAGCTGACGAAACACCCCTACCTGACCGCCGCCTATCCGAAATCGCTCGACCGGTTTTCGTTCACGGCCGCCATGGCCGATGGGCTTGGCGATGCCGAAGGCGCCGCCACTCTCTCGGCCTTCACCGCATCGGCCGTCGGCAAGGCGCTCGATCTCCTGCCGCGGCGACCGAAGCGGCTGATCGTCTCCGGCGGCGGCCGGCACAACCCGACCATCATGGCGATGCTGGAAGATAGGGCCGGCGCAAAGGCCGTCTCCGCCGACCAGTTCGGCTGGCGCGGAGACGCCGTCGAGGCCGAATGCTTCGCCTTTCTGGCGGTGCGCGTTCTGCGCGGCCTGCCGATCAGTTTCCCGACCACGACAGGGGCTCCAAAGCCCTTGCAAGGTGGGCGGTTGGCCGGCTAAGCGGAAGATAACCGAGCGCTCCGACTCGGACGGAGAAACACCATGGCCAAGGGCCTGTCGGCACGCGCCGGCATCAGCGCTGTTACTGCCGGCATCCTGCTGATGCTGCTCGGCGATTTCCTGTTCGCACTCAACGATGCCATGGGCAAATGGCTGGTCGCCAGTTTTGCCGTCGGGCAGGTTCTGGTGCTGCGCTCGATCGGCTCAGCCATCGTGCTGGCGCCAATGCTGGCTCGCCAGCCGCTGAGTGCGCTCTATCGGGTCGAACAGCCGGGCATCCAGATCATGCGCGTTGCCTTTGCAACGCTCGATCTTTCCCTGTTTTACGCGGCCGTCGCCTATCTGCCGCTTGCCGATGTCATGACCTTCTATATGGCCGGACCGATCTATGTCGCGGCGCTTTCGCATTTCTTCCTCGGCGAGCGGATCGGCTGGCGGCGCTGGCTCGCCGTGTTTCTCGGCTTTGTCGGCGTCATCATCGCGCTCCGCCCCTCCTCTGCCATGCTGGACTGGCCGGCTTTGTTCGGGCTTGTCGGCAGTTTTGGGTTTGCGTTGACGATCGTCCTCAACAGGCAGCTGCGCGCCACCTCGGATGCGACGCTCGTCACCTGGCAGGCTATCGCCGGCCTGATCGGCGGCGTCTTCCTCAGCATCGGCCACTGGTCGCCTTTCACCTTCGGCGAACTCATGGCGCTTCTCCTGCTCGGCGTCGTCGCCAGCACCGGCCACCTGCTTCTGACGCGCTCGCTGAAACTGGCGCCCGCCTCGGTTCTCGCACCGTTGCAATATACGCTGCTCGTCTGGGCCGTCTTCCTCGGCTGGCTTTTCTTCGGCGACCTGCCGGATGCCCAGACATGGATCGGTGCTGCTGTCATCGTCGGATCCGGCCTGTTCATCTTCCACCGCGGCAATGTCAAACAGGATACGTCTCCTGTGCTACCGACGGATTCCAGCCACGGCTGATCGCCGCTTCAACAGGAAGTGAACTTCCCGGCATCCCTTGCGCGCATTAGATAAGGCGTGGCCTGTCTAGGAGGATTTGCCGTGTCCCTGTTTCGACCGATCGCCTGCCTTATCCTGCTCCTGTCCCTCACTGCACCCGTTTCGGCGCAACAGCGTGGCGGCGAACAAGCGCGCGGACCCGTTATTTTCAGCCTAATCCCCGAGGATTCGGTAACGGATCACGTGCTGAAAACCGCAACAGGCGATCTACCCTATACCGCGACCGCCGGCACACTCGATCTCTTCGGCCAGGACGGCAACCGATCGGCAAAGATTTTTTACACCGCCTATATCGCCAAGGACCGCAAGCCGGGCCGGCCGCTAACCTTTGCCTTTAATGGCGGGCCGGGTGCAGCCTCCGCCTATCTGCATCTCGGGCTGATCGGCCCGAAAATCGTTGATTTCGGCAAGAGCGGCGACGACGGCACGATGCCCACGCTGAAGGACAATCCGGACAGCTGGCTCGCCTTGACCGATCTCGTGATCATCGATCCCGTCGGCACTGGCTGGAGCCGTGCCAGCGATGACGAGACCGCCAAGAATTTTTACGGCGTCCGGCAGGATGCCGACAGCCTTGCCAAGGCAATCACGCTCTACGTGCAGAAAAACGACCGGCTGGATGCGCCGAAATATCTCGCAGGCGAGAGTTACGGCGGTTTTCGAGCGGCCAAGGTGGCGCTGTCGATGAAAAACAATCAGGGTCTTCTCGTCTCCGGCATCGTGATGCTGTCGCCCTTGCTGGAGGGCCGGTTCCTCGCCAATTCCGATGATCCCCTGAGCGCAGCGCTGCAGCTTCCATCTCTTGCCGCTGCCCATATGGAAAACACAAAAAGCTTCACGCCGGAAAAGCTCGCAGAAGCAGAAACATTTGCGCTGAAAGACTATCTGCCGGCGCTTGCTGGGCCTGCTCCGAGCGGCACGGCCGCAGATGGCCTCTACTCGCGTATCTCCGCGATGACGGGCATATCGAAGGATGTCATTGCGGAAAGCCGCGGCTTCATCGGTGATGCCTATACGAAGCAGATGGGTGGTCCCGGCCGGGTCGTCAGCCCCTATGACGCATCCTATTCCGTTCCCGACGCCTATCCGGAATCGCCCTTCAGCCGCAATGACGACCCCATTCTCGAAGGTTACACCCGCGCCTATGGCGCAGCCTTCGTCGCTTACGCCCGCAACGAGCTGAAATTCTCAAGCGACATGACCTACAACCTCCTCAACGAGGAAGTGAACCGCCGCTGGGAATGGAACGGCAGCCGCGGCGGCGATTCCCGCGCACTCGCGAGCGCCTCCACCGATCTGCGCGATCTCCTCTCGGTCATCCCGCCCTTCCGGCTGGTCATCGCCCATGGCTATAGCGACGCGCTGACGCCCTATGGCGCCAGCCGCTACGTGATTGAGCACCTGCCTGCGCCGCTTGCGACCGGCCGGGCGGAGCTCAAGCGTTATCGCGGCGGGCACATGTTCTACACCAACCCGGATTCACGCCACGCTTTTGCCGAGGATATCCGCGCCTTCTATGGAGCGAAGGCGACGGATTAAAGGGAGCGGGACTAAACCCGCTCCAGCGCCACCGCGATGCCCTGACCAACACCAATGCACATCGTGGCGAGCGCTCGCTTGGCGCCGCCGCGCAGCGAGAGCTCGAGCGCAGCCGTGCCGGCAATGCGGGCACCGGACATGCCGAGCGGGTGGCCGAGTGCGATAGCGCCGCCGTTCGGATTGACGTGGTCGGCATCCTCGGCAATGCCGAGTTCGCGCAGGACGGCGATGCCCTGAGAGGCGAAGGCTTCATTCAGCTCGACGACGTCGAAATCCTTGGGCGAAAGGCCAAGCCTGGCGCAGAGTTTTTGGGTTGCGGGTGCCGGGCCGATACCCATGATCCGCGGCGGAACACCGGCCGTCGCGCCGCCGACGATACGGGCGATCGGCGTCAGGCCGAATTTCTTGGCGGCAGCTTCAGAGGCGATGATCAATGCCGCGGCGCCATCATTGACGCCCGAGGCATTGCCGGCAGTGACCGTGCCGCCTTCGATCTTGTTAACCGGCTTCAGCTTGCCGAGCGCTTCCATGCTCGTTGCGCGCGGATGTTCGTCGCGATCGACGATAACGGGGGCGCCCTTGCGCTGGGGCACGCTGACGGAGGTGATTTCCTTCGCAAGACGGCCGTTTTCCTGAGCCGCAGCGGCCTTGACCTGACTGCGGACGGCGAAGGCGTCCTGGTCTTCGCGGGAGACCTTGTAGTCGATCGCCACGTTGTCACCGGTCTCCGGCATGGAATCGACGCCATACTGCTTTTTCATCAGCGGATTGACGAAGCGCCAACCGATCGTCGTGTCATAGATTTCGGCATTGCGCGAAAAGGCGGTCTCGGCCTTGGGCATAACGAAAGGCGCACGGCTCATGCTTTCGACGCCACCGGCAATCATGATCTCGGCCTCGCCGGCCTTGATGGCGCGAGCGGCGGTGATGACGGCATCCATGCCCGAACCGCAGAGACGGTTCATGGTCGTGCCGGAGACAGAAACCGGCAGCCCCGCGAGAAGCACGGCCATGCGGGCAACGTTGCGATTGTCCTCGCCGGCCTGGTTGGCGCAGCCATAGATGACATCGGCGACGGCTTCCCAATCGACGGAGGCGTTGCGCTCGACCAGAGCCTTCAGCGGCACGGCAGCGAGATCATCGGCGCGAACCGAAGACAAACAACCGCCGAAACGGCCGATCGGCGTGCGGATGTAATCGCAGATATAGGCTTCCGTCATTCTTCCCTCCTCACAATTTCGTCTTCTTACAAAGCCGGTACGGTGAGATCGGCAACGGCTCCATCGATATGAAGCGGCGCGCCGGTCATCGCCTGCAGCTCTTCGACCGACATGTCGGCCAGTTTTTCACGCAGCACGAACCGGCCATCGACGATGTCGATCACGGCATGGCTCGTATAGACCCGAGTGATACAGCCAACCCCGGTTAGCGGAAAGGTACAAGCTTCAACTAATTTTGGTTCGCCGTTTTTCGTCACATGTTCGGTGACGACGCAGACCTGTTTTGCGCCATGCACGAGATCCATGGCGCCGCCGACGGCCGGCACGCCCTTCGAGCCGACCCGCCAGTTGGCAAGGTCACCGTTCTGGGCCACCTGCAGCGCGCCGAGGATGGCGACATCGAGATGGCCGCCTCGCACCATGGCAAAACTGTCAGCATGGTGGAAAAAGGCGGCACCCGGCTTCAGCGTTACCGCCTTCTTGCCGGCATTGATGAGGTCCCAGTCCTCTTCACCGGCGGCCGGCGCCTCGCCAAAGTTGAGGATGCCGTTTTCGGTATGAAAGATCGCCTCGCGGCCCGGTGGCTGGTAGCGCGCCACCATTTCCGGAAAGCCGATCCCGAGGTTTACATAGGCGCCATCGGCAATGTCCTGCGCGGCGCGCCAGGCGATCTGGGCGTTGGAAAGTTTGATGTCTTCTCGCGTGTTGAGGGTCATGCGTAGACAACTCCGGCCCGGATGAGCTCTTCTTCCTGTTGCGGATTGGCGACTTCGACGACACGGTCGACAAAAATGCCCGGCGTCACGACATGTTCGGGATCGATATCCCCGACCGGCACGATCTTCGAGACCTGCACGATCGTCTTTGCGGCGGCCATGCACATCAGCGGATTAAAGTTGCGGGCGGCCTTGTTGTAGGTGAGGTTGCCGAGCGCATCGCCGAGATGCGCCTTGATGATGGCGAAATCGGCCTTCAGCCAGCGTTCCTGGACGTAAGGACGGCCGTCGAATTCGGCGATGACCTTGCCTTCCGCCAGTTCGGTTCCATAGCCGGTCGGCGTGTAGAAGGCTGGGATCCCGGCGCCGCCGGCACGGATCCGCTCCGCAAGCGTGCCCTGCGGCACCAGTTCCAGCTCGATCTGACCGGCCAGATAGCGATCCGTGAAGGCGCGCGGATCCGACGATTTCGGGAAGGAGCAGATCATCTTGCGCACCATGCCCGCGTCGATCATCGCGGCGATGCCGATGCGGCCATTGCCGGCATTGTTGTTGATGACGGTCAGATCCTTGATCCCGCGGTCGATCAGCGCGTGGATCAGCTCGATCGGCGCCCCCGACCCACCAAAGCCCCCGATCATGATCGTGGCGCCGTCTCCGATTTCCGCGACAGCCTCGGCCATCGTCGCGATCGTCTTGTCCATGCAAAATCCTCCGGGATTCTGTGCGGCCGCTATCGACGGCCACGCCTCCGGCACAATGGATAGGACGGCAGCCATCAGCCGACAAGAATTTTGTGCGATAATTGACATTTGTTCATATATCGCACAAAATGGCGCTCTTACGTTTAAGGTGCCATCATGCGGGAAACGGATTTCGTCAGCGGCTTTGCGCGCGGATTGAAAGTGATCGAGGCCTTTGGCGAGAAAACGCCAAGACTGGCGATTGCCGATGTCTCGAAGGCAACCGGCCTCGATCGGGCGACCGCACGACGTTGCCTGCTGACGCTGGCCGAGCTCGGTTATGCAGATTATGACGGGAAATTCTTTTCGCTGACGCCAAAAATCCTGCGCCTTGGCCATGCCTATCTGTCGGCGACACCGCTGCCGCAGGTCGTTCAACCTTACCTCGACAGGCTTGCGGAAGAAGTCCACCAGAGCGCATCGGCAAGCGTGCTGGACGGCACGGAAGTCGTCTATATTGCGCGCGCCTCGCAAAAACGGGTAATGTCGATCAACCTCATGCCGGGAAGCCGTCTTCCGGCCTATTGCGCCTCCATGGGCCGTGTGCTTCTGGCCGCCCTTCCCGAAAACGAGGCGCGCCAGCTTCTGGAAAAAACCAGCCTTGCCGCGTTCACGCCGCGAACCAAGACTGAACCCAACGAGCTTCTGGAAGAACTTTCAAAGGTAAGGCAGCAGGGGTTTGCAATCATCGACCAGGAGCTTGAGCTTGGCCTGTGCTCAATCGCGGTACCATTGAAAAATGATCGCGGCATCACTGTCGCCGCGCTTAATATCGGCGCTTCAGCAGCCAGCATATCCGCCGACCAGATGGCACATAAATTCCTCGAGCCACTGCAAGCCGTGGCAAATGCTCTTAGGCCTTTACTGCGCTGACGAGCGATCAATAGTGGGGATACATGCCCCAGAGGAAGGTTGTCGACAACTCGCGATCCGAAACCAGTGCGCCTTCGCTCCCCTTGCCGGCGAATTCGCCAGCCTTGGCATCAGCCTTTTTGCGATCGGCCTCACGGCGGGCGTGGCGGCTCGGACCCAGAAGGTCGAATCCGAAAAGCGAAAAGCTTCCGTCAATCATCGCAGCTCCATCACGTTAAACATTTCTTCACCCTGACTTTCGGGTGAAATCGCTTCAAGGTCAACGCCGGGAGCCATAACGCGATGCCAATTTATGGCAAAAGCCTGCAAAATATGTGTCGGAATCGGGGCGCCCAAGCATAAACGATCCCGGAGCCCCTTTCCGATGCTTAAGAAAAGAAGCGGTTCGCCGGCCTCGGAAGCCCAAAGTGTTCCCGCAAGGTCGCGCCTTCGTAGTCGCGGCGGAAGAGGCCCCGGCCTTGCAGTTCGGGGACCAGCTTTTGCGTGACGTCGTCCAAGCCTTGCGGAAGGAAGGGAAACACGACGGTAAAACCGTCGGCCGCTTCCTGCGCAAGCCATGCCTCCATTTCGTCGGCCACGGTTTTTGGTGTGCCAACGAAGGCGAGCCCCGAATAACCGCCGTAACGCTGTGCAAGCTGCCGCACCGTCAGCTTTTCCTCTTCGGCGAGCTTGAGAAGCTGGGCGCGGCCGGATTTGCTGGCATTGGTTTCCGGGGTTTCAGGCAGAGGACCATCAGGGTCGAAGCCAGATGCATCATGGCCGAGTGCGATCGAGAGCGAGGCAATGGCGCTGTCGTAATGAACGAGGCTGTCGAGTTGAGCTCGCTTGGCCTTCGCCTCCTCAACCGTTTCCCCGAGGACGATGAAGGCGGCAGGCAGGATCTTCAGGTGATCGCGATCACGTCCCGCTGCTGCCATCCGCCCCTTGATATCTGCATAAAGGGTCTTTGCGCCCGCGATATCGCGTGGGGCGCAGAACACGACTTCCGCCGTTTCCGCAGCCAGCTGGCGGCCCGGCTCCGATTGTCCGGCCTGAACGATGACGGGCCATCCCTGTACGGGTCGCGCGATGTTGAGCGGTCCGCGAACACTCAACTCGTCGCCCTTGTGGTTCAGCACATGCATTTTCTCAGGATCAAAAAAGATGCCGCTTTCCTGATCGCGAATGAAGGCATCGTCAGCAAAACTGTCCCACAGGCCGGTGACCACGTCATAGAATTCGCGGGCCCGTTTGTAGCGTTCACCGTGTTCGGCATGCTCGTCATGCCCAAAGTTGCGGGCGGCATCCGGATTGGATGTCGTGACGATATTCCATGCTGCCCGGCCGCCGCTGATATGGTCGAGCGAGGCGAAGCGCCGGGCGATGTGATAGGGCTCGTCATAGGTGGTCGAGGCGGTCGCTGCGAGACCGATCTTTTCCGTGACGCCGGCCAGTGCCGAAAGAAGCGTGAAAGGCTCGAAGGAGGTGACGGTGTGGCTGCGCTTCAACGCCTCGACGGACATGTTAAGGACGGCGAGATGATCCGCCATGAAGAAGGCATCGAACTTGGCTGCCTCCAGCTTCTGGGCAAAGGATTTCAGATGCTGAAAATTGAAATTGGCATCGGCATAGGCGCCCGGATAACGCCAGGCACCGGTATGCAGGCTGACGGGACGCATGAAGGCGGTGAGATGCAGGGATTTTGCCATGAGGTCGCTCTACGGAAATGAAAGCCTGCCTTCTCACATAGGCAGTTTATTGCGGCGCACCAGAGCGCAGCATCTCCGTAAACGGGCAAAAGCGAAAAATCATTTCAGACGGAAAGATCACGCAGGTTTCGCGGCAGCGTCGTCATGCATTCGGCGCCCGTTTCGGTGATGAGGAACTGGTCCTCGATCATCAGGGCGCCAAAGCCCTGGCCGTAAAACGGCGCCTCGAGGGCAACGACCATGCCCGGCTCGAGGGTTTCGGTGCTGGTCGCGGAAAAGAACGGCCATTCCTCGATCCCGACACCGCCGCCGACGGAATGGCCAAAATGGCCGCGATAATATTCGCTAAAGCCGTCGCGGCGCATCGAGGCGAGCATCGCGGCATGGACCGAGGCAAAACCATTGCCGGGGCGCAGGTTCCCGAGGCCGGCTGCGAAGGCATTTTCAAGCGCCTTGAATACGTCTGCCGCAAGCGGCGACGGCGAACCGTAGACGAAACTGCGGGCACCATCGGAGGAATAACCGTCCACCAGCGTGCCGACATCCGCCTTGATCAGGGCGCCCGGCTCAACGACCGCGGACATATCCGACAGGTCAGGCCCAACCGAGATGAAGTCCCAGTGACCGCTTAGGGAAAAACCGTTGCCCGCAGCAAAGGACAAAGCACCATCCTTCCACGCAGCGGAAAGTGCCGAAAGCGAAACACCCGGCCTGACGGCTGCAGCAAGCCGCACCAGCCCGGCTTCCGCCGCCAGGGCTGCGCGGCGCAAACGTTCGATTTCTGCCCCGGTCTTGACCATGCGCAGCCGGCGCAGCAGCGGAGACCCATCCACCCAGTCTATGCCAGGTATTGCCTGTTTCAAGGCGTCGAAATCGGCGGCTGGCATGAATTCCAGATCGGCGCCGATCCGGGCCTTCGCCAATCCACGTTCGGTAAGGAGATCGGCCAGAAGTTCGAAACAGCGCGTCCGATCGAATGTCTCCGGTCGCGAACCACCAGCGCCCGAACGGCGATAGGCTTCATTGACCTGTGCGACGGTTTCGGCACCGGTCAGATCGGCACTGTCGATCCAGACCCGGTGGGTGCGCAGATCGATGGCTGGGGAAATTTTACGGATCGCGCCAGCCGCATGGTCGCTGGCAACAGCTGCAATCTTTGCGCCACGATCCGCAGGCACGAGCGCGATTGCCGCACCTGCCCTGCCCCACATGGTGGCGACACCGGCCGGAGCACCGACGGCATAACGGAATGCTTCAGGCTGGAAGAGAACAAGAGCATCGAGGCCAGCCTCACGGCAAAGCTGTTCGGCCCGTGTCCGATCGATATCGCTCATGATGACATCTCGACCCTAAAGGGATTTCAGGCGGGTGCCAAAACACCCGCCTGAAAAATCGATATCAGTGCTTCTTTTCCGCATGGCCGCCGAAGGCAGCGCGCAGTGCGGAGAGAACCTGGTTGGAATAACGCTCGTGGCCCTGCGAGGAGAAGCGCTGGAAGAGCGCCGAGGACAGGACCGGCAGCGGAATGCCGGTATCGATACCAGCCTTCAGCATCCAGCGACCTTCGCCGGAATCCGAAACGCGTCCGCTGAACACTTCGAGGTTCGGGTCGTTTTCCAGCGACTGCGCCAGAAGATCGAGCAGCCAGGAGGAAACGACGCTGCCATGGCGCCATACTTCGCTGATCTCGGCGACATCGAGATCGAACTGGTAATATTGCGGATGCGACAGCGGGCTCGTCTCGGCATCGACTGTGCGGGTCTGCTTGCCGGAATTGGCGGCTTTCAGAAGGTTCATGCCTTCCGCATAAGCGGCCATCATGCCGTATTCGATACCGTTGTGGACCATCTTGACGAAATGGCCGGAACCGCTCGGTCCGCAATGGATATAGCCGAGTTCCGAGGTGCGGCGGCCTACGCCGCTTTCCGCCGTGCCGGCACCCGGTGCCAGCGACAGGAAGATCGGGTCGAGGCGCGTTACCGCAGCCTTCGGGCCACCGATCATCAGGCAATAACCGCGCTCGAGACCCCAGACGCCGCCGCTCGTGCCGACATCGATATAGTCGATGCCCTTTTCAGCGAGCTTGCCGGCGCGATCCACGTCGTCCTGGTAATTCGAATTGCCGCCATCGATGATCACGTCGCCACGAGCCAGAAGGCCGGCGAGAACATTCAAAGTGTCATCGGTAATTGCGGCGGGAAGCATCATCCAAACGGCGGCCGGCTTGGCAAGCTTGGAGACGAGGTCCTCGATCGAGCTTGCGCCAACGGCGCCTTCGCCTGCGAGCGCATCGACGCTTGCCTTGTTGACGTCAAATACCACGCATTCATGACCACCGCGAAGAAGCCGCCGAACCATGTTGGCGCCCATTCTTCCCAGGCCTATCATAGCGATCTGCATTGCAATTCCTTTCTGCGCATAAACAGCGTCTTTGTCCGACAGTCCGGACTCAATTGCGCGATAGACATAACAGTTCACCCGCGGATTGGCACCCCGCTGGAATGGGGTGAGGATAATTTGCCAGCGCCCGCCCGCATGCCGCGAACCGACAATTCTCCATGCCGCCATATCTCTTGACGTCGAGTAAAAAATATGAGAACAAAAGAAGAACAAAGGAGATTGCCATGCAAAGAACTGATGAGGTCGTCGCACGCGCTCTTGCAGCCGTGGCAGCATCCAAGGCGCTTCGCGAGCGCCATGATCGTGAGCGCAAGGCAGTTTACGGACGAATCGAGCTTGCGACACTGCGTAAGCTGAGCGTGCCCAAGGGCGTTCAGCTTCGGCTGAACCTGCAATAGATCGAAGCCTGCGGTATCTGAAAACAGCGGCGCACCCGCTGATGTGGTATCTCAATCCGCGAAGCCTGTGGGTATTCATAATTCGTTAGGCATGTCTGCTTACGCAACTGGAACCATAAAATTTGCCGCGGCAATGTCCCCTTGTCGCGGGTGTCCCCCTCAAAATGCAGCCTGCGGCAGAGGCTTGGCGCGCAGATCACGCCCTGGTACGCGCTAAGCCTCACCTCCAGGTTCTCGCCGCCAGCGTGTAAACGTATGGTTTAGCCTGTTGCAAAACCGCACTCGACTCGGACGACGGCAGGTGGTTCACTCCGGCCATTGGCGTGAGGAGTGAAGCATGCATCGCGAGTGGGAAAATCCGGTCATTCCTCGGACCTACTTCATCAAGATTCTGATGGCATGGCTTGGCGCTATCGTCGTCGCCGGCCTGCCGATCCTGATGGTCGTGAACGCCGTTACGGTGTGAGATACGTTTAAGGTCGATCCTTTCGATCTTCTCTAAAGCCGGCCGTAATCGGGACCGGTGTGACGATCCAGCGCAATCACAAATAAGTGCTGGTGGATTTTGTTGACGGCTGAGAGTGGCGGCGGCAACACCCGTTGGATCAACAACGGAGTCCCTCATGGATAAATATCTGAAAGACCTGCAGCCCACTGCACTCGGCATCCTGCGCATTGCCTTCGGCCTGGTTATCTTCTCCTTCGGCACAGCGAAGATTTTTCACTTTCACGCCGGCCAGTTCATGCCGCCGGAAGGTTCGATGCCCTGGATCGCCGGCCTGATCGAGCTGGTTGTCGGCTTCTTCTTCCTGATCGGCTTCAAGACGCGCATTGCCGCCTTCATCCTGTCGGGTGAAATGGCCGCCGCCTATTTCGTCGCGCATTTTCCGAAAAGCTTCTTCCCGACCGAGAACGGCGGTTATGCGGCTGCGGTCTTCTGCTTCGTCTTCCTGTATTTCGTCACCTCGGGCGCCGGCAAATTCAGCGTCGACCGGATGATGGGCAAGGACTGATCTGTCCGGTAAATCGGAAGACATGCTCGGTTGACGTTCAAAAGTCCGACGACGACCCGTTTACAGCTTCGCTCTCGACGCTTCTCCTCCCAAGCGCGTCGGGATGCACTTTCCGGATGCGGCCGGCGCAGCCTTTGCGAAAGCGCGCCCCGCCCGGATGACGGTCGCAAGGACCTTGGCAACAACCCATAAAAAAACCGCGCCGAACAGAAGTCCGGCGCGGTCTTTTTTTTCTAAGCCAGTGACGGCATTACTTCTTGGCGTCGGCCCAGCTCTTGACCAGATCGTCGTAATTGACGGTGATCGGCTTTTCCTTTTCCTTCTCGATCTTCAGCTGCGGCGCAAGATTGCCCTTGGAGACCGCATCCTTGTTCCAGTAGGCAAGGTCATGCTCTTCGGCCAGTTTCGGGCCGATATCGCCCTGGACCTTGGCACGTTCGAGACGCTGCATCACCTTTTCCTGTTCGGCGCACAGCGAGTCCATCGCCGCCTGCGCGGTCTTGGCACCCGAGGACGCGTCACCGACAGCTTGCCACCACAGCTGAGCCAGCTTCGGATAGTCAGGCACGTTGGTGCCGGTCGGCGACCACTGGACGCGGGCCGGCGAGCGGTAGAACTCGACCAGACCGCCAAGTTTTGGCGCACGTTCGGTAAAGCTCTTGTCGCGGATGGTCGATTCACGGATGAAGGTGAGGCCGATATGGCTCTTCTTCACGTCTACCGTCTTCGAGGTGACGAACTGGGCGTAGAGCCAGGCCGCCTGCGCACGCTTTTCAGGCGTCGATTTCATCAGCGTCCAGGAACCGACATCCTGGTAACCGAGCTTCATGCCGTCCTTCCAGTAGACGCCATGCGGAGACGGTGCCATGCGCCATTTCGGCGTGCCGTCCTCGTTGACGACGGGCAGGCCCTTCTTGACCGCATCGGCGGTAAACGCCGTGTACCAGAAGATCTGCTGCGCCACTTCGCCCTGCGCCGGCACGGGGCCGGATTCGGAGAAGTTCATGCCCTGGGCAGCCGGCGGAGCATAAGCCTTGATCCAGTCGAGATATTTTTGGATCGCATAAACGGATGCCGGGCCGTTGGTATCGCCGCCGCGCGCGACGCAGGAGCCGACCGGCCGCGACTTCTCGTCGACCTTAATGCCCCATTCGTCAACCGGCAGACCGTTCGGCAGGCCCTTGTCGCCATTGCCGGCCATCGAGAGCCAGGCATCGGTGAAGCGCCAGCCGAGCGACGGGTCCTTCTTGCCGTAGTCCATATGGCCGAACACCTTCTTGCCGCCGATCTCGCGGCCGGTAAAGAATTCGGCGATATCCTCATAGGCTGACCAGTTGACCGGCACGCCGAGGTCGTAGCCATATTTGGCCTTGAAATCGGCCTTGTTCTTGGCGTCGTTGAACCAGTCGTACCGGAACCAGTAAAGGTTGGCGAACTGCTGGTCGGGCAGCTGGTAGAGCTTCTTGTCCGGCGCGGTCGTGAACGACGTGCCGATGAAGTCGGCAAGGTCGAGACCGGGATTGGTGACGGACTTGCCTTCCTTTTCCATCCAGTCGGTCAGCGAGCGGGCCTGCTGGTAGCGCCAATGGGTACCGATCAGGTCCGAATCGTTGACATAGGCGTCATAAATGTTTTCGCCCGACTGCATCTGTGTCTGCAGCTTTTCGACCACGTCGCCTTCGCCGATCAGGTCATGGGTGATCTTGATGCCGGTGATCGCCGTGAAGGCAGGCGCCAGAACCTTAGATTCGTATTCATGGGTGGTCAGCGTTTCGGAAACCACCTTGATATCCATGCCGGCAAAGGGTTTTGCCGCATCGATGAACCACTGCATTTCCTTTTCCTGCTCGGCCGGCGAAAGCGTCGAGAGTGTGCCGATTTCCTTGCCGAGGAACTGTTTTGCCTCGTCCATGCCGGCATAGGCGGAACCCGCCAGAGCCAGCAACATGCCTGCCGTCGTTGTGAGTAGATGCCGTCGCATAATGTCCTCCCAGAGTTTGCGATTGCACGATATCGGTTTGGCGCCCCTCCCCGGGCCGCCTTTCAGCTTGCCCTAGACGAAGCGGAAAACGCCGATGGCGTAGACCACTGCGAGGCCAAGAGCCCACCACAGGTTAGGGCCGACCAGCCCCAGCCATGCGAGTTGAATGAATGCGGCGCCGAGCAGCGAGATGAACAACCGGTCCCCCCGCGTCGTCTCGAAGCGCAGGATGCCGATGCGCGGCGAACCGCCCGGCGCAAAATATTCCCAGACGCTCATGCCGAGCAGGAAAATCAGGATCGTCACGAAAAACAGGGCCGTAGGCAGCGTCCAGGCCATCCAGGTAAAGTTCATGGTCGTATCCTTCCCTGTCAGACGCGCCCGAGGGCAAAGCCCTTGGCGATGTAGTTGCGGACGAAATAGATGACGAGCGCGCCGGGCACGATGGTGAGTACGCCGGCAGCAGCCAGCACGCCCCAGTCCATGCCGGCCGCCGAGACGGTACGGGTCATGATTGCCGAGATCGGCTTTGCGTCCGTCGTCGTCAGTGTGCGGGCAAGCAGCAGTTCCACCCATGAGAACATGAAGCAGAAGAAGGCGGCGACGCCGATGCCGGATGCGATCAGCGGCATGAAGATCCGCACAAAGAAGCGCGGGAAGGAATAACCGTCGATATAGGCGGTCTCGTCGATTTCCTTTGGCACGCCGGACATGAAACCTTCGAGGATCCAGACCGCCAGCGGCACGTTGAACAGGCAATGCGCCAAGGCGACAGCGATATGCGTATCGATCAGCCCGAAGGCCGAATAGAGCTGGAAGAAGGGTAGCGCGAACACCGCCGGAGGCGCCATGCGGTTGGTGAGCAGCCAGAAGAACAGGTGCTTGTCGCCGAGGAAGCGATAGCGCGAGAAGGCATAGGCTGCCGGCAGTGCGGCTGCGACCGAAATCACCGTGTTCATCACCACATAGATGATCGAGTTGATGTAACCCGAATACCATGACGGATCCGTGAAGATGACAGCGTAATTGTTGAGCGTCGGGTTTTGCGGCCACAGCGAGAACGTACCGTTGATCTCGCTGTTTTCCTTGAAGCTCATGTTGACGAGCCAGTAGATCGGCAGCAGCAGGAAGACGATATAGAGCGTCGAAACGAGCCAGGAGAGATTTCCGGCAGGCTTGTATTTCTTGACTTCCGCCATGGGGTAATCCTCCTTTCTCAGTTATCGGCATCACTGCTGGTCATGACCGTGTAGAAGATCCACGACATCAGCAGGATGATCAGGAAGTAGATGATCGACATGGCCGCCGCCGGCCCCAGATCGAACTGGCCGACCGCCATCTTGACGAGGTCGATCGACAGGAAGGTCGTCGAATTACCCGGCCCGCCGCCGGTGACGACAAAGGGTTCGGTATAGATCATGAAACTGTCCATGAAGCGCAGTAGCACGGCGATCAGAAGAACACGCTTCATTTTTGGCAGCTGGATATAGCGGAACACGGCCCAGCGCGAGGCTCCGTCGATCTTCGCCGCCTGATAATAGGCGTCCGGGATCGATACGAGACCGGCATAGCAGAGAAGCACGACCAGGCTCGTCCAGTGCCAGACATCCATGACTATGACGGTGATCCAGGCATCGAGCGGATCGCGGACATAGTTGTAGTCGAGGCCGAGCGCTTCGAGCGTATGACCGAGCAGGCCGATATCGACGCGCCCGAAAACCTGCCAGATCGTGCCGACGACGTTCCACGGAATGAGCAGCGGCAGCGACATCAGCACGAGGCAGACCGGCACGCCCAAGCCTTTTTTCGGCATGTTGAGGGCGATGAAGATGCCGAGTGGAATTTCCAGTGCGAGAATGATGAAGGAGAAGAGCAGATTGCGTTGCAAGGCCGCCCAGAAACGGTCGGAATGCAGGATTTCGGTGAACCAGTCCGTGCCGGCCCAGAAGAACTCGTTATTGCCAAAAGTGTCCTGAACCGAATAGTTGACCACCGTCATCAGCGGGATCACCGCCGAAAAGGCGACGAGCAGCAGGACCGGTAGGACCAGGAACCAGGCCTTGTTGTTCCATGTCTTTTCCATGGTTCACGCCTCCCCGGCTGTTGCTGGAGAGCCTGCCAGCCACGAATTGACATAGATGTGGACGCCGGCCGGATCGAAGGCGATTTTCGGTTCTGCCGGGATCTCGACATCTTCCGACGCGACGATGGCGATCGGCCGCCCCTCGAAATCGGCGCGGACGATCTTTCGTCGGCCGATATCCTCCACCCGGTCGATACGGACAGGCATGCCTTCACGGCCGATGCGGATGAATTCCGGCCGGATGCCGAGCTGCAGCCGGTCACCGGCGACGGACTTCGGCGCCTCTGCGAGCGCAATATCCTGACTGCCGACCACAGCGCGGGCGCCATCGAGCGAAACCGGCATGACATTCATACCGGGCGAGCCGATGAAATACCCGACGAATGTATGGCGCGGTTTTTCGAACAGTTCCGCCGGCGTACCGATCTGAACGATCTGGCCCTCATACATGACAACGACCTTGTCGGCGAAGGTCAGCGCTTCGGTCTGGTCATGGGTGACATAGACCATGGTGAAACCGAGCTGCTTGTGCAGCCGTTTCAGCTGCGAGCGCAGAACCCATTTCATATGCGGGTCGATGACGGTCAGCGGTTCGTCGAACAGGATCGCGTTGACATCGTTGCGCACCAGCCCGCGACCGAGCGAAATCTTCTGCTTCTGGTCCGCCGTCAACCCTTGCGCCTTGCGTTTTGCCCGATCCGAGAGGTCGATGATTTCGAGCATTTCCTTGACGCGCCGATCGACGTCCGCTTCGGCGACACCGCGATTGCGCAAGGGGAAGGCGAGATTGTCGTAGACGCTCATCGTGTCGTAGACGACCGGGAACTGAAAGACCTGGGCGATGTTGCGGGCCTGGGTGGAAAGGTCGGTGACGTCCTTGCCGTCGAACAGGATGCGCCCATGCGAGGGCTGCAGCAGCCCGGAAATGATGTTGAGCAGCGTGGTCTTGCCGCAGCCGGAAGGTCCGAGCAACGCATAAGCGCCGCCATCCTTCCATTCATGGTGAACCTCGCGAAGGGCGTAATCCGTATCGGCCTGCGGATTGGGGCCGTAGGCGTGGCGGATATGGTCGAGGGTGATCCGTGCCATGTCCTTATCCCCCTCAAGCCGCGCCGGCCGCGATGGCGCGGCCATGGGCGTCGAATGCCATCAGATGGCGGGTGTCGAGAAAGACCTCGATATCCGTATCGGGATCGATGTCGTGGATGCCCGGCGCCAGCATGACCCAGCGCCTGCCGCCATAACTCAGGTGCAAAAAACTTTCCGAGCCGGTGATTTCGGAAATCTGCATGCGGGCCTTGAGTGCCGCCGCATCCGGCGTCTGGCGCGAAAAGCCGACATGGTGCGGGTGGAAGGCGAGCGCCATCGGCCCGTCGGCGATCTGGCGAAGATGGGCCGGCACAGGCAGATTGCCGCCGCCCTGTTCGGCAAAATTGCCGCCCGCCTTCACCACGTCGATGACGTTGAGCGGCGGATCGGCAAAGGTTTTTGCCGTCATCAGGTCGGCCGGCCGGCGATAGACATCGATCGTCGGTCCGAACTGCGTGACCCGACCTTCGGAAAGCGTCGCCGTATTGCCGCCGAGCAGCAGCGCCTCCGAAGGTTCGGTCGTCGCATAAACGAAGATCGCACCCGACTGGGCAAAGATCTTCGGCAGTTCCTCGCGCAGTTCCTCACGAAGCTTGTAATCGAGATTGGCCAGCGGCTCGTCCATCAAGACGAGGCTTGCATTCTTGACCAGCGCGCGGGCAAGCGCCGTGCGCTGCTGCTGGCCGCCGGAAAGATTGAGCGGCGTGCGGTCGAGATAGGGCGTCAGCCGCATCAGTTCGGCGGCCTTGCGCACCTCGCGGTCGATCGTCGCAGCATCCTTGCCGGCAATACGCATAGGAGAGGCGATATTTTCGTAGACGCTGAGAAGCGGGTAATTGATGAACTGCTGGTAGACCATCGCGACATTGCGCTTCTGCACGGCAAGGCCAGTGACATCTGCGCCGTCGAAATAAACGGAGCCTTCGGTCGGCTTATCAAGACCGGCCATCAGCCGCATCAGCGACGTCTTGCCCGACAGGGTCGGGCCAAGCAGCACGTTCAGGGAGCCGCGCTCGAATGCAAGGTCGGTCGGGTGAATGTGATATTCACCCGCCACCATCTTCGCGGCTTTTCGCAATTCCAGCATTCCGGTTCCCCTGCCTCCTCACAGCGGGAACACATGCCGTTTTAACCAGCCATCATCTGAGCCGGTATCGCGGCCATGTACTCCTCCAAAAGCCTCTTTTCGTCTTCCGACAGACGCAATCCGTCCTTCGTCCTCCTCCAAAGGACGTCGGCGGCGCTTTTTGCCCATTCGTGTTCGATCAGGTAGCGAACCTCCACCTCATAGAGATCGCCACCGAAACGTTTTCCAAGGTCAGCGGCACTCGACGCCTTGCCGAGCAGCAGGGCCGAGCGGGTGCCGTAGCGGCGCACGAGACGGCGTGCATGGCTGTCGGCCAGGAAAGGATAAGCCGCCTTCAGCTTCGCCACCTGATCCTCGTAACCGCGCGCCGGGAAATCGCCGCCCGGCAGATGGCTGCCGGCCGTCCAGGGCTTGCCCTTGACGCCGATCGCCTCGCCGATCTTTTCCAGCGCATGTTCCGACAGGCGCCGATAGGTGGTGAGCTTGCCGCCGAAAACGTTGAGCAGCGGCGCACCCTGTTCGGCTTCGAGCTTCAGCACGTAGTCGCGCGTCGCTTCCTGTGCCTTGGAAGCGCCGTCGTCGAACAGCGGCCGCACGGCCGAATAGGTCCAGACGATATCTTCCGGCCGCACCGGCTCCTTGAAATATTCGCTCGCCGCATTGCAGAGATAGACGGTTTCCTCCTCGGAAATCCGGACATCTTTCGGGTCGGCCTTGAAATCGCGGTCCGTCGTGCCGATCAGCGTGAACTCGCCTTCATAGGGGATGGCAAAGATGATGCGGTTATCCGGGTTCTGGAAGAAATAGGCCCGCGGACCTTCGAACTTCTTCTTCACGACAATATGGCTGCCCTGCACCAGACGGACGTGTCGCGCCTCGTTCTGGCCAAAAGCGGCGCGAATGACCTGATCGACCCAGGGGCCGGCGGCATTGACCAGCATGCGGGCGCGATGGGTTTCGCTGCGATCGTCCGCATCGCGCGTCTCGATCAGCCAGACACCGTCTTCGCGGCGTGCCGAAACGACCTTGGTGCGCGGCATGATCCTAGCGCCCTTGTCGGCGGCGTCGCGGGCGTTGAGCACGACCATGCGGGCGTCATCCACCCAGCCGTCCGAATATTCGAAGGCCTTGGTGAAGAGCGATTTCAACGGCTTGGCAGCCGCATCCTTGCGCATGTCGAGAACAGCCGTCGGCGGCAGCAGCTTGCGGCCACCGAGATGGTCATAGAGGAACAGGCCAAGCCGGATCAGCCAGGCCGGGCGGATACCGCCCTTGTGATAGGGCAGGACAAAGCGCATCGGCCAGATGATATGCGGCGCCATGGCCCATAGGACCTCGCGCTCCATCAACGATTCGCGCACGAGACGAAACTCGTAATGCTCGAGATATCGCAACCCGCCATGGATGAGTTTGGTGGCGCCGGAGGACGTGCCGGAGGCGAAATCGTTCATCTCGGCAAGCGCCACGGAATAACCGCGCCCAGCAGCATCGCGGGCAATGCCGCAGCCGTTGATACCCCCGCCTATGACGAAAAGATCGTGAATGATCTCGCTCATCGTTCCCTCACCGACCCGAATATCGCGATCTGAAGCGCCGCTTTTTCGAAAGTCAAAGCCATTAAATCGAAAACCTTCCGAATGTCAAACGAATGCACGCAAAGATTATATCTCTGCCTCTTCCTGCGCCCGTAAGCCGCTAGCTGCCTCGACCAGCGTAACGCCGCTCTGCCGACAGAGCGCATGAATAGCCTCGGATTCGCATCGATCCGTGACGAAGGTATGAACCTGCGAAAGTTGTGCTATCCGCACCGGTGCAGTTCGCTGGAACTTGTTGGAATCGGCAACGAGAATGACATGCCGGGCATTGGCGATAATCGCCTGGGCGACCTTCACTTCGCGAAAATCGTAGTCGAGAAGTGCGCCATCCGCATCGATCGCCGAGGCGCCGATCACGGCATAATCGACCTTGAACTGGCGGATGAAATCGACAGCTGCCTCACCGACAATGCCGCCATCCGACTGCCGTACGACACCGCCTGCAATGATAACTTCAATCTCATCAATCAGTCTCAACGTATTGGCAACATTGATATTGTTTGTGATCACCATCAAGTCGCGATGGCCCGCCAAAGCTTCGCCTACGGCTTCCGTCGTCGTGCCGATATTGATGAAGAGCGAGGCGCCATCGGGAATGGCCGCAGCGGCCGCAGCGCCGATCGCCTGTTTCTCGCCGGCCGCGATCTGGCGGCGCGCTTCGTAGCGCATGTTCTCGGTGCCGCGCGGAAATGTGGCGCCCCCGTGGATACGGGTCAAAAGCTGGGCATCACAGAGGTCGTTGAGATCCTTGCGAATCGTCTGCGGCGTCACCGTAAATTGTGAGGCCAGATCCTCGACGAGAACACGCCCCACAGACCGCGCCTGCTCAATGATCTTCGCCTGACGGTCCGTCAGATGCACATCACCCTCCCCTTTCGTTTTTCTTTCACTTTGCGCGAAAACGCGGCAATTGGCAACGCGGATGCGCGCCCTGCACGGCGTTTTCGATTTCTTTAACTCGCCACACTAAATTAGCCCAGCTATTACCGGGACTTGTGCGGCAAAGGAGAGTGTTGCCAAAGACCGGATCGAACCGAAATACTGCCTGGAGCCTCCGGAAAGATGAAGCATAACGTCAAGGCATCGAATACAGACGGGATCGATCACGACGAGGATCGCCGCCTGCTTTTCGACTATGCTTTCGAGGCGGCTCCGATCGGTATCGCGCTCGTCGATACACTTGGCCGCGTCCTTCGTGCCAATGACAGCTTTTCGCGCATTGTCGGGCTTTCGAGCTCCGAACTTGATTCCAAGCCTTTCCAGGATTTCACCCATCCGGAAGACCTGAATATCGATCTGGAGCTTTTTGGCGAAGTGCTGGACGGGCGACGCAACGGCTACCGCCTTGAAAAGCGCTATCTGAAGCCGGATGGCACCGTGGTTCCGACCATGCTGACAGTGACGGCCATGCGCAACCCGCAAGGTCAGGTCATCCGCTTCATCTCGCAGATCGAGGACATGACGGAGCAGAAACGCGCTGAAAGGCAGCTTGCCGAACGCGCGGCCCAGCTCGAACTTGCCATGGAGGCAATCCGCGGCGGCTTCTGGCACATGGATGTCGAAAGCCTGCGGTTCGAAACCTCGGCAAAACTGGCCGAATTTATCGGCGGGCCCGGAACGCCTCCGCTCGATCTTCAGGGTTATCTCGACCATATCGAAATCAGGGACCGCGCTGGAGCAACCCTGGCACCGCTGGTCGAAGGCAAGGTCGATCAGTCCGTCGCCGAATATCGGCTCGATACCAGCCGGGGCGAGCGCTGGATGCGCTGTGACCGCCGCCTGTTGAGGGACCCGAAAGGCAACCCTCTGCGCATCGTCGGCGCGGTGATCGACTTCACCGACGAACACAACCGGCTGCAGCAGCTGGAAACGAGCGCCGAAACCGACGCTTTGACGGCCCTGCTCAACCGACGTGGCCTCCTCAAGCACTTCCTCAAGTCGACTTTCGTTTCAGGCTGCGGCCTGCTGACCGTCGACCTTGATGGTTTTAAGGCCGTCAACGACCTTCACGGCCACGCCGCCGGTGACGGCGTCCTGATCGAAACCGCCAATCGCCTCATCAGCGCGGTTGGAAAGCAGGGCGTTGTCTCCCGCATGGGCGGCGACGAGTTCGTGATTGCAGTCGATGTTGCACAAGCAGCCTTCGAGGATATTGCCGCACGCATCGTCACCTCGCTCGCACGCCCCATCCTCCTGCCGGAAGCATCCGTGATTGCCCGCGCGAGCGTTGGCGGCGCATGGTCCTTTCAAAAGCCGGCCAGCCTCGAAAGCTTTGCCAAGATCGCGGACATGCAGCTCTATGAAGCAAAGGCGGCCGGCAAGAACACGTGGCGCATCAAGGCCTTATAGCCGACGGCAGAAAAACCGCTGCAACGCAAAACGCAAAAAATGCGAAGATTTTCACGGCATAATAGAGCGCCAGAAAAGCAAAAAGCCTGCCGCGGGAGGAGGTGCGGCAGGCTTCTTGAACTGATGAGTAACGGCTGGGAGGAGGAGTGCCGCTGCTCTGGTGCAGAACCTCTGGGAGGAGGAGTAAGGTTCCGCTCATCTGGCGATGTGGGAGGAGGTACATCGCTTCGACACCCTCAAGATAATCGATTCTCGCCCAAATTCTAGGCAAGTTTTCGAACGCCAGATATGCGCTCTACGCATGGCTCTAAGAGTTGGAAATTACACACCTGAATCCGTCCGCCAACAATGGCTCGAAAGCACTCGATTCCGCGCATAAAGTGCGCGAATGCATGTCCCTAATTTTGGGTGGACACCGCCCCTAATTTCGTCCCGATGCACCGGCATGCGGTGTGCATCGATGAAGGAAATCATCGCTTCACTGGGCGGTCGAGCTCCGCCTGGGCAAAATACGCCGAGGCTTTGCGTAAAATCTCATTCGCCTGACGAAGCTCCCGGTTCTCCCGCTCCAACGCCTTCATCTTCTCCGCCACGTCACTCGGAAAACCTGCAGGCTTGCCGCTGACGACCTCGGCCTTCTTCACCCATTCATTGAGCGTATGCGCCAAGCGGCCGATCTTGGCCGCTATGGAAGATACAGCCGCCGACCGGGAAGGATGTTCGGCTTCATGATCAGCCACCATTCGAACGGCGCGGGCGCGGACTTCAGGAGAAAAAGTTGTTCGTCGTCTTGCTTGTCACAGACCCTACGTCTCACGAGTTGGGGTCTCCGGCAAAGCCGGCGCGGTTCACTTTGTAATGCCGCCGCTGCAGGAATGATTTTCCGACCTTCGATTGGATAGCAGCCGTGTTGCGCCGACCAGCTTTGCTGGCGTCGCTGGACCTTTTCCTAGAGCGAGGAAACTTCGTAACGCCGGATGAATGCCTCATCGAACACCAAAACAAACAGCGTGACGAGAGGCGAAGTTCAGGCGCGCGTCACTCAGCTCGCGAAGGCTCAAGGACTGCTGCAATCCAACCTTCTTCAAGCAGTTTCAAAAACTCCTGTCGCAAAGACGGGTACCTATCGGCCAAGAATTCGAACAACTCGTCTTCAAGATTTTGAAGGCTAGAAGAGTGGCCGATAAAGTTCCCGCGGTAGGCTGGTCCGTCACCGGTTTGTACGTCACCCGGAAATGCGTCGGTATTTACTGGTTCTCCGAAGGCCATATAGTAGCGCGCTGCGAAGCCGTGCGCTACTACGAGTGCGCGCGCTAAACCAAGTCGATTACTCTCTCCGAACTCAGCTAGGTGGTGGTCGATAGACTTGACCGCCTCCCCGTATCTCTCTTTCATCTCATTCTGGGCAAGCTCGTCGAAAGCTTCCAACTGACTCTGTAAACGATTTAAATCTGCTACCATGGTCACCTCTCGGTGCCGTGATAGCTGATCGCCATGAATCAAGTCTTACGCCTGGATAGTCGATACCCGATCAATCAACGATGCTACTCTACCCTTTACGTCGGACGCAGCGCGGGCGACAGCGAATGGATTTGCAGAGCCTCTGAGTACACCATGGAGATCCCAGAGTTCGGCGACGATGAGCTCAAGCTTGAACGAGTGTAGGTAAGTGAAATAGTTGCGGCACAGCTCCGTCGATTTGGAGATGAGTGCGATATCGAAATCGTTGGCCGTTTCCAGGTGCACGACTGTCCGTTGCGCCAGTTCAACCACGTCTTCAGAAGGGGCAGCTAGACCTGCTGCTTCAAGTGCTCTGCTGCTCATTGCTCGAAGATCGAGAAGCCCCGAGGTAACTTCCAATTTTTCCACGCGTGACTCCACCCATGCTTTCGATGTCGACTATGGTTTCATTGAATTCAGCCGGCAGCAACTCGCCGACAGTTACCCTTGAACGGTCCCGCCGGCATTTAGTGAAGAGATCTATTGACACGGATCGCCGCCGAAGATCGGGTAGCAAGACCAGCGCATTAAGTTGTCCGTTTGGCCTATGCCGGGCATGAATGCCTTCTGAGTGATCTGTCCGCCGCCGACGACGGCATAACGAACTTTCTTTTCATCTGTTATAAGGATGGCAGTTCCATTCGGGTTATCGAGATGAACGCTTCCTGACTGCCGCAGCGACAACGACCCAAATGAGTGCCGGTGGCCATCACTTCCCCGCCATGACGAGAGAATTTATTGCAGCGCAGCATTCGGCGCATCTATTACCCCAAAATGCTGCGGTGCGGAACGGTTCGGCGGGTCACGAGTTTTGGCCATATCCCCGCAGCACAACAATGAGGCCGCCATGTCAGCCGGATCAGAACCGTCTTCAACACCCCAAGAGCAGTCAGTGCAGGCCATGTACGACGATCGTGAACCGAAGGCCGAAAGCGTCGCACTAGGTATGGTTATCGGCAAGGCGTCTGAATTCTTCGACTTCTTCACCTACGGGATAGCATCAATCCTGGTTTTCCCTGCGCTGATCTTTTCTTTCGCAGGCGATCCCACGATAGGGCTGACCTATTCGCTTCTCGTGTTCGCCATCGGTTATTTGACGCGGCCTTTCGGGTCTGCGCTATTCCTCGCCATCCAGCGGCGGTATGGGCGTGGATCAAAACTGACTGCGGCATTGCTTCTGCTCGGCGCTTCTACAGCCGGCACGGCGTTTATTCCGTCTTACGATTCGATCGGATCGACCGCCGTCATCCTGCTAATCGTCTTTCGTGCACTACAAGGACTTGCGCTGGGCGGCGCCTTCGACGGCCTGACCTCTGTAGCTGCGGCTAACGCTCAGCCGTCCGAGCGGACCTGGTACACAACAATGCCGCAACTTGGCGCGCCGATCGGGTTCGGCCTTGCGCTTCTGATTTTCACATACATCCACAGCTCGCTGTCGCCGGAAGACTTCCTGGCATTCGGCTGGCGCTACCCGATGTATGTGGCATTCGCCATCAATGTCGTCGCCCTCTTCGCAAGGCTCCGCATCGTCGCCAGTTCCGAATTCGTTGAGGCGACCAAGGACTTCCAGCTTGACCCCAAGCCGATATCGAGAATTGAGAACTGGCGCGCCGTATGGACAGGAGCCATCGTTCCCTTTGCAGGGATTGCCACGCTTGTTCTGATCACGCTGTACCCGCTCGGCCGTGCGGTTGCCCGCGATTCTGCATCGATCGGGTCGCTGTTCATCTACGAGATCATCGGCGTCATCGTGGGCATCGCGTCCATCTTCGCCGGCGCGTTTCTAAGCAAGCGGACTGGGGCATTGCGCGTCGTCCGAACAGGTGGTGCGGCAACCGTCGTCTTCGCATTGCTAAGCCTGATTTTACTTCAGAGCGATGGGATCGGCACAGGAGCCTTCATCATCGTCGGCTTTGCCCTGCTGGGCCTCACCTACGGCCAGAACCCACGTCTTGTCGCCCGCCAGTTCTCTCGCCGGGATCGTTACACGGGCTCGGCCATTGCGGCCGATCTGAGCTGGATCGTCGGCGCCGCCCTTACGCCGGTCGTCGCAGCCTGGCTGATCGACACCTTCGGATCGAGCGGGGTTTGTATCATGCTCAGCGTTGCTGGCGTCGGGACGCTTATGGCGGCCGCCAATGTCCGCGATGGGCGTCGAGAAGAGATGGTCCCGGCAGAGTAATCGCCCCCATGCCGTCCGTGTGATCATTTCGATGGAACGAACGCCGCCGCATTCAGGTTAGGTTGATATCACAAACGATTTATAGGGAGAATTGACATGGGAAGCATGTCCGACAAGGTCGCAGGTAAGACCAACGAAATGGCTGGTAAGGCACGTCAGGCTGCCGGTGAGCAATGAATGACCGCGAGATGCAGGCCAAGGGCGCAGCGCAGGAAGCTAAGGGCGACGCGCAGCAGTTCAAGGGTAAAGCCAAGGACTCGGCTAAGGACATCGTCGACCGCGCGTGATTGCCTTCACGATCTTGGAAAAGGCCCGTCGTTTCGGCGGGCCTTTTCGCATGTTCATGCATGTGATTTCGAGCGTCGACCTAGAAACGTACGGAGCAAGAAAAGTAGCCGCTACCACTCTTGGAACTTATGAGTTCACGGCCTGGAAGATATTTGTTTTCCCTCGTTAAAGTAGGCATTCTCCAGACGATCGATCTTAGAACTACGAATACGCCCGCTAGATCGAAGAAACGTAATCATCATCTCGACATCGGTGCCGCCTGGGGCTTCGCCAACAGCAACAGGCTTTCCGGAGTGCTTCTGCGTCCAATAGCGGATCTCGCGCTCGGCTGGGGGATAGAAGGTTCCGAGGCGATACAGTCGATTTTCCGAGCGGGCCCATCGAGGATTTGGGCCGGCATCGATTTCGACCATCCGGGAAGTATGGCCGTGGGTGCCGTCCTCGATCTCGGGATGTCCGAAAAACCAGGCATGGATCCATCCACCGTCCTGAGCTAACGCCCACCCTTCGAGTAAGGGGCTTAACGAAAGCTCCGCTTCGAATTTGGCATCCAGAGCGCTCGCTTCGTCACGTGATTTCTCGGTCAACTGTTTCTCCCGTCTTTCCGGCGCTGCCGGTGGAAAACTCAAGCAGCATCATCTGAGCCAATTCCAATAATAGCGGCGGCGGCAGTCCGACAAGTCGTTCTGTCGCTCCGATCGGATCAACGTAAGCGGTGTTTCCCTCGCACGTTGACCAAACGGGGTGGGCGGTTCCGAGGCTACCGCTGCAGCATTGACGGCAACAAAGCGCCACGAGGAGACATACGCGGACTGGATAGGCTAACTTTGGTCCGTCCTCCACGATCACGGATTCGCTCACATGCCGACTTTGGTTGAAATTGTTCCCTACGACCCGAAGTGGGTAGATGACTTTTCGACGGCTGAAATCCTCTTGCGGAATATACTCGGGGGATATGTCGTAGCGGTCGAGCACGTCGGCAGCACCGCAGTGCCGGGATTGGCCGCAAAGCCGGTACTTGACGTGGACGTCGTATTGTCGAGCCTCGGAGACATTGCTGAGGCGAGCGCGGCTCTCATCGGCGCTGGCTTTGAGGCTCGCGGCAATCGGTATGACGATGATGTTTGGGCCTTCCTTTTGAAATGCTCTCTACCCCAGATAAGGGCCTATCTCTGCTCACCTTTTAACCGGACGCATGAGCGGCGGATACTTTTCCGAAATTACCTCCGTCAGCACAACGATACAGCCTTGAAATACTCGAATCTGAAACGCCGCCTTGCGGACCATTTCCCGTATGATGGTGATAGCTATACCTCGGAAAAAAGTGCTTTCATTTCCGAAGTCGTCTACGTTGCACAGCGAGGTATGGAATGACCGGTTTGGGGCCGAAAGCTGACATCCACCGCCCATCATCAAAAGAGGCCCGCGCTGGTCCGCCAGAGCGCGAGCCTCGTGCCGGACAATGTCCAAGGCGAGCCTCAGATAGGTTCCCTCGATCCGACTTCAAGCCAGCGCGAATATGTGGATCGCTAATGCTCCGTCTTCACCATGTACTCGGCATAAGCAATGATAAACGAAGTGCGGGCAACTTCTATATCGCAGCGGTAACAAAGAGCTTGTCTGCAGTCGGAGACGGCGGCCCGATAATGCGCACCCGCTTGAATATCAAAATCCTCCAGCAGGAAGTTAAGGGCCTGCCGCGGGCCTGTAATAGCCTTATCTCGGAGCCCTTCTTTCACGAAGACGACGAATTCCCATTGGAGGCTGAAGCCTACGGGTATTACGGAGTTCAAGCTGTATCCCTTCAAAGGGTGCAAGTGCATGCTCCCGCATCGCAAGATAATTTCACGTTCTGAGAAATGAAACGCGGCTTATTTCGCCGCATAGATGAGCCGTGAGCCTTAGGGATAATCCCACGCGGGTAGATGCCGTCATCATGACCCACTAATCGGCCTTAGTCAGATCTGATCTTTTGGCTTCTTTCCCTTGGCATCTTCGATACCCTTTTCCGCCCTCTTCACAAGTTCCTCGCGATTCTTGTCTGCATCGGCCCCGCTTCTTGCAGCATCGCTCTCAGCGTCTGGCTTTTTGTCGGTCATGATAGTTTCTCCTATTTGCCTGACGCCAACAGGCCAAAGCTGATATGGTTCCATAGATTTGAGGATCGATAATCGGCTCCATACCTGTGTAGGAGTTTGCCCCATCGTCAAACGAGAAGCCGCAGGAGCTGCCTCGGGTCTCGCACGCCGTGCTGGTAATGCTGAACGATTGTAGCCGCCATATCTTCGGCTTCCTGTGACATCTTTTTGAGCGACTTCTTCTTGCACACTTGGTCGAATACTTCCTGAAGCGTAGCCAGATCGTCGGATGTTAAGGGTGGCAGGTGATGAAGGTGCTCTTGCAGCATGAGACGGCGACTCCAAAATAATGGTGGCGCGGAGTTGAAGTCCCAGCGGGCGAAAAGTTAGGGGTCTGCCCCACTCCCGCGCCAAGCGAAATATTTGTCGATGTGCGGCCGGTGTCAACCCGGCACCCAATACGTAGGGATTCCGTTGTCGGCCGCTTTGGGCCGATAGCCGTCTTCCGCTTTGCGCCAAAAGGAGACATGAGCTGCTTCGAAGTTGACGGCTGTACTGGGGCCGCAAGCGGACGGGCGGCTTTCAGGTGATGGAGCCGGGCAGCGGACGAATGCGGGCGAGGAGAACATGTTTTAAGCATCGAAGCTGCATTACTCCGCAGCCCCGCAACGGCCCTTAACGCTACATCGGCTGCGTTCGCCCCTTTCACATTTAAACGCGCAGCGCCTCTACAACGACCTTGAACGCTGGAGAGTTCTGTCGTCTGCTTGGGTAATAGAGGTAGTAGCCTGGAAACAGCGGGGTCCAGTCATCGAGAACCTGCACTAACTCACCGGACGCAAGCTGCCGTTGAACCAGATTTTCGGGTACGTAAGCAATTCCGTACCCTTTCACGGCGGCATCGATCATCGCGTAGGACGTGTTGAAGGTCAGTTGGCCCTCTACACGGACCCGAAGCTCCCTGCCACCCTTCTCGAATTCCCAACTGTACAGCCCTCCGAGGCGCGACTGCCTATGGTTGATACAGTCATGAGCGACGAGCTGCTGTGGCATTTCAGGAGCCGGCCTCCCTGCGAAATATTCCGGAGAGGCCACGACGATCAGTCGCCAGTCTGGCCCGATGCGGACGGCGATCATGTCCTTATCAACACTTTCACCGAGCCGCACCCCGGCGTCAAATTTCTCTTCCACAATATTCCGGAAGCCGTTGTCGCTGTTAAGCTCGACCTTGATGTCGGGGTAGTCTCGTAGAACTGAGCGCAGCTTCGGCCAGACAACGCTTTCCAACGCGTGATCGGAAAGCGTTATGCGAACAGAGCCCGACGGTTTGTCCCTGAACTCCATCAGCGCGTCGATCTCGGTCTCGAGCTCCTCGATGCGCGGCGCCAGGGAGCGGATCAATCTCTCTCCCGCTTCCGTGGGAGAAACGCTGCGGGTCGTGCGGGTCAGAAGGCGTAGCCCCATCCGAGCTTCGAGCTTCTTGATGGTATGGCTGATGGTCGATTGCGACGTACCGAGTCTCGCGGCCGCTTTTGTGAAGCTCCGCTCCTCTGCCACTGCCAGAAACCAAAGCATGTCATTGAGATCTTCCCGCTTCATGGTCCGTCTCCAAAGCATCGGTGATTGATGTCATAGGGCGATAGGTCCAAGCGAATTGCAATGACTAATCTTGGAACTGACCGTTGCGTATATTGCGGCCATGGCACAAAAAGCTCTCATACAATCCGACTTTAAGAACGACGAAGTAGCCTCGGTCACGTCTCCTGCCACTTCGGCTGTACCGGTTGCGGCCTGGGGCGCAGTCATCTCCATGGCCTTGTGCGTTGCCGTCCTGATCGCGTCGGAATTTATGCCGGTCAGCCTTCTCTCCCCCATCGCCACGGACCTGGGTGTAACGGAGGGCCGAGCCGGCCAGGCGATCTCCATCTCAGGCATTTTTGCCGTCGTCACCAGCATTTGCGTGGCGGGGTTCACGCGTCGATTGGACAAGCGATTGGTGCTGGGATCGTTCTCGCTGATCCTGGTGATCTCGGGAGCGATTGTGACCTTTGCGCCAAACTACATCGTGCTGATGGTCGGGCGTGCCTTGCTAGGCGTCGCCATTGGTGGCTTCTGGTCGATGTCGACGTCGGTCGTCATGCGTCTGGTTCCAGAAAACTCCGTGCCCAAGGGCCTTGCGATGCTGAATGCAGGCAATGCCATTTCGGCAACGATTGCTGCGCCACTCGGAAGCCTGCTTGGAAGCTACATAGGCTGGCGCGGCGCCTTCTTTGCCGTCGTTCCGCTGGCACTTCTGGCGCTCGTCTGGCAGTGGATCAGCATTCCGCCCCTGCCTCCGCGTCGCAGTGAGGGCTCATCAAACGTGTTCAGGTTGCTGCTCCGCCCACCGGTAGCCATCGGCATGGCATCAATCATGCTCGTCTTTATGGGTCAGTTTGCCCTGTTCACATATCTCCGTCCTTTCCTGGAAACCGTGACGTCGGTTTCAATATCGACCCTGTCGCTCCTGCTTCTGTTGATGGGTCTGGCGGGAGTGGCAGGGACCACGATCGTCAGTCACCTGCTGCAAAAGTGGTTGTTCGTCGTTCTCGCTGCGATACCGCTGATCATGGCCGTCATTGCATTGGCGCTGATCGCATTCGGTACATCCCCAACGATCACAGCAGCTCTGCTCATAGGCTGGGGTCTGTTCAGCACTGCCGCTCCTGTCGGTTGGGGGACCTGGCTTAGCCGAACCATGCCTGACGACGCAGAGGCAGGTGGAGGACTGCAGGTGGCGACCATTCAGCTCGCGATCACGCTTGGCGCCTCTATCGGAGGCGTGCTGTTCGACAGCGCAGGTTGGTGGACCACCTTCCTGTTCGCTGCGGCGCTGCTGGGCGGATCTTTCGTTTTAGCCATCGCGGCGCGGCATTCAGCGGGTCGGTGAAGCTGGTCTGCCGTCCGGCACAATTCGCAACCTATGATTTCTAAAGGAGACGCGCAGATGACCCAAGATATTCACGAGAACGCAGAGACCTCGAAAACCGGCATCGATCGCCGCCACCTGCTCAAGATGACAGGAGCCGGCGTAGCAACCATCGCGGCGATGTCCACTTTCGACATAACAGTTGCAAAGGCTCAAGACATGTCCAACGGGGCGGCAAATTTCTACACCAGCGATAAGGTAACCTTCCACAAGGTCACGTTCAAAACGCAGTATCAGACAAATGTCGCCGGCAACCTGTACCTTCCCAAGGACCTCGACCGGACGGTCAAGAGCCCTGCCATCATCGTGGGTCACCCAATGGGAGCAGTCAAAGAGCAGAGCGCAAATCTCTACGCCACGAAAATGGCCGAGCAGGGTTTTGTAGCCATGTCCATCGATCTTCCTTTCTGGGGGGACAGCGAGGGACAGTTGCGCAATCTCGTTTCGCCGGAAATCTACGCCGAAGCATTCAGCGCGGGCGTCGACTTCCTCGGGTCAAGCGACTTCGTGGACCGAAAGAATATCGGCGCAATCGGAGTCTGCGGTAGCGGAAGCTTCGTCATCAGCGCCGCCAAGATCGACCCGCGTATCAAGGCGGTCGCAACGGTCAGCATGTACGACATGGGCGCTGCCTTTCGCGACGCACTGAACAAGTCGCAGACAGTCGAGCAGCGCAAGGAGTTCATCGCAACCGCCGCAGAACAGCGCTGGGCGGAGGCCGACGGTGCAAAGACCCAGTACATTGGTGGCACCACACTGGAACTGACGGCCGATACGGATCCGATTCAGCGCGAGTTCTATGACTTCTATCGCACGCCCCGCGGTGAGTTCACGCCTGTCGGCGTCATGAGGGAGACGACGACGAAGCCGACCCTTAGCAGCAGCGTCAAGTTCATGAACTTCTATCCCTTCAACGACATCGAGACGATCTCGCCGCGCCCGATGCTGTTCATCTCCGGCGACCAGGCGCATTCGAAGGAATTCAGCCAAGATGCCTACAACCGGGCGTCGGAGCCCAAGGAACTGGTCTGGGTCAAGGGAGCGGGTCATGTCGATCTCTACGACCGCGTTGATCTCATTCCGTTCGACCGGCTGAAGAACTTTTTCGATCAGCATCTCGCCTAAACTGAAGCGGAACCAGCCGCAGGCGTTGCTTGTGGCCTTGGTCCCTCCATCTGTCTCGGCCGTCGTGAGGCGACCGAGACAGATGGGCAAGCTCAAGAATATGCCTGCCCAATGCGGAGGCGAAGAGTGCGACAGCGTCAATCGATCGTTACAAGGGTGAATACTATGAAAGTCTATCGCTTGTCCGGCTTGATGGCCCTACCCTTCGTGGTCGTTCTGACAGGCTATTTCCTGGTCGAGACCGAGTTTTCGCCGACACCAGCACTTGCGGCTGCCAACTCGGTGACATTCCCGCCTCTCGATCAGCTTATGCACTACACGACGGTTCGACGGGGCATCACGCGGGAACACATGCTGACAAGCCCTCAGGCCCTCACAGCTCTCAAAGCCGGCCAGCCTGTTCCCACAGGCACGCACATGGTTCTTGTCGATTATCAGCGCGATGTCCTGACGCGCTATCTCGTCGGCCAAAAGATCGGCGACGGGGAGAACGAGTGGGAATATCAGTGGTTCTGGCCGGATGGGACAGCCAAAGCAGACGAAAATGTCGCTCGTTGCTATTCCTGCCATCGCTCACGTCAGTCCGAACAGTTCATGTTCACGTTCGATGGAGCTATCTCAGATGATGATCTCCTCTGATGTTAGCGGGGTATCGCGATGCTCCGACTAGCAATCAATCGCCTTCTTCTGCCCGCAGCTATGGCCGCGCTCTTGATGCTATCCCTTGCCTACTGGTGGCTCGACAACGGCCCACACGAGGCCTTTGGGACGGCAATGTTAGGACTTTTGACCTGGCACATTTACACCAACAGGCGGTGGTTCCTAACGCTTCGTATCGGCCAATACGACGCCCGCCGCTGGGCGGTCGTGATCATCCATACTTGGTTGGCGATCAACATCACGGTGCTGTTCGTGACCAGCGTGCTGATCTCCCGGTCGGTGAGCTTCATCCAGTTCACGGATCACGTCAGCGTCATCGAAGTCCACTGGTTCTCGGCTTACTGGGTGGTGTTGATCATCGCCGTGCATCTCGGAAGCCATTGGCCGCGTGTGATGGTGACTTTCGCTACTGTACTCAGGCTCTCTCCCTCGCGGGTCAGGACCAACTGGCTCAGGCTCTTTTCCGCGCTCTTGCTGGCGTATGGAGCATGGAGTTTCGCTGTCCTCGGCGTCTCGACGAAGCTGACGTTTGGCTACAGCCTGTACTTCTGGGATTTCACCGCGTCGGTGACGCCGTTTTTTGCCCATTGGACAGCGGTCATTGCTGGTGTCGCCGTGCTTTCATATTATTCGATGGCTGCTCTAAGGTCGGCCGGAAAGCCCCGTTCTCGCTCAAATAATGGTGGAACATGAAGTATCTCGCAGGAAGCGCATTCATCATTGCCTCGCTGACAATGCCAATGGGAGGGACCGCAATGGCCCAGGATCGTATCTCGATTTCGTCGAACTGGGGCAATGTCACGGCCGAGCTCGCGGACAACGCTGCTGCTCGCGCCTTTGCCGAAATGCTGCCTTTAACGATCGAGATGGACGATCATCTGCGCCAGGAAAAGACGGGCGACCTGCCTTCTGCCTTGCCAACGGCTTCACGCCAGCGCGAATTTTCCACGGGAACGCTTGGCCTATGGAGTTCGAGCGATTTCGTCATCTACTACCGTGATGGACGCGTGCCGGCGCCAGGCATCGTTATTCTGGGTCGGGTGCAAGGCGACGTTTCGGTCTTTGATCGTCCCGGTAAAGTCACCGTCACAGTCGATAAGGCCCATTGAATCCACGCGCTGACAAGGTCGCTAGTGTTTTGCCGCGCCCATGCTTAACTCGTCGGTGGCGTGCAGGGTGAACCCCTTTAAAGACTATGGTGGGCCTGCCCGGCCTCGGCAGTGATGGGGTAGACGCATAAGCCTTATCAAAAACGGACCTCTAATCCCGCTGAACTGCATCGCCATATCGCTTAGGCGGCCGCTGTTGCGTTCGTGAGTGTTACTCAACCGAAGGACTTGACCCATGAAGCAGCACCTCGCCGCAACGGCGCTCTCTGTCTCGATTGCCACGGCGCCAGCCCTTGCCGAAGACAAAAAATACCCGCTCTCCAATCCTCCCGTTACCGTGCAGGACAGTCGCTGCGGTGCTTATTCCAACATTCTCGACGCCATATCCGAAGTTGCGGGGATCGAAGCATGAGAGCCTTTACCTACGAACGTGCTTCCTCCATCGAGGCCGCGGCGCAGACGGCTGCCGGCAACCGGGAAGCCAAGTTCATCGCCGGCGGCACCAATCTCCTCGACCTGATGAAGCTGGAGATCGAGACGCCCACCCACCTGATCGACGTGAACGGCCTCGGGCTGGACACGATCGAGGCCACCGCAGACGGCGGGCTGCGGATCGGCGCCATGGTGCGCAACACCGATCTCGCGTCGCATGATCCAATTGATTGATGTTCAGGATCGATATGTCCAAGCGATTGGCGGGGATACAAAATGATTAGGTGGCATTCACGGTTCTTCAGCAGCGGAGGATAGCTCGCAAGCCATTGAGCGACAGGGCTACCGGAGTTTGGGCAATTTTGCTTAAGCTGCTGGGCAGCATGGATGCGGCACATTGAGCCGAGGACGTTTAGGCAGTGCAATTTTGGATGTGCGCAATCCACCCTATGCCACAAACAAGGGCAAGCAGGGAGAATACACACGATTGGAAGCCCGAGAATTTCATGGTGGTCTCCGTTACAACGAATAAGCCGTTTTACACCGTATCCGCCAAAAGGATTAGGTCACCCAGACCGCATACGGTTATGCACTATTTGGACCAATCGCTTGGTTACTAGAGAGGAACGTCAATCGCTCAGGTGCCAATCTAATAGGGACTATAGAAACGTGGGACGAGTTTTTCGTTGGCGACCCGATCTTCTGACTTCGATGCAGGGTGGCCCCTCGGCTCTTGAGCCTGTATCCTGATCGGAACAGACCCAAATGCGACGCTACAAGTAAACATCACACACTTCGCGATGATCTGCTGGGGCGTCGAGGCAGAGCCCTCCACGAAGCAGGTGATCAAGGATAGACCTTTTCGATTGCCGACGGACTAGCTGGTGAGACTTCGCCACCCCGCCTACGATCCTTTCTCCTGAGCGGCACCACAACACGAGGGTGCCCAGCCGTAGATGGAGTAGCTTCCGTGAACCCTCGCAACTTGCGCGCACAGTGAGGATTGCCGGGTAGTGAGTATGTCCACTTTCAGGAACGCGACAGATGGTTTCTACGTCTGACCTGGGGGCGCGAAGCTGCCCTCCCGCCACCCTGCTGGCAGTGACCGGTTTGGGCCGACAGCAGACTTTAGCCGTTTGACCGCCGCGAATTATTCCACGGTATCAGCTCTTCGATACGGCTCTGCCTATCGCCATTGACGATCGCGGTCAGCGTGGCGCTCAGGTATGGATCAACGGCGATCTCTTAATACCTCCGCCAACGTTGGCCCGTCCTCTATCACAACGTCCAGCAGATCATCCAACGCGATGAGGCAGACCAGCCCGGTGTCCGTCCCGATTACCGCCGGCCTTCCTTCGGACGCGGACGTCGTCAGCATGAAGAGCCGACGTCGCGCTTCGCGAAGCCTAAGCGGAATTCCTGCCGCTTCAAGGATTGCCTTCTCCGCGAGCACGAGCGCGCCGTCCGTGCCACTTGACTTCAAGCTCCGCACGACGAGTTTCCAGTCGATTTCCGACGCCGGGTTTCCTTTGGTCATTGCGAAGCCTCCCATACAATGCGCCTGACTTCGTCACCGTCGATGAGCGCCTTTTCAACAAGGATGTCGGCAATCTGTTCGACTGCCGCGCGGAACTTCCCAACGATTTCCCGGCTTCGCTCCATCTCCTGAGCAAGGAGACGCTCCACGCGTGCCGCGACGACATGATTGGCTTGACGAAGGCCGTCCCGCTGCTCGGGGGACTTGAGATTGAAGTAAGCAAGGCTCTCTCCCATGCCGAGCTGGACTTCTAATCTGGTGGCGAGGTCGCTCGCCTTGTGGAGATCCGCGCCTTCACCCGCCCCTGCGCCTTCGAAGGCGGTCCCGAGGATGACCTCCTCCGCCGCCCTGCCCCCGAGAGTCATTGCGATCTGATCGAGATATCCCTGCCTGCTCATCAGCAGGTCGTTGTCGAACTCAAAGTGTGCAAATCCCAGGGGCTGCATGGCGTGCGCCTCCCAAGGGACGGCTACCGTTCTGAGAACACCGACGCCCAGTCGAACTCCGACGACAGCGTGCCCAGCTTCATGAAGGGCCACCATGCGGCGTTCATGGCCGGCGATCCGTTTCGGCTCAGGAAGGACGGCCAGTACATCGACAATGGAAACAGCCCTATCCTTTCGTCGAGCCGTCCGCCTCGCTTCGCGGCCAGCTTGCTCGAAATGTGCTCCAGAGAACCCGGCGGTCGCCGCCGCCAGCATTTCGACCTCGGTGTCGGAAAATTGGTCACCGAAATACCTGCGGGATAGATGCTTGCGCTCGCCGTGATCTGGAAGGGAGATCTGGATATGCCGATCAAGACGACCAGGACGCCGGAGGGCGGCATCGATCATAGTGGGATAATTCGTTGCGCCGATGACTACGACGCCTTCAAGCCGTTCGTGGCCATCAATCAGTTCGAGCAGCAGATTGATCACCTGACGCCAATATGTTTCGTACTCGTTGCCCACAAGCCGCGTCCGGTCGCCGATTCCGTCGAACTCGTCGATGAAGACGATGGCGGGTTTGTTTGCGATCGCTTCTTCGAAAGTTCGACGCATTGCTTTCAAGGTGTCGTCGAGATGTCCCGCCGCCTGCCATTGCGCAACCGATGTCGCCACGAGATGCGCGCCGCAGGATCGAGCAACCGCTCCAGCAAACATCGTCTTGCCGGTTCCGGGCGGACCGCTCAGGAGAAGGCCGCGATCGACGTCTGACCATTCGAGGTTAGCGGCCCTCCATGCATCAATGTCTGTGGCGAGCGAAAGCCCCCAGACCTTAGCCTCCCCGTACCCGACAAGTTCTTCAAGATAGGGTCCCTGCGGCACGGGCTCGGCGACAATCCGTGGCTGCTCCAATCGATCGAGGACCTCCGCGGGCGGACGCCGGTTGCGGAAGGCCGCAAAGACGTCCGTCACTGGATGATCGAGCATCTTCCTTGCGTCGGCCAGTTCTACCTTTTGATCTGCAACGCTCTTGGCCGCTGAGACGAGGTGAAACGGCCGGACAGGTTCGACGTCCACGACACGATCGGCAGCCAGCGCGACGTCGCGGGGCATCGTGTATTCGTGCGGCCAGATGACGAGAAGGAAGTGTTTTCTTTTGAGGTCATCTCGAACGCTCTGCGCCTCGAGAGCTCCCTTATATCCGACCTTTGGAGCAGCAACATCGAACCTGCTCAGGGCTTCAACCGAAGAAACGAGGATGTTTGCGGCGGCAACATATTCCTGGAAGTCGGAACCGGCAGGAAGCCGGAGAGCGATCACGACCTGACGGCCGTTCTCTACCTTCTTGAAGCCGCCACCCACTCTGGCGGCGACTTTTAGGGCGAGGCCGTAGGCAACGCGTTCCATAGTCACCGTGCGGCGACTTTTAGAAGGATGGGTCATTTTTGCCCCCCTCAGCGCTGAAAACGGCGAATGACGGTCTCCGGACCGATCATTGCTTCGTCGAGTTCCACAGCAATCAGTCGGTGCAGCACCATCCAGGAAATCCCGGTCATCGGCTGAACCTCCCTGAAGATGCCTAGGCACTCGGCGACCGTCAGCGCTCCCGCCTCCTCGATGGCGGACAGCATCCGAATACGGTCGTTAAGGGGCGTCCTGCAGTTGGCGTAACGAAGCAGATCGCGCGCATTGAGAAGACGACAGCCATCAGTGACTTCGCGTCGCGGAATGCCGCGATACCGGAACCCAGAGAGCGCGGCGCCTTCCGCGATCGACGGAAGTTCTCGATCCTCTACCGCATCGAGCAGCGTTCGTTCGCCGTCTTCGTAGTCAACTAGGAAGTCGGGCACATGGCTTCCTGTTTCGCACTGGAATTCCAGAGGCAGGCACAGCCACGCGACGACGTTCGGGTCGACGTCCAAGAGGCAGCCGAGATCACGTGCGGACCGCGATCTGAACATTGCATCCGCGGAACAACGGACGGTCCCCCTAGGGTAAAAAAGCTGACTGGAGGCTTCTGCATAAGCGGCGTAGAGCGCCGCAGGCTCTTCGATGTGCGAATGGCTCATCATGAACATCCTGAAATATGTAAACGGATTTTCTGCCGCGCGGGCGGCGCGCCGTTCAACCTATTCGGGATGTCCTCAGGAGCTTGATCATGGTGAACAAAATATGAACAAAATTTCCGAAGTCAACGGTGATTCTGAGGCTGGTGAAAAAAAGCAGCTTTACCGAGCACAAAGTCGCTTTGTACCGTAACCGGTGTTCTACCCCCACCTTTCCCGCCGTCGCCTGATCTGTGATCGGCTTACCATGGATGAAGACGGGAGTTTCTCCATGGAGACTACATTGGAGTTTCTCACAACTAGGAAGCCTGTACGTGATGTTCACCGTCAATGGCCGGACGAGGTCAAAGCGAAGATCGTTTCGGAAAGCTTGCGGCCTGGTACGACGGTCAATGAAGTTGCTCAGCGCTATGGATTGCGAGCGAACAGCCTTTCCACCTGGCGGACGATGGCGCGGCAGGGCAAGCTAATCCTGCCCGCACCGGAGGATGCTGTAGAGTTCGCGGCGGTGATCGTCGATTCACCTGTTTCGGAACCGCCGCCTAAAACAGTTGGTCGCCCCGAGATTATCATCGGTCCAGTCACCATCCGTCTTGAGGAAGGGGCGTCTACGGCCCGGATCGCCGCTATCGCGCGTGCCTTGGCGGCGGCGACATGATCTTTCCGTCGAACCGCGTCAGGATCATGGTGGCCACCAAACCCGTAGACTTCCGCAAGGGTCATGACGGCTTGGCGGCGCTGGTGAAGAACGAGCTGCACAAAGACCCGTTTACCGGAACGGTCTTCGTGTTCCGATCACGCAAGGCGGACCGGTTGAAGCTGATCTACTGGGATGGCTCCGGGATCGTCATGGCCTACAAAAGGCTGGAAGAGCACACGTTCACCTGGCCAGGCATCAAGGACGGATTGATGACGCTCACCCATGCCCAGTTCGAGGCGCTGTTCGCGGGCCTCGATTGGCGGCGGGTTCATGCCATCCAGACGAGAACGCCGGAGGCCATCGAATAGCTGCGGCACGATGACTCAGTACGACAAATTCCAAAGGCAAATCGGCTCGGGATTTGGTAGTTTCCGGCCATGCTTGATGCCTCCGACCTTCCCGATGACGTTGCCGCCCTGAAGGCGATGCTGATTGCGGCGCAGGCACGCGAGGCGGCCAAGGATGTTGCTATAGCCAGCAAAGATGAGCACATCGCCCGCAAGGATGAGCGGATCGAGCGGCTTGAGAAGCTGGTCGCAGCATTCAAGCAGGCAGCCTTCGGGCGCAAATCCGAGAAGACCGATCCTGATCAATTCGACCTGGCGCTGGAAGACCTGGAGACGGCGATGGCCGTGATCCATGCCGAGGATGAGGCGGACGCTCCTGCGGCAAATAGGATTGCCAAGCCACGTGCGATCAATCGCGGCTCCCTTCCAAAGCATCTTCCTCGTTTTGAAGAGGTAATCGAGCCAGAAAGCCTGATCTGTGCCTGCGGCGGTTGCCTGCATTGCATTGGCGAAGATGTCTCCGAGCGGTTGTACGTCGTCCCGGCGCAGTTCCGCGTCATCGTCACCTGTCGTCCCAAATATGCGTGCCGTGCCTGCACCGACGGCGTCGTTCAAGCCCCGGCTCCAGCACGGCTGATCTCGGCAGGACTGCCGACGGAGGCCACGGTGGCCCATGTCCTTGTCTCCAAATATGCCGATCGTCTTCCGCTTTACCGTCAGGCCCAGATCATGAACCGCCAAGGCGTCGATCTCGACCGCTCCACGCTCGCCGATTGGGTCGGCCGGGCAGCGTTCGAATTACGTCCCGTCTTCGATGCACTGATTGCCGACCTGAAGCGCTCGACCAAGCTGTTCATGGACGAGACCCGTGCACCAGTTCTGGACCCCGGCTCGCGCAAAACGAAGACAGGATACTTCTGGGCGCTGGCGCGGGATGATGGACCGTGAGGCGGCGGCTCTCCACCGGGCGTGGCCTTCACCTACGTGCAAATTCCGAGGCAATCCGCCCCCTGATTCCGAAATGATGTCGCCCCCTGATTCCGAGAAATAGTCGCCCCCTCGTTCCGAGATGATGCCGCC